>CAVOKF010000001.1:0-412023 GCA_963696385.1 uncultured delta proteobacterium
CTGCAACGGCTGCCCATCGATCAGCAGATACATCAGGGTTTCCTCACGACGAGCAATGCCACGGCGCACGACGCAGCTTCGAGTCCACTTCTCGGCCCGGCTGGCGTCCGTCGTGAACGAGCCGGGCGCTGCCGTCGCGCACGCCGTAGGCGCTCCACGCGCTCGAACGGCCGCAGCAGCTCGTCAAGGCGAGACTGGTCATAGATGCGCTGCAACGGCGTCACCGCCGATCGGCCATACGGCACCGTCAGCAGGAAGAGGCCGCCCGGCCGCGCAGACCGATCACCTCGGCGACCACGTCAAAGTCATCGCCGTGGTGCGGCGTCGTTCCGTACCAGTCGAGCCCGACGTGCTCGATGGTGGACAGGCTGACGACCACGTCGAAGCTGGCGTCCTCGAAGGGCAGGTGCGAAATGTCGCCCCGCAACACCTGCAACGACGGATGCTCCAGCGGCAAGTTGCGCAGGTCCACGGCGACGACATCGTAGCCGAAGCAGGCCATTTCGAGGGAGCTGGTGCTCTCGGCGAGGCCCAGGTCGAGGACGCCCGGCGGCTTGGGCAAGCGGTGTGGATGAACATATGCTCGAGGATGCGTTCCGAGACGCCGACGGGCACGGCCTTGCTGTTCTCGAAGCGCACGACGACCGGCGGATTGAACCACAGGCCAGCCTGGGCCAGCTTGCCGTTGCCGCCGAGTTCCCGATTGAGGACCTCGTCGGTGGAGCCGGCCGCCGGCGGTTCGGCGACCGAGGGATACTCCTGCGGGTCGGTTTTCATCAGACAGGTCATAGAGGACACGGCAGCTTCCTCAAGCTGTTTGTCGAGGGCCGCGAAGCGCGAGATACGAGGCGAGATGCAGTGCTTCCAGGGCCTCGATCAGAATGCGCGTTGCAGCGGGTCTGCATTTCCAGCCAGGGCCGCAGCAGGACGCGGAGGGCGCCGCGGAGAAGGCGGACGATCGGGGCAAACCGGCCGGGTTTCACGGTCGGCGGATGGTTGAGCAGGTCGCCGCAGTGGAGAAGTTTGCGACGGGTGTCCTTGCGAATGCCGGCGGGGAAATCCTGGCAAGCCGGCGGTTCGGGGGTGAGCCAACGGTGCTCCAGTCCGTTGCACATGGCTTCGGCCAGGGCCTGCGGTGTGGCCTCGGGGGACTCCAGGGTGGAAAGCTTCCCGCACGACGGAGTGGTGAGCATGACAATGGCCTCACTTCACGAATGAGAAAGAGACGGATCAGTCGTCGCGGAGCGGACTCAGGGGAGAAGCGAGGTATCCGCCGCACCGAGGCGGGCCGCTCGCAGAAGCGGGGTCGTGTATAGCAAAAGCGGGAGGCGCTGTCAATTCGGGGCAGCGCCGCGGATGTCCCTCCGAATTTGGGCGAGCCGGATTACCAGATGGTGAACCAGACTTCTGGTCTGGGCTTGACCGCGGTCGCCCTCCCTCAACGCATTGAGTTCCAAGGAAATGCGATCCTGATACACAAACCCGGTGCAGGTGTCGCATTCGGGAGGGCGAGGCTCCTGCCGAGCTTTGCGACCTCGCGGCTCGGCAGGAGCCTCGCCCTCCCAAAAAGAGGGGACCGCATCATCGGGTGCATGTATGAGAGTCTGTTCCACAAGCGCCAGAAGGGGCGACAGAAAAATTGCCTGGGGTGTCGAACCCCAGGCGTGAGACGGTATCCCCAAGCAATTCCGCCTGGGGTTCACACCCCACGCTACTCGCTGTCGCCGCTGCCCGAAAAGGTGCTGACCAACGACGCTGACTGGGCCGAGGGAGGCTGGCAGCCGATTACCTGGGCTCTCGGCAATCGGGCTCTCGCCCTGGAAGACGCGGATCGTCGCCGCTAACTGGTTGTCCTCCACGGTCGAGCAGAGCTGCTTTGGCGCTCCGTCGGGATCGTAGTATTGCGCAAGAGATAGCAGGTTCGGCGAGGGTGTGCTGGTGCTGTCGAATCAGGCGATCCTCAGACCGCCTGCTCAGCCACTGCTGCCGTGTCGATGGCCCCGTTCCCCGTGGCTCTGGAACGTCCTGTTGTTGTCCCTGTAGTGGCTGTCCACTTTTACATTGCACTTCTTGACCACCTTCTCGGCTTCCCGCGTTTCCTGCTCCCGATGCTCGTGCCAGCCGTCCTCCCTGGACGAACTTGCTCATTCGTACCTTCCGACCAGCTCTTGCTCCGCTTCCAGCCAGAACTGGACGCCGTCCCCGGTCGGATGTCCAGCGGCCTCCCATTTCTGATAGGCACAAAGCCGAATGTCCTCGTCCGAAACCGACGTTCCCTTGTGGCCTGTCGCCGGAGGCGATGGGGGTGTGGGTTGGAGTCGGGTCCAGTCGGACTCGACTGTGCGAGAGTCGCTCGCTTAGTAGTGTGTGTGCATGAGTGCGTTCCTTTGTATCCTTGGGCCACCTGACAAGGCGAAAAAGATCTCGCTTCGAGCGTACGGAAAGCAGGAAGGAGCGGCGGGGTTTATCTCCGTCGTCTGCCCGCCGGGACGGCCCGGCGGCTCTTTTTCTCTGAACGCTCTTATCATAATCGGGAGAAGTCGAACTCAGACAGGAAGGAAGGTGCGTCAGCGCACCACCCTTCCCCGCCGACGGCCAAAACGCTGTCTTTCCCTACAGTGGCTCTGGAGTGCTGGGGAAAGGCCGTCTCCTGTTAGTCCCCTCAGAGAGATCCCCTCCTCCGAACCCGGCTCCCAGGAAGGACAGAACCGCAAGAATCAGGAAGATCACGAAGACGATCTTCGCCCCTTCCCACGACAAGGCCGCCACTCCTCCGAAGCCGAGGAAAGCAGCGATCAGGGCGACGACCAGGAACACGACCGCTAAACGTAACATGGCCAGTCCTCCATATAACGGTAGGGGGTGACTCGTAAGGAATGACGTGCTGACCGTCAGCATCGGCTTTCCTTGCGATCAACCCCTTTCCAGAGCTTGGTTGCCTTACAAGCTGCATGGAAACGGAGAGCCTAACTCTATTGCGACTATGTCCTCGCACTTCCCATGCCGCATGACAGGGAAGCATGTGGAATGATACACGCCTTACTTCTATCAAGGCATACGGTATGCCACCCTGGTGCCTGCCCGCTGGCGAGACTCGCACCACGAGGAGTGGCCAACTTGTCGGCCGGGTCCGTCAGCGTCCATTCCCCCAGCCAGCTTCGGGAGGTGAGGCGAACCTGCTTTACAACCTGTGCTGTAGTTGCCCCAATGCTTGTGACTGCTGTCAGCCGGCCCTGGGTTACCGGGTGGACTTGATAAGCGGCGTCTGTTACCTGGATCTACGCGAGGGACTGGGCATCACTGAAAACATCCAGGTCCTTCCGGGTGCGCCGGTCTTCCCTGGTGATAGCATCCGTACCTTCGACCAGTTCGACACGCGCAACCAGTTCCATGGCGGCCAACTCGGAGCCCGGGCCGAGGTGGCAAGGGCGCCTGTTCGTCGATGTCACGGGCAAAGTCGCCCTCGGGGACACGCACCAGACGGTCGATATCAACGGCTCCACGACGATCACGCCGCCCGGGGGGCCAGCCATCGTTCTCCGGGGGGGCTTGCTCGCTCTGCCGACCAACATCGGCCACTATTCGCGTGACCAGTTCTCCGTCGTCCCGGAAGTGGGTGTCAATGTCGGCTATCAGGTCACGAACTACCTGCGCATCCTGGTCGGCTACACTCTTCTCTACTGGAGCGACGTCGTCGCCCGGCGACCAGATCGACCTCGGAGTGAACTCCACCGCGCATCCCAACGAGTTTGGTGCCGACCAGCGGGCCCTTGCGGCCGCAGTTTACCTTCCGGGACACGGACTTCTGGGCCCAGGGCATCAACCTCGGCCTGCAGTTCCGTTACTAACCCCGACCCTTCTTGCCTGCTCAACCGACGAAGACCCCGCCGCTGTAGGCGGGGTCGAAGGCGTAGAAGGAGGACAGCAGGGCCAGCGTCGCGTCGTCGAAGGTTGCGGCCACCGGGCCGCCTCCTGGTCCGGTCCCGACCAGGACGGCCGGGTGCCCGAGGGACGTGCTTCCCGACAGGCTAACGCGCACGCCTCCCGTGAACGACGCCGCGAACGCGTCGAAACTCGCCTCCAATTCGCCGCTGGTGCCGTCGAGGACCGTCACCTGCGGACCGCCGCCCGCGTCGGCGCCGACGATGATGTCGGCATAGCCGTTGCCAAGGAGATCGCCGGCCTCCACGTACACGCCGCCGGAGAAGCTCGGCGCAAAGGCGTCGAAACTGCGAATGAGCGGGAAGGTCTGGCCGTCGTAGACTTCGACCTGCGGACCGCCGCCGGGCCCGGCCCCGACGATGATATCGGTGAAGCCGTCGCCGTTCACGTCGCCCGTGGCCACTCGCACTCCGCCGGTGAAGTTCGGGGTGAAGGGATTGAGCACGGCCTCCAGGACTCCGGTCTGGGCGTTGTAGACGTTGACCTGGGCGCACGTTCCCGGCCCCGTCCTGACCGCGAAGAGGGGGGAAGCCACGGGGGCCGGTGGGTCGATGGTGTTGCTATCCAGCGTCACGGCCCCATTCCCGCCAGGGCCCTGCCGCACGAAATGGTTGCCGCGGTATCCAGGGTAATGCTCGTCGACGACGAGGATATTTCCAGCGAACGTGGTGGTCGTGCCCAGAGTCGCGGAACTTCCGACCTGCCAGTACACTGCTCATGCCACATGGCGGCGGAAATCAGGTGGAGTGCCGCAAGCCATTATTGTCTCAGGTCTTACACATTTCCCGCCCCTGGTCCCTGCCCGGAGGCCAGCCTGCCCCCCACGAAGAGTGGCTAACGGTGCCGGGTGGAACCGCACACCGGATGTCTCCTGTCGGATGGCTCACGGGGAAAAAGAGGTGTCTGGGCAGTCCGCGAGCTGGCCAATGGGTCGGCGGTCTGGCCCAGTACATGGCCAGCTTCAGCCGTAGAATGACAGAAGGACAACCGGAAGGGAGCCACGTCATGAAATGGTCCTGGAAGCTCGGTCGGCTGGCCGGCATCGACGTGTACGTTCATGCCACCTTCCTCCTCCTGATCGGCTGGGTACTGTTCGCCGCGTTCGCCCATCACGGGAACCTCGGTGAAGCCCTGGGCGAGGTGGCGTTCGTCCTGTTGCTGTTCGGCATCATCGTCTTGCATGAGTTGGGCCACGCCCTGGCCGCACGACGTTACGGCATCCAGACACGCGACATCACGCTCTTGCCAATCGGCGGCCTGGCTCGGCTCGAGCGCATGCCGACGGACCCACGGCAAGAACTCGTCGTCGCCCTGGCAGGGCCGGCCGTCAATGTTGTGCTCGCTGTCGGGCTCTTCCTTGTCCTGGCCGCCATATCGGATGTGCAAGAGTTGCACGGCGATGAACTGCTCAGTGGCGATTTCCTGAATCGGCTGATGTGGGTGAACGTCGTTCTGGTCGCGTTCAACATGCTGCCAGCCTTCCCGATGGATGGGGGCCGGGTGTTGCGCGCCTTGCTGGCCATGCGCATGGACTACGTGCAGGCGACCCAGATCGCCGCCGGCATTGGTCAGGCGATGGCATTCCTTTTCGGCCTCCTGGGGCTCATCGGCCATAACCCGTTTCTGGTCTTCATTGCTCTGTTCGTGTGGCTCGGCGCGGCCCAGGAAGGGAGCATGGTCGAGCAGCGGTCGGCCCTCGCCGGGGTGAAGGTGAGCGCCGCCATGATTACCCATTTCGAGACGTTGGCGCCGGACGATTCGCTGGCGCGGGCCGTGGAGCACGTCCTTGCGGGTTTCCAGCACGATTTCCCTGTGGTAAGAGAGGGGCAGGTCATCGGCATGCTGCCGCGCCAGGTCTCTGATCGCCGCCCTGTCCGAAAAGGGGCCGACGACGCCTGTGAGCGCGGTCATGCAGCAGCAGTTCGTGACGACCACTCCCGATGAGCCGGTGGAGGAGTTGCTGAGGCGGTTGGCGGACGAACGCTCGCCGACGGTGCCAGTGGTGTCCGACGGCCGGCTCCATGGGCTGGTGACGCTCGAAAACATCGGGGAGTTGCTGTTGTTCCAGTCGGCGCTGCGAACGCGAAACGCGGCGGAGAATGCGTGGCGCGCTGATGCTGCGCGGAGCCAGGATTCGCCTCCGGTCTGACGGTCTCGACAGGCCAGTGAAATCAACTAAGAGCTAGCGGACAAAACCTTGGGAACACACCAGAACACCAGCCCGAAGCGCAAGCGAGGGAAGCAGTTACCCATCGCTTGCGCTCCGGGCTGGTGAGTTTTGTCCGGTAGCTCTAAGGCCCGGACGTCAGGCGGAAAGGCCTCGCGGGTGGCCCTCATCGCCGTGGCCCGGAAAATCCCCGTGCTCGCCAACGCCCTGGTTCGAGACGGGTGCCGTACAAGGAGGCGGCAAACTGCGTCTGCCAAAAACCCTTGAAAGAGAACAGAGTCACTCCCGGCTCGCCAACAACTGCCAGGAGCCGGAGCCGCCCATTTACGCCGCTCGCTTCCGTGCCGCGGCTTCGGTGAAGACGTGCAGCAACTGCCGATAGTGCTCCTCGAAAGTCCACTGCGCCGCCGTCCGCCGCGCTGCCTGAGCGCAGGCCGTGCGCGGCGGCCGGATCGGCAGTCTGGTCCATGCACCACGCCAGGTGCTGATGATCGTGCGGATCGACGATCACCAGACCAGCCGGCGGTGTTCCCATGCAGTTCGCTGGCGCCGTTGCAGCGGCTGGTGATGACCGGCAGACCGCACGCCAGCGCCTCTAGCACCACCAGCGAGCACGGATCGTAAAAGGTCGGATGCACCAGGAAGTCGGCCGCGAAGTAGCACGTGCTGCACGTCGCGCTGCGGGCCGAGGAAATGCACCGTCTCCGCGATGCCCAGCCGCCGGGCCAGCGTTCGTAGGGCGCCGTCCGCGGGTTGCCCGGCCACCAGCAGATGGAAACGCTCGCGGTCGGCCATGCGGCCGCCACGGAATTCAGCAGGGGCGCCAGTCCCTTGAGGCGATAGTTCATGGCCACGAACAGGGCGACCGTTTCCTCCGGGCCGATGTCCCGCTGCTGGCGCCATTCCAGACGCTGACGCAGACGGTCCGGCTCGGCGAAGCGGGCCGGGTCGATCGAACTGGGAATGACGCGCAGATCCTCGCGGCTGAAGTCGTAATAGTGCTGGAAGTGGTGCCGCACCATCTGGCTGTTGACCACCACCAGCGGCCGCCGACTGCCCAGGTATTGCCGCCGTTCCAGCAGTGAAAACGACCAGTGGGCCAGGTCCAGTGCCTTGACCGTCCGCGCCAGCAGCGCATCCAGCGACGGCGATACTTCAGCAGGTTGTGCTCCGCCGACGCCGCATGCAGGCCACCCTGCGGATAGAGCACGTCCTGGCCCCAGGTCTTGTCGAAGCCCACCGAAACATCGTGGTCGGCCTCATGCAGGGCCGCGCAGACAGGCGGCACCGAAGCGCCACGGCCGCAGAAATCGCGGCCCGCGCGGCACCGTCAGCGCATGATAGTGCAGGCCGCGGGCAGGGCGTCGGCGTCCCAGCGGCAGGCGTACAGATGCACCTCGTGCTCGTCGGCGACGAGGCGGCGCGCCAGATCGGCGATATAGGTTTCACAGCCGCCGCGGGCCGGTAACACGCTCTCGTAACAGAACGCGATGTTCATGAGGGATTCTCGTACCTAGCGCGGGGAGAGGCGCCGCCGGTCGCACGGTGGACGCGACGGCATGCGCGGCCGCCCGGGTCGTCGTTTCGCGTTGTGCCGCTGGTACAACCGCCATTTGAACGTGATGCACCAGCGAAGGAGTTGGCCCAGCCACGTTCGCCGCCGAGGTCCGAGGTAGGCACGCCAGAAGCGCAGCCGGTCACGGGCCTCGACGCCGACGACATGGGAGGAATACAGCAACTGGGCCACGTCCTTCGCCTGCCACAGCGGCCAGGTCCAGGGATGATGGCCCAGGCGATGCAGGTCGATCAGGTGGATTCGGCCGCGCCAGTCGGCGGAGCGTGCGCGGTGTCCTCGCCGGCAATGTAGAAGTGGCAGAGGTACAGATCCTTGTGGAACCAGTGCCGGCCGTGCAGGTCGCGGACCAGGCGGGCCATTTCAGCGATCAGCGTGCGTTTCCAGCAGCGAAAGTGGCAGGATCGAGGGCTTCGGCAGCGGCGGGGATGGCCTCGTGCAGCGGCAGCATGCCGGCCAGTTCCTCGACGGCCAGGAAGCTCTGCAAACGGCCCCACGGTCCGATGTACTCGGCGGCAGCCGCCGCCGTCCGGCACCGGCAGGCCCAGCGTCGCGCCCGTTCCAGATGGTGCCATTCCTGCAAGGCCGGCGACCAGCCGCGGCCCGGCCAGAGCGTCGCCAGCCAGCCGCTGCCACCACGGCAGGCGATAATGGCGCTTCAGATAGACCCCAGACGCCGGCCCTCCTTCCACGATCCAGCGGCCCGTGGAGCGGCCCTGCTTGGCGTGGAAGCGATCGGTGACGGCCACGTCCATGATGGTGTCCGGGCCAGTCGGTCCCGGCGAAGTTGCCCCAGTCCGGCCGTTCACGCAGCCGGCGGGTGCCGCGCGTCAGGCGCTGCCAGAACGATGCTCATCCGGCGTTCCTCCCGATGTGCCGGGGCGGGAAAAACCACTGGACGAGGCGAGCGAGGAACGGGGCCGGCGGCCGCAGGAACCACCGCCGGCCAGGACCGCGTGGCGGCGGGAGCCTGGCTCACCGAAATACGCGAGCAGAAAGCGCAGCACGTCGCGCGGCTGAAGACCGCCGCGGCAGCGACGCAGCAGGTGGGCCAGGTCCGCGAACGTCCGCCGCTGGCTCGGCCGCCGCCGCGGTTGAGGTCGTCCACGCTGCCCAGCACCACGCCGGGCGCCTGGTTCGCGGACGCTCCTGCACTTGCAGGGCCGCATCCGCGAGGTGGTAGCAGCGTGCCTCGTGCATGCGCCGGACCACGCGGGCCGCCTCACGGATCAGTCGGCCGCGCTGCTTGCGCTGGGCCGACCACAGCGGTTGTTCGGTGCCGGAACTCAGCCAGTCCGCGAAGCCGAACGTGTTCGGCGGCGTTTCGGTCAGCAGGAACGACTCCGTTCGCCGCGGCGGAAAATGCTTCTGGCCAAAGGCGAGCAGGCGCGGCGTCGCCGACGCCGTAGCGCTGGAGGCGGAACAGCAGACCGGCCTGATGCAACTCGCGCGACATCAGATGTTTTCCGCGCAGCCAGTTCCAGAACCAGCGCAGCGGCCAGCGGCGCGGCGGCCGCACCAGGGTCGCCTGAAAGGGGCCGGACAGCGTCGCCAGCGCCGGTGCCGAGCGACTGCCGGTGTTCGGCAGTGTGGTGCTCGCCGTATTCCCGGCTTGCCGGCTGAGTGCGGCGTGCAACTCCGGCGTTACGCACAGCGCTTCGCCGTCGAGCCAGATGAGGCGCTGAACGCCGTCGGTCGGACGGAGCTGGCGTTGCTCACCGATGTGGCGATGGCGGAGCAACTTTTCCGCCCGTCGCTCCACCTGGCTGACAACAGTGCGCCGGAAACAGCGGAGAACGCGGCCCGGCACGGTGGTGCAGGTACGCCCGCAGACAGGCGAGGCGCTCGGCGAGGCGCGGCGATCGAGGGCCCGCCGCTTGCGCCGTTCGAGCGCCACGAGCATTCCCGTATCGAACGTGAACGTCACGCCGCGCGCCGTCGCTTCTTCTTCGCCGGTGCCTCGCCGCGCCATTCGGCTTCGATCCGCCCGATCGCCTTGTCGGTCAACGGCGGCGCACCGCATTGTTCGAAGAACGATTCCGCGGCAGCGAAATTCGTCTCGCGGGTGGCGATTTCCGCAAGCAGCGCCGACACATTGCCCTTGTGGCGTCGCGCGGCGAGCGCCTTCAGGTTCTTGAGCGTCGCCTCATCGAGAGAGAAGCTGGTCGTCTTGGTTCGGCCGGCGCGCATGATCGCACGTAGCATACCCCGGCCGCCGTCGCCGGTTCGTCATGCGAGGCGAACGTTCGGGCGCGCAACCGCCCTCACACCGGTTCACGAAATCCTAAGCGTCGACGCGCTGCCCAAGTCCAGCGGACGGGTCGCAGTCGGTCCTGCGACGGACGGAGACGAGGGCGGGGGAGGCCGACTGCGGCGTCTCCCCGTGGGGATCACCCAACCTTGGACCTGGCGGTCTGTGCGCCCTGCACCGTCACTGAGCAGCCCATTGCAGATACGCCACGGCGACGTCGAACGCCGGAGTGGTACCCGCACTAATCGTATCCTGAAAGTGAATGTTGTAGATATGCGCAGGATCGAAGGTCAAGACGCCTTCGCCCGACCAGTCTTGGACGGCGAGATCGGAAAACTTGACGTAGATCTGCTTCCAGCAGGTGTCGAACTCGACTTCGTACCGGAAGCTGTCCGAGCAGGGGCAGTCCTTGGTCCCCGCTTCCGTCGTCGATGCCGAGCAGGTGCCCGAGCTCTTGCAAACGTCACAACGTAGCGGCGACGTGGGCGTGGCGCTAACCGGAACCGAATTGCCCCACGGGGCCGTGGATGCGTCGTCGACTTGGACATAAAGCTTGATGCTTTTGCCCGTGAGCGAGATCGCCCAGAAGGAGAACCCGGCGTATGCGCTCGCATCGAAAGGCTGGGGAATTCCCGTGTTCGTCAGAGTCGGGGTGGTGTTGAAGAGCATCGCGCCGTCCGGTAGCCCGGCGACGGGCGGGCACGAGTTGAAGGCCACCGCACTGCCGTCGGGCGGGTAGCTCGTGAAATCCATCCCGAAACCGGCCCCCCATTCGGGGATGCCGTTGCCGCTGAACTCGCGGTAGCCCGGCGCGACCTCGTCGCCCATGCCCACGCTGGCCGGAAGCGCCGGGACCGCTGGGTTCGTGATTCCAAACGAGGCAAAGGGAAAGTTTTGTCCCTCCGGCGGAGTCAGCGTTCCGGCATCGTTCGTCAGAATCGGCGGCTCGGAGTTCGGCACGCTTCGCGACGAGTAGGTATACCAAGAGCCGCCCGTTTCGGACTCGTTGTTGGTCATGTCGTCGAGGATGGGGCCCGCCGTGAAACCGGTCGCGGTCGAGCTCACACACGCGACCGCACCCGCGTCCGAGCTCCCACTCGAGCTTCCGCCCGTGCTCGTGCTCGTGCCGCCCGTTCCCCCGTATTTTGCCCCGTACCCGTTCCAGTCCCTGTGCCGGTTGGGGTACTGTTGCCGCTGCCAAAACAGGCCCAGGCGGATGCGAGGCTCGTGACGGTGACGAGCGACATACCGAAGCGAAACGTCTTATTCTTCACGAGCGCACCTCAATCCGTTCTCGAGTCAGTCGTAGGTTAGGTGTCGGCGGCTATCCGACGAAGATTGTGCTCGTCGTCGCCGAGCGGCCGCGCATACTATACCGCAAGCGATGTCGTGTCCTTCACGAACTTCGAGCGTTCTCAAGGCTCCATGCGGCGTCGCCCCCGTAGGGAGCCCCATCGCTCGTGCATCGCGTTGCCGGTCAAGGCCCGGCAGAGCCGCCGACGAGCGCTTTAGGCCGGAATGCTAAAGCGCAGGCGAGGCGGGACACGGTCAGGCTTCGATTCGAAGCCGCCGGGACCCGCGAGTTTGGTTCGCTTCCGGCGGCACAGGTGCCGATCACGCCACTGGATCTGGGAGAAAATAGAATGAATTGTCGGAAACTTATCCTACGGACCGTGCTCTTGGCCTCGGGGTTGGGCAGTGTTGCCTCGGGCTGCAGCAGCGCGAGTCCCGACTCCCCCGGTCACCCTACAAGTACTTCCAGCAACTCCAGCACGAGCGGTGCCGGTACCGGGTCATCCAGCCGGGCTTCATCGAGTAGCTCGTCGACGGGCGGTTCCAGCCCCGGCTCGTCCGCCAGCTCGTCCACGGCGACCACGGGGTCGACGGCGGGTCTCGTGGGGCCGTACACGACGAGCGGGAACATGATCCTCGACAAGAACGGCCACGAGCACTTCTTGCGCGGCTTGGTTCGACCTTCGCTCGAGTTCTCCTGCGTCGGCAACATCCAGCAACTCGACTACACGGTGATGAATCAGTGGGGCGCGAACGTCGTGCGCCTTCCGCTCAACCAGGACTGCTGGCTCAACGACCCATCCAACCCGAGCTACGACCCGACGTACGAAGGCCGGGTCGACGATCAGGTGCAATGGGCGCAGGGCGCCGGCATGGACATCATCCTCGATTTGCATGGGTCGGACCAAGGCAGCTACTCGGTCGGCCAGCAGTGCCTGACCGCCAGCAGCAACTGCGCGCAAGACATGGCCGACTCCCACTCGGTCACGTTCTGGCAACAGGTCGCGACCAAGTACGCGAACGTCCCGTATGTCCTCTTCGAGCTCTACAATGAGCCGAAAATCGGCAGCTACCAGCCTGTCGAGAGCGATTGGACCACATGGCTCTCGGGAGGGACTTCGAGCGGATACACGGTCGTTGGAATGCAGACGCTTTACAACACCGTTCGGAACACCGCGAAAGCAAACAACCCCGTGATCATCGGCGGTCTCAATTGGGCCTACGACTTGACGGGGGTTCCGACCCACGCTGTCCAGGGGACGAACATCATTTACAATACCCACCCCTATCAGGACAAAGGCGACGCCGCGCCCGACGGCTGGAACACTTCCTTCGGTTTCCTTACGGCCACCTACCCGGTCATGGCGACCGAGTTCGGCAACATGAGCGCGTCGCAAACCCAGTCGTCGCCTCCCGCCGCCACCGATTGCGACAAGACGTTCGATACGAACCTCATCGCGTACATGGGGCTGCAGTCCAATTCCCCCCCTTCGCACAGGATGTCGTGGACGGCGTGGGCGTTTTATGACGCGCCCAACGAGTGCACATTTCCGTCGCTCATCTACGACTCGAACGACGACCCGAATGCGCCTGGTCTGGTGGTGCAGACGGCACTGACCAGTTTCAGCACGACAGGAAGTCCGTGAGGGCTCGGCGGGCGGGTGCGCGCGCCGGTGCCACCACGTCGCAGGCGATGTAGCCGCGATCGACATCGTGGCTCGACGGTTACCGGATCTGTGACTTTGGCGATCGTCTATATCTGAGCGTTCGCGATGAGCCTTCTCTCCAAGCTCTTCGCCCCCGCCACGAAGACCACGAAGACGGAGACTGATTCATCGACGACGACGCCGTCGAGCGCCGGCGACGAGGGGCCAACGATGAGACGACCACCGAACGACGGCCGTGCCCCCCCCGCGGAACGACCGAGCTCGGTCACGCAGGAAGCGAAGCCTCCCGCTCCCCCGCCCGGGCGTCCGGACGCGAGTTCGGGAAAGCCCGGTTCGACGCGAGGGGTGCCTCCGGCGCGGCCTCCAGCGTCGCCGCCCGGTCCGCCTCCGGGATCCACCTCCTCCAAACCGGCAGTGGCACCCCCGCCGCCGGCGGCTTCGCCCGCTGTGGTCGTGACGCGCGTGATTGACGTAGGCGGCAATCCGGCGCAACGCTCGCGTCCGCCCATGCCTCCGATCGTCATCGGCCCCCCTCCGGTCCCGTCGCCGGCCGGATCGAAGCCTCAACCGGCACCGTCTTCGGCGGAACCGCCCAAAGGCTTCCCCGCGGATCCGCGGCCCCAAGAATCCGCGGCCCCAAGAAGCGGCCCGGCCGGCCGCTTTGGAGCCGCAGCGGGTCCCGACCGCCGGACTGCCGGGGGCGGCAGCGGGGGCGTTGGAGACTGCGCGGGCGGCGGTCGCCCCTGGGCCCGCGCGGGCGCCGGTGGCGGAGCCGGCTCGGAGTTCGACGGCGGACTCTCCGCGCGTCGCCCCTGCCGATCCCGCGCCCAAGCCCTTGCCGGAACCGGCGGGCGGCGCCTCCACGGCGTCGGCCGTTACGCCCCCGTCGACCCGCGACGATCCACCCGAGTCGTCGTCCAAACCCAACGGCGCGCGCGAGTCCATCGCGGACACGTTCGAGCGTCTGCTCAGCACCGAGGACGTCGAGGCTCGCTTGGACTTGCTCGAGCAATCTTCGGCTTCCGCCCCGGTGCCCGGGATGGCCCCGACCGATCTGTCGGAGGTGCGATCGCTCTTCGCGGAGCTCGCCGCCAACCACGTCCGCCCTGTGCGAGATTTCATGATGGACGTGCGGTGGGGCGATGCCACGGTCGACTGGGTCGCGATCTGCGAGCCGGCGTTGCGGTCGCTTGCCCGCGCGGCCGACACGCTCGACCTCGGCGAAGTTCGACTGGCCCTCGATCGCTTCAGCGACGCGCTCGGCTCGGTTCAGTCCGACCCGGCGCGGACCGTGTCCGGCGAGCGGCGCGAACGACTGCTCGCCCGCTACGAGAACCTCAGTCGCGTGATGCCGCAGGCGTTCGCGCTCGAACTCGACCGGACGCAGCGCGAATCGGTCATTTTGCAGTCGCTCTTGCTCCAGGTCCCCGGCGTCAAGAAGATCACCATCGACAAGATGGTCGCGGCGGGGCTGTCGACGCTCGAAGCGATGTTTCTGGCGACGCCGGCGGACATCGTCGCCACGACGGGCATGGATGCATCGCTCGCGCAGCGAATCGTCGATCGGTTTCGTGCGCACAGAGACCAAGTCCAGGCCACGGTTCCGGACGCGACACGCGGGCGCGAACGCGATCGGATCGCCGAGCTGACGGCGCGGCTGCGGCGCGAACACGACGAGTACGAGCGTCTGGCGCAGGCGTGGTCCTCCGACGCGTCCGACCGAAAGCGCCAGATCCGCAAGGCGCGCGCCCAGACGCTGCTCGACATCCAGGTGGGGCTCGCGCGTCTGGGCGAAGTCGATCGGCTCGCGCGCATCGAGCGCCTGCCGTTCGAAGCCAAGCTCGACGATCTCGAGTCGTTTCTCGAAGAAGCGTCCGACAAATACGCCGTGCAGCCATGAGGCGAACACGACAGCGCAACGCAACGTGGAGTGAGCCATGCCCGAACTGACCGCCGACGTCGTTCTCAAGAAACTCAAGATTGGCGAGAAGGTCGAGCGCGCCGATCTGCGTGGCCTCGTCTTGTCGCGGGCCTTGCTCGAAGGCGCCAGTTTCCGCCGTTGCGACCTCGATGGCGCGAACCTCGAAGGGGCCCGGCTCGCCCGGGCGCTCTTCAAGAACGCGAGCTTGCGCGAGGCCTTCCTGGCCGGCGCCGATCTGCGCGAAGCGAATCTCGAGAGCGCCGATCTCGAAGGGGCCAACCTGCAAGGCGCGAAGCTCAACGGAGCGAACTTGAGCCGCGCGAACCTCGAGGGAGCGAACCTTCAGGGAGCGGACCTGTCGGGCGCCCGACTGACGCACGCCCAGCTCGAGTCGGCGATGCTCGGCGGTGCTCGCCTGGTGGGCGCGCAGCTGGCGCACGCCGGGTTGAGCGAGACCGACATGACGACGGCGAAGCTCGACGACGCCGACCTCACGAGCGCCGACCTGTCGGGCGCCACCCTCGAGGAGGCGAGTCTCGCCCGCGCGCAGCTTCGCGAGGCGCAGCTCGACGGGGCGATTCTCACCCGAGCCGACCTGACGGGTGCGGACTTGCGGCGGGCAAAGCTCGAGGGTGCGCGCCTCGACGGGGCGATCCTGACCGGAGCGCACGTCCATGGCTTGGTGGGCACGGGCGAGCCGGTCTCCGGCGTTCGCGCCGACTACCTCGACGACAGCGTCGACGCATCCGGCACGGGCAAAGTCACGGGCGACGCCATCTTCGCTCTGCTCTCCGGCCGTGTGGTCGTGTCGTCGGTGGGCCCCGCCAACAAGCGTTTCTTCGGGCGAGGCGACATCTTGCGCAACGCGCACCTCGAGTTCGACGCAGGGGCTTCGGTCGAGATTGAGAGCTTGTTCGAGCACTGCACCATCGCGCTCGGCGAGGCGACCGAGCTCGTCGTCGGCAAAGGCGGCGTCCTTTCCGGCTGCCAGATCATGGGGCCGGGCCGCGTCACGATTCACGGCAAGTTCGTCGAGCAGGAGAGTCCGGGCATCGCGGGGGCGACGCAGCTGGTCGTCACCGCCGGGGGCTCGCTGGTGGGCGCGGTGGAACAACCGGCCGGCTTGACCCGGTTTGGCTTCGAGCCCGGCTGCGTGCTCCGCGTTAAAATTCAGCCATTCAAGACGGAAAGACACACGAACAGCGGGAGGCCGCGATGACGGATCCGACAAGCGATCGGAAGACCACGGTGGAAGAAGGGACTCAGTTCAAAGGGTCGCTGTCCTCGAAATGTCCGGTCGAAGTGAAAGGGCGTATCGAAGGCGATCTGACGGCACCCTCTCTCTTCGTGAGCTCCACGGGGGCGGTGCACGGGCGCGTGAAGGTGGGCGAAATTCGATCGCAAGGCGAGATCGCGGGCGAGTTCGACGCCAACATCGTGCAGCTCTCCGGGACCGTGAAAGACAACACGATTGTCCGAGCCAAGTCGCTCGAAGTGAAGTTGTCGTCGCAGGACGGCAAGATGCAGCTCGTCTTCGGTGAATGCAGCCTCGAAATAGGCGCCAATCCGACGCAGCCCGAGGCTGCAGCGCGTCCGCCCGAGCCGCCGCCGCCGCCCAAAGCGACGAGCGTGCGACCGCCGGCCGGCCCGAACGGCGCGTAGTCGCGGTCGGGTGGTCGGGGGCGCAGCCAGTCTCGCAAGATATTTCCGTGGCGTCGGTGTGGCGGCGCCGCGAGTTTTGCGTTTCGTCGGCGCGATGAAACCGAAATGACATGCGCGGTCGTGCATTGTGCGATCCCACTTGGGGCGGAGGTTGGGTGGAGACGATCGAGGGCAGAGGACTCGTGCCTGGGACGCTGGTCGCGGGCGCCTATCGCATCGTGCGGCCGCTCGCCGAGGGCGGGATGGGCGTGGTCTACGAGGTCGAGCAAGTCGCCACGGCCGCCCGCCGCGCGCTCAAGGTGATGCACGGACGATTCGCTGCGGACGCGACGCTCCGGGCGCGGTTCGTGCGCGAGGCGCGCCTGGCGGCGTCGATATCGAGCGACCATGTCGCCCAGGTATTGGACGCCGGTCAGGACGAGGCGAGCGGTGCACTTTTCATCGTGATGGAGCTGCTCGACGGCGTGACGCTGGGTCGCGAAATCCGTGAGAGCGGAGCGTTCGGGTGGACTTCGGCGCTCATGATTCTGGGCCAGATCGCCCACGCGCTGGGGGCGGCGCATGCGCGCGGCATCGTCCATCGCGACCTCAAGCCCGGCAACGTGGTCCTCACCCGCTCGCGCCACGCGGCGCTGCCGCTGACCGTCAAGCTGCTCGACTTCGGGATCGCCAAGGCGCTGGCCGACGTTTCGGTCGAAGCTACCGGGGTCGTGGTCGGTACCCCCGCGTGGATGGCTCCGGAGCAGACGATGGCCGGGGCGCCGATCGGCCCCCAGGCGGACGTGTGGTCCTTCGGGCTTCTCACGTTCATGGTTTTGACCGGGCACCACTACTTTCGGAGCGGCAACGCCAAGCTCGCGGCGACCGTGGCGGTGCTTCGCGAGGTCGTTCTGGATCCGCTCGTGCCGCCCTCGGACCGCGCTCGAGAGCTTGGCCTGGCCGATCGCTTGCCTGCCGGCTTTGACGGATGGTTCGAGCGGTGCGTCGACCGGTTGCCGGAACGCCGGTATGCCGGCGCGCTCGCCGCGTACGATGCGCTCGCGCTGTTGCCGGCGCCCGTGCCGTCGGAGCCCATCGCCGCTTGGCAAGACCGTCCGGCACCGCGGGCCATGACGGTCGACGTGGCCACGGCCGTCGAGGTCCCGTCCCCGTCGCGTCCGCTGGCTCCGTCGGTGCCGACGCATGCGGCGTCGACGCTCAGCGCGCCCCGTCCGTCCGGCGCGCCCCGGCGTCGAGCGGCCGGTCTTCTGGGCACGATCGCGGTTGCGATGGGGGTCGTCGTCCTGTCGGTCGGGTGGCGCTTGCGGTCGGTCGAGCTGCCGACCGTATCGCTGTCGATGCCGTGGACGTTCGACGGGGCCGGTTCTGTCTTGCGGATCCACGGATCGAACACGATCGGCAGCGAGCTCGCGCCAGCGTTGGCCGAGGCCTTTCTGCAGCGCAAGACGGGCGCCTCCGCGATCGTGCGAAGGCGAACCGCGCCCGACGAGATCGTCGTCGAGGCTCGAAACGGCGATCGCACGATCGATGCGGTCGAGATTTCCGCGCATGGAACGGCCACGGCGTTTGCGGACCTCGCCTCGGGCCGGTGCGACATCGGAATGGCGTCGCGCCGCATTCGGCCCGACGAAGTCGCGGCGCTCGCGCGATGGGGCGACATGACGGCGGCCGCCAGCGAGCACGTCATCGCGCTCGATGGAATCGCGGTGATCGTCAACCCCAAAAACGTCGTTTCGGCGCTGACCAAGCGGCAGATCGGCGACATTTTCACGGGCGAAATCCGGACTTGGTCCGACGTGGGCGGGAGCGCCGCGCCGATTGCCGTGCACGCGCGCGACGGCAAGTCCGGCACGTTCGACACCTTCAAGCAGCTGGTCGTCGGCGCGGGCGCTTTGACCGAACGCGCGGTCCGGCACGAATCGAGCGAGGAGCTGTCGGATGCGGTCGCCGCCGACGAGTGGGCCATCGGTTTCATTGGGCTTCCGTACGTCCGGAGCGCGAAAGCGGTCATGGTGAAAGACGGACCTTTGCCGCCCCTCGTCCCGTCGCGCCTGACCGTGTCGACCGAGAGCTATCCGCTGGCCCGGCGGCTCTACCTCTACGTTCCGCTCGCCGCGTCCACGGTCGCACACGACTTCGTCGACTTTGCTCAATCGGCGGAAGGCCAGCGGATCGCGCAGGCGACCGGGTTCGTCGACCTGCGTCCGACGTGCGACCCGACTCCGCCCGAGTGCACGTCGTGCCCGCGCGAATATCGCGACTCGGTTCGCGGCGCGTGCCGCGTGTCGTTGGATTTCCGGTTCGATCACGACCACGACCGGCTCGACGCGCGAGCCCTCGCCGACGTGCAGCGTGTCGTGGCGATGATGGATCACCCCGACCTGGCTGGGCGGTCCGTTCTGCTCTTGGGTTTCGCCGACGCGCTCCCCGCTCGCACCGACGCGTCCGCGGTGGCGCAAGAGCGTGCCGAGGCGGTCGCTTCTCAGCTGCGCGCGCGCGGGCTTCGCGTGGGCGTCGTGCGCGGCTTCGGCGCGACGCTCCGTTCTGCCGGCGATCGCAGTCCAAGGGCGGATTCCGATGCGACCGAGCGCGTCGAAGTGTGGATGCAGTGACTTACGCGGGCTCACCCTCGAAGCCGGCGACCGCCACGGCGCGGGCTTGCGCGACGAGCGCGGGGACCGCGGGGGGTCGAACGCTCGCGAGCGGCGCGGACTCAATCCAGCGTTCGAGATCGCCGAGAGCGCGCGCCGCCAAAGCCTCGTAGCGGTCGCGCTTCTTCACGCGCCGGTCGGGCAAGGGGGGCACCCACGCCCACGTCACGTTCGAGGGCTGGTACGGGTCGGCCGCCCGCGCGAGATGCGACAGAAGGCCGCCGAGCGCGGTCGTGGGCGGCGGCGGCGTCACGACGTGGCCCCGGAGCGACTGAGCGAGCATCACGGCGCACACGAAGCCCGACGCGCAACTCTCGACGTATCCCTCGACGCCGGTGATTTGCCCGGCCAAAAATACGCCGGGCCGGGTCCGGATCTGCATGCGTCGGTCGAGCATGCGCGGAGCGTGGACGAAGGTGTTGCGATGGACGCTGCCGTAGCGCAGAAATTCGGCCGATTCGAGGCCCGGGATCCCCCGTAGCACCCGAGCCTGCTCGGGCCAGGTCATCCGCGTCTGAAAGCCCACCAAGTTGTACGCGGTCGCCGCGACGTCTTCGGGGCGCAGCTGGACGACGGCGAACGGGCGGTGACCGGTGCGAGGGTCGGTCAATCCCACGGGCTTCATGGGCCCGAACGCCAGGGTCATTTCGCCGCGCGATGCCATGACTTCGATCGGCAGGCACCCCTCGAAGTACCGGACGTCCTCGAAGCTGCGCGGTTCGACTTTCTGGGCGGTCCCGAGTTCGCGTGCGAACGCGCGGTACTGCGCCTCGTCCATCGGACAGTTGACGTACGCCTCGTCGGCCCCAGGCTCGACTCCCTTGCCGTACCGCGACTGTTTGAAGACGCGCGTCCAGTCGATCGACTCGGCGCTCACGATGGGAGCAATCGCGTCGTAATACGCCAGATGCTCGCTGCCGATAGCGCGCGCGAGATCCGCGGCCAGATCGTCGCCGGTGAGCGGTCCGGTCGCGAGGACCACCGGCGATTCGGTCGGGTCGGGGATCGCATGCACCACCCGCCGATCGATCGCGATGCGTCGATGGGCTTGCAGCCGGCCGGTGATCGTGGCCGAAAACGCGTCGCGATCGACCGCCAGAGCGCCCCCGGCCGGGACCCGGGTGATGTCGGCGCACGCCAGAACGAGCGATCCGGCGCGCCTGAGCTCCTCTTTGAGCAGTCCGACCGCGTTCGACAGCGAGGCGCCTCGCAACGAATTGGAGCACACGAGCTCGCAAAACGCGTCGGTCGACTGCGCGGCCGTCCGCGCGTGCGGCTTCTGCTCGACGAGCCGCACATCGATCCCGCGCTCGGCGAGCTGCCAGGCCGCCTCGCAGCCGGCGAGGCCGGCGCCGACGAGGGTGACCGCGGGCATACGAGCCGCCTAGCATGGGGCCGCGACAGGGGCATCGGCTCGGGCGGGCGCTCGATCGGCGCGTCGAGCGTTTCCTGGCCGCGCACACGCGCCGGCCATTCGCGCGATCGCCTTCAGACGTCGCCGAGGCCGGGGCCGGCGGGGCCGGGCGGTGCGCCGCCGGAGGCCGTCAGCGTCTGCTCCCGAAGCTGCTTGAGCGAAGCGTGCGGCGCGAATCCGTGCGGCATGGCCGCGATGGCCGCGTCCGCGTCCGCGACTCGCCCTTCGAGGAGAAAGCCGAACGCCAACAGTTGAAGCGCTTCGGCGCGAAGCGGCGTAGTCTTGGCCCCGAGAGCCACCGGCCGCGCGATCTCGACGATGCGCGTCGCGTTCTTGGCTTCCAGCGCGGCATAGGCCCGTTCGAGGCCGGCGCGCATCGGTGCGTCGTGCTCGTTGTCGGCGAGATCCTTGAGACCGCGCCAGTTGGTGGCGACAAACGACGTCGCGATCAGGGTCGTCCACCACGATTGCATGACGAGGGCGAGGCCCACCGCCCCGAGGGCGCACGCGATCGACACGATCCGGGCAGGCCGTTCGCCGCGGCCTGCCGTCAGCGCATTGAGCACCTGGGTCAAGACGTTGCCTCCGTCGAGCGGAAGCATCGGAAGCAGATTCAGAATCCCCCATCCGATGTTGATCCAGGTCAAGGTCCCGAAGACGAACGCGCCGAACGGTCCCGGAAAGACTCCGTCGACCGACCGGTGGAGCAGCACCACGAACCCGCCCAGCGCGAATCCGGCCGCCGGTCCCGCAAGGCTGATCGCGATGCGCTGCGCCGCGGTAAGCGCGCGCGATTTGGCCCACGATGTCGTGCCCCCCATGCCGTGAAGCTGGATGCGCGGTTCGAGTCCGAACGCGATACCCATCCCGGCGTGACCGAGCTCGTGCAGGAGCACGGAACCGAGCATGATGGCGATCCACGCGCCCATCCGGGCCGGGTTGAAGTGATCGAGGTCGGGGCCGAGCAAAACCGCGACGACGAAGAACCAGGGGAGAACGTCAACGGGAATCTTGCCGATCCGGAAATGGAGCACCATGAGGTCGGCACCGCTTGCGAGCGTCTTCGGAGCGTATAGCGTGTCATGACCGGCTCCGGCGCGCGAGGCGTCCCGTGGCCAATCGTGGTAGCTTGCAGGGTCAACCCGTGACCCACGATCACGATCTCGAACGGTTCCTGGCATTCGTTCGCCGCGAGCTCGGGGCACGAGAAGCGGTCGTGCTCGACGAGGCACCGCGGGAGCCCGCCGCCCTGGTTCGCGATCTTTGTTGCGAGCTGCCCGACGGCCGCTTCGTCGTCGCGCGCTTCGACGTCAACGTGCCCGAGCCCGCCGCCAAGCAGCGGCGCCTCGAGATGCTCGCGAGCACGTTCGGCGACTTGGCCGAAGAAGGCAAGCCGGGTCGTACGTCTCGGCCGCCGGCTGCTCGTTCGCTGCAGGAGGAGCTGAAATCCGTGACCGTTCGCGCCGGCGCGGTCAACGCACTGGTCATCGACGCCAATTCGCCGGTCCTGTGGGGCGCGGCGCGCCCCGACGGGCTCGGGTCCGAATGGCCGGTGGCCGGCGGCGAGGGCGAGCTGCCCGATGCCGCGCCCGATGTGGCGCAGGTCGCGCTCGTGTCGCGCGCCGCGCTCAAGAGGGTGCTTGCCGTCGCCGATCTCGCCGGGTTGAGAAAGGGCAGACACGTTCGGCACGTCGAAAGAGACGGGCCGGAAGCCTTCGCGGCGCATTCGTTCGCGGGCATCTACCTGCTCATCCTGGCCTTCGAGGCGCCGTTCGACGAGCTGCGCGCCGAGCGAGCCATCGTCGAGTCGCTGCCGCGCATCGAGCAGCTCGTTCTCGCGCTGCCGCCGCTCGACCCTTCCCCGGTCGCCGGCGCGGCGGTCATCGCCATGCGGCACCGGCGTTCCCGTTAGCGTCGAGGTCGCGGTTAGGTCGCGTCGCGGTCGGGGTCGAGGTCGTCGAGGTCGCGGTAGTCGAGGTCGCGGTTAGGTCGCGTCGCGGTCGCGGTCGCCTTCAAGCCAGCAGGGTACGCGCGATCACCGAACGCTGAATCTCGCTCGTCCCCTCGTAGATCGTGGTCACGCGCGCGTCGCGCAGGTGCCGCTCGGCCGCGAACTCGCGCATGTAGCCGTAGCCGCCGTGAATCTGAACCGCTTCGTTGCAGACACGGACCGCGGCCTCGCTCGCAAAGAGCTTCGCCATCGACGCCTCGCGCGTGTAGGGCTGCCCCGCGCGCTTCAGGCACGCGGCGCGCGCCGTCAGCAGACGGGCGGCGTCGATCTGGGTGCGCATGTCGGAAATCTTGCCCCCGATGGCCTGGTGTTGGCCGATGGGCACGCCAAAGGCGCTCCGTGTTTTTGCCCACGCGATGCTCTCGTCGAGGGCCGCACCGGCGATTCCGATCGCCTGGGCCGCGATGCCGATCCGGCCGCCGTCAAGGGCCGCCATCGCGATCTTGAATCCCCCGTTCAGGTCGCCGAGCAGTGCGTCGCCGGGCACGCGGCACGCGTCGAACTGCAGGGCGACCGTATTGGATGCGCGGATGCCCATCTTGTCCTCCGCCCGGGCCACCTCGAGACCGGGCGTCGATCCCTCTACGAGAAAGCACGACAGGCCTTTCGCGCCGGTCGCCGTCGGCGCAGTGCGTGCCCAGACGAGCAGGACGCCGGCATGACCCCCACCGGTGATCCACTGTTTGGATCCGTCGAGGATCCAATCGCCGCCGTCCGGCGTCGCCAGGGTGCGCAGTCCGGCCGGGTCGCTGCCGGCGTCCGGCTCGCTCAGCGCGAAGCTGCCGAGCCCATGCTCGCCGCTCGCGAGCTTCGGCAGGTGCCGCCTCTTTTGCGCATCGGTTCCGAAGCGAGCGATCGTCTCGCCCACCATGTTGGTCACGCTCATCATCACCGCGCACGACGCGCACGCACGCGCGATTTGCTCGACCGCGAGCGCGAACGCCACCGCGCCCGCGTCGGCCCCGCCGTACTCGTGCGGGACGTTGATGCTCATCAGCCCGATCTCCGACAGTCCGCGCAAGACGTCGCTCGGGAAGCGCTCGGTGGCATCCAGATCGCTTGCCTTTGGGGCTATCACCCGGTTTGCGAATTCGCGCGCGGTCTGTTGCACGAGCGCTTCGATCTCGCTCGGATCCATGTCCATGAACGACCTCCGTCGAGTCTCCGAGACGCTCCCTTGGACGGCGCTAGACCCCGCGCAGCGTGAGTCAGAGGCCGAAGCTGACTTTGGCCGGCCAGCCGCCGGGTGAAGGGAGGCCTTTCATCTTCTCGAGCACCCGCACCACGCAGTCGGCTTCTTCGTCGCCATCTTTTCCGCTGCCTGCAACGCCCGCTGCGAGGACCTTGCCGCCCGGTCCGACGTACAGCGTGGCGCGCAAGGCGCCCCCTTCCGTCGTCTTGCATCGACGGATCGCATCGGCATGCCGGGCGATCGCGGCATCCACTTTGTCGGCATTCCAGTCGGTCGGCGGACGCGTCGATTGGAGCGGCAGCTCCATGCCGTAGTGCACCTCGGCCTCGCCGCCGTCTGGTTTTGGAAACCGTCCCTCCATCACCGCGTCGATCAAGCACTTCTCGGTCGCCCGATCCCCGAGATCGCTTTCCTCGAGATACGCCCATTTGGGGCTGCCCGCCTCGCTGATGCGGACGAAAATTTTTACGTTGCCCGAAATCATTTCGACCCGATCGAGCGCGGCCTTCTGGCATTCGGTGAACGGGTCGGCGAGAGCATGGAACGCGCGCTTGACGGCGGCCGGGTCGATGCTTCCGAGTTCACTCTTCATTTGCAGCGCGGGTTTTGGCGCGGAGGCCGTTTCGTGCGTCGGCGCCGGTTCATTCGCCGGCGGTTTGCCGCCGCACGCAACGAGCACGGTGAGCGTTGCCGCGGGCCATGAGGGCATGGGCTTGTGCATGAGCCCCACCCTAGTGGGCCACCGGCCGCTTTTCACGAAGCGCTTCGCGCGTCACGTAACAAACCCGAACTAATCACGATCCGTTGGATTTCGCTCGTGCCCTCGTAAATCTCGGTGATGCGCGCGTCGCGGTAGTGCCGCTCCAGGGGAAACTCGGTCGAGTAGCCGTAGCCTCCGTGAATCTGAATGGCCTTGTGGGTGACCCGGGTCGCCATCTCGCTCGCGTAGAGCTTCGCGATCGAGCTTTCCATCGTGTGGCGAACGCCGCGGTCCTTCATCCAAGCCGCCCGCCAAGCGAGCAGACGCGCGGCCTCGATCTGGGTCGCCATGTCGGAGATCATGAACTGGATCGCTTGGTGCTGCGCGATCGGTACACCGAAGCTCTTGCGCTCCTTGGCGTACGCCACGCTGCGTTCGAATGCCGCGCGCGCGATCCCGATGGCTTGACAGGCGATGCCGATCCGCCCTCCGTCGAGGGTGGCCATCGCGACTTTGAACCCCTCGTGCACAGGGCCGACCACGTTGATGTCGGGCACGACACAGTGGTCGAAGAACACCGTGCACGACTGCGCCGCGTGGATGCCGAGTTTGTGGTCCGGCGGATTCTGGGTGTAGCCGGGAGTGCCCCGCTCGACGAGAAACGCCGTGTGACGGGCCCGCGCTGCCCGCTCCGAAATGGCAAAAACGAGAATCCAGTCGGCGTGGGGCCCGTTGGTGATCCAGTTCTTCGCGCCGTTGAGGACCCAGCCGCCGCTCGTCTTCTCGGCCGTCGTGACCATGGTTTGCGCGTCCGACCCGCTCATCGGCTCGGTCAGACCGAAACAGCCGATCTGAGTGCCTCGGGCGACGGGGGCGAGCACGCGCGCCTTTTGCTCGTCCGTGCCGAACTTGCCGATCGGGTCGCAGAAGAGCGAGTTGTTGACGCTCATGATGACGCCGCAGCTCGCACACGCGGCGCTCACCTCCTCCATCGCCAGCGCGTAGCCGAGCGCGCTCATCCCTGCGCCGCCGTGCTCGACGGGGATGGCTACGCCCATCAGGCCGAGTTTGCCCATCTGTTCGATGATTTCGGCGGGCCACCGGCCCGTCTTGTCGAGCTCGGCCGCTTTGGGCGCGATCTCGCGTGAAGCGAAGTCGCGAGTGGCCTCGCGGATGAGAACCTGATCCTCGGTGAGCGAGAACTCCATGGCTGTACCGCCAGATGGTAGCCTTATCCGCGAATTCATGCGCAAATCGGCCTTTATGACGGCGTGGGCTGCCGTTGGCGAAAGGACGATGATGAGCGTGACGGCGCGTCTTCTGATCTGGGGCGCTTGGGTGAGCACGCTCTTGGCGTCGCCCCCCGCGGGCGCCCAGGCGGGCGGCTTCGCGCTCGACCGCTTCAACCCCTCCGAGCGCGGCAGCGATTGGTTCGAGCTCGACTCGCTCGACCTGCGCGACAACGTCCGCGAAGCCGTAGGCGTCGTCGGCGATTTCGCGTACCTGCCGCTGGTCATCTACAATTCCGATGGGTCGATACGAGACAAACTCGTCCAGGAGCAGGTTTTCCTGCACGTGGGCGTGAGCATGGTGTTTCTCGACCGAATCCGTCTGGCTCTCAACTTTCCTGTTGCCCTGTACGCGACCGGGCAGTCGGGCACGCTGGACGGCGTCGCGTACACCGCGCCCGGCCCGTTCGGCGTCGGCGACCTGCGCATCGGTGCCGATCTGCGGCTCGTCGGGGCGTACGGCGACCCGTTTCGACTCGCGGCGGGGGTCCAGGTCTTTGCGCCCATCGGATCGCGGAGCGATTACGCGAGCGACAGCACCACCCGTGTGCAGCCACGGCTGATGGCGGCCGGCGACGTGGGCATTTTTGCCTACGCCCTTCAAGCTGGATTTCTCTACAGCTCGCTCACCGATTCGTTCGGAGGTTCGGCGCTCGGCAGCCAACTCAATTTCGGCGCTTCGATGGGCTTGTTTGCGTTCCATCACGCCTTGCTCATCGGTCCCGAGGTGTACGGGGGCACGACCGTTTCCCAGAGCGAGCTGATCTTCAAGACGGCCACGACCCCTCTCGAGGGCATTCTTGGAGCGCACGTGCGCGTCGCTCCCGGCTTTCACTTCGGGCTTGGCGGGGGCGCAGGACTGACGCGGGGATTCGGCTCGCCCGCCGCACGCGCCCTCGCGCTGCTCGAGTGGGCTCCCGACGTGCAGAAACCTCCGCCGGATCGCGACGGCGACGGCATCCCGGACGCCCAAGACGCGTGCCCGGACGTCCCGGGGGTCCAGACCGACGACCCCAACACCAACGGCTGCCCGCCGGATCGCGACAAGGACGGCATCCCGGACGCCCAAGACGCGTGTCCGGACGTCCCGGGGGTCCAGACCGACGACCCCAAGACCAACGGGTGCCCGCCGGATCGCGACAAGGACGGCATCCCGGACGCCCAAGACGCGTGTCCGGACGTCCCGGGGGTCAAGACCGACGACCCCAAGACCAACGGCTGCCCGTCGGACCGCGACAAGGACGGCATCCCGGACGCCCAAGACGCGTGTCCGGACGTCCCGGGGGTCAAGACCGACGACCCCAAGACCAACGGCTGTCCGCCCAATCCCGACCGCGACAAGGACGGCATCCCGAACGCCGACGACGCGTGTCCGGACGAGCCCGGGCCGAAGAACGCGGACCCGACGAAGAACGGCTGCCCGCAGGCCGTCGTCAAAAACGATCGGATCGTGATCCTCGACCAAGTGCAGTTCAGGACCGACAGCGCCGAGATCTTGCCCGAGAGCAACTCGGTTCTCGGGTCGGTGCTCAAGATCCTCAATGAGCACACGGACATCCTGAGGGTGAGCATCGAAGGGCACACCGACAATCGGGGAACGGCCGCTTACAACATGGGACTGAGCGCCCGGCGTGCCGCGAGCGTCGTCGAGTGGCTCGTCCAACACGGGGTGGACGCCGGCCGGCTGACGAGTATCGGTTACGGCTTGACCCGCCCGCTCGACAGCAACGAAACGGACATCGGACGGCGAAACAACAGGCGGGTCGAGTTTCATATCGTGCACCCGAACTGATTGGGAGCCGAACATGCCGATTCCCGCCGACAACCCGCGCCTGTTCGACTTTCGAATGACCCGTCCGCCGCACGAATCGCCGCAGAGCGAAGTGCTCGACTGGATCGGCCGTCTTCACGCCACCGCCGAGCGAACGCGATCGCCCGATCCCTCCGCCTTCGACGTCGACGCCTTCCTCGTCCGGCTGCGTAAGCTGCTGTACCGGTATGGCTGCTCACCGGACAAGATCGCGACACGCGGCTACGAGATCACCGACGGCAGCCACACCCGTTGGGAGGACATGCCCGTTTACGACGTCGTGCGGGACCCCGAGGGTGCGGGCACGCGCGTCCGAACCGAGCTCTACGCAACCATGGCCGCGGCGGCCGTCGACCGCCTTTACTCCGAAGACGATTCGCCCCCAGGCGACCTGGTCCACGTCACGTGTACCGGATACGCGTCGCCGAGCGCCGCCCAGCGACTCGTGGCGAAGCGCGGATGGGGCGCGCAAACGCGCGTCACGCACGCGTACCACATGGGCTGCTACGCGTCGCTTCCGGCGATTCGAATCGCCTCGGGCTTTCTCGCGAGCGCATCGACGGCCCGCGGGCCGGCGCGCGTGGACATCGTCCACAACGAGATCTGCACCCTTCACCTGCGTCCAGCCGATCACTCGCCCGAACAGTTGGTCGTTCAAAGTCTGTTCGCCGATGGGCACATTCGCTACTCGGTCGCGGGCGACGACGGCCCGAGCCAGGGTGGCGGGTCGGCTTCGCTCGAAGTGCTTTCGCTGCACGAAGTGATTCTCCCCGATTCGGCCGGGGGGATCGTTTGGATGGCGTCGGACCACGGCATGTTCATGTCGCTGTCGCGCGACGTTCCGGCGCGCATCGCCGCGGGCGCGCAAGACTTCGTGCGGGTCCTGTTTGCTGCCGCCGGTCTCGACTTCGATCGCGAACGGACTCGGGCGGTATTTGCCATTCATCCGGGGGGGCCCAAAGTCATCGATGTCATGCAGGCCGCCCTCGAACTGACCGCGGCCCAGGTTTCGGTGAGCCGAGATGTTCTCTTGCATCACGGAAACATGTCGTCGGCCACCCTGCCGCACATCTGGATGAGGATCGTCCAAGCGGCCGACGTCCCTGTCGGCACGCCCATCGTCAGCCTCGCGTTTGGCCCGGGACTCACCGTGTCGGGCGGTCTCATGGTGAAACGGTGATGTGGCAATGGGCGCTGCTCGCGCCGCTCTTGGCTCAGGCGAGCGCCATGGCGTTCGACGAGTTCCATTTCCACCGCCAGAGGGGCCTTGGCTCCTGGGAGCGCATCGGGCATCCCGTCGATACGCTGATGGTGCTGGCGTGCATCGCATGGGCCCTGTTCACGCGCCCCGACGTTCGCGGCGTGGGGTGTTACGTCGCACTCGCCCTGGCCTCGAGTCTTTCCATCACCAAGGACGAGTGGGTGCACGCTCGCCATTGCGGCCCGGCCGAGCATTGGCTGCATTCCGTCCTGTTTCTGCTTCACCCGATCGCGCTGGCGAGTGTCGGCGTGCTCTGGGCCGCAGGTCGTGCGTCCGTGGGCGATTTGCCCGACTGGTGGGCGAGGGCGGCGCCGGTCGCACGGTGGCTGCCCGCGGCGTTCGCGCTGACCGGCGCGTTCTGGCTGTATCAAGTCACGTATTGGATGGTTCGATGGCCGCGGGACACCCCCAACTCGTAAATAATGCGATCTACGCCGCGCTCGGCGAGCGTTGGTACGATGCGTACGACGATCCGGTCGCGCTGCTTCGGGCCGAGTCCACCTTTCGGACTCCCTGGATCGCGAAGTCGATCGCTCGCGCCTTCGCCGGGCGGGCGGTTCGAGTGCTCGACCTGGGCTGTGGCGGGGGATTTCTCGCGAACGCCCTCGTGAAGCATGGCCACGACGTGACGGGGATCGACGCGTCCGAAGAAAGTCTCGCGGTGGCCTGCCGCCACGACGAGACACGCTCGGTGCGTTACGCCATGGGCGACGCGGCCCGCCTGCCTTTTCCCGACGCGAGCTTCGATGTCGTGTGCGCCATGGACTTTCTCGAGCACGTCGAGGATCCGGCTGCGGTCGTTGCCCAGGCCGCCCGTGTGCTCGGGGCAGGCGGACTGTTTTTCTTTCATACGTTCAATCGAAATTGGCTCGCCTGGCTGGTGGTGATCAAAGGCGTCGAATGGTTCGTGAAAAATACCCCACCCGATCTCCACGTGTTGCGCCTGTTCCTCAAGCCGGAAGAAGTTCGCGCCATGTGCAGCGCGCATGACTTGATCGTGGGCGAGTTGCACGGGTTCGAGCCGGTCATCGCGTCCACCGCATTCGTGCGCCTCCTGGCGACCGGCACCGTACCCAAGGACTTCGCGTTTCGGTTCACCGGCTCCACGCGCATCGCCTACACGGGGTTGGCCGCAAAGCTCGACGCAGGGCGAAACGACGGGTGAGAGCGTGAGGCCGTCTTGATGCGCGCCGCGAGGCTTGCATGCGCCGTGGTCGTCACCCTCGCGTGGGTGGGCGGGGAGACCGGATGTTCGCGGCATCGGGAGCGCGCGCAAGCCATGGCTCGGTCGATCGCGGGCGGTTCCGGGCAGGACCCGGATCGATCGACCTCCGCCGCCGAGCCCGAGTCGGTGGCCAACGACGCGGGGCGGCAGCATGCGCCTCGATCCGGGCGTCGACCGCGTCTCGTCAACCGTGTCGCGTACATCCCGCCGCAGTGTTTTACGAATACGCATGCAGCGGGCGGCGGCCTCGCGAAAAACCCCTGCTACGCGTGCCACACCCGCTCCGAAGCCCCGAACTATGCCAACGACGACGCTCTCCAGCTGAAGCTGTCGATGCCGGCTGCGGCCAGGAAGAATCCCTGGAGCAACCTGTTCGATCCGCCGATCGCGCATGCCCAGCACTTGAGCGACGGCGAGATCCTCGCGTACGTGCGCCACGGCAACTACTTCGACGACCGGGGCAACATCGCGCTCGCGCAGACGCTCGGCGCTCTTCCAGCCGCGTGGGACGACAACGGCAACGGCAAGTGGGACGGCTATACGCCCGACGTGTGGTTTCGGTTCGACGACCATGGCTTCGACCTCCGGCCCGATGGGTCGCTCTCCGGTTGGCGCGCGTTTGCGTACTATCCGTTTCTCGGAACGTTCTTTCCGACCAACGGTTCGGCCGATGACGTCGCCATCCGGCTCGATCCCGCCTTTTGGAAAGACAAGGGCGGACGCTTCGATCGCGCGATCTACGAGCTGAACCTTGCCATCGTCGAAGCGCTCGTGCGGCGGACCGACATCGCCATCGATCCGGTCGACGAGACCCCCCTCGGCGTCGACATCGACTTGAACGGCCGTCTCGGCTGGGCGACGCGTGTCGCGTTCGACGCCGCGGCCGACGGAAGCGGCCGAACCCGCATGCACTACGTGGGCCTCGCCCACGAGGCCGAAGGGTCGTCGGCTTTTCCGATCGCTCCCGGCTTGTTTCCCATGGGGACCGAGTTTTTTCACACCGTCCGGTACCTCGACGTCGGCTCCGACGGCGTCGTCACGATGGGGGCGCGGATGAAGGAAGTGCGGTACGCGAAAAAGGTCCGCTGGGCCAGCTACGAGATCGCGCACGCCCACGCAGCTCGCGAGGCGCAAGAGCAAGAAGAGTCGTCGGACGGAACTCACGACATCCAGTGGGCGAACGAGCTCGGCGTCTTCACGCGAACCTGGGTGCTTCAGGGGTTCATCGAGAACCGCGATGGCTCGCTGCGCCCCCAGACCTTCGAGGAGACGGCGTTCTGCGCGGGCTGCCATTCGGGCATCGGGGCGACCACCGACGGGATGTTCGCATTCGCGCGGAAGATCGACGACGCGAGCCGTGCCCGTGGCTGGTTTCACTGGTCGCAGCACGATCTGCGGGGCATCGTCGAACCGAGGCGCGCGGACGGCGAATACGAATACACCTTTTATTTGCGGCAGGCGGGCGGTGGCGACGAGCTACGCGAAAACGCCGAGGTCACACGGCGCTTCTTCGACGATCGCGGCGCGTTGCGTCCCGCCGAAATCTCAGGCTTGCACCGCGATATCGCCACGCTGCTCCTGCCGAGCCCCGCGCGTGCGCTCGACCTCGACCGCGCCTACCGGGCGATCGTCGAGGCGCAGAGTTTCGTGAAAGGACGCGATGCCGTCCTTGCGCCTGCGCGAAATGTCGATGTGGACGTCCCCCTCGGTCAATCGACCGGAGTGAGGCAGGCGATCGTGATGGATCGCCTCGCTCCGCAAACGGGTCGTACCGAAAGTGTAACGGAATCGTTACCGGAAGCGGGAGCTGAGCCGCCTAGATAGCGAAGTCGGAGGAACGCGATGCGATCCCTAGTTCGTGGCGCTCTTATTCTTCTTCTGCCGGCTGTCGGGTCCCTTGGGACGTTCACGGGATGCAGTTCGAGCACGCCGTCGCCCTCGAGCGATGCAGGAGAGCCGGATGGAACGACACCGGCTGACAGCGGCAGCGACGCCACAGGCATCGTGGACGCGCACGCCGACTCGTCACCGGACGCGAGCGACGCGGGCGAGAGCGACGCGGCGGATGCGGGCGATGCGGGCGAGGGCGGCCCGGCGGACGCCGGCGACGCGGGCGACGCGGGCGAGGGCGGCCCGGCGGACGCCGGCGATGCGGGCGAGGGCGGCTCGCCCGACGGTGGGGACGGGGGAGCCGAGCTCGCGTCGCTCCAGCACGTCGTCATCATCTATTTGGAAAATCACAGTTTCGATAATCTGTTTGCCAGTTGGCCCGGTGCGGACGGCCTCGCCGACGCGGGCTTGGCCGTTGCCCAGGTGGGTCCCGACGGCGGTCCTTACGGGACTCTTCCCGAATACGGTCCCTCCGGCGCGGGCATCGAGTCGCTCGAGGGCGCCTCGATCGCGAACGCCGCGTTCGACCTGACCGCGTACTTCCAGGAGGGCGCGCTCACGAACGATTTGCTCCATCGGTTCTACCAAGAGCAGGCGCAAATCAACGGCGGCAAGATGGACTCCTACGTGCTCTGGAACGATGAGAGCGCGGGGCAGAGTTTGGGCTACTGGCCGACCAGCTCGCTGCCGATGCCCCAGTGGATGAGTGCTCATCCCACGTACGTGACCTTGCTCGATCATTTCTTCCATGCCGCATTCGGCGGATCGTTTCTGAACCACTTCTGGCTCATTGCCGCGCAGAGCCCGACATTCCCGGACGCGCCGGCCGCCATTGTCGCGACGCCCAACGACGCCGGTCAGCTCGTTTCGCCGCTCGACACGACGACGTCTCCCCCGAGCGAAGTCTACAACTCGTCCAACGCCGACGGCCAGGTGACGCCCGACGGTTACGCCGTCAACACGACCTATTCGGTCAACGAGCCGCATCCCCCGGCGTTCGACACCGGATCGAGCAACCCGACGCATCTCTTGCCGCAGCAGACCTTCACGACCATCGCCGATGAGCTCGACGGAGCCGACGTGAGCTGGGCTTGGTACGCCGGGGGTTGGAACGACGCCCTGGCGTATGCCGGCGTCGCTTCGGTCGGCACGGATGCGGGCAGCGAAACCATCCTGGGTGGAACGGCGGAGGTGCTCAATATTTTCGAGTACCACCACCAGCCGTTCGTCTACTTCAAGAACTGGGGCGGTACGGCGGCGGACGGTGGCGTGGCCGGTCCCGGCACAGTCCCCAATGGCAAGTGGGCCGTGAACCATAACCTCCAAGACGAAGAAGACTTCATTGCCGCCGCGGCGGCTGGAAAGCTGCCCGCGGTCTCGTTCGTCAAGCCGCTCTTTGACGAGCACCCCAACTACACGACGGAGACGGATAGCGAATCGAACACCGTCAGTCTCATCAACGACGTTGTCAACGGGCCGCAATGGAGCAGTACGGCCATCATCATTACGTATGACGAAAACGGCGGCTTTTGCGACCACGTTCCGCCGCCGACGACCGACAAGTGGGGTCCGGGCACTCGTGTTCCGGCCATCGTCATCTCGCCGTTTGCCAAGGGGGGCGTCGACTCGACCCCGTACGACACGACCGCGATCCTCAAGCTCATCGAGAAGCGGTGGAGTTTGAACGCGCTCGCGACGCGGGATGCCGCCCAAAACGACCTGTCGGCCCACGCGCTGAACTTCGCGCCCTAAGTCCACCGCCCCCAGAGCCAGGGGTCAGCCGGGCGTCGCGAGCGATTCGAGGCAAGGAAGGCCGAGCGACGCAGCGAGGCTGACCGACGCGTCGAACCGCGCAGCAGCCTGTTGAGCACGGTCTCAGGCGCCCCCACCGCCGACTCGCGGCCGGCCCGGATGGCTTCCGCCGTCCGGGTCCGGGGATCTCTCCCGTACGGCCGAGGCGCGCCGCTGCAACAGTGGGCGCACGATCGTCGGATGCGCGTGCCAGGCGCGGTCGTCACCGCTGAGGCCGTTCGGGGTCGAATCACACCCGGGGCTCGCCTGCTGGCAACAGGACGCGCGGGTGAGCCCCGGCCGCGCCCCCGGGGCGCGGGCAAGGCGCGGGGCTAATAATGGCCCAAGAGCCCGCCCGAGGCCTGCCGCGGCCTATCGTAGGCGGCGCGTTTGGGGCGCCTGTGGAGGGCGGCGTCGCCTGCGCGGAAATGGTCCTCCACGGCTCGGCCGGCGGTCGAGCTATCGGACCGTTCCATTTCGGCTGCCCACCGAATGTACAGGACAGGGCGGCCATCTTCCGATAGTAACGTCGCGACTCGTGCCGAAGTCGCTCCACGCGCAGCGCCTTCGTGCGTGTTCATAAGGAGTAGAGCAAATGGCAACCGGCACTGTTAAATGGTTCAACGATACGAAAGGCTTCGGATTCATCACGCAGGACGGCGGCGGAGAAGACGTCTTCTGCCATCAGTCGGCCGTTCAAGCGACGGGCTTTCGCTCGCTGACCGAGGGACAGAAAGTGGAATTCGAGGTGAAGCAAGGCCCGAAGGGCCTTCAGGCGGCGAACGTTCGCGTCATTGCCTGAAGCGGGGGAAGTTGGGCTTCGTACGCCCCGGCTGCCGACGGACTGGATGCACTCGTCCGTTGGCACCGGACTCTACCGACGATCGCGCGGTTGCGTGACTCGCACGATCCGCTGTTGACGGAGTTGTGCGTTGTCTCCTGACGCGAGTTCTGCCGGTCGGACTCCGTGATCTCTCCGATCACGATTTGGAAACGAACGGCGGCGTCGCGAGGCAAGGCCACGCGCGTCGCACAGACCGGCTCCTCGTCCTGCCGCGCGCATCGCAACGATCGATGCGCGCAGGCCATCGGGGCCGCAACGATCCCGGATCAGGTCGTGGGAAAAGGCTCTCTCTCGGCCCCCTTCGGGTTGGATGCGTCGGTGCCTTCGGCGAACTCGGTTCCGGCGGTCGACTCGACGAACGGCCCTCCGCGCTCCTCGGGAACGACCTGGTTGAGGACATCTTCCTCCCGACTCTCGCCGCTCGTCACGGTCTCGACGAACTCCTCCCCGAACGTCTCGGCCAGGTCGTCGTTCGACCGCGATTTCGTGATGAAGGCGGTTCCCTCATCCTCGTGGCCGCCACTTTTGGCCATGAGCTCCGCGGCATACTTCGGATCGATGTGCCCCGAACCATCGCGTCGGCGGACCGCCTGCCGGATCGAAGGGCCCGCGCCGCGCTTCGCCTTCGGAGTCACGGGCTTTGCGCGAGCCATCGCCTTCGGAGTCACGGGCTTTGATCGAGCCGTCGCCTTCGGACGAGCTCGCGTCTTGACGGGCGCGCGCGTCGTCTTTCGCGTGACGCTCGACGGGATCGCTTTGCGCGCGCCGCCAGCCTTTGCCGCCGGGGCCGCTTTCGCCCGAGCGGCCGGCCGTCGGGCCGGGGTCTTCTTCTTGGCGGCCTTCCGGGCGGCCGGCGGGTTGGGACGCGCCGCACCGCGCTTTTTCGCGGCGATTGCACTCTTCTTGCCCCTCGCCTTGGGCGCTCCCTGAGCGCGGCGGGTGGGGGTTTTCGACGAGCTCGCTGCACCCCTTCTTGTCTTCTTGGTGGCCATACCCGCTATCCTAGCCCCTCTCGGGCGAGGGAGAAGCGCGCCGGTTCGGCGGGGTTAGGGCCCAAAGACCGCCTTGCACCAATGCCCCATTGCCAAGGGGGCTCGTTTCGTTGGTGTTTCCAGATTGGCCATTCGTGCGGTTTCCCGAATCTTCGTTGTTCGCCGAATCCCTCGAGCACGTTGGATTCGCGTATCGCTTGCTTCGTCTTGCTGGGTGGTACAAATTTCGGTTCGGCATGGATAGCGCCATTCCGCAGGGCAAGCGTGAGGTCATCGACGGGCAGCTGCGCGTTCACTATTTCGGATATTGGATCAAGGCCTACGTCGTTCCTGCGGATACGCTTCTCGCCAAAAAACGCCTCATCGAAGCGCTGACGAGGCGACTCTTCGACCACTGCGAACACGGCATCAACGTCCCCGGCGCGTGCCTCGACCAGGCGCGCCGATCGTTCGACGCCGAAACCGATCCGGAGCGACGGCGCGTCAAGGGAGCGATGCTCGCGGGAGCCCTCTTCAACCGGGCGACGGACGTTTTTACCAAGCTCGTCGAGATTCAGGCGCTCGGCGTGAAGATTGAATACGACAACGCGTTGATGCGCGAGTGCGGAGAGCACCTGCAGGAGGCGCTGTCGCTCGGGAAACTGGTCCTGCATCGCAGCGGCGAGGAGGGCCTCGACGAGCTGTGGGGAGAGCCGTTCAAAGCGTTCGCCTTTCCGATCGAGGATTTCTACAACAGTCGCTACATCAAGATCGCGCAGAGCATGCAAGCCATCGACGGCATTCGAGACGAGCTCATCGGGACTTTGTCCAATCTTTCGATGTTCGACGGTTCCGAGTCGCGCATCGACGACTTCGCCCGGGCCGCAAAGGTCAAGTGCGAAACGCTGCGCACCGACCCCGAAATTTTCGACGTATGGACCTCGTTCGTCGTCGCGGCCGAGCGGCTGGCCCGGTTCGAGCCGCGGCTTTGCTCCGAGGCGTCGATGCCGGATCAGCGCCAGGCCACGCAGGGCACGCAGCTCATCGCCAAGGGCCGAGACCTCATCTCGTACGTGACTCGCGCGCGCGTTCCGATGCCCAAGACGGCCGCGGAGTTCGTGGATCGCTGCCGCCAGTTTCGCACCCTGTACGTAGCCCCTCGCGCGCTCAGCGTAGCCTGATCGGTCTTTGCCCGGTGCGGGCGGGCGAACGGCGCCTTCCTGACGGCCATGGTACGCGGTGGCGATCGGACGCGATGGCGGCTACGCCGCCCAGCGCGCTCGCGTTGGCGCTCGCGTCCCCGATGCCCCATGATCGACGTCGTTCATCTCGCAAAGTCGTACGGTGCCCGAACCCTCTTCGAGGGCGTATCGCTCAAGCTCGTGGCCGGATCGCGCTACGGGTTGGTGGGAGCGAACGGTTCGGGAAAAACGACGCTCCTCGAAATCATCGCCGGCGACGAGTCGCCCACCGACGGCTCCGTTACCATCGCCAAGTCGGCGCGTACCGGGGTTCTTCGGCAGGATCGCTTCCTGCGTGACGAGGACGCGATCCTCGACATCACGATGGCCGGCGACGACATCGTCTGGGGAGCCATGGCCGAGCAGCGACGCATCGTCGCCGAGGACCAGCCGGATGCGGCCCGGCTCGCCGAGCTCGAGGATCGAATCGCGGCGCACGACGGCTACACGCTCGAAGCGCGCGCGAGCGCCATTTTGGAGGGGCTCGGCATCCCGATCGCATCCCATCGGCGGCCGCTCGCCACACTCTCCGGGGGCTTCAAGTTGCGCGTGCTTCTGGCTCAGGTGCTTCTCGGCGGGCCCGACGTGCTGCTGCTCGACGAGCCCACCAATCACCTCGACATCCTGTCGATTCGCTGGCTCGAGCAGTTCTTGGCCGGCTACTCCGGATGCGCCCTGGTCATCTCGCACGACCAGCGGTTTCTGGATACCGTGGCGACCCACATCCTCGACGTCGATTATGGAACGGTGACGTGTTACCCCGGCAACTACACGGCCTTCTTGGCCGAAAAAGCGGCCGTCCACGAGCGGAAGTCCGCGCAGATCGCGCGTGCCGAAGCGATCGTCGCGGACAAGCGTGCGTGGGTCGAGCGATTCGGTGCGAAAGCGACCAAAGCGCGGCAAGCCCAGAGCCGGCTCAAGCAAATCGAGAAAATCGAAATCGTCAAGCTCGAGCCGACATCGCGGCAGTTTCCTAAGTTCCAGTTCACGCCGTTGCGCCCGAGCGGGCGCGACGTGCTCGCGATCGACGGTCTCTCGAAATCGTACGGCGACAAGCGCGTCCTCGAGAGCGTGTCGCTCGTGGTCCGCCGCGCCGAACGAGTCGCCATCTTGGGACCCAACGGCTTGGGCAAATCGACCCTGCTCAAGATCGCCACCGGCAACCTCAACGCCGACGCGGGATCGGTGACCTGGGGGCACGAGGCTCGTGTCGGCTACTTCCCCCAGGATCATCGCGAGGTGCTGGCGGACGCCGCGGCCACGCCCATCGACGTCGTCTGGAGCGCGGTACCCACCGAGTCGACGAGCTACGTGCGCGGTCAACTGGGGCGCGTCCTGTTTTCGGGCGACGACGTCGCAAAGAAGGTGGGGGCGCTTTCGGGAGGCGAGGCGGCGCGGCTCGTGTTCTGCCTCCTCATGGTCGACCGCCCCAACGTGCTCGTCCTCGACGAGCCGACCAATCATCTCGATCTCGAGGCCATTCAGGCGCTCGTGCAAGCGCTGCGCAACTTCGAAGGGACGCTCGTGTTCGTGTCGCACGATCGGGCATTCGTCTCGGCGCTGGCGACGCGAATCCTCGAGGTGACCGAAGACGGATTCCGCGATTTCCCAGGCACCTACGACGAGTACCTGGACAAGCTCGGCGACGATCACCTCGATGCCGACGCGGTCGTGTTGCGGGCGAACAAGCGACGAGCGATGGCAGGTCCGTCGAAGCTGGCGCCGCTTTCGCCCCGCTCGTGGGAAGAGCAAAAGAAACGAAAGAACCGGCAAAAGCAGCTGCCCTCGCTTCGAGACGCAACCGTGAAGTCGATCGAGGTCGCAGAGGCGCGCAAGGCGTCGATTCATGCGCTCTGGTGCGAGCCGGGCTTCTTCGAGCGGAGCCCGCCCGATGCGGTCGCCGCGCTGCAGGCCGAGGAAGCGAGCCTCGTGCAGCGCATCGAGGCCCTAGTCGGCCAATGGGAAGCGTTCGAGAAGGAGATCGAAGACACGGCGGACTGACGCCCGGGGTCGAGGTCGAGGTCGAGGTCGGGCTCGGGGTCGGGCTCGGCAGTTCGTGGTACCGTCGGTGCTCGTGCCCGCGTTTCGCTCTTGTGTCCGACTGGCGGTGACTCTCTTCAGCGTCGCCGGCGGCGCGTGCTCTCAAGCGTCTTCGACTGGGCCCGTGAGCGGCGTTGGCGCCTCCTCGTCGTCCAGTTCGGACCACGCGGGCACATCGTCGTCCGCGGGGGGCGGCGGTTCATCGAGTACCGCGACCGGCTCGTCCGCGACCGGCTCGTCCGCGACCGGCTCGAGCGCGACCGGGTCGACCGGATCGTCCGCGACGAGCTCCTCCGCGTCGTCGGCCTCCAGCGGGTCGACCTCGAGCGGGTCGACATCGGGAAATGACGCAGGCACGCTTGGAGCATCCGACGGCGGAACGGGCCGCTTTACGTGCCCCGCCGGGCCCTTTGCCGCCAATCCGATTCCAGCCGGGGCGACGCCGACGAGGATCGCGGGAGTGCCTCCGCCCGACGAGACCGGTGGCACCATTGACCAGAACGGGACGGGCTTTTCGACGATCGAGGGCCCGGTATGGATCAACGCCCTGTTCGTCTCGGAGTTTCCCGGAAGCCCGAATCCGCCGCCCTCGCGGATCATCGAAATCACTGGGGCAGGAACGGTCAGCGTTCCCGGCCCGGCGGGGTGGAACCCCGGATCGAACGGCCTCGCCGTGGATCCGTCGGGAAACCTCATCGCCTGCGTACACAAGGACGGGTCCATCTCCCGCATGGACGTGGTCGCGGGCACGGCAACGCCCATCGCCTCGTCCTATATGGGGGCGCGGTTCAATGCCCCCAACGACTTGGCGATTCGAAGCGATGGCACCATCTACTTCTCGGACCCCGCCGGCTTCCAGTCTCCCACTCCGGCGCCCCAGGCCCAAGAACGCGTCTACCGGATCGCCCCCGGCACGAATGCGGTCTCGGTGGTGGAGCCTCAGTCGGGCGCGACGCCGCTGACGAACCCCAACGGCGTCTCGCTCTCGATCGACGAAAAGACGCTCTACGTCTCGTCGAAAGACGGCGTCTACGCGTATCCCGTGATGGCTGACGGCAGCGTTGGCGCAGCGCCCTCGACGCCATTTTCGGCGCTGGACATCGACGGCATGACCCTCGATTGTTCCGGCAACATCTACGGAGCGGTCATTGGTACCAAGACCGTGGCCGTCCTGAGCCCCGCGGGAGCGACGATTGCCACCATCACCGTCTCCGGCGGATCGTCGACGACCAACACGGCCTTCGGGGGCGCCGATCACCAGACGCTCTACATCACCACGCAGGGGTCCGGCGGTGGGCAGACCCCGTCGGCCGCAGGCGCCCAGGGCATATTTCAGGTGGCTCTCGCCATTCCGGGATGGCCGTACTGAGGATCGCCATCGCGAACGGCCGCCGGCGCCTTGCGCGCGTGGGCTGACCCGATTAGGCCCATCGCGTGATGCGAAGACCCACCTCTCGCGCTGGCCCGCGGCCGGAGGCCGCGGAAATCGTCGTCACCCGAAATGGGCGCCCGGTGGCCAAGCTCGTGGCCGCCACGGCCATCCGCGGGCCGCGTACGCTCGGCGTCCTCAAGGGGCGCATCCGGATTCACAAGGATCTCGACGTGCCTCTTTCGGACGACGTTCTCGATGCGTTCGAACGCAAGGCGTGAGGCTTCTCCTCGACACGCACGCGCTTCTCTGGGCACTGGCCGCTCCGGCGAACCTTCCGGCGCTTTCGGCGGGGGCCATTTTGCCTTACATCTCGGGTCTCGGTTCCGGGCGAGAAAACTTCCGTCTAGAAGGGGGAAAGAGGAGAGAGACGCATGAACGAGGTGATTCGCGTGGGAATCGTCGGTGCCGCACTGGCGCTGGCCGGGTGCGTTTCCGAGGGCCAATACGATGCCGCGGTAAAGGACCAGCAGCAGGCGCGAGCCGACGCGCAGCGTGCGCATGACGAAGACCAGCAGCGTGCCGCCGATCTGGCCAAAGCCCGTGCTCAGATCGATCAGTTGAACGCCTCCATCGAGGACTTGCAGGCGCGCGCCGCCGAGCGCGACAAGGCCTTGGCGAGCGAGCAAGGCAGCGCACGCGAGTTGCGAGCGAAGCTCGACGGCGCGATCGCCGAGAACGAGCAGCTTCGCAAGGAGCTCGCGCGACTCGGCACGAACGCCGACACGCTGCTCGCCGAGAAAGGCTCGCTGGCGAGCGCGCTCTCCAATGCGAAGGCGCGTCTCGAGGAGTTGCGCAGGGCCCAAGCGGCGGCGGACGCGCGCGCAGCGCTCTTCAAGCAGCTTGCGCTCAAGTTCCAGAAGATGATCGACGCGGGCGAACTGAAGGTTGCGCTTCGCAACGGTCGCATGGTCCTCGAGCTGCCCAACGACGTGTTGTTCGACACCGGACAGACGGCGATCAAGCCGGCGGGCAAGCAGGCGCTCACGAAAATCGCCGCCGTGCTTCGCACGATCTCGGATCGGCATTTTCAGGTCGCCGGCGACACCGACAACGTCCCCATCGACACCCCCCAGTTTCCCTCGAACTGGGAGCTGTCGACCGGGCGCGCGGTGCAGGTCGTGCACTTCCTGCTCGGGCAGGGGATGCGGCCCGATCTGCTCTCCGCCGCTGGCTACGGTGAGTTCGACCCGGTCGCTTCCAACGAAGCGGCCGATGGACGAGCCCGCAACCGCCGGATCGAAATCACCCTGCAGCCGAACATCGACGAACTCGTGTCCGTCCCCAAAGGCTCCTGAGGGCGGGTTGTTTTCTTAGACTTCGATCACCCGGACCACCCTGAGCGTTCGCGCTGCTTTACGATCACCCGCGATACCCTGAGCGTTCGCTCCGCCTCGACTCGCTTCGCTCGCTCGGCTTCGCTCTCGCGGACCCGGCCCGCACGACACGTCGAGGGGAGCGAATGCCGCTCCCCTCGAGCTCCCCAGCAGGCCCAGCAGGAGACGAGACGGGTACCCGTCGAGCGCGAACGAGAGTCCAAAGAGGGAAACCTCGAGAGCCGTTTCACCCGCTGCGAGATCCAGGGTGAGCCCCAATCGGTTCGCAGTTCCAGTTACATCGGGGCCAATCGTCCCCAGTCTCAAGCATGCTAACCTCAAGTCATGGAGAGCGTTGAGATCATCGTCTCCGTGGCGCTTCCGAGTGCCGCTCTCGACCGCGAGCCTCCCGATGCGATCCAACGTCGGTTACGGTTGCTGTGGGCGCTGGATGAAATTCGGGCGGGGCGTCTCACCCGAGTGCCGGGCGCCCGGTGGCTCGGTCTTTCGCTTGATGACTTGCTGGCGGCGGCGGGTGAGCACGGCCTTGCCGCGTTCGACTACGAAGCAGACGACTTTCGCTCCGAGCTCGCTTCGCTGACGTGATCGTGGTCGCGGACACGACGCCTCTGCTCTATTTGTCGCGCATCGGCCGACTGAATATTGCGCAGGCGCTCGACGCGGTTCTGCTGGGGGGCTTTGCCCATAAAGGCCGCCTCGGCCCGTCTTTTACGGGCAGCGGGCGATCTTGCCCAGAAAGTCGAGCGATGAACCGAAGCCGCCGATCTGATACGACCATTCTCTATGGCCGAGCCGCTATCGCCGGACAAGGACTGAGCGAGCGGAGTGCTATCACTTCGACTTACCGGAAGAACTTGGCTGATTTTTCGGCGAAGGAGGCCGGTCGCCGATGATCTCCTCAACTCGGTACAACTCTGACGGAAGGCACCGACCGCAGTTGCTCGTTACTGCCGCCTCGCGAGGGAAGCTAACGCCACCTCTATAGAAGTAGGTCGGCTTCGAAAGTCCGAGCACTCGGCCGGTATGGCTATTGGGGCCAATGGCAAGACACGCTTCTTGCCGTTGCGTACCCGTACCAACGACGACGAGCCACCTATCCGATTGATCCGGATCGCCATCGCGCGCCGGCATCTTGCGTACAACTATTGCCGGCCGATATTTGTCGGCTTGAACCCAAACGCAATCACCCGGCGCCAATGTCCGGGTCACCGAGCGGGGAGTACACATCCTTGCCGCTGGCGAAGGCTTCGCGGCGCCAGGTCTCGATCTCACCCTGATCGAAAGCGGGCTTCGTTGGTCCCTGCGCAGCCGCAATCAGGTTGGCAAGAAACTCGTTCACTCCGTCAGCGAGGTGGCGGGCGAGGGCTAGGGCGAGCCACGGTTCGAGCCTCTTCCCCAAGTTGACTGCTCTAAAGACCCCGATGGCTGCGACGATCGCCTTCGACAGCGCCAACATCGCGCGGCGCATCTCGAGCGGCGCATCGGTGTCGTAAAACATATCAACGGGCGTGTGCGTCGCACGCGCCATCTCGCTTGGTGACGCTCGCTGAATCACCGGGACCATGGCCCTCGCAAACGAAGCCATGTGCTCCCACCCTCCGCAAAAAATCTTCATCGGCTCTTCGCCGAGCGTTCGGCGAAGAGGTGGGCTGAAGCGATCTAAAATCCAGTGACGACGACGCCGCGCCCGCTTGAGGGTCGCTTGGTTGGGCAACGACCTGACCCAGAACGACGGGTCGCACGCGACCAGCTCCAATCGCTCCGACAAGTCGTCAACGCTTGACGCCTCCAGAACATTGTCCGCGAACGCATCGAAGTGGCACTGCAAGGCTCTCGCGGTCGCATTCGCCAAAGCACGGTCGTCCGGTCGCGGCTCGAAGAACCCCAAGAGCAGCGACAGCCCCAAGTTGTCTGCGGCAGCTACAGCGTTCATCGTCTGCATCCGAAGTTCACGTCGTCGTGACCCACCTCAATCATGCGTCCCGCCCGTCGATCGAAGCCGGTGCATGGCGAGCGGAACGACCAGCGACGCACTCGTAAATTTTGCCATCGCCATCGCGATTGTCGAGGGCACCGGAACGTACACGCGGTTGGCCGTTGCTATCAAGCGTTACAGAATAGAGCCACTTTCGCTCAGTGCTACGCCGCGTGCCGCTATATGACCTACGCTTGACGTTACGAATCGGCGCGACGAAAAATGTAAGCCGCAGCGTCCTACACCGCACCGTGGCGGGAACTCAGCCGGATTTTGTCTACATTGTGGGCGTCCACTAATCATTAGGCTGGACGTCCACTGGTCATACGCCGGTCATACGCGATTTATGGGCATCGCATCGATTTTACGGGCAGGTCGCGTTTTATAGGCAAAGCCCCCCAGCAGGAGACGAGACGGGTACCCGTGTTGATGCGATCACCCGCGACACCCTGAGCGTTCGCTCCGCCTCGACTCGCTTCGCTCGCTCCGCTCCGCTCCCGCCGTACCACCGGGGCTCACGTCGAGGGGAGCGAAGGCCGCTCCCCTCGAGCTCCCCAGCAGGGCTTTGCCTATAAAACGCGGCCTGCCCAGAAAAGCGGCAAGCTGCCCAGAAAAAGGCGTCGGCCGCGCCGTGTCGATAATCGACAGCAGTAGCGTGTATTGTCGGACGATGACGCTAAGTGCAACATCGCATCTAGATGTCGGAATAGTTCAATATTTCTGCGGTAAGATGTCGTAGCCATCAATTGCTGCACAATTGATCGCCAACTTTCCGCCTACGCGAAATGGCTCAGCTCGGGGTGGTTCGCGAAACCAGGATCACGCGTGGTCATTGGCGATGTTTGAAGCTCCTGTCGTTCCTGATAGTTGCAGCTCGTCCGATCAAATCTGTGGCGCATGCGTCGATGATAGCTTATTCCATGGACCATGCGATACGAGGTCCTGACAAGAGACGGTGTCCGTATAGTGGCGTCGTCTCCAGCCGATGCCGTTGCGTTGGCGAAGGCCGTAGCAGAGGACGAGGCGGCTTCGCAGAAGAAGGCGCGCCGAGCCGTTAGTGGCTCGGCCAATGGCCACGCGCCGACCGCACCACCGGCTAACCTTTTCGAGAACGAGGACACTGAGGAGTTGAACAGCCTTGGTGCCTCCTCCGAGGTCAAGCAATACTGGACGAAGCTAAACTTGGCCCAGCGTATGGCGCTGCGTTCGATCATAAGATCTCCGAACGGCGTCGCACTGGAGGAGATTCGTTCCGCAGCCGACCTTGCGTCTACCCGCGAGACTTCTGTCTTGTTGAGCCAGTGCGCCAGAGTAGCCGGCAAATGTGGGATTAAGCTGGTCCGATCTGGCCACGTTCGAGATCCGCGGTGCGCGCGAGCAGCGCACATCCGTCTACTTTCCAGGACCCCTACTTCGCCGGCCGGAGGAAGCACCGACATAGGCCACCAATCCGCCAGTGGCGGAATTCAGACAAAGAAAAGCCGCGACAACATTAGAGTTTGCGGGCCGGTGGCGAAGTAGGAACGCGTCGGAGCTGCCACTCCGATACGAATCGGTGCGATCCCGATCCGGCCCTTTTCACTCAGTTATCGCGGCTTTACGGCCCGGACGGGGTACGGCCGAGACGTTTCGCAGCAGAACGCCTTGTTTCGTAGCACGCCCTCCGCACGGGCGCTCGAAAACCGCGTGCGTGCGGAGAGGAAAGGTGTGTTGTGCGGTCACATGACCGAACGTTATTACGGATAAGTTGAGATCCAAGATGTAATCCGGCCCGGTTCGGCGAAAGCCTTGAGCCGGGCGGTTCACTTGTCTGCCTTTCGCTCTGCTTTGGCGGCGCGGATCAGGCGCTCGACAGCCCACGCGCTGACAGTGATGCCCGCCGACGAGGCAGCTTCCTTGACGAGCGCGTCTTGGTCCGGCGTCAGCCGAACGCGAAGGAAGACGGTACGCCTTGCCTCGTCTGGCTTTCGCCGTTCGATCGCCTTGGACTTCGCCAGAGCGGCGCGGCTGACGGTTACGTCGTGGACGTCGCGGTCGGCAAGTGCTCATGCCCCGACCACGAGACGCGGGCGGTCAAGTGCAAGCACCAATGGGCCGTGGAGTTCGTTCAGAAGCAGACGACGATCGAGACGATGACGAACGCGGATGGTACGTCGACGGTCCGCGAGACGACGCGCGAGGTGCGGGTGAAGTACACCCAGAATTGGCCAGCGTATAACGCAGCCCAGACGACCGAGAAGGAACACGTCGGCCGGCTTCTGCGCGCGCTTTGTGATGGCATCCAAGAGCCACCGCAGGCGCGTGGTCGCCCTCGTCTGCCGCTCGCCGACGTCGTCCACGCCGCCGCGATGAAAGTCTACGTTGGCATGTCCGGTCGGCGCGCCTCGACAGACGTCCGGGAATGCGCGGAGAAGGGCTTGATCGCGCACGCCCCGCATTACAACGCCGTGTTTTCGTATCTCGAACGCGCCGAACTTTTCCCGCTTCTCAAGACGCTAGTGGAAGAGAGCGCGTCGCCGCTCAAAGTGGCAGAGCGGAGCTTCGCCGTCGATTCGACGGGCTTCGCGACGAGCACGTATGCGCGATGGTTCGATCACAAGTGCGGGCGCGAGATCAAGGAGCAACGCTGGATCAAGTGCCACGCGATGGTCGGCGTCGCCACGAACGTCGTAACGAGCATTGAAGTGACTGACGGCGCTTCCGCCGATTGCCCGCAGCTGCCGAGGCTCGTCGCCGCGACGGCGCGGAACTTCACAATCGCGGAATGTGAGCGCCGACAAAGCGTATCTCGCGCGAGCCAACATCGACGCGATCGAAGCTGTCGGCGCCGTGCCTTACATCCCGTTCAAATCGAACTCGAAGGGCGACGGTCCCGCAGCGTGGCGCCGAATGTTCGCGCTCTTCACGCTCGAGCGTGAGCGCTTCCTATCGCGCTATCACGCTCGGTCGAACGTCGAGACGTCGTTCTCAGCGATCAAGCGGCTCTTCGGCGGCGCGGTGCGCGCGAAACTCCCGACGTCGCAGAAGAACGAGGTGCTTCTGAAGTGCCTCGTGTTCAACCTGACGTGCCTCGTCCACGCGATGCACGAGCTTGGGATCGAACCGACGTTCGGGCCAATCGAGAACGCGAGGTTAGCGTCGTGAGCGACCTGACGGAGGATCAGCAGGAGAACGTCCGCGCCGCGCTCCGATTCTTTCGGACGCGATCGGGAAGCTGGGAGCCCATCGGCCGCGCGCTCGGGTTCGGAAAGATGACGCTTTCGCTCGTCGCGAGCGGAAACAAGCCCGTCAGCCCGAAGATGGCGTTCCGCGTGGCGAAGCTGGCAGGCGTCGGCGTGGATGACGTGCTCGCCGGGGAGTTCCCAGCGCCAGGGACGTGCCCGATGTGCGGGTATCACAGAATCAAGGGCGCCGAAGATTTTGGCGGAGCGTTGATCCACGTCGAGACGTAGCGTTAGTTCGACACCGCACCGCTACCCGGATCAGTGGGCGTGATGGACACGTTTTTAGTGAATTCGCTGATGATTTTGTATTTGCTCTGCAGGCGCCACAATGCGATTCGCGCAACCGCATAGTAGCTCGACATGAGAAGGACGCAGAGAACGATGGGCCCAGTAGCCATCGCAAGCACGATCAAGGTCCACGTCCATGGGGCCAACCGCGAGCACTCCCTCTCGCCGTTGACGGCCGCGCATACCAAGAGCAGGATCAGACCGATCACGCATATGACAGCCAATACGAGACATGTCCGCTGGCACCACGACGTGCGCCGCTCCAGTTTCGCTGGCACCACTGCAATCTTCGCGGTCTCATTCTGAATGGCCGCCGAGTCGCTCGTGAATCGGTCAAGCACGATGGCCCTCAGACCATCGGCCGTGGCGACGAGGGAGGCCCTCACGCGAGCCGTAATAAAGCCTCTATAATGCTCCAAAATTCCGAACGCAAAATTGACCGCGATACCCGCATCCGCGAGGTGGGTCAGAGATTCGATTCGCACCCTTCGTCTGCCCCCTCTCGTATGCCAGGGCGTAGCCCGTGCGTGAACTAGATGGCTCCGGCAACCGGCAGCATAGCTGGATGTGCCATTACAAACGCGCGGTCGAATGTAGAAGCAAGTTCGGACGCCACGCGGGGCTCGTTGAAGTTTGCGATTGCGGACGTGCTCGAATGATCGGTCTCGAATCTGTACCCGACGCTGTCCATGACAGCGATGTGCTTCGCCGCGTTCGTAGCATATGCGCCACGCGCGAATCGAACGAGCAAGCCTGTGGATCCGCCATGCAAACTGGTCGCCGCCTTGATTAGCGGGCGCTCCAAGAGATCGGCTAGCGTGTTCTGGATGAGAATCTTCAGCGTTGCGCCAGGCTTCCTTAGAAATCGCGTGGCCGCCTCAATGAGAAACGGCGCGTTGTACGTGCTTGGCGACAGCGAGCCCGTGAAGATGCGCATGTCAGATGTTGCGCGTTCGAACATTGCTTCCAGCAGGATGGCCGCATGGATTGGCTTCCCGTTCGGGATGCGTTGGTCGATCTGACCCGTTGCGAGTTTGAAGATCAGCTTTCGGTACTCGATGACCTCTGGCGCTTGTAGAGCCTGCGCCATCTCAGCCAGTTCGCGCCGAACCTCCGATGGATCTCGTTCGTGCGCCATTGCTCCCAATCCTCTCTGCGTCCGCCGATCGCGAACGGTTTGCTTATACCATGCCATACGGCCGTCAAGATGCCCCCAAGAAGGGGGCCCATCGCGCGTAGCAATGTTCGAGCGCACTTAGCTGAAAAGGCCAAGTAATTGAACATTTTACGCGCATAGATCGCAATCGCATCCTTCTGGATGCTGAGGCGCCCGGCGCGCCCGGCCGCGCGAGGTCATCCGGACCAACGGCGCGCCAAAGAAGGCTGGGTAGCGACCCGATCCGCGACGAGGTTCGTGATCGGCCACTTCTGAAATTGCTCAGTCACGGACCTGGAAGGCGACGGTCGATCTCGTCGGCAAACTCCTTCAGCTTGCCCTGGACGATCGGGTTCGTATGGTCATCCTTCATCTTGTCTAGCTGACAATGCATCCGCAGCGACATGAAGCCGGCCAGCAGATCGCTCGTCTTGAACGTCCGAGGGTCCCACGCGGATATCGTCTTCTTGTATTCTTCGCTCATCGTGCGAGCGTACCCGTGGGAATGATTTCGGCCTCCTCCACCGGCAGCATCTGCCGCGAATCGCTCCTCGGTCGATCAGCCTTTCTGGGCAAAATCGCCCGCTGCCCGTAAAAGACGGGCGGAGGCGGCCTTTATGGGCAAAGCCCCTGCTGGGCCTGCTGGGGAGCTCGAGGGGAGCGGCATTCGCTCCCCTCGACGTGTAGCGGGCCCCGGTACGGCGGGAGCGGAGCCGAGCGAGCGAAGCGAGTCGAGGCGGAGCGAACGCTCAGGGTGTCGCGGGTGATCGCAAGGCCGTGCGAACGCTCAGGGTGTCGCGGGTGATCGCAAGGCCGTGCGAACGCTCAGGGTGTCGCGGGTGATCGCAAGGCCGTGCGAACGCTCAGGGTGAGCCGGGTGACCTGGGACTTAGCGCCACCCCGCGGAAGTATTCCGTGCCGCCCGCGCTGGCGACGGCGACGACGCTCGATGTCCCGTTCCAGGGATTGGACACGCCGTCGTCCGTGAATACGGCAATTCGGTTGGGAATCTCGGCGGCCGTGGTCGCGATGAGCGTGACCTGCGAGCTGCCGGTCTTCAACCCTGCAAGACCTCGAAAGCCGACCGCCGCCGCTCCGCCGTCGGCCGACGGCAGCGTCAGCGTCGCAGTTTGCGTCCACGTCCCTGCGACGAGGGAGAATCGTGCGATCCCCAGGGCCTGACCGCTGACGAGTGTGTCGTCGGCGACGTACAGGGTGTCCGGCCCTGAGCCGCTTGCCCTCAGGTTGACGAAGACGAATTGCCAGGGGCTCGCCGACGTCGACGACACGGTCGGTAGGCCCGGCAGTGTGGCGAGCGCCGGCGAGCCGCCGTCGGGCAAACCCGCACCGACCGAGAACACTTCGCCGGCCGTCGTGTCGCCGCTGCCGTAGAGCTGACTGTCGTAAATGGTCAGCAGGCGGACCGCGGTCGGGTTGAGCATCATGCCGTCGACGACGCCGAACGGGATGTACCAGATGCCACCGGTCGTTCCTCCGTCGACCGTGCCACCGAGACCGCCCACCCAGAAAGAAGTCCCGTCGGCCGTGACGGAGCTGCGGATGCTGTTCGCACCGTGGAATGCGGCACTCGAGAATTGCGTCGAGGTGTCCACGTTTCCGGCCGAGTCGATGCGTGCGACGACGATCGTATCCGCCGAATTGGCGGGATTGGCCGTGCCGAGCGCGGCGTTGTAGCCGGCCATGGAGAGGTACCGGCCGTCCTGCGATCGGGACAGGCCTGCAATCGCAGCGATTCCAGGCATCGTGAGCAGGTCCTGTCCGGCATCGGGGACTCCCGTTGGCAGTGCGACGGGGGCCCCCACGAGTCCGCCATCGGACACGAGGCGCTGCTCGATGAAGACGGGGGCCGCGACGGCCGTCAGGACTCCGCCGTCGGTCGCACCGATTCGCACGACGTCGAACGTGAACGGAACGCAGGCTCCGGCGCCGTTGCAGATGTCGCCCGCCCCGCACGACGTTCCCTCGGCCGTCTCGGCAACGCCGCACAGACCCCCGGTACAGGTCGGGACCGAGCAGATCGTGTCTTGCCCGGGACAGTCCGACGCCACAGCGCACTGGGGCTCGCAGGCGATCGTGGCGGACAGTGAAGTGAATGCCACACCCGTACACGCACCACTATCGACCAGGCCGATGCTCACGGTCACGGTCACCGTGGTGCCCGGAGTCGAGCATAGGAACTCCGGCGCCAGGGACGTAGCGCCCGGCCCGCCGTCGACGGGGTTCACGAAGCTGCCGCCGGTCGGCGGAGTCACGCTCCATTCGACGGTCGAGGGGGCGCTGGCCAGGACGCCGAGCTGCGCGCCCTGGCCGACCGCGAGTGCGGCCGGATTGATTGAAAAGGAGGCGATGGCGGGGCAGAGGATGGGGGGCTGGTTCACCAGGATGACGCCGGCGTCGACCGCGAACGAGCCGGTCTGGATGTCGGCGTTGAGGCTGGCGTCGGTCGGAACGGTACAGGTGACGAGGAGGGCGACGTTCGTGATCTGACCCGCCACGACCCCGAATGGGTTCGAGGATCCCGCGCAAGGATCACCCTCGCTGTCGACGCCGAAAACGGAAATCGTGTAGCCGGATCCCGCAGCGATGCCTCCGGCGACGAATTCGACCGATTGTGCGTCGCCGATCGGTTCGACTCCGCTGTACGAGTTCGGTCCCGAGATCGTCCAACCCAGCGACGCCAAGGTGACCTGGGTGCCGATCGTCAAAGTCGCACCGACCGCCCCGGTATCGCCTCCGAGGCCCGGGTGGCCGCTGCCGGTCGTGCCCGTCGGATTGCCTCGATCCGGGGTCCCTTCGCGTGGGCTCGAACAGGCGAGAAACAACGCCCCTGCCATCATCAGCGAAGCGAAGAAGACCTTGGCGAGTCGTGTCATCGCGGCTCCAACGATCTGCGCCGCGCCCCCAGGAACGTGGCCGCCCCGCACCAACGCGCAGCTGGTTCGAATTAGCACGAACACCCGTGGCGTTTTGACGAACTCATCGCGACGATTTGTGTCACCCATCCAAACACGCGGCTCGCGCGCCCGGACGCCCTTCGGGGACACGTCTGCCATCGGTGAACATTTGCTTCGGAACCGGGTATTTGCCGAATATTTGCCGAGGGAGGCTTCGCGACTCAGACCCTCTCACCGCCAGCCCAATGCCCAAATGCCGGCCGGCCGTGTGGCGACGCGCAACGGGTGCGCCTGCGTGCATCCTTGTGCGGTCCGGCCGTCCTCGCCTCAGGACGGCGGAGGGGATTCTGCCTGGCGGCGCCGTGTGGGATGTTCAGGCACGGCGCGTGCCTGGCGGCCGGTCATGGTCAGCGTTGCGCTTCCGACGGACCCGCAACTCCGGGGCGCTTTCGACGCCCTCGTGGCGCTTCGGGCCGAGATGATCGCCCGCGAAGACGGCCTTGCCCCCGTTGTCGACCGCATCAAGAGCCGCTGCAACCTGGTCCACTACTTGGTGTTGCGTGGGCGGGACATGCGCCCCTTGCAGGAGACCCTGGCGAGGCACGGCCTGTCGTCGCTGGGTCGGTGCGAAGCGCATACCCTTGCGAGTGTCGATGCGGTGCTCCGCATTCTGGCGCGCCTGCTCGCCGCCGATCTCGTGTTGCCCGAGCACCCTCGGGCGCCCGGCTTCGACGAAGGTCCTCTGCTGCTCGAAGCCAACGCATGCGCTTTGTTTGGCCCGACTCCGCCGAAGAGAGCCGTCCGGATCATGGTGACGTTGCCCTCCGACGCGGCCTACGACGCGGCGCTCGTCACCGACCTCATCGCGCAAGGCACCAACGCCGTTCGAATCAACTGCGCTCACGACGACCCGCAAACGTGGGCACGCATGGTCGAGCACGTCCGAACCGCCCGGCGAAGGGCCGACCGGCCGTGCGCGATCCACTTCGATTTGTGCGGCCCGAAACTGCGTACGGGAGCCGCCGCCCGTCCCATCCCCCTCAAGGCTGGCGATCTCATCGTACTCACCAAGAGCCCTCAATCCGCGCCGGCAACCGTCACGCCGCCCCGAATCCCATGCACGCTGCCCGCGGCCCTCGAACAAGTCCGATCGGGGGAACGCGTTTGGTTCGACGACGGCAAGCTCGGCGGCGTGGTGGAGGACGTGTTGCCGGAAGGGGTGTCGGTCCGCATCACCTACGCGCGCAAGGGCCAGCGCAAACTACTGCCCGATCGAGGGATCAATTTCCCCGAGAGTGCGATCGACATCGACGGCTTCACCGACAAAGATCGCGAGGATCTGGCGTTGGTCGTGCGCTACGCCGACTCGGTCGGGCTCTCGTTCGCGCAACGCGTCGTCGACGTGGGGGCCCTTCAACGAAGGCTCGCTGAGCTCGGCGCTCCCCGTCTCGGGCTCGTGCTGAAGATCGAGACCCGTCGCGGCTTCGAGGCCCTGCCCCAGTTGCTGCTCGAGCCGGTGGGCGAGCACCCGCTCGGGGTCATGATCGCGCGCGGCGATCTCGCGCTCGAAGTGGGCTATGAGCGTCTGGCCGAGGTGCAGGAGGAGGTCCTGTGGCTTTGCGAAGCCGCCCACGTTCCCGTGATCTGGGCGACTCAGGTCCTCGAGAGTGTGTCCAAGAACGGAATGCCGACCCGCGCCGAGATCACCGACGCGGCCATGTCGCAGCGCGCCGAGTGCGTCATGCTCAACAAAGGCGCTCATGTCGTGAAGACCGTGCACGTTCTCGACGACATTCTGCAACGTATGGAGGCGCATCAGAGAAAGAAGAGCGCGACACTCCGGCCGCTCCGGGTCTCCTCCGGGTCAAACGACGTTTCGTCGGCCGAGGGATTGGCCGAATGACGTCCTGACCGGGTAGCCTAATCGGAGACATGCCCGCGCCTCCTTCCGTCCCGTCGTGGCAGCTCGCGTTCCACGACCGCGTGGACCCACACCGGCGCGGTTCCTCCCTTTCCGACATCATTCTCGGCGGCCAAGACGCCATCGTGAATATCCTGGGCGTATTGCTCGGCGTCGCTGCGGCGAGCGACAGCAAGCGCCTTGTGTTCGCCGCCGGACTCGCGACCGCTTTCGCGGAGTCGCTCTCGATGGCCGCCGTCGCCTACACCACCAACATCGCGCAGGGCGACGTGTATCGCAGTGAGCGCGAGCGCGAATACCGCCACGTGCGCACGGTACCGGCGGTCGAGCGCGAAGAAGTGCGGCAGCTCTACGCGCGAAAAGGGTTCGACGGAGAACTGCTCGATCGCATCGTCGATCGCATCACGGCCGATCCGGACGTTTGGGTCGCGGTGATGATGACCGAGGAGCATCGCCTCACGCCGATCGACCGGCCGCGCGCCTTGCGTTCTGCCGTGGTCGTCGGACTGGCGTCGATCGTCGGGTCTCTCTTGCCCCTGTCGCCGTTCGTGTTTCTCGGCACGCACGCCGCGGCTTGGGCAACGGTCGTCGTGGCAGCCGGCATGCTCTTCGGCGTGGGCGCGTACAAGGCGCGTGCGACCCTGGGGCGGCCCTGGAAGTCGGGATTGGAGATGACCGCAATCGGAATGGCCAGTGCCCTCGCGGGCTGGGCTGTGGGGGCGTTGTTCCGGTAAGCCTCGGATCGCCCCCGATGCGTTCGATCCCCTGCGCCATCGCCTTTGTCGTCGGCCTGAGCCTGGCCGCCGATTCGGCGCAGGCCCAAGACCCCTTCGAGATCGAGGTCTACGATGCCACGGCCAACCCCGTGGGCATCGCCGGACTCGAGCTGCACTTGAACGATTGGGTCACCGGTCATCGCTTTCCGACCGGGTCGGAAGCTCCGCTGCACGGACAGTTTCACGCGACGTTCGAACCATCGTGGGGAGTCCTGCCGTTCTGGGAAGTGGGGGCGTACGTGCAGTTCGCCGTGAGATCCGACGACGGCGTCGCGGACTGGGCGGGTGCGAAGCTCCGCTCGAAATTCGTGACGCCGCCGACCTGGGACGCCCACTGGCGCCTCGGGATCAATCTCGAGGTCTCGTACCTTCCGGCCACCTACGACGCGAACCGCTGGGGCAGCGAAGTGCGGCCCATCGTGGCCTACGAAGACGAGCACTGGCTTTTCGCATTCAATCCCATTTTCGATCAGGCGCTCGCCCGGCCGGGTGCGTCGGACGGCCCCGTGTTCGATCCCGCGCTCAAAGCCGCGCGCAAGGTCGGGCCGGTCGCGCTGGGCTTCGAGTACTACGGCGGCATCGGTCCGGTCGCATCGCCGCTGCCTCTGGCCGACCAGACGCACCTGTTGTTCGAAGTGATCGATCTGCTCTCGATCGAGCACGTTGAGCTGAATCTCGGCCTGGGCGAAGGCCTGACGCCGTCGAGCGCCGGGACGATCGTCAAGGCCATCCTCGGCTACACGTTCGAAAAGTCGGCGACGCCGCCACCCCCGCCGGTTCCGCAGAGGATCGCGCGGTAGGGCTCGGCCCGACCAATCCCGGCCGGTCACTTCGGAATCTTCAAGAGCACGCCGTTCGACGACCCCGGGGTGGTCGGGACGACGAGGTAGGCGCTCGTGTCGTCGATCGCGAGGGCAACCGTCGGTTCGGTCCCCCCGCTATTTCCGCAACCAACGGCGCCGTTCGTGGCGGTGGTGGCTCCGAGGTTGCCCGCCAGGCGCATCGGTGCGCCGCCGTCGCCGGTGGGGAACTGCCAGAGGCTCTCGTCGGTCGCGACGTACACGGACGACGAGTCGGCCGCGATTTGAACCGGCTGCTCGGAGGTGACGAGGGTCGCGAGCGTCGTCACGCCGCCGCCGGTCTCGGGAACGCGACTCACCTGAAGCACGCAGGTACTCGCGTTGTCGTTGCCCATCGTGACGCTGCCGCTCGTGGCCCAGTACACATCCAATCCGTCCGTCGCGATCGCGTTGGGGCAGCCGTTGGCGTTCGGGGCGATCGTCGTTACCGTCCCGCCCGCGATCGGTGCTCGATCGATCTCGCATGGGCCGTTCGGTAGGGTGACCACCGCGTAGATCCCGTTGGCGTCGACCGCGAAGCTTGCGTTGGCATTGCCGAAGCTCGCGACGACGGACACGGCGCCGCCGCTCGTCGGTACGCTGCCCACTTGAAAGGTCCCGTTGACGTTCCAGGACAGGAAGATCGTGGCTTGAAAAATGACCATGGACGACAACGAGCCGACGTTGCTCGTCGCCGGGAACGTCCCGACGGCGGACGGCGGCGAGGCGCTCGCGTCGGGCGCATTCGTCGGACTCGCGGCGACGTACCAGCCGCCCGTGCCCGTGAGGTTCTGCGCCAGGTAATAGATGGCGGAGTCGTCGACCGCGAAGGGCATGTCGGTCGATCCACCCTGCTGCGACGGCGTGACGGCGGTAACCGGACTGCCCCCGGCTTTCGGGACGTCCTCGATCAGGGGGTTGGCCGACGACCAAAAGAAGACGTCGTCCGAATTGATCGCGATGGGTCCGGGAACCACGCCGGTCGACAGCGTGAGGGGACTGGTCGTGCACGAGCCGTTTTCGCAGCGTGCGCCCTGGTCGCATGCCGCTCCGCACATCGAGCAGTTCTGCGGATCGCTCGTGATGTCGGTTTCGCACTGATCCGGGGTCGAGCAGCTCGCAAACCCGACGGTGCAGGGATAGGGACCGTCGAACGACGGGGTGCACCCCTGCGCGAGGGCGGTCGAGGCCGCAGCCAGAACCGCGCATCCGATCGCCGCGCGCGCCGTCCCTGTGAGCGGCATCCTCACAGCCCTCCGGTGCGCAGTCCGAAGGGCGTTGCACGTTCCCGCCGGCATCGCGCGTTCGGCTCGTAGAACGCGCCGATCTGGAGTGTGCCGGCCGGCCCTCCCCCGTTCGCGTCGCTTTGGCCCCACAGGTCGGCGACGACCCGTGCCCCCCAGTCGCAGAGAGGCTGGATGTCGATGGCCGCCCACGTGCCGTATGTGGCCTGAACGCGGCCGGTTTGAACGTCTTTGATGTCGAGTTCGATCGTTCCGACCTCGGGGCCCACGTTCAAAGCCACCGCATCGATAGGGATTCTCAGCGCGATCCGCACGGTCGACGCATAGGCGGTGACCTGCGCTTGGGCAGGAAGGGCGTAGTTCGTATGGAACGTCGCCCGCTGCATCGTGCCGGACCCCCAGGCGGTCTGCAGGAACGTTCCGAACCAGCGCGTGATGATCCCACCCGCCAGCGACACGCCGGTCGCTGCGCCCACTCCGCCTCGGTAGGTTTCGGGCATCTCGTTGGTTCGAAAGCTCGAAGGGTCGAGCATCCAGACGTCGAGGCCGATCCGAAAGCGCCCCGGAGTCCCTTGTGGACCGGCGAAGGCGAACGGAGCGTCCGACCGAAGCGCACCCGTCAGGTCGACTCCCTTGTCCGGATCCACGACGACGTCGGTTTCGAGCCACGTGCACTCCGGGATGCGGGCGCGGATCGTATGCCGACCGGCAGCCACGGCGTAGTCCACGTGCTCGACGACGTTATGCCCGAGCGAGTCGCTCCACTTGCGCTTCACGTCCGCTGGCGCGAGCACGTCGGGGCCGTCGAGATAGAGCACCAACCCGTCTTCGGGGCCTCGCGGCTCCGGCCCGTCACACCCGATCGCCGCGCGGATCTTCGGTTTTTCCGGCAGGGCGATCCGGTCCAGGACGACGTCGACGGACCGCACCTCGCGGTCCTTGATGACGACCTCGGTCTGAAACGGGCGCATCCCGGGCGCCGTGACTCGGATCGCGTGACCGCCGGACGCGACGGCGAGATCGATCATTCCGGTGGCGATCGGCTTGGCGTCGAGCTCGATCGTCGCCCCGGCGGGCGCGCTGACGACGAGGCGCCCTTCGTGCAACTCCTTGTCGAGCTTCACGTCGAGTTTCACCGTCGCGCTTCCGCCGACCGGCAGCGTCTGCTCGAACGGCCGGAACCCGTCCTTGACCACACGCAGGTGCCTCTCGCCGATATCGAGGGCCACCGGCCCCGGCAGCGGGGAGACCCCCACGACCGAATCGTCGACGGTGATCTGCGCGCCGTCCTCGCTCACCTTGAACGTCGCGTCCGTGGTGAACGGCGCCAGGGCCTGGACGAGGTCGCGCGCGTCCTTCTTGTCCTTTTCGGTCAAAGTGCCGGCCCCTTCGGCCAGGTAGCGATGCAGTGTCGCGATGACCTTCGCGTAGTGCCGCAAATTCTTTTCGCAGAACGCCACGTTCCACAGCAGCCGCACGTCGTGCGATTGCTCGTAGGCGCTCGAGAACTTGATGAGCGCCCCGGCGAAGTCGCCATCGGACGCCAGCGTTCGGCCGGCCTCGTAGTCGGCCTTGGCCTGACCTGCGAGCGCTTGCGCCAGGGGCCGCGAGGGCGTCGTGGAGCCGGCGGCCGCCGTCTGCGCGCTCGCGTCCCCCGCGCACGGCAGCCACTGAATCGCGGACACGACGACGACGGCCACGCACGGGATGACCGCGCGTTGGGTCATTTCAACTCCATGTGCAGTCCGCCGGTGCTCGTGCTCGCCGGCGGCGGAGCGGCCGGTGCTGTCGTGGCACGAGCGGCCGTCGCGGGCGCCGGCGCACTGGCGACGGTGTCCTTGGGCGGTGGCGAGTCGATTTCGACCTTCGGCGGCAGGGGTCCGTCCTCGCCGATCGTGACGTCCGCAGACGCTTGGCGCCGTCCGGCCGACAGGCGGACGCGGTGAACGCTCCCGAGTGGCCCGGTTACCGCCACGACCCCGCCGCGTACGGGTGCGTCCGCCCCATCGACCTGGGCTTGCGCGTTCGCCGGAAGCACCACGACGCGCACGGTTCGATCCGGCACCGGCCGTTCCGAGGGCAATGGCGCGAGCGTTTCGGCGGCCAGGGGCTCCACCCTCGGCACAGGCGCAAGGACCGCTGTCGCCTGGATGGGCTCGCCATGCAATCCGGCCACTCGCCACGCGCCCCAGGCGAAGACGGCCGCCAGGACCGCTATAACGGGGACGATCCAGGCCGCTCGGGCGGTGCGCGAACGGGCCTTCGGTCGAGTGTGGGTCACTCCCATCATCGTGGCGTCGGCCGGCGCCGCCGTTGCGACGACCCGGGGGGCCGGCAGCCCTTCGAACGACGGCGCGGGACTGCGCATTCCGGAAGTCAGCTCGAGCCTCGGCGCCGCCGAAGCGCAATCCCGGTCCGCCAGGGGCACGAACATCGCCGCCGTGAGCGCGTGTCCGGCCGGCAGCTGCGCGCCGATGGCATCCGCCATCTCGACCGCGGACGCAAAGCGCTGCGCCGGGTCGAGCGCCAACGCACGATGCACGATGGCGGCCACCTCGGGGGGCACCCAGGGCGCGAGCTCCTGAACATGGCGAGGAACCGCAGAGCAAATCTGGAGGATGAGTTCCCCGAATGTCTCGACGTGCCCGTGCGGCGTCGAGCCGGTCAACGCCTCGTAAAGCACGACGCCGAGCGACCAGATGTCGGTGCGATGATCGAGGTCTTTTTTGCCGCGCGCTTGTTCGGGCGACATGTAAATGGGCAATCCGAGCATGGCGCCGGTCTGCGTCAGCCCGGCCCCTTCGGCCCCCGCGAGCGGGTCTTGGTGGACCTTGGCGATGCCGAAGTCCAAGAGCTTGACGACGATGTCGCCGTCCTCGCGCTTCGCGAGGAATAGGTTGGCCGGCTTGATGTCCCGATGCACGACGCCCGCCTCGTGCGCCTTGCGCAGCCCGAGGCAGGCTTGCGCGGCGATGCGCAATGCCAGCTCGGGCGCGACCGCCCCGAGCCTCTCCATCGCCTGCTGCAAGTCCTCGCCGACCAGCAACTCCATCACCGTGTACGGGCCGCCCGTCGCCGGGTCGACGCCCGTGTCGAGCACCTGCGCGATGTACTGCGACTCGATCGCGCCGCTCGCCATCGCCTCGCGCTGGAATCGGCCGATGACCTCCGGGTTTTGGGTGAGCGACCCGGTTGCGATGACCTTGACGGCTACGCGCCTGCCGGTCCCGCGGTGGCGGGCTTCGTAGACGGCGCCCATCCCGCCCGCGCCGAGCTGTCGAACGATTTGGTACTTGCCGTCGAGGATAGCGAGCGGCGGCAGCGCAGCGGATTGCACGAAATGGCCCCTTACTTGCCACGTTACCCGCTCGCACGGGACTGTGAAACCCGGTTAACCGCTCGAACGACCGCGCCACCTCCCGGAGGGCCGCGGAGGGGGAGGGCGCCTGTCTGCGCCGGCTCACCGCCCGGGTGCGACCCGCACACCCTTCAGCCCCATGGCGCGGAGCATGCAAGCTTCGAGATCCCAATCGAGGCCACCCATGCTGATGATCATTCTCGTCGTGTGCTTGTTGTTCGCTCTGGGCGCTGGAGGATGGGGGCATTCTCGTTGGGGCTATACGGGTTGGTCACCGGCGGGGGTGATCGTGGTCGTGCTGGTGGTTCTGTGGGCCACCGGAAACCTGCACACGTAGAGCGCCCGCACGACTGGAGCGCCCGTACGAAGGCGACCGGGCGACGGGAGCGCCCGTACGACCGCGGCCGGGCGACTGGAGCGTCCGTACGACCGCGGCCGGTCGATGGGGGATTAACGGCCGGGGGGCAAGCCGGCTCCTGCGGCTGGCGGACCGGCTATCGTCTTGACGTTGCGTCCGGTTGGCTCGGTTTCTCCCTCGGCGTCGAAGACGGCGTGCCCACTGGCCGTGGCGTAGGCCAATGCGGGCGGAGCCGGCAATGGTGCGCCTTTTGCATTTTGCCAAAAGCTGGGCGCATAGAAGGGTCTGCCGTCCGCGGCTCGAACCAGGACCCAGGGCGCATAGCGGGCGCCGGCGGGCGTTCGAACCCAACGCCCGAGAAGCCAGTACCAGCGCCCGCGACGCAGCACCCATTCGCCGTTGACCCACGCGTCCGCGCCCGCCGGCCGCGTCGGGATGACTTCGACTCGTCCGGGCGGGGGCCCGAAGGCGACCGCCGTAAGCGCGGTCGTGGCTTGGGCTGCGTACGGTGGGTGGGGCAGCGACTCGCCGCACGCGCCGCCCGCCACGAGGGGCCAGACGACGAGAAGTCGGGTCACGCTCCGCCACATGCCGATGGCTGAAGTACAAGAAGTACAAGAAGTACAAGAGGAACTCGGTCGATTGAAACGGTTCTCGTCAGCTCGGAGGATGCCGGCGGTGTGGCTTCGTGTCGGAGGCCTCTCGGCTCTGCTCGTTTCGGCCGGAGCGTGCAGTCGCATTCCCCAGGGCCGCTCCGCGGTGGACTCCGTCCGCATCTTGAACACCCATGAGCTCGACTCGGCAGCGATCGAAGACAAGATCGCCACGCAGGCTTCGACCCGGTTCCTTTTCCTCTTCCAGGGCATCGCTTACGACTATTCGGTCTACGACGAGGCGACGCTCCAGCGCGACATGGCTCGTGTGGAGCGGTTCTATCGATCGAAAGGCTTCTTCGACGCGCACGCGCGCGTGGCTCACGTGCGGCAAGTGAGCCCCAGTCACGTTCGCATCGAAATCCTCGTCGACGAAGGTCCCCCGACGCGGAATCGAAAAATCACCCTCGCCGGAATCGACGCGTTGCCCTCGGATGTCGTCGCCGCGGTGCACAAGGCGGCGCATACCGCGCTGGTCGATGGCGCCCGGTTCGACGAGACCCGTTTCAAGGATTCCGAGGACGCCTTGAAGAAGGCGCTCACCGACCTCGGCTACGCGTACGCGACGGTCGAGGCTCAGGCCGAAGTCGACATCGGGACCCATTGCGCCGACTACGGGTTCAAGATCGTGCCCGGGCCGATGGCCACATTTGGGCCGATCACGTTCGAGGGTCTGGATCGGCCCGGGGCGCCCAAGGATTCGATTCCGAAGGCGCCTCTGCTGCGAGCCATCGACATTGCGCCCGGAGCGACGTACTCGACGGCGCAAATCGGCGAAGCGACCCAGGCGCTTTTGGACTTGGGCGTGTTCGCCTCCGTTCAGATCGTTCCGACGCTCGACCGACCGCCGCCGGATCCTCCGAGCGTGCCGCTCACCGTCAAAGTCGAGCCCGCCCGGCTACGGCAAATTACGCTGGGGGGCGGGTTCGAAATCGACGAGATCAAGACCGAGATCCACGGGATTGCGCGATGGGAAGATCGAAATTTCCTGGGCGGCTTGCGCGACTTCAGTGCGACGTTCCAGCCGGGTGTGGTCCTGTATCCCTATCGCATCAATTACTTGAAAGGGACGCTGCAGTCGCTGCCCGAAGAGCGGCTGAGAATGGAACTGCGCCAGCCCGGCTTCATCGAGGCGAGGACGACCGGTTTTGTCCGGCCCGAGTTCAACATCTTCCCGATGCTCGTTGAAGTCGTGTCGACGCCCACGCCCCCGAGCGGTCCCGTGCCCGGCTTCTTCGAAGTGAAACTGCCGATCGGAGTCGAGCGGACGTTCTGGAAAAGGCTCTACGTCGCCCTCGGCTACACGTTCCAGATCGAGGCTCCCTTTTCGTACGTCGACAGCCTCGATCCGGGTCTCCGGACGGTCACGTTCTCATTCCCGGAGCTCGATACGCATGTGGATCTTCGCGACAGCGCAACGCACCCCCACGCCGGGATCTACCTCGGCAATGCGCTTCAGGTTGCCGGCGGCATCTTCGGTGGGACGGCGACCGACGTACGCGTGCAGCCGGAGGTTCGAACGTACCTTCCGATCGCGCGTGGCGTGACGTTTGCGACGCGGGCTTCGGTGGGCTTTCTCTGGTCGTCGAACTACGGCAAAGGGTGGAATAGCGAGCTCGAGAACTCGGCGACAACCGTGGCGAACAGTATCTCCGTGCCGCCGCCGACCGCGACGCAGGAAGCGGCGCGGGCGACGCTCGAGCACGACGTGGAGACGATGTACTTTCGCGGTTTCTTTTCGGGCGGCCCGACGACCAACCGCGGCTTTCCCCTGCTCGGCGTCAGCCCCCACGGCGTCATCCCGTTTCTCAATCCGGGGACGGCCTCGCAACAAGTCAGTTCCAACTGCAACACCAACGCGCACATGACGCAAACGCCCCAGCAATACGCTGCGACGTTGGAAGAGAATTGCTTTTTGCCCGTCGGCGGCTTCACGCTGTGGGAATTTCAAAACGAATTGCGCGCCGAGATCGCGGGGCCGCTTTCGGGTGCCGTGTTCTGCGACATGGGCGATGTGTCGCCTCAGGAAGGCGATATCCGTCTCGGTCACCTCCACCTTTCGTGCGGCATCGGCGCCGCCTACGACACGCCGGTCGGTCCCATTCGGCTCGACCTCGGTTACCGCGTGCAGCCGTTGCAAGTGCTGGGGTTCAGAAGCGAAACGGCCGCATCGACCGCCGATCCGGTCAACGGCGCCCCGCCCACGATTTTCAAGATCCCGGTCGCGCTGGCTGTCGGCATCGGGCAAGCCTTCTAGTGGCCGAGCATCCGACGCCGGGGCCCTTGGCAGGGGCTGAGCTCCACGATCGATCCGATCGGCGCGCCGCCGAACCGCGCAGGCCGACCCGCATCCTGCCGCTCGTCGCTCGGGCGACGGGGGTCGTGCTGACCTTCGTCGTCAGCGCCGTCCTCGGCGCGATCGTTCATCTGGACACCCCGCGCGTTCGCGTGTGGTCCGCGGAGTTGGTCAACGGGATCTTGGCGCCTCTGTTTCAGGGACAGATTCACATCGACCGCATCGGCGCGCTCGGGCCGTTCGGCGTATCGGACGCGGACGTCACGATCGACGACGCGACCGGACGCCCCGTCATCGTCGCTCGGGGCGTTCGATCGAGCATCCGAACGCTCGCGCTCGTCCGTTCGGCGCTGCTCGCGCGGGGGGCGCCGCTCACGATCGATCTGTTCGACGTGTCGATCGACCAGGGCGACGTGCGGCTGGACACCGACGCCCAAGGTCGGCTCGACCTCGTCGGCACCTTCGATCCGAGGACGCCGAGCGCGTCCTCGAGTGCGAAGGATCGCGGGGTGCGGTTGGCCATTCGCGGCATCGCGGTGGGACACGTCCGCGTGCACGGTCGGATCGCCGGCGCCCCGGCGATCGATGTCGATCTGAACGACATCGCGGGCGCGTTCGCGTACTCGCCCGACGCGATCGAGGGCGACGTCGTCCGGGCGTCGATCTTCGCTCATCGGATCGCGAACGGCGCGGATGTCGTCGGGTCGCTCCGAGGGCACGTCCGAGGGCCCTTCGATCCGAAGGCGAAGATCGCCGGGCACATCGACTGGCAAGGGATCGTCGGAGGGATCGCCCATTCGGTCCAACTCACGATCGACCGCGACCGGGTCGATGGGACGGCCGACGCCCCTCGCATCGATCCGGTCGCCCTGCGGTCGCTCGGGATCGACTTGCCGATCCATCGACCGGCCGCGCTTCGCGTCGAAGCGCGCGGCACGCTGCCCGATCTGCACTTCGATGCGAATGCCGCGTTGGGCGATGCCGGCTTGCATGCGGCCGGTTTGCTGTCCCTGGGCGCCGACCGGCACGCCCGCGTCTCGTTCGAATCGCACGGCGTCGACATCCGCGAGCTCCTCGGGTCCGGCCCCGCTTCGCGCCTCGGCGTCAACGGCGACGTGGCGGCCGCGATCCAGGCGGACGGCGCCGTCACCGCGGATGCGACCCTGCGCCTCGGCGGCACCGTCGGATCCTACGAAATCCCGGCGGCATCGATCCGCGCCACGGTCGGGCGTTCGCACACGAGTCCGCTGACCGGGCGCGCCGACGTCGTGATCGACGAGCCTTCCGCACCGACGCGCCTTTACGTGACCGTCGGGCCCAAGAGCCTGTCCACCCTCGACTTTGCCCTGACGTCGGATGCCGTCGATCTCGATCGGATTCCCCAAATCCACCGCGCGGCGCAAGGCCGAGCGCACCTTCAGGTCGACGGCAGTCTGGATCTCGGCCGCATGACCGTCGACGCGCGGGTGCAGGCTCGCGCCGCCCAACTCGCCCGGGGATCCACCCGCGCCGACCGCATCTCGCTCGAAGCTCGAGTGCACGGCTTCGTGGCCGATCCCGACTTCGAAGTCACGTTGCACGGTGAAGGCCTCGTCGTCGGGGGGGAGCGCCTCACCGTGGGCGACGTCCGCGCCGTCGGTCGACCGACGGCTTGCCACGTCGTCGCCTCCGCGCACGGGCCGAACGTTGGGGAGGCGGATGCCCGCTTCGATGCGGAGGTCGACGGCGGGCTCTCGCTCACGGCGATGCACGCGGCACTCGCTCGATCGGGCGAACGGGCCGTCGTCACCGCGAACCGCGTTCGGGTGGACGCCGAGGGCATCCGCGTCGAGCAGGCGCGGATTCAAGGACTCGGCGCCCCGGTGACCGCCACGTTTGCGCTGTCGCGAGCCACTCTGCGCCTGCACGCGTCGACGGTCGGAATCGATCTCGCGCGCGCCGGTCGGCTGGCGCATGTCGATAGCGTGCTCGAGGCCGGAACTCTCGCCTTCGATGCGGACATGGACGTGCGCCGAAGCGGCGGGGCCCGCGGCCGCGCCACCGTCACGCTGAGCGGGGCCTCGCTCGGAGGCGTTCGGAATGTCGGCGCCGCGCTGGAGGTCCAGATCGCAGGGCGCACGATCGCCGGCAAGGCCCACGCCGAAGTTCCCGGCGTCGGGTCCCTCGGGATCGATGTGCCCAAGCTCGACATCGCCGGCACGGCGCCGCTTTCGATCGCTTCGTGGAGGCAGGCGTACGGATCCGTCGGCATCGACGCGCACGTCGATCTGGCCAAGGCGGCCTCGATCCTTCCCGCGGAGACCGCGTGGCTCGGCCAAGCTCGTGGAGACGTCGTGCTCCGGGCGCACGGGCGGCGCGATCCGGCGTCGACGCCCGAGATCGGCATCTCGGTCGCGACGCACGACCTGGCTTACGCGCCCAGGACGCCGACATCTCGTCAGATCGACGGGGTCCTGGTGATCGAACCGCCGCCTTGGCACCTCGATGGCGTCGACTTCGACGTCGACGGCACCGTCGACGCCCAGACCGGCAGGGTCGACTTCGTGACCCGCATCCACGATCACGATGGGAATCTCGCCGAGGTGCATGCCTCTTCGCCGAACTTTCCGGTCGAGGATCTCATCGAGCAACCGGATCGCCTCGCATCCGATCTCCGACAAACGGCGTTCGACGTGCATGTCGACGTGCCGGAGCGAGAGCTGGGCGACCTACCGGACCTCTTGAAGCAGGACTTCGTCGACGGCACGCTCAAGGCCGATCTCCGTCTCAAGGGCACAGTGCTCGACCCCGAAGTCGTCCTCGCCGCGACGCTAAGGAACTCTCACTTCTCGAGCGAACAAGCATCCGCGACTCCGATCGATTTCGACATCGCGGCGCACTACGACGGCCGTCACGGCACCGCGTCGGTGAAGGCCCGCGCCGACGGGCGGCCGATGCTCGACTTCGAGGGGCAGGGCGATTCCGCCGTGGGGTCGTGGCTCGATAGGACGGGCTCGCCGGCATGGAAGGCCTCGGCTCGAGCCCACTTCTCCGACTTCCCGCTCGAGACGATCCCCGCCCTCGACGACAAGCTCGTCTCCGGTCGAGTGAGCGGCGACTGCTCTGTCGTCAACCTCCACGACGACGCCCGTTTGGAGGGAACCCTCGATGTCGAAGCACTGCGGATCGGCAGTTACCGGTATCGCTCCGCCCAGATCAAGCTGGGTGCCGACGGTCACGATGTCGACGCGGACGCTCGCATCGACCAAACCGACGGCTTTGCTCAGGTCAAGGCCCGTGCGGCGATGGCTTGGGGGTCCAGACCGATCCCGACGCTGGATCCCGGCCGGCCACTCGACGTCGACCTGACGACCAAGAATTTCCGCATTGGCGTGCTGCAGGTCTTTCTGGGCGGCACGTTCGACGAACTCGACGGACGGCTGGACGGGGAAACGCACATCGAGCTCGACCCGAAAACGAGAGGCGCGAAGCTCTCGGGCAACCTGGCGTTGAGCCGTGGCGCGATCGAAGCCTCCGCGGGCGGTGGCGAGTTCCACGACATCGCCGCCCAAATTCGCTTCTCGCCGGACGGGACGGTGGCTCTTCAGTCGCTCACGGCCTCGGGCGTGACGGGACGGCTGCAAGCGACCGGGTCGGCGCAGCTGGACGGCACGCGCCTCCGGTCGGCCAAGGCGGTCATCGAGATCCCCCACGGTTCGGGGGTCCCGATCAGCGCGGCCGGCGCCGAAGTGGGGACGATCGACGGGCGGATCGAGGTCTCGGCGGTGACGTCGGATGAGGGACGCACGACGGGCGTCCGCGTGACGGTGCCCCATTTGCGGGTCGTATTGCCGGACGCAGCGACGAACGACGCGATCGCACTCGAACCGATGCCTCGTGTTCGCATCGGCGTGCATCGAGGGCAGCCCGACACGTTCGTTCTCGTTCCGATCGATCCCGTGCAGCCCGCCGCGGGATCGTCGCGGGCCCGGGCGCGTCTGAACATCGCCGCGAAGCTCGTCGACGTTCAGGTGGTCCGCGGCACCGACATCCGAGTCGACCTCGACGGCAGCCTGACGATCGAAGCCGGAGCGACCACCGACGTCACCGGACAGATCCATTTGAAGAGCGGCGGTCAGATCGCATTTCAGGGCAAGAATTTCACGGTCGAAAGCGGGACGGTGACGATGGTCGGGCCGGATCCATCGAACCCGCAAGTCCTCCTCAAGGCCGGTTGGACGGCCCCGGACGGCACGATCGTGTACGCGAACTTCATCGGTCCGCTCAAGACCGGAAAGGTCACGCTCACCTCCGAGCCGCAGCTGCCGCAAGAGCAAATCGTCGAGCTCTTGGTCTTTGGGTCGGCGATCGGGCAGCAGGAGCAAGCGTCCTCGTCCTCGTCCTCGACCTCGACCTCGACCTCGGCCGCGACGACCGCGGTCGGGCCGGTCGGGGGTCAAGCCGCACAACCCTTGAACCACATACTGAATCAGTTCGGTCTCGGCGCCGTGACGACGACGGTCGACACGACCCAATCGGCGAACCCGAAACCCGAGGTGGCCGTCCGCATCGCACGCGACATCACGGTGCAGATCGCCTACGTGCTCGGAGTGCTTCCGTACGGCGTGAACCCGGATACGACGCTCGTGACCGTCGACTGGCGCTTCGTGACCCACTGGTCTCTCGCATCGACGGTCGGCAATGCGGGGTCGGCGATCTTCGACCTCTTGTGGAAGGCGAGCTACTGACCCCGCGGTCCACGCGAGAGTGGGATCACGCTCGGGAGCCGGTGAGCGCCTCGAAGCCGGAGATCACGTCGAACAGTTCCTCGTCGATGCCGCTCTGGCGCAGCCGGTGAAACGCGCCTTGCAAATGCTCGATCAACTCGTCGATGTTCTTGTCGGCTCGCTGCATCGCCGCCAGGCGGCTCGCGTTCTCGCTCGCAAGCGACTCGGCGCAGGCCCGGAAGAGCGAGATGAAAATATGCTCGCGAACCAGCGCGAGCAGCGTTGCGCCGCCGTGACCCAAGACCTCCGGCAGGGGGCCCTTCGGCCAGCGCATGCCGACGAGCTTGTTGCGCCACTCTTCGTCGAGCGGGAGCAGTCGTTGACCGACCGGCTCGTAGGCCGATCCGGCCGCGGGGCGGTTGTGGAACAGGTGCAGTTCGGTGACCTCACCCTTGCTGTGGCGAGTCTCGGTCTGAACGAGAATTTGCTGTACCAGAGGAGTGATGGCGGCGACACCGGTCGGCACGGTCAAAGGATCCATCAGCGGCAGGCCCGCGTCCGAAAAGCGCGCGCGAACGCGCGAACCGACGGCCCAAACCAGCGCCATTCCCGGAAGCGCTCGGATGGCCTGGATCGCATAATCCGCCACCACGTCATTGAACTGGCCGACGAGCCCCTGGTCCGAACCGAATACGACGGCACCGGTCACACCCCGATCGGTCCGTCCTTTCCCCTGCCGGGCCCGAGCCGCCGGTTCGGTGTTGCGAAAGCACGCGCCGAGACCAAGCTCCACGGTCCAGTAGTAGTCGGCAAGTGCCCGCACCGACTCCCTGTACTGTTCGATGCTCGACGAGGCCAAGACCTTCATCGTGCGGACGACGGATTGGAGCTCTCCAGCGCTCTCGATTTTTCGACGCAGACTGGCGGTCGTTTCGCTCACGGTTTCGCCTTCGGCGCGGTCTTGGTATCCGCTGGGGGCGTGACTGCAGGGGCAACCTGGGGAGGGGTCTCGGGCTTGGGCGGATTCGGCGCGGTCTTGGTATCCGCTGGGGGCGTGACTGCAGGGGCAACCTGGGGTGGGGTCTCGGGCTTGGGCGGATTCGGCGCGGTCTTGGTATCCGCTGGGGGCGTGACTGCAGGGGCAACCTGGGGTGGGGTCTCGGGCTTGGGCTGAAAGGGCGCGAGTGCGGCGCGAGCCGTGTCCACCGTCGTCTTGCGATCCGCATCGCTCAGCTTGGGTGCGGTCTCGAACCGGGCGAGCACCTCCGCCGAAATGCCGGCCGCCGCGGTTTGCACGGCGCGTTCGGCGTCGGTCATCCGGTCCATCGGTACCGCATCGAAGAGTTCGGCGGTCAGCGCGAGCAGGACGGCGATTTGCGCCGGGACCGATACCGGACTGAGCTCCGGCTGCTTGAGGCACGCTCGGATTCGCCTTCCGTGCTCGATGGTCTTGCGCGTGCCGTCGTCCAAGCGGGCGCCGAAGCGCGCAAAGCTCTCGAGCTCTTCGAACTGCGCATACGCGAGCTTCAGGTCGCCGGCGACCGATCGGAACGCCGCACGTTGCGCCTCGCCGCCGACACGCGAGACCGATTTGCCGACGTCGACCGCGGGCAGCACGCCCAATTCGAACAGAGACGGCGACAGGTAAATCTGTCCGTCCGTAATCGAGATCAGGTTGGTCGGAATGTAGGCGGAGATGTCCTGCGCTTCCGTTTCGATGATCGGAATCGCGGTGAGCGAGCCGTTGCCGAGCTCCGCACGCAAGTGGGTGGCCCGTTCGAGCAGCCGCGAATGAATGTAGAAGATGTCGCCGGGAAATGCCTCGCGGCCCGGAGGTCGTCGGAGCAAAAGGGAAATCTCCCGATAGGCCCGGGCGTGCTGGGTGAAGTCATCGAAAACGATGAGCACGTCCCGACCCGCTTCCATGAAGTGCTCCGCGATGCTGGTCGCGGCATACGGAGCGATGTAGATGAGCCCGGGTGGGTCGTTGCCTTCGGCCACGAGGACGACCGTGTGATCCATCGCGCCTCTCGCCCGGAGGGTCGCTACGGCTTTCGCCACCGCCGAGGCGCGCTGGCCGATCGCACAATAGACACACACGACGTTCTGGCCTTGCTGGTTGAGAATGGTGTCGAGGGCAATGGCCGTTTTTCCGGTCTGCCGATCGCCCAAAATCAACTCGCGCTGGCCGCGTCCGATGGGAATGAGCGCATCGATGACCTTCAATCCGGTCTGCAGGGGCACGGTGACTGCCGCGCGGTCCATGATGGGCGTGGCGGGACGCTCGATCGGCAACCGATGGCTCGAGACCACCGGTCCCCGACCATCGAGGGGCTTTCCGAGCGGATCGATGACGCGTCCCAATAGTCCGTCGCCCACGGCCACATCCATGACGCGACCCGTGCGCTCCACCTCGTCGCCGGCGTGCAGGTGAGAATAGTCCCCGAGCAGCACGACGCCGACTTCGCTTTCGTCCACGTTGAAGGCGATGCCGAGCGTGCCATCGGGGAACCGAACCAACTCCTCGAAACCGACGCTTGGAAGGCCCGAGATTTTGGCGATGCCGGTGAAGACGGCCGTCACCCGACCGACCTCGTGCGCCACGAGCCCCGCCGTGAAGCCCTCCCGCGCTCGGCCGAGATCCTCGAACGCGCCGTCGAGGACGCTGGCCAAGCTCTCAGGCGTGGGGTTCATGGGCCTGGGTCGGCGGGGTGGGTGGACTCTTGGCCTGCTGGTCGAGGATCTCGCCGACGCGCTCTTCGAGCGAACCGAGGTATCCCGCGAGGGTCCACGACAGTTTCTGGCCGTTCGTCGCGATTTCGACTCCGCTGATCAGCTCGGGCGCCGTCTCGAATCGAATGCGAACTTCGGCGGAGAAGGTCTCGTTGAGCGCATTCTGGATCGCGGCGCGCTGGTCCTCTGGCAGTCCGAACGCGCTGCGCACGATCGCCGGCTCGGACGCCGTTTTCAGAGCGTCGCCGAGCCGTGCCTTCCCCGGGCCGTCCATCTGTCGCAAGCGACGTGTGAAGATTTCGCCCATGCGCTCTTCCAGACTCGTCGTGGCCAGATCGGTCAGCGCCTTGCGCGCAACGGCAAACACTTCCTGTTCGGTCCGGCGAGCGATGGCTTGATTGAGGTCGCGCGCCTCGCTTTTCAAACTTTCCTGTCGCTTGGCTCGCAGGGCGTCGGCCGCGTGCGTCGCTTCGCCGATCAGCCGCAGACGTTCGGCCTTGGCGTCCTCGGTCGCTTGACTCAAGAGCGCCGCTCGCTTTTGGTCGATCTCTTCGTTCTTCTTCGCGAACTCGTCTCGCTCTTTTTTGGCTTCGGCCTTCTTCGCATCGGCGTCCGCCATCTCCAGAGCGATCCGCTTCTCTCGGGCATCGATGGCGTGCAGGATCGGCTTGTAAAGAAAGCGCTTCATCAACCACACGAGGATGACGAAGTTGAGCGCCTGCGCGCCTACGGTAAACCAGTCGATCAGCATGGGTTACTTTCCCGCGGCGATGACGTGGTTCCAGAACGGATTGGCAAATAGGAGAATCATCGAGACCACGAAGCAGTAGATGGCCGTGGATTCGATCATCGCGAGGCCCACGAACAGGGTCCGGGTGATGGTGGCGGACGCATCGGGCTGCTGGGCCAGCGATGTCACGGCCGTGGCGACCGCTCGCCCTTCCGCCAGCGCGGGCCCCATCGTGCCGAAGGCGATCGTGATGCCGGAAATGACGATGGATGCGAGCGCGATGGTTGTCGTATTGTCCATGATAAATCCTTTGGGGGGGTCGTCGGGCGTTTCAGGGTCGAGGCACGGGCTTTGGCTTGCGATCCCGCGTCCGCGTCGCGGCAGCGATGTAGACCGCGGCCAAAATGCTGAAAATGTAGGCTTGAACCATGCCGGTGAGCAGGCCGAGCACGGTCATCACGATCGGAAAGAAGAATGGAGTGATCGTCAGTAAAATGCCGACAATCATCGCCCCGCTCATCATGTTGCCGAAGAGGCGGACGGCCAGCGCCAGCGTGCGCGAGGCTTCGCCGATGATGTTGAACGGCAGCATCATGGGGGTCGGCTCGACGTACGACTCGAGGTACCGGCCGAGCCCCTGTTCCTTGATGCCGTAGAGCGGCACGGCCACGAATACGCACAGGGCGAGTGCGACGGTGGTCGACAGCGAGCCCGTAGGGGGTTCGAAGCCGGGAATGACCGTGCAGAGGCTCGACGTGGCGACGAAGAGAAACAGCGTTCCCAGAAAGCCCACATACTTCTCGGGGTGGGCAAGGCCGACGTCTTCGATTTGGCTTTGGATGGCGGTGACGACGATTTCCAGACCGTTCTGCCAGCGGGCACGCTCGAGGTCCGTGGAGAGTTTGCGCGTGATGAGTCTCAATCCGACGGCCAGGACGGCCATCAGACCCCATGTGAACGCAATCGTGGCGTTGATTTTGAACAACCCGTATCGCCAGAAGATCCATTCATCGGGGCTGAGGCGCATGGCGGTCCTCCCGTCCCGGGCCGATCCGGTTTCGTCCCGACGGCTGCGTCAGCGCCGTTACGGCGGGACGCGCCAGAACGAATCCGAACAAGCAGAAAAGTAGCCGTGGCGCGTGCCCGCCGCCAACCCAGGTAAGGCCCGTCAACGCCACCGCCATTCGCACGACAAAGCTGAAAACCAGCCAAAGCGCCGGCCGCCGGGACGAGGCTGCGCAGAGAACCGTCCACCACAGGCCGCCGAAGAACGTTGCACCCAAAAGGCCCCCGGCCACCCACGCGAGCATCCATGTCACCGCGTCACTCATCGGGGTCTCCTCGTTGCTCGCGCCCGAGGGCCTCTTGCTCCTTGGCCACCCAGCGCCATGCATTCCAACAGCCGAGCGCGAGCCCTGCCATGAGCAGCGCGAGCGTCCAGGAAAACCGGCCGGGGTGCCTGGCGTCCAGCCACAGCCCGAGAGCCGTTCCGAGCAGGGTCGGAATCGCCACCGACCACCCGATGAGTCCCATCATGCCCAAACCGAACCAGGCGCCTTCGGAGCGACGCCCCGCTCGGATCTTGCGCGCCGCCTTGGCGCCGACCTGTTCGGCGAACGTCGGAGCGTGCTTCGCGGCTGTCCCGGTCGGCGCGTCCGTCTTGCGCGCCGGCTTGGCGCCGACCGGTTCGGCGAACGTCGGGGCGTGCTTCGCGGCTGTCCCGGTCGGCTCGTCAATCATGTTGAAGGACCGCCACGCGATGCAAAAATCCGGCTTCCAACTTGACCATGACCGATCGCTCACTCTTCTCCTGCGCATCGAGAACCCGAAAATCGCGCTCGACCGAGGCGCGCAGCTGGCCGAGGTCCCGACCCCCGATGGCCCGGCGCACCGAGACTCGGACGTCCGGGCCCGTCTTGACCAAGACCCCCTCGTCGACGGCCACATAGACCTTGCCGTCGGGGTCGGTTTCGTACATCAGGATTCCCGGCGCAATCGCCGCCACGAAGTCGCGTCTGTGGGGCAAAAGTCCGATCGAATCCGTCGAGGGTCTCCGCGACGATGCGCGAGACGCCCGTCTTCTTGGCGAAAACTCCGAAGGGCAAGAGAACTTCAAGAGTCATGGGTTTCGGCGGCATGCTCGCCTTTCGGGGGCGGCTTGGGGCCGGCCTTCGGGGGTGGGCCGGCCGTGGTGTGGACGGCCGTCGTGGGCGCGTTGACGGGCTTCGGGGCTGGATCGGCCTGGGGCTTGCCATCGGGTTTGGCCGCGGCCGCCGGGGCGGAGCCGGGCTTGCCCTTGGCCTCGCGGATCGGGCCGATCATGTAGAGCGCGCTCTCCGGGTAGTCTTTGAATTCGTCGTGCAGGATTCGCTCGCAGCCGTCGAGCGCGTCCTCGAGGCTGACGAGCTTTCCTTGCAGCCCGGTGAACGCTTCGGTCGTGAAGAAAGGCTGCGTGAGAAAGCGCTCGAGGCGGCGTGCGCGGGCGACCACGCGGCGGTCCTCGGGCGAGAGTTGCTCGAGGCCGAGCATGGCGATGATGTCTTTGAGCTCGTCGTATTGCGCCAGCGTTTTGCGAATTTGTTGTGCCAAAAGGTAGTGACGCTCCCCGACGATGCTCTGGGTCGCCATCTTGGAACTGGATTGGAGCGGATCGATCGCCGGAAATAGCCCCTCGCTCGCCCGCTTGCGCGAGAGCACGACCGACGCCGACAGATGCGCGAACGTGTGCACGGCCGCCGGATCGGTGAAGTCGTCGGCCGGCACGTACACCGCTTGGATCGACGTGATGGCGCCCGCGTCGGTGTTGGCGATGCGCTCCTCCAACCCCGACAGCTCGGTGCCCATCGTCGGCTGATAGCCGAGCCGCGACGGCATTTGGCCCATGAGGCCCGATACCTCCATGCCGGCCTGGATGAAGCGGAAGATGTTGTCGATGAGGAGCAGGACGTCCTTGTGTTCGTCGTCACGGAAGTACTCGGCGATCGTCAGTGCCGCATGGCCCACGCGAAAGCGGCTGCCCGGCGGCTCGTTCATCTGGCCGAACAGCATCACCATGCTCGGCAAGACCCCCGCCTCCTTCATGGCCCGGTACAGCTCTTCGCCCTCGCGGCAGCGTTCTCCGATGCCGCAAAAAATGCTCACCCCATTGTGATGCCCAATCATGTTGTGAATCATTTCGGTGAGCAGCACGGTCTTGCCCACGCCCGCGCCGCCGAACAGCCCCCCTTTCCCGCCGCGCTCGAGGGGCACGAGCACGTCGATGACCTTGATTCCCGTTTCGAAAATTTCCGACTTCGTGGACCGCTGTCCGAGCATCGGCGGCGCGCGATGCACGGATCGCCATTGGACGTCGGACACCGCCGGCCCGCGGTCGATGGTATGGCCGAACACGTCGAACATTCGTGAAAGAACGGCTTTGCCGACCGGCGCCTGGAGCGGTCCGCCCGTGTCTTGCACCGGCATGCCGCGAGCGAGACCTTGCGTGGGCGTCAAGGCGATTCCGCGGACGTGACGCGCATCGCTTTGCCCCAGCACTTCGATGACGATCTGGCCGCGGTCTCCGGCACGCAAAATGGAGTAAATGGACGGCAGAGGCCCGTCAAAACGGACCTCGACGACGCTGCCACGGACCGAGACGATGACACCCGAAGGCGACAGGCCGGACTCTTCGGTCATGGCGGCCGCGCTGTCATGGGCGTCTTCTACCGCAATACCCGCGCCTCGACACGAGGTCGCTAATCCGACGTCGTACGGCGCCAGCGATACAGAGTCGACAGGTCCACCCCGAGAATCTCCGCGGCGCGCCGCTTGTTGCCGCCGGTCTGATCGAGCACCCATTCGGCGTAGGCTTGGTTCAAGCGCTGCATCGTCCAGGGCGTGCCGTCGATCGACGGCCAAGCCAGGGTCTGCGGCGCGCCCGTGGCCGTACAGGCGAGATGCTCGGGCCCGATCGTCTCGTCGCTCGAGAACACCACGGCCCGCTCGATCGCGCTCGCCAGCTCCCGGACGTTGCCCGGCCAGGTCGCACTCGACAACACGCGGAGCGCCTCTTCTCCGATCGAACGGACCGGCGTGCGCGAGACGCGACGGCAGGCTTCCGAAAGAAAGTGCCGGGCCAGTGCGGGAATGTCGTCGCGATGCGCGCGGAGCGGCGGGACGGCGATGGGCAGCACGTTGAGCCGGAAGTACAGGTCTTCGCGGAACCGGCCCTCCCGCACGAGCAGGGGGAGATCGCGATGGGTTGCCGCGATGACGCGGACGTCGACCCGGTGCGCGCGGTCGCTGCCGACCGGACGCACTTCGCCGAACTGAAGAACGCGCAAGAGCTTGGCTTGCATGCCGGTCGGCATGTCGCCGATTTCGTCGAGAAACAGCGTTCCCTTGTCGGCCTCTGTGACCAAGCCGTGGCGCGCCTGCAACGCGCCCGTAAACGATCCTCGCGAATGGCCGAACAGTTCGCTTTCGAACAGGCTCTCTTGGATGGCGGACGTGTTCACGGCGACGAACGGCCGACCCGAGCGCTCTCCCCGGGCGTGGATGGCGCGGGCCACGAGCTCCTTGCCGACGCCGGTTTCGCCCGTGACGAGCACCGGCGCGCTCGACAACGCGACCCGGTCGATCGACGACTGCAGGGCACGCATCGCCGGTCCGTCCCCTACAATCTCCGAATCGAAACGTTCGGTGAGCGGCGGACCGGCGCGGGTGCTTCGGTCGACCTCGTCGGGCGACGCGATGCTGACGGCCTCGTCGACCATGGCGCGAAGCGCATCGGCATCGAAGGGCTTGGTGACGTACTGAAACGCCCCGCGTTTGATCGCTTCGACGGCGTCGTGAAGCTTGCCCGCCCCCGTCATGAGGATGACCGGCAAGGTGGGCCGAATTTTCTTCACGCGCTCGAGAAGATCGAGGCCGCTCATCCCCTCCATTCGCACGTCGCACACGACCGCGTCGAACCTCCGACGCCCGATGCTATCGAGCGCGGCGGTCGCGCTCGCCACGACGTCGCAGCTGCGCCCGTCTCTGGCGAAGACCGCCCCGAGTGCATCGCGCATCTCGAGATCGTCGTCCACGACGAGCACTCGTGTTTGCATGTCGACTCCTGCGGTTTTCGTCATCGACGCGGCAAGTTAACCACGATCGAGGCGCGCCGCCTCGACCCCGGTCCCCCCGGCTCTTGTGACCGTCCAGGTCGACCGGCACCGCGTCGAACGCCCCGCTTCGCGGGCCGTCAAAACGTGTCCTGCCACTCCGCCCCCTCTTCAGTGGTTGTGCCCCGCTCGGAGGTGTACCACGGCCCGCTTTCGTCGGAAGCCCTCGACGAGAGCGGCGTGCCGTACATCGTCCAGAACGCATCGCGCACGGCCACCCGCATCGCGCGTGCGTCCCGCCACCGGGCGGCGCGGTCGCGGCGGAGCGCCCGGTCGACGAGGACGACGATCGCTCGAATCGGCTCCCGGCAGCGCGGTCGACAGAGATCGAGCGGGGATGGCCGCGCTCGCCACGAGCAATTCCGGCACGGTCGTCTGCGGGTGCACGGCTTGACCGGAGAGCAGGGTGAATGCCGTCGCGCCGAGCGACCACAAATCGCTCTGTCCGTCCACCCAATCCCATCGCCCACGAGCTTGCTCGGGCGACATGAACCCGGGAGTTCCCATCGCGAACCCAAGGGGAGGCGCGGGAAGCGGCGCCGAGGTCGGCCCGCGCAGACCCGCGATGCCGAAGTCGAGAATTTTGACTTCCCCCTCGGTCGTGAGAAATAAGTTCGCTGGTTTGATGTCGCGATGAACGATCCCCGCATCGTGCAGAGCGATGAGGCCCTCGAGCACTTGATCGAGGATGTAGAGGACTCGGTCGGCGGCAAGCCGGCCGCCCGCGGCGAACGCACACTCGCACAGCGTTGCCCCTTCGAGCAGCTCCATCACGACGCAAACATTGCCCTCGTCGTCGACGGCATCGTCCAGGACCCGCACCGTATGCGGGTGTTCTTCGCGCAGGAACGGGCACGCAATCTCCGGCGTCATCGACCAGTTTGGGTGCAGGATCTTGATCGCACTGCGCCTTCCATTCCGGTGGGTGGCGGCGTACACGGCGGCCATCGTGCCGACGTCGATGAGCTCGTCGTACCGCCATGTTCCGTGCAGCGTGCCTCCGACGCGCGCTGCGGCACGGGATTGATCGTCGGTCGTGAAGCTCTGCAGCATGGCCGGCGTAGGAGGCGTGTCGCACGTTCCATGCCGAACGGTTGCCTAGGGCGGCGGAGTAGGCCTGCGTGTGGCGGCCTCGACACTTCCTCGCATTTTCCCAAAACCGGTTGGCTCTTCGCGAAAAGAACGTCCCACCGATCGCTCGTGCGTTCGGAGCGCCGCCGCCTGACGCGCGAACCAGCTCTCCGCGCCGAACAGCAAGAACTTCGGGCCATCGCCGGCAATCGTGAATCCCAGGCGCAGGCTGCCGGAGCTCACCAGCACCATGCCCTCCTTGTCGGCGTCGTGCTTGGCGTACTCGAGTCGAACGAGAGTCCCGCGGCTCCTGGCCACGACCGAACGCAGCTCGAGCGAGGAGGGCGTCTCCCGGATCTCCCCATCCGCGTGGAGGTCTTCGGTCGGGAAGGCGTCGAGCGCCCATCGCGGCACGGCGGTCACCCGGGCGAGCAGGGCTTGCACCGGCGAGGCGTTCTCGGCCGTCACATGGACGGTAGCCCGGAAGCGAGTTTCGCCGGCAAGCTGCAGTCCGGCATCGCGGAGCGAGACGCGGGCCCACCATGCCTCGGTGGACGGTGTTGCGCGGCTCGTGAAGGCCAACGTGCTGCCGGACAGAACGGTCATGTTGGGGTCGACCCCCCGGTTGTCGGCCCGGAGGGCCACGTCGAGCTCTCCCTGATACGTGTCGGTTCCCACTTGGACGCGAAGATTGCGCGCGACGAGGTCGGTGGTCCCAGCCGCCGAGAGCGAAGACACGTCCGCCCGCACGTGCATGGATGCCGAGGCCTCGCCCCGCGTGATCTTGACGGCCTTGGAAAGATTCAACGAACCGGTGAGTGCGGCGATATCCGCGATTTCGGCGGCGGGTAGGTCGACCGAGATCGTTCCGCTCTTGCCTTGGGGACCCAAAGCGAGGCGAGGCGCGCGGACGAAGACCACGGGCGCGGTCATGAGGCCGGGTTCTCCACCGGGCGCCATCAAAGATACGTCGCGCAGGATGACCTCTGCGCTCGACAGGTCGACCAATCGAGGGCCCCAGTTCCACCGGGCGGTCGAAGCACGGGCGGTCAGGCGGCAAGAGACGGCCAGCGGGCCGCCGAGGCGCAGGACCAACCCCTCGGTCGCGATGCGTGCCGTCGCCGAGACCACGCGATCCCGGAGACGAAGGGACGCTTTTCCGGACACGCGCGCGCGGCCGCCGGCCACCCGGATGCCGCCGGACCACAGAGCGTTGAGGTCGCGCAGGTTCGTGACGGAGGCCTCCGGCAGATCGAGATCCACGTCGAGGTCCGGTGGCACGCCGCGCTGGATCACAGCGCGTTTCGCGTGCAGGGCAAGCGTTGGGGCTTGCACGCGGAGACCCCCCACCGAGGCGACCCCATCCGCGAGATCGACGTCACTGTCGGTCAGATCGACCTCACCGTCTCGCAGCGAACCAGATTCGATCCGGATCGTGGCTTGGACGTTTGCGCCGATTCGATTTGCGCCGCGCGCCACGGACAGGTCGCGAATGGAGAATCCGACCTGGCCGCGCGCGGTGGAGTCGTCCAGACGACCTTCGAGGTGGGCCTCTGCGCGGACCGCGCCGGAATCGGCCATCACGCCCGTAGGAAGCAGGGGGCCCAGAAATGCCACAGTGGGCGCATGCGCCCCTTTCAACTCGACCGCAAAGGAGGCGGCCTCGACGGAAGGGTTCGCCAGATCGACGTCAGGACTCGTCAGCCGGAGCGAGATCGCACGGGCGCCGCCCACATCGACGCCGCGCCGGGCGATGGAGAGGCTGGACACCTGGACCGCGAGTTGTGCGACGGGCGGGTCGCCGTCGACGTGCATTTCGGCCGCGACCCCGGCGCGCAAAGACCTGTTTGCGACAACGACGTGCGCCTCTTCCGACGACATGGTGGCGCGTGAACCCGATCGAAGCACACCGGTTTCGACGCGGAGCCCCAGGTCGATCGGACCTTCGCCCTGTTCGACGCGCCACAACGGGCTGGGGCCCCATGCACGGGTCAGCTCTGCCGTGTCTGCGGATCCTTGGACGTCGGTGTTCGCGGAGACGTAGCGCAGGATCTTCAGGCCATCGGCCTTCCTCAAGTCAAACGGATGCACGGTCGCCGCGACGCTGCCGTGCAGACCGGCCAAGAGCGGGCTCGTCAGCCCATAGGAGACGTCGAGCGTCTCGATGTCGATCGCGGCTGGCCCGATTTCGAGCCACCGCAGCGGACGAAAGACCCAGCGTCCGCGCACCCTGAGGTCGCCTGCGTACCGCAGCGTGTGGACCCAGATTTCGTGCACATGCTGGGCGTCGACGTCATCCAGGCGGACGCTCCAGAGTTTGTACGTGGCGTCTGTGAGCGGAGGCGTGGGCGGTCCCGTCTCCAAATAGGGCGGATCGGAAAATCCGGGAACGGGGGGCAGTGCGGCCACGACCCGGGGGTCGACCTCCGTCGGTTCGAGCCTCATCCGGATGCGCATCGAAAGGCCGGAACCTCGGACGTGGGTGGCGTGAAACTGTCGGTGCAGAAGATCCAAGAACTGCACGCGAAAGTCGCAGACGTCAATCCTCAGAATCCACTGCACCGCGCCGTCGCTGCCCCGAATGCTCAAGCCGTCCACGTGAATCCTGCCGGGCCAAATCGAATACGCACGGGCGTACTCGACCCGGATCTGGTCCGGCGAGAAGTTGATCGCGCTTCGAAACCAGCGCGTTCCGAGGAACCCATTCATCCCGACGAGGTACCCGAGAATCAGACCCGCACAGACTCCGAGCACGATCCGGAAGACTCTCCCACGGGGCCTTTGCGGGCGCGCATCCTTCGAGGTCTGAGGGCCAGGCCGCCGGTTCGACGGCGTGCAGTCGTGTAAGTCCACCTCGTCGGGGGAGCACGAACCGGGCCGCGTTCAGGTCGCCTCACTCGCCGTCCAGTGCGACCGTCTCGGTCCCGCCCGGTGGGCGCCGCGAGGCAAAGTGCCAACGGCCACCTCGCCGAATGCAAAAGCGAATCGACGAATGGGGCCGACGTTCGTCGATAAGCAACGCCGGAAAGCTGCCCACACGTCCGTACGGCCGCGCCGGCACGGACCTTGCGCTCGTCGCCGTCGACGGAATTGAAAATGCAAATCATGTCTCGTCGCTCATTGGCCGCTTGCCGCAAGGGTCGATCCATCGCGACGAGCGCGCGTTTGCCGTCCTAACGCGCCTTGCCGACCGATCGAACGTGCGAGACAGAAAGACAGGATTGGACCATGAACTGGAATGCAATGACGAAGGCGTGGCTTCGGGCCCGAGCGCTGATGGGATCGAAAGGCAGAGCCGTTTATCGGGCCATATCCGAAGAGTGGCTCGCCAAATTCAGGCTGAAGGCCCATTACACCAACCGAAGGAGTCCCTCATGATCGCTTCGAACATTTCGCGATCGACGGCGTCGGCATTCGTGGTCGCATCCCTCGTCCTCGGCTGCGGGGCCGGCATGGCCGCTCCGACGCAGCGTTTGGCGAACGAGCAGTCCGCCGAACGCAGCGCGGTCGAGCTCGGGGCCCCCAATCTGCCGCAAGCCCAGTTGCATCTGCAGCTCGCCCGCGAGCAGACGGTGGAGGCCAACGGGGCGATTCGGGACGGCAACAACGAAATGGCCGATCGTCTGCTCGCCCGTGCGACGTCGGACGCCGAGCTTGCCATCGCTCTGACGCGCGAAGAGAACGCGAAAGTCGCGGCGCAAAAGGCTTCGACTCAATCGAACAATCAACAAATCACCAACGCGAATACGAACGCGAATGCGAACCTGGGAGCACAGCCATGACGACGCTTCGAAATTCGGGTTTCTTACTCGCGATCGCCACGACCGCCGGCTGTGCCGCGTCGATCCCGCCGCAAGATCTCGTCACGGCGCGCGCGGCCTATGCGCGCGCAAATCACGGTGTTGCGGCGACGTTCGACCCTGCCGACGTGCACGCGGCCGCCGAATCGCTCGATGCGGCCGAGCAGTCATTTGCCAAAAATGGCGCAAGTCCTCAGACCGTCGACCTCGCCTACGTCGCCGACCGCCGCGCCGAGATCGCGGAGGCGCGCGGAGTCGCGCTGCAATCGGCGGCCGAGCAGCAGCAGACCGTCCGCAACATGCACGATGCGCAGACGGCGCAAGTGGCCGTGACCTCGGCGGAACTCGGTCGCGCGAATGTGAAGATCGCCCTTCAGGGCCAGGCGCTGCAGAATCAAGACCAACAGCTGCAAACCGAGCGTCAACGTCGCGCCGACGCCGACCAACGAGCGGCCAAAGCGGCCTCCGACCTCGCCGCGTTCGCGTCGGTCAAACAGGAGGCGCGCGGCATGGTGATCACCCTTTCGGGCAGTGTACTGTTCGCCTCGAATCGGTCGGATCTCCTGCCGAGTGCGCAGGCCAAGCTGAATGACGTCGCCCAGGCGCTCACCAAGCAGGACGCGGAATCGAAAATCATCGTGGAAGGTCATACCGATTCGCAAGGGGATGCCTCCTACAACCAGGAGCTGTCCCAGCGGCGCGCGCAAACCGTACGCGACTACCTCGTCTCCCAGGGCATGGCCGCGGACCGAGTGACATCCCAAGGTTTCGGACTCACACGCCCGATTGCGGACAATTCATCGCCCGAGGGCCGCGCGAACAACCGGCGGGTCGAGATCGTCGTGCAGCCTCCACGCCCGGCCCTCTAACTCCTTCGCTGTTCGTCGTGCCGTCCAGCCGGCGATCGCACTCCTTACTATGCACCCTGTCCTCGGCCCCGTAACCACACGCTGCCATGCATGCCATGGCACGGCATGCCCGTTGCTACTTCTCCGGTCATGAGTATCCCGGCGCCGGCTCCCTCTTCGCTGCGCAAGAGCATCCTCGTCGTCGACGACGACGACGAGATGCGCGCCGCGCTCACGGCTCTTCTGTCCTGCACCTACGGCGTGACGGTCGCGGTCGACGGCATCGACGGCTGTGAAAAGGCGATCGAGCGGCAGCCGGACCTCATCATTGCGGATGTCCGGATGCCGCGGCTCGACGGCGTCGCCATGATTCGTCGCATCCGCGAGTCGGAATCGCTGCGCAGCGTGCCGGTCATCTTTCTCACCGGCCAGATGTCGGCGCAACAGGTCACCGAGGGATTGTCCGTAGCCCCGTTTGCGTACCTTCCGAAGCCGACCGACCCGTGCCTTCTCCAGAAGCGGGTGCAAAGGGCGCTCGGCGGAGACTGAGTCCACCGGCGGCCGATTCGACCCATCTGCACTCCGCTTCAGGGATATATTGCGTTTATGCTCCACGACTTTCTAGCTGGAAATAGGGGGGCGATCGTCGCGAGGACCCGTGCAAAGGTCTCCGCGAGGCTTTCGCCACGCGCGACGGAAGCCGAGCTCGCGAGCGGCATTCCGCTCTTTCTGGACCAGCTCACCGAGACGTTGCGGCTTCTCACACCGCACAGCCAGGCCATAGCCGAGAGCGCCAGCCTCGCGATGGCCGAGAGCGCCACGAGGCACGGTCGGGAGCTTCTGAGCCGGGGGTTTACCGTAGCCCAGGTCGTTCACGACTACGGCGACCTCTGCCAAGCCGTCACCGAGCTGGCTGCCGAGTCGAAGGCGGCGATCACGGTCGACGAGTTTCAGGTGTTCAATCGATGCCTCGACGATGCCATCGCCCGGGCCGTGACGGAATACACGCGCACCCGCGAACAGACGATCACCGACGAGGGCATGGAACGTCTGGGCAATCTCTCGCACGAACTTCGCAATTCGCTCGGCGCCGCGATGCTGGCGTTTCAGACTCTGAAAAACGGCAGTGTCGGCCTCGGGGGTAGCACGGCCGCCGTTCTCGACCGCAGCCTGCGTCGAGCCTGCGCCGTCATCGACTCCTCCGTGGCTCAGGTGCGCCTGGAATCGGGAACGCGGGCGGTGGAGCGGGTTTCGATGCGCGACTTCATCGAAGAGATCGAGGTGGGCGCTTCGATGGAGGCGAGTGCCCGGCATCTGACGCTCACGATCGCGCCCGTTGCGCCAGGGGTCGACGTGGCGGTCGACCGGCAGCTCCTTGCGGGGGCGCTCGTCAACATCCTTCAAAATGCGTTCAAGTTCACGCGTGCCGAGAGCCAGGTCTTGCTCACGACCTCGGCGACTGCGGAACGCGTCGCGATCGCGGTTTCGGACGAGTGCGGAGGATTGCCGCCCGGCAAGGCCGACAGTCTGTTTCGACCGTTCGCGCAGCGAAGCGCGGACCGCAAGGGCCTGGGCCTCGGCCTGTCCATCAGTCGAAGGAGCGTCGAAGCCATTGGGGGCGCGCTCGGTGTGAAGGATATTCCCGGGACGGGATGTGTCTTCACCATCGACCTGCCCAGAGTCTGATCGAGAGCCACTTCACGTCGAAGCCCGAGTTCTGGAAGGCGCGCAGCGCTGTGTACGGCCTGAGTACACCGCCCCAGAGCAAGCTTCGGAACTGGCTCAGCCGGGCAACAGCAGCCACCGCAGCATACTTTTGAACGCGCTGCCGTGGGCGGGGAGCCAGAGCGGCGCGCCTGGCCCCATCCGGGACCGGTCGCGAAATCCTTCCGCGCGTCGTTGCTCGGCCTTACGCTGACGGTCCCATGCTTTCGGACTGGAGCCGTCCGTCATGACCCTCGCCGACATCATGTCCACCCGCGTGGTGACCGTCGGTCCCGACCAAGACCTGCTCGCGATTCGCAAGCTCTTCGACTCGCACCGATTCCACCACGTTCTGGTGGTCGAACAGGGGTGCCTCGTCGGGGTCATCTCCGATCGCGACGTGCTTCGTGCGGCGAGCCCGTTCGTCGACACGCTCGCCGAGCGGCCTCAAGACGTCGCGACGCTCCGAAGGAAGGCGCACCAGATCATGTCGCGCAATCTGGTCGTGGCCCATCGCAACGACTCCGTCAAAGACGCGGCCGCCTCGATGCTGGCCCACGCTGTCTCGTGCCTGCCGGTCGTGACCCACGACGGCCGCATCGAAGGGATCGTGTCGTGGAAGGACCTGTTGCGCTCGCTTCTCGGAAGGCTGACCTGACGAGAGCTTGATCGAAGCCACCGCCGAGTGGTTCGGTCTTGAATAGGTTCGCTATAGGTGAAATATTGGCGCTATGGTTGAATTCCGCCGTGCCGCCCGTGCCCAACCGACGCGCTCGCTGCCTCATCCAAACGCGGTCGCGGTACAATTCCAGCGCCGAACGCGAAGGGGCTATTTCGCGCCAGGGTGAGTCGAGGGTGAGACGAACGTGTCGCTTTAGCCGCAGTGCCGGTCATTGAGCGCGGTAGCCGCGAAGACAGGGTGAGACGAGCGTGTCAGTTAACACCAGGATGTTGATATCATGAAGAATTTTAGGGTTACTTATGCCGTCCTCTTCGGTGTGGTTGTGGCGGCGTGCGGGGGGAGTGAGAACGAGACCCCGACGCCGACCGAGGACGGCGGGGGCACGAGCTCGAGCTCGAGCGTGACCACGGGAGCCAGCAGTTCCTCGGGCACGTCGTCCTCGGGCACGTCGTCCTCGGGCACGTCGTCCGCGACCTCCGCCGCGAGTTCGAGCGGCTCGGGAACGTCGACGAGCACTCAGGCTTCTGAGGACGCTGGCGAGGACGCGACCCTGACCTCGAACCCGACCTCCACCGCAACGGGGTCCAATACGAGCACGCCCGAAGGCACGGGGACGGGGACCGGTACGGCAAGCAACACGGGGTCCGGCACCATGATGGCGACCGGGAGCGAAAGCAGCGTAGCCACCTACACCGAGACGGCCTTTGGCACCGTGACGCGAACGGACATCGTGACGGTCACCGAGACCGCCGCGGCCACCGGGACCCATACGGGCACAGTCACCGAAACCGCGACAGCCACCGGGACGCACACGGCCATCGGCACCGTCACCGTCACGGACACGGGTACGGGCACCTACACCCGCACTGAATTTGGAACCGTCACGCGCACCGCGATCGGGACCGTCACGCATACGGCCGAGGGCACCGGAACCAACACGGCGACCTTCACGGAGATCGGTACGGCCACGGAGACTCGGACGGCCCCCGGCACGGTCACCGGGACGGCCATCGATACGGGGACCGGCACGGGCCGCGGCACGATGACGAGAACAGGGTTCGCCACGGACACCGTCACCCGGACGGCTCGCGGCACGGGGACCGACACGGGGACGTTCACGCGAACCGGGTTCGGTACCGAGACCATCACCGAGACTGCCTTCGGCTTCGGTACGGGCCCCGTCATGGGACTTTAGGCGACCGGACCGCGACCGCGACCGCGGGGACCTCTAATTCGGCGACCGCGACCTCGACCGCGGGGACACTCGCCGCGAGCGACGTCGGCCCCTTGGCCCTAATGAGTCTGCTTGTGCGGTTCGCGAAGAGCGTCTTGCTGGTCTACGGGAATGCGGACGGTGTCCCGCAGCGCTTGCGCCAACCCGCGCGCATCGACCTGGGTCATCTCTCGGTCGACTGTCGCCAGAAGGTGGCGCTGCAGTTCCGGCGTGAGCTCGCGCTTCATCAAGCCGAGGAAGTGAGGTGGCGCGACGAGCACCCATCGCCGAAAGCGCGCCGATCGCATCGCTTGGTCGAGCGTCTGGCCCAACGAGTGGGCGAAGCGGGCGTGCTCGACCTCTTTGGGCGATGACGCGGGTGCGAGGGCGTTATGGTGCACCGATCGCCCCTCGGAGGATCGGGTCCCCGAGTGATCGCTCACGAGGTCGCTCGCCTTGCTTCGGGATTCTTCGTGAGAGACCTCGCTCACCAATTGCCACGACGAATCGGGCCCGCCCACCTCGAAAAACCTGGCTTTCGCCGAATCACAAACCAGAACCCAGACCGTATTCATGGGCCACCTCTCGTGCGGGTCGTCGAAGTCCGGTTCGCCCGACCCTAATGATCCGAACTCGGATTCTGAGCTCTGCACCTTATCGCGCACCCTGGGCAATTCGCAAAACGGGATGCGCCCCCTAGGATCTGCCGCATCGCCGTTTCTTTTCGGCTGGTTTGGTTTCAGCCGTGCCATGAGGCCAAATCCCGACCCGGCTGCCCGGGTCGGCTTCGCGCGAAGCTCGAAGGACGCTCGTTCGACCTGACCGGCACGGTGATTGCTATCCCTGTGCGCACCTATGCACGTGAAAAATGGTTTTTCGATCCGCGCGGTACGGTGCGGCAGTCTCGGCCTGGTCCTCGGCGCGGGCATCGGTCTCGTCGCGTGCGGCGGCAGTTCGGCCCATGGCGTTCCTGCGACGAGCGCAACGAGCTCCCCCGTGGACGACGAGACGACGGCCGATTTGACCGAGCACCACCGTTACCACCATCACGGCGGCATCACGCTCTTCATCGCGATGAGCCTCGATACCCTGGGTGTTTCACCCGAGCAGCAGGCCGCCGTCGAGAGAATTCGCAAGGACCTGCATGCTCGGATGCAACCCGCCCGGGCCGCCGAACAGAACCTCACGGCGGTGCTGGCCAACGGAATCGCGACGGGCAGCGTGGACACCGTGGCGGCGGACGCCGCCTTGGCGCAGCTGGTCGCCGCCGCGGCCGCCGTGCAGGACGCCTCCGCGGTTCCGCTGAACGATCTGCATGCCCTGCTCACGCCGCCGGAGCGAGTCGCACTCGTCGACAAGGTACAGGCGCATTGGGCGGTCTGGCAGAAGGCGAACGCGGATCAGGCCGGGCCGGCGCAGACCGAGGGCGGCTATTTCGACCGGCTCGCGACCGACCTCGGCCTTACGGCCGAGCAGGTGGGAAGGATCCGCGCGGGCCTCGCCGACGCGTCGAAGGCGGCGCCACCGTTCGACCCTCAAGAAGTCTCGGCGGTTCTGGCTGCGTTCGGCGATGCGTTCCGGAGCGACCACTTCGACGCCGTCGCGTTTACGACGGCGCGCAGCGCGAACGCCCATATGGTCGGCTCGGCCGCGGCGCACATGGCGCACTTCCTCGAAGCCGTGAGCCCCGTGTTGACCGCGGAGCAGCGCGCCGATTTCGCGCAAAGACTCCGCGAGCACGCGAGCCACAACCCGAGCGCCGAGGCGACCCCATGAGCCGAATGAACCAGATGCGAGTCGTACGGAGCGCCGCCTGCGCGTTCGCCCTCGGCGTGACGGTCCTCGGAACAGCGGGATGCGGCATGGAGGTGGGGGCCGACTATCCGGCCGGCTACTACGGCGACTACCCGCCGGACGCGTACATTGCGGAGACGGAACCATTCTACTACGGGGGGTACCCGACCTACTGGTACGGCGGCTACTGGTACTACCGCAACGGCGGTCGATGGGGCCGTTACGACCGGGAACCGGCGGGCCTCTATCAGCGCCGTATGGCCGGCGCGCCGAGGCAGCACGGCTACGAAGGCGGGCGCTCTGCCGGTCACTTCGGGGGGGGCCATGCGGGCGGCCGCGCCGGCGGTCGCCGCTAAACGACGTTGCCCCGATCCGCGATCGCACCCCGGGACCCTGACGGCGACGACCTCGACCTCGACCTCGACCTCGACCCCGACAACCCCGACCTCGACCCCGACCTCGACCCGCGATTTTACGGTCCACCCGAACTCGACGCGCTCGAAAACGACACGGCCGGCGCGTTCGCGCAGCACCGGAACCCGATCTGATAAAAGAAAAAGCCGTCTCCGTGAGCGCGCGTCGTTGCCCGGCACGTCGTGCGAACCGGGCCCCAGTAGCCGCCGTTGAGGATCGACGGGCGTTCGCCCGGAATGACGGACGTCGTCCACTCATCGACGTTGCCGATCGTGTCGTCCACGCCGAACGGGCTCCGGCAAAGGGGGTGAGATCCAGACGGCTCTCCCTGCCAAAGCCGGTCGATCTCCGCAACGAAGCGGGCACCGCTTCGAACGTCGAAGAGGCTCATGTCGACTGGGCGGTACGGCCGGTCGATGACGCACGCCCCGGGGTCGCGCACGTAGCCGTTTGGAAAAGGGCGGGCTTGTTCGCCTTCGCAGGCGAAGGTCCACTCCTCTTCCGTGCACAGCCGCTTGTCTTCGCGCGCGCAGAGACTCTGCGCTTCGCCGAACGTGACCACGATCCAGGGATATGCGCCGCGCTGGTTCGGGTATTCGTAGCGATCGATGCAGTAATGCAACGGCACGCTCGGAAGGCCCGCGGACAGCGCGATCCACCGGTCGCGATCGTAGCGCGCGCAACGTTCCGGATACTCGCGGCTGATCCAGTCGGTGCACATCGACTTTTGCAGCTCCTCCACGGGCTCGTGCTTGGCGGGGTCCTCGGTCTTCATCCGCCCGCGAATCTCGACCATCCCGGGCCGGCACGCCCCGGGAGCGCCTTCCGCGGCGTCCGTGACGTCGGCGTCGGGCCGGCACGCCCCGGGAGCGCCTTCCGCGGCGTCCGTGACGTCGGCGTCGGGCCGGCACGCCCCGGGAGCGCCTTCCGCGGCGTCCGTGACGTCGGCGTCGGGCCGGCACGCCCCGGGAGCGCCTTCCGCGGCGTCCGTGACGTCGGCGTCGGGCCGGCACGCCCCGGGAGCGCCTTCCGCGGCGTCCGCGACCTCGGCGTCCTCCGATCCGGGCGAAACAATCTGCCAGTATTTTCCCTCTCGCTGCTGCCATTCGTGTTGCATGGGCGGATGCGCAAGCCCGACGCTCGCGATCATGCCGGCGAGTTCGGCCTCCCGCTCCTCCGGTGGACTCTCCCAATGGGCCACCCCCATGGCGGCTAGGAAGACGAACGCAAGAGCCCCCCCGAACGCCTTACCCAGGCCTGCTCGGACGCCTCGCATGCCTCGGAACGAAGTTTACATCACGGTGGCCGTGCCCGCCGCACAACGGGCGGAGCGCCGTTGGCGCCGGAATTGCGTGAGCGAGTCCGAACGCAGAATTTTGTCCCATCCACCTCCCGAGGAGGCCATCGCCATGATTCGTTCTTCCATACTCGCCACGACCGTCCTCTCCCTCACGCTCGCCGCGGCGTGTGACAACGCGTCGAGCGACGCACAAAAAGCCGAGGTCGCGCAGACGGAGGCCAACGACAAGAGCGCGGGCGCCATGAAGGTGGCTGACGACGCGGTCAAGAGTGCCCAGGCCGAGGCCGACGAAAAAGTTGCGGCGGCGCAGGCGGACTTCCTAAAACTGAGGGAAGACTACCGGCACAAGGTCACCACCAACCTCGTGGAGCTCGACCGGAAGACGGCGGACCTCACGGCCAAGTTGGACCAGTTGCGCGGCAAGGAGAGAGCCGAACTCGATGCCAGTTTGAGGCAGATTCACGCTGGGCGTGACGCGTTTGCCCGAGACTATCAGTCGCTCGAGGGCGATTCGGCGCGCACTTGGGACAACACGAAATTTCGACTCGACAAGGAGTGGGCCGATCTCAAAGCGCTCGTCGACAAAGCCTAAAGCGGTCCGTCGCGGTCCCCCGAAGTCACTGCCTCCGGTCGCCGCCATGGCGCTTGGCAAGGTACCTCCGCCGGATCGGCACAACGCAAAACTCCGCGTGCTTCGGGGCCTCTTCGTCGATCGGTCCAAGGCTCCGTCGCGGTCGCGCCCCAAAACTACAATGGCATCGATTGTGCTTTTCGGTCGCGATCTCGAGGGACCGCTTGGGTCCCTCGTCGAAACCAAGGCCTCCCCATGCCTCTTCCAGCCCTCGCGGGTCCTCGCACCACGGTGAGCATCGAAGCGGCCCCGGGCATTGCGCACCGCACTATGCGGATCGAACTCGCGTGTGCCCGCGCGCTCTTGGATGCTATCGAGATCATTCTCAACGTCCCGAGCAGCGCCCGATCGCGAAGCGACGTCGTCGCTCAGATCGCAGACCAGCTGTCGCGTGTGGCGATTATCATCCAACAGTGGCAAGACGGACCACACGACGACGAATTCCCGGAGGCGACTTCGGAGGAATCGAGTGAGCGCGCTTGTTGCATGTCCGGCGTCAACGACACGGCAACGCGCAACGAAAACGAGCCAAAGACGGCTTCCTGGCTCCGATCTGAGCCAGTGACCGTGCGGATCCAGCAACGCGCGCCGTCGTTGGCGTCAGCCAGCGACAAGAGCGAGGACGACTCGCAATGATGAATGGGGCACTTTCACTTGCAAGACGGTCGACGCAGGCCGACCGCCCAATGGCCCTGGCAGCGCGCCGCGGCCGTGCGACGACGCGTAGGAGGCCATCGTGCAGATCAGTCCTTTCGCAGGAAAGCCGGCCACCGCATCGGGGCTGGTCAACGTCCCGAGACTCGTGACCGCGTACTACACCGAAGTCCCGGACCCTTCGGTCCCGGCACAACGGGTCGCCTTCGGCACCTCGGGACATCGTGGATCCGCTTTCGACAAGGCGTTCAACGAATGGCACATCCTGGCCATCAGTCAGGCTATTTGCCAGCATCGCGAGCTGAACAAGGTCGATGGCCCGTTGTTTCTTGGAATGGACACGCACGCGTTGTCCGTGCCGGCTCTCGCGAGTGCGCTCGAGGTCCTGGCGGCAAACGGGGTCGAAGTCATGCTCGCCCAGGGCGACGAATACACGCCGACCCCCGCGGTCTCCCACGCGATTCTCACGTACAACCGTGGGCGCGATCGAGGGCTCGCAGACGGCATCGTCATCACGCCCTCGCACAATCCGCCCCACGACGGCGGGTTCAAATACAATCCTGCCAACGGGGGCCCGGCCGAGTCCTCCGTAACGGACTGGATTGGGCACCAGGCGAACGCTTTTCTCGAGAAGGGTCTTGGAGGTGTCCGGCGAATTCCGTACGAACGAGCTCTGCGCGCCTCGACGACGCACCGTCACGATTATCGCGAGGCCTACGTGGCCGATCTGGCCCATGTCATCGACATGGACGCCATTCGCGCAGCTCAGATCCCCATCGGAGTCGACCCGATGGGCGGCGCTGGAGTCCACTACTGGGAGCCGATTGCCGAACGCTACGGGCTGAACCTCACGGTCGTCGACGAGATCGTCGACCCCACGTTTCGCTTCATGACCGTCGACTGGGACGGCCAAATCCGCATGGATCCCTCGTCTGTTTACGCCATGCAGAGGCTCATCGCCTATAAGGATCGTTTCGCGATCGCCTTCGCTTGCGACACCGACCACGACCGGCACGGGATTGTCACGAAAAGCGGCGGCTTGCTGGCTCCCAATCACTATCTCGCAGTCGCCATCTCGTTCCTGTTCCGGCATCGGCCGAAGTGGAGCGAGAAGGCGGCCATCGGCAAAACGGTCGTGAGCACCACGATGATCGATCGCGTCACGGCCGATCTCGGGCGCAAGCTTTACGAGGTGCCGGTCGGCTTCAAGTGGTTCGTCGACGGGTTGCTCGACGGCTCACTGGCCTTCGGTGGCGAAGAGAGCGCGGGGGCGACGTTCGTCCGCCAGGATGGCAGCGTTTGGACGACCGACAAGGACGGCATGGTGCCCGCGTTGCTCGCAGCGGAAATCACCGCGCGGATGGGCAAAGATCCCGGAGAACTCTACCAGGAACTCACGCGCCATTTCGGTGAGCCGATCTACGACCGCGTGGAGGCGAAGGCCACCCCGTCCGAGAAGCAGGCGCTCGGCAGGCTTTCGGCCCGAGACATCCGCCTCACGGACTTGGCAGGCGAGAAAGTGGAGGCCATCCTCACTCGCGCGCCGGGCAACGACGCGCCCATCGGCGGCGTGAAGGTCGTCGCAAAAAGCGGGTGGTTTGCGGCCCGTCCGTCCGGGACCGAGGCCGTGTACAAGATCTATGCGGAAAGCTTCCGTGGAGCGGACCATCTGCGCCGCCTGCTCGAGCAAGCCCAAGCCGTCGTCGGCGCGGCTTTGACCGTTGGGACCGAAGGGTCCTTATCGGGGAAACGGCCATGACAGACCCATTTCACATCGACCCCTCGGCGGTTCGTCCGCGGCTCAGCGGGTTCGAAGGGTTCGACGTTCTCGCGAAGCTGGCGCTCAACATGCGTTGGTCGTGGAACCACGCGACCGACGAAGTGTGGAGGAGGCTCGACCCCGAATTGTGGGGCATCACGCACAACCCCTGGGTGGTTCTGCAGACTGCCTCGCGTGACCAAGTCGAGCGCGCGTGGGCCGATCCCGTGTTTCGCAGAGAGGTGGACGGCTTGGTGCAGACACGAAGGCAGGCCTTGGAGGCGCCGGCGTGGTTTCAGCAGAAGCATGCGCAGGGTCCGCTGACGTGCGCTGCGTATTTCAGCATGGAGTTCATGCTGAGCGAAGCCTTGCCGATCTATTCGGGAGGGCTCGGCAACGTCGCCGGCGATCAGCTCAAAGCCACGAGCGACCTCGGCGTGCCGGTCGTGGGCGTGGGTCTTCTGTACCAGCAAGGCTACTTTCGCCAGGTCATCGACAAGGACGGTTCGCAAGAGGCCCTTTTTCCGTACAACGACCCGGGCCAGTTGCCGATCACACCGCTCCGCCAATCGAACGGCGAGTGGTTGCGTTTGAAAATGGATCTGCCCGGTTACTCGGTGTGGCTGCGCGCCTGGCAGGTCCAGGTCGGCCGCGTCAAGCTTTACCTTTTGGACAGTAACGACGCGGCGAATCTTCCCGTTCATCGGGCGATCACGAGCGAGTTGTATGGGGGCGGGGCGGATCTGCGTCTGCAACAAGAGCTGGTTCTCGGAATCGGTGGATGGCGATTGCTCGAAGCGCTGGGCCTCGATCCCGAAGTCTGTCACTTGAACGAAGGCCACGCGGCATTTGCCGTGTTGGAGCGGGCCCTCGGCTTCATGCGAAAGACGGCGCAGCCGTTCGACGTCGCGCGGGCCGTCACGCGGGCGGGCAACGTCTTCACCACCCACACGGCCGTTGCGGCCGGCTTTGATTGCTTCCCGGCAGACCTCATCGCGCGGTACCTCGGTGCCTATGCGGAGCAGAAGCTCGGCATCGCGCAAAGCGACCTGCTGGCGCTCGGCCGGAGGGACCCGAACGATGCCTCGGAGAGTTTCAACATGGCCTACCTGGCCGTGCGCGGCAGCGGGTCGGTCAATGCCGTGAGTCGCCTGCACGGCGAGGTGAGCCGGCGCATCTTTCGGCCGCTCTTTCCATCTTGGCCGGAAGACGAAGTGCCCGTCGGCTACGTGACCAACGGAATCCATACGCCGACCTGGGACTCCGCCCCGGCCGACGATCTCTGGACGGAGGCCTGCGGAAAGGACCGCTGGTTGGGGACGGCGACGACCTTGGCGGAAGACGTCCGCCGCATCTCCGACGAAAGGCTTTGGGGGTTTCGCGCCGCCGCCCGCAAGAATCTGGTCGAGTACACCCGGCAGCGATTGTCGCGGCAACTGACCGCGGAGGGGGCCGCGGCCGAAATCGTGGACGAGGCCAGGCGTCGATTCGACCCGAACGCGTTGACGCTCGGTTTTGCGCGGCGCTTTGCGACGTACAAGAGACCCGACCTCCTGTTGCACGATCCCGCGCGGCTGCTGCGCCTCTTGTCGAACCCCGACCGCCCGGTGCAACTCATCCTTGCAGGCAAGGCCCATCCACAGGACGAGGCGGGTCAAGCCTTGATCCACAGATGGATCGATTTCATCCGACAGCCGGCAAACCGTCCCCACGTCGTCTTTCTCAGCGATTACGACATGCGACTGACCGAGCACTTGGTTCAGGGCGTCGACGTTTGGGTCAACACTCCGCGGCGCCCGTGGGAGGCCTGTGGAACGAGCGGCATGAAGGTGCTCGTCAACGGCGGGCTGAATCTTTCGGAATTGGACGGCTGGTGGGCCGAGGCGTATTCCCCCGAAGTGGGGTGGGCTTTGGGCGACGGCCGCCAGCACGACGACGATGCGGCGTGGGACGCCGTCGAAGCCGACGCGCTCTACGACGTGCTCGAGCGCAAGGTGGCCCCGGAGTTTTATACCCGCGACCCGAGCGGCATTCCGACCGCATGGGTAAGGCGCATGCGGGAGAGCATGGCGCGGCTGACTCCGCAGTTTTCGGCCGACCGCGCCGTGCGCGAGTACGCCGAGCAGCACTACCTTCCGGCCGCCGCCGCTTACCGCACACGGTCGGCCGACAATGCCGCCCTTGGCCGAGAGTCGGTTCGCTGGCAAGAGACCGTCGAGCGAGCCTGGGCCTCGCTGCACTTCGGCAACGTCAAATGCACCACCCGCGGCGACCAGCACGCGTTCGAGGTCGAGGTCCACTTGCAAGACCTCGATCCGAGCGCGGTGCGGGTCGAGCTCTATGCCGACGGCGCCGGGAGCGGCCCGCCCGTGCGCGTGGAAATGGCACGCGTTCGTCCCATGGCCGGCTCCTCCGGCGGCTCCGTGTACGGCGGTTCGGCGCCCGCGGCCCGCTCACCCGCGAGCTATACGGCGCGCCTGATGCCGCGCCGCGAGGGCGTGGCCGTGCCGCTCGAGGTCCATTCCATTCTCTGGCAGCGTTGAAGGCTCGCCGATCGATGAAACAGCGATCCCCACGAGCCGACGTCCCGAATCGGATCGCCATGAAGCGAGCGATCCCGATCACGACGTTGTTTCTCGACATCGGCGGGGTCGTGCTCACCGACGGGTGGGATCACCGCGCCCGCAAGCGGGCCGCGACCGCCTTCGATCTCGACTGGGCCGAGATGGAGGCACGGCATCGCATGACGTTCGAGTTGGTCGAAGAAGGAGAGCTTGCGCTCGACGACTATCTGAGCCTCGTGGTTTTCTACCAGAAACGGTCCTTCACTCGATCCCGATTCCGGCGTTTCATGTTCGCGCAATCCGAACCGTACCCGGACATGATCGACTTCATCTCCGGGCTCAGAGCGCGCCACGATCTCAAAGTCGTCGTCGTCAGCAACGAAGGGCGGGAACTGAATCGCCATCGCGTTCGAACGTTCCGACTCGACGACTTCGTGGACGTCTTCATTTCGTCGTCCTTCGTTCATCTTCGAAAGCCGAACCCGGACATCTTTCGGCTGGCGCTCGACGTCGCCCAAGTGGAAGCGTCCGAGGTCCTGTATCTGGACAATACCGCGATGTTCGTCCACATCGCCGAGGGGTTGGGCATTCGAAGCGTCCTGCATACCCATTTCGCGTCGACGCGCACGAAGCTTTTGGCCTTCGGCTTGCAGAGTGGTGGAGGGATCATCCAAAAAACCGGATGAGCCGCGCATGGGGATCATCCGTGCAGGCTCGTCGAGCCACCATTCACCAGGATGGATCCGCGGCCGCGTGTCCGTCTTCAATGTCCGCTCACCTTGGAAGGATTCGATCGATGCAACCAAACCCGCTCTCGCCCGAAGAGTGCCGGCGAATGCACGCGTACTGGCGCGCCGCCAACTATCTGTCCGTTGGCCAGATCTATCTGTACGACAACCCTTTGTTGAAAGAGCCTCTGAAGCTGTCGCACGTGAAGCCGTTGGTCGTCGGGCATTGGGGCACGACACCGGGTCAGAACTTCATTTACGCGCATCTGAATCGGGTCATCAAAAAATACGACCTCGACATGTTCTACGTCGCCGGTCCCGGTCACGGGGGCCCGGCGCTCGTCGCCAACGTGTATCTCGAGGGCACCTACAGCGAAGTGTTTCCCAACATCGGCCGGGACGAGGCGGGACTGAAAAAACTCTTCACGCAGTTCTCGTTTCCCGGCGGGATCTCGAGCCACGTCGCGCCGACGACTCCGGGGTCGATTCATGAAGGGGGCGAGCTCGGGTATTCGCTGAGCCATGCCTTCGGTGCCGCTTTCGACAACCCCGATCTGATCGTGGCGTGCGTGGTCGGCGACGGCGAAGCGGAAACGGGCCCGCTCGCCACCTCGTGGCAGTCCAACAAGTTTCTCGATCCGGTCACCGACGGCGCGGTCCTTCCGATTCTGCACCTCAACGGCTTCAAGATCAGCAACCCGACGGTCTTGGCTCGCATCGAGCGGGAAGAATTGGAGCAGTTTTTCCGCGGCTCGGGCTGGACGCCGCTCTTCGTCGAAGGCGATGACCCGCAAGAGATGCACCAACGCATGGCGGGTATCGTCGAGCAGGCCGTCGAGAGCATTCGCCACATCCAGCAGCAGGCGCGGCGCAAGAGCGACACCACGCGGCCACGCTGGCCCATGATCGTCCTGAGGTCGCCCAAAGGCTGGACGGGGCCGAAAGTCGTGGATGGACTGCAGGTCGAGGGCACGTTCCGAGCTCACCAGGTGCCGCTGCTGGTCGATTCCGATCATCCGGAGCACGTCGCCGAGCTCGAGCGGTGGATGCACAGCTACAAGCCGGAAGAACTGTTCGATGAGTCGGGCCGACTCATCGCGGAGCTCGCCGATCTGGCACCGAAGGGCGACCGGCGGATGGGGGCCAATCCCCACACCAACGGTGGCATTCTGCTGCGCGATCTGCGAATGCCCGACTTCCGCGTTCACGCGGTCGCCGTCCCTTCGCCGGGCGCTGTCAACGGTCAGGATACGCTCGTGCTGGGCAACTTCCTGCGCGACGTGGCCCGCCTGAATCAGGAGCCGCGCACGTTCCGTGTCTTCGGGCCCGACGAGACCCTTTCGAATCTTCTCGGGGCGGTCTTCGAAGTCACCAACCGCCAGTGGGACGCGCGAAAAGCGCACAATGACGAGTTTCTTGCGCCCGACGGGGGCGTGCTCGATTCGATGTTGAGCGAGCACCAATGCGAGGGTTGGCTCGAAGGGTATCTTTTGACCGGGCGGCACGGAATCTTCAATAGCTACGAAGCCTTCATTCGAATCGTCGACTCGATGTTCAGTCAGCACGCCAAGTGGCTCAAGGTCACGCTGGAGTTGCCCTGGCGCCGCAAGATCGCTTCGCTCAACTACCTGCTCGCGTCGCATGTCTGGCAGCAGGACCACAACGGCTTCACGCACCAGGATCCAGGTTTTCTCGACCACGTCATCAACAAGAAGGCCGACATCGTCCGGGTGTATCTACCGCCCGACGGCAATTGCCTGCTGTCGGTCGTGGATCATTGCCTGCGCAGCCGTCACTACGTCAACGTGGTGGTGGCCGGCAAGCACGCCCTGCCGCAGTGGCTCGACATGGACGCCGCGATCGTCCACTGCGAGCAAGGCATCGGCATTTGGCAATGGGCCAGCAACGATCAAGGCGCCGATCCGGACGTGGTCATGGGCTGCTCCGGAGACACGCCCACGCTCGAGGTTCTGGCAGCGGTGTCGATTCTTCGGCAGCATCTGCCCGACCTGAAAGTCCGCGTGGTCAACGTCGTGGATCTGATGAAGCTACAGCCCCAATGCGAGCACCCGCACGGGCTGAGCGAACAAGATTACGACTCGCTCTTCACGAAAGACAAGCCCATCGTATTCGGATTTCACGGCTACCCGTGGCTCGTCCATCGCCTGACCTACCGCCGGACCAACCGCAACCTGCACGTCCGCGGCTACAAGGAAGAGGGTACCATCACGACGGCCTTCGACATCAGGGTGCAGAACGAGTTGGACCGCTTTCATCTCGTGCAAGACGTGGTCGACCGCTTGCCGTCCGAATGGGGTACGAGAGGGGCCTATCTGAAGCAGATGGTGCAGGATAAGCTCGTCGAGCACAAGCAGTACATCGACCGACACGGTCAGGACATGCCCGAAATCCGAAATTGGAAGTGGGGCGAACGCCGATGACCGTCGGACCGTCCTTGAACGTGCAGACGCTCGTCGACACCGCGAAAGAGCTCGTCGCCGGCGACAAGGGCCTGCTCGCGATCGACGAAAGTACCGGAACCTGCAACAGGCGATTGGCCGAGCATGGCATCGCTCAAACCGAGGATATGCGGCGCGCTTATCGGGAGTGGATCATCACCGCGCCCCGCCTCGCCGAGAGCATCAGCGGCGTGATTCTGTACGACGAGACGATCCGCCAGCACAAGAGAGACGGCACGCCCTTCGTGGATGCCATCGCCGACGCGGGACTCGTCGCCGGCATCAAGGTGGATGCCGGTGCCAAGGACTTGGCCGGGCATCCCCGAGAGACCGTCACCGAGGGACTGGACGGCTTGCGGGATCGTCTGGCCGAGTACGGTCGAATGGGCGCGCGCTTTGCCAAGTGGCGTGCGGTGATCGCCGTGGGCGACGGCGTCCCGAGCCGCGGGTGCGTCGACGCCAACGCGCATGCTCTGGCTCGGTACGCGGCGTTGTGCCAAGAAGCGGGGCTGGTTCCGGTCGTCGAGGCCGAGGTGCTCATGGGCGGCGACGAGACGCTCGCTCGCTGCCGCGAAGTGACGGGTGAAGTCCTCCGTGCGGTGTTCGGTCAGCTGACCGGTCAGCGGGTCATGCTGGAGGGCATGCTTCTCAAGCCCAATATGGTGTTGCCGGGGCTTTCCTGCACCGATCAGCGAAGTGTCGACGAAGTCGCCGACGCGACGGTGCGATGTCTCTTGCGCACGGTCCCTGCCGCCGTTCCCGGGATCCTGTTCCTGTCGGGAGGTCAACCGGCCGAGTTGGCCTCGGCCCGCCTGAATGCCATGAACGTCCGCTTCAAGGGGCGATTGCCGTGGGCATTGTCGTTCTCGTTTGCCCGCGCCATCCAACAGCCGGCGCTCGAAATCTGGGCGGGCAAGGAAGCTCACGTGGCCAGGGCGCAACTGGCTTTGGTGCATCGATCCGTGTGCAACCGGGCGGCGCGCCGTGGCGAGTACAGCGCGGCGATGGACGGGAGATGAACTGGCATTATCCTGGTGGGCCATGAGCGTCCAAGTCGATGAACTCGTGCCGGTCGATTTTCACGATATCGGCGGTGGACACGCGCTCGTTCGTGTGCGGTTGATCGGAGATACGACCCCCGCCTGGGCCAGTTTATGGGGCCAATCGGTTTCGGCGGCGAAGGCGCAGGCGGTCCATAGGCCGTTTCTGGAGCGTTCGGAGCCCGAGCTCAAGATGCAAAGCGGCAAGATCTTCCTCGAGTACAAGACGAAGGACGCCGAGCATGCGACGGCCGTATTCAAGATTATCCGCGACGTTCTCGTGCCCGGCACGAGTCACCTTCTGGAAGAAGAAACCAAGCGCAACGCCGAGCAAGCGCGCCAGGGACAAGAGCGAGCGAGGCAGGCGAAGACCAACATCGACGCCATCACCGCCGCCGTGATCGAAGAAAGCAAGCGCAAGCCGTAACGCGCTGCCGTAGCGCCCCGATCGCGAACGCGCCGCCTCCACCTTCCAGTGGGGCTTCGGGTTGCCCGCAATGGACCCGGTGCCCGCGTGATCGGCGTCGCGATGCCTCGACCATCGCTCGGGCTGCATGCCGCGCCGCTCGGTAAGCCCGAGCACCTGCCGTAGCGCCCCGATGGCAAACCCGGACGCGCGCGTGATGCCCGGTCGCTCGAGGCGAATTGCACGCTGGGCAGGGTGCACGTCGCCTCGCAGCGGCTCGTCGATCCTCCTCTCGGGTCTTGGCGCGCTCGTTGCTTATGACCCATCCAACCTAACTCGAGGAGGACACCATGAACGTCTCGGAGATCATGAGCAAAGCCGCCAAATCGTGCGGGACGAATGACAGTTTGCAGGAGGCTGCGCGGATCATGTGGGAGAGCGACTGCGGCATGGTCCCGGTCGTCGACGATCAAACGCGCGTCGTCGGCATCATCACCGACCGCGATATTTGCATGGCGGCGTACACGCACGGCCAGCCGCTCTGGCAGATCCCCGTGTCCCAGGCGATGGCCAAGCAGGTGCACGGTGTGCGCGAGAACGACCCCCTCGAAGTGGTCGAAACGCTGATGCGGCGAGTTCGGGTGCGCCGCGTGCCGGTCCTCGACGCCGACGGACGCCTGAAGGGTATTCTGTCGATGAACGACCTGACGCGTCATGCGCATCGCGCCGTCGGCCGTTGGAACAACGGCCTCAGCGTCGACGGCATCGTCAAAACCCTGGCCGCGATCTGCGAACCGCGCGCGCATTCGGCCAACGTTTCGAGCGCCCCGGCTGCCAACGGCAGCCATGCCCCCGCCCCGTGACGAGGGACCCAGCGTCAACCGGCTGCGGCCGGCGTCATCGGATGCCGGCTCACGCTGTCCCCATCTTCCTGGCGCAGCTCGGCAAATACCCCGGATGAGAGCACGGTCAGCCCTCCCAGCACGACGAACGCAAGGTGAATGCCGTGAATCATCTGCCGCGGGTCGGAGTGGAGTCGGTCGGGGATGAACACCGCGGTCGTGAGTGAAGCTGCCGCGACGCCGAAGCTCATCGACATCTGCTGCAACGTGCTGGCGATCGTGCTCGCCATGCTCGTGTCGGCCTCTTGGATGTCGGCATAGACCAGCGTATTCATGCTGGTGAACTGCAGCGAGGAAAGGAAACCGAAGGCGGTCGCTTGAAGGCAGATCACGACGACGGACGTCTGCGCTCCGATGGTGGCGAATAGACCGATGAGCAAGCCGAGCAGCACCGTATTGGTCAGCAGCACGCGGCGGTAACCGAAGCGGGTCAGGATCATCGGCATGGTCATCTTCAGACTGATGGCTGCGATCGACTGGGGCAGGATGAAAAGCCCTGACTGAATCGGCGAATAGCCGAGCCCGACCTGATAGAGCAGCGGCAGCAAGAACGGCATTCCGCCGACGCCCAGGCGTGTGACGAAGCTGCCGCTCACGGCCACGCGCAACGTGCGGATGCCGAAGAGCCCGATCCGCAGCAAGGGATGCGCCGCGCGGATCGCGTGGCGCACGTATCCGACGATGAGCGCGGTCGCAAGGGCCAGTAGAGCGCCGCTCTGCGCTGCGCTCAGGGTATGCTCTCCAAAGATCTCCAGCACGTACGACAGAAGCCCAACGCCCGAACCGAACAGCAACAGTCCCACCCAGTCCAGTCGATCCGTCCGTGCGGCGCGATAGTCGGGCAGGTGGCGGTAGACGAGAAACAGGCCCACGAGGCCGATGGGCAGGTTGACGAAAAAGATCACGCGCCAATGGGAAAACGCGACGATCAGCCCTCCGGCAAGCGGGCCGATCATCGGGCCGATCAGAGCCGGGATCGCGACGAAGCTCATCGCGCGAACCAGCTCGGACTTCGCGAAGGCGTGCACCATCGTCAGACGGCCCACCGGGACCATCATCGCGCCGCCGCAGCCCTGGAGGATGCGGCACCCGACCAGGACGTGAATGTCGTTCGACATGCCGCACAAGAGCGATCCCAGCATGAAGATCCCAATGGCCGAGGAAAAGACGGCGCGGGTCCCGAAACGATCGGCCACCCAGCCGCTCAGCGGGATGAACACCGCCAGGCTCAGCGTGTAGCTCGTGAGCACCGACTTCATGCTGAGCGGAGCCACGTGCAGTGCGGCCGCCATGGCGGGCAGCGCGGTATTGAGAATCGTCGTGTCGAGCGATTCCATGAAGAACGCCACCGCCACGAGCCACGGCAGCATGCGTTTCACGGATTCGGCCGGGGCCGACTGGGTCATGGTCGGGCCAGAGTACCGTCGCCCACGCGCGGCGGGCACGATCGACTACCCCACAGCGCAAGCGGCCCATGCGCGGCCTTGTGCACCCGCCGATTCGCGGTCACCCGACCGCATTCGGGCTCACGGGCCATGCTCCGGCGCTTCGTCCGCTACGGGCATCGCCCCCGACCCTTCGGCGCGAAGCTCGGCGGTGGCCTTGTCCGCCAGGATGTTCACGGCGTCGACGAGTGCCGTAGACAAGGCCATGACGATGGCATCGGCCTCGGCATCGCCCGTGGCCGGCGCGATCGCCCGCTCGATCGTGACGGACCGCGCGAATCGTACGACGCGGTGGTCGACCAGCGAATAATCGATCTGGACTCGACCTACGTGGGCGGGTGCGCGGACTTCCTCGAACGCCATGACGTCGACGTCGAGGGTGGTGCCGGCCCCATACAGGATCTGCCGAATACCGCGGCGGTCGAAGAGTGCGCGACCGAGCTCGCGTCGAACGTACGACTCGGGTTTGTCCGTCCACCGTCGCCCTTCGTAGTATCCGATTTCGTAGACCGAGTTGCGAAACACAATCTCGTCTTTGAGGTAGGCCGCTGCCGTGACGCGCCCGAGCCTCAACTCCAACCCGCTCGGCGCGACCGGATCTGCAGGCGTCGCCGCGCTCTCCGGGGTGAAATAGCGAGATACGAACGGGTCGCTCTTGAAAAAGAGCGCACACCCGATCTGCGGCAACAGGGCCGCCATGCACCAGGCCCTTCCGATCTTCATCGGAGCGCCTTGGTCCGGCCCTTGAGCAGCATATCCGAGTCCCGGTCGAGCGCGTCGCCGAGCCTCTGGACCGCAGCCGCGGCCTCTTGCACATTGCGCAGGGTGTCCTCGAGGTTCTCCCCGAGCCCCGTCGCGCCGTGGGCGACGTCGCCCACGGCGGTCGACGCGCGTTCGACGCTGGCGATCAAGCCTTTCTTTCCTTGGAGACGTTCGATGAGCCCATCGACGTGCGCCACCGTTGCCTGCAACTGCACGAGCGTCGCTTGGGCTTCGTGCGATAGCTTTTCGACGTCCGCGCGCTCGATCACGCGCCGAACGTCGGCGAGCAGGGCGTCCACGTGGCCGAGCGTCGCGCCGGCCTTGTCGGCAATGTGCTCGGCCGTGACGTCCTCGAGCAAGGCACTGATTTTCGCCAGCAACGTCACGATTTGGTCGGCCACTTCCGGAAAGCGGTCGACCGCGTGAACGACCGAGTCTTCCAGATTTTTGATCGTCGATCGCGCCGACGGGATGTAGTTTTCCGGCACGGGGAACGGTAACGGCAGGACGGGATTGTCCTCGATTGGGAAGAAGTCGATCGAGATGAACATGACCCCCGTGAGACCCGAGGAGTCGAGTTGCACGCGCAAATCCGGCGGCACGGCCATCGTCGTTTTCGCCCTTGCAACCGACGCGAGTCCCAGGGCCTTGAGATCGCCGACCCCGAGCTGGCTCGTGATCGCGACGCGGCGGTGATCGGGAGCAATGTTGATGACCGATACGCTGCCGATCGTGACGCCGCGGAATTTCACCGGCGATCCGACGTCCAGGCCTTGGACCGATTCGTCGAAGAACGACTGATAGCTCACGGTCTTCTTTTCCAGATTCCGCGCCCCCAGGGCGACGGCGCTGCCGATCGCCACGACGAAGCCGACCACGACGAAGAGGCCGAGCTTCCAGTGATTGGTCGGAGCGGGCATTTCAGTGGGCTCTCGCTGCACGGTGAAAGAACCGCTGGACGCGTTCATCGGCACACGAGTCTCTGAGATCGGCCGGAATGCCGGAGGCGATGATGCTCTGGCTCTCCTTGTCCAGCATGATGCAACGCGAGACGATCTTGAAGATGCTCGCGAGCTCGTGGGTCACGACGACCACCGTCAATCCGAGAGCGCGATTGAGCACGAGAATCAGGTCATCGAGCTCGACGGCCGTGACCGGGTCGAGCCCAGCGGACGGCTCATCGAGAAAGAGAAGACGGGGCTCCAAGGCCATCGCTCGAGCAATCGCAGCGCGCTTGGTCATGCCCCCCGACAGCTCCGAAGGCAGCTTGTCCTCGACCCCGCGCAAGCCGACCAGGCACAGCTTGGCGCTGACGATGGCGCCCACCGCCTCGGGGGTGAGATCGGTCCACGTGTGAAGCGGCAGTCCGACATTTTCGCCGACGGTCATCGACGTGAAGAGGGCCCCGGATTGAAACACGACCCCGAACGGCGGCCGTCCGACTTCAAGGTGTTGGGCCGCCGCGCCCGCGACGACGACCGTGCCTTGCACCGGGGTCTCGAGGCCGACGAGATACCGCATCAGTGTGGACTTTCCGCATCCGCTCACGCCGAGAATCGCGAATATGTCTCCGCGTGCGACGTCGAAACTCATGTTCTTTTGCAGGGTGACGTCGTCCCAACCGATCGTGAGATCGACGACGCGGATCATGGCTTCGTCGCTCATTTCCAGGATCATCGATGGATCGCGTGAAAAAAGACCGTGAAACCTGCGTCGAGCAGGACGATGACGAACAGGGTGGTCACGACCGACGAGGTGGTGCGGCGCCCGACCCCTTCCGCGCCCCCTGTGGTCGCGAGTCCTTGCTGACACGAGATGAGTGCGATGGCGACACCGAAGACGGCGCTCTTGAGGATGCCCGAATAGACGTCCCAGAGTGTCACGGCCTTTGCGGTCTCTCTCAGGTATCCGACGATCGTGAGATCGAGACTCATCAAGCCGACCACGAGGCCCCCCAGAATGCCGACGGCATCGGCCAGCAGCGCTAGGATGGGGATCGCGAGGAAGAGCCCAACCGCGCGCGGCAAAACGAGATACCGGATCGGGCCGAGTCCCATCGTACGCAGCGCGTCGACCTCCTCGGACACCTTCATGGATCCGAGCTCCGCTGCAAAGGCCGCGCCGGACCGGCCGCACAGGATGATGGCGGTCATCAGCGGTCCGAGCTCTCGCGTGACCGAGAGGCCGACGAGATCGGCGACGAAGATGTTCGCTCCGAACTGCTTCAGCTGGACGGCGCCCTGGTAGGCCATCACGAAGCCGACGAGAAAGTTGATCAGCACCACGATGGGCACCGCGTCGGCCCCCACACGCTCCATGGTCGGCCAGACGTCGCTCCAGTTGCCGCTCCGGGGGGCTCGCAGCGTGGCCGCCGCCGATAGAATCATTTGGCCCAAGAACGCCAGAACGAGCTGCGTTTCGACGACCACGGTCAACGTGGCGCGTCCGATCTGAGCGAACGCCCCCTCCGGCCTCCGCTTGCTCACTGCGCGAAGGTGAGCGTCCCCTTCGTAGAGATGAACGATCTCTTGGACGTTCGGACGGGCACCGACGAACTCGGACGCGATTCCCTGCGCACGCAGGCGATTGCGGAGATGAACGAGAAGGGCCATCGCTCCGCCGTCGACGGCTTCGACCTTGGAGAGATCGAAGTCCAGCCGCGGCGGCGAAGCCGAGACGAGGAGCTTTCGCGCCTCGGTCCAGAGCGCGCCGGCATCGACGAATTCGAGGCGCCCGCGCACATGGATGGTTCGGCAAGGTTCCCCCTCGACGGCGCGGTCGATCGAAAAGCCATGCCGATTCGGCGCTGCAAGCAGGCTCACGACGAGGCTACAGCAACAAGCATTCCCGCACGGGCTATCCGCGGTACCGGGCCGCGCGACGCCTCCTTGGGATCGCGTGTCCATGGGGCGTTTTCGCAATTTCCCCGGCACCGTGGTGGTTTGCGAATCGCCCAGCAACGACGTACCCATCCGGCTGAGGTCACGTCGTTAGGCCGTGCCGCGGAGCGCCCCGTGAACGCGGAGGCTCGCCGAGATGAGACCCCGCCTCTTTTGGCGCCGCCTGTCTCGATTGGCATGGGATTCGCATCCGCAATCGCGAGGTCGTCTGCCATGCGATGCGAAGCGATTCTGACCCAACACGATCTGCGCGATCTGTTCGCGAAATTGGCACCGCTCGAGATTCGTGTCGGGGAGAGCGCCACGTTGGTTCTCGAATCGCCGACGGAGGTCTCGTTGGTCGCCCTCGAGGGGGTGAACGTCGTGTGCGACGCGACGCTCCACTGGCCGCTGCTCGGGGTGGACCTGCCGGTGCACATGCGCCAACTCACGGTCCGAATTCATCCCGCCGTGCGCCCGGGTCCGAATGGCAACAGCAGCGTGCTCGTATTCACCCTTCAGATCGAACGCACGGGTGTGTCGCTTCTGCCAGCCTCCTTCGACGACCGCGTGACCACTCTTTTGAACAAGGAGCTCGTCACCAAGCACGTCGAACTCGCGTGGAATTTCGGAAAAACGCTAACCCACGTGTTTTCGCTGCCGGCGGGCCTCGTGTCCGCCGCTGCCTTGGGTGTTCGTGTGGAATCCGGCACGACCCGGGTGACCGAGAACGACGTTCGGCTCGTCGTCGAGTTCGGAGCCGAAGTGCAAAAGCGCGTCGGGGCCACGGACCGACGGTCGGCGTGAGCGATCAGCCGCTCACTTCATCGGTCCACACCCGGAAGCTTTCCAGCGTGTTGGGGCCGAACGTGGTCGCGATGGCCACGTCCGCCGCGTCGCGGCCTCGGGCGATGAGCACTCGGCCGATACGTGGGGTGTTGTTGCGCGGATCGAACGTGTACCATTGCCCGCCCAGATACGCCTCGAACCATGCCGCAAAGTCCATCGGTGCGTACGGCGGCGGCAGCCCCATGTCCCCGAGATAGCCCGTGCAGTACCGCGCCGGAATGTTCATGCAACGGCAGAACGCGATCGCCAAATGCGCGTAGTCGCGGCAGACGCCCTTGCGTTCGTGGAAGGCATCCCATGCCGTTTTCGTCGGCCTGGCGTGTTCGTAGCCGAACGAAATGTGACGATGCACGAAGTCGCAGATGGCTTGCACGCGACCCCAGCCGGTCGGCGCGCCGGCAAACAGGGCCCAGGCCGTCTCCAACAGTCGGTCGGTTTCACAGTAACGACTCCCGAGCAAAAAGACCAACGAGTCCTCCGGCAACGAGGGCACGTCGGACTGCTGTGCCGCGGACGCCACCACGTCGGGCCATCCGGTATCGCTCACCACCGCATCGGACGTGATTCGCACCTGACCGGCGGGCGCCAATACCCGGCTGCACCAATTGCCGAACATGTCTCGATACGCCGTGATCGGCGCACTCGGGCTGACGATGAGATAATCGGGTCTGACAATGTCCGATGCCCGACTGTAGTGAATGTTGACCACCAAAATGAGTGGGGTCGGTTGAGGAAACTGGTAGAGCAACTCGTAGCCGACTCGGATTTGCATGGGGGCGGGCAGGTGGACGCACCGTAACGTGATTATACCGTGGACCATACCAAAACGGTGCCAACGGTGGGACGATGCGCGATTCGGCATGGACTCGAAACGCGTGTGAAATGGATGCGACTCCGATCGGCCCATCCGCGACCGTCCGACGACTCTCTTCCGATGCTCCTCGTGCCCTTATGGGCCTAAGACGCAAAGAGCCCGCGCCCATCGCAAAACGCCACCAAGGCCATGGGGCAGTGAGCCCATGCGCAAAGGCGGATCGGCAGTCCAGCCGCCCCGAATGCGCGGAGTGGTTCGTGGGAGCGACTGTTGCATGGGAACACGCGCATGGATCGAAATGTCGTGCTCAGCGACTTCATCGTCGCCCACCGCGATGAACTGATCGCGCTCACACGGGCGAAGGTCGCTCAACGACTGGCTCCAAGAGCCACAGAACGGGAGCTTTTGTGCGGAGTGCCCTTGTTCTTGGATCAACTCGCCGAAACGCTTGATGGCGAGCCGACGTCGGTGGACAAGGCGATCGACCTCGGCGCGGTGGCGCACGGCGCGGCGTTGCTGAACCTCGGGTATACGGTGGCCCAGGTCGTTCACGACTACGGCGATGTCTGCCAGGCGATCACCGAGCTCGCCCTGAACAGCCACGCGCGGATCGCGACCGACGAATTTCACACGCTCAATCGATGCCTCGACAACGCCATCGCTCAGGCGGTGACGGAGTACACGCGGCTCCGGGAGCGATTGCTGGTCGATGGCGAAACGGAGCGATCGGGCCTCTTCGCGCACGAGCTACGAAACCGGATCTCGGCCGCGCAGTTTGCGTTCCAGGCGATCAAGAACGGTCGCGCGCCCATCGCGGGGAGTGTCGCGTCGCTCATCACGCGAAACCTCCATGGGATGAAGGACCTCGTCGATCAAGCGCTGCTCGAGGTGCGTCTGGACTCCGGGACCGCGCGTCGGCAGCGCATTCATTTGCAAGAGCTTCTGGAAGAGGCGGAAGTCGACGGGATGATGGAGTCGGGGACGCATGGCGTTTCGCTCAGCGTCGCGGCGACCGATCGCCGCGTCGATGTGCACGCGGATCCCCATGTTCTCGCAGGAGCCGTCGGCAACCTGCTGCAAAACGCGTTCAAGTTCACGCCCGCGGGCGGGCATGTATCGATCAGGACCTCGGTCGCCGACGGGCACGTCGCGATCGAGATCGAAGACCAATGCGGGGGACTTCCTGAAGGCAAGGCGGAGGTGTTGCGGCGCGCCTTTGCGCAGTCCGGGAGCCAACGAAAGGGGTTGGGGCACGGCCTATTCATCAGCCTCAAGGGCGTCAAAGCAAGCGGGGGAGAGATCCGCGTGCGGGATGTTCCGGGAAGAGGCTGCGTCTTCGGAATTGACCTGCCGCTGATGCCCGCAACGGCATGACAGAGGCTTCGGCCTGGTCGCCAGTCGCGAGGGGCGGTCGCTCTCGCTCGGCGCATCGACGCGTGCTTCGAGGTCGCCGCGTGCGCGGCGCGATCGTCGGCTGGTTTGGAGCGATCGTCCTCTTGTCCGTTGTCACGGGACCTGCCCGCGCTCAGGGCAATGGCCTCTCCGCTCCGACGGGAGGGCGCTCGACTCTGATGGGCAACACGGGCGTAGCGCTCGCGCGCGACGGATCCGGGCCGTTTCTCAACCCGGCCACGATCGTCCGCATCGACGATCACTCCCTCGCGTTCTCCGTCAACTTCTACACGTTTGCCGCGACGCACTTCAGCGGCTGGCACCAGCAGGGGCCGGTCGACGCCTCGCTCTTCGGAAACGTGTCGCTCCGCGGGACCGGCGTCTGGTCGGACGGTCTCGACATCTTGCCGTCGACGCTCTGCCTTTTCTTTACGATTCGGGGCGTGAGCTCGGAGGGATCGCACGACTCCGGCTTCCACCGCGGCCGTCATAAAGTGGCCTTCTGCTTCGGCAGCACCGAGTCGGCGGACGTCGGCTTGCCGGCGCTTCCTCTTCACGCAAGCACGCCGCTCGGCTCCACCGCGCAGGCGCAATCGGTCAGTCGCAGGTGGAACCGATTGTACGCGGGGCCGACCTACAGCTTCTCGCCGACCGACAGCCTTGCGCTGGGGGCCTCGATCCAGGGCGTCTACACCTCCGACTCGTTCATCTTCGACAGCAGCAGCGTGACGTCGACGCTTTCGGGCAGCGCGATCGAGTCGTCGCTCGGGACGAGCGGCAACGGGCATGCGTTCGATCTGGCAGCCAGCCTCGGTGGCATCTACCACATCGGAAATTTCACGTTCGGCGCGAGCGTGCAACTGCCGGCCGTGCACCTTTTCGGCGTGTACGATGCGACACTGCACGAGGAAAACGGAGATCCGGACAGCCACACGGCGACCCTTGCGACGGGACAGGGTTCGTTCAATGCCCCGCCGCCGGCGCGATTCGCCGTGGGTGCGGGGCTGGAACGGGGACGACTGGTGCTCGAACTCGACGAACGGCTCGACCTGCCCGTCGGCGCCATGTCGTCGACCATGACCGTGAGCGAGACGACGCTTGCAACCGGCGCTGCGCCTCTCGTGTCGCGCGCGTCGTACGTCGTCCCCGAGCGGCCCGTCTTGAACACGTCGGCCGGCTTCGAGTACCTGTTCTCGCCGACGTTCAGCGTGCTCGGCGGAGCGTCGACCAATTTCACGACACTGTCGGCTCTCTTCCCGCAATCGTCGCTCGGCAACCTCGCGCCGGCCCGGACCAATAGCCTCGCCGTGTCTTTTGGAATCGGTTCGTACGGCGGCGGAACGGACCTGCTCATCGGGGCGCAGCTCGGGTACGGGTGGGGCCAGGCGATCGCGGTCAATCCGTATGTCATCCCCAACCAGTGGGTCACGGTCGACCTCCAATCCTACAGTGCGATGATCGTCTTTGCGGGCGCCACGAGTTTCCGGTCGATCGGACGCGCTTTCGAAAAGATCGAGAATGCGGTCACGACCGGCAATCCGGATCGACCGAAGTCCGAGACGCCGACCGGCACGGCCGCCCCGGTAAGCCCGCTCGTGCCGGCTCCAGGCGTCCCCGGACCGGCCCCATCCAACGCGCCGACGGAGCTTCCGAGAACAGGCGAGTCGGATCCGCGCAACACCGGGGCGGACGGCGGAGTCGTCGAGCCTTTCGGTTCCCCAACGGCAGGCGACGGCGGGGCACCGCCGGCCCGGCCTTCCGATCTGCCATCGCCGCTCTTCGATCCACTCCATCGCGCGGTGCCGCCCGGGTGATCGCCCGGCCCCGATTTGGCGTACCATGCGTAGGCTCAGGAGTGAGCGCGAACTCCCTCAAACGGGGGCGGCCTTGGCCGGCTGCCGCGCCGCCTTTTCCATGGCGGTCGCCAGATCGAAATCGAGAGCGCTGATGCCGCCGGCATCGTGCGTCGTCAGATCCACGACGACACGATTGAAGACGTTGAACCACTCGGGGTGATGGTCCTGCTTCTGCGCGATGAGTGCACACGTGGCCATGAAGCCAAATGCGTCGGAAAAGTCGGCAAACGTGTAATCGCGGTGGAGCTTGCCGTCACGCACCACCCATCCGGGCAGCCTCTGCAATCTCTCTTTCAACTCGACCTCGGTCAACTTGGGCATTTTCATGCCCGAATGCGAGCACGGTCCATGCCGAGGATCTCGTCCATGCCCTGACCGGGCGCGTTGCCTCATTTCGGCGCTGGGGTTCTCCGCGACGACAGAAAAAGGACCAGCTGCTCCAGCTCCTGAGGCGCGAGCGTCCCCGCAAAGCCCGGCATGTTCGTTCCACCGTTCGAAATTCGGATCGTGATGTCCTCTCGCGTCAGAAGATCGCCGATGGTGCTCAGGTTCGGTCCGCGCCGCCCGCCGTTGCCCGCGATGAGATGGCAGTTCAGGCAACCCTTGTCGTGAAAGAGCCGCGCGCCCTCCGCCACGGGCCCGTCGGTGGCACCCACGACCTCCGCGGTGAGCGGCGGCGCGTCGAAATTCGGCGACCAAGGCGAACGAGCGCCGAGGATCCAAAGGGACCCGATCATGACCACCGTGAGCACCACCATCCCGATCGCCCACGGGCGACGCCGCGCGCTCCGCTCTCCCTTGTTGGAGATGAGCGGGGCAGAAATGAGCAGTCCGCCCACGGCGATCGGCGCAAAGAGGATGATGGCGGTCTCGATCCTCGGCGGAGCGAGCGCGAGGACCGCGAAATACCAAAGAAGGTACCAATCCGGGCGCGGGTCGGAGGCAAGGAGACTCGGGTCGGGCGGAGCGCCGATCGGGACAGGACCGACGAAGATCGCGAGCAGAAGGATGCCCGTCGCCATCGCGACGCCGAACACGACGTCGCGCCAGGCGGCGTCCGGCCAGAAGGGGACGCCGTGCTTCGCGAGGTGCTCCTTGTAGCGGCTCCGGTACGTCTTGGGATCGACGAGATCGCCGGCCGTGGGCGGCTCGGAGATCCCGTGCCTCACCACGAGGAACACGTGCAGGGCCACTCCCGCGAAGAGCATCGCAGGGATCAGAAACACGTGGATGGCGAAAAAACGACTGAGCGTGGCGCCCCCCACCGTGTCGCCTCCGAGGATGAAGCGGGCGATCCGGTCGCCGACCAGGGGCAGGCGCCCCGCCTGCTCCGCGCCGACCACGACCGACCACGTCGCGTTTTGGTCCCAGCGAAGCAGCTGGCCGGTGAATCCCATGCCGAGCGTCAACGCGAGGAGCCCCACCCCCGAGAGCCAATTCATCTCGCGGGGAAACTTGTACGATCCGGAAATATAGACCTGCCCCATGTGGATGCCCACCATCAGCACCATCGCCGAGGCGCCGTAGTAGTGGAGCCCGCGCAGCGTGCGGCCGAACGGGGCGCTGTTCGTGATGAAGAGCAGGGTCTCGTACGCCTGCGAGGACGAGGCGATGTAGGAGAAGGCGAGCGTCACGCCGCTCAGGACTTGGATGGCGAGCGCGAACAGCGTGGCGCTCCCGAACACGTACCACCAGCGCGCGCCGCGCGGCACCGGGTGCTTGAGCAGCGGTCCGACGAGCGACGAGATGCCCACGCGATCGTCGATCGTGGCCCAGGTGGTCTTCACGAGTCGCTTGATCATGTTCAGCCGATCGGGATGGGGTCCGCTCGGATCGCCACTTCGCCGTTTTGGATGCGGACCGGGTACCGGGTGAGAGGGTGAGGCGGCGGTCCAGCAGCGACGCGACCATCCTCGTAGTACACGCCGCCGTGGCAAGGGCACATGAAGAGAAGCGCTTCTCGGATCCAGCGAACGGGGCATCCGAGGTGCGAGCAGTTGACCGAGAATGCGACAAACTCGTCCTCGCTCAAGCGGCGGAGCCACGCGGAGGTTTTCGCGGTGACGCCCGCCCAGGGCAAAGGCGATCCGTCGATGAACACGACGTTGACGGTCTCGCCCACTTTGAAATGTTCGACCTTGCCCACGGGGCGCCATTCGAGAGGAGCGTCGCGAAGGAGCGGCGCCACGACGAACCCCACCCCGGGGACCGAGATCGCGGCGCCGCAAGCGACGCCCAGGCCGACCGTCATTTTGCCGAGGAGCTGGCGACGCGCGATCTCGTGAGCCGACTCGGGCGGCCTCTCGACGAGCGCGGGCTCGTCGTCGTCCCGCTTTTCATGGTTCATGGCGGATCTCTCCAATCCAGCCGATCAGGGATACGACGACGACCAGAGCCCCCCCGAACAGAACGACGGGCGACGTTGCGATTCCCCACAAGCCAAGGGTGATACCGAACGCCATCGAAGCGGGGAACACCGTGGGTCGAGCCATCCCCTCGAGCCTGACCTCGACCCCATCGGCGGCGTCCTCGGGCTTCGGACGGTCGGGATCGGACGTCATGGCGCGCCTCCCGCCGCATGCGGCAGAGTCTGCTCCTCGCCGTAATAGCGGCCGATCGTCGCGAGGATCGCCGCCGCGTAGACAAAGCAGGCCGGTACCCACATCATCAGGCCACCGATCTCCTGATCGGCCCGACACGACAGACCCCAGCCGTCGCGCAAGAGCGGAAGGACGCCGAGCGAGTCGACGGGGTGCGTGTACGCGCTGCAGACCTCGACGGGCGAGAGGGTGACCACGATGCCGAGAATCGTGCAGGCGACGCACGCGGCGAAAAGATACAGGATGGCGGCGAATGCCGGCAGGCGATCCGCGACGCAAGGCGCGAGGATCGGTCGCCAGAACGCGTACCCCATCCCGAGCAGCGACGCGGTCTGAAAGGCCTGCACACTCGGGCTTACGGCGGCCGCGTTGCAGAGCGAGGGCGCATGCCAGAACCACATGGCTCCGACGCCTGCGACCCAAGGTCCCAGGTACCCGAACGCGCCTCGATCGCGCGGAGGAGACGCGCGCGGCGCGCGCTCGCGAGGCAGTCCCAGAAGCACGAGCGGCGGGACGACCAGCATCAGGAGCAGGTGCTGGAGCATGTGCGCGCTGAACGAGTAGCCCCGCGCGAGAACGCCGATCGGCGACGCGAGCGCCACAAAGAAGATCGCGACCGCTAGACCAAAGAAGACCGCCCTTGCGTCGAGGCGACCGCGGTAGCGAAAACCGTACGCGCCGAGCGCGAGGATGCACGCGAGCGGGACTACGGTCCCCGGATCCCACGCCGAAAGCAGAAGCGAACGTGTCGTCACAGAACGATTCTTCCGTAGACGAGGGTGAACACGACGAGCCAAACCGCGTCGACGAAGTGCCAATAGAGCCCGACGGCCCGAAGCGCGCGAGACGACTTGTCCCGAAAGTCGCCCGTGGACGCGAGGCCCGCGAGGAATCCAAGCGCGACGAGCCCCAGCAAGACGTGGAGGCCATGAAATCCGGTGAGGGTGAAGAAGGTGGACGTGAACAGGCTGCTGTCCACCGCGAACCCGCGCTCGAAGAGCTTCGCGTACTCGCGGGCTTGCCCGCCCAGAAAGACGAGGCCGAGCGCGAGGGTCGCGGTCGACCACGCGCGGAAGGCGCGAATCGTGCCGCGCGCGAGGCCTCTTTCCGCGAAGTAAAGGGTGAGGCTGCTCGCGAGCAAACACACGGTCAGTACGCCGGCTTTCTTGACGTCGAGCGCGGCCGCCGCCGCCTTCGTCGACAGGTTGAAGAAGACATACGACAGGATGAGGACGACGAAGAACGCCGCTTCCGAGACGATGAGCGCCCAGACCGCGACCACGGCCTTGTCGGGCGCGTGGCTCTCTGGCGCGGCGGTGCGGGCTGGCGTGCCCTCGGGCGCAACGGGATCCCGAAGCGGACGCCGGCTGCGGACGGAAAGAGCGCGCTCGAAGTTGTGCGGAGGCGGTGGCGAAGTCGTTGCCCACTCGAGGGTCCACCCGTTCCACGGATTGTCGCCGGCGACATGGCCGCGACGCAGGCTCGTCGCCATGTTGATCCCGAAGACGGCGACCGACACGCCCATGACGAACGCGCCCACGGTCGAGGCCATGTTCAGCGCGCCCCACCCGGGCAAATCCGGATACGTGTACACGCGCCGGGGCATGCCCAGGATGCCCAGAAAGTGCTGCACGAAAAATGTCAGGTTGAAGCCGACGACCGTGAGCCAGAAGTGCGCCTTGCCCCACCGCTCGTCGAGAAGGCGGCCGGTCATCTTGGGAAACCAGTAATAGATCCCCGCGAAGATCGCGAAGGCCGTGCCCCCGAACAACACGTAGTGGAAATGCGCGACCAGATAATACGTGTCGGTGACCTGCCAGTCGATCGGTGCCGCGGCGAACGTGATGCCGCTCAGGCCGCCGATGACGAACTCGAGCAGAAACGCGACCGCGAACATCATCGCCGTCGTGAACCGGATCGCGCCCCCCCACATCGTCGCGATCCAGTTGAAGATCTTGACGCCGGTGGGCACGGCGATGGCCATGCTTCCCATCGCGAACGCCAGGTCGGCTCTGTGCCCGAGCCCCACCGCGAACATGTGGTGGGCCCAGACGCCGAAGCTCAGGATCGCGATGGCGACCGTCGAGGCCGCGACGAACTCGTAGCCGAAAATGGGCTTTCCGGAGAAGACGGGGATGACCTCGGAGATGATCCCGAACGCCGGCAGCGCCATGATGTAGACCTCCGGGTGCCCGAAGGTCCAAAAGAAGTGCTGCCACAAGATGGCCGAGCCGCCGCCGGTCGCCTGGAAAAAGTGAGCGTCGAGGCGGCGATCGACCAAAAGCATCACGAGCGACGCGTTCAGGACGGGCAACGCGAGGACGATGAGGCTGGCGGTGACGAACGTCATCCACACGAACAGCGGCAGCCGCCGGATGGTGAGGCCGGGTGCGCGGAGCGTGATGACCGTGGCGATGAGGTTGATCGCCCCGCTGACCGAGCCGATTCCGAGCACCAGAAGCGCCAGGATCCAGTAGTCGATCCCTGCCGTGGAGCTGTAGGGTGTCTCGCTGAGCGGGGCGTAGCTGAACCAGCCGGCCGAAGGGGCGCCGCCGGCGAAGAGGCTGAAGTGAAGGAGCAGGCCGCCAAACGGGAATAGCCAATAGCTCAGTGCGTTCAGCCGCGGAAACGCCATGTCGCGGGCCCCAATCATCAGCGGCACGAAGTAGTTGCCCAGACCGACCAGCGCGGGCATCACGACGAGAAAGATCATCGTCGTGCCGTGCATCGTGAACATCTCGTTATACGTCTCCGGCGAAAGAAAGTGCGCGTTCGGGCGCGCGAGCTGGATACGAATGAGGAGCGCTTCGACTCCTCCGACGGCGAAGAAGACGAGTGAGGTGAGCAGATAGAGCAGGCCGATGCGCTTGTGATCGACTGTGGCCACCCAGGCGAATGCGCCGAGTTCGTCTTGCCGCGCGCCGCGTTCCGGGACGACGGCGACCTCGGGATTCGCGACGGTCATCGGAGTGTCTCCAGATACGCGACGAGGTCTTTGACCTGATGGTCGGGCAGCTGTGCGTTCGGCATGTGGCAGCCCTCCTTGATGTCTTGCGGATTCTCGAGCCATTGAGCCAAAGTCGCCGGGGTGTTGGGCAGGACCCCGGCGCCCAGCGTCGTGCGCTCTGCGAGGTGCGTCAGGTCGGGTGCGAACCGGGCGCTTTCTCCGTTGCCGCGGATCGAGTGACACGTGATGCACGTCATCGCTGCGAAGATCGTCGCACCTCGGAGCGCCGCCTCGTCTACCGGGTGAGCCGCCGGGGCGATCTGGTGACGCTCCCAGGTCGTGAATTGGTCCGGCGTGTCCATCACGACGAGGATGCGCATCCACGCGTGCTGGGCGCCGCAGTACTCGGCGCACGTGCCCGCGTACGTGCCGGGTTGATCCGCCTGCATCCAGAGGCTCGTGGGCCGTCCCGGAGTGGCGTCCATCTTGCGTCCGAGCTCGGGAACCCAGAAATCGTGCACGACGTCCGCCGACTCGAGGCGAACGACCAGCGGCTTGCCGGCAGGGAGGTGGATCTCGTTCGCGGTGACGGCGCCCGACGGGTACCTCGCCTCCCACCACCACTGGTGGGCGATGATCGTCACGTCCGGGGCCCGATCGACCGCGGGATCCGACGCCTGCATCGCTCGTCCGGTGAGGACCAGCAGCCAGGTGAGGAGCAACACGGGGGCGATCGTCCAGCCGATCTCGAGACGCGTATTGCCTTCGATGGGCTTCGGTTCGCGCGCACTCTTTGCGCGAAAGCGCAACACACAAACCGAGATCAGAGCCGTCACGAGGAAGAAGACGGCGCCGCAAAGGAGCAGCGTGGTCGCGAAGAGGTTGGCGATCGCGGCCGCCTGGGGCGAGTGGGGATGGAACGGCCCTGCGACGAGGCCCGTCAATGCCTTGGCGCTCACCGCCGCAAGGCTATCTGCGACCCCCGGAACCGACAAACGCGAAGCGGCAAAAGCCCTGAGCCACGAGCTCGCTTGCAATTTGCAAAGTGCCTTGGCAAGGTGCAAAGGATGGCATGCGCCAGGGTGGTTGACCGACGCCTCTCTCTGCGCGGGAGGCGGGGTAGGTTCACTTTTCTTTCGAGGGGTTGCCGACTCGGCCCCACCCGGACCGGGGAGCCACGATTCCGGGAACGCATCGTGCACGTGGCCGCGGATCCATGAGCCGATCGCCTTTCCTCGCCCTCGTCGCTGGACTTTGGTTTCTCGGCCTGGCGGGCTGCGCAGGCCCGGTCGGTCCGGAAGGCGCGACTGGAGACGCCGGTCCACCGGGGCCTCAGGGCGCCACCGGCACGGCCGGGCCTGCCGGGCCCGCCGGTCCGGCGGGTCCTGCCGGCTCGGTGGGTGAAGCCGGAGCCGTTTCGATCTCGGTGTCGTGCTTGTCGCCGTGCCATGGCTTCAATGGGGTCATCACGCAGTACCAGGGAAGCACGCACTACCAGGTGTACCTGGCGAACGTGGATACGACGACCGCGGCGGAGTGGGTCGCTCCGGGCGACGCGTGCGGCAACTGCCACGCCATCGATGCCCTTCAGCAACGCGTCGCGGGAAACGTCATGACCGATGGCGACGCCGGCGTCGTCAACCTCGCTGGCGGCGAGCTTCAATACTGGGATACGACCAAGGATCCGGCCGCGCCGAACTACGCCAACTACGCCGGGACCGCCACGGTGGCGCAAGTTTATTGCACCACCTGCCATAACGTGACACCCGCCAACGATCCGCACGTCACGGGGATCCCGTGGACGCCGGGGTCCTTCCCGCTCAATGTCGCGCCCGACGGGGGCACCGTATTTCTCGAGAAAAGCCCCTCGGTCGGTGCGGTCACGGGCACGGCGACCCCTCGCGACTACGGCCCGAGCGACACGTGCATTTGGTGCCACAAGTCGCGTGTCGACGTGACCAACTACATCGCCGCGGACGCGGGCAACCGGATCACGAGCGTCTACTGGGGACCGCACGAGGGGCCGATGGCCGACGTCTTCACGGGGCAAGGGGGCTATCAGTATCCGAACGTCACCTATTCCGAGGACTCCCACGAAGTGGTGCTCGGGTGTGTCGACTGCCACATGCCCAACGTCACGAGCAACGCCAACGTCCCCGACCACTCCTTCAATCCTCAGCTGAGTGTGTGCGCGAGTTGCCACATGCCGGCGCCGACGAACTTTGACGTGGGGGGTGGCGAGACGGTCATCAAGAGCGCGATGACCGACCTCCAACGGGCTTTGAACAACCAGGGCTGGCTGACGCGCGCGACCGCTCCGCCCTACACCCCGCTGACCGATCCGGACGGCGGGGCCGGCCAGGTCGGCGACGGGAACTGGGCCGACGACAATCCGCTGCCGGGCGTGACCCTCACGGCGGCTCAGGCCGGGGCGCTCTACAACTATCTGATCATCTCCCGCGGCGGAGCCTACGGCGTGCACGCTCCGCTCTACGAAGGGCAGCTCCTCTACGATTCGTACGAGGCCGTGACCGGTGGCGCGCCGCCCACCTACTCGGCCGGCCGCCCGTAGTCGCGGCGGTGAACTCGGCGATCGCTCGAACGATCGGCATCCTCTGCCTTTTGGCGTCGTGCCAAGAGGACCGGGCGACCGAGTCGCAGCCGCCGGGCTTCGACGTCGACGTGGGGGTGCCGATCCTGCAGGCGCACTGCGTCTCCTGCCACGGGAATACGAACCCGGCCGCGGGCTGGAGCGCCACGTCGTATTTGGCCGCGATCGGCTGCGTCGCGCCTTCCGGCGCGCCGGCCACGCTCCCGGCGAGCGGGGCCGCTCCGATTCTCGCCGCGCTCGACACGGCACCGCACGTAGGGCTGCTTTCGGACTCCGATCGCTCGACGCTCTTGGGATGGGTGGTCGCGGGCACCCCGGACGTCGTGGACGGGGTGCACGATCCAGGGTTTGCCGATCCGCGGTCGATCGCGTTCCACGGGACGACCTTACGCGCTGTGCGCTGGGCCCCGATGCTCGACGCCGACGATCCGAACGCGTGCGGGCGCTGCCACGCGGGAGCGCCCTCGACCCCCGCCGGCGTCACATCGCCTGCACCGGGCGCGCCCGCCTGTACGAGCTGCCACGACCAGCCCGGGGGAGCGCTGGCGTGCAGCACCTGCCACGGATCCGGTACGATCGCCTACCCCCCGCGGGATCCTTGCTTTTTCCCGGGTGACGCGGTCAACGCCGGGGCCCATGCGGCGCACGTCCAGCCCTCGGAGGCTTTGCCGACGGGAGTCGCGTGCTCGACGTGCCATCCGGTGCCCGGCAATCCGGTCATCGGGGGCTATCACGGCGACGGGACCGTCGAGATCCTCTTTGATCCGACGGTCGTGGCCGGCGAAGCCAGCTACGACCGCGCGACGCAGACCTGTGCGGTTTATTGCCACGACCAGGGCGGCGCCCGGCCGCGACCGACCTGGAGCGAGACCACGCCGATGGCGTGCGGCGACTGCCACGGCTCGCCACCGAGCGGTCACTACGTGGGGCCGTGCAGCAATTGCCACGCGGAGGCGAATGCCACGGGCACGGCGCTGACCGGTGGGCCGCTGCACCTGAACGGCAAGGTCGACCTCGGCAACGGCAGCGGCCTCTGCGGCGCGTGCCACGGCAGCGGCAGTAGCCCGTGGCCGAGCACGGCCGCGCACCCGGCGCATCAGAATCCGACGATCACGGTGCCGCTCGATTGCACGAATTGCCACGTGGTGCCGAGCACGATCCTGGATCCCGTTCACCTGGATGGCACGGTGCATGTCACGCTCTCGGGGCTCGCCATGGCGCGCGGATCGCTGCCAGCATGGGACGGCACCCAGTGCACGAACGTCGCGTGCCATGGGGCCAACCTGGCCGGCCCTGCGGCCGCCCCGGCCTGGAACGACACGTCGGGGGCGCAGGCCAAGTGCGGGGCATGTCACGGAATTCCACCCTCCGATCACACCCCCGCGACGGACTGCAACCGCTCGGATTGCCACGGCTCGGAGGTGTCGATCGATGCCAACGGCACTCCGTCGATTGCCGCGATCGGCTTATCCCGCCACATCGACGGCATCATCGAGTTCGCCGGCTCCGAGTGATCGTGCGCTGAGCCCCTCCGGGTCACGGGCTCGAAGCCCGGAACACGTGGCAACCGGTGCACACCGATACGCCGGGCTCGTGGTCGCCCCGGTCGGTGTGGCAACTTGCCGTGCACGTGGCGCGATCGTCGCGTGGCGGCTCGTGGGGCGACACGTGGCAGCTGGCGCACGCCGCGTGGCCCGGCACGGCATGGAGCCCCGGTAACGTGGCCGGCGCATGGCACGTCGTGCAAGCGGGGGGCGCGGCGATGCCGCCGGGGCCGTGGGGGCGATGGCAGTTCCCGCAGCCTCCCGGGATCGCCCCGTGCGGCTCGCGGGTCTTGTCCGCATGGCACGAGGCGCACGGGGGCGTGGGCTGCCCGCCGTGGGGCTCGTGGCAACCGATGCAGCGCTGGTGGCCCGCGGGCGCGGACTTCTGTTCGACGGCATGGCAGGTGCCGCAAGGCGCCGGCGCCGCAATCGCATGCACGACCGATGCGCCGTGGCACGACACGCAGTCGGCATGGCCGGGGTTCGATGCGACGAGCGTGGTCTCGTGGACGTGACAGTCTCGGCACAGGGTCTTTTCGTCCAGCCCCTCGAAGGCGTGCGGCTTGTGGCACGCCTCGCAGACGATGGCTCCGCTGTGCGCGCCGGTGTCGGTGGAGGCCACCTTCTCGTGACAGCTCGTGCACGTGGCCGCGACCGCGGTCGGATCGTCCGTGTGGGGCCGATGGCACGTGACACACGCGGCCGCGTTCCCGTGACTCACCTGGACGTCCTGGTGGCATCGCGCACAAGCGGCCGCGGCCGCGCCGGGAGCGTGCGGATTGTGGCAGTTCACGCAAACGGCGTGGGCCGGGACCTCGCTGGCGACCAGCGTGGTCTTGGGGCCGTGGCAGCTGACGCACACGCTGGCTTTCGCGACGAAGCTGTGAGGCTCGTGACAATTGAGGCACGCGTCGTGGGCGCTCGGGTGCGGTTCTGACCCCTGCGCATGGCAGCTCGCGCAGGCGGCCTTCGCCGCGGACGCAGGCTCGTGGGGGCGGTGGCAGTCGAGGCAACCCTTCGAATCCGGCGTGCTCGCCGTGCTCGGGCGCGCGCTCGCGGTGGCAACTCGTGCAATCCGCCGGGACGATGGAAGGGGTCTCGTGCAGGCGGTGGCACGTCGTGCAGTCGACGGTCGCGTGTTGCACCACGGCCGGCAGAAGGCCCTCCGGCCTCGCGTGGCAGTCGATGCATGTCGGCTCGGCACGCCCGATCGCGAACGCATGGCAGGTCAGGCAGTCGGTCGAGCGGGACGGACTGCCGTGGTGGGCGACGCCGGTTTCCCTCGCATGGCATTTCGTGCAGACCGCCGTGCCGGGGTTTTTGAACCCGTCGCGCTCGAAGTCGTGGCAGTCGTGGCACTCGGCCTTCGCCGCGCCCACGTGCGTCCGGTGACCGGGAGTCGTGCGCGCCTGGGCCCACGACGCGGGCACGAAGTCGGGCGTCACGCTCTTCGCCCTGTGCCGCCCGATCAGGACCCGCACCGCGAGGCATGCGGCCACGATCACGACCGCGCCGGCGAGGCCAAAGAGGACTCGTCGGACCCCCCGGGTCATGGACCGACCCCGTGACACAGACGACACGGCACGTCGCGGTGAACGTCCTTGTGGCTCGTGAAGCCGGGACCGTGAGGGTTGCCGCCCGGTCCGCCGACGCGATGGCAGCCGACGCAGAGGGTCTCGCCGGCGCCTCCGTGGCAGCCCGCGCAGGACACCGGATCGATGCGGGCCTGCACCCCGTGCTCGCCGTTCGCCCAGCCCGGCGGGTGGGGGCTAGGCGCCGCGGAGCCGGCGACGTTCTCACGAGTGTGGCAGTCGACGCACGAGCTTTCCGTGTGGCACGTCGTGCAGACCCCCGGATCGGCCCTCGCTTCCTCGGGGTGACGAGCCATGAATCCGGCGCGATGAATGCCGGACAGGCTCACCTCGCCCAAGGCGAGCTTCCAGGGCAGGGCAGGGACCGTGCCCTCACCATGGCACGACGCGCACTGCCGCTCGGTGTGGCAGCTCGCGCAGAGGTCGCGCGCGCTGGCCGCTCGTACACCATGCTCGCGGACGAAGTCAGCGTCGTGAACGAGGTGATCGTCGGGCGGTACTCCCTCGTCGCGCAAATCGACGTGGCAGCCGTTGCAGTCGCGCATCGCCCACTGGTCGCGGTGCTCGTGGCATCCGAAGCAGGTGGCCATCTTCGGCAAGACGGTCTCCGGACGCGCTTCGGCCACGTCGGAATGGCACCGAACGCAATCGCCGTGGACCGCACCCATGTGGCGTGGGTGATCGAATCGAAGCTGCGCGCGTGCGAGCTCCGCCACTTGGCGTACGTACGGTTCGCCGTGACACAGCATGCACGGTCGATCGTCGTGGGGCTTCTCGTGGCATCGCCGGCAGACGGCGTCGGACGGAAAATGGATCGGCCCCGTGTCTCCAGCGAGCGCGACCCCTACATGGCATTCGACGCAGTTGATGCCCTTGAGCACGTGGGCGCGGTGCTCGAACGGGTGCGACGGCAGATCATGACGAAGGCCGAGCACGCTGGCGCACGCCGCGAGCGCGATCGACACGACCATCCCGAGCGTGAAACGCATCCTCATCGGGTTCCCGAGGAGGGGCCGGGTGGCGCCGCGGTTTCGGGCCCGCCCAGCGCGTACGAGAGACGCACCAGGGCATCGGCCTCGTAGCGGAGCTGGGGCGTCGCAGAGGCTTCCAGAGCGCCCGCGACCTGCCAGCCGTTAGGGGACCGCCACGACAGCGCCGACAGGCCCCACGGCCACGCGACGCCGCGTCCGTCGGGGTGGTCGGCCGCGACAATCTCGATCTCCGACGAGTAGCAAAAGCCCTTGCCCAAGGGCACGGCACCGATGGCGCGCACCCCCGTCCACCGCGCTCCGGGCAGATCGACGCGGCGCAGCTCGATTCCGAGGTTGCCGTTGCCCCGGTCGTCGAGGCGCAGCGTCGCGCGCACCCACCCGTTGCCGCCGAGATCGCCCGCGACGTCCTGACCGGCGCCGCTCGCGAGCAGGTCGAGCCGTGGGGCCGCTCGCCACCGAACGGTCGCCCCAATCGTCTGCGACGGCAGGTCGCCGAGCACGGAGAACAGCGACGTCGCGGGCAGCAGCCTGCCGGGCGACAGCTGCGACCCGAATAGCTCGAAGCGCCAATCGTTCCATCGTGCGGCGGCCGACGCGCGAGCCTCCGCGATCCCGGGGTTCTCGAGGTCGTACGCGCCGAACGCTGCGACGTCGAGCCAACGAGCCGGAGCCGCCGCAAGGTCGGCCCCCACCTCTTCACTCGAGATCTCCCCGTCCTCGCGCCGCTGCACGTAGGAGACGCCCAGTGTCACGGTGTCGGCGACCCTTTGGGCGACCCGACCCCCGGCGATCCAGTCGTAGCTGCGCGCCCCGAAGCGCGGGACCACCGGAAGCCCGCCGAAGGTCTCCACCGTGGATCCCCACGGGGCACGTCCGATCACATGCACTCCGTCGATTTGCACCGGGTGCACCGCACCTGTGGCGATCACGAAGCGTCCGGCGAGGGCTTCGACATACCCGTGCGGCTCGCGGAGCCGGACGGTCAGCACCAGGACATCGCCGGTGAAATGCGGCGAACGCGCACCGGCCCAGACCAGCGCTTCGGCGCTGATCCATGGGCGCATCGCGTCCTGCCCCTGAAGGACGACAAGTCCCGCCGGGGATGACGTCCCCTGCGTCTCGGCGAGAGCGTCGGCCCGAAGCCGCAGGGGGTCCGCCCCCGCCCCCGACCCGAGTCCCATGGCACCGGCGACGGTCGTCGCCGCACACGCCACAAAGCGTCGCCGCGGGGGACGACTGGCCGTTGTCTTGCAAGACATGGTCGGCGTGGGCCCCGTGCAAGTCCCAGGCGCGCGTCGCGAGGCCATCGGGTGACCCTGCTGGCGTCGTCGCCCTTGGCGGTGGTCGAGTGCGCGAGCGCGGCGTTGTCGGCGACCATCCTGGTCGGCTACCTCGTCTTGCGTCCGCCACTGATGCGCGCCACCAAGCTGTGGCTGCTTCTCGGGCTCGGTGTGTTCCCCATCGGCGCGGCTTTTGCGGGCAACGTGCAGGGCTTCGAGGCGACCAAAGATCGCGTGTTTTGCGGGTCATGCCACGTCATGGCGCTGCACCGTGCCGATTCCGACGACCGCGCAAGCGGATCGCTCGCATCGCGGCACGCTCGCAATGCCATGTTCGGTAACGAAAACTGTTACGTGTGCCATGCCGACTACGGGATGTTTGGCACGATCCTGACCAAGGCCGGCGGCCTGAGACACGTATGGTTGTACTTGACCGAATACCGACAGACGCCTGTCGAAGAGGCCAAAAAGACGATCCATCTGCGCGAGCCCTCGAAGATGAACGGAAACTGCATGCAGTGCCATTCGACCGACGACACGCTTTGGCTCAAAGTGCCCGACCATAGGGCGTCGCTCGACGACACCCGGGCCGGGCGTTTGGGCTGCGCGAGCGAAGGCTGCCATGGGCTCGCCCACCCGTTCTTTCAGGCTCCCGGGGCGGCCGACAAGGCGGGAAAGCCTTGAGCGCACGACCTGTCGACGTACGGTGGTTAATCGTTTCGTGCGTGTGCGCGCTCGCCGCGCTGGCGCTCATGACGTGGCAGGTCTTCAACCCGACGGTCTGGCCCGTCATCGTCGCCATGTCGCTCGGGCAGGTGCTCGGCACCGCGTCTTTCGCCGCGTTCGGGTACGTCGTCTTCGCCGACTTCCGGGCCCAACGTCGAGCCGACAGGGTATCGAGGTCGATCCCGCCGACGTGATCCTCGTTCAACTCGAGCTCGCTGGCTCGATCCTTCGGGCCCTGGCCGCGCTTTGGGCAAAATGCGAAAGGCACTGTGGCGAATCGCGAATGTTCCTTGCTGATTCGGATCGGCTGCTTTGCGCATCCGGGCAGGCGAGCGCCCTTGTGCTTGAAACCGGCCCCGACCGTTCCATCCGCGTCGCGCTCGCAGCGGCCGTTCAACCTCCGGTGCGCACGCGCGTTTTCGGAGTCGAATCGGGGCGCGCTGCCTCCGCACGCCTTGCGCAGACCGGCACGGTTTGCGCATGATAAGCCCCGTCCATGTCGATCCGGATCGCATCGCTGGCGGTGATTCCGGCGGTCCTGCTCGCGGGCGGCCTGGCGCTCTACGGCGTGGAGCGCGAACCAGACGCGACCGCTGCCGCTCACGGGATCTCCGCGCCGCCGGCCGCCGAGGGTGAGGCGCTGCCCTTCGGAAGCGACGAGCCCCCCCTTCCGCCCGACCACCCGCCCATTGGATCGGCGAACTCGCCGTTCGAGCAAGGCGAAGCCCTGCCACCCAACCACCCGCCCATTGGATCGGCGAACTCGCCGTTCGAACAAGGCGAAGCGCTGCCACCCAACCACCCGCCCATCGGATCGGCGAACTCGCCGTTCGAACAAGGCGAAGCGCTGCCACCCAACCACCCGCCCATCGGATCGGCGAACTCGCAGCTCGGGTCGCTGGCCCGTGCTTCCGACGATCCCTCTGCGATCGTCTGGAAAATGCCAAAAGGCTGGCAGGAGACGCCGAGCCCGAATGCGATGCGACTAGCGACGTACCGCGTTGCCGGTTCGGTGGAGGTGATCGTGTTGCGCGCCGGGGGCGCGACGCAGGCCAACATCGACCGATGGGTCGCGCAGTTCGACGACGTCGGCCACCAGGGACGCGTGGACAAGACGGTGCACGGCCTGCACGCCGTCACGGTCGACGTCTCCGGCACCTACGTCGGCGGCGGCATGACGATGGGGGCACCGGCCGATCCGAAGCGCGACTGGGCGATGGTGGGCGCCATCGTCGAGAGCCAGAGCCCTTCGTATTTCTTCAAGATGACGGGACCGGCAGCGGCGGTTCGCGCGGCGCGTCCCGCGTTCGACCGCATGATCGACAGCATCGCACCCCTTTGACCGACGCGCCGCGGAGGCGCGATCGCGACCCCATCCGCAACCGGACGGGCGAACGTGGCACTGCCGCACGGAGTCGAAGCCGCGGTGTGCGTCCTTCGAAACGCAACACCGGCCCGGCCAATGGCAAGGATGCCACCGGGTCCGTTGCGTCGGCGGCGCGTTCAGCCCCATCAAACTCCTATTCTTTGGGGACGACCCCATGTGTGCGGCCAAAGTGTTGAATGGCATAGGACGTGTTTTTCGGATTCAGTCGAATGATCGGAATGCTCAGAAACCAGCCCACTCCTTCGATGGTCGTTGCTGCTGCGCTCGCCTTCTCGATCGCGCCGAGCGTCGCCGCCGGAGAGAGCGACGCGGCCAGCGCGTGCATCTCGTTTTGGGGCGAGACGCGGTTTGGAGGCGTTGGGTTCACCCATGTCGTCCACGTCGCCAACAAGTGCGCGGCGAGCGCGGTGTGCGCCGTCAGCACCGACACAGAACCGACTCCTCAGGCTGTCACCGTGGGCGGAAAACAAGCTGTGGAGGTCGTCACCTACCTTGAATCGCCGGCGTCAAAGTTCACGCCGCGCGTGACGTGCTCGATGCAGCGCTAGCGCCTCGCACGTCGAGGCGTCGCTCGCAGGCTCAGATGGGAGCGCCGGTCGTGGATTGAGGTCAACGAACCCGGAACTCGGGGTGATTGTTCAACTGGCCACTGGCTGACCGCCATCTTGAGCGGGCTCGTCATCTCCTCGTCGTTGCGTTTCCGAAAGAAGCTTCTCTGACAGCGGGCCGGGGTCATCGGGTCGAGCTGCCCGTGTGCGCGCAACAAAGAGAGGCCCCATCGAGGACCGAACCGCATTAGCCGTGCCGACCACCGCTCACGACCACTTCGCCTGCCCCGCTGTGGCGCACGCGGACGAGGAATCCGCCGGAGCCGAGAGGGCGCTCCGTGTAGCCGTCGGCATCCAGCGCTTCGCGCCTCGGTACGGCAACGCCGGCCAGCCGGACGCTTTTCGGCCGAAACGTCAGTCGCAGGGTGTCGGTCGCGTCCGGATCGAAGTCGGTCCAGGCGACGCGCGCGGCAGCGTAGTCGACATGGGTGACGAGCGAGGTGGAGCGCAGCAAGTGATCTTGCCCATGGGGAGCCCAATCCGGCACGGCCGCCATGGCCACGAGGAAGTGGCGAATGTAATCCCCGTATCCGTCGCTGAACCAAAAGCCTTCGATCGGGTCCTCGGCGACCGCCACGATTCCGTCGTCTCGGCACGCGTACGTGGCCCAGTTGAGTGAACGGCCCGCACGTTCGCGAGCCGCGGGATTGCCGGTGGCTTCGTACCAGAGGGCCATCGTTGCGCCAAAGCGGGCGGTATGGCTGGCCATCTTCGTCGTGTCGTCTCCCTGCTCGCTCAACACCGTGGCGCCCCACTGGACACCCCGGTCGAGCCCGGTGTCTCCACCGAACTTCTCGACCGTCCACGACAGCACGTGGCTCACGTGCTCGCGCCAGGAAGGATCGGAGTCCCGGTGCGACATCAGCCAACTTGCGGTGCGCAGAGCCGAATACTGATTGGGGTTGGTGGCGACGTCCGGATGAATGTCGACATCCTCGAAGTAGCCGCTCCAGGAATCGCGGACGATCGGCACGCCCAAAAGCCAAGTCAAGGCGATCTGCCGAGCGCGCGCGTACCCTTCGAGATGGCCGAGCTTCAACCGTTCGAGCTCGTCGAACAGCATGATCGCTCCCACCACGTTGGAGGAATAGTCCTCGCGCACCTCGTTCGTCTTGGCGTGGACGCGAAACGGCCATGGCGACGCGACTTCGCTCCCCGCACGAACATGCTTCGCCAAGGCGTCGGCGCAAGCGACCGCGCCGTCACGAAAGAGGACGTCGCCGGTGATCTCGAACATCTGCAGGTACGCAAACCCGAGCTCTCCGACTTTGTCGGGCTCAATCACGCCGATGCCGTCGCCACGCCCGCAGAAATCGCACCAGGCATCGTCGGCGCCCCCGTATTCCACGGCGCCGGCGGCGGCGCTGGCGAAGGGGACGCGAGCCCAGTCCCAATCGGCGGGGGTCGTGCCGTGGGCGAGCTGATGCGAGAGCGCCTTGCGCGCTACCCGAATCGCGGCGGCGTCGCCGCTGAACGCGTACCAGAGTAGGGCCGAGTCCGTCAGCGCAGCATAGAAGCTCGCGGGATTGTGGGGCCAAGCGATCCCCTCGAACGTCTGCGGATCGAACCGCGAATACGCGAGCCATGTTTCGAGCCCATTGTCTTGAATGGGAAACTTCGTTTCGAGAGCGTTCCACGCGAGCTCTGCGACGTGCGCGTAGGGCGAGTCCTGGGTCGACCACGAGAGCAACGTTCGATACCGGTCCAGGCGGACCGGGCGACCGAAGAGAGACTGCGGGTTGGCAAGCCCCGGACCGGGCTCGACAACGGTCGATGCTGCCACCGCGATGCACGCGAGAACAAGCACGCGGCGCGGCACCACTCGCTCAGGTTAGCCGCTCGTCTTACCCGAGTCAGGCCTTGGTGATCCGGAGCGTAGGCTTAGGCCTTAGCGGAAGCCTAGCGGACCGTGTGCGAGGGCCAAGCATACCCGCGCAAAGGATCAGAGCTTTCCAGACGGATCGAGCTTGTCGAGCGTTGACGGCATCTCGCGCACGGTGCACTAGGACAGGGATCGAGAGCGCCGGTTTTTTTTCAGCGGAATGCCGGCGTAGGTCGCGAAGTGGGCGTCGCGTCCAGGTCAACGGTGACGTTCGCCGTTTCGGCGACACTGGAAAGCAATGCGGTCGTCCACTCGAGGAGCTTTCCCGCGGCATCGCGCGGCCGAACGTCGTGCTCCTCGAGCCGCACGGCCATCGGCCTTTTCGACCGGACCGTAATCCGCACCGGCTCGGAGTCCGAGGCGGCTCCGGCCGGATAGCGGAAAGCGACATCGACAACGGCGTCTTTCGGAACCTCGTGTCCGTGAACGAGCAGGTTGCCGTGCACGGTCATGGTGCAGGTTCGGAGAAGATCGGATCCCTCGTGAGTCAGAGCCACCGCGGTGAGGTCCCGAGCGTTCGCAGTTTCGATGCCGCGAATGGCAAAATCGGCCCAGCGCATGTCCTCGTGGGCCGGCTCGCCCGCCTGCACTTCGAGCCAGGATCGTGCGTTTCGGGTCTGCAGCGTGTCATAGAGGCGGTTGCCGAACGTGTGCGTCGAGAACGTGGAGAGATCGACGCGGACCTGCCCTCGCGATTGCGTGAGGTCGTTCGGGACGAGGTCAAGCGTTCCCGTTGCGCCGGTCGCATCCCCCAGGATGCGCTCTTTGACCCCCTGCATCTCGACGTGCACAGCGCCGCTGGCTTCGATCGCGTAGTGCCACACCAGGCGCGTTGGACTCGGTATCGAAGCCGACAGCGAATTCGCGATCGGCGCGCGTTTCGCGGATTCGTGTGAGCGGCTGCACCCGGGCAGCCAAAGGGCCACAACCGCCATCGCGAGCGATTCTCGGCCGCACCCCATGCACAAGCAACGTATCGCACGGCCGATTCGGCTTCGAGCGTGGCGGCGCGGTTCAGTCTTCGAGAATGCCCCCCCTCGCCTGCGGCGCGAAGTTCTTGACAAGGAAGACCACGACGATGCCGCCCACTGCCGGCCGCCTGCCAAGTCTTCGAGCCGGCGACCGGGACCGTTGGCGGATTGCGTTGGCGTTTCGCAAGGCGCCATGGTCTTGTGCGCTTCGCGGTGAGCCACTGGGACACGACCGACGGTTCGCCCACGCCTCTGGGCGTCACGTTCGTCGAAGCTCAGGCCTCGTACAACTGGGCGCTCTATTCGAAGGCGGCGACCTCCGTCAGCTTGCTGCTGTTTGCGCCCACCGACCTGACGCACCCGGTCGTGCGGCGCGATCTCGACCCCATCCGCAACCGGACCGGGCGAACGTGGCACTGCCGCATCAAGGCGGCGGACGTCTTGCCGGCGGCCTACTATGGCTATTCGGTCGACGGGCCGCGCGGGCCGGGCAACCGCTTCGACCCGACCAAGGTCCTTCTGGACCCGTACGCCCGGAGCGTGCATGCGAGCACCTTCGACTGCGCCGCGGCCATAGGCACGGGGTCGAACGCGGGACAGGCGCTGCTCGCCGAGATTCCCGTGCCCCGAGCGCCCTTCGACTGGAATGGGGATCGGCGGGTGCGCCACACACATGGTCTCGTCATCTACGAGATGCACGTGCGCGGCTTCACCGCACGGGCGAACTCCGGCGTGGCGCAGCAGCGGCGCGGATCGTTCGCAGGTATCGTGGAGAAAATTCCCTACTTGGTCGATCTCGGGGTCACGGCAGTCGAGTTGCTGCCGGTCTACGCGTTCGTTCCGGGGGTGCGCGGCGACTACTGGGGGTACATGCCCATCAGCTTTTTCGCGCTCCATCCGGCGTACTCGACGGCGCGCGCCCCCGCCGACCAAATCGACGAGTTTCGCGCCATGGTGAAGGCGCTTCACGTCGCCGGGATCGAAGTCATCCTGGACGTGGTCTACAACCACACAGCCGAGCGGGGTGCAGACGGCCCGTGCCTAGCGTACCGCGGGATCGACAACTCGACGTATTACCTCTTGCAGGGCAACCTCGAAACGTACCGCGACGACACGGGCACGGGCAACGTCCTACGGACGGGGCACCCGGCCGTCCGAAATCTCGTCGTCGACAGCCTGCGCTACTGGGTAAACGAGATGCACCTCGACGGCTTCCGCTTCGACCTCGCGTCCATCCTTTCGCGAGACATCGACGGGCGCATCCGCATGGAGGACGCATCGATCATCAGCGAGATCTCGTCGGATCCCGATTTCGCGGACGTGCGCCTCATCGCCGAGCCGTGGGACCTCGCGACCTCCCAGCTCGGACGGTCGTTCCCTGGGTTCGACTGGAGGCAGTGGAACGGCCGGTTTCGCGACGACGTGCGCAAGTTCGTCAAGGGCGACCGCGGACTTGTACCGTTCTTGATGCGGCGGCTGTACGGAAGCGACGATCTCTTCCCCGATGAGGGCGACGAGGTCTACCGGCCGTACCAGGGCGTGAGCTTCGTCGACTGCCACGACGGATTCTGCATGTACGATCTGACCGCTTACGACGTGAAGAGGAACCGCGCGAACGGCGAAGACAACCGAGACGGCACCGATGCGAATCACAGCTGGAACTGTGGCTGGGAGGGCGATGACGGCGCTCCGCCGCACGTGGTCGCCGTACGAAGAAGGCAGGTGAAGAATTTCTGCACGCTTCTTTTGCTCTCGGACGGCACGCCTATGTTCGTGATGGGTGACGAATTTTTGCATACGCAAGGCGGCAACAACAACCCCTACAACCAGGACAACGAGACCACCTGGCTCGACTGGGAGCGGCGAGCGGCAAACGCGGACGTCCATCGATTCTTCAAGACGATGATCGCGTTTCGCCGAGCGCATCCGACACTCGCGCGTGGCCGGTTCTGGCGCGACGACGTGCGTTGGTACGGTATCGCAGGACCGCCGGATCTGAGCTTGGATTCGCGGAGCGTGGCCTATTTTCTCGACGGTCGGTCGGAGCACGACGAAGACCTCTACGTGATGATCAGCGCCTATTGGGAGCCGCTGCGGTTCATCGTGCAGGAGCCGAGCGTCGAAAACCGCGGGTGGAAGCGTGTCGTCGACACGTCTCTGGACAGTCCGATGGATATCGCCGATCCGGGCTCCGAGATCGCGCTCAACACGCTGGATTATGTCGTCGGCCCGCGGTCCGTCGTGGTCCTTGTCCGATAGGCGCACGGTGCATCCGGAACCGATTGAGGCATTTCACGTCGAGCTCTCCTGGTGCCTCGCCGGCGGCGAACGACGCAGGCTCACTTGGTGGAGTGGTCTTTCCCGGCTTCTTTTTCGGCCCCGTGCTTCTTGTCCCACTCCTGAACTGTGCGCACGTCCTCGCGCCCTAGCTCCTCGTAGAGTTCGTGGACGCGCTCGACGAGCGCCGGCGTGGCTTCGGGCTTCGGCTCGGCCTTGCCCTCAGGCTTCGGCTCCGCCTTGCCATCGGGCTTCGGCTGCGGCGTGGTTTCGGGCTTCGGCTCGGCCTTGCCCTCAGGCTTCGGCTCCGGCGTGGTTTCGGACTTCGGCTCCGGCGTGGCTTCGGGCTTCGGCTCGGCCTTGCCCTCGGACTTCGGCTCCGGCGTGGCTTCGGGCTTCGGCTCGGCCTTGCCCTCGGGCTTCGGCTCGGCCTTGCCCTCGGACTTCGGATCGGCCTTGCCCTCGGACTTCGGCTCGGCCTTGCCCTCGGACTTCGGCTCCGGCGTGGCTTCGGGCTTCGGCTCGGCCTTGCCCTCGGGCTTCGGCTCGGCCTTGCCCTCGGGCTTCGGCTCGGCCTTGCCCTCGGGCTTCGGCTCGGCCTTGCCCTCGGACTTCGGATCGGCCTTGCCCTTCGTGGCAGCCTTTTTGTCAATTCCGTCGAGAACCCAGTACGCCGCCAGCTTCACGCGGTCGTTGACCAGGGCCCAGAGGAGGGCGTAGGCCCACACGAATCCGGCCCAGCGCCAGCCGAGCGGTGTCATGAACAGCCCGTACACCGCGATCAGCGTCGCCACTGCCTGCGTGCCCAGCACCGCAATCCACAGAATGCGCGCGGGGCGTATGGACCAGAATGGGCCACGTGTTCGCGTGAGGAAGATGGTCAGGTGCCCCGCGACCGACAGCTTCAGGTACATCAGCGTCTGGATGTGCGCTCGGTCCAGATGAAACACGCGCTCGCCGAGATAGAAGAGGCCAAACGCGGCCGTCACTCCGGCGACGCCCAGCACCGTTGCGATGCCGAGCACCGAGCGCATGTTCCACGCCTCGGGCTGATCCTTGTAGTGGACGTTGTCGTAGGCAATCGAGAGGATGGCGCCGTCGTTGAGCAACGCCAGCATCACGATCATCACGGCCGTCACCGGGAAGAAGTTGAAGACCAGGATCGCCAGCGTCATGAACAGCAGCACCCGCAGCGTCTCGGCGATGCGGTAGATCGCGTAGCTGTTCATCCGCTGGAAGATCCTGCGGCTCTCCTTGATCGCGTCGATGATGACCGACAGACCGGGCGTCATCAGAACGATGGCCGCCGCCGCGCGCGCCGCATCCGTCGCGCCCGACACGGCGATGCCGCAGTCGGCCTTCTTCAGCGCGGGGGCGTCGTTGACTCCGTCGCCCGTCATACCGACGATGTGCCCGCGTTTCTGGAGGACATCGACGATGTGAAACTTGTGCTCGGGAAACACCTGCGCAAAGCCATCGGCTTTCTCGATGGTATCCGCGACCTCCCGGGTCTCCTGCCGCTTGACGTCCCCCAGGTCGCCCGCAGCAAGGATGTTGTCACCCATTCCGAGCTTCTTCGCGGTCTCCTTGGCGATGGCCAGCTGATCGCCGGTCACCATCTTGACCTTTACGCCCATCTGGCTGGCGGTCGCGATCGTGGCCTTGGCATCTTCACGCGGCGGATCGAACAGCGGTAATATGCCGAGAAACTGCCACTTTCCGTCGTCGTCGGCCCGCGCGACGCCGAGCGACCGAAAGCCGCGCCCGGCGAACTCGGCGATTGCTTTGACGACGGTCGGCTTCACCGCATCCGCATTCGCCGAGAGGTCCAAGATGACCTGAGGTGCGCCCTTCGTCGCTTTGAACGTCTTGCCGTCCTTCGTCTTGACGGTGGCCTCGGTGCGCTTGTGCACGGGGTCGAAGGGCTGGAAGTGGTCCACGTGGTAGCCCTGCAGCGTCTTGTCGCCGTCCTTCAGGCCTCCGAGGACGGCCAGGTCGATGGTATCGTTGTTGTCGGCGCGCGACGCCAGGGCGGCCGCGAGGATGACCTGTGCGGCGGGAACAGCGTTCACGCAGAACGGGTCGCCCAGCGTCAGCTTGTTCTGGGTCAGCGTTCCGGTCTTGTCGGCGCACAGCACGTCGACGCCCGCGAGCTCCTCGATGGCCACCAGGCGGCTTACGATCGCCTGCTTCTTGGCGAGAAGCCGGGCGCCGACCGCCATCGTGACCGACAGCACGGTCGGCATCGCCACGGGAATCGCGGCCACGGTCAACACCAGGGCGAACTGCAACGTGGTGAGGATGCGGTCGCCCCGAAAGATGGCGAAGGCGACGATCACGGCGACCAGCGCCACCGCGAGAATGATCAGGTAGTTGCCGATCTTCAGGACCGCGCGTTGAAAGTGACTGACGGTGTGAGCCCCTTGCACCAGCTGCGCGGTCTTGCCGAAGTACGTCTTGTCGCCCGTGGCATAGACCAGCGCGCCGATCTCGCCCTGGCGGATGATGGACCCCGAGAACACCGCATCGCCCGCCCCGCGCTCGGCAGGTAGGGACTCACCGGTCAAGGCCGACTGATCCACCTCGACCGGGTCCCCCGCCAGCAGCCGCGCGTCCGCCGGCACGATGTCCCCCAGGCGCATGCGTATCACGTCGCCGGGGACCAGCTCTCGCGCCGGAGGATTGACCCACTTGCCGTCCCGCTTCACCCTGGCTTTGATGGCCAGCTTGGCCTTCAGGGCGGCAATCGCGTCGCCGGCCTGCCGCTCCTCCCAGAATCCGACCACGGCATTGGCGCAGAGCAGAAGGAGAATGATGCCGAAGTCCGGCCAGTGGCGGGCGACCGCCGACAGGACCACGGCCGCCTCGATCATCCAGGGAATGGGACCCCAAAAATACGTCAGAAACTTCAGCAGCGGATTGATCTTCTTCGTCTCGATCTCGTTGGGCCCGTACTGGGCCAGCCTTTTTTGAGCCTCCGCCTGACTGAGCCCCTCCTGCGACGATCCCAGCTTGGTCTGGAGCTCCGGCATGGGCATGGTCTTCAGGGCGTTCTGGGCATCGGGCGCAGAGCCAGTTTGCGACTTCGGGGCCTTCTGCTGAGCCGAAGAGGGGGCCACGTCAGCGGTACCCGTAGGGCCACCATAGGGCAGTCGCCATCCAGAGGAGTCCGACGAAAAAGATGACCCAAACGAAGTCGCCGCCCCACCCCCAGCGATAGTGGTCGGCCTCGGCGGGAGCTCCGCGGGCGGTCGCCTGCAAGTGCCGGCGACGCTGAAAGTAACTGGGGTAGGGGGGTCCCCATCTCCTGTATCCCCAGCCGTAAGTAACCGGAGAAGCGAACAGCAAAAGCATGAATACAAGCCACAGCAGCCACCAAGAACCCATCATGGGATGCCTCGCTCCTCCGTTGGTGTTTTCGAGCGCGTGCCCAGCGAATGCAACTATCGGTCCTACCCCGGTCTCCACGACCGGACTACTGGACGCGGCCCGGGTAGGGCCCCGAAGGAGGCCGCGTACCCACGCGCTCGGCATGACGTGTACGCTCGCGGGACACATCTGGGCGGCTTTTGCGAAACGCCTGACGGGGGGTTGGCAGAATGCATGACCGCGCCTGTCTTTTCGGTGCAGACCCGTCATCACGGACTTCGTGAATGCCCGCGCTGCTCTCTGGCGACGTCAACGGCCAGTGCGGCCGTGCGCAGTCCCAACTGGGCGCGGAAAGTGACGGGCGGTGCCGGCGCATGGATTGCAACATGAATTGCAAAAGGGCAGCTTGCAAACAGGAGCCACCCCATGACCCACGTCGTCGCCGCGTCTGGCCCGGGAAGTCGCGTATCCATGGATCGAATCGCTGCTTTTCGCCTCTGGCTCGTTCCGATTGGGCGTACTCTTTTCGCCGCCCTGTTCATCGCGGCCGGCCTCGGACACTTCTCCGCGTCGACCATCGCGTACGCGGGCTATCGTGGCGTTCCGTTTCCCAATCTCGCGGTCCCGATGTCCGGCCTGATCGCCTTCGCGGGAGGGGTCAGCATTCTTCTTGGCTACCGCGCCAGACTCGGCGCGTGGCTCATCGTGCTCTTTCTCGTCCCCGTCACGCTCAAAATGCACCGTTTCTGGACGGTGGCCGACCCGACGATGGCGATGCTCGAACAAGTGATGTTCATGAAGAACGTCTCGATGCTCGGCGCCGCTCTGATCATCGCCCATTTCGGCGCCGGTCCGATCAGCTTGGATGGCCATCGAAGTTCGCGGACCGCTTCGTGAGGGGCTTCCGAGGCCGGGCACTCGGTAACGACCGTGGGGGCAACCCATTCGAGAATCCGGCGCTCGCCCGTGCAATCGCAAGTCCACTGCGAAGATGCAAATCGCCACACTCGAATCGCACGATTCACGCAGGCGTGGCAGATTGACTCAGTCGGTAGGGCGACCACGAGCGTGCGTCGAGTCTCCAGCCTGCAGCGCGGCGCACGGGGTCCCTTTCCCGGCACCGAGGACCACCGCCGGGCTACTTCCCATAACCCATCGGTCCGCATCACGATGGACGGCTGGTGCATCCCCCGCAGCGACCCGTTCGATTGCGCTGCCGGCCCGACGCCGGAGCGTGCCGGGCGTATTCATTGCTTATCGCGAGCCGGCCGCCGGCGAGCGGTCGCAAGGAGGTCCGTCGATGGATACGAAGAGTGAACGGAACTGCGTGGCCATTTTCGCGCGGCATCAGGATGCGGAGGCCGCAATCCAGAATCTGCAACGCGCTGGCTTCGACATGAAGAAACTCTCGATCCTCGGTCGCGACTACCACACCGAAGAGCGCGCCGTTGGCTTCTACAACGGCGGCGATCGCGTCAAGCACTGGGGCAAGCTCGGCGCGTTCTGGGGCGGCATCTTCGGCATTCTGTTGGCGCCGGCGCTGTTTTGGATCCCGGGGGTCGGGCCGATCTTGACCGGCGGCGTCGTTGGGTCCTTCCTGATGGGCACCGTCGAAGGAGCTGCCGTCGGCGCAGTGGTTACCGGCGGCGCGAGCGTGCTGGTGGCGGCGCTCACGGGCATGGGAATCCCAAAGGATAGCGTCATCCGGTACGAGGCCGCGCTCAAGGCCGACAACTACCTCCTCATCGCGAGCGGAACCGCCAGCGAGGTCGAGCGTGCTCGCGCCATCCTCGCGGAGCGTGGAGGCCAGGTGCAGGTTCACGCGAACTGACAGGGCTGTCGGCACGGCTATAGCGGTCTTGACCGGTTGCTCGGAACGACGGCAGCGCGGATCGTGAATCAAGCGGACCGGCCCGTGCTCGTCGCGCGCCCGCTTTCCGGTGCGCCTTGACGGGGATTGGCTTGCTCCAAACTCGTGAACAGACTTCACTGGAAACGTCGGCGATGGCCCCCCGGAAGCTGCGGCGAAGACGACGTGGGCCGTGGCGTCTGCAACGAGGCCGTCGCGGGGAGCTCGAGCCCACATAGGCGACCGCAGTATGCTGCATTTGTTGCGGAATCCGCCTGCCGTCTTCTGGCCACGCTGGGTCTTTTTGCGCCTGCTCGGCGTCGTGTTTCTTTCCGCGTTCTACTCGCTTGCTTTCCAGATTCATGGGCTTCTGGGCCCCGAGGGGATCCTGCCGGCGGGCCCGTACCTCTCCCGCGTGGCGAAGGCCATGCCGGGCCTGCTCCGATTCTGGTACGCGCCCACGGCCCTGTGGTTCGGCGCGAACAATGCGATGCTCACGGCGCTGGTGGCCGTCGGGATCCTCTCGTCGGCGTTGCTCATCTTGAACGTGTGGCCGCGACTAACCCTGGGCATCGCGTGGCTTGCCTTTCTGTCTTTCGTCGGGGCCGCGCAGGACTTTGCGTCCTACCAGTCCGACGGGATGCTCCTCGAGGCGGGGTTCATCTCTCTGTTCTTCGCGCCTGCCGGACTTCGCCCCGGCCTGGGCACGGCGCACCCACCGTCTCGCGCGAGCCTTTTTTTGCTCAGGTGGGAGTGGTTTCGCATCTACTTCGAGTCGGGCGTGATGAAGCTCGCGAGTGGAGACCCGTCGTGGCGCGATCTCACGGCGATGGATCACTATTACGAAAACGGGCCTCTGCCGACATGGATCGGGTGGTACGTGCAGCATTGGGGGCACCCGTTCCATGCGGCAACGGCACTCGGCACCCTCGTGATGGAGCTTGGCGTATGCTGGCTTGCCTTCTTTCCACGCCCTTTTCGGCTCGTCTGCTGCCTTCTCTGCACGTTGCTCCAAGTGGGCATCATCGCGACGGCGAACTACGGGTTTTTGAATTACATCGTCCTTTTCCTCGGCGTACTGCTTCTCGACGACGCGTGGTTCGCGTCCGTGCGACGGCGTTTCTCGACGCGGATCGCCGGGTCAATCGCAAGCCCCACTCCGGCAGAGACGTCGCGTCCGAAACCGACCCGGACCTTGACCTCGGGCTTGCGCCGGATGGTCGCCGTCATTTCCCTCGGCCTGGTCTTCTATTCGACCTTCGCCGTTTTTCTCTTTGCGGCCGTGCCGACGCCCTTCCGGTGGCTTCTTTGGCCCGCCGAGGCAATCGAGCCCTTTCGCATCGCCAACCGATACGGGCTCTTCGCCGTCATGACGCCCGCGCGTTACGAAATCGAGTTCCAAGGTTCCAACGACGAAAAGACCTGGACCGATTATCCTTTTCGCTACAAGCCGCAGGATTCGTTGGGTCCTCCGGGCATTTACGCGCCGTACCAGCCGCGATTCGAGTGGAACCTTTGGTTTGCGTCGCTCGGGTCTTGGCGGAGCTTTCCGTGGGTCGTCCGGACCGAAGCGTGCCTACTCGATGGCTCCCGTAGCGTCCTGGAGCTTTTTGCGCGCGACCCGTTCCCTACGCCGCCCAAGTTCGTGCGTGCCGTCGTGTGGCACTATCGGTTTACCGACGCGGCAACGAAGCGGGCGACGGGAGCGTGGTGGCGGCGCGAAGAGCTCGGCCTCTACTGCCCCGAGCTCGAGAAGGACGCAAGGGGCATCATTCGGACGGTCGGGCAGCAACCCCGGGAAGAACCCAATCCCGAGTGAGCCACCATGCAGCCGTCGCGCCACGCGAGTCCGTCAAGCACCGAACGGCGGACTCTGCCGCTCCTCGGCGCTTGCGCGCTCAGCTCGATCTTTGAGCTCTTGGGCGGAAGCCTCAGCTCGCTCCGGGGAAGCCGATTCCAACGAAAGAAGGCAAAAGCACCCATGAAGCACAACGCGCGTTGCGCAGCGGCGCGACCGGCCGGCGAGGTCGCGGCGGAGCTTTAGCTTGTTGGGCTTCGTCCATGAATGACGGAACGGAGTCGCTCTTGCCGATATCGAAGAAAAGTTCATGGGCGCGCGCTAGTCCCGTTCGATGACCTACGGACGCGGAGCCTTCGGTGCTGCTCGTAAAGGGTCTCGCTAGAATGGCATGAACGATGCAGTGAATCGGATCGGATAATGCGGCCGTGGCCGCCTCAAAACAAGGAGTCCTCGATGCGCCATTCGATCGTCTTCTATGTTGCGTTGGTCGCCGCTCCTCTCGGTATGGCGTGTGAGAAGGCAGGCGTAGAGGGACACGCGGACGCCAACAAATCGGACACGACGGTAGGCGCGGTTTCGTCGAATTCTGCGAAGGCGCTCGAAGACTACCGCCACCAGAAGCAGACCGACCTCGAGTCGCTCGACAAGAGCATCACGGACCTGGAAGCGAAGGAGAAGGTCGCTGCCTCGAACGCCAAGATGGACCTGGACCGCTTGCTGCCTGCGCTCAAGGTACGGCGCGACGCGTTCATGAACGATCTGCGCGCGATCGACGCCACGGGCGCCGCGACTTGGGACTCGACCAAGGCACGCCTCGACAAGGAATGGGATGATCTCAAGGCGGCGACCGACAAGGCGACGAGCGTTGCGACTTCAGCGTTTGCAGCCACTCACAAACCTGGCGAGATGACCTGTGCGGACTTTCTTGCGCTCGCTGACGTTGAAAAACCCAAGATCGTTTACTGGGCTGAAGGTTTCAACAAGAATGGCAGGGCGATCGACTCAGCCTTCGACATCGTTGAAACAGACCGATTGGTGCCCGTACTCGTAGCGGAGTGCGTGAAAACTCCAAAGGAATCGCTGTCGAAGGTAGTCCAGCAGCATCCCTCCGCGCCGAAACCGGCGACTGCGGCGAAACCGGCAAAAATGACGTGCGAGGAGTTTGTCGCGCTCGAGGACGTCGCAAAGCCAAAAGTCGTCTACTGGGCCGAAGGTTTCAACAAGGATGGCAAGGCCACCGATGCGGTCGTGGATATCGATGAAACGGATAGGTTAGTTCCCACGCTCATTAGGGAGTGCAAAGAGACGCCCAAGCTCACGCTCTGGCAGAAAATCAAGAAATACTTTTGAGGTCCGCCGGCCGAGTCACCGCACGGCCGATTTGGCTTCGATCGCGGCGGCGCGGTTCAGTCTTCGAAAATCTCCATACCGTCCGCGATGGCTTCGACGATGTGGGTTTTGGTCACGACCCCGCGAAACCTGGGCGCCCCATCCATCCGCTCGCCTTCGGTCGTGACCACGACAGCGAGATCGGCCTGGACCCGTTGCATGGCCGCGATGAGATCGAAAAGGGTCGTCCCGCTGCCGACCTCGACAAAGTCGTGGCGGACAACGTCCGCGAGGGACGTCGCCGCGAGGAGCGCGTCAGGGTGCTCTCGGACCCACTGTCGCGAAATGACCCCGACAATGTTTTCGCCGTCCACGATCACCCAGTAAACGGGCCCCTCGGCTTGATCGTCGATGATCCGGAGCTCCGCAGCGGCCGTGGGAGGAAGTGCCGCTGCGGTCGCCATCGCCATGTCTGCGACATGATGGACGAGGTACGCGTTCGCCTGGAGCGCTTCGGGCATGACGTGGCCGCGACGCGCGAGTTTCATCGTGTAGATGTTCTGCTGGAGGAGCAGCCGTCGCAAGCCGTGACTCACAGCCACGGTCAGCGTCATCGGGAGAACGACCGAATAGTCGAGTGTCATTTCGAAAGTCATCACGATCGCGGTCAGCGCCGCCCCCGTTGCGCCGGCGACCAGGCCCGCCATCCCCGCGAGGGCCAACGCAGCCGGATCGAACGGAAGTCCGGGGAAGAGCCCGTGCAGACATCGGCCGAACGCCCCTCCAAGCGTCGCGCCCATGAACAGCGAAGGAGAAAAGATCCCGCCCGACCCCCCCGACCCGAGCGTAAGCGACGTCGTCAGGAGCTTGAGCCCACCGAGAGCGACGAGCATCCACACGCTCGGAAGGGCACCCTTCAGGACATCGCCAATCGTCGCATACCCGACCCCTTCGACATAGTAATGGCCCCAGAACACCATCGCGGCCTCGATCGTCAGGCCCACGCCGAGGGTGCCGACGATGTGGCGGGCGTAGTCGCCGCCGATCCACTTCTCGAACAGGTCTTCGGCGCCGTAGAGGGCGCGGATGAATGCCACCGCGACCCACGCCATCCCCGCGCCCAATACGACGTATGCGGGCAGCACCCCCACCGTCATCGACGCATGCACGGGAGGAACCGTAAACGCCGGAGCGTCGCCGAAGAGCCTTTGGCCAATGAACGTGGCCGTTGCGGTCGAGAGCGCCACGGGTACGAGCGTTCGCACGCTGACTTCGTGCATCAAGACTTCCACGGCGAAGAGGACCCCTCCGAGCGGTGTGTTGAACGTCGCGGCGATGCCGGCGCCTCCCCCCGCGGCGACCAGCGTCGCCCGCTGCCATCGCGAGACGCGCGCGATGCCTCCGATCCACGAGGCGAAGGCCGCACTGATCTGGACAATGGGACCCTCACGCCCGACCGATCCTCCGCTTCCGATCGAAATGGCCGACGCCACGGATTTGACCGCCGCGACGATGGGTCGGATGACGGCCTTGCCGTAGTAGATGGCGTCCATCACTTCCGGCACGCCATGTCCCCTCGCCTCGGGGGCGAAGTTCTTGACAAGGAAGACAACGACGATGCCGCCCACGACCGGTGCCAGTACGATCGCCGGTCCCCAAGGACTCGGCGGCGTATGCAGACTGGTGTCGTAGCGAACGGAGAGATGCCCGAGAAAAAAGAGGTTGTGGATGAGGCTGATCAGCATCCGAAAGGCGTACGCCCCGAGGCCGGCGGCGACGCCCAGAAGCACTGCGAGACACGAGAACGCGAACGGGCCCCGGGCCAAATGCGCGTCGGCGACGAGGCGCCTGGGCGCATGCATCGCGCGAACGGCACCGTGGGTCGACTGAACGGTCACCGACGGTGAGACCTTGACGTTACCGGGCACCGCTGGTCGGCCATGCACGGTCGCGCGAGCGAAACACCTCGGGCACGGTAGCACACCACGTCCCTCCAGCGGGACCGTTCACGACCGCGACCGTGCGATGGACTGGCTCGTCGCCCACGCCAGGAGAGCGGCCCCAAAGCATGGCGCGAGCGCCGCAAGCGATCGCAGCGCGACCCGAAAAACCGTCGTCCCACACCCGGAGTGCGCGAGGTGGACCACAGACCACACCGCATCCACCGCCGCGGCTGCCGTGGTGCACGCAAGACGCGCCGGGCGGGGACGTACCGCGCTTCGGAAGAGCTGTGCAGCGAGCAGCAGGTCAAATCCGATCCAGGCGATGAGAATGTCGCGAGAGACCCCCGATTCGTTCGAGTAACCGAATGCGACCAGCCCAGCCAGGAGGCCTATCCATGGCACCAGGGGCAGGGCGAGCACCAAAGGCGGTGCGCTCGGGTGGCGCGCGATCGAACGCAGGGCAAACGCAAGCAAGGAGCCCCCCGCAAAGGCGCGCAAGGATTCGACGACGTGCGCGGTCGGGCACTCGCCGTTCGGGAATACGAGCCACACGTCTTGCCAAAGGCAGGGTCGCAGTCGCTGCTTGAAGGCATGAAGCCCGTAACAATCGTAAAGAGGCCGGAAAATGAACCGGGCGCATCGCAACCAGTACGACACGGGGCCGGCCAATGGCGCGAGCCCGAGCGTGACAAATGCGCTGTCGCGCGATTCGCACATCATCGTATCCAGGAGCAACTCGGTCGTGCCGTTCGGCGCTCGCCGGCTCCGCACGATGTCCTCCACCAACCAGCCCCGCGTCGCATGAATCGGCACGGCCGAAAGAAACTCGACGATTCGCCCATCCCACTCCGCCACGTAGTACCGATGGTCGCAGGGCACGTGAAACGGCTCGACCGAGACCAAGAAGGCCATCGGCGCGATGTGACGCGACGCCAACCATTCCTTGGCGAGCGATTCCACTTCGGACCGCAACGGTGAACCGCGATCCAGCTCGCCCGCATCCATGCGGCGAACGCGCACGCCCTTCGCTTTGGCGCGTCGGATTTGCTCGCGGAGGCTCCGATGCTGGCCCCGTTTGGCGATCCACTCTGCGGGCCGCCAAAGGGGCTGCTGACCGAGCAGAAGGGACGCAAAGCCCTCGATGTTGGAGGTCTCGGTTGCAAAAAAACACGCGCTCCGGCCGTTCGCCTTCGCGCTGCATAGAAATGCCATGGCCGCATTGGAGACGCACGACGCATCCACCAGTGGCCGCCCAGCCGCAATCCACGCACGCCCGCTGTCCACGTACGCCACGCACGCTCGGTCCGTACCCATCGAGCCCTCGTCGAACCAGTAACGCATGCCCGATTCGACGGAGAGGAACGACACAGCGTCGGCGCCGAACCGCCGCAGCAGAACAAGGAGCCGTTCGCGTTCGCGCAAGCGCGTTTCGAGGGAACCTCGCGTTCGGATTTCGCCGTCGCCGTTGCCTGAGAAGCCGATCGCGTGCACGGTCCGCCCTCTGTCTTACCAGCACCATGCGCTGACGCGCCGCTCGTAACGGATTGCTCGTGGCGGACGCATGCGTCGAGCTTCCCGAGCGATAGCCGATCCATCCGCGCACCAGGCTCGGACAGGTCGTCTCCGCCGTGAGCCGCGAGGGTGGCCGAGGATGCAGAGGGACAAGAGGCCGCGCAAGCCAGGCGCTCACGAGTTCGACCGGAATGGAAACCTGTTTCACCCGGGACTACGGTGGGCGCCGATCGCGCATGAGCTCACGATGACGGTGCCTGGAAACGGCGAAGTGCCAGCTCGTTCTGCGGGTCTGCGGCCGTTGAGAGGAATCGTGACCCGGGCGGTCGATTCGAGCGAGCCACTCCGGTGGCCTCCAACTGCTCGGGCGTACGCTCCTGACCGCGGCGCTCGTGGGGGTCGCGGCCGGCTTGGTCGGATCCTTCTTCTATGCCGGTGTCGAAATCGTCGAACGGATCGTCCTGGAGCGCTGGTGCGGATACGTCCCGCTGCGCGCCGCAGGTGAGCCGGTCGCGCGAGCGACCGCCGAAGCTCCGTTTCGGGGCTGGCTCGTCTGGTTGGTGCCCGCCGTCGGCGCCCTTGGGGCCGGCCTCATCACTCGGTTGGCGCCGGAGGCGCGGGGCGGCGGCGCGGACGCCATCATCGAGGCCTTTCACTCGCACCGCGGACTCGTCCGGCGGCGCGTTCCGCTCGTCAAAGCCGTCGCGTCGATTCTAACCCTCGGATTCGGTGGATCCGGCGGTCGCGAAGGGCCGACGATGCAAATGGGCGGCGGCATCGGATCGGTGATTGGCCAATATCTTCGCGCAACCGATCGTGAGCGGCGCGTTTTGCTCGTGGCGGGGACCGCGGCGGGCATGGCTGCCGTGTTCCGAACGCCGCTCGGCGCGGCCTTGCTCGCGGTCGAAGTGCTGCACCGGGACGATTTCGAGGCCGAAGCGCTCGTCCCGTCGGTTTTGGCCAGTGTGGTCGCCTACTCGGTCTTCATTTCCATTTTTGGCGAGTCGACGCTATTCGTACACGCTGCCAAGTACCCGTTCGTTCCGCAGCACCTGCCGCTCTATGCGCTACTCGCCGTCCTCGTCTCGGCCATTGCGGCGATGTTCCTGGTCGTGCTGCGCACGACGCAGGCGTACACCGCAAGGGTGCGGATCGCCGATTGGGCGAAGCCCGCCCTGGGTGGGCTTCTTCTCGGCGCAGCGGCCGTGCCGGTGATCCTCTTCGTAGGTCGGCAACTCGGGCGCGACGGAATGGGACTCGGAATTCTGGGCGGCGGCTACGGCGCAGCCCAACTGGCGATCACAGGAGCCCCTTGGTTTCCGGGCGGCTGGCGCGCCGTGGAGCTCCTGGTCCTACTCGGCTTCGCCAAGATCTTTGCGACTGCGCTTACCGTGGGAACCGGCGGAAGCGCCGGGGACTTCGGTCCATCGCTCGTCATCGGCGGCATCTTCGGGGGAGCGTTTGGTCGAGCGGCCCAACTGTTGCTTCATGACCCGCGAATCGATCCCGGCGCATTTGCGCTCGTCGGGATGGGAACATTCTACGGGGGACTGGCCCATGTCCCCATCGCATCTCTCGTCATGGTGTGCGAACTCACAGGCAGTTACGACCTGCTCGTGCCGCTGATGCTGGCCAACGGGGTGAGCTTCATCGCGCTCCGCAATCGCTCGCTTTACCACGCGCAGCCGGCGACGCGCCGGGACTCGCCTGCGCATCGCGGCGAGCTCATTCTCGACGTCCTGCGCGACATACGTGTCGGCGACGTCTTGGTGAAGGGGCGCCCGTACGCGGTCTTCCAGGCCACTGCTCCTGCCACCGAGGTCATTCACGAAGTAGCCGGTGCACAATGGCAAGACGTCTTTCCGGTGATCTCGTCGAACGGAGCGGTCGTCGGAGTGATCACGAGCGACATCCTCCGCACGATTGTACAAGAACCGAGCATTGCCGAATGGGCGATCGCGCACGACATGATGCTGGCTCCAGTCATCGTGCACGACAGCGCCGATGTGAGCAGCGCGCTCGAAATTTTGCTCTCGCACAGCGCCCGAGAAGTCGTGGTCGTGGACGACGATGGACACATCGTCGGCTTTCTCGACGAAGCCGAGATCTCGCGCCTGCACCATCGATCGACACACGCCATCGACCTGTCCGACCGATCCGTCACGGGGGCCCCCTAATGGCGATTTCGGCTGCGGGGACCTGGACGTCGCGTCGGGCGTCTCTGCGATGGCAGGCGGTGTCTAGGGGGGTCTCGTTTCCGCTGCTGCGGCGTCCGACTCAAGCTTGGCCGGATCCACTCGCGGCGGCTCGCCGGGAAGTTTTTTTCAGGTTCATCCTGGTCCCAGGCCGATAGACTGCGCGCGTGCGACGGGTGGCTCGATACTCCGGTGTCCGCTTGGCTCTGCTGACCGCGACCCTGTGCCTTTTGGGTTGCGCTGGCCCGGGACGTGTGCAGTACGACGGGGGTGGCTGCCTCAAGGATGGGCGGCGGCTGACGATTCGGGATGTCGAATCGGACCAGGCCGAGGTGGCCCGCCGAATCGCCTCGCGTCAGCCCTGGTTCGCGGTGATCACGATTGGCGTCGTCCTTCTCGCCGCAGCCGGCAACGCCGAGAAGGGCCTGCTGCTCGTCCGCGCCCGACACGCCGAGGGGCATCGTCCCCTCACCGATCGGCTCCGGGAAGTTCTTGCCCGGCAGCGGGAGAACCCTGTTCTGTTCTCGGCGATCGTGGGCGGCTCGTTGGCCCTCATCGGCGTCGCCAGCGTCGCGTACATTTACCTCGACATCGACAAGCGCGCGAGCGAACGAGCGCTCGAGATGCTTCAGTTTTGCCATCTTGCGCTCCGCACCCAAGAGGAGGAGGGCGTCCTCAACGATCAGCGACACAACCTCGAGTCCATTCAGTCGACCGCCGGCGACATCCGCTCGCTCGTGGACAAGCTGCCGCCCGACCAGCAGCGCAAGGCTCAGTTGATCGTCGATCAGATGAACGAGGCGCTCGCGAAACAAGGCAAGATCGTGGGCGAGTACGTGGAGCGTACGGACGAGGCGCAGAAGGACTTGAGCGCCCACACGATGGCGATGGAGAAGGGACTGGCCTCGGTCGACGGCAAACTGGCGGACCTCCGGTCGGTACCCACGAACCTGCGGGACTTGGAGAGCGCTGCCCATCGCATCGACGAGACAACCAGTTCGGTGGACTCGCGCTTGCGCGACCTGCGCGCCGGCATCGCGGACGTGGACGCCAAGCTCGAAACGTTGCTTGCGCGCCCCGCCTGTGCCGCGCCTCGTGTCTCGCCCGAGGCCTCCGCCTCCGCTTCGGCTGTCGCCGCGCCGGTGCCGCGGTCGCGAACCCGGGACGGCGGCCTGGACGGGGGAAGGAGCTTGCCCTAACGCCACTGGAGGTACGAACGCGGCTTGCCACCCTGCCGTTTTGGGGGGGGCCGGACTGCCGTGGGTGGCGGGGACGAAAGATCGCGCCTTGTCGCCCAAAAATCTGTGTTCATCTCGCCTCGGAACGCGATGACGATCGCCACCAAGTTCACTCTCGCCCTGCTCGCGTGTGTCATCGTCGCGGTGATGAGCTACGCGACTCTGGCGGTGCGGAGCGAGCTGACTCGTTCGGAGTTGGGCATTGTCGAGCACGAGGCTGCGACCGCTCATGCCCTTCGGCCGGCGATTCGCGACGTATGGCTGCATGACGGAGAGCCTCGCGCCCTGCAGCTCGTCGAAGAGGCACGGCAGCGCCTCCGTAACGTGGACGTCCGGCTCGTTTCGCTCGACCCCGCCGCGCCTTCCGGGAAGAGGCCACGGATCGACGTGCTCCGACTGGCGGGGCTTGAGGATGGACACGACGTCGTCGTGGTCGATCGCCACTTCGAAAAAGCCGGTCGAATCTTCACCTATGTCGGGGTGCCCTTGGCGACGTCGGCGGCCACGGCGATCGAAGTGTCGCAGTCGCTCGCCGGTCACGCCGCGGTCCGCCGCGAGGTCTTGCGCAGCGCGGGCCTCACGGCGCTCGTCATCGCCGCCGCGGCCGGAGTCGTCACCTCGTTGCTCGGCCTGGTCCTGATCGGCCGACCGCTCGCGGAGCTCGTCGCGCAGGCCCACCGCATCAGTGAGGGAGACCTGTCGTACCGCATCGCGATTCGGCGGCGTGATGAGATCGCCAAGCTCGGGGATGCCATGAACCGCATGTGCGAGCGTCTTCGCGAGGCGCGTGAGAGTGAGCGGGCGCAGGCGAACGCCAAGATGCGCGCCCTCTCGCAACTTCGGCACGCCGACCGCCTCGCCACCGTCGGACGGCTCGCGGCCGGCCTCGCGCACGAGCTCGGGACCCCGCTCAACATCGTCCAGGCCCGTGCCCGGCAGGTGGCCGGCGGCTCGCTCGCCCCTCCGGACGCGAGCGAGAAGGCCCGCATCATCGTCGAACAGGTCGGGCGAATGACGAAGCTCATCCGGCAGCTTCTCGACTTTGCGCGCAAGGGCGAGCTGCAGCCGGTCGACGTGGATATTCGGGCCCTCGTCGACCGCGCCGTGACGCTTCTCGAGCCCATTGTGCGGAAAAGCGGCGTGTCGTTGGCCGTCGCGGGCGGCACGGAGCCCCTTCACGGCCACATCGATCCAGAACAGATGACCCAGGTCGTCCTGAATCTCTTGATGAATGCGCTGCACGCGACCGAGTCGGGAAAGGCGGTCTCGATCGCCCTGGGCCGCGGCCGTGCCATTCCTCCGGCCGATGACGGACGAGGCGAGCAGCCCTGCCTGCGTATCGAGGTCCGCGACGAGGGGGCCGGGATTGCTTTGGAGGCCCTGCCGCGAATTTTCGAGCCCTTCTTCACCACGAAAGACGTCGGCGAGGGCACGGGGCTCGGGCTGTCCGTGGCGTACGGCATCGTGAAGGATCACGGCGGGTGGATCGATGTGGCCAGCGAGGTCGGACAAGGCAGCACCTTCACCGTGTGGCTGCCGGACGCGGGGCGATCGTGACTCGGGTCCTCGTCGTGGATGACGAGCTGGCCATGGCGCAAGCCATGGCCGAGGAGCTCACGGCGCGGCGCTTGGAGGTCACGGTCCTAACAAGCGCCGACGCGGCCTTCTCGATGGTGACGGAAGGCGACTTCGACGTCGTGGTGACCGATCTGAACATGCGCGGCATGAACGGCATCGAGCTCTGCGATCGCGTCGTGACCAACCGATCGGACGTGCCGGTCATCGTGGTGACGGCCTTCGGGAGCATGGATACGGCGGTCGCTACGCTGCGAGCCGGCGCGTTCGATTTTTTGACGAAGCCCTTCGGGATGGAGCAACTCGTCATCGCGGTGGAGCGCGCCGCGCAGCACCGATTCCTTCGCGAGGAGGTCAAGAGGCTGCGGGCAGCCGCTACGCCATCCGGGCCATTCGCGGAGTTCGTGGGGTCGAGCCCGGCGATGAAGACCGTATTGACCCTGCTCGATCGAATCGCCGAGACGGACACGACGGCTCTCGTCACGGGCGAGACGGGCACGGGAAAAGAACTGGCGGCTCGCGCCATCCACCGCCGTAGCCGTCGCTCGGACGCGCCGATGGTGACCGTCAATTGCGCGGCCGTACCCGCCACCCTGCTCGAAAGTGAGCTCTTCGGCCACGTGCGCGGCGCCTTCACCGACGCGCGCACCGACCGCAAGGGCCTCTTCGTCCAAGCGCACAAGGGGACGCTCTTTCTCGACGAGGTCGGCGAGATGCCGCCGGAGATGCAGGTGAAGCTTCTCCGCGCCCTCGAGGCGCGGACGGTGCGGCCCGTCGGTGGCCAGCACGAGGTGGCCTTCGACGTGCGACTGATCACCGCCACCCACCGCGATCTCGTGGCAAGCGTCGAAGAGGGGACCTTCCGGGAGGACCTGTACTACCGCATCAACGTCCTGGAGATCACGATGCCGCCGCTTCGCGCCCGAGGTACGGACGTGCTGCTGCTCGCGCGGTCGTTCCTCGAGGAGTTTGCGCGTCGGCACGCCAAACCCGTCCAGCGCATCTCGTCGCCTGTCGCGGAACGTCTGCTTTCGTATGCGTGGCCGGGAAACATCCGTGAGCTCCGCAACTGCATGGAGCGCGCCGTGGCGCTCGCGCGCTTCGAAGAGGTGATCGTCGAGGACTTGCCCGTCCAGGTGCGCGACTACCGACCGACCCATGTGTTGGTCGCCGCCAACGATCCTTCCGAGCTCGTACCGCTGGCCGAGGTGGAGCGGCGATACGTCGAACGGGTCATGGAGGCCGTAGGGGGCAACAAGCGGCAAGCCGCCCAGATCCTGGGGCTCGACCGGGCGACGCTCTATCGAAAGCTCGAACGCTGGTCGCCGCGGTAGCAGTACGCTCTACCCCGAGCGACCGGCTGGCAACAAGTTCGCGATGGCGGCGCGTCGATCGTCCATGTCGAAGTACGCTCTACCCCGAGCGATCGGGCGGCAACAGGTTCGTGATGGCGGCGCGTAGATCGTCCATGTCGAACGGCTTGTCGAAGAAAACGGCGAGCAGGTCCTCGGCGCGCTTTCGGGTCGCATTGTCGCCGAAGGCCGTCATCAGGATGACCGGCGTGTGCCGGTGCGCCTGGCGGAGCACCTCGAGGATCTGCAGCCCCGTGCAGACGGGCATGCGGATGTCGGAGACGATGAGGTCGACGGAGTCGTCGTCGGCCTCCATTTTCATGCGAGCGGCGATGGCGACGAGCAACCTGCCGCCGTCGGCCACCTCGACCACCTCGTAACCGTCGTCGCGAAGGGCGTCGGCGACGACGCGGCGCATCTCGACGTCGTCCTCCGCGAGCAGAATGCGAAACGGGCGGGTGCGAAGCCCGGCAGGGTTCCCCGCATTCGAGGTCCGCGCAGCGTCCTTGGGCTCCGCGGCCGTGACTTCTGCCACAGCCGCGACGGAGCGTTCGTTCGGCGACGTCTCCGCCTTGCCCTCGTCCGGCCGGATCCCATGCGAATCCGGCGGTCCTCTGGGGGTATTGTTGGCCATGATGCCGATGCTTGTTGCACCCGGTGTGCCGTCGAAGCGCGCTCGCGCCGCGAGAGCGCACCACGGAAGGGGCCGGTGTGCCGTTCCATCGCCGTCGCATTCTGCAACACGGCGCATCTTGCACCCACCAAACCCTGCCGGCTGGCCTGGGCACCCCGGGACGGCGCCTCGACCCACGCCAACGCGTTTTTGAATCAAACGCTCGACATCCCGAGGTGGATTGGCCCGCCGTTTGCTTTTTTTGCCTAACTAACTAAGGACTGGCCATGCAATCCGAGGAGGTCGGCGGCTGCACGCCAGGGCCCATGAGCCATTGACGCCGGGACCGGACCCCTCGAGCAACGACGCGGTTCGCACCCGGCGCAAGTCCACAAGGAGAACCCTGCATGAGAATCTCAGTTACCCTCGGTGTTTGCTCCACACTCGTCCTGGCGGCGGCGGCCTGCGGCGGCTCGCAACCTCCCGCCGCTACGCCCTCCTCGGGGGTCAGTGCGTCCTCACCGCCGGAGACCTCCGCGCAGGCGGCCACTTCCGGGAACGTCCAGATCTCGGTGGACATTCTGAAGGCTTGCGGTCTGACCGATAACGACGCGTACTTCCCATTCGATTCAGCACGACTGGAAAAACAAGATATCGGGCCGCTCAACACGATCGCGGTCTGCTTCTCGACGGGTGCCCTCAAGGGGCGATCGATGAAGCTCGTGGGTCATGCCGATCCGCGCGGCTCGGCCGGATACAACATGACCCTGGGGCAAGCCCGGGCCGACGGAGTGGAGGGCTACCTCGAAAAGAGAGGGCTCGCAAAGGCCAAGGTGGAGACCACGTCGCGGGGTGCGGTCGACGCTACCGGCACCGATGAAGCCGGCTGGGCACACGACCGCCGCGTCGACGTGCTGCTGGGGATTTGAAGCCGCACGGTCGACGGCCGGCGCGGGGGGCGCCCGGCGCCATGGGGGATCGCGGCGTGGGAGGCGGGCGTCCGGCTTCGTCCGAGATTAGGGGCCGAGTGGGTTACGGGGTGGTTGGGGGCGACCCTAAGGTTGGATGGACGCTTTGCATGTACTCGTCGATGACCTTGCGCACGCTCTCATCCTTCGGGACGATCGAGATCTCGATACGGCGGTTGCGTTGATAGGCCGCTTCGGTATCGGCCGTGTCGATCGGGCGGAACTTCGAATACGCGGCCGCGGCGAAGTAGCCTCCATAGGTGTCGGCGAGGGTCGGGTTCGTCTCGAAGAGGTAGTCGAGGACGGCGGTCGCGCGTTTCGCCGATAGGTCCCAATTGTACGAGACGGACCCTCGGGTGTCGGTGTGCCCCTGAATGAGGATGGTATCGATGTTGTCTCGAACACTGTCGTCCGCTAACGCATGACCGAGAGCCCGGCCCAGAGTGTCGAGGACGGGCTTGGCCTTCTCTTTGATCGTGAAGGACCCGTATTCGAACACGAGGTTCTCGTTGATCACGATGTTGCCGTTGTCGCCAATGGTCACGAGTGAGGCACCCGCGTCGTTGGTGGCTCCAAGCTCCGCTTCGATCGCTTGCTTCAGTTTGCTCAAAACGGTCACTCGCAATACGGCGATACTCTGCAATTGGGAACGCAGGCCGCCGAGCTGCCGGTTGCTTTCCGCGATGACGGCTTGTTGCTCGCGGAGTTGGCCGCGCGAAGCCGAAAGATCGCGCCGACCGCTCTCGATATCCGCCCGGAGCGCCCGCAACTGTTGCTCGGACTGGGTCACTTGCCGCTGAAAGGCATCGAGACGCTTGCTGCTGACGAGATTTCGCACGTACGCGAGCAGAACGAGGACAAACAGAATCAGCGCCATCGTCGACATGACGTCGGTGAACGCCGGCCAGATCTCGGGGAACCCTTCGGCGTTCGACAGCAGCGGTCGACGGTTGCGCATGCGCGCCTACCGCCCGTCGCGCGGCTTGGACGCCACGACCTGTACGTGGAATTCCCGCGTGTTCGCCGAGAACGCCCGCAGCGCAGACTCGAAGCAGCCGACCGCGGCTTCGAGCCGAGCGACCGACTCGCCGAACCCCAACAGCCGTCGTTCGAGGCCCGCACCGGCATCCGCGCTGCGAGCCGGCTCGAGTCGGTCCAAGTACGATTCCATCTGAATCATCAAGGCCATTCGCCGATCGGTGGGATTGAAGAGCACCGAGAGCACGGTCAGCACGACCGCGGATCCGACGCCGAGAAGGGAGTTCGAGAAAGCCACCGCCATTCCGGTCAGCGCCTGGGAAAGTCCGCTCGTGAGGGCTTGGGAAACGTCGGCGACGGCGCCGGCGTCGGTGGACACGAGATGGACGAGCCTGCCGACGGACAGGGTAAGGCCGTAAAAGGTGCCGAGAAGGCCCAAAATGATGACCAGGCCCGTGTCCGATTTCACGAAACGTTCCGCGAAGAGCAGCGGCCCCAGTTCGGACTGGAAGTTGTCTTCAATGATGGCTTGCGTGCTTCGGTCGGGCGATCGCCGCGAGGCGTCCTCGGCATCCCGACGAATGCGGTTAAGGATCCGATGGGAGAAGGGCTGATGGTCCGGTCCGTGTTCCCGCAAGTCTCTTTCGAGGCTTGCGTATCGAGCACGAAGGAAGAAGGTCGCACCCACGCCCAGCGAGAGGCAGCCGAGCGTCGCCGCCAGGATCAGGCGGCCGGTCGTATCGACGAGTGACAGGCCATCCAAAATCGGGTTGGGCATAGCTCTCCGTACCCCCGTCGTGCGCCCGAAGAGCAAAGCAGGCCACGCGGCCCTCTATTCCAGCAGCCCAGCCCCCTTTCGCCCAAGTTCTCGCATTTCAGTCGCTTCTCGCTTTTCGTTCGCTGGTCTCGCGCCCGCCCCGTTCTGATCGGGTGCGACCGGGCGGCTCGCTCGTTACGCACGGTCGCCCAGGGTGTAGTCGAAAGCGTCGCGCGCGCGGGCGGTTTGCTGCGGCTAATCGACCCGGAGGACATAGCCGACGCCCCGCAACGTGTGGATGAGCTTCGGAGAAAAATCGCGATCGATCTTGCCCCTCAGACGGCTCACGAGCACGTCCACGACGTTGGTCTGGGGATCGAAGTGGTAGTCCCACACGTGTTGCAGGATCATCGTCTTGGAGACGACGCGCCCAACATTGCGCATCAAGTATTCGAGTAAAATAAATTCTTTGGTTTGCAACTCGATGGCTCGATCCCCGCGGTGAACTCGGCGGGAGACGAGATCGAGCGTGAGATCCGCGACGACCATGCGCAACGGGACCTCGGCGCGCGGTGACGCGCGACGCATCAACGCCCCCACCCGGGCCAGCAATTCGGCGAAGGAGAATGGCTTGGTGAGGTAGTCGTCGGCGCCTGCGTCGAGACCGCGAACGCGGTCATCGACGGCCGCGCGCGCGCTGAGAATGATGATCGGAACGGCGATCTTGGCTTCCCGCAGCGCTCGAATCACCGAGAGGCCGTCACGCCCCGGCAGCATGAGGTCCACGATGGCAAGGTCGACCCCAGGCCGACGGGCGAGTTGCAAGCCCTCGTCACCGTTGCGAGACCAGGATACGACGTGGGCTTCTTGCTCCAAGCCTTGGCACACGAAGGCGCCGATTCTCTCGTCGTCTTCGATGAGCACCACGTGCATGGACGCCGCCGAGGCTTAGCACGAGCCTGGTGCCTTTCCGCGCGGCCTCATGCGTATGAATGGTGCCCGGCACCGCCCGCGCGCTTCTTACGTCGGGCGCCCCAGGCAACAGCCTGATCCAGATCGTCGTAACCGAAGTGCTTCAGCTGTGCTTTCACGAAGCGCTCCGCAAGCTTGAGGACTGGCCGGTGCCACATGACGGTCTCCCGGCAACCCTACCGATCTGTCATGTTCACGAAAGGCCGCGGCATGGATCGCGACTCAGTATGGGCTTGGCCTCTCGATGACGGGGGACACGAGATGGCCTGGAGGTACCGCGCCATGAGCCCAGAGTTGACGAAAATGCAGCGTGCCAAGATGGACGAAGAGAGCGCGGCACGTCGCGCCGCCCCCGCGCACCCACCGATGCGCGACCCGGAGCTTAGACCGGATCGCCCGCCCGCCCCGATAGAGACGGGCAACGACGCCAAGCCCAGGCGCGCGCGCGGTTTCGCCGCGATGGACCCCAGTCTCGCCAAGGAAATCGCGCGAAAGGGCGGCATGGCCGCGCATTCGGCGGGCAAGGCGCACGAGTTCACCCCCGAGGAGGCGCGCATCGCAGGACGCAAGGGCGGGCTTGCAGCGCAAAAAAAGCGGCTACTTCAGGTGCACGAAGATCGGCAGCGTGACCCTCATCCGTCCCGCATGACTGTCGTCGATCCCGAGAACGACGTCCACGGCCTTCAAACTCTTCCGAAGAGCCCCGCCACCGGAGGGACTCAGGGGAAGTAGCGAACGGGCCCTCCATCCCTTCACGCTTGTCTCTCGCCGCAAGGCTCCCTGAGGTGGCTTGCCGAGGCAGCTGACTCCCGAAAGGCGTGCCATTTCGCCACGCTCGCCGGCTGATCGTCGCGCCGGGGAGGGCACGACCATTGCAAGGTCTATCCAGAGGTCGTCGTGCAACGGTAGCGGCGACGGAAAAGCGATCATGCACGCCTTTCGCCTGGGCCAGCCATTCGACATCGATGACCCGCTTCTATGCGACGAGCGGACAGCGGGCTGCATGCCCAATCGCTCCACACTCCTGACGCGTTTTTGGTGCTTTCTACTGCTGCTGGGGGGCGGGGGCACGCTTCTCGGGGTGCTGCCCGCCTGCGGCCGCGCGGAGCCCTCCGGCGGACCGGCGAGGTCTTCGGCCGTCGCGAGCGGCGCGTCCGCCGAGCCTTCGCTGTCGAGCGTTCTGGCCGCGCCGCTGCCCGACACGAGGCTCTCGAACGCGATCCGACAAGCCATCCAGCGCGACCCCGAATTGGGCTCGCAGGAGATCCGCGCGTCGGTCGCGAACGGCGACGTCACCCTGGGCGGCACGGTCCCGACGTTGTCGGCGAAGAACCGGGCGGCACAGCTCGTGAGCCGCTTCAAGGGAGTCTCCGCGCTCACCAACGGCCTCGTCGTCACCGCGCCGGCGAGGTCCGACGCGGAAATCAAAAAGGCCGTCAGCACCGCGATCCAGCGCGACGCGGCAACGCGCACCGCGAAGGTGCAGGTGACGTCGGAGGCCGGGGCGGTCAGCCTTCGCGGCTCGGCGGATTCGCCCACGCAGCGCGATCTTTTGGCGGAGGTTGCGTCGCGCGTGTCCGGCGTCGGTCAGGTGAACCTCGCCGTCGACCTGTCCCAGGGCTCGCCTCGCGGCGACGCGGAGATGGCGGCGGAGGTCCGAGACCGAATTCACGACGACGCGCGGCTCGACGGGACGCGCATCGCGGTCGAGGTGAAGGGCCAAAGCGTGGCCGTTTCGGGAGTCGTGGGCAGCTTGGCGCAACGAGACGCGGCGGTGGAGGATGCCTGGGCCGCTCGGGTGGCGAACGTGGATTCGCAGGCGCTGCGCGTCGACTGGCGCGACAACGAGCGCGGCCGCACCGAGCCGCGAGGGCCTCCGGCCGACGGGCACATCGCGGACGCCGTGCGTCGCGCGCTCTCGAGCGACGCACGCGTGGGCATCCAACAGCCCACCGTCGTCGTCGACCGGGGCGTCGTTACGCTCTCGGGCACCGTGATGGACTTCCGAGCCGTGAAGGCGGCCGATCGCGACACGCGCCAAATCTTCGGGGTGGGCGGGGTCGACAACCGGTTGACCGTCGGGCCGGCCATGCGCGAGAGCGACGCGACGATTGAGCAGCAGGTGGAGGGGAGCGTGTACCACGACATCGCAAACCCTGACGCGCGCAACGTCGAGGTCATGACCACGAACGCGAAAGTGACCCTGCGCGGACCCGTCGCGTCGCCCATGGAGAAGACGACGATCGAAGGCGACGTGGAGGAGGTGCCGGGGGTCGTGGCGGTGCAGGATGACCTGCAGGTTGCAGGCTACGGTCCCCAGACCCACATCGTCGCCGCGAAATCGATTCAGGATCGCGTGACGGAGGCCATCTTCTGGGACCCGCGCATCGAACCCAGCAAGATCACCGTCGACGTCGCTTCCAACGGGGATGCCACTCTGACGGGCGTCGTCGGCTCATGGGGCGAGGCCCAAGCGGCTCGCGATGACGCCATCGACGCGGGGGCAGCGCACGTGATCAACCGCATCCGAGCCCCGGGGAGCCCGCAGTCGCAGCGTCTCTGATCGCTCCAAGCATCTCCAACTTGTCATGTTCGCGCAAGGTCACGGCAAAGGCGCGGTCGCATGCTCCGGTCAGGCTCGAAGGTCGAGCCGCATTGGATCGGAGCGAAGCCATGACGAACGCGCACGCAAACGACACGCAACGAGCGAACGGCCTGCCGGCCCCTTTGCGACCCCTGGTGGCGCCCGAAATACGCGAGCTCGAAGAGCGGATTGCTGAGGCGTCCTGCTGGGTCGCGCCGCTGAAGCGCGAGATCGGCACGGTGATCGTCGGACAGCATGCGCTGGTGGATCGTCTGATCGTCGGCCTGCTCGCCAACGGGCACCTGCTTCTCGAGGGGGTCCCGGGGCTCGCCAAGACGCTCGCGCTCAAGACGCTCGCCGGAAGCATTCACGGGGCTCGCTTCGGTCGGATTCAATTCACGCCCGATATGCTCCCGTCGGACATCGTCGGGACCACGATCTACCGCGCGCAGACCGGTACCTTCGAAGCCAAGTGCGGACCGGTCTTCGCCAACTTCGTTTTGGCCGACGAAATCAACCGCGCGCCCGCAAAAGTGCAGAGCGCCCTGCTCGAAGCCATGCAGGAGGGCCAGGTGACGCTCGGCGACGAGACGTTCGCCTTGCCCGAGCCGTTTCTCGTCCTTGCGACGCAGAACCCGCTCGAGCAAGAGGGGACCTATCCGCTGCCCGAAGCGCAACTCGATCGGTTCCTGATGAAAGTTCGCGTGCGCTACCCCGACATGTTCGAGGAGCGCGCGATCCTCGATTCGATGGCGGTCACCGACCCGCGCACGGCCGTTACCCCCGTGGTGTCGATCGATACGGTGGTGAACGCGCGTCGTGTCGTCGATCGGGTGTACGTCGACGACGCGGTCCGCGATTACATCGTGCGCATCATCTCGGCCACCAGAGAGCCGGGCCGCTACAAGGTTCCGATCGAAGGGCTGCTGCGCGCCGGCGCCTCCCCGCGCGGCACGATCGGTCTGACGCTGGCGGCGCGCGCCACGGCGTTTCTCCAGGGCCGAGGCTACGTCGTGCCGCAGGACGTCAAGTCCGTCGCGGCCGACGTCCTTCGTCATCGCCTCGCGTTGAGCTTCGAGGCGGAAGCGACGGGGGTCGATGGCGACGAGATCGTCCAGCGGGTTCTGCAAACGGTGGCGTCGCCATGAAGCAAACCCACGCGGACGGCGCGACCCAGCGCATGGCAGACCGGGTCCGGCGAATCGAAATCAGCACGCGTCGGCTCAGCTCCGAAGCCTTCCATGGGGGCGTCCAGTCGCGCTTCCGAGGTCGCGGAATGGACTTCGACGAGGTCCGCGAGTACGAGCCCGGCGACGACGTCCGCGCCATCGACTGGAGCGCGACGGCACGCACCGGGCACACGTTCGTCAAGAAGTACCGCGAAGAGCGGCAGCTGACGGTGGTCTTCGTGGTCGACGCGAGTGCGTCGGGCACGGTCGGGTCGGCAGAGTCGACGAAGCGCGAACAGGCCGTCGAGATCGCCGGCGTTCTCGCGCTTTCGGCCGTCCGCAGCGACCACCGGGTGGGTGTGGCGTTGTTCACCGATGCCGTCGAGCTCTTCGTGCCGCCCGCACGAGGGCGGGCACACACGTTTCGCCTGGTCCAGGATCTCGTCGACTTCGAGCCTCGGGGACGAGGAACGAACCTCGCCGTCGCGTTGCGGCTGGTGCGGGAGCGTCTGCGCCGCCGCGCGGTCGTCGTGATTCTGTCGGATTTTCTCCTCGGGCAGGCGGGGTTGGATCAAGCGCGACCGGAGTTACGGGCTCTTGCGCAGCGACACGACGTGGTCGCGATCCGGATTGGCGACAAGCTCGATCGGCAGCTGCTCGCCTCGGCCGGGCTGCTGACGCTCGAGGATGCGGAGACCGGCGAGATCGTCGAGGTGGACACGGCGAAGGCCTCGCATCGAGCGCGCGTCGAGGCCATCGCCAAAGAGTCCGACGAGCGCATTCGCTCCCTGCTTCGCGGCGCGCACGTCGACCTGCTGGAAGTCGACACGGTGCGCCCGTATCTCGGCCCGCTCATCGGGTTCTTCCGAGCCCGCGGAGGACGAACGTGAAAAGCCTGAAGCACGGCGCGCTCGCGAGTCCCATCGCCGGGGTCGCGGCGACGTGGTCGGCCATCGCCTTTGCGGTGCCGGCGCCCACCGAAGACATCCGCGACATCCGTCCCCTGATCTTGTTTCCATCCTGGTGGCCCTGGGTGGCCGTCGCGATCGCGGCCAGTCTGCTGCTCTTGGCCACCGCCCTTGCGATTCACGTTTGGAAACGCCGCTCGGCGCGACCTTTGACGCCCGAGGACCAAGCCCGACGCGCGCTCGCCAAAGCCGAATCGCTTGCGCGGCAGGGGCGCGCTCGCGAGTGGGCCAACATCGTCGCTCCGACGCTGCGGACGGCGCTATCGGCCCGGCTCGGGCAGGACGCTTCGCCGATCACCACGAGCGAGCTCGCCTCCGCAGCCTGGGTGCAATCGCCTCGCGGCGTCGAGGTCGATGCTCCACGGCTGATCGACATTCTGTCGACTTGCGATCTCACCCGGTTCGCGATGGCACGCCTCGAGGCCGACTCGCTCGTCGCCTCGACGCAAGCGGCACGCGACTGGATCACGCGGCTCTTCGCCGCTGCCAAGCCCTCACCCGCGAGCCCCCCGGTGACCCCATGATTCATTTCCAGCATCCCGCGGCATTGCTTCTGCTCGTCCCGTTGTTCCTTTTGGCTTGGTGGTCGGGTCGCTCGGGACGCCCGAGCGCCATCACGCATTCGAATACGGAGCTCGTTCGGTCCGTCGCTCGGGTGCGGCGGACCCGCTGGGGGCGACTATTGCCGCATCTGCGCTGGATTTGCGCTGCGCTGTTCGTCGTCGCCCTGGCACGACCCGACGTCGAACACAGACAGGCGGCGGTCCACGCTTCCGGCGTCGACATCATGCTGGCGGTCGACGTGAGCGGCTCGATGCAGGCCCGCGACATGATCGGGCCCCACGGGGCAACCAGTCGGCTCGACGCCGCCAAGGACGTCGTGGGTCGATTCGTCCGGGACCGTACAAGCGATCGCATCGGCCTCGTCGCCTTTTCGGGGGAACCGTACCTCGTCAGCCCGCTCACCCTCGATCACGATTGGGTGTTGCAAGGCCTCGAGCGCCTCGACGCCGCCGAAGCCGCCGACGGCACGGCCATCGGATCGGCCATCGCATCCGGGGTGCGCCGGCTCGACGCCCAGGACGCCCAATCGAAAATCATGGTGCTCTTGACCGACGGGCAGAACAACGCCGGAAGGATCTCCCCCGCTGCCGCGGCCGAGGCCGCCCGCGCGCTCGGTGTGAAAGTCTACACGATCGGCGTCGGATCGGCGGGCGAAGCCCTCGTCCCCGTGACCAACGATCGAGGGCAAGAGCAAATGGTCAAGGCGCGCGTCGACGTCGACGAGACGAGCATGAAAGAGGTCGCTGCAGTGACCGGTGGCACCTTCTACCGCGCCACGGACACCGCATCGCTGCGAGACGTCTATGCGGCCATCGACCGATCGGAGAAGACGACGCGCACGCTGCACGCCTTCACCGACCACGAAGAGCGCTTCGCCTGGTTCGCCGCCCCCGGGCTGTTTTTCCTGCTCGGAGAGCTCGGCCTGTCCGCCACTCGCTTTCGCCGCGTCCCCTCTTGACACACGGAGACTGACCCATGCGATTCGCAGAACCATTCTGGCTTTGGACCGGAGCCCTCGTCGTAGGGCTCCTACTCATCCTGCGCGTTCGGAGCGAGCGCCTGACGACACGCGCGATCGCCGAGCTCTTGGGCGCGCGTCTCATCCACGCGCGAGCGATCCCCTCGCTCACCCGTCGAACCCTGCGCGTCGCGGCGGTGTGCTTCGCGGTCGCCATGGGGTTCGTTGCCTTGGCGCGCCCGCAGAAAGGAATGCAATGGCAAACGTTGGACCGGCACGGGACCGACCTTCTGCTGGTGGTCGATACGTCCAAGAGTATGAACGCGGATGACGTTGCCCCCACACGTCTCGAGCGCACCAAGCTGGCCATCCGAGATCTGGTCGAACGATTTCCCGGAGACCGCATCGGCCTCGTCGCGTTCGCGGGCGATGCCTTCGTCGAGAGTCCCATGACGCTCGATCACGACGCTCTTCTCGAAACGCTCGGTGCCTTCGACACATCCATCATTTCACGCGGCGGGACCGACGTGGGCCGGGCCATCGACGTCGGACAGGCGGCATTGAACGCGGAGTCGGCCGATGACAAGGTGATGGTGCTCCTGACCGACGGCGAAGATCTCGAGAGCCGGGGGCTCGAGGCCGCCAAGCGCGCCGCCGAGGCTGGGATCACGATCCACACGGTGGGAGTCGGCACGGCCGCCGGCGAGCTCGTTCCGGCGATCAACGACCGGGGAGTCGCGGTGGGCCTCATGCGCGACGAGAACGGGGCTCCCGTTCGATCGCGCCTCGACGAAGCAGGCTTGCGGGCCATTGCTCAGGCCGCACACGGCACGTACCGGCCGCTCGGTGCCGACGGACGCGGCCTCGATCGGCTCTATGCAGAGACGCTTGCACCGCTTTCCCACACCCAGCAAGGAGCGCGCGTGAGGCGCGTGTACGCCGAGTGGTTCGCGGTCCCTCTCGCGTTGTCGCTCTTCGGCATCGTGCTCGATGCACTGCTCGGATGGCGACCGCGATCGCGCGAACGCGCGAAACGCCCCCCCCTTGGATCACGGCTCGCTCGCCGCGGAGCCTCGGTGGCCGCGGTGGCGTCGATGGCGCTCTTTTCAGCCAGCGCGAGCGCGTCGGTGCGCGACGCGGAGAAGGCGTACGCAGCAGGACGCTTCGAGGATGCGGCGCGCGGGTACGAGGCCGAGCAGGCGCGCCATCCGGGTGACGCACGACTCGCCATCGACGATGCCGTGGCGGCGTATCGCGCAGGGCACTACGATGCGGCCGAGGCGGCCCTCGGTCGAGCGCTGCCGCTGGCCGACCCCAAACTGCAGCAGCGAGTCCTCTACGACGTGGGGGATGCTCGGTACCGTCTGGGTGCGACCACGCTCAGCGACGCCCCGGACAAAACGATCGAGCGCTGGAAGGCCGCCATCGCCGCGTACGACGGAGCGATCGCACTCGCCCCGGCCGACGCGGACGCGCGCTTCAACCGTGACTTCGTGCAACGCAAGCTTTCGGAGTTGGAGAACAAGCAGAAGCAGCAGCCGAAAGAACCGCCGAAGGACAAACCTTCGAAGGGTGATTCCAAAGGCCAGGACTCGCAGAAGAATTCTCCCGCACAGAGCGAGAAGGATTCCACGGGCCAGGACTCGAACAAGGACCAACCCGCACAGAACGGCGGAGCGAGCGGCACGTCGTCGGATGGAACGTCGCATCCGAACGACACGAAGCCGAACGGCACGTCGGGCGGAGGCGGTTCGCGCGGCCAGAGACCCTCCGGCGCAACACCGGGCGGCGACTCACCCGACGGCCCGCGACCGGACCCTGCGGGCGCTCCCGGTCCTGGCGGCAAGGACCCCCGCAGCACAACGAGCTCGTCGACGCACGTCGATCCCGGCAACGCAGGAGAGTCCGATGGTTCGGGTGCGGCTCCGGGACATCTCTCGCGGCGCGATGCTCGCGCGCTTTTGCAATCGCTCCGAGGCGAAGAACGTCGCGGCGTGAATTTCGGTACAAGGGCGGCGCCGCCCAGCGCGGATTCGCCGCTCAAGGATTGGTGAACCCATGCACCGTCGAGTTGCCGTTGTCGGCGCCGTCCTGATGGCAGGTCTGGTCGCCACTCTCCAGTCGCCCGCGACCGCGGCGTCTCCCTCTTCGGTCGCGGCCGTAACGGCTGCCACGCACCGCCCCCGAGCGTCGATTTACCTCACCATCGGGCGCGCCAGCGGATGGGTCGGGCAGGCCATCCCGATCACGGTGAGCGCCCGGTTCCGAGACGTGGAGGGCGTCACGCTCGAGGGAACCCCTCAACTTCAGTCCGATACCGTGTTCACCGCCGATCTCGCTCGAGAGCCGCGCCAGTCGACCGAGATCACCGACGGAGAACCGATCCTCGTCGCCACTTGGGCAGGGACGATCACGCCCTCGACCGCGGGCCCCCTCGCCCTTTCCGTCGAGCTGCCGGTGCGCATTCGTTTCCACGAACCCGTGGCCCAAGCGCCGGCTGTCCACGACTCGTGGCAGGGGGATCCTTTCGGCGATCTGGACATCGATCCCTCCAACCCGGCAAGCATCCAGCGCCTGTTCCAGTCGTTTCAGCGGTCGTTCGCTCAGCCCTTCGAACCGTCGCTCGGACGGGCGCACGACGATGCCATCACGCTGAAGGCCGCGCCCGCCCCGACCGAGATCAAGGCTCTTCCGGGTGCCGGTCAGCCCCCCTCCTTCTCCGGCGCCGTCGGACGATTCGACATCCGGGCATCCGTTGCCGCAACCCAGGTCCGCACGTCCGAGCCGGTCACGCTGAGAGTCACGGTCGAGGGTCAAGGCGATCTCGGCCGCGTCGATTTGCCCGGGATCGAGACGTCCGAGGATTGGAAGGCCTATCCCACGACCTCCAAGGTCGAAGCCCAACGCGGTGGGAGGCTCGGACGAAAGATGTTCGAGCAAGTTCTCATCCCCTTGCACGGCGGAAAGCTGACGATTCCGTCGGTCGCGCTCTCCGTATTCGACCCGATCGCCGCGCGGTACACGACCCTGCAGACGGCACCGCTGTCGATCGCGGTCGAGGGCGCACTCGCGCCGGCGCTTTCCGTCGCTTCACCGACGCCCACGGCCTCCCCGTCCCCCGTCGCGGCCACGGACCTTGCTACGCCGGTCGCCGCGGAGCCTCCGTCGCCACGATCGCTCGTCGAGAGTCCCACAACGTTGGGTTGGCTTCTCACCCCGGCTCTTGCGGCTCCCTTGGCGGCCCTCGGGATCGGGCTCTGGCGGCGACGCGATGAGGAGAAAGCCCTTCGCCAGACGCTGCGCCGCGCCGCCGCGCAGGGCAAAGTCGGCACGTTCTTCGACGCGGCCCGCCGACTCATCGCGGTCCACTTCGCAAAGCGCTGGGGAATCCCGGAGGCCGAAGTGAACGGCGAATCTCTCCGAAAACACCTCGGTCCGACCGCCGACCCGCTGGTCGCGGCACTCTCGGCGGCCGACGCGTTGCGCTTCGGTCGGCGCACTCTGCAACCAACCGATCTCGACAACGTGTTTATGTCCATCGAGGCCAGCCTGAGGAGCGCACCATGAGCCGGGACAAGAATTCTAGGGGTCGAACGAAGCTCGTTGCGTTCATCGCGGCCGCATGCCTCGCCTTCGGGGGAATCGGTGCCTTGGCGGCTCGCCATCTCTCGGTGGCGAGCGCCCAAGCTCGCAGCTGGGTGAATCAAGGCCAGACCGAGCTTGCCCGAGGCGATCGGGCGGGGGCGGTCTTGGCGTTCGAGCGCGCGCGGCTGCTGTCACCCCGATCGGATTTCGTGCGGGCCGCACTGGTCGCGACGGATGCCCGGGACCCAGAAGCTTCGGTGGACCGCGCGGTCCGCTGGATCAGCCCGCGCGAATGGTTTTCTCTGACCGTGGCCTTCGGATGGGTCGCGGGCGTCAGCATCGCTCTCGAGATCGTGCGAAGGCGCCGAAGTCCGTTGGTTCGCCGCGTCGCGTTGGGCTCAGGCGTCGCCTTGCTGCTCAGCATGGGCGGCTTCGCGCAATCCAGCCTCTCTTCACGGGTGTTGGCCGTCGTCACAGGCCCCACCGGCGTTCTCGTCGCCCCCTACGACGCGGCGGGCGCGTCCGCCGACCTTCGCGCCGGAACGGTCGTCGTCACGGGTTCACGCTACGGTGGGTTCGTGCAGGTGCGTGGCCCCCACGATGCGCATGGATGGGTGCCGTCGAGCGCCGTCCACTTCGTCGTAGGGGCAAGCAGCTGAAGGAAAGGGGACGCCAAGCCCCCTCCCTTGAATCCTCGAGGACTAAACAGCCATGTACGCGCGAATTTTAGTACCCACCGACGGCAGCGCATGCAGCGACCTCGCGATCGGCCATGGCGTGGCGATCGCCCGAGCGATGGGGTCCACCGTCACCTTCTTGTTCGTGATGGATACGCTCGGCGCCCGCTACGAAGGCGTGGTGAACATGGCCGAAGCGCGCGACGCGCTGACGGCTCAGGGACAGGCGATCGTGCGGCGTGCCGAAGAGACGGCCGCCGACGCGGACGTACGCGCGGTCGGGGAGCTGATCGAGGGCACACCCGCCGATGCGATCGCAAGCCGATCCGCGGACTTCGACCTCGTCGTGATGGGCAGCCATGGCAAAGGGCTCCTGAAGCGGCTCACGGTCGGCTCCGTGACCGAGGCCGTTCTGCATCGGATCGCGCGTCCACTTCTGCTCGTCCGGTGCCCTGAAGAGCGAGGGTGAAGCGGCAAATGGGCGTGCGGCATGGGCTCGGAGGCAGGTGCGCCCGATCGCACCGTGATGCATTTCGCCCGCCCTCGCTGCCGCACTCTCGCGCGAGCGCGCCTGGCCAAGTTGCTCGAGCAGAGCAGACGGACGAACCTGCCTCGCGAATTGCGAATCGCAATCTGCGATGGGTCGGATCGCGCGAACGTGTGGCGCGATGCCACAGCCGTGACTTGTCGCATCACGCCGCTCATGCCGCTTTTCCCGACAGGGTTACGCCGGGGAAAATGGACGGGCGGCCATTCCATGGACCGGTCGCGTCGATCGTTGTTTGTAAGGTACGCGTCTTGCAGTTTGCGTGTCGAGCCGGCTTGCGCCAGAGGTGAGCTCTGGGCAGTGGACCCGGCCGACACGGCAACGAAGCACACACCCAAAGAACGGACGCCCCGATGAGTGACAAGAATGCGGCAGTCGCAATCTACGAGTCCCACGCGCTGGCTGAAGCCGCAGTGAAGGAGCTTCAGCGATCCGGTTTCAACATGAAGAGCATCTCCATCATCGGAAAGGACTACCACACCGAGGAGAACGTCGTCGGCTATTACAATACCGGCGATCGGATGAAGTATTGGGGCAAAATGGGGGCCTTCTGGGGCGGATTCTGGGGGCTCCTCTTCGGAAGCGGTTTCTTTTTCATTCCTGGGATCGGCCCCATCCTGGTCGCGGGCCCGATCGTGACCTGGATCGTCGCCGGGCTGGAGGGCGCTGCGGTCGTCGGCGGCATGGGCGCGCTGGGGGGAGCTCTCTTCAGCATGGGGATTCCCAAGGACAGCGTCGTCAAATATGAGACGGCCCTCAAGTCCGACAAATTTCTCGTCTTCGTGCACGGCACTGCCGAGAACGCGGCGAAGGCGAAACAGATTCTCGACAAGGCGAGCGCCACGGAGACGACCGTGCATCTTGCCTGAGCGAAGCCGTTGGTCGACGTTCGGCGTGCCCCAAGCAGGACACGCCCCTTGCAGGAGACGCCTTGACGACTGCACTCCAACGAGGCCGCCGCGGCAATCAGGCTCTCGAAGCGGCCGCATAACGGCGAAACACGAGTTCTGGCGAAGCGGGAGAGGCCGGCCCACAGCTCGCGTGGCCTCTCGGGGTTAGCGTATCCAGCAGGCTCATCCGGCTTTTCAGCCGGTGTGGCCCCTCTCGACGAATTCCGAGGCGTCATGAACCACTGCATTCCCGTCGTCGTCGTCGCGCTCGTGTCCAGCGTTTTGGGCGGTTGCGCCACGCAACAGCCACAAAGCCCCGCGGCGGGCTTGACCGAGCCGATTCACCCGCCCGTTCCGCCGAACTTGGGGACGGGGCCTGGGACGGCGGAGATCGAAGACATCGGCGGGCCGTACAACATCTATGTCTCGGAGACGATCCGCGTCTGCTCCGGGCCCGATCCCTTCTTCGCCTTCGATGTCTCCAAGCCGATGGGGGGCGACCAGCCGACCATGAGGAATCTGATCGCGTGCATGGTCTCCGGACCTCTGCAGGGCAGGACCATCAAGCTTATCGGCCACACGGACCCGCGGGGGACCGGCGCCTACAACGAGCAACTCGGGCTCCAGCGCGCCGAAAAAGTCAAGAAGTTCCTCGTCGCGAGCGGCACCGACCCGGCGCGCATCCTGATCGCGTCGATGGGTGCGGAAGACGCAGCGACTGGACCGAGTTCGTGGCCCGCAGACAGGCGCGTTCAAATCGAGCTCGTCCCCTGACGTGGACTTCACGGTTCTCGTCTCGCCGCGGCCGCAGCTCGTGGTCGCGCCAGAACGGCGAAATCGCGACCGACTCCACCGGATGCGTCATCGGCCCATTCCGGCCTCCTATCGAACCGAGCCGTTGCGCGGCCAAATCCTCGCATGGCTGACGGTCGGCGGCTCCCGCTCTTCCGCCGCGTGCTCGTCCCCTCGAAAAGTTGCGGATCGCGTCGCGACGAGCCGCGTCGACTCAGCTCGCCCCGATGTCGCCTCGTGCGTTCGGGTGGGTCAGAAGGTCGACGTAGTCCGCCAAGATCCGCTCCCCTTCGGACAAGACGATGTCGTCTGCCGCGGATCGGTCGTTCGGAAGCGGGTCCAGGTGGCTCGTCGCCGGGGACGACACCGGATCTGGGTCATTCGTCCGCGCGACGGGCGGTGGAAGGCCCGGCTCGGAGGCGTTTTCGAGGGTGATCGCGTATGTGGTGGGCCGCGTCTCCCGAAGGCCTCCGTCCGCGCGCTCATCGTGACGCGCCTTGTCCAAGGCGAGCTCGTGGCGCCGGTCCGCTTCGTTCAGTGAAACGGATTTCGTGGCCAGCCGTTGCCTGAGGCGGGCGATGTCGTCCGCCAGGTAGCGGAAATCCTTGTCCGCCGCGACCCGTCGGGCGGACTCGTCGCGCAGGCGGGCGACATAGGGCTCCACTCGGTTCAGACGTTCGTACGAGGCGGACGGTACGGCGTCCCACGGCAGCGGGTTCTTCAGGGCCGACTCACTCACCTCGCTGATGTCGCTCGTCGACGGCAGCACGATGTCGGAGGAGACGCCGCGCAGCTGCGTCGAGGCGCCGCTCGGCCGGTAGAACTTGCTGATCGTGACTTTGAGGGCACCGGGGTCGTAGGAGTGTGCGAGGCCTGCCTGATCCATGATGCGTGCGAGCGGCAGGATGGTCTGCACCGTGCCCTTGCCGAAGGTCGAGGAATCGCCCACAACGAGCGCCCGCCCGTAGTCCTGCAGAGCCCCCGCCAGGATCTCCGTGGCAGACGCGCTGAATCGGCTGGTCAAAAGGACCAGCGGCCCGTCGTAGGCCACGCCGGGATCGGTGTCGGCACCCACCTCGATCTCGCCGTTCGGGTTGCGCGTCTGAACGACCGGCCCCTGGCGAATGAAGAGCCCCGTGAGCGTGATCGCTTCCTCGAGCGATCCGCCGCCGTTGGTCCGGAGATCCAACACGATCCCCTCCACGTGCTCCGCCTTCAACTTGCCGAGCAGCCGTGCGACATCCGCGGTCGCGCTGCGGCTCCCGGCTCCCGCGCCGTCGCCCCTGTCGGCATAGAACGACGGGAGGTCGATGACACCGAGTCGACGCGTCGCGTCGCCCTTGCCCGTGGGCAGGTCCACGATGCGGGCCTTGGCTTCCTGATCTTCGAGCTTAACCTCGTCGCGCGCGATCGACGCCGTCTTGAGAGGGAGTGCGCCGTCCGCGCCGTCCGCAGGCAGGATCTGCAGCGTCACAGTCGAACCCTTCGGACCGCGGATCAATTCAACGGTTCGGGAAAGTGGCATGTTCGTGACGTCGACGGGCTGCTGGCCGGCTTGCGCCACCGCGACGATGCGGTCGCCAGGCTTCAGAAGACCGCTTCGCGCCGCGGGGCCGCCCGGGACCAGGCTGCGAATCGTGCAGTAGCCTTCCGCGTTCTCGAGCGTGGCGCCAATGCCGAACAGCGACAATTTCATGCCGATGGCGAAACTCTCCATCTGTTCGTGCCCGAGATAGTCCGAATGCGGGTCGTAGACATGAGCGAGTGCGTCCAGGTAGACCTCGAGCCACTCGTCGGGCTTGACAGCCTTCAGGGTCTGCAGCTGCTGCGCGTATCGGTGCGTCAGCGTGCTCGCGATCGTCTCCGGTCTCCGGTCGCCCAGCTTTTCTTGCAAGTACTCCGCCCGGAGCTGCTCGAGCCAGAGTTTTCGGGCCGCGGTCAGGTCGGCCGGCCGCGGCGCGTGCCCGCGATCCAACGAGTCGACGTCGTGTCCCGTGAAGTCGAATGTCGTGGTCCGCAGGGTGTCGGCCACATAAGAAGCCCGCTGATCCATCCGTGTTAGAACCCGCGCAAAGATGGCCTCGGCCGCCCGGGTGTCGCCTGCCGCTCGGGTGGCCTGCGGCAGCGTCGCGCGGTTCGCGGCGAATTCGTCGACGTCCGTTTGCAGGAAGAGCGAACGCGTTCCATCCAGGGCATCGAGGTAGCGATCGAGCAAAGCGCCGGCCAGATCGCTGTCGAACGGGTGATGCGCGAATTGGGAGTGTTCGAGCAGACTGGTCGTCAGCCGGGTGATATTGGCCTCCGTCGTGCGCGTGTCTGGCTCGGCGGCCGAACGACGCCCGAGTCCGGTCGTGGCAAAGACCACAACGAGGGCAAGAGCGACCAGAGGGGAGGCAAACTTTCGAAATTTCATAGCGACTCCAAGGGCTCCACAGATGAATGCCGCAGTAGAAATACGGAACGCGCCTCGGGAGGGAGGCTCGACCGTCACACAACGGGTTCCATCCTGGGTCTGGCCGATGACCCGGGCCTTGCGAGGAGATGACAAGCGTGAAGGGATGCGGACGGCGCTTTCGTTACATCCCGTCAGTCGCTCCGGTGGCGGGGGGCGTGCTAAGTCTGGGCGGCGTCGAGCCATCGAGTTGCAAACCAAAGAATTCACCTTGCTCGAATGCTTGATGCGCCATGTTGGGCGCGCCGTCTCCAACCACTTCGATCCCCAGACCCACGTCGTGGACGAGCTCGTGAGCCGTCTGAGCGGCGAGATCGGTCGCGATTTTTCGCCGAGGCTCATCGACACGTTGCGCGGCGGTTATGTCCTCCGGGTCGATTAGTCCGCGCCGGCCGCTGCAGGCCGCCGCGGCCACGCGCGCGACGGGGCCTCGTACGTGGCGATCGTTGGGGGCGCGGCTCGCACTTTGGTACGTGCTCGTCACCCTCGGCTCGTTTCTCGCCGCCGCGGCCGTCTTTGCCCTGCGCGTGCAGTCCTCGGTGCAACAGCAAGGTCAGCGCTCGGCCGAAAGCGCGCTGCAACGATACCGCCTCGCGCTTGAGAACGGGGGCGTCGCCGCACTCCAGGCGATGTTCGATTGCTCGTCGGGCCCCGGGCCCAGCATCGCGGTCCGGTTGACCGACGAGCGGGATGTCGAGTTGTTCGGCATTTCATCGGACGAGGCGTCCCGTCGCGTCGCCGCGGGTTCCTCCGAGCGCGGCGCGCAGGCAGCCGTGCCGATCGAGTGGCACATTGCACGAGCCGAAGTGTCGCAGAGGCGACGCCTGTCGCTCGCGCTGCGCGATGAACCGACCCAACTGCTCTGGCGTGAGTTGCGAAAAACCTCCTGGCTCATTTTCGGTCTCGGACTCGGGCTGTCGATTGTCGGTGCGTTGATCATCACGCGACGAACTCTGCGACCGGTGACCGATTTGATGCGAGCGACCCAGCAAATCGTGGAGTCCGGTGACCTTCAGCTGCGCGTGCAGACGCGCGCGTCCACGGACGAATTGGCTCAGCTCACGCAGCTGTTCAACCGCATGTTGGCGCGCATCGAAGCGCTCGTGAAGGCCATGCGCGAATCGCTCGATTATGTCGCTCATGACCTGCGAACGCCGCTTGCGCGCCTCCGCGCGGGCGCGGAGCTCGCTCTCCGCCGTCCGGCTGAGGACACCCGCGCGCGAGACGCCCTCGCAGAGGTCATCGATGAATCGGACCGGATCCTCCGAATGCTCACCACGTTGACGGACATCGTCGAAGCCGAAGCGGGCGCAATGCGGCTTGACAAGCGCATCGAAGACTTCGGCACGATTGTCCGCGAAGCCGTGGTGCTCTACGATTTCGTCTCGAAGGACAAGGGCGTAACGGTCGTGACACACATCGCCGGGGACGCCAAAGTCTTCGCGGACCGCCGCCGCCTTTCGCAAGTCTGCGCCAATCTCATCGACAACGCCATCAAGTACACCGCGCCAGGAGGGCGCGTGGAGGTCGCCATCGCTCCGGACGGGGATTGGACGATCCTGCGAGTGTCCGATACGGGAATCGGCATCGCGCCCGAAGATTGAGATCGTGTCTGGGACCGACTCTTCCGGGCCGACCGAAGCCGTGGGGAGCCCGGGCTCGGACTGGGCCTTTCGCTGGTGAAGGCAGTCGTCGAAGCGCACGGGGGGGAGGTGCGTCTCGAAAGTACGCTCGGCGCGGGATCGATGTTCGAGGTTCGCTTGCGACGCGCGCCCTGACACGGACTCGGACGTGGTCGGGTCCGCTTCTCGTTTGGGCAAGAGGCAAAAGGTCGCGGCCAAGGGGGCGGCGACGCCGGTGATGGCCTCGGCGGTCGATCGCGAAGGAACCATCCTTGCATGAGGCCCAGCCATGTCAGTTGCACATTTTCGATGGGGGGTGGGGGTCACGGCGGCTCTCGAGACGCTGTTCGCGACGGCCTTGGCCAGCGCCGCCGCGCCTCCCGCGTCTCTGGACAAGCCCGCTGACATCCCCCAGCTCCACCTCGACGTGCGGCGGTCGACCCTGCCCAACGGGCTGCGGATCGTGCTCTCGGTCGACCACACCTCGCCGACGGTGGCGGTCGACGTCATGTACGACGTCGGCGCGCGCAACGAGAAGCGAGGGCACTCCGGGTTCGCGCATCTGTTCGAGCACATGATGTTCCAGGGATCGGCGAACGTGGCCAAGGGCGAGCAGATGAAGCTCATCACCGCCCATGGCGGCACCCTCAACGCCAACACGAGCTCCGACCGCACGAACTACTTCGACGTGGTCCCGGAGAGCGAGCTGCCGCTCGCCCTGTGGCTCGAGGCCGACCGGATGAAGTCGCTCGATGTATCGCTGGCCAACTTCGACAACCAGCGTCTCGTCGTCGAGGAGGAGTACCGCATGAGGATTCTCAATGCGGCGTACGCACCCGCCGCGCTCCGCCTCGAAGAGCTCGTCTTTCAGGGCTACTGGCCGTACGCGCACCCGGTCATCGGGTCGATGACGGACCTCGACACGTCGCAGCTCGACTGGGTCAAGGCGTTCCACGCCGAGTACTACGCGCCGAACGACGCCGTGCTCGTCGTCTCGGGCGATTTCGATCCCGCCGTGGCCCTCGACCGCGCCAGCGCCTATTTCGGCGATGCGAAGACGGCGACACCGCCCGAATACGATCCCGGCGTGATGCCCGATCAGACGCTGCCGCGCGAGGACATCGTGCGGGACGTGCACGCACGTTTTCCCGCGGTTCTTTATGGCTGGCCCATCCCCCCCGCGCATACGCCCGATCACTACGCGCTCGAGGTCGCCGCCGACGTTCTCGCCGGGGGGAGAGCTCGCGCCTCTATAGGACGCTCGTCCACGACAGGGCGATCGCCATCGACATCGACGCCGAGACCGAGGGGCACCGTGGCCCCGACGCTTTCGAGATGAGCTCGAAGGTCTCGAGCAAAGGAACGGTGGGCGAGGTCGAGAAGGTGATCGCCGATGCCATCGCGTCGCTCTCCAAGCGGCCGCCGACGGACGACGAGATGGTCAAGGTGCGGAGCGGGCTGGCCTCGCACTTTCTTTTCGGCCTCGAGTCGAACTACGCGCGTGCCGCAGAGCTTGCGACCTTCGAGACCTACTGGGGCGATGCGGCGCTCCTGAACACCGAGCTCGATCGATACCTCGCCGTGACCAAGGAGGACGTCTCGCGCGTGGTGGCGAAGTACCTTGTTCCGAGCCGTCGCTCGCGGGTCGAGGTGGAGCCGGGGTTTGCGAATCCAGCGGCGGCCGACGCAAGCGAGGGGAGGGCGCCATGATGCGGGCGAACGTTCGAAACCATGCTTTCGAGGCCTCGTTCGCCTCCTGGGCTGCGTCCGCGTTGGCGCTGGGCGCTTGCGGTTGCGGGTCGGCCCGTCCGTCTCCAACCCTGTCCGCCCCGCCCACAGGCGCCTATGTCGCGCCTGCGGCGCCGAGCAAGGAGCTGCCTCCGGCGCCTCTGGAGACCAGGCCGTCTCCCTTTCCTGGCGTGGTGAAGAGCGCCCTTCAGAATGGCCTTCGCGTGTCCGTCGTCGAATCGCATGCCCTGCCCGTCATCGAGCTCCGCGTCGTCGTTCACGCGGGAAGGGGGTTCGCTGCGCCCGGGGTGAGCGAAGTCACCGCCAGGATGCTCAAGGAGGGCGGGACTCGAGCGCACACGGCGACCGAGGTCGTGAAGCGCATCGAGATGCTCGGGTCGAGCCTCGATGTCGCCGTGGGACCGGATGCGACATGGCTGTCGATGGGTGTCGTTCGAGGACAGCTGGGCGAGGCCCTGGAGATCCTGGGCGAGGTGCTCACGACTCCACGCTTCGATGCCGCCGAGCTCGCGAGAGTGAAGGCTCGGACAACGGATCAAGCGCGTGACGATGCGCGCTCGAACGGCACGTGGAGCGCGAACCGCATTCTTTTCCGAGCGCTCTTTCCGCCCGCAAGCCCGTACGCGATCTACGGCCTCGTTCCAGCGGAAATCGCGAAGGTGGACGGCGCCGCTGTTCGCGATTTCTACGAGCGCTTCTACGCTCCGTCGAAGGTCGAGGTCATCGTCGCCGGCGATGTGGAGGCGCGGGAAGTGGACAAGGCGATCGACCAGGCGCTGGGGCACTGGAGAGCGGCGACGGTCCGCCCATCCGCGCCGCCCGATTTCCCGCAGCCCACACCCCCCGACGTGACGCGCGTGTTTGTCGCCCATCGACCGAAGAGCGTGCAGAGCGACATCGTCGTCTCGCAGCTTCTACCCGATCGGCACTCCCCCGGCTGGCCCACCGATCGCGTCGCGCTCCAGGTGTTCGGCGGAGGGCTCACGGGGCGCCTGTTCCGGGATGTGCGCGAGAAGCGATCGCTCGCCTACTCGGCCAGCGCGCACCCGCTCGAGCTCGCGCACGACGCACAGCCGCTCCTCGCCTACGCGGGCACGCAGGCACCGAAGACGGCGGAAGCGGTGCAGGCAGTCCTGGACAACCTTGCCGGCATGCGCACTGCGCCGCCGACCCCCGACGAAGTGATGTCGGCCCGGCGCTACCTCAGCGATATCTTCGCCGTGCGCATGGAAACCCTCGGTGCCATTGCGGACATGGTCGCCCAGCTGCGCGAGCTCGATCTCCCGGACGATTACTGGGACACGTATCGCGCGGGGCTCCGCGCGGTCACGACAGCGGACACGGACGCAGAGGCGGCGAGGGTGTTCACACCCGATCATGCGCTCATCATCGTGGCCGGCGACGCGGACGTGGTGGCCGATCCATTGACTCGCTTCGGCGAAGTCACCGTCATCGACCCCGAGAACGACTTCCGCGTGATTCGCCGCCTCCCGAGGAGTGCGGCTGCGGCGAACGATCGCCAAAATCGATGAGCGGCGTTCGCTGCACGCGCGGCTGGCGATTCCGGCGAAACTGGGTCAGCCGATGAAGACGCCCTTGACGTTGATGGCGAAAATCCGATCGAACTCAACCTCGCTGACGTCCTCGATTGCCTTCGTGAACGCCCACGCCGCGTTGTTCACGACGATGTCGATGCGACCGAACTTGTCGAAGGCGGCCCCGAACATGGCGCGGATCTCCTCCGGGATGCCGACGTCGGCTTTCACCGCAAACGCACGCCCGCCACGCCGCTCGATCTCGACGGCGACATCTTCGGCCTGCGTAGATGTGTCGAGATAGTTGACGGCGATGGACACATCGAGAACCGCAACGGCCTGCTGGTGGACCTGCAAATGGACACCGCCGACGGGTACGCCGAACGCCGTGCGGCGCTCGAGATGCTCGACAACAACGTGCCAGGCGTACGGCGCATCACCGTCGCGGGCGACAAGGGCTACGACACCAGCGACTTCGTCGAGGAGCTCGTCCACGTGGCACTTGCCGTACTGTCCAACCTCACGGATCCCAGCGCGATCGCATCACCCCAGGTTCGCTATAGCGTCGCGAGCAACGCGCTCATCATTTGCGGGGCGTTCGTACCGATGGGTGCGCGGCCCGGAGCCGGCGCGAGCGGACCGACGTCGCCCAGTGAGTTCGGCCTTTATCCGTACTTGTATCACGTCGACTTGAAGGTCTACATGTGAGCCCGCGCGCGCGTGCTGGTGGTGCGCTCCCCGGCGCGGTCTCGGCCCCGCGCGAGGGAGCCGGGCAGGTCTTCGCCTGTAGTGCGTGCGGTGCAACGTACCGGGATGAAACCTGGGAGAACCTTCTGCTTTCCCGGCGAATCGAGCCGCCGGAGGTGCAACGCCTCCCTCGATGCATTCCTCCGAGGGGAAGAACCAATGGGTGCGTCGCTGGCGCTACGTGATGGCGCCGACGACGCGACCAGGAATCTGGCGGCTGAAGGATCGGCGATACTTCGTTCGCGTTCGAGTGACGGACCCGCGTACGGGCCGGCGGGTCCAGTGCGCGCGCGCTCTTCGCGGGATGACCGTTACGGTCCGGGACGCCATCCGGGTCCGGGACCGGCTTCGGTACGAGGGCCGCGAGCGCATCGAGGGGAAGATCCGGTCGCTGCCGCTTTGGGGCGAGTACGCAGCGTCGTTGCTGGAGGCAAAGGTCGCTGAAGGAAGGCTCTCGTCCTCGAAGAGCCGCGAGCGTTGGGGCAACGTGCTGGGACGGCTGATCCCGGCGTTCGGGCGTCTGCGCGTCGACGAACTGCGGACCGCCGACCTCGTCGCGTGGCGTGACGAGGTTGGGCGCTGGCTCCGCGACGGGATGCCCTCGTCGCGCACGCGCGACAAGGGCAAGCTCGTCCGGCTCTCGCCCACCACGGCGAACGGATGGATCTCGATCCTCAAGGTGATCTGCGCCGCGATGACGAAGCACTACGAGCTCGCGCGCGACCCAGCGCTCCTTCTCAGGACACCGTGCTCAAAGATGCTTGGCTGACGCCGGAGGCCTTGATGAAACGGTGAATTGCCTCGTTGGCATTGTCTTGAAATGACGTGTTCTTCAAAGATGTAAAGAAGGTGCTCTGGTCCACCATCTCCCCGGACAGCTTGCCCTCCTTACTGGCGTAGAAGACGCCGCTCTTGTACCGGTCCTCCGAGATGGCATCTACGAACCGCTTCACGCCCACTTCAATCCCATGCACTGCTCCCATCAGCGGGAAGACGATGGGCATCATCACGAACTTCAACATGAATCTCATTGGTTGCGGGAGACTGTCTGGAGCCAGAGTTCCCCGCGTATTCCCGGGACTGACAACCACAAATTTCAGCTCCGGGTGCCTTCGGGCCATGGAGAGCGCCCACATCGTTCCCGCATACTTCACGTAGCCGTAGGCTTGCGTTGGATCGAACTTCTTGCCGAAGTATGTTCCGTCGAGAACGGCAGCAAATTCATCAGCAGAATACGTCGGCAGTGCCACCGGTTTCATGCCAAGTGGCTTCACTCCTGGCACAGCTTCTGCGCTTACAAACAGCACCGCCTTCTTCAGCTTTCCGCGTTTGATCAGCTCGTCTACCAAGACGACGTGCCCCAAAATATTGGTAGCAGCCAGTTCATTCATGCCGGAAGGCGTGGGCTTCCAAGCGGTTGCTCCGACCATCCCTCCTGCATTCAGGATGACGGCATCAATCGGTTGTTTAAGCTTGTCTACGGCCTTTCTGACGGAAGCTTCGTCAGAGACATCGCCGATAACGATGTCAAAGATCCTCTTCCCCGTTTTCTCCTCGAGATTCTTCTGTGCCGCCTCTGCTTTCGCTTGATTTCTGCAGAAAAGAACGACTTTTTTCGTTTCTTCTCTCAGCGCCAACTGCCGGGCAGTCTCTTTCCCGAGACCAATGTTGGCGCCGGTGATCAATATGCTCTCGTTCATGTGGCTCCGGGGGGTGGTGAGGGCGATCGAACCGGGCGCGTCAGAGGCCGGTCACCTTGCCAATTGTGAAACGATCGGTACCTTATGGAGCGCAGCCGTACGAGGAGTTCAAGACGGCCATCGATCGCGAACTGGCCAGGAGCGCCGCGACGAGATGACCCGGGCTGCGAAACGGGAGCTTTCCGTCGGTCCTTCGGTACGCGACATGCTTCGAAACTCGTCCGGCGCTCCCAAAGGATGTCGAGCACCTTCGGGGTTGACTCGCCCCGCACCCGGCATGGCCGATGCTAGGTGGGCCCTTGAAATGGAGGTTCCAGTGATGAGCATGATCCATTCTGAGCACCAGGTCGTCACGATCACCGCTGCCGTGGTCGCCTTGACTCTTGTCGCCTGCGGGCACGAGACGCAGACACAAGCGGCGGCAGCACCGTCCAATGAAGTGGACCCCAAATTTCGGACCACCCCTTAAGGTAGTAAAGACGGGCCTGCTCCCCGATGACGAGGAGCAGGATCAATGAAAAATACACGCACGAAGCACACGGCAGAATTCAAGGCGAAGGTTGCGCTTGCGGCGATTCGGGAGGAGGCCACGGTCCCGGAGCTGGCGCGTCGATACGGGATTCACCCGACGCAGATCTTCAAGTGGAAGAAGACGTTCGTGGAAAACGCAGCACGCGTATTCCAATCCGAGGGGGCCAGGAGCGATGGTGGCGAGGAGCGCGAGCGCGAGGCGGAGCTACTCAAGAAGATTGGCGAGCTCACGGTTGAACGCGATTTTTTATCGCGCGGGCTCGGGCGGCTGCGGTGAAGGACCGACGCGCGATGGTGGCCCCGGACAGCAAGGTTTCGGTCCGCCGACAATGCGAGCTTTTGCGCGTATCGCGCTCGGGCCTGTACTACGTGCCCGAGCCAACCGAGCCCGAGGAGCTTGCGCTGATGCGACGGATCGACGAGCTCCATCTGCGGTTTCCGTTTTACGGGAGCCGCAAGCTCGCAATCGCGTTGCGAGGCGAAGGCCACGAAGTGAATCGAAAACATATCCAGCGACTGATGCGGGTCATGGGGCTGGAGGCCATGGCTCCTCGGGCGCGCACGAGTCGGCCGAGTCAAGAGCACGCGATCTATCCTTACCTCCTTCGCGGCCTCGAGATCAGCCGCATCAATCAGGTGTGGGCAAGCGACATCACGTACGTGCCGCTGGCGCACGGCTTCGTGTACCTCGTCGCGATCCTGGACTGGTACTCGCGGCGGGTTCTCGCCTGGCGCCTGTCGAACACGCTCGATCCCGGCTTCTGCGTGGACGCCCTGGAGCAGGCACTTGCCCACTTCGGTGCGCCCGAGATCTTCAATACCGACCAAGGCGCGCAATTCACGTCCGACGCATTTACGAAGGTGCTTCGGCGACGCGGCATTCGCATAAGCATGGACGGCAAGGGCCGCTGCATCGACAACGTGTTCGTCGAGCGGCTTTGGCGATCGGTCAAATACGAGGAGGTGTACCTGCATGCCTACGAAGACGTGCGCGAGGCGCGCGCCGGGATCGGTCGCTACATGACGTTCTACAACGAAAGCCGCCCGCACCAAGCGCTCGGCTACCAAACACCCAGGGCATTCTTCGACGCACTGTGGTCGGGCAAGGCTGCGTGAATTCTTTCCACCGTCGTCCACAGGGTCGCTCACAACTTGCCAGTCTCCCCCCCGCCCCCCCCCTCAATTGCCACCAGACACGTGGAAGTCTATGTGGACGACCGATACGAAATTCACGACGAGAACAACTACGACTTGACTTTAGATATCCCACGAGCGAGAGAAAGAACGAGAGCAGGCCCTACCTTAACTGCCGACCAGTTTGGTCCGAACGAAGGGGTCCACCTCACAATGCCCAGCCGGGTGTGACGAGCATGCAACCGACGCCGTCCAACACGCCGACCGCGTCGAGCGTTGCAATCTCCGACGAGGTGCTGCGAGCCTGCAACATCCCCGACGGCGACGCCTATTTCGCGTTCGACTCAGCTCACCTGACCGGGTTCGACCAGGCACCACTGGACGCAGTGGCCGTGTGCTTCACCAGCGGACCGATGCAAGGTCACAAGTTGGATCTCGTGGGGCACGCCGATCCGCGTGGAGCCATGGATTACAACATGACGCTCGGACAGGCCCGGTCCGACGCCGTTGCCGCGTATCTCGGCGACCACGGCCTGAATCGGAGCCAAGTATCGACGTCATCGCGGGGGGCGATGGACGCCACCGGTCGCGACGAGACCGGCTGGGCGCATGACCGGCGGGTCGACATCTCGCTGGCCAAGTGATCCAGGTTCACGGGTCACGTGGAAAAGGGAGTCGACTGCGATGCGCGCTGCCTGCGAAACGCGCGAGATACGTCGATTCCGATGAAAGGCGAGATCTTCAGCGGAGCTTTCAGCCGGAAAGTTCATACCCATGTAGGCGACGAACTGTTCCGCGAGGTCCTCATCGCGTTGCCGATCGTAGCCAACAAGATCCCAGACTCCCAGCCGTGAGCTGAGCACGTGCGAAATCTCGTGAGTCAGTGTCCGGACGAAGCCCGGATTGGGTTGAAACGATCCATTTGCGCTTTTGATCAATGGGTCGTTGCGAACGAACAGGTGGTTGAGCGAATCGACGTACAGTCCCCAATAACAGCACCGTGGTGCGACTGCGTCGAAACGGGATGGCAAATCGTTCAAGGCACGGGCCGACTTGCCGTCCAACAGCGAGTTGCCCGGCAGAAGGGAGATCGTGGGAAGGTTTTCGGCTTCGTAGCGGCGTTCAGGCAACTTCTTCGCGCTCAGAAACTCGCGATATCGCGCGAATGCGCTCCGGCAAGTTTCGTCGATGACGGCGAAGGCGTCCGCGCTCGGCGACGTCTCCGCAAGCAGAGCCGACGTGGGGCGCCACTCGACGACCGCCATCCGGCAGTGAGGGACCCACACTGGTTGAGCGAGGCGTTCGTTTTCGCGAGGCAATGCGTCGAACCGGGTGACCGGCCCGCGTGCAGCGGCGGGCCACGAGATCAGCAAGACCCACGCGAGCGCTGCGAGCGCGACGAATCGCGTGAGGCGGAACGCCACGGAGCTTTGAGGACAATGTGCCATAAGGCCGCTCCGTCAGGTTAGCGGACTGAGGAGAGCCGATCACCCTCGCGCGCGCAGCCGGGTTGCTTTAACGATGATACGCTCCCGTTACGACCCCAATAGCGGCGGCCGAAGGGCGGACTCAGTGCGATCGGCTGGCTGCGGACGCCTGCGCGACCCGAAGGCGGTTCGTCACGTGTGCCGCCCCCGCCAAGACAGCGTCGGCGTTGGCGGCCCGTACCTCGCCCCAGGTGTCGACGACGCCGGTGAGCGTCACATCGCCGTCGCGATCGACGGCCACCGTGACCGGACCCGTGCCGACGCGCGGATCCCAGAAGATGTTCTCGTTCACGCGATCTTCGATCGCCTGGGGCGAGCGAAGCGGGGGCCTTGCGCCGCCCCCAGGTCCCTTGTCTTGCACGTCCACGACCCCTGGCGCGCCCTCGACGTCGCTCGCGACGCTCTCCTCCGGCAGCGCCATCCGAGCGTCCACTCGCCGGACGCCCCAGACACGGTAGGCATCGCGCACGGCCGCTTCCGCGGCCGGGAAGTCGGAGACCGGGCCGACCAGTGTCACGACGCTGCTTTCGACGCTCACGCTCGGCAACACGGTGCCGACCTCGGCGTCGGTCAGGAGGGCTGTGCGGACCGCCTCCGCGATGGTCGCGTCGGTCGGAGGCGTCCGCTCCTCCGCTGCGCGAACCTGCTCGTTGGCGAACCAGTCGACGCGTAGGGCGCCGGCGTTCACGTTGGTGACGCCGGAAACCGAAGCGTCCGCCACGGCCGCGTCGTGTTGGAAAAGACTGCCGACCACTCCCGAAAGGGTGGCCGTTCCGCGGCTCACCGCGACCGCGACGGGCGCCCCATCGAGTCGAGCGTCGTGCTCGAGCCTGTTCCGGACATCAGCCGAAACCTGGGCGTCGCCTCGAGATTCCGGAGGCAGATCGATGGCGAGCGCGACCCGACGGACGCCTGGAACGCGGGCCGCGACCTCCGATAGCTCCTCGCGCTGGCTGGGCGATTCCGCCGAGCCGCGAATCGTGACGGCGCCCCCAAGGGACGACGCGTGCACCTGGGTGCTTCGCGTGACCCGGTTTGCCCGGATCGCGTCGTCCACGCTCGAACCGATCTCCTCGTCGCTGCGCGCGATGGCGTTCACGACGATGCCGTTGTCGACCGAGGTGGCTCCCTTGAAGGTGCCGGCCACGCGGGAAGCCCGCCACCGGTCGGCGAGGGTCGGCACGGAGCCCGCGAGGCTGACCTTTCCGTTCAGCACCGACACCTGCACCGGTTGGGCGCCCAGAACGGCATCGCGCTGGATGGCTCGCTGGATCGCGGCCGCCAAACGCGCGTCAGAAACCGGGACGCGCGCGGGGGCCGACGTGCGCTCGCGCGCGCACGCGGGCGAGACGACCGCCGGGCCGAAGAACAGGAGACACAACCAGAGGGCGCGCGCTAGGACCGCAGTCAACGTCCGAGCGGTCCGTCCCGGCGCCGAGGTCGATCTGGTTTCCGCCACGCGTGGCTCGGTCATTGCGTGCGTCGGTTCGTCGCGCGCACCTTGCCGCGACACAATTCCAGCGAAATGTCGAGGCATTGTTGGATCTCCACATTGACGCCCGAGCCGCTCTCCCGGACTGTGGCCAACCCCGCCGATCCGGGCCGAGCGAACGACGACTCCACCATGCGGCACTTCCCCACGATCGCCTCTGCCTCAGCGGACCGTCGTCGTGGTTGGCCCGGCCGGAGGCCGCTGCCTGAGCCTCCATAAGCTCACCAGGGCCGCGAGAAGGCCGATTCCGAGAATCAGATAGATGACCAGGGATGGGACCGATTCCGGGGGATTCATCGCGACCTCGTCGGCGAGAAGATCGTCAAGAAACGAGTACTAGACCCGAGTGCGGACCTGCGACCGAGCCCAAAAGCGATCTCTCTCCGGTACTCCTCGGCGATGCGGATCATCAAGGCAGCGATGACGAGCGGGTGCAACGCGACCGCAGCCCCAACCTGACCCAATAAACCTGCTGCATTCATGGAAGCTCCTTGAGCAACGGCAACGGGGATCGCTGAACGCAAGACCCATGCCCGGCCGACCCAAGGTGCGCTAGCTCTGCTTCGCGGCGTGATACTCGCGCCGGATGTGCTCGATGTTCACCGAGGGCTTCGGGAACTTCAGGTGCAGTCCCTCCAAGTGTTCCACGACGATCCGCGCCACCGCCAGGTTCCGGAACCATTTGTGGTCCGACGGAATGACGAACCACGGCGCGTGGTCAGTACTGCAACGCGACAGCACGTCCTCGTACGCAGTCATGTAGTCACCCCACAGCTTCCGCTCCTTGTAGTCCGACTCGCTGATCTTCCATTGCTTTGCCGGTTCGTTGAGCCGTTCTGCGAATCGCTTCAGCTGTTCTTCTTTGGAAATGTGCAGGTAGAACTTCAGAATGTGCACATTGTTTTCCACGAGCTCCTTCTCGAAGGCGTTGATCTGATCGTACCGGCTCGACCATACTCCCTCGGGAACGAGATTGTGGACGCGGACGATCAGCACGTCCTCGTAGTGCGAGCGATTGAAGATCGTAGCGACTCCACGAGGCGGAACGGCATTGTGAATCCGCCACAGGAAATCGTGTGCGAGTTCTTCTGCGGAAGGTTGCCGGAACTGCGCGACGCGACAGCCCTGGGGGTTCATGGCCGCGAGGAAGTGGCGTATCGTGCCATCCTTTCCGCCGGCGTCCATTCCTTGCAGGCAGAGCAGAACGGAGCACTGCCCGTCGGCATAGAGCAGCTCCTGTAGCTCGAGGAGCTTCTTCCGGTCCTTCTCGATCTCCTCGGCCGCGTCCTTGTGACTCTCATGGTGCGCCGTGAATCGGGTGTCGATCTCCGTCAACTTCACCGTGCTCCCCGGCACCACTCTGAATCGCTCGATATATTTCATCGTGGTCTCCCATCTGTGCGAGCCCTGCCCGACACGAATGCGCGAAGTGTACTGACATATCGGGTGAACCTGCCATTGCACGTGTGATCACCGCGATCCATGGCGAGCTAGTACCTCGAATCCATTGACGCGACGGGTTTTGCTTTCCATGGCGACGAGGGCGTGCTCCATGGTGGGCCATGAAAAAGCGCTACGTAGTGAATCTGACGGTGGACGAGCGGGCGGCGCTGACGCAGCTCGTGAAGCGTGAGCGCGTCTCGGGCCTGAAAAGGCTTCGCGCAAGCATTTTGCTGAAAGCCGACGAAGGGCTGACCGATCAGGAAATCTCGGACGACTTGGAGGCCGGGCTCGTCACGGTGGAGCGCGTGCGCAAGCGCTGCTGCGAGCGCGGCGTCGAAGCGTGCCTGGAGCGCAAGCCCCAAGACACCCCGTCGCGGCCGCGAAAGCTCGACGGGGCCTCGGAGGCGCGGCTGGTTCAGATCGCTTGCAGTGAGCCGCCCGCAGGGCGGGCACGGTGGACCATCTCGCTTCTCGCGGACCGACTCGTCGAGCTGAAGGTGTTCGACTCCGTCAGCCCGAGCACGGTCCAGCGCGGTCTAAAAAAAACGAAATCAAGCCCTGGCTTGTAGAGCGCTTCTGCATTCCGCCTGAGGAAAACGCGGCGTTCGTAAAGTGCATGGAGGATGTGCTCGACGTTTACCATCGACCCTATGATCCGGACCGGCCGCAGGTCTGTCTCGACGAGACCAGCAAGCAGTTGCTCGAGCACACCCGCCAGCCCGTTCCTGCGAGCCCCGGCACACCGGCCCGCGTCGATGACGAATACAAGCGGTGCGGCACAGCCAACATCTTCGCTGCCGTGGAACCGCTGACCGGGCAATCCGTCGTCGAAGTGACCGAGCGACGCACGGCCGTCGACATGGCGCATTTCTTAGCCCGCCTGTCCGACGAGACCTACGCAACCGCGACCGTCATCGTCTTGGTCATGGACAACCTCAACATCCACGATCTTTCGTGCCTGTACGAAGCATTCGCGCCCAAAGAGGCTCGTCGTCTGGTCGAGAGGTTCGAGGTTCACCACACCCCCAAGCACGGCAGTTGGCTCAACGTCGCCGAAATCTTCCTCTCGACCCTATCGATACAGTGTCTCGACCAGCGCGTCGGCAGCATCGGCGCGCTCCACACGATCGTCTCCGCGTGGCAGGCTTCGCGACCCGACCGCAAGGTCAACTGGCGCTTCACCACGGCGGACGCACGCATCAAGCTGCGCCGCCTCTACCCTTCCATTCCGTAGAATCGGGGTACTAGGCCCCATCTCGTGGACGCGCTCGACGAGCTCGGGAGTCGCACGAGCCTCGCCGTGCCCGTGCCTGTTGATGTACCGCTTGGGTTGCGACGGCCTTGTCCTGGACCCTCTGCGTCAGGTAGGCGCCGTCGAAGGCTTCGTTTCATGGGGTTCTTCGCGGAAAGTCACCGCTGCCAGAGAATGGAAGCGACTTCCAGGGGCACCGCGACGCCGTCTCGGCGGGGTATCACTCGGGCCGTGTAGTCCGATGAGGGGCGGCCCCCGGACACGGTCGCGCTGTAGATAGAGCCGCCCGGCGTGTCGTCGCGTCGACCCGTGCGAGTCATCTCGACACGTTCGGGCACACCTCCCGCGATGCCGTCCGCGTAGAGCTCAACCCGAACCGCCTCGGGGGCGATGTCGCTGAGAACGACCGGCACGTCGAATACATGGTGCGCGCCGCTCGTTTCGACCTTGACATCGCCGAGGCGCAGCCTGCCCCACTTCTCTCGCAGCGTGTGCTGCCAGTCCACGATGCCCTTGCCGGCTGCGCCGTTATCCGCAGCACGCTTGCGGTAGCGGGACGCGGCTGGAAGGTAGTGTTGTTCGGTGTATTCGCGTACCGTGCGGTTAGTCGAAAACCGCGGCGTCAGCCGCGCCATGCTCTCGCGCATCCGCCCGACCCACGCGGTCGGAATGCCGTTGCCGTCTCGCGCGAAGAACTCGGGAATGACCTGGCGCTCGAGCAGGTCGTAGAGCGCGTTGGCTTCGACGGCGTCCCAGGCGGGATCGTCGCCGTGTTCCCGACGGTCACCGAGCGCCCACCCCACGTCGGGCGTGTAGGCCTCCGCCCACCAGCCATCCAGTTCCGAGAGATTCACGCCACCGTTGACCAGCACCTTCATGCCGCTCGTTCCGCTCGCCTCCCAGGGGCGCCGTGGCGTGTTGATCCAGACGTCCACCCCTTGCACAAGGTGCTCCGTCAAAAGCATGTCGTAGTCGCTCAGAAAGATGGCGTGGGAGCGAGCCTCGGAGTGGCGGATGAAGTGGATCCATTCGCGAATCAAGGCGCGCCCCGCCGGGTCTTCCGGGTGGGCCTTACCGGCAATGATGATTTGCACCGGGCGCTCGGCGCTGGCCAAAAGGCGCAGCAAACGCGCCGGGTCGTGCAAGAGAAGATTCGGCCTCTTGTAGGTCGCGAAGCGGCGCGCAAAACCAAGGGTCAATGCGTTGGGGTCAAAAAGATGCTTCGCCCCCGCGACCGCTTCGGCCGAAGCGCCGGCAGCGGCAAGTTCCTTGGACAACCGTTCGCGGGCGTAGTCGACAAGAGACTTGCGCGCGGCCGTACGAAGCTGCCAGAGCTTTGCGTCAGGAACGCGGCGAATCTGCTGCTCGAGCGCGTTCGCGTTCCCCAGCCAGCGGCCCTTCCCGCACGCTTCCGTCCAGAGGTCGTCCGCCGCACTCGAGTCCCAGGTCGGCATGTGGACGCCGTTGGTCACGTGTCCGACCGGCACTTCGGTCTCTGGCCACTGCGGAAAGAGCGGCTCGAACATCTTCCGGCTGACCTCTCCGTGCAGGCGACTCACGCCGTTCACCGCCCCGCTCCCCCGGATAGCCAGGTAGGCCATGTTGAAGGTCTCCGACGAGTCGTCCGGGTTCTGGCGACCCAGGGCCAGCAGATCGCGAAGTGGAATGCCGAGCTTCTGCGCGGCATAACCGCCAAGATATTGCTCGATGAGAGCGGGAGAGAAGCGATCAAAGCCGGCCGCCACCGCAGTATGCGTGGTGAAAAGGTTTCCCGCTCGAGTGACGGCCAGCGCGACTTCGAAAGGCTGCCCTGCCTCTTGCATAAAGCCGCAGGCGCGCTCGAGCACGGCAAAGGCTGCGTGCCCTTCATTCAGGTGACAGACCTCCGGCCGGACGCCCAGCGCGCGAAGCAGCCGCCAGCCGCCGATGCCGAGCAGTATCTCTTGCTTGAGGCGTAGCTCCGGGCCACCGCCATACAGCTCACTGGTGATCGCTCGGTGAGCCGGGATGTTCGCCGGATCATTGCTGTCCAGCAGATAGAGCTTCACTCGGCCGACCTGGACCTGCCAGGCACGCAGCCAGACGGAATAGCCAGGTAGGGCGATCTCGAGCCGCAACCACTCGCCGTTCGCCAGGCGGACGGGCGCGATCGGCAACTGTCCGGGGTCGTTATAGGGAAAGAGGGCCTGCTGATCGCCCTCTTTGTCGATCACCTGGCGAAAGTACCCTTGCTGGTACAAGAGACCGACGCCGACCACGGGTACGCCGAGATCGCTGGTGGCCTTTAGCTGGTCGCCCGCCACATTGCCAAGCCCGCCGGAATAAATGGGCAAAGCCTCGCTCAACATGAATTCCATGCTGAAGTACGCGACACACGTGAGGTGTTCCGACGAATGGGTCTCCTGAAACCACGAGCGCGCAGCAAGCGCGTCTCTCCGGGTCCGCACCAAGCCGTCCAATCGTTTGCGAAAAGATGGGTCCGCCGAGGCGCGCGCGATCGTGTCGCGCGAGACGGTCTGTAAGATCACCCAGGGGTTATGCGTGGTGTCCCAGAGCTCAGGATCGAGCTGCCGCCAGAGCGGGTCGGCAGCGTGATTCCAGGACCAACGCATATCCAGCGCAAGCTCCATCAGGGAATCGAATCCTGCGACTTCCGTACGAAGAGGATTGTACATGGGGTGGTGGGCGCCTGCTTGATCGCTCGGGGAAATCCGGCTGATGTTCGTCGTTGCGTCACGATTCCGTGGTGTTGCCTGCTGCGACGGATGAACTTCGCGGGTGGATCGCCAAAGCCGACTGGATATCGCAGCGCGGACAGCCCCTTATCGGCGAAGCCGTCGAGCCTCGGTCATCCATCGTCCGCGGCGACGAGACGGGTTTGGCCTGAACGTGAGGGAGATCCATTCCGGCTCGTGGCCTAGAATGCAAAGGATATGCCGTTTTGCATTTGCACAGGCCGACAGTCGGATGACAACGCGCTGCGGGCGGCCAGAGGTCGGACCGTTCGCGTCGCGCGAAGTCGGGTTCGCAAGTTGCCCGCGCCTCGTCTTTCAAGCCTCGCATCGCCGCGAGGGTATGCGCACGGCGCGTCTTCTCTCGCAGCGTGGCTGTATCGGGAAGGCCCCTCAAGAGGGCTGCCGCAAATCCGTGGGTGTGGCGCCAAGCCACATGGCGCGTCGCGCCACACGGGGTCGGCCGGCCGTGTGCATCCGGGCCTGATTATTGCGTCGGCGTACGGGGCGATGCCGCTCGTCTCGCACATCGTTTACGGCATCGCTGCGGCGGTGGTCGTTCTCGCGGCGCTCAAGACTGCGTGGGTGAGCGGCGGCCGGAGCGTCGTTGGACCTGCTCTGGTCGTCGTGCTCCTCGGCAGCTGGGCACTGTGTGTATGGCTGACTCCCTTGGGCCCTCAGCTCTGGCGTGCATCTTCGCTGGGGCTTCTTGCTGCCGGTGCATTCCTCGTGGTCTCGCTCGACGGCGCGCGGGGAATCTCTCTTTTCACGCGGCACCCGAACATGCCGGCGCTACGCAGGGCGGCCTGGCTCGTTCTCTTGATGTTCGCACTCCCGGTGATTGCGCATCTCTCCGGTCTCGGTGGCGCATCCGACCCGAGATGACGATCGGCTGCGCGCGCGGCCGTGGAGCATCAGCAGAACGGCAACGCGGTTTGGGTCACTACGGCGTCCGATGAGTGCGCTGTGCGGTTGCCACCGTTCGATCTTGAGATGGACGTGAAGGCGTCTCTGGATATCCGCGAAGCCCGAGTGAAGCCGGGTTGGCCGACGATCACCAGCTGGGGAACGGACGGGTCTCCTGTTTGCCGCGCTGGCAGACCCGTACGTACGTGGGGCCGAGACCGCGAGATCCGGCGCGCGAAGAGTCACTGCGACGACGCGATACCCTCGCGCTGCGACGGCTTCGGGCCTTCCGAGCGGTCGTCGCTGCCCCAGTACGGCGGCCGTCCGTAGTATTCGTGCATGCGGGCTTCGTACTCGCGCGTGATGAGGGCGTTCCCGTCCCACTCGGGGCTATTCTTGATGGCTTGTCGAGACAGGTCGACATAGACCTTGCGCTGGTCCCAACTGACACGGTTGGCCCACCGCGGGGCAACCAGGACCCGTTTGCCGAGGCCCCAGTGGCTCGTGTCGATCGCGAGATAGCGTATTTCCCATGTTTCATCGTCGACGATGAAGTCTGAGACCTTGCCGATCGCGTCGTCACTTCCCTGAATGTGGTAGCCGCGGACTTCGTTTGCGCTCCGCAAGTGGGCGTCGTTCGAGGCTTGCCCCGACGTCTCGCCGCGCGGCGTCTCGTCCCACCCACCCGCCGCGAGCCAGCCCGGATAGGCACCCATGGCCCAGGCGCCCGAGTAGCCCCAATAGTACGGATAGCCGTAATATCGGTAATAGTCGCGCTCGTGTTGGCGGGAGACCGGCTGATCCGTGTCGACGCCGGGGCTCTTCTTGATCTTGTCCATCGTGAGAGCCAGGTGGAATAGGTCCGTCGACCAGTCCACCCCCGAAAACGAGATCGGCGAAATGAGTACTTTGCGCTCATCGAAGAAGTGTCCCGTCTTGACGACGAGATAACGAAGGGTCCAGCGTTCGTCATCGAATAAGAAGTTGACGACGCTCCCGAGTTCGCCGTCGGTTGCGGCCACCCGGTACCCGTCGAGAGCTTTTAGACTTCGCAGCATGGCGATCACCTCACCTGCCGGGCTAGCAAGTCCCGGTCCCGGGCAGCCGCACCCCAGCCGTTGGCGAAATGCGAGCCAAGGGATCGAAAAGCGAACCGTCCCGCGTGCCCGACCACCAGCGGGGCGAGCCACGAGCGCGCTCGCCGCGGGCGGATCTCCATCGGATCGCAGACCGCGAGGAGGGTCCAACGCCATGGCGTCTTCAGTGGTGCAATCAGCCTGAGCCGAAGGACGCGCCCTCCATTCGGCCCAGATCAGGCAGGCGACCAGACGTGCCCGCGTTTGCACTGGAGGCGAACGACGTGCACGTGCTTCTCGGCACCCGGGTTCGCGGCCGCGGGGCTCTCGTGCGCAGTCTCGGCGGTCACTTCGTTAGACCCGCACTCGGGGCAAGGGTCGGGGCTCGGTTCGGATGGCTTCCACGGGCTGGGATTCATGACCGAAGGAGAACGCAGCTTTCGAGCCGGCGTTGGCTCTCCTCGATTGCCGCCCTCTGAGAACGGCTATCCAACGGCCTCCCCTCGGGCGCGAAAGCGCGCCATGGACCGCGCGTCCGAATCGCAACGTGCCAAAAGCTATGGCAAAGTGCGGAGGATCGGGCCCACGCGCGCGGTGAGCTTGGGATCAAGAGTTCCAGGCTCCCGAGTGGTCCGCCGGCGTCGTCGGCATGCTTCGTGCGTGCGACCGCCACGAACTTCATGCGCGATCCGCTCGCTCTCGATCCAGGCGCCCAACGCATGCACGCCGGCCATGGGCTCGGCGTCGCGGCACTCCTCGCGCTCGCCTCGGCCGGTTGTGGCAGTCGCCCTTCGCAGGCCACAGCGCCCGTCGGGATGGCGCTCAAATCGGAGACGGCCCCTGCCGCGACGCATGCCGACGATGCCGACGAGTCGACCGCCAATCTGAGGGAGCACCACCGTCATCACAGTCACGGCGGGTTTGCGATGTTCATAGCCATGAGCCTCGATTCGCTCGGCGCTCCGGCCGGCTCGGGTCCGAATTCGGGGATCCTGGATCAGAGAGCCGGCATCGCCACGATTCAGGCGGAGATGCGGGCGAAAATGGGGCCCGCACACGACGCCGAAAAGAACGTCTTGATGACGCTCGCCGATGGCATCGCGGCCGGCACGATCGACACGGCTCGGGTGAACGCGGCCCTCGCGCACTTGTCCGAGGTGGCCGCCAGGGTCAACGATACCGTGGCGGACTCGCTCGACGCGCTGCACGCCATCCTTACGAGGCCGCAGCGCGCCGCGCTGGTCGAAAAAGTCGAGGCGCACTTCGAGGTCTGGAACGAGGTCAATGCGGCGGACGAGTCCGATCGCGATGCCCGCGGCGGTCACCTCGGCGAGCTCTCGCGGGAGCTCGATCTCTCCCCCGAGCAGGTCGACACGGTCCGCGCGAGCTTAAAGTCCAAGGCGGGCAACACGCCGCCGGTCCCTTGGGACCGCAAAGAAGGCGAGGAGTACCTCCGAGCGTTCGGCGCGGCTTTCGAAGGCGACGCGTTGCACGCGAAGACCCTCCCCACGGCCTCCGCGGTGAACGCCCATCTCGCTGCGTGGGGAGCGACGCGGACCGTGCTCTTCTACGAAGCCGTGGCCTCGGTACTCACCCCCGAGGAGCGCACGAAGCTGGTCACCCTGATTCGGCGGCACGCGAACTACCACCAAACCCAAACGGGCCCCTGAGGTCGACCATGCACCACATCACGTCCATTCCGGCCAAAGCCCTTCTCCTCGCCGTGCCGCTGTGCGTCGGCGCTCCCGACGAAGCTCGGGCGCAGATGCTTTCACCGGCGCCGCCCGCGGCGTTCATCGCCACGACTCAGCCGGAGTACTTCGAAAATCGGTCGGTCTACTGGTACCAAGACCACTGGTTCTACCGGGACGGGCTCCGCTGGAACGTCTACCGCACCGAGCCGCCGTACCTCCGTAGCCGTCGGTCGAACTGGGGCAGTCGCCCGCGCTACCACTACTACCGCTGAGTCGGGCCCGACGAGAACCACTCCTACCGCTGAGTCGGCATGCTGCGGCACGCGTATTGCGACTATGCACCGCTCCGCTCGAGTGAACTCGGAGTCAATCATGAAAAAGCCGGATGAAGTCATCGGAAGCCTCTCGCCGCACGAGGCGAAGCAGGTTGCAGAACTGGTGAGCGGTGCCGAAAAAACACTGGCGCACGAGGCTGCGGTCACGTTCGATGTCAGCGAGACGCGTGCGACGATTCCTGAGCGTGTCTGGGATCACGTCATCGCCCAAGCCAGCGCGGCGGGGTGGCTCGCGGAGGCAAAAGGCGCGACCGTGACGATCCGTCGCCCGCCAAACGGCAGCCGCACGTCGCGCTGACCGGCCGACGCGGCCACGAGCGATCCAACACGGGACAACGCGACGTTTGCCGTCGCGCGGGAGGATCGCCGTCCGGGTCGCATGTCCACATCCGCCCGACGGATCGCCGTGACCGAGCCCACCCGCAAACCGCACCGCCAACGTGTCACGGCATGGCTCTTGCGCTCGGGGCGCATGTCACGCGCTCCTTCGAGCGCGCGCCCCCCCACTCGATGCATGCGATGCATGCGATGCATCGGTCGCCGTAGGAGATCGTTCCATGAATGCGGGATATTTTCAGGTCGCAGTCTTGTCTCTACTGGGCATGGGCTTGGTCATGCTTGCGGCGTCGGCCATCCGAATCGCCAAGGAATACGAGCGAGGGGTCGTCTTTCGGCTCGGTCGCCTCATTCCTCTGCGCGGCCCCGGCCTCTTTTTCATTTTTCCATTCGGCGTCGACCGCGTGCGAATGGTCGACCTCCGGGTGATTACGCTCGAGGTCCCGCAGCAGGAGGTCATCACGTCCGACAACGTGACGGTCAAGGTGAATGCCGTCATTTTCTTTCAGGTCAAGGACGCGCAGGCGGCCATCGTCCGCGTCTCGAACTACATGGAAGCGACCTCCCAAATCGCGCAAACGACCCTCCGTGCCGTTCTCGGCCAGTCGAGCCTCGACGAGCTTTTGGGCGGCCGCGACAAGATCAACGGCAAGCTGCAAACGATCATCGATGGCCAGACCGAGCCCTGGGGCATCAAGGTGGGTCCGGTCGAACTCAAGGATGCGCAGCTGGCCGAGTCGATGGTCCGTGCGTTGGCGAGGCAAGCGGAAGCCGAGCGCGAGAAGCGAGCGAAGATCATTGCCACCGAGGGCGAATTCCAGGCCGCCCAGGTCCTTGCCAATGCCGCCGAAATCATTTCCACACAACCGGCCGCTCTTGCCCTGCGCTACATGCAGACCCTTCTCGACATGGGATCGAATCAAAACTCGACGATCGTGTTTCCGATCCCCGTCGAACTGATCCGGCCGCTCTTGGCCGCTCCGGTGCCCATGAGAGCCGTGGAAGCGCCGCGCGCTTCCGCAAACGGCGGGGGGGAGTCCTCGGTCGCGAAGCCACTCGCTCTCGCGCCGGTCGTGCGCTAGCCCTACTTTCGCATTCGGGCGGCGAAACAGGTTACGCCGCCTCGTGAATTGCAGCCCGTTTGCGACGTGACGGCATAGTGGAAAGAAGTGAAGGCATCCAACGTCCAAGCTCGAAGACTTCGATCGCCTGCTTTTGCCACGGGGTAATGTCGGGCGGGAGCAGCCAGGTCGGGCGACGGCCCATTCCCCCGCCAGTGGCTCTCACCTGCGTTGCCTCAATCTCTGCGAGAGTCTTCATCATCGGTGACCTTGCGGCAACACTGCGGTGAGCGGTCGTGACGCGGAGGCGTGGGTGTAAAATAGAGCTTGCGTTCTAAAAAATGACGCGATACGGATCGCGCCCATGGAGGCATTGCTTCGATATCGAGGACGCGAGGTGCGCGCCGGCGACGTGGCGTTTCTGCGAGAGCTGATCGCCGCGAGTCCGGGGACCAGTCGCCGAGCGTTGTCGTTCAAGGTTTGTGAGGCGTGGGGTTGGGCGCAACCCAACGGGACGTTGTGCGATGCGGTCTGTCGCGGGCTGATGCTGCGATTGCACCGGGAAGGCCACGTGGAGCTGCCGCCGGCGCGATGGCGGAGTCAGCAGCCGCGTCGGCACGCGGTCGTGGATCATGTGGATGTCCCGGCGCGCCCGCTGGCGGTTCCGCTCGCGGAGCTCGGTCCCCTGGACATTCGGCAGGTTCGACGCACGCCCGAGGAGTCGCTGGTCAAGTCGCTGGTCCAGCAGCATCACTATCTGGGGTACACGCATCCGGTCGGCGAGCACCTCAAGTACCTGGTATCGGCGGCCGGACAGCCGATCGCGTGTTTCTGCTGGTCGTCGGCCGCGCGGCATCTGGGGCCTCGGGATCGCTACATCGGCTGGTCCAAGGAGCAGCGAAGGGCCCATATTCGGTTTGTCGCCTACCAGAGCCGGTTTCTGATTTTGCCGTGGGTGAAGGTGCCGCATCTGGCGTCGCATCTGCTCGGCGCCATTTCGCGCCGGCTTTCGGACGACTGGCAGCGAGTCTACCGGCATCCGATCTACTTCACCGAAACGTTCGTCGATCCGGATCGTTTTCGTGGCACCTGCTACCGCGCGGCCAACTGGACCGTTTTGGGCATCACGACCGGCCGCGGAAAAGACGACCAGACGCATGCCGCGAATCGTTCCCTCAAACAGCTGTTCGGATATCCGCTGGTCGGCGACTTCCGAAAACGCCTGCTCGGTGGGTACTGACGTGGATCGCACGCCCGTCCGTGACGTCGACCTGAACGACCTGCCGCCGATGCTGGAGCGCATCCGGGCGGTCGTCTGTGACGACGACTACCACCTCATCGAAGCGCTTGCGACGACCGTGATCGAGATGACCCGCGAGCTGCGCAAGACCCACGCCACGCTGACGCGGGTGCGGCGCCTCTTCGGACTCACGGGCAATGAGAAGACCGCTCACATCAAGGCCGACGTGGCCAACCCTGCGTCGCAGACGGCCCATCCGGCGGTCGAGCCGCAAGACGCGCCCGCGAGCGATCCCAGCGCCACCCCCGCGGCCGCGGCGAATGCGCCGGAGCCATCGGCGCCCCCCACGAAAGAAAAGCGCAAGGGTCACGGACGCGTGCCCGCCTCCGCCTATCGCGCGGCGCAGCACGTCACCGTGGATCACGAGTCGCTGCGGCGGGGAGACTCGTGCCCGCTCTGCACACAAGGCCGTGTCTACGAGCTGGCCGCCCCCGCGACCCTCGTTCGGATCGTCGGGCGGGCTCCGCTGGGGGCCGCCTGCTTTCACTGCAAGCAGCTTCGCTGCGGCGCCTGCGGCCACGTGTTCACCGCTCGTCCGCCGCCCGAGGCCCAGGGAGAAAAGTGCGACGAGTCCGCCAGCAGCATGATCGCCGTGATGCACTACGGAGCGGGCGTTCCCTTCCATCGACTCGAGAAGCTGCAGGACAATCTCGGTACGCCCGTCCCTGCGTCGACCCAGTGGGATGTCCTGCGCGACCGCGTCGATCGGGTCGAGCCGGTCTACAAGGAGCTCAAGCGCATCGCCGCCCAGGCCGAGCTCTTGCACGTCGACGATAGCCACATGCGCATCTTGAGCCTCATGGGCAAGCGCCGCGCCGACTTGCTCGCGAAAGGAACACTCGAGGCCCCCGAGCGCACAGGCTTGTTCACGACCGCCATCGTCTCGATCATCGCGTCACTCGGCGTCATCGCGCTATTTTTCACGGGGCGAAAGCATGCGGGAGAAAACCTCGCCGAGCTGCTGAAACAACGAGCCCCAGACCGGCCTGTCCCTCTGCTCATGAGTGATGCCCTTTCGCGCAACGTCCCCGACGGCCATGACGTCATCGAGATCAATTGCATCTCCCACGGGCGACGCAAGGTCGTCGACGAGGTCGCCAACTACCCCGACGAGTGCCTCGCGCTTCTCGAGCGGCTCGCGGCGGTTTACAAGGTCGACCACGACTGCAAAAAGCAAGGCCTCTCGGACGACGAGCGATTACGGGTGCACCAGCGACTCAGCGCGCCCGTCATGGGGGATCTGCAGAAGTGGATGACCGCTCAGCTCGACGAAAAGCGCATCGAGCCCCACTCCGACCTCGGGCAGGCCTTCCACTATTTCCTCAAACGGTGGGACAAATTCACGGTTTTTCTCCGTGTTCCGGGAGCCCCGCTCGACAATAACCTGTGCGAGCGTGTCCTCAAGATGGCGATTCGGTTGAGAAACGTGTCGTTCTTTTACAGAAGCGAGCTCGGTGCGCGCGTCGGCGACATCTATATGACCCTCATCCACACCGCCGAGCTGCACCACCAAAATCCCTTCGATTACCTCACCGCGCTGCAACGCCATTCCAAGGCCGTCGCCGAGGCTCCCGGCGACTGGCTCCCCTGGAACTACAAGGCCACCCTCGCACGGCGCGGCGCCTCGCCGAGCGGCGGCGGCGACGATACGCGTGCCGCCGCCTAGACGGCGATGAGCGCGGCCGGCTTACGCCGCCGCGACGTCCGGCGTCACGGAACGCCACGGGCTCGCCGCCTGCGTCGCCTCCGGATTGCCACCCATCAGCAGCACCTGCACTTGGTGCGCCAGCAGCTGGCGAGTCTTCTCGTCGCCAGCGCCGCTTCGTGGCCAATGTGCAAATCGACCCTGCGACAAACGCTTTTGGCAGAGCCAGAATCCCTGCCCATCATACGCCAAAATCTTAATCGCGGTCCCCCGACGACTTCGAAATACGAACACTGCTCCCGAAAACGGATCGCTCGACAAGATCTGCCGGCACACCCGGCACATCCCGTCGATCCCCCGCCGAAAGTCCACCGGCTCCACCGCAACCAGAATCCGCATCTGCGGCGTGAGCTGGATCATCGCTCGCGTCTCCAGAAGGCGTGCGCCAATCCGACCACGTCCAACCCGCTCGCGCCCGTCACCTCCACGCGCAGCCGCTCTCCGCCTCGACCCTCGAGCTCGATCACCGTCCGGCTCGACCCGTCCGCCGTCCTCGCCGCCGGCATCGCCACTTCGATGAACGACGGCGACGTCGTCTCGATCGCCGAACCCGTCGACGCTTGGCTCATCCGGTCCTTCAGCCCTTGGTAATTCAAACGCGTCGCCCGCGACGTCGCCCACACCCCTTCGCGGCGAGCCACCTCGATCGCCGCGTTCCACAGCTCCTGCGGCACCCTCGACCGCTTGCCTCCGCATCCGGCTCGCCACCGCTCTATCCGCCCGCGCAGACTTTCTAGAGCGCCCGTTGCCCCGATACTCGTTCGATTCATCAGGTCTTCCTCCTGACCGCGACGCTGCCCGAGTCACGCGTCGACTTCACGCACTGTTGCCGAATGCCACCGCCGCCCGCCGCGACCCGCCCCTCTCGCACGCCCCCCCCGCCAGACCCCCCCCTCGTACTCCCCGCCCCGCAGCCGTGCCGCAAGGACACCATCATCGCTCGCGCTGACTTCGTCGTGCCCATCGCGATCCGGGCAAGGCTAACGAGCGTCAGGCCGAGCACGGTCGCAAACGTGTGCAGGCGCAGGGAGGTGTCGGCCCATTGGTGCGAGGGTCCCCAGGGAACCACGCCGCCCTTCTTCGATCGGCGGAAGACCTCCTCGACGCACCATTGACCGCGGCAAGCGGTCACAATCCGTTCATTGGACCAGCTGTGTCTGTCGGTGCAGAGCACCCGTTTGCCGAGGCGTGTTCGCTCGAGCTCGCGTCGTCGGATGGGGTCGACGCTCCACTGCAACGTTGGGGCGTCCTCGGTGCCGCCGACGTGGGTGACCACGAAGGATGTGAGGTGTTCACGTCGAAGCGTTTTGGCGATACGGGCCTGCAGAGCGTCTCGTCGGATGCGCCCAGCAGTTACGCGTCGCTCGAGTTTCGCCAACTCGACTTTCGCCTTCTTCAAGGCCGCTGCGATTCCGCGCTTCTGCCCGGCGAGAAGTTCCTGGCTGTCGACCACAACCAGCGTTCGGTCAAGATCGCCGACAGACGTGCGAAGACGTGCGGCGCGCACGTGACGGAGTCGGCCTGACAGAGGCTTCATCGCTCCGCGGCCCGCTGCTTCTGCGAGCGCCTTCTCAGCGGCCTTCGTGCCGAGCGGCAATGACACGAGCGTGTAGTAGCCAGCAACATCGAGATTCAGCTCCGTCTGCTCGCCCCAGGAGCCACCATCGCGCACGATCGTTCGCTCTCCCGGTTGCTTGCGTTCCTCGGCCGCGTCCAAAGCATCGTGGAGCCGTGCCAGTCCACCGAGGCAGTCTTCCAGAACCGTATGGTCGGATGCATTGCCAGCATACGTCCGGTGAAGCAACGGGACGTGTCCAGTCTCGGTCACGAGTACACCAAGACCCACTACGCGGAGGTCAGCGCGTTTGCTTTTTGCGTGCCCGCGACGCGCCAGATCTCCCTCGGTTGTTGTGGCGATGTACGTGTCAAAATTCGTCGTGTCGAACGCGAGCACATTCGTGCCGAGGTCGAACTTCGACACTGCGGCCCGGGCCAACTCGATCTGCGCCGTCTCCAGCTGCGCGTCAGTCGCCGTCGCTGCAAGGCGATGGAATTCCTGTCCGGTGAACGACTTCGCAGAAAGGCAGGACACCCGCGGGATCGCATCCGACAAGAATGCGCTCAGGTGGCACTTCGCGGCGGGTGAACACGCTCGCTGCACGGCAACCGCGAGCACCATTTCACCAAGGCTCACGCTCTTCGCTCCTCCACTCCAGCCGCACGCACGATTGAGCGTGCCGACGACGTCTAACTGCTCCGCCACCCAGACCAGAGCCCCAACGTCGCCGATAGGACGTCGGCCCACCGTCCGCAGCTGTGCGAGCTTCACGCTCACGGGCATCTCCGCCGGTCCAAGGATGGCCTGCCGAGAATACGACTGCCCGGCGGCTGCGTCCCAGACCGCTTGCGCAGCGATGCGGTAACGGTTGCCATTGACGAGCTTCTCCGTGAAGTGCATTTCTTTCCACTATCCCGTGTCGCCAGCGATGGAAAGAGAAAACGCCGCAAACGTAAGCCTCCCGTGACGGCAATGCCTCGCTCCGCGTCGCGATTTTGCGAAAGTAGGGCTAGAGCGTACGGGAATAGGCGTCGCGCGCTTTCGCAACAGCCTATAACTAAAGCGCTCGGCCACCTCTGCCAGCGCTAGGCAGTGACGCGGCAGGACATTTGCACTGCACGATCGCATGAAGATCTCGATGACGCTCGGTGCTTGTTCCATCCTCGGCCTGGCCGCCTGCGGCGGAGCGGTGCACGATCGCCGCGTCGACGTGACGTTGGCCCAGTGAAGCGAAAAGTCATCCTCGTCGTGGACGACGACGAGCAAACGCGAGCGGCGCTCGACATCGTTCTCTCTCCTCATTACTGCATGAGGTTCGCGGTGGATGGGGTCGATGGATATTTGAGGGCCAATGATCTGCCAGGGCCCGATCTGATCATTGCCGATGTAGCGATGCCCAACCTCGATGGCTTGGCGATGGTCCGGCGCATTCGCGACAATCACGCGCTCGGCAGCCTGCCCGTCCTGTTTCTGACCGGGCAGGTTTCGCGGGCGGTCGTGGCCGAAAGGATCGGGCTGTCCGGCGGTGCATTCGCCTACCTTTGGAAGCCAACCGACTCCGGGCTACTGCAGAAGAAGGTCCGAAGCTTGCTCTGGGCCTAGGTGCGGCAGGGGAGGGGCGGAAGGTTCACAGGCTCCAATTCTGGGGCGCATCGCCACGCGGGGACGAAACGGCCGATCGGGCAACCCCGTTGGTACCTTGCGAATCCACACCGCAGTTTGCTCGCTGCGTGTCCGCTTCGGCGACGTGTCGCAGACAGGTCTCCCGTCGAGCCCGCGGTCGACGACGCACGGCGATCGTCGACCGGACTCGGTCGGGATCGGGGCCTTAAACGCTTGCGATGAGCCATTCGCCTAGCGGATACGATCGGCTGTGCGGCTTCGCGCTCCCGGTGGGTTGAATGGCACGGACCGTGCGATCGGACTGCCATGAGGAGGCCTCCGTGGATGTAAAAGAGCTTCATGAAAAATACGGCCAATCGGTCTGGCTCGACGACATGCGGCGCCACCGTCTGCAAAGCGGCGATTTTTCGCGGATGGTGCAGAACGATGGCATCCGCGGCGCGACCTCGAATCCCTCCATCTTCGAGAAGGCCATCGCGGGCAGCACCGACTATGGCCCGGCCCTCGAGCGCTACGAAAAGCGCAAAGACGCGACTGCGTCGGCCATCTACGAACACTTGGCCATCCAAGACATTCAGCAAGCGGCCGACCTTCTCCGTCCTGTGTACGAGCAGTCCGAGCGACGCGACGGCTACGTCAGCATGGAGGTCTCTCCCTACCTCGCGCACGACACCCAGGCGACGCTCGACGAGGCGACCCGCCTGTGGAGGACCGTGCGTCGCGACAACCTGATGATCAAGATTCCGGCGACGCCCGAGGGGGTTCCGGTGATCCGAACGCTCATCGGCCAGGGAATCAACGTCAACGCGACCCTCCTGTTCTCGCGCGCCGTGTGTCGGCAGGTGGCTGAGGCGTATATGGACGGCCTCGACGCATGGAGTGCGGCCGGCGGAGATTTCACACGCGTCGCGAGCGTCGCGAGCCTGTTCGTCAGTCGCCTGGACGTTCTCGTGGATCCGATGTTGGAGGCGGGGGCTACGGCGATGTCCGGCGCGCGGCAGGGGCCCCTGCCAAACCTCGTTGGCAAGGTGGCTATCGCCAATGCCAAGCTCGCTTACCAGGACTGGAAAGATATGTGCCAGAGCCCGCGCTGGCAGGCGCTCGCCGCCCGTGGGGCCCGCTCACAGCGCCTCTTGTGGGCCAGTACGAGCACCAAGGACCCCCGTTGGAGCGATGTCGTCTATGTCGAGTCGCTCATCGGCCCGGATACCGTGGACACGATTGCACCCGCGACGCTCGACGCGTTTCGCGACCACGGCAAGGCGTCGAATCGCCTCGAGGAAAACGTCGACGACGCGCGGCAGGTCTTGGCCACGCTCGCGCGCTCCGGCATCTCGATCGACGATCTGACCGCGCGCCTTCTCGACGAGGGCGTCCGACAATTCTCGGCGGCGTTCGACACGCTGCTGGCAGCCATCGAGGCCAAGCGCGACGGTGTGCTGAAGTCGGCCCTCGACCGGATGAGCTACCGACTGCCCGCCCCAATCCATGGCAAAGTAAACGAGGCGCTCGACGACTGGCGGGCCACGGGCAAGCAGCGGCGGCTCTGGGCGCGCGACGCGTCCATGTGGACTGGCAACGACGAGAGCCGGTGGCTCGACTGGCTCGACATCGTCGAGCGAGAGCAAGCGAGTGTGAGGCGGCTGACGCTGTTCGCCAAAGAAGCCCGGACGAAGTTCACGCACGCGGTCGTTTTGGGAATGGGTGGCTCGAGCCTCTGCCCCGATGTCTTGTCGCGCACGTTCGGCCCGATCGTGGGATTTCCCGAGCTGGGAGTTCTCGACTCGACCGACCCCGCGCAGATCCGGACGATGCAAGCGCGCATCGAGCTACCCAAGACGCTCTTTATCGTCTCGAGCAAGTCGGGCACGACACTCGAGCCGAATATCCTCAAGGACTACTTCTACGATTGCCTTTGCCAGACCGTCGGCGAGGACGAGGCGGCCAAGCATTTCATCGTCGTGACCGACCCAAACTCGGTCCTGCAAGGGCTTGCCGAATCGGAGCACTTCGCACCGGTGTTTTTCGGCGTACGGGGTATCGGCGGGCGATACTCGGCGCTGTCCAACTTCGGCATGGTGCCCGCCGCGGTCATGGGGCTCGACGTGCCGCGGTTCCTCGAGCGTACGGCGATCATGGTGCACGCGTGCGCGCCGTGCGTGCCGCCCGAGCAAAACCCAGGTGTCCTGCTCGGCTTGATCCTCGGGACGTCGGGCCCGATCGGGTCGCGACAAAGTCACCCTCATTGCCTCTCCCGGCGTCGCACAGATCGGAGCGTGGCTCGAACAGCTTCTGGCCGAATCCACCGGCAAGCAGGGCAAGGGCATCATCCCCATCGACCGGGAGCCTCTCGGCAAGCCGGAGGTGTATGGAGTCGACCGACTGTTCGCCTACCTGAGACTCGACGGTGCGGCGGATCCGCAGCAGGATGCCGCGATCGATGCGCTCGAGAAGGCGGGACAGCCGGTCGTTCGCATCGCGATCGGCGAGCCCCACGATCTGGGGCAGGAATTCTTTCGATGGGAAGTCGCGGTGGCCGTAGCCGGCGCGATCATCGGCATCGACCCCTTCAATCAGCCGGATGTCGAAGCCAGCAAGGTGGCGGCGCGCGCCCTGACCGATGCCGTCGACAAGACCGGCACACTGCCGCCCGAGAGCCCGTTCTATCGAGAAGGTGCGATCCAGTTGTTCGCGGACGAAAAGAACCTCGTCGCTCTCGATCGGGGGGCCGGTTCCGACAAAACGCTGCATGGATACTTGCGAGCCCATCTGAAGCGCTTGGAGCCGGGCGACTACTTCGCGCTTCTCGCCTACGTCGAACGCGATGACGCGCACGACCGAACACTTCAGACGATTCGGCGCGCCGTCCGAGATTCGCGCCGCGTGGCCACGTGCGTCGGCTTCGGTCCTCGGTTCCTTCATTCGACCGGACAGGCCTACAAGGGCGGGCCCAATCGTGGCGTGTTTCTTCAGCTGACGTGCGACGACCTGCACGACCTGCGGGTTCCTGCGCACCGCTACACCTTCGGCACGGTGAAGGCGGCACAGGCGCGGGGTGACTTCCGCGTGCTCGCGCAGCGTGATCGCCGCGCTTTGCGCGTGCATCTGGGCAACGACGTCGATCATGGCCTCGACATGCTCCGCGAGGCGATCGCCCGGGTGCTCGCGTGATCGCGATGGGTCGCCTCGGCGTCGCGCCGAAGCCGCGTGTCTCGTGCTTCAGCTGCGCTCCCGTCCGGAGAACGAGATGATTCCCAAATGCGTCGTCGGCAACTGGAAAATGCACAAGACAACCGCGGACGCCCGGCAGCTCGCCCAAGCGGTCGCGAAGGGTGCCGGCGTCGAGGACCGCGTATCGGTCGTTGTCTGTCCGCCATTTCCGTATCTATCCCTCGTCGGCGACATTTTCAGGGGCAGCCGCATCGCGCTCGGGGCGCAGAACCTCTATCCCGACAAGGAAGGCGCTTACACCGGCGAGGTTAGTCCGACGATGCTCCTCGATCTGGGCTGCAAATGCGTGATCCTCGGGCACAGCGAGCGCCGCCACACGCTCGGCGAATCCGATGCATTCATCAACCGAAAGGTACTGGCCGCACTGGCCGCCGGTCTCGACGTGATCTTCTGCGTCGGCGAAACGCTGAATGAGCGTGCGGCGCGCGAGACCGAAGGGGTGCTCGAACGGCAAATCGTCCTCGGTCTGGCGCATCTGCCGCCGCCATCGTTGGCCCGCCTGAGTGTCGCGTACGAACCGGTCTGGGCCATTGGCAGTCCCGGACACCACGCTTCGCCCGAGCAGGCGGATCAGGCCCACGCCGTCATTCGGCGCTGCTTCGGTCGGCTGTTCGGCGACGAGGCGGCCCGGAAGCTGTCCGTCCAATACGGTGGCAGCGTCGAGCCGGAAAATGCGGGTGCGTTTCTGAGCCGACCCGGTGTGGACGGCTGTCTCATCGGCGGTGCGAGCCTGCATGCCGGCCCATTTCTCGCGATCGTGGGAGCCGCCGTCCACGCATCGCAAACCATGAAACAGTCGGCATGACAGAGCACGCTCACGGGGACGCGACAGCGGGTGCGGGAAAACCGCGACGATACGGGTTGGACGAAATCGCGAAAGGAACATGTCGATGCTGAGAAGTCTCAACGAACTCGAGGGGTACACCGCGAGCGCGACCGATGGCGACGTGGGGAGTGTCGTGAACTTTCTGTTCGACGATGAACGATGGGCCGTTCGGTATCTCGTCGTGCAGACAGGCAGTTTCTTTCGTGAGCGCAAAGTGCTCATCACGCCCATCGCGTTTCGCGACGTCGACTGGGCGAAGCGCCAATTTCATGTGGCATCGACGGTGGACAAAATCAGGAACAGTCCGAGCGTCGACGCCGACCGGCCCGTCTCTCGCCAGCACGAGCGAGACTACTGCGGCTATTATGGCTATCCGGTCTACTGGCCGCCCGTCGGGGTATGGGGCATGGCTTCCTATCCGGGGTATCTCGCGGCAGGCCCTGGCGCCGAACGCGCCGTGTCCTCTTTCGACCGAACATCCGGCGACGTTCACTTGCGGAGCGCGGTGGAGGTTCATGGCTATTCCATCGAGGCGAGCGACGGCGAACTCGGCTTCGTCGCGGACCTCCTCGTCGACGATGAAACGTGGGCGGTGCGCTACTTCGTGATCGACACGGGCCACTGGTGGAAGGGCCATAAGGTCTTGGTGGCGCCGCACTGGGCGAGCCGGGTGCGCTGGGAAGACAGGAAAGTATTCGTGAACCTGTCTCGAACGGCGATCAAAAACAGCCCGGCATGGGACCCCGCGGAAGCGACCGCACGCGACTACGAAGCGAGTCTGCACGAGTACTACGGTCGGCGAGGGTACTGGGCCGCAGCCGACGTGGGCGCGCCGGAAGGAGCGCAGGCCAAGTCCGGCGCCGCAAGCCCGTCTGGTTGACGGGGTGGGGGGCCGGGCCGGCTCGAGCAGGCACGCAAGGGGCCCGGAGCCGTTGCGGCTAGGGCGGCCGTCGTCGGTTGCGGCGCGGTTACGCCGATCGATGGGGACGGAGCCGGAACATCGCTGAGGGCGATGAAATCCGGTACGCCGGGCGCGGTCCCCTGCGGCGCGGTCACGCCGACCCAGGAGGACAGAAAACTGCGACAGCCGTGCCAGCCTACGCAGTGACCACGGCAGGCCATTTGCACTGCACGACCGGAGCAACGGGTTACAACATGGCGTTGGGTCAGTCCCGGGCGGACGGCGTCGAGGGCTATCTCGGCAAAAGGGGGCTCGCGCAAGCCAAGGTCGAGACCACGTCGCGTGGCGCGATCGACGCGACCGGCACCCATGAAGCGGGGTGGGTGCACGATCGCCGCGTCGACGTGACGTTGGCCCAGTGAAGCGAAAAGTCATCCTCGTCGTGGACGACGACGAGCAAACGCGAGCGGCGCTCGACATCGTTCTCTCTCCTCATTACTGCATGAGGTTCGCGGTGGATGGGGTCGATGGATATTTGAGGGCCAATGATCTGCCAGGGCCCGATCTGATCATTGCCGATGTAGCGATGCCCAACCTCGATGGCTTGGCGATGGTCCGGCGCATTCGCGACAATCACGCGCTCGGCAGCCTGCCCGTCCTGTTTCTGACCGGGCAGGTTTCGCGGGCGGTCGTGGCCGAAAGGATCGGGCTGTCCGGCGGTGCATTCGCCTACCTTTGGAAGCCAACCGACTCCGGGCTACTGCAGAAGAAGGTCCGAAGCTTGCTCTGGACGTAGGTGCGGAAGTCATCGGAAGCCTCTCGCCGCACGAGGCGAAGCAGGGTGCAGAACTAGTGAGCGGCGCCGAGAAAAGCACTGGCGGACGAGGCCGCGGTCACGTTCGACGTCAGCGAAACGCGTGCGACGATTCCAGAGCGTGTCTGGGATCACGTCATCGCCCAAGCCAACGCGGCGGGGTGGCTCGCGGAGGCAAAAGGCGCGACCGTGACGAACCGTCGCCCGCCAAATGGCAGCCGCGCCTCCCACTGACCGGCGGACGCAACCACGAGATGCAGATCGAGTACTTCGAGACCGAGGCGCAGAAGCGCACGATGAGCATCACCGGTGGTGCTCGACCTGGTCCGCGTGGGTGCCATTGCTCACACGCCACCCCACTCCCGCCGCACTCGAGCGTTCCGTGGCTCCGAAATTGCACGCTCTTGTCGCGGCGTCGAGCGAATCGCGCGTCGAGCGACCTCTCAAAACGCAACCATCCAAAGAGCGAGAAAAACGTCCATGGGCGAAATCATCGACAGGGCCAAAGGCAGGATCAAACAAGCCGCCGGCGTGTTAACCGGCGACAAGAAGTTGGAGAGCGAGGGTCAAGCAGACGAAGCCAAAGGCAAACTGAAGGGTGCGGTGGAAGACTTCAAACACGCGGTGAAAGACGCCGTGAAGCCTAAGAGTCGGTAAGCAAGCACCGGGGGCGCCGTCCAAGGCGGCGCTCCTGCGTGGGAGCGGGCTTCGAGGAAAACTCCGCTCCATACACGGAGGGTGCCGGCGCGGCATCCAAGGCACCCCAGTTCGGCGAGCGGCCGAGTCCGGCGAAGGCGCAGGAAGCGAAAGAGGACGAGATGAAAATCGGAATGGTCGGGCTCGGACGGATGGGGTCCAACATGGCTCGTCGCCTCCTTGGGGCCGGCCATGAATGTGTGGTATTCGACGTTCACCCGCAGGCGGCTCAAGATCTTGTCAAGGCGGGCGCGACGGCAACCCGCTCGCTTGCCGAGTTGGTTGGCAAGCTGGACAAGCCGCGTGCGATCTGGATCATGGTGCCGGCCGCCGTCGTCGAGTCGACCCTCGGCGATCTCGTGCCGCTGCTTGCGGCCGACGATGCCGTGATCGACGGGGGCAACTCGTACTATCACGACGACATCCGCCGCGCCGAGACGCTCGGCAAGAGCGGTATCCACTACGTCGACGCCGGCACGTCGGGTGGCGTCTGGGGCTTCGAGCGCGGTTACTGCCTCATGATTGGCGGCGATCCCGCCATTGTAAAAAGGCTCGACGGGGTCTTCGCCGCGCTGGCGCCCGGACTCGAGGGCGGGACCCCGTCGCGTTCCGATGGCAACGGCACCGCGCAGCGGGGTTACATCCATTGCGGACCGTCGGGCGCCGGGCACTTCGTCAAGATGGTTCACAACGGGATCGAGTACGGCGTCATGGCCGCGTACGCCGAGGGACTCAACATTCTTCGTCACGCCAACGCTGGAACTGCGAAGCGTGCAGCCGACGCCGAGACCGCACCGCTCCGGCACCCCGAGCTCTACCGGTACGACTTGAACCTCCCCGACATCGCCGAAGCATGGCGGCATGGCAGCGTCATCGGTTCATGGCTTCTCGACCTGACCGCCGCCGCTCTGAAGAAAAGCCCTGACCTCGTCGGATTCGCGGGTCGCGTGTCCGACTCGGGCGAGGGGCGCTGGACCCTCAAGGCGGCCATCGACGAGGGAGTGCCCGCCCCTGTCCTGAGCACTGCGCTCGCTCAGCGGTTCGCCTCGCGCGGCGAAGAGGACTTCGCCAACAAGCTGCTCTCGGCGATGCGATACCAGTTCGGTGGGCACGAGGAAAAACACTGATGGCCCCCATCTACTCCGATGCGCTGGTCTTCTTCGGCGCGACCGGCGACCTCGCCTATAAGATGGTCTTCCCGGCGCTGCAGGCGATGGTCAAGCGCGGCCATCTGAACGTGCCGGTCATCGGAGTGGCCAAAGCCGGCTGGAATCTCGATCAGCTGAGAGAGCGCGCGCGGAGCAGCCTGGAGACGCACGGCGGCGGCGTCGACCGGGCGGCCTTTGACAAGCTCTTGTCGCTGCTCCACTACGTGGACGGCGACTACCAAGATCCGGCCACGTTCGAGCGCCTGCGTCGCGAGCTCGGCTCGTGCGAGAGGCCGCTGCACTATCTCGCCATTCCCACGAGCTTGTTCTCGACCGTCGTCGGGCAGCTCAGCCGATCCGGCTGCGCCAGGGCCGGACGAGTCATGGCTGAGAAGCCATTCGGCCGCGATCTCGCGTCGGCGCAAGCGCTCAACGCCTCGCTTTTGGCCGTATTCACCGAGTCCGCCATATTCCGCATCGACCACTACCTGGGCAAGGAGCCGGTGCAGAACCTGCTCTACTTTCGCTTCAGCAACGCTCTATTCGAGCCGGTTTGGAACCGCAACTACGTCGACAGCGTTCAGATCACCATGGCCGAGACCTTTGGGGTCGAGGGGCGGGGGAGCTTTTACGAACAAGTCGGCGCGGTCCGCGACGTCATCGAGAACCACTTGCTGCAAGTGACGGCGTGCTTGGCCATGGATGCACCCTCGAGTGGCTATGCCGAAGCGCTGCGCGACGAAAAGACGCGCGTGCTCGAGGCCATCACGCCGCTGGATCCGAAGAACGTCGTCCGCGGACAGTTTCGCGGCTACCGGAGCGAGTCCGGGGTTGCGGCTCAGTCGCGGGTCGAAACCTTCGCCGCGCTGCGGCTTCAGGTCAACAACTGGCGCTGGGCAGGAGTGCCCTTCTACATCCGCGCGGGAAAGTGCCTTCCGGTCACCTGCACCGAGGTGCTCGTCGAGCTCAAGGCGCCGCCGTGCTCGCCCTTCGGCGAGAACCTCGAGCGAGCGAACGGCTCGAACTACGTGCGCTTCCGCCTCGGACCCGACGCCGCGATCGCCCTCGGCGTGCGCTCCAAGGCGCCTGGGGAACCCATGGTCGGTCAGGAGGTCGAGCTTTTGGCTACGCACGGCATCAAAGACGAGATGGGGGCATACGAACGCCTCCTCGGCGACGCGATGAAGGGCGATGCGACCCTTTTCGCGCGCGAGGACGCCGTCGAGGCCGAGTGGCGCATTGTCGCGCCGATCTTGAACAGCGCGACTCCGCCCCATGAGTACGATGTCGGAACCTGGGGACCGGTCGAAGCCGATCGCTTGATCCATGACTCCGGCGGCTGGCACAAGCCCCAGCCCACACCGCCGAAAGGTGCGCCCTGAAGCCGTCCGTCGGATGCGAGAGCCAAAGGCCATGTGGACGTCCTCTCGTGACGCGTGAAAAAAGCTCGCGGCCGTGCGCGCTGCCGCAAGGGTCCTGAGGGGTTGACGTGCTGGCCGAAAGAGCGGCGACGAAGGAAAGACGAGGTCGCTGGCGACCGCCGCGAATGTCGCCGCTCGGCTTGCGGGCGCGGGGGAGGGCCCGGTCTCATTCCTATAGGGCGGATACAGGGGCGACATCGCGGTCCCCGAACCGGCGTCGAGAGAGAGAAAAGGCAAATGCGGCACGGTCCGATTCACGGTCCCACCCGAGTTCTTCATCGTCGCGTTCCCGCGTCGGGTCGGGGTCGCCGAGCCCGTAGCACTCGATCCTCTCGGCACCACGGTCCTCTTTCGCCCCCGCGAGCCCGGTGGGCTGGCGCTGCGCCGTCTCCGGCAGCGGTTGCAGCTCGCGCATGGGCCGCGAGCTCGAGCGCGTCGTACCGAGAGGCGTTCCGAGAAGGGTCTCGACGCAGTGTGCGAAGTGCCGCATGGAAAATGGCTTTCGGAGAAATGCGTTTCCGCCGACTTCCTCGCCATACGCCAGCTCTTCCGCATGACCATGCTCACCGACGAGGATAATCGGTAGACGCATGAGCTTGAGCGAACATCGAATATGCTCGCAGAGCTCGTAACCGGAACGGCTCGGAAGCCGGACGTCGATGCACACGACGTGGGGCTCGGTCGTTGCCAGGTGCGAGACGGCAGCATCGAAGTGCTTCGCATGCAACACGCGGAATTTCATGCGCCCGAGTCGCTTGCTCATCGCTTTCGCCAGCGAGGGGTCGTCCTGGACGATGAGCGCAGCCCGCACGCTCGGCACGCGCGCGAGGGAATCCCCCGCTGGGTACAGCGACTGAAACGAGCTTTGCGTGAACATGGATGAGCATCAACGCAAGTGACGTGCCGCCATGCTTAGGATGCTGCGCTACGGCTCGTCGTAAGGATTCGGGGTCTCGACGGCCGTTGCACGCGCTCCAGAGCCCGACGTCGCAGCGGCGGCGTTGGCGTGGTCCGCCGAGGGCGTGGACGCGCTTGCCGAAGCCGCGGCGACGGAGGAAACGAGGCCTCGGGCGACCGGAAGGAATGTCCCCGCTGCGGGCGCGGGGGAGCGCGACATGGCCGGCGCGAACGTCTTCGCCGTGGGCGCGGGCGAAGGCTGCGACGAGGCCTGCGAGGGCGCCTCGCCGGAGAGGATCTCCGGAGCGGTGGAGTAGAAGGAGGCGGCGACCGATGCGGTGGCGACCGTGGCGGCGTTCGCGGCGGTCTCGTTTGCCATGACGCCCATCCGGGCGATCGCGGGCGAAGTCGGTTGTGGTGCGGTTGCGCCGATCGATGCGGACGGAGCCGGCCTATCGCTAGGGGCCATGAAATCGAGGACGCTGGGCGCGGTCGCTTGGGGCGCGGTCACGCCGATCCATGACGACAGCGCAGGCGATCGATGCACGTCGGCGTAGAGGGCCGTGAAGACGCCCACGAACAGCGCCGACAGCAGCAACAGCGAACCGACCACGATGCGGGCGGAAGCCGGTTTTTGGAACGTGGACACACTGTTATCGCTCGGGTCCGCTTCGCTTGGATCCTGTTCGGCGGCTACGGGTGGCAAGGGCGAGGCCGCGCTCAACCGGTGGGCAATGCGCGCGTGCGCGATGCGATCGCAGGATGCGCGTCCCAGATGGGTACCGTACGGCGCGAGCGCCGCTGCGAAGGCCGCCACGTTGCCAAAGCGGTCATCGGGGTCCTTTTGCAGACAGCGTTCGATCGCCGCCTCGACCGGCGGCGCAATGTTTGGCCGCAGTGCGGACAGGGGGGTGGGCGGCCGAGTGAGCACCGCGAGGCTCAGCTCGGAAAGGGTCTCCGCACGAAACGGCGATTCGCCTGCGATGAGCTCGTAGACAATGGCGCCGAGCGCCCAGATGTCGGTTCGGGCCTCTGCCTGATACGGCGGTCGGAGCTGCTCCGGCGCCATGTACTGCAGCGACTCCATGATGTGGATGGGTTTCGCCAAAGCATCCTCGGCGAGGTGTCGGAGCGGACCCCCGATCGGGAATAGGCCGAAGTCGGTGAGTTTGATGCACACCGTGCCGTTGGAACGCTGGGTTAGAAAGAGATGGGCCAATTTCAGGTGGCCGTGAATGATGCCCAGAGCGTGAGCTTCGGCGACCGCCTCTGCGGCTTGCAGCACCCAGTCGATCGCTGTCGGAGCCGCCAGAGGACCCCAGGCGTGGACCAGCTGGTCGAAGTTGCGACCGTCGGGGTATTCGGCGACGAGATACGGCCTGCCATTCGGGAGTCTGCCCGAGTCGAGAACCCGCACGGTGTGCTCGTTGCCGAGGCTCATGGAAGTCTGCGCCGCGCGAAGAAATTGGTCGATCATGTCGGAGTCGCCTGCCCAATCGGGCGACAGCATTTGGATGGCCACGCGACGATCGAGTTGGGCGTCTTCGGCGGCGAGCATCACCGTCACGTCGTCGCCCCCGCACTCGGCTTCGATCACGTATCGCGACGCAATCGTTGCGCCCTGCGGCGGTATTCTCCAGCTGAGATCCGGTGCGAGTTGGTTCATGGTGGAGTCTCCACACCTGCGAAAGCCGGGCCACATCGCCTTCGGCAATCGCGAGGTGAGCGATCGAGACCGGTCGCGACAGTTGGATCGCCCTTACGGGAGCGGCGGTTGGGTCTTACTCTCTCGGCGGTGCGCTCGCCGGTGCGACAAAAATGGATGCGCCGATACCGATTCGTCCTCGCGGCGGGATCATCGGTCGTGTGTCTGCGGTGCGCGTCGGGTGAGCGACCGCCGCCATCGAGCCGTGTGGACCCGGCGGCCACCGGGACGGCTCCGGGGTCGGATTTCGACGACTCGGCGATCGCGACCATCGCCGCGACGATTTCCGACGGGCAAGAGGTCCGCGTGCGCCTCGCGATGCGGCGCGCGGTCGATGCCCGCGTCCGCGGCTTTGCTGCGAGCCTCGAAGCCGACTTGCCTGCCGCGAAGATCGCCATGATGCAACTCGGGCCCCATCCCAGCGTGGTCGACGACGAGCTCACCCAATCCACCGTCAGCGCGCTCCGGGACCTCGATCTCCGCCGAGGAAGCGACTTCGATCGCGCGTTCCTCGCATCGGAGCAGAACTCGCTCGTGGCCGCGCTTCGTGTCCTGGAACAAACGCTTATTCCAAAGGCCGCCAACGAGGATCTCGCGCGGCGCTTGTCGCGTATGCGCGCCGTTCTGGCCGACGAACTTTCGCGGGCCAACACGCTTGAAGGTGCTCTGTCCGCGACGCCGTAGCGCGGATCTTCGGGTCTGGCGGCCGCAGACCTTTGTGAATCGGCTCCGGTGTCTTTGGAGGCTCGTGAGTCGCCCGGCGTCCACGTCATTGCAGAGCCCCCGTGCACGGCGCACGTGCCCGTTGGCACTCGTGGCACGCCGTGTGCGTGCATCACGACATGGAGATTGCCATGAAACTCAAAGCGCCCCTCGTTGTCGGCCTTTTGCTCGGCTCCTCGTTGCTCTGCGCGATCGGTTTTGCGGGAGAGCATTCGCGGCCGGCGCCCGCACGGCAGGCGCCACCCGCGTTTCGGCCCCATGCGCCGGGGGTCCATCCGCGTGGCGCGACCGTGCGTCAGCATGAGGTCCGCGTGCTTGCCCCTCGGTCCGTGGTTCACGGCCACAGCGGGTGGTCGCACTGGGATCATCCCGAGTTCCCGCGCCCGGCCTACTATTGGGACTGGGCGGGCATTCATACCGTGACCTGCATCGCCGAGGATTCCTACGGCGATCAGTATCCGGTCAGCGAGGCCGCAGCACCGGGGTTTGCTCTCGGCAACATGACCGGCGTCGAAGACGATGCGCTCGACCGCTGCTACGCCGAGTCGGGGCAGGACACGACCTGCGTCCTTCTGACCTGCACACACATTTAGATCACCGAACCCGTTGGCTTTCGCGCGGGGCGGGGGCGGTCCCGGCGGGCCTCGGCCCGACGGGGCGGCCGCCTGTACGCTACGCCAGTCGCTTTCGGAAGCGCATCACGGAGACCGCGAGAATTCCGATCCCGAGAATCGTCAGCGCGATCAACTGCGGCGCGAGGTCGCGGAGGCTCGCCCCTTTCAAGAGACACGATCGCATGATCTCGATGTAATGGCGCATGGGGATGAGCAGCGTGAAGGGTTGTAGCCACGCGGGCATACTCGAGATGGGGGACATGAAGCCCGAGAGAAGCATCGCGGGCAGCATGAAGGCGAAAGCGCCGAGCATCGCCTGCTGCTGAGAGGAGCTGAGAGTCGCGATGAGAATCCCGATCCCCAGCGTCGAGAAGAGGTAGAGAAACGAGCCGAGAGCGACGACTCCGAGCGAACCGCGAAAGGGCACGTCGAAGATCAGGTTACCGAGAAGCAAGATCGCCAGCACGTCGATGAGACCGAACAGAATGTAGGGCAGACATTTGCCGGACAACAGCACTGCGGGGCGGATGGGCGTGACGAGGATCTGTTCGAGGGTTCCGGTCTCGCGCTCGCGCGCCAGGCCCATGGCCGTCACGATGGCCGTGACATTCAGAAGCAGCGTCGCGAGAACGCCCGGCAGCATGTACACGGCACTCTTGAGGCGCTGGTTGTACATCACTCGGGGAACGAGCGACGCGGTGGCGGCCCCGGAAAAGCCCGGAAGCGCAAAGGGGCCCTTGGCGACCGGCACGGGCTCTCCGCCCGTCGGCTCCCCACCGATCCCGTGCAAGAGCAAAAATTGGCTCGCCGCATTCGACGCGACCTGCGCAAGCGTGACGTCGGTTCCGTCGACGATGACCTGAACCTCGGGAGCGTCCGCGCGTGCGACACGCAACTCGAAGCCGCGCGGAACGACGAGGGCCGCAGAGGCCTGTCCCGTTTCGAGCGCACGTTGCGCTTGGTTGGGATCCAGAACGTCCCGTCGACGAAGAAATGTCCGATCGGCGAAGAATGCCTGCGTGAGATCTCGGCTCGCAGGCGTCCGATCCTGATCGCAGACCACGGTGGGAATCCGATCGACGTCGAGGTCGATGGCGTAACCGAAGACGACGAGCTGCAAGACCGGCGACACGATCAGCGTCGCGAGCATGCGCCGGTCGCGCAGCGTCTGACTGAACTCCTTCTTCATCACGTTGAAAAGCGATTGCAGGATGAGGACCACGTTCATGCGAGCCTCCGGCGAAAGCGCCACACGGCTATGGCCAGAAAAACTGTGGCGAATCCGGCGAGGGCTACGACGTCGCGCCCGAGCACGTCGAGACCGTTGCCCTTGAGCAGGACTCCACGCAGCGTCGTGAGGTAGTAGCGGCCCGGCACGACCATCGAGAGAGCTTGCAGCCACCGAGGCATGTTCGCGATCGGAAACATGAAGCCGCTGATCATCGCGACTGGCATGTACGACATCATCAGCGCGAACTGCACGGCGACGAGCTGACTTTTTGCGATGACGCTCGCGATGAGCCCCGACCCGAGCATCGCCAGCAAGAACAGCATCGAGCACCCGAAGAGCGTCAGGAGCGATCCGCGGATCGGGACACCGAACATGTACGAACCGAGGGTGACGACGAGTAACGTTTGCACGAACCCGAGGCCGGCGTACGGCACGAGCTTGCCGGCGATGATCTCCGACCGCAATACCGGTGTCGCGAAGAGCTGCTCCATGCTCCCGCGCTCCCACTCGCGGGCGATCGTCAGCGCTGTGAGGAGCGACGCGACCATCGCGAGGATGAGTACGATGACACCCGATACCATGTTGTAGGTGGAGCGCATGGTCGGGTTGAACCGGGCCCGAATCTTCGGCCCACTGCTGAGCGAGGCTCGCACGGCGCGCACCGCCGACGTCGCTTGCAGGATGCCGGCGGCATCGCCCAGTGCGATCGTCGCGGTCGTCCCATCGCTGCCGTCCACGAGGAGCTGTACGGCCGCAGGAACGCCGCGCGCGAGGTCGCGCGCGAATTCCCGCGGAATGACGAGAACGGCCTTGACGCGCCCGGCGCGCAACGCGGCCTCGGCATCGTCGGGGGAGCCGAGATCGGCTTCGCGCACGAAGTCTCCTCCCGCCACGAGCGCTTGGCTCAGGCGCCGCGACGTGGGCGTCCCATCCTGATCGGCGACGGCCATCGGGATATGACCGACGTCTTGTGAGATGCCGTAGCCGAAAAGCATCAGCATCACGACCGGCAGACCGAGGGCCATGTAGACCGCGCGCGCGTCGCGGATGATGTGCAGGACTTCCTTGTGCGCGACGGCCATCGTTCGGCGAAGCGACTTCACGACGCCTTCGCTCCCCCGGGTGCGTGGCTCGGTTTTGCGGCGCCGACGACCTGCAGAAAGACGTCCTCCAGGGTGACTTCGGCATCGATGACGCCCGTCACGCGCACCCCGCGGTCGGCGAGCGCAGCCCGCAGTTTTTCTGCGTCTGGCCCATCTTGGGCAACACGGACGTGAAGTGCCGCGCCGAACGGCTCGACGTCGAGCAGCGCAAGTTCGGTCGCGACCTTTTGCACCTCGGGCGCGGTAGTGCCTTGAACTTCGTACATCCGCCCGGGCACGATCGTCCGCTTCAAGCTCTCGGGTGTATCGAGCGCGGCGAGCTTGCCTGCGACCATCAGGCCGACGCGATCGCAGTATTCCGCTTCGTCCATGTAGTGAGTCGTGACGAAGATTGTCGTCCCGGCTTCCGCGAGGTGGCGGATGACGCGCCAAAACGTGCGGCGCGCCTCCGGATCGACACCGGCTGTCGGCTCGTCCAGGAAGACGACCTGCGGTTGGTGAAGAAGGGCGCACGCGAGAGCCAGGCGCTGCTGCAGGCCGCCCGGAAGCGACCCCGTCAATTCACCCGAGAGGGTTTCGAGCGCAAGATCGTGCGTGACGGCGTCGCGTCGCGCACGAAAGACCTTGCCGAAGAGATCGTACGCTCCGCCGAAGAACTCCAGGTTCTCCGCAACCGTCAGATCGAGGTACAGCGAAAACTTCTGGGACATGTATCCGATGGCGTGGCGTACGGCACCGGGCTTGTGGACGACGTCGACTCCCGCGACGGTCGCCTCGCCGCTCGAGACGGAGAGCAGACCGCAGAGAATTCGAATCGTCGTCGACTTGCCGGCACCGTTTGCGCCCAGATAGCCGAAAATTTCCCCTTTTTTCACCTCGAAGGAAACGTCGTCCACGGCGACGAAGGCTCCGAACCGCTTCGTCACGGCCTTCACGCGAACCGAGACGTCTTCGCTCACGAAACGCTCTTCTTTTCGTGCACGGATTCTGCGCGCTCGCGCAGACGCGTCAGAAATAGATCCTCGAAGGTCGCCGTCGCCGGGGAGGTCGTGGCGCCCAGAACCGACAGGGTCTTGAGCACGGCTTGCTGGCGGTCCTTCCGAACGACGACACGCAGCTCGGCTCCCGCCGGCGTGGACGCCAGCACATCGGCGTCCTTCTCGATGGCCTCGGCGACCTTGCTGCGCTCGCCGTGCACGCGAAAGACGGGATGCGCGAAGGCTCGGAGCATTTCGCTCGGCTCACCTTCCTCGAGCAGTCGTCCCTCGAAGAGCAGGCCCGCACGGTGGCAGCGCGCAGCCTCGTCCATCGTTGGCGTGGCGATCAGGATGGCCATCCCCTCGGAGAGGAAATCATGCAGAAGGTTCCAGAAGTCGCGGCGGCTCACCGGATCGACGCCGTTGGTCGGCTCGTCGAGCAAGAGGACCTTGGGTTCGTTCAAGAGCGCGCACGACAGCGCGAGCTTCTTGTACATGCCGCCGGACAGGGCCTCGGCGCGCCGGTCCTTGAACTCGCCGAGGCGCGTGATCGCGAGGAGCCGATCGCGACGCGTGCGGAACGCCTCGCGCGACAGGCAGAACATCTCTCGAAAGAAGGCGAGGTTCTCGGCCACGGTCAGGTCCCCGTAGAGGCTGTACTGCTGCGGCATGTACCCGAGCGTTTCGCGCACACGGGCATCGTTGCCGAAGGGGTCGAGCCCGACGAGGCGGACCTGGCCGCCGGAAGGGTCGAGCAGTCCGGCGATCATTCGCAGGGTCGTCGTCTTGCCTGCGCCGTCGGGCCCGACGAGGCCGTAGATCTCGCCGGCGGTCACGCGCAGGGACAGCCCGTCGACCGCTTTTTTCACCTTATTTTTCGCCTTGAAGGTGCGTCGTAGATCGGTCGCCTCGATCCGCAGCTGCGCCTCGGTCATTGCCAGCTGCCTTCGATCGTGATTTCGACGGGCATCCCCGACCGCAGCCGCATGTCCGCGTTCGGGATGCGAACTTCCACCGCATAGACCAAGCGCTCGCGGTCCTCCCGGGTCTGAACGTTGCGCGGCGTGAATTCGGCGCGTGGCGAAACGTAGAAGATCGTGCCTTCGAAGATCTGCCCCGGATAGGCATCCGCGACGACCTGAACCTTCCGACCCGGCGCCGCGGCGGCGAGCTCCGCGTTGGGAAGGTAAAAGCGCGTGCGCCCCTCGGTCACGTCGGTCAGCGCGATGACGTTGGTGCCCGGTTGCACGGCTTCGCCGGGACGGAAATTGAGCGAGACGACCATCGCATCTCGCGGCGCGAGCAACTTGCACTCGCCCACCGTGACCTGCGCGCCGAGGACCGCCGCTCTCGCGGCTTCGACACTGTCTTCGGCAGCGATGGCCTTCGATTTCGCCTCCGTGCCCGAGGCCCAGAGTGCGCCGGCCTGGTCTTGGATCATCGACTCGATGGCGTGCTGTTCGGCAATCTGATTTTCCACCGCGAGCTCCTTCGAGCGGGCTTCGTCGAGCGCCGACGCGGAAAGTGTCCCACGCTCCACGAGCTGCTCGGTTCGCAGAAGTTCGAGCCGCGAAAGCTCCTCCTGGGCCTTGAGGACATCGATTTGCGACCGGGCCGCAGTGACGTTTTGAGAGGCGCCCGTCGCGTTCTGCGACGCCGATTTCACGTTCGATTGCGCGGCTTTGTGGCTCGACTGCTCGGCCGCGAGCTGGGCTTTCAACTGACTGAGCGTCGCTTCCGCCTCGGTGCAATCGAGCTCCACGAGGACGTCGCCCTGCTTGACCATGTCGCCCTCGCGCACGTCGAGCTTCACGATTCGGGCGGCGATGCGGCTCGTGGCGTTGACGTCGACGCCCTCGATGACGCCGCTGCCGCCGGCGGGCCCGTGCTCGGCGGCGCGAAGATGCCGCACCAAGACGAGCAGAGCGACGAGCAGGCCACCGGCCAGGATGCTGATGAGGATCAGAGCCCGCTTCATGACGGTTGCTTCGAGATATCCCGGCCTGTGGCGTGATCGACGCGTGCCATCGCCTTGGTCGGCTCCTTCGAGGGTCTGCTTCTTGCGTGCGCTTCTTGCACGCCGGGTGCCAGCACACCGCACGAAGGCGCTCGCGCGATGCCAGAAACCGCTGCGGCTTGAGACGCGGGTGCTGGACAACGTCTCCCGACGGCGCAGGCTCGTCACGCATGATACGGAGGTATTTTCTCGTATAGAAGCGCAAGCCGTATAGAAGCGTCGCGCCGAAGAACGCCGCCGAACGTGGAACGGAGGTGTGGCTCCCAAGGCGAAGTGCGAAGACGGATGCGCTTTAGCAGGCATTTTGCCAAATGCGCCGAATCTTCGCGGAATCACCGAGTCGCAGCGGGAGCTGGGAACCCAATCTCTTGCAGTAACCCCTTTAGGCCGTTCCAGCCAATCTGCACCCCGATGCTCAGCACGATGAATGCCGACAAGCGCAATACGACGAGCATGCCGCGGCGTCCGATGCGGGCGGCGAAGCGCTTCGCATAGCGGTAGGTGAGCAGGATGGACAACGCGACGACGCCGCAGCCGATGACGGCGGCCAAGATCTGGATCAACAAACGATTGAGAGTGTGTGCGTGGTTGGCGCCGATCGCGACGGCCACCGACATGACGCCCGGATCGACCGTCAGCGGCATCGTGAGCGGGTAGAACGATCGCGCGAGTGCGGCGGCCGAGGCTTCGCGGGGATCGACCTTCATTTCGGATCGGTTCGCATCGTCGTTCAGGAGCTTCCAGCCGAGCGAGCACACGAGCGCGCCACCCGCGACCTGAATGACCGCTACGGACAATTCGAACAGGCGCAGCACGAGCGAACCGAACAGCATGGATCCGAACAACAGCGCGAACGAGTAGACGGAGATCACCTTGGCCAGTGTGGTGCGCGTCGCGTCATCGCAGCCGGCCGTCATGCGCAGAAACAGGGGTGCGTCACCCACGGGATTGACGACGGGGAGAATGGCGCCGACGATCAGTAGGACCGCCCCTAGCAGTTGAGTGCAGTCGGTCCAGACCATGCCCTACGCAACCCTCCTCGGCTGAGTATCGCAGTCCACCGACGAGCGCCACGCATCCGAGCTCGCGCTGCTGCGCCCCGCCCGTCTTTGCCGCCCGCCCCGCCGCGCCCTCACGAGAAGAGAGCGAGAGGCCAATCTCACGACAGCGAGACGGGCACGAAAGCGAGACGGGCCATCCTCACGAGAGCGAAGACGGGAGCCGTTCGGTGTCGGTGCGCCGTTTACCAGGGTTCGCGGCAGACGAGGCCCCCCGACGAGGACAGCGAGATCGCCGTCAATCCCAAGTCGGCTCGGGTGAGCTGCTGCCCTCGGGCCGGGCACAGGCTGAGCGAGTAGGGCGGCAGGATCGGCCCGCTCGGCGGCGGCTCCCAAACGGTGACGGGTGCGCGCACTTCGTTCGGAATGCAGGGCGGCAACTGACCGCGCAAGACTTGTCCTTGCGGAAAGCTGGCGCGTTCGCAAGCGTCGTGACCGTTGGCAATCACGTCGTGCACTCGCGACTCCGGAGTCGCGCCGCCAAGCACCGGGGCGTTGGCCAGTCCGACTTGAAGGTTTGAGCTGCAGCCGACGAGGCATGCACACGCTACAAGGCAATAACGGATTCGATCCACCCATGGCGAACGCTCCTTGACGCAAGACGCGCCTTGAAACGAGCCTGTTGCGACCTACCCCTAGTGTAAGACTGAAAGGGTCGAGTGCCCGTTAACCGATCGAAATAAGCTTGTTGCACTTGCTGAGCTCGAGCCCTCGTAGCTCGAGCGGGCGAGGGCATCGCGATAAGCGGCGGTGCGCAGGCGCTCGCGCTGTGCGGTCGACGTGAGGCGGCAGGCTCAGCCGCAATGGGTGCGACGGGCACGGCTTATGCTGCCGGGGGGTGCAGGATCGCATAGGAGGAGGTTCAACGTGAAACCATGAACCGGTTCCGAGTGGCGCCAGGGCACAAGCTACGACTGAACGACGTCGATCCGGGGTTCACGGATCACCACGGTGGAAGTGACTTGGAAGCAGAATGAAGGACACGGGCAGCGACGCCCTTTCGAGCACGGAGCGACGACTCATCCTTCTCCTCGGCGTTCCGAGTGCCGGGCTGTCGGCGTGCCTTACGGTCCTCTCCACGTACGTTCCGGTGCTGGCGCGCCGGTTTACCGCGTCGACCGCAGTCATTGGCGTGCTCGTCGGGGGCGAGGGGCTCATCGCGGTGCTCATCCCCGTCTGGGTGGGCCGATTCTCGGATCACTCCGACACTCGGTGGGGTCGCCGCGTCCCGTTCCTGTTGGCGACCGCGCCCGTCGCGGCCCTGGCGCTCGCCTTGGTGCCCTTCGCGCCGTCGCTGTCCGTCATGGCCGTGGAGGTGTTCTTCTTTTATCTCGCGTACTTCACGTACTTCGCGCCGTACCAAGCTCTCTACCCCGACCTCGTCTCGGAGGCTGCGAGTGGCCGAGCGCAGGGAATCCAGGGCGTCTTCAGCGAGGTCGGTCTCGGCTTGGCGCTCGTCGGTGGAGGGTTTTTGCTCTCGCTGTGGCGGCCGCTGCCTTACCTAGGCGCGGCGGCCACGCTGCTTCTGTCGACGGTCGTCCTCGTGCGGGGGCTCAGCATTGGCGGGCAAGCTCAGCGGGGTCCCGCTTCCAAGCGCGATCGACGCTCGCCTGCTGCGGAGGTCTGGGCGCTTCTGCGCGGCCATCGCGAGATCCGAACCTTCGTGTTCGGCAACGCACTTCTGACGCTCGGCCTCGGGGGTCTCAAAAGTTTCGTCGTGCTTTGGCTGACCGAGGGGCTCGGCAAGAGCATGAATTTCACCGCGGGCGCGATGAGCGTGGTCGCGCTCGGAACGGTCCTCGGCGCGTTGGTGTCCGGCAAACTCGCGGACCGAACCGGTACGGGCCCCGTCCTTTGCATCGCTCTCGCCGTGTTCGGCATCGGGATCGCCCTCGGTACCTGGTCGAGGTCCACGGTCCTGCTCGGCATCGCGTTTCCGATCATCGCGCTCTCTGCGGGGGCGGCGGTGGCCTTGCCCTACGCGTTGCTCATGCAACTGATGCAGTCGCGTCACCATGGCACGATGGCCGGTCTCTACGACGTGAGTAGCGGCGTCGGGACGCTCCTCGGGCCGACGATCACCGGTGTGGCCATCGATCTCTTGCGGCCGCAATTCGCGTCTACGCACGGATATGCGGCGATGTGGCCCGTGCTCAGCGTGTCGATCCTCGCCAGCGCGGTGATGCTGTGGCATGCCGCCGCGCTCGGGCGTTCTCCAGGCCCATCCGTCTTTGCGTCGCAGCGGCCGTCGCAGCGGCCTACCGCTCGGTAGGCCTGCGATCGGACGGCAGGCCGTGCCTGCGAGGTCTTTGCGGTTTGCAAAGAGTCGGCAATGCGCGAAGCGCGCGGTCGGTCGCTCAGTCGGTCCACGTCCGTCGATAACCAAGGCCGAACCAAGCACCGCCGCATCCCGTTCGTCCCCGCACCCATCGAGGCACCCTCGGCGCTTGGATCGCGCCGGTCCGACGGGCGACTCGTGCGGCAGGTATGCCAATTGCAGAAGAGCGCCCCATGCGACAAACGCTAACCTGGACGGCCATGGTGTTCGCCATCTCCGCCTCCGCCTGCTGGCACGAAGACCGGCCCGGCGCGGCGTACTACGATCACCACCACGACGGCGACCACCACGATCAAGGCGACCATCACGACGACCATCACGACGACCATCACGACCAGCACTGAGGTTTGCCGGACCCTTCGAACCGGCACGCGAGCGGGTCGACTTGCGATGTCAACGAACAGGGCCCCGACGATCGCGCGCCGCAACCGCTGAACGCGCCACGCGCACAGCGGCCCGCTCCTTGCTCCGTGCTTCGTCCACGAAAGGCTGGTGGACCATGACCCTCTTGGAATTCATCGTGTACCTCGTCATCGCTGGTGTCTGCGGAGCCATTGCGCGGGCCGTGGCAGGGGGTAGCGGGGGCGGGTTCGTCATCTCCCTGCTCGTCGGCTTCCTCGGCGCCTTCGTCGGTACCTGGCTGGGGCGTCAGTTCCATCTGCCGGCGTTCGTCGTCGTGAGCATCGGCGGGCATCCCTTCCCGATCGTATGGTCCATCGTCGGCGGCATTGTGCTCGTAGCCCTCGCGCAGATGTTCGTGCGACCGCGCTACATCCATCGCTACGGGGAGTGACGGGCGGCCTTGACTCGGCTTTGCTCTTCCTGCAAGCGATCCCGCGTAGTGAGCCTTCTAGCCGACTCGACCCGTGACGCACTTCTCGATGCGCGCCAAGCGAGTCAGAAGGCCGGCTTCGAATTCTTCGACCTTGCAATGCAGCGCGGCGACCTCGAGCTCTGCCTTGAGGTTCACGCGGTATTCGATGTCGTTGCGAGCCCGGTCGCGCGCAACCTGGCGGTTTTGCGACAGAAGCACGAAGACCGAGAGAATGATGGCCTCCAAAGAGACCGCCATCGTGAGCAGCCCGAATGGATACGGGTCCCAACCCCCAAAAGGGGTATGCGACAAGGGGCCGACGTTGTCGGCAATCCACAAGAGGAAGACGAGGCAGTGAATGAGAAGAAAGGGAATGCTGCCGGAGAACTCGCTAATCGTGTCGGCTACCTTCATCACGCGCGTCCGACGGTCCTGCTCCTCTTCATTGAAATTTCGCGACGCGGGGTGGCGCAGCAGCCGCGCGGACTCGCGCAGCCGCTTTCCGGTCGCCGCCAAGAGGTCGAGCGCGGCGGGGGGATGCACCCTCAGGAATTCGTCGAGATCGCCCCGGTCGACGACGAGTGCCTCGACGTCGTCGGTCGCCATCGCCGACGCTGTGCGGGGACCGCCGTCGAGGAGCGACAGCTCACCAAAGAAATCACCCGCCCGCACCGTTTCGATGACAATGCGGTCGCCAAAATCGTTCGTGAGCGACATCTCGACCTCGCCCGATCGCAGGACGAAGAGGGCATCGCCCGGCTCGCCGATGCGGAAGATGAGCGTCCCTCGCGGGAATGTCACGACGTCCAGACGCTCGGCAAGCGCCGAGCGCTCGTTGTCGTCAAGCAAGGCGAAGAGCGGGATGTCGGCGAGAAGATCGACGGAGGTGACCATGGGTCCGCCCATGTTGAGTCCAAACTCGCGACGACGGCCAGTCCTTCTATGGATCCGTCAGTCACCCGGCCGTTTGTTTCAGGCCCTCTTCGCGATTGCGCATGATCTGCGCCGATCGACGACGCTTCCGCGACGGCGGTCGGCCGCTGTCTCCGAAGCAAGAGGCAGTCCACCCATATAGGTAAAACGGCACGCGCCTAGCCGCACTCCGACCCCGGCGACGACGACCCCCCCGCGTCCTTGGCATGAGTTCTGCGAGTGCCGTCTCGGCGCCGCGATCGCGTTGGGTTCCGACGCGCGCGGCCTAGAGTGAGTTTGTCACCATGGCGCCGATGTTCGTAATGGACGACTGGGTTTCTTCGGACGTGCAGAGTGGCGAGCGCGCTCTGACAGACCGAGTCATTCCGGGTCCCGGTTCGATCGTCGGCGGCAGCTACCGCATCATCCGCCCTCTCGGAGCGGGCTCGATGGGCGTGGTCGTTCTCGCGCACGACGAGACGCTCGACCGCCCCGTCGCCATCAAGTTCACCCGCCCGAATTTCTTCGGCCCGAGCCTCCAAAAGTGTTTTCTCGACGAAGCTCGCGCGATGGCGCGGTTCAACCACCCGAATGTTCTGCAGGTCTACGGCCTCGGCGAACACGACGGAGCACCGTACATCGTCATGGAATTCGTCGAAGGTCGTACGCTGGCGCAGTGGCTCGAGGAGCGTGACTCGCCTCCGGATTTGGAGATCGTATTTCGCATTCTTGACGACGTCTGTTTGGGCATGGCCGCGATTCATTTGCGCGACACCGTTCACCACGACCTCAAGCCCAGCAATATTCTTCTCGACGACCAGCTCCGAGCGCGAGTGGCGGACCTCGGGCTTGCGGCTCTCTGCCGACGAGACCGGCCGAGTCCGTCCGAACTCGTCGGCACCCCAGCCTACATGGCGCCGGAGATCGCATTTTCGAAAGGCTGCGATCCTGCGTTGCGCTCGCGTGCCGACGTCTACTCGCTCGCTTGCCTCTCGTACGAGCTTTTTACGGGGCGCCCGCCTTTCGACGGAGCGGGGACCATGGGAATTCTGCTTCGGCACGCCATGGAGCCCGTCGTTCCACCGAGCGCATTTCGCGCCGGTCTCCCCGAGGCGCTGGATCGGGTGCTTCTCGACGCTCTGGCCAAGGACCCCCGGGAGCGGACTGCATCGGTCGAGACGTTTCGTTGCGACCTTCTCGCGTCGCATCGGGCAAGCCTCGACCCCAGGCGGATTCTGATTGCGGACGACAATGACGCCTTTCGAGAAGGCCTGAAAGCCATCTTGGCTCAGGAGTTTCCGAATGCCGATTTCGAATGCGTGCCGGACGGCATCGCCGCCCTGGAAGCCTTCGAGCGGACTGTTCCCTCGATGGCCATTTTGGATCTTCAGATGCCCGGAATCGACGGCATGGCTCTCACCCAGCGTTTCCGCCAGCGCATTGGTTCTGCGGCGATGCCGATCGTCGTGTTGACCGCATCGGGAGGCCCCGACGAGTGGCGGCAGCTCGCGAAGATGGGTGCAGATGGCTTTTTGCTCAAGCCCGTGATTGCGGTCGACGTCGTCGCATTGGTGCGGCGCACTCTGCATGGGCGAACCAACGGCGCACCGCGCATGGTGGGATCCGAGTAGGGGGTGAGGGCACCCGAGGGACAGGCGCGGGCGGTCCTTTCGCTGCTCTTCGGGCGTCGGTCGCACGCCTAGCCCAATTCTAGCGGGCGCGGTCCGACCTCATGCGTTTGGCCACTCCGGAAAGTAACCGAGCAGAGCCTCGTCGACGGTGGCTCCGAGGTTGTCCAAGTTGGCAATCCACACGCGCTCGCTGGTCATGAGCCAAAGCGGGAGTGGCGGCACGCCGCCTGCAATCCGGCCGTCTCACGACATTCAACGGAGGAATTTCATGCTGATGATCGTCTTGATCGTGGTTCTCTTGCTGGCGCTGGGCGGCGGAGGTTGGGCGCATAGTCGCTACGGATACGCCGGGTGGTCGCCCGCCGGGTTGATTTTGCTCCTAATCGCGATTCTTTGGTTTACGGGAAATCTGCGTTGAAGGTCGGTTCGGCGTCACTCCCATCCGTGCGAATTCACGACGCGTCGCTCGGCACGTGCGGGATTTCCACTCAGGATGCGGCTGGCGACTCCGGGGCCTCTCGATCCTTGCGTACAGCGTAGCGGTCGCGTGTGGGCGCAGAAGATGCGGGTACGGCGAGGGTGAGAGTCCCTGGGAGCGAGGCCGCGCCCACATGGCCGGGCGGGTCGGGTGCTGTGGCCTGTTTCTTGAACGTGGAGTGTCGAATGGGAACCGAAGTCGAGAACCATCGCCTTCTGGACATGAAACCACAGCGGCACGAGGCCAAGTCGCTCGCGCGTCACGGCGGAATCGGCCGGATTGTCGTCTGCTTGGATCACTCGTCGTTTTCGGACGCCGCGCTCGGGCATGCGATTTCCATCGCCAAGACGTTCGACAGCGCCATCACGCTCCTCTACGTGCTTCAGCCAGCCCACGAGACGGCGGTCCTGCACACGACGGACGCCTTCAGCTGGGAGATTGCGCGGAAAGAGGCGGGAGCCTACCTCGAGCAACTCCAGACGAAGACCGCCCAAGCCACCGGCCTGCAGGTCGACTGGCGGCTCGAGCAAGGTCATCCCGCAGAGCGCATCATGTCGCTCGCTCGCGAGCTCGGTGCCGATCTCATCGTGCTCGGAAGTCACGGCGAGAGCGGGGCGAGGGAGTGGGGCCTCGGCAGCACCGCGCAGCAGGTGCTGTCGGTGGCGCGGGTATCGGTCCTGGTTGCGCGCAGGGTGGCGGGCCACGCGCAAGACGAACCGGCGCCGAAGCGGATCCTGCTGCCGCTCGATGGTTCGTTGCGCGCGGAGAGCGTTCTGCCGACCGCCGCCCGCATCGCCAGGGCGCATGGCGCGGAGATCCTGCTCGCACACGTCGTCGCGGAGCCTTGCATGACCGCCATGCTGCACGCCGGCGACGACCTCGACCGTGCGCGTCGGGTCGCCACGAGCCTCGAGTCTTCTGCGGCGCGATACCTCGATGACCTTTGCCATCAACTCGGGCGTGAGGGCTTGGCCGTGCGCGCCATCGTGGTGCGCCGCGCCGACGAGCGCCAGTCGCTGCTCGACGTCGTGCTCGCCGAGGGGGTGGATTGGGTCGTGCTCTCGGCGCACGGAAACACGTGCAATCCCGCCCAATCGTTCGGGAGCGTGACCACCCATATGCTCGCCCACACGTCGGTCCCGATCCTGGTTCTTCAGGACCTTCCCGAAGGCGAGACCGACCGCGCCCGAGAACTCGCCGAAAAGGACATGGCGCCCGAGCTTCGGGCGAGCTTCACGGAGGGGCAAGTTTGACAGCAGCGATCGAGGCGGGCGAGGCGCCCGGCTACGCGACAGAGGCCGAGGCGCTCGAGCAACGGGCGCGATCTCTCGCCGCATCGCACGGTGCGATCGAGCGCCCGCGCCGCGCCGTGGCCGACTTTCTGGACGCGCCGACCATCGCGCTCTCTCTCGAGCAAGCCCAACGGCGCCTCGCCTCCGATCATTCAGCAGACGCGGCGCTGCGCAAGCCGGCCGAGTGGTTTCTCGACAACTACTACCTGATCCGTCGGGCGGCGCGGCAGGTCGCAGAGGATCTTCCACGCGGCTTCGTACGGCGACTGCCGGTGCTCGCCAGCGGCCCGGCGAGCGGACTTCCGAGACTATGCGATCTCGCCAGCGCACTGGTCGTCGACAAGCCCATCGAAGTGGACGCGGCCGTCCTGCAGCGATTCATTCATGCCTATCAACAGATCGCGACGCTGACGATCGCCGAGCTTTGGGCTCTTCCGGCGATGCTGCGTTTCGCGGTTCTCGGCGGACTTGTGGATGACCTGCGCAAGCTGCACGTCGTTGACGCGGGGCCCGGGACCGCGACGGCGGAACCCGCACTTCATCCGGCAACGGATGTCGAGCGGTCGATTCGCCTGCTGCGTCTGCTCGCGGAAGTCGACTGGAGCGGGTTCTTCGAGAAAAACAGTCGTGTTGAAGCCATCCTGCGGGGTGACCCCGCGCATGTCTACGAGCGCATGGATTTCGCGACGTGCGACGCATACCGCAAAGCGGTCGAAGAGCTCGCGTGGGCGTCCGGCGCCACCGAAGGCGAAGTCGCCGATCGCGCCGTGGCTCTCGCCCATGGAGGCACGCCCGACCTGCGCCGCGGACATGTCGGCTTCTATCTCGTCGGTGCGGGGCGCGGTCTGCTCGAACGCGCCGTCCGATACCGGCCCGCGGGGATCGACCGATTGCGGCGCGCCTTGAGACGTTGGCCGACGCCCGCGTACCTCCTGCCGGTCGCCCTCGCGACCGCGGCGCCGCTGGGGGCCGTTGCTGGGTATGCCGCACACGCGGGTGGGCATGCGCTTTCGATCGCGGTGGCCGTCGCGCTCGCCCTGGTGCCGGCATCGGTCGTCGCGATTGCTCTCGTGCAGCGAATCTTCGCGCAGCTGCTGCCGCCTCGCGTTCTGCCGAAGCTCGACTTCTCGAAGGGGCTGCCCGACGACGCGCGAGCTCTCGTGGTCATGCCGACCTTGCTCGGACAGGCCGCGGACGTCGAAGCTCGGCTCGCCCGATCGACGACCGTCGCTCGTCGGCGCGGCCGGAGCGTCCGGTAGCCCCGTCGTTACGCCGAAGGACGCCGGACCGTGCTGACGAGTCCGTGGGTCGAGGTCGAGGTTAGGTCGAGGTCGGGGATAAGGTCGGGGTCGGGGTCGGGGTCGGGGTCGGGGTCGGGGTCGGGGTCGGGGTCGGGGTCGGGGTCGGGGTCGGGGTCGGGGTCGGGGTCGGGGTCGGGGTCGGGGTCGGGGTCGAGGTCGAGGTCGAGGTCGAGGTTGTCGGGGTCGGGGTCGAGGTTGTCGGGGTCGGGCGTCCTTGATTTCAAGTATCCCTCAGCATCATCGGTCTCCCGGATAGGTACGCGCGGGGGCGGGTGCGTAAGCTAGGTCGCATGACCTTGGCGCACACCGCCGCCGATTGGGAGACGCGCCGCGAAGGGCCCTTCGCCGTAGGGCGAAGCGGTCGAACGCCCGGGAGAGCGGATGCGGCAATCCGTGCGCGCGTCCTCGTGGTCGACGACGACGACGACGCGCGCGTGGCGCTCGAAAGACTGCTCCGCGCGGACGGATTCGCGACTTCGACGGCGCCGGATGGCGAGACCGCCATCGCTGAAGCGAGCCGTGCGCGGCCCCACGTCGTTCTCACGGACCTGCAGATGCACCCGCTCGACGGCGTCGAGTTGTGCCGGCGCCTGCACGAGATCGATCGCGATCTGCCGGTCATCGTGATGACCGCCCACTCCGACATGCAGTCGGTGATCGAGAGCTTGCGGGTTGGGGCCGAGGACTATCTGCTCAAGCCCTTGGAGTACGACGCGGTCCGCTGGTGCGTGGAGCGCGCCGTCGCGCGCCGCACCGAGAAACTCGAGGCCGAGCGCCAGCGCGCCCAGATTGGCGCGCTGCTCGGCAACCTGAGCGAAGGCGTCGTCATCGCCGACGCGAGCGGCACCATCTTGATGATCAACGATGCCGCGCGCGCCATCCTCGGCGTCGGGGACGAAGATCTGCGCACCCTCGATGCACTGGACTCGCTGGCGGTGCACGATCTGAGGGGGCGGCCGCTCTGCAGCGCAGAGCGACCTCTCGTGCGCGCACTGCGGGGCGAGCCGTACGTGGACTACGAGGTGGTGCTGCGAATGAAATCGAACGGCGAGCCGCGTCGCGTCGTGTCGACGGGAACGAGCACGAGAGACGCCGGCGGCAACGTTTCCTTGGCGATCGTCTTGTTTCGCGACGTCACGGATCTGAGACGTCTGGAGCAGCAGCGCGACGAATACGTGGAGCTCATTTCCCACGACCTTCGCAATCCCCTGAGCAGCACCCTGATGTTCCTGTCGACGCTCAAGCGCGCCGTCGAGAAGACGGGCAAGGCCGAGGACATGCAGCTCGCCGAACGCGCGGAACGCAACCTCTGGCGAATGAACGCGATGCTCGACGAGATCACGCAGGCGGCGAGCCTCGAGTCGGAATCGGTCGCCCTGCGTCCGGTGACGTGCGATTTGCGCGAGATCGTCGACCGGGTCGTCGATCCCATGGATGACGCTCGCGCGCGCCGCATCACGATCGAGACCGATGAGGCATCGCCCTACCTCGTCTGCGGCGACGCATCGCAGCTCGAGCGTGTCGTTGCCAACCTCATCACGAATGCGCTCAAATACTCCGCCGACGAGACTCCCGTGAGCCTGTGGCTCGCGCGTACGGGCAGCGAAGTCGGTCTTTGCGTGATCGATCGCGGCATCGGCATCGCGCCCGAGAGCCTGGTGACGCTCTTCGATCGGTACCACAGGACCACGGCGGGCAAGGCGCATGCAAGCGGTCTCGGGCTTGGCCTCTACATCGCGCGCCAGATTGTCGAAGCACACCACGGCCAGATCCAGGTTTTCAGCGAGGTCGGCAAGGGCAGCACGTTCAGGCTCACGTTGCCGGCCGACACTCGGACGGGCTAATCCGATGCTGCACTGGAGAGGGTGAGGGTGCGGGATGGCTCTTGAAGCGCAGCCAAGGGGTTCGACGGGCGCGAGCCGGGCGACGCCCGACTTCCGATTCCTGTTTGAGTCGGCACCCGGTTGCTACCTCGTCCTTTCGCCCGACCTGACGATCGTCGCGGTGAGCGACGCGTATCTGCGCGCGACCATGACCCAGCGGGACGAGATCGTGGGCCGTGGCATTTTTGACGTGTTCCCGGACAACCCGGGCGACCCTGCGGCGACGGGCGTCGCCAACCTGCGCGCGTCGCTCGGTCGGGTGCTGGCCCAAGGGCGACCCGACACGATGGCCGTGCAGAAGTACGACATTCGACGCCCGGACTCCGATGGCGGTGGCTTCGAAGAGCGCTACTGGAGCCCGGTGAACTCTCCGTTGATCGGCGACGACGGGCGGGTCGTCTACGTCCTTCATCACGTCGAAGACGTGACCGAGAAGGTCCGCTTGCAGCAGAAGGAAGGGGAACAGGACAGGGCTATCCGCGAGCTCTTCATTCGGTCCGAAAGCCGCTTTGGCCAGCTGCTCGATGCGGCGCCGGACGCCATGGTGGTCGTCGGAGACGACGGACGCATCGACTTCGTCAACGTGCAGACCGAGAAAGTCTTCGGGTACACCCGCGCGGAGCTTGTCGGACAACCCCTCGCGATCTTGGTTCCCGAGCGATTCCAGACGGCGCACGCCGGACACGAGGCTCGATTTTTCACGAGCCCGAGCGCGCGGACGATGGGCTCGGGGTTGGAGCTCTTCGGTCGACGCAAGGATGGCACCGAGCTGCCCATCGAGGTGAGCCTCAGCCCCCTCCGCGACGAACACGGCACGACGGTTTCGGCGTCGATTCGCGACATCAGCGAGCGCAAGCGCATGGAGGCCGCCGCGAAGCTGACCGCCGACCGCTTGGCAAGCGCCGTCGAAAGCATCCAAGATGCCTTTGCGCTTTTCGACGACGGCGATCGGCTGGTTCTCTGCAATAGCGCCTATCGGCGCCTCGTCGGTGAGTCGCTCCCTGGCCCGCTCGTCGGCAGGTCGTACCGAGATGTTCTCGACGCGTGGACCCATGACATCGACTTTCCCGCGGAGGCCGCGCGCCAGCATTTCGTGGACGATCGCATCGCGCGGCGACGCCACGACCAGACGACGACGTTCGACGTTCGCATGCGCGACGGGCGCAGCCTACGTGTCATCGATCGACGCACCGCCGAAGGGGGGATCGTCAAGACGATCTGGGATCGGACCGACGACGAGCGCCGGGCCGAAGATCTCCGCCAGGCGCGCGCCGCGGCGGAAGCGGGCAGCGCGGCCAAGAGCGACTTTCTCTCCTCGATGAGCCATGAGCTCCGGACTCCCTTGAACGCAATCCTCGGTTTCGCGCAGCTCCTTCAGAGAGACAAGAGGGATCCGCTCGCGGAGCGTCACAGAGAGCGGGTCGATCAGATCCTCAGGGGGGGCGAACACCTGCTGCGCCTCATCGACGACATCTTGGACCTGTCGCGCATCGAGGCGGGCGCCGTCTCGATCTCCACCGAGCCGATCGGCGTCGTCGACGTGCTCGACGAGGTGAAGCGCACGCTCGCGACGATGGCGGCTCGCCAGGACATTCACGTCACGCTCGAAGCGTTGCCCCCCGATCTTCCCTTGGTGGCCGTGGACAGGACTCGGTTTGCGCAGATCCTCATGAACTTCGGGTCCAACGCGATCAAGTACAATCGCCCGGCGGGAAACGTGGCGTTTACCGTATCCATGTCCGGGCCCGATCGAGTGCGTGTCGCGGTCCGAGACACGGGCATCGGGATCCCCGCCGACAAGCAGGCCAAGCTCTTTCAGCCGTTCCAGAGGGCGGGACAAGAGACGGGACCGATCGAGGGAACGGGAATCGGACTCGTCATCACCCGACGTCTTGCGCAGCTGATGGGCGGAGACGTGGGCTTTCGAAGCGTTTCGGGAGAAGGGTCCGAGTTCTGGGTGGACATGCCGGTGCACGCGCCCGTCATGCGCTCGGTCGCACCGCCTGCGCCAGGCGACGAGGCCGTGAGACCGGTCGCACTGGAGGGGCGCCGGCTGGTGCTCTACGTGGAGGATCACCCGGCGAACGTCTCGTTCATGAAGGACCTGGTCAGCACGTTCGACAACATCGACCTTCTCGCGGTGCCAACCGCAGAGATGGGGCTCGAGGTCGCAGGCAAACGCCATCCGGAGGTCATCATCATGGACATCAACTTGCCTGGAATGAGCGGGGTCGAGGCGCTCCGCGCCCTGCGCGGCGCGCCCGAGACGAAGGACATCCCCGTCATCGCGCTCACGGCGGCAGCTTCCGAGCGGGACAGGCAGCGGGGCATCCAAATCGGTTTTTTCCGGTATCTGACCAAGCCCGTGAAGGTGGACGAGCTCGTCAGCGCGCTGTCGGCCCTGCTCGCTTCACCCCGCTGATGCGTCCGGCGGGTACAGCCCTCGATGGAGTGCGTCCAGAGCCGAGGTGCGAGCGAGCTCGTCGAGATGCGAGTCCGCCCACTGATACAAGAGCCAATCCTCGCCTACCGCGTGCGCGTGCAGTTCGTCCGCGAGGTCCCGTACCCAGTCCGGTCGCAGCCGGTGCGAGTCGACTGCGACGCCGATCTCGGTGAGACGCGCGCGAATATGGCGGTGCTCTTCTACGAGAACCCACGCGTCGCGCTCGCGCGCGCGAACGAGCGCGGGGATCAAGTGCCCTTCCACCGTCTCGAGATGCGCGATCAGCCGGCCGCGGCACTCGGCCCAGAGCCTCGGAACCAGGCGGCCGTCGCCCTTTGCAAAGGCGGCGAGGAGCTGTCCGAGGCGCGATTCGATCTCGTCGTAGTCGGCGAGGAACCGGTCGTGAATGGGCGTCGTCACCCCAATCCGGCCTCCGATTCAGAGCCTGACGGGGACACGCTTTTTGCGCGCGCAGCCGGTCCGGCTTTGGGGGCCAGCGAGCGGTACAGCGTCGAAAGGTCGATCCCCAGGATCTCGGCTGCCCGCAGCTTGTTCCCGCGAGTCTCGGAGAGCACCCAGTCCATGTAGGCCCGGTTCAATTGCCGGATCGTCCACGGCGCTTGGCTCGGAAAGGGCCATGGGGAGGTCGGCGAAGCATGCGGAAGCAACGATAGGTGCTTCGAGTCGATCGTCTCGTCGACACCGAAGACGACGGCGCGCTCGATCGAGCTCGCGAGTTCGCGGACGTTGCCGGGCCACGACGACGCGGTCAGCACGCGAAGGGCGTCTTCGCCGATCGTTCGGACCGGCGACAGCGGGGCGCGCTGGCGAGCCTCGGCGAGAAACCGCGCCGCGAGGGCGGGGATGTCCTCCCGGCGATCGCGCAGGGGCGGAACGAGCACCGGCAGGACGTTCAACCGGTAATACAGGTCTTCTCGGAATCGCCCCTCCCGGATGAGCCCGGCAAGGTCACGGTGAGTGGCCGCGATCACGCGCACGTCGACGTGATGACTGCGCTCGCTGCCCAAAGGCCGGACGTCGCCAAACTGCAGAACCCTCAGGAGCTTGGCCTGCAAGCCGATGGGCATGTCGCCAATCTCGTCGAGCAGCAGCGTGCCGCCGTCGGCTTGGGTGATCAGTCCCTTGTGCGCGTGCACCGCGCCTGTGAAAGCCCCGCGCGCGTATCCGAAGATCTCGCCCTCCAAGAGCTCCTGCGGGATGGCGGACGTATTGACCGCCACGAAGGGCCTAGGGCGACGGGCACTTCGCGCGTGGATCGCGTGAGCGACGAGATCCTTGCCCACCCCGGTCTCTCCCGTGACGAGTACGGGGGCGTTCGACCGGGCGACGAAATCGATGACGGTTTGCAGCGTTCGCATCGCGGGTCCGGTGCCGACGATCTCGATGTCCCCGTCCGCGGCGGCTGCACGAGGGCTCGCGCTTTCGCTTGGAGGCTGTCGCTCCGTCAGCGCTCGTGCCACGATCTTTCGGACCTCGTCCGCGTCGCACGGCTTGACGAGGTAATCGAAGGCGCCACGCTTGATGGCATCGACCGCTTGGCGGATGCCGGCTGCGCCGGTGATGGCGATGAACGGCAACGCCGGATGGCTCCGCTGGATGCGGTCCAGTAACTCGAGCCCGTTCATGCCGTTCATCCGGATGTCGCTGATGACCACGTCGAAGCGGTCGCGGTCGACGATCGGCAAGGCAGCCATCGCGCTCTCTGCGAGCTCGCAGGCATAGCCGTCGTCCGACAACGTGATCTTGAGGGCTTCGCGCATGTCGGCGTCGTCGTCCACGATCAAGACGCGCGATGGCCTCCGCATCGGCTTCTCTTCCTCGGGCTTATGGGTCATGACTTCGCTCATGGCCGAATTCTCCTGGTTTCGGGTGTCACAGCACGGCGCATGCCCGAGTCGATGCGTGCCCCTTGTCGCAATGTCGAAGCGTGCATTTGTCGCAATGAGGTGTCGGGTGTCGCGCATTTCGTGCGCGAACCGGAATTGTACGCGCCGGTCGAGAGGGTCAGTCGGTCGTCGCGGCCTGTGAGACGCTCTTCTCCCCTCTCCGCGGATCTCCGCGGGCGCACGACGATCACGCGACGGTTGTCGCGCTGGCGCCACCCCGAGCGGCGACGGCGATTGGCACGCGCTCTGCCTGTGGCATGTCTACGCCGGGGCGTGCCCACTTTTGGGCGCGCGCTGGCTGGTCACTTGCCATGGGCCATGGGTGCGCATGAATCTCGGTCGCCTCTCTCGATGGTCGCTCGGCGCAGCGAGCCTCCTACTGATGCCGCAAGCCGCGCGAGCCGAGGATCCGAATGCGGCAGACCATTTTGCGATCCAGCCCGTCGCCGACGGGGTGGTCATCGCGGCCGGGGCCGGTTTCTCGACGATCCTGTCGCTCATCTTGAACACGGGCGAAATTCAGCCGTTGCCGGTGGCGGCGGGGAGCGAAAGCCGGCTTTTGGGCATCGATCGCATCGCCGTGACGCAGACCATCGATCCGCACGCGGGGACGTACTCGGACCTCGGCTTGTACGCCGGCGTCGGCCTTGCGGTGGTCGACACCCTTTCCTCCGCATTTCGCGACCGCTGGGAGGCTGGCCTCACCGACGGGGTGATGTACGCCGAGTCGGTGTCGGTGGCGGTTGCCTTTGACGACATCGTCAAGATCGCCGTGCGGCGACCGCGTCCGATCGATTACAGCGCTGCGAACGCCGGCAATACCTCGAACACCGACTTGGCACTGTCGTTTTTCTCTGGGCACGAGGCGGTGCTCTCCTCGATAACCGGAACCGCAACGTATCTCGCGTTCATCCATTCGCCGGATTCGCCGCGTCCTTGGCTCACGCTGGCGGGCGGCACGCTGCTCACCGCGTGGGTCGGTTACGAGCGCGTCCGGGCCGGAGCGCACTTCCCGACCGACGTCATCATGGGAGCTCTTGCAGGCGCCTCGATCGGCGTGCTCGTTCCGCACTTGCACAGGCGGGGAACCCGCCCCGTATGGATCGATCTCGCGCCGGCTCCGGGCGGCAGGGGAGCCACCGCCGGCGTACACGGCTTTTTCTGATCGGGGCGTTCCGTTACGGCCTGCGCCCCCCTTTGGCGCAGATGCAATCTCTTCTCCGGCCCGCGAGCGTCGACCGAGCGCTCCTCAACCACGTCGAATTGCCTTCGCATTCCGCGTCGAGGATGGCGTAGATTGCGAGCGATCGAGCGGCGGGAGCGAGCGGCCACCGTGCAGCCCATGAATGCGAGCGATGTGCAGGAAGGGGCCGCGCGCGGCTCGTTCCCGATCGCGGCGATCGGGGCTTCGGCGGGCGGGCTTGCGCCGACCGTCGAGGTAATCCGCGAGCTCGGCCGGCAGCCGGGCCTCGCGATCGTGGTCATTCACCATCTCGACCCGACGCACGAGAGCGGCTTGGTCGAAATCCTGTCCCGGGCGACTGCCATGCCGGTTGCGGCCGCGACGGACGGCGTCCGCGTCGAGGCGAACCGTGTCTACGTCGTTCCGCCCAACGCCGGATTGCTCGTGAGCCAGGGCGTCTTGAAGGTCGTCCCTCGCCTGCAGGAGGGCGCCCAACACCTGCCCATCAATCGGTTCTTCGAGTCTCTTGCGCTGGACCGAGAGGGCTTGGCCGTCGGAGTCGTGCTGAGCGGCAGCGGCTCCGACGGAAGCGAAGGGATCGAGGCCATCAAGAAAGAGGGCGGGATCACGTTGGCGCAAGACGCGACCGCCCCTTTCGAGAGCATGCCCCAGAGCGCGATCGCCACCGGGTGCGTCGACTTCGTCTTGGCGCCGGCGGCGATTGGTCGAGAGCTCGTGCGGATCGGATCGCACGCACCGTCGCTCGGCGCGGTAGCGCCGCAGGGGTTCGAGGAGCGCGATTACCTTGCGATCGTGGCGGCCATGCGCAAGTCGAGCGGCGTCGACTTCGCGAGCTACAAGCACTCGACCCTGCGGCGTCGCATCCAGCGGCGCCTCTTGCTCCGCGGGTTGACCGACCTCGGGGCTTATCTCGATCTCTTGAAGCGCGAACCATCCGAGATCAGCACGCTCTGCGAGGAGGTTCTGATCCATGTGACCGGCTTTTTTCGCGAGCCCGAGGTCTTCGAGGTGTTGCGCACGCGAATTTTTCCGAAGCTGTGCGACACCAAACGGCCCGACGATGGCATTCGGGTCTGGGTCCCCGGCTGCGCCACAGGCGAGGAGGTCTACTCGATGGCCATCTGCCTGCTCGAATTTCTGGAAGGGGCGCACAAGGACCTGCCCATCAAGATCTTCGGCACCGACCTGAGCCTGGTCAGCATCGAGAAGGCGCGTGCCGGGACGTACCCTCAGAGCATCGAGCGAGACGTCTCGCCGGAGCGACTTCAACGCTTCTTCGCGAAGGACGATCACGGGTGGCGAATTCGACGAGATTTGCGAGACATGTGCGTTTTCGCCAAGCACGATCTCACGAACGATCCCCCCTTTTCGTCGATGGACGTCGTGAGTTGCCGTAACCTGATGATCTATCTCGGACCGGAGCTCCAGGACCGGGTCATCGCGCTGCTCCACTACGCCCTGAAGGACCCGGGGTTCCTGGTGCTCGGGAACTCGGAAACCGTCCGCACCTTCACGGGATTTGCCGCCATGGATGGCAAGAGCCGAATTTACGCGCGAACCCCGGTGGCAAAACGGCTCACCTTCGACTTCGCGACGCCGACCTTCCTGGGCGAGTCCGCGCGGCCCCCTCCCTCGCCGGCGAGGGCTCCGGACCGCCCCGCCGGGAAACGGCCGAGCTTGTCGGACCTCGATGCCGAAGCCGATCGCCTCGTCCTTGCCGAATTCGCCCCGCCGGGAGTCATCGTCACGAGCGACCTGGCCATCGTCCAGTGCCGAGGTCAGACCGGCCCTTTCCTGGAGCTTGCGCCGGGCGCCGCGAGCCTCGATTTGCTTCGCATGGCACGCGAAGAGCTGAGACTGCCACTCCGCCGCTTGATCGACCAAGCCCGGACCGCGCATAGCCCCGCGAGGGAGACTGGCTTTACCGTCGTCGGGGGCGACCGGCGTCGCACCGTTACGCTGGAGGTCATCCCGTTTACCGTTCATTCGGCCGATCAGCGCTTTTTCCTCGTGCTCTTTCAGGACGTCACGCAGAAAGAATCGGCGGATGTCATTCGCGGCGGGGCAGAGGGTCAAGAGACCGATCCCGTCCCCGAAGGCGCGCTCGCGAACGAGCTCGCGTCGACGCGTCGATACCTCGAGTCGGTCATCGAACAATCCGATGCGACCCACGAGGAACTCAAAGCGGCCAACGAGGAGATTGTCTCGAGCAACGAGGAGCTCCGCAGCACGAACGAGGAGCTTCAGAGTGCGAAAGAGGAGCTTCAGGCGACCAACGACGAGTTGCGTACGATCAACGACGAGCTCGGCCAAAGGAACGTCGAGGCGACCCGCCTGAGCGACGATCTGACGAACGTGCTCAGCAGCGCCGAGATCCCGATCCTCATCGTGGGACGGGACTCGCGCTTGCGAAGGTTTACGCCGGCCGCGGGCAAGGTGTTCGACCTTCTGGCCAGCGACGTCGATCGTCCCCTGAGCGAGGCGCGACGACTCGGTGCGGTCGCGCCGGGGCTCATGGGGCTCATCGCCGAGGTCCTCGAACACCTGCGTCCAGCGGAGTGCACCCTCCAAGACGCCGCCGGTCGCTGGGTTCAGCTTGCGGTTCGTCCGTACGTCACGATCGACGGTCGGATCGACGGAACGGTCGTCGCGGCGCGCGACATCGATGCCGAGACGAAAGCCACGGAAGGTCTCGTGGCCGCCCGCAAGTATGCGGAGAACATCGTCGAGACCGTCCGCGAGGGCCTGGTCGTGCTCGATCGCGACTTGCGGGTGCGATCGGCGAACCCCGCCTTCCAGCGGGCGGTGGCCCGACCGCTGAAGGACATCGAGGGCCGGCGTCTCGACGAGCTCGAACGTCCCGAGCTGGCGACTCCGGCCCTTCGAAAGGTCCTCGCGGATCTCGGGGACGGCGCAACCATCGAAGGGTTCCGCATGGAGCACGCCGATGGACCGGCCGGCCTGCGCGTGTTTCTGCTCAACGCTCACCATATCGAGGGCACCGAGCTCTTCCTGGTTGCGATCGAGGATGTCACGGAAGCCGAACGCGCAAGGAGCCAGCGCGCCGAAATCGGCTTTCGCGATGCTCTAACCGGGGCGTCCGAGGGCATCCTGATGGTTGACCCCGCCGGGCGGATCGTTTTTGCGAATCTCGCGGCGGCCGGACTTTTTGGCTACGATTGCGAGGAGCTCACGAACCTTTCGGTCGACGGGCTGGTACCCGACCGCCTTCGGGAGATTCACTCAAGGCACCGCGTGGACTATCTGGCGGCTCCTTTGCCGCGTCCCATGGGACCGGACCAAGAGCCCGTCGGTCGGCGCAAGGACGGAACCCAATTCCCGATCGAAGTTTCGCTCAGTAGGATGCCCCGAGAGGGTGGCTCGGTGGTCTTGGCCTTCGTCACGGACATCACGAAGCGGCGGGAGGCGGAGAAAAAGATTCAAGCCTACCAGGAACGGCTCCAGAACATGGCCTTCGACGCGGCGGTGACCGAGGAGCGGGAGCGACGGCGCCTCGCCATCGAGTTGCACGATGGGATCGGGCAGGACCTTGCGCTCGCCAAGATCAAACTGACCCCATTTCGCAACGAACTCGGGGGCGACTCTCGCCCGGCCATCAACGGGGCGATCGATCTCCTCGACAAGGCGATCAACGACAGCCGCACGCTGGTCTTCGAGCTCAGCCCGCCCGTCCTCTACGACATCGGGCTCAAGGCGGCGCTCGCATGGCTGGCGGAGGACGTCGAGAAGCGCCACGGGGTCCATGTCGAGGTCACCGACGATGGGCTGGACAAGCCGCTCGACGACGCCGCCAAAGCCATCCTCTTTCGCGCGGTGCGCGAGCTCGTCCTGAATGTGCTCAAGCACGCCCGGGCACCGCAAGCAAAGGTGTCTCTCCGGCGGCGAGACGATCATTTCCAGATCGATGTCGAGGATGGGGGTGTCGGCTTCGATCCCGACGCGCCGAGAGATCGTCCGAGCCCCGGCGGTTTCGGCCTCCTCAGCGTCCGCGAGCAGATCACTCGCCTCGGTGGCACTCTGAAGGTCGAGTCCGCGCCGCAGGCGGGTACGCGGGTAAGCGTCGCGGTCCCGCTGCAGGCGAGCGCGGCCCCCCTGCAGGCCAGCGAGGCCCCGCGCCCATTGGGGGATGACGTCGCCCGCGACGAGGAGGGAACCCTGTGAAGGTCGTACTGGCGGACGACCACAGGATTATGCGCGACGGCCTTCGTGCCGTGCTCACTGCAGCCGGGGTGCAGGTGGTCGGCGAGGCGGGGGACGGCGAGGCGGCCATCGCGGAGGCGGCTCGCTCGCACCCGGACGTCGTGGTCATCGACATTGCGATGCCCAAGCTCAGCGGTATCGAGGCCACGCGCCAGCTCAGAGCCAAGATGCCCGGCACCAAGGTCATCGCGCTCAGCATGAACTCGGATCGGCGCTACGTGATGGCCATGTTGGAAGCGGGGGCCGCGGGCTATCTGCTCAAGGATGCGGCCGCGGACGAGCTCCTCATGGCCTTGGACGCCGTGGGTCGCGGTGAGACGTACCTGAGCCCAGCGATCGCAGCCAGTGTGGTCGACCACGCGCTCCGCGCCCGTCCGTCGCCTTCATCCGGGCCGGAGAAGCCGCTGAGCGCTCGAGAGCGCGAAGTCGTGCAACTGGTCGCCGAAGGCAAGTCCTCCAAGGAAATCGCCATGATCCTGCACATTGCCGTCCCGACCGTCGACACCCACCGACGTCAAATCATGGATAAGTTGCAACTGCGGACCATCGCAGAACTGACCAAGTACGCGATTCGCGAGGGCCTGACCTCGGCGGAGCGGTGACCTCGCGGGCAACAACCGCCGGCCTACGCGGCCCAGTACGCCGGGCGCCCGTAATAGTCATGCATGCGGGCTTCGTACTCACGAGTGATGACTGCGCTCGCGTCCCACTCGGGGCTATTGCGGATCGCCTGTCGAGACATGTCGACGTGGACTTTCCTTTCCGCCCAGCTGATTCCGCTGGCCCAGTGGGGCCCCACGAGCACCTTCTTGCCGAACCCCCACAGGCTCGTATCGATGACCAGATAGCGCACTTCCCAGGTCTCATCGTCGACGACGAAGTCTGCGACCTTACCGATCGCGTCGTCACTTCCCTGCACGTGGTAGCCACGGACCTCGTTGACGCTCCGCAGGTGGACGTCGCCCGAAATTTCGTCCGAGTTCTTGGCCTCGGGGACGTTGTCCCACCCGCCGTGCGCGAGCCAGCCGGGATAAGCGCCCATCGCCCAGGCGCCCGAGTATCCCCAATAATACGGATAGCCGTAGTAGCGGTAGTAGTCGCGCTCGTGCTGGCGAGACACGGGCATGTCCGTGTCGACCGGGGGGCTCTTCTTGATCTTGTCCATCGTCAGCGCCAGGTGAAAGAGGTCCGTCGACCAGTCCACCCCGCTGAAGAAGATGGGCGAGATGAGCGCCTTGCGCTGATCGAAGAAGCTGCCCGTCTTGACGACGAGATACCGGACGGCCCATCGTTCGTCGTCAAATAGGAAATTGACGACGCTTCCGATTTCGCCGTCGGTCGCGGCCACCCTGTATCCCTCGAGATCTTTGAGGCTTCGCAGCATGGGATCACCTCGTTAGACGACGAGCGAGTCTCGGAGCAAGTCTCGAGCCACGAGCGAGCCCCGAGCGTGCCACGAGCGCGCCCCGAGCGCGCCCCGAGACGGTGGGGTGGCCCGACCCTGCCGGGTCGCCTCATGCACGAGGGCGCCGAGCTGGCGCTGCAGGCCCGTCCGGAGCCTAGGGACGGACCTGGCCGCGTGCCCTGCGTCGTGAGCCCCGTCGGATCTCGCGGTCAGCCCTTCGCGCGACTGGCTTGGGTTTGCGCGACGGGCGGCATGAGTATTGCGTTCGACTGCGCTCATGGATGCCGAAGCCCAAAAATGTGATCCCGGAACCTCAGTGCACGGTCCGACGAGCCGGTCCAACGGGAACGCTCGCATCGGCGGTCTCGACTTTGCGCGCCGCGCGAAAGCCGCCGTGACCCAACTGCCGATGAACCTCAATGAGAACATCCAGCGGAACCCGTACGCGACGCTCGGCGTCGCGGTCGCTCTCGGGGCGGGAGCGGGCCTGCTTCTCGGGCATCGCATTCTGCGAACGGTGCTGACGAGTGTCGCGTCGTACGCCGCCATCGAGATCGGGCGCGAGCTCGGCCGCGCGTACCTGCGCGAGCGGGCCAGCAGCATTGCGGACGGGGGGCGACACGTCTCGGCGCCTGCGGCCTAGCGTCTTCCCGATCCCCATCGAGTTGATCCGGCCGCTCTTGGCGGCGCCGGTACGCATGAAAGCCGTGGAACCGGCGCGGGTCTCGGCCAATGGCGGCGAGTCGTCGACCAAACCCCTATCTCGTGAACCGCCACCTTCATCACCCTTGCGCAAAGCACTGCGACGACCACGGCGCGGTGCAGTTCCGGCCCGCATCGCAGACTCACTCGTGAGGGGCGCGAATTCGATCCGGATCGACGCGGCGGGCGGCAGGGGCGCGTTCGCGGCAAACTCGCCGTTTTTGCCATCTCTCGAGACCGACCGTGCCGCGAACGCCGCGGCCCACCAGAAAGCGGAGTGACATGCCGATGTGGGGCTCATGGTGGGTGCTTTGGAGTGTGTTCATCCTCGTGTTCATGGGGACGACGCCGTTCGGTTATCGCTGGGCCCGCGGATGGGGCGCGTCGCACGCGAGCTCTATCGTTCGGCGGCGAGGACAGCCAAGCAGGCGCCGCAGGCCGTTCTAGCTTCGGGCACGTCCATCCTCTCGCGCGGCTGCTGGCCGCGCGTCCCTCCAACGGGGCCGGCAAGGCCACAGGGGCTGGTGGTCCGTCTCAGTCTCGTAGGTCCCCGGCGGCCACGCCACCCCCCTAGGGGGCAACAACCCCCTCACGCGGCAACGAAGAGGGCGCGTTGGTCGGGTCGGTTCGCGACGTAGGCCGCCGGCAACGGCGGCATCAAGGGTCGCAGTTGGCGCATCGGTGGCGCGCTCGAGCGCCTCGCGTTGAGCAGAAATTCGACGCAATCTGCGAACTGCCGCATCGTGAATGGTTTGCGCAAAAACGCATTGCCGCCGACGTCCTCCGCATACGCCATGTCCCCGGGGCTCGCGTGTTGGCACATGATGAGGATGGGCAGATCCATGAGCCCCAGCGGACCCCGTATGTGCTCGCAGAGCTCATAGCCGGACCGGCTCGGAAGGTGCGCGTGGATGCATGCGATGTGAAGCGCACGGGCTGTCAGGTGGCTATCCGCGGCCTCGAAGTGGCTCGCCGAGGCGACCTCGAAGCCCATCCGTGCGAGTCGTTTGACCATCGCCATCTGAAGCGTGGGGTCGTCTTCGACGATGAGTGCGGTCCGTCGGTCCATCATGAGTGCACGCTCGCGATTCAGTTGCAAGCGTGAGGCCGAGTCACCTTCGATGCCTTTCGCACTGCGTACGGACAGCGACGTCCCCCGATTGCCCGGGCCGGGTCAGCGCGAGTCGTTCGGCAGCGTGCGCTCGAGTTGCGCCACTTTCTCCAGACGCCGACAATGGCGCTCCGCGCCGCTGAAGCGCGCCGTGAGGAAGGTTTGGACGATCTCCAACGCAATCGCGTGGCCGACGACGAGGCCGCCGAGGCAGATCACGTTCAGGTCGTCGTCCTCGACGCCTTGGCGCGCGGAGAACGTTTCATGAATGAGGCAGGCGCGAACGCCCGCCACCTTATTTGCGGCAATGCAAGCTCCCACTCCGCTGCCGCAAATGGCCACACCCCGATTCACTTCGCCACGCGCCACGGCACGCGCCAGACGCACGACAAAATCGGGATAGTCATCGTCGGGCTGCAGCCGGTGGTCTCCGAAGTCGATCACCGGACGGCCCGCGTCACGCAGCCTTGCGGCGAGATGGTGCTTCAGGTCAAAGCCGCCGTGGTCCGCGGCGAGTCCGATCCGCATCGCTGTCGCGTCCATGAGTCCGTCCAGTGCCTGAGCATGAAGCGTGCCGCCCGTTTGCGGCACGCTCGGAGTCGACAGGCTGGGACCTTCGCGCAAGGAGTGCGCGTCGCGCAAGAGTTTGCCGTCCGAGGGACTCGGTTGTGGATCGATCGATGCAATGCGATAGGGCCATGAAGACTTCTCCCCTTCTACGGAAGCTGATCCGTGCCTGCGTGGACGACGAACGAACGCTCCGTCATGAGTCCCAATTCGTGGATGCGAGCATTGCCGTGGCGCTTCGGCGATTGGCGCGTGAGCGCGAGCACTTCGTGGCGGACCTGGAGCGCGTCGGCGAATGCCAGGTCCCCGGTGACGGCTCGTGGGGCGAGCTTTCGCGGGAAGCGGCACGCGCTCTCTGGGTGGCCGCAGCCGGTCCCAACAAGGGCGATGCCCTCGCGACCTGCCGCCATTCGCGAGCCCGCACCGAAGCTCTCTACGACAAGGCCCTGCAAGCGTCTTGGCCGGACGGGATTCGGTTCGTCCTCGCGTCGCAGCAGCGTTGCCTTCACGACGAAGCCGCCGATCTCTATCAGCTTCAGTTCTAACCGCGGCAACGGGCGATGCCGGGGGGCCGTCCGCATTCTGCGACATGGGGCCTTCGGGGGAGCATTCTGCGAGATAGAGATTTGCGGGAGCGAGATGGCCAGACCAGCGGGAGGGTGAAAAGGCAAAAAACGCCCGACGCCGGCCGCCCGATTGGCGTAATAATGGCTTTGCCGGTAGGATCGCGCTGACCGGGATCGAGCCACCTGGCGAGGGAGCTCGCCGACTCTTCTCTCGATCGGAGCCATCGTCCAGCGGGTGCGCGGCAGATCCAAGGGCGCCGGGAGGCGCGAGAGGGGGAAACGCTCGTGGTCGGAAGCGAACAGACACGCCAGAGAGTCGATCGAGACGTCTCGGCTGGCGACGCCCTGAGGGCCTCTGAAGCCATGTACCGGGCGCTCTTCGAACGCAGCTCGGACGCCATCCTGATCGCCGACGTCGAGACCCAGCTCTTTCGGTATGCGAATTCCGCGGCTTCTCGACTGCTCGGCTATGCCGAGACCGAACTGCACACGATGGGCTTCGCCGACATTCATCCGATCGATGCCGACGATCCTATGAAGCGCGAATGCGAAAGCATCGCGCGTGGCGAGAGCACCCGGTCTGCGGACATGCCCTGTCTCAAGAAGGACGGCAGCCTCTTGTACGCAGACGTCAGTTCAACGGCGGTCACGATGGATGGGCGCCCGATGAGCGCCGTCTTTTTCCACGACTCGATGGACGCCAGGCGGGCGCGACAGGCCCTCGCAGCGAGCGAGGCGCGGTACCGTCGCTTATTCGAATCGGCCAAGGACGGCGTCCTGATCGTCGACGCCGACACGGGGCAAATCATCGACGTCAACCCGTTTCTGACCGAATTGACGGGCTACTCGCGCGCCGACTTCCTGGGCGCGCATCTCTGGGAGATCGGCCTGTTCAAAGACATCGCCGCCTCCAAGGCTCTCTTTTCCGACCTCCAGGCTCGGCAGTACGTTCGCTACGAGAATCTACCCCTGGCGGCCCGATCCGGGCCGAAGATCGATGTCGAGTTCGTCAGCAACGTCTACCGGGTCGACGGCCAGAATTTCATCCAGTGCAACATTCGTGACATCACCGCGCGCAAGCGGGTCGAGGCCGAGCGCCAGCGGTTGACGATGGCCATCGAGCAGGCCGCCGAAGTGGTGCTCGTCGCCGATGCCAAGGGCGACATCGTGTACGTCAATCCGGCCTTCGAGACCGTGACGGGCTACTCGCAAGCCGAAGCTCGTGGCTTCCATTTGCGGGCACTCGAGAGCGTGCAGGACGAGGCGTCTTACCGCGCGATCTGGGACACGATCGGCGCCGGCAAGACGTGGCGCGGACGCGTGGTCAACAAGAAGAAAGACGGCAAGCTTTGCACCCAAGAGGGCACGATCGCGGTCGTGCGCGACGCGTCCGGAGCCGTCACGAGCTACGTCGCCGTTGCCCGGGACATTACCCAAGATCTCGCCTTGGAAGGGCAACTCCGACAGGCCCAGAAGATGGAGGCCATCGGGCGGCTCGCGGGCAGCGTCGCGCACGACTTCAACAACGTCCTGTCGGTGATCTTGAGCTACGCACAGATGATTGCCGGGGAACCGAAGCTCGACGAGTCCCTGCGTGCGGACGTCGATGAGATCAAGAAAGCCGCTTTGCGCGCGTCGGTCCTGACCGGACAACTCCTCACGTTCAGCCGGCAGCAGGTGCTGGAAGCGAAAGTGCTCAATCTCGACGACAGCGTGATCGGAATGGAAAAGATGCTCGGACGGCTCCTGGGCGCCGATATCGAGTTGACGCTCTTGTCGACGAGCGATCTCTGGAATGTCAAGGCGGATCCGGGCCAAATCGAGCAGGTTTTGATGAACTTCGCAGTCAACGCGCGCGATGCAATGCCCGAGGGTGGCGTGTTGACGATCGAGACCGCGAACGTCGATCTGGATGACGACTATGCCCAATCCCATCTCGGCGTTCGGCCCGGGTCCTACGTCAAGCTCTCGGTACGCGACAGCGGGACCGGGATGGACCGCGAGACCCAAACCATGATTCTTCGAGCCCTTTTTCACGACGAAGGATCCCGGTAAGGGGACCGGACTCGGCCTCGCGACCGTCTTCGGGATCGTCCAGCAAAGCGGCGGTCATATTTCGGTCTCCAGCGAGCCAGGCCACGGCACGACGTTCAACGTCTTCCTGCCGAGGGTCTCGGACGCCGTGGAGGTGGGCACTTCGAATGTCGACCGGCCTCTGCCCGAACCGGCATGCGGCGGCGAAACGATCCTGGTCGTCGAGGACGACGACCCCGTGCGTGCTCTCGCCCGAGACATTCTCCGACGCCGTGGGTACGTCGTTCTGGTGGCCTCCAACGGAGGAGAGGCGTTTCTCATTTGCGAGCAGCACAAGGCCAAGATTCACCTATTGCTGACCGACTTGGTGCTGCCTCGGATGAGCGGCTTGCAGCTCGCCGAGCGCCTCGCGCCGATGAGGCCGGAAATGAAGGTGCTCATCATGTCCGGCTCCGCAAACGAACCCACCTTGCTCGAACGGGTCGTGCAGTCTGGGTTTGCGCTGATTCGCAAGCCGCTCACGCCGGGGGCGCTTCTCCGAAAGGTGCAGGAGGTCTGCACCCGGTCGGCCGCCGCCTCGTAAGGACACCGCCCCAGAACAAGGTTCTCTCGTTCGCTAGGGCGATCCGACGAACGTCGTGACGCTCTGGGCCGAGAGCGGTGCCGCGAAGCTGCCGCCGGTGAGCCGGATGGCGGTCCCGGCGGCCAGGTTTTCGCTCGCCGATGTGACCCACGGAACGACCTGGGCCGGCCAGGACGAACCCTGGACGAAGATCGTCGCGGTCGTTGCGCCGCCCGTGTTGATGGCGACGATGGCCACCGTGTTGTCCGCGGGGTTGTCGAACGCGATGACCGACACCCCCGACGGGGGTGCGGAGCCTGCGACGTCCACGCGGTAAAAGCCGGGACGCACGAACCGGCTGAAGTTTCCGAGCACCCAGAGCCGCTTCGCCCAGGTCGCCGCTCCCGTGTCCCAGAGTCCCCCGTTGCCGCTCGAATAAAACCACCAGTAGTGCCACGCGTTCATGTTCGCCACGGTGAGCGCCTGATAGATCTCGCTGGCCACGATGAGGCCGTTGGCCATCGTCGTGTCCTCCGCTCCCGTCACGTACCACTCCGTCTCCCAGAACTCCTTGCCGGCCGCCTGGATGGCGGGGTAGGCCGCAGGGCTGCCTCCGTACTCGTGCGTGGCCACGATCGACGTGGCGGTCCACGCGGCGGAGTTGGCAGCGAGCGCCGTCTCGAACGTCTTGAAATCACCCCAATCCTGCGTCTCGGGGGCCACGATCTTGACGCCCGAACCGGCCAACGCGGGGCCCATACTCCCGCCGACGAACGTGGCCAGGGTCGTGGCCGTGTAAACGCACGATTCGTAAGTGACGTCCGCGTCCGGCTCGTTCTGCGCAGAAATCGCGTAGAGGTTGATGCCTGCCGCCTTCATCGTCGTCACGTAGCTCGCCAGGCTGGCGGCCCAGGCCGACGGGTCGGTGAGCGTTCCCTCGATCGTGGTGCCGTTGGACTTGTCCGCTGCCGGAGGCGTCCAGGGGGTCGCCCACACGGTCGCGCCGAGCGCCTGTGCGGCCAAGGCCATGCTGATTTCGGCGGCGCTCGTCGTTCCCGCGGGCGACGGTTGAATTCGGACCCGGAATAGAGACAGACCGGCTCCGCTGGTCGTCGAAAACAGAGTCGTCGGGTCCGTGGCGTTCAGGTAACCCCCCTCCCAGGCCGACGACGCGCCGAATCCGGAGATGTGCTGGTGAACCGTGCCCGGATTCACGACGATGGCATTCGCCGGGGCAACGCCGGGCATTTCGCCGGCGCCGGAAGCCCCCGCGTCCGAGGACGACCCTGCGCTCGATCCGGACCCGGAGGAAGACGAGCCCGCGGTCGATCCAGCGCCTGACGAAACCGATCCGGTCGATCCCGATCCGCTGCCGGGATGGGTGGTCGCCCCGGAAGCCCCGGAGTTCGAAGACGAGCTCGATCCGGAGCCGTTGTCCGGCAGGGTGCCCGGGGCGGTTCCGGTAGCCGAGGACGATGCCCCCGAGGGGCCTGCGCCGGACACTCCCGATCCCACGCTCCCCGCCGAGCTTGGGTTGCCGGCGGTGGACCCGGAGGAGGGGCCGGATCCCGTTCCGGACGACGATCCGCCCTGGTCGAGCGAGCCGTTGGAACCGCACGCCACGGCGACGAGGGTCGGGGCGATGACGCAGACGATCGTGAAGCGAGCGCGCATGGGCCAGTCTCTATTCTTATCGGGCTTGGTGCCCCTCGGCACGTGAGTCGAGCTCGCGATCGACACAACGGCCCCGTTTTCGTCCGGGGCGTGCCGAACGACAACGCTTGCGCGGTATTTGTCTACTCGGAGCGTGTTCCTATCCGTCGCGAGCGATTCGAGAGGCGCCGGTGTATTTAGGGGTGGGACAGGCTAGCCGCCGGCGGCATCCTCGGCCGCGCCATCGAGGTTGGGGGCATCCGTCGACGCGTCGCTGGTCGGCGTCGCCGCTTCCGCATCCACGGAAGCGTCCGTCGAACCGTCGGAGGATCCGGCCGAAGCATCGGGGGATCCGGCCGAAGCATCGGGCGATCGCGCCGAAGCATCGGGCGATCCGGCGTCGGCAGCGGAGTCCAGGATCGCCGCGTCCGATGGGGGCGCTTCGGTTTCAGCACGATCGGCGGTCGCCGAATCCGTCGGTGCCGAATGCGCGTCCTCGGTGGACTCGGCTTCCTCGCCCTCCGCGGCGTCCTCGGTGCACCCGCTGTCGGTTTCGCCTCCGTCGCCGCAGGCAAAGCTCTGACAGGTCGTCTGACAGGTCGTCCCCGCGGGACACCACGTGCCCACGCACGCGGACGCCAAGTACGAATAGATGTCGCCCGAGGAGCAGCAGCTGGCGAGGCCCGCAGAGCTGTTGCACATAAACGGCACGGGGTGGTTGGGGTCCGCTTGCCCGCAGGGCACGGGGGTGGCCGCTTCGCTGGCCGCATCGGGGACGGCCCCGACGCAGGATCGCGGCGCGTTCCCTGGTTCGGTGGTGCATTGCCAGGTTACGGAGTCGCAGGCGCAAAAGGCGGACGGATAGATGCAGCTGCTGAGCGTCGTGCAGGGCTGGTAGTCGTAGGGCGGCTGTGCCGGGCAATCCATGTTGTTCGTGCAAGCAAAAGCGCCAAGCTCACACGAACAAGTCACCGATCCATAGCAACACGCCAGACCCGCAACATCGCAGCTCGCGCTCTGCGCGGCCGTGGCCGAGCTGGGACACGCCGCCGGGTTGCTGGAGCTCGAGCACGCGGCAAGCCACGCCCCGACGATCGCGATCGCGAACAGCAGTCCGCCCGTAACGTTTCGATGCACGCCCCTGCTTCTCCGCGATCGACGGGTCATGCGGCTCTACGGCTATCACGGCGCGCGACGCGAAAACAACGATGAGAGCCGTTCTTCGGTCCATCGTGGGCGTTTGCGGTTTGCCCCGAGATGAAATTTTGCACCGACAATTGACCCTGGGTGCACCGCTGGGGCTGCAAAGAGCGCTGTTTTCCTACGCGCCGTGCCGCCCCTGGTACCGACCGTATGGCGTCGTCCGCCATCTGCGGCATCGATGGATGGCCCAAGCTGGAGACGTCCGACATGAAACGACTTCCGTTCACCGCAATCGCTCTTTTTACCTCGGCCGCGTGGATCGTCGGGTGCGAGGGAAAGAGCGAGTCGGGCGCAGCCGCAGGCCCCGTCGCGCAAACCTCGGCCGCGCTCGCCGCGTCGTCGGTGCCGAGTCCAAAGCCGGCTCCCAGTGGAGAGGCGAGGGACCACCGCGACGGGTTGGCGGGCATGTTTTTCAGAGCGGCGCAGCAGATCGACTTGACCGACGAGCAGAAGGCGGTGGTCGGCACGCTCGAGCCGTTGCTGCACGCTACCCCCAATGTGCGCCCCGCGATGCAGACCTTCCACACCGATCTGGTCGCTGGAATCGAGGCCGGTCTGCTCGATGCGACGAAAATCCAAGCGGATCTGTCCGCGATCGATACGGCGGCCCAGGCCGCTCGGGATGCCCAGGCCGGATCGCTCGGCCGACTTCACGATGCGCTCGACGCACCGCGCCGTAAGGCGCTGGTCGACACCCTCCGCGAAAAGCAGGCCGCTCGCGACGGAGGTCGCAAGCCGTTTTGGGGCCACGATGGGGGCCCGACGAACTGGACCGCACGTCGGTTGGATTGGATGACCCAGAAGCTCGGGCTGGACAGCGTGCAGCAAAAGCAGGTGGCGGGGCTTCTTGCCAAGGACGACGCCCCCCCCAGTGGGCCGGCGGGGCCGAGGGGCATGAGCGACGCCGGCAAGGCGCACATGGACGCGCTGCTGACTGCCTTCGAAGCCGACTCGTTCGACGCCAAATCGTTCGATCCCTCGTGGGCTGCGGACAAGTCGCCTGCGGACCGACTGCATCACCAAGTGACCTTTCTCGAGCACCTTTTGCCGATCTTGAAGCCCGATCAGCGCGACCGGTTGGCCGCGCTCTTCGCGGGCCCCCGCGGCGACGGCGGGCGCCACCGTGGCGGTGACCCGCAAGTCGATCCGTTCGACGACGCCGACTAGTACCCCGATTCCATGAAACGGAGGGGTGAGACCACCCAATCCCGTCGGGAATATCGCGGAAAACGACCCTTCCATTCCGCGGAATCGAGGTACTAGGGGCCCCTTTGCGCGGCCTAGCAGCGCTACTGCCGTTTGTGCCCGAGGTCTTGCCTTGGGTTGCCGGGTGGCGCATCCTCTCGCCCGAGGCCCCGGGCACCGATGTCACGATCTCCGAAGCACGCGAAGAGCGCCGTCGCTCACGCCCCTTCGATCGCCGAGTTGAAGGCCGAGATTCGCGGGTACGGGATACGCAGCACGGCCCCACGTCTTGCGGTACTCGCGCACCTGAGCCGAGCCGAGGCGCCGCTCAGCCATACGGAGGTCTACGAGGCGCTGCAGGACCGCGGCTACGACCGCGCCACCATCTATCGCAACTTGATCAATCTCGCGGACGTAGGACTTCTCACGCGGTCCGACCTGGGCGATCACGCCTGGCGCTTCGAGCGCAAGCAAGACAAGATCGGTCGCTCCGGGGCGCATCCGCACTTCATTTGCGTCGACTGCGGCAAAGTCAAATGTCTTCCCGACAATGCCGTGAGGGTCGTGCCCTCGTTCGGTGTCCCTACGGCGTTGCGCAACAAGGACGTCGAGGTTCAGGTCAAGGGCCGTTGCGACGCCTGCGCTTAGTACAGCGCCCCGATCCCTTTGTTCTGGGGCGGTGCACTTAGAAGCGGTGCTGTCAGGCGGGTGCGGCCCTACCGGCCGCTATCGGCCACCCAAAACCGCCCGGACGATCGCGCGCTGTCCCGCGAGAATCTCCGTGGCGCGCCCCAGACCGATCTCGGCCGCGAGCGCTCTCAGCAGACTCTCGGCGCGGTCGCTGGTGCCCGAAGGCCGGCCGACCGTCGTCGGGCTGGGCTTGGGTGTCGGCTTCGGCGCGGTCGCGCTTTTCTTGGCGGCATTTCCCGACGAGCGGACGTTGTAGACGTAACCCACCCCAATCGGGATCCCGGCGGCGCCCGCCTTCTGCACAATCTGCTTGGGAGTCGAGTTCGGGAAGCGTCGCACGAAGTCCGCTTTGCTCTGGATGGGAGCGGGTTGCTTGGCGGAGGGCTTTGTGAGGCCGCGTGCGGGTTGAGCCGGAGCCTTCGTCACGGGTTTGGCCGGAGCCTTCGTCACCGGTTGAGCCGGCGCCTTCGTCAGGGGTTTGGCCGGCGCCTTCGTCAGGGGTTTGGCCGGAGCCCTCGTCACCGGTTGGGCCGGACCCTTCGGTTGCTTCCCCTTCGCTTTCGCTCGACCCCGAACGTTGTAGACGAGGCCCGGATCGATCGTTAACCCAGAGGCTTTCGCCTTGTCGACGACCTCCGCGGCAGAGAGATCGGACGGCTGTTGGCGGATGAAGTCGGACTTGCTGACGGTGGGTTTCTCGGCGGCCATAAGGGTGGTAGTTCAGCACGGGTCGGCCCGTCGGAGCAACATCCTCAATTCCGGACCTCCGTCCCCGCTCCTTCGAGCCGCGGCCAGACGGGCGGGTAGGGGGACCTGGATGCCGCTCTCACGGTTTTCGTGTTAGGTTGGACCGGTCCTGTGCCTGCGGGGCCCTCGGCGGCTTTTCGTCGCCGACGATCCGAATGGGGTCATGTTCAGGATGGGGACGAGGACACCATGATGCCCGACTCCGTCCTCAAAGAGTCCCTTCGGCAGGAGCTCGTGGAGCTCTTGACGGCGGATCTCGCAACGCGAAGCCGAGCGTACCGGGCCGCCAGCGACGCGGCGACGCACGAAGAAGCCAAGCCCGAGAACGACAAGGACACCCGCGCCCTCGAGCAATCGTATCTTGCCCGTGGCGAAGCGATGCGGGTCGAAGAGCTCCGATCGGCGCTGGCCGAGGTTCAATCCATGCCACTGCCTCGGCTGTCACCCATGGCCCCGGTTGGCCTCGGGGCGATCGTGTCCGTCGATGAAGCGGGGACCGCTCGGCATCTTTGGATCGCCCCCCACGGCGGGGGGGCGCTTCTCAGCGCGGGGAAGATCCAAGTCGTGACGCCGAAGTCGCCTGTGGGGCGTGCCCTCATCGGAAAGCGCGCGGGTGACGATTGCGAGATCGTGGTCGCGGCAAGGACGCGAGAGATCGCGATCCTTGCTGTGCGCTGACGGGCCGTCTCCCCGCTGAGGTCGAGGTCGGGGTCGAGGGCCGACGTCGGGGTCGATCGCCGTTGACCCACCGTGGCTACCCCAGATACGTGGCGGAGGCCAGTTTATGAAAATTCTGAGTGAGCCACGTGCTCTGGAAATGGCGTCCGAAGGCCTGTTCGAAATACTCTCGCAATCGCTCCGCGGGTATCCAATTTCCGCGAACTTTCAGGACGCGCAGAGCATCGAGATGTTTGTGAGCTTCCGCCACCTGCAATAGTTTGATGACCTGCGATCGATCGAACTTGAAGTAGCTCTGAATGGATCCGTCTTCCGAAGGGGCGTGGACGATGGTGTAAGTCAGTCCGATATTGCCCGTACAGGGATCGGAGCCGCACAAGCAAGGAATGGGCACACGCCTGTGCCAATGATAATCGATGGTGATTTCGTCTCCGGCGCGGATGGGGCGGACCGCTCGCATCATCAAGGCATCGGCGTCCCGATACTTCTCCGTGATCGTGGTGTTCGGACGGCAAGAATGATTGGCGATGTGCCCTCCAATCTTCGCCGGATCCGGGCGAATGGCGAGAAAGCCTTCGGGCGTCGTCTTGTAGCTCATCGTGTATTCCGCGTCTTTGGAGTGACTGAAGACGTCCGCTTCTTCTTCGGTCGCAAAAACGGGAATAGTGATGGGCTCACCCACGAAGGCGGCGACTAAATCGCCTTTCTTGTGATCGACCAACGAGAAAATACCTCGACCCTTGTCGGTCTGCCGGATTTCAATCCATGAATGATCGAGCGCCTGCTTGTATTTTTTGGTCTCTTGCCAGGGATGACTCATCCTCGTGCCCCGTCGCCCGTCGCCCGGCTGACTTCGTGTCCGTCGGGCGACGCGAGGCACTTTACTCGCCTTGACGCCGGTGTGCACGCCCGTGCCCGTCTGGGCAAGGCCGGCGCCCCAGGCGCCCGCGGTACGCGACCGTCGGGCCTGCGGTCCGACCTTCGAGCGGTTCGGGCGGGGCCCCGCGACCGGGAAATCAGCGCAAGTTCGACGCGTTCTTCCAGTGCTGGTCTTCGGAGCTCAGGGAGCCGTTTCCGAACAGGTACCGGAGGGTCAAGCTCGACTGAATGCCAAAAGGTGCCGTGTATCCCTGTTGTACCGCGGCGAGCATGCTCGCTTCGATTTCCTCCCGAGGATCGCTGTAGACTACGTTCGTGGGCTGAGCTTCGTTGACCGCTTTGTTGATTTGCTGCAGGCCGACCCACGGCGAGATGGTGAAGTTATCGGTGATGCGCCAGGTCGCCGACAGGCTCGCGGAGAAGCTGCGGTAATCGGCTTCCTCGATCAAGGCGGTTTCTCCGAGAGCGCCCGACACGTCGACCGGCGCGAAGTGCCAACTCAAGAAGATGTCGCAAAATTCACGTCCGACCATTTGATCGTCGATCCCTTGGATGTTCGTGACGTCGTAGCGCTCGAACTCGGGCCCGATCGCGCACCGGAAGCCGAAATTGCGCTGGTTTACCGTCTGCAACGGGACGAGATCGAACTCGACTCCGACCGACGCGTTCGCACGAAAATGGTAGTTGGCTTGCGGATTTTTCTCCGCGGACAGAAGCAGTCCGAGACTCCACCGCGTGTCCCCGGTGACCGCCCACGACAAGACGTTGGTCGCGTTTCCGCCCGCGAAATGAATGCTCGCCGTTTCCGAGGTGCCGGGAACCGGCTGGCTCTGCCGGCTGTAGTTTGCGCCGATCGATTGCTGGACCCTCCAGCCCGGTTCGGAATAGTTGAAGGACACGGTTGCGTTTCCTGCCGCGTTGATTCCCACCCCTTCGACATCGCTGAAGTACGTCCCGGCCGAGGGCACGACATACCACCGTAGGCTCTCTTGCTCCGGCCTTCCCGTATACGGGGGCGCTTGCGCCGGGTCGGCGACTTGGATGGTGAGCCGTCCGCCTTCGACCTTGGCTTCCGTCTTCTGTTCCATGAATTGAGCCAGGCCTCGTTCGAGCTTGGTCATGATGCGGACCGTCGCCGTCGTGGCGTCGATGCTGTCCGGGATCTTGTCGCTCGTCCGGACTTCGGTCGCGAAGCCGTTGACGTGCTTGCCGATGAAGCGGAACTCGAAGCGCGTGCCGCCCTCGGTGGGGACGCTCGTGAGCGAGACCACGACGCCAGCGTGTCTCGTGTCGCCCACCACGGTCAGAAACGGAATCTTGCTCGTGAGGCTGTTCTCGATGACCAAGCAGTCCACGCTGGCGCCCGGCAGATAACAGTCCCACTTCATCCGCAAATCGGCGCTTGCCGTCGGCGAGACGAACGTCGCGCAGATGGCCGCGAGGCGAGCGGTCCTTACCGCCCGGCCCCTCGGCCCGAAACCAGCGAACTCGACGAATCGCATCCCGAGGACCAGTACCGGACGCGACCCGAGGCGTGAAGCGGGGCTGGGGTGGCTCCGATCGGTGGGGCCCCGGGAGCTGCCCCGTCGAACGGCAGTCCCTGGATCGGGGTCGTGAGGCAGAGGCGCAAGGACGGCACGACGTTCGAAGCCGACGTCGCGGCGATCGAGACGGGGGACACCGACCGGGCGGCCACGATGATCCTGACCCGCGCCCCCGCCACGGTGTTACCGCGCTCGACCGGTTCCGCGGTTCAGCCCAGGCCGGCGGACCACGATCGTGGACCCTCGACGAGGGCCCGAGCCTCAACCGGGCCTGGGCATCGACGAATCGGCCGCGTGCCCTCGGGCGGGTCGCCCGGGGCAACGCCGCTCCTCTCAGGGGGAAGACGGTCCGGCCTTCGCCTTCGCGAACGCCTGTGCAAGGTCCAGAATCTGCTTCGCGTCAGCCGGGGAAAATGCCGCGACGCCGATGACGAAACCGTCCTTCGCCGGCCGCACGTCGATGTCCAACATCGCTCCGGAGATCCAGAACGGGTCGTTCGGAGTCGGCTGCGTCTGCCCGAGGGTAACTCGGGCATTGTGGCACTCGAGCTCCCGGTCGAGCCACTCGGCCGTGACGCCGGGAAGCGCGTTGATGGTTATTTTTGCGCCTCGAAGCTTACTGGTCTCACCGGATTTATCGGAATCGAAGGTGCTGTAGAGCGGCTCGACCTGCTGCACGGCCTTGCCATCGAGAATCGGCGCGATGGCACTGTCGGTGACCTCCGGACCGCAACGTGTGCGATCCGTGAATGCCGCTTGATCGGCGGGGCCCTTCGCCGGCTCGCCGCAGCCGGCCGCCAGCGCGGCCGAAAGGACGGCCGCAAGGGCAGCGGCCTTTGCTGAAAGATGCAGTGCCCGTCGTTCGCCAATGGTTTCAGGGGTGATCATGGTTCCTCCAACAATGCCCGCTCGAGATCGGCCATCGCGATCCCTCGATCGCGATCGCTCGTGAGACGGATTCAGGATGGCTTCTCCCCTCGGATCCAGAGACCGTGTCACTCGATAAGGCCGGTGGAGCCGCGATCCGGGAAGCGATAGGCAAGCAGAACGACCGGGCCGAGCGGCCCTGGTGGGTGCGACCGCCGCGCGTGGCGCGGGCGGGCCATTCGCCTGTTCCGTATCCCACGAGGTCGCACCGTAGACGGCCTCAACATAAAAAGAGCGCAGATTAGCCGGATGTCGTTATAAAGAATTCATCGAATGAACTAACGCGCATTGACGCCATGCCGGCGATGTCGCGTTGAAACCATGCCGACGCATTCGCCAGGCACTGCGGGGGGTCGGCGCGCCGCCTATTGGGCATTCGCCAAGGGTCCACGATGCGTGTCATGACGTCGGCAACCGGCCGTCGCGCGGACCGCCGGGTCAGGAACATCACGGGTGGATCGTCGTCGATTTCGCGATGGCGGGGGTCGAGACGGCGCTATCGAGATCGATCCGCTCCTGAAGGATCCGCAGGGCGTCCGCCGGATCGTCGGCGAAGTCGAACAGTCGCAGGTCCTCGGCCAGGATCATGCCGCGGCGAACGAGGGCGTCGAAGTCGACGATTTCGTGCCAGTACGAGGAGCCGTAAAGCAGCACGCAGATCCGCCGATCGAGCTTGCGAGTCTGCGCGAGCGTGAGCATCTCGAACACCTCATCGATCGTGCCGAAGCCGCCGGGAAAAGCGACGATGGCGCGTGCGAGGTGCGAAAACCAGAGTTTTCGCATGAAGAAGTAGTGGAACTGGAACGTCAGCTCCGGCACGAGGTAGGCATTCGGGCGCTGTTCGTGCGGCAGTCCGATGTTGAGGCCGATCGTGCGGCCCCCGGCTTCCACGGCGCCGCGGTTGGCCGCCTCCATGATTCCACCGCCGCCGCCCGAGCAGACGACGAGCCGATTTCGATCGCCGGGCAGCGATCGCGACCACTGGGTGACGATCCGCGCCAAGCGGCGTGCGTCCTCGTAGTAGCGCCCCATGGGGCCGTCCTCTTGCAGCCGCGATGACCCGAGAAAGACCACCGTGTCGTGTACGCGCTCGCGGGTGAAGGCGGCGAGCGGTGCCAGGTATTCCGAGAGGATCCGGACGGCGCGGGCATCGTCGCTCTCGAGAAAGTGTGCGTCGCGGTACGCAAGCGGTGGATCGGCACGTGAAACCGGGTCGGTCATGGTCGCCGGCCGAACGTAGCTTGTCGCGCGGGACCGTGACCATCACCGTTGTCGGTGCCCCGCCCATGGCTGCCTGGCCCGAACGTGTGCAACATCATGAGCCACGGGCTCGTGCTCGCGATCCTCGTTTCGCTCGCCGGCCTGCTCGTGCGGGTCCCGTCATGGCGTTCGGGCTTTTCGTGGGACGGGTCCAGGCCTACATCTTCGCGATGCTCGCGACCGTGACCTCCGTCGCGAGATCACGGCGTCGGTGCGGGCACCCATCCGCCCGGCACGAGCCGATAGGAGCCGTCCGGATCGTGCTCCCAGTGAGCGGGAGACCACGCGTAACCAGGCTGGAGTGCCATCCAGCGGCCCTCGATCCAGACCCACTGTTGGTTCTCGAGGGTCCAGTAGCCGGGCTGCCAGGCGTATCCGGGCCGCGGCTCCGGCACGTACACCACGCGCGGAGGGGGCGGCTGGGCTGCACTGACCACGGCCGCGGTCACGATGGCGGTGCCCACGATCGCAGGAAAAAGGCCGGCCCCGCGCACCATGCACGCCGAGCCCGCCCACGTCAGCAGGAAGAGAACAGGCGCCCATCTCATGGCCGCCTCGGCTGCAAGAAGCGTGCTTCGCCGCGGCTGGTTGTTCGCGGCGCGATTTTCGACTTGCAGGCGCAATCGTCAAACCAAGGCCACGGTGCTCGCGTGCGGCCCGGTTTCTCCCGTGTCTTCGACGAAACGCACCCGGTCGCCGACCTTGAGACGGTCGAATGCCGCGTCGAGGACGCTATTTCGGTGGAAATACAGCTCGTCGCCTTCCGCGGTCCCGAGAAAGCCGAAGCCCTCGTAGGGGAACAGCTTGGTCACGTGACCGTGGCGCGACCGCTCGTGGGCCTTCACGTCGCCGCGCCGGCGCCGCACGAAGTCTTGCAGCCGTCGATCGATGTCGTCGAAGGCCGAGTCGACGGCCGCGTAGAGATCCTCGTAACTCTTCGCGTCGTCCGGTGATCGCACCGCGACGACTTCTCCGCCGGGTAGCGTCACGTCGATGCGAACGCGATAGTGTTCGCCGTGCCGAGCATGATGATGAGGCATCTCGAGCGCCACCCGGCAGGACGTGAGCCGGTCGGCCAGCAACTCGAGCTTGGCCGCGCGCGTCCGCACGTAGTGCTCCACCGCGTCCGAGTGCGGCACCCCATGGAACGTGATCTGGAGGGGGATCTGCATGACTCTCGCATGCGTAAGCAAGTCTCACGCCTTGCCGTGTCCGGGCCTATCCAAAGCGTCGTGGGATCTTCGCGGACGCAAGCTTTGCGGCCATCCGCAAGACACGAGTCGATCCGCGCGACGCGATCCCGCGCGAAGCCGACCTGTGCAGGACGACCGCGGCGTTTCCCGGTCCGCGTTGGGGTGTGCATTCGCGGGTAGGTGGTCGTCACGAAGGCACGATCGATCGGCTGTGGAACGATCGTTGCTGTACGCCCGATCCCGTCGCTGTCACCGAACCAGGAGGCGCCGTCGTGAATCGGAAAGCCGCGTGGGTCCTATGCGTCGCATGATGGAGAAGGAGCCTGTCCGGAGTGCGCGCTCGCAGATCTCCGCGGCACTCATGCTGAGCTTTGCCGAGCGGACCGGGCTGACGGCCTCGAGCGGCGGTCGTCGCTATTTACTGGACGGACGCCTTTGCGGTCTGCATGTTCCTGGGGCTTGCTCGTGCCACGCGCGACAAGCGCTACGCAGACCTTGCTCTCCGGTTGGTTGACCGCGTGCATCACGGCCTGGGACGCCACAGAGCCGATGATGCGCGCAGGGGCTGGATCAGCGGGCTCGGCGAGCCGGAAGGCAGCGCCCATCCTACGCTCGGTGGCTTGCGCATCGGCAAGGGCTTCCCGGAACGGGCGCCCGGACAACCGTTCGATGAATCGGCCGAATGGGACCGCGATGGGCAATATTACCATTACCTGACGAAGTGGATGCACGCCCTTGACCAGACGAGCCGCTTTTTCGCGGCACCCAAGTTCAATGTCTGGGCGTGCGAACTCGCCCAAACCGCCCACGCCGCGTTCGTGTACGGCGGCCCGGGCGAGGGCCGTCGCATGTACTGGAAGATGAGCATCGACCTCAAGCGTCCGCTCGTGCCGTCCATGGGTCAGCACGATCCGCTCGACGGCTACCTCACCTGCCTGCAGCTCGAGACCACCGCTGCGGCGTTACGCGCCGGCGATTCGCCGGACCTGCGTGGCGAGGTCTCCGACTTCGCCCGCATGTGCGTCGGTCGCGATCTGGCGACGACCGACCCGCTCGGCATCGGCGGGCTCCTCGCGGATGCGTACCGGGCCGAACAGATCCGTCCGGCAGGGATGCTTCCGCACGCCGCGCGGGTCGACGATTGGCTGCGCGCGGCGGTCGTCGGGCTCGAACGGCGCCGTTGGCGGAGCGAGCTCCAAGAGACCGCCGAGAACCGCCTCGCGTTCCGCGAGCTCGGTCTCGCCATCGGTCTGCAAGCCGCGGCCGGTCTGCGCGGCGGCGCCGGAGGCGGCGATCCACGCAGCAGCTTGCTCGAGGCTCTGCGGCGTTTCGAGTGGCTTCGCCCGGAGATTGAGGCTTTTTGGCTCGATCCCCGTCATCAAACGGTCCGGTCGTGGACCGAGCATCGCGACATCAACGAGGTGATGCTTGCAACGAGCCTGATGCCGGAAGGCTTCCTGCGGCTCGACCCGGTCCACGATCGTGGGTCTGAATCTGTGCCCGATGCTGAGCTCGCCCAACTCCGCTGATTCGGGGTCGAGGTCGGGGGTAGGTCGAGGTCGGGGTCGGGGTCGCTACCGCGGATCCCGCGCCTTGGACGGGAGCGCCGTCAGGGCTGCAGTGCCTTCTCGATCCGATCCATCACCGGCGCCGTGAGTGCGTCGACGAAGTCGAGCGCACGCATGTTTTCCACGACCTGACTTTTTTTGCTGGCACCGGTAATGACGGTCGAAACGTGTGGATTCTTCAGGCACCAGGCAATGGCCAGTTGCGCTGTGGAGCAACCGAGATCTTTCGCGATGGCGGCGAGAGCCCGCACGACGTCGATGCGTTTCGGCTCGAGGACATGCTCTTTCAGCCAGCCCATATTGGGCAGGTCGAGTCGGGTTCCCTTCGGAATGCCGTCGTTGTACTTTCCGCTCAGAACGCCAGACGCGAGCGGGCTCCACGTGGTCGTTCCGGTTCCGATTTTTTCGTAGATCGGACGATACTCCTGCTCGACACGCTCGCGCACGAAGAGGTTGTATTGGGGCTGCTCCATGACAGGAGGCGTCAGCCCGTTGCTGCTGGCGAATTGATGCGCGCGCAGTATCTCGTCGGCGCTCCACTCGCTCGTTCCCCAGTAGAAGACCTTGCCTTGGCGAACCAGAATGTCCCACGCTCGCACGGTTTCCTCGATCGGCGTCTCGGGGTCGGGGCGGTGGCAAAACGCGAGGTCGACGTAATCGAGCTTTAGGCGCTTCAAGGCGCCGTGCAAGCCTTCGATGATGTGCTTGTGGCTCAAGCCCGTCTCGTTGGGGCGCTCGCCGCCCCAAAAAATTTTCGTCGAAACGACGAAGGTTTCGCGCCGCCAACCCACCTGTCGGAGCACGCGGCCCATGGTCTCTTCGGCACGTCCCGCGCCATAGGCCTCCGCATTGTCGAAGAAGTTGACGCCGGCCTCGTAGGCCGCCGTCATGCACTCGAGCGCCGTCTCGTCGCCCACTTGGGCGCCGTACGTGACCCACGCGCCGAGCGAGAGCTCACTGAGTTTGAGGCCTGACCGACCGAGACGGCGATAACGCATGAATCTGTCCTTCCGAGTGGCGTCCGAACGCCCCGGCCGGCACTATGCCACGGCTCGAGCCGAGGACGGCCGTCTTGGGTGCCCAAACCGCGGTCTCACCCGCGGTCCGAGCGCCGGCGGGGCTAGCGCGCCTCGCCCGGCCGCGGATCGTCGGACGCACCCGTCGGTGCGGTGGCGCGGAGCAGGCGATCGGCCAGAACGCGCAGTCGGCCGAGCAGCTCGGGGGGCTCGCGCACCTCGAAATCGACGCCGAGCGAGGCGATCCACGCGGCGAGCCAGTCGAGCGACGTCGCGCCGGTGTGAAGCTCGCATGTGGAGTCGTCGACCGGCTCGAGCCGGCCCGCCCAAGGCGGCACGCGCGCGGTCACGGCATCGACGGGGGCGCGGAGCAGCACGCGCGCCCGAAGGGGCTGCGTGACCGCCGAGACCGACCGCGACACGTACGCGGCGAGGTCGCGGTCGGGAGGATCGCGCGCGACGAAGCGCATCCCCGTCGTGACCTTCGGCGCGATGCGGTCGACGCGGAAGGTACGCCAGCTCGCGCGCGTGACGTCCCAGCCGACGAGGTACCAGCGCCGGCCGGTGTGAACGAGGCCGCTCGGTTCGACGGTTCGGCGGCTCGCCGTGCCGTCGTGGCCCCGGTAGTCGAACCGGATCTGCTCATGGTCGCCGCAGGCGCCGGCGATGACCGACAGCGCCACGGGATCCACGGTCGGACCGGCGTTCGCGAATGGGACGATGAACGTGTGCAGGGCCGCGACTCGCCGGCGCAGTCGCGAAGGCAGGACCTGTTCGAGCTTCGTGAGCGCGCGCAGCGCGGCTTCCTCCATGCCGGCCACCGTTCCGCCTGCGGCCGTCCTCAGGCCAACCGAGACGGCGAGGGCCTCGTCGTCGTCGAGCAGAAGCGGCGGAAGCGCCGCGCCGGCCCCCAGCCGGTACCCGCCGGCCATCCCCGAGGTCGAATGCACCGGGTAGCCAAGGCTGCGCAGCCGGTCGACGTCGCGCCGCAGCGTTCGACCGGTGACCTCGAGCCGATCGGCGAGGTCGGCCCCCGACCAGTGCCGGCGCGCCTGGAGCAGCGACAAGAGGCTCAAGAGGCGCGCGGCGGTTTGCAACATCGACGAGGGCGAGATTGTGCCATCAGGTTGGGGAACGATCCTGTCCTCGACGTGTCCTAGGGTCTCGGACAGCTCGCGCACGGAGCCGATGGGGCCGGCTCACCGCACCGAAAGGAGCTTTTTGCCATGTCCATCGTGTTCTACAAGGCGTCGACGAGGTCGAGCGCATCGCCCGTGTCGTGGGCCCTCGCCGAGGTCGGCGTGCCGCACGAGAGGGTCACCTTCGATCTCGCCGCCCAGGAGCAGAAGAAGCCGGAGTTTCTCAAGCTGAATCCGAACGGCAAGGTGCCGCCGCTGCTCGTCGACGGCACCCCCATGTTCGAGGGGCGCCACGTCTCGGAGTGGGTCGCACGCTGCCAGTCGCGCGCCGCGGCGCGCGACCCGGGGTGAACGGGTGGCAGCGTCGAACTCCTCGATGAGCACCGGGTGGCGCGCCGCGCAAACGGGCGCGCGCACCTTGCGCTGCGGTCGGTGCCGGCGTGAATATGCCGAGGCCGTGTGGGGCAGCCTCGAACTCGTCGAGCGGCTCGTCGCCGCGCGCATCCGTGCGATGGTGACGTCGTGGCCCGACGACGTCGCGATCGAGATCCGACGGTGTCGCGCCTGCCAAGGGGTCATCGCGCGAAAGTCCGCCGGCGCGTGTTCGTGAGGCGGCATTTGTCCTGACCTCTTGTCTGCGAGAAAAGACGTTGTTCCGACACGGGGGCAAGCAGTACGCTTGCTGGCGAGAGGGAGTGACTCGATCATGGCATCTCGCGTCCGAGGGTGGTGGGCGGGCGGCGTTCTGCTGCCTCTAGCCACGATCACCGGGTGCGGCGGTGCAGTGACCGGCGACGGCCCGCTCCTCCGCTCCGAGGCGAGCTCTTCAAGCCGAACCAGCTCGGGTTCGAGCATCTCGAATGGCGGCGAGGAAGGCCCAATTTTATTGGGCTCCTTGGACGCGGGCATCGCGAGCGCGGCGATCGGCGCGTGCTCCGCCGCATCCCAGCTCGTCTACGTGCTCTCGACCGACGGCGAAATCTACAGCTTCGATCCACCCACCAAAGTGTTCACGGATGTCGCCACGCTGCAGTGCCCGAGTGGCAACGCCGTACCGAATTCGATGGCCGTCGACCGGCAGGGAAATGCCTGGGTGAACTACGTCTACAACGACGCTCAGGGCGAAACCGTGGGCGGGGCCGTCTTCAAAGTCGCCATCGCAACCGGAAATTGCGAGGCGACGAATATCGTGCTTCCGGCGGGCTGGTATCACATCGGAATGGGCTTTTCGACGGCCTCTGCCACCGACTCCACCGACACGCTCTACGTCGCGGGCGATAACCTGACGGGCACGTGCTCGGACGCGGTCGGATCCTCGCTCGGCTTGGGCAGCATCGACACGATCGCCGGGACGCTGTCGCCCCTGGGTTCCTTCTCGGGCGGGCTTCTCGGGCAGGGCGCCGAGCTCACGGGGACCGGAGACGGCAGGCTCTTCGGCTTCTTCGACCTGTCCGTCGCCGAAGTGGCGCAGATCGACAAGGCAAGCGGAGCGACGTCGGCCCCCATTTCGATGACCGGGGTGCCGTGCCCGTGGGACTTCGCGTTCTCGTTCTGGGGTGGCGATTTCTACCTCTACACGTCCCGTGAGAACTCCAATTCGAGCGTCACGCACTACACGAGCGCAGACGGCGGAATCGACACGAACTACGTGCCCGACACGGGGTTTTCGATCGTCGGGGCCGGGGTCTCGACGTGCGCGCCGACGGCCCAGCCCCGTTGACAGGACCATCCCGACGGTCACGCGACAATCGCGGATCATGCCAACGGTCCAGTGAGCCATACGCGGCAATAGCTGCGCCGAGGACGGCCCCGCATGCCACCCGCGCTTTTCCGCGACGTCAACCGCTCATCCCCGTCTCTGGCGTTGGATTCCGTTCAGAGGGTCCGCTTCATCGTCATCGTCGACAAGAACAGCATCGCGCCCGTGAACATGGCGAGAAACGCCACGTGCTGGCTTGCGGCGGAGATGTCACCGCCGCGGAAGAGAATCGCTTTGAGCGCCGCAACGGCGTGCGTCTCCGGGTCGACCTGGGCGAAGGTGCGTAGCCACCCGGGAAAGCTCGCGAGAGGGTACAGGGCTCCGCTCGGGAAAAAGAGAATGACGCTCAAGAACCCGTTGAGCACTCCTGCGATGCGCGGGTGTCCGGCCCTTCCCATGATCATCATGGTCATCGCCAGAAGGCCCAGGCCGGTCAGGAGCATGACGCCGAAGAGCGCGGCGTAGCCCGCGGGTCCGCCGTGCACGCGCGCACCGGTCAAGAGGAATCCGATGACGAGCACCAGGCTGCTCGAGGCGAACGTCACGATCGTGCCCGACAGGAGAATCCCGAGGTTGATGTCGAGCTTGCGAAGAGGGGTCGACAGGAAACTTTCGTGAACGCCCATGAAGCGGTCCATGATCAAGTTGAAGGCGCCGCTCAACATGCTGCCCATGAAGAGCGACATCACGACGACCCCCGGGATGAGGGAGGTATCGTAGTCGACGCGAGGGTAGATCTCCTCGGGACGGATCTCGGCCGGCCCGAGGTGTTGCTCGAAGCGGACCATCGGCCGGTCGAGGGCGGGAAGTGCTGCCTGCACCGCGGCCTCGATCGCGGTGGCCGCGATGGCGTCGACGTTGTCCACGTACAGGCCGGCCGAGCCGGCGATCCCGCGAGAGAGATCGCGCGAGAACCTCGCCGGCACGATGAGCAGTCCGGAGATCCGGCCCTCGTGCAGCATGGCGAAGCCCTTCTCGGGATTGTCGAGAGGCACCAGCGTGACGGTGCCGGGTCCGTGCTCGACGGCTTGCAACGCTCCGAGGAGCTCTCTCGCCTGAGGACCCTGGTCATCGTTGACCAGGCCCAGGCGCAGCCCGGTCAGCGGGCCGTTGAGGGAATTGCCTAAAATGAGCAGGTAGACCACCGGGAGCACCACCGACGACAGGAGGGCCGCCGGGTTGCGGAAGATGCGCAAGAGGTCGCGCTCCATCACCGCCAGGATCCGCCTCACGTAAACCTCCGCGGTAAGCTGAATGCTTGACCCTTGGGCGCGCTCTCCTCGCGAAGCGAACGGCCCGTGAAGTGGATGAAAACGTCCTCGAGGCTGATGCGCTGCAGGTTGGCCGCGCTGACCTCCACGCCCTCGGCGCGCAGCGTTTCGATGATCCGAGGCAGGAGCGCCGCGCCGTCGTCGGCCCGCACGCGCAGGCCCTGGGGTGTCCGCTCGACGCCTCGCACGCCGGCCAGGGCGTGGATCTGCGTAAGCGATGCGTCCGGCAGCGTGCCCTTCAGCGACAGTTCCACCGTGTCGCTGCCGGGCACGCGCGACTTCAGCTCCTGCGGCGTGCCGAGTGCGACGATTTTTCCCTGGTCGATGATGGCCACGCGGTCGCAGAGGGCCTCGGCCTCGTCCAGGTAGTGAGTCGTCAGCGAGACCGTCAGCTCGGCCCCTTTGCGCAGGTCGAGCAAGAGGTCCCATATGACGTGCCGGCTTTGGGGGTCGAGGCCGATGGTCGGCTCGTCGAGAAAGAGCACCGTCGGCTTGTGGACGAGCCCGCGCGCAATTTCGAGCCTTCGGCGCATGCCTCCGGAGTACGTCTTGACGAGTGACTTTCGGCGATCCCAGAGGCCCACTTTGCGGAGAAGCTCTTCGATCCGGGGTTTGCGTTGCCCCCGCGTCATTTCAAAAAATCGTGCGTAGATGTCGAGATTTTCGTAGCCGGACAGGTCGATGTCCGAAGTGAGAGCTTGCGAGACGACGCCGATGGCATGCCGTACGCCGTCCGGGTCGCGCCTGACGTCGATGCCCGCGACGTGGGCCTCGCCCGAAGTGATCGGCACGATGCCGGTGAGCATGCGCACCAGCGTGGTCTTGCCGGCGCCGTTGGGTCCGAGCAACCCGAACAGCTCGCCGTGCCGGACTTCGAGATCCACTTCGTTGACGGCGGTGAAGTCGCCAAAGCGCTTCACGACCTTGTGAACCTCGATGGCATACTCGGGATTCATAGTAAGAGGCCTTCAGCGCTCGGCTCGATTCTCGATTTTGACGGAAGAGGCGGATAGCGAGGCCATCGAGACTTCTGCCGTCATTCCGGGCCGGAGCGAGCGAGCGGGCTCGTCGATCGCGACGCGCACGAGAAACGTGCGGATGTCCGGCCGGCCCCGCTTGACGTCGCGGTTGACCGCGAAGTCGCCCTCGGCACCGATATCGATCACGTGGCCGCGGTAAACTTTCGTTGGTTCGGCCAGCACGCGCACGTCGGCGGTGTGTCCGATCTGCAAATTGTCGAGCTGGGTCTCCTCGATGTCGAGACGAACCCAAAGCTGCGAAAGGTCCTCGACCGTCACGACGGGGGTTCCCGGCGCGGCCCACTCGCCCGGCTGGAGGTTACGCTGAACGACCAGACCGTCAAACGGGCAGAGCACCTGAGCCTCGGCAAGCTGCACCTTGGCGACTTCGAGCGCCGCTTCGGCGGTATTGACGGCGGCTCGCGCGTCCGCGACCGCCGCCTCCGAAGCGGAAACTCGACCCGCCACGGCCGCTCGGGTGGCGGTGAGCGATTCCAGATGAGCCTTTGCCTCCAGCATACGGGCTCTCGCGCCGATGAGGTCGGCGTCCGCCTCGGAGCCGCTCTCGACGAGACGCTTCGTGCGGTTGTAGTTGTACTCCGCCTCGTCGAGCGTCGCCTGGGTCTGGGCGATGTCGGCACCGGCTCCTTTCACCGTCGGGAGCGTCGCTCTCAGATTCGCTTCCGCCTCTTTGAGCGCCTCCCCCGCTTGATCCAGGTTCGCCTGCGCCTGTCCCACGTTGGCCTGCCGCTCTCGCGCGTCGAGTTGCGCGAGAAGCTGCCCTTTCTTGACGACGTCGCCTTCTCGGATGGGGATCGCGTCGACGCGACCCGCCACCTCGGACGCCACGTCCGCTACGGGGGCATCGAGAAAACCAGCATACGGGAGCGCGGAGGTCGGCTTGCAGGCGACGACCAGCAGCATCAGCGGCAGCAGCAGCAGCAGCAGCAGCGCGCGTATACCTCGAATTCGCAAAGGAGGTCCTCCGGGTCACGAAAAGGCAGCCGAGCGCGTTGCAGGTTGCGCGGATCGGCCGTGGCGCTCGGGAATTGCGCCGAAATTTGCGCTTGCGTCAAGGGCCGAGACGCGCGCGCCTACGGTTGACCTAGACCAATGCCCCATGGGCCCTCGGCCTCGAAATCCGTCGCGTAGGCTTGGGCGAGCGCCTGACCCACTCTGGAGTCGCGAACACGTTGGCGCTGCCGCATGGGCTTGAAGGGTCGGTCTGCGTCGTGCACCGGCCCACGTCCTCGCCCTTAAGCCCGTCCTGAGTCCTTCCGTACCGAAATCAGGGTATCGACCTTGGGAGGAACAATGGGGGGCGGCATCAGGGCACGGGTAAAGGACGGCGAGCCGGGTACGAGGCCCAAGGCGCTGAAAGCGACCGGCCGACACCCGACGGCGCGACAGGATTTGACCCGTCTTCTCGCACACGATCTCAAGACCCCCCTCGCCGCGATCGCGATGAATCTGGACTTCGCGCTCTCCGAGATCGATGGCGAAAGCCGGGATGGCTTGAAAAGCGCGTTGGAGGACTGCCGGTACGCCAATGCATGCGCCATTCGCATCGTGTCGGATATGGCGGACGTCGTCCGCTTGGCGACCGGGGATTATCGTCCCACGCTTTCCGAGGTGGATCCGTTGGACCTTCTCGGCGGCGTCATGCGTCGTGCTGCCGACGATGCGAACGCCCGTGGCGTTCGGATCGAGTGGTCGGCCGAAGGCGGCATCATCGCTGCGGACGCCGATTTGCTGGCTCGCGCGCTCGACCGTCTCGTCGAGCGCGCCCTTCGTCACGCCCGCGGCGGCACCGTCGTGACGCTGGAGTATGCCCGTGGGGCGATTGTCATTCGCGTCGACTCGGCGTCCAGCAGCGTACCCGACGCAAGCGCCTGCGCGCTCGCCATTCGCTTCGCCGAAGCCGCCCTCAACGCACAAGGCGGCGCCTTTCAAGACGAATCCGACGGGCTCGGGCGTCTCACCTATCGGGTGACGCCGGCCATGGCTTGATCGCCGCGGCCCGCGCCGCGCGCCAAGCCAAGCCGGCGCTATAGCGAGTTCGGCGCGCAGTCGGACCGCTGGCACGCGCGAACGCCGCGCGCTAGGAGCCGTAAGCTTGTGCCCGGCTTTGGTGGGCCTTTCCGCCCGTTGCGGCACCGTCCGAGACGGGACCTATCGCCGTTTGCGAGCTGGCGCGGCATGCTATCGATGGGGTCTTGGTCTCCCGAGGCACCCCCATGGCTCTCGACGCATCTCTCCGAACACGCATTTCCGACCTCGTGACCCAGAACCGGGTGGTTCTGTTCATGAAGGGAACTCGGCAGTCGCCCCAGTGCGGGTTTTCCGCCCAGGTGGTGCAAATCCTCGACGGACTCTTGCCGAGCTACGAAACGGTCGACGTGCTCCGTTCCCCCGAAATTCGAGCCGGTATCAAAGATTTTTCGGAGTGGCCGACGATTCCGCAATTGTACGTGGATGGGAGATTCGTCGGCGGCTGCGACATCGTGGGCGAGATGAATCGGTCTGGAGCGCTCGCGAGGCTTCTGGGCGCGAGCGTGCCAGAGCCGACGGTGCCGTCGGTCACGATGAGTCAGGCCGCCGTCAAAGCGTTCGAAGCGGCTCTCGGTGAGGCGGCCGGAGATTCGCTGCGTCTCGGGATCGACGCCGATTGGCAGAATGAGCTCTTCATCGCACCGCGCGAGCCCGGCGATACCGAAGTCCTCGTGTCCGGACTGACGCTGCTCCTCGATGGCCCGAGTGTGCGACGGGCCGATGGCGTGCACATCGATTTCGTCGAGGGCCCCGGCGGCGGCTTCCGGATCGACAACCCCAACGCGCCGCCAATCGTCAAGCCGCTGACCGCGGCGGAGCTCAAGTCGCGACTCGATCGGGGCGACATTGCGCTCTTCGATGTCAGGCCGGACGACGAGCGCGCGTTGGCCCACATTGCGGCCGCGCGGCCTCTCGATGCCGCAGGACACGCGATTCTGTCGGGGCTCGACCGCAGCACCCCCATCGCGTTGCTGTGCCATCACGGGGTTCGGAGCCTCGACGCCGCCGAGCGGCTGATCCGCCAAGGCTACCGCAACGTCTACAACGTGAAGGGCGGCATCGACGCCTGGTCTCAGACCGTCAATCCGGCGGTGCCGCGCTACTAAAGGGACAAGGATCGATCATGGGTTCCCATCCGACCGATTTCCAAGGGTCTGTCGTCGACGCGCTTCGCGAGGCCATCGAGCGGCAGATCCCCGGTTGCCACGCCGACGTCACCGGCGGAGGCGGACACTTCAGCATCGATGTGACGTCTTCGGCCTTCGCCGGCAAGAGCCTGCTCGAGAGTCAGCGAATGGTCTACGGGGCTATCGCTCACCTGATGAAAGGCGACTTGGCGCCCGTGCATGCGGTCGACCGGCTGCAGACCCGAGTCCCGACGTAATCCTCGGTACGAAAGCGATGCCCCGCTTTCCCCAAGGGCAAAACAGGCCATGCACGAGACGCTTCACGCCTATCCGCGCGACCTTGTCGCCTTCGTTCGGCGACGTTGGCCCGACGACGTACGCTGGACGGCCACGGGCGAAGTTCGGCTCGAACGATTGGTTTCGACCGCCTACCAGGCTTCGTTGCTCCGCGACGAAGGGCGCGTGACGTCGTTCCGCCTCCTCGTCGCGTCGCCCGAGTCGTTGCCGGAGGCTGGCCATCCGCCGATGGGCCTTCACCGGCTCCGATTCCAAGAAGCGCGGCCGTTCGAGGCCAACGAGATCCGGAGCTTGACTCCGGCGGCGGCGTACCATCGGGCGCTCATCGGGGTCTCCGAAAGCAACGACGAAAGCAACGAGGAGCTCGCGATCTGGGGTCTCATTCAGTCGGGCCCCCGCTGGTTGCAAGCCTCGACCGGGGGTCGAGTGAACGAACCGACTCTTCCCCGTGCGTTGGTCATCCGCGTATCGCGTCCGGGCCATGTGGCCGTGGCCCTCGGCAACCGTACGATCGCCGAGCTGAGTTCGGGTCGTCTGACGGATTTTGCCGTGGATGTGTTCGAATCCCAATGGTTGCCCGATCGCTTCGCGACCGTCCGAGGCGAGCTCGAGGCCGTCGTTGCCGAACGGGGCGCAGGGGTCACACCTGCGTGGCGCCCACTCGACCCGAGCCTCGTACGCAGTCTGTCGGCCCAGATGTTCAAGCGCGTGATCGCCACGATCCGCGCCGCGCACCACGGTGGGACGGTGTTGTTGCTGCCGCCGGAGTGCGCGCAACACATCGCGAACGAACGATTCGTCAGGCTCAAATACGCGTTCGTCGACGAGGAGCCTCGTAGGCGTTACCGGACGCTCGTGACGCAGGTGCTCACGGCGATGGCGAAGGACTCGCCGGGCGATCCATCGCCGGCGGGGTGGGAGACGTACCGCAAGTGCCGGAGTTCGGATCTGGGCGAAGTGGACGAAGCCATTTTCGAAGTCAGTCACCTGTTGGCGTCTCTGGCGAACGTCGACGGCGCGGTGGTCTTGACGAAGCGATTCGAGATTCTGGGGTTCGGGGGGAAATTGCGGGTGACTTGGCCGAGGTCCATACGGTCCAGCGTGCGCTCAACCTCGAGGGTACCCACTGGGAGGCGGAGCGCGTCGATGAGGTCGGGACGCGACACCGATCGGCTTACCGGCTCTGTGCCCGGTTTCATGATGCGCTGGCGGTCGTCATCTCGCAGGATGGGTCGGTGCGGTTCATCGCCTGGCATGCCGGGGGAGTGACCTACTGGGACCACGCCTCGATCGCTGCGGAGGGGTGAGCGCGGTCGTCAACCGCCGGACGGGCTCGCGCCGGCACAGGCATCGACGCCGTCAGAGGACTTCTCGCAGTCCCAGATGCCGTCCGAACACGAACAACTCCACGAAGTGAGTACGCCTGGGCATACCTCGGCGGCCGCTGCGCACGATTGACCCGTCGAGCACGATCCCGAGGGAAGTCCGCTGTCGGACGTGACCACGGTCGCCCCGTCGTAACTGACCGCGTTCGGGTCCTGGCAGGCGAGCGTGATGTCTCCGATGGGAAGGCACGAGCCCGTGCAGGTCGAAGCGGAGGCATCCGGCGTGGCAGACGACGCTGGGGCAGGCGAGGGTGCGGCGCTGTCGCCCGAACAACCACCCAGCGTGGCGCTCCAGGCGAAAGCGGCCCCGAAGAAGAAGCGAAGGCACGTCGCAGAGACGGCAAGGCGAAGCATATTCGTTACGGTAGCAAGAGGCTAACCCAAGGGCTCGACGAGCGAGGACCCGGAAAGTGGCCCGGGTGGCTGAGGCCAGGGTGTGCCAGTCCGACTTTTCGGTCACGCTCGGTCGACCCGGTGCGACGTGCGCGCTACGCCACCCGTCGGCGCTCGCGCATCGCCGGCCCGGACCGCCGAATCAGCCTGGCCACTTCCCCGTTGCGCAGGCGGCAGTGCTCTCTCTGTCGCGTGCGTGATGAGCCGCGCGCCGCGTTTGTAGGTCACGTACGCCCAGAACCACTCGAACATCACGATCGCGCGGTTGCGGAACCCGATCAGGTACCAGATGTGGACGATCAGCCACGCGAGCCATGCGATGAAGCCGCTGAGCTTCAACCCGAACGGCTCCGCCACGGCCCGGGATCGGCCGATCGTCGCCATGATTCCCTTGTCGAAGTAGTGGAAGCGGCCTCGTGAGGTGCGCTGGATCGTCCGCTCGATCGCGCGCGCCACGAACTGGCCCCCCTGCATGGCCACCTGGCTCACTCCCGGCAGCAGGTTGCCGTCCTGCTCGAAGTGGATGACGTCTCCGATCGCGAACGCCTCGGGATGACCGGGGATCGAGAGATCCTCGCCCACCAGGATGCGCCCTTGCGGGTCGACGGGCACTCCGAGGGTCCCGACGATCTCGGACACCTGGACACCGGCGGCCCACACGACGGTCGCGGCGTCGATCCGCTCGCTCCCGAGCTCGACGCCGCGCGCATCGATCCCGGTCACCCTCGCCCCCGTCCGCACGACGACCCCCAGCTCTTCGAGTTGATCGACGGCCTTCGCGGAGAGCGTGGGGTCGAAGCTCGGAAGGATGCGCGGTCCCGCCTCGAGCAACATCACGCGCGCCTCTTCGGGACGGATCGCGCGGAAGTCCTTCCGGAGCACGAAGCGCCGTAGCTCGGCGAACGCCCCGGCAAGCTCGACGCCGGTCGGGCCGCCGCCGATGGCGACGAACGTCAGCAGCCGCGTGCGCTCGGTCTCGTCCGCTTCGCGCTCTGCCCGCTCGAAGGCGAGGAGCGTTCGACGTCGTACGTCGATGGCGTCGTCGAGCGACTTCAATCCGGGGGCGTACGGCTCCCATTCGGGGTGCCCGAAGTAGTTCGTGCGTGCTCCTGCCGCCAGCACGAGAAAGTCGTAGGAGGTCTCTCCGTCCGCGAAGACGACGCGCTTCGCGGTGAGGTCGATTCGCGTGACGGTGGCGAGCAGGACCTCCAGGTTCTCCTGCCCCGAAAGGATCGATCGAATCGGCGAAGCGATGTCGGCGGGAGAGAGGCCGGCACTCGCCACTTGGTAGAGCAGCGGCTGAAAGACGTGATGGTTCGTGCGGTCGACGAGCGTCACGCGCACGCGGACGCGCGCCAGCTTTTTCGCGGCGATCAGGCCACCGAACCCTCCGCCGACGATCACCACCTTCGGCTCTGTCATCCTCTGCCGGATCCTCCCTTCGCTTTTGCGTGTCGCGGCGCTCGCCGAGCCCCCCTTTTCGCTTAGGGCCTGCGGCGCCGAGCGACCAGTCCCGCCGCGCGTGGCGCGGGGGTCTAACGCCCGCGGTATCGCGGACGATCGGTGTAGGATGGGCGCGTTCGCGAAGCCGAGTGGCCGCGCTCGATGTCGAGCGACTCGATCGCCCGCGTCTGCGCGCAACGGCGAAGGACAAAAAGCATGGTCGACAACGGGTCGGAAACGGGCGTGGGCCTCGTGCTCGCAGGAGCGGTGGCGCAAGGCGCTTTCGGCGCCGGCGCGGTGAGCGCGTTTGCGAACCAGCAACCGAGGATCCTGCAGATCGCTGGCACGAGCTCCGGCGCGCTCAACGCCGTTGTCGTGGCGGCGGGCGTTGCCACCGGACAGCTCGATCGTGCGACATCCATCCTCACGAGACTCTGGCTCGATCACGGAGCGTGGACGGACGTCGCGCACTTTCGCGTCAACGACTGGTTTCACGCCCGTGGTCTGCTCGACACGAAGCGGTTGAGCGAAATCGTCCAAGATGGCATTGGCGAGGTCCTGCAGGGATGGGGGGGCGCTTCCCCGAGAGCCCCCGTCAACGTGACGCTCGTCGCGACCAACCTCGATGGCCGCCCGGGGCCGGCGAGTGCGGTCTGCTTGCCCACCTACGAGCAACCGATCCAGTTTACAGCGGAGGACTTTGTCGATTCGGCCAAGTGGCCGCTCATCGCCAATGCGGCCGTCGCCTCGGCAACATTTCCCGGCCTCTTTTCGCCCACCAAGGCCACCGCCGCCGACGGAGCTCCCTGCATCGACGGCGGCGCGGTGAACAATGCCCCCATCTCGTACGTGCTCGAGGACGCGCGGGTCCACAAGGTCGTCGTCGTGACGAGTGCCTCGTCCCGGTGGGCCGTGAGGTCCGACTTCGGCGGCGCCGATCTCGCCGCCAAGGTCGCCGACGCGCTGATTCAGGAGCGCGTGGCCCACGACCTCGTCGCCGCCCATAAGGCCAACCGGCGCTATGAGGCTATCGGGCGAGCGCTCGACGAGTCGAACGTGCAGGCCAGCGTGAAGACACGAGTGCTCGAAGCGTCGGGGTACCGCATGGTCGACCTCTATTTGGTTCGTCCCGATCCGCCGCTCATCGGCGATGCGTTCTCGGGCTTCTGTAGCCGTTCGCAACGAAGTAGCTATATCGAGGCGGGTCGGAGCGCCCCGATGATTCGCGTCGAGTAGCGGCGTATGGACGACGCCAGGATCGGCGCAAAACCGCGGGTCGTGGCACTCGCCTCGAAGCACGCGGGCGTGGACGACTCGCCGACGATCCGACCCGGGTAACCGCCGATGTTCGACATCTTCAAGACCCGCCGCCGCGCTCTGCTTCGCAAAGAACCGTTCACCGAGGCGGAGCGTGCGATCGTGAAGAAGAACGTCCCCTATGTGGCGCGACTCGACGAAGCCGATCGGCATGAGATCGAAGGGCTCGTGCGCATCTTCTTGGCGGAAAAATCCTTCGAAGGGTGCGGCGGACTCGATCTCACCGAAGAGATCAAGGTCACGATCGCCGCGCAGGCCTGCCGCCTTCTTCTTCATCGCGACACCGATGTCTATCCCGACGTCGCCTCGATCCTCGTGTATCCGAGCGCGTACCGAGCTCCCGGCCAAAGCGCGGAGGGGGGCATCGTGCTCGAAGGCGGGCAAGCCCGTCTCGGCGAGTCGTGGATGAGCGGCGTCGTCGTGCTGGCTTGGGATCACGTGAAGTCCGACGCCACGCAGCCGGCCCACGGGCAGAACGTCGTGCTTCACGAGTTCGCGCACCAACTCGACGGCGAGGACGGTTCGATGGACGGGGCGCCCGACCTGGGCGCGCGCGCGAGGTACACGTCCTGGGCGCGCGTGCTCGGCGAGGAGTTCGCCGATCTCGTGCAGAAGGTCCACGCGGGTCGCCCGACCGACATCGACGCGTACGGCGCGACGAATCCCGCCGAGTTCTTTGCCGTGGCCACCGAGATGTTCTTCGAGAAGTCGCGCGCGATGAAGCAGCGCCATCCCGATCTCTACGGCGAGCTCGTGGCGTTTTACAAACAGGATCCTGCCGCCCAGTGAGTGCCGTGCTACTCGTCCGAGCGCAACCGATGAGTGCTCCCCCGGCTTGCAAGGTCTGCGGCCATCCGGTCGTCGCCGCCAAGAACCACGACATTCCGGCGCCGAAGTCGGTGCAGATGTTCCCGAAATTCAAGTGCAAGTGCGGCAAGGCGGCGTACGTGCGCTGCTTCAACGGCCTCGGGACGATCTGGATCGAGTGCGAGGATGGGCACGGCGCAGGGCGGCCCGCCTAGGCGAGGGGATTCGGGGCCTCGGATCCGGCGTGCGTCGCGCACGGATTGCGCGCCCACGAACCCGCTGCGGTCCGGCCGGCCACGACGACGAGCTCGCCGCCGTGCGTGTCGCAAACCGGCCGTTCGGGCGATCGCGGATGAGGTCCTCGGACCGCGGTGGCCCGGTGCGTGCAGTGCTCTCATGTCATGCAAACGTCGGATGAGTCCCGGGCCCCCGCCGAGGGCCCGCTCGCGAGCCGCGGTCCCCGGGAGCCCGTCGCGACGCCTTGGCGGCACCGATTCACTCGCGTGGAAGGCGTTGACCTGCACTGGGTCGAGTTGGGTGAGCCGACGGGCAAGCCCCCGCTCGTGCTCTTGCACGGGTTGAACGATTGCTACCTCACATGGCGTACCCTCGCTCCGCTTCTTGCGACAGACCGGCTCGTTCTCGTCCCGGACCTTCCCGGGCATGGCCTCTCCGGGCGGCCCGATGCGAGCTACGAGCTGCGATGGTACGCGCACGTCATGGCTCGATGGTTCGAAGCCCTCGCTCTCGACGGCGTCGATGTCGTCGGGCACTCCTTCGGGGGTGGAGTCGCGCAGGTTCTGTTGCTCGAATGCCCCGGGCGCGTTCGCCGGTTGGCGCTCGTTTCGTCGGGCGGGCTCGGTCGCGAGATCGCGCCGACACTCCGCCTCGCCGCGATCCCTTTCGTGGTCGAGCGTCTCGGTCAGCCGTTCATGGGTCCGGGCACGCGACTGGCGCTCAAGGCGACGGGCGACGTGCTCTCGAACGAAGAGATCCGGGCGCTCGGCGCCATGAATGCGCAGCGCGGTTCGGCGCGCGCGTTCGCACGGACCGTGCGCGACATCATCGATTGGCGCGGGCAGCGGCACACGTTCTTCGAACATGCCACGGAACTGTCGCATCTGCCGGCGATTGCGGTCCTCTGGGGGGATCGTGACTCCGTCATCCCGCCCGCGCATGCCCGGGCGCTGGCCGGAGCCGTGGAAGGGGTTCGCGTGGTTCTGTTCGACGGATGCGGGCACTACCCCCACCACGAACAACCCGAGCGGTTCATGCTCGAGCTGCGCGACTTTCTCGACGATCCTGCCGCCCCCAAAGCCCGCTTGCGCGAAGCGCGCGGCGAGCAGCGGCGGAGCCGTCTGTCCACGTGGCTCGCGCCGCCGCGTCGCCCTCACCTCTGGCAGAAAGGCGCCTACCGCTCCCCCCTCGGGCGATCGACCCGTGGCGCTGCCAGCGGGACGAATCGGCCGAGCGAGGCGTCGAGCGTCGCCTGACGTCGCCGGCTCGAGACGTCACCGGCCCGAGCGAGCCGGCTACGACCGTCGGCGGCAATCGGCGGCGTCCCCGCTCGTCTCGTAGGTCTCCACGCTGCCGCTGTTGGCCAGCGCCTCTCTGACAGCAACCGCCCGTCGGGGCATACGGGGTGGCTTGCGAACTGCGATCCGCAGGATGCAAGCATCGTCGTTCGTTTTCCGAACTCCACCCGTTGCGGTAACGTCACGCGATCCACGGCGTGAAAGATCCGCGCCCTGCGAGGAGGATCGAGAAGGACGATGAAGTCGACGACGCTTGCGGCCGCTCGTGTGGCCATGGCGCTCGCCGTGATCGGCGTGACCGGATGTTCCGAATCGTGCTCGTGCCGGGGCAGAGACCGTACGGCGATCGGTTCGGCCTCTAAGTCGACGGCCGATTCGACCGGGGCGTTCGGCGAGCGGCTCCCCGGAGCGCCGCCCATCGACGCGGAGCTTGCGAGAAAGCTCGAGGCGAAGTGGAACGCGCGGCCGCCGGAGTACAAGCCGCGCACGCGCCATCTGCAGAAGGACGGGTCGCCGAAGTACACGAACCGCCTCTTCTTGCAGTCGAGCCCGTACTTGCTGCAGCACGCCCACAATCCGGTCGATTGGTACGCGTGGGGCGACGAGGCCTTCCAGGCGGCGCAGAGGCTCCATCGCCCCGTCTTTCTCAGTGTGGGCTACTCGACCTGCCACTGGTGTCACGTGATGGAGGAGGATTCGTTCGAGGACGAAGACATCGCTCGGTACCTCAACGAGAACTTCATCGCGATCAAAGTCGACCGCGAGGAGCGCCCGGACGTCGATGCTCTGTACATGCAAGCCGTTCAAGAGCTTTCCGGCAAGGGCGGCTGGCCGATGAGCGTGTGGCTTACGCCCGACCGAAAACCCTTCTACGGCGGGACGTTTTACCCCGCGCGAGCGTTCTCCGGTTTGCTTCAAAAGGTCGTCGGATTCTATCGCGAAAACCCCGGCCGAGTCGTCCAGGGCGCGAGCCGCCTCACCGACAAGATCCGCCGGAGCCTCGAGTCTCCGGATCCCGGGGGCGGTCTTGCGCCCGAGTCGGTGCTCGGCACCGCGGTCGCCCAGGTTCGGACCGACTTCGATTCGACCGACGGCGGGATGAAGCGCGGGCCGAAATTCCCCAGCACGATGCCCATCCGGCTTCTCTTGCACCACTACCGACGCACGGGAGACGCGCAGTCTCTGAAAATGGCCGTCCTGACGCTCGAGAAGATGGCGGCCGGAGGGATTCACGATCAGGTCGGCGGCGGTTTTCATCGGTACTCGACCGATGCGCATTGGCTCGTGCCGCACTTCGAGAAGATGCTCTACGACAACGCGCTTCTCGCCATGGACTACTTGGCCGGCTACCAGGTGACCGGTCGGAAGGACTTCTCCGCCGTGGCGCGCGACATCCTGCGATACGTGCAGCGCGACATGACCTCGCCCGAGGGCGCGTTCTACTCGGCCACCGACGCGGACAGTCGGGGTCCCGACGGACGTCGCGAGGAGGGGTGGTTTTTCACCTTCACACCCCGGGAAATGTCCGCTGCGCTGGGCGAAGATCGGGGGCGCATCGCCGCCGCCTACTACGGCGTAACGGAGGCCGGAAACTTCCACGGGCGCACGGTCCTCCACACGGCGTCATCGGCAGAGGACGTCGCGAAGAGTCTCGACGTTCCGGTCGACCGAGTCACCTCGGTCGTAGACGAGTCACGGGACCTGATTTACGCGGCACGCGCAAAGCGTCCGCGCCCCGATCGAGACGAAAAGATCCTGGCGGCATGGAACGGTCTGATGATCTCGGCCTACGCGCAGGCGTCGCTCGTGCTGGGCGACGCGCAGTACGCGGCGAACGCGACCCGCGCAGCCGCGTTCGTCCTGACCCAAATGCGCAAGGATGGCAGGCTCCTCCGTAGCTTCGAGGACGGAGCGGCGCACGGCGACGCGTATTTGGACGACTACGCATTTTTCATCGCAGGTCTGCTGGATCTCTTCGAGGCGACCGGAGATCCCCGCTGGTTCAAGGAGGCCCTCGGCCTCGATGCGGTTCTCGCGCAGCATTACGAGGATCCGCGCAAGGGCGGCTTCTTTCTCACGAGTGACGACCATCCGAAGCTTCTCGTGCGCGAGAAACCAGCGCTCGACGGGGCCGAGCCCTCGGGAAACTCCATCGAGGCACTGAATCTGCTCCGCTTCAGGGAGTTTACGTTTCCGGATCGACGCTTCGAACCGCGCGCCGACCGCACGCTCGGCGCGTTCAAGGAAACGTTGGTCAGCAATCCGCTCGCGCTGTCGGAGATGCTCCTCGCGGTCGACTTCCGATACGATTCTCCGAAGGAGATCGTCATCGTCACGCCGAAGGCGCGTGCCGAAGCCGCACCGTTTCTCGAGCGGCTGGGCAGGACATTTCTCCCCAACCGGGTGCTTTCGGTCGTGACCGACGGAGCGGATCAAACCGAAGAGGGCGATCTCCTACCCGCCATTCGCGCCAAAGTGGCCCTCAAGGGCGCTGCGACGGCGTACGTTTGCGAGAACCAAACGTGCGACCTGCCCACGACCGACCCAGACGTCTTCAGTCAGCAGATCCGTAAGGTGCGTGTCATCCGGTAAGTCCACCGCCCGAGAACAACGGGATCAGCCGTCAAACCACCGCGTCCTTGATCGCTTTGACGGGCCGCGCCTTCACGCCCTTGCTCGCGGGCTTGGCCGCAAACTTCTGCTTCTCTTTCGTAAAGGGATTGATTCCCTCCCGCGCAGGGCGCGCGGGCTTTTTGACCACGACGAACTTGGCGAATCCCGGCAGCACGAAGACACCGTTTTTCTTCAGTTCCCGATGACCCACTTCGACGAGCGTCTCGACGACTTGAGCCACTTGTTTTCGGGAAAGCCCATCGCCGATGGTCTCGGTGACTTCTTGGAGGACCGCGCTCTTCGAGAGGGGTTTCTTCTTCGCCGCCGTCGTCTTTGCCATGTTGCCAGTCTCCTTCATCGCAAAGAAAAGCGCCATGAGTGGTGCTTGGTCAAGACAAACGCCACGGACGGAAGCATTCCTTCGACTTCGGTTCGCTCGGCCGCGGCCCGTTTGGTTCTCGAGAGGCCGGTTCTTGCGCGCGGCAGTGCGAGCCCGTCCTGGCCGTCTGGATCGACGGATGCGGCACCGGAAAAACGGGAAGGGCGGGCACGCTTGCCCGGCACGACAATTGCTTTATGGAACGACGGCCAACGAATGGAGGCCCCTTTGAAGTGCAAAACACCGAAATCCATCGCTCTGTTGCTTTGGACAGTCACGATGGCATGCGGCGCGGGGGGGTGTAGCCCGCCCGCGTCACCGTATCCGAACGTCACGAGCTTCTGCACTGCGAAGGCGCAGGCCGAATGCCAGGTGGCGCTCGTGTGCGCCATCGATCCGGCGGCTTGCGCCGAGTACCGTGCGGGCGTTTGCGAGCAGGACGCGGCCAACGCCATCGCATCCGGCGTTCGCGTGTACGATTCGGCGAACGTGCCGGCATGCCTTGCCGTCTTGAATGCCGCCTACGGAAATGAGAGTAGCAAAATCCTATTTGATCAGCTGTTTGGCAGTGGGTCGATTACCGATCAGTGCGAACGCGTCTTCTCGGGCGGGCTGGTCAAGGACGATTCGTGCGAGAGCGACTACGATTGCTCGCAAGGCCTCATCTGCAGCCCGACGTCGCCGGGCTCGGCGACGAGCATCTGCGCTCCCGCCACCAACTTGACTGCCGGGGCGTATTGCCAAGATCCGGGATCGGTGTGTCCCACGGACACGTACTGCTCGAACACCGGCGCAGTCTACGAATGCCAAGCCTCGGCGGAGGCCGGCGCCCCGTGCAGTTCAGCGCCGCCGTGCGTCAGCACCGAGCGGTGCATCGACGGCGTCTGTACGGCGCGAGCCTCGGTCGGCCAACCGTGCGCGACCAACGACGATTGCGCTCCCGAAGCTCCCTATTGCGACCCCAATGCCGGAAATATTTGCACGATCGGGCTTACCTTTGCGGTCGGTTCGTCCGACTGCAAGGCGTATCTTCCGGGGGGGCCGGGTGCGGCCTCGGTCGGTGGCTCCGACGCTTCCGGGGACTGACCGAACGAGGGCGGTGGCGACCGGCCACGCGGGACGGATTCCTTCCGGCACGCCGCCGCGGCACGCCAAAGCCCACCGTCGGCGGCTGCGGTTCCGGCAAGCCTTCGTCCGGCTCGGATCAGGCGCGTTGCCTCGATGCGCCGCGACGGCGGCGGCCGAGGAGCAGCCCGGCGAGGCCAGCGGCAACGAGCTCCGAGCCGTTCGCGCGCACCGAGGTCCCCGATGCGCTGCACCCCTTGCTTGATGGCCCGGCCTTCGGGACCTGGGCTGTGCCGGCGTCGGAGTCCCCACTGAGCACGCACGTGCCTTGATCGCAGGTGTAGCCCGTGTCGCACGGATTGGCGGCGTCGTCGCAAGCTTCGCACGTGAAGTGGACGCCGTCGTGCGACAGACAGTTCTCGGAACAGCACTCACCATCGGCGCCGCAGGCCGCGGCGTTCGATAGACACGACGAGGAGATTGGGGCTCCCGATTCGCCGGTCTGACCCGCTCCGGCATCGAAGGTCGCGGCCCACGCGGGCGTCGCGTATCCGCCGAGCTGCGCCGCTTGCACGGCCGTTTGCAGGATCAACGGTCCCCACGCGTCGAAGCGTGTGTAGATGGGATCGATGCATGTGGAGCCGTCGGCGTCGTTCGATCCGCGCGATAGGACTCCAAAGCTAAGCGGCACCCCTGCGTTGAAATTCGTTTGTTCGAAGGCACCCGAGCCCGAATCGCCGTCGCATGTCCCCCCGCTCGCCACGAATTCGTTGGGCGAGAGGAAGTCGGCCGACGCATCCGATAGGCAGCTCGGAAGAGTCGAGTCGTTGGAAAGGCAAACGACGTCGAGGTCTTGAACGATGCGTCGCGTGCCGGCCGTTTCACTCGTGGTGTCGGCGGGAGTGGTGACGCCGTATCCAATCGCGGTAAATTTCGTCGAATAAACGCCGTCGGTCATGGGAGGACTGATGACCGGCGTCACGTATTGGGGTGCTGAAATCGGTTGGGAGAGAATCAAGAGCGCCAGGTCGTTTCCGCAGAATGTGGACTGGCCGACGCCGGACGGCACGACGATCTTCTGGACCGAAGACCACTGGGCGTCGGGGTCCACGATGCTCGTGTCGCTCGTGACGTCGATGGATTCGGGCGCGACGGTCGTGCCGAAAGCCGTGACGTCGCACGCGACGGGCTGCGGAGTGGCTGGCGCGACGCAATGGCGAGCCGTAGCGACCAGGTTCGGCGCGAGAAGCGACCCCGTGCAAATGGCGATTTCCCCGGGCTGCGCTTGCGCCTCGACGACCGCGACGACGAACGTATCCGTCGTGTCGGTCGTACCGCCCTGGATCGGCAACGCTTCGGAAGCCGTGACTTCCGGATCCGGATGGGGCCCGCTGCACGCACAGACCGTCGCCAGGGCGAACACGAGCGCACCGGCGCTCAGCCGGACGATTCCACGTTTGCGACGGCTCGACGGAGTCGGAGGAGGCATCCCCGGACTAGGGGTCCATTCCGCAAGTCGCGCGAATAAATAAGCGCAATGGTTCTTGCGGGATGGGCGTGCCGTGCGGTCGATGAATTCGCAATGCCTTACAGACTTACGGGAGGCCGGTGTTCGAGGCAAGAGGCCCGGAGGGCGGTTCCGGCGGTAAAGGCAGTTCTTGCTGTAAACGTTCAATGAGCATTGAATCGTTTCGCATCGCCGGCGTCGGGCCGAGTGGCCCGGAGACCGTTTCCCAGCTTAGCCAAATCTTTCGGGTCGAGTTCGTTCGAATCGACACGCGAAGTCGCGCCTCCGCGAGAGGGCTCCGGCCCCGCCGCGTTCGTTCGGGAGAAGAACGGTCGCCGAAGGCGGTGGTTGCCACGTGACGGACGCCGCGATCCGCTATGAGCTGTCGCCCCGATGCTCCCTGCGTTGTCGCCCTTCCTGCAAGCCGTTCCCGCGGCCGTTGTTGCCGAACCTCCTCTCGACGTGCGCGAACCCCCCTTCGGCGAGTTCGACTTCAGCTGGATGAACGGCAGCAACCCTCAGCCGCCCTCCCTTCTAGGCATGGGTCCGCTCACCTGGTCGCTTTACGTCGACACGTACTTTGCGTGGGACTTCAATCGTCCTGTCGACCACACGATCTTCCCTACGACCGTCGCACCTCGCCACGATGAGATCTCCCTGAACCTCGCCCACATTGGGATCGACGTGACCGGTCTCGACGGACCGACTGGCCGTCTTTACCTCCAGTACGGATCCATGGTCGAGACCATCGCGGGACAGGACACGACGACGACGCGCGGCTTCTTTCTAACCAATCGCCTGATGCAAATCGTGCAGCAAGCGGCGGCTGGATGGCATTTTCACGCTCTGCACGGCGTGAACGTCGAGCTCGGCATCTTCCCGTCCTACCTCGGCCTCGAGAGCTATCTGCCGGAGGAGAACTGGGCCTATACGCACGCATTCGTGGCGGACGCCACGCCGTACTACTTTTTCGGATTTCGCGGCCAAATCTTCACCTCCGCGCGTATGAAAGTCGAGCTTTGGGTCGTCAACGGTTGGCAGACGTTCGGAGAATGGCACGAAGGCCGGGCGGGCGGTTATCTGTGGAACTGGCGCCCCCACGACTGGTTTTCGATCGTCAACTCGCTCTACCTCGGCCAGGAGGCTGAGGGCGATCCGGATTCACTCCGGACCTATTCGGACAACAACGTCCAGTTGCGTTACTACCACGATAAAACGAACCCCATCTTGCGTTCGCTCGCGTTCTCGCTCGTTGCGGACCTGGGCTACGAGCATCGCGGCAACGCCCCCTCCGGGGCCATGGGCGGCATTTCTCTGTCGCATCGCTGGGAGTGGACCGAGCGGTGGAAGAGCACGCTGCGCGCGGACTACTTCTACGACAAGACCCAGGCTATTTCGCCGAAGTTCCCGGTCGGCTCGGTGTACCCGTGGAAGGGCACCGACCCGTTCGCGGCCGCTGGACTGTCGACGACGCTCGACTACTGGCCGAGCCCCTGGCTGGTGACACGCCTCGAGGCTTCGCATCGCCTCGCGAATCAGCCGCTATTTAGCGGACCAGGGGGGATTACGGGGCCTGGCGGGCAGCTGCCGGTCAACGCGGCGGCGGCGGCGACGTTCACACCCGACTTGCGGCGGACCGATAATCGGATTCTGTTCAACGTCACGCTGAGGCTTTGAGACCGTCTTTCGGTGTTCGCCTCCAGGTGCCTACCGCGAGCGCCCGTTCTTGCGATCGCGTTCGGCACGGGATAGCGGCCCCGTAGCGAATGGTGGCCCGGCAAGGACCTCCTAGGGCCCCGGCAAAGGCGGGCCGAAGGCCGGCGCTCGAGCCTGGAGGTGATTGTCGCGCGCGGACGAAGTGCTAGATACGGCTCGACCCATGAGGCGGGCAACGGTCGGGTGCGGTTGCGCGGCTGTCCTGGCATGGGCGTCGATCGCGCAGGCCGTCGATGTGGATGGCAGCGCGGCGGGCTGGCTGGGCGCGTTTCATCCCGAAGCGGCCGCTCGGATAACGTACGGCCCGCTCAGCAGCATGGCCTCGGCGTTCCCCTTGGCGGGCGGCGGCATCGGCGCCCGCGTCGGACTGTCGTATCTCGGCCTGTACGGTGGCCTGTCGTACACGGACTACTTTTCGGAGGGGAGCTGCCTCGACAGTACCGGCCTTAGCTGTGGGTCCACGCACGGGCGCTCCTTCGGTCTCGAAGGCGGCTACAGTCGTACTTTTTTTCGGATGTGGATGGTCCGCGCGCAATTCGGCATCGGCGATTACCTGATGACGAGCGAAAGCACGAGCATGGCGGCGTGCCCTGACGTCGCATGTTCGACAACCATGACGATATCGTCGCAGTCTTCGACGAATAGTATTTACTTTCAACCCGAAATTCTGTTTGCGCTGACGCTGGGGCCCGTACTCCTGGGTCCCGACGCGAGTCTCTTTTATATACCCAGCCCCGCCATTTGGGACGGTACGGGACGGCCCTTCGTGGCGTGCATGATGGGCCTGCAATTGGGCATCCGGCTGTAGGGGCGTGAGCGAGAGGGAAGGGGTCTCGAGAAGTCGCAAGATGGGCGCGTCTCGGTCCGCGGGGGCCGGGCCCCACCCTCCCCCTCGCGCAGTCCCCGCGCCATCAGTGCGGCAATGGCTGCGAGCGACCGAGCACTGCAAAGTCCCGTCCGTCCCAGCGGATGTGGCACACCTCGCCGTTCGCGACCGGCGGGGGCAACGTCCCGGTCGCGGCGTGCACGAACGCGCGAATGGCTCCACCATGCGCCACGACAATTGCCGCGGCGCCCTCGTGGGCAACCCGCTCGGCGACCTCGGCGAGGGCGGTCGTCATCCGGGCGGCGACGCGCGCCGTATCTTCGGCGTCCGGCGGCGGCCGCCGCTCGGTGACCCAGAGGCGCCAGGCTTCGGCATGCCGCTCTTCGCACTCTTCTCGCGTGAGCCCTTCGAAGCATCCAAACGATCGCTCCCGCAGCGCCGGATCGACGTACGCGAGCGGCACGCCCAGGGCCTCGGCGACGACACGCGCCGTCTCGCTCGCCCGTGCGAGATCGCTCGCGACGACGCCCGCCACCGCCACCCCTCGCAGCGCTCCCGCGATGGCCAGCGCCTGAGCACGCCCTGCCGCGTTGAGCGCCACGTCGGTTTGACCTTGCCACCGGCGCGCCGCGTTCCAATCTGTCTCGCCATGGCGCGCGAGGTAAATCAGTCGGTTCGGCATCGTTCACCTACGGTGTGTGCGCCGCGCGGACGCTAGCATCCGTGTCTCTCCGATCGAGCGGGAGCTCGCGCCGGCTCTTGCGATTGGCCGTCCGCTCACGGCGATAGTGCCCGGCAGGGCGAGACGGGCTCGGACGCCAGGAGATCCGAAACACATCGTTTGCGGGCACGTCGTGAGACGATGCGAGTGTCCGCACGTCTCCGGTCAGCGGCACGAGGGGGAGCTAGCGGCATCTGGTCGGCCGGCGTCACGCACGACGACAGATTGAACACGAGGAACTCGAGCGCCGTCTCTTGCGGCGACAGGTCGCCCGTGGCGCATTCATCCGGCACGGGCAGACTGGGGTTGTCGTTCGACGCCGCACCGACGTGCATGGCCGTGTAAACGACCTGCCCGCACTGGCTCGGGGTCGGCGCGTCGAGTGGCGTGTTGAACGAGAAAGCCTGCGAGGCCCCGGGTGCGCTCGCGTCTGCGTCCGCTACCAGCCAGGACTGGGACGCTACGTTGGCCGGCGACAGGTCCGCGTTGTCACGCGCTTGCTCGACGGGAAGCTCTGCGTTGGCAAGCAACGCGCCCACGGTGCCGAGCCACTGTGCCAGCGCGTTGCCCTTCGCGAACGGCGCTCCATTCGGGAGAGTCGTCGTCACCACGGTGTCGATGTCGCCGATGTCGCCCTTGCCGGGCAGCCAGGTCGCCAGATTCCAAGTCCCGAACGGCCCGGTATCGAACCAGGCGTAGTGGAAGTGAGACGCAAACACGCGACCACCGGACGCCGCATAATCGAAGAGCGCCTGTTGGTTCATGTTCGATGTCTCTTGCCCTTCGCAGGAAAGAAACACCATGTCGTAACGCCCGAGGTCAGCGACGGAGTCCCAGAGCGCGATCGCGCTGCTTGGCGCGGGATCGGCCGTAGTCGGCGCACTCTCCCCTCCGATCTTGCCGGTGCCCTGAAACACGTGGATCCGTCCGGCGCCCAACGGGTCGCCGGTGTACTCGCTCGCGTCGACGCCGATACGCCGAAACAGGCACTCAAGCGTGTCGGAACCGCCTGTCGAGACGGCGATGGCAGGGATGTCCCCTTCGCTCTGGTTTTTGGGCAAGGTGAGCGACCCGTCCGCAAGCGGGTTTTCCTGGCAAGCTACGACCGTGGGAATTCGGAGCTGGCGGCGCCATTTGCCGATCTGCAGAACGAGCGGCACGTCCTTGCCCGGTGGCACGTCGTTCAGAACGAACTGTCCTGCTGCGTCGGTCAAGGTCGTGGTGATCGGGCTGCCGGTGTACAGGTCCGAGCACGAGTCGCATGTGGCGCCCGAGGGCAGGGGAGCCGGAGCGCTTCCCGGCACATAGACGACGACGTTGTAGAGCGGATTGTGCCCCGCCGGATCGTAGACCGTGCCGCGAAGCGTGGTCGATTGGCCGTCGCAGGCGGGCACAGGGCTCTGCGCGGGGACCGCGCACGCGGGAGGCGCGTCGTCGAAAAGCAAGAGGCCCGTTCGAGCCCCACACGAACTCGCGACGAGCGCGACGGATACCCGGCCAAAGAGCAAGGCGTACGATCGGCGGGTCCCCATGGGGCGCGAGTATGCCTCTCGGTGGCCTTTTGCGCGACGAGGCTCGAGCTCGCACTCGACGTTATGTGCGCACAAGAGATCGACCGCGCTGGCGGAAGGTCAGCGATCCCCCCATCGCGTGCCGTCACAATCGTGCGCTGCCGAAAGACCCACGCGAACGCGCTCGACCGCGTCGGTCTGGATCGAAAAGGTGCCGGGGGTCGGATCCGGCGATCCGGCCGGGGTGGACTGCGTGCGGCCGTCCGGCGAAGCGCTCCTATTGGCCGACGATGATGGGGGCGCCGTAGAGGGGACGGATTGAGATGCGATCCTCGACGTGGGCGTCGATGGGGGCGGCGGAGTCGAGACTTGCGTATGCGTCGTCGCCGCCGGCGTCCTGGGTCACGTCGGCATCCGCGGGGACGGCAGAATCGAGGCGGGCGCTGGCGTCGTCGGCGCCGGCGTCCTGGGTCAGGTCGGCATCCGCAGGGACGGCAGAATCGCGACGGACCCCCGCGTCGTCGGGGCCGCCGTCTATGGCCACGTCGGCGTCTACGGGACCGGCAGAATCGAAGCCGCCGCGGGCGTCGCCCGGGTACACCGGGGTCACGTCGGCGTCCGCGGGCACGCCCCCGTACGGAGGAAAGAATGTGGACGACCCCGGCATCGGACCGCCGTCCTTGTCTGTCTCGGCCGCCGAGAATGGGTTTGCACAGGCCGCTGCGGTGGCGGCGAGCGCTCCCACGCCCAAGGCATGGAGGGCCGCGCGACTCAGGCGCTTGGCCGGCGATGAGGGCGGCGGTGGCAGCTGCCGAAACGACGAGGGCAAGTCGGCCCGGCAAAACGGACAGGCCGGCTCGCTGACCCGAACGTGCCGGGCGCAATGGGGACAAGCGGCCAACGGAGTCCCGGTCACGTGCGACCTCCGTTGGATGCAGGCTCGGCGAGTATCGCGAATGCCCCGCGCTCGAGCGGCGCTCCGCAGGCCCGGATGACGGGGCCCAGCCGCCCTCGCATGCCTGCGGCCGCCATGTCGATGGCGCGTGGCCGCCACAACGGGTTGTTCTCCGGCTTGCCGACCGTGACGATTCTCGTCCACGAGCCGTCTTTCATGTGCTCCTCGCCATGGGAATCGAACCTCTGCCGTTCAAGGACAGCACGTTCCGCGCGGCACGACCATAGGTCCAACACCGCCTCCTTTGAGTGCCGAGCGGGCAGCCACGATGGGGATCGGGGCGTAGGCGGACGGCACACAGTGGCGCAGCGAGCCGGCGGCAGCAAATGCGCTTTTGGGCATCGGCGTCGCCGCAGGCCGCCTCGACGATAGGACCCGAGCGCGCCGGCGGATGGATCCGCGGAACGTACGCAGCGGAAACTGGAAGCCGACGCCCGCGCACCTTTCTACCGAGGAGATCCAGTTTGGCATGGTGCATGACCTCATACACGGCTACAGACGCTCTCCAGGAGATCCAACATGGCAGTCAAAACAGCACCCACGCAAACCAAGGCAGCTTTCGTGCGTTCCGTCGATCCCAGGTTGTCCGCCAGGGACGTGATCGCCAAGGCCAAGGCGGCTGGGATTACCCTCACAGACACCTACGTCTACAACGTTCGCGGGGCGGCCAAAGCCTCCGCGAATGCCAAAGCCACGTCGAACAAGGTGACCGCGAAGCCAGCGGCATCGACCAAGACATCCGGTGCCCCCCCGGTGGTGAACAACAGTGCGAGCACGTACTCCGTCGAATCGCTGCTCAAGGCGGTCGCGGCCGAGATCGGTCTCGGACGAGCGTCCGAGATTCTGGCGGGCGAAAGGGCCAGGGTCCAGGCCGTGCTCGGGGTTTGAGCCGGGCTCCGAGCGCCATCGCGTGCGGTCATCCACCTCGGTCCCCGATCGGCCGCGCTGCCGGCGCAAGTGGATCGATGGGCTCGCGATGACCCTTACCCCCGTTTGAGCCTCGCCGGCTCGGGGAGAACCTGGAAATGGCGATGGCTTGCGCTTCGCTTCGGGCCGGCGCCCAGTTCAGCCGAAGCGCCGCGACTTGGGGGGGCTCGCTTGGACGAGCTCGTCGCGATCGCGCGAATCCCGGTGGTGGTCCCAGTGTCTTCGTTGGCCGTCCGGCGCTTGCGCGCCTTCCAACAGGTGCCGCACCGCCAGACGGCCGCCCAGCTGCCGTCCAGAGTCGTCTCGCGTGTCAAGCGCCATCCGAAGGAGCTCGTGAGCGTCCGATCCGGACTCGCTTCCGGTGAGCGTACGCCACAGTCTGCGCAGGTCTCGATGGCGAGCATTCGAAGGGTGGATTCGCGCTCGAAGAACGCGCTTCCTATCCGATCCAACGGCCGAGGGACCAAGGACTTGAGTGCGATCGCGGCGCTGAAGAGCGCGCGGCAAGAGCGGCGGCTGTAACGCTGGAAACGGCAGGAAGCTTGCGCGCCAGCGCCTCGGCGCTTGCAGGGCCGCAGCCCGTCCATCATACTCTTGTTATTGAAATCGACTTTCAACGTCAGGTACTGGCCCGTCCTCGCCTTGCTCGGTGCGGTCGCCGTCGCGCTCGGGTTTGCCCTGGTGAGACCCGCTTCCGACACCCCGAAGACAGCGGGCAGCGACGCGCAGCAGCTCGTCGCGATCCTCCAGTACCTGGAGTCGGACTACCCGAGGGCGGTCGCGTCGATGGATGCCGGCGAGCTGGCCGAGCAGCGCTCTCTGTCGGCGGAGGCGAGGTCCACCGCACTTCGTCTCCGGGGCGCGGAACGATTCGCCGCGCGCATCGCTTCGCTCGACGAACGCGTTTCGCGAAGTGAGGACCCGGTTGGCGTGAGCGCCGATTGCGCGTCGCTGGTCGACGAGGTGATAGCGGCCGCGGGGCTCTCTCGTGCACCGTCGGTACCGCCCGATCTTTCCGAAGGCGCACGGCTCTTCCAAGAGAACTGCGTCACGTGCCATGGCGCGACGGGTCACGGAGACGGCGTCGCGGCTGCCGGTTTGGTGCCGAAGCCGTCGGACTTCCACTCCGACGCGGTGATGGACAGTCTCACCCCCTATAAGGTATTCAATGTGATCCGCTTCGGAGTGAAGGGCACGGCCATGGCGCCGGTCGGCCACATCGACGAAGTCGAGCGTTGGGCACTGTCGTTCTACGTCTTGACCCTCAGGCAGCCACCTTGCGACCACTCGCCTTCCAGCGTGACGCTGGACGACCTCGCGAACCGGTCGGACGCAGAGCTCGCGAGGTCGAACGGGGTCGGCGAAGTCGCCTGTCTCAGGCGCAAGCTGCCGCAGCTCGACGCTTCCGCGCTCGTCGCCGCTGCGCGCACGCGAGTGCAGCAGGCCAAGATCATGGCCGGCGGCGGAGACGCGCGCGGCGCCGAGAGCGCCATCCTCGAAGCGTACCTCTCGGACATCGAGCCGGCGGAGCCGTGGCTTCGTGCACACCATCCGGACGTCGTAGGACCTCTGGAATCGTCGGTCATTGCCACGCGTGCGGCGTTGCAGCAACGAGACCCGCGCGCGGGCGAGGAGGTCGTACGACTCCTGGCGCTGCTCGATCGGGCGACGGGCGCACCCGTGGCGAAGGCGACGGCCGTCTCCGTGTTCTGGTTTGCGCTTCTCGTCATCGTGCGAGAAGGATCCGAGGCGGCCGTGATCATCGCCGCCCTCCTCGCGGTCGTAAAGAAGCGAAAGCAGTTCTCTCGTGCGCGTTTCGTCCACGCCGGCTGGCTCTCCGCGGTGGCCGTGGGCGCCATCGTGTTTGCGGCGGCCCGCAATCTCCTTGCTGGCGCAATGAATGAAAGGCTCGAGGGGTGCCTTGCGTTGGTCGCTGCCGCGATGTTGCTTCATGCGGCGCTGTGGCTCAATGCGCGAACGACGACGCGACGCACCATGGGGGAGCTCCGAGGCCGCACGCACCATGCCCTCGACCGAGGCGCGCTCGCGCTCTTCGCGATCGCGTTTCTCGCGATGTTCCGCGAGAGCTTCGAGACGACGGTCTTTCTCGAAGCGTTGTCGGTCGACGCCCCCTCGGCCGTCGTCTGGGGCGCCGCCGCGGGTGCAGCGCTGCTGCTCGGTCTCGTCTTCGCGGTGAGTCGCTTGGGGTTGAGACTGCCCATGAAGCCGCTCTTCCGTGTCTCGACCGGAATGCTCCTGGCGACCGCCATCGTGCTGCTGGGCGAGGGCATCCACTCCTTCGAGGAAGTGGGCATCCTGCCCTCGAAGCCAATGCGGTTCATCCAGATTGACTTCTTGGGCATCTACCCCGACCGGATCGGCCTTCTCTCGCAACTGGCCGTTATCCTCGCACTCATCCTCTGGCAAGGGGGATTCCGGGATGGCTCGATGAGCGTTTCGCGACTCGGCGGGGCGACCCATCCCGGCGAGTAAAAGGGTGACGCATTCGCCGGAGCCTTCGGGCTTCGGTCGGAGTGGCCATGACCGTTCAGTTGCGACGCCCCGCGGGTGCCGGGCGCGCAGCCCAGCGCGCGCGGGCCTTCTCCCGCTCGCCCTCGCGCGTCCGTATCGGCGCGCGCGCCGTCAGGCCGCGGACCAGACGCTCGGTCACGCCAGCCACCTCGCGGATGGCTTCCTCGAAGACGAGCCGGTCCGCCTCCGACGGTTTGTTCAAGCCGGTGACCTTCCGGACGTACTGGAGCGCGGCGGCGCGGATCTCTTCCGGCGTGGTCGGGGGATCGAAGTTGTAGAGAACCCGGATGTTGCGGCACATGGGATGGGGAGAGGATGCCAGACCGCGCGATCGGCGCCCACGGGTTCGGCGATGCGATTCGCTTGAATCCGGCCCATGCCCGGCGTGCTAAGGTGCGACCGGCGAAGTGCATGAGCACGAATGGCTGGCCCGAATCGCCGGGGACACGCTGAGCCGATGGCCTCTTCACACTTCTTCATCGTTGGCCGCGGCCGATCTTAACAGTCGGGGTCCACGTTTCTCTCGTCATGGGCGCCCCGTTTGCTGTTCCACCCGAGGGCGCCCGGAGGAGACTAGGTCACCATGTTTGGTTTTCTAATCGGTACGGCATGCCTCATCGGCCTCATCAAGGTCGTGCGCCACGGGCGCGGCTGCGGCCGCTGGGGGTACGGTGGCTACGGTGGCCCGTGCGGCCATTCCCATCACCACGGAGGCTTCGGTGGCTACGCGCGCCGCGGCGGGTTCGGACGAACCTTCTGGCTCCGAAGCGCGTTCGAGCGCCTTCAGACGACGCCGGGTCAAGAGAAGGTCATCGTCGAAGCGGTGGACGATCTCACCGAGGTCTTCGGCAAGGCGGCGGACGAGTTCCGTGCGACGCGCGCCGATTTCGCCGGCGTTTTCCGCAGCGAGACGATGGACGAAGCGTCCGTTTCCGACATCTTTTTGAAGCACGACACGACCCTCAGCGAGACCCGTCGCGCGGCGGTCGAGGCGATCCACAGGATCCATGACGCGCTGACCGAGAAGCAGCGCGCCGAGGTCGCCGACTTTCTCGAGAACGGCCCCGGTGTCCGTGGACGCGGCTGGGGTGGACGCGGTTGGGGCGGCGGTCGCGACGGCGGCCCTTACCGCGACCAGTGGGCATGAGGAGAAGACCATGAGACGTCCGAATCCTCATTGCAGTCCTCACATTGGGAACCGTGCTCGGCTACGGCTCGGGCTTCGCCTCGATTCACCGCTGCCACCTGCACAGGAACGCGTGGGAACGACACGTCGCCCAGGTCTGCCTGGACGCCGCGTACGGCAAGGGCGACACGACCTCCGGCCCGAGCGCGGAGCCGTAGTCGTCCGCGCGTTGTGCGGTCGGTATGGTGACGTTGGCAGTCATGCCCTCGCGCGTCTTGCTTATCGACGACGACGCACGACTCTTCGAGCTGCTCGCGAGCTACCTCGACCAGAACGGGGTCGCGCTCAGCCGAGCCCCGGACGGAGCGAAGGGGCTCGCGGCGCTCGGTGCGTCGCCGTTCGATGCCGTGCTTCTCGACGTGATGATGCCCGGCATGGACGGCCTCACGGTCTGCAAGAAAATCCGTGAGAAGAGTCGCATTCCGATCATCATGCTGACCGCTAAAGGCGACGAGACGGACCGCGTGGTGGGCCTTGAACTCGGGGCGGACGACTACGTCGCCAAGCCCTTCAGCCCCCGCGAGCTTCTCGCTCGCCTCCGGGCGGTGCTCCGCAGGGCTGCCCCCGACGCCATCGCCGAACGCATCCGCGTCGGAACCATCGACATCGACGTTCCCAGCCGGCAGGTGCGCGTCGGCGGAGACGCTGCGGATCTGACCGGCATCGAGTTCGACATCCTCCTCGCGCTCGCGCGCCGCGCCGGACGGGTGGTACCGCGCGACTCTCTGCTCAGCGAGGCGGGCCGCAGCGACGTTACCGTCAGCGAGCGCACCGTCGACGTGCACATCTCGCACCTTCGCCAGAAGCTCGGAGACGATCCGCGCGCCCCCAAAGTGATCAAGACCGTGCGCGGCATCGGGTACGTGCTGGCGAAGGACGGACCGTGACGTGTTGGCACCCGAAACATCGCCACCCAGACGGCCGCCACCGCTGGGAGCGCTACCGCCACGCGATGAGCTCTGCGGGTTGGTATCTGCGACGAAACCTTCACCGCCGCATCTTCTTTCTCCTCGGCGCCTCGATCCTCGTCACGGCTCTGGTGATGATGGCGCTGTCCTATTTCGCGACCCCCGACGCCAACTGGCACCGCGAGGCAGCGCGCGTTCGGTCGTTCGTCGCTGGCGAGTTCGCTCTCGTCTGGGAGGACCCGAGCGCGCGCGACGCCCTCGCCAGGCGAATGGCGGCCGAGCTCGATCTGGATCTGACCCTGAAGAACGGCGAGAGCCAACCCATCCAGGCTTTCGGGCCCGCTGCCTGCAAGCACCCCGCAGCGACCGTCCCGATCGCCGCGGGGGCCGAGACCATCGGGTTCGTCGACGTATGCTTCGACCGCGCGCGCGGCTCGCGTCCGTTTCAGTTCGTTGGCCCCCTCATGGTCTTGTGGGTCATGCTTTGGGGGGCTTCGGGCCGCCTCGCGCGACGGCTAACCCGCCCGTACTCGGAGCTCGCCCGCGTCGCCCGTGAGATCGGGGCGGGCAAGCTCTCGAGCCGCTTCCAGCTCCCGGGGCGGCGCGGCGTGGACGAGGCGAGGGTGCTCGCCGACGCCATCAACGACATGGCGACACGCATCGAGAGACAGATGGGCGACCAGCGCGAGCTGCTCGCGGCGGTCTCGCACGAGATCCGGACGCCGCTTTCGCGCATCCGGCTCGTTGCGGAGCTCCTTCGTGGCGAGCTCGGCGCGGGCAAGAGCGCCGTTGCCGCGAAGGCCCTGGACGATCTGGACCGGGAGGTCATCGAGATCGACGCGCTCGTGAGCGAGCTGCTCGCGAGCTCGCGTCTCGACTTCGCGGCGCTGCACGTGCACACGCTCAATCCAGCCGACGTTGCGATGCGCGCGCTCGAGCGTGCTGGGCTGCCGGAGTCTCTCCTCCAGCTCGACGTCACCGCCACGAAGTTCGAGGCGGACGCGACGCTCGTGGCGCGCGCTCTCGCCAACCTGCTCGCCAACGCAAACGCGCATGCGGGGGGGGTAGACGCGCTCCGTGTGCGCCAGGCGGACGCGATGATCGTCTTTGAGGTGCTCGACCACGGACCGGGCTTCGCGCCCGGTGAAGAAGCGAAGGCGTTCGAGTCGTTCTATCAGCGGCCGGGCGCCGAGGCGCGGGAGAAGGGTTCGCTCGGACTCGGGCTCACGCTCGTCAAGCGCATTGCCGTCGCCCACGGTGGCACCGCGTTCGCGGTAAACCGTGAGCGTGGCGGCGCGAGCGTGGGAATACGGCTCCCGCGTGCGGCCGTCGCGCCGTAGCGGCCGTTAGGCCGTCGCTCGAAACTGCGCCTACGACGCCGCGGCACCGGCGATAGCGGGGGAGGGAAGCCCCGCCCCCGCGATGCGTGGCAAGCCGCGAGCGAGATGGCACACTGGCGCGCGTGAGTGCACCGAAACCACCCCTCGCCGACGAGCCGTACATCAACCTCGAGACGTTCAAGCGCGATGGCAACGGGGTCAAGACGCCCGTTTGGGCCGCCCCCCTGGGCCGCAAGCTCGTCGTGATGACCGCCGGCAATGCCTTCAAAGTGAAGCGTTTGCGGCGGGACGCGCGAGCCCGTGTCGCTGCGTGCGACGTCCGCGGAAACGTCCATGGTCCGTGGCTGGAGGCGACGGGCCGAATTCTCGAGGGGGAAGAGGACGTAAAGCGCGCGCACGCCGCGCTGCGGGACAAGTACGGCTGGCAGATGGCGATCGGGGATTTCTTGGCGCGGATCGCCGGACGGATAAAGAAGCGGGCGTACTTGGAGATCACGGTAACGGCCGTGTCCGGGGCCACGTCCTGACCGAGGCGTCGGTTCGCGCAGAAAGCCGCTCCGAGGCCCCGCCGTGCCACGTGGCGAGAGGCCGGACGAGCGCGGTACGTTCGGGGCTTTTCGCGTCCGTCGCCAGTCGATTCGTTCGGGCGTCGAATCCGTAACGCGCCGACCCCCGCCTCGTCAAATGGGGTATTGTCCGTCGACGATACTGTTGATGTATTTTTCGATATTCGTGTAACCGGTATTATCGAAGTCGCCCGTCGCGTCGTCCGGCGAGTTGGGGTTGAGGCCGTACCGCAACTCCCAAGCGTCCGGCATGCCGTCGCCATCGGTATCGAGCGGCGGCGTGCCGCCCGTGAGCGTGCCGAAACCGCCGTTTGCGAGCCCCGTCGCGGTCGGGGTGGTCCAAAGCTGTCCCTGTTTACCGAGTGACGTGACGTCGGCGATGACCAGGGCGTCGACCTGGTCGCGAGAAAGGGACGCGCCCGCGTCCGCGATGACCGCCGCGTAGGCGTCGGTCGCGTCGAGCGCTGCGGGCAGCGGCATCGTTGCCGCCGACCAGGAGGCGGCGAGCGCGACCGCGCCGGCCGGGAGGCCTAGGGCGGTGCCGTCGAGCGTACCGTTGGCACTGCTGTCGAGGATGTTGCCGCTCAGGTACATCGGCTGATTGTTCACTTGGAAGAACGCGTCCGAGGCCGTTGTGGTCGACGGCCCGGCGATGAACACGTTGCCGATCACGTCGTGCGAAAACGTGCCCGCGGTGTTGCCCGCTGTGTAACCAAGCTGATAATTGTAGATCACGTTATTTACGTATTGCGTATCCGCTTTGGCAAGCGGAGTGCGATTGTGTGCATTGGCGAAGAGGTCGCGGTACCAGGTGTACGGGCCCGTCTCGGTGTGGGCTGCAAATTGCTGTCCGACCGGGTCGGCCGTGATCGAATGCTGCACCGTGATGTTGGTGGCGCCGACCGAGTCGATGTTGTTCCACTGCGCGAATTCGATCGACACGTGGTCGATGATCACCGTGCTCGAGCTCGCCATGTTGACTCCGCTGCGCTCGAAATTGGGATCGGACCGAGTGCAGGTCGTGCATCCGGGTCGAACGCGAAGATAGCGCGCGATGATGTTCGAATGGCTCGAGAACGACAGCTCGTTACCCTGGATGGCGATGCCATCGCCCGGCGACGTTTGCCCGGCGATGTAGATGTCGCTGCTCACCGAAATCGCCGTGGCGATCGTGATTGCTCCGCCCACGTCGAAGACGACGATGCGATTGCCTGCGCTCACCGCGTCGCGCAGGGATCCCGCGCCCGTGTCGTTGAGGTTGGTGACGTGCACGACCGTGCCGCCCCGACCGCCCGTCGCGACTCGTCCAAATCCGACGGCCTCGGGGAACGCGTACACCGGCCCGCCGGGCATTCCCTTGAACGGTGCCGCGTCCGAGGAAGGAATGATGCCCGACGTGCCGCCCTCACTAAGGATTGGGCCCGTATCCACCGACGCATCGGCTTCCGGGGCGCCCGTTTGGGTGGGCCCGGGGGGTGCGCCAGCCTCGGGGCTTGGGCTCGCAGAGCTGGAGGGGGCAGACGCCGTCGACGCCCCCGACCCGCTCGAGCTGGCTGCGCCGGGCCCACTCCCTGTCGACCCGCTCGAAGTTGCGGGCGCGGAGCTGGCCATCGAGCTGGCGGTGCTCGTGGGGCTCGGCGAGGGGCTCGGGGCGCCCCCCGCAGGCGCCTCGGGCGTGCTCGCGCACCCGGCCTCCAGCGTTGCAAGCAGGGCAAGTGCATAGACATTTCGTCGCATCGGGGGCTCCGGTCTTCGAAGCTTGGTTATGCGCGAAATCGGCAGTCCGATCACGCTCCTATAAAATTGTATCGTCGCGCGAAATGGCATCGCAGGCGGCCGCGTCGTGCACCCGGAATCGCTGAGACCAGCACCGGCCGGCGCACGTGAAACGCGACTTGGAGCGGTGCCGCGTCGAGCGGGCCACGCCGCGTCGCGCCGTTGCTTTCGCCCAAAAATGGGTCCCCAAAGACAACGAATTTATCGGTCTTTTTGGGTTTTTTTGGCCTCTCGAGTCATGGGCGCGTGCAGATGGTGCAATACGGACAAGAGATTGGCGACCAGGGCGGCGTGTTCGGGGCAGAGAGACGAGCGCCATTTTTCCAAGCTGTTTGGGTGGCGGGTGCCTCCGATGAAACCGGCAACGTACCCTTGCGCTACCGTTTTGGCGGTCGAGGCGCACTCGCACACGGGGCAGTCGTTCATGAAACAACCATTCCGGACCGAAGGGTTAGCAGCAGCGCGAGCTCCGACGACAATTTTTTAGTGGCCGCGATGATTCGTCGCCCCGATCGGGCGACCGCGACCGCGACCGGGCAGCGATCGCCACGGACCGTTGGCCGACCTGCCGGGTCTTTGACGCGTGGAAGAGCCGCCCGCGTTGCCTCGATGCCATAGCGCCGGCACCTACGCGATCCTCGGTCGGCTCGACTGGGTGATGAGCCAGGACGCCTGCCCGCGCGTGAGGCCGTTGGGGTTCGGGATTCGGCGCCGGCGGAGCAGCTCGAGCTGCTTTTCGGTCGGCTTCTGACCTCGCCAATGGGCATCGAGCGTCAGCAACGAAACCATCTTCGCTCGATCGCGTGCGACGACCGCGTCGACGGCCCCGACGGCCGACGCGAGGTCTGCCATCGGCGGGGGCATCCGAGCGGCCGCTCGCGGGTTCATGAGCGTTGCGTCCCATCGCCCGAGGGCATCCTCGCGAAGAGTGATCCACTCGCCGTCCGCCAGGTTCAGCCGATACCCGCCGTCGGGCGTCCCGCACCAAGCGAACCGCGTAAACGCGGCGATTTCGGAAGGGGGCTCGAAGCGGAACAGGTCCACGCGCTCCGCAACATGATCGAGATCTTCGGCGCGCTCGACTCGGCCGAGGTCCACCCACGGCATAGCCTCGCTCAGGCGGTCGAGCGCGTCGACCGTCTCAATCGCGCCGTGACCGCCCAGATCCAGCGATTCGGGCAAGTCGAACAAGGCGTTTAGGCCGGCGAGTTTGTGGCGGGCACTGTTGTCCGCGATGTCGATCACGACCACGTCGCTCTTGGTGTCGTGGAGCCGCGTGCCGCGGCCGACCATCTGCGCGTAAAGCAACTGCGAGTGCGTCGGCCGGGCCATGATGACGCAGTCCACGCGCGGCTCGTCGAAGCCCTCGGTCAGGACGTTGCAGTTCGTGAGCACGTCGAGACGCCCTTCGCGAAAGCGTCGGAGAGCGTCCTGGCGATCTTCGCCCGGCATGGCTCCCCAGACCGGCGCCGCGTGAACCTGCGCGTCCTCGAACGCGGCAGCAAGGGCTTTCACATGCGCGACGTTGACGCAGAACACGATGGCACGCCGCCCGGCTGCGATCTGCCGATAGGCCCCCACCACGAGGCCGTTTCGCTCCGGCACGTCCACGGCGCGTGCGAGGTCCGACTCGACGAAGTCGCCGTGCCGGACCCGCACGCCGCCAAGGTCGACCGACGAGCTCACTCGCCAACCGCGGACCGTGCAGAGGTAGCCCGATCGCACCATGTCCGGCAGGCTCTTCGCGTAGGCGATCTCCTCGAAGACCTCGGCGAGCGTCAACTTGTCGCCCCGCCGGGCCGTGGCCGTGAACCCGACGAGCAGCCGCTTCGTGCCCTCGGCGAAAAGGCCGAAGTGATCGAAGACACGCCGGTAGGACGGCGCAACCGCATGGTGCGCCTCGTCGACCACGACGACGTAGAACTGCTCGGGGTCGAGCCGCTGAAGTCGCCGGCTCTCTTGGCGACCGACCGTCGGGACCGAAGCGAGGACCACCCGCGCATCCGAGGGTGCGCTCCGCCCGCCCTGTTCGATGCCGACGCTTAGCTCGGGGGCCACCGCGTGGAACTTGGCCGCGGCCTGGTCCAGCAACTCCTGGCGATGGGCGAGCACGAGCATGCGCTTTTTCATCGCCAGAAACTCGGGCATCTTCGCGAAGATGACCGTCTTGCCCGTGCCCGTCGGTAGCGACACGAGCAGGCGGCGCCGGCCCTGTTTGTAGCGGATGAGAATGCGCTCCAAACATTCGCGCTGGTACGGGCGGAGGTTCATGGTTGGGCAGTTTGCCAACGGCCGGCCGCCGCGTCGCCGCGCTCGGTTCGACGGGGACCGGAACGCGCCCGCTAGATCGCCACGTGAAGGGCCTGGACTGCGCTCCGGAATAGGGGCATCGCCTCGCACCGCTCGCAGTGAGCCCTCAAGGCCGGGCGCGCTCGGGTGCTCCCCAGATCGGGATGGGCTTCGCCAACGAAGCGCACCGCACAAGCGATCGCAATATCGGCGTGCGACAGCGTACCGAACCAGAACGGCGCCGTCGCGGCTTCGCGCTCCATCTCTAGAAGGTCGAGGGTGGCCTGAATTTGGGCCGTGCAACGGTCCATCCAAACGTCGCTGCGGTGCTCCGGCTGGCGAAGGACCCGCTCGTAGAGCAAACTCACAGCCTTGTCGGCCAGCCCGGTGGAAAGAGCACAGATGCGGAGTCCTGCACGCCGCACTGCCCCGGTTCGCGGCAAGAGAAGGCGCTCTTCGGGAACCCCATCATCGAGAGCGTCGAGAATGGCGGCGCTCTCTACGATCCTTTCGCCGTCGTCCAGCACGAGGACAGGGACCCGAAGCAGAGGGTTGTAGTGTGCAATTTCAGCGGCCTGCCCCCAGACCGACCAGGGCCGGTGTTCATACGCCATCCCGTAGTGGTGCAGGGCCAGGGCCACGCGCCGGACGAACGGCGAATCAAATTGCCCAATGAGCAGCATGACCGTTCGAGTAGCGTTGGCCCGGGCAGGCGGCAACGACGCGCGACTCGCATTTCTCATGAGCCAGGCCGAGAAGTACACGTACGGGGTTCAGGGGTCGGAACAAGACGGCGAGTTCATCGGCCTCTGCGCGGAGTTCCTGTCCTGGCTCGCCAAGAAGGATGATGAGGCGTTCGCAGGAATCAAGAAGCTCGTGCGCGAAGTCGCCGGGGACGTGGTGGGCAACAAGGAGCCGCTCCCCGTTGGGACGGCGCCTCAGGACGAGGTCGAGCGACGCAAGTAGCGCGCGAGGACTGCATCGATCGCTTCCTTGTCGAAAGGCTTTTCGAGGACCGCGTTCGGGATGCTTGCGACGAAGTCGCGTGCGGCCGGAGTGAACGCGCCCCCGGTGACGAATACGATCCGTGCTGCCTGCTCGGGCACTTCTCCGGCGAGGACGGCGTGCAGATCCATGCCCGTCATCTCAGGCATCATGAGGTCGCAGAAAAGGATGTCGAAGGGCTCTCCTCTGAGGACGCGATGGACGGCCGCACGTGGGTCGACGAAGATCTCGACGTCATGATCGGAGAGCAGGGTCTTCGCCAGCGTGCGCGCCACTCTCTCGTCATCATCGACGATGAGAAGGCGACCGCGGCGAAGCGCAGCACGACGAGGGGGCTGGACGTCGTCGGCCTTGCGCGCCCGCCCGCTCGCAGGAAGCTGCAGGCGGAAGGTCGTCCCTTTGCCGGGTCCACTCTCGACTTCGATGGTACCGCCGAGCCCGTGAACGATGCCGTGGCAGATCGAGAGACCGAGGCCAGTGCCGGTGCCTATCGGCTTCGTCGTGAAGAACGGCTCGAAGATGCGGGCCTTCACGTCGGGTGTCATTCCCGTACCGGTATCCTCGACTTCGACGATGACCGCGCTCTTGCTCTGCTCGAGCCACGCCCGGACGCGAATCTCGTTCGTGTCGCGGTGCCCTTCAGGGATGGCTTGGGCGGCGTTCAACAGCAGGTTGACGAAAACCTGGTTGAGACGAAGCTCGTTCGCGAAGACCCACGGCACGTCGCTCACACTCCGCACGAGTCGAGCGCGGTGTCGAATCGTATTGTCGGCCATGTCGATCGCCCGATCGAGCGCGGCCCCGACGTCGGTGGACGCCGCGCGATCGTCGTCCTGCCGCGAGAAGGCCTTGAGCCCGCGGACGATGTGCGCCACACGGCCGGCTCCCTCCCGGGCCAAGGTCACCCACTGAGCGAGCTCCCGTGCCTTGGGTACGGTGGTCAGGGAATCGGCCAGATCCGCTGCGGCGAGGTCGAGGTTTGCGAGGACGTAGGTGAGCGGGTTGTTGATCTCGTGGGCCACGGTCGCCGAGAGAGTCCCCATCGACGCGAGACGCTCAGCTTGGACGAGTCGGCTCTGCATCTTGACCCGCTCGGTGACGTCGATCGACAGTCCGATTGCGCCTTGCACGTCGCCTGCCTCACTGCGCACGGGCGTGAAAGTGGTCTCGAGCGAAACCGCGCCGAGGTTACTCTCGACGGTGAACTCCTCGCCCGCGAGCACCCGATCCGCGTTCGCGAGGGAGAGCGGGTCGTTCGCGTACAACTCGAAGACCGAGCGGCCGAGGAGCTCCTTCGGAGCGAAGCCGATGGCCGATAGGCCGCGCCCTTCCGACAGGGTGACGATCCCGTTCCGGTCGAACGCGAAGAGGATAAGCGGAGCATGCGCGAGCAAGTGACCGAGATGTTCCTCGGCGAGCTCGGCTCGTGCGCGTGCCTCGACCTCGTTCGTGATGTCGGTGAGGCTGATGACCACGTGCGAGACGGCTCCTTCGTCGAAAAGCGGCCGCGCAAGGGCGCGAAGGAAGACCTTCTTTCCGTCGGACCGATGGACGACGACGTCGTCGACGATCACGTCTGCCTTCTCACGGATGACGCGGACGAAGAGGAGTTGGTCTTCGGGATAGAGGGTCCCGTCACGCTTATGAAGACCGTAGGACCGCGCGAACGCGCCGGCCTGTATCTCGGTATTCGGCGGCATGCCGAGGATCTCGGTGAACACGCGGTTCGCGTACGCAAAGGCCCCGTTCGGCGCGTTCAAGACCAACACGCCGACGGACAGGCCGTCGGCGATGGCGCGTATCTGCGCCAGTTCCTGCCGCGTAGGGGTTGACAAGACGAGATCCGAAAAGAAACTGGCCTGACGGTATGCGAAAGCTGCCGCGGTTGCACGCGCAGAGCCGTCGCAACCCGTGTCGCGCCGGTCGGGCGTGCAGGGAGGCAGGTTGCGAGTTGGATCACCGCGCCCATGCCGGTTCATCCAGACGGAATGGCCTGATTCTCCCTGCTTGTTCGCAACCCGGATATACTGGTTCGGGCCCCTTGAGCCAGCCGTCCTTGCCCCCGCACCCGGATCCGCCGCGGCCGCTGGTTTCGTCGCAACGGGATCCTGGGCGTCCGCTCCCTGTCCGATCCACCAGGGCGGCCGACGGCTGGAAACCGTGGGTGACCTACGGTCTCATCGCTGCAAACGTGATGATGTTCGCGCTCGAGGTCGCCCAGACGGAAAGCCTCGGCGGACCCTCGTCCCAGCAAATGATCGCGCTCGGCGGCAACTTCGGCCCGCTCACCCGCAACGGCGAGGCGTGGCGCCTGGTGACGGCTATGTTCCTGCACTACGGGGTGATCCACGTCGGGATGAATATGGTGTGCCTGTATCAGATCGGCGTCGTCGAGCGCATGCTGGGTCGCGCGGAGTTTCTCGCCCTCTACTTCGCGGCGGGTCTCGTGGGGGGCCTCGCCAGCGTAGCGACGCACCCCCACGCCGTGTCCGCCGGCGCATCGGGCGCGGTCTTCGGGATGTTTGGCGCCTTCACCGCCGTGATGGTCGTCCGCCGCAGCCAGATCGACCCGGGAGCCTGGCAACGTACGATGCGAAGCTTGGGCGCGTTCTTTGCGCTCAACTTGATGTTCGGGTTGACCCAGAGAAGCATCGACCTGAGCGCTCACTTCGGCGGGCTCGCGGTTGGATTCGTGGGGGCCTTCGTCCTGGCGAAGACGGCAAGCCCCTCGGCGAGGCCGATGTGGCGAGCGCTCGCCGTCGCCCTCGCGGGCCTCGGGACCGCGTTCGGAGGCCTGTACGCGTTACCGCGCTGAGTCGGCGGGCGAATCGATGCCATGTTGCCCGCTGCGCCGCGAAGAGGGCCGATCGACGAAGAAGCCAGCGAGACGGCGCGCTCGCGTAAAATGCCCTTCGGGCGCTTGGGGCGTTCGTTGTCACGGCAAGCGAGGTGCCCACTGGCTCCAGGCGCCGTGGATGAGGGTTTCCGTGTGCGAAGGAAGGAAAGAGGGAGTCTCAGGTGCGTCGCGGCGAACGCGATCCGTCCGATTTCGTGAGCCCCGCTGGCTCATTCGTGGCACGTAATGTCCCTCCGGCTCGGGCGAGGTGCATCGGTGTCGGCCAAAAGCCCGCGGGATGCTTGAAGCTAGCGTCAGCCCGTCACGGCCATGACGATGATGACGGCGACGGCGCTCACGGGGTAGGACGGTGGCGCCTCGGCTCCTCCGCCGGACGCGGAGAATGGAAGGAACGACGCTTTGCCCCTGAATTTCTCGAGCCGAACGAGTCCCGTTCGACGATTGCGCTAGGCTAGAGCCATGCGTTCATCGGTCTCGTTTCTTTTTCTCGGCACGCTTGCGTTTGCTGCGGCTGCAGCACTCGCTCCGGCGTGCGCGCAGAGCGGACGCATGTTCGGCGGAACGTCAAGCTCCGGAGGGAGCGCTTCCACGACGCCGGGCACCACGTCGATCGACGCGGGGGTCGGCGTGCCGTCGATGGATGCCGGGGCTTGCGCGCCCACGGCTCCGCCCGTGCTTGGGGTCTCGGCCTTCAACGGCGCGTGCGCATCCGCGGGCCCGACGGTCGACTTTTCGCTGATGCGTCGCATTTCGCGCATCGAGTACGACAACATGGTTCGCGACTTGCTGGGCGACACGACCCGTCCGGCCACGACGACCTTCGTGCTGGAGAGCCCGATGGCCACCGGCGTGAACTTGCAGACGAACACGTACGCGCCGATCAGCGAACTCATGGCTCAGCAGTACCTTTCGGCCGCCGAAACGCTTGCAGAGACCGCGGTCGCCAGCAGCAGCGGGGGCGACGGCGACGCCAGCGGCCCGAGCAATCTCACCAATGTCTACAACCTGAATGGCATCGCCGCTTGTCCTGCACAGAACGACGCCTGCGCGCAGCAGTTCATCAGCGCGTTCGCAAACCGGGCCTTCCGTGGACATCTCGATTCGGACGAATCGACTGCGCTCTTCAACATCTATTCGAACATCGCGGATGCCCCCAACGACCTCGGTTTTGTGACGGGCATTCAGGCGGTCATCACCGCCGTCCTCTCCTCCCCCTATTTCCTTTACGTGATCGAGCTCGGAGACGGCTCGACGCCGACCGGCAATTCGATGCCGCTGTCGCAGAACGAGATTGCCGCCCGGCTCTCCTTCTTTCTGTGGCGCACCCTTCCGGACGCGACGCTCATGAGCGCGGCCGCTTCGGGGGCGCTGTCGACTCCCGCTCGAAATTCAGGCGCAAGCGCAGCGGATGTTGGCCGATCCGAAGGCTCTCGACGCCATCAACGACTTCACGACGCAGTGGCTCGAGATTGCATCCCCCCCCTCCGGCAAGGACGTGATCTTCACGAACTGGGCCAAGTACCCCACGATCGGTCAGGAGATGCAGGACGAGACGCGCACCAACGTGTCGCAGCTCATCTTGACGGAGAACGGCGGCCTGACGGAGCTTCTCACGTCGCCCTCCTCGTACGTGAACGCAGACCTCGCCGCGTTCTACGGCCCCGTCAGCCTGGGGTCGGGACCCGCCGTTACGGTCAACGACTCGGCCCTCACCATGTCGGGGCAGAATCAATATTACGAGACCACGCTCCCCAATCGAGAGGGGATCTTGACCAACGGCAGCATTCTCGCCGGCAACTCGCACTCGCTTCTGCCCTCGGTGGTGCTCCGCGGAAAGATGATTCGCGAAGACATCCTTTGCGATCCGGTCGGGGACCCACCCCCGAATGTTCCAGCGCTCCCGGCCGCCGTCCCCGATGGGGGCACCACCCGGCAACTCTTCCAGGCGCACACGGACATCGGGGGAGCGAATGGCAGTTGCTATGCATGCCACCATTACATGGATTTCATCGGTTTCGGTTTAGGCAATTACGACGCGACGGGTGCCTATCAAGCCTTGGATGAGAACGGGGCGACTTCGGGCCCGGCCCTCGACGTGACGGGGCAGATTTTCCCTTGCAGTACGCCCGGCACAGGATGCCCCCCCGCGCAGCCGAACGAACTCAATGCCACCTTCAACGGCGCGACCGGTTCGGGGGGCTTGATCGAGACGCTGGCCGGCTCTACGCAGGTGAACGAGTGCTTCGCCCTTCAGGCGTTCCGGTACTCGCTGGGTCGGCTCGAGACGGCGGACGACGCCTGCTCCATGCAGCAGTTTTACAGCGCCTTCACAGGGAGCAGTTTGAACATCCAAAAGCTTCTCTTGGCGATCGTGGGTAGCGACGCCTTCAGTCACCGTTCGGTCATCGGCGCGGCCTGCGAAGCAGCGGATGCTGGGAGTTCATGTCCATGAGTCGGCACCTTGCAGAGCGTCGGCGCTTTCTCAAGCTCGTTGGCGCGAGCGCACTGACGTATCCGTTTTTGCGCGGCGTTCCGAGTTATGCGGCAGGGGACGCCTCCAGCGACCCCATGTACCTTGTCCTTCTTTACACGTCCTGCGGGTGCGTTCGGCCGCTGTGGGGGGCCTATGGCCCGCCGGCGACCGGGACGTCGGCGGCTGTGACCCCGCTAAGCTCGACGGCGACTGCGGGATCGCCGGGCACATTCCGACCTACCTTGTCTGCCTTCACGCAGGCCGGCGTGAATAAAGTCGATCTGACGAGTCAGGTGATCGTCCTGGACGGTCTCGACAACGCAGCGGCCAATGGCGGAACCCACGAAGCGGGCATGGCGTCTCTTTGGACCGGCGCGACCTGCCCGGATGGCCAGCACGCGAGCAACTGGAGCATCGACCAAGCGATTTCTCAAGCGCTAATCGCGAGCGGCGTGAACACCGCCCATCCGACCATTCCCCTCTACGCGGTGAGCGCATGCGACGAGCAATCGCGTGACGTCCACACCCGTATGCTCTATGGCCCACCCGCCGGCGGCATTTCCAACTATATCGATCCGATCACGACGCCTTCCGCCGCGATGAACGCGTACTTCCCTACCTCCGTTAAGACGATGGGGACCGACCCCAAACCCCTCATTCGTGCGCAGGTACAGGCTCAGGTCAATTCGGAGTTGAGGTCGTTGGCGACGCGAGTGTGCACCGAGGATCGCAACCAGCTTATGTCCCTGCAGAGCATGTGGAACGAAGCCGTAACCCAGGTTTCCAATTCCGCGGCGGCCGCAGCGGCGTGCCAACAACCGACGATCGGCCCACAACCGGCCGGGGATCCTTTCGGCGGGACGAACACCTGCGGGACGAACGATCCCTTCCTCAACAACATCAGCGCGATGTCGAACATCCTCGCCATGTCGCTCGCGTGCGACCTCACGCGGGTGGCGAGTCTTCAGCTTTCGCAAGCGCTGAGCCCTACCATCCATAGTTGGCTCAGCACCACGCAGAACCCCCAGACTCAGACTCACCACTCGTATTCCCATCAGGGGCCGACGTCCTACTACGGGCTCATCCCCGGCGGGGATTACGACGTCGCGGATCCGCTTTACGCGGCGGCGCCATCCACGGCAAACAACCTTTATACCCCCCAGCTTTGTGCGATTGACGCCTTTTATGCGCAGCAAGTCGCTGCGTTCGCCTACTCGCTCAGTCAGCTCCAGACCAAGACCGGAAAGAACCTGCTGGATCAGACCGTGATTTGCTGGGGGAGCGAGCTCGATATGGGCGCGTACCACAACCACGATGATACGCCGTTCGTGCTGATCGGAGGCAAGAACAGCGGCGTGCTCAAGACGGGTCAGCTCGTGCGCTTTCCGCTCAACCTGCAGGGGCAGTATTCGACTCCGGGCAATCGCCCTCCGCTGAACAATCGCTTCCACAACGACCTGCTCGTCACGCTCGCTCAGATCATGGGCGTCGGCGACACGATATCGACGTTTGGAGCGACGAGCGTACCGGGGACGAACTTTTCGTCGTCCACGCCGCTTACGCTGAACCAGGGCGTGATCGCGGAGATTTTGGCTACCTGAGCGTCAGGCAGAAGGCCGCAGGCGGTCCTTCAAGAAGGCGAGCACACGGTCGAGCGCCTCGCGGGTCGGGTGCCCGGGCCGATCGACGAGGTGCATCGTCAGGACCGAGTGCGACTTCGGGTCGATGCCGGCGGCGTTGCCCGGCGCCGAATCGATCTCGATCCCGATGAACGCGTCGCCCAGCTCGCGTCGCAGCGTCGCGAAGCGTTCCGCCGGGACGCCGCTGTCGTTCGTGAAACGGAGCCCCATCACGCAAAGCCCCTCGCGTGTGCGCTGCTGGATGCGCGCGAGGTCCGTGGCGTCGACGCCGACTGCGGCGCGCTTGCGCGCCGAGATGGGCGCAGGCAGGCCCGGCTGGCTCATCACGGACGCGAGGACGGACGGGTCGACCGCCATCGCAAGCGCGTAGCTGCCCGTGAAGCACATGCCTACCGCCCCCACGCCCGGGCCACCGCACTCGGCGTGCGCTCGTGTGGCGAGCGCGCGCAGCCACGAAGTGACGCGCGGCGCGCGATCGGCCAACAGCGTGAACTCGCGCGCCACGCAGACCTCGGCTATCGCGCGCATCACGGCGCCCGTCGTGAACGGCCGACCGGGTCGGCCGAAGAGGGAGGGCATGTAAACCGTGAATCCGGCGTCGACGAGCCGCTGGCCGAACTGCGTGACGAGCGGATGCAGCCCGGGCATCTCGTGAATGACAATGACGGCGGGGCCCGAGCCGGCGCGATAGACGTCACGCGTCGTGCCGTCGTGCTGGAGGTTCAGGACCTCGAATCCGGGGACCTGGTCGGTCATGCGGCGCCCAGCCTACTGCTCGAGACGCCGCAGTTCGAGAGCCCCCTGGCTTCCGAGCCGACACGAGGCTCGGAGTGGCCCGGTGGCGCACCCGGATTCCGACTCGTAGACCGTTGGCCGAATCGGTGGAAGACGGCGAAGGGCTCGGAGCGCTTGATCGGCGATGCTTCTCTCCCGACGTAGCAGCTGCGACCCCCTGCCTCGTCGTACGCTCGTCATTGGTCAGCCAAGAGACGGCCTTCGCTGTCTTGGGTACAGGGCAGGCCTGACGTGGTGGCACATGGCGACACACCTACTTGGACGAGACTCGTCAGCAGAGCGGGCGTAGGATGCGTGCCGACGGTGTTCCGGTGGCCGCAAACCCGTTCAACCGATTGCGCCGTCGTTGGCGTATTTTTTGCGTCAACACAGCCTATGATTTACCGAAAGGCGCCGGTTGTCCCGCCCAAGCTTCTTCTTCGAATCGCAGCGGGGCTGGGATCGGGTGCTCTTCTCGGGTTCGGCGCCTGCAGTTCGTCGAACGCGGGCAACGACGAGCTTAGGGGAAGCGTTGCCAATATGGCCGACGATGCGTCGGTCGTCGACGGTGGCTGCTGCGGCAGCTCGAGTTCTACCCCCGCGGCACCCCCCCCGCCGGGCGTGCGGGACTACGATGCCGAATCCGAGGGGGAAGAGACAGGCGCGGACGCCACTTCGATGGTCATGGTGACCGGCATCGCCGCTCTACCGGAAGACTCTGGCGCAAGCACCACGCAGGACGCGGACAACGACGGCGCCCTCAAAGAACCCGACGAAGACGCCTCAGCCGACTCGGGCAGGGACGGTACGGCGAGAGACGCCGCCCAAGACGGGTTTACCGGCTGTCCGGGCCTTTGCGGCATCGTAGTGAACCCCGAGGACTGACGGTGAAGGTTCCGTTCGAGCTCGAGTGGTTGGGCGGGACGGCGGAGCACCGCTTTCGCAAGGCTCGCCCCGGCGTCGAGGACTTGCCCTGGGGCTCGGTCAATCGTTCGAAGTATGCGCCCGAAGCGGTGAACCGAGCCCGCGCGTCGTGGACCGAAGTCGCAATCAACGAGTACCGAGCGGTCGCCTCGTTCGCGGAAGTGCTGCGGGCCCTCGTCGGTGTGAAGGCCCCGCTCAATCTCCTCGGCATGACCAGTGACTTTCTCGCCGACGAGTGCTCTCACGTGGAGCTCGCCAGCCGCATGGCGATGGAGCTCGGGGGCGCTGCGCCTCGCCTCGTGGACTTCGACCGTTTCACGGCCCAAGCACGCAACCAAACCGCCTTTCAGCACGCAAACGAACTGGTTCTGCGCGTGGGCTGCATCGCCGAGGCGTTCAGTGGCGGAACGGCAAGCGTGAGCTACGAGGCGACGTCTCACGCGCTGCCGCGTGCGGTCTACGAGACGATCTTGCGCGACGAGGCGCATCACAGGCGCCTCGGTGGGCTCTACTTCGAATGGGCATTGTCGCACATCGACGAGAGCGAATTGCGGCGCCTCGGGCAGGTGCTGCTTGTGTCGCTTCGCGCGCTCGCGCCGTTTTGGAAGTCGGGAGCGGCGCGCGGCGCCGCTCCGATGCCGTGGCCCGAAGAGGACCTTCAGGCCTTGGGCTGGCTGGGTGCGGGGCGGTTCGCGTCGGTGGCTCGGAACGTGGTCGTGCGCGACATCCTCGATCCGCTCGCGACGATCGGGATCGCCATTGCCGACGAAGATCGCGCCGAACTGCTGGCGTAGTCGATTCTCGCCGCCAAAAGGGCCGAACCGCGGCGCGGCGGCGCGATCGACGCGCTGCCACGAGTCGGCGGGTTGCACCCCAGACGTGCACGGGCCGCGTGATGGCCCAATGAGAGTTTCGTCCTCACGGCTCTCTCGGCGGAGGAGGGCAGGCGTAGGGCCGCCCACTTCCGCACGAGTCGATCACTTGCCTTGTGATCCCTCCGTCACCCGTTTCGCGAAACTTGATCGGAGCGTGACGGTTATGCCGGCCCGATTCGCTTTCGGCCGGCACGGTTCGATTCCATTGTCATCGCCATCGCAGGCCGTTTTCTTCTCGGCCCGCGCCGTGCTCGCCGGTTCGTTGAGCCGTTTGACGACTGGCGCGCGTCCGCTCGATGTCGTTCGCTCCATCGTCGCGGTGAAAAAATGGCCACGGCTCCGAACATCGTGAACAGGGTCTTGCGCGTCGTGCTCTGCGGCGTGGTTCCTGCGGCTTGGTTCGCTGCATGTTCGTCGAGCGCCGGCACCCCTGATCCGGCCAACGGTTCCGGAGGGTCGTCTGGCGGTCGCTCGGCAAGCTCGGCCGCAGCGTCGATCGTCGCGTCCGATACGAGCTCGAGCAGCTCGTCGGACAGCAGCTCGTCGGGCGGCAGCCCGTCGGGCGGCAGCCCGGACAGCGCGTCCTCCGCCGGCGGATCGGTCGGTTCGTCGAGCGGCCGCTCGGACAGTTCGGCGTCGGGATCCAGTAGCTCGTCGGGCGACGCCGCCGAAGCTTCGACGGACCTCGATGACTCGGGGGTGGACGCTTCTGCCGATTCGCCGGCCCGATCCGAAGCCGGGACTTCGGCAGACGGCGGCGGCGATTCTCCCGAGAGCGGCGGCGAGGCCGGGCACGCCCATACGGGCGTCTGGCGGATCACGCCGATCGGCGATTCGATCACCGAGGACACGTGCGGTCCGCAGTTCGTTTCTCAGGACCTGATCCAGGACGGTCACACGAACTTCATTTTTGTCGGCACCGAAACGAACAACCAAAATTGCTCGGGGGCGCCCAACGTCGAGAGCGAAGGACACGCCGGTTACTTGGTCACCGATCTTCTTCCACCACCTCACCAGCCAATACTGGCCGACCACTCCGCGGAGCTGCCCATGTGGGCGGCGAACGATAAGTCGGATGTCCTCTTGATGCAGTTTGGAACGAACGACGTTTGGAACGGTGTCGCGACCCAAACCATTCTACAAGCGTACACCCTCGTCTTGACCGACTACCGCGCCGTCCATCCGAACGTCATCCTCTTCATCGCCCAGATCACCCCCTTGCACCCCACCGGCTGCGGGACCTGCGAGACCGGCGCCGAGGCGCTGAACGCGGCCATTCCGGGCTGGGCGACGAGCCAGAGCACCCCAGCCTCACCGATTTACGTGGTCGACGTGTGGTCCGCGTTCACGGCTTCGACGTATCTTCCGGATTCCATGTATACCGCCGACGGCGTGCACCCGAATCCGGCCGGAGCGGCGCTCGTTGCCCACGAGTGGTACAACGCCTTAATCGCACAGGGCATTCCCTGATTCCCTTAGGAGCGAGGGCGACCTCGACGAGTCGGGCAATCTGTCGCCGCGACGGAGGCCTCGACGAACGAGCTTCACGGAGCGTCTCGGTCTGCCCGTAGAAAGTCGCCGCGGTCGGTCGCAGGGCGAGGCGACGCTCGTTGAAGCTCGCGCACCAGGGCGATCCCGTCTAGGAGGCTTTCTCGGGCGCCGGCGTCAGAACTCGCGGCAAGACCGACCGGAACCGAGGACGGCGACGCCCATGTCGCACTACGGTCCCGTCCGCTGGCAGAGGGGAACACGGGCAGGCTTCGACGGACCTGGGCGTGTGATGCGGCTCGTGTTACGAGCGTTCGAGCGCTCACTGCGCTGCGGAAAGGGGGCGGGCCATGGCAGGTCGCATCAACGACGAGTTTCCACGCGCCGTCGGGGCGGGCGCGACGTGCCCAACTGGACACGGTCATGTCGCATGAGCCTGGGCTCGCTGCCGATGGGGCCATCGCCTTCGCGGAGACTCTTGTCGAGGAGTCTCCGGACGCGCTCATCGCCCTTGCGCTGGATGGCAAGGTCCTCTTCTGGAGCCGGGGCGCCGAAACGATTTTCGGCTACTCGGCGGACGACGCCATCGGACACTGCATCGAGGATCTCATCGTCCCCGGCGACCTGCGCGAAGAGGCTCGCTGCAAGTTGGCCGAGGTGCGGGCGCAGGGGTCGCTCGTCTTCGAGACGACGCGCCGACGGAAGGACGGTGCCTTCATCGTCGTGGACGTATCGAAGCGTCTGGTGACGGACGCCGCCGGGCGGCCTTCGTTCATCGCCGTCAACAAAAAGGACGTGACGCGCTTGCGCCGGGACGGGGCTGTCGAAAGTAAATTCCGAGGTTTGCTCGAAGCGGCCCCCGACGCGATGGTGATCGTCGGAAAAGATGGCCGAATCGCGCTCGTGAACGGCCAGACGGAGAAGCTCTTCGGCTACGGACGCGAGGAGCTGCTTGGGCAACCCATCGAGAGACTCGTTCCCGAACGCTACCGGGGCAAGCATCCCGGCTATCGCGCGGGCTACTTCGCGGCGCCCACGGTTCGAGCGATGGCCGGCAGTGCCGTGTCCCTTTTCGGCCTACGCAAGGACGGCACGGAGTTCGCCGCCGAGATCAGCCTGAGCCCGATCGAGACGCCGGAGGGGACGCTGGCGACGGCAGCCATTCGCGACATCACCGAACGCAAACGGCTCGAAGAGCTCGAGGTCCGCCGAAAGAGTCACGACCTCGAAGAGGAAAATCGCCGGATGCAGGAGGCGAACCGACTCAAGAGCGAGTTTCTCGCAAACATGAGCCACGAGCTTCGCACGCCGCTCAACGCGATCATCGGCTTTGCGGAGTTGATGTTCAGGGGCAAAGTCGGTCCCGTTTCGGCCAATCACCAGGAATACCTAGGCGACATCCTCGACAGTTCGCGGCACCTCCTTCAGCTCATCAACGACGTACTCGACCTCGCGAAGGTCGAGTCGGGAAAAATGGATTTCCGGCCCGAGCACTTGGATCTGGGCAAGGTCGTCGGGGAAGTGCGTGACATCTTGCGCGGGCTCGCATCCACCAAGCGCATCCGCATGGACGCACGGGTCAATCCGACGCTCGGTGCGGCGAGGCTCGATCCCGCCCGACTCAAGCAGGTGCTCTACAACTATCTTTCCAATGCGCTGAAGTTCACACCCGAAGAGGGGCGAGTGAGCGTCCGCCTGGTGCCCGAGGCTCCCGATCGGTTTTGCATCGAGGTGGAGGACAGCGGCATCGGGATCCGCCCCGAGGATCTGCCCCGACTGTTCGTGGAGTTCCAACAGCTCGACGCGGGGACCGCGAAGAAGTACGGCGGCACGGGGCTCGGTCTCGCGCTCACCAGGCGCATCGTCGAAGCGCAGGGAGGCCATGTCGCGGTCCGGAGCGAGCTCGGAAAAGGAAGCGTGTTCTCGGCCGTCCTTCCAATGAGCACGCCGGGTTTCTCGGCGCTTCCCGTGGCCAGTGCACCGTTGCCCGCTCCAAGTTCGGAGCGCCCAACCTCGGTGCTCGTGGTCGACGACGACTCCGCCGCGCTCCGCCTCATGGAGGCCACGCTGAAGCTGCTCGGCCATGGGGTCACGTGCGTCGCGCGGCCCTCGGATGCGCTGCTCGCCGTCGTACAAAAGGTCCCGTCGGCCGTGGTGCTCGATCTGCTCATGCCCGACATGGATGGGTTCGAGCTCCTCGAGCGCCTGCGAGCTCTCCCGGGGATGCGTGACGTGCCCGTTCTTGTCTGGACCGTACACGATCTCACCCAGGCCGAGCGCAAGCGCCTGCTCGAAGCTGCGCAAGGCATCGTGTCCAAGAGAGAGGGCGGAACCGAGGCCATCCTGGCCGCTCTCGAGCCTTACCTCTCGGCGGTCTGATCGGAAGGGGGTAAGCGTGTCTGGCGAAGCCATCCTCATCGTGGACGACAACGCGGCCAACCTGAAGCTCGCGCGCGTGCTCCTGCAAAACGAGGGCTATGAAGTACGCACCGCAGAGGACGCCGAGGACGCTCTGGACTTGCTTCGGTCGTTCAGGCCGCGGCTCATCTTGATGGACATCCAGCTGCCCGGTATGGACGGCCTGGAGCTGACCCGACGCTTGCAGGCCGACGCCGCCACGAAAGACATCGCGATCCTCGCGCTCACCGCCTACGCGATGAAGGGCGACGAGGAAAAGGCCCGTGCAGCGGGATGCGTCGGTTACATCACCAAGCCGATCGACGTCGGCGCCTTGCCCGACGTCATCGCCCATCACCTCGGAGTGCGGCGGGTGACCCCGTGAGTGCCTCGCCGATCCTGATCGTCGAGGACAACGCCGCGACACGAAAGATGATGCGTCTCGCGTTGCAGGCCGAGGGGTACTCGGTCGTCGAGGCCGAGGACGGTGAGGGGGCTTTGCGCGTGGTTGCGGCGCAAGCGCCGCTTGCGCTCGTGCTGCTCGACTGCAAACTGCCGGACCTCGATGGCTTCGAGATCGCGCACCGACTTCGAGCGATGGCACCCGACCTGCCGCTGCTTGCGGTCACCGGTTGGGCGCAAGCGGACGAGGCTCGTATGTTGACGGCTGGCTTCCTCGACGTTCTGCAGAAGCCCGTCGAACCGTCTCGCCTCGTCGAGATCGTCGCACGCTACGTGGGGCGCACTGAGCCTCGCGCGGCCAAAGCGGGCGCCAGGATCCTCGTCGTGGACGACGATCCCACACAGCGCAAGCTCGGACGACTCGCGTTGGGCAGCGCTGGGTTCGAGGTCGTCGTCGCGGAGGATGGCGAGGCCGCACTTCGAATCGCTCGGGAGCGGCGACCGGACGCGATCCTGAGCGATGTGCTCATGCCGAAAATGGACGGGTTCGGGCTCTGCAAAGCGGTTCGGGCCGATTTAGCCCTGTCGAGCGTTCCGATCGTCCTCATGTCGGCTCACTACGTGGAGGACGCGGATCGCGAGCTGGCCGATCGATTCGGCGCGAACCGATATGTCTCCCGAACGGGGGGCTATGACGCGGCCGTACGGGCGCTGCTCGACGCGATCGAATCGCCGGGTGCCCGATGTGCGGTCCCGTCCCCGGACGAACTTCAGGCCGACTATCTCCGTCGCATTGCGCACCAGCTCGAGCGTCAGGCAACCCTTGGAGCGGGTCTTGCGCGGCAAGTCACCCTGCAGGCGACTGCACTGTCGGTGCTCGACGGTCTCTCGGAGTCGCTGGCACGGCAGCTTGACCCCGAAAACGCTCTCGCCGAGACACTGGCCATATGCCTCGATGCGGCGGGCCTCTCGGTCGGAGCGATCCTGCTGCGTGAAACCGACGGCCGGCTGACGGCCAAGGCGAAGCTCGGATGGCCGATCGAGAGCGATTGGGGGCTCCACTCTGAGGTTCTATTCGACGCGATCCGACGGGGCGGCATCGTGATCCCGTCCGACGAAGTGGGGCGCCCGGGCGAGGAGCTGCTCTCGGCTCTCGGCGTGGCGTCGGCCCTCGTCGTCCCGATCGTCGCGCGAGACGAGCCGCTGGGGGTCCTCGTGCTCGCCTCCAACCGCGAGGATCTTGCCGGTCCGGGCGGCGAGTCCTTTGTGAGTGCCGCTCGCTCGATCTCCATGCAGCTCGGGCAAGCGCTGGCCTTGAGTCGCACGTTCTCGAAGCTGGCGAATGCCGAACAGCGATACCGCGCTCTTCTGGACAACGCCCGCGATGCCATCACCGTGTTGACCCCCGGCGGCGTCATCCTCGAAGCCAACCGCGCCTGGGAACGCTTGATGGGCGTGCCGCGAGAGCACGCGCTCGGGCGCAACGTCGCGGACTTCGCCCCCGACCCGAAGTCGGGGCTGCAGTCCGAGTACGACAAGGCCGTCGCCCAGCGAGGTGGCTCGGTGCCTCCCAGCCTGATTCGGCGACCCGACGGAACCGAAATCCAAGTCGAACTCTCTCGGACCGCCGTCGAGATCGCGGGTGAGAAGTTCATCCTCTCGATTGGTCGCGACGTGACCGATCGACTCCGCCTCGAGGAGCAGTTCCGTCAAGCGCAGAAGATGGAGGCCATCGGGAATCTGGCGGGCGCTATTGCGCACGACTTCAACAACTTGCTTTCGGTGATCCTGAGCTACGCGGCGCTTGCTCTCGGCGACCTGAAGCCGGGCAATCCCCTGCGCGAGGACCTCGAGCAAGTGAAGCGAGCGGGCGAGCGGTCCTGCGATCTCACGCGGCAGCTTTTGGCTTTCAGTCGGCAGCAGCTGCTTCAACCGCAGATCCTGGACCTCAACGCCATTTTGGCGGGCATGGAAAAGATGCTTCGGCGCCTGCTCGGGGAGGCCGTGCAGCTGTCGCTCCTCACCTTCACGAACATCGGCAGGGTCCATGTGGATCGGGGGCAAATCGAGCAGGTCATCATGAACCTCGCGGTCAACGCTCGCGATGCCATGCCGAGCGGCGGCAAGCTTTCCATCGAGACCGGCAACGTCGATCTCGATGCAGTCTACGCAGCCCAGCATCACGGACTGACGCCCGGCCCCTACGTGATGCTCGCTGTGACCGACACCGGAACGGGAATGGATGCTGCCACGCGAGCGCGGATCTTCGAACCGTTCTTCACGACCAAAGAGATGGGCAAGGGCACAGGTCTGGGACTCGCCACCGTCTTTGGGATCGTGACGCAGAGTCACGGGCACATCTGGGTCTATAGCGAGCCCGGCAAGGGGACGACCTTCAAAATTTATTTCCCAAGGCGCGAGCCAGTCGCGGACGATGAGTTGCCGGCCGTCGCCCCAACGACCGGTCTCCGCGGCTCCGAGACGGTTCTGCTCGTCGAGGATGAAGATCAGGTGCGCGCGCTTGCACGCCGGATCCTCGGCCAGAATGGATACAACGTTCTCGAGGCCCAGAACGGGGGCGAAGCGTTCCTCATTTGCGAGCAATTCGAGGCCAGAATCCACCTTCTCGTGACGGATGTCGTGATGCCGCGCATGAGCGGCAAGCAACTGGCCGAGCGCCTCGCCGTGGTTCGCCCGGACATGAGGGTGCTCTTCATGTCGGGCTACACCGACAACACCATCGTTCACCACGGGGTACTCGATGCGGGCGTCGCGTTCCTTCAGAAGCCGATCACGCCGGATGCCTTCCTGCGGAAGGTCCGTGAAGTGCTCGACGCATCGAGCCGGAGGAGCCCGTGATAGTCAATCGTGCCCCGTTGGGTTAGAGAAAGGCCATGCACTGGCAACGGCTGGCGCCACGGGCAGCAGGACTAGCGATCGCTTTCGCGACGCTCCCGAGCGGCATGGCCTACGGCCAAAGCCGGGAAGAAGCAACGGACAAGGTGGGCGCCGAAGCGCTGTTCGAGGACGGCCGTCGGTTGGTCGAAGCCGGCAAGTACGCCGAGGCACGTCCGAAATTTGCTGACAGCCAAAGGCTTGACCCCTCCCCGTCGACGCTGCTGAACCTTGCGAACTGTCTCGAAAAGCTTGGCCGGACGGCAACCGCCTGGGCCACCTACAAGGAAGCCGGCAGCTTGGCGAGCGCCGGAGGACGCAACGACTACGTGGAAACGGCTGACCGACACGCGAACACGCTTTTGCCGAAGCTGGCGCGCCTGATCGTGAACGTTCCGCACGCCGTGGACGGGATGGTAGTGAAGCGTGACGGCGCCGTTCTCGAGCACTCCGAATGGGGAAACCCCATTCCGATCGACGCCGGTCCGCATGTCTTGATTGCGACGGCGCCAGGCCACGCGTCGTGGATCTCCACCGTGGAGATCGCGCAGGACGGACTCGAGGTATCCGTGGTCGTGCCGGCGCTCGAATCGGTTCCGGATGCGACGCGGCCCTTGGGGTCCGCTTTTTCACCCCCCATCGCGTCACAGCCGACCCCCGTCGCTGCGGCCGCGGAGGCGGCTCCGAGCCATCTAGGCGACCGCCAGCGTATTATCGGCTGGGTCGTTGGAGGGGCCGGAGTCGCTTCGCTCGGCGTCGGTGCGGTGTTTGGAGCCGTTGCCATCAGCAAACATAACTCCTCGAGAGACGCCATGGCGGGTGCATGCGATCCGGACGATGCGACCTCCTGTGAGCCCGAGGTGGTTCAGGAGCGCAATGACGCACGCAACGCCGGGAATATCGCAAACTGGACGTTGGGAGCGGGCGCAGCCGGCCTCGTCGCCGGCGCCGTGCTTTGGATTACGGCGCCGCACGGCGGAAGGCAACGGAGGCCCGTTGCCGGGTGGTTCGTTGTTCCTGCGCTGGGTGGCGCAGTACTGCGAGGAGCGTGGTGAGGAAGCCATTTATCATCGGGGCCCTTGCAGCCACCGCGGCGGCACTCGCGAGCGGCGTGCTCATGTGCAATTGGGTGACTGGCAACCGCGAGCTCACCGCGGAGCCGTGCACGGGGAACTATTGTGCTCAGTGTGTTCCGTACTGCAACGCAGTCATGCAGGCATGTCCACCCGGTGGCACTAGCGAGAACATGGAATACTTGACGACGGACGTCTGCATACGGGCGTGCAATGCCAATGGCAACTTGTGGACCAGTCCCACCATCTACGCTCCCCCCGACACCATGATAACGGAGCTCGCGTGTCGGCAAGCCATGATCGCCGACGGCGGCTTCTCGTGCGCAAACGCTGGCCCACTCGGCGGAACTGGAGCGTGCATTTCTGATGCGAGCGAGCCATGCGCGGCATTCTGTCAGCTGGATCTGCAGGTGTGTGCCGGGAACGATAACCTGCAATACGATGGCGGCATGAGCGATTGCATGAACCAATGCTTACTTCATTATCCATACGTCGTCCCCGACAGCGGGGGCGATCTGACCAATTACGAGGGAGATCTGCTGACACCCGCCGATATGGAAAACAGTGACACGCTCAACTGTCGGTTTTACCACCTGGAGAATGCCATGAGGGATGCCTCCGGCTACGGACCCGCGCACCACTGCAGCCATACCGGTTCAACGAACAGCGCCAACAGCGGGGGAAACGTCGTGCAAAACGCGTACTGTCACCCCGGTTGGATGGCATTGACGAATGGTGACGCCGGAACCGAAGACTCCGGGGACTAGCGGCAATCTGCTCACCGCGATGCGAATTCCGTGACTGGTCATTTCCGCAAGGGGATTCGTCGACATCCGCTGTGCCCAGCGCCGCCCTGCCGGCGGCCCCTCCGTAAGGATTTCACCGAGGACTTCGTGAGACCCTCGAGAGCGGCTTTCACATCGGCGCGTTGGTCTCCCATTGCAAAAGTCTTAGGATGCGGTGTCGTGTCTTTGCTGTGCGCTCTACCCTCCTGCAGCAGCGGTTCGAGCTCCGCACCGGAGACGAAGGCCGAGAGCGGGGACTCTGCAGCTGCGCCTGCGACGTTCACGGAAGTGTACAGCACGATCCTGCAGCCGACATGCAGTTCTTGCCACAGGCCGGGCGGAGAAGCCTCCTTCCAGGACTTCAGCTCCCAGTCCAACGCGTATCTCGCGCTCGTGGGGGTAAAGGCCTCGGGCCCCGGATGCGGGTCGACGGACGAAACGCGCGTCGTGCCCGGAAACGCTTCGCAGAGCCTCCTGTTCCAGAAAATCTCGGAGTCGACCCCGCCGTGCGGATCCCAAATGCCGCTTGGAGAACCTCCACTCTCGAGCGCTCTGATGACGGTGATTAAGGACTGGATCACGGCCGGAGCCCTAAACGACTGATCGGGGCGAGCCACGGGCGAAGATGTGGTCGAGTAGCCCGGGAGATCGTTGCAACGGGCTTACAACAATTCAGTCTTTCCGAGGATTCATCGCCGCGAAGGGATTCCGTCGTTGTCTAGCGTGCTCGCGGGAGCTTGCGCCGTGACCGCGCCGGGGACCGCCACGACCTTCGTCGGTATGGGCGTCGGGGGCGCTCGCTGGGGCGTTGGTGCCGGGGCATTCCGAGGTGGGAGGGGAGAGATACTCGAGGGACCGTCGGCAGCGGGATGAGGCGGAATCTCGAGAGCGGGCTGCGGCGAGATGTGGACCACGGGTTCGGGCGGCGGCGGCGGGACCTCCCGGGAAGCTGTAGAGAGCGGCGATCGGATCGGGTGCGCATCGACGATCGTTGGGACCTCACCGGCGGGCGGCGCGTGCCCGACAAGGTCTGTTCTTGAAGGTGGGCGCCGCTGAAGCGCCACGAACACCAGCGCTCCACCGGCCGCCGCGAACACGACGCCCACGATCGCCATCACCCCGCCCTTTTTGACCTTTCCCACGAAATGGCTCCCCCACCCTGCGAGGGTGTTGACCTTTTCGGGAACGGGACGGGCGACGTGTGGAACCGTCGAGGGAGACCCCGAACGCATGGCAACGTCACTGGACCGAGCGAGCACGTTCGGACCAAGGGCGTCGAGTGCCGCCGCAACCTCGGCCGCATTGGCAAATCGCCGGGTCGCGTCCTTTTCGAGACAGCGGTCGATGATTGCGACGACCTCCCGATGGACGTCCGCGCGCAGTGTGGACAACGGACAAGGCGGGTCGTGAGCGATCTTGACGCAGAGCGCGGCGTACGTCTCCCCTTCGAACGGGTAACGGCCCGTCAGGAGTTCGAAGAGCACGACCCCGAGCGACCAGACGTCGACCCGTGCATCAACGTCACGCGACGAGAGCATTTGCTCGGGAGCCATGTACAGCGGCGACCCCAGCACGGCAGATGTTTTCGTGAGGGCGCGGCCCGTCACGCCTTCGATGGTTTTGGAAATGCCGAAATCGAGGACCTTCAGTTTTGGTCCGCCGTCTGGCGTATTCGTCAAGAATAGGTTTTGCGGCTTCAGGTCGCGATGCACGATTCCGACGCTATGGGCCTCGGCCAGCGCCATGCATGCTTGTCGGAGCAGTCGCAGCGCAAAGGCCACAGGCAGCGGCCCCCGCTCGCCCATGATCTTTCCGAGATCGCTCCCTTCGAGGAACTCCATGACCATGTAAGGAACGCCCGAGTCCAGGACGCCGACGTCGAGCACCTTGGCTACGTGTTCGCTCTTCAGGCTGGCGGCAGCGCGCGCTTCCCGCAGAAAGCGAGTGGCCGCGTCGGGATTGCCGAGTGCTTCCTCCCGGACGAATTTGATCGCAACGAGTTGGTCCAGCTGCTCGTGGCGAGCCGCAACAACGATGCCCATTCCGCCCGAACCGATCACACGCTCGACGCGATATTTTCCGAAGAGAAGGTCGCCTTCCTTGACCCCCGTCTTGGCCATCACATTTCATTAAATAGCATGGGAGCCATCTCCGGCGGGCAAGCAAGCGATCTCGGTCGTAACGAGGCCGGGACCCGAGCGGTAAGCGTTCGAGACTGCATGGGTATTCGCCGTAATGGCCCGCACTCTTCCCGGCCAACGTTTCTCCGAAGATGGGGGGGCGATGGGGGCGCTGCCTGGTCCGGGGCGGCCGCACGTTCCCCCTTGCGACCGGAGGCGCGCGGGTCATCATGGATGATGAAAGGTCAACGGAAAGGGGCGATCCAATCGCAAGGACGCGTCTTGTGCCCGGCACGGGCCATGCGTTGCAGGGCGAGCGATGAAGGTGTTCTTGCGTCGTGGATGGGGCGCTTCGGCATTTGTCGCCGTAGGACTCGGCACGGGCATCGTCGGAGAGCCGCCCCGACACGAAGTGGAGACCGCCGGTCGCACAGAGCTTCTGGCCGAGCGGGAAGAGCTGTTTCACGCGATGGCGACCGAGCTCGATCTGAGCGAAGCCCAGCTCGCTCGCGTGCGGCAGATCGTGTCGCGCTCCCCGGTCCTCGGCCAAGGCAATCCCCGCATCAGCATGCATCCCATGACTCGGCAAGAGTGCCGCGCCATCCGAGCGGATGTACCCGCGACACCCGTCGATGGTTCGCGGTGTGGGGCGCCGAACATGGTGCCCATCTACGATCCAGAGGCCGGGGAGTCGGCAAGTGATGCGCGCACGTGCATCGATCAGTACGAGTTCCCCGACGTGGCCTGCGAATACCCGGTCGTGCACGTCACGGCGCACGAGGCCGTGCTTCTTTGCGAAGCGGTCGGCAAGCGCATCTGCGACGCGCACGAGTGGGAAGGCGCCTGCGCCGGAGCCGTTCACGAGCCCGACCTCGAATACGCGTGGGGACGCTCGCGTGCGGAAATGCAATGGCTTCACAACGAGGCGCGAGAAATGATTTGGGCCTATGGGCCGACCAAAGATCACTCCAAATGCGCGACCGGGAGTCTTAAGAGCCCAACGTGTCCGGGCAGTGGGTACGACCTTTGTGGGTCGAACACGTATCCGGCCGGCGCTTTTCCGGCGTGCGTGAGCCCATTCGGCGTCTACGACCTGCACGGCAACGTCGCCGAGCACATGAATCTGCCCATGCGCCCCGAGGAGCTCGCGAGCCGGGGCGGCTACGGCCGGACGGAGATGAAAGGCAGCTGGTTTATTTTCGCGACCCTCGAGGCGCACCCGGACGATTGCCGCTGGCGCGCGCCGGACTGGCACGGCTCACGGATTACCGACGTCGCGAGTCACAGCAACTATCACCTGGGCTTTCGCTGCTGCAAGTCGCTGGCGTCGCCCGAATGGCAGCCGTAAAGCGGAAATCCACGCCACATTGGCCAGACCCAAGCGTCACGACGGCGAGGGCAAGACATCCCTGTCAAAACTTGATGCCCCCTTGCACGTTGCCCATGAACGCCGCCTTCGAATTGTCGAGTCCGGGCGTGAAGAAGACGTTCGCATCCGCTCCGACGAACCAAAGTCCGAAGCCGAGCAGCGCGGTGAGGCCCGACTCGACGAAGAGGTTGTGCGTGTCCCGGCCGGTACCACCCGAGAACGACGTGTGAATCGCGTAATTTCCGACCTGGACCGTAGGTCGGAGCGTCAAGAGGGGGTGGCGAGAGCTCGTCGCGTCGCCCGTCAGGGGTCCACGCGCGCCAACCAGTGGTGGGCTCCCTGCATCGTGATCCCCGCCTGGGCACCGGTAAACACATGCACGTTAGGGCTCCCCGGCGGAGCGATCGCGACGAGTTGCCCCCAGGATCCTGCCGAGCAGGTGGTCGCCGAACCGCCGGTGAGAGTGGTCACGGCGGCGGGCATCGAAGTCATGTAGTTGGCCCGCAATGCCACGACCGTGCCAGCCGTCGTGGCGACCAGGGCTCTTTGGTCGGGCCCCTCGGGCATTTCGGCGGCGAGAGTCCACGACGACAGGTCCGGGGAGACGGCCCAGATTTGATCCTCGCTGTCTGAATAGGAGTTCACGAGCCCGTAATTGATTACGGGTCCGGCGACGACTTCATCCAGCACCGCCAGCGGCCCGGCTTTCGTCAGCGAGCTCGTCCACTGCGTGCCGTCGAAGGCGTCGAGCACGTAGTTGCCCATGCCCATGGCGCCCGCGGTGGCATACCCAATCCCGAGGACGTGGGTCGGGTCGGCCGCTTGGATGGTCGTCAAGGTGTAGGGCTCGTTTCCCGCCGGAAGACTGCTCGGCGTCCAGTTGCCGCCCGCGAATTCGAAGACCGACCCGGGCCCCACCAAGTTGTCGTCGGTGCGCGCACTGAGCAACGCGTGTTCAGGACCGAGCACGAGAAGGGCGAAGCCTGTCGGAAATCCCGCGGGCTGCGCCAACGACACCCAGGAGCCGCTCACGTTGCGCAAAATCTCAGTCGACTCCTGGGTTGGCGCCGAGAGCATCCAAAGGTCGGCGTCGGACGTGCCCGACATCGCCAGGATGCTCCCCGTCGCAGGCAGCGGGACCACCGTCCATGCCAATCCGTGCCACTGTGCGATCGCCGCGACATGGATCAGCGAGGGCCAAGTCCCGTCCTCGACGCCCAACGCGACATTGAGGTCGGAGTCGCTCGTACCCCAAACGGCGTAAGGGCGACCGAGCGGATAGCCCTGCGACGTGAGCGCGGAGAACGCGACGTCTTCCGTCCAGTTGCCGCAGGCGGACGGCGAGGACGCACCAGGGCTAGGCGGGGCTGGCGTGGCAACCACCCCGGCTTCGACGGCCTGCTCCGGCAGAAGGCTCGCATCCGGAGTGGAGCCGACAATCGGTGTTGGTGAGGGATTTCCGGGGCCTGACGGCGAAGACGGAGCGTAGGACGCAGCTGCATCGGCTCCGGCCGCAGCGGAGGACGAAGAGAGAGGACCTTCAGGACCTTCGGGCACTCCCGCGCCCGACGAGTCCACGGCACCGCCGCAATGAATCAAGGTACCCAAAAGCGATACGGGCAGCCAGACGGACGCCTGACGCCCCGCCCAAGATCGGATGCTATGGATCATGGGTCCTGGGTATCGCAAGAAGCGTTCCCCGCATTCGTGAGATGCCTTGCCCGAGCCCTGTCGAGGGCCCGAGCCGGTCTTGCAATGTGACGAGCATGGGCTGCACCACGAACTGTGTTCATCGTCCATTCCAGCTCCACCAACGCCGGGGAGACTTTCGCGAACGAGACGGGAAACGATCGCGCGCGTCGGGCACGATCAGGTCAGACCTCGGTCAGCTTGACGCGCCGGCCCCCGAAGATCGCGGCCACCTCGAGCTCGCCTCCGAGCGCCTCGACGTAGCGCCTCAGCGTCGAGATCCTGTGATCTCCGCGGCTTTCGAGCCGCGAGAGCTCGGACTGCGTCATTTCGGCGGTGCGCGCGACGTCGACCTGGGTCATCGCCATCCCTCGCCGGAGCTCCCGGAGCGTGAGCTCTTCGACCCGGGCGCGCGCCCGGCGCGTGACCCGCGCGATCGCTGGCCCGTCCAGTCGCTCCGCCCTCACCGATTGCCAGCTCCGCGTCCCGGCGGGCTCTCTTCGCGTGTCCATCTCCGTCCTCCGTTTCGCCCGAATTCGACTCACCGCACGCCTGCGGCGGCCTGCGTCGCCAGGGGACGCCCTTCGAGGAACTGCGCCCACAGCGCCTCTGCCCGGCGGACCGAGTCGCCGTAGAAGCTCCGGTCGAACCACTCGCCGAGCACGACCAGCCCACGGGACTTCGGCTCGTCAATCCCGTAGAGGAGGCGCAAGCCCGGGGGCGTCGAGCGCAGCGCGATCTCGCGGAGCGCGGCTGTGTGCGGGGGCATGTCGACCGCCTCGATCCCGGCGGCCGCCAGAGCGGCGAAATAGCACTCGCGCACTTCCGACACGTCGACGACGCGCGCGAGGGCCGCCGCCGTGGAACGGCTCGGCGACCGAAACGGTGACAGCCGCCCGCGTGACTGCAGATCGGACAGCGAAAGCAAGCGAGTCGTAGCGAGACGCCGGATCCGACTCACCGCCGCGGTGACGGCGGCCGCGTCTGCGGCAGACAGGCGCGCCAGGCGTGCGACGAACGGCGTCGACTCGAGGTGCTTGATGACGCGTCTCACGTATCCGTTGAACTGCCCCCAGTCGTGCGCGAACTTCACGATCTCTGGGCCCATGCGCTCGGACAGATCCGGCAGCGGCCGGTCGGACAACGATGGGTGCTCGTACCACAGGAGCCACTCGCTGCTGCCCGGCGCTTCGGCCCGCGTGCCGAGCTGCACGATCACCTCGAGCGTCGCGGCGACGTCCTCCGCCGGGCCCGCGGCGAGCCCGGAGAACCAAGCGGCGAACCCGTCCGTCGTGAGGAGTTCGAGCATGGTTTCAATATGTCTTAGACAGCATACTTGTCAAGCGGGCCGGCGGATCGATTTGCGTTCGCGGGCTTGCGCGACCGGCTCGTATCCGACGTTACGTGTCTTTGATCACGCTCGCCCGGAACCGCGCCACCGGTTCACAGTCCGATTTGGCGTTCTGGACCGCGGGGGGGTTCTTCCCTATCTCCCTCGTCAAGATGACCAGCCTCGAGACCGCGCATCGGCAAAGAGCGTGGCGCGTCCACATTCTCGCGCACGACTTCGAACTCGAAGACCTCTGGATGTTCGACCTCGGCGGCCGCCGCGCGAGCGACGTGCGCGAGTTCCTCGCGTGCTTCTGGGAGGTGATGCACGGTCTCTCGGGCAACTGGCTCTTCAAGCTGCGGCTGCGCATCGGTCGCGCGATGAAGTGGGACGAACACGATCTCACGCTGGCCATCCCGGGCTGCTCGGAGGCGAGCGTGGAGGCGCGCCTTGACCCGGACGATCGCGCGCGCAACCTCGCCGACGCGCCGTCGCCGGTGCCGACGCCGAAGGTAAAGACGGTCTACGTCTTCGCGGACGAAGCGCTCTACGAGCTATCGAACGACACGATCCACGCGCTGCTCCACGTCGCCATGACGAACGACGCCGAGGCTTCGCTCGCGGTCTACGTGAAGCATCGTGGCGTGATGAGTCGCCTCTACATGGCGGCGATCTGGCCCGCACGGCATTTGATTCTCTACCCGTCGCTCGTTGCGAAGATCGAGTCGACGTGGCGGCAGACTCCGTCACCGGCGTGACCATTGCGGATCGTCGGGCGGGAGCTTAAGACGGTGACCCTGAGAAAGGGTGCCGACGACTGTTTCGAGGCTAACGTCCTGGCGATTCGTTGGGGCCTTGGCGACGCGCTGCTCGCCGACCGCGAACGCTCGCCCGCAGCTGGCCGAGGTCTCATTGCGCTCGGCAGTATCGCGCGAGCGTATTGTCCGCCAAAAGAGCGATGACGTCTCCGTTTGGCACGAACGCCGCAAGGACGGCCGCCGGGTCGAGGACGCGTTGCTCGCCATTGGGCAGGTGAAGGAGCGTCGTGCCGGAAACGACCCAGTTGCCCTCGGGCGAGAACTTGGCGCGGTTGTTCGTCAGCTGGGGCAAGGTTTGGATCACCGTGCCGTCGGTCAGCGAATAGAGAGCGTGCTCGCAGCTTGCGTTATCACAATGGCTGACGAGGGCTTCATTGGCGTTCGGACGAATCTGTACGTCATCCCAGAGCCCCCCGCCGCTCCCCGCATCATCGGCGCCTGCCGAGTTCCAGACCTCCGACCAGTCGGAGACCCGAAAGAGCGCGGGGTCGGTCGTCACCACGAGGCTCTCGTCGGCGTTGAACACGGCGCGCCCGTCGCATCGGACCGTCGGCAAGCGGGCGACTTGGGTGTTGTCGCTGATGTTGAGCACGTCCACGGCGTTGTCGTACGCGCCGACGACGAACCAATCGTTGTGAGGGGACAGCCGGGCGCCAGTCACGAAGCAGTCAGAAGGCTGCCCGACGTTTGCAGGTGGGGGGGTGGGCAACTCGAGAAGAGCCCCCGTGTCGGTCGATTCGATCCCGCCCCAGCGGTCCCCCGAGACCACGTATTCGGTTCCGTCGGGCGAGAACGCATCGTCGATGCGGATCGACGACTGGTCGATCGAGACGATGTTGGATTGAACGAAGTCCGGGTCGATGCGCCACATCATCGTTCCGACCAAGAAGTGCGTTCCGTCGGCGGATGCGGCCATATCGTTCGGTTGAACGCCGGTTGGGGCCGGAGGGGGGATTGCCCCGACGACATCCAATGGCTCGCCGCTCGGCAGATCGAACAGAGCCACCCAGCTGCTCGGGGGGTTCGTCCATAGAGCCAGTCGGCCGCTGCTGTCGATCGCCGAACAGCAGTCGTACACGGCCTGCTGTGTCAGTACCGACTCGACCGCGGAGCTGGCCACGCTGACGACTCGATCCGTGAGGAGCACGAGTTCGCCCGCCGGCGAGAACACAGTCACTTCCCCCGGCTGGCTGAACGACGAATATGCGAGGCTTCCATCCGAGCTCCACAGCGCGCTGCCCGCGGATCCACTGCCCGCAGAATTGAACGAGAGTGCCTCCCCCGCCACGCTGTCTCCGCGGGGCGAGACGCGCAGCATGAATGGGCGAACCTCCCAGCCGGGGGGTAGGTCTAGGGGAACACCCGGCCCTTGGACGGGGGGAGGGCAGGGGGAAACGCACGCCGCGGCGGGCACCGCGTAGGTCAGCAGTGCCGGCTGGCTCGTGGGCTCGTTCGAAGCGCCATTGTCGACCGCAACCAGCTGGCCCATCCGGATGGCTGCGGACGAAAAGGCTCCGGGCACTTCGGCCACCAGCGCACCGTCGGAGGTCCGCCAGATGCAGGTGGAGTTTCCGCCCGTTTCAAGGACGTAGTCGCCTTCGGCGGAAAACTGGAGGGCGCCCAACGTGCACTCGGGCGGCTCCACGAGGTCGAGCACGTTCGCGCCATCCGTCGTGCTGAGGACTTGCAAGGCCTGCGTGCCAGCCGTGGCGAGAAGGGTCCCGTCCAGGGAGACTCCGAACGTTGAAGCGGTACCGTTCGCAGCCGCGAGCTGTCGGACCGGGCGCCACGTGCTGGCGGAGTGCACGAGAATGCTGCCATCGACGTACGACACAACGATCTCGCCGCTCGGTAGAAACTGGGCCTGCGTCGCGAGCGGCGTCGGCGCGATCGATCCGCACTTTTGCCATGACCATTGGCCCGAGACGCTCGGGTCGACGGGCCCTTGGGATGCGGCCGAATCGCTCGCAGCACTTTCGACGCTGGCGTCTTTTGCCACGCTGTCGCCGTCGAGACTTCCGTCACTGCCGGCGGATGCGCTAACTCCGGCGTCGGGCGCCGAGTTGGCCGCGTCGATGCCCGCGTCGTCTGGCGCTGATCGAGCGACGTCCAGGACTTGGCCGCAGCCGAGAACCGCAATCGGCAGCAGACACGAAGAGCTGAACACCAGCCACGACGATGGCAGGTGTTTTCGTCCCAAGACCAGGTCCGCCCCGTCTCGCAGTTTCCGCGAAATCACCGACCGGTCCATATCGCTGTGGAAGAGTACATGTTCGGATTCGACTCGGCCAGACCGGACCCGCTTGCGGGTCCCGACGCCTTAGCCCGAAAATCCGCCATCGGCCGTACCGCCGCCGTCTCGCTGCCCTTGGTCTTCATGAAAGATTTTCTCGCTTCGCACGATGCAATCACGCAAGCCACAACTGACTCGCCTCGCGTCGATTGCAACCGTACGATCAATAAACGCCCTGGATGGATGTGCACCCACCCGCAAACGGCGCTACGACCCGCTACATGCCGCCGCCTACTCAGTGATAAAAGGACACTTCGTAGACGCAGAAATCGAAGATAATCGGAGCTGCGCCCGCGTCTGCGGCCAGGTCTTGCTGGAGGCCGAACGAGAGGAAGGTCAGGGTCGTCGGGTCGACGGAGGTCTCATTTGTACCGCCGTAATACGGGTTCGGGATAAAATTGGCCCAGGGCACCCAGATCTGCTGCCAGCCGGCGGAGAGACTGGTCAGCGTGCCGCCATCGTCGCTCAGGAGGGTTCCGGCGCCCTGGTGGTGAAAAGCCCCCCGGTCCCTAAAGAGATGGTCCAAGCACCTTTCGTCCCGCAGGGCGGTGGCGTAAAGCTGATGCTCGAACCGGTCATGTCGTCGATGAGCGCTTCGGTCGCCGGACCGCTGCAAGCCTTCACCGACGACGCGTCAGCAGGATGGCTGGAATCGGGTCCCGTCTCGCGACCGGCGTCCTCGGCGGACGTGCCCGTCGAAGAGCCGCACCCGAGCGCTTCGGATGTGATGGTCGCCATAGCCACCAAGCGCACCGCCGCGCTCAATGCGCTTTTCGCATTCCTGTTTCTCATGGCTCACTCTCCCCAACAGCAAAACATTGTCCCACGGCCATGCGCGTCGTTTTCATAACGACCGCGCTGAGCAAGCAGCTTTCATGGGTAGTCTTTCCGCGGCTTTGGAAACCTTTTGATTCTGCGCAGCCTTTGGCTGTCGCCGCCGGTCCCCGAGGGCGCCGGTTTCGCCGGGACCGCCGGAGCCCGGGTCTCGGCGGGGTCGCCCTCGCGGTCCATCAGAGGCGTGCGAGCAACTGCTGCGACGGCTGCGATGCGCCGCGCGCTCAGTCCCGATCCGTACTGCAGGCGTCTGTCGAGCGAGTCGAGCATCCCCTCCTCGTTTAGCAAGTATGGGGCCTGCTGCTTCACCCGCGCAACGCCGGGCCGCGCGGGGAAATTCATGTCCGATCGGACATGACGATCATGTCCGATCGGACAAGCGCGACTTCTCGCAGGCAGCGCGTTCCGTGGGAATTCATGGATGGACCAGCGGGTGCACATGCCGCCGAACATGAGCAACGTTGCGACCGGAAGGACCAAGGGCTTCTTCGCCCATCCAGACGCAAGGAGAAGACAATGAGCGAGCACAAGGGAACCTGTTTCTGCAGAGCAGTCGAGTTCACCGTTGAGGGCGCGCCGGCCGCGATGGGGTACTGCCATTGCGAGTCTTGCCGCCACTGGTCCGCTGGACCGATCAACGCGTTCACGCTCTGGAAGCCCGAAGCCGTGAAGGTCACCAAGGGTTTGGACAACCTCGGCACGTATCACAAGACCGAGACCTCCCACCGCAGGTGGTGCAAGAAGTGCGGTGGGCACGTCCTCACGGAGCACCCCGGCATGGGGCTCACGGACGTTTATGCCGCAGTCATCAAGGACTTCAAGTTCGAGCCGCACCTGCATATAAACTACGGCGAGGCCGTCGTGCGCGTTCGCGACGGGCTGCCGAAGCAAAAGGACTTCCCCAAGGAGATGGGCGGCTCTGGGGTGCTCCTCCCGGAGTAAGGCAGCCCGCGACGGGATCTGGCGGCTCGCGCTCGCGTCTCACGCTGCCCGACCCAGCTCGACGAGCGCGGTTCTAAATTCATCCACGTAGGGACACGTAACATGGTCGTTCCGCGTGAGGCGTCTTGACGACGGATTGGGGTGGGTCCCTGCGTCCCCAGACGCCCGCTGATGCCCGCGCCTCGGCGCGCGGTTAGCCACTACCGTCCGTTTCCCATCAGTGGTTCAACGCGGTCTCGCACGGCGGCGTTTTGCGTCGTAGCCTGTCGGGGCCCGGGGTCACGAAACCAGCAAAATTTCGCGGATCGCGCGTGAATGACCGCCCTCCGTGGTTGCCGGTTTCGGAACCGAGCTCCGTATTTGGCGTGGGCCCGGACCGAGCACCCGAACCGGAAGGACACCTTGGTCTACGACGCGATCATCGCCTTCAGCGGCCACGTTCCTCTGATCCGCGTAGCGGCCGGATCGTGAGCCACGTGGCCGGATGTGCGGGCGTAACGCGACGGTCGCAACGTGGTCCACCCGGCCGCCGAAAGAGGCGGCGGAGCCGCGGCGGCGCCGCGGCGGCGCGATGGTCGCGAGCTGCCGATGTGCCGAGTGCCGTACGAGTAGGCGTCCGTCCGACCAAATCGCCGCTGCAGTAACAACGGACGCTCCGCGGATGCGTGGTAGGCGAGCCGCCGTTGTTCGAAGCACCAGCGTTCGAGGTTGCAGCCGAGCCCCCCAGCTCTTTGGGGACGGGCGCGACGAGATAGCCTGCTTTCTTCAGGTCCGCGACGTCCTCGGCGAAGAACTGATTGCTCGCGTCGTAACCGGGTGCGCGCTCGGCGAAGGTCTTCAACGTTCGGTCGTCGAGAAGCGATGACGTCGACATGGCGGTCCCTCTCCAGTTCGTGTCGTGGATGGTTTCACCTGGGCGAGGCCTGGGCCTCGCCGCGTTGCGGCCTTGCCAGCAGCTTCTTGAACGGGAGAAGCATTCCTACCTGATCGCGATACGCGCGATAACGCTCACCGAACTGCGCCACGAGGTCACGCTCTTCGAACCAGATGCCGAGCAGGATGTACCCGGTCGTCGCCACCGAGAACACGAGGTGCCCGAGCGTCATGACCGGCGTGGCCCAGAAGGCGAGGATGAAGCCGAGGTAAATCGGATGGCGGACGTACCGATAGAGCACGGGCGTGCGGAATTTCGGCTCCGGCAGCTCCCGACCGCGAAGCCGCGCGACGACCTGGAGCACTCCGAAGAGCTCGAAGTGGCTGATAAGGAAAGTGCTAGCGAGCACCAGTCCCCAACCGAACCAGGAGACCGCCTGGAGCGCGTATGCAGGCCCCGGCTCTGTCACGGTCCAGACGGCGCCCGCGATCGGCTGCCACTGCCAGCAGAGCAGGGCCAGCGCCAGGCTCGCAAAGAGCACGAACGTACTCCGCTCGACCGACCTCGGCACGATGCGCGTCCACCAGCGCTTGAACGCGGGTCGCGCCATGACGCTGTGCTGTATGGCGAAGAGCCCGAGAAGGGCCGCGTTCACCAGCAACGCGGTGGCCGAGAGCGCACCGGCACCGGGTGCGTCGATCGACTTGTGCACCGCCACGTTCTCCACGAATCCGATCGCGTAGAGGAAGGTGCAAAGAAAGAAAACGTATACGGCGATTCCATAGATGGTCCCGTTGATGCGCCCCATGGCGGCCTCCGTTTGCAGGTGTGGGTGAAAAACGTCCGGTGATGCGAATCAAATCGTCGGCGGCGTCGACTCGCGCCCGTCCCACGTGGTCGTCGTGTCGAAGACGAGGTTGGTGGATGGCGGCGGGCGGCGGAACAAGAAAGCTGGCCGCCGACCCCCGCGGAGCCCGGCGCGATGCTGCAGACCTTCGGATTCGTCGCGGACTCGAGGGTGAAGCCGGCATTCTCGGGGATGCCGATCTGGACGCGAATGAGGCCGTATTCGGTGACCTCGCTCGAGAAGGACTTGTCCGGCCCTCGCGACGGGCTCGTCGGAGGACAGTCCGATCCGTCGACGGGAGCGAAGAGCGGATCGTGCGCAGAGAGCGCCTGCGCGGACCCTGGCGTCAACGTCCACGCATCCTGCTCAAGGTGGCACGTATTGCACGTGCGCCCGTTCGTACCGAGGTTCGCGAAGAAGCCGTTCGTCGTCACGGTAGCAAAGTCGTTCGTCGACGTGGTCGCCTGCGACGGGCCCTGGTTGCCCTCATCTTTCTCGGACGGCAAGCCTTTCGATTGAACGGACGACATCCATTGAATCGACGACGTGAGCGGATCGTCCGCGCCGCTGGCCGCCGCCGTACAGCCGGCCATCGCAATCACGGACACGGCCACCACGGGTCGGGGGAAGGCGGCATCGCTGTTTCGTTGCTCATGTTCGGCGGTATGTGCACCTGCCGGTCCATCCACAAACTCCCGCGAAAAACGGCATCCGTCGGAAAGCGTGCGTATCCGATCGGACATCAACGTCATGTCCGATCGGACATGAATCCACCCTGTAGGCCCGGCGTTGCGCGCGTTCCGCAGCAGGCCTCATACTTGCCTGTGGCAAGAGGGATGCTCGACGCGCTCGACGGACGGCTGCAGTACGGATCGGGGCTACGCGCGCAGCGCGCGGCGGAGGCGTCGCTTCTGGTCATGGTGTTGTTCACCAGCGATCTGCGCTTCGCGTATGTGGCCCTGGGCTTGTTCGTGGTGCAGGCGATTTCGCCGCGGCTCGTTCCCGTCGGCGTGCTCGTTGCCTCGATCGTCCCGGACCGAAAGCGTCACGCGGTGGGCGACCTGTACTTCGATCTCGCCGGCAGCCGCGGCTCATGCGCGATCGCGGCGCTGATCATCGCGGGCGGGATCGCGCTCGTCCACTCGGGGCTGCGCGCGGCGGGATTCCTCCTCCTCGCGCTGCCCACCGCTGGGGCCGTTCTCGCCCCCGCCGTGGGGTTCTGCCCCGGAGTCACGACCTACGTGCTGATACGGGAGGCGTTCGCGCGAATTGGACTGGTCACGAGGTGTCCCCATGGTGCATGCGATGTCGACGTCGACCGCGAAGAAGTCGCTCGCGGTCATCAACGGTAACTGCTCGCTCCGTCGCAACGTGGCGGTGCAGCCGTTCGGGCGCTGCACGGTCTGCACGTTGAAGTTCGAGCAGTGCCATGCGTGGCAGTCGAGCTCGATGAGTTACGTGCTCGTCGTCGCCATCCTGGTGCCGCTCGTGGTCCACGAGGCGTGGGCCGTTCAGGCGAGCGTCGCGGCGGCGCTCGCCCTTCTCCTGCTGCAGGGCGTCGTCAACCACAAGCGGACCGATCAGCTGATCCTCGCTCAGCACGAGCTCTCTCGCACCTCAGACGAGCTTCGCGCCGCGAACCGCAAGCTGGAGGAAGCGCGGATGGGCCTGGAGCGCGAGGTCTTGGTACGCACCGAGCGCCTGCGTGAGACGAACGTAGCCCTCGCCCGCACGAACCTCGAGCTCGCCGAGCTGGTCCAGCGTCGCGAGCACATGGTCCTCGATCTCTCGCACGACCTGAGGACGCCCCTCACGTCGGTGAAGGGTGCCGCGCAGAACATGCTCGACGGCCTGGCCGGCCCACTCACCGGCGACCAGCGCGAGTACGTCGAGATCATCCGCGACCACGCGGAGCGACTGATGGGTGCCGTCAGCAAGCTGCTCGACGCCGCACGCGCGTGCGTGGTGCGCGTGGTCCTGGAGACGGCCCCCGTGGACGTCGGGGCGCTCTCGCGCGAAGTGGTCAAGAGCCTGCAGCCGATCGCCGACGAGCGCGGCGTGCACCTCCACGTGCGCGCTCCGGTGGCGCAGACGCTCGCCGACGGAGCCAAGCTCCGGAAGGTGGTCGAGAACCTCGTCGGCAACGCGCTCAAGTTCACCGACCGCGGCGGTACGGTGAGGGTCGAGGTCTCGCCGGACCCGGACGAGGTCCGGGTCGTTGTCGAGGATGACGGCATCGGAATGGAGGCGGACCACGCGAGTCGAATTTTCGATCGCTTCTACCGTGCGCGCGAGGACAGGCCAGGTTCGGGGCTCGGCCTGTGCATCGCGCGCGATCTCGTGCGTCTGCACGGCGGTGACCTCTTGGTGAAGAGCGCGCCCGGCCAGGGGAGCACCTTCGCCGTGGTGCTGCCTCGGGGAGCGGCAGCGTGAGCGACACGGAACGCGCCCGCATCAGCGCGCGCATCTTGATCGTCGACGACGATCCGGCCATCCGCAAGATCCTCTGCGACCGTTTCCGCGCACTCGGGCACGCCATCGAGAGCGCGCAGGACGGCGCGCAGGCTCTCGCGATAATCGATGCGCAGGACGTCGACGTGGTCCTGCTCGATCTGCAGATGCCGGCCGTCGACGGCTTCGCGGTGCTCGAGGCGCTGCGATCGCGCGCCACGCCTGCTACGGTCATCGTGCTCACCGCCCACGGCAGCATCGAGGCGGCGGTGCGCGCGGTCCGCGCCGGCGCGACGGATTTCATCACAAAGCCCTTCGACGCCGCGCATCTCGAGCACGTCGTCGCCGGCGCGCTCGAGAAGGTCGACCTGCGTCGCCAGATCGAGTCGCTGACGCGCGAGATCTCGACGCGCCACCACCTGGTGCTCGGAAAGAGCCGCGCAATGGCCGAGGCCCACGAGATTGCAATGCGCGCGGCCGCATCGGAAGCGACCATCCTGCTCCTGGGCGAGAGCGGCACGGGCAAGGAGGTGATGGCTCGAGCCATCCATGCGAGCAGCAGGCGATCCGGCGGCCCCTTCGTCGCCGTCAATTGCGCCGCGCTCACAGGCGAGCTGCTCGAGAGCGATCTTTTCGGTCACGAGAAGGGCGCCTTCACGGGTGCGGTGCGCAGCAAGCCAGGCCGCTTCGAGGCGGCGGCCGGCGGCACGCTGTTCCTCGACGAGATTGGCGAGCTCGCGCCACCGCTGCAGGCGAAGCTCCTCCGGGTGCTGCAGGAGCGCGAGTTCGAGCGCGTCGGCGGCACGCGGACGCTCAGGGCCGACGTTCGCATCGTCGCCGCGACCAACCGCGACTTGGCGGCGCACATCGCGGCCGGTCGCTTTCGCGAAGATCTCTACTACCGGCTGAACGTGGTCTCATTGCGCCTTCCTCCGCTGCGCGAGCGCAAGGACGACGTCTCGGCGCTGCTGGATCACTTCATCGGTCGCTTCGCCGCGGAGAGCGCGCGGCAAGGGCTGCGTTTCTCGGCTCCCGCCCGGCGCGTGCTCCTGACCTACGGGTGGCCGGGCAACGTGCGCGAGCTCGCGAACGTCATCGAGCGCGCAGTCGCTCTCTCGCTCGGTGTGGAAATCGGGCTCGAGGCGCTGCCCGAGGAGATTGTCGAGGGCGAGTCGCGCTTGGCGTCCACCGGCGACGCGCCGGTCGGTTATCACGATGCCGTCGCCGACGGGAAGCGCGCCATCATACGCGAGGCCCTGCAGCGGACCGGCAACCACCAGACCCGGGCCGCCGAGCTACTCGGCCTCAGCCAGCCGTACCTCGCGCGCCTGATGAAGAACCTGGGGCTGCGCGATTGAGTCCCAGCGACCTGCGAGAAAGGAAGATGGGCCCCCATGGATAACCGCACCTACGAAAACAACAACGAGGACTCCGAGTTCTGCAAGCGTGAGAACAGAGGGCGGCCCGTATTGTTCGAAACGAAGGGCCTTCATCGTTTTCATCGTGCGCTCTCCGCATTTCTCCTGTCGCGTCGACGTGAGCTGCGCGGGTCCAGGGCTGCGCCAGCACCGGCTAAAAAGTCCGGGCTGAAGCACGTCCCGAAGGGGACGTGACCGTTGCTCCGATCCCGGCAAAAGGCGATCGAGATAGCCGGGATCGTGAGACGGGGGCGGTGGCGTTGCGGTCTCGTGCAACTCGCCGACTCGGTTGGAACGCTCCCTGTGCACCGCCGTCCAGTCTACTTGTCAGCGAAGAGAAACGACGAAGGAAGGCCGGCGCCGGGGTGGACGCCGGCAGGCTTCAGGCCGGCGCCGGTGAACCAGCCCGTGTAGTCTTCGACCGAATACGTCTGGCCTTTTCGCGTCCACATGAGCATCGAAAGGGCGAAGAGCGCTCCCATGGGGTTTTTGAGCTCTGCGTCGTAAAGGAAATCCTGTACGGCGACGCGGCCGCCCGGCGCCAACGACGCGGCCACCTTCTTGGTGAGGGACGCGCACGTCGGCGCGTCGAAGTGGTGGTACACGTGGCTCAAGAGGATCAGGTCGTACGGGCCCTGATAGTCCACATCGAACAAGTTGCCCTCGATGTAGCGGACGCGCGTGGAGTCGACGCCCGCTCGCTGGGCCCACCGCCTGGTCTCGACGAGCACGTTCGGCCAGTCGAGCGAGGTCAGGTGCACGGTCGGGCGTGACGCGAGCGTGAAGCCATAGAGACCGCTGCCCGCGGCGACGTCGAGCACGCGAACCTTTTTTCGGCCCGCGAACCACGGCGCCAGGAGAGCATCGAGCGCGCTCGCGGCGGGGCCCGCCATGGCCGCAGTCGACCGTGCGAACTCCTCCCAGAACGAATGGCCAGGCGTCTCCGCGTGCTCCGCCATGATCGTGCCGTCGTGGCGCACGGCCTCGGCAATTTTGTCGGACCCCGAAAAAAATAGGGAGCTCGTGAAGATGAGCGCCAGGTCGCCCAAGTACGTGGGTTTGCCCCGTACGAGGAACTGCTCGGTGACCGGCGGCAGCGCATACGCCGCTCCCCTCTTCTGGAGGAGTCCAAGCGCGGCGAGGGCGTCGACGAGGATCCGTGTGCCACGCTCTGGGCAATCGATAGCGCGCGCAATGGCCGGCACCGTGGCGTCGCCTTCGGAAATCTTGGTGAACACGCCGAGCTGAATGCCCGCCTTCAAGATTCCGCTCGCCTGAACGCCCTGCATCATCTGCATCAACGCTTCGGGTCCCTGTTGGTTCACGGTTCCTCCTCTTCGCGCAAGACCGCCTCTTCGCGCAAGACCGCGCGAACGACACCCTATGCCGAGCTCTCGCAATTCACAATGGCGCGCAAGTTCTCGGTTCCCCTGAGGGCCGACTCACCCCATTCGTGGAGCAAACGCTGGGCCGATTCGGCCTGCCGCGGAGCGCTCGCCCGACAGGCAAGCGGCGCGGTTTCTCAGCGCGCCGCCCTTCGAGGGAGGCGACCACGGGCACGGTGCCGGACCAGTGCGCGGCGCATCCGCTGACGGCGCAAGAAAAGCTCGAACACGGCCCGTGTCGTAGTCGCCTGGAGGACAGCGCAACGCACGGCTCTGTCGTAGAGGTGGTAGCCCGCGAAGGGCGGACACCAGTTTGCGAGTTCGCGCGTGAGTCGACGTTCGGCCAAGTCGTCCATGAGGCACGCCAACCCGAAGCCAGCGCGTGCGGTGTTCAACATCGAAGGCATGCGGTTGAAAATGAGCTGCCCGTCGACCCGCATCCTCAGCTCGCGCCCCCGCAGCTCCTGCTCATCCGTCGAAACACGGGCTGGCGCGTGTTCGATCCAGTAGCCTTGCCCCCCTTCGAATCGAGGAACTCAACATGGCGAACAAGATGTGGTTCATTACCGGCACATCGCGCGGCTTCGGACGTGAATGGACAATCGCAGCCCTCGACCGTGGCGACGAAGTGGCTGCCACCGCGCGCGATACGCGTGCCCTGAGGGATCTCGTTTCCAAATACGGAGATCGCATCCTCCCCCTCGTGCTCGACGTGCAGGACCGTTCGGCGTGCTTCGCCGCGGTCGACCAGGCGCAGAAGCATTTCGGCCGCTTGGACATCGTGATCAACAACGCGGGCTACGGGCAGTTCGGGTTGATCGAAGAGCTCTCGGAGAAGGAGCTCCGCGATCAACTGGAGACGAACGTCTTCGGCGCCTTCTGGGTCACCCAGGCTGCGCTCCCCCATCTGCGGAAGCAGAAAAGCGGTCACATCCTCCAGGTCTCCTCGATCGGCGGGATCTCCGCCTTTGCGGGCATCGGTGCGTACCACGCATCCAAGTGGGCGCTCGAAGGGTTTACCCAGGCGCTCGCCCAGGAGGTTGCGGACTTCGGCATTCACGTCACCCTCATCGAGCCGGGCGGCTTCGACACGGACTGGGGCGGAGCGTCGGCCAAACGCGCGAAGGAGATGCCCGAATACGCCGAGGTCCGCGAGAGGATCAACGAGCAGCGCAAGGCGCGCATCGGCAAGCAGGGCGATCCCAGGGCCTCGGCCCGCGCGCTCTTGAAGGTCGTCGACGCGAAGGAGCCGCCGCTCCGCGTTTTCTTCGGCGCGGCGCCTCTCGGGATCGCGAAGGCCGACTACGCGAAGCGGTTGGCGGGGTGGGAGAAGTGGCAGCCCGTCGCGCTCGAGGCGCAGGGCGACTGAGGCCGCTCCGGGCTCAGTCGGGCGGCGCCCCAGGACGGTTTCATCCTCTCCCGGCCGGGCATGCCGCCGAGCGCACGCGCCCACGAGTCGAACCGGAGCGGCATCGGCGACATCGCGGTCCACGACCGCGGATGCCCCCCAAATCCATCGGACCGCAAGTCGCATGTGGCGCAACCTGGCGCAGGGCATCGCCGGTAAGTGCAGGACTCGGGCGGGGGCACGACGGTGGGGCCGCAAGCAGCTGCGCGTCGCCCGAAGGGGACGCATCCGGGATCGCGAGCGGGCTCGGAGTGAGACGCGTGGGTCTTCCTTGCCTCCCCCGGCGCGGTATCGCAACGACCGTCACCGACGCCAGCAACATGGCATCTACCCGCTAGGAGGGCATGACGTACGACCTGGATAGTAGGTGCTCGGCGACATCCCAAACACCCGGCACATCACGCGCACCTCGAAGGAAGCCTTCTCCGCCCGAATAAACCGGTACAGGTCTACTCGAGGTCCTTGGCGAAGAAGGCCAACTTTCGCCATTCGCAACGTTTCCTACTCACTCCAATCAATCGCTTGGGTAAGCTCAAGCCCATCAAGGGCTTTCGCTTCCTTTGGAGAAAAACTCCAAAGGCGTACCCTTCCAGAACCATCCCAGCCCTAATTAGAGCGGCCTATGGCCGCATTATGGCCGCATAGCCCATCGTTGCTACGCCCTGCTCCGCCTACGGCTTCGCTGGGCTACGGCGCGGCGCGCTACGCTTGCCGAAGAAGCTCGGCAATAAAAAGAGCGCGTTTCGAGGCGGGCGGCAGAAGATGCTCCGTCCGAGCCCGCTGGAGCTTCCTCTGATTGACGCTATGGCCCGCCCCATCACGCTTGCCGACCTGCCCGAAGACCTCGCGCGCTCCGCCCCGGCGCAGATCGCGTCAGGGCAATCGGCCTCGGTCGAGGATGCGTTGCGCGCCGGGGCCGAGGCGCTCCGCCCGTGCGACGAGTTCCAGGACGAGTGGCTAAGCTACGCCCGCCAGCGGTTTGCGGAAGGCCGCGCGGCCTTCGCGCGCGGCGATGTCGTCCACGTCACGCCCGACGAACTCATGGACGGGATTGAAGTCGACCTTTCGCAGCGGGGAGCAGAGCATGAAGCTTGAACTGAAGCCCGAGATCGAGGCAGGTCTGGTGGCCCAGGCCAGTGCGCGCGGGCTCTCGCTCGAAGCCTACCTTGACGATGTGCTATCCACCGCCGCTGCCGACAAAGCGCGCCCGACAAGCCGGAAGAGCCTCGCGCAATTGTTCGCTGAATCGCCGCTCAAAGGTCTCGACCTCAAGTTTGAGCGCGACCCGGACGCGGGCCGTCCGATCAAACTGTGAGCGGGTTCCTGCTCGATACGAACGTACCATCCGGGCTGACGCGCCCTCAGTCCGATCCCCATGTCGAGGACTGGCTCGACGCCGTGGACGACGAGCAGCTTTTCCTGAGCGTCGTGTCGCTGGGCGAGATGCTCAAGGGCCTCACCGTGCTTCCTGCAAGCAAGCGCCGCCGGGAATTGCAACAGTGGATAAACGAGACGCTCCGCCCCTGGTTTGATGGCCGGGTACTGCCGGTAACCGAGCGCATCGCCGAGCGCTGGGGCATTCTGGCCGGAGAATGCAACCTCAAAGGCAGGGGCTTATCGATGGCGGACGGCTTGATCGTCGCCACGGCACTGGAGCATGGCCTGACGGTTGCCACTCGCAACGTGCGGGACTTTGCCGACCTCGGCGTCAACATCTTCGATCCGTGGTCGCCTTCGTAGACCGTTGACAGTTTCCGGGAGGATTCAAACGCCGCTTCCCCCTCCCGTCCGGCCTCGCGCCTGACGGCTGTCCTGGCTCCTCGGGCCGTCCGCCGGTTCAGGCCGCGGCGCGGTAGTCATGATGAAGGCCGCCGAGCACGGGGATGGCGCCGACGGAACAGGCGAGCCGGGCCCGGCTCTTCTAGCGCTAGCGCGCGATCTCTGCGCGGTCGCAGTTACGGTCATCACGCTGATTCCCCGCTCCGAGCCCGCCCATCTGATCGCGTTCCACCGCTTCGTCGAGGTCACCTACGCTGTGGCCTGTGCGCTGGCCTACACCGTGTCGAGGGATCTGGCTCTACGGTGTCGGCGAGGAAGTGGTGGCTTGACGTGAGCCATCGCGGCGCGTCCGTCACCGGCGTGGACGTCGGAGAGCTTCGTGCGGGCGATGTGCAGAGGGATCCCCTGTGTGGAGGCTCCACGGTCGAGACGTCGCACGCACGAAAGAACGAGAAGAGAGCCATCGCTCAAGAACTGGAGGGGTCGTTCCATAGGGCGCGTTCGCTGTCACTGGATCGCCGTCGAATCGGCCATGGTGGGTGGATCGCGGTGGTGGACGGTGCTTGACAACCACCGCGCGGTCGGGGTACGCCGCTGAAGGATTTCGCGGGGGCTGGATTTTCACCGGATCGGTGGTGGCGAGCCCGCCTCTCGTGACGCGGCTGGATCGAGGAGGACCCGTGATTCGACAGAGGTTGGGTCTCGCATTCATCTTTTCGCTGACTTGTACGGCCTTCGTCGCGTGCGGAACGAAGACGGGGTCCGGCGGCCCCGTGTCCGCTGGCGTAACTCCGGTCGCAAACGAACCCGATGACGGCGGAGCCGGGCAGGGGGTCTCTCAAGGTGACACGCAAAGCGACGGGGACGCGGCGGCTGCACACGTCAGCCCTGCGGGCACCGGCCAGGATGCTTCAAGTTCAGGCCCCAGCCCTTCGAGCACCGGTCAGCAGGGCGATGCGGGGGCTGGCCCGAGCGTTGTGAACAGCCAGGACGCCTCGGGGAGCGGCCCGACCGCTTTCGATGCGGGCCAGGATGCTGCAGCCGCGGGGCACGGAGACGGGGCCGCTCCAAGCCATGACGCTGGCGACGCGAGCATCACCGCAGCCGAGGATGCGAGCGTCACTGCAGCCGAGGACGCGAGCGTCACCGCAGCCGGGGACGCGAGCGTCACCGCAGCCGAGGGCGATGGGGGAAGCTGCACGGTCGCGCCCGGATCGATTGTCAGCGTTTTCACCGACCCCGTGACGACCACAGACATCTCGCCGCCGAACCCGCCGGGCATCACCTTCACGGACACAGACGGAAATCTGGTCGACGCCCACGGCGGCGGCATCATCAAGGTGTGCGATACCTTTTATCTTCACGGACAGTACTTCCTGCCGACCACGACGAATAACTACTTCAACGGCTTCTCGATGTATTCGTCGAAAGATTTGGTGACCTGGAAGAACGAGGGAATCATCCTTCCCCAGCAACCAAGCGGCCTGCTCGGGCCGGTACGGAAGGGTGAGAGGCCCCACATCATCCAGTGCCCGAGCACCGGGGAGTTCGTCCTCTACGCCCATGCCTCCGACATCACGCACGAGGTGGACAAGGAAGTCGTTTACGCAACCTCCCCCACGGTCAACGGAGTTTACTCGTTCAAGGGCGAGCTGATGAACGCGAATGGCGAGATCGCCGCGCACAGTGACATGAGCGCCCTGACGGACGGCAACAACGCTTATGTCGTAACGGAGAGTGGCTGGGTTTATCCGCTCGCCACCGATTGTCACAGCTGGCTTTCGGCCAATCAATATCCGGCCGTCAACGGCAATACCGGCGGCAGCGAAGCTCCGACCGTGTTCAGGGCGGGCAGCACGCTCTACTGGATCGGTTCTGCCAAGACCGGGTGGCAAGCCAACGACGATTTCTATTCGACGGCACCTGACATGATGGGCCCCTGGACGTACCAGGGCTATCTTGCTCCCGTCGGCAAGGACACCTGGATGACGCAGTCGACGTGGGTCATGCCGATCGCGGGCAGTCATGGAACGGTCTACATGTACTGGGGCGATCACTGGTACGGCCAGGACACGGGCGATCCGGGCCTACACAACAATCTGGCCACGTTCGTATTTCAGCCGCTCATTTTCACAGGAACGGCGATATCCATGCCGACCTATCAGGTCAGCTGGAAGCTCGATATCGGCGCGGGCACCTGGTCGCCGAACTAGATAGCGTCGTCTTGGTCGCCTCGCCGCCGTCCCGGAACGCAAGCCGCTCGACAGCCGGACGGTTGTCGTTTTCGTGACTGCATTCCCGCGCCCCATCCGCTCGCGTCGCGACTCATCGCCCGATGCGTTGCCGCATCCGGCGCAAGCTTCGCTTCCGGCGCGGCGACCGTAACCTCCCCTCACGTCACGCTCGCGTGCAATAGTCGCCGCGATGCACCGCTTTCCGAAGGTCACGTTCCTCCTCGTCTGCCTCTCCAGCTTTTCCTGCGCGTCCTCCTCGAAGCAGCCGCCACTCGCCACACCCGCGCCCAGCGCGGCAGCTTCGGCGCCGACGACGACCGACGCAACCTTCCAAAAAACGGCCGCCGAACTCTACCAAGCCTACTTCGACCGCATCCCGGCCGCTCTCTTCAGCGGAACGCTCGGTGTGGCGCTCGGAATGCACCAGTACGACGGAAAGCTGCCCGACGATTCGCCGGCCGCGCTGCAGAGCCGCGCGGCGTTCCTCACCGAAGCACGCGCTCGACTGGAGAGCTTCCCGGCTCGCGAGTTATCCGAGCAGAGCCGCCTGGAACGCGACGTCTTCGTGACTCGGCTGCGCGGTGCCATCTTCGACCTGACCGGGCGCCGAATCCCGTGGCGCTCGCCGCTCTATTACTTGGGTGCGCTTTCGCTCATCAACTACACGGGCCGCGACTACGCGCCGGTCGACGAGCGGGCCCGCGCTGTCGTTGCGATCTGCCGAGCGTCCGGCGGCTACCTCGCGATCGCGCGCACGAACCTCGAAGCCAAGCTGCCGCGGGCCGTGCTCGGCTTCGCCATTCAGATGATCGGCGGCCAGCTGGCGTTCATCCAGAAGGACGTGGCGGAGGACCTGTCGGGTGTCGCCGATCCGAAATTGAAGACCGACCTGGCGACCGCGCTAGCCGAGCTGGGCCTGCGGCTGGGCGCTTTCCGCGACGACCTCAAAAGTCGGCTTCCCGAGGGAACCGACGACTTCGCTCTCGGCCCTGAAACCTTTCTTCGCATGTTGCAGGAGACCGAGGGGGTCCAGATCGAGCTCGCGACGCTCGAAAGCGTCGGTCGTGCCGATCTTCAGCGTAACCAGCGCGCGCTCGAGGCGGCCGCTCACGCGTTTGCCCCTGGTCAGACGCTGTCCGACGCCTTGGCCGCGGCTACCGCCGATCGGCCACCCGCCGACGAGGTCGTCGCGCTCGGACGACGGCAGGTGGTGTCGCTGCGCGCGTTTCTCGAAAACCATCCGATCGTGACCATTCCTTCGAACGAGCAGGCCGAAGTGCGCGAGTCGCCCCCTTTCATGCGCGTGAACTTCGCGTCGATCAATCAGCCCGGTGTGTTCGAGAGTCGTCCGCTGCCAAGCTTCTACTTCATCTCCCCACCCGACCCCAAGTGGTCTGAAGCGGAGCAACGCGCCTACATCCCTTCACGCGAAGGGCTCTTGTTCACGACGATTCACGAGGTGTGGCCGGGGCACTTCCTCGATCGTTTGCAGCGCGTGCGCCTCGGGTCGCGGATCATCCAATCGTTCGGCTCCTACGCGAGCAACGAAGGCTGGGCGCATTATGTCGAAGAGATGATGTGGGACGAAGGCGTTGCGGGCACCGATCCGCGCGCACACATTGCCCAGCTCCTGCAAGCGCTCATGCGCGACGGGCGGTTTCTATCGGCCATCGGCTTGCACACGCGCGGCATGACCGTGGCCGAGTCACAAAAGCTATTCGTCGAGCAGGCCTACCAAGACGTGGGCACAGCGCGGCAGCAATCGGCGCGCGGCACCCTCGATCCGATGTACCTCAACTACACCCTCGGCAAGCTGATGATCCTGAAACTGCGTGCCGACTGGCGTGCGAAAGTGGGTGCGGCCTTCGACTTGCGCGCGTTCCACGATCGGCTCCTCAGCTATGGCGACGCACCGCTGCCCCTCATCCGCCGCGCGATGCTGGGTGACGATAGTGGTTCGCCGCTCTAACGCGACGGCTGTGGAGCGGCGAGTGGTAAGCCCAGCGCATCGGCTGACGAAGAGACCGGGAAACCGCCGCGGTCACATAAATCCCTTATGGGCATTCGTCGTCCGTGCAACGGCGAACCGATTGCGGTGGAACCTGGGCGTGCCGGAAGGGAGAGCCCTTCAGCGCTTCGCCACGAAGTCTCGAGCGTCCATCCCGATGTCTTGGACAATGGCGCGGAGAAGCGCGGCGGCAAATGTCGCGCCCCGGATGAAAGGGTACGGTCGTAGCCCGACCATCGGAGTGGCGATATTGGCGATGCGACCCGCGTCTTGGGGGGGGCTCCGGCTTCGCCTCGTGCGCCGGTACGGGAGAGGCCTGGGCGCTGTACTGCACGAAGTGACCGCCGTTCGAGCGGCGTGGATTGGCGCGCCGTAACTGGGGCCGAGGCAATCCCAGAAGCCGCCGGTCTTAACGATTTCAGCACGCCCGGCAGGACTCGAACCTGCGCCCCGTTGCGGTGAGCCTCGATCGGCATGGGACGTATCCGTACAGTCCTCGCAGTACAGCGTCGCCGTGCCGGCGGACCCATCCGACCGCTCCCCATCGAGCTCCTCCCGCTCCGCCGGATCGTCTCCAGCTGGGCTCGGCGACGCGCGCGGGGCCCGTGCGGCTCGCTCACTGGCGAGCTGGCGCGCATCCTGGCGCGTGGGAGCTCTGAGACGATTCCTCTTCGCCGGACGGCGTCTTGTCAGCTACCGCTGGCGTGATGGTCGCGGCGCGCGAACCATCTCGCTGCAGCTCGCATGACGTCCTTCGCACTAGGAGTCGTCTCGCTCGCCCATGCCACGAACCCATCGGGACGCACGAGCACGGCGCGGAGGCCAAGGCGATCCTTGGTGTCGCTCGCCAGGTACCTGACGCGGTCGCCCCAGAGCCCATCGAGCGCGGCCAGCGATGCTTCCCCACCGAAGTCGAGCAACAACCCGTGGCCATCACGGAGCAGCGTGCCGACCCGCGTCCCGTTCTCAAGCTCGAAGTCCGGGCAACTGCGGCCCACGAGCGGGTGCTCGTCGCCGAGGTCGTAGCGGAGGGATACACCCCAGACGCGCTCCGCGAAGTAGGTCGCGCCGTCGCCCGTGTCGATCAGGTCGCGGACGACGGCGTGGAGCGCGCGGGAGCTCGGTCGCATCAGCGCGACCTGGGCCCGTGTCCAGTCGAGGGTGCGTGCCCCGATCGGATGCCGCTCCGCGGTGTAGCTGTCGAGCAAGCCATCGGGGGCATCCCCCCGAAGGGTCGCAGCGAGCTTCCACCCGAGGTTCATGGCGTCTCCGAGCCCGAGGTTCAAGCCTTGTCCGCCTAGCGGTGAATGAATGTGCGCGGCGTCGCCCGCCAAGAGCACGCTTCCCTTGCGGTAAGTCGTTGCTTGGTGCGAGCGGTCGGTCCACGTCGAGACGAGGTGCAACGCAGTGAGGGTCACGTCCGTGTTGGACACGCGCCGCAGCACGGCTTGCACGTGTTCGCACGAGATCGGCTCTGCGCGATGGGAGGCCCCGCCGTCGAAGTCGGCAAACGCGAGAAAACCTGGTTGCGCTTGCGTGTAGTTGCCAGTCGGTGTGGCTTGCCGGCCCATGCGGAGCTTCTCCGGGTCGGCGATGTCGACGTGGACCGAGTATCCCGTGAACTCGGGATCGGTGCCGACGAAGTCGAAGCCGCCCAGCTTGCGGACGGTGCTGCGGCCGCCATCGCAACCCACGAGAAATCGCGCGCGAAAGCGCTCTTCGCCAGCATGGACGGTGACTTCATCGTTCGAAGTCTCGAAACCGTCGACGCCGCGGCCGCGCTGGATCTCGACGCCGGCGGAGATCGCGTGAGCGGAGAGCACGCCTTCGATCTGCTCCATCGCGCTCCCGAGCTGGATGGAGGACGGGCCCGGCAGTCGATACGTCCACCGCGTCGCGTCGATGAGGCCGTGGTCGAACTGGATGCCCGCGAAGTGGCCGGCCGGCCCGCGCTGCGCTGCCCCGGGCGTCGGCTGGCTCGACTGGCCGGGCGCACCCGCGGGACGCGATTCGGCCGCAATCCGTTCCAGAAGCCCGCGCCGGTAGAAAGCTTCGATGCTTGGGCCCCAGAGCCCTCGCAGTCCAAACGGAAGCCGCTTGAGCGGCGACCGCGGATCCTCCGATTGTTCGAGCACCAGCACGGAGAGCTTCGCGAGCCGCAGCGCGCAGGCGAGGAACAGCCCGACGGGGCCGGCCCCTGCGATGATTACGTCGTAGACCATGCCCAGCAACGTACGGTCGGGCGTCGTTGACCGCATTCTTCATCCCGACAAAGTATTTCGCAAAACGGACATGCCCACGAGACGCGGACCTTGAAGGCGAATCCACTGACGGGCTCGACGTTTCGCGGAGAGATCCACACTGCGCGTGACGCCCGCGGCGAAACGGTGCCGCGCGAAGCGTTGGCGCGCCACTTCGTGCTCGAGGCGAGCGGGCGAGTGAAGACCGTGGTCGCGCGCCGCGCACACGCCGTGGGTCTCATCATCGCGAGCGGTGGCCTCGAGAGCCAGCCGCACGCCCATCGCGAGGCCCAGGTCATGGTTCTCGTCCGCGGCGAGCTCACGTGCGAGTCGGCCGGCGCGCTCTGGATCGTGCCGCCGAACTCGGCGCTCTGGATCCCCCCGTCGGTCACCCATCGCATCCGGGCGCGGGCGCCGCTCGAGGGCTACGAAAAGGGCGAGAATGGGCGCTCGAAGCGTCGAAAACGAAGTGGCGTCAGGCGATTGCAGCGCTACTTCAACTGACTGTCTTTGCTGCCCCGGCGGTTATAGAGGCTCTGGTGCACATCAAGCCGGTCCGCCTCGGATTGGCACGGGACGCACCTCCGGACGCCTGGCAATGCTTGGCGCCGCGCTTCGGGGATCGGCTCGCCGCACTCCTCACAGGCGAGGAGGCTCTCTCCCTGCGCGAGCCGGCTCCGCGTCCGTTTGACAGCGCTATCGACCGTCGCGTCGATTTGATCTTGCACCGCACCGTCCTGCGCCCAACCGACCGCCATGGACAAAACATAGGGCAAGGACGGACGGTGTCGAGGCGTCGCCGGAGCGGCGGCTTGCTCCGCGGCGTTCAGCCGGCGCTGAGCTGTCCGATGTCGGCGCTCAGCGCTCGGGGAGCCGAGCGCGGCGGCATTGGATGTCGACTTCGCCATGGTGACCGAAGGATTTCGCAGTGCGGGGCCTTCAAGTCTTTGCCAGGGCCGCGATGTCCGGGACCTCGACCACGCTCTTCGGCGCTCCGGAGAGCACGCACCGGATCATCGCCTTGCCCACTTCGTTCAGCGTGAGCGTCGGGAAGAACAGCGCCATGACGGGGAGGAGCGGCAGCATCACGCGGTAGCTTCGTTTGAGGTTCTTCTGCCCAGGCACGGGCTTCATCAGACCGGGGCGGAAGTTGTAGACCGCGCGGAAACCGAGCCGCATCAGCGTGTTCTCCGCCTTGCCCTTCACGCGCGTCCACATGACCTTGCCCTGCTCGGTGCCGTCCGTGCCCGCGCCCGTGACGTGTACGAGAACCATGTCCGGGTTGAGCCGGGCAAGCGTGGTCGCGAAGGCCACCGGAGTGTCATACGCCGCGACGGTGTAATCGGCCTCGCTCATTCCCACCGAGCTGACCCCGGCGCAGTAGAAGCAGGCGTCGTACCCGGCGAGCCGCGCCTCGACGGCCCCCAGCTCACGGAAGTCGGCGACCAAGCACTCCTCGAGCTTCAGGTGCGTGTGCCCGCACGGCTTGCGCGCCACCGAAAGGACGCGCTCGACGACGGGGTTCGCGAGGCACTCCAGGAGCACACCTTCGCCGACCATGCCGGTGGCGCCGGTAACGATGACCTTCATGCCGGAGAGCATCGGCCTGCCGCACGGTCGCCGCAAGCCGCGGAACGATGCGCAGAACACGGCATGGCTTCGGCCGCGACTCGCGGGGACATCGTGTGCACGTCCGATGTTGGCGACGGACTGATCGGCTGCTTGTCAGTCGTAGCTTCGTGTCCCCAAGAAGCCGCCGAAGTCTCAGTCATCTCAGGGCCCGCACGGCGAGCTCTTTCGCGGCATCGACGAACAGACGAAGCGACGCGGACCGCCGTGCGACGCTTGGGAAGTAGAGGAAGAAGCCAGGAACCGTCGGGGCGTACCGCTCGAGAACCACCTTCAGCCGCTGGGTGCGTAGTGGCTCGATGACCATCGGCTCCAAGGCGTACACGAGCCCCAAGTCCTGTTCGGCGAGAAAGGCGTTGAGGCGCGCGTCGCCGCTGACAACGCCTCCGCGAACAGCCACGCGCCAGTTCCGGCGCCCGCGCTCCAGCTCCCAGGCGTAGAGCGCTCCCGATGTCTGTCGGAAGGTGATGCATTCGTGGCGCAGGAGGTCCTCGGGGCGCTGCGGCGTACCGTGGCGCGCGAGGTAGCCAGGGGAGCCCACGACGACGAACCGAAAGGCATCGGTCAGGCGCACCTGCACCATGTCGCGCTCGATGGCCTCGCTCAGTCGGACCCCCGCGTCGTACCCCTCCGCGACGATGTCCACGAAGCGGTCCTCGATGACGACCTCGACCTCGACCCGCGGGTGACGCGCGCGAAACTTGGGAATCACCGGATCGATCACGAACGGTACCGCCGCTCGCGGCACCGACAGCCGCAGTCGACCCACCGTCTCTCCCGGCTGTGCGGAGACTTCGGCGAGGGCGGCCACCACTTGTCCCACCGATGGCCCCGCGCCATCGACGAGGCGCCTGCCCGCATCCGTCAGCGACACGCTACGGGTCGTGCGGGCAAGCAGGACCACGCGAAGCTGCTCCTCGAGCTGCCGCACCGACTGGCTCACGGCGGACCTCGAAACGCCGAGCTCCCGCGCCGCGCCGCTGAAGCTGCGATGGCGCGCCACGGCGAGGAACGACTGGAGCTGCGGGAACGGAGCCGTGCTCATGGGTCGAGAAGGTCGCGAACCGGCGAGGATTGTCAAGAACTGCTAAACAGCCTGTCGCGTAGGGACCGTCTACCCCGCCGCGGGCGCCGAGCGCATTCTTCGTCGCGTCGGTCCGGTTCGTGCCCCGAAGGCGCGTGAAGGAGGAGATGCCATGAGCAAGAAGGTCTGGTTCATCACGGGCGCGGGTCGCGGCATGGGCCTCGACTTCGCAAAGGCGGCGCTGGCGGCCAACCACGCCGTCGTGGCCACGGGCCGGGACCCCGACCGCGTGTCCAGAGCGCTGGGTCCGTCGAACGATCTGCTAACGGTGAAGCTGGACGTCACGCGTCGCGCCGATGCCGAAGCGGCGGTGCGCGCCGGCGTCGATCGGTTCGGGCGCATCGACGTGCTGGTCAACAACGCGGCCAGCTTCTACGCCGGTTACTTCGAGGAGCTGTCGCCGGAGCAGATGGATCGGCAACTGGCGGCGAGCCTCACTGGACCCATGAACGTCACCCGCGCCGTCCTGCCGGTGATGCGCAAGCAGCGCTCGGGGCACGTCCTCGCGATCTCCTCCTCGGCGGGCCTCACGGGCTTCGAGTTCTGCAGCGCCTACGCGGCGTCAAAGTTCGGCCTCGAGGGCTGGATGGAGTCGCTCGCGCCCGAGGTCGAGCCGTTCGGCATCGCTACCACTATCGTCAACCCCGGGTTCTTCCGCACGGAGCTCCTCTCGGAGCAATCGACGAGCTACGCCGAGCCGTCGATCAGCGACTACAGCGAGCGCAGAGCGAAGCAGCTCGAATTCTGGAGAGCCCAGAACGGCAAGCAGGGGGGCGACCCCGCAAAGCTCGCGAAGGCCCTCATCACCCTTACCGACCAGGAGCGCCCCCCACTGCGCTTCATCGCGGGGGCCGATGCGATCGGGACGGCCGAGCAGACGGTCGCCACGCTTCGGCAGCAGATCGATGCGTACCGCGGCCTATCCTCCTCGCTCGCGTTCGACGAGGCCATCACTGCCGGCAGCGCGACGTAGTCCGACGAAAGAGCAGGTACGAAACATGGATCTCAAGCGAAGCGGCTTGCAGCCGTCCCAGAAGGCGCCTGCCGAGCATTTCACCGGCACCGTTCGCCTCGACCCACTGTTCCAGGCGACCGCGCCCGGGCGCGTCGGCGGCGCGTACGTGACGTTCGAGCCTTGCGCGCGCAGCGACTGGCACACGCACCCGCTCGGGACAGACGCTCATCGTCACGCTCGGGTGTGGTCTTCACCAGCGCTGGGCAGGACCGCGTGATGTCCGAAAAGCCGTCGCCGCTCTTCACGCAGCCTCGCGACGGTAGAAATTGAGGAGTCCGCCGAGACGCGATCGACACCCGATCGCGCCAAGCGACGCTTTGTCGTTGCTCGGCGACGGCGTCGGCCTGATGATTTGGCTGCCAAGTCCTTGGTGGTAGCGCTCGGTGTGGTAATGGGCGGCGAACTCGCGGATCAGATGCCGCAGGTGGCGCTCGCCGAAGATGACGAAGCGGTCCAAGCACTCGCTGCGGATGCTCTTCACGAAACGCTCGGCGTGGGGGTTGCAATTTGGACTTCGCGCCGGAATGGGCACGCAGGTCACGCGGCCAGTCTCGAGCAGCGCCGTCCATGCCTCGGTGAACACGGGGTCCCGATCGTGGATCAGATGGCTCGCGTTTCGCAGAAATCCGTCTACCGGATCCAGAAGATTGCGGGCAATCTGCTTCATCCAATCGCCGTCCGGGGCGATGCGGACCCCGGCGATCCGCACGGCGCGGGTCTTGATGCACATGACGAAGAACACCATGGTGCGGACGGTCCCGAACATGCCCAAGACTTCGACGCTGAAGAAGTCGCACGCGTACAGCGTCTCCCAGTGGCTTTTGAGGAAGTGCGCCCAGGTCCGTTTGCGATTGCGATCCGGCGCCGGCTCTACGCCGGCGTCCGCCAGGATCGACGATGGGTTTCCGGACAGGACGCGTTCCGGAGAGACGAGTCTTTGCGCCACTTTGCTTGACGCTGACGCCGTTACGCGTGATGCTTTCTCGATGACCGAATCTCGGTCATTTCGATGCTGAGAGATTCGGTAGTGTCCACATGGATGCGATGGGCGCTGTGTGGCGGGCACGCTCTTTTCGTCGAGGAATATCTCACAGGATCGACCGTTCGAGCCCCCGCTCTGAAGCGTGGCCCATGCGGCGCGGTGTTTCTGGACGAAGCGGTCGCCCGGACGCGTGCGATTGGCCAAGAAAGAACGCGTGGCGACCACGGAGTTCATGGCCCCCGAACCCGTCAGCGCATTGCGCATCGTCGAGTGCTCGGCTTCGTCCTACCGGTCGTCGGGGTCCTCGGCCGACCGACTTGGCCAACCGGCGGGCCGGGGGTTGCTCGTCGACCACGACGATCTCGCGCGAGCAAGCCATGCCAGCATCCTGAGGAGTGCCGGCTGGCTGGTTGTCGAGAAGCGAGACTCGAAGCAGGCTGCAAGTCCGGACCAAGAAGCTTCGCGAGCTCGGCTTTCGGATCGCGGTCGATGACCTCGGCGCAGGCTACGCGAGGGCTCTCGCGCTTCACCCTTCTGGAGCCGGACTACGTGAAACTCGACGCGTCCTTAATCCGATCGATCGACGCGTCTCCTCAAAAGCGGAGCATCGTCCGGGCGATGTTGCAACTGGCCTCCTGCGACCTCGGCGTGGGCCGTCGAGATGCCCCAGGAGCGCGACGCGCTCGTGGCGCTCGCTGCCGAGATGTTGCAAGGGTTTCTGTTCGCCCCACCAAGCCGGGGCTTCGTGGAACCTGCGTGGTAGGCTGCCCGCGTCGGCGACTCGCTTGCGCCACGGCCGGTGGCGATTGGGGCGCCCGATGGGCGCGGCCCCCGGTCGCCGTCGACGGGAGCGCGCCCAGAGCCGTGGCGCGCGTCGGAACGTGGAGCGCTGCGTGCAGGGAGGGGCGATCCATTGACTGAATTCGGGGGTCATCGCCGGGATTCGCGCTCGGAGGGGGGCGGAGAGGCGGCCATTCAAACGGCCTCGCCGTTCCCTCGCGCGATCGGACGCTACGTCTTGTACGACGAGCTCGCATCGGGGGGCATGGCCGCCGTGCACTTCGGGCGTCTCCTGGGGCCGGCGGGGTTCGCGCGGCCCGTCGCCATCAAGCGTCTTCATGCCCAGTACGCGCGCGATCCCGAATTCGTGAGAATGTTCCTCGACGAGGCCCGCCTGGCCGCCCGGATTCAACATCCCAACGTCGTGCCGATGCTGGATGCTTTGAGGGTCAAAGGCGAAGTGTTTCTCGTGATGGATTACGTGGCAGGCGCCAGCCTGTCGCACCTCAATCGTCTCATGAGGCGGCGCGACGAGCGCATCCCGCCGCTCGTCGCCGTGGCCATCGTCGCCGGGATGCTTCAGGGCTTGCACGCGGCTCACGAGGCGAAGGACGAGCAGGGAGCGCACCTCGAGATCGTGCACCGCGACGTCTCGCCCCAGAACGCCCTGGTCGGAACCGACGGCATCACGCGCCTCATCGACTTCGGGGTCGCGAAGGCGACCGGGCGCCTGCAAAGCACGCGCAGCGGTCAGCTCAAGGGCAAGCTTGCCTATATGGCGCCCGAGCAAGTGCGGGGGGAGCCCGTGACCCGCCGTGCGGACGTCTACAGCGCGTCGGTCATCCTCTGGGAGACGCTGACCTCCAAGCGCCTCTTCGAAGCCGACAACGAAGCGAATCTTCTTTCGAAGATGCTCACGGCGCAGGTGTCCGTTCCGAGCTCGATCGTTTCGGACCTACCGCGATCCCTCGACCGCGCCGTGATGCGCGGCCTGCACCGCGATCCGGCCAAGCGCTACGAAAGCGCCCGCGAGATGGCCGCGCACATCGAGGCGTGCATCGGGGTCGCTTCCCCGTCCGAGATCAGCGATTGGCTCGAGCGAACGGTCGGTGACGAGCTGAGAGAGCGTGCCGCTCGGATCGAATCGCTCAAGCGCGACGGCGGACAGATCGTCGGCAGCGCCGGGGCGGACAGCTCCACCATCGCTGCGGCCGATGCGCTGACCATCGGCGGCAAGCGCATCACGGCGACGTCGCAGACGGCCGTTCGCATTGGACTCTTTCTGAGGGCGCTCGACAACGAATACCAGCACCTTCAGCGCGAGGAATGCCTACACGTCGCCCGCCGAAACGGCTTCGTCGTGACGGAAGTGAGTGGCCAGAACGATGCCGACATTCAGCGCCGACAGATCGAAGAATGCTTAAGGCAGCCCGACGCCGTACGCCCCACGGTCTTTCTCGTCAACCCCGTCGACGAGGGCTCGCTTCGCGACACGGCGATCCGGGCCGCCCAGGCGGGCGTGAACTGGGTCAGCCTCAACCGTGACGTGGATTACTTGGACGACTTGCGCCTTGATTTCCCCCATCTCCTGGTTTGCAGTGTGAGCCCCGATCAGCGGCAGGTCGGGCGCATTCAGGGTCGCCAGCTGCAGATCCTCTTGCCCGAGGGGGGCGACGTCTTGTACGTCCAGGGCCCACCCGGCACGTCGACCGGTCGCATGCGCCTCGAAGCCACGCAGGCGGAGCTCGCCCATACCGCCGTCCGCCTCATCGTCGAAAGCTCCGATTGGACGATCGAAGGCGCCGCGGAGCTTGCGAGGCGTCGGCTGGGGGGCGGAGGACGCGCGATCGGATCGGTCTCGGTCGTCTGCGCACAGAACGACGGCATGGCCATCGGCGCGCGCTCCGTTTTGATGGAGCACAAAGACGAGTGTGGCGCCGACGTTTCCCGGACGGTAAGGGCCATTGGCTGCGACGGCACCCCTTCGTACGGGCGGCGGCTGGTGGACGAGGGCTCCCTCGTCGCCACGATCGTCATCCACCCGACCACTGGACGGGCCATCGAAGAAATCGCGCTCTGGCTCGAACGCGGTGGCGCCGCGCCAACCGCCATTACGATGGCCGTGAGCTCGTTTCCATCCCTTCTCGCGCTTCGCGACCGCGATGCCCATTGAGGAGGCTCTCCCAGACGGGGTGAATGGGTGCGACCTCTCGCTCCCAGGGAGCTGATCGCAATTTCTCGCTCCCGAGGGGGCGGGCGCAGATGCTTCTGGAACGCGCGCTTGTGCCAGTACAGGGAGCCGTTCGTGCACAAGAAGAAGACGGGGAAGACCTCGCCGAAGCCTACGTCGCCAAAGCCATTCGTAATCGTCCGCCCGACGTCGCCGAAAGCGACCGAGAAAGCCTTTGGCGTCGACGCGGAGCGATCGAGGCACATCGACGAACTGATTGCGAAGGCCGTCAGTTGACGAACGCGTGGTGACGAGTGGCTCGGGGGAGGGCCACACATGTTTTCCTGAATATGCCTTTCGAGAAGAAGGGCATGTACCGGGACCTGCTCGTTGCTTACGTCAGTGGCCTGGCAGGGTTAGGATTCACGGTAAGGCATTCTCCTCGAATGCGAACCAGGTTGCCGAAGGTCTAACGACAACGAGCCCAAGCTCGAATGGCATGTTGAAGCGCGGGCATCCCCCCGCGATGCGGCGGTGCCACGCCGCGCGTTCATCCGTCCTAGCGGATGACTGGACACTTGACCAGCCTGATGGCTATCGCTACGATTCCGCAGGATAAAAGCAACCGTGTTCTTCGTGCGTTCGTCCCTGGAGGGCCCGTCGAGGAAAGTAAATGGCAGCGCTGGAACTTCGTCCGAACTGTGAATATTGCGACAAGGACATTCCTCCCGACGCAACGGAGGCTTGCATTTGCAGCTACGAGTGCACCTTTTGCCGGGATTGCGTCACCAAACTGCAGAACGTCTGCCCCAATTGCGGCGGCGGTTTCGTCTCAAGGCCTATCCGGCCCGCAACGGAATGGCGTCCAGGTCTTTCCGTCGCCAAACGTCCACCGTCGTACAAACGCGTTCACTTGTCGTACAATGACGATGAGATTGCAAGCCATGTGAAGCGCATCAAGGGCATTCCACCCGAAAAACGCTAGAGCGCTGCCGGTTACTCTGGAAGCCTGCCGAGATCACGTTGCGGCAAAGAATCGGGCCATGACGTCTCCCGGCAGCCATCCGGTGGCATCGAAGCCGGGGGCCTGACTAAGAGCAGCGAGCCGGTAGGGGCAGCCGATCCGTTTCGGGGCTGAAGAGACGGCGGCGGAGCCGGTCACCGATGACCGCCTGCATCGCTTGCGGTTCGCTGGCAGCATGCCGCCGTTCCTGGCCATGCTGTCCGATGCGTCCGTAGCGGATCGGGACCGTCCAGTCCTCGAGCAGGTCGCGACCGACGGCGAGTATATGCCATGTTGCTGGCGTGGGTGACGGTCGTAGCGATACCGCGCCGGGGGAGGCAAGGAAGAAGGGAGCGAAGGGGCGGCGCGGTGGCTCGTCGTCGGCACGCTGCGAGGAAAGGCCAAAACGCCGGGGCGGTGGCGACCTGCCGCGATGCCGCCGCCGAGCACGAGGGCAGAGCGTCTCCTCGCGTGGAGCCGGCACAAGGCTGCGTCATGATGAGCAGCAGAGGGCCTCGGGGGTGTCCCTCGGGCCAACGACGGGTCGAGCCGGCGAGCGCCACGGAGGAGACATGAAGTATCTTGGGATGGATGTGCACGGGAAAGCAACCGACTTTTGTCTGCTCAACGCGGAGGGCGAAGTCGTCGAGAGGGGCAGCCTGCCGACGACGGCGCCCGATTTGACGAAGCTGATCCAGAGGCTTTCGTCGATCGACACGCTGCTCTGCGGTCAGGAGGTGGGGACGATGACCTACTTTGTCCATGACGTCGTGACGAGCGCGGGAGCGAAGATCCTGTCGTTCAACGCGCAGCATCTTCGGATGATCGCGGCGTCGCGCAAGAAGACCGACAGCCTGCCGGTCGACGAAGAGCCGCGGAAGCGGGCGCGGAAACATATCGCGTCTTAAGTGAGTCATGCGCTCCGCCGCTTCTCTCTACGCGCCTTCGGCTGTGCGGTGGGCGACGGCGCGAGCGCGCGCGCCTGATAGCTCTCCGTGCTCGCGAGCTTCATGCTGACGAGGCGGTTCAGCGAGACGGCGCTGTCGGCGGCCTCCATGACGAGCCGGCGATGAAGGGCAGCTGGGATGCGCACCTTGAAGGTGCCGCTGAATCCCTGGGCCGCGAGCGGCGCGGGGAGCGCCTCGCCGCGGGCGGCCATGTCGGCGGCGACGTCGCGGACCAGCTTCTCGACACCGTGAAGGGCCTCGTCCCGCGTCGGCGCGAGCCACGAGAGCGACGGGAACTCCGTGCAGAGCCCGACGTACTCCTGGTCTTCGTCCGACCAGGTCACGCGGTACGTGTACTTGTCCGTGCTGTTGCTCATCTTCTTCTCCATCGGCATCTTCATCCGGTTGCCGTTCAGCGGCGCTTCTTCTTCTTCCCCTTCTTCTTCTCTTCCGGGCGCTCAGTGTCGGCTGGCTCGGTCACCGCCAGCTCGGCGGCCGCTCTCAGCTGGTTCGAGCGCCGCTCGACGGCCTCGAGGAGCTGCCGCACCTGGTACGCTTTCGCTTTGCCCTTCTCGTCTTGCATGTTCACGCGTGGATTGCCTGGCCACGGCATCTTCCACACGCGGTGGCTCGTCCCCTTCTGTGTGGGCTCGCCGAAGAAGTGGTCGGCGACCTTGCAAGCGTCCGTGAAGCGGACGTTGAAGGGGTTCGCCTTCATCTCGCTGATGAGCTCCTCGATGGTGGAGGCCACCCACGAATGGTGCCACTAATGGCACCATTCGGCAAGGAGCACCGGCGCTCGCTCGACGCCAGCGCCGAGGAGCCCATCCGGGGAGCGCCCGCGACGAAATCGACGGCCGCGCGAGGCGGGTGCTCCGAGCGCGCGGCTGGGGTAAGTAGCCGCACGATGATTCGCCTCCGCTTCGTCCAGGAGTACCGCGGTCGGCGCATCGTCACGAACGGCAAGCTCTACGGCATCCAGGGCGAGCTCGTGACCGACTGCCGGTACTTGAACGTCGCCGGCGCCCGGGCAGCCATCGACTCGGAGACGAACGCCGCCGCACACCGCGCCCACCTCGAGTCGCAGCGCCGGCACTTCTCGGAGTTCCTCGCCCGGGACGGCGAGAAGTACGCCTTCGCATGCGAGTGCGGATGGCGCGGCCCGTACAACCAGCTGGCGAAGGAGGGACGCGAGGTCGTCGTCGTGCGATGCCCGAAATGCGCGAGCGACGACATCTACCTCGCCTTCGACGACGCCACCGTCGAGCGGTGACCGCTCCTTGTAGTGCCGGTGGACCTGGGCGGGACGGCGATTCACTAGGCACCCCCTGTGGGAACTCGCACAGCGCGCATCGCTGCCACCACCACAGCCGTAGGCCTTGACCCTGTGTATGAAGTGCTCAGCTTGCTCTCGCCCACGGGCGAAAGGACCTCAGCCATGGATGAGCAGCAGAAACCCGAGACCCCTCGGTCAGCGCCTTCGGAGTCTCATGACAGCCAAGGGATTCACGCAGAGTTCCTTGGCGAAGCGGGCGGGCATCGACCGGAGTGAGGTCAACCGCATCGTGAACGACAAGAAGGTGCCCCATCCCGAAGAGCTGGCCCTCTTGGCTCAGGCGCTTTCGTCCCCGTGGACGAGCTGATGGCGAACCTCGAGCTCGACGGCGACGTCCGCAAAGTCGTGACGTACTTCGAGGACGCTGCATCCAGAGAAGACGCGGTTGGTGGAGTTTCTGCACCCTGACCGTCGCTCATCGAAAGTCGATGGCGGCGACCGAGGTCCTGGCAGCTTCGACCTACTCGGCTTCACGCACTACTGGGGCAAGGCTCGCTCCGGCAAGTGGATTGTCAAGCGCAAAACAGCCAAAGACCGCTTCCGTAGAGCGCTGTCGCGGGTCGCGCAATGGTGCAGGGAGCAGCAGAAGGCACTTGGGCAAAAGCTGCGTGGTCACTACGGATATTACGGAATCACCCGGAATTTCCGAGCCATCACGCTCTTTTGCCGCGAGACTATTGCGTTGTGGCGCCGGTGGCTCAACCGCCGGTCGCAACGACGCCATATGCCTTGGGAGCGAATGCACCGGCTGCTTGACCGAAGAGCCGGATGCGTGAATTGCGCACGTCCGGATCCGAGGGGGGCCGGGGAGGACAGCCTCCTCGGTCTACCCGACGTGCGCCAGGCGTCGCGTCGGCGGCGCTCAACCTCGTCGTGTCGAGGTGGGCCCACGAGCAGGCCGTTGCCACGAAAGACCCATGGTTCTTCGCCATGTTCGCCAAGCACGCGGACTCGTCACGTCACAATTTGCTCGCTGCGCACGAACTCGCGGTGAGGCACAAGCACGTGTGGACCGCGTCGAGGGCTCCTGCAGCGCTTGCCAACACGCTTCTCGACGCCGGCAAGCGGGCTCGTGATGGCCCGTCGTAAGCGCCATCTTCGAGCCGGCCGAGCGAGTCTGCGACTCCTGCGAAACCGCTAGCGCGGCTCACGCTGGAGATGGTATTCGCCGGCCAAGGCTTCGCGAACGTCGATGCGAGTCCGCTGCAGACTGCCATCGCGCGTGCCGCCGACGGCTCCCCCTCGACGGCATCCTCGACGCGGACGACAGGGTCCGTCACTTCGGGTGCGAGTCCCTCGATGCCAGCGTGGCAGTGCAAGTACTTCGGCACCTTCGTGGCAGGCACGCCCTGGCCGACCTGCTGGCGTGGAGTGCTGAGGTTGCGCGGCTCGTCGGCGAGCTGCCCGAATTTGCGGAAGGACTTGCCACGGCGCTCGCCGCCATCGACGGCGAGATCATGAAGAACGAAACTGGACGAACTGACCATGACCGACGAACTTCGAAGCCGTGAGCCGCACAATGAACCCGAAAGGACCGATACAGCCCATGAACTCAGAGTACCTGTTCGGTAGTGGCACTGGTCGCATCCCCGACGACGAACGCGCACTCATCGATCGCGTGGTCGAGCCGCTCGGCGTCGTCCTGAACAACCAGGACCTTCCAGGCGAGGGTTACCGCTACTGGTTCGCAGGTCCCAACCGTGGCCATCCGTTCGACCGGGCGCTCGAGCGGCAGGTGTACCAGGCGCTCGCCGAGACGGGCATCACGCGATGGCTCGAGCACGCGTACGGAATCGAAGTGGGGTGACGCCCGCCGAAACGCATTCGCAAGGGCGCGTCTGCCGGGACTCGAACGCCCGGCACTGAAGAGGCAGCCGATGACCGACGAACCACCAGCCAGGGCCAAAAGGCTCGAGCGTCGTCAGCCGACGCAACTGCGGACGCAGCAATCGCAGGCGCGAAGTCCGGCAACGTCGGCGAGCCCCCGCGTCCGTCCGCCGATGAACTCGGACAAGTAGCCTACAGGGCACAAGCCTCTCGTCTCGGCGGCAGCGCCCGGGACTCGACGGGCCACGGCGACGTCCACACATGGGACAAGCTGCGCCGCGGTTCAGCGCGAGCACTGGACGGTCGTCGCGGCGGCAGTCGCGGAGGTGGCGGCCTTTGCGGCGAACGTCTGCTTCTCTTTGGTGAACGGGTTGATCTGCTTCTTGACCGCGTTGTAGCCAGCGTGCAGCGCGCATCTGCACGGTGGCATCGACGGCGCCAAGGTCGGTGACGACGGCGCGCAGATCGCGGAGGCCCAGCCCTGGCGCGGCGCGTAGCCGCTCGAAGCCGTCGAAGATCTCGACGGCGCCATCCCGCTCGAACGCACACACGGCGGAGAGCTGGCCGTGCTGCTTGAGCGACGCGCGTCGACAATCGCCTTCTCGTCGACGCGCGCATGAGCGACGAGGGCCCCGTCGAGCGTCGAGAGCGTCTCGGCGGGATGCTCAACTTCTACCACCGACAGGCCGCGTGACAGATGACTTCGTCTCAGCCGAGTTTTGGCACATTACGCGGTAGGGACAGGTCACCTCGTCATGCCTTCCGTCCGGCTTTCGGCGTCTTGCCCTTCGCTTTCACCTCCGCGTCGTACAGGCGGCGGATGACGTCAACCATCGGCTTGTGGTCGCGCCGCATGGCGGCCCTACCCGCCCGACCATAGTCTGTCCCGTCGGGCCGCGGGCGCAGCCGAAGGACCGGGGGCATTCCGTAGCGCAGCAGGATGAGGTTCGCCCATATCCGGGACGTTCGGCCGTTGCCGTTGGCGAATGGGTGGATGCGAACCCAATCGGAGTGGGCCCACGCTGCGAGTTCGTTCACGGCATTCCGGCCGTCGTCATCGAGTGAGTCGCTGTCAGGGTAGCGGTCGTCGAGCAGGGCTATCGCGGCCTGCAGCCGAGATTCGAAGTTTTTGAGCTCGGCCGCGATGTTCCAAGGCATGGTGCCCTGGAGGCCCCCAACTTTGACACCGACGGTCGTCAGGCCCGGTTCGCCGCGAAAGTTGCCGACGTAGATCGACTTGCCGGGGTCGAGGCCCTGCACCATGGTCTTGTGCCACTCGCGTGCGTCTTCGACCGTGGGAATGAGCCGTTTTGTTGCGCTGTCGTGGATGGTCGCGTCGGCCAAGGCCAGATTGGCATGCAGCGTTGGGCTGTCGGCGTCCCAATCCGGAAGCGCGGCCTTCTTGCCAGTGGCCGTCTTGCTTGTGGCCACCGTCAGCTACGCAGAACTTCGCGTACCATGGTAACGGCAGGCCCCTCCTGGATCGAGGTGACTGGCTTGTCGACTCGAGGGTGGCGGCTGGCATAGACACCAGCCGGTGGAGTGACGGTCACGAGGCGACCCTCCATTGGGTCCTCCTTGCCGTAGCGCGCCTCCGCCTCGATGAACGCTTGTCGGGCGGTCGAGAACTCAGGATCAGCAAGCCGGTACGCTTTCAGCTCGTCGAGCGTGGTGGTAAGTTGAGTCTCTACCTCAGTCGTGCGCCGCGCGATGTACTCGCCCACGGCTTCGTTGACCATCTTGTTGATGGGCTTGTGGAGGACTCCCTTCAACATGGCGAGACCCTCTTCGAACAGCGGTGCCAGGCGCAACGTTTTCGTGCGCACGGGCGCCTTGACCGGCGTGGCGATCCTCTTGTCGAGGTGGTCGTGCTTCGTGCTGGCCGTTGCGACGGCTCGCTTCGCCGGGACCTTTGTCCGCATTTTGGCGCGCCCTTGGATGGTAGCTTTGCTCATGAATGAAGAGTAGGCGCAAAGCGGTCGGTGTCAAATGTCAGTTTTGACACCATGGACACGCTGACCCTCGTTCTCGGTGCGGCCTATACCCGACGTCGAGGTGCGCGCCGGCTCCTAAAGTGACGGCGAAAGCGCGTCCGAGCAGCCGACCCTCTGCGCTGCCGTCGCCGAGCTCGCGTGCGCGCGGTTGGGATGGCTCCTGACGGTCGGCCCCGACCGAGCCCGACGGAATTCTGAAAATCCATTTCGCAAAAATCAGTGACACAAATGACGAAAATCGATCTTCGGGGTGCCACCGCGATCCTACTTGGGCGGTAGGAGGCGGAAAAACGACCGCCGCTCGTCCCCGAGTCCGATTGCGCATTCGACCCGAAACGAGGCGAGATCGAGTTCCCGGGCGAGGTGAAATATGGCGTCCTACAGAACCTACGTCCGGACGGAGCCTACGTCCGCACGTCCAACGTCGTCACGGTCGCTCCTTCGAATCGCCCCATTCGTGCGGCGTGCGGGGCGGGAGGATGACGCCGAGCACGAGTTCGCCCCGAGCGTTGACCTTCGGCAGGAATCCGCGTGGTCGAACCAATCGGTCCCACCCTGCTCCGACCCTCCAGCTACGCCTCGACAAGCCGTCGCTGGCGCCGCTTTGGGGCGCTCGCGCTCGGCATCGTGTCCGGTCGTTCGAGTCCAACGCTGACCTCGAGTCCAAGCGCACGCGCCACCTTCGAAAGCGTCTCGAGACTCGGATTCTCGTCAGGGCTCTCGAGTTTCGCGATCTGTTGCTGGCTGACGCCAGCGAGCTTTCCGAGCTCAGTCTGTGACAGCCCCGCATCACGTCGCGCCCAACGGATCTGGAGCGCGGCGGCGAGCCCGGGCCGGATGGTTACGTTCGCGACGGACATGCCCCGAGGCGCGCTCGTGCGCTCAACCGGCCGCGGCGGAACCTTCCCGTCGACGAGATGAGCTTCAAGCCAGCCTTCGAGCGCCTCACGCGCCACCGCGGCGAGATCTTCGCCGTCCGAGAACGTCTGACACCCGGGACAATCCGGAAACTCGGCCAGCCTGTCCCGGCCGTCCTTCGAGATGTAGGCGACGTAATGCATGGGTTCCTCAGGTTAGTTTTACGCCCGACTGCCGCTCGATGCTCTTGAGCGTGCCGATGGGATGTCATTTGCGGGGTGCTTCACCGTCACGACCCCAGGCTTGCTCTCGTGCTTGAAATGCCGGTGTGACCCCTTCGCGCGCGCGAGCGTCCACCCGTCGGCCTCGATGCGACGGATCACCTCGGCCGACCTCACGACCTCACATTACTACTTATCGGTTGTAAGTCACGTCTGTCGGGGTCGAAAGAAAAAGGGCCCGAGGCCGAATCGCCTTCTAGCCAGAGGATGCCGCCGCGAGCGTTTGGCGTGGGCGCGAACGGAAGGGGATGATGTGGCCGAGGGCTCGGTGATCGGTATCCCCTCGGCGGTCGCCGTGCTTGAACGGATGCGAGTTCTCTGGCACCGCCGGGTCGGCTTGGCTTGACGCGTCGCTCCCGGCGCGCGATCCGCACATTGGAGTAGTTGCGTATCATACGTTGGTACTTAGGGATTCGGGATCCGGCGCGCTACGGTGCAAGTGCGAGCGGCTCGAGGCCCATAGCGAGACGTCCGCGCATGCGATCGCGCGCGGGATGGGCGCGGCGAGCGTTGGAATCGAGGAACTTGAGCGCTTCGGCGAGGGCACGACGCAATTGGCGCGGTGAGTCGAGGAGGCCGCGGAGGACATCGTCGAAGTAATGCTTGCCGGACGCGGCGGCTCGCTGGGTCGAAAGCTCCACCCCCAGCGACGCTTCCGCGAAGTGTGCGAGTGAACGCTTCAGAAGGGCTGCGAGCAGGCTCGCCCATATCATCGCTTTCGCGATAGCGGCCTTGCCCGTATCGAAGACATGAAGGTTGGCGTGGGATTTGAACTCTTTGAACAGGAGTTCCACCTGCCAGCGGAGGCGATACAAGCCGGCCACGTCGGCGGCGGAGAAGCCGTTGCGAGCGAGGTTGGTGTGCAGGTACACGAACGTCTTGGCGTTGCGCTGGCCGCGCTTGTAGATCGCTACAATTCGCCCGCGATACACGAATGACTTTGCCTGCCATTCGATGTCGAGATCGACCGTGTGGGCCGGAAGCCGGTCCCAGTTCAACGTTTGGCAGAGCAACCTGGGGATGGGTTTGCCGGCGCTGTCGAAAGCCGCCCGAATGGTGGGTCGAATCTTTTTGGTGCCGCGGACGATAAAGGCGCCGCCCGCTTGATCGACGTCGAAAAAGAATTTTTGCTCCTTGTACCCTCGGTCGGCCAGAAAGAGTCGCTCGCGGAGACTCGTGGCCTCGGGACGGTAGGTTCGTTCCGGCTCCTTGTCGGCCGTCAGAGCGACGATGGGCACATCGTCGTTGAGCACGCTCATGGTGACGTGTAGTTCCACGGCGGCCGGCGAGATTTTCGTAAAGCGGCCCGGCCATGTGCGCCTCAAGTCGTCCTTGAGCGCGAACGACGTCCCGTCGTGAATGACAATGTCCCGAAAGGTCGACAGTTTGGGGGACACGGCGTGAAGAACCGGCTGGCTCATCTTCTGTACCGTCGCTTCCAGCAGCATCCGAAACATCTCTGGAAAGGACGTCTTCGCGAGCCGGTTGTGAAAGGGCTTATATCGCAGCGAAATGCCCGCGAATCTCCGGAACGTCCGCAGAATATCGGCCAACCACTTGGCCTGGCCCGACCCGAGCGCGGACAGCACCGCCACGACCATCGCCAGCGGCATCACCTTGCGCACGCGCCGTAGCCAGCCGCTACGTCTCGCGATCGCGGTCACCTGCTCCTCGCCGAGTACGTCGGTAAGCCGTTTCGCATACACGCCGACTTCGGCGCGTGTACCGTTCGATCCGTGCATCGGGGTCTCCTTTCGCGTGTCCCACAACACCGCGTCTAGAGAATCCCCGATGCCTTTGACCTACCCAATTCGTGCACTATGCACGTAAGTGATCTACCTATGAGTTGCGTATAGGTCGACTAATGTTGCGATTGTAGCGTTCTATGGCTACCCTGAAGTTGCCATGGACACCACCGCCGCGCCGCTCGAAGACCTGATCCGTCGGATGACTCCCGTCGCCGCGCCGCCCGATCAGCGCGCCGAGGTCGAGGCGCTGTTCCGCGGGCTCGACACGATGGCGCACCCGCCGAAGAAGCGCGCGCCCAAGTGCAAGCTCGTCGGGCCGAAGGGCGAGACGCTCGCGATCCCCGAATCTGTCTTCTACGTGCTCGAGCGCGTAGCTGAGGTCATGGCCCGCGGCGACTCGATCACGGTCGTGCCGGTCGGGCAGCAGCTGACCACGCAGCAGGCCGCCGATCTTCTGAACGTGTCGCGGCAGTACCTCGTGCGGCTCCTCGACGAGAAGCGGATCCCGTTCACGAAGACGGGCAAGCATCGGCGCCTCCGGATCGAGGACGTTCTTTCGTTCAAGGAGAACCACGATCGGAACCGGCGCGCCGGGATGCGAGAGCTCTCGCAGCTCACGCAAGAGTTTGGTGGCTACGACGCCGAGGTGAAGTAGAGACTTCATCTCGGCTCGATGGTCCCTGCGCCCTTCGTCGTCGTCCTCGACGCGAACGTCGTCTTCCCGTTCACGCTGCGAGACACGCTCCTCCGTGCCGCGGCGGCCGGCTTCTACCAGATGCGGTGGACGTCGCGGATCCTCGACGAGATGACGCGGAACCTGGTGAGCACCGGGACAATGCCCCAGGAGCGCGCAAACCGGCTCCGCGCAATCATTGAGCGCGAGTTCCCGGAGGCCGAGGTGACGGGGTACGAGCACCTGATCGACGCGATGCCGAACAATCCGAAGGATCGGCACGTCGCCGCCGCCGCCGTGAAGGCGGGCGCGCAGGTGATCACCACGAGCGCGCCGGTGTTGAGAAGGACGGCTCCAAGGGCGTGGCGTACGCGGCCGACGGGCCGGCTCGCGTCGAGACCTTTGAGCAGCCGCGTGCCGGGGAGCGCCACCAATTTCGGTTCATCCTGTCCCCGGAAGACGCCGCGGAGCTCGATCTCACTGCGTACGTCCGGCGCTTCATGGCTCGGATCGAGCGCGATCTCGATCGCAAGCTCGAATGGTTGGCCGTCAATCACTTCGACACCGACCACCCCCACGCGCACCTCGTGATCCGCGGCGTCGACCGAAGCGGTCGCGAGCTCCGGCTCGACCGCGGGTACATCTCGAACGGCTTACGCCGGACCGCGCAGGAGATCGCGACCGAGGAGCTCGGGCCACGGCATGACCTCGATATCCAGCGGGCGTATGCCCGGCCCCAACGGAAGAATTCAAAGCACCGGCGCCGTCCACTGCGGAGTGCTTGACGCTCATGTCTGCTATGATAGACAAGCGATGCTCGCTGTCGGTGCCCGTCTCGGACGCGCGCCGACGCGATCCGGTCGTGCGCTGCATTGCACTGCATTTGTCCCAATACCCTAAACGCGGGTCGGGGGCGTCTCCCTGGACCCAACGAACAGGAGGACGATCATGAGCGATATCCGAGACCAGGTCCTGCACGCGAACGGTTCGTACGTCTCCATCTTCGGCGAAAAGGGCAAGCTGGCGCTGCCGCCCGCCCGGCGATTCGGCATCCTCACGTGCATGGACGGTCGAATCGATCCGGCAAAGCTCGCGGGCCTGAAGGAGGGCGACGCGCATGTCGTTCGAAACGCCGGCGGTCGCGCGAGCGACGACGCCATCCGATCCATCGTCATCTCCTACAAGCTATTGGGTACGCGCGAGTGGTTCGTCATTCACCACACCAATTGCGGTATGGAGCTCTTCACCGACGAGATCATTCGCGACCTTCTCGCAGCAAGCTTGAAGACCGCGGCCTACGACGGAAAGAAGTGGAAGGACAGCGGCGAGGGCGCGGGCTCGCGCCAAGGCGACTTCATCGACTGGCTCACGATCAAGAACCAGGCCGAGAGCGTCACGACCGATGTCGAGCGGATCCGCAAGCATCCTCTCGTTCCACGCGAAATCCCCCTTTACGGCTTCGTGTATCAGGTCGAAAGCGGTCGCCTCGTCGAGGTGCCCGAAGCCACCGCGATCGGGCGTCCTTCCTGACTCGCGGGCAACGCCGTGCTTCGGCCTGCCGGGTGCGGAGGGTTGCCGAACCCTGGGTTCGGTTGGGCTGCCGACCTCCGCCCGACGCGGGCCGCGCTCCACCTCAGAATGTTTTCTGAACGTTGCCCTTGCAGCGGGAGTCTTCCGTCCGCAGCTTGCGGGTAGGCGCCGCATGTGGACGGCGCGACTCGAGCCTCGGATGAATTCGCCCAGGAAGCGAAACGGCTTGGACCGCAACGATGAAACCATGAGGGGCTGTTGGTGTCGGAGCGCGTTCACGTTGGACCGGAGGCGATCGGCACCCCTCTGCGGGGCCCCGCGGCCATCACGTCATTCCTAAGTGCCAAAGCGAAGATGCGACCGTCTGCCACCGGACTCTCGAGCGCAAGCTCGCCGTCGTTGCTTGCAACGCCTCCGCTGCATGACCCTCCGAGGACCGGCGAAGAAGCCCCGAAGATTTTGGAAAATGACGTCGACCACGTGCTTGCCTCGTGGCGTCACATCGCCATAGCTTTTTGGCGCCGCGAGACGAGACCGGACGCGATCGAGCGACTGGGCCTGGCCCTGCGTGCCCTGCAAGACGCCACGGGTCACGCGCCGGGGCTCTTCATGGTGATCGGTGAAAGCGCTCCTCTGCCGTCCGCCGAGGCGCGCGCGCTGAGCGCAACGGTACTCCGCAGGTTGCCGCTCGCGTTTTCCGTCGTGACCTTCGAGGGCGCCGGCTTCCGAGCCGCGGCGGTCCGCGCGGTCGTTGCGGGTATTTCGCTGCTTGCGAAGGTTCCGTATCCATACAAATCATTCGCCAGCATCGAAGATGCGTCGACGTGGGTCGCGATGCGCACACGGGCGGACGGCGAAGCCTCGGTGCCGGCGAAGGCTCTCATGGTCGCTGTACACGGCGCCCAGGGGGCCCGCGCAGGCTAACCGAAGCGGCCGAACCGTTGGGCCGGCGCCCTGCCGGGTCTCGCGCCGTGCCCAGTGCGAGCCCTCGCCTTGTATCTGACCTCGGCGCAGGGGTGAGTTCGACGCCTTTGCCGACGAGTCGATGCTTTGCGCGGACGACGTGCGCATCGAATGCCCGTCCCGATGGTCGATCCCCGTAGCATGCCCACACAAGCCGGTAGAACCTCGCCCCACACTTTGCGTTTCTTCTCGCTTCCCTCGCGCGACCCCGGCGTCGACCGGGCCCGGTACGCCGTCGACCTTGCGCTCCATTGCCTAGGCGGCATCGAGCCGGCAACGGAGATTCGTGACCTGGTCGCCCAGGCCGAACTGCTGAGAGACGAAATCAGCAGTTGGACCGCACACCCACCGTCTTCTGAAACGCGGGAGGCCGTTATGTGCGGCGCTCTGTCGATTCAAGTCGCCGCGCTGAGCCTTCTCGGCAAAGGCCGCTGAGCGCCGCTCGACGCCAACCAGGCCCGCAGCCGTACCGTGTCGCCGGGACACGTCGTTCGCGGCAAGAGATGGGGCAAGGCCGACGCCGACGGAACCGGGATCGGCCCGGGACGCCGGAGATCGACCTTGTCCGAGCGTCTGCGCGTTTACTGCGTTACGGCGGTGACGGGCGAACGGCCGATCTCGTGGCCGAATCGGTCTTTCGCGACGACGCGAACGAATTTCGGATCGCCCTCGAGCGGGATGGCGGTGTCAAGACCGTCCCACGTCGAGGATGCCAGCAGGCGAGGGTCGCCGGAGGCGCCGTCGCCGCTGCCGATGACGTCCCAGCGCGCGACTTCGGTCGCGCCGTTCCAGATCGCGTGCACGGTGGTCGTGCCGCCGGCCGCCTGGGCCGTGGCCGTCGGCAACGTGTCCGGCTTTCCGACCCACTCGAATCGATACGCGCGGTAGGAGTCGAAGCCCGCCGCGAGACTCGCGTCGAAGAGGAGATTGCCTTCGAAGTCGAACTCGGAGAACCGCGGGACGGCGCCCCAGCCGACAAACGTGTCGCCGTTGTCCAGAGCCTGACTGCCGCCCTGAGAGGCGGCTGACAGATGGTCGGAATGGACGAACGATCGCACGAGTGTCGCCGTCTTGGTCGCGTCGTCTCGCCGCACCCAGATGACGCGCGAGTAGGGCAGAACGGGCGTACCGTTCGATTCGTTGTCGAAGATTCGAATCGTGTCCCGATCGACAGCAGTCGGGTTGTGCTGCCAGGCGAAGGCCACGTTCGGTCCGAGCGTGAAGTCGCTCGCTTTGCCGCCGAGACGCCAGATGACATCGCCCGTGTGTCGATTGAGCTTGTAAACCGTCCACGTGTGCCGCGACGAAATCAGCAAGTTGCCGTCCTCGTCGGGGCTTACGGCGTTGATATGAAAGTAGTCGTACGGGGTCGTGGCCAAGGCAGGGACCGGTTCGTAGCTGTCGACCAGCGGCACGTGGTCGAGGCTGTGCCACTCGAACAGGACCTGTCCGCTCGCAATGTCGATTTCCTGGACGATCCCGTCGATGACCAGTCCGCTGGTCGAACCCCCGACCGACGACAGGTCACGGGTCACGGCGTCGTATACGGTGATGAGCGCCGTCCCCTCCGGCGTCAGTCTGAACTCGTGCTGGTCGGCGTCGAGCCCATGGCCAGCCGTGACCGTCGCGATGACGTTGTAGCGGTTATTGAGGATGTAATCGGTGGTCAGGCCCTGAGCGAGACCGCCGAACCCTTTGCCCTGCGACCAGGTGAGAACCGGCTCGCCCCGGTAGCTTTGAACCCGAAAGTCCGCGGCGGCCTGCCCGTTCGTGATGGGCAAAAACCATACAGGGCGGCCCTGGTCGTCGAGGATCTCAGGCCCCTCTTGACCGGCCGGTGCGGCCGGACTTCAGCGGCGCCTTTAAAGTGATCCACTTCCGGGCGTTCTCGTGATCCACGTCATGGTCCCAGCGCAACGCCGGCGGCGGCGGGCGGGCCCGCGTCCGCGCCGCCGCTCGGTATCGCCAGCGAGGCGGTACTGATCGGCGCAATGAAGATCAGCCCATGAGCCGCTCGGGGGCTGGACTGAAGGACCGTGATCGGCGGGGGATTGATCGGGACTGGAGCCGCGGTCGGGACCGGAGCCGCGGTGGACGACGCAGCGCTCGAAGAATCCGCGCGGGCCAACACGCTGAGCAGGCCGAGCGCAACAAGCCCTGCACCGCCAACGTGGGCATTCGAAACGACCTATGGAAAGACGTCATGACTGGGAACCTCCTCGTGGGAACGTTTCCCGAACCGCGACGCCGCAGCGTTCTTTTTGCGACGCCGTAGCTAGGAACAGTGGGGGCGGCGCCGGCGGGTCATGTCGATCCCAAGGACGAAGGCGATGCGCCGGAGTGGTGGACAGGGGCGCTGCGCGCCTTCGGCGTTTGAGAAAACTGATTGGCCGGACGCTTGAGGCCCAGGTGATCGCGCAACGTTTTTCCCTCGTACTCGGTGCGGAAAATGCCCCGCTTCTGCAGATGCGGAACGACCCGATTGATGAAGTGCTCCAGCGAGTCCGGGATGAACGACGGCTTCATGTTGAAGCCGTCGGCACCCTCGTGGACGAACCAGTCTTCGAGCTGGTCGGCGATGTCCACCGGCGTTCCCACGACGATGCGGTGTCCCTGCACGGCCGAGAAGCGCAAAATGAGCTCCCGGATGCTGAGGTTTTCGCGTTGGGCAAGCGCGATGGCCTGGCGCCAACGGCCCTTTCCGTTAACCGGCTCGGGCAGATCGGTCGGCATGGGACCGTCCAGCGGATACTTGGAAACATCGACACCGAAGAATTGCTTCGATCCCGATACGTCGACGGCGTCCCGGTACGATTCGTACTTCTCTTGCGCTTCCTGCCGCGACGAACCGATGTGGAAGAACAAGCCGGGAGTGACCTTGAGGTCGTCGGGGTCGCGACCGTATTTGGCCAGACGTCCCTTCACGTCGCGGTAAAACGATTGCGCCTCTTCGAGCGTTTGTGCAGCCGCGTAAATCACCTCGGCGTACTGGGCCGCGAACTCGCGTCCGGCATCGGAATTGCCGGCCTGAAAGAAAACCGGGTACCCCTGGATCGGCCGTGCGATATCGAGGAGCGCGTCCACCGAAAAGTGCTTGCCGTGGTGATGAAGGGGGTGAGAGCTCTTGGGGTCGAAGAAGATGCCCGTTTCCTTGTTTGGACGATCGAACGCTCCGTCGTCCCAGCTGTCCCACAGCTTCTTCGTCACGTCGACGAACTCTCCCGCGCGCTCGTAGCGCCCGTCGTGGTCGAGGCCGTCCCGGACTCCGAAGGATTGCGCCGCTCCTTCCGAGAGCGACGAGACGATGTTCCAGCCCGATCGGCCCGCCGTGAGGTGATCGAGCGAAGCGAGGCGCCGTGCCACGTTGTACGGCTCATTGAAATTGGTGTTGATGGTCGCCACGAGGCCGATGCGATTCGTGATTCCGGCAAGAGCGGCCACCAAGGAGGTCGGTTCGAAATGGCCGCCGTGCGGCCTGCCGCCCACGCCACGGATCTCGGCGCCGCCCTGAGCCACGAAATCCGCGAAGAACGCGAAATCAAATTTTCCGCGCTCGAGCAGCTTGACGATGCTCGCCCACTCCTCGAATTGGGGATTGCCACCGGCGTGGACCTCCGGCCGGCGCCAGGCGTGCCCGTGGGTACCAAATTGCTGCACGAAGACCGACAGTGACAGCTGACGCTTCTTCTTCTGGCTCATGACGCTTCCTCGCGATTTCTTCCTGCAACGATCGCTCGAGCCGGTCGACTTTCGACCGGACTCGAGCGATCCCGAAAGTGAAGCCGATCAGGCGGCGCGAACGTTCTCGAGCGTGCGTGCCGCTTCTTCCAACGGGCGCCGATCGATCCAGGCGTCGAGGTCGAAGTCTCGATCGAGGACTCCGTGGACGAGCAGGAAGTCCTTTTGCTGCCGGAAGAGATCGACGCGATCGGCCGACAAATCGGGCGCAAGCGACTGATGAAAGCCGGCCCGATAGGCTTTTGCGACGCCCTCGGCCGTGGCGCCCGTCTCGCTCTGGAGGATCTCTTGCACTCCTTTCAAGTTGGTCTTGGCCCACTCCGCGGCGCGAAGCGTCTGGCGCAGGAACCGAACGAGCAAGTCGTAGTGGTGCTCCAAGAAGTATTCGTGCACCGTGACCGGGCGTGGTGTGCCGTTGTTCACCCGAAAGCGCCGCTCGGGCAGCTTGTCGAGATCGATGCCGACGACGAAGCCGTGCTTCGCCGCCCCGTCGGCCGCCGGGGCGCCCTTGACGTAGATGGCGTCGACCTCGCCCCGGGCGAGCGGCTCGAAGCTCGGCCAGAAGCTACCGTAGTTGTCGCGAGCGTTTGCATCGGGGGTCCGGTCTTGCCCAGCGCCTACTTCGACCAAGTGCACGTCCTTTAGCGTGAGACCGACGGAGGCGAGCGCGCCGTCGTAGCCATGGAGGCTCATGTGCCGCGCGATGCTTCGCCCACGCCGATTCTCAGCAATATCGACCGGATTGAAAGCCGGCAGGGCGAGGCGCCGACCCTTCAATTGCTGCGGCGAACGGATGTCGGAATCGGGCCGTACGAGAATCGATTGACCCTCGTCGATCCAGGTGAGGCCGATGAGACGCGTCGGGGCGCCCTGCGCCTTGGCCGGAATCGCAAAGAGATTTCCGCCTTCGCGAATGAGCGTGGACAGCTGGTGATCGTAATGGTGATGGCGGAGCTCCTTGCCGGCGTCTTCCTGCAGGGTGCGAAGGGCAATGCCGTCATTTTTGAACTCGGCGGTCAGATAGCCGAGCTTGTAGGCGATGCCGGACGCGGTGGGCACACCGCCCCGGCCACCCCCGGCGCAGCGTGTGAACCAGATCTCATCGATTTTGGATTTCGGCGTGATGGCCATGGGGTCGTTTCTCCGTTGGAGTTTGGGGCGCGCTTCGGACCGGATGATGACTTTTATTTGGACCCATGTCCATCATAAAAGACACACGCTCAAAGGTCCGCCGCGCGCCCATTCGCTCGGAGACCGCTCTCGACGGCGCGGGCGGCGCCTTCTAGTCTTTCTGCGCAGACAGCCGAGCCGGCCCCGCGCCGGCCCTCACAGCCGGAGGGCCTCTCATGGGAAACGACCGATCTCTCACTCAGGCCAGTGACTTCCATCCCGAAGTGTTGAGGCTCTTCGACCAGTACGTCCACAACGTCATCGACCGACATGCTTTTCTCGCCGGCGCGGCCCCATTCGCCGTGGGTGGGGTGACGGCGGCGAGCCTTCTCGAGGCGCTGCGTCCCCGGTTCGCCGAGGCTCAGCACGTGCCGAAGGAAGACCCGCGCCTCCACGGCGAGACCGTCGAGTTCGCGTCGCCGCAAGGCTACGGCAAAGGCCGCGGCTATCTCGTGCGGCCGGCGGCCAAGGCTTTGGCCAAGCTGCCGACGGTGCTCGTCGTGCACGAGAACCGCGGGTTGAATCCTCACATCGAGGACGTCGCCCGGCGGCTTGCGCTCGAACATTTCGTTGCCTTCGCACCCGATGCCCTTTTCCCATTGGGGGGGTATCCCGGCGACGAAGACAGGGCGCGGGAAATGTTCTCGAAGCTCGACCCCTCCAAGACGCGGGAAGACTTCGTCGCTGCGGCGGGCTTCTCGCGGAGCCGGCCCGAGAGCAAAGGCAAGCTCGGCGTCGTGGGCTTCTGCTATGGCGGCGGCATCGCCAACTTTCTTGCGACGCGGCTGCCGGACCTCGACGCCGCAGTGCCGTTTTACGGCAGCGCCCCGCCCTCGGACAAGGTCGCCGCCATTCGGGCGCCGCTCCTCATCCATTTTGCCGAAAACGACGAGCGCATCAACGGCGCATGGCCGGCCTACGAGACCGCGCTCAAAGCGGCCGGCGTGAAGTACGAAGCGTGCACCTATCCGGCGACGCAACACGGATTTCACAACGACACCACGCCGCGCTACGACCCCGCGGCCGCCCAGCTCGCCTGGCAGCGTACCCTCGCCTTCTTGAACCGCACGCTGCGCGCCTAGAGCACCGAACGTGGTCGTGCCCGCTCCCGCGCCACTCACGCGGACAGCTCGCCGGTTCGGGCCCCTTCCGTCTGAATGGTGAAGAGCTTCGCATAGAGGCCGCCTGCCCGTCCTGCGAGCGCCGCGTGACGGCCCTGTTCGAGGACGCTGCCGTCCTTGATCACCAATATTTGGTCGGCATTCATCACGGTGCTCAGGCGGTGGGCAATGATGACCGAGCTTCGTCCCCGCAGTAACCGTTGGAGCCCGCGCTGCACCAGATGCTCGGACTCGGAATCCAGGGCACTCGTGGCCTCGTCCAAGATGATCATCTCCGGCTCCTTGAGGAGCGCCCGAGCGACGGCGATCCGCTGCTTCTCACCGCCGGACAGCTTGACGCCCCGCTCCCCCACCAGCGTGGCGTACTGATCCGGCAGATGCTGGATGAAGTCATCCGCGTGGGCTGCAACGGCCGCCTGACGTACCTCGTCCAACGAGGCGGCCGGCTTGGCGAACGCGATGTTTTCGGCGACGTTGTCGTTGAACAGTGCGACGTCCTGAAGGACGACCCCGAGCTTGCTGCGAACGGAGCGCTGACGGTAGCGGCGCATGTCGAGGCCGTTCACGAGCACACGGCCCTCGGTCGGATCGTAGAACCGCATGAGGAGCTTGACGATCGTCGTCTTTCCGCTGCCGCTCGGCCCCACGAGGGCAAGCGATTGACCCTTGCCTAGCGAGAATGACACGTCGCGCAGCGCATAGACGCTCTTGCCCGGGTAGCGAAAGCTCACGCGCTCGAACGCGATGGTGTCCAGCCTCTCGAGTTCCAGAGCGTCCGGCGCATCGGTGAGCTCGGCCTCCACGTCCAAGAGCTCGACCAGTCGCTCAGCGCTGCTCTCGACCTCACCCATCTGATTGACCTGACGCGAAATGGGGGTGATGGTGTTGATGAGGGTCTGAGTCAGGGTCAGCACGAGCAGGATGTCCCCTGCGGTGTACCGACCCGCCAATGCGCCGCGTGCCGTGACCGCCACTGCGGCGAAGACTCCCAAGGCGTTTGCGATGTTCAGTGCCAGCGCCGAACGCCACTCGGTGCGGTGTAGGGCGTCTCGCGTCACCTTCCACTGCGCCTGGGTCTTGTCGTATCGCTGCTTGACGGCGAGCTCGCCCCCAAAGCTGCGAACGGTCGCGATGTTGCCCACCATTTCGGCCAGCAGGCCGGTCATTCGTCCCGCGAGCGCCTGCCAGCCACGCCGGTGCGGCTTGGTCCAACCGACCGTCCGGTGCGAAATTACCAAGTTGAACAGCACGACGCACGTCAAAATGGCACCGATGAGCGGGACCCTGGTGAGGAGCAGTCCGATGATGAAGAGCATTTGGAGAATGCTCGCGAGCGTGCCCTCGGTCAGGGACATGAGCCACATGGTGATCTGGGTGATCGCTCCGAAGCGATCCATGATCTCACCGACCCGCATCTTCTCGAAGTAGTCGATCGACAAGCGGGTCATGTTGTCGAACACACGCTGCCGAAAGGTGCTGACGGCATCGAGCCACAGATCGTCGGCCTGACGGTCCTGCATCGCGCCCAACAGCACGACCGCCAACCGAAACGCGAAGAAGGCCGCAATCAACACAGTGATCTGGTGTGCGGCTTGCGGCCGGGAAAGCCGGTGCGACAGCAAACCCGACAGCACGTCGACGATCATCTTGTAGAGTTGTGGGGTTGCCGTGCCGATGGCTCCGAGAGCCGTTCCGACGACGAAAACGCCGATGACCCGTCCGCGATACTCGGGGATGAACCGAACCGCTCGCCAGATGTTCTTCATGCAGGCAACCTCATGGGCCCCCTCACGCGCTGGCCGCTTCGGGGCGGGCACCCGGCAGAAATCCGTCCACCTGACGGCTCCAGAGGTGCGCATACGTGCCGCCCCGCGACCGAAGATCGGCGTGCGTCCCGTCCTCGACGATGCGCCCCGCGTCGAACACGAGGATGCGATCGAGGTGCGCGATGGTCGATAGCCGGTGCGCGACGACGATGACCGTCTTTTTCGCCATCAAGTCTTCGAGGCTGCTCTGCAGGCGCTTTTCCGTCACCGAATCGAGACTCGAGGTGGCTTCGTCGAGGATGAGAATCGGGGCATTTTTCAGAATGACGCGCGCGATTGCGATGCGCTGTCTCTGCCCGCCCGACAGCTTGACGCCACGCTCGCCCACGAGCGAGTCGTAGCCGTCGCCGAGGGCTGCGATGAAATCGTGCGCATGCGCCCGGCGTGCAGCGGTCTCCACGTCCTGGACGCCCGCGCCCGGGCGCCCGTATGCGATGTTCTCCCGAAGCGTCCGGTGAAAGAGGGTGGGTTCCTGCGGGATGAGGCCGATCTGCTCGTGCAGCGAGCTCAAGCTGACGGCACGAATGTCGACTCCGTCGACCGAGATGCTTCCCTTCTGCGGGTCGTACAGCCTCAAAATAAGATTGACCAGGGTCGACTTGCCCGAGCCCGAATAGCCTACGAGGCCTACCCGCTCTCCGGGGCGAATCGTCAGGTCAAGCCGGTCGAAGACGTTCGATCCAGAACGGTAGGCGAACGTCACCCCGGCGAAGCGAATTTCGCCGCGCCGCACGACGAGCGGGGTCGCGTCGGCCCTCTCGGTCAAGTCGTGGGGGCGGACAATCGTGCGCACGCCATTTTCGATGTTGCCCACGTACTCGAAGAACTCCATGAAGCGTCGGCCGAGGTTGCGCGCTTCGGTGATGATGAGAAGCGCCATGCTCGTGCTCATCACGAAGGAGCCGAGGTCGATCCGCCCGCGACGCCACAGCGCCAACGAGAACCAAAGCGTACCGACCTTAAGCGTCAGCGCGGAGAGATGCTGAAACCAGCGAATGCGCTCAGTGTGTGCGTGCGCGACCCGGGCCGCGCCGACCTCGGATTCGAGATAGCCGTCCACGTAGCGTCGCTCGAAGAGAAGTCTCGCGAAGAGGCGCACGCTCGACACGTTGGCGACCGAGTCCACGAGCTTTCCGCTCGTGACGCTCCGTGCGGCCGCATGCCGGCGCGCATACGGCTGGCAGCTCTTGGCGAGGACGTAGGAGACCGAAACGAAGACGACGGCCCAAACCCCGACGAACGCCGCGAGCGCGCCGTTCGCACGAGAGACGAACGTCACGGCCACCGTCAGCGTGATGGCAATGGGCCAGAAATCGAAGAGCAGGGCCCAGAGCGACTGGGTCACGCCAAGAGCGGTCTCGGAGATTCGATGGGCCAACGCGCCGGCGAACGAATCGTTGAAGTAGCTCTGAGCGTGGTGTTGCAGGTACGCGTGTAGATCGTTGGTGACCTTCTGCCGGAGCCGGGGGCTCACCGTAAACTGGCAGTTTCCGGCGACACGGCTGAAGACGACCTCGGCAACGCTCAGTGCGACAAAGGCGCCGACTATCCTCGGCAGGCCGGGAGGAGCGCCTACGCCCGACGCGACCTTTCGCGTGATGCTGCCCAGGGCGTACGGGATCGAGATGCTCACCGCCGCAGAGCCGGTCTCCAAGAGGAAGGTAGCGAGGTACCACCAGCGGAAGAACCTGACGTAACGGCAGGCAAAGCGGAACGGCGTATCGGGCAGGTCCGGCGGCGACGCACCGCGTGCGTCCGGCACGGGCTGGCCGGCGACGCCGCGGCGAGCGTCGGACGATCGCTCCAGGCCGGATTCGGTAACCGCACAGCTCATCGGCGTTCACCACCATACCACGGAAGCGCGTCTCATTCAGAAGACTGATGCGAATCATGCCAAGCCACGGCGCATTGGGACGCATTTATTGCAGACCTATGTCTTTTGCTACAGACTGAAGCCTCATTCGGGAGTAGAGAGCATGGGGAGTCTTCGGAGAGGGTCATGAGTCGAACCTCGTTGAACGCCAACATCCTGGCCGTCGTCGTCGGCCTCTCGGGACTTTTTTGGGCTTGTGACTCGCCGAAGAAGTCCCAAGGGATCGCGCCTGAGCCCGCGCCGGGCGACTCTCCACCGATCGTCATCCGATTCAGCGACCCAGGCAATGCGGGGGTCTTCGCGTACGCGAAGCGCGAAGGCATTCTCGCCCGAGAGCTCGCGAAGGTCGACGCGACTATCGAGTGGGTGCCGGGTGGCGGGTCGTTCAGTGCCACCGCCGATGCGATGAACTCGGGGGCCATCAACGCATCGGGCGGAGCGGTCAGTCCGATCGTCGGAGCGCTGTCGCACAAGCTGCCGTTTCGCATCTACGCGGTCTCGGATCCGGGCGGCACGCGGCGAGCCGGCATCGTGTCTCCGGCTTCGAGCTCGATCCGGACGGTCCAGGATCTGGTGGGCAAACGCGTCGCCGTCAATCTGGCCGCGCATGGCGACTACATCCTGCTAAAGGCTCTGTCGCACGCTGGCGTCCCGGCCGGATCCGTCACCCGGGTGCCGATCCAGCCCCCGGATGCCGCGGCGGCGTTCGCGAGCGGCAAGATCGACGCGTGGTCGACGTTCGGCGTGTACTTCTCCACCGCCGTCCGCAACGGGGCACACGTCGTTGCCACGGAGGACGAGATTCAGTCCGACGATGTTGGCGTGCTTTCGGCGAACGCCGCCGTCCTGGAGAAAGGCCCTCGGGCCTTCCAGGTGATCTTGAAGGTCTCGCAGGAACTCACCGAGATCGCGCACCAGAGCCCGGAAAAATTCGAAAACGTCTTCACCGAAAAGGGGCCGACCGCTCTTTCGGGCGAAGAGCTCCGGACGGCGACCGAAGAGACCCGCACGCTGCCTGCCTTTCGCATTCCGAACGCTGCCGACCGAATCCGGATTGCCAACGTGGCGAGGTTGCTTTTTGACAACCATTCGATCGATCGCGACATCTCGGTTGCCGAAATCGTCTTCGACATCGACGAGGCGGCCAAGAGAGCCTCCGCCAACTGAACGGCTCGACGGCTTCGGCGGAGAGACGACCGCGATCGCGCCCGACAGGCAGCCCATGCAGCAAAAGCCCGCTTCCCTCTTCCGCCCCTTCTCCATCGAGTCCATCGAGTCGCCCTCTCCCGCCGCTTTGTCTCCAACGGCGGAGTTTCCCGCTCCAGCGGTGGGACGGCGGCCGGCTTCGACCGCGCCGGTCACGGCGCCGGCGCCCACCCCGCGTCTCGAACGGCCCGTGTTTCTGGGCACGAGACCCCGCTCGCGCGCCCTTTCGGTGTCGGTGCGCGCGAGCGTCCCGTCGGTGCTTCTCGTCGGCTGGTGGTACGGGACGCGATCGGGGGCCATTCCGGCCGCCGTTTTCGCCTCGCCGGGCGACGTCGTCCGTGCGCTGATGGAGATCCACGATACCGGTCAGCTGCGCGAGTTTCTCGAGGCATCGCTGATGCGTGCAGGGCTTGGCGTCGCTTTGGGGGTCTCGGCGGGTCTGGTCTTGGGCGTCGGAGCCGGTCTTTCGGCGTTGGGAGAGGAGATCGTCGACCCGACGATGCAGATGATCCGCGCCGTCCCCTTCCTGGCGATGGTGCCGCTCTTCATCTCCTGGTTCGGAATCGATGAGACCTTCAAGGTGGCACTCATCGGAGTCGCATCGGCATTTCCGATGTATGCGTATTCCTACTTGGGAGTGCGCAACGTGGATCGCAAAGTGGTCGAAATGGCTCGATGCTTCGGACTGCGCGGGTGGGGGCTCTTGTCGCGCATCATCTTGCCGAGCGCGCTGCCCAGTCTGCTCATGGCTCTGCGGATCTGCCTGGCGGTGAGCGTCATCGGCCTCATCGGCGCGGAGCAAGTCGGCACGACGAAGGGCATCGGCTACCTCGTTCTTCTCGCGAAGCAATACTACCGGCAGGACTACATGGTGCTGTGCATCGTGCTGTACGCCGCTCTGGGATTGGTGTTCGATCTGTTCATCCGCACGGTCGAGCGTGTCACGATGCCTTGGCGTCGCCACACGGCGGCACGATGATGCAGCCATCGCCGGCAGTGGCGTCGCACGATCGCGCCCGATCGGAAGGCGACGATCTGGCGATTCGAATTTCGGGCGTCTCGAAGCGATTCGGCGCGAAAGTGATCCTCGACCGAATCGATCTCGAGATTCGGCGCGGGCAGTTCGTGGTGCTCCTCGGTCCGAGCGGCACCGGCAAGACGACGTTGCTCCGGATCCTCGCTGGGCTCGAAGAGGCCGACCAAGGGGTCGTGCTCGTGCCCCGGGTGAGGACGATTGTGTATCAGGAGCCGCGTCTCGTTCAATCGATGCGCGTCGCCGCGAACGTGGCGATCGGGCAGCCGCGCACCCAAGCGACTCGCGACGCCGCGCTCCGCGCTCTCTCGGAGGTCGGACTTCAGGATCACGCCCGCGCGTGGCCCGCGACGCTGTCGGGTGGCGAAGCCCAGCGCGTTGCGCTGGCTCGTGCGCTCGTGCGAAGTCCCGATCTGCTGCTGCTCGACGAGCCGTTCGCCTCGCTTGATGCATTGACGCGCTTGCAGATGCAGGATCTGGTGGTCCGACTCGTCGCCGTGCACCGGCCGGCGGCATTGCTCGTGACGCACGATCCGGACGAGGCGCTCTGTCTGGCCGATCGCATCTTGATCCTCCGATCGGGCAGCTTCGCTCTCGACCTTCGGATCACCGCATCGCGCCAGCACGACCGCAACGATGCCGAGTTTCTGCGAACTCGCCGCCTGCTTCTCGAGACGCTCGGGGTCCTGCCGCCCGCCGTCGGCCGCTAGAGCGCGGAACGGCACGAAGCGTCCCCTGCTATGCGACCCGGCCGACGGCGTCCTGCTCCGACGCCACGGCCTCGCCGCTGTTGGGTGCGCCCTGGCCCCGTTCATAAGCCGCGTGAATTTCGGCGTAGAAGCCACCGCGCGCCAGAAGCTCGTCGTGCGAGCCGAGCTCACACAGCTGACCATTGCGGATGACGGCAATGCGGTCGGCGTCGCGGATCGTCGCCAACCGATGTGCAATGACGAGCGCGGTGCGGCTGGCGCACAGCTCTCGAAGCGCTTGTTGGATGCGTCGTTCGGTCTGCACGTCAATCGCGGACGTGGCCTCGTCGAGCACGAGCACGGCGGGGTCGGACAGGTAGGCCCTCACGAGGCAAACGATTTGGCGTTGTCCGTGACTGAGGTTTGCCCCAAGCGGGCCCACCTCGGTGTGGTAGCCGTTGGGCAGCCGACGCAAGAGCTCGTCGACACGCAGCTTGCGCGCGGCTTCAACGACTTCGGCGTCGGTCGCCCCGGGAGCCCCGAGCTTGAGGTTGTCGAGGACCGTGCCGCTGAAGAGGACGTTGTCCTGCAAGACCACACCGACGTGCCGGCGCAAATGGTGCTGGGCCAGATCTCGGATGTCGACCCCATCGAGCCGCACGGCGCCCTCTTGCGGCTCGTAGAACCGAGTCAGAAGCTGCATGAGCGTGCTCTTGCCGTGACCGGTGGGCCCGACGATCGCGACACGCTCTCCCGGCTGCACGCGGAGCGACAAATCTCGGATCACAGGGCCGCGTCGCTTCGCATCGTAGGCAAACGTCACACGATCGAACTCGACCTCTCCACGCACCTGTGCGATTTGGAGCGGTTCGGCGCGGTCGACAATCTCGGGCATCGTGTCGAGCAGAAGAAAAATTCGCTGGGCTACCGCCGTGCCTGCGGCGTAGCGCTCGAACAGGTCCCCGAGCTCCTGAAGGGGACCGAGAAACAGGTAAATGTAGAACAGGGCCGCGGCAAACTGACCCAACGATATGCCGCCCAACGCCATCATCCGACTTCCGACGACGACGACGATCGCCATTCCGCAGGTTGCCAAGACCCCCGTGAACGGCGGAAACCAGCTCGTTTTTACGTTGCCGCGGATGAGCGTCCACGTGAAGTCGTTCAGCAGCGTCTGGTAGCGCCCGCGATTCAGGTCTTCTCGCCCGGTCTGTTGGAGCACACGGACCCCGTTGACCGATTCGACGAGGTGCGACGTGAATCGACTGCGACGCTCCGCCACCCGGCCCCAGTTTCGGGACGCGAGCCGATGAAACAACCAGATCGCCGGGGCGAGCAGGGGCACGAGGCAAGCCACCCCCCAGAAGAGGCCGGGCGCGATCGAGTAGAGCAGCGCTCCGGACACGGCACAGCGCAGGACCGCCGAGAGCAGCTCGGGAGGGCCCTGGATGAGCAGCGGCTCGAGCGTATCCACGTCGCGATCGGCGCGCGAGACGATCCGGCCCAATTTCGTCCTGTCGAAATAGCGAATGCTGAGCGTCTGAACGTGCGCGAACACCTGGCGCCGTAGCTCGTTCAATACACGGATCGCCGCGCGGCCTGCGATGAACTGGCTGACGCCGGAAAGTGCAAATCGCGCCGCCCAGGTCAAGGCGAGAGCCAGGATCATCGCGCCCAACAAGCGAGGATCCGTCTTCCAACCCCTCGCGCCGTGCGAGAGCCCGTGGTCGATCGCTTCGCGAAGGATCCAGGGCCGGAGAAAGACCGTGACGACGATGACGCACTCGATCGCGATGACCGTCGCCACGTGGCCGCCCACCGGACGCAGCAGCGGCGTCATCCGGCGGAACATGTTGCGATCGAGAACCGTTTGCGCAAGCTCCTGCTCGATCGCCAGATCGCCGTGTGCCTTGTCGTTGGCAATCGCTTCGCGCGAACGATTGGTGGGGTCAAGCCGCGGCATCTTCGATTCCAAGGAGCTCGCGATAGTCGGGGCTCTTTCGCGACAGCTCGGCGTGCGTCCCGGCGGCGACGATGCGACCGCTGGCGAGCACGACGATGCGGTCGGCGAACATCGCCGTCGAAGGCTTGCTCGCGACGATCAGCATGGTGGTGGGAACACCGGTCGCCGTACCGAGATTTCTGACGTTGTGAAGAATCCTCTGTTCGGTGATCGCATCGAGCGCGCTCGTGGAGTCGTCCAGGATGAGGATCGAAGGCCTGGCGAGCAGCGCTCTCGCAAGCGCGATCCGCTGCCGCTGCCCGCCCGAAAGCGTCACCCCGCGATCGCCGATCACCGTGTCGAGGCCGTCCGGCAGATTGCGCAGCACATCTTCGGCCGCGGCGAGCCGCAAGGCCTCGCGCACTTCGTCGTCGGAAGCGACGGTGCGGCCCATGCGCACGTTGGCCGCGAGCGTGTCGGAGAAAAGAAAGCAATCCTGGGACGCCACGTGGACTCGGCGCCGCAGATCGTGCAGGTCGAGCGAGCGAACGTCCAAGAAGCCGCCGGCCTCGGAGCCGATGCGAACGTCGCCGGACTGTGGATCGAGAAGTCGCGGGAGCAGGGCCGCCAGGGTGCTCTTTCCGGAGCCGGTTGCCCCGACCAGCGCCAAGGTCTCGCCCGGGTACAGCGTCAGCGAGCAGGATCGCAAGACGTCCTCGCCTTGGCCACCGCCCGAGACGCGCACGTCCTGCAGCCGCGCGCCGAGCGGACCGGCAGGCAGCACGCGATCGCCGGATGCGATGGGCGTGTCGGCGTCGAGCAAGTCCATAATTCGGGCCGCCGACGACCGCGCGTCGGCGAAGACCTGGATGATGCGCCCGATGCCTTCGATGCGAAAAATGAGGGTATTCATCGCAAGCAGGGAGGCGACCAGTTCCCCGACGGTGAGCCGGCCGCGGCCGACGAGCGAGGCACCCATCGCAAACACCCAGACCTGACCGAGCGCCACGACGGTCTGGGGCACGGGAACTCTCGAGGCCGAGTAGCGAAGCGCCCCGACCGCGCGGGACGCAAACGTGGACACGAGACCCTTCAAGCGCTCGATACGGGACGACTCGAGGCGAAAGGCCTTGATGACGCGCACTCCACCGACGCCCTCGAGCAGATCCTGGCTCACCGCGTCGTACGCGTCGCTCACGGCGCGATCCAGCCCGACCAGACGGTCGGCGACGCGAGCGAAAATCGCGATGCCCACGGCGGTCAGGGCGAGCGGCACGACGGCGAGCAGGGGGCTATACCAGGCAAGGACGGCGAGGGACGCGACGATGACCATCGCGGTCTCGATGACGTTACGCCAGAAGCTGACGAGGGCGTCACGCACCTTGTCGGCGTCGCGCGTCGTGCGCGCGACCATCTCGCCGGCGCCATGGCGCAGGTGGTAGCCGACGTCGAGCCGCTGCACTTGGACGAGGATCGAGTCGCGAAGTCGAAACAGCAGCTCCTGACCCGTCATGAGAGAGACGATGCCGGCGACGTACTGCAAGAGCGCGCGGGCGGCCGCCACGCCGATCAGCACCCCGGCCCACACGTAGGCGCGCGTGAGGTCGACGTGTGTCGCGCCGGTCCGGACGGCGGCGCGCCCGTGCTCGACGTCATTGACGGCGCACCCGACCAGGTATTGGTAGAGGGTCAGGCTGGCGTTGACCACCAGGAAAAGCCCGAAAGCCGCCGCGAATCGCCACGGCATCGTCCGGTAGATCGCCAGACAGCGGAGCAGCGGGTGGGCCGTGCGTACGCCAGGGCGCCGCACCATCGAAACCGCTGCCGTGGTGGGGCCGACCGAGACGGCGGACGCCGTGAACGCGGCGTCGCGTGGGCGGCTTCGCGCCGCCCCGCCCGGGCTGCTTTGGGCCGACATGGGTGTCTCCTCGAGCCGGATTGCGTGTGGGAGCAACTATTCGTTCAGGGTCACGACCGAGAGCTTCGACACACCGGCGCGATCGACAGCGGCCATGACCTTCGCCACGAGTCCATAATTGGACGATTCGTCGGCGCTCAGATGAACCGCGAGATCCGGCTGGGCGCCGTGCAGCGCCTTGAGCTCCGACTCGATGCGGGCCAGGGACGTTTCGGTCTTGTCCACGTAGACGCGACCTTGGGCATCGACGCTGAGTGTGACGGCTTTCTTCGTTTCGATCGGGGCGGTCGTCGCGGTTTTGGGCAACTGCACCTTGATGGCGTTCGCCAGGAGAGGAGCGGTCACGATGAAGACGACGAGCAACACGAGCATGACGTCGACAAGGGGAGTGACGTTGATCTCGCTCATCACGTCGTCGGCGTCGCCTTGGGTCTGGATGACCATCAGGCGCTCGCCGCGCGACTGCGGATCGCGATGGCCGGGTTCGACGGCCGTTCGGAGTCCGACGCCTTGTCGACCAGAGCACTCACGATGGCGGTATTGACGAGCGTGTTGGCGAAATCCTCGAGATCGGAGGTGAGGCCCTTCAGCCGACGGACGAAGTAGTTGTAGGCCAGAACCGCCGGCACAGCGACCGCGATGCCGATTGCCGTGGCCACCAGAGCTTCGCCGATCGGCCCCGCCACCACCTCGAGGCTGGCCGATCCGGCGCCGCTGATCCGCTGAAGCGCGTGGATGATGCCGAGCACGGTACCGAAGAGACCGACGAACGGCGCGGTGGCCCCAATGCTCGCCAGAACCGGCAAGGCCGACTCGACCGTGTGCTTCTCGCGCTGGATCTGCTGACGCAGGCTTCGTTCGAGAACGTCCTTGCGCACGTCGAACGCCGCGCGGTCATTCCTGATCGGCTCGGAGCCGTCCCCCCAGGCCTCGACGCCTGCCAACGCGACCCGCGCCATCGGTCCGGCGTGCTTGGTGAGCTGCTCGACCGCCGGGAGGCGCGAGACCTTCCCGAACACCCGCGCAAACAAGCGGTTCTGCCGAGCGATGCGCCCGTTCTGGAGCGCCTTGACAATCACGAGCGCCCACGTGAGCGCGGAGGCCACCAGCAGGAGGACGAACGTTGCTTTGACAACGACGAAAGTCACAGAATCGGACATGGTGTGATTGCTCCCACGCTTATTGCAAATGAAACTCGATCGGAACCGTGACCCACCCCATGACGGGTTGGCCACCTTGGGTGGCTGGAACGAAGGTCCAGAGCTTGACCGCCTCGAGTGCCGCCTCGTCGAGAACGTCGTGGCCACTCGATGTCTGCACCGTGACGTCTCCGGCGCGGCCCGTCGCGGCGACCCGGACCCGCAGGAACACGGTGCCCTGCCAATTCTCCCGTTTCGCCAAATGGGGGTAAGCCGGACGCGGATTCTTGAGATAGTTCGCCCCCTCCTTTGCCTGCACGATCGGAGGAGGAGGCGCGGGCGGAGCTGGGGCTGCGACGACGACCGGCGCGGGCTCGGCGGCCGCGGGCGGAAGATCCCCATCATCGGCTGCCGGAGCGACGACGTCCGACAGGGCCTCGGGGGGGCGATCCGCTGGCTTGCTGGTCGCCGGCCGAGGAGTCGGCGGTACCGTGAATGGGGGGGCGGGCTTGGGCGGAGCCGTGGCCTGCGGAGGCACGACCACGGGAGTCGGCGGCGGCGGAGGCCGCACCATCTCGATCTCGATCTGCGAGGGCACGGCGCGACGCACGCCGTGCGACGTCACGGACGCAAGGCGCAGGGCAATGGCCGCATGCACGAAAATAGAGGCGGCGAAGACGAAAGGAAATGCTCGCCGCGCGAGATCGGGCACCGCCTCGGCAAACGCGGATCCAACGGCCCCATCGGGAGACCGCGCCGCGGCCAAGACGGCCTCGAGCGGGACGACGGGGATACCCGACCGGCCTGCCTTGTCTTGGAACATCGGGTTTTCCTGGTAGGCGGAGCGGTGCCGGTCCCCCCCGTCCCCGCGGGGTGACACCGAGTCATCGATTGGATGAACCGTGGGCATTGTGGCCCTACCCATCTTCCGAGTCAAGGACAATGGTCTACTATAGCAGACATTCGCCCGGGGGCCGTGGCTTCGGCCCCCGAGGTCCCGTGTCGACGTCAAGGGTTCGCGACGGCACCCTCGACGGAGGCTTTTCGCCCTTGTTGCCCGATCGCTTTCTTGGCCGCGGCGAGCGGGCGAGGATCGATCCAGCTGCGCACGTCGAAATGGGCGGGCAAAAACCCGTGATCGAACAGGAAGGTGGTGAAGTCGGCGAGTGCCTCGATCGACGACTCGTCCAGGTCCGTCTTCAAGTGGGTGTTCGCGTCGTTGCCGTACGCGAGACGCACCCAGCGGTCCGAGGAACCCGTTTCACGAGCCAGGTAGGCGATCGCATCGTCGGCGTGGTCTTCGGCCCAGAGCCCTGCGAGCACGACTCGGCGGATGACGCGCGCCACGATGTCCGGGTGGTCGTCCAACAGATGGGCGTCGACCGTCAATGTCCGCGGCGAGTGGTTGTTCGCGCGAGCGCGCGGATCCGGATGATTCCATACATCGAAGACCACGTGCGCGCCGATGGCGTCCGCGACTTCGAGGCCCCGCGACCCCTTGTGGAAGATGACGTCGACGTCACCGGTCTTCAAGGCTTGCACCTCCAACAAGCGGTCGGCGCCGGGACCCTGCCCGAGCTGCCCAGGGCGATCGAACGAGGTCTCGGGGCGCGGGATCTCGACGAGCTCCACGTCATTTTCCGTGAGCCCTTCGAGCCCGAGGGCAACGATGTACGCGCGCAGCGTCGTCGCCTTCCAGAAGTCGATGCTGTCGTTCGGACGCGTGGCGATGCCGAGCCGACGGCCTTTGAGGTCTTTGATCGTCCGGATCTTCGATTCGGGCAGCGAGAGAATCACCTGGGACTCGTCGGTCCACGTCAGACCGACCAGCCGCGTCTGTCGGCCCGCTGCGCGCGCCCAGAATCGCCGGAATGCTGCCGCCCTGCCGAAACGAGTTGTCCAGGTTGTGATCGAAGTGCGACGCGCGCACCGACCGGTCGCCGCTGTCGCGAACGGAGGCGAGCCGGATGCCATCCTTGGCGAACTCCTCCTCAATCCAGCCGAGCTGCACTGCAATCCCTACAGGGGTCGGCACGGGGCAACGGGTATACCAAAGCGTCTCGAGCTTGCTCATGGTCATCTCCTTGAGTGAGTGCCTCACCCGAACACGAGCCGAGGGCATTGTCCATCTTAGGAGACACACGAGCACTTGAATGACGACCGATTTCCCGCCTCGCACAACGGCCGTGCCTCGCGCAAGCGGGCGGAACCGGCGGCCCCTACAAGTCTTTTATCGTAGACGTTACCGCGCCTTTTGCCAGAGTTCGCGCTCATCCCGCGCAGGCCGGGCGGGTGACGCGGCCCCGAGCCGCGTCGTCCGAGACGTCATCGACCGAGCCAGTAGCCGCGCAGGCCGAGATCGTCGATCGCTGCCAGGACGAACCGGTCGTCGTAGCAGTCTCGGAAATCGAACGTGTGATCGATCATTCGCTTGTCCGCCGCGTAGGCGATGGCCTTCTGGTAGTGACTGAGGACGGGCGCGGCGAACAACGGCGACCACCGCTCGCGCCAGGAGCCCGTCTCGTACTCGCGCCGGACCACACTCGCCGGAGTGCCGTTGCGCGTTGCGGACTGGATCATCGCTTCTCGGTTTTCGTCTTTGGACTCCCACGCGCTCGCTTTAACGTAGGCGGTAGCGACGAGCTGCGTGAGATCCGGATGGCGATCCACGAAGTCTGCGGCCGCCCAAAGGCCGCCCAGCATCTTCCAGTCGAGCGGCGCGTCGGCCGTCGACCAGAGGATCTTGCCAACCCCCTTGTCCACCAGGATGAATGCGCTACTGGTCGTGCAGAGCGCATCCACTTTGCGGGCGGCCAGGGCGGCCGCGCCGGCTTCGGGGTTCAGGTTGAGGACCGTGAAGTCCGCGTACGTGAGACCCGCCGAGTCGACGAGCCTCGCGAAGGGTAGCTCCCAGGGCCGCCCTCGATGGATCGCGATGCGCTGGCCCTTGAGGTCCGCTATCGACTTCGCCGTCGAGTCGGGTGGGACGACCAGGTACGCGTCGCTGCCCCGCCCACTCGGAACGATGAGCTTCGTGTGCACGCCCGCGGCGTTGGCAATGATTGACGGAAGCTCGCCGTAGCCCGCGAAGTCGATGCTGTGGTTGGCGAATGCCTCGTTGGTCATCGGACCGACGTTGGCGTTCGGCATCGGCACCCACTCGAGCCGGGCGTTTCGCTTCGCCAGCTCGCGCTCAAGCCACCCGTCCTCGACCACGAGTGCGGGCGCTCCGGTCAGGCTCGGCAAGCTGCTCGTGTTCCCCGTCGAGGTCGGCGAACCGCCTGCAAGGGAGCCGACGTACGCAATCCGGACGACCCGGCCGGCAGGCCTCGCCCACGGTTTGCGCACGAACGCGGTCAGCAAGCCCACCGCCACGACCGCGGCAGCGCCGATCACGGCGGCCCGGCGCAGGACGCCCCTTTTCTCGCTGTTCACTCGGCGCTCGCTCGGACCACGGTCGCGCCCCGTACGAGCGGCAGGACCTCCTCACCCACGCGAAGGGCCTCTTCGAGAGCCGGCGTGCTCGACAGGATGAAGCCCTCGACCCCGGCCCGGATGTACCCGTCGATGCACTCGGCGGCCTGCTCGTAGCTTCCGACGAAGCCCAGGGGAGAGCCCTGGCTGAGAAGGGTGCCGAACCCGGCCCAAAGGTTCTCGACGACCAGGTCCTCGACTTTTTGGCCGCGCTTGGGCGGGGCCCGGAAGGAACCGACGGCGTCCCCTGCCCCGCGCCGCCGGGCGCGCGCTTCGTGCGCGTCCCAATCCACCTGGGCCCAGGCACGGCGCACCTCGGCCCACGCCTCCTCGGGCGTCCGCCGCGCCAGGATGTTGAATCGCACGGCCGGCTTGACGTTGCGTCCGTCTTTGGAGGCCAGTTCCTTTACCCGCGCGAATTTCTTTCGAAGGTTGTCGAAGGGCTCGAGGTGAGTGAGGTCGTAATCGGCGTGCTTGCCCTGAGCGGCCAACGCCGCATCCGACGAACCAACGAAGTAAAGCTCCGGCCAGACCTGTCCGGCGAGAGGCGGAGGCAGCCGCGCGTCCTCGACCTGGAAAAACTTGCCTTGGTAGCTGAAGGAGGCACCGTTCCAGACCCCCTTGAACACATCGAGGAATTCCGTCGTCCGGACGTAACGGTCGTCGTGCGCAATGCGGTCCCCCCACCAGAGCTGCTGGGGGCCGCCCCCGCCTGTAATGATGTTGAAGAGCAGTCGACCTCCCGAAAGGCGTTGCAAGCTCGCCGAGGCCTTTGCGGCGTAGAGCGGATCGAACCACATCGGCTGGTACGCGATCATGAAACGGAGCGTCTTCGTGTAGCGCGCGACCGACGATGCGATGACCCATGGGTCCTCGGAGTCGGGGAACGACGGAATGAGCGCGCCGTCGAAGCCGGCGATCTCGGCGGACTTCGCCACCTCGAGGAGATAGTCGTGGTACGGCTTGCCGTCGGGCTCTCCGCCGACGAGCCCCGGGGTCTGATTGCCCTCGAGAAGGGGCCCCCACGTCCCGCGCGTGTAGGTCGGCTTCGCCAGATCGGCCTTGTCCCCGTGCACGGGGATTCTCCAATGAAATTGCATGGGTTTCTCCGGTAGGAATGTCGCCTCAAACGGCCCGACGCGAGACTTCCGAAGTTCGGGCCCGGACGAGCGGGAGGAGCTGTTCGCCGATCCGGTATGCCTCTTCGAGGTGCGGGTTGGCGGAGAGGACGAAGGTCGACACCCCCGCCTTCACGTACTCGGCAACGGAGTCCGCGAGAATCGACGTATCCCCCGACGAAGCCTACCGAAGGCCCCGGTCGCACCCGCCCGAACCCGGACCACAGATGCGTGCCGATGACCCGATCGTCGAACTCACGCGGCGACCCGACCGGCGCGACCGCAGCCGAGATGGGCACGGTCTTGTCGGTCGCGTCCTGCCACTCGCGGCGGACGTCGTGCCACGCCTCGTCGCTCGACGGCCGAGCGACCACGTCGGCCTCGATGCCGTAGCGGAGCGTCCGACCGTGCGCGGCCGCCAAGCGATCGATCTCGGCGATGCGCGCACGCACCGACTCGACCGGGCCGAGCGGCAGGATGTGCACGTCGGCGTGGCGCGCGCTGACCGCGAGCGCATCGTCCGGCCCGTCCGAAAGATACACGCGCGGGAACGCCTCGCCCTGGAGCGCCGCCGCGAAGCCGCCGTCTTGGACCTCGTAGTAGCGGCCCTTGTACGTAAACGGCGGCTCTGTCCAGAAGCCGCGGGCGAGGTCGAGAAGCTCGCTCGTCCGTGCGATTTGCTCGGCGACGCTCCACCTTCGCCCGTGCCACGGACGCGTCCCCTGATCGTCCTCCGTCGCGAGGTGCCAAGCCAGACGGCCCCCGCTCAAGCGTTGGAAGCTGACGGCGATCTTCGCGGCGTACACGGCCGAGATCAACGGCGCTCGGAGCGACGGGACGAATGTCAAACGGCGCACCTCGCGGGCGAGCGAACCCGCGACGACGAGCGGCTCTTCGCCCGCGGGGCTCTGCGGGATCCAGAGGCCGTCGAGGCCCGTGAGCTCCGCGGCCCGCGCGATCTGCGACAGCTGGTCGTAATACGTGTAGCCGTCTCGCTGCACGCCGGTCCGGGCATAGGGGTGCGGCAGTTTCCGATCGGGCGAATAGTCTCCTCGCGTCCACCGATCCGCACGGATCGCGCGCCCGTCCCCGGAGGGAGGCAAGCGCCAGAGCACTTCGATCGTCACGGCATCACTCCGGAATCACGCAGCAGACGCTCCGCTGCGCCGCTGAGGTTTCCACCGCTCTAGCATCCATGTGTCTCCAATACCAGACATATCCAGGCCAGGGACGGATCTATGGACGTCGCGGGCCGGAGACGGCCGCGGGCCGGTCCGGGACTGCGCCACGCCGCCCGTCTTCGCCGCCGACGTGAAACTCATCGAGCAAGTCCTGTTTGATGTGCAGGAAGTCCGGGTGGGCGCGAGCGCGAGGGTAGGGCAGATCGACCTCTAGCCGCTTGCGGATACGGCCGGGTCTAGAATCCATCACCACCACCCGCTGACCGAGAAATACGGCCTCTTCGATGTCGTGCGTCACCAGAATCATCGTGACGTTCTCGGCGCGCCACAGCCGCTGCAGCTCACCCTGCAGATGCAAGCGCGTCAACGCGTCGAGCGCTCCGAACGGCTCATCGAGCAAGAGGATGTTCGGCTTGCTGACGATCGCACGCGCGATGGCCGCCCGCTGCGCCATGCCGCCGGAGAGCTGACGGGGGTAGGCGCGTTCGAACCCCTCCAACCCGACCAGGCGAATGTGCTCGGCCACCGTCTTGCGCTTGTCGTCCTGGGAGCCCGCCCGTGCGCTCAATCCGAGGGCGATGTTGTCCGCTACGGTCAGCCACGGGAAAAGTCGGTGCTCTTGAAAGACAATGCCGCGCTCGAGACCGGGCTCGCGGATCGGCCGGCCATCCAAGAGAATGGCGCCGTCGTAGTCGGCGTCGAGACCGACGATGAGCCGCAGCAGCGTCGACTTGCCGCAGCCGCTCGCGCCGACAATCGCCGTAAACGAGCCGGGAGGCGCCTCGAGGTCGATTCCCGCGAGCACCGGAAGAACGCGCCCCTCGAGACGATACGACTTGGACACACCGCGTACGCTGAGCGTGCCCGCCCCGTTGCGCATGGCGTTCGATTCGAAATCGATCGGCTGAGCGGCCATGCGGCTCATCGTCTATCATGCCGGACACTGCCGGCCCAGCGGCGAGGCGATGGCCCGCGTGCCGGCAGGGTCCGCGCGAAGTCCCGTGGGGCCCGGCGCGTGATGTCCATCATCAAAGACTCCCGTCCTTGACTTCGTGACCGAAGTCAATCAGTGTTCGGCGTGGACGCGGGATGAGGGCCGGGCCTCGGCCCGGCCAACCGTCATGAGTGCATCGAGCTATGGCATCGCGGGGACCGTCGCCGCCTCGGGTCCATCGCGTCCACGCGCACGGTTTGGGAGCGCTCGGCTGCGCGCCGTGGCCGTGCCGTTGGCTGCACCCGCGGCGCTGTTCGCATGTTGGACGCTCGCCGTCTCTCACGGGGTCGTCTCTCCTCAGATCTTGGTCTCGCCCATGCAAGTCGTTCGGGCGTTCGGCTCTCTGTGGTCGACCGGCGAGCTCACCCATCACCTGATTCGGTCGCTGTTCCGCCTTGTCACCGGTTTCGGCATCGGGGCGGGGCTCGGTTTGGCGGTGGGTCTCGCCATGGGCGTCTCGCCCCGCGTCGAGCATTCCGTGGCGCCGTCCTTTCACGCGGCCCGACAAATCCCTTCGATTGCGCTGATTCCGCTGCTCATTCTGATCCTGGGCGTCGGCGAGCCTCTCAAGATCGTCATCGTGGCGAAATCGTCCTTTTTTCCGGTCGCCCTCGCGGTCATCCATGGGTTGAAGCAAGTTCCGCGCGCCTATCTCGACATTGCCGCCGTTCATCGACTTACCCGCTGGGATCGGATCTGCAGGCTTTTGATCCCGGCGACGGCGCCGCCTCTCGTCGCCGGACTGCGGATTGCGCTCGGTCGCTCCTGGCTCGTTCTGGTGGCGAGCGAGCTCATGGCGGCGGATTCCGGGCTCGGCCAAATGATGGAAATGGGGCGCCAGATGTTTCGCATGGACGTCGTGATGGTGGGGGTCTTTCTGACGGGAACGATCGGGTTGGTTCTGGACCAGAGCGTGCGGCTGTTCGAGCGCCGGCTGGCGCAATGGAAGCGCTCGTGAAGGCGCCCAGGCAGAGCCCGAGACGCCGGGTGTCGCGGATCGCCCTGGGCGTGTGGATTCCGCTGGCGATGATCGGCACGTGGGTCCTCGTGTCCCGCCATCAGGCCTGTTCTTACGCGTGCGTCTCGCCGTCGACCTTGGGCCGAGGGTTCGTCGAAGTGATCGCAACCGGCGAGCTGCCGTCCGCGCTCGCCGGGACGTTCGAAAAGACGTTGCTCGCGTTGTGTTTGGGGGCGCCCGCCGGGCTGCTCGTCGGCGGCGCGCTCGGAGCGTCGCGGATGATCGACCGGGCCATCGGACCGTTGTTTCATGCTTTCCGGCAGGTGCCGTTTCTCGGTCTGGCTCCACTCATGGCTCTCTGGTTTGGCACCGGACGGCTGGCCCAAGTCATCCTGACGGTGCTCGCCGTCGTCTACCCGGTCGTGCTGAGCACCTACGAGGGCATCCGTGCCATCGATCCCAAGTACCTGGAGGTCGCTCGCGTCATGAAGCTCGGCAACGACCAGATCCTCGCTGCAGTGACGGTCCCGGCCGTCGCCCCGTACGTCTACGCCGGGGTCTCGCACGCCATCCCGTTCGCATGGATCGCGACGGTGGGCGGCGAGCTGTTGCTCCCCTCCGGCGTCGGGATCGGGACGATGATGGCGACGTCCGAAGCGGGAGGTCGACTGGACCTCGTTCTCGTGTGCACACTGACCGTCGCCGCCGCGAGCCTTTGCGTCGATCGCGCGCTCGTGCGGGTCGGCCGCAGGATGATGCTCTGGCGCGACGACGCTTCGAATCGGCTCTGATCGCCCGCTGCGCCCGCGGGCCCCCCCTTGGTTCATGCGCCCGCGCACGGATCGACGGCCGGTCCCAGGGTCGCTCTTCGGGGGGGCGGCCGCACCGCTCGTCGGAGCCGTGCCGGATTGAGTCTCTTGTACAGGACTCATCGATACTGGATTAAGCCGGGAAATACAACCCTAACGTCCGCCAAAAAGTCACTGTACCGTCGCTTATGTCTATTATTCTGGACATGCCCGCCACGGCTGTGGTTGGTTGCTTCCGGATGGCCTTCCGCACCTTCACCGCAACCGAGACCCGTCCCGCCGGCGCCCCGCGGAGAATGCCGCTGGGCCTCTGCGCGAGGCCGCGCGCATGGATTTGGATCGCGATCGTCGTGGCCTTGCCGACGATCCTCACCGCCCGTCGGGCTGGAGCCCAGACCGGCGCCGGTGCCGGCCCGGACGGAGGAGCCGGACCGACCGACGAAGGCGGTGCGTGGGCCGCATCCAGCCCCGAGGCCGGCCCCTCGGCACCGCCCATTGCGAGCCCCGGCGCGGTCGGCGCCGGTTGGGACGATGCCGGCGTGGCGCCGGAGCCCGACGCCGGGCCTGCCGGCAAGGCGGGAGGCCCCGAGTCGGCGACCGCGCTTGCGTCCGTCGTCGTCACGGCGGAGAAGCGCGAGGAAAACATCCAGCAGGTGCCGCTGTCGATCACAGCCGTCAGCCAGGACGAGCTACGCGACCAAGACATCCGCGCGTCGACCGACGTCGCCAAGCTCGTGCCCAACATGTCGTCGGCGACCAGCGAAGGCCGCAGCCGGCCGCGCTGGTTCATTCGCGGCATCGGCATCAACGACCCGAGTACGAACGGCGTCAGCCCGATCGGCGTTTACTTCGACGAGGTCTACGAGAACTTTACCCTGGCGCAGTCCTTTCCGCTGTTCGATCTCGAGCGTGTCGAGGTGCTGCGGGGGCCCCAAGGCACTCTCTGGGGCAAGAACACGACCGGCGGCGCGATCAGCTTCATCTCGCGAAAGCCTAGCTTCGAATACGACGGCTACACGCAGGCGACGGCCGGCGACTACGGCGAGTTCGGTGTTCAAGGCGCCGGCGGAGGGGCGGTCATCAAGGATCGCATCGCGGCTCGAGCGTCGTTTTTCTACGAATCGCGCAATGGTTGGGTGACCAATGTCTACAACAACACGCCGCAGGGAAGCCTGCGTGACGCCGCAGGACGCCTGCAGGTGTTGCTGATTCCGGTCGACAAGCTCGAGATCACGCTGAGCGCGCACGTGCGCCACAACGACGGCCAGAGCCAAGCGACCTACATCGTGGCGCAGAACGGCGGCCCCGTTCCCGGGTTGAACGGATTCAAGGAAGGAAGCCGCTTCTACACCTACGACATCAACGGTCCCGCCACGGACGTCGACAACCACGAAGGCGGGCTGGCCAACATCCGGTGGGAGCTCGGACCGGGCGCTACATTGACCTCGATTTCGGCGTACGACGACGCGAGCCGCACGACGGCCGGTGGGACCGGCCCGCTCGAACAATCGGACGGATATGCCTACGCCCACGCCAAACAGTTCACGCAGGAACTAAGACTTGCGCCGACCCAGGTCGACCGGCTCAGTTGGGTGGTCGGCGGGCACTACTTTCGAGAAGGCCTGTTCTCGAACACGGCGGCCGCGACCTTGCCCGCGATCCCCCAGCCGGTCGGGTACGGCACGTACTACTCGGACACGGCTTTCATTCAGACCAGCCAGAGCTTCGCAGGGTTCGCCAACGCGACGTACGATTTCATCGAATGGTTTCGACTGGCGCTCGGCGCGCGTTGGACGACCGAAACCAAGGACATCAACCTCGGCGCCGTCAACACGGGCGCGCGGGGGGCGGCCGTCTGGAACAACGTCGGCGACTGGTGGCTGCGTCAGTCCGTGCAGACGCCGCTGCATGTTTCAGCCACGCAGGTCGACAGCCGGACATGGAGCAGTCCTTCGTTCGACGCTTCGCCGTCGTTCAACATTTCCAAAGACCTGATGGCGTATTTCCACTACGGACACGGATTCCGCGGCGGCACGTACTACGGCGGCGTCAACGCGCAGTCGAACGTTTCGGTCGTCGGCCCAGAGACTGTCGACGCGTTCGAGGTCGGGGCGAAGGCCAAAACCTTGAGCGACCGGTTGAGCGCGACGATTGCGGGTTTTCATTACGCGTACCACGACATCCAAGTCCTCGTGAACGCCCAGACGGCGAGCAACACCGTTTCGGCGACGATCCTTCAAAATGCGGGCGGCGGCACGGTGAACGGGGCCGAGATCGAGGCGGAAGCGATTCCCGTCGACAACCTGCGGCTTCACGGCAATGTCGGCCTGCTCGGAACGCGCTACGACGGGTTCACGGCCGTCAACAACAACGAAGTGGTGAACGCTTCGGGCAATCAATTCACCCGGTCGCCTCACGTGACGGCGCTCGTCGACGCGCAATACCGAATTCTGCTGCCGGGATCGACGTCGCTCGTGCCCGGAACGGACTGGGAATACACGAGTCACTTTTTCTTCAACGCCGTCGACCAGCAGAACCCGAATTTGCAGCAAAATGGATACGTGCTGGGCAATGCGCGCCTCTCGTTTTTCACCTGGCACGACGCGCTCGAGCTTCAGCTCTGGATCCACAACATCACCAACGAGGCCTACAAGATCCTGGCGACCCAGGGGGTACCCGGCGTTCAGAGCTGGGTGTTCGGGCCGCCGCGGATGTTCGGCGCTACGGCCACCGCAAAGTTCTGATTGGCTTCGAACCCAGGACCGTGAGCAAACCCACAAAGGAAACGATTTCATGCAGCCTCGTCAAGCTTCAAGCGCTTTCATTGCCTTGCTCGTATCCGCAACGCTCACGGCGTGCACCGACGACGACACGCTGCCGACTCCCCCCGAGTCTCCCGATTCAAGCGTGACCGACGCCGCCTCGGACGGATCGGAGTCGGACGCGCCGTCCGACGCGCCCGGAGACGGCGCTGCCGATGCCTCACCGTCCTCCGACGCAGCGGTGGATGCACCGCCGGACGCGGCCGACGCGTCTCCCGAGGGGGCATCCGACGCCTCCGCGGAGCCCGTCGACGCATCGCCGGACGCTGCAGACGCGTTTGCGGATGTGCTCGACGCGTCGTCGGCCGAAGACGCGTCCGACGCGGCGGTGGACGGGACGTCCCCGTCGGGGGTCGATGCTTCGGATGCGGCAGTCGAGGATTCGCCCGCGGATGCGCCTGCTGCCGCCGACTCGAGTGCGGATGCCGACGCCGCGACCGCAGCGGATGGCGCTGCGGACTCGGCCGAGCCATAGTCCGCCGAGCGCGCGCATGGGTTCGTTCCACTTTTGCGCCGAATGGAGCCTGCGCATGGGTCGTTCGGCTTCGGACCCAGCGATCCGTCGCCAAACCGCGACCGATAGGGCCAGCGACGCATCGGATGCCGACGACGGCGAGAGGGGCGCGCGCTGACGCGCCGGGAGGACCGGATCGATCAAGATTTGGGGACATTCGAGGTCGTCGAACGTTCAAAAGGTACTTTGGGCGGCCGACGAACTCGGCCTGATCTACGAACGGATCGAGGCGGGCGGCACATTCGGCAAAAACAAGACACCGGAATACCTGGCGCTCAACCCGAACGGGCTCGTGCCCACGCTCGAGGACGAAGGACTCGTCGTCTGGGAAAGTCACGCGATCGTCCGGTACCTCTACCTGCGATACGGCAATGCCGGTGCGGCCCCCGCGTCTTTTTCGAAGGCCGATCGCTGGACCGACTGGCAACAGACCACACTGTGGCCCCCCGTGCGGAGCCTCGTCGTGCAACTGGTGCGAACCCCTGAGAAAGACCGCGACCCCAAGGCAATTGCGCTCGCGTCGGAGCAAGTGGTCGCCGCGCTCCGGTTGCTCGACGCGCATCTGAGCAAGAGCGCGTTTGTCGCCGGCGACTCATTCGGATTCGGTGACATTCCTCTCGGAATCGCCGTCCAGCGCTGGGTGCACTTGCCTGTTCTGCGCCCCACACTCCCCAACGTGGAACGTTGGTACGGCAGCTTTCAATCGCGGCCACCTTTCAAGAAGTGGGTGGCACACCCCCTCGCTTAGATTCTGCCTCCCCACCGAGACGGGGGCGGCTCTCGGTGAGACGGCAGCGTCGTCTTCGGAAAGGTCAGTTGGCTCGGGCCGGCCTTGCGGCATCGTCGGACCTGACGTGAACCGCATATCGTTCGACGTAGTAGCTGGTTGGATTCTGCTCAATTTTCACTGCGGGAAGCTTTGCGATCTGCTCGCTGTAGCGCTTCAGACGATCGATCGGACGGGCGAGAACGCTTCCGCGAAGCTGCTCGAGCGCCGGCCACCGCTCGAACCAGGGGTAAAGCGCGAAGTCCACGAGGCTCGGCGCCGGACCGAAGAAGTACGGGCCGTCGGCAGACGCTTTTGCGAAGCCCTCGCGATCGAGAAATTCGAGCGCCGTGCGAAACTCGCTCCGCGCCGCGTCTCGCAGTGCTTCGGTGGATCCACGCAAGAGCGCGCCGAAGGCCGTCACGAAACGGGTGTTCGCCCAATCGATCCACAGCCGTGCCACGGCTCGGCGGGCCGGACCGTCCGGCAGAAGGGGAGGGCTCGGAAAGACCTCGTCGAGGTACTCGTTGATGACAACAGATTCCCAGATGCGGTTGCCGTCATGTTCGATAGCCGGCACCTTGCCATAGCCCGATACGCTCGAAAACCAAGCGGGCTTGTTCCTCAGGTCGATTTCGCGAAGCTCGAAGTCCACACCCTTATGGGAGAGCACCAACCTGGTTCGATGCGCGAAGGGACACGCACGTGCACTGAACAATGTCAACTTAGCCATGAAAGTCTCCGATCGTGGAACGCGGTCTTTATCCGCAAGCCGTGCACCCGGCGGGGGGCACGCGTGCCGTGCGAGCGGGCGACATCGGTTCGCCGCAAGCACGAGAATCGCCTCCGCATGGGTATCTCGTCGATGTCCCGTTTACAAGACCCATTGTGACCGGTCACGCGTACCCTGGGTTCCCGGGTATCCACCGCCCTTACGCCTTCGAGCACGAGGGTCTTTTCAACCAATCAGCCCATTTGGAGCGGACCGAAGGCGTGGAGCATGCGGACCCAACATTCGGCGACCGCGTTGTCAATCTCCTGCGCCGCCCGAGCTGTCGTGCCGTACGAACGCGTGCGGACCGACCGCCGGGCAACCCGCGCCACCGTCCGTTCCACCGCAATCGCTTCCGCTCGAGTCGCCTGCCGTGCCGTCATGGCCAACCTCCTGTTTGCGCGGTCCGAGGGAGGGCGCCGGCACCCCGCCAACCCCGGGCGCCCCGCGAGCCTGGCCCAGAAACGTCTCTGATTCAAGACATTGGGGAGAAGCGAAGTCGCCGGCGAATTACCTCGAGACGACCCGCTCCGAGCTCCGATCGGGCGCGTGGCCAACCTTCGATGCCAAACCGAGCATGTGGCCGAGCTTGGACTGCTTCGCCGACAGATAGGCGATGTTTTCGGCGTTGGGGGCCGTGACGAGCGCCACGCGTTCGACGATTCGCAACGGGTAGCCTTCCAGGGCCGCGAATTTAGCGGGGTTGTTGCTCATGAGTCGGATGGTCGTCAGTCCGAGCGACGTGAGAATCTGCGCTCCGACGTCGTATCGACGCGAGTCGAATCGGAAGCCCGAGTTCGAGGTTGGCTTCGACCGTGTCACGGCCCTCGTCCTGCAATTGGTATGCGTGAAGCTTGTTGATCAGGCCGATGCCGCGTCCCTCGTGACCTCGCAGGTAGACGACGACTCCGCGACCGCACTCGGCCACGTGCGCCAGCGCCGCATCGAGTTGGGCACCGCAGTCGCACCGGATCGAGCCGAAGAGGTCCCCCGTCAAGCATTCGGAGTGAACGCGTACCAATACGTTCTCTTTGCCCCTCACGTCGCCGCGGATGAGCACGACGTGCTCGCCGCCGTCGATGCAGTCTCGAAACACGCGCACGTTGAACGGCCCATGGCGCGTCGGCAATCGGGCCTCGGCAACGGCCTCGACCCGCGACTCGGTCCGGCGGCGGTAGGCCACGAGGTCGTCGATGCGGATCAGCGCGAGACGGTGCTCCACCGCAAAAGCCGACAGGGCCGCGGGCCGCATCATCGTCCCGTCGTCGTGGGTGAGCTCGCACAGGGCTCCAACCGGCGTCAGGCCGGCGAGACGCGCCAGATCCGATGCCGCTTCCGTATGTCCGCGCCGGCGCAACACACCGCCGTCGCGCACCCGAAGAGGAAACACGTGCCCCGGTCGAACGAAGTCGTGTGCCGTGCTCTCGGGACTGCCGAGCGCATGAATGGTGGTCGCGCGGTCTGCCGCACAAATTCCGGTCGTTGTTCCACGCCGCGCATCCACCGAGACTGTGAACGCCGTACCGTGCGCCTCCTGCCCCTGGGGCACCATGAGCGGCAGGTTGAGCATGTCGCAGCGCTCACCGGGCAGCGCAACGCACAGCACGCCGCTCGTGTATCGAAGGACGAATCGGATGACTTCCGGCGTCGCGGTCTCGGCGGCGACGATGAGATCGCCTTCGTTCTCACGCTCCGCATCGTCGAGGACCACGACAGGCTCGCCGCGCTGGGTCCTCCGGATAGCCTCTTCAACCTTCGAATACGGCATGTTCGACGTGCCTCGCCGCAGGTGTCTACCATAATGGAACACTGTCTACAATTCGGGGAGGGACGTAGCCCTCGCCGGCCTCCGCGACGACCGACCGAGCCGACCGCGACTCGGCCGTCGACGGCCGGCTGCCGGACAATGCGGCCGTGCCTCACGGCCAAGGCTCAAGGGAGCGATGACCCCGACCCCGACTACCCGACCCCGACCCACCTCCGGACTCTCGAGGCGGAAAGCACGCCGAGCGTGGCCGATGCGAGGGCCCCGCGGGCGAGACCCCCGTCCACCAATTGTTTGCGGGTCGGTTGGTTCTCGCATTACATTTGACGTTAATGGGCCCGCCGGCACCCGGCCGCAAATCCAGCCCTCGAGTCGCTTCGCCCTCTCCGGATCGGACGCCCCCGTCCCCGAACAAGCCCGCCGGTCGCCCCAAAGTCGACGGGCTCGGCGACGACGTGGGCGCGGCCGTGCTGGCCCGGCGCGTCGCAGACAGTCTGCGCGTCCTGCGAAAGGAGCGCGGATTGTCGTTGGACGAGCTCGCGCTGGCGAGCGGTGTGAGCCGCGCCGCTCTGTCGCAGATCGAGACGTGCCAATCGAATCCGAGCTTGTCGGTGCTCTGGAAGATCGCGGTCGGACTGAAGGTGCCCTTCAATACCCTGCTCGGACCGGATGAGTCGGAGACCGCTCGACTCTTGAAGTCCGGAGATTCGACGCCGCTCCGTACGAGCGACGGGCGCGTCGAGAGCCGACTGCTGTCGCCTTCGGGAGCCTCTGCTCGGCTGGAGATCTACGAACTTCGCTTTCACGCCAAGGGTATTCTTCACAGCGAACCCCATGGACTGGGTGCGCACGAGACCGTCATCTTGCTCACCGGTGCGCTCCGGGTCAGCGTGCGCAACCAGAACTACGATTTGACGCCGGGCGACACGCTTTTCTTCGAGGCGAACGCGGCGCACTCGTACGAAAATCGGAGCTCGCACGAGAGTCGCTGTCTCGATGTCATCGGCTACGGGCTGACCTAACTCGTCGAGGAGCCCGATCGGGACCTCGTCGGCTGCTGCCGCCCGAGGCGTCCCCATTCGGGCCTGCCGCGTGCCGGCCCGCGGCGGGTGCGGACCCGATCAGACCACGTAGTACAAGTCCGACCGCAGCCCGTCGGCAGGCGCCGTCAAACCGTAGCAGTGGGGGCACGCTCGGACGGCTGCAGGCGTCACGTGCCCGTAGGCGAACCGCACCGCCTCGATGGTCGAGGAACCGGGCCGCAGCGGGTCGCTCGCGAACACGCGCTCGGCCGGCAGCCACCGATCGAAGCGAAGGTTCTGCATCGCGCGTGCAATGTCGTCGCGAACACCGCTCAGAAGCACGAGCACCTGGTCGCGGTCCATCTGTCGAAGAAAGTGCTCGAGCTTCTCCATGCAGACCAGGTCAGGGTTGCGAGTCCTGCGCAGGCGCAGCACGACGACCCTCGCGCCGGAGGTGGTGGCGGCGGCGGCCACCTCTTCGAAGAACCCGTCAAGCTCCGGCGCCGCGCCGAAGAAGAGCTCCCCCTCGACATCGTAGATCAGAACCGCCCGGCAGGGCGGGTCGGAGGGAAGGCGCCGCCGGATGACCCGATCGGCACCCAGCCACAGCTCGGTGGTTCGAAGACGAGAGGCTCGCGGAAGGAACAGAAGAATGGAGAGGCCGACGCCAATCAGGATCGAGAACTCGATGCTCACGAGCAACGCGGCCAGCGCGGTCACGAGCACCAGCCCGGCATCGTAGCGGGACGCGCGGAGTGCGTATCCGAGTCGTTTCCAGTCGATGAGCCGAGCGGCCGTGACGAGCAAGAGGCCCGCCAAGGCCGCTTTCGGAACGTATCGGGCCAGGGGGGCCGCCACCACGACCACGAAGGCCACGGCGAGCGAAGCGAAGATGCCGGACGCGCGCGTCGCGGCCCCAGCCTGGTAGTTGATCGCCGATCGTGTCAGCGAGCCAGAGCCGGGCAAGCTCTGAAAGAAGCCACCGCCGAGATTCGCCAGGCCTTCGGCCAGGCACTGCCGATTGAAGTCAATCGTCTGGCCCGAGTGGTACGCGATGGACTTGGCGATCGCCATGGCCTCCAGCAGCCCGAGAAGGGCGATCGCCAGCGCACTGCCCGACATTTCGCGCACCCAGCCGAACTTGATCTCCGGAATATGCGGCCAGGGCAGACCGCTCGGCACACTGCCGACGACCGACACCCGCGCCTCATGCCCTGGCGTGGGAACCGACCAGCCGAGCGCAGAGGCAGCCGTCGCCGCCACGACGAGTGCGACGAACATGTCGAGCTGCGGCAGCCGATGCTTTCGCACGACCTTCCGAAGCAAGACGACCAACACGACGGTGCCGGAGGCCACGGCGAGCGATCGAACGTTGACGGGCCCACCTGCCGTCAGCGTCAGGTAGAGTCGATGGATCACCAGCTTGTGGCCCCCGCCCCGGTCCGGCATCCCGACGACATTTCCCACCTGGCCCAGGGCCACGAGCAAACCGGCTCCGGCCATGAATCCGATCACCACGGATTCGGAAATATACCGGGTCAGATCGCCCAGACGAAAGACGGCAATCAAGATCTGTAGGGACCCCGCCATGATACCGAGCAAAAACATCGCCTCGGTCGCCTCGGGGCGCGCTTCGGGGTCGAAGAAGGCAAGGGCGCTGAAGACGACGAGCGAAATCGCGTTGGTGGGACCATTGATGAGGTGAGACGACGAGCCGAATACCGACGCGATCGCGGTAACGACGATGGCGGAATACAACCCGTAGCGCGGGTCGACGCCGGCGATGAGAGCGTAGGCCATGGCCTGCGGGAGCGAGATCGCCGCGACCGTGATCCCGGCCAAGCCATCGCGACGGAGTTCGTCGTATCCGTATGCAGCCCGGGTCATTTCGCCCTGGGCTTGCAGACGACATCGAAGATCCCGTTTTCGGAGAAGAATCGATCCTCGGCGTCGGCCCAATGCTTTGCCACGAGTGTAATGGGGAAGAGGTCGACGGGAGGGAATCGGTCGCCGTGTTTCTTGAACACCTCGACACTCACGGGCCGGTACCCGTTCCGAGCGATGATCTCTTGCCCTTCGTCGGTGTAGAGAAACGATAGATAGGCCTCGGCGAGCGCCCGCGTGCCTTTGCGCTCGACGTTGGCGTCCACCCACGCGACGTACGGCTCTGCGCGAATGCTCACGGGGGGAACCACGACGTCGAGCTCGCCCTTGGACGCTTCGGCCTCGCGCCAAGCCTCGTTTTCCCACGTCACTTGAACGTCGCCCACCCCTTCTTGTGCAAACGTTCGCGTCGCGTCGCGCGCACCGTCGTCGAGAGCGGCGACGTGATCGCACAGATCGGAGACGTACGCGCGTGCCGCATCGTCGTCGCCGCCGCGGCGAAGCACCGCCCCCCACGCCGCGAGTAAGCTCAGCCGCCCGTTTCCGGACGTCTTCGGGTTCGGCGTCACCACCGAAACGCCCCGGCGAACAAGGTCCGGCCAATCATGAATGGCCGCCGGATTGCCCTTGTGAACCACGAACACAATCGTCGACGTATACGGCACAGAATTGTTGGGAAGCCGCCCGGCCCAGCCGGGCGCGATCCATCCCCGCTTGCGAAGCGCGTCGATGTCCGAGTACATCGCCAGCGTCACGACGTCCGCAGCAAGACCGTCGGCGACCGCGCGTGCTTGACGCGACGAGCCCCCGTGGGACTGTCGAATCTCGACCATCTTGCCCGTGCGGTGTCGGTAAGCGAGAGCGAACCGCTCGTTCAGATCGCGATACAGCTCGCGCGTCGGGTCGTAGGACACGTTGAGAAATGCGCCACCGACATCCTGAGCCCCGACGTTTTTTCCAAACACCACGGCAATCGACACCGCCACGGCCAAGAGCGCCGCGACGTTGAGCCAGCGGTTCGGCCACGGACTGCCCGGCCGGAGCGACCGGATCTCGGAGTGAGGGTTCCCAGGTTGCGCACCACCCTGCGGGGATCTCACGGGTCGATTGGGGAACCATCGGGCCGGAAAACGCCGTTTCACGCGAAGCATCTATCATTACGGACGCGTGTCTTTCAATAGGAGAGACCCGCGCCGGACGTTGGACAGCGCGCGCCCCAACCCGGGGGCCACACGAGCGACGCGCGAATGATTTGCGCGGCCGCGCCGGAGATGCGTGGGATTCGCGGGGGGAAGACCGGCCGATCCCCACGCGATCGCCCTCGAGGTCGCCCAAAACCCGAACGACGCGGGCGGGGCCACGGCGGCGCGGGGGACGACGTTGGAGCGAAGGCGTGTCTCGTGCTACGAACGCCCGACGCGGGCTCGGCCGGTTGTCCCGATCGAGGACCACCCCGGCCGCACGGTCTCGCGGAAGGATGTCATGGCCCACTGGTTCGAAGACAACGCTCAGTCCATCGGCCGCACGCCGCTCGTGCGCATCAATCACCTGCAAGACCGCCCGCGCGCCCGGATCCTCGCCAAGATCGAGGGACGCAACCCCGCGTATTCCGTCAAGTGCCGCCTCGGAGCGGCCATGGTGTGGGACGCCGAGAAGCGGGGTGTCCTCGGACCTGGCAAGGAGATCATCGAGCCGACCAGCGGCAACACCGGAATCGCGCTCGCGTTCGTCGCCGCCGCTCGCGGATACCCCCTCACGCTGACCATGCCCGAGACCATGAGCATCGAGCGGCGCAAGCTCTTGGCTGCGTACGGCGCCAAACTCGTCCTGACCGAGGGGCCCAAAGGGATGAGCGGCGCCGTCGCGAAGTCCGAAGAGATCGCCGCTTCGAATCCGGCGCGCTACGTGCTTTTGCAGCAATTCAAGAATCCGGCGAACCCGGCGATTCATGAAACGACCACGGGACCGGAAATTTGGGAAGACACGGGAGGCGACGTCGACATCCTGGTCTCCGGGGTGGGCACCGGCGGCACGATCACGGGCGTTTCGCGCTACTTCGAGAAGACACGCGGAAAGCCCCTTCTCTCAGTGGCCGTCGAGCCCACGAACAGTCCCGTCATCGCGCAGAAGCGCGCGGGCCAGAACCTGGTACCCGGACCGCACAAGATTCAGGGAATCGGCGCTGGCTTCATTCCCGACGTGCTGGACCTTTCGCTTGTCGATCAGGTGGAGGCCGTGACGAACGAGGAGGCGATCGACTACGCGCGCCGGCTCACGCGCCGGGAGGGGATCCTGTCCGGGATATCGAGCGGGGCGGCGGTCGCCGTCGCGGTGCGGCTCGCCGCGCGGGCCGAACACGAAGGAAAAACCATCGTCGTCGTGCTGCCGGATTCGGGCGAGCGTTACCTCAGCACGGTCCTCTTCGAGGGGATCTACGACGCGCAGGGAATCGCGACTTGAGCGAGAGAACGACAACGACGGAGTCCCGACCCGGCGCCCGCCCCGCGACCTGGACGCTCGGCGCGGTGGTGGAGGCCATCTGCCGGGCGAACGAGGGCAGCCGGACGGGCACGTTCGGACGGCGGCCGCTCCCCTCGCGATCGGCGGTCGCCGAGCTCGTCTCGGGGCTCCGAGCGGCGCTGTTTCCCTGGCATTTCGGCCCATCGGACCTGTCCGGCGAAGGGCTGGTCTATTACGTCGGTCGGACTCTCGACGCGTCGTTGGCCGTGCTCGAGGATCAGGTTCGGGTGGGCCTGCTGTTCGAGGGCCAGCACGGCGAGGCCGTCAGTGATGCGGATGCCCCTCGCGCGACGGCGATCGTGCACGCGTTCGCGTCCCGGCTTCCCGCATTGCGGGAGATGCTCGAGAGCGATGCGCGCGCCGCTTACGAAGGGGACCCGGCCGCCACAAGCGCGGACGAGACGAATTTCTCCTATGCGGGCATGACGGCCATCACCTACCACAGGATCGCCCACGAACTTCACCGGCTCGGGGTCCCGCTGATTCCGCGCATGATCTCCGAGCTCGCCCACTCCGTCACCGGCATCGACATCCATCCGGGAGCCGCGATCGGTCCGCGGTTTTTCATCGACCACGGTACCGGCGTGGTGATCGGGGAAACCTGCATCATCGGCGAGCATGTCCGCCTCTACCAGGGCGTCACGCTCGGAGCCAAAAGCTTTCCGACCGACGACCATGGGAACCCGGTCAAGGGCATCCCGCGCCACCCCATCGTCGAAGACGACGTCATCGTCTACGCGGGAGCGACCGTCCTGGGTCGGATCACGGTCGGACGTGGCTCGAGCGTCGGGGGCAACGTCTGGCTCACGCATAGCATCGCGCCCGGCACGCACGTCAGCCAGGCCCAGCTGCGTCATGAGGTCTTCAACGACGGGGCGGGAATCTAGTGACCGGGCACCTGCTGCATGCGCTGGGGCACAAGGCAGAGGCCGCGCACGCGTAGGAGCTTGCCATCGGCCTGTGCGAGGATCCCGAGACACGGGATTTCCTGCAACGCCAGGCGCGGTAGGCGGCTCAGTGCGCAAAGAGCGCAGACGCCGAGCGACGCGATCGACGTGCGCCCGGTGATGAAGGGCATGTGCCCGAAGGACAAGGAGGCGAAGCCCGGCAAGATCTTCGCCTGCGCGGTGCTCGGGAGCACCCAGACGGAAGAGGCATGGGTCGAGGTGATGGACCGGATCGATGCCGAGACCCAGGGTCGATTCCCGGAGCCGTCGTTGCTCGGGGGCCTTCGCCTCGAGCCACCGACGAGCGGACGGCGCATCGTGACACGGGGGGACAGGCGCGCAACGTTCGACGGACCGTTCCTCGAGAGCAAGGAGGTCATCGGAGGACTATTCTTCGTGCGCATGACGAGCCTCGACGACGCGGTGCGGTGGGCCGGCGCGTGCCACGCGCGCGGACATGCTCGAGCGCACGGGAGGGGACCCACGACCCGACCTGGAGAGAGCGATCTCGCTCGCGACCAACGATGGCGAGAAGCGGCTGCTCGAGCGACGGCTCCGCGATCGTGTCGCGCGCACGCAGCCCTCTTGAGATCGGACGCGCCGGGCACCGGGGGTCGGCGTCCGCAGCGCGTGAGGTCCCTCATCAAACCCCGACGTGCGGATCCAGAGCAACTCGTGGCGCTCGGCGCGGGCTTCGGGTGAGCGTCCGCCCGCCATAGGCCCTCATCTGGCGTAATGCTATCGTCCGTGCGAGTCATGGCGAAGGCCACCTGGAATGGCGCCGTGTTGGCCGAAAGTCTCGAGACCGTGGTCGTCGAGGGAAATCACTATTTCCCCGAGGCATCGATCCATCGGGAGTACTTCGTGCCGAGTGAGACGCACACGACATGCGCGTGGAAGGGCGTCGCAAGCTACTATGACGTGGTCGTCCAGGGTCGGTGCAACGCCGACGCCGCTTGGTTCTACCCGAGTCCGTCGGACGCAGCCAAAAGCATTCGGGGTCGGGTCGCCTTCTGGAAGGGTGTGGACGTGCGGTGAGGCTGCCTGGAGCGCCGTCTCGAAACGGATTCTCGGACTACCCGCATGCGGGCGCATCGACCGCGGCGGACTCGCGGTCTGCGAGCCACGGCGACGAGTCCATCGATGGGCGGTCTCGAAGCACCAGACGCACCGTGACGAGCCGGCAGGCCATGGGGACAACGGCCCGACCCCCGATGACCGCAATCGGCTCCAGGTCTCGCTCGAGCGCGTCGCATCGCGACGCCGAAACGATCTCGCGCGACGTCAGCCATACCCGAACGGATCGATCCGAAGCGCCGTTGCAGGCGAGGCGCACGATCACGCCCAGACCCACGTCGGCGCGTTTGAGGGCCACGAACGCGACGGCCGCATCGTCGCAGAGCACGAGCAATCCGGCCAGGTGCTTGAGCGGGCGGAGCGCCACGGGCAGCCACGCCAAATCGAGTCGAAGCCGCATCGCGGGCGAAATGCACGGCTCGATCGTGACGAACAGCGCGGCTTGATGCGTCTGTTCCTCGTCGACCGTTCCCCCGATGGGATGCGCCAGAACCGGTAGCCACCCGAAGGCGCGCTCTTTGGGGGCGTTGCGCGCGACGATCCACTCAAGTGCGTGATCGGGGCTCAAGGAAACGGCCGTCGGCGCTTCGAAGCCGACGTGGCGAGTAGCCGGTCGAAAGCGTATCGATCAACGAAGAGCCGCGGAAACCGCGGCGGTCACATATAACTCGTTAGGGGCTTCCGCCGTCGCTGTAATGGCGAACCGATTTGAAGGCTTCCGTTGTCACCGAGCCGCGAACCCGATTTGGCAAGTCATCGTGCGCACGAATTACAAATTGTGGCACGATACCAATAGCGAATTTTATCACGACTTCATTCATTACTTCAATCGCGTGACCGGGATGCAGCAACGGGGGTACTTCGAACGCAAGTACGTGCCCTTTCCCAATGGAAACGCGACGGTCGGGTCGATGCAGGTGAAGTACGACCAGTACGAAGGCGGTGAGGAGCGCATCGGTTGGCCGGGCCTTGCGGCCGGCGGGTGGGTCCTCGTCGATATTTTCCCGGGCATGACGTTCAACTTGCGCACGTCCGTGCTTCGAATCGATACCGCCATCCCGCTCGGAACCAACGAAACGATGATCGAGCTCCGAGGTCTCGCGTTGGCCCGGGACTCTCGGGAAGAACGCGCTCTTCGCATCCGCGATCACAATGCCATATGGGGACCCTTCGGTCGCAACCTGCATGAAGATCTGCTCGCCGTGACGGGCCAAGGGACGGCCCTGCGTGACGGTGGGACCGACGTTCGCTGGCTGATCCACGCACGAGAAGAGGGCATGACCATCCACGACGAAGGCGGAATGCGCCACTTTTACGCCGAGTGGAGCCGGCGCATGGGTCGTTCGGCTTCGGACCCGTTTGCCGAGCGAGGCGGCCCGTGAGAACGGTCGTCGAAAAGCTCGTGTACCGATCGTGCCTTTTGTTGGACGACCTCGATTTCGAAGGCTTTCTGAGCCTTTGCGATGCCGATTTTCGCTACATCCTCCAGGCGTACGCCCCAGAGATTCGGCGCGACATGGTGTGGCTCGATCACGATCGAGCGGGCATGCAGACACTATTTCGCAACCTACCGCGGCACCACAGCGATCCCTCGCCTTTGACCCGCCACGCGACCGTGTACACGGTGACGTTCGACGAACCGAACACACGGGCCACCGTCGTGTCCGCATTGCAGGTCTTTCGGACGGCCCTGGACGGCGGCGCAACGTCGCTCTTTGCCGTGGGAAAGCTGCACGACACCGTGAATCTCGCCGGCGGGTCGGCGCTCCTGGCGAGGCGAGCGATCCGGCTCGATACGCGCCAACTCGGGATCGGCAGCCACATTCCATTGTGAGGCTGCGCGTCGCCGCCGACAGGGCGGAACCCGTCGACCGGCCGTCTCAGACTCGGAGGTCCTGACTTTCCGGCACAGGCCCTCTCGACGCCGCGCGCGCCCGCAGTCGCTCCTGCGCCGCCCGGAGGGGTCGATCGTCGATCCATGCATCGTAATCAAAGTCGCGATCGAGAAAACCATAGGTGAGCTGAAAGTCCTTCTGCTGCCGGAAAAGCGCGACGCGCTCGCTCGATAGGTCCGGCGCAAGCGCAAGATGAAAGCCGCCGCGATAGGCCTCTTCGACCCCCTGCGAACTGGCGCGCGTCTCACCTTGCAGAACCTTGTGAACTCCTTCGACGTTGGTCTTGGCCCATTCGGCAGCACGAAGAGTCTGGTAGAGGAAGCGCACAAGCAGGTCGAAGTGGTCGGCCAGAAGGCTCTCGTGCACGGTGATGGGGCGCGGCGTCCCGTTGTTCACGCGAAAGCGGCGTTCCGGAAGCCGATCGAGGTCGATCCCGACGACGGCCCCATGGCGGCGTGCGGCATCCGCCGCCGAAGCGCCCTTTACGTAGACCGCGTCGACCTCGCCCTTGATGAGCGGATCGAGCCCCTCCCAGATCCCGCCGAGGCCGTCGCGCCGATTGTCGGAAGCACCGCGCCCGACCTCGACGAGTCGAACGTCGTCGAGCGTCAGGCCGACCGACGCGAGCGCGCCCTTGTAGCCCGCGAGGCTCATGCCTCGCGCAATGCTGCGACCACGGCGATTTTCGGCGAGGTCGGAGGCACGAAAGGCAGGTAGCGCGAGTCGCTTGCCTTTCAAGTGCTCCGGCGAGGTTATGGCTTCGCCGGGCCGCACGAGGATCGACTGCCACTCGTCAATCCATGTCAGGCCGACGAGCCGCGACGGGGCTCCTTGAGCCTTCGCGGGGATAGCAAGAAGATTGCCGCCCTCGCGAATCAGCGTTGGCAGCTCGTGGTCGTAATGATGCCGGGCGAGCTCGCCGCCTGCATCTTGCAAGGTTCGAACCCGAATCCCGTCTGGTTTGAACTCGTCATCGAGCCAGCCAAGCTTGTAGGCCAGGCCTGTGGCCGTGGGAACGGGGCAGCGGGTGAACCATAGGGTGTCCAACGCGGTCATGGAGTTTTCTCCGATCGAGAAACCTTGGAGGTCGTTTCGTGGTCACGGCCCGATCTTCGGATCCGGACCCAGGCTCAAAGCGTCGACGCTCTCGGTCAATGGCCGGCATGCGGCAAGAAGCCCAAGGCGCGCGCCTGCTCGGTCAACCCGCTCATCTTGAACTGCTGCGCCAGGACCCCGGGACCGTAGTCGCGCGACCCACCAAGGCTCTCGGCGAGGAGCTGAAGGCGCGCGCCTTCTTCGAGAATCAGAATGAACTCGGCGGTCTTGCGCAGACCGCCCTTGCCCCAAACCGTCGCGCCTCCGTTCGCCTCCAGAATGGCCGGAGTGTGCGGATCGATCTGAAGCCGATCGAGAATGAAGTCCTGCTCGGCCTGGCGTCGATCCAAGTAGACCGGTATCTCGCGGCTGAGAAGATACCGCTGCACAGGTACGTAGCGAATGGGCAAGGTCCGCTGGGTTTGCGCCCACGCACCCAAACACGGCGAATGGACGTGCGAAACGGTCGTGATGTCGGGGTGCTGCTCGAGGATTTTCGAGTAGCGGCCCTGGCCGCCCCCACCCGCCTCGCCGAGATAGGCGGTGCCGTCGAAGCCAAATACGCGGGGCACGAGCGCCTTCCCGCGCTCGAAGGGGCCCGGGTCATGAATCGCGACAAACTTGCTCTCCCCCGGGATGCGCTCGACGAACCCCACGGTCCCATTGGCGGTGATCGTCCCCGTCTCGCGAAAGACTCGAAACGCGAGCTCGGCCTCCTCAGTGGCCCTCTTGACGAACGCGACGGCTTTCGGACCGAGACTGTTCGCTGCTCGACTCATGTTCTCACCTTTCGCTTCGGTCGCGCGGCGCGCGCCCTTGCCCGTCGCCACGTCTATCATACAGGACACGCATGCGCAAGGTCGGACGACAGCCACCGCCGGTCGTCGTAACCTCAGGCTGCGTGCGTCGATGCCGCGTCGAGCGACGTCGTCAGCCGATCCACCTCAACGAGGTCGGGGCCGGTGAGCTCCCAGCGTGCGGCGTCGACGTTCGATCGCACTTGCTGCGGCGTCGTGGCGCCGGGAATCACCGAAGCCACGCCGGGTCGTGCGACCAGCCAGGAAAGCGCCAATTCCAACAGGGTATGACCCCGCGACGCCGCGAACGCGGCCAACCGGTCCGAAAGGGTGAGTCTCGCTTCGTTCAGAAACCTCGTCGCGAATCGTGCAGCCGGATCCGACAGACGCGTTCCGGCGGGCGGGACCTCTCCACGCCGGTACTTGCCCGTCAGCAGGCCGCTTGCGAGTGGGAAATACGGCAGAAACGCCATACCGCGCGCGACGCACTCTGCCAAAACGGCTCGCTCCGGCTCCCGGTGGAGCAAGCTGTACTCGTTTTGGAGACTGACGAACCGCGCAGCGCTCGGAGGGCGCCCGCCCTCCGCCGATCGGATCTGCTCCACCGTGAAGTTCGAACACCCAATCTCGCGCACCTTTCCCGCAGCGACCAGATCGTTCAGCGCTCCCAGCGTTTCGGCGATCGGAACGCCGGGGTCCGGACGGTGCAATTGATACAGATCGACCCAATCCGTTCCCAGGCGCCGCAAGCTGTCTTCCAGCGCACGTCGCACGTATTCGGGCCTTGCGCCCTGCCGGGAGTCATCGACTTTCGAGCCGAACTTCGTCGCCACGACGACGGATTTGCGGCGCTCGCCGAGGGCCCGCCCGAGATACTCCTCGCTACGCGTCTCGCCGTAGCGATCGGCCGTGTCGAAGAACGTAATTCCGACATCGATCGCGGCGTCGACCACTCGCGCCGTGCGCGCCGGGTCGAGTCGCACGCCGAAGTTGTTGCACCCCAGCCCGACCACCGACACGGCCAGCGAACCAATTTTCGCGTTTCCAACGTCGTTCTCCTTCGTGACGCACTCCGGACGAATGGGCGACGGAACGCCCTTCCCACGTGTCCAGGCTAACGATGCAGGCCGGATGGGTAGGGCGTCGGCGCCGTTTCCGGCGTGGCGACGGCGCGCCCGGCCGTTACGCTGTCGCTCGCCGTGTGTCGGTCCAGCAGAGCCAAGACGGCGAGGAGCGCCAACGGACATAGGTAATCTCCGCCGCGCTCGACCCACTCCCACGTGTCCCTGAGACAATCCGAAATCGGGTAAAGAAGCTGCTCGCGATCTTCCATGTGCCGATTCCCAACAGGAGAAATCGCGACGGCCAGAAGCAGACCGCGAGGGCCACCGCCATTTCGATTCCGCCGAGCCAGTGCAAGAACACCCGGCCGGCAGGAACCCCGATCGACTGCCAGTGGTCGATGAGGACTCTCTTTTCCTGAATCCGTGCGAACCCCCCGTACCGAGCAACAGAAGCGCAATGGACACCCGAAGAACCCATGCCACCCGGCCAACCGCCGCGGGCCGCACGGTTCGGGCCTCGATCCGCTGGAACCAACGAACGCTTGGTTGGCTCGCCGCCACGAGAAGGGCGAGGGGGGGTCCATAGTTGCCGGCGCGCTCGAAAAACTCCCACCACCCCAGGCCAGCCCATGGCCGCAAGAGCGCTGTGAATAAAGTCCACCGAACCATGTATCCGAGGAGCGCTCGGCAAGGAAACACCAGTACCGCCGCACCCAGCGTGATATCCACTGCCCCGACGAAGGGCATGGTCTTCCAAGCCACCGACGGGGAGATACCCAACGCGCCATAAAAAGGCAGCCATCCCGCCTTGGTGAGGACCCCCCACGCACCGTGACCGATGAAGCATGACTGCGTGAGAGGGTGAGCGACAGCCATGGCAG
>CAVOKF010000002.1:0-143641 GCA_963696385.1 uncultured delta proteobacterium
CGCGACGCTGTTCGCGTTGCTGGACACGGCCGTGGCGGACGCCCGGATCGGCGCCTGGACTTCGAAATACGAGCAGAAGTTCTGGCGACCGATCACATCGACGAACGCCAACAGCGACGGAAGCGTGACCAACGACTACGTCGTCTTTCATTCCTTGGCGGCGACACCCTCGCATCCGTCGAACACATCGGGACATAGCGCGACGGCGGCCGCGGCGGCCGAGATTCTCCGGGCCTATTTCGGCGACAAAGTCCACGCGGATGGGAGCCCTGTCACGCTGGGGTCGCTGGCTTGGCTCGTCGGGACCAACGACGGCACGGGCAACGTCACCACGCGGTCGGTTTCCACGTTTACGCAGATCCAGCTCGAGACCGGCGCAAGCCGGCTCTATCTCGGCGTGCACTACGGATACGACAACTTGCAGGGGCAGCTTCTCGGTCTGGAGGTCGCGGACGCGATCCTGCGGTCGCGCGATCCCGCGGCGCAAGGCCTGAGAGCCCCGGACTCTCCAGCCTCCCTGTTCAACCTGGAGCGAACGCTCTTGGCGCGACCGGATCTGTACGGGCTCTATGGGAAGGACACTGGGCCGCGGCGGTGATGGCCAGGCCGCCTCCAGTCAAGCCCGATTCCGACTGCCATGGCTGTCGCTCACCCTCTCACGCAGTCATGGCGACCCGCGGCGAGTAGGCGTCTGGAGGGCGTCCCCTCGCGTCCGGAGGCGATGCTCCACGGGCTGCTGCAAGTCGCGTGCGCCATGTGCTTCATCGGTCACGGTGCGTGGGGGGTCCTCACCAAGGCGGGATGGCTGCCTCTTTATGGCGCGTTGGGTATCTCCCCGTCGGTGGCTTGGAAGACCATGCCCTTCGTCGGGGCAGTGGATATCACGCTGGGTGCGGCGGTACTGGTGTTTCCTTGCCGAGCGCTCCTCGGATACATGGTTCTGTGGACTCTATTCACAGCGCTCTTGCGGCCATGGGCTGGCCTGGGGTGGTGGGAGTTTTTCGAGCGCGCCGGCAACTATGGACCCCCCCTCGCCCTTCTCGTGGCGGCGAGCCAACCAAGCGTTCGTTGGTTCCAGCGGATCGAGGCCCGACCCCTGCGGCCCGCGGCGGTTGGCCGGGTGGCATGGGTTCTTCGGGTGTCCATTGCGCTTCTGTTGCTCGGTCACGGGGGGTTCGCACGGATTCAGGAAAAGAGAGTCCTCATCGACCACTGGCAGTCGATCGGGGTTCCTGCCGGCCGGGTGTTCTTGCACTGGCTCGGCGGGATCGAAATGGCGGTGGCCCTCGCGGTCTGCTTCTGGCCGTCGCGATTTCTCCTGTTGGGAATCGGCACATGGAAGATCGCGAGCGAGCTTCTTTACCCGATTTCGGGTCGTCTCAGGGACACGTGGGAGTGGGTCGAGCGCGGCGGAGATTACCTATGTCCGTTGGCGCTCCTCGCCGTCTTGGCTCTGCTGGACCGACACACGGCGAGCGACAGCGTAACGGCCGGGCGCGCCGTCGCCACGCCGGAAACGGCGCCGACGCCCTACCCATCCGGCCTGCATCGTTAGCCTGGACACGTGGGAAGGGCGTTCCGTCGCCCCATTCGTCCGGAGTGCGTCACGAAGGAGAACGACGTTGGAAACGCGAAAATTGGTTCGCTGGCCGTGTCGGTGGTCGGGCTGGGGTGCAACAACTTCGGCGTGCGACTCGACCCGGCGCGCACGGCGCGAGTGGTCGACGCCGCGATCGATGTCGGAATTACGTTCTTCGACACGGCCGATCGCTACGGCGAGACGCGTAGCGAGGAGTATCTCGGGCGGGCCCTCGGCGAGCGCCGCAAATCCGTCGTCGTGGCGACGAAGTTCGGCTCGAAAGTCGATGACTCCCGGCAGGGCGCAAGGCCCGAATACGTGCGACGTGCGCTGGAAGACAGCTTGCGGCGCCTGGGAACGGATTGGGTCGATCTGTATCAATTGCACCGTCCGGACCCCGGCGTTCCGATCGCCGAAACGCTGGGAGCGCTGAACGATCTGGTCGCTGCGGGAAAGGTGCGCGAGATTGGGTGTTCGAACTTCACGGTGGAGCAGATCCGATCGGCGGAGGGCGGGCGCCCTCCGAGCGCTGCGCGGTTCGTCAGTCTCCAAAACGAGTACAGCTTGCTCCACCGGGAGCCGGAGCGAGCCGTTTTGGCAGAGTGCGTCGCGCGCGGTATGGCGTTTCTGCCGTATTTCCCACTCGCAAGCGGCCTGCTGACGGGCAAGTACCGGTGTGGAGAGGTCCCGCCCGCCGGAACGCGTCTGTCGGATCCGGCTGCACGATTCGCGACGAGGTTTCTGAACGAAGCGAGACTCACCCTTTCGGACCGGTTGGCCGCGTTCGCGGCGTCGCGGGGTCATACCCTGTTGGAATTGGCGCTTTCCTGGCTGGTCGCACGACCCGGCGTGGCTTCGGTGATTCCCGGCGCCACGACGCCGCAGCAAGTGCGATCGAACGTCGACGCCGCACGCTGGGAGCTCACCGGCCCCGACCTCGTTGAGGTGGATCGGCTGACGACGTCGCTCGACGCGGCATCGACGCACGCAGCCTGAGGTTACGACGACCGGCGGTGGCTGTCGTCCGACCTTGCGTATGCGTGTCCTGTATGATAGACGCGGCGACGGGCAAGGGCGCGCGCCGCGCGACCGAAGCGAAAGGTGAGAACATGAGTCGAGCAGAGAACAGTCTCGGTCCGGAAGCCGTCGCGTTCGTCAAGAGGGCCACTGAGGAGGCCGAGCTCGCGTTTCGAGTCTTTCGCGAGACGGGGACGATCACCGCCAATGGGACCGTGGGGTTCGTCGAGCGCATCCCGGGGGAGAGCAAGTTTGTCGCGATCCATGACCCGGGCCCCTTCGAGCGCGGGAAGGCGCTCGTGCCCCGCGTATTTGGCTTCGACGGCACCGCCTATCTCGGCGAGGCGGGTGGGGGCGGCCAGGGCCGCTACTCGAAAATCCTCGAGCAGCACCCCGACATCACGACCGTTTCGCACGTCCATTCGCCGTATTTGGGTGCGTGGGCGCAAACCCAGCGGACCTTGCCCATTCGCTACGTACCTGTGCAGCGGTATCTTCTCAGCCGCGAGATACCGGTCTACTTGGATCGACGCCAGGCCGAGCAGGACTTCATTCTCGATCGGCTTCAGATCGATCCGCACACTCCGGCCATTCTGGAGGCGAACGGAGGCGCGACGGTTTGGGGCAAGGGCGGTCTGCGCAAGACCGCCGAGTTCATTCTGATTCTCGAAGAAGGCGCGCGCCTTCAGCTCCTCGCCGAGAGCCTTGGTGGGTCGCGCGACTACGGTCCCGGGGTCCTGGCGCAGCAGTTCAAGATGAGCGGGTTGACCGAGCAGGCGCGCGCCTTAGGCTTCTTGCCGCATGCCGGCCATTGACCGAGAGCGTCGACGCTTTGAGCCTGGGTCCGGATCCGAAGATCGGGCCGTGACCACGAAACGACCTCCAAGGTTTCTCGATCGGAGAAAAATCCATGACCGCGTTGGACACCCTATGGTTCACCCGCTGCCCCGTTCCCACGGCCACAGGCCTGGCCTACAAGCTTGGCTGGCTCGATGACGAGTTCAAACCAGACGGGATTCGGGTTCGAACCTTGCAAGATGCAGGCGGCGAGCTCGCCCGGCATCATTACGACCACGAGCTGCCAACGCTGATTCGCGAGGGCGGCAATCTTCTTGCTATCCCCGCGAAGGCGCAAGGAGCCCCGTCGCGGCTCGTCGGCCTGACATGGATCGACGAGTGGCAGTCGATCCTCGTGCGGCCCGGCGAAGCCATAACCTCGCCGGAGCACTTGAAAGGCAAGCGACTCGCGCTACCTGCCTTTCGTGCCTCCGACCTCGCCGAAAATCGCCGTGGTCGCAGCATTGCGCGAGGCATGAGCCTCGCGGGCTACAAGGGCGCGCTCGCGTCGGTCGGCCTGACGCTCGACGACGTTCGACTCGTCGAGGTCGGGCGCGGTGCTTCCGACAATCGGCGCGACGGCCTCGGCGGGATCTGGGAGGGGCTCGATCCGCTCATCAAGGGCGAGGTCGACGCGGTCTACGTAAAGGGCGCTTCGGCGGCGGATGCCGCACGCCGCCGTGGGGCCGTCGTCGGGATCGACCTCGATCGGCTTCCGGAACGCCGCTTTCGCGTGAACAACGGGACGCCGCGCCCCATCACCGTGCACGAGAGCCTTCTGGCCGACCACTTCGACCTGCTTGTGCGCTTCCTCTACCAGACTCTTCGTGCTGCCGAATGGGCCAAGACCAACGTCGAAGGAGTTCACAAGGTTCTGCAAGGTGAGACGCGCGCCAGTTCGCAGGGGGTCGAAGAGGCCTATCGCGGCGGCTTTCATCTTGCGCTTGCGCCGGACCTATCGAGCGAGCGCGTCGCGCTTTTCCGGCAGCAGAAGGACTTTCAGCTCACCTACGGTTTTCTCGATCGCGACTTTGATTACGATGCATGGATCGACGATCGACCCCTCCGGGCGGCGCAGGAGCGACTGCGGGCGCGCGCGGCGTCGAGAGGGCCTGTGCCGGAAAGTCAGGACCTCCGAGTCTGAGACGGCCGGTCGACGGGTTCCGCCCTGTCGGCGGCGACGCGCAGCCTCACAATGGAATGTGGCTGCCGATCCCGAGTTGGCGCGTATCGAGCCGGATCGCTCGCCTCGCCAGGAGCGCCGACCCGCCGGCGAGATTCACGGTGTCGTGCAGCTTTCCCACGGCAAAGAGCGACGTTGCGCCGCCGTCCAGGGCCGTCCGAAAGACCTGCAATGCGGACACGACGGTGGCCCGTGTGTTCGGTTCGTCGAACGTCACCGTGTACACGGTCGCGTGGCGGGTCAAAGGCGAGGGATCGCTGTGGTGCCGCGGTAGGTTGCGAAATAGTGTCTGCATGCCCGCTCGATCGTGATCGAGCCACACCATGTCGCGCCGAATCTCTGGGGCGTACGCCTGGAGGATGTAGCGAAAATCGGCATCGCAAAGGCTCAGAAAGCCTTCGAAATCGAGGTCGTCCAACAGAAGGCACGATCGGTACACGAGCTCTTCGACGACCGTTCTCACGGGCCGCCTCGCTCGGCAAACGGGTCCGAAGCCGAACGACCCATGCGCCGGCTCCACTCGGCGTAAAAGTGGCGCATTCCGCCTTCGTCGTGGATGGTCATGCCCTCTTCTCGTGCGTGGATCAGCCAGCGAACGTCGGTCCCACCGTCACGCAGGGCCGTCCCTTGGCCCGTCACGGCGAGCAGATCTTCATGCAGGTTGCGACCGAAGGGTCCCCATATGGCATTGTGATCGCGGATGCGAAGAGCGCGTTCTTCCCGAGAGTCCCGGGCCAACCCGAGACCTCGGAGCTCGATCATCGTTTCGTTGGTTCCGAGCGGGATGGCGGTATCGATTCGAAGCACGGACGTGCGCAAGTTGAACGTCATGCCCGGGAAAATATCGACGAGGACCCACCCGCCGGCCGCAAGGCCCGGCCAACCGATGCGCTCCTCACCGCCTTCGTACTGGTCGTACTTCACCTGCATCGACCCGACCGTCGCGTGTCCATTGGGAAAGGGCACGTACTGGCGTTCGAAGTACCCCGGTTGCTGCATCCCGGTCACGCGATTGAAGTAATGAATGAAGTCGTGATAAAATTCGCTATTGGTATCGTGCCACAATTTGTAATTCGTGCGCACGATGACTTGCTGGTAGTGAAATACTTCGAGCGGTTCGGCCCAGTGCGCAGCCAGCACGCCGAGCGCGTCGCCGAGAAACTCGCGCAGCCCGGGCCCCTCGTCGCTCACGTTCACCCAGACGAAGCCCCCGGGTCCCGTCTCCGATCGCACGGCCCGCAAGCCGACGTCGCGTGGATCGAGCCGGTCCTGAAAACCCTCTTTGCGCCGTGAGATCCCCGTGCAGTTGCCGCGGCAGTCGAAGCTCCACGCGTGAAAAATGCACGACAGGGTCCGAGCACTCCCCGCCGGACGATGGACGAGCACGTTTCCTCGGTGCGGACAGATGTTGTAAAAAGTGCGGATCTGCCCGTCGTCGCCGCGGACCACGACCAAGTTCCTGCCGCCCGGATGACGGAACGTCCGGTAGTCGTAGGCGCGCGGAAGCTCGCTTTCGTGGCACGCGAGGATCCACGCATGCCCGAAGATTTTGTCCTGTTCTTCTCGAAAGATCGCTTCGTCGGTGTAGAGGCGGCTGTCCACGTAGTGCGTGCGGGGGAACTTCGGGCGCTCGGCCCACTGGGCGGCGTTTCGCGGCACCTGAAACCTCCGGAGGCGATCCACGCGTACGATAGCATCGCGAGGGCGTTAAGCATCGCTTCCCCGAGGCGCGAACGCTGGCACGCGCGCGAGTCATGGCCATCCCCATTTTCCCGGGCTTGAAGACCCGGCGGGGAAGTTGGCCGCCCCGCGCCCGCGAGCGGAGCTTCCCAGTGGCCGTTCGACGTCCCGCATGATAGACAGCGCGTCTGGGTCATGCCGGGTCCCGCGCCACGAGCCGCCTCGTTGCCGGGCGGGGTTCCGTCCGGATGGGCGGCTGGATCGGCTCGAACCGGCGGGCAGGGCGGAAAAAAGTAGCGCAGGAGACCCGTCGGGTCCGGCCGTCCCCACCGCGCACGATCAGGGCACCTCACGGACGAAGGGAGACCGCAAGGCCACGATGGACGACAGCATCACGGACGCGGACATCGTAGTGGTCGGAGGGGGCAGCGCGGGCTGCACCGCGGCCATCCGTGCGCAAGAGCATTTGCCGCGGGGCCGTGTCGTGCTCCTGGAGAAAGCGCACATCAAACGCAGCGGCGCCATCGCCATCGGAATGGATGGCTTGAACAACGCAATCATCCCCGGTCACGCGACCCCCGAGCAATACGTAAAAGAGATCACGATGGCCAACGACGGCATCGTCAATCAGGAAAGCGTGCTCGCCTACGCGCAGAAGAGTTTCGCGATGATTCAGAAGCTCGATCGCTGGGGCGTAAAGTTCCAGAAGACCGAGACCGGCGACTTCGACGTCAAGAAGGTCCACCACAACGGAACGTATGTGCTGCCCATGCCGGAGGGCTACGATCTCAAGAAGATCCTCACGCGCCTCATCAAGCGCGCCGGCGTTCGCATCGCCAACCGCGTGATGGCGACCCGCCTGTTGACCGAGCGCGGCCGCGTCGCGGGCGTCTTGGGTTTCGACGTTCGAGACGGGCACTTTTGCGTGATTCGCGCCAAGACCGTCATCTTGTGCTGCGGCGCGTCCGGGCGCCTCGGCCTGCCCGCTTCGGGATACCTCTACGGGACGTACGAGAACCCTGCCAATGCCGGGGACGGCTACTCGCTGGCGTATCACGCGGGCGCCGAGCTCACCGGCATCGAGTGCTTTCAGATCAACCCGCTCATCAAAGATTACAACGGTCCTGCATGCGCATACGTGACGGGACCGCTCGGGGGTCATACGGTCAACGCGCACGGTCACCGGTTCATCCAGAGCGATTACTGGAGCGGGCAGATGATGCTCGAGTTCTATCGGGAGCTTCATTCACCCAACGGGCCCGTTTACCTGAAGCTCAATCACCTCGCCCCCGAGACGTTGACGGAAATCGAACGGGTGCTCCACCGAACCGAACGGCCGAGCCGCGGTCGTTTTCACGAGGGCCGCGGGACGCACTACGCGGACGACCTGGTCGAGATGCACATCTCGGAGATCGGGCTGTGCAGTGGCCACAGCGCGTCGGGTGTCTGGGTCAACGAGCACGGCGAGACGACTGTGCCGGGTCTGTACGCGGCGGGAGACATGGCGTGTGTTCCGCACAATTATCTTCTGGGCGCCCTTACCTACGGCGAGATCTGCGCGGACCGCGCGCTCTCGTACATCGGCGGCGTGGCCGAGCCGGCACTCGACGCGGAGCAGGTCGAGCGCGAGCGGCTGCGGCTGCTGAAACCTCTCGGCCGTGCAACAGGCATTCCGCATCACCAGTTCGAATACAAAATACGACGGCTCGTGAACGACTATCTGCAGCCTCCCAAGACGGCCGCGCGACTGGGCATCGGTCTCTCGCATTTCATGCGCGCCGAGGAGGAGCTCGAGCAGGTGGGCGCGGCGAATCCGCACGAACTCATGCGCGTCATCGAGTGTCACTTCATTCGTGATTGCGCGGAGATGGCGGCGCGCGCCTCGCTTTTCCGTACCGAGAGCCGCTGGGGACTCTACCATTACCGGCTGGACTACCCCGAAATGAACGACGATCAATGGTTTGTCCACGTGAACGTGGCCAAGGGACAGGACGGGCGAATGCAGCTTTTCACGCGGCCTGTGGCGCCGTACGTCGTTGCCCTGAGCGACGACGAAATGAAGGGCTATCACCGGCTGCGCATCGCGGCCCCCGCCGCGCCCGTCGAACGACGAGGAGCCGAAGCGTGAGCGAAATCGACCATCGTGAGCGTGTCAAATCCGATCAGGCCAAGCGCATCGGAAATGCCCAGACGTCGGGACGATTCGACGTTCCGGTCGTGGTCGACCTCACCAAGTGCATCACCGGGTGCCGCATCTGCATCGACTCCTGTCCTGTCGACTGCCTCGCCGTGAATCCGGAGACGCACAAGGCCCACATGAAGCACGACGAGTGCTGGTATTGTTTGGCGTGTGAGCTCGACTGTCCGAAGGACGCGATCGTCGTGAAGATTCCATTTTTGCTGCGATAGCCATGGCTGTCGAAACGTCCCGCGACGCCATCCTCGAGAGGCTGCGAGATCCGGATCCGACCGTCCGGCAGCTCGCGCTCATCGAGCTCGAGGACCTCGCATTCGAAGACGAGGAAACCGAACTGCTGGATGCCGTCGCACGGCGGATCGACGACCCGGACGATACGGTTCGCGCGCTCGCGGTCGCCCGGCTCGAGGAGCTCGGCGACCCGCGCGGTGTGCCCGCTCTGATTCGCGCCCTGGAAGACGCGGTCGAGGACGTCCGACGCGCGGCCGCCGCGGCCCTGCGCGATCTACGGGGCGAGGCGGTGGGGTCGCTGCTCGTCTCGGCACTCGATCGAGCCGGGCCCTCGGCACGCGTTGCCTTGATCGTGGCGCTCCGCGAGCACAAGGACGGACGCGCGCTCGGCGCGCTCGCTCTCGCCACGCGTGATCCGTCGCCGGATGTTCGGCGAGAGGCGGTCATCTCGCTCGGGTATTTGCGAAAGCCCGACACGATCGAAGTGCTGCGCGCGTCCTTGCACGATTCCGAGCCGACCGTGCGTCGGGTCGCGGTTGGGGCGCTCGCATTCTTCCGCGACTCGGCCCTTCACGCGGATTTCGTGAAGGCGTTGGAAGACTCCGATTGGCAGGTGCGCCGCGAAGCCACCCTCGTGCTCGGGCGCATTCGTTCTGCCGAGGTACAGCCCGGTCTGGTCCGCGCGCTCTCGGACGACTACTGGCAAGTCCAGAAGGAGGCCGCCATCGCCCTCGGACACGCGGGTGCGCAAAGCGCGATTCCGGTCCTCATCGATTTGCTGGCGAGCGAAGTGCCCGACCTGCGCAAAGCCGCCGCCGGCGCCCTCGGCGAACTGTCCGCGGCGCAGGCCGTGCCCTCCCTCGAGTCCCTCTCTGGGAAGGACGCGGACGCCGAGGTGCGCAAGGCGGCCGTGCGGGCCCTTCGTGCCATTTCGGAGTCCGCCTGCCGAAGCCACAATCGCTTCCCCTCGTGACGTTCGGACGGCCCGCCGGCGTCGATCAGTCCCCGGCATCGTCGCCGCTCGACGTGTCGGTGGCCGCATCACCGGACGGCGCCGCTGCGTCGCCGGAATCGGCCTGTGCTCCCGCATCCGCCGCGTCCTCCGCGGCCGCATCCCCGGAGGGTGCCGCCGCGTCGCCGGAATCGGTCTGTGCTCCGGCATCCGCCGCGGCCTCGGCGGCCGCGTCGTGGGCCGTTGCGTCGGCGTGTGCGTCCGAGCTCGCGTCGGGCGGCAACGGCAGGGTGTTGTCGTCGCCCTGGCAGCCCGAAAGCATAGCGGCGACGACGGTCAAAGCGGACCATCGCAAAACGAAGGGTAAGGGCATCGTCGTCTCCTTGGGGTCGAGCCAGTGCCGTCTCGCAGGCCTCAATAGACGACCTGCGCGCGAAGAAAGATGATGTTTTCGGCCTCGCGATGGCCGATCGCCAGCTCCGCCGGCGTGCTGGCCCCACCCTGAAACTCGGTGTGATCCCAGTTGACCACGAACTTGGCGTTGTCGCTCCAGTACCAGTTGATCCCGGCCGTGACCTCCGTCGCCCCGTGAACCGATCCGGTCGGCGATGCAAAGTTGGGGAATGCGTCGCGATCGATGCCAAGGTGACCCACTCGGCCGGCAATCTCGAGCGCTCCGAAATGGCCCGCCGCCGGCTCGACGGGCGTTTCCACGTGGACAAAGTCGTAGGATGCCTGCGCGCCGAACAGCAGGAAGGTGGCCTGGGCCTGGTACGCGTGGTTGCTGACCCAGGTGTTGGCGTAGCCTGCGCGCCCAACCTCCTGATCGGAGATGTAGTACTCGCCGAGGATGCCGAGCGGGCCGATGGCCTCGTACAAGTACGCGCCGTAGCGGTTGTGGGGGCCGTTCGCGACGACGGTGTTCGCATAGTTGGCCGTCGTGCCGGACGCGGCCGCAATGTAGGTGAAGTCGTTGATCTGTCCAGGGGTCTTGTATGCGGGAGTCGATGCCGGGTTGGTGAGCGAGGTATTGGTCGGGTTTCCGTGCACGCGCCCGAAGGTCGTGGAGACGCCCACGAAGAGTCGGCCGAGCAACTGGGGTCGGAGCAGTCTGAAGGGACGAAAGTAAGCCCGCCCTGCAAACTCCTTCGGGCTGTCGTTCGCGAGGTCCGCGCTGCCGTTGTCGGGCACCCCGTTGAAGATGCCGCCCGCATAGCCGAAGATGCCTTGGAAGACATCGCCGTGGACCATGGCCCCGACGTCTCGATTCGGCGTGAGCAGCGTCGGCAGGCCGAACTCCACGAACGACAGGTTGGACGTCGGCTGCAAGCGCTCGAGGCCGAATGGCGGACGGAACTTGCCGAATCGAAACCTCAAGGCGTCGTCCAGATCGAGACCCAGGTAGGCATCCTGCAGAACGGTCGTTCCGCCTCCGAAGTCGGGGTTGACGAGGAACGACACGCCGTACGGCATGCTTCCCTCGATGTAGGGCTGGGCGCGCCGAATGAGAAATGTGTTGATTTCGGGACGCTGCGTGTTGTCAAACCAAAAGCGCCCATCGGCTTGAACCAGGGCTCGGAAGCGAATTTGCCACTGCTTGTCGTGGGAGCTGAGGCCGAAACCTCCCGGTCCGGCGGCAACCGAGGCCGGATCCCCGGGCCGCCCTTGGCGGTCGGCGTGACGCGCAACTCGCGGACTTCCGGTGCGGCTCCCGGCGGCGTCTCCGGAGCCGCGTTCGGAGACAAGACGACCGGGGCCGACTGCGGGGCCGCAGGGCTCTCCAACGCCGAGGGCAAGACCGGCACGGCCGAACTGCCCTCGGTTGTGGGCCTCGTTCGAGGCGGTTGCGCCGGTGCGACGTCAGGCGGCTGTTCCGGCCCTGGGGCTTGCGGTGCCGCCGCGGCGGTGCCGGACGAAACCGGCGAAGGCAGGGGCGCCGAAGCCGAGGCGGCCGCGCTCTGGGCGTGCGCCGGCTCGATCGTCGACCAAGCGAGAGTGAATGCCATGAACATCAAAAAAGAACGTGTCATTCGGATTCCCCAGGACGGCAAGGGAGCAACGGTCGGAAAGCGAAGACCCGGGCGACGCAAACGCATGCCGCGTACCGGCCGAGGCCTCGCAAGGAAGCATCCGCTATAACAGACACGACGATCGATCGCCAAGAGGGATCGAACTCCCGGCGTCGACAACCAGGCCGGTCGCCAACCTCACGGGTCACCCGCGTCTCCTTCAAGAGCGCCACGAGACAAGAGCCACGAGATTTTCCGTGCACGACGGAAACGGAAAGGCTCCAAGTCCATCCGTGCATGGGGCCATCACGATGCGAGAGTCGACACCCTCGGCGTGAACGGTCCAGTCGTGACAAGGACCGCGGCGCACGCGCTCGAGCCTCGACCCGATCGCAGTGGGCTCGGAAACCAAGTCCAGTCTATAAGACCTGGCGAGGCACACCGCCGTTCGGCCGTGGTCTCCACGTCGAAAGGGCCGGAACCGATCATGAATCATTTCACCCCCGTCGCATCGTCGCTCGGCGGTCTCTTGCTGGGCGTCGCGTGCTCCCTCCTTTTTGTCGCCAACGGCCGCATCCTCGGCATCAGCGGGATCCTCGGCGAAATTCCGTGGGTCACCGCAGACGAGCGGACGTGGCGCCTCGTGTTTCTCGCGGGTCTACTCACCGGCGGTTTCGCCCTGAGGCTCGTGGATCGATCGACCTTGGCATTCGCGTCCGAGCAAACGGCCGCTGTCGCGATTGTGTCGGGGCTGCTCGTCGGTTTCGGAACGCGCCTCGGCAACGGGTGCACGAGCGGCCATGGACTGTGCGGGATCGCACGCCTGTCCAAGCGCTCGATCGTCGCGACGGGGGTCTTCATGGCGACGGGTGCGGCCACCGTGTTCGTCGTGAGACACGTGTTTCATCTCGGCGGGGGCGTATCGTGATTCGGCTGGCCGTCAGTTACCTGAGCGGGGTCCTCTTCGCCATCGGCCTCGGCATCTCCGGCATGACGCACCCGTCCAAGGTGTTGGCCTTCCTCGACTTCACGGGCGCATGGGACCCGAGCCTGGCCTTGGTCATGGCGGGCGGCCTGCTCGTGAACTTCGTCTTCTTTCGGCTCGCCAGACGCAGAGGGGCGCCCCTTTTTGCACCCGCCTTCGCCTTGCCGGCCGCGCACTTCGTCGACGCATCGCTCGTCGGCGGCGCTTGCCTCTTCGGCATCGGGTGGGGACTTGGCGGGTTTTGCCCCGGCCCGGCGCTTGTTTCCGCGGTCACCGGCGAGACTCCCGTTCTTGCCTTCGTCGGTTCCATGCTCCTGGGCATGACCGTTTTTGACGCGTTCGAGAAGCGCGCAAGTTCGAAAACGCTCGAGGCACGGCCTAGACCTGGCCTCGAGCCGCGCTAGCGGGGTGAGCCGGTGGCCATCCGACGCCGGTACGCCTCGACGAAGTCGGCGACCGCCCGGCTCCCCGCCGCGAACGACTTCTGGGCTTCTTCGTGCAGCAGCATCAGCGCTTCCATCTTGAGGGCGTTCGCGCGGTCGTCGTCGACAATCGCCGTCAGGGATCGGGGACGAGGCAGGTCGACGTCCAACACGGCTCGGACCCGCGTGGGGATGTGGCTCATCACGAGCAGCCGATCGGCGAGAAAGATGGCCTCATCGATGTCGGTCGTGACAAACATGTGGGTGGGACGCGCTTCCTCCCAGAGCCCGGCGTAGTACTCGAGCATCAGTTTTTTGGTCATGGCGTCCAAGCCGCGGAAGGGCTCGTCGAGAATCATCACCGACGGCTTGTTGATCAGGGCTCGGGCCAATTCGGCCCTGCGTTGCATGCCCCCCGAGAGCTGGGAGGGGTACTTCGCGCGGAACGCCCCTAAGCCGACCTTGTCGATCAGGCGCGAAGCGACGTCTTTCACCAAAGGGGTGCATTCCCCGCGAGCCTTCGGGCCATACAGGACGTTGTCGGTCGTCGTCATCCACGGGAACAGCGCCGTCTCCTGGAACATCACGAGCCGATCGTGTCCCGGTCTGTCGACGCGCTTTCCGCCGACGAGGATTTCGCCACGCGTCGGCTTCTCGAAGCCTGCGATCAGGCGGATCAGCGTGCTCTTGCCCACTCCCGACGGGCCAATCATCACGGTGAACTTGTTTCGATCGATCGTGAACGAGCACCCCTTCACGACCTCGCGAGCCGCGCGACCGACCCCGTAGGTCTTGTCGACGTCCCGGACCTCGATCTGGGCCGCCTCCGCGGCAACGCTCGAAGGCGTCCGATGAACCGCGCCCGTACGCTCGAGCATCAGCGCACCGCGAGCCAGGGGGTAAGGCTCGATGCAAGCCGGCGCACGACGGCGCTCGAGAGGGTGCCCGCGATGCCGATCGAAAGCATTCCCACGACAATCTGCGGATAGGACCCGCCGACGTACGAGCTCCAGATGAAAAAGCCCAATCCGCCACCGGACGCCGCCGAGCTGCCTCCACCGCCGCCGGAGATCATCTCGGCCGCTACGACCACCTCCCACGTGATGCCGATGCCGACCTCCATCCCGACCGCGAGAGACGGCAGGACTCCCGGCAGGATGAGGCGCCGGAAGACGTTCCAGCGCGAGGCGCCCATGGAACGCGCCGCCTGCAGGAACCGGACGTCGATGGCACTCGCCCCACCGAGCACGTTGATGACGATCGTGTAGAAAGCACCCAAGAAAATGACGAAGTCGATCGACAGCTCTTGGGTAGGCCAAAAAATGATCGATGCGGGCACCCAGGCCAGCGGCGGAATCGGACGCAAAAGCTCGAAAACGGGAAATGCGATGCCACGAAACACCGGCAGCGTCGCCATCAACAAGGCAAACGGAACCCCCACACCGACCGCGGCGGTGAAACCGATGAGGACCCGGCCACCGCTCAGGACCCAGCTTTGCCAATACCCTCGATCGCCGATCAGTCGACCCCACGCGATCCATACGGCGCTCGGCGCCGGCAGATGGCCGATCCACGGCAGGGGGTGGCCAAGCCAGGTCGCACGGCTGGCCCCGAGCTGCCAGACGACGAGGACCACGCAAAAGGACACGAGCGCACGACGGTGGGCGCGGGACACGAGGGCCGTAGAAGGCCGCCTCGCACGGCGGCTTCCGGATGGGCGATCCGGCGGAACGGTTGCGATGGCGCCGACGGTCACAAGCCTAGCCTTCCCGTTCGCCGAGCTCGAAGGCACGCCGGGCCTCCTGCTGTACGGTTTCCGCCGTCTCCCGCACGAGCTCACGGTAACGCCGGGTCCCGAGGACGCCCGGGTCGCGAGGGTGCGGAATGTCCACTTCGAGAATTTTTTGGGCCGGCACGGTCTTGATGTCATCACAACCACCTTGTGCCCAAGGAGGATCGCCTCCTCGAGATCGTGCGTAATGAAAAACATCGTGACCTGATTTCGAGCATACATTTGGAGCAATGCATCGTGCATGACCGACTTCGTCAGTGAGTCCAAAGCGCGATACGGCTCGTCGAGCAGGAGCACGGTCGGGTCGTTCATTAGCGCCCGCACGATTTCGATCCTGCGCTTCACTCCGGACGACGTCTGCCCGGGATAGGCGTGCTCGTAGCCGGTGAGGCCGGCATCCGCCATCCTCTGGCGGGCCTTGTCGTAGGCTTCTGCGCGGGTCATGGTCTTCTGGACCATCGGTCCGAAGGCGACATTCTCGAGGTTCGTCTTCCACGGGAACAGCGCGCCGTTTTGGAATACGACGACGCGGTCGGGGCCCACGTCCGCCTGGCTCTGGCCTGGCCCGCAGAGCACCCTGCCGTCCAGGGTGATCGCCCCGGCCGTCACGCTGTGGAAGCCCGCGATGCTCTTGAGCAGTGTCGTTTTGCCGCAACCGGAGGGTCCGACGACGATGCAGATCTCTCCAGCCGCGATATCGAGCGAACAGTGGTCCACCACCAGAACCCGTGCGCCGTCCGGATCGTAGACCTTGACGACGTCGTCGATCCGGATCGCGCCCCGGCGCGCGCTGGAGATCGCCGGGGCGATCATCACCGACCCTCCATCGCCAGCTCCTTCGCGCGCCAGGCCATCCATCGATGGCCGACGAGTCGAACCGCCGCGCTCGTCGCGGTACCCACCACGCCGAGCGTGATCATGCCGATGACGATGGTCGGATACTGCACCATCGTGTACGAGGTATTGATGACATAGCCGAGGCCGAACTGACCCGACACCATCTCCGCCGCGACCAGGGAGAACCACGCCACGCCGATGGAGATCTGCAGTCCCGTGAAGATGAAGGGCAGTGCGCCGGGCACGATCACATGACGGAAGACCTGCCACCGCGAGGCGCCCAGACAACGGGCGGCGAGCACGAGAGTCTCGTCGATCGACCGCACCCCCAGCACGGTGTTCAGAGCGGTCGCGAAGAAGGACGCGAGGAAGGTGAGAAAGACGACCGGCGTTTCCGACCCCGGGAACAGGATGATCGCAAGCGGCACCCACGCGAGAATGGGGATGGGGCGCAGCACCTCGAAGACGGGAAACACGTACTCACGAAACGTCGTCGACCCACCCATCAGCAGGCCTACGGGCACGCCCACGGCGGTCGCGAGGAAAAAGGCGATGCCGATGCGTCGAAGGCTCGCCGCGATGTGGCTGTAGTAGATGGGGGTGTGAATCGACAGACCGAAGGTCGGGTCTCGGCTCAGCCACTCGTGCACGACCTGTGTGAGCCCCGGCATCTCGCGGAAACGAGGCAGCCTGAGCACCTCCACCGCGAGGTACCACCCGCCGAGCAGCAGGGCATAGCCCACCAGCATCCCGTAGAGGTGCGGATGTCTGAACCACTCGGCAACCCGAAAGTGAATCCGCCCGAGGTGGGTCATCCGTGCATCGCGGCCGCGTTCTTCGTTCATGTTCTTCGGGTTCCGGTGTTCTTAACGAAAGGCCGTCTGGGGAGCGGCCCGGATCTCGGCGACAGGCTTGACGAACCCGCGCTCTCGAAGAATCTCATCGGTGAAGTGCGACACAATCGCGTCTTTCGGCAGCTCCGGTATGCCGATGCTTTTGACCTCGTAGAGGAACGCGGTCGCGGCCTGGAGGAGCGCGAGCGACTGAGGCGTGAACCCGAAAGGGATGGTCATGCGCACCGACGAACCCCCGGCGCTTTCGGCATACGTGCCGAAAAGCGACTGCCACATTTCTCGCTCCTCGAAGCCGGTGGTCTGCTCCTTGGCCATCCGCGCGACGTCTCGCGAGTTCTTGGGATCGGCGAGAAAGATCTCGGCATCGAGCTCCGCCCGGAGCCATCCCGAAATGACGTCCGGACGCTGCTCGATGAGGTCGGCACGTGCGTCGATGAACGCGCCGTCGGCCTCGTCCACGTCGTTGCCTGTCGCGACGCGCCGGGCGAGCCCCTCGGCGACGAGCCGCGAAGCGGTCGGCTCCCAAACGACCGCGGCGTCGAGTTTGTTGACGCGAAACCCGCTCGTGATGAGCTCGATGCTTTGGTTCAGGTAAGCCGCGGGCGTGATCTTCTGTTTGGCGAACACCGCCCGGGCGAAGCGGTCCGTGCAGCTGCCTTTCGGCACGGCGACCGTCTTGCCATCGAGCCATTGAAGGGCGGCCTTCGGATCCGAAAACGTCGGCGCATCGTTGCGCGTGAAGAACACGTTGCACTGGTCCCGACTCAACCCGATATGGGCCACGATGCGGATATCGGCAACCTCTCGCTTCGTGGCCCCGACGATCGCGGGCATATCGCCCACGTAACCGATCTGTTGCTTGCCTGCCAGCATCGCGTTGATGAGGATCGAGCCCTGCAAGCCGATGTTGAACTCGACCGTCGATCCGGCAGGCAGATACTTCTTCCACAGCGCCCGCCCGTTGAGCACGACGCCCGACCACGCCTCCGAATAGTAGGGTTGATACCCCACGACCAGATGAATAGGCTCGCCCGGCTTGCCGTAGGAGGCGAGTCCCGGCGAATTTTCCTTCGCCGATGAACCCGCGGCACTCGCTTGGGGGTCGGCGCTCTTTCGGCTGCATGCCCCGGCGAGGGCGACGACCAGCAAACCCAAACCGAGCCGTGCGAAGGCAGACGTTCGAGACGAGGGCGACGGCGACACGGCAGCCATGGATCACGCCGGGCGATGACGTTCGAATCGCCGACGCGAGCAGACGTCTCATATAGTAGACACGCTGTCAACCGATCCAGCGGACCCGAGCGGCGGGACCGTCCCTCTGCGGCGTTCGGCCCTGCAACGGGCTGCGCCCCGAAAAAAATGTTCGCCGCTTCTAGGGCTTCCGCAGTCTCTGAATGGATCCGTTGCCGGCGCCGGTTCCCTGGTTGGCCCAATACACCGCCGTCGCGTCACCGGCGATCGCGACCGGCGTTTGCCCAACACCGACGGTAACCACCGTGCCGCCCGCGACGGGAGCCCGCTCCACTCCGGAGCTGTCGATCCAGTAGACGTTCGTCCCGTCCACGTACAGCGGCCCCGGCGCGGTCGTGCTTTCCAAAGTCTGCGCCGTCGTCGCGAGCGACGTCGCGACACGTTGGAGTACATCGCTGACGTTATCGGTCCAATACACGTAACCGCCCGCGACGCCGATGCCCAGCGGACTCACGGCGGCCGCCAGCGATGTGGGCGTGCCACCGGCGAGCGGCTCGGCCATGACCGCCCCCGTGCCCAAGTCGGTCCAATAAATATTGGTGGCGTCGGCGGCCAAGCCCTTGGGGACGCAAGGCCCGGTGGTGAAGGCCGGGGGTGGCGTCGCGCTGGGCATCTGGAGCGGCTGGAAATAGAGCGTGGCGCCGCATTCGCCGACAATGGGGTTGAACAGGACGGAATAGAGATTCGCGCCGGTCGCCAGCACGCTCTGCATCGTGACCGGTACGCCGCAGTTCTCGATGGACCACTGCGTCGTCGCCGGGCCGCCGGTGTCGAGCGCCGAAAGGACGGCCGCCGACCCCAACAATGGATCCGCGCACGCGAGGTTGTTCGCCCAATACGTGTACGTCCCGTCGTTGGTGATGTACGGGCTCGCGTTGGTCGCGCTGCCCAACGTCCACGTCGTGCCGCCGGTGACTTTGACTCCCTGGACCGCGCCGGCCGAGTTGGTCCACATGACCTGCGTGCCGTCGCTGGTGAGCGCGGTCGGCTGAGCCGTCGCCGGCACGATCGCAATGGGCTGACACTCGCCGTCCAAGCACTCTCCGCCCAAGCAGTTGTGTTGGCACGCCCCGCAATTCGTCGACGAGGTCAAGAGGTTCGCCTCGCAGCCGTCCGAGGCGAGGCCGTTGCAATTGCCGAAGCCGGGGTCGCACGTTGCGACGGCGCACGCGCCGTCCGTGCACGCGGACGTCGCGTTGGCCAGGGCGCACGGCGTGCAGAGAGTGCCGCAGGTGTTCACACTCGTGCTGCTCGCGCACGCACCCGAGCAAATGTGGTAGCCCGCGTCGCACGCCGCGATGGCGCATACGCCCGTCGCGCACGTCGCCGTGGCGTTCGGCTGCGTGCAGGCGACGTTGCATCCGGCGCAGTTGGCGTTCGTATCGAGCGGAGTCTCGCAGCCGTCCGAGGCAAGGCCGTTGCAATTGCCGAAGCCGGGGTCGCATGTCGCGATGGCGCACGCGCCGTTCGTGCACGCAGACGTCGCGTTGGATAGGGCGCACGGCGTGCACGAAGCCCCGCAGGTGTTCACACTCGTGCTGCTCGCGCACGCACCCGAGCAAATGTGGTAGCCGGCGTCGCACGTCGCGATGGCGCACACGCCCGTCGCGCACGTCGCCGTAGCGTTCGGCTGCGTGCAGGCGACGTTGCATCCGGCGCAGTTGGTGTTCGTATCGAGCGGAGTCTCGCAGCCGTCCGAGGCAAGGCCGTTGCAATTGCCGAAGCCGGGGTTGCACGTCGCGATGGCGCACGCGCCGTTCGTGCACGCGGACGCCGCGTTGGCCAGGGCGCACGGCGTGCACGAAGCCCCGCAGGTGTTCACACTCGTGTTGGCCGCGCACGCACCCGAGCAAGCGTGGTAGCCCGCGTTGCACGTGACCGCGCAGGTGCCTGTGGCCGTGACGCACGCCGCCACGCCGTCCATGGCCGGCGGGGGACACGTGCTGCACGCGACGCCGCCCAGTCCGCATTCGGCGGTCGTCTCGGCGGCGACGCACCCGTCGGCATTGCAGCATCCGTCCGGGCAGGACGCCGCGCCGCATGCAACGCAGGTTCCGTCGGAGCAAACCTTGCCGGTCCCGCATGGCTTTCCCTGGTTGACAGCGTTTCCGGCGACGCAATCGGGGCCCGACGAGCAGGACATCGTCCCGCTCCGGCACGTGTTGCCCGTGGGGGTGCATAGCGCGTTCGGCGTACAAGAAACGCAGTTGCCCGCGCCGTCGCAGACACCGCTCGGGACCGTCGCGGTTTCACAGGCCTTGCCCGCCGCGGCGTTCGTGGTCTGGTCCGTGCACGTCGGCACGCCGGCCGTGCACGCCGTAACGCTGCCGAGGTGACAGGGATTGGTCGCCGGTGCGCAGGCTGCGCCGACCGTGCACGTGCTGCAAACGCCGCCGTAGCAATACACCCCCGTGCCGCACGAGGAACCTTCGACCGCGTCTCCGACCGTCTGACACGTGGCCACGCCGGAGGAGCAGGCATACGCCTTGCGAATGCAAGGCAGTGTCGGGTCGGAGCAATCGCCCCCGGCGTTGCACGCGACGCACGCCCCGGCCGCGTTGCACACGAACGTGGCCGTTCCGGCGTCGACCGCGACACCCGCCTCGTCGGGCTGGGAGCAGGCCGTGCCCGCCTCGATCAGCTCCGTCGCAATCGGACTGCAGACCCGTCCGCCGTCCTCGCACACGTACGAACCCGACTGACACGACGAAAAGGCGCACGATCCACCCGGTGTGCACGTGGGCCCGATCGGCACGACGTCGGGCTCGGCGGATGCATCCCCGGGTGCCGTGCCGTCCGGTGCGGCTTCTTCTGACCCCGTTTCGGCGGTCGCATCCGGCGGCGCTGCGGGCCCGGCTTCGACCGTCGCGTCCGGCATACCCGCTTCGAAGTCGTTCGGCGAGTAGGGGGGCAAGGTCGAAGCATTCACCGAATCCGCACCGCAGGTTCCCGAAGCCGGTTGACAGCTCTCGGTCTGCGGATCCGGGCAGGTCGTGTGAAGCTGGCCGGCGCAATTCGAGGAAAGCAAGACCACCAGCTCGGCGACCCGATCCTCGGGCACCTGAACCTCGATCACGCGGTCGAGCACGGGCGCGTTGCCCAACATCGCCGTGATCGTGATGAGCGCCACTTCGTTCCCGCTCTTGCCGGCGGCGATGGAGACCGTCCCGGGCAGCGTGCCCATCTGAACGGGGATGGAAACGTCGGTGAGGGTCCGAAACGTACCGGCTTCGCCTTGCTCTTCTTGGATGTCGACGGTGATCGAATCGAAGGCCGTCCCCTGCTTCATGTTCGTTTCGAGGATCAGCTCCAGACCGCCGGCCTGAAGGACCTTGCTCGAGCAGCCCGTCACCAGGGCGGCAAGGATCGCGACGCTCGCGAGTCGGTGCAGCACGCCGACGCACGGCCCGATGACGGTCGGACGGACGCTCGCGAAAGCCCCGACGACTGCACGCAGCACCCCAATCATGTCGAATCCCGGTGATGGCCATGGACCGCGCGCCGGGTGCTTCGGCGCGTTGCCCGTCGGACGTCCGGTTCGGTCGCCGGCACATGGCCGTCGGGACCGCGAAAACAAGACTGCCATCGCAAAGCGCTTTTCCCCGTGATGTTTTCCGTGGCGGACCAATCCCCCACTCCCGTCAGGAAAAGGACTCTGCCCGGCACCGCCGGACGCGTCAAGGCGACGGGGGTCCCTCGAACGGGTGACTCCCCGCCGATGGGGATCGGAAAGCGCGTGCCCTTTTTGTGCCGAAGCCCTTGTGCGTGACGGCTCGCAGTGCTTCGCTAGCACGTTGTGGTTTGGGGTCGCGCCAACGAGCTGCCGGGGCTCGTTGCGCGCCCGTGGCTGGTGCTGGTGGTCACCTTCTCGCCGGGATGTTGGGGCAGCCCGCAGTCGACGGACTCCAAATCGGACTCTGAACCGGTGGCGTGGGCAAGGGTTTTCGCGCAGAGAGTTTTCTTTTTTTCGTTTCGGAGTGAGCTGGGTTCTTAGAATTCAATGGACGTTTCCCTTCTCGGCGCTTGAGGGCGCCGGAGCACGGTGACAGTAAGGGGAGCGCTCCGAACGCGCGGCTTGGCGAGCTACCTCTCGATTGACTCTTCACGTTCATCGGGCAGCGAAGTTCGCGTCCAAGGCCCGAGACGTAGATTTGGATTCGAAGCGGTGGAACGAGACGCAATTTTTCGCACGAAGTACAGTCACGTCTCCACCGGAGCGGAGATCGCAAGAGCTTCTACCAATTTGTCGCGTTCAACGTTCCTCCAGATGGGGTGCTCTTAGGCTACGCGCTCAAGGCGCATCGGAGACAGTCGTGACGATTCATGTCATGGCGACGTCCTCCGAAATCTTGTTGCGGCGAGGAGCCCGCCGTTGGAGTTTCTTGGCGGAGCGTTCGAGCGCCTCCGCATTCGCGTTTTTCGAACGAGCCTCTCTGCGAGTGCCCTTTGCGCTCGCCTTGGCCTGTCCCACCGGATCGTAAGCGGTGCCGTCGCGCCACATCGCCCAGAGGACGCCGGCGAGTTTTCGTGCGATGGCGATGACGGCGATTCTCTTGCCTCGCGTCTTGGCGATGCGGTCGCCCCACTGGCGAATCGGGTCGTCCATGTCGCGTGACCTGAGGATGAGCCACGCCGCTTGGACGAGCATTTTTCTCGCATACGTGTTGCCCTGCTTGGTGATCGAGCCCAGGCGCCGCTTTTCAGGTCCGCCTGTCGTCAACTCCGACGGCACCAAACCAAGGTACGCTCCGACTGCCTGCGCATTGCGAAAGCGCTTCGCCTCGTCGATCACCGAAACGAAGGTGGACGCCACGATAAGGCCGACGCCAGGAGCGGTGGCGAGAAGTTTCGTGATGGGCTCACGCATCGCCATTTCCGAAAGCGTCCGTTCGACCTTGGTGAGCTCTTCTTCGACTCCGACGAGCACGGCAAGGAGCGGCGCGATGAGCGTGCTCGTCGCGTCGTCGAGCGAGCTCTCGCGAACCTTGTTCACAAAGTTCTCGGTTGTGCATGTGGGAAGGAGCACGCCTGCCGCGCGCCCGAGCCCGCGTATCGTCGTCACATACTGCGCACGTGTTTCGACCAGCGCGCCGCGCACGCTCAACTGCGCGCGCAGGGCTCGGCGGGCGGGAGACAGAATGTGCGCCTCGGGGATCCGTCCTTGGTCTACGGCACGTGCGGCCGCCTCAGCATCGAGAGCATCGTTTTTGCGCTTGTGATGCGCGACGCCCATCGCACGCACCCGCGTCGTATCGATCATCTTCGCATCGTGCCCCCACGACGTGAGGGTATCGTGCACGTGCCATCCTTCACGCGACGCATCAAACGCAATCCGCGCAGGTGGACAGTCGGGGCCGATTCGCGACTTGAGTTGGTCCAGCCTCTTCACAGAGGTCCGATCGATGACCTCTCCGTTCCGTATCTCGCAATACGCAATGTGGCGCGCTCCAAGATCCAATCCTATGCTCCGCATGATCGATCTCCCTTCGGCCCCCACTTCGCTTTGTGCCTTTGAGCACGCGGGGGTGTCGGATGGATAATCCAGCGGGAGGTCGGTCGCTATTTTCGATGACCGACGACCGGCACGGGGGCTGCTCTCGAGACGCCCCGCGATCGATCTCGAGGCTGCGGCACCCGTGCCGGGCGGCGTGCCGGGCGGTCCAGGACGCGCCGCCACCGGTTCATCTAATCTTTCGCCGCTCGGTGACAACGAACGCCCCTAAGACGCGATATGTTTCCGCGGTGGCTTCCGCGGGCTCTTCGTCGACCGACGTGCTTTGGGCTTACTACTCGCCTCCGTTGTCTGCGGCGCGGCTTCCTGCCCCAGGGAGCGATAACGGGACCCTCTTGACGAAGAGCCGGCGTAGCAACGAGGCTATGACTATGGCAGCGGGGAAGGACAAGGCGGATTCGCTTGCAGCTGGGGACATTCACTTGCTTCAGGAGAGGCTGAAGGCCAAGGTGCTCGAGGAGTTCTACGCCTCGCTCCTGGACGGGGGCGATGAGGACGACGGACTTCCTCCAACGGAGCTTACGCTCGCGAAGCTGCCGGGTTTGCCTCACGTCAAGATCGTAATCAACAAGAACGAAGGGGTACACAAGGAGCCGCACTTTCACATCGTCATCAAAGATGTCAGCGAGGCCAGTATCGCGATTCGCGACCCGTGGTGGCTACTTCGGCGATCGGCTGGGATTCCCAGGGCTCGGCTATCTCTAGCGGACCATGTTTGCCGGCATGACCATGCTCGCCGCCGCCGTCGTCGGCTTGCTTCGGTCGCGACGGTCTTTGCTCGCTGAGGTCGCCTTGCTGCGCCACCAAGTCGCCATTCTGCAGCGGTCGGTCGCCAGGCCGAGGGTGACCCGACTCGACCGGATCGTGTTGGTCGCGCTCGCGGCCTTGACGCCGACGTGGAGGAATGCGCTGCGCATCGTCCAGCCCGAGACGCTTCTTCGCTGGCATCGCGCCGGCTTCAGGGCCCTGTGGCGCTGGCGGAGCCGACCGCGCTCCGCAAAGCGCCTCCCCGCCGAGACCGGCGCGTTGATTCGCTCGATGGCGTCCAACAACTCGACGTGGGGGGCGGAAAGAATCCGCGGAGAATTGCTCAAGCTCGGGATCAAAGTCAGCAAACGCACGATCCAGAGGTACATACGCGCAGCCCGGCCGGGCAGACCGCATGGGCAGCGCTGGTCCACGTTCTTGCGAAACCATGCCCGCGAAGTCTGGGCGTGCGACTTTCTGCAAGCCTACGACGTGTTCTTCCGCGCGATCTTTGTGTTCGTGTTCATCGAACTGGCCTCGCGCAGAATCGTGTTCGCGGCGACGACCCGTGCGCCGTCCCAGGCGTGGGTCACGCAGCAGCTCCGCAATGCAACGCCGTTTGGCGAGGCCCCGAAGTTTTTGATTCGCGATCGAGACGACAAGTTCGGGCCCAACTTCGACGCCGTCGCTCGCGCGAGCGGCATCCGCGTCCTCCGCACGGCCATGCGCGCGCCGAACATGAACGCCATCTGCGAGCGTTTTCTCGGGTCGCTGCGTCGCGAGTGTCTCGACCACGTTATTGTGCTGGACGACGTGCACCTGCAACGCGTCGTCACGGAGTACGTCCGCTACTACAACGCCGCTCGGCCGCACCAAGGGCTCCGCCAGCGGATCCCGGTGCCCCCGAACGGCTCCGCGGCCGCCGCTCGCACTACAGCGGAAGGAAAAGTCGTCGAACTCCCGGTGCTCGGCGGCCTGCACCACGACTATCGCCGGGCCGCCTGATCTCCGCGATCGTCCGTTGGATCCTTCAAGTAGCCAGCACGGCTCCGACCCCTCATCGATGACTTCTTCGCGTGGGTCGAGCGACACCGCGCCCTTCTGGCCGCCACGCGCGGGCTGCTCGCTTCATCACCGATTTTGTCTCGAAGAACCGAACGCCTCCGACGAGGTCCCGCGGCGGTCGACGACAAAACCGACGTCTTGATCCGCGAGCTCGAAGCCCAGCATGGGGATGCGCGCCGATCGCTGCGTCGCCTGCCTCCTCGCCTGCCGCGCTACACCCCCCCGAGCAGGCCGCCGAGGTGCCGTTTTGCCCCGCCGTGATAGATTCTCGCGCATGAACTCGAGGCGTCTCAACGGAAGCAATGGCACGACGCGCAAGGGCACCAAGGCGCCCAAGCGCCGGACAGGCCTCCCGACGAAGGCGCAGCAAGCCGCGCGTGCGAAGATCCTCGCTGAGGCTGGGTTCACGGCAACGCCAGAGGAGATCGAGGCGACCGAGCGAGAGCTGCGCCGCGGATGAGCTTTAGCGGGATCACCGCCGACACCGGGTTCCTCGTTGGGGTTGAGCGATCCAAGCAGCGCGCGCTTCTTCCGTTGAAGGTCGCGATCGGACGAAAGCTCCGCATCTCGGTCCCTGTCGCCGTCGTGGCCGAGTGGTGGCGCGGAGGGCCTCGCCAGGCGCGGATTCTGAAGGCGTTCGAGGTGGAACCCATGACGGAGCGGATCGCCAGGAGCGCTGGCGAGGCGATCGCCGCGGTGCCTGGCGCGACCGTGGTCGACGCAATCGTCATGGCATCTGCCGCCGCACGCGGCGGGGTTGTCTACACGTCCGACTTCGACGACCTGAGCCGCCTTTGCGGCCACTTTCGCGAGGTTCGCGTCCTGAGCGTCTAGCCGGTTCACCAAGGGACAGTACGACCAAGGCGATCAAGATACTGCAGGCCAGGCGTTCCGAGCTTCGAGACCAGTACGTTTACGAGGCTCGGCACGCTCTCCTCAATGCTGAGAGGCGCGTATCCGGACCTCCTAAATCCGTACGGACCCAGCCCGGGGCCATCAGCACCATCGCACGCGGCGTCCCGTGTTGCCGGGCCGCGAAGCTCCGCATGGAGCTCCGACGGCACCCCTTACGCGTACCATTTTTAGTACGTCCCGCAAGGTCCGTCGCGTGCCGAACGAGTTTTTGGCCACCGCCGGCTCTCGCGGCAACCTCGACGGTACGCATGCGGCGTGCGGGCGCTCTTCAAGTCGCCAGCGGGGCCAACTTTTCGGGCTCGAGCCGGGAGATACCGAGAGGAGCGAGCACGGCATTCAGCTGAGCGATCGTCACGATCGCCGGGGCTGTGATCTCGACCCCAATCGGTGTCGCCTCGGCATCAAAGTCGAGTCGCAAGCCATTCCCCTGGTTGGACGTTCGAGCGACCTTTGCGCCGCGGGGCCGCGGCAAGTAGAGGTACGCGGCCAGTGGCTTTCCCTTTCGGAAAGTGACCTCGAGGTAGCGATGCTTCATAGGTTCACCGGATAGGCCGTCACGACCACCAGAAGATGATCCATTTCGTCGGGTTCGACAACGACCTCCAACGCTACGCCCTTGTGTCCGCATTCACGGGCGCGGACTTCCGCTGCGGATCGCGCTGCCGGCCGTGACGCCACCCGCTTCGATCAGGTCGACAAGGTCGGCTAGGAGCCCGCGTACGCGAACCGCGTCGATGTCGACCAAAGCAAGCGCGGCACGGGCGAGCGCAAGCGCGCGGAGACGATGGATCGAATCGTCTGGCGAATCGTCCGGGCGATCTGAGCGACTAGGATTCGCGGGGTTACGCACGGGGTCGAGCGCGACCTCGGAGAGCCCATCCGTGACGATCCGCTGCAAATCAGGCCGAATCGGTGATTTCGAGGGTGGCTCATAACCCGAAGGTCGCAGGTTCAAATCCTGCCCGCGTAACTAATAAAATCAAGCACTTACGTTGCAGTCCCGAAGTGCTCGCCGGCGTCCGTTGACGCCACGTTGCCATGACCGTCGGCGATCGCGTCGTTCGTATCCCCTCGGCGGTTGCCGTGCTTGAAGGGGTGCGAATTTTCTGGCAGGCGCCGGCTAGCGTTGGGTGCTGGGAGAGTGGTGGCTGCCGGCGCGTTCGTCGAGCGCGCAACACCGTTTGAAGTTCTTGCCTGAGCCGCATGGGCAGGGCGCGTTGCGCCCCGGGGTGGTCGCTCGAGTTTCACCGCGGGAAGCCGCATGCGCGACAACGACCCGCCGGACTTCGTCGTGACGCCGGGTCAGCTCAACACTGTATTGAGCCCAGAGGGGATCGAACAATTGCGCGGCCAACGGCGACGATGCCTTCGAATGAGGCTTGCCGGATTGCAGGTCGATCCGTAGCTGGCCCACCGGTCGGGTAGGGGCGGCGTTGAGGTCGTGGAGCTGAACGACGATCTCACGGCAGGAGCACGCCGCGTTGGGGCAGTGCTGATCGGTTGCCCAATACATGCGTCCGTGATGCCCGACAATCAGATCCCAATCGTGGGGAAACAGCCGGTCGTGCGGGATCATCGCACCGGGTTGAACGCGGTTGAGCGCGGCTCGGTACGAGCTGCGATCGCGTTGTGCGGCCCAGCGCAGCGCGCGTCGCCGAAACAGGTCGAGCTGAGATGCCAGGGCGGCGACGATCCACGGATGCTCGGCGAGGTAGCGCTCGGCGGCCGCGTCGCGTGGGTCGCACTGACCGGTCGTGAGCGACACGGCAGCGTGAACGCGTTGGAGCTCGACCATGGCGGGTCCCCCGTCGTGCCGCTCCAGGACGGAGCGATACGAGGACCGGATCGCCGGCCGTAGCCACGTCGGCGGCCATTTCAACGCACACGCCCCGGCCGCAAGCCGGCATCGGCTCGTAGGGCGGGCGCTCGTGCAGGACCAATGGGCCGCCGCCGTCGAGCACTCGGGCCGTCGAGTCGGTCGTCATCCCGGCGACGGTGAATGGGTCGGCCGTGAGCGTCAAGTCCGAGCGAGAAGCCGCGAGCGTCGGACTACGCCGCAGCGGCCGGAGCGGCACGCTCGGCCTGCAAGGCGGCATACGTCTCGGGCAAGAGTGCGGTGAGATCCTTTTCGCCGCCGAGGATCTTCGCGAGGGTTTCGCGCAGGTAGCGGCGCGGCTGGATGCCGAGCTTCTTGCAGGTGACGATCAGAGTGAGGGCGGCGGCGGCGCGGCCCGCGCTTTCGTCGTGGCCTACGAATAGCATGGGGGCGCGCACCGCCGGTCGGCCTTGCGGGCCCGTCGAGAGCGACACCGGCGTGGATGTTCGCGATGCGCGGCCCTCGATGCACCCCGGCGGTGCAGTTAGGACCGATGACGGAGCGAACCGCCATGAGACAAGTGAAGGAAGTTCTACGATTGCGTTTCGAGCGAATCGACAGATCGCCTCGGCCGTCGATGCCGTCCAGTCGACTGGCGAACGAGCCCCTCCGACGGTACTTTCTCCTCACCATGGCAAACGCGGCTAGAGGCGTGCTCCGCGGAGTGACGATCACGCTCGACGCGCCAGTTCCTCCGCTTGAGGGGCTACGCGTGAGGCTCGTCATTGAGCCGGAAACAGAAAGTCACGAAAACGGAGACCTGTCGCCTGCGGAGCACGCGGTTTTGCTCCGCGAGTGGGCGACGCGGGGGCCGCAGGGGCCGATCGACGACGACGAGGACTTTCCCGAGCCGCCGTGATCGAACGGGGTGACATCCGCTGGTTCCGATTCGAGCGGCCCGACAAGCGACGGCCCGTGCTCGTGCTGGGCCGACGGGCAGCGGTACCGGTGGTCTCTCAAATCGTCGTCGTTCCACTCTCAACGAGTATCCGCGGGCTTCCCGGCGAAGTCGTGCTCGACGAACGTGACGGGCTCGCAGTGCGGTCGACTCTGAAGGTCGAGTGGATCCGTGCTGTCGAGCGGGCTTCGCTAGGTCCCAGAATTGCTGGGCTACAAGCCGATCGCTGGCCTGAGGTTAAGGATGCCGTGGTTCATGTGCTCGGGCTTGACGAGCCGTAATGCAAACCACCCTTCTGGGCGAAACCTTCGGGACTTTCGCCTGCGTTTTGTCCGTTGACCGGACGTTGCCATGCTGATCTCAAATCGCGTGATGTCGCGTGACGACCCCTGATGCTACGATGGCGACGAATCCCGCGTCTTTTCGTGGTGTTTTGAATGAATACCGATGTTTACGAAGCTAAACGAAATACATACGTTGGTACTTAGGGATTCGGGATCCGGCGCGCTACGGTGCAAGTGCGAGCGGCTCGAGGCCCATAGCGAGACGTCCGCGCTTGCGATCGCGGGCGGGATGGGCGCGGCGAGCGTTGGAATCGAGGAACTTGAGCGCTTCGGCGAGGGCACGACGCAATTGGCGCGGTGAGTCGAGGAGGCCGCGGAGGACATCGTCGAAGTAATGCTTGCCGGACGCGGCGGCTCGCCGGGTCGAAAGCTCCACCCCCAGCGACGCTTCCGCGAAGTGTGCGAGTGAACGTTTCAGAAGGGCTGCGAGCAGGCTCGCCCATATCATCGCTTTCGCGATAGCGGCCTTGCCCGTATCGAAAGCATGAAGGTTGGCGTGGGATTTGAACTCTTTGAACAGGAGTTCCACCTGCCAGCGGAGGCGATACAAGCCGGCCACGTCGGCGGCGGAGAAGCCGTTGCGAGCGAGGTTGGTGTGCAGGTACACGAACGTCTTGGCGTTGCGCTGGCCGCGCTTGTAGATCGCTACAATTCGCCCGCGATACACGAATGACTTTGCCTGCCATTCGATGTCGAGATCGACCGTGTGGGCCGGAAGCCGGTCCCAGTTCAACGTTTGGCAGAGCAACCTGGGGATGGGTTTGCCGGCGCTGTCGAAAGCGGCCCGAAGGGTGGGTCGAATCTTCTTGGTGCCGCGGACGATAAAGGCGCCGCCCGCTTGATCGACGTCGAAAAAGAATTTTTGCTCCTCGTACCCTCGGTCGGCCAGAAATCGAACCGCATCACGATCGGTCCCGACCAGCTCCGACGTCTGCGGGTGGCGAGGATCGCCTTTCCGCGCGACATCATTGCCGCGCACCACCGCCGAGGTGCGAGTGTCAAGGCTGTTGCCGCGAGATCCCTTTTTCTCACGGTCTTCGCTCGGCCGCTCGGTCCGCGTCGTTCTCCCCCGCAGCCGCCGCCACCGCAACAAGTTCGCCGTCATCGCCAATCGTTTCGTGCGGCAAGTCGTCAAGGAAACGCCGGCCGCCAGAAAATTGTTCGGCCACGTGCTCCACGAACTGCCGATAGCGGCTCTCGGCACTCGCTCGCGCGGACTTCTTGCCATCTTCGGGAATGCTCGGTGTATGCGCAAACCACACGCGAACGAAGACCGCGAATGCCTCCGACAGGAGTTCGACGTCGCGCTGGTTGCGAGCCAGGGACCGAGTCGGTCCAGGCGTCGCAGGACGAGCAAGGCGTCGCTCGTTCCGTCGAGGTATTGCCGGATGGCGGTTACGACGGAAGCACTCACCGTCACGTCGCTCGCCGCACAGAATTGCGCAAAGGCGCTGGGCAAGCTCCCTTCCACGTACGGCAGCAGCCGCACGCGGCCGTGACGAACAGTTTTGCTCATAGCGTTGTCTCCTGATTGACGGGGCGAAGTTCGGCGTCGGCCTCTTGAGCCGCACGCGTCGTATGATCGTGAATGGCAAGTGCTCGCCCGACGTCTCAGCGATGGCGCCTGCTGCCACCTCGCGCGCCGACGTTCGCGCGCCGCCGCCGCATCGGTGATGGCGCAGGAGGGCGGGCGCACGCCATTCGACGATAGGGATCCATAAGATCGATCCCCAGGGCGAGGGTCGATGGGCCACGATCCGACGAGGCCCAGGCCACGCCGATCTCGGTAGGATAGTGAAGCTCAACGACGACGTCTCGGTCGATACCCAGAGTCCGGCGAGAGAGCGCACCAGCAACAACAAAACGCGTCAACGCGCGCATGGGTTCTCCCCGTGGCCTGAGAACACTCGCCCCGAGTCGGAGCGCCCCTCGCACGGAGGTGACGTCGCTCGGGAGCGACGGCCCATCTGAGTCGGCTATTCGCATTTGTCAAATGCGATACCGATCCGATTCACTCCATTCGCTCGTAAAGCGACTTAGGTCGACGCGGTGGACAGCGCTCGCTCGCCTTCCGATGCGGCGATGTTCGCGTGTTCGGGGCGACCCGGGGGGCGGGTGGGCAGGAATTGCTGACCGCCTGGTGAATCATTCACCAGGTGCCTTCCAAGACCATCACGGCCGCGAGCCTCATGATATGGCGCACGACTTGCCATTAGGGAGTCATGATTCAAAACGCGATTCGCGGACCGCCCCCCGGCGGCATCCGCATTAGGGCCCCCACCTAGCCGCGCGTGCTGACCCCAGCACGCTCTCGAACCGAAGGCCGGCGTTTCGATCAGGCCAATAGCAATTAGCCACGATCGACGCTGGACAGGCGCGTACGGGCTTTTTTTGTGATGGCGGGCCGAGTTTTGTCCTTTTCATCAATCGATTCGGCAAGGCCGATTTTTCGCCTCGCGGGACAGCGGCCCCCAGCCCATGACCGTCCCCGGGATCAGAGGGAGCCATGAAGGTCACAGTCGAGTTGTCGCACGACAGCGTGGCGGCGCTTGCGGACGCGCTGGCGGCGCGCTTGAAAGACGCGCCCAAGCTCGCCGTGGAGACTTCCGTTCCCGCGGGGTTCGTCTCGCGCACCGAGGCGGCTCGGATCGGAGTCGAGCGCAAGGTCTTGATCCGCGCCGAGCGGTCGGGACAGCTGCAAGCCTTCAAACCGGGTCGCGTCGTGGTGTACCGGCGGCGGGATGTCGAAGCGCTGGTCGAAGCTCACGCGGTGTCGGGCTTTCTCAAAGGTTCCGATACGGAGCCAGAGGTTTTCCGTCGATTCCTTCGAGAGAGCCTTGCAAACCGCTCGGCAGCGCAAGCGGGGGCGCTGATGGTCAAACGTCTTCCCCGACTTCGTGCGTTAACATTGTCAGCGCTTGTTCGGATGCGGCGTCGTCATCGCCGCTTCGACCTACTGCGGGGTGTAACGCCGTGCACGTTCGGCCCTTCGGGCACAAACCGTCGGGCAAGAGCAAAGCGAGACGAGCGCCGCACCATTCGGCACCCAGGTTCTTCGATCTGGTTCCAACAGTGAGCGGCCCAGCCCGGTTCGTTCGTCAGCGGCGCCTACGCCCCACCCACCGTGATCACTCTATCGAACGGCACCAACACGTTCGCAACCCGGCGGTCGATCGTCTCTCCCGCACGTGTCGAAAATTGCCTAGCCCTACTTTCGCAAAATCGCGACGCGGAGCGAGGCATTGCCGTCACGGGAGGCTTACGTTTGCGGCGTTTTCTCTTTCCATCGCTGGCGACACGGGATAGTGGAAAGAAATGCACTTCACGGAGAAGCTCGTCAATGGCAACCGTTACCGCATCGCTGCGCAAGCGGTCTGGGACGCAGCCGCCGGGCAGTCGTATTCTCGGCAGGCCATCCTTGGACCGGCGGAGATGCCCGTGAGCGTGAAGCTCGCACAGCTGCGGACGGTGGGCCGACGTCCTATCGGCGACGTTGGGGCTCTGGTCTGGGTGGCGGAGCAGTTAGACGTCGTCGGCACGCTCAATCGTGCGTGCGGCTGGAGTGGAGGAGCGAAGAGCGTGAGCCTTGGTGAAATGGTGCTCGCGGTTGCCGTGCAGCGAGCGTGTTCACCCGCCGCGAAGTGCCACCTGAGCGCATTCTTGTCGGATGCGATCCCGCGGGTGTCCTGCCTTTCTGCGAAGTCGTTCACCGGACAGGAATTCCATCGCCTTGCAGCGACGGCGACTGACGCGCAGCTGGAGACGGCGCAGATCGAGTTGGCCCGGGCCGCAGTGTCGAAGTTCGACCTCGGCACGAATGTGCTCGCGTTCGACACGACGAATTTTGACACGTACATCGCCACAACAACCGAGGGAGATCTGGCGCGTCGCGGGCACGCAAAAAGCAAACGCGCTGACCTCCGCGTAGTGGGTCTTGGTGTACTCGTGACCGAGACTGGACACGTCCCGTTGCTTCACCGGACGTATGCTGGCAATGCATCCGACCATACGGTTCTGGAAGACTGCCTCGGTGGACTGGCACGGCTCCACGATGCTTTGGACGCGGCCGAGGAACGCAAGCAACCGGGAGAGCGAACGATCGTGCGCGATGGTGGCTCCTGGGGCGAGCAGACGGAGCTGAATCTCGATGTTGCTGGCTACTACACGCTCGTGTCATTGCCGCTCGGCACGAAGGCCGCTGAGAAGGCGCTCGCAGAAGCAGCGGGCCGCGGAGCGATGAAGCCTCTGTCAGGCCGACTCCGTCACGTGCGCGCCGCACGTCTTCGCACGTCTGTCGGCGATCTTGACCGAACGCTGGTTGTGGTCGACAGCCAGGAACTTCTCGCCGGGCAGAAGCGCGGAATCGCAGCGGCCTTGAAGAAGGCGAAAGTCGAGTTGGCGAAACTCGAGCGACGCGTAACTGCTGGGCGCATCCGACGAGACGCTCTGCAGGCCCGTATCGCCAAAACGCTTCGACGTGAACACCTCACATCCTTCGTGGTCACCCACGTCGGCGGCACCGAGGACGCCCCAACGTTGCAGTGGAGCGTCGACCCCATCCGACGACGCGAGCTCGAGCGAACACGCCTCGGCAAACGGGTGCTCTGCACCGACAGACACAGCTGGTCCAATGAACGGATTGTGACCGCTTGCCGCGGTCAATGGTGCGTCGAGGAGGTCTTCCGCCGATCGAAGAAGGGCGGCGTGGTTCCCTGGGGACCCTCGCACCAATGGGCCGACACCTCCCTGCGCCTGCACACGTTTGCGACCGTGCTCGGCCTGACGCTCGTTAGCCTTGCCCGGATCGCGATGGGCACGACGAAGTCAGCGCGAGCGATGATGAAGACTCTCGCAGAGATTGAGGCAACGCAGGTGAGAGCCACTGGCGGGGGAATGGGCCGTCGCCCGACCTGGCTGCTCCCGCCCGACATTACCCCGTGGCAAAAGCAGGCGATCGAAGTCTTCGAGCTTGGACGTTGGATGCCTTCACTTCTTTCCACTATGCCGTCACGTCGCAAACGGGCTGCAATTCACGAGGCGGCGTAACCTGTTTCGCCGCCCGAATGCGAAAGTAGGGCTAGGCTCGCTCGGGATGACAGGTGGGCGTGTGGTGCTTCGCTATTTCCCTGTGCTCGGCCGCGCGCAGGCGCTCCGCCACGCATTGGCCGATGCCGGAATCGCATTCGAAGACGTGCGCGTGCCGCCGGCAGAATGGGCGCACGTTCGTCAGGACCCCGCGTTCGGGGGTTCGTATCGTGCGCTTCCGACGCTGTCGTGGGGCGATGCGACCGTGTCGGAGACGCTGCCGATCGCGTTTTTCGTGGCACGGCGCTTGGGGGAGTACGCGCGCCTGAGCGACGAGGCCATCGCGGCTCGCGAGGCCGCCTGCTCCAGTAGCTACATCGACGTGATTCTGCGTCTTGCCGACGTGATTTATGCGGATGTGTTCTATCCCGGAGCCGATGCAGGCCGCAGCTTCGCGGCGATCGCGTCCCGCATCGTGCAGAAATTGGAGCTTCTGGACGGGCAAATGCCAGATGGAGCGTGGATCGGCGGTGACACGCCGGCGGTTGCCGATTTCTTCGTAATCGAGGCGTTCGAAAGCGCGCGATACGTTTTGGGCCCCGCGCGCGACGCGCCGTTGCGCGAGCGCCTGCCGCGGCTCGCGCGGCTTGCCGACGCGCTTCGCGATCGGCCCCTGCTGGTTGGCGCGATGAAAAGCCGTCCGGCCCGGTTCACGGCGCGCCCGGACGAGGATCGCGTGATCGAGGCCTTGCGCGCGGTCGATCTCGGGTCCGTGGGCCTCTGAGGAGGGCGGGCTATGCCGAAGGAACGTCGCGGGACGGTCGAATACGACGCCAAGAAAGGCTGCTACCGGATCCGGCTTACGCTCAACGACGGCAGCCGTCCGTGGGTGGACCTGACCCCGACCGCCCGCTCGGCGCTGGCCGAGAAGCGAGCGCGCGAGGTGGCGGTGCAGCGCTCGAAGATCGCGCGACAGGAGAACCTTCGCGCCGAGGACTTCGGCTTGAAGCCTCGGGCGGAAAAGGTCGACGCACTGGCGGCTCCGGCTACGGACGTCATGGAGCGGTGGCTCGAGGCGTGGACCCAGCACCGACAGCGGCGCGGCCTATCGACGGCGAGCGAATCGGAGCGCATGTACCGACGGCACGTGGCGCCCGTCATCGCGACCCATGTGCGGGTGTGGACGGGCGACGACTTCCGGCGTCTTTCCCGGACACTCGACGAGAAAGTTCGGACGGGCGAGCTGTCTTGGAAGAGTGCACTCAATGTCTGGGGCGTGGCCACCAAGATGGCGACCGATGCGGCGAGCTCAAAGCTCGACGAGATTCGGTGCCGATCGGACGATCCCTCGCACAGGGTCGAGGGGCCGGACCGGGGCGTCCGCAAGGTCAAGCAGTATCTCTATCCGTCGGAGCTCTTGACGCTGGTCGCGTCGGAGCGGGTGCCGATCCGATGGCGGCGACTGTTCGCGCTCGCGGTCTACTCGTACGCGCGTTCGGGCGAGCTCGAGGCACTCGAGCGGTCCGACGTCGACTTGGAGCACGCCACCGTGCACGTGCACCGGAGCGTCGACCGGGTGCGCAACAAGGGCAAGGTCAAGTCGACCAAGTCGGCGGTCGCTCGCCGTATCCCGATCGAGCCGGAGCTCGTGCCGCTGATGCGGGTGTTGGTCGCGGAAACGCAGAACCGAATCTTCAAGATGCCGTCGGTGGGCGTGCTGTCGTCCAAGTTGAAGCACTACCTCGCGCAGGCGGGGGTGCAACGCTCCGAACTCTTCACGAGCGATGCGACGCGCAAAGCCATCACGTTCCACGACTTGCGGGCGACCGGGATCACCTGGTGCGCGGTGCGCGGCGACGATCCGTTGAAGATCATGCAGCGGGCCGGACATGCAAGTTTCGAGACGACCCGGGGCTACATCCGGGAGGCGGAAAACCTCCGCTCGAGCTTCGGTTCGGTCTTCCCTGCCCTACCGAAAAGCCTGCTCGAATCGTCCGTGGAATCGTCCCGAGGGAGGCCAAAATCACCTAACCAGATGAGTTCATTAGACAAATCGAGTGGAGCTGACGGGAATCGAACTCGACCATGCGCTTTCCGGGAAAACCGAGCGACTTCGCGAACTTGGCCACTAACAGGATGAAAACACTCCGGAATGCTCGTGCCGTCTCGATCCCTTCAGTTCCCTCTCGTTCCCTCTCTGGCTGCAGAGTCGGAGCAACATGAAGGGGGATCCGTTACGACCTGCCCATCCGCGACCGGCGCCACCACGCCCCGCTGCCGAGCCTTGCGGCCTCGCCGGCCCGGATGTGCTTGGCGAAACCAGTGCTGCCGGTCGCGGTTGTTCTGCCGACCCTCCACCGTCGTCGCTTCCAACCGCCGCGCCGTGCGACAGATCCGCGCGCGCCCTACCCCTTGGCACGCCTCGCTGCAGTAGCGGCGCTCGCCGAACCGATCGCACCTGGCGCACGCGTAGAACCCCTCGCCGCAGGCCCCACAGCACGCAAAACGAAGCGGCTGCTCGACTCCCTCATGCTCGTGCACGCGTCCATTCCACGGACGCGTGATGCGCACGGGTTGACCCGGCGCTTGCTCTCAGGCACCGTCCGCGGCGTCCAGAGCCGCGTCCGCGTCTGGGCCGAAGGCTCGGGGTTGCCGCCCTGGGCCTTCACTCTTTTGTGCGTCCATTTCGTCGCGCCTTCTACGCCAGCACGCGCGCCGACACGAGCGGGGACCCTTCCCGCCGGCTCTCACGCAAGAGGATGGCCTTTGCGACCCGTCCTGAACGAATGCTCGGGCGTCCTACGCCCTGACGCGTCCCGGATCAGGCGGTTCTTCGCGTCGCTCTACAGACCCCCTTCGATTCGAGCTCGCTTCGTGTGCCGTTGCGCTTTGCCGCCGACTTGCGAGCCTGCTAGTGGCCACCGGACGCCACGAGACATCTCGCAGTTTCGCGCTATCCGCACGCGGCGTCGCGAGAATCTTGCGGCGAATGCGCAGACCGACCGGGCTGACGACCACGCCTCGAGGGTGCGCCAGCGGGCTCGTTTGCAGTACAGGCGCACACAGAGCTCCGAGGCTCAGCGCCCGTCGACGAATTGACGGAACCGGCCGTCGCGAAAGGCGAGGGCCAGCTCCTTGCCTCGTGCAGCAGCGTTCGTTAGCTCAGTACGCGCGAAACCTTGCCGAAAGAAGTCGTTGAACCCAGCGACCCGGTGCAGCGCTTCCTGATCGCCTTCCACGAATCCCATGCTCCAGTTGCCGAAGCTGCGCTGAGGCAGGCTTCCTTGCATCAGCACGAGGATGCGATCGTGACGGGGATCCGCGGAGATATTCCGATAGAGGCCAGTCACCGCCGGCTCGAGGCCTTCCAAAATTTGGAAGAACGATCCTTGTCGATGCACGAGCATGCCGCTCACGCCGAGCCGTCCGTTGTTGGCTCGCGCATCCGTCAGTAGGACCGTCAGATCCGCGGCGCTAAACGGCTTCTTGGCCGCGCTGACATAGATGATCTGGTGCAGCTCCGGGGGAGGAACAGGATTCATGGTCGAACCTTCGCCCGTGAGGGACCGATGCCGGCGGCTCGGCGGCCATCTGCGGGGTTAACGCCCGAGGCGGCAGTCGACTTTAGAGCGGCCAGGAATTCGCTCGAGCAGCCGGGGGGACTTTGCGGGAGACAGGGGGCTACCGCCCTCGGCCTTGCGAAGAAACCGGACGATGCGGTGGCCACGAGCCCCATGCGAAGTCGATATTTTCGCAAGGCATCGGTCTTGCGTTCGATCGGCGCAACTTTGGAGGCCGCTCGGATGCAACGGACCGCGACATCTCGGCTCGCAGCCTGCCTGGTGCTGCTCGCGGCCCATATTGGAGCGAGCTGCGGCAGCGCGAGCTTATCGCATAGCGGCGCCGCCCCGAGCGGCGTGGGCGAAAGCGATGTTGCGAGCAGTAGCCTAGCTATAGCCTGTTGCGAAACGGGCGGCTGAGGCGCTTTCGCAACAGGCTATAGCTAGGGACGCAGGACAGCAGCGGCTCCGGCGGCGACGCCAGCGCGAGCGACGGCACCGCGACGTTCGACGGCGGAACCGGGGCCGGCAACCCGTATGGTCCTGCAGCACCGGCATTCCCGCGCAGGGCCAAGCGGCCGATGTATCCAATCCGACGACGGTCGTTTGGCACCGGGAGTCCCGCGAGTTGCACCTTTGACGAGCTCGGCGCGGCTGTCCTTCAAGGTGGCATCATCACTTTCAATTGCGGCCGCGCTCCGGTCGTCATCGCCGTGACTGCCACTCTGAACGTCCCGATCGACCGGAACACCGTCATCGACGGCGGAAACCAGGTCACACTCGACGGAGAGAATCGGGTGCGAATCATGAGCTTCAATAGCCCGGGCTGGATGACCAACAACTACGGATTAACGCTCCAGCACATCTCGCTCGTCAACGGCAAGACGACGCCCACCCAAGCGATCCCGGTAGCTCCGGCGCCTTGTTCTCAAGGGTGGGACGACGGACAAGGCGGCGCCGTGTATCTGCGTGACGGCAGCCTCACGGTCATCGACGCTACGTTCGCGAACAATCAGGCCGCGCCTCTCGGGCCGGACACGGGCGGGGACGCGATTTACGTGAACGGATGCAAAACCGGGGCATGGATCGTGAGCAGCACGTTCACCCACAACACCGCGAGCAACGCCGGAGCCGTCGGTGGCCTCGATGCGGAGCTCGACGTCTACGACAGCCTATTTACGAGAAACCAAGCCATCGGCAACGGCGCCAACGACCACGACCCATCCACGTGCTCGGCCATGAACAACGGCCAAAACGAGGTCGGGTCGGGCGGAAACGGCGGCGCCGTGTACAGCGACGGAGACTCGAAGAACATCACCCTTTGCGGAGACGCCATCCAGGACAACAGCGCAGGGGTCAACGCGTTCGGGGGAGGCCTCTTCTTCACGAGCGACGACATGATGGGCACGCTCGCCATCGTGGACTCGACGATGACGGGGAAATACGGGCGGTTCCTGGACGAACGTCTCCTCGGGCCCCGTGACGAACGCGGGAACGGCGATCGGGGTGAACGCGAAGAGCATCACGGTGACCCATTCCACGCTCCAAGGGGAGCCGTAGGTCGGGTACCGGCGTCGCGCGCTCGATGGGACCTGAACTGAAGGAAAGGACCGTCGAGCGATCAAGGAAGCGTGCTTGCCCGACCAGGCCCCCGGCATCGGGCTGGAGGAAACGAGCGGCAATCACGTCGGCGGAGTCGTTCTCTCGGCGGTGTTCGAGGACCTTGGTCCGCCCAGCAACAGGACCGAATGGCAGGAACTCGACGTCGCGCGCCCTTTCATCGAGCGGCGTCGGAGCGTGGGCTCCGACAACTCCACCGGCAACCGCGATTGAGGGATGCGTCGCCGCGAAAGCCCCCAGTAGTCCGGTCGCGGGACGTGTCGTGACTGCATTTCCCGATCTCAATACGGAGAACGCGGCGAAAGTCGTCTCCATTGGCCCGATGCTGCAAGGGCTCGCCAAGCCCGTCAACGACCTTTAGCGCGGCGCGCTGGTGGACGACATCGTCTACACGATTGCGTTCACCGTAGCGTGTGTGTGAATCGACTGATTCGCTCGCTCAATCGCCGGTCAGGTAGGCGAGAGGCGCGGGCGGTGGAGGTCGTCGCTTGGCCGTATCACGTGCGACGAGTATGCACTTCAGCAGAGTTTCGAGGGCGCTCCCGTACAGGAGCATGTCGGCCGGGAACGAGAAGGTCGGCGTGCTCGCCTTGTCGAGTGCCGCGACGTACTCGAGAGTGAGCTTCACGTCGAGCGCGCCGACGTTGTCGTCGAGCTGCGCCATCGTGCGCGCGCCGATGCTCGTCGAGGTGACGCCCGGCCGATTCTGGACCCAGAAGAGAGCGATGCGAGGCGCGGTCGTGCCTATCTCCCTCGCGATGCTCTCCATGAGGTGGAGGAGGTCGAAGGTGCGATCGTCGAGGTAATTCGTGACGCGCGCGCCGCGGCCCGCCTCGCTGTTGGCCAGTCCGAGACCCCATTCAAGTGGGTGTGAACACCACTGCCGTTTGCTGGCGGAGCACGAGCACCGGCGTCGCTCGTTACGTGGTTTACATACGGACGAAAGCGACCCACCGCCACCAGGTACTTGTCTATCCGGAACCCACTCACCGTCGCGGGATCTGTCAAATTCGTCGGGCCGCCGCTAGTACCTCGATTCCGCGGAATGGAAGGGTCGTTTTCCGCGATATTCCCGACGGGATCGGGTGGTCTCACCCCTCCGTTTCATGGAATCGGGGTACTAGTGCTAGTCGCCGGCTTCCGCGGCGAGGCGCCCTTCGGCATTCTCGCGCGGGCCGTACGCATCGACCAAGGCGCCTGCCTTGCCCAGTCCGAAGGGCATCATGTTCACGTACACGCTCTCGTAGTCGCCGGGCCGAACGCGGTACGTCTCGTGCCAGATGCCGACGTCGCCGTTCGTTCCGACGAGGCGGTTGAAGGTGCGCCATGCCGGAAGGTGCTCCGCGGTGCGGCTCTTCGCATAGCTCATGAGATGGCCTATCGATCTCCAGTACGACACCATCAGCGTCGTTCTTCCGAAGAACGACTCGGCGCCCAAGAACCCGAGATCCGGATTGCGCGCGAGCTCGGCGACCATTCGAGGCATCGCCAAGGCGACGCGGAGCCATTGGTGGACCTTCCACCACCGATTGACGCGCATGCCGATGAGAAAGACCACGAATTCACCCTGCATCCGTCCCGCCAGTCGCTTTTGGATCGTCGCCATGGGAGCCGCCCTTTCGCCGTTAACAGCGTTCACTTTATTGCTGAAGTGGAGGTTCCGCAGCGAGCCCCGCGACGAGCTGTTCGGTCGCTCGCTCGTACAGGCGGACGAACTTTGCCTCGCTTCCGACGCGGACCAGGTGTCCGGTGAGCCAGAGTGACACCAGGCCGTGCACGTGTGCCCAGATGACCGTCGCGACGTCGTGGGCGTCTGCCTCCCTAAGCACCCCCGCTGCCATGCACTCTCGAACGCGATCCACCAAAAACTGGAACGTCGGCTCCGGTGCTCTCGCCTTCACGATGGGTCGTGTCTTCTGAAAGTCCAAGGCCTCGCCCATGAAAAGGACGCGATAATCACGAGCATTCTCGATACCGAAGCGCAGGTATTGTTCGGATGCACCGGCAAGCCGCCGGCGAGGTGTGGGCTCCGACAAGGCGCGCACGAGGTACGAATAAAAGATCTGGAGACCTGCATCGCACACCTGGGCGAGAAGAGCTTCCTTTCCGTCGTAGTGCCGGTAGATCGCCGCGGCCGATACGCCGGCCCGGCGCGCCACCTCCCGCAGCGAGAAGCGAGCGAATCCCTGTTCCAGGTAGAGATCGCGGGCTTTGGTGAGCAGGCGCGCCTTCGTTTCGTCACCGCCAAACGACATGTGAACGGTGTTTACATAACCGGCCAGCCGTCGTCAAGCCAGGTTGGGAAGGGCCGTATTTGCCGTGACCCGGCCCGATATGCGGTGCCTCGAGCTACTCCGCGTTTGCATGCCAGAAGGAGTGCGCTGGACGACGCCAGGGGGCGGGCCGACGCTTTGGCTGGAGCTTCCCAAGGCGGTGGCCCTGAACCGACTCGGAGCGCGTCTTCATGACCGCGGAGTGAGCATCGAGTCGACGACGACCGCGTTCGAAGGCGAGCCGCATCTGCATGGCTTTCGCGTGAGTTACGCCTTCCTCCCACCTGAGACTCTCGAGCGGGCCGTCGAGAATCGTCGGAACGGCGAGCGCCGAAGAGCTCTCTCACGAACTGCCGCGCCGCGGACGTGAAAGAGACTGCGGAGCGCCACCGGTTACCTGGGTATTTGGTTCCATGACTCCGTAGACGACCACGTTCTCCATCCTTCGGCGGAACCGCCCGAAACGGACGAGAGGGTGCCTAGCACCCAGGCATGGGGTACGTCACTCTCCCGACCGAGCCGACGTGCCTCCACGAAGAACGGGCGCCTGACGGTCGTTGACCAACCACGCGGGCGAAAGAAGTCGAACCCATCCGGGGGCGCGAACTTCCATTCGGCGTTCGCCTGCGCCAGGACCTTGCCCCAGGCTCGCATGTTCCGCTTGAGGACCTCGGGCGCGTCATTGGGTTTACCCGATTCTTCGTCGAAACAACCATGCCGCCGCGGTCAGCGTGACGGCAGCGATGCAGAGCAAGGGCCACGTATTGTTGACCACGTCTCCCGGGCCCATTCCTTTCAGAAAGATGCCGCGCGCAATCACGAGGAAGTACCGGAGCGGGTTGACGAGCGTCAGCGGCTGCAGCCACGACGGCGTGCTCTCGATGGGCGTGGCGAAGCCCGAAAGGAGCGTTGCCGGGGCAAGGAACAGAAACGCGCCGAGGATCGCCTGCTGCTGCGTCGCTGAGAGCGCAGAGATGAAGAGCCCGACGCCAACGACCGACGCGAGGAAGAAAACCGCGCTGCCGTACAGGAGCAGCACCGATCCGCGCATCGGCACGCCGAACCCGAACACGGCGACGACCACGTAGAGCGTGATGTGGAGGAATACGAACGCGAGCGGAGGAAGCACCTTGCCGAGCAGAATCTCGTGCGTCCGCAAAGGCGCCACGAACAGCTGGTCGAACGTGCCAAGCTCACGCTCGCGCGCCACCGAGAGCGCTGTGACGATCAGCCCGATCAGTTGAGCGATGATCGGGATGAGCCCCGGCAACGTGAACCACCTGAACGTAAGGTTCGGGTTGAACCAGTTTCGCGCGACGACGTGCGGCGTGCTCGCCAAACGGTGCGCGCGCTCGTTCTCGTCAGCGATGTAGGAGGTGACGATCTCGCCGAGGTACCCGTTGACGATTTGCGCCGCGTTCGAGCGGCGCCCGTCCAGAAGAATCTGCACGGAGGCCGGGCGACCGGCGACCAGATCGCGCGAAAAGTTCGGCCCGACATCGATGGCCGCGATCGCACGCTCCTGGTCGAGTGTCGCCCGCAGCTCCGACGGATGGTGCACCGGCACGACCGTGCGGAACGTGGGAGAGCCTTCGATGCGTCGAACGAGCTCGACGCCAGCCGCTCCTTCGTCGCGGTTGAGCCCCACTACGTCGACGTTCTTGACCTCCAGGGTGGCGGCAAACGTGAAGACCACGAGCTGGACGAGCGGTGGCACCACGAGAATGAAGCGACTCTTCGGATCGCGCAGCACCACGAGCAGCTCCTTCACGACGAGGGCGACCAGCCGCGTCCACATCGTCAGGCCACCCGCTTTCTCGTCGTAAGGACGGCAAGCAGGAAGAAGAGCACGCCGTAAAGCGTGAGGACGGCAGCACGATGGCTGATCCCGAGTCTGCAGAGTGTATTTCTCGCTGGGGATGTATGGCCCTTGTTCCTGAGGAGCATTGCGAGCCCCGCGCGATCGACCGCCGGCGGTACTCCGCCTCGTCCATGAAGTGCGTCGTGACCATGACGGCAACGCCCTTCTCGACCAAGCTGTTGATGTGTGTCCAGAACTCGCGCCGGGTGATCGGATCGACGCCGGACGTCGGGGGGCCATCGAACAGGAGCTTGCCGCCGTTGAGCAAAAGCACGCGATCGCAGGCCTCCGCCTCATCGAGGTACGACGTCGACCAGACCACGCCCACCCCCTCGCTCTTCAGGCCGCTCACGATGCGCCAGAGCTCGCGGCGCGAGATGGGGTCGACGCCGACCGAAGGTTCGTCGAGCAGCAGAAGCCGGGGTTTCCGAATGAGCGCGCACGCCAGGCCAAGCTTCTGCTTCATGCCGCCGGAGAGCTTTCCCGCGTGGCGCGATGAAAAGCGCTTCAGATCGGTGAACGAGAGCAATTCCTCGAAGCGCGGTTTCCGGTCGGCGACGGGCAATCCGCGCAGGTCGGCGTACAGACGCAGGTTCTCCACCACGCTTAGGTCTTCGTAAAGGCCGAAACGCTGCGGCATGTATCCGATCGAGGCATGGATCCGGTCGGCATGACGGGTGGGATCGAAGCCCAAAACCTCGAGGCAGCCGTCCTCGGCTACGAGCAACCCGGCCATGATGCGGATGAGCGTCGTCTTGCCCGCCCCGTCCGGCCCCACCAATCCCGTGATTTCCCCCTCGAAGACCGTTCCCGACACCGTGTCGAGAGCAGGAGCTCCGACGCCGAAACGCTTGACGAGTCGGTCCATCCGAACCAGGGGCTGCAACATCGGCTCACCCTTCGCCCGTGGTGATCTGCAGAGTGACGGGCATACCTTGGCGCAACCCGGGATCGGGCTCGTCGACGATGACGCGTAGCCGGTAGACGAGATCGGTCCGGAGGTCCGGGGTCTCGACCGACTTCGGTGTGAACTCGGCCGTTGGAGAAATGAACCCGACGTGACCTCGATAGCGGTGCGAAGGGGCCGAGTCGCTGGAGACCTCCACATGCGAGCCGGGATGGATCCTGCCGAGCTCCGTCTCTGCGACGTACGCCCGCACCCACACCGAATGCGTCAGCGACAGGACGTAGACGATGTCGTTGGGGGCGACGATCGCGCCCGGCTCTCGCACCCGCGAGATCACGACGCCGTCCGACGGAGCGATGAGTCGCGAGTCGTCGAGCGCCGTCTGAGCCGACGCAAGGCGAGCGCGCGCCAAGGCAAGGGTGGCGCGCGCCGCGGCGATGTCCTCGGCCCGAGTTCCCTGCACGAGCAAGCGCAGCGAATCCGCCGCCGATGCGACTCGGGCGTCCGCCTGGCGGCTGGTCGAGACGGCGTTGTCGCAGTTCGAGCGCGAGAGCGTACCGTCGTTCACGAGCCTTTCGGCGCGTCGGAGCTCGAGGCGGGCGTTATCCTGAGCCGCTTTGGCTTCGTCGACCGCAGCTTTCCCACGAGCGATCTCTGCCGGTCGAGAGCCCGCGATGAGCTTCTGCAGGTTCGCGTCTTGAGCGTCGACATCGGCCCGATCGGCGCGAAGTTCATCCTCGAACGTTCGCGGGTCGAGGACCGCCATGGGGGCTCCTGCGTTCACGCTCTGACCCTCTTCGAGTTGCATTTGCTGGATGCGACCGGCAACGCGGAAGCCCAGCTCGACCTGCCGGATGTCGACGTTGCCGTAGAGGATCAGGAGGTTCGAGGCAACGCTCTTTCGACCGAGGCGACCGGTGCTCACCGACCAGATCCCAACGATCGCGATCGTCACCCCGAGCAGCAGCGCGACTCCCTTGCGCGCCTTCATCGCTTCCCTTGCCCGGGACGGACAGCGCCGGACGCCGCGTTCCAGCACTCGCTCCAGCAGCGCCAAACGTACCATTGGCCAGCGATGGTTGCAACTTCGCGCGCGTTGCCCGTCATTGCTTCGAGCGTGACGCAGGGGCGGGCACGGACGGCCGTTTTCCGGACGCGATCCAATTCGCTCAGCAGGTGGCTTTCGGCTAAGAATCTGTGCAGGGGACACCGTCGTGGAGTGCAACGTTCCGGTCACCGTTCGGACTCTTGTGTTGGTTCTGCTTGCGCCCCTGATGGCATGCGGCGGTCGCACGGGAGGGTCGCTAGGGACATCCGGCAGCACGTCGGCCGGATCGAGTGCGGCGAGCACGGGCTCTGTCTCGAGCAGGGGCTCTGTCTCGAGCATCGGCTCTGTCTCGAGCACCGGCTCTGTCCCGAGTACGGCGGCCCCTGCGGGGACCAGCGGCATCGGCACGGACGATGGCGGGTCGGGCACTGACGGTGGCAGTGATGGCGGCTCGGATTCGAGCATCAGCGCTTCCTCGAGCCTCACGGACGCCGCTGATGACGCTCTCGCCTGCAGTACGCCCCCGCCGGGCTGTGCTCGGACCCAAAATGCCGAAGTGTGCGGCCCTGGCTTCGTCTGCTGATCCGTCGCAGGGTTGCACCGCCACGGCGTGCACTTGCGATCCGTCGGAGGGGTGGTTCTGCACCGCGGACTGCGGTGGGGGTTCTTGCATTCCCGTCGATGCGGCAACCCCCGGTGCTTCATGCCCGACAGCCCAGCCGGCGATGGGGAGCACGTGCGTCGGCCCAATCGCGTGCTCCTTCCCCGGCCTCTGCGGGTCGGTCATCTTCGAGTGTGGCACAACGCAGTCGTACTGGGCCGTGGCGACTACTGCGATGTGCAACGGCGCATGCCCCGCTGCAGAGCCCAAAGTGGGCGACCCGTGTATGGCCCCAGCAAAGTGCAGCTACACGTCGGCGTGCGGCGCCAACGATACGGTCTTTTGCAACGGAACGGGGACTGTTTCGATGATCATGGCGGGGACCTGTCCGGCGTGCCCGAGCCAAGAGCCGGCGCCGTTCTCGTCCTGTTCCGTCGCCCAGCAGTGCATGTTCACGAATGCGTGCGCGGGCACCGACGTCGCAACGTGTTCGAAAGGTGAGTGGAGCGTCCTTCGAGGGGATTGCGAGATGTAAGCGCCGCGGCCGCGAAGCGCTGCTCAGGCCTCCGTGCTCACGACGGGAGAAACCGCCTTCGGCTTGCCGTCGAGCAGCTCAATCGAGCGGAGCCTCGCGTCGAGACCAGGGGCCGGGTGCACGGTGATCAGCTCGTCCGCGTCCGAGTGATCGATGAACGCGGCGACGTAGGCGTGCACTTCGTCGCGCGTGCCGACCGCCGCGTACGTCATCATCTGCTGGAGCTGCGCTCCGGCGGGGGATTCGATGAGCTCGTCCGCCTCCTCGTCCGTGAGCGTCCGCCCCTTCCCGAGGAGCAGGCGGACGCGCATCCGCTGCACAAACCGAAGCTGCTCGTGCGCCCGCTGCGCCGTGTCCGCAGCTATGACGGTGAGCCCGGGGATAACGTACGGAGCCGCGAGCTGCCGGGATGGGCGGAACTCACGACGGTAGAGCGCGACCGCGTCGACGAGGTCGTGCGGCGCGAAATGCGACGCGAACGCGTAGGGCAGACCGAAGGTTGCAGCCAACTTTGCGCCAAAGAGAGACGAGCCCAGGATGTACAAGGGTACCTTCGCGCCGCGACCTGGGATCGCGTTCACTCCGGGCACGCGCGTCTCATCCGCGAGGTAACCCTGAAGCTCGAGCACGTCTTCGGGGAACCGGTCGGACGCCGAGGCGGCGCGACGAAGCGCGTGCGTCGTCGTGAGATCGGTTCCCGGTGCGCGCCCGAGGCCGAGGTCGATGCGACCGGGATAGAGCGCCTCGAGCGTTCCGAACTGCTCGGCGATCACGAGCGGCGCGTGGTTGGCAAGCATGATGCCCCCCGCACCCACCCGTATGGTCCGCGTCTGCGATGCGACATGGGCTACGAGGATGCTGGTCGCCGAGGAGCCGATGCTCGCCATGTTGTGGTGCTCGGCGTACCAGACTCGTTGGTAGCCGAGCTCCTCGGCGCGCTGCGCGATGGATACACTCGCACGGAACGCATCGCGCGCCGTCTGGCCCGGACCGATGATCGCGAGATCGAGGAGCGACAGAGGAACGGATCGACCTCTCATGACCATCCATATTAAGCATGAGTGGAGCGCCGCGGGGCCGATTAGGGCTGACGATACTACGCCCACCAGTTCTCGACGGCCACTCCATTTGAGGCAAGGAAGGCACCGGCGCATCTCGGTAGCGCGTCACAGGAGGCGAGTCGGCTCACTGCACAACTCGCCGAGCACGGGGCGCGCGGACACGGAAACGGGCCCACAAGCTCCTCTTCGACGACAGCGCTCCGCAGGGACTGATCGACTTCTTCGCCGGCACCTCCACGCGGGCGCAGTCCTGATGAAACACCCGTGCCGAGGGAACACTTTGGTCTACGACGTGATCATCGCCGGGGCCGGCCCGGTCGGCCTGTTCCTGGCCTGCGAGCTTCGGCTCATGAAGCTCTCCGTACTGGTGCTCGAACAACAGAAAGACCCCCACTCACCGCTGAAGCGGCTTCCGTTTGGACTGCGAGGGCTCTGGGGCCCAAGCATCGAAGCTTTCTACCGGCGCGGGCTTCTGGAACGGATTGCGGCCGAATCGCGTCCCGCGGGTGCGCCCGGCCAGTCGAGCCAGCCGACACCCGGGGCAGCGCAGCGCGGGCCGGCCGGCCACTGCGCGGGCATCCAGTTCGACCGCAGCCTCATCGACGCGGGGCGGTGGACGTATCGACTGCCGGGCCCGTCCTCCATCCAGCTCGGGAGCGCGATGGAGCAACTCGAGCGCGTGCTCGCCGCTCACGCGATCTCCGTCGGCGTCGAGCTCCAACGCAGCCGCGGCGTCGACGGCTTCGAGACTTCGAACGATGAAGTTACCGTCTGTTCTGGCGAAGAGCGCTTTCGCGGGCTATTTCTCGTGGGCTGCGACGGCGGCCGCAGCACCGTCCGCAAGCAAGGTGGCTTCGAGTTCGTCGGTACCGATCCCGAGTTCACCGGATATTCGGTCCACGTCGACATTGCCGACCCGGAGAAACTCCGCATGGGCCGGCAAGCGACCCCGACGGGCCATTACACGCAAGCGCAGGCAGGGTTCTGGCGTTTGCCGACTTCGACGGCGGCTCTTCCCACCGCGAAGAGCCGATCACGCGCGAGCACGTGCAAGCGGTGCTGCGGCGCGTGTCCAACACGGACGTAACCCTCACGGCGTTGCACCTCGTCTCGACATGGACCGACCGCTCGCTCCAAGCCACGACCTACCGCAAGGGACGCGTGCTCCTGGCGGGACGCCGCGCATGTGGACAAGGCTTGAACCCCGGGCTCGGAGACGCCATGAACCTCGGCTGGAAGCTCGCTGCGACCGTCCGGGGGGATGCCCCCGATGGCTTGCTCGACAGCTACACCACGGAGCGGCACGCGGTCGGAGCGCGCATCCTCGCTGTTGGACTTCGACCGGCAGCCGTCGCTAAAAGCGCTTGATGGCCTTTGGGGCGACCATGTCAAGTACGTGGCGAGCGACGCCAAGGAGCGCCTTGGCCTCCGCGCGCTGCTCGTGCGTCCTGATGGATTCGTTGCATGGGCGTGCGATACGACTCCCAGTCCCGAGGAAGTCGCACGAGCGGCGGTGAGATGGTTCGCGAGCCGCGAACATTCACGCCATCAGTAGCTGACAGGAAGCCGTTCGGCTGAAAGGACTACCGCGGCGTGCGAGCTGGCGATGCGAGGCACACCTTGGGGCACCGTGTCGGCGGCAACAACACTGTGTCGGCGGGCACGGGACCACTCCCCGTCCTGCGGCGGCGCGGGGAGAACGCACGCGCCGCCGTTTTGATCACGAAACGTTCGATCGCCGGCCACTTACGCGAACAGGATGCATCCTTCCGAAGCTCTCCCCCGCGCGCGCGGCGTTGCCAACGACCGCGCGGCTCAGCCTTTCCCGCCTGGCGGCGACCCGACGCGGCGCGCTGACCGACGCCATCGCGGGACGCCGGGCGTAAAAACGCGAACCGTGGTCCGCTCGATCCCATCGGCCCTCGTTGCACTGCTCACGGCAGCCGGGTCGCCGGCCCGCGCGCAGGCCGCGTCGGACGCCGGGACGAAAACGCTGATCGATTACTTTTTGCCGACGCCGATCATCTGTCCGCTGACCTCGAACACATGGGGCGCGGCTTCGGTTCTTCCGCGGGACATTTGCAACGGCCTCGAAGACTCGACCAACATGACGTGGCAGTACTGGGACGGGAAGATCTTGGAAAATACGGACGGGAAATTCCACATTTATGCCGGGCGCTGGCCTCAGGACAAAGGCTTTGCCGACTGGCCTCAGTCCGTCATCGTCAAAGGCATCAGCAACGACACGGTTGTCGGATCGTACGTCCCAAGCACCAGTGCTCCTTTCACCGGCAAGGAGCAGAACGTGACGGGCATCGTTCTCAACAATGGGAGCTTTGCCCTCATGGATAGCCCGGGCAACATCTATACGGCGACCTCGCTCGATGGTCCGTGGGCGTCGCAGGGTGTCATCTCCATCACGGCCAACGGGTTCCCCATCGCGACGCAGACCACGGAGAACCAAACGATCTGGCAGAGCGCTCAGGGCAGCTTCCTCATCATCTCAAGGAACTTTCAGGTGATGGTGAGCAGCGAGAACATCCTCGGCCCGTATGTGATCCAGACGACCATTCCGGATCTTCAATCCGAGGGTTACGAAGACCCGGTGGTCTGGTGCAGCGGCGGGCAGTACCACCTGGTCGCGAACATGTACAACGCCCGCAAGGCGTATCATTTCACGTCGCCCGATGGCATTCACAACTGGACCAACAAGGGATTGGCCTACGATCCGACCACCGATTTCGTGCGCTACACGGACGGAACGGTCAACAACTGGTACAAGGCGGAGAGACCCGGTGTGTTCTTGCAAGGGGGCCACGTCGTCGCCTTCAGTCTGGCGGTCGTCGACGTGGACAAGACGCTGGATCTCGCGAATGACAACCACGGAAGCAAAGTCATCGTCGTACCGTTCGACGGAGTGTCCCTCGATCGCGACGACCCAGGCCCCGGAAGCGCGGGTTGCCCTCTCGAGCCGGACGACGGCGGCAGCATCGACGCAAGCTATTACTCGGGCAGCGGCACCGACTCGGGCGGCGGGAGCTCGGACGCCGCCCAAGCGGAATCGAGCGCCGCCGACGCAGGCGCTTCGACCGGCTCCAGCGGGCTTGCCGACGCGTCCGAGCGCGTGGATGCCACGGCCGCGGGTGGCCCCATCGTCGACGCTGCTTTGTCCGACGAAGTCGGCGCGCTTGCAACGGCCGACGCTCAGGGCGGAGGCTCACAGGGTGGCGGATCGCAGGGTGGCGCAGATGGCGCGGGAGGCGCCCTCTCGAGCGACGGCGGGGGGGTCACACCTCCCAGCGCGAGCTCGAATGCGGGGGGCTGTTCGTGCCGAACGAGCGAAGGCGGTGGCGCGAACGGCGCGTTCGGGGCACTCATGATGGGCGTAGCGTTTGCCGTGTGGCGGAGGCGGTGGCGTGGCGTGAACACGCTCTCAGCGGGGCACACCGGGCTCGGGGGTGACGGCGGCGAGGAGCGCGGGACGTTCCGGCGTGGCGCTCTCTCGCGAGAAGCCTAACGCCGGCGCCGCCTCGTCGCGCGAACCCGTTTCCGCGCCTCCTCACTGCTCGCTCATAGATCCGATCGTCGCGTAACTATCCAATCAGGCGGCAATTGCTCTCTTTCGCCTGGGAGGTCGTCTCGCAGGCGTGCGCTCGAGGCGCCTGAGTCGTCGTTCGGTCTCGCGCACTTCGGTTCACGAGCCGGTCGCCCCTCGGCCACTAACCGAACGCGCCGACAAACTTGGGTCATGGCCGACGATGAGCACCCGCTTGCGCGGTCGCGTGGAGCCGAAGAGGCGAATTGAATAAGGCGAAAGTTGTTGCTCTTACGGTGCTTGCCCTCTTGAACGGGGCGTTCTCGTCCGCCTGCGGCTCAAGCTCCATGGCCAGGTCGGGTGGCTTGTCCGGACCGGCCGATTCCGGTAACGGCGACGGGGTCGGTCCCGGCGGAGGCGAAGGCGGTGCCCAGAACCATGATGGCGGTTCCAGCGGCGCGGGTGGTCTCGATGCGAGTGCGGACGCCACCGACGGAGCCGTGGCAGCCGACGGCGCAGCGGGTGCGTCCGCCACCGACGGAGCGGCGGCCGACAGCGCGGCGGGTGCGGACGCCACCGCGGGGGGTTCGGACGCGGCCTCCACGGCGTCGACCCTTCGACAGACAATAAACCTCAATCAGGGCTGGACGTTTCAGCTCGGCGACTACGCGGGCGCACAGGCGAGCACGTATGACGATACCGCCTGGAGCCCCGTCAACTTGCCGCACTCGTTCAGTCTGCCCTACTTCATGTGGACGCAGTTCTACGTTGGCTACGGGTGGTACCGGAAGCACTTCACCATGCCGGTGGAGTGGTCGGGCAAGAGCCTATCTCTCGAGTTCGAGGGAGCGTTTCAAGACGCGGAAATTTACGTCAACGGCCAGCTCATTGGCGAACATCTCGGCGGGTATACCGGGTTTTCCTACGACATCACTAGCGCCGCGGTGGTGGGCGACAACGTGGTCGCCGTGAGGTTGAACAACAACTGGAATGCCGAACTGGCGCCGCGGGCGGGGGACCACGAATTCAGTGGGGGCCTCTACCGTGACGTTCACCTCGTCGTGACCGATCCGCTGCACGTGACGTGGTACGGCACGTTCGTGACGACGCCGACCGTGTCGGCGACGTTGGCCACGGTCAATATCCAGACCGAAGTCCAAAACGCCAACTCGGTCGCCAAAAGCTGCACCGTCCAGACCGACATCGTCGACGCGACCGGAACGATGGTGACAAGCGTGACCTCGACCCAAATAGTTGCGGCCAACACGACCGTCACGTTCAGTCAGACCACACCGACGATCGCCAATCCGGCGCTCTGGCATCCCGACCACCCGACGCTCTACCAGGCCGTCAGCACCGTCTCGGACGGGGCGACGCCCGTAGACAATTACACCACGAATTTCGGCTTCCGATGGTTCAGCTGGAGCGCCAGCACCGGCTTCACGCTGAACGGTTCGCACTACTACATTCACGGCGCGGACGTGCATCAGGACCACGCCGGGTGGGTGGACGGCGTGACGAATGCCGGTCTGGTCCGCGACGTGACGATGGTCAAAAGCGCGGGATTCAACTTCATCCGAGGCTCGCACTACCCGAAAGACCCTGCGTTTGGAGACGCCTGCGACGAGCTCGGCGTGTTGTTCTGGTCGGAGAACAATTTCTGGGGTGCGGGGGCTGGAACGGGGGAGGGGACCTGGATGACGGCCGGCGCCTACCCCAACAACACCGCCGATCAGGCACCCTTCGAAACGAGCGTGCTCAATAGCCTCACCGACATGATCCGCGTCCATCGAAACCATCCGAGCATCGTGGCGTGGAGCATGTGCAACGAAGTCTTTGCGACGGCTTCGGCGACCATCCCGCTCATGAGAGCGTTGCTGTCGAAAGAGGTCGCGCTGGCACACCAGCTCGATCCGACACGACCTGCCGGCATCGGAGGCGCCCAGCGGCCGGAGGGCGCCACGACGCGTATCGACTTGCTCGGAGACATCGCCGGATACAACGGCGACGGCGCCGTGATTGCCATGTTTCAAAACCCGGGCATCGCCAACGTCGTGACGGAATACGGCAGCGTCGTCGCGACTCGACCGGGAGCGTACGATCCCGGCTGGGGTAACCTAAGTTCGCAGTTGACGAACGGCTTTCCGACAGAATTCGCGTGGCGCAGCGGGCAGGCGCGGTGGGCCGCGTTCGACTACGGAACGCCCTATGGCACCGTCAATTCGGAGACCGGAATCATCGATTACTTTCGGCTGCCGAAGCGCGCCTGGTACTGGTATCGCAACGCCTATGCGAACATTCCGCCGCCGACGTGGCCGGTCAACGGTACGCCGGCCGCGTTGCAGCTCACGGCCGACAAGTCCACACTCGCCGCCGCGGACGGCACGGACGACGCGCAGTTAGTCGTTACGGTTCTGGATTCCACCGGAGCCCCCATCAGCAACAACGTGACCGTCACCCTAACCGTCGAATCGGGCCCGGGCGAGTTTCCGACGGGGCCCAGCATCACGTTCACTCCGCCGTCGAGCAGCCCGCAATCGGACATTCAGATTCTCGACGGGCGGGCGGCCATCGAGTTTCGCAGTTATTACGCGGGCACGACGGTCATCAACGCGACGTCTCCCGGACTCATGGGCGCTAGCGTCACCATCGTAACGCAGGGCAGTCCCGCCTGGGTGGCGGGCGTCACTCCGCCCACGCCCGCGCGACCGTACGCTCGGTACACGGCAAATTGAGGCTGCGACGGGTCCGCTGGCGGCTAGGGGCGCAGCGGCCAACAAGGCCCGCGGTCATCGCAAAAACGGGTTGTGAACTGACCGGCTTCGCGTCTCAAATGGGTCGACCCGTTTGAATCTGGCTGAACAAAGTCTCCCCTAGACTAAGAGGCCTCGCCGACGAGAGGGTCGTTTCGTCCGAAAGAGGCAGCGTTGTCACGCTCACGTTCTGACCTGGGTGGCCTTCGACCGTGGCGCAGGCGTGGAGCAGGTCGAGCAGGGCGCACCGCTTCCGTGCTGGATATTGTTCCGAGTCGGCTCCGCACGTAGCGTGCCACGGGACGGCTGCTCCACCATCTGGCCGAGGCGCGCGTAGATGAATCGGAACGTGGGCGGCGCTCCTTCGAAGCACCAACGGACCCAAGCCTCGCCCTCGGCCCAGGCCTTCCGCGCGGAGACGTTCCGAATCACCCACGCCATCGCCGCCTCCGACCACTTTTCAATCGTCCCCCCAGGCTCGGGAAGGAGCTGACCGCCGACGACGACCATCACGCAATCGCCCAACCGCCCCTCGGCCTCGAGCACCTCCACCGTTGCCTTCGTGAAGATCGAACGGACCGCGTTGTTGGCCGGCTGGCCCTTGGCGTGGCCGAACGGGAGCGCGCTCGAAGCGTCCACGATGGCGTCGGGGCGCGACGAGCGAACAACCGCAGACACGGCCGCCGCGTCGCAGAGATCTCCCTTGATCAGCGTCACCATCGCACGGAGCGCCTCCGGCACCTTGTCGGGATTGCGCACGAACGCCGCGACCGTCCAGCCCCGCTCGAGCACGCGCTCCATCACGAGGCGTCCGGCCTTGCCCGTAGCCCCGCAGATCAACATGGTCCCCATCGGAGCCTCCGCGTGAATCGTTTCACACCCACTCGAGCTTCTCGAGGTCGGCGAGCAATCCCGGTCCGGTCGGCTGCCAGCCCAGCGCCGCGCGCGTCTGCTCGCTCGCCGAGCGGATGTCTTCGCCTGCGAGCGCGCCCATCCACCCGAAGTAGCCCGGTGCCTCGTCGGGCGTGATCGAGCGAACGGGCACTCGCAGTCCCTTCCCGAGGACGTCCGCGATCGCGCGCAGTTGCACGCCTTCCTCGCCCACGGCGTGGTAGCGCGCCATCGCGTTCTTCTCAAGCGCGCGCCGGTAGAGGCGCGCCACGTCGTTCACGTGCGCTGCCGACCAGTGGTTCGAGCCATCGCCGACGTACCCCACGAAGCCCTTTTGGCGCGCGACCTCGATCACGAACGAGACGAGCCCCGCGCGGCGCGTGTCGTGCACCTGCGGCAGTCGCACGATCGCGACACGCACCCCGCGCTGCGCCACGGCATCGGCGGCCCGCTCGGGCGTGCGCGGGAATCCTCCGTCGGAGGGCGGCGCGTCATTCTCGGTCGCGGGCCGACCTGGGGTCCTGACCATGCCCACCCCCGAGGTCACGATCAGCAGCTTCTGCGTGCCCGCGAGCGCTTCGCCCAGCGCCGCGATCGCCCGCTGCTCGTTCGCGCAATTGTCGGCGAACTTGGAGAAGTCGTGATCGAACGCGAGGTGGATCACCGCGTCCCTTCAGCGGCGCCCTCGTTGTGACCCACCCCGCGGCGGGATCGTGAGCCAGGGGGGCCGGTGAACGGTGGCCCTCTGGCGGCGTGATCGTGATCCACCTGGTTGCCCAATAGCAAGCCGTCGAATAGGGCCGGCGCGGGCTCGGGCACGCGCTCTGCATCGAGCCTCTTGCGACCCAATGAAGTGCATAGCCATGATCGCAGCGCGAGGAGCGGGGCCGTGTTGCCGCGTGTTGCCACGTGGCAACGCCAGGCCGGTGCACGGCGCCCTTCCAGGTGTGCACGATCCCAGCGAGCGACGAGCTCGTTCGTCGGCTGCGAGTGGTCGTGGCATGCGACGTGCGTGAGCAAATTCCATATTTTATGAAGCAATATCCAATACATAGATAGCCCTCCCGCCGCCACCCGGTCGGCCCGTCGAGAGTCGCAGTCGATCTGCCGTTTGCTTCACGAGCACACGCTGCGGCCCAGCCCTTGCCGCGCGTTGGAGGTGTTGGCGAATCGACGTTCGAACAGGCCATCTTCGACTGTTGACGTCGGCCTCGTGCGGCGCGGTTGCCCTTGTTCTTGACGGAGCCAGCGCGCAAGGGCTTGCGCTCGGGATTCTAGAGTCAGCGTGCAGCGCGGCTCGGCACTGCCGGGCGCGCGGGTGCGCAGAGTCCTACCGGCGTCTTGCTTCGGGGCTCCCACTGCCGAGGCTCTCGCGACGCTGTCAGCGCCCTCGCGATCGGATCACTCTCGCGATCCAAGTAGACCGATTTCGAGAGAAGCGACGACGACCAATCTCCGAGCGCGCACGAAAGCGAGCCGCGATGACGGCTACGCGGGAACGGCTCCGGCTGCGAAAGTCAATGCGCGTATCCCACCGACCGGACCCGGCCGTCCACCGCTGACCTTGGCGGTAGACGGGTGGGTCACGATCCCGCCGCCGCCGGCGTTGCGCTGGGACCATGACGTGGATCACGAGAACGCCCGGAAGTGGATCACTTTAAAGGCGCCGCTGAAGCCGCGTCCGCATGCGCGGCCGGAATTGAGAGTGTCTCGGGCCGAGTGAGATCGCCACGCGCCACTTCCGCGCCCGCAAGCGCGAGCGCCGCTACCGACGAGTCGGAGCGTGCGAGCCCGACGACCGCATGCCCTGCGCCCTTCAGCTCGCGGACGACGGCAGAACCGATAAAACCAGACGCACCGGTGACGAAGACACGCATGCGGACCTCCTGATGTCAGACGCTGACATTCGACTAACATGTGATGTCAGTGCCTGCAATCAGGTAGCATGGGGACGATGGCGCGCTGGGAGCCCGACGCACGCGGACGGCTGGAGAAGGCCGCGATGGAGCTCTTTCAAGAGCGTGGGTACGTGGAGACGACGGTCGAGGAGATCGCGACGTGCGCCGGCCTCACGGAGCGGACCTTCTTCCGCTACTTCGCCGACAAGCGCGAGGTGCTGTTCTCCGGGTCGAAGGAGCTCGAGAAAGGCATCGTGGACGGCATCGAGAGCACCTCCCGAGAGGCAGGTCCGCTGGAGGCCGTCGTCGCCGCCTTCGAGGCGGCAGGCGCTAAGCTCCAAGACCGCCGTGACATCCGCTTCGTTCGAGCAAGGTACGCGCTCGTCACCAACCATGCGGAGCTCCAAGAGCGCGAGCTCATCAAGCTCGCCTCACTTGCGATGGCGGTCACCAAGGCGCTTCGTGTGCGGGGAGTCCCCGAGCCTGCCGCAAGCCTCGCTGCCGAGGTGGGCATCGCCGTCTTCAAGGTCGGCTTCGAACGCTGGGTCAACGAGAGGAAGCCGAGCGACCTCGCAGCACAAATCCGCGCGGCGGCGGACGCCCTCAAGGCCGTCGCTGCCGCACGGAACGCACCGACCAAGCGCCCAAGAAGGAAACCCCGCGCCGCGCGTAGCGGGCTCGGCAATCGGTAGCAGAAGCCTGGATCGGACACCGTCCTTGACCTGTGCTCGCAGATGGCCGGAGGAAATTCGGGTCCGTTGCTCGTTGCCATCGTTGTTTCGGCAGCTGCGACCGCGGCGGTCGCCCGCCCCGCTCGTCCGCAGACTACCGCGATTTCGTGCGTCTTTTCCCCGAACTCTGGGTGCCCGAGGGGCCGTCGTCCGCGGAGCGCTTCGCCGAGTGGATCGCTCCCCCCCACGCTCTGGTGTTGCGCGACGGCGACGCGGTCCTCGGGTTCGCATGGGCGCGCCCGCGTGGCGACCGGCCGCACGTCTCAATCGTGATCACCAATCCGGCGCATCGACGCCAGGCAGTGGCGCGCACGCTGATGACGGCCGTCCCGGAGCAGGGCCGTGCCGCGGGCTTTCGGCGGTGGATGCTCAACGTCAAACCAGACAACACGGCGGCCCGAACGCTCTACGAGCGCTGTGGCATGAGCGTCGTGCTGGCGTCGGTCTATCGCGTGGGCGGATGTGGCGCGGATCGAGCCCCTGGCCGGAATCGTTGCTCGCCCGCTGCCACCGGCCGACAATGCCCGGTTCGAGGACGCTCTGGCGCTCTCTCGCGGCGAACCCTCAGACTATCGCGCACCAGCGGGGCGCGCCTGGTGGGTGCAGAAGGTCCCGACGGCCCGGTCGGCGTCGTCGCGTACGACCCGATCCACCCAGGAGTTCCGCTGCTGCGGGTCCGCTTGCCGCGTGCTGCTCGACGCCATCCGCCGCTACGCCCACCCGGACCACGACTGCGGTTCAGAGTCCGATTTGGGGTTCGTCGACCGGGCGCGAGCCCGACGAGCTAATGGTGACCGCCAGATTTTCGACCCCGCCGCCCGCCTCCGCTCGTTCGAGATCGTGGCGGAAGTCGCGCGGGGCGTGAGAACGATTTTCGCGTCGTATCCGCAAATCGGCTCCGGGCGACGATGGCCAAAGCAAACTCCATGGCATTCCGAGTCGAATTCGACGGCACGCACCCTCTTCGGGCCTCTCGGACCCCCGACGAGCTTCCGACGGTCGAGTCTTGCGCCGAGTCGCCCTTCATGAAGTCCCCGCCCGCGCCGTATCCTCCCCGGGGGCAGAGATCGATGCCCGCTTGCGCGGACCGATCGCTTGCGGATCGAATGGACCTGTCGCCGCCGCAGAACAAGCGGAGTCCGTGGTCACAGGAAACCAAACGGAGTTCGGCCGTTTCGGTTTGTGGAAAAAAGTTTGTGAAAAAAACATCGGAGGCGGCGAGAAGCAGGATGCTGACGGCAGCTTGGGATGTGGGACGCCTCATCGAGCTGCGATTCTCCGGAAGCCCGACCCTCGAGGACGTCGCGCAGTTCGAGCGCGACTCGCACGCGTGCGTGGTGTCCTGCGTCGCACGGACCAAACAGCCCGTGGTCGTATGCACCGACATTCGGGCGACGCAGTTGTTCCGACCCGCGGTGACAGACCGACTGATTCAAACGATGCGGGGGAACAATCGGATGGTGGAACGAAACGGCATGCTCGGCAACGGCAGCGCGCTGATGGCGCTGCAGATCGTCAGGCTCACCAACGAGGCGGCGGGCGACCATCGAAGACGCATTTTCGAGGAATTGGAACCGCTGCTCGATTGGCTCGCTGCGTCGTTGACGGCCGAAGAGCAGGCCGGAGTGCGCCATTTCTTGGCTGGGCACGAGATGAGCGGGACGGGACAGGAAACAACTACGACAGTCGCGACGGGCAGGGATAGGCGCACGCCGCGCCCGTTCCCCCACTCCCGAAGTCGTCTCTTCCCAGACTCGAGGCCGCAAGGGAACGCGCCGAGCATGGCGATCGAGCTCAAGGTGGATGTCGGCCGCCTTTCGCGGGGACTTCGGAAACGAGCCAAAATCGGCCCACGGTTCGAGTGAAAACGAACGCCCCAAAGGGATTCTACGTTAACTCACCGTCTCGCTGGCCTCTTCGTCGACCGGCAGGCGTGCATCCGACGCACGGTCAGCGTCCAGCCCACGGTCTACCGAAGGCCCGGAAGGACCTGCGTACCCTCAATCTGGACGGCCGTCAGAGCGGCCGGGTTGAGCCCCAGGAGGGCGAGGATCGTCGGTGCGACCTGGGTAGTCTCGACGGAGGTGGACTCGACCCGAACCGGTATGCCCGGGCCGCTGACAACCATCAGGACGTGTGTGTCGCCCGTGTTCATACCACCGTGCTCGGCGAGCTTGGTCGGCCCCGAGTAAACGATGCCCACCTGGACCTTGCCGAAGACGTCCGGGTAGTGGCCATTGTCAACCGGGACGCCGAAGAAGTTGGCGGCCTCAGCGCCGACCCAGATCTGCGCGAGGCCCGAATGCTGGACGGTGACGGGGTTCTTGTTGATGTCGAAACCCGCAGCGGTGTGGTTCCACAGATAGCTCTTGACGAAGTCGCAAGCGGCCTGCGAGTTGTCCGACAGGTAGGACTGCCACAGGTCGTCGTCGGTTCCGGCAACGATCAGGCTCGTGTTGCTCGGGTGCGTCTCCGCCCAGGCGGCGTTGATCGCGCTGATGATCGGGCCGTCCTTGACGGTGCGGAGCTGGTTCGGATCCAGCGGCGACTGGCCGTGCTTGGCCGTGACGATGATCGTCGTCGAGCCCGCGAGGCCGTCCTTGTCGATCGTAGAAACCATGCGGCCAAGTTGAGCGTCGACGTAGTCGAGCGCGCTCGAGAGGACGGGGCCGGGAACGAGCTGACCGTTGACGAACTGGTACCCACCTGCCTCCGGAGCGCTGGTGGTGAAATTTCCGTTCGCGTCCGGACCGATCAACGTCGTCGGAGTCGAGGGGATCTTCTCCGCGACCGAGACGGTCTGGAAGTTCATGCCGAAGATCGCCGGGGTGCCGACGTGGGTCTTGCCCGAGTGGTCGAGACCGTCGATCTCATTCAGGATGGCCTGGACCTTGTAGCCGTCGTACTGCTTGGTGGCGGCGTCGATGTGCGCCCAGTCGTTGTCCTGCGGGTAAGGGACACCGTTCGGCATGACAGCCTGCGAGTCGATCTCCGGCGAGAAGAGGTCGTCAATGCTCTCGCCGTTCGAGCCCGGACCATTGAACGACGCGTAGATCTCGTGCTTGTCAGACCAAGCGGTGCGCAGGCCGGCGTTGTGGATGACCTGGAAGATCGTGTTGTCGCCGAGGTAGTCCCACGGAGTGATCGGCTCGCAGGTCTTCGGGTCCACTGGGAACGTGCCCGGGTTGAGCGACGTCTTCGGGTCGAACTTCAGGTTCATGATCGCGGCCGGGTTGGTGTCAAGGCCGTTGGCGAAGATCGAACCGTCCTCGTCGAACGACGGGAAGGTGCCGTTCGCGGGATTGATGAAGTCGAGAACATTCGCCAGCGCGTCATCCGGCGAGTCATAGATGACGTCACCACCGGTGGCCGGCTGGCCCGGGGTGCAGGCAGCGCCCCCCTCGTCGACCTCGTGGCTGTACTCAACGTCGTAGTAGACGCCCGTCGATTTGGGGTTACCGCCGGTCATCAGCGCGGTGCCACCCGGGTCGGAGTCCGACGGGTTGGAGGTCGCCGCATTGGTGTACTCGCTGCCAGAGTGAACCAACTTGGCAAGCGTCGAGTTTGGGTGGTTGGCGACGTACCAGTCAAGGTCACTCTGGTGCATGCCATCGATCGAAATCAGCAGCACGTGCTGGTGGCGGTGGCCCTGGTCCTGGCAGTCAGCCGCGATCGCCTGCGTCGAGGTGCCCGTGATTTCTTCGCCGGCGCCGGCGTTCGAGCTGCAGGCCCCGACGAGGCAAAGCGACAGCAGCGGCAGAGTAGTTCGAATGCGCATCGGTGATCTCCTTCTTGCATCATGTGTGCGGTGCCCTCGCGCTTTGTAGTCGGCTCTGTGTGACGACGATGTGCCGATGCAGCAAAAACAAGAGGGCCAGATCGGCGTGCAATTGTCACCGAAAGGCGGTTTTCGTGGACCACGCGGCAGTTCGTGCTCGACAGCGACCCGAATGACGAAACCCTTGCGCAGCTCGGGGGCGCGCCTCACCGTCGTCACCCCCTTGGTTTCTCCGACCTTGCGCGGGCCGCCGCTTCTACTGCGAGGGACTGGGCTTCGAGTTCGACGGATGGTTCGTCGTCGTCGAGGGCTCGTACACGGCGACGCTCAACGGCAAGGAAGTCCGAGTCGGGGCCCGGCAGAAATGCTCCATCCCCAAGGGCACCCGAATCGCAGGCCGAGTCACCGCCGGGACGAGGATGGTTCACGCGTTCGGTGACCGAAGAGCGGAGCGTAGATGAACCGCGCCGGGCCTAAGCCTAAGGCATCCCGAACGAGCCACACAGGCGAAGAGCACGACGACCAACGAGGCGAGCAGCGTCGCACGACCGAGCGAGCTTGCGAGCCGCCGAGCGCCGGCTCGCGTCGAGAGCACGTCATGTGCCGCCTTTAGCGCCACGACGACAACGACGGCGGATGGCTTGTAGGCGAGGGTCCGTCCGAAGTCCGATGCCCAGAAGGCTGCCACACCCAACATCGACAGGCTAATCCCGCGCATCGCGAGGTTGATGGCGCCGGTTGCGAGGAGCAGACCGATGCAAATCCAACCGAGCGTCCGGAACCGCAGACCCATCTTCTGGCCGCTCTGGCGCTTTGGGCGATTTCCCAGTCCCGCTCGGTTCCAAGCACGAACGCCACTTCGAGCGGCGAGGGCGCGAGTCGCGCACGGGCGGAAAAAATCACGCAGGGGCATCGAAGTCCGTTCCTGCGCTGGTTGCGCTGGTCCGATCGCGGTCAAACGACCACGGCTGAGGGATGGGATGCCAAATTGGCGCGGTTGCACGGACCACGAACGCCCCAAAGGCGTTATATGTGACCGCGGAGGTTTCCGCGGCTCTTCGTCGACCGATACCCTTTCGCCCGGCTACTCGCTCGACGCTGAGTCCTGGCGGCACAAAGAGGCCCAGCAGCGCTCTCGGTCCAAAAGAAACCTACGGACGACGACGCCTGACGGCGTCCGGATGCGCCCCGCGGTCGGCGACCGCCTCTCCGCGGGGCGTCCTTGAATTCGAAAGTTCCGTCACTCGGGAAGGCTTACCTTAAAGCAATCCCAGATGCCATTGTGGACATCGTACTCGCAAGAGCCTGAGGAGCAGTCGCTATCGTTTACACATACGTCGCACGCCGTGTGGCAGTAGTTCGCGGCCTGGCCGCACGCGTCGCCGTCCACGGACCGCCGTCAGAGCTCTCCCAGCATCCTACGGACGGAGGAGGAGCCGGAGGAGTCGCTGTGCTCGTCGTGCCAGGCGCCGGGAGGCCCGCATCGGCGCGCAGCGCGAAGCTGTCGCAACCGGCGCCGCCGCTCGGCGAGCACCATCCACCTGGCCCGCAATCGGAGTCGACGGTGCAGTTGCCGCCCGCATAGCAGAGGTTCGGCGCGGAGGTCGATGTTGAGGGGCGACAGACGCAAGGTCCGACGTGACAGTAACGACTCCGCCTTTGCTGACTTGAGCGACGATGCGGTGCGGCTGCATGTGCCACACAACGACACCGCCGATCGTGCGGAGGAGCGACGGCAGCGTAAGCCCCATCGGTCCTCAAGCCGTAGCGCTCAGCAACTCGCTCGATTGCCTTTGCGGCCCGCCCCGTTGGGGCACCCTGGCGCCCCATGGTCCTCGAGGTCACCGGGCTCGAGAAGCGCCTACGAGGGCATCGTCGCGGTCGCCGGGGTGAGCTTCTCCGTCGCGGCCGGGGAGATCCCGGGTCTGGTCGGACCCAACGGCGCCGGCAAGACGACGACGCTCCGCTGCCTCGGGGGCATCCTCCGGCCGAGCGCGGGGACCGTAAAGGTGGCTGGCAGGGACATCGTCGCCGATCCGGTGGGCGCCAAGCAGCACCTCGCGTTTCTGCCCGACGAGCCGCGCCTCTTCGAGTATCTGTCCGTCCGCGAACACCTGAACCTCGTCGCCCGCCTGTACCGCGTCGCCGGCTGGGAGGCGAAGGCGGACGCGCTGCTCTCCGAGCTCGAGCTCGCCGACAAGCGGGACGATTGAGCAACTGCGCCGATACGCCTCGACGCTCATCGCACGCCTCACGGACGCAGTCGCACAATCGCCTATTATTTAGTTAGGTTAAATTAAGAGTCTTCGATCAGCCCATCCGACTTCAACTTGGTCAGCATCGGCTCCATGTCGCTCCACTCGAACCGAGACCCGTCGTCGCGCCATCCGAGGCAATCGCCAGCGACGAACTCCCTCTCGGCGAGCAATCGCTGCACGAACGGGATCGCCTCGCCGACCAATTCGACGGCGTGACTCGTCCCCACCGCAAGACACCCAGCGACGCTTCCGCGAAGTGTGCGAGCGAGCGTTTCAGAAGGGCTGCGAGCAAGCTCGCCCATATCATCGCTTTCGCGATAGCGGCCTTGCCCGTATCGAAGGCATGAAGGTTGGCGTGGGATTTGAACTCTTTGAACAGGAGTTCCACCTGCCAGCGGAGGCGATACAAGCCGGCCACGTCGGCGGCGGAGAAGCGCTTGCGAGCGAGGTTGCTGTGCAGGTACACGAACGTCTTCGCGTTGCGCTTGCCGCGCTTGTAGATCGCCACAATTCGCCCGCGATACACGAATGAATTCGCCTGCCATTCGATGTCGAGATCGACCGTGTGGGCCGGAAGCAGGTCCCAGTTCAACTTCTGGCCGAGCAACTTGGGGATGGATTTGCCGGCGCTGTCGAAAGCGGCCCGAATGGTGGGTCGAATGTTTTTGGTTCCGCGGACGATGAAGGCGCCGCCCGCTTGGTCGACGTCGAAAAAGAATTTTCGCTCCTCGTACCCTCGGTCGGCCAGAAAGAGCCGCTCGCGAAGACTCGCGGCCTCGGGACGGTAGGTTCGCTCGGTCTCCTTGTCGGCCGTCAGGGCGACGATGCGCACATCGTCTTGGAGCAGACTCATCGTGACGTGCAGTTCCACGGCGGCAGGCGAGATTTTTGTAAAGCGGCCCGGCCATGTGCCTTTCAAGTCGTCCTTGAGCGCGAACGACGTCCCGTCGTGAATGACGATGTCCCGAAAGGTCGACAGTTTGGGGGACACGGCGTGCAGAACCGGCTGGCTCATCTTCTGTACCGTCGCTTCCAGCAGCATCCGAAACATCTCTGGAAAGGACGCTTGCGCGAGCCGGTTGTGAAAGGGCTTATATCGCAGCGAAAGGCCCGCGAATTTCCGGAACGTCCGCAGAATATCGGCCAACCACTTGGCGTGGCCCGACCCGAGCGTGGACAGCACCGCCACGACCATCGCCAGCGGCATCACCTTGCGCACTCGCCGTAGCCAGCCGCTACGTCTCGCGATCGCGGTCACCTGCTCCTCGCCGAGTACTTCCGTAAGCCGTTTCGCATACACGCCGACTCCGGCGCGTGTCCTGTTTGATCCGTGCATCGGGGGTCTCCTTTCGCGTTGTCTCACAACAGCGTCTAGAGAATCCCCGATGCCTTTGACTATCCAATTCGTGCACTATGCACGTAAGTGATCGAGATCACTCGGGAAATAAAGATCCTACCTATGTATGCGGCTTCGCGAACACCTGCAACCTCACTTCCTTCGCAACACGCTGAACGCCATCGCCGCCTTGATCGACGAGGAGCCTTCGGAGGCACGCGATCTACTCGCTGCTGTGGCCGATCTTCTGACGGACTCCATTGAGGACTCGGCTCCGCAGCGGCCGCTCGGCATCGAGTTAGCATGGTTACGTTACCGAGGATCGCTACACGTCGCTTGGGACGAAGAACCGATGACCTCGGCGACCCTGGTCCCGCGCCTTCTACTGCAGCGGCTCGTGGAGAACGCCGTGCACCACGGTGCACTCGCCAGACGGACCGATGGATGCGTGACGGTCCGCACGCGCGCCCGGCGCGGCGGCGGGGCCATCGTCGAGGTCGAGGACAACGGTCCGGTTATCTCCCCAAGTGGTTCGAGCGCCATCGGGCTGGGTCTACGGCTCGTCCGGCAGCGTGTCGATCTGGAGTCTCACGGCTCGTTTCGCCTGGAGTCGACTCCGAACGGCACACGAGCCATCGTGGAGTTGCCGTGACACCGCTGCGCGTGTTGGTTGTCGACGACGAAATAGCCCGCCCGAAACTATCTGGTGCGATTGCTGCAACAGACTGGGCGCGCGGACGTCGTGGCCGCCGTCTCGACGGTCGAGGAGGCGCAGCAGGCGCTGGCGCCGGAGGCCGGCGCATCGGTCGACGCAGCATTTGTAGACGTGCGACTACGCTGTCCCGAGCGTGACGACGCGGGTCTAGCCTGGATCCGGAGCTTGGTCTCCACCACAGAGCCGCCGCTCTTCGTGCTTGCGACGGCCCACAAGAAGCACCCCGTCGAGGCCTTCGATCTCGGCGCGTCGACTTTTTACTCAAGCCGTTCACCTCGGCGCGCGTGCTGGCGTGCATGGATCGACTGACGGATCGGCGCCGTCCCGCACCGCGGATAGCACGGATACCCCAGCGCATCGCGGCGCGTCACGAGCACGTGATCGTCTTTGTCGACCTCGCAGAAGTCTGGGCGTGCGAAGCCGCCGAGAGGCTGACGTTCGTTCATTCAGCTCGAGGTCGCTTCGATCTTGACCTGACGCTATCGGCTATGCCCATGTCGCTCGGGCGCGGCTTGCTGCGCGTGCACGGCAACTGGCTTGTGAATCCGTTGCGTGTCCTGGAGCTCGAGCGGGAGGCGGGCGAGACCACGTTGCTGGTGGGGTGCACGGAAGATGGTCGGACCGTCGGCGTGCGAGTGCCCGTCGCAAAGGACCGCGCCGCTGCCGTGCGCGATGCGCTGCCGTCGGTTGCGCCGGGTGTGCGACACTCCACTTGACCGTCAGAAGCCCCCTCCGAAGGGGAAGACCCACGTGCGGTCGTGGGACGAAAAGGGCAGGTAGTCGGATCAACCGCCGGGCTCACACGTGAGCATCCGATTCACGGATCTCCCACCAAGCCTGGCACCGGGATCGGCACGGCGCTGTAGGCTGCTTCACCCAACGACTCGCATTGGGCGGCGCCCCAGCAGACGACCCCGCCGCCATCCGCGATGGCACACGCGGACGCCGCGCCCACGGAGACGGCGATCGCAGCGCTGCCCAGGTCGGGCACGGTAACCGGGGGATACGTCGGAACAACGCCGTCGCGTGTGTCATTGCCCCACGATTCGACGCTCCCCGCCCTCAACGCACAGGCGGACTGGGTGCCCACCGACACCGCCGTGACTCCGCTCGCCAGTCCGGACACGGCTTGCGGAATCGTGGCCGTAGCGCCCCCGATGTTTTGCATGAGAGCACCCCAGCATTCGATCTGCCCGCCGGTCGTGAGAGCGCAGGCGGACTGCTGTCCAACGGAGATGGCCTCCACGCCGCTCTCAAGTCCCGTGACGGGGACCGGTGCCGCACTCGCCGCCGTCGAGTCGTTGCCGAGCTGACCGAAGTCGTTGCCGCCCCAGCACTCCACCCCGCCGCCGGCAGTCACGGCACAGGCCGAGTCGAACCCCACCGATACCGACGTCACGCCGCTCGGCAGACCGGCGACGGGCGACGGGGTCGCGAGATACGAATAGCCGCCAAGCTGAACGCCCCAGCACTCGACTTCGCCGCTGGCCGTCAATCCGCACGCAGACCCATCTCCGACCGACACGGCGATGACCGCTCCGCTGAATCCAGCGATCGTCATCGTCAGCGCCGACGAGCCTCCGTCGCTCGCGGCCACGATGTCGCCCCAGCATTCCACTTCGCCGCTCGCGCTGGCGGCGCACGCCGAGTTGGTTCCGACGGAGAGCGAGAATCGGAGAGCTCGACAGGCCGCCGATGGGCACCGGAACCGCGCTCGAGACCAGCGAATCGTTCCCGAGCACCCCGTTCTGGTTGCACCCCCAGCACACGACCGCGCCTGCCGCCGTAAGAGCGCACGCGGCCGATGCTCCGATGGAGACCGCCACCGCCGTCAGCGGCTCCACGTGCTCTCCGGGTTCACGCTGGGCGCCCTTTTCGACCGGACCGTCGCCGATCACGCCGGAATCGTTCCCGCCAAGCTCGGCGCCGCGATCGCTGCATGCAGGGAACGCCACGACAACCAAGACCCGCCAGCGCCAAGACAAGGCAGGCGGGCGCGCCCGACGGCGTCGCGCGCACGCCTCAAGCGAGCGGAACCGCGCTACGACGCGAAGCTGCTCCTCGAACTGTCGAACGGCCTGACTTACCGACGAGGCGGACACGTTGAGCTCGCGCGCCGCGGCGCTGAAGCTCCGCCTCGCGACGGCAAGGAATACGTGAAGCTGCGGCAGCAGGCTCGGGCTCAGCGGCATGATTGTGAAGCATACCTTCAAGGCGCATTGCGATCGTGCGCGTAGCGAGAACGACGAACAGGTCGTACTTTCTGGGTCGGAGGCGAGAGGAGACATGACCAAGATCGAAGGAAAGGTCGTCGTCACGGCGCCAGCAGTGGGGTTGGCGTGTCAGTGATCGACGAGTACCTGGCCACCCTCACCGGAGACCAGCGCGCGGCGCTCGATAAGCTCCGGAAGACGATACGTCCATCCTTCCACTAGCCGAGGAGTGCATCAGCTACGGGATGCCGGCGTTTCGGCTCGATGGAAGAGTCGTCGCTGGATTCCAGGCTACGGCCAAGGGCTGCTCCTACTACCCATTCAGTGGAGCGACCTTGCAGACTCTCGGCGGGGACCTGAAGAGCTACGGCCACACCAATAGCGCCCTTCATTTCCGCCGTGACAAGCCCTTGCCATCGACACTCGTCCGCAAGCTGATCAAGGCACGCATCGCCGAGCCCCGATAGTTTCCAGGCGGGTCTGCGGTCCCATGCGGGACGAGCTTCGAACTCCTGCCGGTAAGCCCACCGCCGACCCACCGAATCGTTTTCCGGAGCCGGGCAGAGGTTGCCAAGGCAACCGGCCCCGAGGATGCGTTCCTCGCGCGTGGTGTCGTGAGCGGCCAATCATTAGGCAACCGAGGGATGTTGCCATCCCTGGCCCTTACGGAACCGAGCGCGTCCGCTAGGACGGGCCGGAGCGCGCTGCGATCGCCGCCTCATCGATGGCGCGCAGGATACGCCGCGCGTGGTCGAGGAACCGCTCGCCCGACGGCAAGAGGCGCACGCCGCGCGGCGTACGCTCGAGGAGCGGCGCGCCGAGCTCGTCTTCGACGTCTCGGGTTTCCTTTCGCCGCGCTGCGTTCGGTCTCTGGTCGCAAAGCGACCAAATTCCAGCAGCCGCGTCTTTTCGTGTGCTTTCGGCAAACGTGCGTGAACCTATGACCGCGGACCGCTACTTTCGGCGGGGGGAGGCCCCTGAACCACCGGCGCGGGGGGGCGCCGCGCAACGAGCGAGCGTTTAGGCCCCGCAACAGCGCTTAAACTCTTTTCCCGAGCCGCAGGGGCACGTCGCATTGCGTCCGACCTTGGTCGCGGCGACGACGACGTTCTGGGGGTGCACGTGCGATGCGGCTCCGCCGCCCTCTCGAGCGACACGTCGCATGCGTTGGAACCGTTGGCGTAGTCGGTCCACACCGTAGCCGTCGAGCAACTCGCGCCAGAGGCGTTGGACCCGCGAGGACCGTGGACGTTGGGAGCTTGGAGGCGGCGAACCGAGCGAATAGTCGCTCCAAAGCGTATCGGCCAACGAAGAGACCGGGAAACCGCCGCAGTCACATAAGATCCCTTTGGGGCGCTCGTTCTCACTGAAACAGCGGACCGATTTGGTCCGGGCGGACGACTCGCGCGGTACGGTCGACGGGTGCTTGACGTCGTGCTGGCGGTGACCTGCGTCATCGCCATCGTCCATTCGGCAAGGCAGCGGTTCGTATTCGGGATCGCGTGCGCAATGGCGATCGTCTACGGACTCGTCGCGTCGGCGTTTTGCGTAATGACCGCTGTCCGGCGCGGAGTGGTCGGCGCGGAGTACGCGTTCGGCCTTCTTTTCCTCGAGATGGCGATACGCTTGGGGCTCGAGGTGACGCTGGCGATCGTGCAGACCAACACGGTCGGGCACACTCGAGCGGGTGGCTTCCACCGCCTCGCCTTCCAGCCGACGTTCGACGGACAGGTCGAGGCCGGACGCGATCACGTCCTCGTGGACGATCACGTCGGCCTTGGTAGCACTCTCGCGAACCTTCGGGGCCACATCGAGAGCCGCGGCGGTACGGTCGTCTTGGCGACCACGCTGAGCGCGAGCCGTCGCAGTGAGGTGCTTGCGCTTCGCGCCGGGACGCTTCACTCTCTCTCTGACAAGCATGGCGAACTCGACAAATACTGGCGGAACCACGTCGGCTTCGGCATCGACGTCCTCACCGAGGCCGAGGCCGGCTATCTCCTGCGCGCCCCGTCCGTTGACGCCATCCGAGCTGGAGTGGCTCAGGCGAGAGGGGGCTGAGTTCCAGGCCGAGTATGCCGCCATCCGCGCCCGCATTGGTCATCCGGTGGATGCGCAGGCGGCGCGCTCTCGGGGCTGATCGGAACCAGAACCAGGCGGCGGTGCTGAGTTGGCTCCTTTCGTCGTCGTCTCCCCCACGCCGCGGCTGTCCTCGCTCCTTGGGCTGTCCGCCGGCTTCAGGCAGCGGCGCGGTAGTCATGATGAAGGCCGCCGAGCACGGGGATGGCCTCGACCGGGCCAGCAAACTTGGCTCGGGAGCGTTCCGTGCGGACCGGAGCCTGCTGGCCGATGCCCTGGTGAGGCCGAGCCGGGTTGAAGTAGCTCAGGGCATACTCGGCGAGGAGATACCGCAGGTGCCGCTCCGACAGGATGATCACGTGGTCGAGGCACTCGCGGCGGACGCTACCCAAGAAGCGTTCGCACACCGCATTCATCAGGGGCGCCCGGACCGCGGTGTGCAGGACGCGCGTCCCGACGCCCGCGGCGACGCGGTCGAAGACGGCTCCGAACTGCCCAGGTCAAACCCCGAGTACGTGGCGCACCCTCGCCATCGCCCGCCAGAATCTCGGAGGCTCGTCCGTGACCGACTTCAGAACCGCGGAACATGGGCTTTTTTGCCGCGTTTGCCGCGTTTCTGTTCGCGATCCAGGAGCGAGTAGGCGGCGCAAAGCTTGTCGGCCGACGAAGAGACGCGGAAACCGTCGCGGCCACATAAAAATCGCCTTTGGGGCGTTCAAAGCGCCGTCCCAATTGAGCAACGCCCGCGCGCACTAACAGCTGCGCTGACGAGGAAGCCGCGAAGGCGCTTTCTACGCAAGCGAGGAGACCTGAACCATGGCCAAAGCGACGACGGCGGCGAAGAAACCCCTTTCGAAGAGCGCAATCCTGCAAGCCGTGACGGAGGCGGGGCGGCGAGGAAATCTCGCGCAAGCAGGTCAAGCAGGTGATCGAAACGCTCGTGGAAGTGGGTCACCGGGAACTCAAGAAAACCGGCATCTTCGTGCTGCCCGGATTCGCCAAGTTCGTACCCAAGCCGTGATCACAGCGCCATCTCCATCAACGAGCACGATCGTCGCGTTCTGGTTGGTTCTTGCGGACTGCCGCGGGCCCGCCGCATTTCGCTTCGCGCAGACCGCCCAAACGCTGAGCAACCCCGGCTATGAGTATCAGGGGGTCCGCGCGCACCGGAAGCCCTTGTAGGTATCCGCGTTGAGCGGGGGGGCCCCTTGAAATTCGTGAGGGGAGCAGCCAACCCACCAGTCGCAACCCTGGACGCTTCGACTGTACTGCTCGGGCGGCGCGGGGACCAACCCCAGATACGCGCAATCGCGGCCCGGACAAGGGTACGACGAGGGAAATACGTCCAGGGTCCACTCCAGTTCCTCTCCGACCATGTCGAGTTGACCCCAGTAGGCGGCACCCTGTAGCGCGGTTCCCACCGGCGCAACGGAGCACGAACCGACGGACCACCCCTCACTGCAGTCGAAGTCACACTGGCCGATCTGACCGCAACCGAGGTTGAACTCGCCGCAGGAGCTGGGACCGCAGGCCCTGAAGTTAGGCACACACCCACTCCCGGCGGTCGGCGCCGGAACGGGCTCGGGATAGTCGCAATCGACAATCGCGTACTCGGGACTCCATACCGCAGTCAGTTCGTTTCCGGCATCATAAGCGTCCGGACCTGTCGAGCCCCAAGGGTATTCGCGCTCCTGGCTGCCGCCCACGGCGGCGTAGTCCCATTCCGCTGCGCTCGGCAAAAACCCGCCATCCCAAATGCAGAACGCATACGCCTGGTACCAGGTGATGCCGGTGGCCGGTAGGTTTTCCGGACTGCCCGCCGTGATCGGCCAAGTGGCACTCACGAGCGAGCTCCAAGAAACCCCAACCGGCGCCAGTAGCGCGTTCCAGTCGGTCGCGTCCCAGCCGGTCTCGTACACCGGTTGCTGAGATTGGGTCACGGCGCTCGCATTGACCAATCCGAGACCCCCATTCACGTGCGTGTGCTTGCCGCTGCCGTTCGCAGGCGGAGCGCCGGAGGCGCCAGCGACGTAGTTCACGTACTGCCGGAACCGGCCCGCCGTAACGAGATACTTGTCCAGACGAAAACCACTCACCGTGACCGGGGGGCCCTCCACGAGCGCTCCCGCGTCGGTGACGGTCGGGTTACTGTTCGCTGGAGCGGGCGCAGCGGACGCGGCGGCAACGCGGTAGTACGTCCCGCCCGGGACTTCCAGGCTCGTGCAGCAGCTTTCGGTTCCGCTGCCGCCCGGACCGCAATTGGTCATGCCGGGCCCACCGGGGGCGCAACTCGGGGCGACGGTCGTCGAGCCAACGCAGGCGCCATCGACGCAGTCCCCCGTGAAGCACGTCCATACATTCCCCCATCCGCCGTCGGGGCCGCAGGTCTCGACGGCGTTGCCCACGCACTGCGTGGCCATCGGTGTGCAGACCGCCGACTCTTCGGTCGCGGCGTCCGCGGTTGGGGCGTCCGCGGTTGGGGCGTCCGCGGTTGGGGCGTCCGCGGTTGGGGCGTCCGCGGTTGGGGCGTCCGCGGTTGCGGCGTCCGCGGTTGGGGCGTCCGCGGTTGCGGCGTCCGCGCTTCCGGCGTCGGCAGTTGTGGCGTCCGCACTTCCGGTCGATCCCCAAGCACTCGAGAAACCGCTGGAGCTCGGGCTGCCGATCGATCCGCTTGAGGCGGGCGCGCTTGCGCCGGAGCGGCTGGGGGCCAGCGCCGAATCCGACGGCCCCAACGTGGGCTCTTCAGCGACTAGACCGCAACCGAAAAGCACGAGGGCGACCGCGCCCGAAACGCAAACTCGGCCCATCTTCGGCAGTGGCGGCAGACCCGGATAACGGCGCGCCCAATCGTTCCTCGACTTGATTACTTACCCAGACCTCTATGTAGGTCGTGTCGCTACACGTCATGCCGACTCGCCGGCGTCGCCGTGCATGCTCCTGCGCTGCAGTACGGCGTAGCCGCCGGGCACGCCACCGCAGTTGCCCAGCCGGTGCACCCGTTGGATTGCGTCGCGCACGTCTCGAGCCCGCCCGTCACGCACTGACCGGCTCCGATCGTGCACGCGTTGGTGCAACACGCTCCGGCACTGCATGCGCCGTTGCTGCACGGCGTCGATGCTGACTCGTAGAAGCACCCCTGCGCGTCCATCGCGCAGGTCACCAAGGTGGACGTCGTCGCGCACACGTTCCCCAAGGCCGTGCAGGTCGCGCCGGCGTTGCAGGTGCACGCCGCCCCCCCAGCGCTTGTCGTGCAGCTCTGATGCGCGCCGCGCGCCACCGCCGTCCCCCACTGGCCGTTCGACCCGCACATCTCGACGCCCGTGCCCGGGCACCGCGTGCCCGTGGGCGTGCACGCCGTCGAGCTGTTCGATGCGGAACTGCTGCTCGAACTGGAAGCGCTCGAGCTGGCGCCATTGGCGCCTGAACCGCTCGTGGCGGAGGAACTGCTTGAGCCGGCCGCGCTGACGCCTGAGCTCATCGTCGAGCCTGGCTGCGGCTATGCTCTGCCCGGACGCGCCGCCGTCCAATTCGGACGTTGAAGTGCCGCCAAGTAGACCGGTTCTGGAGCCGCACCCGGCCAGAACCGAGACTGCGGCCGTCATCGCCCGCATCCGCGTTTGGAATCGGGCCGCCTTCATTCCCCTGCCGAGCACTATCCCGTGAGTGGAGAGCGAGCGCAAGGACGGGCGCGAGGTTCGGCTCGAGAGCCGATCGCTACTCGTCGCTCGTCTTCAGGTTGCCTCCTTCTCCCGGATTAACCCATGCCATCGCGCTCGGAATCCCCGCTCAAGCCCTCAGCACGGCTTGCACTCTTGCTCTCTCTCCCACCAGAATCTCGAACGCTCGGCCGAGACCGACCTCGGCCGCAACCGCCTTGAGCAGGGACTCGACGGACCCGGCGCTCACGCCACTCTTCGCCACAGCGTGCGCGACCGGTGCCTTGACGGGTGCGGCTGCCTTCGCCGCCGCCTTGCTCGCGGCCGCTTTGGCGGCTCCGCGAACGTCGTAGACGTAGGTGTCCGTGAGGGCGATGCCGGCCGCTTTGGCCTTGGCGACCACGCCTTTGGCGGACAACCGGGGATCCGCGGAACGTACAAAGTCGGCTTTGGTCTGCTTGGGGGCTGTTTGGCTGTCATGTTCAATCTCCTCGGAGCGAGTAGGCGTCGCAAAGCCTGCCGGTCGACGAAGAGCCGCGGAAGCCGCCGCGGAAACATATCGCGTCTTAATCGCGTCTTAGGAGCGTCCGTTGTCGCTGAAGCGGCGAAAGATTTGGCGCTCGCGGGTGATCGAACAGGCCCACGCGCGGCTCGGGGTCGCCCGCGAGTCCGCGCGACCTTCATCGGTCATCGCAGACTATCGGCCCGAAACGTCCGACCGGCCGCGCGCCCTTCGCTTGTGCGCAGTCGCCGCAATAGGATCCGGCTGTCGCGGTGCGCCCGGACGGAGCTCAACTCGACCGCGCGACTTGCTGTGGCATAGGCCTTGCTGTCATGCGGGAGCATGGAAGCAGCCGGGGGTTGTTCGAGGCGGCTGCGCGTCCACGAGGCGGACGGCGAGCGCCCTCTCCCCGCCCTGAATCTCTCTGCCGCTCGCGTTGCTGTTTCTCGGGGCCGGCGCCTGCGGCCCCCCGTGTGGTGACCAGCCGGCGTGCAAGTTCGTCAATCTGCTGACGGAGTGCTTGTCGGCGCCGGACTGTCCTGTGAGCGGCGCCGGAGTGAAGGTGTTGCCGGGCGCGAACCCTCCCGACGCTGGGGCTCTTCAGACTATGGGCTCCAATGTCTCAATGACCCTCGTGAGCATGTTTCAAAATGACTCGATTGAGGTTCCCTTCGCAGAGAGCGCCGCCACGATTGCGGCGCTGCCGATCCTCGACATTCAGGTCCTGGGGGTGGTCTTCGGGAGCGCCGACCAGGTCTCCGTGCTCATCAACGGTCAGCCCTGGATCGGGTGCGAGCCGCAGCACTTCAACGGGACCTCCGAAGAGTGGAAGTGCCCTCTCCCGGCGGGTACCCAGACCCTTGGGCTGCGAACGCAGGCGGCCGGCTTCGAAGCGGCGACGATCGCCCTGACCGAGGCCACCTGCACCGGCCACCAGTATGTCGTCTGTGGCGATTGAGGGGGCGCGGGTGCATGGCATCGCGGTCGCCGTCTCTCTCGCGACCCGCACCCGACGCACATGTTGAAGCGTTCGGGCAGTGCGTCGAGTTCTCTCTCGACCCGATGGTCGAGGGATTCACGCCCTTCGCCAACTTGGATGGCGGCTACGTCCTTGCTGAAATCCGATAAGGCGTTTTACGATGACTCGCCGGGCCTTCTTGGCTCGACCCCGTTGCACTCCTTATCCGCACGTAAAGCACCTCAGCGGATTTCAACGACGGCAGGACGCGGTCCTGATTTGGCTGCTCGCAACGATAGCCCGAACGTCGCGATCGGAGCTGGCCGGCTCCACCCTTTCTTAGCTCGATCGTTCGCGGCGAGTAGTAAACCCAAAGCACGTCGGTCGACGAAGACCTGCGGGAAGCCACCGCGGTCACATATATGCAATAGGCGATTCTGCGACTGCGCCGGGTGACGCATGCGAGGAGCGCGGACGGGAGACGGCGCAGTTGCTCAATCGACCGGTTGGACGGAGCCGGTGCGCGGCAGAGACCGGGCGCTTCCGGAGGCCGTCTTGGCGGGGCCGCTATGGGGAAAGAGGCCGTACGGGTTCGGTCCGCGGCTGCGGGCTGGCTGGTGGCGTTCGCGTGGGTAGCGCAGGCAGAGGCGGGCGCGCGCGCCGAGGGGGGCCGACCGCGGTCCCAACCGGCGAGAATGGGTCGACCGATCCGCGCGCCGAGTGGGTACGCCGTCGCGAGCGCACACGTCGCCCCGGCCGCGCCGAGGGCACAGTTGGGCGTGGTTGCCGACGCTTCGTTGCGGTCACGCGGCCTCCGGCGGCGCGCGCGCGAGGGCGTGGGGATCGTCGAGGGGCCGACGCACGACGGCGAGTGCGCCGCAGGCGGGGCATCGACGCACGTCGATGCCGGTCAAGTGTCGCAGCAGCTCTTGCCAGGGCAGCGCGGCATCGGGCGCGCCCAATAGGGAGCGAGTAGTAAACCCAAAGCACGTCGGTCGACGAAGAGCTGCGGGAAGCCACCGCGGTCACATATCGCATCTTATGACGCGTCCGTTGCCAGTCGGGTAGGCCGGGGATGTTGTCTCCCCGGCCCCCCTTCGGATCCGGACGTGCGCAATTCACGCATCCGGCTCTTCGGTCACGGGTTCGCTGCGCGCGGGAGAAATGGGTGAGCGATGCGAGGCGGCGGGAGCGGGTAGCGCTCCAGCAGAAGCCGCATTCGCTTCCAAGGCATATGGCGTCGTTGCGACCGGCGGTTGAGCCACCGGCGCCACAACGCAATAGTCTTGCGGCAGAAGAGCGCGATGGCGCGGAAATTCCCGGTGATTCCGTAATATCCGTAGTGACCACGCAGCTTTTGCCCAAGTGCCTTCTGCTGCTCGCGGATGGCGTCGTGCCGGTGCTCCCTGCACCATTGCGCGACCCGCGACACCGCTCTCCGGAAGCGGTCTTTGGCTGTTTTGCGCATGACAATCCACTTGCCAGAGCGAGCTTTGCCCCAGTAGTGCGTGAAGCCGAGTAGGTCGAAGCTGCCAGGACCTCGGTCGCCGCCATCGACTTTCGATGAGCGACGGTCAGGGCGCTGAAACTCCACCAACCGCGTCTTCTCGGGATGCAGCGCCAGGCCGTACGCACCCAATCGCTTCGGCAGCACGTCCAGCACCTTGCGGGCATCCACTTCATGCGAAAACAAAAGCACTGCATCGTCCGCGTAGCGGACGAGCAGCGCCTTGCCCGAAAGCCTTGGTTTAACTTCGCGCTCAAACCAGACGTCGAGCACCTCGTGCAGGAAAATGTTCGCCAGAATCGGCGAAATCACCCCGCCCTGCGGTGTGCCCGTTTCCGGATACGCAATGGCTCCGTCTTCGAGCACGCCCGCATTCAACCACTTTCCGATGAGCCGCAGCAGCACTCCGTCGTGCACCCTGCGGCGTAGGACTTCCCGTAATTTCCCGTGGTCCAGGACGTCGAAGAACTTGCGTACGTCGACCTCGAAAACCCACCCGCCACCCATCATTACCGCTTGATTCTGCAGGGTCTCGAGCGCTTGATGCGCCGAGCGCCCCGGCCGGAAGCCGTACGAGCAGTCCAGAAAGTCCTGCTCGTAGACCGCCTCCAGCACCATCGCGACCGCGCGCTGCAATACCTTATCTTCGAAGCTGGGAATGCCGAGCGGTCTCGTTTCCGAGCCGCTCCCCTTCGGGATATGGACTCGCCGCACCGGCGGTGCTCGGTACGTACCAGACTTCGCGCGTTCGAGAAGCGACTGCAGGTTGCCCTCCAGGTTTTCCGCATACTCTTGCGCGCTCTGCCCGTCTACGCCACGAGCCCCGTCCTTGCGTGTGCGTCGGTACGCTTCGCGGAGCCAGTCGGTATCGATGTGATGGGCAAGCGTTCGGAACGCCATATCGGGCGCGTCCTTCGCCAGCTTTCGAGTTTCGTTGAGATGGGAATTGAGTTCGGCGCCTCGGCCATCGTTCCCTCCAGCGGTTCCGTGTTTTCCGGTGCCGCCCTTTGCTCGGCGGGGTCCCTTGGGACGGTTCCCCCGCGTCGTCGCTCCTACTGCGGCACTCCGACTTCCCGTCGCCCATCGCGCTTGGCTTCGTTGCCTTCGCCGCGCACTACCGCCGCAATTCAACAGCCGGAGGCGCCGGGATATCCCAGGTTCCTGGACCGTCCTTTGCGTACATGCCCTGCTGTTCACCCCGGCAGAGTCGACGGGCCAGGCCTTCGGGCTCGCCCGACTTTTCGGCACGTCGATGTTGCCTTCCGCGTTTCAAAACGCGTCGGCCTCCGCGAAGAGACGGATTTCGAGGCTCTTTGCACGGCCTGCACGCCCGCTGTGTACGCTTCGCAGCCGCGATTGCTCGCGAACCACGCAACACTCGCTTCCGGCTGGCGGCCCCGCCTTGGCCGGTCGGGAATTTCACCCGCGGACGGTTACGTGAGGTTTCCGCTCTTACATGTCTTCCTCCTCACCCAGGCTTCGCCTGGCGCACTTGAAAGTGCCATCCAATTGAGTGAACGACGGGACCCGCATGCTTCCCGGCCTTCTCCTGCGGCATTTTGCCTTGGGTGCCGCCTCTCGGGAGGCGCGCAGCAGGCGCAAGCGGCGGGCATCCGCCTCCCGACGGGAGGCATCTCCATGCCCGGCACCGGAGCCACGCACAGGCATCCCTTTGATGCCGAGCATGGCTTGATGCCGAGCATGGCGAGGAGCCACCCGTTTGCGGCGGCGAGCACCGTCGAGACAATGCCGGGCACGGAAAAGGCCGTCTCTCCGCCCGGGCGCTGGCCGAAGGGCCAAGCCGTCAGGGTTGGGCACGCTGAAGAGCGTGCCTCCCGGGCCCCGAAGCCGCCCGCCGACGGCGGGCCTCTCCCCGTTCCCCCCTGAGCAGCGCGCAGCGCGGCTTGCCTCCGGCCCCGGCGGAGGCCGGGGGAAGGGCGACCGTGCCCTGCGTAGCCGAAGGCGAAGCATGGGAGCCCGCACAGGCGGCGGGCCGCCGAGCACGCGATTGGGGGAACTCGGCCGCCCGCAGTCGCCCGAAGCTGCCGTGAGGCAGCGTAGGGGGGCGAGGACGGACGCAAGGGGGCACCAGCACGCCTCGGCTCTGCGGTTGATTGATCGCACGAATAGTATTATGATTCCAGTAGTTAGGAACAACGCCGAGGACCCCCATGCGCGCCCCTACCCTCAAGCTGCCCGACCCGACGCTCGACCGGAAGCTGACGGCAATCGCCAAGCGGCGGCACACGACGCGCGCCAAGGCGTTGCGCGAGGCGCTGGACGCGTTGGACAAACAGACGACGAACCCCACCGTCGCATCGCTGGCAGACGATCTGATTGGGTCGCTGGAAGGACCGGGCGATCTGCTCTCGAATCCGAAGCACATGGCTGGCTACGGGCGGTGACGGCGATCGTCGATACGGGGCCGCTGGTCGCCCTGCTCGACGCGCGTGAGCCGCACCATGCCTGGGCGCGCGAGACGCTCGGCAGGCTGGAGACGCCGATTCAGACCTGCGAGGCGGTGCTCAGCGAGGCGTGCTTCCTGCTGCGCGGTGTGAAGGGCGGCCGCAACGCAGTACTGTCGCTCGTGAGCCGGGGCATCGTCACACTGGACTTCCAGCTCGCTCCCGAACTCGAAGCGGTCCGCAAGCTCATGACGAAATACACGAGCGTGCCGATGGCGCTCGCCGACGCGTGCCTCGTGCGCATGAGCGAGCTCACGGCGCGCAGCGCCGTCGTGACCGTCGACGGAGACTTTCGCATCTACCGCCGCAACGGGCGGCAGGCCATCCCGGTCGTGATGCCGGAGGACTGAGCGCTATCGGGGAGGCCCCTCATTCCGGGGAAGGACGTCCCCGGCCGTCGCGTCCGCACCAGCCTCGGAGGCCTCGTATTCCTCTTTCAGCAGCCGAAGCCCGGCCGCGCACACGTCTGCGACGCTGGCGTAATGGCCGGCAGTGACCTCCGCTTCGGCGAAGGCAAGAAGATCATCTGGCAAATGGACTGTAAAGGACATGGACTCGCTCGAACCGTTCCCTCACTCTCTTCCGCTTTGGCGAGTAGTAAGCCCAGTGCGACCAGGCAAGGCTGGTCTGAAAGGAATGAGATGCGATGAGCTCATAAAATTCAGAGAGTCGTCCAGCGGGTGCGAACCCCGCCCGGCGAAGGGCCGAGCCCGTCCAGCCGGAAGCGAGGCTTGCGCCGGCCGCCGCAAGGCGTTCGGCGATGCGTAGTCACGCGAGTGAGTGGGCCGTGGGGAATGCAGCCACGAAAACTACATCAGTCCGGATGCCGAGCGCTTTGGGCGGCGCGAAGGCGACGGCGGCTGCTGCGCAGCAGGGCGAGCAGGAGCCGCATCCGGCGGGGTCTACGACCACGGCACGCCACAAGAGGACGAACCAGACACCTGGGAGGCCCTCGCTTTTCCTCGGTGAAATCCCGGAGCAACGGAGAGCCGGTCACCCGTCTCCGACGCGCCGAGCGCACGCGGATGCGCGCACGGCCGGCCGAGCGCCTCCCCGTGAGGGGCTCCGCGCAGAACAAGCATTCGCGCCGAGGTAGGCCGCTGGCGAGGGGAGACCGGAGCCACGGCCGAAGGAAGCGGGGGAGTCGGAGGGCCGCATACGAGCGTGGACGTCGGGGAACGGATTGGCACCCGGACCCGGCCGAGCAAAGGCGGCCCGTGCTGAGTTGAACTTCAGGAGGGAACCATGCCCGACGCATCGACGTTGGAAGACATGTCACCGAAACTATTGAAGGTGTCCCGTAAATAATGAACAGATTGGCGCGCCGATGGACCAGACCCTGCGGACCGTCTTGGCCGGAGGCCGTGTCACAGAACTTGAACCGGAACCGAGCTATTGCGCGCAAACGGAGAGAGCGCGGCAGCGAGACGGAAAACGAAGACGGCGGGGCCGATGCAGGCCCCCTGGACGCAACGTTCGTGTCCATGGGACGCGACAATTCGGTCTGTGCGATCGCGTCGGGCGGCGGTGCCGTGTGTTGGGGCGACGCCATCAACGGAGAGTTCGGGTTCAACCCCATTCCCGTTCCCGCTCCGGTCATGGGTCTCGCGAGCGGCATCACCGGCGTGTCCGTCGGACAAATCTCTGCCTGCGCGATCGGGTCGGGCGGCGCGGTGGTGTGCTGAGGGGACAATTCGGACGGGGAGCTCGGCAACGGCTCCACGACGACCAGTGCCGTTCCGGTCCAGGTCACAAGCCTGACGATCGGTGTCACGTTCGTGTCGGTGGGAGACCTGTCGGCCTGTGCTGTGGAGTCCAGCGGCGCAATCCAGTGCTGGGGCGATAACACCGGCAACACGTCCACCCCGAGCAGTTCGGTGCCGGTGCCCGTCATGGGCCTCGCGAGCGGTGCGATCGCCGTGTCCGCGGGCACGGTCGCCTGCGCGATCGCGTCGGGCGGCGCCGTCCAGTGCTGGGGTGGCAATAGCTTGGGCCAGCTCGGCAACGGCACCACGACCGACAGCGCAGTGCCGGTGCAGGTGACCGGCCTCACGAGCGGCGCAACCAGCGTCTCCGTGGGGGTCGCCGTCGCCTGCGCCGTTGTGGCCGGGGGCGTCCAGTGCTGGGGCAGCAAAGAGTACGGACAACTCGGCAACGGGTCCACGAGGCGTGACTTCCGTGTCCGTGAGCGTGAGGGCCGCGGACCTCGAGAGGAGCCATCACAGCGGCGAGGCCGGTCGGGCGCAGGGCTGCCGTCCCCGGGCGTCACCCGTTCGGGGGAGCCGCGTCGCCTTGACGCCTCCGGCGGCGCCGGGCAGAGTCCCTTCCTGACGGGAGCGGCGGATGGGTCCGGCAGCCAAAGATCACGGGGAAGAGCGCTTTGCGATGGCAGACTTGTTTTCGGCGCCCTGACGGCCATGTGCCGGCAACCGGATCGGACGTGCGACGGGCGGCGCGCCGAGGCGTATCGGCGCGCATTCCATGGCCGCAGAGGGGATTGGACCTGACCGGGCGGCTGCATGCAGCCGTCGGGGCTTTCGCGAGCGTCGGCCCGACCGTCCTCGGGCCGTGCCTCGGCGTGCTCCGCCGACTCGCGAGCGTCGCGATCCTTGCCGCCCTGGCGACGGGCTGCTCGAGCAAGGTCATTCAGGCCGGCGGCCTGGAGCTGATCCTCGAGACGAACATGAAGCAGGGGACGGACTTCAATTCGATCACCGTCGACATCCAGGAAGAGCAAGGCGAAGCCGGTACGTTTCGGACCGTCACCGACGTCCCCATCCCCGTTCAGATGGGCACGCTGCCCGGGACGATCTCCATCGCCGCCGGCAAGAGCGGCAACGAAGTGGCGCTCATCACGATCACGGCGATGTTGGGCAACACGCCTGTGGTCGACCGCGTGATCGAGGTTCAGGTGCCCGAGGATCGGGTCGCCGAGCTGGTGGTCTTGCTTTCGTCGAATTGCGCCGGCCAGCTTCACACGAGCTGCCAGGATCCGCAGAGCGAGAGCTGTCAACCGGCTTCGGGGACCTGCGGTTCGGATTCGGTGAATGCTTCGACCTTGCCCACCTACTCGCCGAACGAGTTCGAAGGGGGGTCGGCGGACGCGACAATCGTCGAAGCCGGGCTCGAGGCCGCAACCGCGGAAACCGGGCCCGCGGCGCCGCCGGATGCGACGGTCGCCGAAACGGGGTCAGACGCCGCACCGGACGGCACGGCACCCGGCGATGCTTCCGCCGAGCCCGACGCCGTGCCGGACGGGCCCCCGTGCACACCGGGTGGATCGTGTACTTTTTCGTCGTGTCAGTCGGGTTCGTACGTGTGCGAGGACGGCGGACGGGTCTGCAGTCCCATTGCGACGGGACGGATCGAGGCGGGCACGGCCTGCTCCGAGCCTGACGATGCGGATGTCGCGATCGACGCTGGAGCGGAGACGTTCGTGTGCAACGCGGCCGGGGCGTGCGTCGAGTGCAACGCCGGGGGCGATTGCTCCGAACCCGCACAGCCTTGCATTCGCAAGGCGTATGCCTGCTCCTCGGGGGTGGCCACGTGTCAGACGGTCGGAGACGCGGTCGAAGGTTCCTCGTGCGGCGCAGGTTTGTACTGCTACAACGGCGTTTGCAGCGCCTGCACGGTCGGCGCCGCATGCGCACCGGCAACGCAGCCGTGTCACCTCGGCAGCGTCACGGCCTGCACGGCCGGCGTGGCGACGTGCACCGACCAGACCACGAACGCCGCGGCGGGCAAGTCGTGTGAAACCGCGACAGTCCCGATCGGTGTCTGCGACGGCGCGGGCAACTGCGTTTCGTGTACGCCGAACGCGCTATGCACCCCCACGGGCAACACGTGCCAAAGCGGGACGATGTCCTGCTCGTCCGGCCCCGAGTGCGTCGCCGGAAGCGCCGTCAACCAGGGGAAGCCATGCGGGACCGGCAAGGTTTGCTCCAGCGGAACCTGCGTGGCGTGCGGCGCGGCGTCCTGCCCCGATGGGTGCTGCAATGCCGACGGGTGCGTCGCCGCCGAGACGACGACCGAATGCGGCCTGGGCGGCGTCGCGTGCAGCACGTGTCCCCCGCCCGCCGTGGGGGGCGTGGCGGCGTGCGACACGTCCACCGGCGCCTGCGCGGTCACGTGCAACGGGGGCTACCACGCTTGCTCGGGTGCGTGCGCGGCCAACACGAGTGTGAACACCTGCGGGAGTTCGTGCACGCCATGCGCCCTGCCCAACGCGACGTCCACGTGTACGGGCGGCGCCTGCGCCATCGCGACGTGCGACCCCGGATTCGGCAACTGCAACGGCCTCGCCTCGGACGGCTGCGAGACTCCCCTCGATACCACCACGAACTGCGCCGGATGCAACGTCGCCTGCACGCAGCCGAACGCCACGGCGACGTGCGCGACGGGCGTGTGCGCCATCGCCACGTGCGACGGGGGCTACCATATTTGCTCGGGTGCGTGCGCGGCCAACACGAGTGTGAACACCTGCGGGAGTTCATGCACGCCATGCGCCCTGCCCAACGCGACGTCCACGTGTACGGGCGGCGCCTGCGCCATCGCGACGTGCGACCCCGGATTCGGCAACTGCAACGGCCTCGCCTCGGACGGCTGCGAGACTCCTCTCGATACCACCACGAACTGCGCCGGATGCAACGTCGCCTGCACGCAGCCGAACGCCACGGCGACGTGCGCGACGGGCGTGTGCGCCATCGCCGCGTGCGATGAGGGCTACCATATTTGTTCGGGTGCGTGCGCGGCCAACACGAGTGTGAACACCTGCGGGAGTGCGTGCACGCCGTGCGCCCTGTCGAACGCGACCTCCGCGTGCACGGACGGCGCGTGCGCCATCGCGACGTGCGACACCGACTTCGGCAATTGCAACGGCCTCGCCTCGGACGGCTGCGAGGTGGACCTATTGACTTCGTCCACGAATTGCGGCGCGTGCCAACACGACTGCTTGGGCGGAGAGTGCTTGGACGGCGAGTGTCAGCCCATTGCGATCGTGCCGGCGACGGCTCAGCCGACCGCGGTCACCAGCGACGGCACGCAGGTCATGTGGACCAACTCGGCCGGCGCGGTCCAGGGAGTCAAAGTCACCGGCGGCACGACGTGGACGTTGGGCAGCGCGACCAACGCAAGCCCGTACATCACCAACGACGGGACGTACACGTATTGGGCGAACAACCTGCCCTGCGCGGATCCCTTGGGGTCGGCGGCCGTCCTTTCGGCGCTCGACACCGGCGGCCCGGCGACGACGCAGTGGTCCATCGGGAACTGCGGCGTACCGGTCACGATGCAGAGCGTGCTGGCGACCGGCACGACTCTCTATTCCGTCCTGTTCAACCCCTTTGACGGCGAATGCGGCGCGACGCTCTATCTCCAGCCGCTCCAGATGCCGAGCGCGACGTCACCCCCGGCCTTCACCAACGGGCCTTGCGTCCCCAAGGGCTTGGCCGCCGACGTCACCTCCATCTATTGGACCGACCTAGGCACGGGAGCGGTCATGGCCGAGCCGCTCGCCGGTGGCACGCCCACATCGCTCGCGAGCGCCGTGAGCCCGCTGGGCATCGGTGTCGCGGGCGGTTACGTGTATTGGACCGATAACGTCAGCGATGTGCTCCAGCGGGTCGCGACATCGCTCGCGACGACGGCGCAGACTCTGGAAAGCACGACCGCACCGGGGCCGCTCTACGTGGACGGAACGAACGTCTACTGGATCGACAGCGCCGGAGTGGAGCGGGCTCCCGTCGCCGGCGGCACGGTGGTGACCGTCGGTGTTGGGCAAACGCCGGTCGCGATCGCCGGTGACGCGACGGCCGTTTATTGGGCCAACCAGGGAACCGGCGCCGACAACGGCTCCATTGAGAGACTCCGCAAGCCCTAGCCGTTGCCGTGTTCGGCGGCACCGGCTACGGCGAGCCTGTCCTGGCTCCTTGGGGATGGCCTCGACTATGTTCGCGCACGATGTTCGCCATCGTGACCGTGCTTGCCGCCGCTCTCGTGGACCTGTTTCGCTCGCGACGGTCGTTGCTCACCGAAAGCGCTTTGCTCCGACACCAACACCCCGTGCTGGAGCGGTCGGTCGCCCGGCCGCACGTGACGCGGCTCGACCGGATCGTGCTGGTGGCACTCGCTGCCATCACGCCGACGTGGCGGAACCTGCTGCGGGTGCTCCAACCCGAGACGCTTCTCCGCTGGCACCCCGCCGGCTTCAAGGCTCTCCGGCGCTGGCGCAGCCGACCAGGGCCGACGTTGCGCATCGCGGCCGAGACCGTGGCGCTGATCCGCACGATGGCGCGTGAAAACTCGCTTTGGGGTGCGGAGAGGATTCGCGGAGAGTTGCTCAAGCTCGGAATCAAAGCCAGCAAGCGCACGGTGCAGAAGTACATGCGCGCCGCGCGACCGCAGCGGCCTGAAAGGCAGCGCTGGTCCACGTTTCTGCGAAACCATGCCTGCGACATCTGAGCTTGCGATTTCTTGCAAGCCTACGATTTGTTCTTCCGCCCCATCTTCACGCTCGTGTTCATCGAACTGGCCACGCGCAACGTCGTGTTCGCCGCAACGACGCGCACGCCGTCACAGGCATGGGTCGCGCAGCGGCTTCGCAACGCGACCCCCCTCGGCGTGGCACCGAAGTTCTTGATTCGCGACCGAGACGACAAGTTCGGGACCGCCCTCGATGCGCTGGCCCTTGCCACCGGCATCCGGGTGATCCGCACGGCGGTGCGCGCGCCCAACATGAACGCCATCTGTAAACGCTTTCTCGGCTCGCTGCGTCGCGAGTGCCTCGACCACATCCTGGTGCTTGACGACCGGCACTTGCACCGCGTGGTCGCCGAGTACATCCGCTACTTCAACGCCGCACGCCCTCACCAAGGGCTCCGCCAGCAGACGCCGGTGCCCGCCGTGCGCCCCAGCGACGGGAAGGTCGTCCGATTGCCGGTGCTTGGCGGCCTGCATCATGACTATCGCAGAGCTGCATGAAAGACGCGATTGCGCGCCGATTCGCGAAGTAGCCAGCACGGTGCGAGCGAGCTGCCTCGGTTAGAGCTCGCCGAACGCGAAGTTGGGCTTCGCGATGTCGCTGAGCGCGTGGTTGACCAAGTTGCATTAGTCGGTTGACGAAGTTGCTCTCAAGTGCCACCCTAAGGATCATGATTGGTGACGTGTCCGTTCACGGGCGGCGAATCGTCGTGAAGACGAAGGCACGCGGCGACTTCCTACTGCGAGTCGCCCACGCAACGGCCGACGTGCCCGAGGCCGAGCTGGGTGGCCCCAGGGTCCTCCGAGTGCTGCTCAATCGGCTCGCGGATAACCTGCTTCCGACGGACGACCCGCTGGTTCATGCGCGGCTCCGTGGCCTGCTTGCCATGCGGGAGCTCCTCAACGCAAACGGAGGGGCGCTTTCCGCAGACGACGTCCGGACGATGCTTGGCATCTCGCGGCAAGCCGTGGACAAACGCCGCAGAGCCGGGAGGCTACTCGCTGTCGAGCTGCCTCGCCGGGGACTTTTCTATCCTGCGTGGCAGTTCACCCCTGCAGGCAGCACCCTTTCCGGCATGACCGAGATTCTGGCGGCGCTGAGGAAGCACCAAGTCGACGGTTGGGCACAGCTGCGGTTCTTTTTGAGCCTCAACGACCGGCTCGGCGGACGGCGCCCGATCGACGTCATCGGCGAAGGAGATGTCGATGCCGTGTTGGAAGCCGTCGGCGCGTTCGATGAGCATGGCGCCGCGTGAGCGTGCAGCACCCCAATCCGCCGGGGTCGACCGACGCGTTGCGGCTGCTCATCCGACGCATCTCCTACGGTTGGTACCGCATCCACCACACCGGCAACCCCCCCCTACAGTTTGGCACGAGACCGAGCAACCGGTTTGATTCGCCGGCCGGTGAATTCGGCGTGCTCTACGTCGCCAAGGACGCGTACGGAGCCTTCATCGAAACGTTCGGCCATGAGACCGGACGAACACCGCTGGTCACACAGGCCGAGCTGCACGCCCGCGAAATCTCCATCGTCAGCAGTACGCGGGCACTACGGCTCGTCAATCTCCGGGGCGAAGGGCTATCCCGCATGGGCGCGGACGTAGCGCTCACCAGCGGGTCCGATTATGCCCTTTCACGACGTTGGGCGATGGCCCTTTATCGCCATCGGAGGCAACCCGACGGCATACTGTACCGGGCGCGTCACGACCCCGCTCGAACGTGCGCCGCTCTCTTCGATCGCGCGGCTCTCGCTCTTACGGCACGGCAAACCGGAACGCTGCTCGTCCCGGCCCATCTCGGCCTCCTAGCCGACATCCTCGACAGGTATGGCTATGGCCTCGGGTGAGGCGTGGGGCGGCGGGGACATGACCATCCAGACACACCGCTTGCCCTTGAGTTCCGGCGCGGCGGCTCGTCGTCGGCACGCTGCGAGGAAAGGCCAAAACGCCGAAGCCGTCCTGTCCGGAAACCCATCGTCGGCGATTGTCGCATAAGTTCGGGGCAAATCGCAGGCTTGAAGGTGCGGCAGGACACGGGCAGTGTGGGCGCGGTCCGATGCTCCCGGCGACGCTCCAATTCATCATCGCGATGGTCGCGCACGCGATCAATGAGCGGATGGCGCGGAGGGTCGACTACTTGCACGAGGAGGTTCGGGTCCTCAAGGAGGCTCTCGCGGCAGCGACCGGCACGATCCGGATCGACTTCACCGCCGACCAGCGGCGCCGCCTGGCGCTCAAAGGCAAGCTGCTGACTGCCAAGGAACGCAGGGCCTGCTGCCAGATCGTGCGCCCCGAGACGATCCTCGCCTGGTTTCGCCAACTGGCCTCGGATAAATACGACAGCTCGGAGACTCGCAAGGTCGGCCGGCCCCGCAAAGCGAGCGACAGTCGCCGACTCGTCGTCGAGATGGCGCGCGACAACCCGGGATGGGGGTACACGAAAATCCGCGATGCGATGCGAGGGCTGAAGATCGAGATCGGCCGCACCACCGTCGCCAGCATCCTGGCGGACGCCGGCGTAGAGCCGGCGCCGGATCGCAATCGCAAACGGACCTGGGCGCACTTCCTCAAAAGCCACTGGGAGACGCTGTACGCGTGCGACTTCTTCAGCGTCGAAGTCTTGGGCATGTTCGGGACCGTCCGCACCATGGTGTTCTTCGTCATGTGCATCAAGACCCGCGCCGTGCGGATCGCCGGGGTCCGCATCGCCCCGGACGGCGATTGGATGAAGCAGATTGCCCGCAATCTTCTGGATCCGGTAGACGGATTTCTGCGAAACGCGAGCCATCTGATCCACGATCGGGACCCCGTGTTCACCGAGGCATGGACGGCGCTGCTCGAGACTGGCCGCGTGACCTGCGTGCCCATTCCGGCGCGAAGTCCAAATTGCAACCCCCACGCCGAGCGTTTCGTGAAGAGCATCCGCAGCGAGTGCTTGGACCGCTTCGTCATCTTCGGCGAGCGCCACCTGCGGCATCTGATCCGCGAGTTCGCCGCCCATTACCACACCGAGCGCTACCACCAAGGACTTGGCAGCCAAATCATCAGGCCGACGCCGTCGCCGAGCAACGACAACGCGTCGCTTGGCGCGATCGGGTGTCGATCGCGTCTCGGCGGACTCCTCAATTTCTACCGTCGCGAGGCTGCGTGAAGAGCGGCGACGGCTTTTCGGACATCACGGGCTCATGGCGGCGGTAGCCAAATACTCGTTCGGCAGTCACGCAGCTCTCGAGTGCCGGTGGTGGAGTCACCCGCGGCGCGGAAGGGCGGCGACCTTGCCGCCGCTGGGCAGCTGGACGGCGCGCGATAGCGGCGCATCGCGACCGAACGGGGATCATCGTGGGTCGCAAACCTTCGATGTAAGGCTTTCTTATCCTCTCCTTCCTTCCTGCCGCTTTTCACGGCGGACTCCTGGCGCAACGAAAGCCGATGTCGTTGGCGCGGAACGTCGGGAAGTCGCCGCCGCGGACCGGGGCAAACAAGGCCGCCGCGGTTTCGCTGAAGTCGCCGCCCCAATCCGCCCGGCCGTAACCTGTAGCTGTCGTGAGATAGGCGCAATTTATGCACGGGACGTAGGTGGCAGACGAATCCAGGTTCCACTCCCAGAGTTCCCCCGCCATATCCAGCTGACCCCAGTAACCCGCTCCCAGCATCGCCGTCCCTACCGGCGCGATATACGTCGGGTTGGCCGTGTAGTAATCGCCGTAAATCGCATACTGGTTCGCCGTCCCCGGATCCGTCGACCCCCACGGATACTCGAGCTGCTGACTCCCACCCGCCGCCACGTACTCCCACTCCGCTTCGCTCGGCAAAAAGCCCCCATCCCAAATACAAAACGCGTACGCCTCGTACCAGTCCACGCAGTTGAGCGGCAGATTCTCTTGGCTGCCCGCCGTGGTCGTCCACGTCTCCGAGGGTGCCTCGCAGCTTAGGTTCGTGTTCCACGTGCTCGCCGCGCCAGCCCCCGTAGCGATGTACATGTTCCAGTCCGTCGCGTCCCAGCCCGTCTCGTCCGGCCCCGCGACCGCGCTATTGGCTAGGCCCCGGCCCCCATTCAAGTACGCGTGGATACCGCTGCCGTTGGCAGGTGGGGCGCCGGTGTTGCTCGTCACATAGTTCACGTACTGCCGGAACCGTCCGACCGTCACGAGGTACTTATCCAGGCGAAATCCGCTCACCGTTGCCGGGTCGGCCTCGCCGGTCGGACCGCCGTCCGTTGCGGTCGCGAACCCGCCATCGAAGTAGTTGATGTCACCATACGTTCGATAGTACGTCCCACCCGGGACCTCCAGGCTGGTGCAGCAGCTCTCGCTCCCGCTTCCCCCGGGGCCGCAGTTCGTCATTCCCGGCCCGCCGGGCTGGCAGCTAGGTGGGATACTTACTGGGCCGGAAGAGCTGCTCGTGGAGACGCTCACGCTGCTCGAACCGGCCGCAGCGGACATGCCGGCAAGCAGCTCGGTCCTTGCGCCGCATCCATTCGGGACGGCAACGACCAAGATCGCCGCCGTCATCGCGCGCATCAGCGTTTGGAATCCAACGGCGCTCATTCCGCTCCAGAGCAATATCCGGTGAGTCGACCGCAAGCGCAAGGACCGCCGCGCGAAGCTCGACGACAGGGGCATTTGAATTTGGGGGACATTGCGGCCGCACTCTCGCTCGGAGTGGTGATGCTGCGTCCTTGACGGCGACGATCGGCGTGTCGGCTTGCACGCTGTGGAAGCGCTCATCTTTGGACGGTCGAGGATGGACCTCCTTCCCAAGTGATATCGATTCGTAATGGCAACAATCCATTCGATGGATTGGAGCCGTTCGACGGGACGACGGTCCGCCGTAGGGGCCGTGAGCCATCTCGACCGCCCCTTGGTCGTCCACCCGTCGCCGCCTCGGCACGCCTGACCATCACACCAATGATTATGAGCACTTAGTTCGGGCATTCCTTTGGCAGTTGCGCTGGCCCGAGAATTGCCGTATGCGTTGTTCGTGCACCTTCCTCTGCGCGTGTAGCGCCCTTTGGTCGAAGCCGCTTACGGAGCGCTGAGCCTATACGGCTAACGCGCTTTCGGTTGAGCCTTCGAGAGTACGCGCCGCACTCGGCACATCGGTGTCGTACGCCCGAAGACTCGCTTTCTTCATGGGTCTCACAATCCGCGATCGGGGTGGGCGTGATGGACAGCCACAGTGATATTCTAGCGATGCCCGCCGAAGCGGCGTGGGTTGCGCTCGAGGGCGACGTGCTGACAGTGGAGGAGCTTGCCGCGCAGCTGCGGGTTAAGCCCAAGACCGTCTACGCGGCCATTCGACGCAAGCAAATCCCCGGCATCCTGCGCGTGGGAAGACTCATCCGCATCTCGCGATCGAGCGTGCTAGCGTGGCTTGCCGGCCAAGATCGTGAAGCTCGCTCACGGAGCCAACGATGAGCGTGCGCAGCGAACGGCGCCGAGACAAGGTCTCGGGCAAAGTACGGGAATATTGGATGGTCCATGTCGTAATCCAACTGCCGGATGGACGGCTTGTGCAAGCGCGCAAGGCACTTTCGAAGACGAAGGTGAACAAGCGCGAGGCCGAGGCGTACGAACGGCGACTGCGGGTGGAGATGCTCAATCCGTCCGCGGTGAAGCCAAAGGAGGTCCCCACACTCAAACAGTTCTGGCCGACGTTCCTCGCATGGGCGAAGGGCGAGCGGCACAAGGCGAGCGGAATCCACTCGAAGGAGTCGATCTACCGGGTGCACCTGGCGCCCGCGTTCGACTCCAAGCGGCTCGATCAGATCGATGACGCAGCCATCACGCGCATCAAGTGCAAGCTCGCTACCGCGGGCCGCAGCCGCAAGACCGCGAACAACATTCTGGGCGTGCTGTCGAAAGCCCTGCGGCTCGCGTTCAAGTGGAAGGTGCTCTCGCAGATGCCCTGCGAATTCAACCTGAAACCAGTCAAGAACATCCGCATCGACTTCTACGAGTTCGCCGACTACGACCGGCTCGTCGACGCCGCCGGCAAGGTCGGAAGCCGCTACGCGGCGCTCGTGCTTCTCGGCGGCGACGCAGGGCTACGACGCAGCGAGATCATCGGGCTTCGATGGTGCGACGTGGACTTTGCAAGAGGTCAGCTGCGCATCGTGCAAGCGCAGTGGAAGGATACGGTCGACACCCCCAAGAGCGACAAGCCGCGCATCGTTCCGATGACCGATGCGCTGACCGATGCGCTCAAGAGGCACCGGCATCTTCGCAGCGAGCGGGTTCTATGCTTGGACGACGGCAAGCCGGCGCCCGGGCATGTGCTTCGCGACTGGCTGGAAGCGGTGCAGCGCCGGGGGCGGGCTCGAGGTACGGGGGAGCCTTCATAAGCTCCGCCATACGTTCTGCTCGCACCTGGCGATGCGAGGCGCATCGGCCAAGGCCATTCAGGAGCCGGCCGGGCACGCCGATCTGGCGACCACGATGCGGTACATGCACCTGTCGCCGGCGGCGCGCGACAGCGCCATCGCCCTGCTCAACGTGCGAAACCACAGCAACATAGCAGCAACGATCGGTAGCGAAATCTATAACTAGCTGAATTGCTTATGGAAAGAGAGTGGAGCTGACGGGAATCGAAAAGGTGGGCCAAAGCGCGATGAACCCCAACAAACATACGATAGTCGCAATTGGCTCCGATCTGTCAAGGTCCGAAAATACGCCAGTTCGTGACCCTTCGAGCGCATTGGCGTCAATTGGTGAATCCGAATCCGAAATAGTGAGCGACGCGGCCCTCGAGCGAGCGATCGTTGACGCCGTCACGATGGGGGTGGGGGACGTGGCGCGCACACTCGCGACCCGACTCGAGGAGCGGCGGCGAGCGCTCGTGCCGGCGAACGTCGCGGATATGGCGACGGCGCTTGTGGAACAAACGCCCAAATGACTCATACGGCTCGCCGCTTCTTGGGCCTCGGCGCATCCAACGCCCCGACGGATCCTCGGCGCGCTGTTCGGCGGCGCGGAGACGGGCGACGGCTCTCCATCGCCAGCCGCAGGATACGGTTGATGCGCGTCTGGTAGCCCTTGCCCAGCGACTTGAGCCAAGCGAGCACGTCCGCGTCAAGACGAATGGTGAGTTGGCGTTTCGCGGGCGGCCAGGGCACGCGCACCGCATTCGCTAGAAACGCCTCATCGAGCGGCGGAATGTCCGCGTAGTCGAGGGTCTCATCGGTGAGACGGTCAACTCTCTCCAAGTCGCTCTTGATAGACTTCTTGCTCACGGCGGTTCGCCTTTCTCGTCGAGATGATGCGCGTCGCGTCGTCCCCGCGCGCGGTATGGCGAGGACGGACGACCACGCGACCGGCGAGCACGCCCAGTGTGATGAACCGCTGCTCGCCATAGTCGAAGCGGTTATCTTCGAGGGTAACGGTCGGGCCGTCGAACACGAGCGGCGCGTCCTCAAAGCTGAGGCCGTGTTTTGCGAGGTTGTGGCGAGCTTTCGCTTCATCCCATTCGTAACGCACGTGTAGCTCTTTTTGTAGTTACATTCAAGCGAGGAAAAGCGGATTGAACCGGGCTATGGTCACGTACGGTTACGGCCAACGCTCGGCCCGGCACTGCGTTCGCATCGTCGGAATGAAGTCGTCCAACTCGTCGTGAAACGACGCAGTCGTTCGAGTACCCGTCGATCCACGCGACCTGGCCCGTCGGAGAGCACGCGCAATTAGTTATACCGCAAGGAGTTCTTCGCGAACGAAGTGCAAGCGGACCATTTGGGTGCCTGATCCTCTTCGAAGTGACAGCGCACGGCATCGCGAATTTCGTCGTGAAGCTGAGCCACGGTATCCGCCTCCGTGAAGATCGACATCCCCAGGGCGCGCGCGGTATAGCCGCCCGCGGCGGCTTCTTCGACGACGAAAATGATCTCGCTCATGCTTAGCCTCAGTCAAGGTAGCTGACTTGCAGGCGAGCGACACGGCGCCTGCCGTCGCTCTGCCAGACGTTCTCTTGAATTCAGGGTGCCGTCCAGTGTGCAACCCTTATCGCGCTCTGACCCGTCGAGGGGACTGGCGCACGATATCGGCAAATAGTCGTGCGAGATCGCACTGTGATGCCCTCCGAGCAGATCTCGATCTGATCGCTCGCCGCCGCCGTCAGCGGCATCGCCACGAACGCCGGCGCAGTCGCTCAGCGCAGTCGGAGGTTGCCGTAGTGATGACCCGCGGCACATCGACCGCGCGATCGACAGCTGCTCGGCGTGGGCGCGCTACAGCGACCGACCGGGCGGCGCTTCCGCGAGTCGCCGGACTGCACCACCGCGTATTCGAGGGCCGCGTTCACAAGCGACAATGGCCCTAGTACCTCGATTCCGCGGAATGGAAGGGTCGTTTTCCGCGATATTCCCGACGGGATCGGGTGGTCTCACCCCTCCGTTTCATGGAATCGGGGTACTAGTGCGCGCGCGGAGCTACAGTCGGTTGGATCCCCTTGAGCGCGCATACCGTGACCGTTAGCGTTGAACTCCCCGTGACCGGCGGCGCCACCGCGCCCGACTCCCGGCTCATCGGTGACGAGCTCCGCGTCCTCTGGATCATCGAACAGGTTCGGACGAAGCGCATCGGCGTCGGCAAGGGCGCGGAGCTTGCCGGCATGCCGCGCGCGGCGTTCATGCAGGCGCTGGGCACGCACGGCGTGCCCGTGATCGACTACCCGCCCGCTGACCTGCAGGGCGAGCTTGATATGCGGGAAATGGGTTGATCGTCGTCCCCGACGCGGGGCCGCTCATCTACCTGGGCGGAGCCGGACACCTCGATCTCCTCCGCCGCCTCTACACCGAAGTCGTTGTGCCTCGCATCGTGCTCGATGAGGTTGTCGTTGCGGGCGCGGGCATGACAGGAGCCGACGCCGTGGCGGCCGCGCACTGGCTGAGAATCGAGGACGTCGCTCCCGACCCCGATCTGCTGGACGTGCTCGACCGCGGAGAGGCAGCCGCGCTTCCGCTTGCCGCGCGCCTTATGGCCACGCTTCTCGTCGACGATAGCGCCGCGCGAGCCATCGCCGGCGCGAGAGGCATTCGGGTCGTCGGGACGATCGGCCTGTTGCTGCAAGCGAAGCGGAGGGAGTACCTCACCGCGGTGGGCCCCGTAATCGCTCAAATGGAGCAGCTTGGAAATGTACCTGTCCGCGCTACTTCGCGAGGAAGTCGTCCGGCTCGCTGGCGAGGACGGCTAAACAAGTTCCGGGCTGAGTGATTCGGCGTCAACCGGTATAGGACCACGTGACGTAGCGAGGTACGTCACGACCTCGATGAGGGGCACGACGCTCAGACTTCTTGCTCACGGCGGTTCGCCTTTCTCATCGAGATGATGCGCATCCGTGGTCCTCGTGCGCGGTATCGGCGACGACGACAACGCAGCGGGGGGAGGTGAAGCGCCGATTTTTCGGCTGGGCCCAGACGTGACGAGAAGGGCCAGCAGTGCAGTCTCAAAGGCCGCCGGAGCGGACGCGCGCTTGCTTCAGCCATTCCGTCGAGCCGCCGCGATGCTAGGCGAGCGACCGTTCCAGCTTGCGCCCCAGCGCGGTGTCGCTCTACCTCCGATTGCGACGATCCGCGATGCCCGAAGGATTGCCCGGCTCGACGGCGAATAAGTCCTCGGTGCTCACGGCGGTGACGGCCTTGTCGAGCCAGCCTTCGAGCGTAGCGAGGTCGGGACAGGCAAGGATGCGCGCGTGTTGCTCGGCCGTAACGGCGAGTTCACGGCGCTCGAGAACGCGGAGGATCGATCGGGCTTCGCCCTCGGCGCGGCCTTCAGCCTTGCCGTCAGCCTTGCCCTGCGCGAACAATCGGCGTTGCGTCTCGCTAAAGAACTGCTGGCCTTGAGGAAGCATCTCGAAGCTCTTTCTGGCGGCTTCGCCGAGTGAGGACTCGATCAACGCGAAGCATAGCATCTTCAGCGACTCCGGCAGACCCGCGGCCCCCACCGCCGCGGCCGTCGCGACCCGAACCGCGGTGGGCACGTCGTCGTCCCGACCGTGCGCCATGACCGGTAGCACGGCCAGATGCGGCTCGCGCACGGCGACATCGACGTCTGTGATGACCGGGATGCCCTCCGGCCCGATGACGAACGCTCTCCACGCCAAGCCCCCGCCGAGGTCGACGGTCTTGGCCGCCCAGCGGGCCGTATCTGCGTCGGGGGTGACCACGAGCACCACGAAGGGGCACCGGTGTCGCGCTCGGGCGCTGACGGCGTACATCGGCCACGTGACGGGCTTGTCCCGATCGACGTGGAGTTGCGCTTCGAGGATGATGCCGAAGACCGTTTGGCCCTCCACGAGCAAGACCACCGCATCGGCGTGGTACTCGGTGGGAACGAGAGCATTGAGCGAGGCCTCGGCAAGACGAGCCTCCGTGAACACCGGCAGCGAGACGTGCAGCAGTTCACGCAACAGGTCCGCCGCGAGCTCGGGCCTCTCGCGCACCAGCGCGATGATCCCTTCGTGGAGCAGCGACGGCATCGCCGCGACACTACCCGAGGGGACGAGCGAGCGCACCCCCGCGCCGCAGCGGCAGCACGTCCGGCTCAGCCCCGGCCTGGCCCGTCGCGATCGCCTCCGATTACTCGTCTCCATTCTGGGCTGCGAATCCGTTCTCCCTACCGGGGGATTACTCGTCCTCGTTACTCGTCTCGCTTAAGAAGCTCGGACGAGTAGACGAGTATTCGAGCGGCAGCCGTCCCGGACGAGTGAGGACGCGTGAGGACGAGTGACGCGGTACTCACGATTCTTCCGGGGGAGCCATGTGGGATAAGAAAAGGCGCACGCCCCGGCCGCGGCCCCTCGTTTTGCGAGACACGACCGCGCCGGCATCGAGCAGGTCATGGATGGCCACTCGGACGACGGAAACGCGCCGGTTCATTTTGGCAGCGATGTTGTCGGCCCCCGGAGCGCCCGGGTGGGCCTCGATGTGGCGGCGCACGTTTTCGGCCAGCTCCGCGAACTCGACCGAGGCTCGTGCGTCGGACTTCGCGCCCCACTCGGCCCGGTCCACGTGGACGACGCGGAGCCCCCAGCGTGGGTCGCCCTCGTCGGCCATGTCGTCGAACCGAAGGGCGAACGGAGCGACCGTGTGTCCGTGGACGCGCTCCTTCTTGTGTTCCACATGCGTCATCGACTTGCCTTCCTCGCCCGCGAAGACGAAGTGCGATTGCGCGGTCTCCGTTTTGGCCGTCGTGCCGTGCACGTCGTGCATCGACGAACGCATCGAGCTGCCGTCGCGCGGTGGCTTGACGTTGTGATCGATCGTCACGATGACGCATCGAGTCCGGGTACTGACCTGCTCAAGCCGGTCCGCGACGAGCTGCACGGGCCCTCGCTTCCACTCGTCGGTGTTCGGGGTCGCCCCCCGCCATGAATCGATGACGCAAAGCGAGATCCCGTCGAGCAGCCGCAGCAGGCGCTCGCAAGCGTCCGCATCATCCAAGTAGAAACCGGGGCGGCGCAAATACCCGATGGACTTGTCGAGATCCCGGAGATCCACGTCGCGCACGCGCGCCAGCCGCTGCAATCGCTCTTGACTGATGCGTTGCCCCTGGCCGTCGAAGTCCAGAGTCAGGACCCGCCCGCGCTTGCACTTGAATGTTGCCCAGGCGTCGCCCCCCGCGGCCACGGCAAGCGCCACGTCCGCCCAGGCGAGCGACTTGCCGGAATACGCATTGCCCGCAACGAGCGTATGGGCGCCGGCGGTGAGCAGCAGTCCCGGGCAAAGCCAGTCGACGGCCGGCAGCGGCTCGGCCAGCTCGGCACCCCAAAGCGGTTCGGAGACCCGCGCGTCGCGAACGCCCTCGCGCTCGCACCCGGTTCGCGCCTCGTCATTGCCGGGCGTCAGCAACTGCTCAAAGTCCCATCCCAGCTCGGTCATGCTCGCCCCCGTCGCGCGCTCAGGGCGCGGGTGATGGTCTTGCGCGCTTGCCGCTCCGGCAGTCCCGCGCGCACCGCCGCACGCAAGAGCGCGCCCGCAAATTCGGCACTGCTGATCGGCAGTCGCGCAAGCGAGTCACAGGCTCGGTGGAGAGCAACGTTCCGCATCTCCTTGGACGCGCGGGCGACGCGGTCGCAGTGGCATTCGAGAGCCACGTCCATGTCCTGGTAGCCCGACGGTGGGGCCCCGAGGGGAGCGGGTGGGTTCATTCGTCTCGCACCGGCTATCGCCAGAATCCGATCGACGTCGAGCGGCGAGCCCTCTCCAACCAGCACGACGTGCGTTGCGCCGGGCGGAAGGGTCGGCACCGACCAAAGCCGGCAGGGATCCTTCGTGGCGGCGTCGACCTTCGCGTCGTGTGCGACCACACGCGCGCACCGGTTCCAAACCAGTCCGTGCTCCTCGGGCGTCATCGCCCGCGAGACGATCAGGAGCGCCCGCCAGCAAGGCGCGTCCGGCCGGCTCGACGCCGTCGAATAGACGATGTGGCGATACCGTTGCAATCGCTCGTGTGCGGTCTGCGGCGTCATCGTGCCCGCGTCATGTTCCAGAGCGAGTGCCGAGACGCTCTCCACGTGATCGCTGGATCGAATCCCGTCTCGCAACGACGCCAAGACGAATGCGCCGGCGCTTGCCGGATCGGCGGTAACGATCGGATGCTCCACCCACCGCACGAGCTCGTGAGACGTCACCTCGAGTCGGATGCCGCGTGGGGGACGGAGCGCGATCCGTTCGGGCCCGAGCAACGTCATCGCGACCGCGGGCTCGCTCGCGCACGTGCACCCCTGCAGCGAGTGCTCCGGCAGCGTCTCGCTTCCTTCGAGGGCCGCGCGCTCGGCGGCGTCGAACGCGCGGCAGGCCGGGCAGCGGCTCATCGACCCCCTCCCTTCGTTGGCTCACGACGTGCAACGCACGCTCGCCGGGCAAGCGCAGCCCGGGCGTGCCCGTCTACCAGGAGTACATGAACCCGATTCTGGACGTGCTGCGTCGAGAGGGACGACCTCTCACGATCGAGCAGCTCGATCGCCACGTCATTACGGAAATGAAGTTGGCTCCCGACGTCGCGGCAATTCCTCATGACGCCGAGAAGCCCGATCGAAGCGAAGTAGGTTATCGAATCGTGTGGTCCCGGACGTACCTGAAGAAGGCCGGCCTCCTCGACAATCCGACGCGCGGCCAATGGGGCGCTTCGGAGAAGGGCCGCAGCGCCGGAGCGATCGACGCGTACGAGTTGGCCTCGGAGATCGTGCAGGCGTCGAAGGCGGCATCTGTCGCAAGGGCAGCCGCCGGTGAGTCGTCGGAGAGCGACGCCGACGGCGAAGGGAAAGAGGACGAGGAGCTCCTCGCGGCGCGGGTAGGCGACGAGCTCGCGCGCCAGATCCGGTCCACCCACGAGCAGCTCGCCGCGGACGGCCAGCTCCTCTCGGCTGACCAGGCGGCACGCTGTTGCGGACGCTTCCGTGATCTCTTTGGCCCCGACGTGCTCGGCGGCCTCGACGGCGAGGCGCTGCTCACGAAGATGCATGGGCGCGGTACGAAAGACAGCCTGGTCTATTGGTTGGAGTTCAAAGACGACGACGAGTTCCCTTGTGGTGGCCAAATACTCGTTCGGCAGTCACGCAGCCCCTCGAGTAACGGTGGTGGAGCCCACCGACGCGCGGAAGCGCGACGACCCGGCCACGGCTCGGCGGTTGGACGGCGCGCGAGAGCGGCGCGTCGCGACCGAGCGACATGTGAGGTCGGTCCTCGTTATAATAGGCGACATACTGGCGGAGCAGGCGCAGCAGATGCCGCTCCCCAAGCACGATGACGTGATCGAGCAGCTCGCGACGTAACGTGCCGATCCATCTTTCCGCGTAGCCGTTTTGCCACGGAGAACGCGGCGAAGTGCGCACCTGCCGGACGCCGAGGTTGTCGACCCGTGCGTCGAATGCCGCGCCGAAGATGCATCCCGATCTCGGATCAGCCGCGCCGACACGCTCTGGGCGCCGATGGCATTTACGATCTGCTGCGCGGTCCACGCGGCGTACGGGTGCGCCGTCACGTTGACGTGCAGCACACGGCGCCGGTCGAGCGAGAGGACGAAAAAGACGTAGAGGACGTTGAACGTGACCGTTGGCACGGTCAGAAAGTCGATCGCAATCGTTGCCTCGAGATGGTTGCCGAGAAAGGTCTTCCACGTTTGCGACGGGGGACGGCCGGGTCGCGCAGGTGGCTTCGGCATGTACTTCGCGACCGTGTCCTTGTCGACGGCATGACCGAGCTTGGCCAGCTCGCTGGCGATTCTCCGGCGGCTCCAAAGCGGATTCTCTCGCGACATCTGCTCGATGAGGCTCACCAGCTCCCGGAGCCAAGGGCGGCCGACCCACGGGGCGAGACCTCCACGCCCACCACCGAGCGAAGCCCCGCCGATGCCATGCGACCACGGTCGCCGGTTCGACGATCGCGAGGCACTCCGCCCACCGCGACCACGCACGGGTGACGATGACCCAAAACGCGCGGTCGATCGGCCGGAGCCGCGGTCGAGGAGTTGCCCGACGAAGAATCGCAAGCTGCTGGCGGAGCACGAGGTTCTCCGCAACGAGGCTCGCACGAGGCCGCAGCGCGGAGCGCAGCGTGCCGATAACGGCTTGCAGGATGGCGAGCATCGCGGCGAGGTTCGCGCCTGCCGCGGTCCCTGTCACCCGCGAATCGCTGTGGCCGACGCGGTATGCTGGGCGTTGGCCCCGCACGCGCTGCGTCCGAAGGAATCCGGAGAAAAATGCATTCTTCGTCACCACAGGTGCGTAAGCGTCCGACGCGCCCCGCTGTGCCGCGGCCGCAACAGAACGCGGCCGTGTTCGGCGACTTCAGGCCAGTGGTTCATGGGGCGGAGGCCAGGCGCTGCGACGTCGTGCTGGGGTCGCGTCGCGGAGTGGCGCGACCACTCGCGGACACCTGCATCGACGTGACGAAGCGAGACGCGTTCGGGGATTGCGGGAGTTGCGCTGCGCCCAGTGGTTCAGGGCGCTGGACCGTGGGGCGCCCACCGATCGGGTAGCAGCGCGTCGAGCTGCTCGTCGGTCGTCGCGTCGCGGACTCGCGCTAGCACGTCGGTGAGCTACTCCGTCGGCTCGACTTCGTTGGCGATGCAGGAGCCGACGAGCGAGTAGAGCCCCCTCCTTTTCGTGCACCATCGCTGCGCAGATTAAAAGGCTCAGAGTGCGGGCCGATGACGATTTCAGCGACAAAGTGTCCAATGGACACACAGGGCCCCGACGGGCCTCAGCGCGCCAGAGCCGGAGGCTGCCACAGCGCGGGGCGTTGAACGTGTTGGACGTCGATGCCATCGAGCAACATCGCCAGCTGCGTCGCGTCGAGCATCGCCGTCCGCGTGCCGGGCTGCATCGCAGGGATCCGAAATCGATTTCTCTCCAGACGCTTGTAGACCAATAGAAATCCCCCGCGGTGCCACACCAAAATCTTCACCCGGTCTCGTCGTTTGCCAACGAACGCGAACAGGTCCCCGCTGAAGGGATTCAAGTCCCAGCTCTTCACGATCGCGAACAGACTGTCGTGGCCTGCACGCATGTCGACCGGTTGCGACGCGAGGTACACGCGAACGTGAGGCGAGAAACCGAACACCGTCACGGACCCGCGATCGCACGAACCGGCGCCGCGATGTATCCGACGTCCATTCCCGGCTCGCAGCGGATCGTCGCCGCGCCGACCACGACCTCCACTAGTCCGCGGCCGGACCGACCCGCCTCGACGGTGATCTCGATCGGCTCGATCGCCGACGCACCGTGCTCCGCACGGTTATCACGAGCCAACTGGCTCGACCACGACCGAAGCGAGAACACCGAAAGCCCTTCATTCTCTGCGAATTGCCGCGCCGTGAGTCCGCTACGCCGCCAACGCGCTCAACTCGGCTTGACCACCAGACTCGCGACCGACGCTCGCGTCCCATGCCCCCGATCGCACGGCGCTTTTTGCCCTAAATCAAGTGCGGGCCCGCCCGGACGGTTACCCAGGTGCGGACTTCCAGGCTGACGCTCAACGTCGCCGCCAGCGCAACGGCTCGTGGTCGGAAGCTCTCCGCGCTCCAGCGCGGGACACGACGAATCAGGTCTCAAACCTGCCGCGCAGCGGCTTCGTCCAAGATCCCTTTGGGGCGTCCGTTGTTACTCAGCGGCGACCGATTTGGCGCCACGCGTGGCCCTCATCATCGTCCGTAGCGCATACAGCACATTTGCTCGGGTCGAGTGCATGGAAACCCTGTCGGTTCGCCTGCGCCGTTGCAGCCTCCTCCGGCATCGACGCATATGCCGCCAGCGAAATCGCAATCCTGGGCCGCCGCATCAATGTCACTTGAATCCGACGTGCCTGCCTCTACCCGACAACTACATCCGCAGACCCCGCAGTCGGCCTCGCTTGCTTCAACCGTGTCTGACAAGGAGTCGCCGTCGCTTGTCGCTGCTCCTTCGAAGGAAGCTGCTGAATCCAGAGACGCGAGGGCAGATGCCGTAGACGCATCGCTCCCCGCAATTGGATGACCAGCGACTCTTGCCGCGTCGCCTCCGCAGGAAGCCATCGACATAATGAACAGCGCGAGCGCGAACCAAAATTTCTTACCGATCGGATGACAGGGAGCCGCCCCGTCACGTGCCAGTTCTCCTCGACCGGCGATTGAAATTGGGACGGTGCCCGCCGCCGGACCATCGAGCGCCTCGGTGGCCGCTCCCAGACCGATGCCGCCTATGCGCACCGTGGAGGTCGTTGCCGCGCGGTCGATCGGGGCTCCGCAGAAGGGGCACCTCATTTCATCGCAAAAGAGATGACGTCGCAAAAGAGATGACGTCGCAAAAGAGATGACGCCTACACGCCCCACAGACGACAAGAGACCTAATCACCGGCTATCGCTACAAATTGTAGCTTACTCGCATCGACATGTCACGAGGCGGACGGCTCATTCTTCGCGGGGCCGCCGCCGCTCGACCCGGCCACGGCGTGTGCGCTGTCCGCCTGCCCGCGCCCGACACGGGGATGGTCACCGGCCCCCAACTCGCCGAAGTTTCTCCTGGAGACACGAGTGCCTCCCCAGTTACTGGGCCGTCCCCTTCGCTTGTGCCGTGGTCATCCAGCGCGCCGTGTGCGCCGCCTCACTCGCGGCATCCGGATCGACGCCGCCGAGCGTTCAGGGTTGCCCATCCCGTGACACCCGGAATCATGAATACTTCGCGGCTGCTTCCCCACGGCCAAAACGCTCGGGTGCGTACGCATCAGCGACGCCGTGGCCGCGTCCGCTGCAAGGCGCGCTACCGACCTGGCTGGGCTCGGCCATGATCGGGCCGGATTCGCACCCGCAGGACGACCTCTCGCAATTTCTCGAGGTCATCTCTCGCTCCTTCCTTCCTGACCAGGGAGGCCGGGTCGCAACTGACAAGTCGCCGACTTATTCGGCAGATCGCAGCCTTCCGTTTCGCCCTCTGGTTTGCCGTAACGCCTATGCCCACCTGGCGTTATGGGGTGAACGTCGCATAGAACGATTGATTTGGGAGCGACCCGTATGGAGCGTAGGCAGTCCAACCGCAAGACGGGGCATTGGGCGGGAATCGGGGCGAACCTCCAAAGTTAAATGTGGTCCACGATCCGGTGAATGGCTTGAAGCTACTCCAGTCCGGAGTGGGAGTGTCGAAGGTCTCCAATCCTAATTCGAGTTCACCGGTACTGGTCAGGTTCTGACAAGACGGCCACTGCCACCCGATTTGGCGATGGACCACCCCCCGACTCCATCGAAGTGCCTGGCCAAAAGAAGCCTTTTTCCCATCGGCGATGATGGCCGCGGTCGGCGCGGCAGTCGCAGCAACGCGACACGGCGGCGGGCGCACTGTCCTTCGACGAGCGCTTCGCCATGATCGTCGACGCCGCGTACCTGGCACGCGACAATCGACGCCTCGCGCGCTTGCTCAAGGACGCCGGTCTGCGAATTTCCGGAGCGTGCTTGGAGGACGTCGACGCCTCCGCTGCACGCGGCGCCGATCGCGGCATGCTCCGAGAGCTCGCGACCTGCTCATGGGTCGGCGACGTGCTGGTCACCGGCCCAACGGGCGTAGGCAAGAGTTACTTGGCGTCGGCGCTCGGTCACGTGGCCGCCGTCGAGGCATGCGCGTGCTCTACCGCCGCGTGCCGAGGCTCTTCGACGAGCGAGTAGTAAGCCCAAAGTGCGTCGGTCGACGAAGAGCCGCGAAAGAGGGCGCGGAAACATATCGCGTCTTAATCGCGTCTTAGGGGCGTTCGTTATCGCTGAATCGGCGAACCGATTTGGTACGTCAATAAGCCGTTTCGCATACACGCCGACTTCGGCGCGTGTACCGTAGAGAATCCCCGATGCCTTTGACTACCCAATTCGTGCACTATGCACGTAAGTGATCGACATCACTCGAGAAATAAAGAATCCTACCTATGAAGACGCGATATGTTTCCGCGCCCTCTTCCGCGGCTCTTCGTTGACCGATACCCTTTCGACTGGCTACTCGCCTACGGACCACCGCGCCTCTCGCCGACTCGGCACCGCGGCGGTTTCCCGGTCTCTTCGTCGACCGACGCTTTGCATTGGCACTCGCCGAGCGCGCCGTGCGTAGCACTGACGTGATGGCGGTCACGGGTCGGTCTGCACCCCGTGTGTACCCCTGTCAGTGCTTCGCCGACACCCTCACGGGCGGCAGCGCATGACTCGGGGCCGTTGTGGCTCGCTATTCCTCAACGTTGGACTTTTCATTCCTTTCTCCATGTCGGTTTATCCCGGCGCACTAACCGTCCGGCCGGGGCCGTACTTGATTTAGGCGCAGAAAGCGCCGTGCGATCGGGCGCATGGGACGCGAGCGTCGGTCGCGAGTCTGGTGGTCAAGCCGAGTGGCGCGTTGGCGGCGCGGCAATTCGCAGAGAATGAAGGGCTTTCGGTGTTCTCGCTTCGGTGGTGGTCGAGCCAGTTGGCTCGTGATAACCGTGCGGAGCACGGTACGTCGGCGATCGAGCCGATCGAGATCACCGTCGAGGGGCGTTAGGCGAGTAGTAAGCCCAAAGTGCGTCGGTCGACGAAGAGCCGCGGAAGCGGGCGCGGAAAAATATCGCGTCTTAGGGGCTTCCGTTGTCACCGAGCGGCGAAAGATTTGGCTCATCGAAGTCGTGGACACCTTGCGGGGGGCGCAGTGCAGCTTTCGGAACTCGCACCCCGCCTCCGGCGAGGGGGGTAACTGCCCACGAACGATCGGAGCCTCCGATGGAAGCCTGGCGGGATGACGCGCCTAACGCGCCCGTGCTTGATCTACCGAACGGACCTCACGGGCGAGCGTGTCGGGGCAGCGTCACGGTCGCATGTGCTACGAATAAACGAGATCCCTCGCCATGGCCCAGCCCCACGACGCGTCCGTTGTGACTCCGGCGGAGTACCTCGCCTTCGAGAGGAACTCGGAGCGTAAACACGAGTACCTCGCTGGACGCATCTTCGCCATGGCCGGGGCGAGCCCCAAGCACAACCTCGTCTGTGGAAACATCATTCGAGCGCTGGGCGAGCGCCTGCGCGCTCGCCGTTGCGCCGTCCTGCCCAGCGACCAGCACGTCTACATCGAGGCGACCGGTCTCGGGACGTATCCTGATGTCACGGTTCTGTGCGGCCCTGGTCGGCGCCACGAGGACTTCCCGCAAAGCCTGGTCAACCCTTTGATTTTGGTCGAGGTGCTCTCTGCCTCAACCGAGGCATACGATCGCGGTGCCAAGTTCGACCACTACCGTCGAATCGAGACGTTGCGAGAGTATGTCCTCGTCTCGACGGATCGTCTTGCGGTGGATCACTACCTGCGGGAAACGGACGGCACGTGGCGTCTCGCCGTCTCGCGTGGCCTCGACGCGCAGCTACGCTTGCCGTCTGTCGACGCGACCGTGCCGCTGAGCGAGATCTACGAAAACATCGACCTGGTCGCGCCCGAGGGGATCGAAGAACAGTCCCCGTACCCGCCAGAGGTGAAGGTGCCGAAGCGCTCCTGAGGATCGGAACTCATTCGCCTGGAATGCTGTCCATCATGCTGTCCACTTTGCTGTCCCTCACGGCACCCTCGCGCGTAACGAGCTGGACGTGCGCGAGACGCCTCCGGGCCGTCTTTCTCGATATTTCAGTTCAAATGCAGTTTGCAGGAAACGCTCTGTAACACGTTGAAACCACGTAACAATCGCCTTGCCAAGGTGGACGTCGATGGTTCAAATCCCTTCTCCCGCTCGAAAAAACAAGGGTTTCTGGAAGGGCCGACGACCCTGGAAGACCCCTGAGAATTAGCCCTGCTTGTGTGTTTTCTTGTGTGTGCGCGACGAGCGCGAGCAGCGCAGAGCACGCCGGGCTCAAGCGGCTTGCCGCCGGTTGCGTTGCCCCCCACGACTGGCGCCGTCGTCCCGCTGCTACGCCGGCCTAGCCGGGGGGGGCACGTGCGCCCGATCCGCGAGCGCGATGCGCTTGTCAAAGGAATCGGCGGCGGTCCGATTTCCCACCTGCTCTTCACCGCACGACAGATTGGAACGGGCAACACGACAGGTTCATTCGTGCGATCCGACTCACGGTGAACGCACTGACGCGTTGCGGCAATCACTTCTCGGCGTGCCCTTCTGTTGGGGGTCTTCGCGCGCGAGTCTGTACCGCGGCAAGTGCCGTGTGAGAATAGCGACTCGCGCTCGTGGAGCTCCCCAGGTCTCCTCACCGCGATTCTTTTCGGCGCGCCCCCAGGGATCCGTCGATATCGAACGGCGAGTGCTCAACGAGAAGCTCCGCGAACGTGTCGAAGTGGTCGTCAGATAAGGGGTCAGCGAGCGTGGGCTCTTGGGCCGGCATGGACACACTGTGCCCGCCAGCACACGAGAAACTCACCGGGACGAGCTCGCGGATCCGCGGCACGATGATCGGCAGAACCTCCTTCATCATCGGGTCGTCGTCTTTCGAGCTCGAAGACGGCTGAGGTCCCGGGTCCGATGATCGCGCCAGCTTCTTTGGGGCGCCGCTCTGGTGTGTCGCTCGCACCGGGACGCTTCCGGGGCCGCGCTCAGTCACGCCGGCGCGGCCCTTCGCGACTCCCGCCACCAGGCTGTCACAATCTTTGCGCTCTCGTACACCGGGCCGTGCGGGGGCCCGGCTTGCCAGTGAAGTCGCTCGCCGTCGCCCCAGAGGACGCGCGCTCTCGGGTACCACTCACGTTGACAGCGGCGAGTAGTAAGCCCAAAGTGCGTCGGTCGACGAAGAGCCGCGGAAGAGGGCGCGGAAACATATCCCGTCTTAGGGGCGTTCGTTATCGCTGAATCGGCGAACCGATTTGGTTCTCGAGCGCAACCCGCAATCGTCGACCCGAGTGTTCCGGGACGGCGTCCACCAAATTGAGGATTTCGCAGTCTTTCAATACGTGGAGATCTACAGTCCGCTCGCGGCGAGTAGGCCGTTCAAAGCCTGCCGGTCGACCGAACGAGCCGCGCCCAAGGCGCTGCCCCAGGCCAACGGAGGGTGATCGTCCGCCATGCTTCGGAGCCTCGATCTGCGTGCCGAATTGGCCGAGCACGCCTGCCTCCCACGCTCAACGCCCTTGCCTCACGTCGATGGCCGATGGCTTACGCATCACTGCCCATGAACGCCATCGCCGACGCTACGATCGCCCTGCGATGGGACCGACAAGCGCATCCGGCGTGCGAAGAAGACGCTCGCATCGAGTGGGCGGCTCTTCGAACTCCACGACGACGCCGAGCTCCAAAAGCGCCTGCCTGCGGTGCAGCGGGCGCTCTATCTCTTGTTCAACGAGGGATACCACGGCGCTTCGCCCGAGGTGTCCGTGCGCGTCAGCCTGTGCCGCGAGGCGCTGCACCTCGCCCGGATGCTCCTCGAGCATCCCGTGTGCACCATCCCCAGCACGCGCGCTCTCGTTGCCGTGATGTGCCTGCACGCAGCGCGGATGCCCGCGCGGCTCGACTCCGCAGGCGACCTCGTCCCCCTCCGGCAACAGGACCGTACCCGCTGGGACACCGCTCTTACAGCCGAGGGGATCACCTTCCTCGACGCATCGGCGACCGGCGCCACCCTCAGCGAGTATCACATCGAGGCGGCCGTCGCGGCCGTGCATGCGAACGCGAAGACTGCGGACGAGACCGCGTGGGCCGAGGTCGTCGGGCTCTACGACATGCTCATGGCGCTGCGTCCATCGCCCGTCGCGCTCAGCCGGGCAATCGCGATTGGGGAGAGAGAGGGGCCCGAGGCAGGCCTGCTCGCCGTGCGTGCCATCGAGCACGACGGCCGGCTCACGCGAAACCCCTTTTACGAAGCCGCCCTTGGCGACCTGGAGCTGCGGGCGGGGCGAATGGAAGCGGCGAGGAAGCACCTGAGGGCTGCGCTCGAGAGGGCGCGAAATCCGATGGAGCGGCGGTTCTTCGAGGGACGGTTGCGCGCGCTCGTCCCGCGTTGACCGACCCGCCTACTTGCGCGGGACGACTGCGACCCACGTCGACGCCCGCCTTAGCGGACTCCCCCCTATGAGCCGTGAGCGTCGAGCAAGAGCTTCTTGGCCTGATCATCGGGTGTGCCGTCATCGCTCATCGTTGGACTGTCCCCTTGGCTCGATGCGCTCTGCGGCAAGGAGGCGGAATCCGGAGGAGCGGTCCCATCCTGCGCGTAATTGTCGTACTTCGTCACGTCGCCCGTGTCGTCGTCGTCGCCAAACGGGTCGTCGGACAGGTCGCTCCCATCGTCCGCCCCGCTGCTCGGCGGCGCATCCCCACCTTCCGCGCCAGTTTGCCCGCTGGGATCCGACGGGCCGGCATGCAGCGCCAGGAGCGCGGCCCGCACCGTGTCGACGTCCAGGCCGTCGAGGTCCATGGCCGGGTCCAGAAAGCCTAGGTTCTGAAGCCGCTGGGCCGCGCCACTCAGGGTCTCGATCGGGTTCAGGTGTCCGACCTTGATACTGAAGGTCGCGCCGTCGCTGGCAAAGACGATTGAGACCTTCTGCATGGAGATGGGAATGTCGAACGTGGCGTGGCCGTCCCCGTCCGTGCTCAGTCCCTTCAGGTCGGGGCATTCCGTGACGCTGAAGCCCTGGGAGGCTCGAGCGGGGTCGGCGAACACCACGACCAAACCGACGTTGGGCACGTCTGACACAAACAGGTTACTTTGCCCCGTCTGGAGCGAGTGAGGGACCGGGCTCTTGTTCACCTGATCCGGGATGTACAGGACGTCCGTCGGAAGCAGCAGGTTCGGATCGGGCCGCAGCTTCCGCAAGTCGTCGTTGGCCGGGTCGTTCCAGACGGAGTCCGCGTCGAAGGCGAAACGGTACGCCAGCAGTGGGAGATGATCGCCCTGTTTGACGACGTACGGTTGCATGGTGGTCGCGTTTCCAGAGCGCCGAGCCGTAGCACGGAGGAATGCCGGAGCGGCGGCTGCGTTCTTTCGTGCGCCTCTCGGACAATCTTGATATCGTGGCGAGAGTTACCTTACAACGGGCAGATCACGAATCTTGGGCAAGGCCTCGGACACCCCGTTAGCCACGGCCGGCAGCGGCCCTTGGCAGGACTATAGCTTCAAGTGCTACGACAACATCCTTGACGTAAGCGCGACGTCGACGGACGGCACGACGTACACCTTAACGCTCGGCAAGGTGGACATCGCCACGCTCACCATCACCGATCCGGCGTCGCTCAAGCTTTTTCGCAGCTGGGACCCCGACGACGACGTCCCCAGCGAGAGTCTTATCGTCAGTGGCGTGGGCTCGGCGAAGTTCAATCAGCCGGACCTGAGCGCCGTCCGGATGGCCACACCGGGGAGCAGCGGCAACGTGACGCTGAACTTCGGAGCGGCCCAATCTCTGTCCTACGGCCCGCTCGACATTCCGCGGACCCAGACCATCAGCAACACTCTGCGCGCCGACAAGCTGGCCATCTGCAACGCGAAGACGCTCGCCGACCTCGCCAAGGCCGCGCCGGCCACGTCGGACTTCAACCTCGCGGCGAGCGCGCCGGAGGAGGTTCACCTCTGCGACGCGGCCACCGCCAACGGTTTCGAGCAAGGTGTCGTCGACCTGAACGCAGCGATCGACTCCGGCGACTTCGTCAAGGCATGGGCGAGCGCCAGGATGCTGGGCCTGCCTCTGCCGGAGGACGACGCGAAGTACGTCGATTTCGATTCGTTCTCCGACGACGAGTGGCACCTGGCCTACGCGGTTGGCGGCGCGGCGTGCAATCAGAAGAAGGACGGGTCGTTCGGCTCGCGCTGGGACGCGAAGAAAAAGTCGATGATCGGTCTGCAGGGAACGGGGAACTACCTCGACCTGATCAACGACATGGCCGAGTGCGGCGTGGATCCTCTCGCGTCGCCGCCGCTCTCGCTCGATACGATTTTCAATTACTACAAGAACGTCCAGCTCGAGCACTCGCACGAGAAAGTCAACGCGCTCTACGCGAAGCTCCTCGCAGCGTGCCAGCGGGTCATGAGCGGGCTTCAAGTGCACTACCGCAATGCCGGGAACACGAAGACGCCGAGCTGGGAGAGGCAGGACCAATCGGTCGTCGTGCTCTACGTCGGAGGCGTGCTCGTCGAGGTCGGCGGCAAGGCGACGGTATTTCCTTCGGTGCAAGCGGCGAGCGACTTCGTGCCTCCCGGGGGCGCATCGGTCTCCGTCGCGCCGGGCCGCAAGGCCACCAAGAAAGGGCCGTCAAAGTTTCCAGTGGTCTTCAAGGGCCTCAACGCGCCGGTGGGATTCAGCGCGTCGGTATCGCGTGCCGTGTACGGACGGCGTTACGAATCGAGCTGCGAAGGGATGGCGTCGTTTCGACTGCGGACGCTCCCCCAGTACTTCTCGCCGGTTGGGGTCGTCTGCGCGACGCTCAAGACGGGCGGCATCGGGCACTGCATCGCGGTCTTCTCGGGACCGGGCAGCCTCTATTTGTCGTCAAACGGCAAGGAGCCCATTGCGGTGACCAAGGGACTCGTTCAGAGCGCCACCGAGGCGGAGCTCGTCGCCATCTACAGCCATGGAAACCCGGCTTCGACCCTGTCGGCAAGCGACTTCGATTATGGCTTCGGTGTCACGCCTAAGCCGCAGGGCGAAACCCCGGCGCAGCGCGAGTCCATCATCGATCAGGTCATGCTCGACGCGAAGGTCGACGAGGCCTTGCACCGCAACAGCCGAACGGTACCTGGGCGCAGGCGCGCCCCGCTCGACTGGAACAACTTTCTTCCCAGCTGGGCGTAGCCGTGGCGTCGGTGCACCTCCGCGGTGTCCGCGGTGCTCGCGCGCCGGGGGCGAATGCCGCGTGGGCTCGCGCGGCCCTCGTCGTCGCCGCGGGCTGCGGCGGGCGACACGCCGCCGTCGAACGGCCGGAGTGCCCGACGGAGCGAATCCGGGCCGCGCCGGTCACTCGGAGCGCCGTCGCGATCACCCCTCTGGATGCGGGACCCCCGTCTCTCCCCAGGCGATTCTACGTGGCCGTTGCCGGGCGGTGCTCGGAGTGGATCGTGGCTGACGGCCTGGCCCGGACTGCGCGGCAAGGTCCGCTCGGCGAGGTGGTGCTCGAGGTCAAGGTCCGCAGCGGCAGCGCGGGCCCTGCCGTCGGCGAACACTACCGGCGCATCGGACCTCTCGAACGCATCCAGGACCGTCTGGAGGCACTGGCGTGCTACCCCTGCTTTCTCGAACGCGACCCGATGGTCGCTCGTGCCTGGCAGGACTGTGCGCCCGTCCGCCCTGCCCGCTGGTATGCCGACCTTCGGGACTGCACCCACGAAGCAGCGCTCCTCGAAGGCTTGCCCGACGCAAGCCCGCGCGCCGGCTGGGAGTTTCACAACGGGGTGACCTGCGAGCTTTCCGAGGAGGGCGCGCGCGCCCGGGACGAGGAGGATCGCGCGGCGTACGACGCGACGAATCAGCAGCTCGAGGCGGCGCTCGCGACGGCGAAGAAGCGCCTGCTCTCGTTTCAAACCGCGCTGTCGCACACGCGCTCCGTGTTCGTCCGCCGCGGCGAGGGATGCGAGGCCTGGGACCTCCGGCAGGACGCCGATAGCCCATCGGGATGGAATCTCACGGCGGGACCCGCTCGCCTCGGGCGGCCATCAGCTCTCCGAGTTTCGATTTGCAGCCGGCCCCGACGGGGTCCGCCTGACGGGCTGGATTCAAACGCCGATTCCGTCCCGGGATCCGGCGAGCAACGAGATTCGCTACGGTCCGCTGTGCGAGTCGTGGACGACCCTGACCGACGCGGCGGCGGGTCACGCGAAGTTCACCGACCAGGTGTGGTACTTCTCTCGCGTCGCATGTGAAAAAGCCATCGACGAGGAACCCGAAGGGTTTGGTCCGGGTTGCGAGCGGTTGGGCCGCTGAGGCACCCGAAGACCGCCCTCGCCACTTGCGGCACCCCCCATGATGCCAACTCGCTCTTGGGCCGCTCGCGGCCCCAGCCGACCCTTCATCCTCGTCCCGCGACCCTCCATCGGAAATGACGGAAACCCGCGCCGAGGCGGTGGGACAAGAAGCCAAAAGGAGGTCTCGACATGTCCTGTCCCCGTTTCCTCGCTTGATCCGCCCTCGCCCTCGTCACGTCCGCGGCCGGCTCGGTTCGCGCGCAGGAGGCGGCCGTGCCCTGGCGCGCTCCGAACGGCGGGGCCGTGAGCATCAGCTACGCGAATGGTCTGGGGTCCGGCTCCATGGCGACGCGCGAACGCGGCCGAAAGACGCGAAATGTGCTGTCCATGGTGACGGGTGTCGTGTAACGGGTGGGTATGGGAGCGGCTGAACGGATTGAGGAAGTCGATGCGTTTTACGCGGTGGACGTGCATCTTGTGGGCATGAAGAAGCGACTGACGTCGCAGGACCTGATGGGCGCTCAGCACAGCGAACTAGAGAGCTACGTCATCAAGGAGGGGCTTGAGCTTCAGCGCTTGCTGCTCGAGGCGCACATGGAGCTGCGGGCGGCGCGGGAACGGCAGGTCCCGGTGAAGGGCGCGGACGGCATTCGTCGCAGGACGCTGCGGGCGAGTTCGCGTCCCCTGATGACTCTTGTCGGCGAGGTGAGCGTGTCGCGGCTGGCCTACCAGGCGCGAGACGTGAACGGTCTGCATCCGATGGACTCGGTGCTGAACCTACCGCCCGAGGCATATTCGCACGGGGTCGAGCGCTTCGTGGCGGAGCACACTGCCATCCAGTCGTTCGACGACGTCCAGCGGGAAGTCGTCTCGCACACGGGGGCCCAGGTCGCCAAACGGCAGGTCGAGGAGATGTCCGTACGCGCCGCCGCGGACTTCGAGCTGTTCTACGCCGAGCGTCGAGAGAGCGGAGAGCTGGAGGAGCACACGCGAGACCCGCTGGTGATGACGTTCGACGGCAAAGGCATCGTGATGGTGCCCAGGGACCTGCGCCCGGCAACCAAGAAGGCCGCTGGCAAGGCCGTGCGCAAGCTCGCGACGCGCCTCACCTCGGGAGAGAAACGCAATCGCAAGCGGATGGCGGAAGTGGCGGCCATTTATACCGTGCCGAGCTATGCCCGTACGGCCGAGGAGGTCGTCGCGGACCTGAACCGGTGCGCCGACCGCGAAGCACGTCCGGCACGCCCCAAGGTGCGTAACAAGCGCGTGTGGGCGAGCGTGGCCGAACCCGCGAAAGCCATCATCGAGGAAACATTCCGCGAGGCCCTTGCGCGCGACCCTGAGCACCAACGGCAGTGGGTCGCCCTGCTGGACGGCAACGAAGACCGGAGACGTTCGCGCGCCGCACGTCGACCAGCGTTCGGCGTGGCGACGTAACAGGCACGCTGCCCACCCAGGCGCGTTCGCGTTCGGCGACGTCGGCGTGGTGGCTTCGCGGCACGGGGGACCATCGCACGCGCACGGAAACGGAAACGCTCAGCGGGAAGAGCGGCGGAGCAATGATTTCACCTGACTCGGTGTAGGGGTTCGCGAATTTGGGGGCCGTGCTGGCTACTTGAAGGATCCAACGGACGATCGCGGAGATCAGGCGGCCCGGCGATAGTCGTGGTGCAGGCCGCCGAGCACCGGGAGTTCGACGACTTTTCCTTCCACTGTAGTGCGAGCGGCGGCCGCGGAGCCGTTCGGGGGCACCGGGATCCGCTGGCGGAGCCCTTGGTGCGGCCGAGCGGCGTTGTAGTAGCGGACGTACTCCGTGACGACGCGTTGCAGGTGCACGTCGTCCAGCACAATAACGTGGTCGAGACACTCGCGACGAAGCGACCCGAGAAAACGCTCGCAGATGGCGTTCATGTTCGGCGCGCGCATGGCCGTGCGGAGGACGCGGATGCCGCTCGCGCGAGCGACGGCGTCGAAGTTGGGCCCGAACTTGTCGTCTCGATCGCGAATCAAAAACTTCGGGGCCTCGCCAAACGGCGTTGCCTTGCGGAGCTGCTGCGTGACCCACGGCTGGGACGGCGCACGGGTCGTCGCCGCGAACACGATTCTGCGCGAGGCCAGTTCGATGAACACGAACACAAAGATCGCGCGGAAGAACACGTCGTAGGCTTGCAGAAAGTCGCACGCCCAGACTTCGCGGGCATGGTTTCGCAAGAACGTGGACCAGCTGCCCATGCGGTCTGCCCGGCCGGGCTGCGCGTATGTACCTCTGGATCGTGCGTTTGCTGACTTTGATCCCGAGCTTGAGCAATTCTCCGCGGATTCTTTCCGCCCCCCACGTCGAGTTGTTGGACGCCATCGAGCGAATCAACGCGCCGGTCTCGGCGGGGAGGCGCTTTGCGGAGCGCGGTCGGCTCCGCCAGCGCCACAGGGCCCTGAAGCCGGCGCGATGCCAACGAAGAAGCGTCTCGGGCTGGACGATGCGCAGCGCATTCCTCCACGTCGGCGTCAAGGCAGCGAGCGCGACCAACACGATCCGGTCGAGTCGGGTCACCCTCGGCCTGGCGACCGACCGCTGCAGAATGGCGACTTGGTGGCGCACAAGGCGACCTCAGCGAGCAAAGACCGTCGCGACCGAAGCAAGTCGACGACGGCGGCGGCGAGCATGGTCATGACGGCAAACGTGGTCCGCTAGAGATAGCCGAGCCCTGGGAATCCCAGCCGATCGCCGAAGTAGCCGTGTCCTTGCGGCACGGCTGCGGGGCGGGGAGTACGAGGGGGGGGTCTGGCGGGGGGCGTGCGAGAGGGGCAGGTCGCGGCGGGCGGCGGTGGCATTCGGCAACAGTGCGTGAAGTCGACGCGTGACTCGGGCAGCGTCGCGGTCAGGAGGAAGACCTGATGAATCGAACGAGTATCGGGGCAACGGGCGCTCTAGAAAGTCTGCGCGGGCGGATGGAGCGGTGGCGAGCCGGATGCGGAGGCAAGCGGTCGAGGGTGCCCCAGGAGCTGTGGAACGCGGCGATCGAGGTGGCTCGCCGCGAAGGGGTGTGGGCGACGTCGCGGGCGACGCGTTTGAATTACCAAGGGCTGAAGGACCGGATGAGCCGAGCGTCGACGGGCTCGGCGATCCAGACGACGTCGCCGTCGTTCATCGAAGTGGCGATGCCGGCGGCGAGGACGGCGGACGGGTCGAGCCGGACGGTGATCGAGCTCGAGGGTCGAGGCGGAGAGCGGCTGCGCGTGGAGGTGACGGGCGCGAGCGGGTTGGACGTGGTCGGATTGGCGCACGCCTTCTGGAGACGCGAGCGATGATCCAGCTCACGCCGCAGATGCGGATTCTGGTTGCGGTGGAGCCGGTGGACTTTCGGCGGGGGATCGACGGGATGTGCCGGGTGTGCCGGCAGATCTTGTCGAGCGATCCGTTTTCGGGAGCAGTGTTCGTATTTCGAAGTCGTCGGGGGACCGCGATTAAGATTTTGGCGTACGATGGGCAGGGATTCTGGCTCTGCCAAAAGCGTTTGTCGCATGGAAGATTCGACCACTGGCCGCGAAGCGGCGCGGGCGACGAGAAGACTCGCCAGCTGCTGGCGCACCAAGTGCAGGTGCTGCTGATGGGTGGCAATCCGGAGACGACGCAGGCGGCGAGCCCGTGGCGCTCAGTAACGCCGGACGTCGCGGCGGCGTAAGCCGGCCGCGCTCATCGCCGTCTAGGCGGCGGCACGCGTATCGTCGCCGCCGCTCGGCGAGGCGCCGCGCCGTGCGAGGGTGGCCTTGTAGTTCCAGGGGAGCCAGTCGCCGGGAGCCTCGGCGACGGCCTTGCAATGGCGTTGCAGCGCGGTGAGGTAATCGAAGGGATTTTGGTGGTGCAGCTCGGCGGTGTGAATGAGGGTCATATAGATGTCGCCGACGCGCGCACCGAGCTCGCTTCTGTAAAAGAACGACACGTTTCTCAACCGAATCGCCATCTTGAGGACACGCTCGCACAGGTTATTGTCGAGCGGCGCTCCCGGAACACGGAGAAAAACCGTGAATTTGTCCCACCGTTTGAGGAAATAGTGGAAGGCCTGCCCGAGGTCGGAGTGGGGCTCGATGCGCTTTTCGTCGAGCTGAGCGGTCATCCACTTCTGCAGATCCCCCATGACGGGCGCGCTGAGTCGCTGGTGCACCCGTAATCGCTCGTCGTCCGAGAGGCCTTGCTTTTTGCAGTCGTTGTCGACCTTGTAAACCGCCGCGAGCCGCTCGAGAAGCGCGAGGCACTCGTCGGGGTAGTTGGCGACCTCGTCGACGACCTTGCGTCGCCCGTGGGAGATGCAATTGATCTCGATGACGTCATGGCCGTCGGGGACGTTGCGCGAAAGGGCGTCACTCATGAGCAGAGGGACAGGCCGGTCTGGGGCTCGTTGTTTCAGCAGCTCGGCGAGGTTTTCTCCCGCATGCTTTCGCCCCGTGAAAAATAGCGCGATGACGCCGAGTGACGCGATGATCGAGACGATGGCGGTCGTGAACAAGCCTGTGCGCTCGGGGGCCTCGAGTGTTCCTTTCGCGAGCAAGTCGGCGCGGCGCTTGCCCATGAGGCTCAAGATGCGCATGTGGCTATCGTCGACGTGCAAGAGCTCGGCCTGGGCGGCGATGCGCTTGAGCTCCTTGTAGACCGGCTCGACCCGATCGACGCGATCGCGCAGGACATCCCACTGGGTCGACGCAGGGACGGGCGTACCGAGATTGTCCTGCAGCTTCTCGAGTCGATGGAAGGGAACGCCCGCGCCGTAGTGCATCACGGCGATCATGCTGCTGGCGGACTCGTCGCACTTTTCTCCCTGGGCCTCGGGCGGCGGACGAGCGGTGAACACGTGGCCGCAGGCGCCGCAGCGAAGCTGCTTGCAGTGAAAGCAGGCGGCCCCCAGCGGAGCCCGCCCGACGATCCGAACGAGGGTCGCGGGGGCGGCCAGCTCGTAGACACGGCCTTGTGTGCAGAGCGGGCACGAGTCTCCCCGCCGCAGCGACTCGTGATCCACGGTGACGTGCTGCGCCGCGCGATAGGCGGAGGCGGGCACGCGTCCGTGACCCTTGCGCTTTTCTTTCGTGGGGGGCGCCGATGGCTCCGGCGCACTCTCCGCGGCCGCGGGGGTGGCGCTGGGATCGCTCGCGGGCGCGTCTTGCGGCTCGACCGCCGGATGGGCCGTCTGCGACGCAGGGTTGGCCACGTCGGCCTTGATGTGAGCGGTCTTCTCATTGCCCGTGAGTCCGAAGAGGCGCCGCACCCGCGTCAGCGTGGCGTGGGTCTTGCGTAGCTCGCGGGTCGTCTCGATCACGGTCGTCGCAAGCGCTTCGATGAGGTGGTAGTCGTCGTCACAGACGACCGCCCGGATGCGCTCCAGCATCGGCGGCAGGTCGTTCAGATCGACGTCACGGACGGGCGTGCGATCCACGTCAGTACCCACCGAGCAGGCGTTTTCGGAAGTCGCCGACCAGCGGATATCCGAACAGCTGTTTGAGGGAACGATTGGGAATCGAGCCGCGAGCGTCCTTGCCGAGGCCGGCGGTCATCCCGAGAACCGTCCAGTTGGCGGCGCGGTAACACGTGCCGCGAGAACAAGTCGGATCGACAAATGTCTCCGTAAAGTAGATCGGATGCCGGTAGACCCGCTGCCAGTCGTCCGAAAGCCGGCGCGAAATGGCGCCGAGCAGATGCGACGCCAGATGCGGCACCTTCACCCACGGCAAAATCAGAAACCGGCTCTGGTAGGCGACAAACCGAATATGGGCCCTTCGCTGCTCCTTGGACCAGCCGATGTAGCGATCCCGAGGCCCCAGATGCCGCGCGGCCGACGACCAGCAGAAACACGCGATCGGCTGTCCGGCCGCCGATACCAGGTACTTGAGGTGCTCGCCGACCGGATGCGTGTACCCCAGATAGTGATGCTGCTGGACCATCGACTTGACCAGCGACTCCTCGGGCGTGCGTCGAACCTGCCGAATGTCCAGGGGAGCGAGCTCCGCGAGCGGAACCGCCAGCGGGCGCGCCGGGACATCCACATGATCCACGACCGCGTGCCGACGTGGCTGCTGACTCCGCCATCGCGCCGGCGGCAGCTCCACGTGGCCTTCCCGGTGCAATCGCAGCATCAGCCCGCGACAGACCGCATCGCACAACGTCCCGTTGGGTTGCGCCCAACCCCACGCCTCACAAACCTTGAACGACAACGCTCGGCGACTGGTCCCCGGACTCGCGGCGATCAGCTCTCGCAGAAACGCCACGTCGCCGGCGCGCACCTCGCGTCCTCGATATCGAAGCAATGCCTCCATGGGCGCGATCCGTATCGCGCCATTTTTTAGAACGTAAGCTCTATTTTACACCCAGCCTCCGCGTCACGACCGCTCACCGCAGTGTTGCCGCAAGGTCACAAGTAGCCACCACGGGACGTAGACTCGCCTCCACACGCCGCTGCGGTTTCGGAGAGCGCCCCCACTCGCAGGGCATAGAGAGCCGCGCGACTGCCGCTCGGCCGGCGATGGCGGCGCTTGGACCCGCCGGAACGACGAGGGCAAGTCGGCCTGGCAAAACGGACAAGCCGGCTCCTCGACCCGAATGTGCCGGGCACATCCGGGACACGCTGCCAGTGGAGTCCGGATCACGCGCAACCGCCCCCCGCAAGCTCGACGAGAAACTCGAATCCGATGGGATCGAGCCGCTGCCTCGCGGGCGGGGTGGGATGGGCCATCCGCGCTCGGCGGCAGGCTCGGTCCATTCCGCTTGCGCCGGCGCGGGCTAGAGGATTGTTGAGCGGCCTGCCGGACGTGATAAAGCGCGCTCCCGTCCGAGCGGTCACCGGCGCCTCGGTACGAAAAGGCGGAGGCATCGGGTTATCGAGTAGAACAGCACGTTCCGCCTTGCGCGGCCATCCGTCAAGGCGCGGTCGGGAACCGGTCTCTCCTTGCCGCCAGGCGTCATCGACCGGCGCCCGCAACTCCGGTTGAATCGCTCCGAATGGGCGGCCATGACCGAGTCCGGGCGCGAACGCGCAATCCCGCGTGCAAGTGTCGCCGACGTTGGCTCGGTCGCTGACGGCGCAGATAGGCCTGTCGGGCAGTGGGGTCGTCGACCTTGCCTGGCCCTGGGAGGCTCTTGGCGCGCTCGCGGCGGTGGACCAACTTGCGGCGTCGCCCGACGACGATAGGCTTGGCCATGCAGCTCGCTTACGACGGAGGAGGTACCCGTGAAGAACCGCGAAGCGTGCTTTGCGAAGGGTTACTGAGTCCGACTCGCACCCCATCGCCTGCGCGCGCGCGCAAGCGATCGGTCATCGCCAAACCCCACCTGGAGTGCGATGTTCTTCTCGGCGAGCCCTTGGGCGGTGAGTTGCGCCACGGCCTCGCGCCGCATCACGTCGGGTTCCGGTCCGCACGGAACGCTCCCGAGCCAAGTTTGCTGGCCCGGTCGAGGCCATCTCCGTGCTCGGCGGCCTTCATCATGACTACCGCGCCGCTGCCTGATGCCGGCGGACAGCCCAAGGAGCCAGGACAACGGGCGCGTGAGCCGACGTCGCCGCTTTTAGAGAGCAGATCGCGTGCCGAAGCGTTGTCGCTGCGGCTCCGTCCAAGTGGACGATTGAGCAATTGCGCCGATACGCGCCTCGACGCTAATCGCACGCGTCACGGGCGCCGTCGCACAATCGCCTATTATTTATGTTACTGCGGCGGTTTTCCCGGTCTCTTCGTCGGCCGATGCGCTTTGAAGCCGCTATTCGCTCCTGCGATGTCCAAAGTGCCACGGCCGACTGCGGGTGCTCGCCGTGATCACCGAGCGCGAGCCCGTGCGCCATGTTTTCGTGCCCTCTTCCGGGCGCGCCCCGGGCCCTGGGCGGCGGCGGCGCAGGATCCCAGAGCACCCACTTTACCCGCGGTCAGTGGCGTGCAATCACTTGAAATCGCCTCTGGCGGACTCCTCCGATAGTCCTGACGCCGACGATGTCCGCCACGGTCCTCCTAGCCCACCGTTCCTATACGGCGGTCCGCGGAACGAGCGGCTCCGGTATTGACGCCACGCCGAGCCGATGTTCGACTTCCCAGTCATGCTCTAGCCCGGCCCAGAAGCCGGAATTTGGCGTGCGGGAGGCGCCTGTCGAAGTGCGCGAAGGCGATGTCGTCGCAGGGTACCGAATCGGCCAATTGCTCGGTTCGGGGGCAATGGGAACGGTATTTGCCGCACAGCACATTTTGCTGGACCAGAAGGTCGCCATCAAGTTCTTGGTCACCGAGTCCGCACCCTCGGACTCGATTGCTCGCTTCGTGCGCGAAGCCAGGGCCACGGCGACGATCAAGAGTCCGCACGTGGTCCGTGTCCTCGACGTCGCGCTTCGTGACGGAGGGGCGCCGTACATCGTCATGGAATATCTGGAGGGCTGCGATCTCGCGTCATGGCTGCGAACTAGGGGGCCGCCGGGCGTTCACGTCGCAGTCGACTTCGTCTTGCAGGCTTGCGACGCAATTGCCGAGGCGCACCAACTTCAAATCATTCATCGCGACCTAAAGCCGGCCAATCTCTTTGCCGTCCACCGGGGTGGGGCCGTCGAAGTCATCAAAGTCCTCGATTTCGGAATTTCAAAGGCGGCCGGGCTCGTGTCCACGACTGCACCACCCGGCATCTGGCGCCCGGGCGCGATCGTCACCGAGGAGAAGATCCCGTTCGGCTCACCCTGCTACATGTCTCCCGAACAGATGGAGTCGGCGCGCGACGTCGACATCCGTACGGACATCTGGTCGCTCGGCGTCACGCTCTTCGAACTCATCACGGGCACGTTGCCCTTCCAAGGCCAGTCCCTCGTTCAAGTCTACGCGACCATCAAGTCCGGACCAAAGCTCAGCCTGCCGCAGGGGTCCCCCCGCGGCCTCATCGACGTCATTCGGCATTGCCTCGCCACCGAACGCAGCCAACGTTACGCGACGGTCGACGAGCTGCAGACGGCACTGGGTCCGTTCAGCTCGCCCCGAAACACCGTCCGGACTCGACGTGCAAGACGTAGGGATAGCGGTTCGGAGACGCCATCTCCCGAGGGTCGATCGGAGGTTGTTACCCCCAGTCCCCGCGTGGTCCGGGCGAGCACGACTCCGGATGCCACATTGATCTCCGCAAATCCTGTTGTGCCGATTTCGAAGCGAGATCCCCTGGTGACTTTCGCTATTGGACTTTTAGCGGTCCTTGCCGTGGGTGGTCTTGTCGGCCTCATATCGACCCGCAAGACTTCCAATCCGTCCTCCCTGTCCCCGCTCGGATCGCTGGAGCCTTCCACAAGGCTCCGCGCGCCGTTCGGGCGTGTCGAGGAATCCTTCCCGGCTGACTCTGGCCCTCGTCTTCCAACCACCGTCAACGATCCGGGCCCTTTGCGGGAACCGACGCATTCCTCTAGCGTCCCCCGCGCAAAGGCACCCGGACCCGATTCGTCCCGCGCGTCCGCACGACCGCCTGCGCCCGGTTCGATGACACCGTCGAACTTCGTGACGTCCTCGGCCGCCAACAGCGTGCGGGCCTCCGCGACTGGCACTTCCTCGGTGCCCCCGAGAGACGCCGACTCCGCGTCGGACGCCGAGGCGCGGCCCGCAACATCGTCAGGAGAGCATTGGTTTCCTCCGGACGTTCCCAGGTAGCGCAGAGACTCACTGATCGCATTTTTCCAACGCGAATCCCTTTCACATCCACTTTTGCGCCCAGGCTCGAACGATGGCCTCGATCCGCGAATCTGCAACTGGCAAAACCTTACCTCTCGAGCCCGATCACGTCGTGGGTCGCGCACTGACTTGCGCCTTGCGTCTCGCACCGCCCTACGTCTCCGCGCAGCAGACACTTCTTCGATGGACCGGTGACCGCTGGTGCGCGCGCGATCTCGGCAGCAGCAATGGGACATTCGTCGATGGGGTACGGATAGCAGCCGGTGAGGAATACCCGCTCCAACGCGGCTCACGCGTGGCGTTCGGCGACCTTGGAGCGGACTGGGAACTCGTGGACGACGGCCCGCCTCAGGTGATGGCCATTCCCCTCGATGGGGGTACACCGCTCATCATCGATGACGAATTGCTCGCGCTGCCGTCCGCGGACGACCCACAAGCAACTATTTATCGCGGACTGACGGACGACTGGCTCCTCGAACAGCACGACGAATCCGTCATGCTTCTCCGGCACTTCGTGGTGTTCGCATGCGCCGGCCGCATGTGGCGCTTTTGCTGCGGACAAACGGTGGGCAGAACCACACGCGCCTCTCTGTCACCTATCGAAATGCGCCTGGGTCACATGGAGCTTATATTCAGCGTATCGCTCGATGAGGAGCACGTGGGCCTCCAGGTACGGTGCGGCGGCCGCAGCATCGACATGGGAGTGCGCGCTCACCATTATCTGCTTCTGACTCTCGCTCGCCAGCGGATCCGTGACGCCCAAGCCGGCCTTCCGGAGGCGTCATGCGGCTGGATCGACCGCGAAGACGTGGCACACGATCCTCGAATGGCCTCTCCTCAACTGAACGTCGACGTCTTTCGCATTCGAAGGCAGTTCGCCGACAAGGGCGTGGTCGACGCAGCGACCCTCGTCGAGCGCCGCCCGCGACAGCTTCGCATCGGGACCGGCAGAATCTCTATCGAGCGGTCGTGAGACTCACCGCCCGGGCCCACCCCTAGCCTTCTCAAATACGGAACGTTCTGTCGCCCGACCCGGCACTCACGGACGGGCCGGTAAGCCGCCATCGTCAAGCAGGAAACCAGCGCCGAGGTCGACGCCGTCAGCAGCTCATTCACAATCTATGCAGTTGTCGCCTAGGCATAGGAGGATCGCATTTGCGGTACCCGCGCCAAAACTGGTGTCGTACAGGCGCTGCAACACGGTTGACGGATCGGTCGTTTCGAGGCCATTCTCCTCCTGTGTCGTGCAGGCAGCGCCAGGCTCAGGCCCTAAGGCGGCGCAGTCTTGAGTCGTCTCGGCGCCACAGTAGCAAGGCGTGGCGGCGTTTCCTTCATTGTAACACGCGGTGGTCGCGTTGAGCACGCAGGTAAGGGCCGTGTAGCACAGCTGCTGCCGGGACTGGCCAGCCGCTGGCCCGGCGTCGGCTACCTGCCCGCTCAGGTGCTCGCAGGCCGTTCCCGCGTCGACGCACATCTGCTGCGCGCACGCCTGACAAAGGGCACCCTGGGTGCCAAGGATGACGCCCAGCGTGTTGATATCGTCGTCGGCGTCCGCCACGGCAGCGTCGACAACCTCGCCGTCGGAGGCGTCGCTCGCGGAATCGAAAACGGACGAGTCGACGCTCACATCGGGCGGAGCGCTGTCGACCACGGCCTCACCGCCGGACTCAGCGATTGCGTCGCCTGACCATCCGTCGCTTCCGGAATCGACGATTGCGGCCGTCTCAGGTCCGCCGTCGATGACGTCACCGTTCGAGTCGACTGGTGCATCGCCATCGGCGAAATCGGCGAAGACGTCTCCTGCCGAATCTACCCCAGGCGCGTCTCCCGGCGCCCCCTCCTCCCCTCCGTCGTCGACCGTCGCATCGCTTCCAGACGCCGCGCTGGCGTCGGAGGCGTCGGACCCGCTATCCAGGCCCCTGGCCGGGCCCGCACCGGAATCGTTGCCGCTGCAGCCCGCGACCGCGTGGGCAGCCGTGATCCCGAGGGCGATGCACGCGACAAGGCCTGTTCGCGAGGGCGTCCGCATTTTACTATCTACCTTTCCCTTCGTTGCGGCGATGACCGATAGCGCGCAGGTGCTCGCCAAGATCGATGGTGAAGCCACCGAACGGGCGGCCCACGTATCCGGCGTCTGCTATCTCGTAGTTCACCTCGAACAACGCGGAATACGGATCGACCGTCCCGGCGAGGTTGATCGTGAACAAACCTTGTCGCATCTCACCCGACTCCACGGCAAAGCCTTGCGGTGAGTGGGTGCCCCTATCGACCAGGTCCTCAAAGATCCCCTCCGGAATAGCGCCTGAATACATGCGTGGGTTGAGCACCGCAGCCCTACCTATCGCGAACGTCACTCGCTCTTTGCCGAGATCGAAGCGTACGCTTTCGGCGGGCCCCCCCCCCTTGACCAGCGATCGCACGGCGATTCGTAAGCGGACGCCGATCCCGCGCGTGTTGGCCATGATGAAGCCAAGGTGAACGGTCGAGGCGGGAGCGGAGGTCTTCTCGACGAGGTCGACAAAGTCCGCGTCGACCGAGGCCTGGGAAATGGTCACCCTGCCCGAGAGTATATTGTACGGCGGTATGTACGGCGGAAAGGAATCGACCGGGCCATAGGCTGGACAGGTGCCATCGTACACGGCGATGGCCTGGCAGAGAATACGGCCTACCGCTCCAGGGGTTCCTACGTCCGAGGAGCCGGGCGTCCAGGCTATCGCAGCTGGCTGGCTGGTCCCCGGTTGTATAGCCGGCGGGCCTCCTATGCTCGGGTCCATGGCAGCCGCAGGGTTGCAGCCGCCCGAGGCGGTCATCAGGGCCGGGCACGAATTTGCGTCCTGCGTCCACCCCCATGGACACCACCTGAACTGCACGTTTCCGGGCTGAGAGAAATAACCTTGTGGGCTCAGGTTGTGCAAAAGCGCAGTAACCGGCGTCTCGAGCCCGATCTCCGGCTGTCCGATCCAGCTGATATCCGACACGTCGCAAAAACCTAATTGCGGGAATAAGTTGGTCGTGTTCATCGTAATCCTCTCCCTCGTCTTGCGTCAGCGATCTTGTGCCACGATGATATAAACATGTGGTTGTTTCGGAGGCGGGTCATAGGTTCGCGGCGGCACCGGAAACGGATCAGGAAGCCCATTCGTTAGTTCGTCTGTTGTCGCGACGACTGCGTAAACCATGAGATTCACAGGAGTCGCCTCGGCTTGAAAGTCTATCTCCTCGTCCGCGGGCCAAACTCCAACAATCCAATAATATGAATTTGTATCCTTGCATTCGAGCTGCGCTGGCGATTCGAGCAGGAGCTCGTCCGTGCCCGCCTGCAGCGTCGATTCGGGCGTCTCCGCGATGCGTCGATCAGGCTGTCCGTTGGTCTCCGTGTAGAGGCCGAAGCGAATGGGCTCGGGGTTGGGGTCTGAGGTGGCGTTGACGTCGGTGAATCCGATACCGGTGACAATGCCGCAGGTGTCAGGCTGGATCTCGATGCCCACAAGATTCCCCGCAATGGGCTGAGTGTCTGGGCCGGCGCCCACGTAGCCATATCGTTCGACATCGAAGCACGTCGCGTCCTGGCAAACGCTGAAATCCTGGCACGGGGGGGTGCAAGCGCCGGCGTCACTGGGTTCGCCTTCGGAGGAAGCGTCGGGCATGCTGCCGGACGCGCCGGTCTCTTCTCCATTGAATGAGTCTGGGGCACCCTCGTCTTGCCGCACAATGTCCGCGGCGTCGACGGAAGCGGGGATGCACATATGTGCCGCGCATACGGAAGTCCCGGGGGGGAAGCCGGAGGTTCGACAGTCTTTCGCCGTGTCGCACGCCGGCTGGCAGGCGTTGGAAAGACAGATCTCGCTGCCGAGGCAGTCGGAGTCCTGGACGCACTCCACCAGAACGCTGGACCGCTGGAAACCGAACAGGTCGCTGCACCCCGCGGCGGGCAGCAGTACGCCGAGCGACGCGCCCCAGGTCACGGCCGCCCCCCGTGCTCTGCTTGACGTCACCATGTCTTCTCCACGGTAAGACCCCACGCCGTTGGCCCGGCGGAAGGCTCAACGCGCAGGTCTCGGGCGGGCGACGGCAATGCCCGCGCCAACCAAAGGAAGGCCGCGCATGCGAACGAGATTGCCCCGGTCGCAGCAGCCACCGACGCCACCCCGGCTTGCCCGTACGCGCGCGATTGGACGTTCAGCCCCTGTCGCGTACAGAAGCGACCCTGACAGTCGGCGCTGTCGTACGTCGACCGCGCAGATAACGCGAAGCCCGCCGCGACGCCCAGGGCCCCCATTGCCACCGCGCCCATCGTCACGGCAGCGGTTCGCCGGGTGCCCAACCCGCGTGCCGAGCTTGTGCCTGTGGGGGGAGCGGGCGCTGACGCGCGTGTCGGGCGACTCAGGGGCGCGACCGCCGCCGTGGGCAACGGATCGAGCGCCGGAATTTCGATCGTCGGCGTACGCTGCGCCTCGACCTCGAGCGTCGTCGACCAGGTTTGCTTTCCCCAGGCGCTCACCTTCACGTCGTGTCGGCCTAAGTCGACAGGCGTGGGCCGATCGATCTGATGGGCTCCCAACGGCTCGCCATCGAGGCGAATATCGAGAAGGGTCGCGTCGACTGTCTTGTCGACGCGGACGACGATCCAGGCGATCGCGGCCTCGAGCTTCGCGGCGCGAGCGCGCGCCGCGCTCTCCCACTCGGACTTGCCGTCCCCGCGGGCAGCGACGGCAGCGGATTGGTACTCCGTCCAAGCCTGCGCCCTCTTGCCGAGCTTCTCGTAGCAATAGGCGAGATTGAGCATGGTTCCCGCGCCCGGATCGAGCCTCAGACTCTCCTCGAACTCCGCGGCTGCCGCTTCGTAGGCCCCGCGATCCATCAGCTCCCGGCCCCTTCGGAACGGCTCCCATGCCGCCACCTCTCGGCCGTCGTCCTCGACTCGACTCCGCGCGGACACGCTATCCCCCTGCGCCCACGCGACGTCATCGACTACGCCGATGAACACCACCAGACGAACCGCGATCGCGAATGCGCGTGTCATCACGCGCCCCTTATTCTGGAATGCTCGCAGGAATCCGTGCGGACGGCCTGCGAACCGAGGCGCCGTGTGCCCGTCGCTGAGCGGCACCGGCGCGACCCCTCCGGCCGTCGCGACCATGGCAATTGCTCCAGCCTTGGCCGACCCCCGCAGGGGCCGCTCTGACGACTCGCGAGAAGATGACGATGGCCGCCATGACCGACACACACTACGCCTTACCCCACGGCGGGACAGCAGGCGATTTCAGTCGGTTACAGCCTGCGGTGCCCATGACTTCGCGTCGGGCTGGGCGTAGGCCGCCCCCGCCCCTTCTTCTCAACCCCGACGAAGCCGCTACAACGGCCAGCGCTGGTGAGCCTCATCGAGCAGATGTCGCGCGAGAATCCGCTTTGGAGCTCCAGATGCTCGGCGACTCGGTGCGGCCCCTCGGCGAGTAGTAAGCCCAAAGTGCGTCGGTCGACGAAGAGCCCGCGGAGGCGGGCGCGGAAACATATCGCGTCTTAGGGGCTTCCGTTGTCACCGAGCCGCGAACCCGATTTGAGAGCCGACCCCCCTCCCGGCCGGGCTTCCGACACCGAAACGGCAGACATCCGCGAAGTGGAACATGGCGTCGAGAGGGATCGACTGCGGCGGTGGCCGCGTCACCCTCGAACGTGGCCAGGTCACCCGACGCGGGTTGTTTTTCCCGTGAAATCCAGTCGCATGAGCATGGCACGAAAATGGGCGTGTTCGAGCGTCCGTGGCTGCTCTCGCACCCGCGTACGTTCCCCGTCGCCCGACCGAAACGGTCTTGTACAGGTTGGTGCGCGAGAATCTGGAATCGTTTCTCGCACACGCGCGCGAGCACTACGAGGGAGGCCTGCCCCATTACGTGGAAGCGGAACTGCGTGCTTATTTGGATTGTGGAGTGTTTGCTTGCGGATTCACACGTTGCCACTGCGACTCATGCGGCCACGACTTGCTTGTGGCTTTTTCCTGTAAAGGCAGATCTCTCTGCCCCAGTTGCTGCGGCAGGCGTATGAAGAACGCTTCATGGTGCGTCACCTCGCTATGTCCTTGGAATGACGAGAGGGAGTTGGCCGGCGGTTGGTCCTGCACCCGCCCGATCGCGTCTGGCTCGCACGCGCGTCGTGACTCGCTTGGCGACCTCGTTCTCGAGATCGCTCCTTGCGAAGATCCAAGGGCCGTTTGCGAGGGGGTGGCATGCGGGCACCTCGTTGGCCTGAGCGGCACGGCGCAGCGTTCTGGTGGATACGTCCATCAGCCCGGCCGCCTCCTCGAGGGATAACCAGCCGTCGGCGCGACGACGCTCGATCGAGTGCGCGGGGATCCCTCTTGTATGGCGAAGCGAAGCAACCAATGCACGCGTGTAGTTTGCACCGTTCGGCGTTCGGATCCCGGCCTTGCCGAGCCACGCAGCGATTTCGTGATCGGGAAAGATTCGCGCGAGGACGCGCACGGCTTCGACGACATCCGACGATGTCGTTCGGCCACGCTCCCCGCTGCGGCGCTTCGGAACTAGCAAATCCGTATGCGCGCCTCCCTTCCAGTGCACGGTGAGCACGATTTCGGAGCGCGCTTCATCGACGTCTGCCCAGATTTGTTCAATGACGGCACGTACGATGCGCTTCTTGAGTGCCATATCGGTTGTGGCCGCGTTCCAGACGAGTTCGAGATCGCTCGCCAGCTCCGTGAAGTGATCGACGCTGGGCGGATCCACACGACGGTTTATTTCGCGTGCTGCATCGATCCGAGTTTCAATCAAGCGCTCGAGTTCGAGAGCGGCATTCCAGCGCTTTTCGAGTTCACGAGCGACTGTGCGGTTCTCGGGATCGACAGCATCGAATTGACGCTCGGCGCGGCGCGTTTGGTATTGCGCCTGCTCCAACTCGAGCTCGAGTGCTTCAATTGCTTGGTCGCGTGCACCAGCGAACTCTACCCACGCGCGCTGCGCCGCCTCGATCGCGGCCGGTCGCGTTATCGCGAGCACTCGCTTTGCGATCTGCACGTCCACATCAATTGCGCTGAACGATATGCACTTCGGATCGCCAAACTTGGCGTTCCGCCCGTCGCAGGTGTAGCGACGCACGCTCTGGGACGTCCCGCTGTAGTTGACGCCAAGACGGTGACCGCAACGCCGGCAGGACACGAGCCCCGTGAGCAGCGTCGAGCCGCGGCGCGCGGCCCCGTGTCCTCCTCGACCCTGTGTGTTTTTCGCTAGCATCTGCTCGATCCGTTCGAACTGCTGCCAACTGATGTACCCCTCGTGATGGTCGCGCAGCAAGACCGACCAGTCGGCCCGGTGCTGCCTGACCACCTCGGAACGCAACTGACCCTCGACCACGCGCTGGCGCTGGACTGTTCGCCCATACGCATATGCGCCCGCGTAGACAGGATTCGTCAATATCCGATATACGTCATCGTAATTTGGTTCTTTCCATACGACTTGTCGGCGAGAGCGGTTGGCCGGGAGCTTCATGCCCGCGCCGCGCATCCAAAGCATCACCTGTCGTGCGCTGCCCAGTTCGAAAAATTTGGCAAACACCAAGTCGATGACCTGTCCGACGCGGGCGTCGGGACTCTTTTCGATGCCCCCATCGTCCCCCTAGCGGTAACCGACCGCCACTCTCGCGAACAGTTCTCCGCGAGCCGCTTTCTCGCGGCGAGCTTCTGCGCCGCGCAAGCGCAAGAGCTCGAGCTCATATTCATTCAGACTTCCTTTGAGTCCGAGCAATAGTCGATCATTGCTGAGTCGTGGGGCGTAGACGCTGTCGTGATCGACGAGGAGCGTATCTACGACGCGGCAAATCTCGATCAGCTGTTGCCAGTCCCGACTGTTGCGCGCGAAACGGGATACCTCGCGTGCCGCGACAGCACCCACCTGACCCAGCGACACGTCCGTCACCAGCCGGCGAAAGCCTCCACGCTCAACGGAGCCGGCTGCCGACTTGCCGAGGTCCTCGTCGATCACATCGATGTCTCGCCAGCCCAGCGCGCGCAGGCGATCGCGCATTGCGTACTGCAATCGCCGACTCTCCTCATTGTGCGCGAGCTGCTGCTGCGTCGACTGCCGGACGTACAGGACCGCACGCCGCGCAAGGTGTCGTGCACTGATCTTCTCACTCATCGTCCTGCTCGCTTGCTGTCGCGTCTACGAGCACGTGGACATGCTCCTTGAGCATCTGCGCGAGAATGAGCACGAGCTCCTCGCGGCATCGGTCGGGCATCCCTTCCCACACGGGAAGGCGAGGGTGCTGGTACACAAGACTGATCTGGATGGGTCGGTTGCGAGGGCTTGGTTTCATGGACGGCCGTCTCGCGCGATCCGAGTGCGGCGTCCACCGCTCCACTGTCGATCAGAAGTTGCCGAAGCTGCCTGAGAGCCTCCAGCGACACGCACGGCTCCGCGGCGATCCTCGTTGCGGCGCAAGCAACTTCGTCCAGCATCCACGCCGGCATCGAGATAGTCCTCGCGCCCACGCCCGAAGTTGGCGCGCAGCGAACTATGCCGTGTGCGCACCGAGCGCGTATGACGACCTGGCATCCTTGCAGCGGATGCCACGCATATCGCACGACGCGGACCGTAGTTCCGAGCGCATCATCCGGTGTAGTTGATGGCCAACACGGCTGCCCACTTGGTCGATCGAGTCTTGCCCGACGTCCCTGTGCGGCAATACGTTCTGTCGCTCCCGTACGAGCTTCGCAAGCTTGCGGCGTTCAAGGCCGACGTTCTCACAGCCCTGGGCCGCATCTTCGTCGAGGCCATCTTTGCCCGCTACCGCGCTCGCGCCCAGCGCGAGGGCCTCGAGGATGCGCAGTGCGGAGCGGTAACCTTTGTTCAACGCTTCGGCAGTTTGAATCTCAATGTGCATTTTCACGTGTTGGTGCTCGATGGCGTCGTGACTCGGGACCCGGACCGTCGTGTGCTCTTTCATCCGGCGGCCGCTCCGACGCCGGTCGAGCTCGAGGCGTTGGTCGAGCGCGTGATGAACCGTAGCGTGGCGTGGCTGCGCCGCCACTGCCATGTGCAGGACACGCGCTCGAAGACCGCTCGAACGAGCCGCCGGCGCAGACCGCCCTCGACGCCTGCGCGGACATCGCCATGGGCCGCGGCACAGTCGCAACCTTGTCGAACGACGACGACGGGTCGAAGGACGACGACCGGGAGGCGCGGCCCGACGGGCTCGTCGGCGCGGTCGAGCGAGACGGGTTCAATATACATGCCGGCGTCCGGATCGAAGCGGGCGACCATCTGGGTCGCGAACGACTGGCGCGCTACGGCGCGCGACCTCCGCTCTCGCTTGAGCGACTTCGTAGGTTGCCCGGCGGGCGGGTGGCCTATCGACTCAAGTACGTCCGTCGCGGCCGAGGCAAGTACAGAATCATGACTGGCCTGGAGTTCATGGCCCGCTTGAGCGCGATCATTGCGCCGCCTCGGTATCCGTTGGTGCGCTACAGCGGAGTGCTCGGGCCACACTCGAGCTGGCGACGCGACGTGGTGCCGAAGCCGCGCGAGACGGCTCCCGCCTGCCACCGCGCGCCCACTTCACCGCCGGTGTCGAGCGCGGCCAAGCCGGTCACCGATCCGATGGCGGGTCCCGGCCCCGCGCGTCCGGGTGCAGCGGCGCCGACAGCGGGCAAAGTCGAGAGTGCTCCGGCGCCGGCCGCCAGTTCCTCGACGAAGACGGGTCTGTCCGCGCTCCCCATCTTCGCGCATCGGGGCGAGGTCATCCCGCTCACGCCGAATGTGCTTGCTGTCAGCCACTGGGAACGGCTGCTCGGCGGCGCCATCTACGCGGCCTCGCCGCGCGTGGACTGGCCCACGCTCTTGAAACGAACGTTTGACGTGGACGTTCTGCAATGTCCGAAGTGCCACGGCCGACTGCGGGTGCTCGCCGTGATCACCGAGCGCGAGCCGGTGCGCCAGGTCCTCGCCCATCTCGGCCTGCCGACCGAGGCGCCGCCCGTCGCCCGGGCGCGCGACCCGACTGACGACGCGCAAGACGCCGAGCCGTCGGATCAACTCGAGCTGCAGCTCGCGTGAACGACCGGCCCCGAGAGCGGCGCACCGATGCGGCGCCGCGCGGGCGACGTGCGCTTTGGATTTGTTCGAAATCGGTTCGCCGCTCGGTGACAACGGAAGCCCCTAAGATGCGATATGTGACCGCGGCGGTTTCCGGCGGCTCTTCGTTGACCGATACCCTTTCGACTGGCTACTCGCCCGGTCCGGCGCACCGGCTCCGTCCAAGTGGACGATTGAGCAACTGCGCCGATACGCCTCGACGCTCATCGCACGCGTCACGGGCGCAGTCGCACAATCGCCTATTATTTATGTTTCCGTTGCACGCCAACGCACCGGTGCCCCCGGTCTACTTGGCGTGCGGCTTCCGCCCGGCACCGGACATGTTCCGGCGAGACCGCAGCGGCTCAGTTGCACACTCCCGTGCACATATTACAAAGCAATGAAGGATTGAGCGACGCGCCAATCGAGCAGGAAGAGCCATCCGCAAGAGAACAGTTGAGCGACGCGTTCTCGGCAGCCTCCCGGGAAATGCAATAATACGGCGGTGGAAGTCCGATGCATTCGGACTGCGCGTCCGAGTACTCCGTCCCCTTAGGGCAGTCTCCGCCGTCGCTCGGGACACTCCAATATATGCAGGGCAGCAGATGGAAACATATCTGCGCCGCCTCGCACATCGCATCTCCGCAAGTGAACTGCCCTGCATTGCCCCCGTCGAGCACATCCGCCGCAACATCCGCGGATAGGCTCGCATCGATCTGCGCGTCGCCAGCGTCCTGCGCGTCGCCAGCGTCCGCGTGATCCGTGGAATCCGTGGCCCTGATGGACCCGCCGCAGGCAGTCGACAGGACCATCGTGAAGCAAACAAGGTGGCGCCCAAACCTCGGCATGGACGTACTGTACCACGCCGATTGCGCCTGTTTTGACCCGGCTCGGGGCGTCGGTCAAACGCGGCCTGGCCGCCCCACTCCGTGTTTTCCACGTTGTCGCCGACCGCGACTGCGAACGGCGGTTCGTGCGCGCCCTCCCGTCGTCTACCCCTGTCTCGACCCGAATGTCACTTCCTGCGCGGCGGCTCTTGCTCCAGCCGTGCCCGCTCGCAGCGTCGAAACGCCCGGCCTCGGCGAGGGCGCCCGCCCGAAAAGGCCCATGCACTCGGTGACCTACAATCCGCCCTCGCTTTCCACTTGATGTTGCGCACGATCTTGATACGACGTGACGTGGGGGGGAGCGGCAGAGGGAATCTCTCTGTCTAGTTGCCGAAACACAGCTCTCTCAGAATATTGGAGGTCCCGGTGCATCTTCCTCGGTCGAGATCCGTGCTCTGGATACCGCTGCTTGTTCTGGGCGCGCCCCTGGGCTACCTCGTGGCCTGCGGCGAACTCGCCGAGCCCACGGGTGGCGAGACGGTCGGGCGCGAAAACGCCGCGCTCACGTTGCTGGATGGGGGAGTCGTCAGCGACCCTGTTCCATGCGCCGCGTGGGCGTATGCGGCCTTGGCCAATACCGGCAACATCGTGGCCAATTCGGGTTCGGTGGTCGATAGCTATCAGTCGTCGTTGGGTGCCTACGGCGGAACAAACGTCGGGCGCAATGCCGTCGTTCAAGCCGCAGGTACAATCTCGAACAACGGAGGCATCATCAAAGGCACCGAGAACCAGGGCGCCGCGGGCGGCTTTTCGGTCATCCCGGCTCCTGCCAATGCGATCAATCTTCCGCTCGGCTCACCCACACCTGGCTCTCTCAACATCAACACGGCCAGCGGCAGCATCACGCTGCCTCCCGGAGACTACGTCGCCTCCAATATCAACGTCAATTTTCCGGGTGCCATCAACCTGTCGCCTGCGGGTCCCGTTCGCATCTGGGTCACAGGTACTCTCAATCTCGGTGGAAACGAGAACCTGAACGGTATTCCCGACAATCTGGCCTTCCTCGTGACGAGTGCCGGATACGTGAACGTCAACAGCAACGGCTCACTCTTCGGCATGATCTATGCGCCGACGTCGACAATCAATGTCGATTCGTCGATCTACGGCTCGGTCCTTGGTGGACTCGTCTCACTGCTAAACTCCGAAGCGGCTATCCACTACGACCAGAGCTCGTCGTGCGCTCAAGCCACCTCGTCGAATACGCCGTCCGGACCCAGGCCCCTTCCGCCTCCTCCCACCAGCGTCGGTTGTTATTTATTCACGCTCAATGGGTGGCTACAGGTCCAATGTTCCGCCCCGACGAGTTTCATGCCCGGCTTCCATAGTTTCGATACCAGCCAGGACGGGCTACAGGAGCTGAGCGTCGCGCCTCCCGACGGAGGGCGCGCCGAAGTGCCTCTCGTCTATGGGCAAATCGAAAGCGCCGTGCTCAGCCTGGCCTCCGAGACGAACGTGAACGCCGCTGGCAATGCCACTGACGGCTCGGCCGCCGGATGGAGCATCCAGAATAATACCAACGTATTTTACTGCAACGGCAGCGGCGACTACTGCTTCGACCAGTTTGTGCTCGTTGGCAATGGAACGTCAGGTATGTCCGGTGTCTGCATTGAAACGTGGGATCTAACTACCGTGGTGAGTACGAATTATTGCGTAGGCGTCGACGGCACGACCGTGACTAGCACTTTCGGCGAGGAGTATAACATCATTTCGCGAGACGCCGGTCTTCAAGCCGGAGACTTCGGCAACGTCGCGGCTTACGCGTACGCCGGCGCTGACGGGGGGGCCCTTATCGCCGCCGTCGGTCAGTTCAGTTGGGTATCCAATCAGGATGTCGTTCCTTCGAGCGAGACCAACCTGCCCAATCGAGTGCCCGGGCTCTACGCCGTCGTTGCGCCCGACGCATATGGATTGGCCAACGGGTGGACGAACGTATCCGGAGGACTCATGGGATACAACAGCTCATCGCGCTCCTTGTTCAGCAACGCGGAGGTCGCCACGCGCTTCGCCGCTTCCGATTGCCCAGGGGACGTGGCCGCGTCGGGGCCCATCTGCCCCGCAAGTCCTTCGCTTTCATCGCGCAGCGACTTCACCTGGAGTACGCAAGGCCAGCAATCTGTATTCTTAACTGTTAAGTCGGGGACTGCGGAATCCAACAACCTCGCCGATACTCGAGACGCGTCGGTTTCGTACCCAAATCAGAACTTGGTCGTCGCCGAGTCGCTCAGCACCACACAGGTGGTTCCGAACGGAGCCGCGTACGCCTCGTGTCTGTCGGCCCAGCAGAATCATTTGTTCATTCGAGATTTCGAGGGCGACTTGGGGGGTGTGCCGTCCAACGTGGGGAACGTGCCGTACTGGGAGAGCCCCGACATCTTCATCGTTCCCGCCGAGGCGGGCGCTCCGGATGCGGGCAGTTTCTCCGGCGACCTGGAGCTCACGGCGGGGGCTCCGTACAACGTCTATTTGCAGGTCCACAACGACTTCGGATGCAGCGATGTGACGGGACCCGTCAAGGTCCTCATCGACCTGGCCAATCCCGACATGGGCTTCGAGAACTGGCAACCGGTGACCGCCGGGGCGCAGTTGGGTCACTACATCGGTGGTCCCGGCCCCTCCGTGATGCACGACGGCGGAGACTCGAGGAAAGAGCCAGTCGTGGGGGACGCTGTCGACGCGGTAGATGGAATCCGGAAGCTCCACGCCCTGGCCCATCCCCGACCAACCGCTGGCCAGCACCGCCCGGTGCTTCGTGCGCGTGATCGCATCGATCGACAGGCGAGCGAGCTGCTCGGGGTCGCGCCCCGTCATGCTTCCGAAGCTGAGATAGATGGGCGGGGGCCCATTCTCGAGAAAGCGGGTGAGTTCAGGCGGGGGGCGCCAGTCTGCGGCGACGGCAAGAGAGCAAAAGCCGGTGACCTGCGCGAGTGGGCCCCAGTCGCTCGGCGCGGGCAGCAAGCTCGGGCTGTAGACGTGCAGCGTGGGTATTTTCGACAGAAGCTCGGCGAACGGATTGGCACTGTGCCACGGTGCAAGACCGAGCTTTCGGCGATGGGCGTTGTGGTGCTCTCCGAAGACCGATGCCGTGACCTTTCCAAGGCTGTCGCTGAGCCTGCGTCGGAGCCATCGCCACCGCGGAGCCTTGGGCCAGACCAGAGGCTCGAGCTCGGAGCTCACGACGACCGGAAAGGGCGATACACAGAGAGCCGGGATGCCGCGCTTCTCCGCTGTGTGGTATGCCGCGACCGCGAACGGCTGAAAGAGGATCGCGTCCGCGTCGAGGGTGGCGGCGTGGACGTCGGCCAGCCATTGCGGCGTCGACGGGAGGAACGCCCGCGCCATCGCCTCCTTGTACCGGCGCAGGCTCTCTCCTGACTCGATCCAGTTACGCCCCGTCCCTCGGATTTCGCACACCGTTGTCGCGTCTCTCGGGCCTCCGTTCAGGCGCATCGCCGCTCCTTGACCGAGCGATCGACCAGAGCGAGCTCGAAACGCGTGCCGATCTCGTTGAGCTGGCAATGGGGCGTGAGCCTCGCGTTGCCGGGGAAGCAGTGCAGAGTGAGCATAGTGGGGGCGGGCTCATAGGTAGGATCTTTATTTCCCGAGTGATCTCGATCACTGACGTGCATAGTGCACGAATTGGATAGTCAAAGGCATCGGGGATTCTCTAGACGCTGTTGTGAGACAACGCGAAAGGAGACCCCCGATGCACGGATCAAACAGTACACGCGCCGGAGTCGGCGTGTATGCGAAACGGCTTACGGAAGTACTCGGCGAGGAGCAGGTGACCGCGATCGCGAGACGTAGCGGCTGGCTACGGCGCGTGCGCAAGGTGATGCCGCTGGCGATGGTCGTGGCGGTGCTGTCGACGCTCGGGTCGGGCCACGCCAAGTGGTTGGCCGATATTCTGCGGACGTTCCGGAAATTCGCGGGCCTTTCGCTGCGATATAAGCCCTTTCACAACCGGCTCGCGCAAGCGTCCTTTCCAGAGATGTTTCGGATGCTGCTGGAAGCGACGGTACAGAAGATGAGCCAGCCGGTTCTGCACGCCGTGTCCCCCAAACTGTCGACCTTTCGGGACATCGTCATTCACGACGGGACGTCGTTCGCGCTCAAGGACGACTTGAAAGGCACATGGCCGGGCCGCTTTACAAAAATCTCGCCGGCCGCCGTGGAACTGCACGTCACGATGAGTCTGCTCCAAGACGATGTGCGCATCGTCGCCCTGACGGCCGACAAGGAGACCGAGCGAACCTACCGTCCCGAGGCCGCGAGTCTTCGCGAGCGGCTCTTTCTGGCCGACCGAGGGTACGAGGAGCGAACATTCTTTTTCGACGTCGACCAAGCGGGCGGCGCCTTCATCGTCCGCGGAACCAAAAACATTCGACCCACCATTCGGGCCGCTTTCGACAGCGCCGGCAAATCCATCCCCAAGTTGCTCGGCCAGAAGTTGAACTGGGACCTGCTTCCGGCCCAGACGGTCGATCTCGACATCGAATGGCAGGCGAATTCATTCGTGTATCGCGGGCGAATTGTGGCGATCTACAAGCGCGGCAAGCGCAACGCGAAGACGTTCGTGTACCTGCACAGCAACCTCGCTCGCAAGCGCTTCTCCGCCGCCGACGTGGCCGGCTTGTATCGCCTCCGCTGGCAGGTGGAACTCCTGTTCAAAGAGTTCAAATCCCACGCCAACCTTCATGCCTTCGATACGGGCAAGGCCGCTATCGCGAAAGCGATGATATGGGCGAGCTTGCTCGCAGCCCTTCTGAAACGCTCGCTCGCACACTTCGCGGAAGCGTCGCTGGGGGTGGAGCTTTCGACCCAGCGAGCCGCCGCGTCCGGCAAGCATTACTTCGACGATGTCCTCCGCGGCCTTCTCGACTCGCCGCGCCAACTACGTCGTGCCCTCGCCGAAACGCTCAAGTTCCTCGATTCCAACGCGCGCCGCGCTCATCCTGCTCGCGATCGAAAGCGCGGACGTCTCGCTATGGGCCTCGAGCCACTCGCACTTGTGTGGTAGCGAGCGCCATCCCGAATCCCTAAGTACCAACTTATGTGGGGCGGGCTAGCCCGATCGTTTAGCCCGATCGTTTAGCCCGATCGTTTAGCCCGATCGTTTAGCCCGATCGTTTAGCCCGATCGTTTAGCCCGATCGTTTAGCCCGATCGTTTAGCCCGATCGTTTAGCCCGATCTCGCGCAGCTTCGCTCGGCTCGATCCGTTTGACCCCGTCCGTCGTCGGCCGCACGCTGCTCTGTGATGGGGCTCCGTCGTGCGGCGGTCTCGCTATGCTGGGGCCGTGCGAGAGAAACGCCCAAGCCAAACGGCCTTGTTCGTTGCGCTGCAGCGGACGCTGGCGCACGAAGGGTTCACCGGCGTGCCACGGTTTTCGGATCCGTTCGTGCGGCCGTTGCTGTCTCCGGGATGGACCCTCGTACACGCCGTCGTATCGCGCCGGATGAGGCGATTCACACCGGCGCGTCGTGAACGGGCCATCGCCCAGCTCGATGTGATCCCACTGCGCGTTTCCGCCATCGATGCGCAATTGGATCAAGCCGTAGCTGCGGGATGCCGGCAGGTCGTCATCCTCGGCGCAGGACTCGACACCCGGACATTTCGCATGCCGTCGCTCGCCGGGGCTGCCGTCTTCGAGATCGACCACCCTGCGACGCAAGCCTACAAGCGCCGGAAAACGGCTGCGCAGCCGTTCATCGCTCGGTCGCTTGCGTACGTCCCGGTCAACTTCGAGCTCCAATCGCTCCTGCCCGAGCTCGCTGCAGCGGGGCATCGCTCGGACGAGCCGACCGTCTGGGTGGCGGAGGGACTGGTGATGTATCTGAGTGAAGACGGCCTGCGCAGCACCCTGAGAGACATCGCGACGTCTTCGGCTCCCGGAAGCGTGGTGCTGATCCACTACACCTGCCCGCGCCAGGGCGGCCGGGAGCAACCGCTGAGGCGTCTTCTCCTTTCGCTGTGGCGCGAGCCGCAGATCGGCGAACGGGATTCGGAAACGATGCACGACGAGATTCGGCGCGCCGGGCTCGATGTCCACCTTGACTCGCACCCGTTGGATTGGGCGGGCCAGTTGGGTGCTCGCCCTCCCTCGGGCGAGACCGCCTCGGCGACTCACCTGCTGGTGGCGCGGCGTCGATGAGATTCACTTCGGCCGCAACGGCCATGAGCGGGCATTCGCTGAATCGGTTCGCCGCTCGTATCGGCGCAGTTGCTCAATGGTCCGCTCGGACGGAGGCGCAGCGACAACGCTTCGGCGTGCGATCTGCTCTTTACAAAGCGGGACATTGGCTCGGTGTCGACGCGACAAGTCGTTCCGCGCTGCCCGGAGCGACGGTCGCCTTGGCTTTCTGGTGGATGGTCCGGAGTCGGAATCGAGAGTCCAACGACTGGCAAATCACGCACGCGAAAACGGGTACCACTGCGCCCTTGCGCCCGGCGCCACATGGGGTTGGAATGGGAACAGCCCTGGAGAAGAAGGCGCATGAAGACCCCCGGCCGCCCGGCGAGCGGGCAAGTGAAGTGGCTTCGCAACGTCAAGACGGGTGCGTTTTGCTGGCATGCCCGCTTCACGTTGAACGGGAGGCGGACGAAGTTTGCGCCGCTCGACCGGCGAATCGCCGAGAACGACGTGGAGGGCGCGCGCGAATGCGCACGGCTCGCGTACGACTTCCTTCGGCACGGCGGCGCCGTCTCGGACGTCGCCCGGGAGACTGTGGGGGAGTACGCCCACCGGTGGATTCGGTCCCGCAAGGCCAACGCACGGTCCGTGGGCGACAACGAGAGTCACTTGATTCACCACGTGCTGCCGCTCATCGGCTCGCTGGACATGCTGGCCATTACGTCGGCGAACGGCGACACGATCGTCGCGAGGCTCGACGCGAAGATCGAGGCCGGCGAAATCAGCGACAAGACCGCGCGAAACATCTGGGGGACCGCCAAGAAGATGTTAACTAAAGACCGTAAGTTGTCGAAATTATTAACGAATGTTGTGGAGCTGACGGGAATCGAACTCGACCATGGGCTTTCCGGGAAAACCGAGCGACTTCGCGAACTTGGCCACTAACAGGATGAAAACACTCCGGAATGCTCGTGCCCTCTAGATCCCTTCAGTTCCCTCTCGTTCGCTCTCGGGCTGCAGAGTTGGAGCAACATAGGAGCAACGATCCTGAGATCAGGTCCAGACATGAACGCGAGGCCGGACGTACGAGTGAGCTGACTCGATTAGAGGTCGGCGACCGCGAACATAGCTCAGCCGTAGAGGGACCGCGCGGAACCGGCCTCCGTAGCTCGCGCCGGTCCGGGTCCGTGGGGTGAAAGGCCGGGAAGGTCACGCGACGACACTGGCGGGGCGGAAATGCGGCGGGAACGAGGGCAAACGCATTCTCGGGCCTTGGCCGCGGCGTCGACACGCACGGCGCCGGCGCCGCTCGCATTCCGCGGCGTCCTCTGGTCGCCTACCCGTGGTCGCCTACCCGCCGCCGCGAGCTCTGGCTTGGCGTGTAGTGCAGCGCGGTGGTACACGATGTTGACGTTTTCGTATAGAAGCGCGCTCTATCGGTTCGTGCGTGGGTGGTCGTTTTAAAGGTTCGAGGTCTAAGGTCCAGGTGCAGCCATGCTTCGTATATCGGATCTATCCGCGATGACGCCCGAAGCGCGATCGGAAGCGCTTCGGAAGCTTACGTCAGTTTCAAACGGCGCGAGAGTCGATGCGCAGATCCGTGCGTTCGAGCAGCAATACGAGATGACCTCGGACGAGATGCGTGCACGCGTCAGTCGTGGCGAACTGGACACTGCCGACACGGCTCGGTGGCTCGTTTTGCTCCGAGCTTGTGGGCGCTAAGCACGCGCCGATCGAGCTCGGCAAGTATCTAGAGATTCACGAGACGGCCATGCGCTCCCTCGAGCGCGACAAATCTTATGTGCTTCCCGGCGGAGACGGTCTCGGAATCGAGCGTGTCGATACAACATTGCTTATTGCCGGCCGCATTCAGTGCAGCGGCGGAATCCTAATCGATGTAAGAAAGGTTCTCGCGATTCTCGAGGGCGAAGGCGACACCGCCATCGTTCAGACCGTCTCGTATACCTACCACGCACTAGCGGAAGATATCGGCAGCGTATTGCGATACTGCAGCCCGCACACGGATCACAATTTCTTTCATCACAAGCACACGTTTGATGCATTGAACGGCGACGTTCATGGCCACGTCACCGAAATTGAGACAGATAAGTGGCCTACGCTTTCCGAAGTAATTTGCGAAATATGCAAATGGTACTATGATAACGCTACCGCGATCGAGGCAATGCGCGCCAGTTCCAAATAAGGGCCTTGCCTCACTCGTCCGCTTGCATCGCAGCGAGCCATCCCTCTCTCGTTGATTCCGTGCCCCGCGATCTTCGTGATGCTTAATTGGACGGCACTTTCAGTGGCAACGGACGCTCATAAGACGCGATATGTTTCCGGGGTGGCTTCCCGCAGCTCTTCGTCGACCGACGTGCTTTCGGTTTACTACTCGCCTTTGGGCTTACTACTCGTTGACGGACACGTCGCCCGACGGTGCGTCAGCCTGATTCGCGGACGTGCACGTATTGTCGATATTCCACGAAGTGCCCGCGTCCGACACGAAGGCCTCCCCGCAGCCGTGCGGGTTGCTCCCGCAAGCGTACCATTCGGGCACGAAGGTAAACTCGTTCGAATACGTCTCGCCGCCGGCAAGCGTGAGCGTCGCCCGGCAGGTGCCCGCGTCGGTCGCGTTGAAGAGAGGGATGCTCGCGGCGTCCGGTTTGTTCTCTGTTCCGTTCTGTACGCACGGACCGCTCAGGCTGAGCGTCGGCGCCTCGGAGGGTGGACACTGAAAGCTGGGAACGATGAAGAAGCATGCGCATGGGCAGTTGCACACAGCTCCGTCTGTCGTGGCTCCTCACGTCGTCCGCCATCATCAAGCCGCCGCGCGATAGTCATGGTGCAGCCCGCCGAGCACGGGAAGCCCCATGACCGAGCCATCGAACCGGGCTCGGGCGCGTTCATCCGGGACTGGAATCTGCTGGCGCATCCCCTGATGAGGCCAAGCCACGTTGAAGTAGTCGACCGCATACTCCGCGAGGACGTGCCGCAGGTGAGCCTCTCCCAGAACGATCACGTGATCGAGGCATTCGCGCCGGACGCTGCCCAGAAATCGCTCGCACACCGAATTCATCAGGGGAGCCTGTACCGCTGTGCGCAGAATGCGAATCCCGGTGCCTTTGGCGACGCGGTCGAAGACCGCGCTGAACTTGTCGTCACGATCGCGAATGATGAACTGCGGGCCCTGCCCGAAAGGCGTCGCATTGCAGAGCTGCTGCGCCGTCCACGCCTGCGTCGGAGCGCGCGTCACCGCAACGTGGACGACGCGCTTGGCGTTCACATCGACGATGAAGAACGCGAAGACCGGACGGAACCAAATATCGTAGGTCTGCAAGAAATCGCAGGCCCAGACCGTGTGGTTTCGCAGGAAGGTCGCCCAGCTCTGTCCGCCCCGCGGAGTGGAAGGCCGCGCGCCGCGCATGTGGCGTTGCACCGTTCGCTTCGCGACGCGGACGCCGACCTTCAGGAGCTCGCCCCGAATGCGCTCGGCTCCCCAGAGACGGTTCTCGGCCGCCATGCGCCGGATAAGCGCGATGACATCGGGCGCCAGACGCGGCTCGCGCAGGCCGACCGAGCGGGATTTTCGACGCCAGAAGAGCCGGAACCATTCACGGTGCCATCGAAGCACCGTCTCCGGCTTGATGAGGAGCAGTGCATGGCTCCAACCGGGAATAAGCCGAGCGAGCAGGACGAGCAGACCACGCTCGTGACTGCGAAAGCTGGGTCGCTTGGCGCTGCGGGAAGCGACGATGAGCTGCTGGCGCAGGAATGCGTTCTCGGCGAGCGGCTCACCGCGCGAACGGGTCAGATCGGCGATAAGGCCACCCGTGACCGTCGAAGGCCGGCACGCGTTGCGGAGCGCGCGCATCACGCCGGCGGCCAGGTTGGCAACCGTGATGGCAAGATGGGAGATGACAATGCGGAGCACCGCGCCCATCGAAGCGAATCCGTGCGCAAGCATCAAGCCTTGTTCGGCGACGCATTCTGAACGATCGTGCGGCGGAGGAGGACAGTAGCCAGGACAGCGGTCGGTCGCCCGGCCGCACGTGACGCGGCTCGCCCGGATCGTGCTGGTGGCACTCGCTGCCATCACGCGAGCTTGATGGGATGTCGGGCGAGCCGTCACCATACTTGTGCGACTGCCCCGCAACGCATTTGCGTCTGGTATGCGACCCACATTTGTGCGACCCACAACTGTGCGGAGCCGTTGCTACCGGACACCCCTCCAGGCCACGGAATCGTTCCCTCGTCGCTCGCGTAACTGGCGTCGGGATAGGAGAACGGCTCGGAACTACCCAGGAGCGCCGTGATAGCTCCCTCGAACACTGACGTGATGTCGACCTGGTCCCCCGGGTCGAGGACGCCGGCGAGCTGGTACTGATCCCCCGTCAGCACGCCCGGTGCGTAATGCGCGCCCACGGCCCAAGAAGTGGCGGCGATGTACGCTATCGCGACGGGTCCCGTGTTGATGAGGAGCGCACTCGCGACTCCCGGGCATGGCGGGCCGCACTGGGCGAACCCGGCGTCCACCTGCACGCTGCTTGGGAAGGGAAATTCCCAGTCATAGCTTGGGCAGCTCATCGGCGTTTGGATGACGCCGTTGACGACGAACTCAAACGTCGCAAGAACGGGCAGCGACGGGGAACCGTCGAAGGGCGGAGCCCCGTCACCTCCCGCGTCGCTCGGTTCAACCCCACCGTCAGGAGCGCGGCCGGCCCCGGCATCGGCGCTGGTGGTTACGGCTTCTTCAGCTGGTCCTGCATCGCCACTTCCCAACAGCGCGTCGCTCGGTTCAACCCCAGGAGCGCGGCCAGCCGCCGCGCATCGGCGCCGGTGGTTACGGCTCCTTCAGCTGGTCCTGCATCGCCACTTCCCAACAGCGCGTCGCTCGTGTTGCACCCGGTCGCGATGAATAGGCAGCCGATAAAAGTGACGGCCGTCTCGTGTTTCATGATGTTCACCTCGACGATAGATTCCGCGACTCGGCGAAAACAATCACGGATTGTGCGTGCCACCAAGCAATTGAAGCAGATGCGGCGCATGCGGACTCGCCGGGTGCGCCGTAAAACCGCCGACCGAGCATTGCGGCAGTCGTGCGGTCGCCGTGAGCCATGAGTGCATCGATACGCAGCACCGTCGCCTCGTCGGCGAGAGCGGATCCGGGAGAGGCGTGATC
>CAVOKF010000003.1:0-829895 GCA_963696385.1 uncultured delta proteobacterium
GCGGCCTGATGAAAACGATCACCTCCGTGACCGAGAGCGGGCGTCCCATGACGGCGCACTGGCGCTCTCGCGAGGAGTTGATCCACCAGGTCGTCGTGTTGACGGCCCAGGGGATGAGCCGGCGCGCCATCACGCGGGCGCTGGGGGTCAGTCGAAACACGATTAAGAAGACTTCGGACCCACGGTCGCGAGCGCGACGACGGGCACGCCGCGCTGGCCGCTGCGCCCGTGCGCGCGCCGCGTTCCCGCAAGATCGACGCCTACCAGGGTCGCGTGAGCGAGTTGCTCGCGCGCTACCCGGACATCACCGCGCAGCGCGTGCTGGAGATCCTCAAGGACGAGGGATTCCAAGGCGGCTACACCGCCGTCAAAAAGCAGATGCGGCGCGTGCGGCCAGCGGCCAAGCCGACGCCGAGCCTCGAAGCTCCGGTGTTCGGACCGGGTGAGATGGCCGAAAACGATTGGTCGCCCTACACGCTCACGTACACGACCGGCCTCTCCGAGACTGTGCAGCTGTTCTCGTATGTCCTGGTCTATTCGAAGCGCAAGTCCTTCGACGTCTTCGGCTCGCCGGACTTGTTCGCGCTCATGGACGGCCACGAGCGCGCCTTCGCGCGCTTCGGCGGCTGCGCCGCGGGCTGCAAGTACGACAGCCAAAAGCCCGTCGTGCTCCGGTGGGAAGGCCACCAGCCCATCTACAATCCTCGGTATCTCGCCTTTGCCGCGCACTACGGCATTCAGCCCGCCGCCGTGCGAGGAAAACCCAACGCCAAGCCGCGCGTCGAACGCAGCTTCTGGGAGCACGAGCGATCGTTTCTCAACGGCCGCTCATTTCCGCGATCGCGACGACTTCGCCGCGCAGCTCGCCGACTGGCTCGTTCGCGTCGTCGACCCGCGCAAGCGTCACGGGCTGTCCGCCCTCGATCGGTTTCGCGACGAGGCGCCTCATCTGCGGCCGCTGCCCAAGCATCCGTACGACACCGCCCGGGTCACGTATCGACTCTGCAGCATCGACGGGTACGTCGAATGGCTCGGTAACCGCTACGCCGTGCCGTACGACCATGTGACCGACTTCCTGCCGCTGCGCATCACGCAGACGGAGCTGTTCGTCTACGGGCCGAATCTCGCTTGCCTGGCGCGCTATGAGCTGCGACCGCGCGGACGCGGCGACAAGATCGATCCGCTCGGGCTGCATCCTCGCCCAGAGAGCCGGTCGCCCATCGACGTCGACAAGCTGCGCGCCACCTTCGAGCAGATGGGCGACGGGGCCGCCGCGTTCCTGCTCCAGCTCTCGGGCGCCCACGTGACCCGTGTCTGGACCCACCACGCCCGGCAGATCCTGCTCTTGCGTGCCCGCTACGACAGCGCCGACGTCGACGCCGCCCTCGCGCACGCCGTTCGGTTCGGCGCGCTCGACGCGGCCTCGGTCGAGCGCATCCTCGCCCGACGCGCTCCGCCCCGGACCCTCGACGAGTACGTCGCCGAAGACACCGCCAAGCGCATCGATGACGCGCTCGGTCCCGTCGTCACACGCCCCCGCGATCTGGCCGAGTACGACGCTCTGCCGCTCGCCACCCGCCGCCCCGTGGAGACCGCCGATGGCCAAGACCAAAACGGATAAACCAGACTCCAATGACCGGGTGACCGGCCCGGCCTCTGACGAGGCCGTCGTGGTGATCGATCGCCTGCGCCGGCACCTCGGCTACTTGGGCCTCTCCCATACGCTCTCCACGCTCGACGACTGGCTCGCGTGGGCCACCCGCGAGCGACCCGGACACACCGCCCTGCTCGAGCACGTCCTGGCCGCTGAGGTCGATCACAAGTCGGCCGCACGCCTGGACCGGCGTATCCGGGTCAGCGGCCTGGTCGAGCGAAAGACACTCGAGGCCTTCGACTGGGACTTCCAACCCTCGATCGACAAGAGCCTCGTGCTGGAGCTCGCCCGCCTCGACTTCGTCAGGCGCCACGACGACCTGGTCATCACGGGAAAGAGCGGCACCGGCAAGAGTCACATCCTCAAGGCTCTCTCCCTGCGCGCCTGCGTGCAGGGCATCTCCCTGCGCTACGCGCGGTGCGTCGACCTGCTCGCCGACCTGCACGCCGGCCTCGCCGACGGCACCTACCCCCGACGCCTGAAGGCCTGGGCACGACCCGACCTGCTCGTCATCGACGACGTCGGCCTGGGGCAGGTGCGCCAGCGCGACGACGAGCCCACCGCCGCCCATACTCTCTTCAACCTCGTCGATCGCAGGCACGGCAAGCTCTCGACCGCGGTCACCTCCAATATCGATTTGCGCCAGTGGGGACGCTACCTGGGAGACGCGACCGTCGCCGCCGCCATTCTCGATCGGCTCGCCATGCATGCCATTCGTATCGACATCGACGGACCGAGCTACCGCCAGCACGTCGCTGCCGAGCGTGCCGGCAAGCCGGTCGCACCCACTCGGGCGACGGCGCCGTGAGGCGCCCGCGCCGCGTTCCACCCGCTCCGCCTCCGCCCCGCGTCCCGGACCTCGTCGTCGCGCCGGAGCTCGCCTCCATCATTCTGCTCGAACACGCGCTCGACCTCGCTGCCGACGCGCTCTTGGCCGAGCACCAGACGCTCATCGACGACTTCCATAGGCCACGCGACCAAGGCCCTGTCGTCTTCCTCGCCCACACGATCTGCCGCAGGGCCGCCACCTTGCGCGAAACGCTCTGGCGCTACCGCCACGCCGTCCGCGAAGCAGCTATGCCACCCGCGCACGATCCCACGGACGACAACTCCTTCTGATAGCCGGACTCCCACGCTGAGCCGCGAGCCCGAGCGCTCGCGAGTCCTACCGGCGTCTTGGCGGTTCCCCCCTTCGCCCGGCCGAGCACCTCGGGGTGAGCCACTGGCCCTGACGCGCGCCCTTTCCGATAGCAAGGGGTGGGTCACGATCCCGCCGCTGCCGCCACCCCGACCCCGGCGACGGGTGGATCACTTCGGTCGCCAGAAGTGGATCACTCTAAAGGCGCCGCTGAAGTGCGTCGCAGAACCCCACGATCTGCCGCTCACGGACGAGAGTCGGATCGCGCAATCGCCGTTAGCGACACTGTTCCCAGACGATCCATTACAGCTTGGCTGAACGGGAACTCGGTCCGATGATTCGCCGCTCATGGGACCCGTTCACGCTCTGCGGCCGCCCGAGCCGGTGCACGAAACCTCATGGCCTACCGCGGCCTCCCGACGCTATCGAGAATCAAGGCCCGTTGTTGAACGGCCGTCCGCAGCATCGTCGACAGCGTGGAGCCGCTAGTAAGCCAGCTCACAGAAAGCGACTCGCGGCGAAGCCGATACTCGTCCGCGCCGGGCGCTGGTCCGGTCGCCGCCTGCGATGCGCCGTTTGCGCACGCTCGCGTGCTGCGGTTCGTGCTCGTACTGCCCGACGATTCTCATGATCGCCTTAAGCGGCATGTCCTTGGGTACGGTACGTATCTTACAGAACCCACGGTCCCCCTGGTCGCCAGTGAGCGCCCCACGCTTGCAGGTTGGCGGCTACCTTCATGGGCGCTTGAAGAAAAGCCCGGATGGCATCGACCACGGAACGCAGCGGCTCGGCGTCAGAGGTCGCGCCCGATTTTCGGAGAAAAGCCGTCCACTGCGTCAGCTTCGTTGCGTCGCTGACGAATGCCGGTGATAGCGCGACGGGTGGTCCGTTGGGTAGTTCCGTTCCGCGCCGTTCGAACGTGGCGCGAAGCGCGCGCACGAGCAAGTCGCCGTCGAAGTCGAATGTTCGCGACAAGATGGCGATGTCGAAAAAGTCCTTCATACGGCTGTTCGCCATCCCGAGCTTCACGATCGCTTCGAGCTTCTCCGCGACTACTGCTTCGCGCGGGTACGCCCGCAGCGTCGGTGCCGGGAAGTCGAGGAGCGCAGGGAACTCGACGAGCTCCGGCGCCGGCGTGATCGCGTCGCCGAAACCGACGTCGATTTGAAGGCGGACTCGCGCGCTCGTCACGGCGGCCGTCAGCGAGACGCGAACGCCACCGTATTCCTGGTCTTCGCGAATGGGACCGACATCGAGCGATGCGAGGTCGAAGACGACGCCATCGTCGGGAACGTCGAGCTTGAGGATCTCCTCGAACACGGCACGCATACGCGCCTCGGACGGGTCGCCGTATCCGAGGAGGTCAATATCGCGCGTGGCGCGGTGCGCGCGGCCGGTCCAGAGTGTGAAAAGCGCGGCGCCCTTGAGCACGAACTGACCCGCGTACGGCGACAATGTCAGCCGATGGAGAAGGCGCTCGTTCGCATAGCGCGTGAGGAGAAGGTGGAAGTCCTCGCGCCTCTCGGTCGAGAGCCGAAGCAGGCGTGCGCGCACGGACGCACCGATGTTCTTCGGCGTCTTGGTCATGCGAGAGCGTCTAGGTACGGGCGCACCACCGTGTAGACGCGCGCCGCCCTCGCGGCGGCAACGAGTGCGTCAATGCTGAAGAACCAAGGATCGCCGTAGCGGGTGCCGTCTCCGTTGCCCGCACCAGATTCGCCCCCGTATCCGTCTCCGCCACCGGTTCGGTTGGCCCGTCGTTGCCGATTGGTTGGTCGTTCGCGCCCTCTTGCCAGGTAGTCGCGAAGCGCCTCGAGCGCGACATCGAGGCCGACGTGGCGGCGATACCGGAAGCAGTCCGCGACAGTCTTGGCGGGCGTCGTTACATGAACTTCGACACCCTCGATCGTTCGCGTCGCGACCCCGTACTCGCGCGCCGGTCCATGCGCGCGAACGACCTCGATTGCCGGCGTGTCGAGCTTCGGCGTCCGAGCGCGCGTGTCAATCATGATCCAGACCGCGTGCGGCGCCTCCGTTGTGAGCCCGTGCACTTGGAGCGCGCTCAGCAGACAGATCGTCGCATGCGGAACGCGCTTTCCGACCTCGGCGAGCGAATGAAGCTCCGTCACATCCGCGTCGGGCAGCCGGTAGAGCCCACGGCCTACGTGCTCAAGCAGATTCCGCTCCGTGAGTCGCCTGAGATACACGCGCGGGATGTTCGCCGCGTCGAGATCGCGAGCGCGAAACGGCCCTCCCCGAGCGAGACGAAGGACCTGGGCTGTTTTGGCTGTCTCAGGCATGATACGAAACGTTGTCTCACAGAACTATAGAGCGACGTTCCAGAACAGCAAGGGGGTTACCCGTGATGCTCACCGTATGCGATGCTCACAACCCTAAAACTGAGCACGGAGGTGGGCTCGGAGGCAGTCCGATCCAGTGTCGACGGCGAGCGCGTCGATCCGCGGCGAATCTTTGGCGCTTCCGAGGTTCGTGGTCCGTGCTCGCCGCCGCTCCTCAAGACTCGTCGCCAGTGTGCTCGCCACATCGCCCCGCCCCATCAATACGGCGTTGACAATGGCGCGTTCAAGTTCCGCATCGCTCGGACTTGGGGATTCGGATGCCTGAATGGGGGCGATGAGGCTCGAACCGACCCCAGTTGACGCAATTACGGACTTGGGGTGATCGACCATTGACGACATGGCCTTTTCTGCGCGCTTATTTGATGTTTCATCATGCGAATTCGAGTCCCGTCCACCCCGCTTGAAATCATTGATGAAAATGGCCATTCAGGGCCCCGGGACGATTCCCGAAACGATTCAAACCCCAAACTGAGGGCTCTAGCCCTCGCACAAGCCGCTCTCGTCCTCCTCCAATCCGACCCGCGAAACGCCGAACGACTCCTCAGCGACCTCGTCGGTCTCCTGGAGCGCAAGTCCGGCCAACAGCGCCCTCCTGCACTGCCGTCCGACCCCGAGCCCGACTGACCCCGACTGTTTTCGCGAGCGATTGGTCGCAGCTCCCGATCCGCGATCCACGTTCGACTAAGTCGATGCCGGGGAGGGAGAGCGCCCATAATGCGAACACCACCGTTGGAAGGAGGGGGGTGGCGTGGATGATGCGCTGCCCCCGGCCTCGAGCGCGGTGAGCTAACAATCAACCCGAGCGAGGCGACGGTCGAAGACGCGCGCAACCGGACTGCGCCTCGACCCCCGAGCCGGACTGCGCCTCGACCCCTGAGCCAATCGCAAATTCCCGCACCCGTGGGCGGAGTGGGGTGATCATCGAATGCCGGCTCCGTAGTTTCGGGTCGCTTCAGCACCAATCGTCGCGAGCTGCGTCCTGCCCGCCGCTACCGATGTGGCAAGGCCGGCCCGCTCGGTCGATGCGCAAACGACTGCCTGTACCCCCCCCGGCGTGGTTCCGAGAATGCACGCAATGCGTCTCGGGCCTATTTCTCGGGCTATTCGTCCCCCTCATGCGCGGACACGGATCGGGCCGCACGCGGCCTGGATCCTCGCCGGGAAGAAGAGCTTCGCCTAGGCTTTGCTGCGGTGCGCGCAGACCGCCCTAGCGAAACGGCCATTTACGTCGCGATGGGGCGTGCGCTCGCGCACGCGCATCGAACCGTAAAGAGCTTCGACGACCCATTCGCTCTCCAGCTTCTCCCCGAAGACTACCGCGCCGTCGTGGAGCGGCGCCTGCGGGGCGGGTGGCCACGGAGCCGGCGGGATGCGGTTCTCGGACTGGTCGCGGATGGCACGGAGAGGCTCATCGGGCCGCGCACCGTCGAGATCGACGACGGGCTGCGCGCGATGCCTCGCGGCGTCCAGCTCGTCATCCTCGGAGCCGGGCTCGACGCGCGCGCCTACCGGATGCGCGAGCTGTCCGAGAGCGTGGCGTTCGAGGTGGACCACCCGGCGAGCCAGGCGCTCAAGATCGAACGGACGGCGGGGCTCGTGCCGCGCACGCGCGAGCTGCGTCGCGTGGCCGTCGACTTCGAGCGCGAGCGCTTCGCGGACGCCCTCGTGCGCGCAGGGCACATGGCGACTGAGCCCACGGCGTGGATCTTCGAGGGCGTTATCAGCTATCTCGCGCCGTGCGACGTCGAAGCGTCGATCGACGCGATCGCTGCGCAGTCGTGCGCGGGCAGTCGCCTGCTGGCGACGTACAATGAGCCGAGCCTGGTGCGGCGCCTGTACTCAAGGACATCCGAGCGATCGGGCGAGCCGCACCGAGCGATGTATACACGGGAGGAAATGCAGCGGCTCCTGGGCGAGCGCGGGTTCGTAGTGTGCTCGGACCGCGACGGGTACCAGCGCGCGCAGCGGTGGAGCGCGTCGCCGACGTTTTTCGACCGGCGCTGGGGGCGTTTTCACCACGTGGTGATCGCGGACTTCGAGAGGAACGATGCGCCGCTGGCCACCCGGGCGTGAGCGCGCGCTCACGTCGACACCGCCATCGTCGAGGCTCCTCTTCTGCATGATGTCAGCCCAGAAAATCGAGCCGATGGCGCATTTCCTGTGGGCTTTCATCCGCGCGCTGGTTTTCGTCACCTGGCGTCGGGCGCGTGTCGGTCCGAAGCGCCATGGCATTCGGACGTAACGGCCTGCGAGCCAGCCATACCCTGGACGTCATTTGCTCGACTTCTGCTCGGGTAGCTTCGATAGCTAGGAACCGAGTAACCACGCTCGAAATCCCACCCCACCAAGGGGGCTTTCGATGGGCCGATAGGGCATCAAAAGGCCGGTGCGAGGCTGGACGGAAGCCAGCGCCGACGGGCGGCTCGGCGTCTCGGACGAACCGCTCGCGGAGAACGAACCACCGCAACCTCCCATGCGCCCGTGCGGACATCGGCGCATTTCCGCTTTCCTTCCTCCCTCTCTGCGGCGTGCGTCCCATTATCGCTCGATGTCCTCCCCTCGGACCTCCGAGCACGACGTGATTGCCGCCCCCGGTGCCGCAATGGCGGCCGTCCATCATGCGCAGACGCTGGCGGCTCAAACGAGTGCCTACGATACTCTGGCAATCGATGCGAAGAACTATTTGACAAGCCTCGGGCAAACGTTCGCTCCCCCAGTATACCCCAACAGGCTCATTGGGGCAGCAGACTATCGTCTGACGGTCGTCGAGGCGGATGGCACAGTGGTCCTTGACAGCGGCAAATCGTTCGACAGCAGCATCACCACTCCGGGAGGCCGTGCTCGGATCCCACGGCGGGGATCAACTGCGTTGCTAACTGGCAAAACAAGACCATCAACGAAAACCACAACAGCCGCATTGCTATTTTGGAGACACAGCTCTGGCCTTGTGGTGTCGGTGCCGAGACAAAGTATAGCTCTACGCGCGGCTTCTTTGAGAACTATGTGTCGATTCGTTTGTTGGTAGATTAATACCTGAACAACCAAGGTACGGCCAGACTTTCGAAGTAGATTCCTCGGTATTCAATCCCATTCCGGCGAACTGTGCGATGATGGTAGTCAGCGGCCGGTGAAGGCCGTCCGGACAGCGCTTTTCGCGCGCTCGAAGGTTGGGAAGCGGCGAGGAAAGGTGGGGAAGTGCGGTGGACACGGTCCCGACTCGGGATCGGACGCGACGGTCGGCGAAGGCGGATGAGGATGGCGCCGCTCTGGTGAGAAGTCGCTGCTCTTGGGGCTTACGGGCGCCCATCGAAAGCCCGGAGGTCCTTCCGAACGGGATCTCGTCCGTCGCCGGCGCGGGACGGCTTCCTTGGCTCTCGCTCGCTCGCTGGGTAGACTTCGCGAGATGCCGACCGTTCTTACGGGAATCAAGCCGACGGGCACGCCCCACATTGGCAACTACGTTGGCGCGATCAAGCCCGCGCTGCAGCTCGCGGCGGATTCTTCGGTGCACGCTCTTTTCTTCATCGCGGATTACCACGCGCTCACGTCGGTCGAAAATCGCGGCGAGCTCAAACAGCTGACGTATGAGGTCGCGGCGACGTGGCTCGCCTGCGGGCTCGATCCATCGCGCGTTCTCTTCTACCGGCAGTCGGACTTGCCCGAGACGTTCGAGCTCAGCTGGATCCTCGCTTGCCGATGCAGGAAGGGGTTATGAACCGCGCGCATGCCTACAAGGCGAGGGTGGCCGAAAATCGCGCAGCCGGCCGCGATGAAGACGATGGGATCAACATCGGCCTCTACACGTACCCCGTGCTGATGGCAGCCGACATCCTCCTCTTCGACACGGACATCGTGCCGGTCGGAGAAGACCAGGGGCAGCACGTCGAGATGGCGCGCGACATGGCGGAGAACTTCAACCGCACCTTCGGCAACGTCCTCACGGTCCCGCGCCACCAGATTCGCAAAGAGGTCGCGGCCCTCCCGGGCATCGACGGCCGCAAGATGAGCAAGGGCTATCGCAACACGATCCCGCTTTTCGGCAAGCCGGACGAAGTTCGGTCCCTTGTCGCGCGCTTCAAGACCGATTCGTCACGACCCGAAGAGCCGAAGGACCCGAACGCGTCGCCCCTGTATCTCATCTACCGCGAGATCGCGAGCGAGCTGGGGAGACGTGAAGAAGGAAGTCGCGCGTGCACTCGTGGACGGCCTCGCGCCGAAGCGAGACCGCTACGACGCGCTCATGGCCGATCGCGCGGAGATCGATCGCGTTCTGAAAGAAGGCGCCGAGAAAGCGCGCGCGATCGCCATTCCGCTGATGGACCGCGTCTGTCGTGCGAACGGCAAGCTTGCGGATTGACCCAAACGACGCACGCGATCGCAGCGGCCATGAACCGGGCCACGTCTTCCTGGGTGGGTGGCGCCCGCGTAGTGTCGCCCCAACGACGAGAACAGCCCCCGGATCGGGTACTCTTTGGCCCGCCAATAAGCAAGGTGCCAAAGCCCCCGACGGTTGCCGGTCGGCCGACCGCACCCATGTCTTCAGCGGCAAAGAAGGTCTCTGCGAAGGATCGGCGTCCGAGCGCAACCGCTCATCGCGGTTCGCGATGTCGACGCCAGCAGCCAGTGGTACGCGCAGCTCCCAAGCGTTCGGGACCTTGGCGTGAGCGAACACACCCGTTTCTACCAGCGCTCGCGCTCCAGCGGATGTAGATCGCGGTGCGGTTCGAGTCTTGCTCATGGTGACCTTCGCTGGGGAGATACGCGCCGCGATCGGTACTTCGGGGCGAGGCGGTCGATTTCCGGGCCCTCTCCGACCGGCATCGTGCCGCGTCACCCGCGACGCTTGTACCGTGCTGGTCGAGCACCCGGTTCGCAGTTCACGGCTTGTCGATGGCTGTTCCGCGCGTCGCTGCCTGCTCGAGCACGAGCGTCCCGAAGCCGCGCATCGCCTCGCGCACGTGGTGTCCCATCTTGCGCCGCCTGGGGTCGTCGACCCACCGCTCGAATCCGACCTTGAACGCCGCGACCCCGGCCTCGGCCGCGAGGCTCGCGGCAGGCTCGGCGACGCCGCGACGCCGGAGGGCGGCCGCCGCGGCGGCTGCAAGCGACGCGAGCTTGCCGAGTTCCCGTTCATGCAACTCAGCGTAGGTCCGGATCAACGCATGACGCTGGCGCGCGAAGTCGCCGAACGCGGGGTCCTCGTCCGATCGCCGCGTCACGGCGGCAAGAGCCGTGGCAACGGCGTCGAGTGCGGGCGTTCCCGGGGTCGTGGCCAGGACGCCTTCCGCGAAGAATGCTTCGAGCTTCTCGGCGCCGAAAAAAAGGACCTCTCGCTTGTCCGAGAAGTAGCGAAAGAACGTCCGCCGCGTGAGACCGGCGCGCTCGGCAATCTCGGCGACCGTGACCTTGTCGTAACCGGGCTCGCGATAGAGCTCCATCGCCGCCTCCTGGAGCCGTCCGACCGCGTTGTCTTCCCAGCGACCCATGAAGTCGCACGCTACCTGATTGCACTCAGTGACATCAGAGGGTAGCACGCGATGGCACTGAGTGCCGTCGAATACCTGGAGGTCTCCCTATGCGTGTTTTCATCACGGGCGCGTCCGGATTCGTTGGTTCCGCCCTCGTGCCCGAGCTGCTCGGCGCGGGCCACCGGGTCGTCGGGCTCGCCCGCTCCGAAGCTTCAGCCGCCGCCGTTCGCGCCGCGGGCGCCGAGGTGCACCGCGGGGCGCTCGAGGACCTCGAGAGCCTGCGCGCGGGCGCGGCCGGGGGCGACGCCGTCGTGCACCTCGCCTTCGACCACGGCACCGCGGGCTTCGCCGAGGCGGCGCGCATCGACGCGCAGGCGGTCGAGACAATCGGGGTGGCACTCGAGGGCTCCGGACGGCCGTTCGTCGTTGCGACGGGGATCGGCCTGCCGGCTGCACGCGTGGCGGTGGTGCCCGAGTCGAACGCCCCTCCCGCGGCACGACTCGCCGGTCCCCGCGCCGCCCTCCGGTTCCTCGACAAGAAGGTGCACACTACCATCGTGTGCCTACCCCCGGTGACCCACGGTCCCAGCGACACACACGGCTTCGTCCCACGCCTCATCGCCCTCGCACGCGACAAGAAGGTGTCTGCCTTCGTCGGGGACGGGGCGAACCGCTGGCCGGCGGTGCACGTCCGTGACGCTGCGCGCCTGTTCCACCTCGCCTTCGCGAAATCGCCCGCGGGCGCCGCTGTCCACGCCGTCGCCGACGAGGGCATTCCCATCCGCAACGTCGCCGAGGTGATCGGCCGGCATCTGGGCGTCACAGTCGCGCCGATCCCCGCCGCCGATGCCGCCGCGCACTTCGGTTTCATGGGAGCGTTACTCTTGCGCGACTCGCCCTCCTCTGGCGCTGTCGCGCGCGAACTGCTGGGGTGGGAGCCGACGCAGCCCGGACTGCTGGCGGACCTGGAGGCGGGCCACTACTTTCAAGCGGGTCACCACTTTCGGTAAGGCGCGTGAACGTGGTTGCTAGACGGAGTTGACCGGAGAGCCGCGTTTCTCTCTTGCGCGGCCGCTCCGGGGCAGCGGGTGTGGTGACGAAAAAAATGCTTTTTCGCAGGATTCCTTCGGCCGCGCCGCATGCGGTCTCGGCGGCGAGGCGCAACGTGGACCGGGGACGACTGCGCCAGCGCCAGAGAGCCTTGAAGCCGGACCGGTGTCAGCGCAGAAGCGTCTCGGGTTGGACCACCCGCAGCACGTTTCTCCACGTCGGCGTGATGGCAGTGAGTGCCACCAGCACGATCCGGTCGAGCCGCGTCACGTGCGGCCGGACGACCGACCGCTCCAGCACGGTAAGTTGGTGTCGGAGCAAGGCGATTTCGGTGAGCAACGACCGTCCCGAGCGAAACAGATCCACGAGAGCGGTGGCGAGCACGGTCACGACGGCGAACATGGTGCGCGAATATAGCGCTGTCCCCAGCGAATTCTCGGCGGACCGGCGAAGTAGTCAGGACGGCCGGCTCCGCATGTGGTTGCGGCTGAAGGAATCCCGCAAAAAATGCACTTTTCGTCGGCACACCTACTTCGCCTGCTTCACGAGGTCGTATGTCCGCGTGTCGATCGAATATATATTCGTCGCGTCCAGGGCGATCGACTCGATTCCGTAATGAGGCAGCCCCACTGAGGTCACGGCTCCGGTCTTCTTGTCTCGTCGCATCACCGTGAGCGTCGTCTGGTTGCACCAATAGATGTCCTGGGCTTCGACCGCCGTGCGCCCGACGGCAAAGACCTCTCTCGCGGTGAGTTCGAGCCCCACATCGAACAGGAGCACGAGCGCGCCAAGGCGCGCGATCATGTCGATGGACGGATCGTACGGCAACCGGAGCACACCGAGCCCGGGCAGATTTCCGAGGACCACTCCGGCCAAAAGATCGCCCAGCACGGCCACCTGCCCGAGTCGAATGGCGGCGTGACCGCACAGGTTGGCCGCAACGAGAATGAGCGCGAGACCGAAAGCGACGGGCGCTACGCGATCGGCTGGCCCCGCCGCGGCCTGCGCCGCGGAAGAAGCAGCGTCGCGAGGACTGCCACGCACCATGCGAGCGCCTAGTACCCCGATTCCATGAAACGGAGGGGTGAGACCACCCGATCCCGTCGGGAATATCGCGGAAAACGACCCTTCCATTCCGCGGAATCGAGGTACTAGTGCGGTCTCCACCGAACCAGCCGGACCATCTCGGGAGCGACACTATGTTCGAAGGCAGGATAGCCCGTAGCGAAATCCGGCGGACGTCAGCTCGTTGCCACCTCGTTGCCTAGTGAGGCTCCGGAGTGCCGTGCTCCGTGGCGAATGCCTCCGCTCGGCGTAGAATGCGGAGATTTTCGGTCACGGAATTTCCAGTCAACGTCACGACGAAGGAGCGCCCTGTGTCCTTGACGTCGATATCCACCCACGAGCCGGGGAGCCAATAAGGATCGTCGCCCAGCTGGGAGCGTTCGACCTCACCCAACAGGGCTCGGGCGCCGTGGCAGCGGAGCAGTCGGGCCAGCTGTTCCGCGCTCACGCCGGCGGGGGCGCGCACCACGAGCCTGACCGCGAACACCTGGGCTACGCCACTGCAGTAGTCGACGTGGCATTTCGATTCCGTTTTCAGGACCGCGATGCTTCGGAGCAGCCGCTGCTCATCCGGCCCGGCGGGCACGCTGGCACATTGATAGGACTCGACTTGTGCCGCCCGCGCTGAGATCGGCAAGCTGGCCTCGCACGCGAAAAGGGATCCCGCGGCCGCGGCGACGACGGCTCGCGGCAGCACCTTCGTCGGACGCCATCGGCTCAGTCGGGTCGGCATAGACGGTCTACGCGCGCGAGCCTGAGACGTTTCGCGCACCCCGCACGGTTCGGCGGCCGCCGACGATCGTTTTGCCGCCTTGGCGTTGGCTCCGGGTCGAGCCACGCCGGCTTGTCGAGTCAGGTTCGAGGGTGACGCGGCCACGCCGCAGTCGACCTCTTCGACGGCATGTTCCACTTCGAGGATGTCTGCACGTTTCGGTGTCGGAAGCCCCGCTGGAAGGGATCGACCTTCTCACGGTCGGGATCCAATTGGCTCGCTTTTGGGGTGCTCCATTGCAGCGGAGTCGGCCACCGCGGCGAGCTCGCATTCGTCGCCGATCGACTCGTGCGGCAAGTCGTCGAGGAAGCGCCGACCGCCGGAAAATTGCGCGGCGACGTGCTCGACAAACTGCCGGTAGCGGACCTCGGCGCTCGCCCGCGCGGACTTCTTGCCGCTCTCCGGGGATAACTGGCGTATGCACGTCTGTCGCCGCACGGAATTGGTCGAGGCGCCGGGCGAGGGCCGGGTCACGCAGGGCGGCAGCCGCACGCGGCCGTGACGAACCGTTTTGCCCATAGCGGTAGCTCCTTGTTGATGGTGGGAAAGTCAGGACCCTCGGCCTCTGAGCGGCACGCGTCGCCGCATCGTGAGCGGCGAAGGATCGCTCCTGGACGTCTTCGGCGGCGCGCTGGCTGCCTCTTCGCGCGGCAAAACTCGGGGCTCGGTTGCCGCGTCGAGTGCGGTCGGCGCAACCTTCGGGGCGAACGACGGGCCCGAAGTCACCGGTCGGGGGGCAGCGAGGCCGCCCAGTACGAAGGCTCACTCAGAGGGCTCGATAAGACGAGCCCGTCCCATTCGCTGGCCACGGCGATCGCGCCGATCATCGTGATGCCGCTCCCGTCGCGAAAGCCGGTGGGCGCACGCGACTTGGCGATCGGGCTCCAGAGGAGCCGGCTCCAGGGCGGATAAACGGGCCACGATCTGACGAGGACCCAAGGCACGCCCATCTCGGGAGGGTAGGGCAGCTCGGCGGCGCGGAGCAGCGACAAAAGCGCCAACGCACGCATGGGTCCTCCGCGACCTGAGAACACGCGCCCCGAGTCCGAGGCGCCACTCGCGGAAAAGGCAACGGGGCTTGGGAGCGACGGCCAATCTGAGTCCAGTATTCGAATCTGTCACATGCGATATCGATCCGATTGACTCCAATCTGTCGCCGTATATGGCTTCGCGCCACCGGGAGTCCGACACTCTTCCGCCCTGAAAAAAGAGATGGCTAACCGCGCCGCGGGCAAGGGGAGGGGGGGTCAATAATTATTGACCCCCCCTGGTCAGCAATGATTGACCACCCTCATCCCTGACGCGCACCCGTGAGTCCATGATTTCCTGCGGTTAGGCGCGAGAGGTCGCCTGCCGCGGCCTGGCGCGCGGCTTGCGGTAAAGCGTCCCATGAACCACCGCACCATTCGCGGACCGCCATCGGCCGTACCCGCCCGTGGCCAACCTCAAAACATACGCCCTCACCCGCCGCACTCGCCCACGGCGGCACCGGCGTTTCGGTCGACCCAGGCCCGGTGGGCAGCTGCACCCAGGGCGCGCGTCTCCGTGGGTCGAAAGGCAGCCGCGCTTGCACCCGTCGCTTCGACCGGATCGCCCTGGAGAGTCATCCTGACGTGCTTCGAGCGAGCCGGAAGCGGAGTTGTTGCGCGCTCCACGATGGCGAACATGGTGCGCGAACATAGCGCTGGTCCCCGGCGAATTTTCGGTGGATCGGCGAAGTAGCCAAGACGGGGTTCATCACTTCTCTTCGGCTGCGTCCTTGCGGACGCGGCGCATGACTCGGGGTCATCGTGGGTCGCTAGCCCTTCGATGTGAGGCTTTCTCATTCTCTCCTTCCTGCCGCTTTTCACGGCGCACCCCTGACGCAACGGAAGCCGAGGTAGTAGTTGCGGTACGACGGGTAGAAGGAGTCGTAGCGGAACGGGGGAAGCAAGTACGACGCGGGGCCGCTGAAGCCGCCGCCCCGGAACACCCGGGCGGAAGCTGTCGTGAGATAGGCGCAATTCGTGCCGGGGTCGACGTACGTAGCATACCAATCCAGGTTCCACTCCCAGACTTCCCCCGCTATATCCAGCTGACCCCAGTAACCAGCTCCCAGCGTCGCCGTCCCGATCGGCGCGATATCCGTCGGGTTGGCCGTGTAGTTGAAGTCGTAAATCGCGTACTCGTTCGCCGTCCCCGGATCCGTTGAACCCCACGGGTACTCAAGCTGCTGGCTCCCTCCCGCCGCCACGTGCTCCCACTCCGCTTCGCTCGGCAAAAAACCGTAACGGTGTCGGGCGAGCGGTGGAGCTGATCGAAGCGGGCGAGCGTCGCCTTGACCAGCTCGGGCGTCGGAACGCCATCGATGTGCGGAGTCTCTGGCCGGCCGTGCTCGAGCGCTGAACGCCATTCGCGATAGAGCGCCCGCACGCGGTGGGGCGGCACCCGGGCTCGAATGACAATTTCGCGAAGCGCTCTTGCGGTCCCGACACCCGCCACTGCGTCATGGGTCCATTCCCCTCAGACAGCGCGAACGCTGACCTGTCGATCGTTTTGGAGGAGCCTGTCGAGTTCGTCGGGGTCCGACGTGAGGACGACGGCCGGCGATCCGTCGCCAACAGCTGCCGCGGCGACCAACGCATCGATCCCATCGTCCGTCTTGGCGAGGTAGCGCAGTCGTCCGGCCCGGCGAGCGGTCGACTCGTCTGGCGCTTGGAGCACTGTTGCGGCGCGCTCAAGCGCCCCGAGGATGCGATTGACCTCCGCGTCGCGAGCCCCATCGCCCGTCGTGCTCTCGACCAGGATCGGCGTGGGCACGCAGATCGCCCCATCGTGTTCGATGACCCAGCGCAACCACTCTCGGGCGCGCTGGGAGCCACCAACGAGCGCCGTAAGGCCGCCGCTGTCGAGCACGCACCGCGGCGGGCCGACCTTGGCGCGCTTCGACGATCGCCCGCGCCTCATCGAGCGCGGAAGATGCGGCGAGCGTCGCGGGCAACCTCGGCGCGAACGGCCGCCGGTGCCGCTCCATGCTTGGCGTCGAGCTCGTCCAGCAGCCCGCGGAGCTCCAAACGCGCGAGACGCTCGCGAGCGGCCTCATTGAGGAAGCTCGAGACGCCGCGTGGGCCGGCCACGTGTCGGATTTTCGCTAGCGTCTGCTCGTCCAAGGTCGCGGTAACGCGTTCCATGCCTAAAGCATACTCTGAGTAATACTTTGGCGCCAGAGCCCTCGACCGTCGTCTCCATGCGATCTCGCGTGTCGCCAATGGGTTGACCGCGGTCACCACGCGATCGATGAAGCGTCGACTCCACGACGCCCCGCTCGCTCGCGAAATCGGCGGCCGGTCGACGACTGGGCCTCCACGCCGCCACGAGTCGTTGCCCCTGCTCCCAAGTCCGCCGCGATGTTCCCGTCTTCGTGTGTCATGGCTGGGCGAGTACGGCGCCGAAGCGGGCAGCGTCATGACGCGGTCGGCCGAACGCCTACCTGCAACGAGCATTGAAACAAGGACACCCGCGATTGACTATCGAAGCCAGCGCCCCTAGGTTCAAGGCTCCGGCGATGTCAAACGACGGCGCGGTCTTACTTCCCGTCGGCCACCGCTGCTCCACCGTTGCGCTCTTGGACGCGTGCGGTCTGAGCTCCAAGACAATGGCGTTCGACTCGATGATCTCTCAGCTGAGCGCGATTCGCGACTGTCTCGAGAATGACTTCAAAGAGTTCCTGAATCCGACGAACTATCGCAAAGTCCACACGCGCACCGTCAATATCATCGATGGCGCTGTGGAAGAAGCCTGCGTCGAATACCCGAGCGTCAACTGGTACTACGAACAGGCGCACCGGGCCATCGGCGACAACGACCTCACGAACACCTCGACCTATCACCTGCAGCTCGCGTTCACGCATGAAGACCCGAGCGACCCAAACACCCACGCGACCATGCTGCGCCGAAGCCGCCGCATGCTCGACGTGCTGAAGGAGGAGCGCAACAAGATCGCAGTTCACATCGCGCCGGTGTTGGGCCTTACCGACTACACCCAAAAGAAAGCCGAGCTCACAGACGAGTTCGTGAGCTTCGCCGACTTCTTGGCCTCGCGTTACAGCCACACTTCCGGCTTGTTCTTTCTCATCGTCAAACTGCGCGAGCCGGCTCCGGAGGAGAACAGCGAGCTCATCTTCAAGAACGAGCGCTGCAGTGTCTACACGATCTACGCGAACAGCGAGTTCATCGACGCCGGCGCCCCCTTCGAGGGCAACCACGAGCACGAGGTCGAGGCCATAAAGAAGATCCTTCAGCGCGAGAACCTCGAACGCAGCCGAAGCTACAAGATCTACTTTCCGCTCTTCGATCATGTCGAGGGAGCGAGCAACGAGATGCGGCTAACGCACGAGGGACTCCTCGACCATCCGCGTGTAAAGCTTGTCGACCGTCCATCCATTGCCGACTACATCATTTTTTGCCAGAACCATTTGGTCGACAGCAATCCGTTCGCGCATCAATTTCGCCCCGTCAAGAACAGGTTCAAAGAGAAAACGATCTTCCTCGACTACGACGACAATCCGCACACGATCTATGACGAGGGCAATTTCGGCTGGCGGCTCTATTTCAAACGGAGCATCGTCGACCGCGAGAACGGACGTGTCGTGGACTACGGCAATCTGCCGATTCGGCCGACTGCGTATGCGGTCCTAAACGACATGTGCGATCCACCAGATCTGCGTAGTGCGAATGGTGACTCGAGCCGCCGGATCGACGTTTCCTGTCTCTTCGACGACGACATCGCTGGCCAGTGGTGCTTCGCGCTCGCGCGCGGCCGGCTGCTCACGTTTGCCAAGCGGTTCGCGAGCAATCATCCGGAGCTCGTGATGCAGGTGGGCACCGTTTCCGAATGCGGCCCGGTCGGACGTAGCGCGATCAATCCCAAGTACAAGGAGTGTCTGTACGGGAGCAAGATCGTCCTGCACGCCAACCCCGACGCCTGGGAGGGCGATTCGCGACTCTGGGAAGCGCTCGCGTCGGGCGCGCTCGTCTTCGTGGACCGAATGGTGGCGCCCATCGAGCATCCGCTCGAGGGCGGCGAGCATCTCATCTTCTACGACGTCACGGACGAGGGGCTACAAATTCTCGAGCGGAAGATCCTCTACTACCTCGCGCATGAAGACGAGCGCGCGCGCATCGGACAGGTCGGGCGCGAGTTCGTGCTACAGCATCATCGCTCTCGGCACCGCTTGCGCCACATCATCGACACGCTCGAGCGGACGGGGCCCCCGGTCGTGTCCGCGCAGAAGAGAACGTCGAGCCTCGACATCATCGTCTCGATCGCGACCGGCTACGAAGATATCGGCTCTTACACCCAATTCATTGCGACTCTACGCAAGACGGGCGCGACCTGTCCAATCTTGCTGGGCATCTCCGACGGCCCGGAGTTCGAACCGATCAAGAAGTATCTGCTCGAAAATTCGGTGAATTACTTCATCGTCCCGCCCATTTCACCGGGCCACAAGGTTTGCTACGGCTACCGCTTCGCGCAATACCGGAAGTGGCTGCGCGACCTCGATTTCCGTTACGCAATGATGCTTGATTTCCGCGACGCGTATTTCCAGAAGGATCCGTTCATCGACATCGATCGGTTCATGCACGATTGCGATCTCTACCTAATGTCGGAGTTTCACTATCTCACCGTCGGAAATCATCCGAATGGAATGAACTACGCGTGGGTGGCGGAACCGTTCGGGAGCGACGTCGCGGACGCAATCAAGGACAAGCCGATCTTGAACTCGGGCGCGCTCCTCGGTCGCAAGTCGGCGGTCATGACCTTCTTGGACGCCATCGCCGACATCACGACCGAGCAGGGTTACGAATTCGCCGATCAAGGCACGCTCAATTATCTCGCTCATACCGGGCGCCTCGATCATTGCGGGCGCATCAAGATCGAGCCCGCCGGCGTGAGCATCGTCAACAACTGCGGGTTCACCGAGCTCGATGAGCTTAAGCGTAACAGGCCGCTGAGCAAGGCGGAAGAATCGCGCATCGCGTTCATTCCGCGCACGGCGGAGGGCAGGCTGAAGCTTCATCGCGACCACGACGGTTGGGTGCTCGACGACGACGGCAACGTTTCGTATGTCGTGCATCAGTACGACAGGTTCCATCCCGATATCGACGACCTTGTGAACAACCTCAAGAATCACGAGTGTCCTGATCGCATCTTCGTGCCGGGTGAGGGGCGCACGTATCACGCGGAAAAATACACGCTCTCGCAGGCCTCGGCAGCGGCGATGCTCAAGCCGGATGCGACCCGTCGGCTAGTCGACACGATAAAGAACCTGCCTGTTTACAAGAAACCGCTGCTCATTCTGAATCATGAATGGAAGCATGCGTTCATGTTTGGCTACGGCACGCTGCACATCGACCTCTTGTTCGAGGCAAAGGAGCTCCGACAAAAATTTTCGACTCCACACTCAGTCCGCACGAGCGAAAGCTATTCTGCAATAAATGGGGCTACGAGCTGGTCGTCGTCGACGAACGAGACATCTTCCATACGCAGGAGCCCGAGAAGGTGGGGGATGCGCCTCTCAGCGTCGCGCAAACGTTCAAGGAAGCGCGCAAAGCGGCAGAGCACTGGTAGCCTCCTGACCTACGACTTCATCGTTGTTGGTGCCGGATTCTTTGGCGCTGTCTTTGCTCGCGAAGCAAAGGATGCCGGAAGGAGCGTGCTCGTGCTCGAGAAGCGCAAGCACATTGGCGGCAACTGCTACGACTTCGCCTTCGAGGACAGCGGGATCACTCGAGCTCCTGGCGAGATATCAAGCGCTCGCGCGCGACCAGAGCCATGTGATCTTTGGCGGCAGGCTCGCAGAGTACAAGTATTACGACATGGACGATGTTATGGCGCTGGCGCTCGGCGCGGCCAGAAGAGCGCTCGCACAATGGGACGGCTGACCCTAGCGCATCGGCAGTTGCTTGTGGCGGATAACTGGAGCGCGCGACATTGCGTCAATTCGCTGAGCGCGACCGGATGACGCTAGTACCCCGATTCCATGAAACGGAGGGGTGAGACCACCCGATCCCGTCGGGAATATCGCGGAAAACGACCCTTCCATTCCGCGGAATCGAGGTACTAGGAGACATCGATGTGTCATCCTTTGGCGAGAACGAGCCGGCTACTACAGGAGGACTTTGCCGCTCGGGCAGCTTGCGCATTGGTCGTTGCTCGGACCTACGCATGTTGCACAACTCGCGTCGCAGGGCCCGCATACTGTATCGCTACTGGAGGTACAGGCCGTCACGGTGTACTCGTTACTGGCGCAGAGCGAGCAACCTTCGGCGTGGCCAGTGAAGGAGAAGTTCGTGTCAGTCGGGTCGGTAAACGTCCAGACTTGCCAGGAGGAACAGTCGGCCGCGTTGGGCGCCGCGGGTCCGTAGGACGCGATGGTGCCGGACGACGGGCTGATGCCCGTGGGAGACACGCTGTCGATGACCGCATCGAATGGGGACAACGTGGCCGACGTGAGATTGACCCCCTGAACATTGCCTGTTAGCTGATGCGTGCCGACATTGTACGTGACCGTGCCTGAGCACGTGTGGAAGAAGACGTCCCCGCTGGTCTCGCCGTACGGAAGCTGCACTTGCAGCGGGTAGTCGCCCGACGCCCGAAGCGTGACTACGGTCATCGTCCCCTGTTCGACGTCAATGCTTCCCATGAAGCGAAGGAGCGCGGGACGGGATCCGTCGGGCGCTCCGATTGCCGCAGGAGTCTCGAGGGGACCGGAGCATGCTGCGACCGCCGCTACACTAATTCCAGAGACGAATCGACGGTAACGCATCAGTTACGAGGGTCATGATATCAGATTCCGCTGGTCTCCGCTCGCGCTACAGCAAGCCTCTCGCTTGTGTCCGCTGTGCGGCCATGAAATGGGGCCCGCTTGATGGACGGCACTTACTTCTGCAGGCCTGCAGAAATAGTTGACGTCGATCACCCGCTCTCCCGCGCCTCTCCACGCGGCATTGCGTAGCGCGCAAGCCCACTCCTGCGGGCTGCCGTCCCCAAGGGGGGGCGTCATCTTCGGTACCGCGATTCTGGAACCTCGTATTCGTAGAGATTCTCCGGAAAATCACTGAAGCAGTACGCTTTGGGGTGCGCCGAGCACACATAAAGCTCGGCGGCCATTCGATCATCTCGGTGGGCTTGCCAGTAGGCGTAACCGTTCTGCAATTTGCGAATGTATTCGCTCGTGGCCCACCAGAAGTTGCCGCCGTAGTGTGTGTGGATGTCGTCGAGCTCGACGCCGCACGTCTCGTGCTCCGTAAGGGCATTGACGCAGTCTCGCCAGCGCTCCAGGTTGAAGTACTCCATGTACAACCGCCACGCGTTGGTGGCCGGATTTGAGCAAGACGCGCCCTTTGTGTGAAAATAGAAGCACAAGAACGGCTCAGCGCGCGCCAGTGCCTCCTGCGACAGTCTCGCCAGAGTCGGGTATTCGAAGTCGCCCGGATTGTCAGTGACAAATATATCGAATTTGGGGTCGTCGAGGATCGGAAGGGGGAGTGCGCGGCTATGGCCTTTGCCGCCGACGAAACCGACGACGATTCTTTCGCACGCGTCGCGCAGGCCGCACGCGCGCAGCTTTGCGTATTGCTCGCCGGCGATCCGCGACCAGTCGCCGATGACGCCGATGTGCCAGAAGCCGACAATCTTCTTGGTAGGGTGCAGGCGCACGACTGGCTTCTCCCAGCTAGTCACGCACGAGTCCGCGCCCAGCGGCCTCTTCGAACGTGATGAGCTGGGCCCAGTCGTCATCAGAGTGAATCGTCACCGGATCGGGATTCTTGCCGGTGAACACATCGGGATGCGCGCGCTTGCGAGTAAAGTCGAAGCCCGCGTAGGTCTCGTAGTCGCGCAGCGTGCGCTCGTGGCCGAGACAATACGGACCCAGTGTGTGCCCTTCGGCGGTGTAAACGAGTCGGCGCAGGCGATCGAGCGCGATGGCGTTGTGCCGCCTAATGACCTCTTCGCCGTGTTCCCAGTGTCGTCGCGGCGGTGCGTGACGATAGTACATGTGCCACGCGACCACCTCCGTCGGCAAAAAGAGGTCGTACCCCCACGTGTAGCTCCGCACGGTGACGCTGAACTCTTCGCCCCAATAGTAATGATCCGGGTCCTGCGGCACTTCGACGTTCCACTGGCCGCGCGTGAAGGCGAAGTTTCCGTTCACGAAGCGGGTGCGCCCCGGCTTCTGCTCGTTTGGATCACCGAAGTTGAACCATGGGGCCCACCCGCCGCCCTCGGACCATTCGCTGACGCGCGTCGTCGGGACGCCCATCTGAAAAGCGCGCTGGAGGTTGCCGGTGTCGTCGTAATAGAAGAGCGGCGAGTTCATGGACAGGATGGGCTTTTCGGCGGGCATCGACTCGAGCATCTCGATGAGGCGCGCGTCCCAGTCGGGCTCGAACTTCATGTGCGAGTCGACTTGCAGCGTGTAGGCCTCGCCGCGCCACAGCGACTGAGCCAAGTTGCGCGCCCAAGGGCCGCCCTGACTTTCTCGCACGCTGCGATCGAGGAAACGAAAGCGCGGGTCTTCGCGGAATCGACCGAGATCAGTGGACTCGTGTGGATCGAATTGCCAGCAGACGCCAAAGCGAAGCGCGTCCGGGAAGCGCGACATCTCTAGACAATCGTCGAGCGTACGCGGCAGTTCGGGGTCCGCGTAGGAGGCAATCGCCACGAAGACTCGCTGGTCCCTTTTCACCGTACGCTTTCAGGTCTTTGTCCAGCAACTGACATTTCGAGGGTAGACCGCGCTCTGCGCGAGTTCCAGGCCCAAGCACGGAGCACACGCGACCGAAGCGGCTCGTCGAAGCGGACCGTGCCGGCCGCGGCGCCAGTCCGCGAACACGATAAAAGAGTCTGCGACCGCGGAACAGAAATGGGAGTAACGTAGCTCCCGTGACCGAGGGCAAGAGAACCATAGAAGAGCTGATCGCCGAAATCGAGGCCCTGAAGAGGCAACTCGAAGACCGCGACGCGAAAAGTGACACGCCCTTCTCACGCCGCGACCTCGCCAAGTGGATCGCACCCGTAGTCTTGACGCTGCCCGTCGTGCAGGTTGCGGCTGGGCTATCGGTCACGCTGGCAGGCGCTAAGGAGGCGGCCGCACAGGAGGGGGGGCAGTGCGTCCCCGCTCCGACCGCGTCGCCGACGTTCAAGCCAACCGCGTCGCCGACGTTCAAGCCAACCGCGTCGCCGACCACCACCAAGAAGCCAGCACCGACGTTCAAGCCAACCGTCGCGCCGGTTCTGGGCACGGCGAGCGGCCCGAATTGCAGCCCTAGCCCGAGTGGCCTCGTCGTCCTCGGCAGCGCTCGCGCCCTTTCGGGCGTGAACTGGCTGGTCGTCGCACGCGCGGCGTGAGCCTCGCGCCGGAACGTTGGCATGTCGGATGAGCACGACAAACGACCGCGGCCCGTCTTCGCTCAAGCACTCGGTGCTGCCGAAGTCGAAGCCGGGATTTTCCGCGCATCCGGTTGCAAACGAACTCGTTCTCTTGTCGCCCGACGGTGAAGTCACGCATGCGCTGAACGAGACTGCCGCGGCGGTCTGGGAGCTGTGCGATGGCAATCACACACCGCTCGACATGCTCGAGGAGTTGCGGTCGCAGTACGACGGACGGGACGTGCACATCCTCGGCGACATCACTGCCGCGGTCCTGCGGTTTCAGCATCTAGGTTTGATCGAGGTGGCGACGCCTTCCGGCGACGAGGAGGTAACGTTTGGAGGGGGGCTCGCCAGCGATCGGCCGCGCGCGCGCTTCGTCTTCGGTGTGGAAGACAAGCCGTACTTTCACTGGCAGCTGGGAATCCTGTTCGAGTCGCTCGTTGGCCAGCTCAGGGCCGGTTGGGACATCACGCTCGTGGTGTGCAACGACCATGCAAGGCTCTCGCCCGAGCTTGCTCGCCTCGTGACCACTCACGGGCTGCGGGTGATCACCGGACGGAACCATGCTCACAGCCACAAGATCGACTTCTCGTCTCACGACGGCGGCTACGTCGCTCTTAACCGCGTCGAGGCGCTCAGAGCGATCGCGTCCCACGTCGATCCGGAAGACGTCATATGCCTGATGGACACCGACGTGTTCCTTTATGGCGAGCTCAACGCCGATCTGTTCCCGCGCGGAAACGCGATGGCGGCGGACACGATCATGAGCGACCCCCTGTTTTTGGGCGGCGGCTCGACGGAAAAGGGCATCGACCTGCAGAAAGTTTTGGCCGCGATCGGCGTGAGCACCGAACTCAAGCGCGGCGCGGTCACCGTGTTCATGACCGGCGCGAACGCAACGAACGAAAAGGTAATCAGAGACTGCTTCCGCTTCGCACAGATCATTTTTCTGCTCGGCAAAACGAACGGTCTGCCCGACCATAACGTGTGGATGTCGGAGATGGCCTGCTTCGCGATGGCGTTCACCGCCAACGGAATCGACTTCGATCTGCTCCAGCACCCGCAGTTCATCACGCCGCTGCCGCAAGCGCAGTCGGTAGCCGAGGGCACGTTCTTTCACTACTACTGCGACGCGAACGACGGCCACGGAGGGCCGTTCTTCGGGTCGGCGTGGAACAAGCAACTTTTCAACGATCGCAATTTCCTCGCGGAGAACCTCGAGAGTTTCCGCATCTCGGCAAAGACCGAGATCGAGCGCCGCTTTTTCGATCTGGCCATCCGTGCCAGGAGAAGGCTGCTTGGGCCGCCCGCGACTTGATTCGCCCCAAACGGGTGACGGGGAAGGAGCAGGCAATGATTCCGGAGCTCGAGCCGCCGGAATACTTGCGCCAAAAGAGCCTGCGGAACGCCGAGAAGAGCCCGTCTCTCGGACTCGGATTCAAGAAGGCGCGGCTCGAGCGGCAAGTGTACGAGCGACTCCTCGCGCACTTTCGCAACAACATCGCACGCTTTGAGGTCGAGGCGCCCGAAGACGAAATTCGCACCGCCAAGAAGAACATGATCCCGGCGCTCTTGTTCGAGGATCCGACTTTCAACGAGCGCTTCGTCAGCGAGCTCAAGCCGCTGCATGAAATCTGGGCGAAAACACCGCTCCGGATCTCCGCCTGCTACGGGATTCGCGCGTACCAGTCCGGCACGTTCCTCTACAATCACGTCGACCGGAAGCCGCACATTGTAAGCTCGACGATTTGCATCGATCACGCGCTCGACTCGCGCTGGCCGCTGCACATCGAGAGCATCGACGGCACCGTGCACCAGATCGACATGGATCCGGGCGAGTACATTTCGTACGAGGGCGCACGTCTCATGCACGGTCGCCCCTACCCGCTCGACGGAGAGTTTTACGCCGGCATCTTCGTTCACTATTACCCGGCGGATATGCTCCGAAAAGACGAAGAAGAGGGGCGTGAGTGATGCGCTCTCTTTATTATACGAATTATCAATCGGGCGTGTCGGGACTCTCGAATGGCATCATGTCGATCGAGATCGGCGTGATTCTCGCGCACCTGACGAATCGACTGCTCGTTCTCGACGGCAACATTTCGCCGCCGGCGAATCTGGTCACCTACGACAGCCGCGTGAACAACGAAGTCGGAAGCCGCGTGACCGATCTCGTCGAGATTCCAGTGCCGTGGATTGAGGCGAGCGAGGTTGATCTGAGCGAACTCGAGAGTGCTGAGCTCACCAGTCTCGACTACTGGGACTTCGCCTTTTACTTTCCGAAAACGCTCGACGTGTCGTCGCACGACGCGCGCGCGTTCGCTCGCGATCGCACCCAGTGGGTGACGGTAACTGGCGAACACGACCGCGTGCCGGTGCTTAGGCTGTCCGAAGAGCCGTTGACTCCGGATCCGGTCACGGGCCGCGCGCGCAATAGGCGCGCGAACCTCGGCTTCTACAGCTACCAATTTTATCTCGATCAGGCGACGCGTCGTTCGGTCTACCGCATCCTCGAGCGAATGCAGGCAAAAAAGCCGTACGCGGAGCTGGCGGCCCGCGTGGCGCGGGACCTCCACAGCTTCAACGCAGTGCATTTCCGGCGCGGTGATTTCAAGGTCACGTACGGCGTGACGACCCTCGACCGAAAGCCCTCCGAGGCGATCGACGCCATGGCCCCTCTGTTCAGTCGCAAGGAGCCGCTGGTCATCCTCACCGACGAACGGGAGGATCCATTCTTCCGTGAGATCAAGCTCGCCTACCCCGAGCACCTCTTCATCGATTGGCACATCCTTGATCACTACGGCGCGGAGTTCGCAAAACTCGAACGCACCGATAGTTTAAGCCTCGCGTACCTATCTCAGCTCGTGGCGGCAGAGTCGAAAGAGTTTCTCGGCACGATGACCAGCACCTTCACGGCGCTCATTCAGCGCTATCGTGGCAATCGGGGTAAGCGCGAGGTCTTTCGCTACCTGTGGAACGAGCTGCCCGATTCAGGCGCGAAGTTCGAGCGAGGCAGGCATGCCATCAGCGAATGCATCCCGCTCGATTGCGGTCGGATGGTCGACCTGTTCCAGGGGCCGTACTCATGGAACCGCGTGAGCCAGCAGCTGAACCCCGCGTGGATGCGCGAATGGCCGGAGAGCTTTCTTTTGCCGGAGGTCCTGCAGACCGGCTCGCTCGTCAAGGAAAAGGAGACGGTGACGGTTCCGACTTCGCTCGAGATCTCCGGGTTCATCAAAGAGCCGGTGCTTTATGTCGGGTTCGAGAACCTTCAGGTGGCGATCCGGTGCGAGGACGGGGCGCTTTTCAAGCGGCTTGCGACGGAACTCGGCGTCGACATCGCGACGCGAGCGAGAAACGTGATCGCGAACTTCGACATCACCCAGGGGGCGAGCTACGGCATCACGCAGCGCGGGCACGCAAAAGGAACGTTGTGCGACAAGAAGGAGCTTCCGATAGAGCTCAAGCGTCAGATCGCTACGCTACTTGCCGGCGTGCGCCACAACTATTCGTGGCTGACGTCCGCGGCATTTGCGAAGGACGGACGTGGGCTAGTGATCGCTGGCGATGTCGACGACGCGAACGATCAGTTCGTCTGCCTGCTCGAGGCGCGAGGTTGGCGGTCGATCGATCGCAAGCTGATCGCGATTCGCGCCGGAGATCTCATGGTCATACCGTTTGGTGCCCAGACGCAGGGGGAGGGGTCTGCGTCGCAGGTACGCTTTGCCGTTCCCCTCGATCGCCTGGTGATTGCAAAGAAGGCGCCTCTCTACGCGCGGGATACGCGAATTCTTCCGATGTCGCCAGCGCATGGGGTCGCGGCTCTCGTCGGTCTGTCGCTCGATTTCAGCGTCGAGCGAGAGCGCGCGGTCGAAAAACTTTGCCGTCTCATCGAGCAGAGGCCGGCGGCACTGCTTCACTATAGCCGCCCGGACGAGGCGGCCGAAGTCATCTCGCGCTTCGCCCATGCGGGCGGGGAGGACATCGAGTAATGGCACCTCGAGACATCAAGCTCACCATCCGGTTGATCAACGGCGACTGCCACGAAGTTCGCTTGGGCGAAGATGCGCCAGAGCTCGCGACGCTGTTCGGTGCGCTCGCCTCGCCCTCGCCGGAGCACAGCGCGGAGAACCAATTCGTCGAGCTTCCGCTCGAGGGCGGCCGCGTCGCATGGTCGTTTCGGACGTCGAACGTCGTCTCGATCTTGAGCGACCCGCCGGTTGTGCTGAATCCGGAGCAGCTGAAACGCCCCGCGCAAACCGAGGCGCGCGCGGACGGCTCTGCAAAGGACGCCGCCGGGGTCGTGAATCAAACCGCGTACACACGCCGCCCTCGTTTTGTCGTCGTCGACGATTTCTTGGCCGCCGAGGAGCACGATGAGCTGCTCGCCTACGCGCTGGTCTCCGAAGATCAGTTTCAGCCGGGTACCGTCTCCTCCTATGAGCCCGGAGTTCGGCAGAATCAAGCCATCATGAATTTCGGTGAATCGGTTCACAGCCGATTCCTTGAAAATCGGTTGCTCATTTGGTTCCCACTCCTCGCGAAAACCTTGGGCATCCCAATGTTTCCGCTCTCCGCCTTCGAGTCGCAGCTCACCGCGGCGCGCGACGGCTACTACTTCAAAACGCATTCGGACGAATCACCTGACATTCCGCGCGTGCTCACTTGCATCTACTACCTGCATCGCGAGCCGCGCGGTTTTGCCGGGGGCGAGCTGCGGCTGTACGACTGCATTGGAGATGGCGACGAGAGAAGGGCGGCCGAGACGTTCGCCACGGTGCACCCGACAGCCAACCGGCTCGTCGTGTTCGCGTCGAATGAGCTCCATGAGGCTCGGCCGGTTCGCTGTCCATCGGTGGAGTTCGCCGACAGCCGCTTTGCCGTCACCATGTGGATGCACCGCGCGAAAGAGTTCGATCCCCTCGCGCGGTTCGGTTGGGGCCATTTCTCTTGTGGCGTCCTGCCGCCACAGCTGCGGAAGCCGAAGTCGTGATCACCACTGTCTTCTGTAACTCCGACGAGCCGGAGTGGCGCGCCGAGCTGCTCGAGTATTCCTGGGGCCGGGCGCGGCAGCCGGGCGAACTCGTTCGGTTGGTCGCAGAGTCGCCTTCGCCGCCGAGTCATCGCCATGCGCGCGTCGTACCCACGACGGCGTGGTCTCCTCATCCGTACACGGGCGACGTCTACGCGCCGTATCAAAGAGCGGGTGGGGTCCTCGAATGGCTCTTCACCGAGCAGCCCGACGGAACAATTCTCCTTGTCGAGCCCACCACGGTCTTTCGCGCCGCGGTGACCGACGAAGTACGGCCGGGCGGAGCGAAGGCGACGGCACGGTCCGTCTCGGATGGTTGGGATGGCCGGTCGCAAGGCAAGGGTCCGTTTGGTCTCGGGCCAACTTTTGCGTTCTTGGAGAAATACTGCATCGATCGCGACCTCGAACTCGACGCAGTGAAACTTCCGCTGCTCATTCACTCGAAAGACCTGCGCAAAATCGCCGCGCGCTGGCTCGAGCTCATGAGCCTCATTCGCGCCGAGGCGGCGCGCGCACAAGACCGCCCGCTGAAAGATGCCGACGAGGTGGCCTACCTGATCGCTGCGGCCGAAGCGCACGTACCGCACAGCGTCGCAGAGCTCGGCATCGGCACCGAAGTCGTGAGCGGTGCGGCACCACTTATCGACTACCGGCGCCCGATCGAATATGCGGACCGCGAATCTGGCGAGGGCGGAAACCTTTGGGAGTGGAGCAAGTATGACGCCTGGCGTCCGGTGCAGCCGGCGTCCGCGAAGACGGAAACGGGCCGGGAGGTGCTCACCATCCTAAGCGACCTGATCGAGCGTCGCGCACGCGGACACGAGCTCGACTTTCTTCGTCCCCGCAGGAACAACGGTGTCCGCGAAGGCAAGATTCTTGGCTCGTTATTTCTCGAGATTCCTGGCCGCGCAGACACGGTCTCGCTCAACACCGCCGGCGCCGCCATCTGGGAGGCCTGTGACGGAGCGCGCACCATCGCCGACATTCACCGAACGCTCGAGTGGCGCTTCGAGATGCCGCCTGGGGCGTTGCAAGACGACGTCGAGGTGGTGATTCGGCGCCTCGAAAAGATCGACGCGCTTCGGTTGGAGCCGGTCTAGATATGAATGCGGCCGACAGCCAGATTTTCATCTCGATCGCGTCGTACCGCGACATGTATCTGCCGTTCACTATCGACTCGGCGATTTCGAATGCGACGCATCCTCGTCGTCTGACATTCGGTATCTGCTGGCAAGCCGACGAGACCGAAGAGCTGGATCGTTTCATCGGCGATCGATTTCGCATTCGCAAATATCCCTATCAAGCGAGTCTCGGCTACGGATGGGCGCGTCACGAAGTGCAAAAGCTCTATAACGGCGAGCCGTATCATCTGCTTATCGACTCGCACTCGGCATTCGCGCCCGGTTGGGACGAAAACCTGATCGCCCAGCTCGAGAGCAAGCCAAGCAAGAAGCCTCTCCTCACGACCAGCTCCCCGCCGTTTACCTTCGATGGAGGTAAAAGGGTCGTGTTCCCCTGGAATGGAACGGAAGAGGAGGGGGTGCCGCTGATGCGCTGCGAGCTCGTCCGCCCGGAAGGATGGCTTGACATTCAGATGTCGACGGAGCGCAAGACCGAGCGTCACCAAAAGACGCCGTTCAGCTGTTGCAATTTCGTCTTTACGCACGGCGTGTGGATCGAGGAGGTGCCGGAGGATCCGGCGATGATCAACGCGTGCCACGAGGGACCGCTCTCCATCCGCACATTCACGCACGGCTATGACATGTTCTTGCCCGACGAGATTCAGGTGTGGCACCTCGACTATGGCAACTATCCGGGCGGCTATCGTCACAAGGTGTGGGAGACGAAGAGCGGCAAGTGGCAGAGTGAACACACTGACAAGATGATCCAGCGGATGCAAACGCTGGTCTTCGGCACGGGCGATATGAAAACCCTCGGTCGCTATGGGCCAGGCACAGAGCGCAGCGTCCGCGAGTGGGGCGAGCTCGCGGGCCTCGATCTTACGCCGTAGAGCGATCGAGTTTCGCTGACTTCACCTGTGACTCGATCCAGCGATAAGTGGGCAGAAGCCCCTCGCGCAGGTTGCAATGCGGCGCCCAGCCGAGTCGCGCGCGAATGAGGTGATTGTTGGACGTGCGCCCGCGCACGCCGAGCGGCCCGTCGATGTGGCGAATCGAAAGTCTCTTGCCGGCGATGTCCATGATGAGTCGCACCAGCTGATGGATCGAAAGCATCTGGTCCGAGCCGACGTTGAGGGGCTCTTCGCAGTCAGATCGCATCAGACGCAGGACCCCCTCGAGGCACTCATCGACGTAGAGAAAGGAGCGCGTCTGCTGGCCGTCGCCCCAGATTTCGATCTCGTCGTTCGCCATAGCCACTTTGCGGCACAGCGCGGCCGGCGCCTTCTCGCGGCCATCGTTCCAAGATCCTTCGGGGCCGAAGACGTTGTGCAGCCGCGCGATGCGCGTCGCGAGGCCATAGTTGCGCGCGAAGGCTAGATAGAGCCGTTCGCTGAAGAGTTTTTCCCAGCCGTACTCGCTGTCGGGCGCCGCGGGATAGACGCTGTCTTCGCTGCAGTGGGGATTCAAGGGATCGAGCTGGTTGCGTTCGGGGTAGACGCACGCGGTCGAGGAGTAGAATATGCGGCCAATCGAAGCCTGCGTGCATACGCGTAGCAGGTTCAGGTTGATGAGCGCGGAGTTGTGCATGATGTCGGCGTCGTTCTTGCCGCTTGAGATGTAGCCAGCTCCGCCCATGTCGGCGGCGAGCTGGTAGACCTCGTCGAAGCCGCCCGAACACGCATCGGCACAAGTCTTGGAATCGTGCAGATCGCCGACGATGAATTCGTCCGCCGTCGTCGGGCGATAGCGGGGTCGCTGTAGGTCGACGGCGCGCACCCAAAAGTTCTCGCGCTTGAGGCGATTCACCAGGTGGCTGCCGATGAACCCGCCGCCGCCGAGGACGAGCGCGCGCTTCATGCCTCGCCGCCACTGAAGAACCGTCGGTGGAAGTTCTCCATGTCCCACATCCGCTGCGAGTGAAAATGGAAATGGAAATGGTCCCCCTCGGGAACTTGCCGGAATTCCGGCTTGAGCACGAAAATCCATGCTGCTGCCGCCGTATGGCTGGATGAACGTTTGGTTCTGCGTGGGCCGCTCCGCTCTGTGAATGCGCCCCGCGATCACGTCGATCGCCTCGCCCCCATATCTGTTGGCGATGAAGTGACCAACCGCCACGTCGTCGGGCATGGTCTTGGGATAGGTGGACAGGATGTGTTCCCGGCAGTTCGCCAGGTCCGCCACGATATCCCTTGAGATGAGAAATCCGGACCCCGACACGAACGGGAATCCGCTCGCGCCGTCGACCATCACGGCGCCCTGATAGACCCCCGTGCGAGGGAGGGTCTTCGCGTACTTCTCGAGTCCGGCTACATCCACGTAGCTCGATGCACAAACCGTGTAGACGAAATCGTAGTCCCGCATGAGGTGCCGAAATGCGACCAAGCGTTTTTGCAAAACGCAGTTCGCCTGGTCGGAAAATACGTCCGCGGCGCCACACAAAATAATGTCTCCGGAGACGCAGAATTCACCCTCGGCGAGCTCTGGCTTCTCCGTCGAAATGAGCGCGTCGACCTCGACGAGGCTCGGACCGGCTCCGTGGGCGCCGTAAACATAGAAAATGTCGGCGTGGGAGGGGACTCTTGCCCACGTCGCGCGGATCGTTTGGATGCAGCGCTGATAGTGCGTGAGCCTACATCCGAGAACCAAGATTGCGATCTTCACGTCGGGCGTGGACATGGCCTCCGCTTTTTCGACTGTCCGTATACCACAGTCTTGTCGTGACAAAATCCGCGTCGCGGCGGTCGGCGGCTGGGTGTGCAGCAAGTGGCCGTCCTGGCCTCCGAGACAGACCGCAAACGGCTTGCGGATCGCTCATTCCGTCATCGGGTCGGGCGCGGCGGGCCGTCGACGCGGGGCGCGAGGCACTCGCGCCGCACGAGCGCCGAGGCTTGGCCGACGTCCGCGAGCCAGTCGGATCCCATGCGAACTTCGTAGGTGCACGCTCGGTCGACGAGCGCCCCGATGAGCCGCAGCTGCTCCGCGGACCGCGCGACCCCGTCGGCCGCAACGAGCGCGCACGAAGCCAGCGCCCTGCCGAAGGCCTCCGCGGGCCCCGTCGTGACGACGCGTGTGTGCGGCTCGACGGTCACGCACGGAAAGAGGACGATGTCGGGGGTCGCCATCTCCGGCGCGAGATTCCAGGGGAGCGCCTCGAGCGGGACTTCGCCCTTTCCGCTCGCATCGGGCTCGCCGCGAGTCAGGGCGGGGAATGCGGCGGCCGTCGCGTCGCCGAGATGAAACGGACGGGGAAAGGCGAGGATCGTCCCGCGCCCGGCACGCTCGGTGAGAAACAGCGCGTCATCGCCGAGGTAGCGCGCGCCCTCGTCGAGGAGCGAGAGGGTCACCGTCGACTTGCCCGCCCCCGAATCGCCGAGGACGAGCACCCGCAGGCCGTCCCCTCGTATCAGGGCGCCGCCGTGGAGGTGAAAGATCCCCTGGTGTCGGAGGGCAATCGAGAGAGCGATGAAGAGCGTCGTGCCGGCGAAGCCCCGGGGGTCGAGCCGGGCGATGTCTCCCTCGACGTCGATGCGCCGGCCGTCGTGCGCGACGAGGACGCGCGCACCCGGCGTGACGAGCAGGAGAGCGCCTCTTCTCTGCAGGGCGCGCACGTTGCCCTGGAAGAACGACGGGCGAAACCCGCTTGCGTCGAGCACGCCTCGGTCTGGCTCGATCTGGATCGTCACGTCGGCTGCGCCGTTCGCCGTGGACGCGGCAAAGCCCCCCAGGAGCCGCGCGACGGGATCGCGCGGCAACGCGGGCGCGCGCCACTCGACGCGCAGTCCGTAGACGTCGACCGCGGGCACAGTGCGCCTCGCTCGCTCTCAGTCGCTCGTCACCAGTCCCTCGACAAGCATCTCCCGGAGCACCGGTTCGAGGTCGCGCCGCACGGTGTCGCGATCGACGCGGAAGCGTTGCGCGAGACGTTCGGCGAGAACCTGGCGCGTCGTGCCCGTCTGGGCGCTGAGGGCGCTCCAAGCGGCCACGCCGGTCGCGTTGATATCGTAATAGAACTTGGTGCCGAGATGCAGGAGGACACCCGTGCCGTCCCGGAGCTCGGTCAGGATCACCTCGGGGCTGGCGCGATAGCTGGGCTCCATGGCGCCCGAACCTAACACGCGGGCGGGGCGTTCTCGGTCGCGAACGAACGCCCTCGAGGCAACCGAAGCGAGCTCACGCGAAGCGAAACGTGACAACGAGTCGCGGGTCGGGGTCTTCGCCTACCGGCGCCCCGCCAATCTCGACCCACGCGTGGCCGGCTCCCGGGTCGTCCTGACGGACCCCCATGACGAACTCTGCGGGCAGACCCGCGCTCCGGAGCGCGACCCAGCGCGCGATCGCGCGATACAAGCACGTGTCGTGAGCGCCGAGGCACCGAGCCAGGCGCTCGGAGCGCGCCAGCGCCTGACCGGCGCGCGCTCGCGTGACCCGGCCGGCGCGCGGAGTGATCGTGCGGAAGAGTGCGGGCAGCGACAGCGCGCGCATCCCGAACGGTAAGAGGCATCGCATCGATACGAGGTGAGCGTCGAGGACGAGGCCGCGCACGTTCACCGCCGGATCGGCAATCTTGTGCGCGCCGGCGCCTGCCCCTTCGGCTCGCCCCACGCGCCGACCCACCGCTCTCGCCCTGCGCCCGGCCCCGCAGCGCCGTCGTCGGCCCAGTGGGGCTTGCCAAAGTGCTTCAGGCACCAGTTGCACGGGAGGTGGTCCCACGCGTCGAGCTCGCCCTCGGCGAGCTGCCGCACCTTCGCCACCTGCGTTCTGTGAATCAAACCGAGGAGCTTGATGTGGGCCTCGGCGATCGTCGTCGTCCGCAGGTCCGCGACGACGTCGCTCTCGCCGCTCGGCGGGCTCTCCGATCGCGGAATGCCTGCATGCTGACAGCAGAGATTCAGGTGGCCGGTCACGTCGACGTGGAGCTGCTCGGAGCGAAACGGCTCGCAGACGTGAAAGGGGTGCTTTTGCGGCCACCCCTCGGGGAGGCTGACCGCCATCTTGAGCGTCGCGGCGAGGCGATCGACGCGATCGGCGATGGATTGCCAGCCGGACACGGGCAAGAACAGCGCATCGTCGTGGGACGTGCCGGTCGGTTGGAGCACGGCGAACGAGGCACGCTCGGCGCCAAGCTGGCTCGCCAGGAGGCCGAACGCCTCGACCTGGTGGTGGTTGACGGCGTTCACGACCATCTGGAGCACGAACGGGATCCCGTGGGCGACCGCGAGCGTCGCGGCGGTCATCACTTCGCGAAAGCTGCCCTTGCCGCGGATCCGGTCGTGCGTGGCTTCGTCGGCGCCGTCGAGGCTAAGATAGACGTGCCGCATCGACGACCGACGCGGCGGGCTGTCGTCGAGCCGGTCCATCAGCCACCCGAAAGTCCGGCCGTTCGTGACGATGTGCCAGGTGAGGCCGCGCTCGGCGATCGCGTCGACGGCGTCGACGAAGCGCGGGTAGAGCGTGGGTTCTCCGCCCGTCATCGCCACGTGCGTCGTCTTGTACGTGCGGGCGACCTGGTCGAGCGCACTCGTGAAGACTTCGAAGTCCAGATCGAGCGGCGCCCGGCTCGGATCCCGCAGGCAATGCTTGCAATCGAGCTGGCAGCGATCGGTCAGGTGGAAGGCGAGGTTGCAGACGGCCACGAGGAGCTCCTGACGCGTGCGTGTCGACGGGCCGTCGACCGCCCACCGACCTTACTCCGCACCGTCTTGTCGCGCGGCGTCCTTCTTCAGCCGAGTTCGATAGCGCCGCTCGCTTTCTTCGAGCTCATTACCGATGCTTCCTCCGGATGCACGCGCCCCCTCCCGCTCGACCGCCCACGCCCGCCGAGCGATCTCTTCTCCTGGCCACCGCCGGGCTCGCTCCCGGATGGGGAGGCCCGACGGGCCCGCTCGACTGGGACTTCCTCGTTCCTTATGCCTGCAGACATCTGCTTCTTCCTGCCCTGGGAAGCGCGGCGCTCCGCTCGGATCCGGCATTCGCCCTGCTCGGGATTCCTCCGGACGCGCGCGGCGCGATGAGGGACGCGGCGATCCACAACGAGATGCAAAATCATGTGCTTCTCGTCGATCTCGCGGAGGCCGTCTGCGCCCTGGATCAAGCCGGAATCGGAAGCATCGCGCTCAAGGGCGCGGGGTTGATCGCACGCTTTGCCGACCTCTTGCGCACGCGTCACACGGACGACATCGATCTCTGGGTCGAGCCGGGGTGCGTCTTCGAGGCCGACCGGATTCTCCGCGCCCGCGGTTATGGCGATCTCGTGCACGCGTCCGAGCCGGTTCCACGCTACGACGGATCTGCCCGCTCGGCGCCCTTGCGGCAGGAAGCCCACCAACTGCCGGTGCTGGTGAGCGTGCGGGGCACGCCGCTCGAGATCCATCGCCGTCCGCCGGCAGCGCCAATCGCGACCGCCGCTCGCTGGGCGCAGGCCCTCGCCCGCGCCGAGCACGTCATCGTGCACGGCGTACGGGTCCGGATTCGGGATGCGGGGTCGATGCTCCTCGATCTCTGCACCCACGTCGTCGTCCATCACGGCGCGAAGCCCTGCCTATGGCCGCGTCATCTGCTCGATGTGGAGACGCTCCTCGGGGGTCACCAGCACCTCTTCGCGGAGGCCGCGGCGGCCGCTCGCATCGCCGACCGGATCGCGCTCGGGGTCACCTCCGCCGTGCGCGGGCAGGTCCTCTCATCCGCCTCCGAGCCGCTGGCGCGCCGGCTGGTCCTCCCTCTCAAGTCCTTCGTTGGATGGGGTTGGTACAGCCTGGCCGAGCAAATCCTTGGCTACGCGGCAAGAGGGCCAGGGAGCCTGGCGCGTGCGCTCTGGCCCTCGACGTCGTTCCTCCGCGCGCGCGGCTTCGACCCCGACCGCGGGCGCCTGCGAGCCCATCTGGCGCGCGCACGCGATGTTGTCGCGAGGGCAGGTGCGCGATGAGTCACCGCGCCAGACGAGCGCGGCGTCCCGATTCTCGCGAGTGAACGTGTTGCGGACGACACGGGCTCGACGCACGGAAGCGGTTACGGCAAGTTAGACAGAGGGCGGCGGGGCCGAGGGTTCGCGACGGCGTGCATGGAGGCGTGGGGGGGTCGATGCAATCGCTCAAGATACTTTTCGGCGCGAGGTTTCCCTCCGCCTGGTGCGCCTGCTCCAGCGGCGCGCCCGAGCGGTGAATCTCGCAAATCTCTTTCGAGCGCGCGGGCCGCACCGGGCGCGAGCCACACCCCGCCCATTGTCGACGGCAATGTGGACGTCGTCCACGGCACCTCGATCAGCGCGTACTTCGACATGACCGATCTGGGCGGCGGGTGGACCGAGGTCCTCGACCAGGACCTCAACGTCGCGCCCGGCTACGAGAGCAAGACGAGCTGGGCCGGGCCGCTCAACATCGGGGCGCCAAACGCCGGACAGTATTCGATCGTGAACCTGCTCGCCGCGATCCACAGCGGGACGAACTACACTTCCTCAATCACTACCCTCTCCTCATACCTACAGTACCCTCTCCTCAAATACCTACAGTATCCTCTCCTCAATACCTTCGAGGATCCGAGGACCCTCAACAACACGCTCCCGACGCTCGTCGGAAGCGTCGTCGAGAGTCCGGCCAGGCAGACAGGCGGCTGTGCAAGATCCCCCTGGAGCGCTATCTACCTGTCGTCCCAATCGGACTACCTGATCGCCGAGGGGACCCGCAGCTGCGGGTTCTTTGCGGTCGGCACGAACGGGGAATGGAACGGGGCAGTTCCCTGCGAATAACCAGCCGACCTCACCCCGAGAAGGACTTGTCATGAACCCCAGAGACCAGGCGCCCCTCGAAGCCGAAAGCCACGAAGACTCCGAAGACGACGCCCGCGCGCCCTACGAGAGGCCGCGTCTCACGAAGAAGCGATCGGTGGCACGCGTCACCCTCTTCTCCGGACACGGGGCCATGGGCGCATCGGGCCTGACGAGCTCCTGAACGCCAGCGGCTCCGCCAGGAGAAGGACCCCCTCGAGGTGCGTCGATTCTCTCTCCGTCGGCGAGCGCCAGCCGATCGCCCTTGGCCCGCCTGCTCTGCGCGGATGCGTCGCTCTTCCTCCTCGACGATCCCGACGCCAACCTCAGATCGCGCGGGCATCGCCCTCGTGGCTGGGCTCATTCGCGAGCTCGAGGGACGCGCCATGGGCGCGTTTGCCGCACGCACGCCGGAGCTCCTCGAGGTGGCTGATCGCGTCGTCGTCCTGAGCGGCGGCCGGGTGGTCGAACCGGGCCGGATGCACTCGGCCGCGAGGGCGCAGAGGGTCAGCGGCGTGGCTGAAAGCTCGCCTGGCCGTTCACGCTGGGACCGTTCGTGAGTTGAAACGGCAGCCGGGCGCCGGGGATCCCCAGGAGCGTGAGCTCGGGGTTGTCGGCCGCGTAGCGCGTGCTCGTGACAACGAGCCGACTGCCATCCGGCGAGAACGCCGGCTCGGAGTCTCCCTGCACGGAGAACGGCGTGATCGCGTTCGTGCCCGTCGTGAAGAACACGACCTGGGTGGACGTTCCGCCCCCCGAGCCCGCGGCCGTTTCGGTGAAGGCGATCGTCGCGCCGTCGGGCGAGACTGCCGGGCCACCAAGGATGCCGGCCCCCGTCGTCACCTGCGCAAGCCCACCTCCATCAGGTTGTACCGACCACACATCGAATCCTCCCCCGTCAGCGCGATCGCTCGAGAAGTAGACGACGCTGCCATCGGGCGCCCAGGCTGGGGAGTTGTCGCGGAAGCCGCCCGCAGTAAGCGCGGCGGCCGTTCCACCCTCAGCCGGAATCGTGTAGAGGCCGCCAGGTCCTCCCACGACCGACCACGCGCCGTCCGGTGACCAGGCGGGAGAGACCACGTCCGGGAGGCCGGTCTCGATCGAGACGATCGCCGCGCTCGCGACGTCGACGACGAAGAGCCGATACAAGCCCGCGTCGCTCCCGCCGTTCGAGGCGAACGCGAGCGTCACGCCGTCCGGCGACCAGGCCGGGAAGAGATCGGAGCCGGGCTGCCGCACGATCGGGTGAAGGTCGGTGCCGTCGTCGTGAACGAGGTAGAGATCGAAGTCGCCGGTCCGGTTCGAGGTGAAGGCGATCCACGGACCGCCGGCACCCGCGTCGGTCGACGGAGTGTCCGCGTCGTCGACCGCGGGTTGCACCGATGCGGCGCCTTCCGCAAGGCCATCCGCGTCCGGGGGTTGATCGTTCGAGGTGTCGAGCCCCGGACGGGCTGCGTCGAGCGTGCCACTCGCATCCGGGCTACCGTGGCCGCACCCCGCGACCCCGAGTAGTGCGCAAGTCAGCGATGTCCCCACCCTCATCGAGCGCCCCCGCGAGACGTATACCTCCCAATCGAGGAGCCCGTCAAACAAGAGCCGCGCCGAGGTGCCTCGCACATCACGCGCCGTCAGTCCGTCCGAAGTTCAATCGGCTTCGCGGGGCGCGCGCGATGTCGTTGCGAGGGCCTTGCGTCGCGAGACCAGTGGCTGACGCGACGCATCGTTTCCCTGGCGCGCTGAACCGCACGATCGAGGGGTGAAAATCGCCCCATTCGCGCGGTGTGCGGGGCGGGAGGATCACGCCGAGCACGAGTTCGCCCCGAGCGTTGACCTTCGGCAGAACGCGGACGTCTGCGAAGCCCTTGGATTTCGCGAGGGCTTCGAGGGCCCCCATCAACACGCGCACGCCGAGCGATAGCTCCATAAGCTAAACATTTGATCAGCATCTCCCACGCGTCAAGCGACTCCTGGGAGACCGACCGCCACGGCCATACGCCGCCGGCCGGTCCAGGCCGCCTCGCTGGAGCGCTTGATCCCGGTGACGCGGCGAGCGGAGTTTCCCCAACGTGAAAAACGGGGCCCCCATATCCGGTGACGAAAATGACGAAACTCGGCAGGGCCATTGTTGCTGCCCTCCCGCGTCAGACCCAAGCCCTCTGAATCCGGTGACGAAAATGACGAAACTCGGCGGGCTATCGTTGTTGCCCTCCCGAGTTGTTGACCCAGCGGTCCCGACCCGTAAACGAAAAATGAAAGAACTCGGCGGGTCGTGGTCACGGCCTCGCGTGGGGCTGTTCCAGAAACATCCCCGTTCGATCTGCAGCGGTCGGCATAGGCCTATCCGGGCAGATGCATTCTGCCCTCGACGACGACCGTTTCGCCGCCGACTCGTACGCCCGTGATCACGCCCTCGTGCTTGTCCGACTCGACGTCGAGCAGACTGGGGCGCCCCATCTCGAATCCTTGCTCGACACGCCATCGAAATGTGCCCGATTCGCGTGGATCTCGAGCGCCGAGGTAGGCTCCGAGAGCGACGCACGCCGCGCCCGTCGCCGGATCCTCGGCGATGCCGATCCCGGGCGCAAACATCCGCGCCCGCACGTCCGAGGCAGCCCGTTCGGCATCGCGCGAAAAGACAAAGACGTTGTGCGCCCACTGGCCGCGCAGCACCGCTTCCCACACCTCGAGTCGAATGCGCGCCCTGGCTACGGCTGCCCGATCGCGCAGTGGAACGAACAAGAAGGGCACGCCGCAGGAGACGGCCTCCGGCGACCAAATGCCGTCGAGCAGGTCGTCAAGATCGAGCGAGCGAACTTCCGCGAGGCGTGCGCGCGGCGGGGCAGGGGGACCGATCTCGGGCAACTTCGCGACCGAGAGCTGCTCGAAGACCGGGACACCGCCGAGAGTCCGAATGACGACCGGCACGACACCGACGTAGGCCGAATTGTGTCCGGGCGGGCGGGGAACTTCAGTCTAAGTCAGCGATGTCGCTCAGCGCCAAACGGATCCAGCGCTGGATCTATGACGGGGGCGTCTTGCCCGTGCTTTGCCTCGTAGAGGGTGCGCGCTAGGGAGTCGAGCAAGGCGGAGCTTTCGACGTCGCGCACCCACGTTGCGCGGATCGCAGGCAGACCCCACGCCGCACCGGCAATAGCGCCAGCGATGCACGCAATCGAGTCGCTGTCGCCCGAGGAGTTGGCGCCCATGAGTACGGCGGCGCCGAAGTCGCCCTGGGCACGAAGAACGCACCACAAAGCGGTCGCGACCGCCTCCTCGCCGACCCAAGCGCCGCCGAGCACCGAGCAGACGTCGTCGGTCTCCAAGGCTAGAGTCGGCTCGACGCGGTCGAGGGTGGCGAGCATCTGCCGGTTGCCGATCGATCGCGCGAGCGCCGGCTCGCAGCCCGCTTCGAGCAGGATTCTTTCGTCCACGCGTTCCACGTGAGCCCGCACCGAGGCCACAAGCCCGGCGAGACTTTCCGACCGAAGCGCGGTCGCCACCGCCGCGGCGGCTGCCACAGAGCTGGCAATGCCCGTGGGGTGTCTGTGGGTGAGCGCGCTCTGCGCCGCGGCCGCGCGGACCAGGGCATCTGCGTCCTCAGCGAAGTAAAGGCCGAACGGCGCGGCGCGCATCGCGGCGCCGCATCCCTTGGAGCCGGCGACTCCAGCGTTACGCCAGCTCGCGCCCGCTGCAAGCGCGTGACAGCCGGCCATGCATGCGCCTCCCGGCGCGCGATCGTTGGCCGGCGAGGCCGCCCATGCAACGAACTCACTGGCGAGGATCGTCATCAGTCGATCGGTCCCTGCGTGTCCGGCTCGGATCAGGGCGCGAGCCGCCGCGATGGACATCTGTGTGTCATCGGTGAAGGTGCCCGCCGGATGGTTTGCGGTCGCTTCGAATGTGGCGACGCCGTGGTTACCCCAGCGAGCCCGAATCGCGCGGACGCTCGGAATGAACTCCGTCGGATGCCCCAGGGCGTCGCCCACCGCGAGCCCGATGATGCATCCTCGAAACCGATCGATCTCTGATGCCATTCCAGTTTCTCCCGAATCGCAAACGCGAGTGCCGCTTAATTTGATCTGCCCCGACCATGGTTGGGGCGTGGCGACCTTTTTCCTTTCAGGCAGAGGGGCGGCCGCTCGCGAGTACGGCCTACACGGGCACCGTGTTACGTGTTCGCTGCTGCCTCGCGCGGACGGGCGAAGAGCTGGTCCTTCATTTGGGGCAGGCGCTTCTGGCGGAACGCCGTGGGCAGGCGCGGGTCGTCGACGATCGCCTCGGCCGGATCGACGCCCTTCATTCGATAGAGCTCCTTGGCGTGGTGATCGCGCATGCTGAAACGGAAGATGCGCTCGTTCAGCTTGAGAACCGTGCGCGGCGGCTGCTCGGCGTCGATCCGCCCGTCGAGGACATCGAGCATGTACTCGCGTGCGCAAAGGATCGACACCCGAAGCTGCTTTCGCCCCTGCTCTGTGTCATAGGCGCCGGGCAGCCCCACGGTGTTGTGCACGCGGCTCTCCATGGAGAGCACCGGGTGTATCACGTAGAAGCGAACGCCCGTCGACGCGCCCGCGTCGTCGACAATCTCCACCGCGAGCGCGGTATCGTGGACCTCGGCGCCGTCCAAACCGAAGGGGGCGGACACGACGTCGAGTGTCCGCGAGACTCCGTCAGCGTCGGCGAAAACCACGGTACCGCTATTCGGCGTGGCGTCATCGGACGTGGCCACGCGCGCTCTACCGTTCAGGCGCTCCGCGCAGATGCGCACGGACCTCTGGCGCCGCAGAAGTCGATGTCCTTGCTGGTGAAGGGCGCGTCGCGCGCCACCGTCGGCACGCGGTGCTCGTAGACGTGCGCCCAGAAGTTCACCGCTTGCCCGCCGACGAGGACGAGGTCGCGTCCGAGGTCCTCGACCTTCGCAAGGATGGGCCGAATGTCCTGGTACGCGAGGTCCGTCACTCGAGAGGCTTCGCCCCGCGCGAGCTGATGCGCACGTTCGGGAACACGAAGTGGCCGTTCTCGCGTTGGAGCTGTTCCCGGCTCTTCTCGCGGCAGGCGAGCGCGCGAGCGTCCTCCTCGCGAGAACGCTGCTTCTCGCGGGCACGCTCCTTCGGGTCGAAATGCTCGATCTCCTTGGCCATCCGGTAAAAATACGGCTCTCCTGGCCGTCGCGCAAACGGGGGCCCGTGTCGAGCCACGCACGCAACCTGTGACGTCCCTGCGCGCGCTTCAGCTTGAACGGCAAGCGCACGAAGTTTTCGCCGCTCGACCCCAGAGATCCCCGTGGACAATCTGGCCGGCGCGCGGGAGTGTGCGCGCGTCGCCCACGAGTTTTTGCGCAGGGGCGGAGCCGTGCCCAAGGTGCGCCGCGAAACGGTTCGCGAGTGGTTCGGACGCATGCACGCGTCCAAGCAGGCAAAGGGCCTCGCAACAGTTAAGGATATGCGCGGTCGTGCGGCGCGATGGGTGTTCCCGGTCTTCGGCGACAAGGGCATGTGCGACGTCACGCGTGTCGACGGTGAGCGGCTCGTCGGTCAGCTGGACGCGGCCGTCGCCGGGTTCATGAAGAATGGGCCAGGGAACGGGAGGCTCGCCCCCTCGACCGCGGCGAATGTCTGGGGCGACGTCCAACACGCATTCGATGAGGCTGTCAACGCCAAGGATCCCCGCCTGCGCGTGCTTCACGCGAACCCGCTCCACGGCGTGCGCGGACCGGATGGCGGAGAGAACCGTCAGGGGCAAATCCTGTACTCCGACGAACTGCTGGCACTGCTCCGTGGCGAGCCCGCCGCCGACCGCGGCCTGGGCGTGCCACTTTATCGGCGCTTAGTCTACGCGATGGCCGTCTACACGAAGGCTCGCGCCTCCGAGCTCGAAGCGCTGACGGCGGCCGACGTGGACCTGAAGCATCAGACGATCACGATTGCCAAGCAGAGCGATCCGACCACGCAGGGTCGGAAAGGTACGAAGCAGACGAAGACGAAGCGCATCCGCGCCATCGATATCGAGCCGAACCTCTTTCAACTGGTGGCGGACCTTGTCGCGCATCCCCAAGGGAAAGGGACACGGCTGCTCCACATGCCGCCTCCCGAAGACCGCGCCAAGCTTCTACGAAAAGACCTGCGCAAGGTGGGCGTCACGCGGGCCGCGCTATTCGTCGAGCACGACCCCCTTCAGCGGGCGATCGTCTTCCACGATCTTCGCGACACGGGCCTCACGCATATGGCGGTCCGCGGTGACTCGCCGATCCTCATCCAGTGGGCCGGCGGACACACGGACTTCAAGACCACGCAGAGCTACATCGCGCGGGGCCAAACCGAGCGCCGACGCATCGGCGATCCCCTTCCGCCGCTTCCGCCAGACCTCTTGGCCGCTCGAGCGAGTTTAGGATGCGTTTCGGATTCATCCGAAACTATAGATGCTAAGTTCCCGTTCTCACTCGGGAATGTTGTGACCCCAACGGGAATTGAACCCGTGTTACCGACGTGAGAGGCCGGTGTCCTAACCGCTAGACGATGGGGCCATTTACTCGTGGATTCTCGCTCTGCGCATTGGGATGCGCTGCCCGGGGCGCTTTGATGTAGGCGACCAAGCTGGGGGACAAGGACTCGAACCTTGATAAGCGGAGCCAGAATCCGCTGTCCTACCGTTAGACGATCCCCCAAATACTATCGAAGCGAAGCGCAGGATCCCTCCCGAGAGATGCAGTGTGGGCGTCGCGAGGACGGCGAACACTATCCATACCGAGCAGCTTGTCAAGGACGAGGAACTTGCGATGGACATCGCGCGCGCCCCTTGACCGCGCCCAGGAAAGGCTTAGCTTCCGCGCCGCTAGCGCTCGTTGAAGGAAAGTGCCAATTGTCGCTGCGGGAGGTTCCTGCCACGTCCGAAAGTTGCATCTGGCGAGCGCGTCGGAGGTTTTTCGCCATGAAAATCGTCCACTTACCGATCCGATTGATCATCAAGCGCGCCGAGCAGGAACAACGACAAATGGCGGCCATTATGATCCCGAACTCGGCAAAGGAGAAGCCCATTGGGGGGGCTCCTCATTGCCATCGGCATGCGCAAAAAGTGGAAAAGTGCGACCGCCGTGCGTTAGAGTGAGGGATCGTTCTATGTTTTGTAAGCACTCGGGAACCCAAGTGAAACTCTACGGCACGGAGCACGTGATCCTCACAGAGGACGACGCCCTGGCCGTGATCGGCTAAGGGAAGAACAGCCATGTCCGCAAAACAAATTGCTTACAGCCGCACCGCCCGTCACGCGATCGTCGACGGGGTCAACAGTCTCGCCAACGCCGTCAAAGTGACGCTCGGCCCTCGCGGCCGGAACGTCGTCATTGAGAGGGGTTATGGCGCTCCCGTGATCACAAAAGACGGGGTAACAGTCGCCAAGGAAATCGAGCTGAACAACAAACTCGAGAACATGGGCGCGCAAATGGTTCGCGAAGTCGCGTCCAGGACAAGTGACAAGGCCGGTGACGGAACGACGACTGCGACCGTCCTCGCCCAGGCGATATTTGTCGAGGGGCTCAAGCTGGTCGAGGCCGGCGCAAACCCTGTGGGTATCAAGCGCGGCATCGACGCCGCCGTGGCCGTCATCGTTGCGGAGGTGAAGAAGCTTTCGTCCCCCACAAAGGACAAGGCGACAATCGCGCAGGTAGGGACGATCAGCGCCAACGGAGATTCTGCCATCGGTCTGATGCTCGCTGAAGCGATGGAGAGGGTGGGCAAAGAGGGCGTCATCTCCGTCGAGGAAGCGAAGGGCACAGAATCTCAGCTGGACGTTGTCGAGGGAATGCAATTCGACCGCGGATATCTGTCACCTTATTTTGTTACGAACCCCGAAAAGATGCTGGTCGAACTCGATGATCCGTCGATTTTGATCAGTGAGAAGAAAATTTCCAGCCTGCACGACATCCTGCCACTACTGGAGCAAGTCGCGCGCGAGGGGCGATCACTACTCGTCATTGCTGAGGATGTCGACGGTGAGGCGTTAGCCACGCTTGTAGTCAACAAGCTGCGTGGCTTGCTGAAGGTCGTCGCGGTCAAGGCGCCTGGATTCGGCGACCGCCGCAAGGATATGCTCAAGGACATAGCCATTATCACGGGCGGGCAAGTGGCTAGCGACGATCTTGGGGTCAAGCTCGATGCTTTTCGACTTGGTGACCTCGGCCGTGCCAAGCGCATCAATATCGACAAGGACAACACGACGATCATCGATGGAGCGGGCGATACAAAGCAAATTAAGGGTCGCATCGAGACCATTCGCAGAGATATGACCAAGACTACAAGCACCTATGACAAGGAAAAATTGCAGGAACGGCTCGCCAAACTCGCAGGCGGCGTTGCCGTGATCAAAGTCGGTGCCCACACCGAGACCGAGATGAAGGACAAGAAAGCGCGGGTGGAGGACGCCCTTCACGCCACGCGTGCAGCGGTCGAAGAGGGTATTGTTGCCGGCGGCGGAGTCGCTTTGCTCCGGGCCGCCGCGGCGCTCGAGCGGTTGGCTCTCTCGGGCGACGAGGCAAGTGGCGTGAGCCTTATCAAGCGTGCGATTGAGGAGCCATTGCGGCAGATCGCGGGCAATGCGGGTGTGGAGGGCGCAGTCGTCATCGAGAGAGTCCGTGCCGGCGAGGGCGGTTTCGGCTTCAACGCTGCGACGGAGGTCTACGAGGATCTTTTCAAGGCAGGGGTTATCGACCCTGTAAAGGTCGTACGTACGGCTCTGGAACATGCTGCGAGCGTCGCAGGCGTGATGCTCATGACCGAGGCTGCGATTTGCGAGAAGCCCAAGAAGGAGAAGGCTTCTTCCGCTAGCGCCGGCGGCGGCATGGGGGGAATGGGCGGCGGCATGGGGGGAATGGGCGGCATGGGGGGAATGGGCGGCATGGGGGGAATGGGCGGCATGGACGATTTTGATATGGATTGATAGGATTGCAGGAATCCGAGTTCGGCGCGCGACTCGCCGCGTTGCGGCACCGGCATCGAGGGTGCGCCTTTCCGCGTTGCGGCACTCGCCAAACTCGCAGCGGTCGAAGAGGGTATTGTTGCCGGCGGCGGAGGGCCGCCGCGGCGCTCGAGCGGTTGGCTCTCTCGGGCGACGAGGCAAGTGGCGTGAGCCTTATCAAGCGTGCGATTGAGGAGCCATTGCGGCAGATCGCGGGCAATGCGGGTGTGGAGGGCGCAGTCGTCATCGAGAGCGAGGGCGGGTCGGGTAGGCGAGAGGCGCGGGTGGTTTAGGTCGTCGCTTGGCCGTAACTGCGGTTTCCCGCTTCGTGCCCGTTTAGCGGCAGCCGTGCTCCCGTTTCCTCCCGCATTCCCGTCGCCTCGCGCGGTTTGTCTGCGCCCTTCGTACTCTCCAAGCCAGTCGCCGGTCCTCGCTCTGTGTCGAGGGACGCTGGCGGGTGGAGTACCGCTGTTCGAGCGGCAAACCCCGCTCTACCCCAGGGGCCCTCGCTCCGGTCCGGGTTATAGTGTCCCGGTCCATCAACGCTTATTCGGCCCCATCCGCCCCACTCGCCCGCACATCGCGACTTCGCCGCTCGGCGGCTTATACGCGATGCCTTTGCTGTGCGGGTGCGCCTGGGCTGCCCGCGAGTGGTTCCGAGCTTTTGCTGACCGTTCTGTGCCGTCATGTCGTCCCCTGCGACCCCGGAGAGCTCGTCGGCTGCATGAACCAGTTCTTCACCGACGACTTTGGCCTTCGCCGACTGAAAAACGGCTCGGCGCTCTCGACACTCCCGGCATCCCCTTCAGCCGGGCCGTTGATTTCGAGGCTTGTACGGTTCGCTTTCGCTACGACCTGACGACTGGCTCGCCCCCCTGTGTTGGATCCGGCCTGCAGACAGCCGACGGGGGCTTTTACTCCCAGGCTTTCGCCGATCCGATCGCCCTTCACGGCGCTGGGTATAACTACGATGGTAACTGGTTGATTCCATCGGCAAGACTTTCACTTGCAAGAACGGCAGCTAGCTTCGCTGCACTTTCGGCTTCAACGCTGCGACGTGCAGGAATCCGAGTTCGGCGCGCGACTCGCCGCGTTGCAGCACCGGCCTCGAGGGTGCGACTTGCCGCGTTGCGGCACACGGCAGTGGAGGATTGCAGTAATGCGCGACTCGCCGCGTTAATGCGCGACTCGCCGCGTTGCGGCACGGCGATCGAGGGTCCGGGTGGCGCTTCGCAACGGATAAAGGCTGACCTTGCGCTCTTACCGCATGTGAGGCCCCCCCCTTGCATCCGGCCGCCTCCGGTCTCAGATAGAATCCTTCCCCGTGACGCAAACTCGCTCGGAGCTACCCGCCCCGCCCACCCTTGTGCCCACCGTCGAAGGGCTCGAGGACGACCCGGAAGGAACACGTATCGTTGGAGAAGAGATCAGGCTTTTCTCTACGGTGAAACGGGTGCTGGACGGATCCGGTCACACGGACATTTCTGCGGCGAAGGGGCGCGCAATGGACGACGAACGGATGCTGGAGCTACGGGACCATGTCGCGGTGGCCAAGCCCGAAGACCTGCCCGCGCTATTCGAGCAGATGCATAACCTGGGTGCGCTACGCGCCCATCGAGGGCGCAGCGTCCAAGGCTCGGTCGACCGTTCGAGTCCTTACTTCGCGCACATCCGTCTCGAGGAACAGGTCGCGTGCGGAGCCTTTGATCGAACGCCGGCGGCGCGGGGCAAGATGAGCGCGCGCCGGCGCGACATACTCATCGGAGCGCGATCGTATCTCGATTCAAGCGAGGGCATTAGAATCGTCGACTGGCGTCACGCGCCGATAAGCCGAGTCTACTATAGATACGCCGAAGGGGATGAGTATGAAGAAGAGCTAGGCGACCGATTGATCGAAGGTCGCGTGCTCATTCGGCGCGGGGTGAGTATCGTTCACCGGGAACTCGTTCGCGTTTCAGCACCGCAGGGGACCTTTCTGAAAGGGAGCAATGGTCATTGGGGGCGAACGAGCGCCGAGCGCGCACTCCTGGAAACTGAGGCGAAGTGGGCCGCGCGTCACGGCGTCGCCGCTGAAGCGGGTCTCGGGGTCGGCTCCGACGGCCGAATGCGTTCAGACAAACACCTGCCTGCCATTGCCGCGCTACTCGACGAGCGTCAGTACGAGCTCATAACAAGGGACGCGAAGGGGCTCGTGGCCATCCAAGGGAGCGCTGGCAGTGGTAAGACCACCGTCGGATTACACCGAGTTGCGTACCTCGCGTTTCAGGAGGCGCAGCGCTTTCGCCCCGACAAAATGTTTATTGTCGTACCCAACGACGCGCTTGTCCATTACGTGTCACGCGTCTTGCCGTCGCTGGGGGTCGAGGGCGTTCCCGTATCGACCTTTGCCGGTTTCGCTTCACGCCTAGTGGGGCAGCTGTTCCCCCGACTCCCGACGAAATTGAGCGACGAGACACCGGCTGTCGTAGCGCGGGCGAAGTCGCATGCAGCGATGCTGCGGGCGATCGAAACGTACGTCGGCCGCACCACACGCGTGGTCGACGAGAAAATTCATTCAAGTATGACGAAGTGGCCGGATGGTCATCGCGTTGCGGCCGCGTGGGCGGCGACGGGTGCGGCCGCGGTTGCCAGCTCCCCGGAAAGCCAGTTGGCCTGCGATGTGCGGGTGTCGATCTTGGCCCAGTGGCTCGGGAACAAGCGAACAATCGCGGGCGTAAAGTCGGCTTTGGAGGTACCCGACGTTACGCGAAGCGCGGCCCAAGTCCTTCTCGGCGAATTGCGATCGGTCACACGGTCCGTGACGGGCCTGTGGGACGAAATCCTGACTTCGCGCGAAGCGCTCAACGAGACCTGGGCGTCCGAAGCAACGTTCAGCGCGTCGCAGCTCGAACAGGTGCACTCCTGGTGTGTGCGCCAGTCGCGCGTGCGGTCAGAAGGAGAACGCGACGGGGAAGAGCCCACCCTCGACGCCGAGGATTACTCGCTCCTACTCCGTTGTTGGCAGGCGCTTCGCGGTCCGCTAGTCGACCCGGAGGCGAAGCCAATTCGATTTGCCCACGTCTTCATTGACGAGGTCCAAGACGCAAGTCCAATCGAACTGCGGGTTCTTCTCGAGCTGACTGGTAGCGAACGTTGCATTACCCTCGCAGGTGACGTGGCGCAACGCCTGCTCGACGAAGCGGACGATCGTGGCGAATTCGATTGGAATGGGCTGCTCGATGACCTGGGCGTTTCACATAGACGTATTGAGCCCCTGCGCGTCAGCTATCGCTCGACCTCGCAGATAACGGCCTTTGCGCGCACGGTCCTCGGGCCATTGGCGCACGATGACGCGCCCCAGACGACGCGTAATGGGCCGCCCGTCGAACTCTTCGAGTTCGGATCGATCGGCGAAACCGTGGCCTGGTTGGCGGAAGTGCTTAAGCAGCTTGCGCGCGACGAGCCCGATGCGAACGTCGCTTTGATTACACGCTTCGCGCAGCAGGCAGATGTGTACTTCGACGGCTTGCTCCGCGCCGAAGTGCCGACCGTGCGGCGCGTCGCCAAGCAGGATTTTTCTTGGGAGCCTGGAGTTGATGTGACCGACGTGCGCCAGACCAAGGGTCTCGAGTTCGACGAGGTGGTTCTCCTGGAGGTTACGGCCGCTAGCTATCCCGTGTCGCCGCAAGCGCGCCACGCGCTTTACATCGCGGCGACACGCGCGTCGCACCAACTTTGGTGTGTCGCGAGCGATGCGCCCTCGCAGCTTGTATTGCAGGGCCTGGATGGACCGGCGCCGGCGCCGAGTTCACATAATGTTCCTTAGGGGCCTTTAATCTGTGGCCTCGAAGCTACGGCCGGTATCAGTCGACGACGGCCGGTCCGTCGACCTTTAAGGCTAGGAGCGTTCCAGAGTCGCTGAGCAAGTATGCGCGGCCCCCGAATGAAGTCGGCGCCTGAGAGAATCCAGCTCCGAGATCGAAGCCATCGATGGCATGTCCATCACGCGGCGAAAGAAGAAATACTCCGTATCGCGTGGTGCCGACCAAAATGGCGCCCGCAATCGGTGTCGGCGCCGTGACGCCGCCTTCAGGGACCGGGATGCGCCAAACCGGCCGACCGGTGGCCGGCTCCAAAGCCCACATTCCTGTCGCAGCGCTGGACGCGAGCACGAGCTCAAGCACGGAAACGGGCGGACCACCGACGACGAAGTCCGGGCTGCCCGAGTTGGCCCTGTGCGCAGCCTCTCTCCAAACCGTAAGATCCGTAACACCGGTGACCTTGTCGTTCCGCCAGACGGGTACGCCTCGCTCTTCATCGATAGCGAATAGGCCTCCTGCATAGCTGGCAACGAAGACAACGCGTCCTTGCGCACCGAGATCGTAGGGTACTGGAGTCGTATCGACATCCAGGTAGCGTAAGGCCTCCGCACCTGCGGACTGCTCGGCCTCGGCGGACAGGTCGATTGAAGGCCATCGCTCGCTGCCGTCTCGCGCATCGTACGCGCCTACTTGTCCGTCGGAAAACGCGAAGAACACCGCGCCATGGTCGACCGCCGGTCCAGCGTATCCACTAATCTCCATGCCGAGTGCCGGCGTTCTGTGCACGTGCCAGCTGGTTTTGCCCGACCGGCGATCGATCGCGAAGAGGTTGTCGGCCGCGTTCGCGAAATAAAGCTCTTCGCCAACGAGCACTGGTCGGCGCGCGACTTCCGCCCCGCTATCGTACCTCCACACCAGCGTCCCGTCACTAGCGTGCACTGCGTACAGCGCACCATCGTCCGAGCCGAAGTACACCATGTCTAGGTCGGCGTCGTAGAGCGGTTCACTCTGGACAGCTCCTACAGTTTCGAAACGCCAGATCGAACTCCCGTTGCTCGCGCGCAGCGCATATAGGCCCCCGTCCCTCGTCCCCACGAAGACCCGCCCGCGGGGGGCGTCGATCTCCGGGCGCCCGCGCTCGTACGCCTCGCCCACAACGCGCGATGGCGCCGTCAATGGCCTTACGAACAGAACATGCAACGCGCCACTCGCGCGATGAAACCATAGTGGCTCCTCGGGATTGGTGCGATCGTTTCCGGTTTCCAGTGCGCCACATGCGGCGGTCCAGGAAGCCATCGCGACGACGAGAGCATACCGCGTCATGGTGAGCCCGGTCTCCCCTTGTGCTGCATTTGTCGAATGATCTCTTGGATCTTCTGGTCGTTCATATCGACATTGCCTCCCGGTCCTGCGCCGTTCGTTCCGTTAATTCTCGGGACCATCGATGGCAGTGCGGTCGGGTCGACTTCCCGGAGCTGGTCCTCAACCACGAACTGCAAATACGCAAAGGGATGTCCCGCTTCGGGTTCGCTTATCCGGCTTTCGATCTGCTTTAGGACCTCGAGAGCCTTCGTCCTGTCGCCTTTGTTGGAAAGTAGGCGGGCTTGGTGGTACATGCCGAGTTCCTTGTAACCGTTCGCGTCGACCGCCTCGAGCGCCTTGAACTCGACGAGCGCCTCGTCCAACTCCTTGTTGCTTGGCGCCTCGGTTTGCGCCAGGAGCTCATCGGCGAAGCCCATGCCTTCGAGCGCGCGCCCGCGTACCTCGGAGTCCGCCTGGGCCAGGCGGGACGTGCTGACGGCACCATAAGCAGCCAGAGCTCCTTTCGCGTCACCACCGTCGAGAAGAAGAGAGCCCTCCCCGAGCTGTGCGAGCGTCGCAGCGCCCGTCCGAGCGTACAGCTGCTCGACGCGTCGGTACTTCGCGAGCGCAGCTTCCCTTCGGTCCGCCGTGGACTTGAAGGTGGGGTAGAGTCTGTTTGTCGCTGAGTCGTCGTCAGACTCGTAGTCTTTGGCCCCGGCGATGTTGCCAAGATCGTCGGCTATTGCCTGTGCGAGGAGAACGGAAGCGTCAGCGTTGCGCTTGTCTTGCCACATGACCCAGCCGATAGCGCACGCGGCGCTAAGAACTGACAGAGCCACAAGTCCTGCGAAGCTGGATTGATGTTCTCGGATCCACTTTGTCGTCTGCGCTGCACGCTCGAGAAGCCGATCGGCTTCTGGAATGGTGTCAACCGACGTCGAGGGCCGCTTGACGCTCCCCTCCCCAATCCTGGTGAGCCGCCTTGACGCTGCCGCCTCGAGGCCCGTCTTTTTCCGCTCTCGCCTGCGTTGAAGGAGCTTAAGCTCTTCCTCGCACGCAATCCGCTCCGCATCGGTCTCTGAGCCAATCTTGTCGATTCGGGCAGCGATCGCATCTGGGCGGAACTTGTCGTCGTCGGTGAACTTGGGATCGTCGTCGTCGGGCACGTTGAGGGCTCCTCGGGCGGTCGCGGCGGAGACAATTTGCGCGACGGGGCTTCGTCAATCAAGTCGGCCGATCGGAGCGATCCAAACAGCAAGGACACCACCGCCTGTAACGTGCAGCTCAAGACGGACACGTCGCGTCCGGGGCGTTTGGCCCCCAGGAAGATCAAAAAGTTGCACCTCGCCTTCGGTGATGACTGGCAAAGCCGGTCGGCCGTCCGCTGAAACCGTGGATATTGCTCCGGCTGCTGACAGGAGCACGATGACGCGAGCGGGCCGTTTTTGAACTCCCATCTCGAGGACGACGTTCATGACGGGCGATTCGGAGGCCCATTCGTGGGCGCCGAGGGCCAGGAGGGCTTGCGCTTCGTGCGTCCGCGTAGTCACGTACGGCTCGTCCGCCAGTAGCTGTAATAGCGGCGAGCGGGCGCGTTCGTCCCCCAAGGCGCCAAGCGTGTCCGCGACAAAGGCGCGTGCGCGGACGTCCTCAAGCGCTCGAATTAGCGCGGGAACCGAAGACCGACATCGGGCGATCCGTGTGGCGGCCAGTAATTCCCGGGCGTGCGCGAGATCGAGGGTGAGTCGTACTTGACCATTGTCTGGCACCGCTGTGGGAACCACCTCGCCCCACCAAGCGGCAAGTTCGTCGCAGGCTCTTGGGTCGCCTCGCTCAGCAAGAGCGATGGCGGCTGGACGGCGCCAGTTCGGCTCGGAGTCCCGCAGGAGACCTTCGGCGAGAGGTATAGCGGGCGAAGCTAGCCGCGTGAGGGCCAGAGAAGCCCAGCGTTCTACAACATCGTCATCGTGGCGACGCAACGTCATTTTCAGCTTGTCAGCAGTCTCCGGCACATGAAGTGCGAAGCAGACCTCGGCCGCTTTTTGCCGGATCGCCGGATCGGCGTCATCCAGTAGCGCGGCGACGTCGATCGCAGCGTCCGTTTCGCCTTGAAGGCCACGCCGCAGAGCCTCCGGCCATACCGACTCCCTGGTCGTTTCGTACCGACCGTGCTCGGCCTCGGTGGCTCGAAGCAACGCGTGAAGCTCGCGTCCGCGCTCTCCGGTAGCCCCGAGATCCCGACGTTCAAACGGGTCATCGGCTGGCCTGTAGAGCGCGCATGCAGCGGCGCGACGCTGACATATGAAACGATCGGCGCCCTCCGCGACCAAGTTGTAGTCGTCGGTTTCGGCAAATGCAAAACCTGCGTTGAGCGCATATGCTTCGCCCGTCAGAACGGGCCCCAGGTCACGGCCCCTGACCCGGGCAGGACGCGGGATGCCGATCGCCGAGAGGACCGTCGGCAACAGGTCGATGGTTTGCACGACCGTTGAAACTCGAGAATCGGCGCGTACTCCGGGCCCCACGATTACGAGTGGCACGCGCACCTGCTCCTCGTAAACGGTCGTTCCGTGGTAGCGGCCGCCGTGCTCGCCGAACTCCTCTCCGTGGTCCGCGGTCACGATGATCACGGCCCCCGGTCGACGTCTGCGTACAAGTCGCACGATGCGACCGATCCCGTCGTCGGCGGTTGCCACTTCGCTGTCGTAGGCATCGATGTCCGCCAATCGCCCGCCGGAGAAAGGATGATCGCCGTGTGCAACGTAGGGCTCGTGAGGCTCGAAGAAATGAACCCACAGAAACATCGGCCTTCCCAGCGCGGCCGTCTCGAGATATGCGGCCACCTGCCGTTCGCGCCGTGGTGGATCCGCGAATTCGACCTTGGCATACTCGAAGCCAAGGTGGTCTTCCTCGAGTTGACCGAATTTTTCTTCGTCGATGAAAAAGACCGCCGGCGGATAGAATGCGGCTGTCCGCCAACCGTAACGGCGGACGTACTGCGCCAAGGTCTCTGAACTCGCCCCCAGGCCCAGTGCGAGAAGCGGGCGCAAGTACTTGCCCGTCATCATCGAAGTAATCGAGTACGAAGTATGAGGCGTTGGACAATAGGCGCTGACGAAGAGTGTCCCCTCACGCGCCAGGGCGTCGATGTTCGGGGTGGTCGCGCGAGCATATCCATATGCCGAGACATGATCGGCCCTGAGCGCGTCGACCGTTAACAGTACGACGTCGCGATCCGACCAACTGAGTGATCGGGCAACCTCCGCGGGTGCCAGCCGGACCTCTTCCCCGCGTGAATCGTTCGACTGGGGGGGGTGCAGTCGCATCGCAACGACCACGGTCGGACCTAGCAACGGGGCGTGCTCCACGAGTAGAATCCGCAAATTCGTCGCTCCCTCCAGCGCTGACAGTGAGCGGGGCACTCTTGCGACGGACTCGATGACGAGGACGGCGACTAGCGCCGCGCCGATTCGCGACAGGACCCGATGCGGCCTCGTCTCGCAGCGAATGGCAAATGCCAATAATGCGGCTCCCATGAGCATCGCCACAAACAACGCTATATGAAATGCGGGATAGAGTCGTGGAAGAACGTAGGCGTCGGCGAGCCACGATACGGTAGCCAATAGTAGTGCTTGAAGGGCGAGCAACATGGGGCGACGTCGCAGCAGCCTGAGGCGGCGCACGCCAAAAACACTCGCGCAGGCCGAGACGATCGAAATGGTAACGACAAACGCGCTCCGCAGTTCGGGGTTCGCGAAGTGTCTTCCGCCGGAGACCCCCCATGCAAGCGCCGCTCCGGCCAAGATACCGCACGTCGCCAGCACCCATGAGGCCATGCGTGAGCGACTCGTAGCCGTTCGCCACGCCGCGGCTACAACGAGGGCTGCTGGCGTCAAGCCGGCCGTGGCGAGTGGGACCGCGGCGCGCCTCGCAAGCGCAATTTCCCAGATTCCCGAAAACTGATCGCGCTCCACGAATCCGAGTACGACCGTTTCGGCGACGAGCGCTCCAGTCCAAACTGCGAGTACGGCCGCTGCATCAACCAACCATGAAAGAATTCGCAGCGAACGGATGTTCATCCCAGGGGCTCACGATTGCGACGCGCTCAGCCGAACACGATATCCAAGACTTCGTAGGTGCGCTCTCCACCTGGCATCTGCATCTTCACCTCGTCGCCCACTTGCTTACCGATGAGTGAACGGGCGAGTGGGCTCGTGATGCTAATGCTGCCTTTGGACAGATTGGCCTCGTCGGCCCCCAGAATACGGTACGTAACCTCCTCGCCCGTGTCAGCGTTGGCGAGCTTCACGGCGGCGCCGAAGGCCACACGGTCGCCCGCCAATTTGCGCGGGTCGATGACCTCTGCCAGCGCGAGCTTGTTCTCGATTTCCTTGATCCGGCCCTCGACGAAGGATTGACGATCGCGTGCGGCATGATACTCTGCGTTCTCGCTGAGGTCGCCGTGCTCGCGGGCCGTTGCGATTGCTTGAATGATGGCGGGGCGCTCGATGCTCTTCAGGTGGTTAAGCTCGTCGCGGAGCCGCAACGCACCTTCAGGTGTAATTGGGTTTTTCTGCATGGCGAACGCGGTTTTACCGTGGTGCTGATAAGGTGTCACCAGGTTCCGCCGGTTTCGTGTGGGAGGGGCCCGGCGGGGCGACCCCGCCGCCCTATCCCGATTTTCCGTCCTGCGCAACCAGCGGTGCGGCTCCGCATCCGGCGGTTCGGCAAGGTGGGGCAAATATTAGGCAAGATTCCGCGCGCCCGAGGTTGCCGAAGTGGCTCGCAGGCAGGGCGATGTTGATGGTCAGGCTGAGTTTCTCCGCCAGCTTCTGGTGTTCGTGGCAACTGTCGCGGCCTTCTGCTCGGAAAGTCCGAGAGCAGGAGTTCGCGATAGACGGTGGCTTCTCGCTTCCGGTGTTTCGGTCGCAGAGCTTCAAGCGCATCACTGCGCCTTTCGACTCGTTGATGCGAAGCCGCAGCTTTGACAAGAGATACCGCAGCATCCGCATCACGCGTTCGCCCGCGCGCCGCGACCGTATGACACGTTGACGTCGTCGGCGTATGTGGCTGGGAGAACGAGCCACCCAAAACGGGGCTTGGGGCGCCGAGCATGCGTATCACCGGACGATGATTACAGGTCAAGGCTCATCCGTGGATGGAAGCGCTGCGCTGATGCATGAGGCTAAGCGCAAATATCGCAATTCAAAATATGCTCGCCTTCGGAATTTCGGATGGCGATGCCGACCCTGCGAACAGGAGAAATTTTCGGACGCGGTCCAATGAATACAAGGAAGAATACAAGGAACTCCGCCACGCCCATCGGTCCGACGAGGAGGACATTGCGGAAGCGCGACCACGCAGGGCGGATGCGACGTTTGCCGAGGTCCATTCACGCCCGCTACTCGCCACACATCGGCGTTGTAGGCCAATTTGCGGCTGGATGCTTTCCTCCGGGACCAAGTACTACGGCTACTCCGGATGCCGATTACCATGGCTCGGCGATCAGTGCAACCGCCCGGCTTGAGATCAGCATGGCGCTCTCCGGTGATGGCGCAGTCCACGTCGACCTTGCGCCGGCCCCCTCCCCGGGAGTTACAGAGAAGCTTCATTTGCTCGGGCGTGCGCTTTTGAGGCGCGCGCGCGCCGACCGGGCGTCGCCTCCGCGACGACTGGTACGGTGGCGAGCCGAACCCTAAGCGCGTTACAGGCGCTAGCGTCGCTTGAAGCGCTTGACTAGGCTCTGCTCCAATGAGCTGGGGACGCGCGACTCCTCTTGTCTTCGCGGTGATCGCGCTCACCGCGCCGCCCATCTGCATCGCTCTATGTGGCTGCGAGAACGAGCCACCCAAGACGGCGCTTGGGTACGCCGAGGGCGCCAAGCATGCGTATGACCAGGCAATGATACAATTCAAGGCTCATCAGTGGATGGAAGCGCAGACACTGATGCATGAGGTTAAGCGCAAGTATAGCTACTCGAAATATGCGCGCCTTGCGGAACTTCGGATAGCAGATGCCGACTTCGAACAGGAGAAATTTTCGGACGCGATCCGTGAGTACAAAGAATTCATCCACGCCCATCGATCCGACGAAGAGGACATTTCGTATGCGCGATCACGCATCGCGGATGCGACGTTTGCTGAGATCCCAGAGTCGTTCCTGATGCCTGCATCGGAAGAGCGCGACCAAGCGAGTGTCGTGGATGCTTACAAGGAGCTATTGGCATTTCTAGCAGATTACCCACACGCCGGGGAGGTCGCGCACGTCCGTGAACTACTGGGAAAAGTCACGGCGCGCCTGATTCGCCACGAACTATACGTCGCAAGGTTTTACTTGGGCAAAGACAATTACGGAGCGGCGGTCGCTCGCATTCGGTACGCCCTCACAAGGTATCCAGACCCGGCAGCGAGCCCCGACGCCAATGCTCCCGTGGAGGACCATGAGCTCCAAGCCGAGGGGCTCCTTCTGTTGGGCGAGACCTTTCTGAAGATGCGCAGATGGGACGACGCCCGCCATTCGTTTGAAGTCATCATAAGCACCCATGGCCGCACCCCGGCCGCCGTCCAGGCGAGAAACTATCTCGCGTCGATGCGCGATCGCGGAGGATGATCGGCTTCGCTGTACACCACGACATGGCGGACTCTTCTTCCCGTACCAGTCCATCGACGGCGCCTCCCGGTGCCCCGGCGCCGCGTACAGTTCTCGTCGTCGATGACGAGAAAAACATCCGGCGCGCGCTGCAGCTGGTGCTTGAAGGAGAAGGCTATCATGTGCTGGGTGCGGAGACGGCTGGGCAAGCGTTGGCTGTGCTCGTGAGCCCGGAGACTCCTGTCGATCTAGTTGTGCTTGACGTGCAGCTTCCAGACAAGAGCGGGCTCGAGGCTCTCGCGAAGCTGCGCTGCGATGAGGCGACGCGGGATCTGCCCATCATCGTCATTAGCGGACACGCAACGGTCGACGACGCCGTTCAGGCGATCAAGTTGGGCGCAAGTGATTTTTTCGAGAAGCCACTTGCTCGCGAACGCGTGCTCGTCAGCGTGCGGAATGTGCTTGACGCAGCCAAGACGCGACGCGAGCTTGAGCGCGTCACCGAGCAACAACTGCAACGTTATGAAATGATTGGCAGAAGTTTTCCAATCCAACGCTTGTTCCGGGACATGGAAAAGGTGGCGCCAACGAAAGCTTCCGTCCTCATCACGGGCGAGAGCGGTACGGGCAAGGAGCTCATCGCCCGCGCCCTTCACCGTCTGAGCCCTCGCGCAGATGGTCCGTTCGTGAAGGTCAATTGTGCGGCGATTCCACGCGAGCTCATCGAAAGCGAGCTTTTCGGCCACGAGAGGGGGGCTTTTACGGGCGCGCTCTTACGCCGTCGCGGACTGTTCGAGCAGGCGCATGGCGGAACCCTTTTCTTGGACGAAATCGGCGATATGGACGTCGTTGCGCAGGCTAAGGTCTTGCGCGCAGTTCAATCCGGTGAGGTGTCGCGCGTCGGTAGTGAGCACGTAATCCACGTCGATGTTCGAGTGCTCGCCGCAACGAACAAGGACCTCGCACGCGCCGTCGAAAACGGTACGTTCAGAGATGACCTATTCTTTCGGTTGGCCGTATTTCCTATTCGCAGCCCTGCGCTACGTGAGCGGGTTGAGGATATCCCGCTTCTGGCCAACGCCTTTATGGGCCAGTTCGCACACGAAAATGGCACTCGTCCCAAGCCTATCGACGATGCCGTGATGCAGGCTCTCGCCGCGCGAAAATGGCCCGGAAACGTGCGCGAGCTGAAGAACGTCGTGGAACGTAGCGCAATCCTAAGCGGAGACCGTGTTACTATAGCGGATCTGCCTGAAGATCCACACGCCAGTCCGTTCGAGGAGGAGCCGGAGTCAGCAGCGGCTGCCGAAGCGGCCACTGCGGAGCCGATCGACGAGGACAGTCCGTCGGAATCGGCGCGATCGCTTTCCCCTTCCCTCCCGGGGCTCAAGCACCTGACTTTGCGGGAGTTCCGGGAAAAGTCCGAACGGCGATATATCGTCGACACGCTCAAGATGACGGGGTGGAACATCACTCGTACCGCCATTTTGCTCGGAGTTGAGCGAACAAATTTGCACAAAAAAATTCGTGCCTATGAAATAAAGCGTGGAGAGCGATGACGGTGCGGGGTGGCTAGAGTCGCCCGGTGGAGCCGTATCCGCCGGTCGAGCGGACAGTCACGTCGAGCTCGCCGACAACAACCAGCTCGGCATGCGCGACCGGCGCGATCACGAGTTGCGCGATGCGCTCAAAGGGAGCGATAGTCGCAGGCTGTTCGCTAAGGTTGACGAGAACGACGTGCACTTCACCGCGGAAATCGCTGTCAATCGTCCCTGGAGCGTTTAGCACGGTCACCCCCGTACGCGCTGCGAGGCCTGACCGAGGGCGAACCTGCCCCTCAAACCGCGCTGGAATCGCGAAAACGAGCCCAGTCGGAACTCGAACGCGACCGAGGGAGGCGAGCGTCCAAGGCTCGTCGATCGCGGCATGCAGATCCATGCCTGCCGCCCCTTCGGTCTGGTAGCGCGGAAGTGGCACGTGGACGAGGCCCATGCGGGCCACGCGGATGCGAAGGTCGGGGACCACGTCACGAGTCTACTCGGTAGGCTCCATATACTGCCACGTCTTGACGTCGGCGGGGTGCCTGGTACTCGACTTGTGGAAATGCACGCCGGCCGCGAGCTCGTACTCATCCTGGATTTCGGCGCACAGTACGCTCAGCTGATCGCGCGGCGCGTGCGCGAGCAACGTGTTTATTGCGAGATCCATCCGTGTACAGCCCCGTTCGAACAGATCTGCGCTTGGGCGCCCCGGGCGATCGTTCTGTCGGGTGGCCCGGCCAGCGTCTATGCCGATGCCGCACCGGCAGTCGATGAGCGCATTTTCGCGCTAGGTGTACCCGTGCTGGGCATTTGCTACGGACTTCAGCTCATGGCGCAGATGCTCGGTGGGCGCGTCGAGCAGGCTGGCTCGCGTGAGTACGGGCATGCTCGGGTACTCGTCGAGCGGCAGGAGGCAATCTTTCATCGCTTTGCAAGGGGAGAGGCGCTGGACGTGTGGATGTCTCATGGCGATCGCATCACGGCGCTTCCGCCTGGCTTTCAAACCCTCGGAGTGTCCGCCAATACTCCATTCTGTGCGGTCGGTGATGCGGCGCGCCGATTCTACGGCGTTCAATTTCATCCTGAGGTCGTTCACACTCCACGGGGCGCTGATCTGCTCGCCGCGTTCTTGTTCGACGTAGCGGGCCTCCGTCCCGCGTGGACGCCGGGAGCCTTTACCGATCTCGCGGTCGCCGAAGTGCGTTCGAAGGTCGGACCGACTGACTCGGTATTGTGCGGCCTGTCGGGTGGAGTGGACTCTTCGGTGGCGGCCGTCTTATGCCACCGCGCACTCGGCGACCGCCTCACCTGCATTTTCGTAGACAATGGTTTGTTGCGACTGGGGGAGGCGGAACAAGTTGTCTCAACGTTCCAAAAAAGCCTGCAGTTGAACATCGTGGCTGTTGACGCGCGTGATAAGTTCTTGTCAGCGCTTCACGGAGTGACCGATCCGGAAAAAAAACGCAAGGCAATCGGTCGAATTTTCATCGACGTATTCGAAGAAAAGGCTCGCGGAGTTCGTGATGCAAAGTGGCTCGTCCAAGGAACGCTTTATCCCGATGTGATCGAGAGTGTCAGTTTAAAGGGGCCGAGCGCCATCATCAAAAGCCACCACAATGTGGGTGGCTTGCCGGACACGATGAATCTCAAGCTCATCGAGCCGTTGCGCGAGCTGTTCAAGGATGAGGTTCGCGCTGCGGGCGAAGAGTTGGGCATGGCAAGACATCTGCTTTGGCGTCATCCGTTTCCTGGCCCGGGGCTCGCGGTTCGTTGCGTCGGCGAGGTCACCGCGGCACGACTCCAGGTCCTGCGTGCGGCTGACGCGGTCGTCGTGGATGAAATCAGGTCGGCGGGGCTCTACGACTCAATCTGGCAAGCATTCGCGGTGTTGCTGCCGGTAAGGAGCGTGGGCGTCATGGGTGACGAACGGACGTACGAAGAGACTTGTGCGATCCGCGCAGTTCACTCAATCGATGGAATGACGGCAGATTGGGCTAAGCTTCCGTATGATGTATTGGAGCGCATCTCTTGCCGAATTATCAATGAAATACGTGGAATTAACCGAGTGGTTTTCGACGTTACGAGCAAGCCCCCCGGAACCATCGAATGGGAGTGAGCTGTGTTCAGCCCCCCAGGTGATTATTTATCATTATTCGGCGCAAGCGAAGAGCACTTCCGTCTCCTCCGCTTGCGATTGTTCGGGTCGTGGGTCCTGTCCGCTTTCATGCTTGGCTGCTTTCCCGCACAATCGCCGGCGCAGAGAACGGTCAGCTTGAGGATCCAAGGCTTCACGCCGGAGGCGACTGTAGAGATCGATGAAGAGGTGCTCGGAACGCTCGCTTTCGTCGCCGCGCACGGTGTGGCGCTCCCGCTTGGTGTCCACCATTTGACCGTTCAAGCGCCGGGCTACTTTCCGTGGGACCGAACGGTCGAGGCAAAACTGGGCTCGGCGCTGATTCAATTGCACGTGGTACTAACGCCTGTACCCAAGTGAGGTGGCGATTCGAGCGGGAACCGCTATGTCGGAGGCGGATTGATTCAATCGAATTGGCTTTGAACCGCGTAGGGTATCCGGCCCCCGTGTGCTTTCGGCAAGCACGCGTGAGTTTGCGGTCGTCGGCCCGCAGCCTCGCCCACGGAGGCGAGGTGCGACATCAGCGGACGAGGACACGGCAGGACGACTCTGGATGCGGTTCGCGAGCGAATCTCGCGCTGGCTGTCCAGCGGAGCGGACCTGGCATTCCGCTGCCCGAAGAGCTCTGGACGGCGCTTGTCAGGCGTTCGTCGAAGTCAACGTGAGCGGCTGTGCACGACGGCGAAGACGGTCGTCCGCCTCGAAGGGACAACACCCGCAGCCGCGCGATGCTGGTCCGGTTGCCAACCAGATCCCGGCGAGGATAGCGAGGACGCGAGCACGGTGCATGTGTCATTGTGGGACGGCTTGACATGGCACGAGTTTTGCGCGACATTTGGTTCATATTATGTCGAACCGCGCAATCTGGAACGTAAAGAAGCGTCACGAGTGGCTCGCAACGCCTCTCAAGGCGAAACGCGTCAAACGTGCGCAGCGGCTACGCTGCGGACTTCAGGACGCAATTAATCGCAAATCCGGCACCGTCAACAACGCCGAGAGCTGATCGTTCTGACCGGGACGCGCGCGGCCTGGTCACGGCGTGAGGCGGTAGCGCACAACGGCTGTCAACACCAGTGCCAGGGGCGGAGTTGTGGCCATTAGCGCCGGAATTAGTTGGGCTGCCGCTGCCTGGAACAAGAAGATCGTTGCGCCCGCCGAAATGCCAATAGCCGCTAGGGCGTTGCGCGCAATCGGCACCCGGGACATTGACCCCCTGCCCAAGGGGGCGAGCAGCGCATAAGCCCACCACAGGGCCGTGCCCACCCCGGCAATTGCGGTCGCGAGTCCAGCTGCAGCACGAGCCGCGGGGATCCGTGGGATTGAGGGAACTTGGGATCCAGCCTCCGGCGTTCGTATTGGTTCGCCGTGCTTGCCGACGCGGAGATGCTGCAGAGGATCGACGAACGCGTCGCCGTCCCAACGCCACTCGGCCGCGTGCCGCGCGGTTGGATAGAAGCCCTGAACGCTAATTGCAGAGACTGTCCATATGGCGAGCGCCGCAATGAGCGCAGTGGTCGCGCCGCCGGCCACCGCATACGCGGCAATCTCCCCGCGCGTTCGACCCAGCGCCGCCAGTGCAACCGCCTCCCCGTGGGCCCGAATCTGAGCCAATGCGCCCCATACCCCCACGGCCGCACATAGGGGTGCAAGTGGGATCGCGCGCCCGGCGCGCTCGCCCCATGAAATCCCCCCCTCGTCCGTCGCCACCGTGAGGAGCCAAGTGAGGCCAAGCGCTAGCGTCGCGACGCCCGCCGAGCGGGCGAAGATGGCGATGTCCCAGACGGTTGCTCGCATCGGCGTGCCACGCTACGTCCTGCGTTCGGGCAAAGCGAGACCGCGAGAACGAGAAAGAGTGCGATCGGGGATGCGGGGAGAAACGCGGCGCGTATTATGATGTGAATGGCGTCGCGCATGGGCCTTGCGGCCCCGAATGGTTCGACGGCGGATTACCGCCGAGGCGCGACTTCAAGCCGGTGACTTACGCACCTCAGCAAGGAAACACTCGCTTGGCGGCGCTTGGTCCACATGACCTCCTGAATTGCGCTAGCCCGAGTGCCGGCCCAAGCCGGAGGAGGAGAACGTCATGCAAAGTACGAATGGCTCTAGTCCGAAGGGAGCGCGCCTCTAATTATCGGGTTCGTCTGCCGCTTGCGCCCGCATGGGCTTCCACGGGAGCCAATCGGTCCGCAAGAAGCGCGCACACGAAGGCAGCAGGACCGAGCTGCTCTTGCCGCCCCGGCCACCAAGCCGGCGGCGCGTCGGCTATGCGACACTGCGAGGTACCTCAGTCCGTGCAGGAGCGCCCTTTAGCGATGGGGCCAGATATGGCCCGGGTGGACAGACATCGCCACCCGGGCCATTTTTTCAATCGTTGACACGCCGGCAGGATAAGAGCTAGAGGCGGTCCTCCTTTCTCGCCGCGCGGGACTAGCTCAGTTGGTAGAGCGTCGGCTTCCCAAGCCGAAGGTCGCGGGTTCGAGACCCGTGTCCCGCTCTGAATGATTCCGTGAGGTTGCGAGTAACTCTGCAGGTACTTGACGAGCATCATCGGTCACCGCTGGTGACAGAAGACGGGCCGCCAACCCCGGATCGATATCCGGCAACGCGGCGGCGGGTACCGGCCTCGCGGCGTCGAGCTCGCGCACGTACCCCATGTGGACCTTCGGGTCGGCGTGGCTCGCGAGCGTCATTGCCGTCTGCATGTTGACCCCTGCCCCGGCCAGCGCCCGATTGTATGCGCGCCTCAGGCTGTGGAAGTTCATCCGACGAGACACCGGGGTGTCCCAGTAAAGCGGATCCGCCGGGTTCGGCTTGCCCTTCAACGGAGGGAGCCGCACCACCCCGGCTCGGAAGAAGTCGCGGCGCAGACGGTTCGCGAACGAGGTGCCGCGGGACTTCTTGTCCTTCCCTGCCCTCGGCCCTCGACGCACCGGGAACACCGGTCCGGCCGTCGGACCCCCTGCCCTCGCCCACCATGCTCGAAGGAACGGCCGGAGCACTTCGGGCACTTCGAGGTGCTGTATCTCGCGAGTCTTGGACCGCGCGATCGTGCACCGGGCGAACTCAACCGTATCTATCATCGTCCAGTCCCAACGGATGAGCTCTGACGTCCGCATGCCGCCTTCGGTGCGGGCGACGAACGCGAGCAGCTTCAATTCGAGGTCGCAGTCCGGCGCGGCCAGGAACTTGCCGACCTCGGCATCCGTCGGACTTACGAACGGGCGCCGATCTCTCTTGAGGCCTTCGGGCAGTTCGACGTCTTCGGCGGGGTTTGCAGCGATGAGCTTTTCGATCTTGGCGCGCTTGAAGTCGCGGCGCATCACCGCGCGGATCTTGTGTACCGTCTCGTGTCCTAGCCCGTCGTCGCGTGCCTGCTCGAGAGCCCGACGAACATCGTCATCCGTGATGCGCGTAAGCTGTACGTCACCGATGACGCGGTAGATGTACCGAACGCGATTGTTCTGTTCGTCCCGCGCCATCACCACGCCCGCCGCATTGCGCCGCTCGTGTCGGTCCGTCGTGTACGATCGGTATGTCTCCGCGACCTCGGTCTTGGCTTGCGCGTCGGCAACGTACTCCCCCGCTTCGATCATCGCGACGAGTCGGGCAAGCTTGCGCTTCGCCGTTTGCCGATCCTTCGTGTTCAGCGCCATCCATCGGCGTTCGTCGGTGCCGTCTGGTCGTTTGACCCATACGCGGGCGTAGAAACCGCTCGGCTTCGCGATGATCGTGCCTGTTCTTTTGATAGCCATCGTTCGCCTGCCTCTTCAGAACCGGGTGGCGCCCGGTTGACGCCCCTTGCGGGGCGTTTCGGCTATTCATGCGCTCACGGCTTGGTCTTGAGTCTGGCGATCTCGTCTTCGAGCTTTGCGATCTGCTTTTTTAGCGTGTCGATTTCGCGATCCTTTGCAGAGAGCAGCGCGGCGTAATCATCGCGCTGGCGTTTTATCTGTTCCGGTGTCTCAGCCATCTTGGCCTCCCTCGTCCCGCATCACGTGCGGACGTGATCCTGATCGGATCACGTTTCGGCCTGGGACGCTATCGTCGCCGAAACACCCCGCTTTCCCGTGGAATGACCTCGCCCGTCGAATCGACAACCGCGTCGGACTGGCACGAGTGTCGCGGGCACGGCGACGGTTTCGCCCACGGGAGAGCGAGAGATGCGGCGACGTCGTGAGTCAAAACGACCCCGAATGCCGCGACGGCGTGTCCGCAAAATCGGCAGTGGTATTCGCTTGGCGCGAACGCGTTGCGCTCGACAGCTTGCGCCTTGACGAGTCGGCGCACACGTTGGTCGACAAGATGGCGCCAGAGTTCCGGCGAGCCCTTGAAGGGGGGACGTGGAAAGTATCGGCGAAGGATTCGGGCGGCGCTCATCGGCGGCCCCGTAGCTCGTGCTCGGCGAGGATGTCCTCGTCACGCACTTCGATGGGCTCGCGGTCGAGCACGTCGACTCGAACCGCAGCGGTGAACGAGGTGAAGCTCTTCTTTTTCGCGTGATAGAAGCGGGCCAAGTGCAAGAGCGCGCAGAAGGCCTGATCGACCGTGCGCGCATCGGCCGGCGTCATGTCGTCGTCGGCATCGATCAGGGCATCGAGGGCCGCATGCAGGTTTTCGCGGATTCTGTTTTTTAGGGGAGTGGCTAAACTGGGCACGTTCGTTTCCCTTTCGGTTGCGGACCACGCTCCCGGCGGTTACAGCCGCGCGGGAGCATTCGTTGCGGGCTCGGTGCCCGCCCCGCGCCCGGCCCCCCAGCGGGAGCGGCACGAGGCGAGCGGCGAGGTCAACGCGTGAGGTCCTGGGCCAACTCCCTGATTCTCTCAACCTCTCCGAGAGCCATCACAATCGTGTCGGGGTCGGGGCTGCAGGCCAGCCGCTCGGACGCGAGCTCGGCCAGCCGGGCGATACGCGTCGCGACGACGAGCGTTCGCGAGGTTACCGGCTCGCGCCGGACAGTGGGGGCCTCGTCCGGCCAGGGGGCGGCGCTCACTTGCGGCCCTTCTTCGCGTCGGAAGCGAGCACGTCGAGCCCGCGGCGGATGGCCATGCGGAGCACGTCTGCCCGCGTGACCGACAGGCCAGGCTCGGACTTGGCTAGCGCAATTTGCTCGGCTTCCTCAAGCCACTCGGCGGAAAGGGCGATCGTTACTTGCCCGTCTTTGTTCGGATCCTTCGGTCTCGGCATCGTCGGCGAGTTCGCCATGTTGTTCACCTCTCAGCCACCGTAGCAAGTTGCTAACGCCGTGGCAAGGTGTATAACTCTTGGGAAAGGTGGTGGACCGTATGAAAATGATAACGATGCTGGTTTCAGCGCTGGCGCTTGCTGCGTGCGGAGGGGCGCCGGAAGCGCCCGAAAGCATGGCCGCCCCGTCCTCTTCGTCCAGCAGCGCGTCGAGCGCCGAGGTCGCGGACGGCGCCGGGAGCCCGGACGACGCCGGGAGCCCGGCTGCGAGCTCGAGTTCGTCGTCGGCGATGTCGGCCCCGACCAGCAGCGACGATGACGCTGGCGAGACCGTCGAGGCCGCGGCCGTCGTGATCGACGCTGGCGCCCCGCCGTCGTATACCCCGGACGCGGCATGCCATGATCTGGCCTGCGAAGGGAACGTGGGGCCGCCATCCGATGCCTCGCCCTATGTGACGACGTGCCTAAATCAGGCGGACGGGTGCGACGGGTGCGTGAATCTCTCGACGACAGGATGTACCAGTTCAGGCGGCACGATCGCGGGCACTGACGTTCCCGTATATTCCTGCCCGATCGGTACGGTGTGCTATCCGGGTACACTAAATCGTGGCGGCGCTGGTAACACGGTGTCGTGCACGTTCACTAACATCTGCCCAATGTGAAATGGGCGAAACCCCGGGAAGCTTTCGCCGCTCGGGGTTTCTGGCTCGGCTGTCGCCCAGCTGGACCTTGGAGCTGTTTGGGGCCGCTTACGGTTCGCCCGGGCCGTTTATAACGTCCGCCCTTCGACGTGAATAGGTATACTGCCTATCGCCACTCCGTCAAGTGGGCGATATACGATTTTGCGCAGTGGCCTGTTTACGCGCTGCGCAGACTACGAAGTAGCTCTAGCAATTTGGCTTCCGCCGAAAGCGCCCGATCGCGCCATGTGCCAGCCGGACCCGCCCAGTAGCTCGCCACGCGCTCGGGGACTGGGCAAGCCTCGGGCTGCGCACCTTGCGCCATCTCAAAACGAGTCAATCCGACGGGGCGATGCGCAGCCATTGGCTAATTCAGCTGATTCATGAAAATGCACTGCCACGCTAGCTGATCGCTGCCGGTGGTCGCGACTAGGAGGGTGACGGTCTGGCCCGAGATACTGAAACCGGAGTACCCGTTCACCGTCTCCGTATTGCTGTCGAACGCCTGCGAGTAGGCGTTCGTTACCGTGCCGCCGACGTCGACGAACCCCATCACCTGGCGGAACGAGCCCGCGCCGTCCGAGGGGTTCGTGATGTCACGGAAGGTGCACAACTGCTGCACGTGCCACAGGTGGCCCGACGTCAGAGTCACCGCCATCGTCGTCGAGGTGAATCCCGGCGGCACGACGCTCAATCCCTGCCACCCGGTGGTCCACGTCACGCCCATTTGCCCCGCGCTCTCCGAGCCGAGCCAATAGCCGGGGGAGAGCAGGAAACTGCCCGCCTGGGCAAACGATGGGCTGGCCGACGGCTGCGTCTGCGCGAGGGCGACGCCAGCGACGAGCGCGAGCGCGACGAGAATGAGTGACGGGGAAAACCTGTGTTGCATTGAGTACTCCTCAGCTCAGTTGAGAAAGCTGGCCCGAGATCAGCGAGAAGCGCACGGTGCCGACGGTGTCGTTGAAGCAGATCGCGGCCTGGACGGGGGACATCGCGAGGTTCGGCGAGTTAGCGCCGTTAGGTGTAATGTACACTTGACTTGGATACCATGATTGGCCGTCGGGGCTCCAAACTATGACGCCGGTGTCAGGTGTGCTTGCCGCGACGAGACCAAGCCAAAGCGAGCCGCATCCGCAAAGGTATTTGATTGCGGCCTGGCCGCTCGAAGTGGAAAAGGCATATACATACGTGTTGCCCGTCTCGGACACGTAGTAATTCCGAACGTTGCCGCCTCCCGACGGCTGCGTAACCAGCAAAAATTGCCCTCCGGGGTTTGTCGTAGTCGTTCCCCAGGCGAGCGCGATCGGAATGTCCGTGCCGATCGTGCTGGAGATAGACAGCGTCGTGGTCGTTCCGCCAGTGGCCATGGTCACGCTGCATACGCCACTCGCGCCGATGTAAACCGCGGCGCATGTCGTCGCGTTCGCCGCGACTACGGCATTCGTGAGCGATAGACCGGTCACTTCAGCGGTATGGCTAGAGTTCGTCAGGTAGAAGATCTCAGACCCAGCCGCCGAGCCGGACACGAGCACGGCCATGGCGAAGGATTGGCCGCTCGGGCACGCGACCGGGAATGAAGTGGCGGCATTGAAGGCGCCCATGCCCGTTTGCACCGCGGCAGGCGTAATCGTCTCGACGTAGCCGAGCCCGCCACTGATACGAGTCATGTAGCTGCAGCCGGAGTTATCGCAGGCGATGCCAGCAACCGTGCCAGTGGGAGTGAACCCCGTCCCGAAATTCACGGTCGTTGTCGAATCCGTGCCCGTGAGCGTCGAAAAGAAATTGAACGCGCTCGAATTGTATGTGTTCGCGCAAACCCATAAATTGAGCGTGGCATTCCATGCCATGGCGTTCAACGTGTAGGCGCCGGATTCGGCCACGAACTGAGGTTGCCAATTCTGCGCGATCGTCGAGTCACCGCCGGCGATCTGGACCGCGGCGACATTGCTGAATGCCAAATTCAATTCGAAGTTGAGCGCGGGGGCGGCTGCGCCAGTGCCGGGCGTGAAATAGGATGCGGACGGCGCGATCTTCGTGGGGCCGCCCGACCATGGTGAGGATCCAGCGGGGTAGTCAAGGGCAGTCGACCAGGTACCAATAAGCGGCTGTCCCATTTACTTACTCCAAACGCTTTCGTTCCAATTCGACTGATTCCAGATCGCGGGTGGCGCCGGTGCCGGAGCGATATCCACCGAGGCCGAGACCTCGCCGGTTAGCTCGAATTTAGCCGTGGCTTCCGCGGTCGGGACGGGCACGGTCGCGTCAATCGAACAGACAAATTCCTGGCTCATTTGCTTTTCTCCACAGGTGTCCCGGCGAGCGTGTTGGCGCCGGTTCGGATTCTCATTCCGCCGAAAGTGATTTCGGCATTCTGTCCTAGGTCTGCAACCTCATTCCAAAATAGCCATGCGTAAATATTTCGCCTGTCGCCTGGTCGCAGCGCCTTGAGCGATCGGAGGACGTCGGCGGCGTCCTTGCGGAACGTGAGTGCGTCGCGCCGGGTCTCCGCGTTCGCTCGAAATTCCTCGTCGGTCGGAGTCGGCGCCGTCGGCTCCGGAACAACGGGTGTGCCGGTCAAAGCGTCGCTACGGTTGAATACGGCTCCCGATGTCATTGGCTCATTCACCTCGCGTCCGACCCATTGCACGCACCTTCGGTTTGCCGACGGGCGTGCGCCAGGCGTCCTTTGCTCGCGCGATCATGGCGTCGCGCGCGTCGGTCGTCGCCGAGTCGCCCTCTCCGAACGTGTCAGGCGTGGACATACCCCCGCCGAAAGAGCCCGACGCCTCGCCCTGGTTCCCCCCGCCGAACGCGCTCCGTCCGTGCTCGGTCTGCGCTCGCTGGACGCGCGGAGCATTCTGCCGGGCTGATTCTCCGTACGGTCCGTCGTTGGGCGGGGTGCTCTCGTTTTTGCCCCTTGACCCCCCGGGAAACGAGCCGTCGTGCCCCCGTGCCGGACGATATCCGTACTGGGCAAGTTCGAGGCCCCGTTCGAATTTCGCTTGCAGAGCGGCGAAACCCGCTGCGCGCTGTTCGTCGGCCGAACTGAGCGTTTCCTCTTGTGTAGAGGTGTTCGTCTGGACGCCGCTCTCCGTCAGCATCGCGTCGGCGCGCGACTCGGCGCCGCCGGCGTAGATGAGATCCATCGGATCCAAGAATCGCGGCGCGGCGTCCGAGCGAAGCTGGCCCTTCTTGACGGCCACTCCGTAGACGCCCTCGATGTATGCAGCCGACGCGTTCGCTGGGATCTCGTAGCCGATCCGCGCGAGTTCTTTGCGACGAACGTCGGCGACGCCCCTCTCGTATTCGGGGTTGGGTGCCGGGTCTCTCGAGTTCGATTCATATCGCATTCCCATGGCGTTCACTTACCTTTCTTCGAAATTAGTGCCCCAAGTTCCACGATTCCCGCCGCTGCCGCCTCTGCGGCCCACGAGCTCAACTCGTCTTTCGACGTATTTCCGCTGTACGGCCGATCCACAGGCCTGGTCACTCGGAGGTCGATCTTGTCGATCTGCTGCATATTCGGATCCTGCAAGATCCGGATCGGCGGATGCGTTGTCCCGATTGCGCCCGCCTGCACAGGAATCTGCCGATGTGCCGACATGCGCTCTTGATCCAAGAGCTCGGACCAGATGAGAGCGACTGCAGCCGGGGGCGAGATCAGATATCCACGGACGCAAACCTCGACGATATGTCTCGGCATCCACCCGAGCGCCGTCCTTACTTGGTACAGGTATGTCGCCCACTCCCGGACGAACTCGCGCGCCGCATCCGTGTGTTGCTTGCTGAACGCCTCGACGGGGCCAGTCTTCCGACCGGGTACATGTCGCTGGAGAATGCGGCACACAAGACCGTATGATTCGGTGTCGGGCAATCCGACGGACGCCAGCATTTGCGCGTTGGCCGTGATGACGTGCTGAGGCGCCAAGATCTCGCCAACCGCGAAGACAACGCGCGGCAAAGGCAAACCCGGTATGGCCCGAAACACGATCGTGCCGCCGATCATCGTCGCGGTAGCGAGCTCGCGCGGAATGGTCACGCCCGGTTCGTCGAGGATGCGGATGCCGACGAAATCGAGATCGCGAAGCGTGCGGCTTTCGATTCGGTTTGCCTCGGTGAAAGCGCGCTGGGCCGCCTGCGCCTCCGCTTCGATGCGCTCGTTTTCGGCCTTCTGCGAGGCCTCTAGCTCGCGAGCACGAGAGCCCGGAGCGACGAGCCGCTTGCCTGCCACGACCGGCCGCCCGATCACCTGAGCGCAGTGCGAGAAAGAGGCACCGAGGGATCGCATGGCCGACACCGCGAAGAGGTCGAACACGCGATCGGCGAACGTGTACTTGATCAAACCGCTGACCTCGGGCCGATGGCGGAGAATTTCGCGCGCCGCCGCGTCGGCTTCGTTGAGATGCTCCTCGAACACTTCGGTCCCGTCGTCGTCGATGCCGATCGATTCGATGGCGAGCCCGTACAGCTCCAGGCAGAGCAAAGCCGTGGGGCGAGCGGCGCCGTTGATCGGCTCAAGTCGCGCGATCTCGGTGTCACCCTGACGGATGACGATCGGAGCGTCGAGGGGGGCGCACCAAGGCACGAGCGAGCCGTTTTCGAGCAACGGGTTGACATCGCGCACCCGGACGTCGTCGACGATGACGAACCGAGCGCACGGCGGGGGCGCCGGCGGGCGATGGCGCTCCGCGGCTTCGCGAACGATTCGGAGGGCGTAATCGCCGCCGTGCTGGACAATCCCGTTTTGAACGCGATCGGGGACGTGGGGAATGCTGGTCGTCATTTTCGTTGGCCTCTTGTAGTGTGTATCGTCAGGAATTTTTTGCACGGAATTGCGGCACCATTGCCCGAAATGAATCCGAACTGTTCGCGCTGAACTCGATGCCGCCGACCTTGCCATACCTGGCCGTCATCGGATTGCGACTCACTGTCGCGATCTCGACGCGCCCGGCGGGGTCGCGCGTGACCGAAAGGCACGGTTCTTCGCTGTCGTCCATCCCTTGCCGCAGGTCGCGTACGAAGTCCCGCGTCTGCCGCATCGTAGCCTGCAACGCGTCGCCGATGACTTCGTCAATCAACTGATCGTATCGGTCCTCGCAGAGTGCCCGGCGCTGCGGTATGTACGGATTTCGCCCTCCCTTTAGCCTCATCGCGCCACCCCCCAAGTGTTCCCGTAGGTCGTCTCAAAGAACCAGCGAGCCCGATGCGGGAATCCCTGATCCTTGCACGCTGGATCAATCACGATGTTTCCGATCATGTCGCCCACCTTCCATCGCGCAATGCCGTTGACATAGTCGGCGTCCACGTACGTGATCGTGCCGCCGCTCTCCGTGAGTGTGTACGTGTCTTTCTTGAGGCCGACTTTTCGGCGCCAGCCAATGAGCTCCGCGAGCACATTCGTGTAGTGTTCGGTGGCCTGCTGATAAACGCCCTGATCGAATACGCGTCCGCCACGAGCATCCACCGCGGACATCGCTCGGACCCAACTTGCTTCGCCGTTCGAAGCCCGCGAGGCGCAGAGCGCGATGCTCTGTGCGTGGTCGGAGTGTCGCCCCCCCTGGCGTTCGAGCTCGATACTGAATCCGCCCTGCTTCGATACCAACTTGCGAACTCCGAGTAGATCGGAGCGGAGGATCGGCACGTCCGGAATCTCGATCGTGCCGTCCGTGAACCGGCGCTTGAGGGAATCGAACATCTGCACTTTCCCCGGTTGCGTCATCGCTTCCTGCACGAGCTCGATGCCGTGCCGATCCGCATGGGACTTCAGAGCATCGAAGGACCACTGATCCTGTACGAGTTCGTCGATGCCGTACGACTTGAGGATTACCGCGATTTCGCCCATCGTGGCGTCGCTGTCCAAGGCACCACCCTTCGGTGCGCGCCAGCCCTGCACACGCACGATCTGGACACTGCCGGACTCGAGTTCGCGACCGATCGCTAGACTCCACTCGTTGCTGCGCGTCGCCGGATCTTGTGCGGCAAAATATCGACCACCTGGGACGTGCGGAATCGAGGCTTGGCCTCTGTGCGTCGCGGCCAGCAAGAGCGATTCCGAGAACATCGAAAGCATGTCCCCGGCGAACGGGATTGCGCCGTATTCACGCAGAAACGTGTCCTCGTCGGGCTCAAGCTCGCGGCATTCTTGCTCGGTGAGACTCGGGCGCGCGATCCATGTCGCGGCTTGCGTGACAACTTGGAAATCGGTGTCGCCCGCGTCGATTGCCTTGGCGTGCGCATCGTTGCGGCCCATCGGACTCGACGAAAGGAAGATCTTCGCATTCGGTTGGCCGGCCATCGTTGGGCGAAGGCTCGCGAGCACCTCCGTCGCCGGGTTTGAGCCGGTGTCGACGTCCTTCCATTTGGCAACCTCGTCGCAAATCGCGCATATGCAGGTGAAGCCCGAGACGCCGGAGATCGAGGCGGCGAACGTTTTGAAGGCGACGGGGCGCGACTCGAGCTCGATGCCGCCGTCGCACGGCTTGTACTTCACGCCGAGCGCCGCAAGGATCGCCTTCACCGTGCGGAGGCGTTCGGCGGACTGGTCGCGCGATACCGATATGATCGCGACAACGCCGATGTCACCCGCGGGAATCTTGTGATCTCCGTACAAGCCTTCGAGGACGCCAACCCGGCAAAGACTCGACGACTTGCCGCCACGGCGACCTACGCGCCCCGCCCATTGCCGTTTCCCCGATGCGTAGAACGATGCGAGGGTATTCTTCCACCAATCGCTCATCGGGTGGAAGTCCGCGCTCGCGAGGCGCCGTTCGAGGGGGGTGAGATGGTCGAGGACGCTCATGTTTCGACCTTGTCGCCGGGCAAGCGCCATGCAGCGAGCGGATCCACCGGACCCTTCGGGCGCGCTTGCGCCTCGCGCGCGCAAAGCTCGTGCGCGGCCAGTAAGTGCTGGCGCGATGTCTCGCCCAGTCGGGCGCTCCGCATGGCGAGCTCGGGGTCACCCGTCGAAGCAGCGAGGTCGGAGAAGTACCGCGACCAGGCCAGCGCGAGCGCAGCCGACGCAACGACCGACGATGGGCCGGGGCCGCACACACCCCCGCCCACGGTGCGGGCGAGCTCGGCACACTGCGTTCGTCGGAAACTCGACGCTGCCGCCTTGTACTGACGGAATGCAGCGTCGTCGGGCAGGGTCGTCAAGCCGAGACGCGACGAAAGACGGCTCTTGCCGGCCAGCGCTTTTCCGCCAGCGCGCGCCAACGAGTTGCCGCGGGCAAACCTCCCCGCCTTGCCGCGGTCCGTCGGGCTAGCCTGACGGGCTTCCGCGGGCACACCGTCCGGCAGCTCATCGGGCGGCAAAACCTCGATCCGGGGCGTGCCTGCGCCCGCGCCGTGGCCACTCCTTATTGCCATGGAGTCCCCACGGATGTGCTAGGAATGGCCGCGATGGGGGCGCCTAAAGGCTTGGCAGAGATGTCGGGCGACTTTCTGCGGGAGGCTGGTGTGCTCGTCGCGGCCTTGGGCGTGCTAGAAAAGACAATCGCGGCCGGCTTACCGTCGTGGAAGTGGACCGTGGCCGTTCTTGGTTTGGGGTTGTTTTTTGCCGGTTTCGGCGCCATCATTGAGCGAACCAGGAGCAGGAGCTGAACATGGGCGAGTACACCTACATCGTTGGCCTTGCCATCATGGGTCTGGTCGTGTTCACGGTCGGGATGATTGCTGCCATGATCGAGCGCGGTCATGGGTCCACCTCGAGCGCGGCCACCGACGCGAACGCGTCGCGAACGTCGACAAGCCACGCCAATCCGATCCTGTCCGCGTCGAAATAAGTCCCCTCGTAAAAGCCATCGGGTCGCAGGGTCGCTTTCCAGCGCGCCCCGATGCCGAGCCGGTTGCCGGCCGCGAAGTGCCCACCGGGGGTACGCCCTTGCCGCGGGTTCGCGTCGGTTTCGCTGGACGTAGAATCGCTCGCGCGCACCAGCGTCGGCCGCGTCTTGCCGTGAGAGCGTTCGATGGTCATGTGGCGCCCTCGGCGGCAAACAGGGCGCGCAAGTCGGTCGGCCACTGCGGCGTACAGTCCTCAGGCCGGAACGGCGCCGCGTAATCGGGCAACCTCAGGATCCGCGGGGTGACCTCGGCGACTAGCGCCTGCCACTGAGGGCCGTGATCCGCCCATGGATCTACCGCGTGGCTCAGCTCGTGGACGAGAACGTCGCAGAATCGAATGCGGTCGAAGCGCAGCGTGCGCGGGGCGAGCCAAAGCGTGTCGCCGTCGCAGCACCCCTCGAGGGTTGGATCCACGTCATCGGGCAGACCGATCACAACCTGCGGAACGCGGTCGAGCTCAGGAAAGAAGCGAGCGGCGAGGCGCTCGACGAGGGACTGGAGATTAGTGATCATGGCCACCCCCGCGCGGTGCTTGGCCCTGGTGACGCTCGGCGGGGCGCCATTGCAGGCCGTGGTCCTGCTCGAGTCGCTCGGATTCCTCGAGAACGAGCCTCACGATCGCCTCGCGCCGCGCAGCCTCGGGCAGTACGTGGAACGCGGCCCGCAGTCGCGGCCAGTACTCTCCACCGGCCCAGCGAGGGCCTCGGCTGTCGACGCCGGGAAACGTCGCCATCACGGCCTGGGCGGCGGCAAGGATCGCGGTCTCAACTTGATCGCCGCGAACCAGCGGGCGTGAATCGAAGCTCTCAGGATCGCGCTGCTTGCGCGGCTTCGGCGGCGCGGCTTCGCGGACCGCATCCCGCTCGGCCTGGCGCCGCGCCGCAATAGCAGCCACGAGCTCGGGGTCGGCACGGACGGCGTCGCTCAAGGTGCATCGTGCGACCCCTAGCGCGCTGGCCGCGGCCTCCAGCGAAGGTGACTCAAGCACAACCGCTTTGCGCTCGGGCGTAAGAAGGAAGGTCCGAGGGTCGACGCGCAAGGCAGAGCCAGCGGCCTTCGCTGCGGCGAGCCGTGCGGCGAGGGCAGGATCGGCAGCGGCGGCGCGGGCCACGGCCGCACGGCTCACGCCGGACGCGTCGATGGCGCGCGTCGGCGGAACACCGCTCGCGATAGCCGATAAGAATCGCCTCGATGGTGTCGGCCGCGATCATCGGACCCCCTCCGGCTCGAGTGCAGCGACAATCGCTGCTCTCCAGGCCTCTCGGATGTGCGCGGTCAACTGATCCCATCGCGGCATCGGACGGCCGTCGTAGGTGAGACCACCCGTAAACGCGGCGTAGCCCCGATAGGCGCGCTCGGCGGCGCTGGCGAACTGGTCGGGGGTCACTGGTCATCCTCCAATCGAAAGCCCCGTGGCGGGGCGGTTGCGGTCGCTGCAAGTCCGACGGCGGAGTGATTCATGGGCACGGAAGGGCCGGACCGGGACGTCCCCGGCCACCACGCCTCCGCCGTCGGACGAGCGTCGGCGGCACCATGCCGTCGCTCGCGCCCGCCAGGGGCTCCCGCTGAGTGAGATACAAGGCAGGCTCGAGTCTGTTGGCCAGCGCCAGAATCCTCAATGATTACGCTGGCAGAGACACTAAACGAGCGCAGTGACTCGTCGCTGGTGACTACTCGTCTCATGATCGCCAGCGATTCACGGCCTTCGCGCGCGTTGAGCGTCGGCTGCATGTGCCGACGATTACGAGAAACATCGAAGGATCCGCGGCAGATCGCAGGGTCCACGACGTTTCCGGGTTGCCCAATAGGCAGGCCTGGGCAGGGCTCCAAGTGATTTCCCAATTCCCGATGCTCCTTAAGGAGCGCATCGGGTAATCGGGTAATCCTTCACCCGATGGCATCGGGAAAGAATCGGGTAAACATCGGGTAATCGGGTAATCGCTCACGGTGCCTCCGGCGGGGCCGCGTGGCTGAGGTAGAGGCGTCGTCCGTTGCCACGGCCGGGCACCTTTCGTTGAACGACCTCGCCGTTGTCGCAGAGCGTGTTGACGGAAGCGCGCACGAGCAGGGCGTCGAGTCCGACGATGGCGCGAACGGCGTCCGTGCCGGCGATGCCGGGGTGCGAGCGAATGCACTCGCGAACCGCTTCGACCGCTTTGGCCAAGCGGGCATCGCCAGTCGGCTTCGCGGCGGTCAGCTCTGCGCGGTCGATGTGGCAGACGACGAGACCCCATTTCGGGTCGCCGTCGGCCTGTACGTCATCGATACGCAAGCCAAAGTCTGCGACGGCTTGACCGAGCGCCCGGTCCTTTTCGTGCGTCACGAGGGAGAGCGCTTCGCCTTTCTTCTTTGATTGGACGAACATGCTCTGAAACTCGTCGAGGATGCCGGACGAGCCGCGGGCCATTTCCTTGCGCGTCCGCTGCGAGCCTTCGTTCGGCGTCTTGCCCGCGTGGTGAATAAGCTCGACGGCGGCGCCGCTCGAATCGGAAGCGCTCGAAAGGGCGCCGATGTACCCGCGCACCTGCGACGAGTTCTCGTCGAGTCCACCGAGCATCGGGCGGAGGGAATCGCAGGTAACGAGGCGCACGCCGGCGAACGCTCTACGGAATTGGTCGGCCGCCTGGTCGGACGTAAGCCGAAGGTCCGGCAGAATGGCGACGCGGATGAATCCATCAGATATGAGTTCGCGGAGATCATCGTCGATGATGCCGAGTCCGCGGGCGAGGCGATGAATCGTTTTCTTCGTCTGGCGCCGACCCATCTCATAATCAAGATGAAGCCATGGCCCTCGATGAACGTTCCATGTCCCCCATAGGGGCTTGCCCGTGGCGACGGCGAGGCCCATCGAGCAAATCGATATGGTCTTGCCGGACCAGGCTTGACCAATCCAACCGTTGACGGGGCCGGCCCCGATTCCGAGCGCCGGAATGGTCAGGCTCTCGACGTTCTCCGCCGCGAAGAATTCGTCAGCGTTCAGACAACGCACGGGGATTGACGGCTGCGATACGCGTTCCAACTGCTCGCGCGTCGCGTGCGGATAGTGGCCATTCGCCTCGTCGACGATCGCCCGACGTTCCGCGGCTTGTTCCGCCTCGTCATCGGCAAAGAAGCCGTCGACATCTTCGGGCGGCAACGGCATCACGATGCGCTCCTCAGCGAGGCCAGCGGTGTAGTGGGAGCGCTCATGCGTCACCTCCGCGACCCAACGTGGGGCAATCGACCCACGCGACTTGCGCCCAACCATCGATTAGGATGAGCACTGGATAGTTGCGACCGTCGTCTCGCGGGTCGCTGTCGATCTCCGTGAGAATCTCGTCCAGCCCGTCCAGGTGTAGCCCTGCCGAATGCAGACAAGGCTGGATGATATGTCGATATGTGAGTTTCGGTGGCCGACCCTCGACCGCGAGAACAATACAAGTTTTCGCGGTGCAATCGTGCGGCGCTCGCATGATCGAGCCACTGGCCGTCCTCATTAGGCGATCCGCGCGGCGCTCAAGTTGTCGCTTGACGTGCCTAGACGGCGTCATCGGCGCACCGACCTGTAGATTTTGGTTCCGTCCGGACACTCGCAAACGAACTCTGTATCGTCGCTCGGGTCATCGGGTAATTCGCCAATGATCGCCAAGTCGTTGTCGTCGAACGGCGGACCCTTCGCGAGCAGGGCATCGCGGCAGAGCACAAGAGCGCGAGCCATTCGAAGTTCCTCGATGGGGCGCAATACGTGCGCCGGCATCGGCCGCCCCTCGATTGCGGCGCGCTCGGCGGCGTCGAATTGCTCGACGTGCGCCGTCATTTGCTACCTCGCGCCGCCAAGAACTCGGGCAGTTCACTCGCCTTGATCTCGACGTGCTTCGACTTCGGGGGTACCAGCATTTGCTGGACTGGCGCATGACCAGCGGCCCACTCGGCTTCGCGAGAGAGCAAGGCGAGCTCGCATAGCTTCAGCTCGGCAGTGGCCCTTTCGAACAGGCTTCGCGCCCGCGCCAGGTGGACACCGGCAGCGGGTTCGGTCGCCGTCGTGCTCGCGCCAAGATGCGCGCGGACCGCGGCGAACAAGTCGATGTCGACAGGCGCGGTCATCGCCGTACCAACCCCGCCGCAGCGGCGATATCGTCAACACAGATCTCGACTTCACTCCGTGGCGCCCGCGTCGGCCTTTTGCCTCGCCGTGCGAGCCACGCCTTGCAGGCTTCGAAGTCGTAGCGTCTTGCGTCGCCAACATGGGCGGCGACAGGAAGACCCTCGCGCGTCAGTCGATCGACAGTGGACGCACTCACCCCGAGCACGAGCGCGACTTCTTTTTTTGACAGCAGCCGGTCTGCCGGAATGGACTCTGTGGTGGGCGCCATCGCCGATCGGATGGCGGCGACCACGTCGGGGCGGCGCAACGCATCCACAAGTGCGTCGCCGAGCAGACGAGCCCCGAGTGTGACTAGTTCGTCGCTCACGGCGCCACCTGACGGACGAAGGTCCGCGACCGGATCAGCGCCAGTGTCCCGCGGCGAATCGGTAACCCGCCGACTGCTTTGCCGATCGCCTCTCGACCAACGCCACACCACCGCGCAACCTCGCTGACCGACGACGCGAGGATCACGCGTCGGAGCTCATCTCGCTCATGCTCGGAGAGCGCATCGGTCGCCGGGTGACGCATGCGGCAAACGTAGGCGCCCCGAATTTGCAACGGGACGCTGGCCCGCTATAGGGCCTCATGTTTTGACCTCTCCGGTTACAATTCGTAACTGGATTAGATCGTCGCTAACATGCGGGAATCATTGCGTATGGCTCCGCACCCGATGGGGTACATCATGGGTACATCATGAGAGCCAAGTGGCATTTACAACCTCGGCCGCATCAAGGCCTCGGCATATCGGCGTCAGTCACCAGCCGGTGCCCCGTCACCACTCGTCACACTGAACTACTCGCAGATTCGCGCGCCGCACGTGGGCCACGCTGACGTCGCTTTGCTTGACGTTGCGGCACCTTGCAAACTTACGAAGGGCCTTCCCAAGCCGAAGGTCGCGGGTTCGAGACCCGTGTCCCGCTCCCTAGAAATCATTGAGGATTTGCCCTCCGGCTTACTGCGGCCCGCAGTAAGACCAGCAGTAAAATCCGCAGTAAGACCATCGGTTTTTGGGGTGCGATCCGTCCCGGGGACGGCTCGCATCGGCAGCTCGAACCCGTTGGCTGCGGACAGATCCAAGCGGATGCTCTCGACCGCCGCGTGCAGCGTGGCCAGCGTCTGCGCCGTGTAATGCTGCTGGGTCACGCCCGATCCGGCGTGCCCCATCAGGCGCTTAATCGTGGCCTCGGCGACGCCCGCCTCCGCGAGCCATGTCGCGAAGTGTAGAACGACGCGAAGAAGCGCGGAGAGTGCGTCGTGAAACGTTCGCGTTGAGGCTGAGCGGATGAGCATGGGGGGAGGCGTCTACGACGGCGCGAGGTCGCGTCACCAAGATCAAGTGCTCCAGCGAGGCGGCCTGGACCGGCCGGCGACGCATGGCGGTGGCGGCCGGTCTCCCCGGAGTCGCTTGACGCATGAGCGATGCTGATCAAATGTTCAGTCCATGGAGCTATCGCTCGGCGTGCGCGTGCTGATGGGGGCCCTCGAAGCCCTCGCGAAATCCAAGGGCTTCGCGGACGTCCGCGTTCTGCCGAAGGTCAACGCTCGGGGCGAACTCGTGCTCGGCGTCATCCTCCCGCCCCGAACACCGCGCGAGTGGGGCGATTCGAAGGAGCGACCGTGACGACGTTGGACGGCCAGACGTGGGCCCTGCACGACGCCATATTTCAGCTCGCCCGGGAACTCGGTCTTGCCTCGTTTCGGGTCGAGTGCAAACTCGGACCCGGGGGCGAGACCGTCGTTTCGCTCGTCGTCGGCGGCAAGGGCGACGAGCGGTGCGGATCGCGCACTCGAGTCCCTGGGCCCTAAGAATCGCGTGCTGCTGCTTGACGTCACCCGCACCGGTCCTCACGGCCGAGGTAGACTCGGGGCCCCGAGCCTCGGCGGCCTCGAAGTCATGCGGTGGCACATACTGGCCGAGTCATTCCCCGCGTTTTCCCGGCGAATTTCTGATATTTTTGATGGTTCGGTTTTTGCTTTATTGCCGGTTCACGATGCCGTTCGCCTGCTTACCGTTTCGCCGAATGCGGCGAAACTCGCCGTGCGTCGTGGACGCACTGCACCATGGCCGTTTTGTCGGGGTCGTGATCGCGGTGTTCGGCTTCGCTGGATGCCAGGGCCGGGTCACGAACGGACCCGCAGACGGGACGAGCGCGGACGCCTGCTTCATTTCCGCGTCCAATTACGACCAGTCGTGCACCGTCGATACAGACTGTGCGATCGTCTCGTCCGGAAACTACTGCGCTACCCATAGGTGCCTCTGCGGCGGATCGGCCATTAACGTTGGGGCTCTCGCGCAGTTCAACGCGGACGTTGCGAAGGAACCGGTCTCTTTGCCGTGCTCCTGTCCGGGGTCGTTGTCTGCGCCGTGTTGTCGGAATGGCACGTGCCAGGACGGATGCGGCGCGTCCACGAGCGCTGTCGGCAGCTCGTCCACGAATGGATCGTCTGCGATAGGGCCAGGTTGCCTTGGATCACCCGGCGAAAGCTGCTCTCCGTACGCCGAGGGGACCGTGTGCCCGGGGCCTCCGACGGTCTGCGTCCCCTGCGGTGCCGGGGTGTACACGCCCTCCGAGTCGTTCTGCCGGTGCACGTCGAGCACCTGGGATTGCGCTCCTCCCGCCGCGGGGCAGGTGCAATGTCCGAGCCCCGTTTCGAACGCCGACTTCTACGTCGATCCCTCGTGCTCGGTGCCGTACGGCGCCGATGCGGGGCCAGATGCGGGTTACGAGGGCGCGCCCGATGATGGGAGCGTTGAAACGGGAGCCGGCGACGGCGGCTCCTACACCGGCGCGATCTTGGCCTTGGTGGGCGTCCCGGGACCGTCCCCTTTCGTTGCGGCATACGACGTCCAGGCTGGGTTCTCAGCCTTCGCCGAAAACATCGAGTTTCTCTACCCCACAACGACGCCCAACACCGGCTGCTCGTGCACCCATGGAATCGGGATCGGGGATCCAGGGCCGGAGGAACTGTCCGCAGGCACGATCACCGTCACGGTCGCCGACGGGGGTCCCGTCCTCGCGGCGCTGATGCCGACCGGCACCACGTTCGTCTACGGAGAAGCTTCGGCGAGCGCATGGGGCCCGGGTGAAGTGCTCGCGGTTTCGGCACAAGGGTACCCTGGTCAGGTGAAAGCGTTCTCGACGACCCTTCAGACAGCGGCGCCCTTTTCCGGAGTCATGCCCGCCATCGGTGCAGCGCCGGTGACCATTTTGCTCAGCGCCGACTTCAGCGTCTCGTGGACACCCCAGGCAAAAGCTAACGAGTTCGTCAGCCTCTCAATCAACCAAACGAGTACGTTGGCGGCGGCGCAGTGCACGTGCAACGGGCCCGAGTCGGTGGGCACGATCACCGTGCCCGCCAGCTCCCTCGCCGACTACTTCGCGCCGTCTTCTTCAGGTTCATCGAGCACGGCCTCGGCCACAGTCTACTTGACACGGACGGTCATCTCGACCGTCCTCACCGAGACGGCTACGGTCTACCTCATCGGTCGGGCCTCGCTATACGGTGGTGCGGAATTCCAGTGACTCACGACTATAGTGAACCTCGGTTTCCTAATCCGAAGGCCACTCATCTCGCGTCCGCTTGATCTCGAACCGTATGCGGTGCCCCAGCCAACGGCTGGGCCCTTGACGGCGTCCGCGTATGCCCCGGGGACGGCCACCGTGTCGCCGCGGGGTATGCTCGAATTCGTGCCCAATTTCGATGGATCCGCGTGGCCGGTTACACACGAGGACTCCGAGGCACCCGCAACGTGAAACCCCGTGGCGATGCGTACACTGCAACGAGCGTCGGACACGAACCGCACGTTCGTGTCGAGCAAGCCGCCGACGAGCTGTACGCGTTGCCGCTCAACGCGTTCGTCGATCGGCGGCAGGCGCTCGCGAAGGCGCTCCGCGACCGGGGCGATCCCGCAGGGGCGAAGCGGATCGGAGCGATGGCGAAGCCCTCCGTCTCGGCATGGGCCGTCAATCAACTTTGGTGGTCGCACCGCGAACCGTTCGAGGAGCTCCTCAGGAGCGCCCAATCCCTGCTCGAGAGTGCGGACGCCCGCCCGGCGTTCGAGGCCCAGATGCGGGCCCTGCGAGAGAGCGCGCGCGACGTCCTCGTGAGGGCCGGACACGGCGGCAATGCGACGCTCTTGCGGCGGGTCGCGACGACGCTGCACGCGATCGCCGCGGCCGGCTCGTTCGCACCCGACGCCAGCGGGCGGTTGGTCGCCGATCGAGACCCGCCAGGCTTCGAAGCCATGGAGGGAGTCGCGTGGGCGACGAAGGAGCGGGAGCCCGCCGATCCTCCGAAGGACGAGCGACCGCAACGCACTGCGCTGTCGCCGACGGCGAAGGAACAAGCGCGGCGAGCGGCCGATGAGAAGGAAAGGGCGATCCTCGCGGCGAAGCGCGAAGTCGACGGACTGCGCAAGCAGCTCTCGCAGGCCGAGAGCGTGATCGCACTCGCGGACCACGATCTCGAGGCGCTAGCTGCCACGCAAGCGAAGATCGACGCAGAACGCGGGAGGCTCCAGAGCACGAAGGCGCAAGTCGAACACCAAGCCGGCAAGGCTCGAGCGAGGATCGAGGAGCTCGAGCGCTCGCTTCGCCGACGATAGGCGGAGCGGCACCGATGAGCCGACGCCGGCCCCAAATGACTAGACCGCCTCGGTCCGGCTCCACACCGGGCGCTTTTTGCCGATGGTGCGAACCCTACCTTGTCCGCCGAGCATCGAACTCGATCACGTTCGAGGGAACTCTTGCGCGCCGCCGATCTTCAATCCGCGAGCTCAGCGTCCGCGCCACGTCGACTAGCCCCAGCCTCATGGCGTCGAGAATGCCGCGTTCGAGCTCGGCGTCGGTGACGCTTTCGGATTCGGAAGTTTGAACGGTCGCGAGTTGGTTTGAACAGAGATGGCTCGACGCGTTTCGGACGTCGGCAGTCTCTCGGCAACCGCAATCGCCGAGCGCTTCGCACGTGTTCGATGCGGTTGCTTGTGAGCATTCAATTCCCGTTGGGGTCACAACATTGCTCAATAAAATCGGTGTGTTGCAAACTTGTCGGACTCCGGACTGTGCCACAGACCGTGAAACCGCTCCTTCGAGGAGCAAGCTCGGAGGCAGCGGTGGGTGCGCGATCCCGAAGCTCGTGCGCAGCACCATCGCTTGGTCGACGTACCGCTGCGTGACCTCGTAAGAGGTGTGACCGGCCGCGGCGAGCAGCCATTGAAGGGGCTTGCCAGCAACGGCCCAGTGCGTGAGGCACCTGTGACGGAGTCCGTGAAATGTGAAATGCTGGCGCGCGCCGTCGTCGGCGTAGAGCTCCTCGTGCGTGCATCCGGCTGTGCGCAGGTCTTTGCGGACAAGCTCCGCGCAGTCTTCGGGAGGCGGCACGTGCAACAACGGCTTGCCCGGCTCGGCGCGGTCCGATAGCGCGACCAACAACGGGCGTAGCGTGGGCTCGATCGGCACCGGACGGCGCCCCGCACGGGTCTTGGTTCGCGCGATCGCCCTTCCTGCCCGGTTCTGCCGCCGGACGTGGATGACATCGTGTTCCAGATCCACCCCTTCTTGCGTCAGGGCGCGCAGTTCGCCGGCGCGCAGTCCGGCGTATGCTGCGACCGCGTAGAGGATGCGTCGGCGGTGCGGAACCGCCTTGCAGCCAAGCAATGCGAGGATCTCGGACGGATAGAGGGCGGTTTGCTCGCGCACGTCGTCGGAATTGGGCGGCTGAACCCGCGCGTCGGGTCGTCGGCTCGCACGCGCAGCGTGTCGTGCTTGCTCGTCGATGCCTCGCGAAACCCCGCGGTCAGCTCGCCCCAGATGTTGCGCGCCGCCTTCGCCGATAGGCCTGGCCTGCGACCGCGCTCCTGTTTGGTCCCCGTATCGTAAAAGCTCTGCCGGATCCGGATTTGTTGGTCGAGTGCCGTAACGACCGGACGGAGTGCATCCGGTGCGAGAGTGGCAATGGGCTGACGGCCGATAAATGGCTCAATCCACCTCTCGAATCGCCGACGACGATCGCGAGCCGACACCTGGGGGGCACCGCGGTTTTTGCGGCCGACATCGCCCTTCGCAATCGAGCGACGCGCCGGATGAATACGACCTCCACCTTGGGCTCCACCAATTCCACGTACCGCCCGACGATGTTCGTAAGTCTGTAAACGCTCTTTTGGCGAAACGCGGATTAGAGCTTATCCCTTACCGGATCAACGCTCAAATCGGTTCGCCGCGGAGCGCGATCGTGGTCGCGAGCGGTCTCCGCTTCAGCCAAACCGCGGAACCGGACATGGGATGCTAGGTTTTCGTCCGGGGTACCAGCTTTCTTGCGAACGTCCCTGGCGGATCGAGTCGTCAAGTTTCCGGACGACGTTCCGGTCGGCCCTGCCGAAATCGTCGTTCTGACGCCGGCGCCCGAGAAAGCCCCCGCAGACCGCGTCGCCCTTGTGCGCGAGCTTCAATGAACGTCGCCTCGCCAGACGACCGACAGCGGCGACCTTCTACGGGCAGACCGAGAGGCCCGGTGAAGCTGGTCGTGAACACCTCCGTCGCGGCGGAGGTGCTCTCGCCGGTATGGGGCGCAGGCAACACCCGCTCCCTAGGCGAGCACGCGAGCGAGCACGAAGCCGTCGTGGCCCTTGCTCCCCACGGTTTGGAGCGCCGTCGCGGCCAGGCGTGGCTCGCGCGCGATCGCTTCGAAGAGGCGGCGAGTGCCCCGGATGCTCGGGTCGTCGCTCGCAGCGTCGAGGATGCCCCCGGCACGAACGACGTTGTCGACGACGATGACGCTACCCGGCCGCGTGAGCCGCAGTGCCCAATTCAGGTATTCGCTGTTGCTGGGTTTGTCGGCGTCGATGAAGACGAGGTCGAACGGCCCGCGTCGTTCTTCCGCGAGCTTGGGGAGCGTGTCTAGCGCCCGACCGACGAGCACCTCGACGAGGCTCGCAAGGCCTGCGCGCGACACATTCGCACGCGCGACCTCTGCGTGCTTGGCGTTCACCTCGAGCGTGACGAGTCGACCCCCCACCGGCAGGGCGCGCGCCAGCCAAATGGTACTGTAGCCGCCGAGAGTGCCGACCTCGAGAATCGTGCGAGCACCCTGCACCTGAGCGATCAACTGCAGCAGCTTGCCCTGGTTCGGCGCGACATCGATCGCGGGGAGCCCGGCCGCAGCGTTCGCTCGCAGCGCCTCCTCGAGCGCCGGATCGGGCGGCAGGAGGGCGCCGGTCAAGTAGCGGTCGACCGCGATCCATTCGTCTCGTGGTTCCATGGATCGCTTCATACCTCACGCGCGTGGTCGGGCCCGCATGCGTTGGCTCTTTTGTCACTGTTTGTGCTTTCTCTGGCCGACTCTGGGCCTCGACCGAGTACGGCGCCGCGCTTCGCCACCCTCCCGAGATAGATTGGGGCCCCGTGGGTCGTCGTCGGATCGTGACTCGTTTCCTCGGATATTCGTGCGTAGATACGTAATGTCCCCACTCCACACTTGATCGGGCCCGTCCGCCTCGTGGGTATCGAGAGGACGGGGCACGGGTGCCTTGGCTTTTTCCTCGGTGAACGAGCTGTCCTTCGGCTTTGAGAAGCCGATAAAACGTCGACTCGGACGCGAAGTATCATCCCGCGTCAGCGAGCTTCGGAACGATTTGCTTGGGCGACAGGTCACGGTGCTCGGGCCGGTAGCCAAAACAAGTACGTCGGCTCGGTCTTGGTCAGTAAGCGCGTTGGGCGGACGCGTGTTCGGCCCATGGCGCCCATCGTCGCTATCGGGGTCCGCGCGCCATCGCTCCTATGTCCGAGTCGAGAGGTTCGCGATGGCGCAGCTGCGTTCGAGGCAGGCGCCGGCCGCCACGGCTTCGTTCACGGCGGGCACGACTACAACTCGGTCGGCTCGCTTGTGCCATCGTCCTCGTCCCCCAAGACACTGCCGATTTTTAAGCATGAGCAGCGCCGCAGCCTCCGCAAGCGCTCGGTCCTTGCGTCGGAGTTCCCGCTCCAGCTCCTTCACGCGCCGGCCATGGCCACCGGTGCTCACGCCGGATGCGCCGCGGCCCGCGAGCCCGGCGAGCATCGCCGCGCGCCACTCGTCCAGCTGCGCGCGATGAAGACCATGCGTCCGCAGCCATGCCCCGAGCTCTTCCTCCGACAGCTGGCTGGCCTGCGGCACGGCTGTCAAACGCCTCTCGGCTGTATCCGTCTTCGCCACCTGCGGCTCCTTCGTTACCGTGACCTTGGCGCGAATCGGCCCCGCCTGCCGTAACCACGATCGCGCGCCCGGAGCCGCATGCATGACCGGCTGTCACGCACTTGCAGCGGGCGCGAACTGGCGTGAAGCAGCAATATCCTTTCGTCCACCCGCTCCACGTGAGCCCGGACCGACGCCACAAGCCCGGCGAGACTCACCGACCGGAGCGCGGTCGCCATGGCCGCGGCGGCCGCTACTGAGCTGGCAACGCCTATGGGGTGCCTGTGGGTGAGCCCGCTCTGCGCCGCGGCCGCGCGGACCAGGGCATCTACGACCTCAGCGAAGTAAAGGCCAAACGGCGCGGCGCGCATCGCGGCGCCGCATCCCTTGGAGCCGGCGACTCCCCTCGAAGCGGGATGCGAGGCGGCGCTTGTGCGATCGATCGCAACCGGCAGATGCTCGCCATCCTCGACCGCGTCGAGCAGACCCTGGACTTGGCAACCGACGGCGTCTGCTCGGTGCTCGGCGGCGCTTGGGTCGGCGAGGAAGCGGTCGCGACCGCTTGTGGTGCGTTCTTCGTTCCGAGGGTGACTTCCGGGCCGCCGTGCTCTTGGGTGCCAACTCGCTCGCGTTCATGAGCGCCCGCTTGCCGAGGATCGGGCTTTGGTCCGGAGGTGGGCTTGCGCGACGGCCGGGCATTATCCGGGATGCCCGCACACACTGAACACTTGACCTGTGCCGGTAGGCCCGGGTAGTTTCATGCACGAAAAAGAGGGGCGAGATGCCAAGGGACCGTTTGAAGTAACCCTTGCTCGGCAGAAGGCGGACAACCCCCAAGCCGTGGCGTCTGGTCACGGACGCTTGTCGATCGACAAGCACTTCCAGGGGGAGCTCGAGGCAACAAGCCAGGGCGAGATGCTGAGCTTTATGACCAGCACCAAAGGTTCTGCCGGCTACGTCGCAATCGAGAAGGTGGCAGGAACACTCGGCGGGCGCAAAGGTACCTTCGTTCTTCAGCACAGCGGCACGATGAACCGCGGGGGACAGCAGCTCAGCGTTACCGTCGTGGCTGACTCGGGTACCGACGAACTGACGGGGCTCTCCGGCACCATGAAGATCATCATCGCACCGGACGGAAAGCACTCGTACGAGATGGAGTACACGTTCGCCGGGACGGATTGACCTGTGACTTGCGCGAACCGCGAGACGGCGGAGGCTCCGCGGTCGCCGCCCTGCTCGCGGCGCCCGTCCTCCCTTCTCTTCCGCGATCGGCTTGCTTCGTGCTGCCGATGGCGACGACGGGGCTGACGGCGCAGCCTGGCAAGCAGCGCGCGGTGTGGGGCCACCCGAAGGGTGGGGACGAAAAACTTCCAGCTTTGGCTACTTCCTGAAATGATGCTGTTTGCGTGCGTCGCTCTGCTCTTCTTGCGTTAGCCATGGTTACGGCTTGTGGACCCAAGCAGCCTGCAATGCGCGAGGCCATAGCCGAGTCAGCGACCGCTTCCCCCGCGCGAGCGGTTCAGGTCGTGAACGCGACGATCCTCGCCAACGACTGCCAGAGGCTCGGTCGGGCGAATGCGGAGATGGCCGAGCATGCGATGTTGGATCTCGTGGAAGGCTGCTCTTCAATCCCAAACGGCTCCGCTAGGTTTGAGGCAACGCTGCAGACCGGCGGCCGCATCGAAATCGCAGCCGCGCCAGGTCAGCCCGGCGTCGTGCCGATATGTGTCCTCAAGCACGCACTTGTGCACAAGGTGCCGCTGTTAAAGCCCTGTCGTCTCGACGTCAGAATGGAGGAGACGCGCTTGCCGATTGGGCCCGATGCCGGACTGGCAGGCGGAACGCATTGATGCGTCCCAGCCGACGTACTCTTGCGTATCCGAGGCAGAAACCGAAGAGCTGCGGATCGAGTCGCGGGGACAGGGACGCGGCATCGGGACGCAAGTTGATGTAGGCATCTCTGCGGATGGCGCCGCCGCAACCGGAGCTTACCGCAACCCTCGAAGCGGCTCTTGTACGAGAGCTGCTCGCGGCGTGGCATCAGCTGAACAGCGCGCATTTTCGAAGCGCGCTTTCGCCTCCGACGCTGGAGATCGTCCTGAACCATTCCACGTTGGGACGTTGGCTTCCGCGCACTCGGACCTTGGAAATTTCGCGCTCTCTCGTGATCGAGCGACCCTGGGGCGCGGTGATCGAGGTGCTCAAACACGAGATGGCGCACCAATACGTGCACGAAATTCTCAGCGAAACTTCCGAGGCGCCGCACGGACGTGCATTCCGGGAGACGTGCGCGCGCCTCGGCGTTGATGTACGGGCTTCGGGGGTTCCGGAGGGGCGACCGGGCTCGTCCGAAGACCGAGTCGTCGATCGCATCGCTCGTTTGCTCGCGCTCGCCGAAAGCCCAAACCGCAACGAAGCAGAGGCCGCTATGTCGGCGGCACATCGGCTGATGCTCAAGCACAACCTCGACGTCGTCCACGCGCCTGGCGCCCGAAACTACGGGTTCATCCAACTTGGCCAGGCCACTGGACGCGTGGCGGAGCACGAGCGCCTCGTCGCGATGATCCTCGGCAAACATTTTTTCGTCGAGGTTATCTGGGTGCCCGTCTATCGCCCGCTCGTCGGAAAGCGTGGCAGCATTCTGGAAGTTTGCGGAGCGGCCTGGAACCTCGCAACCGCTGAATATGTTCACGGTTTTTTGCATCAGACAGCGCTGCGTCTCTGGCGCGATCATAAGCGCCTGCACGGGATCGGATCCGACCGTGAACAACGTGCCTTTCTAGCTGGTGTCATGATCGGGTTCGCAGACAAGCTGTCGCGCCAAACTGCGCGCAGCCGCGCGGAAGGACTCGTCTGGATCCGCGACGGCGACCTTGACGGCTACTTTCGAAGGCGTCACCCGTACGTCCGGCATGTGCGACACGCCGGCCAGCCTCGTACCGACGCGTGGGCGAAGGGTCGCGAGGCCGGACACCGCATTGTGCTGCATCGACCGATGGAAGCGACCTCGGTTTCCCGCGGACGCCTCCTGCCGCCGAGCAAGCGATGACGGCTCCACGCGCCGACTTGTATGCTCGTCGCCGGCCGATGTACCGTTCGGTTCGAAGATCGAAGTGAGCGTCACGAAGCCGACGAACGCCGACGTAACAGCGAGGTACCGGCAATACCTGTTTCCGAGTGCCGCGACCTACTACGCCGAGCCGGTCGCGATCGAGAGCGGCCGCGGAATGTTGGTGCGGGACTTCGACGGCAATGCGTACCTCGATTTTTTTGGCGGCATTCTCACAGTCGGCCTGGGGCATAGCGACGAGCGAGTGAACGGTGCGGCGCGCGCACAGATGGATCGCTTCGGGCACGTTTCGACCCTCTACCCCAACCTCCCGCTGGTCGAGCTTGCGGAGAAGCTCGTCAAGCTGGCGCCTGGGCAGCTCGAGAAGGCCTTTTTCTGCACCAGTGGCACCGAGGCGAACGAAACTGCGGCTGCGCTCGCCCAGGCGCACACGGGGGCATTGGATCTGATTGCGCTACGCCACGGATACTCCGGCCGATCTTTGCTGGCTCAGGCGCTCGGCGGGAGCTCGAAGTACCGAGCCGTTCCCACGCAAGTCGCTGCGGTTCGCCATGCCCACGCACCGTACTGCTACCGATGTCCGTTTGGGCGGACGTATCCGAGTTGTGAACTCAAATGCGCACAGGACATCGAAGATCTCATTCAGACCACTACAGCGGGGCCCATCGCGGGGATCATCGTCGAGCCCATCTTGGGCGTCGGCGGCTTCATCACCCCTCCCAAGGGATGGATGAAGCTGGCGAGCGATATCGTGCGACGGTACGGCGGACTTTTCATCTGCGACGAGGTGCAGACGGGCTTCGGGCGAACCGGTGCCATGTGGGGCGTCGAGCATGAAGAACTCCAACCGGACGTGATGACTGCGGCAAAGGGAATCGCGAACGGGTACCCGATTAGTGCGATCGTCACGACGACAGCGATTGCTGCTGCATGGAGGTCGGGGAACGTGTCGACGTTTGGCGGTAATGCGATCTCCTGTGCCGCAGCCAATGCGACCATCGATGCGATCGTGGACGACAAGCTCGTCGACAATGCAGCGAAGATGGGGGCTGTATTGCGTGTGGGGCTCGAACATCTCAAGACGAAGTACGCTGTCATCGGTGATGTGCGTGGACGCGGATTGATGCAGGGCGTCGAGATCGTTCGGGACCAGAGGGCGGGCGATCGATCGCCCGACGCCGATGCGACCCTTCGCCTTCTAGAGGAGACCAAGGCGCGCGGACTGCTCATCGGCCGCGGCGGCCTCTCGGGCAACGTTCTGCGCGTGGCTCCCGCGCTCATCGTTACCCGTCGACAGATCGATGACGCGCTGGAGGTCCTGGACCTCGCATTCGCCGCGATCGAACGATGAGCGGTGGATCACACGTCGAGTTTGAACTGACGCGTCTTGCGCTCGAGGCGCTCGAAGCGACGTCGGGATCACACGTCGAGTTTGAACTGACGCGTCTTGCGCTCGAGGCGCTCGAAGCGACGTCGGGGGTTACCGGTCGACAGATCGATGACGCGTTGTAGATCCTGGAGCTCGCATTCGCCGCGATCGAACGATGAGCGGTGGATCACACGTCGAGTTTGAACTGACGCGTCTTGCGCTCGAGGCGCTCGAAGCGACGTCGGGTCTTGTCGGGGGACTCGCCAGTTCCTCGCTGCACGTACTGCAGCGCACGATGCGGCGATCGCAACCAGTGCTCGTACAGCTTTGCCAGCTCGAGGCGCACCGATGGGTCGTCGATTTTCGCAGCGTGTGCCTCAAAGTCGGCTAGGGCGCGGGCCCGGTCACCCCGCGCCTTCGCGATATGAGCCCGCGTTCGCAACGTTTCTGCTGTCGCCTGACGTTCGACCGCGGCTTGCGCAAACTCACCGGCGCGCACCAACGCACCCGCCCGATGAATGGTCCGAGCGACGCCCGCCAGATCATCGGCCGCGAGGCCACTTTCGAGCGGAGCGCCGTACAGGCCAAGGAGAGCTGCCATCGCAACGACGTCCCAAGCGTTGTGTTCGACGACGCCCAGGAGCGCACGGGGGTCGCCCGTACGAAGAAAGTGAAGGTAGAGCGCGCTCACGTCGCCTGAGGCAACGTCGTCCACACGTTCGAACCCCAGGAGGGCGCGCTCGAGCGCGACCAAGCGGCACCCCTGCGGTATGCGCTTGCCGTGTATGCGACGCGCGACATGAAGCAAGTCGAGGTGCGGAGGCTCGGAGGGTGGCTGCATTCGAGCCATGACGAACCGGGTCCGCAACAACGGCATGTCGAAACTCTTGCCGTTGAATGTGACCAACGTCGAGGCCGCCGCGACGCGGGCATGTACACGCCTGAGCATGGGTGCTTCTTGGCCGAGCGATCGCAAGAGAAGCTGCTCGAGCACGAGCGTTGCGGCGCCTTCCCACCACGCGAGCCCGACGAGAAATGCAACCGTTCCAGTCCCGCCCGCGAGCCCGGTCGTTTCGGTATCGAGGAAAAGCGCTTGACGCATATCGCATCGCGCAAATGCCGGGTCCAGCGCCAGCAAAGCGATCAAATCGGAATTGGCCTCGACCCCGCACGCGATCGGCACGCGACCGGTGCGGTGCGCCGCCGAGAGTCGCCGCGTCCGCACGTGCAACGGACCGTCGGGGGTTTCGACCAGCGAGAACGGGAGATCCGCCGTCCCGACGGGTGGCGGCCCAGTGCGGCGGGCCGTGCGTTCGATCGTGGATTGAATGCGATCGCGCAGTTCGTCGAGAACAACTTTGCGGGCAGCTTCAGCCCCTGAGCCCACGGCAAAACCCGCCGTGCTCGGCGAGGCGGGGGAGGCATTCGATGAGCTTGCCGAGCCGAGCCTCGAAAGTCGGGTGCGAACGGACAAGGATTAACTATACATTGGATCAGTATCCGACGCCAGAAACCCAAACCCCGAAGCCATCCGCTGCGGCATCACGCGACCGAGGGGGACGATTAAAGTTTAAACCGAAGCGATTGCGACAGTGGCGTCAAACCAGCCGACGCCACAATTCAACGAAAGTAACGCACTGCGGCGTCGCACCATTCGACGGGCGACGATTAAACCGAAGTCATCCGCTACGGCGTCACACCAGCCGACGGGCGACGATTAAGCGGCGGTGATCTGCTGCGCGTCACACCAGCCGACGGGCGACGATTAAGCTCACATCATCTTCCTGCACTTTGGTCCAGCTTCGCACCGCGCTGATGAGGTGGTCTCTGATAGCTTGCACGGGCTGATCGGCGACGCGTTCGACGATTGCGCACACGCGGTCCGGACCGAACTGCACCCCACGCTGGTCCTTTCCTTCGGTAACTCCGTCCGTGTAGAGAATCATGACGTCGCCGACTTCGAGCGAGATCGTCGTCTCGACCAACATGCTGTCGACGTTCGGAAAGGCACCGACCCACGGACCGCGCGTTTCGAACCTCTCGCACTCTCCTCGTGACGCCCGGTGCACAATGATATCCTCGTGTGCTCCGGCATACACAACGGCGCCGCCGCCGTCGCATCGAAGAAGCGATAACGTCGCGTGCTCGTCCTGGCCCATGCGCCGGTGAACGTTGTCGTAAAGCACGGCATTCAGCACGCTAAAGACTTGGCACGGCGAGGCACCCGGGTCGCGGCGTGCGAGTGCGGCCACGATACTTTGAATCATGAGCATCACGAGCCCCGGTTGCAACCCGTGCCCGGCGACGTCGCCGATTCCGATCCAGCAGCCGGCAGCGAACGGGATGACATCGTAATAGTCGCCCCCGACCTCTGTTGCCGGGATCATGATCGCCGCGATGTCGAGATGTGGAACCGCAAATTTCTTTGGGACGATCGTCGTCTGGATGCGGGCCGCGATCTCCATTTCCTTCTCGAGGCGCTCGCGCTCCGCTCGCTGGCGGCGGGTCGCTTCCTCGACCACCTGATTGACCAGCCGAGCTCCCTTCAGCGCGCTGCTGATCAGCTCGCGAAGGCCTTCGTAGACAGCGCCCTCGTGCGGGCCGACCTCGAAGAGGGCGAGACCGAGCTGCTCTCCGTGGAAGACGAGCGGCTCGGCCACGATGGTCCGCGGCCGCTGGTCGACCCATCCGCGCGGAGCCAGCTGTCGCGGGTCAAACGTCGGCTCGTCCGCGCTGCAATCGATTCGGTGGCCATCGTCGTAAAGAAAGAGCGGCCTGGCACGCCTCGTCAGTCCCGCCTGCTCGTAGACCGAGAAGGCACACGCGGGTATCTGCAGGCGGGGTAGCTGCCTCGCAACCGCCTCCACGAGAGCGCTTTCCCCGAACGCCGTCATAAGCGCTTCGCTCGTCTCGTGAAGCGTGCGAATCCAACGCTCGCGCCGAATGCGGTGCTGGGCCTGGAGCCGCTCGCGGAGGTCGCCGACCACGGCGCGCCCGCGATGAAGAACTTCGTCAGTTCTAAGCCGGCCACGGAAATCGTCGGTCGCGGCGATGGAGACGCTGCTGAGCAAGGACAAGACGGCGTGCCAAGGGCGAACGCTCCCACCGGCGCCGACGACCCGGCGGAGCGTCGCCTCGAGTGAGGTCACGAAGTGGTCCGTAGCGCCGTCGCGCACGTCGGCCACGAACGCGTCGAATAGGGCCTCCATCCAGTCGGGCGCTATGCGCGCGTGCTCAGGTGCCACGACGTTGGCCATCCGCGCAAGGGTCTGCTCGCGCCCTGCGAGCAGGTGATCGGCGATCGAGGCGACATCAGCAAGCGCGCCGGGCGTTTCGGTCCGTATGGCTCCCTCGGCGTTGCAGCCACATGATTCGCGCAAGACGAGCATCGTGTCGAGGACGACGTGTTCGGGCCGCTCCTGGCCGTGCAGCATCGCCACGATAATGTTTGCGCCGTGCCGTCCCGAGTCATAGAGAGGCTGCCGGACCGTCGTGAGCGAAGGGCTCGCGAACCGCGCCTCATCAATGTCGTCGAACCCTGCCACGCCAATGCGTCGGGGTACATCGAAAGCACGCGCCTGGAGAGCCTCCATCGCGCCGAGCGCCATCAAATCGTTCGCCGCCACGACGGCGTCAAAATGCACTCGTCGTTCGTCGCACAGGACGCGTACGGCTTCGGCGCCCGACAGCGCATTAAAGTCACCGATCGTGACCAGGCGGGGGTCGAACCCAATGCCGTGGCGGCCCAGCGCTTCAACATAAGCGCCGTACCTCCGTTCGGCCTCTTCGTTGCCGACCGGCCCGCGCACGAACGCGATCCTCTGCTTCGCATGGGCGACCACCATGTGCTCCAGGAGCCGTCGCATCCCTCCGGCGTTGTCGACCAGCACGCAGGGTCGCCCGGGAAGCTCGACCGCAAGCGCACACACGGGCAGAGGGGCGAAACGCGAGCAGTAGGCCGACAGCGCCTCCGGCCCAATATGATTGCCGAGTGGCGTCAAAACGATCACGCCGTCGATGCGCGTCGGATCGATCAAGTCGTAAAGCGCATTGCGTTGCGAGGACGACCGGTCCGGTGAATCGATGACCCCGCCACAAAAGAGGACCACCGAGTGGCCGAGATCGCGAAGCGCGTCGCTTGCGCCAAACAATACCGTGTTCTGGTACTCGTCGAGCACACTGTCCGACAGGATCGCAATCGTCCACCGCCTGTTCCCCTTCCCGGCCGAACCGTGATGACTCATCGTGGCCTCGAGGCGAGATTCCATGGTACCGCGCGGCGATCTTGCTTCAAGGCTTCAAGCCGATCTCCGGTCCGATCACACGGTCCATCGGCCGCGCCGGGCCGATGAGGTCCTTGACGGAACGCACACAGTTTCGCCCTCGTGCCTTCGCTTCGTAGAGAGCGGCATCGGCACCACGCGCCAAGTCTTCGAATACCCAGGGTGCCGGAGCGTGAGCTACTCCAATCGAAACCGTAACGCGCAGAATGCTTCCATCGGCAACGGTCGTCGTCGCGTCCTCGATGGCTCGGCGCAATCGCTCGCCCGTCGTGAGTCCGCCCACGGGTTCGGCGCACGGAAGGGCAATCAAGAACTCCTCACCGCCCCAACGCGCGATGTAGTCGCTTTGACGAAGTGCCTGCATCGCCGTGGTGGCCACGGTCTGAATAACCCGATCCCCGGCGAAATGACCATACCGGTCATTTACCTGTTTGAAGTGGTCGATGTCGAGAATCAAAACTGCCAACGCATGCCCGTAGCGCTGGGACCGGTTGTTCTCGCGAGCGATTTGCTCAAGGAGCGCCCGTCGGTTCATCAAGCCCGTCAGCGGATCGGTCGCCGCGGTACGCCGGGCTTCTTCGAGCAATGACACGATGCGCCACGGCCCCCCCAGCTCCGAAGCGATGAGGTCGACAGTGCGACGCCCAGCGTGCGTATGGCTCCGCCGCGGCAGCCCGATCGCGAATTGCCCGCATTGCCTGTTTCCGGAGAACACCGGAACCTCGACCGCGATCCACACGTCGGTAGCAAGACCTCGCCCCGCAGCTGGACGAAACACGGCACACCGAACATCACCTGCCACGCCGAATGCCGCCCGAGCCGAGGCCTCGGACTGAGCCCGCCGTACGACCGGTGCGCTGAGGAAAATGCCGGGCGTCGGTCCCTCGACGAGCAAAGCGACCCAAACGGGAGCCAGAAGGTGGCGCACCAGGGTCTCGAGTCCGAAAAAAAACTGCTCGTACCCATCGAACGCGGCAAGCGCTCTCACCTCGGCGGCCACGACCGCTTCGAACATGGCGTCGTCGAGCGCCTGCGATAGCCGTCGCGTCAGCCGCTCCTTCGTAATCGGCTCAGACGCCGGTCGCCCGCTCAACGGCGTGATCCGGCTAAACCTGTCAAGCAACGGCGGGAGCTCGCTCTCGAGCGAATGGGGCACGTGTGCGCGTGGACACGTCGCATTCGCGAACAGACGTGCCCGGCTGTCCCCGGGCGCGACTAACAATACGAGGACGACGTCCGCCAAGGAGGCCTCTTGCTCCAGAAGACGAAAGAGCTGAGTCCCCGACATGTCGGGCAGATCGACTTCAGCGACAATCGCATCGACCGTCTCCGTCGTTGCGATTTCGATTGCCGTTGTGCCGTCGGTGCAATTCAACACCGTCCAACCGTGGGTCTCGAGAACGCGGGTCACACGCTCTCGAATGGTATCGTCCTTGGCGACGACGACTCCGGCGTGCAATTTGGTACACTCGGACTGCGGCCCGGGGTCGACCTTCTCGTCCGGGCGGGAGCCGCCGTGCAGTGTCATCGACTTCGCTTCTCCCGTTTCCGTTCATCATTTTAGCATGGTCGAGGCAATGCCCCAGCTTTACGCCGACGAACGCGTCTATTTCGAGCTCGTGTTTCGGCCAAGCGTGGTCCTGACGACTTCCGTTCGGCGTTTCGTGTCGGATTTTTATGAACGGGTTCTCGACGACGAGGATTCGACGTCGCGGCTCGCCATGGCGACTCAGGAACTTCTGGAGAACGCGGTCAAGTACGGATCCCATGGCGAGACGGTGCTCCGTATCGAGGTCCTCCGAAGCGAAGGGCTTGTCCGCATCCACACCAGCAATAGAAGCGATGCGCTGAACATCGCGATCCTCGAGCGCCGAATCTCGGAGATGCGATCGGCCGCGGATCCCTTTGGGTTCTACCAACGGCTCCTGCGCGCGACCGTGCATGAGCCTGCCGGATCGGGTCTTGGACTCGCTCGCATTCGATGCGAGGGCGAGATGGAGGTGGACTTGACCGTCGAGGGCGACCGCGTAGCCATCAACGCGATCGCGCGGACCCATTCGGTGGTGCCGTCGTGAGAGAGCACCTCGACGGATTTTCCTCGCGGATCGCACGCAGCGGCGAGGCGCTCCACGTGCTTCTCGAGGGAGACGCGAACATGAATGCGGTCGAAGACGTGGGTCGCGCGCTCGACGAAGTGAACAAAACGGCCCTGCGCGAGAACGTGAGTGTCGTCGTGATCGATGTGCGCAATCTGGAATTCATGAACTCGTCTTGCTTCAAGAAATTCGTGTCTTGGTTAGGTCACGTGCAGGAGCTTCCTAGGGAAACGCAGTATATGATTCGGTTTCTTTCGGATCCGAAGATGCACTGGCAGCGCCGTAGTCTTCACGTCCTTCAGTGCTTCGCACCGGACGTCGTTACCGTCGAGACGTGACTCCGGGTCGCGGAATGCGGTCTTCTGGCGGAGCGGGAGGCGAGCGTCTCGCGGCGTGCTGGGCAGCGTGGAGTTTACTCCAGGACGCCGCTCCGGCCCTCCATCGCGGCGCGAAGCATCTCGTGCATGCCCATGGCCAGCCACGTTGGAAGGTCCGCGGGCGCGAACAGTCGAGCCTCGGTGATTTCAAGTGGATTGGACGGCTCACGCAAGAGAGGCCCGATTCGGCACTCGACCAAGATCGTTACAGCGTGTAGCCGCGGGTCGCGATCGGGGCGCGAGAAGACTCCGACCAGGCGGACAATCTCGCAGCGGTCGACGCCGGCTTCCTCGGCGAGCTCACGAGCGATGCTCGAACGCAATGTCTCGCCCCATTCGAGCGTGCCGCCCGGTAGGGCCCATTCGTCCATGTCCGCGCGCCGCACCAGCAGCCATTGGCCATCGTCGGTGCAGGCGGCGGCCGCGATGCCCACAACCGGCCGCCGGATCACATGGCGGGCCACTTCCTTCACAATTGCGAAAGCACCCATTGGAATGCGAAGCCGCAGCATGGGTCGAGGCATACCACCGCGTCGCGTCCCGATCTTCCGACGAGCCGATTTCCGCCTACTGAAGGAATCGTACGCGCCGCGCAGCGGCAACGTTGAATACGCCTCATGCGTGGACTACCAACGCGGCATGCCGACGCTGAGGCATTTCACCGTGGTACCGCGGCTGCCGCCCGCCCTCGAGCGCCTCCGCGACATTGCCTACAACCTCTGGTGGTCGTGGTCGCCCGCAGGCGAAGAGCTCTTTGCGCGCCTCGATCCGGACCTCTGGGAGACCGCCCACGGAAATCCAATCGAGCTTCTGGCTAGCGTTGACCAGCCTCGCCTCGACGAGCTTGCGAACGACGATGCCTTCACCGGTCAGCTCGATGCCACGTGGCAGCTGCTTGAACGCTACCTGCAGCGCGAAGGCTGGTTTTCGCGATCTTTCCCCGAGACGGCGGGTGCACGACTTGCTTATTTCTCGATGGAGTACGGAATTCACGAGTGTCTGCCGATTTACTCCGGAGGCCTCGGGGTGTTGGCCGGAGACCATCTCAAGGCGGCCAGCGATCTCGGCGTGCCACTCATCGGCGTCGGGTTAGCCTACGCGGAGGGATACTTCCGCCAGGCGCTCAACACCGACGGCTGGCAGGGCGAACGCTATCCGATCAATGACTGGCGCCGGATGCCGGTTCTGCCGGTGCTCGACGACGCACGGAACCGCCTTCTCATTCGTGTGCAGTATCCGCATGGCATCGTGCACGCCCAGCTTTGGAAGGTTCAGGTGGGGCGTGTCCCGCTGATGCTTCTCGACGCGAATCTCGAGCAAAACTCACCGGCCGATCGAGCGATCACCGGCCCCTTGTACGGCGGGGACCAAGAGTTTCGGGTCCGGCAGGAAATCATGCTCGGGATCGGGGGCATTCACGCACTGGAAGCCATGAAGCTATCGCCGACCGTTTGTCACATGAACGAGGGACACTCGGCGTTTCTAGCGATCGAGCGCATCGGGCGCGTCATGAGGGAGCGCAAGGTCTCGTTTCACGTGGCCAGCGAAGCGAATAGCGCCGGCAACATTTTCACGACTCACACCCCCGTGCCGGCAGGAAATGACGCGTTCGATCCCGGCCTCGTGCGGCGCTACCTCGAACCGTACCGGTCGGCGCTCGGCATCTCGGACGCCGAGTTGCTGGGCCTAGGACGTATCGATGCCCGCGACCAGGGCGCCCCGTTCTCGATGCCGATCCTCGCGTTTCGTACGTCGGATCACTATAACGGCGTGAGCGAGCTGCACGGCGAGGTTTCACGTACGATGTGGCAAGGCCTTTGGCCCGAGCTCCCGACGCACGAAATTCCTATCGAGTCGATCACGAACGGCGTGCACACCTCGTCGTGGGTCGCCCACGAGATGGGAGCTCTATTCACTCGTTATCTGGGACCGCGCTGGTCCGAGCATCCCGACGATGCGGATCTCTGGGAACGCGCCTACGAGATCCCGGACGCCGAGCTCTGGCAGGTGCATGAGCATCGCCGGCACCGATTGGTTCAACACGCACGGCGGTGGTCGCGAGCGGCCGCCGATCGCCGTGGCGCGGGACTGGAGGAATTGGAGCTTGCAGACGAGGTCCTCGACCCGCAGGCGTTGACGATTGGCTTCGCGCGACGCTTCGCCACGTACAAGCGCGCGACGCTGTTGTTTACCGATCTGGAGCGCGTCAAGAGACTTTTGGGCGACCCGCTTCGCCCCATGCAGCTCGTTTTCGCCGGCAAAGCGCATCCGCAGGATCGCGGCGGCAAGGATCTGATTCGCTCGATCATTCACGCCAGCCGCGATCCGGGGTTGCGGGGCCGCGTCGTATTCCTGGAGGATTACGACATGCGCATGGCACGCGCGCTCGTGAGCGGCGTCGACGTATGGCTCAATACTCCACGCCGCCCGCTGGAGGCGAGCGGCACCAGCGGTATGAAGGCCGCGGCCAACGGGGGCCTCAACCTAAGCGTTCTCGACGGCTGGTTCGCCGAGGCGTGGCGCGATCACGGGTGCGATGTCGGCTGGGCCATCGGGCGCGGCGAAGAGTACCTCGACGCGAGCGGAGACGCCCGGGAAGCCGAGCTGCTCTACGACGTTCTCGAGCGTGAGGTGGTCCCCCTATTTTATGATCGCGACGGCGTCGGGCGACTGCCACGCGCCTGGATCAAACGCATGAAGCACGCGATCGCGAAGCTCGTTCCGCGTTACAACACGGCGCGCATGGTTCGCGACTACGCCCGGCGCTTTTACGTTCCGGGGATCAAGCTTTCCCATAACCTCATGGACGACGATCTCGCGGCGGCCAAGGCGCTCACTGCTTGGAAAGACCGGGTCCGCGACGCCTGGCCTGGCGTTTCCGTTCGCGAGGTTCGGCTCGAGTCACGCGATGAAGTCGCCGTCGGCGAAGCGCTCAAAGTCACCGCGACGGTGCATCTCGGCGCACTCGACCCTCAAGATGTCGCGGTTGAGCTATACCACGGGCCGACCGGCGGCGGGCACGAGATTGCGCAAGGGCGCATCGTGCGGATGCGCCCCGTCGAACGGACAGATGACGGCCAGTGGCGATATTCGGGAGAAATCGCGACGGGCCAAAGTGGAGCTCACGCCTTCGCAGCGCGCGTCGTCCCCTACAGCGAAGCGATGACCCATCCCTACGAAACGTCCCTGATTCGCTGGGCGTGATTCCTACCAGGCTCGCCGCCGAAATGCTCGGGTCGGTGAACAAACCGGATGCATCCGTGACGGTTGGGGACCGTCCTCTTCCGTCGCACGCACACGCCACGCATGGTAAAAGAAGCTATCGTGCGAGGTTTCGTCGATCTGCACTGCCATTGGATCGCAGGAATCGACGACGGCGCGCGGACACCGGAAGAGGGCCTGCTCATGCTGCGCCGGCTGCACGAAGCCGGCTTCAGCGAAGTCGTCGCGACGCCGCACATGAGGCCAGGGATGTTCGACAACGACAAGGCGAGCATCGAACGTTCATTTGCAGCCATGCAGCCGACTCTCTCGGCAAGCGTAGCTGTGCCGCTCGTACACCTCGCGAGCGAGCATTTCTTCGATGACGTGGTCTTTGGACGCTTGATCCGCGGCGAAGGGCTTCCCTATACAGGCAAGGCCGTGCTCGTCGAGTTCGGAAAGGCCTTCCCGGCGCGTGCTCAGCACCGGTTCTTCGACCTTCGGCGCGCCGGACTCGTGCCCGTACTCGCCCACCCCGAGCGGTACGAGTCCGTTTGGCGCGATGACGGCTGTTTGGACCCCTTGCTCGATGCCGGAGCTCACCTGCTTCTCGACCTGTGCGCGCTCATCGGGAAATATGGCCGCCTACCGCAGCGAGCGGCGGAAAAGCTGCTTGAAGAGGACGCGTACGAGGCTGCCTGTTCGGACGCGCACAAACCGGATGACGTCGACGATGTCGCCCTCGCGATCGATCGTCTCCGGTCCCTGGTCGGTGCCGTTGAGGCGCATCGACTTCTGGCGGAGGGGCCGCGATCCATCCTGCATGGATCGCTTCACTAGAACCGCGAGCCGTCTGAGCCAATGACCTCCGTCGTGCTATGCTGGTTTCTCAGTGGCTAAGGCCGGTATGGGAAGCGTCGTTGCCTCCCCGCAGGGATTTTTGCGGCGTCATGCCGGCAAATTCGTCGCTTCGGGACTCATCACGTGCGGAATCGTTTACACCGTCCACAAAGGCGGTCTTAAATTCTTGCCCGAGGGGGGCGACTTCCAGCGCGTTCGATGGTGGGCCTTGTCACTTTACCTGGTGACTTGGGTCACGATGACTTGGTTTCGCAGCGTCCGGTGGCGCTATCTCTTGCGATCGATCGCCGAAGTTCCGCGAAAGCGGCTCTTTACGGTTTCATGCATCGGCTTCGCGGCGATTCTCGTGATGCCGTTCCGCATCGGCGAGATCGTGCGACCGTACATGATTCGGACGCCTGCAAGCGACCGCGAACCGTCGAGTCGACCCATTACGCTGACGGCGGCCACGAGCTCGGTGGTCGCCGAACGTGTCATCGACGGCCTTTATATCAGTATCGTCTTGGCGGTCGCCCTGCTCTTCGTACCGACGGTCCAACCGCTTCCGGACCGGGTCGTCGGTCTGCCGGTCACCGTTGCCGAGGTTCGGTGGAGCGGTTACGCGATGCTGGCGCTCTTCGGCGCATTGTTTGCGACGATCGCCGTTTTCTACTTCGCGCGATCGTGGGCGCATCGCACCACCCTTGCCGTCGTCGGGAAGTTATCCATGAAGGCCGCCGAGAGGCTTGCGAGTACTTGCGAGAAGTTCGCGGATGGACTGCATGTTTTTGGTCGGGGTGGCGACGCTCTAGGATTTCTCTTCGAGACGACGCTCTATTGGGGCCTGAATGTTTGTGGAATGTGGTTGCTGGCGTGGGGCTGCGGTGTCGCACATGCGGACGGATCGTCGCCATCCTTCGGGGAAGCGTGCGCGCTGATGGGCATGCTGAGTTGCGCGATCCTCATTCCAGGACCGCCTGGGATGCTCGGCGTCTTCCAGGCCGGCATCTATGCCGGGATGACGATGTTTTACCCGACCCACATCGTCACGGGCCCCGGCGCCGCTTACGTCTTTCTGCTGTACGCGACTCAATGCGTCTTCGCCCTGATGGCCGGCGCGATTGCGCTGGCCACCGTGCGCGGCGGAATCCGCGAGCTCGAAGAGTCTGAGGGGATTCTCCCCCGAACGGCTGGCGTCGCCGAGTAGGAAACGTTTCTTGGCGGTCGGGTCCCGCCCGAGCTATTCAGACGAGAGGCGGCCATGGGTTGTGCTTCGAAGGCTGCGCTCGTTGGGGCGCTCTCGGGTGGGGTCCTGGCCGTCTTCATCGTCGCGCGTGCCCCGTGCGCAAGCGCCAAAGCAACCTACGAGTCACCGTATGGCTATACACGCACGTGGAACGCCGCTCTGCGCCTCGTCCGCGTCGATAGAGGTTGGAAAATCGCCGAAAAGGACGAGAGCAGCGGCTACCTTCTTTTCGAATATACGTCACCGGAAAATGCGAAGCCGAGCGCCGGCTCGGTCGAGCTGATTCGAGGTCCTGACGCCGATGTCGCCGTTGGCGTAGTCGTGCAGATTCCGCAAATGCCGCGCTATCACGAACAGATGGTGCTCGATGCGCTTGCGGCCAAAATGCGCCGCGAATACGGGGATGCCCCGCCCCCGATCCGCGGTGGACATGCGCCGCCGGATGGGCTGCCCGATGCCGGCCAGGCGGCCGACGCGGATTGATCCGAATCGAGGCCGATCGTCACAGCCGAGCGAGTGGATCGTCTCCGGCATCGTTCACACGTGGATCGCCACAGCAGCGAAAGCCGATTTGGTAGTACCGGAAGGTCTCATCGTGGGCCGTCGTCATCGGCCGGCAGCGGGTCCGGACGGGACCCCAGTATCCGCCCTTCAGGCCACTCGCATAGGGCCGGCCCAACTGGGACACGTTGACCACCCATTCGTCTACGTTCCCGACCATGTCGTGCACGCCATAGGGGCTCACGCAGGCAGTGCGTGAGCCGCTGGGCTCGCGCTGGTCGAGCTTCGCGAGCTCTTCAGCCTGGGTCCTTGGATCGAAAATCCGCTCTGGATGTGGCCAAATGTATGGTTTGTCGATGTTGCATGCCCGATCGTCACGCTGGTAGCCGTTGCCGTAGGGATACGGAAGGCGGTCAGGGCCCTCGCAAGCCAGCGTCCATTCCGTGTCGGAGCACAGCCGCTTGCCGAGCGACTCGCATGACGTTTTTGCCTCGCGCCAGCTTGCCATATACGTCGGCAGCGCGCCCGCTCTATTGGGCCATTCATATCGATCCATACAGAAGTGCTTCTGCTGTCCTGCCGTGGCGCATCGAGTCGGCACGGCAGTTTTGTCGAATTCGGCGCATTGGAGACGCGTCTCCGGATCGAGCCATCGGAGGCATCGCTGTTCGGCGTATGGACAGTACTCGCCTTCCACGTCGACCATGTCGGGCGCGCATGCCCCTTCGGCAGGCAGGCCGACCGGCGCAGCTCCCGGGGCGATAAAGCGACCAAAGACCGTGTCTTGTTTGGCCAAAAGCGGCAAGAGTTGAATCAATCCAGCCGGATCGATCGTGCCCGTGCCGGCAATGACGCCGGTCGAGTTTGCCGCTTGCGAACGCACGCTGACCGTCGCGACGGCTACCGTCGTCAAGAACCCCAGAAAGACCCACGTCCTGACGCCACGCATCGGGATCTTACCGCTCGCGATTGCGCAGACACCCCCAACGAACGACGCACTACGCGATAAATACCCGAGCGAGGGGCACGTCTTCCGTTCGCAAGCGAACGACTCGTTACGCGGTGGGATCCCGAAGGGAAGCACGCGCCTTCCGTTCTCAGGACGATCGGAACATCGCATTGTAGAAACTACCCACCGCCCAACTAAGCAAACGCCGATCCATCGACGTAGACCGTCGGAAATTCGGCGAACGCGAATTAATTACGGCTATCGAGCGAGTTTGATCTTCAATCGACGCGATCCCGCAGCCGTTTGAACCGGATCCAATCGTATCGAGTTGAGCGAGGTCCGGTCACATTTGTTGCGGACGCGCGTGCCTCTGCTGGGTTCTGGCAGGTGAAAACTGCGCGCTTCTCGCGAGCTCGTCAGAGAAGGCGTTTGCGCGTCACCGCGAACATAAAATGGCGAACGCGCGTTCGCAGCTCGCGCCGCCTGACTATCGAGCCTGCATCTCGGGTGGCGTCGTGTGCCGTTCCGACCCTTGTGCGGCCCGGAGCACGCGACCCCCCAACCGTTGGCGCGGCGATACCGCTCCTGCTCTGCCCTTGGCAAGGCACGGTCCGCGCACCCCCCGATGGCGCGCAAGAAAGGCGGGGCGACCCAGGCCGGCGCATCGAATGCCGCGCGACGTGCATCCATGATGCGTCTCAACAGCGTCCCCCGCCAGCGGACAACACGACGAGCTCAGGGCGACCGCCCGACTTCAAGGGATCGACTTGCCGTCGCCGCCGCTCGTCGTTCCACGCGCCTGAACAGCGCAGCACCAGCCGAGTCTACGACAGCGCGCCCCGTTTCGCATGTTCCATTCAGCTCTCGATGAAGCTCTTGAGCTGTTTGCTCCGCGACGGGTGTCGGAGTTTTCGCAGCGCTTTCGCCTCAATTTGCCGGATGCGCTCGCGTGTAACTTCGAAGTCCTGGCCTACCTCTTCCAGGGTGTGATCGCTCTTTTCTCCGATGCCGAACCGCATGCGGAGAACTTTCTCCTCTCGCGGGGTCAGCGTCTTGAGAACCTTTCGAGTCTGTTCCGCGAGGTTCATGTTGATGACGGCCTCGGCGGGGGACACCACGCTCTTGTCCTCGATGAAGTCTCCCAGATGCGAATCTTCCTCCTCGCCGATAGGAGTCTCCAGACTGATCGGTTCCTTGGCGATCTTCAGAACCTTGCGGACCTTGTCCAGCGGCAGTTCCATCTTTTCGGCGATCTCTTCGGGCGTCGGCTCGCGGCCGTACTCCTGGACGAGATAGCGGCTCGTCCGGATGAGCTTATTGATCGTTTCGATCATATGGACCGGAATTCGTATCGTTCGCGCCTGGTCGGCGATGGCGCGGGTGATCGCCTGCCGAATCCACCACGTCGCGTACGTGGAGAATTTGTAGCCGCGCTTGTACTCGAACTTATCGACGGCTTTCATCAAGCCGATGTTGCCCTCTTGGATCAAGTCGAGAAACTGCAGGCCTCGGTTCGTGTACTTTTTCGCGATGCTCACGACGAGACGCAGATTCGCTTCGACGAGCTCCGCCTTGGCTTTGTCGGCGATCCTTTCCCCTCGCCGGATCGACTCATACGTTTCGCGCAGTTCCTTGACGTCGAGCTGCAGCTCTTCCTCGACCTTCTTCAGGTTCTTTTGAGCGGCGGAGTGTGCCCCCAGCACGTCGTCGGGGGATAAACCATACTTGCGCTTGTACTTGCGCTCGGTCGAGGCATCACCACGAGACTGCCGCGCCTCCTTTCGGAGCTGGTCGACGTCAGCCCCTGCGTGTTTGGCCAGCTCCAGAATGCTGCTTTCGGCACGCTCGATTTTCTGGATCAACCCTCGCAGTTTGGTGACAACTTTATCGATGGTCTTCTTGTTGAGGCGCATCTCCTCGAGAGTCTCGACCATCTTTTGACGGTTGCCGTCGATCTCGACCTCAATCCCTTTGCGGCGAGAGGCGGCGCATGTCGTCACGCTCTCTTTGAGCTCGAGGGCTACTTTATCGAGGTGCCTGACTTTGTCGATCAGCCGCAGGATGCGGCGGTCGGCTTCCTCCTCGTCGAACTCGGCGTTGTCGTCTTCCGCGTCACGGATGATGTCCCGTACGCGGATTTTGTGCTTTCTGAGCTTATCACCGAGATCCATAATCTCGTGAACGGCGACCGGCGAGTTGAGAATCGCCGAGAGCACCATGTGCTCTCCCTGTTCGATTCGCTTGGCAATCTCGACTTCACCCTCGCGCGTAAGAAGCGATACGCTCCCCATCTTGCGCAGATACATGCGAACAGGGTCGTTGCTCTTCGAATAGTACCCGTCGACCTCCTCGTCGCCCTTCGGAGGCGCCGAGGTTTGCTCCCGGTCGCGCGCGACTTTCTGCTCTGCCTGCTCTTCAACGATGCGCTTAGGCGCTATTTTCACCTGCGTTGCGGCATCGACGATCTCGATGTCCTCGTCGCCAAGAACGCCGAGTACGTCGTCCATTTGGTCGGCCGCGACCATGTCGGCGGGCAACGCATCGTTCACCTCGTCGTAAGTCAGAAATCCTTTGGATTTGCCGATCTCGATGAGTTGTTGAACTTCTTTCCGGTCACGGTTCTTCGTCGCCATCGCTACCTCGGTGCTTCTTCCCCATGCGCCTTGCGCGCCAACGCGCACGCGCTTTCCCTCACTCACCTGCGAATCAGGCCTTGCCGCTGACGCACGAGCGCGTCGACGTGTTTCGCGAGTTGCACTTCGGCCTCCCAGTCGCCGACGACGCGCTGTTGCTCACGTACCGTCTCGAGCGTTTCCCGCGCAACGTTGGTCTCCCGCAGTTTTCTTGCGTTCGCGAGTACGGATGCGCGCGCTTCCTCAAGCGTGTCGTGAACCGGAGCCGCGAGGCGTGCAGACGCGAAGGCTTGGATCGCCGATGGCATTTGCGCAAGAAATTCGCTCGTGTCGAGCACTTTTTCACCGCGCGCGTCCACGCGGATGCACTTCGCCATCGCCGCCACAATCCGTGCCGATTCGCCCCCGAGAAGGCCCAAAGTTTCCCTCACTGCGGAATCGTCCAAAAGCACGGAATAATCCAAGAGAGCGCCGACGATGGCCTTCCGCTCCTCATAGCCTGGCGCGCGATGCTTGACACGCGCCTCGGAAGGTCTCGAGCTTGCGCGTACGCGTGCGCCTTGGGCGGAGCTAGCCACCTTCCGCTCCAGCGCCCCGAAGGCATTCGGCGCAGAGCGTATCAGATCGAGTCGGCTCGCGGCGTAGTCGGCGTATGCCTTCAGCATCCCCCGAACCACGGGATCCCTTTGGCGGACCAACAGCGCGGCGACCCGATCGATCCGCGCCACACGATCGCGCAGGTCCGCAGCGTTGAACGAATCGTCGAGCTCGACGTCGATCAGGTATTCGAGTAAGCCTCGCGCCTGCCCGACGACGTGATGGAGCGCCGGGACGCCTCTCGCGCGAACGTATTCGTCCGGGTCCATCTCGTCCGGCAGCAGGGCGACGTCCGCCTCGAGGCCTGCCTTGTCGCATGCATCCTCCGCGGCTCGGGCCGCCTTGCGCCCCGCCGCGTCGCCGTCGAACAGGAGCGTTACGTTGCCGGCATATCGCCGAAGCAGTTTTGCCTGATCGGCGGTGAATGCGGTACCCAGTGGAGCGACCACGTTGGGTACACCTCGCGCTTGGAGGCTGACGACGTCAAAGTTGCCTTCAACGACGATCGCTCGGCCCGCTTGCCGGATGGCATGCCGACCCTGCCACAGGCCGAACAGCGTCGCCCCTTTGACGTAAATGGGACTCTCGGGCGAGTTGATGTACTTCGGGGGAGGATCCCGGGCCGCATCGAGTGCCTCGTCGTGCCCGACGTTCTTATCCGCCTGAAGGGCACGGCCACTGAATGCGACGACCCGGCCCTGAGCATCCAGCACTGCAAACATGAGGCGGTGCCGGAATCGGTCGTAATAGCTCGAGCCGCTCGACCGCGGCACGAGGAGCCCGACGGCCTCACCGATCGCCGGCGAGACCCCCTGTTTCTTCAGGAAGCTCGCGAGGCCCTCCCACCCCGTGGGCGCGTATCCCAAGCGAAATGCGGCCGCGGTCTCACTCTTCGGATCCAGACCGCGGCGAGCAAGCTCGTCGAGCGCGCACGAGCGGCTCGGATGCACGCGCAACTGCTCTTCGTACCAAGTTGCGGCCACTTGCATCGCGCCGTAGAGGGCGTCACGTTCGTTCCTGTGTCGTGCGGCGTCGCTCGGCGCAGCGCCACGCTCGTCTTCGAGCGCGACGCCCGCGCGCTCAGCAAGGGCGCGAACGGCTTCGGCAAAGGTGTAGCCTTCGACGCGCTCTAAAAACGAAAAGGCATCTCCGCTCTCCTTGCACCCAAAGCAGTGGTAGATGCCGCTGTCGGGGTTGACGTGAAAGCTCGGCGTCCTCTCCTTGTGGAAGGGGCATAGGCCCACGAAGCGCCGCCCCCGCTTTTTCAAAGATGGAACGCTCTCGGAAACGATTGCGACGATGTCCGTGCGGTCGCGTACGAGCGAAATGGCATCCTTCGAGATCATCGGCCGTCGCTCAGCGCTTGGCGGGAAGTCAACCAGCCCCATTCCGGCAGGCCGACGCTGGGAGCGCATCGGTGGACCCCAAGCGCTGTTCGAACCAATGCGATTGCATTCGGGTCACACTCGCCCACTTCGGCTTGAACTGGGTGTCGGCCAAGTTCCAGGGGCCTTTGCAAGTCGTTGCACTCGGCGCACGAGTCTCTCAGACTATCTCGTCGACTCAAGCGCAGCAGTTTGTCACATGCGCGCCTTCTCGGGTCAAGCGACGCCGCTTTCCACGTAGCGCCTGGGAACGAGGCCTAGTTCGCCGTGGGGCGGGGAGCCGGGTACGATTGCTACGCCAGCCCGGGGGGGTCCAGACAGCATGCCGACGCAGTCCGCTCCACCCCCTGCCGTTGCCCGGGCGCCATCTCCGCGCCAAGGAAAAATCCGGGCGAAGCGCGGGAGGGAGACGATTGTCTCACGCGAGGAGGTCGTTCTTTGCCTTTCCATTGCGCGCGAAGGAATCGGTCTCGAGCTCGCCCGGCCCGTTCGGCTGGGCTGCCTCCAGGTCACAGCGCTCGCGACGACATTTCCCGGCATGCGCTTCCCGGCCGACGTTTCCGGAGGGGTCCACCGCTTCCGCCACCGTCGAGGACAGCTTCAGCGGATCGAGGTCGAACTGAGCTCGCGATCGCTGGTGCGCTGGGCTGCTCCGCGATTGCGTGGCGTTGTCAGCGAGGAAGCGCCTGACCTCTGGGTTGCTGCGGCTTCGGCAAAGGCCACGATTTGCGTCTCGGCGCCGGACGATCGCGATCGTGAAGGATCGCTTCCGGCACCGGCCGTGGCGTTCGACATCCATGCCATGGCCGACGGGGAAGATCTCGTCCTCGTCGTCGCCAATGCTCGAGGTGTAAACCTGCCGGCACCGGCCGCGGGCATCGCCATTGCGTGCGTCGCCGCCATGGTCGGGCGCCCCGCGGAGCGATCGGGCGCCGCGTTCACGTTTCGACGCCTCGCTACGGCCCTTTCGGTGGCGCTCCTGCCCGAAGCGGGTGCCCGAATCCCGGCGGCCCACGGGGTCTGCTGTGCCGTTCTCGCTGCGGATCAAGATACCTGGTTTCTGCAGGCGGCACGCAACGTGCTTTCGGCACAGCCGACGGACGAAGCGGTCCGGGCTTATGAGGTCGCGCGCTTGCTCCGTGACGCCGACGACCTGCTCGTCGCGGGCGATACCGCCGGAGCGCGCTCCGCCTGCCTCGAGGCTCTAGGGTTCGCTCCGCGACATCGCGAGATTACCGCTCGCGTGGTCGACATCGACGTCCGAACGACGGGCCACGCCGAGGGCGCCCTCGCCATGCTCGACGAGATGTGGGGTGGCGAGGAGCCGGGATGGGGGATCCTCCGTGGCGAGCTGCTTCGGGAGACAGGAGATTTCACCGGCGCGTTGGCGAGTCTCGAACGCGCCGCGGCAGCGGAGCCCTGCCCCGCGTTGGCCGCGCGCGCGTACACGCTTGCGGCAGCATGGACGCAGGATCCGGAGCACGCGGCCGACTGGTTGGACGGCGCCATTGCCCGATCTCCCCGCGCGGTGTCCGCCCGTTGGGCCCGTGTTCGCGCGCGCTTGGCGCTCGGTCGCGTCGACGAGGCTCTCGGCGACGCAGAGCATCTCGAGGCGCTCGCCGGCACTGCGAGCGAAAAGTACGCCGTGTGGCTTCGCGCCGGACGAGATTGGCAGGCGCGCGGGCTCACGCTGCGCGCTCAAGCGCTATTCGGGCGTGCGCTTCGATTCGCACCGGAGGAGCCGGAAGCATTGACCGGCTTGGCAGAGGCACTCCTTAGCGAAGGCGCGTTCGCGCGCGGGGTGGCTCTGCTGACGAAGGCGCTCGAGATTGCGCGTGCGCGCGGCGTGTCCACTTCGGCCATCGTGTTCGCGCTGGCTCGGGCGCTCGCAGAGGGTCTCGCCGACCTGCCAACGGCCATCGCGCACATCTCTTCGATCTGCGCCGATGCGCCGGCGCCGGAAGCGGCGGTCGCGAAGGGGCTCGAGGCGCGATGGCGCGCGCGACTGGGGGACACCGTCGGCGCAAGCCTGGCTTTTGCGGGACTGCGGGAGGCAGCCGCATCTCTTGCATCCATTCCCGTCGTATCCGGGAGTCGAGAACGACCCGATAAGCGCGCCGTCGCTTCGCCCCACGATTGCATCGGGCAGGTCGTTGACTTGCTGATCGAGGCTGCGGACCTCGAACTCGCTCATCGTCTCGATCCGTTGGCCGCACAACGCCATCTCGCCGTCGCTCTACGCCTCAGGCCGCACGACGAACGAGCACGGCGGGCCTTCCGAGACGTCGGCGACCGTGTGCTGCGGTCGACACGCGGCATCCAGGGCGAGCGCAACCTCGCTATGACGGTCGGCCCCGAGCCTCGCGAAGCCGACGCGACCGACGCGACCGAGAACCGCGCCAACGACCTACCGAACCGGCCGCGCGCGCCGATTCGTTCCGTCGATTGGCTCGACCTGGAGACATCCGATGAGCCCGCAGATAGTGAGCGCGCGGCCCGAGTCGACGAGCTCACGCGAAGGTTGCAGAGCGACCCCGGCAATGACGCGGTTGCGGACGAACTGGCCTCGCTCCTCGAGCAGCTCGGCCGCGGGCACGAACTTCTCGCGCTTCTCAGCGCTCGCCTCGAGGATGCCGCCGCCGAGCGCCGTGAAGTTCTCATCGTGCAAGTTCGAACCACACTCGATCGGTTGGCTATCGCCGCGGAGGAGGCGGGACGGGCCGAAGAGGCGACGCTGTATCGAGAGTGGCGCGGTGGGCTCAGTTGATGGATGCGCCCGCTCGGCCGCAGAGCCGATCGATGCCGTCTGCAGGGGCTTTCACTCGGACGAGTCCGCGGCCAAGAGGGCATTGCGAACCTCCGCCAGGGCAGCCTCGACCTCGGCACCGTCCAGTCCGCACTGGTGTGCGAGCTTTCCGAGCACCTGTCGCTCGCTAACGCTTACGTGGTCGCTGGTCTGCGCCAAGAGCGCAGCGATGCGCAGGATCTCGCGGGCATGATCTTTTTTCACCGAAGCCTTCGCGATGGACGCAATGCGTGCGTCGATCCCATCCGCTTTCAGCTGATCGGATAGCTGGCTTACCAGGGAAGCGATCTGCTGCGCAGGCACCGTGCCACCGCACGCAGTCGAAACTACCCGCTCAAATGCTTGCCTCTCGGCCGTGTCGAAAACCCCGTCGGCGTTGGCGACGACGTAGGCGCCCTCCACGATGGCTTCGAAGAGCGCCACGGCCACAGGGTCGAAACCAGTGGGCACGGTGGCATCCCCGGAGGGACGCGACCCATACGAGGCGGCGGCCAGCGACAAAATCGACATGGGACGATCCGGATCCTCTACCGGAGCGAACGCGGAACGGGCGACCCGCGCGACGAGACGAATGCGTGCGTCATTGGGCATCGCGGCCACGAATCCACAGCATACCAGAAGATGAGGCCGCGCTACGGCGACGGCGGCGCAATGAACATTTCATAGCTTCCGTCAATGCCCGTGATGGCCTCGCCCAGCTCGACGGCGAGCGCCGCAGACGACACCGGCGGCAGACGGAACGAACGAACGAGCGCGTTGGCAATGGGATTTCCCGCCGGATCAGCCAATGTCAACCCGAGGGATTGCGGCGCGGGCACAATGACGGGCGCGAGAGACAAAGAGTCGGTTCCGTCCGCGAAGATCGGTTGCGTGACTACCACCCATGGCAGACGCGTCCCTGCCGCAGGTCGAACGCGCAAGGTGAAGTATCCTGGGTCCAAGTCGAATGCGAACGATCCATCCGAGAGGGTCGTGCTTTGAGCCGGCCGCGGAAGACACCAGGTCGACGGCAGCTTCGACAGCGAGGCCGTGCACCCAGTGGGAATGGCGTCGATCACGGCTCCGGAAAGGCCACGATTATCGGCCACGCGCGCGGAGCCGCGGGCGGATTGAAGGCCGCCGAGCGAGAAGTTCATCGTTTGATCGTGCAGGAGCGAAACCGAGGACGCGACTTGCACCGCCGCCGTCGCGGCATCGCCGCCATCCAAGCTGCCCCCCGAGCCCTCGATGAGGGGGTTGGTCGGACGAACGTCGATTCGATAAAAGCCAGATGGAAGCGTGGCGGAATACGTCGAATTTTCCGTCGATGGGTCCGTCGTGGTGTTCACGGAGAGGGTGTATTCGAAGGTCTGGTTCTGGACCCCCGTCGGATCGTCGGCCGACGACAGGGTCGTGATCGATATCGCTTCGAAGACGATCACGGCTGCGACCGGCGAACCGGACTGCGAGGACGTGACTTGTCCTTGCAGGTTCACCGTCGCCGGCAACATCGGATAAAGGATCGGAGTGACCATGCCGAACAAGTTGAACACGCCGGTCGGTAGGATTGCCCCAGCGGGTGGCGCCACGACCAGCTCTGTTTGGGAGAGTGCGTCAAGGTCTGGCTGCGTCGGGTCGGTCGATCGCTTCACGGCCAGAATTACGTTCGATATCGTCGTTCCGCTGAGGGGCGCCCGGCTCGACACGATTCGGTCATTTTGGTCCCGAAGGTAGGCCGTCCACCCGTTCAACGTGCCCCCCGTGCGCGTGATCTCGAACGTAGGAAGGGCTTGCCCACCGGTCGTGTCGTACGATTCAATCGTCTGCTGGTCGACGGACATGCCGCTCGATACGGTCACGACTTGCGTCACGGGACCGAATGCCTCATCGAATGGAGGATCCGCGATCAGGGTGCGCTCGTAGGTTCCGGGCTGAAGGTAGGTCTGGGATTCGGTCTCCGGCCCTCCGCCGGGTCCGGGAAGGAAATCCACCAGTTGTACGGAGTCCGCGAGCACAGGAGTGATCGGCAGGCCCAAAAGAGCGGCTTCCGTGTCGGAGCTTCCAGGCCAAAGAAGGCGAAATACCGCGTGAAACGGCAGCGAGGTGGTGACACCGGAAGTGCCCAAGTCCCAATCGACCGTTTGGGCCAAACGAGGCGATACTGCATAAAGGCCGAATACAGTCCCGACCGCAGGGAGTTCTGCCGGGCTCGCCAGCGTCGAACTCGCCGAAGTGGCATTTGCCAAATCATCGAAAGGAATGGCGAACGTCCGTCCGGGAGCGAAATACGCGTCGCCAGGCACCGAGATCAGGACCACGAGGTCGCTGGTCGAAGGGGCCTCGGCGGGGTCGATCACGCAAGCGCCCCCCATGCACTGCACGTCGCTGGATTGGACGTATGCCGAGCACGGATTTTGGGGACAGACATTTTCGGCCGCGGACGACATCTCGAGAGAGCGAATGGGTCCGCAGCCAACCGCCCCTGCCCAGGCGGTCGCCGCCATGCCCAGCCAAGCATTTCGGCCGAAGGCTTTCAAAAATCGCCCCCGTCCCCTTCGACCGCTGCCGCCACGGATGCGCCGTCCGGGCCCGAGTCCCCGGTTTCGCACCCGTCGAGGCCGCCGGAGGGCGTGTAGAACCACACGACGTTGTCGCCCCCGATGCTGTCGGGCTGGCGAAACAGCGTCGCGCCGGCCTCCGAAGTCGCGAACCCGTCCACCACGAGGACTTCGATTCGATGGCACGCCGCCGTCGTCGGCGGCGGCGGTTGAAGTGGGATGGGGATCAAGACCACCCCGCCGTCGATGCCGGACTGACCGCCACCGGTGCCCATCCATACCGGCAAGGCGTGACGGCTACCGTCGTCGTCGATGAACACGTCATACGCAAAATGCTGATTTGGACCATCGAGTCGCACCGGGATAATAAACATATCGTCCAGCGGCCATTGGGAAAGGAGCTGATCGTCGGGGGGGATGAGCGCGTCGTGCAACACCGTCGGCGGTGGCTCAAGCGTGGGAGCCAGGTCCGATGGGGGCGTGGTGAGGCACCCAACGCCCACACCGAAGCGTAGAAAGCCCACGGCGAAGATGACACACGCGCCGAGCATTGCGCGCGGCCTCGGCGGCTGACAGCGCTTTCGAGTCCACATGATTCATCCTACGATTCGGCTGAGAGCAATAAAGCTACATCAATGCGAATCGAGCTCCGGTGCCTGCGCCATGTCCCACGGCTCGCTCGTGGCCATATGCCATCGGGCTTGAGCGTATTCTGGACTCACAGCCAAACGAAACAAGTCGGCCATCAAGGGCTCCCGCTCGCAAAGCCTGCGCAAATCGAGCGGCGATCCGAGCTCTGCGAGGCGCGACGGCTTCTCGGCGAGCAGTTCCCGAGCCGCGAATCCAAAGTCGCCGGCGAGAAACATTCCCACCCGTCGCCCGACATGCGCGGCGCGGACGACAAGCTCTTCGTATTCAGGAAGCTGGCCGTTGGCGAGCAGTTGCTGAAGCCGCCGCTGCACTCGAGCCGGAACGATCTGCCAGAATGCTTCGGCCAAACGGGCTGCCTCCGGGGTGACGCTACGATCGAGGACCGTCGACCCAAACGCGGTCCGCAGCGCCGCGATGGCTGCACGTGCTTCCGATTCGGGAAGGCCGAGGCAGAGGACGTTCTGCGGCAAAGCACCCGATATCGCTCGTCCGAGTGCGAAGAGGAGAGCGGCCGAGTCGTCGTGCGCATCCGCCGTCAGAAGAATCGCGGGTTGCGAGAGGACGGCCAGCTTTACCGACGGCGGGTCCGTGGCGGGCCGAAAGTACAAAGGAATTCGCGGACCGTCGAGAACCCGGATCGCAGCCTGATAGATACGCGCGATGGTCGAGGTGGGACCTGGAACGACGCGCTCGGCTGCACGTAAATCGTAGCTCAGAGAGTCCCGCACGAATAGTTGCTTGGCCTCGTCCCATAGGAGACCGAGTGCTTCACCGCAAGCACCCACCAATGAACGAGTTAGAAGCCCGAATACACCGGCCTGTTCCGGAAGAGCCGTCAACGGAGGCGGAAGGAGGGGCCCACGCTGCACGTCGAACGCGCGAGCGACGTGTTCGAGAGCTCTCGCGTAAAGGCGATCGCCGTCGGCCAACGCCGCGCTCTGCAGCAGCGCGAGCCTGCGGATGTCGCCCGGCTCGATGGCGACTTGCTCGTATCGCACACGAACCAGGTCCCGCGTGCGATCGGGCGATGCGGCGAGCCGCTCCGCCAAACTATCCCCTGCCTCGGTGACGCCGCTGCGCAACTGCTCCCACAGCCCGGCCTCGGCACCGAAGAGGTCGCCGCGAGCGGCGAGGCTAGAACCGAGCGCCGGTCGCCCTTCAGCCGCGGGTGCCATAGGAGTGGGGGCCCCCAAGCGGTCAGGCTCGATCGGCGGGTCCGGTTTTTCCAACGGAACGGCCGGACTCGAAGGCGCGGACTTTGAATGCCCCAGTAACGCACGCCTCTCCCGCGCAGCCGCACGGCTCTCGTCGTGCCGCTCGGCAACTTCGAGAAACATCAGTGCGTCGTCGGTGCGATCCGCCCGGCTCGCCGCGTCGGCCGCTACAAGGGCAACCTGGCCCGGCTTGCGAAGATCGAGCAAGGGGCCCGAAAGTGCAATCTGATATTGTTCGAGCGCTCCGACCAGATTTCCTTGCGCCGCGAACCGCTCGCCGATCCCCACGGCAACCAGGGGATGGGCCCCGACCGAAGCATGCGCCGCCCGGAGCTCGCGCAGCCCCGAGCTCCCCCCTTCGACGACGTCCAAGGCCTCGGCAAGCAGGAACGAGCGAAGTGCCGCATCATCGCGCGTCAGAGGCTCTTCAATGGCTCCCAGGTCGGCGATCGTCCGCCGCGCCTCGTCGGGCGCGCCCGCGCCCCGAAAGCGATATTCGAGCCCCCTCGCAAGAAGTTGCGGCGTCCCTCGCTGCGGCGCGGTCCGAGCCGCCTCCCGGGCGCGCTCGAGCGCTCCGCGGAGATGGGCGGTTCGGGCCGCGATCATCGCAGCCTCGACGAGCAGGTCGCTCCGAGCCGACGCATCGAGACCATCGGCCCTCGCGAGCGCGGCCAGGGCATCGCCGAGTGCGACGTCATCGTTCGACGCCCGCGCCGCATCCACGCGAAGGGCGAGTGCGGCGCCCTCGTTCGGGCGCGCGGCGATCATGCGGTCGGCGAGATCCAACGCCTGGGACACCTGGTTGGACGCGAGGAGAGCGCGTCCAGCCCGTAATTCAAGATCCTGCCGATCCGTTGGATCTCGCTCCAGCCGTGCTGCCGCCAGCCAGCAGCGCGCGGCCCCGGCAGGGTCTGTGCTGCGGTCCAGCAGGTCGGCGAGATAGCGAAGAGCTCCAGGGCTGTCCGGGGTCTCTTCGACGAGGCGAGACAGCTCATCGAGTGCGTCTCGCGCGCGATCGAGGCGTTGCTCGAGAATGGCGGCCCTCCGCAAGCGGACGGCGCGCAGGGTTTCGCGACGCCTCGGATCGGCACTCAAGCGAACGGCTCGCCGAGCCAGGTGCTCAGCAAGTTCGGTGTACCGTCCGTGCGCGGCCATCGCCCCTTCCAGCGCTTCGTCGGCGTCGTCGTCGGTCGGATCGAGCGCCAGCACTTCGTACCATACGGGTGCGGCAACGGTTGCGTCGCCTTGCGCGTCGAGTGCGCGCGCGAGGCGTTTGAGCACGGCAGCTCGACCCTCCGGTGGGATCCGCCGAGCGGCCTTTTGGAGGGCGTGAATCCGTGCCGCCTCGTCACCGGATCGCTCTGCGAGCCGCTCAAGCGAGGTCCATCGCTCGAGCGGCTCGGGATCGAGCCTGCACGCCTCCCAGACCGCGTTCAGCGCGCCGGCGATGTCGCCTCGCGCCTCGCGTCTCTCCGCCACCTCCATCCACCGATCTCCGCGTGTCCTCGGCGACGTGGCTGCCTCCCTCGCGGCGCCGCCCGTGCGAGGTTCGAGCGCCGGTTCGTGCCCGGCGGCTAGCCGTGACGCCTGCAGTTCGCGCTCGACGGCCGCCCGATCGCGCTCGTCGACCATGGGCAGCGCACGTTCAAACAGCGGCACGGCCTCGTGGTATGCCATTTTTGCGACGCGACCGCGTGCGACGGCAAGAATGGCCTGCGATCGACGCTGCAGGGATACGTGCGAGTCGAGGCGATCGGCCCATTGTGGCGCTAGACGCACGGCCTCGTCGGCTGCCAGCACGAGCGCATCGTCGTCTGGATCCCGAAGCGCAGCCGCCACGGCCGTGCGCGCGCGCAACGCGTCGTCTCCGAGTTTGGCCGCTAGGCTCGAAAGCAGGCGCATCGCTGCGCCGCCGATCTTGGATGCGGGCCGCTCGGCCTCGACGAGGATCGCCGTCACTCGTTGGCCGGCATCGCGCGCGCGCACCAATCGGACAGCCCAAATCGATAGATCTTCGAAGGCCTCTACGCCACCGTCGCACGCGACCGCCTTCTCGGTCGAAGCCAACGCGCTGTCGGCATCGTCGAAGAGTTCGAGTGCGAGGACGGCGAACGCGATCGCAACCCGCGCGGCCTCCGGCCCGACGTCCCCGCCGAGAGTCTGTGCGGCGCGCGACACGCGCATGTGCAGCGGATCCCGCTCGTGGGGATCGGCGGCGAGCAAAGCGATTAAGGCGTCGCGGAGGGCGGCCACAGTCGCCGCGTTCGGCGCGGCATGGATGGCGCGCAAGACCAGGTTGACCTTGGCGCGTATCCCCTCCTCGCCATCGCCCGCCACATCGGCCGCCCGCAGCAACCATGCGGCACGCCCTTGGGGGAGCTCCGCCGTCTCGGCCACCTGTTCGACGGCCTGAACCGCAAAGGTCGAATCTCCGGCACGGGCTGCCGCTTGCGCGAGCAGGCACAACGTGGATCCCTCTGAGGGCAACGCGAGGAATGCCTTCGCCGCGTGCTTCAACGCCAACGAGTTCTCGCCGAGCTTGCCAAGAAAGCGTGCGCCACGGTAATGCACGGCGCGCCGGCCGAAGCGGCCGAAGGATCGATCCGCGACAGCATCGTAGAGCTCCGACAGACCTCCGTACTCACCGCATCTCCGGGCCGCAGGCTCCGCAATTTCGAGAGCGCTTCCCTGCCTGGGATAGCGAGCGACCGACCGGGCGCACAATTGGAGTGCGGTACGCGACTCACCCGACCATAGTGCAGCCGTGGCCGCTTCGGCAGCCATCTCCGCGGCTTTGACGTCGTCTGGCTCGGTCTCAACGACGCGCTCGATATATTGGAACGCGAACGGCGCCCCTCCGAACGCGATGACGTCCAGCGCCAGAATCGTATAGCCGCCCGCGCCGCTGATGCGCGCCGACCGTTGCCAGGCGGCAATCGCGCCCACTCGATCGTCGGCCAGATCCCAGAGGGCGCCGCCAAGCTCTCGCCACGCCGCCGCCTCGACCTCCGGTTTCTGCTCGACGATCGAACGGCTGGCTTGAGCCGCCATGCGCCACAAATGCGTGTCGGGCGTAGCCGGTCGCCCGGCCATGCGCCTCAAGTGTGCGTCGGTCTCCGCAGAATTGAAACCCTCGCGAACAGCTCGCGCGATGATCCGCGATTGCCCTTCTTCGTCGCCGAGCCGCTCCCTCAGATCCGCCAGTTGGACGAACGCCGACCGACGGTGGCCGCCGTCGGCGCCACTCGCAAGCCACCGTTCGAGGATCACCGCGGCAAAGGCGTCGTCGGAGGCTTTGCCCGCAACTTCGAGCATGGCCTCGCGTAGGCACGCCGCTTTCGGACCGAATACGTCGAGCGCCCGCCGTGCGACGACGACGGCCCGAGCGATGTCGGGCCGCGTCAGTTCGCGTAGCGCGCCGCTGAATCTCACGACGACGATGCCGAGGGGAAGCGGTTGCGACAAGACCCACGCCAGAGCCTCCGCGAGGCGCTGCGCGTCCCCTGACGCGAGGAGGCGACCGAGCAGCATCTCCACGGCGCGCCAATCGCCCGGGCGCAACCTAACGTGACGCTGATTCCATGCGATCGCCTGCTCGCGACGGCCTATCGCGTCGAGGATGTCCGCCAGCGCCGAGCACCAGTCCGGTCTCGGACCCACCAGCGAAAGTGCGCGCTCTATCGCCGACGCAGCTTGGCGATCGAAGTCACCGATGACTGCGTCGGCGAGAGCGGCCGCACAACGGGCATCATCGGGGTCGGCCTCGGTCGCGGCGGCGGCTGCGCTCCGTGCTGCCATGCGGTCCCCCCACTGGCGATGGCGCTCCGAGGCGACAGCCAGCAACATCGCGCGCCACGAGGTCGGCGATCGCGCCGCGATGCCCTCAAGCGCCAGCGCGCTCGAGCGCAGGTCGCACGCGAGCTCGCGGCGCATCGAAGGGGCATCTGGAAGCCCTACCTCGCGGAGCACCGCTTCCAACGCCTGACCCTCGTCGCCACCGAGATCCGCCCCAGCAGCTCGGTCGAGCGCAGCCCCGAGCGCACGCGATCGCATGCCGGAAGCCAACGCGGCGGCCGTGCGACGCGCATGAATCTCGGTGATCCGGCTCAGAGCACTGCCGCCGAGCGCTTTCGCGTGCGCTCGCCATACCTCGTCGGAGGCAGAGGCGCGCGCGCCTTGATCGAGAGCGGCGCCGAGTGCTTGAACCGCGACCGCGCTCGTGGGATCGGTCGCAAAGGCCCGCCACAGATCCTCGTGCTCCGCTTCGGTCTGCTGGAGCACGTGGTGCCGACGCGCGGCTTCGACGTACGCTTCGGCCCCGACCCAGGGCGGAGCCGATTCGGGATCCCACGCTGAAAGCGCGCCCAGCAACTCTGCGGGCAGCGGGTCCTCGTGATCCAACGCCATGGCCGACTGGAACGCCAAAGCCGCGTTCGCGGCCGCCCCGGCGCGGGCCCGGAGCTGCCCCGCGCGCACGAGAATGTCCGCGAACTCAGGCGAATCGTCCCCGATCGACGCATTCGGCTTCAACACGGCTGCGGCACGCGCTGGTTCACCCAGGCTCTCGAGCCACGCCGACGCTTCGCGCCTGAGCTCGAGGTCGGCGCCGAGCGACAGTGCCATGGACGCCAGGTCGACAGCCTCGTCGAGATCGCGGTCGCGAGAAGCGAGCCAGCGCGCCAACGTCGTGCATGCCGTTCGCAACGTGCTCGTGTCCCCCGCCGCGTGCGCCTCCTCCACTCGGGCGCGAAGCCACGCCTCTTCGGCCCGCGTTCCGATTCGCCGCGGCAAGGGCAGCGGAACGCTCGGAGGTCGGCTCGAAGCGCCGCGGGCGCGCGCCGCCCTCCACTCCGGGGGTGGGAGCGTCCTCTGGTGGGTCGTCTCGACCGGACGTTCGCCCACCGGGCTGTGCTCCCGAGGCGGACCGTCGGACCCAAACATGGCGACGGAATCGTACGCTAGGCCAAGTCCGTGCGGAGGCGAAACCGTTCGTCGTCCTTCAGGCCGTCTGGCGGTCAAGATCGATCAGGCCATGGTCAGTTCGGACTTATGGATAAAGGAGGTCCACAGGAGATACCGTCTTCGTCGTGCGACAACCGACCCTGTCACTGCGCTCGACCAGACGGTGATGGGCGTGCCACCGCGTGACGTCCCCGGGGGCTGTAGAAGTGCCCAATTCGGATCCGATTGCAGCGAAGACTTTGACTCCAACCGTTCAGGCATCCCCCACGGGCGGAACGGCCCCAACGGCGCAGCAACGCCGCATGGTCGCGGTCCTTGCCGCGCTGTTCGTCGCGCTGATCCTGTGTACGACCGCCTGCATGCTTCAGGGAGCCGGAAGCCTCCGTGACCCACAGCTGCGCTCGACGCTCCTGGTGCTTCGGGCCTCGCGCGCGGGTGCCGCATTGCTCGTCGGCGCGTCTCTCGCAGTCGCCGGCGTCATGGTCCAGGGGCTCTTTCGCAATCCCCTGGCCGATGTTTCGCTGTTAGGCACGTCGGCAGGCGCGATGCTCGGAGGCAACGCATCGCTGCTGGCGATGCAGTTCGTGCTGACTGGTTATGGGGTTGCGGGCGTTCCGCCGGACGTCATGCTGCCCGTGGGCTGCCTGGCCGGAGCGCTCTTCAGCCTCGCCCTGCTCTTTGCGTTCCTGCGCCGGTCGAGCGACGTTCTTTCGTTGATTCTCGCAGGGTTTCTCTTCTCCTCGTTGTTTCTCAGCGTGACGAGTCTCATCATGAGCATGGCGGAAGAGCGTTGGGAGCTCGGACGCGCCGTGATCTCGGTTACGCTCGGCGGAATCGCCACGACCGGCCCGCTCCAACTTGCGCTTGCCGCGCCCCTCGTGTTTTCGGGGATCCTCGCGGCGTGGTTTTGGGCCAAACCTCTCGACGTCTTGTTGTCCGGAGACGAAGAAGCGTCGTCGCTCGGCGTCGACGTCGCGCAGGTCAGGCGGTACTGCATCCTGTGGGTCGCCGTGTTGACTGCCGGCGCGGTCGCGCTCGGCGGCAACATCGCGTTCGTCGGTCTCTTGATCCCGCACGCGCTGCGGCCCGCCCTTGGAGTCGAACATCGCCGTCTGGTGCTGGTCTCCGCCATCGCAGGTGCCACATTCGTCGCGGCATGCGATCTCATCGCTCGCACGCTACCCGGACGGAGCGAGGTACCGCTCGGCGTCATCACCGGGTTGGTCGGAGCGCCCGCTTTTCTTGTGCTCCTTTCGCGCGCCAAGCGAGCAGGCGCATGGTGATCGGCGTAGTCCGCGTATCGGATGTGCGTGTCGTCCGCGAGGGGCGGGCGATCTTGGACAGCATCCGCTTCGAAGCGCGCTTCGGCGCCATCACGGCCATTCTCGGTCCGAACGGGGCCGGCAAGTCAACGCTCGTGAGGGCCATCGCGGGAGTCACCCCGTACGAAGGGGACATCCTGGTCCATGGCCGGTCCGTGCGCAATCTCGACGCCGCGACACGCGCGCGGTCCATCGCGTACGTCCCTCAACAGTCCGAGCTAAGCTCGCCTATGCGAGTGGCCGAGGTGGTCGCACAGGGGCGTTACGCGCATCACGTGGGAAGGCTGACCCCTACGGACGCCGACCGGTCAGCCGGGCGTCATGCTCTCGATGTCGTTGGCGCCGGCCCCCTCGCCGATCGAGCGTTTACGACACTTTCGCAGGGCGAGCGTCAACGAGTCCTTATTGCACGCGCGCTGGCGACGGAGGCCCGCGTCCTCGTGCTCGACGAGCCGACCGCGGCGCTGGACATCGGCCACTCGTTGCGGCTTTACGCATTGCTCCGCCAACTGGCCGATGACGGGTATTGCGTCCTTGCGGTCTTGCACGCGCTTCAGGAGGCCCTCGAATGGACCGACGAAGCCGTGCTCTTGGATCGGGGCCGCCTTCTGATTGAGGGCGAGACTCTGTCGGTGATTTCCCATGCCAGCGTCGAGGCCGTCTACGGCGTCCGTCTGGTCGCGAACGGCGCGCTGGGATTTCGATTGGCGGACGAACCAGTCCCGTCGAGGGCGCCCGGATGCGTGGGGTGACCTCGGCGAACATCACGGCGTTCGCGTTGGCTCTTTTTGCTTCAACGGCCGTGGCGTGGGTTCCGTTCGTGATCGCGAAGCGCCATCCGTCCATCGAAAGCACGGCGATTGCACCATCGCCTCGCCCACTTCGGGACCACTCCGGCACCGTGGTGGCTTCCCCGCGACAGTACCAGCGCATCGTCTCGGCCAGCACGGTCGCCGACACCCTCCTCCTCGAGCTCTGTGAGCCCGACCGCGTCGTCGCCTTCACCGCACAGAGCGCGCACAAAGGAGCCAGCGGCTATAAATATGCCGGCAAGCCGACGGTCGATCTCGGCAACGTTGAGTCGGTGCTCGCTCTGCATCCGGACCTCGTCCTCGTCAACGTCGTGGGGGACCCACACCGCGTGGCGCGTCTTCGTGACGCCGGCGTCGTCGTCTACGATCTTGGCGAAATGCGTGGGCTTGCCACGCTGATTCCCAACATTCGAGAGATCGCATGGCTCGTCGGCCATCCGGAGCGGGGCGAGCGATTCGCTCGAGAGCTCGTCGAACGAGCCGCCAGCGTTGCCATCGATATTGCTGGGCCGGATCGCAAGACCGGCATGTACCTGAGCATCTACGGGGGCCGCCTTTTCGGAGGTGGTTCGGGGACGAGTTTCGACGACGTGCTGAGAACGGCCGGGCTCATCGACTCCGCTGCGGCTGCCCGTGATTGGCCGCAGTTCGCCACCGAGCAGGTGCTCAAGCTCGATCCGGAGATCATCGTGACCAACGCGGGGATGCGGCAGGTGCTTTGCGAGCATGCCGGCTTCTCGTTGCTTCGTGCCTGCAAGCGCCCCGACGGCGTCGTCGAAGTCGACGAAGCGCTCTTGGGCGACCCAGGACCCACCATGATGCTTGCGGCACAGGCCATCCGCGATCGGGTGTACGGGCCACCCGCCGCGTCCATCCTGGGCGGCGCGCCGCGCTGAGACAAGAGCCGTTCGCAGGCGGCCTACGGCGCCGCGACGAGTCGGTCGTTACGGGAGTTTCCATCGATAGCTAGGGTCCGGGACACACGTTGACCGCGGGAGGCTCACGAGCGCGAAGGCTCCTTGCGTGGCGACGATGCGACCCCAGCCCACGGGATGGCCGAACGTAATGACGTAGTTGTAATAGCCGGCGCTCGTTGAAGTCCCGCGCGGGAAGATGGGCACGTTGCGGTGCAAATACGTCGCTCCACCGGTCCATGCGAGGTGAGCCGGCTCGATGTCGATGCCGCAGAGATCCACTTGATCGTGTGCCGCAAGAAGGAGGCGGTTCACCGGACCAAAGTCGTCGTAGGCGCTCGCACGCGGTCGCTCGTGTTCGTATTGACCGAGCTCGCCGAACGTCAGTTGGTGGAAGCGCGTGCCTGCAACGATCGAGCAGACTGCTGCGACCGCGGCCGGCCATCGGGCGTCTACGGGGACCCAGGAGGCGACCCAGGAAAAGCCGGCGCCCGCCAGCGCGAACCACAAGGGCAAGAGCGGCAAGACGAACCGAAGCTCCTTGTGCCCGATGAGCGAATGCGACAGCAAGTAGAGGAGCACGATGCCGAACAGCCCCGGCGAACGAACGGCGGCCAGGAGCGCAAGCGGAGCCGCGATCGCGGCCACAATCGGCATCGACGTCCATAGGACGCGCAAGTAATACGTGTTTTCCGATTCGCCCCATTGCGCCGCTTTTCCTTCGAGGACATTGAACCGAAGATACGCGACTGCCGAGTGAAACCACTCGCCCCAGGTCAGCCGATCGAGCGCTCCATAGAGGACGGCCCACCCGGCAAGCACGAGGGCGCACGTCGCCGCGTGACGCCACCTTCGGCGAAGCATCAGCAGGCCCAATATGCCGACGCAAAAAATGCCGTTTTGAAGCCGAAGGAGCGCGGAGAACCCAAGGAGCGACGCGCCCACCAGGACGTCTCGTCGGCCGGCGGCCGGCCGGATCGCCCACGCGAATCCGAATACGACCGCCGCCGCCGAGGCGGTCTCGCTCAGGGCCTTCGGGGCAAAGTAAATGGCCGGTGGAGCGAGCGCGAAGAACGTCGCTCCGACAGCCGCGCCAATCGGCCGCGCTCCGCACGAACGGGCAAGCCGATAGGTCCCCCACGCCGTAACCATCCCGATCGCCGAGAATACGAGCCGGATGGCGATGAGGTAGTGCCGCGGGTGGTCGCCTCCCACCAGCGCCGCGACTTTGAGAACGGCGGCGACGAGCCCAGGAAATGCCCAGTTACGAGCACCCTCGGCGAATTCCCACGGGATGAGGCCGTATCCGAAGACGAGGCGGTGCGCCGGCTCAAGGCTCTGGTAAATCTCGTCCGGCCAATAAATCCCATCGTCGTGGAAGCAGAGCCAGACGCGCAGGACGAGGCCCAGGCCGAGAAGAGCCGCGAACGCGCCCTTCGATGGACGGTCCAACGCCCCGTTGGACGCACGCCCGTCGGACCGGTTCGGCGTGGTGGCCATGGGGGCTGGCGCTAAAGACGTTGGCTCTCGTCGATCGCCCTGGGCGCCGAGATCCGACACGGGTCCGGCACGTGTACCGCACGCCTACGCGCAGGGTCGACCACCGAAAGACGGCGCGGTGGCATTCCGAAGCGCTCGCAATCGGGTAAAGTGCCGCACCCATGCGGATCGGTGCTTTGGCTTCCTTTGGTCTTCTCGGTGGATCGGTGTCCGTCGCAGTCGCCTGCGCGCCGTCGACGGCCGCGCCCTCTCCGCCGGTCGTCGCGTCTACCTCGGTACCCGCCCCCTCCCCCTCACCCGCAACGGCCGGAACCGCCGGCGTGGGGTCGGCCCCCGCGACCGGCTCCACTGCCGCCGCCCTTGCTACGTCGGTTCCGCCGCACGTCAAAGGTCAAAACCCGTTCGAAGGCGTCCATCTGTACGTCAATCCGTATAGCCAAGCGGCGAGTGCAGCCGAGGAATGGCAGACGAGTCATCCCGCGGATGCGACGTTGCTCCGCAAGATTGCTGAACAGCCGACCGGGTGGTGGATGGGCGAGTGGAGCGGAGACATCGAGCCGGCGGTCCACAACCTAGGCAACGCTTCGAACAGTTTGGGCATGGTCCCGGTCGTCGTGGCCTATAACGTGCCCAATCGAGATTGCGGTCAGTATTCCAAGGGCGGATCGACCTCCGCCGACGCGTACAAGAAGTGGATTCGTGCCTTCGCCAAAGGAGCAGGCTCGTTCCGGATGATTGTCGTACTCGAGCCCGATGCTCTTGGCCTCATGACCAAGTGCCTGTCACCGACGGATCAAAAGGCACGGCTCGCCATGATTCACGACGCGGTCGACGTGCTGGAGGCGACGCCCGGGGTGTCCGTATACGTCGATGGGGGCAATGCGAAATGGGTCCGAGCGCCCGACATGGCCAAGCGGTTGAGGGCCGCCGGAGTCGAAGACGCAGACGGGTTTTCGCTCAACGTTTCGAACTACGTCGCGACCGACGAAACCATCGCGTACGGTCACGCCATCTCCGCGGCTCTCGGCAACAAGATTCATTTCATCATCGACACGGGTCGGAACGGCAACGGCGCGACCCCGGACGCCGAATGGTGCAATCCGAAGGGGCGGGCGCTCGGCCCCGCTCCGACGACCCATACGGGTGATCCACTCGTGGACGCGTACTTCTGGGTGAAGCCCCCGGGTGAGTCCGACGGAACCTGCAACGGGGGTCCCAAGGCGGGCGACTATTGGCCGCAAGCTGCGGTCGACCTCGCCAAAAATTCCAAGCCCTGAGCCGCGGGCGACGCAGGGTCGTGCTGCACCCAACGCTCTCTTTCGCACTGCCCGATCGCCATCGACCGAGGACTCCACCGTTCAACGCGCCAACATCATCACGGTGCTTGTGGCGTAATCGGTCCAGTAAACGCCATTGTCGTCGACGGTAATCCCCCAAGGATGGCCCTGGTTGGACGCCAGAATGGTGGGGGCGCCTCCGCTCTTCGGCACCATCGCGATCGAACCGTCGTTCGATTGCGTTCCCGCGTTCGTCCAGTAAAGATTCGACCCGTCCTGCGCGAGCCGAAAGGGGTGATTCTGGCCGGATGCAAGCGGCTGTTGAAGAATGGCACCGCTTTTCGAGATTTCGGCGACATTGCCCATGTTATCGGCCCAATAGACGTTCGCGTCATCGACCGCGACGTCGGTAATCGTCGCATTCAACGGGCTCTGCGCGATCGGGCTCGGATCAAAAGCCGTGGTCGCCAACTCTTGCGAGAACAGTTGATTTCTAATGGCGAAGTAGACCTTGACCGTGTCCCCGGCCATTGCGCTGGCAGGGGCCGAAAGGGGTCCGATCTTGGTCCACCCGACGTTGTTGGTCCCCGGCGCAGCCTCGACGAAAATGTACGAAGAGGAGGCTGACCCGCACAGGCCGCCGCTCAAATAAAGATTCGACCCATCCTGAGCAAGTCGATTGACGGTTCCCGAACAGACCGAGGTCGGATACGCGCAGCCCAGGGTGCCGCCGTCGCCGGTGAGCGAATAGGGTAGAAACGTGGCGCAGTTCTGACTCGTTACGAATACGCCGACGAGCGCGTAAAGGTACAGCGTATCGGCGAGCAGGTCGGTAGGCGGAGGAGCGAGGGCCAAGGCTGTCGATGCAAATGGAGTCGACCCCAAGGCGGAGTCCGCGGCGACGGGGCCGAACCACCCGTCCGACGAACGAGCCAATCTGTGGATCGTCGAGTCTCCGTAATCGGCCCAATAAAGGGCTCCGCTCGTCTGCACAATGCCTTCCGGAGCATTTTCCCCGGAAGCGAGCGTAATCACGGGCCCCGCGAACGCCGTCCGCCCGGCTTCTGCATCGACGCCCGTCTCGTCGCCCGCATTCGCCGCTTCGGCCGCCGAGTCGCCCGCCGCGTCGCCCGCCGCGTCGAGCGGCCCGGAGGACGAATCGTCGGCATCCCACGCAGAAGCGTCGGTCGAAGCCTCAGGGGCTACGGCCGCATCGCCGTCGTTCGATTCGAATACCCTGTGGCCGTCGGGAGGGCCAACGAGTAGCGCGCACGCGCCGAGCGAGCACGCGAGGACAGCTGCCGTGGATTGCGCGAAGCGAAGGCGATCGATGACCATTGAGGATAAGCACTCACGTCTCCAAACGTGACCGTGGGCGACGTGCCGCGCCCGGCCATGCGGCGGAGCGCGCTCTTCTATGATACCCAAAATGTGGCTGCGGACGACGTAACCGTAACTTACCAGCCGACGAACGCTCTCACTCCGTGAGCCCCAATGTCGGGGGCTATTCGCCAGGTAGACGCCTGGTGGCCGGTATGGGCTTTGCCCGACAACAGCAGATAAGCACCACCACTCAGCGCCGTGATGCCCGCTGCGACCGAAACGGTGGAGATCGCCTCTGCCGTTTTCATCGCGCCGATGGCGTTCAGTCCGAGCTGCGTGCAGAAGTCGGCGTTGCATTCGTTGTCGGCCGTGCGCTTGTCAGAAAAGGCCCGCAGTCCAAAAAACGCCCCCGCTCCGACGAGAGCCAGCCCCGCGCCACCTGCGACAAGGCCCCACGCGCGGCGAGCGTCGAGCCACGGCTGTGGCTCAGCGGGGACCTCAGGCCCTGGGACAGCGGTCCCAAGAAACGGGACCGGGCCACGACTCGGAGCGAGCGCCGGCAACCGCAGAGTCCGGGTCCCGGAACCGGTCGGGACGACGAAGGCCTCCGAGAACGGCTTTCTGCCCCATGCCGTCGCACGGATGACATGGTCGCCAGGATCAATCGGAATGGGCGTACGAAACGCGCCGGGGCCGAGCGGCCGGTCGTCGAGCACGACTTGAGCGCCGTACGACGGGTCCGCGTCGACCACCACGTGTGGGAGCGCGGACTCCAGCAGCCGGGCGTGCTCGCGGGCTACCGTCTCTCGTTCCACCTGGCCGGCGCGGCGAGCGCTCTCGGCGACCTCCAAGTACTCGGCCCAGGCACTGGCCGTACGACCGGTTTTCTCGTGGCAAAGGGCGAGGTTGATGAGGGTTCCCGGCTTTGGGTCGACGCGCTGGCTCTCGGCAAACTTCGGGCAGGCTTCCGGGAATCGCCCCTCCGCCATCAGATCACGCCCGTTGCGGAATAAGGCCTCTGCGAGCGCACTGGGATCATCGCCTTGCGCCGACGCGTTGGGGCCCGAGACGAGAACCCCGAGCCCGACCAGGGCCGCCGGGCGCGCGATGGAACCCATCGGGTCAATTTATCGACCCGGCGGCCGTTCGGCAATTCGGGCTCGCCGCGGCTCCCGTGGGCGGGCTGCGCTCGCCATCAATTCCCGTCGAGTATGTCCTTGACGATGCGCGCGTAATCCGGGTCCCGACGATGGCTCACCCGCGAGACCGGACGCTCGCGCTGGGGCGTGGGCGGGTCCAGCTTCTTTAGGTGCCCGCGCAAAATGAGCTGCGACACCGACGGAAGCGACGCGAAACGAAGCCCCACCGCTCGCCCGGAGTCGCCCGTCCGCCGCCCCTCGACGACGCGCACCACGATCGCTCGGGTATCGAACCAAATCGGAAATTCGGTGGCCATGAAACTTACGACGAGCACGGATTCCCGATCGAGCCGTTCATCGGAGAGCAGCAACATTCCCTGAGGCGAAAGGTCGACGCCGCGATCCCCGACGAGCCTTTGTCCATTGGGTCGACGGACACGGCATCCGAAGCGAAGGGCGCGCCGAATCTCTGCGCGGCGGTTGGGACCTACTCCGCATGCTGCGTAGGTGAGCAACGCCGGAGGCCCACGCAGCGAGGCGGCGAGCGCGTACGAGCCTGCGGAGCTCAACCGCGGGCGCGCGGGCGGAGCTTGGGGCGAAAGAACAGGCAAAGGCATGGGAGGCATCCCTTCGATGGCAAGACACCGATCGCGACTGGCCGGCGGTCCACGGCTCAAACACCGAATCTTAGCCGGCGCGCCTCGCGCGAGGCCAAATTGGCTGCGTGACAACCAGCTGCCCCCCCCCGGCACGGTCGCCATCACGACAGCGCGGCCAAGTGCACCGTGGCCGCGTAGTCGACGCGCGGCTCACGCATCGGCAAGGGCGGCGGCACCCGACGCAGCGCTCCACGCAAATAGCGCTCGACATTCGGGGGCAAAGGCTCGAATTCGAGGCCGAAGCACCGACCCGTCCAATCCGCTGGGCGCCGTCCGTGGAGCACGCGCGCGATCGTTGCCTGTGCGTCGAACCACGGCCCGGCACGGTGCAGCCGGAATTCGACGATGACCGGTTCGCCGGTCAATGCCGGCTCATCGCCGACGACCAACATGCCAAGGTGGGAGAGATCGACTGCTCGCCGTCCAAGGAAGCGGAAATCCCGTTCGCGGATGACGTTGCACTCGACGCGGATGGCGCGCCGAATGGCGCGCCGCTGGTCGGCCTGGACGAGTGTGCGCATGAGCCCCTCCAAGCTCGAATGGTGTGCAGAGGGTGCGGGGCCGGCCAACTTCTCGGTTGCGCGCGCCACGGAAGTCACCAGCGGTGAAACGCGGGGTGCCCTTCTTTCACGACGACGAATACGCCGCGGCATGTCGCCGTCACATTTCCGTTTGCCTCGATGGCGGAATCGACAGTGGCCCGATCGATGGCCGCTGAGACGACCTTCGCATGCAGCACCAGCTCCGCATCGAGCGGGGTCGGGCGCTTCAGCCTAACCGCGAATTGTGCGGTCACCGTGCAAGGCGGCACGCTCGTCCCCGCATTTCGCATCAAGTGCCAGGCGGCGGTCCAGTTGGAATGGCAGTCGAGCAACGCCCCGCAGATGCCTCCGTTTACAACCCCCGCGAAAGCAAGGTGATGTGGCTGCGGCCGCCAACGAGCCACGCACGCGTCGTCATCTTGAGCGAAGCTCCGAATGCGCAGTCCCTTGTCATTGCTGGGACCGCATCCAAAGCAGACGCTGTCGGGTGCGTACTTCTCTTGGAGACTCGAATCCATCGTGCAGCCGCCCCATAGCGCCAGGAAGACAGTTCGTTCGCACGTACCGGAAAGAACGAAGCGCCGGATCCCGACCTAATTCCTGCATCGCGTCGGGCGCCCGTCGCGCGGGCTGGCTCGAACTTAGCTCGGACTGGGTTTCGCCTTGGTCGCGGCGGGATCCGCCGCAGCGGATGCGGCCTGCCCGAGGCGCCACTCGGCCAGGCGCTTCGTCCGGCGAATCTTTTGTTTGCGTCGCTTGCCCGGGTCTTGGGGAGTCGCCATTGTAGCCGCGAGGCTAGCATGCCGAGCGCTCATGCCTCGCGCGAAGTGGGCGCCGAAATCCGGGCGATCGCACGGCCACTGGCCGCCTCGATTTGGCTCAGCCACGTCTCGATTTTCTCGAGCGCCGGACCCGCCCAGGTCATTCTGCCGAGCCGCACGAGCAGATGCGGCGTGTGATCGCCCGTACGCGCAAGGGCCTCCGCGGCGCGGGCGCTGCCGCTTTCGAGCGTTGGGACGACGAAGGCGGTCCGCGCGGCGTCGAGCTCCGCGGCTGCGTGCGCCCAGCGCCCCTGCCTTTGCGCGAGCCATGCGCGGGTCAGGTGCCTGTGCTGTCGTGGCTCAGCCTCGTCGAGCACCGCCTTATCGCACGCCGATACAATCGCAGCGGCTCTTTCATCGTCACGCGCGAGGGCGACCTGGGCGAGAAGGAGGCGCGCCTCGAGCTGCCCCCAAGGATCGTGCAGTTTCTCGTAGATTTTGAATGCCACGCGCGCATGGGCCTCCGAGGCTTCGTAGTCGTCCGAATCGAGTGCCACCATGGCGAGCAGACGCTCGCAAGCGGCTTCGCCGCGGGGGTTTTCCACTTCGCGGAAGCTCGCCCGGGCCGCCAAAGCGCGCGCCCGAGCACGCGCGAACTCGAACGCGCGGTGATCCGCGTGTCCGAGTGCGACGTCGCTCTGGGCGACCCCAAGTCGATATCCGATCCCATCGAATTCGGTGCGCGCCCGAGCAAGCAGGTCCCGCCCCCGCTGAAAGGCGCCCGCAGCCTCCTCAATGAGCGCCAGCAAAATGAGGCACTGTGCGCGTCCGAGCACGTCCGCGACATGGGTACATCGCTCGATGGCCTTATTGAGCGTCGCTCGCGAGCGGGCATGATCCCCGAGCAAATAGTCGATTTCACCGAGCACGACCTCGGCCTGCGCCCGCCCGGCGGCGTCGCCGAGCCGTCCATAGCGCTGCAGCGCCCCGGCGACGAGCACCCTTCCCTGTGCCGGCTGTCCCAAATCGCTTGCGATATGGCCGAGCAAGCGAAGCGCGCTGGCTTCGTTGGCCAAGTCGCCGCCCTGTTCAAAGGCCCGCCGCGCCGCCTCGCCTTCGGTGCGCGCCTCATCCAGACGGCCCATGTACCGAAGTGATTCCGCACGCCAGAGTGCCGCTTCCGCGGCGTTCGACCGGTTTAGGTGTCCCTTCAGCATTTCCAGATCCTGGAGCGTGGCCGACGTATCGCGTCCGCGGCGCCAGGATGCACGGATGAAGTCGAGCATCAGCTTGGCGGCCGTATCGTCGTCGCCCGCTCGGAGGAGATTCGTGACACGGTGTTTCATGATGCGGCGCGAGCCCACGCCAGGATGTTTTGCGAGCGCATTCGCCGCCAATCGGTACACGCCCGGCGCGTCTTTGCGCTCGTTCAGGCGCTCGATCAAATGCTCCTGAAGCAGGGCGTGCGGCCAATGAAATTGGTCCATGCCTGACGCAAGGAGAATTTGAGCACCCGTGAGAGCGGCGAACGCGTCGCGGGAGTCCACCCCGAGGGATGCACATAGCGTCTTCAACACCTCGCCGCGCACATCATCGCCGAGCGCCGCGGCGGCGTAGGCGCTGAGGCGCAATTCCGTCGGGATCGCGCGGACTCGTTCGTCCCAAAGCTCGGCGGTCGTGATCGGTCGGCCATGGATCGCGTGCTCGGGGACACGGTACGTATCGCCGTCCAGAGTCAGGTATCCCCCCCCCGCCCATGCGTAGAGAAGCTGGAGCGCGAAGAGCGGGTTGCCCCGGCTTTGCTCGACGGCACGACGCACGGCTCCGTCTTCGAGGGGAAGCGCCGAGCGCAGCAGTGTTTCCGTGTCGTCGGTCCCGAGCGGCTTCAACTCGATCACGCGTCCGGTCCAAGCGGCCCTCAGGGCTTCCATCCGCAGCGCTGCGTCGATGTCCGTTGCAAGCGTTTCGCTTCGGGCGGTCGCCAAGACGAACAACCTCAGTGCCGGGGCATCGCGCTTGAGGCGCGCGAGCACCTCGAACGTATTCGGTGAGGCGTAATGCAGGTCGTCGAGCCACATGAGCAACGGCCGGTCCGCGGCGAGGCGCTCGAGAAGTCGCTTGATCACGAGAAAGCGAAGCTCAGGGCGATCGAGAACGAATCGCTTTCCAGTCGGCCCGAGCGGGGCCACAGAGCCGGGCGGCGTGGGTCTCAACCACTCGGCCGTCGCAGCGACCCAAGAAAGCGCTTCGTCGTCGTCCTGCGCGACGTCCCAGCGCGAGATCAAGGTCTGCTCGACCGTCGCCCGATCGGCACGCGTCAATCCGAAGTGGGCGGCAATCGCGCCGGTGATTCCATCGAGCGCCGAGGGCGTGCGGCCGTAGCGGGCTCGGAGGGGCAGCATGACGCCCCTTTCGTGCACTTCGGCGCAGAGCCACTCGGCGATGCGGCTCTTGCCGACGCCTGCGTCGCCGATGAGAGCCACCAGGTCCTGGTGCTCATCGCCGCCCGCGATGCCCTCCACGGATCTCCAAAGCTCCCGGCGTTCGTCGTGCCGCGCGACCAGCATCGGCGCGCGAAGACTCAAGATGCCGGGCGCAAGGGAGCGGGCGTACGCTGCCGGTACCGCGCGCGAGCTTGGGTTGCCCTGAACAATCTCCTCAAGCGTCGAAGCGTGGGCAGGCTTGAGCCGCACCCACGCTTTGCGCGCGTCGGCAGCCACCTCGAAGCGGTTCCATGGCTTCTTCTCGAGAAGCCTGAGCACGAATTTGCTGGCGGCCGGAGGTGCATCGTCCGGCAAGCGGACTGGCGCCACGGCCAGTCGCTTGTGGGCGCGAAGCACCTCTTGAGCGGTCCCCTCGAAGACCTCTCGACCACTGAGCACCCGGTACATCACGCAGCCGAGCGCGTAGAGGTCCGTCGCCGGCCCTACGAGCGCAGCTTGTCGGCGGATCTGCTCGGGCGCCACCCAGCCGACGGTCCCTGCGCCGGAATGCACGGCCACTTCGGGAGCGGATGCGCCGTCAAGCCGCGAGTCATGTCGGTACTCTCGCAACCAAGCGAGCCCAAGATCCAAGACGTAGGCGCGCGGCCCTAGCGCGCTCGAAGCCAAATCGAGCATGATATTGGACGGCTTCAAGTCTCCATGGATGACCCCGCGCGCATGCGCGTGAGCAAGTGCGGAGAGCACCTGGTCCGCCATGGCCCAGGTAACGTTCCACGGCAGGTGCATGGTGTGCATCCACTCGTGCACGCTCCGCCCCGGAAGCACGTCCATGACGAAAAAGGGGCTCCCATCAGCGAGCTGACCGAAGTCTCGAGCGCGCACGATCGCCGGATGGTCGAGCAGCGAAACGGCGCGCGCCTCCTGGTGAAACCACCAGCTCTCTTCGGCCGCCCGGGCGCCTCCCTTGTCCGGCGAGCGCAAGCGCTTGAGTGCGACCCGATCGCCCGTAACGACGTCCTTGCACAGGTAGACGACCCCCATGCCGCCGCGACCGAGCTCGCGCACGACTTCGTAGCGCTGAGCCAGTACGGTGCCGATCTCATTGGCCGCGACGCCCGTAGTTTGGTTCTGCCCTACCGTCTTCATGAGCCAAATGAGGCCAGCCTAGCGCATCGGGCGGGGACCCTGCCGTCCGGGCCGGCTGCCAACGCTCGCTCTCGGTGTCGGCGTTCGTCCCCCCCCAGCAATCGACGATTTACTTCTTCTTCGCCGGCATGGTCTGGAACACCAAGTCCCATAGGGGCGAAGACACGCCGAACCCGCCATCGTGATCGGCGAAGTGGTGTGTCATGTGGTGTCGCCGCAAGAACTTCCCCCAACGAGTCGTCGGAACGAAATGGTGCACGTAGTAGTGCGTCCCGTCGTAAAAAAGGTAGCCGACGACGAATCCGGCGAAGAAGGGCTCGCCCATCGGGCGGCCCATCGCGAGCGAAAAGATCGTGTAGAAAATGACGGCAAGTGGAACGCTCGTGAGCAAGGGCATCACGAGGCGATCCTTGTCGCCGGGATACTCGTGATGCACGCCGTGCAGCAGAAAATGCACACGCTTGCCCCAAGTCGTGTCATTGGACCAATGAAACACGAACTTGTGCAAGACGTACTCGGCGAGGGTCCACGCCAGCATGCCGCCTGCGAACAGGGCTGCAACGGAGAACCGTGCCGGGTCGTGCCGCAACGTCGAGCGGACCAGAAAGAACCCGACCACCGGCACCCAGGCGACAAATGGCGTCGCCGGGTGGATGCGAGAGAACCGCTCCAGCCAGTCGTTTTCGAACATTCGGCACGTGGTCCCGTTCCCGCGAGCGCCACCGTTGCTACCGGATGCTCCGGTCATCTTCGCGAGGCGAGGTTCGAGGACGTCGTTGGTCATGGGAACGTTCGGAATTCTCTGCGCCAGCCGCCACGGTACGGTAGAACCGACGGCGATGTTCGGCAATAGCGCGACCGCATGGGCGATCCTGTGACATTTGGCTCGCGCTTCGGCCATGACGGTACCTGCCGCGGGACGAAGTGCTAGCCGAACGCGGTTCTCATCACGACGCTTGACGCCGGCACGACCTTGGCGATGCGCTAGGCAGCCATCATGGCCGACTCAAAAACGAGCAGAGCCCTTCATGTTCTCGCCCAGGGGCTGGGCCGCCTCGGGCGCCAGCGGGCACGCGCCGCAGGTCAGCTGACCCTCCAACAGGCCGAAGCCCTCCAGATCATCGCGGAGCGAGGAATCGTCGCCACGTCGGTGCTCGCCTTCCGCCTCGGCATCGATCCGTCGACGGCGAGCCGCAACCTGGCGGGCCTCGAGCGGGGCGGCCTCATCGCACGCCGCAAGGGAACCGAAGACGGACGGCAGAACGATGCGCGATTGACGGCGCGTGGCAAACGCGTCGCCGAAGCCGTTGCCGCGGAATGGTCGACGGCTTGTGCGACACTGCTCGAGCGATTGCCGCGCGCGGACCGGCAACGCGTGGTCGAAGCGCTCGACATTCTGGCCCGAGTACTCGAGCAGTGATCGCCAGCTTCGACCCGTACCGTTCAATAGAGCGGTCCGCTCAATAGAGCGACGAGGCTCACCCGTCGAGCTTTGGTTCGTGCTCAGGATTCGTGCTCAGGAAGCTCAGCCTTCGTCCGTCGACGACGCGCATGCGTCGCGCGTCCGCCTTTCTGACCCGCGATGCGCGCTTCTTCGGTCGTGAATTCATGAGCGGTGCCGGCCGAATGCGCGGCCTTGCCTCCCCTTCGGGCGATGTCGCTCACGAGCTTGCGATCCATGGCTGCGAAGCCTCGGGGGCGCTTGACCGCAGCGTCGCCAGCCTCGGCGCCGGCGGTTTGCGGAGGCCGGTCCGGCATAAGCCCCTGGGGGGGAGCCGTGCAAGACGGCACCGACGTGTCATCGGAGTCGGTCCTCGATTGCGTTTCGGGAATTCGGGCGCTCATGACGGTGCCTCCTCTGCTTGTCATGTTCTTGACATTCTTGATCGAGCGTAACGTCCACTTCTTCGCGCCGGGCGCAGGCGTCCCGAGATCCGTCCTCCCAAACGGACGTAACTGCGATAGTGGCCATCCCCCAAACGGCGATGGGTCGCGCGCTAATTCAGAAATTTGCGAGAAATGAGACGTGCAGCTTCTGCCGATGCGTGCTCGATGGTTTCTTGAACGACGGAATCCGAGGCTTCACTCGAAACGCGGATTGCGAAACGCCCCGCGCTCTCTTCGAAAAAACCCGGCTCGAGCGTCGAACCGTCGTCGAGGGTAAGAGAGCAGGATTCCACCGGCAGCACGTACATCCGCGAAGCGACCTGTACGTGAACATAACCAAGAAAGCGCCCATTCGGGGATCCGGTAACGCGCATTGCAGGAGTTTTCAACCTCGTGATCAGCAAACTTAAACATCCAAGCAGCCCGCGCAAGGTCCAGGCCTGTCCCCGGGTCTGGGAATAAGCATTGGCGAGCCTCAAGGACGGATCTCGACTCGGACGAATGCCGGCTGCCGCAGATGGCGTGGGAGCGTCTGCCCGACACGGTATTGCACGCCGCCCCGCTCTCGCGTACGGCTGAGGCGTCATGATTGGACCCAATCCCCTGCGTCGAGGGCTCGTCGAGGACCGCGCAAGCGACTCTTGCGCCGTAGTCATTTTTGGCGCCTCAGGAGATCTCACCCGTCGCAAGCTGATGCCCGCGTTGTACAATTTGGCGTGGGCGCATTCCCTGCCGGGGGGATTCGCGGTCGTCGGCGTTGCCCGGCGCGAGAAAACCGACGAGTCTTTTCGCGCGGAGATGAAGTCGGCCGTTTCGGCCTTTTCTCGTCGGAAGCCGATCGATCCCGTCGTCTGGTCGGACTTCGAGAAAGGCATCGGCTACGTGCGCGGGGCGGCGAACGATCCGTCGACGTACGAGGCGTTGCGCACGCACCTCGAACGCATGGATGCAGAGCGCGGGACGGGGAAAAATCGCCTTTTCTATCTCGCCGTCCCACCGAACGAGTTCGGGCCCATCGTCGAGGGACTTCGCGGCTCGCGTCTCGTTGCCCCGGCGGCGCGCGAGCGCGCCGAGGGGATATGGACGCGCGTGGTCTTCGAAAAGCCATTCGGGCACGATTTGGCAAGTGCGCGCGAGCTGAACGATGCCGTCGCTGCCGCCTTCGATGAAACTCAGGTCTTTCGTATCGACCATTATCTCGGGAAAGAGACTGTCCAAAATTTGTTGGTTTTTCGGTTCGCCAACTCACTGTTCGAGCCCCTTTGGGGGCGCGAGCACGTCGATCATGTCCAGATTACGGTTGCCGAGGACCTCGGCGTCGAGGGTCGCGCGAAGTTCTACGAACAAACCGGTGTCACACGCGACATCGTCGAAAACCACCTGATGCAACTGCTGTGTCTCACCGCGATGGAACCGCCGATTTCGCTCTCCGCCGACGCCGTGCGAGACGAAAAAGTGAAGGTTCTTCGGAGCCTTCGTCCCATGGAGAACGACGAAGTCGCCGACAACGTGGTCCGAGGGCAATACGCGAGCGGTGTGGTGCATGGGGAGGAAGTCGTCGGTTATCGCCACGAGCCCGACGTGGCGCCTGAATCGCGCATCGAGACCTACGTAGCCATGCGTGTATTCGTCGATAACTGGCGCTGGAGCGGCGTCCCCTTCTACGTGCGTGCGGGAAAACGACTGGCCAGGCGCGTAACGGAGATCGCGGTCGCGTTTCGCGAGGCCCCCCACACCCTTTTTCGCGCGAGAGACGGAGGGATCACGCCGAACGTGCTTTCGCTTCGCATTCAGCCGGACGAAGGCATAGCCCTGCGCTTCATTTCCAAAGAGCCTGGACAACAGACGATCCTGCGCGATGTGGCGATGGATTTCCGTTACGGGGCCACCTTTGGGTCGAATACTCCCGAAGCGTACGAGCGACTCCTGCTCGATGCGATGCGTGGCGAAGCTACGCTATTCACCCGTCGCGACGAGGTCGAAGAGCAGTGGGCGTACATCGACCGTGTCCTGCGAGCCTGGGGGTCCAGCGATCCCTCGGCTCCGCCGCTGTACGCCGCCGGTTCGTGGGGCCCGGAGCGAGCCGACGAGCTGCTCGCCCGTGACGGCCGACGCTGGCGGAAGCCATGACGATCGCCCCCGGAATTGTCCTTGCCCGAATTGACGAAGAGTTGCGCGCGCTCTGGACCACGCCTGCCGTCGCCGGCGAGCCCCTGAAATCGCGCGCTTGCACGATGAACCTGGTCGTGGTTGCGGCGACACCCGCCCTGGCCGACCCGTGCGTCGCCTTTGTCGATGAGGTCGTCAAGAACGTGCCGGCACGCGCTATCGTCGTGGGCCTGGATCCGGATGGCCGCGACGAGCTCGAGGCCTCGGTCTCGGCCGTTTGCGCACCCGACCCGGGGGGGCGCACGATCGTTTGCTCCGAGCGAGTCACGCTGGTCGCACGCGGTGCGCTTTGCAACCGCCTGTCCAGCTGCGTGCAAGCCATCTGTGCGACGGATGTGCCGACTACGCTCGTGTGGCTTGCGCGCGTGCACTCCGACGATCCGGCTTTCGAACCGCTGGCCCGGGAGGCACGGAGGGTCGTCCTCGATGCCGGGCAGAGCTCGATCGCGAGCTTGTCGCATGCCGTGCGTTGGGCGCGGGGCCGTCCCGAGGATGAGCGGCCCGGAATCGCGGATCTCGTATGGAGCCGCCTCGCATCGTGGCAAGAACTTTGCGCGCGGATGTTCGATCCGCCGCGCTTGCGTGGGCTTGTTCGCCGCGTCACGCGGGTGAGCCTGCTGCAAGCCTGCCCAACTGGAGCGGCACTCGCCCCGGAGGGGGCTCTTCTGCTCGGTTGGATGGCGACGCGTCTCGGATGGAAGACAGCATCCTTGGCTGGAAAATTGCGCCTCGTCCGTCCCGACGGCGGATACGTCCAGACCCAGATCAAGCAGCAACCCGTCGATTGGGCGCCAAAAGGAAGTCTGCTCGGGCTCGAACTCGAGGCGAGCGCAGACGGCCTCGCCATTCTCGGAGAAGTTGTGCGCCAAGATGCCGCCCAAGCGGCGTGGCGCGTCCGTGTCTCGTCCGACGGTGAAACGCAGCACCTCGAGCAACACATCCGCCTTCGGCCCACGGGAGTCGCGCTCGTGCTCGAGCGCACGCTTCATCGTCCTCCACAAGACGATGCGCTCGCGGACGCCGCCATTTGGGCGGATGAACTGCGGGGCGAGGAGCTTGCTGGTGCGTAAGGGTCGACTCGTCCGGGTTCGCTTCCGAATTGCGAGCGGCTAAGGTCACGCGCGGCATGAACACGCAGGTGGTTCCGGGGCGACTGATTGTGTTGCGGGAGGCCGGGCAGGTCGCACAACAAGCCGCAGCCTTGGTCGGGCGGGCTCTGCAAGCTGCAATCTCGTTGCGCGGATATGCGACCCTCGCCTTGTCGGGCGGAAATACTCCTCGCGCCGCCTACGCGCTGCTCGCCCGCGAGCCGGGAATCGACTGGGCGAGCGTCCGCGTCTTTTGGGTCGATGAGCGAGCTGTTGCACCCGACGACGACCGGAGCAACTATCGGTGGGCGAAGGCCACGTTGCTCGATGCCGCGCAAGTGCCAGAGCGGCAAATTCACCGCATGCCCGCCGAGCGGACCGACGCAGACCAGGCGGCGCGCGAATACGAACTGTTGCTCCGGAGCGAGACGCAAACCGGCGACGACGGCGTTCCTGCCCTGGACGTCGTGGTGCTGGGGGTCGGAGACGACGGGCACACAGCGTCGCTCTTTCCAGGCGAGCCCACCGTAGACGTCGTCCATCGGCTCGTTATCGCGGTCCCCGCCAGTGCGGGTCGCGAGGGGCGATTGACGCTGACCGTCCCCGTCCTTCAAAACTGCGGGAGCGTTTTCGTTCTTGCTTTGGGCGCCGGGAAGATCCAAGCGCTGCGCCGCGTCTGGGACATCCACGGCGATCTGCGCGAAACCCCGGCGCGTCTCGTGCGCGGCTGTCGCGGCTCGATCACGTGGCTCGTGGACCGCGCCGCAGCCGGTCTGACACCGAACGAGTGAGCCGGTCCGACAGCGAATGCGTGACTGCGACGAACGCACCGGTCACCCGGCTCGCTTCGGTCCGCCGCATGGCTCCAGCCGACTCGGCCTGATCGACGTCGGGTCCGCCGCGTGGCTCCAGCCGGCCCGGCCCGATCGACGTCGGGTCCGCCGCGTGGCTCCAACCGGCCCGGCCCGATCGACGTCGGGTCCGCCGCGTGGCTCCAACCGGCCCGGCCTGATCGACGTCGAGAAGGCGAATGTTCGCGACCCTCCGCATTTCGTGCGGACGCGAACCCCCGCCAAACCAGACGCTCGACTGCGAGTTCTCGCGCGGACGGCTAACGTCCCAGGGCTACTCGGGCGGCCCCGGCGAGACCGATGTTCGGGTCGAGCACGACCGCGAGCGGAATTTTTTCCATCAAGGACATAAAGCGGCCCTTGTCTGCGAACGCGCGCCGGAAACCGCCTTGTTCGAGGATGGGGAGCATGCGGACGGCGATGTTTCCGGTGACGTAGACCCCTCCCACGGCCAGCGTCTTCAAGGCGAGATTGCCCGCCTCCGCACCATAAATCGTGGAGAAAAGATGAACGGCCTGGGAGGCGGCCTCACTTCGCCCGCCGATTCCGAGATCAGAGATGGCGGCGTTGCGATCCGGTGCCGCCGCGATCGACCGCGCATTTTCGGAGCTCTCCGGGGTCCCCTTGGCCTGCCGGAAAAAATCGTAGATATTGCCCAGACCATCGCCCGAGAGGGTTCGCTCCCAACTCACGTGGCCGAACCGCGTCCGTAGAAACTGAAACAATTCAACTTCGAGCTCATCGCGTGGAGCAAAGTCGCTGTGTCCGCCTTCGGTGGCGCTCGGGACGTATCGCATGCCGTCCCAAATCAGCATCGCCTCGCCGAGTCCGGTCCCAGCGCCGAGAACCGCGATGTTGGCACCTTTCCGCCTGGGAGCGCCGGCGCGACCGATGGTCCGGAGCTTGCGCGGCGGCACGCCGAGTGTGCCCAGTGCCAGCGCCACCAGATCGTTGATGAGCGTCACACGTCGGATCGAGAGCTTCCGTCCGAGCAACTTCGCGTCGATGACCCAGGGCAGATTCGTCGTGGAAACGCACCCATCGACGACCGGCCCGGCGACGCCAAAGGCCGCGGCACGAACCTTCGGCGACGGCTTCGACGCCGATAGAAAAGAGCGGACCGCCGCTTCGAGTGACGGAAAGAGCCGACTCTCCAGATCTTGGTGCCGAACCGTGCGTCCGGTCGGGCCCAAAAGAGAAAGGCGCGTGTGGGTACCTCCGATATCGCCGATGACGAACACGGGCCAGAGCCTCTATCACGATTCGCTGCTCAGCACCCACATGGCCGCGATTCCGAGCACCACCCCGAGGGTCCGCCGTGCCGTGAACGCCTCACCGAAGAGCCATGGTGAGGCAAGCGCGCTCAGGACGACGCCACCACCTAGGACAATCGTGCCCGTGGACGCCACGGGCCCACCGCGCCGAAGAGCCGTGAAGAGGAGAACGCTCGCACCCGATACGGCAAGGCCGCTCGCCGCTGCGAATCCGACTCCCGCCCGTGTCGTGACCACAGCGCCTCCGCGACCGCCCAATGCGAGGACCGCGGCGATACCGATGCATGCGCTCGCCTCGAGGACGAGCGCGCCGAGGCGGTCGCCCACGCGACCCGACGCGGCCCGCAGCAAAAGGTAGTGAACGGCGATGCAACCAGCGGCGCCGAACGCAGCGGGGGACCACGCAGACATGAGGTCCAGATACCATCGGTGGTCCCCCGTCCCCGACTATTTCCACCGCGCGCCAGCGTCGCGCACCGCAGCGACGTGCGACTCGTAAGTCTCGGAGAATGCGTGCCTTCCCTCGCCGCGCGCGACGAAGAAGAAGTAGCGAGATCGACTCGGTGCCATCACGGCGTCGAGCGACTTGACCCCGGGGTTCGCGATGGGACCAGGCGGGAGGCCCTCGTGGGTGTACGTCGAATACGGGTTGTCCGGATCGTGCTCCATCGCCGCGGTCGGCTTGCCCACGAACGTGGCGCACGATGCCGCCGCGGTGGGTGCAACGAGGCACCCGTAACTGGCCGTAGGGTCGCATTCGAGCCGCTTCGGATGGAAGGCCGGGTCGCGGATGCGGTTCAAGAAGACGCTGGCGATGACCGGGCGTTCGTCGTCGACCACCGCTTCCTTTTCCACCATCGACGCCAGCGTGACCACGTCGCGAAGATTGAGGGCGGCGGAGGTCATCACGTCACCCAGCGTCGCCGCCCGGGCCCGGGCAAGGATGTCCCACCGGCGATCAAACTCGCGCTTCATCGTCCGAACGACGTCTTGCGCGTCGTCGTCCAAAGGAAAATCGTAGGTGGCTGGAAAAAGAAAGCCCTCGGCGCTGTCCCCCTCGACACCGAGATCGCGCAGCAGGGTTGCGTCGACGGTTGCATCCAGAAATGCGCGAAGAGGCACGACGTGCTTTTCATCCAATCGGCGCGCCATCTCGAATCGATTCCAGCCCTCCGGGAACGTGACGCGCGCCGTGCCCGTGGCTCCCCGGCGTTCGAGGCGCGCCATCAGCTCGCGCGGGCTCGCGTCGTCGGTGAGCAGATGCACCCCTTCGACGACATCGCCCGGCCCCCCTGTGGCGCGCACCCAGAACGCGAACAAATCCCGATTCGACACGAGGCCGGCGGCGAACAATTGCGTTGCGAGGCCGACGGCGGTGGAATTCTTTGGAATGGTCATCTCGACCGACTGTCCGGAGCCGGGGCCCCGTCGTGAGGGGTAGACGACGAAAAGCCCAATCGAGACGGCTGCGGCGAGACATCCGGCCGCTACTGCGAGACAGGCACCGACGCCCAGACGAACGCGCTGCGGGTGCGCGATCCGTGCTTCGGCGACCCTGGGCCGGCCTCTGCCACGCCGCCGGCGCTTCGGGCCGGCACTCGGCTGGCCCTTCGTCCGGCGCGCGCCGGTCCCCCGTTTCTGCGCGTCCGTCATCGACGACCCCGCCTTCGACCCCGCGCGTCGATCCAAGACTGCAAGATGGCGCATGCCGCGGCCGCGTCGACGTGGGCTCTGGCCTTGCGACCGCGTACGTTCGCCGCCGCGAGCCAACGGCGCGCCTGCACGGTCGAGAGTCTCTCGTCCCAGAGCTCAACCAGCCGACCCGTCGCGTCGGCGATCCGCTGCGCCAACGCCCGCGATCGACGCGCGGCCTGCCCCTCTCCGCCACGCATGTCGAGCGGCAGGCCGACGACGAACCGGCCCACGTTCTCCTCGTCGGCAAGCTTCCTCAGACCTAAAACGAGCGCTTCCGGATCCGACGCGTCGAGCGTCCCCCGAGGGTGAGCCAGAAGACCCAGCTCATCGTCGATAGCCACGCCGACGCGAGCCGCCCCTGGGTCGAGCGCGCACGTTCGGAATGAACGCCGCGCATTGGCATCCACGGTGGAGTGGCATAGCGCGCCCCGGCGCGTGGCGCCATTGTCCAGAGGCTTGACCCGACCGTGCGCTCGGGGCCATAAGTCCGGGCTCTTTTGACTTCCCCCGGATCCTCCCAACAGAAATGACTTTGCTCCGAGCCGTCAAGGGCATGAACGACGTGCTGCCCGAGGAGAGCGCGCGCTGGCAGTACTTCGAACAGGCTTACGCGCGGACGATGAGCCTGCACGGATTCCGCGAGATCCGTACCCCGTACGTCGAACCGACCTCCTTATTCGTCCGTGCGATGGGCGACACGACCGACGTTGTCGAGAAGGAGATGTACTCGTTCCAACACCATGGCGATTCGCTGACGCTCCGACCCGAGGGGACGGCGGGGGCAGTGCGAGCGTATCTCGAGCACGCCGTTTCATCGCGGGAGCCGGTAACGCGCTGGTGGTACGCGGGGCCGATGTTTCGGGCGGAGCGGCCTCAACGCGGGCGGTACCGACAATTTTTTCAACTCGGTGCAGAGATTTTTGGCGACGACGGGCCCGGGTGTGACGCCGAGATGATCACGATGCTTTTCGAACTCATGCGGGAGCTCGAGGTGCCCGACTTGCATTTGCTGATCAATTCGCTGGGGGGTCCACAGGTTCGGAGACGATATCGCGAGGCCCTCGTCGAGCACCTCACACCCCGCAGCGACTCGCTTTCGACCGACTCGCAACGTCGCCTGCGCACCAATCCGTTGCGAGTCCTCGATTCGAAGGACGAACGCGATCAGGCGGCCGTTCTGGGCGCGCCCACGATTCGCGAGTTCCTAGACCCTGGCGATCGCGAGCACTTCGCCAAGCTTTGCACGTACCTCGATACGCTCGGCACGCCCTACACGGTCGACGCGCGACTCGTTCGAGGGATCGATTACTATACGAGGACTCTTTTCGAGATTCAGGGCGCGCGCGACAAGCTCGGCGCCGGCAGCACGCTCGTCGGCGGCGGGCGCTACGATGGGCTGGTTCAGGATCTCGGCGGGCCCGCGGTATCCGCCATCGGATTCGCCGCCGGCCTCGAGCGGCTGCTCATCGCGAGCGACATCGCGACCTCGGCCAATTCGCTCGACGCGCTCGTCGCACCCGTCGGCGCCGAGGCCATGGGTCCAGGCCTGCTGCTGGCGCGCCAGCTGCGAGCCCGCGGCATTCGATGCGACATCGACACGCGCGGAAGCTCGCTCAAGAGCCAACTTCGGCGCGCCAATCAGCTTCGGACGCGCGTGGTGCTCATCGTCGGTGAAAGCGAGCTCGCCGATGACGCTGTTCAGGTCAAGGACCTCGACCTGCACACGCAGGAGCGTATGCCCCGCGAGCAGGCGTTGCGCGCCGTCGTCGATCGGCTCATGAGCGCGTCGGGGAGCGTCGCCCCGCTGGTTCACCGAGACGCCACGGAGCGCCGATGACGCCTGGGCGGTCGCTGTCCCAACACCTCGCGGCGAGCCTGATCGCGCTGTCCGTCCTCAGTGCCGCTTCGAGCGCGCGCGCTCAGTTGGGCGGACGTGGTCCTCGCCGACCCGCCGAGCCGACTCAGCACAAGGACACGAAGCCGCCCTCGAGCGACGACGATGCCGAAGACCAAACGCCGCTGCTGCGCACCGAGCCGGAGATCCTGCCGCCGAGCGACCCGCTCGCCGTCTCACCCGATACGGCCGCGCGCATCGGCAGTGACTGGGACAGCGGGCCGCCCTCTCCCGCCGGGCCCATCGACCGTAAGCGATGGTTTCCTTATTACGAGTCGCGCGAAGGCGACTCGCGCGTAAGACTCTTGCCTCCGTTGTTCGTCGAACAGTCCCGCGGTTTGCACGATCCCACGCAAGCCCTTTATGGGGTGCCACAGAGCGAGGACACCCAAGGCCTTTATGGGCTCTTGTATTACAGGCGTCGATCGCTCAAACTCGACATGGATGTGGTCTTTCCCGGCTTTTGGCGAGTTCGGGACGGTCACGACCACGTGGTCGTCGCAGGGCCCGTCGTTCATCGCGAGGCGCCTGGCGAAAACGACAACTGGCTCGCGCCGCTCTATTTCCAGGGCTCGCGGCCGACAGGCGGCTATTTCCACTCACCCCCCCTGCTCACTACATCGCACTGGGGTCCGGACGGCGCGTTCACGCTAGTCGGTCCCTATTTTCGCGCACGCACCGGCAACAACGTCGACATGGGCGTCGCGCCGTTGTTTTTCCACGGCGACAACGGCAATCTGGAGGGGAATCGTCGTAGTTACACGCTGATTCCACTTCTTCTGACGTACCACTCGGATCACGAGCTGGACGACGCCTCGACCACCGTCGTAGGTCCTGTCATTCGCCAATCCGATCCGAAGCGCGACGTCTTCGACGTCGCTCCCTTCTATTTTCATATTCACGGGAAACCAGACTCGGGTGGAGTCACCGAGGAACACACGACGCTATTGCCGTTCTTTCACTACGGCCGCGACCCGGACCAATCCCTTTTCATCTTGCCAGGCTATTACCGAAGGGTGTCGCGGACGACGGACACGATGCTTTCTCTTTTCTACTCCCGCGCCGAAACGCGCAGCGGTGCCACGTCGCTTACGGCGGCAGGCCCCATCGTTCCCTTTTGGTGGGACTACCGGGATCGGGACATTGGCCTCCACACGTCGGCGCTCGCTCCTTTCTATTACGCGTCCGATAGCCCATCGGAGCACGATTGGCTTACCCCGATAGCCGGGCGCTTCCAGACGTACGGTCAGTCGAACACGTGGTGGTTCTTTCCCTCGTTTACATTTTCGTCGAATGCGCGCGGGTGGGAGGACGACTTTCACCCCATCGTTTACGTGGGCCGAAGCGACGATTCGAGTCACACCGTCGTAGCGCCCGTTTTTTGGGACTTTGCGAACGCCAAGGGCAGAACGACCGTCGGCTTTCCGCTCTACTGGCGCTTTGCCGACACTCAAGAGCAATCGGTCCTTCAGGTCGCAGCCAACACCGTTTACGTTCAGAAACACGTGGTCGGGGGACTCGATTGGCAATTTCATCTTCTTCCGTTTTTCTCGTATGGTGAAAATCCAACCGGATATTTTTGGAACGTCTTGTTCGGACTCGCTGGCTATACGCGCGCCGGAGCTTCCAGCCAAGTCCGCGCCCTGTGGATCCCCTTCGACTTGAGCGGCGCGCCGCCAGCGGGGCAAGCGGCCGTGCGCTAGCCAGGATCCCCGAGCCCTCGCGCGCCTCGCTGCACCGTTGACTCGCGCCTGGACTCGGTCCGCCTCCAATCGCCAAACGCTGTGCTCTAAAGCAGCGTCCCGAATCATGGAACGGCCCCGTTAAGATTGACACGTCTGCGTCCGGAAAAAAGCCCGTTCCACGCTATGGAACGGCGCTTTAGCTCTTGTCGGGCGCGATCCTCGCCCGCGCGAGAACACGAGCGGTGGCAGCAAGAGCTAGCTCGATGTCCTCGTAGGTCGTGTCTTCGCCCAGCGAGAAGCGCACGCTGGACACGGCGGCGGACGGATCGCCCATCGCCATGAGCGCCGACGAGGGCTCGTTCGTTCCAGCGCTGCACGCGCTGCCGCTCGAGACGGCAACGCCTTCGAGGTCGAGGGCAGCGACGAGCTCGGACCCCGCCCACCCCGGGAACACGACGCTGGCCACATGCGGCGCGCGGGGCGCGCTCGACCCGTTCACTCGAGCGCCATGCGCGAGTCGGACGAGCCGAGCCTCCAGCTCGTCGCGCAACGGAGCGACGCACCTCCACCGCACAGGCGCATCTTCAGCACGGCGCGCGGCTTCCGCGAGTCCTGCGGCGGCGACAGGGTCGACTGTTCCGGGACGCAATCCACGCTCTTGAGTGCCGCCGAACAGTACCGGCGCCAGCGTCAGGCCCGGACGTGTCACGAGGGCTCCGATCGACTTCGGGCCCCTCATCTTGTGACCGGCGAGGCTCCGGGTATCCGCGCCGGGGACGCAGTCGTCCACGCGACCGAACGCCTGCACGGCGTCGACGTGGACGCGCACGCCCGCTCGACGCGACCGAGCGATGACGTCATGGACCGGCTGAACGACTCCGGTCTCCGAGTTGATCGCTTGCAGCGCAACGAGCCGAACGTCGGGGAGCGAAATCGCGCGATCGAAGTCGTCGAGGGCGAACGTCCCATCGGATCGGACGTTTACCCATCGAACCCGTGCCCGGCCTTCTCGTTCGAGAGCCTCGGCAACGCGCGTAACCGACGGGTGCTCGAGGCGGCTCGTCACGAGAACTCCGGGCGCATGAGCAAAGGCGCTGCGTATGGCCAGGTTGTTGGCCTCCGTACCGCCCGAAGTCAGGACGACGTCGCGCGGGTCACAAAGCGCGAGCCGGGCTACTGCCTCCCGCGCATCCTCGACGCATGCGCGCGCAGCACGGCCGAAATGGTGAACACTGGATGGGTTGCCCCACTTCTCGCGAGCCGCGACCCCCATGACGTCGATGACCGACGTCGCCGGCGGCGCGGTAGCGTTCCAGTCCAGATAGACGCGCTTCACGCGTTGACGACGACGGTGGGCGCTTGCTTCGCGACGGTCAGCAAGAACGCCGCGCCGGCAAGGTAGCGCCCTTCGACCGTGGCACCACCGGTCAACTTCACGTCCCCGCCAAGCCCGCGCGCGACGCGCCTGGCGATGGCCAGTCCAACGCCTACGCCTCCGTGTGCACGCGTCGGCAATCCATCGACTTGATAAAATGGTTCGAAGATTCGCTCCGCCCTCTCCGGCGGAATTCCGGGCCCGCTGTCTGCGACGAGCACTTCGTAGTGTGCGTCGAGGACGCGTACACGCAGGCCAACCGTGCCGCCCGGAGGCGCAAACTTGCTTGCATTATCGAGAATTTGGCTCGTCGCTCGGCCAAGTCGGTCGGGATCTCCGTACGCAGGCAGCGGTCCGAGCGGAGTCTCTTCGAGAAGAGAAATGTGCCGATCCGCGAACGTGTCCGCGTACGCTGCGACAGCGCGTCGGATCGTGTCGAGAAAATCGTAGTCGCGGTGAAAAAAACGCATTTTCCCGGTCTCGAGACCCGTGACATCGATCAAGTTGTCGAGTGTTGCCCGCAAGCGGCGCACGCAGTCATCCATCGCATGCATAGCCTTGGCCTGCGGCTTGTTGACGGGTCCGAGCTCGCCGTCGAGCATCATGCGCAGGTACCCGACGATAGGGGTCATCGGGGTTGCCAACTCATGGCTGATGTTGCGGTAGAACTCGGTGCGGAGCCGCTCGACCTCGCGCAAGCGGTCGTTTGCTTCGGAGAGCTCAGCCACCTTTTGCTCGAGGTGGCCGACGATGCGATGACTTTGAAGTCGCAGCCGCTCACCCGTCGCGTCGGGACTCGACGTGTAGGGTTCGCGGTGTCCGGCGATGTACGATCGGACCAGAGACGCAAAGCTTCGCGCCTCGATGGGCTTCTGAATGAAGCCGTCGCACCCGACGGCAAAGCTCGTATCACGGTCGCCCTCTGCCGTGATGGCCACGATGCGCGTTCCGGCGAGCGACGGCTCGCTGCGCAACCGGAGCGTCACTTCGTAGCCGTCCAGCCCCGGAATGTTGAGATCCACGAGAACCAGATCCGGCCGGACCGCGAGAGCGCAGCGCACACCCTCGAGCCCGTCGGCGGCGTCGATTACCTCATGGCCCTCCGCCGCCAGCAGCTTGCGTACGAGCAGCCGATTGGCGGGGTCATCCTCGATGTGAAGAACGCGCGGCATTCCAACCTTTGACTTCCACAGCGTCCCCGAAGTAACTCTGCGCGGGACATGTTCACGCGGTTCTATCACGCCCTCTGCGCCGTCGCTTCGATGGGTTCGGCCACCCTGTACGGCTGCACGTCGCTGACCGAACCGCCACCGCCCGAGCCCGTCGCGGCAGAGACGGTCACCCTGCCTGCCAGCGGCCCGTCGGCCAAGGCCGCAGCGCCGCCCGTCGTGTCGGCTTCTGCGATGGCTCAGCCGCAGCCTCCGGCGGGGTCGGGAGCTCTCGAGAAACTCACGACGGTGACCCTCGCCAAGGGCAAGGGACCCGAGGCGAAAACCGGCGATCGGGTCCGCGTGCACTACGTGGGCACGCTGCCGGACGGTACAAAATTCGATAGCTCACGGGATCGGAACAAGCCGTTTGACTTCGCCCTCGGTGCAGGACAAGTCATCAAGGGCTGGGACCAAGGAGTCTCCGGCATGCGGGTAGGTGAGAAGCGCAAGCTTCTCATACCCCCGTCGCTCGCCTATGGGGCACGCGGACGCCCAGGAATTCCGCCCAATTCTGCTTTGATTTTCGAAGTGGAGCTTCTCGCCATCAATCCGAAGTGACGAGCCCCTCCGATCGCCTCGAGCGCTCGCTTGGCTCCCGTGCTCGCCGAATCGGTGCCCACCCCATCCGGAGCCGAGATGCGGTAAACGTCGGTGTCCAAGTCGATTTCGAAGGATTCGCCTCTCCGCCCGAGCCGAGATGCCTCGGACGCCCGCGTGCTAGGAAGGGGTGCGATGCCGACCAGCCCGGAAGCGACCGCGGTCGCCGGCACTTCGCTGGAAGCCGACGAGCGGAAACCCGAGCCCCTGGCGCCGGCCACGGGGTTGGCTCCGCTTTCGGGGCCGGTGGCATACGCCGCTGCCGTCGTTTCCGGGGCTCTCTACTGGCTCGCCTTTCCCGGCGTCGACCTCTGGCCGTTGGCTTTGGTGTCCTGGGTTCCGCTGATCGTCGCGATGCGCCGGCAGTCGACGCGCCGAACTACCCTGCTCGGCTGGACGACCGGCCTGACGATGAACGTGGCGGGGTTCTTTTGGCTGCAGAAAATGCTCGAGACGTTCAGCGGATTCCCGGCGCCCGTCTGCTTCGTCTTCGTGCTGGTCCTGTGCAGCTATCAGGCTGGACGCATCGGATTGCTCGGTTGGATCTACGGGCGAGCCACGTCGCGCGGCTGGCCGGCGGCGGGCGTTTTCGTCGCCGCGTTCGTGGCCAGTGAGCTTTTGTATCCGCTCCTGTTCCCTTGGTATTACGGCGCGACGGCCCATACGGTCCCGGTCCTCATGCAGACGGCGGAACTCGGCGGCCCTATCGCGGTCGGTCTGGTCCTGGTCGCCGCGAATCTTGCGGTTTCCGAGCCCGTTGTCGCCTGGGTCGAGCGGCGCAGGGTGCATTGGGCCACTACGCTGAGCGCGACGGCCCTCCTGACGTTGGCGCTCGGTTACGGTGCCTTTCGCATCCGCTCGGTGGACGCCGAGGCCCAGCGCGCGCCGGAAGCGAGCGTCGGCATCGTGCAGGCGAATATGGGCCTGATGGAGAAACGGAAAGATTTCGATGAGGGACTGCAGCGCCACCTGCGTCTGAGCCGCGATCTTCGTGCGCGCGGTGCGGACTTTCTGGTTTGGAGCGAGACGTCCGCCATGCGCGCCGTGCGCGATTCATCGTACCGAGCGGAGCTCCGCTCCGTGGCCCAGCAGGTTGGACTGCCTACGGTGTTCGGCGCCGTCATCGTCCGACCCGTCAGCGACGAGCGCGAGTACGTTCTCTACAATAGCGCTGTAGCCAGCGCGGCCGATGGGTCGATCGGGAGCCGATACGACAAGCAGTATCTTCTGACGTTCGGAGAGTACTTACCGTTCGGAGACACGTTTCCCGTCCTGCATCGATGGTCGCCCAACAGCGGGCACTTCACGCCGGGCACGTCGCTCGACCCGCTGCTCGTCGACATCCGGGGCGAGAAGCATCCCGTTACCGTCTTGATCTGTTACGAGGATGTCCTGCCCGGGTTCACGAATGACGCGGTGCGCCATGCCGATCCGGAGCTCCTGATCAACTTGACCAACGACGCGTGGTTTCTCGACACGGCGGAGCCCTGGGAGCATTTCGCCCTAACGCAGATGCGGTCCGTGGAACATCGGCGATATCTCGTCCGGGGAACGAACAGTGGGGTCAGCGGCGTCGTGGATGCGGTCGGTCGCGTCGTCGCACAATCCGGAACCTTCCGACAGGAAGCGCTGCTGGCCCCGATTCGCTGGATGCGCGCACACACACCGTACGAAACCCTGGGTGACTGGCCATGGGCTATCGTGTCGGCCGTGGGCGTGTTCCTGGCGTTTCGTCGCCGTGGCCCGGACATCAGAGTTTCAGCGCCTTCTTGAACCGCTTGGCGTCGGCGAACATGTCGACATTGGTGAACACGTACGTCGCATGCTCGTTGTCGGCGACCCGGGCAATTTCCGCGAGCTTCTCGATGGCCGGGTCCTCGTAGCGGCTCTTGTGCCCCGCCGGACCCGGTAGGCGGTAGTAGGCAACGCTGCCACGGCTCGTGCCGCTCGCAAGCGGGTCACGCGCCGCAATCGCCCCGCTGTCGGAAGCCAGCCCTTCCGCTTCGTCGGGGTCCCACGTGGACGGCGGCTCCCACACAATACGCTTGAACTTCCTCTTGACGCCGGACAGAAACTCTTTAACGCGCTTTTGTTCCCACGCGATGAGGCAAAATCGGCGGACGCGACGAAGATGGCGGTCTGTGCATCCAGCTCCTTCGCAACATCGGTTAGGCTGCGAATCGCAGTCTCGGTAACCTTGCCCGCGCGAAAGCCCTCCTGCCCAATCTCACGGGGAGCAAGCAACGCAAACCCGAACCCTTCAGGGGCTTCCCTGCGCCAACGTCGCATGGTCCCGGTTCCAGGTTGGGCGATGTGGGTCTCCTGCACCTCAACGAACAGGAACTCCTTGAAGTAACGCGTCGCGGGGACAGGAAAGCCAGCGCACCCAATCGTGACCATTGCCCGCTGCGACTGTAGCACGACGGGCCCTCGAAGGGCGCCGCCCTTGGGACCGGAGTTCAAGGCATTCTCACCGGCTCTTCACTGGCCGCGGCATCGCCGAGCAACTTGGACGCCAGTTTGAGTCCGAGGCGACGGGCGGCGGCACGCAGGGCATCGGCCTCATGAAAGGCCGAACCCCGCGGATCCAGAACCCCTTGAATTCGGTCGACGGCAATCACCTCATCGGCGCGAATGTCGCCGGTGTCGCGCTCCCGCTGCCCTCCGGCGTTGCTGACGACCCAGGCCCTCGCGAGAATGCCTACATCGGTCGCGCGGGCCATCGGCCCCGTGGTCCCCACGGTCATGGCTTCGCTCGACTCGTCGGTTTTGAGCACTTCGATCTCGGCTCTCGGGAACCCGTCTCCCGGTGCAAGCGATCCGGCCTGTGCCAGTCCCTCTCTCATCCCGCTGGCGACTTCCTCGCTTGCGACCGGATCCGGCACTCGCGCTCGAACGAGCATCACATGAAGACGTTCGGTCGGCCCTGCACCGTATACCGGATGATAGCCACACGCGCCGGCCGTCGAGGCCGCGACCAACAGGCCGAACTCGGCTGCCGATCCGCGTCTCGCCCATTTTGCCCCCAGCGTCGACAGGGCGACCGAGAGACGACGGAATCTCAAGCGACGATGAAGTTCATGATTTTCCCTTTAACATAGATGATTTTCTTCACGACATTTCCGTGAACGTAAGCATGGACCCGCTCCTCGTGGAGCGCAGCTTCGCGCGCCGTCGCCTCGTCGGCGTCAACGGCAATCGTGATGGTACCTCGCAGCTTGCCATTGACCTGAACTCCGATCTCGACGACGTCGTCTCGTACCAGCGCCGGATCGAACTCGGGCCATGGCGCATACGCGAGCGACCGTGCCTTGGCCTCGCCGACCCGCTCCCATAACTCCTCGCTCACGTGCGGCGCCATGGGCGAGAGCAACAACACGAGCGTCCTCACGGCATCGCGCGGCGGCCGATCGAGGGCGGTCAGATGCTTGACGAGGATCATCAGCGCGCTTATAGCCGTGTTGAAGTGGAGCGACTCGATGTCGCGAGTCACCTTCTCGATCGTCTTGTGCACGAGTCGACGCGTCGCATGATCGGTTGCGGCTGGATCGGTCGAAAGCGGTCGAGTCGCGACGTTCCACGCGCGATCGAGAAACCGACGTATGCCTTCGATCCCGCTGGTTTGCCAGGGCTTCACCTGCTCAAGAGGCCCCATGAACATTTCGTACAGCCGTAGTGCGTCGGCGCCATAGACACGTACGACGTCGTCCGGATTCACGACGTTGCCGCGGGCCTTGCTCATCTTCTCGTTGTTTTCGCCGAGGACCATCCCCTGATGCACTAGCTTGAGAAATGGCTCGGCGTCTTTCACCATGCCGATGTCGTAGAGCACTTTGTGCCAAAACCGCGCGTAGAGCAGGTGGAGAACCGCGTGCTCGCTACCGCCTACGTAAAGATCGACGGGCATCCAATCCGAATAGGTGCCCGGCGTCCAGGGTTGCCGATCATCGACAGGGTCGAGATAACGCAGGTAGTACCAACACGACCCGGCCCACTGCGGCATGGTGTTCGTTTCGCGAGCGTACCAGCGTCCGCCGTCCTCAAAAAAACGCCAGTCCACTGCCCGGGCGAGAGCGCCTGCGGGATCGTCGCCGGGGCGGAAGTCTTCGAGATCCGGAAGGCGCAGCGGCAGCTGGTCTTCGCGCACCGGCAACGGCTGTTCGTAATGAATCGTGAACTTCGCGCCGGGCTTGCGTGGATCTCCGTCGCTGGTGACCGGGAAAAAAATGGGAATTGGTTCACCCCAGTAGCGCTGTCGCGAGAAAACCCAATCGCGCATTCGATACGTAACCTTCGCGCCCCCCTTGCCTCTCGCCGCCAGCCAGGCCGTCATGAGCGTGCGGGCCTCGGCGCTCGTCGCTCCCACGGGCACTTCGACCTTCACGTGTCGGTACCGAACGACGCCGTCGTCCGTAAACGCGCGCGTTTTGACATCGACCACGCCGTTGTCCATCGGGAAGACGACCTGAATCACGGGAAGATCGTGAGCGATCGCGAAGGCGTGGTCTCGCTCGTCGTGGGCCGGCACCGCCATGACCGCACCGGTGCCGTAGGTGGCGACCACGTAGTCGGCGATCCATACCGGAACCTCCTGCCCCGTAATCGGGTTGCGCGCGCGAGCGCCGAGCGGCACTCCGGTCTTCGCCTTCGTCTCGGTCCGATCGAAATCGCTTTTTCGGCGCGCCGCGTCGACGTAAGCCGAGACGGCACTCTCGTACTTTGGAGTCACGAGCGCGCCCACGAGCGGGTGCTCGGGCGCGACGACGAGATACGTGACCCCCGGAAGCGTATCGGCACGCGTCGTGAATACGCGAATGCTCGCCCCCGGGGAGTCCACGACCTCGAAGTCGATTTCGGTTCCCTCGCTCCGGCCAATCCAGTGACGCTGCTTGGCCTTCGTGTCCGGCCAATCGAGCGATTCCAAGTCGGCGTCGAGTCGGTCCGCATAGGCCGTGATCTTGAGCATCCATTGCCGGATGGGCATTCGCTCAACGGGGTATCCGCCACGCTCGCTCTTGCCGTCGACGACCTCTTCGTTCGCGAGCACCGTGCCGAGCGCCGGACACCAGTTGACGGGAATCTCCGCCTGATAGGCGAGACCGCGCTCGAACAACTTCAGGAAGATCCACTGCGTCCACTTGACGTAGTGCGGGTCCGTCGTGTCGATCTCGCGCGACCAATCGTAGCTGAAGCCCAGCATCTTCAGCTGTCGTCTGAATGTCGCGATATTCCTCCGCGTCGTGTCCCGCGGGTGGGTATGGGTCGCAATCGCATGCTGTTCGGCCGGCAATCCGAATGCGTCCCAGCCCATCGGATGAAGCACGTCGAAGCCGCGCATTCGCGCGTACCGCGCGACGATGTCGGTTGCGGTGTACCCCTCCGGGTGGCCGACGTGGAGGCCGGCGCCCGACGGATACGGAAACATGTCGAGGACGTAAAGCTTCTTTCGGCCCGGATGGCGCTCCGACCGAAACGTTGCATGCTCGTCCCAATATTTCTGCCACTTCGGCTCGATGACGGCCGGATCGTAACGGTCTAGCGAGGCTTCGATCATCGGATCGTGGTCGATTTAGCACGATCGTGAGTGCATGGGCCGGGCCAGCAGGGCGACCCGCACCCCGCGGTCCGCGATCCGCCGAGCGGCCATCGCACGATCAGTGAGGGAGGCGGACCGCGGGGGTGCGCGTTGCGATTTCCCCCACCTCCGCGACCCGCGGCGCTCGGTCTATGGCTCCCTCGCCCGCATCGTTCGGCCTAAACGCATGTTCGTCCGCGGGAAACGCGCCCGATCGCACATCGTCCACGTAGCGCCTCACCGCATCGACGATGACATGGCCGACCTCCGCGTAGCGCCTCGCGAACCTCGGGGTGTGGCCGCGCGTCATACCGAGCAGATCGGTACACACGAGCACTTGCCCGTCGCAATGGCCGCCCGCGCCGATCCCGATGGTCGGTACCGTCGACCCGCTCGTAATCTTCCTGGCCACGTCGGGAGGGACCGCTTCGACCACGATGGCAAACGCTCCAGCGTCTTCGATCGCACGCGCGTCAGCCATGATCTTTGCCGCAGCGTCGGCGCCGCGCCCTTGCACCTTGAAGCCGCCCATCGCGTGCACACTTTGCGGCAGCAGGCCCACATGTCCCATCACCGGGATGCCCGCGCGGACAATGCGCGCGACATGCTCGGCCATGGCTTCGCCCCCCTCGAGCTTGACGCTCTCGAAGGCTCCGTCCTTCAAGAGCTTTCCGGCGCTTTCGACGGCTTGAGCCGGCGACACTTGGTAGCTCATGAACGGCATGTCGCCGACGACATGCGCATGGGTCGATCCGCGCGCGACCGAACGGCCGTGGTAGCAGATCTCGTCGAGGGTCACCGGAAGCGTATTGGCTCGACCCTGCGCGACCATACCCAGCGAATCGCCGACGAGGATGACATCGGCGCCCGCGGCGTCCACGAGCCGCGCCATCGTGTAGTCGTACGCCGTCACCATGGCGAGCGCGGGGCCGGTTCGCTTGCGTGCGCGGATGTCGGGAACGGTAACCTTACGGTTGGACTCTGCGGGATCAGCGTCGTTGGCGTTGCCGTACATGGCAAACCGGGGTCGCGGCCGGGAAATGCGGAACGGGTGTCTCCGCCCGCGATCGGTCCACGCCTCAAGTCAGGGTAATGCCCTGCAAAGCCCACCGCAAGATGGCCATCTTCCTGCATTGGCGTTACGTTTCGCGGCCGTGCACGGCTGTTCCGGATCGGTGCGAAGCGTGGCGGTCGCCCTCGGGCGAGCTGTCACGGCATTGGCCTGGCTCGCGGCGTGCGCATGCGATCGCCCCCCGTCGGCCGATTCCCTCAGCGAGTGGACGCCTCGCGACCATCACTCGAACGACGACGACAAGCTCGCCCAACAGCGAGCGGGCGGGGCCGGACGCTCGGCCAAGGGCGACCCTACACAGAGCGACATCGCTCAGCTCGTCGATCTCGCTTGGCGTCAACAGTGCACGACATGCCACGGTCCGGCGGGCCGTGGCGATGGGCAGATGGGACCCATGCTCCAGGCCCCCGACCTCACCAACGACCAGTGGCAGGCTCGCGTGACGGACACGGATATGGCTCGGGCCATCCAGAACGGCAAGAACCGAATGCCTTCTTTCAATCTCCCGCAGCCCGTCCTTCGGGGGCTCGTTGCGCGGGTCCGGTCGCTCCGGGGAAAATGATGGGGGGTGCATCGAGTCTCCGCGGTTCGCCCGCCCCCATTCGCGATCCGGTGCGACGATGACCCCCTCCTCCGACCGATGTCCTCCGAAGGCGTCGGACGAGCACGTCGAGATCGAGACGCGAGCGCTGTCGACGCCCGGCTCGAAGATCGGAATCCTTGCGGTGGTCCTCTCGGGATCTGCGAAGGGGGCCACCCGCCCTATCGGGGAGAGGCTTCGAATCGGCAAAGCCGCCGACAACGATTTGGTTCTGGCCGACGACACGGTCTCGCGGCATCACTGCGAGCTCAGTCGAAGCAGCGACGGCGTACGCATTCTGGACCTCGGCTCGACGAACGGCACAAGGGTGCAGGGCGCGCGCGTTACCGACGCGCTCGTCCCTGCCGGAAGCGTCCTCAAGGTCGGCGAAGTCGAGATCGTGCTCCGAGCGGCCGGGCGCGCCGTAGAGGTGATGCCGAGCGATCGGACACGATTCGGGGACGCGCTCGGTCAGAGTCTCGTCATGCGCACCCTATTCGGCGTCTTGGAGAGCATCGCGCCGACGGACGCGACGGTCCTGCTCGAGGGCGAGACGGGCACCGGCAAAGACGTGCTCGCCCGCGCGATCTGGACGGAGAGCACGCGGTCGCGTGGGCCTTTCGTCGTCGTCGATTGCGGGGCCGTGAGCTACTCGCTCATCGAGAGCGAACTGTTCGGACACGAGCGGGGCGCGTTCACCGGGGCGGTTGCCGCGAGGCAGGGCGCCTTCGAGCTCGCCGACGGCGGCACCGTCTTTTTGGACGAAATCGGCGAACTGCCACTCGACGTGCAGCCGAAGCTCTTGCGCGTTCTCGAAACACGCGAGTTTCGGCGCGTCGGTGGCAACCGCGTCAACAAGACGGACGTGCGGGTCATTGCTGCGACGAAGCGCAACCTTCCGCGCGAGGTTCAGGCGGGCAAGTTCCGCGAAGACTTGTTTTTCCGGTTGGCGGTCGTCCCCGTTACCGTGCCTGCGTTGCGGGCGCGCCGCGAGGACATCGCGATGCTCGTCGACAACTTTCTCAAGACGACGGGCAGCGGGCTCATCGTGACCGACGAGATGACGCAAGCGCTCGTAGCGCACGATTGGCCCGGCAACGTCCGCGAGCTCCGCAACGTGCTCGAGCGTGCTGTCTATCTGGCGCGAGCGACGGGGCAAAGTGAGCTCAACATCGTCACGTTGCCGGTGTCGGCCGGAACGGGTGGCGATTCGTTCCAATTCGATCCAACCAAGACCTACCGCGAGACGCGTGCTAAATACGATGGCGAGTTCGAGCGGCGCTACGTCAAGTGGCTACTCGGCCGGCATGGCGGTAACGTCAGCGCTGCCGCTCGTGACGCGAAAATGGATCGCAAGCATTTGCACGACATGGCGAAAAAACACGGTCTTCGCGGCGCGGAGCACGAGGACGACTGAAGCGCGCGACCGCCGGCCAGGCCAACGCCATCGGAGAGGGCCATGATCGACCTTTACACCGCACCTACGCCGAACGGCTTCAAGGTCTCCATCGCGCTCGAGGAGCTCGGGCTGCCGTACCGGGTCCAGCCCGTCGATCTGCGACGGGGCGAGCAGTTCGCTCCGGATTTTCTACGGATCAGTCCGAACAACAAAATCCCCGCCATCGTCGACCGAGAGGCGCAGGACCTTGCTGTGTTCGAGTCCGGCGCCATTCTCGTGTACCTGGCCGAGAAGACCCGACGGCTCCTGCCCGCGGCGGGGCCGGAACGATATGCGGCGCTTCAATGGCTGTTTTTCCAGGTCGGCGGCACCGGTCCCATGCTGGGACAAGCTCACCATTTTCGGACCTATGCACCGGAGAAGATTCCTTACGCCGTCGAACGGTATACGAACGAGGCGAAGCGCCTGTTCGCGGTGCTCGATCGGCGACTCGGGTCGGCGCGCTACCTGGCTGGCGACAACTACACGATCGCGGACATCGCGAACGTGCCGTGGCTGACCGGCTACGCACGGCTCGAAATCGACCTCGCCCAGTTCCCGAATCTCGCCCGCTGGCTCGATGAGCTCAACGGGCGCTCGGCGGTGAAACGCGGCTTCGCGGTCCCGCCGAGCAGCGACGCCCCCCTCGACGCCAGGGCGCGCGAGGCGCTTTTCGGAAAGCAGCAGTACGAGCGCAGATAACAGTCGGGCGATCGCCGGCGTCGTGACTCGGACAGCCGAGGCAGGCTGGTCCCCTGGAAAAAGGGGACTTCTTTGAGAAGAGCGAGTCCAGGGGACTCGCGAAGTCGCGGGAGCGCCTTCGGGGGTTTGGGCGGCGCCCAAGGAAAAAGTCAGTCCCCCGGAGGACGCCGAAGGCGTCGGCGAAGCACAGAAGTTCCGCCAGGAACTTCTCTTCCGGGGGACTAAAACGTAGCTTCCAGGCCGGCGGTCACGATGTAGGCGCGCGCATCCGAAATGGGCGTTCCGCCGAGTGTGTATTGCTCGTACGTGAAACCCGTCACGCTACCGGATGCTTCGAGCTTCAGCGTCTCGATCAGACCGAGGAGCCGTCTGCCTTCGGGTGCAATCGTCGAGACGATCCGTGCTCCTCCGAGCCAACTCCAAAACGGCGAGAGCTCGCGATCTCCCGTCCAGTATTGTCCACGCGGACCCAGAGGCGGAGCGCCTCCCGTATAGTCGTCGCTCCAGAACACCGCCCCGGTCTGATCGTACAGTCGTCCGCGCGCCATGAGTCGAAGCGACTCGCCCAGCGACCTTTCGAACTCGACCTCGAGAGTTCCGCTCCTGATCGCCCACGTGTCGGAGTATCCGCGAACCGAAACGCGCAGGGCGCTCCGCAGGGCACGAAGATACCAGGCGATGCGAGCCGTGGCCGCTTGACGAGCTCTCTCGGCCGGAACGTGCTCTTGGGCCTTGACTTCACCGAGAACGACGCTCCGATACGGATCGCTTTGAAAGCCGTTGACGAGCTGCGCCGTGTACGTGAGCTGCGTCTCCAACTGCGGAGTCCAGGACTGCGCCCAGCTCGCTTCGAACGTGTCTATTCCGATAGGCTCGGTGGTCCTCGTCGGATTGTTCGTAAAGCAACCCGTCGACGTGTCGAGCGCCACCCACAGTGTGGGATCCGACTCCCCCTGAACCCGGTCGCAAACGCTGTCGAAGTTGCGTGCATACGACAGCGAAAACTGAGTGTTGTGCTGGAACGCATCATCGCGGGCGTTCACGTGAAAAGAGTGCGACCGATAATCGTGCTCCTCCGAGTAGCCGTAACCTGCGGTCATGGCCGTGGCCGCCCCCTTTAGAGTGAACTCTCCGCGCGCGAGGTTCCGGAAATCGTGCACGCTCGCGGTGCTCACGACGTCTGCGGGATGATTCGCGTGATAGGCGGGTCCGAACTTCGTCGCCACGCTCGCCCCCGAGACGACGTCGGCTTCCCATCCGCCGCGAACGTCAATCCACGACGAGGGAGAGGCTTGTGCGTCAACCGTAGGTGAATACACGAACATGTGCGTTCGCGTCGGCGCTTCATAATAGATGGAGTGCGAAGTGTCGATCTCGGCCACTTGAGCTTTCGCTTGCCCCGCCAGAGCGAAAGCTGCGGATACCGCCATGGTCGCAACGAAAGGTGCCGGATTCACGCCCGCTCCACCGCACGCAGGCGCGCTCGGGTTAGTAGTCCACCCCGCCACTCGCGCGAACCAAGAAGTGCGACGGTTCTTGGGGGGTGGGACACTCGCAAAGCGCGGGAGCGGTTTGGGAGGTACGGGACGGAGCCCTGGAAAGACAAGGCTCGTGGTCTATTTTCGCTGCGCAGCAGCGTGCCCGCGGATGGATCCGGGGGGCTTACGAAACGGACCCCTAGTTGCACCCGCATCCTCCGCCCGAAACGCCCGTTCCCCCCATCGATCCTTCTCGGTTGTCCAGGGCATGCCGGAGCGCTGCGTCGTGCTTCGCCTCGGCGTCGAACTGCATCGTCGGATCGGCCAACATCGCTCGCTGTTCCGGCGCAACCGTCGCGCAGCCGACGACCACGATCGCGACGCAGAACGTGAGGATCAGAAGGAAAAACCGGGGCATCGCGACTCTTCAGAAGTAGACGCCCAAACCGCCGGAATAGGTCTGTCCGTTTTTGTAGGAGTCGGCCGAGAATACGGACAGATCGGTCGCTTCGAGCCGCACCAGGATACGATTGCGCAGCGCGAAAAGAAGCCCGCCTCCCGCACGCGCGACATACAGGTCCTCGCGGCGCAAAACGAATGAGTCCGCATTCGGCAGCACGCTCATCCCTCCCGCGAAGATGCCCAGGAACGGACACACGGGCCACGAAGGGGCCAGATAGATGGCCAGACCGCCGCCGTAGAGGAGCTCGGATCCGTCATTCGTCAAGCCGTCGCCGACAAATCCTTCCAAGCTGACCGTCTCGTGCAGTACGAGTGAAACTCTCGCCTCGACGTACCCGAAGCGCTGCACGGCCCCACCGACGACGGGGATGCTCAGCAAGCCACCGAGCATCGCCACGCCTCCATGCGACCCTCGGAGCGGGGGCGGGGCGAACACCCCCGGTCGCGAGGGGCCCCCCTCATCGGCCGGGCTGACCCCAAAGGGCTGCACCTCATCGCCAAGCACAAACGCTACCCGCCCGTCCGACAGAATGACGCGAAGCCAAAAGCCCGCCCCCGTGCGCCCGTCGAGCGCGAACGTCTCTCCGCGATGCGCCTGGTAAATCACGCGGTAGCTGATTCCAGGCCCCGTCCGGAGCTCGGCGGCGTCGACAATCACGCGCGCGAACGCGTTGACTTCTGGATCGTCGGAGTGAGGGCCCGACGCCGCGACCGGAGCGGCCATGCAGACCCACCCGACGACAGGCCCGAGCACGTGAGCGGCCCCCTTCATTGGGCCCAAGTGCTCAGAAGCGTGACGACCGTCGGGTCTTGAGGGTTGATTACGGTCACGTGACCGTTTCCGCTCGGCCGAACGAGGAGGGGCGCGACCGTGTAGTCGCGGCTCATCTCGGAGGACACAGCCACATAATTGCTTTGGGGTGGGCTGCCGGTCCCGATCTGCGTCAGGTCGACAGGATGATCCCCGCCGTCGCAATCAACGGCTGCATGGTCGATGAGGCCCATGCCGCTGACGGCAGCGGGATTGAAGTGACAGCTGTTCGGCGGATACTTCGAATCGCCGGGCCCACAATTGTTCGCGAAAATGTACTGCGGCTCGACGTGACAGTAAAAGTAGTCGGCATCGAATGTCACGTCGGCGACGACGAAGTTGGTCCCCGGATCGACCGTCGTGCACCCGACCAGAAGCGCGGACCACGCGCACGGGCCGGCGCGCCAAATCGTCGCCCCAAAGGCCATTTTCAGACGATAGACCGGTGAGCTCAACGGCTGCAACGATTCCGCGCGATCTCACCAAGCATCCACACGAACCGTTCGCGGCTTGGAACGGGTCGCCGAAAGAGTGACCTTGTCCTCTGCTCGCCTGAATGGACGGGGTGCGCCTAGGTACCCCTCGCGACAAAGCCCTTTCGCCACCGGTCGGTTTCGCTTGCCCCACCGGCGGCTCATCAGTAGAAGTTTGGATTCCCGCAGTTGGATGTCGTAACGTAACCCACATGTAAGGCGCTAACGCCCGCAACCCCGTCGACGTCCTCGCGGAGATCCTCACGCATGAAGCTGACGCCCTGGTATCTCATTGCCATTACCCCTATCGCCGTCGCTGGGTGCTCCGGCGCCTTCCTCGGGCATTGCGCGGTGTTGGCCGTTACCGTTTGCATCTTCGTCGGTACGCTGTCTCTCGGCCGCCATTCGGCATCGACCCCTCTGGCTGGCGAGCCGGGAGACTTGCGCGAGACGCGCTGAACCAAGGGTCCGTCAGGGGGGCGCAGCGCCCCTGACGCGCCTGCCCCATGCCTCGTCCTTGCGATAGGGGCACCCGGCGAGTTTGAGCTAAGGTCCAACGCCCCCCATTCGGGGCCTCCATGAACGACGCTGATCGCGAGCCGGGAGAGCGGCTGAAACCGCTCGATGAGTTCACGCTCGCCGATCTGGAGGCGATCCGACTCATCCTGCGCGGCGACTCGGTCATCGATTGGCGCCGTCTGGACCTCACGACCGAAGAACACGTGCGGGAATTTCTGCATGCTCAGGAGCTGCATCCGGACGAGCCCGCTGACCGGGCGCGCATGGATCACGTCAAGAGCGAAGCGATCGGATACTTGCGCCGCCAGTTCGATTACCCGATCCCCAGGCCGGTCGAGCAAGCGACGGTGTCCGAGCTCCTACTTCTCGCGGCCGGCCGTGGCCACCGTGCGATGTGCGCATGCACGATTCTGAAATGCATGCACATCATTCACCATCTCGACGGCCGCGAGCTGCTGTTCGTTCTGCCGATGTCGGATCACGACGTGTTCCACATCGTCGAGGAGAAGGTCTACCGAGTCATCGGTGCGATGCTCGCCGGAGGCTTTCCGATCATCGAATTCGTCGGAGGACGCAAGAACAAAGACTCGCTGATGACGAAGCTCCTTTCGAAGCAGGACACCATCGCCGCACAAGTCTTCGACAAGCTGCGGTTTCGTGTCGTTACGCGAACGCGTGACGATATTTTTCCAGTCCTTCAATACCTGACCAAGAAGCTGTTCCCGTTCAATTACGTCGTCCCCGGCCAGAGCATCAACTCGATCTTCGGCTTCAAGTCCTACGTGGACAAGACGACTCTGAAACCGCTTCTCGATCAGATGCAAGTGTGCGGATGGAACGACAACGAATTCACGCCCAGCGACAACCAGTTCTCCGCGGAATCCTACAGGATTATTCATTTCGTCGTGGATATGCCGGTGCGATTGCCGAGGCGAATCCTCGACCGCGCACCCTCCAGTGCGGGAACTCTCGGCAACGTGATTTTCGTTATCTGCGAGTTCCAGATCGTCGACCGCGACAGCGAAGCCCACAACGAGATTGGTGATGCGTCGCACGCCAAGTACAAAGAACGGCAAAAGAAGGCCGTCATGCGTCGACTTCAGCTCGGCGGGGCCGGCGACGCACCTGCAGGCGCGGAGCCGTCGCAAGACGTGCGCAGAAAGAGGTAACGGAGTAGAAAGGCCGCTGCCATGCGTCTGTACAGCGGAAAAATTCCTGCGGTCTCGGCCGAAATCGTTCGCGCGCTGCTCACTTCGAACGACATCGAAGCGGAGAGCCCCAAACAGGTGGAAGCGGACGTGGCGGCCGTCCTCACGCAATACCTTTCCGACGAACGCGAGGTGAACGACCGCGCCAAGGACGTCCTCGAACGAACGGGCAAGCCAAATACCGAATTCTCGAGGGTGCGGCAGCTCGTTGCGGAAGAGAAGGGCATCAAGGTGGGCGACGATGCGTTGGATTATTTGCTCGACCAGGTCGTCGAGATGTTGATGCACTCAAACCATGTCGACGAGGTGTATGTCGAAGACGTCGAGCTTCGGCGAAAGATGGCGCCCATCTTCAAGAAGCACATGGCCGTCGATGCAACGGTCGACGCCGAAGTACGAGCGCAGATCCGGAACGTTCGCGAGGGAACGCGCGAATGGGAGATTGAGTTCGCGAAGGTCCTCGAGCAGGTGAAGCGCAAGAAGGGTCTCTGAGGCGCGCCGTCGTGGCGGCCGGCGTTGGACGGCCCTCACGGCGGGTTTCGGGCCTGGCGGTGTTCGCGCTCTGTCTGGAGGCCGATGCGAAATCGTCGTAGCGTGGGAAATCCATGCGCAGCATGACCGGATTCGGGCTGGGGCAGACGCCGCTGGGCGCAGGCACGCTCGGGGTCGAGATCCGCGGAGTCAACCACCGATTTCTCGACGTCCGGGTGCGAGTGCCGCGGGAGTCGACGGACATGACGGGATTTGTAGAGCAACTGGCCCGCGAGCGACTGACTCGAGGTCGTTACGAGGTCGTGCTTCGGATCGACGGCGTCGCGCTCGGCGCTCCGGCACTCGACCGCGACCGGGCACGAGCCGCCTTCCGTGCCCTCTCCGAGCTGCGCGACGAGTTGGCGCCGGGCAGTGAGGTCCCGCTCTCGCTGCTCGCCGTCATTCCAGACTTATTTGCGCCGCCGGTCGACCCCGAGACGGATCGAATTCGGGACGCTACCCGCTTTGCCTTCGACGCGGCTGTCCGCGCACTCGACGCCATGCGCGAGTGCGAGGGGACGGCCTTGCGAGACGATCTCACGCGACGGCTCGAACGTGTGAAGCGCATCGCGCGCGAGATCCATCGGCGCTCGCCCGACGTCCTCGAGGCGCACCGAAGGCGCCTGTCCGATCGTGCGGAGCGGCTTCGAGCCGGTGGAGAGATCGACGTGGACGCCGGACGCCTCGAGCAGGAAATCGCCGTATTCGCCGAGCGTTGCGACATCACCGAGGAGCTCACGCGTCTCGAGAGTCACTGCGGTCAATTCGCCGCGCTTCTCGGCGCCGAAGAAGCCGTAGGACGCCGCCTCGACTTTCTCCTGCAAGAGATGGCACGCGAGGCCAACACGGTTGGCGCAAAGAGCCCGGACGCGCCCGTCGCACACGCCGTGGTCGAGTTGAAGGCGGAAATCGAACGGATGCGCGAGCAAGTGCAAAACGTCGAATGAATTCCAAGGACGACTTTCTCCTCCTGATCCTTTCGTCGCCCAGCGGTGCGGGCAAGACGACGCTCACACGACGGCTTCTCGGGTACTGCCCGGAATTGCTCTTCAGCGTAAGTCACACGACGCGACCCGCTCGTGCCAACGAGGTGAATGGACGCGACTACCATTTCGTCGATCGGGCAACGTTTCTGGACTTGGCCGCGAAGGGGGCGTTTCTCGAGTGGGCCGAGGTGCATGGCAATCTTTACGGTACCTCGACCGCGGAAATCGACCGCGCGCGAGCCGTCCACGGCTGCAACGGAATGCTCTTCGATATCGACTACCAAGGGGCCCGGCAGATCAAATCGAAAGTGACTGACGTCGTGGCAGCCTTCATCTTGCCGCCGTCGATGATGGAGCTCGAACGACGCCTCCGCGGGCGGGCCAGCGAAACGGAAGAGACTCTCAAACGTCGATTCGAAGTTGCCAAGCGCGAGATTGAGCACTACGGTCTGTTCGATTATCTGGTGGTCAACGACGATCTGGACCGGGCCGTCGACGAGCTGCGCTCGATCGTCGTCGCCGAGCGAGCGCTTCGACCGCGGCGCGCGCATCTAGCCGAATCCCTTCTGCGAACGGGCAGGCTGGTGTAAGCGATGGACGTCGGGAACCGGAGCCGAATCATGTCCAGACGAAACACGTTGGCCGTCATCGGCGGGAGCGGATTGTATCGAATCGAGGGCCTCGAAGAGGTCGAGGAGGTCGACGTCGACACGCCGTTCGGTCCCCCGAGCGATGTCGTTGTTCGGGGTCGGCTCGGCGACACCACGTTTCTGTTTTTGCCCCGGCATGGGCGGGGCCACAGCATCGCGCCACACGTCATCGACTATCGCGCCAACGTGTGCGCCTTAAAGAAGCTCGGGGCCACTCATCTATTGAGCGTGAGCGCCGTCGGCTCGATGCGCGAGGACATTGCTCCCGGTGACTTCGTGGTCGTCGACCAGTTCATCGACCTCACGAAAAGGCGCGTCGCGACATTCTTCGAAGACGGCGTCGTCGCGCACGTCGGGTTCGCCGATCCGGTCTGCGCGGACTTGGCCGGCGCGCTCGCGCGCGCCGCGGAAGGGGTGGGTGTCCGAGTCCATCGCGGCGGAACGTATATCTGCATCGATGGACCTCAGTTCTCGACGAGAGCCGAAAGCCGCCTCTACCGGTCGTGGGGAGTGTCGGTGATCGGAATGACGGCCATGCCGGAGGCCAAACTCGCGCGCGAAGCGGAACTCCCCTACGCGCTTTTGGCGCTCGCTACGGACTACGACTGTTGGCACGAGAGCGAGGCTGACGTGACCGTCGATTCGGTCCTTGCCGTGATGGATCGCAACGTGTCTTCCGCGCGGCGCGCCGTCGCCGAACTTTCGCTCCGGCTTCCGGACCCGGAAAAGAGCTCGGCGTCGGGGGCGCTGCGCCTGGGGTTGATGACCGATCGCCAGAGCATTTCCGCCGCCGCGCACGCACGGCTCGACTGGCTCGTAGCCAAGTACTTGTAAACCTCAGGGAGATTGTCGTGACCGGCAGCAACAACGATTCACTTCTCGTCGTAGGGTCCATCGCGTTCGACGACCTCGATATGCCATCCGGTGAGTTCCGCAGCGTTCTTGGCGGATCCGCGACGTACGCGTCGCTCGCCGCCTCGCTCTTGTCACCGGTTCGCGTCGTGGGGGTTGTGGGGGCGGACTTTCCGGAGTCGCTCCTCGAGCAAGTCCGCGCCCGGGGTGTGGACACGTCCGGTATCGAGCGGGCCGATGGGCGAACGTTTCGCTGGCACGGCCGCTACTCCAGCAATCTCGCGAGCCGCACGACGATCGACACGCAGCTCAATGTCTTCGCAAACTTTGCGCCCCGAGTTCTCTCGGTTCATCGCACATGTTCGTTCGTCCTTCTCGGAAACATCCGTCCCCAGTTGCAAACCGACGTCCTCGAGCAGATGCCGCGCTGCAAATACGTAGCCGCCGATACCATGAACTTCTGGATCACAGGCGAGCCGCTCGCACTCGCCCTGCTTCTGCGCCGCGTCGATCTGTTGATTGTCAACGACGAGGAGGCGCGTGCTCTTTCCGGAATCGACAACTTGGTGCGCGCCGCGGCGGACATTCGCAAGCGTGGCCCCAGGGCGCTCGTCATCAAACGTGGTGAGTTCGGGGCTCTTCTTTTCGACGATACCGGAACGTTCTTTGCGCCGGGCTATCCGCTGGAAGAGGTCTTGGATCCGACCGGCGCCGGTGACGCATTCGCAGGAGGGTTGATGGGCTACCTCGTATCGCGCGGCGAGGTGTCGCCTGCGGCCGTGCGCCAGGCGATGTTCTTCGCGTCGGCGCTCGGAAGCTTTTGCGTCGAGTCGATCGGGCCCGCTCGGTTGTTGGCGATCGGTCGATCGGATCTCGCAGCGCGCATCGGTGCGTTCGCACGACTCGTCGATCACGGAGGCAACTTGGGTCTGTCCGTGTAATGGAATCCGACGGCGACGCGCGCGCCTACGAGGCGCTCTCGGAGCTCCCACGGCTCGCCGACCTCGCCGCGATCGCGCAGGAGGTGATGAGCCGCGCGGCCGAGGCCCGACGGTCCGAGGAGCAGCCGGAGCCGACCGAGAAGCTCGCCGCGCAACGGTGTCTCACGCGCGAGGAGGCGGCGACGCCATTCGGCAACGCGCTGGACGTTCTCGCCCGAGGGCCCACCAACAGCACCGAGCGCACTCTCGCACGCGCCCTTGCAGGACAGGCCCTCGGACTCTGGCCCACGGAAGCGTCCGACGAGGAGGACCGGCGAGCGAGCCAACTCCTCTGGCTGGCGACACACACTTGGTTCGATGCGACGGGATTCGTCGACCGGGCGCTCGGGGACCGCGCGGACAGGGTTTGGGACGCGTTCGCCGAGCGCGTGCGTCGCCATGACGACGGCACGCTTGCGTCGCTCGGTCGCCCCGAGACGCTGGTGGCTGCGATCGCCCTGGCGTCTTCCCCGTCGGCCAACGCATCCCGCCTTTGCTCACGGCTCGCTACCGAAGCCCACGATCCGATGATCGCGACCATTTTGCGGCGAGCCGGTGATCGAGGCGGAGGCCATTCTCTGGTCGGCGAGTGGGCCCACTCACCTCGGGGCTGGTTCGCGACCGCATCGCTCGGCTTGACGGGCCTGTCGCTCGTCATGAACGTCGCCCGCGCCATCTTGCGCGTGGCATTCGCGTACCGCAAGCCGGCGGAGGTCACGCTTTCCGAGGATGGTGGCGTGCGCGTGCGGTGGCGAATCGAGCTTTTGGGTCGCACGCTGCGGGATCGAGACGTCGTTGTTCCGCGCTCCGCACTGGCCCGCGCAACACGAGATGTGCGCTACCCCCGGTTGGCCCTCTATGGAGCACTCTTCGCGCTTGCGCTGGGCAGCTACGTCGGCGTCACGGCCTTCATCGACGGCTTCCGCGCGGAGTCTCCGTCGGTCGTTGCCGCAGGGCTCGCGATCGTCGCGGCCGGTTTCGGGCTGGATTTGGCGTTGACGAGCATCGCATCGGGCGCACGTGGCCGATGCACGGTTGTCTTCGTTCCCCGCCGGGGCACCCCCCTGTGTGTTGGGTCCGTGGACATCGCGGCGGCCGACGCCGTATTGACACGGCTGTCTCAGGGCTAGTGGTCCATTCCACACGTCGCGCGAATCCATCCGTGCCGTGGTTCTTGCGGGACGGCCACGATCAAAACCTCAGGAGCGGCGTTGGGGTACGGGTCGGGGCCTCGGAAAAAACAAGGCTAGCGGTCCTTTTGCACTGCAGCTCGCTCGCGGATGCGTCCGCGGGACCTTGCCGTTTCAATGTCCGTCGGGCGAGTCGATGCGTTCGCCAATGACGGAGTCCAGATGTCCAGCCGACGCTCGCATTTCGAAGCGAATGATGCGTGAGGCGTCCTGCGGGGCGCAAGCGCGCACCGCGGCCGCGTGGGCCGCTTCAGCGCGGTCGATCTCGACGTCACGCGGCTCGAAGGCGCGAATCTCGATCCCCAATCCATCGCCCTGGGCGCCCACGGTCACGCGTAGACATCGGCCCGCAGGAACGGTCTCGGTCCAGGTGACGAGTCGCGACTCGTCAAGAGCGAGCTCGCGAGCGGCGCCGTCTTTGCCTGGAAGAAGCATGGCTTCGCCGACGGCGGCACGAGCCAACATGCGCGATGATGCGAGAGGATGCGAGGTAAACGAGGGGTCCTTCCATGGTTCGGGCCGCACGAACACAGCGTAGGGCCCGGGCCGTCCCCGCGCCTCGAGCTCAAGGCGTGCAGGTCCGCGGGTGCATGCGAAGAGCGCAAGAGACGAGGACGCCTCGCCGGACGCCAAAAGCGCATCACCCGCCCCCCAGACGCGGGCCTCCAGCAACGACAGAGGCGCCCCCGCGACCACGTCGATGCGTCCGCACGAGCTGCCAAGCCATCCGAGCTCGAGAGGCAAGCTCGCCCGTCGCCCGAGCGCGAGCACGCCGGATGCGGTCGACGCGGGAGGTGGGTAGCCGCTCTTGGCCAGCAACGCGTTGGTGGCCCGCTTCGCAACCTCGAGCGAGCGCGTGGGCGACATCCATACAATGGCCGGCCGCTCGGTGAGGTCCCGTGCCACGTCGCCGCCGGCCCGCGCCAGGACGATGGCCACCAATCCACGACCGGCGTGCGGGCGAACCGACAGCGTCCCGGCCATGGGCACCGGGGAGCACAGGGTCATGGACCGCGGCCCCATCTCTTCTCGGGCACGCGCCACAACCCGCCCCTGGTCGTCGGTCGCTTCTACATCCAGCAAGGCGACGTCGTCATCGGGGACGATGATCGCGTCGACGCACTGATCGGCGTCGACCGGCATCGAAGCGTACGTCGGGGCGCTGACGTCGACTGGGAGGGCAACGCGCTTGAACTCTTCCCATTTGCCGCCCAACTCCAATCGATGACGTCGCACCGCTTCATCCAGGCCCGGCCACGCATCGGCAGCCCGCGTCCCCTGCCCGAGCGCTCCACGGATCGCGAGCCCGTGAGCTACGGCGGCTGCTTGCTCCCTAGCCACGAGCTGGGCACCCACCGCAACGAGACCCTCGCCTTCGACCACGTGGGCAGCCACGTAGACGCGGATCGGGTGGGGGGGACACACGAGCACCGTTGGATGCACGTCACGCGCTTCGTCGACGGCCACCGAGGTCCCTTCATCGGAGTAGACCGCGACGTCCACGTCCTCCACAGAGGACGACGCTCTCGCATAAGCGAGCATGCAGAGCTCCGGCGGCACCTGGACGAACGCCCCGAGCCAATCGTTGTCGAGTGCTTCCCCGGAAGCGACCAGCGACGGCGGCCCCGCGCCAAAGCGTGAGGCGCGAGCCGGTACATCCCCGAGGAGCGCCCGAGCTCCGAGCTGCCCCGCCGCCACCTCGGGGGCCCCCAGCGGCAAGCGCGTCGTCGCCTCGTGCAGAGAAGGTCGGAACGGGGCGCAGCCGGCCAGCACGATGACACCGCCGAGCCACGCGGTCGGCGCGTTGAGCGACAGGGCCCTCACGGCGGCGGGTCCCAGACGGTTACCGGCACGTGATAAACGGCGAGGCCCCAGCCGAGCAGGGCAGTGCCGTGCGCTTGCACTTGGGCCGAAGCTCGCGTGTGCTCGCCCGCGCAGAACGCGACCATGGCCACATTGTCGTCCGGCTCTCGATCATCGAAGACCTCCCTCGCAGCGACGCGAACATGAAGGCTGAGGGCACGCGCCATCCCCTGAATCAGCGAGACAAGCGCCAAGTAACAGCCTCCCGGCTCGATGGAGAGAGGAGCCACAGTGGTGCCCGATCCGCCTAGCGCGAGAACGACCGGCTCCGCCGGCAAGGAGACGACGTGTCGTGCGAGCAGAGCCTGAGCCATACGCCCACGAGCCTCGCTGCCCCAGATCGACGGTAGGTATTCAGGCAACGGCCACGCGACGTGCGAAATCAACACCGGAGCTTCCGGCGGGGAGCCGACGAACGCGATCCCCACGCGGGTGGGCTCGCCGACGCATACCGAGAGTCGGGCGTCCGGAGCGTCGGTTCGGTCGCGCGCGAGCAGGCGATCGTCGAATCGGTCTCGCATTTCGGCATCCAAATCGAGCCTGGTGCGACGTGCAGGACGTACATTGTTAGGATCGAGTGCGAACAGCTGAAACCCGTGGCATCCCGGCGAAAGGTCCACCTCGCCCAACCCTGCGCCGTCCACACCCGAGTGCCAGATGGCCCGCTTTGCCACCGAGGCTCCGTCTCGCTTGGCCCGCGCTTCGGCCAAGTCAGCGCGCTTTTCGGGCGCCGGAAGCGCCGGCAATGCTCCCGCCTCTGCAAACGGTCCAAGGCCGCCTGTGCGCTCGGGAAGAATGCTCTGCAATGCGGGCAACGGCTTCGCGGAACGGGCCACGACGGTTTCGAGAGCGCCTCGACCGGAGTCGCTCGTCACGAAAATTCGGCGCGCCTGGGCCTCGCCGCATCGCTCGATCGACAGGGCACCTGCCTCGCTCTGCGAGTGCTGGTTTGCGGCGGCTTCGCCGTCGCCGAGGAGCCGGACGTGAAATCCGAGAACGCGCGCCCCGATGAGGGCGATGGTCGTGCACTCGCCCTCGGGTAGATTGGGCAGTCTGACGACGGTGGTCTCATCGTCTCGGAGAAAGCGTGTCTTGTCGACCTCGACCCACCCGCCGGCGCTGCGCCACGCGTTCGCGATGCGATCCACCGCATCCTGCAACTGCGCGTGTGCATCGGGTGCGCCGACGAGGATGGCGGTGGTGCAACCAGCCAGGACCGTGCGGCACGCCCGCGTGAGCACCATGTCAGCGACCTTCATCCACCTCGAGCCGACTCGGAACGAACTCGCTCGACCGCGCGTCCCACACGAAGAGCCTGCGATCGTCGACGTTGCCGTCGCGCACGCTGGTAACCAGGTAGGCGAGATCCCACGGCGGCTCGCCCTGTCCCATCTTCGCAACCTCCGCGTCGGTGGCAGAGAAGTACGCCCCGACGTCCAGATGAGAATGATACAGCACCTTCACGGGGCGTCCGTCGGATTCACCGCGACCGATGGCCTCCTCAAACTTCCTCGAGTCGATGTCGAAGTAGGTCCGCCCCGTACGGGGGTATTGCTCCGGATCGAATCGATGCAGGCGGTTGGCGCGGTTAACCATCGGGACCAAGCCGTCGATCCGCAGACCGTCCTGGGCGGGACCGACGAGAAAACCGCAGCTCTCCTCGTCCGCAGCGTACGATCGCCGGGCTTCCTCGTCGACCCGATCGAGCACGGAGCGGGGTATGACGAGATCACCATCGATCCAAGGATGTTTTTTGGGGTCGCGCATTGCCCTAGATAGCTCTCGGAGGGATACCTTACCAAACGTATCTGCGCTCCCACCGGATGGGAGCGAAGTAGCGATCGCCACGATCGCAGACGATCGCTACGACGCACCCGGAGCGACCCGATTGCACGAGCTCTCGCGCGACCTGGAGGGCGGCGAATACGTTCGCCCCCGACGAATGCCCGACATGAAGGCCCTCCTCTCGCGCAAGTCGATCGGCGGTGTCCCACCCATCCTCGGTCGATACGTGGAAGGTCCGGTCCGGTACGCGAGCGTCGTAAATGGGCGGAACGAGGCTCGTCGCCAAGTGCTTCAAGCCCTCAAGACCGTGCAACGCCTCGGCGGGCTCGACGGCGATGCATTCGATCCGGCGGGGCCATTCTTTGAGGCGCCGCGCGCAACCCATCATCGTGCCCGTCGTGCCGAGACCCGCGACGAAGTGGGTCACTCGGTCACCCAACGCCTCCAGGATCTCGCGCCCGGTTCCGTCGTAGTGGGCGAGCCAATTCGACGGATTGGAATACTGATCGGGGTAAAAATAGGCGTTCGAATCTTTGGCGACGATCTCGCGCACGACGCGGATGGCTCCGTCCGATCCCTCCATCGGGTCGGTGTAGACGATATCGGTCCCGAAACTCCGCACGATGTCTTTGCGTGCTTTGGTTACATTCGCAGGCATAACCAGGCGAACTCGAATGCCAAAAATCGCCCCAAATATCGAGTAAGCGACACCCGTGTTGCCACTCGTCGAGTCGATCAAGATCTTGTCGCGCGTGAGCCTTCCATCCGCCAACGCGTCCTGCATCATCCGAAGAGCGGGCCGGTCCTTCACACTCCCGCCCGGATTTGCAAACTCCAACTTCGCCCAAATCTGCACCCCTGCGAGCTCGCGGGCGATGCCCCTCAGCCGGACCAGCGGAGTGTTGCCGACGGCGTCGACAATCGATTCGATACGTCGGCTTCTGCCGGCTCTCACGGTACACCCTCCAGCACGGCGCGCACCGTACGCAGAGCAAAGTGAGCCCCATCGGCCAGAGCCTGTGCGGCCGGGTCGCGAAATCCGAACGGACCCGGAGCACGTTCGACGGCAATGGCCGGGGCGAATTCGACGCGCACCGACGGATCCATCGCGCGCAGCGTCGCCGCGAGCGCGGGGTCGCGCACACGCACCCTTCGTGCACCGGCGCCCACTAGGTAGCCACCCGCGACCTCAGCGGCGAACCCGTCGAGCGGTACGTCGACGCTTGCGCGCGCGATCTTGGTCTGACCCATAGACCCAACCTCGGCGAGCCGGGACTGGCGCCCGTGCCGGTCCATCGTTGCGCTCATCCGCCTGCAATCGCGGGCACGATACTGATCTGATCGCCCGTATTGAGCTTCGTTTTCAGTCCGTCGAGAAACCGAACGTCCTCTTCGCCCACGTAAATGTTGATGAAGCGTCGAACTCCACGTTCGTCGAGCAACCGTTCACGTATCCCGGGATGCCGACGCTCCAGATCGTCGATCAGTTCGCCGACGGTACCGCCCGAAGCCGTTACCTCGTCGGCTCCGCCGGTCAGCGTTCGCAGCGGCGTTGGAATGCGTACGATGGTCTCCATTGGCAATCTCTCCTCTCGGTCAGCCTGCACACGGGCGCGGATCATAAGCGGCCGGCTCGATCCGTCGAATGCGCGGAGCCGCGCCGCAGAGGGCGCAGTCGATGCGGGGCTCGATCGTGCGACGCCGCAACATGTCGGTACGCCCGTCGAAGGTCACCAACTGCCCGGAGATCGCATCGCCGTCGAGCCATGAAAGAGTCCAGTCGACCTGCGCAGCGGCAACGACGCCCAGCACGGGCCCCATGACGCCCGCCTCGGCGCAGTTGGGCGCATCGTCGGTGGGCAGGTCCTCGAAAAGGCACCGATAGCAGGGTCTGCCGCGCGATCCGACGCCAAGAACCGTGCCGATCCATCGGACCGCCGAAGCATGCACGATGCCCACGCCAGCGAACATGCACGCGTCCGCCGCAAGAAATTTCGTCGCGAAGTTGTCGCTGCCCTCGACGACCACGTCGTACTGTCGCACGATCTCCATGGCGTTGGCGGGCAGCATGCGGGTCGAGTGCGCCCGGATCTTCATGTCTGGAGCCCGCCGACGGAGCTCCCGAACGGCCGCGTCCACCTTGGGCGCGCCGACGTCACCGTCTCGGAAGAGGATTTGGCGGTGCAGATTGGTCGCCTCGACGACATCGTCGTCGCAGATGCCCAAAACTTCGATGCCAGTCTGCGCCAGCGCAAGGGCGGCCGGACAACCGAGGCCCCCGACTCCGAGGATGAGAACGCGCGCGCGCGCGCGACTCACCGACCGGCCTCCGGAAAGTACTCCTCCAGGCTAAAGTATCGCTCGCCCGTGTCAGGCAGGACGGTCACGACGTTCTTGCCCATTCCGAGCTCTCGCGCGACGTCGAGTGCAGCGTGAACCGCCGCGCCGGCGCTGATGCCCACGAGCAGCCCTTCACGGCGTGCGAGTTCGACCTTCATACGCCACGCGTCCGAGTCGCTGACCGTGCGCACCTCATCGACGACTTCGGGGTGATAATTTTTCGGAACGAAGCCTGCGCCGAGTCCCTGAATCTTGGTCGGGCCGCGCTCGTCGCGCGAAATGGTTGCGCAGGACTCAGGCTCGACGGCGACGATCCGGGGTCGGGGCGAAAGCTGGTGACGCAACGCTTTGCCCACACCGCTGATCGTTCCGCCCGTGCCCACCCCCGCCACGAACGCGTCGATATGCAAGCCGTCCATCGCTCGGATGATCTCCTGCGCCGTGGCGTGCTCATGAATGTTCGGGTTGGCCGCGTTCCCGAACTGATCCGGCAGGAACGCCCCAGGGGTCGTGTCTGCGAGGGCTCGCGCCGCAGAGACTGCCCCGGCCAGCTGTTCGGTCTCCGGCGTGAGCACGACCTCGGCTCCGAACGCCTCGAGCAATTGGCGGCGCTCGAGGCTCATGCTCTCGGGCATCGCCAGAATGCACCGGTACCCACGAACCGCGCAGACCAAAGCAAGGCCGACTCCGGTGTTTCCGCTCGTGGGCTCCACCACGACACCGCCCGGCTTCAGACGTCCCGTGCGTTCCGCGTCGTCGATCATGGAAAGAGCAATGCGGTCCTTGACCGACCCGGCCGGATTGGCCTGCTCCATCTTGGCCCAGACGGCCGCCCTGCGACCCGGGCGCCCGGGCGTGCGGATGGCGATGAGCGGCGTCTCGCCGACCAGATCGAGCACGCTTTCGGCCAGTAGGAGCGGAGGCGCCGAGGAGCGCTCAGGCATCGTCATGCAAACTTATTTCTAGCACGGTGACCCCCGCGGGCGGATCGGAGGCTGATTGCGTTATAGAAGCTCATGCGCGGCTCCGACCACGCTCAATCGCTCCACGCCCTGCACCCTCCAATCGACCTGCACGCCGACACACTCATGTGGTCGAGGTGGCTCGGCTACGACGTTCATAAGAGGCACCACGCTCCCCTTTGGCGTTCGGCACTCGGCGGACACGTGGACGTCCCGCGGATGCGAGACGGAGGCATCGGAGCGCAGTTTTTCAGCCTCGTCTCGCTGCCCATCGTACCCCACGCGGGCGGGCTGACGCGCGCTGTGAACGAGCAAATCGACATTCTTAACGAGTTCGTCCTGCGCGGTCCGCAGGACATCCGTCTTGCCCGCACTGCCGCTGAGGTCGAGCGGTGCCGCCGCGACGGCGTGATCGCGGCGCTTTTGGGCATCGAAGGCGCGCACGCCCTAGAGGGAGATCTCGACAAGATCCATGCCTTCGCGTGTCGAGGCGTACGTTACTTGGGCCTTCTGCACTTCAGCGCGAACGACGCTGGCTACCCTGCCTACGGATCGGGCCGGCGGGATGAACAAGGGCTGACCCCCTGGGGGTTCGAGCTCATTCGACGCTGCGAGGCCGAGAATGTTCTCGTCGACCTTTCGCACATCAACCGTCGAGGCTTTCTCGATGCGTGCCGGGTCGCCTCCAGGCCGCCCATCGTCAGTCATACCGGCGTCCTCGGGGCCCACAAGCATTGGCGCAACATCGACGACGATCAGCTGCGCGCCGTGGCCGACAAAGGCGGCGTTGTCGGCGTCATTTTCTATCCACGTTACCTCGGCGGCGAGGGATTGGAGCCCGTCGTCAAGCACTTCATGCACATTCTGAACGTTGTCGGAGAGGACGCCCCGGCGCTCGGGAGCGACTGGGACGGATTCATCGTGCCGACGCGGCAGCTCTCCGACCCAGGCGGCTTGCCGCTCCTCACGGACGCTTTACTTCGCGCAGGCGTCACGGAGCGGGCCCTAAGCAAGATCTTGCGCGGCAACGTCCTGAGAATCTTGTCGTAGACCCCCCCGAGCGGCACGGTCGAGCTGGGGGTTACCTAGACCCGTTGAAGGCGATACGCTAGCGTCGTGCTTCGTAGGTGACTGCCGCCATCGAACTCGTCGCGACCGCTGCGGCGACCGCCATTGGGTCGCTGTTCGCCGCGAGCGACGCCGCGCTGAGCGAGATTCCCGAGGGACGAATGCAGGCGTTGAGCGCCGATCCCGGCGCCGCGGGAGCGGCTTTTCGGCGATTCACCGATGACCCCCAGCGCTTGCTTTCGCGTTGGTTGGTGGGGCGCGTCGTGGCCTTGAGCGTGGCCAGCGTACTGCTGAGCGACGCGGCCAGGCTGATGGGGCTCGATCGCTTTGCCCTTCCCGTGGCTGTCCTCGGCGCGGTCCTGACGTACGGCACATTCACGGAGATATTCGGTACCCTGGCGCGGCGACGTCCCGAACGCGTCGGAGCACTCGGACTCGCCTTCCTGCGCCCGCTCGAATGGGTGGTCGCTCCTCTCGCGGATCCCCTGGCCGTCCTCGGCCGGGCGGTGCGACGGCGCGTTCCCAAGTCGCGTCCGACCGACGCGCGCATTGCCGAGAGCGAAGTCGAGTGGGTCGTCAGCGAGGGGGAGAAGGCTGGAGCCATCGCAAACGAGCCGGCGGAGATGATCCGCAAGGTCCTCGACTTCAAGGACCTCACCGCCGAGGAAGTGATGGTCCCCAGGCGTCTGATTCGTGGCGTGGAAGTGGGTACGGCACTCGTGGACGTCGTGGCGCTCGTCGCCTCGGAGAAACATTCGCGTTACCCGGTCTTTCGAGAAAACCTCGATAACGTCGTGGCGCTTCTCTACGCCAAGGATTTGTTCGCCGTCATGCGCGACGGGCGCCTCGGCACCGCGAAGCTTTCAGAGATTGCGCGCACCCCCGTGCCTTTCGTGAGCCAGAACGAGCCGGCCGCGAAGGTCCTTCAGGATATGCGATCGCGTCGGCTGCACGTCGCCATCGTGAGCGACGAATTCGGAGGTACATCGGGCCTGGTCACGCTCGAGGACATTCTCCAGGAAATCGTCGGTGACATCCGCGCCGAGCATGACGTCGACGCTCTGATCCATGCGATCGGAGACGGGCGCGTCGTCGCGGACGCATCCGTCCATCTCGATGAGCTTTCTCGCGCGCTCGGCAAGCCGCTCCCCAACGACGGAGAGTTCGAGTCGCTCGGAGGCCTCATCGTGAGCCGCGCGGGCCACGTACCGCAGGTCGGTGCAACGCTCCAAGTGGACGGGCTCAAACTCATCGTCCGCGAAGCCGACGCGACCCGTGTCGTGAAGGTGGAGATTGTACCTGACCGGGCGCTGCAGCCTGCGCCCACGATATCGTGAAGGCGCCGCGCCCCGACGCGATTCGGCTCTACACGTGCGTTCGGGACGTCAAGGCGCCGAGCCCACCTTTTGGGCTCGCCCACTGGAGTGACGACGCGACCGCGCTAGCGGTATGGCTCGAAACCGGCAGAGCCGAGGACCTCGCGGCGATTGCTGCCCAGATCCCGCAGGCGGACACGCTGGCCGCGAACGTGTCCGTCGCGATCCTGGGGACCGCCGTCCGTCGACGCGGAGTCTGGGGTCGGGTCTTCGGCCTTGGCACGGTCATCGTTTCCACGGACGTCCGTTGCACGGCCCTGCTGGTGCGCGGCTACGTCGACATCGGTGCGGAGCCGACGATGCACCGCGGTGCATGCGTCGTCTGGGGACGGTCGCCCGAAGCCGATCGCGCTGGATAGCCATGCGCGAGAGCGCATCCAAAAGCGGGATCCGCCTCGCCGCGACCGGCGGTCAGTTCACCTTGTTCAATTGATCGGCCAGCTTGGCCGCCGTGTCGGCCAGGCCCGGCTTCGGCTCCGAGATGGCTTCGCCTTCGGCTCGTTGGCCCTGAATATCGTCGACGACCGAGTTCATCGAGCTGATGAGCTGTGCGATTTGACCCCGCGTTGCGCTCGGACAGACCTTCTCGAAGGTGTTGGGCACGATGGTGATCGCCGCGCCTTCCTTGGGGACTTTGTCCGTCGAGAGACGCGGAAGCTTGACATTGCCTCCGCCACGCGGATTCGCAAACGTCAGTTCGCTGGGGACGCCGTTCTTGTCGTCCGGTGCGATGGGAGTTGCGAGCGGAGCGAGGAATGCCCCAGAGGAGGGCGTGTCCTTGTCGACGACCACGACGTACGAGACGGGCAGCTGGCCGGGCGGGCGGCTCAACTCCTCGGTGATCGGCTTCTGCAACTTGCTCAGCAGCGAGACGATGAGATCCTTTTTGTCGTTGAGGGTCTGCACGCGCGTAATGAACTCAAACAGAAGCCGCGTCGTATCCGCAGGCACGCCGCTGAAGCGCCGGCCAAAGAGCTTGTCGCCGCCGAAATCGACGTTCAATCCCGAAAGCTGCTGACCGAGATCCGCCGGGAACTTGCGATCGGCGATCAACGTCTTACCGCCGTCTTGAAGTTTTTGCCTGAGCTCTTCAAGCGAGGTCTTGGCCTTGACGACGTCCGCCGCCAGGTCGTGCGCATCATGCACGCCCTGCATCCGTGCGGCCCCCTGGGAAGTTGCGCTGCCGCCGACGTACCCGAGAACGCCGAACACCCCCGCGACGACTATCCCCGCCATGAGTCCGCGCTTGAAGCCTCCGCTGCGAGCCTGCCGAACGACTCCTTCATCGAGCTCGATGAGCTGCGGCTGCATCGGCGAGGCGGCCACGGCTTGGGCGAACGGTTGGGCCACGGCCGCCAACTGGCCGGCGACGTCAAGGCCCGGAGGACGACCCGAGACCGATCGCTGCGGCGCTCCCGAAGGCATCGATCCGGGCGGAAGCGAGGGACCTCTCAGCCCCGAGGGGCCCACGGCGGGAGGCATACTCCCACTTGGAGGCGGCGGCGTCGGCCCCGGGGGACCACCCATCTTTTGCAGACGGGACTTCAAATCAATCTTCGGCTTTCTGTCTTCCGCCATCGTGAGTTCGCGACCTTACGTGCCCCCATACTCGAATGTCAACGTGACCGGCGTCCGGCGCCGGGGGCTTTTTTTCGTCCGCCGCTCGTCTGCCGCCCGCGCCAGAAACGTCCGTTGCGCACCGCTCCGCAACGCCCTCTGCCGTACGTCGGTCGTGTCGCACAATCGCGCCCATTTGACCATGTTTTCGAGAACCGCCAGCAAGCTTCCGAACAGCCAGGCCCCACGGCGGCGACAGGGTCGCGTCGTTTGCTCCCACGATTGTTGCGGCTGCTCCATCCACTCCACCTCGGCGGAGCGAGCTCCGAGCGCAGCGAAGCGCTCAGGGGTGGGGCGAGTTTCTGACAGGCGGCGTAAGGTCGAGTTTATGACTAGGCTCGGACCTGACCGAAAGCGATGAGCCTGCGCGTCTTGGTGATCGACAACTACGACTCGTTCACGTTCAACCTGGTGCAATACCTCGGAGAGCTCGGTGCGAGCGTCGAGGTACACAAGAATGATGCCATCGGCGTCACGGGAGTTCGTGCAGCAGACCCGGATGCCATTGTCATCTCCCCGGGGCCATGCACTCCGAATGAGGCCGGTGTTTCGCTTGATTTAATCCGACAACTGGCCGGTTCCTCGCCGATTTTGGGCGTCTGCCTTGGCCATCAGGCCATCGGACAGGCTTACGGAGGGCGGGTCGTCCGCGCGGAGCGACTCATGCACGGAAAGACGTCTCCCATTTTGCACGATGGCCGTGACCTCTTCGAGGGCATCGCATCGCCGTTTGACGCTACGCGCTATCATTCGCTCCTGGTCGAGCGCGAATCCCTACCCGCATGCTTGGAGGTGAGCGCGTGGACCGAAGATGGCGAGATCATGGGCCTCAGGCACCGCGAGCACCCCGTGCAGGGGGTGCAATTCCATCCTGAAAGCATCCTGACCCTTCCAGGCAAGCAACTGGTGGCCAACTGGCTTCAGCGCATCGCCGGCTTCCGTGGTTCGATTTGCGATTGAGCTGGGGCCCGATGAGGGGGAGTTTCCCGGAGGCGCTCGCTCGACTCCTGTCGTCGGCACCGATTGCGAAGGGAGAGGTTCGGAGCGCGTTCGACGAGATCTTCGCCGGCCGGTGGACGGCGGTGCAAGTCGGAGCGTTTGCGGTGGCGCTGCGCATGAAGGGCGAGCCCGCCGAAGCCATCGTGGCCGGAGCTGAGGCTCTGCGGGCGACGATGACGGTTGTGGATCACGACTTTCCAATCGTCGTCGACACTTGCGGCACCGGAGGGGATGGGGCGCAAACGCTCAACCTTTCGAGCGGCGCCGCGCTGGTCGTCGCGGCATGCGAACTGCCGGTCGCCAAGCACGGCAATCGGTCCGCCTCGAGCCGTTGCGGGAGCGCCGATGTGTTCGAGGCGATGGGCATCCCCATCGACTTATCCCCGGCCCTCCAGGCCGATGTCTTTCGCGAAGCGGGCATTGCGTTCCTCTTTGCCCAAGCGCACCACCCGGCCCTTCGACACGCCGCGCAAGCGCGCAGGGAGCTCGGTACCCGAACGATTTTCAACGCACTGGGGCCGCTCGCGAACCCTGCTCGTCCCACCCATCAACTCGTCGGCGTTTACGAAGATTCGCTCAGGCCGATCGCCGCGCGCGCCCTCGGTATGTTGGGTGTACGGCATGCTTGGGTCGTACGGGGTGAGGACGGCCTCGACGAGGTAAGCCCGTGCGCGCCCACGCGCGTGAGCGAATGGAAGGTTGCCGAAGGCGATGTTCGCGAACGCATCGTGACTCCGGAAGACTTCGGGTTGTCGCGACTCGCCCGAGCCGCCGTCCTGGGAGGCGAGGTCGAGGAGAACGCGCGCGCGCTCGACGCCATCATCAACGGCCAGCCCCATCCCGCCCGGGACGCGGTCCTGCTCAACGCCGCCGCGGCGCTTGCCATCGCGACGGGCGACGAGTTGCGAGGGTGCACCGAGCGCGCCCGACGCGCCGTCGACAGCGGCGCTGCGCGAGAGACCCTCGAACGATGGAGGCGCGTGGCACATCGCGCGCGCATGGCTTGAGTCGGCTGGCCGCCATCGTCGAATCCAAGGTCCGCGAAGTTCAGGCGCTTCGTGGAACCCCCCGCACTCGGTCGCGCCGGGATCCGCTCGGGATTGGGCCCGCGCTGCACCGCGGTCCGGGCGGAGAACTGCGCCTCATCGCCGAAGTCAAGCTGCGAAGTCCGAGCGCGGGGCTGCTTTCGCGTGCGCTCGATCCCGCTGCGCGCGCGGCGGCGTACGCTGAAGCGGGCGCGTCGATGGTGAGCGTGCTCTGCGACGGGCCGTTCTTCGACGGCTCATGGCAGCACCTCTCGGCGGTGCGCGAGCGTCTCGACGCGGCGGGCTACAGGACGCCCTTGCTCGCCAAGGAGTTCGTCATCGACCCGCGACAGATTCAGGAGGCACGAGACCGGGGTGCCGACGCCGTACTCCTCATCGCCCGCATCGTGGACGCGGCGGCGCTGATGGCACTTGCTCGCGTCGCGCGAGACGAGGGCATCGAGCCTTTCATCGAAGTCGTCGACGCCCGGGAGATCGAAGCGGCCCTTTGCGCGGACGCGTGCATCGTGGGGGTCAACGCGCGCGACCTCGACACCCTTGCCATGGACGCCGCTCGCGCGGAGAGTGTCCTCGCCTCGATCCCCCAAGGCGTCGTTGCGGTGCACCTGTCCGGCTTGCGTGAGGCGAGTGACGTCGCCGCCATCGCTCGTGGTCGCGCAGACGCGGCTCTCGTCGGCGAAGCGTTGATGCGTGACGACGACCCCAGGCCCCGCCTGCGGGCGCTCGTCGCCGCGGGGCGACCGCCAAATGTTTCGCCGCGCGAGTGATTGTCGCCTACGATCGACCGTAGCTTGGAACTGCACGGTTGGATTGACGCGTACCTCAACCACCTGCGCGTCGAGCGACTTCTGGCGCGCAACACGCTCGATGCTTACGCAAACGATTTGAATGCGCTGGCTCGTCACGTCGGGGCCGAAGTGGACCCGGCTCGGGTCGGGGCCGAAGTGATCGGATCGCTGCTGCTCGAAAATGTGGAGCGGCACGGATTGAGTGCACGATCGAGCGCGCGCCAGCTATCGGCCATTCGCGGACTGTTCCGATTTCTCGTCCGCGAGCGCGCCATCCCCGAGGACCCCACTCGGCTCCTCGATCGGCCGCGCGTAACTCGGAACCTTCCGCGGATTCTCTCGTTCGATCAGGTCGATCGCTTGCTCGCGGCGCCCGACTGCACCACCGACAGAGGCTGCCTGCACGCCGCCATGCTGCATCTGATGTACGCATCCGGCCTACGGGTCAGTGAGCTATGCGCCTTGTCCGTCGCCGATCTGGATCGACAGCGCGGCGTCGTCCGGGCTCGCGGAAAGGGTGGCAAACGGCGCCTCGTTCCGGTGGGCGAGGTCGCGTTGGCGCACGTCGGCCACTACCTCGACGTCGTTCGTCCCAAGGCACGTGTCGAGATGCCATCGGTTCTGTTTCTGTCGCCCCGTGGGGGCCCATTCACTCGCGAAGGCTTCTGGAAGCTCGTGCGCCGGTACGCCGTAGGGGCTGGCATATTGCCCCTGCCCTCTCCGCACAAGCTGCGGCACTCGTTTGCAACGCATTTGCTGCGCGGCGGTGCCGATCTACGCGCCGTGCAAGCCATGTTGGGACATGCCGACTTGGGTACGACCGAAATCTATACACATATTAGCCCCGAGCACGTGCGCGAAGCGCATGCCAAAGCCCATCCGCGCGGCCTGGGGCGCCAGGGGTCCGTTTCGTAAGGGCAAGGGCGAATGGGCGGGAGCGAATTCGGGGGTCGGGCGGAGCCCAAAGGACAGATCTCGTCTCGCGCACCGCCGAGTCGCGAAGCGAAGCCATCGCGCCGCGATGGCTGGAGGGTGCATCGACGGCGGTGCACGGGTGCGCGCCATGCTAGTTTCGCCCTCGGCCATGCGCGCTCCGTTTGAGCGAATCGATCCCGTGGCGCCCGAGACACCCGTCGTCGTCGAGGTACCGCACGCCGGGCTCGAAATGCCCGCCCCGTTTCTGGAGCCGCTAGCCGCTCCCGCGCGCTCGATCGCGCGAGACGCTGATTTGTATGTGGACGGGCTTTACGAAGACGCTCCGGCGGAAGGCGCAACCCTACTCGTGGCCCGAGCGTCACGTTATGTCATCGACTTGAATCGTGCCGAGGGCGATGTGGACGCCGAGGTCGTCGAGGGCGGACGGGCCGACAGCCGGATGCAGCACGGGCTCGTGTGGCGCACGACGAGCGACGGCGAACGGGCGCTGGTTCGACGCCTGACGTCTACCGAGCTCACGGAGCGGCTCGATCTGGTGTGGCGCCCTTATCATCGCGAGCTGAGCGCCATCGTCGAGCGCAAACGAATCCGCTTCGGGTTCGCCATATTGCTCGCCGCTCACTCGATGCCAAGCGTCGAGCGGGGATCGCGAGGCGCACCGGGCCGCGAACCCGGCTCGAGCGGCCGCAGAGCCGACGTCGTACCCGGGTCACGCGGCCGCAAGAGTGCGGGGGCACCGTTCATCGCGGCGATCGAGGACCACGCCATTGCCCACGGATGGAGCGTGCGGCATGACGACCCCTACGCGGGTGGCTTCACGACGCAGTACTACGGCCGGCCGGCTCAACATGTCCATGCCGTTCAGCTCGAGCTCTCTCGCCGCCTGTATCTGGACGAGGTGTCCCTTCGGCCGCTCGCGAGCTTCGGCGCCGTCCGGGACTGGTGCCGCAGCCTCGTTGCACGGCTCGGTCGAATGGATGCGGCCTAAGTACAACCGCCCCGGAACAAAGGGATCGGCCGTGCGGCGTACTTCAATCGCCGGGAGGCGATTGGGGGGTTGGGGGGCGAAGCCCAAGGAAATCATCTTGATAGAGCGCCAGCCTGCAAAGCTCGCATATCCGAGCGAAGCTCGGGTATCGTTCAAGGGGGCGTTCTGCTTAAAAGTACACCGCGTGGGTGTGCGAATCGCGGTAAACGGATGGTTCCCTTGACAGTGGAGCAATCGCCCGTAATGTGGGCGGCGTTATCATGGCCAAGAGCGACATCACCGGCAAGCGCAGGCTCAAGGCGCACAACGTTTCGCATTCGAACATCAAGACCAACCGCTGGCAGCACGTGAACGTGCAGCGGCGCCGAGTTTGGGTGCCGGAACTGAAGCGTTTTGTGTCTCTGAACTTGACCACGCGTGACATTCGTACGATCGACAAGCTGGGCATTACGGAATACGCGCGTCGTTACGGCGTTGATCTCAGGCGGGTGTGATCGGATCGGTTCGACGCCCCCTCGCCGATGCGAATGCGGTCGGCTTGTCGCGTCTGGCGTTGCGGGTCCGTCACGCGGACGCGACGACGTGCACGTGGCCGGTTGCTCGCGACAGCGCGACGGGCTGTCCCCCGGCGACCGCAGCCAAGGCTTCGGTGATCGTCGCCGTTCGAGCGAGCTTCGCGACAACGATGCCCAGCAGACGCTGCGCTTCGGGCAACGCGGCGAGTCCGATGGCGAGATCGACCGACCCGCCACGAGCCCGTAAGGCCATCGGCGCCGAGACGATCAGCGGAACGCCCGGCGCGACCCTCGCTTGGCCGCGCATGACCGGCTGAGCGGCCTTGGGCGCGACGATGCCGAGCGCCGGGATCGCAAGCCCGTCGTCCGGCGCTTCGTAACAGGCGACGGCGACCAATCCGCGCGCATCGGCGGCGGCGACCACTTGGGTGGCCGAGGCATCGATGTGCTCTTTGTCGAGCCAAGGCACCATCAGGATTGCGTTCGAGTCGAGGCCCGGCTCGTCGCAGCGAACGAGTTCCGGCCGGACCGCTGCGAGATCGTGCGCCGTGAGGAGTCCACGCGAGGCGCGGCCCCCCGCAGCGAGCAGCTCGGTGGCGATGTACCCTGACGACAGCGCCGGGGCACCGCGACGAGCGAATGTTTCGAGCGTGCTCGCTCGTTCGCCCGATCTCCCCTTCGCTCGGGCCAGAGCGTAACTGCATGCGCGCAGCAGCGACCACGTTCCCGCCGTCGCGATCACTGCGGCAAGCGTTGCAGGAAGCGTTGGAACGGCGATCCGCGCCGCGTCGGGGACGGGCTCCTGCGCAACGAACCCGCGAGGCCGCGGCGCACCTCGACCGGGCTGACGGAGCCTGCCGTCGAACGCGAGCAACCCCGATCCCGCGCCACCCACGATCAGCTGAGCGGGTCCCAGCAACACGGAGGGGACCTCCGCGGCGGCCGCGAGAACCCCAGCGACTACGGCGTCGACCGCGTTGCCGCGCGCGAGCGCTTCGCGAGCGGCGTCTGCCGCATGCGCGTCGGAGGCGGCGGCGGCGGACTTAGCCACGGCGCGAAGCGCTCGGACCGCGCACGTTCATTCGAGCCGCAAGGGCCCGACCCCTCTGCCCAGACGACTCGCCCTCATTCCTGCTCGTCGTCGCGCACGACGATACCGCCGCCCCGAGGGCGAATGAGCCTTGATTGCCCGCCGGGCGCCCCAGCCGGAGCGCTCTGCGCGAGCTCACGCAAACGCTTCGCCTCGAGAAGTGCCGAGTCCGTCTCGATGATGGCGAAGACCTCGCGAGCTGCCCCAACCGCTCGGAAAATGCGCTCCAAGGCGACCGGGCCGAACGAACGGGTCTCGCCGAGAGCGCGGAGCCGAAGGTACGCGACGGCTCCACCCGGGACGGCCTCGCGCGCGGGATCGACGGCCAGCACGACGTCCCAGGCGCGAGCTTGCGCGGCCGCATCGTCGGTCTCCCAGACTCCGCTCGGCTCCCAAACGAAATGGGTAACGTCCCGTGGAAACCGAGCGACAAGCTTTGCGATCCGTTCACGCCATAGGGGACTGGGCGTCACTTCCGGAGGGGTTCGCAGCACAAAGCACCGCGCCTGCAGCGCATCGATGGCAGCACGGGCTGCCTCGAGCTCACGCTCCGCGCTCTCACTGGGTCGAACCCGCGACAGATGCGGACCGGCGACGACCGCGAAATGGAACGGAGGGGGAACGGACTTTCGCCAGCGGCGCAGCGTCGCCGCGGTGGGCGTTGCTGCCGGATCCGCGCCCCGCTCTTCGGTCGCTATGGCAACGCGCACTTCGAGCAGGTCAAATCGCTTGGAATACGAAGCGATGGCGCCACGAAGCTGCTTTGCGCCGATGTGCCAGCGAGTGCTCATGTCGGGGGTGATGAGATGTAGTTTAATTTCGTCGGCTGCGTCACGGAAACCGTCTGGCCGGGGAGGCGTGCCACGTGAGGGTCGACTACGCGACGAAGTGAAACCATTGCGTCGGGTGGTCTCGGACGAAATCCTGCACGGCATTGGCCATTTGCTGAGCCGCGGCGTCGAGATCGACATCGCTGGCGGACCGTGCGATCACGATCGGCGGATCCGCAACCACCTTATATCTGCGGTGACCGGTTCGTGCGGCGAAGATCGGAACGATTGGCGCTCCTGTCAGGGCTGCGAGTCGCAGCGGTCCCTCCGGGACCTTCGCGGTCTCACCGAACATCGTCACACGCCGCCCGCGCTGCCCGGGAGGAGAACGGTCCACCTGGAGAGCGACGATCCCTCCCCCGCGCAGGTGCCTCGCCAGCGGTAGCGCCGACAGTGGATCGTCGCCGACGTGAGCAACGGCTACCCCGTGACCGCGGCGAACCTCGTCCTGAATCGCACGGACGGACGCGTCTCTCTCCGGCGCCTCGGCCACCATGACCCGCAGACCCTTGTCCCGTGCCACTACCCTACCCACCATGTCCCAGCCGGCCGTGTGCGCCGTGGCGAAGATGGCTCCGCGACCGCGCGACAGCGCCTGTTCGACATGACGTTCGCCCAAACAGCTTGCGCGGACGCATCGTCCTGGGGTCGGGTCGTCCCCGAGCACCTCCGAAAGGCAGGATGCGTACGTCGCGAACGTGCGCGCGACGTCGGTAGAATCGCGCAGCCAGCCCCGGGATCCGCGCACGCGATGCAGGTTACGCGTCACGATTCGGCGGTGCTCGGATGTCAGAGCACAAATGACGACACCGATCACCGGCGGCGAGTACCGCGCGAACCACTCCGGCCCGCGCGCCCCGAAGCGCGCTGCACGTCTCCAAAACGCACCGTCGAGCGATAGCGGCCCCATCGCCTCAGGCGCTCCCACCGCTCATTTAGACCCGGATGATCGCGGGCGATCCACTGAGGAGCTCATCCAACCAGGCGGCGCCCAGCTTCTCCTGCATCGAGTTGGCTCGAAGTCGATCGTGCAGATTGCGGAAATCGACGTCGTCGAGATTCTGGTCTTGGTTGAAGCACGTGAAGACCACTCGTTCCTTTCCGGTGACCGGGTCGCGCAACTTCTGAAGGCATTGCGCACAGACCTCCTTCATCATGCATTGCATGGGTGAATTGATGCTTCCGATCGCCCGGTGCCGGGGATTGAGAAACGGTGCCAGAACTCCGTGCCGAGCCTCGCGCACGGCGTTCATCATGGCGTCGCTGCCGATGGCGATGATTCGAACGACCTCATGGAGCGCGATGGCGGGGGGCCCGTCCATCGACCCGCTCGCGTACGCGTGCATCGCCTGAACGATGTTTCCGCGGAAATACTTGTCTTGAGGGCGGTGCGGCTCGATGGCCGCGCCCCCATCGGTGCACCAGATCACCTGGTCGGTCCAGCGTTCGATGTCTTCGCGTTTGAACAGGTCTTCGCCGCGCCGGTAGCCAGCGAAGTAGAGCACCCTGCCGCCGAGAGCCCTGAACGCACGGGCGATGGAGAACAGAACCGCGTTGCCGAGACCGCCGCCACAGAGCAGCACGGTCTCTCGTCTCGCCAGCTCGGTCGGTTGGCCCGTGGGTCCCATGAGAACAATGGGCTCTCCCGGGACGAGCGCCGCGCAGAGACGCGAGCTTCCGCCCATTTCAAGCACGATCGTGCCCAGTAAGCCCCTTTCGACGTCCACCCATGCACCCGTGAGTGCGAGCCCCTCCATCGCCAGTCGGACGTGAGCCGCCTCTTCGGGGTCGCCGGGCTGGTCGCCCGGCCGGTCGACATCCACGACGGGGGCGAACGTCTCGAAATTCTGAAGTCGGTAAAATTGACCCGGTTGAAACTTGCGGGCCGCCATCGGGGCGTGGACCACGATTTCGACGATGGTGGGAGTCAAGCGGTTGATGGCGTGCACTCTCGGGACGAGCTCTTCATCGAGCCGCTCGAAGAGCGCGCGCAACTCGGCGTCCCGCGTCGCCGGCGCCTCGCACGATAAATCGTCGGGAAACAAGGACGCGACGTGGGCATAACCGTCCTTGGCGCTCGCCATCGCCTTGACGACGCTGCCGGCGTAGTGCGGATGATTGTCTCCGTAAAACGATACCGTGTGACCATCCTTCAGATAACTCGTAAAAAAGCCGTCGCGAGCCCGAGTGGCCCTCTCGAGAGTGATCCGCCGATTTGCGTCGACTCTCGCGACATAGGGCCGGAAATACTCATTGCGGTCGTCGAGATCGAAGGTGCCCGGATATTCTTTTTCGTAAATGACGTTCGGGCTGGTCCCGGCCGCTACGCACACGGTACGTGCCGGCAGATCGATCGTGCTGCCATCGGATCGTTTGAACCGGACCGCCTCTACGGAACGGCGCGTGTCGAGCACCGCCTCGACCGGCGACATGTGCTCGACGTATCGCACCCCTTCCTCGAGGCTCTTCGCCACCTCTTCATGATTCAGCCGATACGCAGGCGAATCGCGCAGGGCCTTTCGGTACACGACGGTGACGCCTCCCCAGCCTTCCAGAAGCTTCTGCACACGCGGTTCCCGCGACTCGGCGACGGCCAGTCTCTTCTCGGCACGCAACTCGCGACCATGTGTCAGGTGACGTTGCAACGCCTCCCACTCGTCATCGTCGAACCGCGCCCGCAAGTCGGCCTCCGAGTAGCCGCGACGCAGCAAGAGCTCGTAGCGCGTCAACTCCTTGTCGATCTGAATCTGATAATAGGCGAGCAGTTCGGTCGCGGTATCGATCGCCGTGAGTCCGCCACCAATGACGATCGCGGGCAAGCTCACTTGCAAGTTGGCGATGCTCGTCCGTTTGTATGCGCCCGTAAGTTGCAGACCCATCAGAAAGTCGCTGGCCTTGCGAATGCCTCGCGCCAAGTTATTCTTCATGTCGATGATCGTCGGGCGCCCGGCACCTGCCGAGATCGCCACATGGTCGAAGCCGAGCGCCCACGCGTCGTCGAGGGTGATCGTGCCGCCAAAGCGAACCCCCCCATACATCCTAATGCGCGGATGGCGCGCGAGCGTAAGCTGGATCAACCTGAGAAAGTTTTTGTCCCAGCGAACCGTGATCCCGTATTCGCTCACTCCACCGAAGCCGAGAAGCTTGCGATCGTCCAGTTCCGAATAGAGCGAAGCGACGTCTCGAATCGGCACCGGCGGGCGGTCCGGGGATCCACTCAGCGCGCCGTCGACGGGCTCGATTTTCAATCCATCGACCGCGACTACGCCAAACCCCTCGCATGCGAGGTGGTGCGCCAGCGTGTATCCCGCGGGCCCCAGACCCACGACGAGAACGTTCCTGCCGCGGTAGGGGCGCATGACCGGTCGGCTCACGTTGAGCGGGTTCCAGCGCGTCAAGAATTGATAGATTTCCAACCCCCACGGTAGCGCCAAGGTCTCGGTCAACACCCGTGTCTCGACCTGTGGGATGTTGACGGGTTGCTGCTTCTGGAAGATGCACGACTTCATGCAGTCATTGCAGATGCGATGACCCGTCCCCGGGCACATAGGGTTGTCGATCGCGATCAGCGCCATGGCCGCGATCAGCTCGCCTATTTTTCGCATGGCGTGCATCTCGCTGATCTTTTCTTCGAGAGGGCAACCCTCGAGCAGGACCCCCAGCGGATTCTTCTTCGCGGCGCCCGTCTTCGTATCCACAAGGCCCTTGCTGCACGAGTCCTTCTCGCGGTCGTGGCACAAAAGGCAGTAGTCGATCTCTTGTTCGACCTCGCGCTCGGTCATCCGGCGGTCGGTGAGCCGAAAACCGAGACGCTGCCGCCGGTCGTGCTGAGGTCCGACGAGCAGCTCGGGAAGTGCCGCATCGGGTCGCTCGAGCTCGACCAAACGCGAATAGTCGAGAGCTTTCGCAACGTGCATCGTCGGCCAACGTGAACAAGGGTCGTGCTTGTCGGCGTGCCGCGCCGAAAGCCACGCCTCGAGCGCATCGAGGGCAAACGCCACGACGCGGCCCAGCGACGCATCGTCTTCTTTAGCGCACGCGTCGGGCAAGAATGGGGCGACCGCAACACAAACCTTGCGCGCGCGAGCGCGCATCGCATCGGTCCACTCGGCGCCTCCGGCTTTGGCGGCCTTGCGGGCGACGTCATCGATCTCGAGAAGCGAAAGCGCAGCGTTCGCGACCGTCGCTTCCTCATCGGTGGTGCCTCCGATCGGAGCCGCTGTCATCGACTGCAACGCGGCCTTGGCGACACCGGCGGCGACCTGCGCCCCTCGAGTCCACGCCTTGCCCGCTTCCGCCCGGAGTACGCGTTTCTTCACGAACTCCTTGCGGAACTGCCACAGCGGATCCCGCCCCCGGACGTCTTCGCGAAATGCGTCGAGTTCGCGCTCGATGTCGAAAAGCTTCCCGACAAAGCGCCCCACCAATGGGGCTGCAGCGAGCAGCGCTTCGCTCCGGGCCAAGCCCGACATTCCATGCCCCCGGCAGCTGCGGTACGCGTCGAAAAGCGCATGGCGATCGGGCGACTCCCTCTTGAACCATGCGTCGAATGCCGCGTACAGCCCGTCGAGCTTGAACGGGTCGTAGAGATCGGCATAGACGAATCCCTCGAGGCCGAGACGCAGCGTCGAGGGCATGTCCGCAGCCGGCGGATGGGCCTTCGCGGGGTCAGCCGTCGGAGCGGGCCCGGCTCCATTCGGAGTCACGTGCATCGGCCATGCAACCAGGCGCTTTTCGCGCGACTTTCCCCGGCCGGTACGGACTCAACGGCCCTACGTAGAAGAATCCATGGTGCGCAAGGTATCCTCATGGCTATCATTTTCTCGACTCGGAATCTGCACTCGGGGTCCAAGCTGTCTGCGCGAGCTCGCCCTCCTCGAATCCGAAGTAGATGGCGCACTGCTTGAGCATGAAGCTCTGTCCCTCGGGCGTTACCAAGTCGACCCGGTACGTATTGATGAACCGCACGGAATCCTTGAGCCACTGTTGCCAGGCTTCCTTCGAGACTTGTTCGAAGAGGCGCTTTCCAAGGTCGTTTCTGAACGGCGGGCGATCCAATCCCGGCAAATCCTTCTTGAGCAAGCGGCAGTGGACGATGCGATCCGGCATAGCGCCGGACCCATAGCCGCGCGCTGCCCCGCGCGCCAGCCGCGGCGGCGGATCCAGGCCGGGAAACCCGGGTCCACCCGACCGGGTGCACCGGGTTCGGGGACGCCCCGGTGCCCCGGACCCGGTCAAAAGCCGAACGCGAGCTGATCCGCATGCGATCCTGGGCAAACCCTTGCCGTGTCGAATCGACGAGGCACCCCGTGCGCCAGCGCCTCGACGGCAAGACGTCGCAGGCGCGAGCCCACGACATCGAGCGCCCGTTCGGGTGTGTTGTTCGCCCTCGATAGATGAAGCAAGACCAAACGCGCCACGCGTGTGCTCTCGAGAGACACCGCCACGTCCGCCGCTTGTTCGTTCGCCAAGTGTCCAAGCGGCCCGCCAACCCGACTCCTCAAGCGGGGCGGATACGGACCCGCCGCGAGCATCTGCGGACAGTAGTTCGACTCGAGCAAGGCGAGATCGCAGCCCGCGAGAAAGTGACGCAACTCGCGCGGGGCGTGGCCCAGGTCCGTAGCGATGCCCACGCGATGCCCGTTGGCCGAGACTCGGATGGCGGCATGAGGCGCATCGTGGGGGATGCTCAGCGATTCGACGATGAAGGGGCCCAACACGAGCGACCTGCCCGGAACGTAAGGGCGCACCTCGACACGCCGCCGTACTCGGTCGATCGCCACCCCGTCGTGCGCGAAAATGGGAGTCCGCAGAGCGCGTGCAAGCGGGTGGGCGTACGCGGCATGGTCGCCATGCTCATGGGTGACCAAGAGGCCCAACGGCGGGTGGGACGTGACCAAGTCGGCTCCGAGCGTCCGCATGCGCTCGATCGCGCGTGTGGGTCCAAGTCCAGCGTCGATGATCAGCCGATCGCCTTCCGCCTCGACAACGAGGCAGTTGCCGCTCGACCCACTCCCCAGGATGAACACGCGCAACGGCCCTTTTTTACCATGCCCTTGCCGGCCGGCCGAGCCGAAGAGAAACGCGGCACGGAAACGGCACTCGCGTATATGATGTCGCCCGCGGCCGGACGCCGGCGTGACGAACGGCGTGACGATGGCGAACAATGGCACCCATGACCGAGCGCCGATGCGTGCACTGCGGCCAAACGTTGGCCGAAGGAGCCAACTTTTGCGCTGAGTGCGGGGCTCCCAGCGGGCCGTCTCGCCCTTCTTCCACGACGACGTCGCCCGCCGCAACGAGCGCCCCAACGCCGACGACAGCCGCCGCTTTGGCCACGCCGACCGCGTCGACCACCTTGCTGCACTTCGGAACACTGGCCGGGCCGGCAGCCGACGCGGCGTCGCCCGCGAAACGTTCTAACCCTGACTTGAGCCGGACCATGATCGGCATGGCCGACCCACCCACCGGTGCCCCGCGGGGTTCGGCTCCGCAGCCGCCCGTCCAGAATCCGGCGAGGCAAACGATGCTCGGGGTCGCTGTTCCCGGAATCGCCCCGCTTCGTGCTGGTGAGCCCCCTTCGCCCGCTTACCCTCGTGCCCGGGACGAGGCACCGGTGAACGTTGCGGCGGTTTCGGCGTCCGCGCGGACCCCTTCCCCCGCGAGCGCCGCGGCGCCACCGCCCGAACCCCTCGCCGATATACCGACTCCGGTCCCGCCGCGACTCGCCGCAAGGCGCGGCGTACCGATCACGGCGGTAGCGCTCTTGACCGCGTCTTTCGTTCTTGTCGCCGGACTCACAACAGCCTGGTTGTGGCGCGGATCTCCACCCATCGCCGCGGAGGCGCGATCTTCACCCGACGGACGAGACGTCATCTCCCTGCACTGCGACCCCAGCAGCTGTCGAGACGGCACCACGGTCGAGGCCGGTGGCGCCAAGGGAACCTTCGCTGCGGGGGAAGTGGAACTCGTGCTAGCCGATTCGCTGCACGTCGGTCCCAATCGGCTCTCTCTGCGCGTCGATCGGCCCGGTATGGGCCGCGACGAGGTGTTGTCGCTCCTCGTTCCGGTGGCGTATCGCGTACGCGCCGACGTCTCCACGATGAACGGCCCGCGTCCGTCTATCGTCATCCGCGTCGACGCTGCGCCGGGTAGCGACGTGACCCTGGACGGAAAGAATCTAACGCTCGATCCGCACGGTGCGGGCGCCTACGCAGTCGACGAATCGTCTGCGACCGAAGGGCCTGCGGACGAATCCCGCGTCGTCGCTCTTGACGTCGGCTACCGGGTCACCGCTTCGGGGCGCGAGGCAGGGCGCGGGACCGTCAGCGCCCGCGTGGCGGTCGCTCCTCTTCACGTCGATGTGCCGGGCTCCCACGCCGTCGTGACTCGTGACGCCATCGTGATCGCCGGACGCGCGGCGAAGGGCGCATCGGTCAGCGTGGACGGCAACTCGGTCGACGTCGACGCCGACGGTCTCTTCGAGACCAGCGTAACGATCCCTGGGCTCGGCGAACGGACCCTTGAGGTGCGCACCCTGACCCCGGTCCTCGTCGCACGGACCGTGCACGTTCTGGTCAAGCGGGTGGCCAGCCTTGCGTCCGAGGCCAGGGACTTCGAACGCCAGAACCTCATCGGATACGACGCGGCCGTCGCGAGCTCGGCCGATAGCGTCGGCCGACCCGTGGTCGTCGAGGGCGATGTCATCGAGTCGCGGACATTCGGACATCGCACAGTCGCACTGGTCGACGATCGGCGCGGATGCGCTCGGGGGCCCTGTCTAGCGCGCGTCGTGATCCGCCAGGATGTTGCGATTGTGACGGGCAAAATGGTCCGTGCGTACGGTCACTTCACCCATCCGTATGCGACCTCTCCGGGGCAAACCGTGCCCGAGGTCGAAGCCGACTTCATCAGTTCCGGGAAATGACGACCCAAGCCCAGGTCGCGTGTGCGGCGATCGCTTTCGCCGCAGCATGCGCTGCGGGCCATCTGGCCGCTCGTGGACAGGGCGTGGACGTCGAACGACCGAGGACGATCGTGGTCGGACACGCCGCCTGCGGCGCGCCGGTGGATCGAATCGACACCGCGCGCACGGGGCTCGCCCGCACTTTCTTGCCGTCGACGGCGCTGCGCAGCCCATGGCGGATGTCGTTGGGAATGCCGGTAGACCACGCCCCGCTGATCGACGCGCGCGGCCAGATTTACGTGGTCGGAAATCAAGGCGAAATCGTGACGGTGTCACCCCGTGGCGACGAGCAATGGCGTGTGTCGACAGGAGGAGTCCAGGCGGGACCGGCCGCCCTTCTTTCGGACGACACGGTCGTCTTCGTCGACGGGGCTGGAGAGGCGCTCGGAGTGCGCGAAGGGACCCTCCGCTTTCGCACCCCGATCGGATCGCCGAGTGCCGCCCGCGCGGCGCCGCTTCCCTTGGACGACGGCGGCGTCGTGGTCGCTGCCGGCCGCGAGTTTGCCATGCTCGATTCGCAGGGCCGTCCAAGGGCCAACATCGAACTCCCTGAAGCGTCGGCGAACCCGATCGTTGCCGCGATGGGGAAAGTGGTCATCGTGACGACGAGCGGTGCGGTTTGGATCTGGCCACCGGGGGCGGCGGAGGCTATCCAGGTCGGCACTTTCGGTACTCCCATCGATGGCGGAGCCGGTCTGGCCGATAATCATACTCTCGTTGCCGTCACTGCAACCCATGCGCACTTGTACGCCATCGACCTGGTCGGGGGCACAACGACTGTTCGCGCGCGATCCACCGGCGACCTCTGGCTTGGTCCGCCCGCGATGTTCGGCTCTACCGCGAATGTGACCGCTCTTTCGGCGGCCGGCGAGCAGATGGTCTCCGTCGATGCGGCCGGCGTAGAGACCCACACTGCGGTCGTAGTCAACACGGCATCGGCCCCCGACGGGGGCCTCGACGGGTGGTTGCCGCTTGCGCGCACGCCACCCTTGATCGACGCGTTGGGCCGTGTGGCGTTCGCGACGTTGGACGGGAGCGTGGCGGTTGCCGAGAGATCGAACGCCAACGGCGGCGTCGAAGTCGAGCGCCTTGCGCACGTGTGCTTCCCCGAGCTCACCGGCGCTGCGAAAAGCGAATCTCCCATCGCAGGATTGGCTCCGCTGCGACCCTATGCGCTCGTGGCCGTCTGCCGGTCCGGAACAATGGTCGCCGTCGAAGGCTACGTCCGAGGCGAAGCGGCCACCTCGATAAGCGGTCAGGCCGAAGCGCGTACTGGCGAGCGTTGCCAAGGGCACTTATAGTACGGTTGACTCGGATCCAACGAGGGCAGCGTTACGAGGCCGTAACGCGAGCGACCTCACGAAGCGTAAGGTAAAGCCATGATTACGATCACAGAGAAGGCCGCGCTCAAGGTCAAGGAAATCGCCGAGGCCGAAAATCTTCTTGGCCAAGGTTTGCGACTGCGTGTCATGGGCGGTGGGTGCGCCGGCTTTAGTTACGACCTGTATTTCGAAGACAAGTTGGGTGAGACGGATGAGCAGTTCGAGTCGAACGGCGTCAAGCTCTTCGTCGATCCGATGAGCTATCAGTACCTCGAAAACGTCGAAATTGACTATGTCGAGGGTCTGCACGGCGCAGGCTTCAAGTTCAATAACCCGAACTCGAAAGGTTCCTGCGGCTGCGGCTCGTCCTTTTCGGCCTAAATACAGCGCCCCGTTGGACGCTACCCCGCTGCGCAGGTCTGAGTTGCAGGCTGGGCCTGTCCTTAAGCGGATTTCCTGGGGGCTTCGCCCCAACCCCCCAAGCGCCTCCCGGCGTGTGCACTGCACTGCACCGCCCCGCTGACCCTTTGCCCTTGGGGCGGTGGGCTCAAGAACAGATAGACGCCCCGAACGCCGCGTTCCGCAGTGCGGCCGAGCGGCGCCGATCGATTCAAGGTCCGCTTTCGCCGAGCGCGCACCGGAAAAGGTTCCGGCCCCCTGCTGGTCGACGCAGGACTCAAACGTGCGTAAAGTGACCCGTGTCGACGCCGCTCAGGCAATCGCTCGCTGCGCGTCCGGCAGCGGGAGGAAAGTCCGAGCTCCATAGAGCACGATGCCGGATAACGTCCGGTGGCGGAAACGCCGAGGAGAGTGCCACAGAAAAGCAGACCACCGCCGCAATCGCTTCGGCGATCCGGCGGCAAGGGTGAAAAGGCGGGGTAAGAGCCCACCGCGCTCACGGTGACGTGATCGGCACGGCAAACCCCATCGGGAGCAAGGCCGCATAGGCAGGCGCCTCGACGCGTCCGGCGACGGAGTCGTCGAGTCGAAGGGCGGCTCGTCCGAGCCTGCGGGTAGGCCGCTTGAGGCGTCGGGCAACCGGCGTCCCAGAGGAATGATTGCCTCCGCGGACGGGGTGACCCGCCCGTGAGACAGAACTCGGCTTACAGAGCGACATCGACCCGTTCGCCCGAGCTCATCCGCTCGGGCGAATGGCTTTTATCCCGGGTTCGAGTGGGTCTCCGAGTGGCTGGTGCAGCGAATGCCAACGCGGCCACGAAGGGTGCCACGACAAGGCCATAACGTCCGGAGCCGAAAAATGCTGCATGGATTGCCACAGTCGCCAGGATGACTGCGGCCGTCACCGGCAAGATGGATGGTGCGCGGGTGAGTGATCGCCGACCCAAAAAGACCAAGCACGTTGCGACGCCGATGTAACCGAGCCATCCGTGCACAGTCAGGGTTGCCGCGGCGCCGGCGAATGCCACGCCCTTGCGCGCCCCCATCCGCGGGCCATCCACGCGCGCCGAGGCCACCAGCGCACCCAGCAAGAAGAGCCGGCAGACGATCGTCTCGAAACTCAGTAGGACGATTCGGGCGTTGTCATCGAAGGCCCCGGCGTTGCTTGCGTGCAGGTACCATGGCGCCGCCCCGAAGTAATCGAGGGTCATCGCGATCTTCGCGGGTGCGCGGGCCAACCAGGCCTCCGGCGCGTGCGCGATTTCGCTCAACGCCGAGCGTTGAAAGCACGCGTCTTTGGCCGCCTCGTCCCAGACCGTCGAACAGACGGCCGGAACGGTCACCGGCGCCCAGCCACCCGAACGCGTTGTCGCTCCAATGAGCAAATTCCAGCCCCCATTCACGCTGACAAGAGCGCATCGGTGCATCCTCCAGCAGTTTCGCACCGTCCAGGGGCCGATGCAGCCGAGCGCGATGGCGGTCACGGCGGCGGCGCGCGCGAGCCGTGGCGCACGGGCAGTGGCGGCTTTGGCACTCAACACTCCGAACACAGGGGCGAGGACCAAGGACTGGGGACGGACCAGCGTGGCAGCGGCCATGACGATCCCCAGCGCAACGAGCCAGGGCGCGGCACGTTCGGACGCGCGCGCGCGTGTGGCGAACGCGGCAGCCACGAGCAGCAAGGACGCCGTGACTCCTTCGGTCATGATGGCCACGGTGTACGGCACCAACGCGGGATGGAGGGCCACTGCCAGCCCTGCCGCGAGCGGTCGCCAGCGGGCAACCCCGGGGCCATCCACCAGACTGTGGGTCGCATAGGCCCCCGCGGCCCCGAGGCCCGCTTGGATGAGCATGGCGACGGTCGTCGAAGCTCCGAAGATCGCGTATCCAACGGCCAGGATGGCGGGGTAGCCCACGGGGTAATGGGCCGCATACGTGGTCAGGCCGTCCGGCCAGAGCCACGTGTATCCTGCGCCGCTCGCGAGACGACGGGCTAGAATGTCGTAATAGTGCCCATCCTCGACGGCGGGGAATCGCCCGTGCGCCCACGCAACGACTCCGAGTCGAACGACGAGCGCCACAGCCAGAGAGAACCACGCGTCGGCCCGTCCGGGTGTCACGGAGCCTCGAGCCAACCAAGCGCGCGGAGCGCCGCGAAGACTTCGCAAAGCGGGAGCCCGACCACGTTGGTGTAGCTCCCGTCGATTCGCCGAATGAACATGGCCGCCGATCCCTGGATGGCGTATCCGCCCGCCTTGTCCCTTCCCTCGCCGTTGACGGCGTAGGCGCTCGCCTCGTCGGGTTCGATCTCGCGAAACATCACGCGGGTCGTGATCGTCTCGGCACACGCCGGGCTCGCACCCGATGGATTCTCGGCGAGAAGGAAGCGCGTACTTACCTCGTGTACCGCTCCGGCGAGCCTCAAGATCATCGACCGAGCCTCGTTGACGTCCCGGGGCTTTCCGAGCAAGGCGCCGTCCGGCGCGATAACAATCGTGTCGGCGACAAGGCATGCTCCCGAGGGCGAGAGATCGAGCGCTCTCACGGCGTCGAGCTTGGCGCGCGCGACGCGCACCAGGTAGCTTTGTGCGGATTCCGCGGGCTGCGCGCTTTCATCGATGTCCACGGAGCGCACCACGAAAGGAATCCCGGCCAGTCGCAGCAGCTCGGACCGCCGCGACGAAGCGCTTCCGAGAACGAGCGGCGATGCTCGCGAGATTCGCACGCGCGCTGATTACCATAACGGTGATAAGGTCTGCCGCCGATGCGCCCACGCATCGCGCTTGTCGCGTTTTCTTGCGCCGCGTCGCTGACGCTCGCTGTCCGCCATTCTGCGGCGACGGACTGCTTCGGCATTTACAGCCCGTGTGTCAATGACGATACGTTGTGGCCCCACGCCGGGTACGCGCGCTTCGAAAGCGTCGGATCCACGCAGACCATCGCTCCGCAGCAACTCGGCTTCGGTCTGGTCGCCAGCTACTTGTCGCGCCCTGTCGTTTTTCAGTTCCGCATGCCCAACGCATCGAGCGATCCATACGCCGTCGACAACCAGGGCGACGCCACGTTCTTGTGGTCCTACGGCATCGCCCGCCGGTTGGAACTCGACCTCGCGCTGCCGCTCACGATCGGCCAGAACGGAGCCGGGCTGAGTGCCGTGACCGGTGGAGGCCCCCTGAAGAACACCGCAGTTCGCGACATGCGGTTCGGTTTGATGTACACGATCGTGCCACACCAAGTGTCCACCCTGCAGGGCGGTCAAGGCGGGGTTGCTGCCCGCTTCGAGGTCAGTGCCCCGACGGGCGACCGCGACGAGTTCGCGGGCGAGCAATCGGGGGTGCTTTCGCCGAGTGTCGTCGCCGACTTCCGCGACGGCCCATGGTTGTTCGGAGCCGAATTGGGTTTGAGGCTGCGGCCGACGACCGAAGTCGCGGGGGCCCAGATCGGGTCCCAAGTGTTCACTTCGCTTGGCGTCGGTGTCGAGATTCTGCCGAGGGATTTGTTCACGGCGGCCGTCGAGGCGTGGGCGCTGCCGACGCTCGTGGGACAGGACACCCTGATTTTTCAAGACGACGCGGTCGTCAACCAGCCAAACGGAAAGTGGCTCGTGCCCGCCGAATGGCAGCTCACGGCGAGAACTGCACCGACGACTTGGGGCGACGTGTCGGTTCAGCTCGGCGGGGGCGGTGCGCTGCCCTTGACCGGCGAAATTCCCGTGACGACACCGCGTTTTCGCTTCACTTTGGCAATCCGCTGGGCGCCTACTCGCGCGCCATAGTCCGCGCAATCATCCCACGACGGTTTCGACCAACCTGGTATCAAGCGGCACGTGACCTTCCGAGTTCATCGCAGCCAGAAATCCCGCCGTGTGGTCTTCCGCGCGTCGGGCGGCGAGTCTTTGCCCGATGCGCTCCTCACCTGCTTGCGCCAGGAGCAGGTTTCATGCGGCTGGCTGCGCGCGAGTGGTGTACTCATCGAGGTCGAGCTTCGCGTCTTCGACGCGGCCCTGAGCGCCTTAGGCGGTACTCGGCGTTTCGCCGGCCCCGTTCAGGTCCTCATGCTCGAGGGCGGGGTGGGGCTCTCGGGCGGCGAACCGTCCGTGTCGCTGCGTGCGCTCCTCTCTCAGGAGACCGACGCTCGGCTGGAGACCGTGGGGGGAGAGATCGCGAGCGCGCGCATCGTGGCCTTCGAAGGCATGCTGGAGGTGTTCGACAATCTGCAGCTCGAGCGCTCGCTCGACGAATCGGCTGGCATCTGGCTGTTTCGCAGGGAGGCAGGCGGAACGCCGCAGCAACCGACGGCTGCGTCGCGGCCCGCTCTCGCATCCGGGTGGACGACGGCACTCGAGGCGAGCGCCGAGACCGATCGCGAACCAGGCGCTCATCCGCGCTCAGGGGAGGGCGGCGCCATGCCGGCCCCGATCCGGTATCAGCGGCAAGCTCGCCCCGGCGCAGACCTGGACGCGCCCGTCCCCGAGCCCGGCGACATCGTCGAGCACTTTGCGTTCGGCCCATGCGACGTCGTCAAGAGCGACGGCGATCGTTTGCATCTTCGCGTGCACAAGGACGGCCGCATCCGAGAAATCGCGCTCGAAATGCTTCGCGTCGCGCGTCTCGACGATGCCACGGGGGCGCGGCGCTTCAGGCTCGAGCGAAGAATATGATGTGTCCTCGTGGCGACGAAGCGATGGGAGGCGTGACGGTTCGCTTGACGCTGCCTCTTGGAAACGATTAAGCCACGGCCAGGCAGTTTCTCGACAGATTGGAGGAATGGATGATGAGTCCGCATGGTCGCCATCTGGCCCGGGTCGCTCTCGCGCTCGCGGTCTCTTCGCTTTTGGCTTGCGGCGAAGAGCCTCCCCCGAAGACGGCCCAGGCCGTGGCGCCCCAGCCCTCGGCGACGCCACCGGCCAATCGCCTTCCATCGCAACCGCCCGACTCACCGACCGCGAGTGCCGTGCGCATCTCGGACGAAATCGTGAAGGCGTGCGGGATCAGCGAACCAGACGCTTACTTTGCGTTCGACTCGGCTCACCTGCGGCCGGACGACACTCGGGTGTTGGACCAGGTCACCGCGTGTTTCTCCACCGGGCCGCTCAAGGGACGCACGCTGAAGCTCGTCGGTCATGCCGATCCTCGCGGGGGCAGCGACTACAATATGACCTTGGGCCAATCCAGAGCCGACTCGGTTGCCGGGTACATGCTCGGGCATGGAATGGATCGGTCGAAGACGGAGTCGACCTCCCGTGGCGCCATCGATGCCACGGGCACCGACGAGCCCACGTGGGCTCGCGATCGACGCGTCGACCTGATGGTTGGACAGTGACCGCTCGAGCCGACCGATGATTCGCCTTCAGGCCACGCCGGGGGCGGCCCTTGCGGCAGACGCGCCCATGATGCGCCTGGATCTCGTCGCCCTCTTTACCCATGCCGCGTGGCCGATCAAGATGACGATCGGGTTGCTCATCGGATGCTCGCTCCTCGTGTGGATCATTTCGGTGCTCAAGTTCTTGCAGCTCGCGCGGCTGTACGTCACGCAGTCCGACTTTGATCGCAGGGCGCGGCATGCCGGGTCGATCGCGGAGCTGTTCGAACTGGCGCAATCGCACCGATCGCCCGGCGCCCGGGTGATTGGCCAGGTGTACGCTCGGGGCGCGGGAGCGCAGATGGCGCGGCTCCGGGCGCTCGCCGATCGGGCGATCGTCACGGAGGCCCATGGCGCACGGGAGCTCATGTGGTTATTGGCCTTCATTGCCGCGGGAAGCCCGTTCATCGGCCTCTTCGGTACGGTCTACGGAATCATGGACGCGTTCATTCGCATCGGAGCCGCCAAGACGGCGAGTCTGCCCGTCGTCGCGCCGGCGATCGGCGAGGCTCTCATCACGACGGCGATAGGCCTCGCGGCGGCGATTCCGGCCGTTTTCTTTTACAACTGGATCGACAAGCGAATCGGCGACTTCGTGGTCGAGCTCGAGGCGGCGACCGCCGAGTGGGTGGCGCTGATGGCTGAGCACGCACCCGCGGCCGACGGCGCGATTCCGCTCGTTGCCAACGCTCGCCCCGGCGGCTACCGGTCGCGGTAGCCGGAGAAGCACGCGATGGCGCTCTCGATGGGCAATCGCGGAGGCGGAGGTTTCCGCGAGATCAACGTCACGCCGCTCGTCGACGTGATGCTCGTCCTGCTCATCGTGTTCATGGTCACGGCGCCACTGCTGACGACCGGCCTGCACATCGATTTGCCCGAGGTCCAGGCGACCAACACTCCGATCAAAGACGCGAAGCTCGTCGTTTCGATCACCAAAGAGGAGCGCATCTTGTTTGGCGAGGTCGACGTCACAAGCGACGTCGAGAGGGTGTTACTCGACAATTCTCGCGTCCAAAAGGAGCATGAGCTCTACATCCGGGCGGACAAAGACGCCCGCTATGGGGTCGTTGCGCGTGCGGTCGCGGCCTCGCGAGCCGCGGGAGTCACTTCGCTGAACCTTCTCGTGGACCCGGAGGAGCTCAAGCCGTGACGAGCGGCGCGGCACGAACATTCGACGCACACGACCTGACCATTGCGTTTGCCGTCGCGTTGCTGGCGCAAATCGGCTTCGTCGCGGCGTTCTCGCTGCCCACTCCCGCGCTCGTGCAAGCGGATATCTCGAACGACAACGCGCAGCCCATCTCCGTCGCCATCACACCTGTGCTCAAGCTGGGCAGCAAGGCGCCCACGAAGGCCGCCTCGATGTGGGAGCGCAGGCACCCGGTCGCCTCGAAGGCAAAGCCCGCCGCCGCCTTGCCCTCGACCCAAGCAGAAAAAACGCCCGAGGCGATCCCGAGCGTCTCGGTTCCCGACGCCTCGGTGGCGCCCCGATCCGTGCCGGACGCCGGGCGCGCGGAGCCGAATCTCACCGCGCCGGAGGACGCGGGCGGAGCACCCACCGCATCATCGATTCAGGGCTCTGAACAGGGTGCCGTCAACGGGACCGAGACCGATCCGCTCAAGGCCCGCGCCGTCGATATGTATCGCGCCCAGCTGCAGGCATGGTTTGCCGCGCGATTCGCCGTCCGCGGCAAAATTCCATTCGAAAAATTGAAGACCCTGCATGCTGCGGCCCAAGTCACTATCAACCCGGATCGCAAGGTGACAAGCTTTTCCATCACGCGTAGAAGCGGGGATTCGATCTTCGACGGCGCCGTCGAATCGATGCTGGTACAAATGGAGTCGAGCGGCGTCGAGTTACCCGCGCCTCCTCCGATGTATCCGGATACCCTTGGCAGCAGTCTCCCGGTGGCATTTCAGTGCAACGTGCAGAGAGACTGCGAATGAACGGCTCGGGGCGTCTGTGGATTTTGGCCGCAATCGGCGCCCTGGTCGGTGCCCGTGGCCGGACGGCGTCTGCGGGGGATCCGCCGCCACCGGGGTCCACATCCGCGAGCAGCGCGCCCGACGAAAGCCTGCTGGGCACGGTCGAGGTCAATGGTGCCGCAGGGCTTCCCCCCTTGCCGAAATTGGCGGTCGTGCCCATCGTCACGACCGGGAGCGCTGACAGTGTCGCGAACCTCGTTGTTCGGCGGGACATGGAGCTCAGCGGGCAATTCGACGTGATGGACGAGAGCGCGTCACCAGCGGGCCCGTTCACCCATACGACCCCCGTTGATCTCGGCGCCTGGCGCGGCAAGGGCGCCGAGTACGTTCTTCGGATTCTGGCCGAGCCGGCGCCCAACGACTCCATCCGCACCCAGCTCGTCGGCGAGGCGTACGTGACGCCGGCGCGCGCCGTGAGCGATCCGGCCTCGGATCCCAAACCAGCCTTCCGAACCATCGTGCCGACGTCCACCTTGGAGGTGCGGGCCGCTTCGCATCGGCTCGCCGATCAGCTGCTCGGAGCGTTGACGGGGCGGCCGGGCGGGTTCGCGAGTCAGATGGCGTACGCCGAGACGGTTGGACGTTGGCGGAGAGTCTTCGCCATCGACGCGGATGGATTCGATCTTCGATCGATCGGACCGACGGACGCCATCGCGCTGTCGCCTGCGTTCGGTCCGAACGATCAGATATTTTACGCCCTTTCGCGCGACGACTCTCCGTTTCGCCTCGTCTTCGGCCCGAACGCCATTGCCGTCCCTCTTTCGGTTCCGGGGTCGGTTCTCGGCGTCGGGTTCAGCGCCGACCGCGCGCGCATCGCACTCAGTGTCATGGACGAGGGACGGAGCGAGCTTTGGACCGGGGACCGAGGCAACATCAAGCGCACCGATGCGCCGCCGTTCGCCAATCACCCGGTCTTTGGTCCGTTCGGTAGAATGGCCTACGTCGCCGGATCGCCGGTGCAGCGCGTTTACGTCAACGGCAAGGCCGTTTCGCCACCGGGCTTCATGGCGAGTGCGCCCGTCTTTTGCGATACGCCCCAAGGCTTGCTCATCATTTACACGGTCGGCGTGGGCAGCGGCGCCGATATCGTGGCATCCGATAGCGGCGGAGGGGGCGTACGACGGCTTACGCAACACGAAGGAGCCAATACCTACGCCGCATGCAGCCCGGACGGACGGCTCGTCTCCTTCTTTTCGACGGGCAAGGTGAAGCGAATCGGAGCGGCTCAGGACGAGGGCGCGGGGCTATTCATCATGCCCATCGCGCGTCCGTGGCTCGCAAGGAAAATCTCGAGCGAAGTGGGCGAATCGCTCCGCTGGGAGCCGCTGCCGCCCGTGGGACCCCGATAACGGCGTCTGGGACGGGCGGATTAAGGACCGCCTTCGCGGACCACGCTTTGACCCGTCGCTGCAGGCGGCGTCGAGTCTCCAGACGGCAAGAGGGCAAACTCGATCCGCCGGTTCAGCGCGCGATTGTCGGGACGGTCATTTTCGATCCACGGATCGAACGAGCCCGCGGCAGCCACGACGAGCGACGTTGGCGGCACTCCGACCGACACAAGAAACTCGACGACGGAAACGGATCGAGCCGCGGTGAGTGTCCAGGATGACGGAGACGCTCTTGTACCATGGGTAGGCCTCTCCTGCTCCTTGTCCTCCACGCCATCGCTGTCGGCCGTCACGAGAAAACGCCGATGGCTCGACCGAGGGGACGTCGTTTCGATCGCGCGTGCGATTTCCATCAACGCTCCCTTCCCAGCGCTGCGCAGTTCCGAACGGCCTTGGTCAAACAGGAGATCGCCTTGGACGTTCATGACGAACTCGCCGCGTCGCGAATCGATGCGGATCTGTCCAGCGTCGATGAGCGGTTTGAATCGCTGCTGGAAATCCCGGAAAATCTGCGCACGTTCCTCGGCAACGGCTTGCGCCTTGCGAAGCTCTTGCAGGCGAAATTTCGCGTCGTCCAAAGCCTTGGCCAACGTACCTCGCTCCGCCAACATCTTGTCCACGTCGGTGCCCAACCGCTGCAATTCGCCTCGCAATTGCTGATTGATTGCGGTGGCCTCGTCGAGCTGGGCTTGCACGTTGTGCGACGCGGTCGACAGATCGACCAACTTAGCGTCACGCTCTTGCACGGCCGCCTGTACAGAAGACAGCTGCTGCATCAGACCCTGCAGGCGCGCTGCGTCGTCTCTCTGCCTGGCGACGGCGTCCGCCCGAACTCTCGCGTCATCGGCGATGCACTCGTCGTAGTGCGTCTTCGAAACACAGCCGGCGGAAACCGCCACCCATAACAGTGCTGGGACGAGACGCATCGATCGCGCCCTGTTGCCATACCGTCAAGTCGGCGGGGCGACCACTCGCCCGCGCACACCGCCGACCGAAACGACGCGACCGACGTCCGCAAACGGTCGCTTCAGCATCGCCAGAGCGAGAGGATGCCCGTAGGTCGGCGATGCCACAGCGCTCGTGACTTCGCCCGCGGGCGACCGGTCATCCGCCGTGACGCTCGCCCCCGCGGCAGGCGCGTCGCCTCCTTCGAGCTCAAGTACGACGAGCTTTCGCTTTACGTGACCGCGCATCTCGAGCATGCAAACCACCTCTTGACCCAGGTAGCAGCCCTTATCGAAGCTCACGGCGGCCTTCTCGAGCGCTGCCTCCTGCGGATACGTCGCGTCGCCGAAATCGACGCCGAATTCGGGAATGCCACGCTCGAGGCGCAACGCTTTCCAGCCGTCGGAAGCCCCGGTAACGCCACCGAGGGCATGCGCCGCTGCTTCGATCGCCCTACCCGCTTGGGCGTCAACCTCTTCGGGGATCACCACGATGGCTCCGCCAAGACCCGTGCGATCGACGATCGAACCGATTGCGCCGGCATCGCAAGCGGCCGCAAGGACGTCTCCGGATCGGGGCCCGTGCAAAGAAACGACGGAAAACGCATCTGTGCGCGACGCCACATGCGCGTCCTCCATCACCAGGTAGTGGTCGAGGTGCCGCCTAAGGGTGTCTACCACCGACGACGGCACAGACACGAATACCTTTTCGCCGGCGTCGGCGATGAGCGCGTCCGCCAGGATCCGCCCGTTGCGCGCGACGAACAATCCGTACGTCGCGTACCCCTCACGCCGCTTGAGCAAATCGCAGGTGACCAAGCCGTTGAGCCACGAAACGCGGTCGCCGCCGGTGACCACGAGCGTCGCTCGGCCGCTCTCCGATAGCGCGAGCACACGGTGCCGCGCAGCGGTCACTTGGTCTCTGACATCCATGGCAACGCCATCGATTGGCACATCTGCGCGCAATCGCAAGGGCCATGCAACAAGGTGACGAGGGATGGCCTCGGCGCCGCGAAGGGCCCTTCGCCGCTCGCCATCCGCATTGACGGCGACGGATCCGGCAGACGATATCGATGTCCGCCATGTCCGGCATCGGCGTTGTCGTCAATCCGAAGAGCAGACGGAACCTGGGCGACCCAGGCGCGGCTGCTCGCTTGGCGCGCCAGCTGGGCGACTCCGGCATCGTGCGCGAAGCTCGATCCATCGACGAGCTTCATCGCGTCGCGGAGGATTTCCAGCGCGCCGACATCGACGTACTCGCCATCAGCGGAGGCGACGGAACGAACAGCGTGACGCTTACCGGCTTCGTCCGCGCCTACGGGTCGACCCCACTTCCACCCATTGCCCTGTTGCGCGGCGGCACGATGAACACCGTAGCGAACTCGGTCGGCGTAGCGCGCGGTCGACCCGAGCACCTGCTCGGTCGGCTCGTTCATCGCTACGCCCGGCGCGCGACGGAGCCGATTGCCGTCGTGGAGCGCGACGTCATGCACGTCGTGTCGGAGACCGACCGCACGACCCGCTGCGCATTTCTCTTCGGAACCGGGATCATGCATCGGTTTCTTGCCGAGTACTACGCCGGCGGTGCTTCGTCGCCGCTCGTAGCGGCCAAGGTCCTGGCGCGCGGTATCGGCAGCGCGATGGTCGGCGGGCCCATGATTCAGCGGCTCGCCGAGCCGTTTCGGGGCTCGGTCATGGTCGATGACGGGGTCGAATGGCCCGAGCGCGACTACCTCGCTGTCGCCGCGGGGACGGTTTCGCACATCGGTCTGGATTTCAAGCCGTTCTACCGATTCGCCGAACGCGCTGGAGCGTTTCACTGCCTGGGAATCGTTGCCTCGCCCGCGGCTTTCGTCGCGGAACTTCATCGCATTCATCAAGCGCGTCCGATGCGGGCGGGTAAAGCGTACGATGCCGTCGCGAGCCGAATGGTCGTTCAAAGCACCGTGCAGCCCCTGCGGTACATGATCGACGGGGATTTGCACGAGACGAGGGGCCGGCTGGAGGTGACGGTTGGCGCCCGGGTTCGCCTGATCGTCGAGCCTGGAGAACACAAAGACGGGTTCAGGGGCGCCCCGCTTGCGCCCGGCAAGCTCCCTTCTTAACGTTGTAAACGCCGTGTGGCCCATTGCTTTCGCCCTCGCCGCTTGTATTGGTGTGCTTTCGGCCGAATCGGGGGCTCGGGCCGATGGCCTGACCCCCGCCGAGGCCGATCGGCTGGCCCGAGCGGAGACCGTCGTACGAAACGAGTCGATCGAGCGAAACGGGCGACGCTATGTCGGCGGCGTCGCGTACGCCATACTCGACACGTCACCCGCAGACCTCGAAGCGCTTCTCGTGAACGACGAGGCGTGGCAGCGCATCCTTCCCAAGGCGCGATCCGCCTGCAGGGTGGGAACCGAGGCGGGCGACGCGCTCGTGGAGATGACCCACGGGACGCCGCTTTTGCATGCGACGTATACGATTCGCGTCCGGCACGAGGCGCACAACGTTCGCTTCTGGCTGGATCCGCGGCGTCCACACGACATCGAGGACGCATGGGGCTTCCTTCGTGCCGTTCCCCGGCCCGACGGCCGAACGCTGGTCACCTACGGAGTGCTCATCGACATGGGCCCGGGGCTTCTTCGCGATATGTTCGAGGAGCGCGTGCGTGTCGCGGCGCTCACGGTGCCCGATCGCGTTCGCGACCTGCTTCTCGAACGAAGTGCCACGAGTGTGCGAGCCTCGAGGTGACTGTTCGCGCACCCACGGCAGCCGTTACGCGGGTCTCGATCATTGCGCTCAGCACGTATCGCGAAGCGGTTCGAGCGCGCGTTCTTCTTTCGGTGTTCGCGCTCGGGCTGATGACGTGCGCGTATTCGCTCGTGGTGGCCTCGCTGTCGCTGCATAACGAAGAGCGTGTCGTCGCCGATCTTGGGGGCGCCTCTCTCTCGCTTTACGGGGTCGCCATTGCGATCGTGCTCGGCTCGACGTCGCTGTACCGAGAAGTCGAGTATAAGACCGTATTTCCCATATTGTCTCGCCCCATTCGCCGTTGGGAGTACCTCGTCGGCAAGTACTTCGGTACCGTGCTGACGGTCGTCGTTTTCGTCGGCATCGAGTCCGCGGCGGTGCTTCTTGCCCTCGCGCTCGAAGCCGGGGCGCCAGGGCTCCGAATCGGCGCGGTCACGGCTGCCGCTTTCCTGATTCTGGCCGGATGCATCGCGCGCTTCCGACACGCGGGAGTTTTCGTCGCGATCCCCTGGTCGATTGCCGTAGCGGCCATCGCCTGGACGCAAGCGTCCTACGCACTGGGTGAGCGACAGCTCGTCACGGTCTCGGCGGTACTCGCCGTGCTCGAAGTGAGTATCGTGGCCGCCGTGGCGACGTTGTTCGCCTCGTTCTCGTCGCCGTTTCTGACGGCCACCTTCACGTTCCTGGTGTTTCTCATCGGGCGCTCCGCGGACAGTCTCGCGCACCTGCCCACGAGGACATTCGGGGCCCAGATTGCTGGACTCGGCCGATGGCTCTCGCACGTATTCCCGAATCTGCACGCTTACGTTCCCGCACGGTCGCTCCTTCTCGGGCAAGTCGCCGACGATCGGGTGTGGTCTTATGTGGGGCGCGCCGGAGCCTACGCCGTGGCCTACGCCACCGTTGTCTTGGTGATTGGAGCGCTTGCGTTCGGTAGGCGGGACTTCTCATGAGCCGAACGACGTGGGGCGGAGCGCCGTTCGGGCGCACCGGAGCCTACGCCGTGGCCTACGCCACCGTTGTCTTGGTGATCGGAGCGCTTGCGTTCGGTAGGCGGGACTTCTCATGAGCCGAACGACGTGGGGCGGAGCGCCGTTCGGGCGCGCCGCCCTCTTCGCGTCGTTCGTTGCCGCGACGGCACTGAGCGTGCTGGCTGCGCGCGAAGTCGTCATCGGTCGTGACGAGGTGAGCGAGTCGGACGCCGCGTCGGCCCATGGCAACTGGCTCGACGCGATCCGCCACGCTCGCAACGCAGCTCAGGCGAGCTCGCCCGGAAGCCCTTGGCCGTCGCGGGCGCGCCGCCGGCTCGAAGCGATGGGGTTGGACGCCGAGCGGCGGGGCGATGACGACACGGCGCTCCTCGCGTACGGCTCACTTCGCTCGGCGGCCCTGGCGACGCGCGGGATCGGCTCGAACAGTGCTCGGTGGCGAGCCGCCGCCGAAGACGGACTGTCGCGCGTCGCAGGGCGGCGGTCGGACGTTCCGCACCCACGGGACGCGCGGTCGAGCATGCTCGCAGCGCTGCAGCACGAGGAGGCTCCGCCAGCTGGAACCATGGCGCTGCTCATGGCTTCGGCGCTGGCGCTGACGGCCGGGCTCGGACACCTGGCGTGGGTCGACTCGCAGAGGGCCGGCGTTCGACTGGGACAGACTCTCGTTGCCGGCGGGATACTCACATTCGCCGCTGCGCTCTTGATGAATTGAATCGGGGTGTGGCAAATCTTGTCCGATGGCTACGGTACCCATGGATGCCGGCAAGGTCATGCGCTGCCGCGACATCGCCGAGCGCATCGCGGCCGACGTGCAGCGCTACATCGACACGCACACGACCGTCGGAGTCGAGCGCACGATCCTTCGGGCCTACGGCGCCGAGGGCGTCGACCACGAGGGTGTGCCCCTCGTCAACACGGCCGTCGATCGCTACGCGCGGGCCGGGTTGCTCGGACGCGGCATCGCCTTTTTTTTGGGTCGGGCCCTTCTCGCGGGGGCAAAGACGGCGCAGAGCGCCGCCGAGTCCCTGGCATTTTCCGCGGAACTCGACGCAGGCGACAACGAGCCGGGTCTCGATGCTGTGCGCCACGTCCTCGTAGACCCTACCGAAGCCGCTCTCGCCCGTATCGACACCGCACGCGACGAGCGAGAAGAACTGAAGCGTCGCGTCCCCACCGGACCCACACCGCTCAAGTACGTGATCGTCGCGACGGGCAATATTTTCGACGACGCCGTGCAAGCCAAGGCGGCGGCCCACGCCGGTGCCGATGTCGTGGCCGTGATTCGGGCCACGGCGCAGTCTCTTCTCGACTACGTCCCGCACGGGGCCACGACCGAGGGTTACGGAGGAACGTTCGCGACCCAGGAGAACTTCCGGATCATCCGACGCGCTCTGAATGAGTTCAGCCAGGCCGGCGGCCGCTACGTGCTCCAGGCGAACTACTCGTCGGGCCTATGCATGGCCGAAATCGCCTGGATGGCCGCCGTCGAGAGGCTCGACGTACTTCTCAACGACGCCATGTACGGGATCCTGTTTCGCGACATCAACATGTGCAGGACATTTGTCGATCAATACGTGTCGCGTCGGTTCATTGCCCGCGCGGGCATCATGATCAATACGGGGGAGGACAACTACCTGACGACCGCCAATGCGGTCGAGAAAGCGCACACGGTTCTAGCGAGCCAGTTCATCAATGAAGCGTTCGCACTTCGCGCCGGCCTGCGGACTGCCCAAATGGGACTGGGCCATGCGTACGAGATCGATCCGTGGCTCGAGGACTCGTTCTTATTGGAAATGGCGCAGGCGCAGCTCATCCGACAGATTTTCGACTGCCATCCGATCAAATGGATGCCGCCGACCAAACACAAAACGGGAGACATCTTCTTTGCTCATGTGCACGACGCTCTATTCGATCTCGTCGGGGTAACGACAAAGCAGTCCATCGAGCTCTTGGGCATGTTCAGCGAGGCGATTCACAACCCCCTGCTGATGGACCGCTACCTCGCCCTGAAGGCAACCCGGTACGTCTATAACGCGTGCAAGCACCTGGGCGACGAGATGGAGTTCAGGACCGACGGTATCGTGGCGCGTCGCGCCGTTCAGGTGCTCGACGAAGCCCTCGAGTTGCTGGTCGCGGTCGAGCGTGACTCGATTTGGGATGCGATCGGCGCGGGCGCATTCGCTGATGTCAAGCGAACACGCACCGGCGGCAAGGGTTATGGCGGCGTCATCCGGCGCGATCGGGATTATGTCAATCCGCTGCTCGATGCGCTGGAGGCGAGCTCGACGGCTTAGGGCCCGCACCCGTAATGCAACCGTCGTTCTTGGCTTGCGGGGGGCCTTCGACGGGGGTGCACCCGCACGAGCAGAGCTCAGCCGCCGTCTGAGTCGCGTGCCATCCATTTGCGGGAATCCGCTCCGCGGTGCACGCTACCCGTACCGTCGCATGCAAAACGCCGGCCCTCCCAGGCAGCTCCGCGCATACGGCGACCGCGAGGGCGACGGCATGGTGCAGATGTCGTTCGTTCTTCAGATTTCTCCGAGCCCACGCGGCCGTGAGGCGGCCAAGCGATTTGCCGAAATGCATGGCCTGGCCGACCCTCTGATCGCCACGATGGAGGCCTGCGCGGAGGGTTGCTCGTTTTTTGTGGTCTATGGCCACTCGCGGCACGCAGTCGACGAGGCGACGGTCAACGTGTCCGAAATCCGCACGGAACGGCTGGAGCGAGAGGAAATCGAGCAGCGCATCCGGACGCGGCTCAGACGCAAGATCATCGTGGTCGGTGCCTGCACGGGCAGCGACGCGCACACCGTCGGCATCGACGCAATCCTCAATTACAAGGGATATGCGGGGAATAAAGGGCTCGAGAGCTACAAGGGATTCGAAGTCTTCAACCTCGGCGCACAAGTCGAAAATGAGCAATTGGTCGCTCGGGCTCAGGCGCTGCACGCCGATGCGATTCTGGTGAGCCAGGTCATCACTCAACGCAATTGTCACAAGGAAAACGGGCGCGCACTCGTGGATCTGCTGAAGCGGTCGGGAACGCGTGACGCCTTCATCTTGCTTTTTGGGGGTCCGCGAGTGGACCACCCGCTGGCCTTGGAGCTCGGATTCGATGCGGGATTCGGTCCGGGCACGAGCCCCACCGACGTCGCGTCGTATCTCATCGAGCGCATGTGCGGCGAGGGCTCGGGGGCGTAGCGCTGCAGTCTTCGAGGCGCTCCGAATGATTCAGCGGATCTCGAAGACACGACAATCGTTACTCGTGCACGGGTGCGATCGGCAAATCGACCGATATCCATGCGTCTATGCCCGCCCGGCCGACCCGATGGGCGCCCGTCGCCCGAACGACCACGCACTTGCAGGGGTCGTGGAACTCGAGCGCCGCGACGGTGGCGACGAGCTCACCTCCGTCGAGTCGCACATCGGCCCCGGCGCGTGCGGTGATCGGAGCCGCAATCGGAACTCCTAGCCGTGCTCCTCCGGTCCAACCGGGGGAAGCGAGAAAGCCGCTCGAAGGTTCGATGGTCGGGTCGGCGAGGGCCCGGGCGACAAGTGGATCCAAGCCTTCACGACCTGCCACGTTCATGGCCAGATGCATTCCCGACCCTGGCCCGATGCGCATGCCGGCGACGACCGCGGTTCCGATACCCGTAGACGGTGCGAACGCTTGGGCGGCATCGGCACGGAAGGCCAACCACGGCCCTCCAAGCGTGGCGCGAGCGCGAACCGCAGCCGTGGCCTGCCCGTCGTGTCCGACTGCTCCTGCGGCGAGATCGACGTCGGCCGCAGCACGAGACCCCCACCGACCGACGGTGTTGGACCAGCCCAAATCGCCGACCCATGCGGTCCCGCTCGGTACGGCCATTGCTCGGCCGGCGGGCTCCACGAAAACGTCGCTTGCGTGGGTGGCGATTGCCGAGATTTCCACTCGCGGCTCGGTACGGTGCACCCACGGATCAGCAGCCTCGGCCGAGGCGTAGGCGCGTGCGAGCGGTACGCCTAGGGCGATTCTGGCTTGCGCAGCGCCATTTAGCCCCGCCAGCGTGCCGTTGTCGGCCGCCTCGCCGAACGCCCGAACAGCGAGCGTAGCCCCCATCGGGCCGATGGAGGTCGCCAGGAGCGTCCCTCCCTCCCCGCGGGCGAAACTCGTCGCGTTGTGCGCGGTCCACGCGAGAGCCGCCGCCGGTGCGGCGGACGCTCCCGCGACTTGTCCCCCTTCGAGCATCACGTCGTAAGCCCCAACCCACCCGAGAGCATCGGCGCGATGGATGGCGAGGATCGGACCGCTCGCAAAGTCCAGTCCACCGGCGCCACGCACCCCGACCGCTCGAATGCCGGATGCCATCATCCACCCACTCTGGCGCCACTCGGCCTGGGCCTGCGCTCGATCGAAGGGTCGCGCCGCCGTGTCGACGTCGGTGACAGCCTGAACTGCGCGCGCCCCGCGCAGCGCGTCGATCTCCCAGGCGGCTGACGGTCCGCGCCCGTCGGGATCGACTGGTTCTGCGCCGCTGGCGCGAATCGCAACTCCGTCTTGTCCGTGAAGCCGATCCCAGTGGATCTGCGTGGCGGTCATGGTGGTGCGGACCGCCACGTCCGCTGCGACGCCTCCCTCGACGTACCCACCCGCGCGCGCGTCGAAGCCGTTGACCGTATCGCCTTGTACCCATGGAACGTGGACACCGCCGCCCGCAAAAAAGCCATCGGCTCCGCGCCACGCAAGATCGGGCGGCAATAGCCCCAGTCGTCCTGGAGATCGGAGCCAGGCGACGGGCAGCCATGCCACGGGGATGCCGAACACCTCCAAGACGGGATTGCGGAGAATGACATCGTGCGGGGGCGCCAGAGTCGCTCCCGAAAAGCGCAGGGCCAGCGGAGTTCCGAGGCACGGGCAAAACGCGAGCACCCCCTGCCCCTCGAGCACCACGCCCATCGGGACGCGCCGCAGGCGCAGCTCGTTGCTCGTGACATGAAAAGGCGGCTCGTCGACGCGTACGTGCCCGGAGGCATCGACGGATTGCGATTGCGCATCGAATTTGACTTCGTCCGCACCAAACGCAACGGGAACGGCTTCGGGCGAAGCCGTTGGCTGGGCAAAGAGCCCTCGGCCCGCCCCGAGAACGACCGCCGCCGCAGCGGACGCGATCCAGCGATGCGTGAGGTGCCCCCTTCCGCCCCTCGTGCGCAAACCCGAATTCAGCGACGCGACCGAGTCTCGTCGCCGGGCGACGCGCGCTCGTGGGGCGATGACCCGGCCGTGCCGGTGGGGTCCGAGTCCGCGCCGGAAGCGCTCGGAACGTAGTCGCCTTTGGGAAATTCGATGCGCATCATAGTGCCCCCGTCCTTGCCCGGATCGAAGCTCACGATAGGCGTCACAGAGGCGCGCAGGGCGATCACGAACCAAAGGTCATGTCCGTGAAGGACGAGCCGCGCACTCGTCACCGGGGTGTTGAAGTGCACGGTCACGAGTGGATTGTAGTTGTTGCGCAGACCCACACGGGCCCCCTTGAGGACGTAGGTGATCGTCGTGCGCTCGACCTTCGTCTCGTACGCGACCGGCTGAGACAGCTCGACGAACAGCCTCGTGGATCCGTCGGCGAGTGTCTCGAAACCAGCCAGCATGGCGTCTGCGGGCGTCGGGCGTTGGCGTCCGGACCGAACCGGCCCTCGTCGAGGCGGCGACGCGCGAGACGGACCCGCATTCGCGGTCGACGCGCTCGCTCCCGGCGCGGCCGAGACGGAGTCTTGGGCAAAGCCCAACGCCACCGGACAGAGCGCCAGCGGGGCCGCGAGAGCGATGCAGGCTGCGCGAGCGGAGTACCGCATGGCCAAAAATTAGAGCACGACGACGACGTCCCTTGCGAACTTTGGTGCGCCCGGCCCTTCACGTGCACGCGAACGGTCGCTCGCACCATCGACCCAGCCGCTCCTCGGCCGCGGGCCCGCTGGCGAAGTTGCCCGAAAAGCCCGGCGCCTGGTACGCCCCAGACGATGGAACAGCAGCTCCCGGCCGCGGAAATTACCGCCTTGCTCGGGCGGGGGACCGAATTCGAAGGAAAGCTCCATTTCGAGGGGCGCGTGCGCATCGACGGCCTCTTCAAGGGCGAGATCGGCAGCGAGGATACCCTCGTCATCGGGGAGGGAGCCGACGTCCACGCGGAGATCGACGTGGCCACCGTCATCGTGCGGGGGGGAGTGGTTCACGGCAACATCCGTGCAAAGACCGCCATTGAGATCCATGCCCCCGGAAAAGTCGTCGGCAACCTGCACTCGCCTTCGCTCTTCATCGACCGGGGCGTCGAGTTTCAGGGAAGCTGCCGCATGGATCCGTTCGAGGCGGCCGCGACCGAGCAGCGGATCCCATCGGCTGCCGCGAAGCCTCGCGTCTGAGGCGTGGGCGACGGCCTGCGTCGCTCCATGCCGCTCACCCATGCTCTCGATGCCGATGTGGCTCCCGCTCATTCCGACGAGGACGGCCTTCCGATGGCTTTCTTGGACGGCTTAGAGACGTGCGCACTGTTCGCCTCAAAGAACCGCCACGGCTCGTCCGCCCAAGCGCCCGCGTAGGCGACCCCGACCCGCGCCGTGGTCGCTAGACGCACGCGCTTCACGCGGCGAGAGCACAGGTAAAGGGTGGGGCCGGTAAGGTCGGTGTCATCGAGCGCTCGGGTAATCTCCATCGCGCGCGCGAAGCGACCCGGACCATCGAGGCGCGCCGAGGGCTCAATGCCCCACACCGCCGCGCCCGCCCGCACGAGGACCGCGTGACCGTGGCCTGCTCCTCGACAGGTCACGTTGAAGCAATGATGCATGCCGTACACGAGAAACACGTAAGCATGGCCCTCTTCACCCCATAGCGATCGCGTTCGTTTCGTGGGGCCGGCGCGTGCGTGGCAGGCCAAGTCCTCGGGACCCCGATAGGCCTCGGTCTCAACGATTCGAGCGACCCGCAATCTCCGGCCACCGCCTCGCTCATGCACCAGCAAGCAACCGATGAGAGCCCGGGCGATGACGAGCGCGTCCCGTTGGTACCATGTGCGCGGCAGACGCTCGGCGCGCAGCGATGCGAGATCGAGATGCCCCCAGTCTTGACCGCCTCGGGTGTCGGCCCTGGAGTATCGCTCCGAGAATTTCGTCATGCCAGCCGGGCCTTGCATTCGCGTAAGCCGACCGACCCGTTTTTTCCGTTTCGAGCATCCGTCGGAAGGGGTCACATAGCCGCCGCGGTGGCCCATTGTCCACACGGTGCCACCTCTTTTCCAGACCTCGCATCGGTTGACGACCGACTCTGCTCTGGAAGTGCGTGCGAGCAGGCGCTATGGCCTCTATCGGTGCCATGCACCGAAGTCGGCCTGGCAGAGTCGCGCATCGTGGAGCGCGAAGCACTGGAGACCCATGTTCGAGGAGTTCGGAATCAACGCAGGTTATGTCGAAGAGATCCATGCGCGTTGGGTGCAGAGTCCGCAGTCGGTCGAAGACGGGTGGCGCCGACTCTTCGAAGGGACGACCCCGGTGTCGCCGGGCACGCCGAAGGGCAACGGGGTGGCCGCCCACCCCACGGGCCATGGCAACGGCGCAGCCGCGCCCGCGCCATCGCGGACGGCAACGTCGTCGGCAGCGTCTTACCGAGAGTCCGTCCGCGATACGGTCATTGCTGCAACGGAGCTACAGAGTCGCGTAGCCCACTTGGTCAACGAATACCGCGTGAGGGGTCACCTCTCCGCGGATCTCGACCCGCTCGGAAGTCGACCGCCCATCGCGCCGGAGCTCGAACTGTCGAACTTCGGACTGACCGAAGGGGACGTCGACAAAACGTTTTCGACGGCCGGTATGAGCGGCTTTCCGGAGCGAGCTACGCTGCGCGAAATCGTCGCCCACCTGCGTGAAACGTATTGCTCGTCGATTGGTGTCGAGTTCACGCACGTCGGAGAGCCCGAGCAGCGTCTCTGGCTGCAGCAGCAGATGGAGTCGACGGGCAACCACGCATCCCTCGACCGCACGGAGCTCGTTCGAATTCTGACGAAACTCACCGAGGCCGAGATCTTCGAGCAATTCATTCATAAAAACTACGGCGGCGGGGCACGGCGATTCTCGCTGGAAGGCGCCGAGAGCGTCATACCGATGATCGATCTGCTGATCGAATCGGCGGGGCAGCACGGCATCGAGGAGCTCGTCATCGGCATGGCCCACCGGGGTCGGCTCAACGTGCTCGTCAACGTGATGGGCAAGAACGTGCGCGAGATTTTTGCTGCCTTCGATGACAAGAAGCCCGAGCGGTTTCTGGGAGCCGGCGACGTCAAATACCATCTCGGATACTCGAGCGAAGTCGTCACGCAGTCCGGACGGCCGATTCACCTCTCGATGGCCTTCAATCCGAGTCACCTCGAGTTCGTGAATCCGGTGGTCGAGGGGCGCGTGCGCGCCAAAATCGATCGAAGAAAACGGAAGAGCACGATGCCTTTGCTCATCCATGGGGACGCGGCATTCATGGGTCAGGGCGTCGTCGCCGAAACGCTGAATTTGGCCCAGCTCGAAGGCTACACGACGGGCGGGACCATCCACCTCGTCGTCAACAACCAAATCGGATTCACTACGCTGCCCGTCGATTCACGCTCCACCCGTTATTGCACCGACGTCGCGCGGATGCTCCGCGTCCCCGTGTTCCACGTGAATGGTGAGGACCCCGAAGCGGTCATTCAGGTCACACGCCTCGCGATCGAGTTCCGACAAAGGTTCAAGCAGGACGTGGTCATCGACATGTACTGCTACAGGAAGTACGGACACAACGAGGGCGACGAGCCGCGTTTCACGCAACCGCGGATGTACGCGCTCATCGACAAAAAGCCTACGGTCCGCGAAGTCTACGTCGCCCGCCTGGTGAAGGCGGGACATGTCTCGCGCGAAGAAGCGGACGCCATCGCCCAAGAGCGCAGGGCCACCTTGGAGCGCGCGCTCGAAGAAGCGCGTCAGGGGGATTTTCACCAGATGCCGGAGGCGATGGGGGGTGTATGGGCGCCCTATCGGGGCGGCCTCGACGCTAGCGTCCCCGAGGTGTCCACCGCGTTTTCAAAAGAGACGCTTTGCCAGGCCCTCGACAAGCTCGCGACCATGCCGCCCGGATTTCACGCCAACCCGAAGGCGCTCAAGATTCTCGAGCAGCGGAGACTGCGGGGATTGGATGGCCAGCCGCTCGATTGGGGGACGGCGGAGCATCTGGCTTTCGCGTTCCATCCTATTGGAAGGCCATGGGATTCGCATCAGCGGGCAAGACTCGCGACGCGGAACGTTCTCCCATCGCCACGCGGTCCTCTTCGACACAGAGACCGGAGAGCCGTATACGCCGCTCGCGCATTTGGGCGACGGAACGACCGGTGTCGGACGGTTCGAGATCTACGATTCGCCGCTCAGCGAGGCCGGGGTGCTGGGCTTCGAGTACGGGTACTCGCTCGATCGGCCCGACAAACTCGTCGTCTGGGAGGCCCAGTTCGGCGACTTCGTGAACGCCGCACAAGTGATCGTCGACCAGTTCATCGTGTCGGCAGAAGACAAGTGGTCGCGCCTGTCGGGACTCGTGCTGCTGCTGCCCCACGCGTTCGAGGGCCAAGGCCCGGAGCACTCCAGTGCGCGCATCGAGCGATTTTTACAGCTCTCGGCGGAAGACAACATCCAGGTCTGCAACCTGACCACGCCCGCGCAGTTCTTCCACGTGCTGAGGCGTCAAGTGAACCGTCCTTTGCGCAAGCCGCTCGTCGTCTTCACTCCGAAGTGGCTTTTGCGACATCCCGAGGCCACCAGCTCGCTCGACGAGCTCGCATTCGGGTCATTCCAGCGCGTCATTGCCGATGACGTCGTGGACCCGGCAAAGACGCGCCGCATCGTCCTATGCAGCGGCAAGGTCTACTACAATCTCGTGGAGGAGCGGCGACGTCGAGCGCGCGATGATGTGGCGATCATTCGGCTCGAGCAATACTATCCCCTGAGCGGCGCCCTCATGGATGCGCTCCGTCGATACCCCGAGGGAACGCCGCTCGTTTGGGTTCAGGAGGAGCCGCGCAACATGGGCGCATGGTATTTCATCAACTCGCGCAAGCACGAGATGTTCTCGGATCGTCATCCGCTCGCCCTGGTCTCGCGCGCGGAAAGCGCCAGCCCGGCAACGGGAAGCAAGGCCGCGCACGACTTGGAGCAGAGGATCCTGATGAACGAAGCGTTTGCCACCTGACCCGGCGTGACGGCGCCTGTCGAGCTTGTCCGCCACCGCAGCGACGCTATCCCCGCGCGCGTTTGTCCGAGATCACCAACACGGCGACGACCCAGGCGACGAGCCCGACGATGACGACGGCCATCGTGGCGTAGAGGATATTGGGGTTCACCATCAGCCACCACCGTAGCCGAACTCGACCCCCATGACGACGAGAAGGCAGCTCACGTCGACGGGGAGCGGGCGCTGGCCGGCGGGCAAGCCACGATCGGCCGCAAGCGAATCAATCGATGGCTACGAGCTCCACTGCGAACTTGAGCCCGGCGTTCGGCGGGATCGCTGGAGGACTTCCACTCTCGCCGTAACCGAGATCCGAAGGAATCGTAAGATTTCGTTTGCCCCCGACTTTCATGCCGACGACTCCGCGATCCCAGCCCTTGATGACTTCGCCTCGGCCCAGCGTGAACGTGAACGGCTCGCTCCCGTGATCGTACGAACTGTCAAATTTCTGGCCATTCATCAGCGTCCCCGTGTACTGCACGTGAACCGTATCCCCGGTCTTCGCTTCTCGGCCCGTGCCGACGACTTCGTCATCCATCTCCAGCTTCGTGGGCCCCTCGGGCACGGCTTGCGCGGCAGCCGGCGTGAAATCGCTCTTGGGCTCGTCGACCGGCTTGGAGCAAGACGCCGCGACAGACACGAGGACGAGCAACGAGAGCCGGCACATGACGGACGGCGACGCTAGCGGAGCCGGGGCTGCGCGCCAAGCCGGCCGGACGGCGTGGCCGCCGGACGGGCCTCGCTGGGCTGAACGCCCAACACATCTCCCACGAGCGCGGCGATCGTGGCGATCTGATCGCGGGTGACGGTCAGGTGGACCTTCAAAGACGAGCCTTCGGACGAAGTCTCGACGTGGTCGAGGAGGCCGTGCGTGACAAGCGACGTGAGCGTGTCGTTGTGACGCCGGACCAATCGAGCGACTTGCACCGCAGCGGCAGCTGCCGCGGCCGCATCGTCGGTATCCCCGTCCACGTACACGTCGGCTCCTTCGTCAGCGCGCGGCACGACGCGCAACCTCAATTCGTGGATCGCATCGGACAGATCCGGAATGGCGCGGTGGGGGCTGACGAAACGCAGATACACCGCGTCGCCCTCGCGAATGGGAGCCATCACTCGGGCTCCGACGAGCTGGCGAGCCACCTTCGACGCGGCGCTCGGAGGCACCACGGCCAGCACTCGGGATTGCGGGCGGAGAATGACGCGCTCGGCGCGATCGGCGTGGGCGAGCGTTGCCTTGACCCCGCGAACTCCCGCGTCGATGAAACCGCCGCCCGTGGTTCTGCGACCGATCGCCGCAACCGCACGATCCATCGTCGTGTCCGGCGCGGAGTAATGGATCAGCACCACGTCGCGTTCCGTATTGACGAGCGACGGACCGCTGATGACGATCCAATCGATATCTCGCACGGGATCGAGAGTCGTGCCCGCCATGAATTGGTCCCATTGAGGCAGGGCTCGCAAGAGGTAGCCTATGGTCGCGCCGACGGGGTTCTTTCGAATCACTTCGGCGTTGATGACGAGCATGACGAGAACTCGATCCGTCTGGATGGCGCTCATCAGTGCTTCGGCATCGGGCGCGGATCCCGCATCGAAACGCGCGACCGCTGCATCGCTCACCTCGCCCGCCTCGAGCGAGAAGGCCTCTGCTGCGCTTGTCACGGCCGCGTCGCGCACCGCTGTTCGCCCCCCGACGCCGGCGTCGTGTCGGCGCGCCTGGTCCCCGTCCTCGACCGCAGGCAGCTGGGCCGACGTACCCTCGGACGGAGCCGTTTGCTCGGACGGAGACACGTCGGCTGCGGAGAGAACGTCGATGGCGATCGACGCCTCCCCCTCGACATCCGTGATTTCGAGATGGTTCAGCTCGAGTGGAAAAAGCAAGGCATGCAGGCCGGCGGAGACCGCTAGCGCAATCACCGACGCGATGCGCACGGGCCGGCGCGACCAGAAACGCTCGGGCCCGCTGCGAGCCATTTTCCCGACGCGCCGGGTCGCATGCGGGTCCGCCGGCGCAGCCAATCCTGCGGCGAGGGCCCTCCTCGTCCCCTCCTCAGTCACGTAAGCTCCTTCACGCGCGGATTCACCCTCGCAGTAAGCCGGTGTTTAGGTCCTCGAATTCGGGAGGCCGGGCGGAGGCCGTGGTCCAGGGCCGAGAAGTGGTATGACCCGCCACGAACGCGTTATGAAACAGCTGCGTTAGCATCCTCATGGTTTGCCGTCGCCCTGCGTCGTTCACCATCGTCCTGTCGATGTTCGCCTCCATGACCGTCGCTTGCAGGCAGCCGCGCACACTCTCCGGGGGCGTCGAACCGCCTTCCCCGTCCTCGGCGGGCCCGGTCCTGGCGGACGCGGGTCTCGCGCCGAGTGCGGGAGCGGTCTCCGACGCGGGATCCTACGACGGTCCATGGATCGGCGCGATCGTGATGCAGGCGCCCATCTGGAGCGAAATGGAGACCCCGAACGATCGGAGAGGCGAACATGACAGCAAGTCCGTGCGCCTGGGCTATTTGAGATATGGCGAGCGAGCGCCCGTGATTCCAGAGGTTCACAAGAAGTCCAATTGTGCCGAAGGTTGGTACGAGCTCGTGTCGGGTGGGTTCATCTGCGGCAAGCTCGCAACGATGGACCTCGATCACCCCAAGTTCAAGCTGGCTAAGGCACCGAACCTCGACGGATCTCTGCCGTACCTCTATGGCGTCAATCTCTGGAATGGAACGCCGCTGTATCGTTCGGTGCCGTCACGCGAACAGCGCAAGAAGTTCGAACCATGGCTCTTCAAACCAAAAAAACCGAAGATGGTCGACGAAGACCGCACGTATGCCCCGGCGAGCCTCGCGACAAGCATTGCGGACTCCGGCGTCTCCGACCCGGGGGCCTTGGAAGATGCCGACACTCCATGGTGGGACAAAGAGATTCCTGACGGGGGCCCACCACAGATCACGCTGGAGGATCTGCAAGAGAGCGGTGGCCCAATCGCACGGCGGATGGTCAAAGGATTCTATCTGTCGCTCGACCGCGAGATCGACGTCGGCGGGACCCAGTGGTGGAAGACGATCGCCGGTCTCTCCGCTCCAGCCGACCGAATTCTCGTTTCGAAGCCGGTCACCGAATTTCACGGCGTTTGGCTCGGCAAGGACGCGGCGACGTTTGCGACCAAGAATGTCGCGTCGCGCCGGGTCGACAAGCTTCCCGTCGGCTTCGTCCTAAACTACTTCGCCAAGCGCTGGATGCTCGACGAGGCAAGGAAGCACGCGTCCGTGGCGCCGGGTGCTCTCGACCGGTTCGACGCCATCGGACTCACCGGAGACAAGGCGCGCGCAAACGGGTACGAGTTCTGGGAGACGGACGAAGGCTGGTGGCTGCGCGCGATCGACGCCACCAAGACGGAGCCGGGCCCCGCGCCGGACAAGCTCGGCGAGGGCGAGAAATGGATCGACGTCAATCTCAAACGACAGACGCTCGTGGCCTTCGAAGGCGCGACGCCCGTCTTTGTCACGGTCGTTTCGAGCGGACGAAATGAACACGAGACCCCTCCGGGCAGTTTCCGCATCCGCGAGAAGCACATCTCGGCGACCATGGACGGCGATTCGGACACCGCAACGGACGGGCCGTACTCCATCGAGGACGTGCCCTACATCGAGTATTTCAATGCCGGATATGCTTTGCATGGCGCATTTTGGCACGGGGCATTCGGTTCGGTGAAAAGCCATGGCTGCGTCAATCTGGCCCCGTGGGATGCCAAGGCGGTCTTCGGATGGACGGATCCGCCGCTGCCGGAAGGCTGGCATGCCGTTTTCGCGAACAAGGACACCCCTGGAACGCGCGTCGTCGTGCACGAAAAGGGCCCAGGCACCTGCGAGGGACCGAAGGCGGAGCCGCCGCAGTGCCCGGACCACTGACGCTCTGTCCGACGTGCCCTCCGGCCTACGAGCCCAGTCGCGCTCCGCGCTCAACCCGGCAGCTTGACGTGAGGCGTGGCGTCCGGCAGACCAATGCGCTCGTCCGCACCCATGGAAGACCAATTCACCGCACACCTGGACCGCGGTTGGGATCTCGCCCAGAAGGGAGACGCCGCGGGCGCCATCGCCTGCGCCCGGCGCGCCCTGGAACTCGACCCGCAGTCGCCTGAAGTGCACAACCTGATGGGGTTCGCGTCCGCACTGGACGGCGAAGCGGAAGAGGCCCTCGAGCACTATCGGCTCGCGATTGCACTCGACGAAACCTACTTCGAGGCCATGCTCAACGCGGCGGAGGTGATGATTGCTCCACTCGGCGAGTACGATAGCGCCATCGCGCAGATCGAGGAGGCGCTCGACTATGCTGAGACAGACGAAGAGGTCGCCGACTGCGTTCTGCTCAAAGTGGATGCATGGATGGCGAAGGGCGACTACGAGGAAGCGAAGCGGGCGATGAAGATGCTCCCAGACGGACCGGTCGGCGGCCCAACCTATCTGTTTCTGATCGGCCGGGCTTGGTACGAGCTCGGCCAGATCGACAAGGCGGCGCCGCTCATCGAGCAAGCGGTCCACGCCGACCCGCAAAGCGCGGACGCGCATTACTATCTCGGCTTGGTACGCGACGAGCAGGGCGACGCGCGCGGGGCGACGGAGGCGCTCTTGCGGTCACGGGCACTCGACGGCGCTCGCGGGCCGGCCGTTTGGGCGCCCAGTCCAGAGACGTTCACGACCCTGGTCGGAACGGCGATCGAAAAGCTCGACGCGGTCCTGGCGCGGTACGTACGGGGGTCCGAAGTATACGTCGTCGACCTGCCCGGCGCCGAGTTGGTTGTCGACGGAGTCAATCCGCGCGCACTGCTCGTCATCGACACGCCGCCGACTGAAGAGGGTGCGCCGGCTCGAGTGCGCCTCTTCGTCTACCAGCGAAACGTGGAACGAGCGGCCGGCTCGCTCGAGGCGATGGATGCCGAACTGGCGTCGGCGCTCGAGCGCGAAGTGGCGGCTGTCTTCTTGGAAGGTCAGAAGCCCGACAAGAACCAGCTCAACTGAAGCCGCCACGACGATGAGCGTGCAAGAATACCGGATCCGCCTCGACGGCGTTCGGTTCCGGAGCAAGCACGGAGCCTCGGCATCCGAGCGACGCCTGCCGCAAGACTTCGTCGCTCACGTGGAGCTGTCTTTGCCGCCGTCCAAGCTGCCGCGCGGGGACGACCGTGCGGAAGTCGTCGACTACGACCACATCGCGTCGGTCGTCGTCGAAGAGGGAACCGGCCGCAGCTACCGTCTCCTCGAGACGCTTGCCCGTCGCATCGTCGAGAGACTGTTCGCGGAGTGCCCTGCGACCAGCATCCGAATCCTCATCACGAAGGCAAAGCCGCCGACGTCAAGCAGCGTCGAGGCGGCGTCCGTCGAGTTGACCGTAACGCGCGAGAGCTGACGTTGCGGCCGCATGCGCGGAAATCCCGCAGAAATGGGGGGCCATCGGCAGACGGATGAGCCCCTGCGCTTCGACGCTCAAGGTTGAGGCGATCGCGTCGTGTCCGGCCGCAACGATGACGCTACCCGGCGCGCGAAGCGAGGTCGTGGGCGATGGCTCCCAGCAGATCTCGGGCAACCCCCGGCGGCACGGCGTCGAGCGACGCCAGGGCACGCGCCGTCTCGTCGCGGGCGAGCACGCGGACTCCATCGCACACGCCCGAGGCGCGGACGGCATCGGCGACTTGCAACGCCGCACGTGAGTCGCCGGCGCGGGCCGCATCCACTTCGGAGACGAGCGCTGGGCGAGCGGCGATCGCACGAATAAGTGGAAGAGTCAGCTTACCTTCCGCCAGATCGGCCAGAGACATCTTGCCGGTCGCCCCGGGATCACCCACGTAATCGAGCACGTCGTCGACCAGTTGAAAGGCCACGCCAAGACGCGCACCAAACTCGGCCAAGGCCGCAGCCGCACCCGCGGGGGCGCCCGCGACGACGGCGCCGGAGCGAGCAGCCCAGGCGAAGAGCGACGCCGTCTTGTCATGGACGATCCGAAAGTAAACGTCCTCGCTCGCATCGAGAAACATCCGTCCGCGAAGTTGGATGACTTCGCCATCGACCAGTCGCCGAAGGGTCACGAACAAATCGATGAGCACGGCCTGTGGGGCCACGAGAGCCGCGCGCTCAAGCGCGTGCGTCAGCAGCAAGTCACCGGCGAGCACGCTGACGGCGTTGCCCCAGACTCGCCGGGGGGTCGGCCGGCCGCGACGCTCATCGCCTTCGTCAATCACGTCATCGTGCAGCAGGGTGGCGAGATGAACGAGCTCCGCCACGACCGCCAGCTCACGGGCGGCCCGAGACGGCGCGCCGAAGCAAGCGGCCGACAGGAGGACGGTCAGTGGGCGAACGCGCTTACCTCCGGCTTCGAGCAGATGCGTTGCCGAATCGGTCGCCGGAGAGACCCCGTCCCGGGTCAAACGCGCGAGCGCCCAATCGACAGCGTCCATGTCGTCGCCGAGCAGCGCCCTCACCTGCGCCAGACGCTCCGCCGCGCGCCCGCCGGCGCGCTCGGCGGCATCACGAAGAAGCGCGGCAGACACGGTGGCGTTGGTCGGAGCGTTCAAAATGATTTGAAGGACGTATGGAGGCAACGTCGCCCGGGGTCAAGCCTTCCCGGCAGAGCGCCCTAGCCGGCGAACGGCGTGGCTCCTCCGCACACCGAGAGGGCTTGGCCGGTGATCGCCGCCGCTGCGTGGCCGCAGAGAAAGGCGACCAGCTGCGCGACCTCGCCCGGGTCGACGAAGCGGCCAAGCGGCACAGCCGCTTTCGCTTGACGGGCAGCGGCTTCATCGCTCTCGCCTGCATCTACCGCAATTTCTCTGAGTCTCGCGCGGGCCATCTCCGTCTCAACCCAGCCCGGACATATGGCGTTGCACGTGATGCCGCGTGGACCCACCTCGACGGCGACTGCCCGCACGAGGCCGTGTACGCCGGCTTTGCTGGCGCAGTAGGCGGCTTGGCCTGCAACCCCAAATTTCCCGAGGACGCTGCTGATGGCCACGAGCCGGCCGGCCCCCTGCATCGCAGCCACGGCCGCGTCGAACAAGTGGACGGTGCCGAGCAGATTGGTATCGATGATGTCGCGTAAGCGCTCGAGGCCGTTTGAAGCACCCGACCCCATTCGGACGACTCCCGTCCGCCCAGCGTTGGCCACGGCCGCATCGAGGCGCCCCCAAATCTCGACGGCACGCCCCACCGCCGCCCGGACGTGCGCCTCGTCCCGCACGTCGCCGACGACGTGCCGGGCATGGCCCCCTCCGTGCACGATCTCACCCACCGTATCGCCGAGCGCACGCTCATCACGGCCCGTCACCAGCACGCGTGCGCCTCGACCGGAGAGCTCAAGCGCGATCGCACGCCCAATGCCCTTCCCTCCCCCCGTCACGACGGCAACATGACCGTCGAGCTCACGATCGCGGATCATGGGCCGCTCCTAGCACATTGACAGATGGGCTCGCGCCGACCATGACGGCGCCATGCCCGACGAGCTTCCCAGCGCGGATGGCGCGATCGTCGAACGCGCGCGCCAACGCGGCAGACGCGTTGCGCACGGCCTCGTCATTTTGGTCGCACTCGCGTTCATCGCCGCGAGTGCGCTTCAGATCATTGCGGCGGTTTTCGGTCGCAACACAGCAGGGCCCGGAGCTTGGCGCGCGATTTCCCCGACAGACCACGCCTGTGCCGTCGGACTGCGCGCTCTGGCAGAAGCCTTAGACCGCGGGAGCGATGGGGTAGGCCCTTGGGGTGATATCGATGAGAGGCACTTCGTCATCGGGCGGGACCCCGTTCTAGCCGCAGGGAGTATGGCGGACCGAGTGTCGCAGGCTTGCGCGGCCTCCCCAGAAGGCTTGGATGCATGGGCCGCGCTCGAGCGTCTCCGGTCCGCACGAGAGCAAGTCGCCCGGCGCAGCCAAGCCGAGCTCGGACCGCTGCGCCGCGACCTGTTCGCGCACCTACCGACCGACTTGCGCTAATAGATGCGTCCAATGACCGAGCGCAATGTACCCGCGGAATCCGGCCCGACGGAGGTGACGTTCGACGTGCTGCCGCTCGGTGCCGAGGTTCGCCGCGCCATCGATGCCATGGGATATCGGCATCCGACACCGGTGCAACTCGCCGTCTTCGAGCCGGCTGTCGAAGGCCGCAACCTGGTCGTGCAGGCGCGGACCGGCACCGGCAAGACGACGGCCTTCGGGTTGCCCATCGTCGATCGTGTCGTTCGCCCTGCGACGAAGGCCGTGCAGGCGCTCGTTTTGTGCCCCACGCGTGAGCTCGCTTTGCAAGTGTCGCGCGAGGTCGAACAGCTCGGGCAATTCCGAGGCATCCAAGTCGTTCCGGTGTATGGGGGGGCATCCATCACCAAGCAGATCGAGGCGATCGAATCCGGGGGACACATCGTCGTGGGTACGCCCGGCCGCGTCCTCGACCATCTGCGGCAAAAGACGCTCGACCCGAGCGGCATTCGCGTTCTCGTTCTGGACGAAGCGGACGAGATGCTTTCGATGGGGTTCGCTCGAGAGCTGAACGCCATCATCGAAACGCTGCCGAAGAACCGCCAAGGGATGTTCTTTAGCGCGACTCTGCCGCCGGACATCGAGCGTTTGGCGCACAACCACCTGCGTGACGCGGAGCTCATTACGCTCTCGAGCGATCAGGTGGGCGCATTGCAGATCGCCCACTACGTTTACGTGATGCGAGAGGGGGACAAAATAGGTCAGCTCGTGCGCGTTCTGGAGGTCGAAGACCCCGAAAGCGCGATCGTATTCTGCAACACACGCGATGAAACGCTGCGGGTCGCCGAGGCGCTCAAGGCTCGCGGCTTCGACGCGGATTGGTTGAATGGCGATCTCCCTCAGAACGAACGTGAGCGCGTCATGAGTGCGACGCGGGAGGGTCGATTGCGGTTCCTCGTCGCGACCGACGTTGCCGCCCGGGGAATCGACATTTCGCACCTGACGCACGTCATCAATCATGACTTTCCAGATACCGCTGAGCAATACGTGCACCGGACCGGGCGTACGGGGCGCGCTGGACGCACCGGAACGGCCATTTCCATCGTCGGGCCCAAGGACATCGGAAATCTGTATCTGCTGCGACTCACCTACAAGATTCGTCCCTTGGAAAAGCAGCTTCCGAGCGCTGGCGAGCTCAAGACCCGGGCGGAAATGGACCTGGTGCAGCTCTTCGTCGATGCGTTCGCGAACCGTACCGCCCACCCCGATGACCTGTCGCTCGCGCGCCGGCTGTTCACCCACGACGATGGCGAGCGAATCGTCGCCGGCTTGCTACGCGACCACCTGGGCGCACGCGGCGGCGGCGATGCGTCCACCGAAGCCGCAGAAGCGAGGCGCGCGCGCAATCCGGTCGTTCGACGACCGGACCCCAGCGCGACCTCGGTCGGCGAGATCGGGCGCGAGCCCGTGGCCGCGCGAGGATCCGAGGGGTCTCCGCTCCGCTCGGACCCTTCGCTGACAGCGCCATCCTCGGCGAAGCAGCCGGACCGGAGCAACCGCGGGCGGGAGGCGCAAGCGCGACCTGCCCCCCGATCCCGGGCGCCGGTCGCAAGCGAACTCGAAGTCACCCATTTCCGCTGGCAGCCCCCGAAGGAGGCCGACGACGACGATCCTATCCTCGACGTGCCCGTCGCAACGGATCCCGACGCCGCGGCCCTTGCCGCACCGACCCCACCGCGCGACGAAGCACAGCGCGACGAGGCTTCCCGCAACCAGCCTCCCCGCGACGAGGACGCGGCGGCCAGTGCATCGCACCTGGGGCTGGGAGAAGCGTTCGTGCAGGTGTTCGTCAACGTGGGTACGCGGGAAGGCGTGCGAGCCCACGACCTTCAGCGGCTTCTTGCCGAGAGCGGTGTCGCTCCGAGCGATGTCGGCGGTGTTCGGGTGCGCGACCGCATGAGCTTCGTTCGCGTTCGCAGAGGGGCGTTCGATCGCGCGGTGGCTGGCCTGTCAGGGCAAGTGATTTCGGGGCGGACCGTCGTTGCCGAACTCGCAAGGGGCCGAGTCTGAAGCGTGGTCATAAAAAGACATTCTGGGAGGATGTAGCCCTTCCCAAGCCAGAATTTCGCCTCAGCCAGACATTGAGAGGCGCCGCCGGAGTGCCGTATCTTGGAGGGACCCATGGCCATGCCGAACGCGCGCGCTCTCCACGGCGCGCACTCCACGCTTTCCGCCGCCGCGCCGATGACTCTCCGATCGCTGCTCGACGCCCGCCGCGCCGAAGGTCGGCGCCTGTCCATCGAGGAGGCCGTCGCGGTCATCGTTCCTGTTTGCCTCGACCTGCAGCGTCGGCATACGCAGGGGGAACGATTTCTCGTTCACCCGTCAGCCATTGCACCCGGCGCGGACGGAGTCGCGCGAATCGAACTGGGCCTCGCCGGCCCGCCTACGCACCCGTTCGATCGGTGTTGTCTCGCACCGGAGGTCCTGCGCGCCTCCGAGCCCGGCGACGCTTGCGCCAGCGTGTTCTCCATGGGAGCCATCCTCTATGAGATGCTCACCGGCCAGAGCGTCGGACCCGGAATGGCACGCCCTCGTTCGGTCGATCCGACACTGCCCGAAGCGTTGGAGGTGCTCATCGGAGCCGCGGTCGCCGCTGACCGTGCAGACCGCCCCGCCGACCTCGGCGCGCTGGCCAGCGTGATGTACCAGCTCGCGGCGCCCAACCCCCCGTCGCATCCCGTTGCGGAAGCCGCTCGGATGGATCCGGCCTACGAAGCGGGCATCGACGTCCGCTTCTCGGCCGTGCCGCAGCCGCAGGCTTTTCCACCATCGACCGAAGGAAGCGGCGTCAACGCCGTACCCGATGCGCCCCGGTTGCCTCGCATGGGCGGCAACGACCCATTCGGTGGGCCCGTCGTCGATCGTTCGCAAGCGGCCTCACCCGCATCTGCGAATCGAAGATCCGCAGACGACGCCACGTCGCGGCTCGCTGCCTTGAAGACTCAACTGGAGAGCGATCCCCGTCCCCGCTACGTCGTCAAACGCGACAAGATGGACCATGGTCCGTTCAGTGCCGTCGAGCTCTTGCAGCAGATTGCTTCTCATGCGTTCAGCGACGCCGACGGTCTGCGTGACGAGATCAGCGGTCAAAACTTCCCGATCGGCGAATGGGAGGAGTTCGCGCCATTTGCGGAGCAAGCCGGCTTGCTTCGAGAGAAGCGGGCCCAACAAAAGGCCGTCGTTCGAGCCGTGGACGCCGACAAGAAGCGCGGCCTTGCGAAGACCATCGTGGCCGTCAGCTGCGTCCTCGCCCTCGCCGGTGTGTTGGCGGTGTGGTTTTTTACACGACGCGGAACGCGAAATGAGGACGTGATCGTTTCGAAGGATCGGCCCGGCACGATCGAAGTCAACGGCGACATCAAGGGACGCAAGCGGCCCGGCGGTGGCGGGCGTACCGCCGGGGGGGGTGGCTTTTCGGGAGGGATGAGCTACGAAGCCGTGCTCAACAGCAACAACGAGTCGCTCTCGATGGGCGGCGAATCCACGGGCCCCGACCTTACGAATGCCCAATTGGCGGCACCTCTGCGCCACGCCGCGTTCGTGGTCTCCTGTGGGGCTCCAGACGACATGAAAGTTCAGGTTCGAGTGGCCGTTCGGATGGGCGCTCCGGTCGGCGTGACCGTCACCACGTCACCTTCGAACGGCAGCATCGCGGCGTGCATCGACCGCGCGGTCCGCGGTATTCGCTGGCCCGCGAATCCGAGGACCGACTTCGTCACGACGAATTACTGACACGCGGCAGGACAACGCGTCAATGCTGCTGGGGCGGTGCGGGTACGCACAATCCCAGGACGCAAGCATTCGGCGAAATGCAATCGACGTTCGTCTGGCACGGAAATGCGCATTTGCCGTATTGCACGTTGCAATGGTGCGTACCGCACGAAACGTCGTTCTGACACTGGAAAGCGACCGGACCGGGCACCGCCATCTGACCCGATGCGCCGGGAGCAGGGACAGGAGCAGAGACGGGTGGAACCGCCGGGACGGCCGGCTGCGGGGGCGGCGGCGCCGCGGCAGGAACCTGCTGGGCGTACGTCGGGGCCGGTGCGGGCTGTGGGTACTGCCCGTAGGTGGCCGGCGGGGCCGGATATCCCTGGTACGCGCCGTACGGGGCGGCGGCGGCAGCCGCCGCGGGCTGTTGCGTATCGTCCTGCCTTCTGCAGGCGCCCAGGGTGGCCAGGAGCGCCAAAAAGCTCAATGTGCCGCAGGTCAAGCCTATTCGCATGCGCGTTCGATAACGTCCGCATCGTCGAACGTCAACGTTACTGGCAAGCGCCGCGCTCGGCTTGCTATGGCGCCCGAATGCGCCCCGCTCTCAGGCTCGCCGTCGTCGGCGCCCTCTCGGCATGTTCTCTCGGCGAGCCGCCTACGCCGGACGCATCGCCTTCGATCGCCGTCCCCGATCTGCCGGCCCCTCGGGCCGCGCCGGATCCCGAGGCGTCCACGCCGCCGAATCCCGTTGCGCCCGACAACGCTCGGACGCCCCCGTCCCCCTGGTCCGCCGCGACGACCGATCCCGGACAGCTGCCCCAAACGCGCGCCTTGCCGCAAGCGTCGGGTCGAGCTTTCGACGCGAGAGCCCGTGCCCTGTGGGACGCGATCGTTCGAGACGACCCCAGCATCGGGATGCCCTTTTTCTTCCCCCTCGCGGCGTACATCCAGGTCAAGGATGTCCGCAATCCCGCTGCCGATTGGAGGCAGCGCCTCGTGGCCGCGTACCGGCGGGACATTCATGCGCTGCACCTTCGTCTCGGCGACGACGCCGGCCGCGCCCAGTGGGTCGCCCTCGACGTGCCGGAATCCCGGGCTCGCTGGGTCGAGCCCGGTGAGGAATGGAATAAGATTGGCTATTATCGCGTGTTCGGATCCACACTTCGATATACGATCGACGGGATCGAGCGAACGTACGTTGTCCAATCGCTTATCTCCTGGCGCGGCGAATGGTACGTGGTGCATCTCAGCAGCATGCGGTGACGTCAACGCGATCGCGCTCGTGTCTCGAGCGTAAACGGAGCGTTTCGGGACAATTGACGGAGCGCCGTCCGCGCCCGATCGGGTGACGATTTTCGGCTCCTGGCGTTTCAATGCCGTGATCGCGCGGGGAGTGGCGCGCTAGGCTCCTAGTCGTGTTGTTCTCTGAATCGCAAAACGCATTCGCACTCAAGGACTTGATTCTCCAAATGCTGAAAGCGCCCGGCTCGGCCGCGCTGTTCGAGCTCGTGACGCGGCGCCTTGTCGAGAGTGGCGACGACGTTGCGGTCGCCGCGGTCTGGCTGATCGGACCCGGCGACACGTGCGCCGTCGACGGCGTCGGCTGCGACTCCCCGGATCAGTGCCTTCACCTGAGAGCGATCGCGGTGCGATCCTCGGCCGGGACGGCAACCGATACCGACCCGCGGCTGGAGGGTGCGTTACGCAGGATCCCCATCGGCGCTCTCGATTCCGAGCTCTGCGGAGCGGACCCCGAATGGATCCGCCATGAAGCGATCCAGGGGTTCATCGCCGAACGTCTCGCCCATCGCGAGCGCGTACTGGGCGCGTTGGGGGTATTCTTGCGTAAGCCGGTGACGCCCGCACGCCGCGAGATGCTCCAGATCCTCGCCGGCCACCTGTCCATGGGCACGGCGACCGAACGCGCCTTCGACGAAATTCGGCGACTGGAGCAAGAGCTCGACAGCTACCGACGCATGCCTAGGCCGAGCCACGGGGCGCCGGTCGTGTCGGAAGCCGATCTTCGACGATTCGAGCGCGAAAATCTCGCGGCGGCCCTCGAGGCCACTCATGGTCGCGTCTACGGACGCGGCGGCGCGGCCGAGTTGCTCGGCCTCAAGCCTACCACCTTGGCCTCGCGCTTGAAAAAGCTCGGACTTTCGCCACGACCATAACCGCCGCGCCCCTTCGCGGTTCCGAAGCGGGGCGCTTTCGCCGATGGCTCAGGCCCCGCCCGACCCCACGCGTGCCTTCTGCGCTCGCGCTCCTCGGCCGCAGACGCTGCCCGCCCGCCCACCGCGGCAGCGGCTGAGATTCATGCCCCGGCCGCCACCGCCAGCCAGAGCAATCCAAGGACGGCGACGGCCAATGCCCCCGATACGACGAGATTCGAGACGAAGTACGGGTAGACGCACAGGGCGACACCGCCGAGCATGTGCGGCAGTCGCGCTTGCTTCTTGCCGTAGACGAACAGGACGAAGCCTATCGACCCCTCGAGCAGCGAGAGCAAAATCGCGTTCGGATCGACTCCCACGCCGATCAGTATGCGCTACTCGACGACCTCACGCGAGGTTACGGCGGTGGACCTCGAACATGCGTCAGAAGAGGTACTCGAGCCGGACGCGCCCGCTCACCATGATGTTGGCGAACGTCGGGTTCATCATGTTTGGATTGAAATCGGCGAGCGCGTACCCGAATACCCCTTTGATATAAATTCGCTTCCAAAGCAAGTACTGAGCGGCACCAAACAACTGCCACTGGTCGAAGTCTTCGTCGCGGGGTGGGTTGAGCGTCGGGTCCCACTGCCGGTCGCGCAGGTAAGTGTAGTTGATGCCGCCACCCACCAGTACGTTTTCGACGATTCGCGCATTGGCAAATGCGCCCACGCTGTAGGTCCAGAAGCTGGCCTGGGGGTTCTGGTGTCCCTGCGGGTCGGTCTCGTTTTGAAAGCCCTTCGCACCGTTGAATCCGAACTCGAACCAGGGGGCGACGATGAACTGAAGGGCGGCGCCCGCGCCGCGCTGATTCTCATCGTTCAAGGAGCCCTCGACCTGCGGCTTGTAGTCCAAGTATTCCGCGCCCACCTTGAACTTCATCCATCCGAGATCGACGATTCCGACCGGGCGCAGGGCATATCCATTTTGCCCCGTTTCGTTGCCGAAGCGCGTGCCCAGCTCGAAGCGAAGCCAGGAGGTCGGATAAAGGTGAACGGCCCCCGCGCCGATGCTGTTCGGATAATAGAACGCGTACGTCACTCCGTACACCGATGGAACGGTGAAGTTCTGGTCCGTGGCTCCGTTCCGCTCGAGCGTGTAAAGGTCGAGCCCCATTCCGAAATGATAAATTTCCCACCCCATGAACCGACCCACTTGAATGTCGAATGCCTTCCATATGCCCAATTTGATCCACAAATCGTCGACATCGGATTGCGGAGGAGACGACGAAGGGGACTCCGACTGGTTCTCGTTGGCCACGAATTGCCCTTGCGCCTGCGCAAACCAGTACCCATCGCTCCACGTGGGCGTCACTCCAAGGACCAGCCGCCCCTGTTGCACCAAATATTTGATGCTTTGCTCGGTCGGATTGCCGCGTGCGATATGCTCGTACCCCGTGTCGAGCCAAACGTCTCCGGAGATGCCGATGCCCGTCTTTGGGTAGTACGGCCACTGCTGCCCGTGAAATGTCCTCCACAGCGAGCCACCGTAAATGCCGCGAATGGGGGTCGACGGATAGGCCGATGGGGGCAAGCGCTCGATGAAACCGAGCCATGGAGAACCGAGCAAGGGCACGCCCGTACTCGGTGCCGGGGGTGGAGTCGCGCTGACCGCCGGGTCGCCTTGGGGCGTATCGTCGGCAAACGCAGAGGTCGACGCAACGAGCGACGCAAAGACAATCGCGCGAGGCACAAGTTTTCGCACACCAACGATCATGATTGGCTTCCGGGCGAAACTAGGTTCGAAGCAGCGGGATTCGGTTCGAAGCGGCGGGATTAGGTTCGAAGCGGGATTCGGTTCGAAGCCACGGACCCATCAGTTGGTCACGGTCATCGTGCCCGTGAGCGGCAATTGAGTCGACCGGCCGCCCACCATGATATTGACGGTTCCGCTTTCCCATTGCCAACTGTGGCTGGTCGCGTTCCAGTATTTGAGGTCTTCGACGCGAAGCGGGATGGTAATCCGAACCGTTTGTCCAGCCGGGATCGTAGCTCTGTGAAAGCCTTTCAGCTCTTTTAGGGGGCGGCGCTGCGTCGTATTCGGATACGAGACGAACAGAAACGACACTTCGTCGCCAGAGACCATTCCGGTATTCGTCACGTCCGCCTGGACGTTGACGACGCTTCCCGTGGTGGCCGAGCTGCACGGGATCTGAAGATTGGCGTACGAGAAAGTCGTATAGCTAAGGCCGTATCCGAACGGAAAAGCGGGACTCGTTGTGCTCCCCGCGTCGGCGGCACTCGCCCCGCTGCCGTCGATGTAGCCATATCCGGAATGGTAGTGGTCGAAGTACTTGTATCCGACGTAGTAGTCCATCGTGGTCTGGCCGCCGACGGCTCCCGTGAACTGAGGCTCATCGTTCCAAGAGCTCGGCCAGGTGACGGGTAGCTTTCCGCTAAAATTAGCGGTTCCGAACAGCAGATCGGCGAGCGCATGACCGCCGTCTTGGCCCGGGTACCAAGCCATCACGACGGCAGGCACGCTCGAAAACCACGGCATGGCGATGACGCTACCGCCTTCCAGCACGACCACCATCGGCTTGTTCAACGCGGCCACGGCCGTGATCAACGGGGTCTGGTACTGAGTCGTGCTCTTGCCGTCGAGATTGAAGTTCAGACAATCGCCGCCGCTTCCATCGCTGCTCGTGTACTCCTCGCCTTCGTCCTCCGGAGTCATCCCCGCAACGACGACATAGAAGTCCGCCGTCGGAATGTTGGTCGCGCTCGAACCGCTCGTCACGGTCACGCCGGCCGGCGCGGCCGCCTTAATTCCCGCGTAGGGGCCCGTGCTCGTACTCGGGTCGCAGTACGTTCGACTGCTGCCGAGGTCGCCGGTGCGCACGTCGGTCGCGAAATCCACGGTACCGCTCTGAACGTCCGCGGAAGACGAGAGCGCATACGGGACGTTGGCACCGAGAACGGCGATGGTCTTGACGGAGCTCGAAATGGGCAGCGTGTTGTTGCTGTTCTTGAGGAGCACCATCGACTCGATCGCGGCTTGATACGAAAGCTGAATGTGCGCGGTGTTGTTCCCGATGGAGTACGTGCCCGTATTGAACGTGGTCGTCGCAGCCTTAAGACCTTTCTGGTTGGGGGCTAACGTGTTGAACCGGGCCTGCTGCGTGGCGATGCGGGTGGCGCCGGTCAGGATCTGGGCCGCGGTCGCCACCGATTCGAGCTGCGAGTAGTTCATGTTCCATGGCATTTCGAGGTCGAGTCCGGCGCCGACCGCGGCGGTCGTATACGTCTTTTCGGTGTCGGAGGAAGGGCACGTCTGCCCTCCGGGCATGGCCCACCAGTCGGAGACCACGAACCCTTTGAATCCGAACGTCGTGCGGAGCATCGTCGTGAGGAGGTCGGGTTGCGACGTGCAATGGGCGGTTGTACCGTCCGCGAAGCTGCTGGGCGTGGCGCCGGCGGGCGGCGTAAATTGAACCTCGTTGTAGGCGGCCATGACGCACGCGACGCCGCCGTCCTGGATGACCATTTCGAAGTGCCGACCGTACGACTCGTACGCGGTTTGTTCGTCCAAGCTCGAGACGTTGCCGCTCTCGCGATCTCGTTCGATGTTGTAAGCCATGAAGTGCTTGGCACACGCCGGAACGTACTGCTGCGCACCCGAGACAAACGCCGTTCCAAGCCGGCCGAGCGCGAACGAGTCCTCGCCGTACGTCTCCTGCGAACGCCCCCAGGCCGGATGGCGCAATATGTTGATGACCGGAGCGAGGACGAGGGTCGTCCCCGCGGCGACGATCTCGTCCCCAATCGCTTCCCCGATGGACTGTTCGAGATCCATGTCGAATGCGGCTCCGCGCGCGGATGCCGACGGGAACGTCGTCGAGTAATCTCCCGTCGGAAATGAGTTCGCTGCGGGGTGCACGGTCGAGTACGGAACGAGGCATACTCCGCGCGGTCCGTCCCGGAACTTGATTTCGCGAATCGTCCCTTCGCTCCCCATCGGATTGCCCGAAGCGCCTCCGCTCTCGAAGTCGTCGTTGTAGTTCAACGTTCCGCCGCATCCGGAAGGAGTTCCCCGCATGATGTTGGCTTGTTGGGTCGTTTGGAGCTGACTCACGTCGCCCTGTGCCGTCGAGGTCTGAGTCGCGGTGACCGAATAGCCGGGCGACCAAGGGTCGGTCGTGCTGGAATTGGTACACGCCATCTGCCCGGAGTCGGGAATCGACGCATCGGGGTTTACGACCGTGTCCGGCTGGACAACCCCACTGCCGGCGTCGTCGCTTCCCCCGTTCGAGGAGCCGGCGCCGGAGCTGTTGCTTGCGGGGTTGCCACCCGATCCGTTGCTCGAGCTATTCCCGCTGGCGGTGCCGGCGCTGCTGGAGCTCGTGCTGGCGCTCACGTTGCCGCCGCTCGGTGCCGACCCATCCGTGTCCGCCTGCGAACTCTCGAGACGGGTGCACGAACTCGACGCGACCACGGTCGCGCCGAGGGGCAAGAAAAGAGCCCAACCAATTTGAGGAAGACACTTCGACATCGTGTTCCACTTCATCGCGCAACCGCCTCCCTGCCACTTCGCGAGCCTGCTATCCGGCCGCCCGAAACGCCGGTACATATAGCTCGAACTCGCCGAGGATGTCGCCCGCTACGCGGAGTCCCTGGCCACGCCGCCGTGGGCAGGTTCGAACATGGGCCGTGGGCGCCCTGCAAGGACCGCTCGGCCCCAGTCGAGGGACGTCTTCCGTCGGCCAACGGCTGTCTCCGAAATTCGGTGTAACTAAAAATGGAGCGCCCCACTCGAACGAATCGGGCGCGCGGGCCCGAGTCTCGTCCGAGCGCCGCCAGGTTCGCAACGCGGCGACACGGCCCGCAGAACCCTCGGCGATCGAGCCATCCCGCCGGCGTCCAGGGCCCGGAGGCCCCAGTGGAATCCTCCCGCGGCAGCGCATAAGTTGCGTTCATGATGATCATTTCGCATTTGGCGGTGCTCGCGCTGACGATCCTGCTCCTCTCGCGATTTCTCCCCAGTGTGAGGATCCGGGGCGCGGGCGCAGCGGTCCTGGTGGCGGTCGTCTTCAGCCTTTTGAATTTCTTCCTTGGATGGCTCATCCGCGCCGCCCTCTTCGTTCCAGGCGTGCTCACGCTCGGGCTCCTTTTCCTCTTTGTCCCGTTCATCGTCAACACGGTCCTCCTGTGGCTGACCGACAAGTTGCTGGCAAGCTTCGAGATCCAGAGCGTGCGGGGGCTCTTGATCTGCTCCGCGGTCATCACCGTCGTCAACGGACTATTCTATGCTCCGTTTCTGCAAGCCGTCGCGTACCGCCACTCTTTCGGACGGCATGAGGAGTTCCCTTGGTCCTAGCTCCTGGCAGGGACTGGCACTCCGATTCCAATTCGCCCTGAATGCGACCTCGCCACGGTGCGCGCTCGTGGCCATTGCCTACGTCGAACCCCGGAAGCGGGCCGGTCGAGCTTCTCGCACAGCGTCCGTCGTATCCGGGCCTCCTGTCATCGGCGCGGCCGCAATGGTGTTCGACGCACGACGCGGTGACACGGCTCTCGCGGTGGGATGTCATGTCGCGATCTCACGCGGCGGTGCGGCGGATCCGGGACGTCGAGGCCGCATGGGGGGCAGGAATACGGTGGGTCGAGCGGGACTCGAACCCGCGACCTACGGATTAAAAGTCCGCAGCTCTACCGACTGAGCTATCGACCCGATTTCTTCGCCTTACCTATCGTTTTCGATCGACCTAGCTGCTGTCACGCGGAGCCTCGTTTGCAGTTGCCGACATCTACTTGCAGTTGGGGGGCGTTCGCAAGGTCCGCGATCGCTTCGTTCCGATGTGGCCGGTCCCGCCTCTTCGGCGTCGCGTGCATCCTGCACTGACCCTGCAACGGAGGTGCAAACGGGTATCCCGAGATAACCCGACGCGACCTGACGCGCTTCGCGATCCACTGGCGAATAGGCACTTTCGGTGTCGCACGCACCCTCGAATTGACGATCAAAATCCGCAGCTCTACCGACTGAACTATCGACCCGATTTCAACCCATTTTTCTTGCGCCGCCCCCGCACGGTTGCCTTCGGCGCCTGGGTCCAGGGCGTACCGCTGCACCGATGACCCACGCCTGAAGGCGCCGGGGAAACCGAGACCCGCCTCGGCCACGGTCCGCACGACCCGTCGATCGTGTTCGCCGCGATCCCGTCCTCGATTGGAACCCCCCGCCGTCGCCTGCGCCTCGGCCGCTCCCGTCCACGTGGCGGACCGGACGCGCACACCTGCGCGATTGCATCGAAGACCTGAACCGAGGAGGCAAAACCTAGATCGAAGATCGAAACTCGGACGAAATAATAGCCGGGCGACAATCTCCCACGCCTCATGGCGGTGGCTAACACGCAACCCAAGGAGCGGGCCATGATGTTCTCGGAGAGCCTCACCGTCGACCGCGCGCAAGCGCTTTGGGACCTTGGACGTCGCCTCAACCGAGGGTTGGTGGCGTGTGAAGAGGACCCCAACGAGGCTGCCAACGCGCGCGGTCACGTTTTTTCGAGCGCCGACCGGGGTATGCCCGCGGTAGCCATCGACAATCAGGGACGGATTTTTGCCGTCAACGTCTCGGACGGAAGCTACGTGGTTCGCATCGGTCGCGTCTTCGACGGAGTGTTCCGCGCGTCGGAGTGGGCGCGATAGCGATCCCCCTCCCAGAACCACTGGAGTTGCCAACTTCGGAGCCCTGTCGAGCGCGCCAAAGAGCGTCCGCTCGACCGGTGCCCGTCCGGAATCTCCCCCGGTTCTCGTCCACTTCGAGGGCGACCGGAATCTCCGGCAGCTTGCGCGCATCGAGGCGCTCTTGCCGGCCAAGAGCATCGCCTGGCGCCGGCTGGACGTGGCGCGGCCTTTCACCGGCGAACGACGAAGCCGTTCGCGGGCTTCGCGCGGTGCACGGAGACCAGTCGACGCCTGTACGATGCGTTCGGTGACTCCCGTGCTTGGTTCGGACTTCGGTCCTCGCCGCGCCATCGTGCGCGCAACCGTGTCTCTGGCTGCAGGAGCCGTCGCGTATGCCCTGACGTGTGCGCTGCTGCCGCGCACAGCCGCGATCCTTCTCGGTTGGAACGCCGCGGGCCTCGTCCTGCTCGGCCTCTCTTGGGCCACGATCGGCACGGCCGACGCCGATCGCACGCGGGAGCGAGCCGGTAGCGAGGATCCGGGTCGGACGCTGGTCAACGTCATCGTCATCCTCACATCTGGGGTGAGTCTTTTCGCCGCGGCGGCGCTGGTGCCCGGCGGCCATGCGACGGGTGCGACCGCGCATCAGGCCAGGGTCGCACTATGTCTTTTGACCGTCGCATTGGCTTGGACGATGACGCACACGGCGTTCACCTTCCGCTACGCCCATCTCTACTACCGAGAAGACGCCGAGGGTATAGGCGGCGTGACGTTCGCCGGCAACGACGTGGCTACGTACTTCGATTTCGCCTACCTCGCGTTCACCATCGGCATGTGTTTTCAGGTTTCGGACGCTTGCGTGACGAGCTCGCAGATTCGCCGGACCGTGCTGCTGCACGCCGTCATCAGCTTCGTCTACAATTCCGTGATTCTCGCGTTCGTGCTCAACCTGATATTCGGGTCGACCGCCTGAGCGCCCGATCGGTCCGCTCGGAATGGAACGTCAGCGGGCGCGGACGAAATCGACGCTGTCGCCGAGCCGTCCGAGCTTACGCGCTTCGAGGCACGCGGGCGAACCCGGTTCGACGATGCGGCAGTCGTCCGGGCGCACGTCGTACATCGTGCAGGCGAAGCGGCCGGCCACCGACACGTCGAGGGCCGCGCAACGCTCGCCCGTATTTCTCAAGAAGCGCCACCCCGGTGGTCGCGGGTCCAGGACGGTGAGTCGGCGCAAGACGTCGGCCCCGTCGACCCGACCCAGCACGCGGGCGTCGTCGCATTCGAGCAGATGGACCGTGCTCGGGCCGTGATGGCAACAGCGACCACAAGCGATGCAGTCTCCTCCGAGCGGGTCCGGAATGCCATCGAGCGATGAGAGAGGCATGGGCGTCGAGAACGTTGGCAAGCCAGGCAAAGGGACACGCGCGGCTCAACGGGGGTCCAAGGGCCACGCCCATTTCGCTAGACTTGGTGCGAGACGCGCAAGCTCTTTGCGCACCGCGGCAGCCGTTGGACGCTCGCCCGGCTCCTGTCGCAACATGGCAAATAACGCCTCGGCCATTGCGGAAAGCTCGGGGCGCTTCGCGAACGCCCGCAGAGGCGGTGGAAAGCCGTTATGCGCGATGTGCATCGCTATTTGCGCCATTTCCGTTTCGGCCTCGAACAGGACGCGCCCGGTCAGTGCTTCAAAGGCGACGCAGCCGAACGCGTAGACGTCCGCCTTCGCGGGGGAAAGGTCGGCCCTCGTGTCGAGAGATCCCCAGACCTCCGGAGCGCCGTACGGGCCGGTGGCGCAGCCGGGCCGGACGTGTCGCCCAGAAAGGCCGAAGTCGACCAGCACCGCCTCTTGCGCCCGCCTCAGGACGACGTTCGAAGGCTTGAGATCGAGATGACCGACCCCGACGGCGTGCATCGCCTCGAGCCCGGCGAGCATGTCATCGAGCGTTCTCATCGCGCGGGCAACCGTCAAGCCTCGCGTCTCGAGCAAGCTCTCCAGGGTGGTGCCCTCGACCAGCTCCATGACCAGAATGGGCTTCGGTTTGCTCCCTGCGTCAAAGGTGACAAAGCGCGCCAGATTCCGGTGTTGAGGAAGCGCCATCAGCGCGCTCGCCTCTTGCCGGAACAGCTTTAGAAAGTCGGCCTCGCTCAGGCTACGAGCCGCTGTGGCCGAGTACTCGGGCACCTTGAGCGCGAAGCGTTCGGCGATCTCGTCGCCCTTGTCCTCCATCCGGATCGCTACGAATACGGATCCGGCAGCGCCGGAACTCAGCGCCCGAAGTACGTAGAAGCCACCGATTGTCCGGCGCGGCGACAACCACGCTGGAAGCGGCGCCTCTGCCGCCTTCGAGTTTCGCACATCGAGAGTTCTGCCGTCCCGTGGCAGATCAATGATGCGCCATACGACCTCGGAGACGAGTCTTCCGATGGCGCTCGGCACCCCCGCTAGCAACGCGTCGAGGGACGCGGCGACGACTTGCTCGGCGAGTGCGCCGTCGGTGCCGGCCAGGACACGAGCGACGGCAATCGTGAGTGGCCGCAGGCCCCCCGGTGGCGCCACGGGTGCACGATGAGGATCCAGGCGCGCGCGCGCGCCGATGGCCAGCTGCGCGATGGACCCAAGGGCGACCTCGAGCGTCGATATGCACTCAGGCTCCGTTTCGCCGCCGGAGGCGAGATTGCGCAAGGAGGAGGCGTGCATGACGCCGGCAAGCGCTCCTCCGAGACGCACAACGACCGCGCGCAATGCCTCGCTGCGGGCCGAATGATCGACGGCCAATTCGCGCGTCAGATCGTCGTATGCGGGCAGAGCGCTCGACGGATCCAGGCGGACCGCTTGGGCGAAAATGGCATATTGTTGTAGAACGTGCACGAGGTCCGGATTCATCGACGCTTCCGCGAGCGTCCGGAGCTCGCTCGGTTCCACGGCGTGGCGGGCGACGACCAGGAGGACGTCGATCGGATCGCAGGCTTCCACCCGGACGAGTGCGTCCAGGGCACGGGCGAACGCGGCAATGATCGTGCGACGGACCGGCGACGGAGGTCCGCGCTCGAAACGCTCGAGGAGGACCCGAGCGATTCGAAGGCACCGCCTGCGCAGCCGCGCCGCGCGCGCGGCGTCCCTTTCCGCGTCGCCCATGTCGCCATCCGCAAGGTGCAGCAGCGCCCTAAGGCGCCGCATCGACAACGTAGGGTGGGAAGGGCTGACGGCGCCTCCCCCGGACGCGGGAAGTGGGCCCGCTTCGCGCAGCAGAATCCAATCGGTAATCCGGTCGCGCAACCCGTCGAGAGCGTCGTCTACGCCGGTCGACTCGCCCGGGCCGAGCGAAAGCAGATGGGACAATACATCGTCTTCGAGCAAGCTCAGATCGACATCGCGCAGCACCGACAGCGTCGTTCGGCGCGCGATCGATCCTGCGCGGCCGGTGGCCTCGTCTTCCTCGAGCGAGACCGCCTCAAGCGCGTCGACCGAGCCCCTCGCGGCCGACAGGACGTCGCAGGCACGAGCGTACGCGTCTCTCGCGCCATGGGTCACGAACGCCTGGAGTGCGCGAGCGATCTGGGCGCGAACACGCTCGTCGTCGCGTGCTTCGCCCGCGAGAGAGCGCGCCACCTCCAGCGCGAGCGCGTCCGCACCGTCGTCGCCAACGCCCTTCGGCCTCGTGGCGAACAGCTCGAGAGTCCGCGCCGCCGCGCGGCTCGCGATGGGTGAATCGCCGAGCTCGGCTCGAAGATCGAGCACGGCTTCGCCCACTTCGATGGAGGCTGTCGCCGCCCGCTCCAGAACGTGCTCCAGGAGCCGACTGGCCTCATCCGGCTCGGCCTCGGCCGCCCGCGGAAGACCCCAAAAGAACGCCGCGGCGGCTCCGGGATCCCTTTCGAGCAGCCCTTGCGCGAGAGATCTCTCCGCGAGCTTCAATCCGTAATGGGGATCCACCGCGACGCTTGCGGCAATGGATGCGGCCGCCCGACGCCACTCGGTGGGGGACAGGGACGGTGCGAGAGCCTCGTCGATCGATCGGCGAAGCGAGGGTGTCCAGGGCGACAGCAGCCCACGCGCGACAGCCACGTGCCGCCAAACGAGCGACTCACGGTCTGCCAGAAGCCGCTGCCACGCGGGGGCGACGATGTCGCCGTTGAAGAATCGAAGGCTGTGGTCGTCACCTTGCGCCGCACGCCGCGAAGCCTCGCGTGCGGCCCTTTCCAGTAGGCGAGCGGCCATGCGCCGAGAGGGCAACGATCCCGTGGACGGAAGGGCTATCCATTCACGAGCGAGATCGCGGCGCGAAGCGAGCGCGAGCGCGAGCGGACCGTCGGCAATCCCCGCCGACAGTGGCAACGCCGTGACGAGAGCCACACGCGCGCGCAAGCCGGGGGCACCGAGACCTCGCCCGATGCCAAGCGCCATCCGGCGCGCGATCGCGACGAACGTTTCCGCGTTGGCCACCAGCAGACGTTCGAGGACACGTTGGCCGAGCTCGCGCTGCTCGGGGCCGAGCGGAAGCGCCGACGCGAGCTCATGAAGAGCCGCGCCGGCCGCGGCGGGAGCCAGCCAGTCGAGGTCCTCGACGAGACCGGCCTTCAACGCTGTCCGGACTCCGGCGAGCAGAGCGGTCGGTTGAAGTCCTTCGAGGGGGCCCGGGCCTTCTTCGGCCGTCGCACGTGCCAGCGCGGCCATCGATTGCCGCCAGGAAGCTCTCTGATCAGCGACTCCTTCGAGCTTGTCGAGCTCGAGGAGGCTACTCGCGTAAAAGGTCGCGTCGCGCACGCTGCTCTCGGTCTCTGGAACTCGGTTTAGGGTACAGGGTTCGCCCTCCGCGAGGAAACGTTGCTTTGCCAGAAGCCTCCTCGCCTCGCGCCTTGCTCTTCGCGACGTCCAGGAGCTCTGGCGGCAAATCCCAGGATGGCCACTCCGAATTTTGCTCGCCGCGTGCTATGGGCCCGACGCGCATGATTGTCCTGAACAACGTCACCAAGCGCTACGGGCCCAAGATCCTCTTCGAGAACGTCAGCGTGCAGTTCGACCCCGGCAAGCGCTACGGCGTTACGGGCGCAAACGGGGCCGGTAAGTCGACGCTCATCGAGATGTTGGCGGGGCAAGAGGATTGGGACGCCGGCAGTATCGACGTGCCGGGAGGCCTGCGGGTGGGCGTCCTCGAGCAGAACCATTTCACCTACGATGGGCAGCGTATCATCGACACGGTCATGGCCGGCAAGGCCGAGCTCTGGGCGGCGATGGTCGAGAAGGACAAACTCTTGGCCGGCGAGGTCGACGACGCAGTCGGCGTCCGGCTGGCTGAGCTCGAAGGGGTGATTGCCGACTACGATGGGTATTCGGCGGAGGGCGAGGCGGCCGAGCTGCTGGTCGGTCTCGGGATCGGCGGCGAGCGCCACGCCGACGCGATGAAGACGCTGCCCGCCGGATACAAGCTGCGTGTGCTTCTCGCCAAGGTGCTCTTCGGGCGGCCCGACGTCATGCTGTTGGACGAGCCGACCAACCATCTTGATCTCGAGTCGATTCATTGGCTCATCCGATTCCTGGTCGACGAGCACAAGGGAACCCTCCTGGTGGTCTCGCACGACCGGCATTTTCTCAATTCGGTCGCCACGCACGTGGCCGACATCGATTTCCGCACGGTCACGATCTACACGGGCAACTACGCCGAGTTCGTGGGCGCCAAGTACGAGAACCAGCAGCGAGCGGAAGCCACGGCCCAGAGCGCGAAAAAGAAGATTGGCGAGCTGCAGGATTTCGTGCAGCGCTTCGGTTCCCACGCATCCAAGAGCAAACAAGCGCAAAGCCGTCTGAAGCAAATCGAGAAGCTCGAGGACATCGTCGAGACAAAAGGAGCCAAGCGTTCGAGCCTTGTGCGCCCGTACGTTCGATTCGACATCGCGAAGCCGAGCGGGCGAGACGTGGCGCGGGTCGACGCGGTGCGCAAGGGCTTCGGCCACAACATCGTCCTCGACGGGGTTACGCTGAACTTGAACCGCGGTGATCGCGTCGCCGTGATCGGTCGGAGTGGCATCGGAAAGTCGACGCTCCTCAAGCTACTCGTCGGCGCATACAAGGAACTCGACTCCGAGACCCAGCCGTATGCGCTGGCGCCGGACGCGGGAGACGTCCGATGGGGTCATGACGCAAGCGTTGGCTACTTTGCCCAGGACCACCACGAAGCGCTCGGAGCCACGGCCAAGGGGACGACGCCGTACGATTGGCTGTATCGTTTCGATCCCACACGGACCAAGGAAGACATCCGATCCATTCTCGGGCGATTGTTGTTCAGTGGAGAGGCCGCACTGAAGCCGACGGAAGCGCTTTCCGGTGGTGAGGCAGCGAGACTGCTCCTAGGAAAAATGGTCCTCGGGCGGCACAACGTGCTGGTGCTGGACGAGCCGACCAACCACCTGGACATCGAGTCGATTGAGGGCCTGCTCGAGGGCCTGATCAAGTTCGAGGGGACGGTCGTGTTCGTGAGCCACGACCACCACTTCGTGTCTCGACTCGCCACACGCGTGATCGATCTTCGCGACCGCGCGTCGGGCACGGCGCGCCGCGGCTGCGAACTCGTCGACTTCACAGGAACCTACGACGAATACGTCGACCGCAATGCCCGTGCGGCAGGCTGAGCCGCCGTCGCCGAAGTCAGATCGAGGGCGCCGCGGCTCGGTTCGCGGACGTGACGAGCTTGGCGAAGGCCTCCTTGTCCGACGCCTTTTGTAGCGCCACTTCCGGCGCGACCGTTCCGTCCCGGACGTGCCGCTCGAGCGACATGTCCATCGTTTGCATCCCCTGGCCCTGGCCGGCTTGCATCAGGCTGGGAATCTGGAATGTCTTGTTTTCGCGAATCATGGACGCGAGAGCGGGGGATCCGATGAGAATTTCGTGTGCCGCGACGCGACGCGTGCCATCCGCGGTCCGGAGCAATTGCTGCGCGACGATTCCCGCGAGGCTTTCAGCAAGCATGCCGCGTACCTGTGGCTGCTCGTCGGCGGGAAAGGCGTTGACGATACGGTCAATCGTCGCGGCGGCGCTGTTGGTGTGGACCGTGGCAAACACGAGGATGCCGAAGCTCGCGAGCTGGAGTGCGAGTTTCATCGTCTCATTGGTCCTAAGCTCCCCGATCAACATGACGTTCGGATCTTCGCGTCCCGCGCTGCGGATGGCGTGAGCATACGTCGAAGCGTGAACGCCAATCTCGCGGTGGGTGATGGCTGCCTTGCGTGGAACGTGAACGAACTCGACGGGGTCTTCGATGGTCAGCACGTGACATGCCCGGGTCCCGTTGATGCGATCGATCATTGCCGCCAGAGTCGTCGATTTGCCGGAACCGGTCGGCCCCGTCACGAGCACGAGTCCCGATCGCCGGTCGGCAAGCTTACGTACCGCAGCGGGGCACGCCAGATCGTCCAGCGATAGCACGTGGGTGGGAATCGTCCGAAACACCGCCGCGAGACCGGTGACCTTGTGGAAGTAGTTGGCGCGGAAACGCGCCTTGTCTTCGTACGCGTACGCGAAGTCCAGATCGAGATTGTCCAGGATGGTCTGCCTCTGTTCCGCCGTGACGATTTCGAAAAGGAGCGACGCCATCTCATCGGGCTCGACCGGTGTGTCCCGGATCGGGACCAGCGTGCCGCGCGCTCGGATCATCGGTGGGTAACCTATCCCGAGGTGCAAATCGCTACCGCCGGCGGCGAGCAACGCGTCGAAGAGTCGATCGATCTGCGCCATTACGAGCTTCGCTTTCCGAAGATTTGTCCAGCTTTGCCCAGGAGCGTTGCGGGCTCGGGCCTTTTGACCGGATCGGCCGCCGGCTGGGGTCGGTTTGCGCTGGCGAGTGCGGCATCGAGGTCCTCGGGATTCTCCGCGTACCCGAGGGCTACCTCGCGCGTGATCCGATTGGCACGCACGTGGTCGGCCAGCGACTCGTCGAGCCGAAGGATTCCGAACCCCTTGCCACGCTGCTGCAAGCTCGGGATCTGGAACGTCTTCGCGTCGCGGATAAGACTCCAGAGCGCCACGGACCCTGGAAGCAACTCCACGGCGGCGACGACGCCCGAGCCCGAGGCGATCGGGATCAAACGCTGGCCGACGATCAGGTGAAGACCCCCAGCCAGCGTCATGCGCACTTGCTGCTGGTCTGCAGGAGGAAAGAGGTCGACCACCCGGTCGATGGTCTTCGCCGCGCTCGGCGTGTTCATGGTTCCGATGACCAGGTGTCCCGTTTCGCTGGCGGCGAGCGCCATGCGCACGGTTTCTGCGTCCCGGAGCTCGCCGACCACGATCACGTCCGGATCTTCGCGCAGCGACCCTTTGAGCGCGGTCGCGAACGATCGGGTGTGTGTGCCTACTTCGCGCTGGCTGATCATCGCCTTCTTGCGCGGATGCACGTACTCGACCGGATCCTCCACGGTAATCACGTGATGGGTCGTTTCGCGATTGATGATGTCGACGATCGCGGCGAGCGTCGTGGTCTTGCCGTGTCCCGTCGGGCCCGTGACGAGTACGAGACCCTGGTGATGATGCGTCGCCCGCTCGATTTCGTGCGGAAGGCCCAGCGACTCGAGCGTTGGAATCCCCGGCGCGATGCAGCGAAAGCATCCCTTGTATCCCGTCCGCTGTCGCGAAACGTTGACGCGAAAGCGACCCTGCTCGGGCAGATCGAGCGCGAAGTCGCAAGACCCCTGCTCCTCGAGCGTATGCAGCAGTCGCTCGGGAACCACGCGCAAAAGACGTCGTTCGAGGCCTTTCTCGTCGAGTGGGTCACCGCTCGGCACCAGATCGCCGTTGCGACGCATCAGTACCGGCCGGCCCGCGACGAGATGGACGTCGCTCGCCTGAGCGCGGCGCGCGGCGCCGAGCAGCTCCTGCAGTCCTTCGTCGCCCGTGTTGCCCGCGAGCGGCCGGGGGCGAGCCGTCGGAGCCGCCACGCGACGCCCGACGACAGCCGGGGCGACGACCGCCGCCCGAAGAATGGGATCCGAAACTTCTGAGCCCCGCTCTGCGCGCGTCTCGGAAGGCGCTGGATCGGAGACTTCTGAGCCCCACTCTGCGCGCGTCTCGGAAGGCGCCCACGGCGACGCGCCAGAGCCGTCGACGGCGGGCGGCGCCTCGCAGGCCGGACGGCGCGTCGGCACGAATCGCGCTTGCACGCGCCCGGCATTCATGACGGCTCGAACCTCGACAACGCCTCCGCCATCGATCCGCGCCGTCCAGCGCGCGGCCCTCTCCTCCAGATGGTCGACATACCGGCTGCCTCCCGCCAAGACCAGCATTTCGAGGATCGCGTCCGTGGAGCGCGCGGTCGAATCGACAGGCTCGTATCGGTGACCGACCTTAACGCACGGCAGTCTGTCGCTGACCATCGCAAACTCCAGAACTTCCGGCCGCGAAAGCTCGGTCAGCATCTGCGAAAGAGTCTTCATCCAGCCCACCAAGCTACAACGAAAGCCAGCCACTCGGGATCCCACGGCCGGATGCCAAGCGATGGCCGACACGAGGCAGACCTCACGCACCCGCCCCTCCGATGCGCGAACGGGTGCGAGCGAGACCTCCGGCGCCCGCCCGTTTCCCCATCCGAAGCGCGCTACGGCGCCGCGGAGACAGGCCGATCGGCGCCGTTGGCGCCGGCCCGCGGCTTCATCATGCCGCCGGCCTCCCCCCGGGAGTAGGCGTCGAACAGCCGGCCCCACGAAGTCCCCGCCTTCCAGGCCTCGAACGTGCGGCGGTCCTTGCGCGGCCAGCGATAGTAGTCGTGATAGGCCTCGCTCGCAAAAATGAAGACGTTCACGAGGGGCGTATGAAATAGGAGCTTTTGCGCGCCTTTCAGCGGCCCAAACCACAGCATGTCGCCCGCGTGGCTGGCGAGATTATCGCCCACGTGAAATCCCCAATTGTCGCGGGAGATGTCGTCGCCCACGATCTCGATGTCGCGCGGATCTCCGACACCGAGCCCGTCGTCGTGAGCCAAGCGAATGTACTCAATTTTCAACGGGTCAAAGCCCATCATTTTCGCCGCGACGGCGTCGATGGCAACCTGGTCTGCACTGGCAAGCATCGTGTCCTTCACGACCGGAATCATCGTGCGAGGTCCGGGGCCGTTGCCCGCGGTCGTGCCATCCATAATGGCGAAAAGGCCCGGATGAATCTCCTTCTGAATGGCCAGGAGATCGACCAGCGTCTGGTGTATCCAGCTATGGGTATAGTGGCGTTTGGTGGCAAGAAGGCCGCCGAAGGCGTTCTTCATCGCCCCCGTGGTCGTCGTGTAAATATGGCACTTGACCGTCGGCAAGTGTACGATGTTCTTCCCGAAAAAGTAATCCGGGATCTGGATCCCATCCGGGAAGATGCGGTGCAACACGTGCATCGTAGCCTTGGGGCGATATTCGACCCAATTCATGTCCGTCTCTTTGAAATTGTACAGGACGGGGACGCTGTACTTGCGGAATAGCGGCAAATAATGATTCAGGTCCTCGCCCTTGAAGGCATTGGTTACGACCGTCTTGTTTTGTACACACGTGACATCGGGAAAGCCTGCGGCTCTCAGCGCCACAATGGCCCCTTCCATTTGCCACGGCGTCGTATTGGCCGCTGGAAATGGGTAATGCCAAGAAATGTTGTCCTTGAGGATCGTCGTGCAACCCGGCGTCAGCGCGTGCTTCAGGTCGGCGAGATCGCAAAGCCGAGCGATGTCCCCGAGAATGCTCTCGGGCTTGCACTTCAATACAGCGACTTTCGATTTGGCCATGCATTCACCACGCGATCCCGCTTGGGGGTGCTGACGAGCTTAGTACAGCACCCCGCTAAACGGTACCCAGCTGCGCTGGGCACGCCTGCGTTGCAGGCTGGCGCTGTACTAAGATGATTTCCTTGGGGCTTCGCCCCAAACCCCCAATCGCCTCCGGGCGATTGAAGTACACCGCCCAGCGGATCCCTTTGTTCTTGGGCGGCGTACTTTAGCGGCGCACGAAGGGCGTGCGCCCCGAATAGACGGCGGCATGGCCGAGCTCGTGACCGATGCGGGTCAGCTGGTTGTACTTGGCCACCCGGTCGGAGCGCGACAGGCTGCCAGTCTTGATTTGGCCCGCGTTGGTCGCCACGGCGAGGTCGGCGATGAACGAGTCCTCGGTCTCGCCCGACCGGTGGCTGATGATCGAGCGGTAGTTGTTCTCGCTCGCAACGCGGATGCAGTCGAGCGTCTCGGTGAGCGTGCCGATCTGGTTTAGTTTGATGAGAATGGCGTTTGCCGTACCCGCCTCGATCCCGCGACGCAGCCGTTCGACGTTCGTGACGAAGAGGTCGTCGCCCACCAACTGAAGTCTGTTGCCCAAACGCTGGGTCGCAAGCTTCCAGCCGTCCCAGTCGTCTTCGGCACATCCGTCCTCGATGGACACGATCGGGTACTTGCGGGAGAACTCTTCGTAGATGGCAATGAGCTCTTCCCGCGAGACACTCTTCTTGTCGAAGGTGTACTTTTCGCTCTTCTTGTCAAAGAACTCGCTCGCGGCGCAGTCGAGCGCGAGGCTCACGTCCTTGCCCGGCTTGTACCCCGCAGCTTCGATCGCGGACACGAGAAACTGCAGCGCCTCTTCGTTCGATCGGAGCTTTGGAGCGAACCCGCCCTCGTCGCCCACCGAAGTGGTGTGCCCCTTGTCTTTCAGCAGTTTTTTCAGCGTATGGAAGATCTCGGTGCCGGCGCGCAACGCTTCGTCGTACGAGGCGATGCCGGCCGGGACGATCATGAACTCCTGAATTTCGAGGCCGCTGTCGGCGTGCACGCCGCCGTTCACGACGTTCATCAACGGCGTGGGCAGCACGCGCGCCTGCACTCCGCCGAGATAGCGCCACAGGGGCAATCCGATCGCATCCGCTGCTGCGCGGGCGACGGCCATCGAAACACCGAGAATGGCGTTCGCGCCCATCTTGCCTTTGTTCGGCGTACCGTCGGCCTCGAGAAGCACCTTGTCGATCGCCGCCTGATCGAGAGCGTCCATGCCGATGACGCTCGGACCGAGCGACTGATTGACGTTGTCGACGGCCTTGCCGACCCCCTTTCCGAGCCAGCGTTTCTTGTCGCCGTCGCGCAGTTCGAGCGCCTCGTGCTCGCCGGTGGAGGCACCGCTCGGCACCGCAGCGCGACCGAGACCCGAGGCCGTTTGCACTTCGACTTCTATCGTGGGATTCCCCCGTGAGTCGAGAATCGCGCGAGCGAGGACAGCATTGATTTCACTCATCGTGCGCGCGTTGCTAGCACGGCCGCCCGCCACGAGCGAGAGTCAACCAACCGAAGGGCCCGGCACCCCGCCGACAGGCCTCCCGCTGCCCGTGGACTCGGCGAGAGCGGCCCACGCCGTGCCCAACTCCTGTAGGGTCCGGACCCGACTCGCCGGCGGCAGACTCGCAAGCAAGGCCCGACCGTAGCCTCTTCGGATGATTCGCCTGTCGAGGATGGCGACGGCACCGGTGTCGGTCTGCGTTCGAATCAAGCGACCGAACCCCTGCTTGAGCGTCATTGCAGCGGACGGGACCGAATACTGCGCGAAGCCGCTGCCGCCATCGCGGTCAAGGCGAGCGCAGCGAGCTGCCACGACCGGGTCGCTCGGCGGCGCAAACGGGATCTTGTCGATGACCACCAAGCGGAGCGCCCGTCCTGGCACGTCGACGCCTTCCCAAAAGCTCATCGTGGCTACAAGCACGGCCCGCCCGCTCGAACGGAAGCGGGAGAGGATGGTGTGCTTCGGGCCTTCTCCCTGAACGAGAACCGGTCGATCGGGTGCGCCACGGATGCGCTCGTAGAGCGCCTTCATGGAGCGAGTCGACGTGCACAAAACGAACGCCCCCCCGTCCGTGATCGCCACGAGTTCGGCAATCCGCGCGGCAGCGGCGTCCTCGAATCCCGGATGGGCTGGCTCCGGCAGGTCGTCCGGCAGGTAAAGAAGCGCGCGGGAAGCGAAGTCGAACGGTGACGGAACGATCAACTCGAGGCTCTCGGGAGGAGCCCCGAGACGCGCCTTCGCGAAATGAAAGCTGTGGCCCGTAGCCAGCGTGGCGCTCGTGCACACGACCGACGGAATGCGATCGAAAAGGCGGGTGCGCAGCGTCGGCCCGACGTCCACCGGGCTCGCGCCAATGGAGACGGTTCGCGCACGTACGTCGACCCACCGCACCCGATCCGAGATCTCCCCGTCTTGCTGCGGCGTCGCACTGCTCAGGATGCCACGCAAGTCGTCGCGCAGTTCTCTCGCACGACGCCCGATCAGTTGCAACGCTTCCTCCGGGCGGGCGCGCACGCCGAGCTCGAGTGCCTCGAGCCGCACGTCGAGAGCTTCGTACGACGCGCGGACGGCCGGGGTCAGATCCCGGTCGGCCAGAATGCGACGCGCGTCGAGCCCCGGTCCCCGGATTCCGAGATGACCGAAGAGCGCGCGACACGCTTCGCGCGCGGCTTCGAGTGTTGAACTCAACGGGGCCATCTCGGCGGTGTGGCTGCCGTTCGCCGCGGCCAGCGTGCGCTCCGCATCGCGCGCGAGCGATTCGACCCGCGCACTCGACACGCGCATCCCGAAAAACTCGGACGCGACATCTTCCATTTGGTGAGCCTCGTCGAAGACGACGGCATCGTACGGTGGCAACACGCTCGCGTGCAGCCCGCGGGGCCCGCTGCGCAGCGCGAGATCCGCCAGAAACAGGTGATGATTGACGACGACCACCTGGGCGTGCTCGGCCTGCCGCCGCATTCGCGTGACGAAGCACGCTTCGTAATGTTCGCACTGTGCGCCAATGCGCGTCTCACTCGACGAGGCAACGTCTCGCCACACCTCCGACTCCTCGGGCAATTCGCCGAGCTCGGCGCGATCGCCGCTCGCGGAGATCGCCGCCCATTCGACGACGCGCAGAAGAGCGCGGTCCTTGCTGCGTACGGCGGCCGCCCGTGCCTCGGCCAAGCGGCGAAGGCATACGTAATTCGTCAGCCCTTTCATCATCGTCGCTTCGAAGCGGATCCCGTGAGCCTTCAACGCCCCAGCCACGAGCGGCAGGTCCTTGAAGAAAATCTGTTCTTGAAGGGCGCGCGTCGCCGTCGACACGATCACCTTGCGCCCGCTGAGAACCGCCGGGACGAGGTAGGCGAGCGTCTTGCCCGTCCCCGTCCCCGCCTCGACGAACAAGTGGCGCTCGTGTTCGAGGGCGTCCTCGACCGCTCCGGCCATCGCGATCTGTCCTTCCCGGTGTTCCCATCCAGGCAGACGCGACAACGGAGAGTCCGGACCCAAGACGTCCCGCGCGCAGATCACCCGCTCCTCATAGCCTGAATGGCCATGCGGTGATGGCACCGGGGGGGCCTCTCGCGGGGCGCCCGGATGGCCGAGACGGCCCACGCCGTCGCCGACAGGCCCCCCCTATCGTTGAATCGCCGCCCGACGCGTGGTAGACGGCCGGCCCGCTCGGATCGCGGGTGCACGGCCCGGAAAGGCCACTTGCGGCAACCTCGGTCGCGCTCCCCCCTCGTCAGGTCCCCCACCCACCCATGTCCCAGTCCACGCAACCCTCCGGTACCCACGGTTCCCCCGCCACCCACGGCAAAGTCGTGCAGGTCATCGGTCCGGTCGTCGACGTCGAGTTTCCCGACGGCCAGTTGCCCAAAATTCTCAACGCGCTCAAGATGACCAACCCGAGCATCTCGAGCGTCAGGGACAATCTCACACTCGAAGTCGCCCAACATCTGGGTGAAAGCGCCGTACGCGCGGTCGCCATGGATACAACCGATGGTCTGGTGCGTGGAATGCCAGTTCGGGACACAGGCGCTCCGATCGCCATGCCGGTCGGGCCGGAATGCCTCGGACGGATTCTCAACGTCATCGGAGACCCGGTCGACGACGGACCGCCGGTCCGCACCAAGATGCGCGCTCCGATTCACCGGCCACCGCCCACATTTGTCGAGCAATCGACCAAAATCGAGATCTTCGAGACGGGCATCAAAGTGATCGATTTGCTCGCCCCGTATCGAAAAGGCGGCAAGATCGGCCTCTTCGGCGGTGCCGGCGTCGGCAAAACCGTGCTGATTCAGGAACTCATCAACAACGTGGCCAAGGCCCATGGTGGAGTCAGCTGCTTTGCAGGGGTGGGCGAGCGCACGCGTGAAGGCAACGATCTCTACATCGAGATGACCGAAACGAAGCTGCAGACGGGCGAGCCGGTCATCAGCAAGACGGCGCTCATCTACGGTCAGATGAACGAGCCGCCGGGGGCGCGCGCCCGTGTTGCCTTGAGCGCGCTCACCGTCGCGGAATATTTTCGCGATGAAGAGAAGCAGGATGTTTTGCTTTTCGTCGACAACATTTTCCGATTCACGCAAGCCGGTTCCGAAGTCTCTGCGCTGCTTGGCCGCATCCCGAGCGCGGTCGGATACCAACCAACGCTGTCGACCGAGATGGGGGCCTTGCAAGAGCGCATCACATCGACCAACAAGGGTTCGATCACCAGCGTTCAGGCGATCTACGTTCCCGCCGACGACCTCACGGACCCCGCGCCGGCTACCACGTTCGCTCACCTGGATGCGACCACGGTTCTGAACCGCGCATTGACGGAGATTGGCATCTATCCCGCGGTCGACCCGCTTGACTCGACTTCGACGCTGCTCGATCCCGGGGTCATCGGCGACCATCATTATGGAGTTGCGCGTCAGGTGCAGGCGCTGCTTCAGAAGTACAAAGACCTGCAGGATATCATCGCGATCTTGGGCATGGACGAGCTGAGCGAGGAGGACAAGCTCACAGTCAGCCGGGCGCGGAAGATTCAGCGATTCCTGTCCCAACCGTTCTTCGTGGCATCGCAGTTCACCGGCACCCCCGGTAAGTACGTCCCCCTCGCAGAGACGATTTCCGGCTTCGAGGAAATCGTTCTGGGCAAGCTCGATGCCTTGCCGGAACAGGCCTTCTACATGGTCGGAAACATCATGGAAGCTCGGGAGAAGGCACAGAAGCTCACAGGCAAGGCCTGACGGCGCCGCGGGCGCAGAAAACGATGGCGGACAAGATCCAGCTTGAAATCGTCACTCCGCGCGGCCGCGCATTGGTGGCTGCAGTCGACGAAGTCACCGCGCCTAGCGTCCATGGTGAATTCGGCGTATTGCCGGGCCACTTGCCCCTGCTCGCTGCGTTGCGCACGGGGATCGTGACGTACCGTCAAGGCAACGAGACGAAGCGCTGCGCCGTCGGCCCCGGATTCGCCGAGGCGGGTCCGGACAAGCTCGTCCTCTTGACCGAGGACTACACGGAGCGCGCACAAATCGATCCCGTGCTCGTTCGCCAGGAGCTGGCGGGGGTCGAGCTGCAGCTGGCCCGGATCGAGGCTGTTCCGATGGCCGGAGCGCAAACGAAGGGCGCCGAAGCGCCGGCCCTCGACGCGCGCGTCGCGCGCGACGCGCTCATCGCGCGGGAGAACTGGCTGGCGGTGGAGCTCGAACTGTATGGCGATCCACCTCCTGCGACCCAGCGGCCGTACGAGGAGTTCGGACCGCCAGCGCCGCCCCCAGACGACGAACTGCCGCCCGAGGACGACGACCGATCGGGCGACGCGCGCAGCGCGCTGCGCGCGTCGAAGTAGCGTCGCCGCTATGCAGCGTTGGGTCACTCGGCTGGTCGGTGTTGCAGTCGTCGTGCTCGCTCTATGGATCGTTGCACGTGACTTTCACCGGCCGAAAACCATCGCGCAGGACGGTTCGCCGGACGGCGGGTCGGACGACAGAAGCACCCCCCGGTCGGCGCATCGCGACGCGGGCGGCACGGGCGGGGAGGCGAGCGGACCTATGCCGAGCGATTTCGCGAGGCTGGAGCCGCGAATCGATGGCGGATTCGAACCGGCGCTGCCCGAAGGAACCTCCGTCCCACCGCTGCCGATGGATGCGCCGCGCCAGGTGCGATTCGGGGTCGTGCTCGTCTCGTACACGGGAGCGCAACCGAGCGCGAGCGGAGGACGGCCGGCAATCCGTTCGCGTGCCGAGGCCAAGGAGCTGGCGGCCAAACTCGTCGTTACGGCGCAACACGACTTCCATGCAGCCGTCCAGCAGGGCGACCCCGGATCGTCGGACGACGTCGGCACCGTGAGGACGGCCATTCTCGAGCCGGCACCGGAATACATACTGTTCACTCTGCCGGTCGACAGCGTGGGTGGGCCCATCGATACACCGCGCGGATACTGGATCGTCAAAAGGCTCGAATAAGAGGAAACGCCAATGGCCACGATCGACGTTCGTCGAACTCACACCCTTCCCAAGGACGAGGCGAGGAAGCGCGCCGAAGATCTCGCGGTCTCGATGAAGCAGAAGATGGACCTCGATTGGCACTGGGACGGGGATCGGATCCTCTTCGAAGCCGCTCGAGGGACCGCCAAGGGAACGAGAGGCAGCGTCGAGGTGAGCGACACCGAGGTGCGCGTGCAGATCGATCTCCCTTTGCTGATGCGCATGCTCAAGGGCACCGTCGAATCGAAAGTCCACGAAAAGCTCGCCCAGATCCTTTGACGAGCGGGCGCTTGCGCCGATGCCAAGCCGGCTGCGCGGCCTCTACGACATCGGGGGGCCCCCGCCTCGCTTCGCACGACCGAGGGCCGAACGCTGCATTTCGTCTGCGCCGTGAACGGGGAGTGAGATAAGCTGGGGCGACGATCGTTCGCGCCGGCCCCGCGCATGTCCCACTCGCCCACGATCAGCCCACCCCCGGCGGCTTCGACGCCGACCCAGCCCAGCCAGCCGCTAAGCCCGTCTGACGAGACGCTTCGGCGCTTGCGCGCCGAGATCGACGCCACGGCGGATGCCGCCCGCCGTGCACGCTTGCTCTCAGAGATCGCCGAGCTCGAAGAAAGCGACGGCGACGACGCCGCGGCCGCCCGAGACTATCTGGCGGCTCACGAAGTGGATCCCAGCTTCCGCGAGTCGCTCGAAGGAATTGCACGACTGCTCGACAAGCGATCCGGACTGAAGGGGCTCGGGGTGCATTTTTTCGAGTCGCTGCTCGAAGCGGCCGCGACCCCGGAGGAACGGGTACGGGCACTCCTGATGCAGGCTGCGTACATGGCCGATGTCGCAGGCGACATCGCCGCGGCCACGAACAGCGCACGGCGGGCGGCGGCCATCCATGAGGCGCCAGCCGCAGAGCAAGCCCGGGCATGGCTGGAACTCGAGCTCCTCGCCGGACGCTCGGACGACTCGGCGACCCGCGAGCAGGCACTCGCTGAAAGGACTCGTTTCGCCGACGATCGGACCTGGCGAGCCCTGTTGCTCATCGATCGAGCACGCATGGCGTCACAATCCGGGCAAACGCAAGCCGCTCTTCGGCTACTCGAAGAGGCACGGGGTCTCGAAGGTGGCGGGACGTGGGCGGCGACGATGGCTCTCGAGAGCGTGTCCCGGATCCGACCGGGCAGCGCAGACACGATGCAAGCGCCGGCACCCGCCGATCTCCAGGCGAGGAGCCTCGAAGCTCTCGCGGATCTGATCGACACCGCCATCCACGATGGCGACCGCGGCGACGCTTTGGGCGTCCCGCGATGGGCGCGGGAGGCGGGTCGCGCGGCCGATGCGTGGTTGCGGTCGGCCGAAATGCGCCGAACCGCCAGACAGCTCGACGCGGTCGCAGCCGCGCTCGATCGCGCCGTCCTCGCGGTCGGTCGGATGCAAGGCGACGACAAGCGCATGGCGCAGGTGGTCGTCGCGCAGGCAAGGATTCGGCTCGCCGAGCAGACCGGGAACACGGAGCTTGCGGCCGATCTCGCAGCGCGTCGCTTGGAGACCGAGACGGACGGACCCACTGCCGCCGCACTGGCGTTGCGCGTGGCCGAATGGGCGTCGACGAGAGGCCATGCGGAGGACGCTATCGAGGCGCTGTCTCAAGCACTCGCGTCGGATCCGGGATGTCTGCCTGCACGCGCCCTGCAGCTCGACATGCTGGCGGACGGGAATCAGCCGTCTGCGTTCTCGTCACGGCTCGAAGAGTTCGCCGACCAATTGGCCACCGACAGCGCGCGCGTTCGCGCCTTCATCCTTGCGGCCTTCGTGTGGGCGGTTCGAGCAAGCGACGCCGGCGCCGCGAGAGCCGCCCTGACCCAAGCGGCGATGTTCGGCGCAAACGCCGCGGTGACCGCGCGCGTGGCCAGGGTACTCGCCAGCGTCGCCGGTGACACGGCATGGTACGAAGAGGCGACCAAGCGGCTGCTGACGTCGGAGCACCCGGACAAGGAGTCGATTTCGTTGTGCACGGAGCTCATCCGAATCCGTTCCGCACGCGGCGATGCAGCGGCCGTCGCCCGGGCGATGGGCGAGCTCGTCGAGATTCCGGGCGGTGCGTGGCTGGCGTGGATTCTCGAAGCCTTCCCTGCCCCGTCAAGTGCCGCTTCTCCGGGACGCGACGACCGCGACGCGCGCGCACGCTCGGCCATGGCATCGTTGGCGGCCATCGACGAAGTTGACTTCGACCGGTCGCGTACCCTGAGCGTCGTTGCCGCCATGCGGGCGCATGCGATCGGCGACCTCGCGGCCGCACGCGAAGCATTGCGCCGCCTGGTGGAGCGATATCCAGAGGACGCCATCCTCGCGACCTACCTCGGGGATCTCGACCGGTCCGCGGGAGACCCGAGCGCCGCGGCGAGCGTCGCCTCTACTGCGGCGGAAGCCGTCGCGGATCGCCAGCTCGGTGCGGCATTCCACATCGAAGCCGCGTTCGAGCACTGGCGCGCCGGCCAACGCAAGCGAGCCATCGACGAACTTGAGGCGGCCATCGGCGATGCTCCCGAGGCCAGCAAGACCGCCATCGGTTGGGCGATCTGGGGTGTGGATCCGGAATCGCTCGACGCCCGCCGCTTGGCCATCCGCCGAGCGGAGGAGGTGGGCGGCGACCCGCGCGTTCTTGCACTCGAGCGCTTCGCAACGGCGGTAGCGTCCGGCGAGGCCGACGTGGCTTCCGCCGCTCTTTCATTTCTCGACGCGGCGCCGTCCCCGTTGAACCTTGCAGCCGCCATCGGGCGGATCACCGGGTCGAGCGTCGCCCTGCCGACCGACGAGGTCGACGCGCTCGCGCGGATTGCCTCGAGCGGCCCCGGAGGGCTTCAGCTCGCTGCGGCCGAGCGCACGGTCATCGCGCGACGAAGCGATGATCCCGAGGCCATCGCGCAAGCCGCTCGCGGCTGGTTCGAGGCCGGGGGCGGCCTGCCTGCCGCGCTCGACTGGTTGGGCGCCGCCGTTAGGTCCGGCGACTCTCGAGAAGAGGTCCAAGCTCGGATTGCCGTCGCAGAGTCCATGTCCGGCGATGCACGCGAATCGATGCTCGCAGGCGCGGCGCTCCTGCAAACTCATGTCGATCTGAGTACGCCTGCCGCGCTCGTCGCGGGGGGATCCGCATCCGTGCGTCTCGCGAATCTCGAGCTCGCTCCTCCGGGCTGCGATCCGCGCCGGCGGGCGGCAGCCCTCGAGGATCTCGACGGGGTGCTGGGCGATGAAGCCGAGCTCGATGCCATCGCACTTGCCGCATGGTCGAGGCTGGCGTCCTCGGACCCCGTCGGCGCCCGTGGGGCTTTCGAACGGGTCTTGGCCAAGAGGCCGCACGATCTTGCTGCCTGGGACGGGCTTCGGGCGTGCGCTGAAACCTCGGGCGACCTCGCGTTGCGCGCGCGCGCCTCGGCAGAACTCGGGGCTCTTTGCCATGAGGCGCGTCGAGGGGCCGCGTTCTGGGAGGCGGCGGCGCTCACCTTCATCGACCTCGGCGACGACGCAAACGCCGACCGGGCGCTGGCCGCGAGCTTTGAACGCGACCCCACACGACCGGTTGCGTTCGACAAGCTCTTTAGGCGGGCACGTGCCCGCAAGGACAACGCGACGCTGCTCACCATTATCTCGCGGCGAATGGACGTCACCGACGATGCCGACGAGCTTCAAAAGCTCTCCTGGGAGCAGGCCCGCGTCTTGCGCGAAAATGGCGACTTCGACGGTGCGCTCAAGGCGCTCGAACAGGTGACGATTCTCGAACCGGATCATGTTGGTGCACTCGCGCTCCTCGGAGAGATCAATATTCGGAGAGGACGGTTCGAAGACGCCGCATCCGCCTTGGCGCGACTCGCCGCCCTCGACGGCGCGCCCCCGAAGAATCGCGTAACCGCCGCGGTCGCCGCTGCGGACCTTTATGAAAACAAGCTGGACCGTGCGGACGCAGCGCTCGATGTGCTGCTCACGGTCCGCCGGGCCAAACTGTCGACTGCCCCCGTTCGCGAGCGACTTGCGCGCGTCGCAGCCCGCACCGGAGCATGGCAAGTCGCGACGGCGACGCTCGAAGAGTTAATGAAGGAACGTTCGGATCGTGCAGGACGCATCGAGGCCGCTCGTCTTTCGATTGCGATATACCGCGACCGCCTCGGCGACATCCAGGGCGCCGCTGGTGCGGTCGCGACACTTCTCGCCGAGGCGCCGGATGACGGCGAGGCGATCGATCTGCTCCTGCGGCTGGACCCTCCGCCCGACGGGAAGCGCCCACTTTTGGATGCGGCCCGCGTCGCACTGGTCACGAACCTTCAATCGCACGCGATCGACACCGCGGTCGTGCGCCGTTTGGCCGACGTGGCACGCGCCCTCGACGACCGCGCTCTCCGCCAGGCCGCCTTCGGAGCGCTGTCGGCGCTCGGCGAGAGCCGTGCCGACGCAGACCCGATCTTCGCCCACGATGCTCGGAGCAGGGCACGCGTTCCGCAAGTCACGATCCCGGATGCGATGATGCGAGCCCTTCTCGCGCCCGGAGACGAGGGTCCCGTCGCGGAGCTCTTCGTCGTCTTGGGTCCGACGATCGCCGAGGCGCTCGGACCGAACGGACACGTGTGCGGCGTGGGCCGGCGGGATAAGGTCGATGCGCGCAGCGGCCTATCCTTGCGAAACGAGATCGCGGCGTGGGCCGGCGCGTTCGGGATCGAACAATTCGATCTTTACGTCGGCGGAAAGGACCCCCTAGGCATCCAGGGCATTCCCGGTGTGCCCCCGGCCATGGTCGTCGGCCCCGACGTGAACTCGCCGCTTTCGCCTCTAGCCCGGGCTCGGGTGGCCCGCGAGCTCTTCGCCATCGTGCGTGGCACCACGATCGTGCGCTGTCGCGATGACGTGGCGATCGCCGCCATCGTCGTGGCGGCGTGCACGATCGCGAACCTCCACGTCGACCACCCGCCGTACGCCGTCCTCGCTGAGTTCGAGAAGCTGCTCGGGAAGGCGATCTCTCGGAGGACGCGCAAACTCTTGCCCAACCTATGCGCTGCCCTCGTCGCCACCCACGCGGACGCGCGCGCGTGGAGCCATCGTGCTCTCGCGTCGCAAGACCGCATCGCAGCCGTCGCGAGCGGCGACCCCGTCGTGACTCTCATGGACGTCCTCGGAGTCCCGATGGATCGGCTTGGACGAACCGTACAGGGCAACGCACGGGCGGAAGAGCTCCTGCGGTTCGTACTTTCGCCGACTTACGTGGACGTGCGGCGCTCGCTCGGACTCGAGGAAACCGCATGACCGACGACAAGAAGGCCGACGAGATTGAAGATTTCGACTGGGACGAGGCTCTCGCCGAGTGGGAGGAAAAGTCGTTCACGCCGGAGGTCGCACGTGACATCGTGACCGACAAGCCTGCAGCGCTCGCAGGCAGTCCGCCGCCGCGTCCCCTCTATCGACCACCCAGCTCACCGGCCGCGGCGCACCCGACGGCCGCGTCACTACCCGTTTCGGTCGTGCCGCTCGCCATCGACACCGACGAGGACGATGGGGGCGCGACCATCATCGCCGCCGTCCCGGAGGAATTGCTACGACGCTATCGGCCCGGCGGAGCGACATCGTCGCACGGGGGGCTCGGCCAGATGTTCGCGCGCGACCCGCTCGGCGAAGCTCCGCCATCGAAATCGAGTGGAGATCGGGCGGAGAGCAATCCGCCAGACGTCGTAACGAGCGCGCGATCGGTCCCATCCCGCGAGGAGCATTCGCCGCTCGAGCCTTTGCGTCGGGCCCTCCGGGTCGACGCCTCGGAAGGCGTCCCGGACGGTGCGATGTTCAACCCATTCGCGGAGGGCTTCGTCGCGCCTGCGACGCACGAGGCAACGACCGAACCGCCTTCCGGGTCCACGGTCGAGGGCCCTCGAACGGCTCCCCCGGCGGCGGAGATTACGCTCCCCGCCTCCGACTCGAGTGAGGAGAGCACGGTCGCTCGCCGGCCCACCCTCCGGGGCCCTTCCCTGCACTTTCCCGAGGCACCGGGCAAGCCCATCGTGTCGACCGCCGGCGATCGGTTGGCAGCCTCATGGCCGGACGAGCGTCCCGGCGATGCCTGGCTGGATGACGACGCTCGGAGGTCGCACGAAGACAGAGCGGCCTGGATTGAGGAGGAGGCCCGCGCGCTCGACGACACGATCGACCGCGCGCGAGGGTTGCTCGTGTGCAGTGAACTGCTTGCGACGCTGGGCGACCGAGGGCGGGCCCAGGCGCTCGCCGCGGAGGCCCGAGAGTTGGCGCCGTCGGTCGCCCTCGCGCACCGTCAAGCACGCGCTCTCATGCCCTGGCCGCCCGACCCGGATGACTACCTCGACGCGCTCGACGGAGAGATGCACAACGCCCCGCCCGGCCCACCGCGCTTGCATTCGGCGCTCCTCGCCGCCGAGGCCCTTCGAGCGCGCGGAGACCGCGAAGGCGCGAACGCACGCCTCGAACAGGCCGCCGGGATACAGGCCGGAATACAGGGCGACGACGTCCGCGCTGCGGTGCTTCGTGCGGCGATCGCTCTGGCCCACGATGAGTACCCGAGCGCGGCGCTTCGGTTGCAAGATTCGGCGGCGCTTACCTCGCTCGCAGACGCCATCGCCCAATGCCTGCGTCTGCGCGGAATCGACGCGCGACAGTCCGGAGACCTCGAGCCGTCTGCGATCGATACGGTACTGCGCGCGCGACACGCGATTGGCCAGGGCGATCTCGCCACCGCGGCGTCGACCCTTGCCGAGCTCGTGCGCATCCCCGAGCTGGCTTGCGGGGCCCGCTGGCTTGCGGCGGCACTTGCATCGACAACGGGCGCGACCAGGCGCCTCGCAATCCGCTTGCTCGGCGAACTTGTCGAAGGCGGGGACGCCGCAGCGCACGTGCCCTACGTCGCACGTGCCCTCGAACTCGGAGACCGGGACCTCCTCCTGGGCGCGGTGTTGAACGCATCCCCTCTCACGTCGGCGGACCGCGTCGTTCTGGCGACTCTCGCCCACGCGCCTCTGCCGGCCAGCGACGCGCGTTTCGATGCGACGGCGTCCACGCCGGGCATGCAACCGTTGGTCTCTGCCGCTTCTGCCGTCGCCCCGGTCAATCCCGCGCGCTACAGCCGCACCGCCGGTTCATCCCAATCGCGGGTTGAAATCGAGCTCGGGCGCCGGCTCGCCGCCGGTGCCCCAAACGCCGAGATCGAGACGGTGTGCTCGGCTCTTCCCAACGACGGTCCTACTGCGCGCGGCATTGCTCTCGAGCTTTGGGCGCGCACCGGTCGAGCCGCCGACATCAGTCGCTTCGTCGAGTCGTGGGGTTCGGCGAGGTTCGCGGCCGACTCTGGGGCCATCGGCCATCTCGCCGCAGCGCTGCTCGCAGAGCGTGCCGGCGCCCGTGAGCGAGCCGCCGAGGCGTTCAAGTCGGCCCGCGCTGCCGACCCTACGTGCGAGGCCGCCTTTCGCGCGTTGGCCTCCATGGAGGCGCTGGATCAGGCGTCGGAGTTGAACACGCTCGCCGATGAACTCGGCGATGGCCTGCGGTCAGCGCTCGCTCGCATCGAAGCCGTCGTTCGAAGTGGCGACTCGCTTCCGGATCCAACGCTTGCCCACTTGCTGGAGCTCGCATACCGCGCCGCGCCGACCCTTCCGATCGCGCCTTTTTTGGCGGAGCGGATTGCACGGCGCGCCGGGGATGCGGACGAGGTCCTGCGCTGGATACGTGAACGGCGATCGAGCAGTGACGACCCCATCGAAGGTGCGCTCGAGTCGGTGCGCGAGGCACTTTTGATCGCGGATCGCGATCCGGAGCTCGCGGAGGAACGCTTGCGCACCGCTCACCTCGTACGGCGCGGCGACGCCGCGTTGCGCGATCTGTTCGAGCGAATGGCGACGGATCCGCCCGAAGATTCCGCTCGGTGGCGCGAGGAGCGCGCAGCCAACACGACTGGCGACGTGCGCGTATTGCTTTCGATCGAAGCGGCTCACGAGTTCGAGCGACGCGGTGAAGACGATGCTGCACTTCGATGCGCAACCGTGGCCGCGGAAGGGCGCTCGTCGTTGGGTCGTGTGGCACGGGAACGCGCCGAGCTGCGCACCGGGCGTGTCGCGCTACTCGCGGACGCGCTTCTTACGGAGGCCAAGGACGCTCCGGATGGTCGGTCGCGTCGTGAGGCGTACGAACGGCTTGCCGTCCTCGATGCAACGGCACGGCACGATGCGGCGAGCGCGCTACTCTGGCACCGTTCCGTGTTGGAGATCTTTCCGGAGTACCTACCCAGCCTCCGGCACGTGGAGCACCATCTGATTGGCGAAGGACGTGCCGAGGAAATCGAGCCCGTCGCGGCCTCGATAGCGAGGGCGTTGCGGGGCGACGGCGCCGGCGAATGCACGGCGCACGCTGAGGTCGCAGCGCGACTGCGGCTGCGCGCAGACGTCGATGGGATCGCATCCGCGCGCGAAATGATCGACCTCGCTGCCTCCGAGGCCGGGCCGTCTCTGTGGGCGCTTCGCGCGCAGCAAGCCCTCGCACGTGCCCAAGGCGACGACGTCGCGTTCCTGGACGCCACGAAACGCGTCGTGGCCCGAGCCTCGAAACCTTCCGAGATCGCGGCCTTGCTCGTGCGTGCCGGAGAGGCAGCCATTCGCCTCGACCGTTTGGACGAAGCTCGCTCGCTCGTCGAGCGCGCGAGCGCGCAGGATCCCGGAGACATCCTGGCGTGGAACCTGGTCGCCCAACTGCGCAACGGAGCGGGTGACGTTCGGGGCGCCGCGGAAGCCACGGAGGCTCTTGCACGCTGCAGCGCAGTGCCGGAGCACCAGATCATGGCCTGGTACGACGCCGGACGACTCTGGATGGACCACGCTGGCGACGCGCAACGCGCCATGCATGCCCTCGAAACCGCCGGGGCCATCGACCTCGCTCACGCCGATGTTTTCGATCGGCTGGCTGTCCTGTACACGGGGCGTGGAATGCACACCGAGCTCGCGGCGCTGCTTCAGCGAAGGCTCGAGCAGGTCACGGATCCCGAAGCACGCCTCGCTCTCGAGGTGCGCCGAGGTCGGGTCCTTCTGGAAGTCGGAGAGGTTGCAGGGGCGCGGCGTGCATTCGAGGCGGCCTTGCAAGAGCGTCCCGACGACCCGGGAGCGCTGTCGGCGTTCGCCGACATCTGCGCGTTGCACGGCGACTGGGAAGCAGCGGAGCAAGCCCTGGTGCGACTGGCCCGTCTGCTCCCTTCGCCGCAGGAGCAACGGGCCGTCTACGAGCGGCTGGGCGATTTGTATTCGCATCGCCTCGTCAACTTGTCGCGCGCCGAGGTCGCTCTGAAGGAGGTCCTCAAGCGTGCGCCAGACGACGTGGAGACCGCGCGAAAGCTCGTGGAAGTCCATAAACGACAAAACGATCCCGCGCGGGCCATCGAGGTGCAGCAAGATCTCGTCGTCCGAGCGACGTCTTCGGCAGACAAGCGGGATCGAGTTCTCGAACTCGCGGCGATTCACGAGCGATCGGCCCATGATCTGCGGCGGGCCGAGAAGACGCTGGAAATGGCGCGACGCGATGCGCCACAAGACGTGGTGCTGCTTCGCGCTTTGGCCGAGTTCTACGTGCGGCACCACCAGACTCCCGCGGTCCACATTCTGCTCGACCGCGCCGCGGCCGATGCGCGGCGCGCCCTCCTGTCGGGTCGTGTCGAGCGCGACCTGTTCGAGATTGTCGCCGCCGTGTTCGAACTACGAGGACAACCGCATCCCGCGCGGACCGCCCTTTCCATGGCCGCCTCCATCGAAGGCCAGCCCGTGGACATCCAGGGCGCGGGCGAGCGCGCGCTCGACCCGCAGTTCGACGATTCGTTCGCACCCGACGTGCTCTCCCCGGCGATCCGTTCGCTGCTCGCCAAGACGGGCGACGCGCTCGATGCGGCCGCTCCGGTGGACCTGCGCCAGCTGAGAGCGTCGCCGCTCGCTCCAGACACCCCGCTGGTCAGGCTGGCGCTTCGCGCGGCCGCTCTGGCCGGCCTCGGCGGCCTGCAGGTCCTATCCTCGCCGAAGTTGGGCGCCGTGTGCATCCCCATAGGGCCATCTCCAACAATCGTCATCGGGGAAGCCCTGACGGGAAACGAACGTGTCGGGGCATTTCTAGCGCTTCGCGCAATCAAACTCCTCCGAGCCAAGGCGTCGGCTCTAGCACGGTCGAGCGCCGCGGAGCTCGGTGTGCTCCTTCCGGCGTGGCTCAAGGCAATCAATCCGACGTGGGAGCCGCATGTGCGACCCACAGCCGCCATGAGCGCGACCACGGCCCTGATTCAAGCGGCGCTGCCACGCCACGCGGCGGCGGAGGTCGGAATTCTTGCGCTGGAGGCTGCGGCCGCGGTCGACGACCATCCGGGTGCCTTGGGGTTGGCGGCCGTGGCCTGGTCGAATCGGGTCGCCCTGCTCGCCGTCGGAGACCCGAGCGCGGCCTTCGATGCCATCGCGCTCATCAGTGGGATCGTCGAGGGCGCGCCGAGGGAAAGTCGAGAGCGCGGCACCTGGGTGTCACGCACGCTCGAGGCGCGAGACCTCGTTGCGTTCGCGGTAGGCGATTCATTTGCGCAAGCGCGATTCCGCCTCGGGCTGAACGGCTAAGAGCCAGCCGGCGAGGCTGAGATTCATTTGCGCAAACGCGATTCCGCCTCGGGCTGAACGGCTAAGAGCCAGCCGGCGAGGCTGAGTTGCTTGCGAAACACCAGGCGGGACGCTACCTGACGCTGCCCTCATGAGCATTCCGCGCCCGCACGCCCTGCGCAACGTCGCCATCGTGGCCCACGTCGACCACGGCAAAACCACGCTCGTCGACCAGATGCTTTGGCAGGCTGGCACATTTCGCGTCAATGAAGTCGTCCAGGAGCGCGTGATGGACTCCAACGACCTGGAGCGCGAGCGGGGCATCACCATCCTTGCCAAGAACACGAGCGTTCGATGGAAGTCACCCGACGGATCGGTCACGAAGATCAATGTCATCGATACGCCGGGCCACGCCGACTTCGGCGGTGAGGTCGAACGTACGCTTCTCATGGCAGACGGCGCCATTCTTCTAGTGGATGCTGCCGAGGGGCCACTGCCACAGACCCGGTTCGTGCTCCGCAAGTGCTTGGAGCTCGGGTTTCCCGTCATCGTGGTCATCAATAAAATTGATCGATCCGATGCGCGCCCGGAGGCCGTTCACGAAGAGGTCTTCGACTTGTTTTGCAATCTCGACGCTTCCGAAGCCCAACTCGAATTTCCCGTTCTCTACGCGGTCGGACGGGATGGTGTCGCGAAACGCACTCTCGATGATCCATCGACCACGCTCGCGCCACTGTTCGACACCATCCTCGCCAACGTGCCGCCCGCACCGGGCGACCCCGACGGGCCGCTGCAGATCCTTGTGAGCAACGTCGACCACGACGATTACATCGGCCGTCTGGCCATCGGTCGAATCGTCTCGGGCTTCGTGCGAGCCAACCAGCTCGTGGGGGTGATCAAAGACGGCCGAACGCTCAAGTCGACCATCAAGGTCTTGTCGACGTTCGAGGGGCTCAAACGCGCGCCCGCGTTGGAGGCCGCTTCCGGAGAGATCGTCGCGATCGCCGGAATCGAAGACGTCGACGTAGGCGATTCGATCGTTGACTTGACTCCGGGATGGGAGGGCCGGGCGCTCGCGAGGATCCATGTTGAGCAGCCAACCATCAAGATGCGGCTGGGCGTCAACACCTCACCTTTCGCCGGAAAGAGCAAACAGACCAAGTTTCTGACCAGCCGGCACCTGCGCGAACGCCTTCTGCACGAGACCAAGAAGAACCTGGCGATTCGCGTGAGCGAGACGGAGTCGGCCGACACGTTCGTGGTGTTGGGCAGGGGCGAGCTGCAGCTCGCGATCCTCGTCGAAACGATGCGCCGCGAGGGCTATGAGCTTCAGCTCGGCAATCCCGAGGTCGTCACGCAAGTGGTCGACGGAATCCTGTGCGAACCCATGGAGTTGGTCGTCGTGGACGTTCCCGAGAACTTCATCGGAATTGTAACCGAGCGGCTCGGCGAGCGACGGGGACGGATGGTCAAGATGTCGAACCCGGGATACGGCCGCGCGCGGCTCGAGTACCGCGTGCCCAGCCGCGGCATGATCGGATTCCGCGGCGAGATCCTGACGGCCACCAGGGGGACGGCTCTTCTCAACTCGATGTTCGACGGTTGGGAGCCGTGGGGCGGGGCGATGGTAAAGCGCGTCACCGGCGCGATTGTCGCTGACCGCGGGGGGGTGGCTACTCCATACGCGCTGCACCATTTGCAACCGCGCGGATCCTTTTTTGTGACCCCCGGAGTCGAGGTATACCAGGGCATGATTGTGGGTCAGCACAACCGGCCGAACGATACGGACGTGAACGTCATCAAGGAAAAGAAGCTGTCGAATGTGCGCGACCACGGCAAAGACGAAAACGTCCTGCTCGCGCCTCCGCGCGTCCTCACGATTGAGACGGCCATGGAATGGATCGATGCCGACGAGCTCGTCGAAGTGACTCCCGATGCCGTTCGCGTGCGCAAGGCCATTCTCGATACCTCGCGGCGCCCGCGCCGCAGCGAGGCGATCGAAGAGGCACAGAGCGTCGGCTGATCGCGTCCGATGGTGCGCTGGGCGAAGGGCGCCGCACGGGTCGCGCTCGTCGGCGCCTGCGGGGCCGCACGTGCGGCAGCTGGCGCGGCACCTTCCGAAGAGCTCGTGCTTCAAGCGCGTGCACACGAAGCCGCCCACGAGGAAGACCTCGCCTTACGCCGCTACACCGAGGCGATCGAGATCGATTCGACGAACAGCGCCGCGTGGACAGGCCTCGGAGAGCTTCGTTTCAGACTCGGCGAGCCGGCGGAGGCCGAACGCGTCTTCACGGCTGCTCTCGAACGAGATCCGCTCCTTCATCGAGCTCTCGTGGGACGCGCGCGCGCTCGATGGGCTCTCGGTGCGCACGCCGCTGCCGAGATGGATCTCGAGGCCTATGCGAACGCTCGGCGCGACCCCAACGCATACCGCGAATTGGCCGCGTGGTTCGGCGTCGACGGGCGCACGCCCGCACAGCTTGCTACCTGGCGGCGGCTACTCGCGGCGGCGACCCGAGAAGGAGACTCTGCCGCCATCGTCGAGGCGCGCCGGATGGTCCGATCGCTCGTCATTCTGGTCGATGGCGCGGATCCCGCGGCTTGCCCGCCGGACTCGGATCCCACGCGGCGGGCCCTTGCCCGGATTGCACGGCGCGCGCCCTAGAGGCGTCGATTCGATGCCCTCGCAGGGGGCCCATGCCCACGCATCGCGAGGACCGCACGAAAGCTCACCGCGGCCGGATCGCAAAAGCGGCAAGGCCAAATCCGCCGGCCACCCAGACCACGCCACGGGAATCATCGCACGCGAGCGCAAGCGCCCGGCCGTCGGCCGGGTCGGACGGTTCTCGGAGGTTCTGCGTAGCCCCAATTCGAGCCACGATCGCGACAGCCCCTTTCACGTCGATCCGAACAAGCCCTGTCGTGTCGTCCGCCTCGGAATAGGTCGCGGCCAACAAAGTGCCTTCGTCGTCCACAAACGCAAGGGCCGTTACGGATCCATCCCACGTGAACGATCGCCATCCACCATGGGTCCCGCGGCGCACGACGCCGGAGCGTCCGGAGTATGCAACATGCGCGGCCCGGGCGGCGAGCACCATGGGCTTCGACGCTTCTGGAACCGAAATCGACTCCCAAGCGAGCAAGCCCTCGACTCCCCCCCGGCCGAGCGCAATCGGGCGTCCGAGCGAGTCGACGACCATGGCGACGATTCCGGAAGCATCGTGACTCGCGATTGCCGCGACCGCGCCCGGCGCGGGACACCGCACGAAATCCCGGTCGGCGCGCTTCGAAACGAGAAGCTCACCCGATCGCGTGCGAAGCCAGAGAGCCCCCGACACGAGACGAACGTCGGCCACGCCGACGCCGCCCACCGGCGCCTCGAATCGCTCGCCGCCGTCCCGCGAGACGACAAGGCCTGCCGCAGGCGACACGGCCGCCACGGTCCACGCGTCCGCGGCAAGAGCGACCACCTCGGAAACCTGGGCCCTTTCGAGCCGGAGTGCATCGCGAGCTCCTTCGAGATCGACTCGAAACAGTTGGAGCTGATCGGTTTCGGCGCGCGCGGCGACAAGCGCCCCTCGTGATACACACGCCACGGCGGTGGCCGCAACGAGACCCAACGGCGCGCCGACCCGCTCCCATGGTTGCGCGGCCCACGGCAGCGACTCGTCTGCGGTCAGCGGCTCTTCGAGCAAACGCGAGTCGACGGACTCGTCCTCGTCTGCGTCGAGCGCGGGCAGGTCGGAATCACGAAGCTCTTCGTCGAGGTCCAAGGGGCCTTCGTCCCCCGCATCGAGGCCGCCAGACTCACCCTGATCGCTCAGCGCTGCGCCTTCGTCACCGACGTCGACGTCGTCCCCGTCGTGCTCGCCCGCGATGCGTTCGTCGTCCAGATCCATCAGGTCGGCAGCACCGAGATCCACGTCGGTCGCGTCCAATGCTTCGTTGAGCCAGCTGGTCTCGCCTTCCTCGAGAACATCGAGCTCAATCGGGTCGGCCGGATCGCCTTCCGGGGTGCCGTCTTCGAGCGCGACGCCGTCGTTGCCCAAATCATCGAGCTCCGCTTCGGGCTCCGCTGCCTCGTCCATGTCGCCGTCGAGCGGCGGAAGTTCGCCGAGTTCATCGTCGCTATCGGGCAAGGGCGGCGTGTGGGGCATTGCGAGCATCTTCGCGTCCTACCGGCGGCCGCTAGCTTGTCAAACCAACCAGTCGTAGCTTTCCCCATGTCTTCGCTTGTCCCGCGGACGATCCGGAGCCCATTTTGCGCACATGGTAGGACCGAAATGCGTATGAGACGTTGGTGTGTCAGGCAAACCAGTGGATCCGCCCACAAGATGGGCATCGAGGTCCGGGCCCCCCGGGAAAAATGATGGCGACCCGCGAGAACATCCGACGTGAGTTGAAAGAGCTCGCCAAGTTGGGCGAGACGTTGCGCACCGAGCGGGTCGCCGACGCGCGATCCAGTGGCGAGTGGTCGTATCTACCCCCCCATTCCGAGGCATCTCTTCCGCCGGATATGGCTGACGTGCCCCCGGCTGCAGCGGTGCGCGGGGCCCACGGAATCACGTCCTCGGGCGTCATCTGCAAGGCGGAGACCGGGCCTACGGCGGAGCTCTTGGAACCATACGACCCAGAGCCCACGACGCGGCGAGGTGGAGCCACGCGATGGGCGCTGGCGGTCGCGGGCGCGGTCCTCGTGGTGGGCGGGGCTTTGGTCAGCCGATCGATGGGTATCCACCGTGCCCCAACCGCGGCGCCTATCGTTATCGCAACGCAGCTCGCGCCAACCCCGGCAGCGCCCGCGGCCGTGGTGCCGCCGGCCGACGAGATCGGTTCCGACGACGCCGTCGAGGAGGGTACAAAGTCCGCGAAGTCGCAGGGGGCAGGAGCCGCTGCAGGCGTGTCCGCCTCACCCTCACCTATCTCGGGCGGCGCATCTACGTCGGAAGTCTCGCCTCCGGCCCATGCGCCCGTGGACCGCAGCCCGTCGGTACCGGCGGTGCACAAAAGGCCCCCGAGTGCCGGACGGGCGCAGGGTGTGCCGGGCGCGGCTTCACTTGAAGACTTGATGCGCCAGTCGGTTCGGAACGACTCGGTAAAAAAATAGCCTGCCGCGCGCCCGCGGCCATCCGGGCCGATGCGGGGCCATCCGAGCCTGTGGCCCAACGGCCGTCTTGGACCTTGGCTCCACATCCGACTTTACCCCTTCGTTCGGTTCGGACCTGCACGAGTCGCGTGGATCGTGGCCCAACGGGGACGTGCAAGGCTCGGGTGATCGTCGAAAAGCCGTCGCCTGCTGGAATCGCGACGCTCACGTCATAGATGAGAGAGGCCGAATTCCGCACGCTCGCCTGATCTTGCGCACGGCACGGCACATGCTTGGCAGAACGGTGCAACGGTAAGTTTCCACCGTGCAGTGCATTCCATGTCTGACCAAGCGCACTTCTGGCTTCGAATCGCGGGCCTCAGCATCATCCTGGCCTTGGAGTTTGGCCCACGGTTTTGGAACCCCTCGCCACCGCCTCCAGCCAATGCCGTGAGCGTCGCGTCGGCCGTCGTGCAGCACTGAATCGGATTGGCAAGTGCGCCGCAGGTTGCGCAAAGCAGAGGGGATCGGTTGCATCCTGCGAGCCGCCGCGTAGCCTCAGCGCCGCCACGCATGCACCTTCTTGTCTTGTCCCGCAACGCCACGTTGTACTCGACGAGCCGTCTAGTCCTCGCCGCCCGTTCACGAGGACATGACGTGGCCGTCGCCGACCCGCTCGCCTTCCGCATCGTCATTTCGCGAGGGCGACCGTCCCTGTATCTCGGGGACCATCCGGCCCCTCACGCGGATCTCGTCTTGCCTCGGATCGGCGCTTCCGTGACGAGCTACGGGCTTGCCGTCGTCCGCCAGTTCGATCTGATGGGGGTTCCGGTCCTCAACACGGCCCTCGCCATCGCCCGCTCCCGTGACAAGCTCCGCGCGATGCAACTGCTCACCAAGCGCAATATCGACGTCCCCGTGACGGTGTGCGCTCGAACGCCCGGTTCCATCGATCAGGCCCTCGCGCTCGTCGGAGGAGCACCTTGCATCGTCAAGCTCCAGCAGGGCGCTCAGGGCATCGGAACCATGATCGCGGAGACTCCTCAAGCCGTGACCTCGCTCCTCGAGACGCTGTGGGCGATGGGTCAGGACATCATTTTGCAGCAGTACATTGCCGAAGCCAAGGGCCGCGACCTTCGCGCCATCGTTGTCGGGGGCCGCGTGGTCGCTTCGATGCGCCGCCAGGCCAAAGCAGGAGAATTTCGCTCCAACCTGCATCGCGGCGGATTGGGCGTTCGAGCGATTCTCGACGAAGGCTGTCGACGGGCTGCCGTCGCTGCGACGCGCGTCATGGGCCTGGAAATCGCGGGCGTAGATATGTTGGAAACGCGTGAGGGACCGAAAATTCTAGAGATCAATAGCTCACCGGGGCTCGAAGGCGTCGAACGTGCCAGTGGAATCGACGTCGCGAGCGCCATCATCCGTCACGCCGAGCGTTGTCTCGCCGGGGGCGGTCGTCGGAAGCGCCGGACCACGCTCGACGACGAGCGGCGCTTGTCGCGCATCCGCGACGCGACGACTCGAACCAGGTTGCGCGGAACGGCTCGCGCCTAAACGATTTGCGCCACAGGAGTTGTCGTGCCATGTCGCCCGATCCTCATCGCACCGGCTACTTCGGACCTTTTGGCGGCTCATTCGTGGCCGAGACGTTGGTCGTCGCGCTCGAGGAGCTCGCGCAGGGCCTCGAAACGATCGTGCGCGGAGAAGCGTTTCAGCGCGAGTGGCGCGATCTCTTGACGACCTATGTGGGACGTCCAACACCCCTGGGCGAGGCGAAGCGGCTGGCGTGCGCCATAGACCCGACGGGGCGCGCCATCGATCGGCTTTGGTTGAAGCGCGAGGACCTCTGCCACACTGGTGCGCACAAGATCAACAACGCGATCGGTCAGGTGCTGCTTGCAAGGACGATGGGCAAGACACGCGTCATCGCGGAGACCGGCGCGGGGCAGCACGGAGTAGCCACGGCAAGCGCATGCGCTCGTTTTGGGATTCCCTGCGAAGTCTACATGGGCTCAAACGACATCCAGCGGCAGGCCCCCAACGTGGGCCGCATGAGGCTTTTGGGCGCAAAGGTCATCGCCGTCGAAGCGGGGTCTCGCACGCTCAAGGACGCCATGAACGAGGCCCTGCGCGATTGGGTCACGAACGTGCGGACGACCTACTATTGCATCGGCAGCGCTGCGGGACCTCATCCGTACCCCGAGCTCGTGGCACGACTGCAAAGCGTCATCGGCGAGGAGACCCGATCGCAGCTGCTGACCGCGCAGGGCACCCTTCCCGACGCGGCCATTGCATGCGTGGGCGGAGGATCCAACGCCATCGGGCTGTTCCGTGCGTTCCTGGGTGACCCCGCGGTCGCGCTCATCGGCGTCGAGGCAGCGGGGGAAGGCATCGCCTCGGGGCGACACGCAGCCACCCTCACGGCGGGCCGCGTGGGTGTCCTGCATGGCTCCAAGAGCTACGTCCTTTGCGACGACGGGGGGCAGATCCTCGAGGCGCACTCGATCAGCGCTGGCCTCGACTACCCCGGCGTCGGCCCCGAGCACTCGTGGCTGAAAGACACGGGACGAGCGCGGTATCTCTCCGCCACCGACGAGGAGGCGCTGCAGGCCGTGCTGCTCGTTGCGCGGACGGAGGGCATTCTTCCGGCACTTGAGACGGCCCATGCGTTCGCACGAATCGGAGAGGTTGCGCGACATCTGTCCGAAAGGCGCGAACGGCCCGTGTCGATCGTCGTCGGGGTGTCAGGGCGTGGCGACAAGGATCTGTCCACATTGCTGTGTCGTCTTGGAGACGTGTTGTGAACCGCCTCGATGCGATCTTCGTTCGCGGGAAAAAGGTCCTCATCGCTTATCTGTGCGTCGGGGATCCCAGCATCGAGGAGAGCATCGTGCTCGCCCGGGCTTGTATCCGCGCAGGGGCCGATGTGATCGAACTCGGTGTGCCCTTCAGCGATCCGACCGCCGACGGTCCCGTCATTGCGTCTGCGAGCCAGCGCGCGATTCGCGTCGGTGGCGGGCTCGAGGCGACGTTTCGGGCCTCGCACGCGATTCGCTCCACCGATCCGCAGGTCGGACTGGTGCTCTTCGGATACTACAACCCGCTGTTCGTCCGTGGCGAGTCGCGCTCCGCGCGCGACGCCGCCGAAGCGGGCATCGATGCGCTGCTCGTGGTCGATTTGCCAATCGAAGCAAGCGACACGTTGCATGATGCCGCGAAGGCCAACGGCCTGGGCCTCGTTCCGCTTCTCGCGCCTACGAGCCGCGCCGAGCGCATCACGGCGGCCGCTCATGCGGCCGCGCGGGGACCGGTGCCGTTCATTTATTACATCTCGGTCACCGGCGTCACGGGCAGCGGCGCTATCGATGCCCATGAGGCCGGAGCGCGCGCCCAGCAGATTGCCCGGCAGACGGGGCGACCGGTCGTGGTCGGATTCGGGATTGACTCAGGGGCAAAAGCACGTCGTGCCGCCGAGCACGCGGACGGGGTCGTGGTCGGCACGGCGCTCGTACGTGCCATCGAACGGGGACGGACCCCCGACGAGCGACGCGATTCGGTCGAACGTCTGGTGGGCGAGCTGCGCTTGGGTCTCGACCACGCGCCAGCCTGATGCGGCGCGGCTTCGAGGTGCTCGCCACAGCGCGCGAGCGCGACTATCCTTTTTGGGCTCTATCGATGCTTTTCCTCTGCGTCTCGGACATTCACGGTCACCTCGACGCTCTTCGCGCCATACTCGCGACCGCGGAGCGGCGGAGCTTCCACAAGCTCCTGGTCGCGGGAGACGTCGTATTTCCGGGTCCGGAACCGCTCGAGACCTGGCGACGTCTCACGGCGGCCGGTGCCGTGATGGTACAAGGCCTGACCGACCGCGCCGTGGCGATGCTCGACCCGGCCACGCTGCACCCGCGAAGCGAGCACGAGCGCGAGCGGCTGGGTCGCATGCGCGCGACCCGAGACGCGCTCGGAGAGTTAATCTTGCAGCGCTTGCGCCGACTTCCGACTCACTCACGCCTGGCTCTGGAAGACGGCGGGGAGCTCCTTCTCGTGCATGGATCGCCCGTGGATCCTGCGGAACCACTCACGCACGACATGACCGATGCCGAGGTCAATGCCCTCATCGGAGATGATCCGGCCGACGTCGTCGTCTGCGGAGCAAGCCATGTCCCGTTCGATCGGACGGTCGGTGGCGTTCGCGTGGTCAACGTGGGCAGCGTCGGGGAAGCCCCGGGGGCCGGCAGCCGCATTGCCCAGGCCATGTGGATCGAATCCACACCGCATGGAGTCCTCGTGGAGCCCATCGTCGTTCCGCTTCACGAGCCCGCCACCAGGATCTCCTCCGGGGCTATTGATGGCACGTGAGCCGCCCCATCCCATGGAAACGCCTGTGCGATAAAGTGGATCTCGATGCTTGCCGCCTGCGACGATTGCGTTCGTGATACGGCCCGGTCTTGCCAAGGCGGGGAAGCTGCCGCTTTTCGTCGCGCACCGCAGCACGCATGTGCGTACGTTCGATTCGAGATGGCGAGACCTTTTCGAGCGCGCGGACGTGCTGAGCGAAGGAAGCGTCTTGATCGAGCCGCATGGACGAATGTGGTACGGTTCGACGAGTCTCATTTTGCCATCGGCGTGGGGCATCCAACCATCGATTCTTGCTGAAGTTGCGGACCGCAACGTGCATGTCCGCTTGCGCGCGCTGCGAATGGCGCTCCGCGAAGCGTGCGTGCGCGCGCCTGCGCGTCTCGGTCGTCTGATGTGCGAGATCCGGATCTCGTCTGACGATGAGCGGGTGAGGATTGACGTCGACGTCCAGGCGCCGTTGATAGAAGTGCGAACCGGCTCAGGTCGCGCTCCGTAATCGATCCTGCAAACATGCCTAGTACTACCCATGGGCCCGCCGGCGTCGGCGGCGGCCGAAAAAAGCGACGACGCAAAGGGGGAACCGTCATCCACGTGGCCTTCGGGTCGGGCGGCGGGCGCATCGATGATGCCGCGCACGCAGCGACCCGTGCGGGCTCGGTCGGCGTACCGCCCGCTCCCGATGGTCGGGAGCCGGTTACCGACCTATTCACTCTTCGCGAAGTCGCCAAGCTCCTGGGTGTTTCCGAGGCACGCCTTCGTTCGCTCGACCGATCGAAGATCGTCTCGCCTTCAGGGCAGCGCGGCCGGCTTCGCGCGTACACCTTCCAGGACCTCATCGCTCTGCGCGCCACTCGTGAGCTTCTCGAGCACCACGTGCGACTGCGCGACGTCGCCCGCGCCATTGGAGCGCTGCGCGAAGCGCTGCCTCGCGTTACGCGCCCCCTCCAGCAGCTTCGCATCATCGGCGACGGCCGCCGCGTGGTGGTGAGGTCCGCGAGCGGGAGCTTCGAGCCCATTACCGGGCAGATGGTCCTCGACTTCGAAGTCCAAACACTGCGCGATGACGTCGTCCGCATGCTGCGACCGGAGATCGGCTCCGAGCGCGCGACGACTGCCTACGATCTCTACGTTCAGGCGAGTCGGCTGGACGAGGACGCTGCCACGTACGACGCCGCCGAAGATCTCTATCGCCGCGCGATCGGTCTCGATCCGTCGCTCGCCATTGCGTATACGAACTTGGGCAATATCCGGTTCCGGCGCGGCGACGAGACCGGAGCCGAGGCGCTCTATCGCCATGCCATCGAGATCGATACGCAACAGCCCGAGGCCCACTACAACCTGGGATACGTCATGCTGGAACGCGGCGACGCTCGACTGGCTGCAGACTATTTTGAACGTGCGCTCGAGGGCGACCCGCGCTTCGCGGACGCTCAGTTCAATCTCGCGATGGCGCTCGAGCAACTCGGCGACCGCGCGCGCGCACGGCCGCACTGGAAAAAGTACCTTGAGATCGAGCCCACAGGGACGTGGGCCGACATTGCACGCGAACACCTCACGACGACTTAGTACAGTGCCCCGCTAAACGGCACCCAGCTGCACGGGGTACGCCTTGCGTTGCAGGCTGGCGCTGCACTAAGATGGTTTGCTTGGGGCTTCGCCCCAAACCCCCAATCGCCTCCCGGCGACTGAGGTACACCGCCCGGCTGATCCCTTTGTTCTGGGGCGGTGTACTTTCGTCGAGTGGGATCGCTTCAGGCATTGAAGAACCGGCCCACGTGCTCCACGATCGAATCTTGCTGCTCATCCGACATCGCCGCAAAGATGGGAAGTGCCAGGGCCGTTCGGCAGACCTCCTCGGCGGCGGGCAGCGGAGGTTCGTGAAGCCATTCGAAGCAGGGCTGGCGGTTGAGGGAAACAGGATAATACACTCTCGTTTCAACGCCCCGTACGCGTAGAAAGCGAGCGAGAGCGTCGCGCTCGGGCGTCCGAACCACGAACGCGTGCCAGGCGTGGACGGCCGGCGGATGGGGCGGGTCCGGAAGCAACAGCGGCCATCGCGCAAGCTGGCTGCGATACCGATCGGCGGAGCGAGTGCGGGCGCGTTGCCAGTCCGCCAGTCGCCGCGTCTTGGTCAAGAGCACGGCGGCTTGCAGCGCGTCCAGCCGGCTGTTGCGTCCCGCCTCCTGATGCACGTAAGGCTCGACGGCACCATGGGCGCGAAGACGGCGCACCCGAGTCGCGATGTCGCCCCGCGAAGTGACGACGGCGCCTGCATCGCCCCAAGCGCCCAAACCCTTCGTCGGAAAAAAGCTAAAGCATCCCGCGTCACCCATGCCGCCAGCCGGGGTCCCCGATTCGTCGTTCGCACCGATGGCTTGCGCCGCGTCTTCGACCACCGCGATACCGCGTTGCGCCGCCAGTGCCTTGAGAGACGCGGTCGGTGCACAGCGACCAAACAGATGCACCGGAACTAGGGCGCGGACACGCAGCCCGGCACGCGTCGCACGTTCCATGGACTCGTCGACCGTAGCCACGCTCGCGTTCATCGTCGTCGGATCGACGTCGCAGAAGACCGGACGCGCACCCACGGCGGCAATCGCCTCCGCCGCTGCGACGAACGAGAGGCCGGGCGTCACGACGGCATCTCCCGACGAGACGCCGATGGCTCGTAAGGTGAGCTCGATCGCATCCGTGCCCGAAGCCACCCCCACCGCGTACGTCGTGCCGCATGCTCGAGCCAGCCACCGCTCGAAGGCCTGGACCTCCTCGCCCAAGACGAAATGGCCCGTGCGCGCAACCCGTGCAATCTCGGTGAGAACTTCGTCCGCGATAGGCGCTTCCTGCGCAGCAAGGTCGACAAATGGAACGCGCATCACCACTTTCGGTGCAGAAGCGAAGGAAGTGCAGTTCGAACGCGATCCTGATACGCAAAGTCGAGAAGGGTCGCGGCGAAGCCCTCGCCCTCCGAGCACTGGGCAACGACCTCGCCCCACGGATCGACAACGAGCGATTTGCCGTAGGTTTGGCGCCCACGCGCGTGCTTGCCATGCTGCGCCGGGGCGAGCACGTAAACCTGGTTCTCTATGGCACGCGCACGCAACAAGGTGTGCCAGTGGTCCTTGCCCGTCGGAACCGTGAACGCGGATGGGACGACGACCATGCGCGCTCCTCGCTCGACCAGGCGTCGATAGAGCTCCGGAAACCGAACGTCGTAGCAGATGCTCAACCCGAGACCCACGCCGTGGACCTCGGTCGTCACCGCCTCGGTCCCCGCGCTCGTTGAAACGCTCTCGCGGTACGAGCTTCCGTCGGGCAATGTCACGTCGAACAGGTGAACCTTCCGATAGGTGGCCGTGACCGCCCCGCGCGGATCGAGCAGGACCGCGGTGTTGTACGGGCGCGAAACGTCTTCGCTCTTCTCGGGCATGCCACCCCCGAGAACCCAGATGCCATGCTTCGCGGCGCAGTCGGCGAGCGTACCGAGGATTTCGCCCGGGAAAGCGCCGTCGAGCCGCTCGGCAAGCCCGCGCTTCGCCGCCTCCTCGCCCATGAAGGCAAAATTTTCGGGCAGCGCGACGAGCTCGGCGCCCGCCGCCGCGGCGTGCGCCACCCAATGGCGCACGCGTTGAAGGTTTGCGCCGACGTCGTCTTGGGCATTGAGCTGGACGACCGCCACCTGCATGCGCTGCTTCGCCCACGATAGTTGCCGCCGCCGGGACAATCAATGGGTTCGCGTGGTTTGCGTCGCCGTCGCCGTCTCGGCGGCCATTCGCCATAGTGCTGCAGCGAGCTATGTTCGTACGGCCATCGCCGGATCGACCATGCACTGCAAGAACCACGCGTTGCCGCTCGCCCAAGCCCTGAACGAGGTCGGCTGCCCTCGCCCCGTTTGGGCGGTCCACCGATGGAGTGGGAAGGACGCCTGGTCGAACCACCTTGTTCGGAAGGACGCGTGAGTTCGGCGTACTCCATTCGCGTCCTCAAGAGTGTGCGCGAGGTGTCCCCGGAGCGGTGGGATGCTCTGATCGGGGACGACAGTTCCCCGTTCGTCGAGCATGCATGGTTGGAGGCGCTCGAAGCCACCGGATGCGTGGGAGGCCGTACGGGATGGCTCCCCCGTCACCTATCGCTCTGGCGCGGTGCCGACCTGGTGGCTGCGGCCCCGTCTTACGCGAAGCAACACAGCGAGGGCGAGTTCGTCTTCGACTGGGGATGGGCCGAGTTAGCGGAGCGCATCGGAATTCATTACTACCCGAAACTCGTCATCGCGGTTCCATTCACTCCCGCAACCGGCGACCGCGTCCTCGTCCCCCGTGGCGAAGATCGCAACGCCATCGTTGGCGTCTTCGCCGACGCTGCGCGCCAGCTGTGTGAGCGTCTCGGTACGTCCGGTACTCATGTGCTCTTTCCACGCGAAAGTGAGGCTGCCGCATGGCAAGCCAGCGGGTACCTGCTACGCGACGGCTTCCAGTTCCATTGGCACCGCGATGGTGCGACGACATTCGACCACTACCTCGGCCACTTCTCTTCGAAGCAACGCAATCAGGTCCGCCGCGAACTCCGCCATGTCAGCGACGCCGGAATCGTCGTGGAAGCGCTGCCCTCGGAAGGTCATACGCCGGCCGTCGCGCACACGATGCACGGGTTCTACGCGTCGACGATCGGCAAGCACGGCGTCTGGGGACGGCTCTATTTGAACGAGGCGTTTTTTCAACGTGTCGTCGAACGGTTTCGCGACCGGCTGGCGTGGGTGGTGGCGCGCGACACGGCAACGGGCGAACTCGTGGGCGGCGCGTTCAATGTGGTGAAGCGAAATCGTCTGTACGGCCGTTATTGGGGCACGAACTCCAACGTCCCCTTTTTGCACTTCGTCGTGTGCTATTATGCAGGAATACGGCTCTGCCTGGAGCGCGGTCTGGACGTCTTCGAGCCGGGCGCTGGGGGTGAGCACAAGCGGGTGCGGGGCTTCGCTCCGACCTTGACACAATCCGCGCACTGGCTGGCGGACGGCCGGTTGCGCTCCGCGCTTTCACCTTGGCTCGAGCGCGAGCGCGATCGGGTCCGGTCCATCATCGCGAGCACCGATCTGACCGAACCGTGACAGGGCCGGCGACCGCATGACCGAAAGATGGCGGGCGACCGAGTGCCCCTAGCCGTACCTTCTTGTCGTGGTTATCGCTCTGTTCTTCATCGTCCACTGGCAGCTCTCCGTCTTCTTCCAAAGCTTCTTTCTTCATCGCTACGGCGCGCATCGCCAGTTCACGATGAGCAAGCGCACCGAGCGTTGCTTGCATTTTCTCACTTGGTTCGTGCAGGGATCGAGCTATTTGAACCCGCGCGCATACGCGATCATGCATCGCATGCATCATGCGTACAGCGATGGTCCGAACGACCCGCATTCGCCGATCCAGCAGGCGAATTTCTTCAAAATGATGTGGCGGACCAAGAAAATCTACGAAGATCTCAAGGACCGGCGCGTCGACGTCGAGCCACGTTTCGACGGCGGCTACCCGCAATGGCCATTGTTCGATGACACGCTGTCGTCGATGCCCATCGCCGTGATGTGGGGGGCCCTCTACACCGCCGTGTACGTCTGCTTTGCGACACACTGGTGGTTGTTTCTGCTGTTGCCCTTGCATTGGGCCCTCGGCCCAGTGCACGGAGCTATCGTCAATTGGGCGGGTCATAAGATCGGGTATCGCAATTACGCAAGCGAAGACCATTCTCGAAATACGCTCGTCTTCGACGTTCTGACGATGGGAGAGCTATTTCAGAACAACCATCACAAATGGGGCCAGTCTCCGAATTTCGCCGTTCGAGCGTTCGAGATCGACCCGGCTTACCAAATCATGCGTATTCTCGCATACTTGCGCGTCATCGACATGAGCCAGTCCCAGCGCGCTCGTTGGGTTCCCACTCGCCTCAAAGCAGCGCCTGTCGCCCTTCCCCTCCCTTCCCCGTCACCGGTCGACGGACCGTGATCCGCCGCTGAAGGCGTCTTTCGCCGCGCGGACGGCGGCGAACGCTCCGAGGTCGTCCGTCCCGGGCGGGATGCCGAGCGTGGTGCGGATTTCGGAGGACGTTACACGAAGGAAAGGATTCGTCCGTCGTTCGAGATCGATTGTCGTGCCGACCGTCGGCTCTCCGCGCAAGCGCTGTTGTCGAGATCGCTCCAGCGCCGCCGTCACATCGAGGTTCGACGGCTCCACGAAGGCCGCAAAACGCAGATTGGTCTCCGTGTACTCGTGCCCCGGATGAACGCGCGTATCGCCGGGAAGCGCGGCGAGTCGAGCCAGCGAAGCCTTCATTTGGGCCGCCGTTCCTTCGAAGAGACGGCCGCATCCAGCACAAAAAAGCGTGTCGCCGGTGAAGACGTATCGCTCTCCCGCGGCGTCGACGAAATAAGCGACGGCGCCGAGCGTGTGACCCGGCACGTGCATCACGGTCGTCTCGACCTCGCCAAGCCGCAGTACATCCCCCGTGTCCACGCTGCGCGTGAGCCCGGGAACGCGCTTGCGGTCGGAGACGTGACCCACGACCTCGAGATCGAATTCGCGCGCGAGTTCGACATTACCGCCCACGTGATCCCAGTGATGGTGTGTGCTCCAAATGGCGCGCGCCTCGAGCCCCTCTCGACGCAGAGCTTCGCGCACCGGGCCAGCCTCTGATGCGTCGACTACGGCCGCCTCGCCACCCTTCGAAACCACGAGGTACGCGTAGTTGTCTCGAAGACACGGCACCACGATGACGCGCGTCACTTCGCTGCTTTCGCACGGTAGCTGCCCTTCAAGCACTCCGCGTTGCACGCGTACGGGCTGACCTCTCGGATTCCCCGGCTGATCGCGTCGTATCGCTGCTTCATGGCTTTGTATTGTGGGCCCTTCATCACAGGGGAGTGCTCCATCGGATCCGAGATCAGATCGTACGCCTTGCAGTAGCCGTCGCCGTCGAAGCAGATGATTTTCTCGTTGCCGTGCACGACCGCGCGCCGACGAGCATTGTCACTTGTCGCGGGCAGGTCCACGACGACGTCGCGCTCTTCGCTTGCACCGCCGTAGACCTGCCCCAGCAGGGACTTGCCCTCCAACGGCGCTGCCGGCTGCGCGCCATAAACATCGAGTATGGTGGGCGCGAGGTCGATGGCGCTCGTCGGAACGCCGATGCGGCGAGGCTCGGCTCCCGGAGCCGCGATCATGAGCGGCACGTGCACGAGCGTGTTCCAAACCTCGAAACCGTGCCGCGTCATCCCATGTTCTCCGAACTCTTCGCCGTGGTCGGCCGTGACGATGACCACCGTTCGAGACGCCCAGGACTTACGGGCGATGAAATCGAGCAATTTGCCGACGTAGCGGTCCGTGAACGTCACTTCGCCGTCGTACCGATCGCGAGCGCGTTTTCCCCAGTCGATCCCGGCATGGTGAATGTACTCGTCGTGCGGGTCGAGCCAATGCGCCCAGAAGAAGAAGCGTCGGGCTTCGTTGGCGGGATTGCCGAGCAACTCCTCCGCCAGATGCTCGGACTGTGGCGACGTGACGTCACGGTCCGTATTCGGATCGAACGTGATGCCGGGCACGAGTCGCCATTCGTCGAACCCCTGATCGAAGCCCGCGCTCTTGAAGTACAGGTGAGCCATCACGCCCATCGTATGCACACCGGCTCTTTGAAGGACCTTCGGGAAGAAGACATCACCTCGGTAGGTGCCGAAAAAATAGCCGCTCCGCCGCAACTCGGACGGCAGCCTGCCGGCGAGCAATCCGCCGAGGCTCATCGAGGTGTAAGACGACACCGAATACGACTGGGTGAAGCTCGCAGCCCGCGCCTCGAACGCGGTCAAGCGCGGCGCAATCGGCCGGTCGTACCCGCTCCACGGCATGTCGGCGCGGAGACTATCAATCGATAGCAGGATGACGTTGGCGTCTTGGGGGGGCGCCCTCGGGCCCGCTCGGACGCGGACCCCCGAGTTTCGTGTGCGTCGGCCACTGCTCCGCTGGCGCCCGGAGCCCGCCCCTCCATGCCCTTACCACTCGGGGCGTTTGGAGGCGGTGGGGCCGCAACGAGCCGTGACCCGTCGTTTGAGCACGCGGGGAACGACACCATAGCGCAGGCAACGACGACCCGCACGGCCTGCAGACGATGGCGCCAACGGGCCCGCACCGATAGCCCCAACCTCAAGAATCGATGGCGATCCGAAGCTTTTCTCGAAGCTCGAGATACGGCTTGCTGATGCTGTAGAGCACGCACGCCTTGACCCGATCGTCGGCTGCGACGCTCGAGGCGTCTGGGGTCGCCCGAATCACGTCCGCGGCGGTGGCCAGGTCGTGGGCGACGAGAAAGCCGGCGCGATCCGCCGTCAGATCGATGGCCGCAACCCATTTCTTCAGGTCGATCGCACCACCCGATTGAAGAAGCTTGGATATCGTGCTGGCCAGGATCTCGCGCGGCGTTCCCTGAAAATCTTGTGCGATGTACGTCAGGGCTTCGTTGACCTGCCCCTGAACATCCTGCGCTATCGGAAACTGCGGGACGCAGTGCTTCACGGCCGCGAAGAGCCAGCCCTTGAGCCCCGTGCCCGTCGGTACGAGATGCCGAACGTAATACCCCGGACGGAAGTACGTCATGTGACGCCCGGCCACGAACGCCAGCGATTGATTGGGAACGTCTTGGTCGAAGGCCGCGTTTCCCAAAACGATCGCCGGCGTGCGGGCGTGCAGAAAGCCGAACCCCGATGGGTCATTCTGGTTTTGAAATACGGGCGGCGCTTCGAATCCAAATACTCCTTGCACATAATACAGCGTTTCGCAGGCGGGGTACGGCTGCGAAGCGAGATCGATTCGATACGACATATCGAATCCGAGCGCCGCAAGCGGCTGCGTCCGGGCGCGCACGACCGTCGGCTGAATGAGTGCAAAAATGCTCGTCAACAAGGGATCGGCGTCGGGGTGAGCGATACGCGTGACCCAGTCCGGCTCCTCGAGCATCGCTTGTGCCGGTGCGGCATTGTCCGCCCTGTGACGGAGATAAAATCGCTCTTCGTCCGGCTCTGCGAGACCGAGCACGACGAGCGCCTGGCAGAGGCACCAGGACGGATCAGGCCTACGCGCCTCCGTATAAAGGCGCCGAAGGAGCTTGTAGCTCTCGACCCGGAACGGGTTACTCCGGAGAATTTCGGCATGCGCCGTGACCGCCTTGTCGAGATACGTGCTCACGTCACTCGCGTACAACCCAGCGAGAATCTCCGTGCGCTCACGTCGTCCATCCGGGTCGAAAGCCTGGGCCGCTTCGTACGCGTCAATCGCGAGCTCCGGTTCGTCGAGCGATGAGCGATACAGATCTCCGAGGTTATCCAGCACGTGGACGATGCGCGCGTGATCCTGAACCTGCTTGGCTTGGTCGAGTTGGGCATTGAGGAGTCGCTCTACGCCGTCGTAGTCCTCCTTTTGGCGACGTAGCTCGATCGCCTCGTCCATCGCCTTGACGAGGGTCGGATCGGATTCGAGCGCCCGATCGTAGTATTCGATGGCGTGCTCGACGTCGCCCAACTGCCGCGCCGTCACCTTGGCTGCGGTGTGCATGTACTTGGCCCGTTGCTTCGGATCCGCGACGAAGTCGGCCAGGCGAAGCACGACCGTGACCAGGCTTGCCCAGTCCTTCTCTTCCGAGAAGACCTCCATCAACTTGGTCAGGAGCTTTCGGTCGTCGGGCCGCTCATCGAGCGCGGCGAGGTACGTTCGACTGGCACGCGCGCAATCGTTGAGCTTCTTGAACTCGGCATCGCCGATCTCCATGAGTAACTCGAAGCGCTCGGCTCCATGGGCAATCTCGAGGCGCTGTCGTTTCGTGCGGGTGAATTCCTCCCAATCGCCCGTCTGCTCGTACACGCGCGCCAGTGCGTTCAACGGCCCCGGATTCCTCGGATCCGTCTCCGCAGCCTCGCGAAGGAAGTCAACGGCCTTGTCGAGCTCTCCGAGCCGGCGCAAGGACTCCCCCAGGCGCCACTGAGCATCCGCCATTTCGGCACCCTGCAGCTCGCCGGCATGATCGCCCAAAAGCCGCTCGTAGGTCCTGCGCGCGGCGTTCAGGTCGTTGCACTCGAACAGCACACGGGCGACTCGGGCGAGCGCCTGCGGGTCGTCTGGTCGGAGCCGTTCGAAGGCCTCGACGGCAACGGCCAGCCGCGGCTGCGAACCGACGATAGAGGATGGCGACGGTCCATCGTGCAGCGATGGGGAAGACGGCCGGGGTGGCAGGCTGCGCCCGTACGCCTCGATAAAGCGCACCAGCACCCGCACGGCATCGTCCGAGGGCAGCGAAGCGGCGCGACCGACCAGCGGTTCGAGATGCTTCGTGGCTTCGACATAGCGCTCCTTCTCGTAAGCGATATCTCCCAACAGGAGCTGCGCATCGGCGTTCGTAGGGTCAAGCTCAAGGGCAGCTCTGGCGCTCGCCTCGGCGAGATCGTTGTCGTGCAGCTGATCGCGCAGCACGCGGGCCAGCTCCGCCTGCAGGCGCCCACGCGCAATCTTGCCCTCGGTGAGATCGAGCTCCCGCTCGATTAAGGCGACCACGCTCGCGGCATCGCCGCGAGCGGCATACGCATGCCGCAGGGCCGCGGCCGCCGACGCGTCCGTCGGTACCGCTTCGGTGGCCAGCTTGTACCGCTCAATGGCGCCATCGCGATCCCCGTGCGTCTCGAGCAGACGTGCGGCTCGCATCCATTGTTCCGCCCGCGCCTCGGGTGTCTGTGCGTTGGCTGCGATCGCCTCGATGGCTTGGACGGCCGCCTGAGCGTCACCACTCTGCTCGCGCAGACGCGCTATCGCTTCGAGCGCGCCGGCGTGGCCGGGTTGGAGCTCGAGCACCTGCTCGTACACGCGCATCGCCCGTTCCGGCGACCCGAGGTTGTCTGCCAAAACCCGTGCTCTCAGCGCAACCAGCTCGACGCGGCGCTCGCCATCGCCCACCAGATCGGCATTCTTGTCGTAGAGCTCCTCAAGCCGCTCCCACTGACCCAATGCGCGATAATGCCGCGCCAGTTTCGTCATGGCGCCTTCGTTCGATGGGTCGAGCGTCAGTACCTCCTCCAGACATTCGACCGCGCGCTCGTGGTCAAGGAACTCTTCTTCATAGAGTGAGGCCATACGCTCGTAGACGTTCATCTTCTGTCGAGGCGTTGGGGCCGAGTCCGCCTGCCGTCGCAGGGTGTCGAGAAGCTCTCGGTACATTCCCGTGCGGTTGTAGACGCGAGCAAGCCCCTTGAGGGCGGGCGCATCGTTCCGATCGATCGCCAGGGCCGCCTCGTACCGGCGGACTGCTTCTTGGAAGTTCTCCAGCTGGTTCTCGTACAGTTCCCCGACCTTGACCCACGCCTCGACCTTCTCGCGACCGCTTCGCGTTTCAGCCCTCCGCTCGAGAACGGACGCAAGCGTCCGGTAGTCGCCCGTGCGCTCGGCGATCCGCGCCATGCCGTCGGCCGCCTTCTCATGGGCGGGATCCTCGGCAAGAACAGCGCCAAACAGCTCCGCCGCTTTCGCCGCGTCATCCAAATGCTCCTCAAGCACCTCCGCAGCTTCGGCCCGAAGGTCGCGTGCTCGCGGAAACTCCCGAACCGAATCCGCCCGGACGACGAGCGCAGCGACGAGCTCGGGCCACTGCTTGGCGCGGCGGTAGAGTCCGGCCAACTCCTCGTGCGCCTCCTCGTTGTTCGCGTCGGCTTCCAGGATGTTGAGGTACGCAAATCGGGCCAAATCGCCGCGACCGAGTTTTTGCTCGTACCAGCGGCCCGCATAGGCCAAGAGGCGATTCCTTTCGGCAACCGGCAGAGCGCCGCTCTGCACGCCCGAGGTGATCGTGGCGAGCACCTCGTTCCAAAGAGGCTGCTTGGCTTGGGCCAAGCGCTCAATCTCGTCCGCCAAATCACGCTTGGTCGGGGTCTCGCACAAGGCGCGCGCATACGCCAAAAGTCCTTGGTCGGGATCCTCGAGGGTCGTTGCGCATAGACGCCCGATCTCGGCGAAGATGCGCGATCGGGGCTCCCCCGGCGCAGCTGCATCGCTCCGTCCGATGAGCGACTCGACGACCTCGGCGTATTTTCCGAGCGCCCTTTTCGTGGCCTCCAGCGCAAGATGGGCCTCGGTGTCGCGCGGATCGAGCTCGACGATGGCCGCATACGCACTCTCCGCGCGTTCTCGATCTCCTACGGCTAGGTCGAACGTGCGGGCGGCTCGCAGCAGGAGCCCCTTCTTCACGGCGAGCGCGTTCGCGTCGTCGTTGCTGACTCCAGCGGCAGCCGCCTGGAACGCCTCGGCCACGGTCGCCGGATGGGCGCCGAGGTCGAGCGCTTGCTCGAGCGCCTCCGCGGATCGAGCCTCGTCGGGAGCGGCAATGAGCTCGTCGACGAGCTCCGCCAGAGCCTGTTCCGAGAATGCCTCTACGCCGACGGAGCGAACCGAGACCGGTCCGCGTCCGAGCCCATCGATGGCCTCCAAGAGCGCCGAAGCATCGCGGGGACGCTTATCCGGTTGCTTCTCCAAAAGAGACAGGACGAACTGATCGACGTCCCGGGTAACCCACCCTCTCGGAGCTTTGCCGCTCGGCGGCTCGGCCGCCCTGGAAAGGTGCGCGAAGGCCGCGTCCGCTGCGCTTTCGAACGAAAAGACGGGTTGGCCCGCCAGAAGCTCGTACATCATCGCTCCGACCGCGTAGACGTCCGTCGCGCAGTCAGCGCGCTCGCCGCGCACCTGCTCCGGAGCGATGGTCTTGGGCGACCCGAAGACGGCGAGCAGGCCGCTGTGCCCGTTCGCGACGATGGCGCGTGGGCGGAGGCGGTCCGTGGCGAAATCGATGAGCGTCACGGCCGGAGCGACGTGCGGATGGCTGCGATCGATGAGGACGTTTTCCAGCTTCATCGCGCCGTGAGCGATTCGCGCGCGGTGGAGTGCGGCAAGCGGCTCGAGAATGCCACGCAGAATGGGCTTGAGCTCCGCTAGTTGCATGGGCCCCGAACGTTGGAAATGAAGCCTCAACGTCTGCACGTCCCCAGCGCCGTAGCTGACCCATGCGGAGCCATCCGTTTCGCCCACCTCAAGCCAAGACAGAAGGCCGGGATGGTCGATCGCGGCAACCATTCGGTTTGCGGTCAGAAAGCGCTGAACCGCGCGGCAATCCCGACTCGCCTCGCGCCGAATGACCTTGAGCGTGCAGTCCACGTCGTCCCGAAGCGCCTCGTACACGATGGCGAGTGGGCTCTCGCCGATTTTGCGTACGATCCGGAAATCGGCAAAGACACCTCCGGCCTGAATCTCGTCGGTCGACAAAAGTCCAGCCACGTCCTTGAGGCGCGCGTCTGCGCCGTGATGGGCCGCGAGAATGACGTCGACCAATGCATCGATCCGGTCGCGAGCCACGCATCGTTCCGCGAGCGCGCGCGCGAAGCTTGCCTTGGCTGTGGCGCCGCCGACATCCTCCGGATCGAGGCCGAGCAGACGCTTGCTCATAGAGGTCATCTCCTCGAGCGAGAACGATCGCTCGAGCTCTGCGAGGAGAATGTCGATTGAGGAATCCATAGGGTCCACCGGAAGGCTACGCGAAGAGGGCGCAGATGGTAGCAGGGGGCGGTCCGGCAGGCTGACCGCCCTTGGACTTGGGCGGTTTACCGAGCCCCCGGTCCGGGCGTCGAGACCACGGGCATCGCTGAGGAGCGAAGCGTCGGGGCCCGATCGGCGAACCGCTCGCCGGAACTCGCCCTGTCGCAGGTTGCCGCCGCTGCAGGACCCACCTCTCACTCTCCGGCTTGGCTTTCAAGCCCGGCTGCATCTTGCCACCGACAAGGGTCGCTAATGGGGTTCGCGCTCGCGCGTAATGCCGGGATACGTCTCATCGCCAGGCTCGTGCCGCGGGTTTCTGGTCTCGAACGTACCATCCTGGCCGTCGAACGACAGGAGAAGGTCTCGGTCGTAAATGAACTGATCGCGAGAGTCGTAGGGGACCGCATGCATGCCCGTGTCCATGCGAATCGCGTCGCATGGGCAAGCCTCTACGCAATAGCCGCAAAAGATGCAGCGCAACTCATCCACGACGAACCGAACCGGATACCGCTCATAGCCACGCCGCGCGTCGCCCGGCGGATATTCGCCGGCCTCGATGAAGATGCATTGAGCGGGGCAGGCCGTCGAGCAGCAAAGGCACGCGACGCAGCGCATGCTTCCGTCGTCGCGCGTCGTCAGCCGGTGAACGCCGCGAAAGCGCTCCGGGTACGGTCGCTTCTGCTCCGGATAGGAGATCGTCGTAATGCCGTCATCGAATCGATCGAGCACGGGATCCGGTCGCTCCGCACGAACCATCTCGCGCGTATTCTCGAAGAAATGCTTCATCGAGACGCTGACGCCCTTGAAGATCTCCGGCAGGTAGCTCTTGAATTCGAGATTGCGCGAGGCGTGCGCGACGGGAGTCGCGTTGGTCGGTGCAGGCGGTCTCTTCGGGAATGTTCTGGGCTGCATTCGTGTCTCCCTGGTCAGCCGTATCGTCGTCCGTCCCATGCTCGCCGTGATGGCCCTAAGCCTGCATCGGCTCTGTCTTCGTGCCGCCACTCTTGGCCGCCGCATCCGCCGAAGAGCCCAAAAGCGTTCGCTCGTGCCGAACGGGCGTGAGCAAGCCGATCACTCCACGAGCGACGAAGTAGGTCATGGCCAGCGCAACGAACGCCTGAGTCACGTCCGCGAGGACCTTGAGCACGTCGCCCACGGCAGGCCCGGCGTTGTCGAGCGCCAGCCAAACGACACCGGTCACGAGAATGTTCGCGAGCGAGGCCGGCAGGAGGACTCGCCAGCCGAGTTTCATCAACTGATCGTAACGAAAGCGCGGCAACGACCAGCGAACGAAGCACTGAATCCAGCAAACGACCACCACCTTCGCGAAGAACGCGAGCACGCCGAGCGCGATCATCCAAACATGCGGAACGAGCGCGCGAACGACCTGGAGGCCACCGAACGCGATGGTGAGTCCGTCACGGTGAAAAAACGGGAGCGCCCATCCGCCAAGAAATATCGTCACCAGGAGCATCGACCCGGTCACGATCTCGGCATACTCAGCAAAGTAGAACATGCCGAACTTCATTCCGGCATACTCCGTGAAATATCCCGAAACAAGCTCGCTTTCCGCCTCCGGTAGATCGAATGGAATGCGCTTGTTTTCAGCAACCGAAGCTGCAAAGAACAGAAAAAACGCAAGCGGTTGCACGAAAATGCCCCACGCGTTCTCGCTCTGCCATCGCACCATATCGTCGAGTCGAACCGTCCCGTAAATCATCATGGCGCCGATGAGGGACAGGCCGAGGGTGACCTCGTACGAGACCATTTGGCTGGCGGCCCGAAGGGCGCCCATCAAACTGAACTTGTTGTCGCTCGACCAGCCGGCGATCGCCGCGCCGATGATTCCCTGGCCGGCCATTGCGAAGATGTAGAGAACGCCCACGCTGAGCGGCGCAACGGTCAGATCGATGGGATAGTACCCGCTCTTCAGATCCATCGCGCACAGGCCGTTTCGCTGCACCGCCGGCCCCACGAAAACGTTTGGGAAATGAAGCGCGAACTGATGGGGGCAAATCGTATCGCCGAAGGGAATGACTGCGAGCAGGGTGAACACCGCTCCCATCGATATAATGGGCGCCAGCGCGAAGAGCAGCCGGTCGGCCCGTACGGGCATGAAGTCTTCCTTGGTGAAGAACTTGATTCCGTCCGCCGCAGTGTGGAGAAGTCCGAAAATGCGGAACTCCCGGCCGAAGATGGTCACCGATGCGCGGTTGGGCCCGATCCGGTGCTGGATCATGGCGCTCTGCCGACGGTCGGCCCACGTCAGGACCCCGGCCAGGTTCAAGAGAAAGCCGACCATGATGAGGATCTTGACCATCGTCCAGACGAGTTGCATGAGCGTCATCGGTCACTCCGCGTGCAGGGAAGATGCGGACCGCGCGGCCGGCGCGTCGACCGCGAGCTGCGCGCGGATCTGGCTCAACTTGGTCCACGGCGCCTCATAGCCGAGCGCCAGAGCGAGGTCGGCTACCTGCTTCCAGGCCGGCTTGCTGGCCCCCTGCGGCTCGATCGCCTTCTCGCTCGCCTGACGCAGACCTCGGGCGTTTACGTACGTCGCCGCGTGCTCCGCCCAGGACGTCGCGGGCAACAGAACCGTCGCGACCGCCGTCAAAGGACCGTCGTGAGCGGCAATCACGACGATGGTCGCACGCCGTATCGGCTCGATGTCGGCCGACACGACGCCTCCGAGCGCGATGATGTGGGTCACGCGCCCCGCCGTGACCTCGTCGGCGAGGGCGCCGATCTCGAGGACGCCTGAAGCCAAGAGCTGGACCCCCCTCGTATTCGGGTTTTTGTCGCGATGAATGAGGATGTCGTCTTCGTACCCGTCCGGTTTGCCGCTCACGAAAAAGCGTTTCGTACCCATGAGAGCGCCAAGCTGAAGCAGCGCCCAATTGTCTTCCAACGAGTGCTGCGCGGACAGCACCAGGGCAACCGACTCCTTCGACGCCTCGGCGAAGAGCGAGTTCGCCCGCTCGAGAGCGCGCGCGGTCGAAGTCGACACCCCCTGAATCTTCGACTCGAGCACGCGTCCGTCGTGGGCGTCCTTGTACGTGAGCATTCCGTCGTCACACATCCAGAACTTGTTCACCTTCTCGTTGTCCCGCGGTCGGTAGCGATACGCGCGGTTGTTGCGCGGGTCGTAGTCGAGATGCGCGTTGCATCCCGTTGCGCAGCCTTGGCACACCGAAGACGCCGTGCGCAAAAACCAAACACGCGCCTTGAAACGGAAGTCCTTGGTCGTCAGCGCTCCGACGGGGCAGACATGCTCGGTCATGAAGGTGTAGTGGCCGTCGAGCTGTCGCCCCGGGGCCACCATAATTTCGTTCAAGTTGCCGCGCTCGCGCATGTCGAGCACAGGATCCTTGGCCACTTCGGCCATGAATCGGATGCACCGCGTACACATGACGCAACGTTCTCCGTCGTAAACAATCGTCGGCCCGAAAACGACCGCCTTCGGCTTATGAACGGGCTCGTCGCGCATGCGCTTTTGATACTTGCCATGCTCGAGCCAGTAGTCCTGCAACTTGCATTCACCCGACTGGTCGCAAATAGGACAATCGACCGGGTGGTTGAGGAGCAGAAACTCCTGCACGTCGCGTCGTGCCTCGCGAACGTGATCGCTCGTATCCCCCAATACCTCCATGCCATCGACCGCCGACGTGTAGCATGCCGGTTGCAATTTCGGCTTCTGCCGCGTGCGGTACGCACCGGACTTTGAGTCCCATTCCAGGATGTCGAGCATCGGAGGTCGCGTTCCCGGCTTGGGCGCGATTTCGACGAGACACATGCGACAGTTCGCGGGCGCCGAGAGTCCGGGATGCCAGCAATAGTGAGGAATCTCGATCCCCTGCCGCCATGCCGCCTTGATGATCGTGTCGCCGGGCTCGAAGGGGATTGCGTGGCCGTCGAGTTTGAATGTGGGCATTCGCGTTTTCCGCTGGGGGACGCGCTTTGCGGCCCCGGTCCGTAGGTCCTCGGGACGGCAGAAGCCGCCTCCGTTCGTGGGTGCTCTAGGGCGGGCCGATCCGCCGATTCGTGGAGCGCTTCGCGGCGGCGGAGCCGTTGCCCTCTCTTGTTGCTTCGGAACCGTGAAGCCGCCGCCGTTGCGAGGTCGTCAATGATCGCACTCTCCACCGACCATATTGAGCGAGCCAAACGTGGGGACGATGTCGCTCAACATTCGGCCCTCGAGCAATTTGAATAGACCACCTGTAATCTGAAAACATGGAGGACGGATCCGCACGCGATACGGCGTCCCTGTACCATCCGACACGAGGTAGTAACCGAGCTCGCCGTTGGCCGCTTCCGTGTACGAGTATGTCTCGCCTTTCGGGATCTTCGCGCCCTCCATGATCAGCTTGAAATGCTGTATGGTGGCCTCAATCGTCGTGTACACATCCATCTTGTTCGGAAGGACGAAGCGCGGATCGTCGCAGTTGATTGGGCCTTCGTCCGCCATGCGGTCGAGCGATTGATCGATGATGCGTTTCGCTTGGCGAATTTCTCCGAGACGGACCAGAAAGCGATCGAGTGTGTCGCCCCGCGTTCCAACCGGGACATCAAAGTCGACCTCGTCGTACTTGAGATAGGGGTGTGCCTTTCGCACGTCGTAGGGAACGCCACTGGCGCGAAGGCAAGGCCCCGTCCAACCGAGCGCCACGGCATCGGCCGCTTTCATCGTCCCAACGCTCTCGACACGGTCGAGAAAGATGCGGTTTCTCAGCAGCATCTTTTCGCCCTCTTCGACGAGCGCTACGATTTTCGGGAGCGCCGCTCGGCAGAGCCCCTTGAAGTCGCGGCTGGGCGGTTGGGCCATTCCACCAACCCGGCCGAACGAGTGGGTGAGGCGCGCACCGGTTTCCTCTTCGAGGATGTCCCAAACCATCTCGCGCGCCTTCACGAACCACAGAAATGGAGTGAATGCCCCGAGCTCCATGGCGATGGCGCCGTCGCATGTCAGATGGTCGCTGATCCGCGCGAGTTCGCCGAGAATCATCCGGTACCACTGACACCGATCGGGAACAACGAGCCCGCACAGCTTCTCGACCGCCAGCGCGTATCCGACGTTGTTCAACATCGGCGACACGTAGTTCAGGCGATCGACATACGGGAAGACTTGCGCCCAAGTCCCCCGCTCGCACATCTTCTCGAAGCCCCGATGCAAGTACCCGATCTGCACGTCCGTCTTGAGGATGGTCTCACCGGAAAGCTCGAGCACGATACGAACGGTGCCATGCATCGCCGGATGCGAAGGGCCCATGTTCAAGTGCATGGGCTCCGCGGGCAGCTCGAGTTCGCCCTCCTCGAAATCGATATCCAGGGGTTCCATGGGTCAGTTTTCCTCGAGACGAGGCGAACCGGCACGCCCGAACGGCATACCTTCGTCGGGACCAAATGGCTCGAGCTTGTTGAGCGGCACTCCGGCCTCGTCCTCCGTGCGATACGCCACGAGCGGTTGCGTCCGGTCGGCAGGATACGTCTTTTGCAGCGGATGCCCTTCGAACTCCGGATACATGAGAATGCGCCGCATGTCCGGGTGCCCGCGGAACCGAACCCCACTCATGTCCCACACCTCGCGCTCCAACCAATTCATTCCCGCCCAGATCGACGTGACACTGTCGAGCTCCGCTCCGTCCATATCCTCGTCGCCGACGCGCGCTTTCACCCGAACACGGTGCCGCTTCGAAATCGAATAAAGGTGCATCACGACTTCGGTTCGGGGAATGCGGTCCGGATAATCGACGCCGCAAAGGTCGACGGGCAGATCGAAATCGAGCGTCGGCTCCTCGCGCAAGAACTGGGCGATGGCCTTCCACTGGCTCGGTTCCACGACGGCGGTGTCATCGCCGAAATCCGAATGAGTCTCGAGAATCGAAGTCCCAAAACGGGACCTGAGCGCGTCCAGAACGTACTGACTCACCGAGTGCCTCCGCGAACGGAAGGGACCGTTGCCAAAGTTTCCGACGCCGTCTTCTCCCGGGCCTCGAGAATGGGCACCAGATCTCGTGGATCGACGGCGGAACGGCGCAGTCTCACCAAATCGTCGACGTCTCGAACGGGGTCGAACCGAGGCTTCACGACGCCAGGGCGCTTCTCGTTCCGAGCGATCTTGTCCTGCAGAAGCATCAGACCGTCGAGCACGGCCTCGGGACGGGGGGGGCACCCCGGGATATACACGTCCGTCGGGATGATTTTGTCGATTCCGGGCACCGTCGTGTAGTTGTCGTAAAAGCCACCGCTCGAGGCGCACGTTCCGAAAGCCATGACGTATTTCGGCGACATCATTTGCTCGTAGATCCGGCGGAGGGCGGGCCCTTGCCGTTGACTTATCGTGCCGACCACCCACAACAAGTCGGCCTGGCGTGGTGAAAACCGCGGCGCCTCCGCCCCAAAGCGTGCCAGATCGAAGCGCGGACTGTTGACAGCCATGAACTCCATGCCGCAACACGCCGTCACGAACGGGTAGGCAAAGAGCGAATATTTACGAGCCCAGCCGAGGAGCGCGTCGACCTTCGTCGTCGCGAAGCCCTGTTCGCTGCCCGAAACCGTAAGCGAACGATTCAGGTCTCCCATTCGAGCGCCCCTTTTTTCCAAACGTAGACAAGCGCAACGACGATGACCGACAGGAAACTCACCATTTCGGCCAGCCCGAACCAGCCGAGCTCACGAAAGTGAACGGCCCACGGATAAACGAACACCGATTCGATGTCGAAGACCACGAACAAGATGGCGGTCAAATAGAACTTGACAGAAAGCTTGACGTCGCGACCGCCGACGCTTTCGCTACCACATTCGAACGGAGCGTACTTTTCGGCGGTCGGCTTCTTGTCGCGACCAAGAAAGGTCGCGAGTCCCCAAAACAAGGACGCGACGGCGCCCGCAGTGAGCAACATCAGAAACATCGGCAAGTAGGCAGCGATCATTCGCTCGTCCCGACAGGCGTCGCGCGCGAAAGACGCACGATAAAAGCCGCTCGGATTTGTAGTGCCAGCCGCCGCATGTGTCAACGACCGGTCCCCAGCCGCACTCGAGGTGGCGGCGGCTTCTCGGCGATCCTCTCGGCCCTCGCCTGCCCGCCGGAGCGGCGCTCACTTGGACGTCGCGCCGGAACGGATCCGTGCCCGGCGTACCCGGCTCGTCACGCTGCGGCGGTCCTCGCGAGTCGGACGTCCATCCAGACCGCGAGCGCCAACACGACGCCGCGCGCAATGAATTTGAGCTCCGGAGACACCGCCAAAAGGGTCATCCCGTTCAAAAGCGTGGCCATAATCAGTGCCCCGAACATCACGCCCAGGACCGTCCCACGGCCACCTCGCAGGCTCGTTCCGCCGATGACGCAGGCTGCGACGGCGTCGAGCTCCATCAGGCTGCCGACGGTCGTCGTTGAGGCTCCGGCGTACGCCGTTTCGAGAAGTCCGGTCAGCGCGACGATGACGCCCATTGCGCCGAACGCTAGGATCACGGTTCGGTCGACCGCGATTCCCGAAACCATCGCGGCCTCCTCGTTGCCTCCGATCGCGTAAAGATGGCGGCCGAAAGGCGTGTCGCGGAGCAGAACGGCCATCGCCCAGGCCACCGCGCCGAGAATGATGGCCGCCAGCGGAAGTCCGCGATAACGGTTTGCCACGAGGACGAACAGGAAGAGCGCCTGCGCCGTCGTCAGGATCTTGAGTTGCGCGATCTCCGAATCCTCCACACGAACGTTGAGCGCACGTCGACGCCGTCGAGACCGGATCTGCACCGTCGCCAGGACGACCACGACGACCGTGGCGAGCGCCAGCCCCACGGGTCGTGAGAAGTAGTACGTCGTCAACAGCGAGAAGGCGTTGCTCGTCCCTCCCCTCGCGACCGGAACGGTGGCGTTCTGGATGACCAACCAGTGGAGCCCTTTGAACACCAGAAGTCCTCCCAGCGTGATGATGAACGACGGCACCCGCTGTTTCACGATGAGGCCGCCCATGGCCAGCCACACACCAATCCCGAGCGCGACGACAACGGCCATCGCGACCGGCGCAGGCCAACGGTGCTGGAAGACCAAGACGCTTGCGACGGCGCCGAGCAGGCCAACGCCGCTGCCGACCGAAAGGTCAATCTGGCCCGCAATGATGACGAGGAGCATGCCGAGGGCAAGCACAGCCGTAATCGAGAGCTCGATGACCAGCATCGTTAGGTTTCGCGGTCCCAAGAACGACGGAGCTCGCGCCGTGAAATAGGTGACAATCGCGGCCAAGGCGATCACCATCGAAAAATCACGCGTCGACAGACGATTCGCCATTGGCCTCAACTCCGAAGGAGGAATGTCTTCTTTGTTTGCGCTCGACAGACGGTCGGGCCTCGAGTCCGTCCGGGAAATGGGGCCCCGTGTCTCGACGGTTGCTTGCGCCATCGGATTCTGATCCATAGCCGCGGCGAGCACCGTCTCAGGCGTGGCGGCCGCGCGGTCGAACACGCCCGTAATCGAACCCTCGTGCAAGACGACGAGGCGGTCGGACATTCCCATGAGCTCTGGCAACTCACTCGAGACCAGCACCACCGCCTTGCCCTCATCCGTCAAGCGGTTCACGAGCTGGTAGACGTCGACTTTGGCCGCGACGTCAATGCCGCGCGTCGGCTCGTCCAAGAGGACGACCTTCGGCTCGATGATCAAGGCCTTTCCCAGAACGACCTTTTGTTGATTGCCCCCTGACAGATCGCCGACTCGACCGTCGAGGTCCCGCGCTTTGATGCGGAGCGATTCGAACAACGGCGTCACGGCTCGCCGTTCTTCGGGTTGGTCGATGAACCCCCACGGAGCAAACCGATCGACCACCGATAGCGATAGGTTGAACGCAACGCTCTGGTCGAGCACGAGTCCGAAACGCTTTCGGTCCTCGCTCACGAGCACCATGCCTGTCGCCATCGAATCACGCGGGGATCCGGCCGCCACTCGACATCCGTCGACGAAGACGCATCCCGCCCGGCGAGAACCCCAGACTCCGAACAAGTGCATCAGGAGCTCCGTGCGTCCCGCACCCATCAAGCCACCGATTCCGAGCACTTCCCCGGCGCGCACGTCGAACGAAATGTTTCTCAGGGCGAGCGGTCCCCGCGCTCGCGCCGCGACGTCGAGCGATTCGACGCGCAGAAGCGACCGTCCGAAGCTTTTTGCTCGACGAGGAAATAGCTCTCGGATCTCGCGCCCGACCATGTGACGAATGACTTCGTCGGCGTTCGTCGACATCGTGTCGAGAGTGACGATGCTACGGCCGTCGCGCAGGACTGTGATGCGATCGGCCAGCGCAAACACCTCGTCGAGCTTGTGCGATACATAAACACAGGCCACACCGCGGCGCCTAAGATCGCGTAGGATGTCGAGGAGAGCCGCAACCTCATGATCCGCGAGCGCGGCGGTTGGCTCGTCCAAGATGAGGACGCGTGACTTCCTGCGTAGAGCCCGAACGATCTCCACGAGCTGCTTTCGTCCGACACCGAGCGTCCCAAGCGGCGCTTGAACGTCGACTTCGATGCGAAAGTGCGCGAAGACCCCTGCGGCCTCGCCGTACATCCGGTCCCAGTCGATCCGCGGGCCACGACGCGGTTCGTCCCCCAGAAAGACATTCTCCGCGACGGTCATTTCATCGACCAACGCCAGCTCTTGGTGAACGACGGCGATACCCGCGCGTTCCGCGTCGCGAACCGACCCAAATCGGGCCGGTTTGCCCTCGATCGACAGCGATCCACCGAACGCATCGGCGGCGTAAACGCCGCCGATGACTCGGATGAGCGTCGACTTGCCAGCTCCGTTTTCGCCCACGAGCGCGTGAATCTCGCCGGCGCGCAAGTCGAATGTCACTCCGTCGAGAGCGACGACGCCGCCGAAACGCTTGACGATGCCATCGGCGCGAAAGAGAGGACCGTTCACCGCACCCCGCCGTACACGTCTTGTTGCGAAAGGAACCCGTCGCGAACGACCGTATCCATCATATTGTCGCGGGTGGCGACGATGACGTCCTCGAGCACCGACGGAACCTCAAAGGCGCCGTTGTTGACGGTCTGGTGCGCGACGACAACGCGGCGCCTCGCCATCCGAACCGCTAGATCGACCGCAGCGTCGGCGAGCCTCTCGATCGGCTTGTAAACCGTCATCGCTTGTGTACCCGCGACGATCCGCTGACACGCGACGAGCTCAGCGTCCTGCCCCGTGACGACCACCTTGCCGGCAAGTCCTTCCTCCGAGAGCGCTTGAATGGCACCACCGGCGGTCCCGTCGTTGGAGGCCAGGATGGCGTCGATGGCGGTTCCGTGTTGCGAGATCGCCGCGTTAACGATCTTTTTCGCGTTTTCCGGCTTCCAGTCTTCGGCCCAATCCTCTTGGACGACCAGGATATCGTGACGCTCGATGTACGGGCGCAGAACGTTGTCCTGTCCCTGCTTGAACAGGTGAGCGTTGTTGTCCCCCTTCGAGCCGTAAATCCGAACGATTCGGCCTTTACCTGGGGTTGGCAAATGCGAAACGAGATACTCGGCCTGGAGCTCTCCGACGCGTACATTGTCGAAAGAAACGTAGAGGTCGACGTCGGCGTCGCGGATCATGCGATCGTAGGCGATGACGGGGACCCCGGACTCATGAGCCATCGTCACGGCTTTGCTCATGGCCATGCCATCGTGGGGAACGACGATGAGAACATTCACCCGACGCGTCAACAGGGCCTGAACGTCAGCGATTTGACGAGCGTCGTCGCTGTTGGCCGATTGCACCAGGATATCGGCCCCGAGCGATGCCGCGCGCGAGAGCATGCGATCGCGGTCCCGTTGCCATCGCGCTTCCTTGAGCGTGTCCATCGACAAGCCGATCGTCACACGATCCGCGGAGGATGGAGCCCCTTCGGCCGCGCTCGAGGGACTGCGCCCGTGACCGAGAGCGAGGCCAATGGCCACGCTGAGTGCCAAAGACAGCACCATAAGCCCAACTCGTGCGTTCATTGTCTGCTTTCCGGAACGGGAAGATTCGCTCCATCCGTCGACGTGTGGCCAGGCGCGTTTTGCCGCCACGGCCCCGAACTTCATTTTTGTCGCCTCTGCAGAAACGCTCGAGCGGCTACCTCGACGGTGAACCGGCGTGGCCGACGATGCGGGCCTTCCACGCCGTCAGCGGGACCCCCAAGGCCCCCTCGGTCGTCCGGAGTTCGTCGGCAATCTCGCGTTCGTTTACGCCGGAATCCAGTGCCTCCCGAAGGCACGCGTAGGCCGCCACCCACTTTTTGCGCTTGATGAGAGCGCGGGCCAAGGTCGGCATCAGCACACCGGTAGGACCCCCAAATGCCACGGCCCGGCGCAGCGGACCGATAGCCTCGCCCGCACGATCGTTTTGAAGAAGGGCTTCGCCGAGACGCCGAAATAGATCGGCCGCGGCAAGCCCTTCCTGGGCATACTGGATGCCGATACGGAACACTTCTTCCGCTTGTTCGAGCTCGCCGAGCGCGACGCATGCGCTGCCCAGAAGTCCGAGCCCCTTCGAGATGAGCGTCCTGGCGTCAGCGCCCAGCGTCTGGCCCTCGGGCGTCCGCAGGAAGATAGCGAGCGGCGCGGGCCATGTACCGAGCAGCTGAATGACCCTCGGCCACTCATTGCGAAGCGCGGCTGCCTCGGCCTCGGTGACGTTGGACAGGTCGATGGCGTTGCGCGAACCGTTCGTAAGCCGGTCGAGCTCCTCTCGAACCAGAGCGCGGATGCGAAATCGGAACGCGTCGAGATCGTGCGTTTCTTCCACGCCATCGTGCAGAACGACGAGATGGGGAGTTCCTCCCTCCTCCTCGAGCGCCAACCTGCGCAACGAATAGCCGTAGAGCGGCGCAAGTAGCAGATACCGGACGCCTATGTAAAGCTGAATGGCCTCGATCTCGGTATCCCGCGCGGGAGCCGGCGCCTCGTTGGTGTCTTCCACGAGAAGCGCACCGACGAGTCGCCTCCGAAAGTCGGCCAAGGTCAGTCGCTGAGGCTCTAGATTGTCCTCCGCGTCTCGGGCGCCGACGACGAAGTCGACGAGCGACAGATCCGGATTGCGGCGATCGACGGTGAGTGCCGTGATTCGAGCGCCGACGATGACGGAAAAGGCGAAGAATCGCTCGCCGATGATTTCGCAGAGGGCCTGGAAAGAGCCGATCCCCTCCCCAATGCGCTCGAACCATCCATCGGTTCGGACGGCTTCGAGCTCGAACTCTGGCGGCGTGTGAGCATCCATCGCAAAAATACGCGGACGCTGACAGTTAGCAGGTAAATGGCCTCATTTCACCCCGTTGTGGCGAATGTCTGCTTTACCTCTCTTTTGCCGCATCGAGACGTCTCCCGGCGGGTCGTCGCCTTGCCAGTGAATGCACACCGATCGCACGCCGCACCCTTTGCACATTCGAGCATCACGACGCGACGGGCACCGCCGCAGCATGCCGAGATGGCAAAGAGAGAAGTCGTACTTCGTGGGATCGGCGGAATCGAATCGTGCCAAGGCGCGGGTGATTTCCTCGGTCGTTTGCCAGGAAGGCACGCGGCGGCGCGTCAGGCCAAGGTTGAGCGCCAGCTTGTGGACGTGGACATCGACCGGAACGAGAAGAACCGCCGGGTCGACCTTCCAGAGCCCCAGATCGATGCCGTCCGCGGGCCGGCCCATCCAGCGCAAGAGCAACAGCAAGCGCTTGCACCCGCTCGATCCCCGGGCATCCGGGAGCACATGGGCCGGACCGCGGCGTACAGCACTCCGACCGAGACCGCCTCTGGCTCGAATCGCGTCGCACCAGCCAGCCAGAGCGCTGCGGAGATCGGCGGACTCGCGTAACTGCCGCTCGAAGCACGCACCGAGCGACCCGAACTCCCGTTGAACGGATCGCGCCCCAGCGAGAAGCCGGGCGATATCGTCCCCGACGAAGACTCGATGCTTCCAGCCGTGGAGTAAAACGCGCAGCAAGTCCGGAGTGTCGGCTCGGCGAGCCGGATGAGGGCCGAGGCGATCCAGCAAGTCCTCCAGCTTTGCCCGGATCGACTTCACGTTCCCGAATGCGATGCACGATGCCGCAAGCGCAACGATCTCCCGGTCGTGGACGTCTGCATAGCGGTGTACGACGGCGACCGGATCTTGCGGCAACCGCGCCGTGACGTCGCACCCGTCCCGAACTGCGTCGAGAGCTCGTTTGACCGAGCGTTCGCGCGGGCTCAATCGTCGGTCCATGGCTCTCCGCCCGAGGACCGCCGCATGGGCGGCAATGCCGAGGCTCGCTTCTCGGTGTCCAAGCGCAAACGGCGCACGTGCTCGCGCCTGGACCGGGCCACGCCGATCCATGGATCGCGTCGCCCCGAAGCCGTCGAGCGAGCCACGTACGAATCCCAATGATGCTCCGCGCGTCGCCAGAGGCGCGCCGCGTCACGCAAATCGCCGGCTTGTCGCGCCGACGCCGCGTCCCCGAGAGCCAGATACCAATCGCGCTCCCAGTCGGGAACGAAAAACACGTTTTCCTCATCGCGGATGACGTCCCAACCGGTCACGGTTCGGACCGCCTGAGCGGCGCCCGACCCGCCGACTTCGGACCACGTCCACGATCGGGCCTTGGCCGCCATGTCGAGGGCCGCGGCGGCGTCCCCCTCGCGGTCGATCGCCAGCGCGACGTCCCAAAGTGTCAGAGCGTAGGTCGAGTTGACTCCGGCCGAATTGGGGAGCATCTCGCACAGGCGCAGACCTTCGTGAAACGTGACGAGCGCGGCATCGAGGAGTCCGAGACGCATCTGCGCTTCGCCCATATTCATCAGCGGTGCAACGCGCGCTCGGTCGTCGAGCACACGGGGGACGTAGCGCGTCCAGGTCGCGAGCTCTTCCTTGGGCAAGTCGAGCTTTGCGTACGCATAAGCGAGCGCTTCGGTTGCCTCGGTCGCGGAAGGACTCTCGCCGCTCTGGTCCAACGTCGGCGCCAGAATGTCGATTACTTTCTGTTGTAGGTCGTTGCGCTTCGCGAGGGTCGCCAGCTGTTCGTACACAGTGCCCAGGTCGAAGCGCAAGAGCACGCTCGGGCTGTGAGCGGCGTCCGCCTCCTCGAGCAAGAGACGTGCGGCCTCGAGTCTCAACTCGTCGTCCTGACGAGTGTCGAGAGTCATCGGATCGTCCGGCGGTGGGGGATGCACGAGACGTTCGACCCGTACGTGGAGCGCCCAACGTTCGCGCTCCGCCGGATCGCGCGCAATCTCCCAGGGCGACGGAGGCGTATCCGCGCGAGCGATGCCGGCGCCGAAACGCAGAAGGGCGACTCCGAACGCCGCGCCGAGGACTGCCATCGAACGCGTCATGGCCGCCCTCGCTCTGGCGCCCGGCGCGCCGATCGCTCCCCGCGCAACGCAGCTACGTGCGCTCGAGCGTGTTCAACCCAAGGACCTGTCGGGGCCCCCGCAATGTAGTCTTGCCACACAGCGAGCGCCGCTCGAGGGTCCTTCGCTTCGAGACCCAGGGCAAGCATGGCCCGGCCTTCGTTCGGCGCAACTGCGAGCAGTTCCCTTGCGGCCCCAAGCGCCAGGGCGCTCCGTGGCTCACGCCGAACGCGGTCGGCGAGAAGTGCGCGTGCCTCCTCCGGCTGCGCGCGCCGATCGAGCGCGAGCGCCAGGCCGAGAGCTGCAACGGCCTCGGTTTCGTCCTGCGCGACGCGAAGCGATTCCTCAAGCGCCCCGATCGCGGCGTCGAGCGCGGAGGGCCCTCGCCCCAACGCGACGAGCCCAGCCTCGAGCGTCGCCGCGGATCGCTCCGTTCCGGCCAGCGCCGATGCCAGCGGAAGCAGCGCTCGATACCCATCCATGGCCCCATCCGCATGACCGGTCCGCGCCTGAACGCGCGCCCATGCCAACAGCGCGAGCGGACTATCGAGCGAACGCGGATCGCGCTTGCGGGCGTCTTCGAGTGCCTCGAACGCTTCGTCGAACCTGCCGAGCGCCGCCAGCGCGCGCCCTTCCAATGCGCGCGGAGCGGCGTGCCCGGGCAAAGCGCTGTCTGCGCGCCGGGCCGCCTCGAGCGCAGCAAGCGCCATGGTCGATGAGCCCGCGAGCTTGGAGGAGGCACTCGCGATCCAATCGCAATACCGGCGGACCTCGGGGGACTTGGCCCGCTCCCACACGTTGCCTGCTGCCGCCAGCGTCCCGACGCACTCGGGAGGACGACCAGCCGACCACCAGGCCGATTGTGCCAAGACGATCATGACCGCAAACAGCATCGCAAAAAGCGCCATCGGGGCAACAGGGGCGGTAGGAAATCGCGGACCCGCCAAACCCATGACGCGCCGAGAGCGTGGAGACGTCAACCCGCAAACGGATCCGCCAAGACGATCGTTTCGTCGCGTCGGGAACCGACACTGACCAACATGATCGGGCAGTCGATCTCCCTTTCGATGCGATTGATATATGCGCGCGCGGCATCGGGAAGGGCCCCGATGGAACGCGCCGTTCGGAGGTCGTCCGTCCAACCGGGCAGCGTCTCGTACACCGGCACGGCGCGGTCCAAGTCGTCGATCGGAAAATCGCGCGTTATACCGTTCGACGTCCGATACGCCACACACACACGCAAGGCGTCCAGCCCGGTCAGGACATCGAGCTTGGTCAAGGCGATGCCGTCGAGCCCGTTAATGCGCGCGGCGTAGCGGAGAGCCGGAAAGTCCAGCCACCCAGTCCGGCGGGGCCGGCCGGTCACAGACCCAAACTCGTCGCCGCGATCACGAAGACGCTCGCCGGTCGCGTCTGAGAGTTCGGTCGGAAAGGGTCCGCCGCCAACGCGCGTGCAATAGGCCTTGACGAGACCCACGACGAAATCCATCCGCGACGGTCCGACGCCGCTGCCGGTGCATGCGCCGCCCGCCGTGGAGTGCGATGACGTCACGAAGGGGTATGTTCCGTGGTCGACGTCGAGCAGCGTTCCTTGCGCACCCTCGAAGAGGACTCGCTTGCCGTCCCGAACCGCTTGCTCGACCAGTCTCGATGTCTCGGCGAGCAGCGGAATGATGCGCGGTGCGAGAGGGCGGATCCGATTCATCACCTCCGGCGTCGTCGGCGGCTCACCGCCAAGCGCGCGAAGCGTCGGCGCCCATGACCCAAGGGCCCGATCAATCAACGTCTCGGTGAGTGCCAGATCGCGGAAGGCTCCGAGCGGGATCCCGCGCCGCGCCGCCTTGTCTTCGTAGCAAGGACCGACGCCCCGTTTCGTCGTTCCGAGCGCGTCCGGCCGCTTCTCGCGCAGTTCATCCACCAGGACGTGGTACGGCAAAATGGCGTGGGCGCGGTCGCTGACCACGAGGGAGGCATCGTGACGCAATAGACCCCTCGTTGCGAGCTCGTCGAGCTCCGTGACCAGGCTACCGGGATCGATGGCCATGCCTTGGGCGAGAACGCATGCGGTACGGGGACGCAGGATGCCGCTCGGAACGAGACGAACAACGAGCTTTTGATCGCCCACGACCAGCGTATGGCCCGCATTCGGCCCCCCCGCGTAGCGCACGACCATGTCCGCGTGTTCCGTGAGAATGTCGACGATTTTTCCCTTCCCCTCGTCGCCCCACTGCGCGCCGACCACGATCACCGCGGTCATCGGTCTGCTCTTTCTGCCAACGGGGACGCGATTTTAGCGCCGCTCTTGGTCTCGACCCACTGCGATGCATCGAGGACGTGCGTGAACCCCCATGCCCTCGCCCAACTCAATGCCGCCACGCGCTCGGGGACAGCAACTGCCTCGATTCCGCGCGACCGCAGATCGAGCAGGGCCTCCAACTCGGGGCCGCCGACCACGACGACACGCAATCGCAGCCGGGATTCGATTCCCGCCGCGCGCAACGCTTCCCCGACGCGGTCGAGATCGAGCGCGAAACCCGATGCCGGCAAGTCCCAGCCAAAGCGCCCCAGCAGCTCGTCGTAGCGCCCACCGGAGCCGATGGCATCGCCCGTGCCGGCGGCGTAGGCGTGAAAAATCGTGCCCGTGTAATACGCGAAGCCGCGCACCTCGCCGAGGTCCGCGCTGAGGTGCGGCCCGAGGCCCCTGGCGCCGGCCGCATCGAACAACGCGAGCAACCGTTTTGCAGCGGCCGCTGCGGGAGTTCGGCCTAGACGCGACACCCCATCGGCGAGAGCATCACGCCCTCCGTTCCACCGGGGCAACGCCGAGAGTGCCGCCGCATGAGGAGCGTTGAATCGGGCGCACATATCGGCCACCTCGGCGGGGTCTTTGCGGGATAGGGCTTCGGATAGCCGGCTTTGTTGTTCCGGCGGCAGCGGAGCGAGCAGCGCTCGAACAATCCCTGCGTCGCCGACGTCAATTTGAAACCGCTGCAGGCGGGTCGCGCGCAGCGCTTCGGCGGCCAGCGCGAGTAACTCCAAATCCCCCTCCGGCCCTCCGACTCCGGCGAGTTCGACACCCACTTGAGGGATCTGCCGGTGCTTGCGCGCGCGCCCGCTGCGCCGGCGAAGGACCGTACCCTCGTAGCCCAGCCTAAACGGCAGCGGGCGATCGCGCAACCTCGTCGCAATCATCCGGGCCACCTGCGGCGTCATATCGGGGCGGAGCGCCGCCACTTCGCCGGACTCCGGCTCGACGAAACGCAGTACGTCCGCCGAAGTCAACGTCCCCAGACCTCGCTCGAGCACTTCGGCGAACTCGAAGACCGGCGGAGTCACCAACGCGTAGCCGTGAAGCGCGATGCAGTCGAGCACGTCGCGCGCAAGGGTGCGCCGAGCAGCCGCTTCTTCCGGCAGCAGGTCGCGCATCCCGGCCGGGAGCGGGTGCTCGAGAGACCGAGGCGGCATTTCGACGGACATACGCAAACGCGCCGAGACTTTTCACATCGGGACCGCGAGGTCAACGCCTACGCCGCTGCACACGCGCTTTGCACCTGTCGCCGATCCAACAGTTCCAATGGCTAAATTGTCAATGATTCCAGGCCGGCCGGGCGCGGCATGAGCGTCGCACTAAGCCTGTCGTCCGCCGACATTGGCTGTCGGCGCACGGCCCCAACCAGGGAAAACAACCATGGCCTTTCTGATCGAACCGTCCACTCTCCAGAGAGCTGCCGCCCGGGAGTCGACTGCTTTATCGACCCTCGTGACCGCGCTCCGACCCCACATCGAGAAGCAGCTTCTGCGGTATCCCCTCAGCGATGAGGATCGACGAGACCTCGTTCAAGCCACCCTCATCCAAGTCCTTCGGCGCGTGGGATCGTTCCGCGGTGACTCCAGCTTCTCGACGTGGGTCTTCCGCGTAACGGCGAACGAAGCGTTGATGTTGATGCGATCGCAGCGCAGGCACAGAGCCCGCTTGGTCGACGGTCTCGACCTGGAGGACGTGGCCAATCTTCCCGCAGCCAACGATCGCTCGGAAGACCCGAGCGCCGACATGAGCGCCGCGACGAGCGAACGGGATGCTCGCGTTCGAGAAGCACTCGCCGAGCTGCCCGCAGCGTATCGCGACGTCGTCGCCCTTCACTACCACCATGATCTCGGCCTGCACGAAATCGCGGCACGCCTTTCAACGACCGAAAGTGCGGTGCGATCACGGCTGCATCGCGCGCGCAGTCGGTTGCGCACCATTCTCCAGAGGAGCTCGACGGGGCTTGAAATCGCGGCGGCCTGAAGACCTCTCGTCCGGCGGACGACCGACGCGGCGACGTGCCGATGACGCCAGGCGCCCGCCTTATGGCCGGAACGTGCCGGACCGAATTCAGGCGATTCCGTGAAGCACGTATCCAACGAAGAAAGGACCCATGTGATCGATGAATTCGCTCGTTTGGCGGGTCTTTCGCATCGCTTGAACGAGGTGCGACAGCGGCTGCAGCTCGCGACCTGCCAGTCCAATCACGAATTCGTTGTCGCCCGCGTCGAGGCCGTGGCACGCGAGTCGAACGTCGTGCGCTAGGTCCTGCGCACCGTACGCCATGCCGATCTGTGCATGCTCCCGCAATATCTGAGATTGGTCGTGCGGCTCGAGGCGAGCGAACGCAGCAACTCGCCGCAACGGATACCAGACGTGCCAACGATGCGCTTCGTTGAGCACGGTGTCCACGGGCCGCCTGAGAAGGCTCCACTCCAAATCCGGCTCGTGTCCCGTGGCGTACGTGCGGCCAAACATGGCGAAGCCAGCCCGCATCGACGCGCCGGCCAGCGCTCTGTCCGCAAAAAGTGGGCGCACGGTGCGCACGAAATGGGCGGGCTCTTCGCTCCAAGTGAGCAGGCCGAGGCCCCGAGGATGGGCGATGTCGGCATAGACCACCGCCGGGATTCGGCGACCCGAGAGCAACGCCGCCATCCTGGTTCCGACGCTGTCGGCGTCCTGCGTCGTCGGCACGTCGACGACCAGAAGCTGCATGAAAAGGCGACGGTTGGTCGCTTGGCGAACGCCGTCCCGCTTGCCACCGTACTCGGCCACGTCGATGGCCGGAAGCCCAGGCTGCCTAGCGTCTTCTTGTTCCATGCGCTTGCAAGCTTAGCGAGTCGGGCACGCGACGTCTGCCTGGGAAACTCCTCTTCCGGTCGACCTACGATTTCCCGCGTGCTGCGCGGCCGGTAGCCGCGAGGACCGAGCCGGATCGCCACGCCGAAAATCTATCACACCCCCACGCCCCTTCGCGCCATGACCAGGCGTCTAGCGCGGCTGGACGGACGCGCGCATCCAATCTTCGAGCGACTTCGGCGACCCTTTGGCCTTCGTTGGCGGACTCACCATCCCAACCTCGGCTGCACGCGCTCGACGCGTCAGTGCGGCCCACGCCTTCGGCCTGGGCGCCTCTTCTCGCGGCTTTGTAGCAAGCGGACGATTCGCATTTTTGTCGCCCTCGACGGCGTGCGCTTGCGGCATCATGGGCAGATCGTTGACCGCCATCGTGGGGGGCTCCCACGACTTCGGGCACGAGGATGGTGCGGCGGACTCTAGGGTCGACGACGACGACGGCATCATCGGGACCCGGACCACCAAGGGCGACTGGGAGCGCGCAATCATGTGGCCCGCAACCACGGCCGCGGCCCCCGTCGTCATCAACCAGGCCAACGCAAACCCCAACACGTCGCCGGCCCGTGATTCCTGGCGCGGGATGGTGCGCGCGATCGCGACCGGTGCGTTGTTCTGGCTGGCCTGCCAGGGAGCGACCCGAACAGCCCCGGCGCCGGGGCCGGACAAATCTTGAGCGAGGCTCGGTGCCAACGAAAGGGAAAAACTCCGTCCTGCGTCATCGCGCACGACTGACGGTCCCGTGCCGCGCATCGCGATTTGCGAGCGCGGAACGGGCGCGCTGATCGGAAGCAAGAGCTGCGGCGTCGGGCGGCGGCGAGACAGGTCGATGACATCGGTTTTCTCGGCCGCAGCGCGCTGGGTCGGCAACGGCGGAGGAGCTCGCCGGACTGGCGCCGGCTGCACCCTTCGTTCGGCTTGCCCGCTCGCCTTGTTTGCGCTCCGAAGCATCGTGCCTGTTCTCCGTTCCGGCGACGCGATCATGACACACGTTCGCGCACACGTCTTGCCAAAAAACGCCTCCCCCATCCTCGTCGCACGATCTGTGGCTTAAGGGGGCGATCTCATCCCATTTCCGACCCGGGCGCCTACCGGCGCGTCTGATCGCGGCCCCGCCGTGCTTACCGCGCTTGATAGGGGGCCGGGTCCACGTGAATCGTGTGCAGGGCGGCGAGCTTGTCGTCGAATGCGGAGCGCATTTCCGCAAATTTCGCTCTATCGTGGGAGATGTCGGTGAGTTCGCCCGGGTCCCTTTCCAAATCAAAGAGAAAAAACCAAGCGGGACCTTCGGACATGAGCTTCAGACCCGGAGTCTTTCCGTGGATGATCGCGCGGTGCTGGGAAACCTGCGGACCGGCCGGCATGTCCATATAAACGTCGCGCTCCTCCAGCGAGGACGCGTCCGACGAGAGGATGTCGTGGGCCGCGCTTTGACCGGACAGCTCCCCCGCACTCGGCGGCGGCAGGCCCAAAACGTCCAGGACCGTCGGGACCAGATCCACCAGACTGCGCTTCACTGGGACGCGATGGGGCGTCAGGCCCGGGACGTACAACACGAGGGGTACGCGTACGAGCGGTTCCCACAAATCCACGCCGTGCCAATTCATGCCGTGCTCGTCAAATGCCTCGCCGTGATCGGCCGTGACCACGATCGCGGTCTTCGGGCCCCACGGTTGCGACGCGACAAAGTCGAGAAGGCGGCCGATGTGATGATCCGTGTACCAAACCTCGCCGTCGTACAGCGGCTTGGACCACCCCTTCGCACCGGGTCGGAAGTCAGGGGCTTCCGGATGCGCGACGTAGTTCGCGTGCGGATCGAAATAGTGAACCCACAGAAAGAAGCGACCGTCGACGTCCGAGGGCGCGGCCAGCAGGCGGATCGCGGCGTTCGTCAGATCGGCGCTCGTCACCGCCGAGTCGACGTCGCGGGAGCTTTCGCGCGGCATCGCCGACAAGTCCCAGACGTCCATTCCTTGCGTCAGCCCGTATTTCGGCTGAAAATACCAATGCGACGCCGCGCCCATCGTGTGGAAGCCGGCGGCGTGAAGCCGTTCCGCGAGAAACGTGTTGCCCGCGAAATACGTGTCGAAGTGCGCACCGTCGCGCAGGCATTCGCTCGGATACCGTCCGATCATTGTCGGGGCCACGCTCTTGCCCGTGTACGACGCCATGGAATAAGCGCGATCAAACACCGTGGACCGAGCCGCTAGCGCATCGAGATTCGGCGAGACCGGCCGCGGGTAGCCCATGAAGCCCAGGTCGATCCGGAGCGTATCGACGGTGATGAGGACCAAGTTGAGATCACGCGGGAACGCGAAGGGCGCCGCGTGGGACACGGCTTGCGTGCGGGGTGCGGGCAAATCGGCACCCGAACAGTCCTCGTCAATGCCGTTTCCGGGGATGTCGATCGCGTAGGGCGACCGCGTAGGGTCGGCATCGTCGCAATCTCCCCCCCGAACAGCGCCGACGCTCCGTCGTTATCGCGGTCGGTCGCCCGTCGCGCCAGCGCGAGCCCGAGGTGGCCGAGCGAGGCACTTGATTCGATCGCCTGCGCAGTCTGTGGATTCACCGACAGCTCGTAGGCTTCGTGCACGACGAGTGTCCACGACCCGATAACGGCCAAGCCACCGACCGCGACCTGCACTGCGCCGCCGCTTCGAGAGACGTCGCCGACGATCGAACGCTCTGCGAGCGACGCCGCCAGCGCAATCCCGACCATCGCGATGACCGGAAACAAGTCGAGCTCCGGGCGAGCCAGCACACCGAAGATCGCAAGCAAGCCAAAGCCATTGCCGCTAGCGTCGCCGGTGCGGATGCCAATCAGCGTGGCGGCGGCGGCGTACGTCAGACCGCACCCGGCAGCGAGGAACGGATTCACCGAACCAATCACCGAACGGCTCAGCACAGGCAGCACCGCAAACGCCGCGGCCGACCCGAACACCAGGAAGACGACCGACACGACCGCCGCCTCGACACCCGACGCCGGCGGTTCTCCGAAGGCGAATGCGGATCGAGCGGCGTGGGCCGATCCGACCAGCCAAGCCATCGTGACCGGAGGCGCCACGAGCGCGATGGAGGCCGCCCACGCGCGTCGCCGCCCGCGGAGCGCCGCGAGTGCGGACATGGCAAGACGGATACCCCTACGCCCGTGCGGATCCAGCAGCCCCGCCGATGCCCATACCGCGATGCCCACGGGCGTCGCGAGCGGCACCAGTACGGCGAAGTCCCCGCACAGTACGCTTCCGAACGACATCGACCACTGTCGCGAAACGCTCCAGGCTTCCGCCATTGCAATGCAGAGAGCACCGACCAGGGCACCGGCGACGGCGAGCACGACACGGGGAAACCATCGGTTCATGGGCGGCGGCTCAAGGAAGCGGCGCCGGCGCATCCGGCTTGACAGGCACCTCTTTGAGCGTTGCGCGCTTAGCCTGGAGCGCCTGAATCATCGGCCCGAGCCGAGCCTCGTCGCCGGCCAAGTCCTCCAGCTCCGCGGGGTCGGTCGCGAGGTCATAAAGCTCGTAGTGACGTCCGCCGAAATGGATCAGCTTCAGGCCTGGCGTCACGCCGTGAATGATTGCGCGACGCATGTGCGTGTATGGGCCTTCGGGCATGTCCAGGTACACGTCACGTTCTTCGAACGAATCGCCCGGTACGGCCAGCAGGTCGCCCATGGCCGTGCGACCGGAAAGCTCACCGGGATCAGGCTGTGGGATCCGCATGAGATCAAGCAACGTCGGCACGAGGTCGACGACGCTCCTCTTGACGGGCACATGGTGCGGCGAGAGAAACGGAGCGTGAATCAGCAGCGGCACGCGCACGAGCGACTCCCAGATTTCGAAACCATGCTGGAACGCGATTCCGTGCTCGCCCATGCTCTCCCCGTGATCGCTCGTCACGGCGATGACCGTGTCGTTGCCCCATGGTTGGGCCAGCACATAGTCGACGAGCCGCCCAACCGCTCGATCGGTGAACCACACCTCGCCGTCGTACAACGCACGCATTCGCCATCCCGGGGGCTTGGCCGGGTCGGCAAAGTCGGGCGCCCCCTCGTGAGCCACGTATTGGGCATGGGGGTCGAAGTAGTGAACCCAAAGAAAAAAGCGCTTCGACCCGGCGTTGTCTCTAAGCAATCGGATGGCCGAATCGGTCAACTGCGGACTCGTCGAATTCGTATCCGTATCGGCCTGTCCCGACTTGGGAACGGCGGACCGGTCGAAAACGTCGAAGCCTCGCGTGAGTCCCCACGGTTCGCGGAAGTACCAGTGCGATGCGGCCCCCATCGTGAAAATTCCGTGGGCGTGCAGCCGCTCGGCCAAAAATGTGTTGCTGGCGAAGTACCGATTGAAGTGGCCACCGTCGCGTGCCGTCTCACTCGGGTACTTGCCGATGAGCATCGGCGCCAGCGCCTTGCCAGTGTAGGAAGCCATTGCGTACGCGCGATCGAACACGACACTGCGGGCCGCAAGGACGTCCAGATTGGGCGTCGTAGGCTTGCCGTAACCCATGAAGCCCAACTCGGACGCCCGCAGCGTATCGATCGTCACCACAATCAGGTTGAGATTGCCGGCGAGGAACGGATTCGGCGACGGACCGGCCGGCAACGCCGTCGCAGACGCTGTCTTAGATGACACAGGCAGATCGCTTCCCGAGCAATCCTCGTCGATCCCGTTGCCCGGTATGTCGACGGCGGTCGGCGAGATGCGTGGGTCGTGATCGTTGCAGTCGCCGCCTCCGAAAAAGGGCGACGCTCCGTCACCATCGCGGTCGGTCGCCCTGCGATCGAGATCGAGCGCTATCCGCCCGAGCGGCGTTTGGCTCTCGATGAGTCGCGCGATGCTCGACTCCCGCCCGAGCGCAATCGCTTCATGCGCCGTCAGTCCGAGCGACGCGACGACCACCGTCGCGGCTGCGAGAAAGGAGGGCCAACGGAGCGATCCCCGCGCCGTCGCAAGAGGTGCGGTCCACGCACAGACCGCTATGGTGGCCAGAGCGACGAGGGGCCGTAGGTCCAGTTCGTGACGTTTGAGAACGCCAAAGACGGCGAGCGCCGTCGGCCCCTCGCCGCCCGTGTCGCCGAGCACCAAGCCTGTCGCGATCACTGCGAAGCCTACCGCCAGTGACGCTCCTCCCGTCACAGCTGGATCGAGCGCCGCGGGCCATCTCGAGGCTGCCGCGGCTAGCCCTCGACGAAGCGACGGCAAGGACGCGAGCGCTACGGCCGAGACGGCGACGAGCAAAGCCAAGGAGGTGACCGCCAACGCGACGCCAGCCGCTATCGACACCCCGTGAGCCAGCATGACGCGGGCCGCTTGCGCCGTCGCGACCAGCCACGCCGTCGTCGCCACTCCGACAAGGGGCGCAAGCGCAGCGCTGCGCGAACGGCCCAGCACTGGTTCGGCGCGGAGAGCCGCGATTCGCTCCCATGGGGTGTGGGGCCTATCCGGCTCTAGAAACAGGGACGCGGCAACTGCCGTCGCTCCCACCGCGATCGCGATGGGGGCGAGCACTCCGAGTTCGGCCACGACGAGCCGGAGAGTCCCCGGCGCGTGGGCCCCCGCGCTCTCGATGGCGGTGTGCGTCTCCGTCAACGCCACGAGGACAGCGCCTGAAAGCGCGCCAACGAGCGCGATGCAACAACGTCCGAGCCAGCCCACGACAGAGGTCCATAGACTAGTCGACATTCGCGCATCCGGCGCCGCAAGTCGTCGTTTGCCGTTTGGACAACCATCCACGGATGGGCTGCTTCGCACGCGCTCACCGTTTGAGCTGCGGTATGGGCCCGCCGCGCCACGGTCACCCCTGAGCGGCGTCGGCCGGCGAGAACCGTCCTGGACCCTCACCGTTTGAGCCGAGTCGGCCGCTGGAAGGGGGCGGCCCCCCGGCCGAGCCGCGTCCTCGGTCGAGAGGCATTCGTGGACCTCACCGCTTCAGCCGCGCGAGCGGATGGGCCGCGTCGTACACGCGCAAGAGGTGCTCCATCGACACATGGGTGTAGCGCTGAGTCGTGGAAAGCGACGCATGGCCCAAGAGCTCCTGAATGGCACGGAGATCCGCGCCACCGTCCAGCATGTGTGTCGCACACGTATGGCGCAAAGCGTGCGGATGCAGGTCCGCTCTTCCGGCTCCGCTTGCGCCGAACTCATGCACGATGGCCCAAACGCGACGCCGCTTAAGGCGCCCACCTCTCAAGTTGAGAAATAGAGCGTGAGCGTCCTGGGTCTTGCGCTTGGGGTGAACGACCGTCGGTCTTAGGGTCATCCAGCGCTCAAGGGCGTCAACGCACAGACTGCCGAGTGGCGCGACGCGCGGCTTTCCGCCCTTTCCGTGGATACGTAGACTCGCCGACGCAAGACTGACGTCATCCAGATCCAACATGCAAAGTTCACTCGCCCGCAACCCGGATCCGTAAAGCACCTCGAGCACCGCTCGGTCGCGAACGCCGCGCGAGGTATCCGGACGCGGGGCCTCGACGACTTCCTTGGCAGCGTCCGTCGAGAGCAGCGTCGGTAGTCCCCGCCTTGTTTTTGGGGTCGAAAGCTCATCGGCCGGACAGGCAGAGATGAAATTGCGCCGCCTCAACCACCGCATCCACGTGCGAATCGCCGACACTTTGCGTGCGATCGAGCTCGGCGCGTGCTTCTGCGAGAGCAGCCCAAGCCAGGCGCGAAGCAAATACACGTCGATTTCGCGCACATCGTTCGCGGCCTTGGGCTCACGATCTCGTGAGAACGCCTGCAAGCCGGCGATGTCGCTGCCGTACTCCGCCACCGTGCGCGGAGAGGCATTCCGCTCCGCCCTCAGATAGCCCAAGAACGCAAGGCGTGCTTCATCGAGAGTCACGTCTCAACTTGTCACGTCCCCTTCATATCGGCCAAGTTGCCGTTGCGGTGGCGCGGCCTGCGGTAGTCTGACAGCGCCCCGTGCAGTACCCGTTCCTGCGTCTGCACCGGAGGGCCCTCGAGTTATGGGCACGCGCGAGGAGCGAACACTCAACCCCTCGAGAGATCGGTTGGTCCGTGGCCGTCGGAGCCTTCGTCGCATGCACCCCACTGATCGGGCTTCATGTCTGGCTCGCACTCGCGCTTGCGACGCTGCTGCGCCTCAATCGGCTTTGGACGTGCATCGGGTCGCGGTTGTCCTCTACGCCCGTGCTTGTCGTGACGACGTTCTGCGAGATTGAGGCAGCGCATCGCCTTCGAACAGGCCGATGGGCGGCCATGGAGTGGCGAGAAGCGCTGCAGCACGGTCGCGAGTTGATCCTCGACTGGGTCGTTGGCACGGTGATCGTCGGAGGGTTGATCGCGACCTGCGTCGGGTTGTTGGCCTACGGCATTGCGCGCCGCCTGCAGGCCCCTACGCTGCGCACGCCCGAACGACTTCCTGCACCGTCTTCGGAATCCCCAACGTCAGAACCTCCGAACCCGATGCCGTGACGAGAACATCGTCTTCGATGCGAATGCCGATCCCGCGCCATTCCGGAGAGACGGTGGGCTCGTCGGGCGCAACGTAGATTCCAGGCTCGACCGTGAGCACCAACCCGGGAGTGAGCGATCGCGGCTCGCCTGCGATGAAGTAGGCACCGACATCGTGCACGTCCATGCCGAGCCAATGACTAGTTCGATGCATAAAAAATCGCTTGTATGTACCTGCTTTTATGACGTTTTCCAAATCACCTGACAAGAGACCAAGGCGAATTAGCCCGCGCGTGATGGTCTCGACGCTCACAGCATGCACGCCATCCAGCGTCGCTCCCGGGCGAACGGCATCAATCCCCGCGAGCTGCGCCTCCAGAACGACCTCGTAGAGGGCCTGTTGCTGTGGCGAAAATGCCCCCGACACCGGAAAGGTCCGGGTGACGTCACTCGCGTAGTATCCGTACTCGCATCCGGCGTCGATGAGGAGCAGATCTCCTTCCTCCATGCGACGGTCATTCTTTCGATAATGAAGGACGCACGCATTGGGACCCGATCCGACGATACTTCCGTATGCAGGTCGTTCGGAGCCGTGCCGACGAAACGTGTCGAGAAGCAAGGCGTCAATCTCGTATTCGCGCATTCCGGGACGGGCACATCGCATAGCGAGTTCGTGCGCTTCGCGTGTAATGCCCGCGGCGTGACGCATCATTTCGATCTCGAACGTCGTCTTGGAGAGACGCATCTCGTGGACGAGGACCCCCGGATCGGCGATTTCGGACGGCGCCGTCACGCCCGTTCGCTGGCGGCCTCGCACGCGGTCGACCGCAGCCAGCATGCGATCGTCGAAGGTCCGATCGACTCCTAGCCGATAGTACACGCGCTGCCGGTTTTCGAGCATGGCTGGAAGTTTCTCGTCGAACTCTCCGATTGCGAACGCGTCGTCGATCCCTGGAATTTGCTTTGCTCCGTCGACCCCAGCGCGTGGACCATCCCACACCTCGCGGTCGCGATCGCGCGGTCTCACGAACAAGGTCGTCCTGCGCTCACGGGCGTCCATCACCGCAACGCTCTGCGGCTCGTCGAAGCCCGTTAGATAAAAGAAGTCGGAGTCTTGCCGATACTCGTGCTCGACATCGTTGTTTCGAACGAAGACCGGCGCCGCGGGCAAAACCGCCACTGCCGACGGTGAAGCCGCGGCGATGGCGTCGAAAAGGGCGAGTCGACGGAGGGAGAACGGATCCCGCTCGGTGGATGGGTCGTAGGTACTCATCGGCAGATCGTTTCCACGAACTTGGCGGCAAACGCCGCGTCCTGCAAGCGGGGCGCGATTTGGAGCACACGAAGTTGGCCCTCGCCGCGTTGCCGGAGAACACTTCGGCGATGATTTTGGTCGAGGATCGCCGACGCCAGCGCAGCAATGACCCGCTCGTTGCGCTGCACTATCAGCTCGTTCGCGCCCGCCAGGAAGGCCATCTCGACGCCGTCGTCGTCGCCGATGACGCAGGGATCGTCGTCGCCGGCGCCGGGGCCTGGGCCACCTGCGAAGAGCTCGCCGCCTACGCACCATTGCTCGCGCACGGCGTGTGGACAGAGCCGGGCGCGCCGGGAACGTCGCGGCTCGCAGAAATGCGCACTGAGGTCGACGTGCAGCCGGTCGACGTCGAAGGTCAAACGGTTCTGCTCTGCGCGCGCGGGGGCGCTTTGCGATCGACGACTTTGAATCGCACCGCGCTCGGCGTGGCGCGAATTCTTCGCACGGCGGCTTGAGACCGTTGGAGCCGCCCGGGGGACGGACAGAAAGGCGCGCTCTACCAGCCCGATTCTAGTCGGAAAGGATTTCACGCGCGCGCTCGATATCGGTCGGGCGCACTTGAACGCGAACGCCCCCGGTCGCACTCGTCAGATACGGCATGACCCCGGCTGTCTGCGCGTCGATGACGAACGCGGCAATGCCTTCAAGTTCAAGGCGCTCCCTAGCGAGCTCTGCCTCAGGCACGTCGGCAAACGAGGCGACGGTCACCAGATCGTCCATGAACTGCGATCGTACGCGCGGGGGCATCCGTGGTCGAGCGCTTCGTTCGGCGCGTTTGACCGCACTCCCCAGTCACGGTAGCTAACCTGAGGGGCCATGAGCGAGAAAGACTTCGGCGATCGCCGACGCCGGCTCGAGAGTGTGATTCCCGAGCTTATCAAGCGAGCGGTCGAACTGGGAGTCGAAAAAGCGGTCGAGGCCCCCGACAATCTGAAGGAGTTTGTTGGCGGCATGAAGATGCCGCGCGACGCGGCCAACTACGTTCTTGCGCAAGTCGACGAGACGAAGCACGGCCTCTTCCGCGTCGTTGCCAAAGAAGTGCGCGAATTTCTGGAGCACACCAACATCGCCAACGAGATGCAGAAGATGCTGACGACGGTTCAGTTCGAGATCAGCACGACGATTCGCTTCAAGCCGAACGAGGGGCCCGCAGACTCGCTCAAGTTGCCGAAGCCCGAGGTCCGCGCCGACGTTCAGATGAAGAGAAGCGGGCGCTCGTCCGAACGCTCGGACGACACGGCCCTGCCCGACCCCTCGCACGAGGATCGTCCCCGCGACCGCCGCCGAAATAGAGAGTGAATACGGAACCGAACATGCCGAAACCTCTACGCGTCGCGGGTGAGGTCGACAGCTGGTGTACGCGCTGTCGCCTCGTTTTGAACCATCGCATCGTCTCCATGAAGGACGGCAAGGCGCACCAGGTCGAATGCCTTACCTGCCGCTCTCAGCACTTGTGGCGCGCGCACGCTCCGGGTGACAAGCCGGCCGCTTCGATCGCGCGCGCGCGATCCTCCGCGAGCCCGACGAGCGTAGCCCGCACGACGCGAGCGCCCGCTGCACGTCACGAACACCAGTGGGAGAAGGCCATTGCGGGTCGCGGCATGACCGACTTCAAAGCCTACAGTGTCACAGAGAAGTTCACGGAGGGAGACCTTCTCCGGCACAAGAAGTTCGGCGATGGAGTCGTGACGCGGATCATCGATTCGCACAAGGTCGAGGTACTTTTTCGCGACGAGGCGCGCACTCTTGCGCAGGGAATGACCTGACGCCTTGCATGGCGTCGAGTCGAGTCGCTCGCCACCCTTGTTGAACAGGCCGCACAGCCGTCGGGCGTTCACGCTCGGTCAGGGGCGATTGAAAGACGCGACCCCGATCCGTGCGCGCCGAATGTTTGACCCACCCGGCTAGCAGGATATTTTCGGTGCAGCGCGATGCGCAGCTCGCAACTTTGCGCCCTCGGCGCCATGTGCCTGGCCGCGTGCGCGGGGGCGTTCACGCGCGCCGGACGAGAGACCCCCTACCCGCCGGCGCCGGCCTCGGCAACGACTGCGGCCGTCCTTCGGGGCGCCCCGACGACGCCCGGCCCCATGGACTCCGGAGCCGACGCGGACCCCGTGCAGTTCGCCCTGGCCACCGATGGAACCATCGGAGCGTGGCTCGTCGCGGGGCCAGTCGACCCCACGCGAACCGTGGACGAGACACGGCTTTCTCCTCGTCTCGATGCACCGCTCGACGCCGATGCGGACGCGATTCACTGGCGGATCGCCTCGACTAAGGACGGATCGCTCGATCTAGCCGCCGCGATCGACCCGCATGGAAGCGGAAAGGTCGCTTATGTCGCCGGCGTGCTGCACGTCGGCCGCGGTGGTCGCTACGTGCTGCTTCTCGGTGTCAGTGACGCCGTGAGGGTACTCGTCGACGGGCGTCGCGTCTTCAGTTACGACCAGCCCCGCGAGCGTCGCAACGACGAAGACTTGGTCGCGCTGGACCTATCGCCCGGCGACCACTTACTCGCACTGTGTCTGCATCGGGCCGGTCGCCTCTGGGGGGTGCGGGCGCGCTTGCTCGACCCCGAGCTGCAGCCGCCGTGTGCAGGCTGCTGGGTGCTTCCAGGAACGGTTGCCTCCGACGCGCGCTCCCTCGTGGCGACGCTCGGCCGACTGTCGCTCGATCGTGGGATGGAAGCTGGCCAGTATCGCCCGGTCCTGCGTGTTCGCTATCCGGACGGCCTTCCGATGGGCATTCCGATCGTCGCACACGTCCGGTTCGTCCGGTCAGGAGCCGATAGCGACGCCGAACCGCTTTTCGAAACGACCAGCAACGAACTCGCGCCGACGGCCAGCGCCAGCCTGCAGTCGCTCGTGGAACTCCCGACGCTCGCCCCGGAGACCGTCGAGGACGGCGATTGGACTGCGCAAGTCAACGTGGCCGGGAGGAAAGTGGAGTTTCCGTTCCGCCTCAGGCGGGCCGTTCGTGAGGCGGCGGCTCGCGCCGAGCAGGCGATCCAGAGCTCTCGCGGCGCACCCTGGCTCGCCGAGGGGTCGCTCGATACACTCGACTATCTTCGGGAGCGCTTGGTTCGCTTCGTGTCGAAGGGCGACACCGATGTCGACGCGCAGATCGCCGACGCGCGGGAACTCAACGAGCTCTGCGCCGCACTCGAACAGAAGCGTGACCCGTACGTCGCCGCCCGGATGACGCAAGACGACGATCCGTTCACGGATGCGCACTGGCGCACAGGGCCCATGCGGCGCGCGTACCGGTCGCCGGTCGACGGCCAGTGGTCCGAGTTCGCCGTCTATGTGCCACCGGACTTCAGTCCAAAGCGCAGGTACCCGCTCATTGTCGCGCTGCACGGCATGAACGGGCGCCCCATGGAAATGCTCATGTGGCTTTTCGGTCACGACGAGCCGGACCGCGACGGCTTCTGGGAGGATCGCCACCCGCGACGCGACCTGGAGATGCTCGAGTCGATCGTCGTTGCCCCGGACGGTCACTCGAACGCGATGTATCGCGACCTCGGAGAGGATGACGTGATGCGCGTCGTCGATTGGGCGCTTGCGACGTATCCCATCGACCCGGCCCGGGTCACGATCACGGGGCCGTCGATGGGGGGAATCGGCAGCGCCGCTTGCGCACTCCACCACCCGGACCGCTTCGCCGCCGCCGAGCCCCTCTGCGGCTATCACAGCTACTTTGTCCGCGCCGACATCGGCGGACGGACGCTGCATCCGTGGGAGCGCTTCCTTGCCGAACAGCGATCGAACGTATTCTGGGCGGAAAATGGCCAATATATTCCACTATACGTCGTACACGGAAAAAGGGACCTCCCCGAGGAAAATAGCGGCGTACTCATCGATCGGTACGAAGAGCTCAAGTACGATGTTGAGCACGAGCATCCTGACCTCGGCCACAACGTTTGGCAGACGACGTACGAGGACCTCAAGGGGGCGCGCTGGCTGCTGACGCATCATCGTCCGATGCACCCGCGGTCCGTTCGGTTCAAAACCCCGAGCACACGTTGGGGCGACGATGCGTGGGTCCACGTCCGCGAGCTGACGTCCAGTGACGCGTGGGGAGAAATCGTCGCGCACATCGACGAACACAACGTGCTTTCCGTTGCGACTCATGGCCTGAGCGCCGTGGGCTTCGACCGGGACCCCGTGCGAATCGACGATGCAGCGCCCGTGACGTTGAACATCGATGGCGACCGGCTGACGTTCCAGGCGGGCGAGCCGCTCGAGCTGTTCCGAGAACCGGAGCGCGATGCGAGTCGTGCCGTGTGGAAGGCGGGAGTAGCCACGCACCGAGGACCCTACAAACACGGGCACGTGACCGGACCCATCCACGACGTGTTCCATGAGCCCATCTTGTTCGTCTGGGGGGCCAGCGATCCCGAGCAGGCACGCGCAAACGAAGAGGTCGCTCGAGCTTGGGCCAAAGTGCGCTGGGGCGTGCGTGTCGATTACCCGGTCGTCAGCGATGCCGAATTTCTTGCTGGCGGTGAATCGATCGCGAACGAGCGTGCCCTATTTCTGGTCGGCAACGCGAAGTCGAACGCGATTGTCCGCGAGATCGAGCCATCGTTGCCGATTCGAATCGAGAGCGACGAAATCGTCATCGGCTCCACTCGGGTCGCCGCGCGCGACGGAGCACCGGATCGCTCGCAATTGGGCACCGCTTTCATTTGGCCGAATCCCCGACGAGCCGATCGCTATGTCGTCGTCGTCGAAGGGCTCGGCCCGCTCGGCACATGGCAATCGCTGTCCCTGCCGGAGATGCTTCCGGACTTCGTCGTTTACGACGGCGGCGTGACCCCCGCGCGCGGCTCAATCGTGCTGGGGACCGGGACCCTACGAGCCGGCGGCTTCTTCGGACACGACTGGTCGTCGCCACGCTGAGCGCTTGCCCAAGAAGCCTTTCAATGACGGCGGCGCCCCCGCAGGCGGGCATGGCGCTCCGGGGAGCCCGTGCCTGCCACCGTTCGGGACGCCCGAGCCCCCGCGCCCCGCCCAGCGACCTCGGTCCTCGGTGTGCCGCCGCCCTGATCGGGTCTCCCGCCCGGCCCAGGGCGTGCTGCGGAACCTGGGGGATGGACCCTCCGAGCCCCGCGCCGCACTCGAGTGCGGGGGTTGGGCGGCTGAGCCTCGCCGGTTCGGTCGCGGCTTTCGGCACCCGGCCGGAGGGGGGCTCGCGAGCGCCCGGCCGGATCGCGAGGGCGCCTTGAGACGTCGCGAGGAGGCTCGCGAACCTTCGTGTCCTGAGCCGCCTTCGCATTTTGCGAAATGATGCGTTTCGGAACTCCATACTGCTTCTTCAGCTCGCTCAGCTCATCGGCCGTAAGGTACCGCCACCGCCCCGGCGCCAACCCCTCGGATTCAATCCCCGCGAACGACGTACGCGCGAGCCGCATGACCCGGAAGCCGGTCGCATCTCCCATCCGACGTATCTGCAAGTTTCGCCCTTCCGTGATGGTGAGCTCAAGCCAGGTTTTGTCCGCCTCGTGCCGCAGGAGCTTCACTTTAGCGGGCAGCGTCTTGCCATCCTCGAGCTCGACGCCTCCGCGCCATCGATCGACGTCCTTGGGCTCCATGACTCCCTGGAGCTTGACGATGTACGTCTTCGGCGCGGCCCGACGCGGGTGCAGTAGCGTCTCGGCGAACTGCCCGTCATTGGTCGCAAGAAGAACGCCGCTCGTGTTGAAGTCGAGACGCCCAACCGGGTATAGGCGGCCCGGCAAGCCGGCGAGAAGATCCCGCACGCTCGGCCGACCTTCGGGATCGCGCATGGTCGCTACGACGCCCCGAGGTTTATGCAAAACCACGTAAACCGGCGGCTCCCTGACGATTCGCTGCCCGTCCACCTCGACCCGGCTGTCGCGTGGGTGCACTTTCGTCCCGAGCTCGGTCACGACGCGACCGTCGACCCGCACGCGTCCGGCAGAAATGAGCTGCTCGGCGGCGCGACGGGACGCCACGCCGGCGTGAGCCAGCACCTTCTGCAACCGGACCGTGGCCATACCGCGCCCGATAGCGTACACCGTCTCGGGATGCGACGCGTGAACAAGCCCTGGGGCCACGAGATCGTTTGGGCGCAAACCGACCGGTACGTCGGAAAGATTCTTCACATTATCGCCGGCCACAAACTCTCCCGTCAATATCACCGGAAAAAGGACGAGACGTTTCTGGTCGAGTCGGGAGAGATGGATCTGGAGGTCGGCGATGGCCAGGACCGGCGCGTGATTCGAATGGGCATTCGCGACACGTTCCACTGCCCTCCGGGAACGATCCACCGCATGGTCGCCGTGACCGACGTCGACGTTATCGAAGTCTCGACGCCGGAGCTCGACGACGTCGTTCGCCTGGAAGACGCTTACGGCCGACAAGGCACCACCGACCCCTAGAATCGCGTGCGCTAGCGCGACTTTCGCCTGGTCGGCTTTGGCTCCGGCGCGCCCCCCTCGAGGAGCTCTCCGCTCGCGCCGACGGTTACCGGCGCGCTGCCGCCCCCGGCTCCCCCATCGGCCGCCGCTTGCGCCGCCCTTTCCTGGGCCGCATCCTCCGCGGCGAGCAGTTGATCGTCCCTATCCCAGCGGTCCACGTGCCCGTCGCACGTGGTATCGTTGCCTACACGCTCCAGCCTGTCATGGTAGTAGATCTCCCAGGTATCGGGCAACCCGCTCGGGCAGTGGGTATTGCGACGAATGCGCGAGAGCTGGCCGTCGACGTAAAACTTCCAGACGTTCGGACGTCCTGCGGCAAACGTCGTGTCCGTATCTTCTTCAGCGATGCGGCCGTCGGCGAAGTTCACCCACACATCGATCTTGCCGTCGTAGTTCGTGTCGGCCTCCTCGTGAAGCGGATCTCCCCTTTCGTTGAAGGTGCGCACGACGTCCTTGACTCCGTCGAGGTTCGTATCGATCTCGCGGCATAGAAGAACGCTGTGGCGGTTATCTCGGTCTCCCACGGCCTTGAAGACTCGGCGAATATTTGGCTTGATCGAGTTCGGACCGGCCGTCTCGCTCGTCTCAAACTGGGGGTTATTGCGCCAGTGAACGAAGCGCTCGCAAAGCGAACGATCGTCGGCGGCCCAATGCCCCTCGTCGGGCGATCCTGCCGGGGAGGTCGGCCCAGGATTAGCTCCGCCGCAGTTGGTGGCGAGCAGCAGCAGGAGCCCCACAGGCATCCAAGGCGCAACCCGCTTCATCGCCCTGCTCCGAGACCGTGAGCCTGCTGCGCCCCGTTCGCGGAGGCGGCGTCCGCTCCCGCCAGCGCGGTCGAACCCGCGTTGGACAGTGTCCCCACCGTCCCGGCGTCGGTCGCGGTCCCACCGTCGTCGCCGAAGACGAGAGCGGAGTTGGGGTCGGGCTTTCCATCGCCATTCCGGTCGATCGCTATCGTCAACTGGGAGCCGTTCCACGTCCACCATTGGTCCACGCGCCCGTTGCCTTTCGTATCGCGCTCACGCCGCACGGGATGCGCCGGTCGGCCCGTCTTCGGGTCGACGGGGGCGTTCGGATCGAACCAGTCCCATGTATCGATTCGATGACCGCCACCGATGTCGTACTCACGACGGACCAACTTGCCCGACTCGTAGTACTCGATGGCGTTCACGAGACCCGTGTCGTCGTAACAGAATTCCCGACGACGAACTGCGCCGTTCGAATCGAAGTACTCGAAAATGTCAGGCTTGCCGTCGTGGTTCAAGTCCACGACGCGGCACTTTTCGTGAGAAGCGGCGTCAAAGTAGCGGGTGATCTCCGGCTTTCGGTCGCCATTCGTGTCAAGGACGTCCGAGCGATCGCCCGAGCCACCGCATGGTTCATGCTCGAGCCCCTCCGATCGAGCCCCCTCGGCCAGCTTCGGCGCGGAGGCCGCCTCGCTGCCGCCGCAGCCGGAACCGATGCCCCCTGCTGCAAGCACCGCCGCGAGCATCGCCCCCAGCCCACCGCGAAAGAGTTCAACTCGCACGTCGTTCATCCATCCCATCCCGTTTCGGCACCCAGTCAGGGCTTCGAGGCACCCTGCCACCCGCCGACTGCGACAATAGTCGCCCCTCGATCGAAGCCTCGACAGAAATCGGCCAACCATACCGAACACAACCGGCACCGTCACGTTTCGAGGGGCACATTTGTTCACGTAGTGTATCTTGCTCCTCCCGCGTTCCGGCGGTCGTTCTCCAGTCCTCCCCTGGCCAGGTCAGGCGCAGTCGGCTACATGCGAGCCTTCCCCGAGGACGCCCGACGGGCGTGTAACTCCTCGGCATCACGCAGCTTCACCCCACGCTAACTCTCGTTCGGCGGTCATGTCGCGCAAGAAGATCTCGACAACGATCTACGTGACCCCGGAGCAAAGCGAGCGCCTCCGCCTGCTTCACGAGCGCACGAAGGTCCCGGTGGCCGTTTACATCCGCGAGGGAATCGATCTCGTGCTTCGACAATACGGACACCTGCTACCGGGCCAGTTGCCGCTCGCTTCGGAACCGCCCGTGCCGCCCCACGTCACCGAGCCCAAAGCTTCGCAGCTCCGCCACGAGCGACCGGATCGGGGCGACCGCTCGGCCGAGCCCATCGCCGAGCGGGCTGCCGGCGGCGCGGGCAGCAAGGTCTGAGAGGTTTGAGCGTCCCGGATGCCTATCCCCCAAGCGAGCATTCGCAACTTTTCGATCATCGCTCACATCGATCACGGAAAATCGACACTGGCCGATCGCATCCTCGAGATTACAGGGGCGCTGAGCGAGCGTGAAATGCGCGCCCAATTCCTCGACAAGATGGACCTCGAGCGCGAGCGGGGCATCACCATCAAGGCGCAGACGGTGCGCCTCGCGTTCACCGCCGCCGACGGGCAGCTCTACGAGCTTCATCTGATCGACACCCCCGGACACGTCGACTTCAATTACGAAGTGTCGCGCAGCCTAGCCGCGTGCGAGGGGGCCGTCCTCGTCGTCGACGCGAGCCAGGGGGTCGAAGCGCAGACGCTCGCCAACGTCTACTTGGCGATCGACCAGGGACTCGAGATCTTGCCGGTTCTCAACAAGATCGATCTTCCGGGCGCCGACGTCGAGAAGACCCGATCCCAAATCGAGCAGGTCATCGGGTTGGACTGCTCCGAAGCCATCGCGGCAAGCGGCAAGACCGGCATCGGAGTTCGGGAGATCCTCGAACAGATCGTCCGCAAAGTCCCACCTCCTCGAGGACGCCTGGACGCTCCGCTTCGAGCGCTCGTCTTCGACTCTTGGTACGACAGTTATCGGGGCGCGGTGGCCATGGTGCGCATCGTCGACGGCATGCTCAGAAAAGGGGACAAAATTCGCTTTCTCGCGGCCGGCACGGACCATGAAGTGACCGAAATAGGGGTCTTTCAACCGTTCACGACACCTCTCGAAGAGCTTCGTCCAGGCGAAGTCGGGTTCATCGCCGCGAACATCAAGAGCGTCCACGACGTCAAGCTCGGCGACACGGTGACGCATGCCGTCAGCGCTCCGGGCCGCGGACCTCACCACCGAGGGCCAACGACCGAGCCTCTCGCGGGCTTCAAAGAAGTGAAGCCGATGGTGTTCGCGGGTGTGTATCCGACCGATAGCGTCGACTACGCACAACTGCGCGACGCGATGGAGAAACTCCACATGAACGACGCCGCATTCTCGTTCGAGCCGGACACGAGCGAAGCGCTCGGCTTCGGCTTCCGCTGCGGGTTCTTGGGTTTGCTGCACATGGAGATCATCCAGGAGCGGCTCGAGCGCGAATTCAACTTGGACCTCATAACGACCGCTCCGAGTGTCGTCTACAACGTGTACTTGACGACCGGCGAGCAAGTGCGGGTCGAGAATCCGGCACGGCTGCCAGCCCCCCAGAAGATCGACCGGATCGAGGAGCCCCTCGTCACGATGACGATTCACGTCCCGAGCGAGTACGTCGGGCCGGTCCTCGCGCTCTGTCAAGAACGACGCGGCGTCCAGAAGGGCATTCAATATGCCGCAGCGGACCGCGTCATCGTGAGCTACGAGCTGCCCTTCGCCGAGGTGCTGTTCGACTTCCACGACCGCCTGAAGAGCATTTCACGCGGGTACGCGTCGATGGATTACGAGCTCTTGGGCTTCCGCGCGGACGAGCTCGTCAAGGTCGACATTCTCGTGAACGGCGAGCCCCTCGACGCTCTGTCGATCATCGTCCACAAGGACAAGAGCTACGTGCGGGGCCGCGGGCTCGCCGAGAAGCTCAAGGAGTTCGTTCCCCGTCAGCAGTACGAGGTGGCGATCCAAGCCGCCATCGGAGGAAAAATCATCGCGCGCGAGACCGTCAAGGCGCTTCGCAAGGACGTCACCGCGAAGTGTTACGGCGGCGACATCAGCCGAAAGCGCAAGCTGCTGGAGAAGCAGAAGGAAGGCAAGAAGCGAATGAAACAGGTCGGAACGGTCGAGATTCCGCAGCAGGCGTTTCTGGCCATCCTGAAAGTCGACGGATAAGGGCGTAATCTCCTTGCTGTTGGTTCGGACCCGAAATTAAGATTGGAAACATGACGATGAGGATACGGATCGTGACGATCGCGCTGCTTTCGACGCTCGCGGCGGCGTGCGGCTCGAGTTTGCCGCCACCGAACGACGAGTGGGCACAAGCCCAAGCGGACCTCGGCCGCGCAGAAGCGGGTGGTGCTCCAAGCGTCCCGGACGCAAAGCTCCACCTGCAGATTGCAGCCGAAGATCTCCAGAAATCCAAAGACTTGATGGGTCAAGACAACCGGCGCGCGGAAAGCGTGATCGCGCTTGCACGCGTCGAAGCCCAGCTCGCGCTGAGTCTGGCCAAGGCATCCCAGGCCCGTCAGGCTGCTGATTCGGCCCAGCAGGATCTGCAGAAACTCAAGGGAACGGGAGGAACGCCATGAAGTCGACTCGTCTTACGGCCAACGCCGTGCCCTTGGCCGCCACTCTGATCGGCGCTCTGGTCGGCGCTTGCGCCGAACACATTCCTCCCCGAGCGCTGGTCGACGCTCGTGCAGAGTTCGCGCGGGCCAAGAGCGGGATCACGATCCAGCTCGACCCGACCGACGTGCACGAGGCCGATTTGGCCCTTCAGCGCGCTGAAAGCGCATGGAACGACTCTCCCGACGAGCCCATCACGATCGACCTCGCCATCTTGGCTCAGCGCAAGGCTCAAATCGCCGAAGCCGAGGCGGCGGCGCTCAAGGCGCAGCAGGACACAGACGAAGCGAAGCGTGCCCTGACGACGGCCATGTCGTCGCAGCTCCAGGCTGCCCGCGGCCAACTCGATCAGACGAAGCAGGCGCTCAACAAGACGCAAGAGCAGCTCCAAGCCGAGCAGAAGGCGGCTGCGGAGCAGAGCCAGAAGCTGGCGGACCTGGAGGCGAAGCTGAAGGACGCGCGCGATACGATTGCCAAGATCGCCGCCGTCAAGGACGACGACCGCGGAATGGTGATCACGCTCCAGGGTGAGGTCCTATTTCCAACGAACAAGTGGGATCTCAAAGCGGGGGCGATGGCGAAGCTGGATCAGATCGCCGACGCTCTGCGCGGCAAGGAGCAGCCGATGATTGTCTACGGATATACGGACAACGTCGGAACGCGCGACTACAACATGGATTTGTCTCAAAAGCGGGCGAGTTCCGTGCGCGACTATCTCGTGAGCAAAGGCATTCCCCAGGACCTGATCACGGCTCAGGGCAAAGGACCCGACAGCCCGGTATCGGACAACACGTCGCTCGAAGGGCGAGCGGCCAATCGGCGCGTGGAGATCGTGGTTCAACCCAAAAAGTCCTGAGCCGTCCGGCCAGGATGCGGCAGGAGGAGCCGCCGTCTACCGGCGGCCCTTGTGCGTTCGAAGAGTGCGGACGCGCAACCGTCCCCCAGAAGTGCTAGACGCATCGGCTCGATGGAGAAGCGAGCGAGGCAACGTGATCCGGCGGCAGGACGCCGAGCGTGGGCTGCGCAAGTGAACCTTGGAACGACCGAGGGCGCTCGGCTGTCGTACGAAGGGGCTCACTCGTTCGGCGTCGAGAGGATCCACCGGTGGCGGCTCGGCAATGGCCTAACGGTCCTCGTCCTGATCGATGGAGCCGCGCCGGTGGTGGCCTATCACACCTGGTTCAACGTGGGGTCGCGTCACGAGCGGCCCGGCAAAACGGGGCTTGCCCACTTGTTCGAGCACTTGATGTTCGGTGAGACCGAAAACCTTGCGGCGGGGATATTCGATCGCAAGCTCGAGGAAAACGGGGCGGAATCCAATGCGGCAACCTGGGTCGACTGGACCTACTACCACGAGCTCTTGCCCGCCGATCGCGTTCGGCTCGTGGTCACGCTCGAAGCCGAGCGGATGCATCGGCTCGTTTTGAGGGACGCCCAGATTGCGAGCGAAAAGGAAGTGGTCGCCAACGAGCGACGCTACCGCGTCGAGGACGACGTCGAAGGCCTCGCGAACGAACTCTTGTACAAGACGGCGTTCGAGGCGCATCCCTATCGTTGGCCCACGATCGGATGGATGGCGGACATCGAGGGGTTTACGCCCGACGATTGCGTGAACTTCTATCGCACCTACTACGCTCCGAGCAATGCGACGGTGGTCGTCGTGGGACAAGTCCGCGAACGCAATCTGCTCCTCGCGATCCGCGATGCCTATGGGGTCATCCCGACACAGGCCGTCCCGGCCGAGGACATCCTGCCCGAGCCGCAGCAGACGGTCGAGCGGCGGCTGGAGATTCGCAAGCCGACCGCCAGCGAAAAGCTGCTCGTCGCGTTCAAGGGCCCGGCGTTCGGCGACGTGGATCACGCGGCGATGACCATTCTGAGCGAGGTGCTCTTTGGCGGCCGCGCCTCTCGCCTCTATCGATCCCTGGTCGTCGAACGAGAACTCGCTACGGACCTGCGCGGCTGGGTCTCCACGTTTCGAGACCCGGGGCTGTTCGAGTGCTGGGCGACGGCGCGATCCGCGCACAGCGCGCTCGAAATCTTGCCCGTCTTCGAGGAGGCCTTTGCCCGCGTCCGTACGGACGTCGTGGCCGAGGAGGAATTGGCGCGCGCGAAATCGCGGCTCGAGCTGGGATCGTTGCAGCAGCTGGAGACGGCAAGCGGCAAGGCCGAGCAGATCGGCTTCTTCGAGATAGTCCTCGGAGACCCGGCGCACGCATTCCGTCGGGTCGAGTCCTATCGGCGTACAACCGCGAGCGACTTGCGCAGGGTCGCACGACGCTACTTGGTCGATACCGCCCGCACCGTACTGCGGGTCGTTCCCGACGCCAGTGCAGCGCCCGCGCAGGCAGCCCAGTGAGCGTCGCGCGCCTTCAGACCCCCGAGCCGCTTCGATTCGATCTGGACGGCGGTGCTGTCGCCCTGCTCGAGCCGTCGCACGACGTGCCGCTCGTCTCGGTGGTCGTCGCGCTTCGCTGCGGCTCCGCGACCGACCCGTCGGAAAAGGCCGGCCTCGCCCGAATTGCCGTTCGAATGTTGAGGCGTGGGTGCGAAGGCCTCGTCTCCGAGGAGATCGATTTCCGGATCGACACCCTGGGCGCGGAAATGGCCGTCGATACGTCGCCCTCGACGGTGGGTATTCATGCGCAAGTCATCGCGCGCCATGTCGATGCGTTCGTCGAACTTCTCGGCCGAATGCTTCGAGCTCCGACATTTCCGGATCACGAACTCGAGCGGCTCAAACGCGAAAGCATCGCCGAAATCATTGAGGCACGCGACAACGATCGTGTGGTGGCTCAAAAGGCGATGCAACGGACCCTCTTCGAGGGTCACCCCTACGGGCGCAACGCCGGCGGAACGACGCGCACGATAGAGGCCATCACGCCCACCGATGTGCTCGACTTCTATCGCCGATACGTCGTCCAGGCAAACCTCGTCATCGGCATCGCCGGGGACGTGACACCCGACCGCGCGCCCTTGCTCGCGAGGCAACTCATCGCCGGCCTTCCGGCGGGGACGGCAGCGGTGGACCACGTCCCCGATCCCACGATGCGTCCGGGACGTCGGTTGCTGCTCGTGGACAAGCCCGAGCGAACGCAAACCCAGATTCTTCTTGGCACGCTAGGCACGTCCGCTCACGACGCCGACCACGTTTCGCTCGTCGTGGCGAACGCGGTCTTCGGCGGAACGTTCACGTCGCGGTTGATGAAGGAGATCCGTTCGAAACGCGGTTGGTCGTACGGCGCGAGCAGTCGAGCATCGGTGGATCGGCGGCGCCAGGCCTGGACGCTTTGGACCTTTCCTGCGGCACAGGACGCCGCACCCTGTTTGGCGCTGGCCATCGAACTGCTCGACGCCTGGGTGAAAGCCGGAGTGCGCCCGGCGGAGGTGAACCTCGTCAAACGCTACCTGGTACGGTCGCACGCATTCGACGTCGACACGGCGACGAAGCGCTTGCATCAGGCGCTCGATCTGGAGCTTCTTGATTTGCCGCGAGACTACTTCAGCGGTTGGATCGAGCACGTACGGACCGTCACGTCCGCGTCGGCGAGCGCTGCTGTCGCGAGCCGCATTCGCACAGACAACTTGCTTGCCGTGGTCGTGGCCACTGCGTCGCAAGTGCTGGATCCTTTGCGATCGGCGGTGCCCGGACTGGCGGAGGCCAGCGTCGTGCCGTTCCATGTCGAGTAACGGGAAGAAAAACGCCGAGGATCGGCCGGCCCCGGGCCCCTTCACCCACGCGGGGGAGAGATCCAGCTCGTACCCACGCGCGGGGAGAGATCCAGCTCGTCCGATATCACTGCAGGTAATCTCGATCCCGGAGCTTCTTCGGTATGTACTCCTCGCTAATGAACGAGATGCCCTTTGTCAACAATGAGTCGAGCTCCATCTTGAACCCATTTTGCACGATACCTTGAATTTCGCGCTGCCATTGTTTGGCTTTGAACCACGGGTACGCCTTCATCTGTTCGGCTCGCGCGAGGTCCTCTTTGGTGAGCCTGATTTCCGCGGCTTTGGGCATGGCAAATTTGCGATGATCGAGCGCGCTCATCCCGAGAAATCTCACATTCGGGACCGCCATACGCATCGACTCGTAAGCCAGATTGATACTCCCTTGCTTGAGGACCGAATAAATGTAAAGCCCCCATGGGTCGTTGTCGACAAGTGCATAAATAGGTACTTTTAGCTCAAGCGACATCCGCTGCATCAAGCGTCGCGCGCCGCGGCTGGCCTGCCCCTGAGTGGTCATCAGAATGCACTTGTGCTTTTTCCAAAAGCCGTCCTCGTTGAGTCGGTGGAAGATGGCGTCTTTTTCGACGAATAAGATGAAATCGGCGTTGCATCGAACGAATTTGAGGGCGTCGTCTTCGCAAATGCTCGGGATCATCCAGCCGCCCCGGCCCATTCGGGCGAGATCAATTTCGTCGGGCCCGTCACGCACGACCATGTTGCCCACCAATCCACCTCGACGGTTGGCAAAGAGATGCAGCTCCTCGCGAAGTGCGTCGATCCCGACTTCGAGATCTTCGATGATCGGGTCGCTTTCACTCTGGTCCTCGAATGTATTTTCCTCCGAGTCCTCGAGCGTGTGCTTGGTCATGTAGAACATCTGGCGAATGCTGATGGTCTTGCCCTCGTCGATGAGCGTCTTGCATCCCTTCGCGACCAGAAAAGTCTGCATGAATTTACGCGCCATCGCGACGTTGAAAAATTCTCGCGATTGTGTCTTTTCCCCGAGCTCGATGATCCTCGTTTTCTCGTTGAAGGCCACGTTGGACAACGTCCGCGTGCGGATTTCGAGCGCCGGGTTGTTCCCCTTGTCGACGTCCATCAACGCTCGACGAGCCAGTTTCTCGATTCTCCCGAGCGTCTGTTCGTCGCGTTCCGTTCTGTTCGATTTTCGCTTCTTGGCGGCCATGGGTCACTCCGGCACGTGCAGTTGCTGGCGCCCCTTTGCGCCTTTGCCGCCCTTGCGCGCGAACGGAGGCGGCGCGGTCGCTTTGGGCGATGCGCGGGCGGTACCTCGCTGGATCGGCGCATCGGTTCCTCCTGTCGGGAGGCTGGGATTCCCCCCTTTCGCAGTCGCCGGCGGCGACGGCTGCGCGTTGTCTTCCGAATCGCCTTCGATCGGTTCGTCGGCGAGCCGTACGAAGCTCGGAAGCGCTTTGAAAAAAGCCTTCTGGGCTTCGTCTTTCGGCACATTCAAGATGTCGGACAGGGCTTGCGCCACTTCAGGTATGTATTTCTGAAATATGCTGCGTCGCTTGTGCTCGCGATCGGCGTGCGCCTTCGCGCGAATGTGCGCAGCGAGCTTGCGCCCGCACTCCTTGATGGCAAGCCCCATTTCACGAAGCAATTCGTCGTAATGCGCAACCGCTTCCTTCGCTTCGCTCGTGAAGGGGACCCAGACGCTGGCGAGGTGCACAACGATGGCCATCGGGGCGATCGGCAAGCTCCCCTTCGGCTGCTGCAGCTCGTAGCTTCGCCAGTTGGTCAAGTAAACCGCCTCGCTTATCGCGCAGGCCTTCGGCTGGTACTGAAGGGGAACCCGATTCGCGAATCGCATGATCTCTGCCGGTTCGTCGGCCGGCAGATCGCCACCGAACGCGAGGCCGACTTCGACAACGAAAGGATTGCCGCGGTAAACGGACGGAGGGCGCGTCGTCGACACGTAAAACTCGGCCCGCGAAAAGCGGCGCTTGAGACCTTCGATGAGCAAGGCCTCTCCGATGGGTACGACAGCGGTTGCCGGCGGCGCCATGACTTTGACCGTCCCGAGCGCCGCATGCAGGCGCTCGAGTTGCTCGCCGTGGATGCGTTCGGCGGGCGTGCTCGGATTCACCTTCGCGCGCTCGCAGACCTGTTGCGCCACGGCCGTCGATATGCGCGAGAAGTCATCGATGAGCACCTGTTTCACCGTTTTTCTCGGAGAGTCTGCGAGCATGGCTTGCAACATCCCGAGCTCCACGCCGAGCGGATGCGGCTTTATTTCCGCCGCCTCAGGGGGAAGATCGAACGCCACCCGCGGAAATTCGAGACGCTCGCCTTTGGGCGAGACGAACGTGAGTGCAAGGTGGGGGTTCGCAACGACCGTCTGTTCGAGGTACTCCTGTACGCCGGTTCGACCGCCCCGATAGGTCGCAACCAGCTCGATCTCGACGCGGGTTCCGTGCTCGCGCGCCCAGTCGACCGTCTCTTCGTGAACGATGTCGGGCTGATTGCGTTTCGTGTCGATCCGTACGTGAACTTGAAACGCCGGCCGGCCCTTGCCCGTGCGGCTCGTGATGACGACCGCCTTCCCAGTCGTGAGCTGCCCGTACAGCCCCGCGGCACTGATGCCGATGCCCTGTTGACCGCGTGACTGCTTGAGCCGGTGAAACTTGGAACCATAGAGAAGTTTCGCGAAGATCTTCGGAATCTGCGGCTTCACGATGCCGGGTCCGTTGTCTTCGACGACGATGCGGAACCTCGACGGCCCCCCTGGCACCGTCCGCTCTCCGCCCGCCGACTCGGGATCTTTGGCCTTCGACACTTTCGCGGCGATTCCCGCGACCTCCCGAATTTCGACGAGGATCTCCGGAAGAATCCCGGCTTCTTCGCACGCGTCGAGCGAATTGTCGACGGCTTCCTTGACCGTCGTCAGCAGCGCTTTGGCCGGGTTGTCGAAGCCGAGAAGGTGGCGATTCTTCGTGAAGAACTCGCTCACGGAGATCTCGCGCTGGCGCGAAGCCATCGATTCTGCTGTCGCCCGCCGTTTTGGTTCGTGCGCGAACCCGCCAGGATCCAGCAACGGCGTACCTTCGGTGATCGACTTCGGCATCAAGTTCTCCGCTAGCCCCGGTATGCTCACCATCCATTGATACGCAACCCCAAGATCATTCTGATCCTTCTCACGGGGTTGAATCTGCTCAACTACCTTGACCGCTATGTCCTGTCCGCCGTCCTCGTCCCTCTGCAAGCCGATCTGCGCCTGTCCAATCTCGTGGCCGGTTTGCTGCCGACCGTATTTCTTATCGGGTACTTCGCGACGAGCCCAGTTTTCGGCGCATGGGCAGATCGCGCCGGCGACCGCGGCACGCGCCGAACGCTCATCGCGGCGGGCGTGGCCATCTGGAGTGCCGCGACGGTCGCGTCGGGCCTAGCTCGGACCACGGCGTCGTTGATTGCCGCGCGTGCGGCGGTTGGCGTCGGCGAAGCGAGTTTCGCGACCCTCGCGCCCGCGCTGATTGATCGCCTCGCGCCCGAAGGGCGCAAATCGGGCTGGATGGCCTTCTACTGCGCTGCTACGCCGGTTGGCTCCGCTCTCGGTTACCTGGTCGGTGGGGCCGTCCTGCACGGGCACGGGTGGCGCAGCGCGTTCTACGTCGCGGGGGGACCGGGGCTCGTGCTCGCGCTCCTTTGCCTGCGAATCGCCGAGCCTGTGGATGGCTCGAAGCCGTCCGAATGGAACTTGCTCGACGCGGCGCGCAATCTGGCACGCATGCCGATCTACCGCGCTGCGGTGCTCGGGTACTGCGTATACACCTTCGCGATCGGGGGCTTTGCTTACTGGGCGCCCAAATATGTGAGCGAACGAACCGGTCTCGGCGTCGCGCGGGCGAGCATCGACTTCGGCCTCGTGACGGTCCTCGGGGGCGCACTGGGGACCGTTTTCGGCGGATGGGTGGCCGATCGCGCGGTCCGGGGCCGTCGGCCCGCCGGCACTTCTTCCGGGGCGCCTTTGTTCGAAGCCGACCCGGCACGTGCGGACGCGACCTGCGTCCGGATCCATCTCGGCGTGTGCGCGGCCAGTTCGGGCGTCGGAGCGCCTCTCGCCGCTGCCGCGATCGCGACCACCACGGCGGCCCTGTTTTTCGGCTGGACGCTGCCTTGCCAGATCGCGCTGTTCTCGCTGAGCGGCCCGATCAACGTCGTGCTGCTGCGAAGCGCGCCCCCCGAACTTCGTGCCAGCGCCATGGCACTCGCCATCTTCGCCATCCACGCGCTGGGCGACCTTTGGTCGCCGCCATTGATGGGTCTCGTCGCGGATCACGCCTCGATGCCGGTGGCCATGGCGGGCGTCCCAATCGGGCTCGCGGTCGCGGCCTTCGTCTGGTGGCGCGGGGCCGTCGCATCCGGCTGGTTGACCGCGGCCTCACGCGTGCGCTAGGCAGCGGAGACTTTTTGCGCATCCTCGACGAGGTCGTGGGCGCGCGACCCCGATGCAAAACGCACGCTTGCTCGCCTTCTTGGCTGCGGTGCTTCTCGCGCTGCTCTGCGTCCGACCTGCGTACGCAGTGGACGCCAGCACAATCCACCCGACCGCGGCGTCGCTCCCCGACGCAGGAGCACAAGCGGCACCCAACGTCGATGCGGGCACGTTGGCGGACGGCGGCGGTGCGCCGTCTGCCTCGGGTCTCGGCCTGGATCCAACGTTGCGCTTGCCTCCCACCGTCGCCGAACAGGCCGAGGGACTCCCCATCGCTGCCTTGGAAGTGGTCGGCAACCGACGCGTCGTGCGCGAGGACGTGCTGTCCTATTTGCGTGAAAAGATCGGCCAGCTGTTCAAGGTCGACAACCTGACGGCAGACGTCCACGCCTTGTGGGACTCGGGCTTTTTCGAAGACATTCAGGTGGACCTTACGACGAGCGACCGCGGCGTCGTCTTGCGCTTCATCGTGCGCGAGCGGCCGAACATCAAAACGGTCGAGTACTCGGGCAACGACGAAATCGAGAGCGACAAGTTGACCGAGGTCGTGGAGGTCAAGGCGAACACGATTTTGAGCTTGCCGGCCGTGCGTCGCAGCGTTCAGAAGATCAAAGATGCCTATGCGGAGAAGGGCTATTTTCTCGCGGACGTTCAGTATGAAATCCAGCCTCAACGGGAGAACGAAGTCATCGTCAAATTTCGAATCACAGAACATCAACCCGTGACGGTTCGACGCGTGACGTTCATCGGCAACGATCATATGACCGACGACGAATTGCGAGACGGGATGCAGACCGGCAACGGAGGTTTCCTCTCGTTCGGGTCAGGAGGGCCTTACCGGCAGGACGTGTTCGAGCGCGACGTCTTGATGCTGAGCGCCGCCTACTACGACAAGGGATACCTGAGCGTGCAAGTCGGCACCCCTCGGGTGATGCTCAGCGCGGACCGCTCCGGGATCGACATTGCGATCGTCATTCACGAGGGGCCTCGCTACAAGATCCGGCAGCTTCGAATCTACGAACGCAGCGCCGATGATCCGACGCGGGAGGTCGAGCCGCTGGGAGGCCGCCGAGCGCTGCAGGAAATGCTGCACGCTCATTCCGGTGACTACTTCAACCGAGCCGAGCTCATCAAAGACCTGCAAGCGGTTCGTACGCTGTATCGCGATGCGGGATTCGCCAACGTGGAAGCCGAACCGGAGACCGAGCTCGACCCGATTCACTCCGAGGTGGACATCGTCGTTCCGATCAAGCGCGGTCCCCCCGTCACGATCGAGCGCATCGAAGTGAAGGGAAACACGAAGACGCGTGACAAAGTCATCCGCCGCGAGATGGAGGTGCAGGAGGGGCAGCTCTTCAGCGAGACGGGGATCGAAAACAGCAAGCGACGCATCACCGCGCTCGGGTTCTTCGAACGGGTGGACCTATCGACCGAACAGGGTTCGGCGCCTGACAAGCTTGTCATCAACGTCGAGGTCAGCGAGAAATCCACGGGCACCTTTCAGGTGGGCGCCGGGTTCAGCTCGATCGAGAGCTTCATCGCGACGGCGCAAGTCCAACAGGCGAACCTTTTCGGCAACGGGCAGGCACTGGCACTGCAAGCCCAGGTTTCGTCCTTGCGGCAGCTCGTGACGCTGCGCTTTTTCGAGCCCTACTTTCTCGACAGCAACTGGAATTCGAGCGTCGAACTCTATGATACGCTGTATGTTTTTCCGAACTTTGCGCGGCGGTCCATCGGTGGATCGATGACGTTCGGCTACGCGTTGGCGCAGCCGTGGCTGCGGCTCTCGGTTACGGCGACCGCCGAATGGGACTCGGTGGATACCTCGTCGACAACCACCGTTTTCGGGACCTCCACGCCTGGTTTCACCAACATTTTTCAAGCCTTGCCTTTGGCCAATCTGTTCAACTCGGGCCGCGTCTTCTCGCTCCGGCCCACGCTCACGTACGACACCCGAGACAACCGGCTTTTCCCGAGCTCGGGAATCTTTCTGCAGGTATCCACTGAGCTCGCGTCCGAGCTCTTCGGCAGCCAGTTCAACTACCTGCGTCACAAGTTCACCGGGCGATTTTACTATCCGCTCGGCGGAGCGACGGTGGGCCAGCCCGGATCGGGGTTCGTGCTCAAGCTGAACACCGAATGGGGCCTCATCACGAGCCCGGATCCAGAAGGCGTCCCGATCTTCCAGCGGTATTTTCTGGGCGGGATTCTGGACGTACGCGGCTTCTATCTGCGGAGCATCGGCCCTCGCCTTCCGCTGACGTCCACGCTGGATCCGAACTCTGCGCCGATCCCGAACGGCGCAAATATCGGCGGAAACATGGAGGCCTACGAGAACCTGGAGCTCGAGTTCCCGATTCTCGACAAGGTCGGGATCCGCGGCGTCGTGTTCTTCGACGCGGGAAACTCGTGGAATACCGAAAGCCAGTTCTGCCGGACCACGCCGGCACCGCAGTTCGACAGGGTCGTTCAGCCGTGCTTTTCGTTTCCCGACAGCCTCGGCTACCTACGCACGTCGACCGGCTTCGGAATCCGTTGGTTCTCCCCACTCGGTCCCCTTCGATTCGAGTGGGGCTTCCCACTCGAGCCCTTGCCCTACGAACGGCACAGCGACTTCGAGTTCACGATCGGGAATTTCTTCTAGTCGATTCGACCCGGCCCGATTGGAACGCGCGCCGGGGCGATCGGATCCCTCGGGCTGCGTGCTAAACCATTGCGCGACTCATGGCCGAGAATCCGCCGACGCCAACCGCACCGCAGCAAAAGGTCCCCGTCTCGATCCAGGACGAGATGCGCACCTCGTACCTCGACTACGCGATGAGCGTCATCATCGGGCGCGCGATCCCCGACGTGCGCGATGGGCTCAAGCCGGTCCATCGACGCATCTTGTACAGCGCGTACGAGCAAGGATTGCTGCCGACCACCGGGTACCGCAAGAGCGCCACGATCGTCGGCGACGTTCTCGGCAAATACCATCCCCATGGCGACGCGTCCGTTTACGACGCACTGGTCCGTCTGGCGCAGGACTTTTCGATGCGCTACCCGCTCATCGACGGTCAAGGCAATTACGGGTCGATCGACGGTGACCCGGCGGCGGCGTACCGATACACGGAAGCGCGTCTCACCAAGCTCGCCGTCGAGATCCTGAATGACCTCGACAAAGAATGCGTCGACTTCGTCCCGAATTTTGACGACCGCCTCCAAGAACCCGTGGTCCTGCCGTCACGCGTCCCGAATCTGCTGGTCAACGGTACCAACGGCATCGCGGTCGGAATGGCGACGAACATCCCCCCGCACAACCTCGGCGAAGTCATCGACGCCACGGTCCACCTTCTCCGGCAGCCCAACGCCTCCCTCGACGATCTCATCCGTCTCGTACCGGGGCCGGACTTTCCGACGGCCGGGCTCATCTACGGGCGATCGGGCATCGAGTCGGCGTATCGAACCGGCCGCGGAGCCATCGTCATGCGCGCCCGCTTGGGTGTGGAGCGCTCCCCAGGACGCGGCGAGAAAGAGCAGATCGTCATCACCGAGATCCCGTACCAGGTGAATAAGGCCCGAGTCGCGGCGCGCATCTCGGAGCTCGTCCGCGAAAAGAAGCTTGATGGGGTCGGGGAGGTTCGCGACGAAAGCGATCGAGATGGCATACGACTCGTCGTCGAGCTGAAGAAAGACGTCATTCCGCAGATCGTCATCAATCAGCTCTACCGACAGACGGATCTGCAGACGAGTTACGGAGTCATCAACCTCGCGATCGTGCAAGGGCGCCCCGCGGTCTTGAATCTGAAAGAGACGCTCGAAGCGTTCGTGGGACACAGAAGAGAGGTCGTCGCGCGCCGCACGCGATACGAGCTTCGGCAAGCCGAGGGACAGCGTGAGATCGTGGAGGGTCTCGGCGTCGCCGTTTCCGAAGTCGATCTGGTCATCAAGACGATCCGGCAGTCCGCGGATCCGGAGACCGCGCGGACGGCGCTGATGACCCTGCCACTTTCGGGGCTCGAGGCCTTCGTTCGGCGAGCCGGACGGCCAGAGGGCGAGATCGAACTCGCGCGGCACCGGCAGCCTTATGCGCTATCCGATCGACAAGCCAAGGCGATCCTCGAGATGCGTCTTTCGCGACTCACCGGCCTCGAGCAGGAGAAGCTGGCTCACGAATACGCCGAATTGTGCGATGCGATTGCTCGGCTTCGATCGATTCTCGCGAGTCCGGAGCTGCTCGACAACGTCATCGTCATGGAGCTCGAAGAGATCCGGACCAAATACGCCGACCGTCGGCGGACCGAGATCGTCGAGAACGATGCGGAGATCCTGGACGAGGATCTGATTCAAGAAGAGGACATGGTCGTGACGATCTCGCACGCCGGATACATCAAGCGTACGAGCCCCAAAGATTATCGCGCTCAGAAGCGGGGCGGCCGAGGACGCATCGGAATGGAGGCGCGCGAGGAAGACTGGGTGACACAGCTCTTCGTCGCCTCGACGCACGCCTATGTGTTCTTCTTCAGCGACAAGGGGAAAGTCTACGTCAAGAAGGTCTACGAAATTCCCCTGGCCGCGCGTACGAGCAAGGGTCGTGCGATTGTCAATTTCATCGGCGTCGAAGCGGGCGAAAAGATTGCGGCCATCGTGGAAATTCCGAAGATCGAAAAGGGCAAGTTCGTCGTGACCCTTACGAAGGACGGACAGATCAAGAAAACGGAGCTCGACGAGTACGAGAACTTCCGCGAGAAGGGAATCATCGGCGTCAAAGTCGACGAAGGCGACCGACTCCTTTCCGCCGCGCTCACCGACGGCACCCGCGACATTCTGATTGCCACCAAGGGCGGGCAGAGCATCCGCTTTCCCGAGGATCAATTTCGTCCGATGGGCCGGGGGACCCATGGGGTCAAGGGGATCGACCTGAGCGAGGGCGACGAAGTGGTCGGCCTCGAGGTGTCGAGCGATGAGCGTTCGCTGGTGCTGGCCGTCTGCGCACACGGATACGGCAAACGCACGCAGATCGACGAGTTTCGAACCCAGAACCGTGGAGGCAAGGGAATCATCTTGATCGACGCCAGCGAACGCAATGGTCCGGTCGTGGGCGTCAAGCTGGTCAAGGAGAGCGATGAGGTCATGCTCATCACGGATCGCGGACAAACGCTGCGAACGCGCGTCGGCGAGATCCGTGAAACGGGCCGCAACGCCCAGGGCGTCAAACTGATGACGCTCGGCGATGGGGAGCGGATCGTCGCCGTAGAGCGAATGGCCGAGACGGGCGAAGCAGACGATCTCGGCGGATCCACCGTACCCCCCGCACCGAGCGAGCTGAACTGAGTGGGATCGCCCGGTTCATCGTCCACGCCGAGGCTGTCGGCGAAGGAGCGCCGTGGTCGTGCTCGATCGGCCCCCGCTCTGGCAACGAATACGCTCCGTCGACTGGCTCGCCAACATCCGACGGCCCGCTGCGAACTGGATCACCGATCCACGTTCGAGCTGCTCGTGTCCGTCGTGCTCTCAGCGCAAACGACGGACGTGGCGGTCAACAAGGTCACACCCAAATTGTTCGCCCGCTTTCCGGACGCGCACGCTCTGGCCACCGCGGCGCCCCGCGACGTGGAACCTTATGTGTCGACGCTCGGCTTCTTTCGCACGAAGGCCAAGTCGCTCGTGGGTCTGGCGAAAGCGCTCGTTCGCGATCACGGTGGCGAGGTTCCGCGGACGCTCGATGCCCTGGTCCAACTGCCCGGGGTCGGGCGCAAGACTGCGAACGTGGTCCTCGGGGTCATGTGGAATGCCCCCGAAGGGGTCGTGGTCGACACGCATGTGATGCGCCTCAGCCAGCGACTCGGCTGGTCCAAGCAGACGGAACCCGAGAAAATCGAAAAAGACCTTTGCGTGATCCTGCCGAGGACGGAGTGGAACGCGGCGAGCCACGTACTCATCTTTCACGGCCGCCGCTGCTGCCACGCACGAAAGCCCGCTTGCACCGACTGCTCGGTCAACGACGTCTGCCCATCCGCATTCGACGCCGAACAGATCGGTCGAAAGGCGCCGCGAAGACGCCGCGCAGGCGGCCCCGCGACCGACGGAAAACCTCGACCGAGCGGAGACGGGGCGGCCGCCTCCGCAATGGGCCGAAATCCGCCGCGAGGTCGGGGTCCGGCTGCTGCTCGAACGGCTACTTCCTTGCGCGAAACGCGTTGACCAAGCGCTCGGTTGCGGTATACGGGTCCACCCCTCGGTTCTCCACCTCGCGGACTGCATCGTCGATTCGATCGCCGAGGTCGTGAATGGCGGCATCGAGGAGCGCCTCCCGCAAAGCCTGGCGAAGCTCTTCGTCGAGCCGGGATCGCCGTCGGTTTCGGCCCGCCACCGTTCCTTCGAGCCAACCCCGGTGTCGGCCCAGCGCCCGCACGACTTCGTCGACGCCGTCGCCGCGCGTGGCGATGCATTTGACGATAGGCGGGGTCCAGGTTTCGTCGTCTGAAAGGGCCGAGCGCGGCCTGATGGGTCCTGCGCGCGCACCGTGCGTCACGGCGCCGATGCCCTTGGGAAGTGACCGCATGGCTTCGTTGCCCAGCGAAATCATGAGCTCGAGATCGTGCGCGGTCGCGTCCGCGCCGTCTCGATCGGATTTGTTGACGGCGAAGACATCGGCGCACTCGAGCAGTCCGGCCTTGATCGCCTGAACCTCGTCTCCAAGACCGGGCGTCATCACCACGAGGGTCGAATGGGCGGTGCGGGTGATCTCGATCTCGTCCTGGCCGACGCCGACGGTCTCGACAAGGATGACGCCGTACGCGGCGGCGTCGAGCACGCGCACGATGTCGCGAGCGCTTCTCGAGAGTCCGCCCAGATGCCCGCGGGTTGCCACGGAACGAATGAAGACGTCCGCGTCGTTCGCGTGGCGCTGCATTCGGATGCGGTCTCCGAGAATAGCCCCGCCCGAGTAAGGGCTCGTGGGGTCGACCGCAACGACGCCCACTCGATCGTGACGCTGCCGGTATGCCGTGATGAGCCGGTCGCACATCGTGGACTTTCCCGCGCCGGGGTTCCCGGTGACACCCAGGACCCATGCCCGGCCGGTATGCGGCCAGAGGTCCTTCATCAGTTCGTCGCCGCCCGGCAACCGGTCGTCGACGACCCGAAGCGCGCGGGCGATACCACGCGGATCTCGCGCCAGAACGCGTTGTACGAGATCAAGTCGATCCACGGAATTGACGAGAGCCGGGGCCCTGCTTTCCGTCTTAGTCTAGCCGCCCTCAACGCAGGGCCGCGAGTTTGGCCCGCACGCCGTCGCGATCCACCCCCCCCGCGGAAGCCGACAGGGCGCGGCCATACGCTTCGCGTGCGGCTCGCCGCTCGTTCTGCGCGGCCAGCGCGTCGCCAAGCGCCGCCCAGCCTGGCGCCCAGTCGGGAAACTCCTCGCTGGCTCGAACGCCGAAGGCGCGGGCACTCGTATCACGGCCCGCAGCATGGCAGGCGAGGCTTGCATTCACGAGCGGGGTGGGATCGTGGTGGTCGAGCCCCCACGCGGCTTGATACCCCTCGATCGCCAGGTCAATTTCGCCCTTCCGCGCGTTGCCGTCGGCGACGAGCAACTGCGCGGCGGCGTTGTTGGCCTCGGACCTCAGAGCCGCCTCTCCAGCGCGAATGGCGTCGTCGGCGCGGCCCTCGGCGAGCGCGACCTGACCCAGCAGAATGCGGGCCTCACCACGGGTCGCGTCAGCGCGCGCGGCGGACTCGGCGGCTTCCTTCGCCTCTGCGACACGGCCCGCGGCGAGGCGCTCCGCGCCCAGATCGAGCCATGCCTTGCCGAACGAAGGGCGTTCGCGGATCGCCCGCTCGAGCAAGCCGGTCCGCTCCGGCCCGAACGGGAGCGCACTCGCCAGCTCGAATAGGCTCTCGGGGCCGAGAGGATCAAGCTCCACCCCTTTCCTCAACTCAGCGAGGCCCTGCGACCGGTCACCGGCCCTCCACAGGACACGCCCCAAGGCCGTGCGCGCGTCCGCTCCGTCGGGTCGCATCGCGATGGCCTCTCGAAAGGAGGCCTCGGCTCGGGCCGAGTCGAGCTCGTATTCGAACGCCAGCCCCTGCGCGAGCCGTGCGTCGTAGCACTGTGGGTCTTTCGCAAGCGCCTCCGCCGCTTCGAGCTCTGCCTCCGTCGCTCGCTGCCAGACCAAGTGCGCGTCTGCGACACACGCATGGCCTTCGGCGCTTGCCCCTGGCACACCGGTGAGTCGCTTGCAGGTGACGAACGCGCGCTGGAAGCTGCCGAGGTCCATGTAGACGTGGGGGAGTTCGGTGTCGAGGGCGCGGAGCGCGGTCGGGTTGGCTGCACATACACCGATCCCGCGGCGGAGCTCGACCTCGGCCTCGGCCCAACGGCCAGCGCGCCGCAGTGCACGCCCGAACGACAAGGCGGCCTCCCAGTCTCGCGAGTGAGACTGCGCCGCCGCACGTAGGCCCTCGATCTGCGACTCCTGAGCGGTCCCCGCACGCGGAACCACCAGACCGACCGCCAAAAGGACCGCTCCGAGGAAAACTCTCATTGCCCTCGACCGGCTACTTTGTAGCACATTACCACGAATCCTGTCCTCGTCGGTCGCATCCTTGTTGAACAGAAAGGCCGGTTGTGTTCCCTTTCGGCCCCGCGCTTCGCGCCATTACAGAAGGCCACCCGTGACCAAGACGACCAAGCTGACCGATCTCGTGTCCTTCCAGGACTGCAGCTTCGCTGCCCGGTACGCAACGCGCAAGATTCCGATGACCACGTTGTTCGAGGGCTACCTGGATGGCCTGATCGACATCCCGGACATGGACGCTTTTCTGGACGCCCGTCGCGAGCTCGTCAGTTATGCGCTGACGAAGCACCACCTGGAGTTCTTCGTCACCCGCTTCATTCCCGAGGTCGCCATCCACTCCAAGGAACAGGACGAGCGCATCGTTCGCGAGCACTACGATCGCGGCGACGACTTCTTCGATGCCTTCCTCGGTGAGCGCATGGTGTACACGAGCGCATTCTTTCGTGACGAGCACGATTCGCTTGAACAGGCGCAAGACAACAAGCTCGACTTGGTGTGTCGCAAGTTGATGGTTCGATCCCGGCGACGAGATGCTCGACATCGGCTGTGGATGGGGAACCCTTGCGATGTACGCGGCCAAAAACTACGGCGCGAAATCGACCGGCATCACGATCAGCAAAAACCAAACGGCCTTCGGAAATCGGCGGATCGCGAAAGCCGGGTTATCGGAGCGAGCTCGTATCGAGTGCCTGGACTATCGCGACATCCCGAGACGCCAATACGATCGCATCTCGAGCCTCGAAATGGTCGAGCACGTGGGCATCAAGAACTTCGGCAAGTTTTGTCAGCTCGCATACGATCTCTTGAAGGACGACGGTCTGTTTTTATTGCAGTGGACGGGTCTACGCCGCGGCGGAGCGCTCGGTGTGCCGGTGATTGGGCTGCGCCCCGAGGACCTCATTTGGGGTCTTTTCATGAGCAAGTACATCTTTCCCGGCGCGGATGCTTCGCTCCCGCTGAGCGACGTCGTGAGAGGACTCGAGAGGGTGGGCTTCGAAATCCAGTCCGCCGAAAACGTGAGCGTCCACTATGGACTCACGATCCAGCGGTGGCATCAGAACTGGCAAAAGCACGAACACAGCGTGGTCAAAGCGTACGGCCAGCGCTGGTACCGCCTTTGGCATCTGTTTCTCGCATGGTCGTGGCGGATCGCGATGCAGGGCAACGCCGCTTGCTTTCAGATCGTCGCGCACAAGAACCTCGACACCTTCGATCGCAAAGTCTTCATCGGCCGCTCGTCGCTCGGAAGCGTCCGCGCCCCGGAACGGGAAAAGGAGCGCGCGCCCGTCGTGGCAAACGGCACGAACGGAACCGCGCGGGCCGATTAGGGCCGGGCCCTCCCCCGCTCCGCGAAGCGAGGCTCCGCGCTCATCGATTCAGGAAAGGGCTAAAGCCGGTCGCCCCAGCGCGGCTCCCGCTCGAGTTGCTTGACGGCCCACGCGGCCGCCTGACGAACGACGTCGCTGTCGTGCCGATCCGCCGCGTCTCGTAGGGCCCCAAGCGCGCTGCGGTCCCGCCTGTTGGCGAGTACGATAGCCGCATTGCGGGCGATCCCGGCGCGCCCGCTTCGCTTGAGCGGCGAACCCTGCACCAGGGCGCGCCACCCCGCCTCGTCGAGCGAGAGCAGATCGGCAAGCCGCACGGTCGACCAGCGATCGAGCGGGGAGAACGGGTCGCCATCGGCTGCGGAATCTCGAGCGCGGGCGGCTTCACCGGCGTTGAACGGGCAACAATTCTGGCAGTCGTCGCAGCCGAACAAGTGTGCGCCGACGCCTTCCGCAAGGTCGGGCGGTATCGCGCTCCGATGCTCAATCGTCAAGTAGGCCACACAACGACGCGGATCCAAGACGAAGGGCGCGGCGAACGCCTTGGTCGGGCACGCATCCAGACACCGTGTGCAGGTCCCGCATCTCTCGGCCATCGGCACGTCAACGGGCAGTTCCAAGGTGGTGACCACCTCGCCGAGCAACACCATCGACCCGAGGCCGGGCACGATGAGCATTCCATTTTTGCCGATAAACCCGAGTCCCGCCCGCGCCGCCCACGCCCGCTCGAGAACCGGCTCGTCGTCGCACAGCGGGCGCGCTCGGACGGGTTGGTCCGGGGATCCGAACGAACGCAGGAGAGCCGCCAAACGCCGGATCCGCCGCCGCAGAAATCCGTGGTAGTCGCGGCCTCGCGCATAGCGGGCAATGGATCCGACGATTCCTGCCGGGCCGACGTCGGGCGAGCGCGGATAGCGCCGGGCGACGCACACGACGCTCTTCGCACCGCGAAGCAACCCGTCGGCATCGAGGCGTTCCCGTAGGTTGCGATTTCGAGCGAGATACCGCATCTCCCCGTGCTTTCCGTCGGCGATGAAGGCGTCGTAGCGCGCGATGTCCCGGTCGAGCGGAACGTCGGCGCGCGCGATGCCCACAGCGTCGAATCCGAGCGCTCGCGCGGTCAACCGGACACGTTCGGCAGGGTCGGTCGCCCGCACGCCCTGGATCGGCGGGGGGACCGACGGCTCGGCGGCGGCACGTCCGTGTTCGAAGACCTGCTTTGCCCCTTTCGCACAAGACGTGACTGCTTGATCGGGAAATGAGACGCGTGACACGGGCATCCGGCTCCTAGAGTATGGTGCAAGCGGCGGGGACGCGCCGGGCCATCGCGCCGAGCGCGAGTGCCTCGGGGCGAGGAGGCGCACGGAAATGGCAACTTTGAACGGCGGTGTGCTGAGCGACAGCACCGCTTCGGAGGCGACGCAAGACGCTCTGTTTGGAGGCAGTGTTGTCCTGTTTCAGCCTCATCGCGGCAGGGGCTACAGGACCAATGTCGACGCTCTTCTGCTCGCAACGTTCGCTGCCCGCGAAGCCGCAAACTCGACCGAGTCCGGCGATGGGCCGTACGTGAAGCGGCCCGCTCGCGTCTCTTTCGACTTGGGAGCCGGCGTTGGAGCGGTAGGGCTGGCTCTTCTGCGTCTTGGCGCGACCCAGCGCGTCGTCTTCGTCGAAATCGACGAAGCCGCGGCCAAGATGGCCCGGCGGAACCTGGACGCAAACGGCTGGACGGACCGCGGCGAGATTCGTTCGGGCCGACGTGCGCGACGTCGGAAGAGCGCAACGCGGCGAAGCCAACCTCGTGGTCTGCAATCCCCCGTACGTCGCCCCGGGCCGCGGCCGGTCCGTAGGGTCCGAGGCGGAGGCGCGTGCACGCGTCGGCGATTTGGGCCCGTTCGTCGTCGCGGCACGCCAGATCGCGGGCCGCGGCGCACGGGTATGCTTCGTTTATCCCGCCCGGGAGTTGGCTTCGCTGTTGGCTCGCCTTGGGGCCGAAGGCCTTCACGCCAAGCGCATGCGCTTCGTGCACTCCGCGCCCGGCGCGGCTGCGAGAGTCGCTCTCGTCGAAGCCCAGGCCGGGCATGCCGGCGGATTGATCGTTGTCCCCCCTCTCGTGGAGCGCCAAGGCGGGGCCTACACTCCCGAGATGGAGGCGCTTTTGTCTCAACGCGCCGCCACCCGCGACCCCGCTCCAATTCGCCCGAACAATCGGTCGAGCACGATGGCGCAGGCCGCCCGCACGCTCAGGTGATTGTACCGGGTGTCCTCGGCGACGATCGGCTCGAGCAATCCGTCGGCCGCTGAGATTGCGCTCGGCGCCAGACCCCAGCCGGTTCCGAATAGGATGAGCACTTGGGTGCCCTCGCCCGCCAGACGCGCGCGCGCCTCTTCGAACGTCAGCGTCGAACCCAGAGGGCGCGCCGCCGTTGCCCAAACTTCGACGCGGCTTCTTCCGCCTAGCTGCTCGAACGCCACGTCCAACGACTCGACGATTCGCAGAATGCCCAGTGCCTCTCGGCGATCCGGAATTCGACGGCCGCCGGACCCCTCGGTCCAGTGATCGCGGATTCGCTTGACCAACTCGCGTTGCGCCGCGATGGGATGCACGACGAAGTAGTCGGTGCACCCGAACGTTCGCGCGCTGCGGGCCAGGTCGTGTACGTCCAGGTTCGTCACGGCCGTCGTGACGATTGCGCCCGATCCATCGAGCACGGGATGGTGCACGAGTGCGACCGCGCAGCGCCTCATGGCTCTTGCCGATTCCGGCAGAAGCGCTCCCAAAGATCCGGCCGACACTCGCGGGTCCTCGCGATCGCTTGCTGCCGCCGCCACTGTTCAATGTCCGCATGATGACCGCCTTGCAGCACGTCCGGCACGCGCACCCCCCGGAACTCGACCGGACGCGTGTACTGCGGGTACTCAAGCAAGCCACCGGTCTCGGGATTGTGCGACTCGTCGACCGTGGACGCTTGGTTGCCGAGAACCCCCGGCAAAAGTCGCGCACAGGCGTCGATGATGGCCATCGCAGCGACCTCGCCTCCGGTCATCACGAAGTCGCCCAGCGAAAGTTGCTCGTCGGTGAACGCCGAAATCCGATCGTCGAACCCTTCGTAACGCCCGCACACCAGCATGACCGCCGGCCGCGATGCGAGTTCGCGCACCCGCCGTTGGTCGAGGACGCGTCCCTGGGGCGTCAGCAAGACGCGATGTGCGCGCGGCTCTCGCGACGCCTCGGCGTCGAGCGACTCCATCGTCGCCACGATCACGTCGACGCGCATGATCATCCCACTGCCGCCGCCGTAAGGGGTATCGTCGACGCTCCGATGTTTGCCCAAACCGAAGTCGCGCGGGCTGCGAAAGCGAAACGCGAGCTGTCCACCTTCGACAGCGCGTCCGATGAAGCTCGCGCCCAGGTATCCGGCGAAGATATCCGGAAAAAGCGTAACAACGTCGAAGCGCAGCGTGGCGCTCACCGCCGGAATACCCCCTCGAGGGTGGCCAACACGACCCGCGCGTTCTCGACATCAACGTTCCGGATCACCGAATCGACCAGAGGCACCTCATACGGATCGCCCCCGTCCCCGGCGTCGACCAGAAGCGCGTCGGCGGTCGGATAGGTGACGACCGCGCGAACTCGACCCAATTCGCTGGCCACCCCCGCTTCTTCGAAGACGACTCGCGCCCCCTCCAGATCGCAAGCGTAGAACTCGCCCGGATCGAGGGGTGGAAACTCCTCTCGCTTCGCACACACGACCGCGCCTCGCAGCGCTTCCGCGCCGTTGCGATCGTCGACCGAATAGAGTTTGAGCAGAATCGCATCGTTGGCGCGTCGCGCCCCATCCACGCTGACTTCCTGCTCCTGGCCATCGGGGAAGCGCAGCAGCACTTCATCGAGTCCGAGCAACAAGTCGCTGTCTGCATTGAACAAGCGCAAGCGCAACTCACCCCGAACACCGTGAGGGCGGGCGACGGCGGCCAATGGAACCCATGCGGCGGGCTCGAGCACGTTTCGCTGCCTCCAGCCGGTACCGGCGCGCCGACGACCCGACCCGATCAGTCCACGATGTCGAGGTGGGCGCGGCGGCCAAGCTTGGACGAGACGGCCGTCAGCAGCGTCCGCATCGACTGAGCCGTGCGACCTTCCTTGCCGATGACCTTGCCGACGTCATCCTTCGCCACGCGCAACTCGATGACGATGTTGTGGTCGTCCCTGATCTCGGTCACGTCGACCTCATCCGGATGATCCACGAGTTCTGTAGCGATGACGCGGATGAGCTCCTGAAGCGGCGGTCGATCCGCGTCGATCTCGGAGCTCACGTTGCCTCCGGCACCGCGGCAGCTCGATCACGCCGTTTGAGCAGGCGATCGAGCGTGGCGGACGGAAGGGCTCCGCGCGTGCGCCAATACGTGAGCCGCTCGTCGTCGATGACGAAGCGGCCCGAATCGTGGACCGGATCGAAGGTGCCAATATTCTCGAGGAAGCGCCCGCCGCGGGGACTCCTGTGATCGGTCACTACGATGCGGTAAAAGGGCCGCTTTTTGGACCCTGTTCGGGAAAGACGAATGTGAACGGCCATCGGGTCTGTACTTTCGCTCCGGGGCGCGCAAGGTACGGGCCAGGGGCCCGGCCGTCAAGAAGCGAGGCTCGCCGGGGTCACCGCCTCCGGCCGCGGGTCAGCCATTGACGCTCATGAGCCGGCCGAGCTTGAGCACGAGCGGCAGGTGGAACACGGCGCCGTAGACGTGAAGCCTGCCGTGGCGAAGCGCGCTGACCACGGCGCGCAACGCACTTACGGACTCCTGGTCTCGCGGATGGGGGATGGGCAGGCCGAGAGGCGTTGTCATGGGCATATTCGAAAGGGCGATGATCACGTCCGAGGGTCCCCGGACCGTGACATCGGGAATTCCGACGATCCCGTCGTGAATGGTCAACTTCGCTCCCTTTTCGAATCGCAGGGTGAGCGCGACGTCCACGTCTTCGGCAACAATCGCCACCGTGCCGTCGAGACCCGAAAAGTCGGCCTGTTTGTGCGGCTTGGCCTGCATGTTTTGGCGGATGAGCCCGGCCAGCATGTACGCCAGACCGTTGTCGTCGGCGCCCGGGGCCAGTTCAACGTCCGGAATCATGGGAAATATCGCCGTCGTTTCTATGTCGTTGCGACGTCTGGGTCGCGCGGCGTCTGCCGGAACGGTGTCCCCGATGCGGCGGCCATTCGCGGGTCATTGAGCGGTCTCGACCCCATTTTGCGCGATCACCTCCCGATACCAAAGTGCGGAATCCTTCGGGATCCGTTCCTGCGTCGCGTAATCGATCCAGGTGAGACCAAAGCGCTGGGTGTAACCGTGGTCCCACTCGTAATTGTCCATGAGCGACCATGCAAAGTACCCCTCGAGCGGGACACCTTCGCCCATCGCCCGACGGGCCGCGAGCAGGTGGTCTCGCATGAACGCAATCCGGCGCGTATCGGCCACCCGCTTCGAAGCATCGGGCGCGTCCGGATAGCTGGCCCCATTTTCGGTCACATAAATCTTGGCCGGCCGATAGTCGAGATGCACTCGCATCAGCACATCGAACATTCCCTGCGGATAGACCTCCCACCCGATCGCCGTCCATTCGGACGCGGGCGCGACAAAGACGGTACGCGGGCGGTTTTTGTGCTCCGGAACCCGATCGCTCCGCGTGACCGCTCGATTGTAGTAGTTCACGCCGATGAAATCGGTCGCGACCGCGATGTCCCCGAGATCGCCGGACCGCACGAAGGGCATTCCCGCCTCGGCCAGGTATCCAGCCCGTACGTAATCGAGCACCATATCCGGCGGGTAGAAGCCTCGATACAGCGGGTCGAGAAACCACCGATTCATGAAGCCGTCGTAGTGGCGGGCCGCATCCGCATCGTCGGGACTCGGCGACGCGGGAACGGCCGGCGACAGGTTGACCGTGATGCCGACTTCGGAGCCCGGGCTATTGCGGCGAATGACGGGCACCGCCCACCCGTGCGACAGCAATAAGTGGTGACTGCTCGCGATAGCGGCCGACCAGTCTCGCAGGCCCGGTGCGTGCACGCCCTTCGCGTACGACACGAAGCTCGCACACCACGGTTCGTTGTGCGTAATCCAATGTTTGACGCGATCCCCGAGACGCCGGCTCACCGCCTCGGCATACTCGACGAACGCGTGCGCCGTATCGCGGTTCACCCAGCCGCCAACGTCCTGAAGCGCCTGCGGGAGGTCCCAATGGTACAGCGTCACGTACGGTGCAATGCCCCGCTCGAGAAGTGCGTCGACCAATCGCGAGTAAAAGTCCAACCCTCGATCGTTGACCGGCGACCGTCCGGTCGGGTGGACTCGCGGCCAAGCCACGGAGAAGCGGTACGCGGCGAGCTTAAGGCTACTCATGAGCGCGATGTCCTCCCGCCATCGGTGGTAGTGATCGCAGGCGATGTCGCCGCTGGATCCGTCTTTGATGTTGGCGACGGTCTTGGCATAGCGATCCCAGATCGATTCGCCGCGCCCGTCTTCGTTCGTGGCGCCTTCGATCTGGTACGACGAAGTCGCGGCACCCCATACGAACCCTGGAGGAAAGCTGACGCGAGTCACCATGTCGATCCATTCTCCTCGGCTCACGCACTCGGCGCGCAGCGGCCGAGCCTACTCGCGCCCCGCCCTCTACGTCCAGAGCACGCGTCCCGCCAATAGCCAGTTGTCGACGCGCCTCGCGGGTTCGGTGTACCCTGGGAGCCTTACCTGGTCGTGTTGGAGGCTATCGCATGCAGTTCGGCCACTTCGATGATGCTCGCCGCGAATACGTGATCACCACGCCGCAGACGCCCTATCCCTGGATCAATTATCTCGGGAGCGAGAATTTTTTCGGACTCATTTCCCACCAGGCGGGAGGCTATTGCTTCTATCGCGACGCTCGACTGCGCCGGCTCACGCGATATCGCTACAACAACGCGCCCACGGACGTCGGAGGGCGCTATTTCTACGTTTACGACGGCGGCGACTTCTGGTCGCCGTCGTACATGCCGGTGAAACGCGAACTGGACTTTTTCGAGTGCCGTCATGGACTCGGATACACGGCGATTTCCGGCGAGCGGAACGGCATCCGCGTGCAAGAGACCTTTTTCGTTCCGTCGGGCCACACCGCCGAGGTGCATCGCGTCACGGTGACCAACACCGGATCGTCGCGCAAGAGCGTCAAGCTCTTTTCGTACCTCGAATTTTGCATGTGGAATGCATACGATGACATGACCAACTATCAGCGCAATTTTAGCACCGGAGAGGTCGAAGTCGTCGATAGCACCATCTATCACAAGACCGAATATCGCGAACGGCGCAACCACTTCGCCTTTTACCACGTGAACGCGCCCGTGGTCGGTTTCGATACGGATCGCGAAGCGTTTCTCGGCCTGTACAACGGCATGCACGAACCCCGGGTCATCGCCCGCGGGCAGTCCGCGAATTCGATCGCGAGCGGGTGGGCGCCCGTCGCATCGCATTGCATCGACATCGCATTGCCCCCAGGCGGGTCGGAGACGTTCGTATTTCTCCTCGGCTACGTCGAAAACCCCGTCGCGGAAAAGTGGGAACGCCCGGGCATCATCAACAAGGACCGCGCACGATCGCTCATCCAGCAGTTTTCGACGCCTGCGCAAGTCGACGCCGCGCTGAGCCAGATCGGCGATCATTGGACAGGCCTGTTGTCGAACTTTCAGGTCGACTCGCCGGACGCGCGACTCAATCGGATGGCGAATATATGGAATCCATATCAGTGTATGGTGACGTTCAACATGTCGCGGTCGGCATCGTATTTCGAAACCGGAATCGGACGCGGTATGGGATTTCGTGACTCCAATCAGGATCTTCTCGGCTTTGTTCACCTCGTGCCGGCGCGGGCGAGAGAGCGCATCATCGATATCGCCTCGACGCAGTTCGCCGACGGCAGCGCGTACCATCAGTATCAGCCGCTCACGAAGCGTGGCAACAACGACGTCGGGAGCGGTTTCAACGACGACCCGCTCTGGCTCATCTTCGGCGTCGCCGCGTACATCAAAGAGACCGGCGACTTCGACATCTTGAAGGAAGTAGTCCCTTTCGACAACGATCCGAAGAGCGCCGCCCCGTTGTTCGAGCATCTCAGGCGGGCCTTTCGTCACGTCCTCGACAACCTCGGCCCACACGGCCTGCCGCTCATCGGGCGCGCCGACTGGAACGACTGCCTCAATCTCAACTGCTTCTCCGAGACACCCGACGAGTCGTTCCAGACGACCGGCAACCGCACGGGACGCACGGCGGAATCGGTCTTCATCGCGGGGATGTTCGTCGGAGTTGCGCCCGACTACGCGTATCTCGCCGAAACCGTCGGTCAACTCGCCGAAGCCAAGATGGCTCGCACCGAAGCGACGAAGATGGAGGAGGCGGTCCTAACGCACGGCTGGGACGGCGCGTGGTTTCTGCGCGCCTACGATTTCTTCGGCAATAAGGTTGGTAGTCACGAGTGTCCGGAAGGAAAAATTTTCATCGAGCCTCAAGGGTTTTGCGTCATGGCCGGGATCGGTCGGACCACCGGGCATGCCAAGAAAGCTCTCGACTCGACGAAGGAACTGCTCGACACCCGATACGGCATCGTCTTGAATCATCCGGCTTACACGCGATATCACGTAGAACTCGGGGAGATATCGTCGTACCCTCCCGGGTACAAGGAAAATGCGGGCATTTTCTGTCACAACAATCCGTGGATCGTCATCGCCGAGACGGTCATCGGGCGCGGCGACCGCGCTTTCGAATATTGGAAAAAAATTGCGCCGGCGTATCTCGAGGACATCAGCGAGATTCATCGCCTCGAGCCATACGTTTACGCGCAGATGATTGCCGGCAAAGACGCGCCACGACACGGCGAGGCCAAAAACTCTTGGTCGACCGGGACGGCCGCGTGGAATTTCGTTGCGCTCTCGCAGCACTTGCTCGGAGTCCGGCCCGATTTCGAAGGGCTGCGGGTCTCCCCCGTCATCTCGAAAGAACTCGCGACGTTCACCGTCACGCGCAAGTGCCGCGGCGCCGAGTACGTCGTCAGGGTGACGAACGCGAAAGGGGGCACTCAACCGCCGAAGCTGACCGTCAACGGCAAGGCGATCGAGGGCAATCAGGTCCCGTACGCTCCTCGCGGAGCCCGCGTCGTCATCGACTGCGAAGTGTAGGCCGCGTCGATGACCGGTCATGGCATGCTCACGCTCGAGCTCGGCGACGTCCGCTTCGTTGTGGATTCCCACTCGGGCGGACGAATCACCTCCTTCCGGCTCGGCGGCACAGAAGCGCTGACGGGGCCCGAACTCGATCCGAACAACTACGGGTCGACGCTGTGGACCAGCCCGCAGAGCGATTGGGGCTGGCCGCCCCCCGCGGAATTCGACGAACTGCCGTTCGTGATCACGCCGGATCCGGAGGGCGCGATCGCGATGACGGGGCCGGCTAGCGGAGCTTTGGGTGTGCGCCTCGCCAAGCGATTCTGGGTGGACCATGCGCTCGGCGCGATTGTGCTCGAGTACGCGATTCAAAACGTCACTGCGACGCCGAAGCGCTACGCGCTCTGGGAGGTTTCGCGTGTTCCAGCCCGCGCTCTGTCTTTCTACGCAACTGGGACATCGCTGGCAGGTCCGCTCCGGCTCGAGCAACGCGCCGGCGGCACCTGGTACGCCCACGATCCGCGCGTGCTCTCGGAGGTCGGGCAGAAAGCGTACGGAGACGCCGGGCTGGGTTTCTTGGCCCACGTTTTGCCCGGTCGCGTGTTGTTCGTGAAGGCATTTGTCAATCCGCCGCCCGATCTGCACGCGCCCGGCGAAGGAGCGGTCGAGATCTACGGCAACGATCGCTATGTCGAACTCGAAGTGCAGGGACCGTACGGCGCAATCGATCCGGGAGCCTGGTCACAGCCATGGGCGGTTCGCTGGTACCTGCGGCCCATCCCGGCGCAGGTGGACCCGACACTGGGCAACGCGGAGTTGCTGGCCTTCGCCGCCGGCGTCGCGGACGGAACGGCCTGTGGCCGTGGATCGGGGCCTTTGGGGTCCCCCCCTTCGACACGGCCTCGACGCCTGCCGGCTGAGCGCGAGCGCCGGCGAGCGAGCAGGGGCGTTACGGCTTGACTCGGCTTCCTTCGGCGTCTCGAATCTCGGGGGCTGGAAGACCCAGCGGATCGATCATCGGCTGCACTCGAGCGCGCGGGCCGACGACCACGATGATCCCATCGGTCGGGTCGTAAAAGCGCCGCGCGAGCGCATCCAGCTCCGCCTTCGACGCGGAGTCGCGCATCCGGCTGCTCTGGGCTTCCCAGTCGGCCGGAAGGCCCAGGGAGGCATCCGCTGCCAGGTGTCCTGCGACGCCCTCGACCGACTCGTAGGCACCCACAAGATCGCCGCGAGCTTGTGAGCGAGTGCGCAATACTTCGTCGTCGTTCAGCCCAGCCGAGGCGAAACTAGCGAGGTCCGCCAGCATGGCCTTTAGCGCGTCCCCCGTCTTGTCCGTGACGACGTTGGCCCAGGAGATCAGCTGACCCGGTCCGCGCGAAACGGAGTATCGCGAGCGCGCACCATACGTGTATCCGTGCTGTTCGCGAAGATCCTGATTGAGGCGCGATGAAAAGCTACCGCCGATAGCGTCATTGACGCGCCACAGAGCCGGTTGCTGCGGGTCCGAGGCCGCAATTCCCGGCTTGACCAGCGCGATAACGGCCTGGGGCGCGTCCGGTCGATCGACGAACACGAGTCTTGGCCAAGGCCCGTGGGCAGCCAGGGGCACGATCGGCGCAGGTGCCGGACCTGACGGCGCCTTCCACGACCCGAAGGCGCTGTCCACCAGCGCCGAGAGCCCAGGACGCGCGACGTCGCCCGCGCAGACGAGTGTGGCCCGGTCGGGTCTCCACGTCGAAGCGTACAGCCGTTTGACGTCGTCGAGCCCCACCGCTGCCGCGCTCTGCCGCGTCCCGTCCCACGGATGACCGTAGGGGTGGTCGGCGCCGAACAGAGCGACGCGATACACGACGCGCGCCGTCGCATCCGGGTCCTTTTCCCTCTGCAGCAATTCGTTGTGCCACAGTTCCTTCATGCGACTGAACTCGGCTGCCTCGAAGCGAGGGCGCGTGACGACGTCCGCGAAGACCGAGAAAGCCGGGGCGAGATTCTTCTTCAGCACCGTCAAAGCCACACCGCTCGCGTCGGCGTTGGCGTCCGTGGTCAGCCGGGCACCGAGAATCGTCCAGCGCCCGCGCCAACTCGAGCGCGCCGCGCCGGCCTGCCCCTTCGTTGAGCATCCTCGCCGTGGCGTAAGCGAGACCCGCTTTGCCCTTCGGAATCCGAAGATGCCCCCGTGGGAATCGATAGGTCGCAGGAAACGATCGGGGCTTCGTGACGCTCGAGGAGCCAGACCGTGACTCCGACCGTCGTCTTGAAGACCTCCGGCGACGGCGGAAGAAACGGGGCCGGTGCGGGCGTGTCCGGACGCGGACCGAGCGGGTCGGACACGGCGGCGACCGGAGCGAACGAAGCGTCGGGTACGGCCGGGGTGACCGGTGGCGTCGCCTGGGGGGGGGGCTGAGCGCCGCACGCACCGGCCGCGAACCCGAGGACGAAGGGGAGTAGCGGCCGCACGTGGGACGTCCACGAGGAGCGGTTCATCGAACGGCTCATCGCGCCCCTTCTTTCTTGTCCCTCGCGGGGACAATGATGAGCACGACGACCGCGTCCGGCCTCAGCACCTTCTTTGCGTAATCGCGAATGTCGCGTGTCGTGGCGTGCCGATACCGATCCAGATCGCTCTGGAAGTAGCCCGGGTCGCCGACCTCGGCTTGATACATGTTGAGCAGCGAGGCCCGCTCCGGAATGCTCTGGAGCCGATCGACGAAGTCCATCTCGTAGCCATTCTTGGCGCGTTCAATCTCCTCCGTCGAGACCTCGCGCGCGGCAAGGCTTGCCACTTGATCGAGGAGCGCCTTCTCTACCGTGGAAGGGTCAACTCCGGGCCGGACGAGCGCTTCGACGACGAAATCGGACCCCAGCAGGTGCGAGTCTTGCTCGGCGGAGACCTCCTGCGCGATCTTCTGATCATAGACGAGGGACTTGTAGAGGCGGCTCTCCTTGCCGTGCGACAGGACGCTCGCGGCGAGATCCAGCTCGGCATCTCCCGGCGCAAAGTGCCGCGGCGACTGCCACGCGAGCGTCACCTTGGACAACTCGACGTTGTCGGCCACGGATCGACGCACCACGCCGGCGATCGTCGTACGCTGATCGCTGAACCCGGGCGCGCCCGGGTCCTCGGGCTTGCCCCGGCTCGGCAGACCCGCAAACAGCCGGTCGACCGACGCACGCACCTCTCGCGAATCGAAATCCCCGGAGACCGCGAGAGAGGCGTTCGATGGGTCGTACCACGTGGCGAAGAACTGCTTGACGTCCGCAACGCTCGCGGCTTCGAGATCGGCGTGCGACCCGATGACGGGGTGGTGGTAAGGGTGGCCCTCCGGCCAGACGAGGTTGGGTAGCTCGAGCTCCTCGACGCCGTACGGGCGATTCTCGACGCTCTGCCGCCGCTCATTTCTCACGACCTCGCGCTGAAGATCGAGCTTGCTCTGGTCGATGAGCGGGCCGAGATCCCGCATTCGATCGGCCTCGAGCCAAAGGAGCAGAGGCAAGGCCGACGAGGGGGCGATGTCGAAGTAATCCGTGCGATCCTCGGCCGTCCACGCGTTGTTCTTGCCCCCCGCTCCCTCCATCCACGCGTCGAACGCTTTGGTGGGGGCGCGATCGGTGCCCATGAACATCAGGTGCTCGAAAAGGTGAGCAAACCCCGTGCGACCCGGTCGCTCCATTCGAGACCCGACGCGATACGATACGTTGACGGCAACTTGCGGGACCGAATGGTCTTCGCTGAGGATGACGACCAGGCCGTTCGGCAACGTCGTCTTCGTAAATGGAATGTTCACATCCTGCCCGAGCGCCGCCCGAGCCGCGATCAGCACCGGGGTCATCGAGGCAAACGCGAGGGTCACCGCGGAAGGACGCATACGTCGACGTACTAATCGTCACCGAGCCGCGATGCTATGGGAATGTCTCGGCGATCTCGACCCTATGGAGTCAAACGGGGGCCTCGATGGGCTCGACGTCGACGTCGATGAGCCTTCGGTCGCGCACCACTCGCAGCTTGATGGCTCGGGCCGCGGTCCACTTTTGCAGGGCCCGATGGATGTCGTCGACGTTCGAGACCAATCCTCCGTCCAGTCCGACGACGATATCGCCGACTCGCAGCGCACTGCGGGTGGCCGGGCCCCGATCATCGAAGGCGGTTACTTCGACACCGCTCGGCCGCGCGAGACCGAGCTTTCGCGCGAGGTCGCAATCCATGGGCCGATTCTGCCCGGCGATTCCAAGCCAACCCCGGCGGACTCGGCCGCTTCGCATCAGCTCGCCAAGGACCCACTTTGCCGTGTCGATGGGCACGCTAAAGCTGATCCCCTGCGCCCCGACGATGACGGCCGTGTTGATCCCGACAACGCGTCCCCGTGAGTCGGCGAGCGGGCCTCCGGAGTTGCCAGGATTGAGCGCGACGTCGCTCTGAATGATACCCTCCATGGCGCGTCCGTCGCGAGCCCGCATCGTGCGACCGAGCGCGCTCACAACGCCTGCCGAGACGGTCGAGCTGTAACCGAGAGGATTGCCGATGGCGACGACCAGCTGTCCGACGCGAAGAGCGGACGAGTTTCCGAGTGCCGCCTGCTTCGGAGCCGAACCGGTCGCGCGAACGACCGCGAGGTCGGTCGCATGATCGACGCCGACCACGTGAGCGCCGCAGGTCGTCCCGTCCGTGAAGCCGAGTTCCAGCTGATGAGCGTCGGACACGACGTGCGCGTTGGTCAGTACGTAGCCGTCTTGCGCGAAAACCACTCCCGAGCCGGCACCGGCTGGTCCTTGCCGCGAGCTGCGAGCGATGCTCACGACCGCGGGACCGACCTGGTCCGCGACGTAGACCACCGCTCGCGAATAAGCGTCGAGCGCCTCCTCTTCGGCCGGCGGGGCGGCATCGTTCGCCGGTGCCGCAAACGACGAGGACCCCTGCGACAAGCCCTCGGACAAGTCCAGTACGCGTGCGACGCGGGGCATGCGGTTCAAAGTGCGCATGGATCGCCACGTGTGCAATCGGCCCTCGTTCGACACGCGGCGCCGGCCGCCGCACGAGCGCAATCCGCGGGTGTGTGTCAGAAGCCCAGAGCTTGGCAAATCCCGCTGGCTCCACGGCCGACCGGGCGGACTTGCGATGCGGGCACCCCTGGGCACCGGCGCAGCGCCTGAAGAACGACATGCTCTGGGCGTTGGCGAGCACCGCCCTGGCGGCGACGCGCCCCATCTCCGTCGCCGGCCTGCGCATCCTTGGGCGCGTGCTCGGGCTCGCCGCCTACCGACTGGCCGCTTCCGCCCGTCGCTGCGCGCACGCCAACGTGGCACGCGTCTTCTTGGACGCAAGCGACGCCGACCGGACACGATTCGTGCGGGGGTGCTTCGGGCGCCTCGGCGAGCTTTTGGGCGAGACCGTCGCGTTGCTGCGATCGGACACCGTTTTGCCTCCTTTGGTCTTGGTCCCCGAAGCACGCGAGGCCCTTCAGTGTGCGCGCGCCACGGCACGAGGCGCGCAGGGCATCCTCTTCGCGTCGGCGCATCTGGGCCCCTGGGAGCGGGTCGCGGCATCAATCGTGTCGTCCGGCGTTCCGCTGATTGCCGTGGCTCGAGAGAGCTACAATCCGAGGTTCTCTGCGCTGTTCGAACGCATCCGCTACCGCGCCGGCGTCCGGGTCATCTGGCGCGGCCGGCCGGGCGCCGCGGCCCGGATCCTCCGTGCGCTGCGCAGGGGGGAAGTCCTCGGCATCCCGATGGATCTCCGATCCCGGGTCGCCTCGCGCCTGGTCCCATTCCTTGGGATCCCCGCGCCGACAGCCATTGGCCCGGCCCGCCTCGCTCTCACGACTGGGGCGGCGGTCGTCGTCGGCTCGGTCGCGCCCGGCTCGGACGGATCCCTCGTCGTCACGGCAACACCTATCCCCACCGGCGACCTCGAGCCCGGCGAAGAAGGGGCGTTCGAGCTCACCTCAAGAATCAATTCCGAGCTCTCGCGCCGCATCCTTGCCCTGCCGGACGCCTGGGTTTGGATGCACGAGCGGTGGCCGGAAGGCGCGAGTATGATGAACTCTTGCGGGGCGTTGGGCCGTGGCACGGCCAACGCAAGTTCCCATGAAGAACCGCGACACGCTGATCGCGAGGAGGCCTGTCTTGTCGGAAGCGAGAATGTCGGCCGCCCCCGAAACTGAGGGGGTTGGATCGAAATCAGAGGAGCAAGTCGACCTCGACCCACACCTCAGACAAACGGTGATGGATCTGCACGCCAAGCTCGACTCGCTCGACTACTATGGATTGCTCGGCGTCGAGCCCACGGCGGACCGGAAAGCGTTCAAGCGAGCCTACTTCGAGCTCGCAGCCAAATTTCACCCGGACAGGCACTTTCGCAAAAATCTCGGCTCGTTCAAAGTGAAGATGGAAGCGATCTTCGCGCGCGCCACGCTCGCGCACGACACGCTCGTCGATGCCGGAAGGCGAGCGGAATACGATTCCTACATTCAAGCGCAGCGGCGATCGCGAAGCATCGAGGAGTTGCTGTCGGACGCCATCGTAGAGGTCCGGCGGGCCCAGGAGACGGCGGAGCGAGAAGCGCGATCGACGGCTCCGCCGACCCTTGCTGCCCCCGCCCCTGCGCCGGAGGTAGACTTGGCGGCCCGGCGCGACGCGCTGGCGCGACGCTTGCGTGGAGGTCGGTTCGCCGGCGCCCCGAGCTCCCCTACCCCGCCGGCGACCCCGCCCACACAGTCTGTTCCGAGCCCCCAAGCCGCAATGGATGACCTGCGCCGCAGGTACGAAGAGCGGGTCGTGCAAGCCAAGGCAGTCCAAGCTCGCACTTACGCGGAGAAAGGCGCATCCGCGATCGCCGCCGGTGATTTCGTCGCCGCGGCAAGCTCGCTCCGCATTGCGAGCAGCCTCGCCCCCGCGGATGTCGAAATTGCTCGCATGGCCAAGGAAGCGCAAGCCAAAGCCGATGTGCTGCTCGGGCAGACATACTCCCAGCAAGCTGAATACGAGGAAAGGAACGGGCATTGGGCCGAGGCCGCACGGTCCTGGACCCGTGTCTGCCGAGCGCGCGCAAACGACGCTCGTGCGCACGAGCATGCAGCCAATGCGATCGTCAAGGCCGCAGGCGACTTGCACGAAGCCGCACGGCTCGGCAGGCGCGCATGCGAAATCGATCCAACTCACGTGGCCGCCCGGCTGACTCTGGCGAACGTCTACTCGACCGCGGGTCTGGATCTCAACGCGAGACGCGAGCTCGATGCCGCCGCGCGACTGGCGCCGAGCGATGGTAGCATTCAAGAAATGATCAAGAAATTGGGGCAGCCAGGCTGAACGCTGTCCATCGCAGACTCCGCGGTCCTGCCGGCCTTTGACGACTTCGACGAGCGCAGGAGAGTGGAGCAGGGTTAGGCTGTAGCGTGGTTCGGAAGGGAGACGCGCGCGGATGGAGAAGGTGATCGGCATCGACCTCGGAACGACCAACTCCTGCGTCGCCATCGTCGAGAACGGCGTTCCGACTGTGATTCCCAATCGCGGCGGTTACAAGACGACTCCCTCCATGGTCGCCATCACCGAGGCCGGCAAGCGTCTGGTCGGCCACATCGCCAAACGCCAGGCGATCACGAATGCCGAGAACACGGTTTATGCCGCGAAACGGTTGATCGGCCGCAAGTGGAGCTCGCCTCAGGTCAAGAATGCCGTCGCGACTTCCAGCTACCGCATCGTGCAGGGGCCCCACGCGGACGTTCGGATCGTTCTGCGCGAAAAAGAATACAGCGTTTCCGAGATCAGCGCGATGGTCCTTCAGGAGATGAAGCTCATCGCGGAAGACTACCTCGGTGACCCCGTCTTCAAGACGGTCATTACAGTACCCGCTTATTTCAACGACAACCAACGGCAAGCCACGAAGGACGCGGGGGAAATCGCAGGGCTCGACGTCATCCGAATCATCAACGAGCCGACCGCCGCCGCGCTGTCCTACGGCTTCGGAAAGAACGTCGAGAAGACCGTCGCCGTCTACGATTTCGGCGGAGGTACATTCGACATCTCTATTTTGGAGATCGGTTCGAGCGGCATCTTCAAGGTCATCGCCACGGCGGGTGATACGTTTCTCGGCGGCGAAGACGTCGACGCGCGGATCATCGACTGGCTGGTCCACGGTTTCAAAGACGAGCACGGAATCGATCTCCGACAGGATCGTATGGCCCTCCAGCGCCTGAAAGATGCCGCAGAGAAAGCGAAGTGCGAACTTTCGAGTGTGCGCGACACGGAAGTCAACCTGCCGTTCATCATTTCGAGCGGGCGCAACGAGGCCCTGCATCTGCAGCGAACGATCGATCGCCCGACGCTCGACCAGCTCTCGGCGGATCTCATTCAGCGAACGATCGACATCTGTCAACAGACCCTCGCAGACGCCCATCTGGAGAAGCGGGATATCGAAGAGGTCATCCTGGTCGGGGGAATGACTCGTATGCCGAAAATTCAGCAGGCCGTTGCGGAATTTTTCGAGCAAGACCCATGCAAAGGCGTGCATCCGGACGAATGTGTCGCGCTCGGCGCAGGGATTCAGGGCGCGGCGCTCATCGACGACAAGCACGAGATGGTGCTGCTCGACGTCACTCCGCACGCGCTCGGCATCATGACCCAGGGCGGCTATTTCGAAGAGCTGATTCCCCAGAACACGACAGTCCCGACACATCGAACGAAAATCTTCACGACCAGCCGTGATCACCAGACCGCGGTAAAAATCGTGGTGATGCAGGGCGAAAGCGAGCGCGCAGAGGAAAACGAGCTGCTCGGCGAATTCATTCTGATGGGGTTGCGCCGCGCCCCGAAGGGGAGCGTCGAAATCGAGGTCACGTTCGAGATCAACGCGGACGGCATCGTGAGTGTCCACGCGAAGGATCTCGAGACGGGCAAGGAACAGTCGATCGAAGTAACGGCATCGAGCGGACTTACGCGCGACGAAATTCAAAACATGATGGAGGGCGCCAAGGACTACATGGTCGAGCGCCGATCGAGCGAAGAGTTCGAAGCCGCCAAGCAGGAAGCCGAGCGCATCGTCGCCGAGATTGAGAGGCTTCTGCCGCAGGTCGAGCAAATCGTCGCCACGAGCGACTTCGGCCGAGACGCCATCGAGAAAGCGCGCGCGGTCGTCGCCAAAGCTCGTCACGCCGTGGGCAAGCGTGACGTCGCGGCGATCAAGAGCGAAATCGACGCCCTTTCGCGCACCCATCGGATGTTCAAAGGCGTGGTGGCCAAGACCCATTGAGACCGAGCGCCGCGTCCGCATCGGACGCACGCCCCCAAACGAACCGGATTCACGTGACGGACCAACCTCCTTCCGACAAGAAGACTCCCACGGCGCCGGCCGATGCATCGACCACCGCGAGCGATCGGCCCACCGTCAATCCACCGTTCGATGTCGAGGCGTTCGCGCGATCCACAGCCGGCAACCCAGCAGAGTCCGATCCTCCGGGCGATTCCGGCGAGGCGGGCACGGCGACACGAGCGGAGCGCATTACGATGACCGACGAGTTGCAACTCGAAGTCGCACGCGCCAAATCCGCGGAGAGCACCCAGCCACCGCAGCCGAGGTCGAGCGGCCTTCTCTCCATCGCGGACGCCCGCGTGCCGAGCATGCCCGCACCCCGGAGTCTGTCGCCGTCCAGCATCGAAGCGGCGGTTCTCGGCGCTTTGGCGACCACGCCCGGGCCGGAAATCACGGAACGCTGGATCGAGGATCCGAGCGCGGAGATGCGCGAACGCTTTTCGCTCGGCGACTACACCGGCGCGCTCGAGATGGTCGAGCTCATCCTGGCAGACGATCCGGCGAACCTCGAAGCCGCGGAATGCGGCGAGAATTGCCGAACCGTGTTGGAGAATATGTATTCGGCCAAACTGGGTCCGACCGACCGCGTTCCGATGATCATCGTGCCTCGGACGCAAATGAGGTGGCTCTCCATCGATCACCGAGCCGGTTTCATCTTGTCGCTGGTGGACGGCACATCTTCCGTCGAAATGCTCCTCGACGTATCGGGAATGCCGAGGCTCGATGCGCTGCGGATCCTGCACGAGCTCGTGCAGCAGCGCATTGTCGCGTTCCGCTAGTGCTAGTGTCCTGTCACGAGATCCGCTGCATCATTCGGAGCTCCTCGAGACAGGACGCTAGCCGAAGCCGCGGGTGCGGCTTCGCTCGAGGGAGCGTTTTCCGCAGGAAAACACGGGGGCGGGAGCCGGCCTCCGAAACCGTCTCGTGTCCCGTCGACGCCGCGTCGCGGCGCGGTCCGCCTGCCCTTGATGCGGCGGACTTCGGAGGAGACGGGATACTGGTCGTGCGTCCACGGAGGATAGCGCCCTTGCGCTCCGCCGAGGCGTTCTTACACGACGATTGCGAATCTTGAGCGACGAATTGACGCCGTGCAAGCGCAATGCGCGAGCGTTTCGTCGATAGCGGACGCGTGCCGGCCGGATTCGGTTTTGCGCATTGCACGGCTACCACGTGGAAGCTACACCCTAGTTAACGCGGAAATGGACGCACGCTGTCAGCAAGCGCAGGAGTTGCGACGCCAGATCGAGTGGAACCTGGCGCGGGCCGTCGATCCGAATGACGTCCTTCCCATGTTGCACCGCCTTGCGCGTATGGCGGCCGACGGTACCGACGAAAGCTCCTTCGCCAATATCCATCTCGCCGAGCTTCTCGTCGAGCGCCACCCGTGGCGCGCGGCCCTCTGCGCGCGCCGGGTCGTGGCTCACCGCGACGACAATCGGGCATGGGCGACGCTGGCGCTGTGTCAAACGATTCTGGGCCACTACAAGTTTGGCGTCGCGGCATACCAACGCGCCTTGGCGAGCGCACCGAACAATCCGTGGTACGCGCACAACCTCGGGCATCTTCTCGACGTGGCGCTCGATCGGCCGCGTGATGCGGTCGCTTGGCTGAAGCGGGCTTACGAGGGCGCGCCGCAAAGCGGCGAGGTCGCGGCCAGCTACGCGCACGCGCTCGCGCGCGCTGGAGAGCTCGTTGTAGCCCGACGAGTGTTGACGAAAGCCATGAAGCGAAGAGCCTCGCGCGAACATGCGGCGCTTCTGAAGTGGCTCGAGCTCGGAGCACCACTCGACAAAGACCACCCGCTTCCGAGACCCGCGCCCGTGCATGCCATGGCGTTGCGCGGTCGCGGCGACGCCGGCTCGGCGCGTCGCGAGGGCCCCGTATCCGCAGGCAACCGTAGCAAGGGCGATGCGCGAACGCCGTCCCACACACGCTCATTTCGGCCCCCGTCACTGGCCGACTTGGAAGGCATCCTGGCGCGCGGAATGGGCAACCTCCCTCTGGACGCCCGGCAGCGCGCGCGCGCCAAAGCGCTCGCGCGCGACGCGACCGCGTACTTCTCGCCCGCTGGCGCCGTTCGCACCTCGAGTCGGCCTCCTCGAGCCGGCGGGGATGCCATCGCTGCCGCCGTGGCATACGCGATCGTCTACGTCGATCACGTGCCGTTGTCGCAGGCTGAGGTCGCAGCCTGCTTCCGCGTCGGTGTCGCGAGCTTGCGCGTCCGCTTCGGCGAGCTTCGCGCTTACCTCGACCTGACTCCGGGAGACGCGCGTTACGCCACCCTTCGACGGGGCTGACTCGGCCCCCCCGGGCATGCCGCCGGCGGTGAACCGGCCTGCCGGGCGCGGAGACTCACCCCATCGGCCTGCGCTCGGGTCGGGCTCGAGACGGTGAGACGCCCTGGACCGAAACTCGCTGCCACCCGCGAGACTCCCCGCCCCACGACCGCCGTTACTGACCGGTGGGAGCCGCACTGTCCCAGCCGCTCGCAAGAGCCAAGCTGCTCATCGAGACGTTGTAGTCCATCAACGCGTAGAGGTGTTGCACGCGGGCGTTGCCATAGGCGCGCAATGCATCCGCGAAGGCGCGCTCGTCCGCGGCTCCCAGGTCAATGCTGTCCTGAACCGTGGAAATCCATCGCTTCGCGATGTGCTCGGCCTTCTCCCACGCCTCCTCGCGTCCTTTGGCTTCGACCGTGTCGGCGTATGCCTTTTCCACTTCGTACGTGGCGTTGCCCAGCGCGAGCCGCTCGAGCGCGCGCGTCTCCTCGAGCTGCGCCTCGGCCTGCGAGACTCGAGCGGCTTGCGGGAGCAGGTCGAGCGACCACTTCAGCCCAAAACTGAAATAATAATAAAAGTGATTGAACGGGTCGTTCGCCCATGCGTTGTTCTGCGAGACCGCGCTGGGGGTCGACACGAAGTCGGCCCCCAGACCCAGGCCGAAGTCCGGCAGCAAGCGGGCTCGGTTGTACCCCAGGGTCGCACTTCGGGCGACCACCCCGGCTCTGGCCATGTTCACGTCGGGGCGCAGGATTCGAGCCGCCTCCAGATACTGGGCAGGCGATGCGAGCGGCCGATCCGGTCTCTTCAAGGGCTGGTCCGGAATGTCGAATTCGGTCTCGACGCCCGTCATGAAGCGCAGTGCCGCGAGTCCGTAGGCCTCGGCCTTCGGGGCCTGTAGCGACTGCGCGAGGGCCTCCTGGCGGTATTCTTCGAGCCGGAGTAGTTCGACATCGCTCACGTTGGGGTCACCCTTCGCGATCTTGTCCTTCATCGATTGAACCGCCCTGCTGAGGCGGTCAATCGCGTCCCCAATGACATCCTTCGCGTCCCGCGCGAGCTGAAGGCCATAATAGGCGCGGCGCACGTCCATGCGCATCGTTTGCCGCGACTTCTCCATGTCCCATTCCGACACACGAACATTGGCATCGGCGGCTTGTTGCAAGTCCTGGCTCTTTCCGAACGTGTACAGGGGCACGACGCCGCTCACGTTAAACTGGAAAAATGGGAGCAGACCGCTCACCCCGGTGATGTTGCGAGCACTCAAACTGCTTTGCGAGTAATCGACCGTTCCCAAAATGGGAGGCACGACGCCGAACGCGGACTGGGCGGACCATTGGAACCACGGAGTCCAGTTTGCCTCCTCGAGCTGCGCATGAGCAAACGCCAGACGCGCGCGGGCGGCCCACAAGTTTGGAAAGTGACGATCGGCAAGCGCCAAACACTCCGGCAACGTGTAGGCGTGCGGACGAATCGTCGCGGGTGCCAACGGGATCGAAGAGGGCCCCGAAGTCGCGTCGGATTCATCGGACGGCGCGGGCTTGGAAGTGGCGTACGCGGGCCGTTGCACGGGCGCCAATCCCTCGTCGCCGGCGCGGGCCGCCGACCGGTCCAGCGCAATCGAAGCGACCATGACGAAGGGGACACACCAGCGCCGCTGCATCATCGTTGCGGCGACCTTATAACGCCGACACCCCTGGCCGCCAACGCCCTAGGGCAAGTCGTCTTCGGCCTTGTTTCTCTTGACCAGTCGACGGAAATTGGACCAATCGAGTCCGGCGAGACGAGCGGCTTCCGACATATTGCCCGCCGAGCGCCGCAGGAGCTCGCGCGTGTACGTGTCGTCGAACAGTGCGACCAAGCGGCGCTTGGCTTCCGCGTACGGCAGTTGCGAGAGCTCCACCAAAACGTCCGGCGCCGGCTCGGCGAGAGATCCGGCAGAATGCGCCGGGTCGCCGGCCTTCCGAGAAGTCCACGGCCGATCCGGTGCGAGCATCGCAGCAGCGTCTCGCAAGGAGGCCGAATGGCGAAGAAAGGGCAGATCGCTGGCCGAAATGACGTCCCTTTGCGCGAGAACCATCGCGTGCTCGATCGCGTGCTCTAGCTCGCGGACATTGCCCGGCCACTCGTATTCGTCGAGCGCCCGAACGGCATCGGGCGCCAGCCGTTTGGGTTCGCGCCCCATGCTGCGTGCGAACTTCTGCAGATAGTGATTCGCGAGCAACAGAACGTCGTGGCCCCGCTCGCGAAGCGGCGGCAACTCAATCGCGATGACGTTCAGTCGGTAGTACAGATCCGTCCGAAACTGCCCCGCCTGAATACGACTCAGAAGGTCGACATTCGTGGCCGCGAGAACGCGGACGTCGACCGTGCGCGTCTCGTCGGCACCGACTCGCTTGATTTCACCTTCCTGAAGCACTCGGAGCAGCTTGACCTGGGCCGCGAGCGGCAAATCGCCGATCTCGTCGAGCAGGATGGTGCCGCCATCGGCCGTTTCGAACAGACCCGCGCGCGCCGATTGCGCACCCGTAAACGCCCCGCGCACGTGCCCGAAGAGCTCCGATTCGACTAGCTCCCTGGGAATACCGCCACAGTTGACGGCGACAAACGGCTTCTTGGCGCGAGGGCTCTGTTGGTGAATGGCGCGAGCGACGAGTTCCTTGCCCGTGCCGCTTTCTCCGAGAATCAGCACGGTCGACGCCGTCGGGGCGACGCCCTCGAGCAGCCGATACATTTCGAGCATTTTCGGTGAATCGCCGATGATCTCCCCGAAGCGCTCCTTCGAGAGAAGGACTTGCTCGAGTTGACGCGCCCGATCGGCCAACCGTCGGTGCTCGGCGGCACGTTGTACCGCATGAGCCACCGCGTCGTTCGAGTGAAATGGCTTCGTGAGGAAGTGGTAGGCACCCGCCTTCATCGCGGAAACGGCCGCGTCGACGTCTGCAAAGGCGGTCATGAGAATCACCTCGACCGCGGCGCCACTGGCCTTGATGCGAGCGAGCAGCTCCAGACCGCCGAGCCCCGGCATCATCATGTCGACGAGGGCCACGTCCGGCGGCGATCGCTCGACATATTCGAGTGCATGTTCGCCATCCTCGGCGACACCGACTCTCATGCCGCGTGCATCGAGCACGCGCGCGAGACTTCTGCGAAGTGCGGGCTCGTCGTCCACGACCAAAACGTGAACGACGCCCGCGTCCTCTGTGAGAGGAGGCGGCGCAGCACTGATCGTGAGAACGGGAGATGGCACAGGGCCGGGGGCTGTCACTTTAGGCAGAGCGTAAACCGCGCAGGGCAGCGTTGGCCACTTCGAGAATTTTGCGCGTGAGGGCCGCCTGCGCGCGATCGGGAAGCCGGCTCCACGCCACCGGTTCGATGGCGTCGTAGTCGGATGACGGAACCAAGAATCGGGTCTGTCGACCAAGCGCCCCGTTGTGCACCTGCACCTTCATTCGCCGATGCGATAGTACGTGCACAACCTCACCGGCCCATTCGAGGTCGTCTCGGGTCCGTCCAAGCCGAGCGGCCAGCGGCTCGAGTTTGCCGTCGGTCGTCGGTGGTTCCCATAGGCCACCAAAAAGCGTGTCCACACGTCGGCGCGCAAGGAGCACCGCTCTTTTGGATGCGAGTACAATCGCCACGCGCTCCACGGTCCGAGGGCGCCGTTTGGCACCGACTCGGCGCGGAAGTTCGTGGACAGCATCCTGCGTTCGCGCCATGCATGCGTCGCGAACCGGGCAGTCGCCGCACTTGGGGGCGCGTGGAAGGCAGACCGTCGCTCCGAGCTCCATCAGCGCTTGGTTCCAATCGCCCGGATCGCAAGGGCCTTCCGAAATCAGGCCTTCGGCGATTTGCCATAGACGCAAGCGTACGGCAGAACTCTTGACGTCGCCCTCGATGGCGTAGATGCGAATGAGCACTCGGGCGACATTGCCGTCGACGACGGCCGCCCGCCGTCCAAATGCAATGCTCGCAATGGCTCCTGCCGTGTACGCCCCGACCCCGTTCAAGCGACGTAGCTGCTCGGCCTCTGCCGGAAGACGGCCTGCGTGTTCGCTCGCCACACGCTTTGCCGCCACGTGGAACATGCGCGCGCGGCGGTAGTAGCCAAGCCCACTCCACAGGGTGAGCACCCGCTCCTCCGGCGCCTCGGCGAGCGCCTGGATGGTTGGAAACTCGCGCAGAAAGCGCTCGTAATAGGGGATGACCGTGTCGACGCGAGTCTGCTGCAGCATGACCTCGCTGAGCCATACGGCGTACGGGTCCCGCGTTTGTCGCCACGGCAGTGGTCGCCGGGATTCGACGTACCATGCGACGAGACGGGCTTGCAGAACGCGCACGAGGGCGCGGTCCAGCTTCTGAGGCTCAACGCACGACATCGTATTCGAGCCGGAACTCGCCCTGGTCGTTCGAGGATTGAGCGTCGACGACAACCCAGTAGGTGCCCGCCTCGAGCATCCGTACGACCGAGGTGCGATGGTTCGCGTCCGCATCCGACGCGCACGCTATTTCTAGCGGAGGCGCCCCGACGACATCGGAGCACGCCTTGCGAAGAGCGACGACAGCGTCGAACGTCTTGGCGGTCGCCGTGACGCGAATCTTGGAGACCGTCGGAACCACGAACTCGAACACCCGATCCGGACCGCTGCCGGCCCCGTCGGCCGCGACGCATGCCGTCGTAAAGTCGTCCGAAGCCCCGGCGGTGGTTCCGACGACCGGGCGACCGGCGCGGAGTCTCGGCACGTGCGAACACGCCACCGCCTGTCCCGATAGAATCGTGCAACGCCCAGTGCATCGAGAAGCGTCCAAGCGCGTTCGGGCTCTCGCCGTCCACGGCGACGTAGAGCGTGCCCGGTGCCACCACTTCGTCCATCAATCGGCCGCACGCAAGCTCGGTGGTGCGATCCCCGCAGTGGCGCCAGGCGACAAGAACGTGCGGCGCTTCCTCGCCGTCCAGGGACGCTACGACGCGCGACTTATGCGGCACGTCGAGACGGTAGACGACGTCGGGCGCGCCGGTCCCTCCGCAACTGCCGGCAACGTCGTCGCGGGCGGTGAACGTGTCCCCTTCGACGACGCCCGATCCGTTGCCCGCGAGCGGGGCGGCATCGCCGCACCCGTCGTTGTTCGTGCCCGTTCCGGTGAGCGGCGCAGTCTGCAGAAGGAGTGTGAAGCGCCCTGCCGTCCCCTGCTCGCGCGCATCGGCGAAGACGGAGTAGTCGCCCGGATCCATGACGCCCGTCGCAGTCGCATCGCCCGCGACCGCTCCGGACTCGCTGCACGCAACCTCGCTCTCCTCGTCAGCACAGGCCCTACGCAGGTGCACCACGGGCGCCATGTCATCCGAGTGTTCGACAACACGCACGCGCGATCGGTCTGCCAGCTCGGCGCGCCACACGGCCTCCGCGCCCTCAGCGCCGCCTCCGCAACTCGCTTGCGCGTCATCCGCCAACCCCCAAGTCGTTCCGGTTTGAGTGGTCCCCTCGACCAGCAGTGGCGCGCCGGCGCACATGTCCACCCGTGACAGGAAATCGGTCTCGGCCACCGTCAACTTGAACGCGCCCGCTTCGTGACCGTACCCATCGACGAAGACGAAGTATCGGCCGGGCTCCAGCACCCTTTCGATACGTGACCGGGTTCGATCGGGCGCGTCGTCGTTGCAATCGATTTCAGCGTTCGCGTCCGTGCAGTCGTCTTTTCGAATGTAGAGCATCGAGTCGAAATGGGCTTCGACTTCGATGGTCACCCGTTGTCGCCGCACGATATCGAGCTCGTAGACGAGCTCCCGCGAATCGCTCGGTCCGCACGAGCCCGAATGCTCGTGCCGACCGTGGGTGGTGGACCCCGTGACGACGCCGGGCGACAGCGGGATGGGCGCATCGCACGTACCGTTTGCCTCCTGGGGCGATGCCGCTTCGGCGCGCGCGGCCGGCGCCGTGGCCCCGTCGCCCCCGGCCCACGTTCCCACCACCCACGAGCCGGCGCCCGCCGCGGCCCTCACGACGAGTGTGTACGTGTCGGTCGAGTCGAGACACACGCGAAGAGCCGCCTGCGGCTCGTCGGTCGTATCGTGGGCCAAAGGCGCTCCTCGTGGGTCCAGAAGCGTCGTGTCGAGATTTCGAAGACCGTCACCGCCTATCGCGACGATCGTGACGCATCCGGCGGGCAGCGTCACCGACGTCCGCGTCTCTTTTCCTTCGCGCAGGCTGCCCTCAAGAATGGGTCCCACTTGCGCGAGGCCCATGGCGGACAGCGTGTTGTGTACGGCCACGAATCTCGCGTCGAGCGGCCCCCTGCGCCCTTGGGAAACGGTGCATGCCACCGAGGACGCAGAACCGATCAGTGCAACGAAGGCGCCGAACTGCAAGAAGCGCCGAATGCGCGACATCAAGCTACGGCCCACCGCTCGACGCGCTCTAGACCAAGTCGAGCAGCAAACGTTCCGGCTGCTCAAGTGTGCCGATGACGTCGTACGCAAATGCCGCGCCGACGTGCCCATCGACGACGCGATGATCGAACGACAGCGACAGGAGCATCACGTCGCCGACGACGATCTGTCCCGCCTTCACAACCGGACGTGGCTTGATCCGATGCACCCCCAAAATGGCGACCTCCGGAAAATTGACAATCGGCGTTGCGAGCAAACCTCCTTGAGCCCCCAGCGACGTAATGGTGAACGTGGATCCCTGCAGATCTTCCAGCCTGGCTTTTCCCGTCCTGGCTTCGTCCGCAAGCCGTTCGATTTCTCGTGCGATTTCCAAAACGCTTTTCTTGTCGGCGTCCTTCACAACCGGGACGACGAGCCCCGCGTCGGTCGCCGTTGCAATGCCGATGTTGTAGTATTTGCGGAGTACGATTTCCTGCGTCGTCTCGTCCACGACCGCGTTGAGCATGGGGTGCCTTTTGAGGGAGGCGACGACGGCCTTCACCACGAAAGGCAGAAAATTCAGGCGAACGCCTTGGTCGTGCGCGGCGCTCACCAGGCGCTCGCGAACCCTCTTCAGCTCCGTCGCATCGCATTCCTCGACGAACGTGAAGTGAGCTGCGGTAGAGGTTGCAAGCGCCATCTTTTGCGCGATCTTCTTACGCAACCCGACGAGAGGAACGCGCTCCTCGATGCCGGCACGGCGCCCGGCATCGCCCGGCGGCGCAACGACGCGTCCCGGCCCGCGCAAGGCTCGACCGGCAACTCGCCCGGACGGTGCGGCCTGCACACGAACGAACCCCTCGACGTCCTGCTTGGTGACACGGCCCTGGGGGCCCGTTGGGGGCACGCCCCGAAGGTCGATGTTCATGTCGCGCGCCAGCTTTCGCGTGGCCGGCGTCGCAAGCGGCCTTTCATTGAAATAGGCCTGCGCGGCCGAGGCGGACCCGGGCCCAAGAGCTCTGCGCGCGGGCACTCCCGGCAACGACTCGCGGATGTCGCCAACCACCGTGGCGGCGGGGTCTTCGTCCCGAGCGCTGTGCGAAGTCGCGCCGTTCGGCTGCGTCGTCGGGCTCTCGCTACGGCTTGCCGGGCCTCGGGCGTCGACGGTCGGCACCGGACTCTGCAGGTCGAACACAACGAGGACCCCATGCACGGGAACGGTCTCACCGACACGGCCGCGGGTCTCGAGCACCGTACCGGCTTTGGGTGCGGTGATCGTGACCGTCGCCTTGTCGGTCATGACCTCAACGACCGATTGATCCTCGGCGACGACATCGCCCGGCTCGACCCGCCAGGCCACGATTTCTCCTTCAGTAACGCCCTCGCCGATGTCCGGCAGCTTGAATTCCCAACGCGGCAATTTGCTTACCTCGCCTTCTCTTGTCGAACTAGAATCGAGCTGTTTCGAGGAGCGCCGGGAGGATCCGGCGAGCCAGCGGCAAATACGCCATTTCCAGAGCGTACGGGAAAGGCGTGTCGAATCCGCACACCCGCGCCGGTGGCGCCTCCAGGTGGACGAACGCTCGCTCGCTCACCAACGCGACGAGCTCGGCCCCGAAGCCACACGTCTTCGGCGCCTCGTGCACGATCACGACGCGGCCCGTCTTCTCGACGCTCGCCACGATCGCGTCGATGTCTACCGGCCATAAGGTGCGCAGATCGACGATCTCGCACTGGATACCGTGTCTGCTGGCTTCATCGGCAGCCGCAATCGCCTCGTAGAGCATCGCTCCCCATGTCAAGACGGTGAGGTCGCTTCCCGCGCGGACGACCGCGGCGCTCGCCAAGGCCACCGTATAGTCCTCGTCGGGGACGTCGCCTTTCGCGGCACGGTAGATCCGCTTTGGTTCGAAGAAAAGGACAGGGTCCGGATCTCGGATGGCCGCGAGCAGAAGCCCCTTCGCGTCATACGGATTCGATGGACAGACCACTTTGAGACCTGCCACGTGGATGAACAGCGATTCGGGGGACTGCGAATGGTACATCCCGCCGCGAATGCCTCCACCGACCGGCGCGCGCAGAACCATTTTGGCGGGGTACTCGCCCCCCGAGCGATACCGGAGCTTTGCCAGCTCGCTGACGAGTTGATCGAAGGCCGGATAGATGAAATCGGCGAACTGGATTTCCGGTACGGGAACGAGCCCGTAGAGAGCCATGCCAATCGCGGTACCGACGATACCCCCCTCGGAGAGAGGCGTATCGATGACCCTGTCTTCGCCGAACTCGTCCCACAGGCCTTGGGTGACACGGAAAACGCCTCCGGCGCGTCCGACGTCTTCACCCAGGATGACGACGCGGTCGTTGCGGCGCATCTCGTGGCGAAGCGCGTCGTTGAGCGCTTGAACCATCGTTTTCTCCGTCACGCGAACGCTCCGACGATGCGTGCCAATCCGTCGCGCTGCTCGCGCAGGTGTCTCGGGGCGTCGGCGTACACGTTGTCGAACAGCGTGTCGGGGGCCGGCATCGGCGACATCTCGGCTTTCGCGATCGCTCGCTGTACGTCGGCGTTCACATCGTCACGCAGCTGTCTTTCGCGATCTTCGCCCCAGCACCCGCGCTCCTCGAGCGTTCTTCTGAGGCGGTCCACGGGATCGCTCGCGGACCCCAACTCAGGATTTTCGCCTTCCCCCGGCGGCATACCGACCGCCTCGATCAGCGTGGCCCCTTCACCCGCCGATGCGCGAGCGCGCGCCTCGCGCACGGCGTTCCATACGGCAATGACGTCGCCTCCATCGACCCGAACTGCCGGCAGTCCGTACGCGACCGCCTTCGCGGCGACGCCTGCCACCGCCGTCCGACTCGACGCGGCCCGGCCGCCATTCCAGCAAAGGGCAATAAGCGGAACCCGCGCGACTCCGGCGAAGTTGAGTCCGGCATGGAAGTCATGGCCGCTCGTGGCACGTTCTCCGAAGAGGAGCAGCACGGCCAGGTCGTGGCGACGAAGGCGAGCCGCCCAGGCGACACCCACCGCGTGGGTGATGTTCCTGCCCGGCAGGGGACTCGGACTCGGGATACGCGACCGCCCCAAGACGGCATCCGTCGCCGTCCCGAATGCACGATGGGCGTACAGCGCCAGGGGCATCCCTCGCCAGAGTGCCGCGCCGAACTCGGGGGCCCCGAGAAATACCCAGTCGTCGTCGCGCACGGCCGCCACCGCGCCAATCGCGGTGGCCTCCTGGCCGAGGGCGCTCGCGTGTTGCGTGACCCGACCGCTGTGCTGGAGCGCCGCCAAGCGCTCGTCCATCACCCGAGCCATCACCATGTGCTCATACAGCGCCCTCGCTAGGTCGTCCGAGATCGGCGGCGCGCCGTTGCGGCTGCGCACGCGGTCGTCGACCGGGCGCGGCGCAGTCCCCGGCGGAGAGACGCTCTGCATCGGCGATGCGAGCCTAGCACCGTTGTCTCCCTTCGGGCGGAGGGGACGGACGACGCATTTTCGGCTATAGTGGATCGAATGGCGCGGCGCGCATTCGTACCGCCCCCGAGCCTCGCCACGGACACGTCCCGCCGGCCGTACGGGTCGACCGCGACCTGTCCGCCCTCGCGCCCGGATTCGATGGGGCTTCGCCCGAGCGCGCCCGCACCCCAATCGTCGGCGGCGTCCGCCAGTGCCTCCAGCGTCCACCCGGATTCCCGTCGGCCGATTCAGGGGCCTTCTCGCGCCGAGGGCGTGCCAATCGTCGCCTGCGCCCAGCTTCTCGATCGGTTGGCTGCGGCCGATGAGGCTCCGTTTCTGGCGTCCTGGATCGAGAGCACTCTCGCCGGGCGTGGTCGCACGGAGCCGACCTTAGCCGTCCGCCTTCTGCGTGCTTACCGTGAAACCGGCCGCATCGATCGGGCCCGCGATCTGGCGGCATCGCTGCCGAGCGCCCCCTCGTCCTGGCAGCCGCTCGATGCCGCGCGGGTCGCGATCGAACGCTGCATCCTAGCGACCCTCGACGGGCGCGGCGATCACGCCGAAGCCGAGCTTCGGCTGGCGTCGCATGCCCTCGCCGCCGCGCCCAAGGGCACGGGGCTGCGCGAGCAGCTCGACTTTCACCTCGCTCAGGCCCAGCTCGAACTGAAGCTCGACCGAAACGCCAGCGCCGTCCAGGCGCTGCGACTGGCCGAGCACGTTTCGGAGCGGATCGAGAACGGCGCCTGGCGCGCCTCCGTGGCCATGACGCTCGGACATCTCTCGATGCGCTTGGCCGACCCTCGCACCGCCGCCCGCCACTATACCGAGGCCCTGCTCAAGGCTCCGGCCCGCGGTGCCGTCGCCATGAGCGCGCATGGCAACGCAGCAATCGCACTCGGTAGCATCGGTCGGTTCGACGAGGGCCGCCATCACGCCTCGCAGGCTGTCGCCATCTCCGGCGAGGTCGCATCGGGTTGGCGCCACGCGGACGCGTACGACGTCTCGGCCATCGTCGAGATCGCCGCTGACCGGCCTGTCGCCGCGTTGACCGCCATCGACGAAGGGCTCGCTGTGCTCGGCGACATCGACCAACGGCTGCTGCGCCTGCAACTCACGGAGCACCGTACGTGGGCACTCGCCATGCTTGGACGTGCGGAGAGCGCGAGGAATTGGCTCGCCAAGGCCGAGACCCTCCGCGCGGACTTCGGGTCGATCGAAGCCATCGACGATCTCGACCTCGCCGTCACCAGAGCGCGCACGCTCGAAGCGGCAGGCGAGCTGCGCGGCGCGCTGCATCACGCGTTGGAACACGTCGGGCCGCCTTCTGACGCATTCGTCAGCGGCTCACTCAACCTGATCGTGGGCCGATGCGCGCTGGCGCTGGGCGACGAGCCGGTCGCGCGAGCGGCGGTCGAGCGAGCGGCGCTGTCCGGCGATCGTCACGGCTGGGTATTTCCCGATCGCCGAGCGTCGCTCGCGCTCTGGCGTCTCGCTCTCAAATGCGGAGACAGTCGAGTCGTTCGCTACGCAGAATGCACCATCGCACTCGCCCAGACGGATTCGACGGTCGACGCCCCCGCCCCGGCTCCGCGGCGATCCTCGTCTGCGCCGATCGTCGCCGCGCCGTCGTCGGACGCACTGGACGGCCTGACGAGTGCGAACGAGGGTGAGCCCCTCATTTACGTGACGACGCCGCAAGGCGTGGCGCGCATTCCCATGCCCAATCTCGCGCGCGCCACCGCCGGCGCCACTCTGGTCGTCGATACACTGACGCATGCTCTGCGGGTCAACGACCGCGAAGTATCGCTCGAGCGTCGGCGTGCCCTCGAGCCGCTCGTCGTCCAACTGCTGCGGCGCGCGCGCGAGGGCCTGAGCGCGGACGAGATTTTGCGCGCTGCAGGGGGCCCCGGACCCGAGAGCGCCGACGCCGAGCACCGGGTGCGCGTCCTCATTTCTCGCGTTCGTGACCTGCTCGGTGATCCTGCGGCCATCGAGCGGGTCCGAGACGCCGGAGAGCACGGCCGAACCCGGTACCGGCTCGCCGCCACTCTTCGCTTTGCACTCGTCGAGCCGCTGTTCAGCTCCGCCGCACCCCACTGAGATCGAGTCGATTGCGAGCGGCCTCGTTTCGAAACGCCGCCTCCGCCCGCGACCGATTGCGAGTGGCCGGTCGTTCTAGCTCTTCCGCCTCGAAGTGCACGCGGTCATTCATCCATGGCGTCGGTCCGTTCCAGCCGACCGAGGAGCCCCAGGGCCAGCAGAGCGATCGCCGCGCCGACCACCACCCACCTGAGGGGGTACGTTATCTCTGCGGCGGGGTTGCGCCCCATCCAGATCGGAACGCCCTCGACGGCCCAAAACCCAAGATGCGCCGCCACTGCAGGCACGACGCTGCCGGTCCGCTCTCGCACCCAGCCGAGAGCGAGGCCAAGAAGCAACGCGCTCGGCATGGCTCGCCAGTCGAGCGAAGAGCCGGCGAACAGCACCGCGGTCACCACGATCGTCAGCGTTGCGGGAGCGGAGCGCCGCAGCCGCCCGTACAAAAGGCCGCGGAAGAACAGCTCACGCGCCAGAGGAATGACCACAAAGATCCCGACGACGAGCGCGGCCCGCGAAGACCGAGAGAGCAATCTCTCCATGTTCTCCAGAGCAGCGGGGTCGTCGTACGGCCACTTGCGCAGGATCCGATCGTCGAGCGCAGAGAGAATCAGGCTCGATCCGGCACCCGCGACGGCCCCGATGACCGGGGCGAGCAGCGCGCAGGAGCGCAAGCCGAACGAGGTCCGCACGGGAAGGTCGTGAGGCTGGAGGCCGATGATGGCCACCGCGACGATCGACGTCGCCAATACATCGCACGCCGTCAGATTAACGACATCGGTCAACCCCCCCGGCCGCAACGCTTCCGTCGTCGCCACACACACTTGCTCGAGGAGCGACAGCGCCATGGTCCACATGGCCGCTGCCAGCGGCGACATCGGTCGATCGCTCGACCCCTTGACGCCGGAACGCTTCATCGGCCGCGGAGGTGCGCCGGAACGCCGCGCTTGATCACCGTGTCACGCGCAAACTTCGGATCAAGCAAGGGAAAATCAATCGTGAAGTGAAGGCCTCGGCTCTCTCGACGGCTCGCTGCGCACTCTACGATCAGTTGCGCAACGGTCGCGATGTTCCGAAGCTCGAGCAAGTCGCGCGTTACGAAATACTTCCAATAGTATTCGTTGATCTCTTCTTGCAGAAGCGCGATGCGGCGCGCCGCGCGCCGCAGGCGCGAACTCGATCGCACGATCCCCACGTAGTTCCACATCAAGCGCCTGAGCTCGTCCCAATTCTGCGTGATGACGACGGCCTCGTCGCTCGACACCGCGCCGCCGACTTCCCACTCGGGTACGTCGGGCCAGGGCCGCCCGCGGTCGAGCGAATCTTTCAGCGCCAGGGCCGCGCGATGCGCGAAAACGAGCCCCTCAAGCAGAGAATTGGAAGCCAGACGATTCGCCCCATGGAGGCCCGTACACGCGCACTCGCCGATGGCCCACAAGCCGGGAATGGTCGTGCGGCCGTCGAGGTTGGTCGTCACACCTCCGCACATGAAATGGGCCGCAGGCACGACGGGAATCGGCTGCGTCGTAATGTCAATGCCCCAGCGCAGGCACTCTTCGTAGATGTTCGGAAAACGCTCTTTGACAAGGCCCGGCGGCTTTTGGGTGATGTCGAGTAGGACGTGGTCGGCGCCACTCCTTTTCATTTCGTAGTCGATCGCGCGAGCCGTGATGTCGCGAGGCGCCAGATCGCCGCGAGTGTCGTAGTCTGTCATGAACGGCGTCCCGTCGAGCCGTCGGAGAACGGCACCCTCGCCGCGCATCGCCTCCGTGATGAGAAACCGCCGGGCTTGAGGGTGATAGAGACACGTCGGGTGGAATTGATAAAATTCCATGTTTGCGATTTCAGCGCCCGCGCGGTACGCCATCGCCACGCCATCGCCCGTGGCGACGTCCGGATTCGTCGTGTACACGTACACCTTGCCCGCCCCGCCCGTAGCGAGCACGACAGCGCGGGCCAGAATGGTGATCACGGTGCCGCTCGCCTCGTCGAGGACGTAAGCGCCCGCGCAGACCTCCGGACCGCCATACTTGGCGAGCGTGATGAGGTCGACGACCATGTGCGATTCGAGCATCCGGACACGCGGCGAGCGGCCTACGGCTTCGAGCAGCGCGCGCTCCACCTCACGGCCCGTCATGTCCGCGGCGTGGGCAACCCTGCGCGCGCTGTGGCCCCCCTCGAGGTGCAGGTCGAGATCGGCATCGTCCTTCGCCCGTTCGACTTTGTCGAAATGCGCGCCGATGTCGCGCAGCATTTGGATTCGCGCTGGCCCGTCCTTCACCGACACTTCGACAGCGCGATCGTGGCAGAGGCCCGCTCCCGCGCGGACCGTATCCACGATGTGCGCTTCGAACGAATCGTCCGCGCTGAGGACGGCGGCGATTCCGCCCTGCGCGTACTTGGTGTTCGATTCGTCCGCGCTTCGCTTCGTGAGCACGAGGACGTCGCCATTCGACGAGGCCTCGAGAGCGAGAGACAAACCAGCCACGCCGCTGCCGACGACGAGATAGTCAACGCAGAGAGGCATCGAACCGACATTAGCGCTCTTCGCGCTCGGTTGACACGAGGACGCTCCGCTTCTATCGAGCTTCCCCCGAACGACCCTGAATCGCCGTTCACTCGGAGGAAGCGCCGTGAAGATTCTCGTCGCCGTCAAGCGGGTGGCCGACCCCGACCATCTCAACCGGATCAAGCTGTCGGCACGTGGAGAAATCGACACGGCGAGCCTCGAACACAAGGCGAGCCCTTACGACGAGTATGCGCTCGAGGCGGCACTCCGTTTGACGGAGAACGGAGCGAATCCCAAACAGCGACAAGGCGAAGTCGTCGTCGTGACGTTCGGTCCGAAGAGCTCGGAGCCTATGCTTCGGGCGATGCTCGGCACAGGCGCCGACCGGGCGATTCGGGTGGACGCCACCGACGAGGAGCTCGACGGAGATCTCGTCGCGCGCGGCCTGAAGGCTGTGGCACAGGCCGAGAAGCCGGATCTCGTGCTTTTGGGATACCAACAAGCCGAGCACGAATCGGGCGAAGTCGGGGCGATGCTCGCGCAACACCTCGGTTGGCCTCAGGCGACCTCCGCCGGCAGCATTCAGAGCGAGGACGACAAGGCGCTCGTGGTAGGAAGGGAGGTCGACGGGGTCACGGCGTTCGTGCGGGTGACTTTGCCCGGTGTGGTGACCGCCATCGACAAGATCGTGCATCCCAAGAGCGTTCAGTCGAAATTCACTCTTGCTACGCACGTCTACCCGGATGGCGTTCGATTCGCCGCTCTCATGGCGATCATGGCCGCGAAGAAAAAACCACTCGTCGAGATGAAGCTCCGCGACCTCGTCTCTGACTGCGCAGTCAAGGTGAGGTACACGGCGGTCGAGTTGCCCCCCGCCCGTGGCGCCGGGGTGAAAGTCAAAGATGTCCGCGAGCTCGTTACGAAACTCAAGACCGAAGCGAAGGTGGTGTGATGACCGGCACTCTCGTCGTCGCAGAGCTCCACAACGGAGACGTCCGCAACGCGACGTACAGCGCCATTGCGTTCGCAAGACAGTTGGGCCTACCGTTTGCGATCCTGGCGATGGGTGCGGACGTCGGCAAGGCCGCGCGCGGCCTCATCGGATTCGGAGCGCGGAAGGTCATCGTGGTCGACGACTCGAGCCTCCGAGATTACCTTTGCGAACGGTACGCTCCCACCGTCGCGACGATCGCGAAAGAAGGTGGCTGGGACACCATCGCGGTAACGGCGACCGCCTTCGGCAAGGACCTGGCCCCGCGCATCGCAGCGCGGATCGGCGCAGGGTACGCGCCCGACATCAACAAGGTCCGTGTGGACGGGGTGAACCGTCTCTACCGCCGACCGATGTACGCCGGCAACGCGTACGGCTGGCTCGAGATCGCAACCGGCGTGCACGTCGTCAGCTTGCGCCAAACCGAGTTCGCCGCGGCCCAACCGTCGGGAGGCGCCAGCCCGATCGAGCAAATTCCCCGCGTTCCGGACGAGGCACCCGCGTCGCACATCGAGTTCGTGCGACTCGAGGCGGCGACGAGCGAACGGCCCGACCTCGGCGAAGCCCGAGTCGTCGTGTCCGGCGGGCGGGCACTCAAGGAGCACTTCGCACAAGTCCTCGGACCTCTCGCCGACGCGCTGGGCGCGGCCATCGGGGCGAGTCGCGCTGCGTGCGATGCGGGCTATGCTCCGCCCGAGCTCCAGGTCGGGCAGACCGGGCGCACCGTCGCGCCGCAGCTCTACGTTGCGATCGGAATCTCCGGAGCGATCCAGCACATCGCTGGCATGAAGGGGTCGAAAGTGATCGTCGCCATCAACAAGGATCCCGACGCTCCCATCTTTCAGATCGCCGATTACGGTCTCGTTCAAGATCTGTTCATCGCCGTCCCGGACCTCGTGGCTGAGTTGAAGGCCCAGAGCTGACCGAGGCCCTTCGACCCACGCTCGCCTTCCGTGCGCGCCCGTTGTAATCGGGTTGGGTGAGCTATCTCGTCCTCGCCCGGAAGTACCGTCCCCAAACTTTCCACGATCTGGTCGGCCAGGAACACGTCAATCAAACGTTGGCCAACGCCATCGCCACGGGACGGGTGGCCCATGCGTTCCTTTTTACGGGGGTTCGCGGGGTGGGCAAGACGACGAGTGCCCGCCTTCTCGCCAAGTGCCTGAATTGCATCGGACTCGACGGGGCGGTCCGCGCGCCGACGGCGACGCCCTGCAACGTGTGCGCACCGTGCACGGAGATCACCGCCGGTCGCGACCTCGACGTTCAGGAAATCGACGGCGCGAGCTACAACGGAGTCGACGAGGTTCGCCGGCTGCAGGAAGGAATGAGCTTTCGCCCGGCACGCGATCGATTCAAGATCTACATCGTCGACGAGGTGCACATGCTGTCGACAGCAGCGTGGAACGCATTTCTCAAGACGCTCGAGGAACCACCGCCGCACGTCAAATTCATCTTCGCAACGACCGAGGTGCACAAGATCCCGGGCACGATCGTCTCCCGGTGTCAGCGCTACGACTTCAAGCTGATTCCGACCCAGGCGATCGCTTCACGCCTTCAGCAAGTGCTGGGGCTCGAGGCGATCGAGTCCGAGGCCGCCGCGATTCAGGTGCTCGCCCGCGAAGCCGCGGGATCGATGCGCGATGCGATGAGCCTTCTCGACCAAGTGATCGCCTTCAGCGGCACTCGCTTGACGAGCGACGACGTCACGCGTGTGCTTGGTGTCGCCGACCGCAAGATCCTTCACGAGCTGGCGACCGCTTTGACCACCGGTGACGCCGCGACGTGCATCGACGTGGTGCGACGAGTCGCCGAGCAGGGGTTCGATCTGGGGCACGTCGCAAAGGATGTTCTGCGCCATCTCCGCAATCTCGTCGTAGCCAAGGTCTGTGTCGCGCAGCCTTCGGGGCGCGCTTCGTTGCGCGAGCTGCTGGATCTCGCCGACGAGGAAGCTCGCGATGTCGTCGATCTTGCCGCGAAGGCAGAGACCGACGACCTTTCGCGCCTTTTTCAAGGCTTCTCAAGGGCCTATGACGAGATCGCACGCAGCGGTCAGCCCCGAATGGCGCTCGAGATGGCCCTTGTTCGTTTGGCGAAGCGTCCCGCCCTCCTGCCCCTGGACGAACTGCTGGGACGCGTCGGCGATCTCGAACGCAGGCTGGGCGATTCACCCCCCCCCGGCGGTCCCGTTCCGCGGGGTGGCGGAGCCGGAGGCAGCCATCCCGGCGCTTCACGGGGCGCGCTCGCGCCCGCGTCCACCATCCCGTCGGCGTTGAGCCCCGACGCCAGACCGACGAGAACCCATGGATCGCTCGCGTTGGCCGAACCTCGCGGGGAGCCGGCGACGCGCTTGCCATCGCCCTCCCCCAGCCCGATGCCGGCCCCTCGGCCCGCCATCGACCCCCCCCCGCCGCTCGCGCACGTCCCCTCGGGCGACGCCGACGATTGGCGCCGAATCCTCCAGCGCGTGCGTGCCGTGCGACCTTCCGTCGCTTCCACGTTCGAACATGCCCTACCCGTCGAGGTCGGCCCCTCTCTCATCGTCGTCGGCTTCGACGCAAACGCATCGTTTCTGGCGGCTCGTGCGAGCGAAACCGAATTCATCGAGGCGATCCGCGCTGCTGCGCGCGACCACTTCGGTGCCCCTACCAACGTCGTGATCGAAGCCTCGCTCAAACCGCAGAATGCTCTGCGTTCGGTCGCCGCCGTCGACGCAGAATGCCGACGCGCGGCACTCGCCACGGCTCGCGCGGCCGTCGAGTCGCACCCCGTCGTCCGAGAGGCCATTCGCTTGTTCGACGCGCAACTCCGCGACGTGAAGCTACCTACGGTAGAATGATACGGTAAGGAAGGGCCATGCAATTTCGCGGCGGAATGAACGAGCTCATGCGCCAAGCCGCGCGCATGCAGCGCAAGATCGAGCAGGCAAAGAGCGAGATCAAGGAGCGAGAGATCACGATCGAGGGCGTCGGCGGCAAGGTGAAGATCGTGATGACGCTCGGGCGCGCCCTCAAGCGAATCCAGATCGACAAGGAACTTTTGCAAACGGAAGAGGTCGAACTCGTTCTCGACGGTGTCTGCGCAGCGATCAATCGCGCCATCGAGGAGGTCGACAAGCAGATGGAGGCCGAAGTCGACAAGGTGACCGGCGGCGTCAAGATTCCGGGGGTCGTCTGATCGACAAAGTCCGTCGCCTCGTCAAGCTGTTATCCCGACTTCCCGGCGTGGGAGAGAAGACGGCGCAGAGGTATGTGCTTTGGCTTCTTACGGCCGACTCGGCCGTCGCCCAATCCCTGGGCGAGGAGCTGATATCGTTGCGCGACGAACTCGGCCCCTGCCGGATTTGCGGCAATGTAGCCGAGATTCGCGAGGGCGAAGCGATCTGCAATGTGTGCGCGGATTCGAATCGGGACCCTCGCGTGCTGTGCGTCGTCGCACGTGTCCACGACCTGATGGCCATCGAGCGCGCTGGATCGATGCGGGGACGCTATTTCGTCCTCGGCAAGTTGCTCTCTCCTCTCGAAGGAGTGGGCCCGGACGACCTGCCTCTTCAGAGACTCATCCAGCGAATTCACGATGGGCAGGTCGCCGAGGTCATCGTAGCGACGCCCCCGAGCGTCGATGGGGAAGCGACGGCACTGCTGATCAAGCGCGAGATCGCGCCGTTCTCCGTGATGGTCACTCGTATCGCCAGCGGCGTCCCGCACGGCGGTGATCTCGAGTTCGCCGACCCCATCACGATGGGCCGCGCACTGGCCGGACGGCGCGCGCTCTAGATCCAGACTCGACATTCCACGATGTTCCGGTCAGATAGGATTCACGCGACAGGTGGACTGAAGCAGCGTTGCCAGGCGCGGCAAGGATCCGTTGCTGCCAAGCCGCCTGCGCGGAGACGAAAGCGATGGAGAACCCGCCATGACTGACGCCATCACGACCGAGAACGCCCCGGCCGCCATCGGGCCCTACTCGCAAGCCATCCGGGCGGGCGATCTGGTGTTCCTCAGCGGCCAAATACCCATCGATCCCTCGAGCGGAACGATCGTAAGCAGTGACATCATCGCCCAGACGGATCGCGTCATGAAGAATCTGGCGGCCGTGCTGGCGGCGTCAGGATGCCGCTTGGCCGACGTCGTCCGCACGACGATCTACGTCGTCGACCTCGCGCACTTCGCGGCCGTGAACGAGACGTATGGGCGCTGGTTCGCGTCGCCCTATCCGGCGCGTGCGACCGTGCAGGTCGCGGCGCTGCCGCGTGGCGCCCTTGTCGAAATCGATGCCGTCGCCGTCATGCCAGTGCGGCGTTGAGGCGGACTAGCGCACGCTCGAGCTCTCCGCGAGCGTCGCGGGCGCGCGGATCGATCGGCGGCCCGAGGGCTACGTCCACGCGAGTGAACGGCCAGGCGACCGCGAAGCGGTCCCAGGACCCACGCAAGACAACGCCTGCGCGTACCGATCCGGCCATCGGAATCACGACCGCGCCCGTCGCCCGCGCCGCAACGATGGCTCCGGGCTTGACCACGCCCATCGGGCCCCTTGGTCCATCGACCGCAAAGGCTGCATCGATTCGCTCGCGGCGCATCGCCCTCACGAGTGCGGCGAGCCCCCGCACGGCTCCGCGCGAGCTCGAACCGCGCACGACGCGTAAGCCCTGCACACGCAGAGCGCTCGATTGAAGGGCTCCGTCGAGCGACCAACTGACGAGGACGACCGTGGGCTTTCTGCGCTTCCACGCAAGCAGGGGCCATTGGGTACCGTGCCAGAAGGCGAGCACCCACGGCCGATCGCCAACGCCTGCGAGCCCGGGATCCGCCGTCACGCGGACGCGTTGCGTCGATAGCCATAGGTACGCGACCACGCCGACGACCCAGCCAGCGAGACTGCGCACCCATCCGCCAATCACCGTTTCAGCTCCGTCAGCTTCGCGCGAGCGCGCTCGAGAGCGGGGTCGTTTTCGATCGCCCGCTCGAACATCTGAACCGCCTTCGCTCGATCTCCCTGTTTTGCGCTGATCTCGCCAAGGTAATAGAAGACCTCGCCCTTCGAGATGCCCGCACTCGGGTCCAGCCGCTGCAAGAGCAGAGCTCGGAACGTTTTTTGCGCGCGATCGAGGTCATTCGTCTCAAAGGCGAGGACCCCGAGGTCGCGGAGTACGCCGACCGATCCGCGATCGATTTTGAATGCCATGTCGAGCTGCGCCAGAGCGACGTCCGTATCTCCCAATTGGGCAAGCGCGCGGGCGAGACGATGGTGATAGAGGGCGAGCTCCTTGGTCCGCCGAGTGCCGAACGATGCGATGACCTTTTCAAGCACCTGCGCGGCCTCTCGACCTCGCTGGGCCGCGTTGTACGCGTCGCAGAGCACCAGCAGCAGCTGCCGATCGTGGGGAACGAGCTCGGTGGCGCGTTCGAGGATGGGAATCGCTCGCTCGGGGAGGTGAAGCCGCGTGAGATAAATATCCGCCGCCGCTTTGAGCAAATGGACCTGGTCTGCGATCGCGGCAGGAACGTTCAGGCCGGGCGACGCGACCGACCCATCCGCGGCGCCCCTGGTGACCGGTTGGGACGCCGCGTGGTCGCTCGGGGAAGGCCGGACGAGATCCGCGTCGCCTACGAGCAACTCGGCAAGATCCTGCCATTTACCGGCCTTCTCCCAGCGACTTCGGAGCATCGCGCGGAGGTTCGGGTTGGACGGGTCGAGTTTGAGCCCACGTTGAAGGGCGTCCTCGACCGCGCCGGCGTCGCCGGTCTTGTCTCGGGCCTCCGCCAGACGCAAGGCCCAGACGACACCGTTTTGGTCGGTCGCAAGGTCGAGCAGTTTGGAGAGCGCGGATCCTGCCCGCTCCCAATCGGCGCGCCGATCGGCAAGACGAGCCACTGCCTCCAAGGCGAGACGGTTGTTCGGATCGGTCGCGATGACCCGATCGTAGGACAGTTGCGCGGCCGAAATGTCGCCTAGGCGACGCTCCTGAACCTCCCCCAGGCGCACAAGCAGAGCCAGCTCCGACGGGGTGTCCTTGCGCTCCCGTGCTGCGTCGAGTTGCGCCTTGAGAAGGTCCGCGAGTTCGCTGTCGCGCGCAGTCAATTCGTACAGCTGCGAGAGCACGAGCACCGCGTCCTTGTGGGTCGGATCCTCTTCGAGGATCGCTCGGAGCGTTTCGATCGCATCTTCGGGCGCTCGGAAGCGAGAGGCTTGCAGACGGGCGAGCTCCAGTCGGAGATACGTCCTGTCCGACGTCGTCGTGGCCGCATCGATGAGCCGGAGCAACAGCCTTCCGAGGTCTCGATCCCGGCCCGCTTGCTCGTAGAGCTGGCGCAGCACCGTTGCGGCCTGGGCGTCGGACGGATCGGCGTCGAGGATCTCCTCGTAGAGCGTCGTCGCCCGACCGATGTCCTTGATCTTGTCTACCAGCACGCGCGCCGCTTGGTGCTTGAGTGCATGTGCGTCGGAATCCGTCGCCGAGGATCTCCGCTCGCTCGAGGAGCAGTTTGACGACTTCAAGGTCGTCGCCGGCCTCTCCCCGGAGTTTGGTGAGTTCCTCAAGAGCCCACAAGTCGCGCTCGTCCTCGGCGATCAGGTCGCGCAACGTCGATTCCGCCAAGTCGCGATCGCCCACGGGAACCTCCGCGAGCGCCTTGGCCTCGCGGAGCAGGTCGCGCTTGATGGCCACATTGGTCTCCAGATGCGCCCGTGTCCGGAGCGTATGGACGAGCTCGCGTTCACGCCCTGGCGCGCGGCGAATGTCCTCGACGGCCCGCAATACGTCCAGGTTCTCGGGTTCAATCGCCAGCGCCTTGGCGTAGGCTTGCTCGGCGAGCTGGGCGTCGCCGAGCCTGTCCGTGCGCCATTGCGCGAGCCTGACCCAAAGCTCCATTCGCGTCGCCGCCGGAAGATCGTGAGCGCCGTCCAGCGCCGACGCCAGCGTCTCGGCCGCGCGCCCCCACGACGAGTTGGCCGTCGCAAGCCTCTCGAGCTCGCGCAGCGCGTCCTCCTCCGAAGGATCGCCGGAGACGGCGGCCTCTACGGCGCGCTGAGCACGCGCGCTGTCGCCGACCGTGTCTTCGAGCACACGAGCGAGATCCAAGCCGGCGCTCGTCCGAGCGCGCGTCGTCTGCGCGCGAGCGATACGCTTTTCGTAGAGCTTGGCGACGTCTTCGACCCGTGCGGTTGCTCGGTATACGACCTCGAGCGTATCGAACGCGTCATCGAACAGCGTGTCGTCTTGGAGCAGCGACACGACCGCCTCTTGGCTCGGCGCATGTGCAGGGACGCCTTCGAGCGCCTGCCGAAATGTCGCCAGCGCCTGGGCCTTTTCGCCGAAATCGCGCAGCTGCAGCGAACCCAAGCGGTAGGCGAGGTCTGCCTTGGTCACCGCGCCCGATTCGATCGCAATCCGTCGCTCGAGCACGTGGGCCAGCCGTTCCGTTTCACCGAGTCGGGTAAATAGCCGGTCCAAGGCGGCGAGCAGGGAGGCGTCGTCTCCCGTCCGCTCCACCGCGGCGACGTACGCCTTCGCGGCGCGCTGAGGATCGTCGAGTTTGTCTTCGCTGACCCGACCTAGTCGCACGAACAAGTCGGCAGCGACAATCGCATCGAAAATCCCGCTCGCACGTTCTTGCAGCGCGTCGGCGTACCTCTGCCAGCCGAGGATCCCGGCACGGTCCGCGAGCCGCTCGATGTCGGCATGAAGCGTCGAGTCGCTCGGCTCCTCGGCCAGAGCTCGAATGAGCGCGGATTGCGCGCGATCCAGATCGCCCAACGACGACTCGGCCACGACCGCCAGGGCCCGCAACGTGCCGGCTCGCTCCTCGGGCTCCGTTTGCGCCAGAAGGCGAAGCGAGAGCACCGACGCGACCTCGGCATACCGGCCGGCGGCGCGCAACACCGGCTCGAGTGCGTCCGCGGCTTCCATGCGAAGGTCGTCACGCGACTCACCAATTCCACGAATCGCAGCCGCCGATTCTTCATCGAAACCTGCCTCGAGCACACCCCGATAACTCTCCAAGGCAGATTGCGGATCTTGCAGCTCGACCGCATAGAGCGCTGCAATGCGCTTCTTGAGCGCACGGCGCGAGGCTTCATCGTTGGCACCGGCGACCTGCACTTTCAAATTTTCGAGCAGATCGGGCCACAACCGCTCCGCGGTGTAGAGCGCGTCCAAGCGGCGCAATACGTCCGCGTCACCCGGTCGCACGACGAGCGCCTCGGTGAGGCACTCGATCGCCGCGCGGCGGTTCACCAAGTCGACCTCGTAACGGCTCGACGCGGTCACCAACAACTGGAACGCCAGGTCTTCGTCGCCCCCCGCGCAAAGGTCGACTCTACGGCGGTACAGATCGACCAGTCGGGAAGCGTCGTTTCGCTGCTCGTAAAGAGCGATGAGCTCGTCGATAGTCAGCGTGTTGGCGGGCTCCAACTCCAGCGCACGCTCGTACGCGGCGATCGCACCTTCGGCATCGTCCAACATATCGCGACGGGACTCGCCAATCCGGCGCCAGGTGGTCGCACGAGACTCGTCGTCGTCAAGAAGCTCCGTCTTCTTCGACAGGACCCGCACCAGCGCTTCCCAGTCGCTCAGCAGCGTCGCGAGCGCATCCATCTCCTCGAGCGGCTGCAGATCCGTTTCGTCGAGCGCAAAGAGGCGCTCCCAGGCATCGAGCGCCCGCCGCGGATCGTCGCGACGGCGATCGTGCAAGTGCGCGAGCGCAGAGAGCAGCTCCCGTTTGGTAAGACCGTCCGCTCTGGCGATGGCGGCCTCGTACGCGAGCGCCAGATCGTCCCACCGGCGCGTCGTGATACCGAGACGATCCAGCTGCCCACGCGCGTCGCCGTCCTCCGGACCGAGCGTCCACGCTTCACGGGTCGCATCGAACGCCTTTCGCAAATCGTTGCCTCGGTGCTCCCAAAGCGAAGCGTTTTCCAACCAGATGCCGATGCGCTCGGCGTCCTCGAACGTAATCGCGAGACGCTCCTCGTTGAGCGCGATCAAACGCCGCCAGTCGTCCGCACGCTCGTAAATCGGGCGCAAGATCTCGATGGCACGAGCCTTGTGCTGCGGGACGCGCAACAACGACTCGAGTTCGGCCACGGCCTCCGCGGTGAGCCCGGTATCTTGGGAGGGCGCGAGCTCGACGACAGCCTGTAGCTCGTCGAGTCCCGCGTACGGCTCATCGAGCCTGTGGACGAGCAGTCTCGCCAGGTCCATTCGAAAACGGGCTTCGTCTTCGGGAAATGCGCTCTGCTCGCCCCGGCGGCGCATCAGCTCGGCGAGCTCACGCCAACGTCCTCCGCGCTCGTACAGCGCCGACAACGCGTCAAGAACAGCCAGATCGGCGTCATCGACGTCGAGTGCAGCGCGGTAGGTCTCGATAGCGGCGGCCTCGTCATGAAGATCGGCCTGCTGAATCTGGGCAATCGTCTGCAGCGCTCGCAGCCGCTCCGCCGGATCGTTCTTGTAGTCGAGCGCCTCCCTGTGGAGCCTCACGCGCTCTGCGAAGCGACTCGCTTCGCGCAGAAGGCGATCGATGGCTGCGAAGCTTTCGGCGTCGGCCTCGGGATCGAACGCGTACGCGCGGCGGTAGAAGACGAGAGCGCGATCGATGTCCTTCTGCGCTTCAAAGAGCTCACCCGTGCGCTTGGATAGCCGCGCGGTCGCCGGCTCGTCGGACGTAATCTTCTCGAGCTCGGAGGCGTAGACCTCCGCCAGGCGCCCCTGAGCACCGGCCACCCGCGCGAGGCGCTCGAGTTCGACCCACGTGCTCTCGTCGGTCAGTTCTTCGCCGAGCAGCTGTGCGGTAGTCTCGAGCGCGGACCCGTAGTTCTCCTCCTGCTCTTCGTGCAGCTTCGACAACCTTCGCAGCAGTTGCCGGCGCTCGTACGCATCCTGGCTCACCGCGAGACGCGCCTCGAGTGTCGCCATCACCCGTCGCCAATCGAGGCGCGCCAGATACACCGGCTCAAGCATCGCGGCCGCCCGCGCGGAGTGCTCGCGTTGACTCATCAGCGATTCGAGCGAGGCGACGGTGTGCGGGTGCTTGGGATCGATGTTCAGCGCCAGGGCGTACTCGTCGAAGGCGCGGTCGACGTCCAGCGTGCCGGTCTCGAGCACCTTGCCGAGAGCGTGGTGCAGCGCCGCCTTTCGCTCGTTCGACAGCCCAGGGGCTCCAATCTGTCGCTCATATAGCGAGACAAGCGAGCTCCACCGTCCCTCCCTCGCGTAGAGGCGATCGAGCGCCTCGATCGCCTCCGGATCGAGGCCGAGATCGAGAATTTGCTCGTAAACCGCTATGGCCGCGGGTGCGTCGCCGATCCTTTCGTCCGAGAGGTGCGCCTGCTTGAACAGCAGCCGCCGGCGATCCGCGTCGGTCGCGGCGAGACTCGCGCGACGCTTCACGACATCGAGCAGCGCAGCATAGTCACCCGTTTCCTCGTAGAGCGCTTCCAGAGCCGCGAGCGCTCGGCCCTCGTCGCTCTGCAGATCGAGCGCGCGCGAGTAGTACCGCTTGGCCAGAGCCGTGTCTGCCATCCACTGGCGCGCGAGGTCCGCGATGCGGAGCGTGACTTCGAGCTGCAATCCGCCGTCGACGATGTCCTCCACCGCCGACCGCAAAAGCTCGACCAGCTCGGCGTGCTTGTGCGTGGCCGAAGCGAGTCGCTCAGCGCGCTCGATCCATGCTGGAAGGTCCGGTTCGGCCACGGCCTCGCGCAATCCCTGCGCGGCATACGAGAGCGCCCGCGCTGGGTCCCCCAGAGGCCCCTCGGCGACACTCACGGCTCGCGCAATGGTCGCCAATTTCTCGGTGATCGAATCGGCATACTCGGCTTCGATCTCGAGCACGCGGAGAAGTCGATCGTGCAGCCCATCGATCTCGTACAACGGGCGTAAGATCGCAGCGGCCTCGCGCCGCGCCGTCGGCTCGTCGAGCAACCCCTCGAGCGCGCTTCGACAACGCGGCTGAGACGGATCGAGCCCGAGGGCGCGGCGATACGCGTCAATGGCCGACGTCGTGTCGCCCAGTTTGGATTGTCGCACCTCGCCGAGCCGCGCCAGGAGCACCAACTTGTCCGCTGGCCATTCGGCGAGCGCGAGGTCAGCCTCGAGCGTTTCGGCGAGATCGGACCAACGCTCGCCTTGCTGGTAAAGGCTCGCAAGCGCGGAGAGGGAGCCGCGATCGGCGCCAAACTCGTCGATCACGTCCCGGTAGGCTCCGATGGCCTTATCGGCGTCATTCAGCTTGTCTGCAAATGTCGTCGCGATCCGTACTTTAATCTCCCTCCGGGCGCTCTTGCCCTCGGTCTGCTGCTCGCGGGCGCACAGCACATCGACCAAATCCCGCCAGGCGTGGGTTCGCTCGTAGAGGCGATCGAGTGCAGAAAGCGCCTCCAGATCGGTCGGGGCCTCGTTCAACCGTGCCCGCCAGGCCTCGATCGCCCCGCGCGCATCGTCGAGCACCGTCTCGCACAGTTCGCCCAGCCGGCCACGAAGTTCGCGACGCACTGTGGCGTCGTCTTCGAGCCCGACTTCGGCCCGAAGAATCTCGCAGAGCTGCCGGCTGTCGCCGCGAGCATAGATGCGCTCGAGAGCGCGGCACGCCGGCAACGCGATGGCCGCGTCGTCGGGCGCCAGCTGCAGAACTTCGCGGTACGTGCCCTCGGCTCTCGCCCCATCGTCGAGAGGGCCTTCGTAGATGCGCGCGACGTCCATGAGAATGTTCGCGCGCGGCAACGGCGAATGCGACATAGCGGCCGTCGCCGTGAGAACGCCGGCGGCCCGCTCGTGCGCGCCGGTTCGTCGAGCGATTTCGAGCATGCGCTGCCTGGCCAACGAGTCATCGGGGTCGAGCGGCAACAGGCGAGCGAACGTCTCGAGCGCCCCGACGTCGTCGCGCAACCGCTCATCGCGCAGCTGAGCCAACCGTCGCAGCAGTCCGCGTCTTTCATCGACGTCCGCCGCGAACTCGAGGTGAATTTCGAGAACGCGGACGAGGTCAGGCACTTCGTCGCGGTTGGCATAAACCGCCTCCAGGACCACGGCGGCTCGCGCCCGCAGATCGGGGACGTCGAGGATTTTTTCGACCCACTGGCGCGCCTCGGCATTGGCCGGGCGGTCGCGCAGAACGGCCTCCAGGTACGACAGCGCTCCGGCCGGATCGTTCAGACGCGTGTAGAGAAGGGTGCCGAGCCGTTGCTGCACGTCGAGACGGTCTTCGCCCCTTGCTCGATGCAGTCGTCGCTCGAGGAGCTCGGCCAACCGCGGCCACCTCTGCTCTGCGGCATACAGTGCGTCCAGCGACCGGATCGCCTGCTCGTGAGCCGGCTCGATCTCGGCGATCCTCTCGTAGTAGCCAATCGCCCTCGGACGGTCTCCGGTGATTTCTTCCGCCACAAGCGCCACTTCGGCCAAGAGTTCGACGCGGCGAGCGAGATCGGTCGCCGCGGCTATGGCGCGCTCGTACAGATCCCCCAGTTCCGGCCACAGCTCGCGGGTGGTCAGAATCTGCTTGAGGCGTTGGAAAGCGCGCTCGTTTCCGGGCTGGCGCGCCAGCATTCTTTCGAGGTACGGACTGGCACGGTCCGTATCGTCGAGCTTCTCATCGAAGAGCGTCGCGACGCGCTCGGCCAGATCGAGTTCGACGGGCTCGGGCAGCCCCGTCGGACCTTCTGCGGGAACTGCGGCCACGATCGCGTCCACCAGCGCCTGGATGCGCCCGGTCCTCGCGGCGAGCCCCGCCAGCCGGTCCCACAAAGTCAGGTCCGCGGGAACCTCGTTCGCGGCTCGCGCGACGACGTCGAAAGCGGCGCCCGGATCGCTCAGTTTGCTTTCATGGACGTCCGCGAGACGGGCGTACAAGGCGAGCCGATCGTCGCGGGCTGCGGTTGTACCGATGAGCACCTCGAGCACATCGGCTTGCTGGCGGGGCGCACCGGTCTCTTCGTACACCCTCTCGAGGATCGCGGCAGAGCGGGCGCGCGTTTCCGGGATCACGAGCAGCCGTTCGACTACGGCGATGGCTCGCGGATCGTTCGGACACAGCTTTAGCGCACGCTCACACGCCGCAAGTGCGTCCGCGTTTCGGCGTAACGGATCGAGGTAAAGCTTTGCGAGTTCGATCTCGCGCGCGGCGCGCTCCGCGCCTTCGCGCTGATTGCGATCGACCTCGATGACCTCGGCCGCTCCCTGAGCGTCGCCTTGACCGCGGAGCAAGCGCGCGAGGGCCCGCAGCGCGCCGCCGTGATGAGGCAGGATCTGAAGCATTCGGCGGTACAAGACGATGGCCCGCTCCGGCGCCCCGAACGCCTCCTCCTCGAGCATCGCCCACTCCGACAAGAGATCGATCTTGAGGGCCGTATTGGCACGCTCGACGCGCACTTCGAAGAGCCAGCGCAAATCGTCACGCCGGTCGGATTCGCGCAAAATACGGTCCAGCGTCTGGACCGCAAGATCGTCCCCCTCGTCCTCTTCGACGAGCGATCGATACGTTTCGACGGCCTCGTCGATGCGCCCCATCTCGCGCGCGTAGACCTCCGCCAGCCTGGCACGGAGGGCTCGCCGTTCCTCGCTTCTCGCGTAGCCGTTGTCTTGGTCCCTCTTCTTTCTTCTCTTCGATCGCGGGGTACCCGCCGATGCGTCAAACGCCCGAAGGCGCGTCGAGACGGTATCGACGAAACCGGCCCACTCCCCTGCCCCACGCGCCGCTCGCTCGAAGGCTTCAAGGGCCTCTGGACGATCCGGCGCGAGTTCGTACGCTTGCCGCGCCCAGCCGAAGGCGGTCGCTCGGTCCTGCAGCTTCTCGCCCGTGACGTGCACCAATTTCTCGAGCCACGCAAGCTTCTGCCCCGTATCCGTCTCGTGCCCAAGGAGCACGGCATACAGAGTGGGCAGCCGTCCCCACTTTTCATCCTTCTCGTAAAGCGGCACCAATGCCGCCGCCGCACGCTCGTCGTTCGGTACGACGGACAGCACCCGCTCGTAGGCTCGAAACGCGCGCTCCGCGACGTTGAGCTCGTCGACGTAAATCCTCGCGCACCGAAAGCTCAGATCCACCTTCAATGCCGCATCGTTCGTCTTGTCGGCCGCCCCGGACAGGACTTCAGCAAGCCCCTCCCAGTCGCCATTTTGGGCATACAGGTCCGTCAGCCCATCGTAGTCGCCGATGCCGAGATAGCTGTCGCGGAGCACGCGCAGCGCCTTGGCGTGCCCGGGCTGGATGGACAGGACGCGCCGCCAGGCGCTCATGGCCATCGGCGGGTCATGGAGGCGGTCGGCGTAAATCGAACCAAGCTTCTGCAGCACGGCGAGCCGCGTCGCCGGGTCGACCGCAAGCGCCGCCCGCCGCTCCAATGCCTCGGCCACGGTTGCGAAGTCCTTGTCACGCTCCGCCTGTTTCTCGAGCGCGTCGAGAGCGGCCGCCGATGCGGGCTCCTCTTCCAAAACACGCTTGTAGAGCGCCACCGCTTGCGAGCCGAGGTCGAGGCGCTCGGCCCCGAGCTTCGCCATCTCCATCCAACGCTCTCGCCGTTCAGGCCCAGCGGGCATCGCCTCGGCCTGCTCGCGGAGCAGATCGTAGAGCGGCGCGTACGCGCGACGTTTCGCGTAGAGTTCCCGCAAGCGATCGATCGCTTCACGGTCCTTGGGGTCGAGCGCGTGCAGCTTCTCGTAGGCCTCGATCGCGTTCTGGACGTTGGAGAATTGATCGAGCCAGCGACGCGCGACCGTCCGCCAAAGTTCGCCCTTTATGGTCGGTTCGAGTTCCAGCTCCGCTTGTCGCGCCTGCGTGGCCAACAGATCGCGCCACCGCTGTAAGGCTTCGTAGACGCGCGCGAGCTCGCGCACGCTCACCAGGTCGTTTGGCTCGAGCTGTACGATCTGTGTCAAAACGGTTACGAGCGCGGAGTCGCTCTTGATGTGGTCGCGATAGATGCCCGCGATCTCGCGCAACACGACGAGACGCCCGGCCGGATCGTCGGACCCGACACGCTCGAGTTCCTGCCGGAGGAGATCGGTCAGCGCGTTCCAGCTGACGGTCTGACGGTAAAGCCGCTTGAGCGCGTCACGCGCCTCCTTGTTCCGTGGGTCTTGCCGCAAGAGCGAGCGCCAGTGCTCAATGGCCTTTTGTGCGTTGGACCCCTCCTCCGCGAGCTTGGCCACCTCCGCCACCAGCGACGACCGCTCCGGCCCGTCGGGCAGCGCGCGCTGCGCGTCCGTCAGGATGGCCGCAAGGCGCGGGGTCTCGCCCCGCGCGGAGCACCAGTCGCGAAAGAACGACAACATGCCCGGGTGAGCCGGATCCAGCTTGCGTAGCTTCTCGAACCACGGCTCGGCCGCGTCGGGCCGGCCCCGCATCCGCCAGTGGACCATCGCAATCTGCAAGGTCGCGCCGAACTCCTCGTCCCTGCCGCGGAGCACGCCCGCGGCGAGTTGCTCCTCGTAAAGCGCCACGAGATGCTCCCATCGAGCGGCGGCCGTGAAGTAGTCTGCCAAAAACGTCGCCGCCTCGGCGTGACCTGGCGCCAGATCCAAGACTCTTTCGTAGGCGACTGCGGCGCGCTCGGGCGCGCGGAGCCTCTTGGCGTACAGACGACCAAGACGAACCCACCCGGCGATCTTCTCCTCCTTTTGGGTGGCTTCGGTCGCGAAGCGCTCGAGCGCGCGCGCGAGTTCGTCCCAACGCTGCCCCTCCCTCAAGACCCGCTCGAGGAGCATCTCGGCACGGCGGTTCTTGGGGTCCAGAATCCAGCGCCTCGCTGAGGATCTGCACGATTCGAGCGTCGGATTGCCCGGCATCGGCGCCATCGCCTCGTCCAAAGCGATACGTCACCTCGGCCGCACCGACGAGCAATGAGCTTCGGAACATCGCATCGGCGGTGCGAGAGGCCTCCTGAATGTATCGGTCGACGAGCTCGCGCCACTTTGCGCGCTTCGCCTGGCCTCGCTCCTTCGCGTCGACGACGTCCGCGTCGTTCGGACGAATCGCGAGCAGACGGTCGTACACCACGGTCGCCTTGTCGCCGTCCAGAAGCTCCTCGTCGAGCACCCGCGCGAGCTCGCCGAGCAACTGCCCCTCGCGGGCCGTTCCCCGCGCCGCGTCCACCTCGATCTGGAGCAAGCCGGCCACGGCTTCGTACTCGCGGCGCGCTTCGTGCGCGCGTCGCGCAGCTTCCAGCAACTGTGCCAGATCGTCGGTGCTCATACCGGCGTCGCCGCCCAACTCGGTACGCAGCTCTTTCCACGCTTGGCCGCTCTCCGCGTCCTCTTGCAGCAGACCGAGGGCGCTCTTGATGCTCTTCGCGCTCATCCATCACCTTGCGGAAATCTCTCGACGGCCCGGCGGCCGAACAATCGGCCGTGAGGCACACCAATGTCGACCGTGGCAGCGAAACCGCGCGAGATCCGGCGCGGAATTCGTTGCCAGAAGCGCTGCCATGCTACGGACCCCCAACCGCGATAGCAAGGGTCGGCGACGGCTTCGGGCGTTTCAGCGAACGGCCGGGGCACGGCGGCCGGCGACGGTCGCCACGAGCTCTGCAGCTTGGCCCACCGTAGCCCCCCTCCGGCTTGTCTGCCCAGAGGCGACCGATTGCATGGACCGTGCGTTATCCCCGACGCCCTTTCGTGATACCTCCCCGTACGCGGATGAGCGCGTCCATCGCCGTGTCGCTTCGGAACATTTACGAGACTCTCGCGATCTCCGCCCCGACCGTGGTGGACGCGGTCCGTGGTCGCGTGTCGAAGGCCGTCTGCGATGAACGCCTCGAGCGGTGGTCGCGCGAGTGCCTGCGCCATGCGCACATCGAGCTCGACGTTTCGGGGCGGGAACGGATGGCCGTCGGCGAGACGTACCTCGTGATGAGCGACCACCAATCGCTTTACGACATTCCGGTCCTGTTTCAGGTGGTCGGTCCGAACGTCCGCATGATCACGAAAAAAGAGCTTTTTCGGGTGCCGATCTTCGGGGGAGCGCTCGAAGCCGCCGGCTTCATCGCGATCGACCGCACGAACCGGAACGCGGCCATTCGTAGCTTGCAGCGTGCCTCCGACTTGCTGGCGAGCGGAACGCACGTTTGGATCGCGCCCGAAGGAACCCGCAGCCCCACCGGAGCGCTGCTGCCCTTCAAAAAGGGCGCATTCTACCTTGCTTTAGAGGCGGGACTTGCCATTTTGCCCGTTACGTTGCAAGGCACCCGCCGCGTCCTTCCCGCCCATGCATTCCGATCGCGCCCGGGTGCCCGAGTCCGCGTGACCATCCATGAACGGGTCGATCCCCGACCGTACGCCGCGCGGGGCAAGCCGGGGCGCGCCGAGCTCATGGCCCACGTTCGAGCCGTCTTGGAGAGCTCTCTTTGAGCGCCATGCCCGCCACCTCGCGATGGCCGGCGCCCAGCGCGACCTCGGCTCCGGGCTCCGGCCTTGCGATTCTCGTCAATGCGAACGCAAAGCGCGGCGGCCGCCGCGTCGCCGTGCAGATCGAACGCGCGCTTCCGGGCGCCAGCGTACGCCTGACCAAGTCGACCCAGGAAATCGACGCCTGGCTCCGGGTCCTGCCGCCTGTGCGCGGCGTGTTCGCGGCGGGCGGTGACGGTACGGCGATCGCGCTCGTGAACGCGCTGGCCCGAATCACGCCCGACCCCGTCCCGCTGCCCACCGTCGGCCTGCTGCCTCTCGGAACCGGCAACGGTTGGGCACACGCTCTCGGCGCTCCGAAGCTTCACCGGTGTCTCGATATCCTGGCGCGATCTCCGGCGGCGCTGCCGACCCACCGGTCGGGCTTGATCGACGTCGAAGGTACGCTCGCTCACTTTGCGGGATCCGGTTGGGACGCGATGATCCTCGAAGACTACAAGCTTCAGCTGCAGCGGGTGCGAGGGCCCGGCCGGCGCCTCTCGAAGAGCGTATACGGCTACATGTCGGCAGCCTTGCTTCGGACGATTCCCAAAGTGCTCATCCACGGAAACCCCCGTCTGACCATCGAAAACCTGGGTGAGGTCGTCTACGCATTCGCACCGGATGGCCGCCCTCACAAGCTTGCCGTCGATCGGGGAGCCATCCTCTACGAGGGTCCCGTCGGCGTGTCGTCGGTCGGCACCTGTCCCGAATTCGGCTACCGATTCAAGGCCTTTCCGTTTGCCGAGCGGATCCCCGGGTTCATGAATGTCCGCGTGTTCGCCCGCGGCGTCGTCGGAGCGATTGCATCGATCGGTTCGCTGTGGCGCGGGGCCTATCCGCTGAGCGGCATGTACGACTGGCTCGCGACGCACGTGCGCATGACTTTTTCGCGCCCCATGCCCCTTCAGGTCGGAGGGGACGCCTGGGGCACCCGACGCGAGGTGGAATACCGAGCCGCGTCGCGCATCATCCGCATGGTCGACTGGCGTCGAATGAGTTAACGCGGTTCATGCGGCGCTCGCGCTGGCGCCGGCGGCGCGGGCATCGCGGACATACAGGCGATCGATCGTGTCTTTGTATCTTTCAATCGCCTTTCGTCTCCTCAAGCTGAGCTTCGGCGTGAGCAGCCCGTTTTCCGTCGTGAACGCCTCGCCGATGAGCGCGAAGTCCCGGATCGCCTCGAACCCCTTGAACCCGGCGCCATACCTGTCGATCTCTGCACGGAACAGCGCCCGCACCCTTTCGTCGGCGAGGAGCGGGTCGACTTCGGTCGGAAGCGGATCCGGACGCTCGTCCGCCCACCGCCGAAGCGCTGCGACGTTGGCAACGATGAGCGCCACGTTGTAGGGACGGTTGTCGCCGTACACCATCACGTTGGAGACGAGCGGACTCAGCTTGAGCTGTTCCTCAAGGGCCGTCGGCACCACGTACTTGCCATTCTCGAGCTTGTACTGCTCCTTGATGCGCCCGGTGATCGACAGGAATCCCTGTGCATCGAGACAGCCCATGTCGCCGGTGCGGAAGCCGCCGTCCGCCGTCAACACGGCGGCGGTCTCCTCCGGATGCTTGAAGTAGCCCTTCATCACGTTCGGACCGAACACGATGATCTCCCCTTCCGCAGACGAGGAGCTGCCCGATACGGCACCCTGCACCGCCTCGGGGTCGATGACCACGCGGACGCCGGGCAGGGCCCGCCCCACCGTGCCCATCTTGCGAAATCCCGGGTAGTTCGTCGACACCACGGGGCTCGTCTCGGTCAGGCCGTAGCCCTCGAACACGAGGATGCCCAACGTATCGATGAACTCCGCGACCTCGCGCGACAGTGCCGCGCCTCCCGCGGATGCGTACCGCAAGCGACCGCCGAACCTCGCGCGGACCTTGGCGAACACCAACCGTTCGGCGAGAAGCAGGAGAGCCCGTTCATGGATCTTCAGTTCGGCCCCGCTTCTCTTTCGGGCAGCCACCTCGAGCGCCCCCGAGACGAGCCGCCGCACGACGCTGGACTTCGAGGCGAGTTGCTGCTGAACCGCCGTATAAAGCTTATTGAAGACCGCCGGCACGCTAAAGAACAACGTCGGTCGAATTTCCGCGAGGTTGTCGAGAATCTTGTCGGGTCCCTCGCAAATCGCCATCGATGCCCCGGCGGAAAAGAGATGGTGAAGCTCGGCGGTCTGACCGAAGACGTGCGCCCAGGGCAAGAACGCGAGCGAGCGATCGCCGGCGTCGAGCTTCAACACCTCGTGGATCGCGGCCACGTTCGAGGCGATGTTGCCGTGCGTCAACATCACCCCCTTCGGATTGCCGGTCGTTCCACTGGTGTAAATGAGTGTCGCCAGATCGCCCGAAGCGGGTTGGATCGCCGGCGCGGTCGATTCCGAATCCAACAAGGCGGAGTAGGTCGTCCACCGCGGATCGTCGGGCTGCGAGCCCGCTTCGGCGTCGATGACGACGATGTGCCGGAGCCGCTCGATGGCCGCGAGCTGCCGCTTGGCCTTCTCGAGCGCCGCCGCATTGGCGACGATGAGCGCCGTCGCCTCCGAGTCGCGCACGATGAACTCCCACTCGGCCGCGCTTTGCGCCTCGTACATCGGCACGAACACGGCGCCCAGACCGTAACACGCGTAGGCGCTGACGGCCCATTCGACCCGGTTATTCGAAACGATGGCCACAGACTGGCCGCGCCGGATCCCGAGCGACGCCAGTCCTGCTCTCAGCCGATCGACCGATCTGCCAAAATCGGCGTAGGTCATCCAGCTCCAGATCCCGCCGCGCTTGGTGCCGAAAAGGTCACGTGCCCCGTAGCGTCCGACCGAATGGTGGAAGATATCGACCAGTGTCGTGAAATCCGGCAACGAGCCCATGCTCGAGAGTAAACGGCACCGATGGATGCCTGGCAAGCGCTCGAGCCGGGATCGAGCTCTGTCAAGGGCAACCCGACCCCCGTCGACTCCTTGCCTGGCGGGCAGGCGAGACGATCCCAACGCGCTATACGACTTTCCGGTGACCTTTCGGTTCGTCGTCCACACGTTCGGGTGCCAGATGAACGTGCACGACTCCGACCGCATGGCCGCGGTGCTTCGCGACGCCGGCGGCGTCGCGGTCGACCGAGCCGAGGATGCCGACCTCGTCGTCTTCAACACGTGCAGCGTCCGGGAGAAGGCGGAGCAAAAACTGCGCAGCGAAGTAGGCAAGATCGCTCCGCTGAAGCGCGCGCGCCCCGATCTGGTCCTCGCCGTCGCGGGCTGCGTCGCTCAGCAAGAGGGCGACGCGCTGCTGAGACGGATGCGCCAGATCGACCTGGTCCTCGGGCCCGACAACGTCCGCGATCTGCCTGCCCTCTTTCGGAATCGCATCGGCGGCTCCCCGCCGGTCGCGATCACCGAATTCGATACCGCTTCGCCCCGGTTCTTGACGGCGGTGCCCCCGCCGGGCCGGGCCCCGGTCGTCGCGCTCGTGACGACCATGAAAGGCTGCGACGAGCGATGCAGCTTCTGCATCGTCCCCTTCACGCGGGGTCCCGAACGGTACCGACCGGCGCGCGACATCGTCGACGAGGTGCGTCGATTCGTCGACGCCGGATCGCGCGAGGTTCTGCTCCTCGGTCAGACCGTCGACAGCTTCCGCGATCCGGGCTTGCCGCCGCCCGAGAGCGACGACCCCGACGAGAGTCAGTTTCCGCACCTTCTGCGCCTGATCGCGCGCGACGTGCCCGCCCTGGCGCGGCTGCGCTACACGAGCCCGCATCCGCGGCACGCCACGGCGTCGCTCGCACGCGCCCACGCCGAGACCGACATCCTCGCGCGCCACGTCCACCTGCCGGTGCAGTCGGGCAGCGACCGGGTCTTGCGACGCATGATCCGCCGCTACAGCCGTGCCGAGTACGTGGAACGTGCCGAACGGCTGATGCGCGCGCGACCGGGCATGACTCTGTCGACGGACGTCATCGTCGGGTTCCCCGGGGAGACGGAAGACGACTTCGCGCAAACGCTCACCCTCGTGAAACAGGTCGGCTTCGTCTCGCTCTTCGGCTTCAAGTATTCTCCGCGACCGCACACTCCGGCGATCCGTCTGGGCGACGACGTCCCCGAGGAAGCGAAGGCAGAGCGGCTCGCTCGCCTTTTCGAACTCGCCGACGCGATCGGATCGGCGCACCTCAAGTCCCTCGTCGGCACAAAACAGAGCGTTCTCGTCGAGGGAGCCGGCAAGGCCGAGAAGGGCGACCTTTCTCGCGACCGCGTGCAGGGCCGCACCGACCGGAACGAGATCGTTCACATCGACGTCGCCGGAGCGGCGGCGCTCGTCGGCACCCTGGTGGAGGTCGAGATCGTGCGCGCCAACCGCCATTCGCTGGTCGGCCTGCCGACCCATCCTCTCGCGCCCGTCCCGCCGAAACGCGCGGAGCCGGTGCGCCGCCTTCCTCTGCTGGTAGAAGTCTGAGCGGTGGCGATCTACGAGCTTCGCGGCGTTCGACCGCATCTCGGCCCCCAGGTGCTCGTGTGCGAAAGCGCATCGGTCATCGGCGACGTCCACTTGGGAGACGCCGCGAGCATCTGGTTCGGTGCCGTCGTCCGGGGCGACTACGCGCCGATCCGCATCGGCGCCCGAACCAACGTGCAGGACAACGCCGTCGTTCACATCGTGAGCGAAAGCGGGCCCACGACGATCGGCGACGACGTGACGATTGGCCACGCCGCCGTCGTCCACGCCTGCACGGTCGGACACCGCTGCCTCATCGGCATGGGAGCGATCGTGCTCGACGGCGCCGTCGTCGGCGACGATTCGTTCGTGGCGGCCGGCACGCTCGTCACGCCCAGGACCGTCCTCCCGCCGCGAAGCTTCGTCCTCGGGCGCCCGGGCAAGGTCTTACGTCGGACGACGGACGCCGAGATCGCAGGGATCGCGAAATCCGCGGTCGACTATGCGCGGTTCGCGGCGGACTTTCGAGCGGGCTGCTCGCGCGTCGGTTGAAGGGGGTCGGAGAGCGACGGACGGCGGCGGGGGCGCGGCGAATCCGAAGCTGCCTTGGCTCGGGTCGGCGCCAGAGACTTGCCGTGTTCATTCGCCTCCGTCTTCGGGGGGCGAACTGCAAACACAATTGCCATTCCCGTCGCACATCCCTGGGCAGTTGTTCGTCCCGGAGCACGACATTCCAGAGCCGATAGGCGTGTAGGAGCACCCGGTCGTGCCGCACGTCCCCGTGCTCGAATAGCATGAGGAGGGAGGGCTGTTGCACGACGCGTCATTTGGCGTGTACGTGCACCCGGTCGCGCCGCACGTCCCCGTGCTCGAATAGCACGACGCGGGGGGGTTATTGCACGACGCGTTATTGGCGGTGTACGTGCACCCGGTCGTGCCGCACGTCCCTGAATAGCACGATGCGGGGGGGCTATTGCACGACGCATTGTTCGGAGTGTACGTGCACCCAGTCGCGCCGCACGTCCCCGTGCTCGAATAGCACGACGCGGGGGGGTTATTGCACGACGCGTTATTGGCGGTGTACGTGCACCCGGTCGTGCCGCACGTCCCTGAATAGCACGATGCGGGGGGGCTATTGCACGACGCGTTATTCGGAGTGTACGTGCACCCGGTCGTGCCGCACGTCCCTGAATAGCACGATGCGGGGGGGCTATTGCACGACGCATTGTTCGGAGTGTACGTGCACCCGGTCGCGCCGCACGTCCCCGTGCTCGAATAGCACGACGCGGGGGGGTTATTGCACGACGCGTTATTGGCGGTGTACGTGCACCCGGTCGTGCCGCACGTCCCTGAATAGCACGATGCGGGGGGGCTATTGCACGACGCGTTATTGGCGGTGTACGTGCACCCGGTCTTGCCGCACGTCCCTGAATAGCACGATGCGGGGGGGCTATTGCACGACGCGTTATTGGCGGTGTACGTGCACCCGGTCGTGCCGCACGTCCCCGGGTTCGTATAGCACGATGCGGGGGGGCTATTGCACGACGCGTTATTGGCGGTGTACGTGCACCCGGTCGTGCCGCACGTCCCCGAATAGCACGATGCGGGCGGCGAGGCGCACGACGCATTGTTCGGAGTGTACGTGCACCCGGTCGTGCCGCACGTCCCCGGATTCGTATAGCACGATGCGGGCGGCGAGGCGCACGACGCATTGTTCGGAGTGTACGTGCAGGTGCCGTTCTCGCACGTTCCAGTGCTCTTATCGCATGCCACGGGTGGCGTGGTGCATGTCATGGCGGGGTACGAGCACTTGCCGCCGGTGCACGTCCCCGGGCCAGTCTCACACGTGCCCGGTGTGGTGCACGCGCTCGATGTACCGCCGGCCGCCGTGCAGCCCCCGCACGAGTCGGTCCCCGGCGCATTGCACGTCAGGGCATCGGTGCCATCGCACGCCCAGGTACCCGAACCGCACGTGGTCGTGCACGCGTCTCCCTTCGTGTGGCTAAGCGTCGTGCACCCCCCGCATTGGTTGAGAGCGGGCGCCACGCACTCGACGGTATCCGCGCCGTTGCACGTCCATGTTCCCGCGCAACCGTCCGCCCCGGTGCATCCCCCGCCTACCGTGTCCGGCAGCGTATTGCAGCCGCCGCATGCGTTTTGGGCCACGCAGGAGGTGGCCGAAGCGCAGCATTTACCCAGCGAACTCAAGCAGGAGGCGGCCGTGCACTCGCACGTGCCGTTGTCGCAGGCGAGCCCGTCCCCGCATCGATGGCACGTGCCCCCGTTGGCTCCGCACGTGTCAATGCTCTGCGTCTCGCAGGTGGTCCCGTCGCAACAGCCATTCGGACAGGACGTCCCATCGCAGACGCACTGTCCGTCGCTGCAACGCTGGCCCGTACCGCAGGCGACGCACGCGGCCCCCCCCGTGCCGCATTGGCCGAGCGATTCGCTCTCAATGCACGAGGTGCCATCGCAGCAGCCGGAAGGGCACGACGTCGCGTTGCACACACACTTGCCGGCGCTGCATTCTTGGCCGGATCCGCATGTGGAGCAGGCGACCCCGCCGGTGCCGCAGGTGCCGTTGCCGGAGGTCTGGCAATTGTTATCCTTGTCGCAACAGCCGCTGGGGCAGCTCTTGGCGTCGCAGACACAACTGTCTTGCGCCGAGCACTCCTGGCCGGTGGCGCACTTTGCGCACGCGACGCCGCTTGCGCCGCATTGCACGTTGCTCTCGGCCGTCACGCACGTGCCGTTGTTGCAGCACCCCGCGCAGCTCTTGCCGCCGCACAAGCACGCGCCAGCGCTGCACGCTTGGCCCTGATCGCACGCGCCGCAGACTTGGCCTCCAGAACCGCATGCCGCGTCGGGCGCTTGCGCGTCGAAGCCGATGCAGATCCCGTCGTTGCAGCAGCCGGGGCACGACCCGTTGCATAGACAGTTGCCGCTCGTCGTGTCGCAGCCCAGACCGGAGCCACACGCCGCGCAGGCGACGCCGCCCACGCCGCACATCGCGGGGGTTTGCGCCGCGTACGCGATGCACGTGTTTCCGTCGCAGCAGCCGTTCGGACACGATGCGAGGTCGCAGACGCAGCCCCCGTCGTCGCTGCACTCTTGCCCTGCGCCGCACGCCACGCAGGCCATCCCCGGAGCCCCGCAATTGGCCGTGGCCGAGGTCACGCAAACGCCGCCATCCGCGCAGCATCCCGTGCACGAAGCTCCGCAGGAGCAGACGCCGCCCGCGCAGCTCTGCCCGACGGGACAGTAGGCGCAGGCCCCCCCGTCCGTTCCGCATGCCGATCCACCGGCGTCGCCCGTCTGGCAGACTCCGTTGGTGTCGCAGCAGCCCTGGGGACAGGTCGCGGAACCGCAGGGCGGTGGCCCCGCTTCCACGTCGGCGCGGACCTCATCGGCCGGAGCGTCGCCCGGCGGGACCACGTCCGGCATCGGGGTCGCATCCGTCATCGAAGAGTGCACGGACCCGTCGGGCGGCCCGGCATCGCCCACCCCGAAATCGCCGAGCAGGCCAAGACAGCCCACGACGGCGAAGGACGCCATCGCGACCCAGAGAACGACCAGCAAACGATGTCGCATCAGAAAGTCCCCCTGCCCTTGGCAACCGGCGCGAGCCCTGCGCGTCGCATCAGAACGTTCCGACCACGCCCACGTTCATCGGCCCTACATAGGCCGCGACCGGACTCGACTTCGGAGCCGTGAGAACGAATGCGAGACCCGCCGCGGCGCCCGCGCCGCCGACGATCCAAGCGACCGTCGAAACGTTCGCGATCGTTCGGTACGTCGCGACGGCACCGCTCTCGTTCGAAGAGCAGACCCCGCTCTTGCTGCACGATCCGCCATTCATCAGCGATGCGTGCTTGGAAGCCGCGACGATCCCGGTGACGGCCCCCGTGATCACTCCTGCCGCGCCCACGCCGAACGACACAATGGCGAGTGGCGTGGACGTGGACGTGGACGTGGCGGGCGTCGGCGACGCGGACTCGACGAGACCGCTCGCCGCGGCGCGAGCCTGCGGGAGTGGATCCATGGCGAGCGTCACCGTTTGCTCGCCCCCTTCGACGAGAACGAACGTGCTCTCGGCCGGCGCAAAGCCCGGAGCGGAGGCTTTGACCCAGTGTGCGCCGGGATCGCACGCACGGCGAACTCCGAGCGCCGCGACCGGGACCGCGATATCGTCGAGCGTCACCGTCGGCGACGTCGCTCCCCCCACTTGGATCGTGACCCACCCGAGCCGAGGCGCCAGAGCCGCCAGCTCCCGCTTCGATTCCTCGAGCGCTTTGGCAAATGCGGCGGGAGCATTGGGCGCCACCGGCTCGCGCAAGATGCGCTGATACGTCTCCTGCGCTTCGAGCAGGCGGCTCAGGCCGACCTGAGCGCGGGCCAAACCCAGAAGAAGCGTAGGCGCGTGAACGAGCGCTTCGGCGCGGGTGAACCGGTCGGCCGCGATGGCGTACTGGCCGTGCTGCTGCGCCTCGAACCCCTCGCGCGCGAGCGACCGCGCGGTCGCGCGGTCCGCATCCGATGGCTCCGCGAGGGCCGTGAAGGGGACCAGCCACACGATGGCAGCAACGAAAAGGAGGAGACGCTTCATGCCGGTAAACCCCCGAGCCCTACCCATACCGATTTTCTGAACAATCCAAAGAAAAGAAACTGACAGAGCGACTAAATGCCAAAATCGACTTCGCCCGGAGCGGACGGCTTTGGACCCTGCTCTGGACGATTGGTCTTGTGAACGGGCACCCGTGTCGGTCCGGAGGAACGCGGCACAGACCCGGGCCTCTGACTCCATTCCGGCGGCGCAAGCGGGAGATCGCTCACGGAGGTCGTCGACTCGACGGGCGTCGCATCGAATTGCCGCCTCGACGAATCCGCGGCGGAGGCCGCCGGCGCGATCGCAGGCTTCAAGGACGCGCCCGACGCAGAAGGAGGACCGGGCCCGCTCGACACGGAACTGGGATTCACGGCGGCATTGCCCGTGGCGGGTGCTCCCGCGCGCGGATTGAAGAATCCGATGACGACCATGATGGCCATCGACCCCAAGACGGCCACCACGTAGCGCGATCGCATGAGTTGACGCGCGCCGAGAAGCGATTGGGTGAAGGGGGCCTGCGTCGTCGTGAGATGCGCCGGCTTGCGGCCGCGAAGGCGTGCGAGCGGCGGTTGGCTCGTCACGACCGGTGGGGTGGACGACTCGGGCGGCCGTCGTGCGCGCCACGTCTCGCGAGTGTCCGACGCGACACCGGGAATGGCGAGCGCGTCGCCCAGGGCCTCCGCGAGCTCGCGCGCGCTCGGAAACCGATCATCGGCATTGCGGGAAGCGGCGCGCGCCCACCAGATATCGAATTCAGGGGTCAGCCAGGGAGCCACCTTCGACGGCACGGGAATGGCCTCGTACATGATCTGGCCGAACAAGTCGCCGAGCGTCGGACTCTCGAAGGGCAACTGCCCGGTCAGACACTGGTAGGTGATCACGGCGAGCGACCAGAGATCCGACCGGTGGTCGATTTCGCGGGTGCCGCGCGCCTGCTCCGGACTCATGTACGCGGGTGTTCCGACGAGCGACCCGGCTTGAGTCCCGGTCCCCTGCAACGAAAACGCGGCCGATTTCGCGACACCGAAGTCGAGGAGCTTGACGACTTCTTCGTCGTCGTCTTCCTGCGCGATGAAAATGTTCTCCGGCTTGATATCGCGGTGCACGAGACCGGCCAAATGGGCCTTGGCAAGGCCGCGTGCCACCTGGGAGACGATGCGATACGTCATCGTCGCATCGAGGTGCCCGACCCGGCTCAATCTCGCGCAAAGATCTTCGCCCTGAAGATACTCCATGGCGATAAACGGCACGTCGTCGGCTACCGCGTAATCGAGAATACGAACGACATGAGGACTGTGAAGCTGCGCGATCGCCCGTGCTTCGAACTCAAAGCGCGTTCGGAAATTCGGGTCCGCCTGCGAATCGCTCGTCATGAACTTGACCGCACAGCGGACCTGCAGAGTAAGGTGGTCGGCAAGCCATACCGACCCCATGCTTCCGCGACCCAACTCGCGAACGAGTTTGAAGCGATTCGCGACAATACTGCCAATGGTAGGTGTCACGCTCTCACTCGCGCCCCCGCGTGGCTCGCTCAAAAAATGCTACCAGAAGCCCTACCACGGGTAGGGTACTGGGTCCAGAGGTGGTCTCGCTCCGCATCGTCACCACGGGTGAGCACACGGTGTGCCCGCGCAGCTCAGCAGCTCGACCGCCTCCGGGAACCTCTGATTGTTCGGCGGGCCAACGCGCGCGCGCGCACCTCGCCCCAGGCGCGGATCGGACCGCGCCCGGCCCTTTCTTGGTGGTCACCCTCGGCCTCCGACTCGGCCTCGGACCGTAGCGGCCCGAGCGGGTCGAGTTCGTCGCCCCGCTCGGCGGCGCGAGCGGCGCCATGATCGGCGTGTCGCGGTCGATGCATGGGGACCCCAGCGTGGCGGCCCGCATCAGCTTTTTTTTCCCAGGATGGAAAAGCGGCCGATGCCCCCCCACGTGAGGATCGGCTGGGTGAAAGCCTTGGGGCCGCTGGACCGATCAGGGCCCTTCGACGACGCGAAGCACAACGCGCGCCACACCGCGCGATCGAATCCCGATCTTGTCGGCCGCGGCACGCGAAAGATCGATAATTCGCTCCGGGTGCCCGAAGGGACCTCGGTCCGTGATTCGAACTCGGACCGACTGTCCGCTCTCGACGCAGGTCACCTCCACCCAGGTCCCGAATGCAAGGGTCCGGTGCGCGGCCGTCATTTGCCGTGGGTCGAACACTTCGCCGCTCGCCGTCCGCCGACCGGCGAGCCGGCCGCCGTACCAACTTGCGGTTCCGCGCTGAACCTCCAATCGCGGATTGAATCGCGGCGGCTCCGCGATGAATTCCTGGGGAGCCTCGCGAGCCGGAGGCTCCGCGTCGCGGTGCGCACACGCTCCGAGCGCCGTCAGGGTCCACCCTAAGGCGGCGACGAATCCGCGACGCCGCATCGGGCCGTACGTCTAGACGATCGGTCGAGGGATCGCGACACGCTCGCGGCCCCCCCGGGGGAGAAAGCCGTGCTCGCGCGGCACCTAGTGGGCCTCGGCCCAACTCTTTCCCCAGCCCACGTCTACCACGAGCGGGACGGCGAGCTTGATGACGCCCGACATTCGCCCCCGAATGCGCTCGCCCGCCTCGGCCGCGTCGGCCTCCGGGACTTCGAACACGAGCTCGTCGTGCACGGTGAGCACCAAGGGCGTTCGCAGCGCTTGCTCACCGAGCCCAAGATCGACCATGGCGAGCTTCAGGATGTCCGCCGCCGTCCCCTGAATCGGTGTGTTTCGTGCCACACGCTCCGCCTCGAGCCGCAGCGCGCGATTGGCGGAGTGCAGGTTCGGCAAGAATCGGCGTCGTCCGAGCAGCGTGCGAACGGATTCGGCTTGGCGTGCCGCCTCGACGGTGTGATCCATGAACCTCGCCACGCCCGCATAGCGAGTGAAGTACGCGGCGATGAAGCGGGCGGCTTGCTCGCGAGCCACGCCGAGCTGTTTGGCGAGCGCACTGTCGCCCATGCCGTAAATCACGCCGAAGTTGATCGTTTTGGCCGCGCGCCGCTCGTCGGCCGTTACCCTGTCGCGCGCCTTGTCGAAAACGAGTGCGGCGGTGCGCACGTGAACGTCCTCGCCCGTCGCGAACGCATCGATAAGCTCGCTATCCTGCGCGAGGTGCGCCAGGACGCGCAGCTCGATCTGCGAGTAGTCGGCACTCAAGATGACGTGCCCCGGCGGCGCCACGAACGCCGCCCGAATGGCGCGGCCCACACCCGTTCGGATGGGGATGTTTTGCAGGTTTGGGTCGCTCGAAGACAGCCGACCCGTTGCGGCCACTGCCTGATCGAAGCGCGTATGGATACGACCCGTGTTCGGGTCGACGCACTTCGGAAGCGCATCGATGTACGTCCCCTTCAGCTTGTCGAGCTCCCGAAACGCGAGGATGCGCGACGGCAGCGCATGCGCATCGGCGAGAGCCTCCAGCGCGTCGGCGTCGGTCGATCGCCCCCCCTTCGGGGTGCGTTTCACGACCGGGAGCCTGAGCTCGTCAAAGAGGATTTTTTCCAATTGATCCCGCGAGCGGATCGCGAAGTCCCGGCCCGCCAGGGTCTTGCATTCACTTTCGAGATCCCGGAGCTTCTGCTCCACCGTGCGCCCGACGGCTTGCAGAGTCGCCACGTCCACGAGCACGCCCCGCAACTGCATCGCACAGAGGACACTCTCGAGCGGCATCTCGACATCCCGCATCCATCCGTCGAGTCCGTCGCCGGCGAGGCGCGACTCCATGCGCGCGCGGAGATCGAGTGCCATCTCCGCGCTTGCCGCCGCGAGGGGTGCGGCTCGTACCACGTCCAGCTCTTCGAACACGGCGCGAGAACCTCGCGACTTCGGCGAAGGTTCGTCGTACCGCGTCACCCGGACGCCGATTCTCTCTCGGCCAGATCGTTCAGACCGTTCGGCGCCTCGGGGTCCAGCAGGTACGCCGCGATCATCGTATCGAAGGCCGGGCCCCCGATCGTCACCCCGACACGCGCCAAAAGCGTCATGCAACGCTTGAGATCGTGACCCACCTTCGTGACACTCGCGTCCGCCAACAGCGGAGCCAGCCGCGGTCGAACGCACTGCCATTGGAGCTGAGTCGGGCATCCTAAGTACCGGTGCGCAAGCGGAATGTAGTGGCCACGACCTGCCTCGGTCGCGAGCGACACGCCCACGATCTCGGCTCGCGTAGCGGCCGGACCCGTCGCTTCGACGGCGATTCCGATCACGGCCTTGCGGCGCGCCTCGGCCACGACCGCTTCGAGCGACTCGATGTCGAGCACGCAGCCGTACACGCGTACGGCAGGCACCGCTTGAACGGCCGTCTTCGCCGGCGAACCTTCGCGCTCGCCGTCCGAGAGTTGATCAAGCTGGCCCAGCTGACGATGAAACTCCAGTTCGGTATACAGAGCACGCAGCGCGGCTATGTCCGCCCCGCCCCAAAGCAATTTCTTTGGTTCCAATCCAGAGGGGCGTCCACGTCGAGCGTCACGAGCTTGAGGGAGACGCGCGCGTCGGCCTCGTGCTGGCGCAAGCTCTCACGCAGCTTCGGCTTCGACACGTCATCGAGCGCGCCGAAGATGGCGTCGAAGGAACCGAACTTCGCGAGAAGATCCGAAGCCGTCTTGGGTCCCACGCCGGGGACGCCCGGTACGTTGTCGCTCGTATCGCCGGTCAGCGCGAGAAAGTCACGCACTCGACTGGGCGGCACCCCAAGCTTTTCGCGCACCTCCGCTGGACCGTAGACCCTGTCGCGCATCGAATCCCACAAGACGACTCGATCGTCGTCGTCGCGAACGAGCTGCATCAGGTCCTTGTCGGCACTCACGATGACGACGCGCAGTCCTTCGGCCAACGCCCGTTTCGTCACGGCGCCGATGAGGTCGTCCGCTTCGAGCCCGTCCTTGCGGAAACACGCCGCGTCCCAAGCGTGCACGATTTGCTCGACGCGATTCATTTGCTGCGAGAGATCCGGCGGCGGTGCCGGACGTGTCGCCTTGTATCGAGCATCGACCTCGTGACGAAACGTCGGCCCTTTCGAATCCATGGCGACCGCAAGCCTGTGGGGCCGACGCTCGGTCACGATTTTTTGCAGCATGTTCACCGTGCCGAGCACGGCATGGGTCGGCTCGCCGCGCGAGCTCGATAGGGGTGGCAGCGCGTGGTACGCGCGAAATACGTATCCGGAAATGTCGACGAGATAGAGCGCGTCGGGCGCGCCGCGGTCGGGCAGCCTGGCCGCGCTCATTCTCGGCTGCGATCCAAAGCGACGGCCCCGGCGCGAGCCAAGGCACGCGACCTCGCCATGCCGCCGGAGAACCCGACCCTCGACGCCTCGCAGAGCATGCGCTGGGCTTGTTAGCGGGCCGCATGAGACTCGTCTAATGTAGTGGCGCGGCGGCGCGCTTTGATGAGCGATACGAACCTCCCCTTGCGCGGTCTGGTCGCTGGAAAGTACGAGCTGGTCCGTCTCATCGGTCGCGGCGGCATGGGGTACGTCTGGGAGGGACGGCACGCGACTTTAGCGACGCGCGTGGCCATCAAGTTCGTCGACCCGGAGTACGCTGACAGCGCGGAGGCTCGCGCGCGTTTCGTGACGGAGGCCCGCGCCGCGGCCACGATTCGGAGCAAATACGCCATTCAGATCTACGACCATGGGTTGACCGACGACGGGCGTCCGTACATCGTCATGGAACTCTTGGCCGGGGAACCGCTCGATCGCCGACTGGAGCGGCTGGGTCGGCTGCCGCTAGGCGAGACGGCCCGACTGCTCGGGCAGGTCTGCCGAGCACTGCAGCGTGCGCACGACGCGGGCATCATTCACCGCGACCTCAAACCAGAGAACATATTTCTCGTCAGCTCCTCCGACGACGACGAGGAGATCGCGAAGGTTCTGGATTTCGGCATCGCCAAGTTCAAGGGCCTTCCGGGCGGACCGGCTGTGACGAGCAGCACAAGGACGGGAGCCGTGCTCGGTACCCCCTTCTACATGTCGCCGGAACAAGCGCGCGGGTTGCGCGACATCGACCACCGGACCGACCTTTGGTCGCTCGGCGTGATCGCGTACAAATGCGTCACCGGCATGTTGCCCTTCGACGGCGAGAGCGTGGGGGACCTGCTGGTCAAAATCTGCACTGCCCCCCTTCCGGTTCCCTCTGTGACGCTGCCCGGACTGCCGGTCGGGTTCGACCGATGGTTCACGCGTGCACTCGAGCGCGAGCCCGGCCGGCGTTTCGGGTCGGCGTCGGAGCTCGCGGACGCCCTCGCCGCGACGGCGGGCATCACCGGGGCGGGCGCCCGCGCCCATCCGTCCGGCGCCCGTCCGATCGACGCGGTCGCGCCGGGGGAGTCGGCGTCGAGCGATGCCTACGAGGCTTCGGCGGCGGGCACTGGAACGTCGGCGCCATTCATCGCCCCATCGACCGCGCCCGCGCGATCCACGCGCGCCAAGTGGATCGGTGTCGTCGCTTCGGGCGTGCTCGGGGGTACCGTCGGGGTCTTGGCCGTCGTGAGGGTCGTGTCGACGGCCCCATCGAGCCCCCAGAGAGTCGTCGAGTCGCCCATCCCCATTTCGCCGGCTTCGCCGGCACCCCCGGTCTCGGTCGGGCTCCCTCCCCCATCTGCGACCGCCGCGGGTCCCGTCGGTCCGAACCCGCCGTCGGTCCCGTCGCTCGCGACTGTCCGTACGCCGAGACCTCCGAGTGGGGCCGTCGTCCTCAAGCCCGTAGCGAGCGCGCCAACGGCGGCGTCGGCACGGCCGGCCCCTGCCCTCGCCTCGTCGTCTGCGGTGCCGGCAACTTCCAAACCGATGACGGCGGATCCGGGGTATTGACGTACCGATCGCCGGCCAAGGCCCTCCTCATGCGAGTCCTTCCTTTCCTGGTCTCTGCGGCGGCCCTTGTCTGGAGCGGCGTGGCCGGCGCTCAGGTAAGCGACGCGGAACGCGCAGCCGCGCGGGAGTTGTTCAAGCAGGGCGACGAACTTCAACGAGCCGGACGCTTCGCCGAAGCCCTCGACAAATTCGAACGCGCGCAGCAAGTGTTCGGCGCGCCCACCAACCAGCTTCGGGTCGCGGAATGCGACGCCGCCCTGGGGCGCCTGGTCGAGTCCGCGGAAGCGTATCGCGCGGTGGTGCGAACCGTGCTGCCGGTTGGGTCCCCCCCGGCGTTCCAAGCTGCGGTCGATCAGGCCAAGGCCGAGCTCGGACAGGTCGAACCGCGGGTACCGCGACTGACCGTCCAGGTGCAACCGACGGTCGACCGCGCCGAGCTGCGGATCGACGGCCAAACCGTCCCCTCGGCTCTGATCGGTGAACCGATGCCGCTCGATCCGGGCCGGCATCAAGTCGCGGTCAGCGCTCCGGGATACGCTCCGGCCGAACAGGTCATCGAGCTCAAGGAGCGCGAAAGCCAACCCGTTCGATTCGTACTCCGGTCGATGCCGACGGCGGCGCCGCCCCTGCCGCCACCGCCGCCCGCGCCCGCAAGCGCGCCGCCTCCGCCTCCACCGGCTCCGCCCTACGCTTCCGCCGCTTTAGTGCCGGCACCCCGTAGTGTCTCCGTCAATCGGCCGGTCTCGCGGCTCGGGCTCCTGTTGGGCGGTCACCTCGGCGGAGAAGTCTTGTCCGGCACCGTGCCGGTCGGGGCCGGGAAATCGGTCAACGCCGATGCGATCGCGTCGGCCGGCTTCGCATTCGGAGCGGACGCCGGCTTTCGCTTTGCGCGTCACTGGTTGGTGGGCGGCGTCGTCGAGCATGCGAGCCTCGGTCAAGGCAATCGCTCCGAACTCGGTTCCGGCGTCGCCGTGAGCTCCGACACGACGCTCGTCGGAGTCACCTTCGGTTTCATCGGCAATCCGGACTGGACGAGCTTTTATGGGGAGGTGGGCATTGCGAATCGGTGGTTTCACTATCGGTCCACATGCCCCGGAGTCGGGGTAACGAGTTTCTGCGGTCCGATCGCGCCCGCGGACTACACGGACAGCAGCGCGGAATTCACGCTGGGCGCAGGCGTCTGGATCCCAGGTGGCCGCTCGTTCCGGTTGCTCCCCAAGGCGACGCTGGGCTTAGGGGCGTTCAATCAGCCCGACCAAGACGCGGGCGCCGCCACGGCGACGAGCGCACCGTGGCACACGTTTTTCATGATTGGCATTGCGGGATTTTACAACCTGGACTTCTGATGCACCGGTCGCCGCCTACCCAGGTATCCCCCCCGATCGCGCAGTCGCCCGGCCCGCCCTTGCGGCACAACCCGCCATTTTGGCACAAGCGGCCGCCCGTGCCCCCCGAACGACAGGACGCCCCCTCTGGACCGAAGACGCCTTGGACGTCGTCGACGGTGACTGCTTCTGGCCATAGCCTTAAGCGGCGTTCGCGTTTAGACTGGCGGTTGGCTCGTTTGGGGGTGAGAGACGATCAATGACGAAGGCCGAGATCGTCCAGGCGCTCTACAGCAAAGTGGGTGGGTTCTCTCGCAAAGAGTCCGCCGAGCTCGTGGACCTTGTCTTCGAGATGATGAAGGAGACACTTGGCCAGGGTGAGAAGCTGAAGGTGAGCGGCTTCGGCAACTTCGTCTTGCGCGACAAGCGGCAGCGACCGGGTCGGAACCCCCAGACCGGCCAACCGATCAACATCACCGAGCGACGTGTCCTCACGTTCAAGGCCAGCCAGATTTTGAAGCAAGCTCTGAACTTACGAATCGACGCGGCCACCGCGAATGGCAGCGGCGCCGCGGCCACCGTCCTGGCCTCAAGCGGAGCCGCGGACGCGCTGGTGGCGAAGGATTGATCGAGGCACCGGGGCGGTCCAATGGTGGCGACGAGTCCGGCAGCCCTTCCCACGAAGCCGTACTTCCGAATCGGCGAGGTCGCCGAGCTGGTTGGTGTCGAGCCTCACGTGCTCCGCTACTGGGAGCGCGAGTTTCGCGCGATTCGCCCGACGAAGAGCGCAAAGGGCCAGCGTGTGTATTCTCGGCGCGACGTCGAAAATCTCATGCGAGTCAGGGACCTTCTCTATCAAGAAGGTTTCACGATCGCGGGTGCGAAAAAACGGCTCGGCCGGGGCTCGCTGGATCTTCACACGCCCGAAGTGACGGCGCCGCCGCGGAGCATCGAACCGCCGCTGGCACGGTCCCACGAACCGCGTGCGGACCCCGACAAAGCGCGCGAGCAGCTGCTCGCGATGCGAGGCGACATCGAGGATTTTCTCGCCAAGCTCGGTCCGCCGACCCGCTGATCTCACTTACGCTCGAGCCAAGAAGTGATTATAACGCGCGCCCTACCCCATGCACAGGCGCCGCCGCTCGCACGCGCTGACTCTCCTGGCGCTCGTCGCGCCCCTATTTTCCGCGTCCGCCGTCCGCGCGCAAAGCACCGCGCGACCCGCGGCGGCTGCGGATTCGGCCGCCCCCACTGCCGCGCCATCGGCGAGTAGCCCTTCGCCGCAAAGGCCTCCGCTCATTACGCCCATCGCGGCGCCGACGGCCGCGAGCAGTCCGGCGGCACCGACGGCCGCGGCCGGTCCCGCGGCGGCGACGACGAGCCCGTCATCGCCTTCTTCGCTGGCGCCGGGCCGGCCGCCGACGGGGGTCATTAGCCCCGCACGCGACCAGCAGGACCTCGCCGCCCAGGGCGCCCAGCGACCGGACGCCGGCGAGCTCGCCGGAGGCGCCAAGCAGACCTTCAGCGACGATTGGTGGGGCCGGGCACGGCCGATCATCGAGTTTCACGGCTTCTTTCGCACACGCGCGGAGCTCTTTCAGAATTTCGGGCTCGGCCGACACAGCAGCAGTCTTCAGGGGAACGACCCGCAGTACCTTTGGCCGCAGCCGCTCGACAACTCCTACACGGTCATCAGCCCCGGGGGCGACGCCGGAGGATCGCGCAGCGTGAACGTGTGCGGCAACGCATCGCCGCCAACCGCCAATTGCTACGACAAGAGCGAGTCGAGCGCCAACATGCGTTTGCGGCTCGATCCGGAGATCGACATCTCGGACAACCTGAGGATCGTGACCGAGGTCGATCTTCTCGACAACGTCGTGCTCGGGTCCACCCCAAACTCCTACGCGACACAACCAGCGGGCTCGTCCACCACGGGAACGAGCAACGCGCTGAAGACCCCGACGGGCTACCAGTCCGCCGGCTACAATGCGTACGCGCCCGTCGGGTTCTTCGCCACGACCCAAGGGCCGCCCACGGCAGGCGTCAACTCCACGACGAACTCGATCGACGTTCAGCGAGTCTGGGGCGAGTACATGACTCCCGTCGGACAGCTTCGCTTCGGGCGAATGCCAAGCCAGTGGGGTCTCGGCATGGTCGACAATGCCGGCGACGGCATCGACAGCGACTACCAAACCACCGTCGACCGAATCATGTTCGTCACCGGGATCAAGTCGATGGATGTGTTCTTCGGCGGCGCGTGGGACTTCATTTCCACCGGTCCGACGGCGCTTCCCGGAGCCAGCACCTCGACCGTATGGGACGTTTACGGCGGGCAACCGTACAACACGTGCAACCGCTGCAACGTGGGCGAATGGGCCGCATGGGTTGCGCACCGCACCAACCCCGACCTCCAGCGATTGTCGCTGACGCGCGGCGACGTGGTGATCAACGGAGGACTCTACGCCAAGTTCCGTCGTCAAGACATCGACGTCGCCTCCGGAAGCGGCGAGATCCCGCAAACGGTCGACTCCACGAACCCGAACGACCTCGAGGCGCGCAAAGCCTGGGCGTTTACGCCGGACCTGTGGGTGCAGATGCTTTGGCGCAAATTGCGATTCGAGGCCGAGGCTGCGATGATCTGGGGCGAGATCGGGTCCCTTCCCGGTCTCGAAGAGGCCACGGTCGCCAACCCCGTCGACATTCGCGAGTTCGGCGTCGTCACGCAGACCGAGTACCGTGCGATCGACGACAAGCTCGATCTCCAATTCGGCTTCGGCTACGCGAGCGGCGATCCCTGGGCATACAACTCCGCGGGATCGGGCGTGCAAGGTCAAGGCGCACTGCAACCAAACGGAGCCGGTGTGCAGGATGAGTTCAACAACGGACCGATGTCGACGTTCCGCTTTCATCCCGATTATCGCATCGATCTCATCTTTTTTCGCAACATCCTCACGCGGGTCGAAGGCGCGTACTACTTCCGCCCGAGCGTCGACTACGACTTCATTCGCCACTCGGACGGCGAGAAGATCGGCGGCGGCCTCGCGGCCATCTACAGCCGAGCCAGCGAGTTCGTCCAAACTCCCGGTCATCAGAGCGACCTCGGGATCGAGTTCGACGGCCAGCTCTACTACCAGTCGAAGGATGGGTCGCTCAACGACGACCCCAGCAAAATTGGCGGCTTCTACGCCATGCTGCAGTACGGCGTCTTCTTTCCCTTCGGTGGACTGGCCTATCTCGGCACTCAGCCGTTCAACGCAAGCCTTTCCGCGGCACAAATCGCGCGTCTTTTCCTCGGCATCGTCTTCTGACCCGACGGACGCTCGATCGCGCGCTATAAGAAGCGCATCGCGGGTGACACGAGGTGAATCGCCGGATGGATCGGCGAGCCACGGTGAGCTCGTCCGACGGGCGAGCCGTTCAATCACTTGGGGGCGGGAAGCGGAATGGCGAAGATTCTCATCGTCGACGACCAGCGCAACATGCGCACGACACTCGCGATCATGCTGCGCGAAGCCGGCTACGAAGTCGACGAAGCCGCGGACGGCGAAGAAGGGACCGATCGAGGCGCGACGGGCGCTTACGATGTGGTGCTCACCGACTTGCGCATGGGCAACAAAGACGGGATCGACGTGTTGCGTTCGACCAAAGACGCTCACCCGCTTACGGAGGTGATCGTCATGACGGCGTACGGCACGATCGAGAGCGCCGTCGAAGCGATGCGCGTCGGCGCGTACGACTACATTCAGAAACCGTTCACGGAGCAAGAGCTGCTCGTGAAGGTCACCAAAGCGGTGGACAACCGCCGCCTCGCGGGCGAAGTCACGTTTCTCGCCAGAGAGTTCAGGGACCGCTACAAGTTCGAAAACATCATCGGACAGTCGCGCGCTGTCCGCGAGGTACTCGGACGCATCGTACGGGTGGCGCCGACCGATGCCATCGTGCTCATCACGGGCGAGAGCGGAACCGGCAAAGAGCTCGTAGCGAAAGCGATTCACGCCAACAGCAAGCGCGGCGAGCGCCCCTTCGTGCCCGTCAACTGCGCAGCCATCACGGAGACGTTGCTCGAGAGCGAGCTGTTCGGTCATGCGAAGGGGTCGTTCACGGGCGCCGTCAGCGCCCGAAAAGGACTGTTCGAGGAAGCGGATGGAGGCACGTTTTTCTTCGACGAGATTGCCGAAACGCCCATTACGTTCCAGGCGAAGCTGTTGCGCGCGATCCAGGAGAACGAGGTGCGCCGGGTCGGCGAGAACAAGCCCATCCAGGTGAACGTTCGGGTCATCGCCGCCACCAACCAGGACCTTTTGACCGCCGTGGCCGAGAAGCGCTTCCGGCAGGACCTCTACTATCGGCTCAACGTCGCCCGCTTTCAATTGCCGCCGCTTCGCGAACGTCGCGAAGACATTCCCGATCTCGTGAATTTTTTTCTCGAGAAGTATGCGCGCAAGATGGGCGTCAGACCCCGGCTCCACGACAACGTCATGGACGCCCTGACGCCTTATGAATTTCCCGGCAACGTCCGCGAGCTCGAGCACATGATTGAACAAGCCGTGGCCCTGGTGCAGAACGGAGTCATCACGGCGGATGATCTTCTGCCGCCCGCGCCGAGCACCCCGCTCGCCCCATCCAACATGGGGGGCCGAGCGCTGGCCGTCGTCGTCGATTCCGCCGAGCGTGCCGCCATCGAGGGAGCCCTTCGCGAGAGCGACGGAAGCCGGGAACGAGCGGCCGATCTTTTGAACATCTCGCCTACGACTCTATGGCGAAAAATGACCCGACTGGGCATCACCTTCTAGGGTCCATTCCGCACGTCGTGCGCCAACACTACGTGCAGGCTTTTCCTGGATCGGCCACGAGCCAGCCGCAGGATGGGCTTTGCGGGTACGGGGCCGGCCCGGAAAGACAAGGCTCGTGGACGGTTTGGCTGCGCAGAAGCACGCCCGCAGATGGACCGGGGGGGCTTCCGAAGCGGACCCCTCGTTCACCAGCCGACTGACCCGAGCGGTCTGCGGATGTGCTCCAACCGCGTTCCTCGACCTTCTTTCGTTCACCCATGAAGTGTAGGGTGCAAAGATGAAACGTGATGGTTACATTGGGGACGCTGCTGGGGCGACAAGTCCGTGAATTTCACGGATGAGTCGCACGGCATGCACGTTGCTTACGGCCGTACCGGGCACGGAGCGGGTGCCAAACCGTGGACCCCCGGCTCCGCGCCGAAGAATCCGGAAAATGGGTGACCTCTTGACTCGCCTGCTAGTCGTCGAAGACGATGCCCGTCATGCCCGCGTCGTAGCCATCGGCCTGCGCATCGAGGGGTTTGACGTGGAGGTGACGGCCAACGCCGACGCGGCCATGCGCCTTCTGTCGACGGAACATTTCGATGTGGCGGTCATCGACCTGATGCTTCCGGGCACCAACGGAATCCAATTGGCTCGGCTGGTCCGCGAGCTTCATCCGGTGACGCGCGTCGTGCTCACGAGCGCGTACCATCTGAGCGAAAGGCAGCTCATTCGCGCCGATTGCGGTGCGGTCGGGTTCGTGCCCAAGCCATTCGACCTGAGCGAGCTCGCGCGCTTCCTCAAGAGCAAGTTACCGAATGGGGATCCCGACCGCCCTTTCGCAGCGCCGGGCGCGGCAGCCTAACGTAGAGCTTCCCGCGCGACCGGTTCACTTGACGGGTCGCGCCCGTGGCGCCTTGCTAACGCGCGAACCCGATGCGCGTCGACGCGTTCCAGTACGAACTGCCGCTCGAGTTGATCGCGCAGCATCCTGCGGAGGATCGCGAGCAGGCGCGACTCATGTTCGTACCCCCTGGGGAGGCTCCGGAGCACCGTCTCATCGCCGATTGGCCGGATCTCGTTCCGCCGATGGCGCTCGTGGTCCTCAACGACACCCGCGTCATCCCCGCGCGCCTCATCGGACGGAAAAAAGACACCGGTGGCCGCGTCGAGATCTTGCTCGTGCGGTTCAGCGAGGAGCGCGAAATTCTGGTCGGGCCTGGCGAAGCTCGCGTCGCGAAAGTCTGGGAAGCGCGCGGAAAGGCCGCCAAGCCACTCAAGCCGGGCACCGACGTCGAAGTCTTGCGGCGCGACGATGCGGCGCGGCCGGCGCTCATCGCCCGATTGCTCAGACGGGCCGACGACGGGTTGCTCGAGGTCGCCCTTTGGGCCCCCGATGGCGCACCCTTTGACGATGCGCTCCGCTGTTGCGGACGCGTGCCGCTGCCCCCTTACATTCGTAGAGCGGAAGGGCCGGACGACGGGAACCGGTATCAGACGGTCTACGCGCGCTGCGATGGTGCCGTCGCGGCGCCCACAGCCGGTCTTCACGTCACGAACGCTTCCCTGAAGCGGCTCGCCGCACGAGGCTGCGAGGTCGCATGCATCACTTTGCATGTCGGTCTGGGGACGTTTCAGCCGGTGCGGGTCGACGACCTCGACCAGCACCCGATGCACTCGGAACGGTACGTCGTGCCCCGGTCGACGGCGGAAGCCATCGCCCGAGCCCGGAGCCGCGGTGCTCCGGTCTTCGCCGTGGGCACGACTACGGCTCGCGCACTCGAGAGCGCGGCGGATTGGAGTCGGCCAGGCGGAGTTCGCGCCGCGATCGACGAGACGCGCTTGCTCATCCAACCGGGCTACGCGTGGCAGGTCGTCGATGGCCTGCTCACCAACTTTCACCTGCCCCGTTCGACGCTGCTCGCCCTCGTCTGCGCGTTCGCCGGGACCGCTCCCGTGCTCGACGCCTACCGTCTCGCCGTCCGTGAGCGCTACCGGTTCTTCTCGTACGGCGACGCGATGCTCCTACGGAGGAGCAGGTGACTCCAACCACTGCGGGGTTCGGATTTCGGGTGCTCGCTGTCGACGGTCCGGCCCGACGCGCGGTGTTGCGAACCGCTCACGGGGTCGTCGACACGCCCGCCTTCATGCCGGTCGGTACCCAGGGAAGCGTCAAGACTCTGTCTCCCGACGAGGTCGCTTCAACCGGCGCGCGCATCGTGCTCGGCAACACTTACCACCTCATGCTCCGCCCCGGTGCCGATACGATTGCGACGCTCGGCGGACTTCACGCGTTCACTCGTTGGCCGCACACCATGCTGACCGATTCGGGGGGGTTTCAGGCGTACTCCCTCTCGACCTCGCCTCCGGGAGCCCGCGGGACGGCTCCGCTGGTCCGCGCCACCGAGGACGGGTTCGCCTTCAAGTCGCACATCGACGGTTCGGCTCACGCGCTCACCCCCGAGAGCGCGGTTGGCGTGCAAGCCCAGCTTGGCGCCGACATCCAGATGCCGCTCGATGTTTGCCCGCCGGGCGACGCATCCCGCGAGATCGTCGAGCAAGCGGTTGCCCGGACGACGCGTTGGGCCAAGCGGGCCCTTGCCGTCCCACGTCCACGTGGACAAGCGCTCTTCGGGATCGTCCAGGGCGGCTGCTTCGCGGACTTGCGCCGCGCGCACGCCGACGAGCTCGGGGCCTTGCCCTTCGACGGACTTGCGCTCGGCGGGTTCTCGGTCGGCGAATCGATCGACCAAATGCACGAGGCGGTCGGCGCCGTTGCATCCCGGCTCGACGCAGAGCGGCCCCGATATCTGATGGGGGTCGGCTCGCCTCGCGACCTCGTGCTGGCCATCGGCGCGGGCATCGACCTCTTCGACTGCGTCTTGCCGACGCGCAATGCGCGCAACGGCCAGGCGCTCACGCGCAACGGGCGGATCGTCGTGAAACAGGCGCGATGGCGGGACGATCCGCGCCCAATTGACGAGCGCTGCGCTTGCGCCTGCTGCGCGGGAGGCTTTTCGCGCGGCTACCTCCGGCATCTGTACCTCGCACGCGAGATTCTCGTTTTGCGGCTTCTGTCGCTCCACAACCTTCATTGGTACGGCGAGCTCACGCGCGATGCGCGATCGGCCATCGAGAGCGGGCGGTATGTCGCGTGGTCCCATAGGGTTCTGGCCGACCTGGCGGGCGACGGATCCGGGTGACGGCAAACGTCGGCCCGCGTACCCTGGCTGAAGAGCTCGGGATTCATGTCCAGCGACGAGAAGCGGCCGATCGGAAAGATACTTCTGCAGCGCAAACTCGTTTCGCAGAGTGAGCTCGACGCGTCTTTGCGAACCCAACGCACGTCGGACAAGCCTGCGCCCCTGGCCTCGCAGCTGGTCGAAGAAGGCAAGATCGACGAGGTCGAGGCACTCCGCGCGCTGTCGGAGCAACATGGCGTGCCCGGCATCGATCTCTCGCAGGTCGCCATCGTGCTCGATCAGTTGCACGTCGTGCCACGAGAGCTCGCCGAGACGCACCGCATTTTGCCGGTACTCGTCCGAGGTGACCGAATCTTTCTGGCGATGGGGGACCCTCACGGCAAGCGTGTCATCGATGAGCTCGAGTTCGTGACCGGCAAGAAGGTCTACGCCTACATCGCCATGCACACTACGCTGATGAAGACCATCGGCCTGGCTTACGATGCCAAGGAACGTGGGGAGCGTCACTACCTCGGGCCGCGCGTTCCGGACGAGACCCTCCGGCAGCTGGGGCTCGTTGCCGCGAGCCCGCAACGGGATCCGCCGGCCATGCCGCCGCCGCTGCCGAGCCCCGGTACCGCCGCCGGCAAACCCGCCGCGCCGCCCCGGCCCGGCGCGCCCGCGCCTGCGCCTGCGCCTTTAGCCAAGCCAGCGAAGCCTCCTCCGCTTCGTCCACCGCCTCCGTTGCCCGCGGCGTTGGCGGAACCGCCCAAGCCCCCCTTGGTCGTCGACGAGGCGGTCGCATCCGCTGCGGAAAGGTCCGAGCTGTCGACGGCGGAATTCGGCATCGTCGACGGCGAAGTTTCGAGCGTAAGCAATCTGCCCGAGGACATGCGGGCGGGCTCATCGCGAGCCGCTACGGCGACGGCGTTGGGATCGGGAGCGGGCAAGCTCATTCTCGTGGTCGACGACGAAGAGGAGATTCGAAAGCTTCTCAAACGACTGCTCACCCAAAAAGGGCACCGCGTCATCGAGGCCGATCGAGGGTTGCTCGCGCTGCGACTCGTCAAGGATCACGTGCCGGACCTCATCCTGCTCGACGCGATGCTGCCGGAGCTGCACGGCTTCGACATCGCCCGACGCATCAAGGGAAGCGCCAAGTACGGCAGCATCCCGATCATCATGATGAGCGCCGTGTACAGAGGCTGGCGCATCGCAGAAGACTTGAAGCAAAACTACGGAATCGAAGAATATCTGGAAAAGCCGTTTCGCATTTCGGACGTGCTCGAGATGGTTCAACGCTTGCTCACGCGCGTGCAAGGCGCCGCGGACGGGCGGGACCCGGAGTACCTCTCGGCTGAGGCGGAAAAGGCGCTGCGCGACGGAGTGGCCGCGTACCAGGTCGGTCAGATCGACCAGGCCATCGAACATCTGAAGCATGGAGTGTCCATTGATCCGCTCGCCTACCGGCTCCGCTTTCATTTGGCCCTTCTCTACGGAAAGAAGGGCCAGGTGTACGAGGGGATTCAGGAACTCGAACGCGCCGTGGATCTCAATCCACGGCATTTCGCGGCACTGAAGAACCTTGCCGTCCTGTACGAGAAGGCGGGATTCAAGAACAAGGCCGTGGAAATGTGGGAGCGGTGCGTAGCGGCAGCTCCCGATGAGGGCACGCGAAAATCCATCCGCGAGCGCTTGCACCAGCTGATCTGAGCACTCGCGAATGCCACCCGTTCCCTGCTAACGTAGTGCGGTCGAGGACCGTCGGCGTGAAGTTCCTCTGCGATCAATGCAAGGCCAAGTACCAAATCGCCGACGAGAAGGTCGTCGGCAAGACGGTACGAATGAAGTGCCGCAAGTGTGGCCACCTGATCGAGGTGCGTGCCGCCGTCACTGAGTCCAGCGTCGCGAGTGTTCCTCCGGCTGGCCCGCCGTCGGCCAGTGGACGGCCTGCGTCGAGGCCGCCGAAGCCGGCCCCCCCTCGATCCACGTCGCTGACGGCAAGTTTCACTTCGGCACGGTCTGCCGCGCCGAAGCCTGACCGTCTTCCGGGCGCACTGGCGGGGGCCTTCAAGACGACGGTGCAGCGCGAGGAAGAGGTGTCGGCACCGTTCGACATGTCGGAGGTCTCGCCGAACGACGACTGGTACGTCGCCGTCAACGGCGTCCCCGTAGGACCCGTCCGCGTTGGCGAGATCCGTCGCAAGGCATCGCTGGGCGCCGTGAACGAGGACTCACTCGTCTGGCAGGAAGGATTGGACGAGTGGCGGCCCCTCCGTTCGTTTCCGGAGCTTGCTGCCATCGTTCGGCAGGCCGTGTTGGGAGCGCGCCCCTCGCTGCCGCCTCCACCGCCCGAGACACGCGGCAGTCATCCGCCTCCCGGGCGTCCTCTCTCTACGCGGCCGCCGGCACCGAGCGCCACGGCAAGGGCGGCCATGCTGCCGCGTGCCGCGCCGATCGGAGCTCCGCCTCGAAGCAACGTGGTTCCGATTACGTCGCGGTTGGCGACGGCCGAAAGGCTCGCCACGCCACTCCCGGGCCCCGCCAGCCCTGGACCGGGTGCCGCGTCCCCTCTCGCCGCCGAAAGGCACGCGGTCGCCGCGATCGCCCCCGATCCTTTCTCCTTTCCGGCCGCTCCGCCGAACGCACCGCTAGCCGTCTCGGGCGATAGCGCGGCATCGGTTCCTTCCTCCGCGGAGCGCAGCCGACGGGCCGTACCGTGGATGCCCATCGCGATGGTCGCCGCCGCGGGGGCCTTCGGTATCACGGCAGCCATCTCGATTTTCCTGCGGCCTGCAACGCCCTCCCCGCAGCCGATGGCCGCCGCTCAGGCCCCCATCGCGACGGCCGCACCACCGACTGCACCCATCGCCCCGGCGGAATCATCCGATCCGCCGACCATCGCTGCGCCTCCGACCAAAGCGCAAGTTGCGTGGACCGGCGCGCACGCCTCATCGAGCTCCAGCGCATCCAACGGGCGCTCTCTCGATCTGCACGGGCTGACGCAGAGCGCGCCCGTGGCACTCGGCGACGATCCGGGCATCGGCGCCGGAGCGGCCGCGGCGGGCCAGTGCCTCTCCCAAGGTCAAATTCTCCAGGTCATCGGTCAGCATCAGGTGGCCGTCCGCCGGCTGTGTTGGGACCGCAATCCGACCGCCAGACCCTCGGTCGGTATCGCCGTTTCGATGACGGTCGCGCCGGACGGCACGACGCAAAGCGTGTCCGCGTCCGGCGATGACACAGCGGTGGCCAAGTGCATCGAGAACGACATCCGAAGCAACTGGCGCTTCGGGAGCGTCGGCTGCTCGCAGCGGATCAGCATCCCGTTCAAGTTCGTCCGACAGTGATCTCCGGGCCAGTCAGCGGACGCCATCCACCAAGACGACGGGCTAAAGGGATTCGGGTTCCTCGCGAACGTGTTCCTCGCTACAAGGAGACCCGAGATGGACAAGACTCGTGTTCGGGTGTTCATGAGTCTCTGCATGCCTGCGCTCGTCGCTTTCGCAGGGGCATGTCGATCGAGCACCACCGTTCCGGCCAACGCCCCGGCGACCACGGCGGCGGGAGCCGCCGCGGCTTACCCGGCGCCGCCGCCCGGCTACCCGGGGGCTTACCCCACGACGTCCTCGATCGGGGCTCCCGCATCCGTCGCATCGGGGTACGCACCTCAGCCTGGTTTGGCCCCGCTGCCGCCAACCGCCCCGCTACCGGGCTACCCTACCGCACAGCCCCCGCCAACGGCGACGGCCGCATCGAGTGCGTCTCCAGTCGCCTCTTCGGGGCCTCTCGCCCCGGCGGACCCGAACACGTTGCAGGCGATCTTGGCCGGAATCCAAGGCGCGCTGCAGGGAACGCTCGTACTGCCGGGATCGCTGCCGGCCGACGGTACCGAGGCGGGGCTAAAGGCGCGGGCGCTTCGCTTGGCGCCGGGTATGCAGCCGGAAGGCGAGCAGCTCAAACAGAACCTGACCGAAGGCCAGCACGCGGTGATGATCGTCACGCTGCAGGCGGGCAAGTGCTACTCCATTCTTGGATACTCGCCGCCGGGCGGGGTGAAGGACCTGGACCTCAACCTGCTCGCGCCGCCGTTTTTCTTGACCCTCGCCGGGCAGGACCTGACGCACAACAGCGCGCCATCGATCGGCGCCGCGCCGAACCCGATGTGCCCGGTCATCGCGTTCCCGTTGCAGTATAAGCTCGATGTCTTTGCCCGACTCGGATCCGGCCAAGTTGCCGTCCAGCTCTATTCCAAGGCGAAGTAAAGTCGCCGACGGCAGGCGGCCGCTTTAGCGGCAATGCGACTCACGCGGGCCGAAACACCCGCGAGGGCCTCGGGGGGGCACGCCTCGCGCTATCGGCAACGTTGCGGGCACGGAGGCCGACAGGGCGGAGTGACGGCTCTGCACGAAATCACGCGGCTCGAATCCAGCCTATCCCTCTCGCTTGCGCCGGGATTCCCGAGCGCCACCGTGCATTTTTTTTCGGGGCGGACGCCTGGAGGCCGAGCACGCGGTCGCCGTGGTGGGCGCCCGTAACGCGACCCGCGACGCAATTCGCTTCGCCGAAAGGCTTTGCGCTGGCCTGGTTCGGGCCGGCGCAGTCGTCGTGTCCGGGGGGGCGCTGGGCATCGACGCCGCCGCGCATCGAGCTGCGATCCATGCCGGTGGCCGGACATGGGTCATCGCGGGGACGGGACCGGATAGGTGCTATCCATCGGATCACGCTGAACTTTTCGATACAATCGGCGCGGGCCCCGGCGCGATGGTCTGGCTGTTCGGGCCCGGTCCTCTTCCGCGCAGCTCATTTCTCACCCGAAATCGCGTCCTCGTCGCCCTCGCCGACGCGGTGGTCGTCGTTCAGGCAGGCCTTCCGTCCGGAGCGCTTCATGCGGCATCGTGGGCCCGACGGTTGCAGAAGCCGTTGTGGGTCGTCCCGGCCGCGCCCTGGTCGAAGGGGTTCGAGGGATCGATGCGCCTGCTCGGCGAGGGGGCAAAGCCCCTCACTTGGCCGGCCGAACTGCTCGCGTCGTTGAATCTGCAAGCCGTTGACGGGCTCGTGCATCCGGCCGAGGAAACGGGAAACAATCGCGATCATCCCCGACACAAGCAAGCATTTTCATCCAATGAGATCCATATATTAGACGTCCTGTCGAATGTTTCACTTCACATCGACGCCATCGCGGCTCGGAGTGGCGAGTCGGCCTCAGCGGTCGCGGCGGCGCTCTTGACGCTGGTCTTGGAGAACGTAGTAGTAGAGTCCCCGCCCGGCTTCTTCCGCCGACGAGATTCCCGGGAACGGGTCCGGTTCGGCGGCCTAAGTGAAGGAAAAGCTCCTGATGGCAAAGACACTCGTGGTCGTGGAGTCGCCCGCGAAGGCCAAGACCATCAAGAAATATCTGGGGGCCAACTTCGAGGTCGTCGCCTCCAAGGGTCACGTTAAGGATCTTCCCGAAAAAGCTGGGCGTCGACATCGAAAAGGGCTTCCAGGAGACCTACGAAGTCGTCCCCGGCAAGGAGAAGGTCCTCCAGGAGCTCAAAGTAGCCGCCCGGGGCGTGGACGAAGTCTTGCTTGCGACCGACCCCGACCGCGAGGGCGAGGCGATTGCCTGGCACATTGCAGAGGAGCTCAAGTCGAGCAAGAGATTGACCAAACGTGTCGAATTCCACGAAATCACGAAAAAGGGCGTCGAATACGGCGTCGCTCATCCGAGAGAGCTCGACAAGAACCTGTACGATGCCCAGCGCGCGCGTCGCGTCCTCGACCGAATCGTGGGCTACGACGTGTCCGCACTCGTGTGGAGCAAGCTCGCCTTCGGGCTGAGCGCGGGGCGTGTCCAAAGCGTTGCTTTGCGGCTCATCGTCGACCGAGAACGCGAAATCGAGGGATTCGTACCGGTCGAGTACTGGAACTGCGGCGCGGCGCTGGCGGCCGTCAACGGCGGCTCGAACGGGCACACGTTCGTCGCGCGACTCGCATCCCGTGGCGGGGACAAGATCGCCGTCAGCAACAGCGATGAAGCCGCCCGGGTACGAGCCGCTCTCGAGGTCGCGACCTACACCGTCTCGAAGGTGACGCGGAGCGAACGCAAGCGCCACCCGCCCGCGCCGTACACCACGAGCAAGCTGCAGCAGGATGCAGTCAATCGGCTCGGTTTCGGGGCGAAGCGAACGATGCAAGTCGCGCAAGGGCTTTACGAGGGCGTCGACCTCGGCAAGGACGGCGGTCCCGTCGGCCTCATCACGTACATGCGCACCGACTCGACGCGGCTCTCGCCGGACGCGGTCAACGACGCCCGAGGCTTCGTCGCGGCGCGATACGGCGCAGCATGGGTTCCGGCGCAGCCGAACGTGTTCAAGTCCAAGAAGAACGCCCAGGACGCGCACGAGGCCATCCGTCCGACGTCGCTCGAACTGCCGCCCGACGCGGTCCGTCGGCACCTCAAAGACGAGCAGTTCAAGTTGTACAAGCTCATCTGGGACCGCTTCGTGGCATCTCAAATGACACCGGCGGTCTACGACCAAACGAGCGCCGAAATCGACGCCGCGGCCCCCGAAGGCATTTCGGGAGGCGTCACCTACGGTCTGAGGGCGAGCGGCCGGGTGCTCAAGTTCAGCGGTTGGCTCGAAGCGTACGGCAAAGGCGAATCGACCACCAAGGCGGGATCGCTCGCCGGTGAAGGTGAGGGCGACGACGAAAGGGCGCAACGCACCAACGGCGAGGCCCGTGACGCAAAGGATCTTCTGACCGACGATGCCGAGGCGACCTTGCCCGAGTTGGCGGAAGGTCAAGTGCTTCGCTTGGTCACTCCGCCGGGGGTGATCGCGGAGCAGAAGTTCACGCAACCCCCGCCGCGATACTCCGAGGCGTCGCTCGTCCGTGAACTCGAGGAGCGCGGTATCGGTCGACCGAGCACGTACGCCGAGATCATCAGCAAGGTGCAGGCGCGCGACTACGTGGAAAAAATCGACGGTGGGCGGTTTCAACCAACGACGCTCGGGAAGTTCGTCGTCGACGGCCTCGTGAAAAGCGAGCTCGATTTCATGGACCCGGCGTTCACGTCGAACATGGAAGAAGAGCTCGACGAAGTCGCTGCGGGTCACGAAGAGCGAGTCGACTTGTTGAAACGCTTCTACAAGCGCTTTCGCACCCAGCTCGATCTGAGCAAAAAAGGCAAGCGCTGGAACCCGGAACCGGAGCCCACCGATCAGCGGTGCGACCTGGATGGCGGGGTCATGTTGAAGCGCTGGTCGCGCAACGGTTGGTTTCTGGGGTGCGAGAATTATCCCGTGTGCAAAAGCACCCGCGATCTCGGCGCCGACGGGCTGCCCGCACAACCCCGCGCGACCGGCATCGACTGCGACAAATGCGGCAAACCGATGGTCATCAAGAGCGGCCGTTTCGGCGAGTTCTTGTCGTGCACCGGCTACCCGGAATGCAAGAACGCGAAGCCTGTTCCCCTCGGAATCAAGTGCCCCAAATGTGGCGGCGACCTCATCGAGATTCGCCCCAAGAAGCGCGGGGGAAAGACCTTTTACGGCTGCTCGAACTACAGCGACGAATCCATCAAGTGCGACTTCAAGCTCTGGCAAAAGCCCCTCACCGAGCCGTGCCCGGACTGCGGAGCAACGTTTCTCCTGCTGGGCGGCACGCGGGCACGGCCCGCCATCGTGTGCGCGAACAAGGAGTGCGGATACAAGCGCCCGGTCGGCGAGCCCCCACCCAATGCATCGGCACCGATTGGCGGCATCCCGGACCACGAGCAGACGCCGAGTGCGACGGCCTGAAGGGGCCGACCGCGCAAGGTGCTCTTTCTCGAATGACGCCGAATCGTTGAGCGCATGGTGACTCGGTTGGGGTCGCAAGACGCCTTCGACATCGCCGCGCGCGCCGTCGATGAAACGAGCGATGAGGCCTTCGATCGCACCGCGTTCGCTCTGCACGCGCTCGACCTGGTGAATCCGGGGCGATGGACTATCGCCATCTGCGAGGGAGCCGCGCATATGCGAGTCGAGACCGGCCCGATCTGGGGGCAGCGCAACCGGCGATGGGCCTTGCTCGCGGTCCCGCCGAAAGCCTCGAAGCGAGCCATTGCCCTCGCCGTGGCCGAAATGACGCAGTGTCCTGCCGCGTACGCGCTCGATGTGCTGATGGACGAAGCCTCACGGGCGGTGCTCGGATGAGCGAGACATCCGGCGCTTACATCACGCGCGAAGGCGCCAAACGCCTCCAGGACGAGCTCGCGCGCCTGCTCGCTCACGATCGCGCCAAGATTGTAACGGAGGTCGCGGATGCAGCGGCCCAGGGGGATCGAAGCGAAAACGCCGAGTACATCTACGGCAAGAAGAAACTCCGCGAGATCGACCGTCGGATCCACTGGCTCACCAAACGGCTGGAGACCATTACGGTCGTCGAGCCACGGGAGGTGGTCGCCGGAGTCGTGTTCTTCGGGGCCTACGTCGAGGTCCAGGATGAAAGCGGCGCGAGGACGACCTATCGGATCGTGGGCGAAGACGAGATCGACCTTGATCGCGGATGCGTGTCGTACAGGTCCCCGATCGGCCGAGCCGTGCTCCGACGCCGGATCGGAGATGCCGTCCTTCTCGTTCGCCCGAGTGGACAAGTCGAACTCAGGATCGTTGCGGTGCGCTACTAACGCACATCTTGCATACCGACTCTGAAGTCCGCTGCACACGTGCAGCGGACCACGCCGCCAGGCGGCGTCGACGGGACTCCGACGGTTTCTACGGGCCGTTCCCGCATTTTCCTGCGGGAAAGGCTCGCCCGAGCGAAGCCGCCCCCGCGGCTTCTCGCTCTAGCGTCCTGCAATCGAGGCGATCCGAATGATTCCACGGATCTCGAAGACAGGACACTAGCTCTTCTCGGCGAGAATGATGGTGCGAGGGGACTCATCGCCAAAGAACACCCCCGGCGTCTCTACACGACCACTCACTTCGCGAACTTTGAAGCCTTGTTCGTGAAGAATTTTTCCGAGCTCGTGCAAGCTGTAGACTCGAATCGAGTATTCGATCTCGCGTGAACGGCCGTCATCGAGCATCACGGTTCGCTTCACCTTCAGGCGGCTCGTGATGAAGTCGACGTTCATTTCGTCCATGCACACGCAGCCGTCCCCTTCGAACCATGCAAGCGATGGCGCGTGTCGGATCAGAAAATCGCGGTTGACCACGTCGAGAAGAAACCTGCCTCCGGCTTTGAGGGCTCGACCAATCCGCTCGACCACGTTGCAATTCTTGTCTTCCTCAAAGTATCCGAAACTCGTGCTCCAGCAGTAGACGCCATCGAACTGTTCCTCAAAAGCCATCTCGCGCATGTCGCCCTGCACGAAATTGAGTTTGGCTCCTCGTTCTTGGGCATCTTCGCCCGCTCGGGCAAGCATCGCGAGCGACAGGTCAAATCCGACCACCTCGTAGCCTCGACGAGCGAGTTCCGTAGCGTGACGGCCTGTGCCGCAAGCAAGATCCAACAATGTGCCGTTGCGTTCCACTCCGAGACTCTCCTCGACGAATGTCACCTCGCGACCGATCTGCGCGTCGGTGACCTTTTCGGCGGCCCGCAAGTAGTCGTCGTTGAAGAGCTCCTCCCACCATAGCCTGGGCTTACGCCGCGCCCCCGAAGCATCGGTCTGCTGCGAGGGCATGCTCCCGACACGCGGCGGCACGATGACGAGCGAAGGACGAAGTCCGCGCGAAAGTGGAGCCTTCGAAACGGGGACGAGGGCCGGCGGCGACGCAGCGCGAATGCGCATCGGCGCAACAGGCGACGCGGGGCCCGCGGGCAGCGTATCGAGCGCCACAACGTCCTCGGCGGCGACCTCGGGAACCTCACCGGGATCCGAGCGACGCCCTGCGTCGTCGGCGTAGGCCTCGAGGCCGTCGGCCGCGGAGTCCGCTAGGGGACGAGCCGCGGGGCCATCCTGTGCCGGGATCGGAGTCGGGGTCGGTGTCGGAATCGGCGTCGGAATGGGTGCCCCGGTTGCGGGCGGCAGCGGGGTCGAGGGTGGCGACAGGACGACGCGCGGCGTGAGTGGCAAGGCGAAATCGTCGTCGAACTGCACCTCGACCTCGTCGTCCGACTCCAGGTCGAGCGGTGCAATCATTCGGGGTGTCGTCGGCTCCGCATCCGGCACCCTGTCGGCCTGAAACCGCAGGTCGCTCGCTTCCGATCGATTCGGTGGGTCCTCCGGATCGGACGGGGGTGGTTCCGAAATCGTGATGATTCGCGTTGGGGTAACCTGCGGACGCGACGGATCGACGGCCGAAAACGTCGGCTCCGAAGGAGCCTGCGCGCGCGCGGCCCCTTCCGGCACGAGTTTGGGGCGCGAGATTTCGTCGTCCGGAATGCGCAGCGCATGCCGCCTTCGGCCCGATCCCGATTCGGACGACTCACGCGACGGCGGGCTGGACGCGCTAACGGCCGCCGCGCCGGAGCCGGACTCCGCATCGGCGGATCTCTCTGGGACCACCGGGCTCAAACTCTGAACGGTCGTCGCCCCCTCCACCGGCTGGGCCATCGGCACCGCTTGGCGGTCCTCGCCCATCGTCAGGTCCCCTGCCCGTTCGGTGATGCACGAAGACCTGCGGCTTGCAGGCCGGAACCGGATGCTCGAAGAAGCGCCTGTCCGTAGCGAATCGGCCCTTCGCTTGCGAGCCAAGCTCCGGCGGTCCCCTCCTCGACGAGGACGACGGCCGTCGACCCGAGGTGAAAGGCCCCAATCTCTTCGCCACGAGCGATCCGGATCGGAGGGTCTACAACGTGATCTCCGAAGGGCACGTCTCGAGCGTCCACGCCGATCACCGTGATGCGGCCGACGATCATGGCGACGACCAGGACGACCCCGACACGGCCGAGGCCTGCGTCAGCGTCGATCTCGATGAGCACCCGGCGGTTGCGGCACAGTAGGTTGGCGACATGGCGCATCCCGACCGCGTTCACCGGGAAATAATCCCCCGGAATGGAACGGATACGGCGGATCTCGCCCCCGACGGGCGCGTGCACACGATGGTAATCGCCAGGCGACAAGTACACGACGAAGCCGGCCCCAGCCGAGAAGCGCTTCGCTTCCTCGGCGTCGCCGACGAGTTCCTCGACCGAATAGGCTCGGCCCTTGACGACAAACTCGGATTGCGAGTCGATTCGGACCATGGACTCGATCCGCCCGTCGGCCGGACTGACCACCGTCTGCGGGTCGGGGGCGACCGGCCGCACGCCTTCGCGCAACTTTCGGGTGAAGAACGCATCAAAGCTCGGCCACGTGCCTGACCCGGCCGCCTCGTCGAGTGCCACATGGTAGGCGTGTGAGTAAAGACCCACAACTGCGCGCCCGATGACCGGCGACCACCGATGGTCCGCAAGACGGCCGAGCGCTTGACCGATGCGGGCGCGTGGAAGGACGCGCAGGATCTGGGCGGTGACATAGGTGGCGGCGCTCATCGGTGAGGGCGCCGGTCGCCCGCGAGGAGCGATGAGCGGCCCAGAGCCACGGGTTGGGTCTCGGTTGTGTTTTGGCAGCGGGCGACGCTGGGCGCCCCTCGGTAATCATGGTACGCGCGGCCATCGGGGCCGGTCAATCTCCTGGAATTTCGCCCGCTCGGTCGTGTGTTTTCCGTTTCCTTTGGTGCTGCGGATCGGTTCCGCGGTCGCGCGGCTACACGGCGTAAACGAACCCCCTAGCTTTGTCTTTTCCGGGCTCCGCCGGCTAGCCCCTCCCCCGACGCCGCCCCCGCGATCTCGTCAAGGGCCCATCCCGCAAGAACCCTTGCACTTATTTTATTTGCGCGACTTGCGGAATGGACCGCTAGTCGCCTTCCGATTCGAACGGCGGCCCAGAAAAGGCGCGAGCCGCATCGCACAAGGAACCCGATGCATCCGCGGAAACGACGGAGGTCGACGGATCGGCCCCCTCGCATACTGCCTCGGGATCGAGCGGATCCGCGGACAGCGCTTCGCCAAAGGCCGCACTCATCGAAGGTGCATTGCCCACTCGGCGCGCCCAGCGACCACGCAGGGCCCACCAGGGACCGAATGACGAACCGACGCGACGCACGTCGGCCACCAAGGGGCCAACCTCGCCGGACCGGTTCGCCGCTTCGAGGGCACGGCCGCGAAGCCACGAGACGCTCGGGTCCATGGGCGAGCCCTCGGGGCCCTTCGAAGCGGCGACCGATCGACTCGCTTCGATTCGGTCGAGCTCTTTCAGCGCGTCGTCGGCGTGGCCCCTTGAAAGAAGCAGCTCGGCGAGACGAACCCGCTCGCGAAGATCGCGAAGCGCCGCCGTGCTCTTCGCTTCGCCGCCGAGATCGAACAGCGGGGGCCATGGCGCGCGCGGGCGCGATGCCATCGCCGCGCGCCAACGGCCGTCCCACGTCTTGAGATCCGCTCCGCTCGCGGCAACGAGCGCCGCGTTCGGGTCCCTGCTATCTCGCACCGCCCGCAGGAGCTTGGGGAGAGCCCCGTCCCCTTCGCTGTCGACGTAAAATCGCACGAAACTCGTGACTTCGGCGAACGCGACCATCGCGGCGTCGGCGCTCGGGAGCATCGCGATGCTCGGTCCGAGCTTGTCGAACGCAACGGTCAAACCGCGATCCATGCCATGCTGGACGACGGTCTCCGGCGACGGCAGATCGTCGAACGGTCCCGCCTCGCGCCACCGGATCTCTTGTCGCTTCGCCACGCCTTCTTGCAGCCACAGGGGCGCTCGATCGCGTGTGATGCGCGTGACGGCCAGATGCGTGAGCTCGTGAGCGATGGTGTCGCGCCAGGGAAAGCCGTGACGCGTCGCGCGCGGGCTCAACAGCGTCACGCGTCCCCACTTCGCCACCGCGACGGTCCCGGTCGTTTTGGCACTCTCGTAGGGCAATCCCGTCATGGCCGACAGAGACAGCAAATCCCGGACGACCACGACTCTCGTCGGGAGCGGCCAGTCGACCTGCAGATCGCGCGAGAGGGCATCGCGTACCTCCGCCACGGTGTCGAACAGCAGCGGCGCCAGCGGCGCGTCGTTGTCGTCTTGCCACCGCACTTCGATTCCGCGCGCCTCGTCTCTCGAGGTCATCAGCGAGGCCGTCACCCTCTGACAGCCCCGCGCGATGTCCGCCAGCGCTTCGCCATCTCCAATTCGTTGCACGTCCGAGCGTCCAAGGATCGCCGCTGCTCCGTCGCAATCGAGCTCGTAAAGCGCCAATCGTGCGCGCTCGAGCGCGAACCGGGGATCGTCGGTGATTCGCTGCAGGGCGCCAAGATCGCGACGCGCGTCGTCGAAGTCAAAGCCGACGATCAACAACTGCAAGCGCTGGGCGAGGTCGACTTGCGCCCGCGAAGGCCTCGCCGCAACGATCCCGAGCGCCCCGAAGAGCACCGCCGCGGTCCACGCTGTGAACCCTCGCAGTCTCGTGCCGGAACTTCGCGCGTTCACCGCAGCAGACCCTCCGCGTAGCGCTGTACGGCATCCCTGAGGGCTCCCGTCGAGGGCTGTCCGAGCCCGCGCATGACCCGGCGCCGAAATTCTTCCGGGCCCTTATGTTCTCCCGCGTTCGGGATCGCGACCGCGTCCCGACTAGGGCCCTGCCCGTCTGCGTCATCGCCCGCAGAGCGTCCCGGGTCATCGTCGCCTTGAAGCTGCTGGTGCGCCGCCTCGAGGGCGCGCTGTGCTTGTCGCTGCAGGTCGAGACCCCTGTCGGCATCGCCCTTATGCAGTGCGCGGGCCGCGTCGCGCGCAGCCCGCTCGGCATCCTCAATCGACTCGACCGCTTGTTGCGGAAATGATGCCTGGCCGCGCCCCCGTTGTGCGAGCTCTCGCGCTTGGTCGGCGAGGCGTTCCTCCTCCTCGCCTCCTTGCTCGAGTCGATCGCGAGCCCGCTCGGAGGCGCGCCTGCGCAGCTCGACTCGCTGTCCTTCGGCCCACTGCACCTCCCCTTCCATCTTGGTGCGTGCCTCGTCCACCTCTCGCTGTCGTTCCCCATTCGGGTCCTCCAGCCAGCCTCTTCGCTGCAGCATTCGCTTGGCTTCGTCGAGCGAGCCCACGGCACTTCGCCCACTCTCGACCGCATCGTCCGCCCTTCCATCTTCGAGCGAGCGCGCCATCTGCTCGGCGAGATCGCGCGCCGCCGAGCCCTTGCTGGTCCACGAATCGCTGCCCATGCCAATGGCGGGCAGTCGCCGCGCTGCATCGCGCACCGCCCGGGCGTGGCGCTTGGCCGAATCGCGCAGCTGCTTCATCTCCTCGTCGCTCATCGCGCCCGCGAGCGCCTGTTCGACCTTGTCGATTTCGCCGGCATGCTCTTGTGCGAGCCGCTCCAGCTCTTGAGCCGCGGCGTTGAAAGCTTGCTCGACGTCATCGGAGGGCGCACCGTCGTCGGCGGACGTATCGCGAATTCCACCCGATTCTCCACCGCCCCGGCCCCGGCCTCCGCGCGCATCGAACGAGGGATCGGGCTGTCTCAGCCTTGCCGCGAGATCGCGGGCGGCCAGTTCTGCATGCGCAAAATCGCGCTCGTCACGCGCGCGTTTCACGCGCGCGAGATCGGCGCCGACAATCTCTCCGAGGTCACGTCCCAGCGATCCTAGACGTCGCAGGACCTCGCCGCCGGCAGAGAGCACGGCCGTCGCCGCGTCCAAGCGCGCGACGCCGCGCGAGCGGGCATCCGCGGCGTCGTTTTGCACCTGGCTGGCTCCGCGCGCAAGATCCTCCGCGACGTCGGCCAGCTCCTTGCTGGAGCTGCGCGCGTCGCGCATTCCGAGCCCTCGCACGATTGCATCCGTGACCAGCAGGTAACGCTCCGTGGCTTTGACGGTATCGGCCTCCGACGCGCTCGAAGGGTGGCGTAGCTCTGCATCCGCCGCGTCGCGCATCAGCTGTTGCTTCGCGACGAGCATCGCGCGAACGTGCGCTGGAACACGAACGCCACCGAATGTCTCGGCCAACGAGTCCGTCAGCACTTGCTGGCTCTCAACCACCCTTGTCTGGCTCTCGATGGCGACCTCTTGACGCTCCTTCAGCGAGGGCCGGTCACCGTTTTCGATGCGCCATGCGAGTGTATCGACGAGTGAATCGCGCAACCGGCGAAGCACGTCGAGAAGCCGGGCTTCTGGTTCCCCTATATCGGGCGGAATGACGGTAATCGCGTCGCTGGCGCCCCACTTGGGCCCGTTCAACGGGTCGTTGTCTTTCGCTTCGACGGTAACGGCCACCGGCGCGTGACTCTTCGCTAGGAAGCCGTCACGCAGCCGCAGCACGCTGCCACCTTTGAAGCTCGTCGTGTCGCCGTCCAGCCGCGCCAACACGCGCCGCTCTTCGCGCACGCCAGAGCGCAAGACAAGATGGATTTCGCGCAGCCCGTTGTCGTCGGTCACGCTGTAGCGGACGGCAATGTCGTCGACGGCATCGATGAGCCTCATCTGTCTGGGGGCGCCCTCCAGTTCGACGGTGGGTGCACGGTCAGGAACGGAGTCGACCGCGAGCGCGCGAGACTCGGCGATGACGACATCGCCAAAGCGCGCGACGACGCGCAGGCTGGCGCTCTGCGTCAGCAACCAGCGCGCAACGACCGCCCCCGATCCATCTTCGACGAACGGCTCCTCGGACCTGCCGTCCGTCAACAGCAGCAACCTGCCCGGATGGGTCGGCAAGCCCCGCAGCGTCATCGCCGTGCCGTAGGGCAGAACGAGGGGAGTCGATGCGGGCTCGTGGACCTCGCTTCGGTGAAGGTACTCCGGAGGGCGTGCGTCGAGCTCGACGTCGTCGAGCCAACCCATACTCAGCGGCGCAACGCCTCGTCGCGCGACGAGGACGTCGGCTCCCTCCAGCACCGACCACGCTCGCGCGAGCCCGATGCCGAGAACGCAAGCACCCGTGACGAACGCCGCCGCACCCACTCGAGCGGCCGATCGCGATGCGTGCTCAATCACCTCTCGAGATGGAATCTGCGCCAGAGCGCGCTCTAGATGGACCCGGGCCAGCTCGGCGGAGGTGCCGTCCGAGCGCGCTTCACCGCGGGGCCCGAGCAGCGAGAGCGCACGCAGCACCCGATCGGCGCGCCCCCGGTCGATACGGCTTATCGGTCCGGAGAGAATGCGGGTCGGATCGCTCCGCCGCCGGCCTTCCACGAACCGCCACAGGAGGCTGAACGCCGCGCTCGCGACCATGGCCGCCGCGGCTGCGATCCGCCACGGCGGCGTGCCATGGCGCGCACAGAGCAAGGCGAGGACGACCACCGAGGCGCTGAGGGCTACCGACAGCCCGCGGCGCGAGGCGGCCGTGACCGAACGCCGCGCTTCGGTGAGCTCGACGAGCGGAGCAATGAAGTCGGCCGCCACGCGATCCATCGTAGCAAGAGCGGGCGTACTCAGTACGTCGGGTCTGCAGTGCTGGACGAGTTCGGGACTGGAGGTGCCGGCGGCGGCGCTGGCCACGCCGGCAGCGTGCTCGGAAACCCGCTCGGTAGTGAGCTCGGGATGGCAGGAAAACCCGATGGCAGCGGCAATGCGGTCGGGAGAACGCTCGGGAACCCAGCAGGAAACGGAGGTAGCCCGTTCGGCAGCACCGATGGAAACGCGATAGGCGACGCCGGAGCCGAGACCCCCGCCGCCGACACGGCCGGCCGAGCGGGAGGCGTCGACCGCGACGGCGCTGCCGTGGCACGCGTTGGCGCCAGCACGGGCACATCGGTGCGGGTGAGTACCGGCGGCGCTTCGGTCGTCGGAACCGGAGGGGCGTTGGTCGGAACCGAATCGACCGCGGTAACTGGCGTGGGAGCACCGCCACCGGAGTTGGCCCCGCGGGTACCGATCCAGAGGGCGATCAGCCCGACGCCGAGCACCAGCGACAGCACCAGCAGCCCGGCCATGGCCGCGCGAGTGCGGTCCGGATGCGCCATCCGAATCGGCGACGCCGCCATCTCCAGCGCTCCGGCATACGAGGACGGCGTCAGTGCCGTCGCGATCGGGGGAGCTCGGATGGTGTCGACGTGGGGCTCTGACTCGACGATACCGGCGGACGCGGTCTGACGACCGCCCCCGGTCGACGGCACCGCGATGCGCGCACCCGTCAGATCCACGGTCTTGCCCGGGTGTGCCCGACGCAGCAGCGACGACGATCCGGTCACGGAACGCCGTCCGAGCGCACTCTCGAGCGTTAGACGCATATCGGTCGCAGTCGGGAACCGAAGTTCTGGACGCGCGGCCATCGCGCGGTGAACCAGCCCGGCGATTTCGCGTGGAGTCTCTGCGGCGGCCTGGACGAGCGGCACGACATCCCCCCGCTCCACCTTGACGGCGATGACGCGCGCGTCGTCGCCGCCCACCGGTCGCACGCCGGCGATCATCTCGTACAGCATGACACCAACCGCGTAGAGATCGGACCGGGCATCGACCCGGTCCGCGCTTCGCGCTTGCTCCGGCGCCATGTACTCGGCCGTTCCCATCACGACACCGGCAACGGTCAGGTTTCTTTGTTGGAGCTCTGTGCGGCGAACCTTTGCGATGCCAAAGTCGATCAGCTTGAGAATGGGCTTGCCGGCGGCAAACGTCACAAGCACGTTCTCGGGCTTGAGATCCCGGTGGATGACGCCAAGCGCGTGTGCAGCCTCGAGCGCACGGAGGATCTGCCCGGCGTACTCGCACGCGGTCGCTACGGCGAGCCTTCGCTGTCGATCCAGAATGCTCGACAGCGACTCGCCCTCGAGCAGCTCCATGACGATGTACGCATGCCCATCCGGCGTGCGATCGACGTCGGTCACCTGAACGACGTGTGGGCTTCGAATCTGCGCGGCGACGCGCGCCTCTTGCAGGAAACGCTCGACGAGGCCGGTCCGCCGTCCGAGCTCCGGGTGAAGGAGTTTGACCGCCACGCGAGTTCCGAGCATGGCGTGCTGTGCTTCGTAAACGGAACCCATTCCGCCGTCGCCCAGCGGGCGCACGAGCCGGTACTTTCCGTTGATGACGCTACCGACATCGATCACGACAAACTCGCGCCAGCCTAGCACCGCCTCGCCGTCGGCAACGTTACGCCGCTCGCTTGACCCACTCTCGTTCGCCCAAGATGCGGCCGACCGTATCGGCGTCGGCGATGGCCGCGAATACGGGGCGTAATCCCTCGACGGCGGTCTCCTCGCTGCCGAACGCGCCGCTCGGCGCCAGGGCCCTCGCCTGGGGTCCGTCGAGCACGAGAAACACGTCGTGCAACTTCTTCGAGGGTGCGTCGATGACGTACGCGATGTGTGAGCGATCGAGCGATAGCTCCTCTTCGCCGCGCCGGATGAGGACGCGGGCATCGGTGACGAAGTACCGCGTTTGACGCGCGAGACGCATCGGGCGCAGGAAAGCGGCATCGGCAACGCCCGCTGCGACCGTCAGCAGCAGCAGCATACCGAGCCCCACACCAGCGACCAAGACTACGGCCATTGCCGGGCTCAATGTGTGCAGACGAAGCACGCGGGCCAACGAAGGGACGCCGCGGAGCATCGAGCGGACGAACATGAGAAGCAAGAAGGCGCCGATTGCCCCCGTGGCCGCCCGCCGACCGGTCCACGGCGACGCGAGAGGGGCGGCCGACCAAAGGACTCGCTCCCCGGGATCCAGGCGCTGCGCGAGGGGTCGCTCGCCACTTCCGAGCGGGGCGCTCGGCTCGACGCCTCGGATCAATGCCCACAGCCGGTCGGGGGCGGAAACGTCGTGGAGCGTCAACGACAGCGTTCGACGCAGTGCCCCGGTCGGAACGGCGCGGACGAGCACGAGGTCGCCGAGTGAAGGATCCCCCGTGTTCCAGCGCGTCAGAGCATAACTGATTTGCCGGCTCTCGATCGATCGGCGGATGCGGCCGCGCTGCCAAATTACGTGGCGCTCGGTCACTACGTACTCCACTTGGGATCGCCACCATACGGGGACGCGCCAGATCGCGAGCCCGATTCCGGCGCACCAAGCGGCAAAAACCACCATTCCCCCTACCGGTAGCTCGAGCGACTTCGAGACCACGACGGCGTAGCAAAGAGTGACCGCCGCGACGACCGCAGATCCGGCCGCCATCGCTTTCTGTGCAAAAGGGACCGATAGCCCCTGGCAGCGCCCTTGCCAGAGGATGCGCTCGCCGTAGAGCGAGTCTCGAGACATCAAGAGAAACCTTGCGCTTCGCACCGCCGCCTGTCCAGGGGACGCGTGCAGTTCCAGTCAGCTTGGAAGAGGGCGGGCCGGGAACCGCTCTCTCGCGCCCCGGGCATAGGCCCGTTTGACCAGCGCGTCGCATAGCCGCGGCATGGCCCAGCCTGCGGCCGCACCGGCTTCAGGGAACAGGCTCGTAGGTGTCATTCCTGGCAGGGTGTTGACCTCCAGGAGGGTGACCGCAGCGGATGCACCATCGTCGCCGACGATGAAATCGACCCGCGATAGGTCCCTGCAGCCGAGCTCGCGATGGGCCTCGATGGCGACCTGGCGAACGGCCTCGAGAACGTCGGGCGGCAGTTGCGCCGGGCAGACATGCACGCTTCGCCCCGGCGCGTAGCGCGCCTCGTACGTGTAGAACGCCTCGCCGGGAGAGAGGATCTCCGTCGGCGGCAAGGCCATTGGCTCGCCCAGGTCGAGAACCCCGCAGGTCACTTCTCGGCCGCGCGCGAAGTGCTCGACCACGGCAACATCGTCGATGGCCCACGCTTGCTCGATCGCGCTGGCGAGATCCTCGAGCGGGGACGCAGCCTCGAGCCGCGTGACGCCAATCGCTGATCCGTGCGACGACGGTTTGACGACCAGCCGCGCACCGACCTCACGACGGGCCCGCGCGGCTGCGGCACGCGCGTCGCCCCGCGATACGGCAATTCCCCGCGCGGCGGGAAGGCCCGCCCGCTCGAACAGGACTCGCGCCACGTGCTTGTGCATGGCGAGCGCGCTCGCAAGGACACCCGATCCGACGTAGGGCAGGTCGAGCACCTCGATGAGTCCTTGAACGGCGCCATCCTCGCCGACATGGCCATGAGCGACCGGGAAGACGACGTCATAGCCACCCGTGCGGAGCGATTCACCGAGAAATGCGTCCAGCTCCAGTCGCACCGCTCGATGTCCGGCCTCCACGAGCGCCCGCGCGACCCCGGTCGCAGACGCACGGCTGACTTCGGCCTCCGTGGACGGCCCGCCTTGAATGACGGCGACGGTCAGACTCTTGGGCACGCGCGGCTCCTCGTGGTGGCTTGGTGGCCGACCGCTCACTGCGGCCGACTGCCGCCCGACGTCGTCCTGGGCTTCAGCGCGGCCGACATGTCCACGAGCTCGATGCCCAGCTGCTTGCTGAAGTCGAAGATCCTCGGATCGCGATAAAACTCTCCGAAGTGCACGCGGACAATCCCCGCGTTGGCGATGAGCCGAAAGCATCCCCAACACGGGCTCGCCGTGACGTACATCGAAGCCCCCTCAATGCGCACTCCATGGCGCGCAGCCTGGACGATCGCGTTCGCCTCGGCGTGCACCGTGCGAACGCAATGCCCGTCCTCCATCAGGTGGCCGTCGTCGTCGCAGTGGGCAAGACCCCGGATGCTGCCGTTGTAGCCCGTCGCGAGAATGCTCTTGTCGCGGACGATGACAGCCCCGACAAACTTGCGATCGCAGGTCGAGCGGGTGGACACCTCGTGCGCGATGTTCATGAAATACTCGTTCCACGAGGCGCGCTCGCGCATGGCCAACGGTACCACGAAAGACGCCTGCTTGGACCGCTCCGAGGAACGCGAAGTCGCGCCCCCCTGGCGCGGTTCCGACCCGGATCTCTCATCCCCCAGCCAACATGGCGTCCAGCAAGTCATGCACTCGACTCCGGGCGCGCTCCTCGCGTCGCGACGCGACGCGGTTGCGGCCCGAGCCGATCCCTCGTCCGCCGACACCGCGCACTGCGCTCCCCGAAGTAGATCCCTCCCTGAGCCTGGCGTAAAGAGCGGGACGCGATGTCTCGGAAGCCTCTCCATGCCGCCGTCGTTGCGTTCGTCATCTCGCTAGCCCTCGTGATTTCGCTTCCTCTTCGAGCCGACGGAGATCCCCAAGCCCTTATCCACGGGCTCGAACACGATGTCGCGCATCGTTGCGTCACGGCCGAAGCCCTTTCGAACGCGCGCGACGCGCTCGAGCGGGCGCGTCGCTTCCGCGACCTCCACGACGACCCGCGCGCGCGGAACGCCGAGGCCCTGGCCCGCGAATGGGCCGAGGTTGGCCGAGACCTGGCTCGCGCCGTCGACGCTGAGGGACACGCCGCGCAAATACGGCGCCGAGCGATGGAGAGCCAAGCTCGACTCGAGCGTACCCGAGCGCTCGTCGATGAAGCCGTGGCGCGCATCGGACGGCTGCAGGCCGAGATCGCGGAAACTCAGGGACCCAACGACCGTGCGATCGCTGCCGCAGGGGCCGACGGCGGCGTCGCGTCCCCGCCGCCCCCGATCCCCCAGCCAACCCCGGAGATCAAGAAGCCGTGAGGGGCCTCGTCGCGGTGGCGATCGCGGCGAGCGGCGCAGTCGCCTGCGGCGCGCCGGCGATACGCGTCCCCTCGGTCGACGACCTCGATCGCGTGCGCACGACGGAAACGATGCGGGAGGCGGCAGCGCTCGCCCCGGACCTCTACGCCCGCGCCGAATTCGAGCGCCAGTTGGCCCGGCACGCCCACGCGACCGGGGACGACATCGACGCGAACCTGCACGCCGAGGATGCGCTGGCCGCTTACACGCACGCCTTCGCGGTCGCTCGCATTTCGCGGGCTGCCGCCGAGCTGGCGGACGCCCAGAAGGCGCTCGACGCGGCAACCGGAGAGGAGCCCTCGCTCGACGCCGCGCGCGCGAAGCTCGAGAGCGACGCCGAGCAGCTCGAGAAACGGGTCCAAGCGATCCGCGACCGTCCCCTCGGGACGCCCAACGGCAAAGATTCCGCCGAGCGCGAGGCCGCGCGATGGGCGCAAGCCCGATCGCTGGTCGTCGAAGCGCGGCTCATCTGCGACGCCGCGCGCCTGATCGCATCCGGGCAAGACGATGTCGTCGGCGCACAGCGCGACGTGGCCGCGCAGGCCAAGCGGATTGCCGAAGCGCCGCGATCGGTGCCGATCGACCTTGCCGCGCATCTCCGCGCCCGATGTCTCGACGTTCTCACTCGCGTGCGCCGAACGACCGTCGACGCCGTCGGGCGAACCGACACTCTTCTGTCCGACCTTTCCGCGAGCGGAGGCTGGGATCCCGCACGAGACGAGCGCGGCGTCATCATCACGTTGCGCGACGCTTACCGTGGGCTGCAGTTGAACGAGGCCGCCGCCGGAAGACTACACGAGCTGGGGCGGATCGCAGCGGCTCACCCTGCGTTCGCGATCCAGGTCGTCGTTCACGACGCTTCGGCGCCGCGCACGGACGCGGGCGACTTGCGGCGCGGCCAAGCGGCGGTTCAGGCCCTGCTGTCGGGCGGAGCCGTCCCGTCGAGAGTGCAAACCGAGCTCGCACACGCCGACGACCCCATCGCCGATCCCGGCGATCCGCGTCAGCGGGGGTATAATGAACGGCTCGACGTCGTTTTCGTGGGCCCGTGACACGCGATCTCTTGGTCCTACCTTGAGACAGGGCCGAGCCGACGAAATCCGGGGGTCGATGAGTCTTGGTCCGATCGTCCACCGGCGCCGGTGGGACGGCGGACCGACACGGCCTAAAGGCTCGACGTCGCGGGCTCCATCACGAGCTTGTAGCCCAAACCGTAGACGGTCAGAATGTGCTGCGGCTTATCCGGGCTTGTTTCGATCTTCTTTCGGAGTTTCACGATGAAGTTATCGACCGTCCGATTGGTCGACGACGTCTCGAGGCCCCAGATCTTCGAGAGCATTTCGTCGCGGCTCACGGGCTGTCCCGCACGCTCCGCGAGCATGCGGAGCAGTTCGACTTCGTAGAACGACAGCGTGTGCTCGCGGCCGCGCGACGTGAGGGTCTGCGACGCGAGGTGGACGAGCGAATGGCCGATCGTGAGCGTCTCGGGCACGTTCGCCGCAGCGCGAGAAGCGCGGCGGAAGATGGCCCGCATCCGCGCGATGAGCTCGTTCACGCTGAACGGCTTGGTGACGTAGTCGTCGGCGCCCGAGTCGAGGCCGCGAATCTTATCCATTTCCTGCGACCGAGCGGTCAGCATGACGATGGGCACGTGCGGGCGAATGCGCCGGAGCTGCTCGCAGACCGCGTACCCGTTCAAGTCGGGGAGCATCAAATCCAAAATCACGGCATCCGGCGCTTCCGTGCGCGCGAGCGATACCCCCTCGTGCCCCTTGCCTGCCGAGATGACCCGAAAGCCCTCGAACTCGAGGGCGTCACGCAGCCCCAGAACGATGTGCGGCTCGTCGTCGACGACGAGGATGGTCTTCTTCGCCGTCGTCATCCGTTGGGAGCTTACCTATACCTCACCCGGACAGCGGACGTGACGTCCAGCCACGGCCGTTCGGTGCAGCGTCAGTGTCCCGCGCCGGCCGTGGTGATGCTCTGCTCGATGCACTGCAAGCTCGCCGTCGCACCCTGGGGCGGCGATCCGGTCGGGAAAATAATGGCCTGCGCACACCCTTTGACGCCGGTGACGTAGCACCAGCCCGGATCGGTCGTCTCCGACTCGCAGGACCCGTTCGTGAAGTCGGCGCCGCTCGCCAAGACGCCGGGCGACGACGTGCCGGTCGGGATGAGTTGCTGAAGAACACAGACCGACTGTGCGGCCGGATCCTGCACCCCGGACTTTTTGCCGCCGTTGGCCATGTACGTGGCCTCGGCCGTTGCGCAGAACTTGGTGAGAACGGCGGACTCCGGCACGCTCAGGCCGCCGGCCGTGCACGTCGGATTCAGACACGTGCCGTCGTTGTTCGAGGGCATCTGGACGAGAATCAAGCACGGAACGGCCGCCGATCCCCCAGTCCCGGCGGCGAGCGGCTCGGGCAAGCACTGATTCGTCAGGGCATTCTTCAGCCGGTTGATGATCGTCGCGACCGCGGGCCGATAGCCGTAGTTGGGATCATCGCCCGTCATGTTGTCCGCCACGTCGATGGGGCAGAGCGACGAGACGATCCCTTGATTGCCCAGCAGGCGCGCCACCTGAAGCTCGCGGATCGTAGGATAGGCCTTCGCCGACACTTGCTGGGTCGGAGTCTGCGCGTTGCATAGCGGAGGAACTTCATCGGGGGTGAGACCGGTGGCAACACCCGGACAGTCGCACTGGTAGTTGTTCTGGGTCTGCGTGCAGTCGCGTGGGGTCGCGAGCGGGAAGATGCACGCGTATTCCCGGTCGACCGCCAACACGTGCGGCGCGTAGGGCGTCATGCTCGTCGCGACGTACGGCATATTGGTCGTCCATTCGCGGCCATTCGTCGCGTCCGTTCCGTTCGCCGAGTTCGCCGCCGCAAGAGGATTGGTGCCCCCGGAATCGAAGGTCACGCCCGTGATGGTGGTTCGATCCACGTACGATTCGTACATGTGCGGATCGATCCCGTTGTAGTCGAAATTCGACGGATCGTTGGACGGCGTGCTGATGGTGACAGTCGCGGGGCCTTGGCCGAGAATCCTCACCCAGTCGTTCTGGTTCAGCTGGCTATTTTGCGCGCTGTTCGGATCAAAATGCAGGAGTTTGTTCGGAACACCGCCGATGATCGCGTAGAAGATGAGGTCCGACGTGCGCGTCCCGACCTGGAGATTGCACAGGGTGGACGCCGAGATGTTCCCCGTGAGGGTCGCGCCGCTCGGAAGACTCGCCGCGAAGAGCGGGTTGGTGCAGTCGTTGGTGCCCACGTAGTAGTTCGCTCCTGCCGGATACTCCCCCGCGCGATCCGGAACGACCGGCGACGACAGCCCGATGACGTACCGCTGCCACGGATACTGCGGGTCGATGCCGTACTTCGCCCGCATGTGCACGTGCCGAAGGTTCGGGTCGTAGCCCCAATCGTTGAGCGCCGTGTACCGGGTCCCGGTATTTCCTTGCGTCGTGCATTTCGGATCGGACGGGCCGGTTCCCCCGTTGCCCCCCGTGCACTCGGGCGTGCCCATCGGCGGGTCGAAGCCCGCCCCCATGAAGAGGTAGCCGGCCCCGCCGAGCGACCGAACGTCAATCTCCGAGTCGTTCTCGTCGCTGAGGACAATCACGGCCACAAGCGAGTCCGGACGCAGAAAGTCGGCCCGCTCTTGCAAAATCGTCGTGTCGACCCCGCTCCACTGGGCTTGATCGTTGCCCGTGCCGCCGACGACTAGGCTCGCATACGGGTCCGGCTGAACGAGGAAGCGATACCAGCTCTCGAGCTGCGATTCGATGCCGCAGCCGTAGATGCCGGCGCCCTGCACCATCTCCGTGAAGTCGCCGACCAAGGTGCCAGGCATGCCCGGCATGCCCTGCGAGGGCTCCGGCATCAATCCGGTAGGAAGGGGGTTGGCCACTCCCATGTTCGCGGCGGTCTGCGGAAACCAGTCGAGAAACCCGCTCGGCGAAGGCATGTACGACGCCACGACCGCGTTGGCGACACTGCCTTCGGTGGCCGTGGCCATCCCGGCACCGTAGGTCAGTGAACGCGCGATGAGGTGCCCTTGGTCGTCGTTGTGGGCGGAGAGGTTTTGAAAGGGCGCCGATGCCATGAGGCTCGCCTGGCAGATGATCTCACCGCCTTGGCCCGGCTGCTGGTCGCTCAGCCGCTGGCCCAACGACGATGTCACAATGCCGAGGTGCAGGTTATGCACCGCCGGAAATTCGGGCTGGGTGTTCGGGTACATCGCGCAACTCGCCACGCCGTTGGCAATCGTCGAAGGCCCGGAGGAGATCGTCCCGGTCGCGTTATCGACGCAATTGGGCGTCAACAGGCGACTGATGAGGTCGGGAATGGCTTGAGCCAGATAGGTCTGCTTGTCGCCCATCGACGCCGAATTATCGATGTCGAAGAGGATGTCGATCTTGTCGACGCTCTGATTGCGAACCGTGCTCGTGAAGTTGGTGCTCGTCTGCGGCTCGGACGTCGCCACCGGCCGCGACAGACAGCCCCCGGCCACGATGCCGAAGCCGGCGACAAACAACGCGGCGAGCGCACCATGCCTGATCATTGCATTCATGAATCGTTGCTCCTCACAAGACGACGTTCGCGCGACGACCCGTCGCCGCGCCACTCACTCAATCGCACACGAACCCGCACGCGACGGCTCGGGACAAGCGCGATGCGGTCCGTAAACTACCACAGAACCACGCCCGCTTGGGACGAACACCACACCCGTATGAGCCGCAAGCCGACCGCTCGTTGCGACCGCGCGGCCGATCGGGAAGCATGGTTCGTGCCTCTCTCGGAAGGGCCTCTAAATGAGAGAGAGGCCGCCCCGTGTAGTCAACTTCGTTGGCGATTTGGTTCCAGTGTTGGCACGGCTGCGGCGAGCGGCTCCGGCTTGGGCCATGCCGCCCGGAGGGCCTTCACGTGACGGGCACCGACTCCCGGTACCGCCAGAAGCGTCGCGTCATCGGCCGCGCGGATGGCGGCGAGGTTGCCGACATGCCGCTGAAGCGACTTTTTCGCTTTGGGGCCCAGGCCTTTCACGTCGTCGAGCGGCGAATGCAGGCGCCGCGCTTTGCCGGCCCGCATCCGCGCGCGATTCGAGAAGCGGTGGGCTTCGTCGCGCAACCGCGCGAGCAGAAAAAGTGAGGTGGTCGTGCTCTTGAGCGCGATGGGGTTTCGCTGACCGGGGACGTATACGCGATCGACCAACGTCTCGCCGGCGAGACTCTCCCGCTCTTTGGCGAGCGCAACCATCGCAAGATCGTGAAGGCCGAGGTCGTGCGCCGCGGCCAGCGCGACCGCCAGATGGCCCCGTCCCCCATCGACGACGAACAGATCCGGCGCGTCCCATCCGGAATCCGACGATCGACGGGTCGGGGCGCCGTTCGGCTCAAGAATGCGCCGGAAGCGCCGCGCCAGCACTTCGTACATCGAGCCGTAATCGTCGTTCAGATCGGCGGCGCTCTCGCGGCGCGCAACCCCGCGGACGTTGAACGAACGGTAGTGCTTCTTGTCGAGTTGCCCGTCGGTCATCGTGACGATCGCTCCCACTGTGTCGCTGCCGCCGAGATGCGAGATGTCGCAGCACTCGATTCGCCGCGGAAGGACCGGCAGCCTCAGGCGCTGCTGCAGATCGCGAAGGCGGTCCTGGATGTCATCGGCCTGCCGTTGCTTCTCACCGAACGAATGGCGCGCGTTGTCGTTGGCCATCGCGAGTAGGTCGACACGATGGCCCCGCTTCGGCAAGAGAAGCGCGACGCGGTGACCGGCCCTGTCGGCAAGCCATTCGGCGATGCCCGCCAGGGCTTCGGGCTCGCAGGGTAGGATCACCTCGTCGGGCAGAAGAGCCACCGGAGTGTCGGCCTCACCCTCGTGGCGTGGGCCAACGAGCGCGGCCCCGTAATGCTGGGCCAGGAAGGCCGCGATGATCTCGTCGTCCGGGATTTCGGCCTGTTTGATCGAGTAGGTCCCGACGTCGGCAAGCTTGCCCGCGCGAACGTGCAAAAGCGCGATCTCGACGAGTTCCCCTTCGCGATAGAAGCCGACCACGTCGCGGTCCACGTCGTCGACCGTCACCACGCGCTGCTCCTCGCGCACCTTCTCGATGGCACGAAGTTGATCTCGATACACGGCGGCCAGCTCGAACCGCATCTCGCGTGCTGCGGCCTTCATCTTCGCGTCGAGCTCACGCGATAGCTCGTCGTGCCGGCCCTCGAGAAACTTGGCGACGGCATCCGCCTGCTCCGCATACCAGGCGGAATCGACCGGTAAGACGCATGGAGCCGGGCACCGCTTGATCTGAAACTGCAGGCAAGGGCGCTTTCGGCTCGCGAACTCGACGTCGCTGCACGTCCGAAGCTGGAAGTGCTTGTTCACGAGATGCAAGGTGCGCCGCGCCGATGTTGCCGAGTGGTACGGGCCGAAATACCGTGCCCCGTCGGGGGTCGGCCTCCGGACCACCTGGAGCCGCGGCCATTCGTCGGCGCGACCGACCCCCATCGATTCGGCAGGCGATTTGCGGGGCGCAGAGCCCAGCCGGATGGTGATGAAGTCCTTGTCGTCCCGGAGCTTCACGTTGTAGCGAGGGCGGTGCTCCTTGATGAGGTTGTTCTCGAGGATCGTGGCTTCTTTTTCGTTGGCCGCAACGATGGTTTCAACGTCGCCGAGCAGGTGATGCAAGAGCGGGATGAAGGCGCGGCGATCCCCGGTCGCGTCTTGAAAATAGCTGCGTACGCGCGCCCGCAGGCTCTTGGCCTTCCCGACATAGAGGACGACGCCCTTCTTGTCCTTGAAGAGGTACACGCCCGGTTGAGCCGGAAGACCGTCGAGTTTTTGAACGACCGCGTCGGGGATCATCGTCCGCCCCACAAACGTTAAGACCGTACCGGCTTTCCACGAGCATCGCGGAACCCGGCTTTGGCGAACTCACCGGCTCCGCCCTTAGCCCCATACGGATTGGCAGCCGCGCCGAGAGCCCATTCGAGGTCGCTATGCAAATCGACATCGACGATCCGGGGTAGCGCTGCTCGCCGCAGCGGGGGGGCTTTCGGCGGCTTCATCCAACGCCCGACCCCGACCCGCTTTGAGGTTACGTTCGGATCCACCGACGCCCGGAGCTGCTCGAACTGGCGAACCACGAACGCGAGCGGCGCTCGCTGCGGGTAACGGATGCACCCGCCCAACGCGCACTGCTCGCTCCGGGATGCGACGGGCAACGCCGTTCTCGAACACTCCCTTTCGATCGGCACCCCGGGGCGCGCACACTGCTGGCCTGCAAGCGCCGAATCCAAGGGGGCCCCGAATCGCATGGCCTGGCTATTGGGTAAGCGCCGGAGGGCGGGGTCGTCAAACGGTCGTCACGACCGCCCTAGGGCGCGACCGGTTGGGTCCGAAAGGTCAGCGTCTTGTCGCTCGTCGCGATTTGTCGCACAAATAGTTGCGCAAAGCTTCCGAAGAGCGCGTCACCCGGCCCGATCCCCGTGCTGCCGGTGGGTCGTGACATCCAACGTCCGATCTGATCGATCATCTCGGGCGAGACCGGGTTGACGTCGACGACCACCGCCAGAAAGTACGGCTCCCCGGGCGCGAGAAGACCGCGCCTGGCGACGGCAAGGTCTCTCGCCTCCGTGCACACGCGCAGCACCCCGTCGAGCACAGCAGCCTGGTCGCGCTCACGCTCCGGCTCGCTCACGTGGACCCTGAATACTTCATCCCAAAGGTCGTAGACGACACGGCACACGCGCGGAGCGAGGGCCACCGGCGCATCCTGCCCTTCGCGGTAGACGTACGCTCGCATCGCGATCACCATGGGAAGGCCGCTCGAGAGCTTCTTGGCGAGCGCCGGATCGGCGAGCACGTCTCGATACGAAAAGCTGGCGCGCAGCAAATCACGATCCCAGGCGTAATTCGCCAGCCGCAGCGCGAGCGCCGCCGGATGCGGGGGGCGCTGCTGCGCGTCCGCGTCGACAGGTGCCATGACGGCAATGGCACTGGCCAACGCGAGAGCGCGCAGCCCCCTCATGGCCCGACCGCCCCTTGAGCTTGACCACGAACGGGAATGAGGCCCACCAGGTTGGCGACGCCGACGACGAAACCACCGACCTGGGTATCGATCCGCAAACCCGCATTGAACGTGAGATCGATCGGAACGGTCGCGAACCCCCGATACCCACGCGCAGGCGCGACGAAGTCCTCTTCGTTCGCGATTCCGTAGACGCCCAAACTCGCGAAGAAGTCGACCCCGTAGATCGAACGGGTGCCTCGATAGATAGGAATGCGGTACTCCGCATTGAGCTTGGCGGCGTAGTTGCCGTAGCGGATCTCGACCACGTCCGTCCCGAAGAAGTTCGGCGCCGGCCTTCGATCAAAGTTCAGGTCGAGCACCCGATCAGGCAAGAGATCGCTCAAGTCGCCGACGTAAAAGCGCTCGAAGAGCGGTGCGTCGCCGAAAATGGCCCCGGCAAACCCCTGGAGCTCGAGGACGTGCCCCCACGGCAGCGCCACCCATTGCGACGCGCGAAGGACGATCTTCGTGTAAGGGTAATCGCTGCCGAACGGTGTCAGCGACGCGTCGACGCTCGACAGGATGTATCGTCCGCTCGTCGTCAGAAAGGGCTCGTCGCGCGTATCGTTGACGATGGTCGCGCCCAACGTAGACAAGACGCTCGCCCCCGACGGGAGCATGAAGTCGATGGGCTCGACGTCGAGGCCCCGGTAGTCGCTCGCGGCCAGCGGCAATGTCGCGTTGATTTTTTCGAGGCGATAATCGAAAAATATCTGGGAAGAGATGCCGAGGTCGTGACCGAAACCCACGCGTCCACCGAACCGCTTGTATTGCGCGACGGCATAGTCCTGAGTTGACTTCTGGGTCGGATCGTCGACGAGCACATCGCCGTTGCCGAAGAAGTCACGAGCGTTGTTGTAGAGGAGCTCCCCCTCGGCGATCCAGTTCGAGCGCAAAAACAGCGGGTCGGTGACTCGAACGCGCAGGGCGAGTTGGCCGTCGGCCGACTGCGCATAGCCACCGCCGAGGGCGATCCCCGTGCCCGCCAAGTTCGTCTCGGTGATCTTGATGCCGCCGTACGCCGTGAGCGGCTTCTTGTTGCCGTTCGCCTCGAAGTCCTCGGACAAGCCGAGCCACACGTCGTCGATGATCAGCGTGTTGCGCTCGATGACATCGACGACCAGGACGACCGCACCGCGGCGCGTTCCCCGACGCAGCGACAGCTGCACGTCGCGGAAGAAGCCAGTGCCTAGCAAACGAAACCGGGTGAACTCGAGCTCGCGGTCATTGACGTCGAGCACGTCGCCGGCACGAAAGGGAACGTAACGGAGCACAACCCGAGCGAGCGTCGTCCGATTGCCGCGCACCTCGACGCCCTCGAGTGTGTACTTCAGGCCGACCGCCCCCGGGGGTCGTACCGCCTCGATTCCGATCGCCGACGCTTCGGCGACCCGCGGGGCCGCCGAGCGCGGCGCCGAACCGGCCACTGGCGTCCCCAAAGTCGGCGGCGGCGGCGAAGGGCCAGAAGGAACCGTCGACAGCGCATCCGGCGACGCGCCGCCGCCCCACGTACGAACTGCCTGCGCGCGACCGAGAGAAGGCGCACCCATCCCGTGAACCGCGAGGACCGCGAACGCGAAAGAGAGCGGGCCCCGTCGCACGCGGGCCGCATCCTATCCGGTCCGTCTCCACCTTGCTGGCTGACGCTCGAGTGCAACCAGCCGTTTTCAGCGAACGCGATACCCCGATCGCGTCTGCCATCGAAGTCGAATCCGAACAGGCGAACGCGGATGCGGCGACGTCTCGCTTCCAACGACGCAAATGTTGTGCCGACTCAGGTGATCGGCGCGCAGACGTCACCCCTCTTGCAGCAGCGCGAATCGCCGCCCGTACACAGGTGCGTGGCGGATCGAGGTCTGCGCCACCGGCAGGTGTCAACAGGGGCCAACCGCTCCGATGCGGAGTGGGTCGACGGTTGAATGACCGGCCCTGGTGCGATACGGATGGTCGCGCTGTCGGGCTGTGGAGTCGGCCGTAATCGCGGCGCAGTGCATGCGTTGCCAGTGACTGCTGCGGGGCGCGTGCGCCGCCGGACCCCTATTCCTGCGGATCGATAAGGAGGCAGGCGATGCGGGCAAGGGCGTTCTCACGGCAGTCGGCCACGTTACGAGCGAGATCGCACAGTTGCGCATTCCAAAGCATGCGTCCGATCGCGGTGAGCACGGCCAGATGGCATACACGGGCACACCGAGCACGCGCCCGCGCCGTACGACAGAATCGGCGGCGCCTCGGGGAAATCCGAGGCGGAAATGACTCGAGTATTTCTCATCGGTCTCGCGGGCGCGCTGGGTACGCTCTCGCGCTACTTCGTGGGCATTTTTGCTGGTCGCGCTCTGGGCGCGGACTTCCCTTACGGCACGCTCATCGTCAACGTGCTTGGCTGCTTTCTCATTGCCGTGGTCTCGCAGCTCGCACTATCGACGACGCTCATTTCGCCGACGCTGCGCATGACCCTGACGACGGGGTTCATGGGAGGGTTCACGACCTACTCGAGCTTCAACTACGAGACGACGAATCTGCTCCGCGAGCGCGCCTGGGCGACCGGCTTGCTGAACGTCGGGATTACCATGGTGGGCTGCTTCGTCGCGGGACTGCTCGGGCTCGCTGTCGCGCGCCGCATCGCTGGTTCCTGAAGCCTTTGGAGGGCATCATGCGCGTTCTCGATGGCGAACAGTTTCTGGTCCGCATCTTCATCGGCGACTCGGAGCGGTGGCATCATATGCCGCTCGACCGCGCGCTCCTCGAGCGGCTGCGTCGCGAGGGGTTCGCCGGCGCGACCGTATTCCACGGCGTCGCTGGGTTCGGCGCAGCCAGCGTGATTCACACGGCGCACCTGGTCGATCTGTCGGGCGACCTGCCCGTCGTCATCGAGGTGGTCGATGATCGAGCACACGTGGACAAGCTCATCGCGATCCTCGACGAGATGCTCGTCGGCGGCGCGCTCGTCACGATGGAGAAGGTCCGTGTTCTCAAGTACGCGGCAGGCAATCACGGGACACCGCCCCCCGCTGCGCCCTCTTCGCCCGGATAAGCGCCCAAAGCCGAGCGATGGCCATGAAATGGGCTCAAGCCAGTTGCGCACGGGATGACAGGCCCAACGCGTTCGCAGACTCTCGTACGACCGTCATGCGCGACGCACGAAACGGTCCTTGTCGGCGAGCCGCGCGAGCAGACGCTCGATGCGAAGCATCCAGGCAAGGTTCGATTGCGCGTGCGCGTAATCCATTGCGGCGTAGAGGTGCGTTTGTTCGAGGTCCAACCGTTCGGGCGATCGCTCGAGGAGCGGGATATAGTGCTTCAGGAAGCGTGCTTGCGGAAACCGGGTGCGCTTCGCCACGGCGCAGCGAACAACCGCGTGCAGAGCATATCGATCGGCGAAAGGCGTTTGAACCATATGCCAAGCCCGAAGCCGCGCAAGGGCATGCTCAGCCTGCAGTTCGGATCGCACGCCCGCGAGCTTCGCGAGCGACCTGGCGTCGACGTGGTCGCCCGCGGTCTCGGCTAGAACGGTCAGCATTCGGCGCTCGATTCGTTCCATTCGCTTCCACGCCCACTCGACCAATGAAGAAACCTCAGGCAAGTCGTCTTCGTGATCGATGACTCGAACGTCGGCGACGCCGCGGTCGCACAGCCAGCCGCGCAGCTCGTTGACGGTCGTCGCTCCGGATCGTACGAGCGCTTCGGCGATGTCGAGCGCCAGCGGGTTCTGACGCAGCCACGGCGTCAGCGCACGGACGCGTGAAAACGCGGTTTTTCCCGCTATTGCTTGGGGCGCGACAACGGGAAAGATGGTCACTCCCGAAAGCAGGCAGCGCCGCGCCGTGAGGACCCACGTAACCGGCGCGGACCCGAGTTCGTTGAGAAGCCTTGCGACAGCGGCGTCGTTTTCGTGATTGTCGAGGACGATGAGTCGCGCCTCTTGCGTAGCGAGCCACCGGCAGAGCGAGCTAAACAGAATCGCGGGATCGCCGCGCGGCACCCGGAAGCGAATCGCCAACATTTCCGCAAGCGTTCTCGCGTCCCAGGGCCCGGAACGAAACCAATGTGCTCCGCCGGCGAAGCGTGCCTTAACGCGATGGCCGACCGCGCACGCGAGCATCGACTTGCCGCTGCCGCCTGAGCCGATGAGCGCGATTCGCGCAGGCTTCCCCGGGCGGAGCGATGCCGAGAGGGTCGCTAGCTCCATGACCCGCCCTTTGAGGCCGATCGGTCGGGGCGGAAACAGGCCGGTGTCCGATTCGTGCACGACCGCTCCTCATACCGCCCGGAAAGCGGCAGAAGCAACCGCTTCTGGGGTTTCGAGGGTTGGCGCTCGCCGCCCTCTGGATCGGGTTCCTGGGCTTGCTCGACCTGCTGCCCCCAGCGCGAGGTGGGCACGCGGTCGGCGGGCGCCAAATCCTGTTCAGCGGCTCTGCGAGGATCGCCGGCAGCAGGTCGCAGCCGAATGATCACCGGGGGTGCGCCGAGGGGTGATCGGCGGTACAGGGGGTGCCCGCAACGCGTGCCGCGCCTCTTGGTAGGCGAGCGAAGAGCACACGCGCAAAGTATACGTCGCAGTTATCGAGACTACAGATTTTTGCCCCCGTAGCTCAGAGGATAGAGCAGCGGTTTCCTAATTCGGGGCATCCGGCGCCCGTCGGGACGCACGAAAGCCTGGGAAAAAAGGCAAATGGTGCGTGTTTGACGGGCGATCAGACAGTGGCGAATAGTGGCGAAACGCGCGAGATGGGACCGCTTGGTTTGCAGGGCGGGACACTAAAGGACGTTTCGCTGGACGCGCTCTTGGCCGAGCTCGCACGGCGTCGGTGAGGTCCCTCGTGGGGACTTCACGAAGTGAGGCAATAATGAAGTCCGTCTGAGGGACATCATTCGGCTGGCCGCGTCGTCACGCAAGCGACCATGAAGCTCGCGGAGCTCTACGCCGAGGAGACGAGCGCCAGTCCTGGGGTCAAAGCGCAATTATTTGATCGCGAACAAGCAATTCGTCCCGGCAAGGCGGCCGTAGCGGAGGTGCACGAGAAAAAGATGCTGGCTTGTACCGCCAATTGGCTCTCATGATGCCCCCCATCAATTGCGGAGCCATACGCAATGATTCCCGCATGTTAGCGACGATCTGGTCTAGCTAAGAATTGTAACCGTCGCTGCGCAAAACGGGTGGGAGATTCGAGCTCTTTCGGGGTCGTCCGATTCGGTGCCACTAGGTTCGGTCATGCCCGAACCCGCATTACTTCCGTTGCGTGACGCCCTCGTCAGGTATCCAGGCATCTCGCTGGAGACCGCCCGCCGCCTCATACGCGACGGGAAATTACCAGCCGTCCTCATTGGCCGAATCTATCTGGTCAGTCCGGCCGACGTCGCGAAACTGTTCGCGCCCAAGCTGCGCAATGGACCGGCGCCCCGCAAGCCGCGAGAGAGCGAGACCGCCAGGGCCGAGCGGCAGTTGACGGAGGCGGGTCTCCGCTGACGCACATGAGTACTCCGCCATCGTTCGTAATCTATTGCGACTCGCGCGAGCAAACTCCGCCTCCGTTTCCTGATGGTGTCGTACTCGAGCGGGTCACTATGTCCGAGGCGGATTACACGTCGCCGAAGCTACAGGGGATCGGAGTCGTCGAACGCAAATCCACATCCGACTTCGCGAGCTCGATCACGCACTCGAGAGAGAGATTCGACGACGAGGTCCGGCGACTGAAGGCGTATCGCTGGAAGTGCATCATCGTCGAGGGGAGCCTCCACGACGTCTATCGATGCACGACCGCGCACCCGCATTCGATCATCGGCTCTATTGCATCGTTCTATGCGCGGGCTGATATCCCGACGATTTTCGCGGGCAATGCCGCAGGTGCGGGCCGACTCATCGCTGGCATTCTCCGTCGCTGGGAGGAGCGCATATTGGCAGAGCGCGCCGAGAGGGGGGCCGCATGACTCGAATGCTTGGCTCGCCTGAAAATCAAGCGCGCGTATACGCCAGACGCGCCGCTGGCAAACCGCTCGACGATAACGATCTCGCGGTGATCGGCGAGCTGCCGGACGACCCTTCAGACGGTTGCATATCAGCACTCGAGCTCGGCGACCAGACTCCCGAGGACATCGCCGAAATCGAACGCCTCGTCAAAGAAAAGATGGGCGCGTAATGGCCAGCATAACGCCGATCGAGAGCAGGCGCATATTGGAATTGGTCGACGGATTTCCGAAGACGGATTCTGGCAATGCCGAAAGGCTTATCGCGCTCAGCGGTCGAGAGCTCCGATACGTGCGTACGTGGTCGAAGTGGATCGCCTGGAATGGCAAACATTGGACGCTGGACGAAGGCGCTCCGCACCGCGCAGCGAAGGCCATGGCCCGCGCGCTCATGAAGCAGGCGCAGCGAATCGATGATCCAGACGCGAGAAGCGCGGCCGTCCGATATTCACTCAAGTGCGAGGGCAAGGCGTCGATTGAGGCAATGGTGTCCTTGGCTCGTTACGAGCTGGCGGTTGCCATTGGCCACGAAGAGCTCGACGCCGATCCGTGGCTGCTCTGCGTTCGCAACGGCACAATCGACCTCAAAACGGGTGAGCTTCGGCCGCATCGGCGTGAGGACCTCATCACCAAGATTGCGCCCATTGACTACGACCCGGCCGCGACATGCAATCGGTTCGAGCGATTCGTATCCGAGATCATGGCGGGCGACGCTGCGCTCGTCACATTCATTCACCGGTTTCTCGGCTACTGCATGACCGGCGACGTTCGCGAGCACATTCTCGCCTTCTGGCACGGCGAGGGCGGCAACGGCAAAAGCATGCTCGCCGATCTCGTTCTCTTCGTTATGGGCGATTACGCCTGCAAAGCAGCGCCGGACCTTCTTTTCAAGGGTGAACACTCGGAGCGTCACCCGACCGAGCTTTGCGACTTGTACGGGCGGCGACTCGTCGTTTGCAACGAGACGACGAGCGGGCGCTCGTGGGACGAGGCGACGGTGAAGGACATCACCGGCGGCGACCGCATTCGAGCGCGGCGCATGCGCGAGGATTTTCGGGAGTTCAGTCCGAGCCATAAGCTGCTCGTTTTCGGGAACCATCGACCGCGTATCCGATGCGTAGACAAGGCGATGGAGCGACGGCTCCGACTCGTGCCGTTCGCCGTCAGCTTCATCGGACGTGAGGACAAGGACCTCAAGCAAGCGCTCAAGGCCGAGGGCCCTGGCGTGCTGGCATGGCTCGTCCGTGGATGCCTTCAGTGGCAGGCCGAGGGCCTTCCCGACGTCGCCGCGGTCCGCGACGCGACGCAAGCCTATCTCCGCGACGAAGACACACTCGGTCAATTTTTCGACGGCGAGTGCGTCTTCGACCCGACGGCCAAGATCAGCCGCAAGGAGCTCCGAGACCGCTATGTGGCGTGGTGCGACGACCGCGACGAGCGTCCTGTCAGTCCAAAAACGATCGCGGATGCCATCACAAGGCGCGCCGTCGTCCCGCGCAAGGTTTGGACAGCGAAGGGGCCTCGTGACGGATGGGCGGGAATTCGGCTCGCAAATGAGGCCGAACGAACGACCGCTAGCGACATAGTGACGCCTAACGAGGAAATCCCGGTTCAACGCGATCAGAACGTTTCTCGTGAGATAACCCGGGAATTGCCGACTATGCCCACTAGCTCGCTAGACGGCGACCAAGAGGACTTCGGCGACTACCTCGAGCGCGAAGGAATTGGGGGTGAGGAGTGACCGCCCCGACCTGCCTTTGGCCTAGTCCCGGAATGGCAGGCCCCTTCGCTGTTCTCGATATCCCCTGCAAGGACATCGATGCCACAACGGTTCAGCAAACCGTTGCAGACGCTTGTTTTCAGCGCCTTTCCTCGTCAAAGGACGATATAGCGAATCGTCCTGCGAAACAGCCCGCGGAATCATTGATGATTTTGGCGCTGGCCAACGTACTCGAGCCTGCCCCGTATCCGCGGCTCAGCGGACCCCTCGGCGGGCGGAAGCGCCGCATGGTGCGGCGACTCGCGACGGCGACCGGCGTGGTGCCGGAGGAAGTCTCCGGTCCGGACAAGGCTGTTTCACACCGCATGAATCACGGCCGTCGCCGCTTGAGGATTACGCGTTTCCCGATTGGAGGATTACCCCATGAGACGTCGCAAACGACATAAGGCCTCTCAGGTGCGCCCTGGCGAGCGCGCGAACAGGGTGCCGCCGCCAATCGAGGTGCCGCTCCGGTTGCCGCCATTGCCCCGCGAGTTTGTCGCCCTCCGCGCCGACGAGCGCGTTGCAGGCAAGGTCAAATGACACCCGAACAGAGGGTCGACCCGCGGCGGTTTATTCTAACGCCGGAGCGCCGAGCGATCGTGCTCGCCTCAGCGACTATTCGGGCCGCTGCCGAGTCGATCGGGGTCACACGGGCCACCCTGAGCTCAGCCGTCAACCGCGACGCCGCGCTGGTCGCAGAGCTCGCGCGCAAGCGCCAGGCCGAGCGCGATGCAGTCCGCGAAGCCGCGCCGCCGAAGCCGCGCAAGCAGCGCGATGCCGACTCGTTCGACAGCCGTCCGGTCATTCGAGCCGAGCAGATCGAGGGTGCTGTCCTCGCCGCCGCGACGGCCGTTACGGGCGCGCTGCCGGCCGTCGACAGCCGAGGTCCGCGCTGGGCCGGTGGAGAGCATTGGTCGCGGCTTAGGGCCGCGTTCCACTGCTTGCCGGAGATGGCCCGGCGCGAGGCAATCACTCGCCTCGTCCTCGAGGAAGCCGAGCGCATCGAGGCGGATCGCGGCCTCGAGTGGCGCCCCGCCGAACGACACCAGGGCCAAGTGAGGGCGGGGTCACATGATCACTGACCTCTTGACGGACGAGCTGACGCAAGCGCACCTCGCGCTGCTTTTGCACCAGCTTTGGGATGAGTACTTCGAGCCCAGGCCGCGGCCTTTGCTGTTGCCGGTGATCGATGAGGGACTTGTGGAGTGCGCCAACATCCAGCGCAAGGGCACGATCTTCGTGATCACGTTCGACCGGACGACGCTGGATCTCGGTGTGGGCCGGCGGTGGCTGGTCGACGTTGCTCTGCATGAGCTCACGCATGTGCCGAGCTATCCCGAGCGCGCCTCGCACGGGCCGGGCTTTTACGCCGAGTGCTGCCGTCTTTCGCCGCTCATAGGCCTCGAGTTTTTGCCGTGCGAGGACACGGTCCACGAGTGGCCCCACAACATGCGACCCGATGGCTTTTACGAGGGGACTTATTTCGACGCGGACAGGATCGGATCGGCGTGGCTTGTCGACGTTCGCGATGCGTTCGCGTCGGTGGCCGCGCTCGAGGTGGACCCATGACTGCGCTCGATCATGGCAGCAATCATCCCGACCGTGAACACGGCCAGACCCATGATGGCAAGGCCAACGATGTAGGTGTACTCGCCCATGTTCAGCTCCTGCTCCTGGTTCGCTCAATGATGGCGCCGAAACCGGCAAAAAACAACCCCAAACCAAGAACGACCACGGTCCACCTCCACGACGGTAAGCCGGCCGCGATTGTCTTTTCTAGCACGCCCAGGGCCGCGACGAGCACACCAGCCTCCCGCAGAAAGTCGCCCGACATCTCTGCCAAGCCTTTAGGCGCCCCCATCGGGGCCATTCCTAGCACATCCGTGGGGACTCCATGGCAATAAGGAGTGGACACGGCAACGGCGCCGGCGTGCCCCGGATCGAGGTCCTGCCTCCCGACGAGCTGCCGGATCCGGCTCCGATACCGGACGAGAGCGGTCCGATTGTGCGCCGCTCGAACGGCACGTTCGCCGATGGGGAGTCCGCCAGGCGGGCCGGTCGCAAAGGTGGCCAGCGCACGCAGCTATTCAGCCGCATCCTTCGTTCGTTGGGTTTGGCCGAGCTCTCGGCTGACCACGCGTTCTACGCCTACGAGGTGGCCGGCAAAGACTTTGCCGATGCCTACATTTCCCGCCTCACGACCATGTTTGGCGAGTGCGGCGAGGGACCCGCCAGCATCGTGAAGACCGCCGGGATTCAGCTCGCATCGAGTCGTTACCTCTACGACCAGGGCAAGCTGACGGGCGACGCCGAGCTCCTGGGCCAAGCGTCCAAGATGGGCAACGACCATCGCCAGAACATGCTTGCGAGTTACGAGCTCGCCGCACGGGAAGCTCAGGCGCGCGAGGCCTCCGTTCCAGACGGCGTCGATGCCCACTGGTGGTCGGACAAGAAGGGCAAGCGATGAAGTTCACCGAATTCACCGACGACATCGGCCTGAGCCTCACGCCGGCACAACGTGTACTCTGCAAGGTTTCGTTTGATGGGACCGACCCTTGTGCGCTTGAGGGCGCGGAGCGGGAGCTTGCGCGAGTTCTGTTCGGCGAAGTCGATACGGTGCCCGCGTTGGCCCGGCGCACGATCGTGCTGACCCTTGGCCGAGGAAGCGGAAAGACGACCATCGCAGCGGCGTACGGTCTCTATCGAATGGTGACCGCGGACCTCTCGAGGTGCGGGCCCGGTGACATTCCGCACATGATCGCGGTCGCCCCGACGACGCGAACGGCAAAGCTCGTCGTTGGCATGGCCCAGGAGCTCACGCAGTGGTCGAAGGCATTGCGTCGGCGCGTCGAATCGGAGACAAAAGAAGGATTCATTCTTCGACGTCCCGACGGCAAGCGCGTTGCTTTCTCGGCGTTCGCGGCGAGCCGTGGCGGCGCATCCGCCCGCGGGCTCTCGGTCCTCTCGTTCGTGCTCGACGAGAGTGAATTTTTTCAGAGCGATGCGGAGTTCGTGGTCACGGACCGTGACGTCTACGGCGCGATCGTCCCCCGTCTGATGGCGGCCGGCGCGGGCGTACTGATCTCGACGCCGTGGCCCGTGCCCACCATGACGGCCGAACTGCGCGAGAAGAATTTCGGCGCCCCCTCGACGGCTCTGTGCGCAGTGGGTCCGACGCTCGTCATGCGCCCCGGCGACGAAACTATCGAGTCGCTGGTCGCCGCCGAGCGAGAGCGCGACCCAGACAACGCGGCGCGCGAGTTCGATTGCGACGCGTCCGCGACCAGCGGCTCGAGCACTCTCTTTACCGCCGAGATGATCCGCGCATGCGTCGACATGAACCTGGCGCAGCCGTCGCCACGCGTCGGAAGCTATCACCCGAGTTTCGGTTGCGACGTCGCGTTCGTGCGCGACTCGAGCACCCTCGTCGGGTCGGTCGACAAGGAAGGCGTCGTCGAGGTGCAAACGATTCTTGAAAAGAGGCCAGAGAAAGGCCAGCCACTTCGCCCAAAAGAGGTCGTCGACGACTTCGCGAAAGTGATTACTGATTATGGCGCGGTGAGTGTTTGGGGTGATATTCACTATAAGGAATCGGTCCGCGAACATCTCGAACCGTATCAGATCGAGTTTTGCGACGTGCCCGCTGGCGCAAACGGCAAACAGGAGACGTACCTGCACGCCCGCAAGATGCTAAGCGAGGGCCGCGTCCGCCTCCCGAACAATCCGCGCTTTCTTGCTCAGTTGAGAAGCATCGTCAGCAAGCCGATGTCCGGCGGAGGTTTGCAGATCAGCGCACCGCGCCGCGCTGGACTCGCACACGGCGACATCGTCTCGGCGTTCGTGGCGTCGCTCTGGGCTGTCAAACAGGGAGAGCAGCCGGACTGGTTGCGAGCGATGGTCGCCCTGGATCAGCGGAACGGCGTGTTGTTCGACGGCGGCAATTCTAAGATGTGCAATGAGCGATACGTGAATGCGTTGGCCGCGATTATCGGGTGGCGGAAGCGCCATGGCAATCTGCGAAAGGATACGCACACGCTCGACGTGGGCAACGACGGTACATATACATTGGTACACGCCAATTATCTGAACGGTGTAGCGCGGTGGCGTTCCAAGGACCGTTTCGGCAACGTGGTCTTCGATCCGCATTGCGAGCCGGGCTTCAAACATCAGATGGCTTGGATCTGGACAGAACTTTACTCGAATCGTGGAGGCGAAGCGCCATGAGAACTCGTATCGGAAGGCGCCAACCGTACATCCCCGCGCGACGGCCGATCGGGGCGGACCGCTTCGACGGTCTCATTCCGGAATTGATCCAGAACGTGATGCAAACGGACCTCGCCGAGGTACGGGGGATCCGTGGTGAGCTCGAAGAATCGGAGGAGCACAACTTCCACTTCGAATCGTGGCCGGACGGTCGAATGGCGGTCAGCACGATGGCCAAGAACCCCGAGGTCGCCAAGTGGCATACAAAGCTCAAGGGCGACATCGAGTTCACCGACAACGCAAGCAACTTTTTTAGGGCTTGTGCATACAGAATACGGGCGCGCAACTCATAGGCGATTTACCATTATCGAGGGTTCACATGACGACCAATGTCCAGCTACCCAGGATCCCAACCCGCACCGTCGGCGGCATGTTGGTGCACAGCCAAGAAGAGGGCATACGCCGGATCCGTGAGGCAGCCGCGGCTCATCGGCCCGCCTTACCCAAGGTGGCGAAGCTCGTCACGTTGGACGAGAAAATACTCCGCGACATCAATCCAATGATCGACCCCGAATCGGTGGTTCCGTTTTGGGGACCGCTCCCGACGATCATCCGACAGGGCGACGTCGAGATCGCACGGCTCGAACACATCGGCGACGCGCGACCGACGCACGATCTGTGTGCCGAGCTGCGAGGGCTCGCGGCGGACTCCGGTGTCGAAGACGACCTCAGCGAAACGTCCGAGGACCATGTTACCGAAGGTGAGGCAGCGGTCCGGGCGATCTTGCGATTCCGGCCCGAGCTGACCGGCATTCGCCGCTTCTCACGGCCCGATCTGGCGGTCGATATGTGCGCCGTGGACGAGGGTCGCGCGTGGGGACTCAGTGCAGAGCGGATCGCGGCCCTGGTCGGGCACGCGGTCACGTCGGGGCGTCGATTGAAGGCGCCGTGCTCTCGTGCTCGCGAGCTCGAGGCCGCGGCACGGATCGCGAACGAGAAGATCGAACAAGAGGCGCAGGCGGCGCAGCGCGCGTACGCCGAGGCGAACCGCGTCGAGTCCCGAACGATTAAGTCGCTTGGGTTGCAAGGCTTGCAGATCGATTTTGGGTTGCCCGGGGTGTCGCGCCCCGCGGAACTCGGTGCGGCTACTTGGATCGATAACCTCGCCGTGTGGCGTTCGATCCCTGGGATCTCGATCCCTCAGGTCAAATTCGCGGTGGGGTCCACGCTCGATCCCAATACGATCGTCACGGCCAACGCTGCGATGCTCGCGTCTGTCGGATTTCCAGACATTGAGACATACGGTCTCGTCGTCCGCATCCTTCAAAAATACCTACCGGACAGACGCACTGGCCCGGTCGACACGTTTTCGAAAGTACATCTCGAGGCCGCGCGCGAATGCGTACGCCCGCTCATGCCGTATGTGTACTCTACACGTACAGGACTCGGGTACATGCCTCGACTTGTCACGGAGATCGCGGTCAGGGGCTTCATGGTCTCTCCACCCGCCGCGGTCGCGTTGATCTGGTCCGAGCTCTTGGATCAAGAGAGCATGTCGGCACATCGTCAGATTCCGGTGCAGGCGGGCGCAATCGGGACAACGCATCCGCCGATCCGGATCTTGCAGGATCCCAATATGCAGCAGATCGACAAGATCGACCTGCGAGTGACTAGGCCTGTTGAGCGGACGTACGCCGGGGCGACGAGCAAAGATCAGTTGGCCTCCTGGGCCGCGGAGGCCGCAAGCGGCGGCATCGTCGAAGTCGGATCTCTACTTTCGAAGAAAGGTAAGTGAACGCCATGGGACAAAATATGAGATACGAATCGACCTCGCGAGACCCCGCACCCAACCCCGAATACGAGAGGGGCGTCGCAGACGTTCGTCGCAAAGAGCTTGCGCGGATCGGTTACGAGATCCCCGCGAACGCGTCGCCAGCCTACGTCGACGGGGTCTACGGGGTCGCCGTCAAGAAGGGGCAGGTTCGCTCGGACGCCGCGCCGCGATTTTTGGATCCGCTCGATCTCGTCTTCGCTGGAGGCGTCGAGGCGCGCTCGGACGCGATGCTGACCGAGAGCGGAGTAGAGACGAACACCGCTACTCAAGAGGAGACGCTCGCCTCAGCCGACGAACAGCGACAGGCCGGATTCGCCCAAATGCAGGCAAAGTTCGAACGCGGCCTCGAAAATGCGACCTATGGGTATCGTCCGGCACGGGGGCACGACGGCTCGTTTCCCGGGGGGTCAAGGGGCAATAACGCGAGCACGCCACCGGGCGATCCGGAGTGGGGTCAGCGCGCTCGGGAGTCGGCTCCGCGAGTTCCGCGCGAGCAAACAGAGCACGGGCGCTCTGCCTTCGGTGGAGGCAACGAGGGCTCTTTCGAGGGATCGTTCGGCGGGGGGATGGCCACGCCTGACGTCTTCGGCGAGGGCGACTCGACGACGGCCGACGCTCGCGACGCCATGATCGCGCGCGCGCGCGACGCGTGGCGAACCCCGCAAGGCCCGCGGGCGATGGGTCGCACGCGAGGTGCATGAGCCATGACGTCAGCCGTGTTTGACCGTCGTGACGCCTTGACCGGGACACCAGTTGTGCCGGAGCCGACGGCGCCGATGCAAACCGACGATGAATTTCGCGCGACCGCGGAGACCAAGCGGGATTCCCTCACGTTTCGCAAGGACGCCGCCGACGTCCTCCGATCGCTCAAGGCGCTGCGCCCAGGCGACAGGCGAAATCTGTACGCATGGCTATTTTGGAATGAGGTTGCAGACCTAGGACCCAATGCCGAAATCACGTTCGGCGGAATGCGTATCCGAACCGGCGCCAACACGCTCGCCGGGGCACCTGTGGAGAAAAACAAATGAGCCAAGAATTCGTATGTTCAATCGACGCGACCGTGCCAGCCCCTACCGCGGAAGCCCAGGTCAAACTCGAGGTCGCCGCGTCCGTTGACGCCTCGGTGGATCTCGCTCCGGCCACACCGGCCGGGTTACGATGGAACGAATCAAATTGGGATGAAGCGACGTGGGGGGTCTAGCCATGTCCGGCCAACCCCCAATCGGGACCTGGGCGACGACGACCGACTACCCTCCGGGTTCGAGCCCGTGGAGCGGTAATCCCACGAAGATCCAGCCAACCCAAACGTATTGGATTCCGGCGACCGGCGTGAGCGCCCCCGAACACAATTACATCATCAACCAGCTCTACGCGGAACTTGCCGCCGTCGAAGCCGCGGGCGGATCGGCGCTCGTTGCGCAGAACTGGCAATCTGTCATCGCCGCGGGGCCGGCGAACGCGAACGCCCTCGCGTGGAATCCAATATTGAGCAGCGGCGGCGCGTTCATCACCGTCGAAAAGAACTCTGGGCCGCTCTACCAGTTCGTATACAACAGCGGCGCGGACCTCGTTTGGACGACGCTTGGCTCGACATTCAACGTGAACTCGAGCTCGCCGAACGTTACGGCACTCGCGTGCGGTCCCGCGCAAGGCGTAACATGGGCGAGTTTTATCAATTCGAGCAACGTCGGATATCTATGGTCGTGCACCGTCGGCGGTTCTACGGACGCGCTGCTAGGTACAGGTAATGTATCCAACATGTATCTAGCCGCTGCCGCAACGTCCGGCGTCGACTGGGGCGTTCTCGCTATCGCATCCGGCACGTCCGGCGATTCAGCGCTGTACTTCCTGACCGCCACCGGCGCGACGGGCTTGTCGACCGGCCTCACCGAAGCGCAATGGGCCGTTGCGTCGAACGGGTCGCTCGTCGTCGCAGTTGGCACCGACCGGATCGTGTATTCCATATCGTCCTCCAGCGGAACGTCCGGCACCGTCTCAACAGCGAATATCGCCTCCGTGCTCGGTACCGATCTGCCAATCTCCATGGCGTACGGCACGAGTACCACGTTCCCCTCCGGCGCGTTCATCCTTTGCTGCTCCACAACGACAAGCGGACAGCGTCGCTATTACGCGAGTCAAACCGGTACCGGCGCGACTTGGGTTTCGCTCGGCGTCGCGACGACCTCGGCGGCGGCTGAAGTCTCGCAAATCGTCGCGTGCGGAAGCCTTTGGCTCGGACTCGTATCGCTGGCCGGCGGGGTCGCTGGAGTGATCATGGCCCCGAACGGCATCGACTTCGGTGGATCGGCCACGGGCAACTGGCAATCGACCCAGACTCGCGTGGTCCCGAGCGGATCCGCGGAACCGATGATCGCCGCTGGGCCCACCCAGGCCGCGATTGCGATGGCAGATGGCGGCCCAACGTTCCGGTTCAGCCAGATCAGCGGGCCCGGCACGGCGTTGACGTGACCATGGCGTCGCACCACCAGCAGGAGTACGCAATGCGCAGCAGCAGGTTTTTTCCTCTCCTCATCCTCAGCGCTCTCGTCATCACGGCGGCCGTCGCGCGAATCGCAAGCGCGCAAGTCGTCCTACTCAACAATTTCCAGGGCCCGGAGGTCGTCGGACCCTTCACCACTGTTGGCTCCGGCAACTACCAGGTTGCCCAATTCACCGTCCTCCCGAATCACAATGTATACGTGAGTATCGGGTGCGACGCCATCGACACCGTAAACACCGCGGCCAATTCCTGGCGCCGAGACGTCTACGTGTTCGATAATAGCGGCGGCATTGCGCCAGCCGTCTTCCAGACACCCGAAAACTACACGACGAGCATCGCCATATCTAGCAATTACGGAACCCCGGGGGGCAATGCGCTAACGCTCGATTTTGAGACGACGGCATCGGACGCGCTTCGCGTCATATGTGTACTGTACTCGTTCTCGAATTGACATGGCCTCGCACCGTCCAATTGGCCTTTCGCGTTGGGAGCTTGAGCACGGCGCTCAGCCCGAGGCTTGCCCGATTCCTGAGAGGGTCGAGGGATTTTGGCTCGGACCTGCGGGAGCGTGGCGCGATAGGGCGATAGCGGCGGAAGCGAAGTTGCTAGAGTTACTTCGCAGTCTTCGCAGCGCGTAAACAGGCCACTGCGAAAAATCGTATATCGGTCACTTGACGGGATTGTCGATAGGCAGTATATCTATTCACGTCGACGGGACGCTAAGCCGAGGACGACGCAAGGCCTGCCAAAGTGGCCACGGAGCGAGAGCAGTCACGGCTCAGAAAGTGACGGTCCAGCTGGGCGACAGCCGAGCCAGAAACCCCGAGCGGCGAAAGCTCCCGGGGTTTCGCCCATTTTCTACTGTTCTCCTGGCCCCCTTTTCGGAGCGCTGAGCGCCTGATTCTTGGCCGCGACAATAAGGCCGGCGAGCTCGGCCAGGCCGTCATTGCCTGCTTGGCCTGAGAATTTGACTCCACTCCACTCGATGTTCGGCGTCATATTTTTTGTGAACCCCTCGCGATGAGGGCGCCCACCGACCACGATAGTTCCGTCGCTTCCGTGACGCGCGAAAGATACCTCGACCTGATACCAGCGCGTGCTGTCCGCGTCGCGCGCCGCGTCTTGGTTGAGCGTTACCGATAGCACGATACCGGCGGATGGCTGCTTGCTGATCTCGTATGTATGAGACCCGGCGACGGCTTCTTCGAGAGCCGTGATTAGGTCTTTGATGCCATTTACTGGCCATCGTACGTCCAGATTTAGTTCGCCTTGGACGTTCACACTTTCAGTTCCGTCTAGGATTTTTACTGCGCGCTCGATGTCGTACGCCACCTGCCCCTCCGTTCGCTAAGTCGCTTCCCCAGCGTGTTGCTTCCTGCACGGCCCCATGGAGAACGATAGGCATTTGTCGCAATACTGCGGCCCGTTCGTTGGCTGCCGAGATCCGGTGCTCTTGGCTTCTGCGCGCTCCGCAGACTCCGCCTCTTGCACGAGTGCACCGACCACGGCATCGGCGATCTTGATCGCCCTCCGCGCGATTCCCGTTGCGTCGCCGTTCGGGTCTAACGCGGATCCGGACACGGCGCGGAGAATCAATTCTGTACGAAGTTGATGTTCGTTCATGCTTCCCCTCCGTTCTGACCCCGTATCTTTACGGTTTTGGGTTCATATCGTCCCATTTTTTGATGAGTGGTTTGACTGTTTTCGTAGCTCTGCGTCGGAGCCAGTCGGCAACTTCAACGTCATCGATGCCGGCGACCCGCGCGAGCGCACCCAGTCTCTCCACGATCCATTGCAGGTCGGCCTTCGTAAGCTTCACTTCGTCATCCACCATGGCTGGCCCCTCCGTTCGCGCCATGGTCTCACCGCCTGACGGGTGGTCAACGAAAAGTTTGCGAGTGGCTTGCGCTCACGCGCTCACGCGCTTATGCTCTCATCGTGGCTGCAAAGAAGAAGGAGATCAAAGTGCAAATCACCGAACGCGCGCTGGTTCAACGCATCAACCGCAAGCTCGCGCCGAAGGCCGAAGACCCCCGTTCCCATAAACGATTGTGCAAGTCGAAGGGCTTTTACGACGGGCCCTTGAAGCACTTCAACGAGCTCGGGGAATTCTACGTCCTCGACCTAGGCACGAACACGGTCGAGCGCACCGACGTCGACATCGTGGAGCTCGCGAAGGAGCTCAACGCACTCGCCCCGTGGGAAGCGCTCGCAAGCAACTGACACGATAGCGCCCCCCGCGCCGCGCTAACGGCCGGGAGGCATGGCCCAACCCCGAACGAACCGGAGTCGAACATGCAACCATTAGCCCATTTTCAAGCAGACGAACCGCCTACGCGCCCGACGGCGCATATCCCCGCATCCGCCCTCATCGCCTTCCGCCGCATCGGTCGGCTTGCGGAGCTGGCCAGCGAGCGGCTTTCGACCGACCCCGATGCGGACGCGATCCTCGAGGCCATCGGCGAAATGGAACGCATCCGCGAGATTTGCGCGGAGGTGGGCCGATGACGACCCGCCTAGCCCTCATCTTCGCCGCTGCCCTCGTTGGCTGCGGCGGCGCCGCCGAGTCCGAGCCGTCGCCCCCCGCGGTCGACTGCACGCTGTTTCCTGACGAGACGACCGAAGCGGAAACGAACCTGCCTCTATACATTACCGACGCCGGCGTGAACCTCGATGGGGCAGCATTGCCCGACGGGTGGGCGTTCGTACCGCCATTCGCCGAACCGGGTAACCTCGATAACTGCGGGTGCGGAGTATACGGGCCCGCGCCGTATTTTCTCGTCCTCGGCCTCTGCGGGAGCCACTGACATGAGCGCCCGACCGAACCACCATCGCGACGCTGCCGTCATGGCGACCATGCAGGCGAGATTCCGCGTCGACAACGCCGTCAAAATCTACGGCGCCCGCGTCGCCAAAGACGCAAACGCACGCGTCGCGATGACGCTGCTAGACATTCTCGATCCCATGTTGCGCGCCATCGAGGGGCTATTGCACGAGCCTCTCGATCTCAGCGCCGCGCCCACCGAAGAGCCGTAACCGTAACCGAAAGGCCGAAACCGGGGCTTGCCCCGGTCCACGCGTTATGCGCGTGCTGACGAGGCCGAACATGGGACGAGCGCTTTCCGGCACGGTCGAATGGCGAGGCACCCCGCCGCGGTGGTGGGCCCGCATCACGGTCCGCACCGAAGACGGCGGAACACGCCGAGTTTGGGTCGACCTCGAACGGCCGGACCTACGCGACACGCCCGACGACAAGCGGACGGCGAAACGGCTGGCCCTCAAGCGCGCCAAGCTCGCCGCACGCAAAACGTACGTCGGGGTCGAGCGGGCCGCGGCGCCCAGGGTCACGCTGGCCGAGCTCGAAGAACGGTGGTTCGCGTTGCTCGACAACGATCCGGACCTCAAGCCTGCGACCGTCGGCCGATACAAGGCGAGTTGGACCGGCATCCTTGCAAAGCTGGGCAAGCGCCCCGTGGCCGACCTGACGCCACCGATTCTGCGCACGTGGGTCCTAGAGCAACGCGCGGAGCGGTCCGTGTCGACTGTCCGCAACGACGTCAACGCTCTGACGCGGTGCTTCAAGGACGCGATCTCGCAGCGATGGGTCGCGCTGACGTCCAACCCAATGAAGGACGACTATCTCCGTAGCGCCGTCCCTTCGATGCAAATTCCCGAGGCCGACGAGATCGTACAGTGGTCGCGCGCCGAGCTCGAACGTCTACTCGCTTCGCCGCTCTCCGATCTGCACTTCGGGATGCTGCTCGTCAGTGTGACGACCGGCCTACGCGACGGCGAGCTTCACGGCTTGCGGTTCGCGGACGACGGCGCCGACGCGAAGTACCCCGACGTGCGCCGCCTGTACGTGCTCCGGCAAGCGCTCATGCCGCGCGACGCGAAGACCGAGGCATTCGGACCACCGAAAAGTAAATGGGGGAAACGCAAGGTGCCACTGCATTCCGCCGCTGCGGCATGGATCGATTGGTGGAAGGCCGAGGGGTGGGGGGCGTATGTCGGGCGCCAGCCCGAGGGCAGCGATTTCGTGTTCCCCAACGAGGCCGGCGCCGTTTGGCGCCCGCGCGCCGCGGAGCTCGTTCGCGACCTTCTCGCGGCGGCGGGCCTGCCCACCGCGTTCAAACTGACCGACGGCGAGACGGCGGATTTCACTTGGCATGCGACACGGCGCACGTTCGCCTCCCTGCTCGCGGATGCCGGCGTGTCGGGCGAGACTTTGGACTACCTGCTCGGGCAGGCGCCGCACACCACGCGCGGCCGCCACTACCAAGCGCCCCCCATGACCGAGCTAGCGCGTGCCGTGGCCCTGCTCACCGTCGCTTTGCCATCGCGCCCAGGCGTGCCATCTTGCCACCCTTCACGCCCGCCCCAATCGTCCCGTGAATCGTCCCAAGCCACCGAGGACCCACCCGCGACACACAAGAAAGCGCAATCATTCAGCACACTTGCCCCCGTAGCTCAGAGGATAGAGCAGCGGTTTCCTAAACCGTTGGCCGGACGTTCGAATCGTCTCGGGGGCGCCTTAGAAATCATTGGTGATTTTGCCTCCTGCATAGTGCGACCCGCACTAAGACCCGCACCAAAATCCGCACTAAGACCAGCGGTTATGGTCCCCCCCGGAAATCGCGGTGGTTTGCAGGGTGATCCCGTCGACCAAACTGTCCTCCAAACCGATGGTCGCGACCGCCGCTTGAAGTGTGGCGAGCGTCTGCGCTGTGTAGTGTTGCTGGGTTACGCCCGATCCCGCGTGCCCCATCAGGCGCTTGATGGTGCTCTCGGCAACACCCGCCTCGTTGAGCCACGTGGCGAAGCTGCGACGCGTCGCGTGCGCGGTGTACGGATGCCCCTCGTAGACGTCCGGCAGGCCCGCTGCGCGTAGGTCCGCGCGCAGCATCAGGGCCATGTCCGGGCGCCACGGTTCGCCCTTGTCGTTGGGAAACAGGCAGCGCCACCCACTCCTCGGCCACCGCATCGGCGAAGAACGCCGTCACGGTGCCGACGATATTGGGGCCCCACCCGCGACGAGCGCCCCAGGGGCTCCGTCTTTCAGTGACGTTCATTGTCCAAACACGCGCTGCAATCGATCTGCACCGCGGCACATGGACCGCGCAATCGGAAATGCATCCCTGACGGCCGTGCCGGTACTGGCACACTGTGGCACGGACCAAAGCAAGAAAATAGCAGGTTCCGGGCCTGATTCGGCAGGTTACGGTTTTGCACAGAGTCGATGATGCCATGCAGCCGTTTCGCGTCTTTGTCGTCCTAGGTGCCTTCGCCGCGCTCGAGCCTGCGTGTTCCAGCCGTCCGAACGGTTCGACAGCGTCGACCCACCAAGCCGGGACAGGCACGACCACGGGTTCCGCCGGCGCGGAGCCAACCACGACGCAGGGGGGAGGCAACCAAAACCAAGGCAACAGCTGCTCGGGCGGAGCTTGCTGCCCATTGCCCACTCAGGAAAGCGCGTGTCCCGGCGCCGATGAGGGTCAGGGCTGTCCGACGTTCATACAATGCCCAGGTGGCCTCAGCTTTGCGGCCGCGCTCACCTGCACGAGCGGCAGCTGGCAGATCCTCAGCGAGCCTTGCCCCGCCCTGGACGGGGGTCTGACGGCCGAGGGTTGTCCGGCCCAACAACCGTCACCAGGCGCCCCATGTTTTACATCGGACGCCTCTGGAGTGTGCGGGTACGCAGTCACGTGCACACCGTCCTGCGATGCCGCGCCCGCCGCGGTTCAGAACGCGAACCAGGGCAATACGTCGACCGCGTCCGGCAGCGCCTGCGCGACTGTGTCTGAGATAGCCGAAGCGATATGCACAGGCGGACATTGGGCGACGGAACCGCTCGCGCCATGTCCAGGGCCCAGTGAGCCAACGGACGCGGCAGCGGCGAGTGTTGGCCCGAGCGTGGGCGGTGGCGGTTGCCCCGGAAAAGCCGACGCGGCGGCATGTCCGGCCCTCCCGTCGGGCTTTTCCGATCCAGGACCGTACTGGGTCGGATGCGAGTTTACGAACTGCTCGTCCGCAACGGCGTGCACCACTTGCTCTTGCGTCGATGCCGACGGCGGGGCCAACTGGGAATGCGCGAGCAATGACGGATTTCAGCCAGAGACGGATGCTCAGCCCACTCCGTATTGTGGGTTGAATTCGGGCCCCCTCGACGGCGGCGACCTGGCCGAAGCGAGCCCGTTCGAACAATGCACGCCGCAGTACCCCACGTGCACGCGTCCATCCCCCGAGTCACCGGGCTGGCAATGCTGCATCGTCTCCGGTGTAGGAGGCATCACCGAGATCTCTTGCATGCCCAATGATGCCGGGGCGTACCGCGGCAATTTCGGCGTTCCGTAGCCCGCCGCCATCATGGCGGCCGCACCATCCTCACGCTACGAACGGTCGTCCTCTCAAAATCGTTTCGAGAGTTCGACGCAGCGGTGCCGTCAAGTGAAGGTTTGGCCGATCGAGATCGGGTCACAGGAAAGGCCACCTACGCGCTGCCGGTCGCCGCGGTGACCGCCCGTTCCGGATACCGGCCCGCGGGGAAGGCTCGCACTGTTTCGTCCGAATCGCGGGCGAGTAGGCGCTCCAAAGCTTGTCGGCCGACGAAGAGACGCGGAAACCGCCGCGGTCACATAAAATCCCTTATGGGCATTCGTCGTCCATGCAACGTCGAACCGATTTGGCGAAGCCATACGGCGACAGATTGGAGTCCATTGGATCGATATCGCATTTGACAGATTCGAATACCGGATTCAGATTGCCCGTCGCTTCCGAGCATCATCGCCTCCGTGCGAGTGGCGCTCGGACTCGGGGCGAGTGTTCTCAGGCTGCGCGGAAGACCCATTCGTGCGTTGGCGCTTTTTGTCGCTGCTCGTGCTGTCTCTGGCTAGACTCTGGGCCTCGACCGAGTACGTCGCCGCCGAGCTTCACTACCCTCCCTAGATCGGCGTGCCTTGGGTCCTCGTCGGATCGTGGCCCGCTTATCCGTCCTGGGGTTGGCTTCTCTGGAGCCCGATCGCCGAGTCGCGTGCGCCAACCCTCATTCGCGACGCCAGCGGCATCACGACGATCGGCGCGATCGCCGGCTGCTCGGCTGCCGCAATTGCGGCCGTGCACCGCAGGCGTTCGGGCCCAAGCCGCTCCCACGGCAGCGCGCGGTGGGCCACGACGACCGAGATGCGACGCGCGGGACTCTTGCGCGAGGCCGGGGGGACGCCCTGTTTCGACACACGATCAACGCCGCCGGCCGGACGAAGACCGTGTTCCGCAAGTCCGGCCGACTCCGCCATGACGGGCCCGAGCACGTCTTCTGCTTCGCCCCCACCCGATCGGGTAAGGGCGTCGGCCTGGTCGTCCCGACGCTTCTAAGCTGGCCGCACTCGGTTCTCGTCTACGACATAAAAAAGGAAAACTGGGCGCTCACCGCGGGCTGGCGCCGCCAATTCAGTCGGGTCTGGCGCTTCGAGCCCACGGCCCTCGATTCGCTCCGCTTCAATCCGCTCCTGGAAATCCGCAGAGAATGGAACGAGGTGCGCGACGCCCAGAACGTCGGCGATCTGCTCGTCGACCGCGCCGGCGAGAAGGACACTCGTGACCACTGGCAAACGACGGCTCACACCCTGCTCACCGGGGCCATCCTGCACGTCCTCTACGCGGAGAGCGACAAGACCCTGTCCGGCGTCGCCCGGTTCCTCTCCAACCCGGACGCCACCCAGACGCAAACGCTCGAGCGGATGCTAGAGACCCCGCACCTGGGCGATGCGCCCCATCGCGCCGTGGCCCAAGCCGCGCGCGAGATGCTCAGCAAGAGCGGTGCGATCCGCGGCGAATCGCCTGAATAAGACGCGTCCACGAGATTTCGAGCCACGGAGGGGTGGATCCGACTTTGTTGAATAATATCATTGGTATCGTAACATTGTGACCCACTTGAGACGACTCCCAGGACGATTCGAGGCCTGGCGAGCTCATCGCCGCGAAGCAAGCCAAGGCGGCGCGGCCCCTATCGACGGCGGGCGGACAGCACGCCACGGGGCGGTCCGACCCGAAGCCCGCGCCGACGGCCAGGTCCGCTCCCGGAAAGCCGGCCCCAGCGACGAAGCGGTCGCGCGCGCGCGACGTCGAGGTCATCGTACGCCGAAAGCCGAACCCGTAAGACGGTGGCCCGAGTGCCGTTGAATGCGGCAGGGCCTTTGCCGAAACACGTGACCTCGAGCGAATCCGGCGCGAGAACGTCAACGATTCATCGCGAGCCGCGAGGCCGAGATCCCGGGCACGGCGGGCGGGATACGATTCGATCATGCACGCTCGTCACCGCCGATGTCTTCACGGATCGTGCGTTCGGAGGCAATCCCCTTGCCGTCTTTCCCGACGCCACCGCCATTGCCGAAGCCCAGCTCGTGCCCATTACTCGCGAGTTCAACTATTCGGAGACCACGTTCGTCTTCCCTCCAACCGATCCGCACCATATGCGGCGCGTTCGAATCTTCACTCCGGCGGCGAAACGACTCGAATCACGTTCGAGGAGAACGTCGGGGTCGTGCCGGTCGTCATTCGGACCCGCGGCGGCGTCCCGGTCTTCGAGCGGCTCTCGGTCGCGAAGTTGCCCGAAGTCGGTCCTTTTGCCGGTCACCCGACGCTGGGGACCGCGCACGTCTTGGCGACCCTGGGCACGACGCCGCCAAGGAGCCGGTCCCCGGCTGTGTTTGCCCTCTGCGATGGCCCACCATCGTCATCCGGACGGCGCGACAGATTCTGCTGGAACAAGGACCCTGCGATGCCCACGACATTTTCGCGCTCAGCGCGGATCTCGAGGTCACGCGCTACACCGGCGGCGACTCGTTCGAGTCCGTGGAATCCGCCCGACGCTTCTTCGAGAGCTATCGGCACATTCACCGCCGTGAAGGGATGGCGCGTTGGACGGCACTCGACTCACGGACGGGCGAGTTTCTCGGCTGGTGCGGACGGCGGCGTCAATCCGACGGAGACGTCGACCTGGGCTGTCGATACCGTCGATCCGTTTGGGGACGTGGGCTCGCGACCGAAGTGGGGCAGGCTTGCCTTCGGGTCGCATTCGAGCGCTTGCGGCTCTCGAGTGTCATCGCAAGAGCCCACCCCGAGAACGTGGCCTCTCTGGCGTGATTCAAAAGCTGGACTTCGAGTTCGAGGCGACTCGTGGTTCGAGGGCTTGCCGGCTGTCGTTCATCGGCTGCGCGTCGACGCTTGCGGTCGCTAGACGCCACCGAGACCCGAACCAGCTGACCACGACCCCTCGAGGCGCTCGCGCCTGCGCCGCACGGTCGTCCTTCCGCTCGTGAAGTCTTGCAGGCTCCCGCCCACTTGCACGGCCTTCTTGCCGGAGCTCGCGCCTCCCGACAGCGGACCCGGCTCCCCATTAGGCCACGAACGGATTAACCACAAGCATGGCCCCGAAGCGCTGCCCTGCGTTCAGATCCTCGGAATACAGCCGGTCGCACCCCGCGGTGATCGCGGCTTGCACGACGAGGGCGTCCCAGAAGGAGAGCTTGGCGTGTCGCTGGAGGTCGATCGCGCCGAGCAGGATAGGCCCGGTGTTGTCGACGACGGTCCAGGTCAAATACTCATCGACGATGTCTCTCGCCTTGCCGACCGCAAGGGGCTTCTTCAGCTTGCGTGTCACCGTCACGTAGAACTCCTGGAGGATCTGCACGCTCAGGACTCCGTCGCGAAGGTCCCACAATTGCAGGACGAGGTCGCGTGCCAAGCGCTGCTTGTCCTTCGCGTCGGAGTCCTCCGCGTAGACGAGGACGTTCGTGTCAACGAAGCTTGGCACGGTCGTGGATCTCGTCGCGAGACGGAAGCTTGCCTCCGCCAAGGGGCTGCCCGCGACGGAGGCGATTCAGCGCAGCCGCCCTGGCCTTGGCATACTTCTGCTGTCGCCCCACGAGACCAGCAAGCTCGAGCCGAAGAAACGCCGACACGGACAGGCCGCGTTGCGCCGCGAGAACGCGCGCTTCGCGCAGCGTCTCCTCGTCCAATGTGAGAGTGATGTTCCTCGCGGACACGCAATATACGCGTAACACGTGTTTTACGTGCGAGCAAGCCGTCGCCCGATGTCACCCGGTGGGGCCGCCCTGACGCCGCCGCTCGCGACGACCTCGCACCGCTCCCACGGCAGCGCGCGGTGAGCGACCAGGTTGCATCTGCGACGCGCGGGACTTTTGCGCGATAGCCAACGCCTTGTTTCGCGGCCAGAACGGCGCGGGAAAGACGACGTTCGCGTTTCGATGAGGCCCTCGACAGTCTCTACGCCCACCGGCATGAGACGCCCGACAGGCGAGCAAAAGCGACAAGATGGTCGCGCTTGCCGGCTAGAATGGGGCCGAGCGGGTGGCAGGTGATTCCAGGCGAGGTAATGTCGAGGCGACGATGACCGACGGCCCGAGCGGACTGCCGCCGCTTACGCTCGGAACCGTCATCAACGACCGCTACGGAATTCGGCAGCGCCTCGGCAGGGGCGAGATGGGTGAAGTCTTTCTCGCGTAGCACACGTCTGCGGTTCGAACACGAGACTCGCAACACCCGCGTCGACGTCTCGGATGTCGATCGCACGGTCGTCGAAGGTGTGCGCGCCCGGTTCGACCCCTTCCACGGACGCATCGCCCCACACGCTACGCTCGTCTTCGCCGTCGACCGCCTCGACGCCGACAGGCTCGGAGCGCACGTCGTCGAGCGTGTCTTGGGTGACGGGGTAGAGTGAGCGCCGATGAGCGCATCCATCAACGCCCCTCTGGGCCACGAGCTCGTCGGCTCCGGCCCGTCGCACGTCGTGATCCTGAATGATTGGCTGTGCGACACGTCGACCTGGGACAGCGCCCGGTCGTACCTCGACTCTTCGCGATTCACATTCGCCTTCGCCAATCTCCGCGGCTACGGCCGCTCGCGCGGACGTGTTGGCGCTTTCACGGTCGTCGAAGCCGCAAGCGATGTCCTCGCTCTCGCGGAGGCGCTGGCTTGGCCTCGGTTCGCGATCGTCGGCCACTCCATGAGCACGCTCGTTGCGCTCCACCTCGCGCAGAATCACACAGACCGGATCTCGCACGTCGTCGTGCTCACGCCACCGCCGCTCGCAGGCTTCGGTGCAGACGATGCCGCCCTGGCGCGGGCCGCAGCCTCGCGAGAGCTCGCGTTCGCCGACGACGCGACGCGATTGGCCGTGCTCTCGCAGCGATTCGCCGCACGCTTGTCGCCGGGTTGGACGCGCTTCAAGGTATCGCGATGGCGTGCGGGCGCCGATCCGGCCGCGGCAGCCGCCTACGTCGCGATGTTCGCGCTCGACGGTCTGCCGAATCCGAACGCTCGCATCGCCGTCCCCGTGCTCGCGATCACCGGCGAGCAGGACCTGCTCCCCATGCGAAGCGGCGCCGTCGCGCACGCGTTGGGGCCTCTTTGCGATCGGCTCGTCGTCTCGCCGCTCGCAGATTCCGGTCATTATCCTATGCAGGAGATGCCGCCGTTGACCGTGGCGCTCGTGGAGCGATTTCTCGCGAGCTGACGCGCGCCGCAGATCGGCGCAGGGCTCGCACTGAGTCGGGGACCCAACCGGGCGCCGACCGGCCCGAAGACCGCGCCGCCGGCCTCCGCTGTGGGACAGTCGGCACCGGTGACGAAGCGGTCGCGCGTGCACGACGTCGAGATCATCGTACGGGCGTCCCGTTTGCACGACGGCCAGGCCGCGATCGTGCCAATGCTTGCCGGCCCTCGAGGAGGAGCGCGCGCCGCGCGCCCAGCGCGAGGCGAAGCGGCCGCAAACGCGTTTCGGCGGGGGGGGACGAAGGCACCCCTCCGAGGCCCTGGGGTACATTCTCCCGCGATGGTCGACCTCGCCCCTCAGCAGCTTGCATCGCGTCCCACTTGCCGCGTCCGCTGAACTGCGGAGGAGAACCTTCGGCGACGGCATTCACGATGACCAACAGCCGGTCGACCGCTCTTTTCAAACTCGTTCGATCACGACCTTCCCGAACTCCATTGCGCCGGCCTGAAGCGCGCGGAAATCATCGACATCCGACGTGTAGATCACGTCCCCTCGTAGCCACGCCGACGTCAGAACAATGGCGTCGATCGTACCCTTGTCCGGCTTCACTCCGTGGACCCGCCCCAGGAACTCGCCCGCCAAGCTGGCCACCCTCTTGGTCAGGTCTTCCACCAGGACGGAAGCCAGAACGATCTCGCGAAATCGTCGGCCCGCCCCAGCTCGCCACCACTCCGCGATGACCACGGTTGGAACGGTGATCGGCACATTGTGACGCTGCGCTGTTGCGTAGACGCGGTCCATCTCCGTGCGCTTGCGTTCCAGTGCAATCAGCGCGCCCGTATCGAACGTGATGCCCCTCTGTCGGTTCATCTCCGACGCGCCATCGGGCGACTGCCGCGTGCCGGTCGCTGGGCTCTTTTGGCCGGACCATCGAAGGCCGAAACGACCTCGGCTTCGGTGGGTGGAGGTGGCGCCCGGCCCCACAGCTCGAGGAGCTCCCGCTGCTCCTGTGCCGAGGGCAACTGGTCCGACGGAAACGTCGCCATCACTTCTTCGGCGGCGCGACGCCGTTCGAGCTCCGCGATGACGTCCGCCAAGTGACGCTCAAGCGCGATGCTGACGAGCGACGACAAGCTGACACCTGTGCGCTCCGCGGCCGTCTTGGCCAGTCCCAAAGCGTGACGCTCCACGGTCAGGCTCACTTTCGCGGTCGACGCCATGCTGCCCACGGTACCATGGTGCGATCACAATCGCACCAAGACGACTATGCTCCTGTCGGCATGGGTCGCAGGAGGCCGCCTCTTGCCTCGTGCACTTCTTGTTCCGTTGCGCGATCGGGCAGCCGTAGCCGGAGCACGCATTACGCCGGCGCGAACCGCTCGGAGGAGATCCGGCCGACGGCTGGCGCGATCACCGTTCCTACAGAAGGTGCGGCCTGCGCGCGACGCGCGACGCGTGCGCAAGGACATCGAGCGGCAAGCTCGGAGCCGTTCAGGAAGTCGACGATCGCGTCCTCACGCCGCCGAAGCGCGCGAAAGGCGCTCGTGCTCCTCGGACGACAGCACGAGTGTCGCCATGGGCAGGAGCTCCTCGAGCTGCTCGCGCGTGCGCGCGCTCGCGAGCACTGACGTCACGCTTGGCCGCGCCGCAAGCCAGCTGAGCGCGACAGCGGACACGGTGGTCCCCTTCTGGGCGGCGATCGCGTCCAGCGCCCCGAGCACGCGCAGCCCACGCTCGTTCAGGTATGAGCTCGCTCCCGGCGCGCGAGCACTCTCGACCTTGTTTCCCCACCTATACTTGCCCGTTAAGAACCCCTTCGCGAGCGAATAATAGGGCAAGCACGCGATCTCTTGCTTCGCGCACAGGGGGGCGAGATCGCGCTCGTACTCGACGCGGTCCATCAGGTTGTAGTGAGGCTGGAGCGCGACGTAAGGCGACAGCCCCTTGCCCTTCGCGATCGACAGTGCCTCCGCCAGTCGGGGTGCCGTGTAGTTCGATGCAGCGACGTGACGGACCTTTCCTTCCTTCACGAGTGCATCGAACGCGCGCAGCGTCTCCTCGATCGGCGCCGACTCATCGTCGCGGTGGGCATAGTACAGATCGATGACTTCGGTGCCGAGGCGCTTCAGCGAGGCCTCGGCGGCGGCCCGCACGTTCTTGCCGGACAGTCCCTTGAACGAGGGATGCAGCCCAACCTTCGTCGCCACGATGATCCGGGAGCGGTTCTTCCGCGACCCCATCCAGCGGCCGATGATCGTCTCGGATTCCCCGCCGGGGTGACCGGCCACCCACGACGAGTACGTGTCCGCGGTGTCGACGAAGTTGCCGCCCGCCGCGGCGTAGGCGTCTAGCACCTCGAACGAGACGGCCTCGTCCGCGGTCCAACCGAAGACGTTGCCGCCGAGGCAGAGGGGGAAGACTTGGAGCGAGGTGGAACCAAGGGTTCGCATCGGCACCTTAGGATGACCCAAAGCATGCTCCGGATGCGGAGCGGTGGCTGCATGGACCGGGAACCCGCCCCGTTCGGGAGGGAGCGCGGCCGGAACCGAACCCCGGTCTCCCCAAGCAATGGCTCGAGCGCGCCCCATGAACCGGAACGCATGCCCGCGACGCGTTCGGTCTCCGGAAGCCGGGCTGTGCTGCAGGCAGGGCAATGCGTCACGTGGAAGCAAGTGCCTTGCGGCGCCGAACGCGGCCGCACCCAGATGATGGTTTCGGGGACGGCGTCCGGACGTACCTCGACTCTTCGCGATTCACATTTGCTTTCGCCGATCTCCGCGGCTACGGCCGCTCGCGCGGACGCGCTGGCGCCTTCACGGTCGTCGAAGCCGCAAAGCGATGTCCTCGCTCTCGCCGATGGGCTGAATTGGCTCCGGTTCGCAATCGTCGGCCACTCCACGAGCGCGCTCGTTGCGCTCCACCCCGCGCAGAATCACGCAGACCGGATCTCGCACGTCGTCGCGCTCACGCCCCCACCACTCGCGGGCTTCGGTGCAGACGATTCCGCCCTAGCGCGGGCCGCAGCCTCGCGAGAGCTCGCCTTCGCCGACGACGCGACGCGGCTGGCCGTACTCTCGCAGCGATTCGCCGCGCGCTTGTCGCCAGGTTGGACGCGCTTCAACGTATCGCGATTGCGTGCCGGCACCGACCCCGCCGCGGCAGCCGCCTATGTCGCGATGTTCCCGCGCGACGGTCTGCCGAACCCGACCGATCGCATCACCGCACCGGCGAGCAGGACGTGCCCCCCGTGCGAAGCGACGCCGTCGCGCGCAGACCGGGGCCTCTTTGCGGTCGCCTCGTCGTCTCGCCGCTCGCAGAGTCCGGTCATTATCCCATGCAGGAGATGCCCCCGCTGACCGTGGCGCTCGTGGAGCGATTTCTCACGACCTGAGCGGACCCGGGCCAAGCCCACGTCTTTCGCGAATCTCCGTCGGGGGGGACGATTGGGCGAAGGCAAGACGCGTCAAGCCGAGCGGCGCGAACTCATCTTCGGCTGAGCACCCGCCGCGCGCTGCCGTGCGCCGCGTCGAGATCGCGGGCGACCCTGCTCAGGCAGCCGGCTGCAATGCGCGTCGCAGCTCCGCCGCGCACAACGCGAGCGCGGTCTCGGCCTCGTCGATCAGCCGGCTCATCGACACGAAGCCGTGCATCTGGCGCGCGAACAGCACGTAGCTCGCGCGGTTGCCTGCCGCGGTGAGCCGTTTCGCGTACGCCGCCGCTTCGTCGCGCAGCGGATCGAAGCCCGCGGTCAGCACCAGCGCCGGCGGTAGCCTCGACAGGTCCGGGTGCAGCAGCGGCGAGGCGCGCCAGTCACTGTACTGCGCCGGGTCGGCGACGTAGTGGCGGATGAACCAGGCGAGCGTCTCGCGCGGCAGCATGTAGCCCCGGCCGTTCTCGGCGTGCGACGGGGCAGTACAGTGCATGTCGGTGGCCGGGTAGATCAGCAGCTGGAACGCGATCGGCAGTTCGCCCCCGTCGCGCGCCGCGATCGAGACAACGGCGGCGAGATTGCCGCCGGCGCTGTCGCCCCCGACCGCGAGCCGCGACCCGTCGAGGCCGAGCTCGGTGGCGTGCTCGTGCACCCAGCGCGCTGCGGCTATGCCGTCGATCACGGCGGCCGGAAACCGGTGCTCGGGACCTCGGCGGTAGTCGACCGCGATCACCGCGCAGCCGGCGCGGTTCGCGAGCTCGCGGCACATGGCGTCGTGCGTGTCGAGATCGCCGAGGACCCAGCCACCGCCGTGGTAGTAGACGAGGACTGGCAACGCCCCGCCGGACGCACCGATCGGCCGGTAGTAGCGCAGCCGGATCGCCCCGTCCGGTCCATCCACCGCCAGGTCCCGGACTTCGGCGACCGCCGGCGGCGGCGATTGCACGGCGCCAACGCGTTCGCGGAAGAATGCACGCGCCTCTGGGACGCTCAGCTCGTGTGCCGGTGGAACTCCGCTCTGCTCCATCCGATCGAGCAGCGTGCGTGCCTGAGGGTGCAACATCGGTGGCCCTGCCCGGCGCCGAATAGCCGAGGCCCTTACCGTACCCGAATATCCGCCGGTGCCCAAGCGGCCGACGGGTGCTTCCGCGCAGACTTCGGCGTTCGCACTGCGCCGTGCCGCCGGCGACTAGTTCCGCTGGACAGAAATTTGGCCAGATTCCGCGTTTCACGATAGCGGAGCGGCATGATCAATTACGCGGCGTTGGCGCACCGTCGGCACGGCGGGCGCCCGACGGTGCCGCTTGTGCTCTCGGCCGAAGAGCGGGCGAGGGTGGAGGCGGCCATGCGCCCTGCGACGGCCGAGCAACGGATCGTACGTCGGGCGACGGCCCTACTGATGATGGCGGACGCGGTGCCGGGGACGGACATCGCCCGCGCGGTGGGGGTGCACATTCGCACGGTGCAGGAGTGGCGTCGGCGCTTTGATGCCGAGCATCCGGCCGACACGCTTGCGGACGCCCCGCGCTCGGGACGCCCGCCCTCTCTCTCTCGGACGCCGACGCCGCGCGCATCGAGGCCGAGGCGTGCCGTCCACCCGAAGATGTAGGCGTGCCGGTCACGCACTGGTCGGAATCGTTGCTCGGCGAGCACGTTCGCCAGCAGGGGATCGAGGTCAGCGACCGCACCGTGGGGCGCATCCTGCACGACGCCGACCTTCAACCTCATCGCCAGAAGATGTACCTGACGTCGCACGACGAGGAGTTTCGCGAGAAGCGCGATGACGTGTTGCGCCTCTACTACGAGACGCCCACCGACGAGCACATTATCTGCCTCGATGAGAGGACGGGCATCCAGGCGATCGAGCGCCGCTACGCGGACATCCCCATGCAGTCCGGGCAGCCGGTGCGCCGCGAGTTCGAATACATCCGTCACGGCACGCTCTGCTGGATGGGTGCATTCGACGTGCGTCGCGGTCGCCCCTTCGGCTTCGCCTCCTGCGACCACAACAGCGATACCTTCATCGACCTGCTCGATCTCGTGAACCTCTGCTACCCGGCCGGGCGCGGGCACTTCGTGATGGACAACCTGTCCGCCCACGACACGCCCGACGTCAACGAGTGGCTCGACGAGCACCCGCGTTGGACCCGACACTTCACGCCCAAGCACGCATCGTGGCTCAACCAGATCGAGTGCTGGTTCTCCATCCTTCAGCGACGCGTGATCGCTCGAGGTTCCTTCTCCTCGACCGAGCAACTCGCCGAGCGGCTCAACGCCTACGTCCTCTGGCACCTGCGCACTGACCAGCCCTTCCACTGGTCCTACCGCCCCAAGTCGTGGGGCGAATCCGGTGGGACTTCCGCCGAGCGGAACCAGAGCGACGCTCGTGCAAGAGCGCGAGCGCCGAGCGCTCGTCGGCATGGAGCGCGAGCATCGCAAAGACAAAGGCCCGCTGCGTCGCCGGATCGGTCGCGGCCGCCCGAATATCCGCTGCGACACTGCAGAACAGCACGCCGTCCATGCGCTCGGCGCCGGACTGTCCCGGGTTCGTGAGGAGGGCGTCGAAGCGCGCCAAGTGCCGCGTGATGAACGAGGCCTTAAGCATCGCTCGAGAATATCGCAAGCGACCGCGCGACCGAGCGCGACTTTCGGGGGCCCGGCGGAGGGCTCGTGGCGCTCGCGACCGGGCCGACGTGTCCATGGGGGCATGGCCATCGATGCAACGAGCGTCTACTGGACCCATCGCGGAGACCCGACCGGTGGCTACGTGCTGAGCGTGCCCAAAGCGGGTGGCGAGGTCGTCACTCTGGCGGCGGGTGATCGCCTGTCCGGCATCGCGGTCGACAGCACCCGTGGCTATTGGGTGGCCGGCACCTCTGATGCCTCGAGCGGCGCGGTCATGACGTTGCCCGTCGGCGGGCGGGACACCGACGACGCTCGCCTCGCGCCCCGGACCGCCTGCCCATCTCGCGGTGGATGCGTCGTACGTCTACTGGACCGAACTCATGGCCGGCACGGTCATGAAGGTACCACCCTGACCCGAAGCGATCCGGAGCCTTTGCGCGGGGCCGGGACGCTCTCGAGAGGGTCGGACGCAGCGTGCCGCTCAGGGCTCGGCGACGCGCGCTCGTCGAATCGGCAACAATATCCAGACCGCGGCACCTGGAAGGACCACTGCCCCGACCCGTCGGAGCGGAATAACGAGGACTGAAGGTCCTCGTCGACGAGCGCGAGCCGCGCCTGCCTCTCCTCGACGTCATTGCCAGCATCCAACGCATGGGGCGTCCCGTGCGATGCGGCGAGCCGACCTCGTTTCCATCCCTACGACGCGCAGAACGACGCCGCGTCGCAGGCTCACGTCTGGCCGTGTAAATCCGATTGTCCTGATCGATCATGAACGCCCCCGCCGATCTCTCCGCCTGGACGAACTTCTTGGTGACCTCCGCGGGCGCGTCGGCGGCCCTCGTTGGCCTGCTCTTCGTCGCCGTGTCCATCAACCTGGCGACCATTCTGGAGCACGCGTGGCTGCCCGCCCGTGCAGCCCTGGTGGTCATCATTCTGGTGGGCGCACTCGCGTGCGGCCTCGTCGGCCTCGTCCCCGGCCTGTCGATCCCGACGTCGGGCGTCCTCTTTTTCGTGATTGGCCTGATCGCGTCGGCTCTCACCGCATTCGTGCAGACAAGGGCGCGCGCGCCCGCGCACTCCTACGTCTCGCCGACGACCCTCACGGTGTTGCAGATCGCTGCGGTCCAGGCCGGCCCTCTGTCGTTCGGGATCGCCGGTGCGTCGCTCGTCTGGGGACGAGGTGGCGGACTCTATTGGGTCGTCCCAGGGATGCTGTTCACGTTCATCGGGGCAATGTTCGTCTCGTGGGTGCTGCTCATCGAGATCCGTCGGTGACGGGCTCGGAGACCACGCTCGTCTTCCCTGCCATCGACGGCGCCTTCGCCGATCGGCCCTACGCGGGACGATCGACCCCTTCTTCGCTGCGCTCACCCGTTCCGTTTCGAACGGCTTCGACGACGTCGGATATGAACACGGTATTGTCATGCCCGTCGCCGATTCCTGGCATCGTCTCCAATACCTCAAGGATACCGGGGACAACATCATCCTGAACCATCATCACGACCTCGACCTTGGACGTGAAGTCCACGACGTACGACGATCCCCGGTAAACTTCGCGCCGGCCAGTTCCTCGGTCAAAGACCTTGGCCTCGCGTACGGTCATGCCCAGGATGCCGGCTTCCGCGAGGGCGTCCCTAAGCTCATCAAGCTTCTCGGGAGGCATGATCACCTCGACGCGCTTCATGGCGTTTCCGCGGTGCGTCCAAGATGCCGTAGCGCGTCCAGCGGCCTGCGGCCTTTCGGCCTTGGATGCATAGGGCAATCGATGCAACGGCAACATGGTGGCCTCGCTCTCGGCGAGAATTGTAACCGGCGCAAACTAAATATTCGCTAAACGCCTTTCGAATGCGTTCCGTCTGCGACGATCCTCCAGCGAGCGTCGCTGGGCGGCGGGTCCCCTCCCCCGAGCGCTCGTCCCCGCCGATCCGCTCCAGCGCCGACCGCAGACGGGATCGCCGGCCGACCGTTTGCGAGGCGCTTCGCGTCATCCGCGACCCCAGACCCCTGGAACCTGCCATCCTAAGGGTTCCGGCCGTCGGCGTACGATGCGGGCTCAGGCCATCCTGCTAAGGGTTCGGCCGTCGGCGTACGATGACCTCGACGTCGCGCGCCCTCGACCGCTTCGTCGCCGCGGCCTGCCTCTGCGGGGTGAGCTTGGACTGCGACGCGGGCTTCGGGGCGGGCGCAGTCGGATGCCTTGCCGTCATCGACGGGGGCACTCCCTTGCGCGCCGCCTTGGCTTGCTTCGCTGCAATGAGGGCGGCATGCGCGAGTTGCCGATCGGCCCTGCGCTGCGCGGCCGCGGCCACCTGTGCGGCTTCGCGCTGGGCGTGTTGCGCGCGCTCCTCCGCGAGGCGCGGCAGCATCGGGACGATCGCGGCCGTCGCATCCTCGATCGAGTAGAGCCGCGGCGACGTCCGGACGAACCGCACTCGTTCGGCGAGCTCGTGGCGCAACAGGGTGTTCAACGTGTTTCTCGAAATGCCCAGGATCTTGGCGATCTCGGCTTCGGTCGCGAGCTCGGCGCCAGCGGCGATGAGTCCATGAGGGTCGCGATCGCGCGGGGGGACGTTCGTCGTCGTCATGGCTTCGGCTCCCATAGTGGCATGAGAGATTCGATCCTCGGTACGTCTACGGGCGGTAGCGCGAATTCGACGCACCACGTTGCGATACGAATCTTTTCGTCAAAGGACGACACACTCTCACGCTTTCTGGCCGGTGGCCCCAAGCGTAGTCGCGACCGACCGCGGCGGCGACCTCGATCCGCACAATCGCGGGCCGGGATGCGGATTCTCTGCGCGGAGGCACATTTTTCTCGGAGTAGGCGACTTGAACGGGGCGAGTGCCTTTTCTCGGAGTAGGCGACTTGAACGGGGCGAGTGCCCCCGCGGGGACGATGGATCTCGACGCCGCCTCGCCTCGACCGTTCGGGGGCTCGCGCGAACCCGCTCGTCGACGCTGAACTCACCGCGATGGCGACTGCCGCACTGAAGATCTGCATGACGCGCTTGACGAGTTCGTGCAGTCGGCCGACGAGGTCGCCGACCCGGTCCTTGGCTGCGACGACGGAGTCGACCAGGGTTGCGCGGCCATCCTCTACGCCGTGACGGTGCCCATGTCCAAGCACCTGGGCCAGATGCTGACCGGACTGCGGGTATCTCGAGCGCATTGCCGACCATGCGACCAACATCGCGGAGCAGGTCATTTTCATGATCCGAGCGGACGACGTTCGCCACGGGCAGTGGCAATCTTTGGCGGGGCCGAGGTCTCGCTGATTGGAAACGATCGATCGGATCGCTATCGATGCCGAGCGGGGGGCGACGTGTGCGGGCCGTCGGAGCTCGATTCGTCATTCATTACGGGATCGGCGGTCGCCGCGCTCCGGCTCCGCCCGGAAAAGGCGGTGGTGGCGCGGCGTGACGAACGACGTAAATCGGGTTCGTGAACGCAAGGGGGGCAATGGGGACGAACGGAAGCACGTCGGTCATCGGCCGCAGGCCGCGGGCGATCACCATCGCCCATCCGTTGCCCGGTCCCACGACCACGTCCAGGTCGCGGTCGAACCGGATCGTGCGTGCTCGTGCCTCGTCAAGTGTCCCGGCCTCGGGTCCGATGACGGTCGGCCGAGTCGGCACATCGAAGGTTTGCGCGATGGTCCATCCCCCGCCGATCTGTCCCACCACGACCTGCACGCTCGTCACATCGACCCACGGCGCGGCGCGCACGCGCAGATGACCGTGGATCGGATCTTCCGGGGTCGCGATCTCGTCGCCGGGGCTTGCACTTTGGAGTACAAACTCGATGAGGGGTCCACTGGTGACGGTCGCGTGACCTTTTTTCAAGCTGGTCACCACGTCGAGCGGATCGGCGGGTAGCGCGTCGGACGCTGGCAGCGAGTCGACCGCGACCATCGTTCTTGGGTATCCTGCCCACTGATATTGAATTCGGTGCGAGTCGCTGCTGCCCGTTGCCGTATACCGCCAGCCGAAGTCGAGCAGGGCCCAATAATCGCGCAATACCTGATCCACTCGGTCGGGCTCCGCGCTGTCAAATCCATTGTACACTTCGATTCCGTCGAAGTCGACCCGACTTCGGATGAGCGACCGCGGTCCGTGAGGGTCGAATCCGATGTTGTCGAAGTAACCAATGCCGCCAGGGAGCCTTGGATGGTTGAGCTGAAAATAGCGACGGTTGTCGCTTCGCACCGCGCGAAAAATTGCGGACATCGTAGTGTGCTTGAAGGGCGGAACGCGCGCGGCCGGCGAGAACGGAAATACCCCGAAGTGACCAAAACCAACATTGTACGTCGTCACTTCAACCCCGGGAACAGACATGAACTCGTGGCCGAGATCGAGTGTATCAATGGCCGATGAGTAATCGCCGACGCGATTGTGCTCGGTGGGAACTGCGAAATCGATCCCGGCGGCGGCCAACGACAGTACGCGGTCCTCCGGGGTCACGGGAGCGTCGAAGCTGGGACGAGCGTGCACATGCAGGTCGCAGCCCAGCGTGCCTGGGGTCGGAACGACATGACGGGGCGCCAGAATCACCTCGGCTAGGCGACCCGGGACTACGTCGACAACCTTGGCGTCCATGCTCCACTCGATTCCCTTGGTCGCCGCAATGCGATACCTGCCCGCCGGCAACGAAGTCGTGACGTCGCCGCGAAGCGAGTCGATGAGCGGCCCGGCTCCGGAAGCGCGATAGTCCGGGCCGAAATTGGGGTCGACGCTGCCGTCCAGGCCATGAAAGAGAAGACGCGCGGTGAGAGGAGCACCCGTGTCGGCATCCACCACGGCAACATGGATGTCGCCCGCGCGAGCTACGTCGAGAACGAGGTCGCCCCCGCCTTCCGAGGGAAATACGGTCAGCGCGCTCGCCCTTCCGGGGCCCGTCTCTGCGTACCACTGAACGACCGAGGCGGGCACCTCGAGATCGAACACGCCCCCGCTCGTGGTCAGTGCGCGGACTTGAGGGCTTCCTTGGGCGTCGCGACCCACGACGTGCGGTCGGTCGTCGGTTCCTATCACTCGCCCGCGCACGGACACGGTAGGCAGACCGCCCAACGCCGCCAGACTGCGCCAAATCCCCGCGCTCGACGCGCCGACCACCAAGTGCAATTCGGCCGAGGGATGATCGGCAGCGGTAGCCGCCGGGCTGCGGACCGCCACCCGCATGGGCTCGCCCGGACCCAAGCTTTCCTCGGAAATGGTCTCGACCCCCACAGGGCCTACGGACGAGGCAATCGCGAGCGGATGAGGCTCGAGCTCGACCAGCAGGGCGTTTCCTGAAACCGTCGCGCGCTCGGAGACTCGGCCGACCCCCGAGACAAAGATGCCCGCGGCGTCACTCGCCATCTCTGCCCGGAGGGCGAACCGGTGCGTCCGGGCTTCGGGCCCTTGGGGCAGAGCGAGCTGAATCCGCACGGCATCATTGGCGGCATCGGTCATAATCTCCAGATCGGCGTCTGCCGTCGAACGTCCCAGCGCGATCGGAATGCGTGCACGGACGCCGCCGGACTCCGGATGCAATGCGGCATGCTCAAGAAGAATCGGCTGCACCGCTTCGTCCACCACCACGGTCACGTCTACATCCTGGCTCAGGGCACCATCCACGCTCGCGAAGGTCAGGAGCGGGGCGTGCAAGTGCAGTGCGAATGTCGCGTTGCGGGTCGCGAATACGCGGGGCGTCCGCAGCGACGTCGTCGCTCGAGGTTGCGTCCAGCTCATCAGGCCAAACGCGACCGCTCCCGCGATGACTCCCATGGCGGCGCGTTCGACTGCGACGCGAGGTTTCATTCGTCGAAAAACCTAATCACCGCAGGCGTTCCTCGCTCTCGGTTGGTTTTCCTTTGTGCATCGGGTCGCGCTCGTCCGGCGTCGGAAGTCCGACTCAGTGGTCGTGGTGCGGGTCCGGCGTGTGGGCGTGATCGTGCTCGATTGGTTCGTGCGTGTGCTCGTGCGAGTGCGCGCCCTCTACCCGCGGATCATGGATGTGATCGTGGTGCAGGTCATCGTGACGGTGGGCGTGCTCGTGCGTCAGCGGGCGGTGGCGATGCGGATGCGCGTGCCGTTCGGTCAGGTGGAGACCGAGACCGACCAGCATCGGGACGAGGGCCACGCCGGTCGACCATCCACCCCATGGCTCGCCGAAGCCGATGGCGACGCCGGCGGCGATGAACGGCGCGATCGCGAAGATCGACGCCGTACGCGCGGCCCCGACGCGGCGTTGGGCGAGCAAATACAGGCGAAGGCTCAGACCGTAGCCGGTGGCACCGCACATGAGGAGCCCGATGACCGACGCCCTCGTCGGCGGTCGTTCGTCGAACGCGAATGCGAGGGTGGCGGACCCCAGCGCACCGAGCGACGCCTTGACGAGGACGACTTTCGCCGTGTCCAGCAAGGCGACCGCGTTCGACAAGGCGTTGTCGAGGCCCCACGCAAGCGTGGCTGCGGTGACGGCCACGAGTCCTGCGAGTTGCGCCGTTCCTTCCTGAGCGCGGCCCAGCACGAGCAGGATGCCGCCGATCGTCATCAGCCCGAGCGCCAGCGCGATGCGGCGGCCCACGTGCTCCCGGTAGAGGAGCCAGCCGAACGCGGCGGTAAACACCGCTTCGAGATTGAGCGCGAGACTCGCGCTCAAGCCACTGGTCCGCTGAAGCCCCCACGCCAGCGCTGCGGGAGCCACCACGGCTCCGGCGAACGCCATGGCCAGGAGCCGCGGCGCGTGCGATGCGCGGAGCGGTGCCTCTTCGCTGGCGCGCCGGCGCGTCACGAGAGCGACCAAGGCCGCACCGGCGTACAGGAGCGCCGCGGTCGCGAACGGACCCACGCCCCGGCCGGAGCGCTGCACGAGCGGAGTGGTCACACCGAAGCTCGCGGCCGCGAGCAGCGCCCATCCCAAGCCGCTCCGAATGGCTCGATTGGAGGGGAACATCCTGGCTCGACCTCCGTTGCGAGCAGCGTACACCGCATCGCGTCGAGCTCCGATTCGAGGCCCTGCCCTGGTGGATTGGCGCCCTCTGTCACAATCGCACAATCGCACAATCGCACAATCGCACAATCGCACAATCGCACAATCGCACAATCGCGCGGACACGTCGGCCGGTATGCCATGATGATCCATCGCGCGTGAGCGAGCAAGAGCGCCGAAACCGACAGGGCCCGACCGAGGTCGTCCGACCGGCACGACGGCCGTACGCGGCCGATTGGCTGCCGACCGCCACGATGACGTTGCTGTCGCTGCTCAGCTACGTCGACCGGAACGCGCTCGCACTTCTCGCGAACACCATCCGTGACGAGACGGGACTGAACGCTGAGCAATACGGGTGGATCATCAGCGCGTTCTCGGCGGGATACCTTATCGGGAATCCCTTCTGGGGGCGGGTGCTCGATCGATTCGGCGTACGCGCGGGGCTCGTTGCCGCGGTCGCCCTCTGGACTCTCGCGTCGGCGTCGCACGCTTTCGCCACGACCCTGCTCGCGTTCGCGATGGCCCGCGCCATCTTGGGATTCGGCGAAGGGGCCACCTTCCCCGCTGGACTGCTCACGGCCACGAAGACTCTTGCTCTGCACTCGCGCGGTCGGGGCATCGCTCTCGCGTACAGCGGCGCCTCTCTCGGAGCCCTTGTCACGCCCATCCTGGTCACGCCCATCGCGCTTCGCTGGGGATGGCGCGGTGGGTTCCTCTTCACCGGCATGCTCGGCGTCGCTTGGATCGTACTCTGGACCTTCGTCGCACGCGATCCGCGGCTGCACGGGCCCCGCGCGGCCCAAGCCGCCACGGTGACTGGACCACGATTGAACCTCGGGCCTGCCGTAGGGGGCTTCATGGCCGCCTATGCGTTCGGCGGTCTGCCCATTGGCTTCGTGACGTACGGCGCCCCGATTCATCTGGGGCGGGCGCTCGGCTGCGACCAAGCGACGCTTGGGCGGGTGTTGTGGATTCCTCCGCTGGGTTGGGAGATCGGCTACCTGTTCTGGGGCTGGGTCGTCGACCGAACCGCCCGGCGCCGTACACTCGGTGCCCACACCTTCGCCCGCCTCTTCGGGCTGCTTGCGCTGCTCGCGCTGCCGCTCGCTGCCGCACCGCTGTTTCACGCTCGCGCGGTGGTCCTCGCCCTCCTCTTTTTCGCCATGTTCATTTCGGCCGGATTCGTCATCGCCTCGCTGGCGGAAACGACAGGCCGACACGCGGGCAAGCATGGCGCCTACATCGCAGGCCTGGGGGCCGGTGCGTGGTCGGGCCTGATGGCGCTCGCGATGCCCGTGTTTGGTCGACTCTTCAATCGGGGCGCGTACGGCGCCGCCTATGCCATTGCCGCCGTTTCGCCCCTTGTCGGGTACTTCGTCTGGAGCGCCTTCGGACGCCGTCTCGCGGTCGAATGCGGCGGACCGCAAGAAGGTCGCCGCTGACCAAGGGGCCGACGGGCGTGCCTGCGTCGGCCTTGCTTCTCAGCGCCCGACCCGTAGGCGCCCATTCGAGGGCTCAGGCGCCGTCCGCGTCTGGCTGGTGCTCCGCGTGCGCTCGCACGAACGAGGAAAGCGCGGAGCATGCTCGGTCGACTGCGCACAGCGTCGCGAACGGCTCGAGATCAATCCCGAAGCGTCGTGCGAAGTGCATCTGCCCGTACGCCCGCGACGGCTCCTGTGAGTCCCGGACGCTTCTGCCATGTGGGTTGGAATCTATCGAATGGCAAGGAAGTACGGCAGGGCACACGCCAGGCTCTCGCGTTCGGTCAGCAAGCCCAAGCTCTCGATGAACGGCGCCGCGTCGGCAAGCGGCCCAGCGAGCCTGGAGAGACCCGTCGGACCGCGCACCGCCGGCGCGCGCGATTCGCTGTCGCCGAGGAGGCGCATAATCCCGCTCGATTCCCCAGCGACGCCCACTCGGGCATCGCGACCGAGGCCGGCGGCCGAGCGGGCGCGTGCGACGGCGTCGCGCAGGCCTCCGATCTCATCGACCAGTCCCCTCCTCTGGCCTTCACGGCCGCTGAAAATTCGTCCCTCGGCCGAAGCGGCGACCCGCTCCACCGGAATTCCCCTGCCCTCGGATACCCGAGTAAGAAATAATTGATAGATCCCCGTCATCGTATCCAGCATGCGAGCGCGCGTTTCCCGATCCCACGGCACGAAAAGCGAGTCCGACGCGGCGCGAGACGCGGCATGGGGATCGTCACGCTTCGCAGCAAAGGTCTCGGCATGCATGCCGATTTTTTCCAGTGCGCGATCTGCGGCGATTTTACCGCCGACGACTCCAATGGACCCGACAATGCTCGTTTCGTCCGCGAAGACGACCGCGCCCGTCGACGCAAGGTAGTAACCACCGCTCGCCGCCATATCCCCGATGCTCACGACGAGCGTCTTTCTGGCCCGGAGCCGCATCAGAGCGTGCCACAGCAAGTCACTCGCGAGGGCGCTACCGCCCGGAGAATCGATGCGAAGCACGATCGCTCTGACGTCTTCGTCGCGCTCGAGTCGGGCCAAGGTCCCGAGCAACCGCCGCCCTACGATCCCATCGCCTCCACCGAGAATTCCGCCGCCGTCCATAGAAATGGCACCTGTGGCTCGCACCACAACGACCGGCGCAGACGTCATCGACTCTCCCGCGAAGGCGCGAAGCGTCTCGATCCACTCGTCCGCGCCACCCGACGTGGCGCCGTCGCCCAAGCGCACTTCGGCACGCACCGCGCCGGTTGACTTCTCGAGTGCCGTGCGAGCGTCGTCGAAGTAGCCGACATCGTCGATGAGCCCCCGGTCCTTCGCCTCCTGAGCGGTGTAGGGGCCCGATTCGGCGACCGACTCCACCAGCGCCGGGCGCGCGCTCCGAATCCCCTCGAGCCACGCCGCTCGCAAGTCCGCGAGCGTCGAGACAAGCGATTCTCGCGCCTCGTCGCTCGGGCCATCTCGCGTGAATGGCTCCTCCGCCCCCTTGAATTTCCCGACCTGCAGAAAGTCGACTTCGAGCCCCAGTTCGTCGGTAAGCAGCTTGTGAAAATACAGCGTCTGCGCGGCTAGGCCAATCGCGTCGACGCTGCTCGCTGGGGGAGCCCAAATGCGCGTGCATCCGCGCGCGGCCAGAAGGAGGGAGCCGTTGCCGTAGTCGTCGGCGTAGCACCAGACGGGGTGCTTCGTGCCCACGGCGGCAAGCGCGGCGCCGACTTCCGCTGCGCGACCGAGACCCACGCCCGCTGTGCCCAACCGAACCAGAACGCCGCGGACGTCCTTTTGGCCCTCGACAAGCTCCGCTTGCCGCACGAAGTCTTCCAACGAGGTGCCTCGCGGCGACAGGCCCAGCCACCCGCCCGGACCCTGCTCAGGAACGCCATCAGCCAGATCGAAAACGGCAATGGCCGGACCGAACGACGGCTCGTCGCCCGCCGTCACGGACCGACCGCTCGACCGGGGCCTCCCGTCGCAAGCGGCTAGAGCCAACAGGGCCCCGAGCCGAGCGGCGCGACGAATCTCCGGTCTCATTCGAGGCGCCCATCGGAAGCGGACGGCGGCGCTGCACTCGTACCGCCCGATTCGGGCACCCCATTGGGGGCGGGCGCGGGCGCGACCGCTGCGGCGTTGCGCTGGGATACATAGGCGGGGTACGTCCCCTCGGGGAAGCGATCGATCACGTCCGTGTACGTGCGGACCGCGAGCGACCGATTTCCGTTTGCCCATTCCGTATCTGCCAGCCCGAGAAGCGCCGGGAGATAGGACGGATTGACAGCGATCGCACGCTTGTATGCCACGATTGCGGAGACCGGATCACCCTGCAAACGCGCTACGTCGCCGAGACCTGCGATGGCCTCCGAATCCGCAGGGTTGCGGTCCACAATCGCCTGATAAATCTGACGCGCGCGCACGAAATCGGCTCTCTTGATGGCAAGCGCCGCGGCCTGCATCGCCACCCGTGGATCCGCGCTCAAGGCGTCGGGGCCGGTGGGCACGGGCGCCGGACCCGGGACCCCCGGTGTCGCGCGAAGGACAGGCCCCTTCGCCGCATCGGAACGAGGCCCACTCGACGACGCGTCCGCCGACGGCGCAGCGGACCGGTCGACGAACGCGTGCAAGCTTGGCAAGAGCGGATACGGACGAGCACGGGCGTCAATCTTGGCCAGCTCGGCTCTCGCCGCCGAGACGTTTCCGGATTTCGCGAGCGCGTAAGTGAGCGCGGCCTGCGCCCGCCCGGCGTTGCCCTCGGCGGCCGCCGCAAACCGCAAGCGCTCTATCACGGTCGTCCAAAGGGGCGTGGGCTCGGCCAGATCGAGCGCCGCCAGAACGTAGGCCGTCTCCGGCTGAGAAGCCTGACCGCTCACTCGCGACACGTATGCGCGTGCCGCGTCCAGGTCGTTTTCCAGGCGAAGCGCGTCGATTTTAGAGCGTACGGCGGCTACATCGTCGGGCGTTGCGGCGAGCGCATCGTCGGCCGAATGGCGAACGCGGACCATCAGCTCGTCGAATTGAGCCTTTGTCGTCCGAACGTCATCCGAAGCCTCGGGTGGCAGCAGTCGAAGCCGCAACCACGGAATATCGGCCTTTGCTGCCGCGATGCGGGCCTCGTCCAAGAGCACGCGCGAGTCTTTCTCCGATAGGGCGCTCGCCTTGTCGAAGTCTTCCTGGGCGACGTCGAGGCTCCCATCCGCCATCGCCTTCTCGCCCTCGGCCAGAAACGATCGCGCGCGGGGATCGACTTGCGCGGCCGTACCCGCCTCGTGCGCAACGAGGTACGGCTTTGCGACGGCCCAGCCGACCACTCCCACCGCGAGCAGCAGGACCAGGGTGACCACCCAGCCCCCAACGCCACGTCGGCGGGGAACGGGGTACGAGTCGTCGCTTGACGAAGGGGGCCCGAGCCGCGGGCTCGCGAAATCGTCCTCGCGGTAGGGCACCGATCGTCGGACTGGACGCGTTGGGGGCGGCAGCCGAGAGTCGGCGTTGGAAACAAGCGGCTCGGTCGCATTCCCCGACGGCCATCCGGTGTCGTCGTAAACCACCGGCACCGATTCCTCCGGCGAGGCCAACGCGACGGGCTGAGCCGCGACGACGGATGCGGGCGGAGGGACCGGGGCCGCAGTCGGCGGCGGACGCAGCGTGTCGACCTTGCCGCGCAACGCGGTTGCATGCGGCAGCGTTGAAGGAGAAGAAGGAGAAACCGAGGGGGAGCGATAGAACTCCTTGGGTCTTTCGGGTGCGGCCGTCGAGGGATTCGGGTCCACCGCGAACGCCGCGGCGGCCCCGTGCCGTCCGCTCGACGGCTCCGGAAGGACGCTAGGCGTCGACCGCTCCGGGGACGCCCCGGTGGCCTTTGGGCGATTGGACGCGCGTCCCTCGAAGAACGGCTCAAGCTCGGTGATCGAGCCGAGAGATCTCGGCGGACCGCCTCCCCGCATGAGCAGATCCGAGCGTCGGACCTGTTTCGACAGAATCGCCTGTTGCAGTTGCCGGAGCGTCAGAAACTCGATTTCCGGGCCGCCGTCCGCGCGAACGATCCACGGATGCTCGGCCATTCCGCTGCCCTGGGCAGGGCGCACCTTGAATTGGTGGCCGCAGTGAGTGCACCGAACGGTCGTCCCGCGCCCGCTGACGAGAGCGTCGTCAAATTCGTATTCGGTCCTGCAACGTTCGCACTGAACATCCATCGTCTATTTTCCACGCCTGCTGCGCGCGGCGCGCACACCTACCGAGCCGCTCGTGTCGTTTGGGCATCCGCTAGCTCGTGCGCTTTGGAGGCGGAGGTGAGATCGATCGCGCGCTTCGGGGTGGCGCCAACTTACACGGGGCGTTCCAGCCTGTCGATTCAACGCGGCAAGCTCGCTCGAGTTCGCGCTCACTCGATTTTTCGCAATCGCCGAATTTAGGGCGGCCCGGAACTGACAGTCGATCCGTGAACGCCCGTATACACCTGCTGCCGAGCCGAACGAAATGTGCCGATAGGGACCCCGGGCGAGCCGATTCGTCAAGAGGCATGTGCGTTGCTAGCATGCGTCCCGTATGGGGAAGCGGACGGCTTCGCGCGTGGACGGCGAACGACCCTGCTTTCCCCGTCGAGGGTGCGAACCCAAAACCACGGTGAAGTCATGAAGCGTCTTTGGCTTGGCGTCACGATCCTTGGTGCGATCGCCGTGCTTGCAGGCTGTCCGATCTATTCGGACTCGAGCAACTACCGCGTTTGCACGTCGACGGCTTGCTACGACTGCCCCGACCCCACTCTGTCGAACGCGTGCATCGAGTGGCAATGTGGCACGTCCGCGGATTGTGGGGCTGGGTACGTTTGCAACGGCAATGCGTGTGCGCCCGAGACAGCCGCCGCGACCGACGCTGCCAGCGCCTCGCCGGAGCCTTGTCGGACCCCCATGCAGTGCCCGATCGGATCGGTGTGCGGACAAGATGAAACGTGCCATGGCGGCGACTGCGCGTACTGGGGCTGCCCCCCTGGGTTCGGGTGCTTCAGGGGCGCCTATGGCGAGGCCTCGTGCATCGAGGATGTCGACACGATCGACGCGACGGGCGGGTCGTCAAGCTCGGACGCATCCGTCGAGGCGGCTCGGGACGCGGCCACAACGGCAACCGGCGACGGGGCCGCCGAAGCGTCATGGGATGCTTCATCGAATGCTTTGACCGACGCGCCCCCGGCGGTTTCCGCGGAGGCGTCGTTGGATGCCGCGGACGCGGCATGGGTCGATGCCGCAGGCGATGCTCAGGGTCCCTTGGCTGCCGCGCTGACACCTTGCAATTTCGACGGACAGTGCGGTGGCGGCGGAAGTCGGTGCGTGAACGGCAATTGCACGCCACAAAGCGGACTTTGCTCCGACGGGACGCAGTGCTCCGCTGGGGAATCATGCGTCGACGGCGAATGCACGCCGCACTGCTCGGCGGCATTGCCGTGCGCGATTGGCTTCGAATGCGATCTCAACCGGGGCGTGTGCAGCCTCAATTCGACCGTGTGCGCGAGTACCGCCGACTGCCTTGGCGGCACAGTGTGCGTGCAAGCCCATTGCGTGGCCCCCTGCTCGTCCCCTGATGCAGGAGCCATCTGCCCCGCCACCGAAGTCTGCGCCAACGGCGGCTGCATTCCGAACCAGGCTGCATCGTTCGCTTGCACGAACGACGGGTACACCGGTCCGGTCGCCAACAGCTGCGAACTCGGGGCCATTTGCCTGCACGACGATTGCTATGTCGAGTGCAGCCTGGATGGCGGTGTCTGCACGGCGGGGCAGGTTTGCAAGGAGGTCACCACCCTTCAGGGCACATTTGCCGTCTGCGGTCCGCCTTCCGAGCTCGGGAGTGAGTGCGACTCCGCTGCCGGGTTGTACTGCCCGCCAGGCGAGCTCTGCATCGACGGATATTGCAAATGATCTGCGCATTTCGGCGCAATTTATTCCGCCGACTCGCAGGCGCGGTCGGCGCGCCAGCGGCCCGGAAATCCCGGTTCGTGAGCCGTCGCGAGCCCGCTCTCTTGAGCGGCCGGAAATCCCGGTTGGCGAGCCCGCTTTCAAGGTTGCAGCCGCCCGGTAACACAGCCAACGTTGACGGTTAGTTCGAAGCTCCCGTCGCTCCAGTATTTGTCGATGGCCTCGTGCACATACGACAGCGGCACGTCGGCGTGCTCGATTCCAAGTTCGGACCGAACTTCCGGCAAAATGAGCAATCTCGCGATCGGATCCTCGAAAAAGTCGCGGCCGTTACGGAACGTCAGCACGGTCGGTCGCAGCGAGACGTCGACGAAGTCGAACCCGGCATTTTCAAGCTCTGCCGCCAAGACCTCGACCGTTGGCCGTTCCGTCGCCGCACGTTCGATCGCGCGACCCACCGCTGCGTCGTCGTATTTGAGAGAATACTCACGCAGCAGGTCCGCGAGTTCTTGGAAGCTCCCGCGCATCGGCATGGCGAGAACCGCCTGCCCGTGCACCGCCAGCAGACGAGTGCATTCCCCAATCACGCACGCGCGTTCGGCCGCGTCGCCCAAGCCGTGCAGTTCGAGAGCGTGAGAGAAGGCGGACTCGGGCAGTGGCGTAGGAAAACCATCCGCCAAGTGGTACTCGAGGACTGCGTCTGGCATCGTTGCTGCTTTCGCGCGGGCCAGCGCCAGTGCAGCGTCCGAATCGTCGACTCCGACGACATAGGCACCACGCAACCGCGCGGCGACTTCGTGATCGGGGTATCCCGTTCGACAATTCAGGTGAACGACCTGAGCATCCTCGCAGTCGGCGATCATCTCGAGGGCGAGTTCGGCAAACAGCGATAAATAGCGGGGGACGACGAACGTCTCGAAGATGGCGGCTTCGGTAGACGCCAAGCGCAGCCGAGCAAGCGGTCCCGACGGGCGCTCCCGCTCCGCGTCGGATGCGCCGCTCATTACGCGGGCGCCCTCTTCGAGATCAATGTGCGCGCCTCAGCCACCAGCTCGCCGAGAGTCGCCTCGGCTTCGGTTCCGCCCTCATCCTCAAGCTGCACCCGCCGCATGTCGCCCTCGAGTGGATCGAGCAAGGCGAGCGCACCGAGATCGCCTCGCTCGACGACCGCCTCGATCGCGGACGCGACGGCATCGACGTCCGATGATGCCAGGAACCGGGCGAGCAGCCGGGCCACGCCGGGCTCGGGCACTTCGGCGAGAAGATACGGCAGTTCCGCGAGCGCCGGGCTGCCTTCCGGAAGGCGATCGAGCGCGCGCTCCACACCGACCGCGACCTCCTTGAATCGGTCGAACGCGAGTTCCGACAAGGCTTCGCCCGCGGCACGGCGAACCTCCGCGTCCTCCGAACCGAGTATGTCGATGAGCAGGTCGACGACCCGCGACCCGTGCAGCTCCCCTAAGACCCCGGCAATTCGCACCAATCGCAACGATGCTTCGTCGTCGTCGGACGGCTCCAGTTCGCGAGCCTTGCTGGCGGCTCGCTCAAGCGCAGAAACGATCTGTGCCAAATCGGCATCGACGAGTTCGTCGTGAGCGATCCTCGCCGCACGCTCCGCGTCGAACAGCGCACTCAGCGTGGCGTCGAGATCGGCACGGGGCATGTCGGGACCGATACCCGGCGGCGAGAAAGCTTGCAACCGAGACCGCGATCGGACGCGCATCCAGATCCACGGCGACGCGATCCGACCCCCGGATTTTCCAGGTTCCGCGCCGCAGTCCTTCGGTGGATCCAAGCCGTGGGGCCGGACGCGGTGGCCGCGGTCTATTTTCGTTCGGGAACAAACGCGCTGATCACGGCATCATCACCGGAACGTGCCGACTTCGATCCGCGTTTCTGCCGCTATGAGCATCGGCTTGCTGTGGGTCCTGTCGACCGGCGCAGGCTCCCCCCGGAGGTTTCCCACGGCGCGGGGACCGCATCCGCCGTTGGGCATGGCCCCTCTCGCAAGCTTGCCTTGCCCGCCTGGCAGCCTTCCGGACGGAAGCATTTGCGTGCGCGTGTCGACCGACGAGAGCGCACCCGTTGCCGAGAGCGTCGCCCTTGCCCATCACGATCCCGCCGACAATTGGGTCCTTTATGATCCAATTCCTCGACGTCCGGATCGGCCGGCCGATTACGCCGCCTACCGGTATCCCATCGCGTGCGACGCCTGCGTCGTGAGCGGCTACGATCTGGATCGTCCTGACGAGCAGCAACGCCGCGTGCGGCATCTGACGCAAGTCGGTCCGGGAGCGATTGATCTGTCTGCGCACAGAGGTGCCGCAGTCTCGCTCGTGGCTCTGGAACACCAGCAGGGACCTGCCGTCCTCATCCTCGTGGGGCCGCTTTTCGGTACGACCGTCGTGACCCTTCACCACGTCCGCGAGGGGGGCGAGCTGCGCGAATACCTCGTATTCTTCGGGCACCTCGATGCTGCGGCGCCGGCCTTGCCGGAGCACTCCGGCGCTCCGCTGGGCGATGGGCAGCTGCTGGGCTTCGTGGGCGACAGCGGTTCGCCCGGATTCGTTCACCTGCACCTCGAGGTGCGACGCGTCCGCGGCGGCGTCGATGCGAACAAGCTCACCCCAGCCGCGCTGGTCGACAATGCAAACACGATCGTCTGCGATCCCCGCAACGTGCTACCGCTGAAATAATCCAGGTCAACAATACAATCGCTTGGCTTTTTCCGTTGCCGGCGATGCGCACCTTCGAGGTGCACCGTGCAATTGCTGACAAAATCAGGAAGGTGGTAGCCTCCGCGGCGCGATGGATGGGAGTCAGATCGACGCGCTCGTGCACCGGCTCGTTGCCAACCCGCACGACGAGCAAGCGCTCGCGGCAGCACATCAGGCCGGGACGGCGGATCCAAAATCGTACGCCATGTTCCTGGAGCGCGTGGGAACGCAATCCCAGGATCCGGCTTACGCTTCCCACTGGCTGAGTGAGGCCGCAAACGTCTGGTCGACGACCCTCGGCGATGCGCACCGCGCGGCGCGTGCGCTGATGCAAGCGATCGATCGCGATCCGACCCAACGGACGGCCGCAGAGCGACTTGCCGAACTCTACCGTCAAAAGGGAGACATCAAAGCGCTCGTTGCCTTGCTCGAGGTGCGTGCCAAGGCCTTGACGCCGCTCGCCGGACAGAGCGACGAAGTTCGCGGAGAGCTCGGAGCCATTCACGAAGAGCTCGGTCGGCTGTGGGGCGAGAGTCTGCAGCAGCCGAAGAAGGCGCTCGACCACTTCCGTCGCGCGGTCGAGTGCGATTCGAGAAACGCTTACGCCGTTTACGGCGCGAGAGAGATCCACAAGTCGCTCGGGCAATGGCGCGAGGCTTTCGACTTGTACGAGGCCGAGCTTGCATTCGAGCGGGATCCAGCCCGGAGAGTGGCGTTGTTGCGCGACGAAGCGGCCGCGCGACGCGCTGCGGGCGATCTGAGGGGCGCGTCCCTGGCCATCGCAAACGCGCGTGAAAGCGACTCCCTGGATGCTGCGCTTCAGCAAGAATACGCTTCGACGATCATCGAGCGCATCGCGGGAGGCGAGGCCGTATCTGCTCCGGAGCGGACCGTTGGCGCCGAGCTCCTCGTCGGCCTGGCGGAGGCCTACGACGGCGAGCACGGGCTCGCGTATTCGAGCGGCGCTCTCGACATCGACCCCGGCCACGATCGGGCGATGCAGCTTTACGCGTACTACGCGCGTGCCCTGCAGCGCGAGGGCGACGTTTCATCGCGCTATCTCGCCTACATTCAAACGAATCCGGACGGCGCTCTTGCCCCCGACGCGCGATGGTCGCTCGCCGCCAGCTACGAGGCGGCCGGGCAACCGAACGAAGCCATCCGCGTTCTCGAGCCGCTGGGCGTTGCAGGCGACCCGCAAGCGACTGCGCACCTGCGGGAGCTCTACGCGCTCCTGGGGGAGAGCGCTTCGCCGATGGTCACCCCGCCTGCGCCGGCGTCTCCCGCGCCGAGCGAAACGGCCGCGACGCACCCACCGCCCCCCCCGCGACCGTTGAGCGCCATCGAGAAGGCGCAATCGCTGGCTACGGCGGGGAAGCGCGACGAGGCGTACGCGGCGTACCTTGGCGTCCTCGACCGCGATCCGGCTCAGGCCGAAGCCCTGTCCTGGGTCGAGGATTACCTGCGGACGACTCGGGAGTACCGCGCACTGCGCGATGTTCTGGTGGCCGCGGCGGGCGCGCCGGGCAGCCCCGTCGACTGGCGGCAACAGAAACTGCGCGAAGTGGCTGCGCTGAGCGAAGGCAACCTGCGCGACCCGGGGGGCGCGATAGAAGCTTGGAAGCAGCTTCTTCTCTTGGATCGCGGCGACGAGGTGGCCCGCCAGTCACTGACGCGCGCGCTCGAGAAGTCTCAACGCTGGGACGACCTCGCCGCTCTTCTCGAGCGCGAGGCGACTCAGGAAAGCGATCTCGAGAAAAAAATTGCGCTCGAAAAGCGGCTCGCCGCACTGCACGAGCACAAGACGCTCGATTTCGGCAAAGCGGGAGAGGCGTGGGAGCACATCGCCCATCTCACGCCCGAAGACGACGATGCCATCCTGACGGCGTCTCTGCTCTACGAGAGAGCGGGCACGTTCGAACGTGCCGCACAAATCATTGCGGCCGGCGCCTCTGGGGTCGACGACGTCGCAGCCCGCGCCACACTGCTCGAGCGTTTGGGCCTGCTCCGCGAGCGACTCCAGGACGCCGCCGGCGCCGGCGAAGCTTACTCGGAGGCCGCGACCGCTCAGCCGAGCGCAAGGCTCTGGGACGCAGCCGAGCGCTGCTTGGTCACTGCGGGCCAATGGGAGCGCGCGGGCCTGGCAACGAATCACCGCTCGGAGCTCGAGCCGACACCGAATGCCAAGGGACGCCATCTCGCGCGCGCGGCCAATCACTTTGCCCGTGCCGGGGACGAGAACGCGGTCATCGAAAACCTCGAGAAGGCCACCGACCTCGACCCTTCGAGCGACGAGTTCGCGACGCGTCTTGCAGAGCGCTACACGGTCGCCGCCCGTTGGCCCGAACTGGTCGCCCTTTTCTCGAAGCGCGGGGATCGGATCGCGGACCGTGAAAAGCGCGTGGCCGCGCGACGCGAAGCCGCGCGTCTTCTCACGAGCCGACTCGCTGACCCGCGAGCCGCCAGCGAGACCTGGCGCAAAGTGCTCGAAGACGGCGACGACAAGGAGGCCCTTGAGCGGCTCGTCGACGACGCGGTCGAGCGCGAAGACTACGAAGAAGCGACACAGCTGCTGCGTCGGTTGGAAAAAGTCGCTGCCGACGGGCCCGAGCGCGCTCGCATCGCGTTGCGTGAAGCCGAGCTCGTTGCCGACGGTCTGGGCGACGTCGACACGGCGGTCGCACGCTACGAGCGAATCCTCGCCGAGTTGGACTCGCGCTGTCGGCCCGCGCTCCAGGCCATCGCCGACCTCCAGGAGGCGCGCGACAGGCCGGCGGCGGCCGCCGATGCACTCGAGCGCGAAATCACGCTCGTCGAGGGTGGGGCCGAGCGTGGACCGATCGCAAGCCGACTCGCACGCCTGTACGAGCAACTCGATGACTTGCCCAATGCCATTCGCGCGCTCGAGATCGTTCGCATTTCTGATCCGGACGACTTCGACGCATTGGGCCGCTTGTGCGAACTGTGCGAGAAAACGAAGGAGTGGGCCAAGCTCGCAGAGCTTTTGGCTCAGCGCATCGACGTCGAAGCCGATGATGGCGAGATCAGCCAGTTGACCAACAAGCTCGCTCGGATCCTCGCAGACGAACTCGATCGTGGGGACGAGGCGCTCGCCGTTTTGACCGAACTCGCCGACGGCGGCGACGAGGGCATTCGCAAGACCTACGTCGAATTGGGCGATCGACTCGGATGGCGCGGGATCGTCGCGGGCAAACTGGTCGAATGGTGGTTCGGTGCCAAGCCGAGTGCCGAGCGCACGCCGTTCCTGCGTGGAGCGTTCGAGCGATTCGCAGAAGTCGGGCGCGACGAGGAAGCCGTGCGCGTCGGCTGCGAAATCGTACGAAGCAGAGGCGGGGATCTCGACCTGGGCCGGCACCTCGAAGCGCTCGCCGTGAAGATGCGCGATCTGGACGCGATCTCGACCGCACACGATCTGCTGGAGCGCGACCTCAGCGGCGCCGCAAGGGCCGAGGAGCTCGTGCGGCAAGCGGAAGTGAGGCACAAGAACGGAGCGCCGCGGCTCGAGGCGTTGCACCACGGGGAACTGGGTCTGACCAGCATCGCCCCGGCGAAGGCCGAAGAGCTGCTTCAACGTCTTGCCGCGATTGCCGAAGAGGCGACGGACGTGATCGACCTGTATGAGCGGCAGATCGGACGTTGCAAGACGCCGTCTGACCGCGTGGCGGCACTTGCGCGCGCCGCTCAGGTAGCCGGAGCGTTCGAACAGATGGATCGAGCGAGGGCGCTGTTCGATCTCGCGCTCAGCGGAACGCCGACGGATGACGCCGTGAAGACGCTCGAGGAGGCGGCGCGAGAGGCGGATGCACACATCGACGGCAACCGGATGCGCCATGCGCTGAGCATGTCGATGTCGAGCGGCGGCCAGGGAGCCCGCGACGGTGGACGAACGCGTGGCGCACTGCTGCGTCGAGCCGCTTCCATCGCGCACAGCGAGCTGGGCGACGACGAGCAGGCATTCGCATGGCTGGGAGACGCCCTGGTCGCCCATGTCGAAGCACCGACTCTCGACATGCTGGACGGGCTCGCCAAGGAGCTTCGGGATCCGCAGCGAGCGGAGGCCACGTTGTCGCGGGCGCTCCTGGACGTCTTTGACGGACCGCTCGTCCGCCAACTTCTTGCACGGCGGGCCAGACTTCGGCGAGACGATTTGAAAGACAAAGCTGGCGCGGCCAGCGATCTCAAGAAGTTGTACGAACTCGGTCCGGGCGAGCCGTCGGTCGTCGACGAACTCTCAGCGCTGCTCACGGAAATCGGAGACCACCGATCCAGGGTGCAGCTTTACGAAGATCAGATTCTGCGCGGAAAAGAAGTGCACGATCGCGCCGATCTGGCCCGCCGCGTGGCCGGCATGTGGGAAAACGAGCTAGCCGATCCTCGCGAGGCCGCGGACGCGTGGCGACGGGTCCTGCGGATGAAGCCCGGAGACGCCGAGGCCGTTGCTGGGCTCGAGCGCGCCAAGGCGAACATGCTCCGCCGACCTGCACCAGCGGTTTCCGGCGACGACGTCGATACGACCGCGCCGGCGGAGGCTTCTCGGGACGTATCGTCCATGACACCGGAAGCCACTGCTGGCGGATCCGAACTCGCGGGGTCCGAGGAGAGCCCGGGCCGATCTGGCGTGACGCGAGACGCAAACATGAGCGGGTCCGAAACCGCGCAGACTCGAGATGAGCCCGCGGATTCTGCTGGCGTTCTGCACCAGGGGCAGGACGCCGAGGGCGCACGATCCACGTACGACGACCGCGCTCGGACGATGGGCATCACCGCCTGCGCGGACGAAACCGGCGACCGCGGCATCGAGGGCGAACCGATCGGTGCGTCACCCGCCATCACCCCTTCCTTGGTCGACGACCGTCACGACCCGGCCAAGGCCATCCCGATCGCGGTGGAGGAAGCTCTGGCCCCGGACGTGTTGCCTGTTGTAGACGCCCAGGCATTGCCCGATTCATCGAACTCTGCGCACGACGCGTCCGCGGCGCTCACCCACCCGATCGAAGCCGCGAATGAAGGTGCGCAAGCCATCGACGGCGAAGAGCTGGCAGCCGACGCCGAAGAAGACGTGGTCATCGCCGACGACTTTGCCGAGATCATCGACGATGAAGACGAAGTCGTCCCAGTAGAAGCCGAGGCGGCCGCGAACAAGGAGCCATCCGGACCCACCAAGCGAAGCGTTCCGCCCCCGCTGCCGCGTACATAGCGCGTTCAATTCACTGGGGGTGCGCTTTCGGCAGGTACCCCCAACCGAATGTCGCCATCCCCCACTGCGGCTGGCTGGCCCAAGACGAAGGCGTCGTTAACGTCGCCGTGCCCAAAGGGCGCGCCGAACAGCACGGGGATACCGAGCGATCGCGTCCGCTCTTCGAGAACCTCCCCGATGGTGGGCCCATCTGCACCCTCGACGCGGCAGCGGTCGAACGCTCCGAAGACGAGCGCGGACACATTCGCGAGATGGCCGCCCAGTACGAGAGAGGTCAGCATGCGATCGATTCTGTATGGCAGCTCGGCAACATCCTCGAGCGCGAGAACGCTTCCGCGGGGCACCGAGAGGCGACCGCCGGCGGCCAGGGCATGAAGGACTGCGAGGTTGCCACCGATCAGGGGACCTTGCGCGAACCCTCCGTGCAACACCCGTAGCCCCCGCCACTGCCGTCGAGCGGTCGGCCTCTCGAGGGCCCCAATCCAAGCCGCTCGCAGACGTGGCGTCGCCCGACTTCCCAGGCCAACCACGTTCGGACCGTGAATGGATGCCACCCCCGCTCGCCACGCCGCGGCATGGAGTACCGTGATATCGCTGAAGCCCACGAGCCACTTCGGCCGCAGGGCGAACTTGCCCCAAGGCAGATCGTCGATCATGCGTATTGCACCGTAGCCTCCACGAGTCGCGACAATCGCGCCGACCTCCGGGTCGAGCATCGCGCGCGAAAGCTCACTTCTCCGCCTGGCGTCGTCGCCCGCCAGATACCCGTCGCGGGAGAGTGCCCCTACGGACATCCGAAGTCGATAGCGGGCCCGAAGCCACCCCAGACCTCGCCAGAGCTCCTCTCGAGAACACGGACCCGACGGAGCGACCACGGCAGCCATGTCGCCCGGCGCGAGCGGTGCCGGAAATGCCAGCTGCACCTGCGAAGCATAACGCCGTTGAGCGCGGGCGGTTCGGCCTTTCCGGCCCTGCTCGTGGACCAGTTCGCGCGCTGTCGCGATACCGCGACGAACGTTCTACGCACTCCATCGAGACGTCGGTCGCGCCGCGCAAAGGACTCGCCAGATGGCACAATGTGACACACTGCCGCGGCGCGAGCGCTGCGGAAACTTCGCACATGGGCAGGCACGAGCCGTGTTGCGGCAACGATCGATGAACCAGCCTCGAACCGACAAAAGCGCGAGCGACTCGGCACATCGCCCGGATCGGAGCGTGTTGGCGCCCGCTGGAGTTCGCGGGGCAGTAGACTGCGTGCCCATCATGCGCCTTCGCGCCGTTCTAGGTTTCCGAACTTTGTTCACGCTGCGCCGCTCCTGGATATGGCTTCTCTTGGTCGTTGGCCTCATCTACGGGTGTCGGTTGAATCGACCCGAAACAGGCCGCCTGGAAGACGGCAAATGGCTCTATGCGTACGACGAGAACTATACCGTTTTGACAGCGCGTCGCATCGCAGTCGGCGACAAGAACGTATGGGACGCGTGGCGGCATCCGGACGACGGGGCGGACCGGCGATTTACGTCGATTTTCAGCACAGCCGATCTGGGTAACGACGACAGTCGCTATGAGTGGGTGCATCCGCCAACGCCCCGGGTCATCATGGCCGCGATCATTCGGATCGCCGGGATGAATCCGGCCCTTTATCGCATTCCGAGCGTGCTGCTCGGGCTGCTCATCGTCGGGATGGTGTGGGTCGTCGGCAACCGGATGCGCGGGCCTGGTTTCGGCCTGTTCGCGGCGACACTCACTGCGGCCGATGGGTGGCTTTTCTGTCTGTCGCGCGTCGGAATGACCGACATCTATTACATCTCCATGACCGTCGCGGCGTACGCCGCTTTTTACATCTACTGGACAACCCCAACACGACGCATTCGCTGGATCGCCATCGTCGGCGCCGTGTGCGGCGCAGCACTCGCCATGAAATGGAGTGCGCTCGCCCCCATCATGGGTCTGGTCGGGCTCACCGTCGCGCGCATCGCGCTGGATTGGCGAAACTCACCCGCGACTCGCGCCCAGACGGTCCGAGAGGCGGGCGCCGCACTCGCGTCGTTCGCAGTCCTGCCCCCGCTCATTTACTTTGCGTCGTTCTGGCCATTCTTTGCGGCCGGCCATTCCCTCGACGAGTGGGTCAAGCTTCACAAAGCGATCGTCGACTACAATATGGGCGCGCCCGCGTCGTCGCCGGGATCTTCACGCTGGTATCAATGGCCGCTCGACCGCGGGTCTACCTGGTTTCTCACACGGGCCAAGAACGGATCCTGCCAGTACACGTACGCCTCGGGCAACTGGTTCGCGTGGTGGCCATTCGTCCCCGCAATGTGTTACGCGGCCGAGCAGTTCACGAGCGAACCCAAGTTCGAGCGCGCGTTCGTCATCGTGGGTGGCTGCGCCACCTGGCTTCCCTACGCGATGGTGCATCGGTTCGTCTACACTCGCTACTTCGCCGCCACCGTACCGTTCAGCGCTCTCGCCATTTCGATGGCCATCTTCGATCTCGACTCCTATTGTCGCGCGTGGATCGAAGAGATGAGAGCTGCCCGGTCGGGCGAGGCCGCGGGGCACAACGACACGATGGCGCGGCTGAGGGCGCTCGCGTCCCGGATCGGGCAGGCTCTGCGTCCGATGTATATCGGCGCGGCCGTCGTGTTCTTCGCCCTTCGCTACCCGCTGTGGGCCGGAGTGCCGCTGCCATGCAATTCCGTCCAAGGAAGGTCGTTCACCGAATGGGTTCATGCCTTCCGCTGAAGGCGACCCGTCGGTAGCGTCTGCCAAAGCGCCCGATCGTTTGGGGCGAAGCCCCAAGAAGTCATTTTAGTACAGCGCCAGCCTGCAACGCAGACGTACCCAGCGCAGCAGGGTACCGCTCCCACGGGGCGCAGTACCGAAGAGCGCCTTGACCCCCCGTTTCCCCCGAAACCTCACAGCATCGCGCTACCGACGGAGGCGAAACGATTTCGGCGCACGCGCTCGGACGGCCCTTTCACCGCAGCCGGCCATCGAGCGCGATTGCCGCGTTGGCCGTCATGGTCGCTTCTCGAAGCAGGCGCAGCGCCGCGGTTTGATCCGCCGACGGAGGCGTGTTGGCAAGGATGACCGCCGCGAAGTGCTTCGCGGCGGCGTGGATCGCTTCATAGTGATGGAGCTTTTCGGGCGTCGGATGGTGGTGGGTGAAAACGTAGTCGGGATCGAAATCGGCGGGGCTCATCGAGATCTCCTCTTGCTCGATGAATACCCCCGACCCGACCGTTGTCGCACGGCTTAAGCTAAGGGGAGGTCGCTGAAGTCGCTAGGGCGGCCGTTCCCTCGTACCCGCAGCTCGCGGGCCCGAGAGCGGCCGTGGCGTTCGTCGTGGAGGCGTCGACGCTCGTCGGAAGGATGAACGAGACCGTCTGGACGTAGTTGCTTGGCGGGTTGGTGACGGCCGTCGATGTGCCGCCGCACGAGACCGTTTGTCCGCAGATGAGGTCGATTTGACAGCTGCCCGCCGGACACCCCACGCAGGTTTCCCCGTTCAACGACACGGACGCCCCCGACAGAGAAATCTGGATCGACTGCGGAGTGGTCGACGAGCAGTCGCCGCTGAGATTCTCGCTCTGCCCGGTCGGCGACAGCGTCAGCGAATACGTTCCGTCCGGCTTCGCGCACTCCGGTGCGGTGGTCGCCCCCGACGAGGACGAACAGCCGATGGATGCCGCAGTCGCCGCCGTTGCGACCACCCAAAAGGAGATCCGGCGCGAGAAAGCGCGTTCGTGAGACATCGTGGCCACTTCCCCTCCCCCCCACGGGTCGCGCGACACTTCAGGGCACGCTACCCGATGTCGCCATCACGGATTTCACATCACCGCCTTCGTCCTCGTCACCGTCCTTCGGATTCGGAAACGGAGCCTTCCAAGCGGCGATAACGCTCGGAATAGACGCGATGAGAACGAAGATGAAGAATGTACGATACCCCATGCGATCGGCCAGCCACCCGCTGGCGCCCTGTGTGGGGATGAGAACCAGGTTCATGAGCGACGTGGCGAATGCGTAATGCGTCATCTTGTACTTGCCGGGCGCAATCTGCTGCATCATGTACAGCATGTTTCCGGTAAATCCGAAACTATAACCGAACTTCTCGATGCTCACGAGAAGCAAGATGAGCGTGAAGGGCAACTGCCGGTCGGGTGTCGCCGCGTGGCTCAAGAAAATGTAGCAGAGATGCGGGATATTCATGCAGAGCGCGAGAACGAACAGCGTTCGCTTCAGCGTGTATTTTGCAATGAATACGCCGGCGAGCAACCCGGCTACCGAGCCCATGACCGTGCTCACCGTTCCGTCGACCCAGGCCTTCTGGGTCAGCGTGAGACCGAGTCCCCCGCTCGCCAACGGAGCCTGGATGAAAAGGGGCGCTTCTTGCAACAAGAAGCCTTCGCCGCTTCGATACAAGAAGACGAACAGAAGCATTCCCCAAATCGATTTTTTTCGGAAGAACGCTTTGACCTCGTCCCAGAACGTCTCGAAAATCTCCGCGGCTCCCTCGGGCCTATGGGAGATAGACCCCGTCGGAAGCATGAAATAATGATAGACGCCGAGCGCCCCCATCGATGCCGACGCGAGTCCGACGGCCTCGGTCCAGGCGGTCTTGGCGTCGTGACCCGCGCGCTCCAACGCGCCGGCGGTGGCGACGATCGCCGCCGTGGCGAAGATGCGGCCGACGTTCCAGCAAACCCCTTGGACCCCGATCCACGCCGCTTGCTGTTCTTTTGTGAGGGCGCTGATGTAGATGCCGTCTACGCAAATGTCCTGAGTGGCCGACGCAAACGCGAGAATCCACAACGTCCCGATGACTAGCGTGAAATAGTTCGGCAAGTGGAGAGACACGCCGACAGCGGCAAGGAGTGCGCAGAGAACGAATTCCATCGAGAGGACCCAGAACTTTTTGGTCCGGGACATATCGAGGAAGCCGGCCCAAAACGGCTTGAGTGACCATGCGATACCAATGGAAGCCGTGCTGAGGGTAATTTGACCGTCCGTGTAGCCCAAATCCTTGAACATCGTGCCCACGACCCAGGTCACCATCGCAAAAGGGATCCCCTCGGCGAGGTACGAGGTCGGCACCCATGCTCCGGGATGGCGCACGCGATTGCTCCCGTTCATGGCCGGGGTCGTAAACGAGCGGGCGCCGATTGTAAACGCCGAGTTTGCCTCGCATCGGGCCCCTGCCGCGCGGGCTTCGGAGCCTTGACTCTCGCCCAGGCACGCCGAAGCCTCGGGCATCCCGAACCCGCGTGACTCACGGGCTGTGGGCGAGCAGCGACGCTTCGTACGTCCTGAGCGGCCCTTAACCGGTGCGTCGAACGTCCCGTCGCTCATGTGGGGAGATGCCGAAGCGCTCACCTGGCCCGAGCCCCACGCGACGGCGGGCTCGGCCCTTCCATCAGCTGTCCCGGACGCTAGGAAAGCGGGTGCGCGAGCTGCGCGTCGAACGCGGCTGGAGCCAGCGCTCCGCGGCCATCCACATCGGAATCGGGGCCGCGGTGGTGCGACGGCTCGAGACCGGTTCGGCGAACCCTTCGCTCGCTGTCCTCGTCAGCGTCGCGCGCGCTTTTGGCGTACCGCTCAAGCGATTGCTCGGACCGTAGCGCGGCAAAGTCACAGTGTGTCGGCTCTGCTCCTGCCGCTTCGCGATGATGGGCCGCCCAATCTACACACCCCCGTCACGTCAATCCGCCGCCCCCCTCGATGCCCGAGTGGGCGCATCAATGCGGAATCGACGGCGGCGGCGGCGGGATTTGAAAGTAATCCCATGCCGGGGTGTGGTTGTGCTCCGTCTCCGGTTGATTCCAGAAGTAGAGGGCGCCAAATTGCTGCCAATTGCCGGCCGCATCAATCACCAGCGCCGTCAGGTAAAGCTGCGGACCGTCGGCGCTGTAGGGATCGCGCGTCGAACTGAAGACCAGCCAATAAAACTTTCGCCCGTCGGCGACCGTGCCGACGGCGGGGGCCCACTTCGGCCAACTGTTCGTCACGCCAGGGCTCACCCTGCCGGTGCAAGCAGGCGGATCGTTCACGGCGAGGCGACCCACCGGAGCGACGGTCGCGGCATCCGAATTATTGGGCGCACCGACAACGTAGAGCTCGGCCAGTGGGTTACTGTACATCGTCGTTCCGCTCGCCACTTTGTCGAACGCGATCAGCTGATCGTCAGGCGACCAGGTCGGGTAGTACTCGCTCGCCGCCGGGTCGCTCGCGCCCGCCAGAGGCGCCGCGGTACCCCCTGCCTTGTCCGCATACGGGATCACGTAAACGTCCGCCGGACCGACCGACAAACGACCATCCATATTGGCGTTCGTGGAGACGTACGCGATCTGCGTGCCGTCGTGGCTCCAACTCGGCGCACCCGCGTGGAGCGGATCGCCGGTCCGCTGGAGGATGCCCATGGCGGGAGCGGTGGTCGCCTCGACGTCGATCCAAGCGAGCTCGGAATCTGCGTTATCCATGGGGTTATAGGCCGTAATTTCGATCCGATCGCCCGCGGTCCAATGAGCGGGCGAAAACGTGTGTATGCCGAGCGTTCCCGTCTCGATCACCGCACGCCCCGCGGCTCCGAGCCAGGGCGGAAGACCGCCGGTCTGGTTCGGCTGAATATCCGCGAATCCGTTGGCCCATTGGTCGTAGCTCGATGAAAACGACGCATAGTCACCATCGGGCGTCGCGTTGTGACATCCGATGCAGGTCGTCGCGTACTCGGTGACCTGCCCCGGCTGCAGAACCGGAGTTACGGTTTCGTCTCCCACGGCGAAGCCCTTGAGCGCAGTCCCACTCGTGGGAGTCCAGTAAACGATCGTGCCGGGGGCGATGACGGGAGCGATGCCGATCGTGCCGGCAGACCCGAGCGCCTCGCCGGTCAACGCGTCCCCCGCGAGAGCTCCGCCGCGAATCGTCACGTTGATGGGCTCATCGTAGGAGTCAGCCCGGAGCGCATCCCACATCGCGTCCGGCATCGTCCACTCGTTCGACGTCGTGTAGACGACGAGAGGATTCGTTTGATTGGCAATCTGAAGCCGAAGCTCAAAAATATTTTCATCTTGCGGAACGACCCAGCGGAAGCGGGGCCGCAGCCAATTGTCGGGATAGAGTGCGCCAAGCTCCGGCTCGATCAGGCACGGACCGCCCGTCTGGGCACCTTGCGACGAGGCGCCGAAGAGCTCCGGCGCGTTGCTCGGGAGTGTCGTGACAACGGACCCGTCCGAGTCCGCTCCGTCGACTGCCTCGGACGCGTCGGCGTCCGATCCGTCGAGAACCCCGGCATCCGTGTCCACTCCGTCGAGAACCGGAGTCGATGGAAAATCCGCATACATCATCCCGGCCACTTTGGTATCGGGTTCGCCGCTGGTGCCCGACGCGGAACCGTCGCGAGCGAGGGTGATGCCGCACACCAGACACGGTCCCCCGTCGTTGAACGCCGCCAGGCCACTCGAAAGACTCGCGTCGACTGCCCCATTCGACGCGCTCGATGAACTGTGGAACGTGGAATTCCCGTTCGAACCCGCCCCGAGCGGCGTCGCGCCTCCCGCACACCCCGCAGCGACTGCGATGAGCAGCCCGACGGCGACGGAAATTGGGTGCCTGATAGACGCTACGAGACGGTACTGTAGCCTCATTGCCCGTAGCTGTGACCTAAGCGGGAAGCGCTGTAAAGGGCGCCCAGCCGACTCGTTTGTGGCGCCGTGCGATTCTTGCGAGGGGTGCGTGCTACACGAACACACCTATTTGCCCTAACGCTGGCGCTTTTCGCGCAGATCAGGCACCGTCAGAGTTATGAGCCAAGCGGGCGCCCGGGGACCTGGAAACCCCGCCAAGACGCACCCTACGAGCCCGGCCGCTGCTGAGTCCCCCAAGGCACCCCCGGTCGCCCCCAAGGTCGGTGCGGCCGAGCCGCTGCCGGAGGACGCGACAATCGCCTCAGCGACGCCCGCAAAGCCAGCCGCAGCTCGTTCCACTGCGGCTGGGGGAGCACCGCCACAGGCGGCTATGGCTGCGACAACGAGCCAGACGAAGGGAGCACCCTCGCCGGCCGCATCGGCACCGGCCGGGCAGAGGCCGCGAGCGCCGTCGGCCCCGCAGATCGCCGACCGTCCGTCCCCCAACGCCCCACCTACGGGCTCCTCGAGAGTGACCGGAGCCTCGACCCAGCCGAATCTCGGCGATCGGCCTGGCGTCACGGGAGCGACGCCTGCTGCCGCGCCGAGAGCGCCCGCTCCATCCTCGCAGCCAAATCTCGGCGATCGATCGGCGGCCCCAGCAGGCGCAACGGCCTCCACGGCGCGAACCGCCGCTCCGTCGCAGCCGAATCTCGGCGATCGATCGGCCGCTGCAGCGACCCCTGCCGCGCGGACCGCCGCTCCGTCGCAGCCGAATCTCGGCGATCGATCGGCGGCTGCAGCGACCCCTGCTGCGCGGGCCGCCGCTCCATCGCAGCCGAATCTCAGCGATCGACCTGCCGCCAGGACCGCGACGACTTCCGCCGCGCGACCCACCGTTCCATCGCAGCCGAATCTCGGTGATGGCTCCCCCCCGCCCGCGACGGCCCCGCGAGCGGCTGCGGCTTCGCAGCCCCTGATCGGCGATCGACCGAACGCGCCAGCAGCCGCCGCCGCCGCTGCGCGAGCCGCGGCCACGACGACCTCCACGAAAGGAGGCACCCCCCCCCCGTGCCGGGCGCACCGGCCACGCCCCCATCCCGCGGCCCCAGCGCGACGTTGCCGCTCATCCTGGAGCGAGGTCCGGAACAGGCCGCGGCCTCTATGCCACCGCCGCTTCCGGCCCTCGGATCCGATCGCGACGCCGACGAGGACGCCACCGTCGTGGTGAGCCGGCATGCGACCGCTATGGCGATGCAGGGCGCCGTGCCCCCACCTCTTCCGGCACCGGTGGTTGGCGAAGCCGGACCCGACTTGCGTGCCCAGGTCCGCGCCGCGGTGGACGAAGCGGTGGCCCCGTTGCAGCGCGCATTTCAAAATCACGAGCGCGCCCTCGTCGAATTCAAACAGCGCCTCGATGAACTGGAGCGACGACCTGCTGCAGCAGGCCCCTCCGCGAGGCCGCCGCCGAGTGCGTACCCTGTGCCCATCGCTGCCGTTTCGGTCGCTCCGGGCGCGCCGCCGGTCGCCGGCGCTCTGCCTTCACCCACCGATCTGTCGGCGCTCGATCGCGATGTCTTGGCTGCGCTCGAAGGCCGGTCACGACGACGACACCTGGTGATCACGACGGTGCTTGTCTTCGTGTTGCTCTTCGGCGGGTTGTCGATCGCGCTGGCACTCAGCTACTTGCCGCATCCATCCTGAACCGTCCACCTCGGGCGGCGTGCCCCCGATGGTCGAGCGTTCCTTCCGCCGGATGCCAACGTATCGGAGACCGCCGCGCGACCTACCGGTCCGGCGGGGGCGCGCCGCGCACGTGCCGATCGGACGCGGCGTCCAGCACTCGAAACAAGAGCGCGGACGGCCATCGAAGACGACGACGGCAGCGTGCATCATAGACTACGCAAGCACGCGAAGCGCACGGGCCCCCTTGCCTCCACCGCTCGGGCCGGCGGGGGCTTGGGGCGGCGGATGCCAGACCGCAAAATCCTTCGCCAGAGGGCCGGGAAGCGTAGGCTGCGAACGCCGCTCCAGCAGTTGAAAGTCGTGCGTCGCGAGGAGATCGAGCGACGCGACATCCGACGACGGCTGCGCCGCCCAGCGCTCGATCACATCCGCATTGCGCGCGATGACCCCATGTTGAGGATCGCGGCTCATCGCCTCCGAGAAGCGCTGTTGCATGCCTACGGCGTCGCCTCGCAGCGCGGCGATGCAAGCCAGATAGTTGAGCGCGAGCCCCGGCGCCGGATACTGCAGCTCGAGAGCCCGGCTCGCGTGGCGCTCGGCCTCGTCGAGCCGGCCCTCTCGGAAGTACGCGCCGGCCAAATCGAGATGCGCCGCGTGGTGGTCGCCCAAACGGCCCAGGATGGCCTCGTACTCCACGATGCCTTCGCGGAACCCGTCGCGGAGGCCCTTGTTTCGCCGGAACCAATCGCGAAGGAACGCCGTGTCCTCGTCCGAAGCGTCGAACGTGGTTTTGAGTTCCTGAAAGTCGCGCTCGAAATAAAACTCGGCGTCGAGCCAGCCGGCCGCCACGGCCAAGTCGTAATCGCGCGTTCCCGGATAAACGGACAGGCAAGCAAAAATGGATTGATGCGGTTTGGCCCGTTCGAGAAACCTCAAGGTCTCCGCAAAAGTTTCCTGCGTCTCCCCGCGGTTGCCGATCATCATGTAATACCGGATCTTGATGCCGTACTTCTTCGCGAGTTCGCTCGAAGCGATGATCTCGTCAGGCGTAATCTTCTTGTCGATGGCGTCGAGAATTTTCTGCGAACCGGACTCGACCCCAAGGCTCAGCCGCTCGCATCCAGCGAGGCGCATCTCTCGCAAGAGCTCGTCACCGAGAACGTCAACGCGGGTGTCGCAGCTCCAGAGGAAGCGGATGTTGCGCTCCCGAATTCCCCGGCAGAGAGCAAGCACACGCTTGCGGTTCGTCGTGAACGTGTCGTCCTTGATCTGAAGCATCTTGACCGGCGCCCGCGCGACCGCCTTCTCGAGGGCATCGAGCACGTACGGAACGGACTGACCGCGGTAGCCCCGCCCCCAGCTCGCCTCCGCACCGCAGAACGTGCAACGCCACGCGCAGCCGCGCGACGTCATCACAATGTGCGTGTCGAAGTAGTCGTGCACGGAAGCGAGCGCGTCGAGATCTTCGATCGCTGCCCGCTTTGGCGCAACGGCGAGCCGATGCCCATCCCGATAGACCGTTCCGGCGATGCCGGCCGGGCTCTCGCGCCGCTGCAATCGGTCGAGGATCTCGAGAAAGGTCTGCTCGCTCTCGCCGACGGCGATCGTGTCGATGTCTTCGTGGTGCGCGAGCATCTCTCGCGCGAGTGGCGTCGCGTGAGGACCGCCAACGACGACGTGCGATCTCGGGTGGATGCGCTTGATCTCGCGCGCAACCAGGGCCACCCCGCGCCGATTGGCCGTCCAACACGACAGGCCGTACACGTCGGCCTCCAAGACACCGATCGCGTGCTCAACGTGCCGCCAGGGATAAGCGGATAGGTTGATGACCTTTACCGAATGTCCGGCGCGAAGCGCCTGCGCCCCGAGTGCGAAGAGACCGTACGGAGTCTGGAAGAAATCGCCGTCGAGGTCGCCCTGCGCGTACTCGGTCGGAGGCCCGTCGCCGAGAGGGTCGGGGGCTTCACCCGGCAAGGGGATTTTCCACGGGGGTGGGTACAACAACGCAACGCGCATCCGGAGAAGCATTGTAGCTCCGGGCCGACGCGTTATGTGCAGGGCTTCACTTGGACGGAACCTCTTGCCCTCTCCGGCCCGGCGCGCGCCCCCACGTCGGCCTCGGCGTGAACGACACGCAACGGCTGCCCCGCGGCGGGCGAAGGGGAAAAAGACCGATGGCCATTCCGCTCGGCAGACTCGCCTCGCTCCGCGCCGTTCCGAACCGCCGCCCCGGCTGGAGCCGCTCGACACGCTCCCGGATGTTCGCAAACATCTGCCACGCGAGGTCACCACCCCCCCGATGACCATCCTCGTCGTTGCCGAAAAGCCAAGCGTCGCGCGCGACATTGCGCATGTGCTGGGGGCCCGCACCCGGTCCGAAGGCTACTTTCACGGCCCCGGTCACATCGTGACATGGGCCCTGGGTCACCTCGTCACGCTGGCCGAGCCGCACGAGATCCATCCCGCGTGGAGAACTTGGCGGCTTGCCAATCTCCCGCTTCTTCCCCCGGCGTGGCCCTTGGTGGTCGCCGAAGGCACGCGCGCCCAGTTCGAAGTGGTTCGCAATTTGCTGCTGTCAAGCGAAATTCGCACCGTCATTTGCGCTACCGATGCGGGTCGCGAGGGAGAGCTCATCTTCCGGTACATCTACGAGGCGGCCGGCGCGACCAAGCCCGTTCGCCGTTTGTGGATCTCGTCGTTGACGCCGGAGGCCATCGCCGCTGGCTTGCGTACGCTCAAGGATGGGAGCGCGTTCGACCGCCTCGCCGATGCAGCTCGTGGTCGCAGCCGCGCAGACTGGCTGGTCGGGATGAACCTGTCGCGAGCGTATAGCGTCCTCCACGACGACAACCTGTCGGTCGGACGCGTGCAGACGCCGACGTTGGCCATGGTCGTGGAACGCGAGATCGGGATCCGAACCTTCGTGCCCGAGGATTATCTCGAGGTCGTCGCGACCTTCGGCCCGCAGACGCGCGATTTCGATCCCGACGATCCGAAGAGGGAGCGCCAGACGTACGAGGGGACGTATCTGCGGGGTGGGACCCGTGAGCGAGACGCGCAGCGCCTGCCGCCGGACGGCAAAGACGCGGCCGCGATCGTCGAGCGCGCCCAACGCGGCTTCGCACGCATCGAGTCGATCGATCGTCGTTCGCGACACGTGCCGGCACCGGCACTTTACGATCTGACGGAACTCCAGCGTCATGCAAATCGGATCTACGGGTTTACCGCGCAGCACACGCTCGAGGTCGCGCAGACTCTCTATGAGAAATGGAAGCTTCTGAGTTATCCGCGGACGGACAGCCGACACCTCTCGAGCGCCGTCGCCGAAACCCTCGCGGCGGTCGTCGGAGCGATCGCCGCTCCCTACCAGGGGCTTGTCGCCGAGGGGACTGGGACACGACCGCTCGGTCCCCGCTTCGTAGACGACGCACGCGTCACCGACCACCACGCGATCCTTCCGACCGCCACCGTGGCCCCCGCCAGCCTGCCCGCAGACGAGCAAGCGATTTACGATCTGGTATGCCGGCGCCTCCTCGCGGCGTGGCACAACAATCACGTCTACGCCGTGACGACGGTGCTCACGACCGTACAGTGGAACGCCGACCGGGACCGCTACACGAGCGCGGGAACGAGCATCGAGAACGTGGGGTGGCGCGCGTTGGACCCCCAACCGGCGGGGGCCTCCGAGACTCGTCCGAAGGAAGGCCCACGCGCCCCGGACCCATCGTTGCCGGGCGGCCTTGAAGCCGGTCTGCCTCGGCGCGTGGTCAACGCCAGGTCGGTCGCCAAGAGGACCCGACCGCCGCCGCGCTTCACCGACGGCACGCTGCTGACGGCGATGGAGACAGCGGGACGAACCCTCGACGAAGCCGAGGTCTCTCGTGCCATGCGCGAATGCGGCCTCGGCACACCCGCGACACGGGCCGCGATCCTCGAGACTCTGGTTCGACGCGAATACGTCGTGCGCGAGGGAAAGACGCTCCAAGCGACGGACAAGGGAGTGGCGCTCGTCGAGATCGTGCATGAGCGCGTGAAGAGCCCCGCGATGACGGGCGAATGGGAATCCAAGCTTGCGCGGATCGAGCGCGGCGAGGAAAACCTCGCAAACTTCATGCGCGAGATCGAGATCTACGTCCGAGACGTCGTGGCAAGTGTGGCGTCGGGCACAGCGACGAGCGCCGGTCCCGATCGCGCGCCCGCCGGAACCCCAGCATCCCGCTACGTCCGAGACGTCGTGGCGAGTGGGGCGTCGGGCGCGGCGACCAGCACCGATCCGGATCGCCCGCCCGCCGGAACGCCGACACACCGCACGGCGCGGTCGAACGACCTCGGCGTTCTGCTACGGACGTCGTTCGGCTTTCCCTCGTTTCGCCCGTACCAGGAAAACGTCTGCGTCGCGGCAGCGACGGGCAAGGACGTCCTTCTCGTCATGCCGACCGGCGCCGGCAAGTCGCTTTGCTATCAGCTTCCGGGCATCGCCCGCGGAGGAACGACACTCGTCGTGAGCCCGCTCATTGCGCTGATGGAGGACCAGGTCGCGCAGCTCTCCCGACGCGGCTTCGCCGCCGAGCGGATTCATTCCGGCCGCAATCGCGCAGACTCGCGCGCCGTATGCCGGGCTTATCTGGACGGCGCACTCGACTTTCTTTTCATCGCACCCGAGCGCCTCAAGGTACCCGGGTTTCCGGAGATGCTGGCGCGCCGCAAGCCCACGCTGGTGGCGATCGACGAAGCGCACTGCATTTCGCAATGGGGCCACGATTTCCGGCCCGACTACCGGATGCTGGGAGCACGCCTGCCCCTTCTGCGTCCCGCACCGGTCATCGCCCTCACAGCGACGGCAACCCCGATGGTTCAAGGCGACATCGTCGACGAGCTCCGACTCGAATCGCCGATGCGCTTCATTCACGGATTCCGTCGAACCAATATCGGCGTCGAAGTGATCGAACGAAGCCCGGGCGTCCGCGCGGACATCGTCCAGCGCCTGCTCGATAAAGCCGAGCGGCGACCGGCCATCGTCTACGCGCCGACTCGCAAGGAGGCCGAACAGCTTGCTCAAGAGCTGTCTCCGCGATTGCGCGCCGCTGCCTACCACGCGGGGCTTCGCGCCAGCGCGCGAGACGACGTCCAATCGGCGTTTCTCGGGGGCAAGCTCGACGCGATCGTCGCGACGACCGCGTTTGGAATGGGCATCGACAAGGCCGACGTTCGCCTGGTGGTGCACACCGCCCTACCCGCCTCCATCGAAGGGTACTATCAGGAGATTGGCCGCGCCGGACGCGACGGGAGGCCTTCGCGCGCCGTACTGATCCATTCGTTCGTCGACACGAAAACACACGAGTTCTTTCTCGAGCGCGACTACCCTGACGCGAGCGTACTCGAGCGAGTGCAGGATGCCCTTTCGGCCGACGCGAAATCCATCGCCGACGTCGCCGTGCGTTCTGGGGTGCCGGCCCCGGTCTTCGAGAAAGCGCTCGAGAAGCTCTGGGTCCACGGCGGTGCCCTCGTGGACCCCGACGATACCATTCGGCGCGGTGGCGCGGACTGGCGCAGTGCCTACGAACGGCAGCGCGTTCACAAGAGCGAGCAACTCGCCAAGATGCGTCGCTACGCGGAAACTCCCTCGTGTCGCATGCTTGCTCTCGTGGCGCACTTTGGCGATCTCAACGACCACGGATCTCCGTGCGGACTTTGCGACGTCTGCGCCCCTTCCGCGTGCGTCGGGCAGGCCTTTCGGAACCCGAATGCCGCCGAGCAACGCGCGGCGGCGCGCATCCTCGCCGCGCTTCGCGAGCGTGACGGACGGCCCGCGGGTCAACTGCACCGAGACCTCTTCGGCAACGGCGAGCTCGACCGGCGCTCGCTCGATCATGTGCTGGGAGGCCTTGCTCGATCGTCGCAGGTCACGATCACCGGAGACGAGTTCGTGAAGGACGGCGCGACCATCGCCTTCCAGCGCATTTACCTGGGGCCGGCCGGGCGAAAGGCCGACACCCTTGCCGCGACCGAGATCCGCATCGCCGTGGTTCCCGACGGCGCGCCTCGCGGAAGCCGGGGCAAGCCGGCCAAGCGAGGCGCCCGCCGACACGGGGCGCCTCCAGCCGCGAAGAGACGCGACAAGGATTCCGCGCAGCTCAACCATGTCAACCCGTCGAAATCAAGGGACGAAGCCTCGTCGCTCGAAGGAGCGCTGCGCGCGTGGCGCACCAAGGAAGCGAAGAGACGCGGCGTGCCTGCGTTCCGCATCCTCACGGACCGTACCTTGCTCGGAGTCGTGCGCGCGCGCCCAGCCGACGAAAATGAGCTCCTCGACGTCACGGGAATAGGGCCTACGCTCCTCGACAAGTACGGCCGTGAGCTCTTGGCGATCGTCGCCCAATCGGAGGCGTGAGTGAGGAGAAGCCGATGGCCTGCCCGACTCAGGGCGCCGTCCCCCACGCAATAGTGGCGCCGATGTCGACCACGATATGCATGTTGGCGGTGAGCTTCGTGTCGTCCATGGCATTGTACGAATAGTCGTTCGTCTGCGCGAACTCCATCGAGTAGCTCGGGTCGTGCAGCTCGCCCTTGAAGTAGAAGAAATCTCCAACCGGCACCGAGCCTGCTGCACCCGTAAACCTGATCGTCAGTACGCTGTCGGCAGTCGCGGTAGATGGCGTGAAAGCGCTGACCGCGCCCGACACGGCTGCGACCCCAACCGCAGCGTAGGCACTGCTGGCGGCGTTGTTGATATACGACGTGTAGACGTCGAAAATGAATCCAGAAAGACCGTCCGCTACAAAATAGTATTTCACGCTGACGGTGCTCAGATCCAGCGCGGTCGTCCCCGTATTGACGATTTCAATCTCGAACGCTGCGCCACCGGTTTTCGTGGCATTGTCGGACTCGTACGTCAGCTCGACTGCACACGTCGTGCACGGGGCAGCCGCCTCCAGCGTCGATGCATCGTCGAGCGCCGACCCATCCTCCAGCGTCGATGCCTCCTCCGTCGTCGACGCATCCTCGGGCGCCGACGCGTCCGTGGCACTGCTGCTCTCGGAGCTTGTCTGCCCACCGCCACCCGAAGTGCCGGCGTCGTCGCTACTGCTCGATGGGGCATACACCGCGCTGTTGCCGGTCGACGAGGCACTCGAGCTTGGAACGGGTGCGGACGAAGCGGTCGATGCTTGCGTGACGGGTTGGGCGGTCTTGGCTACGTCGCCCGTGTCGGCAGCGCATGCGAAGAAGATGGCCGCGGGGACGAAGAACGCAGCGTGCTTAGCGTGACAGGCGTTGCGCATGGCGGGAAGCTGCGGGTCGAACGGAGCGCTCAGCCCAATCGCCGCGCGCCCCAACTCCGACTTTAATGTGGTAGCAAAAGTACGAATCACGTTCCACGACTCCCGCTATGATTCTCGACTCGGTGGTTTCGCGGTGGGTGTTTGTGTCAGCCCCTTGCGGCCACCACGATGCCGAACATGAGCCGCCCGAGTGCAGAAGAACGGGAAAGGAACCGGAGGATCCGTGATTCGATCTTGGCCTCGCTTTGGGTCGCTCGTCCCGATCCTGTCCGCAGTCTTTTTCGCGTCGCATGCCGCGCTGGGGGCCGCCCACGACGCGGACGCCGCGAAGCTTCGAGAAGCAGCGATCTATTCGGATTATCTGGCGACGGATTTTGCATCGGCTGAGAAGAAGCTTACGCAGGCTCTCGCGCTTTGCGAGAAGCCGGGCGACTGTTCATCGGCCGTGCGCGCGCGCCTGCGTTGCGACCTCGGAGTCGTTGAATTCGCGTCTCAGAAGATCGCAGACGGACGTGCACAATTCGCTCTGGCCGTCAAAGAAGACCCGAACATCGAACTCGACAAGGACCTCACCACGCCCGACCTTCAGAAAGAGCTGGGGGCCGCGAAGGCAAACGGCGCATCCACGCTTCCGGTTCGAGACGCCGGCCCCCCCGCCGAAGAGACCCAAGAGATCGGCCCCGCGAAGCCCAGCGGGGCATCCAAACCTCCGGCCGGAGACGGCGGTCCCTCCGCAGAAGTGAATGGATCGGCGGGTGGCGAACCGGCGACGGGGGACGCCAAGGCATCCACGGCGCCGGTGAAGTCCAGCCCTTCCGAGGGCGATTGCCCCCCCGGCTTCCCGGGTTGCAAGTCCTCCGAATCCAGCGAGTCGTGCAGCAACGACGACGACTGCGGCCCCGGCGAGAAGTGCGACGGCGGAACCTGCAAGGATACGCACATCACCGGGACGCCGGGCCGGGCCAACTGGCTCAGCCTATCGTTTCAGCTCGATGCGCCTATCTTGCCGGCCAAAAGCAACGTGTGCGCCGGCAATCAAGGCTACTCGTGCTTCAACACCAACGGCTCTTGGTATTCGCAAACACCGGCCCAGGGCGGCGGGGGCGAAGTCCAGTCCGCGGGACTCCAGCCCGGCACCATGCGTGTTTTTCTCGGATACGATCGCGCCCTGTTCAACAATGTCACGTTGGGCGGAGCCGTCGGGTTCGCCTTCCACGGGGGCCCGACTCGCCCCGGCGGAACGGCGTTCCTTCCGGTGAGCGCCGATGTCCGTGCCAAATTCTGGCTCGGTCATTTCCCCCTCGGACGCGCAGGTTTCCGCTTCTATGGCATGATCGACGGAGGCTTTGCCGAGGTCGCCGCATCGCTGACGACCTTCGTGTATGCGACGCCGAGCTCACAGCCAGTCGCCAAGGATGCTTGGTACCACATGGGCCGCGGATACGCGGGAATCGGCCTCGGCAGCATGTTGGCAATCAATCCGAACATGGGAATTTTCCTCGAATTGCGCGCCATGGAGTTGTTTCCGACCGCAGGCACGGCGATTGCCGCCCAGCTCGGCTATGCGCTGAGCCTCTTCTGAACGAACCATTCCCTTCGCCCGATCGCGGGCCGAGGCGTCTTGGACGGCTGTCCGCTCCGTATTGGCACCATCGGATCACCGTCGGTCAGGCATCCTCAGTCAAATGACGCCGGTTACGCCATGCGAACGCGATGACGGCAATGCTCCCGCCGAGGCAAGCCAGGTTAATCAAGACTTCCACGGCGACGTTGGCCGCGTTGCCATGCCAGTAGATTCCGTTCTCGACATCGAAAAGGATGTCCATGCTCGCAAGGTACAACGTGGCGCTCCCGGTCAACAGCATCCACAAAAGCGCGCTGGCCCGACGCCGCTGGAGTGCGAGGGCCGCCAACGCACCAGTCCCCGCCATCCAGGCATCCGCGAGCGGAAACGCGTTCTCGTACGCGTAGTACTCGCGGGTATCGGTCGTCGCGAGCCAGCTGCGGTCAATCCCGAACCAGATTACCCAATAGGCGGTGGTGGCCCCAGCCCCGAACCATAAGAGCCCCGTCATGAACCGGCGGCTCGAGACCGACGGCGCCTCGGGGGGCGCCTGCGCCGGCCCGGCCTCTTGCGATGCTGATGTCATGTTGGTGCCGCCGCTACCCTACGCGATGGCTCCTCGGCCGGAAACGTTGTTTGGCAGACGACGCGGTGACGGCCGCGCACACGCTCGATTCGCTACGGCATGATGAACTCGGCGTGCCGGCGAACGTGATGGCACGCCGGATGAGGGCACCCGGTACCTTGCGCAGAAAGCGTGAGCCACGTGACAACCCCCATCGCGACCGAGACCGCGACCAGCGCGCCGACGTTCCACCGGAGCGCGGCGGCCGCTGCAACCGGGGATCCGGACGCGACTACCTCGAACTGCTCGGTCGAGCGGTACGGCGCTTCCGACGGCACGGCGCACACCCAGTCGTCTCCGAGCCCGAAGTCAATCCCGGGTTGAGACGGCGGCTGACCGCGGCGCCAGCGCCGTGCCTCCCGCGCCGCGCAAGCCCAGGCAAGCGAGACGAGGGCCAGCGTCACGAGCAGAGCCGCGAACGCGGCGAGAGTGAGCGCCTCGAGGATGCGGTCAAAGTCCGGCGACTCGGCACGGGGCGAGGCGAGGCACCACAAGAATGCGGTAGGCAACAGCACCCACGCCGCGATGGCGCTTTGAACGTCCGATCGGTGGACCCTCGAGCCTCGCCGGGCACGGGCCAGCCGATGCATCGTTGCGCACATGAAGACGAGCGCGGGCAGGAACATGATGGTGATCCCTCGGTCGGCCAAGACAAGCATGACATTCAGGCGGCGCGGCGCACGCCACTCCGAGCACGTCTCGAACCGCCGCTCGCGTACGCCGGAGACGACCACGGGTCGCCCGGGCGACCCGTGACACCGCGCGGCAAACCGACCCGATGGACAGGGTGGGCGAAAAAATCCAGCCACAGAGTCCACCATCGCTGAGATCCGGATCGTGCCGCAATCGACGCGAATCTCGGACAGGAGCGCCCCGCCCCGACAGCGCGCCGTCCACCTCTGCCGCCTCCGATCAGCGCGGTGCCCGCGCGCCATCCCCCGGTGGCGCGACGTCCACCTTGATCGGAGCGATTCCCCAAATCTCGCGCGCATAGGCACGTATCGTGGCATCGCTCGAGAACGCGCTGCCTCCGACGATGTTGAAGAGCGATCTCCTGGCCCAGTCTCTGGGCGACCGGTACGCGGCCGCGGCTTCCCGCAGCGCAGAGGCATAGGAATCGAAGTCCGCGCAGACCATGTAGGGGTCGGTTTCACGGAGCGTCCGAACGACGCCTGCGTACCGGGAGGGATCGCTCAGCGCGAAAAACGAGGATTCGAGTAGATCGAGAGATCGAGCGAGCTCAGGGCTCCGGGCGATGAAGCGACTCGGGGCGTAGCCGCTGCGCCAAAGCGCCTGGACTTGCTCAATCGTGTGCCCGCATAGAAAGAAATTCTCGGGACCCACAGCCTCGCGCAGCTCGATGTTCGCGCCGTCGAGAGTACCGACGGTGAGGGCGCCATTCATTGCGAGCTTCATATTGCTCGTGCCGGAAGCCTCCTTTCCTGCTTGCGAAATCTGTAACGATACGTCGATCGCGGGGATGATCGCCTGCGCCAGCGACACGCCGTAGTTCGGCACGAACACCACCTTCAATCGATCCCGGGTGGCTGGATCCCCGTTGACGACGTCTGCGACATCGTTGATGAGGCGGATGTGCGCCTTGGCCGTCGCGTACCCGGCCGCCGCCTTCCCCGCGAAAATATACACGCGTGGCGTAAGCCCCAGTTCGGTCGGCGCACCTTTGAGAAACGCATAGTGTGCGATGACTTCCAAGCACGCAAGCAGCTGCCGCTTGTATTCGTGAATGCGCTTGATTTGCGCAATGAACATCGCATTCGGGTCGACCGCGACCCCGGTGCGCTCTGCGAGCCGCGTCGCAAGCGCTCGCTTGTTCTCGAGTTTGGTAGCCCACAAGGCGTCGAGCAGCTCCGGTTGGGCGGCGCGCGTCGCCAGGCTCGAAAGCTGGGCAAAGTCGCCGCCGATCCAGTCGGCGCCGAGATTTTCGGACAGCAATCGAGCGAGCGACGGATTGGAATAAAGGAGCCAGCGGCGCGGTGTAACCCCGTTCGTCTTGTTGTTGAAGCGGCCCGGGAACATTTCATAAAAATCGGGGAGCAAGTCGCTCTTTATGAGTTCGGTGTGCAGCTTTGCCACCCCGTTGACGCTGTGAGAGCCGAGGACGGCCAGGTGCGCCATTCGAACTTGCGGAACCGGGCCCTCCTCGATGATCGACATTCGGCTCATGCGCGAGGAATCCATGGGCCAATGAATACTCACGTCGCGCATGAACCGATGATTGATTTCGAAAATGATCTTCAGATGCCGAGGAAGGACACGCCCCAGCATCGGTACGGCCCACTTTTCGAGCGCTTCCGGCATCAGAGTATGGTTGGTGTATCCAATGGATCGCTGAGTGAGATCCCACGCGAGATCCCAGCCGAGTCCCTCCTGATCGACCAGAACACGCATCAATTCGGCGACGGCGATGGAGGGGTGCGTGTCGTTCAAGTGGATGGCTGCGCGATCGGGAAACAGACGAAAATCGTCGTGCGCGCGCTTGAACTCCGCGACGATATCGGCAATCGAGCACGCCACGAAAAAATATTGCTGCTTGAGACGCAGCTCCTTGCCGTGCTCGGTTTGGTCGTTCGGGTAGAGCACCTTCGAGATGTTCTCCACCTCCACCTTCTCTTCCACCGCGCGCAGGTAGTCGCCTTCATTGAAGAGGCGCAAATCGAAATCGCGCGACGCTCGGGCCGACCAGAGCCGGAGCGTATTGACGGTATCGGTCTCGTGGCCGACGATGAACGAGTCGTAGGGAAGCCCGAGCACCAGCTGCCCGCCAACCCAGGCGACCACCAAACGCCCCCCGTCGTCGTGGCGCATCTCGGTCGTCCCATAAAAGCGCACGCGCTGCATTCGGTCGTGCCGCGGGAGTTCCCAGGGGTTGCCGTATTGAAGCCAATTGTCCGTGTGTTCGACTTGGTTGCCGCGCTCAATCCGTTGTTCGAAAATCCCATGCTCGTATCGGATGCCGTACCCGACGGCCGGCAACTCAAGCGTCGCCAGCGAATCCATGAAGCACGCCGCGAGTCGACCGAGCCCCCCGTTGCCCAACCCCGGATCGCCCTCCGCTTCGAGAACCTCGGCCAGGTCGTATCCGAGGGAGGATGCGACTTGATCAGCGGCGCCGTAAAGGCCGAGATTGAGCAGGCAGAGCCCTAAGCTCCGTCCGGTCAGAAATTCGGCGGACAGGTAATGCACCCTCTTGACGTCGTGCTCGACGTATGTGCGCTGAGTGGCGAGCCAGCGCTGAACCAACCGGTCGCGGACGCTATGCGCCATAGCCCGGTAGATGTCGACGGGGCCCGCCTCGTGTGCGTCTTTCACGCACGTGTAAAGTAGATGCTTCAGCAGGTCGCGTCGGAATTCCTCCGGGTCTCGCGAAGGCAGAGGCGACGAAGGGCCAAGGACCTTGCCATGGGGGCCGGAATCCACGTTCTTGTTCAGTCTGTTCGTCGTCACGCTAGCATCATGACGTCCACCCGGAAGACCGGGTCGCGTCCGCTTGTTTTCGTCTACGTTTCCTGCATGACTTCGTGCGGCGCGCCCCGTCGAACTGCACCCCGCTGTCCGGGGTGAGCCTGCGTTGCAGGCTGGCACTGTACTAAGGTGATTTCCTTGGGGCTTCGTCCCCCCCCCACTCGCCGCCCGGCGATCGAAGTACGCCGCCCGACTGACCCTTTTTGATCCGGGGCGGTGTACTTAGCCTGGACGGTCGAACGACCGCGCGAGACTCCACCATGACCTATTGCGTCGGCGTTCTTCTCCATGAGGGTATCATCTTCGCGTCCGACTCCCGCACCCACGCGGGCGTGGATAATTTCGCCTCGTTTTGCAAGATGACCGTCTTCGAAAAGGCCGGCGATCGCGTCCTGGTCCTGCTGAGCTCGGGCAATCTTGCGGGTACGCAGGCGGTCATCAGCGTGCTGCGACAGCGAAGCAACGCGACGGACGGTATGCCGAATCTTTGGACTGCGCGCACGATGTTCGACGTGGTCGTTCTCGTCTCCGACGCGATGCGCGACATCGAGCGCCGGGACCGCCCCCACCTCGAGCGCAGCGAACTCAGCTTCAACGCGTCGTTCATCGTCGGCGGGCAGATCAAGGGCGAACCATTGCGCCTCTTTCGAATCTATGCCGAAGGAAACTTCATCGAGGCGGGCCCCGACACCCCATTCTTTCAGACGGGCGAAGCGAAGTACGGCAAGCCTATCCTCGATCGGGTGATCACACCTTCGACGAGCCTTACGGCTGCGGCGAAATGCGTCCTCGTCTCGTTCGATTCGACCATGCGAAGCAACTTGTCGGTCGCGATGCCGATCGATCTGCTCTGCTACGAGCGCGACAGTCTGGCCGTTCGAATGCGGCGACGCTTCGATCAAAACGACGCGTATTTCACGACATTGAGCCGCCAATGGAGCGAAGGGGTTCGCACCGTCTTTGGGCAACTCCCAGAGCTCCCGTGGGTAAGCCCGACTCGCGGCGCGACCCCGTCCTAGAGCACCGAACCCCTTGCCGGAGCGAGGATTTCAAGAATTCCCGGCCTCTCGCCAGACGCGGGTGACGAGCCATGCTTGCCGCATGGTGGGGAGCAGCAACTCCGCTAGAGGCGGGAAAGCCGCGGAAAAGCCGACGGGGCCAACATGTGCGGTGCTCTCGTCGATACCGGCAGCAAACCATGGCGGCGGGGCTTTTCGAGCCTACGGAGCCGGGGCTGGGCCGCCGGCCACTCCGAGGCGCGTGTGCACGCAAGTGTCTTGTTCGCGTGGCCCTAACCCATCGCGATTCCGAGGATGCGCCCGATCGCCGCCGTTGCGGCCATGGCCAGGCCGCCGCCGACGATGACACGAAACGCCGCCCGCCCCATCGGCGCCCCCCGAGGTGCCCCCCGAGCGCGCCCAGCGCGGCAAGACTGGCCAACGACAGTCCGGCGATCGCAGGAACCCGAAAGAGGTTCGGCGTAACGATCAGGGCAACGAGTGGAACGGTGGCGAACGACGCGAAGCTGACTGCCGAGATCCACGCCGCCTGCAATGGGCGCGAAAGCGACCCAGGCTCGATTCCAAGCTCGTCGCGCATGTGAGCGGCCAGACGGTCGTGCGCGCTAAGCTCTATCGCAACCTTCATCGCAAGGTCCCGGTCGAGACCCCGTCTCGCATAAATCATCGCAAGCTCGTTGAGCTCGGCCTGCGGGTCCGCCGCGAGCTCGCGCTGTTCGCGGTCGATGTCCGCCTGTTGCGCATCGCGCTGCGAACTGACCGAGATGTACTCGCCCACCGCCATCGACATCGACCCGGCCACCAGCCCAGCGACACCCGCCACAAGAACCGCGGCTTTCGACGCGGCAGAAGCCGCCACGCCGACCATCAAGCTCGCCGTGGACACGATCGCGTCATCGGAACCCAGGACGGCAGCCCGTAGCCACGCCGCCCGCCCGCTCTGATGGCGCTCGAGATGGGTGCCAACTTTTCGCATTCGAGCGGGCTTTAGCACGGGGTCCCGAAGGCCGGAAAAGCTCGACGATTTCTGCGGCGCGGGCGCGGCCCCTGCCGCAAACCTCTGACCTCCACGGGCCGGATCGCGGCCGGATCGCGGTGTTCCCCGGCAGATCGCCGGGTCAACGCCCCGCGCGAGCGAAATCTTGCGCGAAGCTTGCACGACGCATCCCAGCCGGTGCCGGAGGGTGCTGGCCGAGCGCTTCCGCGACCCCGATGTTTGCAGAGAGCGACAGCTGTGGTCCCGGACGCCGTCGGTCGTTTTTTCAGTTTCGCACACGATAACTGGCAAACCGTCGCGGCTCGCTGGATCATGACCCTGGATGGCGCCTAGCTCCTTGCACTGCGCGCGCGGAGGCCGCGCCTTGTCCTTCTTCGCACTCTTTTGGGTGCTCGCGGCTTGCTTGACGGCCCATTCACCAGCAAGCTCGATGGGATCCCCGGCGGCGCGCGCTGCCCCGGATGCCGGCGATTCGCGCTCGCGCGACGATGGCGCCGCCCCGACCGCTAGCCCCTCGGCATCCATGGACCCGCAAGTCGTGCGGAATGAGGACCCGCCAGCCCCGGTGACCAAGGAGCTGCCTCGGGGCGGTCGAACCATCTTTCCGATTCACCGGCTCGTCGGCTTCTGCGGCACGCCAGGCGCACCTGCGCTCGGCGAACTGCAGGGCAATCTGCCGGTAAAGGTCAAGGCGCTCGAGGCCCAAGCCGCGCACTACGCCGACGGATCGCGCACGCTGCTTCCGGTGTTCGAGCTCATCGCGGTGGTCGTGCAGTCCGGGCCCGGACCCGACGGCAAATACCGTCGACGCGTGGATGACTCCGTGGTCGACGAATACTTGCGCTTGGCCCGGAAGGCGAAGGGGCTGATGCTCCTCAACATTCAGCCTGGGCAATCGGATTTCATGACAGAAGTCAAGTCGTTCGATGCGTACTTGCGGGAGCCCGACGTCGGTGTTGCGCTCGACCCCGAGTGGGCCATGAAGCCGAAGCAACGGCCTGGCGTCTTCTTCGGACAGACGACCGGGCAGATCGTCAACGAAGTCGCGGAATATCTATCGGGCCTCGTCGCGACAGGCGGACTCCCGGAAAAGGCCCTCGTATTCCACGAGGTCAATCGGGAGGTGTTGAAGGACGAATTCGTCGTCAGACCCTATCCGGGCGTCGCCGTCATCAAGAGCGTGGACGGGCTGGGGCCCGTGCATGCCAAGATGGCCACGTACCGGAACCTTATGGAGGTCATGGCTCCCGGGGTACACCCCGGCTTCAAACTCTTTTTCGATGAGGACAGCCGGAACGGACACCGCCTGATGACCCCGAAGGAGGTCTTGTCGCTGTCGCCCCAGCCTGAATATGTGATGTACGAGTAGCCAAATGTAGGACGGACCAGCCGGTCGGTCTGTCTGCGAGGCATTTCTGAGCCGAAATCGACGCGGCGCGCTACTGCTACGACAAAGGCAGCATGCCCCTCTCGCCTCGGCCCCCGCTCCGCGTAGTCAGAAGCCACGGGCAAGCACTTACCGCCGATCCCGAGTTGGCGGACGCGCTCATTTCGGGCGAGGCGTGGGCCGCGGCGGCTACCTGGAACAAGCACGCACCGATGGTTTTTCGTTTCTTGCACCGAGCGCTTGGCCCGAACGCCGACGTTGAGGATCTCACGCAGGAGGCGTTCGTCGGCGTGTTCTCCAGCGTACGCGCTCTTCGGAATCGCGAGGCGCTCCGCAGCTTCATCTTCTCCGTCGCCGTCCGCACGCTCCGAGGGGAGCTGCGTCGCCGCCGTGCGCGCCGGCTCTTTCAGCTCTCGGCAATCGGACAGCTTCCGGACGTGGCCGTTCCGGCGCTCGACGCCGAGTCTCGTCAGGCGCTCCGGCGTTTCTACGGAATCCTCGACCTCTTGAGTGCAGACGAGCGGTCGGCATTCGTTCTTCGCCACCTGGAGGGTCTGCAGCTCGAGGAGGTGGCAGAAGCGCTCGACATTTCGCTAGCGACGGCCAAACGTCGCCTTCGGCGGGCTTCAGAGCTCGTCGCGCGCCATGCGCATCGCGATGCGGCCCTCGCGCCGTACGCCAAGACGAGCGGGGCCAGCGATGAGATCTGACGACAACAGCGCACGGCTGAGTGACCGCGTGGCGGGCCTCACGGAGCTCGCACGAGACTCGCTCGGCGAGATGACGGAGCGACAGCGAATACGCGGCCTGGAGGCGCTCCGGACTCGCCTATCCGAGCAGGGCCGCAGCATTTGGAACGTGCGGCGGTCCGCACTGGCGCTCACCGGGGGATTGGTGCTGGTCGGCTGCGTCGCGCTCGGCGTATCGATCGCCGACCATCGGCGCGAGCACGCGCCCGCGCTGGCCCTGCGTGTCCAAGGCGGCGAGCTTCTCGATGGGGGCGCCATTCAAGCGTCTGGAAAGGCTCGCCCGCTTCTTCGATTCTCCGACGGAAGCGAGGTCGCGCTCGGCGAGGGGGCGCACGTGCGTGTGCGTTCGATGGACGCGCATGGCGCGAGGGTGACGCTGCAGGACGGCGACGCGCATGTCTACGTGGTGCACGCCTCGGGGACTCGCTGGGCTTTCGATGCCGGGCCATTCGTCGTCAACGTCACGGGAACCGCGTTCGGCTTGTCGTGGCATGAGGACACGCAACAGCTCGATTTGCAGCTCGAGAATGGAACGGTCACCGTGAGCGGACCTGCGTCCGACGCCCCGCTTGCGATCCGTGCAGGTCAGTGGCTGACGGTGCGGGGTGGCGACGTGCTGATTCGCAGCTTGACCGCCGAGCAAGCAGACGTTTCCAGCACCGAAAACGCGGGCGTGAAGCCGCCTTCCGAGGAGCTCGCCGCGAGTGCGCCGTCGGTAGCGGGTCACGATGTTGGCGAACCTGCTGGAGCGCGCCGTGCGGCGCCGCGACGTGCCAGTGCCCATCACTGGGTGGAGGACCTGGCGAATGGTCGCTTCGAGGCCATCGTGTCTCAGGCGGTCGCCCTGGGTACCGAAACGGCGATCGCCGAAAGCTCGGCCGATGAACTCGCAGCCTTGGCCGACGCCGCCCGGTACACTCGGCGCCAGGACATCGCCCACAGCGCTCTCATAGGCCTGCGGCGTCGTTTCCCGGCATCGGAGCACGCCAATGTGGCGGCCTTTCACCTCGGACGAATGTCCGAGGCGGACGGAGATACGCGCACGGCATTTTCGTGGTTTGACACGTATCTGGGAGAGGATCCGAACGGCGCTTACGCTTCGGAGGCCCTAGGACGTAAGATGACGCTGGTGCAGCTTCTCGAGGGAAAGCAGGCCGCACGAGCCGTGGCGGAGGCGTACTTGCGCCGTTTCCCGGGCGGAACGTACGCGGCAACCGCCCGGGCGCTGACCAACGCGCCGTGAGCGGTCGCTGGCGTCGTACGCTGGCAGTACGGCTGGTCGCATGGCTGAGCTCAACGCTCGGACTGATCGGAGCGCCCGCATGGGCCGGCTCCGGCCGCGTCATACTGATTCGACCGACGGCCGCCGACGAAACGATTGGCGAGGCACTCAACCGGGTGCGGGGCGAGCTTGTGGCTGAGGGGTTCGACGTGGCCGAGGTGGATGTGTTGCCGGACTTGGCCCCGCCGGCCCCAGGCCGTGTCGCCCCCCAAGACGCCGCGTTGGCCACGATCAATCTCTCCGTCGAGGAGGGGGCGCACGTCGTCGATCTGCGGGTGATCGACCGGATCAACAACAAAACGGTCATCCGGCGAACGCCCGTCGAGGGCGGAACAACGTCCAGCACCGCGGAGATCCTCGCGGTCCGCGCCGTGGAGCTGCTGCGCGCCAGCCTGCTCGAGTTGTTGCTGGAGTCCCGCCCCCCAACCCCGGCCCCAAACGCAACGGCCGTCGCCGAGGTGCGCCACGCGTCGAAGTGGGCCGCTCAAGGCCTGCCGCACGAGCGGGAACCGGTGTGGGCCGTCGAGGTGGGGGCGGTCGTCGTCACGGACCTCGGGGGATCCCTCCGGCCGTGCTGGCGCTCGCGCGGATCCGCCGCGCGCTTTTCGGTCCGCTATCGCTGCGCGCAACGGTCGCGGGTCTCGGAACCGAGATGCGTGCTGCGTCAGCCGTGGGAGAGGCAACGGTCACGCAGAACATCGGCCTGATCGAGTGCGTCGCATCGCTCTGGGCAACAGCCGTGATTCATCCCGTCGTCTCGATCGGCGCGGGCGTCATTTATACCTCTGTGGAAGGTCACGCGGTATTTCCGTATCAGGCTCAGTCCAATCCCCCCCAGTGGTCCGCGGCAGCCGATGCGAGTCTCGGCGCCGAGATGAAACTCGACCGCCGTTTCGCCCTTTCGATCGAAGGCCACGCGTTGCTCGCGCAACCGTATCCCGTCGTCCAGTTGCTCGGCGCCGACGTCGCGCGGACCGGACATCCGGCGATTCTCGGGTCGGTGTCCGTCGTGGGGTGGCTGTGATCCAAAGGCGCCCGCAGCGGCGGACGGCGCTGGCCGCAATCGCGTCCTTGTGCGCGACCGCATTTGCGTGCAATCCCGCCCCCATCAACGCGGTCGAGCTGGATCTGAGCTCTCAGCTCATCGCCTACTACCCGTTCGATGACGGAAGCGGAAATATCGTACACGATCACTCCGGTCACAACCTCGATGGGACACTCCTCGGCGGTACGTGGAACTGGATCCCCGATGGGAAGTTCGGCGGCGCGCTTCATCTCGACGCTTACAGCTACGTGACCGTCGGGAGTCCGCCGAACGCCAGCTCGCCCGACGCCACCTTGCCCGACGCAGGCTCGCCCGACGCAGGCTCGCCCGACGCAGGCTCGCCCGACGCCAGCTCGCCCGACGCGGGCTTGCTCGACACAAGCTCGCCCGACGCGGGCTTCCCGAACCAAATCTGGTCCAGTTTCACGGTATCCACTTGGGTCCGGACGAGCGGTTGGTACGACGCGGCGCAATTTGAGACGGTGGCCAGCACCGAAGAGGTGTTCGACGGCGGCTGGGAGATCAACATCGAGAACGACCCGGGCGGCGCAGTCGAGTTGCAGGCGGCGTTCTACGACCATCTCCAGCCCCCCATGATGAACCACGGGTACAGGGAGTACGACTGCTTATGCTTGCCACCGGACGTCTGGACACACTTTGCGTTCGTGGTCGACGGAGTGGCTCATACGATGACGACCTACGTCAACGGCCAGCTCGCGCCCAGCACCTCGATGTTTTCCAACCCGGTTACGGCTCCAGACCCCATATTTCCGGGCGCCCCCGTGCTATCGATCGGGACCTGGTCGGGACCTGGTCCGCGCTTTCTGATTGGGGACATCGATGACCTGGCCATTTATGGTCGAGCGCTCCAACCGGCCGAGATTCTCGCGCTGCAACAAAACCCTCCGATCCCGCCCTGACTCGCGGTGGCGTGGTCTGGGGCTGGCCTGTCGGGCGAAGCCGCCGCGCAGCCGTCGCCGCCGGAGCCGCCTCCACCGCCCCCCGCGTTCGTGGCGACCGTGGAGCCCGTGTACTACGAAGGCCACGCGGCCTATGGGTGTGGGGCCTGGTACTGGCGCGATCCGCATGGGTGGCATGGGTACCCGAGCGAGCCCGTATTCCTTCGGGATCGGCGGGGGCCCTCGCCGCCGCCGCGCCACCACTACGAGCGACGACGCTGACGGCGTGTTCCGCGGCGGCGGAGGTCCTCGACGCCCGAGTCACTCCCGGTCGGAGGCGGCACGGCGCGTCGGACGCTTTTCGGCTGGAGGCCTCGTCCTCGCTACGCCGGGGCTGTCCGCGGGCGCGTTGCCGGCGGCTCGAATCCAAACCTTTGGCAAGCGGACGTCCGAGCAAAGCCCTCGAACCGGCACGGGGCACGACGCCTGCCGAACGGCAACGCGGGCACTCGTAGCTCTCCACGTCCCACGCCAATCCGGGGGGCCCGAAGGGGCCTCCGCCGGAACCTCCGCAAGCGGGACAAGTCATGGGGTTTTCCATCATCGGGTATCCCTCTTATGCCGCAGACCGCATGCGCCGGGCTGTTGTCCATGCCATCGGCTGAACGGACCGTCATGCGAGCGGGCTGTCACCCTAAAGTCCGTATGAGTTCCGTGGGCGCAGAGGGATTCGGACCCCCGACTTCGTCCGTGTGAAGGACGCACTCTACCGCTGAGTTATGCGCCCAAAGCCGATCAGCGTCCGACCGTACCGCGCAAGAACGGCAACGGCAAGAGTGACTTCGCGTTCGACCGGTGCCTTGCCCGAATCACGGCACCCCCACGACGCCGAGCGTGGCCGCGCGAATTTTTCGCCAAAGATCCTCGCGACCCTCGCCGGTCGTCGCGCTGAAGCCCAGCACGGGAAAGGGGCGCGCGCCCAGACGCACTTTTTCGAGAGCGGGTTTCCGCGCAGCCAAGCTCAGCTTGTCGATCTTGGTTGCGACCCAAATGACTTCCAGCGGCTTTGGCCCCGTAACCGTCCGAGGTCGACGCAAGAAATCCATCAGTTGCCGCTCTTCTTCTTCGATGCCGCGACGCACGTCTACGAGAAGCACGACGGCACGCAGACCGGTGCGCTGGGTCAGGTAACCCTCAATCATCGTCTGCCACTGCGACCGCTCGTCCTTCGACCGACGCGCCCAGCCGTAGCCGGGTAAGTCGACGAAGCGCAGGTTTAGGCCATCTGCGCAACGCACTTCGAACACATTCAATTGCCGCGTGCACCCGGGCGTGTTGCTCGTCCGTGCCAATCCCCGACGCTGCATCGTGGCATTGAGGAGGCTCGACTTGCCGACGTTCGAACGGCCGGCAAAAGCCACTTCGATGAGCGTCGGGGGCGGAAGCGATGCATCGTCGACGGCTCCCGCGACGAAGGACGCGTCGATCACTCTCGTCTCGGTCGGTCCTATCTCTTTCATCGCAACCCCTCCTTGGCTCTGCGCTGACCCCGCCCGATCCGGCGACGGGCCGCGTTTCGAATTTCGTCCAATTCCGGCGCCCCAAGGCCCCACGCGACGGCCAGAAATGCGATGGCAAACGCAACCGACCCACCCGTGCCCGGAAGCATGCGCGCGATCGCGGGCGGGATGGCGCCCGATCCGCGCGCAGCGAGACTCCGAGCCGTCCCCCACGCCGCCATCGACGCCACCACCGACGCAAACAGCGTCCGGATGGTCGACCTCAATAGGCTTGCGCCGCAGAGCGTCCCGATCCGCCGTTTGAGACCCGCAAGAAGCAACACCATTTGAATCGCGCTCGAGCCCGCGACCGCGACGCTGACCCCGACATGCCCAAGCGGTGCGCGCAGGGTCGTCGCAAGCCCGATGAAGACGACGAGGTCCATCGCGCTGACAACGACTGGCGTGCCGGTGTCCCCGAGCGCATACAGCGCCGCCACCGTTTGTCTGACGACGGCCACCGTCCAGATTGCGCCGCCCTGCCACACGAGAGCTCTCGCGGTCTCGTGCGCGGCGCGAGCGTCGAACGCACCGCGTTCGAAGAGGGCGACAACGATCGGCTCGCCGACGACGACGAAGAGAGCGCTCGCAGGCACAGCCACGAACATGGCCAGGTTCACGCCGTGTGCCCATGCGCTGGCGAGTTCGCGTGTGGCCCCTTTCGCGGCGAGCATCGACAACGAGGGCAGCGCCGCCGTCGACAGCGCCATGACGAAAATGCCTTGAGGAAAGTCGCAGAGACGCATCGCCCATGAGAAGTAGCTCTGTGCCCCGCTGCCGAGACCGGCCAAGAAGCGACGCGAGATGATCAGATCGATCGAATAAATGCCGATCCCCAGTGTGAGCGGTGCGATTCTCCGCAGGACTCTCCGCACGTCATCGTCGAAGACGAAGCGGGGGCGCCCTGCGAACCCGATCGCCCGAAGCGCGGGCCACTGAGCGACCACTTGCAAGAGCCCGCCGACAAGAGCGCCCAGGGCGAGCGCGATCACGGGGTCCTTTCCCTGCGAGGCGAGAACGTGCGGCAGCCAAAGCGCGGCCGCCAAGAGCGCCACGTTGAGCAAACCTGGAGCGAATGCCGCCACCGCAAAGCGCCGCTTCGCGTTCAACGCCGCCATGCCGAGCGCGGCATTGCCCATGAAGAACAGGTACGGGAAGATCCAGCGCGTCAGCGTCACGGTCCGGTCGAACTCTCCCGGTCGACCCCCATACGTCCCGACGAAGATCTCCGTCACGGGGCGAGCGAAAATCATGCCGAGCGCAGTCACGACCACCAGCGCGACCAACGAGGCGCCGCGCACGCGCGCAAAAAACAAGCGCGCCGCGTCGTCGCCCTCACGAGACATTTTTCCGCCAGCAACGGGACGACCGCGCTGGTAACGGCGCCCTCCCCGAGAAGCTGACGAAGGGCGTTGGGTATGGTGAACGCGATCCACCACGCATCGGTAGCGTCGCGATCGAAGATCGCCGCAAGGCCCATGTCACGAAATAGGCCGAGGATGCGCGACACGAGCGTGCCGGCTCCAACGATGGTGGCTCGCGCGATGAGCCGGCGCCGCTCGTGCTCCGTCTCGCGATCGAGCGTCGCTTCCGGGCTCGTCACCGCCTTCACAGCCGGGGAATGGGGCCGCGCTCGATCACGCCGCACGACTCACACTGACAAAGTGTTCGAAGGTACTTGAACGAATAAATGCCGGTCGAATGCCCGTCGAACCATTTGAGCGCGAGCGCATATCCGCCCACGCGCTCAATGTCTTCGAGCTCGCGCTGTGTGTCGGTCGATTCGATGAATCGAATGTCGCCCGAGTGACCCTGGCAACCGGCGCAAGGACAGAACCCGCGCAGAACCTCGTGCGGATACAAGCCCTTATGCCCGTCCGCCCAATCGATCTCGGTCGTGCGCCCGCCTCGCGGAGAGCGAATCCTCACGGGCTTGAAGCGCAGATCCTGGGTCATGCGAGGCCCCTTCGAACGGACTCGATCGCGGCGCGGGCTTTCCCAAGCCCCAAAAGACCCGCCACGGCGCCGGGGCGGGCGATCGCCTTTTTGCCCATGATGTGCCCGATGCGCAACGCAGAACGCCAGAGGCCCGGATTCGTCCACTCGGCCGAGCGCGGTGTGATGTGCGCGGCGGCAAGCGTCGCGAGCGTCCCCGCGATGAACGCATCGCCTGCACCCGTCGCGTCGACACAGCGCGCACGCATGGCAGGGACGTCGACTTCGCCATGCGGCCCGATGGCGCTCGCGCGATCGGCGCCACGTGTGATGAGCCAAGTGGCGCCGGGGGCATTGCGCTCCAGCCAACGCAAACCGGTGCCTCGCTCGCCAAGGGCGCGCAGATCCGCGTTGCTCGCCTTAACGATCGCGGCGCGCCCGGCCAGCCCGGCAATCGCGTTGCGCATCGATTCGCGATCGGCCCAAAGATGCGGGCGCACGTTGAGATCGACGAAGAGTTGCGCACCCGCCGATCGAGCGACATCGAGGAACCGGTCGGTAGCCCTGGCGAGCTCGGGCGTCATCGAGGTACTCGTTCCCACGAGCGCCCAGCGCGCGCGCCCCATTGGCGAGGTCACGTGTTCTGCGACCATCGCCAGGTCGGCGGACTGATGGCGATAGAATAGAAAATCCGGCTCCCCGCGAGAATCCCGAAGCACGAATGCCAGCCCGGTCCGGTTGGGCAATCGTTGGACGAAACGCACATCGACGCCATCGCCGCGCAGATGCGCGATGAGCGCGTCGCCGAAGCGATCGCGCCCGACGCCCCCGACGACGGCGGCCTTGGCGCCCAACCTGGCAAGCCCTGTGGCGACGTTGGCCGGCGCGCCCCCGAGTTCGCGCCGAAACGTGCGCGCGATCGGTTCGCGCTCCCGCCCGCCGATCTCGAACAGGTCCCATAGGATCTCACCGAAGCAGACGACGTCGAGCATGCCGGCTCAGCGCTCAAACCCAGCATGCGCAGCCATTGCCCGATCGACAACGCCAAGCACGGCCCGAGCTTCGCCGTCGCTCACGGCGCCGCACCGACCCGCAACGAGGGCGCGCGCCGCATCACGAACGCCGGCCGTGAGCACGGTCGATGCGCCGCCGCAGGCGCGGCAGATCAAACCTCCCCGCGCCGGATCGAGGCACGCGGCCCTGCCGGCAGGGCACGTTCGACCGCAAACGATGCATTCTTCGAGCTCGAGCCCATAGCCGACGGCGACGAGCATCGCGAGACCCGCACGCGCCAAGTCCGTTCGCGGCGAAAGACTTCCGCGCTCAAGCGCATCCAAAAGCTCGATCAGCACTTGCCAGCCCCGTGGCTCGGGGGTGCGTGGCGGGAAGAGGTGTCGCGCCCACCGCAGCGCCACCCCGGCGACGTCGAGGGCTTCGAGGTCGGCCGCCACGCCCGGGCGGAGACGTACGATGCGTGCTTCCTTGAGCGTCGCGAGCTCGCCTCCCTTATCCTCGAGCAACACGGACACGGTATGGATGGGCTCCAGAGCTCCGCCGACGCGCCGAGATCCTTTTCGGGCACCGCGGACTACCGCAGCGACCTTGCCTGCCTGCTCCGTCACGAGTGTCGCGACGACATCGCTTTCTCGCAGCTCCACCGTCCGGACGACGAGCGCCTCGCTCTCGAGCAGCGTCACACGACCCGTTCAAGGCCACCGAGCTCGGATCGCCGCTGCGACAGCTCCGTCGGCATGTCGTGGCCGCGCGGCTTGAGCACGATAGAAAGCGCCAACGAGAGCAAAATGAGCAGCAATACGAAGGCGATCGCCACACCAAATCGCCGTCCGTGCCCCTCGCGAGCCGCTTGCAGCGGCGTCTGCATCGGGAGCGGGGTGACGTACGCCACGCGCCGACTCGAGGTGTACCGAGCCAGGACCTCCGCGGGCAGCACGCCCACGGCTTGGGCGTACGCACGAAGAAAGCCACGCACGAACACCTCGCCGGGCAGCTCGTCGAATCGATCCGCTTCCATGGCTTGGAGCGACGAGACCGGAATGCGCGTCACCCGCGCGAGCTCGACGAGGCTCATGCTCCGACCCATGCGATACCGCTTCAAATGGCTGCCAAGGGACTCGAGGCTCGTGGGCGCGCCGTGCCCACTCGCGGCATCCGCGGCGGCGGACGTCGGGCGCGCGATCGCCTGGGAATTCCTCGTTCCGGTGAGACCGTCGGCCGGTTGCGTCGGGGTCATTGGATCCTCGCCAGCCCCTCGACGCATCCCTTGCCGGTCAGCGTGTCGGCGGACAGTTCACGGCACTTCTCCAGATCCGCTCGCGCGTCATCGAGCTTTCCAAGCCGCAGACGAACGCGAGCGCGCTCGCTCCAAGCATCCTGAAGCCGTTGGCATTCGGGTGCTTCGACGGAGAGCGCGTTCGTGAGACTCTGCTCTGCGGCGACGAAATCGCCCTTTTTTTCGTAGGCCACCCCTAACCGGTAGTGGCCCACGCAAAAGCGCGGCTCGGTGATTGAGTTCTTCAACGATTCGATTCCTTCGTCGAGATGCCCCGCACCTACTTGAGCCCACCCAAGGTTTCCCCAGGCAAGAAAGCTCGATTCGAACGCGGAGTCCTTGGTGAGGGGCGCGAGAACGGCAATGGCGTCTTGGTAGCGTTCTTCCAAGATCAAAATTTGACCCAATGTATTTTTGGCCTCACGAAACGTTTCATCGGCTTTCAGAGCGCCGCGAGCATACGTTTCAGCTTCTTTCAGGTGGCAGTCCGGGTCTCGGAGCTCCAGCTTGCGGGAGCAAAAAAAAAGCTGAATCAACGAAGCAAAGTACAAGGCGTGGGCGTTGTGGTCGTCGACTTCAATGGCCTTACGGCAGTGATCGAGGGCAACTCGCTGCTGACCCCGGTAGAAGTAGTCACGCGCTAAGTCGTACTCGGCCTCGCTTTGGCGCTGAGGATCGGCTCCTGGTGATGCGGCGCCCTTTGGGGTGCATCCTGCTCCGGTGGTCAGCAAAGCGACCCCGAACCGCGTGGTTACGACCGCTCGTTGCAAAAATGCCACACGCTTCAGGGCCCACCGGGCTTACCTTACAAGGGACCGGCAAGTCAACCGCGCCAACGCCGGCCAGCCATGCCATGCTCATGCGCTCAGCCTAGGTGGTTCGGCTGAGTCCGTCGGGCTGCTCCCGTCGGTAATGGCCCCCGCTGGGGCCGGGAGACTCCATCGAGTCATGGGTCGAGTGGCAAGTGTGTCGCGCGAGACGAAGGAAACCAAGGTCGAGGTGACAGCCAATGTCGATGGCTCGGGGCGATCCGATATCGAGACGCCCCTTCCCTTCCTCAGTCACATGGTCGATCAGCTCGCCCGCCACGGACTCATCGACTTGACAGTGCGGGCACGCGGCGACATCGAGATCGATGGCCATCACACGACCGAGGACGTCGGACTGGTCATCGGCCAATGTGTGGCCAAGGCCATTGGCGATAAGGCCGGTCTCGTCCGCTACGGCTGGGCCACGCTACCCATGGATGAAGCGCGGGCGACGTGCGCCGTCGACCTCTCCGGGCGGACGCACTTCGTTTGGGAGGTGCCCCTTCCCGCGGGCGCAAAGCTCGGGACGTGGGACGTCGAACTCGCCCCGGTCTTTTTCGAAGCGTTCGCACGCGGCGCCCAGTGCAACTTGCACGTCGTGCTGCACCGAGGAGAAATCCTCCATCACATCGTCGAGGTCAGTTTCAAGGCGCTTGCGCGTGCCTTGCGAGAGGCGCTGCGAGTCGATCCGCGGGCGACGGGCGTGCCGTCCACCAAGGGAGATCTCACCGACTGAGGCTGTGTCGGCGCTGGGCGATGGGGCAGGGCGAAAAGGTCGGGAACGCGGTCGCGCCGGTACGGCTCCAGTGCGGGCGTCGGCTCCGCGGCGATCGGGGTCAGGTCGAAGAGTCGCTCACGATCTACAACCTCGGGCGGGCCGCGTGGCAGCCCGACCGCCGACCTGAGTCGCAGGGACACCGGAAATTGGGCCGCGTTTGCTCAAGCGTTCGAACATTCGGTCCATGGACGAACGCCGAATCAAGCGAAGCACGGAGCAGGTGGAAGCCCTCCAATTTTTGGTCGAAACCGTCGCGGACCGCAGCCACCTGCGGGCCCTCGTACTCGTCGACGACGCGGGACGGATTGTAGCGGGCATGGGCATCCCAGACGACGTGGCTGGGCTCGTCCACACCGCACGGGACGTAGCCTCGGGACGCGCCTCGGTCACCCAAGTGGACGCGGCCACGCGCGGTCGAGACGTCACCGCCCGCAGCATTGCGACGCGCGACGGAATGCTCTACTTCGGAGCGATCGGGGACCGGGTCGCGCGGGTCGGAGACGCGGTCCGGGCCGTGCAGCGGATCCTGTGCGAGAGCCGACCCTCCTGAAGATCTGACCCGAACGCCGCAACGTTTCCGCGGAGGCATTCGATGGGGTGGCGACGCCCGATCCATCGTGAGCGTCCCGGGAGACAGAGATGACGCCCATCGACCCCGCCAGGCGGGACGCCGCCGCGATCGCCCTTGCTCGGGCGAGCGCTCACCTCGACCTGCTGACACGAATCGCAGCCGCCCACGCGCGACACGAGGCAGCCGCGCGCCGAATGCTCGCCGTCCTCGAGGTCCTGAGGCCGCTCGTCGCGGCCGTTGGGCACCTGATTCCAGAGCCAAGACAGTAACCAGGCGCGAGCGAGGCAGATGGCCAGAAACGCTCGAGTAGGCGCATTCATCGCCAGACTACCCGCGCGTGCGGCGCCCAGTCCGGAGCGAGTTGGCCACTCCTGCCTCCCTCAGCGACTGACCCTGCACCCCAACAGTCTGACCCTAAGTATCCTGAATCATTGGGGTGCGAAGGAGGGGACTTGAACCCCTATGCCAGTTACGGCGCTAGCACCTCAAGCTAGTGCGTCTGCCAATTCCGCCACCTTCGCGAGGGAACGACCGTGTAACCGGGGGGTTGGCCGATCGTCAAGCAAACTCGCCCTGCGATCCGGTCCTATAGCATGGGCAGCACGGCCCGTAGCGATGCGCAGTAGGAAACGCCGCCAGGACGCCGCGGTGATCCGTCCGTGACGGCGACCTTCTCCATGGGCAGGCAGCACGGCCCCAGCATGCGCCGATTCATCGTTCGAGTCCCCGAACGCCGATTCTGCGCGCCCGACTCGACGGCCCCATGCTCGGCACCGCTCCGATCGTGCACGACGGTTCTCGGATTGCGTCAACTCCCGTTGCGGGATGCGTTGACCAGAACGCTCACAATCTCGCCCACCTCGAACGGCTTGCGGACCCACCGAATCGCCTCGCCCTGCAAATCGTCGGGCAAACCGGCAGCGCTGCCGCTGATGAAGACGAGCACGGCGTCGGGCGAGCCGCGGCGAAGGGCATCGAAGGCGCCGCGCACGTCGTGCGCGATCGGAGACAGATCGACGAGCGCCGCGTCGTGCTCTTCGCCGGCGTGCTCGACGAGTTCGGCCGCAGTGCGTGCCACAACGACTTGCGCGCCCCGCGCCCCGAGTGCCGACTCGAGCAGCGTTGCCACGTCGACGTCGTCTTCCACGACCAGTATGCGAGTACCAGCCAGGACGGCCGCACGCGGCGCCGACATCGGCGGAGGGGGAGGCTCCGCACGTGGCCAACGCAGCCTGAAGCTTGCTCCCTTGGACAATCCATCGGAGGCCAGTTCGAGCTCGCCGCCCGCGGCGCGTGCAATCGCGCGGGCATGCGGGAGTCCTACACCCGCTCCGCCTTCGCGCGTCGACGCCCCCTCGAAGATACGGCTTGCGTGTCCCGACGCGACGCCGGGACCCTGGTCCTTCACGACAATCGAGGTGCCCGATGCATCGGCTAGCGCTTCGATCGTGACGCTGCTCTGCGGAGGCGCCCAGGAGAGCGCATTCAGCAGGAGATTGGTGAGCACCTGCGCCACGTCCGCAGCGAGCAACACTCGCACGCCCGGACATCGACGCGCGATGAGGACCGTAACGCCCGCGCGTTGCGCCTCCACCGATAGCGTCTCGACGACGTCGGCAATCACGACGTCGAGCATCTCCTCGCGGTTGTCCACGTCGGTCTCGGCTCCGATAGCGCGGCGCGCAAGGTCTCGCGCCGCCCGAGCACGATGCTCGACGATCGCCAGGGCGCGATTGAGCTGCTCGTCGGAGGTGCGTCCGGTCCGGGCCTCCGCCACCCAGCCTAGGAGCACGGTCAGGGCGTTGGAAACATCGTGCAGCGCGCCGGTAACGTCACGATGCGGGTCTCCCGGAGGAATGTTGCTCCATTGGCTCAATCGGCCCGAACCGCCCTGCTGCACACTGAGAACGCTACGACATCTGCCTGTTCGGGTCACGCTCTCGAAATATTTCTGCGCCGGGGCCGGAAATCACTCCACGGCCCTCGCGTCATCGCCCGCCTGGGCGACGATAACCGACAACGCCTTACGTGCCGCTTCGATGGTTACGTCGCGGGCTTCGACGATGAGAGCGGCGACCCTCTCCACCTGATGAGCCGCGGCACCCGCCGCGAGCGCGACCGACCGCGCGTGCAGCCCCATGTGTCCGCGCTGGATCCCATCGGTCGCAAGCGCTCGGAGGGCGGCCAGATTCGAGGCCAGACCCACGGACGCCGCGATAGCCGCAAGCTGTTGAGCATCGGTTACGCCCAGCATTCGAAGCGACAGGCGCGCCGCGGGGTGGACACGCAGGGTACCCCCGACGGTCCCCAAGGCCAGCGGCATCTCGAGCCGTCCCTCGAGATGGGCGCCGTCGCGCCGCCAGGTCGCGAGAGGCCGATAGTGACCCGTTCGCGTGGCGTAGGCGTGTGCGCCCGCTTCGACGGCGCGCCAGTCGTTGCCGGTGGCGATGACAACGGCATCCACACCGTTCATGATGCCCTTGTTGTGGGTCGCTGCGCGATACGGATCGAGCTCGGCAAATCGCGACGCATTGACGATGCCGTCGACGACGTCGCTCCCGTTCATTTCGTCGGTCGCGAGGACTTCGGGCGCTACGCGGCATCGCACACGTACGCAGCGCCTATCGCACAGGTTGGATAGAATTCGCAGTCCGACCCGTCCGCCCCCGATCTCGGCGATCCGATGGGCAACCGCCTCCGCTGCCCCGTTGACGAGGTTGGCGCCCATTGCGTCTTGGCAGTCGATGATGATGTGCGCGACGACCATGTCGGGCGCCAGTACCCGCGCCTCGATCTCGCGCGCGCCGCCGCCTCGTGCGACCAAACCGCTCAGCGAGCGATTGGCCAAGTCGATGATGGACGGCTCGTGATCGCGGATGCGCTGTGCGCATCCCGGCGCGTCTCGAACGTCGACCAGCTGAACCTGAGCAATCATCAGCGGCGGATCGGCCTCGGCATGGAATCCCCCCCCGCTGCGGACCATTTTGGCCGCGTTCGATGCAGCGGCGACGACGCTCGGTTCCTCGATGACCATAGGCACGACGTAGTCGTGCCCGTTGACGCGCACGTTCAACGTTACTCCGTAGGGAAGCGCGTAGGTGCCCAGCACGTTCTCGACAAACTTGTCGGCCGTCTCGGCATCCAAGCCACCTCCTTCGAGCGCGCATTCGATGTCGCTTGGTTCGGCACCTGTGGCCTCGCCGACGAGTGCGCGGCGCTCTTGGACAGTGATTTTGTAAAATCCAGGAAGTCGAGAAGTTCGGGCCATTGTTCTAGTTTCCCTCCTGTCGGAGACAGAGCCGGACCCCGCCGTGGTCGATGCGAAGTTCCAGCGGCACAAGTCCGAGCGCCGACGCGCGCACTTCGAACCGCGCAGACGGCGAGGTCAGTCCCAGCCACACTGCGACGTCTCCTCCGCCGGCGCCCGACGGCAGGAATGCGGCGTTTTCGCTCGCGGCGAACGTTGCCAGCTCGGCGCACGAAGCCGGCACGATCGGGGCGCCGGCGACGCCGCCGAGCTCCGACAGGAGGCTCCCGTATTGCCGCACCGACTGGATGAAGAGCGCGCCGTCCGAACGCACCGACTCCGCTGCCACGACGGCGGCTGCGAACATGGCCGCATCCAGGGCACTCGCCTCTCGAGGCCGCAGGCGACGTGCGTCGCGAACACGCGCCAATAGGTCGCTCGTGCGCGCGCTCTCGCCGGCAAAGTATGCCTTTAGGACGAGCTCGCGCGGAAAATCGATGGATTCGACTGAGGCACGCGTCCCGTCGATCGCGTACCGTTGCACGCCACCGTACACAGCCGCGGCCACATCGATTCCGCTGCCCCCGCCCTGCGCCTGGGCATGGGCGTGGCGCGCGGCGCGAAAGATCGTGTCGCGAACGGACGCATCGGACAGGTCTTGCCCGCGGTCGAGCGCCCGCGCGGCGAGCGATGCGACGAGCGCTGCGGCGCTCGAACCGAGCCCGAGTTTCGTGCCGGATTCGTCCTGCAGCATTCGAACGTCGACCTCGGGAGCCGGGTCGACGCCGAACGCGGCCCGAACTTCGGCCGTCGGCTCCGACGCCCGACGCGATGCATCCGCGATTGCATAGCGATCTACAGCCATGACAATCGCGGGCGCGCCGTCGAGGACAGCGTACGCGCCCGTGAGCACGAGTTTGCCCGGGGCGATCGCTCTCATGCCTGGCGACCGTCGGAGGTGAGCCGAGCGCCCTCACCCAGAGGTGACTCGATGACGCGGTGCACGCCGGGCAGGGCGCGCACAGCGTCGCCCACACGATCGGCGTCGCCGGGACGAACGAGGACCTTGACATGCGGGCCCGCATCCATCGTCGCGAATGCCGCTGTGCCGGCGTCACGCAGTCCGCGCACGGCAGCGAGGATCTCGAGCGTCGCGCCGCTCCAGTAGATGACGCCCGCAGCGATCGCGCTCGCGTGCATGGCGAGAGCACTCGCTTCGGCCAGCCCACCCATCGCGGCGAAGTCCCGCTTGAGCACGGCTTCGCGCAACTGCGCGTGCATCCGGGCCGCCGCTTGGAACCACGCCTCGGCATACGGACTGCGCGCCATCGTCGCGCGCATTCCGTCCGTCGACCCGACCGGCTTGGTGCCCTCGGTCGTCACGCAGACCAGAACGACGATGGGCAAGTGTTCGGCGGGCACAACGGGGTGTGCGGCGAGCATTTCGTCCTCTCGCAGGGGCAAGAGAGAGCCCGCAGCGAGTTCGACGTAGCCACCGAAGAGGCTTCTTGCCGCGCTCGCGGAGCTTTTTCGCGCGAGATTGCTCACACGCGCGGCATCCCAATCCAGGCCCGCCGCGCGGGCGGCCGCCAAGGCGAGAGCGGCGAAGCCGGACGCACTCGAAGCCAGTCCGCTAGCCGTCGGAAAATCGTTGCGGGATTCCACAAGAGCGCGCCGCGACTCGCCCGCAGCGGACCGAACGCGGTCCATCAACTGGACGACCCGCGCGCGCGCCCGATCGTCCGCGGTGGCCCCGTTGAGCACCACGCGATCTTCGGACAGCCCGGCATCGAACCGAACCCACGTACGGGTCGCAAGGCCCCCCAGTGTGACGGACAGACTCGGCACCGCCGGGAAGTTCCCAGGACCCTCGCGCTTGCCCCAATACTTCGACAAGGCGACGTTCGGATGCGCCAAAGCGGCTGCCTCGCTCATGGCATGCTCTCGGTCTTTAGCCCATCGATCTCGTGAATGCGCGCCTCGGGCGCCACCTGGGTGGAGAATCCCGGGAATCCGGCCAGCCTCCAAGCCGCCAGGACGGCATCGGCCACCGACTGAGTCGGCACAAGCGCCACCACACTTCCTCCGCCACCCGCCCCCGTGAGCTTTGCGCCTAGAGCGCCGCAGTCGCGAGCCAAACCACAGAGTCGTTCAATCTCGGGCGTCGACACGAACAGACCGCCCAGCAGCATTTGATTGAGGTCCATCAAGCGGCCGAGCGCCACTCGATCGCCGGCTTCAATCGCGAGCCGCGCGTTGTTCACGAGAACGCGAATGGCCTCGAACGACTTCTCGATGACCTCCGGTCGACGAGTCCGAAGGCGAGCGACGGCCTCGACCATGGACTTCGTGCTGGACGCCATTCCCGTGTTTCCGATGCACAGGTGAATCGCGCCACGCGCCCGCACCGGCTCAAGCTTGGATCCTTTGCGAAAAAGCACGCACCCCCCACGCGCGGCGACGGCGGCGTCAACTCCGCTCGGATTGCCGTGAAATACCTGCTCCCAGACCATCGCCCGGTCTTGTATGGCGGCTGGGCCGAGCCACGGCTCGATGGCGCGCGCGATGGCGACCCCCATCGCGGCGGAGCACCCCAAGCCTCCGCCCGGCGGGAGGTTCGCTTCCACTTCCACCGAGTGGGGTCCGAACGAGGGATGCGCGGCACGAGCCGCCTCGATCAACGCGCGAAATGCGCGGGCCAGGTCGTGGGTGTCCTCCTCCAAGACGCTGATGTTCCATCCGCGCACCAGCAACCGGCTCGGACCGGTCTCGAGCGGAATGGCCTGCGCGCGGGCACCCCGATCGATCCCAACCGCCAGGGCGGGCACGCCGTAGACGACCGCGTGCTCGCCGAGGAGGATCACCTTGCCGCAAGCAAGTCCGCAACCACTCATCAGGTCTGCCTGTCCGTTAGTGCGAGGACCGCGGTCTCAAGAAGCGCGCGCCCCGCGGACGTCAGCTTGGTCCTATCGAGCGCGGCCCGTGCCTCGCGGACGAGGACGCCGATGCGGCTTTCGATGCGCGCGCGAATGCCGCATGCCTCGAGGCGGTGGATCGCGGCACGCAAGTCCCACTCGCTCGCATCGGGACGACCCAGGACGTGAGCGAGATCGTCGCCGAGACCCTGATTCAGAGCCTCCACGACGACGGCGCTCCGTTTCCCCGCGCGCAGGTCGTTGCCCGCTGGCTTTCCCATGATTGCGGCATCACCGAACACGCCAAGCACGTCATCGCGCATCTGAAATGCAACGCCTAGTGGGTCTGAAAACGCCGCGAGCGCAGCGACCTCGGCGTCCTTCGCCCCGGCGAGGCGCGCGCCGATCGCGACGGGGCCTCGCACAGTGTAGCTCGACGTCTTGAGCGCGTGCATGGCCTCCACCGCGGCCAAATCGCACGCGCCGTTGCCGACGTCGAGCACTTGTCCTTCCACAACGTCCTCCTCGACGCGTGCGAGCTCTGCGGCCGCTTGGACAACGCGCTCCGAAGGCAACGCGACGTCGAAGAGCGCGCCGCGAGCCCAGGCGGCCGCGAGATCCCCGGCTAGGATGCTCATGGCGTCCGCGCGGGCGCCCGAAAAACGCAGACGCATCACCGCGGGGACGCTCGGACCGCCACGCCGCACGTCATCCCCATCCATCCAGTCGTCGTGCGACAGCAAATAGGTTTGCAAGAGCTCGAGCGCGACGCAGGCAGGCGCCACGACATCGATTCCCCCCTCTCCCCCGTGCGCTTCGTACGCAGCGGCGAGTAGCACGCAGCGCATCCGCTTGCCTCCGCGCAACGCCAGATCGGACAAGGCACCTGCGACCGCTTCGACGTCCGGCCCGCGCTTGCGGGCCGTGGTGATTCGACGCTCGAGGGTGGCGGCGAGCCGTTCCTCCACGCTCGATCGAACTCGAGCGGCAAAAAGGGCGAAGTCATTGGGCATCGTCGCCGCCGCGTTGCCTTGCGTCGAGCGCGTCCCGTTCAAGTCAGAACCCGGCCGCGTCATCGCGCGCGCCGCAGACTAGGGGCGTCCGACTCTGCCGTCAACTTTCCAACGGGGAAATTTTGACGCATCTACGCGGACTTTCATGTCTTGCTGAACGTCTAGCAGCCCCCTCGAAGGGGCCCTAAGCTCGGGCGGATGATCTCCATTGGGCAACGCAAGGCGGACCACTTGGCGATCTGCGCCGAGCAAGACGTTGGTTTTCGCCGCGCGTCGACGCTGCTCGAATGCGTGCACTTGGTGCACGACGCGTTGCCCGACCTCCGAACGGACGAGATCGACGCCCGTGTCGTGCTGTTCGGCAAGCGGTTGCGCGCGCCGATCGTCATCGCGTCGATGACCGGCGGGACCGAAGAAGCGGGTCGGATCAACCGAGACCTCGCGAGCATTGCCGAGGAGCGAGGCTACGGATTCGGCCTCGGCAGTCAGCGCGCGATGCACTTGCGCCCTGGCGCGAGCGCCACCTTTCGCGTGCGCGAAGTCGCGCCCACGGCGCTCGTACTGGGCAACGTCGGCGTCGTTCAGGCTCGCGCGATGAAAACGAGGGAGATCCGCTCGCTGGTGGAAGACGTGGGCGCAGACGCCCTCTGCGTGCATCTGAATCCGGCGATGGAGCTCGTCCAGCCTGGAGGCGATCGTGATTTTTCAGGAGGCCTCGAAACCATCGCGCGGCTGGTGGCCGATCTGGACGTACCGCTGATCGTCAAGGAGACGGGATGCGGCATCTCGCCGAGCGTTGGGAAGCGGCTGCGGTCCGTCGGGGTCGCACATGTCGACGTGTCGGGGGCCGGCGGTACTTCATGGGTCGGAGTCGAGACGAAGCGCGCCGCTCTGAGCGGTGACGAAGCGGCACGAAGCCTCGGAGAAGCTCTGTGGGACTGGGGGATTCCGACGGCGGCGTCGGTCGCGCTGCTCTCGCCCCTCGGGTTCGAGACGATCATCGCCACGGGCGGCATCGGCGCCGGCCTCGATGTCGCCCGCGCCATCGCCCTGGGGGCTACCGCCGCCGGCTTGGCCCGCCCGGTGCTTCGCGAGATCGCAGCGCGCGGTCGCGCGGGGGCCACGGCTTTTCTCGAAGGTGTGGAGACCGAGTTGCGGGCCACGATGTTGCTGACGCGCAGCCCGGACGTCTCCGCGCTGCGCCGGGCGCAGAGGGTGGTGACGGGCGAGCTCGCGACCTGGGTCAACCAACTCAGCCGACCTGGAAACGATGATATCCTTGCCCCATGACGGAGTCGAAGGGTCGCGGACCGCGCGAGAGCGACCGGCCCGCTTCGGAGGTCGCGGGAGAGCTGAAGGAGAAGCGCGACGCATTCTTGCACACGTTTTTTCGGCGGGGAGCTGAGCTCACCGAAGAGCTCGTGGGCGAGAACCGCCTGCTGCGCGATCAGATCGCGTCTCTCGAAAACGAAAACGCAGGCCTAAAGACTCAGCTTGCAAGCGACAGGGCCATCCGCGACTTGCTGGCGAAGATCGAAGACCTCGAACGTGAGAAGGCAAGGCTTCTTTCGCGAGTCAACGACCAGGCCACGATCACCCATCGCGTTGCCGAAATCGAATTGGAGCTCGAGAGCTTCGCCAATCTCTACGTTGCGAGCTTCCAGCTCCACTCGACGCTGAACGTCAGAACCACGGTCCGCCATGTGCGGGAGCTGCTCGCGCAACTGGTGGGAGCCCGCTCCGTCGCGATCTATCTCATCGACGACGTTGAGCGAACTCTCGTGCCGATTGCGACCGACGGCGTCGACATCGGCACACTGGCCACGATAGCGGTTCGCGACGGGTCGACCGCCTCGCCTCTTGAGGCCATCGTCGAGCGGACGTACCTGACCGGCGTTGCGCACGTGGACGAAGCCGACCCCGTGGGTCACCCGGCAGCATGCATTCCTTTGCAGATCGAAGACCGAACGGTCGGGGTCATCGCCGTCATCGCTCTGCTGGACCACAAGAAGGGCTTCGTGACCGTCGATCGAGAGCTGTTCAAGCTGCTCGGAGCGCATGCCGGCAGTGCCGTCGTCGCGGCCTATCTTTGGAGCCAGGCGGGAGGACGCCTCCCGAGTCCTGACTCGCTCCGAGAACTCTGTGCTTAGGATGGACATGTCCGCCGACCGACCCACCGCTGACCGAGGAAGCCTTCCGCGATGACCGTTCAATATTCGTGCCTCGTGGTCGAAGACTCACCGATGATGCGACAGTTGCTCGTCCTGGCCCTCTCGCGCCTGAAGAGTCTCCGCGTCACCGAGGCCGATGATGGCGTCGACGGCCTTCGAAAGTTGGCGACGGGCAAGTTCGACATCATTCTCACCGATATCAACATGCCGATCATGGACGGCCTGAAGCTGGTCAAACGAGTTCGGAGCGACCCGACCCACAAGGACGTGCCGATTGTCGTCATTACGACCGAGGGATCCAGCGAAGATCGGCAAAGGGCCCTCCAGCTTGGGGCGAACGCCTACATCACCAAGCCCATCCAGGCCCCGCAAGTGATTGCCAAGGTCCGAGAACTGCTGAAGATAGAAACCCCGTGACGCGCATCAAGATCTGCGGCGTGACGTCTGTCGAGCAGGCTTTGGCCTGTGTGGAACTCGGCGCGGACGCCATCGGCATCAATTTCGTTGCCTCGAGCCCTCGCCGCATCGACCTCGCGACTGGGCGCGCCATCGCTCAATGCGTCGGCTCCCGAGCGCTCGTCGTGGCCGTGGTGGCCGACATGGCGGTCGACGCGATGCTCACTCTGCGCGACGAAACCGGCGCCGGCTGCTTGCAGCTTCATGGCGACGAGCCGCCCGACGCCGTCGCCGCTCTGCTTCCGCATGCCTACAAAGCTATCCGCATCGCCGGCCCGGACGACGTCACGCGCGCCGAGGCCATGCCCGGCGATTGCATCCTCGTCGACGCGATGGTTGCCGGGACAATCGGCGGAACCGGACACGCGTTCGATTGGTCGCTCGTGAGCCAGCTAGCGCGCCGCCGCCGATTGGCTCTGGGGGGCGGGCTGCGGGCCAACAACGTGGTCGCAGCCATCGACCAAGTGAAGCCATGGTGCGTCGATGTGGCGAGCGGCGTCGAGACCTCCCCCGGCATCAAGGACTTGACTAAGGTCGAGCAGTTCGTCGGGGCCGTCCGAGCGACCCGCTAGCGATCTCGACTCACTCCGCGGTCCGGACTCTGCGGCATGGTGCGGAGCCGTCACCGCGACCATTTGAGTGCGGTCCTTTCGACCATCGCGGCCCGGGGGTCGGCCTCTCGTTCCATCCCGTCGAGCAAGGCGTCCGCCGGCGTACGGCCCGCGCCAACGAGCCGTTTCAATCGCGCGAGATGTTTGCGCTCGTCCTGACCTGATCCATCGACGAGTCCCCGTCGTTCGAGGCCGCCTTCCGCGATCGAGACCAGACGCTCGGCGATCTCCGCCAAGGGGCGACCGCGAAAAGGCTCCCGCAAACCGCCGCGCCAGGCTCGCGTGCGAAGCTCCGCGACTTCTTCGTAGGACCAGCCATCGATCAACGCTTCGGCTTCCGACATTGCGCGCTCGTCGTAGAACACGCCCGTCCAGACCGCCGGCAATGCACAAGCCATGTCGGTGGACTGCATGTCCGCGCCGCGGATCTCGATCGTCTTCTTGAGTCGGACCTCGGGGAACAGGGTGTTCAGGTGCACCGTCCAGTCGTCGACGAGCGCGGTGCGTCCTTCGAAGCCGTTCTGCCAAAAGTTGCGAAACGTCTGCCCCGTGTTCGCGATCGCGTGACCGTTGCGCATGATGACGAACATCGGGGCATCGAGCGCCCACTCGACGTAGTCGTCGAAGCGCGCTTGCGCCCTCCATAGAGTCGGAAGCAAACCGGTCCGGTCGGGATCGACATCGAGCCAGACTCGGCCACGGTACGTGAGGCCTCCGTGGGGTTTTCCTTCCTTCCACGGACTGTTGGCGAACATCGCCGTCGTCAACGGAGCCAGCGCGAGCGCCACACGCATTTTACGCATGGCATCGGCCTCGCTCGCGTAGTCGAGGTTCACCTGCACGGTACAGGTGCGAAGCATCATGTCGAGCGCGTGCGCTCCGCGCGTCGGTAAGTACTCGCGCATGATGCCGTAGCGCTGCTTGGGGACCCAGTCGAAGTCTTCGCGCCGTGCAAAAGGATGGAAGCCGACGCCCAGCCAGCGCACCCCCATGGCACGAGAGAGGGGGCCGAGCTCTCGCATGTGCGTTCGGAATTCGGCGCACACTTCGTGGATGTTCGTCGCCTGCGCCCCGGACAGCTCGAGCTGCGCGCCCGGCTCGAGCGTCACCGCACCGCCGCCTCGCTGGAGCGCAATCACAGGCCCCCCTTCGTGCTCGCGCTGAGGAATCCATGCGTGTTTTTCGGCGAGATCCATGAGCACCCGAGTGATGCTCGGATCCCCGCGGTAGGGCAGCGGCATGCACGCGCGCTCGACCAGACCGAACTTTTCCATCTCCGGGCCGATATGCCATTGCTCGCGCGGTTTGCACGCACGCAAAAACGGGATCAAAAGATCCTCCCGCCCACGGATCGGCTCAAGGTCGAGTGTCTCGGTCGTCGTCACGGCAGCTCGCTGGGGCAGCGCATCGTCACGTTCGATGCAACAAGCGACGCGCGGTGTCGCCATAGCTCAGCGCGTGACGCGTGCGAACGGAAATCGGCCTGTACCCTCGATGATGTTGCTCCGCGAGCGTCGAGCCACCCTCGATCGGTCACGGGTTCGTCACGCCTGCCACGGGAAGACGATCCCGCGGACTCGAGCGGCTGTCCGTGCGCCTGCGATCGACGATGCGAACGCGGCGGACGAGAAGATCCAGCAGAAATAACACGATCGCCGCGCCCACGAACCTGGGCCAGAGGTCTTCGTGGTAGCGAATCGACTCGCCGTCCGGATCGAAGACACGCACGGGCGACGGATCCAGGCTGCCCCCAGTCACCTCCGCGGCGCGCCCGAGAGTCGCCGTATCGGCAGCGAGCGCCAGGTACTCTCGTGGATACGGGTTGGTCACGTGCCCAAAGCTTTCCGCGACAGTGGCGGTCTTCGTCCTGCCTTGCGCGTCTTCGATCGCCTCGTCGAGCGAGGCGTGCAACAGATACGACCCGTAGCGCTCGAGCGGAAAGTCGGCCTCGTAACGTCCGGGAGCGGTCTGGCGCATCGGCACTCGACGAGTCTCTCCCGCCGGCTGCGGGCCGGTGACGCTCAACGTGGAGTCCAGACCATTTTGAAAGCGGTCGTCCGCTCCGATCGCGTCCAGAACGGCTCGCACGTTCCCTGTCGTAGGATCGACCTCCGCGCGCATGTCGAAGACTTGCCGCTTCCGCTGCCGCATGTGTTCGCGCACGAGCTGGCCCCAGAACGGTGACCACTGCGGCCAGCGCAACCACTCCACGGCCCACATGTTCTTGACGTCACTCGTCCAGGCGAGCGTCCACCCGAGTCCGACGTGCCAGCGAGCCAGGATGGGCTCTCCGAGCTCGCTTTCGAGAATCTCTTGAGCGGGGGATGCTTTGAGCCTGGTGGCCACGTAGCCGTGCAGAAACGGAGCGCCGGCTACATCGATGCCGCGCAAGAAGTCTGCCGGAGACGCTACGCGCGGTTGGAAATACTCCTCGACCACAGCCGCGCGACTGACCATCTCCGTTTCGCGCGTGAAGATCCGCGGCAATGACTGTGGATCGGAAACTCGATAGAAGCGGCCTCCTCCCAATTCTGCGATGGTGCGTAAGAGCGTCTCGTCCACGCCCCCGCCGAGGCCTACTGTCGTCACGGTGATGTCCTCGGCGGCCATCGCTTGCACGAGGTCGCGAATTCCGGCCTGTGGCGCTTGTCCATCGGTCAGAAGGACGACATGCTTTCGTTTGGCGCGCGTCGTCGACATCGCCTGATACGCCGTGTCGAGCGCAGGAAAAATCTCCGTTCCACCGCCGGCCTGTATCCGGGCAATGTCGTTTTGAGTTCGCGCGCTATGCTTGGCGGCGGTCATGCGCACGATCCGGGTTGGTTGGGAGTCGAATGCGATGACCTCGAGAAGGTCGTCCGCCGCCAAGGTGTCGGCCGTCGCCTTCGCGGCTTGCTTCGCCATTTCGAGTGGCAGCCCCGTCATCGACCCGGACCGGTCGATGACCAGTGCCATGGCGACTTCCGGTTCGTCTCGACGCTTCTCGGCATCCATGCGCACCGGAAGGATTCGCTCGATCGTCGTATGGCTCCAGCCGCCGAGCCCGAAACCGTTCTCGCCTCCCGCGAACAGAAACCCACCACCCAGATCGCGAACGTACTGCTCGATCGTGTCTTGTTGCGCGAGCGATACCCGGTCTGCCGGCACATCGCTCAGGACGATGAAGTCGTAGCGCTCCGCCTCTCGAAGGGAGGTAGGCAGCGGATCGAACGTGTCGACGTTCAGCTGCTGCGCGCTCATTGCCGATGCGAGGTACGAGGCGCGGGCCGGGTTCCCGTCGACGTAAAGAACAACCGGCATGCCGAGCACGGCCGCGACCGCGGTCGCGCGATTGTTCTCGGTGAAATGGTCCTGCGCCGACTCTGTCACGTCGAGCGAATACGTCACCTCGCCGGGAAAGACCGCCCGACTCTTGAACGTGACGTCGTTGTCGCCCGCACCGAGTTCGACGACTCGGACTCCCTCGAGCCCGTTGATGACGTCGCCCTGTTTCAGGGTCAACTTCACTTTCTGCGGCACGCTCGAAAATACCTCGGCGTGAAGATCAAACGTCTCGGCTTCGTGAACTTTATCGGGCACTCGGAGGTCCCGGACCGCCACTTCACCGGGGACCGGACGCTTGGAAGGCACGGCGAAAACCCGCACTCCAAAGCGCTTGGCGCGATTCGCTTCGGCCAGCAGATCCCCGTCGGTCTGCACGCCGTCGGATAGAACAACCGCACGGCGCAGGTACCCCTCGGGGTACAAAGCGTAGGCGAGTTGCATCGCGCTCGCGATGTCCGTTGCGGAACCGAGCCCCGCGCCGTGGCGAACGATGCCCCCGACGCCACTGTCGATCGACACCGCTTCCGGCCGCTTCGCGAACGTGACGACGCGCACCAAATCCTCTTTCGGTTTTGCCTCGATGGCGCGCCGCACCTCCGCTCGCGCGTCGTCCAGCGAGCCGTCCGAAATGCTGTCGCTGACGTCGACGAGGTACACCGAGCAAACCTTTTGACTCGTTCCGGTTCTGGCAAATCGGGCCAGGCCGACGGCGAGAACGGCCACGAAACCGATGCGCAAGAGAACGGACATCACGCGCTGGGCAAGCGGCAAGTCGGCCAGGCTGCGACCGATCATCCAGAGGAAGTAGGGTACGAGAAGCGCCACACCGAGCATCCTCGGCGCAAGCAGCTCATAGTCCGTTCCGTGGTAGACCCACGCCAGCGTCGGCCCCGCGTACCAGACGTACCTCAAATAAGCCCAGAGCCCGAGGGCACCTGCGCCGGCCGCAACCGCGCCGATCGCGATTCCATTCAGCCGCCGGCTCATACGGTCACTCGCCGGTGGTAGGTCGCCCACTCGAGCGTTGTCAACACGGCGGCGATGAGGAGAAGAACCACCCAAATGTCGCGCCGCACTCCCACGCGATATCCGAGGACCGAGCCGGCGATCCTGCCGTCGACGATCAATTGATCGCGAGGTTCTATGGCACTCTCGTCGGCGTTGACCAGGTTCGCCGCAAACGAAGTCGTTTCCGAGGTCGGAGCGGCCGTGTCCGTGGATGAATCGGAACGCCGCGCCATCAGATCGTAGAATCCTGCGCGCTCGCCCAGCAAGACCGCCCGCCCGTCGTGCACCGCAACGGCTTGCGTCGTACCGTCCGGAAGCTTCACCGTCACGGCTTCCGTCCCGTTGGCCACGGGGACTCGCCAAACCTCGCCCGTGCGATAGCTCGAGAGATACCGCGCGTCTTCGTCGGTGAACCAGTCGATGCAGTTCAGAACGAAGAGGGGCCAGGCCGGCCGAAGCGGTAGGTCGCTATCGCGCACGTCGAATCCGAGTGCGACGAATTTGGCTCCGCTGCGCTCCCCGGCCACGAGAATCGGCGAGGCGCCGCCATCCGCCGCCCCCAATATCTTGTCCCCCGCTTGCGGGACGAGCCGGTGGCCTCTCGACACGTTGACGGCGTCGAGAGCCAGGAAGCGAACCACGGGATGCTTGCGGTCGAGCTTGTCGAAGCCCGGCGTCTTGAGGTCCCCTTGCGACGCAACCGGCCCGCCGAGACCTCGCGGATCCAGGTAAAGAGCATTGGTTCCGGGGGCTTGGGCAGGCGTCACGCGATCGAAAATGACCGCGTCCCACTTCGCCTTGCCCACAGCGCCGGCGTACCCGTCGGGAACGACGTCGGTCACGTCGAGGTATTCGTCGAGCAAAAGCGCCGCCTCGAGATACGTGTTGCCCTCGGTCACGACCAGAACCTTCGAATCGGCGTCGCTCCGGCAGCAACGCGAACGCGTGGTCGTCGGCGGGCAGATCGTCGTGCGTCCCGTCGGCCCGCGCAATCTTGGCCTCGAGCGTTCGACTCGCTCCCGACAGCTGCGGGTAAAAGCGCGGCAAGCGCTCTCCGGGCTTCAATCGAATCGTCGTCAGGTCGACGGGCGTGCCATCTCCAAGGAGCTGTAGCTCAACGTCCTCGGCCTCCGAACCGGTGTTGGTCAGCTCGAGCATCACTTCGTAACGACTCTTCTCCAGCGGGTAACGACGAACGGAAAACTGCGTGATTCCGACGTTTCGGCTCTCGCGGCCCACGCGGACATAGCTCAACTTCACGGCGCCGAGGCGAACGGGGCCCGAAGCGTCGGCCGCCGTCCCGAGGGCGCCATCGGAGACGACGATGATCTCCGGGCTGTCCGTGCCGCGAAGCGCGTCGATCGCAAAGCGAAGCGCTCGTGGGAAGTCGGCCCGGGTGTCGGTCCCGCGGATCATGTCTACGGAGCGCTCGAGCGCGGCTGCGTCGCCGGTCATCGGCCCGAGGGGCGTGACGAGCGCGTCCATCTGGGCGATGAGGACGCGGTCCGCGCCGTGGAGCCCGCCGACGATTTTCTTGACTTCATTTTGAGCGACGACCAGGCGGTTCGGGCGAACGTCGGTCGCTTGCATCGAGGCGCTTGCGTCGACCAAGACGACGACCGTCCGCCCGCGAACCAGACTCTCGACAGGTCGGGGGTTGCCCAGGGCCAGCACGAGAATCGCCAAGAGACCCAGCTGAAGCAGAAGAGACAGAAGCCGCCTGAGCTTTGCGAACAACGTCGTCGCGTCCCGGTCCCGCAGAATCCGTTCCCAAAGAGGCGCGAAGGGCACGGACACGACGCGTCGGCGCAGTTTGAGCAAATAGAGGACGACGACGCCCAGACCGGAAGCGCCGAAGATCGCGACCAGCTCGGCCAGCGACAACCCCGTGAGGATCACTTCAGAAATCCTCCCCGCCGGAAAACGTGCAGGATGAGTTCGTCAAACGGCGTTCCGACGTCGGCCACTGCATACGGCACTTGATGGGTCGCGCAAAAGCGCTCGATTTCCGACAAATATTGTCCGTACGCTCGAGCAAACCGGTCGAGAACCTTGGCGGTTACCGTGACCTCGCGCTCGTCACCCGTTTCGCAGTCGCGCAAGAGCACATCGCCGTGCAAGTGCGGCCTCGATTCGGCGCGGTCAATTACGTGGACGACGAAGGGATCGAAGTGATTGTAGCGGAGGACGTTTATCCCCCTTTCGAACCCGCCCGGATCGTACAGATCGCTCACGAGCACAGCCAGGCCTCGGCGCTTGTTCCGAGCGACGAACATCTTCATCGCGTCGCCGAGATCCGTCGCTCCCTCCGACCGAATCTCTCGCAAAAAGCGAAGTACCTTGAAGATGCGCGTTTTCCCACGCGTCTCCGGCATGCGCTTCAGCACCCGATCGCCGGTGGTGACGATGCTGACTCGATCGAGATTGGCCAAGCCGACGTACGCGAGTGCGGCCACTACCTTCATGCCATACGCGAGTTTTTTCCCGATCGCGGCGGTCGCGCCGCGCGACTGATTCGTGGCCGTGGTGCCGCCGAACCCCATGGACGCGCTCGTATCGAGGATGAAGTAAATGGCAAGATCTTCCTCTTCTTCGTATAGACGAACCAGCAGTTTTTCGAATCGCTGATAGACATTCCAGTCGAGCGATCGAAAGTCGTCACCCGGCTGGTAGTCGCGGTGATCCGCGAATTCGACGCCACTGCCGCTCTTCTTGGTCCGGCGCTCCGCGCGCATGCGTCCCGAGAACACGCGACGGCTGACGAGAGCCAGATAGTCGAGCTTGCGCTGAAACTCGTCGTCGAACAGATCGGCCTCCGGAGAGGGGCCGACCCTGGGACGACGTCGGGGCAGAGCATGCAGCAAGCCCATGAAGCGAGGTTCCCGGGCCGATCAGTTCGCCGACGCGCGAGCTCCCTGATCGACCTTTCCTTCCGGCACATCCTTGAGGACGGCGTCGATGACTTGGTCGGTCTGAATCCCTTCGGCCTCGCCCTCGAAGTTGAGCAACACGCGATGGCGAAGCGCCGCGTGAACGACCGCTCTCATGTCGTCGACGCTCGCGGCAAATCGGCCGTCAAACAACGCTCGAATCTTCGCCGCGAGCAGCACCGACTGCGCGCCGCGCGGCGAGCTGCCGTAGCGCACGAAACGCTTGGCGATATCGGGCGCATCGGGGCCGTCCGGATGGGTCGCCTGCACGACGCGGATCGCGTAGTCCTGGACGTACCGCGCGACCGGTACCCTGCGGGCGAGACGTTGCATATCCAGAATGGTCGCCCGATCGAGTACGGCTCGCCGCGGCTCGAGGCCGGAACCGGTCGTCAAGTCGAGAATCCGATGGAGCTCCTCACGATCCGGAAAACGCACGAATAGTTTGAAGAAGAACCGGTCGAGCTGTGCCTCGGGCAGTGGATACGTGCCTTCCATTTCGAGTGGATTTTGGGTCGCCAGAACCACGAACGGCTCGTCGAGCGAGTGCGTTCGCTTGCCGACCGTGACCCGGTGCTCTTGCATCGCCTCCAGCAGGGCGCTTTGGGTCTTGGGCGTCGCACGGTTCACCTCGTCGGCGAGAACGATGTTCGCGAACACGGGGCCCTTCCGAAACTCAAATGTCTTCGCACCGCCCTGGGTCTCGTCGATCACGGTCGTCCCTAAGATGTCGGCTGGCATGAGGTCGGGCGTGAACTGGATGCGCGAAAATGTGAGCGACAGCGTCTCGGCCAAGGTGCGAACGAGCATCGTCTTGCCGAGCCCGGGTACGCCTTCGAGCAGGGCGTGCCCGCCGGCGAGCATGCAGGTGATCACGCCGTCGATGACTTCGCGATTGCCGACGATTGATTTTGCAATCTCGTCCCGGAGATCGTCGATCTGCTTTCGAAAAATAGAAACTTGATCTCGAACGGCTGACGTGTCCATCGGTGCGCTCAAGGGGCCTCCCGCGGGCGGATGAGATCGAAGTAACGCTTCACGTAAAAGCGATAGCCGCCCGGAATTTCGTCCTTGGCGAGCGACTCTTCCGCGACCTGGTGATACTCGGTGAAGACTTTCTGGTAATTGCGCGAAGCGAACCCGCGTTCGGCAGCCCCGAGGATCACCTGACTTCGGGTCCCTCCCTGGGCCGAATCGGCCCCTTGCACCTGCGTGTCTTCGGTGCCCATGTTCGGCTGCGTCGGTTGGCCTTGCACGTGGGGATCGTGACCCTCTCCCCAACGTCCCGGCGCGCCCGCCTTCGAAGGATTCGCGGCATCGTCGCCCTGCGCCCCTTCCGAGCGGGAACGTGCCTCGGAGAACATGAGGATCTTCTCTCCATTGGGGCCGACGATCCACGCTTCGCCGCCCTGCGCGTTTCCCGGCGGGTTGCCACCCGATCCGGGGCCTTGTGCTTGTGCGCCCGAGCCGCCCGCTTGCCCCCGCGGTCCTTGCGCCTGTCCGCCCTCGCCATCCCGGCTGTCTCCGCTTTGGCCCGCTCCGCCCTGAGACGATCCCCGCTGACCCGATTGGCCCCGGGCCATTCGACCGAAGCGCTTCAGGCGAACGACCTGTGAGCCGCCAGCCTGCCCTTGTTGCCGCAACAGCTCGCGCATCTCCTCGAGCTTCTGCCGCAAGTCGTCCTTTTGCTGCTGCGACATCTCTTGCTGTTCCAACCGGTTCAGGTCCTCCGCGCCTTGATCGAGTTCCTGCGCGCTCAGTCCGAGGTCTTTCATCAAGTCCTCGGCGGCCTTTTGAAGCTCGCGGTCGAGACGGTCGAGCTGCTGGCCGGCGCTGCGCTGCTCGCTCAAATCGCGATCCAAACGGTCGAGCTCCGCCTGCTTCTTGTCGAGAAGGCTGGGCTCTTCGTCGGTGCCGGCGTCGCCGTGGTTCTGCTTCGTCTTGAGGATTTCGTCGGCGAGCTGCTGACGACGTCGCTCGAGCTGATTCTGCCTTTCCTGCGCCCTTTGGACGGTCTTCTGGATCGCCTCGCGCATCTGATCGAGCTTCGACCTGTCGACCGACGCGGATGAGCCGCGCACCTTCTTGGCGAGTTGGTGCAGAGCGTCGCGAGCCTTCGGAAGCTCGTCGTTCGACAGCGCCACGCCCACCGAACGCGTCAGCTCGGCCTTGCGCATTTCATTGCCCATCGCCTCGAGCCGCTGATCGAGCACCGCCCTGTCGGTCGCACTGGCCAGCCCTAGCTTCTGGTCGAGTGCCTCCAGGCGCCGGAACACCTCGGTGCGATCGAGACGTTCGCTCGCGATGTCGTCGACGAGCTTGTTAAACTCCTCAATCGTCACTTTGACGTCATCACCGGGGTTCCGATCGCGGATTTGCTTCAAGAAGTCTTTGACGCCTTCGAGATCGTCCGGGGCCATTTCGATGGGATCGATCGTACGGGCGTGCGCGACGACAGCGTGATGGCGAACCTCGAAGAGCATCAAGCCCATCCAGACGCCCGCCAGGCCAGCCGCGACGGCCAGGGCGCGGGGCAGGACGATCGGCACCGCGCGGGCCGGGCGGGCGCCGCTTGCGAGCGCGACCGCATCGTCGATCGCGGCGTCTGTGAACGGGGTCCGATCGTCGGGCGGCCGCGCCCCAAAGACCAACGCGCTGCCGAGGCGATCGTGCCATCCGTGAAATCGATCCAGCGCCCGAGCGCCAGCCCTCTCGGGCAGACGCCGGGCGTACGCGACCGCTCCGGTGATGGCGGCCGATGCAAGCGCAAGCCCCAAGACAATCCGAGCCGCCAGCTCGTCGACGACGCCCACCTTGCGAAGAGCGACATCGAGGATCGCGACGCCAAGCGCAACGCACAGCGCGTTCGACGTGGAGCGAAGGCCACGAAGGCCACGGATGCGGCGCTCGGCCTGACGCGCCACTCGGTCGATGCGTTGGATACCGGGTCCTTGCCGCTCGCGGCTCATGCGTCTAACCCCTGCGGCGAGCCAGGCACGCTCGCCGCAGCTGCTTCCAGGAGTAAACGTTCTGAAGGGCGCAAAGGTTTCCGGTATTTCCGCTTTCGACGCGCCGTTGCCGCGCGCACGTCCGCTGCACCGTAGTCTAGCAAAGCGTCGGCGGTGTACCCGCCGAGGCTTTGAGGTCGGCATCGTTCGTTCGCGAGCGCGAAGTCCGATCCGCGTGCACAGGCGCCCACACGCGGGCGATCGGTCGACCACGACGTCGCCGAGCGCTTCCGCCATGAGCGGCCGAGAACGGTGAAGCGCGTGCCCTGCGCTCCGCTGGGACTGGCTGCACGATTGCGCGTACGCTGTCGCGACAGCACCCGTGCAATCGTCACCGATGACTGGCTGGCCCGACCCCGTAGCCGGATCGACGAGCGCTCCGGCGCGAATTCTTCTGGTCGACGACGAAGAGGCGCTCGTGCGCGCGATTGCCCGCGTTTTGATGAGCAGAGGCTACGAGGTAGCCACGGCCGGGGACGGACGCCGGGCCGCAGAGCTTTTGGCGCATACGTCGTTCGACGCCGTGGTCAGCGACATCGATATGCCCAAGATGAACGGCGTTCAGCTTCTCCAAACGGTCCGTCAGCTCGATTTGGACGTGCCCGTCATCCTCATGACCGGTGATCCCGGCCTTACGACGGCGATGCAGGCGGTCGCGCTCGGCGCGTTCCGGTACCTGACCAAGCCCATCGACACGGACGACCTCGAGAGGGTCGTGTTGCACGCGGTCCGGCTCAACCATATGGCGCGCATGAAACGAGAGGCTCTTGCGCTCGTCGGCCATGGAGGATTGGGCCTGAGCGATCGCACCGGGCTCGAAACGAGCTTCGAGCGCGCTCTTTCGACCATGTGGATGGCTTACCAGCCCATCGTGCGCGCGGCCGATCGATCGCTCTTCGGGTACGAGGCTCTGCTCCGCAGTGACGACACGGCGCTCCCCCACCCCGGTGCAATCATCGACGCCGCCGAACGCCTCTCGCGGCTGCCCGACTTGGGCCGCAAGGCTCGTGCAGCCGCGTGCGTGCCGTTGCCCAAGGCGCCGACCGATGCTCTGCTCTTCGTCAACCTGCATGCACTCGATCTCATGGACGAGGCGTTGCTGTCGCCCACGTCGCCACTGTCCGCGGTCGCGGATCGCGTCGTGCTCGAAGTCACCGAGCGCACCTCACTCGACGAGGTTACGGACCCGCGGCCGAGAATTGCCGAGTTGCGCCGTATGGGCTTTCGAATCGCCATCGACGACTTGGGCGCCGGCTATGCGGGGCTCACCAGCTTCGCGACGCTGGAGCCCGAGTTCGTCAAGCTCGACATGTCCCTCGTCCGCGACGTGCACAAGAGCCCCATGAAGGAAAAGTTGGTGGGGTCGATCACTTCGCTTTGCAAAGAATTAGGAATGATGGTCGTCGCGGAGGGCGTCGAGACGGCCCTCGAACGCGACATGCTCGTGGCGCTCGGCTGCGACCTCTTGCAGGGGTATCTTCTCGCCATGCCCGGCCGGCCGTTTCCGACGTTTGCCTGGTGAATGTGCCGAAAAGACTGGCGCTTGCCGCCCGTTCACGGTTGAAATCCACGCGTGGCGCCCAGGCTCCCCTCCGCCGATTCCGAAACCGTACCGATCGCCCTTCCGATGCCGGCGACGCCCCCCACCCACGTCGCCGTCGTCCCGACTGCACCGGCCTTGGCCGACCTACCCCGACCGCCCGCAATCCAAATCGCCGTCGCTCGCGATTGCTCGGCCGACGCGGGCGCGACGGGAGGCTTTCTCGACGTCCGCCGTCTCGACCTGGTGGCGCAATATCCGGACGGCACCCGAAGCGAACCATTCCCGTACGACATCGGAACGCGCAAGGCACTCGATGCGGTCGTCATCGCTGCCCATTACTTCCGAGAAGGCTCGCGCTTCGTCTACCTTCGGTCGGCCGTCCGTCCACCTTGCGCTCTGCGCCCGATCGCGCCGGCGCATGATGGATCCCTATGGGAGTTTCCGGCCGGCTTGGTCGAAGTGGGCGAAGAGCCACGGACCACCGCCGCACGCGAGCTCGGCGAAGAGCTCGGCTTCTTCGTCGAGGCCGAAACCATCCGAGCGCTCGGCCCCTGGACATTTCCGGCCCCGGGGATGATCGGCGAACGTCATATTTTCTTCGAGGTCGAGGTCGATCCCAACACACGATCGGTCCCGACGGAGGACGGATCGGCGCTCGAGCGCGCGGCCGCGATCCTCGTCGTTTCGCTCCGCGACGTCATCGAGAACTGCCGCACGGGTGCGATCCGGGATTCGAAGACCGAGCTCGCTGCGCGTCGGCTGGCGGAGCGCCTGTGAGTGCTCCGACCGACGAGGATACGACCGCAGGCAGCGCGCCGCGTGTGTGCGTCGTTCTCAAACAGTCCTCCTGGCAGCGTTGGGTCGACGAGGAAGCGGATCCGCGGATCTTGGCGCTGCTCGAGGCGGGCGACGAGACGGTCCAGCGCATGCGCGCAAGTCATGTCGACCACCTTGAAACCATCGACGAGGTTCGTGCCGCCCTCGCCGAGTTGCGAGTCGAATCGATGTGGTCCGATCATCCGCATGGGTTTAGCGTCGAGGGTCGTTGCAATCTCGTCGTCACGGTCGGCGGAGACGGGACGCTTCTCGGTGCCTCGCACGGAATCGGCACCGGCGTTCCGCTCCTCGGGGTCAACAGCGCGCCCGACCACTCCGTGGGTTTTTTCTGCGGCGCTAGCAAAGGCCACGTCCATGCGGCCCTTGCGGCCGCATTGCGCGGCGCCCTTCCACGCACGGAGCTCACACGGATGAGCGTCGATCTGAACGGACGCAGGCTGTTCGACCGAGTGCTCAACGAGTCGCTCTTTTGCCACGTCTCGCCCGCCGCAACTTCAAGGTATATCTTGCGCAAAATCGATGCGCGCCGGCAGGTTTTGGCCGGCGAAGAACAGAAATCCAGCGGGCTCTGGGTGGGGCCGGCCGCGGGATCCACGGCAGCGCAGCAGAGCGCGGGGGGCCGCGTATTGCCGCTTAGCTCTCAAAGCTTGCAATACGTCGTACGCGAACCGTATCGGCCCCATGGTGAAGCCCTCGAACTTACGTGTGGGTTGATTGACCAGGGAGAGGTCTTGGCCATCAAGAGCAAGATGAAGCAATCCTGTCTCTTCGTGGATGGTGACCACCTCGTCGCAGAAGTGACGATCGGCGACGTCGTCGAGATGCGCCGCTCCGACCAGCCGCTGCTTGTGCTAGGTCTCGGCGCAAATGGCCGTAGGCGTAGCGCGCTCGGGAGCCCCGCCGCCGGTTAGGCCAAACGAGCGCCGATGCCGCCAAGCGGCCCGGGCGGGGCACGGGCCCCGACCCCTTGTCTCGTTCGGATCGCTGCGTACGATGCTGCGCGCCGCTACCTGCGTTTTGCAGGCGTGTGGAACTGTCGTCCGGCATGAGTCGGGATTAAGGTTTGTTGGAACCGTCGCGAGTGGGTCGGCCGAGGCGCTGCATGTCCATTTTTGATGCAGGAAAGCCCCATCCCCGCCGACCGCGCCAAGGATCGGCTCTGCGAGTTCAATCGCCCGCCGTGTCGCAGGCGCTCGGGATGCGCTCCTTTGGCCTGGACTCCAGCGGACCCGAACGCCTCGCGAGCGGAGCCGCCCTGCTGGTGGGCAACTTCGCTTCCCAGGATTGGCTGATTCTCGGGTATTTGGTCGCGTTGCTCGTCGCTCTCGCCCTCGGCGCCGGGCACAACCGGGCGGCCTGCGCGGTGCGAGTGTGTGCCGATCTTACGGGGTACCTATTCGTGCTCACGATGGTACGGCTTCCGGTGCTTCGCTGGAGCGGCTCGCTGAGTTCGCTACTTTATCGGCTCGCGGTCGTCGCGACAGTGGTTGGATCGTTCTTCCAACTGCGCGAGATTCTTCCCGCCGTGAGTCCCTGGGCGGATGACTCGCGCATCTACGCTTTCGACTTGCATGTGTTCGGGTTCGAGCCGAGCGTGTGGCTCGATCGGTTCGTATCGCGACCGTCGACGGAGTGGTTCGCCTTCTTCTATTTTCTGTATTTCTTGATCCTGACCATTCACGTGCTGCCCATGCTTTTGTTCGAGCGCAACGTTCAAGTGCTGGGTCGTTTCGCGGTGGGGCTGTTGCTGGTGTTCTTGACGGCTCACCTGCTTTATATGGTCGTGCCCGGTTGGGGGCCGTACTGGTACCTGCATGGATCGTTTCGCCGTCCGCTCGTCGGTGGACCCTTCTGGAAGCTCGTCGGTGCCACGGTCGATGCCGGGGGAGCGCAGAAGGACATTTTCCCCTCCCTTCATACGGCCGTGCCTACGTTCTTTGCGATCTTCAGCTGCCGTCACCGAAAATTGGCGCCTTTCAAGTATACCTGGGTCGTCATGTCGTTTTTTGCGACGCAGATGATCCTCGCAACCATGTTCTTGCGTTGGCATTACCTCGTGGACGTCGTCGCCGGCGTCACGTTGGCCGTCGCCGGCGCCTACGCCGGGGCTCGGATCGCCGATTGGGAGCACGCGAAGCGCGAACGACTCGGGCTTCAGGCCGCGTGGATGCCGCTCGTATACCCTTGGGAGCGCACGGGCGGCGGCTGAGCGGACGACCCCATGCTCGGATTCGAGATTATCGGCACGGGCCACTATGTGCCGGGGCGCCCCGTGTCGAACGACGACTTGTCGCGGGTCATGGACACGAGCGACGAATGGATCTTCAAGCGGTCGGGGATCCGGCAACGGCACTATGCCCCTGAAGGCGTAGGCGCAAGCGACCTCGCCGTGGAGGCGAGCAAGCGGGCGCTCGAGGCCGCCTGCGTTCGGCCGGACGAGATCGATTACGTCATTTTTTCTACGATGACGCCGGACTACATTTTTCCGGGACCGGGAGCGCTGCTCGCGCACAAGCTCGGGCTAAGCGGCACGCCGGCCCTCGACATCCGGCAGCAATGCGCGGCGATGCTCTTCGGGTTGCAGATCGTCGACGGGCTCGTGCAAAGTCGAGCGGCCCGCACGATTCTGTTCGTCGGCGCCGAAGCGCACGCTGGGTTCATGCCTTGGGAGGACTGGGATGCGCTCGAACCCGGCGGCCGCAGCGCCAGCCCCGAAGCCAAAGCCCGCGCCAACAAGCATCGGGCTCTCGCCGTGCTCTTCGGCGATGGTGCAGGGGCATTGGTGTTTCGAGCGACCGAACGCGACGCGGGGCTGCGCGGAATCAAACTTCACACGGACGGGGCCGCGGCGAAACTTTTGTACGTGGAAGGGGGCGGCTTTCGGTCACGCCCTTACTGGAAGCACTCGGACTACGACGAGCAACGGTACATCCCGACGATGGACGGGCGCGAGCTTTTCAAGTTCGCAGTCACACGTCTTCCGGAATGCGCCCGCGCGCTGTGCACCGAGACCGATACGCCCATGGACACCATTGACCTGTTCTTGGCACACCAGGCCAATTCAAGAATCAACGACTATGTCCGCGATCAGCTGGGTGTTCCACCCCACAAGCTGCCTTCGAACATCGACCGCTTCGGCAACACCAGCGCGGCCACGCTTCCCATTTTGATCGACGAACAAACGCGCGCGGGCCATCTGAAGGCGGGTGATTTGTGCATGCTTTTGGCGCTGGGCGCAGGCGTGCATTGGGGATGTGCGCTCGTGCGCTGGTAGGCTGAAAGCGAGCTACGCATCCGCGTGACCCCGTCCGCGCGTGCTACGCTTGTCCTTCATGCTGCGCGCGAAGCTCCGTACACGGGCCGCGGGCCTCTTGCTCGGGTTAGTTGGGGCGGCGTTCGGGCCCATCGTTCCGAAAGCGGCACAGGCTTCGGTCTCGATTGCAGCCACATGGGACGGTCTCTTGCGCGAATCGACGGCCGTCGCCATCGTCACGCCCACCGATACCACATCGGTCTGGGAGAACGGCCGGATCTACAGCTATACGCAGCTGAGCGTCGATCGCGCGATTGCCGGACCGCTGACGACAGGAAGCGCCGCAGTCGTTCGGACACTTGGCGGCATCGTGGGCAACCTCGGGCAAGAGGTCGAGGGAGAAGCGGTCTTTACGCCGGGCAAGTCATCGCTCGTTTTCTTCCGGGCCTACGCGCAAAGCGCCGCGATCCATACCTTCGAAGTCGCGGCACGCGGTCAGGGCCAGTTTCCCGTCGTCGCCGGTGATGGCCAACAACCCGCGCGCGTGGTGCGCAGCCACAACGCCGGAATGATCGTTTTGCCTCGCGTCCCCTCCCCCGTCATCGAGCCCCTTCTCGCGGCGGACGTCCTTCACGGAAGCACGGTCGACGACGCCGCGCGGAACATCCAGTCCGCGTGGGAACGCCTGCATGTTCCGTGAAACGCCGGCGGTCCTTATCTTCGTCGCCATCGTCGTAGCGGCACGGAGCGCAGGCGGGTACTGCCGGACGTCGACGTGTACCCTGCCGGCGGACTATTCGCCTTCGGTGGAGGGCGAATGCTACCCCACCGATTTCGTTGCAACGTGCCAGGCCCAAACGACCCCCGTCACCCCGGTTCCGCTCTGGTGGCGAAACGCGTGCGTCAGCTACGACATTCAACAGAATGCGAGCCTCCAGGTCCCTTACGATACGGCTGCACTGCTCGCCGCCGAAGCGTTCTCGAAGTGGACAGAAACGATCTGCCAAACCGCTGGAGGCTGGGGTCGCGTCAGCATCGACGCCCGCGATCTCGGACCCGTGAGCTGCGACCAGGTGCAGTACAATTCGGACCAAGGAAATCAGCACGTCATCATCTTTCGAGACGACGGTTCGAGCGATTTCGACACGATTAACACACTCGGGTTGACGACCGTGACCTTCGACCCCACCACGGGCGAGATCTACGACGCCGACATGGAGATCAACAGCAGCGTGACGCTCGCCATCGGCGACCCGGTGCCCGCGGATGGGTACGATTTTCAGAGCATCATTACGCACGAAGCCGGCCACTTCCTGGGACTGGCGCATTCGGTGGCTACCGACACCACGATGTATGCGATCTATTCCCCCGGATCGACGAGCAAACGAATTCTGACTGCGGACGACATGGCCGGAATCTGCGCTATCTATCCTCCGGACGGCACCCGGTCGGTGGACCCCTCGGTCGCCCCGAGCGGCCAAGTGGCCCGGGACGTTTGCGATCCGACTCCGCGCCACGGCTTTCAGAGCCAGTGTGCAGAGCCGGTGAGTGCGTCCTGCAGTGCGTCACCCGTAGAGCCCTCTTCCTCGCCGGTGCCTCTCGTTTCGGGGGCCGCAGCACTCGTGAGTGCAGCCGGCGCATTCCGGCGCTGGCATCGCCGCTCAGACACGCGCGGTCGCGCGTCGTCCGGGTGAGGGCCGCGCACGAGACCGTCCTGAAGTCGACATCCGCTGCGAAACCGCGGGTCGTGGCGGTCCAGGACGACTTGCAGAGCGTCGCCACGGATGCGGCCCGGGCACGATTCGTGGCGGTAGACGTCGAGGCGAGCGGCATGCACGCCTACCGCGCGCGCGCGTGCACCGTTCAATTGGCGTGGGAGGATGGCGGCCACATCGCCGTCATCGATGCCGTCGAAATGTCGATCTCGGGTCTGTCGGATCTGTTCGGCGCGCGTGGACCGACCAAGATCGTGCACGACGTCGCATTCGATGCCCGCCTTCTCGCCGACAGTGGCCTCGAGCTGGAAGGGGTTCACGACACGGCTATCGCGGCCCGAATGCTCGGCCGGCCCGCTACCGGACTCGCCTCTCTGCTCGATTCCGAGCTCGGCCTGCGTATCGGCAAGGACATGCAGCATCACGACTGGCGACTGCGCCCGCTCGACGACCGAATGGTCGCTTATCTCGCCCAGGACGTGCAGCACCTGGAAGCGCTGCATCGAAGGCTATGGGGCGAGGTCGTCGACAAAGGCATCGATGAAGCCGTCGTCGAGGAGACGCGCTATCGCATTGCGTGCGCCATCGCGGCGGCCAGACAAGACCCTACCCTTCCGACGTATCTGCGTCTGAAAGGGGCCGATCGGCTCGGCGAGCGAGAACTCGCCGCATTGCGCGCGCTCGTGCTGCTGCGTGAACTCGAGGCGCAAGCACGCGACGTACCCCCGCACAAGGTTGCCGCCCACGAACTGGTGTTGGCGATGGCCAGCGCGAGACCCGCGACGTGGGGCGAGCTCGAACGCATACGAGGCATCTCGATCTCACCCGAAACACGGCCGTTCTTCGAGAATGCTCTCCGTGCGCTCGCTGACGCCCACGATCGCGTGCCCGACGAGGAGCGAGCTCTCATCCATCCGGAACGGCTGCCGACGGGCATCCTCCAGGCGCGCAGGGAGCGCGAAAAGCGACTTGTCGCCTGGCGGCGCGCGGAGGCAAGACGGCGAGGGGTGGACGAACAGGTCGTGCTTCCGGGGCATTGCCTCAAGACCGCCACGGCGGCGGAGATCGCGACCGTGGAGGCGCTCGCGACCGTCCCCGGTATCGGTGCATTTCGAATCCGGCGCGACGGCGAAGCGATTGTCGCAGCGTTGATCGGCGACGGGGCACCCGCGTGACGTCGCTGCTGGTGGTAGCGGGCGAGGCGTCCGGAGATCGCGCAGCGGCTGCCGTCGTGGGACGGTTGAACGGCGTCCAGGCGTTCGGCCTGGGCGGCCCAGCTCTCGCCGAACAAGGGGTCGAACTGGTGAGCGACCTTCGCTCCTCGACGGCACTGGGCGTCGGCGAAACCGCCGTCCGCGCGTGGCACGTGCTCAGGGCTTGGCGGGCGGTCCTCCAGGCATCGCGGCGCCGCCGCCCGTGCGCTGCGCTCCTCGTCAACTACAGCGAGTTCAATACTCACGTCGCCCGACGCCTTCACGCGATGGACGTTCGGGTCGTCTGGTACGGCGCCCCCCAAGTGTGGGCCTGGCGCCCGCGCCGCGTCACCACGTTGGGTCCCTTCGTAGACCGCATGGCGGTCGTACTGCCGTTCGAGGAACGCATCTGGCGCGAGGCAGGAGTCGACGCGCGCTACGTGGGACATCCGGCGCTCGAGGCGAACGCGCTCGACCGCGAGAGCGCGCGACGCGCGCTTGCCATGACGCCTTACGCGGCCGCGATCGCCGTTCTACCCGGGAGCCGGCCGCATGAGGCGCGCCAGTTGCTCGAGCCCATGCTCGAAGCCTACGACCGCGTTCGGTCCAATCGCGCCAGCATCGATGCGCGCGTCCTGATTGCACCCAGCCTCGACGACTCAACCCGCCGCTGGGTGCGACGGCGCGCCTCGGAGCGACGCGTGCCGACGTTTGATGTTTCGCCGCAGGCAGGCGCATCTCGCGTCCTGCGAGCGTTCGACGCAGCGCTCTGTGCTTCAGGTACCGCGTCGCTCGAGGCGACGCTCGCGCGAGCCGTGCCCATCGTCGCTTATCGCGTTGGACTCACCACCGAGATCGCGGCACGACTTTGGGTGCGGACGGCCAACGTGGCCCTGCCAAACGTCGTGCTCGGCCGCAGAGTCTTCGCCGAGCTACTCCAGCGGGAAGCTCGAGCTCGCGACATGGCCGACGCGGTCGCCGATGCGCTCGATCGACGGCCGGGGTTCGTGGCCGCCTGCGACGAGGTGGAGGCGGTATTGGGTACCCAGCACACGCCATCGATCGCGGTCGCAGAGATGCTAGCGCCATGGCTCGGCAAGAGCAGCCATGCGGGCTGATTCGTCGTGATCGCACCGGTCAAGGCCAACATCGAGTGCGCATGGCTCGCTGCGGTGTCCGTGGTGCTCATGGCCGTGCGCGCCTACGCTGCGACGCGGATCGGTTTTGGGGACTCCGAAGCGCTGTACGCGAGCTATGCACTTCACGCCCAGCCCGCCTACCTCGACCATCCCGGTCTCGTAGGAATATTTGCGCGCGCTCTAGGGGCAGGCGCACCTCCCACCCCCGCAAGCGCTCACCTCGCGACCGCGGCACTCGCCACGGCGGCGCCCTGGGTCATGGCGCTCGCCTGCCGCGCAGCCGGTGCGTCGTGGCGACGCTCGTTCGGAACCGCCTTGGTCGTGGCACTCGTCCCGGAGATGGCGATCGGGCTATTTGCCATGACGCCCGATCTGTTGTTGTCGCTCGCATGGACCGGCAGCCTCGGCTTCGCTGCATTCGCCATGTGTGCGGCGCCGGGAAGCGCGCGCGCCACGCTGGGCTTTGGGGCGGCCGGTCTTCTCGCCGGCATCGCTGCGGCGTCGAAGGTCAGCGGCTTGCTGCTATTGCCCGCCCTCGCTGTCGCCTACGCCCTGCGTCCGGCGCGCTGTCACGCGCGTACGGCGGCGCCCTGGGCGGGCCTCGCGGCGGGGCTCGTCGTCGTCTTGCCCATCGCGGCGTTCGAATCGCGTACGGGCTGGCCGATGATCCGGCATCGCCTCGTCGACACGCAGCTCGCTGCCGGGCTTTCGCTGCGTAACGCTGGCGCGCTCATCGGGGGTCAGCTCGCTTACCTATCTCCTCTCGTCATCGCGCTCTTCGCATACGCGGGCCGCGCGCTGTGGCGAGAGCGCAACGAACCCGTCGGCGGACTTCTGCTGGCAAGCTGCGCGCTGCCCGCGGCCGTGCTGGTACCGTTGTGCCTCTGGAGCCGCGTCGCCGAACCGCACTGGCTAGCGCCCGCCTGGCTCGCGCTCGCGCCAGCCGCCGCGCGCGCCCGACAGCCCGTTCCCAGACGCCTCGTCGTGGCCGCCGTTGCGCTCGGCGCATGCATGATCGCACTGGTACACGCTTGGGTGCTCATTCCTGCCGTCTCGAACCTCGCGCCCGCCTCGTGCGATCCGCGCCTGGACATCACCCACGAGCTTTACGGCTGGGACGTCGTCGCGGCCGAGGTCCGAGCGGAAGTCCGCGAGGCCGAAATCCCCGGCTCGCCCCGAGGAGACGTCGTCGTCGTCGGCCCTCACTGGATCGTCTGCGCACAGGTCGAAGCGGCCATACGCGGTGACGTCCCGGTCGGCTGCGATACGCCGGTCGACGATGACTTCGACACGTGGTGGCCGCGCAAGCGCTGGCGTGCGGCCGACACCATCGTCTGGGTCACGGACACGCGCTTCAATCCACCGCCCACCCTTGGCTCCTACGCGGAATTGCGTAGGCGCCAAATCCGCATTCGGCGCGGCGGACGCGTCATTCGAGTCTTCACCGTCGCGACACTCTCGCGTCGAGCAGCCGCTTAGGCACAACGGCCCACGCACCCAAAGGCGGCGAGCCCGAATTCGTCTTTGTCCGCTTCGTGGGTAGGGATCCTCCGCAGATCGGCGGGGCGCCTCCCGACTCATTGGCCCGATCGTTTCGCATTCGAATCGAACCAGGGCAGGTCGCCATTCGTTTCGATCTGCCGGTCCTCGTAGGGCGTAGCGACTCGCCGGTAGAACTCGTCGGCGACGTTCTTGAACACACCGGTGACGGTTGCAATCGTGCCGTAACGGATCTGCCCGAAGCGTGCCTCGATGACCCGCATGGCGAGCGAAGTGCACGCGTAATTGAGCAGACCCGCGAACGCGGTTTCTTCCGGCATGCGATGGGCGAGCTCCGCAATGCGCTCCGACAGCTCGCGAATTGCCGGGTCGAGAGCGCTCCGGTAATCGGGTTTGACGTACGGCATGGTTGTCAGCCCGATACCGGCTCGAGCGTTCGCAGGCCCGCATCGCGGAGCAGCGCGCGGTCCCTATCGACGTCCGGATTGGGCGTCGTCAGAAGCCTGTCGCGACCGAAGAAGATCGAATTCGCGCCGGCGTACATCGCAAGGAGCTGCGCCTCGCGCGACAAATCGCTCCGGCCAGCGCTGAGCCGCACCCGCGCACGCGGCATGAGGATGCGGGCGCAGGCGACCATTCGAACGATGTCGAGTGGTTCGACCGGGGGCCCGTGCTCAAGTGGCGTCCCCGGAACGCGAACGAGCGCGTTGATCGGGACACTCTCGGGTTGAGGCTGGAGGCTCGCGAGCGTACGAAGCATCTCGCAACGGTCATCGGCGCTCTCGCCCATTCCGATGATTCCTCCAGAGCAAACTGTGATTCCGGCTGCGCGAACGGTCGCCAGCGTGCGGAGCCTATCGTCGTACGTGCGTGTCGAGATGATCGACCGGTAGTGCTCGCGACTCGTATCCAGATTATGGTTGTAGGCGTCGAGCCCCGCCTCTTTCAGTCGCGCCGCCTGGTCGTCATCCAGCATCCCGAGCGTCGCGCACGCCTCGAGTCCCATCGCCTTTACCCCGCGAACCATCGCGAGAAGGCGATCGAACGCAGGTCCGTCCTTCACCTGGCGCCACGCTGCACCCATGCAAAAACGCGTCGACCCGTCGGCTCGAGCGCGCGCGGCGACGGCAAGCACTTCATCGACACCGAGCATCTTTTCCGACTCGGTGGACGTGGCGTAGTGGCTCGATTGGGGGCAATACGCGCAGTCTTCGGGGCAGCCGCCCGTCTTGACGCTGAGCAGCGTGCACAACTGAACGTGCCCGTCGGCATGGTGAGCGCGATGAACGACACGCGCCTGGTCGATCAGAGCAAACAAAGGGCGGCCATAGAGCTCGCGCACGAAAGCGCTCGTCGGGCCGCCCGAAGGGGAGATGGTCATGCGATGCGCGGGAGATTAGCAGACGGATTCGCTTCGATTGGGCTATGGTGCGCGCCTGGTGGGGGGAACTGCTTCATGCCTACGGTTCTTCTCGTCGACGACTCGCCTTTGGTGCGCCTAGCGCTCGGGAGACGCCTGGTCGCCGAGGGGTTCGCCGTTCGTGAGGCGCAGTCCGTTCAAAGTGCGCGAGCGAGCGAGGCGAGCGCTACCGTCGCGCCGGCTTGCGCCGTTCTCGATCTGCAGCTTCCTGACGGAGATGGCACCATGCTGGCCGCTGCCCTCGCCGCCAAGCATCCCGGGATCCCCGTGGCATTCTTCACGGCGGGCTGCGTCCCGTCGCTCATGGAATGCGCACGAGGAAGGGGCCCCGTCTTCATCAAGCCCGACGACAAGCTGGTCATCGCGTGGGTAAGGCGGGTGCTGCGCCCGAGTTAGCCTCCGCCTACGAAGTGAACGATCTCCACGATGTCGCCCGCAACCACCGGGCGCGTGACGTGGTCAACGCGAAGCACGACGGCCCCGTTGATCTCGACCGCGACCGGCCCTTCTGTGAACCCCAGATGACGCACGAGCGCGCGAACCGTCATGCCGTCGGGGACGTCTCGGAGCGTACCGTTGACCGTGATTTGCATCGTCGAAAAGACGTTCATAGCAAAAGGCGCGCCCGCACGCGGTCGAGGATGATGTCGGCGAGCTCCCCCTTCGGCATCGTCCGCAATGGTTCGATCGCTCCCGCTGCAACGATCGTCGCGCGGTTGTCGTCGAGGCCGAACGAGTTGTCGGCTTCGTTCGCCACGACGAAGTCGACGCGCTTTTCAACGAGTTTGCGGGAAGCTGACGCGACGAGCGCCTCGCCGCCATCGGTTTCGACAGCGAATGCGACAAGCACGGGTCGCCTTCCGCCTGTTCGCGCGACGCCAATTTCGGCGATGAGATCCGGATTCTTGACGAGATCGATCGTCACCCGTTCGTGGGTCCTCTTCAGTTTGGTCGCGCATGGTTCAGTCGGGCGGTAGTCGGCCACCGCGGCCGCCATCACCAGCGCGTCGGTGCCCGACAGGTCGGCGCCCGTCGCCTGCCAGAGCGCCGCGCGCATGGCGTTTGCGTCGCGAACATCGACGCGGCGCACGCCTTGCGGCGTCTGCAGCTGCACGGGGCCGGCGATCAGCGTGACGTTCGCTCCGCGTTCGGCTGCTCGCCGCGCGATCTCGAAGCCCATCCGCCCACTGGAACGATTGCCTATGAACCTCACGGGGTCGAGGTCTTCCAGGGTCGGCCCAGCCGTGACGATCAATCGGAAACCGGACAGGTCGTGGGGCGAAAGCAAATTCGCCAGAGCCACGGCGATCTCGGCCGGATCCGCCATGCGTCCAAGCCCCATTTCGCCGGATGCCACCGGGCCGTGTTCGGGCCCGACGAGGCTCACGCGCCGTTGCGAAGCTAGCTCCGCCACGTTGCGTTGCGTTGCCGGGTGAAGCCACATCCGCGGGTGCATCGCTGGCGCAGCGAGCACCGGACCGCGTGCGCACAGGGCCAGCGCGGCAACCAGGTCGTCGGCGCGACCCTGAGCGAGGCGCGCAAGAACATCCGCCGTAGCGGGCACGATGGCGACGGCGTCTGCCCGCCGCGCCAGCGCCACGTGCATCTCCCCCGCAAACGACACATCCCACATATCGGCTGCTACGGGCTCTCCGCAGATGCCCGCGAGCGTGAGTGGGCCGACGAAACGCTGCGCGGACGTCGTCATGACCGGGATCACTTTGGCACCCGACGCGATGAGCAATCGAGCCAGCTCGACGGCCTTGTACGCCGCAATGCTGCCCGTCACGCAAAGGGCGATCGTCGTGCCTTTCATGCGGCGCTGTCTTCTAGCTTACCGCGACACGGCCCAAGGCCGGTCGGGCTTGCGACTGCCGGAGGCGCATGATACGTCGCGCCCCCTCGTCATGGGCCTCGCCGTCGGAATCGTTGGCCTGCCGAACGTTGGTAAGTCGACGCTCTTCAACGCCCTTTCGTCGGCGAAGGCCGAAGCCGCGAACTACCCGTTCTGCACAATCGAGCCGAACGTCGGCGTGGTCGCCGTACCCGACGATCGTCTGCGAGCGCTCGACGGTGTGGTCCACGCCGAACGCATCGTGCCAGCTACGATCGACTTCGTCGACATCGCCGGCCTCGTCCGAGGAGCGCATACGGGCGAAGGCTTGGGCAATCAGTTTCTGTCGCACATTCGCGAAGTCGACGCCGTCGTCCAAGTCGTGCGCTGTTTCGAAGACGAGAACGTCGTTCACGTCGAAAACCGCGTCGATCCGGTGGCCGACATCGCGACGGTCACGACCGAACTTTGCCTCAAGGATCTCGAGACCGTCACGAAGCGTGGCGATCGCGCGCGCAAATTGCTGAAGGCCAACAGCGCGCTGGAAAGGCTCGCGGTCGAGATATGCGATGGCCTGGCGCGACACCTCGACGAGGGAGGGCCGGCGCGAACGTTCCGGGTACCCGACCATCCGGAGGCCGCGGGGGTCGTACGGGACCTGCATCTGCTCACCGCGAAGCCCACGTTTTACGTGGCCAACGTGGACGAGGCATCGCTCGGCCAGCTCGACGCGAACAAGCACTTCCGAGCGCTCAAGAAATACGCGGATGCAGAAGGGGCGCTCGTCGCCCCCATCTGCGCAGCACTCGAGGCGCAGATCGCCGAGCTCGATCCCGCCGACCGTCCCGAGTTCCTTGCGGGCGCCGGCCTCCGAGAGCCAGGCCTTTACGCGGTCGTGAGGACCGCCTTCGAGCTCTTGGGTCTCATCACGTTCTTCACCGCCGGAAAGCAGGAGGTACGTGCCTGGACAGTCCGCCGAGGCGCAAAGGCTCCTCAGGCCGCCGGAGTCATCCATACCGACTTCGAGAAGGGCTTCATTAAGGCCGAGGTGATCTGGTGGGAAGACTTCGTGAAGCTAGGCGGGGAGGCGAAGGCGCGAGACGCCGGCAAATTGGGAATCGAGGGAAAGGAGTACATCGTCCGTGACGGCGACGTAATGCACTTCCGCTTCAATCTCTAGATCCGAACTTCGAGGAGATCGTTTTGGCGTGAGGCGATCGGGCCGTCGCTGCAGCGCTCTCGCCCCCGCAGCATCAGGCGGCGCACAGATCGTTCAAGTCGGACGCGAGCGCGTAGTGCCATAAAAACAAATAAAGCACGATCGACCGGGGCGGTCGTTGAACCCCACTTCGTTGCTTGGCGCTCGCAACCTCTCGAGGAACGAGGATCAAGGCCCAGTACCAATTGTAGATTGGAACGAATAGCGGCCACCAGACGAACGTCTCGCTCCGCGTCACGGACTTGAGCTCGTTCGCCATGACAATGGCGAGCACGAGCGACCAGACGGCTCCGGCCAAGGTGACGAGCGCGCCCAAGATCCCAAGCGCGGGACTCAGCAGCGAAAGGACGCCATTCAGAATGGCGCCGGCGAACATGACGGCAACGGGCAGAACGAACGTCAGAAGCGCATTCCGTCGGGTCGGCCCAGCGCCCCAGCCCGTCCCCAGACCCAGAGCCGCCAACGACGACGACGTCGGTTGCGAGTACGGCATCATGGTCCCCAATCCGCCTGCGGACGCGCCCACCCCTCCGGGTTGCGGGACGTAGCCTCCGGGACCCGCACCCCCATACGGACCGGGCGCAACGGGGAAAGCGTAAGGGTTTCCCCCGTGGGCTTGCGGCGACGCATCCCCGGGTGGGGGCGGTCCGTACTGCCCAAAGGGGGAGGCCCCGCCTGACCCGGGCATCAACTGGGTGCCGGGCATGTGCTGGTGAGGTAAAGGGGCAGAGTAAGGCGAGCCTACCGGCGGCTGCGCTCCGAAGCCGCCCGGAAAACCTCTCGAGTCCGCTGCGACCGTTCCGCCGAGCGGGTTCACGCCCGGCTGCGGGACCGGTGGCGCGAACGCCGATGCCCCTTCGGCCGCGGAAAAGGGTCCGCGGGGGGAACCGGCCGGCGGCCCGGGAGGCGGAACGGCCGCCGACGGCGGGGCGGGCGTGAGACCCGCCATCGGCGCGACGCCGACCATCGTTCCCTTCAGCTTGTTCGGGATGGACGGCGCCCCCGCCCCCGGAGGGTGCGGCCCGAGGCCCGGACGCGGCGCCGCAGCACCCGGCGGAGGCGTACTCGACGCGGCAGCCGCTTGATTCATCATCAGCATGGTGCCCTTGAACTTCGGTGCGGCCACGCTCTTGAGGTGAAAATTGCACTTCGAACACGTTTGAGCCGCATCCGGGTTCTGCGTGCCACAGTTCGGACAGAACACTCGCGCACCTCCGTGCATGGGGCGGCGCCGCAAGCGAAACCGGCCCGCGCGGCCGCGTCGGGGAATTCCGAAGCACGACCCAATCGCGCCCCCTAAGCATAGCGGTTCGCGATCGGGCCGCTCAAGCAATTTTCGGCATCGCCGCTCCGTACCGCACCGCCTCGCATCGTGACAACCCGGCCGGCTCGGCCGCGTGGCTTGACACGCGTGCATCGACCCCACTAGCTTTCGCGCGGGTTTTGCTGGAGTTTCGCGCATTTCCCGCGCGACTCCGGCCCCTGGCCGCGGAGCGGTATCGACCGCAGCCGACGACTTCGCTAAGGACTGCCGCGCGATGCCCTTTGCTCTCACCCCGGAACGTGAGCACAAGCTTCAGGAGATCCTGGAGCGGTACCCGACCAAGATGGCGGCGACACTCCCTCTCCTTCACCTCTGCCAAGAACAAGAAGGGTACATCGGGGCGGACGCCATCGACTTCGTATCGAAGCGACTCGACGTTTCGACCGCCCACGTCGAAGGCGTCGTCACCTTCTACACCTTGTTCAATCAACACCCGGTCGGCAAGCACCAGGTCTGGGTCTGCCGCACGCTTCCGTGCGCGCTCCGGGGCGCCGACGACGTCCTCGCGCACTGCGAGCGGAGGCTGGGGATCCGGCGCGGCGAGACGACGCCGGACGGAAAGGTGACCCTGCGGACCGCGGAATGCCTGGCGAGCTGCGGCACCGCGCCGATGATGCAAGTCGACCGCAATTACTACGAGAACCTGACACGCGCGCGGGTCGACGAAATTCTCGCAAAGCTCGTGGAGTAACCCTTGCTCAAGCGCACCGACTATCTGACCCGGACGTACGCGAAGCCGCAGGGCTGGACGCTGAACGCGTACGAGCGGGATCTGGACGGCTATCAAGTTGCGCGCCGTGTGCTCACCACGATGACGCGCGAGCAGGTGGTCGACCAAGCGAAGAAGGCGAACCTGCGAGGGCGAGGCGGGGCAGGATTCCCCATGGGGGTCAAATGGAGCTTCATGCCGAAGACGGTCGGCGCGAAGCCCCATTATCTCGTCGTCAATGCCGACGAGGGCGAGCCGGGCACGCACAAGGACCGCACGCTGATGGAGCTCAATCCGCATGCGTGCATCGAAGGCACCCTCATCGCCAGCTACGCCATCGGGGCGCGCGTCGCCTATGTCTACGTGCGCGACGAGCTGCACTTGTCGAAGGCTCGTCTCGAAGGGGCTCTGATCGAGGCGCGCGCGAAGGGCTACGTGGGAAATTCGCCGTTCGGCACCCCGGGCCCGATCGAGATTTACGTGCATTCCGGCGCGGGCGCGTACATCTGCGGCGAAGAAACGTCCATGCTCAACTCGATTGAGGGCCGCCGCGGCGAACCGCGTATGAAGCCGCCCTTCCCGGCCAACGCCGGCGTCTTTGGGTGCCCGACGACGGTCAATAACCTCGAGACGGTGGCCGCGGTTCCGACGGCGTTCGGGCTGGGCTGCGAAGAGTTCAGCAAGTTGTCGGCGCTGCACGGGATCGGCGACGGGGGCGTCCGGTTGTACGGGCTGAACGGGCACGTCAAGCGCCCTCAAATCGTCGAACTGGCGGTGGGCCCCACCCTCAATGAGCTCATCTATGAAGTCGGCGGCGGGGTGATCGGCGACCGCGGGGTGATGTGCGCCGTTCCGGGAGGCTCTTCGACCCCGGTGCTCCGTCCCGACGAGATCGTGCAAGCGTCGGACCCGAAGTCACCCCTTTACCCGTGGCACGGCAAGAGCGTGTTCGACGTGCCGCTCGGGGTGGACACCATGCGCGGCGTCGGAACGATGCTCGGGACCTGCTGCGTTACGGTGATTGCGGAGGGTACCGATCCCGTACGGTGCATGCACAACCTGATGCAATTCTACCGTCATGAATCGTGCGGGCAGTGTACTCCTTGCCGCGAGGGCAGCGCTTGGCTGGAGCGCGTCTGCCGCAAGCTCCTCGACGGCCGAGCATCCATGGCGGAGCTCGATACGCTTTCCGACGTCGCAAACGGGATCATGGGCAATACGATTTGCGCGTTCGGAGAAGGAACAGCCATGCCGGCGCTCGCATTTCTCCAGAAGTTCAGACGCGAGTTCGAGAGCCATGTCCGCGGCGAGACGTCGGGCGCCGACGCGACGCTGATCGTGGAGCCCTGGACCTAAAGGACGAGACCGCGCATGAACGCCCTGGACACGCTCTATTTCTACTTTTTCGCCGCGTGCGCCGTGGGCGGAGCCGTAGCGGTCGTCGTGGCGACCAATCCCATTCGCGGTGCGATGGGGCTCCTCTTGCTCATTCTGAGTGTCGCGGCGCTGTTTCTGCAATTGCACGCGGAATTCCTTGCGGCCATTCAGCTGATTGTCTACGCGGGCGCCATTGTCGTCCTCTTCCTCTTCGTCATCATGCTTCTCGGGCCGAACGCCACGGCTCCCCACGACCGGCGCGGGCTCGCCGTTCGCGCGCTGAGCGGCGGTCTGTTCGGACTCTTCGGGGTCGGCGCCGTCGCTTCGCTCGTTCGGGCGGCCGGTCCCCTGGCGCCCATGCCGCGCGCAGAGTCCTCGTACGGTGGAATCGAAGCGTTCGGGAGCATCCTCTTTTCCGACGCCCTCGTCCCATTCGAGGTGTCGAGCGCCCTGTTGATGGTCGCGGTGGTCGGCGCAATCGCCGTCGCGCGCGGGCGTCAAGGATTTCAGTCGCTGTCGAGGGCCGAACGAGTTGTCGCGCAGGGCGCGCCGCCCGTCTCGGATATCGGCGGCCAGCGCCCGGCCCACAATCATGCGGGCGTGTTCTCCCACGAAATCCACGCGGGTGAAGCGAAGGAGCACACGGCATGATCGCAGCCGAACACTACGTTCTGGTCAGTGCGGCGCTCTTTCTCCTGGGTGGCGTCGGCTTCCTGGTCCGACGCAACGTTCTCGTGAGCTTGATGAGCATCGAAGTCATGCTCAACGCGGCGAACCTCGCGCTCGTCGCCTTCAACCGTTCCCACCTCGCCCACGACGCAACGCAGACGTATCCGGGGCAAAGCCACACGGGCCAAATTTTCGTGTTTTTCATCATTGCCGCCGAGGCGGCTGAGGTGGCCGTAGGACTCGCCATCGTGCTTGCCCTTTATCGCCTTCGGCGGACTGTTTGCTCCGACGAGGCCGATCTTTTGAAAAACTGACCGACGCCGCAGGGGCCCATCGCCAATGCTCACGCTATTCCCGCAAAACGACTACGCGCTCATCGCCGTCATCCTCGGGATGCCGCTTTGTGGCGCATTCGTGAACGGCGTCTGGGGCAAGCGCCTCGGCAAGCCGGCCGTGCGCCTGATGACGCTGGCGGCCGTGGGCATCAGCTTCGTCGCCGCAGTGGCCGCGTTCATCGAACTCGCACAGCTCGTAGGCCAGCAAAAGGACGCGCAGGTCAAACTGTCATGGAGCGCGTGGGAGTGGATGCACACGAGCGGTCGGGACGGTGCGGACATTCCCATCGCCGTCAAGTTCAGCATCGATCAGCTGAGCGGCGTGATGATGCTCGTCGTTACCGGCGTGGGTTTCCTCATTCACCTCTACGCGACGTCCTACATGGCCGAAGACCAGGGATACGCACGTTTCTTCGCGTATCTCAATTTGTTCATCTTCGCGATGCTCACGCTGATTCTCGCGGACAACCTTCCGCTGCTCTTCGTCGGCTGGGAAGGCGTCGGCCTGTGCTCCTACTTGCTCATCGGCTTCTGGTACGAGAGCAATACGAACGCAGCAGCCGGCAAGAAGGCGTTCATCGCCAACCGAATCGGTGACTTCGGCTTGTTGTGCGCCATGTTTCTTTTGGCGCACTACACCGGCGCGCTCGACTGGAACGGCATCGCCAATGGCGCGAGCAACCTGCTGCATCCCGGCGAGGCCTGGCGCGTTCACGTGTGGCCGCTCGGAGGCGGCGAATACCCCGCGGGGCCCTTGCATTTCTTGCAGCCGGCCCGACCCTTCACGATCAGCGCCGCAACGGCCGTGGCCCTTGCGCTGCTCCTTGGGTGTACGGGAAAGAGCGCGCAGATTCCCCTGTACGTCTGGTTGCCGGACGCCATGGCTGGCCCCACGCCGGTTTCGGCGCTCATCCACGCAGCCACCATGGTCACCGCCGGCATCTATCTCGTCTGCCGGCTGTCGTTCGTCTTCGTCCTTTCGCCCTTCACGATGATGGTCATCGCCATCATTGGAGCCGCCACCGCCCTCTTCGCAGCGACCATCGCGCTCGTGCAGACGGATATCAAGAAGGTTCTCGCGTACTCGACGGTGAGCCAGCTCGGATACATGTTCCTCGGCGTCGGGGTTGGCGCGTTCTCCGCCGGTTTTTTCCACGTCTTCACGCACGCCTTCTTCAAAGCCTGCCTGTTCTTGTGCGCCGGGTCCGTCATCCACGCGATGCACGGTCGCATCCACGACGATGACAAGGCGCAGGACATTCGCAACATGGGAGGCTTGCGCAAGTGGATGCCGCTGACGCACTGGACGTTCGCCGCGGCGACCGCCGCGATCATCGGTCTGCCACTGACCAGCGGATTTTTCTCAAAAGACGAGATCCTGTACGACGCCTTCGTCAACCACACGGTCAACCCGCTCGCGAACTCGCCGATGTTGCGCAAACTGAGGGTGTACGAGCCGCCCGCGTGGCTAGGGGGAGCGCTTTACTGGGTCGGCGTTCTGGCCGCGACGCTGACGGCCTTCTATATGTGCCGTCTCTATTTCTTGACGTTCTGGGGCGACTTTCGAGGCTGGACGGTGGGTCGACCGTCGCTGCTCGCCCGGCAAGAAGTGGAAGTCGGGCCCGAACGGCAGCACGGTCCGGATTCGGCCCCAGGGCAGCACCTGCCCCAACACGAGGATCTCTCGAAGCCCGGTCACCCGCCTCACGAGTCACCGTGGCCGATGACCGTCCCTCTCATCATCCTGGCCGCGTTCTCGCTTTTCGCCGGCATTTTGAATCCCGGGTTTGGCATCGTCGCGCAAAAGCCGCTCGACCATTGGCTCGAACCGGTATTCAAGGGGGCGATGGAAGGGGCGGTTCTGTTCCGCCATGGAAACGACCCGGCTTGGGCGCAACACTTGGAGTGGCCACTCGCGATCGGTGGCCTCTCGGCTTTTGCCGTCGGAACGGCGATCGCCTGGTGGGTCTACGTGATGGAGAAAGGCGAGCCCGCACGGCGTCTCGCCGCCGCCCAGCCGCGGCTCTACCAGCTGGTTCTCGACAAGTGGCGAATCGACGAACTCTACGATGCGACCATCATCGCCGGAGTCGACGCGCTGGCAGAGACCAGTGCCGCGGTCGATCAATCCATCGTGGACGGCATCCTCGCGCGGCTCACGTCATGGATCGTCGCCGCGGCGGGCACCGTTCTCCGGGCGTTCCAAACCGGCGTCGTTCACATGTACGCGGCGATGATGGTCTTCGGTCTCGCATTCGTCGGCTGGTTTCTGACGGTGCCTCACCCCGAGGCCACGGTCGCAGACGGGGGCGGCGATGACTACGTGGTCACCGCCGCGCCGGGCGTCGGCTACGGGTACCGCTGGCACACCGAAACCGACACCGCCAAAGACACGCCGTTTGGCGCAGACCCGGCCGATCGCACGCTCAAGCTTCGCGTCGAGCCGGGCAAGACCACAACCGTAAGTCTCGCGGTCCGAAACGCGTTCGGGTTCGTTGGCACGAAGACCCTCAAGATCGCTCGACCTGCCGCACGGCCCCTCGTCTCTTCTGCACTCTAAGGGAACGACCCACCCATGGCCAACGCGGAAGCAACACCTCCCAAGCAGGAAGAGCCGTCGCCCCTGCAACCGGTGCATGTCGCCGGGATGCTGTTCGTCGCCCTCGTCGCCGTGGTCGCCGCGCGCTTCTTCGACGGCGCGATCCCCGTCATCGGCGCCGCGCTTGTGGGTGCGCTGGTTCCGAAGCAGCAGACCCGGAGCGTTCGCGGAGCGATCGGGATCATGGCTGCACTCGTCGCTCTGTTCATCGCGCGCATGTGGCCAACCGGTGCCTCGATCGTCGACGCGGCGCAAGCACCTTCACGAGAAGGCGCTCACGTTCTCAGTTGGCTCCTCGGAGTGCCTATCGGTGGAGCGATCGCGGTGCTGTTTCTGCCCCGGCAGTCGCACGACTTGCTCCGCATGACGACCCTGCTCGTCATGCTCGTCTCGCTCGCGGTCGCCCTCCCGCTCCTGGGCATCCCGATGGGCCGCGCCTACCACTTCAACGAGTATGCGGCGTGGATGCCACGATTCGGCATTCATTATCACGTCGCGATCGACGGGATTTCGCTCTGGCTTGTGATGCTCACGGTGTTCATCACTCCGATCGCCGCCTTCGCCTCGTTCGGCTCGATCCACGTCCGCATAAAGGACTGGTGCTTCGCGCTGCTGTTGCTCGAAGGAGCGATGCTCGGCGCTTTCGTATCCGTCGACCTGTTCCTGTTCTACGTCTTCTGGGAGCTCATGCTGATCCCGATGTACGTGATGATTGGGGTTTGGGGCGGGACCCATCGCATCCGAAGCGCTATGAAGTTTTTTATCTATACGATGTTCGGATCGGTCTTGATGCTGGGTGCCATCTTGTACGTGGCCTACGCGTACGCCGAAGTCAACGGCGGCCAACCGAGCTTTGACTACTTCGATTTGAAGCGCCTCGTCCTGCCACGCCACTTGCAAATCTGGCTTTGGGCGGCATTCACACTGGCGTTCGTGATCAAGGTGCCCATGTTCCCGGTGCATACATGGCTCCCCGATGCGCACACCGAAGCGCCCACCGCAGGATCCATCATCTTGGCGGCCGTGATGCTGAAAATGGGAACGTACGGCTACTTGCGATTCGCGATCGGGCTGTTCCCGGAGGCTAGCAGGGAGCTTGCCGCCAACCTCGCGGGAGTGGCGGTTTTGGGTGGCATCCTTTACGGGGCGCTCTGCGCGTGGAAACAACAGGACGTCAAGCGACTCATCGCCTATTCGTCGGTCGCTCATCTCGGATACGTCATGTTGGGCCTCTTCGCGCTCACGCAAGCATCCGTCGAGGGGAGCGTTCTTCAAATGGTGAACCACGGCATCTCGACCGGAATGCTCTTTCTCCTGTTCGGCGTCATTTATGATCGGCGCCATACGCGCAACATCGATCAATTCGGCGGCCTCACCAAGCCGATGCCGGTCTATGCCACGCTATTCCTGGTGGCGACTCTCGCGAGCATCGGATTGCCTGGTACCAACGGCTTCATCGGTGAATTCATGGTGATCACTGGCGCGTTCGCGTCCAAAGCACTTGGGCATTTCGCCGGAATCCAAGCGGCCGGGGCCGCCATCGGCGTGATTCTCGGTGCCGTCTACATGCTGATGGTCGTCCAGAAGATGTTTTTCGGTCCAATCACCAAAGAGGAGAACCGACACCTTCGCGACATGTCACCGCGCGAGCTCGTAGCCGTTGCTCCGCTGGCGATGATGATTTTCGTCGTGGGGCTATTTCCGAATATTTTTCTCGCCCAGATCAAGGGCGCAGCCGCCCGCGTGCAAGACGAGGTCGAGGCCCGATTGGACGCGAATCCCGCCCCACGATTCTACGAGGGACCTCTCAAACTCGCGCCTCCCCGCCCGGAGGACCCCCCCGTCGGGTCTCGTTCTCCAGGCGGCGGCACGCACTGAGGACGCGCCATGATGATCGCTCTCGCACTCTCTCCGCTGCTCGTCGTCGGTATTGGCGCGCTTGCCTTGATGATGGTCGAGGCATTCTCCACCCACCTCTCGGGCTTTGCCCTGGGCGCCGCGGTCATTCTGTTTGCAGGCGGCGCTTCGGCGGGGGGCGTGTGGCTGTTCGGCGTCGAGCACCTCAGCGGCATCGAATCGCTCGCGCCATGGCTGATCATCGATGATTTCACCCTCTTCTTCGACATCTTGCTCTGCCTAGGGGCCGGCATTGCCGCTCTGCTCGCAGGCGGATACTTGCGCGAGCATCGCATCGATCGCGGCGAATTTTACGCGCTGCTGCTCTTCGCGACTGTCGGCGCCATGACGCTCGTGTCGTCCGGCGACGCGCTCACGCTCTTTCTCGGTCTCGAAACCATGAGCATCGGTGCGTACGCAATGACTGCGTTCCGCCGCTCCAGCCCTCGCGCGGCCGAAGGCGCGCTCAAGTACTTCCTGCTGGGATCGTTCGCCGCAGCCCTTCTCCTCTACGGCTTCGCGCTCATCTACGGGGCCACCGGGCATACCGACTTGATCGGCATCGGCGCCGCCGCCCACACGGCCGCCGGACGCAGCCCGATGCTCGTCATGGGAGTCGCGTTGGTCCTCGTCGGAATACTATTTGAGGTGAGCGCGGTCCCGTTTCACGCTTGGGCCCCCGATGCTTACGAGGGAGCGCCGACACCTACTACGGCATTCATGGCCGTCGCGGTGAAGGCAGCCGCTTTCGCGATGCTTCTCCGCGTTCTTTTGCTGGCGGTCAACGACGAAGCGTGGAGGTCGTGGGGCAGCGGGTGGCCTCCCGTGGTCGCCGGACTGGCGGTGGCCACGATGACCGTCGCGAACCTCGTCGCCGGCCGGCAGGAGTCGGTCAAGCGCATGCTCGCGTACTCGAGCATCGCGCACGCGGGCTACGCGCTGGTCGGCGTAACCGCGATCGTACGAGCGCCTGCCGAGGCGACCGCAAGCGTACTGTACTATTTGCTGGCTTACGCGGTGTCGACCGCTGGGGCCTTCGGGACACTCGTGATCTGCGGCAGCTACGGCCGTGAGGCCGTCACGTTCGAAGACCTTTCGGGTATCGGAAAGCGCAACCCGGCCGTCGCACTCGCCTTTTCGCTGTTTCTCGTATCGCTCGCCGGAATTCCGCCTACCGCTGGGTTCTTCGGCAAGTGGTTCGTTTTCAGGGCCGCGATCGACGGTGGGCTTTATTGGTTGGCCGTCATCGCTCTTATCAACAGCGTGATCGCCGCGTACTACTACCTGCGAGTCCTCGTTTACATGTACATGAGAGAGCCGGCCGCCGGAGCAGCGGTGGCCCGTCCGATGCGGTCGGGTTACGTGACGGCCGCCCTGCTGGTGAGTGCCGCGCTGGTGCTGGCACTCGGACTCACGCCAACGCATTACCTCGACGCCGCCGTCGACGCGGCCAGCTTCGGACCCAAAGGATGACAGGGCGATGCCGCTCGCGCAGAGCTTGCAAGTGTTCGCCCTCATGTGCCCCTCTGCCATCGTTATCGCCACGCTTGTTGGCACGGCCGCATGTGTGGTGGGCTGCCGCAGTCCCCGGGAAGAGATCTCCGGTGGCGACTCGGGTGGCTCGTCGGGAGGACGGGGCACCGGTCCCCCGAATGCCCTTCCCCTTCCGAGCAGTAGTGTCGAAGCTCAAGTCAACCCTGCAAAGCTACCGCCGTACGACGGCCCCACCGGAAGCGTCGAGGGGTTCGTGTTCGTAAAAGGACCGACCGCTCCCGACGTTCCGATGCTCGACTTTCGAACTTGCCCTGCGGGGATCGACACCTATGGAAAGCTCTTCCGCGCCGGGCCGGTCAACGAACAAGGCTTGCGCCCCCTGGCGGACGCCGTCGTCGTCGTGACCGGGTACGCGGGCTATTATCTGCCGGACAAGAACCCCGCCGCCAGCGTTACGATTAGCGCAAACTGCGGGTACCCCCAGCGCGCCATCGCGATCACATTTGGTCAGCGTCTCGAGATTGCGAACGATTCCAAGTATCCATTTGCGCCTTATCTCGAAGGAACTTTTCAGCCGGCGATCATGATCGCTCCCCCGCAACGCAGCGGCGATCCCGTTAAGCTCTATCCGCCGTCGCCCGGACACTTCCTGATGGCGGATCGAATGCAGTCCTTCGTCACGGAGGACATCTACGTCTTGCGCCACCCGCTGCACGCCGTAACCGACCTGAGCGGGCACTATCGCATCGACGGGGTACCCGCCACGAGTGTCAAGGTGGGCGCGATCCTCAACGCGATCCGGGACGAGCGGCAGCTGGACATCGACGTCCGAGCCCATGTCGTCGAGAAGGTCGACATCGTTTTGACATACGCGCCCGACGCCCATGCGCCCGGAAGCGGCTCTTCACACGTCATTCCGTGACGGCTCCGAAATGACCCTCCGCCAGTGCGGTGAGTGCTGCGCGGGCCCGTCTCGCCATGTCGATATCGCCCGTCCTTTCCGCCACCCGCAGCGCGGCTGCCGCGATCAGCGGATCCGCCGGGTCACGCGCCAGCAGCGTCTGCGCGGTCGCCGGCGGGATGGGGGCACCGGATGCGATCATGACGAGGCTCCGGGCGACGACCACGACGCGGTCGTCGGGATTCAACCGCGTCAAACGCTCGCCGAGCTCCCGCGTACGTCCGGCGGACGGTTGCGCGAGAGCGAGGGCGAGATACTCGTGCCGGACGTCGACCGCTCCCGGCGGCGGCGGGGCCCATCCCTCCCCCGGACGCCCGCCGCGCAACACGCGCAGCTCGATGACCGCGTCGGCCGACAGGTCGCCGGCATCGACAAGCCCGCGCGACGCGAGCTCGGCCGCGGGGCGCTCGACCAGTTCGTCTCCAGCGACGATGGCCTGGTGGTCGATGCCGGAGAAGCCTTGCGCACGCTCACTCGAGCGGGCGTGGACGCGCGTTCCGGCGAAAGCAATCCATGCCGCGCCACTGACTTGCCCGGCGGCAGCGCCGCGGCTCGGGGTGGGCACTTGCACGGCGCTGCCTTCAACGGCCGCGATGACGACTCGCGCCCCGTCGTCACGCGGATCCGCGCGCACCAACGTCGATGCAAGCTCTCGCGCCATCGCCGCGTCTCCGGCGAGCAAGGCACGCGCCGCGACCTCGTCGAGCGCCAGGTGCGCATGGGTTGCTCGCTCGCGCACCCCTCGCGAATCGCGACGCGCGATCGCTTCGTCGACCGCCAGTCGTGCTGCGAGGGGATAGCGACTCGACAGCGGCTGCTCGGACGCATCGACCGCGGCGGCAGCGACGAGCCGAGCTGAGCCGCCGGCGCCCAGCCCCGCCAACGCCTCGGCCGATTGAGCGACCTCATCGCGCTCCAAAGGTGCGATTTTCGCGAGTGCGACCAACGCGCGCGCCCAGAGCGCGATTTCGCCATGGCTCTCACCCCAAACGACGAGAGCGCGCAACGCAGCGCTCGGCAAGCCCCCGGCGACGGTGAACGCCACCAGAGCGTCACCCTTGGCATCGTCGCCCTCGCCCAGGTCTGGACGCGCGAGACGCGAGGGCGACGCTCCGAGCGGTGCCAGCGCCGCGCGGCGGGCGGCTGCGCGGGCTCCAATTTCGTCCCCCCGGATGCGAGCGCACTTCGCCTTCTCGGCCCAGACCCTCGCGTAGGCGTCGTCCACCGCCAGGGCCCTGTCGAACGCTGCATCCGCACCGGGATCGCGCGGATTCTCGGCGCAACGGACCGCGCCGATACGCGTCCAAATTTCGGGGCCGCCCGGATCCAACCGCTCGGCTCTATGGTACGCCTTCAGAGCTTCGACGTCGTCGCCTTCCGCCTCCGCGATCGATCCGCGCAGAAACGCGGAATACGTCTCCGGCTCAATGAAACGCCCCGAGACGACGTGCCCCTCGTACGAGCGGTCGACCGTTGCTTCACGCGCACATCCGGTGGCGACCAGCGTCAGGGCCGTTGCGATCGCTGCGCTTCGTGTCGCGCCGGAACCTCGCGTCACGACGCCACAGCCTCGCGCAACGCATCGATGAAGCGATCGTTGTCGCTCGACGCGCCGATGGTAACCCTCAACCGGTTGGCCAGCCGACCTCCGGCGGCGTGAAAGCTCCTGACGAGGACACCGCGGCTGACCAACGAATCGAACACTTGACCGGCCGGGCGAGGCGTAGCCACCCACAGAAAGTTGGCGTGACTCGGCGCGACATGGACCCCCGACAGGTCGCGCAACGCTACAGCCACCCGTTCACGCTCGCGAACGATTGCATCGACGTGAGATCGGACCTCGTCCCACGCTTCGGCGAGCACCGCCGAAGCCGCGGCCTGACTCGTCGCGCTCACGTTGAACGGCTGTCTCGCCTTGTCGAGTTGCACGACGAGCCCTTCGTCGGCTTCGATCCATCCGATGCGGAGCGCCGCAAGCCCGACTTTACTCAATGTCCGCATCAACGCCAAATTCGGATAACGCGAACGCCAAGCGCGGAGCGAGTCTCCGGCGTAATCGACGTAGGCCTCATCGACGACGACGAGCGCGTCGCGTGCTGCTTCGAGCACGGCGGCGATGCGGTCGTCGGACATGCGATTGCCCGTTGGATTGTTCGGGCTCGCGATGAAAACGATGTTGGGCCGCGTTACTTCGATGGCGCGCCCCATCGCTGCAACGTCCAGGTCCCATTTCGCGTCGAGCGGCACTTCGATGGGCTTGTAGCCGTGCAATTTAGCCGTGACCCGATACATCACGAACGTGGGCGTCGGCACGACGACAACGGGTTGCGCCGCTCTCGGACGTGGCTGGGCCATCGCGGAGAGGAGAATGCCAATGACCTCGTCGGATCCCGACCCGATGAGCAGCTCGTCGGGTCGGGCGCGCGTCCGCTCGGCAATCCGACCTCTGAGCTCGCGCATCCGTGCGTCGGGATAGCGCTCGAGCGGGGTACGCTCGATCGCGCGAGTCACGGCCTCGCGCACTCGAGCGCCCGGGTTCGGGGGGGCTTCATTGGCGTCAAGACGGACGTGAATGCCAGGGGGATCCGCGGGGACGTACGACGACAGCTCGGCAAGCTCGGCGCGAAGGAGGTTCGACCAGTCCGGCACGGCAGTTCTATAGCACCCGGGCTCGATCGCCCCGAATCGGCTTGCCCTTCGAGGAAGCGGTCGCTCGCGAACTGCCAAATTTTGGCAGCGTCCGGGCCACTGCCCGAAGGATGACGCGGACGACGGATCCCGCTTTGCTTCACCGCTTGCGGGCGTTGTGCCCCTCGATGCGGTCGGGACCGGCGCCCTCTTCGTGTCCGTCGCTCGCATCGTGCGAAATGTGCCCTTCGGCCTCCCGAAGTTTTTCCGCGATTTCGATGATTCGCCGTTCGACCCGGCCGAACACGCTCGATGCAGGAAAGCGCCCGCTCGCGTCGCGCTCGCCAGCGGGAAGCCCGGTCAAAACCTCGATTCCCTGCGCAGCGCGGTCGACGGCGTAGAGCTGAAAGTGTCCGGCCGCGACGGCCGCGGCGACATCGTCACGAAGCACAAGGTGCGGGCGATTCGCGCTCGGGATCAGGACACCCTGAACACCGTTCAGGCCCCGCGCCTTGCAGAGATCGAAGAACCCTTCGATCTTTGCGCATACCCCGCCGATCGCCTGCATTTCGCCGAGCTGATTCACGCTCCCGGTCACGGCGATCCCCTGATCGATTCCAACGTCGGCCAACGCGCTCAACACGGCGAACAATTCGCTCGAACTTGCGCTGTCTCCATCGATCTCGCCGTAGCTCTGCTCGAAGGCGAGCTGGGCGCGCAGGCTGAGCGGCCGCTCCTGACCGAACATGCGCGCGAGATAACCGCGCAGAATGGCCACTCCCTTCGTATGAATACTCCCTCCGAGTTGCGCCTCGCGTTCGACGTCGATGATCCCCTCTCGCCCGATGCCGACCACCGCGGTGATCCGCATCGGCTGGCCGAACTCGACATCGCCGGCGCTGAACACGCTCAGGCCGTTCACGACGCCGACCCGCCATCCGGCGGTATCGAGGGCGACTTCTCCGCGCAGCGTGATCTCGCGAATGTGCCGTTCCGCACTCCCGGCACGCTCGCGGCGTTCCAGCCACGCCGCCTGGATGTCTTCTGCAGAGACCACGGACACGGGAGGCGGAGCGATGGATGCTCGAAACGGGCGCGCGGCCCCTTCGCTCGCGAGCCCATCGGCCTCCCCTTCCGCACCGGTCGCCCTAGCGACCGCAAGCGCGCTGGCAAACGCCATCGTTTCCTCGAGCGGTGACAGTGTCAGCGCAAGTTTTTCGCGATCCGCGGCCAAACGGGTGGCTAGATCGAGCAACTGCGCGCGTGCGGACTGATCGAACCGCCCCCACGCGCGCTCCTTGGCCATGGCCATGAGGTACGCGTCGAGCGCGGCCAGACTCTTGGGTGACCGTGGAATGACCGGGTCGACTTCGACCTTCACGCGAAAGAGCGAAGCGAAATCCGGGTCCGCTTCGAGGAGCGTGGCGTAGAGCTCGGGCGGGCCGACGAGCACGACGCGGACGTGGATCGGGACCGGCACCGGCCGCAACGACGTGGCGTACAGGCCGAGCGGTCCGAGCGGATCTTCCGCACCGATTCGCTGCTCGCGCATGACACGCTTCATTCGCTCCCAGATGATCGGATCGGTGAGCAAATCACCGGCGCGCACAACGAGCACGCCACCGCTCGCCTTGTGCAGGGATCCCGCCCGAATGCGCGTGAAGTCCGTCAAGAGCGCGCCGTAGCGCGCACGGCGTTCCAGGTAACCGAAGAGGCTGGGATAGGTGGGGTTGGTGTCGTAGACGACGGGCGCAGGCACCCCTGGCTCGTGGGACACGAGAAGATTGACCTTGAATCGATTCAGGCGCGTCGCGAGCTCCGGATCGTCCTTTTCCTCTCGCGAGCGCTTCTCTTGCTCGTCTTCGTCGTCGACTTCGACGAGATCTTCCCAGTCTTCAACGAGGGCTTCGTGGACTCGATCCACCCACTCACGCACGGGATCGCCGAGAGCCGCTACCGATCGGCTGACCTCCTTCATCGCGGACTCGATGACACCTGCAGCCGCCTTGGAAAACGCCGCCTCACGCGCGGCGTCGAACCGCGCGCTCTGCGCCCGCACGTTATGGGCGGCTTTCTCCACCTCTCGGGTCAGCTTGTGCTCCGATTCGGCGAGCGCGCGCTTGGTCGAATCGTCGAGCACGTCGAACTGCTCGGCGCTCACGGGCTTGCCGTGGAGAATGGGGAACGTCTGCACGCCCCCGTGCACCGGACGAACGCCGAATCCGAAGGTCTTCGCGAGCGACTCGAGTTCATGGATGACTGCGCGGTTCTTCGCTTCAAGCTCGGAGGCGAGCTGCGTCTGCGCGTGCTTGAACTCTTCGCCCTCGACCACGGTAGGGATGCGTTCCTTGAGGCGATCGATGAGCGCGTCCATCGTTCGAACGAGCGTCGGCCCCTGCCCCGCAGGAAGCACGAGCGGGCGGGGCGCCTCGGGGTGATCGAAGTCGTGAACGTACGCAATGTCGTTCGGGGTCGGACGCGTGCTTGCGAATCGGGAGGCATAGCGAACGATGTCGTCCTCGATCATCACCTCCGGCGCGGCCGCCACGAAAACGTGAAAACTCGGCTCTCGCGCGCTCAAACCGAGCTCGAGTGCCCTCCGGGCCACGCTAGGTACCAGTTCCAACATGCCATGGGTTTCGAGCGGATCGGCCGGCAGGAGCGCAGGGTCGGTCCTCATCACGGCATCCTCGCTTCCGACCCGGAATGCGGCCCGCGCACGCGACAGCGCGCTGTCGCCATTTTCCGCTGCGGGGCTGCTCGCCGCACGGCCGTTCGCGGACCGACTTCGGGCGGCTGAAGGATTCGGCGAAGTCGCTGAGGCCGGTTTCGAGTGACGCGCCGCAGCCGGCTCGGACTTCGTGCGCGCTCTCGGTCGGCGAGTCGGCATAGGGGCGGTATCGACCTCGACGACACTAGCATTTTCCGCTCCCCCATGCGGCTCTCGCGTGGGCGCTGTTCGCCCCCCTCGAAACCGCGCTACCATAGAGGTCTCATGGCGAAGCTGATCCTTGCGACTGCCGAAGGACAGCAGTTCATCGACCTTCGGCCCGCGAACAGCCTCGGCCGTCACCCGAACAACACGATTCAGCTCCTCGACAAGATCGTCTCGAAAGAGCACTGCATCCTCGAGCAACGCGACGGTCAGTTCGTTCTGCGGGATCTCGGCAGCTTGAATGGGACGTACGTCAACAGTGAGCGCGTTCGGGGCGAGATCTACCTCAAGCACGGCGACGAAATCGCCCTCGGCTCCACGCGCGCACGATTCGACGATGAGTCGGGCACGGCGTTTCCTCCACCGCCCATCGGCCCCGGCGCCGTCCAGCACGCAGCGACCGGCGGCTCGTCATGGCCCGCGGTATCGACGGCGCCACGAGCACAGCCCGCACCCGCGCAGGCGGTTTCACCTTCTGCCGGTCACGTTCCTATCGTCGGCTCCCATGACCCGAGTTCGCGATCACCCCACCCGCACGGTAACCCGGCCGCGCAGCCTACGCCTATTCACCGGCCCGCGGGCGCGACGCGGGTCGACGTCCTCGACGCGGCGCGGGCCATCGGCACGCAGATCGCCGCACAAACGAAGGGGTTCGTGCCGTTCGAAGCCATGGGCCACGATCCCCAACAGCTCCGGCTCGATTACGAGCGACTGCGCATCAGCTGGGAGCTTACGCGAGACATCGGTCTCGAACGCGACCTTGATCAGCTTCTCGACAAGATTTTGCTCGCTATCTTCAAGTTCACGAAGGCGGACCGTGGCGTCATTTTGCTTCGCGAGACCGACGGAAACCTGCAACCGAGGGCGGCGCGACGGCGCGACGGCAGCGACTCGCCCATCCAGGTGAGCTCGACCATCCTGAACCACGTGATCCAGGAGCGAGCAGGCGTGCTGACCCATGACGCCTCCTTGGACTTCGCCGCTTCGAAGGGCAAGTCGATGATCCTCAATCGGATCTCGAGCGCCATGGTCGTGCCTTTCTTGCACGACAATGAAAAAGAAGTCCTCGGGGTGTTGTGGCTCGACTCCGAAGCGCTTGCGCAATTTCAACCCAAGGACCTCGAAGTCATCACTTCGGTCGCAGGCCAGGCATCGATGTTCATCGAGAACACCATCCTCGCGAAGAAAGTCGAACAGGAGATCGTTCTGCGGGAGCGGTTCATGCGCTTGGTCGCGCCGAACGTCGCCGAGCAAATGGTCAGCGGGAAGCTCGAAGTGAAAAAAGGCGGTCAGCTGGTCTCTGAACTGAACGTCTTCAACAGCGACATCCGCGGCTTTACTGCCATGAGCGAGGGCACATCCGCCGAGACTCTCGTCGAAATGCTCAACGAGTACTTCGAGCTCATGGTCGAGACCGTATTCAAATACGAGGGGACGCTCGACAAGTTCATGGGCGACGGGATCATGGCCTTTTGGGGGGCCCCTCTTGCGCACCGCGACGACACGATTCGGTGCGTGCACTGCGCCCTCGATCAAATGCACGTGCTCGGCCGCTTCAATCGGCAACGAGTCGGCGAGGGCAAGCCCCCGATCGCGGTCGGCTTCGGTATCCACACGGGGCCGGGCGTGGTCGGCTATGTCGGTAGCTCCAAAGCGCTCTCGTATACCGTCATCGGCGATACCGCAAACACCAGCGCAAGGCTCTGCGCGAGCGCCGCGGCCGGGCAAATCGTCGTCAGCGAGTCGACGCTCGCCCGCCTTGGCGGCCGCTTCGAGATCGAAGAGATCGAACCCCGGTCGCTCAAAGGCAAAGAGAAACCGATGCGGCGGTTCAACGTCGTCCGGCAGAAAGCCAGCGCCGTGGCCATGGTTGGATGAACCTCGACGGCCGACCTCGCTTGCTCAGGAATGTCCGCCGAGTACGACGGTCGCCACAGATCTCGGGGGTAAAGCGACGAGGCCGCTCGGGGGAAGGCTTCCGAGCACCGACCATACTTCGGATCCCCCGGGACGATACGTCGTCCGGTAGATCGCCGATGTGACGACGGCGTAGCGTTGGGGATCGATTCGAACGTCCATCTCCGTCTGTCCGACGTTGAGCAGGACGGCCGTCAAGCGGTCGCCGGTCGGCGACAAGAACGCCGAGACCTTCAACGCGCTGACTTCGCTGCGGGCGCCGATCCGCACGTACCCCGGATCCGTAAAGCGCGCATAATGCCGCAAGGAATAGTATTGGTCTCGCACCGTATAACGGCTCCCGTCCACCGAAACGAGCCCCCCCGGCGGACGCCACAAGAGATCCCAGTACAGGAAGGCCGCCACACCCTCCTCCACCAGCGAATTGTGGATGAGCCACGCGGTTTCGAAGCCGCCTTCGATGCCGCGGTCTTCGTCCGTTTGGAATTCGGTCTGGAATAGCGGCTTGCCCTTGGCCGCCGCGACCGCACTCTTCATCGGTTGGACGTAGCTATCGGGCCCCGGACTTCGCCAGTCCCAAATGCCGTCATCGCCCTTCTCGTAGAGATGGTGGGCGACCCCGTACAGGAGGTCGAGATTCATGGCTCGGGTGTACACTTCGACTTTCTTGGCATGTACCCCCACGACCTCGGGACCCAACACTTTGGGCGGGGATGGCAAGGTCGACAGTCTCTCCTGCACGGCTTCAAGCGCGCGATCGTAGCCTGGATACCGGTCGGTCTCGGTCGGATCGAATTTGCACCCTTCCCAGTCGGGTGGAATGAAGTCCGGCTCGTTCTGCAGGGTCACATAGTCCGGGACGATACCCAGAGACGCGTAGTGCTCGAGGGACTCCAACCAGTAGTCCGCGAACTTCTCGTAAACGAAGTGACCGTTTTCTCTGCGTAGAGTGCAATCTTCGTTGCCTCGGCACCGCTCCTGACCATTGGCCTTCAGCCCTGCAGGGGGCGACCACGAGCTCAGCATGATCTTTGGGCGCGATCCGAGCGCTTCCGTCGCGCGACGCAGAATCTCGGCTTCCTGCGCCAGATCGCCATCACCCGGTTCGCTGCGCCGGTGGCGATTGCGGAAGCGCAGGATATCGAGGCCGAGATCCGGAAACAGCACCCTGTACAGGTCCGCGGGCGTCGCGCCGACGGCGAGGTCGATGTTGAACGCCACGGAGGCCCCGAACCCCTCCAGCGTCTGATGGCGCTCCGCCGAGAAGAGCGAGACTACCGCAACCGGTGCCCGATTTGCCGGACCCACGGGCTCAGGGGACCCTGCCGGAGGTCCCGCCTGGATGCATGAGACGAGGACGATCGCAGTCGATCGACGTGCGTAATGGCCCAACCGCTGCACGCGGGAAGCATACGAAGACGCGTGCCGCAGTGCATGCGTCATCGGGCCACCCGGACGTCAAAACGACCGACTTCGGTGCCGGACCGGCCGAGCCACGGCCACGGTCCCCGTCCAGGAGCCCGGCTCAATACGGCGGGGCCGCATAGATGTATCCGCGCCCCGACGTCGTCGCATACACACGGCCGAACACGCTTTCGTCGCCGGCAATGAAACAAGCACCGCACCAGCCGTATTGGTGGGCCGCGTCGTTGATCTGAGTCCAGGAGGTCCCCATTCCGTCATCGGACCGGAAGAAGCCGTATTGGCCTTGCACGGTCCCCGTCAGGAACACCGCGGGATGCGTTTGCCCCGTGGCCGCCATGCCGAAGCCCACCGCGTAGGGAGTCGTCACGTTGGCGACGACGGCGCTCGTGGCTCCGGCGTCCGTAAAGCGGTAGAGGCTCCCGCCGCTCGAGGCAATCCACACTTCGCCGGCCACTCCAAACACCGTGCGTGGTGCACCCGATCCGGTGAACGTGTTTGCGACCCTGAACGTGGCTCCGCCGTTGGTGCTGACGTACAAGTTCCCGCCGCTCGTCGCGTAGAACGTACCGGCGGTCACCCGATCGGAGGCCAGCAGGGCCCCGGACGGCAATCCGGTCGAAGCCGTCCACGTCACGCATTGGTTGGTGGTGTACGCTGGACTCCCATAGCCAGCGTACGGAGAAACGACGAAGCCGCTGCCATCGGCTGCCACCGCCACGGACTGCATCTCCGAAGCCGTCGTGTACCCCGCAGGAGCGGAAGGGCACGGAGTCCAGGTCTGACCGTTGTCGTTCGAGTAGGCTACGTCCGACGCAACCATGCCGCTGTTGCCGACCCGCACGACGAAGTTCGTGTTGCTCTCGGCAAAGTCAATCCCGTTGGTCTGGCTAAAGAGGGGGGTCAGGTACTCTCCCGTGGTCGAGTAGGTGTCGAGGCTCGTGTTGCGCATCCCGCCGAGATCTTTGATCGCCCCCAAGAAAGCGCCCTTGATGGCTGGCATCAGGTATTGGGGCACGGTCTCCTCGAGACCTTCGTCCAGAAAGGCCCAGGTAATGCCCTGGGCATTGGCGCCCGTGGCACCCATGATGTTGGTACTGACCCACACCCCCGCGCCCGTCCCGTACATCGCCCGGTTGGAGTCGAAGGGGTCGATCGCAAGCGCCTCGACCCAGTTGGTGGCGCCCGTGCCGATGTACATTCCGCCCGACATCCAATACTCGGCTCCCTCGATGTCGTAGGTGTCGAGGCCGGTCGTGTTGTACGAGACTTGCGGCTCTGCGATGAGGGTCCAGGTGGTGCCGCCATCGACGGTGCCGAGAATGCAGTCGGGTTGATACGAGTCGAGTGTCGAAACGATGACGTGCTGCGCGTTCTGTGCGTCGACGCTGATTCCGCCCGCCATCCCGGCCCAATGGCTCGGAGGCGTGACGTTGGTCCACGTCCCGGCGGCGGTCGCGTACTTCCAGACCTGTCCGCTGAGCGTGCCGCCACCCACGTTGTAGGGCCCGTAGTCGCTCGAATACGCGAGCCAAAGCGTCCCATCGCTGCCCAGGGAAGCGTGGTGTACCATGAGGCCGGAGGGCCCACCGGCCACCTCAGCCCAGGTCGTCCCCCCGTTCGTCGTTTGATAGAGGTTGCTCCCGGTGCTCGTGCTCGCGGCGGCCACGTAAATGTTTGTCGAGCCCGACGTGGTTCCGCCCTGCTTGTCGAAGAGGACGATGGGCAGCCCGTAGGTGGCATCGCCTTGAGTCGGAAAGGTGGCTACGACGGCCCACGATGAACCGGAATCGGTACTCTTGTACAGGCCACCGGTTCGGGTCCCGAAAAGAAGAATGGAGTTGTTGTTCGGATCGACGGCCAGGCGCTCGCCCATTCCACGCCCCGTTTCGTTGCCGCCCATGGGCAACGGAAACGGGTTTACGGTCCACGTATTTCCCTGATCGGTCGACCGCAGGATCACGCCGTTGCCTTGGCCGGTAAGGTATGTCCCTCCCGCGGCGTAGACGATGTTGGCGTCCGTCGGATCGGGCGCGATGCTCTCACCGCCCATGTCATTGCCTTGGGACACGGACAAGAAATCGGTCAACGGAATCCAGCGGGTGTTGGCGTCGTCCCAGCGGTAGAAGCCCCCGACGTCCGTGCGGGCATACGCCAAGCCCTGTTGCGCCGGGCTGAAGACGATGCCGTCGACGAAGCCGCCGCCCCCAATCGCGATACTGTTCCAGCCCGTCAGGGCCGCCCCGGCATCTGCGCCGCCGGAACTTCCGCTGGCGGAAGAGCCGTCGGGTTGAACGCTCGCGTCGGTCGACGAGCTCGAGTTGCTGCCAGCGCCCGAGGCGGAAGACCGGGACGACGCCGTCGAGGCGGCCGATGTCGTCGAGCCGGTCGAAGAAGACGTCGCCGTCTGGTCCCGTTGCGTGTTTCCGGCCGTGCTGGAACCGCAGCCTCCGCTTGCGGAGGCAAAAACGGCGAGCGCCGTGCCGGCAAGCACCCATCTCACTGCAAGGCGAACGGTCGTCATAGGAGTGGAAACGCCTTCGATAGGCTGCCCTCAGGCGGGAAGCGGTGCGCGCGAACTATGCCACAGCTCGCCAGTCGAGCCCATACGCGTCGGCGAGCCCGTCCCGCCTTGAATTCGGGCGGCGGCGCGCGCCACCCGTCCACTCGTCCGCGCTTCCCAGGCAGGTCACCGATCGGACAACAGTAGAACATGACTAACAAATGCCGGGCTGACGAGGCGGGAGCTGAATGCGACAGCCGCGACCCCTCGACGGGGCCACGAAGCCCCGGCACGCAGAGCCGGCCGTCCCTGGCCGCTCCGAGCCCACCCGGAGAGAGTCGATGTAGGCCTTCTCGTGCTAGCTTGGGAGCGGTCGGATGTCCGCCGCGAGCTACGTGCTGCCATTCGAGAAGCCGATCGTCGATCTGGTCGCGCGAGTCCGCGAGCTCCGCACCATGGCGCGAAATGACGGGGCGCTCGAGCCCGAGCTGCGGCGACTCGAAGAAAGGGCGTCGAAGCTCGCGCGCGAGCTCTTCGCCGATCTCAAGCCGTGGCAAAAAGTGCAGCTTTCGCGACACCCCAATCGACCCTATATGCTCGACTACGTCGAGCGCATGTGCGAGGACTTCGTCGAGCTCCGTGGGGATCGGCGCTTTGGTGATGACGCCGCAATCGTATCCGGGCTAACTCGCTTCCACGGTCGATCGGTCGTGGTGGTCGGCCACCAGAAAGGGCGGAGCACCAAGGAGAAAGTGGCTCGCAACTTCGGCCAGGCCAACCCCGAGGGGTACCGCAAGGCCCTTCGCATGTACGAAATGGCGAGCCGTTTTGGATTGCCCATTCTCACCCTCATCGACACGGCCGGAGCGTATCCCGGCATTGGCGCGGAGGAGCGTGGGCAGAGCGAAGCGATCGGTGCCTGCCTGGCGGCGATGTCCCGGGCGCGGGTGCCGATCGTCGCCACCATCATCGGCGAAGGCGGCAGCGGCGGAGCGCTGGCCCTCGGCGTCGCAAACCGCGTTTTGGTACTCGAATACGGTACTTACAGCGTCATCTCGCCGGAGGGCGGAGCGTCCATCTTATGGAAGGACGGATCGAAGGCCGATGAAGCTGCCGTTCGCTTCAAGATGACAGCACCGGACCTACTGCGGCTCAAGGTGGTCGACAGCATCGTCGAAGAACCGGCGGGCGGAGCCCATCAGGATCACGACGCCGCAGCACGACTGGTCGAGGCCGCGATTTCCCGCGCCCTTCACGAGGTGGATGCGCTCGGCGGGCCGGACGAGTGGGTGGAGCATCGCTACCAACGGTTCCGCACGATGGGCGCGTTCGGTACATGACGCGGCCCTCGCCGGGGAACTGAGACGTCGGCCCCGCCATCCCGCAAAGTCCGGGGAAGTGACCGCAACCTAAAAAAATCAACCGATGGAATGACGCATCGAGTCGCGCGCGGCCTCTCGGTTGGCTACACTGCCTCAGCCACAGCTGAATCCCGGTGCAATCGTCATCATTTTCTTGACGCGAGACGTCTTCCTGATCGACGGCTAATGCGATCATCGGAAAAATTCTACCTCAGTCCGGCGGCCCCTTTGCCGCGGTGGTAGCCATCGGAGAGCGGGGAGCACACATGGAGGCAGGTCAAACGATCGCAGGCAAGTATCGCCTGAACCGACCGCTGGGCGCGGGTGGAATGGCGTCGGTCTGGTCGGCCACAAACGTCTACACGGACCGACAATTCGCCATCAAGTTCATGCTCCCGCAAGTCGCGGGCACGCCGGAAGCGGCACGCCGGTTCCTGCGCGAGGCGAAGGTCAGCGGGCGCATCAACCATCCCAATATCATCGAGGTGATCGACGTCGGACAAGCGCAGGACGGTGCGCTGTTCCTGGTGATGGAGCTTCTCAGCGGTCTATCGCTCGACGCCGCCGTGCGACGGCGGAATCCTCCGATGACCGTACGCGACTTTTTGGCCATCATGCGCGACGTCGCGAGTGCGCTCGGAGCGGCCCACGCCGCTGGCGTCATCCACCGCGATCTGAAGCCTACCAACATTTTTCTGCACACGGACCGCAACGGGAAGGTCGTACCTAAGCTGCTCGACTTTGGCGTCAGCAAGGTTCTCGAGGAGGGACGCGAGGGCCTCACGGCGGTCGGAACCGTGCTCGGTTCTCCCCTGTACATGAGCCCGGAACAGGCCATGGGGGCCGACGGAATCGACGGACGAACCGACGTGTTCGCGTTCGGTGCGATCCTCTTCGAGGCACTGTGCGGACGTCGCGCGTATTCGGGCGCCAATCTGCATGCACTCATCGTCGCCATCGCGACCACGGCGCCAAGAAATATCGACGACCTGGCACCCGAACTGCCGCCGACACTTCGGGCCCTCATTCGCGAATGCATGGCGAGAGACAAGGCGCAGCGACTGGCGTCGTTCCAAGTGGTCGCCGAGCGGCTTACCGCGGTGATCGATCACCTCGAGGCACCCGACCGCCGGCTTCCGGACGCATCTCAAGGAAGCCTCCCGGAGGAGGGCAAGACGCCGCGTCCGAACGAACCGAACCACAACCGCACCGGCGAGCGCGCCGCCCCGCCTGCGGCCGGAGACTCCGGAGGCACGTCGCCCCCCATCTCCATCCCCATGTCTGCCCCCGTGTTGGCGCCGCCCGGCTTGGCTCGACCTCGTGGTCGTTTCGTATCCCGCGCTCTAGGGTATGCCCGAGTGGGGCTCCCTTCGGCGACGGGGGTGCTTGCGTTCTTGGCCCTCGTCGTTGCGGTCGCCGGACTGGTGCGTCGCGGTGGGTCCCCGCATGCCGAGACGGCGGGGCTCAGGCCTGCGACCGCCGCTCCGACGGTTCCGCTCGCCGAGGGGCTGAGCCCGTTGGCCGGATCGGAGCCATCGCGAAACGTCCCGACGGTCTCCGTCGACGCATTGCCCGTGGCCGCTCATGCGATTGCCTCGCGTGCGAGAAACGGCGGGCGACTCAGTATCGCCGCCACCCCTGGGTCTTGTTCGGTCTCGATCGACGGCATCCCACACGGCGTCACTCCCACGCGCGGTCTCGAGGTGAGCGCCGGTACGCATCACGTCGAATGCGTGACGCCGAGCGGGCAGCCAAAGACCGCCACGGTCACGGTGAGCGAAGGAAGCGAGTCGCGCTACCGATTCACGCTCCCCGATGAGCCGTGACGAAGCGCTGCACCGCGCCATCGGCGACGCCTGCCTAGGCGTGGATGCGGGCGAAGAGATCGCACGCGACTTGCCAGGCTTTCTCATCGCGCGCGGCGTCAAAGGCCATGACGTGGCTTCCTCTCTCAGCCATCGACGAGGGCTCGCCGTGTATCGGAGCTTGGTTCGAAACGGACTCTCGAGCGTCGCTTTGGGCCGACTGTCACGCACGCGCGCCCGTCTGAACGGCGCTTGCGAGGGACGCTTCGATGAGGATCTCGCCCAGTTTCTCGCCGAACGCGGACCCCGGACGCGCTACCTTCGAGACGTTCCCGCCGAGTTCTTCGCGTGGGCGGTGGCGGGATGGATTGCAGACCCTCGAGTGCCCCGATATTTGCCCGATCTGGCTCGGTATGAGCTCGCCTGCTTCGACCTGGCAACCTTCGAACATGCGCGGCCACCGGAGCCGCTCGCGGCCGTGGCGCTCGACCGAGCCCTCGTGTTTGCGCCATCGACGCGGATCCGACGCTACGCCTGGGCCATTCACGAGTTGCACGATGCCGGCGACTCGACCGAGACGCCGGCTTGCCTCGATGTCAGCCTGCTCGGGTACCGGGACAGCGAACACGTCGTCCGCTGGCTCGCCCTCACTCCACTGGCGGCAGACATCGTCGACCGACTCCTTGGGGGGGAGCCCGTGGGACAAGCGATCGAACGAGCCTGTGAAGCATCGCACGCCTCGGCGGATCGGGACGAGATGGCACGGTTGTTCGCCGATCTGGCCAACCGGGGCGTCCTCCTCGGCGCAAAAGAGCATGGACCCAAGTCGAACGACGTCTAGATTTGTGCGCGCCCATGTTCTGCGCGCGCCCCGTCCGTCGTTGCATCGGTCGCGTCGAAGGATCTCCAGATGGCGCGAATGCGCATCAGCTCGTCGATTAGCTCAGCCAAAGGCGGGACATTCCGATCACGCTCCAGAACGATCGGCACGGGCCCGGTTCGCGCGAGGACGCGTCGAAGAAGGCCAAGCACCGGCGGGGGTGCGGTGGCCCCGTGGGTATCGACGATCATCGCGCCGGGAGAGCCCGCGGACTGCCGGTCGCCCAGGCCCCGATCGTCGACTGCGAACCATTCGTGACCCGCTACATGGATCTCCACGACGCGTTCGAGCGGTGCAGCGCGCATCCAGGCGTCCACATCGAAACCGAAGTTCGATGCGTTGACGTACGCGTTGTTGACGTCCAAGAGGAGACTGCAATCGGCCTCGTGGCATACGCTGGAAAGGAATTCCGGCTCACTCAGATCGGCGCGACCGGGATGCCAGTAGTAGCTCACGTTCTCGACCGCGAGCGGGCGGCGGATTGCGTCGCGCGCCCTTCGAATGCGGTCGGCGATCCGCGTGACGTTGCTGCGCGTGAAGGCCACAGGCAAAAGCTCGTGCAGAACGCGACCCCCGGCTTCACAAAAGCACAGGTGATCCGAATGCCAGGGCGCGCCCACGCGATCGAGCACAACGGCCAGCTCGCCAAGATGGCGTTGGTCGAGGGGCTCCAGTCCCCCCAGCGAGAGGGTCAGGCCGTGCGTCACGATCGGAAACCGATCCGCGACCCATTCGAGAGCGGCCGCAACCGACCCACCGCGTCGCACGTAGTTTTCCGGCGTTATTTCGAAAAAATCGATCGGGACCGCGGACGATGGCAAAGCGCAAGATCGCTCACCACCCGACGCGCTGCCCTTCTGAATCAACTCGTCGACGAAGTCCCAGCGAAGGCCGAGCCCCACGCCCCGGACAGGACTCGTCACAAGACTTTCTTCTTCGTATCGCTACCGCACGTGCCCGCGCCGCAGCTGGCCTCCGCATCCGAGGCCTTCGGCGCAGCGGTCTTCTTGACGGCCACCTTGGGCGCGATCGGCCTCGCCGGGGCCATGCTCGCCGCCGACGAGGATGTCGTCGAAGGCGCCGGAATCGGTGAGGGTGGCGTCGGGGCGCTCGTTGGCGCGGTCACCGCGACCGCCGCCACCGTCCGTTGAGCACTGGCCGAGGCCGCGGGTGAGGTGGCATTCGAATCCGCGGAAGCCTTGGCGTCGCCTCCGCAACCTCCGGCCGAGCACGACGCCTGCGCGTTGCCGCTCGACGGCGCCGGCTTCGTGGGCGCCACGACCTGCACCGGTTGCGGCGCCGCACCCGCACACCCCACGACGGCCGTGGTTCCCAATGCGGTCAGGATCGCAGCAAAGCTTTCGAACGACAAATCGTGGCGCATGTCTCGCGGGCTCCTCTTTAGGCTGGGCTTCTTCGCTCGTCATGTGGGTGAGATCATGGCTCTCGCAGTACTCGACCGCCCAACATGCAGCTGCAGAATACGGCACGGAGCACGGATGGTTTCACAATTGTCGCTCGAGCCCCACGCGCACGATGTCCGGAAGGCGCCCGCCCCCCTCCGGGTCTGGTCACCGACGTTCCCATGAGCTCGCACGTCCGTGAGCCGCACCGAAGGTGAACAAGTCCGCGTACATCGACTCGTCCGAGTCGATGCGATCGATCTCGCTTCGGACGTCGCCAGGGCGAGTAGAATCATCCGATGCTCGAAGCCGACCGGCGCCTCTACCCGCTGTTCGTGAACCTTGCGGGACGCCGGGTTCTCGTTGCGGGAGCCGGAGTGGTCGCGACTCGGAAGATTGCGGCTCTCATCGAGATCGGTGCACGGGTGTGCGTCGTCGCTCCGAAGGCGACCGCCGACGTGGAGCGACTCGCCCGCCAGGGGGCGATCGACTGGCGCGAGCGGCCATTCCAAGGCAGCGACGTCGACGGCGCGTGGCTGGTCATCGCGGCCACGTCGGACGGCGCCGCGCAGCGGGCCATCGCAGCGGAAGCCGAAGCGCGGAGGGTCTTCGTCGTCGCCGTGAACGGGCATCCCGACGCGACCGCATGTTCGGGTGCGATCGTGCGGCGCGATCCGCTTCTCATCTCGATCTCGTCGTCGGGATCGGCGCCCGCCCTGAGCCGGCTAGTCCGGGAGATCCTCGAGCAGGTCCTTCCGGCAGACGACTGGATTGAGCACGCCAAGAGGATGCGCGCGAAATGGATCGAGGCGGGCACGCCGAGCTCCCAGCGGTTCGGCGAATTGGTCAAGGAGATCGCTGCAAGAGCGCGGTAACGGGCGCGTCCGAGGCCATGGCTTCGACGCGACGAACGGCACGCACGGCGTACGCTCGCGGCCTCACGCCTCTTCGACTCCCCAGCGGCGGGCAATGGCGCGATCGATGGGCGAAAATAAGACGATCTCGCTCGAGCGACTGAGCGCGACGATGACTACGACCACGGCAAGCACGAGCGCCGTATCGCCGAGATCGCGACCGGTTTCCAGCAGCTGACCTAGCCCGCCCGAAACGAACAGTAGCTCGCCGGCCATGAGCGAACGAAGTGCAAACGTCCAGCCCAGCTTCGCGCCCCCCAGGATGCCCGGCAGTGCCGCCGGCATGGTTACGGCGAACATCAGCCGCGCGCCGCGCGCTCCCATCGTCCGGGCCGCCCGTTCGATGGAAGGCGTCACGTGGCGCACTGCATTTTCCGTGGCCACCGCCACCGGCAACGCGGCGCCAAGAACCACGACAAGCTGGATTGCGAGCTCGCTCAGCCCAAACCACAGGATGGCCAGCGGGAGCCAACAAATAGAAGGTACCGAGCTCAAGCCAAGCACGACGGGGCCGGCCGTATCCTTGAAAACACGAACGCGAGCTAGCCCTATTCCGAGCGGAATTCCGAGCGTCAGCGCCGTCCCATAGCCCAGGACGAGCCGGACGGCGCTCGTGGCGACGGCGCGCACGAGCGTTCCGTCGCGCACCCCGGCGATCATGGATCGACCCACCTCGAGAGGCCCAGGCGCGAGCGGCGTGCGAGCGATCTCAGATGCCCCCGCCCAGATGACGACGAGGATCGCTGGGACCACGACTCCCCGGAGCCAGCCACGCATCGTCCGCCTCCTCTCGCGCCACTTTTTCGACCTCGCTGGCGATGCGGCGCGCTATGCCGGCCGCGAGGCTGGAGACGCGCGTGTCGTTGGCAGCGCGCGGCCGCGGTACGTCAACGTATTCCTCGTGAAGGACACGCCCCGGGCGTGTCGCCATGAGCACGACGCGATCCGCCAGCCGGACAGCCTCCCTCACATTGTGAGTCACGAAAATCACCGTTTTCCGCGTCGCGGTCCAGATGCGCTCGAGCTCTCCCTGGAGAATCTCGCGCGTCTGCGCGTCGAGTGCTGCGAAGGGCTCGTCCATCAGAAGGACCGCCGGATTGGTTGCCAGAGCGCGCGCGATCGCCCCACGCTGACGCATGCCTCCCGACAGCTCGTGTGGATAACGATCCGCAAAGCGCCAGAGATGCACCAGCCGCAGAAGCTCTTCGCTGCGAGCGGCGCGAGCCGCCCGCGGCAGGCCCTGCAATTTCAAAGGGAACTCGACGTTGCCGCGAAGCGCGAGCCACGGAAAAAGGGCCGAGTCCTGGAAGACCATGGCCCGGTCGGGTCCAGGTGACGTGACCTCCGCGCCCCGATAGAGAACGTGGCCCTCCGTGGGCCTCACCAGCCCCGCCACCAAGTTCAGAATCGTCGATTTGCCACTCCCGGACGGGCCCAAAAGGCAAACGAACTCTCCGGCGGCGATACGAAGCGAAACAGTTTGCAGGATTTCGATGGACCCTTGCTTCGCACGGAGGGTGAGCGATACGGCATCGAGTGTCACGTTCGCGTCGGCGCGCGCGCCAGGCGTCGAGATCGCAGTCGCCCCCAGCGACGTCGGCGGCGGATCCATCCAGGCCTTCGCAAATGCGAACACGGGCTCGTTATATTGAACCGAGCCCCTTGCGTCAAAGGCGTTCCGGCCCTCTCGTGCGTCGATGGAGCCCTGCCTCGCGCTGACATCCGGCGTCACGGAGGGGCGTCACCGTTCGTAGACGATGACGTTGTGGTAACGAGCCTCTCCGCTCGACGGGTTCTCGTAGGCATGGGGGCGGTCCGCGGCAAACGCGACCGAATCGCCTGCAGCAAGGTCGTGCATCTCTTCGGCAACACGCATCCTCAACTGCCCGGTCAGCACCACGAGGACTTCATGGGTTCCGGGCGCGTGCGCTTCGGAAGCGTGCACCGCGCGGGCCGCCAATCGAAGCTCGTAAAGCTCCACGAGTGGCGACGCACCGAGCGGTGACAGCGGACGGCTTTCGAACTTGCCGTCTGCAGAACGAAGCACCTGAGCGTCTCCCCGCTTGAGCACGACGACTCCCGATCGGGGAGCGCCGATCAGCTCCGCAAAGGGCACACCCAGACCGACCGCGATCTTCCAGAGCACGCCGACCGTAGGATTGCTTTTGCATGTCTCGATCTGCGAGAGGGCGGCACGGCTGACTCCGGAAGATCGCGCCAAGTCGTCCAACGAAAGCCCGCGAGCCTTCCGCCTTTGTCGCAGGTTCTCGGCGACACGGCGACCGAGTTCGGCTGCGCCGACGTCGTCGCCGGGGCCGGCCAGGGGCCGATTCGCCTTGCGCGTAACCACTTTTGCCTCCATTTCTTTTGCTCGCATGATGGAACGGATTAAGGGCTGCAACGCCACTCCCGACCCGACGCGCGGCTCGCACCGTATCACGGCAGTCCGCCCGTGAACTCCGTTCGCGCTTGGGAGCATCGAGAGCGCCCGCTCGCCCGAAGCGCCTTTCCAGAGGCGCAAGCCATCCTGCGGGCGAGGCCCGCCGCCTCGCCCAAGCCGTGAAAACCCGCCCGCCCACGCGCCGGGAGTTGCTGGCGGGAGCCTGCTCGACCGCCTTGATGGGTGCGAGCGGATGCCGGAGGCCGAGCGACGGCATCGTACGCATCGGGTTCATGACGAACCTCACGCACGCTCCCGCCATCGTCGGCCTGGCGTCCGGACGCATTGCGCGAGCGCTCGGGGTCCCCGTCGAGCCGCGCAGTTTTCGGGTGGGACCGCGCGTCGCCGAAGCGCTCGTCGGCGACGCCATCGACGTCGGGGTTGCTGGTCCCTCTGCGCTCATTTACACGAATGCACGACACCGCAACGGAGTGCTGCGGGTGCTGTCCGGATGCTGCTCCGGCGGCGCCTCCTTCCTCGTTGGGACCCACTCCGGGATTCGAGTGCCCGGCGACTTGCGCGGCAAGACGCTTGCAACCACGCAGATCGGGACGACGCAGTACATTTCGCTGCGCAAGTATCTCCGGACGCACGGATTCGCGCCTGCCGAGCGGGGCGGTGACGTAACCGTCCACGCACTCGACGCCACCACCATCCTAACCGAGATGCGTCGAGGCGCTCTCGATGGCGCATGGCTGCCGGAACCGTGGGCCACGCGCGTCGTGCAGGACGCCGGCGCCGTCCGCCTCATCGACGAGCGCGACCTGTGGCCCGCTCGTCGATTCCCGACAGCGCTCGTCGCCGCTCGGGGAGAGTTCGTTCGGCGGCGGCCGGATCTCGCAAAGCGCCTGACGGTCGCCATCGGCGACGAGATCGATCGCGCAGTCGGTGGAGCAACGGAGACTTGCGAAGAAGCGCGCATCGAACTCGGCCGTCTCGTCGGCAAGACACTGCCAAGCTCGCTCATGAGCGAGGCCTGGCGATGGGTCGACTTCACAAGCGACCCGCTGCGCGACGCTCTGGAAACACTGGCGGCGGACGCCGCCGCCCTGGGCCTCGCCCCGGCATCCACGTGCCGTAACCTGTTCACCTGACTCGGCCCCTGCCGCGGGTGGCTTGCCGGTTCTGAGTTCACCGACAACCGCCCGAAATCGGAAAAGAGCTCGCGCGCTCATGCCTTGCCGGCTCGACGCGCACGCTTTGCTGCGATCTTCGCGAGCAGTTCTTCGCGCGTCACGCCAAGCCTCGCAGCGGTCTTCTGCGCCAGCGACGTTCGCGCGACACCGGGCACGAAGCGGTAGGTTGCCCTCTCGGACCCATCGAGTTCCACCTGGATGAACTCGAGTGGGGTGGCACCGTTCTTCGCCTCGCGGGCAAGGCCCGTTGCGAACTGCAGCAAATGAGTCGTGGCGAACGCTCGGACCCCAAGCTCCGGCAAGAGCGACAGAACCAGCCGGGCGATCTCCTCCCCTTCGGAAGGATTCGTCCCGGAGCACAGCTCGTCGAGGACCACGAGCGCGCCCGGATCGAGCTCGTCGAACAGGCGACGAATTCGAAGCAGCTCCATCCCCAGATGTCCTTCCGGCTGATCGGAACGCGCTTCCTCGAACAGGGAGGCAAAGAGCCCCGACGCGTGCGGAACGCGAGCCCCCCTCGCCGGAACAAATAGACCCGCTTGGGAAAGCAGTTGCGCAATGGCCACGGACTGCAAAAGCCTCGTCTTGCCTCCGGAGTTGGGACCCGTTACGACGACAATCGCGTTCGGCCCTGTGTGCAAATCGCAGGGTACGGGTTGAACACCCGCGGCAAGCAGCAGCGGATTGAACAGGCCTTGTAGATCGAGCGACGTGTCGGGCGCCGTCAACGTGGCCAGAGTCACCGACAGGCCCAAAGCGCGCGCCCGATCGCGAAAGCAAAGGGCGCCCAGAAAGACTTCGATGTCTCCCAGAAGCTGAAAGAGCGGCGCAATCGAGACTTCGACACCGGCGAAAACCTCGGAGAGCAACCGCTCCGCGATTTCGCCGGCGTTTGTCCGGAACCCCCGCGCGAAGAGAACGACACGAGCGAAAAATCGGCGCAATGCCGGGACGTAGAACGGATTGGAGCGGTTTTCTTCGACGCGCACGATTTGCAGCGCTCGCACCTCTCCGTCCGCTCCCACTCGTACGCGAAGATCGAGCGAGCCGAGATGCTCGTCGTGCTCGAGGAACGCGACGAGGCGCCGATAGCCGTCGCTGTCGGCCACCGCGGCACCGAACGCCCGAAGTCGACTCAGCGCCGACGTTGCGCCCACGAACGACGACGCCAGAAGGTCGAACGCGCCGCGCACCGCCCGAAGAATCTCAACCCGCCGTACGCGAGGCGCGGGCTGTCGCGGCGCGCAGAGAAGTCCGCGAATCCTCAAGATCGCGAAGTAGACGCTCTCGAGCTCGGACCGCGCGGCCGGTACATCGACGAGCTCGGCCAGCACGCTCTGCCGGGTCTCGACGTGGCGTGGGTCGCTGGGCGGAGCCGCAAGCACTCGCGCTGCGTACCGTCCGGAAGCGTGGTAGGCGTCGCCACCGATGCGAAGGGCCAGGCATTTATCGACGATTTCGTCGACGTAAACGTCCCGCACGAAGCCATCGCGCTCCCACGACGATGGGGGGAGATCGGCTGCAGCGACCACGTCGTCGAACGCCGTCTGAGGAGCGCCCGCGGCAAAGGCGAAAACGAGAGCCTGCCGCAGCGCAGCGGTGCTTGTGCGCATGCGCGGGTCGGCGCTGAGCAAGTCCGGGATGGGTAACGCGACAGGGGACATCGCTGAGAGGGTCGCCTTTCAACCGCACCGTTGGACGGAAACCCTCTCGTTGGCCTTCTCGACCTAGTCCCGTGGCCGGGCGTCACTTCTTTTTCGTGTGACACCCCAAGCAACCGAACCCTTGGCCCGTCTTCGGATCGTACGGCGACTCGCCGAGCAGCTCGGCCATCGTCGGCTCGACTTGCTTCATCATGAAATCCACAGCCTTCGGATGCTTCGCGTGCAGGGCCTTCATCCCCGCGGGCGTAAGCTCAAGCTTGGGAAGGTCGGGGTTCGGCATTTTGAAACTGCCATCTTTGACCCCGGCGCCATGGCACAGGACGCATTTGGTCTCGGCGTAGGCCTTTGCGTCAAAATCATGAAAAAGTGCGCCCATCTTGGGCATTACCGTCGACTTCATGTACGCCAACTTCTGATCGTGCGTCCATTTCTCCCAGTCGCCTGGTCCAGGAGGACCCGCGGCTTCGGCGCTTGCCGAAGTCGAAGGCGCCGCGCTCGGCGCCGGAGCAGCACTCTCGGCAGCGGCGGCGCTGCTCGCCGGTTGGGCGCTCGCCGCCTCGGAGACCGAGCTCGACGTGGCCGGGGGATTGCTCGGCTGTGTGGCCTCCGGCTGGCCGCCGCCGCACGCAACGGAGAACGCTGGAACGAAGAGAGCGATTGCGCATAGGGCTATGAGACGCTTCATGGCGCCCTTGGATGCACCACGAGCCCAGCCGTTGCAAGGCCATTCGTCCGGTTCACGCCGAAGGCGGCACATCGGCCAACCGGGGCCGCCCGGTCACGCGCGCTCGACGGCGACCACCCCCTTGACTTTCTGCAGCGATCGCATCACCGCCTTCAACTGCTGCAGATCCTCGCACACGAACGAAAACAGGTTGACGGCTCGGCCGTCGTCACTCGCCCGGCAGTTTGCCTCGCTGATGTTGATACCTTGCGCCATGAACGTCTGGCCGACGTTCGCGAGAATGCCGGGGAGATTTGCCGTGACCACGCGAACCTGCACGCTGCGATTAATGCGCGCCTTGCTGTCCCACGTGATTTCGACACGCCGTTCCGGATCCGTGTCGAACGCCTTGGGACAGCCTCGTCGGTGGATCGTGACGCCGCGCCCGCGCGTGATGAATCCGAGGATGTCGTCGCCGGGCAGCGGATTGCAGCACTTTGCGTACCGCACCAATACGTCGTCGATGCCGTTGATCCGAATCGCTCCTTCGTCACGCTTGATGACTTTGCGAACCAGACCCGCCAGTCTGCCCTCGCGGAGCGACGCCGGTGGCTTGCTCTCGCGCCCGCTTTCGTCCGGTGGCGCGACGAACTTGATGATCTCGTCCGGATCGATCTTTCCGTAACCGATTCCGATGAAAAGCTCTTCGAGATTCGAGACCTTCAGGTGCTCGAAGAGCCGGCGTAACTCCGACTCGTTCTTAAGGAGCTTGCTCGCGCTGATCCCTGCGTCGTGAAGTCCGCGCTCGAGAAGCTCTTCGCCGAGCCGACGGCTCTTGTCGCGCTGGTCCTGCCGGAAGTAGTTGCGGATCTTGGCGCGGGCCCGCGTCGTTCCGATGAAGTCGAGCCAGTCCTTGCTCGGACTCTGATGCGTACTCGTCAGGACCTCGACGACGTCGCCGTTGCGCAGTTTGTAGCGCAATGACTCCATCTTTCCGTTGATGCGTGCCCCAGTGACGTGATCGCCGAGTTGAGTGTGAATCTGATACGCGAAATCGATGGGGGTCGCTCCCCGCGGAAACACCCGCACGTCCCCTTTCGGAGTGAAGACATAGACCTCGTCCTGAAACAGGTCGACCTTGACGCCTTCGAGGAATTCGGCCGGATCCTTGAGTTCCTTTTGCCACTCGAGAAGCTGCCGCAGCCACGAGAAGCGCTGCGCATCTTGCTCAGCGATGCCACCGCCGCGTTCCTTGTACTTCCAGTGCGCCGCTATTCCGCGCTCGGCCACCCGGTGCATCTCTTGCGTTCGAATCTGAATCTCGATCCGCTCGCGCCCCGGGCCGATGACCGTCGTATGCAACGACTGATACATGTTCGGCTTGGGCAGCGCGACGTAATCCTTGAATCGGCCCGGGACGGGCGTCCACTGCGAATGGATGACCCCCAGCGCGGCATAGCAATCGCTCACGCTCTCCACGAGGACGCGAAACGCAATGAGATCCTGCACGCCTTCGAGGCCGGACTCCTGCGCCTTCATCTTGCGGTAAACGCTATAGAGGTGCTTCGCCCTGCCCGTGACCTCGGCTGCGAAGCCCTGCTCGGCCAGACGGCTCGACAGCGTCTTGCAGACCTCCGCGATATACTTATCGCGCTCGCGCTTCGTCTTCGTCATTTGCGCGACGAGCTCGGCGCAAGCCTCGGGCTCGAGATATCGGAAACTCAGGTCCTCGAGTTCACTCTTGAACGCCTGGATGCCGAGCCGGTTCGCGAGCGGCGCATAGATCTCCAGCGTTTCCTGCGCGATTCGCTGCTGGGAGTCGTGCCCCATGTGCTCGAGCGTCCGCATGTTGTCGAGGCGATCGCAGAGTTTGATCAGCAAGACGCGGATGTCCCGCGCCATGGCAACGACCATCTTGCGGAAATTCTCGGCCTGGCGATCCTCCTTGGAGGTGAAGTTGATCTTGGAGAGCTTCGTGACGCCGTCGACCAATTCGGCGACTTCCACGCCAAATTCCTTCGTCAGCTCATCGCTGGTCGCGAGCGTATCCTCGACGACGTCGTGCAAGAGGCCCGCACAGACGCTTGCCGCATCGAGACGCAGATCCGCCAAAATACCCGCGACACTCACCGGGTGCACGATGTAAGGCTGACCCGATTTGCGCGTTTGCCCCGCGTGCATGCGGTAGCTGTAGTCGTATGCTCGCTGAATCAGGTCGGGGTCGACCGTGGGCTGGTAGGCCTTGACCCGTTTGATAAGTTGTTCGGCCTGGAGCATCGGCGGAGCGGCGGATCGTGCGCAGCCCGGACTTGAAGCGTAACACCTCCACTTTCTTCGAGCAATTCAGCCGACCCGCCCATGACGCATCCGCCCTTTGGACCTTCCGCTCCGCGCGGGTCGGGAGGCGACGACGGTCCCAAGCCGGCCCGATCTGCGTTGCATGAACAAGAACGGGCAATCCACGACTCGCCCGATCGTTTCGTGGTCGAGGCTGCGGCCCGCCGCGCGACCGTATACGTGCACTTTCCTTGGTGTCTGGCCAAGTGCCCTTATTGCGACTTCGTGAGCTACGTCGACCCGGGAGCCGACGGCACCTCGTACACAGCCGCCGTGTTGCGCGAGCTCGAGGCCCGCGCCCCGCTTCTCGACGGCACGGAGTCGTTTGAAGTCGAGAGCATTTTTTTTGGCGGCGGCACCCCGAGCCTCTGGGACCCGCGAGAGTTGGCGAAGGTCGTCGCGGCGATTCGCAGTCGCCTGCGCGTCGTGGATCCTGTCGAGGTCACGGTCGAATGCAACCCGACGTCGCTCGACCACCCGAAGGCGCGCGCTCTGGTCGACGCCGGGGTCAATCGACTGTCGATCGGCGTGCAATCGCTTCGCGACGAGCGACTGAGATTCCTCGGCCGCCTGCACGACGCTCGGGGCGCGATCGGTGCCGTGCGGGATGCCATTCGCGCTGGCGTCCCGCGTATTTCCGCCGACCTGATTTTCGGCACACCTGGACAGTCCCCTTCTGAGGCCTGCGCCGAAGCGCTCGAACTGGTCGATCTCGGTCTTGCCCACGTGTCCTGCTACCAGCTGACCATCGAGGCGGGAACACGATTCGGCGAGCTCGCGCGACGCGGTCGTCTGCCCCTGGCGGACGAGGGTGCCGTGGCCGACGCCTTTCTCGCGATCGACGCAGCCCTGACCGAGCGTGGACTTCGCCACTACGAAGTCTCCAACTACGCGCGTCCGGGCGAAGAGGCGCGTCACAATCTGGCGTATTGGCGCGGCGACGAGTACCTCGGCCTCGGCTGCGCCGCTTACGGCTTCGTCCGTGACCGCTTCCCGGGTCCCGAAACCGCCGTCCGGGGAGTGCGCTGGCGCAACATCGCGCAGCCGAACCAGTATGTCGCGTCTACCCGCTCGGCGCGTCCCGGTCGGATCGGCGTCGGCGACGGCATTTCGGAATCGAGCGAACGCTTGGACGCTGAGTCACTCTTGCGCGAGCGGATCATGCTCGGATTGCGCGTACACGACGGCTTGGACGTCGCCGCGGCAGCTCGAGAGCTCGGAGTCCATGGTTGGACCGTGGAGCGCGAACGCACAGCGAGCTGGCTTCAAGCCCGGCAACGTCTCATTCGGGACGGAGCGCGGATCCGCATCCCCCCAAGCGCGTGGCTATGGACCGACGATACGAGCGCGAGACTCTTTTAGAATTCCGGCCCCAAACTCGCTCCCCCGGTTGACCTCAGCGGCCGATCGACCAACCCCAGCCGTGGCGGAGGTATCCGCGCCCATCCGAGGTCGGTCCACCTGCGGACGATCGGCCGATGCGGATAAGGTGTGGACTACGCTGAACGGTGCTGGAGAAGATGGGGATCTCCTGTTCAGATCTTCGGGTGAGGGCGGTTGGCCACGGTCGAGGTCCCTGGATCGCAGGGAGGGGACGCTAGGGGCAGCACACCCACACAATACGTCGTACGTTTTGCTGGACAAGCCCAATATCTAGGGGGTAGCGTCGCATCTCAGCACAAGGCACGGAGCGTCACCACGGCGCTGCCATGGCCATTTTTGTCTACGTGAACGTACTGAACATACTAGCAACATGCTCGGGTGAAGGCTGCTCAAATCAGGGCAAGGGCCAACGAGCGAAGAGCTAACGAATGGAAGCCTCGCCGGCCTGACAGGGTGGGCGACGAGGTTGCTTGCGCGCACTTGCCCCGCAGCAGGGAGCGCGGTGGTCTCTGTATTGCCCGGAGGTAGATCATGGCTAATTCACATATGGATGGTCAGAACGGGTTCGGAATGCGAAACGGGCAGCTGAAGTCGAGCCACCCCGCCGCCCCGAGGAGCTCGGAGAAGAGTTCGACGCCCCACCTCGGCGTGGCGGATGGCATCCGAAGTGGGAAAAAGGGCCGTTCTCCGCGGATGACGGAAGCCAAGGGCGCGGGCAAAGCCTCGCGCACGTCGCGTGGCGTACGCATCGAGCGCCGGTTCTCCAGCCCCGGCAAGGACCCGCTGGACACCGTCGCTTACGAACGACGATCGAGCGCCATCACGAACACGGACGGAAGCGTCGTCTTTCGGATGGAAGGGGCCGAAGTTCCTTCGACTTGGAGTCAACTCGCAACGGACATCGTGATTTCGAAGTATTTTCGAAAGGCCGGACTGCACGGTGACAAGGACCAGGGCGAGACAAGCGTTCGCCAAGTCGTTCACCGGCTCGCGCACACGATTCGCACGGTGGGAGAGAAGCCCGCCCGCGGCGATTCCTCGCGCCCCTACTTCGGCTCAAAGGCGGACGCCGACGCATTCGAAGCGGAGCTCTCGTGTCTCCTTGTGAACCAGTACGGCGCATTCAACTCGCCCGTATGGTTCAACCTCGGCCTCTGGCACGAGTATGGCATCGAAGGCTCGGGCGGCAATTGGGCGTGGGACTTCGACGCTCAGGACCCCACCGAGGCCAAGGTGGCGTACGAGCGCCCGCAGTGCTCCGCATGCTTCATCCAGTCCGTCCAGGACGACCTGATGTCCATCTACGACCTCGTCAAGTCCGAGGCACGATTGTTCAAGTACGGCTCGGGTACGGGCTCGAACTTCAGCGCGATTCGAGGCCGCCAAGAGAAGCTGTCCGGGGGCGGCACCTCCTCGGGGCTGATGTCGTTCCTCGAGGTATTCGACCGCGCAGCGGGAGCGACCAAGAGCGGAGGGACGACACGGCGCGCGGCCAAAATGGTCTGCCTCGACATGGACCACCCCGAGATCGTCGATTTTATCGGATGGAAGGTTCGTGAGGAGAAGAAGGCTCACGCGCTCATCGCCGCGGGCTATAGCGCCGACTTCAACGGCGCGGCGTATCACACGATAAGCGGTCAGAACTCGAACAACAGCGTTCGCGTCACCGACGAGTTCATGCGCGCGGCGGCGTCCGGAGCCCCATGGCGGACGCGATTTCGCACGACGGGAGAAGTGTGCGAGACCTTCGAGGCGAAGGACGTTTGGCATCAATTGGCCGAGGCGGCATGGGGCTGCGCCGATCCTGGCGTTCAGTACGACTCGACCATCAATCGCTGGCACACGTGCCCGAACTCAGGACGAATCAACGCCTCGAACCCGTGCTCGGAGTACATGTTTTTGGATGATACGGCGTGCAACCTCGCGAGCGTGAACCTCACCAAATTTCTCCGGGAGACCGCCGTCGACGAGGCCGAGCCGCGGATCTCCGGAACCCCAAGAGGCTCGACGACTTCGTTCGACGTGGATGGCTACCGGCATGCATGCCGCGTGTTCTTCATCGCCCAGGAGATCTTGGTCGATCTTTCGAGCTACCCGACGTCCCATATCGCGCGCAACAGCCACGACTATCGCCCGCTCGGCCTAGGGTATGCGAATCTCGGAAGCTTGCTCATGGCGCTCGGCGTCCCCTACGACAGCCGGCAAGGACGGGCCATCGCAGCTGCTCTTACCGCGATCATGTGCGGGACCGCTTATCGAACGAGCGCTGAGATGGCGGCGGTCAAAGGCTCGTTTTCCGGCTACACCCAAAACCGCGATCCGATGCTTCGCGTCATGCGGATGCATCGCGACGCGGCCTACGGCCTAGACCGTGAAGCGTGCCGCCTGCCCGGTGAGCCCCACGAAACTGTCGGCGCGCTCTACCGAGCCGCCTGCGAAGACTGGGACGAGGCGGTGCGTCTCGGCGACGTCAGCGGCTACCGCAACGCGCAAGCCACGGTTTTGGCGCCAACCGGAACCATCGGCCTTCTGATGGACTGCGATACCACCGGAATCGAGCCCGACTTCGCACTCGTGAAGTTCAAGAAGCTTGCGGGCGGCGGATATTTCAAAATCGTCAATCAAACCGTGCCGCATGCACTTCGCCGTCTGGGCTACTCCGAGCGCGAGGTTCAGGACATTGTGGCCTTCGTGTCGGGTACGAACACGCTGCTGGTCTCACCGCACGTGAATCGTCGGACGCTGAAGGACAAGGGCCTGACAGATGCCGATCTGGCTAAGGTCGAGGCAGCGATTCCAGGAGTGTTCGATCTCGACAGCGCCTTTGCTACGTGGGTCCTCGGCGAAGAAACGTTCGAGCGGCTGGGAGCGCGACGTGACGGGCGACTGCTCGAACACTTGGGGTTTTCGCGCACACAAATCGACGAAGCCCAAGACGTCATAGTCGGTCGAATGACCATCGAAGGCGCTCCGCACTTGAGGCAGGAGCACCTCCCTATCTTCGATTGTGCCAACCGCTGTGGCAAGCACGGCACGCGTTTTCTGGCGCCTATTTCCCATGTCCGGATGATGGCTGCAGTCCAGCCGTTCCTCAGCGGAGCGATCTCGAAGACCGTCAACCTTCCGAACGAAGCGACGGTAGACGACGTTCAGGCGATTTACGAAGAAGGCTGGCGTCTCGGGCTGAAAGCGATTGCGCTTTATCGTGACGGTTGCAAGGCCAGTCAGCCGCTGTCGGCGTCCGGCGACAAGAAAGCGGATGCCGCACGGGAAAGCATCGATCCTGCACACGAACCACTCCTCGCCCCGCTGCCGCAGAGCGATGCCACCGAGCAGCAGCTAAGTTTGCCTATAGCCAAGAACACCCGCATCTATGGCCAGCGCGTTCGCCTGCCGAAGAAGCGGATCGGCTTCACTCAGGAGGCTCGCGTCGGCGGCCACAAGATATTCTTGCGCACGGGTGAATACGACGACTGCACGCTCGGCGAGATTTTCATCGACATGCACAAAGAGGGCGCAGCATTTCGCAGCTTGATGAACTGCTTTGCAATGAGCGTCAGCATCGGACTGCAGTACGGCGTTCCACTGCAAACATACGTCGATCAGTTCACGTTCACGCGCTTCGAGCCACAAGGGCCGGTCGAGGGGCATCCGAACGTCAAGTTCGCGACGTCGATTGTTGACTTCATCTTTCGAACATTGGGCGTCGAGTACTTGCACCGATACGATTTGGCGCACATCAAACCGGAGATCGATTCATCGCCGCTCGACGCCGCTCGAAACCTCGGCACGCCGTCCGATCAGCCCAGCAGGCGCGCCGCACCGGACGCGGGAGAACGGCCAGCATTGCGCGCCCGCGATTCTGCGCGGCCGCCACCGGAAGCGGCGCCCACTTGGTCGCTGAGTGAGACGCTCGGTGAAAAGGCGGGATCGCCGCTCGATGCACAGCTCGATACGATGATGGGCGACGCGCCCGTTTGCGATATGTGCGGGCATATCACCGTGCGAAACGGTGCGTGCTACAAATGCCTCAACTGCGGCAACTCGATGGGCTGCTCGTGACAACGGCTGGCGGGCTCGCATCCGTTGGGCCCGCTACCGTGTGAGCAAGATCGGACGATTCGCTGTAGGCTTGCGTCGAGATGCCGAGGGTCTGTTCCTGCGTCTTTTTCGCAGTTTTTTCCATTTCCATTCCGGCGTTGCTGGTCGGATGCCCCAGAAGGCAATCCGCTGAGGAAGAGGCGGGGGCGCCGGCACCGGCCGTGACCAGCGCCCCCTCCGTCACCGAGCTCGCCCCTCTCATCGAGGACGCCGGCGACGACGGGGACGCCGCTGTCGAAGCTGCGACGCCCAAGAAGCGGGCTGTGCCCTTGCTCACCTCGAATCAGGCAAAGATCAGGGCATGCTGCAACGCGATGCGCTCGCAAGCCAAGCTGCTCGGCCCATCGCCCGAGGGTTACCAGCTGAACACGATGGCGCTTCAGTGCGATGCGTTTGTCGCTCAGATCGGCCCTGAAGGAATGGCGCCAGAACTGACGCAATTTCGCGAGGTTCTGAAAAACATCAAGCTACCGGGCGCCTGTCAGTTTTGAGTGGTTCGCTGGGCGCGCAACTCGAAAATGATCGAAGCCGCGCGGTTCCAGGGCACGCTCCTCTTGCCCCCCGCGGAGTACGAGGCCCTTGCCTTCGCGCACCTCGCCGATGAGTCGAAAACCTTCGATGGCAACCGGACTCGCAACCACAAGCGCATAGTCTTCGCCGCCATACAAAGCGAGTTCGAGCGCGCTCCCACTCGACGCCTCGGCCGCGCGAAGAAGCGAGTCGTCGGCCGAGAGAGCCCGCTCGTCGAGCACAATCTGCACTCCGCTCGCTTCCGCAATGTGCCCCACGTCCCGGGCCAGGCCGTCCGATACGTCGATCGCCGCATGCGCCACCGCCGCCATCGCGCTTCCTTCCCGGACTAGGGCGCGCGGCGTTCGCCACGACGCGACGGCGGCGTGCAATCGCGGGTCCGCGTCGGCACGTCCGGTCTCAAGCGCGCGGAGTCCTGCCGCCGCCAGGCCGACGGCGCCCGCGAGCCATACGGTGTCGCCCGAGCGGGCGCCGGAGCGCGTGACCGCGCGCTCGCACGTTCCCAGAACGGTCGTCGAGATGGACAGCTCTCGACCTCGAGCGAGATTCCCTCCCACAACGGGTGCTCCGAGGCTAAGCGCCGCGTCACGCTGGCCAACCGCGATCTGCGCGAGGGCCGTGTCGTCGACGTCGTCGGGCAATGCCAATGCGCACAAGACGCACCAAGGCTTCGCGCCCATCGCCGCAATGTCGCTGGCCGCGGCCATCAAGCTGCGCCACCCGACGTCGCGCCACGGCAGGAAGTCGCGCCGGAAGTGTGTGCCCTCGACCTGCGCGTCAATCGTCCAAACGATGCGACGCCCCGTCGCCCTACCCCCGTCTAGAACCGCCGCGTCGTCGCCCATTGCGACTTCCACTGCGAACTCCGAGCCCGCACCCGAAGCGTCGCCCAGCGTACGCGCGAGCATCGCGATTCGGGCTGCTTCATCCATCCGCGCTCCGTTTAGGCCACCCGAGATGCTTCGGACATGGTCGGCTCGGGCTGGGGCAGGGTAACGACGAAGACCGTCCCCCTGGGGTCATTGTCCTCGATTCGAATTGCGCCGCGGTGACCCTCGATCAGCCGTTTGACGATCGACAAGCCTAGTCCCGTGCCCCCGAACTCGCGCGTGCTCGAGGAGTCGATCTGGTAAAATGCGTCGAACACCCGGAGTCTTTCGCGGGGCGGAATCCCGATTCCGGTGTCCATGACCCTCACCTCGACTCGCGCACGCGTCGGCGCGAGCAGCGTCAGTCCTTCGTCACCACCGGCTTCCGCGGAGTCTGCCTCGGTCATTCGTGCCCGCAGCGTTACTTCCCCCCCGCTCGGCGTAAATTTAAGCGCGTTTTCCACGAGGTTCAAGAACACTTGCCGAAGACGTTCCGGATCACCGCGCAGATCGGGGGTCGGCGCGGCATCGAGGGTAAGCCTCACGCCCTTCTTCAGCGCGACAGGGGTCAGCGTCGAGATCACCTCGCGAAGCACAGGCTCCAGGCCCATGATGCGCGTGGCGAGGCGCATCGTGCCACTTTCCAGCTTGCCCAGATCCAGAAGGCCCATAATGAGCGAGAGAAGCTGGCCACCCTTTTCGTGGATCGTCTTGACGAACTCGAGCTGCTCCGGTTTGAGCTCACCAGCGAGGCCCTCGCTCAGCATCTCGCTGTAACCGATGATCGATGTGAGCGGAGTTCGGAGCTCGTGGCTCACCGTCGCGAGGAAGCTCGACTTGAGCCGATCGAGTTCCTTGAGACGGTCGAACGCCTCCTGCAACCGCCCGTTCTTCTCCTCGAGCTCGCGGTAACTCTCGCGCACGCTCGCAAGGTGCATTTGGCTCGTGACGAATGCGCGATGGCCGCTAAAGAGCAAGAGATCGAGCGCGGATTTCAGGTGCGCTGCCATACGCATCACGGTCTGCGGCTTGGCACGCGGCATTTTTGCGAGCAGCTCTCGGGCTCGCCCCTTGTCGATCGCCGGATCGACCGCGAGCAGCGAGGCAGGGACGTCCTGCACGTTCGCGGGAACGAAAGGGCCGACGATGAGCCGGCCGACCCGCCGTCCGTCGTAGTCGAGCGCAAGGATCCGGTACGTTGCGCCGGTAAAGCAGGGGTGCACAACGTCCCCGGTCTCACCTGGATCGCGCGATTTCGCGCCGCCGACCGTCGCTGCGCATGCCTGGCGTCCGGCCGCCGTCGCGTTCACGTAAGCACAAAGCTCGCCCTCGACCGGGGCGTCGGCAAGCAAGCTGCCTCCGCTCGAATAGATGCGAACGGGAATGCCGAAAAGAGTCACGAAGCTCTTGCAAAGCTCACCGAGTCCGTCGCGGTCGATGATGTCCTCGAGTCGAACTCGGTCATCAAAGAGCAAGTCCTGAACCAAGACGGCGGGTGCATCGACGGTCATGGTGGGACCTGTGCTTGCTGATCGAGGCGCCCACCGACGCACGAAGAAAGGAGCGTGGCGACGTCCTTCGTCAAGCCAAGCTGCCGTGCGGCCATTGGCAGCAAAGCGCCCGACTCGATGCCGAGCATCTTCGCGAGTTGATGCTCCGCATCGAGCTTCGCCCACGCGACGTGCAACAGGCCGAAGAACGTCTCGAGAACTCCGTCGCCCGCCACGGCGCTCGCCTTGAAGACGGGCTCCTTTCCTCGCCTCGCGAGCGCGCTAATCTCCTCGTCAGATCGCACCCTCTCGAGGTCACGCTTGTTGAACTGGATGACCAGCGGCAAGCCCTTAATGCTTACCCCAAGGTCCTTCAGATTCTCGCGCAAGTCGAGGAACGACGCGGCATTGTGCTCGGTCTCGCTGGTCTGCGAATCGGCAATGAAGGCCACGGCGTCGGCGCCCTGCAAGACGAGACGGCGGGTGGACGAGTGCAAAACCTGCCCTGGAACCGTGAAGATCTTGATTCGGAGCGTCATGCCCGACGCTTGTCGCTCACCCTCGGCCCTCAGAGTGAGCGGCAGCATGTCGAAGAAAAGAGTGCGATCGTCCTTCGTCTCCAGTGTCATCAGGCGCCCCCTGGATCGGTCCGAGGTGAGCTGATGCAGCGAGCGCAAGTTGGTCGTCTTCCCGCTGAGCGCCGGCCCGTAATACACGAGCTTGAGCGCGATCTCGCGTCCGCCGAAGTTGATTTGCACGAGACCTCGCTCGACCCATCGTACCAAACGGCGCGCCGTTTTGCGGCGGCGTCCGCCCTCGAAAGCCGAGTCCGCGCTAGAATGGCCTTACCATGACCGTCAAGGTGGGCGCCAAGGCGCCAAATTTCGCGCTGGAGAGTGACGAGGGCAACCGCATCGGTCTCGGGGACTTCTGCGGCCATTGGCTGGTTCTCTACTTCTATCCCCGAGACAACACCCCCGGATGCACACGCGAAGCCGTGGAATTTACCGAAGCCGGCACCCGCTTCAAGAAACTCGGCGCCACGGTGGTCGGTATCTCGAAGGATTCCGTAAAGAGCCACTGCGGATTTCGAGAGAAGGTCGGCATCACGTTTCCGCTGCTCAGCGATCCGGACCTGGCCGTGCACAAGGCATACGGGGCTTGGGGCCCGAAAACCATGTACGGGAAAAGGGTGGAGGGCACGATTCGATCGACCTTTCTCGTGACGCCCGACAGCTCGCTGGCGCACGTGTGGCGCAGCGTGAAGGTCGATGGCCACGTCGAAAAGGTACTCGATACGCTCCGGAGCCTTCGGGGGGGCATCGCGAACAACAAGTCGGCGCGTTCGTGACTTCCGACGCGCCTGCGACGCTCGTATGGATCGCGCCGGCTCCGCCAAGCGCCGCCCAACGCTCGGCCATCGCGTCGTGGGCCCTAGCTCATGGCATCGCACTCGGCGATCCGCTCGACCAACGGCCGGCACCCATCCCGGTCGACACTCGTACGGCCGTTGCGGTTGACGATCTCATCGATCACGCCCGGGACGCGATCGGTGCGCGCGACGGACCCAGTGTCGACCGAGCCCTTGCATCCGCCGAGGCTCTGCTGCGAGCCCATGCCGACCTGCCCGAGGCGGCGTGGCAAATGGCGGAGGTCGAGCGGGTTCGCGCAATCCGGTGGCGCCGCGTTGCGCCGATCGACACGGAAGCCGCCGACCGCGCCTGGGCGCGTGCGGAGGCTTTGGATGGCGGGCGATCCGAGGGTGTCGGGGAAGAAGCCTCCGAGTTTCGAACGGCAACCGTTTTCGTCGAAATCCAACCGCCGCCTGACGAACAAGCATGGGTCGACTCTCGAGCGGCCGGGATGGAACCGATGCCGTTGCGCACGGGTCCCCACGCGTTTGTCGTCACGTCGAACGGTGCACCCGTCTGGGCTGCGTGGATGGACGTCCAAGCGACCAGCTCGATCGTACGGCTCGAAGCCCCCTTCACGGCACCCTGCTCCGCGAGCGACGTCGGGCATGCGGCCTTTGTCTCCCATGCGGTGGTTTCGGACCAGGTCCGATGCGGTCGATGGGTCGCTGCCACCGCTGCGCCCGAGCCGGACGGGGCCTTGATAGGGATGTGCAACGCGAACCGGTGCGCACCCTTGCTGGACTGGCGCCCTGCGCCGCGAAGCGCACCGTCTTCGGCCGAGTCGCACGCCGAGCATCGGGGCTTTCGTTGGCCAGCGTGGGCCACATGGACGCTGGCCGCTACGGGCGCCGTCCTCGCTGTCGGCGGGGTCGCCCTCGCGATCGGTGCATTCCGACCGCCTGCCGCGGAGACGCGATTCATCAGCGGGGGCCTCGTGCACGGTCGCTGAATTGCGGATTGCACCGGAGGTGCTTACGCTCTGTTTCGCCCCATCGGACCCTTGCAGGGACTTCCAACGCACCCCCCCTTTGACTGTTCGCTTCGCTCCGGATCGTCGGGTGGATTCCGTAGGCTGCGGCGAACCCCATTCGGAGCTAGACATGGCGCAATCACCCCGACTTGACTTCGAGTCTTTCGTCGCTCAGAAGCGGGCCGAGCGATCCGGCGGTGGCGCCGGCACGACGGGTCACGACTACACGTATACGTTCGACCGACAGTCGCGCATCGCCTTCGAAAATACGAAGCCCGTGGCTCTCGCGGTCGAGGCCAGCGTGCGGATCTTCAAGCAGATCGGCAAGCACCAGCTGCTCGGCCATGCGGTCAAAGTGAGCGAACGCCAATTTTCGAACATCTACCGGATCACCAAGACGGCGTCGGACACCCTTCAAATCCCGATGCCGCAGGTGTTCGTGGTCAACAGCCCGACGTTCAACGCTGGAACGCTGGGCACGAACGAAGACTCGTTTGTCATGGTCCACTCGGCCCTCGTCGACCAGTACTCGGACGAGGAACTCCTCGCGGTGATTGGCCACGAATGCGGACACATTCACAATTCGCACGTCGCCTACCTGACCGCACTCCACTACCTCACGTACATGGCGGGAATGTTCATGCCGTGGATCCTGCAACCCGCCCTGGTCGCCCTTCGCACCTGGTCTCGGCGCGCCGAGATCACGTGCGACCGCGCGGGAATGCTCGTCGCCAGCGACGCCTCGGCGGCCGAGCGCGCGATCACCAAGCTCGCGGTCGGGTCACGCAAGCTCTACGAAGAATTCAACGTCGACGCTTTCATCGAACAGCACGAAGAAGGAAGCCACGGCATCGGAAAGTACATGGAAATGTTCGCCACACACCCTTGGCTCCCCAAGCGCGTGCTCGCCATGCGCGTTTTCGGCGAGAGCGATCTCTATCGATCGGCGGTCGGCCTTGCGCCGAACGGACTCAGCATGAGCGACGTCGATTGCCGCGTGGCCGGGCTTCTGAAGGGCGAGGCGTGATGGTGTCCGAAAGCGGAGCGGCTGCGGATGCTCGGACGTTCGACCGATTTTTGGAGAGGCGTGACGAAGTCGTCGCCGCGCTGCACGGATTGAGTGAAGTCGCCGCGGCCCTCGGGACGAAGACCCTTCGCGAGCGCGTCAACCGCGAGCTCGTGCGCAAGCTCGAAGAAGATCGCTTCCACCTCGTGGTCGTCGGCGAGTTCAACCATGGCAAGACCACATTCGTCAACGCGCTACTCGGCCAACGGGCCCTGCCCGTCGGCGTGACGCCGACGACGGCGGCGATCCACCACATTCGCTGGGCCGAGCACCCCGAGGCGTTCGTCGTCCGCCCGAACGGCGAGCGTCACGCCATTGCCTTCGAAGAGGCGAAGCGCTTTTCCGTGGGCGGCGGCGCGGCGACCGAGGAGGTCGATTATCTCGAAATAGGCTACCCCGCGCGGCTCCTCAAAGAGCGCATTTTGCTCGTCGACACCCCCGGTGTTAACGACCTCGCGTTGCAGAGGTCCGACATCACCTACAGCTACATCCCGCGCGCGGACGCCGTGCTGTTCTTGCTCGATGCCGGACAAATTCTGAAGGAGAGCGAGCGGGTATTTCTCCACGACAAGCTCTTGAAGGGCTCGCGAGACAAGATCGTATTCGTCATCACAAAATGGGACCTGTTGTCGCCCGACGAACGGCGAGAGGCTTTCGCGTATGCGAAAAGCAAGCTGTCGACGCTCGTCCACAACCCCGTTGTCTTCGCGGTCAGCGCGGAGGCTGCTTTGGCCGGTCAAGCTGCCGAAAGCGGCTTGCCCGAGCTCGTCATCCATCTGACGCGGTTTCTCGCCGAGGAGCGGGGCCGCATTCTGCTGGACAATGCTCTGGGCGAGGGTTTGGGCGCCGCCGCGCTCCTGTCCAAAGGCGTGGACGCCTGTCGCCGCAGCATCCAGATGGAAACGCAAGAGCTCGATCGCCGAATCGCCGCGCTCGAGCGCGATTTGGCGGGGCAAACGGGAACGATCGAACAGCGCCGAATGCAGATCCGCGAGGACGTCGCCGGCATCAAAGCGGCCACGCGCAAGGACTTGGATCGGTTCGTCGACGACGTATGCCGCCAGTTACCGAACGTCATCGACTCAGCCAAGCCTGAAGACCTAAGGCAGTTCCTACCGGCTTTCCTCGAGGATGCGTTCAAGCAGTGGGCGGAGCAAGAGACTCGCGAGATCGCTACGCACCTCGAGCAGCTCGCCGAGAAGACCATCGCGTTGGTGCGCGACGACGCGCGAGACAGCGCACGGCGGGTCGCGGCGGTGCTCGGCAGCGATGCGCGACGGCTCGACGTTCACGTGGACACGATCAAGTACGACGTCGGCGTGGTTGCGCTGATGTTCGGCGGGGTCGCACTGATGGCCGTCAACTTGATGGTGGGCGGGGTGCTCGCCATCGCCGGCCCTGCCATCTTTGCGATGTTCGCGCGCGGCAAGATCCATGAAGAATTCAAGAGGCGAGCGAAGGAGCTCGGGCCTGAAGTCATGCGCGAGACCGCGAAGAAGGTCGGCCCCAAGCTGGATGCGCTCATCGAGGATTTCGCGCGCAAGCTGGACGCTTGGGTCGTCAGCGCGGGCGAGGAACTTCATCGCGAAGTCCTAGAGGTCCTTCGGGCTACCAAGGAGGCGCGTAGCGCGGGCGAGCACGACGAAGCCAAGGCCAACGCCGCCGTCGACGCCCAGGCCGCGTCGCTGGCAACGGTCACCGAACGGATCGACAGCTTGCGTCGTGACCTCTGGCCTCTTAGTCCAGCGCCCCGCTAAACGGTACCCAGCTGCGCTGGGTACGCCTCAGGTGTCGAGTGCTCGGGCGAGACCTTCCGGGCCGAGCGCCTGCAACGTTTCGAAGCGCATGAAGAAACGTCGCCAGTCCTTGACTACGCGGGGACCGGTCGAGTCAACGCGGAGGGCAAAATCGGTGATGCGCGTCACGGTGAAGCGCAAGGCGGCGAAGCACGCCTCGGCCCATAGCCCGCGGTGTTCGGCGTCCGTAAGCGGACGAACACACTCGTAACCGCGTCGCATGGCCGATGCCAAACGGGCCTCAATGGCTTGGCCGACGCACCAGGAGAGCACGGTGACCATCAAGTCGTAGGCGAGCGGCCCAGAGCACGCGCTTTCGAAGTCCAGCAACGCGGCGATATTTCCGGACGCGTCCCAGAGCACGTTGTCACGAAAGAGATCCCCGTGCGTCATGGCGACCGGCAGCGTTCGATCGCGCGCGCCATGAGCTCGTCCGAGCGCACCGCGCAGCATCGGAACGAGGCCCGCCAGTGCGGCGTCGCCGCTGCGCGCCACGCCGTCCAACCTGACAAGCAGATCCTCGTAGCGGAACCGCCCAGGGCCGCACCGCTCCGCCGCGCCCGCAACGTGCACCCTCGCGAGCGCCTCCCCAACTCGGTGCGCGTCTTCCGGCGTCACCGAACGCTGACAGCGCATCGTGCCGTCTCTCCACGGGAAAAGAGCGGCCGGCTTGCCGGCGACCACCGAGACGAGATCGCCGTCCAGTCGCCGAAGCGGGGCCGGCGTCGGCACACGCGCGGAAGCAAGCCTTTCGAGCATGGTTGCCTCCCGCACAGCACCCGCTAAGTCTTGCTCCTCGTACAGCCGAAGAAACCACCGTCGCCCACCGGCGTCGAGAGCAAAATTCGAGTTGACACTGCCTGCTGCAACCCCCACGAGCCTGCGCAGATCGCCGACGCCGTAGCCCGCGACCAATGCACGTGCGTCGTCGTCCGAGATGCGCGTGAGGACTGCCATGGAGGCCCGATGCTAGTCCGCCGAACGAACTCGCGAACCCAAGATGCGGTGGGAAGGTACGGCTGAGCTGAATGTGGGACCCGGCCCTTTTCGGATCGAGCGGCCTCACCCCGCGCGCCGCAGCGTGCCGACGCATTTCAGTCAAGAGTGGACGCATGGCGCTCGACTCTGGTAAACGGCCAAGGCGTTTGGCCCGTGTCACCCCGCTGAGACGACCGAGCGAAGCGAGGGGAGACGGGCGCGGACTGAGAATTTTTTCAAGGTTTTGCCCGAACCGAGACCGATATGGCCAAGACGAAGAAGGCGCCGGTGACCAAGGCGGGATCCATCAAGCCGCCCGCATCGACGAAGCCCGCGCCCACCAAGGGCGGGGCTGGGAAAGAGGACACCGGGCCGTCCAAGCGCAAACTTGGGCTACGCGGTGCAGCGCCATGGGCCGCGCGCCACGCCGCAAAGCATGCGGCGGAGGCGCGTGCACGCGCGGCTGAGCCTCCGCTGCCCGGGAGTGCGCGAGCCACGATCCGGACGCCCGCCGACGCCGAAGACATCAAGGAGAAAGTTCGAGATCTGCACGCAGCCCTCGCCCAGATTAAGGCGCTGCGGAAGAACCTCTCCAAGACATTTTTCGATATCGGGGTGGTCTTGAAGACGATCGAGACACGCAAGCTCTTTGAAGCCAAGCGATTCCCGTCGTTCGAATCCTTCGTCGAGCGCGAAATCGACTTGGGCAAGACAACCGCGCTGCGACTCGTCCGGATCGTCGGCCTCTTCCAGAGAGAAGGCGCGTTGGAAGTCGGCATGGACCGTCTCTTCACGGCGATGGCCGCCATCGACTCCACGAACGACGGCGACCTCGCACGCGTGCCGCCACCTCCCGTTTCCGCGACAGCGCTTCCTCTCAGGCCGCCCGGGCGACAGTGATCGGCCCACACGCACGAGCACCGGCACGCCGCGCGTCCCCGTCGCCCGCCGACTCCGATGACGGTCACCGGCCGCGCGGCAAAGTCACCGTCGCCCGTGTGCCCACGCCCCGCTCGCTATCGATTCGCACTTCTCCACCGTGCTGATCAACGATTTTTCGGACGATGGACAAGCCGAGCCCGGTACCGGCTTCCTTGGTCGTAAAGAATGGGTCGAAAACCTGTGCCAGCGCAGATGGTTCGATCCCTGCGCCCGTATCGTCGACGACGAGCTGGATCCGATCGCCGTCATAGAAGGCGCGAACGCGCAGAATACCGCCCTCCTTCATGGCCTCGAGCGAGTTCATGACAAGGTTCAGCACGACTTGCTTGAGCTTCTCGGCATCCCCGAGCAAGACACACTCGCTCTTGGGGTCGCGCTCGATGACGACACCTCGGGCGGAAGCCGAACCCTGCTCGAGGTCCAGCACGCCTTCGATGAGCTCACCGAGATGCACCAGTTCGCTCGCGATCCCCCTTGGGCGCGCCAGGTCCAGGAACTCCGTCAGCAACCGGCTGAGCCGGCCCACTTCATCCCCGACGATTTTTGCTTTGCCGCGCAGTGCCGATCGGAACTCATCGTCGACCGGAAGCTTGTCGATTTGGCGGCCCAGCACATGCAGCTGCAGGACAGCGGCGTTCAGCGGGTTCCGAATCTCGTGCGCCAAATTCATCGCGAGACGGGCCATGGCTGAGAGGGCCTCGGCGTCCGCCGCCCTCTTCTCCAGCGCGCGCCGCTCTGTGACATCGATTCCGAACCCATAGAGAAGCGCCGGTTCGTCTCCACCGCCTCGCGCCATGGAGAAATGCCATCGGACGCGACGCCGTACGGGCGCGTCGTGCCCCTCCCACGAGCGAGCGTGAACCGAGGGGCTCGATGAAGCCGCTGCGATGATCGCCGACGGATCGACGAAACCGGTCTCGACCTCTTGCGTTCGTCCGGCGCGAGCCAAAGCGATGGTCTCGCGCATTCGTAGGCGATCCTCGTCGGGGATCCAGCTATCGACGAAGGGCCGGCCGGCCGCCGCGCTCGGCTCAACGCCCGCGATCATCGACGCTTTTCGATTGAAGAGCGCTACGCGGTCGGTGGTGTCGAGGCCCACGACCAGAACGTCGGTAAGGTCCACCAGCGCTCGGTAACGTCGTTCGAGCTCTTCACGCTCGCGCGCCAGGCGTACCTTTGCCAGCGCTTGCTCTACGGTCGAGACGAGCTCCTCGGGGCGGAACGACTTGGGCACGAAGGCATATGCGCCCGATCGGAGCGCGCCCATGGCCGCAGCCATAGTCGCGAACCCGGTGATCAGGATGACTTCGCCAAACGGGCATCGCTCCCGCAGCCGCGCAATGAGGTCGACGCCGCTCATGTCGGGCAGCTTCACGTCGACAATCGCCACTTCGAAGCCGCGGGTCTTCGCAATAGCGAGTCCCTCGTCGCCTCGAGACGCCGTCACGACCTCGATCGCGTTGGATGCGGCGCTCCCGTCCGAAAGCTCCGCCGCCATCAATGCGGCGTGCAGGGAGCCCACGAGCTCCACGTTGTCATCGACGATGAGCACTCGAGCGCGCGCCGAAGGAGCGTGCGGAAGGCGGACGAGCGACACGGGTGGCCCATTACCCCAAATCGAGAAGGCGCCTCAATATGTCATTGACGAGTTGCGGATTGGCAGACCCTCTCGTGTGTTTCATCACCTGCCCGACGAAGAAGCCGAGCACGTTCGCCTTGCCCGCCCTCCATTGATCCGCTTGCTTGGGGTTCTCTTCGATAAGACGTCGACAAATGGCTTCGATTGCGGCCGAATCGCTGACCTGTCGAATTCCGAGCTCTTCGACGACTGCAGCCGCCGAGGTCGCAGTCCCTGCGATCTTCGCGTAAATTTCCTTCGCCTGCTTGCCGCTGATGGTCCCCCGCTCGACGAGATCGATGAGCTCGGCCAGTTGGTTGGCCGTAACCGGTATCTCCGCCGTCAGTCCGTGGGTTCGAACGTCTCTCATGACTTCGCCCTGCACGAAGTTGGCAACCCTCGTGGCATGGCCGCTCAATGTAGCGGCTTCCTCGAAGAATGCGGCGAGCCGCGGATGGCTCGTGAGAACCTGAGCGGCATAAGGGCTCAGCCCAAGCTCACCCTCGAATCGCGCACGCTTCGCGCGAGGCAGCTCCGGCATCGTTAGGGCAAGCTCGGTCGTCAGGATTTCGTCGATGACGAGCGGCGGTAGATCCGGGTCAGGGAAGTACCGGTAATCTTGCGCCTCCTCCTTGCTTCGCATGCTGAACGTCTTTGCCTCGTCCTCGTTCCAGCCGCGAGTCTCCTGCGCGATCCTGCCGCCCGAGTCGACAATGGCCACCTGCCGATCGATTTCGTGCGCGATCGCCCGCTCGACGAAACGGAACGAATTGATGTTCTTGAGTTCGACACGCGTGCCGAGCTTGGTTTCGCCCGCGGGACGGATGCTGACGTTGGCATCGCACCGAAAGCTTCCCTCCTCGAGGTTGCCGTCGTTCACGCCGATGAAGACGAGCACGTCCCGCATGGTTCGCAAGTACTCGGCCGCCTCGGCAGCGCTCCGAAGGTCGGGCTCGCCCACGATCTCGACGAGGGGCACGCCGGATCGATTGAGGTCGACGACGGACATGCCTACATGGTGCACGCTTTTGCCCGCGTCCTCCTCCATGTGGACCCTCGTGATGCCGACCCTCTTGGTCACCCCTCCGACATCGATATCGAGGTGTCCCCCTTCGCTGAACGGTTCGTCGTACTGACTTATTTGATATCCCTTCGGCAGATCGGGGTAAAAGTAATTTTTGCGCGCAAAGCGGCTGTATTTCCGAATTTTGCAAGATAGGGCCAGCGCCGTCCGAGCGGCCATTCGAACGGCTTGTCCGTTGAGAACGGGCAACGCTCCGGGCAGTCCGGTGCACACGGGGCAGATCTGGGTGTTCGCCGGCGCGCCGTACGCCGTCGAGCACCCACAGAACGCCTTGGTACGGGTGAGAAGCTGCGCGTGCACTTCCAACCCGATCACTGTCTCGTAATGCATCCCGCGGGTCGGTTTAGCACGCGCCGAGGCGAAGCCGTGGGGCGCCGCACGGGGGCCCGCCCTCGGTCCCTAGCCGCCGGTTGCCCCGATCCGGTTACCTACCGAATTGGAAAACCACCTCGCTCTGCCGGACCATGCCGAGTTCACCGCGCGCGATGCGCTCGACGGCCGCCGGATCGTCACGGAGCTCTTGCACCTCGACGCGTAGACGCACAATTTCCCGACGCAAATCGTCGTTCTCTCGTTTCACGTCATCGAGCTCATTGTTCAGGCCCTTGAGTCGAGGGAGGCCTTCGGGCTCGAACACCAAAAGAGGCACCGCAACCAACGCCAACGACAAGATCGCGATCGGAAGGGTACGTTGAAGCAGGTCCGCGGGAGACGCCATGGACGCGCAGGATCGCACGAGCCGGCTGCACGCGCCCACTTCTCGCTCTATCCTGCAAGCGTGACGTTGGAACTCGCTCGCCGGCTGCTCCGGACCGATGCCGTCGATCACGACGCGCTCGCCACGGCTCTGCTCGAGTCCGAGGCCCGCCGGGTGCCGCTGGCGACAGCTCTCGTTTCAACGGGGGCGCTCGACGCGCCACGGCTGGCGCGCCTCCTCGAAGGCGCCTACGGCCCATTCATGGAATCGATTGTCCCGTGCATGGCCCTCGTTCGGGCCCTTCCCCTGGGAATCTGCGAGCGGCTGCTCGCGGTTCCGGTCGGGCGCAACCCGGCCACCGGGGCGGTCGATGTGGCGTTCGTCCAACCGACCGATGGCCATGCGATTCGAGAAATGGCGTATTGGCTGCGGGCCCCCGTGCAAGCCGTGCGTACGACCCTTGCCGCTCTTCGGATCGCGCTCGCAAGCTCGAGCGACAGCGAGACCCGCACACCCTATGGTTCCATCCGGCCGTCGGCCACCGGCCAACCGGATCGATCGAGCCCGATCCAGGCGCTTTCGGAGCCGAGCCTCGCAGGACCCCCGTCTTCGGCGAGTCCCATCACCGAACGAGGACCCTTTCCCTCTAGCTCTGCCGGGCCGGATGCTGCGCCGGTTCCGACGATGCGTGGGCCCCTTGCGCGTCGAAACCCGGAGCGATGACCGCGCGCGAGACACGAACCTACGGTATGGCTGCGAGCAAACCGCAACCGCCCCCCTGAGGTCCGCCATGTCGGAGAACTCCAGGCTCCGCCGCCGATGGGCCGAGCAGACCCTAGCGCCGCACGAAGGCAAGGAACCACCGCGCCCCCGTGTCGCAAACCTGGCGGGACACGCCGATGCGGCCGACCTGTACGGTCCGGACGACCTCGAAGCGATCGCTTTCGATCCGTCGCGCGATCTCGGATTTCCCGGGGAGCCACCTTTCACCCGCGGCGTCCAACCAAACATGTACCGCGGCCGGCTGTGGACGATGCGCCAATACGCCGGGTTCGGCACGGCCAAGGAATCGAACTCGCGGTATCGTTATCTGCTGTCGCAGGGACAGACCGGGTTGAGCGTGGCCTTCGATCTTCCCACTCAAATGGGGCGCGACTCGGACGATCCGCGTGCACGCGGCGAAGTGGGTCGCGTGGGCGTTGCGATCGATTCGATCGAAGACATGCGCACGCTACTCGAGGCGCTGCCGCTCGACCAAATCTCGACGTCGATGACGATCAACGCCACGGCGGCGGCCTTACTCTGCCTCTACGTTGCCGTAGCGGACGAGCGAGGAGTATCCCGGGAGGCGCTCCGCGGGACGATTCAGAACGACATCCTAAAAGAGTACATCGCGCGAGGGACGTATATCCATCCGCCCGGCCCGTCGATCCGCCTGATCACGGACCTCTTCGCCTGGTGCTCGAGAGAAGTGCCGAAGTGGAACGCGATTTCGGTCAGCGGGTATCATATCCGAGAAGCTGGAGCCGACGCCGCCCAGGAGCTCGCTTTCACGATGGCCAACGGCATCGCATACGTCAAAGCGGCGGTCGACGCCGGCCTCGACGTCGATCGCTTCGGGGGACACATTTCCTTCTTCTTCAACGTTCAAAATGGCCTTGTCGAGGAGGTGGCGAAGTTCCGCGCCGCCCGACGCATGTGGAACACGCTCATGCACGAACGCTTCGGCGCGAAGACCGATCGCGCCCGAGCTCTGCGTTTTCATTGCCAGACCTCCGGAGCGAGCCTCACGGCGCAGCAGCCGCTCGTCAACGTGGCACGCGTGACCGTGCAAACGCTGGCTGCGGTGCTGGGCGGCTGTCAGTCGCTCCACACGAACGCGTATGACGAAGCGCTCGGCCTCCCGACGGCGGAAGCGGCCACGATCGCCTTACGCACGCAACAGGTGGTCGCTCACGAGAGTGGAGTGGCGGATTTCGTCGACCCACTCGCAGGCAGCTATGCGGTGGAATCGCTGACGAGCCGGCTGGAGAATTTTGCCTTCGAGACGATCGGGCGCATCGATGCCATGGGCGGAATGGTGACCGCCATCGAGCAGGGCTACCCGCAGCGTGAAATCCAGAGAACAGCGTACGAGCATCAGCTCGAGATCGAGCGCAAGCAACGCGTCGTCGTCGGAGTAAACGCCTTCGTCCAGGATGCGGCTCCGGTGCCGGTCGCGCAAAGCGATCCCAGCGTCGAGTCCAGTCAAATCGGGAGATTGAGAGCCATGCGCGCGCGGCGCGACGCCGCCGTTCACGCCGCCGCGCTGGAGCGAGTCGAGCGAGCGGCTCGCGGCACCGACAACGTCGTTCCTCACCTCCTCGACGCGGTCAAGGCGTACGCGACCGTGGGCGAGATTGCCGATGTCCTCCGGCACGTTTGGGGTGAGCATTCGGAAGCTCTCGTTCTGTGAGACTGTCGCCTAAAAACGCGCCGGCGCGCACCATCGAGCGCGAGCGCGTCGTGGATGATACTTGAGACGGTCACGACACGCCGATCCCGCGACGTGGTAAAAAAGCCCTTCGATGCCGTCGCTTTCGGTCATCCATCGTATTTCGATCCCGGCGCCCGCCACGCATCTCGTCCACGTGGAAACTACGGTGTTCGATGCGCGCGACCGGTTGCCGGACGTCCTCGTCGCGTTCATGGCCGTGTGGACCCCCGGATCCTATCTCGTGCGCGAATACGCGCGGCATGTTGAGAGCTTCGCGGCAGAGGCCCCAGCGCGCGCTTCGAAGGTTCGGAAGAATGCATGGCGGATCGAAACTGGAGACGGCTCGCGGGTAGTCGTCCGGTACCGCGTTTACGCAGGCGAGCTCACCGTGCGCACCAGTCACGTCGACGACTCGCACGCGTTTTTGGTCGGCGCCGCGCTCTTTCTCGCCATCGAGGGGTATGAGGGGGCAGGGGCGCGAGTCGAAATCGCAGCGCCGGCCGGCTGGCGTGTGGCGACCTCTCTGCGTCGATCCACCGGCGCCGAAAACGTGCACGTGCTGGAGGCTCCTGATTTCGAGACACTCGTCGACTCGCCGATCGAGATTGGCACGCATCGCAGCGAATCTTTCGACGTGCTCGGCAAGCCACACCGCTACACCATATGCCCCGAGCGAGCGATAAGCTCCACGGATCTCAAGCGACTCGTCGACGACACGAGGACGATCGTCGAAACCGAGGCCAACCTGTTCGGCGGGAAACTTCCGTACGAAGAATACGATTTGATTCTTCATCTCTCGACCCGCGCCCGGGGTGGACTGGAGCATCGATCGAGCGCCGCCCTCATCGCTCCCGCAAGCAGTTTCGTCAGCCGCGATGGGTATCTGGACCTGCTTTCCCTCGTCGCTCATGAGTTGTTCCACGTCTGGAACGCAAAACTCATTCGCCCCGCCGGGCTGTGGCCCTATCGTTATCAGGAGGAGTGCTACACGCGCCTTCTCTGGTGGTTCGAGGGCGCGACGAGCTACTACGATTGGCGCGTCCTGGCGCTGTCACGCCTCTGCACGCTGGAAGAGTATCTCGATCACCTCGGCGCGGAGATCGCTTACTTGGACCACACGCACGGGCGACTCGTCCAGTCGCTCGAAGAGGCGAGTTACGATGCGTGGATCAAGCTCTATCGACCCGACGAAAACTCTTCGAACGCCAGCGTGAGCTATTATCGAAAGGGGGAAGTCGTTTGCGCATTGCTCGACATCGAGCTTCGCGCGCGCACGGGCGGTGAAGCGACTCTCGAAGCCGTCGTCAAGCACCTGTGGGAAGAAGTCGGTTTGCGCGGACGACCCGTTCCAGAAGACGGTATGCAGTCGATTCTCGAGGGTGTCGCGAAAACGCCGCTGGCCGACCTGTTCGAAGCGTGGATCCGTACCCCCGGCGAGATCGATTACGCGGCCACACTCGCGCGCGTGGGACTGTCTGTCGAGCGGACGTCGCGTCCGGACGCGCCGCCGGCTTCGCTCGGCGTGCGGCTGCGATCCGATGCCGGTCGAACGGTAGTCGCGACCGTGATGCGGGAATCGTCCGCAGATCGAGCGGGGATCAGCGCCGGCGACGAGCTCGTAGCGATCGACGGAGTCCGCATCGACGGTGCGAATATCGACGCGCCCCTGCGAGCTACGCGGGCCGGGCAGTCGATCGACGTCGCGCTCGTGCGCGACGGTCGCTTGATCCATGTGAGCGCCGGGCTGGATCCGCCACGGCTCGATCGCGTGAAAATAGTCGGGCAGCGTGATCCGACGCCCGGCGCGCGCGAGGCCTTCACGGCCTGGCTCGGGCACCCCTGGCCCCCGGCCCGATCGAGGATGTCGCCGTGAGCGGCCTAGGACCCAAGTCACGGGCCGCATCGCTCACCGAAATGACCGAATACGTCTTGCCGCCACACGCAAACCTCTTCGGCACGGTTTTCGGTGGCCAGATCATGGCATGGATCGACATTTGCGCGGCCGTATGTGCCCAGCGCCACGCCGGCCGACCGTGCGTCACGGCCTTCGTCGACGACATGATGTTCAAGCGCCCCGTTCGTGTAGGACAGGTGGTTCGGCTCCGCGCCCAACTCGTGGCAACCTTCCGGACATCGATGGAAATCGAGGTGAGCGTGTGGGGCGAGGACATGTCGACGGGTGAGGACTGGCCTACCGTCGACTGTCGAACGACTTTCGTGGCGATGAACGACGCGCGCATGCCGACGTTGGTGCCGCCGCTGATTCTCGAGTCCGAAGAGGACCGGGCGGCGCACGCCGCCGCGGAGGAACGGCGGCGAGTGCGGCTGGCAAAGCGGCTGCGATCGCCGGTTTAGCGCGCGGTACTCGCGCAAAGACGGCCAGGTCGCGCAGCGCACGGCGCCCTACCTCGGATGGGCTCGCGGTCGGTTCACGCCAAGAGCGCGCGCGCACGAGTAGCAGCGATCTGCGCTGCGCCCTGGGTCACCACTTTACCGAGCCTTAGCCGATGAACGCGCTGGGCTGCAAAGGACTGTGCCCCGACGAACAGCGCATCCGGACACCGGACGACGAAGCGCTCGAGGTCTCGGCGAGAGGGTCCGTAGAAGATCTGGATAAACTGTGCACGGGCGCGAAGGTCTCGGGCGAGCCGTGATCCCTTCATCTCATCGTCCCAGTCGCAAACGTCGATCGATCCTTCAGGGTCGCGCTGGAAGGATCGCGCAAGATAGCGACCGGCCAGCACGCCGTATTCGATCGCTTGCGCAATCCCCTCGCCCGTGGCGGCATCGATTCCTGCCGCTTCGCCCACCAGCATTCGCCCACCGCGTGCGAGCCGCGTCGCAGGCTCGAAGCCTCGCTCCGCGTAACGCTTCTTCGCGTACACACGCGGATCGAGGCCGAGAGCTCGAAGCCGTGCGTCGAGCAGCGTTCCGAGTTCCTGCGTCGGCTCCTGATGCTGCGCGTCGGGCCCGATGACTTTCAGCCGGTACACCCCGCGAGACACGAGGGGGCGACCCGCGACGATCGTCGGAAAATCCCAAGCGTACCCGGCAAGAGTGGGGTCGGTCGCGTCGAAGTGCAAGAGGGCGCGATTGCGATCCCCTGCCATCGGCTCCGTGTCGACCTCGACGACTTGTGCGCGCAGCCTGCCCCAGCCTATCCCGAGGGACCGGCGAACCACGCTCCCGACCCCGTCGCAACCTACGACGACACGGGTCCGGAGACATCCCGCGCTCGTCTCCAAGAGAACTCCGGCCGGACCCTCGTCGCGCATGCCTTGTACACAAACGCGATCGCGCACCTCAACACCCCGCGACGCTGCGGCTCGCGCGAGCGCGTGGTCGAATTCGCGCCGCCGAACGACGCGGCCGATGGCTCCCGGTGACGCCGACGACTCCCCTCGAGTTGCCCGAAACGAGATCCCGTCGATGGGCACCGACTCCCCGTCGAATCTCACTCCCATGGCGCCCAGCAGGACGTCGCCGCGGCCGCCCAATGCGCCGGCGCAGGGCTTGTCACGCGGATACCCGGCTTTTTCGAGGAGAACGACACGGTGCGCCATCGCAGGCGCCGAGTGCGCCAGCGCAAGCGCCGTTGCGGCACCGGCTGGGCCGCCACCGACGATGACGACATCCGCGTCGAACCCCATCAAGGCGCTCTTACCGACGCTCGGAGGCGAGCTCGTCGTACAACGAGGAGTGCCGGACGTCGCCCCGTACCAGTGGATTGGCGAGAGGCGCGGCGTCGAGCCATGCCGAGAGGACACACGGGAAGCACGACGGCGGCGACGTTTAGCGGTCCCTCGCGCGGATCGCCAGCGGACCCTGCCCACGAACGCGCCGCAGGCGTGCTAAGGTCGCCGCGCAAGAGCGATGATCCCAGCATCGGATCCCGCCTTGGACGCGACCGCAACGGCCGAGATGGCTGCGGATGCAAGTCCCCCGGCTTTGCGGGTGACCTGCGAGCACGCCGAGCGATGCGGCGGCTGCCCCCTGATCGGCTTACCGTACGCTGACCAGCTCGTCCTCAAGCGCGGAAGAGTCGTCCAGGGCGCTAGGAGGTATCCGGCCCTCGAGCTCGTGCACACGGAGCGGGTCCTGCCGGCACATCCGTTGGTCGGCTATCGCATCCGGGCGAAGCTCATCGTGGCTCCGGGCGCGAAGGTCGGGTTGTTCGCGAAGGGCGGGGGCCACCAGATCATCGACATACCGAAATGTCGCGTGCTCGCCCCCGCTCTCGCACGGGTTGCCGCCTACCTTCGCCGACGGATGGAGTCGGAGCATTCCGGCGGAGCCTTCGATCCATTCGATCCCACAGGTCCCGGCTCGCTTCGCGCCGTCGACTTGCGCGAAGCGCGTAACGACGGGGTAACCCGCGTCCTGGTGACATTCGTCGTGCAATTGCCCCGGCAGGCCGACCTTTCGGCTTGGGTGATCGCGGCGGAAGACATGATGCGCGAGCTCCCGGACGTCGTCGGCGTTGCGGCCAACCTGCACACCGGCGACAGCCCTCAGGTACTCGGCTCCCACACGGTCCCCCTCGCGGGGGTGTCCTCGACTCCAGACCGGATTGGCAGGTCCGTCCACTTGGCGACCTTCGGTTCGTTCGTTCAGGTCCATCGAGGTCAGGCCGAGCGCGTGCAACGGCTCCTGGCCGCAGCGGTTGCGTCGTTGAATCCGAGCGGCCGCGCGCCACGGGTGCTCGATCTCTACGGGGGCTCGGGTGGGATCGCGCTCGGTCTCGCGGCAGCCGGCGCGAGCGTACGACTGGTCGAGTCCTTTGCGCCCGCGACTGCACAAGCGCGCCAGGCCGCACGAGAACAGTCGCTCGACGTCGATGTTCATTGTTCCGACGTCGCCACGGCGCTTCGCTCGTTTTACGAGCGCGCGGAACACTTTGACGCGGCAGTCGTGAACCCACCACGACGAGGAATGAGTCCTCAGGCGCGCGAGTCGCTCGCGCGCCTTGCGCCATCGCTCGTCGCCTACGTTTCATGCGACCCGGAGACGCTTGCACGCGACCTCGATCACTTCTCTCGGCTCGGCTACGACACCACCTCCCTGCGACCGCTCGACATGATTCCGCTCACGGACGAAGTCGAAACTATTGCAGTACTTCGCCGTGGAGGCATCCCGGTCCCGCGCGTCGCTTACGAGAACGACGAGGTCATCGTCGTCGACAAGAGCGCTCACGAACCGACGATGCCCCAGGGGGAGTACGCGTCGTCGCTCCTTACCCGTGCCCGGAGGCTGCCTGGAGCGCAGAATGCCGTCGCCGTGCACCGGCTCGACGTGGGGACGAGCGGGCTCGTCGTGCTCACGCGGCGCCCGGAGCATTTGGCCAAGTGGAAGCGAACGATATTCGCGCCAACGACGCGTACGATCTATGCGGCTGGGGTCCGCGGGGTGACTCCATCGAAAGGGACGGTGACGCGCGACCTGCGCGAAGAGGGCGCGCCACACCCGGCCCGAACCCGCTACAGACGCTTCACCATCGCCTCCGGGCACAGCATCCTGCGCGTCGTTCCCGATCGTGAGAGGACTCACCAGATCCGCCGCCACTTGGCGTCGATCGGCCATCCCGTCCTCGGCGATGTACGCTACGGCCATGGACTGACGAATCGGCACTTCGAGGAGAAGCGCGGCCTCGATCGAACGTTCCTGCACTTGGTCCGTCTGGAGTTCGACGATCCGGATACGGCGACTCGAGTCGTGGTCGAGTCGCCGTTACCCGGCGATCTTTGCTCGGTGCTCGAGCGCATCATCGGCCCGGATACGATCGGGCTTCTGGAACACGACAACTTCATGGGCACGGCCCGAGCGTCCAGCGCGCCTCCCGCCGACACGGAGGTCCTGCCGGGATCCGAGACTCCCCTCGACGTCGACGCCCGCTTTCGCACGATTCGGCCCGAACTGACCGATGACGAGGCGTCGGCCGCCGACGAATGCTGAGGCACGGCGAGCCCCATCCAGGCCCGAGCGTTCACGGATCGCTTCGGACGGCGCCAAGCTCGGTGCACAAGTCGTCGAGGACCGCATCGAGTTCGCGCATTCGTTCCACCGGGGCCGCCACCACCAAGTCGCCGCCATGGTCGGCATGGATGCCCGCCAGGCCATCGCAGGCCTCCACGACTCCCTTGAAGTACACGACGTCACGGGCACGCAAAATGACCCGTCGGACGACCATCCCCTCTCCCATGCAGGCTGCGGTCGGTCTCAGGAGCACGATCGCGATACTCTCACGTCTTGACGGGGCGGACCGGCCCTTCGCCGTCGGCCCCGCCTTCACGGCTTCGCTGGCGGTGCAAACGCGAATTGACGCCCCGGGCGCCCCGCGCTCGCGGGCTGCCGCTTCCGCCCCAATAAACCGTGGGCGAACACCGCGAGCGCACGCTAAGGTCTTGGCCGCGGAGAGCGGACATGATCCAGGACATGCAAAAGGAGCTGGGGGCCTCGCTCGCGAAATCGCATGATGCGCTCAAGCGCGAGCTCACCAAGCTTCGTGCCGGCCGGGCCAGCGCCTCGCTGCTCGACGGCATTCGAGCCGACTACTACGGCACCCCCACGGCTCTGGCGCAGATGGCTCACATCAACGTACCGGAACCGCGTCTCATCGTTGTGAAACCTTGGGACAAAACCCAAATTAAAGCCGTCGAGAAGGCGCTACGTGAAAGCGATCTGGGCCTGAGCCCGCAAGTCGATGGAGACCTCATTCGGGTTCCGCTGCCGCCGCTCACCGAGGAGCGTCGGCGGGAGTTCGTCAAAATTGCTCGCAAGTACGGCGAAGAATGTAAGGTCGCAATTCGGAAGTCTCGCCATGACGCACTCGACCTTCTCGGACAGCTCGAGGCCGAGGGCGAATCGAGCGCAGACGAGGTCGACCGCGCGAAGAAAAAGGTCGAAGAACTCGTCCAGGACGCCGTCAAGCACGTGGATGCGATCATTGCGAACAAGGAAAAAGACATTCTCGAGGTCTAGTGCTCTGCTTGACCGTCTTGGCCGGGAGCGCAGCGGTCTCGCGCGCTTGACACGCCATGGGGCGGGTGAAAGGCTTTTCGTGTTGGAGGTTTCGGCGCTTTGATGCGGGCAGTCGCGGCCGGGCTGAGCGACGTGGGGCTCCAGCGCGAGCACAACGAGGATTCGTTCGTCGTTCTCAAGGAGTACGACCTGTTCGTGGTAGCGGATGGCATGGGCGGGCACCGCGCCGGTGACGTTGCCTCGCGCATCGCCACCGAAACGATTTCCGAGTTCTTTCGCACGACCGCCAACGAGGACATCACCTGGCCGTTCCATTTCGATACGAACTTGAGTGAGGAGGAGAACCGGCTGCTTACGGGCATTCGCGTTGCAAACCGGCAAATTTTCGAGCGGTCAACGCGTTCGCGCGAGTGCCACGGAATGGGAACGACCGTGGTGGGCGCGATGTTCAGCCCCAAGAAAGGCCGCATGTTCATCGGACACGTCGGCGACTCACGTTGCTACCGGGTCCGGCACGGCGCGATTCAACTGCTGACCCGCGACCACTCGCTCATCAACGATTACCTCTCGGCCATGCCCGATTTGACCGACGAGCAGCGAAACGAACTGCCCAAGAACGTCATTACGCGCGCGCTCGGAATGCAGGACCACGTCGTCGTGGACCTCCAGCACGACGATCCCCTCGCCCACGACGTTTATGTGCTCTGTTCCGATGGACTCAGCGGCATGGTCGGCGACGATGAGATCGAGCAAATCATCGCCGGAACGAGCGATGTCCGAGAGGCGTGCCGGCGCCTCATTCAGCGCGCCAATGAGCGCGGTGGCGAAGACAACATCACGGCCATTCTTATCAAGATCGAAAATTCCGAGGATGCCTCGGACGCGTCCACCCGGCAGGAGACGCACGGCGGCGCGAGTGCGAATCCGAAGCCCGAAAAGAAAGTCGGCACATAACCGAGCTTCGCCTGGCGGCGCACACCCGCCGCCCCCTCCATGCCGAATCCTTGCGCGCACGGCTCCCGTCGATCGGGCGAGCGAAGCTTGACCATCGCTGGGCGAACGGCTATCCCGCGCGATCCCGATGGTCAAAGCGATCTTCACGGTCCTCGGCGGCTTCTGCGTGTACGTCATGGCGACGCTGTCGTACGCCGGTATCGCCGTGCTCATGGGGATCGAGAGCGCGTGCATCCCGCTGCCCAGTGAACTCATCATGCCGTATGCGGGAGCCTTGTCGCATCCGGCCGTCGCCGCGGAGCTCGGCTCGCAATACGGCCTGACGTTGCCCGTGTTCAATCTTTTTTTTGCCGCCGTCGCAGGGGCGGTAGGCTGCAACCTGGGCAGCGAGGTGGCGTACTGGATCGGCGCAAAGGGCGGCCGGCCCGCCATCGAGAAATACGGCCGATACTTGCTCGTTTCGAAACACGAGATGGAACTGGCCGATCGCTGGTTCGATCGGCACGGGGAGATCATCATCTTCGTCGCACGGCTGCTCCCCGTCGTCCGCACGTTCATTGCGTTTCCTGCCGGCATTGCACGAATGAACCGGACGAAATTTCACGTTTACACATTCCTCGGCTCGGTGCCCTGGTGCCTTGCTCTTGCGTACGTCGGACAGCAGCTCGGCGTCCGGTTGCTCGATGAGCACTCCCCCCTCAAGGGCTTCATGCACAAATTCGACGTCGTCATCGGGGCATCGATCGGTCTCGCCGTCGTCTATTTCGCTTGGTCTCGTGTAAACGTGTACCGTCAATACCGCGCAGAGGAGAGCGCAGCGGCGGCTGCCAAGACCGACTGAGCCACGCTTTGTCAGGCCGGCATCCGGCCGGCGCTACACTCTTCAAATGACCGACGTGCCCATCGCGGGGAGACCCAACCCCGACGACTACGTGTCCGACGGTGAGTCGCCCGTGAATCTGGAGATGATTCGCCGTGCCGTCGCCGCGTGGCGAGCGGGAACATTGGCCCAATCCGTCGCAAAAATGCCACCTCGACAGGCTCGCTTCTCGACATGGAGCGACGTCGAGGTGCCGGATGTCTTGACGCCCGCGGAAGTTCCTATCGACTACCTCCGGGACCTCGGCATGCCGGGCGAATACCCATTCGCGCGTGGTGTTCAGCCGACGATGTACCGCAGTCGGCTCTGGACCATGCGCATGTTCGCCGGGTTTGGCACGCCCGAACAGACCAATTCCCGTTTCAGGTATTTGCTCGCACAAGGTCAAACGGGCCTCTCGACGGCGTTCGATTTCCCGACTCTCATGGGGTACGACAGCGACAGTCCCCGCGCGCTGGGCGAAGTCGGAATGTGCGGTGTCGCCGTCGATACGTTGCGCGACATGGACGTCTTGTTCGCGGACATTCCGCTCGACGCCGTCACGACGTCGATGACCATCAACGGTCCCGCCGTCGTTTTGCTCGCGTTCTATGTGGCGCTGGCGGACGTGCGCGGAATCGCGCGCAGCTCGATCGGCGGAACGGTGCAAAACGACTGCCTGAAGGAGTTCATCGCGCAGCACGCATGGCTCGTGCCTCCCCGGCCGGCGATGCGAATCGTGACCGACATGATTGCGTTCTGCGCCCGTGAGGTCCCGCGCTGGAACACGGTGAGCGTCAGCGGATACCACATTCGTGAGGCCGGTGCGACGGCCAGTCAGGAGCTCGCATTCACGATCGCCGACGGGATCGCCTATGTGCAGAGCGGGATCGAACGCGGTCTCGACGTCGACGACTTCGCACCGCGGATTTCTTTTTTTTTCGACGTGCACAACGATTTCTTCGAAGAAATCGCGAAATTTCGCGCCGCACGCCGAATGTGGGCGCGCATCCTAAAGGATCGCTTCGGCGCGACGAAGGCCGAAAGCATGAAACTTCGCACGCATGCGCAGACCGCCGGCGTTACGCTCACCGCTCAGCAGCCGCACAACAATGTCGTCCGCGTGGCGCTCCAGGCGCTGGCGGCGGTTCTCGGCGGCACGCAGTCGCTCCACACCAATTCCCTCGACGAAACGTATGCGTTACCGACCGAAGATGCGGTGACGATCGCACTTCGAACGCAGCAAATTCTCGCCGAGGAGAGCGGCGTCGCGAGCACCGTCGACCCACTGGGTGGCTCCTGGTACGTCGAGCAGGCAACCGACCGGATCGAGCGCGACGCGCTCGAGTACATCCGCCGGATCGACGAGTTGGGTGGCATGGTCAGCGCCATCGAGAAGGGATACCCGCAGCGCGAGGTGGCGGCGAGCGCGTACCGTCTCCAGCGGCAACTGGAAGCGGGTGAGCGCGTCGTCGTTGGAATCAATAAGTATGAGAGCGATCGGCTGCCTGCGATTCCGCTCCTTCGGATCGACGAGACAGTTTGCCGGACCCAGATCGACAACCTGAGGCGCGTGAAAGCCTCGCGGGACGCGTCGCGGGTCGAACGAGCGCTCGCCGCGGTGCGCATGGCAGCGGCGGCCGAACCGGGAACCTCAGGGGCCAACCTGATGCCACCCATCATCGAAGCGGCGAAGGCCTATTGCACCCAGCAGGAGATCTGCGACGTTCTGCGGAGCGTCTTCGGCACGTACAACGACCCGGCGGAATTCTGAAGCCACGTGGACCGTCACCCTGGCCCGAGCGATGCCTGGTTCGACGTGGCGTCGACCAGCGCGCGGCCGGCCTCTTGGCCCTGGCGAATGCAATCGGGAATCCCGACGCCGTCGTACCCACCGCCGGCCACCCGAAGCGATGGATCGACGCGTGCCAGCCGCTCTCGAACCGTACGCATCGCGGCGAGATGTCCGACGCGCATCTGGGGGCTCGCGCGATCGAAACGGAAGACGCGCGACCACTCGGGCCGTGCGTTCAACCCCATGAGTTCGCATAGCTCGTCCCGTGCAAGCTGCTCCATGCCTTCGTCGTCGCGCGCGAGCTCGCCCTCGTCGCTCGCCCCTCCAAAGAATGTCCGAACGAGCGCGTGCCCATGCGGCGCGCGGTCGCGCCACTTGCTGGACACCCATGTGGCCGCGAGAACGGAGCGGCCGGCAGAGCGCGGGACGACGAACCCCGCACCATCGAACGGGCGCGTCAGATCGGCGGCGCGATAGGCAGAAAACACGGTGGCGGTCGAGACGTAGCGCACGGTTGCGAGTGCACGCGCGGCTGGCTCATCGAGCGAAGTAAGAAGCGTAGAGGCCACGTCGGCCGGCACGGCGAGAAGCAAGCCGTCGGCCTCCATGCGATCCTCAGCGTCAAGTTCCAAAGTCCGACCACGCCCTCCGTATGCCACGGAGGTTACGGACAAGTTCGGCCGAAGCACCACGCCGTCGGCTCGCAAGCGATCCTGCAGCGCGACGACCAGAGTCCCGACTCCGTGCTTCAGCGAGACAAACCCGCTCGCTGCGCTCGCTCCCGATGCCTGGCGCCGCCGCCGCACCGCGACCATGCCGCGCACGAGCGACCCGTATTCGCGCTCCATGGCGACCAGCTGGGGAAAGCCCGCGCGAATCGACAGCTCGCGAGCGTCGCCCGCGGAGATTCCCGCGAGCAGCGGAGCCACCAACCGCTCTGCGGCTTCCCGACCAAGCCGACGCTCCGCGAAATCGGCGATCGATTCGTCATCGTCTCCTTCGAAGCGACGCGCCGGGATGAACCGCTCCAGAGCCATCCTGATTTTGCCACGCCAGGAGAAAAGCGGCGTTAAAGCGAGCGGCGTCCACTTCGTTGGCACACCGAGCACCATGCCCTCCGGTACGGCATGCATCCGGTGCCCCCAGGCGACGTAGTATCGCCGCGCCGCATCCTCGGTGCCGACCAGCGAGCTGCCCAACCCGAGTGCGCGCGCGAGCTCCGTTGCCTGGGGTTTGGAGGCCACCCACGAGTCCGGTCCCGCGTCGAGGAGAAAGTCGTCCACTCGACGCGTGAGCAGATTGCCGCCGAACCGACCCGCGCGCTCGATGACGGTCACCGACACCCGACGCCCGATTTCACGCGCACGCGCTGCCGCGGAATGCGCCGCGGCCAGACCCGTGATCCCGCCTCCGACAATCGCGATATGCGGAATGCGCGCCCCGTCATCCATGCGCGATGAGCGGCCGCGCGATGTCCTCGAGTACGTCGACGAAGTCGTCGCTGGCGTTCAGCGACGGAACTCGGTCGAATGTGAGCCCGAAGTCGGCGGCCAAGCGCCGGGCCTCGATGTCCAGGTCGTACAGAATCTCGACGTGATCGGCCAGAAACCCGACCGGCGCAACGATGGCGTGACGATCGTTGCGCCGGGCAATGTCGCCGAATGCTTCGCGCAGGTCCGGACCGATCCATTCGATTGACCGGCCATCGGACCCCGGCCCCGACAAGGCTTGACCCTGGAAGGCGAGCGCGACGCGTACGACGCGGGCGACGCGCGACTGCACCGCCGCCGTTATCGCACGGACGGCGGCGCCCACTTCGCGCTCATACGGATCGCCACCCAAGATGACGAACTTCGGCAGACTGTGCGCCGTCATGACGATCGTCGTTTGTTCGGGCGCGGGCGACTGGGCGATCGCCGTGACAATGCGTGATGCGAAGGCCTCGCAAAGCTTGGCGTTTTGTCCCCAATTGGACGAACAAACGAGCTCGACTCCCACTTCGGCTGCGGGCGCGCGCGCGTCCGCTTCGTAGACCGCGGCCGAGTGCTGCGCGAGGGGTAGCAGTATGACCCGCCGCACTCCACTGGCGGCCAGCGCGATCAGCCGATCGCGCACGTAGGGCCTCCACAGCCGGTTCGCCCATGCCACGCGAAGCCCCAAGCGAGCTTGCAGTTTTCGCCCAAGCTCTTCATTGATCGCGTTAAGCGGAGACGCCCCCCCGATTGCCTCATAGCGGCGGCGAAGCTCCGCAATGAGGCCCGGGGGGGCCGGACGGCCGCGCCGTACGTTGGTCACGAACGAGTCCAAGTCGTCGAGGTTCTCGACAGTACCGTGAGCTACGAGCAGCAGGGCCGAGCTCATCGTGCAGTCGCCATCGCAACGTGATCGACCACCGCGCGCACGTGATCGACCGGCGTCTCGGGCAAGATCCCGTGGCCGAGATTGAAGATATGACCCACGCGTCCAGCCGCAGCGTCGATCGCACGCTGAGCGTGCTTCACCGCGACCTCGCGAGTGGCCAAAAGCGCACATGGGTCCATGTTGCCCTGGATGGCAAGCCGGACGCCGACGCGCCTCCACGCCTCGGCAAGCGGGGTGCACGAATCGACTCCTATGACGGTACCGCCGGCATCGCTCATCAGCTCCAAGAGCATCGACGTCCCGGTCCCGAAATGGATGACCGGAACGCCCGTCGTCTCGATATCGGCGAGCACGCGGCGAACGTGGGGTCGTACGTACTCGGCGTAGTCGTCGGGCGCCAGGTGACCGACCCACGAATCGAACAGCTGGACTGCATCGACCCCGGCCGCGATTTGCGAACGCAAGTAGCGGCGGATGACCTCGGCCAGTTTCTCCATCAGCTGATGCCAGGCGTCGGAAGCACCGAACATCAGCTTCTTGGTCTTTGCGAAGCTCGCGCTCTTTCCGCCTTCAACCAAATAGCTCGCCATCGTAAAGGGCCCGCCGGCAAAGCCAATGAGCGGTACGTCGAGCTCCGGCTTCAGAAGTCGGATCGCCGAGAGGACGTACGCAAGCGACTCCTCCGGATCGATCAGACGCAAGCGCGCGATCTGAGCGCGGTCCGCGATGGGTTCGTGGATCACCGGGCCCTCGCCCTTGGCGAACTCGAACGACGCGCCCATGGGCTCGAGAGGCAGCAGAATGTCCGCGAAGAGAATGGCGGCGTCGACGCCGAGACGCAGCGGCTGCATCGTCACCTCGACCGCAAGTTCGGGCGTTTTGCAAATGTCGAGGAGCGAATGGGTCTCGCGCATTCGTCGGTACTCGGGCATATAGCGCCCGGCTTGGCGCATGAACCAAACGGGGGTGCGGTCGACGGGTTGTCTGCGGCATGCGCGCAAAAAGCGATCGTTCACCGCCCGACCGTAGCAGCGGACCGCGGACGTTGCCCAGGCGGATGACGACCCGCGGTCGCACGTCCACGCTCATCGGCTTTCGTTCAAGTCTTCTGATTGTAATTCGTGTTCTCGAGAAGGATCACATTCGTCTTCGAGCGGGTCTCACCCACGCTCGTCACGTAGACCGCTGGCTCGTCTTGCACCGGACAGACTTTCTCACACGCTCCGCAGCCAACACAAAGGCTCGGGTCCACGTGCGGACGTTGCAGATGCACCGTCTTGTACGGCGGGGGCGTCCCATCCCGGCCCGGCTTGCTGTCGCGAAGTGGCGCGTCAACTTCCTCGACCCAGATCGCTTTGGGAGATGTTGGGCAGAACTCTTCGCACACGATGCACGGTGTTTGCATCGCCCACGGCAAACAACGTCCTTGATCGTAGAAGGCTGTCCCCATTTTGATGGGCGGTTGGCCCTGCCCCATCTTCTCCTTTTCTGTGATCTTCTGGATGGCCCCGGTTGGGCAGACTTGACCGCAGAGCACGCATGAGAACTCGCAATAGCCGATTCTCGCGATCAAGATCGGCGTCCACAGCCCCTCGATTCCAGACTCGAAGAACGCAGGGTGCAACGCGTTATTCGGGCAGACCTTCATGCACTCGGCGCATCGTATGCAGCGTTCGAGGAAGGCGCGTTCCTCGACCGCGCCGGGCGGACGGATCATTTTCGAGTGATAGTTCACATCGAGAGTATCGGCCGCACGCGCCGCGGGAAGGAACATCGCGCCGGCACCCACCGTGGCGAGGGCCGTGCGGCGCTGAACATCGGGCGCCGTAATCGTGCTTCGGCGGTTCGGCAAAAACGCGAATTTGATGACATCTTCCGGACACGCATTCTCGCAGTTCATGCACATATGGCACTCGTCCTGACGCCATTTGACGCCGCCCTGCGGTGAGTCGGCGCCTTGGCAGTGAACGAGGCACAAATTGCAATCGGTGCATTTCGCGTGGTCCTTGGTCATCCCGAACAGCGCAAACCTCGAGAATACTCCGAGGAAAGCGCCGAGTGGGCAGAGCACGCGACACCAGAAGCGCGGAATGAATCGGTTTGCAAAGAGCACAGCAACGAAAAGGAAGACGATGAACCAGGTCTGATGAAAATAGAACTGCTTGGACTGCCAGACCGTTTGCGCGAGCCAGTCCTGGGCGTGATCGGCCGCGGCCTGGACGGGGCGCGAGTGCAAGTCCTGCGCGGCACCCAGCGCCCGATGCGACATGTATTGCAGGCCAGGGATGACGCCGAGGCCGATCGACCGGACCGCGATGCAAATGGGATCGAACAGGCCCCCGATCGCGCTTCCCGCGACCCCCAAGACCAAGAACCCGTACAGCAGGTAGTACTTGACGCGCTGGTAAGCGCGGGTCCTGTTCGCCTCGACGCGAGACGCGCCACGGCCAGCCCTGCTCGGCAAGAGCCACGCGAAAAAATGGTGCAGTGTCCCGAACGGGCAAATCCAACCGCAGAAGACGCGTCCCACGACCATCGTCAATGCCAGCAACGCCACGCTCCAGAGCAGGCCACGGTAGACGGCGTGCGTCGAAAGAAGGGTCATCGCGGCGACGAAGGGATCGGCCAAAAGGAACCCCTCGACCGGCAGCGGAAGACGAACCGGCGCGTCCGCTCGGGCAGCGAAACTCCCACGAAATGTCGTCTGGAACAGGAAGTAGGCGAACAGCGCAAAAAAGAGAACCTGGGAAATCCGGCGCGCCCACTTCAGGACCACGGCGATCCGACGTGGCGGAATCCCGCTGCCAGGGCGCCTCGTTCCCTTCGCCGGGGGCCGAGCCGCCGAACCGGGCGAAGGCGAAGTCGAGGGCGCCGCGGCATTCGCTTTCGGCGCAGCCGCCGAAAGCGCGTTCGCTGGCGTTCCAACGGCCGTATCGAATGCCCCGGGCCCGCCTGCTCCTGGCCCTGGCGTCGCGCTCATGGCACGCCCGATCGGCGTCGCGGTCTGCCGATCGATCCCGCTCACGATCCCGACACGTCCGGTTTTCCACGGAATCGGTTCGACGTGCGGATGTACGTCCGGAGAGCCCTGCAAGACGGCCGTGTCGAGGCACACTCCAGCGTGATCCGGGGCTCGCGGCTGCGCCATGCGTCAGACCTCCCGCACCCGCAGGCTCTCCCAATCGGTCGTCCCAAGCCCCCGCCGTTCGCCCATGGCCAGATAGGGCAGATTTTCGCGCTTTTGACCGATGAGCGTGCACCCGTACGCATCCGCCGCAACTTGATCGACCGTTGCGATGACCGTGTGGACGTCCTTTGCGTCGTCGATGTTCCCGCCCTGCGGGCCGTTTCGCATGAGCACTCGCCACGCGTCCACGACCACCAGCGTCGGGCGCATGAACGTCGCGAGGTCCGCAATGGACGCGTCGATGCTCTGGTGCAAGCGGTTTCGCCGTCCGCCGAGCACCCCGTACCAATTTTTCATCGCCGCCGTGAACTTGGCGAGATTGTGGTGCTTGGCGACCGGAACGTTGATCACCTTGTCCGCATCGACCAGCGTCGTGAAGATCGGCCACTCGTCGAGAACATCACCCTTGAGGCGCATCGTTCGGAAATGATGCTCCTGGGGCAGGACCACCTCCGCGCCCAACTCGTACGCGGCCCGCCAAATGCCCGAACGCTGAAAGCAGCGATTCGGGTCGTTGCACGATCCGTCGGCGACGACGACCTTCTTCGCGCCCGCTTCGAAGGCCATGAGGATGACTGCCGCGACCACTTCGGGGTTCGTGTTGGCGGCATGGATCGGCATGCGGTCCCAACCGATATTGGGTTTGACGACGACGACATCTCCCCTCGAGACGAACTTGCGCATGCCCCCCATCGCATCGACCGCCCTCCGGACCAGCTGCGCGGGAGTGGCGCTCGGGCCGGGCGAGTCATCGCCCCGATCCTTCGGAGCCGCACGTGCGATCGCCAACTGCGCGTGCTCCGAGTCCCGATCGACCATGCGATAATCGCGCACCTGGCGGGCTGAACTGGACCGGGCCACGTCGAACCCACCGCGGTCCCACACGCTGCGCGAACCGGCGGCCGCTGCCGTCAGCACGCCCATCGTCGTACCCGCACGCACGAGGACCTCGCGGCGCGTCGGCCGGGCGACGTCCTCCGGGGTGCCCGGCGCGGGAAGCTGGCTAGGGCGTTTCACGTTCGATTTATATCTCGCGGCGATGGGGATCGGCAACTTGCCACCTCATTCAGCGACGCCCCCCCAGCGGGTCAGCCCGCTGGTCCGTCTCAAGCCTCGCGGCCTTCGGCCGTTCCGATCTCGATGAAGGAGCCGATTCGCGGACGAATCGCACCCCATGCTCGACGTCGAAACCTGCGCGGACTGCGGCATTCATTCCCCAGAGGCGAGCCCGGAGCGGACGCTCACAAGTTCCGCCGGATGGCGCTTGATGCGCGAGCGGCGCGTCGACGGCACGTGGAATGCCGTGTGGCGGTGCGCGCACTGTTGGAAAGCGCACAAAGTGCGAGCTGCGGTCGACGCGGGTACCACCACTGGAATCCGCGCCATCGTGAAATCGCCGGGGCTGCCACCACGGCTCCGCCGCCAGGGCTGACCTCGCGCGTCTCGCAAGCCGTGTGACGACCGGGGAACGGATCGCCTCACCGAGCGCACCCGCTGAGATCCACGGCGAGCACCCGCTGCCCGGGAGCCCGCCGACCGTCAACGCATCGACGTATTCATTTCGGCGGTCGCCCGTGCCCCGGGCCCAGGATTTCGTTCATCTTCGCCACTGGGTCGAACTGCTCGACGTGCGGCGGGTGATGGCAGCCAACGCAACCGGACGGGGATGGGCTGGCGATGATTCGCGACCGATCGCTCGGATCCAGCGCGTGTCTCGATCCGGGTCCGTGGCACACCTCGCACTGGACATCCCGCAGCTTTTCGACGTGCGTCACCGTGCTTCCGCCGGGCCGCTCGTAGCCCGTCACGTGGCATGAAACGCAATCCAGATTGAATTCTTTGAACTGAGACGAGATCGCTGCGTATGCGTGCGAATGCCGCGTTCCAAGCCAAACTTGCCGGGGACCCGGGTGACACGCCGCGCAGGCGTCGATTCCAATGTATGTCGCCTGGTCGGAGGTTGCCGGAAGAGGAAGGCGACCATCGAATTCGACGCGATTGTGCTCGTCGACGGCCTTGTAGTATCCGAGCATTTCAGCGTCGATCGTCGGATCCTTTCCGAGCGAATCGCGAATTTCTTTGACGGAATACCGAAAAAAATTCCCCTCCGACGGCGGAGGTTTGATGTCTAGAGCCGCGCGCTCCTGTTCGAGCCGCGCCAAGTCCTGGCGACGACCTTCAAGATCCCGCGTACTGACGATCCGGTCGCGTTCCCAGGCGGCAATCTTTACGTGAAGCTCGTCGATTCTCCGTGAAAGCTCTTCCCTCCGTGTCGCGAGCTCCAATCCCGTCGCGTCGCCGAACTTGAGCAATTGGCCTGTCGAGACTGGCTCGCGTACGTACAGATCGAGTACCGCTACGCTCTGCAGGTGGTTCGCGGACTGTGCGATCAGCACGTCACCGACGCGCTCGCCTTCGGGCGCGACCGTGTTCGAGTCCCCGTCGGATTTCACCGAACCGACGACCACTGCCGTCAGTTCGGGAACCGCATCCGCGATCCTCTTTGCCTCCCCTCGTCCCACTGCGGCCAACGCGATCAGGATGTTGGCGCCCTCCGCTTTGGCTCGCTCGACGCCCTGCCGGATGTCGGCTTCAGGGTCTTGACGCGCCTCGCGGCTCGCCGCCTGACCGTAGCCGACGAAGCCCACTTTGAGCCTCCCTTCAGCCACCACCCGAACGGCCCCCGATCCGAACGACGCGTCTCCCGCATCCGTGCGAGTGTCGACCAGGGGTACCGATCCGGCTTCGTCCGCCAGCGCTTTCAACCCGTCCGCCCCCTCGACCCAATCGTTTACCCCCGGAGCGAAGGCCGCGAAATCGAGCCCGCGCAGAATACGGGCCATGGCATGGGCCTTCGCTCGATCTTGATCGGACTTGTCCGCCTCGAGCTTTGCGTCCATGAAAAATAGGGGCCCTGCCGACACGACCCACTGCGCCGCCACCTCCCGCCGCGCGCGCTTGACCCACGCACCAAAGTGATTGAGACCGCCCAGCTGATCGCGGGTGCATCCGCATGGTTCGATGGCTCCGGCCAGGTCCGAAACGAAGTAGAGTCGGAGAGTCGGGGCAAGCTCTTCTGTCCCGCCCAAAGGCGAACGAACGTTCGACGGAGGCGACGAATGACAGCCTTCGCAAGCGGCGAGGCCCACGGCCAAGGCGAGTATAACGAGCGCAAGGTGAGAAATAACGCGGAGAGGCTGCGTCATTTGGTGATCCGGGCGGCCTCCGCATAGATACACTCGTCGTCCGCATGTCGTCGGGCGAAAAGCCTTCGGGGCGATCCGTTCCCCGACCGCTGTCGAGCGGTCCAGTCAAGTTCGGGCCATTCTGGCTCGACGCGCGCTTGGCCGTGGGCGGAACAGCCGAGGTGTACATGGCGCGGCCGATCGATCGCGCGGCTTACCCGCCCTCTCTGGTCATCAAAAGGCTTCTGCCGCAATTCGTGGGAGACCCGGAGGGGCGCACCATGTTCGAGCGGGAGGCGGCCCTGCATGCGGCTGTGCGCCACCGAAATGTAGTGCAGGTCTACGCATACGGCGAAGTCGGTGACGAGCCATGGCTCGCCATGGAGCTCATCGACGGGTGCGACCTCTTCCGCTTGCTGCGACGGCTTTCGAGCGATGGGCGTGCCCTCGCGCCCGGACTCGCGACCTACATTGCCCGCGAACTCCTGAGCGCGCTTGAAAGCGTCCATGCGGCTTGTGACGTCGGCGGTCAGCCGATGGGGATCATTCATCGCGACGTGACGCCGTCGAACGTCTACCTGTCGCAACTCGGCCAAGTGAAGCTCGGCGACTTTGGAATCGCGCGATCGATGAGCCGGCCCACCGTCCGCGGCGCGGCCAGCGACATGCTCAAAGGTAAGTTCGCGTACCTTGCCCCCGAGCAAGTCGCCGGCGAGCCGTTCGATCATCGTGCCGACCTATTTGCGCTCGCAGCGGTGCTCAGCGAAACGATGCTCGGTCATCCCCTCTTCGGGGGCAGCGGTCAGCTGGCCGTCCTTCTGGCTATTCGAGATTGCCGAATCGACGCACTGCGCCACGCGAGCAGAGCCATGCCCGATGGCCTCTTTGCCGTTCTCGAGCGAGCGCTCGCCCGAACGCCGGAAGCGCGCTTTCCGACGGCCGCCGCCTTCTCCGAAGCGCTCGCACCCTTCGACGTCAATCCCCAAGCCGCGCGGGCCGAGCTCGGCGCGCTCGTCCGCTCCGTGCAGGCGACTCCCTCGGTCGAACAAATGCAAGCGGTCCGCGACAGCGCACGCAAGCTCCGCCTCCCGCGAGCGTCGTCGGTCGCGGAGCCGCCGACGAACGCCGCTTCCGAGCGAACCACGGGCGAGTACACGGCGGTTCCCTCGTTTGTCACCACAGCAGGCGGGGCCCGGTTCGGTCCGTGGCCATTTGCGCGGCTGGTCGAAGCCATCGCAACCGGTGTCGTCGGTCGTGGGGACTTGGTCGATTACACGGGAAGAGGCCTCCAACCAATCGAATCGATCGAAGACCTCGCGCGTTTCTTGCCGACCATGGGTGCCACCACGGACCGCGTCACAGGAATCGGAGCACCCGAGTTCGTCGACGAGGTGTCCACGACGGCTCTCGTCACGGTGCTTCTCCGGGTCGTGGAGCACGCAGCGACCGGAGTTCTCTTTGCCGAGGGGCCCGCGGAATCGCGACGTACGCTTCACGCGGACGCCGCGGCCGGCCGCAAGGAGCTTTACTTCGTGGCGGGCAGGCTCCATCACGTCGCTTCCAACAACGCGAGCGAGCTTCTTGGCGAATACTTGGTGCGCCGAAAAATTCTCTCCCGGAGCGAGCTCGATTTCGCGCTGGCCGTCTTGCCTCGCTACGGTGGCAGAATGGGAGACACGCTCATCGGCTTGGGGCTCGTCGGATCGCTCGATATGTTTCGCGCCATTCGAGAACAGGGCTGCGATCGGATCGTCGACCTGTTCCGATGGCCCACAGGCAGACTGACGTTTTTCTCGGGCCAAACGGCGCCCCACGTCCAGTTTCCCCTGGACCTCGAGCTTCCGCCGCTGATCCTGGCTGGGATCGACGCCGCGTTCCCCGCCGAGGCTCCCCTCGCCGCCTGGCGCGATCGACTCGAAGGCCTCGTCGCCCCGATGTCCGCGCCTCCGCCGAACCTGCGCACGGCCGCTTGGCCCGCGATCGCGAAGCGGTTGCTCGAGTGCGTCGACCGGGCAACCCCCGTGCGCGGAGTGCTTGCCGCGGTTGCTCGCGACGGGACGACTACGGTAAATGACGCCCTTCGGGCGCTTGAACTGCTGATCGCTGCGCGTTTGCTTTCCTTTGAAAAACCGCCGCGTGCCTCTGGCTGAGCCTGCGCTGCGCGGCATGCGGCGGTTGTTGCCGATTGCGTTGCTCATGGGAGAACCGTCGGCGCGCGCCGAACCGTACGCGCCATCCGCCGCGGCCCCGACTCCACCGAACGCAACGAACGCGACCGCCTCCGGGTCGGGTTCCGCGCCGGCTGCGCCCGCGCAGTCGGGATTGCAGTCGCCGCCCCCCTCGCGGCCGGCCTCGGACTCAGAAGTCCTGCAGCCGCGTCGCTACGAGCTGGCGGGCTTCCCGATCGTCGGCGGCACGAGCGACATCGGCGTCCAGTTCGGCGCTGCTATTACCTTCACGCGGTTCCACGATCTCGATTTTCCTTATGCGTGGAACATCGACCTGTTGCTCTCGGGCAGTTTCAAGGATGAGGCGAGCCGCGTCCGTTTGGAGCAACAGAGCCACGTCCTGCGCCTGGACGCACCGGATCTTTTCTCGGGAAAGGTGCGCCTGGACACGCGGGCAAGCTTCCAGCGAACCGTCAACGCCGGCTTCTTCGGACTCGGCAACACATCGACTCCACTCACGTGCGGGTCCCCCTATTACTGCAACGAATACGTCCAAGAAGAGGGGCGCGTACGCCTGATCGGGAGGGCGCAGACGGGCGTCGCCGGGCTCGCCTTCGCGTTCGGTGCCAATCTCAGGTACGAATCTCCAACCGTCTATCCGAATTCGGTCCTCTCATCGGACATCGCAATCGCTTCAACGGGCCAGGTTCCCCGCGCGATCGGCGCGCAGCCTGCCTTGCTCGGTGGACTGTCGGCGGGCCTGATGGTCGATACCCGCGACAGCGAGTTCATCACTCAACGCGGCATCTTCTATCAGCTGGGCGTCGGCCCGACGGTTGGCTCCGCCGAGCGCGTGAGTTACGGCGAAGCATCCGCCGTGATCGCGCACTATGCTCCCTTGGGGGGACCGTTTACGTTCGCCAGCCGATTCGTTTCCTCATTCCAGTTCGGACGCGTACCCTTTTACGATCTCGACCAAGGCGGAGTCTTCGAGCCGCAATACTTGTTCGGCGGCGAAACCGGCGTGCGGGGCGTGCCTCAAGGGCGGTATGGTGGTCGGGTCAAGATGCTCTCGAATACGGAAGTGCGAAGCACGCCGATTCCACGATTCGATCTGTTCGGACAGCATCTTCGCATTGGTACGACCACCTTCTTCGACGCCGGCCGAGTCTGGCTGGACTACAAAACGATTTCACCCGCCGACGGCAACACCATCCGACTCAAGTATGGAGTCGGTGCCGGTGTTTTCCTTCAGTGGGGCGAGGCCGCAATCTTTCGCATCGAAGCGGCCTATTCGCCCGACGCCGTTGCCGAAAGTCCAAACTTGCCCGTCGAAATCTATGTCTCCGATGGCCTCATGTTCTAATCGACCGCGCGGCGAGCCCGACGCGGCGAGTCACTTGGCCAAAGCCGCGCCGCCGGAGAAGGGCAGCAGCGACTTCAAATCCTGATCGTTGTACCGGAGCTGGAGCCCCAAGAAATAATCGCGTTCTGCCGGATAAAACACATTGTCGACCCCACCGAGTAGCCATAGATGTTTGATGAATTCGTACGCGACGAAAACGCGGTACCGAGGCTGTGGCTCGACGCTGAACCCGAAGAGATCGTTGACGATCTCGATGCGATCCTGCAACAAGTGGATATCCAACCCGATGCCGCCGGTCGACTCCTTGATGCCGAATCGACCCGTGAACGGTCCGAGCCGCTTCGCAATCTGCAACGAAAACAGGAACGAATTGGTCGTGGTCGTGGTGATCGTCTGATAGTGTTGAGGTTTCTGAATATCCGTCGTGTCGACGTTCGTCTCCGTAATCGACGTGAGTCCACGTGGATCGTTGATGAGCTCGATGTCGAAATATTTGTCTTCGGACGGCTGCAGCCGAAGCTCGACGTAATTCTTGATGGTATTCGCTAGAAAGTTGTAGTCCGTGCGCAGGCCGACGATCGTTTGCACCCGCGTGAGCGTTTGTACGTAATCGTTGACCCCCTCTGCAACCCCTTGCACTTCGTTGATCAGCTGGTCGTCTTTGGTCAGTTTGCCCACGGTGCCCTCGCCGCGGTCGATCCGACCGGTCACGCTGTCGATGTGCGAGAGCGCGCCTTCCAGACTCTTGCTCGCGCGATCCAGCCGTTCGAACGTATCCCGAAGCTCGCCCTTCTGAGCTTCCGGCGTCTGGCCTCCGGTCGCCAAGAGCTGCCGAGCGTCCTGCGTGACGACTCGAACGTTTTCCAGAATCTGCGACAATTGCGGGTTCGCGTTCCGCGTGATCTCGTCCACGTTACGCAGCGTGTCGTTCAGGTACTCCCGGTTCTCCCGGATCGCATGATTGATGGCGTCGGTGGCGTCGGCCAGATTCTGCAAGATGCTGCGAATGTTTTGGCCTCCTTGGTCGGTGCCGATCGACCTCGCGAGTTGCTCGGCCACCAAGCGTACGCTGTCGGCGATCTGCTTAACCTCGTCCAGGATTTGTCCGGGCGTCGCCTCTTCGACGATGACGCGAATCTCGTCGCCGTCGTGGAGCCTGGCGCGGTCAGCGGTGCCCGGCGTGAGGACCACCAGAGACTCGCCGAGCAACGAAGCCGCCTTCTTGCCGAGCGTGGCGTTCTCGTAGAGTGCCACGTCGCCGCGCACTTTCACGTCGAGCTGTGCCTGCCCGTTCACGAGGCGAATCGCATCGAGCGTTCCGACGGGAATGCCCGCGATCGAGACGCGCGAACGGCTTGCCAATCCCGTCGCATCGTGGATGAAGGCGTGCACCGTATAGCCACCGCCCCCGCCCGCCTCAGGGCTGATGAATCGGTAAATTCCGTAGCTTGCGGCTCCCGTCAAGACGACGAAGAGTCCAACCTTGGCCGCCTGCGTGCCCTTCGCCATCTGCTCGACGGCGGCTACCGTACCAGTGAGCTGGCCCCGTGAGGAGCTTGTCGCTGGCCGCAGTACGCCACGGCCCTCACGGCTCTTCGTAAATGGGCTCGGGCTCGGTGCCCTCGGTCGGGACCGATCCGGCTGAACTCGCCGAGGGGAGGGCGATGCCGTCGAGCTCTGCATCGAGCTCGCCCCGCCGCCTATCGAAGTCGTCGCGCAAGACGTGCGGAACGGTGCGCACTCCGTCGAGCCGAAGCGTCATTGGATCGACAAAGACCCCGTTGCGCTTGATCCCGAAATGCAGGTGCGGCCCCGTAACCCGGCCCGTCTGGCCCACGTACCCGATAAGCTGCCGCTGCTCGACGTGTTCGCCAACGTGCAAGCCGGCCGCGTAGCGGGAAAGATGGCAGTAGATACTCGTGATCCCGCCCGCATGCGAAATTTCGACCTTGTTTCCGCACGGCCCGCCGTTGCCCACGCTTGTCACAACGCCCGCGGCCGTGGCGTAAACCGGCGCGCCCATTGGCGCCGCGAAATCCACCCCGTTGTGAGGCATCAAGACGTGCAGCACCGGGTGCATGCGGTGGGGATTGAAGCGCGACGCAATCCTGGCGAGCGGTACCGGGGCGCGAAAGCCGCCGTGAAGTGGCTGTCGACCTTTTGCGTCGTACCATCCGCGACGTTTCCGCGAGTCGTTGGTCGAGTCTCCGTCACCGATCGCGTACACCCGAACCGCCGGCGCATTTGCGCTCGCCGGAAAGTACTCGACGGCGTCGAGCGAAATCCAACGCACGAGCGCGCCCTCGACCTGCTCCTGGGTGCCGACGATCCGAAGGCGCGAGCCCGGCCGAATGTCCGAAAGCTCGGCGTGACCGTCGAGCGCGTCGTCGAGCATGGAAAGCATGTCGTCGACCGGCGTCAGACCCGCTTCCGTCAGCGAGGTGCGCAGGTCCGCGCCGACCAGCACGGCTCGGCCGACACGAACGCGTGACGTCTGCAGATCGAGGCGTCGCGTTTCGAGCGACGTCGTACCGTCAGACTCCACTTCCTCGCGAGCCTGCCACACGTCGGAGGCCGTGCTTGCGAGTTCGAATGCGACGACGCGCCCGGTGGCCTTCTCGATCGCCAGGGTCACCGTGTCCGCCGGGCTCAAGCGATCGATGCTACGCGCGGCACCGAGCGATTGCGTGACGCGCTGGGCTTCGTTGGGCGACAGCCTGACTGCAGCGAGAACGGCGAGCAGCGACCGGTGACCGACCACGTCTTCCACGACACGAACGCCCGAAGCTTCCGAGAGTTGCGTGACGCGCCACACGGCCGCGTGGAACGGCGGCGCCGGGACTTCGGCACTTGCGGTCCGGTCCTTCGTCGCGCCGCCAACCACAGTCTCCGACGCGGCGACCGTCGCAGCAAGCGACGCCGCACTCACGGCAGGCGCATTGGCTCCCCCCGATCCCCGCAAGGCGATCGGCGCGCCGAGAAACGCGCCGAGGACCGCAGCGGCTCCGCCCGCAATCGCCAGTGCCATCCGCGCGCCGAACCGAAAGCCCCATTTTCGCGGCAGACCGCCTTTTTCCGCTCCAGGGGAAGAGCGGGCGATCGTCGCGGCGTGCGGAGTCTCGACTTCAAGGGAAGCGCTGTCCACGGGCTCCGTGGCGCCTGCGCGTTCCCCCTCGTCCGGCGCACACTCGCTCGGCGTCTTGGGCTCGGAACCCTGCACTTGACATTAGGCCTTAGCGGCAGACGGGTGCGGGCGCAAACAGAATTGACTCGGGTCCGCACCGCCCCCCCCTTTCCGTGGCAACGCACGGACAGTTACACCTTCCAGCCCGTGACGCATTCGTCGTACTCTCAGGGAGCGGCCTTTATCGAGCCGGCAGGGGCCACGGGGGCACGCCAGGTCGAACTCCACGGGACCCGCAAGGGCCACACCATGGACGAGCAAACAAAGCAACGACTGCTGCTGGGCCGCGAACACTACCAAAAGAGAGAGTTCGACAGGGCCGAGCCGCTGCTCCGGCAGGTGCTCGAGAAGAGCGATCGACTCGCCGACGTCCATGACATGCTCGGAGTCATTTGCCACGGTCACGGCAATTTCGTGCAGGCAGAACATCACTTCGAGCGAGCGCTCGCGATCAACCCCAGTTACACGGAGGCCGCGCTCAACCTCGCCGTGACCTACAACGATCGCGGGAAGTACGACGCCGCACGACAGACCTACGCGCGGATCCGCGGGATGGCGAGCGACAGCGCGCATGTGCTGGACCCGTTCGCTCGCGGCAAGATCGCAAACATGCACGCCGAAGTCGCCCAAGCGTACGCCGACGCGGGTCTCCTTCACGACGCGATTACCGAGTATGAAAGGGCGGTTCGCCTTTGCCCACAGTTCGCTGATTTGCGAACCAAGCTCGGCACGCTCCTCCGCGAGACCAACGACCTCGGGCGCTCCCGAGAGCAATACGAGGCGGCCGTCGAAGCGCGCCCGAACTACACTGCAGCGCGCATCCAGTTGGGCGTCACGCTCCTCGCGCTCGGAGAGACCGATGCGGCGGCCGAGCAATGGCGAAGGGTCCTCGAGCTCGATCCGGACAACGTCCCGGCACGCATGTACCTGCGCGTCTGCGGATCAAGTGGACACGAGTGACCACATCGAACGCGAATCGTGCAGCGCGGCCCACTCGCCGTGCGCGTCGAACACGCGCTCGAAGTGCGGCAGCGTCGATCGTGCAATCGACTCCATGGCCGGTGGGCGGATGCCCGAAGCTACGACTGAGGTCACCCCGTACTCCGCGATGCCACATGGGACGATCCAGCGATAGGCCGTCAGATCCGTCGACACGTTGTAGGCAAAGCCATGCATCGTTACCCAGCGTGAGATCCGCACACCGATGGCGCCTATCTTCGCAGCGACCTTCGCCCCACCGGGCAGCCGCGGATCGCCCGCCCATCTCCTCGGACGGTCCGCATCGACCCAAACGCCCACGAGCTTTGAGTCGCCTTCAAGGAAGCTGGCCTCGATGCCCATGTCGTGAGAGATGCCGATCATCACGTGGGCTAGGTCTCGCACGTAACGACGTACGTCACATCGATCCGGCCGCAAGTCGAAAATGGGGTACGCGACCAGTTGGCCGGGCCCATGGTACGTGACGTCTCCTCCCCTGCCGGTCTCGTGGACCTGGATGCCCCGGCTCGTGAGCTCCGTGCGCGAGACGAGAATATTGTGCGCACGGGCTGTTCGACCCAACGTGATGACGGGGTCGTGCTCGAGCAGAAGGACTGTGTCACCCACCGCCCCGGCGATGCGCGCCCGAAGGATCTGCTCCTGAAGGGCGTGCGCTTGCAGGTAAGGCACACGGCCTAGCCAGTGGGCGACGAACCGGCGCATTACCGAGGGGCGCGACTGAGAACCGCTCGTTCAGGAACGGAAGTAATTCGGAGCCTCCTCGGTGATGATCACGTCATGCACATGACTTTCACGTAGTCCCTGAGACGTGATCCGGACGAAGCGCGCCCGGGTCCGCAACTCGTGGAGGTTCCTGCTTCCGGTGTATCCCATACCGCTCCTCAGACCACCGATGAGTTGGTGAAGTATGGAGGCAAGCGATCCCCGATGGGGGACCCGACCCTCGATGCCCTCGGGCACCAGTTTCTCGTCTGCTGTTCCCCCCTGGGCGTAACGGTCTCGGCTGCCCTTCTTCATGGCGCCGAGACTGCCCATGCCTCGATACACTTTGTAGCTTCGGCCTTGGTACAGGACGAGATCGCCCGGCGACTCGTCTGTTCCCGCAAAGAGCGATCCAATCATGACGGTGCTGGCGCCTGCGGCGATCGCCTTCGTAACGTCGCCCGAGTGCTTTACTCCACCGTCCGCGATAATGGGGACGCCATGCCGGTCACCGACGCGGGCGCAATCTCCGATTGCGCTGATTTGCGGGATCCCGACCCCCGCGACGACGCGCGTCGTGCAAATGCTCCCCGGACCGATCCCTACCTTGACGGCGTCGGCGCCCGCATCGACCAGGGCCTCGGTCGCTTCCGGCGTCGCCACGTTGCCCGCGATCACGCGGATGCCCGGGAATTCTCTTTTCGTGGCTCGAACCGCCTCCAGAACACCCTGATGGTGCCCATGCGCGGTGTCGATGGCAATCACGTCGACCCCAGCAGCCACGAGCGCAGCCGTTCGTTCGACCCGATCGGCTCCGGGGCCGATTGCGGCGCCGACGCGCAGGCGTCGCTGTTCGTCCTTGACCGCCACCGGATACTTGTCGGCGTGCAGGATGTCTTTGATCGTGATGAGGCCGACCAGTTTGCCTTCTGCATCCACCACGAGCAGCTTTTCGATTCGGTGCTTGTGAAGCAACCGCTTGGCTTCGTCCACAGTGACGCCGGGAGGAACGGTTACCAGTTCCTTGGTCATCAGAGCCCGGACCGGTTGCTCGAGGTTCTGCTCGAACCGGATGTCGCGTGCAGTCAAGATCCCCACCGGGCGCTCGCCCTCGACGACCGGCACACCGCTGATGTCGTGCTCGCGCATGACTTCGAGAGCTTCCCGCAGCAACTGGGCCGGGCGAACGGTGACCGGCCCCAAAATCATGCCGCTCTCGGCACGCTTGACACGTTCCACTTCCCGGGCCTGGCCTTCGATCGACATGTTCTTGTGAATGACCCCTATGCCACCTTGCCGCGCCATGGTGATGGCCGTGCGACTCTCGGTCACAGAGTCCATCGCGGCCGACAGCAGCGGAACGTTCAGGTCGAGCCCTCGGCACAAGCGAGTCCTCACGTCGACGTCCTTCGGCAGCACCTCGCTGTACGCGGGAGCCAGCAAGACATCGTCGAACGTCAGGCACTCGCGGAGCTTGTCGTCGAGCATGCTCGCTATATAGCGCGTCACATGCTCGGTGCGAGCTTCAGTCGGGGACCCGCTTGCCCTTCGAGCGGATGTCGTCCCGGAACTCTTCGATTCGTGACATGAACAAGTGTACGACTTCGGGGTCGAACTGGGTGCGGCTGCAACGCTCGATTTCCCCCACGGCCACCTCGTGTGGCAAGGCCCTGCGATAGGCTCGATCGCTCGTCATCGCATCGTACGTGTCGGCGACGGCGATGATGCGCGCCATCAGCGGAACGTCGTTTCCTTTCAAGCCGAGCGGATACCCCCGTCCGTCCCACCGTTCGTGATGCAAGTGCACGCCCGGGATCAGCGGATGCAAGAATCGGATCGGATCCAGGATGTCTCGTCCGTACGCCGGGTGGCGCTTGAAGACCTCGTACTCGTCCTGCGTGAGCTTGCCCGGCTTGTTGAGGTTCATGACGCAGCCGATCTTGCCGATGTCGTGCATCAGTGCGCTCTGACGCACGATCTCGATGGCATCCGCGGAGAGGCCCAAGCGGACAGCTAGATACGTCGCGTACGTTGCGACACGCTCCGAATGACCGGCGGTGTAACGATCCATCTTGTCGATGGCCCGAGCGAGTCCCTCAATGGTCTGTTGAAACGTCGCGCGAAGGTCCTCGTACAATCGCGCGTTTTCTATTGCCGCCGCCGCGCGCGATCCTACGATCGATAGGAGCTTCCGGTGACCTTCGTTGAAGCGCTTCTGCTTCGTGAAGCTCGCGACGCAAATCCACCCGAGCAGCCGTGACTTCATGCGCAGCGGGACCGACACGAGCGACACGAGCGGCACCACGGAAGGACTGCCGAAGAAGCGCATTCCCCTGGCGCCCTGCTCGAGCAGAGTCGAATGCGCCGCGTAATGACTTACGAACGCCTCGGGAGCGAGCGCACCGTATGCCACGTTGCCCTGGCCCTCGGCCCGTGATTCGGGCAAGACCCCCGGCCCAACCGGGTGCGCGACCGGCGGTGTCATCGAGTCAACCGGGCGCGCTTGAACGAGCCTTTGGCGCTCGAAGTACCCCCCTTCTCCGTTATCGAGCCACGTGGACACGAGATCGCCCTTCAGCTCCTGAAGGGCCGTATCGCCGATGGTCGCGAGAACCTCTTCGAGCGACAGGCTGGCAGCGATCGCCTCGCTCACTTTATAGAGCGAAACGGCCTCACGAAGCCTCAGGTTTTCGGCGGCAAGGCGCTGTTTGTCGAGGCCCCGCTGCACCACACGGATGACCTCCTCGACTTTGAATGGTTTTAGAATGTAATCGTAAGCGCCCCGCTTCATCGCGTCGATCGCGGTTTCGACCGTACCGAAGCCGGTCATAATGACGGTGAGGGCGCTTGGTGCCGCGGTGCCGATCGCATCCAAGAGCTCGATGCCGCCCATGCGGGGCATTTTCAGGTCGCTTAGAACGAGATCGTAGTGCGCGTTGCTGAGCTCAGTCAGCGCGGCGGCGCCGTCCTCTGCGGTCCGCACGATGTACCCTTCCATACCGAGAAAGTCGGCCAGGATGTCCCGGATGAATTTCTCGTCGTCGACGATGAGGACTCGGGGGCGCTCGTCGTGGGCAGACATCGACATCGGCAACGATGGGTTTCGACTGTAACAGATTCGACCCGCTCCCAAAGGCGCTTTGTCCCTTTGTACTGTAGGCTTGGGTCCGGAGCCGCTTGCGCATGCGGCGAGCCCGTGAAACGGTTCGCAAGACGACATGTCGGCCGGCAGAAACGTGGAGACTCTCGGCGCACAGGGCGAGCGACTCGGCGCCCGAGGCGAGCGAATGGGCGCCCTCGCCCACGTGCGTCGCGTCCTGATCGTCATCGCGGGATACGCCGCCGTCGGTATTTTTGCGGTCGCGGCATCCGTGCTTCTGGGCCGCGATCCCATGGCGTGCGACGGATGGATCGGAGCGCACCATGCCGCCTCGCTCCTCTTGAGCCTCGGGCTCGGGGTGCCCCTTGGCGCAATCACCATCGTTTCGACGCGCATTGTCGTCCGCCGCTCGTCTTGGGCTCACGCACTCCACGAGGCGCTGCGGCCTGCGGTGCACAGTGCTGACGACGTGACCGTTTTCGCCGTCGCAGCGGCCAGCTCGGCTGGCGAAGAACTCCTCTTTCGAGGTCTTCTCGTGCCCATCGTCGGGGTGTTCGCTTCGTCGATCCTGTTTGGCGCCGTGCACCAAATTCGCGGGCCCGCGCGATGGCCATGGATGGCTTGGGCCACGCTCATGGGTTTTCTTTTTGCAGCCGTATTTGCCTCGACCGGCAGCCTTGCTGGACCCCTCGTCGCGCACGCTGCCATCAACCACTCGAACCTTCGCTTCTTGCGCGACAACAGCCGGATTCCGCGAAGGCGCTCCTTGGGTGGACTGCTCCGCCGGCCCTAACCTAGGGCTCCATTCTCCAAGTCAGACCCAGTCGCTTCGATCCGCCCGGTTGCCTCGACGCGATCGACTTCGATCTGCTCGTTGCGCGCCTCGAGTCTGAGGGCCTCGCCGTCGTAGGGGCAGACAGCCGAAGCGCCGACTTGAGGCTCTGCGCATCGTGGACAGAGTTTCATCGGACGTGTACGTGCGCGATGGTCTGCATCACCGCGTCCCCAGAACCCGATGGTACGCGGCACGAACCTCGCGCGTCACCATCACGTAACGATCCAGAAGAAGCTGGTCTGCCCGCGCGCGCGGGGCGTCGCGCATTCCCATGCGTCTCGCCAGCGTCACGAGACCGGGCGCTCCTTCCTCGAGCAGACTGACGCTCACTCCGTGCGAAATGCGCAAGCGTTGCTCGAGTCTTCGCAGAAATAGCCACGCGTCGCGAAGCGTTTCCGCCAAAGGCGCCTCGATGTACGCGCACGTCTCGAGAGCGGACAGCGCGACTTCGGTCTCCGTAGCGCGCACCCGCGGATCCAAGCCGTAGCGCATCTGAAGCCACTGCGTCGCAAACTCGATGTCGACGAGCCCGCCACGGCCCACCTTCAAGTCGTATCGGGAGGGCGAGCGATCGAGCCGCTCGTGTCCAAGCTCGCGCTCCATGCGTCCTCGCAAATACTGCAGGCGCTGTGGGTCCGGAGCGCCGCGCTCGAACGCAGCGCGATGAGCGATCTCGATGACCCGTGCACCCAACTCGGGGTCACCTGCGCAAGCGCGAGCCTTCACGAGCGCCTGGCGCTCCCAGCTTTCGGCGCGTTCGTCCTGATATCGTCCGAAGCCGTCGAGCGAGACCACGAGAAGGCCCTGATTGCCCGACGGACGAAGTCTCGTATCGAGAGAGTAGCCAACGCCCTCGCGATGCGGGGTCTCCATCAACCGGAGCACGCGTTGGGCGACGCGGGCGAATCGCTCCGGGGCCGCCTCGTCGATCGCCTCGTACACGAAGAAAATATCCAGGTCCGATCCGTACCCGATCTCGCGCCCACCGAACGTTCCCAAGGCCACGACGGCCAGGCCGCGCGCGCCGCCTCCTCCGTCCGGGCTTGCTTGCCCCGACGGCGCCGTGCCACTCGTCTCGCACAATGCGAAGTTTACGGCGTGGGAGAGGATGGCGTCGGCCAGTGCCGTCAGGGCACGCGTGACATCGACCGTTCCCAGCTCACCCGCCAGGTCGGCAAGACCGACCTCGAAGGTGACACGCCGCTTCGCGCGGCGAATTGCGCCAACGAACGCATCCACGTCGCGGGCGTCGTCCGGAGAAAGCGCGGCCACCTCCTCGTCGACCTGAACGCGTGGAACGTCGGCCGACGGTGCGCCGCGCGCATACAAAACGCGGTCAACGAGATCGGGATGACTCACGATCGACTCCCCGAGAAAAGCGCTGGCCCCCAAAAGCGAGCAGAGTGCGCGCACCAGCCGGGGATCGTCGGCCAGAGCGCGAACATAGGCACCGGGCGTGGCAAGACGAGCGAAAAATGCCGACAGAAGACGCGACGCCTGTTCCGGGTCGGCGGCATCCGCGAGGGCGTCGATAAGACGGGCCGAAAAATGGGGATCTCGATCGCGCGTCGTCGCCGCGAGCGGACTGTCCGGCTTGCGCGCGAGAGACAGGAGATGTCGTGGCAAGTCGACGCCAGCAGCGCCGAAGCGCCCCGACGCGGCTCGTGCGACAGCCCCCTCGTCGTGCGAATCGAGAGCCGTCCATAGCCCCCCCAGCGAAGGGTCTTCGCGCAACGCCCCCGAAGGCCCCAGCGACGCGAAACGCGCCGAGACACGTGCACGAACTGCGTCGATCTCGCGCACGAGCGGCTCCGATCCGTCGTACCCGAGCGATCGCGCGATGCGGTCGCGCATGGGTTCTTCCCGAGGCAGTGTGTGTGTCTGCTGCCCGGTCGCAAACTGGATGCGGTGCTCGAGTCGCCGCAAAAAAAGGTACGCGTCAGCGAGCTCCTGTTCTTCGCGCTCGGTCACGAACCCGCCCGCCCGCAGACGCCGCAGAGCTTCAACGGTATTGCGGCATTGTACGCGCGGCTCGCGCCCACCCCAGACGAGCTGCAAGCCCTGGGCGAAGAACTCGATCTCGCGGATGCCACCGGGGCCGATCTTCAGGTCGTCGCGTGCCAGGGCCCCGGCCTCGGTGCGCGCGCGGGCAAGCATCGCGGCCATGTCGTCGATGACGCGCGGATCCACTGCACGACGCCATACGAACGGGGCCAAGGCTGAAAGAAGAGAGTCGCCGAAGCGGAGATCCCCGGCAATCGGCCTGGCGCGCACGAGTGCCGCGCGCTCCCACGATCGACCCCACGTTTCATAATAGCGCTCGGCCGCCGCGAGTGCGTTGACCAGCGGTCCTCGCGTCCCCTCGGGCCGCAAGCGAAGATCAACCCTCCAAGCCACACCGTCCTCCGTGGCGTCGTCGATCGTTGCAACGAACCGCTGTGCCACTCGAGTGAAGTGCTCGTGCAGCGTGTGCGCGGGGCCGCCCCCCACCTGCGGCGGGCGCACGACCCCGTCGTCGGTCTCGTAAAAGAGTGTGAGGTCGACATCGCTTCCCGCGTTCAGCTCCCGCCCGCCGAGCTTGCCCATTCCGATGACGACGAATGCGCACGGAGATCCATTTGCGGCGAAAGGTTCACCGAACCGAGCCTGCGCCCACGTGGCAGCCTCTGTGAGCGCGATTTCGCAGGAGACGTCCGCCAAGTCGGAGAGCTCTCGGGCCGTTACGTCGACGTCTTGCCCTGGATACGCAAGGACTTCTCGCACTGCGATGCGCAGCTTCTCTCGAGCGACAAAGCGTCGCAGTCCGCGCTGGACGCGCAGCCTATCGGTGACATCGCCGACTGCCGTCGCTGCGAGGCGACGGTACGTACGCAAGTCGCGCGCCTGCCGAGTCCCGCGGGCGACGGCGACAAGGTCTTCGGGATGCGCATGGATCTCAGGGGCGAGGCCGGGGTACGCGCAGGCGACCAGAGCGCCGAGTTCGATGACGTCTTCGCGAGGTCGCTCTCCGAACGCGTGGAGACGCGACGTAATGAGCACCCGCGCCGCCTCGGCATCGTGTGGAGCGACGTCGATGGCGCGCATCTTTAACGCAGACTAATCCCGCCACTGCGGGGCGTTAAGCCAGGAACGCTCGACGATAGGGCCCTCGCACGAGTGTTCGTGGCCGCGGTTCTCCGCGGTTCTCAAAGGGCCCGTCGCCGCAATTTGGGAGCGGAGTCAGCGCCGCCATGTCGACCCCCAAAGCGGAAACATCATGATGGCCGCCCAATCGAAGAGGGCGTGTGCCAGGATGCCCGGCGCGAGTCGCCCGAAGAAGCGCGCCATGCCTGCCCAAAGGAAGCCCCCGCCGAGCGCCGCAACGAAGACCACGGGGTTCGGTCCCGCGCCGGAGCCCAGCGCAACGGCCGTCGGAACGGTCGCGGCAGCATAAAGCCCTGCCGCCCAAAGCCACGCGAAGCGTGAACCGAAACGGTCGGCAACCAGCTGCGTGATCATGCCCCGCCACAAGACTTCCTCGGCCGCCGACGCCACGATGAGCGCCGTGGCGACAGCACCCGCGTGGGCCTGCAGCTCGCGTGGATCGCCGATCTGCCCGTACAGCGACACGAGCCAGATCTCGCGCGTCGAGCCCACCGGAGCGGCGGCCCGGGCGAAGCCCCATGCGACGGCAAACAGAACGAGAGCGCCGAACAACCCGCGCGTGAAGTCTCCCCACCGCGGGGTCATCCACCCGCGCAAAAGCCCCTGCCGCTCTGCCCATACGGCGGCGATCGCGGCCAAGACGACCGTGGGACCTTCCGCGAGGAGCCAGAACGCCGTTCTCGCCGCGCGCTCGGGTGAAAATGCCAGGTACCAAGCCGCGCTGCTCACGACGAAGACGACCGCAACGAAGAGGGCCGCAGCAGAACGCATGGCGAGGGTCATCACGTAATCGAAACGTGGCGCCCGTGCGAGCCACGTTGGACGAACGGTCCTGTCCACCCGGTCGCGCATGCGCGGTCGGCATGGGCGACGGATCGAATTCTGATAGTCTCGACCCATGGCCCGCGTCGTTGCCGCTACAGCGTCTGCGATTGCGCGCTCGTTCGGCTTGCTCGTGGTCCTGGCGATTGCCGGAGCCGGTGCCCTTTTCTTGGGGTGCAACGCAACGACCCGGGTCGATGCCGGTCATGTCGGCATCCGCGTGAAGCTCGCGGGAAGCGACCGGGGTGTGCAGGACATGCCCGTCGTGACGGGATGGGTCTTTTTCAACCCTCTCACAGAGCAGATCGTTCTCTTCCCGACCAGCGTGCAAAACGTCGTCTGGTCGCAATCCGCGCACGAAGGCAAACCTTTCGACGAATCCATCACGTTCAGCTCGAACGAGGGCGTCAACATCAGTGCCGACATCGGCCTGTCGTTTCACATCGAGCCGGGGCTGGCTCCACGGCTCTACAACCGCTTCCGGCTCAACGATCTGGCCGTGCTTGCGGACGGCTACATGCGCAACACGGTTCGCGAAGCGTTCAACGACGTGGCGTCGCGACTGCCAGTCCAGGAGATTTACGGCGGCGGGAAGAGCAAAATGCTCCATGACGTGACGCAGAAATGCCGGGACGTCTTCAGCAAAGACGGAATCGTCATCGACCAGTTGACAATCAACGGAGCGCTTCGCCTACCGCAAAACGTGATGGACGCGATCAACCGAGCGATGGAGGCGACGCAGAACGCGATTCAGAGCCGCAACCGCGTCGCTCAGGTCGAGGCGGAAGCTCAGCAAGCGATCACCCAAGCGCACGGGCAAGCCGAGGCCGCAAGACAGAAGGCCGAGGGTGAGGCCGACGGGTTGCTGATCCGTGCGCGGGCCGAGGCCAAAGCCAACGAAATCATCCGCCTTTCGATGACGCCGGCCGTTCTCCAGTACCGAGCGCTCGAGCACTGGGATGGCAGGCTGCCCGTCTACAGCGCGGGGCAACTGCCCTTGCTGACGTTCGATGCCGCAAAACTTGGCGCGCTAGGCAACGAAGGAGCTCGGCAAAAGGCGCTTCAGCAGCTGCTCGAAGAGACGGATGCAAACAAGGCCGCGAAGACGGCGCCCGAACCCCCGCCGCCCGCCACGACGCCACCGAACTGAATGAAAGCGATGTTTGACGTTCCCGTCGAATCGCGGTAGATGTCGTCGCGACGCGTAGCGTGCGGCTCGCACCAGGTTGGCAGGGTCGGCGCAGGCGCGGAGTCGTTTTTTTTCAAGAGCGCCCGGAACGGTCATAGCGGCCAATCCAGCGGCGCCCCGAACAGGGGGCCCCGGCAAGGGGACGAACGAAAGCCGAACATGACGTTCATCGAAGCTGCTGCGGAGGTTCTCCGCCAAGCGGGTAAACCGCTTCATTACAAAGAGATCACCGAGCTTGCCATCGCAAGCAACCTTCTCTCTCACGTGGGCAAGACGCCCGAGGTCACGATGAGTCATCGCCTGACGGCGGCGGTGAAGAAGGACGACAAGGACGTCCCCATCGTAAAGGTCAAGCCCGGGATCTTCGCGCTCCGCGAATGGGAAGAGCCGAAGGCCAAAAGAAGAGGCGCCCCCACGGCGCCGGACGGTGAAGCCGGCGCTTCAGAGGAGGTTGGCGAGGAAAACGGCGCACTCGAAGTCAATGCTCTCGAGATTGAGGCCGCTTTGCGCGGCGCGGAGCAGAACCGCGAGACCGCCGCCGAATCCGACCTCGAGGACGAGGGCTCGGACGGTGACCGCGCAACGCCCGTATCGGGTGAAGAGGCCCTGCGGGCAGACCTCGCCGCTCGAGGCGCCGAGCTGTTCGACGACGAAGACGACGACGACCAGCCGATCCTCGCCCCGTTGTCCCAACCCGAGACGACGACCGCGCAGGGCGAGGGAGGACGACGACGAAGACGACGGCGCCGGAGGGGTCGAGGCGGCAACAGCCAGGCCGATACCGGTTCTGGCTTCGCTCCGAACGCTTCCGCCGACAAGCCGTCTCCATCGCGAGTCGAAGTCACGCTCAGTCAGCCTCCAGTAGCGGCCCCTGCCGAGGGGGACGACGGAATCGAGGCTCGCGAACAAGCTGTGGCGGCGCGACCGGTCGTTCGCGATCGGCAGCAGATTATGGCCGGCGGACAGCCGACCGGAATCGACGTCCCGTTGGGGGAGGGCGAAGAGCTTGCCGGGCGCGAGCTCGCCGACGCGGTCGCACTCGTTCTGGCCTCGTTCGATCGCAACAGCGGGCCGGCTCCCGTTCGCGCGGTCGCCGACGCCCTGCTGCGCCGGGGGCGGCTGCAGGGCGACCCGATCTTAGGAGTGGCTCAGGTGGGCGCGACGGTCCGGGCCGATAACCTTCGTCGTCATGCCAATGGACAGCGGATTCGCTTTCGGTTGGCCAGCAATGCACGAGTGGGCTTGACGGACTGGTCGCTCGGGGGCGAGCTGCCTCGGCTCGAACAGGAAGTTGTCGCCGCCGTCGAGCGTTACCGAGAGGCGTCGCGGCGCGCGTTGCTCCGCCGCATCCAAGAGTTGCCCGGCCATGCTCTGATCGAGCTCGTTCTGGTCGCGCTCGAACGGGTCGGAATGATGAATCTGAGGACCGTTCGGCGCTCGGGATCGCCCGGCGGCGAGGCGCACTTTTCGGCCCTGCACAGGACGGGGGGCGATGTCATTGCCACCGCACTCGTGATTCGAAAAGACGGGCGCGAGATCGGGCGAGAACGCGTCACGGATCTCCGAGGTGCTCTTCATCATTACGGACCTGCGACGACCGGGTGGCTGATCACGACCGGACAGGTGCTGTCCGGGGCGCGCGAAGAGGCTGCTGCTGCGGGCGCGGCTCCGGTGACGCTCTACGACGGCATCGGTTTGTGCAAGCTACTCGAGGAGATCGATGTCGGCGTGGTGAAGACCCGATTCGCCGTCGCGATCCCGGACCTCGAATTGCTCGAGACACTCCGCGGCTGAGAGATGCCCTGGGTCGGCACGTGGGTCGGGCTGCTCGCGGCAACTTCAATCGCGGCAGCGCCGCCAACCGTGGCTCAAAAGGGCCGGCCGTTGGCGACGGCCGTGAGGAATGCGAGGAGTCCGAGATCCCATCCCTCGCACCTGCCCCCGGAGCCCAACGTCAAGCTCGCCCTGGATGCACCGACGACTCGCGATCGCTGGAGCATTCGCGTGACCAACGACGGCGTCGTTCCAGTCCGAATCGTGGCCGACGCCCGGTTACTCACGCTCGATGTTACGCCGAGGAGTGCACGCCAATCGGTGCACTGCGAACTTCCAACGACGATGCGTCCGGAGGATCCACTCGAACGCGCCATCGTGCTCCCACCGAGCCGCACGTTCGTCGAAACGTTCGAGCCACGCCTGTACTGTTTTGGCCAGAGAGGCTTCGATGCGCTCGCGTCCGGCGCCATCGTGGTCGGACACTTGGGCTCGAGCGGCGGTCCCGGAACCGCGTTCTCGGAAGTCACGCCCATCGACGGGATCGAGCCCGAGATCGCGTCGATCCGCATGCTGGACGCCCCGCCCATAGCTCTGCCCGACGAGCGATCCCTTCCGCGGTCGATCCCGAGACCGGCAGGCGACGATCCGCTGGGAACGCCCAAACTCCGGCTCGAATCAGCCGACGCGATCGACGCCGCGTCGCCCGAGGATGTCGAAATCCCGATAACGCTCCACAACGAGAGCACGATCGCCGTAACGCTGCGTTTTCGTCCAGAAATGCTCGGGTTCGAAGTGGCTGCACCTACGGCGGACCATCGCTGCACGTGGCCCACCCTGCCCTCTGCGCCCCTTCGGGAGCTCTTCACGACGATTGCACCGCATTCCGCCGCGCATCTCACGGTCGTGCTCGGTGCGTATTGCGCCGACCATACCCTCGACCGCAGCGGGCTCCTGCTGGTTCGCGCGTGGCTGGACACCCGCGGAGCGGGCGGGGCGACTTTGGGACTGCGCACCTTCGAGGGACGGTTGATGGGCACCTCGCCGACCGTCGTTCGACTGCAGCGCGGCAACGCGCCTCAACCGCTCGTACGACCGCGCCTGCAGAGCTACTGAGGCAGAAAAATGGCACGTCGCAAGGCACGCTTCCCATTTTTCGGACGTTGCCCGGGGGTCCTTGCGGGCCGCAGGGCAGCGCGTATGTTCGTGCAGCTGCCGTTGTGGATAAACCGAGCGCTCCGATGCCCCGTTACGAGTACCCCATTTTGACGCACGATCTTGACGTCTCGGGCAAGCAATTTCGCTTCCCGGTCCGAGCGGCTTGGCTGCGCGGCGCATTGGAGGGAACGGACGTCCGCCCCGCCGACCGCGACGGCAATCTCGACGTGCGGCTCTCAAGGAGCGGGCGCGACGTCGTGGTGCGCGGTGTTCTTCGAGCCGAGCTGATGGTGCTGTGTGCGCGGTGTCTTGAACCGACACGCATCACGGTCGAGGACGAGGTCACGGCTCTCGCCGTAGAGACGCCCGCACACGGCACCGCACATGCCGAGGAGCTCGAATTGGCCATCGCGGACGCCGATACAATCCCGTTCGATGGTGAGACCGTCGTGCTCGATGACCTCGTCCGCGACCAGCTGCTCCTTGGCCTTCCGATGATCCCCTTGTGTTCCGAGGCTTGCGCGGGTATCAGCCACGGGGCCGAAAGCGGCCTGCCTGACGAGGCCCTGGACCCAAGGCTGCGGCCCCTGATGAGACTGAAGAAGACGTAGAAGGAGAACTGTCGTGGCCGTCCCCAAGCGACGCAAGAGCCGTTCAAAACGAAACATGCGACGTGCGCAACATGACAAGGTCGAGGCGCCGAACCTGGTTGCCTGCCCGAATTGTGGAGAACCCGTCGCGTCGCACCGTGCCTGCGCTTCGTGCGGCCATTACAAGGGGCGTTCCGTCAAACCCGGAACGGCATCGACCGAATAGACGCTCGCAAACCGGCGCGGCCCGTGTCCGGGCGGCCTTCAAGCCCGAGATTCCCGAGGTCAAGCGAGCGCCGGAGAAGGCGCGGGCGGATGGATCATGAGCATCGCATGGCTTTTCCCCGGCCAAGGCTCGCAGTTTGTGGGCATGTGCAAGGACGTCGTAAAGTCCTCGAAGGCGGCACGCGCGATTTTGGAGCGCGCCAACGATGCACTGGGCGAATCCCTCTCCGAGTTGATTCTGGAAGGCCCGGACGATCGACTGACTCTGACCGTCAACGCGCAGCCTGCTCTCGTGGCGACCAGCTGCGCGGTCCTCGAGGCCATTCGCGAACGCCTGCCGGGCTTGCCTCTACCCGCATTCGCCGCGGGGCACTCGCTCGGCGAGTACTCCGCGCTGGTTGCCGGCGAAGCCCTGTCCTTGGAGGATGCCGTTCGTCTCGTGCGCACGCGCGGCAGGGCCATGCAAGAGGCGGTGGCCCCGGGCACAGGAACGATGAGCGCAATCGTCGGAATGGATCCCGAGCGGCTTGAGGCAATTTGTGCCCAGGCGGCGGAGGGAAGCGTCGTCGCGCCAGCCAACTTCAACGCGCCGGGGCAAGTCGTCGTCGCGGGACATGCGGCCGCCGTCGCGCGCGTCGGCGAGCTCGTGATCGCTGAAAGGGGCCGCGCCATTCCACTCAAAGTGAGTGCCCCATTCCATTGCGCTCTCATGGCACCGGCGGCGCGCACACTGGAAGCGGAGCTCGCGTTCGTGAACGTGCTGCCCCCCCGTTTCCCCATCGTGGCGAATTTCGATGCGTGTGCCAATATCGATCCGTCCCGCGCGAGAGAACTTCTCGTCCGCCAAGTGGACGGGCCCGTGCGCTGGGACGCAAGCGTCCGCTTCATGGTCGCCCACGGCGTCACTCACGCGCTCGAAGTCGGGCCCGGGAAAGTTCTCGCCGGTCTCGTCAAGAGGATTGCCAAGGAGGTCAAAGTGCTGAGCGTCGGAGACCTCGCTTCGCTCGGAGAACTGCACTCCTTTATGGCCGAGGCAACGAGCCGCTGACGCAAAGCGCCATCCGCCCTCGCGCTTGAGTGTTGAATGGCCGGCGCGCGGCGTCTATAAGCGGCTCGCACGCGGGAGATGCATGTTTCGACTCGATGGCCGAATCGCCCTTGTCACCGGGGGCTCACGCGGAATTGGACGCGCATGCTGCGAGGCGCTCGCAGAAGCCGGTGCGACGGTCGTCGTCAACTACCTCAAAGGCGAGGCAGCGGCGCGCGAAGTCGCCGACGTCATTGTCGCGAAGGGTGGAAAAGCCGACGTGGTCGGTTTCGACGTCGCCGACACGAAGGCCGTCGATGCCGCGGTCGAGGACATCATCAAACGGCATGGCAAAATCGACATCCTGATCGCCAACGCTGGGATCTCAATCGACGGCCTGCTCGTGCGACTCAAGGACGCGGATCTCGAGAAGCTTTGGGCGACCAATGTCCGCGGCGCGATCGCCTCGGCGCGCGCGGCGAGCAGGAGCATGATGCGAGGACGCTGGGGCCGCATCATCTTCGTGTCCAGCGTCATCGGCGAAATGGGCAACCCCGGCCAGACCGCTTACGCAGCGACCAAGGCAGCGGTGATCGGCGCGGCGAAGTCGATCGCGCGCGAGTACGCTTCGCGCCATGTGACCACGAATGTCGTCGCACCGGGCTACATCGATACGGATATGACAGCCACGATGAGCCCCGACCACAAGGAGCAGCTGATGAAGACGATCCCCCTCGGTAGAGCGGGAAGCGCGCGCGAAGTTGCTGCAGCGTGCGTGTACCTCGCAAGCGACGAAGCGGGATACCTAACCGGCCAAGTGTTGCGGGTGAACGGCGGGCTGTACCTCTGACTTTCGACGGCGCGCAGCGGTTCCCGCGCCTCTGCCGCTCGACTCTCAATCGTTTTTCCTATACGAGGCGAACACACCCATGGCTACTGACATTCCCAGCGAGGTCAAGCGCATCATCAAAGAGCAGCTCGATGTCGACGAGAAGGACATCAAGCTCGAGTCGAGCTTCATCGACGACCTGGGCGCTGACTCGCTCGGCCTCGTCGAACTCGTGCTCGCGTTCGAGGAGGCCTTCGAAATCGACATTCCCGACGAGGACACCGAGAAGATTCGGACCGTGCAGGATGCGATCGACTACATCGAGAAGCACGCTAAAAAGTAACGAGAAGGTATCGGCCCGGGGACAACTCGGGCCGACTGAGCTCTCGCCATGGAACGCGTCGTCATCACCGGCATCGGCCTCGTTACCCCTCTCGGAATCGGAACGAGAGAGAGCTGGAGGGCCCTGCTTGCGGGTGAGAGCGGCGTCAGCGCGATCACTCTCTTCGACTGTTCGAAATTTCGGGTTCGGATCGCTGGAGAGGTGAAGGGCTGGGAACCCACGCGCTGGATCGAGCGGAAGAAGCTGAAGGAGATGGATCGCTTCATGGAATTCGCGCTCGGCGCCGCCTCCTTGGCGATTCTCGACGCCAAGCTCGAGCTTTCCGATTCAGCGCGCGAGCGCGCCGGATGCTTCATTGGCAACGGGGTGGGGGGCCGATTTTCGCTGGAAAAGACGAAGGAAACGCTGTTGACGAAGGGACCTACGCGGGTCAGCCCTTACGCGATCCCCACGATCATCGGCAACCTTGCCGCTGGACAAGTCTCGATCGCGCACGGTTTGAAAGGGCCGAGTTACTGCACCACCAGCGCGTGCTCGAGCGGCGCGCACGCTATCGGTGAAGCGGGCGAGTGGATCCGTCGGGGCAAAGTGGACGTCATGATCGCCGGTGGCACCGAAGCGACGATTTCGCCCGTAGGCATCGCCGGCTTCGAAGCGATGCTCGCGCTCAGCAAGCGCAATGACGATCCGGCGCGGGCGAGCCGCCCGTTCGATCGCGGGCGCGACGGGTTCGTCTGCGGCGAAGGGGCAGGAGTCATGGTCCTCGAGTCGCTATCGCACGCGAGAGCGCGCGGCGCTCGCGTATACGCCGAGGTCGCGGGCTACGGCGCGTCCAGCGACGCCCACCATCTGACTCAGCCGGCGCCGATGCATGAAGGGGCTCAAAGAGCGATGCGCATGGCACTCGAGGACGCGCGCATTTCGCCGGATGCCATGGACTACGTGAATGCGCACGGCACGTCGACGCAGATCGGAGACCTCGAAGAGTCACGCGCGATCGCCAAGGTTTTTGGCGCCAGTGCGATCGACAAGAAGTTGTGGGTCAGCTCGACGAAGTCGATGATGGGTCATTTGCTCGGAGCAGCGGGTGCCGTCGAGACCGCGATCTGTGCCCTGGCTGTGGCCGAGGGGTTGGTCCCTCCGACCATCAACCTCACCGATCCCGACCCCGAGTGCACTCTCGACTACGTGGCCAATACGGCGCGCGAACGACGGGTACGACACGCCATGAACAATTCGTTCGGCTTTGGCGGTACGAACTGCGCACTGGTGCTGTCGCGTGTTGACGCATGACCGCGACAACCCCGGCTCGATGACGGGCTCAAATCACCCGTGCTAAGGCCAGGCCCGTGAAATGCCCGTTTTGTTCGCAGCTCGACAGCAAGGTGACCGACTCTCGAACCTCTGCGACGGGTGACGTCATACGGCGTCGCCGCGAATGCGAAGGGTGTGGACGCCGCTTCACGAGCCGAGAGCGCGTGGAGGACGTGCTCCCGGTCGTCGTCAAAAAGGACGGTGTTCGCGAGCCGTTCGATCGAGAAAAAGTGCTTCGGGGTGTGCGCCTCGCGTGCAACAAGCGCGCGGTGGCGATGAATCGCATCGAGCAGTTCATCGACGAGCTCGAGCGCCAATTGATCGAGAGCGAGGCCAAGGAGGTCGACAGCAAACAGATTGGTGAACGCGTGATGAAGCTCTTACGCGAGGTCGATGAAGTCGCCTATGTTCGCTTCGCAAGCGTGTATCGAAGCTTCCGTGATATCGAGGAATTCCGATCCGAGCTCGACAAGATGGCTCGGGCGAGGCGATCCGAAACGGCCGTCGAAGGCCCCCCCGGAGAAGCGCAACGATGACGGAGGTTGACCCGTCTGACGTCGTCTTCTCGGAGGAAGACGAACGCTTCATGGCCCTGGCATTGGAAGACGGCGCGCGTGGCAATCCCTCTCCCAATCCGCACGTCGGCGCTATCCTCGTCAAAGACGGACAGGTCGTCGGCAGAGGCCATCACGAGCGCGCGGGTGAGCACCACGCCGAAATCGTCGCGCTGCGTCAGTCCGGGAAGCGCGCAGCCGGCGCAACTTTGTACGTCACCCTCGAGCCCTGCAATCACGTGGGTCGGACGCCGCCGTGCACGGACGCGCTCGTCGCAGCCAACGTTGCGCGTGTGGTCGTAGGATGCTTCGATCCAAACCCGCACGTGACCGGTGGAGGAGTGGCCCGGCTACGCAGCGCCGGCGTACGCGTCGACGTCGGCTGCCGGGAAGCCGAGGCTCGGCGGATGATTGCTCCATGGGCGAAATTCGTGACGACCGGAATTCCTTACGTGGCGCTCAAGCTCGCGCTGTCGCTCGACGGGCGAATCGCGTCACGCACAGGAGCTTCCAAATGGGTCACCGGACCCGAGGCCCGCGCTCGCGTTCACTCGTTGCGCGCGCAGCAAGACGCCGTCATCGTCGGCATCGGCACGGTGCTGGCGGACGACCCTCGCCTCACGGTCCGCGACGCACCCGGCCACAGTCCGCTTCGCGTCGTGTTCGACACGCGCCTGCGCGTGCCGCTCGCGTCGCGCCTGGTGCAGACGGCGCGCGAGGTGCCCACGTGGGTTCTCTGCACGACGGATGCGCCATCCTCCAACGAGGACCAGTTGGTCGAGCGCGGGGTCGAGGTGCTCCGAGCGCCCCCTTCGGCGGAAGGTCGCATCGAACCGACCGCGGGGCTGCGCCTGCTCGGATCCCGGGGCATCGTGAGCGCCATGATCGAGGGCGGAGCGGAGCTGGCCGGAAGTCTCCTGGCAGGAGGAGTCATCGATGAGCTGCATGCGTTTATCGCTCCGATCCTGCTCGGACCCCGCGGACGACCTGGAGCGGTCGATTGGGCCGGGCCCGCCACGCCCGCCGAAGCACCATGTATCGCCGACCCCCAGTGGGAAGTGTGCGGAGTCGACGCGCACGTTTGGGGAGCCGTTCGGCATCCACCGCGATGATCTCGCCAGCGGCTTGGAGGCGCATTAGATTACAAGAAGATGGCCGTCCGCACGATCCTGCACTATCCCGATGCCCGACTTCGTGTCGCCGGGCGCAAAGTCGAGGCGCTTACGGAAGAGCTTAGGGGTTTGATAGACGACATGGCAGAGACGATGTATGCGGCGCCTGGCGTCGGTTTGGCAGCCACCCAAGTCGGCGAGCTCTGGCAAATCTTCGTCGTCGACTGCGCGTCCGAGGGGGACGCCAGCGATTTTCGTGTGTTTGTCAACCCCGAGATCATCACGAGCGAAGGGAAAATGGCCTCGGAAGAGGGCTGCTTGAGTTTTCCGGGCGCACGCGAAGACATCGAGCGCGCCGAAAAAGTGCGCGTCCGAGCCCGAGACGGCCACGGGCGGCCCTTCGAGCTGGAGGCCCAAGGCCTTCTCGCCATTGCAATTCAGCATGAATACGACCATTTACAGGGGGTGCTCATGATCGATCGCCTAGGCCCGCTCAAAAAGCGTCTGCTTCACCGAAAAATGCTCAAGCGCGGGGAGAGTGCGACTGCCGCATCAGGCTGAATCCTACGCATCAACGAAACACTGTCGGCTGAGGTCGCCACTGCCCACGGCCCGTGGAAACATTCGAAGCGAACGACGCGTTTCGGAGCCGGACCCCATCGATCCGTTCCATTGCCCCGTACCATTTCCCCCACAGCGCTAGTGACCACTTCCATCCCCCTCCAATCCATCCGCCAAGACGCGCCGTCCGACGCGGTCACCACTTATTTCGAGCAGCTCGCCCGGGTGCCGCTCCTCACTCGGGAGGGCGAGGTCGACCTCGCCAAACGCATCGAGGACGGCGAGAGGCAGGCCCTAAGTGCCATCGCCGGCTCCACCGTTGGCGCGCGCGAGCTCGGAGCGTTGGGCCGCGCGCTGCGCGATCGGAAGCTTCGACTGCGTGACATCACCCGCGCCACGGTCGATGACGACGGGGGCGATGATGAAGACGGGACTGTCCGCGCCATCGGGGAGGCGCTCGAACGCGCAGGGGCGATAGCGCGATCTCGCCGGGTCGGGGCGGGTGCCCGCGGCGAGTTGGTCGAAGCCCTCCTGGAGGTGCGTCTTACTCGTCGTGCCTTTGACCGGATCGTAGCCAAGCTGCGAAGCACGCGCGAGGATGCGCCCGTCACGCGGCGACGCGCATTGGACGCAACGCTCGGTGCCATTCGCTCCGGGGAAGCCAAGTCCGAACGGGCAAAGGCCGCCCTGATCGCGGCAAACCTCAGATTGGTCGTATCGATTGCCAAACGCTACCGCAACCGCGGTCTGCACCTGCTCGATTTGATTCAAGAGGGCAATTTGGGCCTCATGCGGGCCGTCGACAAGTTCGAGTACAAGCGCGGGTACAAGTTCAGCACATACGCTAGCTGGTGGATTCGGCAGAGCGTAAGCCGCGCCATCAGCGACCAGGCGCGCACCATTCGCATCCCGGTGCACATGGTCGAGACGCACAATAAGCTCTCGAAGACGTTGCGCGACATGGTCCAGGAAGGGGGCGAGGAGCCCACCCCGGAACAAATAGCCGCCCGGATGAACGTACCGGTCGAGAAGATTCGAATGCTTCTGGAAGCAACGCGCGATCCGGTCAGCCTTGACTCGCCGGTTGGCGAAGACGGCGGCGCAACGATTGGCGACTTTGTCGAGGATCTTTCGTTCCGTGCTCCCGACGACGCGGTCGGCGACAAGGAGCTTTCACACGAAACGCGCGAGCTTCTCAAGCTTCTCACCCCACGCGAGGAGCAAGTGCTGCGAATGCGGTTTGGAATCGACTCGCCTGGCGATCAAACGCTCGAGGATGTCGGCAAGAACTTCGAGCTGACGCGAGAGAGGATCCGTCAGATCGAGACGAAGGCTCTTCGGAAGCTGCGCCTGCCTTCATTCCACAGAAAATTGAAGGTTCACATCGAGAGATGAAGCGTGTTACCGCGCCCGTTTGAAGAGGGCCGCCTCGAGCGTCACGCCGCGTGCCGCGAAATCACCCGTGAATCTTGGGATGTTTCCTGTCACCACGAAAGTCGGCTCGCCGACCGCTTCCGCATTCGAGATGAAGAGGTCGGCCACGCTGACCCCCTTCGCATCGGACCCGATGAGTTCAGAGATTCGCAGAACCCGAAGGCGCTGGTCGGTCGGCGAACGTCCCATCTCGACGGCCACGTCGAAGGACTCGCCGACCGCCTCGCGTGCAACCTCGATCGAGGTGCCAGGACGCGCCAGGGCTATCTGAGCGGCCAGCCGGGCGAGCCCCTGCCGCATGGACGGCGCCCCGACGCCTCCGAAGACGCCCTCGAAGCCCTCGGCAATGGCGTCGATGGCAGCCGCCGCCAGCTCGCCACGGAGCGATCCGAGCGAAACGTGGCCGGCTCCGAGTCGCGTGGCGGCCAGCAGCGTCCGCACCGCATCGGGTCCCTCTCTGGGCCGAAGTCCAATTGCCTGAGCCTGGGGGCCCACGGCAACGTCTTCCTCGTCCTGGAACATAGCCACTCGTTCACCGACAGGCGTGGCCGCTACGAGCGCACCGAGCATCGGTGCGATGAGCGTGGGCCCCGAGCCAATGACCAGAACGTTGGCGCGCGCAGCCGCGCAGGCCTCGAGAAATACCGCCATGGGACGCGACAGGGCACCGGTGCGCACGAGTTCGTCGAACGTCACGTCGAAGCGTCGCGGTTTACGAATGGCGAGCACCCAAGATTGCGCAACCGGAGGCCCAACCGCGACCAGGCGGGCGCCCCGGGGCAATCTTCGGTCGACGATGGGCTCGCCGGCCCGAAGGGGCTCGCTCGTACGTCCGGCCAGCCGGGCGATGGCGCGACGGACGACAGGCTCGCTCGTGAAGCCTGGCTCCGCCAGAAACGACTGCCCGTTCCTGGTGGCGAGCACGTAGTCTGGCCGCCAAACGTGAATCTGAGTCACGGAATCATCGTCGAGGAGCGGGCCCAACGGCCCGACGTCGACGAGCTCGCGAATCGCGTCGCGCGAGAGGGTCTCGAGATCCACCCCTTCGGGTGCTTCCCCTTCGACCCGCATGGCCTTCGCTTGGTCGCGAACGGCCCGCTCAATCTGTTCTAACTGCGCATCGGAAACTTCGAATGCCTGATCCATCGAAGCCAGATCGATCGCGTCGGCCACCCGATCGACCAGGGTAATCAGCGCCAGGCGTCGTGCCGCCTGCTGAGGTCCCTCCCGCGGCGGCGATCGGCCGGGCACTGGAGCCGTCGGTCGCGCCGCGAGTGTCGATGCTGGAAGCGACTGACGCTGCGGCGCCCCCGATCGTTCAGGAGCCACCGTCACGGACCGCGGACGCGGCTCCAGACGCTGCGGAAGGCGAGGAGGCGCGGGCAACATGGGCATGGACATCCCGCGCAGCTCGGGCGCGCTTTCGCTGTCTGGATCGCGCTCGAGCGGGAAATGGCTCACGTTCTGCAGTTCTGGCGGTGGCGCCGCGGCGGACCGGGCGACGAGTCCGGCAGGCGCTGCCGACGTCAGGGGGGTCGACGGGCCCACCGCGGGCGAGGAGCCTGGATCGAGTGCTGATGTTCGCGCGACGGGTGCTTCGGCCGGTCGACCGGATTCTTTCCCGGTCGCCTCCAAACGGAGAACGAAGTCACCGATGTAGATTTTGTCGCCCTCGCGAACGAGCGTCGCTTGCGAAATTTTTCGACCGTTTACGTACGTCCCGTTCGTGCTCCTCAAGTCGGTAACGATGAAGCGTGCGTCGCGAAGAAGCAGACGGGCGTGATGCTTCGAAACATTGCCCTTTGGCAGCATCAGGTCATTGCCCTGCACTCGCCCCACGCTGATTTCACCCCCTTCGAAAGCTTCCCGTCGCTCGGTCCCTCCTTTTTCGTTGATGACGATCGTGAACATTCAGCTCCCTCGGAACGCTGCGGCCGTTCGCGCCCGTCCCATCGCGCGCCAGCACGTCCCCGAGGATTGTCGAAGCAGCCCGGCAAGCAGTCAACTTGGGCGGCGTTTTTGCCGAACGGTGGTTGCCGGCCCGCTCGTCCCCCCAGTCAGGTTCGACCGCGCTGGCCCCTGGGAGCGGCTTCCGCGCGGACCTCGCTGGCCACTTCTCCGAGGAGCTCACCGGCAAGGGCCATGACATGGCGCACTTCATAGCCGCTGCTCCGGAGCTCTCGGTAAATGGTCTTCGCCAGAATAGAGAGCGCGCGGGAATCGCGGGCGCCCGGTGTCTCGCCGAACGGTAGGGCCATGGGTTGTCGGATTCAGGTCGCTCCACATCGGGCGACCACGTTGCTCCGCGGCGGACGAAAGCAAGACGCGCGCCAAACATCGATTGGCACAAACCATCGAGGCTTTCATGGTCTTGGGGGGACCCGATGCGTGGTCGAATGCGCAGGCAGCGAAACACGCTTCGCGCTGGGCCTCGGCACCCGGCGACTGCCGGGCTGGCGCGGCGGATGATAGCTTTGCGCAACATGGCGATGCCCCATCCTCGCAGCGATGGGCGCGCTGCCGCCCCCTCAAGCAAACTTCCGGCGCGCACGGGACGGCTCGCCACCCTGGTCCAGCCCGAATCGCGCCCTCGTCGTCTTCTCCTCGCACTGTTCGTGTATCTCGTGACCACGGCGATCTTCGCTGCGTTCGCGGGAGCACAACGGCTCACGGTCCATACCCCTTTCAATCACTTTGCTCTCCTGGCAGACGCCTGGTTGCACGGGCGCCAAGACCTTGCGGGTGGCCCGCCGGCCTACGCCATGAACAACGACTTCGCCGAGTTTCACGGCAAGACGTACATCAGTTTTCCTCCACTGCCGGCGCTCTTGATGCTGCCGTTCGTGAAGCTCGCGGGTTCCGCGGAGAATTTCCGCGACGGCCAATTTGCGGTGGAGCTGGCGGGCCTTGCGCCTGCCGCGTTGTTGCTGGTGCTCGAAAAGCTTCGCCGAACGGGCCGGTCATGGCGAACGGAACGTCAGAACGTCGCGTTAGCGCTGCTTTATGCCTTCGGAACGGTCTACTTTTTCTCGGCGGTCGAGGGAACCGTGTGGTTCGTCGCCATGGTCGTGGGCGCGGCCGAGGGCGCGCTCTACGCGCTCTGGGCGCTCGACGCCGAGCGACCCGCTTTGGCGGGCACGATGCTGGCCTGCGCTTGGCTGACTCGGACCCCCGTGTTTCTGACCATCCCGCTCTTTGCGTTGGAGGCGTTGAGGGTCTCGGTCAAAGGCGAGCTTGCCATGTCCGGGAGCCTCGTCGATCGAATTCGCGCGCTCCCATCTGGCGTCGACTTCCGTGCACTCGCACGCCGGTACGCTCTGTTTTCGGGGCCGATCGTGGTTGGTTTCGGAATCGCCGCCTGGTTGAATTGGACCCGCTACGGCCGCGCGACTCCTATTTGGTTCGATCACGAGTTCCTGACGGTCGGATGGCACACGCGGATCATGAAGTGGGGCCTCTTCAGCTATCACTACCTCGCAAAGAACCTGGGGATCATGCTTTCGAGTTTGCCGTGGCTGCCGCCGCGCATCCTTGCAACGGCCGCAGCCCCCTTTCAGATCAACGAACACGGTCTGGCGATCTGGTTCACGACCCCCCTCTACTTCTGGGTGCTCTGGCCCAAAGGTCTCGAAGGCGACCGGCCGAGAAAGTGGCTTTACGCCATCGTGGTCTTGTCTGCCGCGATTCCTGCAGTCGGCGATCTCATTTATCAGAACTCCGGATGGCGAACTTTTGGGTATCGTTTTTCCAATGACTACTCCGCTCTTCTCTTCGTCCTCATCGCCATCGGATCTCGCCCGATGCGCCATCTCTTCACGGCGGCGGCGATCTGGAGCGTGGCCTGGAATGCCTTTGGCGCCGCCACGTTCGACAAGGCGTCGATGGATCGATTCTATTTCCGCGATGGCTCTCAGACGATCGTTTACCAACCAGACTGAGCGAGGTCGACGCTCGGTCGAGCGAATCGCCCCAGCCCGGCTACCGAGGCCGTTCGATCCGCTGGCCCGATTTGACTCCGTGCCGCCGCGCCCACCCGGCGTTCACCTCGAGCACCCAGCGCGATGGGCAACCGACTCCGCGCGCCTCGTCGTTGAGGGTCGGCGCATTCTCGACGATGCCCACCACCAAGCCGTCGAAATCGACGAAAATCAGGTCGAGTGGGATGCACGTGTTGTGCATCCAGAACCGGTGGTCTTCGCGAACGCCCAAGTCGAAGAGCATCCCCTGGTCTTCGCCCAACGATTTCCGGTACATTAACCCGCGCATCGTGTCGTGCGGCGAGCGCACGACCTCCGCATTCACGGAGACGCCGCTCACGTCTTCGAAGATGACGCGGACCGTAGGAAGTCTGGCAGGCGAGCCGGAGGCCTCGGGATCCGCTGGACAGTCTGCGACTGGCCCCGGTGGCAAGGCGGCCGGCGGCCCCTCCGCCGTCGCACGAACGCAACGGTCGCCGGAAAGCCGCTCCGACGTGCCGGTCGCGACCGGGCCGTCGCTCGGCGGCGGCGCATGCGCGGGCTTCACCGGTTCGCCCGTGGCGGCAACCGCGTGCGCGAAATCCTCTTGCGCCGGCCGTTGGCAGCATGCCGCCCCCAGGGTCATTACGAGAGCCATCGAGACGGAACGCATGGCCCGCTCTACCGCGCTGCGCACGGGGGCGACACAGATAAAAACGGCACCGCATAGGGGCCCGGGGGGGGAGAGCCGGCCTACGCGGTGCCGCTCGCCTACGATGCGACGAGTATGCCAGGCTGCGCACCGAAGCGTTCTCGAGAACTTGCGCCGCGTGCCACGGAGGTCGGCGTTCAGAAACGAAATGAGCCGCCCGCCGAGGATTTCACAATTGAAACGACCCTCGTCGGTTCGATCGCTATGGAGATCCTGTGGACAATTCAGGGCTCCGCCGTGGTCGGCGAGGGCAGACCACGCGCCAACACGATGAGCTCGTCGCATTCCCCTGCCGCTTCTGCCGGTGCCGCCGCGGTCGAGGCGCGTGCAAGGCCGAACAGGCGGCTCCTGACGCTCTCGATCCCTTTCGGGACCCTCATGGGCGCTTCTGGTCTCCCTAACCTGAAGTTCCCCGCCCGCCGGGACACAATGCGGCCTATTTTCCCTGGATCCGTCGAAATCGCGGCCTGAGTTACTGCCTACACGGCGATGGCTTCAAGTAGCTGGAGGGCTCTCGCTTGCTCGGGTGACGGGACGGTCAGCATGGTGAAAGTCTGGCCTTCGTTGTCGGCTCCGACGGGCGCGAAGGTGCTTCGGGTGATCGTGGCGAGATTGGCGAGAAGGGTACGGAAGCTGTGGACGGGCGCCCCGTCCTCGCTTCGCTTGGTGGCGACCTTATCGAGTGCACCGGGCGACCGGGTGGCCGGCGCGACCGGGTCTCTCGTGTTCTTGGCAGCCTGGTCCTCGTCCGAGAAGAGGACCGGTCGCCACGCTTCGCGCATGTGCCACTCCACGTAGAAAGCGAGCGTGCACAGGAAGATGTGCGCTCGGACTCGGTTTTCCAAGTGGTGGTGAATGGGGCGCACCTTCAAGTCGATCGTCTTGATGGATCGGAATGCGCGTTCGACATTCGCGAGCTTCTTGTAATGGCGAACGGCCTGTTCGTCGCTGGTCGACTCTTGGCTCAAGGACGTACGAATCACGTATACGCCGTCGAGTGCTGCCTCCTCTGCGATGCGATCCTCGCGGAGGCGATACTCGAATGTGGAATCATGGATTTCGAGTAAGAAGTGCTTGGCCACCTTATGCTTGTTGATCACTTTTCCGATCCGTAGCCCGATCGCTGCTTTGCCCACCAGCTTTCCGCGAGCCACAATTCTCTGCACCGCGTCGAGTTCTTTGCGTGTCGCGTCGACAAGGCTCTGGCGCTTGTGTGCGCGCAATCGTGCGAGATCGTGGTTCTTGCATGCGATCAACCGCTCACCGGCAAGTTTTGGGTCCCGCACGGAAAACAGATTGCGTTCGTCGAAGAGTCCGAGTTGCAGAACGCCCGAGTGCACGAGGGATCGAATGCGACCGCTCTTGAGCGCGGTAACCCAGGTCATCCCACCGGTTTTGCGAAGCGACGAAATCTGTTTCTCCGTGATCATCCCGCGGTCACCCACAATCACGAATCCGTCAATCCCGAAGTCGGATCGAACACGCTCCACCTGGTCGAGGAGCGTCGTCGAATCGGATGCGTTTCCCTCGTAAACCTGGACCGCAATGGGACAGCCCCGTTCATCGGTGAGAAGGCCATAGTTGACCTGCAGCTTGCCCTTCTTGCCATCGCGGTTGTATCCGAACTTGGCAAGCGGACATTGGTGTCCTTCAAAATAGCTCGATGACAGATCGTAGAGCACCAACCCTTGCTGGCGCAGGTGACGCGTCGCCAACTTCTTCTCGATCGCGTCCTGCCGCTCGAAGAGCCAATCCATGGCGTCGTACAGGTCATCTTCGGTCGCATCCGCGACCCCGAGGTCTTCGGGCAGGGTCGTGGTCTTCCAGGCCCTCGTCGTCGCGAGCTTGCTCTGGGCATCGGTGATGCGCGCCACCAACAGGGCCATCACCAGATCGCGCTGGCGGCTTGGTTGTCGGTCGATGAGGACCTCGAGCCCCAACTTGCGAATGACTTGCCGAACGGCGTCGACCGCACCGTGGCTTTGGTCGCGCACCTTTCGGATCGGCCCGTCCGGGCCAAACAAGGGCTCCCCGCGGAGCGCTCGCCGCATCCCCTCCACCTGCTTTTCCGTCAACGACGACAGGTTCGCCAGCGTGCGCGACTTGACCCGTCCGCCCTCTCGATACGACTCGCGCAGCAGGATCGCCGGTGGAGAGCCGCGGTTCGGCACGGTTGCGATGTACATGCCTCCGCATCATGCACATCGAATCGATAATGGAAAGCTATTTCTATCTGTTTACATGCCTACATTTCGGGTCAATTTTGCCGATTCCACAGCAAGATCGCGAACTTCGGCGATTTTGGTTCAGGAACTTCAGCCTAACGACTCCCGCTGAGGCGGCCAAAGGGCGAGGTCCGCCGGGGCGATTGGCAAGTCGAGCACGTCGAGCTTCCCAAGAGGGTCCGCTCAAGCCTACGCCTTGAGACTTCGCACTCCCGCCCGATGCACCTTGCCCGGAAGCGGATGACCGACGAGGCTCTCGGCGACGCGAGCGGCTTCCACGAGGCAATCCAAATCGATGCCGGTTTGGACGCCCATTCCATGCAGCATGTACACGAGGTCCTCGGTCGCCAGGTTGCCGGCCGCGCCCGGCGCGTACGGGCATCCTCCGAGGCCCCCGACGCTCGCGTCGAAGTCTCGAACCCCCATCTCGAGGCCGATGAGGACGTTCGCCAGTGCGGTCCCACGCGTGTCGTGCATGTGCATCGCCAGATGGTGCGGCGAGATCTCCGCCAACATCATTTCCAAAATGTGCGCGGTCTGACGCGGCGTCCCCACACCAATCGTGTCCCCGAGCGAGACCTGATAGCAGCCCATGTCGAGCAGCTTCGTCGCGATGACCACCGCACGGCGGGGATCCACCTCTCCCTCGTACGGGCAGCCCCACACGGTTGAGACGTAACCACGCACGTTCATGCCTGCCGCATGCGCCGGAGCGATCGTGTCGTCGAACACGGCTAGCGTGTCGGCGACCGTCTTGTTCACATTCTTCTTGTTGTGCGTCTCGCTTGCCGAGACAAACACCGCGATTTCGCGGATGCCCGCCGCACGTGCCCTTGCCAAGCCGACGGGGTTGGGGCAAAGCGCACTGAACGCGACTCCCGGTGGCGGTACGGCGTGCTCCGCAACATCGTCCGCATCGGCCAGCTGTGGAATCCAGTTGGGTGCGACGAAGCTCGTGATTTCGATTCGCTTGAGGCCCGCGGCGACGAGAGCGTCGATGAGCCGAAGTTTGCCTCGAACCGGCACCATCGATCGTTCGTTTTGCAGCCCGTCGCGTGGAGAGACCTCGTAGAGCGATGCTCGGTCGGGGATGTGATCGAGAAGGCCCACTTCGTCTGGAACCATAATTCCTTTCGTCCTGGTTCGGCGCAAGGTTCATGCGACTCACGGAGCGCGTGAGAAGGCGATACATTGGATGCATTTTGGACTCTTGGGGGCTGAGACGAGAACGAGGGCCCCCGCCGGCGGGGATGCGCAGCGGCCCGCCCACCGCCTGCGTCCCGAGGGTGGGGCCCGTCCCCCCTTGGCCCACGCCGCCTGGACGGTCTGTGGGCGTTGCATGTATCCTAAAGCTATGAAGGGCGTTTCTGACCGCGGCGGGTCTTCGGGGTTGCACGGGCGGCTCTCGGAAGTTTACTTTCCGGCCCTCGTCGCGGCGCAAACGGCCGCCCTTGCGCAGCGGTTGGGCGACCGAGCGACCATCGATGATCCTCTCTTCGGTCGAGCGAGCGGAATGGCCGAGATCGCGCCACGACTGGCCGAGATCGCAAGCTGGCTCGCGGTGCACGACGCTGCATTCGACAATTTCGGGTTCGTGACCGGATCCGACCGAGACGTAACGGAGGGAGCGCTCGCGCTCACCGTGAATGGCGCACGAGTACGCGTCCCGGTCGGCGTCGTCGCAGAGCGACGGCGCGAGCGCGAAGTCGAGGTCCGAGTCTATTACGCGACACGCGCGCTACGCAAAGCGCACGTGCCTCGGCGGGTGCTTCTGCCCAGCGACGATCGAACGGCTGTCCCGCCTCCCGTTGCAGCCCACCTCGAAGCGCTCGCCCGAGGCGACATCGCCGGGGTGGTATCGAGCTTCGAGCGCGGGGCCACTGTCCGCGGCGCGGACGGCGAGACGCACGCGAAGCTCGAACCAGGTGGCGGGCCCCTGGGTGCCTACTACGATCGATTGCTCGGAAGTGAAGGCAGCGTAGAGAGCCGAGGTCTGCAACTGCTCAAGAACGCGCGCGCAGACGACGGAAGGACGTGCGCCCTGGAGTATACGGTCGTGCGCTTTCGCGGAGTCGAAGTTCCAGCGCCAGCGGGGCTCGCGGTTTATGAGCGGGGAGAGAGCGGCCTTCTGCGGACCGTACGCGTATACGACGAACTGGAACTGTGACATCGTGACCGCGCCGCGGTCAAGGTGTCGGCCGGCGCTTCGTCGGCGGCGCCCCGCATCAGACGCCCACAAGTCTCATCTGCCGCTTGCTCGTGGGCGTGAACGGAATTGCGTATTGTCCCGAGAAACAAGCATGACAGAGCGAGTTGCCATCGCCAACCCCCGCCAGCATCCCCTCGAGCGACAGATAGCCGAGTGAATCGGCAGTCACATAACGCGCAATTTCGTCGACGCTGTGACTCGATGCGATGAGCTCGCGGCGCGTCGGAGTATCGATGCCATAATAACAAGGCCACTGCGTCGGTGGGCTCGAGATGCGAAGATGCACTTCCTTCGCGCCCGCGTCGCGCACCATCTTGACGATTTTCCGCGAGGTCGTTCCACGAACGATCGAGTCGTCGATGACGACGACGCGTTTTCCGCGAAGCACGGGGCCCACGGTGCTGAGCTTCAGACGAACGCCGAAATGACGAATGCTGTCTTGCGGTTCGATGAATGTGCGCCCGACATAGTGCGAGCGAATGAGTCCCATCTCGAACGCGAGACCCCGTTCCGCCGCATACCCGATCGCCGCAGGCACGCCCGAGTCCGGAACGGGAACGACGACATCGGCCTCGACCGGGTGCTCGCGCGCGAGCTTGCGCCCGAACGCTTTCCTCACCTCGTAAACACTTTGACCCGCAAATTGCGAGTCGGGACGAGCAAAATACACGTATTCGAAAATGCACGCGCGATGAGGTGCGCTCGGCAACGGTCGCACCGACCGAATGCCGCTCGCATCGATGATCACCATCTCCCCGGGCTCAACGTCCCGGACGTACTCGGCGCCCATGAGTTCGAATGCGCACGGCTCGCTCGCCACGACGTGCGCGTCCTTCTTTGAAGGCAAGAGCCCGAGGCACAGCGGACGAATCCCCATCGGATCACGCACGGCGATGATCGCGTCCTCCGTCAAGAAAAGGAGCGAGTAGGCTCCTTTCACGCGAGTCAGCGCATCCGCGATTCGATCCTCGATAGAGATCTCCTGGCTCATGGCGACGAGGTGGACGAACACTTCCGTGTCCGTGTCGCTTTGGAAAATCGACCCCCGAGACTCGAGCTCCGCGCGGAGATCGTCGGCATTCGTTAGATTGCCGTTGTGGCAAACGGCGAGCGAGCCCCGTGCGTAGTCGACGGCGATCGGCTGCGCATTCTTGATGTGCGAGCCTCCCGCAGTCGAGTAGCGGACATGCCCAATCGCGCATCGACCAGGTAGTCTGGCCAGCTGGTCCTGAGTGAATGCGTCCTGAACGAGACCCATCGCCCGATGGGCATAGAGCTGTCTCTCGTCGCTCGTGACGATGCCGGCCGACTCCTGTCCGCGGTGCTGAAGCGCGTGCAGTCCGAGATACGTCATATTGGCGGCTTCTTGGTGTCCGAAAATTCCGAAAACGCCGCACTCGTCGTGAAAGTGATCGTCGTCGATCAGCGCACCCCCGGCAGTCCGATCGCAAGGTTCCCCGCGCGGAGGGTCGAGGACGACGAGGTGGCGCTTTGGATCCCGCATCAACGCAACGAAACCTAACCGCCCGCCGAGCTGGCCGCTAGTGCACCGCAGTCGATGAACCATCGAACAAGCGCTGCGCGATTGCTTCGCTTCACGATCGGCGGCGCACTAGACGAGTTCCTTGGGCTGCGAATCACGTCTTGCCGCGATAGGTGGCCGTGATCGCGATCTCGTAGCGGGCATGGCGGTGCTCGATGCCGTCGAGGTCCACTGCGCGCATCGCGTCTCCAACGGCCGTCCTGCAACCTACAACGATCTTGCGGTCGCTGAACGAACGGCCGGTTCGGGGCAGACGGACGCGCACTTTATGGCGCGAGAAGCTCACATCGGCGACGTATTCGATCGTCCCGCTCGAGTCCGCCGCGGGGACGCACGCGAGCGACTGTTGGATGGCCTGCGAGAGCGCACGTTCAATTGACGCGACGTGGTCGCACTCCTCGGGCAACGTAACTCTTGGCCCCCGGTCGTGGCACCCGATGATGCGCGCCTCCGACAGCGTGACCGGCGTGGGCCCGGCTTCGACTGCCGAGGGCCCGGCATCACTCGCGACCGCCAAAGCGGACGCAACCGGCTCCGCGGAAGAGCCGTCGGTGGTCACCCGCGGCGGCCTTCGCCAGAGATACAGCCCGCTGCTCACCAGCACGAGTCCTGCGAGCAACGCTGCGATCAGCTGCACGCGCACCGGACGATCCTCGGTGTGGTGCGACACGCCTCGACGGCGCGCCGGCGACCCGTAGGGATCGGACGGCGGATGCGATGGATCGCGCAATTCGCTCATGCGACGGCCTGCGACGTCCTCAGGAGTCGACGAGTGCGCGAACGCTGACGCCCGGCTCGTAGCGAGCGATGGTGGCCCCGAGCTCCAGCCCGTCCGGCATCATGGCTTGCACCTGACCCACCACCTGCTCAACGAGGTTGCGTGCCTCTTGGGAACCAGGACCGACCATGGCTACGCAGAACCGTAGGGGGCCGCTACGTCCAGCGGTAACGGCAATGAGCGAGAGGAGAAACATGTCGGTGAGCTCCACAACGCGCGTCGCCGATCTCCGAAGTGCGAGCATCTCCAGAATCGTTGGTCGGTCACTGACGAGACGGCTCGGCCCGCGGAGCTCATAGCGGGCCAGCGTCAGAGGGGCTTCGACCCAAACGGCAAACGCGGCGTCCTCATCGAGGGTGCGCAGCAATTGTTCGCGCACGAGCAACCCGGTGAGTCCATCGCGTCTCGACAGATACAGACGCGCTCGCCTGTGATTCGGACTGTCCTTTGCGTAGCTGACCAGCTTCAACCGGAGTTCGCCGAGCTGCACCTCGCCGCCGTGGAGCAAGTTGATGCTCTTTGCGCGTTCGTACATGTAATCGGCGTAACTGCCGTTGGTCGAGCCCGGATCCTCGACGATCCATGTCCCGTTCTGCCACTTGAGCTGCGCATGTTGCCCGCTGACCGTAGCTTCCGGCACGATGAGGTCGTTGTCGGGGCGCCGGCCCACCGTCACGACGGGCTTGTCGAGACACAGGAGCTCACCGACGAACTCCGGCGCATTCGAGGCAAATGTAGCCAGCAACGCTTGCGACCCCGGAACGAACGATAGCGAAGCGCTGTGCCCGGGCGGCGGGCCCGCGTCGAGCCGCTCACGCGGAACCTGGATGGGATTCGTCGTCAGCGTGACGGGGTTGAAGAAACGCAAATGGCGCGCCGCGAGGCGCTGCTGGGGGTCCTCGGCAAAGCAGCGGAACACCTGCTTGATCTCGTCGATGCTCAATCCAGCTGGGACATCGAACATGATCTGCTGACGCATCGTCTTGGAGCGCGGCTTGTAGCCAGGCTCGGGCACACGGCACGTCCACATTTCGAGCAGGGTCAAGCCAAGGGCGTATACGTCGTCTTCGGGACTGGCTCCTCCGGAGCGAATGCGCTCAGGGCTCATGTAATTGGGTGTTCCGCCGTCAGGCGGCGCACCCGGACGCCGCCCGCTCGCCCTGGCGCGCTCCTTGGCGAAGCCGAAGTCGAGCACGATGGCTTTTCCGAGCGATCCGTCTGGGCTCGTCGTCACCATGACGTTGCCTGGCTTCAAGTCTCCGTGAACGAGCCCTTGCTGGTGAATGGCGGCGACGCCCGACGCGACGTCGCTTGCGATCCGCCGGAATTCGTCGGAAGTGTATCCGCCCTGGGCCTTCTTTCGACGGATGTGGGTGTGAAGCGTCTGCCCCGTGATGTACTCCATGACGAGGATGGGGCCGTACGGACTGGGGGCGAGATCGTGCACCCGGCAGACGTGCGGATCGCTGACCGAACGCGCGAGCAAGAGCTCGAGGCGAAGCGCCTCGTCATCGCCCGGCATGCGGGCTTCCTCGCGCACGATCTTGAGAGCAACCGCCTGCTGCGTGGTTCGATCGTACGCAAGAAAGACTTCGCCCATCCCGCCCTTGCCGAGGCTCTGTCGAATCTCGTAGCGGTCGTTGACGACCGTTCCGTGCGTCAGCGGCGGCAGTCCGCTCCGGCCCTCGGTCATCGTCGCCTCGACACTACCTCGCCTGGAATCACCTGCGACCCGCTCGGTCCAATTCTAGCGGAGCAACAGCGCGACCATCTTGCCACGCTTTTGCTCGTCTGTCGGGCGTCTCATGCCAGGCGAGCGTAGAGACTGTCGAGGGCCTCATCGAGACGGTCCATTTGCGCGCCGCCGGCCTGTCCGAGGTCCGGGCGTCCGCCGCCCGAGCCGCCGAGCAGCTGAGCGATCGCTTTTACCAGATCCCCGGCATGATACCTAGCCGTCAACCCCTTGGAGACGGTCAGCACCAGCATGGCCTTGTCGCTGCCGGCGGCGCCGACCAGCACAACGGCCTCTCCGAGTTTGTCACGCAGGCGCTCGGCCATTTCACGGAGCGTAGCGGCGTCGCTCGCCGAGATCTTCACCGCGAGCGCCTTACCTCCTGGCACGTTGCGTGCTGCTTTCACGATCTCGTCGATGCCGCCAGCGCCGGCGCTGGCTCCACGATCCATCGCGCCAAGAGCGACCTGACGCCTCAATTCGGCGATTTCCCGTTCGAGCTGCTTTTCTTGCTCGACGAACCGTTCGAGCTTCTCGTTAAGATCGGCGGGCGACGCCTTGAGCGCGCGGGCTGCACGGCGAAGGGCGCTTTCGACCAATCGGGTGTAGGCCAGCGCATTGAGACCCGTCGCCGCCTCGATGCGGCGCACGCCCGCCGCGAGGCCTTGTTCGCTCACCACTTTGAAGAGTCCGACCTCTCCGAGCGACCGCGCGTGGGTCCCCCCGCAGAGTTCCACCGAGTCGTTCGTCATGGTCAGCATTCGTACAACGTCGCCGTATTTTTCCTCAAAAATGGCTACCGCGCCTCGACGCCTTGCTTCGGCAATCGGAAGCACTTCCGTAAGAACCGGCGCGTCCGACAAGATTTTCGCGTTGACGAGGTCTTCGATCTTGACGATCTCCTCGTCAGTCAGCGGTTTGCCGTGCGCGAAGTCGAACCGGAGGCGGTCCGGGCCGACGAGCGACCCCTTCTGAGTCGCTTGCTCTCCCACGACCGTGCGAAGAGCCCAATGCAACAGGTGGGTCGCCGTGTGATTGCGGCGCGTCGCTGCGCGTCGCTCCCGGTCCACTGCGAGGTACACCACGTCACCCGCCGCTAGGCCACCTTGAAGAATGCGCCCCCGGTGCGTAACGATCCCCGTCATCGGCTTCTGCGTGTCCCACACCTCGAATCGCATGGGCTCGATACCGCGACGCTCAATCATACCCCGATCGCCGACTTGCCCTCCCGACTCGCCGTAAAACGGCGTGACGTCGGTGACGACCGTGATCTCGTCGCCCTGCAGCGCTCGGTCCGCGATGCGCCCATCCTTGACGATCGCGAGAACCGTTGCCTCGGCGTCCTCCCGGTCGTAACCGACAAACCGGACGCCCGCTGACGACTGGCGCTGCAGCTGGGCCAAAATATCGTGCCAAACGTGCGACACCCTGGACTCATCGTTCAGCTTCAATCCCTCGCTCCTCGAACGTTGTTGCTCGAGAGCACGCTCATACGCGACGGCATCGACGCTGAGGCCGCGCTCCGAAGCGATGACTTCCGTCAAGTCGAACGGAAATCCGAACGTGTCGTAGAGTTTGAATGCAGTTTCGCCGCGGATGACGGACCCGCCCGCCGCCCGAACGCCTTCGATTTCTTCGTCGAGGATCCTCAGCCCCCAATCGACGGTTTCGCGGAAGCGCTCCTCCTCCCCTCGCGCCACACTCTCGACCAGTTCTTTGCGGCGCTCGAGCTCTGGATACTGATCCCTCATGGTCCGGACGACCTCGTGAGCCACCGTGTGAAGGAATGGTTGGCGGATTCCAAGTCGATGACCGTGGCGGATGGCCCGACGCATCACGCGCCGGAGCACATAGGGGCGACCGGCTCGGTCGGGGAAGATTCCCTCCGAGATGAGAAAAGCGGTCGTTCGAGCGTGATCGGCGATGACCCTCATCGAGACGTCGTCGGCGGCTTGGGACGCTTCGTAACGCTTGCCGCTAAGCTCGCTCGCCTTGTCGACCAGAGTGCGTAGAAGGTCCGTGTCGTAGTTGCTTGCGACGCCCTGAAGCGCGCTCGAAACCCGCTCGAGCCCGGCCCCGGTGTCTACGCACGGCCACGGCAACGGTTCGAGCTTGGCTTGACCCGACGGGTCGACAGAGCGCTCAAACTGCATGAAAACAAGGTTCCACAGCTCCATCCACCCGCTGCCGTCGGAAGCGGGTTCCTGCCCGAAGGTGGAGTACGGCACGCCACCGCTGCCGACGTCTCCGTTGAACCAGTGAATTTCCGTGCACGGGCCGCACGGGCCCGTCTCCCCCATCTGCCAGAAGTTGTCGTTCATACCGAGGCCGATGATGCGTGCGTCGCTCAGTCCGGTGATCTTGCGCCACAGGGAGCGCGCCTCGTGGTCCGGGCCGAGACCCTGCTCACCGCCGAAGACCGTGATCATCATCCTGGCTGGATCGAGCGCATAGACCCGCGTCAAAAGCTCCCATGCCAAGGCAATGGCGGTTTCTTTGAAGTAATCACCAAACGAAAAATTGCCGAGCATTTCGAAAAACGTGTGGTGACGAGCCGTCACGCCGACGTTTTCGAGATCGTTGTGCTTACCCGAAATCCGAATGCATTTCTGGCTCGAGGTCGCCCGCCCGTAGGCTCGGGTTTCCCTGCCAACAAAGACGTCTTTGAACTGGACCATCCCTGCGTTGGCGAACATCAGCGTGGGGTCGTTCTGCGGAACGAGCGGCGAGCTCGGGACGACTTCGTGTCCGTTCTCCTGAAAGAAATCGAGAAACGCTCGGCGAACCTCAGCGGAGGTGCGTGTCATGGGTCGCGTGCTCATAGCACGTCGTGGCTCGGCTCACGGATCGGACGCGGGCGAGTTAGGGGCGTTGTACGGGTTGTTTGGATCGTCCTCGGGCGCCGTATCGGTCGGGCCCGCACCGGCCTCGGTCGCAGTCGTGATCGAGGCTTGCACGACCGACGATGCGGGCGCTGCCGGCCCCATCGATTCAGCGTCCGCAGAGGCCGCCACGCCGAACGCCCATGCCGAGGCAGAGGAGCGCGATTCTCGTTGTTCGGCCACGGCTCGCCGCTGCGGCCGCAGCGGCGCGTTGCTCTTGGCTACGGGCGCCGCTCCCGGCGTAGGCACGGGAAGGATGGCATCGACCGCAGGCGTTCGGGGCGAGGCCGAGTCCAGGCGCGACGTCGGAGCCGCCGCCAACGTGGCATCGGGCGGGCCCGCGTCGTGGGCGTGAACCCGAAACGTAGGCGCCCACCAAAACGCACCCATTCCGGCAGCGGCGCCGATGAGCGCCAGCCCGACCCATAAGCCGGCGCGACTCCGCTTCGGGATCTCGAGCGGCTCGTCGGGCGCAGACGACGGAACGACGCCCGATTCATCACCCAGCGCTTGCCTTGCCGGCGTGACGCGCGCGTCCTTTCGCTTCGTCAAAGCGATGGCGCGCGCTTCCTCGTTGGCCGGATGCGAGCTTCGCCGGTCGCCGATGACCGTCGGAGCAAACGCGGCCTCCTCGCGCCCTTCTTCGTGTCGCGGGCCGCGTTCTCGTGACTCCGAGACGGCCTGGCTGACGAAAGTTCGCCGTCTTTCCGCCAACTCCGGAAGCGACACACTGAGAAACGTGGCGACATCGTCACCGGTGGCGCTCTCGCCGAGGTCCTTCATGGCGCTTTCGATGGCTCGTTGCATGGCGCCGGCGGTCGGAAACCGATCGTCCGGGCTCAGCGTGACCGAACGCTCCAGTACCGCGGCGACGGCTTCCGGAAGTCCTTGAGCACAGTTGGGCGCCTCGTCCGCCAAGAGTTTGCGAATGACCTCGACGTCGTCATCGCCCTCGTTCGGCAACCGGCCGGCCACCAGCTCGTGCAGGCATACGCCGAGCGCCCAGACGTCCGCGCGCCGATCGACGCTACGGCCCTTCTTGACCTGCTCGGGGGCCATGTACTGGATCTTTCCTTTGACGATGCCGGTCCGCGTTTCGCCCTGTTTGCGGTTTTGAGCCTTGGCAATTCCGAAGTCGATGACTTTGACGGCACCGCCGGTGCTCACCAAGATATTCTGAGGTGACACGTCGCGGTGCACGATCCCGATCGGCTCACCGAGCTCGTCTCTCAGCTCGTGAGCAGCGTGCAGCCCGGCGCAAGCGTCGGCCACGATGCGAAGCGCAGGGCCCATGGGCAACAGGCGGCCGCTTTTGGCCGCAAGCCTGCGGATCTTCGCAAGCGAATCGCCGTCGATCCACTCCATGACGATGAAAAGAACGTCCCTCTGCTCACCCAGGTCGAGAATTTGCGCGACGTTCGGATGCTGAATGCCCGAGGCGATGCGCGCTTCGTCGAGGAACATTTCCTGGAAGCGCGAATCTTCGAGAAGCTCGGTGCGGATCGTCTTGATCGCAAATAGCTTCTCGAAGCCTCGCTTGCCACGCAAGCGAGCGAGCCAAACCGTGGCCATGCCGCCGGACGCGATGGGGCATAGTAGTTCGTACCGATCGAGCCGGTCCCCCGCCCGCAAGACGTTCCCGACGGCCTCCATCGCGAGCTCATCATGGCCCTGTCGTAGCTGGCGAGCCAACGATTCGGGGACCGGCGGACACTCACCGAACCATCGAGGTCACAGCGAGGCGACGATGAGCCCTTCGCCGGCCCCGCGAAGTGCGCTCTGAACGGCACCGTCCACGGCCTCGTCCTGCAAGCGCCGGCGGGCCTCTTCCGAGATCGCCGACCCGGGTCCGATGATTGTAGCGGAACCGGAAACGGTCCCCTTGAGCGTCTGGTCGCGGCGGACCGTGAACTCGACCTCGGCGTGCACCTGCAGGGTCCCGCCGAACTGGGCCTCGATCAATTGGGTCACGTTGCCGTCGAGCGTGATGACGGGCAGGTGCCGGGCCGCCGCCTGGCGATGCAGCGTGACGTCGTCGCGAACCACCGTTATTCCCTGGAGGTTCCGAGCGTGCGCCCGCGCCGCATCCAATAGCACCCGCCGCAGCTCGTCGCCCCGGATGCCGCTCCCGTTTCGCATCGCTCCGAGGACCAAAACGCAACGTGCGTCGGCCGCCCGCCGATGCGGCGACGAATCGCCGCTCCGCCCGAGGGCCGATCCCCGCGCGCGAAGGGCACCGATGGCGTCACGGATTCGAATCTTCACGCTTTGCGCGGTCTCGCTCGAAAGACGTTGATCGAGCGCCGTCTCCGCCGTGGCATCTCCGAGAACTTCGAGTGCCTCTACGACTGCGACGCGTACGGCCGGATGCGGATCATCGAGGGCGCGTTCGAGCGATTCTCGTGCACCCGCGGGTCGCGCGCGCCCGAGCTGCAGCGCCGCGCTGACCCGTACCCTAAAGTCGTCCGAATGTGCGAGCTCGTGCAAAGCGATTGTCGGGTCGCCGGCTTGCGACACCGAGCTTTGGAAAATGGTCGCCAGCGCCAGCACGGCGCAGCGGGCGAAGCGAACGAGCTGCCGACGGCATGGAACGCCCACGTAAAATGGCCCTTCCGTGAATCGCGTCGGCGTCACTCCGCCAAGAGGTCCATCACCTCTTTTTCGATCTCCCTATCGTCGCCGTCGCGGTACCCGACGTGCGCGTACCGAACAACCCCCCTGCGATCGACGAGGAACGTCGAAGGCATCGTCTCCGGCTTGTATCGGCGGGCGATGGATTTGTCCTCGTCCCACGCGATCGTGAACTTGGCCCCGTAGGTCGAGGCGAACGCCGCGATTTTGTCCTTATCGTCGGGCTCGTCCTCGCTGATGCCGACGATGTGCAACCCGCGTGCCGAGTACTTCGCATTCAGATCCTCGAGCTTCGGGAACGATCGCTTGCAGGGGCCGCAATACGTTCCCCAGGAAATCGACAATCACGACCCGGCCGCGAAGCGCGCTCAAGGAGAACGCCGTGCGCGTCCCCGCGACGGGCTTGACGGTAAAGTTCGGCGCCGGGTCTCCGACGAGCCCGGAGTCGTACGTGCGCTCCGCCATTGACCCTGATTCGTAACCGCCGCCGCACGCAGCGAGCAGGCATGCGACGAGAACCACGATCGGCAAGTCGACTGTCACGCTATCGTTATGAAACGGGACAGTTGGCGCGCGCTCAAGCTCCGCGCGCCGCGCAGGCGCCGATCGCTACGATGGTGTACGCGGCAAGATCACCCAGGCGACGGGGGAGCGTCGTCTCACGAGGCGCAAGCGCCATCGCGGCTGTCCCGCCGGGCGCTCGTATGGCCGGGCTCGCCAAAGCGTGATTGGCCACCGCTTCCGAACTGAACGGAGATACCATCCGCGCCGGGTGTTGGTCATTCGAGAGGGCCGCGTGCTCGGCTACCGGTTGCTCGACGTGGCCGACGAAATTGATCTCGCGGCCGCGCAGAAGGTGGTCCAAAGCAGCGCATCGCGCCGCGGCGCCCTTACACGCGAAGCGGCCTTGTCCCTCGTCATGTCGGCGCCTCCGTTGGAGGTGACGCTTGGAACGCACATCGTCAACCTTCCGCGGTCGAGCGCCCGCCTGGAGGCCGACGTTTCGGCGCGGCTTTTTGACTACGGAGCCGTCTCCGTTTGTTTCGATATCCCGATTGCGCCCGGGACGGAGCTATCCTCGCTCGTGCCTCTTTGCGACGAGCTGTACGAGTCCACCGAGCTCGATCGCTGCGCGCAAGAGCTCATCCCGGGGTTGCTCGATCGGCTCGGCACCGCGGTGCACCAGCGACACCAATGGGGCGGGATCGAGACCTATACAATCGTATTTGTCCGACATTTTGACGGCCAGCCTCGCGCAACGGAGGTCCTCGCGTCACCGACGCTCGCCAGTCTCGTGGTCGGTGAGCCGCCAACGCGCCATTTGTCGGCGGGGCAGAGGCAGGACGTGCTACAGCATGCCCACAGCTATTTCGAAGACGACCTGGTGGTCGTCGACTGGAACAGCGCGTTCGTGCTGGAGCCGTCGGGTAGTCACGACGTCCCCGACATCCTCGAGCTCGCGACCTCGCAGCTGCTCGAGCTTCAGTACTACGATGGTCTATTCGATGCCGAGCTCGCGCGGGTGCATCGACAGTTCAGCGCCGCGCGCGGTGAGCGCTTTGGAGCTGGTTTCCGAAACCCGTGGGTCGAGCTGGGCCATGGGGTGGTTCGCCGACTCCTTGAACTGACGGAGTTCGCGGAGCGTGTGGACAATGCTCTCAAAGTGACAGGCGACTTCTACCTCGCGCGCGTTTATGAGAGCGCGGTTCGCCGCTTTCGCATTCGCGCCTGGCAGTCCAGTATCGACGCCAAACAGGCGCTACTGGCGCAGGCATACAATCTGGTCCGTGGAGAGATCGACGCGCGCCGAAGCACCGTGCTCGAGCTCGTCGTGATCGCCCTCATCGTCCTCGAAGTGCTGCTCGCGATTGTCCGGCGGTGACCCTCCGTTCCCGTCGGACGTATTTTGCTAGCCCACGGCGTTATTCGACGTGAATGCAGAGCGTTGTCGCGGCGGCCCCACCCAGGACGTCGAACGCTCGGACCGAGGCCATATATTTCCCCGGCCGTTCGTAGTGGTGCTCGAGCGACAACGCGAGCGGCTGTCGGCCCCGGCTCGGACGCCAGGCACTCGATCCCACGTGCAGGCGCCCGTCCCGGTGATCCCAGTCGACGCACCAGCCGTCGAGCCACTGGGACCAATGGGTCACGACATCGCGCGTGCCACCGGGAACTCTGTCCGGGGCCATGGCGAAATCGACGATCCGGATCGTCACCGCGAGACCAGAAACGCACGCGTCCGCTCGCAAAGCGCCTTCGACCTGGGATCCCGAGACGATTCCGACATGTTGCACGATCCACGGACGGGCACCGCGAACGGCGAGGAGACGTTTGCGCGCGACGTGGAGTGCGATCGGCGAGACGTCGCCGACGATCCATCTTCGGCCGAGTTTCTCCGCCACAACCGCGGTGGTTCCCGATCCGACGAAGCAGTCCACGACCCGGTCGCCGCGGTTCGACGAGGCTCGGATGATGCGCGCCACGAGAGCCTCGTTCTTCTGAGTCGGGTACCCAACCTTTTCGCCCGAGAAGGACACGATCTGGATGCTGTTCAAGCGGTCGGCCTCGCTGCCGTTCCATACGTCCTCCATGGGGTAACCCGAGCCCCGAGGCGGCGAACCGTCACGCCGCACGTACCCGGGCGCATACGGAATCAACTCCTTGTGAAACGTCTTGGGCTTGCCGCCCTTCGCGTAGAATAGGACCGTGTCATGATTCCGAATCCAGCCGCGCGTCTGCGACTTGAAGCCGCTGACCCACCCGATGCGCCAGACGATCTCGCGTTGAAAAGCGTCGGCGCCGAAAATTTCGTCGAGCAGCACCTTGGCGTAGTGCCCGACGTGCGCGTCGAGATGGACGTAGAGGCTGCCGCCCTGGGCGAGTAACCGGTGCAGAAGCGTCGCGGTATCGGAAAACCAAGCCAGCCAAGCGTCGAGTCCACGGGCGTCCTCATAGGCATGCACGGCAACCCGCGAAGCGCCAGCCGGGGCCCCGGGAATGGAGGCGAGAAAATCGAAGGTCTCGCCGGTGTCGAACGGCGGGTCGATGTAGACGAGGTCGATCTTCTCCGAGAGCTCGTCAACCAGCGCCGGAAGGGCCGATGCACTGTCGCCCAATACGAACCGATTGACCTCGGCCGATGTACCATCGCCGTACATTTCCACGGACTGAATCGGGAAACGAGGTCGCTCCGGCCGCCCTCGCGCGCGGCGCGGGATTTTTCCCTTCCAAACAAGCTCCGCCACAGTTCTTTCCTTTACCCCTAGCCGAGCCTCGTTGGGCTCGGCGAGCGGCTCGATTGCTGGCGGAGATCCGCTACCGTTGGGCCGCACGGATTTACGGACAAGGACACCCGACAGCCATGCCCCAGCCTTGTGTCTCTCTTAACGATGCGCGCGCCCGCTACGATGAGATGAAACGAGCCTCGGCTGCGCTCGATCTGACCCGCGGCAAGCCATCGCCCGAGCAGCTCGACCTCTCCAACTCGCTCACGACCATTCTCGCGACGAACGACTACCGGGCCGCCGACGGCACCGACTGTCGCAACTACGGTGGCCTCGACGGATTGCCGGAGGCAAGCGCCCTGTTCGCCGGTATTCTGGAGGTGGCCCCCGACCGAGTCATGACGGCAGGCAACTCGAGCCTCGCGCTGATGTACGAGACGCTTGCCCATGCCGTTCTTCACGGGGTTCCCGATGGGACCCGTCCGTGGCGCGACGAGCACCCCCAATTTCTCTGCCCCTCGCCGGGCTACGACCGACACTTTTCGATTTGTGAGGATCTCGGAATCCAGATGATTCCGGTCGGCATGAATGCGGACGGTCCCGATATGGACGCCATCGAGCGCCTGGCGGCCGAAAGCGAGCGTGTCAAGGGCATGTGGATTGTTCCGAAATACGGGAACCCGACCGGAGTTACACTCCGTGCCGAAGTCGTCGAACGATTGGCACGAATGAATACCGCCGCGGCGGACTTCCGTGTCATGTGGGACAATGCCTACGCGGTTCACGACCTCACCGACACACCCGAGCCCTTGGCTGACTGCCTCGGGGCGGGCGAAGCGGCCGGACATCCGAACAGGTTCTGGATCTATACGTCGCTCTCCAAAGTTACCTTCGCCGGCGCGAGCATCTCGGCCATGGCTTCCGGCCCACATAACCTCGCGTGGATGCGCAAGCACCATGCGAACGTCACGATCGGGCCGGACAAACTGAACCAGCTTCGCCACGTTCGCTTTCTGAAAAATGCCGACGGCGTCCGAGCGCACATGAGGCGCCATGCCGCGATTCTTCGACCCAAGTTCGACCTCGTGCAAGCCGTTCTGGAGCGCTATCTCGGCCAGACCGACTTCGCGACGTGGACGAAGCCGAAGGGCGGCTATTTCGTCAGCCTCGACACGCGGCCAGGCCGCGCGGCTCGCGTCGTTGCAATGGCCGGCGACGCGGGCGTCAAGCTCACGCCGGCTGGTTCGGCGTTTCCGTACAAAAAGGACCCGTTGGACCGCAACATTCGCATCGCACCGAGCTTCCCGTCGTTGGGGGAGCTTGAGCGTGCGATCGAAGTGCTCGCCGTCTCGATCATTTGCGCAAGCGGCGAGTGACGGGTCGCAAACCTCGGCCCTCGGGGCCAGGATTTCACTTTCCGATGTACGAGCCGAGGTCCCGCTCCTCGGAAATCGCTCGCAGCTTCTTCAGCGCGGCGGCTTCGATCTGACGAACGCGCTCGCGCGACAAGTTGAACGACTTGCCCACTTCCTCGAGCGTTTGCCCGGGGCCGCCGTCCATTCCAAAGCGGAGGCGCAGAAGCTGCTGTTCGCGCGGGGTCAGATGTTCGAGCAGCGCTCGAGTCTGGACGTGCATGCGCTCGCGCGCCAGCTGTTCGTCCGGCGCGGGCGATCGCTGATCGGCCACGAGGTCACCAAGCTGGCCACCGTCGCCGTCGTCGCCCAACGGGGCCTCCAGGCGAAGCGGTTCGCGCACAAGCCCCCGAATGGCCCGAACCTTGTCGAGAGGCAGGCCGCTCTCCCTCGCGAGCTCTTCGTCCGTTGGCTCTCGACGCCCCTGCTGCGCCATCGTTCGACGTACACGCTCGAGCTTGTGACGACTCTCGAGCAAGTGAACCGGAACTCGAATGGTTTTGCTCTGATCGGCCAGAGCTCGTGCCATCGCTTGGCGTACCCACCACGCGGCATACGTCGAGAAACGATGCCCACGGCGCCAATCGAATTTCTCGACGGCCCGAATGAGGCCGAGCTGGCCCTCCTGCACGAGATCATGCATGTCGAGGCCCTGGCCCACGAAACGACGCGCGTACGTGACGACGAGACCGAAGTTGGCGCCCACGAATTCGTGCACCGCGCGTTGCGCTTCGCGCCGGCCCCGAGCAAAAGCTCTCCGGGCCCGTTCGTCGGCAGCGCGGGAGCGAAGAGCACGTGCCATTCGATCGAAAAGCGAGCGCTCGAAGCGTTCCGCACCGAGCTCGTTCGCAACGCGCGCACGCCGACGACGGCTCCGCTCACGAGTGGCCTCGTCGCTGGCCGTGCGCGCCGTAGCCGCGGAAGCCGCCCAATCCAGCAATCGCGCGAGTCGTTCGACGTTCGACGGTTCGTCGGCGTCCTCGGCCGCGTTTCGTACGAGCGCGGAGGGCACGATGCGCCCGTCTCTCAGCTCCACCGCAAGAGCTCGCAGTGGACCCGCGGCGTTAGCGCTGCCGAGCAGCGCCTCGAGCGCGTCGCGCTCACCGCCTTCGATGCGTTGAGAAAGCTGTACTTCTTCCTCGTGTGTCAACACCCGCCTTCGCGTAGAGCGGGGAGGAGAGGCGGACGCCGAAGGGTGCGCGTCGTTCGCGACGGTGACGTCGGCGAGAGTATCGAGCTCGAGGGGACCTTGGTCGAGGTCCTCTCGCGCGGGAACGAGGGCAGTGCTAGGTACGTTCACGGTCGGCTGCTGGGGGCGGGGGTTGGGTAAGATGCCGAGCGATTGAGTAGGGTCGCTCCTCTTGGCGAACAACCATTGCTCTCGCCCGGCTCTTCCCCAAGGGGGACGCCAAACCTTAAGCATCACGGGCGATTTGGCCAGGGAAATGTGGCGGCCAAAGACTTACACGCAGACTTCTCGCAGAAATCGCAGAAAATCGCAGAAAATGCAGGCCGAGCTCGGGAAGACCCCCCTTTGTCCCGGGGCGCTCTACCTTAGGGTGACGACGCTGAGGGTGACGACGCTCGCTTCGTCACGATGAGATGCGCGTGACCGTCCCGATCCGGGTAGCCATACCGAAAAGCCAAGTCACGGGCGGGCTGTTGCGCGAATAAGATCTTGAAATCATTCGCGTCTTTGCTGTCTATTAGCCCAAATGGGGCCGGCCCAGCAAACCGGCCGTAGGTCTCTTGGGATAGCCCCGCGGCGTCGGCGAACCGCGGGGGAATGCCCGTCGAGTCGGAGACCATCCACACGAGGTGTTGGATGAGCCACGCGCGCACTCGAGAAAAATGGTCGCTCCACAGAAGATGGCTGGCGGCCTTGGTCATCGCCGACACCATTCCCTTCTGGCTCAGGTGCAACAAAAGCGCCGGGGTGGCCGCGAGGTGATCGTCGTCCAAATTGAAGGCAAGATGCCGCAGTATCCTCACAGGTCCAGCATCACCCGCGGGTCGAAACTGCAACTCGGCATCCTCGAACAGAGCACGCAAGGCTTTCGGATGATGCGCCTGCGCAACAATGTCGGCTTGAGTGACGTATGCGACCGATCCGTCCGGCCGAAGCTGAAAATATCTAAGACTTACAGGCTCGTATCCATAAATCACGAGCGCAGCAAGCGTGAACAGCAGCTCGCCGGGCAGGTCGGTCTTCGACTCTTTCTCGAGGTTGTCCGTACGGGAATGCGCCTTCTCGAGCAGCCGCTCCAAGTGAGCCCGGTGAACCGCAAGCTCGAGCCCAAGACGCTCCGGCGCCAGCGCGTCGATCGCCCGTACATCCCCTGCAGGCTCGAGCGAAATCGTCGTTATTTCGGTCGCTTCGGGAAAGGTTGCCAACGCGCTCGCCAAATCGCCGCCCCCGAATGGGTACACGACCGTGGCCGGAAGATCCTTCGGACGCAGCGAAGCCAGAAATGGCTCCGCAGCCGCCACCCAGGTCTTCCTGTATTCGTCGTAGGCGCGAGCAAGCTCCTCGCAGTGTCTCGTCACCAAGGCGACGTCGAAGCGCGATGGAACCTCGCCGTCAGCACCGCACGCTGCGAGCCGAAACAGAATACGGGCCTGTTCAATGAACTCAGCGCCTTGGGCGGCCGCGTCCGGTTCGTCGATCCCGCTCCGGGCGTCGAGGGCCGCGTCGTTCGAGGTCGTCGTGCGGGCGCTTGCCGCGAGCGAGCCGTCGCCGGCCTCCCTGTCCGCGGGCGACGCGCTCGTGAGCGGGCCCACGGGCGGGGTGAGCTCCGGCGCGCCCGCACGAGCGCACGCGCAAACGAGAACCCCGAGGATGAGCGCCACGCGTTTCATTGAGATCTCTCCTGAGCACGCATCCGCGCGCGGAAAAAAGCGTAGGCGGGAAGGCCGGTCGCGACGATTGCGGCGCCGATCAACGCTTCGCGCATGCCCCGCTCGAGCACGCTCGAGAGCACCCAAACGTTCATCGCAACGAACAGCGCGGGAGCCACCGGGTATCCGGGAACTCGGAACGGACGAGGCCAATCCGCCCGACGAATGCGGAGTACAAAAACAGCCGCAACTGTCAGAGTCGAAAACGCGATGATCGCGAACATTGCGAAGGTAAGAAGCTGCTCGAACCGCCCACTGAAGAGCTCCGCGACCGCCACGATGGCTTGGACTGCGAGAGCGACGATAGGAACGCGCGCCGGGCCGTGCACCCGTCCGAGCGGGCCAAAGAATAAACCGTCAGCGGCCATGGCGTGATAGAGCCGCGGCCCCACGAGCACCGTCGCCTGAAGGGAACTCAAGATGCATAGCGCGACGAGCGGCGCGAGCAGGCCTGCGGCAAGTGCCCCCCCGAGCCGCGACGCCGTGACGCGAGCCGGATCGGTGGTTTGGCGGAGCTCCGCAACGGGCAATGCGCGCAAATATGTGGCGTTGACCAGGACATACAGCAGAATGCAAGTGGCGGTGCCGACGGCGAGCCCCCACCCTAGACTCCGAGCCGGATCCCGCATCTCGCCCGTGATGTACGTCGCCGCGTTCCAACCGCTGTACGCGAAAAGGACGGGGATCAGGGCGACGGCCATACCGGCCGGGTGACCGGTCCCGAGGCTTTGGTGCATGCCGGGCACGAGCACGGGGCGCGCAAGCAGGCCGAGTCCGAGCAAGAATCGCAAACGCGGCGAGCTTCGTGGCGGTGAGTGCGTTGAGAATGACTCTGCCAGGTTGCAGACCGAATGCGTTGAGGAGGGTCAGGCCGCCAATCGCAAACGTCCCAATCGCCGTCGATGCGGATGGCCCGAGGTCGCACATCCCGGCGACGCTGTTTCCGAAACCGGAAGCCAGCGCCGCGATGGATCCAGGAAACGCGATCCAGAAACTCGTCCAGCCGCTCAGAAACCCGATTGGAGAGCCATAAGCTTCCGTCAGATACACATATTCCCCCCCCGAGCGCGGGAACATCCCACCAAGTTCGCCATTGCTCAATGCCCCGGACAGGGCAATTGCGCCCCCAATGATCCAGGTCCCGATGAACGCGGCCGGCGAACTCACGTCGGCCGCAACGAATGGACTCACGAGAAAAATCCCGGCGCCCACGATGCTCCCCACCACGAGAAGCGACGCGTCGACCACGCCGAAGCCACGCCTCGCCGGGTCTCCGTGGTTCGACGGAGAGAGCGGCTCGAGCGGTGGAACGTGGCGATCCGAAGCGTCTTGACGGTTCGAACCGCTCGAAGGGATGAAGAAGCGCACCCAGCGCGAAGTACACGAAGTCGCTGAGACCCACAAAAAAGCGGACTCCCGGGTCGTGCGCACGTCCGCATCGGCCAATCGAACGAGCTTTCCGGGGAGAGATGCCGGTAGCGCAAATCGGGCGCGCTCGGTCCGGTCCGGACTAAGATGGGCTGAACCATGCGCTTGCGCACGTTCGCCCCGCTGCTTTTGCTTGTCACCCCAATCGCGACGCCCGCCTGCGCAAAACCAGGGGGCGACTGCAGCGAAACGCCCGGGAGCTGCGCGAACAAGACCTCTCATCTCGTGTGCGTCAAAGGCAAGTATGTGCTCGAGACATGCAAGGGGCCGGGCGGCTGTGCCGACGACACGGCGCTCGTGTGCGACAGCACCCGCGCAGACATCGGCGACGGATGCGGACACGACGGCGCGCGCGCATGCAGCACCGACGGCAGCAAAGAGCTGCGATGCCGCGATGGCCAATTCGCCGTGGAATGGAGTTGCCGGGGCGGGTGCACCCTCGACGCCAGCAAGAATCCCAAGTGCACCCCGACGGGGGAGGTCGGCGACCTGTGCCGAACCGACTCAATCGTTTGCGACGGCAAAGGCAAAACGCAGCTCTCGTGCGTCGAAGGCAAGCTCGCAGCGACGCGCACGTGTCACGGCGCGCTGGGCTGCCAGACCGCACCGGGCGGAGGGGTACGATGCGACCGCACTCAGGCGCTCGAAGGGGAAGATTGCCGCGAAGAGGGTGCGGGCGCGTGCGATATGACCCGAAAGAACGTGCTTGTCTGCCAAGGCGGCCACTTCAAGACTCAGCTGCACTGCCTCGGCCCGTTGGGCTGCGAGCTCCCCGGAAACTACAGTGAACGCTGCGACAAGAGCATCGTCGAACTCGACGAGCCCTGTACGGAAGAGGGCGCCATTTCCTGCTCGACGGACGGCAAGCAAGTCAAGTGCACCGACGGCAAATTCTCTATCGACAAGAAATGGAAGCCCGCGAAGGGCGAGACATGCAGCGTGCGCTACCGAATGAGCCTCGAGACGGAAAAGTTCGAAGCGCGCTGAGTCGACTCCACGTCCTGCGCTTCACGGCCACGAAACGGAGTACCCCAGCCAGGAGTACACCGCACGCCCGAGATATTCCCGCAGCGCCGTCGAACTCTCGGCCAGCGAATCCGCGCGCGGCAACCACGAACCCGTGAAACGGGTCGGATCGTACGACCTGAAGTCGACCGGCCACGTATCGAAATCGAGGCCGGCGCGGCGAACGCAGCCGGCCGCTCGCTTCAGGTGGAACGCACTCGTCACGAGCAACAGCCGAGTCCATCCTTTCAGCCGAACGATGCGAGCCACTTCGATCGCGTTCTCGTGCGTGTTACGGCTTCGGTCGTCGACCGCAATGCGGTCGGCTGCGATGCCCCATGATTCGAGCTGCCGTTCGAGAACGACCGACTCGGGCAAGGGGTTGTCCTCGGCGGCGCGCCCTCCCGCCAAAAGCGCGTAGCGAGCGCGTCCGGTTCTCAGGGAGATCGAACCCGGCAAGCAGACGGTCGGCGGCATCGGTGTAGTTGGGAACTGCGGGCTTCTGGTCGACCACCCCGCCCAGCACGATGACCGCGTCGTACGGCGCCGTCCAGCGAGCCGTCGCTCGCGCAGATGACTCCAGCCCGCGCAAGAGTGCATTGGCCACCGGCTCCGTGCTGAAGAGATACAGAATTGCCAGCCCGGAAGCTGGAGCGGCGAGCGTCAGCCGCGCGACCTTCCTACTTGCCCCCCAGAGGCCCGCGGCGCCGAGGGCCAACGCCCACACGAGCGGCGTCGCGAGCGTGTCGACCGTCTTGGATAGGAAAAAAAACACCGCCTTGGCAAGCTTAGCGTGGGCTCGTTGTCGCGATCCCGGCTCACGACCTCCTCAAGCCCGTCGCGTTCGTCAGCAACATCTCTCGGACTGCAGCGGCCCGCTCGCGTGCGACCGGGACCCGCACACCACGCCCGGCATCCGCGACGCTGGCACCCACGAAGAGCTTGGTTTCGTGACCGTCGCGTTCGAGTTCCTTGATGTGCGTCGCGTTGACCAGCCAATTTCGGTGTACGCGCACGAACGCCCGCCCGAACGAGGTCTCGACGGCAGCCAACGACAAATCGATGTCGAACAAGCCGTGAGTCGTGTGCACGAACGTCAGCCGGTCCGCTGCTTCGAATGCCCAGATTTCATGCGGCTGCAGGAACACGAGGCTGCGTTTTCGGCGAGCGACGATGCGGGGTGGCCCGTTGCTCGGCACGCGCGCTTCGGCGCGGTGATGATGCAACCGCCGAAGACATTGACCTACGCGGTCTTCGCTGAACGGCTTGAGCAGGTAATCGACGGCGCCGAGATCGAACGCCGCGAGCGCATGCTCATCGAATGCCGTCGCGAAAACGAACATCGGCGCCGTCGGCTGGTCTGCGACCTCCCGCACGAGGGTGAGCCCGGTTTCGCCAGGCGACGCACCCTCAAGCGAAATGTCCACGAACACGACGTCGACGCCGACCCCCAAGGCGTCGACCGCGAGCGCCTGCCGTGCCTCGTCCATGCTCCCGACGGCGCCGACGACCTCCGCGAGTCCGGACGATTCGAGCAATTCGACCAAGTAGTTGCGCGCAGGCCACTCGTCTTCGACGACGAGAGCGCGCAGCGGAGGCGGTACCGACACGAGCTACTCGCCCGCGCCAGCGATTTCGACAATCGCCCGCGTTCCTGTGCTCGATGACTCGAACCGAAGCGATGCGTGTGACGCTTCGAGCTCGAGCCGACGCCGCACCGACTGCAGGCCGAAGGCCCCCTCACGGACGTCGGCCTCATGCATGCCGGGGCCATTGTCCTCGATGATGCACACGAGAGAACCACCCGCACCCCCGGATGCGCGGATCACCACTTCGCCTGCGCCGTCGGGTCGTCGCAGCGCGCCGTGTTTGACGGCATTCTCGACGAGCGGCTGCAGAAGCATGCGGGGAATCATCGCGCCTGCGCTTTCCGGAGCCACGTCCCAACCGAAACGAAGGACGCCGTGATGGCGCGCTTCGAGGATCTGCGCGTATCTCCGCAGCCACGCAATCTGCTTGTCGAGGCGCTGCGTCTCACTCGTTTCCTGTACCGCGTCGCGCAGCAGGTCGCCCAGACACACCAGCAAGTGCCTGGCTTCGCGCGGCTCCTCGGTGACCAGTCCCGCGATCGCATTCAGCGTATTAAGCAGGAAGTGCGGCTCGAGGTGCAATCGCAGAGTCGAAAGCTCCGCTTGCGTTCGCAAATGCTGGGCTTCAAGGGAGCGGACCCCGGCGCTCTCCACAGCGAACGGGTACACAAACGCCAACGTCCAAATGCCGAAGTACAGCTGCGCGTTGATGGCGCCGAAGAGAACCGAGCGCAGGAGACTCGCCCCATTCGGGTGATGCAGCCGAAGCTCCGGCACGTGCATCGCGACGACCCCGTAGAGCAGCCCGAAGACACAACCGATGCCGGTGACGATGATCACGCCGGCGCCGAGGCCCTGCGTCGCGCTCATCCGCCGTCGAACCGACCAGGCGAACGAAGCCGACAGCGCCAGCATGAGGATCGACAGCTCAAAGGACATGAAAATCAGCTGCGCGACAATGCGAGCCGTCTCACGTCCGGCGATAAAGTCTTTCGCGACCTGCAGAACCATCACGCCCGCGACGACCAGCGCACCGAGGACGCGGCGGGGCCGAACGAGCGGCGGCGTACGCACCGAAATCGCTCGTGCTTGGACCACCCGCTCATCGAGCCGAGACGCGGTCGAAAATGAACCGGCGCTTGGCACGATCATGGCTTCGATTCTACATTGCCACGGCGCCCGCTGCTGCGCTGCCGGTCGGTAGGCCACCGCGCCTCGTCCGAACATTTTCACGGGTCGTCGTTTGCGACGAGGTGCCGGCGATACCTAAGGCATCGTATCCTCGCGCCATTCGATATGTGGACCCGACGTCTAGTCTGCACGCTCTCCACCCTTGCGCCCATCGTGTTCGGTCTCGATTCGGCCATCGCTCAGGAGGGCGTCCCGGCTTCCGAACCCCCGCAGCCGCGACACGGCGAGACGCCTGCGTCGAGCGCACCGCCGACCGGTCCCGCAGCGACCCGCATTGTGAATTTGCAGGCGCTGGAGCGCTTCGCCGTCACGCGTCAACCGCAAATGCTCGTGGCGCAAGCGCAAATCAGCATCGCCCAAGGGAATGTCGAGCAGGCCCGATCGCCGTTTCTCCCCCAAATCGCCGCCGTCGCGCAGTACTCGTACGGCAACTCGATTCGACCGTACGCCGTCACGACCTCGACCCCAACGAGCGGCACGGGAACGGGAACGGGTACGGGTACGACCACGACGATGACGACCACCTCCACCGGAGGTACGAGCCTATCGTTCTCGAGCGCCTCGGGGTTCTGGGACTTCGGACTGAGCGGCACGCAGCTCATCTACGACTTCGGCCAGACCGCTGGAAGGTACCGATCTGCCAAGGAGACTCTCGAGTCGCAACGCTTCGCGGAAAGGACGACGCTGCTGCAGGTGCTTCTCGCCGTTCGGCGGGCTTACTTCACCGCCCGCGCGAACAAGGAGTTGGTGGATGTCCAGCGCGACACGCTTCGCGATCAGGAGAGCCATCTCACGCAGGTGCAAGGAATGGTCCAGGTCGGCACGCAACCTCAAATCGCGCTCGTGACGCAGAAGGCGGCGGTCGCCAACGCCCAAGTGCAGCTCATCACCGCACAAAACAACTACGAAACGGCCAAGGCGCAGCTCAACCAAGCCGCCGGAGTCACGGGCGGAACCGACTACGATGTGGGTAACGAACTCGTCCCTCCGGTCGATGACGAGGAGCAGCCGCTCGACACGCTCGTGAATAAGGCCATGCAGGCGCGACCGGAGCTGGCGACACTGGAACGACAGCGTTCGGCGCAGGAAGCTTCCGTCAGCGCCGCGAAGGGGGGCTACGGACCCACCCTGTCCGCGACGGGCAGCGTGGCCGAAGAGGGCCTCGCGCTCGATGGCTTGCAGCCGGCGTGGAGTGTCGGCGGGCTCATCTCGTGGCCGATTTTCCAAGGCGGGCTCACCTATGGCCAAGTCCACTCCGCCGAGGCGACGCTCTCGAGTATCGAAGCGCAGCGAACGCTCGAAGAGCTTCAGGTGCGGCTCGACGTCGATTCGGCGCAGCTCGCAGTGCGCGCCGGCAAGGCGACCATCGGCGCCTCGGAAGACGCCGTGGCCAATGCCCGAGACCAATTGCGGCTGGCCGAGCAACGCTATGCGACCGGAGTCGGAAACATCATCGAGCTCGACGACGCACAAGTCGCTTATACAGCAGCGGCAGCACAACTCGTTCAGGCGCGCTATGCCCTCGCGACCGCTCGAGCCCAGCTTCTCGCCGCCTTGGGACGAACATGATTCATGACAATCCGATGACCGTCGGCTCTCCAGGAGGAACCGCGATCTCGCCGCCCAGGCGCTCTCCGTGGATGCGGCTCGGTCTCGTAGCCCTGCTCGCCGCGACCGTCGCCGGCACGACGTGGATGGTGCGCGCGCGCGAGCGAGCGAGCGCCACGCAAGCCGCAGGAGCTGCCCGCGCCGCGGCGGAGCGGCAGACCCCCGTGCTGACGGCGCCGGTGGTGGAGCGCGACGTTTCCGTTTGGCGTGAAGGCCTGGGCAACGTCAGTGCCTTCTACACCGTCACGGTGAAGACTCTGGTCGACGGACGCATCGACCGGGTCCTTTTCAAAGAGGGCCAGAAGGTCAAGAAGGGCGACGTTCTTATCCAGATTGACCCTCGCCCGTTTGAGATTCAATTGCTGTCCGCCCAAGCCGCGCTCGAGCGCGACCAGGCCCAGCTGAAGAACGGACAGGTCAACGCGGATCGATACAAGACGCTGAGCCAGCAGAACCTCATTGCAGTGCAGCAATACACCGACCAGGCGGCGACGGTCGCGCAGCTCGACGGACAGGTCAAAGGGGACCAAGCGGCCATCGACACCGCGAAGCTGAACTTGGACTACGCGCGAATCACGTCGCCGATCGACGGCGTGGTCGGCATCCGCCTCGTGGATCCGGGCAACGTCGTCCACGCGAGCGACACGGGGGGCCTCGTTGTGCTGACCCAGCTCGACCCCATCGCCGTGTTCTTTACGTTGCCCGAAGACGATCTCCCGACCATCAGCAAGGCCATGGCGGCGGGCCCGCTCACCGTCGACGCGTACAGCCGCGACGGCGCGACCCGGCTCGCCGAAGGCAAACTCCTCGTGATCGACAATCAAATCAATCAGGCCACGGCCACGCTTCGATTGAAGGCCGTGTTCGACAATCCGCAGAACATTCTTTGGCCCAACGCTTTCGTCAAGGCCCGCCTGCACATCGCGACGCGCCGCAAGGCGGTCGTCATGCCCGCCGCAGCGATCCAGCGCGGGCCTCAGGGCATGTTCGTGTACGTGGCCACTGCCGAGGGGACCGCCGCCGCGCGGCCTGTCGAAATTGCACTCACGCAAGGAGAAATCGCGGTCGTAGCCAAGGGGGTCAACGTCGGCGACCAAATCGTCGTCGAAGGGCAGGCCCAGCTCCGTCCGGGAGCCAAAATCGCTGCCAAGCCCGCGCCTGCCTCGTTGGCCTCCGGTTCGGCTTCTGGGTCGCCCCCGGGCGGCGCCGGAGACCCCGGAGGGCCCTCGCCTTGAGCGGGGTGTCCGAGCCGTTCATCCGGAGGCCGGTCGCCACGACTCTTCTGATGGTCGGCCTCTTGCTGGCCGGGGTGGTCGCCTTCGCGCAATTACCCGTCGCCGCGCTGCCTCAAGTCGACTACCCGACCATCGTCGTCTCGACGGCACTGCCCGGCGGCAGCGCCGCGACGATGGCGTCCGCCGTGACGACGCCCCTCGAACGCCAGTTCGGCCAGATGCCCGCGCTCACGCAGATGACGAGCGTGTCGAGCTTCGGCTATTCGCAGGTCACGCTGCAGTTCGATCTGGACCGCAGCATCGACGCCGCGCAGCAAGACGTCCAGGCCGCCATCAATGCCGCTTCGAGCCTGCTTCCCCCGCAGCTGCCGACCCCGCCCACGTATTCGAAAAGCAACCCCGCGGACCAGCCGATCCTCACTCTGGCGATCAGCTCGGAAGTCCTGCCGCTGGAAGACGTCGACGACTACGCCGACTCGATCCTCGCGCAAAAAATCTCTCAAGTTTCCGGTGTGGGCCTCGTGACGATCAACGGCGGGCAAAAGCCGGCGGTGCGCGTGCAGATCGATCCCGAAGCACTGGCAGGGACCGTTCTGACGATGGAGGACGTACGCCAGTCCTTGGTCGCCGCGAACATCAACGAGCCGAAAGGCAATCTCGACGGTCCGCGACAAGACTACGTGTTGTCCACGAACGATCAGCTCTACAAAGCCAACGGATTCAAGCCACTGGTCATCGCGTATGTGAACGGATCGCCGGTACGCCTCGAAGACGTTGCGACGGTCGTCGATGGCGTCGAAAATTCTCAGCTCGCGGGATGGTCTGGCGACAAGCGCGCCATCATTTTGAACGTGCAGAGGCAGCCCGGCGCGAACGTCATCCAAGTTGCCGACCGCGTGAAGGCCTTGCTCCCTCACCTGACCGCGTCGCTGCCGCAAGGACTGGACGTCAAGGTCCTGAGCGACCGGACCGAAACCGTCCGCGCCTCCGTGGAGGACGTCGAACGGACACTCGTCATCACGATCGGACTGGTGGTCGCGGTCATCTTCCTTTTCTTGCGCAGCGTACGCGCGACCCTCATTCCAAGCGTCGCGGTGCCCCTGTCGTTGATCGGCACGTTCGGCGTGATGTACATCGTTGGTTACAGCCTGAACAATCTGTCGCTGATGGCGCTCACGATCGCGACGGGCTTTGTCGTCGACGACGCCATCGTCATGATCGAGAACATCGCCCGCTACATCGAGGAGGGCGAGAAGCCGTTCGACGCGGCCCTCAAAGGGGCGGGCCAGATCGGCTTTACCATCGTTTCCTTGACCGTGTCCCTGATCGCAGTGCTCATCCCCCTTCTCTTCATGGGAGGGCTCATCGGACGCCTGTTCCGAGAGTTCGCGGTCACTCTGGCGGCCTCGATCGCGGTGTCGGCACTTCTCTCGCTCACGCTCACGGCCATGATGTGCGCGCACCTGCTTCGCCCCGAGCCCAAGGCAGAGGCGAGGAGTACCCTGTATCGCTGGTCGGAAGCGGGATTCGATCGCGCGCTTGCGCTTTACGACAGCGGGTTGAAGTTCGTGTTGCGCCATCGGCTCGCAACACTGCTCGTCACCATCGGCACGTTCGTTTTGACGATCGTCCTGGCGGTCGACGTTCCCAAGGGCTTCTTTCCACAGCAAGACACCGGCGCCATTTTGGGGGTGACCGAAGCCTCGCCCGACGTGTCGTTCACGAAGATGATGGCGCTGCAACGCGAGGCGGCCGATGCCGTCCTGACCGACCCCGACGTCCTGAATGTTGCCTCGTTCATCGGGTCGGATGGCACGAACCCAACGACGAACAGCGGGCGGCTGTCGATCACGCTCAAGCCCCTCGCGGATCGCGGGGCGAACGCCGACGCCATCATCGCGCGTCTGCAGCCCAAACTGGCGCGAATCGACGGACTGACGTCATTTCTGCAGTCCGTCCAGGACTTGCAAATCGACAGCCGCGTCAGCCGGACACAGTTCCAGTACACGCTCGAAGATGCCGACCCGAAGGAGCTCACCCAGTGGGCGCCGAGACTTTTGACCGAGCTGCGCAAAGAGCACGTCCTCACGGACGTGACCAGCGATCAGGAAGAATCCGGACTCCAGGTGTCTCTCACCATCGACCGCGACACGGCATCGCGGCTCGGAATCTCGCTGCAGACCATCGACGACACACTGTACGACGCCTTCGGGCAGCGCCAGGTTTCGATTATTTTTACCCAACTCAACCTGTACCGCGTCATCCTCGAAGTGAAGCCCGATCTGGCCCGCTCCTCGCAGGCACTCGACAGACTCTTCGTGCGATCGATCAATGGGACGCCCACACCACTCAGCGCCATGGTCCACTGGTCCACGACAACGGCGTCACTCGCGATCAACCATCAAGGACAGTTCCCGGCGGTGACGATTTCGTTCAACCTTGCCGGCGGGCAATCCCTGGGTGACGCCGTGACGGCGATTCATGACGCGCAGCGTCGGATCGGCATTCCTCCGAGCGTTCACGCCGAATTCGTCGGAACTGCGCAGGCCTTCAACCAGTCGCTCGCGAGCGAACCGGTGCTGATCCTCGCCGCAGTGATCACGGTCTATATCGTTCTCGGAGTGCTCTACGAGAGCTACATCCATCCGATTACGATCTTGTCGACGCTGCCGTCCGCCGGCGTCGGGGCCCTGCTTGCGCTGTACGTCTGCAAGACGGACTTCAGCGTGATCGCGCTCATCGGCATCATTCTGCTCATCGGCATCGTCAAGAAGAACGCGATCATGATGATCGACTTCGCGCTCGAAGCGGAGCGACAGCATGGGATGTCGCCCGAAGCGTCGATTCATCAGGCGTGTCTGCTCCGCTTCCGCCCCATCATGATGACGACGATGGCGGCACTGCTCGGGGGGCTACCGCTCGCGCTCGGAACGGGGATGGGCTCGGAGCTCCGGCGGCCTCTCGGTATCACCATCGTCGGAGGACTGCTTATCTCGCAGGTGCTGACGCTCTACACGACGCCCGTCGTTTACCTTTACATGGACCGACTGGGCGAGTGGCTATCGAAGGCCGCCGGCCGCCGGCCCGCGGAGGTTCAAGCGCTGCCGTGAGTCTGTCGTCGCCATTCATACGACGGCCCGTGGCGACGTCGTTGCTCGCCGCCGCAATCTTGCTCGCCGGGACTCTGGCCTATACCCACCTGGCGGTCGCCCCCCTGCCGCGGGTCGACTTCCCCACCATTCAGGTGCAAGCCCAGCTTCCCGGCGCGAGCCCCGAAACGATGGCGTCGTCGGTGGCGACGCCGCTCGAGCGACGGTTCGGTCGTATCGCGGGACTGACCGAGATGACGTCCACCAGCACTCTGGGCTCGACCTCCATCACCCTGCAATTCGATCTCCAACTCAACGTCGATGCGGCGGCGCGCGACGTCCAAGCCGCCATCGCCGCGGCGGGAGGCGAGCTGCCCCCCAACCTGCCCCTCAAGCCGACCTATCGAAAGGTGAACCCTGCGGATGCGCCCATCCTGATCGTCGCACTGACGAGCGACACGCTACCGCTATCGCAAGTCTTCGACACCGCAAACACCATTTTCGCGCAAAAGATTTCGCAGGTCGCGGGCGTCGGACAGGTATTCGTCGGGGGCGGCCAACAGCCCGCGGTGCGCATTCAAGTCGATCCCGAGTCGCTCGCCAGCATGGGACTCGGTACGAACACGATCCGGACGGCCGTCAATGCCGCAACGGCCGACGAAGCCAAGGGCACGTTCGTGGGGCCGTCTCAAGCCGCGACGCTCGAGGCCAACGATCAGCTCCTCGATGCAAAAAACTACAAGCCGCTCGTCATCGCACAGAGCCCGGGTGCGACCGCGCAGCTGGGCGATCTGGCTCGCGTCTTCGAAAGCGTCGAGAACGATCGCGTGGCCGGTTGGGCGGACGGCAAGCGAGCCGTGCTGCTCATCGTTCGCAAGCAGCCGGACGCGAACATCATCGAAACGAACGAGCGCGTCATGAAGCTTCTGCCGCAGCTCGCGCAATCCGTGTCGCCGGCCATCGACATCCAGGTGAGCAGCGATCGGACCCAGACGATCCGTGCCTCCGTTCAGGACGTCGAGCGCACCCTCATCATCAGCGTCGGCCTCGTCGTGTGCGTCGTCTTCGCGTTCCTGCGCTCTGGCCGAGCGACCCTCGTACCGGCCGTTGCGGTGCCGTTATCGCTCATCGGGACCTTCGGCGTCATGTGGCTGCTCCACTACAGCATCGACAATTTGTCGCTGATGGCGCTCACGATCTCGACGGGGTTCGTCGTCGACGACGCGATCGTTGTGACCGAGAACATCATGAGGACCATCGATCGCGGAGAGCCGCCGATGCGTGCCGCGCTCATCGGCGCCTCGGAGATCGGGTTCACGATCGTCTCGATCACCATCTCGCTATTGGCGGTGTTCGTACCGATTCTGCTCATGGGCGGAATCGTGGGCCGGCTGTTCCGCGAGTTCGCCGTGACGCTTAGCGTCGCGGTCGCCGCGTCGGCTGTCGTTTCATTGACGCTGACCCCGATGATGTGCTCTCGCATGATTCGCGACGAACGTCACACGGCGCACGGAACGCTGTACCGACTGTCCGAGCGCGCATTCGACTTGGCGCAAGCCTTCTATGAACGTGGGCTGCGCTGGGCGCTCGACCACCGGATCACGATGCTGTTCGTCACGTTCGGAACGGTAGCGCTCAACGTCGCGCTCTTCTTCATCGTCCCGCCAGGGCTCTTCCCGCAACAGGATACCGGACTGCTGATCGCCACGACCGACGCCGGTCAAGACGTTTCTTTCCCGCGAATGATGCAGCTGCAGACCCAGGTGAACCGCGTCTTGACCGCGGATCCAGACGTCGATCATTACGTCGCGTTCATCGGGTCCGGCGGCCTCGGCACGAGCAACACGGGAAGTGCGTTCATCACGCTCAAACCACTTCCGCCGCGCGTGTTCAGCGCCGACCAGGTTTTGGGACGGCTTCGCGCTCGGCTCTCACATATCGCTGGAATCATGACGTACATGCAATCGCGCCAGGACGTGAGCGTGGGCGGACGTCTCAGTCGAACGCAATATCAGTATACGATCCAGGACGGCAACCTGGACGAGTTACGGACATGGGCACCGCGCCTATTCGACACGGTGCGCAAGCTGCCTCAAGTGAAGGACGTCTCGACCGATCAGCAAAGCGCAGGCCTGCAGCTCGACGTCACCTTGGATCGCGACACGGCCTCGAGACTCGGTATCACCGCGCAGGCCGTGGACTCCGCGCTTTACGACGCGTTCGGCCAAGAGTTCGTGGCGACGACGTTTACCCAGCTCAACGAGTACCACGTCGTCTTGGAGGTCGCCGGCGCATACCGTAGCGACCCCGGGGCGCTCGACATGATTTACGTTCCAAGCCCCACCACGGGCGCTGCGGTTCCGCTCTCGGCTATCGCAAAGACCTCGACCAGCACGACGGCGTTGTCGGTCAACCATCAAGGTCAATTCCCCTCGGTGACGATCTCGTTCAACCTCTCGCCCGGCGTCGCCCTCGGCGACGCCGTGGTCGCGATCGAGAAGGCGCAGGTCGCGATGCATCTGCCGCCGAGCGTCTTGCCGGCATTCCAGGGAACCGCCCAGGCGTTCAAGGCATCGTTTGCCAACGAGCCCCTCCTGGTGGGAGCGGCACTCATCACCGTCTATATCGTGCTCGGCGTGCTCTACGAGAGTTACGTCCATCCGATCACGATCCTGTCGACCATTCCGTCGGCGGGGATCGGCGCGCTGATCGCGCTACTGGTCACCGGCGGCCAGCTCGACGTCATCGCCATCGTGGGACTTCTTCTCCTCATCGGGATCGTGAAGAAAAACGCGATCCTGATGGTCGATTTTGCCATCGAAGCGCAGCGCAAGGAGGGTACCGCGCCCGACGTGGCCATTCTCCACGCGGGGCTATTGCGATTTCGGCCCATCCTGATGACGACATGCGCCGCGCTGTTCGGCGCGCTGCCGCTCGCGTTCGGGCATGGCCTCGGTTCCGAGTTCCGTCGGCCCTTGGGGGTTGCCATCGTGGGAGGACTCATCGCTTCTCAGGCGCTGACGCTTTACACGACGCCGGTCGTCTATCTTTCGCTCGAACGCTGGCGGCGCGGGCGGTCGCGCCCACGCCGGGCGCCGCGACCGAAGGGGGCCCGCGCCGTTGCGCAACCGTCATGAGCCCACGAGCTGTCGGCGCGGTCTACCTTTTCGCCCGGGGGTGGAGCCCTGGACAGCACCCGTATTTTTCGTCATCGAGCCGGCTCCCGCACCGCTAAGCGACCCGCTTCAGGCCGTGAACATCGACTCACTTGGCGAGCAACGCTAACATGCGCTGCTCCGCCGACCAATGGGGCCCGTCGTTCGCCCGCCCGGTTCGACGACATGGCTCGTGATGTTCTCCACTTGCCGCGCGCGCGCTGCGCGTCCGAATGAGGCGCCTCTGGACGGCCGCGCGTACGAAAATAGGGCGTACGCCGGCAACGAACCGTTACGGACTGCGCATGGCTCGCGCAGTCACCGCACCGCTTGACGACTCGACCTGCAGATGGACTCCGTTGGACTCGCCGCGAAGACCGGTGCGCGGTACGGGTGTCAAACTCGGGCTTCCGCTGCGCCGGGACAGCGATTGCATCCTGCGAAGCGCCGATGCGTTGGCGACGACCGCAATCAACGACACTGCGACGAGTATCGGAAGCGACGTGGCCCATACGGGAAGCGCGGAATCACGTGTGAACCACGCCCACGGCACCATCAGAGCCGTCGCGACACACATGCAGACTGCGCGTTCGGGCCGTCGCATAACCCCCGGGGGGACAGGCAAACCCATCGCCTCGGCCTTCGCGCTGCTGTAACTCACCATGAAGGAACCTGCGATAGCGAGCAGCGTCATGACCAGACCGAAGGTGAACCCACGAAAATCGACGGTGAGACCGCCCAGCAGGAAGAACTCCTGATAGCGATCGCCCGTGGCGTCGAGGAGCGCCCCGGCCGCCGAGGCCGTATGGCTCCGCCGAGCGACGATGCCGTCGAGGGCGTCGCCTAGGGACGCGATGACGATGACCAAGGCGGCGGGTCCAAACTGGCCGAAGCCCAAAAAAACCCCGCCGACACACCCCAGCGCGATGCACGACACGGTGATCGCGTTCGCCGATATTCCGACCGCGACCAGGCGCTGCGCCACGGAATCAAGCACCCGGAGTACCGCACTACAGGCTGCCTCCGGAAGGACGAGGGATGCGCGGGATGCACTTCGCGGCTGCGGTTGCGTAACGGTGCCCTGAAACTGGGTGGCCATCGTCGTATTCACGCCCGAAGCGTAAGATGCCGCTTCGCCTCCACCTATCGCTTTTTTTGCTGCAGACGAGCCGCGCGCATCCAGCGACGAGGGGCGCACGGGAAGCGACGAGCCGCTGCTCAAGATGGGCCCCGATTGACCCGTCGGCTTGTTCCCCTGCGAAGCGAGCTCCGGACGGACATCGGTGGGCGACACTCCTTCAGTCATCGTAGTGCGGGCGGCGCGAGGTCGATGCATCACCTATCCGAGTCCATGCAAGAGTCGGTGCATCCATGCAGGTGGCACAATCGCACAGGAATGCGCGCTCTGTCGCGTGGAAGCCGAATGAGCTCGTACAAACCTCGCTGCATGCAACCTCGGGTACGCGGCATGCGTGTAAACGCCCGTACTCTCGTCCTATGCGACGCAAACCCTCTATGCGAGGAAAACGAGCCGGTCGAGTGCCCAGCGCCGCCAGAAGCGCCTCTACGGGGAGCCCATTAATTCGATCGACTTCGGTCCTTGTCTTGGGCGATAGTGATTCATTTGTCGTCGTGCCGGTGGGTACGACACGGCGAGATATCCGACCGAGCCGAAAACGCTCGCATCGATCCCATCGAACCGCGCAACCATCCTCGCACCCTCGTCCCTTCAAGCGGATCGTCGATGTTCCGGGTGGGCCCCGGGCTCGGCGCGCGTCTTGCGCGGCACAAGATCGGACCCTAAGCGTCATCCATGGCGACCGAGTCGCTCGTTCACATCGCAGTCCTACGGAACGTCAGCCCACGGCGGGGCGTCCTGACCATTCTCGGGGCGAGCGCCGCAACGCTCGCGGCCCTTTTGGTGGTCATCTACGGACACGGCCGCACCGAATCTCCGCCCGCTTGGATTGCATGGCTGCCCGCCGTCAATGCGTTCCTCAATGCGACGAGCGCCGCGCTGCTCATTGCGGGGGCGCTTGCGGTCCGCCGACGCGCATTTGCACAGCATGCGCGGTTCATGCTCGCGGCGCTGTTCGCATCTGCCCTATTTCTTGTCTCGTACATCCTCTATCACGCGGTGCGCGGCGACACGCGGTTCCTGGGGCATGGCGCGGTGCGGCTCGCCTATTTCTTCGTTCTCGTCTCGCACGTCGTCTTGTCCGCGCTCGTGCTGCCGCTCATTTTTTCTAGCCTGTTCTTTTCTCTGTCGGGCCGCTTCCGTAATCACAGAAACATTTCCCGCTATACCCTTCCGGTCTGGCTCTACGTCTCAGTCACCGGTGTGGTCGTCTTCGTGATGTTGCGTCTCTACGGGTGATCGAATCGTGCGGCGGCTGCGGCCACTGGCCACTTTTCTTTGGTCTCGCCGCGCGACGTGGTACCTACGCCGAATATCATCGATATCGGCCGTAGGCACCGGGGTCTTCATCCTGAGCGATTCGAGCGTTTGCACCAAGATTGTGCCGATGGCGAGATTGCGAAACCATTTGCGATCGGCCGGGATGACAAACCAGGGCGCGTTGTCCGTGCTCGTCCGGCTGAGGGCTTCGTCGTAGGCCTTCACGTACTCGGGCCATAATTTCCGCTCGATATAATCGGCCTCGCTAATTTTCCACTGACGCTTCGGATCGACCAGGCGTTGCTTGAAACGCCGAAGCTGCTCTTCATCGCTGATGTGCAGAAAGAATTTGAGGATGTGCGTGCCACCTTGAGCAAGATTTTTTTCGAAGTCGTTGATCCGGTCGTAGCGCTTCGACCAGACGTCTTTGGGGACGAGCCCGTGGACACGCGCGACCAGCACGTCTTCGTAGTGTGACCGATTGAAGACCACGACCTCGCCCCTCGCAGGCGCGTGTTGGTGCGCGCGCCACAAAAAGTCATGCGAAGCCTCGAGCGTGGAGGGCACTTTGAACGCGTGCACGCGAGCACCCTGTGGGTTCATGGCGCCGAGAACGTGACGAATCGTACCGTCTTTGCCCGCGGCATCCAGCCCCTGCAAGCAGATCAGAAGCGAGCGCCGGTTCTCGGCGTAAATCAAATACTGGAGCTCAGCGAGCCGCTGCACGCATCTTGCAAGATCGTCTTGCGAGGACGCCTTGCTATCGTGTGGTGCCTTGAAGCCCGGATCGATCGAAGAGAGATCGACCTTGCTCCCTGGCATTACCATCAAGTGCTTGCGATAGTCCATGTTCGACGCCATGACGCTCTCCTTCGGGTGGGTCAAGGTCGCCAGCGCTCCGCGTCGCGTTCAGGATCTCGACGACTCCCGGCGTCCAACGCGCCGTGATCGAGTTCACGGACGACTCTGGCGGGCACGCCAGCAACGAGCGTGTTGGGCGCGACATCGCGCGTGACCACGGCGCCGGCAGCGACCACCGCGCCTTTGCCAACGCGGACACCCGGCAAGATCGTAACGCACGATGCGATCCACGCGCCGTCGCCGATGTCAATTGGCGCCATAACGGTCAACCCGCAACGGAAGTCGGGCGAGCCGATCTCATGGTTTCGCGTCAACAGGACCACGTGGTGCCCCAGACGCACCCGATTGCCGATGCGCACATGGGCTCCAAGGTCGACGTGAAGCGGGCCGGTAATGAATGTATCCGCGCCGATCGACAGGTGTTCAACGCTCGTCCCGGCTCCGGTGAGTTCGAGCGGGCCCATGAGGAGGGAGCGTGCGCCGATTCGAACGCCGGTGGCCCGAACGACCGCGGTACGGGTGCGATTGAAGCTGAACTGCGGAAGGGCGCGTGAAATGACTCGGCCGATCGCCTTGCGCGGATCAAACCCGATCTCCTCGAGAACGCGTTCGCGCATGGCCCTGAGGCGCTCCGGCACTCTCGAACCAACGGGTGGCATTTTTTGCCATGAACCATGAACTCGTCGCAAGCGCAAGGCCGGTGTGGCCCACTTGATGGCGACCTCGTCGTATGTTGCAGTTTCCCCCCTCGGAGGTCACGCTTGCTACTTCGTGATTCCGATCGCCCCTAGCGCCGCCCGTTCGAACGCCCATCCGGCCGTTCTCTTCGACGGGGTCTGCAAACTCTGCGATGCCGCGGTGCTCTTCTTGATCGACCGGGATCCTCGCGCGATCTTGAGGTTTGCGTCGCTCCAATCCGACACCGCACGCGAATTGCTCGAGAGCGTCGGCGGGACGGTGGAAACCGACCCGCCCAAGAGCATCCTCCTGGTGGAGAATGGACGGGTGTACGAACGATCTACGGCCGCGCTGCGCATCGCCCGCCACTTGGAGGGCGCCTGGAAGCTCTTGGGCCTGCTCCTCGTCGTTCCCGCTCCGGTGCGAGACCTCGTCTATCGATGGATCGCGTCCAACCGGTACCGTTGGTTCGGACGGTCGCCGACCTGCCGGGTCCCCACGCCGCAGATCCGCGCTCGGTTTCTCGACGGATAGCGTGTTCAACGGCCGTCGCAGAGCGATTCGAGGCTACGAAGGCCACGCGGTCGCGTAGGACGTACGTGGAGCGAGGCCGACCGACGCGTCGAACCGGGCAGCAGGCCGTTGAACACGCTTTGAGCCGGGTGATCCGCTTGCCGGCACGCGCGAGCGCGATGGCGGAATGCGGTCGGGGTGACTCCTTCTCCGTTGCACGTCGCGTTCCGCGACAAATGACCACCGCCGCCCTCCGACGAAGTCGTCACCGGCTCAGCTCGAGAAGCAGATCGGCAATCCGGTTCGCATTTTTGTCCATGTCGAAGCAATCCTCGCCGACGCGTCTCGAGGACCGCCCCATGCGAGCACGTAGGTCCGGAGATGCCGCGAGACGCTCGAGGCGGTCCCGCAGCGCTTCGGCGTCGCCCGATTCGATGACGAAGCCGCTCTGCCCGTCCGTGATCGCCTCGGGAATGGCCGCGACGCGGGTGGTTACAATCGGAAGGCTCGAGGCCATGGCCTCGGAAAGAACGACTCCGAAGCAATCCGCACGGGTCGGGAAAGCGAACACGTCCGCTTCGGCATAAAGCGCGAGCAGAATCGGGCGAATGAGGCTTAATCCCGCGATAGCTCCACACGCCATCCCCGGTTGGAATGTCCGCGTTCGTCACCATGTGGAGCTCGCACGACCGTCGAAGATGCTTCCGGAAGACGTCCAACAGGAGATCGCCCCCTTTGCGTACGAAATCGCCGCCCACGAAGAGAATGCGCATCGGACCGGGACGCCGGGGACCCCTCGTGCTCGGGTCCGGGAAGTTCGAAAGTGTCGTGCCCGGGGGGATGACCGAGACCGCATCCGCCGCGACTCCGTAATCGCGAACCAGCGAATCCTTGGCCCACTGCGACCACGTCGTAACCGTGCGCGCCCGCCGCATGACTGCGCGGTGGACGAGCAGCTTGGCACGCTCGACCCAACGGTTCTGCTTCTTGTGCCCGTACCAGGCCCCGAGCTCGTCGTAGTTCAGAGGAGTCGCGTCCAGCGACAGCATCGTCGGAATCGCGCGCATGTAGTCCAGCGACAGCAGGCCAATCATCGACGTGTGAACGAAGAGCGCGTCAAGCGGTCGCCTCCGATGCGCGCCGGCAATCTGGCGCCGCGCACGGACGTTTCCTCGCAGCGCATAGCTCTTGCCGAGCAGAGGGACGCGTCCGAACCCTTCGTCGTCGAAGGAGACCTCGAGCCATTCGCACTCGATGTCGCCACGCTTCGAGAGGGCTTGCCGAAGGCTCATGCCGTACGCGACGTGACCAAGTGCCTGTTCGAGGACAAATCCGACGCGCGGCTTCATGTCGGCCGTGTCGAATCTACTGCAGTCACGGCTCGAATCAACGCGCACGGCCAAGTCCGCAAGCAACCTGCTGTAGACGAAACCCCCGCGTGCGGACTGGCCGGGGAGCGAGAGATTCCAATTCACGAGACACAAGCTGCCGTGCTTCTTGCGTTGAGTAACGTTGGCGACTAAAAAGACTCTTGCACATATGCGTTGGTCAGCGCGACGCCCGTTCTTGGTGGCGGGCTTGCTCGCCGCAGGGTTTGCCGCGAGCGGCTGCGCCGGCCCAGGCGCGTATGTTTGGTTCGAGTCCCTGCCGCCGGACACGGGACCGGCCAGTCACGAGTACCTCATTGGCATCGGCGACGTCGTCAGCATCCACGTGTTCGGCCATGAAGAGATGACTCTCCGCCAACGCGTGCGGTCCGATGGCCGGGTGTCGGTGCTGCTGATCGGGGACGTCGAGGCCAAAGGAAAGCACCCGAGCGCGCTTAAAGCGGAGCTCGAAGGACGGTTGAAGGACTATTTCGTATCCCCCAGCGTGGTGGTCAACATCGAAGAAACGCAACCGCTGACCGTGCTGCTGATGGGCGAGGTTGCGCGACCCGGCGCTTATGCGCTCGATTTGGATCCGCGCCTGGCCCACGCGTTGGCGCTCGGCGGTGGCCTGACCGATTATGCATCGCGGTCGAGCATCTTCGTCGTACGAAGCGACCCGACTCCGATGCGAATCCGATTCCGGTTCGAGTCCATTTACCGGAACATCGGAGGCGCAGGGGAATTCCAACTGCATCGCGGGGACCTTGTGGAGGTCGAGTAGCGCCGATCGCGCCCAATCATGATCGCTCCCATCGTCCTGGTCGCCCAGTACAGAGGCACGATCGACGTGTCCGACACGACGAGGGTCGACATGCGCGTGTCCCAACCGGCGCTGGTCATCACGGAGTCCTTACCGAACAACCCGCCCAATCCACCACAAAGGAAAGTCCTCATCGCAGCGGACCTTTCGACGAACCCTGTCGCCCGACTGGGCCTGCGCGACGCCCGGTGGGACTTCGGTTTGAGCTACACCCCCTCTCTGACACTTCCGGACGTCGAGCTTGGCTTCAACTCGGAGGGACGGGGGGCCGACAATCCCCCTTTCCTGGCGATGCACAACGTGAACTCGGCGTTCGCATGGCACAATCGCTTCACGCGGATAACGATTCGGGAAGCGGCAAGTTACGGCGAACTGCTCGACACACTGCCGGCAACGTCCGTGGCTGCCGCAACACCGGCCAGTACGACACAGGGCGGCTCGCAGATGGGTACAGCGCAGGCCGGCCCGCCTTCGATGGCCATGTCGAGCACCTCGCTCACCCAACAGCTGCTCGTGGCGAAGGCTCTTGCGTACGGCTCGTCGGCCACGACGGCGAGCCTCGCCACCCAAGTCGGACGACGCGCGACTTTGTCGGTGTCGGGTGGCTTCCAAGTCGGTGGCGGACTCAACTCGGAGTCATGGACGCAGATTGGATCGGAGCGCGGTCCCAACGCATCCGCGTCGTTTAGCTTCACTTTTTCCCGCCTCGATAGCCTCGGCGTGACGGCGTCGGCCGAGGAGATCTACACGACCGTTTGCGCGCAGCTCGGAAACACCGGACCCCCGGTCCTTTGCCAGAAATATGCCCCCGACGGCCAGCTTGTTGCGACTTTTTCCCACAGGCTATCTCGCACGGCCGGGCTATCGTTCACGGCGGGGGCGGCCGGTTATTATGATGTAACGACCACGGACGAAGAGGAAATCGTGATTCAACCCGTCGGAACGGCGACGCTCAGTGGGACCTTCGGCCCTCACGGCACGAGATCCTTTTCGCTGTCGGTCGCACTCGCTCCCTACATCGACCCTATCACGGGATCACCCCGAGACCGGATCCAGGGCACGGGAAACCTCTCCGCGCCGCTTCCGAATCGGTTGGCCCTCAATGTAACGGCCGGGGTGCTGGAATCGGTTCCGTGGCCCACGGCCGACCCCAACCCACTCACCTCGATCACGTGCATGGCCGAGGTGCGAAGGCGCCTCAATCCGCGACTTGATGTCGCGATCGGCGCGCAGGTCCTCTGGCAGAGCCAAATCGGCTATCCTAGCGTTGGTTCCGAGATCGGTTACATTTCTGTGTCGGCCACTTCGCCTACCCTCCGTTTCTAGCCCACAGCCACACGAACACTCGCGAGCCGCGATAGCCCTGGCCATGGTCCAACAAGGTCCCAATTTCGGCGTGGATCGCGGCTTTTCGGACGAAGTCGAACCGGAAGGATTTAACCTCGAGCGTCTGATCGAACTCGGCGGGTTCATGCTTCGCGCCACGCGGCGACGAATCAAGCTTGCGCTCCTGACTTTCGTCCTCGTAGCCGCGGCGGGCGTCACCATCGCGGCTACGATGCCGAAGGCGTACGTGGCGCGGGTGAAGCTGCTCGCCCAGCGAGGGTCGGCCTTTCGAGAGCTGAGTAGCCCCCACCCGGGCATGGAGGCGGCTTACAACCCGACGAAAACGGTGGCCGCACTGATCCTGGGGCACGACAATCTGGTGGCGCTCGCCAAGGATTCGAACCTCGTCGAGCGGTTTGAAGCGACGCGTTCGCCTGCCCTGCGGCTCAAGGACCGTCTCATGAGCCGGCTTTTCTCGCCGCCCTCCGCGGAGGACAGACTCCTGGGAATGGTTTACACGCTCGAGAAGCAGGTGGATGTGACACTCGACGAAGCGAACGTCACGATCACGGTCGAGTGGCCGAACCCGCAAATCGCGTACGACCTCGTCACACTTGTGCAGAAAAACTTCCTCGAAGCGCGCTACGACAGCGACGTTGCCGAGATCAACGACAGCCTGAGCGTCCTCGAAGACCACGCGAAAACAGAGCTGGGGCACGTCGACGCGAAACTCGACGAGTATCAGAAGATCGAAGACGACAGGGCCGCGCGCCGTCGCGCTGCGGAAAAGCCCACGGCGGCCTCGCAAGTCTTCGTGATGCCTAGCCCCCGGAGCGGCGTTGGCGCTCAATCGTCTTTGCCGACCGATCCCGAACCCGCAAAAGCCCTGGAACAAGTCAGGCACCACATTCGCTCCCTCGAGGACGACCGGCAGCGCGAGGTGGACTCGGTGAGACAGCAGCTCATGCAGGCACAGCTGACGCTTACGCCCATGCACCCGACCGTGATCGCGCTGCAACAGCAGCTCGCGGTCCTCAACCAACCGTCCCCGGAACTCACGCAACTCAGAGCGGACGAGCGCTCGGTCATGGCGCAGATTGCGCCGCCGTTGCCGACGCTACCGAGCGTCTCAGTTCCGTCCGCCCCGGCGGCGGCTCCACCGTCGGGAACGAACGGCCTGGGCCTCTTGGCCGCAAGCGGACCTTCGGACGCGGGCGAGTCCGCTTCAAAGCCCCGCCTCGGGTCCGACAAGGACGCCAAAGTCGAGTTGGCGGAGAGCGAACTGTCGTCGGCGATACGAGCCTACGAGGACGTGTTGTCTCGCATCGATTCGGCCAAGGTCGAGCTCGACATCACGCGCGCGGGCTACAAGCATCGCTACACGGTCATCGCTCCCCCCGAGGTGCCACGGACCCCCAAGAAGGCCACCGCACGGGCTCTTGGCGCCGCGTCGATCATTTTTGCTGCGCTTCTCGCTATTTTGTTGGCGACGGGCTTGGACATGCTGCCCGGAAAGATCATCGAGCCGTGGCAGGTTCGGCGACGTCTGAAGCTCGACGTCATCGGCGAACTCGATAATCCTTCGTAAGGCGCGGGCGGTGCTCGACTCGTCCGGAGGACCCGTGTAAGAGTTGGTTTGGGCTCGGTGTTTCGCATACCGAGGACAAGACGCTCGTGACGAGGTTCGCGTGAAGGCTGATCAGGCTCCCTCGACAGCCCTGGTGCCGTTGGGTTCGCACCAGTCGGTGAACGTCTGGGACGACGTTCGCCTGCAGAAGCTTTGGCTCGGCGTAGAGCGGCGTGAATGGCGGTCGCTTGCCGTCATCAGCGCGAGCAAATCGGTCGAGACCATCCAGATCGCTGAACTGCTCGCACAACTCGCCTGGCGGTACCGCGGTCAGCCGTCCGGGGTTTGCGACTTGCGCGACCTCAGCATGCGCCTCATCGACTACGAGGTTCAGGAGATGCGCGCTCGCCTCGACGAGGGCATGAGGCTCGTGGTCGCCCTGCGATCGATTTTCGAAAATCCCACGTCGAGCTCGATTGCCAAACAGACGGACGCTGTCGTCCTGTGTATCGCCCTCGGCGAGACGAATTTCAAAGCTGCCGAAGAGACCATCGCGGCGGTCGGACGCGAGCGCGTCGTCGGATCCATCATTTTGCGACCTCGCCTCGCGAAACGCCGGACTCTGGTGAACGGTCGATGACGGCGGCCCCATTCCGCACGTCGTCGCGCCGGATTGGAAGAACTTGGGGGGTTGCAGCCCTGGGCATCCTGTGCGCGGCTTGCCCCGAAACCCCGACGCGCACACCCGACGTAGCCCCGAGCAAGGCGCCGGAGCGGTGGGAGGTCGCCGAGTCGGCGTACGACGGCGCGATCAAGGCCGGGTGGCAAGAGTCCGGCTCGGCACCCAGAGACCTGAGCGCGGCCGGTCCGGCGAAGATCCACTTCGGTACCTCGGGCGAATGGGTGCTCACCAATCCCGGGCTCGACGGTCACTACAGCGGGCTGCTCTTTCGCGTCAAGGAGCCGGCCGGCGAAGGGGAGTTTCTGCAGGTTCGCCTTGGCTCGGACGATCGGCGCACCTTCCCCAACATTAAGCTGAAGCCTGATCACCGCACGGAGATCGGCGACGGCTGGGCGCAAGTGTTCGTCCCGATGTCGGAGCTGAATCCAGCCGGAGCGCGGTTCGACCGCCTCATCTTCCAGCCCTTTCGGCCCTTCGCGGACGAGTGGGTGCCGATCGACGGCGTCGGGCTCGCCAAGGCCTCGGTCCCACCGAGCGTGGTCCAGGCTACCGGTACCGCCAGCAGCAGCGCCGCTGCACCGAACGGCCGGCGGGTGCGATCTCGGATCGCCTGCGAGACAAAGGCCACCAAGATCAGCCCGTACATCTACGGCATCGCCTTCGGCGACGACGGCTGGGACAGGATGCGCGTTACCGCTCGGCGCTGGGGCGGCAATCCGACGACTCGTTACAACTGGGAGACCCACTTCTCGAATGCGGCCCAGGATTGGTTCTTCGAGAATCGTTCCGGCGGTCCTTACACCGAATTTCTGTCGAGCAGCGCCGCGCATCAGGCCGCCTCCGCGCTCACGATTCCGATGATCGGCTGGGTCGCAAAAGACGGAACGTCGTATTCGTTTCCGGTATCGGTGTTCGGGCCCCAGAACAAGACGGACCCGTGGCGTCTGGATGCCGGCAACGGAGTCAGTCCATCCGGCGCGAACATCGCGCCTGGACCCCCCACTCGAACCAGTTCGCAAGCTCCCCCGGATTGGGCCAAGCGCTGGGTCGCGACCATCCGCGCGAACGACGCCAAGGCGGGAAGGCGGAGCGTTTACGAGTACATTCTCGACAACGAGCCGATGCTTTGGCACGCCACGCACCGCGACGTCCATCCCGACCCAGTCGGGTACGACGAGCTCCTCGACCGCACCATTCAGTACGCGAGCGCCATCCGAGAAGGGGATTCTGACGCTCTCATCGCCGGTCCGGCCGAATGGGGATGGTCCGGCTATTTTTACTCTGCCCTGGATCTCGCTGGCGCTGGCCGCCGCGCGGACCGTCTGGCCCATGGGGACGTGCCGCTCGTGGCCTGGTACTTGCGTAAGCTCCACGAACGCGAGCAGAAGACGGGGACGCGCCTCCTGGACGTGCTCGATTTGCACTATTACCCACAGGCCTCCAACGTGTACGCAGGCGGCGTAGGAGGCTCGGACCGAGAGACCCAGCTTTTGCGGCTACGCTCCACGAGAAGTCTCTGGGATCCCACGTACGTCGACGAATCATGGATCAAGGATACGATTCGCCTCTTGCCGCGAATGAGAGAATGGGTCGACACGAACTATCCTGGCAGAGGGATATCGATCGGCGAGTGGAACTTCGGCGGCGAGAAGGACATTACGGGCGCTCTCGCAACGGCCGAAGTGCTCGGGCGGTTCGCCCAGTTCGGCGTCACCTCGGCATTCTATTGGACGGCACCTCCTTGGGGCTCCCCTTCGAGCGTCGCATTCCTCGCCTATCGCAATTTCGATGGAAAAGGGGGCCATTTCCTCGACTGGTACGTCCCAACGACCTCCCCAGAGGGGGTATCGCTCTTCGCCTCGCGAGATTCGGAGGGGAAGCACGTCGTCGTCGTGGCCATCAACATGTCGCCCAGTGCGCCGGTCGTCGCCGATCTCGGATCTGATCGGCTGCGGGACGATCACCTCTTGGCAGACCTACGTGTACGCCAGCGGCTCCCCGGGACTCGCGCTTCAAGCGAGCTCGGTGCCGGATGCCGGGGCCGCGGCCGAATGGCCGCTGCCCCCGTGGTCGATCGCAGTCCTCGACATCCACCTGCGATAGGGGGGCGTTAGCCATATGGTTGCAAGACGGCTTCGGACGGCTCCCCTTGCTCTTGTCCTGCTGCGTTTGAGCCTTGGCTGCGAACAAGGCCACCCCAGTGCGACGCCGTCCTCCCCCGGCTCCTCCCAGGGCGCGTCCTCCTCCGGTTCCGGCTCCTCGCAGGGCGCGGCCTCCTCCGGCTCCTCCAAGAATGCCTTCTCCGACGCCGCATCCCAGAGCGTCGCAAGTGGTGCAAACGTGATTTTCTCGGACGATTTTGCGAGCTCGACGTTGAGTGCGAGCTGGATCGCCCTCAGCCGGCACGGCGACTACGGCAACAATGAACTCCAATGCTATGTGCCCGCCGCCGCGTCTCTGACCGGCGGGGGCTTGGCGATCGAGTCACTGGCCGCCACCCAGACCTGCGGCGACTCAACGCACGCACCAACTCCCTCGGCCTACACCTCGGGCATGATCCAGTGGACCAACTTTCACTTTACGTACGGAACGGTGGCATTCAAGGCCAAGATGGCCGGTGGCCAAGGCACTTGGCCGGCCATCTGGCTCCTGGGGGCAAACTGCCAGGCTTCGAACGTGTTAACATCCGACAACGTCGGAAGCTGCGACTGGCCAACCCCCGGCTCGGACGAAATTGATATCACCGAGATAGTTAATAGCGATCACGTGCACGTGAACCAGGCGTTGCACAGCGGCGCCACCAACACCAACTGCACGGCATCCACCACGGACGTAACCCAAAATTTTCACGTGTACCGCCTCGTGTGGACCGCTCGGTCGCTCGTGTGGTCCATCGACGGAGCCGAGACCTGTACATTTTCGACCGGAGTCCCGTCGACGCCGATGTTCGTCATCATCAACACAGCTCTCGGCGGAGTAGGGGGCCCCGTGAGTTCCTCTACCCTGCCCCAAACCATGAACGTCGATTACATTACGGTGACCCAGCCATGATGGCATCGCGCGCCGCGCGTCTACCTGCCCAAGACACTTTTCGCAACCGCAAATCCTCGCGCACCGAGCGCCGCGCGAAGCGCTGAAATCCACAGCATCCTCGAGCGCAGTGCACCCAGGGGTGCCTCCAGCGCCGTGGCCAACACGCGGTAGGCGGCCAGCCTTCGGCTGCGATGCGCGGCTTCGTTCACCGCATAGGCCTCAAAATGCGAGACGAAGGCTCGATCCTGCATGCCTCCGGTCCCGAGCCCGCGCCGCGCCCCTTTCGCGCACGCCTCGCTCAATATGGCCCTCACTTCCTTCGCGTTCCGGCGAATGCCCGCAAGCGCGACAGACATCTGTTGCCCGTGAACGCGGTAGCCATACAGAGCGAGCGGCGTGTACGCGAATCCACCTTCGATGGCGAGATCAAGCCACATCGCCAGATCCAGCGCCATCGCGATGTCGCGCCGATATCCACCGCACGCCCGATACGGCGCGGCCCGAATCATCGTCCCAGAATGGACGGGCCTTGCGTGGCCGTCGAAGATCAATCTCAATGCTTGCGCTGGGCCGCGCACAGTCTCCTCGCCAAACGACCTGTCGACAGTACTCTCATTCGGACCGATCAATTCGACGCCGGAAAAACAAAAAGCGACCTGAGGGTGCCGCCTCATCAGGTCGATCTGAGTTGCAAACGCGTCCGGTCGAACAGCGAGATCGTCGGCGGAGATCACCATGAGAAGCTCGCCGCGCGAAAGCCGCTCCGTACCCTCGATCAACGATCGGGCGAAGCCCGCGTTTTTTTCGTGCGCCACGAGCCTGACGCGGGCATCCAATTCCGCGAATCTGCGAACGACGCTTACCGAATCATCCTTCGAGCAATCGTCAATCACGATTAGTTCGAAATCTGAAAAGCTCTGCGCTAAAATGGATTCTATGCATCCCTTCAAGTAGCGCTCGTAATTGTAATTCAGAACGACGACTGAAAGGGTCGGCGTCGTCTCGCTTTTTCCATTCACGTCTCGGTCCGTTTCCGTCATGGCCCCCACATGGTTCGCATCGTCGCTGGACTCGGACGCACCGCGTGCGACCGGCGGACGACTGCCCGAAAGGTCAGGGCAAGAGCCAGGCATCAATACCACTCCTCCCAACGATCGAAGACGCCGGTCATCAGCGCGGTGAAGATCAAATCTCCGTCGAAGCGCGTGACGAACGTGCGCGGAATCGTTCCGACTGGACGGGTTTCCTCCGCCTGAGCGTACACGACTTCGTACCCCACTTGGCGAGCTGCTTGCGCCGCTGAGGCCGGCCAGTTCAGCGATTGTCCGAAGGGTATCGCAAAGGTCTCCACCTTGATACCCAATCGATCTTCAATGACGCGTCTCGACGACCCCAATTCATCCATGATCCGAGGCAAGTCGAGATGTGTGAAGTCCGGATGGGTGGCCGAATGACTGCCGACTTCGACCCCCGCGGCGATCAGACGCTCAAGGTCCCGCCAACCGAGAAACACGTCATCGCCCCAAGGTCCCTTGCCGTCCGACCAATCCGAAACCACAAACAGCGACCATGGTATATTGTAGTCGGCTAGAATCGGCGCGGCGTTGCACATGACGCTGCGGAGCCCGTCGTCGAAGGTAATCGCCACGTCCTTGGGGCCGCCGCCATCGCGCGCCAGATCCGAAGCGGGAACGAACCGCAGCCCAGCGCCAAGAGCCAGTTCGATGTGCCGTCTGAAGTGAGCCGGGCTGACGTCGTTCACGCCAAAGAGCGGCTGACCGACCGAATGGTAACAAAGAATCCTCCCGACTTTTCGTTCTCGCCGCCTACCCCACAAGGCCAGGGCATTGCGCTCGCAATACATCCGAGCGCTGGCCACATGCTGTCGCCGGAGACCCGTTTTACGAATCAGACCCGTCAATGTCTGCATGTCGGCGCTCCCTGGCGCGGGCGGTCCCTAGGCATCGAGCTTTCCGGTCTCCCCCATGCGACGAAGCTTCGCACCGTCGACGTGGCCAACGTCCCCGGGGAGCCGCAGGCCATCGTAAAAGCCCTTGAGATGCGCCGCCCAATGTCGTATCCCGCGCGGTCGCTCGAGCCGGGCCATTTGAGCGAGCAATTTCCACGTCATCTCGCCGTGCTCGAGCGCGAAGTAGCCAGCGGCTCGCACGTCTCCGCGACGCACAAAGCGCCCCCAGTTCACACCGAGCCCATGGTCGTATTCGACGAAGAGTCTCAACGCATCCGAGTGCGATCGAAATCCATTGGTATGTATGACTTCGATATCGGGGTCAGCTATCCATTTGGCACCGCTTGCAAACACTTTGTAGGAGAGCGACGAGTCGTTGCTCTTTACCGCAGGGCGATTGGGCCCGAGGAGTTCATCGAAGCCGCCAATTCGACACAAAAATGCCTTGCGAGCGCTCATGTTGGCGCCCGCGCTGACCATCGCAACTCGACGTCGGCCGCGCTGTCGCTGCCAATCGAACGACGGCAGAAACTCAGGATACGATCCGCTTTGGCTCTCAGCACCTGGCGGCGCCTTCAGCTGTCCGAAGATGAACTGCAAGTTCGAATCTCGCTCGAACGCCACCAAGATGCGCTCGATCCACGTGGGCTGTGGGCAGCAGTCGTCGTCCAGAAACGCAACCAGGGGCGCCTGCGCGATCGCCGCGCCGAAATTTCGGGCAGGACACGCGCCCGGCCGCGGCATGCGGTGATGCTGAAAGCGCCCGTCCTGCATCGCCTCGACCACGTTCAAACTGTCCTTGGTGTCGCTCTGGTCCATGGCAAGAACCTGAACGTCTCGGTCCGCAGCAGCGACCCGCACGGCTTTCAGGCATTCCGCCAGATGCGTTGCGCGATTGCGGGTGGGGATAACAATCGAGATCGTCGGTGCCATGGGAATGTCGCGATTTCAGTCGCTTCGAGACAAGCCGATCGTTGGCTAGCCTAGCACGCTTACAGCCCTGTCGTCGCTCGCGAGAATCGGTCCCTCCTCACGTCCGAGAGAGCCTCCCGACCGTGGGTCACGAGCTCGCGGCGCGAGAAGGTGCCCGGGGACTGCACCCGGACGTGGTCGGCGCGAAGGAAGGGCGATGAGCGACGGGTGCTCACTTGCGGTCCACCTTCCTCGACAGCGCCTCTCGCAGAAGCGCTACCTGATCTTTGCCAAGGCCGCCGACCGCCCATAGGCACAGGCCGTACGACGTCACCGCCACGGGAGCGGCTACGAACGCCCACACGCGCGACAGCGACAGCGCCACGGCACCCATGACCCCACCGGCGACCAGACCGCGCACCATGCCGAGCGCCAGGCCACGATCGAAAATCCCCGCGGGCGCGAGCCAGACCCCTGCCACTACCATGAGCAGCTCACTCACGACGCTCGCCACACACACGCCGAGCCCGCCGTTGCCCATCCGTGACTGGAACCACGGAATGAGCAACGGATCGACCACACTACTTACAACGACGCAGAGGAACTGGGCTGCTGCCCACGCCTTTTGGCGCCCGGCAGCCAGGATCGAAATCCCAAGTGGCATGCTGACGTACATCAGCAGAAGAAAAGCAGAGAGAACGACGAGGTTCGCCTGGGCCGGACCATACGACTTTCGGCTAAAAAGCAGAATGCCGAGACCCGGATAGAGCGCACAACTGAGCGAAATGGGAATGGCGAGAACGATTGTTGCCCGAAGCGCGCTGCGGACGGTTTGCATGTAGCCCGCACGATCCCCGGCGTGCAGTCGCGACAAAGTGGGGTAAAGAGCGCCCACGATGAGGCTTGCGGGAAGAACGAGAGCGCCGATCAGCCGGCGCGCCACGGCGTGCCATCCCACCACTTCTGCTGGCGCGAGCTTCGACAGCAGGACGGCGTCGACGTTCGGTTGCAGTGCCATCGAGAAACCAAAGAGTAGAAATGGCGTGCCCTGAGTGACCAGAACCCGTAAGGCATCGCGGTCCGGTCGCAACCGTCCTACCCCGACCGACCCCAGAACGCGCGCAACGAGTAGCAACACGATCGCTGAGGCCGCGGCTTGCGCCAAGAGCACTGCCCGGAGGCCCCCTCCGAGCCACAGCGTGGGCACAACGAATACGACGGCGAGCAACTGCTGCGCAACCTGACCGTACGCTCCGATGTCGGTTCGCTCGAACCCCCTCACCGTATCCTGGCACGCGCTCGTCAGGGTTTGAAAGAAGCATTGGGTTACGACGAGTGCCAGGACCAGTTGGAACTCGCGCGGATATCGCACGGCGGCGGAGCCCGCCGTCAACAAGCCGTAAACGACGAGTGCGACAGCAAAGCGCCAGAGCAAGGCCGTCCCGAGCAGCGCCCCGGCGCCGGAGCGATCGCGCGCGACGTTTCCGGTCAGAACGGCACCTTGACCCCATTCGACCACCAAAAATCCGAACGAGGTGAGCATCCAAGCCACGTAGATACGACCGAAGTCGCTGGCTCCCAGATAGCGAGCCATCACGGCCGTCAACAAGATCGAAAGCGGAGTCCCGACGACCTGCGCACCAAGTGAGACAAGCGTATTGCGGAGCACCAGGCGCCGTGGATTCGAGGAGACCGATTTCGCCGTCAAGAAGCCACCCCGCCCGCTGTCGTGCTCGCCCGAAACGATCTCCGATCCACCCTCATGTTCACCCGAAAGATCCCATAAGCGCATGAGCCTTGACGAGGGATTTCTTCTCTGCACCACGGCGGCTTCGGGCCGAGATCCACGACCGGATGGTCCGCCGAGCCGGCTTTCGGTTCACGCCTCCGTTGTGCATCGGACCCGACCGATCGCCCATGCACGGCCGCGCCCCGAGCAGCGTCCCGTGCCAAAAGCGGTTCGATCGCGGCATCGTGCGAGCCATCCAACGAGGAGAGGCGGAAGCGAACGACGGCCGGCGAGCCCCGGCGCCCCCGTGCCGCATTTGAACCCAACCCCGGCCCACCTTGAAGTATCCTGAAGGCCCTTTTCCGCGAGCCGCGCACCCCCGCGCGCCGCGAGATGTCATCCATCCCAGACGCATCGAGATCTGCGAAACCACGAAGCACATGGACATCTCTTTGGTGATATGCACGCGGAATCGCGCCTCTCAGCTCTCCGAAGCCTTGCGTCGACTGGAGCGAATCGAGTCCGAAATACCCTGGGAGCTTGTCATCGTCGACAATGGATCGACCGACTCGACGGCCTCCGTTCTTCGGGAATTCCAATCGCGAGGCGGCTTGCGCGCCCGCGCGATCCTGGTTTTCGAAGGGCATCCCGGGCTCGGGCGCGCACGGAACACAGGCTGGAGAAAGGCGTCCGGGAAGATCATCGCGTTTTCCGACGACGACTGCTATCCGCAAGAGGACTACATCAGTCGTATGGTGGAGTGCTTTGCAGAGCGCGAGGTCGGATTCATCGGCGGGCGGGTGCTCTTGTTCGACAACACCGACATTCGGTTGACCATCCAGGAGCTGGGCGAACGAGTTGACCTTTTGCCGAGAACGTTCATCCGGGCGGGCCTGATTCAGGGCGCGAATTTTGCCGTGCGACGGGAGGTTCTCGAAGCCATCGGCGGATTCGACGATCGCTTCGGTGCGGGGACTCCGTTCGCATGCGAGGACGTCGACTTGCTTGCTCGCGCTTCGGCGCTCGGGTGGAAGGGCGCGTACGATCCACGGCCGGTCGTTTATCACCATCATGGTCGCAAATCGTGGCGATTCGAGGGTCGACGACTCCTGAAGACATACGATATCGCGCGCGGAGCCTACTACACGAAGACGATACTCAATCGGCCCATGTCGCGCGTCTACCTACTCCGTTGGCTGGACTTGATGACGAAGCAGAGTCCATTTCGCACCTTCCGCGAACTGGTGGGCGGCCTTCGGTTCCTTGTGGCTGAGTTCGCGTCGCATCAGGAGACCGGGGTCCCCAGGTCCTGAGCAACGCCGTTTCCTGAACCGTGGCGATCGGGCGGGGCCCTTCCCAAGCTCGAGTCCCGGATGCGGCCGGTGTCCTGTGGGCGGGCGCAAGCCCACCCGAATGATGGGTCGGCGCCACGCCCCGGGCGGGCGCCCTCCTGCTCATCCGGCTGTGGGCACCGAACCATCGGACGCCGCGGCGCGACCGTCGAGCGACGCTTGGATCGCCCCGCTCACGTCGCCGCAAAATTTGTCGAGCGTATGGTGCTTCTCCACATAGGCTCGCGCGGCCCGCCCCATGGCGCTGGCGCGGTCCGGATCGTTCCACAGAGACACGATCGCCGCGCGCAGCGCAGAGGCATCCCCAACAGGAACGAACAGACCCGTCACCCCTTCCTGGATCACGTCCACCTGTCCTTTCGTGCGGGAGCAGATGACCGGCTTGCCCATAGCCATTGCTTCGAGGATTACGTTGACGCCGTTGTCCGTGTCCGTTCGGCTTAGCGGCACGACCACGAACCGCGACTTCGCGTACGTTTCACGAAGGTCGGTGAGCGGCAGACGGCCGACGGTCACGTTGTCGCTTGCAAGACGGGCAAAGACTTCGGCGCTCACGCGGTGTCCGAAGCCGAAACGATCCACTCGCACGTGATCGGTTGCGATGTGGCAACGGAGGTCGGTACCGCGTAGGGCATCGAGCAGTGTCGGATAATCACGCATTTCGGCCCCTGCGCTGCTTATCATTTCGATCGACCGCTCACGCGGGCTCCAAAACAGCTGGTCGACGAAGTGCTTCACGAGGTAGATCTTGTCCGGGGCGATCCGAAGCCGCTCGATCGCGTAGGTCCGCTGCACCGAGCTCCAGGTCACAATCGCCTGAAGCCCGCTGCCAAACGCCTCAAGGACTGTCCGGACGCTCGGTCTGGAAAACCAATAAAGCATCGCTACATGCGGCTTGCTTCCAGGCGAGAAACGATCGAGCGCCATCAAGGCCAAGGAGACGCGCTCGCTCCATGTCACGATCACGTCGTATTCCTCGCGACGACGGCTCACTTCGGCCGCAAGCCTTGCCCATCCAGGAATCCTCGGTGCCATGAGGCGAGGTTTTACGTCACCGAGAATCGATTCGTCGTACCGTCTTTCGAACAGATCGTCGAACAACTGCCAGCGGGGTGCAGTGGCCCCGGTGGCATCGCGCGGGGGACGGTCTGTCGTGCGGCCCTGTACGGCCAGAGCCATTCGTCGTCTCGTCACTCAAACGCCTCCCTATTCTCGGGATCCATACTCACAGACAGCACTCGGCGCCTCAAGTGCCGCCCTCGCCCGATCGCAACAGAGCCCGCCCGAGAACCAGCAGGAACTTCGGGTCGCGCACGAGATAGCGATACGACAAGCGTCGCGGCTCACGACATAGGCGAAAGAGCCACTCGAGCCCCGACCGTGCCATCCAGCGTGGAGCGCGAGGCGCTGTACCAGCTAGGAAGTCCAGCGAAGCGCCGACGCCGAGCAAGACCGCCGGGCGTAGGTCGTCGCGAGCACGGTCGATCCGAGATCTCCTGCTTTGGCGCCCCGAACGCGACGAGCACAAGGTCAGGGTGCGCCGCCCGGACGCGCTCGACGACGTGGGCCTGACGCCCGAGCGGTTCGTCCGCATCGAAACGGGGAGAATCGACGCCAACGATCTTGAGATCGGGAAGCTGCTCTCCGAGCCTCTGGCGCGCCATCTCGCCGACGCCGGGCGCGCCACCCAGGAGATACACGCCCCACCCGCGGGCGGCCGATCGGGCCAGGAGGAGCGGAACGAAGTCGGATCCGGCAACCCGCTCCGGAATGGGAGAACGAAGCAAATGGGACGCCCAAACAATCGGCATGCCGTCCGCAATGCAGAGATCCGCCCGGCCGTAAGCCGATCGCATGGCGGGATCTTCGTGAGCAATCATCACGTGGTCGACGTTCGGCGTAAACACCGCACCGCCCCTGCCCTTCGCGATGAGCGCCTCGACCACGTCCAGAGCCTCGCCTTGCGTGACCGAGTCGATCCGCACCGGGCCAAGCTGCAGGAACCGCCTCGGGCTCACCGAGCTAGCTCCGGCTCCGTCGAGCGCCCCGCGGGCCGGTGTCATGTCTCGGAATCCAAGGGCGCAGGCCTTTCTCCCGCCAAGCGCGACGAGACAGAAGGGACCGGCGCTTGAACGATGGAGTCTGGCGGAACCGACGTTCGGACAAAACAGTTCGCCGTAACCTTCGAACGTGCACCGAGTGTGATCGGTCCCACGATCGTGCTTCCTGCCCCCACGTGAACACCGGTCGCAACGACCGGCGCCCCAATCTTTCCACTGCGCGGGTCCGCACTCATTCCGAGCGTAACGTTCTGGAAGAGTATCGCTCCACGCTCGACGCGCGCGGCGCGACTGACCGCGAGGCCCATGCCATGAACGAGCACAATCCCGGGCTCGAACTGCGCTTGCCAATGAATGTCGGATCCGTAGGCGTGACGAATCAGCCTCGAGGCGATCTGAGGTGCAAGGGGAAGTCCGGCTTCGACGAAAAAGCGCATGGTTCGGTACGCTGCCAGCATCTGAAAGCCGACACGGGTCACGAGGTCTCTCGCCAATACCGATTCACCAGGGAACCGCTCGGCCCCGTATTTCGCGTCGTAATAGCAGAGCATTCTATGGTCTTCGCGAACCGCGTCCACCATAGCGCGCCATGCGCGGACGATACCCACCGGCCCGGGACGAGTCACGGGGACAAACCCGCGCCGCTCGCCTTGCGACGTTGAACGGCCTCTACGTGATCCATGAGCTCGCGAATCGAGCGCACGGCTCTCACCTGGTCCTCCGCCAACGCGACGCCGATCTCTTCCTCGAGTGCCACGATGAGGCGCAGTGCGCCGAGGGAATCCCATTGCGGGATCTGGCCCGGGCCATCCTGCACGTCCGGAACACGGGATAGACCGAGCACGTGCATGACGAGCGCCGGCACGTCCCGTGGGAGGACGTCCGCGTGGTTGTCGCGATCCAACCGTGTCCGCGCGGGATTCCCCTCCACGACTGCGCCATCGGGAACGTCACCGGAGACTACGCTCCCAGCCCGCACCACCACGCCGCACCCAATCGTCGACCCCGGAAGAACGACGACGCGGTGGCCAAGCGTAGAGCCCTTGCCGACGCACACGCGCTTCGGAGCGGCGTTGCTCCTGAAATCCTCGGCCACGTGAAAGTTCGAGTCCAAGATGATCGAGAAGGCGCCGATTGACACGCCGTCCTGAATCTCCATTTCGCCGATGCACGAAATAGCTGCGCCTGCTCCGATGCGAACTCGATTCCCAATGCGAAGGCTGCCGCTGACGAAAAGGTGCGACCGAACGGGACGGCTATTCAGCCGGAAATCGTCGCCGATGAGCAACGTCCCTGAATTGTGCACGAACGGGGAGCCGCCAAGCGCGGGCCGAGCGCCCACTCCAGTGCACCGGCGCAACCGGTATCGATCGACGGTTTCGGTGTAGCGGTCGCGCAGATGCCCGATCCAACCGCTGCCGCCCGCTCGGCTCCTCGCCATCGGCGTTAGCGTCACGCGATGAGCTCCAGAGAAATGGCCTCGGGGATCGGAAATTCGCGGCGGGTGTCCCAAATAAAGCGCGTGGGCAGTTCGCGCTGGAAGCTCGAACGTTCCCAAAATTCAAGACAAGGCTTGTTCTTCGGGGTCGTTACCAGGTCCGCGATGACGACGTCCAGCGACAGCTTCCTGGCGGTGTCCACGGCGATGTGCGCCATCGTCTCCTCGACACGACGACCCATGACCCGGCAACTCAGAACGAAGTCGACGACACGCGCAGCGCCTCCCTGCGCCTCCAAACTGAGGACGCCTGTCAAGCCGGCATCGCCCAGGCGGTCCGACACCGACAGTGCCCACAGCCAACGCCCCTTCTGCGTTGCCCATGCGAGCAGCTCGCCCTCCGTCAGCCGCCGGGTGGCCAGGTTCATCTGATTGGTTTTGTTCAGTAGCTGCGTCGCGCGCGACAGGTTCGCGGCGTTCAACGGCTCGGCGCGGACACGTATTCCGAGGCCCTTGAGCCACTCGTCGAGGGAGCCAACCTGAGCGCGGAGCTCCTCACGCTTGCGGTCCGACGCATACATTTCGGTGCGGACGGCGTCCTCCGCACTGCGCGTCGGAGTGTCGAAGCAGCGCAGCGACAGGAGCGTGCTTGCGTAGGCGAGCTTATCGTCCGGCCAATCCGGAACGAATACTTCGGGCAACGCCTCACGCACCCGCGCCCGCTCGAAAGGATTGTCGTCGATGAACACCGTCGACTGGAGCCCCAGGTTCACACTGGATACGATTTCGGCGACGTTCTTGGCCTTGTCTTGCCAGTTGATCCGCCACGCGACGAAATCATCCTCTTTCAGGACCATCGCGGCGTGATTGCGAATCGCCTCGAGTGCGACGGTCTCTTCGTTTTTGCTCACCATGGCGAGCAAAATGCCACGCCGCTTGAGGCTCTTTAGCGCGCGTTGAAAGTCGACGAACGCCTCTCCGACGCTGTCGTGACCGCCGAGGCGCAGTTGTTCCCAGCCGACGTCGCCGACGATTCCACCCCAAAGCGTGTCGTCGAGATCGACCACGACGAGCTTGCGCGTCAGGCCGGTCATGCTGGCGATTGCAGCTCTGATGTCCCCGGCTGCCTGTTCGAAGACCCCCGAGTGAAAGGGGACCTTGCCCATGTACCAAAGCTTGGCGCTGTACGCGCCGCGGCCGACGTGTTCGAACCATCGCTGGGCGTTGAGTACGAAGATGCTCGGCGCCCCATCGAGCTGCGCGACGAGCCGATGATTGATGGCGTAGAGAGCGCGCGTTATCCCATGAGGGCGTGAATCGGCGAGACCCAACCCCCGCCGCCACGGCGCAACCGTCCACGAAGGCACGAACGCGAACCGGTACGATTGCAGGCCCTCCCGCAGCAGTTTGACGAAGGCGTCGACTTCCGAGAGAAGGACTTCCTCCTCGACCTGCTCGAACTCCAGAACGCGAGCGAAGGAGGGCAAAACGCCTTCGGGTCGGGTCCATACAACCGCGTAGTCGTGCTCCGAGTTCCTCGCCGACATCAGCGTGGGGACGACTTGACCGTAAGGCGCAACTGTCGCAGCAACCGGAGCGCTCTCGCCACCGGCTTCGAGGAAACGAGCCAACTCGTCGATCGTGAAATCCGACACGAGAAGACCCCGATGAGCCGCCTCAGGACGTGCGCCGCCTGATGCTTTTGCGGTCCCGTTCTGGAGCCCCCGGTCACCCTCGACCTCCCGCATCGAGGCGCCGTTCGCGCCGACCGCTCCCGTCGATTGGACGACGGCGGCGCCACGGTCGAGATACCGAAGAACACGCGCCGGGTTGCCTCCGGCAACGACCCTCGGCGGCACCTCGCCGGTGACGACGCTGCCGGCGGTGATGACGGCGCCATGACCGATACGGGCGCCCGGCAGCACCGTCACGCGACTCGCCAGCCACACGCCGTCGCCAATCTCGACCGGCTCCGCGCCGATGCCCTCAGGGCCTTCGGGGTCCCCCAGTTCGGTGTCCGAGACGATGCAGTACGGGCCGATGGCGACACGGTCACCGATCGTGACGCGGAGGTTCGCGCTGATGACGCTGCCAAAGTTGATGGACCCTTGCCCACCGATGCGAATGGCGCCGTTGGGGCCCGTCATAAGTTCGACGGGGGCGAAGTCGCATACCAGCTTCGTGCGGCTGCCGATGTCGATGCGCCCCCGGTTGTCGACATGGACCCGGCCGATCACGCGAACCCAAGCGCCAACGGTATTGCAGTTTCGAAACTGCAAGCGACCGGAAGCGGCTTCGGCGATGTATGCGGCGTCCTCCCTCAGGCGTGTCAAAAGAGCCTGGTCGCGCTGACGGACCAGCCGCTCGCGCAGGAGAGAAAGAAACTGGTTCACGGCCATTAATCCAGTAGCGTCTGCATGGGCTCAGATCAAGGCCGTGCGTGCGCACCCTCGTTGCCTCTGCAGGGCTCATCTTGTCGCCCACGGCATCGATGGCGTATCCTCCGAGATTGCGCGCTCCGGCGTAGCGGTGAGGCGGGATGCGACGCCGGCCCGACGAGCAAGGAGACACCTTATGACCGCCGAACCGCCGCACACGGCGCCCACCGTTGGCGCAAACCCGACCGAGGCCAGGCCCACGGTAAGCGTGGTTCTCGCGACCTACAATCGTCTCGACTCCCTTCTCCGGCTGCTGTCGTGTCTGACCGGTCAGACGCTGTCGCCCAGCCGGTTCGAGGTCGTCGTCGTGGACGACGGATCGACGATCCCGGTACGCGAGCACGTGACAGCGCGACGGTATCCGTTCCCGGTGTCGGTTCTCGAGCAGATCAACGCTGGGCCATCGGCGGCACGCCACCGCGGCGTCCTCCAGGCGCGCGGCGACGTTTTGGTGCTCGTCGACGACGACATGGATCTGCCCTCGCACTTTCTGGAGACTCACCTCCGGTATCACACGAGCGGCCGCCCTACGGCGGTCTTCGGCCGCTACGTCTCGGATCCAAACATCGGTGCCAAGGCCCTCTTCGAGCGCTATCACGGCTTGAAGTGGGACGAGCTCTCGCGCGCCGTGGCGAGCGGACGGGTCAAAGTGGATGGGACCCTTCTGGCAACTGGCAACGCATCGATGCGTCGGCAAGACTACCTCCGAGTGGGAGGGCTCGATCTGTCCTTGCCGCGCGCAGAGGACGTGGCCCTTGGGCTGGATCTCGAGGAGCTCGGCGTCGATCTCGTCTTCTCGGACGCCGCCTACTCCGTGCATTTGTCGGACCATTCTCAGCCTGAAAAATGGCGGGCGCGGGCGCTCCTGCACGGGAGGCTCGAACCACGAATCGCACGCAAGCATCCAGCGATGGCGCACGCCGACCCATGGAGGTTTGCCTTCTCGCTTCCTTTGGCCGGTCGCGTCCTTTGCCTGCCTGCCTTACTCGCTCCGTCGCTCGGCGAGAAGGTCGCGACCCTCACCTACGAGGCCGCCGAACGCGCCGATGAGCTCGGCTTCGAGCGCCTCGCCATGCGCGCAACCGGACTCGTATTCGGGATGGAATATTTCCGCGGGTTGCGGCAAGAAGCCGGGTCGATCCGCGGGGTCGCCACGGGTTGTCTCAACTTCCTAAGAAAGGCCGCCGCCTCCGATCGACCCGTCGCGGGAGTGCCGCCCTGGCTGGCACGCGGCGTCCGCGCCCTTACCGACGGCTGGGATCGGCCGACGGACTCTGCCGATTAGGGCGACTGCAGGTAGCTTGGGTCCGCCCCGGGCCCCTCGAGAGCCTGCATGAACGCCACCAGATCACGCTGATCGAGGTCGGTCAAGCCGATCGGGTGGATCTCGGACGTGCCCGGATACCCACTGATGTTGCCCCCCATGTTGAAGAACGCGACGACTGCCGCGAGCGAGCCCATTTGGCCCGTATGCATCCATGTCGGCCTCATGCTCACGCACCGCAGCGTCGGCGTCCGAAAGGCGCCTAGCCTCTGCGGCGAGACCGTCGCCGGCAAGCGTCCGTCGCTCCCGTCACTGAAGATACCCAACGAATTGAGCGGGTCAGCGATGGCCTCAGCGATCCCTGTGGCGGCCCCCTGATCGTTCGCGTCGATGAATGCTTGCTGCACAATCTGCGGCTCTAGCCCGACGTTGTGAAACTGTTGGTCGGACATGAAAGGGCCAGCATGACACTGGACGCAACCACCTTTCCCGACAAACACGGCGGCCCCTCGCTGGGCAGAGCGGGACACGGCCGTCGTACTTCCGTGCATCCACGCATCGAAGGGGGACGGGCCACACGTCAGAAGGCGCTCGAAAGCGCCGATCGCCTTTCCGGCATTGACCACCACGGTGGTGACGGCCAATTGGTTGCTCGCCGTCATGCCATCGAATTCGGCGTGGTCTCCCGGCATGCCATGGTACGTCCCGTCGCATACCGGCTGCGGTGCAGCAGGATTCTGCGGCTGGCACCCAGTCAACTGGGCGCTGAGCACCGGGAACTGGCTCGCGTCGTCCAACGGCGGCATCGGACCGAAGAGCGCCTCGTAGTCGGCCTGATAGCGCGCGAAAATTTGCTCCGCCGCATAGAGGCGCGAACTGTTCATCTCCACGACGGTCTCCAGCGGGCCGAAGATCTGGTTGTAGAGCGCATCCCGCCGGCCGTCCCACATAAGAAGCGTCGCCTGGCCTACGTCGAGCAGCGGCAAGGCGCGCCGCCGACCCCAACCGGCTCCAAGAGAAATCTGGCGCTGAAACGACCTCGTATCCGAGAAACCGCTGGTGGGAATGTGACACCCGGCGCAGGCCACACGGCCGGTCTGACCGACCGTTCCCAGAGTGTCCGGACTGCCATCGTTGTCGGTATCCAGGAGAGGCCCTGAGAACGACGGATCGTAGAATAACCTTTGACCCAGAGCTGCCGCCGCTGGACTGTCCGCAAAGCGATTGGTCGCATCCGGCGGAGACGGGGGCAACGGGTCCGGGGAGAGAGCTTGCAGCGCGGACCACTGATCCGCGCTAATCACGGCATCCGGGTCGTCCGCGTCCGAGGCCGCTTCCTCGAGATCCCCGTCGACGGCCGCTGCGTCACTCGTTGCCGCGTCCTCCGCCACGTCATCGCGCGGTCCGTCGGCGCCTTCAGCCACGGCGGCGGCCCGATTCGTCCCCGACGAGCCGCATCCGATCGCGCCGCACGCGAGCGTCATCAGTGTCGCGTTCAATAGGCGCCGCACGGCAACTGAGTCTCGTCCCAGGTTGGAGCCGCCGCACCACTCTTGAACGCGAGGTCATCAAAATGACGCTTGGTCTCCTCGCATTGATGCGCGTAGAGGAAAGAGTATGGCCGCGCCTGATAGCAGATGAGCTCGTCCGGAGCCCCTTCGTGATACAGCACGTCGCCGAAGGTCACGGTCACCGCCCCCTGCAGCGTGAAGCCACTGGGAAACAGCGAGCAACCAGCAGGCGTTCCGTCGAGGAAAACGTACATCCGTTGCGAGGACACGTAGAGGTCGAAGCGCGTCATCCGGTCGACCCCCGCATGCTCGAACGGCGGCTCGGTGGGTATCGTGACGCTTCCCGGCTGAGCCATGTCGTAATCGATGAAGCGATGCTCAGAGGCCTGGTTGTTCACGTCCCAGGGACTGCCGTTGACCAATCCATGAATCGCTTCGGCTTCAATGCGCATCGACGGCCCAAGAATCGGTTGAATCAGAAGCGTGTTGTTGTTCGGGAGCGACAGTGCTTCTTGAACGGGAGCGTCCTGATCGGAGATGATGAGCTGGGGGTAACGTCGGTCCGTACTGACGATGTCCACGGACATCGTGGCATGCAGGAACGTGGTGGGGTCCGCATCGATGTTCGCCTTTTGAAGAGCGGTAAAGCGCACTTTGCCCGTCGTGTCCTGGGCGTAGTCATCGTAGGCTACCCAGAGCTGTCCCAGCACCTGCCCATAGGTGAAGACCATGACGCCGCCCGGCTCATCGAGCCGATATGCGCTGAAGTCAAAAGCGGAGGACTGCCAGCGCCCACAGTTGAAGTCCGTGCAGCCTGGAACGGCGGTGACTGTGCCGAAGTCGCTGCCGACCGTGAAGCCCTGATACCAGTCCCAATCGGCAGGATCGTGCGGCGCTGGGGCGACCTGAATGAACGAACGTGCCACGGGAATCGGGGAAGCGGTCGGGGTCCGCAACGCCGAAGCACCGCCGTCGACGAAGAAGGTCTCGATCGGAATGCCGGGCCGGTCGTACTGGCCGTTGACAAAGACTTCGCCCGCAGGCGTTGCCTCCGTCAAGTCGGCAAGGGTCAAGAACGTCTGGTGCGGCGGGGCGTCGAGATGCTGAGGCGAAAGGAAGCCCTGAAACGGACACCCCGAGGCAAGAGCTTCCACGACGAGCGTGGTCGGCTGCGTGATCCCCGACCACTCAAGGTGCCAGAGCGGACCGGTTGCGCCTTGCGTGGTCGCACGGTTGTAGCGCTCTTGCCCCACCGCAAGTTCGACGTGTGAGTCGGGCGGCTGGTACGTCACCGCCATCAGAGGCTTCGTTTCGGCCGCCTGGGCCGTGAGCACCTGAAAGGCCGCCGCGGGCGCGGTCGTGTCCCCGGAGTGCGAGGCGAGATCGGCGCTGGCGAAATAGTACCTTGCGTATTGAGTCCAATCCTGCCCCGGTTGGACCGCGGCCGTCTGGGACGAGTATACCGTGCTCGTCGCGGCGCTCGCCGCGGCCGGCGCGTAGAATACGATACCGTCGTCGCGCCAGCCCTGGCTCAGAAACGCTTGCCGCTCGCTCGCGTCGGTCGTGTACACTTTGAGGCGACTCTCCCTCCAGCCGACCTCACCGCCGGTCGTGTACCCAGCAACCGCGTAGACGGGCACGCGATCCGCGCCCGGCGAAACGTACACGTAGCCGAGAGTCGGGTCTGTGCTGACTTCGCCCGTCCACGAATACTGCCCAGACGCGGTGACGAGACCCGAGTTGTTGGAGGTGAGATTCGTCGGCAAGTCGTAGGTCTGACGCACGCCTGCGCAGCGGTAGATGGCATTCTGTATGGACACCGATCCGTCGGGATTGACTGTGATGTCTTGATCGTTGGGTAAGGGGTAGACCCGGTAATCGATGGCTCCGTCGAACGGATCGAAGTCGATCCCTACGGAGTCTTCCCTCTGCGTCGCCGTCACATTCGTCAGCGGCGCCAGCGAGGGCAGCTTCGTCGCAACGCCCCCTTCGATTTGCGCGATGATGGTGCCAAAGCTCGTCGCCCCCGAGTCGACCTGAGGCTGCGTCACCGTGGTGCTCGCGACCACATCCGGGACCGCACCGCCGTCGCGTGGCGCCGAACCCTCCGACGACGAGCAACCGAAAATGCTCAGACCGATCAGCCAGTGCCAGTTCTCTCTCATCGATCGAGATCTTCCCCCGTGCTCGGCTAGCCTGCCTCATACCGGCCCCGAATCCAAGTCCTGTCAACCGCGTGCCTCGACCGCCGTTCGCGGTTGATGTGTTACTCCAGACTCCAAGACCGGCGGCGACGACTCTAGGGCCGTGTCCCCCCCACAGGACGCGACGCCATCGTACCGCTCGGGCCCTTGCACACCGCAGAATCGTAACCCCGACGGCCTCTCACTCGATCGAAACCAACTGGGGGTACCAGCGTAGGCACATAACCGCCCACACGACGATGAACGCGAGGACGATTCCCTGCGCGCGGCGCAGGGCACTCCGTGGCCTCCGCGCCCTCGCCAAGCGCATGGGAACGGCGAAACTGACCAGCACGATCGATAAAATGATGAGCTTTGCCACCGACTCCCCCCACTCCTACCGAACTCCGGCCGGCGGTGTCGGATTAGGTGCGTTCCATACGCCTGCGATTTGTGGCAAGCGCAACGCCATCGCATAACTGACGGCCATGACGTACATCGTTTGGATGGATCGGATGCCCATGTCACCATAGAGCTGGTTGGCGCAGACCACCAGCTGAGCAGCGCCGATGAGAGCGGCACTCCGGGCTTTCCAAGAATTGCCCATGCTCGCCACTCGCGCGTTCAAGAACACGGCGGTGGGCAGTGCGAGCCAGAACCCGGCAAATCCGAGGATACCGGTAAACGCCAGGAGCCCGAGGATGCTGTTGTGCGGGACGTACTGCCACAGCTCGAATTCGGACGATATATCGTATTTCATCGTGAGGGCAGCATAGGGGTGTCCCCACCCGCTCCCCGTCAGTGCGCTGGTGTAGTTCGCGGTGGCGATGAGACCCAAGTTTTCCGCATTCCGAGCCAACGTCGACGCATCCTCGTTTGTCGAAACACTCGAGATGGATCGGAGTGGAAGGAAGATTGGATTCATTCGTCCCCAGCCGACGATCACGTAGACGGTCAGAGCCGGAATTGCGAAGATGAGCGCCCGGCGGCTCATGCGTTTCATCGCACCGCTCTGCGGGATGAGAAAGTACAGCATGACGAGACCCATGGCGAGAGACACCCAGGCAAGCCTTCGGCTGTTGAACTGGAGCGCTCCCAGCAAAAACAGGGTGACCGCTCCGTTGCGCAAGACAACGAGTGGCGTCCTCTTCTGAACCGCTTGAACCACCAGGATCAGAATGGATACAACCCACGGAATGGTGTCGTCGTGAAGGGTCAGAAAGGCACCGCTACTGCCAACGAGGTGGCGCCCCCACGTATAATACGAGACCCAACACATGAACGCGCGATAGATAGCGGCCGCCACAACCCATTTCGATAAACTGCAAAAATGCGCCGCGGTCCGAAACGTTGCCGCGATCGCAAAGGTCAATAGTATCGTGCTGAGGATGAGGTACGTCTGCCAACTGGCGGAGCGAGCATCTCCGCCGCGCACAATTCCGAAAACATACCACACGACCGTCGTGGCAAGCATCAAGAGGAGCGCGTTCTTCATGGGCGCAACGTGCGGCCCGCGTCCATCGCGCCTGGCGGAGCCCACGACCAGAATGGCGAGCGCGATCAGGTCGAACGGGCGGATTTTGATGGGCGTGGGCTCCAACAACCATGCGTTGACCCACTCCATAGGCGCGAACAGATGCGTCTTGTAAGCGCACGCGGACTCGTCCACGAATAGCAAGAAGAGAAGCAATCCGATGAACCGGGTCACGTTGGCACCGTAGGCAAGCCGAAAGGGATGCGCAACCGTCGAATGGCTGCGTGCCGCTCAGCCGAGGCCGGAACGGCGCCGGACCGTGCTAGGTAACACGTCACACCGGCCGGTAGACGAACCGGGCCGCATCAATCGGATGACGAAGCGATCGGACGACACCCACCAGCATTCCACCGACGAAACGGAGATTGGTCGGGCGTCGTCCCAGAATCGCGTTGCGCACCGCGGCCGTACCGTGGCTCGTGATCCAGCTTGCGAGCAGGTGGACGCCATCCTTGGTGCCAAGGCGGACGTGCTTCGCGAGGGCGGCCCCGATGGCCACGCCGTATCCCCCAACCAGAGCGGACGCGTCTTGCCCCTCGCGCACGCCCAGATGAAGGACCGATACCTCGACCGCATTCAGAACCTTCATCCCTGCTGCAAGGGCACGAATCGTCAGATCGTATTCCTCGGCTGCGGGGAACTTCGCCCCCGCACCGAGCAAGGTGTCAAATTTCCCGACCCCATCGAAGACCGATCGACGAAACGCCATGTTGGCGCCGATTCCCCATGGCTCGTTGGCCTGCGGAAAGCTATGGTGGTATTCGCGGGTGGTGGGCTCGAACTGAGCGGCATACCCGCGATGGCCGATCGTATCCGAGGGGACCGTCACGCGCCCGAAGACAACTGCGGCATCCGGATTTGCGCTGAACACCTCGATTAAACTTGGAATCCAATTTTCAGGAACCCTGCAGTCGTCGTCCGTGAAGGCGATGATCGGCGCGCGGGTCGCCTCGATTCCGAGGTTCCGAGAGTTCGATAACCCTCGCGAGTCGCTTCGAATATAGCGAAAGCGGGGGTCGGCGAAGAAAGGCGACAAGGCCTCTTTGGTTGCGTCGGTGTCACTCTGATCGATGACCACGACCTCGAACATGTCTCCCAGATTCGCCAAAATGGATTGCACGCAGGGACCGGCGTCGTGTGCTCGGTTTCGGGTTGCGACGACCACGGAAATACGACTCGAGTTCACGGCACCTCAATGAGTATTCCGGCCAAGGGGGACCCGGAACGGGCGAGCAAAAAAACTAGGCCATGTTTTAGCTTGGCGTGTGGGGTATGTCATCGAGTGTCGTGGCGGCCCCGGCTCCCCTTCACTGGCTGAGGTCATTTGTTCAGGATGGCTTCGTAGGCGACGCGCGCATCGCCGGCCATCCTGTAGGGATTGAAATAGTCGAGAACGCGTGACCTGCCATGAGCTCCCATCCTCGCGCGAAGCTCACGGTCGGTGAGCAAGGTGACGAGGTGACCGGCGAGCGCGGCGACATCGAAGGGAGCCGCCAACAGGCCCGATCGACCGTGCTCGACGACTTCCGGGGTGCCGCCGTTGTTCAGCGCGACCACGGGCCGGCCCATGGCCATGGCTTCCAAGAAGACCAGGCCGAACGGCTCCTCGAAGCTCGGCATGCTGAAGACATCGCAGGCAGCCATAATTTGGGGGATATCCGAGCGTCCGCCGGTGAACACGACACGCTCGCTTACACCGAGGTCTCTCGCAAGGACTTTGAGTTCTTCGGTAAATGAGCTTCCGTGCACGTGCACGTCGTCATCGCCGACAATCAACAGTCGGACCTCAGGCACTTCCGGCAATATGAGCGCCAGGGCTCGCAGGAGCTCGCGCTGCCCCTTCTGGCCGAAGAGTCGGGATACCGAAGCCAGCAGCGGGGCGTTCGCAGGGATGCCAAACTCACGACGGACGCCGCTCCCATCGATGCTCGGATCCCACCTGGACGGGTCGACGCAGTTCAGGATCGTGTGAACGCGCTCGCCCGCCGTACCCGTTGCGACGACCGTTTGAGCCACGAACCGGGAGATGCAGAAGACGGCATCCGCGCTCCGAACCCCCCATTTGGCTGGACCGCTGTACCCGTCGGACCATGCCACGTGAACGTGTACCACCGACCGGGCGCCGGTCAGCCTGCCGAGAACGACGGAGTAGACGGCGTCGCGGGGGCGGTCGGTCCCGTGGATGATGTCGACGCGTTCCCGCCGTATGTAGCGGATCAGGCCAACGAGGTCCGCCGGAAACGCCGCCGCGGCGCGGACGCCGCGCATCGTCGTCTTTAGGCTGCGATGACGAAACCCCGGTGCAAACGTCGTGGGCCGCAAACGGATGTCGGGAATACCTCCGAACTTGACGAGTGCGTCGGGAACACCCGAGCCGTCTCCGCGGCTGCTCGCCACGTGAACGACGAAGCGATCTCGATCGAGGTAGCGCATCAGGTGCGCGTGGATCGCGGAGTCTGCGCCGAAGCCGTTCTGCGAGTGCAGGAAGAGAACGTTGATCTTGTCCGGCATCTCAGGTCTCGGTCAAAGGTCCCCGGCTCGGATTTGTTGGGCTAGATGATGTCCCGCCCGAGCCCCGAGCGCCATGGCCGTCAATACGGGGTTCTTCTCGGGGCCCGTCGTGAAGACGGCGGAATCAGCGACGACAACGTTGGGCACGGCGTGCAAGCAACTCCAGCCGTCGACCATCCCGAATTGCGGCAACCGATGCATCCGACAAGTGCCTCCGTAGTGAACCGATTCGCACGCCCGCTCGTAATGCCACGTGCGGACCCTCGGCTTCAAACCGGCGCGGCTCAACACGTCAACCAGGTCGTCTCGCGCCTTGTCCAAAGCTGGCCTTGCCTGCGGCGGGTGCCGAATGTGCAAGGTCAACGCGGCTGAACCGTCCGGGCCTCGCTGCTTCCGATCCAACGCAATCCAATTGTCCGGGACCGGCGCCATCGTTCCAAAGACGTTGAAGCCGAGCCACGGGAGCCGAGCCGGATGGCGCTGCAGAACGCTGCGAGCCAGGAGCGCCACGCCACTCCACTGCATGCAGGCCGCGGCGTAGAGTGGCGGAGCCTTCTCGAGCCTCGGACGCGTCAAGTACGATGGCGGATGAAATGAAAGGGGAGTCCCCAAATCGACCACGAGTTTCGCAAGCGGATGGTCATGCAGATAGCGCCCGAGCACGCCGTGACTGTTTCCGAGCCCATCGGGAAATTCTGCGCTCGACGATCGGAATAGGACTTCCGGCGTACGAATGGCGCCCGCGGCGAGGACCACCGCGCGGCAAGCCAGTCGGCTTTCGGACCCCGTGCGCGCGTCGCGGCACAGCACCGCCTCGACGCGTCGGGTTTTCGGTGAGAATTCGAGGCGGACGACGTGGGCGCCAAACCGCACCGTCAAGCGCCCGGCGCGGAGCTCGGGTTGTACCAGCCTCACGAACGAATTGAAGACCGTGCCGCTAGGGGTCAGAGTGGTTTCCGCGCCGTACGCAAAGGGCATCGGAGCCAGGGTGCGGCCACCGCACTGCGCCTGATTGGCCATCTCAGCCCAGTCCGGCCCCAGCACCCGCGCGTGCCGTACCCGATTCGCTGGAAGCTGCGACGATCCCTCGGCCGCGCCGGCAATGTGAAGGAGCGACTCGATTTGGTCGTACCACGGGGCGACATCGTCGTACCCGATCGGCCACGTGTACGGTTCGCCGGCACGCTCCGCATCGGCAAAGTCCTCGGGCGCGAATCGTGGAACGGCGCAGCTCCAATGGTTGGACAGGCCTCCCGGCGCGAGCTCTTCGAACAGGCCCGCGTCCGGATCGGCCGTCGCAACGACGCCTTCCCGTCTCTTCAGCGGCGGGTGCGCCCGAAAGACCGTAATCCCCCGAACTCGCACGGTCATTCCACGCGCCGCGTGCTTCGACCCGGACTCAAGCAATAGGACGTCCGCGCCGGCCCTGCTCAGAAACACGGCCGCCGCTGCGCCCGCAGGACCGCTGCCGACGACGACGACGCGCCCAGCCTCTTTCACGCCGAGCAGCATACACGAGCCGCAGCGTTGGCCACGAGCGTGCGTGCCGCCCGCCGCACCCGTCCCCGCAAAATGACATGGGCTGCGTTCGCACCCGAGATCGCGCGCAATCCGCTTCCCTCGGAGCTTCGCTGGAGGAATACTGCGACAGTGCAAACTCGCGCGTTCGGTAAAACGGATCTAAGGGTCTCCTCATTGGGGCTCGGTTGTGCGCGAATCGGCGGAATCTTTCAGCGTGATACCGCCGGTTTCCTCAACCTTTTGTCGGTCGCGCGCGACGCCGGAATCAATTTTTTCGATACTTCCGATATGTACTCTCAGGGAGAGAGTGAAGTGCTCATCGGAAAAGCATTTCGGCGCCTTCGGGGCACTGTCATCATCGCAAGCAAGGCGGGATATCGCTTGCCGACCCGACGTAAGCTCGCCGCGAGACTGAAGCCCCTGTTGCGGCCCGCCATCCGGTTGCTCAGGATCCGCCGAGACCGTCTGTCTGCCGCCACACGAGGCTCGCTGGCTCAGGACTTCTCGGCACCCTACCTGCGACGAGCGATCGAAGGCAGTCTTCGGCGCCTCCACACCGACTACTTGGATCTCTTCCAGTTGCACAGCCCGCCGCTCCAGGTCGTCGAGCGGGGCGAGTGGGAGCCCGCGCTCGAGGCGCTCAAGAAAGAGGGCAAAATCCGATACTACGGAGTGTCGTGCGACACGATCGAAGCCGGCCTAGCCGCCCTGCGCTATCCAGGCGTTTCGTCGCTCCAGTTCACGCTGAGCCTGCTCGAGCGGCGGGCGGTCGAAGCGCTTCTGCCTGGGGCCATGGCGACCGGGGTCGCCTGCATCGCGCGGGAATGCCTGGCCAATGGTCTATTGGCCAAGAATGCGGACGAACTCGATCTAAGCGCTTACTGCCCCGCCCCGGAGGAACGGACGCTGCGAGAATCGCAGCTTGCACAATTTCGACGACAGGCGCTGGAAGACGGCACCTCGCTGACGCGCATCGCCATCGAGTACGCAGCGGGCGCAACGGGCGTGTCCGTCGCCCTCGTTGGCGCACGAACGGTCGATCAGCTGCGAGGCCTACTTGCGCATGTCTCTCGCGGCACGCTGACCAACGCTCGCGCTTGATCCTGTTGGAACGCGCTTCGGCCGACTCTACGGAGCGCGGCGGCCCGGCAACGGCGCGGGAACCAGCGTCTCTGCCGTGCCACCGGAGACCGGCCCGCGCCCCCTCCAGGATCTCGGGGCAGACCTTCCCATGAATGGCTCCTCGAATACCCGAAAAAAACCATACGAAAAGCCAAGTATCGAAAGTGCGCCGGGACCCATGAGCGCCGCGAACATGACGGCCGCACTCAAATGGGCCGGCGCCAGAATGTACTGCCATAGCATCTGTAGGAGCGGCGCATGGATCAAATACAAACTGTACGAGAAAGTCCCGACGAAGACCAGCGGTCTCCACGATAAAATGCGCGTAGCGACGCTCGATTTATCGATCGACGTGAAAACGAGCACGCACAGCGCGGCAACGGCCACAGGACAGTCGAGCACGTAGAATCGCTCTACGGCCCGCTGCCAACCCCAGAAATCGCTGAGCGCCACGACCCACGCAACGCACAGGAGCGTCACCGAGCGCCAGGGGACGCGTCTTCGCAAGACTACGATGGCCGTGTCTTCGCTCCGCACCAAGTAGGCTGCCAGCATCCCGAGGGCGAAGAGCCCGATATACTGCGGGGCGGCCCGCGCGACACGCGTATGTCCGAGTCCCAATCGCAGCGCATATCCGACGGCGAGTGCCGAGAAAACGGTGACGGTCGGACCCAGGCGACGCCAAGACCAAACCAGCAGCGGGAATATGAAGTAGATCTGCCACTCGACCGCGATGGACCAAAAAACGTAGTTGATCTTGCCGGTGCCGAACAGATCTTGCAGCAGCACGAGATGACTGAGAATGGCGACCCTGTTGCTCTCGATCGGAACGTCCCAAAGGGTACCGGTGGGCTTGCCAATGACCGTCCAGATCGCGAGTAGGCAAAATGCTAGCGCCCCGTAGTATGGCGGCAAAATGCGACGGGCGCGTCGCTTGAAAAATGCGACCGCGCCTCCTCGAAGGCGATTGCCCGCCCCCACCACGGGAAGCATCAGACAAAACCCCGAGACCACAATAAATACCGTCACCGAAAGGTGGCCTGCCACGAGCGAGTACGTGAACGGCGAAAGAAGCCACGGCGGGAATTGCGCTCGACCCGGATTCCACACTTGGGCGTACGCGTGATTGATGAAGACGACGTACGCCGCGAGCGCGCGAATGCCCTCGACCTGCGTCAGGTGAATCGGCTTGCTGGCGCGCGGAGGATTGCCGCTCGACAACGAATCGACGTTGGCGCGCGAAGGATCTGCCGCCGGAGAAGGAGTCAGGACCATCCCCTTGTGACGCTACTTCCCCCTCAAGGCTTCGTCCACGTCGAGGTTTCTGTGGGGACGACTCGGTGTCGCCCTCCACCTTGGCGGCATCACGCCCCTGCGACAGACAGACGCCGCCGCACTGCCGCACACGGTCTCTCCACCAGGCGATACATGGTCCACGAGATCGCGAACGACACGAGCAACGCCACGACGGCGCGCGAAACGCCGCCCAATCGAGAATGCTGCTCGACGGCCGCCAATACGACTTGGTGCACGAGGTACAGAGAATACGACAGCGTGCCTACAAACTTCATCGGGCGCCAATTGAGCGGTCGAAAGATCGACCAATGAGGAAAGCGTACGGACGCCACGAATACCGGCGTAAGGGCGATGCCCTGAAGGCTGTAACGAACGGTCTCGCGAAAATCGCCGGATCGGACGACGAACGTCAGGATCAGCACGCCGAGACTCCCGACGAGAAGGGCGAGACGTCGCCACGCGGATATGCGAGCGTCCTTGTCGACTACGTCGAGGGCGGGATTGTTCCAGACCGCGAGGGCGCTCCCGAACAGGATCGAGTCCACGCGCGTGTCGGAACAGATGTAGGTGCGGTCCACCCTGGCTTGAAAGAGCAGGACCAGCGCACACCGCCACGCAAGAACCGCCGCGCACGCTCCCCAAAAGCAAGCCGCCTTCTGCGAGCCCGTGAGCCGCAAGCGGCCGAGCAAAAGAAACGCCGCGGGGAAGAGCAGGTAGAAGTGCTCCTCGACAGCGAGCGACCAGTAGACGCCGGTGCCCGCAGCGATGCCGCTCCACCCGTGGAAGGCGAGCCAGTAGTTGGAAACGTGAAGGACCTGCGCGGCCACCGGCAAGATCTGGGGCGGGGGGTCGGAATGGACAAAGCCGGCCTTGCCCAGCCCGGTTGCTCCGAGCAGTACGATGTAAAAGGGCGGGAGGATTCGGAGCGCCCGCCGCAAGTAAAAGTGATCTAGCCTCACGCGTCCGGTCGTCTCGGCCTCGATCCGCATGAGCGTCGTAATCAAATAGCCGCTCAGGAAAAAGAAGACCGTTACGCCGAAGCCGCCGGGAATCTGGGAAAGCCCCGCGTGCGCAAGGAACACGGCGAAGAACGAAGCGGCGCGCAATCCATCCAGCGACGGGATGTGAAGCGCGGGCCGTGGGGGACCTGCCACCGCCTTCGGCTGCACCGTAGGAGGCAAACCCACCGCGGCCATCGCCGCGGCGTATACCCTGGCCTCGGACGAGCCGCCACGACCCCAAGCCCACACGCTTGGAAGATTCGCAGAGCCCGCTGATGGCCATCTCTCGACACGGTATATCGCGATCGGGCCGGCATCGACAAAGCCCGCCCCCATGCGATCACCAGACCGCTCATCGACGGCGCAGCCGCGGCGTGGATCGCACACGACGACGTCGGCATCCCGAAGCGACCGGCCGCACAGGATTCGGACGCCGGAGCGCGGCGCGAAACGTCCGGCCGCACGAGAGCGGTCAAGCCCCGTACGCGTGCCCGGACGCGCCCGCTTTCACTCGAGCGCCATCGCGTGCTACACGTCACGCTGACGCGTACGCTTTTACGCGGCTGCTACTCGATCATCGAGGCCTTCGGGGTAGACTTCGTGCAGACCTTTCTGATCCGAAACCGCAATGCCGTGTTCGGCGCCGCACTGGCCATCCTCGCACCGGGATGCAGCTCCGGGGGCCATGGATCGCCTTCCATCGCCACCGGCCATGCACATACGGACTCCGGCACCGGCGGAACTTCATCGGTCTCGTCCAGCAGTTCCGCTGGAAGTTCGGGCACCGGCGGTGCTGACTCCGGTACCATCTCGGACGGCGGACCGGGGCCTGAGGATGGCGCCGACGGCGGCGCCGAGGCCGCAGTGGAGACCGAGGCGGGGACCGAGGCGGGGACCGAGGCGGGGATCCCGGTCGGCGACAGCGGCCCGGATGCCGCGAGCTGCCAGACGAAAGGTGCCGGCCTGAACGACTGTGGACCGGCCAGCGAGAGCTGCTGCACGAGCCTGGGGGTGCCTGGGGGCACCTACGCTCGGACCTACACGAACAGCGGCACCGGGGCGACGGGCTTGGCGGACGGGGCAACGGTCAGTGCGTTCCGGCTGGACAAGTACCTCGTGACCGTGGCTCGCTTTCGGCAGTTCGTGACCTACTTGACCGGCAGCGCGGGCGCGCCACCGGCTAACGGCAGTGGCATTCACACGCACCTGAATGGGGGCAGCGGTTTGGCCAACGCCGCGGCACCGGGGACCTACGAGACGGGATGGGACGCCACGGATTGGAATGCCGACATCGCAACGGGGGCGGGCGCAATCGGCACGTGGAACACGAATCTGGCGTGCGGTCCATTCAGCACCTGGACGAGCGCGGCGGGGAGCCAGGAGACGCTGCCGATCAGTTGCGTGAACTGGTACGAGGCGTACGCGTTCTGCATTTGGGACGGCGGTTTCCTGCCCAGTGAGGCAGAATGGGAATACGTCGCGGCCGGGGGGAGCCAACAGTTGGAGTATCCCTGGGGTTCCACGGCTCCGGGGACGGGGACGCAGTACGCGATCTACGACTGCAACTACGGGGCATGTACGAACGCATTGAACAGCATCGCACCCGTGGGAACGGCGACGCTGGGGCTTGCCAGCTGCGGTCAGCTCGATATGGCCGGCGAAGTTTGGGAGTGGAACCTGGATTGGGACCTCACCTATGTCGACCCTTGCACGGATTGCGCCTATCTCACCGCAACCTCTTACCGCGTGATCCGGGGCGGCGATTTCTTCGACGGCGCAATGAACTTCCTGCCCCCATCCCGCAGCGGCGACCCCCCAACGACACGCACGAACATCGGGATTCGTTGCGCCAGGACGCCCTGACGGATTCGTCGCGCGAGTTGTGACCGCATCGCTGTCCGCGCCTCCAAATCGGAACGCTTCGTGCCGGAAAAGGCGCGATCTTCATCGGGCGACGACGCGGACGTCCCGTCGCTCGGCGGCGTCGGCGATGCGGTGCGCACCGTGAGGAAATGGGTTTACCGTTAGGGCGCGTCGGCCCGCAAGGAGCCACATCGCGACCCCTCCGCCTACAGTCCCGGCCCGGCCGAGCGACGTGGCGGAGTGACGTCGAGCCCTGACGTTGCGCGCCTTTGCGCGCCCTCACTTGCATTCGGCGCAGACGTGACCCCCTCTCGGTCCTGTCCGGGTAACCAACGACATCCCTTCCCATCGGCCCCTCTCTCGAACCCAGGACGCCGCCACCGTCTCCGGTCTTCAGCCGACCGTCGTTTGAATTAACGACTGAATGAATGTGGCCGTACCACGTGCGAACCAAAGGCACGTACGCCCGGCAGGCGAATCGGAATAGCCACGAACGCGCCGCCGTGGTACCGATTCGTATTGCAGAATGCCCATTCCCATGGTTGGGGGCAGCCGCACGCGCTCGTTGCAACGTAGCCCGCTGCAGACCGTGGTTGGACATCGACCCCATTGAGAGCACATATCATGAATCCCATTGCAAAGGCGTCCGCTTGGGTCTCTTTGGTTGCGGGGTGTGGCGGAGATCCCTCTGCGGCTGTTCCTGCGAAGACCGCGACCCAAAGCGCCGATTCGGGATCGCCTTCCTCGGTGGCCGCCCGACTCGCGTCTCCGAGCTCCGGTGTGTCCTATGACTCTGGCGTCGCACACGCCGCAGCGAGCGGATCGACTTCCGTGCCGAGCCCATCGGCACCGTTCGTTCCCCCGACATGTCCGGTCGATGGCGGACTGGGTGGTGCCACAGGTGCGACGCCGACGCTCACGGCGGGTATGTGGGCCACGATCAGCCCCCCTTCCGTTAGCTTTCCCGGCGCGGGCAGCGACTCCGTCTTTACGCAGGGAATGGCGCTGGATCCGTGCAATCCCTACACTGTCTACGTGACGGTCGGTGGCTTCAACACCTCTACGTTTGCGGCCGTTCCGGGCGGGCTCTTCCGCACCACCGATGGCGGGTCGACTTGGACGACGCTCGGGCACTTCCAATCTCCCATCAACATCCGCATCGATCCGGGAAACCCGGCGCACATGTACCTATGTGACGGAGTCCGAGGAAGCACCAATGGCTTTTGGGTCAGCACCGACGGCGGACAGACCTGGGCCATGCCGGCCGGCTTCCAATCGGTCGCTCAATCGCTCAACGATTTCGATGTTTACCACATCGATGTGGATCCGTCGGATTTCAGCCATGTGCTAATTACGTTTCATTGGTATTGGAACAGCGGCAGCGATTTTGGATTCGGGGCCGATAACTCGGGGGTCCTCGAGAGCTCCGATGGCGGCAACACGTGGACCACGCACAATCCAAACGCTGCCTGGGCTGGAACGGGCGGGTACGATGTCTTCTTCTTGTACAATCCCGCGTTGGGAATCGGAGACAAGAACACCTGGTTGTTTGGAACGCAGGGGGCAGGCTTTTGGCGCACTACCGACGCCGGCACGACGTGGACGCAAGTGTCCACGAACAATATGCAGCACGGTGGGGGCACGATCTATTACACAGCTTCGGGCGCTCTGTACGTGTCCGGTACGCCCCACATTCTTCTCAGCATGGACAACGGGCAGACCTGGACGGCCGTGGCGCCCCTGAGCGGCTACTCGAGCGTCATCGGCGATGGGACTACCCTTTACACCGGCGCGTACATCGGTCCTATGTCGTATCTCGCGGCTCCCGAGAGCACGGGCACGGTTTGGACCAACGCGGGCACCCAACAGTTCATCAACGGGCCGTTCCAGATGGCTTTCGATTCGACGCACCGAATTCTTTACGCCGCAAGCTGGAATGCCGGATTGTTGGCGCTTAAAGTCACGCCCTAGAGCCGCGTGCGACATTCAACCGTGAGCCCTGTGAACGACCTCTGACGCGCGGCGGCAGCCGGCCGTTCGACCGAGTTCGACGACGTCGTACGCCGCCGGCCGGGCTGCGACTCAATCGTCCGCACTGAGCCACGGGAAACTGAAGATCGCATCCGACTGCACGGGTTCGTTGCCGCTAAAGGTGTAGCAATCCTGGTACCAAATGTAAAAGGAGCCACCCGAGTACACGAGTCCGGTGGGCACTGCGTTTCCCGCATCCGAAAGCGCAGGATAGACAGCGCTCGCCGGATTCCAAGTCGCCCCGTTGTCCCGAGAGACCACGACGTACTGCGGCCCGAGCGTGGCCAGAAGGCCGCCGGGAAGCTCCACGGGATGAGCGGTGGTGATCGCGCCAGGGTCGGTGGTCACGTTGTCCACCCACGTGGCGCCGTCCGAAGTTCCTTTCGCCATTCCGCCCCCGGTGGGACTCGCCCAGTAGATCGATCCATCCGACGCCCACAAGGGCGCGCTTGCCCCGCCACTGGATGTAACGATACCCCAATGCATGCCACCGTCCGTCGTCCGATATACGCCGCCCTTCGTGCACCCGACGAGGTAGACTGTGGGACTGATGACTAGGGGGTATGTGCAGGAAATGGCAGGCAGACTCGCACCGACGTTGTTCCAGGTATTTCCGCCGTCCGTTGATAGATAGAGGGCCTGCTGTCCCATTGTTTCGTGACCCCCGGCAAGAAGCGTGTTCCGATCGGAACCGGAAAAATCGACGCTGACCAGATCGCTGCCCAACGCCAGAGGCGTGTTCGCAGTGTTGGTGCCGAGCCCGGTGAATGTGTTCCCACCGTCCGTGGTGATGTACACGGCATAGCCGTTTGCATAGATTCCAGATTCCCAATATTGAAGCGGGTTCACGGGATCGTAAACGAGGGCCGTTGGCCGATTCGTGATGCACTCGGAGTCCGGGGGCATGGCCGACGAGCACACGGCCGCGTTGCCCATGTCCAGCTCAGACCAGCCGCCTCCATCGGGGTCGCCGTTGGGGCTGCTGCTTGCCCAGAGTCCGTTGTCCGCAATGCCGGCGATCACGAGATTCTCGTTGGGGTTCGTGAAGACGGTCTGCACGGTTCCGCACACCGAAGGCATGCCCGCGAGCTCCCCTGTAACGTTTACCCACATGCCGGGCAGCGGCATCGCGCTGACCGTCGTGTCTCCGCCGGTAGAGCTCTCGATCTCGGCGTCTCCGCCGGCAGAGCTCTCGATCTCGGCGTCTCCGCCGGCTGCCGCATCCGAGTCGCCCGCGTTGAGGTCAATGACGCAGCCCGCGCCGAGCGCCCAGACCAACGAGCTGAACACCGCAGCGCCCAGGCGCTGGCGCGCTTGCCTTCCCGTGCGCCCGCGATCGTCGACGTTCGGTCCGAGCGAAGGGTTCATGCCTCGTCTCCAGAGGCTCATTGTACACGTTGCGTACCGTGGCGCGACCGCTCGACCGTCACGGGGGGGAGACTTACTCCACGGGCATTTCGAAGGAGAGCGCGTAGTTGTACTGAGGCAACCTCGAGTCGTACCCCACGAGAGGGTCCGAATCGCGCAACTGGCCGATGCGCCCGGTGGCCAGTCCGCCGAGCGAACCTATCCCGTCCTGGGTGACAGCATAACGCACGACCAGATCGGTCGCCGCCGGCGCGGTCGCCAGGTGAATGAGTATGGAGTCGTCCTTTATCGCGACGGAGTCGATCGCCAGTTCGCCTTCCCGGCCCTCGACCTCAAAGCCTCTGCCTTTGGACCACGCGGAGTGCAACGTCTGGTGCGGGGCCGGCATTCGCTCGTCCCATACGAGGGGCGGAACGGGAACGTGAAATTTCACCGTGATGACGCTGGCGCGCCGGACGGCCGCGGTTGGTTGTAGCGGTTGCCAGCGTCGACCGAGAACCACCCGCTCGTAGTACACTTCCGCGTATTTCTCGCCGAGCTGATCGTAACCATTCGCGATCAGATGAAGGTGATCGCTCGCGTAAGGGTACTGATACTTGGGGCCCACGCACACGATGTCGCCGCCATGGTCGACGCCGATCTTCCACTGCGCGATCAGCGACGACGCCTTCGAGTCGTCGCCGGGACGCGTTTGCTGCTGCGTCAAAAGAAGCGGAATCCTCGTCTTCTGGCCGGTGATGGCCCGGATGTCCGTGTTGAAGTCGGCGAGAAGCCGCGCGACGTCGCTCTCGTACTCGTCGTCATTGCCGTCGGTTTCGCCGTGGGTCAAGACGATCGCGGCAACGCCGTATGATTTGCCGGCGGTCGACGCGAGACGCTTGAGCGCCGCGACCTCGAAGAGGGCCGCGGCGTACGCGTGCCCGGTCGTCGACGTTACGATCGCACCTTTGTCAATCGCATGGATCCCTTGACCGGATTCGCCGACGACCGTGTGCACCGTGACGTAATCGCCTCGTCCGGCATTCGCGTAGAGAAACGAAATTTGGTCCGCCATCGCGGTGTGGGGCGTCTCTCCGTAGATATTGAACGGGTAGGCACTCGGGTAGCGTGTCGCCTCTCGACGAATGGGCTCGACGAGTGGAACGAGCGACAGCGCCGGCGCATTCGCGTCATACGGCGGGCTATCGAAATCGCTACCGCCGAGCGACAGCTTCAAGTTCTTGAAGTGCTGCGTCTTCATGGTTACGTCGCGTGCCTCGGCTCCGACCGAAAGACTCTGACCGGTCCCGATCACGCCGTTCCAATCCCAAGCCGGAGGTGCGGCTTCCCGATCCGCCGTTCCTCCAATCGATTGGCTATCGTGAACCCGCCCGCGCGGTTCTTGACGTTGCCAACACCCGGCAAGCCCAGTAAGGCTCAGCGCGGCAAGAGCTGCGACGCGGAGCGCGATATTGGAGCGAAGCTGGCCAGTTCGTCTCCGACACACGTCGAGCGGGCCAACCTCACCGTTCGTCCGACATCGACAGGAGGCAACACCTCTCACGCTCATGAGCATAGGGGATAGCATCGCCCCCGTACCGGGCCGCCGGCCTATTCCCGATGCGGTCGGCGACGCTCACCAGGAAACGCCGCAGCGTATCATTGCGCGTTCGCCTCACACGCGTCACGCAGGGCTTGGCTGACGTACACTTGCTCGTCATCGGTCATCTGCGGGAAGAGTGGCAAGATGATGCGTCGGTCCTGGGCGCGCTCGGAATGGGGAAGCCAGTAAGAATCCCCGCGTCGGTACGGCGCTTCCCTGTGCGAACACATGATGCCCCGACGACTCGCAATCCCGCGATCCAGTAGAGCCTGCATGATGGTCCGTTGGTCGCAGTGACTCGGTAGCTCGACCCAGAAGCTCTGCCAATTGGAGCGTGCCCAGGCTGGCTCGAAGGGGAGGCCAAGACCTTCGACGTCGGCGAGAAGCTCGCGATATCGATCGGCGAGGCGTCGACGCGTCATCACAATCTCGGGTAGCCGCTCCAGCTGAACCCGCCCCACCGCCGCCTGGATGTCGGTCATCCGATAGTTGAACCCAAGCACCGAGTGTTCCTCGAACACGACCTCGTCGGCGCCGTGTCGAACCCGATCGCTGACACTCATTCCATGCTGGCGAAGAAGGCGAAAGAGTTCGTCGTGACGCGCATGATTCGTCGTAAGCATACCTCCGTCACCCGTGCTAATCACCTTACGCGGGTGAAATGAAAATGTGGCGATGTCGGCGTGCGGACGTCCAACTCGCTCAACGACGCCGTCGAATACGAACTCGCTGCCGCTCGCGCAGGCCGCATCTTCGACTACGGGCAGGCCGTGCTTGGCGGCGACCGCGACGATCGCCGGAACGTCGCATGGCATACCCATCTGGTGGACGCAGAGAACGCTGCGCGTCTTAGGCGTGATTGCGCGCTCGATCAGAGCCGGATCCATGTTGCTCGTCGCCGCATCCACGTCAATGAACACGGGTTGTGCGCCGCAGTACCGGACGCTGTTCGCCGTCGCGATGTACGAGTGGCTGACCGTGATCACTTCGTCACCCGGCTCGACGCCCACGGCGAGCAGAGCCAGGTGCAGTGCCGTCGTGCAATTCGATACGGCGCACGCATGGCGCGCGCCGACAAATGCGGCGAACTCACGTTCGAAAGCGGCTACCTCGGGCCCCTGCGTGAGCCAGCCGGACATAATGGGCCGCCGGGCAGCGTCGGCTTCCGCCTCCCCGGTAACGGGTCTGGCAAGCGGAATGCTGCGGGGCGGCCGAGGCCGACTCATGCGGATGCCCGACCCTTCTCCGAACGCCACCACGCAACGAGACGGCGCAGCCCTTCGTCGAGGCCGACCTTGGCCTCGAAACCGAGCCGGCGAGCCGCATTTCCGACTTCTGCGAGTCGCCGCGGAACGGCGTTCACCTTGCGCGCCGGACCGTATTCCGGCTGCAAATTCGACCCCATCACCCGCAACAGAGCTATGGCCAGATCGTTCAAGCTTGTCTCAACGCCACTCGCAACGTTGAACACCTCATCGCTCAGCGTCGACTTCATGGCGAGCATGTTGGCTCGCGCGATATCCTCCACGTGTACGAAGTCCATTGTTTGGGTGCCATCGCCGAATATGAGAGGAGGCTTTCCTTCGAGAATTCGGTCCATCCAGCGAATCAACACCTCCGTGTAAGCGCCATGTATATCCATGCGCTCCCCGTATACGTTGAAGTATCGGAGTGCCAGATATTCGAGCCCGAACATATCGTTGAAGCTCCGTAGTAGGCCTTCGTTGAAGGCTTTGGCAGCCCCGTACAACGTTCGGTTGTTGTACGGATGGTGGCGCTCGGTCGTCGGAAACTCCTCAGCAAGCCCCAGAACCGATGCTGAAGACGCGGCCACGACGCGCTTGACTCGCGCCGCCACAGCGGCTTCGAGCACGTTGAAGGTGCCGTCCACCAAGACCTCTAGCGCGAGACGCGGCTCCTCCGCACACTGCGTAATGCGAATGGCGGCCTGGTGGAACACTTGGTCGACGCCCTGCATGACGTTCTTGAGCAGAGGGCGATCACGAATGTCACCCTCCACGATCGTCACCGGACCCCGCGTCAGGGCGGCAGCAAGATTCTCGCGACGGCCGCGCACGAAATTGTCGACAACGAGGATCTCGCCAATCGAGCCGCGTTCGCGGTCACGAACCAAAAGGTCCACGATGTGCGATCCGATGAGGCCAGCGCCCCCCGTAACCAGAACACGCGTCGCTGAGGACATGTGGGCCTACCGCTCCGGCCAATCGCGTAGCGCGCCGACGACCTGCTCGACCTGGACCTGGGCGAGCTCCGGAAACATGGGCAACGACAACGTTTCGTTCGCAGCGCGCTCAGCATGCGGAAAATCACCGGGCTTGTGCCCGAGTTCGACGAAGCAACGTTGTAGGTGAACCGGGATGGGATAGTGAATGCCGGTCCCAATGCCGCGCTGCGTCAGGTACCCCTGCAGCGCATCGCGCCTCGAATGCCGGATCGCATAGACGTGGTAGACGGCGCGCAATTCGGTGGAGGATGAAGGGCCACGATACACGCTACCGCCCAACAGCGCGTCGTATTGCGCAGCGTGCCGGCGCCGGGCCTCCGTCCAGTCTTCGATATACTTCATTTTTACGCCGAGGACGGCGCCCTGAATGCCTTCCATTCGATAGTTGAAGCCCTTGATGTCGTGATGGTACCTGCGCTCGCTGCCCCAGTCCCGCAACATTCTGAGCGTCTTCGCGTAACCCGAATCATGGGTCGTGACGGCGCCGCCCTCGCCGTAAGCGCCCAGGTTCTTGCCGGGGTAGAAGCTGAAGCAGCCGAGCTCGCCCATGCTCCCGGCTCGCCGACCCCTGTATTCGGCGCCGTGCGCCTGCGCCGCGTCCTCGATCACCGGAATGCCGCGCCGGCGCGCCACGGCCAGAATGGGATCCATGTCGGCCGGCCGGCCGTGCAAGTGTACGGGCAGGATCGCCTTAGTCCGCGAAGTGATCGCCGCTTCGATTTTGGCAGGGTCAATCGTGAGCGTCTCGGGATCGATGTCGACGAAAACCGGTTTGGCCCCGGCATAGTCGATCGCAGACACAGTCGCGACGAACGTAAAGGGTGTCGTGATGACTTCATCCCCACGCCCCACGCCCACCGCAAGCAAGGCGAGGTGTAAGGCGCTCGTGCCGCTATTCACGGCAATCGCGTGCTCGGTCGAGCAGTAACTCGCGAAGGCCTTCTCGAACGAAGCCACCGCCGTTCCTAACACGAACTGCGTGCTTTCTAGGACACCGAGGACTGCGGCGTCAATTTCTTGCTTGATCGACAAATATTGGGTCTTCAGATCGACGAACGGGATCACGTTGTTTTGCTCCTCACCGGGTGAGCTGAACGGGTTGACCGTGTTGTGCGACTGACTTCGACGCAGCTTCGAGAATACGTACGACGCGCAGGCCCGCCTGGCCGTCTGTCGTTGGTCGCCGTCCGCTGCCGATGCAGTCGATGAAATGACGTGCTTCGACCTGCAGCGCTTCGACATTGTTCAAGTGCGGCGCCCACATGTCACCCGCACGGTAGCCGACCTTGAGCTGATAGACGCCCTCCGGCCCGCTGTTGATGGTGATGCCCTTGTCATAAATACGCAGTTTTTCACTGAGTTGCATATCATCCCATTCAATCATCTTGTGGGATCCACCAATCATCGTGCGACGAATCTTGACGGGTGCGAGCCAGTTGACGTGAAAATGAGCGATCAAATTGTCGTCAAAAAAGCAGGTGAGGTACGCGAGGCTTTCGGGTTGCCCAGGAACGCTCGCAACGCCGGTCGCCGCGACCATCCTCGGCGGCTTTCCCAACACAAAGTCCATGATCGACAAGTCGTGGACCGCGAGGTCCCAAAGTACGTTCACATCGTGCTGAAAGAGACCGAGATTCACACGCACCGAATCATAATAAAAAAGCTGACCGAGGCTTCCTTGTTCGATGAGCTCTTTGATCTTTCGAACAACCGTCGTGTAAACGAAGGTGTGATCCACCATCAGGATCAGACGACGCTTCTCAGCTTCACCGATGAGCTGCGACGCTTGCTCGGAGGTCGTCGTGATGGGTTTCTCGATCAACACATGCTTGCCCGCCTCGAGCGTCGCCATTCCCAGCTCAAAATGCGACGACACGGGAGTGGCAATGGCGACCGCGTCGACACCCGAGTCTGCGAGCATCTCTCGTGCATCGGCGAACGTTTTCACGGCGGGATAATGTGCCTCCACCTGTGCGCGTCGCGCCGGCGACTGATCGCACACGCCGACGACCCGTGCGCCATCGGTCAAGTTGAAGTTGCGAACCAGGTTCGGACCCCAGTAGCCGTATCCAATTACGCCGATGCCTATCATTGTCGCTTCTCCCTTTGCGCCTGAGACGCTTCCTGTTCCGAACGCGTCAGCGCCACCGCTTCCTCTTGCGAACTGCAACGCGTACCGTCTGCGCTGACCCAGCCGATCACGCGCCCCGGATTCCCAACCACAAGGGCGTGATCGGGAACGTCCTTGGTCACGACCGATCCCGATCCAATCATCGCCCAACGCCCGATCGTAACGCCCGTCACCACGACAGCGCAGGCTCCAATCGCGGCGCCGTAGCGTACCCGCGTCGAACCGACGGTCCAGTCGGCCGGGCCTCTCAGCGATCCGTCCGGATTGATGCCTCGGGGCACCTTGTCGTTCGTGAATACGACATGGGGCCCCACAAACACGCCATCGTCCAGTTCGAGTCCGTTGTACAGAGACGCGTTGTTCTGGATCTTCACCTGGTTTCCGACAACCACGCCATACTCAACGTACACACCTTGCCCGACTATGCAGTTTCGTCCGATCCGAGCTTTTTCCCGAATCTGAGCATTGCGCCAGATGACCGTGCCATCGCCCACGTCTGCTTCTGGAGAGACCTGAGCGTCGGGGTGGATCTTGATCATGAAATTGCCTCGGTGAGGGCGCGCGTCAGCGCCCGCGGAGCCCAAGCGCTACCGCATTTAGTGTTTGATACGACAGCCTCCTCATGTTGGCAACGTCTCTCAAGGTGCCTGAGATTTTTCATTTCCGAGCACCCTTCTTCGGAGAATGGCTCCCCTCTCGACGGACGACATACTCCTGACCGATTCCGCCGGTAGCCCCACGGCCCCGTGAGGCTGCGCCTGGCCATGGGCAGAGTCTGGGAATAGGTTATGGCCCCGCAAAACGCTCCAATTAGCAATTGGAGCTCGTCCCGAGTTCCAATGCTACGCTCGTCCCATCACGACCGTAAGCTAAATCGAGTTCCGACCGCAGGCGATCCAAAAAAATGATGCTTTCGGGCGGTAACAGACGCCGTGGGTTCGAGGGCGCGAATGTGGCCACCGCGGCGCTATCGTCATGTCAGCGACGCCTCCGGCAGCACGCCTCGCGCGAAGTTCGCGCGACTCGGGAGCACTATTGGCTTCTCGCAATCGCGCAAAGCCGGGCCAAGCGCACTTCGGCACCAAGATGATTACCCTAAGTCCGGCGCGCTGCGCGACAACGGTGTGTTCCATCCGACTGCCGTCGGGGATACGATCCGCTCTCGGCCGGAGCGGCGATTGGGAGAGTGTCTCATGGATGGCGCCGGCAGGAAGAGGGAGACGCGCGTGAGTGCCCATGCTCGCGCCATTGCAGCCAGTCTGGCTCTTCTCGGGTCCGACTGCGGGTCGGACGCGCCAGACACGGACCCGCAGGTGCACCCGTCCAGCGCGGCCGGTTCGTCTGCGACGACCGACGCCGGGGTGACAGCCAGCGGCGGCCTCTCAAACGCCACGGGTTCGGACGGTTCGTCCTCTGCGCCGGGTCCCGGGTGCGGCCTCGAGGCGACCGCGTTCTGCGACACGTTCGATGCCCTCTCAACCACACGTGGCCGCGCCGGAGAGCTCGATCCACAGAAGTGGAGCGGGAGCCGTTTGGTCGTGCAGCTGCCGACGACCGGCGGCAATCCCTTCCCGATCATGCCCGCCGCGATCGACAACTGCCGATCGGGCCTTCTTCTCACCGCATTTCCGGACAACGACACGCTGATCTGCGACCCCAGCGCAACGGTGGCGAGTCCGCACTTGCTCGTCGCCGTGGCCGCGCAAAACTACGGAGAGAACTCTTACCGCATCCGGCAACCGTTCGATTTCGCCGGGCGGACCGGCACCATCGTCTTCGACGCCGAAGCTTTCAACCTTCCATTGTTGGGATGGATCTCGCTCGACGTAACCGCGGATCCGATCGCCGTTCCGTCGTTCGCCATCCGTTTCAACGACGAGGGTGCGGTGATTCCGCAGAATGCCTTCGAGGTGCAGCTGTCCAACTCGTGCGGCGCCGCCGCGACCACCGTTTCGCCCACAGGCAGCTTCACACTCGATTCTATTCAGGTGTTCCAGAACTATGTGGATACGGTCCTGTCGCCGGCGCAAGCTTCACCTTGCTTGCCAACGCTCCAGGGAGCCCTCAATCATTTCGAGGTGCAGGTATCGCAGCAAAACATCGCCGTTTTCGCGACCCCTTTCTCACCGGATGGCGTGACGTTCGAAACACCCCAGCTTGTCTATAGCGTGGACGTCGACCTGCCGTTCACCCGCGGCTACGTTCATATCACCACGCACAATCATGCCACCCTCAAGTACAGTCCCGATAACCAGCTTCAATCCTGGTCCGCGCACTGGGACAATGTCGGCTTCGATGGTCCGGTTATCGCGAATTGGCGCGAATACGAGGTTCCGGATTCGTTGGTTGCCTTTTCCGGTGCTCCATTCGGATTCAGCGCCCCCCCTCAGGGCTCGGTCGATGTAGGTTACGTGGTGGCAGACGCGACGCAGGGTCCCAACGCAAGTTTGCATTTTTCGGGTGTCGATCTCACGGGCGTGACCACTGCCCGCATTGCGCTGTCGAGCTGGTACGACATCAACGGCGGCACACCCTCTCAATTTTCTTTGCAGTATCGGCTAAACGGCGGAGCCTGGATCGATCGATCCCTGACGGCTGCCGAGCTGACGCTCACCATGGTTTCGCCCGGAGGCCCACAGATCATCCAAGGCACCACCACGTTCACGAGCCAGATGTGGGGCGCATTCGGCCAGATGCTGGAGGTCCCCGTTGCGGATCTCGTCGCCGGCGACAACACAATCGAATTCGTTACGGCGAACGTGCCCCAGTCGTACCCGCCGGCCGTTGCGAACGTCGATCTCATCCTCGGCATGCCGTGATTCAGCGCGCTAAAACAAGAGCGGCACTCTCCAGCCGTGGCTCTTGGGTCAAGGGGTGGCGTACCCCTTATTCCCGAACAGCGATCTCACAAATCGGTAAGCGGAATAGGTGAACGGTGCCATCACGAACGTTCGCTCGCGCATTCGCCCGAGCACCGTAGGTCGGTACCAGTTCTCGTAAAACATCATCTTGCCCTCGTTCACCTTAAACGGATCTCGACGCTGCACTTCGGACTGCTCTTGACCGAAGACCAATGCAATCATCGGACGCGGAAGAGCTGTGCGATTCGGCATTCCCCGGTGCCAAAGACTCGAGGTTCTCACGAGGACGTCTCCTTGATTCATCGGGAGCCGCTTGCTGAAGCGCTGTGGCCTTTCCAAGGCGAAGCGCCAGTACTTGTAAAATTGTTTGTGAGTCCCGGGGACGACTTCAATGGCGCCATTCACCACGTCGGTGTCGACGACGGCAACGTTCACGACCATGAAGGCGTCGAGGTAGCTGCTGTCCACGTGGTAATGTTGTGCTACGCTGTCGGGGAGATTCAAGTTGCATCCGACGTTCGGAGTAACGAACGGGCGAGGGTATATTTCCTTCACCACGTCGACAATCCCGCGTTCGCAAACCGCCTCGTAGGCAAAGCGAGACTCTTCACCGGGAAAGCTGTTGAGGTGCCCGCTTATGCCACCTCCGCCGTCAATGAGACGGCCGGAACGTTTGGTGCGCTCGAACTCCTCGACGATTCTCGTCCGAAGAAGCGCAAGCTTCTCTCTGGACACCACATTCTTGACGATGAAGTAACCGTCCTCGGCGTACGATCGCTTGAGGGCCTCGCGCTCGCTCGAAGACAGCGGCGGAAGGGCCGCCGCGCCCTCGCCTTCCGACGATGATGCCTGCGGATTGGTTGCTTGCGTCATCGGACTCCCCATACCATTCGGTGTACACACGCAACCCGATGCCCCATCGCACGCACCGATTCGAGAGCGTAACGAACATGGTGGACGTGCGCAAGGTGCGTTCGAACTCGCGGCGGTCGAACTAGGTTGGCGACGAACGTGGCCCGGGTCGATGTCACTTCGCCATTGTGGACAAGACGGGCAGGAGAATCTGGTTCAGCGCCGCGTTCAGCGCCGCGTAGCCGGGCGGCGAGATATGAAGGTAATCGACCTGATAGGCGCGCTGTATCTCGCCTCGTGGATCGGCCAACACCGCGTTCGCGTCGAAGAGGACGACACCCTCTCGGACGAGGCTTGGCAGGAACGCGTTGACGTCCCGTACGGCGACGCGCACCTCAGGCGACCAAAAGGGTCTTCGCCAAAGCGCTACGTCGCCGATGCCGAAAACGTTCACGAGCACCACGTCCGCGCCGATTCGACGGCACTCGTCGACGATGCGCGCGAGGTTGACCTTGCAGTCCGCGACGATCTCGTCGCGTCGATCCGGGAATTCGGCAATTGTCTTGAGGTCGTTGACACCGGCCTCCACGACGACGACGTTGGGGCGTAGCGGAGCAAGGTCCTTGTCGAGGCGCAGCAGAATCTGAGCCGTGGTTTGGTAGCCTATACCCCTGTTCACGACGCGGTATCCGGACGGCATCGGCGGCGCGGGCCACATGGCCGCACGGGAGTCGCCGAAGAGCACCAGCAGTGGCCCGTTGCCGCGAGGCTTCGGGCGCTCGGTCGCGTATACTTTCAGTCCGGCCGGGTCGAGCCGAACGGCGTTTGTCTCTTCCACGTATCGGCGCGCCGTGTGAACGAGAACCGCATTGACACCGAGGGACGTCAGCAGGAGCGCGCCGAGAATCGCAATGAACGTCGGCGTTCGAACCGCCAACTTCGATCGGTCTGCCGTCAAGGCTTTTCTCGCTCCTCACGCGTCGTGCGAACCCACTCACGCTCTTGCGCCGACGACAAGCGCCTGGCCAGTGCCAACTTCCAAACGAGATAAACCGGCACCCAGAGCAAATCCAGTATGCCTCGTATGCCTGTGCCCGACAGCCACACGCCTCGAATGACGTAGACGGCGAGTCCAGCCAATGCGACACACCACGGAGCGAACGACCACCACGTGCCATGACCCAGCGCAACCCATACAGCAGACGCGCCGGCTCCGCTGACTGCAGCCAGCGCAACGTAGGTCAATGGCGGAATGAGCAGATCGGCAGCCAAATCCAGCAACACCAAACTTCGCCGGCGTAACGCTTCGCCGAGCAGCTGCCGTGCCTGCCGGCGTGCGAGCGCCCACCTTCCGCCCTCCCAGCGCTGCCTTTGGCTGCGCGATCCCCGCTCCGAGGAGACCATCTCACCAAGCACGTGGGCTTCTCCGGCATACTGAACCCGATGTCCGGCGAGGCCGAGCCGTATCCCATACTCGACATCCTCAACCAGAGAAAATGCGTCATACGGGACCTCGTGCAGGGTGGCGAGGGGGAATGCCATGCCGTTGCCTCGAAGGCCCGCTGAAGCACCCAACCGCTCGCGAGCGCGCGAACGCACGTCGTGAAACAGGGTGAACGCGATGTGCATCAACCGAGTTCTCCAGGATGCTTGGCGATTTGCGACCGCGTACTGTACCTGAACCGCGCGCGCGCCAGCCTGCAGGCGCGCATCCAACACCCGAAGGAGATTCGACCCGACGGTCGTGTCCGCGTCGACAACGACGACTGCGTCGGCGCGTCCTTCGCGCAGCACGCGCTCGAATGCATGCGCGAGTGCATAGCCCTTTCCCCGACGGGCCGGGTCATTGCGCTCGACGACGACGGCACCTGCCTCGGTTGCGCGGATCACCGTCCGGTCGGTGCAATTGTCCGCCACCACCACGACTCGCCGGAGCTCCTGAGGGTATTCCGCAGCCAGGAGACTCGCCACCGTTGCCGAAATGCCACGCTCTTCGTCGTGAGCCGGCACGATGACCTCGAACCGAATCCGAGGGGCTCCTGTCGATTGGGAAGTCGGATTGGCTCGAGACAGCAGCGCAAGCAACGCGAGATACGCAGTCCAGCAAAGGACCGGCAGCGAACAGACGGCGAGTGCAACACTCACGATCACGAGCTGCCCCGCCTCGCGAGGCAACGATCGCGACGCGCGCCATCTGTGCAACACCCCATGGTCAACGCCCTAGGACGCCGTCAGCCCGCGAGCAATCGCCTGAAGTAGGCGATCGTCTCCTTCAGGCCATCTTCGAGCGCGACCTTGGGGACCCAGTTCAGCCGTGAGGTGGCAAGCGCAATGTCCGGCTTGCGCTGGCGGGGATCATCCGCCGGCAACGGCTTGCTCGCCAGCCGCGATTTGGAACCGGTCAGCTGCAAGACTCGTTCTGCGAGTTCGCGCATCGTGAACTCGCCCGGATTTCCAAGGTTGACGGGACCATAGAAACCACTTTCGGAATCCATCATCCGGATCATGCCATCGATCAGATCGTCTACATAACAAAACGAGCGAGTCTGATGACCGTCCCCGTAGATGGTAATGTCTTCGCCGCGCAGCGCTTGTACGATAAAATTGCTGACAACGCGGCCGTCGTTCGGATGCATGCGCGGACCGTACGTATTGAAAATACGAATGACCTTTATTTCAAGGCCGTGCTGTCGCTGATAATCAAAAAACAACGTCTCGGCGCACCGCTTGCCCTCGTCGTAGCAGCTACGTTGACCCACGCAATTGACGCGGCCCCAGTACGTCTCTGGCTGCGGATGTACTTCGGGGTCCCCGTACACCTCCGAAGTCGAAGCTTGTAAAATTCTGGCCTTTACCCGCTTGGCTAAGCCGAGCATGTTGATGGCGCCGTGCACGCTCGTCTTGGTCGTTTGAACGGGATCGAATTGATAGTGAATGGGAGACGCGGGACACGCGAGATTGAAGATGCGTTCCACTTCGACATAAAGGGGGAACGTCACGTCGTGACGCATCAATTCGAACATCGGAGAGCGAATCAGGTGCTCGACATTGCGCTTCGAGCCCGTGAAAAAATTGTCGACGCAGAGGACGTCGTGACCGATTGCGATTAGCCTCTCGCATAGGTGAGACCCCAAGAAGCCCGCTCCACCGGTCACTAGGATCTTTCTATCCATGCACCCTAACCTCTCCGAGACCAAGGAGTCTAGCGGACCGTCGGTACAGATGGCACTCAAAACACGCGGGCAGGCAAAGTCCGCCGAAGACCGCAGCGGCGCTGCCGTTTGGCGATTACCGCCGCTTTGCGCTCGCGTTCACTGGACCGACCCGACGAAAGTGCACGTCTCATGAAGACGTTGCTCCGCAGCTTCGCGGTGTTCTCGGCGATCGCCTATCCGACAGCGCTCCTCGGAGTGGTCTTGGCGTTCCGATTTGTTGGGGAGCGCTGGTGGCTCACCGGTGCGGCACTCTATCTTCCGCGACTCGGATTCGCCGTGCCTTTGCCCTTCGTGGTCATTGCTCTCGTTCGCTATCGCATGCGATTGCTCCTTCTCGCGCAGCTCGCCGCGGGCGGCTTGGTTCTTTTTCCGCTCATGGGACTCGTGCTACCCAGCGCTCGCTCGCCCGCCGGCAGCGGACCGAGGATGCGCGTGCTCAGCCTCAATGCCAACTCCGGATACTCGGGCACACGGGCTTTGCTCGAGGCCGTCGACCATTACTCCCCAGACCTTCTCGTCATGCAGGAGCTCGCCATCGGCGCGGACGATCCACTCATCCGAGAGCTCCAAGCTCGCTACGCGGCCGTGAATGCGACAGGACAATTCGTCGTCGCAAGCCGGTTTCCCCTGTCCAGCATTCAGGAGCCCCAAAAATTCCTTTACGGCAATCAGATGCACTCGCCCCGATACATGCGCTACGTCAGCGAGACGCCTCTCGGCAGGGTAGCAATTTACAATATCCATCCGGTCTCGCCCCGACAAGGCTTTTACCGAATCCGGGGCGCCGGGCTTCGCAATGAAATCGCCTCGGGACGATTGTTCGAAGGCGCAGCCGGCCCGGATGTTCAAGCCAACAGCGAGCTTCGAAAGGGCGAGCTTGACGTTCTCGCGGCGAGCACCCGCGCCGAAACGCTGCCCGTTCTCATCGTCGGCGACACGAACCTGCCGGCGTTGAGCCCGTTGCTGGCGCAGTTCAACGACAGGTACCAAGACGGATTTCGCGAGGCAGGTTGGGGATTCGGTTACACCTTCCCGTCCAAACGCCCATGGATGCGCATCGATCGGATGTTCGCGGACTCAGCGCTGCGTTTCGAAGATTTCGAGGTCGGCTGCGCGGAGACTTCGGACCACCTTTGCATCGTTGCGGATGTGAGCGCGCGCTCGTCGCGCTAGCTATAGCTAGACGGGTGGCGGAACGCCGGTACGCCGCAACCGACGAACGCTCGGTCGGCTTGCGTGCTGCCCGTCGAGAAGCGTATCGACGTATTTGAGCAGCCGCTCGCGCGTGAATGGCTTCTTGAGAAACGCATTCGCACCGACCTCTTCGGCATGCGCCATGTCCTCGGGCGAACTGCGGTCACTTATGACCAGGACGGGAACGGCCTCAAACCTGGGATCCCTGCGAATGTACTCGCACAGCTCGAAGCCGGACTCTCGGGGCAACGCGAGGTCGAGGCAAACGAGGTGCGGCACCGAGCTCGCCAAGTAATTCACTGCTGCGCGATAATCCGCCACCATGTCGACTTGAAAGTGCTTCGCAAGCAGAATCCGGCGAATCTTTTCGCGAATTGGCGGATGATCTTGAACCAGCAGCACCGTCCTCGTCATGTCCCAATCCAACGCTTGACGCTCGACACATCCATAGTCAGCCCCCCGGCGCGCGGCAGGCGCGCGCAGGTCCGTATCGTATTCGGTATGAGGCTACGCCGCCGTGTCCAGGTTGCGCAAGGCCCGACCTCCACGTTCGTCCCACCGGGACGAGCGTCAGCGTGGGTCGAGCCGCGAGCGCGCTTCCGACAGGACGTCCGCAAGCGCCTCCCGGATTGCGTGCTTTGGCTTCCAGCCGAGCCCCCGCAGTCTCGACGGATCGCCAACGAGGCTTGGAATGTCGACGGGACGGACGCGCTCGGGATCCAGCTCGATCCGAGCATCAAGACCGGACACCACGATGAGCTCTTCCACGATGCTGCGCATCGTGCGCCCTTCTCCGCTGCACACGTTGTACGCTTCACCCGACACCCCGCGCTCGACAAGCAGCCGATATGCCGCCACGACGTCTCGCACGTGCGAGAAATCGCGAATTGAAGAGAGATTTCCTACGCTGAGCACCCCCAGACCGCCCCTCAGGCGAACGTCCTCAAGCTGACGAGCGAAGGACGGTACCGAAAAATCCGTCCGCTGGCCACGGCCCAAATGGTTGAACGGCCGAGCCGCAACCACATCGAGTCCGTTCGATCGTCGAAATGCGAAGGCCGCAATCTCCGCTCCGGCCTTCGCGGCCGCGTATGGGCTCGTCGGCTCGAGCGGATCCGATTCGACTGCGCGCACTCCGGGACGACCCTGCCCGTACATCTCACCGGAACCGACGACCAGCAGTCGCGCCTTCGGGGCTGCATCGCGCATCACGGCGCATAGGTTGATGACCCCGAGAAGGTTCACCCGAAATGTCTCCACAGGCATCACATGGCTTTGCGAGACCGAGCTCACGCCAGCGAGATTGATGACGGCGTCGGGCGCGAAGGGCGCGATAGCCTTGCGGAGCGCGATCCCATCGAGAACGTCCACGACGCGGTCCGCGCTCGACGTCGAGCCTGGTCCCGGGAGCGCTAAAACCTCGTCGCCGCACACCGTCAGGTGCTCAACGAGGTGAGGGCCGACAAAGCCCTCAGCGCCCGTGACGACGACACGCATCCGTCAGGCCGCAACCTTGAGGCGCGCAACGTCGGCGTCGACCATCATGTGGACCAACTGCTCGAAGCTCACTTTCGGCTCCCAACCAAGCCGTTTATGGGCCTTCTCCGGTTGACCGACGAGAAGATCCACCTCCGCGGGGCGCATAAACTGAGGATCGACGTCCACGTACTTCTTCCAATCCAGGTCCACGTACGCGAACGCGATTTCGCACAAACGTCGCACCGTGTGTGTATGGCCCGTCGCCACCACGTAGTCGTCGGGCTCGTCCGCTTGCATCATCCTCCACATGGCATCGACGTAATCGCCAGCGAAGCCCCAATCGCGCTTCGCCTCGAGGTTGCCAAGTCGCAGCTTGTCGGCAAGGCCGAGACGAATGCGCGCTACGCCGTCGCTCACCTTGCGCGTGACGAACTCGAGCCCCCGGCGGGGCGACTCATGGTTGAAGAGAATACCGCTCACTGCAAATAGGCCGAACGACTCTCTATAATTCACCGTAATATGGTGCCCATACGCCTTCGCGACTCCGTACGGCGACCGCGGATAAAAAGGTGTGAGCTCGGTCTGAGGCACCTCGCGTACGCGACCGAACATCTCGGAGGACGACGCCTGATAGAACCGAACTTTGGGAGCGGTATGGCGAATCGCCTCGAGCATCTTCGTCACGCCCAGCGCCGTAAACTCCCCCGTGAGCACCGGCTGCGTCCACGACGTCGGCACGAACGATTGGGCCGCGAGATTGTAGACTTCGTGCGGCTCGACCTTGGTCAGAAGAGACGCCATCGAGTACTGGTCGAGAAGATCTCCCTGATGAAGCTTCACTCGATCGCGCAGATGCGCGATCCGGTCGAACTTCTCGTCGGACGATCGGCGCACCATGCCGTGCACCTCGTAGCCTTTGGAGAGCAAGAATTCAGCCAGATAGCTGCCGTCTTGACCCGTGATTCCGGTGATGAGCGCGCGCTTGGTCATTCGCTCCGTCACGGTTTCTAGCACACATAACCGGCTGCCTGGAGGCGACAGTCAACCGCAGAGGACCTCGCGTCCCAAACCGCGAGCGCGACCTTCGACTCTCCAACCGGGCGAGGCCCCCCCCTCTGACTCCCGCGCCAGCGCACAAAATGTTTGGCTCGGCGTCCGCGGAGCTAGCCTCGCCGCAGACGCCGCACGCTCGGCCGGCTTTCGTGCGGACCATCGAGCAGCGTGATCACGTATCGGAGCAATTTCTCGCGCGTGAACGGTTTCTTGAGAAACGCGTTTGCGCCAACATACTCGGCGTGCGCCATGTCCTCGGGCGACCCGCGTTCACTCATCAACAGCACGGGCAGGACCCGAAGCCGAGCGTCGCTCCGAATGTACTCGCATAGCTCGAATCCAGATTCTCTCGGCAGGGTGAGCTCCAAGCAGACGAGCGATGGAACAAATTTGGATAAATACTCGACGGCTCCATGGTAGTCCATCGCGGTCTCGACGTGAAAGTCTTGTCCGACCAGAGCCCTACGAATCATCTCGCGCTCGGGCGGGTGATCCTCCACGAGCAGCACCGTCCGCTTCGCGTCTAGTTGCATCGCCTTCTACCCGCCGGCGTTCAGCTCGCGCCGCGCCCTGTCAGGACGACCGGTACCGTCTTCAAGATCAGCTCGAAGTCATGCGCGAGACTCCAGTGATCGATATACTGCATATCCAAGTACATCCATTCCTCGAACGAGATCTGATTGCGACCACTGACTTGCCAGACGCACGTGAGGCCAGGACGAACGGACAGCCGGCGGCGCTGCCAAGCCTCGTACCGTGCCAGCTCCGATGGAACGGGGGGCCTGGGGCCGACGATGCTCATCTCGCCGCGCACGACGTTAATGAGCTGCGGCAGCTCATCGATACTGAACTTCCGAATGAAACGACCGATTGCGGTGATGCGGGGATCCCGGGTCATCTTGAACACAGGCCCGGTCTGCTCGTTGTGCGACATCAACTTCGCCTTGAGCTCCTCGGCATTGACCACCATCGAACGGAACTTCAGCATGTTGAAGGGGCGCCCGTGGCGACCCGCGCGAACTTGCTTGAAAAGCACAGGGCCGCGCGACGTCATTTTGACCAGCACGGCCACAACGACCATCAGCGGCGACAGCAGCAACAGCGCCAGCGACGCCGAAGTGATATCGAACAGCCGTTTGAACGCGAGCTGTACGGGTTTGTGGCGAATGCTGAGATAGTGAATGTACCCGTCGGCCACGGCCTTTTCGTGCTCGGGCCGCGCACGGCCGAAACGGAATCCTGCTGCTGGCAGCGCGAACGGAATGCCGAAGCGCTCAAGGACCCGAATGGCCGACTGCATCTCGGTTCGGTGCGAGTCACTATTGCCGGCAATGAAGACTTCGCCAACAACATGCTTTTTCAGCACTTCCTCCAAGTCGTTCGCAACCCCGATGACCTCCGCGGGGAGTCGATCGTGAATGGGCTCGTCATTGAAACGCAGGTAGCCGACGACGCGGGTTTGACTATCCCGGTCGACGATTTCGAGGCCAGTGTGCCTACCGAGGGGACCGGTCCCCATAATGAGAACCGGCTGCACCGGCTTCTCGCGCCTACGCAGCCACATGATCGTAAGCCGAAGCCAAATGATGCCCGGAACCGCAACGATGACGAACCGGAAAACATTGCTGCCCGCTTCATACGACGGGACGAAAATTCGGAGGAGGGCCATCGCGCCGAGCACGCCGCTCAGCAGCAACACGGTCAGCGCGACGTCGCTCGCCACACCGCGGCCGTTCCAGACGTCGTAGTGACGCAAACCGCGGCCGCCCAGTGTCCAGAGAAACATCGACCCCATGGCCATCCCGAGAAAGACCATCCAGTGCCAGCCCGAATGCCAGGGAAGCTTCGTCGCAGCCGCCGAGGCGACGACAAGGAGAACGCAGTCTCCCACGAGGTTTACATTTTGATCAGTCTGCTTTTGCATCGGAGGACCGTTTCGAGGACGATCTCGGCCTTTGAGTGAAGCGGAGTCCCCATCCGCCACGGGTGAGCAGGCTGACTGCGGAAACAATCGCATTAATTATCACGTATCTCAGCAGTGTCCAGGTCGGGCCACGGCGTGCAACGCCGATTTCCGGGCCCGCGCCACGAGCTAACGCAGGCGCCCCACGACTACGGCTTGGCCTCGGTTTTTCGCGGTGTTTTTGTCACGATTGCGAGGTTTTTGTCACGATTGCGAGCTTCCGGCGATGGCGTTAGAGTGGCGGGTTACTCTCGTCGGTCCCTTCGGCGTACTGACCGGGCAATGAGCCATTGCGAGCCGTCTGCCGATGCGGCGGCACGTCAGCGTAATTGCGTGTTATCGGCTTGGCGGCGAGCGCACGCGCTGAGAGACGCAAACCGCCCCAACTCAAGCGCCGGGGCCGGCCTACTCCTCGGGTGGGCCGAGCACTCGCAGCAGCAGTTTCAAAGCGTCGGGCTCAAGCTGGATGAACTTGAGACCCACGTCGAACCGCGCCGGAACGCCCCCCGCCAGCTCCTCGATCCACACGACTTCACCCGTGTAGGTCACGGGCTCGACGTCTGGAAGGAAGAACTCCAATTTCAAGAGCTCGCCGACTCGCAACGCCTCATCGCTGTAAATGCGGACGCCTCCGAGACTGAGGTCGACTGGCTCTCGCTGGCGTGCGAGAAATTGCATGCCGGCGGGCCGACAATAAAGAGGCACGCGGATGCGTCGGTACTTGCGACGGTCCGACGGTTGCTGAGACGACCCCACCTAGTCCACCTCGCGTAGTCCGTAACCCATAGGATGCACGTTGAACCGCCGACCCGGCAAGGCCAAATCGCGGAAAACGTGCGGAGAGGCAGAGAACGGGTCGACGGACTAGAGTAGCCTTCAGGATACTATGCGCCCCGCCACCACCGGGCAGCAGGCACCGCGACCGTGACGGCGTGCCCGCGACGCCTAGGTTTATCCCACACGTAGCCGATGCGAGCCTCGCCCTCTGCGGTCCCTTCGCGCGAAATCTCGAGCTTGCAACTCGGCGAGCGGACGATTGCGCAATCGGACGAAGGCCTTCTTGGCGCCGAATACTCGCTCTTCGACGCAGCCGACATCGTGCTTCGGGCGACCGATCCCGTGAGTGTTCGCGAGGCAGGCTACATAACGACGGCTCGTGAAGCCCTCGAGCGGCTCGCCCGATCGGGGGTGACACGAGGGCTGGCGGATGCGGCAGCACGGTCGCTATCGGCCGAAGCCGCTTCGTCTTTCGCTCGAGGAGCGGCGGCGCGAGGTGTCGTTGGACGCCTCGGTGCGCATGAGCTGTTCGATGGTGCCATCTATCGCGCACGCGCATCACACTACGAGGGGGCGTGGTTGGACTTGGCGGCCCTTTCCGCGCGGCTGGCCGTACCCGCGGCCCCGATCCTCCTTCAGGTTCTCCATCTCGCCGCGGCCTTGTCCGAGGTTGCCGCTTCCACGCCCGTTCATTTGTCGACCGAAGCCGTCACGCGCCATCGTCGGCCGGGTGAGCGGACGCACTCTCGGGTCGACCTCGATGGGGTTCTGCGAATTCCGGATGCCTTGGTCCGCCTCACCCCGCGGTTGGACAGAACCGAGCCGGACGCCAGCCACGATCGGCGCATGCGACGCGCCCTCGTGGCCCGCGTCCGTGAGCGTGTGAACGCCGACGCGAGCGATCGGCTTAGAGCCCACCTGAACGGGCTGGAAGCTGCGCTTGCGCCACGCACCTTGGAGATCGGCGTGCTGTCGGACCCCGAACTGCAGTCGGTTGAGCGACAGCTCGCGACGGGAGATGCATCGGGAATCGACGAGCAGCTCGACGAGATCGAACGAAAGCACGGGCCGGGGGCCGGCATTCGGTACTTGCGCGCTCGTGCCGCGCTGCTGCGCGGCGAACAAGCACCACGCAGCGTCGCGCAATTTCTCTCGGACATCGCCGAAAACGGAGAAGAGTTCCACCAAGCGGCCCTCCGTGCCGCACGCACGTGGCTGGCGGCCGGCGACGAGGCCAACGCTCGATATTTTGCACAACGGTTGGTCGAGGATACGTCGGCTCCGGACGGGGACCGACTCGTCGCCCTCGAGATCCTCGACGCGACGAATCCCGGGCGACCGAATACGCCCCTGCCTCCGCACACCGAGACCCCGTCGCGGCAAAGCCAGCCTCCGCGGTTTGCGACCCTGGGCTTCACGTCATCGTCTCCTCCGGCCGCACGGCCCATGACTCTCGGGTTGAACGAACCGCCGCCACCGCCTGTGTACGCGACCCCGCAAGAGCCCACGTCCCGACCGCGGGAGGCGACTGCTGCAAAGACGAGCGAGCCGCCCCACGGTGCCGTCACTCCAACCAACCCCGCGATCGGAGCCCGCACAACGCAGCGGCCACGCAGCCCAAAGCTCATGCGCTACGAACCAGAGCTCGCCGAATCGCTTACCCTTCCAGCCGGCGCGAGCGAATCGGCCCTCGGCGTCAACGAGGCGCCTCGAGCTCCTCTCGAAGCGCGCATCGTGATGACGCGGCTCGCACGACATCTGGGGCGGGACTATCGCCAATGGTACGGCAAGGCGCTACGCTGCAACGTGCTGGCCGTCGACGCGATGCAGCAGCATTTGACCCAGCATTTCGCCGGCGTCTCGATCGCGGACCCGGCCGTCGCAATGGAACTTCGGCGCCACGGGGCGCTCTTGAGCGAGATCATCGCGCGTGCTTTGGGCGGCACGTGGACCGACATCGCGCCCACCGAGCCGGGCTATTGGGCGATGGTCGTCCCCTCGGGCATTCGGACATGGCCTATCGGCCGGGTCTTTCGTTTCGTCGCGCTCGGCCATCGCGAAAAGGATCTCGTCGGCTACTACCTCGATCTCGAAGCGAAGATACGAGCCTTGGACGAATGAATGCCGGAACTTCCGGATATTGAGGTCTACGTCAAGCACCTGAGCACTCGCATCGCCGGCGGGACACTCGAGCACGTGCGCGTCGCGAGTCCGTTCCTCGTCCGCTCGTTCGAGCCGCCATTGTCGAGCGCGGAAGGCAGGCGCGTGGAGAATGTGCGCCGGATCGGGAAGCGGATCGTCGTCGACTTGGAGTCGGACTGGCACATCGTGCTGCACCTGATGATCGCTGGGCGCCTCCGCTGGCGTTCGCGCGGCGCGAGCGTCCCAGGACGACTGGGCCTGGCGGCGTTTGACTTCGCATCGGGAACGCTCATTCTTACAGAAGCGTCGACCCGACGACGTGCCTCGCTTCATGTCGTCCGTGGCGAGAGCGCGGTTGCCGCGCTCGACCCGGGCGGGCTTGAGCCCCTTTCCGCCGATCTCGCCGCGTTCGAAGCCGCGCTGAGGCGTGAACAGCACACGCTGAAGCGTGCGCTCACCGACCCCCATATCTTCAGCGGCATCGGCAACGCCTACTCCGACGAGATCCTCTGGCGCGCAAGACTCTCTCCAATGAGTCTGACGATGGCGGCGACCGCGGCGGAAGTGGCGAGACTCCACGACGCCGCGCGGTCCACTCTAAGCGATTGGATCGCGCGGTTAATGAGCGAGTCGGGCGATGCCTTTCCCGAGGAGGTTACCGCTTTCCGCAAAGAGATGGCCGTCCACGGGCGCTTCGGGTTGCCGTGCCCCGCGTGCGGCGCTCCCATACAGCGCATTCGCTACGCCCAAAACGAGGCGAACTACTGCGCGCGATGCCAAACGGGCGGTCGACTTCTGGCCGATCGCGCGCTTTCTCGCCTGATGGGCCGAGACTGGCCCAAGACGCTGGATGAGCTCGAGAAACGCCGGGGCGTCAACGCCGCGCCGGGCGAACCTAGCCGCGAACCGCGCCGCGGAAGAGAGCGAACCCGTCAGCGGTGATCTTCGCGGTCGCACCGCTCGATGAGTCCCCTGAGCCACTCGCGTCTCCCGCCGGAGCTGTTTGCAAAAGGAGAGTCGGGTCCGTCGATCGCTCCGCGCAGGTTCGCCAGAGAGCGAGAATCACCGAGCGCACACGCGGAGATGGCTTTGGCTCGGAGCAGCTCCCGTCCGATGCGCGCCGTGAGCACGGGCGTGTGCAACGACCGATCGAGCCACGGCGAGGCCCGCGTCCACTCCTCGTGGGAAACGAGGTTCTTCGCCGCCAGATAGCTGGCGAGCGTATCGGAGGATCGTCCGGCCCACATCCCGAGTGAAAGACCGCCGAGCCAGGGCTCGATGCCGCGACCGGGGGCGCCAACCAGCACGTCTACCCCAGCGCTTCCTGCTGCGGAATCGGCGGCAGCGATCGCTTTGACCTCCACCACCCGCGCCGCGTCTTCGTTGAGAATTTCTGCGGCCAGATCGCGGTAGACGGCGACAGCGTCCTCGGCATGCCCATGGGCCCAGTCGTCATCGGCGATCGACTCCCGCGCGCGGTCACGCCAGGTCTTTGGCGCTCGTTCGTCGCGCGCGATCCGCATCAGATTCTCCCGACCTAGGGAGGCGTCGCCGGTCCCCAGCTCGACCCAAGCGAGTGCGTACTTCGCGTGCCAATCGTCAGAATCTCGCGAAAGTGCTTTCGCGTAGTAGCCCATCGCCTCCGTGAACCTGTGATCGTCACGGCAGCGATCACCCGCCCGGTCCAGAGCATCAACGACATGGGGGCACTTCCGTCCCCAGACACCGGGGCGTTCGAACCTCGCGCGTGCATAGGCGCTGGCTTGCGGCGGCATCGACTGCGTGCGGAGCCAGTCGCGAAACGCGCCGTCCAGCGCATCCCAACGTTGTCCGGTGAGGCGTTCGATCGACCCACCACCGTACCAGGCGCGAACGACGGCCGAGCTCCATCGGGACCTCACCCACCCCACGAAGGCCCCCGCAGCGGCATAGCTCTTCGCAGCGCTCTGCCCGAGAAAATCGATCGAGAAGAGCGAGGTCGCCGGCGGAAGGATGCCGAGATCGAGCATGGCGCGCGCCCACTGGGCTTCGGTCAGTTCATCGGCGTCCGGTGAGGTCGCCACCGCGAGCCCCTCGATAAGTCCGGGGTTCGGCCAAAGGCCGCCGCCGACGTGGAAGGGGCCGGGGGCAAAGCTACCGGCGACGACGTGAGCGATCTCGTGGCCAAGCAGCGGGTGAGGATACTTCTCGTACTGGAGGTAAACGTCGCGGAGCCAGGGCTTCGCGATCGATGTCTCACCGGCCCCCATAAGCCGCCGCTTTTGAGCGGAGTTCTCGAATACGTACTCCGTTATTCGCCCGTCGAGGTGCGTCCCGAGAACGCGTTCATCGGCCAGGATCTCCTCTTCGCAGTCGCGCACCAGCAGAGCCACTTGTTCCGGGAGCAAGGCCTCGGGGTAGAGCACCTCGCAACGAGGACCGGACGCCCGTCCTCCGAGCGCGCGGGCGATGCTGGAGCCGGTCTGCCAGTGGCCGAGCTCCGGCCCCCTAGCGGCCATCGCAAGGCTCGATGCGAGAGCGCAAAACCCGCACACGAGACATGCGGTGGACCGGGGATGGCCTCGTAGCGGTTCGAGCGCGATGGCCCCGACGCTCGTTCGCCGCAACGAGGCTGCCACGAGGACGACGCCGACGAGAGTCGCTGCCGTGCCCGCGCGATAGCTCAAGAGGTCGCTTCCGACGTCGATCACCGTGTCGTACAGTGCGCCGCTGAAGTATCCAAAAAATGGATCGTAGGCAAAGATCATCGGAGTTGCACAAAAGCGTCCGACGCTGACGAGGATCCCGGCCAGTGGTCCCGCAACCGCCAGGACAATGCAGGCGAGGTTCCGCCCTCGTCGTTGGCGGCATACCTCGCCAGCCACGGCGCCCCAGGCCCCCCCGAGAAGCGCCCCGAAACCGGCGGTCAGAAGGAACAGGACCACCCCGCCCCAGCAATCGCACATGCCCACGCGGAGCCCGTGAAGCAGCGCCGTGAAGAGCGCGACGGCAGCCAGCGCCGCTCCCGATGTCAGCCCGCGAGCCACCACCTCCAGGGGCGCGGCCCCGGGAGCGGCGGCAACCTCCAGCGATGTAGCGATGGCGGCGGCAGGAGGAACGATCAGGCCACTCGCGAGCGACTGCTCGTAACCGGGCCCTCCGAACAAAGGTACAAACCCGACCGCCGACAGAAGAACGAACACGGCACCGGCCGCAATCCGTTGGAGACGTGACTGTGCGAACGGAGCCACGGACCGTAGTCGTTTAGACGTTGGCCAGCGGCGCGTTTCCCTCGGGCCGCGGCTGAGGAGGCGGCGAGGGAGGCGGCTCAAGCACGAGCGATAGCACCTGGTCGACCCGCCGAATCAGATGGACCTTCAGTTCGGCGCGCACGTCGGCTGGTACTTCCTCGAGATCGCGCTCGTTGGCCGCCGGCACCAGAACCTCCCGGATGCCCGCGCGATGTGCCGCGAGTAGCTTCTCTTTGATGCCCCCGACGGCCAGCACACTACCGCGAAGGGTAATCTCGCCGGTCATGGCCACGTCGCGGCGCACAGGGCATTGGAGAAGCAAGGAAGCCACGGCGCTGAACATCGTGACGCCGGCGCTGGGTCCGTCTTTGGGCGTACCTCCTTTGGGCACGTGAACGTGCAGGTCGGTGCCCTTGAGGAACTCAGGGTCGAGTTTCAGGTCCTTAGCCCGGCTCCGCACGAAGGAGACAGCCGTCACCGCGCTCTCGTTCATGACGCTCTTAAGGTTTCCCGTCACCAGGACCTCGCCGCGGCCCGGCATCTTCGTGGCCTCGATGAAGAGGATATCGCCACCCGACGGAGTCCAGGCGAGACCCAAAGCGACGCCGGGCGCGCTCACCCTTTCGGCGAGCTCCGGAAGGTAACGAGCCGGACCTAGAATCGCCTCTGCGGCCTGCCCGTCGGCGACGAGCCGCAGGGTCGTGTCCCCCTCGGCGATCCGCATCGCGACGTGGCGACACACCGCGCCAATCTCACGCTCGACACCGCGAACCCCCGCCTCGCGTGTGTACGAATCGATGATTCGTTCCAAGCCATCGGGCTTGAAGTCCAGCCGCTCGTCGGTCAGGCCGTGCGCGCTGAGCTGCTTCGGGCACAGAAAATCGGTGGCGATGCGCAGCTTTTCGGCACGCGTATACCCGGGACAATCGATGACCTCCATCCGATCCATCAATGCCGACGGTATCGTCTCGGGATCGTTCGCCGTGCAGAGGAATGTCACTTGCGACAGGTCGAACGCGACATCGAGATAGTGGTCCTGGAACGTCGAATTTTGTTCCGGGTCGAGCACCTCTAGAAGCGCAGCGGCTGGGTCGCCCAAGACATCTACCCCCAGTTTGTCGACTTCATCGAGCACGATCACGGGATTTCGGACACCCGCCTTTTTGAGGCCCTGCATGATCCGGCCTGGCAGAGCGCCAACGTAAGTCCGTCGATGCCCTCGGATCTCGGCCTCGTCCCGCACGCCACCCAGAGCGATCCGGTGATACCGCCGACCCATCGACCTCGCGATCGACCGCCCAAGGGACGTCTTGCCGACGCCCGGCGGCCCGATAAAGCAGAGAATGGGCGCCTTCTTGCTGCCCGCAAGCTTCCGAACGGCCACGTATTCGATGATTCGTTTTTTTATTTTCTCGAGACCGTAGTGATCCTCATCAAGACAGCGGCGTGTCTCCTCGACGTCGAGCCTGTCGGGCGTGGCCCGGCTCCACGGCAAATCGGCAATCCACTCGAGGTAGCTCCGCGTCACGTTGTACTCGGCCGACTGAGGCTGCATCCCACTCATTCTGCCGAGCTGCTTGCGAGCCATCTTGAGAATGTCGTCAGGGAGCCCTGCCACGCGTACGCGCTCGCGCAACTCCTCGACCTCGTCTTCGTCGCCACCCTCACCGAGCTCTTCTTTGATGGTGCGCATTTGCTGACGCAGGATCTGCTCGCGTTGGGCCTTTCCCTCGTCGGCTATCATCGAGCTCACTTCCTTCTTCACGCGGAGAAGCTCGAGCTGCCGATTGACGATGCCGAGAACGGCGCGGACGCGCGCCTTCGGATCGAACGTCTCGAGAATTCTTTGCTTGTCCGCGACGCTCGCCTGCTCGGGTGCGAGATTCGATGCGATGAGGTCCGCCAGCGCCCCGCTTTCTCGTACGTTATCGAGAATCCCGGCCGTCTCACGCGGCAGATTGGGCATGAGAGAAAGCAGGTGCCGCATTCCCTCTCGCAAGCTCGCGCCCAGGGCATCCCGCTCGACGTCGCGCTCGAGATCTTCGGGGATGCGCCGTACACGAGCGCGCATGTACGGTTCCAGCATCGATTGTGTCGCGATCTGGAAGCGCGCCAGGCCGTGCAGCACGACTGAGTAGTTGTTCGGACCGAGTCGCAGCACTTTGACGACACGTGCCACGGTGCCCACTTCGTAGAGATCTTGGAACCGGGGCTCGTCGATCTCCGCGTCGCGTTGGCTGACGATGCCGACGACGGCGCGCTCCAGCCCGGCCAAGTCTTCGACGAGACGCACGCTTCGCGGCCGGCCGACGTTGATCGGGACGACGCTGGCGGGAAACACCACGCTGTTTCGCAAAGGCAGGATAGGGAGCAGCTCGATCTCCGTGGACGAACGAGATTCGCTCATTGTATGGAGGCTATACCGCGAAAGCGGTCCCGGCGCCGGTTCGCCGAGCGGCAGTCCTGCGTGCTAGAGCAGGGCGACACGGCATGCCAATCGATCCGTGCTGCAGCCTGGCACCACTCGTGCACGGCCTCCCATCCGCAGGCGAGGGCGCGCGTCGACGGTGGGATGCTGGCGCGCGCCCGTCATGGCCCTGGTTCGTTTTTCCCGTCTCGATACTGACTCTCGCTTGTGCAGCGGTTCAAAATCCGAACAACGACCCGCAATCGATCCTGCGCGCCTATGCCCGCGATCTTGAAGACGGTCGAGCAGACGAAGCCTACCGCCTTCTCTCCGACGAGGCCAGACGCGGAATTTCGATCGAGGCCTTCCGACGCATGATGTCGGAAGACCCGGAAGGCGTCCGGGAGATTGGCCGATCGCTTGAACGCCCGACGGCGCCTCCGCTCGTCACGGCAACTGTGACGAGCCCAAGCGGCCAGGAGCTGAACCTCATCCTGGAAGACGGCCGTTGGCGGGTGGACGCCTCGACGATCGATCTCTACGCGCAGGATACCCCTCGGCGCGCGATCCAGGGGTTCGTTCGGGCGGTGGAGCGAAAGCGATACGACGTGGTGATGCACTACGTCCCCGAAACGCACAAAGAGGGCCTCGACGCGACGAAGCTGCGCGCTGCATGGGAGGGCCATGAGAAAGACGAGATCGCGCAAGTGGTCGCTGCGCTCAAGCAGGCACTGCCGAACGCGACGATCGAAGAGAGCGGCGAACGCGCGACGATGGCCTATGGGGCGGGCACTCTTCAGCTCGTGCGGGAACACGGGCTTTGGAAAATCGAAAATTTCGACTAGCGCAGTCGGAGCCGGGAAACGTGGAGAGGGAAAGCCAGCGCCTGCCGACGTGTTCGCTTTAGGCTGAAGTTCCCCCTGCGAACGTCGCGATCACTGGAGCGTGATCGCTTGAGCCGACGTCGACAAGAACCTTGCAATCGACGGCCGCAAGTCCACGGCCGACGCTAGCGAGCACGTAGTCGAGACGCCAACCCTGGTTTTTTTGACGCAGGCCGCGCCACGGTGGCCACCACGTAAACAGCTGCTCATTCGTCGGGTCGAGAGCGCGACCAACGTCCTGGAGGTCGCACGCGATGATGCGTTCGAACCGCTCGCGCTCGTCGGCGCGCTGACCGATTGCCCCTGGTTTGCGCTCCTTCGGGTGCACGTCGGCCTCGGTTCGCGTCACGTTCATGTCACCGCATACGATCAGCTTGTTGCCGCCGGCGTGGACCGCGCCAACATAATCCCGCATCGCTTCGAGAAAGTGCAGCTTGGCCGAGTAGTCTTTGCCGCCATTGGGAACGTACACGCTCGTAACGACAAACTTTCCCTCGATCTTGGCCTGAACGACGCGAGATTCGATATCGAAATCTGGATGATCGAATTCCGGTCGCTGAACGAAACTACTCTTCCGGACGTGAAGCGAGACGCCGCTATACCCCTTGGAACCTCCGTGCCAGTAATTCCAGTATTCAGGAAGCATCGTGAGCGTCTCGCTCAGCTGTTCCGGACTTGCTTTGATCTCCTGAAGGCACACGACGTCCGGGCAGTCCCGTCGCACCCATTCGACGAATTGGCTCTCCCGCGCGCGAATGCCGTTGACGTTCCACGTTGCAATCTTCACGGTAGGCGACTCCATGGTTTGCTCATCGTAATCTCCGGAGGGCGGAGGTATACGGGCTCGAGCCTCTCTGCGCCCTGCGGGGCCCGAACACCCGCAACCCGCCCGAGAACGGAGGCGCGCGGACAATCGTTCGGCGGCTCAAGGGCGAGCGACACCAGGCTGCCGAGCGCCGACCAGTCGACCTGCCGCGCCGCTTCGCCGACCACCATCACGCCTGCGTCGCAAGCGAGCTCGGCGACGCGCGAGGGAACGTCGCCGATCCGAAGGTGACACGGCCCCAGCACAAGACGATCGAGCTGCCGGACCTGCAAGTAGATCTCTCCCTTCCCCGCGGATACCGCACTGACCACGAGCGCGTCGCCCGGGGCGGCGAGATCGGCAGCTAGGGAGTCGAGGGATGTCACGCCGACGAGATCGGCGCCCGTTGCCATGACGATTCCTTTGGCAAGGGCGACGCCGATGCGAACGCCCGTAAACGCGCCCGGCCCGATTCCGACGGCCCACCTCATGACGTCGGTGGGGACCCACCCGTGTCGCGCGAAAAGCGCGTCCAGCATGGGCAAGAGCAGCTCGCCGTGCCCACTCGTGACCCGCTTTTCGTCCTGCGCAACGAGCGATCCGTTCTCGAAAAGTGCCACCGATCCCACCGGCGAACTTGTCTCGATGGCTGCGAGGCGCACCGAATGCAGTCTACGCGTTATCGCTGCGGGGCCGGGGCCGAGGTCGGACCGCAGGTTGTCGGCGCCGCGCCGCGTCATAGCGTCGAGAAACGGCCGCCGCGAAACGCGGCTTCGAGTAGCTGATCCACCCGCGCGACGAGCTCCTTGGCGCGTGCGTCCGGCGACGACACGAGCGCCGTTTTGATCTCGCCGAGCGCCCTCAACTGACTAAACAGCTGCACATCGCTTAGCGCCGCGCCCCCGGCTAAGATCTGCCGTACGCGATCGATTTCCGCGGCCAGGGTCTCGACTCGCCCCGTCATCCGCCCCGCTTGGCGGGCCTCGGGATACTCGCGATGGAATGCATCGACGACGGGTGTCACGATCGCATCCAGAATAGGTGCCTGGTCCTCGGCGTTCCACACGTGTTTGAGGATGAACAAGTCGCTCGCATTGGGTTCGCTCCGCCCGTCGAGGAACGCACTCGCCGCAAACAGCTTCAGCAGCTTCACCACCCTCCGGTCGCTGAGCGTAATGCCCTCGGCCCGCAACTGAAAGACCAGACCTTTGTACTGCGAGAAGAAGTCTTCCCGAAACACCGTCCCGCGAAGCAGATCGCCCTGCAGCTCGGCAAGCTCGGACGCGGCCACGAGAGGCTCGATTGAAGCATCGTGCATCACGAGCAGCTCGTGCTCGAGCCCCTTCTGCAGCAAATCTTGGAAATGATAGGCGTCGAGGTTCTCGCTACGGATTCGGAGCAGGAACCGGTCGCAAATCGCGGCCAATGCCTCGTCGCTCGGCACCTCGTTGCTGGCGCCGAAGGCGCTGATCAAAGGAGACTCTAGGACCCGGCCGCCGCTCGTGAAGCGGCGTTCGTTGAGCAGCGTCAGGAGTGCGTTCAAGATCGCCGAGTTGGACTTGAACACCTCGTCGAGGAACACGATCTCGGCGTCGGGCAACATGCCCTCGGTGCGACGCTCGTAGCGTCCCTCGCGAAATGCCGCGATGTCGACCGGGCCGAAGATCTCGTTCGGCTCCGTGAACCGCGTGAGCAAATATTCGAAGTATCGGGCGCGCAGCAGGCGGGCGAAAGTGCGAACAAGCGCACTTTTGGCGGTGCCGGGAGGACCGACGAGAAGAGCGTGTTCCCCCGCGACCATCGAGACGACAAGGAGACGGATAGCCTCTGCCTTTCCCAAGAAGCGTTCCTCGAGCATGCGACCCACACGCGCCAGCCGCTCGGCGAGAGACAGCGGGCCCCGGTCGCTGGAAGCGGGCATGGGCACGGGAAGCTAGCATGTGTGCGCCATACGCTTCGGGAGCCCGGAAGCCGAGCGCGCGCCGCGTTCGAACTTGCTCTTTTGTCGCGCTCCGTCGACCCTTGCGTTCATGAAAAGTGCCCGTCCGTGGATCGTGTCAGGCGCGGTCGCCGCCGTGCTCTGTGTGCCGCAGGATGCGTTTGCGCTCGGACCGGTCGGCGTCGAAATCGGCGCAAAGGTCGGCGTCGGCACGAACCCGACTGGCGACAGCCTCAATCCGTTGGGTTTCGGGGTGGGCGCACGGGCCGGGGTGTCCGTTTTCAACGTCTACGCCGGCCTCTCATTCATGTATTATTTTGGCAGCAGCGGGGACGTCGTCGAGTCGTCGGACAAACGGTCCGGCAAAGCCATGCTCTACGGCTTCGAAGGGGGCTACAACTTTGACATCGTCCACGTCCTGACCATCCGGCCTCAGCTGGGCATCGGCGAGTACAACGGCGACTACCGCGGAGGGGCGCTGACGACGGGAACGGCCGACGGGAAGGACCTCTACTTGGAGCCCGGAGTGACCGTGCTCGTACCACTGGGGTTCTGGTTCGTCGGCGCGGATGCCAACCTCATCTTCTTGCCGGGGCAGAGTGGATCAAGGGCAGGGGGCACGTTTCACGGCCAGCTTGGCCTTAACTTCTGAGCGGGGCGCGCCCGACCGGGGAAGCCCGATCCCCGGCACCACGGAAATCGCGCGACCTGCAGCCAACCGAGCTAACCTTATGCTCAACGATGATTCCTGGCGGCAAGAGTGCGGGGTCCACGCGGCTTGCGATCGTCGAGAAGTGTCTGTTCGACACGCTCGAGAGGTTGCGGGAGCTCGCGCCCAGCCCCCGGGTTCGCGAGATACGGGCGAAGGCTGAAGGATACGAGCGCGCGCTCCGTGCCTGGGTGACTCGTCCGCCCACCGAAGAGCAGCGGGCCGCCCTGCTTAAGCTCGTACTCGAGCTGAATTTGGAGGTCATCGCGTTGGGTCGACTGCCCGAGTGACTGCCGCCGGTTGATGGGGTCGACGGAGGCTTCCCTTGCCGTTGTCCTAGCGGTGTCGCTCGGCGGCGCGTGCTCGCGAGCTGCGCCGCGGACGGCCGTGCCCGTCTCGGCGCCTCGACCCGGCGCATTTGCCGGCGTTCCGGCCAACGCTCCGCCGCCGCGCGACGATGGACGCCTGCCCGCGACGGCGGTCCCCGAGCGTTACTCGCTCGCCCTCCGAATTGACCCAGTGCAAGAACGCTTCTCCGGGACGGCGACCATTTCGGTCGTCATCACCGACCCGACATCCTTCATTGTCCTTAACGGCTCCTCGATGCATTACACTCGTGCTCTCGCGCGGATCGGCTCGACCGAAATTCCAGGGGCGACATTTCAGAGACGTGCCCACGACGCCAACGACGACGGCGAGCTCGTCCTTTCGTTCGACCAGCGTCTGCCCTCCGGCAAAGCTACAATCGAAATATCTTACGACGCGCCCTTCGCCCCCGACCTCCTGGGCCTTTACCGGGTTCGCGAAGCGGGCCGGTGGTACGCGTACACCCAGTTCGAACCGACACACGCGCGTCGCGCGTTTCCGTGCTTCGACGAACCAGGCTTCAAGACACCCTACGAAGTGCGCATCACGACGCCCCGCGGAACGTTGGCCCTCGGGAACTCGCCTGAGATCTCCTCCACCGACGAACCCGATGGTTTGGTCGAACACACGTTTCAGCCGACTCCACCGTTGCCGAGCTATCTCGTTGCATTTGCGGTGGGCGATTTCGACTTCGCCGAGGGCCAGAAGACGCCTTTCGCCATCCGGGTCGCAACGACGAAGGGGCGTGCCTCGCTCGCCGCCCTCGCACTCGGCGACGCCGAAGGGCTCGTGATCAAGCTCGGCGAATACTTCGACCTGCCGTACCCCTACGCGAAGCTCGATCTCGTGGCCGTGCCCGATTTCGCCGCAGGCGCGATGGAGAATCCCGGCCTGATCACCTTTCGGGACTCGCTCTTGCTCGTGGATCCGGAGCGAGCGACGACCTCGATCAGGCGGTCGCAGGCAGAAGTCATCGCCCACGAACTCGCCCATCAGTGGGTCGGCGATCTCGTGACCCTTCGATGGTGGAACGATACTTGGCTCAACGAGGGGTTTGCGACATGGGCGGAAGCGAAAGTCGTTGACCAGTGGAAGCCAGCCTTCGGCGCAACCATCCAGCAGATTGCCGCGGTCCAGGGTGTGATGGATCTCGACGCCCTGCGCAGCGCGCGCGCCGTACGCGAGCCGGTCCGTTCGACCGGCGATGCCTCCGAAGCCTTCGACGGCTTGACCTACGACAAGGGTGCGGCCGTACTTCGCATGCTCGAAGGATGGCTTGGTCCCGATACATTTCGTCATGGGGTCCAGTACTATTTGCACCAGAATGCGTGGAAGAACGCGGGCGCAGACGACCTGTTCAAGGCGCTCGACTACGTCTCCGCCCTGCACGTCGGTCAACTGGCCAGCGCCTTTCTTGACCAACCCGGCGTCCCGGAGGTCATCGCCAGCTGGACGTGCGGAGGCATCGGGGCAGGCACGATCGAGCTACGCGAATCCGAGTGGCGACCACTCGGCGAGCCGCGGACTGGAGCGCAACGCCATTGGACGCTGCCCGTCTGCATCACGAGCGGCGGAGAGAAGACCAACAGCTGTTTTACGCTTGGTGCCGAGCCGATCACGCGCTCCCTGGGCGGGGGGTGCCCGGCTTGGGTCTACCCCAACGCCGATCAGGCTGGCTACTATCGCTTCCTCGTAGAGCCCTCCAAGCTCGCATCGCTCGTGGCGGCACGGCGATCACTGGACGTCGCCGATCGGATCGGTCTCGTGTCGAACGCCTGGGCGGGCGTGCGCCAAGGCGCCATAGCCCCGCAAGCGCTGCTTGACATGCTTCCCGCGTTCGACGCCGAAACTGCCCGCTTGGTCGTCGAGCAGATCGTCGGCGTTCTGGCGGGCATCGAACAAACGCTCGTCGACAACCAGGACTGGCCCGATTTTCGCAAATACGTCTCAGCGCGGCTCCTCGAAAAGAAGCGCTCTCTGGGTTGGGAAGCAAGCGGCCCTGCGGCCGACGAGGATCAGGCGCTCGAGCGGCAGACCGTGCTCTGGGCGATGGGCGCTCTCGCGTACGACGAGAGGACCCTTGCGGAGTGCGAAAGGTATGCCCTCGCGTGGATAAGGGACCCGACGCGAGTGTCGGGCGACCTGGCCGCCGTGGCCGTTCCGCTTGCCTCCATCCGTGCCGGCCATGCTCGCCTGGCAGAGCTTCGCGCGGCGGCGCGAACCGCAAGCACACCGCAAGATCGCATCCTTGCCATCACTGCGATGGGCATGTTCGACGACGCCTCGGTCCTGACAGAGGCTCTGGACTTGACGCTGACCGGCGAACTGCGCCTCTCGGAGCTGCGCTACGTATTTGGCAACGCGCAGAGCCGGCGAGCGACGCGCGGAGTGACGTATGCTTGGGTCAAAGAGAATTGGGCCAAACTGCAAGCGCGCTTGCCACCGATGGCGCTGCGAGGGCTAAGCGGCATCGCTGGGACCGTGTGCACGCCGGCGGAGCGGGACGATGCCCGGACGTTCTTCACGGCCGCGTTGCGCGGAATCGACGGAGCGAAGCGTGGGCTGGATGAGGCTCTCGAACGGGCGGACTTGTGCGTCGCGCTACGGAGGTACGGGGCGGCGGACGTGACCAAATACTTCGGCCGCCGATAGCGTACCAGCCACCGCCTGCCCATGTGGCTTCGCGCTCGGTCCCGATCCTCAATCGCTCACGCGCGAAGCCGGTCCGAAGCGCGCCACCATGATGCTAGCGAGGGCCAGAACGAGAGCGCCCATCTTCGGTTGTCTCGGAGTCACATGGGCCGGGACCCCGAGATGCTCGAGGGCTTCGGCGCACGTAGGCCCCACTGCCGCAACGACGACTGGCCCGCGCAGCACCTCGCCCAACGAGGAGCTCAACCCAATCGATTGCGCTATGTCGAAGAGGTGTTTTCCCTGAATCTGCGTCGTGAAGGCCACCGCGTCGATGTCCCCGGCGACGATGGATCGGACTAGCGCGCGTAATGGCTCCGTATCGTCCGGCAACGCCCACACGTACGGTTGCGCTTCGACGACACGTGCGCCGCGCCGCGCGAGCGCTTCGGGGACGGTGCGGCTCCCACCGCCATCGTGAATGAACACCACGTCGCGATTGCGCACATCGATACTGTCCAGCGTGGCCAATAGCTCGGACGTGGTGTGTGGCGGCGCCGCACGGAGTTGCGCCGTGAGACCCTCTCGCTTGAGCACCGCGATCGGCTTTGGGCCACGGCACACCACCGTCGCCTGCGCGAAGCCGGCGTGCAGTTCTGCGGCCCGCCCCAGCGCGCCGGCCATGCAAAACCACCGATCGAGGCCGGCGCCAGTCGCCAGAACAATCAGCGCGCCGCTTCGCCCGGCGACGTCGATCGCCGATTCGATCTCAGAAGCGCAATCACGCTCGACCTCCCGCATCGCCGGTACGCAAATCGGCTCGCCGCCGTGACGCCGAACAAGGGAGGCGAGCTCACCCTGCCTGCGCGATTCCAGCAGCGCAACACGCGCGCCATACAGCGAGGGGCTCACGTGGTTCAACCTATCTCCATGGCGCTCGCAACGACCAGGAAAGCAACGAGCCAGACATTCGCGCTACAGTCGAAAGCCATACACGAGGCCCCTTGGCGGAATCGGCATACGCAGCGGATTTAAAATCCGCAGCCCGTAAGGGCGTCCGGGTTCGAGCCCCGGAGGGGCCACGTACTTTGTTGAATGATATCATCGACTTCGTCAAAATTGACCCACTTTGGGACGATTCCCGGGACGATTCGACCAGGTTTTTTGGCAGTTCCGGAAACACTTGGCCGAAGCCGTGAGTGAGGTTTTCCGCCTCTCTTAAGTCAGATTTGCGTCGTCGCGAAATCCGCGTGGCCGGCGCGCTGCATAATCTTGAGTGGCTCGTCGCCGCGCACGGCGCACCAGGTGATTCCGGTCGCTCGGAGATCGTGAAACGTCATCGCCTTTCGCGTCGGGTCCGTGATGAATAAATCCGCGCGGTTAACCCCTGCCCGCTTGAGATACATGCGGAGTTTGCGCGGCCCGCCGTCGCCCGGCAGACGCATCACTCGGCCCTGCCCTTCCGACTCGTCGTGCATCGCCTTGAGCATCGGCAAAAGTGCCGGCTCGATCGGGACGCGTCGGGCCACGGAACTCTTGGTGGGCTTGATGCCTTTGCCCCGACGGGCGTCGCGCGATCGGTGAATATGGATGATCCCGTGATCGAGATCGACGTCGGACCATTGCAGCGCGTCGATCTCGCCCGCACGCATGTACGTGTAGACGGCGAGAGCAAACAGGCGACGCCAGCGCAACGGCACGTCGGCACACCCGACGACGCGTTCGAGTTCGCTCGGCCAAAGGTACTGCTTGGCCTTTCTCGCACCGAGGTCAGGGCCCACCACACCCTCGGCCGGGTTGTCTTCGCGGATGCACAAGCGGACGTCCTTGGCGCTATGCGCGTCGCGGAATAGGGCCCGAACCACCGTCCACGCGTTGCACGCCGACTTCCAACCGAACGGCCGACGATGGCCCTGCTCGTCCACCGTCTCACCGTGCGCGGCCTTGGCGTCGAGCGCCATCACGAGCTGCTTGAGGTCGTCGCGACCGACGCTCCGCATCGGGGTCGACCCCACAATCGGAAGCACGTGCCGACGAAGAGTCGTGCGGTCGTCCTTCGCGCACCCCAATCCCCTGCCCTCCCGCCATTCGCACCACCGCTGGGCGTATTCGGTGACGGTTTCCTCGGGGGGCGTGGGGTCGACTTGGTTCGGTGCCGTGCGGGGCTTCATGCCAAAGTCTTCGGCGCGCAGACCCTTCTTCCGCGCGAGCTGCGACCGCTCCGCGGCGACCTCGCGCGCCCTGGCTTCAGCCTTCGGAGAACGCGCCGTCGGCGTCAGGTTCACCCACGGCCGTGCTCCATCGTTGAGCGTCAGGCGCACGCGGTAGCAGCCCTTGCCTGAGTCGTACTGGATGGTGCCGATGCGATCTTTGGCCATCGCCTCTCCGTGTTTTTCCGTGAAGAGCGTGAACCGCGGTCCTTGGCGGATTGCCCACCGCACTCGCTATCGTAACGCAACCATCTCAATCCGCCCGCAGACGCGCACGACCCGCCCAAACGCCTGAGTCCGTACGCGATCACGCGCGAATGCCGCGCCGGCCCGTGCCATCGCGACCGGTTTCGATGAACTGCGCGATGCGGAAGCCTACGTCGGCAGAGGACGCGGATCCTCGACGACGAAGTCACCGTCTTTTGTCCGCCCGTGCCATGGGTCGACTCACGCATTGGGATTCACCCCGATTTCGGCGACCTACGATCCGGCAGAAAGGCTGTCCTGACGTGCCCCGTTGCCATGGGCGAGATCCAGGGCATCCGATCCCGGGTGAGGTCCCATTGGTTCGGACGGTTGCAGCAGTGCTTCCGGCAACGGCGGGAACACCTCGCCGAAGCCGCGCGCCAAGTTCTCGGCCTCGCGCAGGTAAATCTTGGTCGTCTCGAAATCGGAATGGCCAGCACGCTGCATAATCTTCAGCGGATCATCGCCCCGCACGGCGCACCACGTGATGCCCGTCGCCCGCAGATCGTGGAACATGATCGCCCTTCGGGTCTCGTCGGTCACGAACAGGTCGGCCCGACCGACGCCGGCACGCTTCAAATACATGCGAAGCTTGCGCGACCCGCCATCGCCCGGAAGGGGCAGGACCCGGCCCTTGCCACCGGACTCGGCATGCATCGCACGCAGCAGCGGCAAGAGGGCGGGCTCGATCGGGACCCGGCGCGCCGCGTTGCTCTTGGTGGTCTTCATGCCTTTGCCGCGGCGCGTGTCCATCGAACGGTGGATGTGCATCGTGTCGTGATCGAGATCGAGGTCCGGCCATTGGATCGCGTCGATCTCGCCGGCCCGCATGTACGTGTAGACGGCGACAGCGAACAGGCGTCGCCAGCGGAGCGGCACCTCGGCGCAGCCGAGGACCCTCAAGAACTCGCTCGGCCAGAGGTAACCCTTGGCCTTTTTGCTGCCCCTATCGGGGCCCGCGACCCCGTCGGCGGGATTGTCGTCGCGAACGCACAGGGTGACGTCTTTGGCGACGCGCGCGTCGCGGAACATCGCCCGCACCACCACCCACGCGTTGCAGGCGCTCTTCCACCCAAAGGGCCGACGGCTGCCGTCCTCGGCGATCGTCTCGCCGCGCCTGGCTTTGGCGTCGAGCGCTCCAACGAGCCGCTTCAGATCGTCTCGGACGACCTCGCGCATCGCGAGCGCCCCGAGAATCGGAAGCACGTGTCGACGCAGAATGGTGCGGTCGGTCTTGACGCACCCGAATGCCCTGCTCGCACGCCACTCGCACCACCTTTGCGCGTACTGCGCAACGGTCTCCACCACGGTCTGGCCCGTGAGCGCCGGATCGGGGGGCTTCGGCGGCGGTCGAAGCTTCAGGCCGAAGTCCTCGGCGATGAGATTCTTGTCTCCGGCGATTCGGGACCGATCCGCCGCCACCACGCGCGCCTTCGCCTCCGCCATGGCCGAAGGCCCGCTCGGTGGGAGGTCGAACCACGGACGCGAGCCATCGTTCAGCGTCAGCCGCACGCGGTAGCAACCCCTCTTGACGTCGTATTTGACGGTCCCTCTACGTTCACGAGCCATCGTCCACCCTCCGCGCGCGCCAAGAGACCGAGTCGAGCAGGCCCAGCCCTCGGTGGACGAAGCTCTCTTCGGCCTCGCGGCGACGGGGCGCCGGTGAGTCCCCGTCGCGCACCGTCGCGGTCGCAACGGCCGCGCGACGCCCATTCGCGGCGTGGCACGCGAGTCCATCGGCCCGGTCCAATGCCCGATTCGAGCTGCGCGCCCGCGATCGGGAGCGACACCCCGGAGATGTGAACCGTCCGGTCGTCGAGCCGATGGCGTGCTTCGGTGGATCCCTCGAGCCGTCTGCCCGACTTCCACTCGCGATCTTCATCCGCCATGACCCCTCCTCTCGGCATGCTGCAGCGCGCTCTCGAAGCCGTCGGTGGACAAACCCGCGCGCGCTACGCTGGCGGCCTCTTCGGGCACGAGACAGACCGGGTGGGATTCGACCAGAGCCTGCACATCGCGGCGCCGATACATGACGACCCGGCCCGGTTTGAACGCCTGGAGCCGCCCTGCCCGCTCGGCCCGAAGCAAGACCTTGCGCTCGATGCCTATCCGAGCCGCTTCGGAACGAGACACGAAGCCTTCGGAGACCGGCGTCTCGGCAGCCCTTGGGACGTCCTTCAAGCGGGCGGCTAGGGCGTCTGCAAGGGCGGCGACACTGTCGTGCGAAAGCTCAATCGTCACTTTCATGATGTCCCCCGACTCCGCGGACCGTCACCGGCCAGCCACCGCAATCGCCAAAAATGAAAAATCGGACACCCCAAATCGATTGACGAAAATGACAGAACTAGGCGCGCCTTCGCCGCGGCCTCTTCAACGGGTTGAGTTCGGGTCCTTGGGCTGGGGCGAACTGTCCCGCGGTCCAAAATCGGCCACCCCGAATCGATTGACGAAAATGACGAAAATAGGTCGGTCATGGGCGTCACTGCCTCGCGCGGGGGTTGATCTCGAAATGGGGAGCGGAAGGGCGACCGGGGCGACGTGGCCGGACGTCGTGCGTCTCCCGCAAGAGAGAGCGCTCCACGAGCACGGCAATGGCGGCATCCAGATCGGTCGCACGCTGAACGCGGCCTTGCAGGGCGCGGTGCATCGTGTGGCGCGTGATGCGCCCGGCGTCCCAACGCCGGCACCATGCCCAAATGTACTTGGCGAGCGTCGTCACCGGATCGGCGCCCATCAAACCGAAGGCCACCTGCGCGTGCTCGATGGCGTACCGACCGATGGCGAGCGCCCGTTCGACCGCTCCGATCTCGATGGGCACCCCGAGAGCGCTCCCGGCGTGGTCGCCGACGTGCAAGATCCCGGCAAGACGAGCGACGAGACCGGGCAGCTTGTTGCCCCAGTCGGCCATCGTCTGCAGATCGCCGCCGGGCCCGAGCCGTGGCTCAATCTCCGCTTTGAACGCAATCAAACTGCGGCGCGCAGCGTCGGTGAGCGGAATCGGCCGCGCGATCAGTTCCCCCTGATCGTCGAAAGCCTCGGCGATCTCGGCGATTGCGCGCACGGCGCGCCCGTACTCGGATCGGGCAGCGTCCGTGACCGGTGCGGGGTCCGCCTGCCGACCGCCCACCCTCGATCGCGGCAAGGAATACAGAAATCGTGACAGAAGCCCGAGGGTGCGAAACGCCGGCGTCGAGGCGAGTCCCGCGATGACCGACGGTTGAACGGTGAGCCCGATCGTGAGCAGCGGCGCCGCCAAGTGAAGGCTCGGCCGCCCGATGCGATCGAGATCGTAGGCGTCGCCCGAGTGCGCCTTGCAGAAGAGCTCACAATTGACCCGTCCGTCCGAGTAGCGCCCCGCGAGAATGGCGAAGGGCCCTCCCTCGGAGGAGAACACCCCCAAGCGACCGTGCTGTTCGGAGAGCAGCCGGCCCACCGCTTCCGGCGTCGCGTCGTCGGCCACCAACCGAGGCTCGGCCGGCGCCCGGTGCGCGACGCGATCGACCGCCAGCGCGCGCAGCTCATCCTCGAGCAGCCGGCGCTCGATGTCGCCGGATTTCGCCGCACGCTTACGCAAGCTGCGCGTCCGCTCCTCGTGCATGCGATCGCACTCTTCGGCGTCCGCCACCTGCGGAGCGACGCGGGCGCGCAGATCCCGCTCCCACTCCCGCAGCGGAGCCGTCGCCGCGGCGAAGATCGGCGACTTGCCCTCGCCGGGAGCGAGAGCCACGGCGACGTAGAGATTGGTCGGTTCGTGCCATCCCGGCTTGATCTCGACGGCGATCTTCTTCGCGATCGTAAACGACAGGACCGCGAGCCCGAGAAGCGCCGGCAAATCGGCCGGGGCTTGTACGGCACGGGCTTGTTCGGCCGCCCAGACGCCGAGCCACGGCGGCAGCGCCTCGAGCGGAAAGTCGGGCGCGTCGATGTCGTTAAACGGGATGGGCTCGTCCCACGGATCGTCCGAGTGCATCGGCACCGCGTCGTCTTCGGGGTCCACCGGCAGCTGCCCGGCGCGCAAGCAATCGTTTTCGTCTTTGGTGCTCATGTGGGCCTCGATCGATGAACCGCCGCGCGTCCTTCGAGAGATCGCCGAATGGCTTCGGCAATCGCATCCCCGCCCGCATCGTGGTGCGTGCGGACCACCACCCGGGCGCCTTGAGGAATGCGTCGGGCAAAATCGTCGGACCAAGCCCCGGAAAAAACGCCGAGGACAATCGGTACCGATTCGGCGGCGTCGGAGCTGCGCGTCGCCCACGTGAGAAAATCAGGCTCGCCCTCGACGATGACGACGCGAGGATGCGGCTCGCCACCTCTCCCCTCCCAACCGCCCGAAAGCAGGGTGACGCCCTGCGCGCACGCAAGAATAAGATGCCGCGACGCATAGCCTGCTGGGGACACACGCTTCGGATCGTCCGTCTCGCGAACGCACCACGCACGCACGCTTCGCATTCGACCGAGCGCGTCGTACGCCGGCACGATCAAGCGGTGACCCGACTCGATCCACGAGACGCGACTCGGGCGGACGCCGCGAAGCGAAGCCCACACCGGAACCGGCACCGTCACCGGCAGAGCCCGCGCCAAGTGGAAGTCGTCGACCCACGCGGGTCGGATGCCGCACTTGTCGAGGAGGGCTGACACCTCGATATCGACGCTGCACGGGACGCAGATCCGCCGGAGCTCCGCGAGCTCCATGGGCGGCGGAACCGTCGCGGGTGCGACGGGCTCATAGAGACGACGTCCGGTACGACGAGGGGAAACGTTCTGAGCGCTGATCATGAGTGGACTCCGGCGGTGGCGTGGCCGCGAGCGGACGACTCGCGGGACAGAGTGATGGGCAGTCCCGCTCAACCGGGCGGCGGGTGACGGGAAGAGGACCTTCCCGCGTGTGGCATCGCGACTTCGGTCACGGTCGAAAAAGCTGAGCTGGGCGTGGGTCCGAAGCCGGCGCAGTCATGTCCTCTTGGCAAGGGCGCAGAGCGTGCCGTCGGCGGATCCGTGAGCGGGTGGGTCCGGCCCAGCGAAAAGGAGAGCAGCGAAGGCAAGATCTTGTGCCGAGGCAGACGACCCGCGAGAGCGACGCCGACCCGCACATAGAATCCGTCCGGCAGACCGCAGGGGTCGTGGCGGTTCTTGAGGAGAACCGCAAACATGCCGCGAACGAGCCGAACGCGCCCCGCCGTGTGCACCTCGAAGAGCAAATGCACGCGCGGGTGCACGCCGGGCAGACTCGCCGCGAGCCGGTCGTCGACCTCCAGCGTGCGGAAGACGAAGAGCCGGGTTCGGCGGCGATGCCGAATGCGATAGGCGACGATCTCGCCTGCCGCGAACAGAGCCACCGGCCCGAGGGTGCCCGCGACGGTTCTGCGAGGCGCGCCGTACAGAAGCTCGCTTCGGAGCCCGTCCCCTGCCCTGCGCAATTGCACGGCAGTGTTCATCGGCCGCGCTCCGGGCTGCGGCCGCGAACGCCTCGGGGCATTTCGGTCGCGGCGATGGGATTTGGCGTCCCGTCGTAGCGACGCCGGCGGGGCTCGCGTCGGCGGTTCGCTCGGCCAACCTCGTGGGCGACGTCGCGATGGCCAGACCACCCGTCGGCCGATCGCCGGTCTTCGCGGGGCCGATCGAGGACGGCCCGGATTGGGGCCACGTCGCTTGGACGAGCCATGGGGCCGTCGAAGTCGAGAGGAAGGCCCCACTGCCGATACTCACGCAGGCGATCCCGAACCCGCTCGAGGGGAACCGGGTCGCGGCGAGCGGCACGGTCGCGATGCAGGACGAAATCCACGATCGATCCCTTGTCGCTCGTGGCGGCAATGCACTCGCGCAAACGCTCGGTCGCGTGATCCGAAGTCTCGCCTTTCGGCCCCGGGTCGTGGGCGTTGGCGGAGGCGTAGAGCCAGTAACCGCTCTTGGTTCGTGTGACGACGATCCGGTCCCCACTCGGGTGTTCGAGAAAGAGAAAGCCGTCGCCCTTGCCGGGGCACGGTCGGTAACCGGTCGTCATCGCGTATGCGACAAGGTTGATCGTTCGTTTGAAGTGTTCGATTTCGGGGTCGTGCCGAATGGTCATGATGGGCTCCGGTGTGAAAATGGGACTCGGGCAAGATGGAAATGGGTGCGACAGCGGCTTTCATCGGCCGCGGTCGAGGGTCGATCGCGACAACTCGCGCACCGGGAGCGCGCGGATGTATTCGCGCTCGACCTGTTGAAGAACGTCGTTCCAGTCTTTCGCCGGCGACGGCGAATGGCGCTCAAATGCGAGGGGTGAGCGGCAACGGGCGAGCTCTTCGATCCGACTCGCGAGCTTCACCCCCGCGTCATCGGAATCGACGGCCGCCACGACGCGGCTGCCCGACGGCAATTGGGCGAACAGGCGGTCGAGAATCTCCATCTGACGGGTACTCGGCGCACCGCCCGTGCTGAGAAAGCGCGAGCGGTCCCCCTGCCCCGAATGGATCTGGAAGTAGCTCAGCGCATCGATGGCGCTCTCGGTGAGGACGATCGCGGCGTCGGTGGGACGAGCCGCGCTCCGCCAGGCGCTCTTGGTGCCCCCGGTCGCAAATCCGGTAAAGCCCCGGTTCTTGATCTCGAAGCCCGTGACGGCGCCTGCGTCGGTCGTGTGAACGAAGAGGGTATTGCCCCGACCGTCCAGTCCCCACGTCCCCGCAAAGCGCGGATGCCGAAGGGTCTCGGGACGAATGCCTCGTGTATTGAGGTACGGACTATTGTTCGCACCGCTCGCGGCGGCGAAGGTCTCCGCCACCGCCCGACCGTCACGGGGCGCCGCTGAAGCCGCTGCCACGAAGGACACGCCGTAATCGACGATCGGGCGGGCGATGCCGAGCCATTGGCGCAGCTCCTCTCGGACGTCACCGAGCGAGCTATGCCGTCCGCGCGCCTTGACGAAGTCGACGATCGTGCCGTGATCGCGATCGTCGCGGATCGAGAAATACGTCCAATGGCCGTCGGAAGCCTTGCGGACGACGATCTTGTCGTTGGTGGCAGAGTGACGCAGTACGTGACTCGCACGGCTGCTCTCGCGCCGGTCACGCTGGTACCCGTAGCGATCGATCGCGTACTGGACCAAATCGATGTCGCTCTTGAATTGATGCAGTTCGAAGTCGTGCATGGGCGTTCTCGCACTGGAGCAAAACTTTTGGGCCGTGAAGGGCGTCGCCGCGGGCGCGAGCGTGTGGCTCGGCTCACGCCCGCGGCGCCGGTTGGGATCGCGGCGCTATTCGGTTTGCGCCGTCGCCATGGCGTCCATCTCGCGCATCTCGATGGCGGTCTCGGCGAGACGCATGGGCAGGTAATCGAATCGGAGATCGAACGATCCGTCGTCGTTCTGGACGGCGACTCCGATGCGGGTCCACTCGGTGGTCGGGCTATCGGCGGTGGGGTCTTGCACCGCGCCAAGCAACTGCATTTTTTTCTTTTCACTCATGACGATGTCTCCTCTCATGGCGGATATGGATTGGGGTCGATCGTTTGGTTTGGCCCTGAAGCGGGCCCGCCGGATCTCCTCGAGATGCGCTCCCCGCCGGTCCCGCCATCCTCTTTTGGGGAAAACGAAACCGCCGAGGGGCTGCACCGAACGAGCGAGGCGGCGCTTGCTTCCGAAGCCGCTCACGCCCGTGCCTCCGAGACGTGTCCCTCGGGCCTGTCCTCCTCGGACGCCGAGCCCGCGGCCTGCTCGATCACGAGCAGAAGCGATTGGCACGTCTGCTCGAGCTCTTGGCCGCTTACTTCGGTCGCGTTCAGTTCGAGGTGCAGATTGTGCAGTCGCTTTTCCAGGTCCTCGCAGGTCGCTCGGGCCGCAGCGAGTCCGACGCGCAGACGCCGGATGCTCTTTTCCTGCTCAGCCTTGATGATTTCGAGCTCGCGCGTGGCCTGCGCGAACTCGACCTGGAGCCAGTCGGCGAAGGCGCTCCGGTCGCGCTCGGCGATCTTGTTCCCCAGATTGCGAACGGCCTGTTTGAGCTCGGCGCAGTTGCAAAAAAGGCCGGTTTCGCGCTGACGGGCGTCAAGAAGCTCCGACTTCAGGGCCCGGAGCTGCTTTTGCACGGGTAACCGGGCGATGGAGTCGAGCGTTGCAAGAAAACTTTCGTACGAATCGGGAGGAAGGAAATTCATCGGCGGGCTCCTTTCGGCTTTTGGCAAGGGGAGGCTGTGCTGGCCTCGGGATCGAGGTCAGCTCGAAACGTCGTGATTTGGATGAACGGCGACTACGAGATTCGAAGCAATGTCGAAGCGTGGATTGCGCCTAAGCGATGAGCGAAGCGATCAAGCGAATCGAAAAAGAGAAGAAGGCATCCCCAGTTACATTTGGAAAGCGGCTTTTTGGCAATGAGAAGCCGCAATGACCTCGTGCATCGAGGTCAGCTCGAAACGTCGTGATTTGGATGAAACAGCGACTACGAAAACAGCGACTACGGAATTCGAAGCAAGTGTCTAAGACGCGAGCGCTCGGGCACTAAGCAACGACTACGGACTCGAAGCAGAAGCAGACGGCGCGAAGGGCACCGTCGGAACGAGCAGCGAATCGGCCCCCGCGCCCTCTCGGGCCTCGGGGACGAAGATGGGGGCCTCCGCGACCGGCGGAGGGGTGGGCCGCTGGTGGCGGATCTCGAGGGTCGTAACGGCCGCGAAGTCGGGTAGGCCGATGGCACCCTCGTACCTGCGCAACACGCAGAGTCGATGAGCGGCCGAGGCCGGATGCGCGGCGCCGGCGGACGCACCCGTGGGCAGGACCCCGTGCCCATCGGAGGCTTTCTTCGGTGACGCCATCGGAATCCTATGGGCGGCGCACTCGAAATCGAACTGCGAAAGCTTGGCCGTGCCGACGGCGATATTGGTGCAGGGATCGAACGCCTCGGCGAGATTGCGCCCGAAGGCACTCAGCCACGCCGGGGGCACCTGCATGAGCCCAAGAAGCGGTCGGCCGCCATTGGCCAAGATGGATTTCGCGCGGACAAGGGCGTCGGCGGACGTCTTGGGCATGGGCGGTGGGTCGAGCTGGCTCCCGTCGACGGACGCGTCGATGACGAAGTCCGGATTGGCTTCGCTCGTCGATTGGGCGATCGCGCGCACGAGATCGTCGTCGGCCAGGTAAAGGCTGCAGCTGAGGATGGTCGTCAGAAGGTCCATAGGGGGGTCACCGTTCCTCGGATGGCGCCAGCGGGAAGAGGTCCGAAGGTGCGCGAATCGAAGCTTTTCGCGTGATGCGAGGCGACGAAGAGCCAACCGTCTGGCACCGGTCCGCAGCCGTCGTAATGGGGCAGCGGACGGCCGACGGTGTCCTCGGTGAGAATGGCGCCGAGCGGTTGGTCGTTGACGGTGAACGTCGACCCCTCCGTACACACGCGATCGCCGGGCGTCGCGACGACGCGTTTGACAAGCATCGCGCCGGCGGGCAGGTAGCGGCGTTCGCGCACGAGATCGCGCACGGCGTCCGGCACGCCAAAGGCGACGAGAATTCCCGGTTTCGCGGCCGTCGCCAGCGCGCCGCGAGACAGCCAGTAGAGGCCGAGCGGCAGACTGGGCGTCGCGTTCCAGATCAGGTGCGAGGCGATTCGGCACGCCACCGCCGAAGCGAACGCCGTTACGGCCCCGACGAGCAGAAGCAAACGAGAAACATCGAGCGCGTTCACGGCGCGAGCGGGTCCGGAGTAGCGAGCGCTGCTCATGGGCGACCTCCCTGCGAAGTCGGATCGGGGTACGGCGGCAGAACGATGTCTTTCGTGACGATGACGTTGACGGCGTATCCGGGACGGATGGTGATGGTCGGCTGGACGTTGAGGTCGCGGCGCGTCAGCTGCTGGCCGACTTGATTGATGTTGCCGGCGGCGTTACCGGCCCACGTCTGGGCGACGGTCGGATTGAAGCTCGTCGTGTTTCCCGCCAAAGCTTGCGTCGTGCCCGCGAGCAAGGTCGCCACGGCGGCGCCCTTGATGATGCGAAACCAGTGCTCGTCGACCTGGTCGGTGAGGCCCGCCGCGCCGGCGAGGTCGGCGGCCGGCATGCACTGCAGGTTGAGCGAGTCGCCGTTGGGCAGAACGAGGCGATGCCAGCAGAGCAGCACCCGCTCTTGCCCCCACGAGACCATCGAGTCGTACTGAGCGAGCAGGCGACTGCCCTGCGGGATGAGCAGGTAGTTGCCGCTCACCGTGTCGTAGACGTTTTCGCGAACCTGCCCGATGACGGGGCCCGGCAGATCGCTGTTGATCCCGGTGACGAGCACCGTCGGCAGAATCGTTCCGGCTTGCAGCTCGTAGGGACTGCGCGGATGCTGGGTCGTCGTTCCAAGCGAATCGCCGATTTTGTTGCCCCCACCGCCCAAGAACGCGTTTTTGCGTTCCTGCAGATTGGGATCGGACTCGGCGCCGGGCGAACCTGGGCCGTTCGACGGGGGCGCCGTCGGCATCAACGCCGGCAGTCGCGAGGCTTCGGCTGCGTGGTCGCCCTCTGCGGCGCCGGCCGGCGTCTCGAACAGGATCGACGCGCCCTGGGCTTGCATGTCCCGCTCACGATCGGTGCGGTGTCGAACGTCTTCGGGTCGCGGGGCGCGTTCGACCGTTTCGCCGCGAAATGGTCCCGCGTCGGGCCGGGGGCGCGAGACCGTCTGCGGCGCCGCCGAAGCGTTGCGGATGGCGTCGGGCACGACGGGAGGAGCAGTGACACCGCTCGGGGCCGGCCGCGTCTTGTCGGTGCTCGACGGAGATTGGAACGCAAACGCCACCGCGAGCATCGCGGCGCCGAGCACGCACGCCACCAGGACCACGATCGGACCGGTCCGAAGCGTGCGCGAGGCAGGGCGTCGAAGCCGCAGGCGCGGATCGTCGGGTGAGAGCTTAGGCGCGTGCGGATCGGTGGGCGCCGAGGGCATCTCCGCCCGAACTGCCGATGCCCCCGACTGCTTCGGTGCGCGCGGATCGGAAGTCTCCGCGGTCCCGGCAAGCGCAGAAGCGTCCGGATCGGCGGGACCCGACGGCATCTCCCTCCGGCTCGGCAGCTGCGATTCGGCGATAGGCCGCAGGGTGCCGCTGAGATGGGCGAGATTCGACGCGACGGGGGTCGCCGCCTGCAATGCGGTCTCGGGACGGGTCGGGGTCGTCATAGCCCGGCTCCTGCATGGGTATTGGGCCGGGCCGCGTCGGGGCCCCGCTCAATCCGCACAATCTCTTGATCTC
>CAVOKF010000004.1:0-650000 GCA_963696385.1 uncultured delta proteobacterium
CGTCGCCTCCCACTACGCCAAAAGCTTCGATTCCCGCACGTTCGGACCTCTGCCGGCTCGTGCCATCCGAGGAACGGTGACCCCGCTATGGACCTTCTGACGACCATCCTCAGCTGCAGCCTTTACCTCGCCGACGACGATTCTCGTGCGCGCGATCGCCCAATCGACGAGCGAAGCCAATCCCGACTTCGTCCTCGACGCGTCCGTCGACGGGAGCCAGCTCGACCCACCCCCCATACCCAAGACGTCGGCCGACGCCCTGTCCGCGCGAAATCCATCTCGGCCAATGGCGGCCGACCGCTTCTCGGGCTCATGCAGGTGCCCCCGGCGTGGCTCAGTGCCTTCGGGCGCAATCTCGCCGAGGCGTTCGATCCCTGCACCAATATCGCCGTCGGCACGGCCAAGCTTTCGCAGTTCGATTTCGAGTGCGCCGCCCATAGGATTCCGATGGCGTCTCCGAAGAAAGCCTCCGAAGCGCACGGGGGCCTGCCCACGGGTGCGTCCGCCGGCGCCGCGCATCCGGCCTCGGCCGCTCATCGACTCTGCGTGTTGCGCAGGTACGAGGGTGCCATCGGCCTGCCCGACTTCGCGGCCGTTACGACCCTCGAGATCCGCCACCAGCGGCCCACCCCTGCGCCGGTCGCGGAGGCCCCCATCTTCGTCCCCGTGACCCGAGAGGGCGCGGGGGCCGATTCGCTGCTCGTTCCGACGGTGCCCTTCGCGCCGTCTGCTTTGGCTTCGAGTCCGTAGTCGTCGCTTATCAAGATCCCCGCCTCCCAAAACACTCGATGCGAAGTCTGTAGTTCCGCTCACCCAAAAACACGACGTTTCGAGCTGACCTCGATGGACGAGGTCCGTGCGGCTTCCCATTGCCAAAAAACCTTCCGAAAGGAGCCCGTCGATGCATTCGCCCCCTCAAGTGCCCCATGAATTCCATGAAACCATCCGCGCCCTCGCCGGGCTTGCCGAGCCAAACCAAATCCTCACCCTCAAGCGGGAGCTCTTGGAGGCGCACAGGCGCGAAGGGCACCTCCGGCTCCACTGCTCTGAGCTGGAGCAGAGGGTGGTCGATCTCCAAATCCAATGCGCCGAGCGGGATCGGGAGCACAGCGCCTTTGCCGAGTGGCTCAACGCCGAGTTCGCGCGAGCTACGCAGGCGCTCGGCCAAGTCACAGGCGATCAGGAAAAGCGCCTGCGCGGCATGCGTCTCGAACTCGCTGCTGCCGAAGCCAATTGCGACGAGCTCGAGCAAGCGTGCCGCTCGCTTCTGCTCACCCTCGAGCACGCCGCAGATGCCGAGGCCGAGGCCTACACACCGCTCGCCGATGCCTCGGGAGGTTCCGCATGAACCCCTGCCGAAGGAATCGCCGCCTCGTTCGTGCCCAACGGCCCATCGGCGGTTTCGTCTTTCCCAAAAAGGGATGGCGGGACCGGCAAGGCGCACATCGCGAGGAGATCCGGCTCGCCCGCCTGAGAGCCCAACACGACCACCCACCGAAATCCCCCTCTGCCACGAAAGGAACCATTGTCATGAGCCAAAAGAAAACCATGCAGCTTGTCGGCGCCATCGAACGTAACGGCGGCGTCGGCAAAAAAACCTGGTGGACCCGCATTGGGGTCGCCTTCCAGAACAAGGACGGATCGTACAACTTGCGATTCGATTACCTGCCCCATCTCGCTGGAACCACCATCCAGATGCGCGAGATGGACACGACGGAGGCCGCGCCCACCGAATAGCGCGGTTTGCCATCCCAACGCCGGGGGGCGCGGGCCAGACGACTGGGCTCGCGCCCCCGCGGCGACGCCATTCACCCCACCCATTCTCTTTTCTCCAGCACGAGACGTCCAGTCATGCACGACTTCGAACTGCACCGATTCAAGACCGATATCGATTTGGTCCAATACGCGACCGATCGCTACGGATACCAAGGCGATCGGCGCGAGAGCAGCCGCGCGTGCCACGTGCTGCGTCACGCCGTCACGAACGACAAGATCATCGTGCGCAAAGCTTCCGACGGCCACTGGACGTACTTCTCAGTCCGTGACGATCGCGATCAAGGCACGATCGTCGACTTCGTCCAGGCGCGTGCCCGGCATACATCGCTCGGTCACGTCCGAGAGGAGCTACGCCACTGGCTCGGCACCAGTCGCCCGATCGTCGATTACGGTGTGCCCTTCGCGCCGGCTGGGCCCGTCGACCGTCGCCCACCGGCGGCGACGTTCGCGGCCGCCCGGAACGCGGACAACAGCCCCTACCTCAATACGCGAGGCATTCGCCCCGAGACCCTTCGGCACCCGCGCTTTGCGGGGACGTGGGGACTCGACCGGCGCAAGAACACTCTCTTCGTTCATACGACGGCGGCCGGTGAGGTCACCGGGTTCGAGATCAAGAACCGGGGCTTCACCGGGTTTGCCACCGGGGGCACGAAGAGCGCCTGGCAGAGTGAAGCTCGGCCGACGGACTCGGCGCTCGTCGTCACCGAGAGCGCCATCGATGCACTGAGCTACTTCCAGCTGCACCCCGGCGAGAGGGACCACACTCGTTACCTCAGCACCGGGGGAGCGCCAAGCACCCGCCAGATCGGGCTACTCGACCGCGTCTTCGCGCAATTGCCCCCGCAGAGCCGAGTCATCGCCGCGGTCGATTCCGATGACGCGGGGGTCAAGCTCGCGAGGCGGATCGAAACCCTCGCCCGCGAGCGAGCGCACGTCACGTTTCAGCGTCACTCGCCGTCGCCGGCGAAAGACTGGAACGACGTCCTTCAGCAGGTCGAGCGCCCCTACATCCGCGCGCTCTCGCACGAGCGATCACGCTCGGCCTTCGATCGCGGCCGATGAACCCGCGTGCCGCACACCCATTTTCCGTGTTGCCCGAGTCCACCCTCTCACCACCATAGGAGCCCACCATGACCGTTCGGCACGACCCCGAAATCGAACACTACAAGCGCTCGATCAACCTTGTCGGCTACGCGATGGCGACCGGTTACCGACCGTGCCCCGGCAGGGGCGACGGCTTTCTTTTTCTCGAACACCCGAGTGGGGACCGGATCGTCGTGACACGAACCAGGAGCGGTTACTGGCTCTACGCGTCTGCCAACGCCCACGAGCCAGGGCCGAAAGGCGAGTCTTCGGATCACGCGACCCAGCGTTTGCGCGGCTGCATTGCTGCCGCAATCGACAAGGGGTCGATCGTGGATTTCGTCCTGCATCGCGACCGTGCCGCTCGCGGCGAACAAGTTTCCCTCGAGCGGGTCCGGGATCGCCTGCGCGAGTATCGGCAGTGGGGCCTTACTCTCGACTTCGACGGCCCGTTGGCTCGCCCGAGCGACGATGGCCCGATCCGGCCCGTCCTCAATCGACACGATCGGCAGTCGGCCGACGGGCGGTTCGGCCATCGCGACGTCGCCCACGAGGTCAGCGGAGCGAACCGCCGAGTCGATCTCCGCCGGCGTCGCTACAACGGGATGCCCACTCCGACCGCCGCGAGCGAAATGCCCCGGGGCCCTCGCGGCCGCAGCCCGGAGCGTGGCCGATGAACACCGCCGTGCAATTGCGCCGGACCGGCGCCGAGGTCCGAAGCGGGCTTCTGTACGGCACACCGGTGACGACCGTCGCCGGCACACTCGGACCGGTGGCTCTCTTTTCCTCGGGAGAGCTCGTCGCCTATCGCATTCGGCATCGCCGTCGCACGCGGGTTTTCGTCTTCCGAACGCTGGACGTCGACGACCGACTTGCGGCGCGCATCCCCGGCGTGTGTCCTCGTGTGCAGTTGCTCTTGGAGGTGCGCTCGGCCGGGCGCGCTCGGCTCGTTCGGGGCCTACTGGCCTATCTCCTCAAGACTCACAACGACCCATGCCGTCTGCCGGATGGGTTCTACGTGCGGACCGGCGTCGCTCTCGCGGGTCGTCTGCCGGCGCACAAGATCCTCCGATCATTGCTCTCCTCTTCGCTTGGACCGGACCCACCGGGTCGCGGAGTCGCTTAGCGGCCGGTGATTCGGCTGACCCAGAATGCCTCATGACCGCCGACAGCTGTTCCCCGTGATCACCCACCCGCTTCGCGCGGGCCCTGCCCAGTCGCCTTTTCCCGCGCGTCGCTCGCTTGCGACCGCGCCTCGCGCATTCGCCCGGAGCTCGCCCATGAGAACCACTCAGACCGATCCCACTCGCTCCACGGCAGGTCATCTCTACGAGCCTGGAGCCCTCACAACGCTGGAGGCGACGGCCGTCGCGCTCCGCCTCGATTTCTTCGCTCTGCGCGATCACTGCGATCGCCGAGCCCATGTCTGCGGCACCATTCCGGTGGTCCGACTGCCGGGCGGCGTCATGGGATTCCGGATCCACGGCACGTGGCGGTTCCTCTTTCCGATCTCCGGTCCAGGCCCGAGCGATTCCGACGGTTCTACCAAGCCGCCCACCGGAGAAGGTCGATGAGACCGCACCACCTCGCCCTGGGGGCGCGGTCGTCGGGTCCGGCCAATCCCCTCCGCAATGTCGGCCGGGCGAGCGACCGCCCGAACCAGCCACTCATCGGCTATCCGCCGCCCAACGAGCTTGCGGCGCTTTGGGGCGCGTGCGTCCCGTGCGGCCTCGACGACGAGGTGTCGGCCCTTCTGGCGCGCCACGGCCTTTGCGCCGAGTGGGTCGATGACTTCCACTTGGCGCGCGCGCTGCTTCCGACGGTGTCGCTTCCCGCGTGGGCATCATTTCGTCGCGCTTGCGCGGGCCGTGTCTCGTGGATCGAATCGGGCCACCGCTTGCTCGTGCCAATCTTCGACGCGCTCGGTCGGATGCGGAGCGTCCGAGCATGGTGCGTTCGCGATTGCGACGTGGACGATCCGAAGCGCGTGTCCCCCGCAGGCTACGCGTACCGGCACCTCGTTCTCGCCTGCGGTCAGGGTGTCGCCCTGCTCTCGGGCGGTTGGGAAAAGATGGGTGGGCAGCCACGACCTCGCATCGTCATCGCCGACGGGGAGCCCGACTTTCTTACTTGGGCGACGCGGTGCTCCGACGCCGCCGAATCGGTTCCCATCGTCCTGGGCGTCTTCGCCGGGGCGTGGTCGGACGATTTCGCCCGGCGCATCCCTCGAGGGGCCCGGGTGGTGATCCGCACGCATCACGACACCGCCGGCGATGCGTGCGCCCAAGCGATTTGGCAATCGCTCGAAGGACGCGTGGCGGTTCACCGATCGAGGCCCGCATGAGCTCCAAGAACGACAACGAACGCTTACGCGCCGGACAGCTGCCGGTGGATCCCGAAGACGACGCGGTGCCGATGCTCTCGGGCGAGCCGTGGGACGAGCCGATCCCATTTAGCGACGCGGACGTGCCCGACTTTCCGCTCGACGTGTTGCCGCCGTGGCTCGGCGTCTGGGCGGCCGAGCAGGCCCGTGCCGTGCAGGCCCCGGCGGATCTGCCGGCGCTGCTCGGGCTCGCGGTTCTTTCGTTCACGACGGCGAAGAAAATCTCCGTCGAGATCAAGCCCGGGTGGCACGAGCCGACCAACCTCTACGTCGCCGTGGCCCTGGCTCCCGGCGAGGGCAAGTCGCCGATCTTCGCCGCCGCCACAGCTCCCTTGCGCGAGTGGGAGCGGGAGCTCCGTGCACGTCGCGCGCCCCAGATCGCGGACGTCGAAGAGTGCGACCGGATGCACGAGGAGCGGACCCAGAACTTGCGCAAGCGCGCAGCGAAGGCGAGCGACATCGAACGCCGAGCACTCGAGGATGAACTTCGAGCGCTCGCGGTCGAGCGCGTGGGGCGCCGGGCTCCGTCGGCGCCGCGGCTGGTCGCCGACGACGCGACCCCCGAGGCGGTGGGCCGGTTGTTGTCGGAACAGCACGGTCGCTTGGGGGTGTTTTCATCGGAGGGCGGCCCGTTTGCCATTCTTGCTGGCCGCTACTCGGACGGTCGTGTCAACTGCGAGCTGTTCTGCAAGGCGCACTCCGGGGACGCCTACGATCTGGATCGCATCGGCCGGCCGAGCCTTCATCTCGCGTCTCCGCTGCTGGCCATTGGCTTGACGGTCCAACCGTCGGTCATCGCGGGCTTGGCGTCGACGCCCGCCTTTCGCACGCTGGGTCTTCTGGCCCGGTTTCTCTATGCGCTGCCGCGGTCGAGGGTGGGCGCTCGCAAGGCCGATCCGGCGGCGGTGACGGAGTCGGCTCGCTCCGACTACCGGCGTGTCGTGCGCGCGATCGCCGGGGTCGCCGAGCAGTTCGATGAGCACGGCGAGCTCGTCGCCCGTCCGGTCCCGCTCACCGATGCGGCACGCGGCCGGCTAATCGCCTTCAAGGAGGAGATCGAGCCTCGTCTCGGGCCCGGCGGGGATTTGCAGGGGATGGCGGATTGGGGCAACAAGGCGCCCGGCCTGGTCGCTCGCCTCGCGGGCCTCTTGCACGTGGGCGATCACGCCGAGGGGGCCCTCGAGCTGGCCATCGAGAGCACGGCCATGGACCGGGCTCTCGCGATCGGTCGGTACGCGATCGAGCACGCGCGTGCGGCCTTCGGTTGGATGGACGCCGATCCCGCAACGTCGCTCGCCAGGCACATCTGGACCTGGTGCCGCCGCTGGGACATGGGCGCCGTGACGCGCCACGCGATGCACCGTGCCCTGCAGGGGCGAGTCCAGCGCGTCACCGACCTGGATGCCGCCATCGCGGTCCTCGCGGAGCGCGCGCTCTTGCGCCAGGTCCGCGCCGTGGCGCCGCGTCGTCCCGGTCGTCCTGCCGGTCCCGTGTTCGAGATCAACCCCCGCGCGAGGCAATGACGCCGATGGTCCGAGTTTCGTCATTTTCGTCAATTGATTTTGAGGGGCCGACTCTTCGTCGTGAGGGACTCAGGCCCCAGCCCCATGCCTTCGGCAAGCCCGCCCCGAGGGCGCCGGATGGGCCCCCTCGAGTTTTGTCATTTTCGTCCATGGACTGGGGGGTACCCATTTCGCGCCTCGGGGCACTTCGCCCCGGCCTCGGACCCCGAAATCCAGCGCGAAACGCGATGCCGCCTGGGGCGAGCGGAGTTTTGTCATTTTCGTCAATTGATTTGGGGGTGCCGAGGTTTCCTTTCGGCAGCCACCGGCATCGGCAGGTAACCGAAACCGCGAAGGGGCCGTTGTTCTCGGCGGACCTTTCGAGCCCCTGTGGGGCGCGGCGGCGATCGTCTGCGACCCACCGAGCGGGAGGGAGTTCGTCATGAAGCGTGCAACGAAGCCGCGGCCGCCGGTCGCACTCCGAGCGTCCTTCGTGTCGCAGCAAAACTGCTTTGCGGTGCTGGGTGTGGATCCGCGCCGCTACCTCGAGCGGGTCGTACCTCTTTGTCGGGGGCACGTGATCGCCCTCGGGAAACTCCGACTGACGCCCATCGACGTCGCCGAGGAGAAGCTCCGTGAAATGGCGGCCACGCCATCCGCGGACGTCTCGGCTCCGGACGGCGATGAAGACCACGACGACGACGAATGCCAGCCGCGATCGGTCAACGAGGTGCTGCGCGCGGTGGGTCGGGCGCGCGCGCCGTCGCGCGAGCCTTGAGTGGGGGGTCATCGGGCAACGCCGGTGGATGGGAAGGAAGGGATCGATGCCGAAGGCCGCAACCGGAGAACTTCGAAAACTGACCCACGGCTTCGCCGCGCGCATCACGCTTCGGGGACGCGCGCGAAGGGACTTCGTGCTCGCCCACTGCGAAACCGAACACGAGGCGGTCGAGCGCTGCCGAGCTCTCGCCGCGATGGCCGCTCGGCTGCGTCGCTCGGGGCTCGTCGACGAAATCGAGCCGATGATGCGCATGGGGGCCCGAGCGCGACCTGGGCGGCCGTGGGAGTGCATCGTTGGCGCGGCGGACGATCTCTGCGCGGGTCACACGATCGAAACAGGCGGTGAAGCGCCCACCTTCGAGGCGTTCGCCAAGGAGTGGACGGGCGGCGAACTCGCCCGCAAGTGTCCCGATCACGTGCCGACCAAAGCCACAGCGGGCGACGACGCGCGTCTGCTCAAACTCTACGTGGAACCCATTTTGGGCAGCCTGCGCCTCGATGAGGTGACGCTGGCCGACGCGGATCACGTCATGGCCAGTCTGCCTGCGCGGCTTTCGCCCCCCTCCCGGCGCCACGTGGCCCAGGTGGTCCGGCGGGTGCTGACCCTGGCGGTGTACCCCGCGCGGCACATTCGCGAGAATCCGATTCCGCGGGGCTGGTTGCCGCGCGGCAAGAGCACCAAGGCGTTCACCTGCCTCTGGCCCTCCGAGGACGCCATCCTCTTGGCCTGTTCGGCTGTGCCCCTGGTCCGGCGGCTGCTCTTTGGTGTGATCGCGAGAGAGGGGATGCGGCGGGAGGAAGCGGCCGATTTGCGATGGCGTGACCTGGATCTCGCGCGCGGCGTGATCCGCCTCGACGAGAACAAGACCGACGATCCGCGCGCGTGGGCGCTCGACGCCGGCGTGGCGGCCGCGCTTGCGCTTTGGCGCCGCCACTTTCATGTCGACGCCGCGGACCACGAACGGGTTTTCCGCGACGACGGGCGCCCTCTGTACGTCGATCAGTTGGCCAAGCAGTTGCGAGCGGATCTGAACACCGCGGGGGTGACTCGCGCGGAGCTGTTTGAACGCTCAGCGGTACGGCGTCCGGTCCGGGTGCACGACTTGCGGGCCACGTTTGTCACGATCAGCCTCGCCAACGGCAAGAGCGAGACATGGGTGGCCGACCGTACGGGACACCGCTCGAGCGCCATGATCAACCGCTACCGGAGGCAAGCTCGCACCTGGGCCGAACTCGGCCTGGGCGAGCTGTCCGCGCTCGACCGAGCGCTGCCCGAGCTCGCTGCGCTGGCCACGCGGCTCACCGGGCAGACCCACGAGAGCGCGGATCGAAACGGCATCCGGTAATGCGCGTTTTTTCGACCGGTGCGCCGGCCCGGACGTAGCCCGCTGATCGGCTCGAGGTTGGCCGATGTCACGCCGCCGCGGCGGATCCGTCCGCCTGCTACACTGAATGCGTCCGTCGTGTTCGACCGCATCACGTTCCAACCGCAGGTTCTCGGAGGCCGCGCGTGCATCCGCGGGATGCGTATTCCCGTCTCGGTCATCGTAGGCGCGATTGCGCACGGGGCGAGCACTGCGGAGCTTCTCGCGGACCATCCGGATCTCGAAGAACAGGACGTCCGCCAAGCCCTGGAGTACGCGGCCTGGCTCACGACGGAAGAGGTTCATTCGGCCGAGTAGCCCGTGCGCTTTCTTGCCGACATGGGTGTCAGCCCGCGCGTAGTGCATTGGCTGCACGAGCACGGACACGACGCCGTGCACCTTCGCGATCAAGGCCTCCATCGTGCTCACTTGGGATCTCGATTTCACCGAAATCGTGTCGACTTCGCAGTCGAAGACGAGCGCCATCGTCTTTCGACTTCGCAATACGCGTACGGATCATTTGAATATTTAATCGCGCGCCTCGCCGTCGCCCTCGAGAACGCTGCCGGCGCACTCGACGCGGGAGCGATCGTGAGCGTCGAGGACACGCGCTACCGCCTGCGCAGGTTGCCCGTCGGACACTGACGGCTCAACCGCCACAATTCCGCGCGCGGCGTCGCACAATCCCGTTGACATCGTTACGGACTGAGCTCGCAATCGGGATGATGGACCACGAGCCAGCCGATGCGTATCCGCGGGGGGCGACATGGCTTCAGTGCAACGAACGTGGATGAGGTGACCGATGCCCAGAGCAGCGACTGGAGAACTCCGCAAGCTCGCCGACGGTTTCGCTGCGCGCATCACGCTTCGCGGCCGCGCGCGACGAGACTTCGTGTTGACGAGCTGCGAGGGCGAACGCGAAGCCGCCGACCGATGCCGCGCGCTCGCTTCTCTGGCCAGTCGGCTGCGTCGCAGCGGTCACGACGACGAGATCGAGGGCATTCTGCAAATGGGAGCCCGGGCACGACCGGGACGCCCGTGGGAGAGCGTCGTCGGTGCGGTGGATGCTCTCTGCGCGGGCCGGACGCGCGATGCGGGCGGTCCAGTGCCCACGTTCGAGGAGTTCGGGAAGCGATGGACGAGCGGCGAGCTCGCTCGCACCTCCCCCGACCACGTGACGGCCAAGGCCACGGCGGATGATGACGCGCGACTGCTCAAGCTCTACGTCGAGCCCTTCTTGGGCGCGCTTCGGCTCGACGAGGTGACGGTCGAGGATGCCGATCGCGTGATGGCGAGCTTACCGGAGCACCTCTCGTCGTCTTCGCGCCGCCACGTGGCCCAAGTCGTGCGGCGCGTGCTGACGTTGGCGGTCTACCCGGCGCGGCACATTCGGGAGAACCCGATTCCGCGAGGGTGGTTGCCGCGCGTCAAGACGACGAAGGCCTTCACGTGCCTCTGGCCCGCCGAGGATGCGAACTTGATGGCGTGTCGGGCGGTGCCCCTGGTCCGACGGCTCTTTTTCGGGGTTCTCGAACGAGAGGGGATGCGGCGGGAGGAAGCGGCCGACTTGCGCTGGAGCGACGTGGATTTGGCCCGCGGCGTCGTGCGTCTCGATGAGAACAAGACCGAAGATCCGCGCGCCTGGGCGCTCGACGCGGGCGTGGCCGCCGCGCTCGGAATCTGGCGCAGCCGCTTTCAGGCCGACGTGGCGGAGGACGCACACGTGTTCCGCCACGCGGGAAGACCCCTTTACGTCGACCAGATGGCCGAGCATCTGCGGGCCGACCTCAAGGCCGCAGGCGTGACCCGCTCCGAGCTCTTTGAACGCTCGGCGGTACGGCGTCCGGTTCGGGTGCACGACTTGCGGGCGACGTTCGTCACGATCAGCCTGGCCAATGGCAAGAGCGAGACCTGGGTCGCCGACCGCACCGGACATCGCTCGAGCGAGATGATCAATCGCTATCGCCGACAGGCTCGAACGTGGTCCGAGTTGGGGCTCGGAGAGCTCTCGCCGCTCAACCGAGCTCTGCCGGATTTGGCCGCGATTGCCCCGCGATTGCCCCACGAAACGCGGTCCCCGGGAAGGCCAATCGGAGCTAACCTAGCGGAGAGCAAGGGATTCGAACCCTTGGTACCCTTGCAGGTACACCTGATTTCGAATCAGGCTCCTTCGGCCACTCGGACAGCTCTCCGCCGGCCAAACTGCAGGGAGAGCTCACTGTTGTCAAGGTGGTGTGGGGCGGCTAAGCCGACGCGAATCCGCATTTGGGCCGTGCTAAGGATGGTGAACCGAGTACGGTGCCATGATTCGCGCGTGCGGACGAGTTCGGAGAGATGACCGAGTGGCCGAAGGTGCATGATTGGAAATCATGTGTACCCGCAAGGGTACCAAGGGTTCGAATCCCTTTCTCTCCGCTGCACTTAGCTACGATCGGCGCCCCCCCGCCGGGCGCTCCATGTGGCAATGCGTGTGGCAATGAAAGTTCGTGGATAGCCTCGTCGAGGGGCGCGAGCGGCCCAAGACCGAGCTCAGCCCACGTCCGGGCGGCCCGCCGATATCGATTGATCATCGCGCTCGAGCGATGTCCGGTGCGGTCCGCAACCCACGTCTCGGTCTTGCCGTTGGCGAGCGACACCGTCACGAACGTCGCGCGCAGATCGTGAACGCGCAAGGGACGGCGCGTGTCGCTGCGCTCGAAGAGCGCGGGGCGCGTCACGCCGGCCGTTCTCAGGTCCTCGCGCAACTCGTCGGCGAGATGCAGCGTGTAAAGGGGCCGTCCGCCCCCAGGCTCTCGGAATACCAGGTCGTCCGGTCGCGCGTCGGCGTGAAAGAAGACCTTCCACGCGCGAAGCGCACGAGCGACGGCCGGATCGAGCGCCCAACTCCGGGGATCATCGGTCTTGTTCTCGTCGAGCACGATCTGACCGCGGCCGAGATCGAGATCGCGCCATCGGATGCGACCGAGTTCGTCGCGACGCAGTCCTTCGCGGGCGAGCACGCCGAAGAAGAGACGGTGAATGAGCGGCACGTCAGCCTCTTGGCAGCCGAGCAGCGTTCGATCCTCGTCGGGATACAGGTGCGTGAACGCCTTGGTCTGCCGAACCTTCGGCAGCCAGCCCCGCGGAATGGGGTTTTCCTTGATGTGACGAGCGGGGTAGACCGCCAGGCCGAGCACGCGCCGAATCACCTGGGCCACCTGCCGGCGCGTCGAGGTGGACAGCGCGATGGGCAGGCTCGACATGATCCGATCGGCGTCGTCGAGCCCGAACTCGTCAATGCGAACGCCCTCGACCTGCGGGTTGATGTATCGGCGCAAGAAACGCTCGTCGGGCGCCGAGTCTTTCGCCGAGACGTGGTCCGGGTACGTCCTCGCCAGCTCGCCGTCCGTCCAGCGCTTGGCGAATTGGGCGAAGGTCGGAACCTGCTGCGCCCCCAACTTCTGCGTCTGTCCCGTGCAGAGGGCGTCCACGGCCGCACAAACGGCCGTCCAGGGCCGCCCGACGTGCGCCTTCGCGCCCAGGGCGAGCACGGGCTCGAATCTGAGCGGTATGCCCCGAGCCGCGAAGGCGTGCCGCCATCGACGCGAGCGCCTTGCAGCGCGACCTGGCTTCGTCTTCGGTCCGGCACGTCACGAGACGAAACTCGCGGCGTGTTCGACCCTCAATCGTGAGGCATGCCGCGAAGCCTTCGTTGAGGCGACGCAGTTCTCCGGCTGCTGTGCGTGCCATCTTAAACCCTCCGTTCGTATGTCACAAGCCACCACCCCACGCACCACCCCCCGTGCGCCGAGAAACGGGCTCCCCGTGCCCGCGCCCGGCGGACAGACGGCGGGCCGGCCACCCGCCGCTTTGGCACTTTCCTCGGCAGGTCATCGAGAGGGGCCTCGCTCGCGGCGGCTTCGAAGTTGCAACACGACGGCTCCGCCCGCGGTCTCGATCAGTCGCCGTGCAACGCCCGCCCCGTACCGCGACACGAGCTGTTCGACGGTCAACCCGCTCGTCGCGATCGTCGGCCTCACCCGGTCGTATCGGTGCTGGATGACGTGGGCGACCACGGGGCTGCCGAACTCCGCCTCTTGGCCCAGGTCGTCCAAGACAAGCAGCGGGGCATTCATCGCGTCGCGAACGATGCGAGGGTCGCCGTCGCCCAAGCCGTGCTGCTGCCGGGCTACGCCGAGATCGACGGCGGCCAAGAACACCGCCGGTCGCGCGTGGACGCGGGCCCACGCGTGCGCAATCGCCACCGCGAGCGAGGTCTTGCCGGCCGCGGCGGGGCCGAGCAGCGTGGCGCGATCCAGCCGGATGAGATGCATCGCCCGAGCGTGATCGAGCGCGGCCCCGTCGACGTGGGCCGACAGCTCGGGAGCGTCCAAGCCGGATGCCCATGCAAACCGCGCCGGCATCGACGCGGCCGTCGCCGCCTTGGCTTCGCGCGCGGCCCGCTGCGCCTCCTCGCAGGCGAGACACGGGCGAGGGCGTGTCGAGGGGGCTCCGCACGCGGGGCACACGTGGTCGAACGTCGGGGGTGTGATGCCCCGCAGAAGGTCGCCCAACGACTTCATGACAGGTGCTCCCGTAACCAGGGCTCGTCGCCGACGACCCGTTGCTGTGCGTGCCGATCGCGCGCCTTTTGCGGCGCCGTGCCGCGAAACGTGTCGGCGCGGCTGGCGATGTACCGAAGCGTGGCGTTCTCGCGCACGACGAAGTCGTGCTCGAAGGCACGCCGGACGACGCTGCACGCCTCGTCCGCGCCCAACCGCTGAACCAGGGTGAAGGCCATCGCGTGGTCGGCGGCCAGGATGGCCTTGGGCTCGACGTGCTTCTTGGCTTCGAAGCACTCGATGAACGTCTGGATGACCCAATCCTTCGCTGCGATTTGCTCCGCCGTGTGCTTCGCGGCCCGGGCATTCGACTTCCTCCTGCCTCTCGTCTCGGCAGTCGGTTCGGTCCGCGTCAGGGCTAAATCCACCACCGTAGGTGGTGGAATCTGAGACGTAGACGTTAACGTTAACGTGGGCATCGGTTTGCCATGCCCTTTGCCATCCCGGGTGCACTCGTTAGCCATGCCCGGCGATGGCAAGTGGCCCTCCGGGTTGCCAGGGTCTTGAGCTTCGTGGGCCATGCCCGGCGATGGCAAGTGGCCCTTCGGTTTGTCAGGGTCTTGAGCTTCGTGGGCCATGCCCGGCGATGGCAAGTGGCCCTCCGGTTTGCCAGGGTCTTGAGCTTCGTGGGCCATGCCCGGCGATGACACGCCGTCATCCATTTTGCCTCGTCCCCATCGTGCGACCGCACCCCGCCGGCCCGCGTCGGAGCGCTTGGCGCGAAGCTCTGCGCGGCGCGCGGCGAGTTCCTCCCCGGTCGGGTTGTACTCGCAATAGTCGTGGATGACGTAGTCGCCCTCGTGGCGCTCGAGCAACCGAACGTTGAGCAGGACGTCGAGCACGCGTTGATCTTGGGCGATGGTCAGTGCAACCCCCGCCGAGAGCTTGCCGGTGGTCATGTTCTCCACCGACCACGAGAGCATGCGCGCGAAGGCGCCGGATGCCCGGTGCTTGGTCCGCGAGTCCGCCTCCAGCACCTTGCGGTGAAAGCAAAAGGACCCCGAGAGTCTCGCCCAGCTCATGGCGACCTCCTCCTGGCATCGAGGGCGACCGAGCGGCTGCCGGCCGTCATCTCGCCCTCCGGCGTCCCAAAGCGTGCAGAATGGCGTCCACCGTTTGCGGTTCGTCGTCATCCGGTGGGTCCTCCTCGAGCTCGGAGTCGTCCTCCGCGTCGAGGCCTTCCGCGGCCGCAGCGAGCGATCGGAGCTTGCCCTCCGCCACGTCCACCGGGATGAGAGCGCTCTTGCCCACCCGAGCAACAAAGCCGCGACACATCGGGACAATCCACTCGCGAAACTTGCGGGGGGTGATGCCCAAGACGGCGAAGGCCGTCTCCTGGCTGACAAATAGAGGCCGTACGACGAGCGGCGGCCGCGCCTTCATCGAGCGTGTCTTGGAAACGGTTGCAGATGCCACGGTGTCCTCGTGCAGGGCGCGGACGATGAGTCCCGCCCGTTGAAAAGCCGGCGACTGCGGGCGCCGGGCATTCGTCAAAACGTCTTGAAAGCCGGTTGCGGTGGGCTACGGACGGAGCCGAGATCGAAGCGCGGCTGACCCAGTTGAAGCGATCGCGAAAGCAGCGACAGCAGGAGCTTGTGGGTGGGCAGGTGGCCCGCGAGAACGACGCCGACGCGTAGGTAAAAGGCGTCGGGCAGGCCCGACGGGTTGCAGCCGCGCTCGACCAGGCAGGCGAACATCGCGCGAACGAGCCGAGCTCGCCCGGCTGTACGCACCTGCATGAGCAACTGCACCCGCGGACTCACGCCGGGCAGGCGCGCGGCGAGGGGGTCGTCAATCTCCAAGGTTCGGAACACGAAGAGCCGCGTTCGGCGGCCGTATCGAATGTGAACCGCAACAAGCCTTCCCGGCCCGAAGAGCGCCATCTGACCCAGCGTGCGGACGACCTTCGCATAGGGAGCGCCGTACGCCAGCTGGCTTCCGATCCCGTCCGGCGACCGCCGTAATTGCACGGCGGTACTCATCGGAACCGATCCGGGATGTTTTAGGGATCGTTTGAACGCTTCGAGTTCAGGGTCGTGGGCAACGGTCATGACGATTTCCTTAGGTGAGAGGGAAAGAGGTCAGGGAGACTCCGAGGGGGGGTTGGAGACGTGGCCCGGCTCGGGAGCAGAGGATCGGGCGAATGCGGTTTCATCGGCCGCGCTCGAACGCGGAGCGCCATCGCTCAGGGGCGGACAGCGAGCGGATGTACGCGTGCTCGACCTGTCGGAGGACGTCGTTCCAGTCTTTCGCGGGTGCGGGCGAGTGACGCTCGTAGGCGATGGCGGATCGACTGCGAACGAGGTCTTCGATCCGGCTTGCGAGCTTGGCCCCCGCATCGTCGGAATCGACCGCGGCGACCACCCGGCTCGCGGAGGGCAATTGCGCAAAGACCCGGTCGAGTAGCTCGATCTGACGGGCGCTCGGCGCTCCGCCGGTGCTGAGGTAGCGCGTGCGGTCCCCGAGCTCCGGATGGAGCTGGAAGTAGCTCAGCGCATCGATGGCGCTCTCGGTGATGACGAGCGCCCGGTCCGCCGGCAGAGCCGCACTCTGCCAGGCGCTCCTGGTGCCCCCCGTCGCAAACCCGGTGAAGCCCCGATTCTTGATCTCGAAACCGGTAATCTCGCCGGAACCGGCCTTGTGAACAAAGAGCGTGTTGCCGTGCCGGCCGAGCCCCCAGGTGCCCGCAAAGCGCGGATGACGAAGGGTCTCGGGGCGAATGCCCCGCGTATTGAGGTACGGGCTGTTGTCCGCCCCGCTTGCGGCGGCGAAGGTCTCCGCCACCGCGCGCGGGTCACGCGGAGGGGCCGGGACATACGGCCTCCCATAATCCAGGGTGGGCCGAGCCGTGCCGAGCCACTGGCGGAGCTCTTCGCGGACGTCACCGAGCGAGCCGTGGTGGCTGCGCGCGCGGACGAAGTCGACGATCGTGCCGTGATCGCGATCGTCACGGACGGAGAAGTAGGTCCAGTGGCCGTCGGGCGCCTTGCGCACGACAATCTTGTCGTTATCGCCAGCGTGGCGCAGCACGTGGCACGCGCGGCTGCTTTCGCGCTTATCGCGTTGGTACCCGTAGCGATCGACCGCGTACTGGACCAAATCGATGTCGCTCTTGAATTGATGCAGTTCGGAGTCGTGCATGGCTCGAGAGGTTCCGTGTGGAAGGGAAACGGATGGGGGCCCGTCAGGGGTGTCGCGCGCGGGCGCGAGCCTCGCTTTCCGGCTCACGCCCCGCGGCATCGGTGGGGACCGCGGCGCTATTCGGTTTTCGCTGCCGCCGTGGCGTCGGTCGGGATGGCCGCTGGGGCTCTCGGTCCCAGGCCGTGTCGGGCCCTCAAGCGAGCCAGCCGGAGCTCCTCGCGATGAGCGCCCTGCCGGTCCCGCCATCCCCGTTTGGGGGTTACGAAACCGCCGAAGGGCCGTTGCGAACGAATGAGGCGACATCTCCGTCGGGAGGGGTTCATGCGGACACCTCCGAGGCCGGCTCGAACGGGGTGTCGCCCTGGCTTTCCGAATCCGCGGCGTGCTCGAGGGTGAGCAGAAGCGAGCGGCACGTCTCTTCGAGCTCATCGCAGTTCGCTTCGGCGGCGACGAGTTCGAGGCGCACGCTTCGGAGGCGCTTTTCCTGGTCGCTCGCGACCTGGCCGAGGGCGCGGGTGACCTGCGCAAACTCCGTATTGAGCCATTCGGCGAATGCGCCGTGCTCGCGATCCCGATCGGCGCCCTCCATCTGGAGATCGACCACCTTCTGTTCGAGCTCCGAGCAGTGGCGCCGAAGACGACCTTCGCGCTTGTGCGCCGCGAAGAGCTCCTGCTTCAGGGTGAGGATCTGCCTGGGCTCGGGTAGCCCGGCCAGGGCTCGAATGGTTTCGTTCCATTCGTGGATTGGTTCGAGAGCGGAAGACGGATGCATCGGCGGGCTCCTTTCGGCAAGGGCGGTTTTCGGCAATGGCAAGCCGCACGGACCTCGGGATCGAGGTCCAATGGAAACGCGCGGGATTTGGGACGAATAGGGACTACGGAATTCGAAGCGACGGCTAAGCTAAGCGACGACTACGGAGTGGAAGCCAAAGCCCACGGAGCGAGGGTCCCCGTCGGAACGAGCAGCGAATCGGCCCCCGCGCCCTCCCGGGTCGCGGGAACGAAGATGGGTGCCTCCTCGACCGTCGGCGGAACCGCTCGCTGATGACGGATCTCGAGGGTGGTGACGGCCGCGAAGTCGGGCAGGCCGATGGCGCTCTCGTACCGGCGCAACACGCAGAGGCGATGCACCGCCGAGGGCGGATGCGCTACGGCCGAGGACGCCCGCGTGGGCCAGCTGCCGCGGGTCTTGGGAGCTTGCTTGAGGTCCGTCGTCGGGATCGCGCCGGCGGCGCACTCGAAGTCGAACTGCGAAAGCATGGCCGTGCCGACGGCGACGTTGGTGCAGGGGTCGAACGCCCGAGCCACTTCCCGCCCGAAGGCACTGAGCCACGCCGGGGGCACTTGCATGAGGCCCAAGAGCGGCCGACCGCCTTTGGCCAGAATGGTCTTGGTCCGCGCCAGAGCGTCGGCCGACGTCCGGGGGATCGGCGGCGGATTCGACCTCGGTCCAGTCGACCGACGCATCGACGACGAAGTTCGGATTGGCGTCGCTCGTCGACTGGGCGATCGCGCGCACGAGATCGTCGTCGGCGAGGTAGAGGCTGCAGCTGAGGATGGTCGTCAGTAGGTCCATAGCGGGGTCACCGTTCCTCGGATGGCGCGGGCCGGTAGCGGTCCGAACGTGCGGGAATCGAAACTCTTCGGGTGATGCGAGGCGACGAAGAGCCAGCCCTCGGGCACGGGTCCGCAGCCCTCGTAGTGGGGCAGCGGCCGGCCGGCGGTGTCTTCGCTGAGGATGGCGCCGAGCGGCTGGCCGTTGACCGCGAACGTCGACCCCGCCGTGCACACGCGATCGCCGGGGGTCGCGACGACGCGTTTGACGAGGAGCGCCCCCGCGGGCAGATAGCGGCGCTCGCGCACCAGATCGCGGACCGCGTCGGGCACGGCAAAGGCGACGAGCGCTCCGGAGCTCGTGGGCGTCGCCGGAGCGATTCGGGACAGCCAGTACAGGCCGAGCGGCAGACTGGGCGTTGCGTTCCAGATCAGGTGCGAGCCGACCCAGCACGCGATCGCCAAGGCCAACGCCGTCCCGGCGAAGAGCCGCAGCAGCCAACGCGACAGATGGTGCGGGGTCAGGGTCCGCAACGGGGTGCAATAGCCCGTACCGTTCATGGGTGACCTCCCAAGGCGTGGGCTGGTTCGGGGTACGGGGGCAGGACGATGTCTTTCGTGACGACGACGTTGACCGCGTAGCCGGGACGCACGGTGATCGTGGGCTGCACGCTGAGGTCTCGACGCGTTAGCTGCTGACCGACCTGATTGACATTGCCGGCGGCGTTGCCGGCCCAGGTCTGTGCGACGGTCGGATTGAAGCTCGTGGTGTTTCCCGCCAGGGCTTGCGTCGTGCCGGCGAGCAGCGTCGCCACGGCGGCGCCCTTGAGGATGCGAAACCAGTGCTCGTCGACCTCGTCGGTGAGCCCCGCGGCGCCGGCGAGGTCGGCCGCCGGCATGCATTGCAGGTTGAGCGAGTCGCCGTTGGGCAGGATGAGACGGTGCCAGCAGAGCAGCACCCGCTCCTGGCCCCACGACACCCTCGAGTCGTAGTCGGCGAGCAGGCGGCTGCCTTGCGGGACGAGCAAGGTGTTGCCGCTCACCGTGTCGTAGACGTTCTCGCGAATTTGCCCGATGACGGGCCCCGGCAGATCGCTGTTGATTCCGGTGATGAGCACGGCCGGCAGGATCGTGCCGGCCTGCAGCTCGTAGGGGCTCTCGGGATGGTGGAGGGTGGTGGCGAGCGAATCGCCGATCTTGCCGCTCGCGGCCGCCAAGAAGGCGTTCTTGCGATCCTGCGAATTGGGATCGGAGTCGGCGCCTGCCGGAACCGCAGCGGTGGACGGGGGTGCTGTCGGCGTCAGCGGGGGCGATCGCAGGGCCCCCGCTGCACGCTCGCCTTCCGCGGCTCCGCCCGGCGTCTCGAACAAAATCGGCGCGCCCTGGATGTCGCGCTCTTGCTCGACGTGATGCCGGGCGTCCTCGGGTTGCGGCGTGCGTTCGGCCACCTCGGCGCGGACCGCCCCGGCACTGGGTCGGGGCCGCGACACCGTCCTGGGCGTCGCCGACGCGTTGCGGATCGCGTCCGGCACCACGGGCGGAGCGGGTGTGCCGCTCGGCTCCGTGTGCGTGTTCACCGTCTTCGACGGCGATTGAAACGCGGAGGCGATGGCGAGCACCACAGCACCGATCAGGCACGCCACGAGCGCAACGAGCGGGCCGGTCCGAAGGGTGCGTGACGGCGGGCGCCGGAGCCGCAGACGCGGATCGTCGGGAGAGAGCTTGGGCGCGTGCGGGTCGGCGGCAGCGGTAGGCATCCCGGCCGGCTTCGGCCCGAACGAATCCGCGAGAGCCCGCGCGGGCGCGTCGATGGTGGAATCGTCGGGGACAGCGGGGGTCGACGTCGGCGATGCGATCGCGGCAGAGCCTCGGGTCATGGCCCGTTTCCTCCGTGGGCAAGGGGCCGAGCGGCGTCGGGGCCCCGCACGATCCGCACAATCTCTTGATCCCGCTGCCCGACGCGGAGCTCCGCGGAATCGATGAGGCGATCGATGACGTACGTGTCGCCTTTGACTCGGTAGTTGACGAGCTGGGTCTCCTTGTCGCGGAGCACGAAGAGCGCCGGCGCTTCGCGCACCAGCATCGCCGGCGGGAATCGCACGAAAGTCCGACGCCCGTCGTCGAACGCTTGCAGCGGAGTCCACGACGGGTGTCCCTGGACGACTTGAATCGCGTAATTGAAGTTGAGCGCGTCGAGGGCGACGACGGGTGCGGTCGTTCGCTCTTGGGTGGCGAGCTCGGAGGCTTGCGTTTGCAAGCGTGCGAGCTCGTCTTCCGGGTAGCGCCAGACGACCGCCGCCATGTACGTGTCGGCGTAGCTGTGGAGCTCGAGCATGTAGCTACGCCGGTCGGTGTTGATGGCGAGATTGGTCTCGAGCTCGGGCCGAGTCGGTTTGAGGTAGACGTGCCACTGCTCGACGCCGTGATCCATCGACTTGCCGAGGGCGAGCAGCCATCGAATGACATCGCCCGACGCCGGCTGTCCGAGGATCTTCTCGCCCGGCTCGAGGGCGATGTCGGTGATGCGCATGGGAGCCGCGAACACCTGGTAGAGCGAGCCGGGCTCGTACGCGTACTCGACGATGGCGTTGAACGTGTCGCTCGATGCGGGCGCCTGCGCCGCCTTGTGGTTCGCGTCGGCGACCACCTGCTGAGGCGACAGGGCTGCCTTCGGAGCGCCGCCCCCCGATTTGACCGAGCGCGTGGAATGGCCGACAACGGTCCTCACGGGCGTGCTCGCCACGGGCTCGGGAGTCGGCGGCGGGACGCTTGCGACGACCGGCGGAGCGGGCAGCGAAGGCTCGGGGGATGGTTCCGCGCGGACGTACGTCGCCGACGTTTGCGGCGAGCGCGCGGCGCACCCGCTCCAGACGACCGGGACGACAAGAACGAACGCGTGGCGATGGACTCGAATCATTCGAATCATTCGAATCACCCTCCGACCTTGTCCCAGTGCATTTCGTCGATGTAGAGGCCAATGGGGTTTTGGCTCATGGCCTCGGCGCTCTTGGGCGTTTCGAGGACGGTGCGCAGCATGGCGCGCCAGACGACCGGCGATCCGCTCGGGGTGCCGCCCTTGTCCCAGTTCGATTCGCGCCAATCGACTTGCCAGGTATCGCCCGAGACGCGCACGGCCGAGAGAAACTCGACGGTCACGCGCTCGTCTTGCGCACGGCGGAACGGATCGTGGTCCGGGCTCTGAACGAAGGCCGAGAGCATGTTGCCCCCGCGCGGCGTGACGAGCGTGTACGCCTCGAGCCAATTGCGCTGGATGACCGCCGTGTCCGACGAGATTTCACGCGTGTCGGCGATGAAGCGCCGCAGGTGGTAGGTGATGACGGCGTCCGACGGGACGTAGCGCGTCTCGCCGACGGGGCCGCGGTACGTCGCAGCGCCCAGGCGGTCGACTTCGATGATGTGCGGCACGGCTTTCGGCAGCCGGCCCAGGTGGATCAGGCCGCCGATGGCGAAGGTCGTCGCGCCCAAGCTCACGAACGTGGCGAGGCGCCAGTTCCGGGCGTGTACCAGTGCGCTGCCCATGCGGGCGTCCCATTCCTGGCGCGCGCGCATGTACGGAGTGTCGGGGTGGCCGTCGGGAGTCCAAGTGCCGGTCATGGGATTGCTCCGTGGGTGGTGCGGATGTCAGGCGCCCGTCGTTGCGGCTGCCGGTGGGGGTGACGAGGTCGCCGCGCCTGAAGCCGGAGAGACCCCGCCTGACGCCGCCGGAGGCGCCGGGGCGGGCTTGCCGACGGCGCTCTGGACAAGCGACGCACTCGCTCCAGCGCCGGCACTCGGAGCGGAGGGTCCACCCGACTCGTCGCAGCTTTTCTTCCCTCCCGCCGCTTCCGTTGCGGTGGGAGTGCCGAGGCTCGAGGCGGCCGAAGCCAGCGAGGACGCCGCGCTCATCGAGTTCTTTCCCGCGGCGGCTGCCGCGCGCGTGGCGGCGAGCCCCGCTTTGACGCGGCTGCCGACGGCGTCGAGCGCCATGCCGGCGGCGATCGGCGCGCCGGCGGCCTGCAGCAAGTCGCCCGTGCCGAGGTGCGGCGAACCGCCGAGCAAACTCGCGGCGAGCTGCGGCGCCTTCCAGCAGAAGAACATCAGCGCGCACACGGTCAAAAGCGTCGACCAGAGATCGTTGAACGTGATGTTGGGCCCCGCGAAGCGGACGTTCTGGAGCACCGGATCGATGACGGCCATGACGAACGCCAGCACCATCAGCTTGATCGACGCCGACACGATTGCGCCCACGGCCTTCTCGGCCAGAAACTTGGTCGGCGCGAGAAGACCAAAGGGCAGGAAGATCCCGACCAGCGCCGCGAACAGGTAGTACTCGAGCACAGCCAAAAAGACCTGGATGGCCATGATGAGAAAGCAGGCCAGAATCGCGATGTAGCCGAACTCGAACACGACCCATTCCGACACGTCGGGCAGCCCCAAGTCGGCGATCTTCTGGGTGAGCGGCGCGGTCGCGTCGAGGCCGTAGCCGGCGATGCGCGACGGATCCAGGATGAGGCTCGCGTCGCCGCCGCCGCCGGCCGCCAGACCGGCCTGCACGAGCGAATCGACGAACGCTTTGCAGAGTGTCGGATACGACTGGACGATCCAGACCCACATGCCAATGTGCAGGATCTTCTTGAAGACATAGGCGAGGTTGTCGCCGCCGCCGAGTGCGGTCCAAAGACCCAGGAGCACGACCTCGATGGCGATGAGGATCGCGAGCAGACTCTGGGCCGCGCCCTGCAGGCGGCCGTAGCCACCCGAGAAGGCGGTGATGAAGTGCTGCAAGGTCAAGGTCAGAGTGTTGAACTTCAAAGGGTCCTCCTGTCAGGGCAAGCTCGTGGGCACGACGACGGGCGAGCCCTTGTCGGTGTATCCGGCGCGGTTGTCGGTCTTTTTCGCAAGCGAGAGCTGCTGCTCGGACGCCCCGGCGGCCGCCACGTCGGTCAAGACGCGGCCGGTGGTCGACAGCGTTTGATTGATGAGTGCCAGCTGGGCGTTGGTGATGCCGATCATCTGCACGACGAGCTCGAGCTGCCCGACGATGCCGCTCTGGGCTTGCGACTGCTGAAGGATCGATTGCGTCTGCTGGGCATGGCCGTCGAGGATCGCGAGGTCCGTCTGCTGGCGAGACGCGATCTGTGCGGCGCCAAGGATCTCTTGGTGCCAGGCTTGCAGGGCCTGCGTGTGCTGCGCGACGGTCGTGCCCGGCGCGGGTACATTCGACGGAAAGAGCTCTTGGTACTCGGAGTCGATCCGGCCGAGCGAATACGTCATCGAGCGAACGCCCGAGGTGAGCGTGTTGTAGGAGGCGCGCGCCGTGCCGATGAACTGCAAGAGCGCGGGGAAGGACCCCGAGCCGACCGCCTTGAGCATCGTCGTCATCAGGCGCACTTCGTTGACGATCTGCGTGAGCATCGACGCGAGGTTCGAGACCTGCATGATCGACTGGACGAGAATGCCGGCCAGAAGCGGCAGGTCTCCGCCGAACAGATCCGCGCGCGCAGACGCGCTGCGCGTCACGTCCCCGGTGAGAGCGGCGCACGCCAAAGCACCCGAGAGGAGGCGTCGTCGGGTGAGCGTCTTCATGGCGCGGGGCTCCGGGTAACGGGCATGCGGAGCGTCGCGGCGTCTTCGGCCAGGATGTCGACGCCGGAAGCGATCTCGACAATCTCCGCCTCGAGACGGACGGGGGGCCACTCCACCGTCGGGGCGTCCTCGACAACGACGTCGTAGAGGCCGCGGGTCCGGACCTCCGGGGCCTCGGCCTCGAAGTTCATGGGGAGCATCTCCACGGTCGGGGCGTCCTCGACAACGATGTCGTATAGGCCGCGGGTCGGGATCTCCGCGGCCTCGGCCTCGAGGTTCATGGGGAGCATCTCCACGGTCGGGGCGTCCTCGACAACGATGTCGTATAGGCCGCGGGTCGGGATCTCCGCGGCCTCGGCCTCGAGGTTCATGGGGAGCATCTCCACGGTCGGGGCGTCCTCGATGGCGACGTCGTAAGCGCCACGGGCCGGTGCAACGGAAGGGCCGGCGGCGGCGCTCTCTCGCTCGCGGCGAAGCACCGCGGCCGCCCAGTCGACGCCGCGCCGCTCGAGCATCGCGGGCGCGTATTCCCATGCGGGGTGGGACGCGGTGAGCTCGTCGAGCCGACGCTGGTCGGTTTCGCTCGAGGCGCCCACGAAGGCGAGTGCCGCGGGTCCCAAGCCCAGCTGAAAGAGCCGCCGCCCCTTGACGGAGCGATAGTAGTAGTCGCGCTTCTTCTGCGCTTTGGCGAGGATGCCGATCTCGGCGGTCGTCAAGCCGACGGCCTGGTAGGCCGCCGTCATCGCCGGCGTCAGGGCCTCGTCGTCGGGCAAGAAGATCTTGGTGTGGCAGGCCGACAGGATCGTGGACAAGAGCTCGGGCTTGCTCGCGGCGTCGGCCACTTCCTGGGTCGCGAAGACGACGTAGACGTTCTTTTTGCGCAGAGTCTTCAGCCACGCCTGAAGGCGCCGCGCGAAGACCGGGTGACTGAGGAAAAGCCACGCTTCGTCGACGATGAGGAGCGTCGGCTGCCCCAGGAACTGCCGCTCGACGCGGTGAAACAGGTATTCGAGCGCCGGCAGGACGACCGCTCCGCCGAGGCTCATGAGGTGCCCCATTTCAATCATCGTCCACGGCGCGTCGTGGAGATCGTCGCGGTCGGCGTCGAAGATTTGGCCGAAGTTGCCGTCGAGCGTGTAGGGACGCAGGGCGTCCCGCAGTCGTCGATCCCGCGAGCCGAGGTGGCTCGCCAAAAGCGTCAGCGTCCGCTCCTGGCGCGGAGCATTCGCGAGTGCCCGCAGCGTCTCGTCGATGGCGGACTGGATCCCGGGATCGACCGCCACGCCCTGGGCCGCGAGCAGCGTCGCCACGAACCCCGCGGCCCAAACGCGCTCGGAGGCCTGGTCGATGTCGCCGAGCGGCTGAAAGGCGACGGGCGCCCGCTCGCTGCCCGGCTCGTAGCACGCGCCCCCCACGGCGAGCGTCGCGGCTCGAGCCGATCGGTCCTTGTCGAAAATCACAACCTGCGCGCCCGGGTACTTCAACCATCCGAGGGCCAGCATTCCGAGTAACGTCGACTTGCCCGCACCGGTCGGACCGATGACGAGCGTGTGGCCTACGTCTCCGACCGCCAGGTGCAAGCGAAACGGCGTCGAACCGGTGGTGCTGCAGGTCAGGTGCGCCGCCCCCACCCCAGAGACACGTTCGAGATGCCGATTGACCGGCTCGCCGGCCCACACGGCGCTCAGCGGCATCAAGTGCGCGAGATTCATCGAGCTCACGATCGGGCGGCGCACGTTCGCGTAGACGTGGCCGGGCAAACTCCCAAGCCACGCCTCGGTCGAATTGAGCGTCTCGTCACGAACGGTGAATCCGAGCGACTGGATCGTCTCTTTGACCCGCTGGGCCTTGCGCCGCGCGAGCTCGAGATCGCGATCCCAGACCGTGACCGTCGTCGTCAGGTACCCGAACGACACGAGATCGTCGCCGAGCTCTTGAAGGGCGGCGTCCGCATCGGCGGCCTTGTTCGCCGCGGCGTTGTCGATGAGGGCGGCTTCTTCTCGGCTCGCCTCCTCCTTGATCATCGTCCAGAGGCCTTTGCGCTTGGCCCACCACTGTTTTCGGTACTTCTCGACGAGCGACTTGGCCTCGAGCTTGTCGAGGCACAGGTACCGCGTCATCCAGCGGTATTCGGTCTGCAGGTGGTTGAGCGCGTCGAGCAACCCGGGGAACGTCGACCCCGGGAAGCCCGCGATCGTGAGCGTGCAGAGGAAATGGTCGCCGAGCATCGGCACGTCGCCCGGCGACAACGGCATGTCGGGCAAGAGCGCGTCCAAGTACATCGGCGTCTCAGGAGCCCGCACGGGATGGCGATGCGTCGAAATCGTGCTGTGCAGGTAGGCGAGCGTTTGGTCGTCATCGAGGGCAGCCACCTCCGGCAAGACCCCCGACAGGATGTCGACGATTTCGGCCACGGCCTTCTGGAAGTGCCGGAGCTCTCGGGACAGCGCCGTGCGCTCGTCGGCCGCGCGGCCACCCCCCTCGTCGAAGAAGAAGGCCGCGGCGCGCGTCTGGCGCTCGGGCGGCAGCCGCCACGTGAAGGTCAGGTAGTAGCTCGACTCGTAATGGGCGCCGGCGTACTCAAACGCGGTTTGGCGTTCGAGATCGACCACGGCCGCCGCGGGGTGCGACCATTGCGATCGCGGGTAGGCGCTCGACTCGAAGCGCTGCGCTTCGATGAAGAGGCCCCAGCCGGACCCAAGCCGTCGAAGGGCGTTATGGATCCGGGCACTCGCCGAGACGAGCTCCGAGTCGAGCGCGCTCGACAAATCCGGTCCCCGAAAGGCCACCGTCTTCTGGAAGACGGCGTCCTTTTGCAAGACGACTCCGGGGGCGATGAGACAAGCCCAGGGCAGCCGGTCCGGCAACCGGCGCGTCGGTTCTTGGTATTCACGGAGGGAGAGCATGGGTGTGACCTTTCAGGGTTCGAGACGTCGTTGGGTTTTCACGGCAAGGATCACGATGTCGAAGAAGTACGGGTCGGCCTTGGTGACGGCGGCCGCCGCCGCGTGCAGGCCCATGCCGAGGGGAAAGACCCACAGCTGGTGCAGGCCGAAGGCGATGGCGCCGACACCCGTCCAGAGGACCAGCGCGACGGTCCGCGGAAGCCCTGCGAGCAACATCGGCTCGACAAGCGACCGGTGCAGCGGCACCTCGAACCCTTCCGGGCGGGTCATACGAGAAGCCCTCCGGAGAAGCCGAGAAACCCCAGGCCCCAGGACACAGCGTTGAAGGCGATCGCCAGGCCCAAAACGACCCAGAGGGCCTTGCGCATCATCGAGCCGCCTTCCGAGAACGCAATCCCGACGCCGAGGCCGATGATCGCCACGGCGCCCACCACGCGCGACACGGGACCGGTGAGCGAGTCGAGCAGCTGGTTGAGCGGTCCCTCCCAGGGCATGCCGCCGCCGACGGTGCCGGAATGGGCCGTGGCCGTGGCCACCAGCAGCAAGAGCAGGATAAGGACGACTTGGGTGATACGCGTTCGGAGGCGCGCGGAGTCGTTGGACGAGGGGGGTGCGGGCAAAGACGGAGAGTGAGAAATCATGGCGGGGTCCTTTCCGGTGGCGGCGATCAGGCGATGCGCTCGAGTTTCCAGCCGCCATCCGAAGTGCGACCGCAGACGCGGTCGAGTCCCGAAAGGCGACGGCCGGCGGGGTGCGTCGTGTCGCGCCGGATGTGCGCGCAGACCTGGATGGTCTGAGCCACCAGCGCTCGGGGCGCGGGGTAGACGACTTCTTCGATGAGCTGACAGACGCGGTCGAGCATCGAGCGCGTGTCGTTCGCGTGGATGGTGGCGAGACCCCCAGGGTGGCCCGTGTTCCAGGCCTTGAGCAGTTCGAGAGCGCTGCCGTCTCGCACCTCACCCACGAGGATGCGGTCCGGGCGAAACCGCATCGCGGCCATGATGGCGTCGCGCCACGAGTGCACCCCCGGCTGCACGAGAATCTGGAGCTTATTGGGCGCTTCGCACTGGATCTCCGGTGTGTCCTCTATGATGTGGACGCGATCGCTCGTGTCCCGGGCGATGACCTGCACCAGGGCATTGGCGAGTGTGGTTTTGCCCGATCCGGTGCCGCCGCCGATGAGGATGTTGTCCCGAGCCTGGACCGCGAAGGCGAGCGCATCGCGCTCGGCGGGCGAGAGGATCCCTGCGCGCACGTAATCCTCGAGCGAGAACACCCGCCGAGCCGGCATGCGCAATGCGAATACCGGCGTATCCACGATCGGCGGAATGGCGGCCTGCAAGCGTGCACGCCAGGGCGGCGGCAGCTTCGCCGAGAGCGATGGGTGCTCGGCGTTGAGCTCGACGCGCATCTCGGAGGCGACCAGGCGCAGCAGCCGCTCCGCTTGCAGGGGCGCCATGCTCCCAGCTGTGCGCATGGGTCCGTCGCCGAGTCGGTCCACCCAGACGACGCCGTCCGCGTTGAGCATGATCTCGACGACGCGCTCGTCGCCGAGCAACGCCACGAGCGGCCCGAGTGCGCTCTGCAGCGCATCGGTACGCCGTGTCTGGCTTTCGGATGGTTGGCTGTCGACAAACATGGGTCCTTCCCTCGCGTGACCGTGAAGGCGAATGCGTGAAACCTCTCGACGGGAAAGGCAGAAATGTCCCGTCAGAGCGTTATGGTGATTGGATCGGAGCCGGCTATGCGGCTATCGGGCGTCGATCGTGGCCATTGCAGCGGGAGTGCAGATCGAGACGCCGGTCGCCCGGCGCGGAGCGCGCTGAGTGGGTAAGCCGGGTGGGCGCGGGCAGAAAGGGGACTCGGAGACTTTTGACGCGGAGGGGACCGTGCGCGGGTTATGCGTTGGAGCATGCCCCGGGTGGAGCAACGACCGGGCCAAGGCACGGGCGGAAGCTAAGTAATGGAAAGGATGGAATTCGGCATTCTTCAATCGACCCGAAAACCGGTCATCGCTTGACCGGTTCGATCGAAAATTGACCGGTTATTTCGATGACGCTTTGCGCCATTGGCTCTTCTTTCGGGGCGGGAATGAGCGGGAGCTGCGCCGTGATTTCGGGCTCAGCGATGCTCGCCCCGGAGGCGCTGGCTCACGCTATTTGTCGACGAAGTAAATGTCGTTCACCCAGAGGTCGAACGCCACGCCCTGGCTCACTAGAAATTGGCAGCCCATCATGTTCGACGGATCAAAGGGCAAGCCGTCCGGCAACGCATACGACGGGCGTTCGAGATCCGCATAACTGACGGTGAAGCTCTGCCATGCGTTCGTCAATGTGAGCGTAAAGCCGTAGTAGGCGTTGCACGTGCCTCCGTCGCAGACACCGCCGCCCGAAACCAGAGTCGTATTCTTGTCCAGCACATTGAAACGCACGATCGTGGTGGCGGCGTCGCCCAGGGCACGGGCCCAGAAGGTGAAACCTTGGTACGCCGACGCATCGTAGGGGTGTGGGGTCGTTGGTGAGGCATTCAAGCTAAAGCCCATACCGGCGCCGTAGCTGGTGAAGCCGCTGTTGGCGGTGATGTGAGCCGCATGGACGGCCGTGCCTCGACCCCCGGGAATCACGGAAATGATCATCGACGACACACTGCCGGCGGGAGGGACCAATACGCCTCCCGCGGTGCCGTCGTCGAAATCGAACCAGCTGCCCGCGAGGCCCGGCCCATCCAGAGAGCCGACGGGGACTCCCACCGCTTCCATGTCGTCGATGAGCACCAACCCCGGACTCGGCGCATCCGGCGGCGCGTCGACCCCGGCCCCATCGGCGAATCCGCCTGCATCCGCCGGCGCGTCGGTCGGGTACGCGTCGGGCGTCGCATCGAGGGTCGTGGCGTTGAGTTTTCCCGCAGAACTTCCCGTCCCACCGCCGGAGCTTTGCCCAGTGGAGTTGCCACTCGACCCGGGGCCGCTTGTTCCAGTGCTGCTGCCACTGCTCGATCCAGAACTGCCACCGTCCGAGAGCGCGGACGCACTTCCGCCGCTCGAGCCCGGTCCGCTGGTGCTCGATCCCGACGTGCTGGCACCCCCGCTGGTACCTGCGTCGTCGTCCACCGCTGGGGGCACATCGGTCAGGCCCGCCAGCTGCGTGCACGCCGCCGCCACGACGGTCAGTAGCGAGAGCGCTGGCATGCGCTTCATCGTCAGAACTCCCCTCGGATCGACAGAGAGCCGCCTCCCGGCCCCACGGCGGGCCAGAGGACCAGCCCGGTACTCGCAGGCGCCGTCGGCGTGTGGCCCGTGGCAAAGAAGAGCACGGCTCCGCTCACGACGAGGGCTCCGCCCGCAATGAACGCCGCCGTAGAGATTGTGCCGTCGGTGACGGCCGCCGAGTGATCGTCGTTGCCCAGGACGTTGCCCTTGTTCGTACAAGTCGTCTGCGGGCAATCCAACTTTTGCTTGTTCACTTCGGAGTAGGTCTGCAACCCGAACACGCTGCCCACGACGATGCCAGCCAGCCCCACGACTCCACTTCCAATACCCACGATCTGCGGCCCACGAAGCCCCGGTCCCGGCGCGGGCGGCGCCGGCGGGGCCGCCGGCGGCGGCTCGGCCTTCAAGACGACGGCAATCTTGAAGTTTCGGTCGCCCTCGTTCACCTGCAGCACCTGCTCGACGCTCGTGCCATCGTCCCGCTCGAAGCGGAACGTATGCACGCCCGGGTTCACCGGCACCGCGGACCCATCGAGCTTGGCTACAAGGGGCCGGCCGTCGATGCTGACCGCGACGTCGAACACGCTCGATCCGGTCGCATCCGTGGCCGTGACGACCACCGTCGGGATGCTTTTCTCCACGGCGTCCAGCCACCCGGCACAGTCGGTCCGCATGCTCGCCGGACAATGCTTCTGCGCGCACACTCGGAAGTCCTCCCGTGCTTCGACGAGCTTGTGCTCGTCGCGCAGCGTCTGCCCCTGGGACGCCGCGTCGAAGCAGGCAGCCCTGTCTTCGGCCAGGGCCTCGGCACTGAAGAGCGCGGCGGCAACGCCGAGGCCGATGAGCAACGGGAGCTTCATGGGACTTGCTACGGACATTCGGGCTTGTATTGCCGGTGGCCCGCCGAATCAACGATGTAGGGCGGGTTGCAGTTGGGAGGGGGCTTGGAGGGGGGGGCGGCGGGCGCCGACGGCGCCGCGGACGGAGCGGAGGCCGGCACACCGGAATGCCCTGAAGGCGTCGCGTGCGGCGCTGCGGGCCCCAGGACCGGTAGTTCGGCCGCGTGGGGCTTGGCCCGCACCCCGACGACCGGCAGGGGGGCAAGAGGCGCGGCCGACAGCGCCATATCGGCCACGATGGTGGCTTGAGGGACAGGCGGAAGGGGCGCGGGCGGCACGGTTGCCGGTGGCGAGATCGTGGCCTCCGGCGTCCCAGACGCCATGCCGGCCGTCGGAGACGATGGGATGGCGGTCGTCGTAGACGGTGGGATGGGAGAACGGCGCGCGAACCAAAGGACCGTCCCGCCCATAGCGCTGACGGCCACGACGCCGACGAGGCCCAGAGCCGCCGTCCTTCCGCGCACGGAGGTCGTCGCCGTCCGGCCGAGCGGAGCCACGGTCTCCGGGACAGTCCTCGTCGCCACCCCCGGCTGCGGTGAGAGCGGCAGGGCCAGGGCGCTCGCCGAAAGCCCCGCCGACTGGAGGATCCCCATGGTGCGCTCGACCGAGACCTTGGCGCGCTTGGGCCCGAACTCCAGCAAAGCCACCGCCAACTCGCCCACATTGCGGTACCGCTCACGACGATCCTTCTGCAAGCATTTGCCCACGATCGTCTCGAGCCCGACCGGCACATCCGGTCGAAAAGTCCGAATCGCCGGCGCCGGCTCGTGGGCGACCTTGATCGCCAATTCGGTCACCGTATCGCCGAGAAAGGGCGCGCGACCCGTCATCAGCTCGAAGAGGATGACGCCGAGCGCCCAAAGGTCCGTCTGCGTGTCGACGTCTTTGGCCGAGCGCATTTGCTCGGGCGACATGTACAGCGGAGAGCCCATCAAGGAAGCCGTCCGAGTGGCCGGCCCCGAAGCCAACCCGCTCCGGTCGAGCATCTTCGAGATGCCGAAGTCGAGCACCTTGATCGACAGCTGCCCGTCCGAACGTCGGACGCAGAAGAGGTTGCCCGGCTTGAGGTCCCGGTGAACGATGCCGAGCGCGTGCGCATCGGCCAGAGCGACACACGCCTGAAGCACGAACTCGACCGCCTGCTCGATCGGCAGAACACCCCGCTGCTTGAGCCACGCGGCCAGATCCCCGCCTTCCAGGTACTCCATCACGATGTAGGGCGCGCCGTTCGGAAGCGTGCCGACATCAATGATCCGCGCGACGTGCTCGCTCTTGATCTTCACCGCCGCGCGCGCTTCCCGCGCGAACCGGGCGACGGCGTCGGAGTTGCCGAGCGCCTCGGGCAAGAGGAACTTCAGCGCCACTCGCTCGTCGAGCTGGATGTGGTGGGCCGCCACGACGACGCCCATGCCCCCAGCGCCAAGCACCCGCTCGACGCGGTATTTGCCGGCGAGGACGTCGCCCTCCCGAATGCCTGCCGCTGACTCAAGACCCCGATTCATCATGACCGCCCAGGCCGACGAGCCGAAGGCCCCTTCCATCGGACGCCCCGGCCGAACGATTGCGCAGCTCATCGGCTTTTGCCGAGTTCGTCAAGGCAGGCCGAGGAGCGGTGGAGGGCAAGCCAGGACGACGCACGAACGGTGCTTGCATAAATTTCTGGCCCCGTATCGCGGATCCGAAGCGCGAGCTTCGGCGAAGCGGCAATCAACGCGACAAGCTGCCCTCCACTTCGTACTGACAGCCCGTGCGGTCGGTGAACGTCTCGGTGATCTCGAGTGACGCCCCCGAGGGCTGAACTTCGACCGATGTGAACTGCCGATCGAGGGGTTGACCCGTCGGTGCGCACGTTTGTGGGGCCGAGACGAGCCGCGCCACCCCGTCGCTCACGAACATGGCGAGCGAGCAGCCCAGGCCGGCGTCGAAGAGCAAGTCCGCGTCGCCGGCTTCGGTCGCGCCGGGCCCCAGTCGGAACGTCACCGTGACTCCGATCGGGTTCGCCTGAGCGGACTCGGTGGAGCACACGAAAGTCTCCGTTCCGGTCAGCGTCCACGTGCCGACCCAGAAGTCGGCCCCGCTCTCCGCCCCGCTTGCGTCCCGGACGGCGGGGACCGAGGCATCGTCGGTCGCGTCGACGGGTGGACCCTCGACGCCGGCGCCGCAGGTGCACGAAGCGTCTACGGCGCCATCCACACGGCATGCGGGCGCGCCATCCTTGGGTAAACAGAAGCACGGAGGCCCGGGGTCCCCCACGCAGTACACGACATCGGTCGTGTCCACCGCGGCATCCGCTTCGGTGGCGGGTTCGTGCCGCCGAGAACAGGCGAGGATCATCACGCATTCGATAGCGATCCCAATGAACCGTCGGGTGCGGGGCATGGTGCTCGATCTCCACGGCGTTCAGCCGATTTCCAAATTCCGAAAACACGATTGCGACCGACCCGCGTCGATCGTGCCTATTCGCACGAGGCGTGATCGAAACGCCGGTCGTCCGTTCAAGAGCGCGCGAGGTCAGCGCGTCCCCGGAGGGCTTCGGCTCGAAAGCGCGTTAGGCGGACGGCGGTCCGCGAATCGGGGCTGGGGTCATGGGTTCGCCTTTAGCAAGCGGCGCGCCACCCGTGTTTGGCCTGCGCAGCGCGGCCAACTGCATGAAATCGTTGATTCGGAATCGACGCGAGTCCACGAAAACTGGTCAATGCGTGACCATGTACGGTCGGCGATCGACCGGTTTCCTCTCTCGAATGCCACTTGCCACCGATCGCGCGGCAGCGACGAAATGAGCGCGCCACACCACGGTCGCCCGCGCCGCTCCCGCACCGGATGCAAGCTAATGGGACGGATATCGCGTTTGACAAATGAGAATACCGGATTCAGATTGGCGTCGCTCCGAGCGTCGACCGCATTCCGGCGAGTCGGCGCTCCGACTCGGGGCGAGCGTTCTCGAGGATCGCGCGGAGGACCCATGCGTGTGTTGGCGCTCTTGTCGCTCTTCGTGCTGTCTCTGGCCGGCCTCTGGGCCTCGACCGAGTACGTCGCCGCCAAGCTTCACGACCCACCCGAGATCGGGGTGCCCTGGGCCGTCGTCGGATCGTGGCCTCTCTACCCGCCCTGGGGGTGGCTCCTCTGGAGCCCGATCGCCGAGTCGCTTGCACCCACCGTCTTTCGCGACGCGAGCGGCATCACGACGATCGGGGCGATCGCCGGGTGCGCGGCTGCCGCCCTCGCAGCCGTATGCCGCAAGCCCACCGGCCCGAGTCGCTCGCACGGGAGTTCTCGCTGGGCCACGGCGACCGAGATGCGACGGGCGGGACTCTTGCGCGAGGCCGGCGTCGTCCTCGGCCAAACAAGTGACGCCGTCTTTCGACACACGGTCGACGCCGCCGGCCGAACACAGACCGTCTTTCGCAAAGCAGGCCGCCTCATCCGTCACGACGGCCCCGAGCACGTCTTCTGCTTCGCCCCCACCCGATCGGGTAAGGGTGTCGGCCTGGTCGTCCCAACGCTCCTGAGCTGGCCGCACTCGGTCCTCGTCTACGACATCAAGAAGGAAAACTGGGCGCTTACCGCGGGCTGGCGCCGCCAATTCAGCCGCGTCTGGCGCTTCGAGCCGACGGCCCTCGATTCGCTGCGCTTCAATCCGCTCCTGGAAATTCGGAAGGGTTGGAACGAGGTGCGCGACGCCCAGAACGTCGCCGATCTGCTCGTCGACCCCGCCGGAGAGAAAGACACCCGCGACCACTGGCAAACGACCGCCCACAGTCTGCTCACCGGCGCCATCGTGCATGTCCTCTACGCCGAGAGCGACAAGACGCTGTCCGGCGTCGCTCGATTCCTGTCCAACCCCGACGCCACCCAGACGCAAACGCTCGAGCGGATGCTCGAGACTCCGCACCTCGGCGACGCGCCCCATCCCGCCGTGGCCCAGGCTGCGCGCGAGATGCTGAGCAAGAGCGAGAACGAACTCTCGGGCGTCTTCTCGACCGCCCTGGCGTGTCTCGGCCTCTACCGCGATCCGGTCGTCGCCCGAAACACGTCGGCGAGCGACTTTCGCATCGCCGACGTCATGAACGCCGAGGCCCCGGTAAGCCTCTACCTCGTCGTGCCGCCGAGCGATTCTCGCGCGCACCCGCCCCATCATCCGCCTGATGCTCAACCAAATCGGCCGCCGCCTCACCGAGTCCCTGCAGGTCGGCAGCCGCACGGCGTACAAGCACCGGCTGCTTCTACTGCTCGACGAATTCCCGTCGCTCGGCCGGCTCGAGTTCTTCGAGAGCGGCCTGGCGTTCATGGCTGGCTACGGGCTCAAGGCGTTCCTCGTCGCGCAGTCGCTCCATCAGCTGGAGAAAGCCTACGGACCGAACCACTCGATTCTCGACAACTGTCACGTCCGCATCGCCTACGCCCCGAACGACGACAAGACGGCCAAGCGCGTCTCGGACCTGCTTGGCCAAGCCACGGAAAAGAAGACGCACCGAAGCTATTCCGGATCGGGGCTTGTCCTCACGCACCGCACCGAAAGCGAGCAGGAGTTCGGGCGGCCGTTGCTGACACCGGCGGAGGTCACCCAGCTGCCGCAAGACGACGGGATTCTGCTCGTGGGGGGCCTATGGCCCTATCGGGCCCGTAAGGTGCGCTACTTTCTCGACCCGCGATTCAAAGGTCGCGACGTCCTGCCGCCTCCCGATCGTCCCGAGGACCAGGCGCGAGAGCCACTGGGCCCAGTGACGAGCGACTGGGACGGGATCGGCGTCACGCTGCCGCCGGCTGAGCCTTCGAGTCCGGGTGTCTCGATTTTCGACACCGAAAGGACCGCGCGCCCGCCGGTCGCTCCGGAGAGCGATGAAGCCGCGGACCATCCGACAGAGGCCCGGACGCCGGGGCGTCCGGTGGCGGCCAGCGCCACGGCCGAGGGCGTTTCGGAGCGCTTCTTTGTCGCGCGAGGTCCGGCGACGCGCGAGGCCCACGAGGTCGAAGCCCTGCCCTTTCCCACCGCCAAGAAGGAGATGCCGGTATGACCAAGACCGTCCGTCGCGGCCGCGTACGGCTGCTGCCCTACGTCGATCCGGCCCTCGCTCAGCGCGTCGACCAATTCTGTGCGGCGACCGACGTGACGGTGAGTGCTGTCGTCGCGGCCGCTATCGGGCAGTACCTCGATGGTACGAGCGACGCGACGCTCGTCTTGCGACGCCTGGACCGGCTCGGCCGCGCCGTCGCTCGCAACCAACGAGACGTGGAGCTGTTGTCGGAAGCGTTCGCCGTGTTCGTACGTCTCTGGTTTGCGCATACGCCGGCGATCCCCGAAGCTGCGAAGGGCTCCGTACGCGCGAGCGCCGAGAGCCGGTACCGGCAATTCGTCGAGCACGTCGCCGAACAGTTCTCCGGCGGCCACCGCTTTCTCGACGACTTGCCGCACGAAGCGATCGGCGACGAAGGCGAGCTCGCCGCGGTGGCCGAATCCGCCGCTCTACAACCCCAAAAGTGAGCCGGATCGATCCCGACCGTGAGAAGGCCGACCCCCTTCCAGCGGGGCTGACTGGGGCGGTGGCCGCGTCACCCTCGGGACAGGACCGGGTCACCCGACGCGGATGGCTTTCGCCGTGAAATCCAGTCGCGTGAGCGTGGCACGAAAATGGGCGTGTTCGAGCGCCCGTGGCCGCTCTCGCGCCCGCCTACGTTCCCCGTCGCCCGACCGAAACGGTCCTGTACGGATTGGTGCGCGAGAATCTGGAATCGTTTCTCGCGTACGCGCGCGAGAACTACGAGGGAGGGCTACCCCGCTACGTGGAAGCGGAGCTGCGCGCGTACTTGAATTGCGGCGTATTTGCGTGCGGATTTACGCGCTGCCACTGCGACTCATGCGGCCACGACTTGCTTGTGGCTTTTTCGTGCAAGGGAAGATCTCTCTGCCCCAGCTGCTGCGGCAGGCGTATGGCCAACACGGCTGCCCACTTGGTCGATCGAGTCTTGCCCGACGTCCCTGTGCGGCAATACGTTCTGTCGCTCCCGTACGAGCTTCGCAAGCTTGCGGCGTTCAAGGCCGACGTTCTCACAGCCCTGGGCCGCATCTTCGTCGAGGCCATCTTTGCCCGCTACCGCGCTCGCGCCCAGCGCGAGGGCCTCGAGGATGCGCAGTGCGGAGCGGTAACCTTTGTTCAACGCTTCGGCAGTTTGAATCTCAACGTGCATTTTCACGTGTTGGTGCTCGATGGCGTCGTCACCCGGGACCCGGACCGTCGTGTGCTCTTTCATCCGGCGGCCGCTCCGACGCCGGTCGAGCTCGAGGTGCTGGTGGACCGCGTGATGAACCGTAGCGTGGCGTGGCTGCGCCGCCACGGCCATGTGCAGGACACGCCGCTCGAAGAGCGCTCGAACGAGCCGCCGGCGCAGACTGCCCTCGACGCGTGCGCGGACATCGCCATGGGCCGCGGCACAGTCGCAACCTTGTCGAACGACGACGACGGGTCGAAAGACGATGACCGCGAGGCGCGGCCCGACGGGCTCGTCGGCGCGGTCGAGCGAGACGGGTTTAATGTGCATGCCGGGGTCCGGATCGAAGCGGGCGACCATCTGGGTCGCGAACGACTGGCGCGCTACGGCGCGCGACCTCCGCTCTCGCTCGAGCGCCTTCGTAGGTTGCCCGGCGGGCGGGTGGCCTATCGACTCAAGTACGTCCGTCGCGGCCGAGGCAAGTACAGAATCATGACTGGCCTGGAGTTCATGGCCCGCTTGAGCGCGATCATTGCGCCGCCTCGGTATCCGTTGGTGCGCTACAGCGGAGTGCTCGGGCCACACTCGAGCTGGCGACGCGACGTGGTGCCGAAGCCGCGCGAGACGGCTCCCGCCTGCCACCGCGCGCCTACCCCACCGCTGAGCCCGGCCAAGCCGGTCACCGGCGCAATGACGCATCCGGGCTCGGCGCTTCCCGGGGCGGCGGCGCCGACAGCGGGCAAAGTCGAGAGTGCTCCGGCGCCGGCCGCCAGTTCCTCGACGAAGACGGGTCTGTCCGCGCTCCCCATCTTCGCGCATCGGGGCGAGGTCATCCCGCTCACGCCGAATGTGCTTGCTGTCAGCCACTGGGAACGGCTGCTCGGCGGCGCCATCTACGCGGCCTCGCCGCGCGTGGACTGGCCCACGCTCTTGAAACGAACGTTTGACGTGGACGTTCTGCAATGTCCGAAGTGCCACGGCCGACTGCGGGTGCTCGCCGTGATCACCGAGCGCGAGCCGGTGCGCCAGGTCCTCGCCCATCTCGGCCTGCCGACCGAGGCGCCGCCCGTCGCCCGGGCGCGCGACCCGACTGACGACGCGCAAGACGCCGAGCCGTCGGATCAACTCGAGCTGCAGCTCGCGTGAACGACCGGCCCCGAGAGCGGCGCGCCGATGCGGCGCCGCGCGGGCGACGTGCGCTTTGAATCTGTTCAAATCGGTTCGCCGATTCAGCGATAACGAACGCCCCTAAGACGCGATATGTTTCCGCGCCCGCTTCCGCGGCTCTTCGTCGACCGACGCACTTTGGGCTTACTACTCGCTGTGACGAGCGGCGAATCCGTGAACGTGAACAGCGTGGACGAGGTGCCCGATTCGGCCTGGTTCACCAACCGACTCGGTGTCCGCCCGATGAGCCTCGAGGAGCTGCGGCTGAACGAGTGCAAGAAGGAAGTGCTCCTCGACCCGGATCACACCCCGGACGGTGGGTGGCTCATCGACCAGGGCAAGACCAGCGGGTCGACGCCGGGCTTTCGCATGACCGTGCCCGGCAAGGGCAAGTTCCTGGTCAAGGTCGAGGCCACCGGGCTGCCCGAGCGCCAAGTGGCGGCCACGGTGATCGGCGAGGCCGTCTACTATGCCGTCGGCTACAACGCGACGTGCGAGCAGGCACTGTGGGTCCGACCGTCGATCTTCACCCTGAAACCGGGGTTGAAGGCCGCACACGGCAACTTCGGGGATTACTACGACTTCGACAAGAAGGCGCTCGACGATCTGTTCGCCAAGTCCAACAAGCACCGCGGGCTGCTTCGCATCAGCGCCTCCGCGTGGGTGCCGGGATATGTCCTGCAGCAGTTTCGCTACGAGGGGGTGCGAGGCGACGATCCCAACGACGTCATTGCGCATCAGGATCGTCGCGAGCTTCGCGCCGCGCGACTGCTCACGGCGTGGATCGATCACTTCGATGCGCGCGAAGGCAATTCGCTCGACACCTGGTTCACCGAAGTGAAAGGCGGTCCGCCCGACGCGTCGCCCGGTCACGTCGTCCACCTTCAGATGGGCACGAGCGCCGCTCTTGGATCGGTGTGGGACTGGGACCCCATCTCACGACGGCTCGGCTACGCCTACGTCGTCGATTGGGGGGACATCGCGGTGGATTTCTTCACGCTGGGGGCCACCACGCGCGTCTGGGAACAGATCCAGAAGGTCCCGGGCCATGAGATGTTCGGCTACTTCAACGTCAAAGACTTCGATCCCGAGCGGTGGAAAAACGAATACCCGAATCCGGCGTTCTCGCGGATGACCGAACGCGACGGCGCGTGGATGGCGCGCATCCTGGCGCGGTTCACGCCGCCCATGGTCCGAACCTTGGTCGAGATGGCGAAGCTCGACGACCCAGCCAACACCGATTATTTGCAGAGCGTCCTCGACGGCCGGTTGGCCAAGATTGTCGATCGCTACCTCACGCGGGTGTCGCCAATCGCCCAGGTGCGGGTCGATGGGCCGAGCCGGCTCTGTGGAGTCGACCTCGCGGAGTGGCGCGGCTTGCGCGATCCGTGGGCGTTTCGCTACGAGGCGCGGCTCCTTTCCGGACCGTGGTTGAACGTGGAAAGGCAACCGGGGGCACAGATCTGCGTGACGCTGCCCCACGTGGCTGCGGACGGCGGTGTCCCGGACGACGCGCCCGCGCGCTACGTTCGCGTGCGCATCCAAGACGGGGTGGCCACCGGACCGCTCGTGGCGCATCTGTACGATTTGGGGCCGGTGCGGGGCTACCGCCTGGCCGGCCTCGAGCGGCCCGATCGGTGACATCCCGGCACCCCCCGCGCGAGGCGATCCGATTTTGCCGGTGGGTGCGGGCGCCAAGAGCCGGCCCGCGAGGCGCGCGGGTGGGGGTGTTGGCCGCTCTCAGAATCGTCCCTGCAGCGTCAGCGAACCTCCTCCGGGCGCTGGCGCGACGCCCACCCATACGGCCGGAGCCTCCGCTTTGTGCCGATGAAGGTGCGGCACGAGAATCCCCACGGCCGATCCTGCTAACGATCCCGCAATGACGTCGCTCGGGAAGTGCTCGCCCGCGCGGACGCGCTCGTAGCTGACGAACGCGGTGAGCGCCGTGGCGATGCCGAGCGTGATCCACGGGCGAGGCGAGCGGGGCGATCGCACGAAGGCGAGGTACGTCGCCGTCGCGCCGATGGCCGAGACGCCTGCGGCGTGCCCGGAGAAGAAGGAAAGGCCGAGATCGGTGGAGTTGCAGCTGGCCGGCAGCGTGGTCGCGCCGTTCATCTCGCAGTTCTTGTAGTCGATGGGACGGGGCCGGCGAACGGCGATCTTGGTGATGTCCGTGAGTGTGAGCGCGAGCGATCCGGACTCCGCGTACATGAACGCGTCGACCAGCAATGCGTCGGTGCCGTCGCGAAAGCCCGACAGAACGGGATCGACCACCGCGAACCCGATGGCCGTATACAGGCCGATGTTCGAGTACGTCGCCGCGTGCGGATCGATCGTCTGCGTCACCGCGATTCGGTCGAAAAACAGAAGTTGGCTCACCGAGGCCGTCGGGACTGGGGGTTTGATCTCGCCGGTCCCGAGAACCAGCCCGAGCAAGCCCGCGAACCCGAAGCCCGTCACCGTCATCACGCCGTCGGAGACCGGGTCGAGGGAGAAGTGCTGTCCTTCCTCGAGGGGCGGGGAATCGGCCCGTGCGACGGACGCCGACAAGAGGACGGCTCCCAGAAAGCCCAGAGCCACCTGGCGTGACGATGTCGCAAACGTCCTCATGGTGCTTGAGACGCTGGCGGCACCGGATTGTGACGTCTCCGAAAGCCAATCGTGTGCCCACCCGATGGGCACGACGATCGCCTGCACCGCGTGACGCGCCGGCCGCACCGCGCCTCGCGCCGGACGCGAGCGGCCGCGTCCGATCTCGGCGAGGCGGGACACCTCAGGGCTCCGGCCGCTCCACCCCCGCGAGAAAGTACCCGCGTTTTGGGCCGAGATCGTACAAGGCCGCAATGAGCGGCGCCTTCGCGACACCGTCGTCGAGGATCACTCGAACATACCGCGCGGGGGACGCGTCGGGCGGACCCCCGTCTCCGGCCACGTGCGGCAGACGGACGCAGATTTCGCCGCCGCCATGCAACTCGACCGGCAGCAGGGCCCCGTTCGGCGCGCGGGCGGTGTAACGGAAGCGCGTGACATCGCACACGGCGCGCGCCTCGGCCAGGTCGACTCCGCAGAGCCGGTCGAGGCCTTCGACGCGCAGCTCGCCAATCGGCGAAAGCCGTGTCAGATACCGTTCGAGGATCCGTTCGAGCCGTCCTTCGAGCACGCGCACGAGATGCTGCGTGTTTCTCGGATCCGTGAAACGTGCCATCCCGGCAAACGCGCAAACCGCCTCGGGCGTGAAGCGCGCCAGGATACGAGCCATCCATGCCCCGTCGCGCTCGGTCATGCGGCTGAATGCCGGGTTCGGATACTGCATCCTCCATTGGTCGGGCACGAAGCTTCGGACGTCGAAATTCCGGAACAGCTCGAATCCGGGATCGCCGAGCGGTCGATCCCAAGGGCGTGCCGGAATTCCGAGCGCCAAGAAGTCGGCTGCCATGTCGCCCCAGTCGACGATATACGCGTAGCCGAGCCGTTCGGTCACCGGTACGTGCCCGTAGTCGGGGCCGAGCGCATCGCTCCAGTCCAAATAGTAATGAACGACGTGACCCGGCGATCCGTCCGAAGCGACGTTCGGGTCGGCAAACCAAGAGTCCATGCTGTTGGCGTCCCGAGAGTCCCAATGATCGATCCACGCGGCGAGCAAGCGCGTGGCCCGCAGTTCCCTTCGATTCTCGTGGGCGATCACGTCGTTCGGGTCGTCCGGTCTCGTCCCGTCGTAATGAAAGGGGCCCAGAAGGTGCCCCGGAATCCATGCCGAGGCGCTCATCCTCACGAGCCCGCCACGCCGCGCGCAAGCCGCCAGGACCTGGTCGAGCGCTTTCGCGTCGAAGTCCTTTTCGTCTTCCAAAGTGCTGTGCCGGAAATGGAGGCCGGGGCTGAGCTTGAGCGCCGACGGCTTGAAGTACACGACTTGCTCGCAGCTCGCGTTGAAGCCGGCGGCGTCGTAAATCGCGGCGCCCACCACGGTCGCCGCGGTCGCAAGCTCGGGCTGCGCGGTCCCGTCGGCCTTGAACAGGTACTTGCCTTTGCCGGGGATGTTCACCCGAAACCCCGGAGTCGCGCCGTCCATTTTGCCACGGTCGATGACCCAGAGGCCGTCGGGCGGGTCCTCGGCGATCAGCAAGGACCGGTCGCACGCACCGATCGGCACATCGCCCGGGCCCGGAAGGTGGCCGCCGCGCCGATTCGTGAACCACGCCGAATCGGGCACTTCGTCGACGCTGTTGACGTTCGTGGCCTCTCTCGCGACGGCCAGGGCGAGCGCGTCGGACATGGGGCGGAGCAGGACGTGATCCATGGCCGTCCAGATCTCGGGCACATCGATCGGCACCGGGGCACAAGAGACGTGCCGTGGATCGCGCGCCGTGGGCTGGAGGCGGCAGGGCAGCGTTACGGACTGGAGATCCGAGTCTCTGTCCATCGGGGGGCGCAGCGCAAAGCGTCGCTCGGTCGGCATGCACGCCGACAGAGCGAGCGCCACGCACGCGAAGCGGACTTCATTCACGTTCGACATGATGCCCGAAGGGGCCGCTTCGTGACGATGCGGTAGCGACGCTCAAATCGGTTCGCCGATTCAGCGATAACGAACGCCCCTAAGACGCGATATGTTTCCGCGCCCGCTTCCGCGGCTCTTCGTCGACCGACGCACTTTGGGCTTACTACTCGCTCCCGACGATGACGAGACCGACCGCTGCGACGAGTCCGACCACGACCATGATCGGGTTGTCCAGTGCGGCGCCACACCCTCCCAGCATCACGATCCCGCCGAAGAAATAGCAGCCGTTGCGGATCAGCTTCCGTTGCTCCGTGTTCATCGGCCCTCCGAAACGATGCCAACGCTTATCGTCGGCCTTGTCAACGGCGGCAGATGCGGGCGCGGGGACCCGAGGTTGGCACCCGCGTGCCCCGTCCACTCGCACGCGCGGCACGCCAGCGAGCAACTTGCGAACGACAACAGCCGGTCCACTTCGGCAGAGTACGCGTTGCCGCGATTATCGCGCGCGTCGTCCGCCACGCGCCCTCCGCCAGTCATCGCCGTTGACGTCGCCCGGGCGATCGGCCGACCATTGGGGCGATGGGGGATGAGGAGAGGCGAACGGTTTGGATCCTTGGCGCGGGCTTCAGTCGATCGCTCGGCGGCCCGCTATTGCCCGACCTGCTTTCATCGGCGACGAATAATTTCGTTTCCTCTCTCTATCATAAAAACAAATTCATTGGGGGCCCCCCCGAGGAGCCCGATGACGTGTACCGCCGCGCGGCCCTCGCGGTGCGCCGCTTGTACGATAAATACGGGGACACAGCTGACCCCGGAATCCGCTTATGGGAGAATGCGGAAGAGTTTTTAGACCAGCTAGACGCCGCGGCCGAAAACGAGAGCGCTGCCAGTCGGATTTTCCGACCGATGACCTCCGAGCTCAATAATGCCCCCTGGATTTCCGGAGTGGAGACCCCGGACCTGCGCGACGCGGCGCGACGGCTCGTTGCCGCAGCGTGTTGCGCGTTCCTGCACGGTGCGAATACGAATGAAGAACGCTGGCAGCCGTACCAGGCGTGGGCCGCCGACCTAACGTCGTCGGACACGGTCGTGACGTTCAATTACGACCGGGTGTTGGAAACCCTCGGAGGGTTTGACGTCGTGGTGCCTGCGCCGCCGGAGGTACTCACCTCGCAGGTCGTCCCGCTCGTGCCGCCGCTAGGCGCTAAGCCGAAAGTCTTCAAGCTACACGGCAGCGTCGATTGGCGCCGTGAACTAGAGAAGCCGGTAAGATACTTGCTAGCGTCGCCCGAATACGCTCTTGAATGCGATGGCGTAAACATCGGAATCGCTACACCGGGCCCAACTAAGCGTCTAGCGACTCAGGAATTGAGCCGATTGTGGACCGATGCGTGTGAGCATATTCAGCGAGCCGAGGTAATTGTCTTCGTTGGGTACCGCTTCCCGCGAACCGATGCGGAAGCACGCGGAACGCTTTTGAAGGCGATCAGGGAAAACAAGTCCCCTCATCTCGAGTTGCACATCGTGCTCGGTCCGGATCGGCGAATCCCGGACGTCGTCCGGCTTCAACAGCTGCTCCGCTACAGAATGGCGAGCGCGGGCCGGAAGGGGCAACGAGTTTTGCCCCCAAGCGCCCAGAGGATGACTGCCGCGAAGCCCGCAAACGAGACGCGAAATGATTTTCGGCTAATGACCCACGCCCTCTATGCGGAGGACTTCTTCACCGTGTGGGATCGCGACGTCTTGTGGCCCCCATCAGAGGGGGTAAGCTCAAACGATCGTGTGACCATCGAGCCGTTGCCGCCCGACTGACGGTGTCCGGGCGGCGAGTAGGCGGCGCAAAGCTTGTCGGCCGACGAAGAGACGCGGAAACCGCCGCGGTCACATAAAAGGCCTTTGGGGCGCTCGTTGTCATTGAAAGCGCCGTCCCAATTGAGCGCACGGAAATCGTCCCCTTTGGCAACGACATCCTGGCCGGCACGCCCCGGGCGATGCCCTACAGCGGGGTAAGCCGGATGAAGTTTCAGGCGAATGCCGTGGCTGGCCGAAAGGAGAAGTCTGTCTTGAAGCCCAACTGCACGTTGAGTCTCGTCCCCTCGCCCGAGGGCGTTCTCGCTCGCTGCTCGGAGAAAAGCACCTCGTCGCACTTGACGGTCACCGATTTGGCTCGTTCTTCGGTGTTGTTGGATGGCGAAGCGCAAGCAAATTCAATCGACCCGGGACTTCACTGGCATTCAGCTGAGTTCGGAGGATTTGCGCCGGTCGCGCTGTAGGACGCACATATGGCCGCTGAGAACGCGCCCGTCACATGGTCAACTTTGACGGTGTTGATTATGTTCTGCGCATTCCAGGGGCTTAAATTCAGATCGAAGGTCCCTATGATTTCCGATGCCGTTACAGTTGAGACTGTGACGGTACCGCTTACGGACTGCTCGCATGCCGTTGGATTGTCGCTTTGGTCGTAGGCGGCACCGTAAAACGCCCCCGCTCCTATCGTCGCCCCCGCTGAGGTTAGGACGTCGAACGTGCCTGGCGTCAACGATGAGTTTGTTACAATGTCGAGGTACAAGACAGTTTGGTTGGGGGAGGGCCCGCTGTCGTCTTCCGTCCAGGCGTTTCCAGGTCCGCCATCTGGGTTTAATGCGCATAAGTCGGCGAGGTTTGCGATGGATACGTTGGAGAGAACGATGCTCGTCACGTTGGTATCGGGAGCTAACCCGGGATTCCCCACGGGGACATTGCCGGCGAAGGCACTCTGGATGATCAACTCCTGCCCGCCGATCGTGCCAGTAGCGCTGTTCGCGGAGGCTTCGCTCGATCCGTCGGATGCATCGGCGGCATCCGGTCCTGCGTCACAATTCGGCTCCAGAATGTACGAACATTCGCCGCTGCTCGGAATGCACGAGCCCGGCGTCAATTCGCAAGTCGTTGGCGGAGTCACGCACGCGGTGGATCCCCCTGTCGCTGTCGTGCAGCCCCCGCACGGATCCTTTACTGTGCAGGTAGTCGCCTCACCATCCGCGTCGCTGGCGTCCGGGGTGCCATCGATTACATCGGGCTCGATTACGTCCAATACAGTCGCATCGCGATTGGCGTCTGCTTCCCCGTCTGTGTCCCCATCTGCTTCGCCGTCCGTCGTTGCATCCTTGCCCCCGTCCAATTCACTCGACAACGAGCTTGAACTGGTCGTTGAGCTTGAACTCGACGACGAGCTTGAAGGTTCAGGGGGCGGCGGAGGCGAAGGGCTTCCGCAAGCAGCTAGGACCTCAAAATGTGTGGTCACGACCGCGAGTGCGGCGATTCGCCACGGTTCCAGCCTCACGAAATGCCTCCCGCTGGAGCTATCGACGCGGAAAACCGACATTGGCGCCAAGATCGCACAAAGTGGACCAGGCTCAGGTGGCACGCTTGCAACAAAATAAGTTCAACAATATTGGAAAAATCGTGCGAGCTCAGACTTCAGACGGTCCGAGAGCGGACTTGGCGGAGCCTGAATGTGGCACACAAAGCTACATGTGGCGCTGGGCGCTACCTTGTGGCTCCGTGCACCACACGTGTGCGGGGGGGCAGTGTCCGCTACCTGGCTTTGATCGGCCACATTCCCCGCTGTACTTCGGGCATGTATCCGTTTCGTACGGCTCCCGAGCTCTCCCAGGCCATCCCCGGCCCCCCTGTCCTGGCTCCTTGGGCTGTCCGCCGGCTTCAGGCAGCGGCGCAATAGTCATGATGAAGGCCGCCGAGCACGGGGATGGCCTCGACCGGGCCAGCATACTTGGCCAAACGGGACTCTCAAATCGGTTCGCCGATTCAGCGATAACGAACGCCCCTAAGACGCGATTAAGACGCGATATGTTTCCGCGGTGGCTTCCGCGTCTCTTCGTCGACCGACGTGCTTTGGGCTTACTACTCGCCAGCGAGCTGCCGTGCTGCTCGTCGAGCGGCTTGCAAACCTGCTTGCCACGTCCCCGGACCTGCCGGAGCTACGACCGTGACGGTCTTGCGAAACGGCAAAGCGCCGCGCTGGAGCGAGCACGAGGCGTCGAGTGAGCACTTCGTCGGCGGCATCTCGCCCCTCTGGATGTTCGACTACCAGCTTCAGGGGCTCTTCTCAGTCGTGGAACTCGCGCGAGCCAGGAGTCGAGAGGAGCCCCACCTCTACGGCGACGTTCTGCGGCGCGCCGCGGAAGTGGCGCTCATCGGCGCGCTCGGCTTCTTCGAGGCGTTTTGCAAACACCAGTTTGCGGCGCTTTTGACGCTGCATGCCCCTCTGCTCGTCGACTTCGCCAACCGGCGTCAGGAGGCGAGCCTCCGGCTCTCGGCACTCGCTTCAGCCGCCGGAGAACTCGACGTCAAGATCGGCTTCATCGTCGCCGAGTCGTACGACTTCGGATCGGCCAAGCAAATCAATGGACTCTTCCGCGATCTCCTCGAGTGCTCGCCGTTGCCGAAAGATGAGGGGGACGAGCTCGACGCCATCCTTCGCAAGCGCCACCTCATCGTGCACCACGGCGGTATTGTTACAACTGAATCGGCTCGGGCAAAGGCACCGGTCCTTCCGTCTGGCCAGGCGTTTCGAGACGTCGTCGGGGTCGAGCCCGACGAGTACCACGACATCGCGGACTTCCTGCGGCTCTCGGCCGTCAAGGTAGCCGTCTGCACGGTGCAAGCCCTCAAGCGTCGCACGCGCGACCTATCTGATCTTGCCGTCGACCGACAGCAAGACGTGGAGCTTCTGCTCAGGGCCGTGTGGCATCAGCTCGACGCGTGAACGAGCCCCCTCGACCTTTGGGCCCTGCTCTACTTGCGTCGCTTTCGTCCAGGGCCTGCAGGCCATGAAACCTGCTTGGAGCGTTCGAGCCATCCCTCGGTGACGGCCTCGCGCACCTTCACCCGCAGAAGCTCCTCGGCGGCCTCGGTGCGGTTCTTTCCGAACAGGCCGGTCTGCACCAGTGCGTCGAGCGCCGAGAGCACCTCGGGCGTCGTCGACAGGTGCAGTTTCTTGGTCCCGACCGAGTTGGGCCCGCGTGCCATGATCCAAGTAGATCCTGATCTAGGATCTTGATATGCTCAAGCCCGTGAGCGCCGATTTGGCCGGCCAGAGGGTCGGATCCCTCGACGATGCGCGGACTGCGTTGGTGCTGCCGCCACGTCCCGAACCGCGATCTGCGCGCAGAACGCTGCGCGTCGGCAGCCGCACGCTCACCGTCACGCCGGTCTTCGACACGTACTGGCGCTTCGCCTGCCAGCGGCAGGAGGTCTTCCACCGGCGAGCCGCGGGCGACCCCCCCGCCGTGGACGGACGATCCCATTCTTGGCGGGCACCGTTTCACGAATGCCTACCGCGCTTCGGATCGGGTGAGCCAGTTCCTCATCCGCCACGTGCTCTACGCCGGCAGTCAGGACGAAGAGGAGGTTTTCTTCCGTTGCCTGCTCTTCAAGATTTTTAACCGGATCGATACGTGGGAGCACCTTAGGCTTCACGTCGGCGAGGTGCGCTGGAACAGCTACTCTCAAATCGGTTCGCCGCTCGGTGACAACGGAAGCCCCTAAGACGCGATCATAGGTAGGATCTTTATTTCCCGAGTGATCTCGATCACTTACGTGCATAGTGCACGAATTGGGTAGTCAAAGGCATCGGGGATTCTCTAGACGCTGTTGTGAGACAACGCGAAAGGAGACCCCCGATGCACGGATCAAACAGTACACGCGCCGGAGTCGGCGTGTATGCGAAACGGCTTACGGAAGTACTCGGCGAGGAGCAGGTGACCGCGATCGCGAGACGTAGCGGCTGGCTACGGCGAGTGCGCAAGGTGATGCCGCTGGCGATGGTCGTGGCGGTGCTGTCGACGCTCGGGTCGGGCCACGCCAAGTGGTTGGCCGATATTCTGCGGACGTTCCGGAAATTCGCGGGCCTTTCGCTGCGATATAAGCCCTTTCACCAAATCGGTTCGCCGATTCAGCGATAACGAACGCCCCTAAGACGCGATATGTTTCCGCGGGGTCGTCCGCGGCTCTTCGTCGACCGACGCACTTTTGGGCTTACTACTCGCCGAACAGAATCCACGGGCGGTCGAGACTATGCTTCGTGAGCAGCGCGACCACGTCGGTGCATTTGCTTCAGCTTCAGCGCAGCCATGATCGCCTGATACCACTCGCTGCCGTACTCGATGCCCGTGTTGCCTTTCTTATCCGAAGACCGGAACGACTTCAGATTGCCGCCGCTTGCGTCGGTGAGCAGGTTGCTGAACGCCTCGGCCAGCTTCGCGTCGCGGCTGTCGTGGCTGATGAACACAAGCGGCTTGGAGGACTGAACGAGCGACGATTCGCCGTTCGCCGCCTCGTTTGTCTTCCCGTTTCCCGCTTCCTGCTTCCGCTTCGCCATGCCCGCCGCCCCCGGGTGCCGTGATCCCGCACGATCGCACAACCGGACGCATCGGGTAAGCCCTGGCCAAGATCGGTTCTCGGCATACCCGTCAAGTGTTCAGTATGCTCCCGCCAATGCCCGACAACACCCGTCCGCCGCGCAACCTCCACATCGACGACCAGCCGAACCTCGGCACCCGCGCGCTGATGACGGCCGTCGACGAGCTGGCCAAGGCGCACCGGCTTGCCGGAGCCCGCGTCGCCTACAAGCGCAACGCCAAGGGCGAGCACGTCGTCGCGGTCATCTTCACCGGCTTCGAGCGCACGTAGCGGCCCGAATCCGTATTCCGGTGCGCCGGAGGCGAAACCCGGTTTCGCCATGCGGCCCGCATCGGCGCGCAGAGCCCTGCAGCCAAGATAGGCGATCGCTCCGATCGGAACCCGGGTTCCGGTCCCGGTTGGTCCGCCGACGGCCGCTCCGACTGACAACGAGCGCCCCAAAGGCCTTTTATGTGACCGCGGCGGTTTCCGCGTCTCTTCGTCGGCCGACAAGCTTTGCGCCGTAACCGTCCGGCCGGGCCCGCACTTGATTTAGGGGCAGAAAGCGCGGTGCGATCGGGGGCATGGGACGCGAGCGTCGGTCGCGAGTCTGGTGGTCAAGCCGAGTGGCGCGTTGGCGGCGCAGCGGGCTTACGGCGCGGCAATTCGCCGAGAGCGAAGGGCTTTCGGTGTTCTCGCTTCGGTGGTGGTCGAGCCAGTTGGCTCGTGATAACCGTGCGGAGCACGGTGCGTCGGCGATCGAGCCGATCGAGATCACCGTCGAGGGGCGTCAGGCCGGCCGCGAACTGGTCGAAGTCGTGGTCGGCGCGGCGACGATCCGCTGCGAGCGGGGGACGGACGTCGGATACATTGCGGCGCTGGTTCGTGCGATCGCGGGTGCATGACGGTGTTCGGTTTCTCGCCTCACGTTCGCGTGTACCTCGCGTCGCAGCCGGTCGACATGCGTGCAGGCCACGACAGTCTGTTCGCGATCGTGAAGAGCTGGGACCTGAATCCGTTCAGCGGGGACCTGTTTGCGTTCGTTGGGAAACGACGAGACCGGGTGAAGATTTTGGTGTGGCACCGCGGGGGATTTTTATTGGTCTACAAGCGGTTGGAAAGAAATCGATTTCGGATCCCTGCGATCCAGCCGGGAACGCGGACGGCGATGCTCGATGCGACGCAGCTGGCGATGTTGCTCGATGGCATCGACGTCCAACACGTTCAACGCCCCGCGCTGTGGCAGCCTCCGGGTCTGGCGCGCTGAGCCCCGTCGCGGCCCTGTGTGTCCATTGGACACTTTGTCGCTGAAATCGTCGTCGGCCCCCACGCTAAGCCTTTTAATCTGCGCGGCGATGGTGCACGAAAAGGATCGTGGTTGATGCGCGAGACGTCCGCATCGCGAAGCTTGTGGAGCTGCGCAAGCGCGCCGAAGAGCGTGAGCGACAACTGGGCGAGATCGTCGCGCAGCAGCAGACGCTGATCGCTGCGCAGCAGCAACTCATCGCCGAGCTGCAGCGTCGACTGTCCGAGCAAGATGCGCAGCAGAAGGCGCGCGCCGAAGAGATGAAGGCCGAGATCGACCGGCTGGAGCGGCAACTGTTGGGCCCGAAGACCGAGCGGACCCACGTTCCGCCGATCGACGCCGAGCTTCGCAACACCGAACCGATGACCGACGAAGAGCGCGCGCGCCGTCGCGAAGAGATTGCACGCAAGCGACGCGAACGCGCACTCGCGAAGAACGCCGCGATGGCCGTCGAGCAGGTCGAGTACCCGGTACCCGAATCGATGAAGCCGTGCGCTCATTGTGGCGGCGTGCATGCGCGAGCTCTCGAGCCCGAGCAGAGCACGACGTACGAGTACAAGCCGGGTCACTTCATCCGTCGTGTGCACAAGCGGCAGAAGCTCGCATGCAGCTGCGGCCAGTCCATCGTGACGGCGCCGCCGCCTCCGAAGCTCGTCGTCGGTGGACAGTACGGCTTCGGGTTCGCCGCATTCCTCATCGTGGAGAAGTGCGCCGACTCGATTCCCATTCATCGCATTGAGAAACGATTCGGCCGACTTGGGATCCCGATCTCGCGCAGCACGATGAACGATCTCGTTCACAAGGCTGCCGAGATTGTTCGACCGCTCGTCGCTCGACTGCAGACGCGAATCGCGGCTCTCGAAGTCGTGCTCGCCGACGAGACCTCGATGCGCTTGCAGGACCGTCCCAAGCGCGGCTTTGTCTGGGTGTTTCACGGTCACGATGAAGTCAGCGGCGGCAAGCTTGTTCTGTATGCCTTCGCCGTCGATCGAAGCGGCGACACGCCGGCGAAGATCCTGGGTGGCACTCGCGGCACTCTCGTGGTGGACGGATACACGGGGTACAACCAGGTGACCGACCCGCTCGGACGCGCGCGCGGCGGATGCTGGAGCCACATGCGCAGAAAGCTCTTCGAGGCGCGCTCCACCCGTGCGGCCGAGGACATCGACCCCGCGCTCGGGATCATCCGCGAGATCTTTCGTGTCGAACACGACGCGACCGAGCAGAAGATCGTCCGCACTCCGGCCCATCTCGAGCTGCGAAATGCGCGTAGCGCTCCGCTGGTCGAGCAATTCTTTCAGTGGGCCGAACACAAGAAGGTCGAGGTCCTTCCGAAGGGCCCGCTCGGCGAGGCGCTCGGTTACGCGATTAACCAACGCGCTCGACTCGAGCTTTTCTTGTCGGATCCGCGTATTCCGATGCACAACAACGGCTCAGAGTCCCGCTTACGCGTTATTGCTCTGGCTCGCCATACGTACCTTTTCTTCGGACATCCACTCGCGGGCAAAAACTTCGCGGGGCTCTACTCGCTCGTCGGCTCCTGCATCGCCAACGAAGTCGAGCCGACGGAGTATCTCACCGACGTACTTGCGCGAGTCCGCGACGCAACGACCGACGAGCAGCTCGACGCGCTGCTACCCGATCGGTGGGCGCCCCACGGTCCAGCGCCCTGAACCACTGGGGCGCAGCGCAACTCCCGCAATCCCCGAACGCGTCGCGCGTCGTCACGTCGATGCAGAGTGTCGCCCGAGTCCGCGACGCGACCCCAGCACGACGTGCCGCTATCCATACGAGCGCAGCGCCTCGCCTCTGCCCCCCTGAACCACTGGCCTGAAGTCGCCAAGCATGGTCGCGCTCTGTTGCGGCCGCGGCAACGACGTCAACGCGACGATGCTCTTGGCGTGCTCGCCAACAATCGCGACGAGTACTGGGACAAGAAGCTCGCCGCCGATACTTGGCAGGGGCCTCATCGCGGGAAAGGCCCGCCCCCTGAACCATTCTTGGACTCAGGTCAACAGCGGGGCGCGCCGGACGCTTACGTGGAAAGGGTGCAGTTGTGACCGATGTAGAAGCTACAGCAGCCGCGAGAATCGCACTTCGGTGTCTCATCGAAGAGACAGCTTCAATGGCTGCCGCAAACAGCATGACGCCCGAGGCCCTGCGAGGCATCGCCTATTATGACATGTCACGCGATGCCCCGATTCTTGCGCTGGACGCATTTGGAAAGGCAACACAGGTAGTCACCTCGCTTCCTGAGTTTTTGGCGCGTTTTGACGCCCAGGACGTCACGCGTATTGTCATACAGTTTGTATACGAATATTACGCCCGCAGTAACAGCATCCTTTACGACGATGTTGTCTTTGAAGCCGTGTGGTCTGACTTCACGGCAGAAATCCAAGAGCCCCTGTGGGTGACGCGAGGAGTCGCCAACGTCAGAAACTTCACGAGCGATAACCACGCACTGGCGCTGGGGGACGGCGTAGCGATCCGAGGGCGAAGTAACGACGAGCTCACCGCCCTGGGTTTTAGCGGTGCCGTTCTGGACTCAAATCGGTTCGCCATTACAGCGACGGCGGAAGCCCCTAACGGGTTATATGTGACCGCCGCGGTTTCCGCGGCTCTTCGTTGATCGATACGCTTTCGACCGGCTACTCGCTCGCAAGAAGACGCGCAACGTGACGAAGGGGAAAGGCGGTACGATGGTGGTGCGCGGGGTCGCACTCGCCCTCATCGTGACGTCGAAAACCTTCCGCAAGCTGCGCGGTTACGTCGCAATGCCCAAGCTCGTCGCAGCCCTCCGCGCTCACGACGCCACGCTCAGCTCCACGTCCGTTGAGGACTCGACGAAGACCGCGTAATTCGTTGCTCGCCGCCACCCAAGCGGCCGGGACCAAGCCCAAGGCGACCATGGGAATGTCAGACTTCTACCGAGGCCTGCGTGAGAGGATCGGACCCGACCTGCTGCTCATTCCGGGCGTCGCCGCGGTCATTCGTGACGACGACGGGCGGTTCCTCGTGCAGCAGAGGCACGACGGGTCGTGGAGCCTTCCGGCTGGGGCGGTCGAACCCGGTGAAACCCCGCACGTCCGGTGGTGTGGGAGAGGCCCGGTGAACCCGCCGGCCCTATCCCGATTCCGCCTCGCCGGGTCGGGTCGGTCACAAAACGTCGGATCCACCGGGTCAAAAAAGGTCGGCTCGGCGTGGCCGTCTACAGCCCGACCGTCCTTCGCCTGAGGACACGCTTCCGGTGACGCGTTCAGGGTCAGCTCCCGAGCCCGCGGTCGAGATCCGGACGAACGACGAGTCGGCCGCTTGCATCGCGAGAGATCACGACCGACTTGCCTTGCATGGCGCGCAGCGACGTCGTGGTATCCATCACGCCCAAGCGCGAACCGTCCGAAATGACGGCGCACCAGGAGCCACCGGGTGCCGCGCGGATCTCCAAGCGTCCGCGGAAGCGCTCCGGCAGGCGTCCGACAAATGTCTGCCCCAAGCTCGCAGCCATTTCGTCTCCTACCGCCCGTCGCTCGCGTTCGCGTAGCGCAGCAAGCCGACTCGGATCGTCGGGCGCGACGCCGAGCTGGCGCAGCGTTTCACGGCGACTCTGCACAGCGAGGCGCAGTTCCGCCCCGAAGCCGTAGGGCGCCAGGGTCGACGCGTCGACGCGATCGAGCCACACGGGGCCGAGATAACGAATTTGGTCGGCAAGCGACAGCGGCTCCTTACGAAAGAACAGGCGATGCTTCGGAGGTGTCGTGTCGCCCGGTGCCGCGCTTGCAGCTGCTCGAGGAGGTCCAGCGGCAGCGTCCAGGCGTTGGGAGCGGCGGGCGTCGCCAGTCCGAGACGCTCGAGTTCGCGCAGGCGCCGACCGGCGGCGCGAGCGGTCGCGTCAGCGGCCTCGGCATCGAGCATGTACAGGCCGGCGCGCGCGCGGGCCACCTCCGCGATGTGCCCGTCGACCGGCCGGATGGCGCGCTCGGGTTGACTCGTCACGGACACGATGTCGCCCGGACGCAGAATCCTCGGCGGACCGCGGGTCGAGCTGGACATGGACCGCGTGGCCCGTTGGTCTCAATGACGGCGTACAGCCGCGCTTTGAGCTCGTCGGACAAACCCTTGCGCGCGACACGCCCCGTCAAGACACCGTCGTCCCCCGCGGTGCCGAGGTCCATCGCCTGCCCTTCGCCTACGATCCGATATCGGGCCGGGTCCCCTTGCACGGCGGCATGAAGCTGCTTCAAGATGTCGCCTCGGGAACCCAGGGCGCGAAGCTCGGTTTGCCATCCCGCCTGGAGCGACCACGTCGATGGCGAGACGCGCTCCGCGAGCCGCACTGCCGCCAGGTGCTCGAGCCGCGCGACCAGTGTCGAGTCGTCGATCCACCCGGGCGGCTGGCGAGACCGGACCTCGATGCGGTTGTCGACCGCGCGCCGCTCGAGCTCGCGAGCGAGCGAGGTGAAACGCTCTTGGGTGATCTCCCAGGCATAGGCCCGCTGGATATCGAGGTCATGCCGCGGCCCGAGCTCCTCGGTCGCGATCTCCTGCGCCGACCAGCGCAAGCCGTTCGAGATGTACCCACGGTCGAGTCTGAGCTCGCGCCCGGTGCGGTCGACGCCCTGGATCACGATGTGCGCATGGGGATGATCGGTGTCGAAATGGTTGACGGCCAACCACTCGAGCTTGCGATCGAGATCGCGCTCGACCCGCACAATCAAACGCCGAACGTACGCCGTGAGGTCGAGCTCCGCGGCATCTTCCGGGGACACGATCACACGAAACTGGTGCCGCTCCCCGGGGCGGGGTTGATCGAAGGTCTCGACGCGCGCCGGTCCGTCGTCGGTGTACGGCACGCCCTCGGAGCCGTCCTTCTCGACCCCGTCGCGCTCGATGTACCGTAGGTGCAGGGCGGCCGCCTTCGCGCCACCTGTCCCCATGCGCGCGACGTGCGCCTTGACGACCACGCGTCGCGCCGTCGCATCCGGTCGTCGGACCGAGACCCGTGAGCGTACTGCCGCACGTCGTGCGGCGCCGGCGCGGCGCACGATCCGCGACAGAAGCGCGCCGCGAAACGACCCTGCGCCGCTCCGCGATGTCGATTTTCGCCCTCCGCCCATCCGAGGCCGTAAAATAGGGAGATCGTCCGGGTCGTTCCCGAGTGGATCCACCTTTTCGTTATGGCGTTCAACAGGTTATCGATGTCGTGGATCCACGCCCTATGTCCGTGGATCCATATTTTCCTGAAATAGTTTTGCCATCTTAACTCACGCGTGGATCCACTCCTTTATCTTGCCCTCCGCTTTGCTCTCGGGAACGACACATTCTGACCTGACTCCGTTTTGACTTCGTAGTCTGTCGTAGTTACGTATGGGACGGATTCCGGAGCCAAACGGAGACAAGTGCCCAATGCAAGCACGACAGAAGATTCGGTGCGACGCGATCGACCGCGCGCGGATGTTGCTCGAGACGGTAACTACACCCACGATTGAAGAAGTCACCAAGTCGGAAGCTGTCCGAATGCTGCTTCCGCAGATCCGCGAGGCACGATCGAAAGGGTACGGTCTTGAAGCGATTGCCAAGATGCTTTCCGAGAGCGGTGTAACGGCGAGTGCAAGCCTCGTCCGCGATCTCTTGACGGAGGGCAATGCCCCTCTTGTGTTCGGGCGGGGCGCCAAAGCGAAGTCGGCTCATGTCCGGAAGTCACCTGTGCGGGGAGTGCGCGTCCAGCCGCGACACGAACCGTCGTCGGGCGCGTCAGACTCGAAGACGGATCCGGAAGCCACTCGGGCGACGACGCCGGAGCGAAGCCTTCGTCCAGCCGCGACAGGCGACGGCGCCACCCCCGTAGTGAAGTCCCCGTCGGTCGGACAGTCTGTCGTGCGTCGGTCGACGTTCGTGCCGCGACCCGATACCGAGAGCATCTAAAGCGCCATCCCGAGTGAAGTCGACTGCTGTCGGCGTTCCTCCCCCACTTCCCATTCCATCCCGTCGAGAGGACAAGTCCGAATGACTGCGATCCAGACCGCGCGAGGACACGGCTCGAGACGGCGGTTACACCCACGATCGAAGAAGTCGCCACGTCGGATGGTGCTTGCGCAGATCCGCGAGGCCCGATCGAAGGCGTACGGTCTTGACGCGATCGCCAAGATCCTTTCCGAGAGCGGGGTAACGGCGAGTGCAAGCCTCGTCCGAGATCTCTTGACGGAGGGCAATGCCCCTCTTCTGTCCGGACTGGACGGCCCATCGAAGTCGGCTCGTCTCCGAAAGTCACCCGTCGCGGGAGTGCGCGTCCAGCCGCGACACGAGCCGTCTTCGGGCGCGTCAGACTCGAAGAGGGCTCCGGAAGGCACTCGAGCGACGACTCCGGAGCGAAGCATCCGTCCAGCCGCGACGGGCGACGGCGTCACCCCGTATGGAAGTCCCCGTCGGTCGGACAGTCTGTCGTGCGTCGGTCGACGATCGCGGCACGACGCGAACCCGGGAGCCTCTAAAGCGCCAACCCAAGTGAAGCCGACGGCTGTCGGCGTTGTGCCCCCGCTTCCCGTTTCATCCTGTCGAGAGGACAAGCCCGAATGACTGCGATCCAGACCGCGCAATCCCTTGAGGACAAACACCGACCGATCTACTGGATTGGAGGCAGCAAAGGCGGCGTCGGCAAGTCGATGATGGCCATCGCCACACTCGATTACCTGCTCGAGAGAGGCACGATCGTCTGTCTCGTCGAGAGCGACACGTCCAACCCGGACGTGTGGAAAGTCTACAAGGACGTCGTCCCCGTTGAGCTCATCAATCTGGACGAGGGTGACGGCTGGGTCGATCTCGTGAACGTGTGCGACGAACATTCCGACCGGGTCGTCGTCGTCAACACGGCCGCACGAAACAATCTGGCCGTCACGCAGTACGGCCAGACTCTCGGCACCTGCCTGGGCGAGCTCGGTCGGAAGTTGGTCGCACTCTGGATGATCAACCGCCAGCGAGATAGCTTGGAGCTGCTCCAGGAGTTCATCGAGGCCGTACCGACCGCGGATGTCCACGTGGTGCGAAACGGCTATTTTGGCGCGGAAAGCAAGTTCGAGCTCTACAACAGCTCAAAGACCCGGGGATCGGTCGAGAGTCGCGGCGGCAAGTCCGTCACGTTGCCGGATTTGGCCGATCGGGTCGCCGACGATCTGACCGAAAGGAGGTTGCCCTTGGCGGCCGCCGCCAAGTCCTTGCCCATCGGCAATCGAGCCGAATTGACTCGATGGCGAAGCGAAGTGCGAAAGGTTTTGGCCGAGGTGCTGGACTGAGTCGGGCGGAGTCTTCATTCCGGCTGGGAACGGGAACACGGACGAACCACCGGACGGGTTCTATGGGGGAGGGTCACGCGATGAGCATCGACGACGCGTTCGTGAAGCTGACCGGTCGGCAAGCGACCCTCGAAGAACGAGAGCGCCTCCAGCGCATCCGGGAGGCGCTCGGCCTTGCCGACAACGACGCGTTCTGGAGCATCGTGATGGCGCTCGAATATTACGACTCGCTCTGGCGCCAGTACCCGGCGCAGTTCGCCGAACACACCGCCCGCACGATCGAGAGAGCCCGCGCGGCCTTCGCCGCGGCAGCCCAGAAAGAGGCCGCGCAAGCCCAGCGCGTGCTTTCCGCACAAGTGGCCGAAACGAGCGTCGCGATGGCTCGGCGCCTCGCCGATCGACCCCTCGGGGTGCACCGCGTGACGCTCTGCTTGGCCGCCGTCGTCGCCTTCGGGGCCTTGTGCGTGCACGCCGGAACCCATCTCGCTCCCAGCGACGCAGCGTGGCGCCCGGTTGGAGCGACGGAGGTCCGCGGATCGGCCGGGGTGATCGCGCGCGTGCTCTCCGTGCCCGCGGGGTGGATGATCTTCGCGCTTCTCATGCCCGCGGCGGCGGTGGGAGTCCGTGCGGGCTGGGACATGGCGGCCGATCCCCTGGCCGATCGACGAGACAAGGCCGTCGGAGCGTGCGTCGTGGCGTTCTGCGTGGCCGGGGCCGTGGCGTGCGCCGTTCTGATGGCTCGGGTCACGTGATGCTGGGGCGAAGCCGGCTCCCTGGCGGTGCCCAGCGCGGACGGCGACGCGGTGGTGGTGCGCGTCCGTGCGTTCGGCCTCAATCATTCGGAGGCGTACTTCCGCCGAGGGGTCTGGGGCGAGGTGGCGAAGGTCACCGGCATCGAGTGTGTCGGCGAGGTGTACGACCCGGGACGGTCCGCCCTGCCTCGCGGACAGCGTGTCTTCGCCCTCATGGGGGGGATGGGACGCACGATCAACGGAAGCTAGGCGGAGTTCGTGAGCGCACCTGCCGCCAACGTTGTGCCGTTCGAGTCGACAGGGGCGTGGGCCAACTTGGCTGCGATCCCGGAGTCGTATGTGCGACGGCGTGGACGTTTACCTAGGCGCAGCGACTGGCACACGCACCCGCTCGGACAGACGCTGATTGTGACGTTCGGGTGCGGCCTGCACCAGCGAATCACGACCGTGGAAAATCCGCCTCGACCGCTTTGATCCTGGCGACCAACTCTCGGATCACCTCGTCCGCATCCGCCGGTTCAGCGTGGTGCAGGCCGCTCTTGTTGAAGTAACGCCCATGGGCGAGGCCGTGCCGGTACGCGTACATCTGCTTGAAGTGGCCGGCCTCGTTCGGAGCTGCCGCGACCTGCTTCCAGACGTCGAGAATTTCGTCCAACGGCACCCGTCCGTCGTAGCGCTTCTCCAGGCGACGAAATCGAACCGCAGCAACGGCGCTGCCGGCCTGCCTCGCGCCATAGTCCAGGCGCAGAACGCGCTCGGCGCTCGCGACTAAGGCCAGGACGACCTCGTCGTCGAGTTCCTCGCGCATCTCCTCAAGCGCTTCGGTGAATGCATCCTCGGTGCGCGGGAACGTCGCCGCTTGGGCTCCCTGCGCCGGGATCCCCCCGCGCGCTAGTACACGCAATGTGGCGACGGACCGGCGGTAGTACTCGAGAATCTCGGCAGGCGTTCGCTACGTCGGCATCAGCCGATGAGCTCGCTCAAGGCATCCGTCATCGTCTCCTGCGTCAGTGGCACGGCCTCCTTGTCGGAGGGCCAGCCATCGACGGCCGCGAGTTGCCACGTGCGGTCCGCCTTGCGGAGGATCGTGGCCCGGGCAGGGCCTGACACCAGGTCGACCCGACCGCGCGCCCCGACGATCCTCTTCCCGCCGCCCGCGGGGACGACCCCGACGATGCGCATGCCGCGCGGCTTCACCTCGACCTTTCGCTCTCCGAGATGGATCGTGAGCGCGGCCACGCGGTACGGCCCGTATCTTGCTCGTCGATGTCGACTTCGCCGCGCTCGACCCGAACGAGCTTCTTCTCGATTGCCGGACTAAGCCAGGCCGTGACGCCGCTCATGAGCTGCGCCACATCGGCAATCCACTCATCCCGCTTCGCCGCGAAATGCTCCTCGACCGTCTTGGGCTGGTGTTCGAGCTGTTGTACGAGCTTCTCGATGCTCATTCGCTGGTCTCCTGCGGGCCTCGGACCGTCGCTAGACGTATAGCATCACGTCATCGGCGCTCTTCCCGAACCAACGGCTCCTGGAGCGGGGGCTGGGCATCGGGAGCCCAAGCCCGGAGGATGAATGACCATGCGCGACCCGCGACTCGCTGAGCTCGACTTCCTCATGAAGCTCGAGAGGGGCGGCCCCTGGTGCTGACCGTTTCCAAGGACTCAAAGGACGAGATGTTCGATCTTTCGGCCGGCCCGCTGCGCGAGCTGCTTTCGGAGCTGATCGAGCAGGGGCTGGTGAACGGCAACCCTAGCGCAATGGACGCCGATCGTTCGGCGCAGGACAACTCGCGGAACCTGGGCAGCGATGCGCGTCTGGAGGACCTCAATAACCGGCGCCTCGGTCGTGAGCGCGGCCATCACCGTCCACAATCGGCCACAAGCGGCGCGTCCGACGCTGGTGGTGACTGGTTCGTCACGTCGGGTGGTAACTTGCTCCCGTGACGGACCCGTCGAGCGGCGGCCTTGCCGAGCTTGGCCTTTGCGTCGCGAGGACGCTCCTCCAGAGACTTGCTCATTCGCCCCGCTCCTCTTTCGCCTCCTCCTGCTCCTCGCGGAGCTCCGCCTCAGCGACCGCGAGCCGCCATCCCAGAAGGGACGAAGGTCGGCATCCGATTCCGCGTTCGGGGCAGCTTTGGCGTTGTCGACAGCGGCCACGAACACGGGCGGCACCTCGCCGGGCTTGCCCGAAAAGGACCGGATGCGTTGTCCAGCAAGCGCTCCGAGGAGGGAGCGGCGTGTATCTGGGTCACCCCCGGCTGGAGCGACGGAGGTCCGGGGATCGGGCGGGGTGATCGCGCGCGTGCTCTCCGTGCCCGCGGGGTGGATGATCTTCGCGCTTCTCATGCCCGCGGCGGCGGTGGGAGTCCGTGCGGGCTGGGACATGGCGGCCGATCCCCTGGCCGATCGACGAGACAAGGCCGTGGGAGCGTGCGTCGTGGCGCTCTGCGCGGCCGGGGCCGTGGCGTGCGCCGCTCTGATGGCTCGGGTGACGTGATGGTGGGGCGAAGCCGGCTCCCGGTCGTGGCCCCGCTACGAGGCCGGAGTCTTGGGACGTCCTGAAAGGTGAAGAAGCACTCCCGCGAGGCTTGCGTAAATCGCCCATCGCGCGAAGGGCCGCACCAGGCCGTAAAGCCACGGTTCACGCAGAAACGCTATGACGAACAGGAACGGCCCCATCGCGACGAGGGCGCTGCCGACGCACTGCAAGCCTCGGCGCCACGCCGTACGACCCGGAACGAAATACGTTCCGAGCAGCACGTTGAGCAGCGACGAAAAGAGAAGATAGATGTGGCTGGAACGAAACAGAAGGCGGGGCCCATCGGCGAGCCCGCGAAGGTGGTCGTAGCGGACGTGCATGTAGAGCCCACTCGCCAGGAAGGCGCCGAGCCCAAGCAGCCCAAGTGACAGATGAACGCGACGCAGGCGGTTCACGACGAACGCAGAGGCAGGGTCGCGGCCCGTTCAGGTAGCAAGCCGCACGTCGTCCGATAACACTTCCGTCCCCGCGGTGGCTAGATCGGGACGGAAGGAGGAACGAGCCAGCGCACGGGAAATTCCGCCCCCTATCGGTACTTTGGAAACGACCTCGTCTGTAACCAGGTGACGAGAGATTCCGCCGCGCGAAATCCTTACCCTACCCGCGCCCCACTGTGAGAGCATGTCGGCAGCGCTACCCGAAAAGGGACCCGGCGGCCCAGCCGGTTCGCAAGGAGGGGTGATGACGTCGGCAACTTCGACCGAGTTTCGCGTGGGCGAATGCCTGCCCGGCACCGGGTGGGTGATGCATCGGGTCCTGGGCCGGGGCGGCATGGGCCTCGTTCTCGAAGTCGGCAAAGGTCGAAACTTCCGCGCAGCCATGAAGATCCTGCGTCCGCCGCCCGGGCGCGTCGCGGAGTTCGAAGCCCGCTTCGAGGAAGAGGCGGAAGTGATGACGCGCTTGCGCCACCCCAACATCGTCCAGGTGTTCGACTGCGGAGTCCTCCAAGACGGCTCGCCGTTTCTGCTGATGGAACTTCTCCGCGGACGGACGATGCGCACCGTGTCCCGAGAGGACCCCGCGCCGCTTGCGGCACACGCCGTCTGGAAGATTGTCGGCCAGATTTGTGCCGGACTGACCTATGCGCACGGCGATAGCCCACCCGTCGTGCATCGGGACATCAAACCAACCAACATCTTTCTGCACTCCGCGCGCTCCTTCGAAGACCAAGTCAAATTGCTCGACTTCGGCATTGCCCAGGTCCTGCCCGATGCCGAGCAAGCCCCCGACGACTCCGTCGTGGGAACGCCCTTCTACATGGCGCCCGAGGTGCTGCGTAACGAGCCCATCGGCCCGAAGGCCGATCTGTATGCGCTCGCGGTTCTCGTCTACGCGCTTTTGACCCAAGCCTACCCGTGGCCGGTCAACATTCACTCGGCGGTCGCCGTCACCGAAGCGCACCTGGTGCTGCGGCCCATGGCGCCGTCTCGCTGGAAAAGCTGGATTCCGAAACGCGTCGACGATTGCTTGATGCGTGCCCTGGCGAAGAACCCCGATGACCGGCAGGCGAGCGTCGCCGCGTTCTACCAAGAGCTCGCCGATCTCGAATTCGCCGACGATCGCCCGGCGAAGGTCCACGCCAAGGCCTCGAGCGTGGCCGCGATCCATCCCCCGGCCGGTGGAGCGAAGGACCCCGTCCCGAGCCCGGTCCGCGAGGCCACGCCCCCCGAGCGCTTGCTTCGAGCCGCGACCCGAGCGTCGCTCGGGCGCGTAGACTCTCGTGTCGGCCCCCCGGTCGTGGGGCGCGAGCCGGGCCGCGACACGATTTGGCGGCCAATCCCACGGCCGAGCCCCGCGAACCCCAACCCCGCCCGGACCGCGAGCGAACCCCCCGCCCCCGAAGGGGATGCGACGGCGTCCGGACAGGCCCTCCGCGTGGCCGCCCCGAGGGCGGGGGCCGCGGAGCGGCGCGCGGCGCGGCGATCGCGCGCGGCCCCCGCCGCCCTCGCTCTCGGGACCGCCGCCCTGCTGACGACCGCCGTCTGGATCGACTGGAGAGCCGGGCACCCCGCGCGGTCGATCGAGCCCGCGTCCCCCGCGGAACGACCGTCGGCCCTCACGCTGGCGCTGGCTCCGCCGGTCGATCCGGCCGCCGTCCCCGAAGTGGCCCCGACCGAGCCCGCTGCCGAACGCGACGCCGCCGATGCGCGCGGGCCGGCGGTGCGTACCCAAGCCGTGCCGACGGCGCCCAAAGGCCCGAGCGAAGTGCGTCGACCCCCGGCCACCCCGCCTCACCCCTCCCGCCTCGCCCCTCCGGTACCCAGTAACCCCCCCGACGACTTCATTTCTCGCCCCACGCCTGCCCACTTCGGAGAGGCCGATGCCGGCGTCGGGCCGAACTGGAGCGCCCCCGGCGACCGTTCCGCGCGAGAAAGCGCCTCGCCCCCTCAATCCTCCGCCGCCGCTGGTCGCAGCACCAGCGCACCCGACCCCGTGCCCTCGAACCTCGACGACTACTTCTTTGGCCGCAAGCCGCTTCCCCCCGCAATCCCTGCGCCCTCTTCCCTACCGGCCGGCCGATGAACCCCCGTGGCCCGAACGACCCCAACTCCCACGGCCCTGCCGCGGAGCCACCCGATCGGCCCGAGTCGCCGCCCGCCGGGTCGGACGATCTGCACCGGGCCCGGACCGCGACCCGAGGGCATCCCTCCATCCCGGACGAGGCCCGAGAAGCCGAGAATCGCTCGGATGATCGCGCTCGGCGTGCACCCTCGGATGGCTCGGTGGCTCCGGTCCTGGCAAGACAGCGATCCTGGCGAGGACTGGGTCGGACCGGACCGGCGACGACCGCGAACCCCCCTCGGCCCGAGGCCCGCTCCCTCGTCCCCGGTCGCGATCCGCGCCACCTCCGACGGCGGCGACTTCGTGCAGTACAGCGGAACCTCGTCCCCCGCGCCGGCCCACGAGCCCCCGCCCGAACCGCCCAGCATCCTGCTGGCGGAGCCGCGAGAAGACCGGGGGCGCGGGGAGCCGACCGTGCGGATCGGGCGACGCCGGCGACGATGCGAGTTCGATTGGATGTTCCGGAGGCGATGACCCACACGACGGGCTGACTTTCGACGGGGAGCGTGGGCGGTGCTGCGACGCGAATGCTTGCGAAGGCTGGGGATGATGGCGGGGCTTCTCGTAGGGCCTCTGCCGGCCATGTCGTGGGCCTGGGCGGCGGCTCCCCCCGCCGACGCCGCCGAGGCGCCCGCCGCGCGCGCGACGGCGCTGGTCCGGCAAGGCCTCGCGCTCTTCCAGCAGGGACGGTACGAGCAGGCGCGCAGCGCGTTGACTCAGGCGTACGCCCTCCATCCGCAAGTGGAGACGCTCGCCGAGCTCGGGTTCGCGGAGCTCGAAGCCGGTCACCCCGTGGAAGCCGTCCAGCACCTCAGGCAGTACGTGGAGCAAGCCGGCGAGTCCGCGGAGAAGTTCTCCCTTGTGCGCGACAACTGGTTGCCGCGCGCCGAGCGCCAGACCGTTCAACTGTGGATCTTCGCCCGAGACAGCGCCGAGATTCGGGTCGACGGGATCGTCGCGCCGCACACGCCCCCCGGCGACCGTCCGGCCATCGGAGAGCCGATCGTGTCGCAGGTGATCGCCCCCGGAGAGCACGACGTGAGCGTCCGAGACGGCGCGTTCGTGGCATCGCAGCATGTCGTGGCGCTTGCCGGATCGTTCGTGAGCTTGCCCTTCGAGGGCGTCCCCCTGGCGCCGGTTTTCTGGGACGAGCTCCCCCCCGCGCTCTCACCGCCCGAGACGCGTCGGCCCGGCCGCGCGCCCCCGTGGATCCCCGTGATCGCGATCGAATCGGCGGCGGTCGTCGCGGCCGGCGTAGGGGTGGGCTTCGGCCTGGCCTACGAGCACGAAAAATCGACAGCCGATGGCCTGAGCGCGCAAGTGGGTCCTTCGGGATGCTTGGCTCCCGCGCTGACCGCCTGCGGGCCGCTTCACGCGGACCGCCGCGCCGAGCGCACCGATGCCGAGTTCGCGCGCGGATTCTACGCGGGGGCGGGAGCCGTGGCTGTCCTCGGAGCGGTCGCCTGGTTCGTCTGGCCGTCGCCCAAGGGGCCGATGGCCAGCACCCCGCAGCCTGCGATCGTGATGGGCCCCCGAGCCACCGAAGCCGTACTCACGGGGGCCTGGTAGGAGCGCGATGGAGGAGGAGCCCTCGCAGCGACGCGAAACGCCACGACCGCCGTAGGGAGAAGAAGGGTTGCAACGCGATGCCCAACATCATGAACGAGGACGCCACGACGCAACCCTTCAGCGAGACGGCCGAGGTCGTCTCGGTCTGCGGCGGCCGCATCGAGGTGCTCGACGAGGACGCCAGCCTGCAAGTCGGGGTCAAACCGCAAATGATCGGACGGTCCCCGCGCTGCGATCTCGTGCTCGACGACAGGACGGTCAGCGCGTTGCACGTGGAGGTGCAGGCGACTCCGCTCGGCGTGCGCGTGCTCGACTTGAAGTCGCGCAACGGCTCGTTCCTCTTCGACGCCCGATTCAACGAAGTGCACCTGAACGGCCAGTGGGATCTGCGCTGCGGCGCCAAGCGGCTTCGCTTCATTCCCGATCCCCCCCACGACGTCGTCGTCGATGGCCGGCATCGCTTCGGCGACCTCACGGGCACGACGCCGGACATGGTCAAGCTCTTCGGCGTCCTGCACCGGCTCGCCCCAAGCTCCGTGTCGATCCTGATCCGGGGCGAGACCGGCACAGGCAAGGAACGCATCGCCCGCGCGATCCACGACGAAAGCCCGCGCCGCCACAAACCATTCCACGCCATCAACTGCGCCGCCTTGACCGAGACGCTCCTCGAAGCGGAGCTCTTCGGTCACGTCCGCGGGGCCTTCACCGGCGCCGACCGGGAACGCAAGGGTCTCTTCGTCGAGGCCCATGGCGGAACGATCCTCTTCGATGAGGTGGCCCAGATGAGCCCGGGCATGCAGGCCAAGCTGCTGCGCGTGCTCGAAAACAAGGAAGTCCGCCCCATCGGCAGCGATCGCACCCGCAAGGTCGACGTGCGGACGCTCTTCGCCACCCACGTGGATCTGAGGCATGCCGTCAATCTCGGACGGTTCCGCGAGGATCTCTTCTTTCGGATCGCGCACGTGACCGTCGAAATCCCCCCGCTCCGCGAGCGGATGGACGATCTCCCCTTCTTAATCCAAGGCATTGTCGAGGACCTGGGCCGCCCCAACGCCCGAGTCGACGACCCCGGCATGACGCTGCTGCTCGCCAGCGAGTGGCCCGGCAACATCCGGGAATTGAAAAATCTCTTGGAGGTGGCTCTCGTCGGCGCGACCGACGACGTGATCGCGTTCGACGACCTGCGGCCGGCCCTTTCCGAGCACCCTGCCCTGCAGTCCGAAATGGGTCTCTACGACGCCGCCAAGCAAGAGTTCGATCGGCGCTTCTACACGCGCTTGTTTGCCGCATGCCGCGGCAACGTCACGCGCATCGCCCAGCGCGCCGGCAAGCAACGGCACACTGTGCGCGAGGCCTTGCGCGCCATCGGCTTGGTCGCGGGACCGGACCCGGACGGAGAAGGGGACGGGGATGGGGATGACCGGGCGATCTCGGCTCCCCGGCGGTTGCCGGTCGGGGGTCGACCTCCGGGCAAGAGGCTTCCGTGAAGGGGGAGGTTCGTCAGCGATGACTCGGGCTACGTGTGGGGGTGGAGCGCTTCGTCGTGACGAAGGCGCGGCCTCTGTGCGGGCGGGGGCGGCTCGGCGTGCACCCGGTCGAACGCGTGGGGGACTGGTATCGCTTCGCGCGGGGCGCGCCGCGAACGACGGCGCCGGTTGCGCCGTGACCCGCGGGATCCGTTGGAGGCTCGCTAGCGGGGCCGCGTTTGTCGTGGGCCTCTTCGCCGCCGGGTGCGTCACGCCGGACCCGTGCGGGGACGAGGGCTGGTGCGTGGAAGACGGTGGGGGTGGCGACACCGCGGCGGTGGCTCTGGAGGCCGGCGCTGACGGTGCGACGGACTCGGCCCGGACGGATGCGCCGGGTTTGGACGGAGGCTCGAACACGGCTGTGGCGGACGCGACGGTGGAGTCGTCGGACGGGGCGTCGGCAATTGACGATGCCGCCGACGGGTGGGCGGACGCGTGGCCGTTCGACGGCTCGGCGGATGCGGGGGACGCGGATGGGGGTGTGCTGGGGTCCGAAGCCGGCGCCGCCGCGCCGTTGCTCGGAACGTGGACGCTGAAGGGAACCGAGACCTACTCGTGTCCCGATGCGTCCGGACTGTCGGCCGACGGTTCGGTGATCGCCGATCCGGTCTCGGAAAGCGTCACGTTCCGCGCGGGGCCGGAGTCGACGGATGCTGGCCAAGTGGATCTGCTGTTCGACGCGGGGCAGGGGTGTGCGCTCGGCATGGTCGTCGAGGCCGGCGTCGCGTCACTCGTTTCCGAGCCCCAGACCTGCGCGCTCGGGGGGGATGCGACGTATTGGGACTTCACGTCAGTGGTGGTTTCGCCGTTCATGGGATCTTTCGAGATCACCGAGGTGTTTACCGATCGCACGGGATGCACGTACGGGATTGAAGGTCCCTTGACACGATAAGCGAGGTCGATAGGCAGAATGCGAAGACGCGGAAACTTTCATGTTCTCGGGCTTCGGCCGACCTGGCTATTTTGCCGGAAGTGACCCATCGGAGGCGGGATCGCGGCTTGAAGAGGGGCGAGTGGGCGAGCGGGTACCGCGCTCAGCGTCGTCGTCCGAGCAGGACGACGCACCATCGGCTCGGTCAGTTGTTTCGATTCTCAGCCACGCGCTCGCTTCCAGCGATAAAACTGTGCGCTGGGCTACCTTCGCTGCGTTGGTTGGAGAGCATCTGGCGCCAGGTGCGACTCCGACGACGGGCTCGTTCAACGTAGGGCTCGGCGCCAGCCGAAGGAAGGCCGCGACCGTGAGCGAGAACGCAATCGCGATCGGCGCGAGCGCGAGCACTCGGCGGGCGTCCCGAGCATTGCCCTGGAGCTGTGCGGTGAGGGCTTGATGATCGGCGGGGCAATCCCTGGCGGTCAACTTGTTCGAGCGGCGATTGGTGTAGAGAACGATACGATTCATCTGACATTCTTGCTTTCTGGGTGCCGCTTGATTGCGGCTTGAAGTTCGCCCCAAGCCCGGGGAATGATGGGAGATGCGATGGGGGAATCGCCGGTGGGTCCGTGGGGTACCCCTTCACCGCAGACACGTTTTGCGGATGGGAAGTCAGCAGTTACAAGCTGTTGGACGCCTCCAATTCTCCCCGAGCTCATTGCGGGGGAGCGCCCGGAGCGTTCAGGTGCGACAGAAGTCCTTTCGCGCACTTACGCGCGATCACGACAAGTTCAGTTACCGAGCCTGAACGCGCTTGGCAGAAGAGACGCGCCGATCCGCATCTAGGGCGTCCTGCTCAATGGCTTCGCAGCCCTGAAAGCGACGCCCCAGGTTATGAGCGACGATGCCCGTGGTGCCGTATCCGGCGAAGAAGTCGACCACCAGATCGCCCGGACGGCTGTGAGTCTGGATCAACCTTGCCAGAAGCGGCAGAGGACGACGGCAACTTCGCTCGGGGCGAAAGACCTGCTCGATGTCGTCCCACACGTTGCTGGCCTTCTTGAACTCGGTTTTGCCCGGTCGTTTTAGCTTTTTCCCGAGAAAAGGCGTGTTGAAGGTGGTTTGGTCGTCTCTCGCGGTCGCGGAGAACCATAGGATTTCGTCGCGACAGAAGAGATAGTTGCCGCCCTTGCCAAAGGCGCGCGACCTTTTCCAAGTGATCCAATTGCGGAAGTGCCAACTGCGCTCGATCCCTGCGACGACCTGAAAGACAGGATGCTGCCCGTGCTTGCCGATCGCCTGGAAGATGAGGAGCGACCCTGTCGGCTTAACCTTCCGGCGCGCCAACGCACACAGACCAACGAGCCACTCCGCGTAAGCACCCGCACTCTCCCACTGGTGATCCCAAAGGTCCCGGACGATCTTGAAGTACGGAGGGTCGATGAGAAAGAGGTCAACGGACTCATCGCTCAAGGCACCGAGAAACTTCTCGGCGTCGGCTGCCACCACGTAGTTCACAAGGCGAGCGTATCAGTGAGCAGCGATGCCCGATGCACGTGCGGTACGGCCCTTGTACGGCCCGAATAGCATAAGAAGGGATCACCTCGCGGGCAAGCAGGTTTGCTTCACTCGACCGCTGCGTACGTGCCTATTGGACGCGGCCCCGGACCGCCACGATGCCCGCGTCGATCAACTGCCTTGCGATGCTGAGCTTGGGGGGCACCGGCGGGAGCGCGTCGACGTCAAACCATTCCGCCTCGTCGAGCTCCTTCCGATCGACGACGACGTCGCCGCCAGCGTAGCGCGCGTCAAATCCGATCATCACCTGGCTCGGAAACGGCCAAGCTTGGCTACCAAAGTACCGAAGGTCATCGATCGCAACGCCCGTTTCCTCACGTACCTCACGTGCAGCGCACTGCTCGAGAGTTTCTCCTGGTTCGAGGAACCCCGCTACGAGCGCCCAGAAGGGGCGATCCCCAGCGTGGGTGAGGAGCAAGCGGCGGCCATCGTGAACCAGAACGATCACGGCGGGGGCGATGCGCGGGTAGCAGTCGACGCCGCACGCTGGACAGCGCTTGGCGCGGTCGAGCGCCTGCGAGATGAGCGGGCCTCCGCATCGCCCGCAGTAGCGGTGAGTCTGTTCGAAGTGGATCAGCTCGGCTGCAGCGGAGAGGACGCCAAGAAGGTCGCTACCGATCGTCATGAACGCGGTGCGCAGCGAAACGAACCCGGCGCCTTGCCAGTGTTGCTCAAGCTCGGCGGCGAAGCATGGGCGACCGCCCAGTGTGCCGAGGTAAATGGTTTGCCTTGGATAGAGACCGAGAGCGTCGGGCGCCGCATGCAACGCACCCCTATCGTCGACCAGAACGCTGTTCCCGTGGAAGTAAAGCCAGGCAGCGCCGCGCGCGTCCGCCGGAGGCGTGACCGACGGGATGAAGGGCATAACTGCACGTTAGCAAGTACGATGTTGTCGAGCACCGTCCCAGGCCCGCGCATGGCTATCCGACGGCAACCGTCATTCAACGCCAGGACACCGCGGACTGCGCGGCGGGGATGGCATCGCGTCGGAATGCACGAGCAGACGATCGATCTCGGCAAAGTCGCACTTGCCTGTTGGTGTCCGACGCGGCCCTTGCCGTGCGGCTTGGCGGCAAGTTTTCATCCCAGAGGTCCGCTGGATGTCCGGAAGCGTGGCGGCTCCTTACGCGTCGCGCGCCGCTCCCAGCAACGAGGGACGGGGTGAAGTCTGGCGCGTGCTATGCGCGTGCCGACGCCCCATCGGAATCGCGTTTGCCTTGCGAGCTACGGGGCAACCAGACGGCATCGAGCGGCGGCCCGCTCGTGGATTTCGTCGTCGGCGGTCACCAGGGGGAGGCCTTCCCTTTCGGCGAGCCAGACATAAATCGCGTCGGCTGCGCGCAGCCGCGTCGTGACGGACACGCGTCGAATCCGTTGCGCACGCTTCGGACCAATCGTCACCAGCGTGGCGTGCGCAAGAAAGCCGCCGACGAAGCGGTCCACTTGAGCAGGCGTAAAGCCCGCACGCGCAAGTGCCGAGGCGACCTCGATCGGAAAGATCGCCGGGACGACGATGGCATCGCTGCCCCTCAAGAGCGGCGACAGATACGCAACCGATGCGGCGTGACGCGGCTCACGGGGTCGAAGCGACGCGACCGCGACCGACGCGTCGAGCACGTACTTCATCGGCGCCCGCGCACCAGATCCTCAACGGCCGGGAACGTTGGATCGCCGCACTTCGTCGCGTCCTCGAAGAACGCACGAACCTCGTCGTCGGTCATGGCTTTGGCTCGACGACTTCGACGCATCGCAACCTCGACCGGTACGATGGCGGCGGCCGGCTTGCCGTGGCGCAAGATCACGATGCGCTTCTTCTTGTGCTCGGCCTGGTCGACGAGGTTCGATAGATGCGCTTTGGCTTCGGCGAGCGAGGTTTTGATCACGAGGACCATTATGACCAAACTCAAGGGGTCACGCACGCACGACGTCACCCTCGCCGTCTTGCACAGCTTGGGCGCACGTTGGTTTGCCGACAGCGCCGGTCACCCGCTTGGGCAGCGTTCTATCCCCGAGGTTCGGTTGCGGTCAGGAGCGTGGCGAGCTCCTCGCGCATCGCGCGCCGGTCCACGACGAGGGACGGGATCGCTTGCTCGTCCGCCGTGGCGATGGCGTGCGTCAAACGATCGATGGCGGCCTGGAGGGCGGCGACGCGTCGATCGCGATTGCCCATTGAGGGGCGCTCCATTTCGGGATTGCCCAATGATTGCCCGACGCAGGGGTCAATTCGTTCGATCTCGTGAGATCTCGGATCGTCGATCGGGCTTGTTTGCCGGATATCCGTGTTTTTGTGGGACTGCCGATCAGCTTTAGGTTCCGCCGCCGCAAGGCGCGTGAGTGCGGACTTGTTCCCATGCGTTTTTTACGGGACTTAGTATGCTCTGCGACCCGCCCCCATTGACCCCCATCGGGTAATCGACGGGTATTCATCGGGTAATCACGGTACGCGTGGGGTCGTTCGATGTCGAACCGAACCGTCGTCGGGCACGAGCCGCAAGGATTTCACGCGCCTACCGTTCGCCGCACTTGCCTCGGAGAGCCATGCTGCGAGTTGGCCTCTTTGCCACGGCGGACGGCTTTCGCCCCGGCGGGTCACGCGTCCGCGCTTGCGAGCACGGACGCGAGCTTGGCCCGGGCAGGTAGCCTCACGATAGGCTCTTCGACGTGCAGACCTCGTGGCAGCCTCTCCTGGGCTCGCTGCTTGCGGCGGCGGTCGTCATCGTCGTTCAATCCTGGCGGCTCCGGTGCAAACGCGAGATCGCGCGGGCATACCATGCCGCTGCGACACGCGAAGAGAACCGTCGGGCCGGCGCGCAAGCCCGCACCCGTCGCGCTGTGAGCGGCGAGCAGGGCGCCTTCGCACTCTTTGAACGCGCGGGTTACGAGGTGCTCGAGCGCCAAGTTCCCGGGTCCTGGACGTTGCTCGCCGACGGCGAGCCGGTCACGTTCGGTTTGCGCGCCGACTATCTCGTCGAACGCGAGGGCCGACGCTACATCGCCGAGGTGAAGACGGGGCGGGTGGCTCCCCGCCTTGCCCACGGTCCCACGCGAAGACAGCTCCTCGAATACAGCGCGGCATTCGAGGTTCACGGCGTCCTCCAGGTCGCGCTCGGCGGCCGCACGGATCTTGTGGTTCAAGCGGACCGGCGACGCGGACTGTGCTTGGCGAGCAAGCGAGCCATGACGGCTTCCCCGTCCTGCTCGGTGCCTGCGTCCTCGCGATCCCGACGGTCGAGTTCGTCCGCCATCCATTGCGGGACAGTTCCCTCGTGCGCATTGATGGCCTCGAGCTCCTCCGGATGTTTGGCCATGTCGTTCGCGAGGGCGTCGGCGAGTTCGGGCGCGAGGGCTTCGCCACGCTCGAGGCGTTCAGCGGCGAGACGAAGTGCGGCGGCCTGAAGACGGGGATCGTGTACGGACATCGCTTCAACTATAACGACTGTGCCGGGGGCCGCACGATAAGCGCACGCGCCGGGGCGTCGCTTGGTGCGAGCAAGCTGCCCTGGCAAACCACGACAAGCTGCCTGGCAAACCACGAGACGATGAACGCATCGCTCGAGTTCCGGCTGGCTTCATCGACGACGAACGCCCGGAGCTTGGACTCATTCGACCACCGGTCACTTGTTGGGCCCGAGTAAAATAACAACGGAGCCGGACCCGAGTGTCACCCATGTCAATCGAACGGGTGTTACCCATGTTCCCGGACAAAAGTGTTACCTATGTACGCGCTCATAGGTAGGATCTTTATTTCCCGAGTGATCTCGATCGCTTACGTGCATAGTGCACGAATTGGATAGTCAAAGGCATCGGGGATTCTCTAGACGCTGTTGTGAGACAACGCGAAAGGAGACCCCCGATGCACGGATCAAACAGTACACGCGCCGGAGTCGGCGTGTATGCGAAACGGCTTACGGAAGTACTCGGCGAGGAGCAGGTGACCGCGATCGCGAGACGTAGCGGCTGGCTACGGCGAGTGCGCAAGGTGATGCCGCTGGCGATGGTCGTGGCGGTGCTGTCGACGCTCGGGTCGGGCCACGCCAAGTGGTTGGCCGATATTCTGCGGACGTTCCGGAAATTCGCGGGCCTTTCGCTGCGATATAAGCCCTTTCACAACCGGCTCGCGCAAGCGTCCTTTCCAGAGATGTTTCGGATGCTGCTGGAAGCGACGGTACAGAAGATGAGCCAGCCGGTTCTGCACGCCGTGTCCCCCAAACTGTCGACCTTTCGGGACATCGTCATTCACGACGGGACGTCGTTCGCGCTCAAGGACGACTTGAAACGCACATGGCCGGGCCGCTTTACGAAAATCTCGCCAGCCGCCGTGGAACTGCACGTCACGATGAGTCTGCTCCAAGACGATGTGCGCATCGTCGCCCTGACGGCCGACAAGGAGACCGAGCGAACCTACCGTCCCGAGGCCGCGAGTCTTCGCGAGCGGCTCTTTCTGGCCGACCGAGGGTACGAGGAGCGAAAATTCTTTTTCGACGTCGACCAAGCCGGCGGCGCCTTCATCGTCCGCGGAACCAAAAACATTCGACCCACCATTCGGGCAGCTTTCGACAGCGCCGGCAAATCCATCCCCAAGTTGCTCGGCCAGAAGTTGAACTGGGACCTGCTTCCGGCCCAGACGGTCGATCTCGACATCGAATGGCTGGCGAATTCATTCGTGTATCGCGGCCGAATTGTGGCGATCTACAAGCGCGGCAAGCGCAACGCGAAGACGTTCGTGTACCTGCACAGCAACCTCGCTCGCAAGCGCTTCTCCGCCGCCGACGTGGCCGGCTTGTATCGCCTCCGCTGGCAGGTGAAACTCCTGTTCAAAGAGTTCAAATCCCACGCCAACCTTCATGCCTTCGATACGGGCAAGGCCGCTATCGCGAAAGCGATGATATGGGCGAGCCTGCTCGCAGCCCTTCTGAAACGCTCGCTCGCACACTTCGCGGAAGCGTCGCTGGGGGTGGAGCTTTCGACCCAGCGAGCCGCCGCGTCCGGCAAGCATTACTTCGACGATGTCCTCCGCGGCCTTCTCGACTCGCCGCGCCAACTACGTCGTGCCCTCGCCGAAACGCTCAAGTTCCTCGATTCCAACGCGCGCCGCGCTCATCCTGCTCGCGATCGAAAGCGCGGACGTCTCGCTATGGGCCTCGAGCCACTCGCACTTGTGTGGTAGCGAGCGCCATCCCGAATCCCTAAGTACCAACTTATGTGTACGCGCTTGCTTGTTGGCGAAGGTTTCATCGGCGCTCCGTCATTCGACCGCGACGCGGCACCGTGCGCAATCCTCGCCTGGTGCCGACCATCTCGAGGCGTTGCTCGGAGTCCCGTGGTGCCGCGCTCGGACGGTCCGACCTCCTTCGGAATCGCCTGGCGGGCCTTCGCATCGCCAGACGCTTGTCCGCCGCCGTGCGTCTCAGCCATTCGCGACCGGCTTGCGACCGCCGTATTCGGCGGTTTTCTTAGTGCGCCCGGCAGGGCCAAAGCGCCGCCGACTCACGCGGGTTACTGGCAGGGGCAGCAGTAATAGCCGTTGCCCCCCGGGGTCCCTCCAACCCCGACGCAGCCCTCGGGCGGGTTCTGGTACGTCCACGTCACCTGGCCTCCGTCGGGCAGCGATGGTACCGGCGGCCCCCCGCACGAGACAGCGTACTGAGTCGGGGCGCACTTGTTCGTGCACGTCGCCGTCCCCGTGCTTGAACTGCACCCCGAGCAACTTGTCGGGTCGCTCGAGATACAAAGCTGCGTCAGCCCCGATACGGGTCCCGACGGTCCCTCTCCCCCTCCGCTCGCTGACGGTCCCCCTTCGCATACGACCCCCACGGGATACTGGCACTCGACGAACGCGCGCCCGACGGTGCACGTGCCCGGCCCACCATCATCCAGGTATGCAGGCCAATTGCACTGGGCGCTTGATTTGCTCGGTTGGGTTGGTTCGCTGGACTGGCTGCCGTCCGCTGTGCCCGACGTTGCGGTCGATCCGGTTTCCCCGCCACAGCTGAGCGTCCACGCGACGATCGTCATAAGCACCATCGAGGGGGGAGTCCTCAACATGGGCGAAGCGTAGCGCGCCGACGAGGCGCATCGCCATCGACAACGTTTGACCGAACATGAGCGTCCGCAGCCCGTCGCGTGCCGCTTGCAGAATGGTCCAGGCTCAACTCACCCAAGGGGTGCCATCTTCGCCGTCCGTCATGCAGTCGTTGGCGCCTGTGAATCGGTTAGACCTGCCCTGCAGGCCAGTCGCTCTTACGGGCGCAACACACGAAGCTTGACCGCCCTTGCGAGCGCCGCTTGACGCTCGTCGTAAGTTATGAGGGTGCGACAGCCGAGCTCCACGGCGCTGGCGACGTGCAGCACGTCAAGCGTGCGTGTGCCGACCACCGGCGTGTGGAGGCGGCTAAGCTCGGTCGCACGATGAGAGCGCGTCTCCATCTAACCGCTGGCGGGGGGCCCAGGGACCCGGCGCCCGAGCCGCCGTGACGCGGCCACCTGCTCGACCGCGCTACCCCGTCCTCGTCGCACGGAGAGATGTCGAGACCTGAGGTCTGCGCAGCTCTGCCACGGGCGGCCGCTCCCGGCCGAGCCTGGCGCGGGGCGAGTCGCATGAAAGACAATTGAACTCAAATAGTTACGTTCACTCGCGCCGCGTTCTTGTTGTCATCACGTCATCATCACGTAGCCATGATGACTGGCCCGCGGGCACGAAGAGAATTATCTTTGGCGTATGCCCCCCGCGCGAAAGCTCGACGCTCCCCCCGTCGCCGACAGGCGCGAAGGGCTCGACGTGCCGTTGTCCGCGGAAGCTCGGGCCGCGCTGGACGCCGGGCTCGAGAGCGCACGAGCCGACCTCGCCAGCGGTCGGCCGTTGACGGCGTGGGCCGACTTCACCGCGTTCGCCGTCGGCGACGACGACGAGTAGTCGCTCACGGAAAGTCGACTTTCCGTCGATGCGCTGCGACCCCTACGGGTGCGGCGTGATCGCGACGACGTAGATCCACCCGCGTGCCTGGGGCGGGTAGCAGAAGAAGATGCGGTACGCGCCTGGCGTCTTGTTCTGCGCGTAGGCCACGAAGAGCGTGCCGCCATGGGGGCACGTCTCGCCGACCATAGAGTGCACGTTCAGACCCCGGTGGTTCGGGTCGAGCTGAAGCCGCCCGAGCGCCTTCTTGACGGCCTTGAGCCGGCGGAACAGGCCGGCGTCGCTCTCGAGCGCCTCGAGCTGCTCCTTCGCAGCTGGGGAGCGGTCGAGTTGGTACGGAGGGGGCGGCATGGCGAGATCAAGATAGCGGACGAGGTCGACGGCTCATTTTAGTGCTTCGCCACAGGCATGTCGGACCGGGCTGCGACCGTCGGCGACACGACCGTGGCCAAGGTGGGCCCGGCGGCGGTATCGGGCTACCGGGTTGGTGCGGAGCGACGGCGCATCGTTTCGAGTTCTTGGCGCATCGCCTGGCGCTCCGTGGCGAGAGCGGCGGCTGTTTCTGCGTTATCGGCTAATCCAAGTAACCGTGTCAGGTTCGTAATGGCTATTTCGAGCTCGACGAGGCGCTCCGGATTGCCATACGATTGCCATACAGCGGGCTCATCTGGGGAGATTTGGGGGGGTCTCAGATCGTTGATCGGGCTTGTTTTTTCGATCGCCCATGCAATCGTGAATTCGTGGTCCGTTTGGAAATCATGTGTACCTGCAAGGGTACCGAGGGTTCGAATCCCTCTCTCTCCGCATAGTTAGACGCGATTGTCTGAGTTTTTACTTCGCTCGCGTGGGGCAATCCGTGGGGTAATCGCAGATCTGCAATGGCCTCGTCGAGGGATTGCAGCGGGCCCAGCGCGAGCTCGGTCCACGTGCGCGCGGCGCGCCGATACCGATTGATCATGACGCTCGATCGATGGCCCGTTCGGTCCGCAACCCACGTTCGAACAGCGCGGGACGCGTCACCCCCGCGTCGTGAAGGTCGCGTCGGAGCTCGTCGGCCAAGTGAAACGTATAGAGCGAGGCGGAGCTGCCCGGCTCGCAGAAGACGAAGTCGTCCGGAGTCGCGTTCGGGTGGTGCACCGCCTTCCACGTCCGCAAGGCGCGCGCGACGCCCGGATCGAGCGCCCAACCGCGCGGATCGTCGGTCTTGTTTTCATCGAGCATGATGTGCCCGCAGCCGAGATCGAGGTCCTTCCAGCGCAACCCGCCGAGCTCGTCGCGACGTAGGCCCTCGCGCGCGAGCATTCCGAAGAAGAGACGCCGGACGAGAGCCACCTCGCGGCACGCCAAGAGGGCGCGGTCCTCGTCGGGATGAAGATGCGTGAACGCCTTGCTCGGCTTGACCTTCGGCAGCCACCCGCGAGGAATGGGGTTTTCCTTGATGTGACGCGCCGGGTAGACCGCCAGCGCCAGCACACGCCGCACGACCTGCACCACGTGACGGCGCGTCGAGGCCGACTTGCCCTCGGACATGTTCGCCATCACCAGCTCCGCGCCGTCGAACGTGAACGCGTCGAGCGGGATGTGCCCGACGTGAGGGTTTACGTAGAGCCGCAAGAACCGCTCGTCGGCCTCGTGCTTTTTGGGCGGCGCGTGGTCGGGAAAGCGCTGTTCGAGCTCGCCATCGGTCCACTGCTTGGCGAAGGCTGCAAACGTGGGCACGTCCACCTGAGCTTCGACCGTGCCCGAACAGAGGCCTTCGACCGCGGCCACGAACGTGTGCCAGGGTCGTCCGGATCGCGCTTTCGCGCCCAATTCAAGCATCTTGGGCACCTCGTCAAGGCGGCCGGCGCGTCGGCGCCGTGCCGCGACACGTGCCAATGCGGTCGTGCGTTCCTCGGCGGCGACCTCGACCGCGCACGTCGGAAGTACGAAGCGTCGCTCGCGCCCCTCCATGGTAATCCGGGCGGCGAAGCCGCTCGCGAGACGCCGGACTTCGCCTTTGGCCTCACGGGGCATGGCGGCTCCCGCGACTGCGCGCCCCTTCGCGCCCGGGACGACCGCCTCTCCATCGGCCCGACGAAACGTTGTGGCGAGGCCAGGGGGAAAGGACGACGTTATTCATGCTTCACTTCCCGCCGTTCCTCGATGAATTGGTCCGCCGGGCGGCGCGAGGGCTCGTGCAAGCGCACTTCACCTTTGGGACCAAGGGAGGCGGTCTCGGCGGGAAGAGGCATGAGCATGCCGGTCACCATCGCACGAGCATAAAGCGTTTCCCCGCCCTTGCCCCATCCCTGTCTCATCGCAGTCCGCAGGGATGTCAGCGGGATCGTGCGACGCCCGGCGAAGAATTGCGGCGGTTGAGCCGTCAGTGTCCGACGGGCAACCTGCGCAGGCGGTAGCGCGTGTCCTCGACGCTCACGATCGCTCCCGCGTCGAGTGCGCCGGCAGCGTTCTCGAGGACGACGGCGAGGCGCGCGATTAAATGGTCCGTACGCGTATTGCGAAGTCGAAAGACGATGGCGCTCGTCTTCGACTGCGAAGTCGACACGATTTCGGTGAAATCGAGATCCCAAGTGAGCACGATGCGGTCCTCGGCCCGTGCCTTGGCGAAGATGGCGTCGTCGGCAAGTCGATGGAGGCCTTGGTCGCGAAGGTGCACGGCGTCGTGTCCGTACTCGATCAGCCAATGCACCACGCGCGGGCCCACACCCATGTCGACAAGAAAGCGCACGGGCTACTCGGCCGAATGAACCTCTTCCGTCGTGAGCCAGGCCGCGTACTCCAGGGCTTGGCGGACGTCCTGCTCTTCGAGATCCGGATGGTCCCTAAGAACCTCCGCAGTGCTCGCCCCGTGCGCAATCGCGCCTACGATGACCGAGACGGGAATACGCATCCCGCGGATGCACGCGCGGCCTCCGAGAACGTGCGGTTGGAACGTGATGCGGTCGAACATAACGGACGCATTCACTGTAGCACCGCGGCGGCGTGACATCGGCCACCCTAGAGCCGCTCATCGGTATACGTCCCGAACCGGCGCACCGGTCACTCCGCGCTTCTTCGCGTCGTTCTACACTTCCTCGACCTGCTGCGGGATTTCCCGTTGCCCAGGCCATCGATTCGCATCCAAATCTGGGCCACTCCCTGAGCCGTTCCCGACCGAAGAGCCGGATGGTGGCAATCTCCTTGTCCGGATCCGAGAGGGCCCCGGCTGGTCTAGCACACCGGCCGGGGCTACTCGACAGGGTCGCGTTATGAGCCGACACGCCTTGCTTTGGCTACTCGCCGACAGGATACTCATTTGCTCAATTGGCGGATCAGCCTGCGGAGCGTGCGTCGCCGCTGCCGTCGTCACTCATCCTTGAACTCTCGCTCCGACCAGTAGCCGGGTCGGCGCCTCGCATGGGCGAAGGCGAGCAGGTGGGGCTCGCCTTCGCGAAGGTAGTAGAAGGCCACAAAGGGAAACGGTCGCGGGTACACGACCTTGCGCACCTCGACAAGCAGTGGCCCGGACCAAGAGGGGCCCGTGACCGAGATGAGCCCGTGTCTTTGGAACTGCCGGGGAGCCTCGTCGATGTGATCGATCACCCGCAGGGTAGCGCGCTCGAAGCGATCGCCGACTCGAGGGTCGAGCTTCGTGTAGTGCCGGACCGCGCGCACGGCCTCCCGTGCGGCGTCGGGATGGACGCGCACTGGGAAGCGCTCAGCGGGCCCGGAGCTGCGTGACGAACTCCTCTTTCGTGAGGAGCTTCGCTTCCCCGCGCTCAATCTGCTCCATTCGGTTTGAGAGCTCGCCGTTCCACGCGTGTTCCCACTCGGCAGGGCTCAGCGTCTCGGCAACGTCGAGCTCGTCGCGCAGCTCGTCGCGCTCGGCTTCGTCGAGCTCGGATACGAGTTCCAGGATGGCGCGCACGCGCGAAGACGAAGCGGGCATGGACCAAAGCGTGCCTCGGGGAGGGCGGCATGTCCAGCAGACCCTGGTGCCGCCCCCGGTGAGCGGCCCACCGTCGGGGCGAGCCGCGGGCTTGTCCTACGTGCGCGCGTACGTCGTCCACCGTGCAAGAAAAGAAGCAACACTCCTTTTGCTCATTCACTCAGAAGATCAGCCAAAGCGGCGAGCCAAGAGGCTGCCGACCCGGTCGAAGACCGCGCCGAACTTGTCGTCGCGGTCGCGGACGATGGACCGCGGTCCCGTTCCGAAGGCCGTTGCGCTTCGCGTTTTGTCCGTTGACCGGACGTTGCCATGCTGATCTCAAATCGCGTGATGTCGCGTGACGACCCCTGATGCTGCGATGGCGACGAATCCCACGTCTTTTCATGGTGTTTTGAATAAATACCGATATTTACGAAGCTAACCGAAATAAGGCTTTTCTCAACTCATAACCAGAAGATGTACCTGACGTCGCACGACGAGGAGTTTCGCGAGAAGCGCGATGACGTGTTGCGCCTCTACTACGAGACGCCCACCGACGAGCACATTATCTGCCTCGATGAGAAGACGGGCATCCAGGCGATCGAGCGCCGCTACGCGGACATCCCCATGCAGTCCGGGCAGCCGGTGCGCCGCGAGTTCGAATACATCCGTCACGGCACGCTCTGCTGGATGGGTGCATTCGACGTGCGTCGCGGTCGCCCCTTCGGCTTCGCCTCCTGCGACCACAACAGCGATACCTTCATCGACCTGCTCGATCTCGTGAACCTCTGCTACCCGGCCGGGCGCGGGCACTTCGTGATGGACAACCTGTCCGCCCACGACACGCCCGACGTCAAACGAGTGGCTCGACGAGCACCCGCGTTGGACCCGACACTTCACGCCCAAGCACGCATCGTGGCTCAACCAGATCGAGTGCTGGTTCTCCATCCTTCAGCGACGCGTGATCGCTCGAGGTTCCTTCTCCTCGACCGCGCAACTCGCCGAGCGGCTCAACGCCTACGTCCTCTGGCACCTGCGCACTGACCAGCCCTTCCACTGGTCCTACCGCCCCAAGTCGTGGGGCGAATCCGGTGGGACTTCCGCCGAGCGGAACTAGCTACTAGCTTAGGCGTGGACTCGGCTACGAGCGGGCTCGTGGCCGCCTCGGCATGCGAGGTGTCGGCGAGTAGTCGGGGCTGCGAAGCGTACACAGCGGGCGCGCAGGCCGTGCAAAGAGCCTCGAAATCCGTCTCTTCGCGGAGGCCGACGCGTTCTGAAACGCGGAAGGCAGCGTCGACGTGGCCGCAAAGTCGGGCGAGCCCGAAGGCCTGGCCCGTCGACTCTGCCGGGGTGAACAGCAGGGCATGCCTACGGCCACGCGAAACGGCTGTCCAGACGTCCGGCGCCATCCGATTTGGGTCCGGCTCCACTCGAGTCGAGAGCGTTGGTTGATCGCGTATCCGAGCGGCGAGTAGCCAGTCGAAAGGGTATCGGTCAACGAAGAGCCGCCGGAAACCGCCGCGGTCACATATCGCATCTTTATCGCATCTTAGGTGCGTCCGTTGTCATTGAAAGTGCAGCGAAGCTAGCTGCCGTTCTTGCAAGTGAAAGTCTTGCCGATGGAATCAACCAGTTACCATCGTAGTTATACCCAGCGCCGTGAAGGGCGATCGGATCGGCGAAAGCCTGGGAGTAAAAGCCCCCGTCGGCTGTCTGCAGGCCGGATCCACACAGGGGGGCGAGCCAGTCGTCAGGTCGTAGCGAAAGCGAACCGTACAAGCCTCGAAATCAACGGCGCGGCTGAAGTGGATGCCGGGAGTGTCGAGAGCGCCGAGCCGTTTTTCAGTCGGCGAAGGCCAAAGTCGTCGGTGAAGAACTGGTTCATGCAGCCGACGAGCTCTCCGGGGTCGCAGGGGACGACATGACGGCACAGAACGGTCAGCAAAAGCTCGGAACCACTCGCGGGCAGCCCAGGCGCACCCGCACAGCAAAGGCATCGCGTATAAGCCGCCGAGCGGCGAAGTCGCGATGTGCCGGCGAGTGGGGCGGATGGGGCCGAATAAGCGTTGATGGACCGGGACACTATAACCCGGACCGGAGCGAGGGCCCCTGGGGTAGAGCGGGGTTTGCCGCTCGAACAGCGGTACTCCACCCGCCAGCGTCCCTCGACACAGAGCGAGGACCGGCGACTGGCTTGGAGAGTACGAAGGGCGCAGACAAACCGCGCGAGGCGACGGGAATGCCAGGTGCAGGCTTAACCGGAGTTGCGTGCGGGCAGGTCCCGCCTGACAAGCTGGCCTTCGAGCCGTACTGGGGAAAACTCGCCGTACGGAATCTTAGGGGGGGCGGGAGGAAACGGGAGCACGGCTGCCGCTAAACGGGCACGAAGCGGGAAACCGGCGACACCCGCGTGGGGCATGATCGATTCGGCGAGGCGCAGAGGGCGGCGGGACTGGACGAGGCGGACTTCGTAGACGGGGATTTTCGTAAGCGGAACTTTGGGGGCTGTCGTGTCCATCGGGGGAACCTGCTTGGGTTGGCTTCGAGCCGGTGGCTTCCGGCCCGTTCGCATCAAGCGGGACGCCGCGACGCTCCTCGGCATGACGGGCTGCATTTCCGGAGGGCTCCCGCGTGCGGGAAACCGCGAGGCCCGGAAGGCGCTCGTCGAGATCGAGGCGCGCGTTCAGGCAAGGGCAAGGGGGCTTAAGCCTCAATGAGCAACGACCTCCCCTCTCCTCTCTCTGCCGAAGCCTCGACGAAGGCGGAACCGCCATCGACGGCGCTCGCGGGGCCGGGTGCGGTCGTCATCCGCGCGCCGGGCGGGTTCGCGATGGCGCTTCCGGCGGTCATCGCCGACGCCGGCGAGCAGGCAGCTACGACGTTCGAGTTTTTTACGGCGCGGATTCCGAACGCGCACACGCGCCAGGCCTACGGCCGCGCGGTGGCGTCCTTCTGCGAGTGGTGCGAGGCTCACCGCGTCACCCTGCGCTCCCTCGACGCGCCGACCGTCGCCGCCTATCTCGGCGAGCTGCGCAATGCGGATGGGGATGGCGATGGGCTGTCTCTCGCCTCGGTCAAGCTCACGGCCAGCGGCTTACGCCACTGGCTCGACTTCCTGACCGAGCGCGGCGTGCTGCCGTTCAACCCTTCCCTCTCCGTGCGCACCGATCGGCTCGTCGTGACCGAGGGCAAGACCCCGGTCATGGAACACGAAGAAGCCGCGAGCGCTCTTTGCCTCGCTCGATGCGATCGCCGCCGCGGGAGGCGACCTGCTCGCCCTGCGTGATCGCGCGATGTTCGCGGTGATGTTGTTTGGGTTCGTGCGCCTGAGCGCCGTGTGCCGGATGCTCGTGCGCGACTTCGAGGACGAGAGCGCGACGGCCTGGCTCGTGCTCCATGAAAAGGGCGGCAAGGAGCGACGAATCCCCTGCCATCACCAGACGCGCGAGTATCTGCGCGCCTACATCGAAGCCGCCCGATTCAACAGGCCGCCTGCGGGGGGCGAAGCCTCGCAGAGGCGTAGTCCCCTGTTCCAGAGCGCGCCGGGGCGCACGGGGGCGCTCTCCGGCAAGCCGATCGCCAGCGGCAAGGTCTGGGAGGCGGTCAAGCGGCGCTGCAAGGCGGCGGGCCTGCCCTCCTCCATCTCGAACCATTCGTTCCGGGCCACGGGCATTGCGCTGCACCAGGAGAATGGCGGTAGGCTCGAAGATGCCCAGGCCCTGGCCGGGCATGCCGATGCGCGCACCACGCGGCTCTACGTCCGCAAGGAGCGCAAGGTCGCCCAGGCCGAGGTCGAGAGAGTACAACTGTGAGCGTGGACGTCATCACTATCGCGTTAGGGAGCCTCGCCGTTTCCGCCGTGTCTCTCGGGGTGTCGGCGACGAATGCCTGGCTGACGCTCTGGCGCGGAAACGCGTCGGTTTCATGGGCACATCGACAACGCGCGACCGCCCGACCCTTCGCCGCTATTCCTCGTCGCGGAGCTCCCCAAAGGAAACCGAGAACCGGTCCACGAGATCGAAGCCGAAAAGAAAACAACGCCGTGACACACTTCCTCAAGCGCCCGTAGCCGCCATGTCGCCCTGGCTGATATCGACATTGCCGTTGTTTTGCCGTTGTTAGGTATAGTCGTCGGAGCGATCCTCCAGTTCTTGCTGTCCAAAACGCATGAGGCGGAGAAGCAACGCCAATCCTTGCGCGTTGCAGCGTACGTTGACTACCTGCGCGGCGTCACCACGACGAGTCAAGCGCAAAAACGCGGAGACAAGCCGGAAGAGGCGAAGGGCAATGCGTTGATGGCCGATGCAAAGGCCAGAATATGCGTGTACGGCACGGACGAAACCGTCAAAGCGTTGGCCGAATTTTCGAGAGTCGGAGCTAAGCTATCCACGCGCGAGGGAGTGGATGCGTTCTTATCGTTCTGCGTGGAAATGCGCCGCGAAATGAGAGGCGGGGATTCCCCCAGGGACGACATTGCACGGGTGCTGTTCAACACCACAATCGCTGACTTTGCGCCACGCGGCGCAGCCGCTGACTCCGAGGTGCCGAAGAAGCTCGTGTGAATCCCCCCAAGAGCTTCACGCGAGCATCGTTGGCGTGCCTCCTATGCGCACCGGCAGAGACTTGACGTTGCTGCAGCGAAACTGTACAGTCTAGATGTATTTACTGAGTAGTTCCATGCAGACCGGCAAGAACAGCAATCCCATTGTCGTCTCGGCTCTCTCGGTCCGCACCGGCTTCGGCAAGCTGTTGCGCCGGGTCGAAGACGAGCACCGCTCCCTCGTGATCGAGAAGCGCGGCACGCCCAAGGCGGTGCTGCTCAGCATCCGCGACTACGTGCGCCTTGCCACCCCCGAGCCGGAAGTGCTCCGGGTGATCGGCGAGGAATCCAAGCGCAAGGGCACCGACAAGCTCACTTCGCGGCAGATCGACCAGATCATCGCATCGGCGCGCGGCAAAAAATCCAAGCGCGGATGATCGCGCTGCGGCTGGTGGTCGACACGAACATCATCGTGTCGGCGGCGCTCAAGCCGGACGGGCTGCAACGTACTGTGCTGCTGCTCGCGCTCTCCAAGCCGGCCACGCTGTACGTGAGCGAAGCGATCCTGGCGGAATACACGCCCGGTTACGCCCGCACGCGTCCTCCAGGTGGCGCGCGACCCTGACGACAACAAGTTTCTGGAATGCGCCGACGCCGCGCGCGCCGACTATCTCGTGACCGGCAACCAGCGGCATTTTCCGGAGTTCTGGAAGAAAACCAAGGTGATTACGTCCCGCGAGTTCGTCAGCATCGTCGCGCCCCATCTGACGTAATCGATCCCGCGAAGCGTGACGCTTCCACCGGCGCAGTATCCTTTGCAAATTGAATACCTCACGTTCAATTTGCGAGGATGCTGAGGGGGTACCTCTCCGTGCCTCCACCCTTCTCTGCGGCTTAAGTCCCGAGCCCGAAGCCGCCCAAGCGGCGAGCGTGACTGGCCGTCCCTCCGCCCTCGCCACGCTCTTCATCCACGGCGACGCCTGGGCCTGCGTCCATGCGCGACCGGCGGTGTTCTTGGCCGCCGTCGATCTCGGCATAGCCCGGCAGCAGCACGGCTTGGGCGAAGGCGACCCTCGCATCGTTCGCGACGCGATGAATGCCCCGCTGCTTGTCTTGGACGACCTGGGCCAAGAGGCGGAATTTGGCAGCCCCGTGGTCGCGCACGTCATCCAGCACCGATACGACCGGGTGAGGCCGACGATCGCGACCACTGGTTTGAGCGTCGAGCAGCTCGTCGCCCGCTACGGGGCGGGAGTCGCGAGGCGACTGATCGAGACTGCGGGCGGCGCCGTCGTGCTCAAGCTCCGAAGCCATGGCGAGGCGGGACCGGCTCGATGATACGCCAACGCAAGCGAGCCCTTCGGGGTTCAAGCTCGCACGCCAACCCGGACTTCGACTGGAGGTCAGCACGCCGGCGGGTATCCTTGCGGGCGGCACGCTCTCGCCCGCACCCCTCTGTCGTGCAAGTCGCTTGGATGTTCCATCAACCCGCACTCACGACCCTCTCTTCACCACGGGGATAGCCATGCCGCGCCACGCAACCGGTCAAGTTTTGGAGTATGCGAACGGCTACAGCGCACGGATCCGGATCGGGGCCGGCGCGAAGGGCCGGCGCTCGTTTCCGATCGCGGCGCGCGACAAGGCGGCGGCCGAGGAGCGCCGGGCCCTGCTGGCGAATCTCGCCGAGCGTTTGCGGGGCGCAGCCGGCCCGGATGAGATCGCCCAACTGCTGGAGATCGCGGGCCAGGCGCGATCGGACAAGGCTTTGCGGGCGGCTCGCGACGCCGCCGAAGCCATCGCCGCGGGGACGACAACACGCGCGGCGGCCGCCATGGCGCCGACGTTCGAGGTCTTCGCCAAAGAGTGGACGGACGGTGCCCTGCACAAGAAGCACCCCGATCACGTCAAGGAGAAGCGGACCGCGTACCGCGACAGCCAGCTTTTGCGGCTCTACGTCTTGCCCATCACGAAGGACATTCGTCTCCCCGACTTCGAGCTCGAGCACGCGGAAGCAGTCATGGCCAGCTTGCCCGGGGGTCTTGCGGCGGCGACCCGACGCCACGTCGCGCAGGTCATCTCGCGGGTCATGCGGTTGGCCGTCTACCCGGGCAAGTGGATCGCCAATAGCCCGATCCCCCGCGGCTGGTTGCCTCGCGTGGGCGACCCCAAGGCCAAGGAGTGCCTCTTCCCGGACGAGGACGCGTGCCTTCTCGCCGGCCGATCGATCGAGCCCGACAAGGACGGCATTCCGATCGTGCGGCGTTTTGCGTATGGCTTCCTGATGCGCGAGGGCATGCGCACCGACGAGATGGCGGGGTTGCGGTGGCGCGAAGTGGATCTCGAACGGGGCCGCGTCAACCTGGACGAAAACAAGACCGATGATCCGCGCGACTGGGACCTGCGGCCCGATACGGCCGAGGCGTTGCGCCGTTGGAAGGAGAGGAGCGAGCCGCACACGCAAGCGCGCGACCACGTGTTTGCCGAAGAGGGCGTGCCCGTGAACGTCGAGCACTTGGCCGAGCAGCTGCGCCGTGACCTCTGGCGGGTCGGGGTGCGCCGTCCGCAGCTGCACGAGAGCACCAAGGGCCGGCAGCGTCTGCGGGCGCACGACCTGCGCGCCACGTTCGTCACGATCGCGCTCGCGACGGGCAAGACCGAGACGTGGATCAGCGACCGAACGGGGCACCGCTCCCATGCGATGATTGAGACGTACCGGCGGCGGTCGCGCACGTGGAACCTGGGCGAGCTCGGCCCTATGTGCGAGCTCATCCCTGAGCTACAAAAGGGGGCTGATAGGGCAGCGAATGGGCAGCAAACTCACCGCACGGGTGGCGAAATAGGCAGACGCAGCGGATTTAGGTTCCGCCGCCGCAAGGCGTATGGGTTCGACTCCCTTCCCGTGCACTTTCAATGACTTGTCGCGGTATCCTGTATTTTTTAGATAGGACGAATTGGGCAATCGTTGGGCAATCGTTGGGCAATCAACAATCGGCATAATCCGTGCCAACGAACGAAGTTCCGGGATCGCAGCTTGCATGGGGGCGAGATCCCCCTGCTGCTGAGCCAGCCAAATTGCCGCGGTGCGTCGATATTTCGCCTTCATCGCATCGCCGTGGCCCGTGCGCTGCTGGCACCACTCCCAGGTGCGACCGCTCGCGAGGCTCACCGTGACGAACGTCGCGCGCAGATCGTGAGCGCGCATACGCAAGCGATTCTCGGATCCCGTAAACAGCTTGGAGCGCGCGATGCCCGCGCGCGCGAGATCTTCGCGCAGCTGGGCGGCCAGGTGATCGACGTTCAAGCCCGCGCCTCGGTCGTCGACCAAAATCCGCGCATCCGATCTCGGTGACTTGAGGCGCTGCCGCCAGAGCTTCAGCGCCTCGAGCACGTCGGGTCGCATGTCCCACGAGCGGGGGCGGTCGGTCTTGTTCACGTCGAGGTCCAGCCGATTGTGGACGAGATCGGTATCGGCCCACGTTAGGCGCGCGAGCTCGTCGGTGCGCAGGCCCTCGCGCATCAGGAAGCCGTATGCGAAGCGCCGCAATAACGGCACCCCCACGCATCCGAGCAGGGCCCGGTCCTCGTCCGGGTACAGGCACTCTTTCGCCTTGTCCGGTGGCGCCCGGGGGAGCCATCCGCGCGGGATGGGGCTGACCTGGATCCACTTGCCCGGGTACACGGCGAGATGGAACAAGCGCGACATCGTCTGCGCGACATGACGACGCGTGCTCGTGGAGAGCTTCGCCGGCAGCGCCGCCATCACGCCCTCCGCATCCTCGAGCGTGAAGGTGTCCAGGCGCAGATCGCCCACGTGTTCGAGCACGTAGAGTCGCAGCAGTTCTTCGTCGCGCGGAGACGACCGCTTCTCGCGAACGTGATCCGGGTGGCGTTTCGCGAGCTGCCCCTCGGTCCACTGCTCGGCAAACGCGCGGAACGTCGGGGCGAGCTCCAGGGCGCGCGTGCGGCCGGCGCAGACCGCATCGACGGCGGCACAGACCTCTTGCCAGGGGCGCCCAGCCCGCGCCTTCGCGGCCTCCTCCAGCAGGGTGGGGATCTCCGCCACGAAGCCCCCGAGGCGCAGCCGAGTAGCCATCACCGCCAGCGCCTCTTTGCGCTCGGCCGCCTCGCGTTCGGAGCGGCACGCAACCAGCCCGAATTCTCGCCGGTCGCGCCCCTGAATCGTGATGCGCGCCGCAAAGCTGCCATCCGCCAAGCTGCATGAGTTGTCCGGTGGCTTGCTTCGGCATCGCGTCTCCTCCAGTTGACTAGACCTTAGCGGCGCATCGTCCACAATGCGTCGTGCGGCGGCGGGCGACCGTCCAGCGCTCTACGCTTGGTCGTCGATAAAGTTCTCTTCAAACGACAGACGGCGGCGTTGACGGCGTATGGCGGCGCCGCCGTTTGCGACGTTTCCACGAGAATTGCGGCGGTAACCATGCTCAGCCATGCCATTTCAGACGTGGGCAGAACGGGCCTATCCTCTTCTGCGTAAACCACGACTTTTCCCCCCCCATTGTGGGAGCTCAAAGCGGACCGCGGTCCGTGGCCCTCGCGGCTACATAGTAAAAGATATTATTAGAATCTGACGGAATTGCTGGACGAGCGCAAGGAACCACGTTTCCGTTCTGTGCGCATCACACGGAGTACATCCAATGATGTCTCGCGCTCGTCCAGGTATCGGTACTGGTCTTTCAAGAGATACGTGACCACCTTGTAGACGGACGCGTAAATCCGCGGGAAAGGCGACGTGGAAGCAGTGCGCCGCCGATCCGGCGCTACCTCCTGAGGAAGGCGGCGCCGGGCAGCGGACGAGAATGGCTCAGCGAGGGAGGGGCTTGTCGTGGTGGTTGTGGTCACGCCCGTCGACGACGTTCTGCTCGGCGAGTCGATATTGGCGGATATGCCTGCGTAAAGCGCGCATGGCATTGAGGAGGTCGCGAGTGGGGGGATGATTGGCGCCGCCGCGTGTCGACGAGGAGGGGTCGAGGCCGATGGCGAGAAAGCGGCGAGCCGCGATGAGTGCAGCGTCGAGCACGAAGAGCGGACCGAGTTCGGGCGCCAAGACGATGTCCCACTCGGAGGGCGCAACGAGCCGCTGGCGCGGCGGCGTCACACGCGCCTCCGGGCGGAGGCGCCTCGCGAGCGGGGCCTGGGTTGCGGAGGCGGTGGGGAGTTGCCCGGCTTTTGCCGGTAGGAGTCGGCATCGATGTCGATGGTGTGCAGATGCTGGGTGAAGCGATCGATGAGAGCGACGAGGCAGGCGGCGCCGGGGAATACGCCCCCCCATTCCTTGAAGGCCAAGTTGGTCGAGATGATGGTGGAGGCTCGTTCATGGCGCCGGCTGATGATCTGGAAGAAGAGGTCGACGGCGCGCTTGTCTACGGGCACATATCCAAGTTCGTCGCATACGAGAAGATCGACATTGGTATAGCGCTTCATGCGTCGCTCGACGGCGGGCAGCGACTCCTGTTTCAAGAGATCGGCGAGCGCCGAAACGACCGGGGTAAAGCAGACGGTCATGCCGGCGCTGAGCGCGGCGAGGCATACGTTCTGCGCAAGCATGGTCTTACCCACACCGCTTGGGCCGCGAAAAAGGACGTTCTCGCGGCGCTCCACGAAGCCCAAGCCGAGGACATTCTCGCATAGGGCGCGGTCGATCTTGCGCGGATGGCTCCAGTCGAAACGGTCCATCGTCGTGTGCGCCCCCACCGTCGCCATCTTGGTGCGGGTGGCGAGATTGCGTGCTTCACGCTGCCGGCGCTCCATTTCGACCAGCAGCTCGACGACCTGCACGTGCGAGAGGCGGTTGGCGGTCGCGTGCGACAGCAGTGCCTCGAGCTGCTCGCGCGACGCGCAGAAGCCGATGGCCCGGAGCTCGTCGACGACGTCGCTCACGACTCACCCCGCTTTCGGTCGTAGGAACCGAGGTCGTGGGGCACCACGATGGCGTCGACGACGTGCGCGCCGAGCACGATATCCACCGGCATGGGCCGGTCGGTTCGCTGCCGCTCTTGCTCGCAGAGAAGGGCCAGCGCGCCGATGTCGTGCGTGCCGCGCTCGCCCATGACGCGCACGGCGTAACCGAAGATCTCCAGCCCGTAGAGTGTGAAGAGCTTGCGCGCATGCCCGGTCATGAAGTTGATGTTTCGTCCCTGCTCGACCCAGCGTTCGTAAAGCACCGAGAGCTCGGGCACGGCGCCGAGCAGCTGGTCGCGTATCGTGATGGCCTCGGCTCGTGGCCGCCCCTCGCAGAGGGCGCGGCGATGCGCGGGGTCGTCGATGCGCTGACCGCGTCCCCACGAGCGTCGGTGGCGCGCCACCTCTTTCTCCCCATCGAGAAGCCGCACGTGATCGTCGTCCGCCACGAGCGTCAGCGTCGCGCTCGCGTACTTCGGCGGCGCCGAGTAGCGGTTGGTCCCGAGCCGTACGCTCGCCGTCTTGTCGACGGCGACAGGCAACACCAGGTCCGCCGTCGGCATCGGATTGGGCAGCGGCATCAGGCGCTCCTTCTCCTCGGCGAAGACCTCGCCCACGCTGCGGCTGGCGAGGGTTGGGTGGCGACGCGTCATCACGACCGATTCGATGTGGCGCCGCAGGCCGAGGTTTCCTATCTCCAGACTCGGGATCGAACGGCCCGCGAAGAATCCTTCTTTGAGCTCGCGTATGGCTCTTTCGACTCCGCCCTTGTCTTCGGGCGTCCGCACGCGCGCGAGCACTGGTTTGACGCGAAGCTGTCCGGCGAGCTCGATGATCCCGGAGTGAAGCCGCGCGGCGCGACCATGGCGCTCGATCACGACGATCTTGGGGTTGTCGAAGAGAAGCTGCCGTGGCACGCCACCGAAGAAGCTCAGCGCGCGCAGGATCGAGCGCCGGAGCGATTCCGCCGTCATATCGAGCACCCACTCCGCGTACCGCATTCGCGAATACGCCAAAAGCATCACGAAGACCCAGAGCGCCCGCATCCCTCCCATGACGGAGAGCTGCCCCACGTGACCCCAGTCCACTTGCCCTTGCTCGCCCGGCAGGCGCTCGCAGACCAGGTACGCCTTGCTCGCCGCGCGCGGACGGATGCCTTTGACGAAGCGCTCGACGAGCTTTGCGCTGCCCCGAAACCCGCGCTCGGCGATCATCGTGCGCAGCCGCGTCGCGCGCAGCCGTGGATACCTCTCGATCTGCTCGAGGATGAAGCCCTTGTACGCGTCGAGCTTGCTCGGCCGAGGCTCGCGCGCGGGCTGTCCAGTGGCGTCCTGGGCGAGCACGCGCGTGACGACGTCGTGGTGCACCCCCAGCTCGGCGGCCACCGTGCCTTCGGGCCACTTCTCGGCCTGCACGAGCCGAAGGATCTCGCTCTCGCACTCTTTGCTGACTGTCATGGCGACACCCCCTGCAAGCAGACCTGCCGCAGATCACCGAAGCAGCCCAATCCCCCCAGACGGCCCGCGCGACGGCGATGCGCCGGACCGCGCAGCATCACCTCCACGTCGAAATGCAGATTGCGCACGCCGAAGCCCAGCGCGTCCTCCAGCCGCAATGCAGACATAGATTCCTCGGTATCCGCACAGAGAACAACGCAGAGCGGGCGCTGCTGCCAGAGCGCCAGCCCCTCGAGCAGCGTGGAGGCCGCCCGCGGATGCGCCGACGCCGATGGGCCCAACACCGCCCGCATCCGTTCCTCGCGCCCCTCCATCATCAGGATCCGCGTCGCCTCGCGCCGGGGATCCATCGTCACCGTCCATCGATTCATCGGTCCTGCTCCTGGCCGCCTCGGTCGCCGCCTCCGGGTTGGAGGCGAGCGCCGCGCCGCGCGAGCGCACAACACGCGAATCGGCACTCCCACCAGAAGGGGGATCCGTTACGACCTGCCCATCCGTTCCCGGCGCGACCGGCGCCACCACGCCCCGCTGCCGAGCCTTGCGGCCTCGCCGGCCCGGATGTGCTTGGCGAAACCAGTGCTGCCGGTCGCGGTTGTTCTGCCGACCCTCCACCGTAGTCGCTTCCAACCGCCGCGCCGTGCGACAAATCCGCGCGCGCCCTACCCCTTGGCACGCCTCGCTGCAGTAGCGGCGCTCGCCGAACCAATCGCACCTGGCGCACGCGTAGAACCCCTCGCCGCAGGCCCCACAGCACGCAAAACGAAGCGGCTGCTCGACTCCCTCATGCTCGTGCACGCGTCCATTCCACGGACGCGTGATGCGCACGGGTTGACCCGGCGCTTGCTCTCAGGCACCGTCCGCGGCGTCCAGAGCCGCGTCCGCGTCTGGGCCGAAGGCTCGGGGTTGCCGCCCTGGGCCTTCACTCTTTTGTGCGTCCATTTCGTCGCGCCTTCTACGCCAGCACGCGCGCCGACACGAGCGGGGACCCTTCCCGCCGGCTCTCACGCAAGAGGATGGCCTTTGCGACCCGTCCTGAACGAATGCTCGGGCGTCCTACGCCCTGACGCGTCCCGGATCAGGCGGTTCTTCGCGTCGCTCTACACCACCTCATGTCGCACTATCCGGACCACCGCAACATGCACTTGCCAAAGGCGCATTATCGCGACAGGCAGCGAGTGCTGCACTACCTGCATGCGTTATTTGCGCCGCCTAGCGGACGCGATGTCGAAGGGATGATCTCAGGACCGGACGTCTTCTGGCACTACCGGATGTCGATGGCATCCAGAACGCAGGTTCACCTGCGGGTGTTGTCGCACCGAAGTTCTCCGCCAGCAGACGCTAGAATCTACAGCCATTTTCTGCCGGAGATCCTCGAGCGAATTCAGGCGGAAAAAGCGGACCCGAAGCGCCACCCTAAACTGCTGCCGGGTCAGTTTTACCTTCGCCGCAAGCTGCCCGGAATGCTTGCTGGCCATCAGCACTGCCAACTTGCTGTCTCCAGTGGAGTACTCGATCAGAGTTTCGTCTCGCAGCTACACCCGTGGGACCTGATGCTCTTGCATCCGTGAGCGGGTCATCCGTCCCAAGGATGACACCGAACGGCGTGCGCTCGTTTCCGCATTCGCATCGGGGCGCTTGCAGTCCACGCACATGCCCGTGCACGAACGGGATCGACGTCGTCAACACTCGGCCGCACTCGGAACACGGATGGCTGAAGGGCTCGACGCCGTATCGTGCCGGCCATTCTTCTGCCGTTACGCCGTAGACGGTGAGCCGCGCATCGCCGTTCATGACGAGCGGAGCGTCGCATCCGGATGTCGTACGAGGCCAGACCAAAAACGCATGCAACTGCCGAAATGGACTGACAAAGTAGGAAACAAACGACACGAACGCACCCGGACCCGGCAAGCGCCCATTCTCGAGCGGCGCAGGGTGGCTGAGCTTGTAGGCGCCGTCAAGCGAGCGCTGGCCTCCAGTGAAATGCCGACTGACCCACTACCCTCCGCTTCACGCAGCGGCCGCCTCTGCCCGTCTCGCCAGCCCCGCTGGCGCTTCGCCGCGAGGTTGCCATGGGTGAACCGTAAAAGGAGACGGAACGCCAAACAGATTCTTCGAGGAAGCTCCATTTGCAGCGGTAAAGGATCGTCTCTTCGTTGCGGTTCGAAACGAAAGCCACGCGGCCGAACGACGTCACGGCCGCTCCCTTGTTGACGAGCTCGTCGCCAGCGATGCGGTACCCCTTTGGGCAATCCTCGTGAATCATTCGTAAGCAGTCGGCGCGATTCGCTGCCCTCGGCGACCCTCCAGGATACGCCGTCACCGTCGACGACGTCCGGCGGACGCTCAGTAGCGCAGCCGCCAAGAAGGGTCGCCACCGCGATTCCGCGTATGCCGGACGTTGCCCTCTCCGCCACGCGCGTCACCGTTCGCGCGCCGTCGGCCGAATAACTCGCCTCGTTCACTTGCATTTGACGAGCATGTTCCCACGGTACTTGTGCCCAACGAACGTCGACCCGCCGTAAGCGTTGTACGTCGACACCACGACGGGGTGCTCGTGTTCGCGTTGGTCGGCCGTGATGTAGCCGTGCGGACAGGCGTTCCCGGCCTCCTCCTCGCAGTTGCCCATGTCCCCTCTGCAAGAGATGGCGTACCAGCCAGGTTCGCCGTCGGGCCCGTTCACTGGCCGCGACGACGCAGACTCGCACCCGGCCGCGACAAGCGCCACCGCATACCGGATCCATCGCAGCTGCATTCGCTGACCCTCTTTAGTGAAAGCGCATTCGCAGACGCCAGCCGTCCAGTGGGCCAGTCTTCCGTATTCAAAGCAAGGGCGTCGGAGCCAGACAAGGGGCCACACGCGCAGTCACAAGCGCTGTTCTGCCGACCGTGGACGTCCTTGTCGCACCACTTAAGCGGCTCGAAAGGGCTTCCGAGCCCTACCCCGAAGCCGTTCGCCGATCGCACGAGGCTGCGCACCGATTCGTAGAACCGCCGCCGGTGTAGAGAAAAGCGAATGGCTCATGGAGAACGAGACATGCGCTGGGCGAAGACTTTGTGGATTCATGGTTTGTCCATTCTCTGTCTGACCGGTGTTCCAGCGCGCGCGCATGCAGCGGGATCGGACCGCGCCGCGTCTTCGCCGCAGGCACCTGAGCAAGGCAGTGCGACGGGCGCCACACCAGCGACGACGAATTTGAATGTTCCCCCGGTCAATCCACATGAAGTCAGCGGGCGGCCATTGCGCAACATGGGTGCCGAATTCGCTGGCATTGCGCGTTATATCTTTTACACCTCATTCGGTGGTCATGGCTCGCACCGATTTGCCAAACCAATGGCTCCCCCGGGGGCTTCGCTTTCGTTACGTTGGGAAGATCTCTGCCGACGGAAATCATATCAACCGCGGAACACAGATCACCACGTTTGGAATGGAACCGGGGGCGGGGCCATTCTATGCGGCGTGGGGGTCAGCCATCGATGATGTCCCCGGTGATGACGGACTCGCTTGCGCCTCGTGGGTGGCTGGAGCCGCCTACCAATCAGCGGAGGGTTCGCTGGCGCCACAAGCAGCATCTCCGCCGGCACAACAACAGGCATCCCGGCCAGAACAGCCAGCGGCATCTGCAACGGCAGAGCAGGTGGAAAGGTCCTTGCCCACGGACAACGTTGCCAATACGGCCATCGACAACGGTTTCAAGCAATGGTCGTCTGCTTGGATGTTCGATCGGTACGTACCCGGCAGCGCTAGGGTGACGGACAGAGGGTTCAAGCAAGGGACGTACGTCATCCGCGGCGTTTTTGATTTCATACGGGACGACGGGAGTTCGGTCGACCAACGAGCGCGTAAACACTCCGTTGCTGGCGGCCGCTGAGCCGCCGATGCTCACGAGCAGCTTCGCGTGGCCGTGGTGGCCAGCGGCACTCAAGGGGTTCGAGCCGCCGGACGGCCTTGCTGTGCCGGCAACAACGCTTCCGCCGAGCTCGTCAGGTCTGAGCCTGCAACCCTATGCCAACCCTTGGGTGTCGACGGCGTGTTCTGTAATGCAGAAGCCTCCCGTTGCGCAAGAGTGCCATTTGCGTTAGTTTCATTCTCCTGGGGAGAACTGACGGCATGCCTCTCGGACCGAAGCTGCGCTCCGCCCGCGAGAAGGCGGGGCTGAGCCAAGCGGATGCTTGCGCGCGGTCTGGCGTTGGCGAATCGTCGCTCTCCGAGTTCGAGAACGGGCGGCGGGCTCCGAGCCTCGCGCAGCTCGACGCCCTCGCGCGGACCTACTCCCGCTCGCTGGCCTCCCTGCTCTCGGACGAGCCCGAACCAGCCACCGTCGTGCTCTGGAGACAGCGACCGCCCGCGGGGGCCGAGGACGTCGAGGCCAAGTTCCTTCGGTTGTCCGAGCAGTACGCGAATCTGGAACGGTGGTGCGGTGAGAAGACGCGCTCCCGTTTGCCGTCACCCCCCGCAACCCCCAACATGGCTTCGAACGCCGCCGAGGAGATGGCTCGTTCCGTCCGCGTCCTGCTGGGGCTTGGCGACCGGCCGGCTCTCGGCCTTCTGCGCGTGCTCGAAGAGGACTACGGAGCGAAGATCTTTCACCTTCCGTTCGAGCCCACAGGAACGGCGGCCTGCACACGAAGCGAGGCCTTCGGTGACGCGGTCCTCTTGAGCGCGGGCAGCGTCCGATGGCGTCGAAACTTCGACCTCGCCCACGAATTGTTCCACTTGCTGACGTGGAATGTGTTCCGACCCGCGTCCGCCACCAGCACGAAGCCGGAAGAGAAGCTGGCCGATCGGTTTGCCTCGGCCCTTCTGCTCCCCGAAGAGGCGCTCCGCTCGGCCGTGACCCGAAGGCTCACCAACACGAACCGGGTGACCACCGCCGCCCTATTCGAGATCGCTCGCGACTTCGACGTATCCGTGGATGCTTTGGTCTGGCGCCTGCACGATCTCTACGGGGGCAAGGACCGTGCGTATACCAAGGCCCGGATCCAGGCGCTTCATGAGGTCGCCAAGCTCTACGAAGAGCGCACCCGGGACGTTCCCTCCGCCCGTCCGGAGCGCTTCCGCGCGCTGGCGGTCACGGCCCTTCGCTCGGGGGAGATTTCGACGGGACGTTTCGCCGAGTACCTCGGGATTACCCGCGGGGAGGCGATGAAGTACGTGGAGCAGGAGGGCCCCCCGGATGAAGCGCTGGAGCTCGCTGCTCCTTGACGCCAACGTCATCATCGAGCTGTTCAAACAGGGCATTTGGGATCGGGTCGTGGCCGAATGCGACATCTACGCCGCTGAAACTGTGGTCGGCGAGGCTCACTTCTTCGAGGACGACGCGGGCGTTCGGCACGACTTTGACCTGGGCGCCTCCATCGCCGACGGTCGGATCCAGCAGTTCAGCGTGGCCGCAGCCTCCGTGAAGAAGTTCGTGGCCACCTTCGGCCTCGACTACATCGAAAAGCTCGACGCCGGGGAGGCCGAGTCGCTCGCCTACCTGGAGCACGCGTCCGACGATCATCGCATCTGCTCGGCCGATGCGATCGTCTTCCGGGTCCTCGGCAACCTCGACCGAGGTCACCAAGGCGTTTCACTTCAGGAGGTGCTTGGCAAACTCGGCCTGCAACGGCCTCTTGCCCGGCAGTTCACCAAGCTCGCCCGCGAGCGTTGGACAGCTCAGGGAGTGACCGAGCGATTGCAGGGAAGAGGACGAAAAACGTGAAGCCAGAGCTTAGGCTCTGCCTGTCCTGACGTTCCGGCACTTGGAGCCGGTCTCGAAAGTCGGAAAGTTGGCCGTCGGGGCTGATTCATCGGGCCACACGTGGGCGACGGAAGGTCTCGGCGGCATTGTGAGCGATGATGCCGCACGCGAAGTGAAGCATGGCGAGATAATTGTCGTCCTTGATTTCCCAGCGCACGAGGATGCGTCGGAAACGATTCATCCAGGAGTGTGAACGCTCCACGACCCAACGGCGGGGCTTGTGTCCTTCAGGCCGAGGGTCGGGAACGTCTTCGCCGCGTGCACGGATGTGGTCGACGTAGTTTTCGTTACGAACGAGAACGCGAACGAAGGCGTAGTCGTACCCTTTGTCGAGGCAGATATTCTGCGGCCCCGCATCGGGGGCAGGTCGCGCGACAGGGATGCTCTGCAGAGTGGCTTCAACGAGCTTGCAGTCGTGGCGGTTGGCTCCGTCGATGGCTAGGCCAATCGGCACGCCGCGTGCGTCCGTCAACAGCGAGCGTTTAGCGCCTAATTTGCCGCGATCCGTGGGATTGCGACCCGTTTTTTTCCCCCCGAGCGGAGCCTTCGTCGTGGCTCCGTCCATCGACTGCCAGGACCAGTCGATGCCGGCCAAGTCGTCATATCGCTGCAGTCCAACTTGCCAGAACTTCGCAAACACACCGGCCCGCGCCCACGTCTGAAACCACCTGTGGACCGTGCTCGGACGACCGAAATGACGTGGCAATGCCTTCCACTGACATACAGTACGAAGAACGTACAGAATGCCCTCCATCGTCCGTCGTGCATCAACCCGTGGACGTCCACTGCGCTTCCGTGCCAAACGCCACCCTCATGGGGCCAGGTTCCGGGGTTTTCGCCACGCTCATGGGGCCAGCCAATCGCCAGGGTCATGGGGCCACCCGCAAGGGACATGCCGTAAATTCGCCAAGGCCATGGGGCCACTCGATCGCCAGGGTCATGGGGCCAGCCCCGCTCTGAGATCAGTGCCCTGGTTCGACGACCGAGAGCAAAGGCACGGTGCCAATCGACGACGGTGCGGGTCGCCGTCGGGAGGTGCCGATGGGCTTTCGGGAGCTAACCATGACCGACGTTCGAGAAGTGCTTCGCAGATGGCAATCTGGACATTAAGCGGCGCCCTTGTCGTGATCCACTGCGCGTCGGGAAAGTGATCCGGGCGCCGGCGTGGTTCGGGGGTCTAAGCGGCGGGATCGTGACCCACCCCGCCGGTGCCGAGGTGTGAGCGTGCGCGGCGTCCGTCGAGGACGCTCGCGGCCATGGCGCCGTGTCGATGTACCGAGTGTCGGAAGTGGTTCGAGCCGTCGGTGACGACGGGGTCGCGTCAGCGCGTGTGCGGAAAGGAGTGTCGGCGGCTGCGCCAAAATAAGCTCGCGCGACGGCGACGTCGCGGCGAGCGGGGCGAGCGATGCGCCGAGGAGGCTGCGCGTCAGCGCGCGCACCGACAAGCGAAGAGGGGGGCTTGTCACGCGCCACCTTCGGATGACAAGTACCTGGAATTGCTTTTGAAACTCGAGCAAATCGTGGACGACGGTGCGCGCCTGTCACGCGCCACCTTCCGACGCGAAGTGCGCCGAATTTTTCGACAAAACGGCCTATTCGGGGCAGCCGATATGGACGGAGCTGGACGGTGTCACACGCCACCTTCGGTGCTGGGACCTGCGGAAATGGGCTCTGGATCCGTCGTCCGCGTAGACGGTGTCACGCGGTTGGTGAGGGCGGGCTGTGATGGGCTCCGCGACGTGAGCGCCACCGCCCATGCCGAGCGTCGCGTCGCCCTAGCCGAGCTCGGCGAGCGCCTCGGGACCCTTCGTCTCGCCGACGCCGCGGCGCTGGCGGCGATGCGGTCGTCGCTTGCGCACCACGGGCAGCTGTCGCCCGTACGGGCGTTCGAGCACGACGGACGGCTCGAGGTGTTCGACGGCTTCAAACGGCTGCGCGTCGCGCGCGGTCTGGGCCTAGGGGAGTTGAGCGCCCGCGTCGTCGACGTCGATGTCGTCGAGGCCACCGTGCACATGCGCGAGCTCCAGGCCGGGCGCGGTCACCCCGCTGGAGGAAGGCTGGATGGTGCGTGCGCTTTACCGAGATTGCCACTTGAGCCAAGGCGCCATTGCCGCACGCCTTCGTTGCCATAAGACCTGGGTGTGCCGCCGGCTGCTGCTGGTCGAAGCCCTCGACTCGAGCGTCCAGGCCGATGTGCGGTTGGGATTGCTGGCCGCGCGGGCGGCGGTGCTCGTCTCGGCGTTGCCACGTGGCAACCAGGCTCCCGCCGCCAGCGTCGTGATCCGGCGCGGGCTCACGGTCCGCCAGACGGCTCTTCTGGTGCGCGAGCTCATCGACGCCGGCGAGTCCGGGACCCAGCAGGCGATCCTGGAGCGCTGGACCCAGGGGCCCCCTGCGACGGCGCGCCCGGGCGTACGCGCGATCCGCGGGGTGGTCGAGACCCTCGCCTGGGACATCTCGACGATCCGACGCAGCGCGGGGCGCCTGCAAGCCCATGACCGCGCGCTGGCGGACCCGCGAAGAATTGATCCATCAGGTCGTGGTGCTCACGGCGCAGGGGATGAGCCGCCGCGCCATTACGCGCGCGGTGGGGGTCAGTCGCAACACCATTCGCAAGATTCTCAGCGCCCATGGCAAGGCGCGCGATACTGGGCATACGGCGCTGCCGCCCCGTCCGGAGCGACTGCCGAATCCAACCAAGATCGACGCCTATCGCGGTCGCGTTCAGGAGCTGCTCGCGCGCTATCCCGACATCACCGCTCAGCGTGTATTCGAGATCTTGAAGGACGAGGGATTCACCGGCGGATACACGGGAGTCAAAAGGCACCTGCGGCGCACCCGCCCGGCGCCCAAACCCACGCCCAGCCTGGAAGCGCCCGTGTTCGGGCCCGGCAAGATGGCCGAGAGCGACTGGTCGCCCTATGCGATCACGTACACCGACGGCCGCTCCGAGATCGTGCAAGTGTTCTCGTACGTCCTGGTCTACTCCAAAAGAAAGTTCTACGACGCCTTCGGCTCGCCGGACCTCTTCGCCTTGTTGGACGGCCACGGCGCGCGTTCGCACGCTTCCAGGGCTGCGCCGAAGGGTGCAAGTACGACAGCCAGAAGCTTCAACGCTCGCCAGAAATGACCCGGGTGTGCTCGCGAGAAAAGGTCCGCCTCGGGAAGCGAGGGCGGGAAGCGATGCTCGGGGGTGTGCCGGCCGCGTCCTTGTACGATCTGTCGTCGATGGTTCCGTCCTGATCCTCGCGTAGGCGAGCGTCAGCGGGCGTGCTCGAGGGCGTGCAACGCCGAGCTGCGCAAACGGACGCAAGCGGCGTGGCGGACGCGTCACCCGGAGTACGCGAGGCACCGTCACGGTGGACGCGATGTTTTGAGAATGGGCGAAGCGCGGCGGCGCGTAGTCTGAGAGAGCGACGGTGGTGAAAATCGCGCTCAGAAGATAAAGCGGCCCAGGCAGGGAATGGCTTGAGAATGGAGTGGGCGCAAAATCAAACCGGAGATCCCAACGTTGCCAGATGAGAATCTGTCGTCGTCATGCATCGTCCAGACGGACCAGTCGAGCCCCTTCACCAACTGTTGCCGTGCGCGCTATTTGCACCAATCTCCACCGGTCTGGATGATCGCGATTTGCGCAATGCCATGCGAACGTCGCGGTGGGTAATTTGAAACGATCTCGGGGCGATCCATGGGGCTACCGCGCCGAAGGGCGACATCGCGTGCCCTGAGGCAACGGCGGCTTGGTTTGCTCGTCTTCGGGTGCCGTTCCGGGCACCCTACGACCGAGCGCTTGAAAATCGGCGCGGTCACCGTCGTTTCCGACGTTCGCTGCGCGCCCACTTTCGCGCACTCTGCGTGATCCCGATCACTCGGCTGCGCGATCCTTTGGATCACCAAGCGCGCGCGAAATCGGATGCAGATCGACCAACGAGTGCGGGCGTTAACACCAACAAGCCAAGACTTGCGCCGTGGGGCCCAGTACGGCGACGCACGCGCGATGATCAGCGTGTTGAATCTCGAGAACGACTGCCAGGCGGACTCGGCAAGCCGACGGCTGCGGTGGCTCAGCCGTTGGAAAGAGACGCTCGACACCGCCTCGCAGTGCCTCCGACTTGGAACCGGTGATCGGCCAGACCATGCCCTCCGTGAATCGACCCGGGCGCAGAGGTTTTCGGGGGAAACGGCGGTCGGATGGTCCGAATGCGCGAACGGCGCGACGTTCCGAGCGGGACCGAAGACACGCGTGCCCCGCCCACGCCTGGGAGCTACTTGCACGACTTATCGATATGGGTTAATTTCTTGTCGTGATCCGCTCTTTTGCGGACAAGCGGACAGCAGACCTCTTCTACGGCCATTCGACGGCACGGTCGCGACGGGTTCCAACGGACGTCATGAGGACAGCCTTACGTAAGCTCGCACAGCTCGACGCCGCCGCGCGTCTCGAGGATCTCCGCGTGCCGCCGGCCAACCGTCTCGAGGCGCTTGCCGGGCAGATGCGGGGCCTGCATAGCATTCGCGTGAACGATCAGTGGCGAATCGTGTTCCGCTGGCGCGACGACGGACCCCACGAGGTTGCGTTCACGGACTACCACTAGAGCAGACAATGACGATCAAGCGCGATCCTAACCGCATGGGGGTGCCGGTGCACCCGGGTGAGGTTCTTCTCGAGGAGTTTCTGCGCCCGCTCGGGCTCTCGCAAGCAACGCTCGCCCGCCACCTCAACGTCTCGCTGGTGCGGGTCAACGAACTGGTGAAAGGCAAACGCGGCGTCAGCGCAGAGACGGCGTGGCTCCTCGCTCAGACCTTCGGCACGACGCCGCAATTCTGGATCAATCTGCAGTCAAACTACGACCTCGCGAAGGCCCGGCCCGCGCACGGCGTCGCAAAGATCCGGCGGGCGAGCTGACGCTCGTCGCCGCCGACTCGCAAGGTCCGCCCTCAGCTGCGCACGGGTCGCCATGACGCGGCTTCAGAGCGTCGGTCGGTGTTCCGTCGGTGCCCCGAGCACTGAAGAAACGGTCCCCGGCCTGCCGCGTTCTCTGCGCCCAGAGCGGGCACGGTTTGGGTGTTAGCAGCCACGCGGATCCGTACGGCGGAAACCTTGACGCTATGGTCTTTAGGCCATACGCTCTGACGAGGATGGCAACGAAATTCAGCACCTTCGTGCGCGAGATCGAGGATGAGGCGAAGGCTGAGGGGGCGGAGGCCGTGAAGCAGCTCGACGCCCTGCGCACTCACTTCCGCCTGGGCCGTCGCATCGCGGAGGCGCGGCTCGCCCGAGACCTGACCCAGAGGCAGGTCGCGAACCTAGCCGGCATCGACCAGGCGGATGTCTCCAACATTGAGCGGGGGGCGGCGAACCCGACGTTCAACACGCTCAACGCGCTGGTCTCTGCGGTCGGAATGGAACTCGACCTGAAGAAGAGCCGACGCGCGCGGTAGCCCGCTCACCCGGGCCATCGGGCGTCTCGCCAGCCAGCCGCGTGCAGGACCATGCGCCGCGCGCCCTCTCGAACCTTGCTGTTGCGTCCGCCTCGGCAACGTGCTGACCTAACGTTCGTCACTGCTTGACGATCTTCAGCACTGTGCCATCTGTGTAGTTGTTGGCGACCGTCCCTTGGCTGATCCAGTAAACGCTTGTGGCATCCACGGCAATTTCCCATGGATTGTTCTGAGCCAAGGCGAGGGTAGTCGTCGCCCCACCGGTAAGGGGCATCTTCACGATCGCGCCGTCCATAAAGTCGTGAATCTCCATTCCCGCATTCGTCCAATAAAGACTCGTCGCATCCACGGTGATGAATTGAGGCGCGTTTTGACTCGACGCGAGCACGATAGGGGTACCTCCTCCGATTGGCACGCTCATCACGGTGCCGTCTGTGAAATTGTTGTCCTTTGTCCCCTCTTCCACCCAGTACACGTTGCTTGCATCGACGACGATCCCACCGGTGGAATTCTGCATCTGGGCAAGCATCTTGGGTGGACCGCCGCTCAGCGGGACACTCATCACTGTGCCCGTGAGTGGTGAGCCCGCAGCGAAGTTGGTCCAGTAGACGCTTGTGGCATCGACGGCAATGAAGCTGGCTCCGTTTTGCTGCGTGGCGAGAATTGTCGGTTTACCGCCACCGAGAGGTACTTTCATGACCGTGCTGTCACTCGCCCAGTAGACGCTCGTCCCGTCCACGGCGACGCCGGTCGGCAAATCCTGCCCGGACGCGAGTGTCGTCGCCGTGCCGCCCGCAAGGGGAACCTGCATCACAGTGCCGGCTGCGACCTGGGTCGTCCAGTAGACGCTTGTGAGATTGACGGCGACGCCATAGGGAGCGCTCTGCCCGGACGCGAGAGTAACAGTCGAGCCTCCACCGCGCGGCACTTTCATAACCGTACCGTCAATGGGGGTGCCGCCGTCCGCATACGTTCCGTTGTTCGTCCAGTAGACGCTCGTGGCGTCAACCGCGATGCCCACCGGGTCGTCCTGTCCGGACGCAAGCGTCACGGGCTGGCACACTCGAGCCAGGCATATTCCACCGAGACAGCTGTGTCCGCAAGCGCCGCAGTTCAAGGAGTCCGCGTCCTCGTCTACGCACGACCCGTTGCAGCGAGTGGGTGCGCCGGGGGGGCACCCGGACGCGCAAGCGAACAAAGCCCCTGCGTCGGCGGCCAAGCAAAGCGGGGCCGCCGGCGAGCAGCTCGTGCCGCAACCCCCGCAAGTCGCGGCCGCGGACAGGTCAGTCCCGCAACCCGTGCCCGAATCCGCGCAGTCGGCGTAGCCTGCGGCGCACGAGTAGGAGCACTTTCTTCCAACGCAATGCAGCCCCGCGGCGCTGACGTTGCCGAGTTGCGTGCAGTCGTTATCGCATGAGCCGCAAGTGTGCACGTCGTCAGGCGACAGGCAGCCGGCGTCGCAGGTCAGCGTACCGCTCGCGCACCCTGGGCTTGTCCCTTCAACTGCGTCGCTGCCGGTATCGACATAGCTAATTGCTTCGCTGCTCGCTTCGGCCGGTTGAACATCGACGCTCGCATCCACCACTCCTGCCTCGGATGGGTACGGCACGCCCTCAGCCGCCGTAGTCCCGTTGCAGCTGGCCCCGAACACAACCGCGCCCACAAACGCGCCGGATGCCGCCACTGCGTGGATGTTGTTCATACTCAACGGGGCCTCTTGAATCACTGCTTGACGATCTTCAGCACGGTGCCATCTGTGTAGTTCTTGGTGGCCGTTCCTTGGCTGATCCAGTATACGCTTGTGGCATCCAGGGCAATTTCCCAGGGACTGTTCTGGGCCGAGGCGAGGGGAGTCGTTGCCCCACCGGTGAGGGGCATCTTCATGATCGCCCCGTCCATGTAGCCGTCGTTGAACGTTCCCTGATTGGTCCAATATAGGCTCGTCGCATCCACGGCGATGAATTGAGGCGCGTTTTGACTCGACGCGAGCACGATCGGGGTACCGCCTCCGATTGGCACGCTCATCACTGTGCCGTCGGTGAAATTGTTGCCCATTGTCCCCTCGTCCACCCAGTACACGTTGGTTGTATCGACGACGATCCCACCGGGGGCATTCTGCATCTGGGCAAGCGTCTTGGGTAGACCGCCACTCAGCGGGACACTCATCACGGTGCCAGTGAGTGGTGAGCCCGCAGCGAAGTTGGTCCAGTAGACGCTTGTGGCATCCACGGCAATCAAGCTGGCTCCGTTTTGGTCCGTGGCGAGAATTGTCGGTTTACCGCCACCAAGAGGTACTTTCATGACCGTGCTGTCATCCGCCCAGTAGACGCTTGTCCCATCCACGGCGATGCCGGTCGGCAAATCCTGCCCGGACGCGAGTGTCGTAGCCGTGCCGCCCGCAAGGGGAACCTGCATCACAGTACCGGCGGCGACCTGGGTCGTCCAGTAGACGCTTGTGAGATTGACAGCTACGCCATAGGGGGCGCTCTGCCCGGACGAGAGAGTAACAGTCGAGCCTCCACCGCGCGGCACTTTCATAACCGTACCGTCAATGGGGGTGCCACCGTCCGCAAACGTGCCGTTGTTCGTCCAGTAGACGCTCGTGGCGTCAACCGCGATGGCGACCGGATCGTTCTGTCCGGACGCAAGCGTCACGGGCTGGCACACTCGAGCCAGGCATACTCCACCGAGACAGCTGTGTCCGCAGGCGCCGCAGTTGAGCGTGTCGATCGCCTCGTTCACGCACGAGCCACTGCATAGGGTGGGGGCGGCGGATGAGCAGCCAGACACGCAGGCGAACGTTGTCCCCGCGTCGACTGCCACGCAAAAAGGGGCCGCCGCCGAACAGCTCGTACCGCACGCGCCGCAAGTGGTGGGTGCCGAGAGGTCGGTCGCGCAACCCGTGCCAGCGTCCGCGCAGTCGGCATAATCGGTAGCGCACGTGTACGAGCATTTCCCTGCGATGCATTGCAGGTCCGCAGAGCTGACGTGCGCGAGTTGCGTGCAGTCGTTGTTGCACGACCCGCAGCTCTGTAGGGCGTCAGCCGGCAGGCAACCACCGTCACAGGCGACGGCACCCGGTGCGCAGGAGACGCTCGCTTCGCCTGTCCCGTCTACGACTGCGTCACCCGGTGTCCCGTCTGCGACTGCGTCACCCGGTGTCCCGTTTACGACTGCGCCATCCGCCGTGCCGGCTTCTAGACCGCCGTCCCTGGCGACAGTGGGATCGCCGATCCCGAGTAGCGCGCTGCAACCCGCGCTAAAGGCGCCCAATACCCATGCAGCGAGCGCGCCGGATAGCCCAAGTATCGCGGCGGATCTCCGCGTCACCAGACCCCATATGGCGCGAAACCTGCCGTGCCGCGGTCGCCGCGCCTTGGGGCGCACGGCAGCAAGTGCGACGCTGAGGACCCGACCCGTTCGCATTACCACAGCCCACGGAGCACGAATCCCGCCGTACCATGGTCGACCGCGGGCGCGGCTTGCACGGTACCGGGCGCGAACAACCAAAGGGAAATGCCGCTCGCTGCGAGCACGCCCCCCACGATGAAGAAAGCCGTCGAGAGATTCGCGACGCTTTTGGCGTTGCGTAGCACGCTAACCGCGGTCTCGCTGGGGCAGACGCTGTTCGAGTTGCACCCAGCATCGCTCTTTTTGCCCGAGGCCACGACGCCGAGGGCCAAGCTGACTCCGACACCGACCGCGCCAACGCCCGCGGCCGCCATACCGGTCGTCTTCCAAGGGCTCGACGACTGCCCTTGAGCGGGGCTCGAGGCTGATGATGCCGCGGGCACTAAGGCAGCGGTGGCCCGCAATGGAGTGATCGGTACAGTCGGGATAAGGGCCGCGGCGACGTGAGCACCGCGCTTCGCCAACGTCACGGCGATTCGCTTGTTCTTCTCCGCCTCCGCAACGAGGACGACCACCGTTTGCGCCTCACGCTGCGCGCCGTCGGTCGGTTCGAACGTCACCGTGTGCGAGCCGGGGTTAACCTCGATCGACCTCCCGTCGAGCTGCTCGGCCAGAACCTTCTGGTCCAAGGTGAGCCTGACCCGGGCGAGTTCGTTACCAGCTTCGTCCGTCGCGATCGGCACGACCGTGGGCAAACTCGCTTGCACCTCATCGAGCCACGTCGTGCAATCTTTGACGATGAAGTCCTTGCACGTCGGCTGGGCGCAGATGCGCAGCGCATCGCGTGCCTCCACCAGTTGCCGGTCGCCGCGAAGCGCTTGCCCCCGCACATACGCGTCCACACACGCGTTCGCGTCCGGACCATCCGCCCTCGACGTATCCGCGAAGAGCGCAATCGCAGCGAGCGCGAGTGAGCCCAAGCATCGCTTCATAGACACTCTGACTTCGGGTGCCGAAGTCCCTTCGCGTCGACCGTGTAGGGAGGATCGCAAGAGTGCTTCGGTGACGGCGGCGGAACCACCCGGGGTGCCGGAAGGGATGGGATCACCATTCTTGGAGGTTCTGCCAGACGCTGCTTGGGCTGCGCGTCCACCAGCGCTGCGCCTGCATCGGTAACGGCCTCCGGCGGCGTAGGGACCCAACTGCCAGCTTCGAAGATGAACCCGAGCTCGCTCGTGGTGGCAATCGGTCGGGGACGTGTATCGTCGGCGGGCGCCGTTGGGGAGACCACTTCGGTCATCGTCGGCGAGCCGCGGACCATCGGCGGGGCGGTGCCCGGCCACAATCTCGAGACGCTCCAAATCGCCCCCGCCCCAGCCGCGACGATGACTGAAAGCGCCACTAGGCGGCGGCGGCCACTACGCGGAACGGGCGACCGCGTAGTATTTCCCATTCCAGTCTGTGTCGTTCCCGCCGGTGTTGATGATCGTGTCTGCGCGGCCCCTTCCAAACGAGGCGTTACGGAAGGTTCCGTGGCCGAGAGGCCCCGGGTCTGAACGATCGCGGAAATTTTTTCGACCGCGCCCTTCGACGACGGCGGCGCAAACGGCATGAGCGCCAGCGCGAGCTCGCCGACGTTGCGGTAGCGTCGCTCGCGATCCTTCTCCGTGCACTTGCGAAAGATCGCTTCCAGCCCGTCCGGCAGGTCGGGACGGAAACTGCGGAGCGGCTCCGGCGTCTGCGTGGCGATTTTGACGATGATCTCACCCATCGTTTCGCCCGCGAACGGGACCCGTCCCGCCAAGAGCTCGTACAGTACGATGCCGAGCGCCCAGATGTCCGCGCGTGAGTCCACGTCTCGCGCGGACTGCGTTTGCTCGGGCGACATGTAAAGAGGCGAACCCATGATGGCCGTCGTCTTGGTGACGATGCCGTGTCCGGCCGCGTTGAAACTCGGGATCTTGGCGATGCCGAAGTCGAGCACCTTGATGGCAAGTTGTCCGTCGGCGCCACGAACACAAAAGAGGTTCGACGGCTTGATGTCGCGATGGATGATGCCTAAGCCGTGCGCCTCCGCGATCGCAACGCACGCCTGGATGAGAAAGTCAGCGGCCTGCGCGATAGGCAGGGCTCCGCGTTGCTGGATCCACATTCCTAGATCGATCCCTTGGAGGTACTCCATGACGATGTAGGGCGCGCCTGTTTCGAGGGTTCCGACATCGAAGACGCGAGCGACGTGCTCGCCTGTGATCCTCACGGCGGCTCGCGCCTCACGCGCGAAGCGGGCCACCACATCGGGGTTCGTCAACATCTCAGGCAGCAGGAACTTGATGGCGACCCACTGGTCGAGGTCCATTCGGTGCGCGGCGACGACCATGGCCATGCCGCCTACGCCGAGAATTCGTTCGATGCGGTACTTGCCGGCGAGGATGTCCCCTTCGCGAACACCGGCAACATGCTGGGAACCGCCTTCCGCCACGCCTTGGCTCCTTCCGAACGCCGAGGCAACGCCGCTACGGTTCGGCCGTCGAGCCCCGCCACACACATGTCATCCCTAGGGTCTACATATGTCAATAGACAAGGAGCTGCATCTCGCCGTGCCATACCGAGCACCCAACTAACGAAGCCACGGCGCTTGCGGGCCTGTAAAGTTGAACTGGTGCTTGATTTCAGCGCCACGGCGGACGGGATGGACGCCGACGGATGGGCGCCGATCGCTGTTATTGTGCCGCCCGGCAGTGGCGCCGTTCGAGCGCATCATCGGCGGCCCATGGGGCAGGTGTCCATTCGACGCTCGGCAGCGCCCATCGCGGGCGCATCGGAACGCCCGGCTCGTTCATGGGACACCCGATCCGACGAGACGGGATCCAACCGTGTCACGACGTCTTGCCGTCCGCGCTCCGTGACGGTGACGTTGCGGTCTCCGTCGTAGGCCCGGCGGCGCGCGTTCGGATTGTTGTTCGAGTCGACCCGTTGGGGTGCCGCAGCCGGGAGCGGCGTTGCCATGTCGCCATCGGACGCGGCAAACTTGCCGCCCGGACCGCCGCTCGTCGCAATGCATCCACCCAGGCCCCAAGCCGCTAACGCTACCCACGCCCACGCTGCTCGCATGATGTTCCTCCCGGCGCTCGCGTGCGCCTCGGGGGACGACCATCGCAAGGCCGAGGCCACACCCGAGGCGCGCGCGGTATGCGTGAAACCCCGCAAAAGCAAGGCTGCCGGGGGGGGTGCAAGACGCGTGCACGCGCGTGCGGCGAGCGTGCGCGCACCGGGCTTGGGGCCGCCCGCTCTACTCGGACGGATCGCCGCCGATCCCATGCTTTTTCATCAAGCGATGCAGGGCGAAGCGATTCCGAAGGCCCAGAATGCGCGCCGCCTCTCTCTGGTTACCCTTGGCAGCGAGAGCCGCTCGGATGTCGTCCGCCGACGGGTCGACCCGCGGCGGGCGAGGCTGCGCGACGGCGGATGGTTCGGGGGGTCCTGAAGAAGGCTGGCTGCGCGGCTCCTCGCTCGGCGGGGTGATCTCGGTGCGATGGGCTCCCGACATCGCCTTCCACAAGAGCGCTTCAAGCTGCCGAGTGTTGGCGGGCAACGGCTGGTGCAATACGTAATCGATAAACCCCGGCGCGAAGCGAGCATAGGGTCGGCCCGTCGAGTCCTTGGCGACGAAGCGGCTGGCGAGCTCCGGACTCTGCTCGGCGGTCCGCAGAAGCAGATGCCGGGCGAGCAACGGAATATCCTCAGGTCGTGACGCCAGGGGTGTCAACGCGACCACGGACGCGAACCGCGCACGCAAGTCGTGCTTGAGAGCGGACGCGTCGCGGTTGGTCGCGCCGACCAGACGAAAGTTCGCCCGACGCGCCGTCGCTTCGCCCAGTCGCTGGTACTCGCCGCCGCTGTCGAGCACGCGAAGCAGATGCGCCTGCTGCTCGACGGGCAGATCGCCTATTTCGTCGAGAAACAGCGTTCCGCCGTCAGCCTGACCGATGAGACCCGGCCGTTCGGGCTGACCAGCGTTCGGATAGTTTCGCGCGCTCCCAAAGAGCTCCGCATCGACAAGGCCGGCAGGCAGCGTGGCGGCGTTGCGCGCTACAAAGGATCTCGACGCGTGGCTCGACAGGGCGTGGATGGCACGCGCGGCGAGCTCTTTTCCCGTCCCGCTCTCGCCGACGAGAAGCGTATGCGTCACCGATTTCGCAATGAATGCGAGCTGTTCGCGAAGATGCCACGTGGCTGGAGACTCGCCGAGGATTCCGTGAGCATCGGGCTCACCGAACTCGCCCCAGGACCCGCTCGGAAAATACCGACCCTTCGGCATCAACGGGACTCGCCGCGTACAGAGCAGCAGGATCTGGCGGCTCAGGTAGATCGTGTCGCCGGGGCGAACGACCGCTCGGTCGCACCGAATTCCGTTCACCCGAAGATCGCATCGGCCGACGCTCTCGACGGCCACACCGTCGTGGTGCGGTGTGAGCACGAGCTGGCGGCGCGACAGCCCAGCCCCCGCGAGCGCCGGACCGTATCCAAGCGCACCCGGTCGTTGGCGGCAAAAGCGCGTGCGCACCTCGTCGGTCTCGCCCTCCCCGCGACCGAGAACCTGTGGCTTGCCCGCGGGTAGAAGCACCGCGATTTCACCGACTCGGGACGGTTCCTCCGCCGACCAGGCGAGAGCCAGCACGTTGGCAGGACCGATGTCGCCGGACTGCCGGGAGAGAACCTCGCTCGAAACGGGGACAGTGGTGTTACCAGGCATCGGACGCGGCAGTTTGCGCGAAGGGTCATCCCGTCGAGGGCTACCGGTCCATCGCCGGGCGCAGGACGTCCACCAGCCCAATCATAAATTGAGCTCGAGCGCCACTCGTCTTTGGTGCCCGTTGCGCCTTCCGCCGAGCGGGCCCCAGTGACCGCCGAAATCCATACCCCTCTCGAGGAGATCCGAGCCGGAATCCTCGTTGCCGCCTAACGCCATAGAAGATTGCTACCCCGTGCCGCAAGCCTGACGCTTACCTCGTCGGAACCACACGAAGGTTTGCCGGAGGAAGGATCGCAGTCGAACAAAAAGGTCGCTGGGAGGCTCGATGTGCGGTGCGATCAGGTCTCGGTACGGATCTCCGCCGGACACAACCAGGACGGCTTTCGAGCGCTTCGGCTTCGCTACGGCTTCGGCGGCCTTGCGCTCTGGCGGCGCAGGCATCGGCTTCGAACGCTCCTGCGCTTGGCGTGCCACCTCTGCGGGCACGTCGTCGGGCCACACCATTCCGCGGCCGTCCTCCCCGACCATCGCGAAGATGCTCGACCAAGGCACGACGCAGAAGAACGGCATATGATTGAAGCTGAGCGTGCAGCGGATTGCTTCGTCGTCCAGACGCAGATCCGGAATGGGAACCGGCATGTTCAGGCCGATTTCGAAGAACGAGCTCTGGCTGCTTCTTGAACCAGGGCGGGACGACGTCCGCCTGCTGCCGAGGATCGAGATGAACGTAGACGCTCGACCGTTCGAGCAAGGCGAGGGCGACATCCTTCTTCGACGGTAAGGTTTGCGTCGGAGACATCGAGTCGGCAGCGTTAGCTCAGCACACCCGACTGCGCAAAGGGCTCTTCGATAGCAATGGGAGATCGATGCGCTCGGGAAAAGATGATGTCCACGCGGCGGCACGAGGTTGCCCGCAGACCTGACCTCTAGTCGCCGACGGGTACGTCAACGCCGCCGCCTGCAACTCAGGCACGGCGGACGGGCGAGTCTTCTTCGCCAAGCAAAACGCGGATGGCTCGCTCGGCGCATGGAGCGAGACGGCCGGTAGGGCCGAGCGACTTCATGCGATCCCTGCCGGGCCATGCCGACGCCAACGGCTTCGTCTACGTCGCTGGCGGCGCCATCAACGCTCCCTCCTGGAATGAGGACGTTTGGCTCGCCAAACCCGCTGCCGACGGAACCATCGCAAGCTGGACGCAGGCGACCCAGTCCATCCCGACGTGGATAGGCTCGGCGCCCGTGATGACTACGTGCGACGGCGCGCTGTACGTCGCTGCGGGCTTCAACGCTTTCACGGCGCCCCGTATGGCCCTCCGTCGCCGGTCGACGGGCTCAAGAATGCAGTAGTGGGATTCCCCACCGACGGAGCCCCTCAGCTCGTAGACGAGCGCGATGTCCCCTGTGGGGGCCACGGCGGCGCTGTAAATCAGGATCTGAGCGGCAAGCGTGTCATTGGGCAGACCGTTGAGAGTGGGCGGAAGGAAGAGCGGCTCCGACGGGCCCATGCTCACGCCTGTCTTTGGATCGAAGGCCTGCACATAGGAGCTCGGCATGTCGCGGTCTGCGCCGCGGATGCCTTATCGATCTCGGCGCGCAGCCCACGCATCCAGGTTGGCCGGCCGAAGTCCTTCGCCCGCCCACCGGATCCCGCGAGAACATCCGTCTCGGGCCTCACAACTGCGCGAGCAAGAAGACTCTGCGAACGAGATCCGTCCGAGACCTGGCACCGGACCGTCGAAAGAGCTCGGTAACGTGCGTCTCTACGGTCACCTCAGCACACGAGGATCGTTGGGCCACTTCCTTGTTCGTGGCACCACTGATCAGGAGCTCCAGTATACCCGTCTGGCGAGCCGTCAAACCCCACTTGTGCTGCGCGCGCGCGGCATAACCCGATGCGGTCGGCTTCCGCTCCTTGGCGATTGCAAGGATATAGTCGGGCCATCCAGGCGCAATCAACTGGGTGACCGTGAATGCGCCCGTTTCCGGTCGCCGTTCGCTCTGACGAATCGAGGCGAGTACGCCTCGCGCGTCACGCTCGAGCAGAGCATGCCCACCGCGGTTCGCGACTTCAATGCGCTGCTTCGGACCCACGACGAACGCGGGACTCGGTAGTGCTTCGAGCGCGGCCTCCACGGCTGCGGGGCTCTGCCATGATGGGCGGAGCTGCCGTTCGAGCCGGAGGCGCCGGTGGACGGGCTTGGCCAAGTGCTGCAATATGGCCGCCTCTCGCGAGGCAAACGGTTGCGACCGAGTGGCTCCGAGCCAACACGTCACGCGCGGGCCTTCGCACAGCAGAACTCGCATTTGGTGGTGACCCGGAAGGCCGACTGCGCTGTACAGCGGCTCGTGCAACCTGGCGAGCAGGCTGCGCGGCATGTCCTCGGAGGCGATGACCCGGTTGCGCTGCGTGACGTCCACTCGGTACGGATTAAACGCGAGAAATTGATTCGAAGCGGGCAGCCGCTCCACCCATCGTCGGAACGCTTCGACTTGCACCGAAGCCGTCGGGCCTGCGCCGTCCATAAAGTCGAGCCCCCAACCGTGCTCAGTCGCGACCGGCTGATACGCGCCGACGAACGAGGCGTCCAAGAGGTCGCACAACGCCGGCAAGAGCCACGTCGTCGCGCGTGACGCCTGCGGTGTCCACGCCGTGAGAGCGCGCTCGAGGTTCTTCACCTGGGACGAAGGGCGCACCGTGCCTTACCCTTTTGCGAGAAATTCGACGAGGACACGAATAGTGTGCTCGGGCGCCTCGACGAGAAGCGCATGCCCGGCTCCCTGGATCGGCAGAAAGACGCCTCGTGAGCATGATGCCGCGACGGCCTCCGACGACTGTGGAGGGACGGCCTTGTCCGCCATTCCCGCGATTACTAGCAAAGGACACGCGAGTTCGGCAACCCGGCATCGAAGGTCGGGCGCGGCGGCCAACGCCACGAGTTCGTCGCACACGACCGAAAGAGAGACGGTGTCCAGCCATGCAAGAATACGCGATGCGGCGGCTGGATCGCGCTCGGCGATTCCGGGGCTTGCCATGCGATCGAGCCAAGTTGGCCGCGGATCGAACGCTCCGGCCTGCACGGCGGTGGCCATTTCGCGGTAGGACCGCGCAGCGGGTGCGTCGAACCCGATGACGGGCGCGATCAACGCGAGCCGGTGCACAGCCACCCGAGCTCGAAGCGCCATCGCTACCGCCTTGTACGCGCCACCGGAGAAGCCGACGACAGCTATCTCAGAAAGCCCTGAACGCGTGAGCTGATCTTCGAGGCGAGCTATCACGCCGTAAAGCGAGCGGGGGTCCGCGTTCGCGTCCGGGGGCGTGTTTCCGTACCCGGGAAGATGAGGGACGAGCACGCGATGGCGGGGCGCCAGTGCATCGACGAGCGGCTGGAAATCACCGGGAAGGCTGGGAGTCCCGTGCAACAGCACGACGGCTGGCCCGACGCCGCATTCTTCGATGAAAAGCTCTCCTTCTTCGGCGGCCATGCGCGCGCTGACACCCCCAGGGCTATCCATAATACCGGCGCGAGTTTCCCCGGGATAGAAGTTTCGCAGCCCATGATGAGCCCCGACGCACGACCGCGACATCTTGGTACGGCCGGAGAATGTCTGCCTTCGACCGGTGCTGCGATCGCCGGCATATTCGTGGAGATCGGCGCATCGACCCGTCCCAGAAGTTTGACGTCGTGTCTCGGTGCGTCGCCGGAGAAGCGATCGCGGTGGGCCTTCAGGACAGCAGGCTGACGCTCGCGGTTGTCGTGCATCGCCCGCGTCTTCACCCGCGAGGCATAACCCCGAAGTCTCGGCGCTCTTGGCGGAGAAGCGCTGCGCGGACGCCTTACTCCTGCTCCTTGAAGACATCCGCGTAGCTCTTGCCATACGGGTGGAAGCGAGCTTTCTCGCCGCGGGCCCAGGCCTCGCGAACCTGAGGGTCCGATAGGTCCCAATCGGGCCGGCACTTACGGGTCACGGAGCGAAGGTCCTGCCGCAGCTCCTCGACGGTGGGCCGCCCGAAGAACCAGTACCCCATGTATAGTTTGTGCACGACCAGCCCGGGTTCGAGCACGATCGTGTGAGGCACCATCGGGTTGTGGGCGGGGTCGGTGTACTCGGCGATATCGAGATCCTTCTGCACCTTTCTGCTGGGGTCCGAGAGGAACGGCCAGTGCGCACCCGCGGCCGTGCGAAACTCGTTGGTCTCGATCAAGTTGTCCGTGCTGATCGTGACCAGGCGGCAGTAGCCGACCTCCATCTCGTGAAAAAGCCGGACGAGCCCCTCGTGCTGGCGGCGATCCTTCGGACAGAACCCGCCGCGGCTCAAAACGACGATCAGGGGGTTCGCCTTTTGAAGCTCGGAGAGCTTTCGATGCGCACCGGTCTGATCGGGAAGCTCGTAGTCGGGGAACGTTGCGCCCACGTGGATGTCTTTTCGCATGCGCAGGATCGTGCCCTCTTGCGGGACGAGCGCAAGACAGCCAGCAACTCGAAACGTCGTTTCCACGTTCCACGCTTGACCCGCCCACGCGCCAGTGGCCTTTCGCCGGGGCGTCGTTGGCAGAAGTTCGCCGCGAAGCGCGCCAGCAAGGGCGTTCGCGCCAGGCCCGTGAAGGCCGTCCAAGACGCGGTTGTCTGATCCGAGCCGGAGCGCGGGTCCCCGTCAGGCTGGCTGATGGAGATGGCGCTGTGGATCACGGCTTGAGTCTCCGGGTGCCCTACCGGCCAGGTGGCTCGCGCGACCTACCGGGAGGGCCCCGCCCATCGCGCTTCTCGAAGGGCGCCGTAGGTACAGAGGGCACATCGTCACGGCGTCCTCGCGCACCGGAACCCGTCGAAGGTGATGCGGTACGTCGGAGCTTCGCCGAAGCGGAGCGGGGAAAGCAAGTACGGCTTTCTGCTCGTCCAATTGCTGCCCCGGAGCACCCGGTAGGAAGCTGATGTGAGATAGGCGCAATTTGTGCACGGATCGACGTAGGTCGCGACCCAATCCAGGTTCCACTCCCAGACCTCTCCCTCCATATCGAGCTGACCCCAGTAAGCTGCTCCCAGCGTCGCCGTCCCCACCGGCGCGACGTTGACGACGCCTGTCGTCGGGTTGACGGTATAATAGTAATTGAGGTAAATTGCGTACTGGTTCGCTGTCGTCGGATCCGTAGAGCCCCACGGGTATTCCCGCTCTTGGCTTCCTCCCGCTGCTACGTATGCCCATTCGGCCTCGCTCGGCAAAAACCCGCCGTCCCAAATACAAAACGCGTACGACTCGTACCAGTCCACGCAGGTGATCGGCAGATTCTCGTTGCCACTCGCCGTGACCGTCCACGTGTTCCCGCCGCACGCCAGGTTGGTGTTCCACGTGCTCGCCGCGCTGGGCCCCGTTGCAATGTATGCGTTCCAGTCCGTCGCGTTCCAGCCCGTCTCGTACGATATGCCCGCGTCGTTGCCACTGTTGACGAGTCCCAGACCCCCATTCAAGTGCGTATGAATACCGCTGCCGTTCGGCGGCGGCGCGCCCCCGCTGCCCGTCACGTAGTTCACGTATTGCCGAAAACGACCCACCGTCACCAAATACTTGTCCATCCGAAAACTGCTGACCGTTGCCGGATCGGCCAACCCGGTCGCTCCGCCATCCGGTGGCGGTTCCGGCAACCCGGCGTCGTCGAGATCGTACGTCCGATCGTACGTACCACCGATGACCTCCAAGCTCGTGCAGCAGCTCTCGGTCCCGCTTCCTCCCGCTCCGCAGTTGGTCATTCCCGGCCCGCCGGGCTCGCAACTGGACGGCGCGGTCGTTGAGCCGGAGGAACTGCTCGTCGAAATCGATAAACCCGAACTGCTGCCCGAACTGGAAGCGCTCGAGCTGGCGCCATTAACGCTTGAACCGCTCGTGGCGGAGGAACTGCTTGAACCCGCCGCACTGACGCCTGAGCTCATTGTCGCGCTGGTAGCGGCCACGCTCTGCCCGGATGCGGCGCCGTCCACCCCGGTTACAAGCGTTTCATCAAGCAGACCGGTTCTGGAGCCGCACCCCGCCAGAACCGAGACTGCGGCCGTCATCGCCCGCATCCGCGTTTGGAATCCGGCCGCCTTCATTCGCCTCCCGAGCAATATCCCGTAAGCGGAGCGCCATCGCAAGTACGGGCGCGAGGGTCGGCTCGGGAGACGATCGCTACTCGTCGATCGTCTTCAATAGCCTCCTTTTCCCGGATGAACGCATGCCATTGCGCTCGGAACCCACGCTCAAGCTCCGAGCACCGCCTGCACCCTGCCCCTCTCGCCCACCAGAATCTCGAACGCGCGCCCGAGACCGATCTCGGCCGCGACCGCCTTGAGCAGGGACTCGACGGACCCCGCGCTTACGCCGCTCTTCGCCACAGCGTGCGCGACCGGTGCGTTGACGGGTGCCGCAGGCTTGGCGGCCGCCTTGCTCGCGGCCGCTTTGGCGGCTCCGTGAACGTTGTAGACGTAAGTGTCCGTGAGGGCGATGCCGGCCGCTTTGGCCTTGGCAACCACGTCTTTGGCGGACAAACAGGGGATCCGCGGAACGTACAAAGTCGGCTTTGGTCTGCTTGGGGGCTGTTTTGGCTGTCATCTTCAATCTCCTCGGGTGGCCAGCGTGCGGCGACCCCGTCGGATCCGCGCGGGGTGTTCAGCTTGTGGCGTTGCCGACGAGGGGTGCTTCACCCGACTGAATCGGTCGCCGGCCGAACAGAAGCCGTACGTCGCCCGGCTTGACTCCGAGTTCGCGTTCGAACGCGTGCCGCATGCGTTCGCAAGTCGAAAATCCACTCTGGTGGGCGACTGCCTTGAGAGGGCGCGCCGTCGTTGCAAGCAGAATTCGCGCATGCTCGACGCGAAGGCGCTCGACCAATTTGGCGGGGGTGAGTCCCATGTTCGCAAGGCAGCGGCGGTGCAATGTGCGCTCGGAGAGTCCGGCAATCTTGGCCAGCCGCCGAACATCGAGGTCTCGCAGGCGGGTTCGCGCGATCGCCATGACCGCGCCAAACGGGTCTCCCGCTTCCGCCTGCGCCAACAAGGCTTCGCTGAATTGCGATTGAAAGCCGGGTCGTCGTGCGTAGAGCACCAACCGCGCCGCGATCCGGTCAGCGAGCGCGCGATCGAAGTCCTCTTCGACCATCGCCAGCGCCATGTCGATCCCCGTGGTCACTCCGGCAGAGGTCCAGATTCGGCCATCGCGGACGAAGATCGCATTGCGGTCGACCCGGGTCGCGGGCCGCAGTCGGGCCAGCTTGTCGCACGCCGACCAGTGGGTCGCCACACGACGCCCATCGAGCAATCCCGCAGCTGCCAAGATGAAGGCGCCCGAGCACACGGAGCCAATCCGGCGCGCGACCCGCGATGCGTGCACGAGCCACCGCAACAAGTGCTTGTCGGCGACCGCACGAACGATGGCGTCCTCTTCGCCACCGCTCACGAGGACCGTGTCCCGTGGGCGGATGCGCATTCGACCCAGCGGCACCGTTCGGACGTCAAAGCCGCAGGTCGTTCGGATGCGACGCCCGGCGCTGCTCGCCAGAACCACCCCGTACGTGGGCTCGCCGCGCTGTCGGGAGGCGGCGGCGAACACCTCGGCCGGTCCGGTGATATCGAGCGTCTGTGCCCCCGAGAACGCGACGAGAAGGACTCGGTCCATTGGCGAATAATACGCGCCCCCCCTTGAGCTCCGCGACCGTGACCACGAGCGCGGGGAGAGCCGAAGGACGCGCTCGCCGGCGGAGCTCAGCAGGAGCCCGGCCCGTTCCATAAGACGTTTCGAGACTGCCTCCGGAGGCGCCCGGTCCCTGGCGCGCACTGGCCCCGTCCAAGCGGCTTCGGATCCGTGGCGTACCAGTAGCCGTTGTCGAACTCGGCCGCCGTCATCTCCTTCGAGAGCCGCCCGGTCCATTTGGCCGACGCGTGTTCCGTCGACTTTGCGCCCTTGATTTCACCCAAGCAGTCGTCTGCGTTTCTGCTTGCGGCGCGCGTCACCGCGCCAGCGAGGATCCCTGCTTGCACGGCCATCGATACGCACCTCGGTGCCGCACGATGAGCGCCGCTCACGGAACTCTCGCGCACCGGAATCCACTGGCAAAATAGCGATCGGTCGGAACGTCGAAATCACGATAGGTGGACAGCATGTACGACGCGGCGTTGGAGCCGAAGTAGCCGCCTCGTAGCACCCGTTGAGAAGACAACGTCAGGTTGGCGCAATCGGTACACGGGTTGCCATAGGCGCTCGCCCACCAATCCAGAATCCACTGGTTCATGTTGCCAACCAGATCGAGTTGCCCCCAAAGGCCTTCGCCCTGCGTCGCCGTTCCCACTGGCGCGATGTTTGATGTGTCGCTGCAACTCTGTGCATCGCTTGGGTATTGGCAATTGTAGATGGCGTACGCGTTGCCATTCCCGGGCGCCGCGCTTCCCCAAGGGTATTCGCGTTGTTGGCTCCCACCGGCGGCCGCGTACTCCCACTCTGCCTCGCTCGGCAGAAAGCCATCGTCGAAAATGCAAAATGCGTAGGCCTCGTACCAATCGACGCAGTTCATCGGCAGGGCTTCCTGGCTGCCCGGGGCGTCGGTCCACTCGTCGTAGCCACACGACCCGAGATTGTCAGGCGTCGGCTGAATGTGGATGTCGTCGGCCGCATCCCATCCTGTTTCGTAGCCGCCGGGGGGGGCGCTGTTGGCAAGGCCCAAGCCCGCGTTGAGATGCGTATGCTTGCCTGAGCCCGCCGCCGGCGCGAAGCCCGATCCTCCGTTCCAGGCCATCACGAACTGCCGGAACCGCCCGACGGTCACATCGTACTTGTCGAGCCGGAAGTCGCTCACGGTCGCCGGGTCGGTCAGTCCGGTTGGGGTCGAGCCGTCCGTCGCGTACGTCCGATCGTAGGAGCCGCCCTTTACCAAGAGACTCGTGCAGCAACTCTCGCTCGACGAGCCGCAGTCGGTTCGGCCAGGACCCTCGGCTCGACAGCTCGGAGGTGTGACGGGATCGATCGGGTCTGTCGACTGCGGGCTGCCCCAACATCCCGGCGAGAAGGCGACGGCGAGCACCAGCCACGGACGCGCAACGAGCCCCCGCGGCTCGTTGGCGCGACCCCAAACCACGACTTTCGCATCCGTTGGCGCCCCGCACTTCATGAGGCTCACTCGGCCAGCGCGCGATGGACGAGCTGCACGCAAACGGAGCCCTCGCCGACGGCGGAGGCGACCCGCTTGACACTCCCCGAGCGAACGTCGCCGACGGCGAAAACGCGATGGCGGCTCGTCTCGAAAAGGAAGGGCGCGCGCGCAACCGGCCACCGGGTGCGAGACAGGTCGTCGGTGGTGGAGATCCGTTCCGGTCTTCACGAACCCCTTGTCGTCGAGTGCAACGCATTCACCGAGCCAAGCGGATTTCGGCTGGGCACCAATCATCAGGAACGCGTGCGCGATGGGATGGGGCTCTGTCCCCCTCGGGCCGCGCCATGTCACGCTCCGGAGGCGATCGTCGCCGTCGAGTGCGATAAGCTCGGTGTGAGGGTAGAGCGTGATGTTGGGCGTTTCCTCGATGCGGCGGATCAAGTAGCGGGACATGGTGTCGGCGAGGCGGGGGCCCCGGATGAGCACGTGGACGTGCCGCGCCTGCGCGGCGAGGAACACCGCGGCCTGTCCAGCGGAGTTGGCGCCCCCGACCACGGCCACCTCCTCGTCGCCGCAAAGGCGAGCCTCGGTCGTCGTCGCGGCGTAGTAGACGCCGGCCCCCTCGAAGCGAGCGAGGTTGTCGAGCGGCAGGCGCCTGTATTGAACGCCGGTCGCGATGATGATCGCGCGTGCGTGCACCGCGGTTCCATTCGACAGCCTGATCTCGTAACCGTTCGGCCCATCACACACGAACCGCTCGGCCCGCGACACCACCGCGATCTCCGCGCCGAATTTCTCGGCCTGAGCGAGCGCACGCCCCGCGAGCTCCTGCCCCGAGATGCCCGTTGGAAAGCCAAGGTAGTTCTCGATCTTCGAACTCGTTCCCGCCTGTCCTCCCGGTGCGTCGGTTTCGAGCACGAGCACGTCGAGCCCCTCGGACGCGGCGTAGACGGCGGCCGCGAGACCGCCAGGCCCGGCCCCGACGACCACCAGGTCGCGCACCCTTCCGGGGTCAATCGCAGCATTCAGACCGAAGCACTCCGCCACCGCCTCGTTGGAGGGGTTCTTGAGCACGATGTCTCCACGGCAGATGACGATCGGCACGTCCTCCACGCCGACTTGAAAGCGATCGAGGAGCGCCTGCACGTCAGCATCGCAATCCACGTCGACGAACGTGTACGGGTGGGCGTTGCGGGTGAGGAACTCCTGGAGCCGCAGCGTGCCCGCCGAGTGCTCCGAGCCAATGAGCGTCGCGTCGCCCAAGCCGCGTGCGATGAGCGCCACGCGCCGCAGGATGAACGCGCGCATGAGCACTTCACTGACCTCGGAATCCTCTTGAATGAGCCGCCGGAACCCTTGCGGGCCGATGACGAGGACATCGCCATCCTCGACCATGCGTGCTCGCACGAGAGCGCGGCGGCCCGCGAGGACGCTCACTTCGCCGGTGAATTCTCCGGCGCGCTGCACGGTGATGAGCTCGTCCCCAAGGATGCCGGGCTGGACGATCTCGACGGCGCCGCTCAGGACGACATGGATGCCGAGCGCCGAGGTGCCCTGCTCGTAGAGGATCTCGCCCACGAGAGCGTGACGCCGATCGCCGTAGCGCGCGATCCGCTGGAGCTGAGCGTCGTTCAGCTTGGGGAACACCTGGTTCCGGCGCTCTGCGACGATGTCGCCCATGGCGCTGGATTCTGCCCCCGGCGTCCCGTCGCGAGCAAGCTCTCGGAGGGACTCTTTCGCGCTCTTCTTCGGCGTCGAGATTCGGCGGGAGAGGAGGGCAGGGCCGGCGCGAAAGTCGTGCGTGGTCTCTCGACTCGAGCGTCGAGGGGTCTGCGCGCGCGAATCCGCAGGGGATCGAGATTCTCGTGGGCGACCGAGCCGCGTACGGACTGGCTCCCGGACGGCCTCAACGACTCCCGACGGCGATTGCTCGCGGACCGATCGCCGCCCCGGCTTCGACGGCCTTGATCTGCGCCGCGATGTCCTCCTCGCCGAACCCGAGCGCGCGCGCGACGCCGGTCATCTGGTGAATCGCCGCGAGCCCCGGTAAAGGCACGCGCCGAGCGGCCCCCTCGGAGAGAGCTAGGGCTTGGTCCTTGTGCAGCAGATCGATCGTGAAGTGGGTTTCGAAGTCGCGCCGCTGCATGGCGCCCCCCTTGAACGCCCAGTACGGCGAGGCGAATCCGCTCGCCTGTACGACCTCGAGGATGGTTTGGAGCGGCACGCCTGCCCGTTCGCCGAGCACGGCGCCCTCGGCGAGCCCCTCGATCATGAAGGAGATGATCGTGTTGCCTATGAGCTTCATGACCGAGGCGGTCCCGAGCGGGCCGATGTAGATCGACCGGCTCGCAAAAACGCCGAGGAACGGCAGGCATGCGTCGAAAACGTCGCGCGAGCCTCCCGCCATGACCAGAAGAGTGCCGCCCTGTGCACCCGTCTTCGAGCCGGTGACCGGCGCTTCGAGGTAGCGCACGCCTCGCTCGGCGGCCGCGGCGCCGAGCCGCTCGGACGCCGCTCGACCGAGGGTGCTGGTTTCGATCCAAAGCGTGCCGCGTTGGGCGCCCGCGAAAAGGCCGTCCGGCCCCGCCGCCAGCGCTTCGACGACCTCGGGGGTCGAGAGCGACGTGACGAGGACGTCGCTCTCGGCGGCCAGCTCACGCGGCGTGGCCGCGACGCGCGCTCCGTCCTGCTCGAAAGGCATGGCCGTGGCGCGTGTGCGGTTCCAGACGACGAGCGGATGACCCTTGGTGAGAAAGTTGCGGGCCATCCCGCGGCCCATCGTGCCGAGCCCAACGAAACCGATTCGCTTTTGCATGGTGCGGGCATCTTTGGCCAAGGTAGGCGCAATGGGCAAGGGGGGGTGGCCCAAGGGGCAAGGCAGCGCGGTCGGGCGTAAAGGCTCACGACGACGACCGCGCGATCCTCGGGTCGAGCCGACGCGCGTCCGGGTCGGTGCTCGGGATCGACCTCCATAGGCGCTTCGTGTACTCGTGCTCCGGCGCGTCGAATATCTTCTCGACGTGGCCGCGTTCGACAATCCGGCCCTTTTTCATCACGCACACGAAGTCGGCCATGTATTCGACCACGGCCAAGTTGTGGGTGATGAAAAGAAAGGACAGGCCGTGCTCGCGCTGCAGCTTCCGTAGTAGGTTCAAGACCTGGCTCTGCACCGAGACGTCCAGCGCGGACGTGGGCTCGTCCAAGACCATGAAGGTCGGCTCGACGGACAGGGCGCGGGCGATGGCGACGCGCTGACGCTGGCCGCCCGAGAACTCGTGCGGATAGCGGTCGAGCGCTTCGGGGGGCATGTTGACATCGGCTAGGAGCGCCCTCGCGCGTGCATCGCAATCCGTTGCGCCGGCTCCGATGCCGTGGATGATCATGCCCTCGGTCAGGGTCTCGCGAACGGTCATGCGGGCGTTGAGGCTGCCGTAGGGATCCTGAAAAACGACTTGGATGTTGCGCCGCAGGGCGAGCCGCTCCCTCCGGCGGAGGCCGAGCAGGCTTCTTCCCTGGAACAGGACGCGTCCGGAGGTCGGCTCAAGCAAGCCGAGCGCCATCAGCGCGACGGTCGATTTTCCGGACCCGGATTCGCCGACCAGCGCGAGGGTCTGACCCGGCTCGACCTCGAACGAGACGTCGTGCACGGCGACCTCGGGCGGCGACGATTTCAAGAACCCGCCGCGGGCGCGGAACTCCTTGCGCAGATTCTCGACCGCCAGGACCGGGCTCACGGGGTCGCCTCGCTCTGCGCGATCGCGTCGACGCGAATGCATCGAACCTCGGTGGCACCCCGAGCGACCATGGGCAGCGCGCCGGCCTCGCACGCGTCGACGCGGAATCGACATCGGCTGGCGTAACGACAGCCCGTCGGCCAGTCCGTGGCGGCGGGGACGACGCCTTCGATGACCGCGAGATCTCGCCCGCGCGATTGGCGCGAGGGCAGACTCTCGAGCAGGTCTCTCGTGTAAGGGTGCTGCGGGTGGTGGAAGATCGCTCGCACCGGCCCGCTCTCGACCACGTGGCCGGCGTACATGACCGAGACGTCGTCGGCCATCTCCGCCACGACGCCCAGATCGTGGGTGATGAGCAAGACCGCCATGCCCATCTCGTCCTGAATCTCGCGAATCAGGGCCAAGATTTGGGCCTGGACGGTGACATCGAGCGCGGTCGTGGGCTCGTCGGCGATCAGCACTTTCGGCCGGTTCGCAAGCGCCATCGCGATCATCGCGCGCTGGCGCATGCCGCCCGAAAGCTCGTGGGGATACTGGCGGTGGACCCGCGCCGGGGCTTCGATGCCGACGCGCTCGAGAAGCTCGAGGGCCCGTCTTCGACCGTGGCTCTTCGAACCGCCGTGCGCGACGACCGCTTCGGCGACCTGGTTGCCGATCGTGAAGACCGGGTTGAGGCTGGTCATCGGCTCCTGGAAGATCATCGCGAGATCGCGGCCGCGGTGAGCGCGCATCTCGTTCCAGGTCAGATCGAGTAGATCGTTGCCTTCGAGAAGCACTTGACCGCTATCGACGAAGCCGGCCGGTTCGGGAAGCAGCTGCACGATCGAAAGCGCCGCCATGGACTTGCCGCACCCGGACTCGCCGACCAGGGCGCGCGTCTTGCCCGAAGCCAGGGTGAAGGAGACGCCGTCGACCGCCCAGGCGGTTCCATAGGGTGTCTTGAGGTACGTGCGCAGGTCTCGAACCTCGAGGACCGGCTCGATCATTCGGTCCTCAGCCGGGGGTCGATGGCATCGCGCAAGGCGTCGGCGAGCACGTTGAGGCTAAGCACCATGACCAAGAGCGCGCCGCTCGAGAAAGCGAGATTCCACCACACCGACGGATCGCGGGTGAGCTCGTCGCGAGCCGAGTCGATCATGTTGCCCCAACTCCCGAAGTTCGACCCGACCCCTACGCCGAGGTACGCGAGGATGGTCTCGTACAAAGCGAGGCCGGAGAAAAGCAGCGTCACGCTGATGATGATGACCGGCAGCAGATTCGGCAGGATGTGCACGACAAGGATCCGGAGGTGGCTGGCGCCCAGCGCTCGGGCAGAGCGCACGTATTCGCGATCCCGGTGCTTGAGCGTCTCGCCTCGGACCAACCGGCAGAGGCCGACCCAGGACGTCAGACCCATGGCTAAGCAAATCGACGAGAGTCCCTGGCCGAGCATCAGCACCAAGGCCACGATGAGCAGGATGTCCGGAATCGAGCCAAATACCGTATAGGTATATTGAACGACGTCGTCGATGACGCCGCCGAAATAGCCCGCCGACAAGCCGAGCGTCACAGCGATGGGGACCGCCACCAGGCACGCCAAACCCCCGATCGCGAACGCCGTGCGAAAGCCTTTGAGCACCTTGTAGAAGACGTCCTTGCCCACGCTGTCCGTGCCGAACAGGTGCCTGCCGAGCAAGCGATGCGGCGTCACTTCGCCGACCGTGGTTCTGCCCATCGGCTCGGAGTAGGTCCTTTCGAATGGACGATTGAAGAGACGATCGACCACCGTCTTCGGTTCTTCGATGCGCGAGCCCTGCCAGGAGAGGCTGTCGAGAAATACGACCCCACCGCAAAGGGACAAAACGAAGATGGCGCCGAGTGCGCGCTTGCTGCGACCGAGCCGGCGGTACGCCTCCGCCCAGAGGGGCTCACGGCGGCTCCGAAGCACGATCCAGACAAAAACGCCCGCGATCGAGACCGGCGGGACGTTCGCCCAGGCGTTGCCGAGCAGCAGACCAGGGCTCACGTGAGCCTCACCCGCGGGTCGAGCACGGCATACAGGACGTCGGTCACGAGCAGGCCTGCGACGTAGAGCAGCGTGCCCAGGTAGACCATCGCCCGTACGACCGCGAAGTCCTGCGTGCCGATGGCGCCGACGAGGTAGTTGCCCAGGCCGGGGATGCCGAAAAACGACTCGAGGACCAGATTGCCGAGAATGAGGCTCGGGATGGCGGCGACCGTCGTCGTGACGACCGGAATCATCGCATTTTTCAGCACGTGCTTGAAAAGCACCACCGTCTCGCTCACGCCCTTGGCGCGCGCCGTCCGAACGTAGTCCTGGCTCGTCTCGTCGAGCAGGAAGGTTCGGTAAAGCCGGACGTAGTAGCCCGATCCGCTGGCGATCGCGACCAAGACCGGGAGGATCATGAACCGCAGGCCGTCCGGCCCCGTCGCATAGCCGGCCAACGGTCCGTACCGAAGCATCTTGCCGAAGAAGTACTGGACGCCAATAACGTAGACGACGATCGGGATGCTCATGAGGATCACGGCGATGCCCATCGTCGCCGCATCGACGTAGGACCCGCGCAAATAGGCGGCCACGATCGCCAACGCCAAGCCGACCATGAGCGTGAAGCCGAACGTCAGAGCGCCGAGCTCCAACGATGGGAGTGCGCCGGCTTTGATGCGGTCGATGATCCGGTCCTTGGTCTTGTCCGATTCCCCAAAGTCGAACGTGAGCATGCTCTGCATGTGCTGCTTGAAGAGCACGGCCTTCGGCCTGTCGTAGCCGTGCTCGTGCACCCATCGGTCGATCTGCGCCGGAGTGGGGTTCTTCGCAGAGAGGTTTCGCCGGGCGAGCGTCTCGGGCGAGAAGATCATGAAGAAGAGCAGAAACGTCAAAAGAGAGACGCCGATGAGCGTCGGGATCGTGTACAGGACTCGCCGCGCCATGTAGCGGATCACGCTGCCTCCCCGGAGATCCGCTTGCGCACGCTGCGGTTTCGGTGCCGATGGACGGTCTGCGCCGCTGGAACGACGCCCGCGAAGGCGATGAAAGCGAAAATCGCGAGAGGCGCCCAGACCGGGCGATTCCATTCGGTCTGCAGTCTCTCGCGCTTTTCGACGTCGATACCCCGATAGTCGAGCAGGTTCGACAGAATCGGGTTGCTGTACGGGTTGCGGACCCAAGGTTGGTACATCGTCGGTCCCTCGTTTTCGCTGAGGTAGATCCACGGGCAATCTTCCACCGCGAGGTCCCGCATCCGGCGGATGATTTCATTTCGGGCGGGGCCATCGTCCATGCCGCGCATCTGCTCGAAGAGTCTGTCGTACTCGGGATTGTGGTAGTTGGCGTTGTTGGGACCCGGCGATTCGTTCGGGCCGTAGAGCAGAAAGGCGAAGTTCTCGGCGTCGGGGTAGTCCGCGACCCACCCGTAGTTGAAGAACTGGACCTTCTTGTGGTTTGTCCGGTCGACGAACTCGGCGTACGTCGTGTCCCGCGAGGCCACGGCAATGCCAAGCGCCTGGACCTGCTTGCGAATGAACTCTTCGCGCTGGCGGTCGCTCGGTCCGCTGTCGACGTAGTTGTCGTAATAGAGAGTCAGCCGCTCGCCCGTCGCCGTGTCGACACCGCCCGGATAGCCGGCCTCCGCCAGGAGCGTTCGCGCGCGCGTCAGGTTGGGGTCGTATTGCCGATACGGGTTTGTATAGCTCGGATCATATCCGCCGAGGCCCCTGGGGATCAGGAAATCGGCTTTGACGCCAAGCCCCTGGTTCATGAGCTCGACGTACGACTCCGAGTCGACCGACAGGGATATGGCCTGGCGGAGCTTGCGCTTGTCGGGCGTGTAGCCGCCGAATGTCGGATCTTGCATGTTGAACGCGAGATACTCGATCGTGGGGTAAGCGCCTTTCAGCATTTCGATGCCCCGCCGGCTCATCGAAGTGCCCGGCTTGCTCGCGTGAAGCAGCACAGGGGCGTTGGCCTGGCCCACGCTGAGCGAGTCGAGGAACCCCTGGTCGAAGAGGTTGTAGCTCGTGATCGGCTCGGTGATGATGCGGAATTCAACGCGCTTCAAGAACGGCAGCGGCTTGCCCGCATCTCGAAGAAGGGCGCGGTCGATGCCCGGCGCACCCGATGTCGGGTAGGTCGCACCGGCCGAGTTCTCGTTGTGCACGAGCACGATCCGGTCGTGCGGCGTGTATTCCGCGAGCCGGAACAGGCCGCAGCCGACCATGTGGTAGAGCGACGACTCGTTACCGTACGCGTCGACGGCCTCGCGCGCGATCGGCGTCGTGAAGTGCATCGCCATCAGGTAGCGAAGTTGTGGATAGGGCTGATTCAGCGAAACGGTGAATCGGTACGGGTTGGCAGAGTCGACCCGCACGCCGGGCATCGGCCGGTCGTAGTTCGCGGCGTCGCGGACCGCGTCGGCCTTGGACGCGCCGAAGCCGCGACTGTACTCGTCCCACCCCAGTACCTTGTCGGCCAAGTTGCTCGCGAGAGGAAACTCGACTTTCGGATCGGCCATCCTTTTGAAAGCGTAGACGACGTCGTCTGCGATCACGGGCCGACCTTTGCCGCCGGCAAAGCAGGGGTCGTTCTGAAAGCGAAGGTCGTGGCGAATCTCGAATGTCCACGTCTCGCCGTGAAACGCCACGCCCCCCGGGCCGATGCCATCGAGCGGCTGGCGTCGCGGCGCCGCGAGGCCGACGTCGAGTTCGAGCTCCCACGGGTTCTGCTTGAGAAAGTTGTAACGGAAGTACGATGGGTAGACCGGGTCCATGACCGCGGCGTCGCCGGAGTTGTAGCTGACGGACGGGTCGAAGCTCTGCGGCTCGGATCCGAACGCGAAGAAGTAGGTCGGCTCTCGATTCCAGTCCACCGGATTGGGGTTATTCGAACAGCCGGCGAGCAGAAAGGCGACCCCGATGGCCCGTTCGGCCCGGAGCGCAAGCGCGGTCGCCTGGATCGGTGCGCGGAGTTCGGACGCCACCCGCGTACGTCTACCATCGTTGCCGTCCTGCGCCCCTCGCTTGCGGCGGTCGGGCCGCCGTCCCACGGGGTTAAGGCAGGGCGCCAGTCACGGCATCCGAATCGTCCGAAGACTCACCATGATGAAGTCCGACGCCCCAGGCAGTGTCGCCCACACACTGAGCTCGATCAGAGCGGGCCGCCCCGGGCTCTCGACCGGCAGATCGACCCGGAAGTGGCCGTCGTGCACGGCGACGGGGATGGGCGTCCGAAACCCGGGCGGCCAAACCATTTCGTACGGTGCCGGCACAGGATACGATCGCCGTCGATTGAGCTCGGCGAGCGGCATCGGCCGCGGGGCCTCCACCCGCGCCAGCCCAATGCCGGCGAACGTGGCCGGCGCCGCCAGGGCCCCTTCGACGTGGAGGGTGCCGCCGGCACGCATGCTCTTCGGCAGCGGGCCATAGGTACCAAAGGCATCGACGAACTCTTGAGCAAAGCAGGGCACGACCCATTCCGTCGGACTTCGGACGGGCTGGGCAACGCCGATGCCCACGCGCCGGTGCCATGGTTTGAGAATGTTCTGCCTGTGCCCATCGTTCGGAGGCCTCTCATTGAAGAACATGGCCTCGGCCTGCTCGACGCTTCGTTCGACGATGGCCGGAGCGGTATCGAGTTGTCGCCTTCTCTCGTCCATGAAGCAGCTGGCATTCTCGAGGACCATGTCGACGCCGCCCGCTTCCGTGAAGCGCTGCTCGGGCACGGACCCATCGGTGCCCCAGTGGCTCAGGTACCCATTTGCGGCCATGTCTTCGGCGTGCCGCTGTCCGGCTTGGGTCGCAGCGCCCGTGTCCATTTCGACGGGAGAAAGGCCGACGGATGCGCGGTCGCGATTGATGAGATCGACCATGGTGCGCCGGGCTTGGTCGGGGGTCAGAAGCCGCGACGCCGGCCCGCCCCAGGGCCCGACCGCACCAGGCTGGGCATTCGGCGCAGCCGAGCGGCTGGCCGATCCGGGCGGGGCGGCATGAGCCACGCACGTCGCGAGAGCGACCGCCGCACAGGCCCATGAACGCCGCAGCATCCCCGATCGTTACCACGGGCGACGCGCCGTCCGGGCGGACGACTGACACGGACGACGCTGTACGACTGCCGAGAATGAAGGCCTCACCCGCGGTATGCAGATCCGCGCGGCGCGGCGGAATACAATACGACGCTCGGCGCAACTAGGATTTTCACGCGACACGTTCGGCTGACAAGTCCGCTTGATCGCGGCGGAACGACGCCCCCCATTGGCCCCGCCGCGAAGGTCGCGGGCCAGTCCTACAGCTGCGCGGCCTGACGGTCCGATCGAAGGCTCGACAACGCTTGAGCTCGAGCCAAAATGGCTTGCGCATCGGCGGTCGAGTCGCCCGTGACTTCGATGCGGAAGCCGTCGCGCGCCGACGTCACATCGATTTGAACCAACGCACCCGGCAGCCAAAAGGGATCGGCCGAAGTGTCCGAGCCTCCAGCGTGCACGACCAGCTGCTGAGCTCCATGGCATTCGAGCGCCCGATCGAGCCATTCCGCAGTCTGCCCGTTGACCGGCCGCACCAGAATGGCCGCACCACGCAGTCTGGGATTGCTGCTCTTGCTCGTAGTACCGATGTAAATTGGATCGACGCGCTCGACAGCCGACCCATCCAGCACCCTCGCAACAGCCGCCTCGGTGAAGTCGGCGGTGCAGCGGGTCCGCTCGACGGCCGCCGCCTGGTCCGCGGGACTCCGAAATTGGGCCGCGTCCTGGCAGCCGACCAGCGCTGCGGGACCGACGGCCATTGCGAACGCAACCAAACCCATGCGTGTGTTCATGATACCCTCCAACGGCTTTGAGCCGACGCCGATATCCTAACTACGACCCTGTTAATCCGACGTAGAGATGGGCCTCGTCGGCATATTGAAAAGATTAATGGCGGTCCACACTGAGTGAAATGCTACCAACCGGCGCCAAAGATGCTCCGGTCGAGCTGGGTCCGGAGTGCGGGAGGGCGGGTGCCGGCATCGGTCCATCACCCACCGAGATTTCGTTGAGCCACGCGCCGACTCGTTTGCGTTCGATGGCCGGGCAGGTTTCCGGTGTTGTCCGGTGTAGCCCAGGCAAGATGAATGCGTGGGTGAGAAGCGATGGGTAAGACGTGCGACCGATTTCGATATGCGAATACCCAGCTCGCGAGTCCGCGTCGCCTGCGAATACCGACATCGCTTTGATGAAACACTGGGCGGGCAGAAAGAGCGCCGCTGCCGGTTTCAACCGCAGAATGCGGCCCATGGATGCCATACAACGTAACGACGGCTCTCCAAAACGCCGGATTCCGCTCCGTGTCGGTCGGAGTTTCGGATGACGCTTATCGATTCGCGCTTACCCTGTTCCGACGAAGCTCGAGTGGTGGTGGACGACCGGGCCACGAGCGGGACGCTCGGTCGTGCACACGTGCGATGGGCGCAGGCCCAGCGACGATGAGGGCGACGCAACGGCCACGGTCACGCCAATCCGTAGGGCGCGATGGCCGGGCCCGCGCCGGTCGAGGAGTCACTTGTGCGGGGCGGGCGCGACGGCAGGGGCGGCGACCTGCCAGCGAAGCACAGTGCTCGCTTTGATTTCGTCCGGCACGTATTCGTCGACCTGGCCCGACAGCCAGGCCGCACCGATAGACACCAGCACCAAGACGAACACGTACAGGCCCCACGGGCGTTTCTTTTCGGCGAAGGGATCCTTGAGCGCTCGAGACGCGCCCGGTGGCAGTGACGCGACGGACGTCAGGGCTCCGCCAAAAGGCACGTTGACGCGCGCGAACGCGTTCACGGCCCACCCGTTCGCATCCAGAAGCGGCCCGATGTTGCGCTGCCGCAACTTCAACCAAGCGATGAGCATCGACGGCCCGGAGATGGCGAGCACCAGGGCGACGATCCCGAGCGGCATCCACATGCCCAGGCCGAGCACGGTCGCGACGATACTGGAAAAAAATGTGGCGATGCCGCCGACGGCGACGCCGATGGCCGCGACGGTGCCCACGTCGATCTTCTTGGGCTCGGGGGTCTCCAGCTTCGGTTCGTCCGCCGCGGCGGCGGCGACCACCGCGGTGGCGCCTTCCCCGAGTCGCTTGTTGGCATCCGTCTCGGCGGCCGTGGATCGCTTGGCGAGCTGTTCCTGGATAAGGCGGACGAATCTCTTGTAGGGCGCCCAGAACGCTTGCCGCACGCTGATCGGGTTCTCGACGACCTTGGTCACGGCCGCGTCCCAGTCGTCGCCTTTGCGGTCGTAAAAGACGCCGTTGCGTCCGACCATCAGATTGTCGACATCACCGGCGGTGACGGCGGCGACAATCGTGCGCTTTTCCGCATCGCGCTTGCGCGTGCACTCGCAATAGGCCAAGTACGCGTTCGACAATCCGGCGAGGGTCGCGTGCTTCGTGACGTCGTGGACGGGAAGACACAGCTCGCAGCTGCGTCCGTCGATGTACAGGGTGCCCGCTTGAAACGCCGCCCGCTTTTTGCCGTAGAAGTCGGCAAAGTTGACGAAATTCTTGAGCAACGGCACGAAGTCACGCCGCAAGCGGATCATTTTCTCGACGGCCTCGAGCCGAGCGCTCTCCGCGGCGAACCCCGCATCTTCGGCGACCAACGCGGAGACCCGCTGGTACGCTTGCCCGCGGGCCAGCGCCACAATTCGATCCCGGCCAAGCTTGCCGATCGCGTCGTCGGCGGGTCGCGACGCGAGCCAAGCCTCGTAGGGAGCGATGCGATCCTGGATGACCGCCCAGTCGCTCTCCGAGCAGCAGGGGCGGGGCCCCCCGAGAATCGGCACGATCGCACCGCTCACGAACGACGCCACCCGGGCCGTCCACGCCGGGTTCACCGCTGCAAGAGGCAGATCCGCGCCGGCCTCGACGCGCGCGAGCGGGAGAGCCGCGACGTCGGTGTCCTCCAGGGCGAGGACCCGCCCGGCGAAAGCGGCGATCCGTTCCTCGGTCCCGTTGAGCGCGGCAACGACCCGGCCTTCGAAGGCCGCAAGCCGGCAGCGAACGAAGTAATCGTCGATCTTGGCGCGGACGGCGGCGATGGACAGCGCTGCGGCCGATGTGTCCGGGCCGAGCGTGAGCACAGAAGGCTCCTGGTCGAGCCACGCGGCGTAGGCCCGCACTCGGGCAAAGAAGGCGTCCAGGCGGCCTTGGTCGATCCCGGGCTTGCCGCTCCAATCGACCGCCGAGCCCTCGGCGGCCAACGCGTCGGTGATGGCTGCTTTCGTCTCGTCATCCACCGCCGAGTCGGCCGGCACGATGCCGTCGCCGTTGAGTGCTCTCTGCATGAAACTCTTCTCGGTGTCGGCGATGTCGGCAAGGGAGACGGCTGGGGCGCCCGCACGACCGAGCGCGTTGACGATCCGCGTGACGGCGTCGCGAATGTCGCGGCCGACCGCGGTATCGGTACGGATGGACGCGACCGGAACGGAGTCGCCGCCCTGGAACAGATCGTCGAGGTTGCTGAACACCTCGCACGCCCAAGCGATGGCGCTCAAGATCTCCGGCGGGCGGATGCGTCCGTCCCGGTCGCTGTCGACGAAGTCGAGCGTACGTTCGTCGATCTCGAGTCCGCGGGTGGGACAGGCGAGCGCCACCCACAGCTTCTTATCGAGCGACGCGAGTTGCTCGAGATCGTTGCCGTTGGCGAGTACGACCTGATCGACCGTTCCGGCGCGGAAGAATTTCCAGGTTTTTCGTTGCGTTGGCTGATCGGGCAAGGAGCTCGGCCGCATAGTAGGCGGATCCCGCCGCTTGCCAAGACACTCGCGCGTCGCGGCCCATGCCGTGCGGAAAGCGGCGCCGCGGCCTCGATGTTTTCAAATGATGCTAAGGAGGTTGGGGTGCGCACGATCCGGGTTCCGTCATGAACCGGCGCGAACGCAGAGCGGCTGCCGCGGGCGCTCGGCGCGGCAACCCGACGGGCACGCCGCGGTGGCCCCCGACGGCGCCTTCCCGCTTTGCGGGCGACGGCGGCGTTGGAGAAGCTCGTCCGCCCACACCGTCAACGACTTTCCAGGGGCCCTAACGTTCGGCGGACGAGCGCCTTAAACCGGACCACACGACCCAATAAAAAGGACGAAGAAAACGTGGCGCGCTGCATCAAATTTGTGTCAAACGGGGTGCGGGCGTTTGCAAGCGCCACGGCGAGAGCGGGCGCGGCCGTGCGGCCGAACAGGCTTGGCGGGACCTTCGCGTGCCCGACCACCCCCAAGCCCCCCAAGTCCCATTTCCGTTCGCGCAGCTGATGCGCTAGTGACTCGCACGATCCATGGTCAGCGAGTCGATCCTTCAGGCCGCCCTGCCCCACTGCCTGTCACGCACCGATTTCACGGCGCTCGGGACGAAGTACGAGGGCAAGGTCCGAGACAACTATACGCGCGGCGGTAGGCGCTTCATCGTCGTGACCGACCGAATCAGCGCATTCGATCGAGTCCTCGGGACGATCCCGTTTAAGGGGCAAGTGCTGAACCGCCTCGCCGCATGGTGGTTCGACACGACCCGGGCCATCGCCGACAATCACATGCTGCGCGTGCCCGATCCGAACGTGTTGGAATGCGTCGAGTGCACGCCGATTCTCGTCGAAATGGTCGTGCGGGCCTACGTGACCGGCACGACGTCCACCAGTCTATGGACCCATTACGAGCGCGGTGCTCGCGTATTTTGCGGCCATGAGCTGCCCGAGGGTCTCAAGAAGCATCAACCCTTGCCGCAGCCCATCGTCACGCCCACGACGAAGGCGCCGAAAGGTGAGCACGATGTGTCGGGCTCGCGGGAAGAAATTCTTTCCTTGGGGCAGGTCACGGCTCGCGATTTCGACGAAGCTTCGGCTGTGGCGTTGGCGCTGTTCGAGGCCGGCCAAAAGGTCTGCGCCGCGCGAGGCCTCATCCTCGTCGACACGAAGTACGAGTTCGGCAGAGCGAGCGACGGCACGCTCAAGGTGATCGACGAGATGCATACGCCGGACTCGTCGCGTTTTTGGCAAGCGTCGACGTACCCCGATCGCTTCCGTGCCGGACAAGACCCCGAGCCGCTCGACAAGGACTTCGTGCGTCGCTGGTATGTGTCGAAGGGGTACCGTGGCGACGGGGATCCCCCGGCGCTTCCCGATGAGATCCGTGTCGGTGCCGCCGAACGGTACATTGCGGCGTTCGAGCAGATCACGGGTGAAGCGTTCGTGCCGGACATGCAGCCGCCGATCGCTCGAATCGCAAACCATCTTGGACTCGGAGGCAACCGGTGAAGACCACCATCGTCGTCAGGCTGAAACCGGAGGTCCTGGACCCTCAGGGGGACGCCGTTCGCCGTGCGCTCGGAAAGCTCGGGTTCGACGGTGTGAAGGAGGTGCGCGTCGGCAAGCTCATCGAGATCGAGATGGACGACGCGTCGTGTACCGGAACGGATGTCGCGGAGCGCTTGAGTCAGATGGCCGATCAGATGCTCGCAAACCCCGTCATCGAGGATTACGAAGTCCGAATGTAGCCCTGCCGTGGACCGGGGAGAGACCCCCGGTGCCGGACCAAGAGCCGCGCCAGTATGCGGTTCGCTTCTCGGGTCCACGGCGCGAAGGGGTCGATCGCTCGGGTCTACAGCGCGAACGGCGTCGGCATGAAGAGCAGGGCGAAAAAGGCCAACGTCACGATGGCGATGACGATGCGCCCGAAGCGGAGGGGCGTGGGGCCGGTCGCCGGGTGATCGAGCAGGCGGCTGCCGTCCCGCAGAGCTCCCCATCGCGCTTCCATGACGAGCAGCACCGCGAGCGCGGCGAACCAGGACGCCCACAAGACAGGCGAACTTCGATCGTGGAGCACGGACGCGACCAAGACGAGACCGAGGGTGGCGAGCACGCGAACCCGAACCGTCAAGCCGTCGCTGTTCGTGCGCGCCGGTGCGCGCGACGTGATCGACCCGAGGATGGCGAGCACTTCGAACCAGACGAGCCAAAAGATCGAGTTTCCGACGTGTCGACCGAGACGCCAGAGCCCGAAGCCGGCGTGCACGTCGCGCGCGGCGAAGCTCGCAACGCTGACGAAGAAGAAGACGAGCATCGAGTGATGCACCCATCGAGCCAGCCGATTTTGCCGAGGTCCGAAGAGCGCGTAGGCCACGTGTCCGCCGTCGAGCTGTCCGACCGGCAGCAGGTTGATCATCGTGACGAACAAACCCGCCCACCCGGCGTTCGCGACGGGTGAGAGAAAGAGGGCCATCCCGGCCGGCACCGGCGGCGCCACGTACCCATCGATGAGCCGCAGCAGGAGCGAGTCCCCGAGCTCGGCGCCTTGCCCGTCGAAGGGCATGACGCGCGAATGCGCCGCGCCCCATGCGTAGAGCGGAAGCGCGAGTGCGAGCCCCGCGAGCGGTCCTGCCGCGCCGATATCGAGAAGGGCCCGCCGCGTCGGGATCACGGATCGCATGCGGATCACCGCGCCCATCGTGCCGAACGGCGACAGCAACGGCAGCGGGATGAAATAGGGAAGGGAGGCATCGACGCGGTGCCGACGGGCGGCGACGAAGTGTCCGAATTCGTGCGCCAGAAGGATGGCGAGCAGCGTGCTCGTGAATTGGGCGGCGCCAACGACGGCCGTCCGCGAGGCGTCGCCGTTCCACACGCTCGTCAGAAAAAATGTGGCAAAGACGCTGCCGACCGTCGCGACGAAGAGCCCGGCGTTGGCGCGCCACGCCAGCGGACCGCTTCGAACACGCCCTAGCGCAGTGTCCGTTGAATCAGCCGAGGATGTCACGGAGGGCGGCGGCGAGCCGGTCGAATCGGAGTGCAAGCTTGGCATCGATGGTTCCTAGGTCCGTGTGCAACTGGAGTTCGCCGCGCGCAAGGTCCGATGCATCGCGCACCTCGACCGATTGTACGTCGAGCCCCGCGATCGACAGGTGTTTGCGGAGAGCCTGTGCGTCGAGTGGGTGTGCGTCGATGATGGCGCGGCGAACTCCTCCGGCCTCCGCCAAGACGGTTCGAGCCAGCGCAGCGACGCGCGATGCGTCCAGCTCGAGCGACGCTCCGAGCAGCCGCTCGGCGAGCGCGACCGCAATAGGGAGGATGCGGTCCGCGTCGCGCTCGAGCTGCTTTTGCTGGTCGTTGCGGAGCGCCAGCCATTCTGCCGCGACGCGTGCCCGGGCATCGGCCTCGGCATCGCGCACGGCGGCCGTCACCGCGTCGTGCCCTTGCTCTAGAGCGCGAGCGACGATTTTCTCGGCCTCGGCTCTCGCCTGCCGAATCAAGCGTTCGGCCGCCAGCCGTCCTTCGATCTCTTCCCGGGTGATCCGGCGTCGCTGCGCGTCGCTGGGTCCGGGCGACATCAGCGGTCTGCCGCGGCCGGCGGCCTCGCCCCGCACGACTCGAGCTCGCGGCGTCACGGTAGCCCCAACGCGCGCAGAGCCATTGCGACATGCGACAACCCGTGCGCGAGTTCGCGGACCCGCGTGTTTCTCTCCGAAGATCGAAGCGCTCGGATCAGTCGGTCGGCATGCAGGGCGCCGTCTCCAAGCTCGCCCAGGACGCAGTCGAGCGGCTCACCCAACAGGGCACTGATCGCCACGAACGCGGACTCCCATCGAGCGCCCATTGCGATCGAGTGTAGCTCGCCTTCCCCCGGTCGGAGACTCGAATAGACGGCCGGTTACGGCCGCTCGACGACGAGAGCCAGAGCCTCGCCCCCCCCGATGCAGAGCGTCGCCAGGCCACGCTTGGCCTTGCGGTCCCTCATGGCGTAAAGCAGGGTCGTTACGATCCGCGCGCCGCTCGCCCCGATGGGATGCCCGAGCGCGACCGCGCCGCCACGCACGTTGATGCGATCCGGATCGATCGCGCACAGTTTGCCGACCGCCATCGTCACCACCGCGAAGGCTTCGTTGATTTCGTACAGATCGATATCGGTCGCATTCAGGCCGACCTTTCGAAGGGTCTGATCGATCGCTTTGGCCGGGGCTGTCGTGAACCACTCGGGCGCCTGCGCCGCGCCGCCATAGCCGACGATGCGCGCGAGGGGATCGAGGCCGTGGCGCTCGACGGCCGCCTCGCTCGCTAGCAGGAGTGCGCTCGCGCCGTCGTTGATGCTCGACGCGTTCGCAGCGGTAATGGTCCCGTCTTTCGAGAAAGCCGGTTTGAGGGCCGCAAACTTCGACGGATCGCCTTTGGACGGCCCCTCGTCGCTTTGGACCAGGAGCGGCTCTCCCCGCCTCTGCGGGACCTTCGCGGGCTCGATCTCGGCGTCAAACCCGCCCTCGCGTTGGGTGGCCACGGCGCGACGAAAGCTCTCCTTGGCGTATTCGTCCTGCTGCTCGCGCGAAAAGCCGAACTCGGCCGCGCAACGGTCGCCGCACGTGCCCATATGAGCGTCGCCATAGGGGTCCCACAGGCCGTCGAAGATCATCCCGTCCACGACTTTGGCGTCGCCCATCCGGTAGCCCGTGCGCGCCTTGTCGAGGTAGTAAGGCACGTTCGACATCGACTCCATGCCTCCGGCGATCACCAGATCGGCGTCCCCGATGGCGATCAATCGCGTTGCGAACACGATGGCCTGCATCCCGGAACCGCAGACCTTGCCGATCGTGGTCGCGGGGACCGTGTTCGGAAGGCCCGCGTAGATCGCGGCCTGCCGCGCGGGTGCCTGCCCCACACCCGCCGACAGAACGTTGCCGAGGAGCACTTCCTCGACGGCTTCCGGTGGCATATGGGCGCGGGCAAGCGCACCTCGGATCGCGATCGCACCCAGATCCGGCGCCCGCAGCGGCGCGAGAGAGCCGAGAAAAGCGCCGATCGGCGTTCGCGAGGCGGACACGACATAGACGGGCGGCAAACGCTTGGGCTCGGGCACGGGCGACCCCTTCCGGACAGCATCGGAAGGGTACGCATCCTCGCGGTCGAACGCGAGGGGCCGTCTGCGCGGCCGACCGGGGTGCGGTCGAGCCGTAAGAGCCGCGAGCCGGAAGCGGTGCCGTACGGGCTTTGCCTTGCGTCGAGCAGACTGGTTCGGTAGGGTACGCGCCCGTTTTCCAAGAGTGGCGAGGCGGCCGCCTCCGTCGGATGCGGGGCGGCTCGAAGCGTGCCGGCGAGTTTCCGCCGGGCCGCCGTCCAAGCGAGCAAGGTTGAGGGCTTCATGACCGAGACGAAAGAGACGAAGTTTGCCGCGTTCATCGCAACGCAAAAACTCGACCCGCGGCGCATCGTCAACGCATCGCGCAAAATCGAGGGCCTTCAACCCGAAGACCGCGACATCCGGCTGAAGAAACGCCAGGCGCGCGCCCGCGAGGGTGGCGAAGGTGCGCCGAAGGAAACGCGCAAACCTCGCTCAGGCCGGCCGGTCACCGACCGGGCCCTGAGAGCGGCCCTGACGGGTGGGCCGGTCAGCGGCCCCACGAAGACGCGCATTTTGCGAGCTGTGAACCATCTGCTCGATCAAAAAAAGCGAGAGGCGGTCGATCTCCGGGCCATTTTTTAACCGAGCGCCCCCTGGTGCGGGTGAGAGTGCGTCTCTCGAAGCGGTGCGCGGGGATCGAATTCGGCCGAAAACTGGGCCAGTGGACACGTGTGGCGCACTCTGCGCCAATGTTCGTCGTCGTCGCCGTAGCTGTCGTCACTCTCTTGGCCTTGGACGTGCACGACCTCATCAATCGGCCGCGCGCAAGTTGACGCACTGAGTCTACCAGCCGACTGGCTGAATGACGGACCCTACCGGGCACCCAAACCCGAGCGGTGGGTGCGATCGTTCAGCTGAGTATGGTAACTCCGACGCTCGGATGTCGCACGTCAACCGGGGCTGACATGAACCGGCACACCCCCCCCGCGGACGAGCTCGTCGCGCGCGCCGCCGCCGGCGACGAAGTCGCATTCCGACGACTGTACGAGCGCCATCGCACCGACGTCGCGCGCCTGGTCTTCCGCATGCTCGGGCCCCGAGCCGACCGCGACGACGTCATTCAAGAGGTATTCGTTCAAGTGTATCGGAGTCTCAAGGATTTTCGTGGTCAATCGAAGTTCAGCACGTGGCTTCACCGCGTGACGGTCAACGTCGCGCTGATGCATCGTCGCTTCGCACGAAGCCGCCCCGTATTCGCCGACGAGCCGCCGGCCGACCTGGCTCGCAGCGACGAGGTCCCTCCTGATGAAGACGCCGAACGGCGAGAGCGCGTTCGCGCCTTGGGGCGTTTGCTCGACCGATTGGCCGACAAGAAGCGCGTGGTGTTCGTGTTGCACGAGCTCGAAGGGCTGGCGCCGAGCGAAATCGCGCGCATCGTCGGTGCCCCCGTGCTCACGGTTCGAACGCGTCTTTTCTATGCGCGGCGGGACATCGAGGCGATGCTCGCGGAGGAGCCCGCTCTAGCGGGGATCGGCTCGGGTCTCTCGAAAGCGGGTGGCGACCCATGAAACGTCCGATGGGCGAGTTGATCGCCGCGCTGCGTGACGAGTGGGGTGTCCAGGAGTCGGAGAACGTCGACTGGCGAGCGATCGAACGAACGGTGTTTGCACGCATCAGGCGAGAGCGCAGCGCCGAGCGGGCCCGCTTCTCGGCGGGCCGACATGGCCTTTGGGCGCTGGCGGGGGCGATTGCGGTGGCCTTCCTCGGGGTCGTCGCCGTCCTCGCCGGCAAGGGCCGCGGGATCGTCCGCGTGGATCCGGTCATGAGCCGGGACGGCCCCGCCGGAAAGATTGTGGACATGGGCGGCGCAGGACGGGTTCTCGTCAATGGCTCGGCCGCCCGATCCGGGGCCCTCGTTGTCCTGGGCGACGTCATCGAGACGCGCGGATCGGAGGTGACGATCGCACGCGACGGATCGCTGACCTTCACCGTCGAGAACAACTCGCGACTCTCCGTGAGCCACATTCGTGGACCTCTCGTTGTGTCGCTCGAACGTGGCGCCGTCCGTGCGCACGTGATGCCCGTGGCCGACGGCGAAGCATTCGCGGTCGACGTCGAGCAGTCGCGCGTCGCCGTTCACGGGACCTTTTTTCGCATCTCGCGTGCGGGGTCGCATGCCGCCGTGGACTTGATCGAAGGCGTCTTGTCCGTTGGGAACGCGCCTCGGTCCGGCCCCGTGATGGGCACGATTGTCACGGCGCCCGCGCACGCCGACTTTACGGTGTCGAATGCGGTCGCAACGATGAAGGTGACGCACGACGCCGACGCGATCCGTCCGCTGCCCGCGTCGGCGTTCCCGTCGGACGCCGAGCCCGCTGCCGTCGCGGCGCAGCGCTTGCGCGCGAAGGCGCAGTCGGAGGGCGGCGCGCCACCGTGGTCGCCCCCCGTCAACGATCGACCCTCACCGCGTGTCGTCGGATCGGCAAGCGCCGGTCCGGAGGTCGCGGCCGGGTCCCCCGGTTCGATGCCGAGGCAAGCCGCAGGCGTCGAAGCCTCGGCGAGCGATGCGATCGAGTCGGCCGTGCTCGCGTGCATGGCCGAGCGGCCCCACCCCGACAACGTGACGGTCCTGGTGCACACGACGCTCTACCTCGAGATCGGCGACGACGGTTCCGTGCGTACGGCCCGGTTCGATCCCCCCGTGGCCCCCGAGGTGAACGGGTGCGCGTCGTCTGCGATCTACAAAGCGCATTTCCCGCAGCGCGGAACCGTCGCCATTCCGGTCGAGTTCAAGAACTGATTGCGCTCCTCGTTCACGTCGTCGGCCGTTTTCGGGCGCAGAGTCGATCCGGATCGAAGATCAGTCCTTGGTCAGCTCGGTGATGGCGTGCGTCTCGCGCGCGCCAAGCAACCCAAACTGGATCCCCATGCCGTCCGCCCGCCCCCAACGGACGACCCCCGGAATCGCGAGCGCGGCGCGCTGGCCGGGGACGAGCATGGTGACGACGACTTCCGTCGAGAAGGTCAGAGGATTCGCCGACTGGATGAACATGCCGCCGAGCGACAAATCCTTTGCTCGTCCCTTCCGCCGCTCGCTCGAGCCCTTGCCGACGAACTCGACTTCGATGTCGATGGGCGCACGTGTGTAACGACGGAGATCGACCAAGGGTCCTCTTTTCGCCGACCTGACGTCCGGATGATACCATTGCTGGGAGTGCGCGAGGCTTCCAAACCTTCTCGAGTGCGCGAGTCGCGCGAGGCGATGTGGCTGGCGCTCGTACCGATCGGCGTTGCGATTACACTGGGCCTGCTCCTATTCCCGCGGCAAGCACTGCCCGACTCGGTACCCCTGCCGATACCGGACCCAGGCGCACTCGCGCGCGCGGCGGCGGTGGATCACGATCTCGCTGAAAAAGCACGACGAGAGTCGCTACCCGCGAACATCCGAGCGCTGGGATCCGCTCTGCGCGAGCTCCACCTGGTCGAAGTGGGCGCGGAGCCCACGCGCTCGGTCGCGCAAATGCGCCAAGCCATCGACTCGCTGACGGCCCAGGCCCTCGCCGGGGGGGACGAGACGCTGTTGCAATTGCGGGCCGTGCAACTCGAGTCGTTTCTCGCGGAGGCTCGTCGCTTCGAAGCGACCCGGACGCAGTCGGCGGAGCTCGTCAGCGTGGCGGGTGGCTTCGTGCATTCGATGGAGACCGAAGGCTGGTACGACGGACGCTCCTTCGAGGCATCCGACGCGGCGCTTCGGGCCATGTTCAAGGAAATGTGGAACGCGGTCGTCGGTCTCGACAAGCGCGAGTCATTTCGGCCCCCGCTCGACGAGGAGCGAGCTCTGTACGCGCTGTACCTGGCCCATCCTCACGCGGCGCCCGCGATGCGCGACGCGGTCGCTGCGGCGCGCCGTGGCGCTCGCGACGCGCGAACGTGCGAGGCCGTAGCCGTACTCCAGCGAACCGCTGTGGAGACCTGGCGGATCGAGCGCATCTCGCGGTTGGCCGCGATCGATCCGCAGTACCCGGCGGCCTACGCGCGGGGCATCGCGAACCTGCGGCGTGGCGAGTACGCGCGCGCGGTCGATGACCTCAGCGCGTGGCTGCGCGACCACCCGGATGGTCCGCTCACCCTTCGCGCGCACAACTACCTTCGCGCGGCGGTTGCCGCCTCCCGCGTGCAGTGACGATGCGCGTGCCGCTCATCGCCGACGATCAGAAGCTCGCGCGCCTGTTTCCCCGGGCGCGGGGGCTGATCCACGGGGCGGAAGCCGGTTACGAGTTGCCCATTTCAAGCGGGGGTCGATAGCCTCGACCCGACGTTTCATGCGCGGATGGCTCAAGGGACTCACGTGGGTGGCGACGATCGTCGGGGGCGCGCTCATCGCGCTCTACGTCACGGCATTCGACGTCTGGACGGTGCCGACCGACGACCCGTTGCTCGCGGCCTCGGTCCAACCCACGCTCATGGCCGGGGATCTGGTCGTCGTCACGCGCCATGCGAGCGTCGACCGTGCCAACCTGCTCCGATGCCCGGACCCGCAGGCTGCGGGACGTTACGTCGTCGCCCGAGCCATCGGCGGGCCGCGCGAGGAAATCGAAATCCAAAGCGAAATCGTGACCCTCGACGGCCATCGGCTTCCGAGCCCACGGGCATGCGATCAGACGGCGTGGGTTGTCTTTGATCCGAATGCCAACCAGGACGTTACGCTCGCTTGCGCCGAGGAGGACTACGGAGAAATGCCGTTTTCAGCCCTTCGATCGATCGATCATCCAGAACCGCCCACGAAGGCTCGGGTCGAGCCCGGCCGGTGGTTTCTTGTCAGCGACGACCGACATGTTCACCTGGATTCACGCGACTACGGGCAAATCGATGTGGCAAACTGCCAGCATGTCGTCTTCCGCCTGCTCGGGGCCAAAGGGATGTCGGATGCTCGTTCGCGGCTGAACATCATCTGGTGAGCACCTGCGGCCGTTTTTTTTGGTAAGGTTCATCGAGGGATGTCTTTCGACATCGGCATCGTTTGCGGGCGCTGCGATCGGTACAACGCGGCGAGCGCGAGGCAGTGCGTTTGCGGCCACGATCTCGCCCTCGGGCGGACGATCATCGCCGTGCAAGCCGAGGTCGGGTTGGCCAAGCCGCAATCGTTATTTTTCGGCAAAGACGATCTGAAGCCCCGACGGGCGCCGTCGGGCACCGGCGTAGCGGTCGCCGCTTGGGCGGCCACTAATGACCGCCGACAAGAATCGGCGCTATCTTCGCCGCGAGTATTTGACGACGATGTCCCGTCAGGGAAAGGCGAGGCGCTCGCGCCCGCCCCGTCGCTGGAGGAGTTGATGGATCAGGCCAAGAACTTCGTCTGCAAGTCGTGCTCGACGCCCGTGCCGTTGGGCCACAAATTCTGCGGACGGTGCGGCGCCGCGATCCCCGCCGACATGGTCAACGTGCGCACGCAGTTTTTTGGACAGCTCCAAGTTCTCGGCAAAGCAAAACTCATCTTGATCCGGGGCGACGGGGTCGAGGGGTTGAGCTATCAGCTCAACGCGGAGCAGCATCTCGTCGGGCGCAACGGGCAGCTCGTATTCCCCGACGATCCGTTCATTTCGCCTCGGCACGCCAATCTGTTCTACCGGAGCGGCCGCCTGGTCGTTCGCGACGAAGGTTCGACCAACGGCGTGTTTTGGCGAGTGCGCGGCACGGTCGACCTTGCTCCCGACGACTACTTCCTCGCTGGCGAGCAACTCTTTCGGGTCGAGGGGCCACCTCGTCCGAATGACGGTCCTGGCGCCGATGGGACGTACTTCTACTCGTCGCCAAAGCATCAGACGCGCTTCAAAGTCATCCAGTTCCTTCAGGGAGGGGCGCCTGGCATGGCGGTATGCGCCAAAGGCAGCAGCGTGCAGATCGGGCGAGAGGGCGGCGAGATGAATTTTCCGGGCGACCTCTATATGAGTGCAGCCCACTGCAGAATCGAGGACGCCGGAGGGCGATTGACGCTGACCGACTTGAACAGCAAGAACGGCACCTATCTCCGACTCAAAGCGGAGAGGGAACTCTCCCACGGCGACTATCTGTTCATCGGGCGCAAGCTGCTTCGGGTCGAGATCACGGTGAATTAGCCAGCTCGGCGCGCCCGCAGCACGGTTCCCGAACGCGCCGCCGTGCGGCCGGCCCGCACCCGACACGGGCGATACTGGGCGTGGAAGTGCGATTGTGTCACGTTACACGGACGAGCGCTCATGCCCAATCGACTTGTCCGCGAAGCGTCGCCGTACCTGCGTCAACACGGTGACAATCCAGTCGATTGGTTTCCCTGGGGCACCGAAGCCCTCGATCGGGCCACGGCCGAGAACAAGCCGATTCTGCTGAGCATCGGCTACTCTGCCTGCCACTGGTGCCACGTCATGGCGGCGGAGTCGTTCGAGAACGAGGCGATTGCCCAGCTCATGAACGAATGGTTTATCAACATCAAAGTCGACCGCGAGGAGAGGCCGGATCTCGACCAAATCTACCAATCGGTCGTCCAGCTCACGGGCCGAACTGGCGGGTGGCCCCTCACGGTCTTTCTGACCCCCAACCAACGCCCTTTTTTTGCGGGTACGTACTTTCCTCCGGTCGACCGGTACGGCATGTCGGGCTTTCCCAAGGTCCTGCACGCGGTGTGGGAGGCGTACCGGACGCGGCGCGAGCAGGTCGACGCGCAGGCCGAGGAGATCGCTCACGCGATTGCAGAAGCATCGGTGCCCGGCCGGCGCGCCTCGGTCGACCTGTCCTCCGCGCTCATCAATCGGGCCATGCAAAAGGTCATCGCACGCTTCGACGATGCCCACGGTGGCTTCGGACACCGTCCGAAGTTTCCCAACGCCACGTGCCTCGACTTGTTGCTTCGGTCGAACGGGCGCGAGCGACTCGCCAAAGCGCTTTACGCCATGCGCCTGGGTGGCATTTGGGACCACCTGGGCGGCGGATTCCACCGCTACTCGACCGATGCGCGCTGGCAGGTCCCTCACTTCGAAAAGATGCTCTACGACAATGCGCAGCTGTTGCGGCTCTACACGGACGCCTGGCGTGCGGTTGGGGACCCGATCTACGAGCGAACGGCGCGCGAGATCGCCGCGTACGTCGCGCGCGAGATGACGGCGCCCGAGGGGGGCTTCTACACCGCCCAGGACGCCGACAGCGAGGGACAAGAAGGGAGGTTCTTCGTGTGGAGCCCGCGCGAAATCGACGTCGCCTGCGACGCCGACGTCGACGCCGCTCGCGTCGCCCGGCTCGCGTTCGGCGTGACGGAGCAAGGTAACTTCGAAAACACCGGATCGACTGTCCTCTCGCGCACCGAGCCGCTGGATCGTGTGGCCCAGACGCTCGGCATGGGTCTGCGCGAGGCCGAGGACGCGCTCGATCGGGCGCGTTCGGCGATGCTGTCTGCCCGTGAGCGGCGCGTTCGGCCGCTTCGCGACGACAAGATCCTGGCGAGCTGGAACGGCCTGATGGCGGGAGCACTCGCCGCGTCGGGTGCCGCGCTGGACGACCGGGCGATGGTCGCCGCGGCCGAGCGCGCGCTGTCCTTCGTCGGTGCTTCGCTCGTCGTGGCCGAGAGCGAAACGCGTGCGAGGGTGCTGCGTCATTCCAAAGACGGCGTCGTACGCGGTCCGGGATTCCTCGACGACCACGCCTTCGTTGGCGATGCGGCGCTCGATCTCTATGAAGCGACCGCGCGTCCCGATTGGGTGCGGCTGGCGAGATCGATCGCCGAGTCGATTCTGGCGCACTTCCACGACGCCTCCAACGACGCGTTTTTTTTCACGCCCGATGACGGCGAGGCCATTCTGGTCCGCCCGAGGGATGCTTTCGATCACGCCGTTCCGAGCGGCGCGGCGATTGCGTGCAGGCTTCTGCTACGACTGGGGGGGCTCGTCCATGCGCCGTACGGCGAGGTCGCTGCAAGAGCGATCGAGAGGCTCGCGCCCGCGGCCGCCGAGAATCCGCTCGGGATGAGCGTTACCGTGGCGCTTGCCGATCGGCTCGTTCGCGGCTGTGTCGATGTGGTGCTTATAGGCCCGACCGAGAGCGCGGAGACGCGGGCGATGGCGCGTGTCGTCCATCGCACATACGTACCCGACCGGCTTCTGGCCTGGGCCGATCCCACGAACCCGTACGCCTACGCGGCGTGCGTCCAGGCTGCCGAGGGCAAACCGGCGCAACCGGGCACAACGGCCTACGTGTGCCGCGGTCGTTCCTGTTCGTTGCCTTTGCGGGACCCTTCGAAGGTCGGGCTGGCGATCCTCTCCGGATGAAGCGGCACACGACGGACACGGATCACTCGACGACCCGACGGGGACGGGCGCCCCGGACATTGCGGTGAATGGGCGGCGGTCGAGTGGACGCGGCCCGAGCCACGCCGGCATCGGTCGACCTGAGCTTGAGCGCCGGGTCTCTGCTCTTGCCCGCCGCGGTGAGCTCGGCTTCAAACACGTCGATGGCGGAGCTCATCAGTTCTGTACGCGCAAAGCGGCCCGCGCGGCCGCTCTCGAGTCGCGGCAGAACGGCAACAATCCGCCTCACGCCGTCGGCGATGCGTCGCGGGACGGCGATTCGTTCGATTACCGGGTCGAGGAAGTCGGCGATCGCCCGTGCCTTGTCGCGTTCACCCGCGGAGGCCTCGTCGAGAGGCTCCTTGAGCAACAGAGCCCAAAGCACGATGTCATCGAGCGGACGCCCACGGGCTCGCGTCATCGCGTCGAGCGCCCCCATCTTCCGGAAGAAGCGCACTGCGCCGCCAGCCGTCGCTTCGTCGTCGTCGAGGAACGCGGCGAGCTCCGGCAGCATCACCGACATCGTGCCCGTCTCCCAGAGAAGCCACATCGATCGATGCGCCGCTCCGCCTCGGAGCAGGCGCAGAATTTCTTCGAACAGACGTGGTCGCGCGGCCTTCGCCAAGTCCTCGCGGGCTGCGACCATGGCGTCATAGACGTCCGGCGCGATCCCCAAATCGAGCCGCGCGGCAAACTTTATCGCGCGCAAAATTCGGATGGGATCCTCGCGGAATCGGACCATCGGATCGCCGATCGTGTGAATCGTGCGCTGCCGGATGTCGTGCATTCCCCCGCACCAATCGAGGACGTGCCGGCGATCGAGATCGTAGAACAGCGCATTGATCGTGAAGTCGCGCCGTAGCGCGTCTTCGTGCGCCTCGCCGAACACGTTGTCGCTTCGAATGAGGATGTCGTCGAACACTTCGCTCGCCTCGTCTTCCGGCGCTTCCATGGCAGGATTGCGCCGAAAGGTGGCGACCTCGATGACTTTGCCGCCTCCGAACAAGATGTGGGCGAGCCGAAAGCGGCGGCCGATGATCCGGCAGTTTCGAAATAATGCGCGGACGTCCTCCGGCCGGGCGCTCGTCGCAATGTCGAAATCTTTCGGCTTGCCCCCGAGCAGAAGGTCTCGGACGCAGCCCCCGACCAGGTATGCCTGGAACCCGCTGCGCTCAAGCCTCCTCACGACCTTTGCCGCATCCGGATCGATTCGGTCGTCGTCGAAGAGCCCGTCGTGATGGCGCATCAGGCCCGTACCGGCGTGCCTCTCCAGGGGGTCACGCCGACGGGACACGCCCGGGGCGCGCGCTTGGGCGTCGTCTTCGACCGTAAACGACGGGAGGTCAGGCGGCGCGGGCAGATGGTCGTCGGGCGGAGGCATAAGGCTCGCTTCTGAGCCATTGGACTAAGCGAGATACCCGTGAGCGTACCACGTCACGGGTCCCGGCTCCAGAGTGGCGACCTCAAATCTCGGATCGAGGCCGACGACCGGGCAAGGCGTTCGTGGTCCGTTTCGTCAGTCCCGCGGACCCATCCGCGGGCGCTTCGCCGTTAGCGCAAACGAACCACGAGCCTTGTTTTCCCCGGGCTCCGCCCCATGCCCCCCGAAGCCGCTCCCGCGGCTTTGCTCGTGGCCCATCCCGCAAGAACCATTGCACTTATTGATTCGCGTGGCTTGCGGAATGGGCCCTTATTACCGGGGCGGACCGTCCCGTTCGTGCCCGGTCCTGCGCCTTTGCCCCTCCGCGCGACGTCAAAGTCCGTGCCGTTGACGCCACGACCCTCGTGGTCAGGTTCCAGCGCGGGTCGCGCTTCGTCCGAGGGACCGGCAGTTTCCGGCCATTCACGAAGTCGTCCTGTCAGTTTAGCGGCCGTGATGCGCGGCGAAAAGTGCCGGGCGGGGCCGTAATTCACCCGCGGATATCAGAAGATTCGGAGGCAACCGACCATGGGCAAGATTATCGGCATCGACCTCGGCACGACCAATAGCGTTGTGGCGATCATGGAGGGGCGCGAGCCCAAGGTGATCGTCAACGAGGAGGGGGCACGCACGACGCCTAGCGTGGTCGCTTGGGACGACAAGGGGGACGTGTTGGTCGGCCAAATCGCCAAGCGACAGGCAGTGACCAACCCCGAGAACACCATCTTCAGCGCCAAGCGCTTCATCGGCCGGCGCTTCGAAGAGGTGCAGGAAGAGTTGAAGCGCGTTCCCTACAAGGTCGTTCGCGCGAACAACGGCGATTGCGCCTTCGTCGTGCGGGGAAAAAACGCGAGCCCACCCGAGGTGAGCGCCCATGTCCTGATGAAACTCAAGAAGGCCGCGGAGGACTATCTCGGCGAGAAGGTGACCGACGCCGTCATCACGGTCCCGGCTTATTTCAACGACGCTCAGAGGCAGGCCACGAAGGACGCGGGGCGTATCGCAGGACTCGAGGTCAAGCGCATCGTCAACGAGCCGACGGCCGCCGCGCTCGCTTATGGCCTGGACAAGAAGAAGGACGAGGTCATTGCCGTCTACGATTTCGGCGGCGGCACGTTCGACATTTCGATTCTCGAAGTCGGCGACAACGTCGTGCAGGTCATCTCGACGAACGGCGACACGCACCTGGGTGGTGACGACGTCGACAACCTCATCATCGATTGGATGATCGCCGAGTTCAAAAAGGCCAATGGGGTTGATCTTCGCAACGACAAGATGGCTCTGCAGCGCCTCAAGGAGGCCGCCGAAAAGGCCAAAATCGAGTTGTCGAGCGTCCAGGAGACAAGCATCAACCTGCCGTACGTCACCGTCGGCGCCAGCGGGCCGATGCATCTCGATATGCGACTGTCGCGGGCCAAGCTCGAACAAATGATCACGCCGCTCGTCGAGCGATCGATGGATCCGGTCCGCAAAGCGCTGGCCGATGCCAAGAAGAGCCCGAAGGAGATCGACGAGGTCGTGCTCGTCGGCGGTTCGACCCGAATTCCACTCGTTCAGGAGACCGTAAAGAAGTTCTTCGGCAAGGATCCCCACCGAGGCGTCAATCCCGACGAGGTGGTGGCGATCGGCGCCGCGGTGCAGGCGGGCGTGCTTTCGGGCGACGTGAAAGATCTCGTTCTGCTGGACGTCACTCCCCTGAGCCTCGGCGTCGAGACCTTGGGGGGAGTCATGACGGTCATGATTCCGAGAAACACCACCATTCCGACGCAGAAGAAGGAAATTTTTTCGACGGCGACGGACAGCCAGCCCAGCGTCGAAATTCACGTGTTGCAAGGGGAGCGAACCGAGTCGCGCTACAACCGGACGCTCGGCAAGTTTCACCTCGAGGGCATCATGCCCGCGCCCCGCGGGGTGCCCAAGGTCGAAGTCACGTTCGATATCGACGCGAATGGCATCTTGAGCGTCCACGCCAAAGACACGGCCACCGGCAAGGACCAGAAGATCACCATCACGGCAAACTCGGGGCTCAACGAGAGCGAAATTCAGAAGATGGTGAAGGAGGCTCAGGAGCACGAGAGCGAGGACAAGGAGCGGCGCGAGCAGATCGAGCGCCGCAACCGGCTCGACAATCTCTGTTACACGCTGGAAAAAACGATCGGCGAAAACAAGGACAAACTCCAGGGCCAGGACGTAGCCACACTCGAAGCGCTCATCAAAGAAGGACGCGAGGCGGTCGAGAAGCAAGACGATGCCAAGGTGCAGGACGTGAGTGCGCGGCTCGAGAAAGAGGCCCATCGATTGGCCGGGGTCATGTACGGCGCGAGCGGCCCGCCTGCGGGGGGCGCGAACGGAGGTCCTGCACAGCCGCCGGGAGCGGATGGGGCGGCCGGTGGCGACAAGAAGGGCGGCAAGGAAGGTGGCGTGATCGACGCCGAGTTCGAAGAGACCGGAGGCTGAGAGCCAACGACTCCGTTGCCTAGAAGCGCCCGCAAATCCCGTCGGCTTTGCGGGCGGTTCGCGTTTTGTACAATGCCGGTGGCCTTGTCCGATGCTGCGTTAGCGAAGCCCTCGTGACGCCTGCTCGGTGGCATGGTTTCTATTGCCTCGCGCTTCTGGCGGCGCTCGTCCTCGTCCAGGGACGGGCAGAGGTCCGCCAGTGGGAGGGGGGGTACAGGCCGTTCGGTCCCGCTCCCGTGCGCGTCCCGTATTCGTGGGACATGTTCGCGATTCGAATCGACCGCTGCTCGATCCGGTGGGATCCTCCGATCGAGATCGCAGGCGCGCGCGTCTCGAGGTGGCATGATCGGACGTTTCCGCTCGAGTTCGACACCGTGTACGACCGGGCGCAGGCGTACGAGGGGGCAGCCCAGTTGGGCTGCGCCTTTCGTACGACGCCCAAGACCGTATTCAACCTGGTGTGCGTTCACGGCGACGGTCTGATCGATGAGTCCAGTTTCGCTTGCCATTGATCGCATTTCCCGGTGGGTCGGCGCGGAGGACGAGGACCAGAGTGTCGCGACGTTCCGCCGAGTCTTTGCGGGTGTGTGGCTGCTCTACGACGCGATCGATCTTGCCTGGGGAACGACGGAGCGATCGCTCAGCTGGTTTCCGCATGCACGCGACTGGCGTCTGGCGACCCTGCAGGGGGTCCTGGTCGCCAGCGGGCTGATGCTCGTCGTCGGCAAGCGCATCTGGATCTTCGGCATGGCGGCCGCCGCCGCGAGGGCCACCGAAGCTCTCGCATGGTTTCCGCTGAACGATTTTTATTTCGGTTCGATCGTCTACGCCCTGATCGCCCATTCGGGCGGAGGTCCCTTCGCTGAGGGACGGCGTCCGAAGTGGGTTCACGATGCGCTTCTGGTCGAATTTGCGTGGGTGTACTTAGCCACTGGCGTTCTCAAATTGAATCGCGATTGGCTGAGCGGCGGACATCTGTTCGTCCGCACTCAATATCTGGTGCAAAGTCAAAATTGGCCGTTCCCGCTGCCGGTCGAGCGCGCCCTGAGCTCGCTCTCGGTCGACGGCGTCCTGGCGACTTTGGGAGCCACGCTGGAAATCCTGCTTTCCGCTGTCCTGCTCGCGCGGCGTCCATATCGGCTGGGGGTCACACTGGCCGTCGTCATCCACGGCGCGGGCGCACTGATCACGAACGTCTGGTTTTTTTCCGCGTCGATGATCGCCGGTGTCGCGTTGCTTCTACCTCGATCGCGTCGCGCAAAGTCGCGGACCGACTCGGGACTCCGCCCGCCCCCACGCACGGCTGGCGACCCATGAGGTCCGCGACAAAGAGAGGTTTGCGGCAAAGAAGCCCAGCAAGTTTGCCGCGCGGTCGCATGGCAAAGGGCAGTGCGGGATACTTGCTGCGGGCACGCGACGGGCCCAAGGGCGGTCATGGTGATATCGGTCTCGTGGGAATCGCTTTCCTCGGCGCGCCGACATGGTTCTTGGAGCGTTGAGTGGGCAAGGAAGGAGCCGCGCCCGGCCCGACGCTGACCATCGGGAGCTCGACGGCCCCGGGGCCGGTCTCGGCTCGCGCAATAGCTACCGCGACCAGTGCATTGCGCCCGCGCATCGCCTTCCGCTCATGTGAGCGACCGATACAGCTTTCCGAATCGCCACCGCGTGCGGTACAAGCATTCCGAACGCATCTGCGCCACTAGCTCAGCTGGATAGAGCGACGGCCTCCGGAGCCGTAGGTCGCAGGTTCGACTCCTGCGTGGCGCGCCTTAGAAATCATTGAGGATTTGTGGTGGCGCTTACTGCGGCCCGCAGTAAGACCTACGTGTCCTGGCTACATGGCGGGTTCGCCTCAGGATCGTTCAGAAATTCGGTACGCGCAAGACTTGCAGCCGAGCGCGACTTGGTAAAGAACGGGCAGGTGTTCGCAGCAGTGACTCCCGTGATGTCTCGGACACCGAGGGGATGCAAGTACTCGACAAATGGAGGCCACGACCTGGCCGCGTCCGCAGTCATCTGCAACGCCTTGGTGGCGGTCCCGACCGTCAGGGGTGACGAGTTGACACGATGAAACCATTCTGGATACGCCATGCTCATGCCCATGATCGCGGATAAGAGTTTCTCGTCCATGTGCCCGGAGACCAAAGGCGTACGGTTGGGCGCAATGCCTGGACCGTACATGTAAGCCGAAATGCCAAACCCCCTGTCGAGCGTCGGCGCAGCTTGCCCCAGCAACCTGCCTAACCACGTGCGCGTGTCCGACTCGCAGTCGTAAGCGGCCTCGACGATTGAAATAGCGTCTGGTTTCACGCGCTCGCTCCCGGGAGCAAGAACGAGCCCCCCGTGCGCAGGCTACGGATTTCGGCGCGTCTGGCTATAGTCATTTGTTCACATCGATTGGCGTCGTGGCCACGAAAACACATGGAGAACCCAGCGCTTGACGACAAGGGGCGGGACTTGGCGGGACCGTTCGGCCGGATGTTGGCCGCGGAGAGCGCCGATAATGGCGCCCCATCGAGTGTTTGGACATCAAGTGGGGCGCAGCTCGTGTCGTGCCCTATTCGTAATCGCTGAGAAATACGGCAAAAAGCCGCTGCCGGTCCGTGGTAGCGAGCTGACTGAATGCGTTTTTGCACTCGTCCGTGTTTGCAGTCAGGTACGGTGCCTGGAGGCATCGTTGAACATCCTCCGGCTGCTGGGCGCACACCGCAACGAAAGTGGCCCGCGGAGGAGGCGGCGCCAAGAACGTCACATTGGGATAGAGGGACCGAAACGGACGGATCAGAGGGCCAAGCTGCTAAGCGAGCTCGCACACGGGCAACGCCGGTGCCTGCTTCCGCAGGTCGATCACCTCTTTCGGTTGCTGAGTCGGCAGTGCGTGTGAATCGGAAGGCGCAATCGCGGTCCCCGGCGGAATCAATTCGATGACATCGGCACTGATGGTCAGCACGAAGGTGCAATAGAAGCCCAGATACGAAGTAATGGTGTGGTCCTCGCGCAGGTCTTCAAGCACTTCGTTTGTCTTGAGTGCCGCGCTTTTATGAAGTGCGTCCATGGCCTCCTTGTACGGAGCCTCCCCGCCGCTAACGGGAATCACGCACAGGATCGCCCCGGTCGATGCGGACCCGGCCGCGGTTCGCATGAAGCGTACCGCACCCACCTCTTGCCGATACTGGTGCTGATTTGCGGTCGCGGCGTCGCGTAGAAATCCGGCGCTTGTTCCGCATCCAGCAGCGGCCAGGCCACCGAGCACCACGCCACAGCGTGGCGATGTGGGTCATCCGCGGTCCTCGGGTGCGGACCAGCCGACGGCGGCGGTCGGCGTGTCGTCCGTGAGCCTTCCGCTGGGATCCGGCGCTCGCGCGGTCACAGCACGCGTGATCGCTGTCGCCCCGGTGGCGGCTACGCTGCCGTATTCTAGCCCCCCATTGCATTGCCGTCGCCGAGTGTAGTGCCTGCAGCCGCTGCGATGCTACACCATGTAGCTGGGATCGGGAGTGCGGCTGGCGGCGCCTGGCGGTGCAGGGAACGACCACGTTGATGGAGACGTTTACGGTGATGGATGCGTCGTCATCCCGTGCGAATAGAGTCGCAGCCGGATATTCGTGCCCCGCGCGCTACATCCCTTGGCGCGATACCGCCGTCTCGTTCCTGGAAACTCGGCCGCTCTTCCAGATCCCGTGACCGACGAAGAGTCCCCCCGAATTCTGGAAAATGACGCCGATCACGTGGTCGCGGCGTGGCGCCGAGTCGCGATCGTCGTTTGGCTCGGCGAGACGAGACCGGACGCCATCGAGCGGCTGGGCCGCGCACTCCTTGCGCTGCAAGGCGCCTCGGGCCACTCGGCGGGGCTGTTCACGGTCGTCGGCGACAGGGCTCGACTGCCATCCGGCGAGGCACGCGCGCTGAGCGCGACGTGGCTGCGAAAGCTGCCGCTCGCGTTTTCTGTCGTGACTTTCGAAGGCGCCGGTTTCCGAGCCGCGGCGGTCCGCGCCGTCGTTGCGAGCGTTTCGTTCGCTGCGAAGCTCACGTATCCCCGGAAATCCTTCGCCTGCGTCCACGATGCGGCAGCCTGGGTCGGGGAGAGCACAAGCAGGGAGGGTGAGGCCTCGGTGCCCGCCGAGGCTCTTGTTGCCGCTGTGCACGCTGTACAGGGCGCCCAACAAGCGCGCCACGGCTAATAGGCGGCCGAGCCCAGGAGGCGACCGAGTGGATCGAACAGTCCCGCCGCTTCTGGGAGGAGAGCTTCGACCGCCTCGACGAGTGCATCCAGGAGAAGAGGAAGAAGGAGAAGAAACATGCTCGCAGGAAATAGTCTCGCCGCCGGCGCATCGGATCGCGAGATCGTGACGACGCGCGTGTTCGACGCACCCCTGGATCTCCTCTTCGAGGCGGGGACTTGTCCCGAGCAGCTCGACGCGTGGTGGGGACCGAAGGGCTTCACGACGACCCCGCACGTCAGGGGTTCGTGATGGGAAAGCTCGGCGTCCGTTGCTTCAGCGTGTCTCTCGACGGCTTCGGGGCGGGATCCGACCAGGATCTCCGCAACCCGCTGGGCGTCGGCGGCATGGCGCTTCACGACTGGTTGTTCTCCACGCGCACCTTTCAGAAGGTCCACGGCACCGGAGGCGGTACGACGGGCATCGACGACGACTTCGCCGCGCGCGGATTCGCAGGCGTCGGCGCCTGGATACTCGGGCGGAATATGTTCGGGCCGATTCGTGGCCCTTGGCCGGATGAGGCGTGGATAGGGTGGTGGGGCGACACCCCGCCGTACCACACCCCCGTCTTCGTGCTCACGCACCATGCGCGACCATCCATCACGATGGACGGCGGCACCACGTTTCACTTCGTCACCGAAGGCATCCGCGAAGCGCTTGCGCGTGCCCGCGATGCAGCCAAGGAGCAAGACGTGCGGCTCGGCGGCGGCGTCGCTACGGTCCGGCAGTACCTGGAGGCGGGCTTCGTGGACGAGATGCACCTCGCCATTGCGCCTGTCTTGCTTGGAACCGGCGAGAGCTTGCTCTCGGGGATCGACTTGGTCCGGTTGGGCTATCGAGTCTCCGAACACGTCGCGGCGCCGAAGGCCACGCATGTCGTGTTGACAAGGGAGGCTACGAGAAAGCCGTCACCGTAACGACTTTCGCCGAGCGCGCGCTATAGTTGTCCCGTCGTGCCGCTCTACGAATACGCCTGCAAGAACTGCTCGACCACCTTCGAGGAGCTATCCTCGCGCCTGACGGACGATGCCAAGTGCCCGAAGTGCGGGACCGCCGAGACCGAGCGCATCCTGTTCTCCCGCGTGGCCGTCGGCGGGCCATCCCGAGCGGAGGCAGTTCCGGCGCCGTGCGGTCGTTGCGGCGATCCTCGCGGACCTGGCGCGTGCGGGATGAACTGATCACCAACGGTTACCGACGCCTCCCCTCCGCCATCCGCGCCTTGAGCAGCTTCACGAGTTTCCGCGCGCCCCCGCCCGTCAATCCATTGGCAAAAAGCGAGATCGGTTGGAGACGGAGGTCAGATACGTGGCTCCTCGATCCGACTGCTGAAGGGGCGCCGCGGCCCCTCCGAACCAAGGTGAACGGAGCTTAGCGACAGTTGGCGCAATATGCTATACATTTGTCCAGTATACGCTGCCGTCCCACGCTCGAGCAAGCTTGCACTAATAGAAGGCGTGGCTAATGTAGAGAGTGCCGCGAGTGTGCTCATTCGATGGACTGTCGATCTGGCTCCACTACAAGGACCACCAGCCTCCGCATTTTCACGCGAAATATGGGGCGACTGACGGCGCTTCCGAAGTCCAACGAACCGCTCGGCCCGCGCGCCGACCTAGGTGACGTCATGATCAAGGTGACCTTCGTTGAGCCCGCGGGCCCGTCCAAGCTGCTCCTCGGCTTTTCGGACGGAAGCCGCGGCGTCGTCGATCTCGCTAGCCATCTCGATGGGCCGATCTTCGAAGCGCTCCGCAGTCCGACCTTCTTCGCGCAGGCGAAGATGGAAGAGGGCACGGTGGTGTGGCCAAACGGCGCCGACTACGCCCCCGAGTTTCTTCACGCGCTCGCCAACGGGTTCCCACCGCCGGCAAGCGGCGAAGATGCGAAAGCGATCGAGCGAGAAGTGAGCCTCCGAGAGATCCGCCGCAGCGTGGGCCTTCGCCAGGAGGACGTCGCTGCCGCCCTGAAAGTCTCGCAATCCGAGCTCTCCCAGTTCGAGGGAAGAGACGATCGGCTCGTGTCGACGCTGAAGCGCTACGCGGTAGCGCTGGGGGGACGTCTCGAGGTCGCCATCGTCATCGACGGGACACGGCATCCAGTCGGCGGGATGTGAACCCGGCTCGCGTCCCCCGAACCGAGCTGACCCGGCTCGGCGAAGCCAGCGTCATCTACACATTTGTTCGCATGTACATCGCTCCGCTCGGAGGGGGAGCGAGCGCAGATCGAGTCCTGCCCGGCGTGCCCGCGAAATTCTTGGGGACTCAGCCTCCCGATTCGTGCGCCCGCACCCAGACGCGCCCCAAAATCCGCACCAAACGGCTCTCGGAGCCAGACGGGCCGTTGAAGGCCGAAAATGACGCGCCCGGAGAGACCGTGGCCTCGGTGATCGACGACGACATCGCAACGGGTTCGAGCGAAAGACGAACACCCGGTGGACCCAGGGGTGGCGGTTGAGCGAGGGCGGGTGCAGGAAGACGACCGGCATGCCCTGCCTCCAACGTGAAGAGCGCGTGGATGGCGCGCGACCACGAGAGCACCATCACGAAACAGGACAATGGACGGCGCGCTCGGCCCGTGCCCACCCATCCGAAGCAGCCCCAGTCGGCCTGTGCTTGCTCGCCCGCCATCACGCGCAGCCGCAGGTACGCTTCCTCCGTTCGCGCTGGCCGCATGCGGCGCACCACCCTCCGCAGTTGCACCTGCGAGCCAGTGTACCCACGTGGACGCAGCATCTCGAAGAGGCGCGTCGAGCGAAGCCGCGGATACGTCGCCAGCGTCTCCCGGATGAAGGGCAGGAACGCATCGACCTTCGTCGGCCGCGGTCGCGCCAGATGCGCCAAGAAGCGCTCCGCCTCGCTCACGCCTCACCGTGTCGGGGTGGACCGACAGCGCCGACGCGATCGTACCGACCTTCCAGTGCTCGGCGTAAAAGAGTCGACGGATCTCCGCCCGCTGCTCGGCCGAGATCATCGCGTCGCCCCCTCGGCGTACCCCTCAAAGCCGGCGACGCATCGCGCGGCTCGGCCACCAGCGCACGAATCGGCTCGCTCGGCCGCACACGATGCACCGCTGCGCTGCACGCAGGTGCAGCGACTCGCCCTCGTTGTTCCCATCGGCGGTCTCCTTGGACGCGACGGTGCGCTCCGGGCCTGCGGGCGGGAACCTTGATCCGTCACGCCGCCGCGACGGCGAGCGCGCAGCTCACGCATGGCGGCCCGATGATCCGCTCGCCCCTCCGGGCTGCGCTGGTGACGGGCACGGGCCTCGCGCCGGCTCCGGGCGCGGCCGCGCGACCGGCATGCCTCACCGCAGTACGCGTGACCTCGATCGCAGCAACGGCAGATGAAGAAGACGGTTCCGCACCACGCGCACGGACGCATCCGCAACGCGTCTTGGTCGTCTCGGGAAGGATGTCGCCGAACGAGCTCGATTCGAGATCGTTACTGCGGATCGCGAAGCAGTGCGGGCGCCGGCCGATCCGGATCGAGCCGACGGATCGCCTTGACCAGGCGCGCGCGGCAACAGTCGCAGTAGTGGCCCTCGCCTAGCTCGTCCATCAGCATCACCGCCCGGCGGTACTGTTCTGCCGCGACGTCGCCCGAACCTCTCGCCTCGTGCACCTGACCGAGCCGCTCGATTGCCAGAGGCTCGTGGGGATATTCCGACTCGAGCTGGCGAGCTGTCGCCTCGGCCTCGTCGTACTGCCCGGCGTCGATCTGTTCGAGCACCCGCTCGGCGAGCCCGTCGACTTCATCCAACGCCCGCGACTCCTGCAAAACCTCCCGCGCCCGCTCCAGCACCGCCGCGGCGACCGTGGGCCCTCCGTCCACTTCCGCAGCCTGTCGCTCGTTCTCCGCTCTTAGCCGTTCTGCCCGCTCCTCAGCCTCCACTCGTTCGAGACAGCATCGCTTGAACTTCTTGCCGCTGCCGCACGGGCACGGATCGTTGCGTCCGACCTTGGCCATCGCCCGGTGCTCCTACCCGATCTCCAACCGGGCTGCACTGGCCGGCAATTCGTTCACGTTCCGCCACTTCTTCGTGAGCGCCGACACCCCGCACCTTGACACGTTCGTCCGCGGCGACCGATGCCCAGAGTGCGTCGGGGACGATACCGCGGAAGCGACGGCGCTGGAGCTCGTCGGCTATGCCGATCAGTGCGGCGGCCTCGACAACGTCGCCTCGGTGCTGGCCGAGTTGGTCGAATCGCTTGATGCCGAGAAACCTCCTCGCTGCAGCGCAGCTTTGTCCGACCTCCTGGGTGCAGCGCCTCGGCTACCTGCTCGCACGAGGTCCGTGCGCATGGTGAACGCGGGCCGTACTTTTCTGCTGGCGAGGCCGAGAAGATTGGCGGCGACGACGTCCAGCCGCAGCGTTGGAGCGCCTCGCGGCGCTTGGACGTCTCAGCCGAGATTCGTGGGCGCGGTGGCGCGGAGTTGTCCGTTCCACGGCAAGAGCGTCGGGCATCTCCCTTCGGGAGCACTTGATGCGTGTCGATACGAACGTCCTTTCCGAGCTCCTTCGTCCGCGGCCGAACGCCAACGTCGTCGCCTGGTTCGGGGCGCAGGAGATGATTCACATCAGCGTTGTCACTCTCGAAGAGCACGCTCCCGCCGGCGCGGCGATCTCACTCTTGCGTGCGTGACGCGTGACTGGTTGATTGCTTCGCCCGTGGATGAAGCTCCCCACATGCGACCCGAAGCTTACCGGTCTATTCGGATCCCAGGGGTCGGATGGGGTCGAAGACCCGTGTGAGCGCCGCGTGAACGGGAACTTCCAGCGTGGGCGTGTGTCGCTGTGGTTCCATGAAGCTTCCGACGCCCATGATCGCTTTCTCGATGCCGATCCTCGCAAGCATGACGGAAGTCTTTCGTTCGGCGCATCGCGCGTTCGCCGTGGATCGTCGCGCCGAGTTCGAGGCGTCACGGCGACGCCTCGGCGTCACGGCAGAGCGCGGCTTTCTTCAGCGCACCCCGAATGGCGACCTCGCGGTCGTCGTATTCGAGGTGTCGGATCCCACTCGTTTGTTGACAAGCGCAGCGTCCTCGACGGCACAGCTAGATGCCGACTTCCGTAGCTATCTGCTCGATGTCTTCGGGCTAGATCTCACCCAGATGCCGGCGACGCCACCGTCAGAACAGGTCTTTGACTGGCACGGAGGAGCTGCGATCGACCGAACCGACATCGAGAAACTAATCCGGCGCTGGACTCGCGAAGCGATTGCCGAGGGTCACCTTGACGTTTTCAACGAGCTGCTCGCTCCTGACGCGCTGGATCGAAGCGGTCCCGCCCCTGCGCTCGGCGTCGAGTCCTTCAAGGCTCGTGCTGCAGGGGTTCGCGCCGCCTTCTCGGATATCCAGATCGTCATCGATGATCTCGTCGTAGATGGCGACACCATCGCCTGGCGCTGGACCTTGACCGGCGTGCACGTCGGATCCTTTGCGGGACTCGCTCCGACCGATCGGCGCGCCGCCCTGCGAGGCGTTAACTTTCAACGCATCGAGAACGGCAGAGTCGTGGAGCACTGGAGCATGGTCGATGTTTTTGGGGCGCTGCAAGCCCTCCGGTCGTGACTGGACGCGGGACGTTACCGCCGCTCGAGAGCCGGATGGCGAGCGTCTGCCAGCACTCGCCGATGCCAAGACGAATGAGGCGACGCTGCTGCTCATGGCTTAGAAGCGCGACCTACAGCGCGAGGTCGAGGCGCATGGGCGCGACCTCCGAGGGCGAGGTTTTGTAGATGGGGCCGGCGGCGGCCCGGCAATCCCGGACCTGGCGCGTCCCAACCGGCTCAGAACTTCGGTGGTACGTCACCGAGGCGCTTCTCGACGAGTACCGTGAAGTGCTCGCCCGTTCTGAGCTCGAGATCCGCAAGGGACAGCGCGCGCAACTCATCCAGCTTCTCGAAGACCGGACGCATCGCATGCGCCCTTGGCCGCGCGCTTCAAGTGACGCCCGACCCGGACGACAACATGTTGCTCGAGTGCGCGGATGCAGCGCGGGCCGACTATCTCGTAACCGGCAACCAGCGCTACGTTCCGGCGTTCTGGAAGCGCACGAAGGTGATCGCTTCGCGCAAGCTTATCGCCATCGTTCCGCCACATCTGACGTAGACCGGTTCATGGAAGCTTGTGCGCACCAATGCTCTGACCTGGCGTGCAGACGGCCGCCGCGCAGGCCCCCGATCAGAACCTCGGTGCGGTGTTCCTCAGGACCGAAACCGCAGCTTGAATGGTGCGTATCGATTCACTTCGGCGTCCACGAGCGTTAAACTTATCGCAAGCGACCGACCGACCTACCGAGCCCACGGTGAGTCGGAAGGTCCCGGACCCCCCGGCGGGACTCGAGAACCGCTTGGCAAGAGCGGCGTCGGCGGCGGGCTGGGCATGTCGTCGTAGATGGCGCAGCAGGTCCCCGCGAGACAGGTTCCGAAGTTGCCGCCGGCAACGTAGCCCGCCGGGCAGCACATGGCGCTTCGTCCGCCGGCGTCTACGAGGTTGCCTTGGTCGTCGATACGGCACGGCTGGAGACGGGGGGGGGTCAATCGAGCCAACGTGGCTCCGTGGTTGTCCGCCACGACGCAGGCCGTGAGAAACATCAGCAACGCGACAAGACCTGGCCTCACGGCGAGAGGGTACGCGACTCGGTGCGCGTGGGCCATGACACGGCATTGCATGGCGAGCGAGTTCCCGACGGTCGAGTTCGTCGGCCATCCATTGCGGAATAGATCCTTCGTGCGCCTTGATGGCCTCGAGCTCCTCCGGATGTTTGGCCATGTTGTTCGCGAGGGCGTCCGCGAGTTCGGGCGCGAGGGATTCGCCGCGCTCGAGGCATTCGCCCGCGAGACGAGGGCGGCGGCCTGAAGACGGGGATCGCGTACAGACAAGCGATGGCGCCGTTCAGTCCCTGTAGGTAGTCAGAGCGTCGCCGAGGCCATCCTTGAGCGGCCCCAGCCAGCGTTCATACTTCCTCCACTGGTCGACGCCCTCGCGGCTGATGGGCTGCCGAACCTGCTCCGAACTGGCCGTTCGCACGTTACGCTCAGTCTTGTGGAACTCCAGACAGGCCGGCTCGAAGCGCAGGCCGCAGAAGTCCAGGATGCGGCGCACATTGCCCTCCAGGTTTTCCACCACGTCTTCGTGTTGCACCGTCAGGATCCACCCCGGCAACGCCTCGTTCCAGTGCCGCATGAGCTCGAGATAGTTGCGGTAGTAGTGTGCGATGTCCGCGATGCTGTAACTGAACTCCTGACCGCCCGAAAACAGCTGCTTGAGGTTGCCGAAGCAGCAGGCCATGGGTTCGCGCCGGGCGTCGATGATTTTTGCGTTCGGCAGCATCAAGTGGATGAGGCCGACGTCGCGGAAGTTGTCCGGCAACTTGTCGATGAAGAACGGGCGCCGCGTCTGTCGGTAGATCCGGGTGTCGGCCATGAAGCGTTCACCGAACTCGCGGAAGTCCTGCGGCTTCAGCTCGGCCAGTACTCCCGGGTAGCGCGGGGTTCGCAGGTCCGTGTCGCGGCCGCGTAACCCCATCACGATGCGCTGGATGTCCGCCAGTTCCTGCGTGCCCTCGACCTCCGAATGCGAAGCCAGGATCTGTTCGATGAGTGTCGAGCCGGACCGCGTTAGCCCCAGGATGAAGATGGGACCCGCATCCGCGACACCCCAGCCCCTGCGAGAGTCGAAGAATCCCCGCCTGCACACCTGCTTCGACTGCCGGACGTGGGCCTCGACAAGCCTGGGCAGGTAACGAACTTCCGCGTGCTTGAGCGCATTGCCGCGCTCGTAGTACGACCAGGAGTCGGCATAGTCATTCTGGTCTTCCAGTGCCTTGCCCAGCGCAAAGCACAGGTGGGAGCGGTCCACAAGAGATGTGGACGGTGCAGCTTCCGCCGAGCGCATGCGCGCGATGTCCTCGAGGGAAAAGTGATACGTCTTGAGATTCGCCAGACCCCACCACGCCTCGCCCGATTCCGGCCAGGCGGCGATGGCGGCACGGTACCCCTGGATCGCCTCCGTCTGGTGCCCCTTGGTTCTCAGGGAGAACGCGATCCACATGTGCAGTTCTGCGGATTCCCGTCCCGGTTCGGCATCGCCCAGCAGCCGACGGTACAGGCTGATCCCGGGCTCGTAGTCACCCAACCTGATGCAGGCCTCTGCGTACTGCCGGAGGTATGCTCTGTTACCCGGATCGAGCTCGAGCAACTGCTGGATCTCCTGGCGGGATCGCACATAGTTGTGTTGGTCGAGCAGCGAGCGAGCGTAGTCGGCGCGCGCGGCGCGGTAGCCCGGGGCCCGTTGTACGACGGCTTCCAGCAGCCGCTCGGCATCGGCCCGCAACCCGCGGGCGATGCAGATGCGCCCCAGCAGGCGCATGGCCTCGATGTGCTCTCCATGCTTCGCCAGGTACATCCGCAGGACGCGCTCGCCATGAATAAGGTCCCCGTCAGCGAACAGGCTGCCCGCCTCGACGATCTCAGAAGGCAGGTTGCCCAGCGTGGCGAGGCGATCCGCGATCCTGGCGGCGTTCTCTTCATCCCCCATTTCCAGATACAGGGCGTGCAGCATCTGCCAGCTGGCGGGCAGAGCGGCGTTGATGGTCACGGCCTGCCAGAAGGCGTCGATGGCTTTCGGCGCATCGCTCAGAGCGGCGTAACAGTGGCCACGCTCCTCGTACAAGCGGCTGTAACGGGGATGCAGCTGCTGCAGCCGCTCCAGTACGCCCAGCGCCTCATCGAAGTGGTTGATCAAGCGCAAGTTCACGGCCTGCATGTAAAGCTCGGCGCGGTTTTGCGGGAATTGCGACAGCATTTCGGCTGAGAAGTTCATGACAACCGCAATCAATGAAAGGCAACACAACGCAATGGTCAGCACTTCGCGACACCTGATTCTACAGCAACATCAGGGCGAACACGTGCAGTCCAGCCGCTGGCTGCCGACGCGTCCCGAAAAGCAGCTTTCTCGGATGCCGTGATCGCGTCACAAACCTTTCACGGGGACTTAGCAATCCGGCCCTAAGCTCGAAATGCAGGCGCGTGGCCGCACATCGTCGCTACCACTTCGTTGAAATCAACACCTGGATCCCGATCCGGGAAGGGGAGATTCTGTGGCAAATGATCGCAAGCTGAGGGATCGTCGTGAATTTTTGCAGCTGACGGGCCTGGGCTCGGCCGCCGCCGTCCTCCACTCGTCCGTCGCCAAGGCGCTGACCATTCCGGCGAACGTCAAGACCGGCACCATCATGGACGTCGAGCACATCGTGATCCTGATGCAGGAGAACAACTCGTTCGACGAAGTATTCGGTACCCTGCGCGGAGTGCGCGGCTTCTCCGACCCGCGCGCGGTTAAGCAAAAGAACGGTAACTCCGTGTTTTTGCAGCCGGCCGCGCCGACGTTCGGCGCTCCTGCCACCGGCTATGTGGAAAACGGCGTGACTTATGGCTGGCCCGCCAATCAGTTTGGCGGTGTGACGGCCGATCTGGTGGTGCCGCCATTCCAGATCAATGCGTCGGCCGCGACGGCGGCGAACGCGCCCTCCGCCACCCTTCCGACCGACAGCTTGAATCTGGTGTATCGTCCGGGACTGGACCACGGCTGGCCTCTCGGCACCGAAGCGCGAGACGGCGGTGAGTGGGATGGTTGGGTCTCGGCGAAGAACCCCCTGACCATGGCGTACCGCGAGCGCCCGGACGTTCCGTATCACCGCGCGCTGGCCGATGCCTTCACGGTCGGCGACAACTACTACTGCTCGTTCCGTGGTCCGACCAACGTGAACCGCTGCTACCTGTGGACCGGTTGCAACGGCAACATTCCGGGCAACATCCTGCCCAACGGTACCCCAACCGTTCAAGGCACCAACGGCCATGGCGGCGGCATCGTGCTCAGCAACGGTTATTTGGATGGCTATCCGCTGTCGTGGCCGACCTACCCCGAGTTTCTGGAGGCCGGCGGCGTCAGCTGGCGCATCTACCAGGATATCGTGGGTGACTCGGTGTCGACCCCGACCGTCATCACCAACGATCAGGGCAGCGGGCCGATTCCGACGAACTCCGCTGGCCAACCGGTTTGCAATGGCAGCTTCGTCGGTAACTACACGGACAATCCGGTGTTGTACTTTCAGCAGTACGCCTACGCGCCAGCGAGCTCGCCGCTGTTCCAAAAGGGCGCGACGGGCACCGCCCTCGCCTATAACACTCCCGCGCTCACGGCGCCCCGCGCCGCGTGGGAGACTTGGGCCGAGGGCCTGTTCGCCCAGTTTCAGAGCGACGTAACGAACGGCACGCTGCCGCAGGTGTCTTGGCTGGTCGCCCCGTACGGCTATTGCGAGCACCCGGCCGCCCCGAACGGCTACGGTGCCTGGTACATCTCTCAGGTCCTTGATATCCTGAGTTCGAGCCCGGAGGTGTTCAGCAAGACCGTGTTCATCATCAACTACGACGAGAACGATGGTTCCTTCGACCACTTGCCAGCGCCCGTTCCGGCGATCAGCACTGACGGTTCGGACGGTGCCACGACGATCACCGCCGACTACGAGCAGGTGCCGGGTTCGCCTGCGCTGCCAATGGGATTCGGCTTCCGTGTACCGTTTCTGGTAGTTTCGCCCTGGAGCAAGGGCGGGTACGTGAACTCCGAACTGTCGGACCACACCTCGATCGTCAAGTTCATCGAGAAGCGCTTCGGCGTGTATTGCCCGAACATCACGCCCTGGCGCCGTGCAGTGAGTAGCGATTTGACCTCCTTTTTCAACTTCGCCAATCCCAACGGTCCGGTCGCGCAGCTTCCGGACACGTCCGCGTGGCTGCCGGAGGAGCTGCCTTCGGGTGGCGGTTCCAGCCTGACGCCCTCATCGGCTTCGCAGATCACCTTGGGCGTCCCGACGCAGGAGCGAGGCGTGCGCCCGGCGCGCGCGCTGCCCTACGACCTGGAGGTCACCGCCGCGGTGAACGCCTCCGTCGGCACCGTGACCCTGACGTTCGTCAACACCGGCCGCCAGGCCGCGGTCTTCTCGGTGCGCTCGGTCAACGCCGCGGACGCTGTGCGTGCCTACACCGTAGAATCGGGCAAGTCGCTGTCGGGTACCTGGGACATTTCCCTGGTCTATGGCCTGTCGGTTTACGGCCCGAACGGCTTCCTGCGTCAGTTCAACGGCAGCAACGACAGCGCCGCCGCGCTGCTTGGCGTTACTGCGACGCACGGATTGGGGGGCTGTGGTTCGTTGGTGCTGCAAATCGCCAACCTGAAAGAGAACAAGGCGAGCGTCGCGGTGACCGACGCCTATACGGGTAAGATCGTCTCAGCGTTCTTCACCGGCCGTGGCAATGAAATGGCGTACGACTGGTCGTTGGAAGAGTTCCACGGTTGGTATGACCTAGTCATCACGGTCGAGGAGGACGCGACCTTCGAGTATCGCTTCGCGGGCCACATCGAGACCGGCCGCGAGAGCATCTCCGATCCGGCGATGGGTGGGCTCGTCACCCTGAGGGTTCCTGTTTGATCTGAGGCGATGAGCGGGGTGTGCCGCCGCGGCCGCTGCTCCAGCCGCGGCGGAGACCTTCCGAGGGCTTGATGAAGCCATTCTGGCGGGCTTTCGTCGCACGCGTTTAGGCGCTCAGAAACATCGCGCATGGTCCTGCTTGACCTTCCGGTCATCGGAAGGTGCATGATTGCTAGTACCTCGAATCCATTGACGCGACGGGTTTTGCTTTCCATGGCGACGAGGGCGTGCTCCATGGTGGGCCATGAAAAAGCGCTACGTAGTGAATCTGACGGTGGACGAGCGGGCGGCGCTGACGCAGCTCGTGAAGCGTGAGCGCGTCTCGGGCCTGAAAAGGCTTCGCGCAAGCATTTTGCTGAAAGCCGACGAAGGGCTGACCGATCAGGAAATCTCGGACGACTTGGAGGCCGGGCTCGTCACGGTGGAGCGCGTGCGCAAGCGCTGCTGCGAGCGCGGCGTCGAAGCGTGCCTGGAGCGCAAGCCCCAAGACACCCCGTCGCGGCCGCGAAAGCTCGACGGGGCCTCGGAGGCGCGGCTGGTTCAGATTGCTTGCAGTGAGCCGCCCGCAGGGCGGGCACGGTGGACCATCTCGCTTCTCGCGGACCGACTCGTCGAGCTGAAGGTGTTCGACTCCGTCAGCCCGAGCACGGTCCAGCGCGGTCTAAAAAAAACGAAATCAAGCCCTGGCTTGTAGAGCGCTTCTGCATTCCGCCTGAGGAAAACGCGGCGTTCGTAAAGTGCATGGAGGATGTGCTCGACGTTTACCATCGACCCTATGATCCGGACCGGCCGCAGGTCTGTCTCGACGAGACCAGCAAGCAGTTGCTCGAGCACACCCGCCAGCCCGTTCCTGCGAGCCCCGGCACACCGGCCCGCGTCGATGACGAATACAAGCGGTGCGGCACAGCCAACATCTTCGCTGCCGTGGAACCGCTGACCGGGCAATCCGTCGTCGAAGTGACCGAGCGACGCACGGCCGTCGACATGGCGCATTTCTTAGCCCGCCTGTCCGACGAGACCTACGCAACCGCGACCGTCATCGTCTTGGTCATGGACAACCTCAACATCCACGATCTTTCGTGCCTGTACGAAGCATTCGCGCCCAAAGAGGCTCGTCGTCTGGTCGAGAGGTTCGAGGTTCACCACACCCCCAAGCACGGCAGTTGGCTCAACGTCGCCGAAATCTTCCTCTCGACCCTATCGATACAGTGTCTCGACCAGCGCGTCGGCAGCATCGGCGCGCTCCACACGATCGTCTCCGCGTGGCAGGCTTCGCGACCCGACCGCAAGGTCAACTGGCGCTTCACCACGGCGGACGCACGCATCAAGCTGCGCCGCCTCTACCCTTCCATTCCGTAGAATCGGGGTACTAGCACCATGAACTCATCCGCAACGGGGAACTGTCGGTCGAAGAAGTGGTCTGCGCCTTGTGCGTGCGACGGGTCGGACGTGCGCTCAAGGCAGTGCCGGGCGTCGAGGCCGTAGGCAACCGGACCTGCGTGAAATTTTGAGCACCCAAACGACGCCGTTGGAGCAGGAGATTCTTCGCCTGCAAGAACTTACGCGAACACGTCATTACGTTGCGGCGCTGGCAGGGATCGACGCGCTGCTGGCTCAGCACCCCGAAGACCGTGACCTGTTGTGCCTGGCGGCGATGAACTTGCGCTACCTGAATCGGGTCCCGGACGCGCTCGAACTTCTTCGACGCCTGGAGCAGCATCACCCGCGATATAGCGGACTGTACCAGGAGCGCGGCCACTGCTACGTCGCACTGAGGGATGCCCCCAGGGCCATCGAAGCATTCCGGCGCGGCGTTGACATGAACCAGGCGCTGCCCGACAGCTGGCAAATGCTGCACGGGCTCTACCATGTGACGGGAGACCCGCAGAACGCTGCGATCGCAGCCCAGCACATCGCGGTTCTAAAGAAGCTGCCACGGCCCATCATCCGGGCAGGCAGCATGTTCTCTGATGGCGAGTGGACCGCAGCGGAAAGCATCGTTCGCGCCTATTTGGCTCAGCACGGTCATCATGTCGAAGCCCTACGTCTGCTGGCCCGCATAGGCATCCAGCGCGACGCGCTGGATGACGCCGAGCGGTTGCTGGAATCTGTCCTGCAGCTGGCACCGGACTACGCGGCAGCGCGAGCCGACTACGCCGGTGTGCTGAACAGGCGGCAGAAGTATCTGCAGGCGCGGCGGGAAATGGACACGCTACTGCAGTTGGAGCCCGGTAACCGGGACTATTTGAAGCTGTACGCGGCGGCCTGCGTGGGACTCGGCGATTACGCACCTATCATTCGCCTGTACCGCCAGATGCTGGCGGAAGGCGCTTCTACCGGAACCGAGACCGCGGACTTGCACCTGTGGCTGGCAGACGTGCTGAAAACCGTCGGTCGCCAGCCGGAAGCCATTCAGGAGTATCACGCAGCCATCGCCGCCTTGCCGGACTCGGGCGAGGCCTGGTGGAGCCTGGCTAACCTCAAGACCTACCGCTTTGCCGACAGTGAGATCGCGCGCATGCGCACAGTGGAAGCTGGGCCGACCACCTCCCTGGTAGCCCGATACCACCTGTGCTTCGCGCTGGGCAAGGCGCTGGAGGACCAGGGGCGATATGAAGAGTCCTGGCAATTCTATGAGCGTGGCAATGCTTTGAAGCACGCCGAGATTCGCCACCTGCCCAGGCTCGCCGAGGCCCACACCCGGCTGTCGAAGCAGGTCTGCACGAAGGAATTTTTCGCAGCACGGCAAGAGTGGGGCGTGGCGGATCCGGATCCCATTTTCCTCCTCGGCCTGCCTCGCTCCGGCTCCACGCTCATCGAGCAAATCCTGGCTTCGCACCCCCAAGTGGAGGGCACCCAGGAACTCGCTGATGTCCAACGCATTGTCACGGAGCTGCGGGGTCGCTGCGCCGACCTGGATAACCCCCGTTATCCAGGTGTGCTGACGGAGCTAACCGCGGAGGAGTTCATGCGCCTCGGCGAACGCTTCATAACTGAAACGCGGGCTTACCGTCAGACGGAGCGCCCGTTTTTCATCGACAAAATGCCGAACAACTTCCGCGACATCGGCCTCATCCATCTGATGCTGCCGAACGCGAAGATCATCGACGTCCGGCGCGAGCCCATGGCGTGTTGTTTCGGCAATCTCAAGCAGCTGTTCTCCAGCGGGCAGGAGTTCAGCTACAACATCAATGATATCGCGCGGTATTATCGCACCTACCTTGAAATCATGCGGCACTGGAACGTGGCGCTGCCCGGGCGGGTCCTGACCATGCATCATGAAGACGTGGTAGATGACCTTGAGGGCAGCGTGCGCCGGGTCCTGGACTTCTGCGGTCTGCCCTTCGAGCCGGCCTGTCTGGAGTTCCACAAAACCCCTCGCAACGTGCGCACGGCGAGTTCCGAGCAGGTGCGGCAGCGCATCAGCCGCGAAGGCGTTGACCGATGGCGAAGCTACGAGCCCTGGCTTGCTTCTTTGCGGACCGCTCTGGGCGATGCGGTGACGTCCTACCGAGACTAAGCGCGCAAAGCATTCCACGCGGCGAGCGAGTCCATGTAGTCCCGCCAGCGCGCGATCTTGCGCTTGTCGATGTGGATGACGGAGCAGAAGCGATTGTTGTAGGTGGCGCCATTTGCCAATATCGTGCCGTGGACCTCGTACTCGATGACGACTACGCGGTCGCCGTCTGCCTTGTGGACGACGAGATGGTCGGCAGCGTGGAGCTTGATGGCCTCGACGTAACCGCGAAATTGGCCCATGAGCGCGGTGCGGCCGCGCACGATACGCGGCCATCCCCCAAGGTCGTAGAGGACCTCGTAGACGGTGTGCTCGTCGACGACGTCGAAGAAGTGCTCCCCGTCAACGAGGTCACCGAGCGCGCGTCGGATGAGATCGAAGTAGGGCGCGGCCGGCTTGTACGCTGCGTAGGGATGGCTGGACATGGTGTTTTTTACCGTGATACGGCAGCCGGAAAATTTCGTCGAGCGAGGTGCTCGGCTTACCCCGACGAGGCGAACGCGCGGCGCGGTTGCCGGACCATAACGCAGAAGCCCGCCGTAGAGACTCTGACCAAGGTTTTCCCGAGCGGAGGCCTTTCGCGGTCCTCACGGGCGTGCTCGCCGTGGGCATGATAATGTGTACACATGTCGAAACGGACCATGACGGCCGCGAAATTCCGCGCGGAATGCCTTCAGGTGCTCGATACGGTCGCGTCAGCGCGAACGGAGGTCCTCGTCACCAAGCGCGGCAAACCCGTAGCCCGCATCGTACCCGTCGGTGAGCCGCCGGCCGCCCGCTTCGGGGCGCTTCGGCGCGTAACAACAATCGTTGATGCGTCGGACGACCTTCTGTCGGCCGGCGACGGCTGGTCCGTTGAGTAGCGTGCTTGTCCTCGATTCGCACGTGTGGGTGAAGTTCGTGGCAGGTGCCTCGCTATCCAAACGTGCACGCAGGACGATCGAACGCGCTGTGGGGGCAGAGCGCGGCGTCCTCATTCCGGCGATCTCGCTCTGGGAGATCGCCCGCTTGGCTCAGGACGGGCGCCTGAAGCTTGGCGAACGCCTCGAACGCTGGTTCGACGCCGCGCTCGCGACGGTTTCGGGGGATCTCGCGGCGATCACCCCTGAAATCGCCATCATCGCAGCGGGACTCAGGTGCCACGGCGATCCGGCCGATCGCTTGATCATCGCCACGGCGCTCGCTAAGGACGCCGTTCTCGTGACGCGCGACGCAGCGATCCTCGAACTGGCTTCCTCGGGCAAGGAGCTTCGTGTCCTCGAAGCGTGAGGGACGACGGGGCCAGCCACCTGTCGACTCGCGCGGCGCTCGAGGTGCCCGTTGACGCCGCCGTACTCCCGGCTCTCCTCGCTCTCTCGAAGGAGCCACACGAACATGCCGAAGACCGCGACCACCAAGAAGAGCAAGCCCCGTCGAAGAGCGAGGGCCTGAAAGCAATCGTCGACGCCGACGGGGACGATGTCTCCGGGAAGCACGTGAAGGCGATCATCCAGCCAGCGTGGCCTGGGGCGGCGTCGGGGTGGGAGTTCTGGGCTTCGCCCTGCGCGTCTGGTCGATGCGTGTGCTGGGACGCTTCTACACGCACCCTCGTGACCACCGGGGACCAGTCGGTCGTCCGCAGCGGCCCCTACCGTCTCGTGCGCCACCCGGGCTACCTCGGATCGATCCTCGTGTGTACCGGGGCCGCGACCTCGTCCGCAATTTCCTGTCGGTCGCCGTCGTCGTGCTGCTCGCGATCGCCTGCACGCCCCGCATCCGCACGGAGGAACGCATGCTGCTGTCTGCGCTCGGCGAGCCGTACGCCGAGTACCGCCGGCGCTCGTGGCGCCTCTTGCCCTTCGTCTTCTGACGGACGCGGCGGGCGGTGAAGGCCGTGAAGGACGCGGTGGCGCGCTGCGGTGAACGCGATGAACGGCGCGGACGTTGTCTTCCGTGGTCCAATCGAGAATGGTTTCAACCACGTCGCGCACCCATCACGGGCCGGCCTCATCGCTGTATAGTGCCGCTCGCCGACGCTGCCGTTGCGGACGCGGTGGTTTGCAGCGTGGATCGTCGTGCGTGCGGCCGGGCAGGTCGCGAACGCTCTTTCGGGTTGCGCCGCGAAGCGCAGGGTCGTTTGGAGCCTCGCGGGCGGGGCCGCGGTTGCCGCAGGCGGGCGGCTGCGTCGCAACGGACTCGTGCCTGGACGAGGCCACATGCGCGGCAGCGGGGACTGGAATGGCGCGGCCGACGAGGGATGTCTCCGGTGACCCGGTGGTTGCCGCTCCGGTCCAGAATTGGCGTGCCCCGTCGCCCCGTCGCGCGGGCGGCTGCGCGGACATCTCCGAGTCGTCTAACGCGGTGGCGGTCGGGCGCTGCTTGACTTCGTCGGCTCGCGCTTCGACCGTTCGTCCGCCAAGTCGATCCCTGCGGTGGTCGGCGACGCCGCGTTGACGAGCGCGTTCAGGGCGTCGAGGGCGATGCGCGCGGACTTCGTGTCGCCGACGTCCAGGGAGCTGGCCACGCTGGCCGTTAGGGCGTGGACGAGCGTGGCGCGGGGGGACGTCGGGGACATCGATGAAAACGATTGCCCGCCGATTGCCCGCTGGATGGGTTCCGGCGCAGGGATTCGAACCCCGATAAGCGGATCCAAAATCCGCTGTCCTGCCATTAGACGACGCCGGAACAAGGCTAGCGCAGCGCGCTCGGCCTCTCTCGACGGGGCAGCCTACGTAAATGCGCCGCAAACGCAACCGGGCGTCTTGGGCAGGAACTTTCGAGCGCAAGGGCGGTCCATCATGGCGATGGCCCGACGCTCGGTGGAGTCCGCCGATGCGCATGCGCGATGCATTGCCTGTGAAGGGCCCCATCGGGCAGGATGCGATCACGTGCCGTTTGCCGACGATGCCGAGGCACGACTCGTGGAGCGACTCGTGCAGCGCGACGAGCGTGCGTTCAATACGCTGGTCAGGGCGCACGAAGCCCGCGTGTTCGGACTGCTGCTCCGAATGATCGGCAGCCGCGCTGAAGCGGAGGACCTAGCCCAAGAGGTATTCGTTCAGGTGTTCAAGGCCATCGGTACGTTCCGAGGCGAGTCGAAGCTGTCGACATGGATCTATCGAATTGCCGTTAATCTAAGCAAGAATCGGGGAAAGTACTTGCGGGTGCGCCACGCGGGGCAGGAAGACGACTTCGCGGCGATGGACGAGCGCGTGAACCTCGGCCATGCCAAGCAGCAGGCTGCGGTTGGAAGCGTCGCGCGCCCCGACGACATGGCGGCGGGAAAGCAACTCGAGCGAATCGTTCAGCACGCGATCCTGCAACTCGAACCCACATTTCGGGAATGCCTCGTGCTGCGCGACATCGAGGACCTGAGCTACGAGGAAATCGAAGCGATCACGGGCTTGCCGGAGGGCACCGTAAAGAGCCGTATTCACCGCGCGCGCGGCCAACTCAGAGAGCTTGTGGAACGAGAACTCGGCGAGAGGATTGCATGAACGACCCTGAAGGAGCCGATGGCGATGGCCAAGACGACGAGGCGGTGCGCGACCTTCTGCAACGCTCGCTCCGCAAGCGTCTCTATTCGCCGAACCTCCTCGCTGGAATTCAACACCGCATTCGGCAGCGTTCGCGCGGCAAGTTTTTCGCAAACGGTTGGAGCGTCAGGCAAGGGGGCATCGGCCACGTCTGGATCGGCTTGGCAACATTGCTGCTCGTAGCTATCGCGTATTGCGTGCTCGGCCCCATCGACCTGCGCTGAACGCTGCTCAACGCGGCTGACGGACTGAGCGTGATCGACTTCACCGCGGCCGCACTCGGCGATCCAGGCGGCAGAACAGCGCAAACCGCCGAGCGATGAGGGACGCCCCAGACAAGGCAAATTCGGCTCGCGGCCTAAAGCGGAGGTTTGGGATCTAGACCCACCGCGCGAGGACGACGGTGATGTTGTCGGGGCCGCCATTTTCGTTGGCTCGCGCAATCAGCCTCGAGGCAGCGGTCTTGAGGTCGCTCGTGCCGCTCAGCGTGTCGAGCATTTCCGGATCGGCTACGGGCCCGGAGAGGCCGTCCGAGCAAAGCAAATAGACGTCGCCGGCGCGCGGCTGCTCCAGGCGCGTATCGACTTTGACGGTGTCCTTCATGCCGAGTGCACGAACGATCACGTTCTTGTGCGGGAAATTTGCGATCTCCTCGGCGGTCAGCCGCTTCATCTTGATGTAGTCGTTGAGGAGCGAATGATCCTCGGTAAGTTGCTCGAACTTGCCTTCTCGCATGCGGTAGACGCGCGAGTCGCCCACGTGCGCCAGATACACGCCGTTCTCGACGGCGAATAGCGCCACGATTGTCGTGCCCATCCCCCGTTGACGAGGATCGCGCTGGGCACTTTCGAAAATGCGCAGATTCGCGAGTTTAATCCCGGTGATCAGTCGGTTTTCTTCGTAGCCTTTGGAGCGGTCCATCTTGTAGGGCCAGGTGCGCTCCGGATCGTTGGCGGTCAACGCGAAGAATTCGCGCATCGCGTCTACTGCCATTTTGCTCGCGATCTCGCCGGACGCGTGTCCTCCCATTCCGTCGGCCACGATGTAAAGACCGCTCTCCTCGATGATTGAAAAGACGTCCTCGTTGTGAGTGCGTTTCATGCCGACGTTCGTTTCGCCGGCCACCTCAATGCGGAGCGATACAGCCACGGCAGACGATCGTCGCAAGGACGCGTATAGGGTGTCTAGTATTAGTTGCGGTCTCTTGACCCGTTCGGCCGTGCCAGAGCCGATTCGTTCGTCAAAGAGCGGCTCGCAGCACGACGGGAAGGTCGTGAAACTGGCCGGCGCTGAAGACGAGAAGCTTGACTGCGTCACCCGGCGCGTGTTGCGAGATGGCCTCGGCGAGCGCTTCGGGGGTTCCGATGGGACGTCCGTCGATGGCGACGATGACGTCCGACGAGGGCTTGAGGCCTGCTTGCTCCGCCGGTCCCGAAGGCGCAACGGCGATCACGCGGACCCCTCGCACCACGGTCGACGCTTCGCGCTCGACTCGAACACCGAGCCATGCCGCCGAGGAGGTGGAAGTCGCAGAGCTCGGCAAGCGTATGGCGTGGGTCAAAAATGAGCGAATTGTCGAGACCGGAGCGCCGACCACAATGGGCTGACAAGCTACGGCTGCCGCGTTGACGGCGGTGTTCCTCGTCGAAATCGCATCGCCCGACTCCGATTCGCCGCTTTTGCAGGCCCGAACGAGCACGGCAACGACGCCGCCCGAGGGGTCGAGCAGCGGCGCGCCCGCCAGAGGCGGCCCTTGGACGTTAACGGCAAGCATCTGGAGCAGCCTCTCGCTGCCCGGCGCATAGGCACTCGTCCATCCGCGCAACGCGGCTGCGGCCGGCCCGAGGTGGACTCCATGAGCGGGAAGCATCGCGCGAATGTCGAGCCCAGCCGGATCCGACTCGCTCGCGCCGAGGCCCTCGGTCCCATGATTGGGTTCGGGCACGAGAAGTGCCAAATCGAAAGCCTTGTCGCTTCGGCCGATCTTGGTGTGAACAACCGTTCCGTCGGCGTAGCGAACGTCCGCTCCCTCGAAGCCGCCCAGTCCTGAGAGGGCGGTCAGAATTCGGCCGTCGCCCGCCAAGACGGTGCCCACGGCGACCGGAACGCCACTGCGGACGATGGTGACCACGCTGCGCCGGACATGCTCGTAGAGTTGCTGGGGCGATTGCGCTTGCCCCGAAGCCGGGCTACCGCCTGAGTCGGCGCCAGTCGCCGCCGCCTCGTCCTGCGGCATGGCCGGCAGCGACGGCGGAGGCTGAGCCGCCGCGGGCGACGCGGTGCAGATCCAGGCGATGACGACCCCCGACGCAAGCAGCGATTGGTTCACGGCGCTCATGATAGCGCGGCAGCCGTGCAAGTGCCGATCCGGCACCCGCCGGTGGGATGGCAGGGCCCACGGCAGCTCGCAGCCGAACACGCGGTCGCAACGAGCTTGACAGAAATGCTGTTCCGAGGTCTCAAAGACCCCGCGCATGAGTGAATCGGAGAAGACGGCGGCCGCGGCGATAGACGAGGAGCCCAGAACCCCCGCCTGGCTTCCGGCACTGGGCGCGGCGCTTTTCCTCGCCGTGGGCGTCGCGTGGGCAGTGTGGCATTCCTCGGCAAAGACCGCATCGGTCGAAGTGCCGCCCAATGCGCCCAAGGTCGTCGCCGTCACGGGCTCCGCGGGGCCCGGCCCATCGATCTCCGCACCGCTTCGGCCGAGCGGCCCCCCCGCCGGTGCGCCCGCAGGCCCGGCGCGGCCCGGACCGCCAAGCCGCCCTTAGCGGCTGCAGCAGCAGGCGAGCTAGGGTAGATCGGCAGGCGTTCATGAAACATCTCCGAGTCGGCGTCGTCGGCGCGTCGGGCTATTCCGGCAGCGTTGCCACGCGGCTCGTGGCGACGCATCCCCGCATGAGCGTTGCATTCGCGACGAGCGACAAGTTGGCCGGCGAGAGCGTCGCGCTGCACCTCGGAGTCCGTGCCGACGACTCGCTCCACTTCGTCGCAAACGCCGCTGCAATCGAGCGCGCCAGCGAAAGCGATGCCGTGCTGCTCGCGACCGCGGCGGAGGTCTCGATGCAACTTCTGCCGGCTCTCGCGGCGCGCGGCCTCCAGGTCATCGACCTATCGGGTGCATTCCGCCTCGCCCAGGCTGACTATCCACGGTGGTACGGCTTCGAGCACACCGCGCCGGCGTGGCTCCCGCGGGCCCATTACGGCCTTCCGGAGCTCTTCGGTCCGCCGCCCGTCGGTGCCCCTGTGGCCAATCCGGGATGCTTTCCGACCGCGGCACTCCTGGCAATCGGACCCCTTGTGCGCTCGGGCCTCGTCGAGGCGGCTGGGATCGTGGTCGACGCAAAGAGCGGCGTCACCGGGGCGGGGCGCCAGAGCGGCGACTCCTACTCGTTCGTCGAGGTCGACGAAGATCTGCGAGCCTACAAGGTGCTGTCGCACCAGCACACCCCGGAAATCACACGGGGTCTGTCGCGGCTCGGCGACGGCGTGAACGTGACATTCACGCCACACCTGACAGCGGTCAAGCGCGGGCTGCTGGCCACTTGTTATGCGCGGCCACGCACCGGAGCCTCAGCCGGCCGAATCGTCGAGTGTTTGCGCGATACGTACGCTCGAAGCGCTTTCGTTCGCGCACTGGCTCCCGATCAAGTGATGCTCAAACGGGTGGTCGGTACCAACGCATGCCACGTGGGCGCGGCGTCCAACGACGATGTGGTCGTGGCCATCGGAGCGATCGACAACCTCCTTAAGGGAGCCGCCGGCCAGGCGATCCAGAACCTCAACTTGATGAACGGATGGGACGAGGCGTCGGGCTTGGACGGCCTGCAGCGAGTCTCGCCGTGAGGGAGGGCGAACGGTGAGAATTCCGCGCGGATTCGCATACGCGGGCGTCAATTGCGGCATCAAGGCGGCCCGCAGGGACCTGGCGCTCGTCTATAGCGAGGTGCCCTGTTCGGCGGCGGGCTGCTTTACCGTGAGCGCAGCGCGTGCAGCGCCCGTGCGCGACGCCGCATCGCGCCTGCCGGCCTCGAACATTCGTGCCATCGTGGCGAACAGCGGCAATGCCAATGCCCTGGTCGGATCCGCCGGCGAAGGGGACGCTCGCGCGGTACGCGAGGCCGTTGCACGGGCAATCGGCGTAGGGCCCGAGACGGTCCTCAGCGCGTCGACAGGCCTCATTGGGGTACGGTTGCCGGTGCAAAAGCTGGTGCTTGCGGCGCCAAGTCTTGCGGCCGCAAAGGGACCGGCGATCGAACTCGCCGCTCAGGCGATCCACACGACCGACACCCGCGTGAAACTAGCGAGTCGCAGTTTGAACATCGGGGGCGTCGATGCCACGTTCGCGGCGTTCGCCAAGGGCAGCGGCATGATCGCCCCCGAACTCGCCACCGTGCTCGCGTTCATTACGACGGACCTGGCGGTCGAACCGGAGGCGCTGCAGTCCGCGCTCGCAAGTGCCATGCGGACGAGCTTCGAGATGATCACGGTCGATGGGGACATGAGTACCAACGACGCCATCTTCGCCCTGGCCAATGGGCTCTCAGGCAATGTGCGCGTTCAACGAGGAACGCCCGAATACGCGGCGCTCGCCGATACGATCGAGGGGCTCTGCATCGATTTGGCGCGCGAGATTGCGGAGGACGGCGATGGTGCCACCAAGCTCATCGAGGTGCGCGTCGGCGGAACCCCCAACGCGGAGATGGCGCGGGAGCTCGTGCGCGCCGTCGCTGGCTCGAACCTGGTGAAAGCTTCCGTCTTCGGAGCCGATCCAAACTGGGGTCGAGTCCTGATGGCCGTCGGCGGGCGGGTCGGGTCGCGCGGCTGGCCAATCGATCCGAATTTGGCGACCGTGCACGTCCAGGGGGTCTGCGTCTATGAGGGCGGGGCTCCGGCCGGCGTCGATGCGCTGGCGCTCCGGGCCAAGATGCGCGAGCCGGTCGTGACGATCGACGTTCAATTGGCCGAAGGCAACGCCCAAGCCAAGGGCTGGGGGTGCGACCTCAGCTACGACTACGTCAAGATCAATGCCGACTACACGAGCCTAACGCACGCGTCAGCCGATGGAACGGTGGCGCGCGACGACCGGCTAACGAACTACAGCCCCGGTTTCAAGCGCGCGCTGCTGGTCGAGGCGCTCAGCTACATCGCACGCTTCACCAACAAGCGGGCCGTGGTGAAGTACGGCGGCGCCGCCATGGTGAAGGACTCGCTCAAAGCGAGCTTCGCCAACGACATCAATCTTTTGCGCACGGCGGGGCTCTTGCCGATCGTCGTCCACGGTGGGGGCCCGGAGATCACGCAAACGCTCGAGGCGCTCGGTATGGGCAAGAGCGAATTCGTCGATGGAATGCGCGTCACGGGACGCGACGACGTCAAGGTCGTCGAGATGGTGCTGACCGGCAAGATCAATACGGAGCTCGTGTCCCTGCTCAACCAGTCGAGCGCACATGCCGTGGGCGTATCCGGCAAGGATGCCGGCCTCTTGCGCGCGCGCAAGCTTTTGGGCGAAGGGGGCCGAGACCTGGGCATGGTGGGGGAAATCACCCACGTGAATCATGAGTTGCTCGAGGTGCTGCTGGACCGGAAGTACGTCCCGGTTGTCTCGCCGGTCGGGCTGGGCGAAGACGGCGAAGGGTACAACATCAACGGCGACGCCGCGGCGGCCGAGATCGCCATCGCTCTCAAGGCGGAGAAGTTGATTTATCTGACGGACGTGGCCGGAATTCTCGAGAATGGGGAGCTGATCAGCGAGATCTCCGCCACCGAGCTTCGCAGAAAGATCGCCGATGGGACCGTGTACGGAGGCATGGTCGCCAAGGCCAGGAGCATACTGCGCGCGATCGAGGGCGGTGTCGCCAGCGTGCACATTTTGGACGGCCGCGCGCCGCATTCCGTGATCGCGGAGCTCTTCACGGATCGTGGCGTAGGGACGCTCGTGCACGGCGACTGACCGCAACCGGTTGGCGACTAACGAATTTCTTCCCCGCCTTCGAGCAGCAGCAGCTCCCCGACCGAGCTCGAACCCACCCCGAGAACCCGACCCAAGTGCCGCAGGAGCTCACGGTTGTCGAGGACGCCGAGCGACTGCATCTCGAGCGCCCCGATGCGATCCTCCGGGGTAAACGAGCTCGCGGTCTTCTCCATCGAAAGCTTGTCGGGCTCGTACGCGCTACGCGCCGCCTGCGTGTCGAGGATGGTGTAGTCGTCGCCTCGTCGCAGCTCGATGCTCACGGTACCGGTCACCGCCGGCGCCACCCACCGCGTGAGCGCCTCCTTGAGCATGCACGCTTCGGGGTCGAACCAGCGTCCCTCGTAAAGCAGCCGGCCGAGCCGCCGTCCGAGCGTGAAGTACAAATCCGTGGTGTTCTCGTTGTGCACGGCGCTCAGCAGTCGTTCAAACGTGACGTGCAAGAGCGCCATGCCGGGCGCCTCGTACACACCGCGACTCTTGGCGTCGATGACGCGGTTTTCGATTTGATCGCTCATCCCGAGCCCGTGCCGGCCACCGGCGGCGTTGAGGGCGCGAAAGCCCGCGACGCTGGAGGCGAACCGCTCGCCGTTCAAGGCCACAGGGATCCCCCGATCGAGTTCCACGGTCAACTCTTCCGCGTCCACGCGATCGCTGCCGCGCCAATGAGCGACGCCCATGATGGGATCGACGAGCTTCATGCTGCGATCGAGCCGCTCCAGATCTTTGGCTTCGTGAGTTGCCCCAAGCAGGTTCGCGTCGGTCGAGTAGGCCCTTTCCGTGGCCATGGTGTACGGCAAACCCATCGAAGCGAGATAGGCGCTCATTTCCCTCCTTCCGCCGAACGCGTCGACGAATGCCCGATCGAGCCAAGGCTTGTAAATTTCGAGCGACGGATTGACCAGGACCCCGTATCGAAAGAAGCGCTGGATATCGTTTCCCTTGTGCGTACTGCCGTCTGAAAAGATCTGCACACCGTCTTCGCGCATCGCTCGAATGATCGCGGTGGTCGTCACGGCGCGTCCGAGGGGGGTCGTGTTGAAATACTTCTTGCCGCCCGTCGAGAGGTGGAACGCCCCGCATTGGATGGCGACCAATCCCTCCCGCACCAAGGCGTCGCGGCAATCGACCAGACGGGCGCTCGTGGCTCCATGTTTGGTGGCGATCGGGGGAATGTCGGATACGTTCGCTTCGTCGGGCTGGGCGAGGTCCGCCGTGTACGCGTAGACCTGCAGACCTTGGCGCGACATCCATGCGACGGCGCAGCGCGTGTCCAGACCGCCCGAAAATGCAATGCCGATACGGGTGCCCTCTGGGGGGAGCTTGCGATGGATCCGGCTCATAAGGCGTCAGATACACGCGGCGAGCCGGAAGCGGTAGCTGGATGGTGAGCCACTGGCGCCCGATCCACGAAGGCACTAAACGCCTGCCATGGCTGGCATCGCTCGCACGAGCGCCACCGGTGCGGGCGGCATGCTTCCGGCGCTCTTGGAATGGTCCTCGTCGTTCGAAAGCGACAGGACATTGATCCGAGAGGATCTCTTGGGCAGCGCTGCACACGTGACGATGCTCGCGCGGACCGGCATCCTGGCGGCGGCCGACGCTTTCACACTCCGCGACGCTCTGCGCGCCATGTACGCGGAAGCGAGCGAGGACCGCCTGGCGCTGCCGCCCGGCGAGGAAGACGTGCACATGGCGGTCGAGGCCGAGCTCGGCAGGCGGGTCGGATCGGTCGCGGGGCGGCTGCATACCGCTCGGTCGCGCAACGATCAGGTCGCGCTCGACTTGCGTTTGCACGTCCGCGATCAAGCCGCGGGCCTTACGCGCGAGCTGGCGGCTTTGGTCGCCGCGCTCGCCGAACGAGCCTCGCAGGAGGGCGCTATTTTGATGCCAGCGTATACGCACCGGCAGCGCGCTCAACCGATTAGCGGCGCATTCCTCTTGGCTTCGTGGGCGGTGGGACTCGCGCGAGCGGCGGAAACGCTGGTGTACACACTCGATCAGCTGGAAATGCCTCTGGGCTCCGGGGCGTGCTCCGGAACGTCGCTCCCGATTGACCGCGCGTTCGTGGCTCGCCTGTTTGCCCCTTGGCAGCCGACGCGAAACGCTTTGCACACGGTCGGCGACCGGGACTTCGCTCTCGACTGGACCTGGGCGGCAGCACGGGTGGTTCTGGCGCTGGGCCGCGTGGCCACCGACGTGGTTGATTTCGCCACGCACGAATTCGCACTTGTACGGCTCGATGGCACGATCGCCGCCGGCTCGAGCATGATGCCGCAAAAGAAAAATCCCGATGTCTTCGAGCTCGTTCGCGGCAAGGGCGCGCGCGCGACAGGCAACGTGGTCGCGATGCTCACGCTCATGAAAGGTCTTTGCAGCGGATACAATCGCGATCAGCAGGAGGATCGGCTTCCGCTGCTGGAAGCCGGACCGCTGGCACGCGGATGCGCGCACGTCATCGCCCTGGCACTTCCCCACGTCCGATTCGACAGCGAGCGCGGACGCCGAGCCATTGACGATGGGTTCACGCAGGCGACCGATCTCGCCGAGGCGCTCGTGCGGCGTGGCGTTCCGTTCCGGGAGGCGTACAAGGCGGTCGGCGAACTGGTCCGTATCGCGATCGATGCAGGGGTCGCCCTGCGCGCCATCGACCCGCACCGGGCACGGGAGGTCCACCCCGCGTTCGATGCCGCCTCGCTCGCCGTGCTCGATCCGAAGGCTGCGACGGCCGCCAAGGAGAGCGACGGCGGGACGGGGCCGCGCGCCGTCGAGTCGCAGATCGCTTGGCTTCGGGAGCGCGCCCGTGCGCTCGTGACCAAGGCAGACGCCCACGGTTCGCTCGATGAGCTGGCAAAGCGCGTCTTCGCCGAGCCGTTGGGGAGCATGCCATGAAGGCGGCCAAGCGCGATTTTTTGAGTTTGAGCGATCTTTCGGCGGCAGAGATTCGCGATGTCCTCACGATCGCCGCCGCGTTGAAGCGTGAGCCAAAGGGGGCGCGAACTCAAATGTTCGCGGGTCGGGCCGTCGCGGTCGTCCTGGAGAAGGCGAGCACGCGGACGCGGGTCTCGTTCGAGGTTGGCTGCGCCCAGCTTGGGCTCCACCCGGTGGTGCTCGGAGTCCAAGGCAGCCAGCTCGGCCGGGGCGAGCCCATTCGTGACACGGCGCGGGTGCTCGCACGGTATTGCGACGCCATTGTCTTCCGGACCTCGGAACACGCGCGGCTGGCCGAGATGGCGACCGCCGACGTGCCGGTGATTAACGCTTTGTCGAACGACGGCCATCCGCTCCAGGTCCTGTGCGACATTTTCACGATAGAGGAGCATCTGGGCCGCGTCGCCGACTTGCGCGTCGCGTTCGTCGGTGATTGTGGATGCAACATGGCTCGCTCGTGGCTTGAGGCCGCCCCCCTCTTCGGGTTCGAATTGGTGCTCGCTGGGCCTCGGGAATATTCGCCCCCCGCCGAAGAGCTGGCGCGCGCCGGAACCTTCGTCAAACGGATCTACGAGCCCTCTCGGGCCGTCGCGGGATGCGCCGTAGTCAACACGGACGTCTGGACGAGCATGGGCCAAGAGGCCGAAACGGACGAGAGGACAGAGGCTTTTGCCGGCTGGACCGTAAACGACGAGATGCTAAAGGCGGCGGCGCCCAAGGCGATCGTGCTGCATTGCCTGCCCGCACATCGGGGCGAAGAGATCGACGAGGCGACTCTGGAGGGCCCGCGTTCACGCGTCTGGGATCAGGCGGAAAACCGTCTGCACGTGCAGAAGGCGTTGCTCGTCTGGTTGCTCGGCGCGGCTTCGAAGGTGGCTGGCTGACACGCACCCGCTTCGCTCCTTCGCCGACGGGCGATCTTCACTTGGGCAGCGCGTGGACGGCGCTCGCGTCTTGGGTCGTCGCCCGCCGCGCATCGGGTACCTGCGTGCTGCGCTTCGAAAACCTCGACACGTCGCGCGTCGTCGCGGGCGCGTACGCGCGCATCCAGGATGATCTGCGTTGGCTGGGCCTCGACTGGGACGGGGACCCTGTGCACCAGAGCGAGCGTGTGGATCTGTATCGGCGGACGGTCGAACAGCTCGCCGCAGCCGGCTGGGTCTATCCCTGCGACTGCTCACGGGCGGAAATCGCACGCGCGCCGAGTGCGCCTCACCCGGGAGAGGAGTCGGTGTACCCAGGCTTGTGCCGTGATCGCGACCCGAATCGGGCGATGAAGCGGCCCCCAGCCCTGCGACTTCGCATCCCCGAGACGGCCGTCGTTTCGTTCGAGGACGGCATTGCGGGACAGGTCACCCAAAGACTGTCGCAAGAAGTCGGCGATTTCGTGCTCCGGAGAGGCGACGGGGTATTTGCCTACCAGATCGCGGTCGTTGTCGATGACTTGGCGATGGGAATCACCGACGTCGTTCGCGCAGCCGACCTCGTAGCGTCGACCCCGCGCCAGATCTGGCTCGCTCAGCTGCTTGGCGCACGCCCGCCACGGTACGTTCACGTTCCGCTCGTGGTCACGCGCGAAGGTGCGCGACTCGAAAAGAGGACGCGAGGAATCACGATCCGGGAGTTGCGCGAGTCGGGAGTCCGTGCGGAGCGGATCGTCGGCTCCATGGCCTACGGGCTGGGACTCGCGGACACCGATCGGCCCGCAACGGCGAGCGAGGTGGCGCGCTCGACTGCGGAGCGGGCAATCGAATGGCGGGGGCGCCCATGGCCCGTTCCGGAGCACTGGTGAAGAGCCCCCGTCACGGCCGCCGTTACATCGCCGATTCCGGCGCCGGGCACGGCGAACCCCGTGCGGTCGTCATTCCGGCGCGGCGCTCGGAGTTTGCGTGAGGCTGTGCTTACCGCGAATCGCACGCCGCTCGAATCTTGGGCGACACGCGGATGGGATCGAGCGTGACGCTCGGGTCGTTGGCGCGCCAGGCCGCACACGCGGCAACGGCGGCGGGGTGGGCATCGATGGCCGCGTAGGCCTCGAGCAGCGCACGCTGAACCACCGCCAGTTGGGGGTGCGTCAACGAGCCGCTTCCGAGGATCCTGTTTCCACGCGCCAGGACTTCGACGTACCGGCCATAGCGGACGTCGGCCAAAAGCTGGGGCAACTCGGCGTCGGTCCGTTGCTGCTGCGCGAGCACCATTCCGCCGCTCGGCCCGTCCCACTCAGCGGCCATGCGGGCCTCGCTTTTTCCCTCGTTGGTCAACTTGAGTCGGGGCAACGGGATCAGGACGACTTCGCCCCGCTTCACGAATATCCCCTCGCGCCGGTTGTAGGGATCCAACTCCCAGCCGCGGTTTGGATCTCCCCAAAAGCGCGAAGCGATCGAATTGACCGTCTCTCCATCTCCTGCGATGTACGTCACCACCGCCGGGATCTCGACCTCCTGACCTTCTACCGGGGGCACCCACGGCACGCTGCGGTTCGCCCTGGCGAGCAAGTCGGCGCGCGCGATGTCGTTGGTCCCAAGCCAAGACAACGCCAGATCGGCCCACGTTTCGCCGTGCACGACGGTCTGGTGCCCGGGTGCCGGAACCTCCAGCCGCATGCCAGGCACGATCACGGTGCCCCCCTGCACGTCGAGAGCGTTCGCGCCCACAAGAACGGTCTCGAACTTCGAATCGCCGTACACGCGGCCCGCGATCTGAGCAAGCGTCTCTCCAGGCTTGACGATGTGCGCGAAGGCGCCCGCTCTACCGGTGGCAAAAAGGACCAACGCCGCGATGCCGGCGCAGACCATCGTCCGATTCATCGTTTTTTCTCCTTGTCGATCCCTTGGGGGGACGCCTCGAGTTCGTCGCGCGGACCGAGCTCCGGGACGGCCATCACGACGTCGATCAACCGTGTCTCGCCCGGTGCGACGGAGATCGTGCGTTTTTCCGCAGGTGCACGCGGGTGCAAGAACGTGACGTAGTGAGTACCGGCCGCAAGGGGGATCGAGCGGGCGAAGGGCGTCACGTCGACCCGCTGTCCGTCAATCCATACCTCGGCCCAGGGGGTCGCCAGCACGCGGACGTAGCCGGGCGATGAGGCCATGAGTTCAAGCGGCATGACCCCATCCGCGTCGCCGCGGCGGCGAGCCGTGGCCTGCAGGAGACCGCCGCCGAGCAACGCCGTCGCCCCCAGCACAGCCAGGCCTGCAACCGCGTGGGACGTCCGCGACCGCCGGCGCAGCGGGGCGGCCGTCGTGGAGGGCAGGTCGGAGGGTCGGACCAGCCCGGCGTCTTCGAGCGCGCGGATCACCAGTGGGTCACCCCGCAGTCCGGCATGGGAGCTCGACAGCTTTTCGAGCTCCGCGGCAAGCGCATCGGCCGTCTGAAAGCGATTCGCCGGGAGTTTCTGGATGGTCCGCATCACGATCCGCTCGAGCGCGGCCGGCACCTCGGGTGCTCGGCGATGCAAGGGGATCGGTGGATCGCGACGAATGCGATGAGCCGCGGGCCGGGCGTCGGTCTCGTCCCCGCGTTCGAAAGGACGGGAGCCGCAAATCAGCTGGTACAGAACCACCCCGAGCGAAAATAGGTCGCTCCGCGCGTCGACGTTTTCGCCGAGAATTTGCTCCGGAGACATGTAAGCGGGCGTTCCGAACGATGCCATGTCTCCGAGTCGTACCGCATCGAGCGCGATCGGCTCGGCCGGGGCGCGAGCCCCCTGGGCGATTCCGAAATCGAAGACTTTGATCTCGCCCCGTTGGCTCGCGACAATGTTGGCGGGCTTGATGTCTCGATGCACGATGCCATTGGCATGAGCGTGCGCAAGCCCTCGCGCCACCGCAGCGCCGATGGCCGCGACGGAGTCCGCAGACACGGTCGGTTTTCTCTTCAGCAGCGTGGCGAGACTAAAGCCGTCGACGAACTCGAGCACCAAGTACGTCCGCGCCTCGCTCTTGGAGAACGCGTAGAGAAGCGCGATGTTCGGATGGCACAGTTCCGCGAGAATGCACGCTTCACGCTCGAGCTGCTGCGCGACCGGCGAGTTCCAGGCAATCGTATTTCTCAGAACTTTGAGCGCCACCTTGCGCCCGAGCGGTTCTTCGATGGCCGCGTAGATGGACGAAATGGTTCCGGAGCCGAGCTCCTCGAGAATGCGGAAGCCTTCGATGCCCGGCAGCTCCGCCACGGTTACGCCCTGGATCGTCGAAGCGGTCGCGCGCAAACGCTAAGGACGCGCGATGAGGGACCGTCCCGTCATTTCCGGAGGCTGCGACAAGCCCAACAACGCGAGCATCGTCGGCGCAACATCGCAAAGTCGACCGTGCGCTTCGATTTGCGCATTCGGGTCCCGATCGTTGACATAGATGAGGGGCACGGGGTTGAGCGTATGAGCCGTGTGGGGCTGCCCCGTCGCGGGGTCCTTCATGAGTTCGCAGTTGCCGTGATCCGCCGTGATGAGCACCGCTCCACCCCGCTCGCGCGTCGCGTTCACGATGCGTTTTACGCCCGCATCGACGACTTCTACGGCACGAATGGCGGCATCGAGCACACCCGTATGACCGATCATGTCGGGATTCGCAAAATTCACGAGCACGAAGTCGTACTTGTCGCTCCGAATCGCCTCTTCGACGGCTTGCGAGACAGCCTCAGCGGCCATCTCCGGCTTCTTGTCGTACGTCGGCACGTCCTTCGGCGAAGCCAACATCTTGCGGTCTTCGCCCTCGAATGGCTCTTCGCGCCCACCGTTGAAGAAGTACGTGACGTGCGCGTATTTTTCGGTTTCCGCGCAGCGGAACTGTCTGAGCCCCGCGCGCGATACGATCTCGGGAAACACGCTCGGATAGCTGTCCTTCGGAAAGGCAATCGGCAGGTCGAGGGACCCGTCGTAAGTCGTCATGCACGCATAGCGTCCCTCGAAGGGACCGTGCCTCTCGACGCGGGAGAAATGCTCGAAGTCGCGGACGGCCAACGCACGCGTCAACTCGCGCGCGCGGTCGGGTCGAAAATTGAAGTGAACGGCGACGTCGGACGGCCTGACGCCATCGTACGATTCCACGACGAAGGGCTCGACGAATTCGTCAGTCTTTCCCATCGCATAACTCTGCTCGACCCCGGTTTGGGCCGAACCGGCGCGCGGCGCGCCAGCCTCCACGATGGCTCGGTAGCTGCGCTCGACCCGTTCCCAGCGGTTGTCGCGATCCATTCCCCAATAGCGACCGGCCACGGTTCCGATGCGACCGACCCCGGCGAGCTTGCGCTCGACCTCAGCAAGGTATTTCGGGGCCGTCCCCGGTTGAACGTCTCGCCCGTCGAGAAAGGCGTGGACGACGACGGGAACGCCTGCAACCCTGGCCACCTCAATCAGCGCGAATAGATGGACAAGCGACGAGTGCACGCCGCCATCGCTCACGAGACCGAGCAGGTGCAAACGCCCGCTCCGCTTCTTTGCCCGCTGCACCAAGTCGCCGATGACGTCGTTCTTGGCAAGGGTTCCGTCGTATACGGCGTTGTCGATGCGCGAAATGTCCATCATCGCGATGCGACCCGCGCCGAGATTGAGGTGTCCGACCTCACTGTTGCCCATCTGACCGGGCGGTAGCCCGACGTCCGGCCCCGACGTGCCGATGAGCCCGTGGGGACAGCGCTCGAGGAGCGACGAAAGAGTCGGGGTTCGGGCGAGTCGCACCGCGTTGTCCGCGCGCTCCGCGCGCTCGCCATAGCCGTCCAAGACGACGAGAACGAGCGGGCGCGGTCGGACGTTTCCGGAGCTCATGCAGGTCCGAAGATAGCACCAGACGCGGTCGATGGCAGCCGCCGCTACGCGGCGAGTGGCGGCGCGCGCGGCAGAGGCGTGTTAGGAGGGGGCCGATGCCGTGGATCGAAGCCACGCTGCGGGGCGAGCGCGTTCTCGCACGGGCCAACGAAGACGGGACTCTCGCCGCCGATCGCGGCAGGGTCGAAATCCGGTACCGGGCGAGCGATAGTCGGGCGTACCGAGCAGCGACGCGCAACCTCGAGGTACCGGACGGCGCCCGGCTGCTCGACGATGCATCCTGCCACAAGGCGGAGCCCACGCGGGGCTCGCCGGCGCCGGTCCCGGGACCCGCCGTCGCCGCTCGGGGCGGCTGGATCGCGTACACCGATGGCGCTTGCTCGGGCAACCCGGGACCGGCCGGCTGTGGGGTCGTGCTCGTCGGGCCCGACGGCAAGATGCACGAAGGACTCGAGTATTTGGGGCAAGCCACCAACAACGTCGCGGAGCTCACGGGCATCCTGCGCGCGGTCGAGTGGGTCCCGGCGGATGCGCTTTCCATCGTCGTCCACACCGACAGCCAATATGCGATTGGTGTGCTGCAGAAGGGCTGGCGGGCCAAGGCCAACCAGGACCTCGTCCAGCGGACGAAGCGCGTCGTGGAATCCCGTAGGGCTCGGCTCGTGTACGTGCCGGGCCATCAGGGCGTCACGCTCAACGAGCGCGCCGATCAGCTCGCCCGGGAGGCGGTGCAAGCTCGCACGAGCCGCGTGGCGCGGGCTTAGTGCGGCGCCCCGTTGAACGGTAACCCCGCTGCGCCGGTGCGCAGCAGGTCGACGGCAACGCCGGTGGGGAACTAAGCTGATTTGCTTTGGGCTTCGCCCCAACCCCCCCAATGGTCGGGGGGCTCGAGACGGAGCGGCGGACAGCGGCGTGTCAGGGCGCGGCCGCAATCTCCGCCGTCCAACGGCGCGACAGCCCGCAATTGGCGGCGCTGCTCCATATGCGGGGCCCCGTGCGCGCGGGGCCGAGCACGAAGATCAGTTCGCCGCCCGCGCGTGCGACGGCGATGGGCCCGCGGTCCGCGCGCTCGCGACAAGCGAACGCCGCCTCGCGCGAGGAAGCCGGCCCGAACTGCTTGTCGAGAGCCCGCGCGACGGCCGAATAAGGGCGCGCCGCCAGGCCCTCCTTGCCGTTGCCTTCGTCGTAGCGCAAGCGCCAGGCGAACGCGCGACGATCCCCATTGGCGACGAGCAGAGCGCGATCGCCGCCCCATCCCTTGCTCGCGTCCGCGGCCGCCGCCGGATCCATCCATTCCTCGAAGGCGATGCGCGCGCCGAGCTCTCCCTCCGAGTCGTCGTCGTCCACCGTCCAGCCGGGACCCAGGGTCACGAAGGGTGGCGCGGTCACCGGCAGCGGCCGTTCGCGCACGTCCCACTTGTCGATGTGCAGAATCTGCTCGGTCGTGGTCGGAGCGTCGTCCCAAGCCCGATCGACCGCAGCCCACCCGCCACGCCGACGCAGCGCGTTGACGAACAGCGTGCCGTAGATGTACGGGGCGGCGAGCGAGGAGCGCATGATGCGCGGCGCATCGGCCCCGGGGCCCTGACTGACGCCTTGGCGAATCTGCTGAACGAACACGTCGTCCGGGATGTCCAGGGCGCTGTGTTTGCCGGCCGGCGCGGCGCGCGCGATCATCACGTCGAACATGGCGCTCGTCGCATCCCCTTCGGCAAGGGCGCTCAGGGCTTCCGAACAATCGCCGTCTCCGGGCCGGTACCTCGATCGGCTCTCGAGGTCCCAATGCTGGTCTTGCAACGCGTGCACCAGCTCATGGGCGAGGGTTGCCGTGGCCTCGTCGTCGCCCAAATCGCTCGCGAGGTACATCGTTCCGTCAGACGGTTCGTAATAGCCCGCCAATTGGTCTTCGAGGAGCCGATACTCCGCTGCCTCGTAGTCGAACTGCGTCGGAACGAATCCGAACAGCTGGAGTGCGAGCCCTTCGTTGCGGATCGCCGCCGGTGGGAGCTCGCGTGAGACGTGGTCCTTGACGCGCTCGATCAGCTCGGCGCGTGTGAGCTGCACGCCCGGTACTGGCTTGAGTGCCACAAGGCCTCGAGCGAGAACGACGCGCCGCAGCATGCGCGCGACCAGGCGGGTCTCGCGCGACGACGGGGGCGCGTCGTCGCTCGCGCTGGGGGCGGGGGGCAAGGCCCCGGAGTCGGCCGAGCTCGCGGGGGGTGACGGGGCCCGCGGGATTGGCGCGGCAGAACCCAAAGGAGCGCTCCTCGTGCAAGCGTTCAAGCCAAGCGCAAGCGCAAGCGTCCACCGCTTCATGTACCGTCGCCGATTCCACGCTCGGCCTGTCGCCGGAGCGCGGCGATCGTCGCCTCGTACGGCGGATGCGAAAATACGGCGCTTCCCGCGACGAGAACTCGTGCGCCAGCACCCGTTGCGTGCGCGGCCGTGTCAGGGCTGATTCCTCCGTCGATTTCGAGGTCAATGGATCGCCCTGAGCGATCGATCATCTCTCGTATCGCACGCACTTTGGGCAGCACCTCCGGCAGGAACGCTTGACCCCCGAACCCCGGGTTGACGCTCATGACGAGCACCAGATCGACCGAATCGATGACGTATCGAATGGTGTCCTCATGAGTCGCCGGATTGAGCACCACGCCCGGACGCTTTCCCAGGTGTCGCACGATTTGCAGGGTCCGGTGCAAATGGGTGCACGCCTCCACGTGCACGCTGAGCCCGTCGGCACCGGCGCGCGCAAAATCTTCGAGGTATCTGTCCGGCTCGACAATCATGAGGTGGACGTCAATCGGCAGCGACGTAGCCGACCGCACCGCCTTGACGACCAGCGGTCCGATCGTGATGTTCGGCACGAAGCGGCCATCCATGACGTCGACATGGATCCAATCGGCGCCTGCCGCTTCGGCGGCGCGCACCTCCTCGCCGAGGCGGGCAAAATCGGCCGACAGGATGGACGGCGCGATCCGCACGCCATCGTGGTTGGAAGGGATCACGCGTGAACCAGGTGGCCGAAGGTTCGGCAGCCGTCAAGTTCCGTGTCGCCACGCGAAGTAGCGTGCTCAAGGGACGCTTGGGTTGCACCCCATCGCAAAAGGGACGACGCTAGCGGGCGTCATGAACGTGCGCCGCACGACGAAAGGTGACTTCGACCGAATCGTGGAGGTCATCGATCGTTGGTGGGGCGGCCCGATCAGCACGTTCGCGCACCCGATTTTTTTTTACGAGCTCGGCAAGCACGCACTCGTCGTCGAACAGGGTGCCCAGATGATCGGGTTTCTGCTGGGATTTCTCGTCGCAGGGTCGGAGACCACGACAATCGCCGAGTCGCCAGCGGTGCCGACCGGGTATGTTCACCTGGTGGGCATTCATCCGGACTATCGACTTCGCGGCGTTGGACGACTTCTCTACGATCGGTTTACCGACGAATGCCGTGAGTCTCACTGCCTTCGCATGAAGGCGATCACGACGCCGGGCAACGAGGGATCGATCCGATTTCATCTCGCTCTCGGGTGGGGCGTACAAGAGATCGACGACTACGCCGGTCCAGGCCGTCGGCGGATCGTTTTCACCAAGCAGCTCGTTTAGAGGACTTGGGGTGTTCGCGTCGCTTCCATGGGTAGGGTGTCGAAATGGTGCCGAAGTCATCAAAGTCCTCGCGCGAGACGAATGAGCCGCCGATCACGGTGGCCGGACTGCGCGAGATTGGTCTATTCGGGGCCCTCAGCGACGAGGTGCTCGGACGATTGGCCAATGCTTTGAAGCCGATCCGCGCGGTGCCCGGCGACGCGATTTTTCGGGAAGGCGACGGAGGAGCACGCGAGATGTACGTCGTGCTGGAAGGCGAAATGGAGGTAACGAGACGGAGCCGGCGCGGTCGAGATATGCGCGTGGCGATTTTGGGCCCGACGGATTGCTTCGGGGAAATGTCGATGATCGACATGCAGTCGCGCTCGGCGACGGTTCGGGCACTGGCCCCATCGCGTCTGCTTCGGGTGACGAGCGAGGACATGGATACGCTCTATCGTTCGGACCTAAAGTCGTACGCGCTGATCGTTCTCAACATTGCCCGAGATCTTTCGCGTCGCCTGCGCGTGGCCGACGGCATTTTGGCCGACTTCACCGTGAACGTGCTCGACGAGTACATGGCCACCAAGCGGGCCTGAACCCCGGCCATCCCGCCCAGCCGGTGGAGCGTGGGCTCTGGTGCGCCATTTCTCTTTCAGAGACAAAGGGCGTTTTTAGAGAGGAAAGGCGCTTTCGTCCTCTGCGAAGGCGTGGGGGTGACGCGCCGAGCCATCGCCTTGCGCTCCCGTGCATTTGTGATCGACGGGATCGACTGGCTCGTAGCAGGGTGCGTCGTCCACGGCCGCGTCATGGGGTCCGTCGTCCTCGCCGGGTCCATCGAGACCCGCATCGCTTGGCGAACTCTCGGTCGGAGCGTCTTGCACGTCTTCGGCTGCCGCGTCGCCGACTTCCCATGCGGCGTCCTCGGGGGCCGCGTCGGAGGCGGCCGCGTCCGCCGCGACTTCTTCAGCCCCAGCCGCGTCGGCCGAGCTCGAAGCCGCCTGCGGACTCGGATTTGCGGCGGACCCCGCGTCCTCGGACGTCCCAGTGCCCCCCGCGGAGTTCGCCCCCGTGGGTCCCCCGGAGCCAATGAGCGCCGGTGACCCTGAGCTGCTGCTGCCACTGCCCGCGGCGGAATTGCCGTTGCCGGGCTGCGCGCCAGCCGTCGCACCCGTCATCTGAGGCGGAAGGGGCTGTGGATTGAGGTCGCAGCCGAGCCCCGCGACCGCAAGGAGCCCAATCGCGACGGTCCCGGCGATCCTCCGGGCGTTCAATGCGAACCACATAGCCCAAGACACTGTCAGCATAGAATGTGCCGATCAGTTCGTCGCGGCAATGGCGCCTTTCGTCGACCAGAAATGGGCTTCCGGAGCGCATCGGCGATCATGGCTGGCCCAGTTCGGCACATACGGATATGGGCCGATCTTGAGCGAACATGACGGTCATGTTAGCCGACTCGCCAATGACGAGCGAAGTGGCCGAGGGGCGGGAACTTTCACCGCGCATCCGCCGAGCCCTCGAGCTGAGTTATGGGGTCGAAGGGGTGGTCGCGGCGCGCGTTTGGCAGTGGCCCGGGCGCGTGGCGGTCGGTGTGCGCGGAGGCAACGCAACTTCTGCGCCGGAGCTCATTCGGCGGGTGGAGGCAGCCGTTGCGGGCCTACGAGAGGCCGGCGAGACATGGGACTTCGGAATCCTCGAGGATCCGACGAAGTGAAGAGTGCGCACGGACGAGTGGGTCTCGACCCCAAGTCTCGCGGCCTCACGCGGTGCGCCCCGCACGCCTCGGACAAGGAGATCGCGCTCGCTTGTGCTGCGAGCGCGAGATCCGGATGCGGACGCCGATTCCGTTCGAGACGGACGTCGCCTCGATTTCGGCTTTTGACCTGGCTTCAGTTAGAGACGAAAATCGCCTCGATTTCGGCTTTGACCTGCTCCTCGCCCTGTTTGCGGGCGATGGCAATTTCTTTGACGATGAGCGACCGCGCCGTGTCCAGCATGCGTCGCTCGCCGAAGCTCAGTTGCTTGTCGGTCTTGAGCCGATAGAGATCGCGAAGAACCTCCGCGACATCGTAGATGGACCCCGTCTTCGATTTTGTCCATGAAACCGCGATAGCGGCGGTTCCATGTTTGATTGTCGAACGCGATCGTTCGCTCACGCAGGATGTCGAAAATTTCCTGGATTTCGAGTTCGTTTATAACCTGGCGCAGGCCGACCGCTCCGGCGTTGGCGACGGGGACCATGATCTTCCGGTCAGTATCCAAAATGCGCAGCACGTAAAATTTCTGACGGCTGCCCGCGATGTCTTTTTCTTCAATACGAATGACTTCCGCCACCCCTTGAGCCGGATACACGGCCTTGTCACCGACCTTGAACTTGACGTCCGTAGCAGCTTGCATAGCGTCTCCTTGCAATGATGCGCCCAGGCTTACCGTCGCCCGGACACCTCGTGTTGAACAGGCGCACCTCGGCCGAACGGTCACCGTCGGCTCACCTGCGTTCGCCAGAAGGACCGGCGTCTAAGACGGAAACGTGTGGCCTCGAATTCCATTCCGTGCGGGAGCTGGAGTTCGATCAACTCGGCCGGAAAGCCGAGATCAGGCAAAGCGGCACGCGCAGACTAGTGCCACCCCTTCGGGCTGTCAACTAATCTGTCACCTGTCGGCCATGAAAGTCGCCTCCGGTGGCGCTCGTCAAGGGGTGTGGAGCCCCCAATTTCACACGGCCTGCCGCCCCGCATGATTTAGGGGGGGAAGAAGCTCGGCGAACCGTGCGCTCGCGTGGCTACGGCCGAGGCGCAACGGGGGGACCGCCGGAAGATGAGACGACGCTGTTCGCACAGAGCTCTTCCGCCAGCCCCCAACGAACCCCGCGATCGGAAACGATGAGCGAATGGGCACCCCAATGGCGAAGCAGCGCGAGGGTAATCAGGCCGCCCGCGACGATCACGTCGGCGCGTTTGACCTCCATCCCCGCCACGGCCTCGCGCGTCACGCGGTCCATCCGGCTCAAATCGTGGACCACCCTTCGGAGATCGTCGGTTTGCAGCGTTCGACCGTGGATTTCAGCACCTCGATAGGGCACTAGGCCGAGCGCAACCGCGGCGAGGGTCGTCACCGTGCCGGCCACCCCGACGGGCGGGCGGGCCGGGCCTATCGGAGCAACGCTCGCAAATGCGCTCGTTGCGACGGCTTCAATCGTTTCGAGTTCCGCGGCTGTCGGAGGATCGTGAGAAACGTGCCGCTCCGTAAGCCGGACACTGCCGATGTCGAAGCTCTCCGAGAACCTCAACACCGGGCCCGAAGGGTCGTTTCGCCCAATGACGACCTCCGTGCTTCCGCCGCCCACGTCGAATACGGCGACTTCTCCGCGCTCCACACCGGCAATGCCGCTCAGTGCGCCCCGAAAGGTCAGGCGTGCCTCCTCGCTGCCTGTAAGCACTTGCGCCTCGACGCCGAAGGCCGAGCGCACGCAGGCGCGGATTTCCTCGCCGCCGCCCGCATCGCGCATCGCGCTCGTTCCCACGACGGCGACGCTCCGCGCGCCGACCTCCCGCACGGTTTGGGCGTAGCGCTCCAAACAGGCGCACGTACGGGCAACGGCCGTCGGCGCGAAGCGACGGCTTCGATCCACTCCTTCGCCCAGTCGCGTGATGGTCGCGGCCTCGACAACGGCCCCGAGCGTTCCGTCGCTTCGTCGCTCCGCGACCAGCAGAAGCAGCGTGTTCGTTCCGATGTCTACGGCGGCGACGCGCATACGCGAGGAGCCCGTCGTCGAGGGACCCGTGTCTCGAACTCGCGTCGCGCGGGATCAGTTCGCCAGATCCTTCAGGTTGAGCATCTCTTCGACGTTCGGCTGCAGCACGATCTCGACACGTCGATTCTTGGCTTCCTCTTCGCGCGACTGCTGCTCCACCGTGCCCGCGACCGGGTCCATGGCGCCATAGCCGGCGGCGGCCCAGTGGGAGGCATCGAGACCTCCCCCGCTCGGAATGCCCCGGCCGTCGTTGCCCTTGTCTGACGCGACGAGGAACGTCAACACTTGTCGCGCTCGCATCAGGCTCAAGCCCCAATTGTCGAAGTACGTGCCACCGTAGGGCTCCTTGTCGGTGTGTCCCGCAACTTGGAAATTTCGGGTGCTGAGCGTCGCGTCGCCTTTGATGACTTCCGCGACCTGCTTCAAAATTTTCTTCCCATCCGGTTTGAGGGAATCTTTGCCCGAATCAAATAGGATATCGCCGGGCAGCTGGATGACCATGCGGTTATTCCGAACGACCACCTTCAGACCGACGCTCGTGAGTTTGTCCAGACGCCCCTTCAGGTCCCGAAAGCGTGCCTTCATGTCGTCGAGCTGCTTCAATCGAGCTTCGTACTCGGACATGGCCTGGCGGAGCTTGGATTTCTCTTCTTCGGAGCGCGAAAGGCCGACCCCGAGATCCTTCAATTTCGATCGAAGGTCTTCTATCTGCTGCTGAGCTTCGGTGTACTTCTGTTCGTCATCGGCGTGACGCTTATTTGCGGCGTCGAGATCCGCCTTCAACTTGGCAATGTCACGCTGCGCCTGTTGCCACTCGTCCTCGCTATGACCACAACCCACAACGGCGAACGACGCGAACAATGCGATAAGAATCAAGCCGACGCGGAACCTCGGAATGAGCATCGTTGACCTCTCCTGGCCTCAGTGACGCGACGGTATCGATCGGCATCGACAGGGTCAAGGTGCGCGGGCGTCATCCCGACGCGGCGCGTGGACGTCGTCAAGGTCAAGCGTTGCGAACAGTCACAAATTTTTGGTTGACATATGACGTACGTGACCATATACGTCATCTCAGACTGCCCACCAAAGGAGGGACCATGGCTGCAAAGAAGGGCGCGAAGAAGGCCAAAAAGGGCGCCAAGAAGACCAAGACCACGAAGAAGGCGGCAAAGACGGCGAAGAAGCCGGCCAAGCGGAAGGCCGCGAAAAAGCCAGCCAAGCGGGCAGCCGCCAAACGGCCCGTGAAAAAGGCGGTGCCTCGGTCAGCAGGAAAGACCCCCGCGGCGGCCTCGAAAGCTGCCGCGAAGGCCGCTCCCCCGGCCGGCGTGCCGTCCATGCTCGGCGGTGCTCCGACGTCGAGCCACGGCCCCGACGACGGAGAAGAATGACATCGGTGTCTTTGCTTGCGCTTCGTCTTTACGGGTTCGCGAGACCCGCATTTCGCTCGCTGCATTATTAGCGGCGGGCTTCAAAGGAGCGGGCGCCTCGTTTGCGGGGCGCCCGTTTCCTTTTTGTGGCCGAACAGCGGCTGGCTTGGAAAGATCCCCCTGGCCCAAAGACCGCTGGCTCGGGATTCCCCCTTCCGGGGCTCAAAAGAGTCGCCGGCTGGTCGCGGGCCTGGCGGGCACTGGACTCAGGGGGACGTCGTCCGCGGAGTGCGCCGCGGATGAAAGTTGAAGGGGTAATGGGCCGTCGTTTCGTATCCGCCGGGGCTCGGAGAGAACGGAATCCTGCGGATGACGTCGACGACGCAGGCCACGGCCGTCGGTTCGGCAATCTGGCTGCGCGCGACGTCGACCGAGGCGCGCGACACGTTGCCCTTCGGATCAATCGTCCATTCGACGACCAAGTCGCCCTCCAGGCCAGGGTGATCGGCGAGGGCCTTTTCGTAGCAGGCGCGTGCCTCGTCACGATGAGCGACGACGAGCGCGCGGATGTCGGCGATGCCTCGGCCCGGCTCGCGCGGATGCGCGGCGGCGGAGGGTGCACTCGAACTCGAGGACTCGGGCAGCGGCGATCGTTCTGCGAGTTTGGTCGGAAGACCGAGGCCGCCTCCGTCGGTCAGCTCGCGGGTCGTCGTGCCCGACCCGGGATCGGCGGTTAGGCCGATACTGCCGTCGAGGTTCGAGTTGGCCGAAGTATCGGCGGATTTAGCCTCGGACGGGATCGACTGCGCCCCCCCGGCGCAACCCAGCATGCCGTAGAGACCGAGCCAGAAAGGAACGAGGTAGGCCGTACGCGCTTGCATCGCGTCCACGCTACCGCAGGTCCTCGAGGGGAGGCAGCCGGCAGCGCCAACACGCGCATCGAGACCCGCCTGGACCGGCCCCGGCTCGACCTTGGACTACGGATCCGCGGCGAATGGGGGTCACCGCAGGACGTGTTCCGTTAGCTTGCGGCTTTCAAGAATGGTTCCCATTCTTTGAACTTCCAGCCACTGCCCAGAAGAATCTGAGCCGTCATCGTCCACTTCGGACGGAACGGACGGCGAGCGAGCCGCATGTTTGCCTCCTCGGGCGTTTTCCACCCTTTGCGCAAGTTGCACGGGCGGCACGCCGTGACGAGGTTCTCCCACGAATCATCGCCGCCGCGCGACCGCGGAACGACATGGTCGATGTTGAGCTCCCGCAAGGGCGGACGCTTGCCGCAATACTGGCATTGCTGAGAATCGCGAAACATGAGGTTGCGTCGAGTCAGGCGCACCGTCACTCGCGGCGTGCGATCGTAGTGCAGAAGATGCACCACCCGAGGCACGCGCAGCTCGCCGCCCACCACAGGGATCGCATCATCGTCGTCGCGCACCGGCAAGTCGCGCCAGACGTCGAATTCAAAAGAATCACCGCCCTCGTCGAGCGCAAGGGCAACACCGCCATACATGAGCACAATCGCGCGCTTCACCGTCGTCACCTGCACCGGAACCAGGTGGCGGTTGAGTACCAGGACGGGAAGCGAGAGCACGTCGGTCATCGTGGGACAAACGACCCGCCCGCGTGCGTCCGGCCATCGGCTTGGGGCCGAGTGGTAAAAACCGTTCTGTCGAGGCGGGGCGAGCGGGCGGAAGTGTACACCAGACGAGGGCGCGCGCTCGCGCGCCCACCCCGGCGCCCATTTGACGGCGGCACCGCGAGGGCTACCTTTCCAGGAAGATGACCGCCAAGCCCGATCCGTATGCACTCCGCGTGGCTTCGGCGGACGAAGCACCCCGTCGATCGCGCCGCGACGACGTCGATGCCTCCGCCCGAAAGCGGTGGCTCGGCCCCGCGGTCGCGGTCGGACTGGCCATGGGGGCGGCCTCCATCGCGGCGCTCGTGCTGACGGGCATGCAAGATAACGCCATCTACTCGAAACCAGTCGACCAACTTTTGGCACAGAAAGCGAAGTTCGTAGGCCGCCCCGTGCGAGCGGACGGCATCTTGGTTCACCATTCGCTCGTCCGACGCGACCAGCCATGCGAGTGGCGCTTCACGATCGCGAAAAAGGACGTCGAGCTACCCGTGCGCTTCGCGCAGTGCGTCGTGCCCGATACCTTCCGCGATGTCGACGACGTCGACGTGGGGGTTACCGTCGAAGGTCAATTGCAAGCCGACGGCACGTTCGAGGCCACGAGTGTGCTGGCCAAATGCCCCAGCAAGTACGAGATGCAGGAACGCAAGCAACGCGGCGAGGAAATGCCGCACGGACCGTTTGCCGAGCAGCTTGCGCCTGCGGCGAACGTCCCGCAAGCGCGTCGCTAGAGCCCCGGCGGGCCGCCAAGAGGCAGGCGGATTCTTGCTGAATCGCGCCGAGCTTCTCTATGCTAAGACGCTTCACGATTCGTGAGGACGATGCGATTGCTCCGCGGCCACCTGCTCATTCTCGGTTTCGTCGGCGCGGCGATCGCGGTTCCTGCCCAGGCCCAGCAGCCGCCGAGCAACTACCCGCCCCCTTGCGACGGGACTCAAGTGAGCAAGTCCGACGTCGACCGCGCGCATGCGGTTTTTCTCAGCGGCAAACAGTTCCTCGAAGAGTCCAATTACGACAAGGCGCTCGGCTACTTCCAGGACGCATATACGATTGACTGCAGTGTGCACGCGATTTTGCCCATCATCGCAACGGCGTACGAGCGCAAGGGCGACAAGGCCGAGGCCATTCGCGCGCTGGAGGAGTATCTGAAGCGCGTCCCGAACGCTTCGGATCGGGAAGTCGTCGAGCGCCGAATCAAGAACCTGAGAGAGCAGTTGCCCCGCGAGCCGTCGGCGGCCGCCGGGGCTGCGAGCGCACCGGCCCCGTCCGTCGAACCGTCGGCCGCGCCGCCGACGCCTGGGCCGGCCGCGAGCGCGCCGGCCTTTTCGCCAACGAAGTTCCCGGCGCCATCCCCTACTCCGCCCCCGCAGTCCGGACTCGAGGTGCGCCACAGTGGGTGGCCGTGGGTGGCGGTCGGACTGGGCGGGGCCGCCGTCCTCGTGGCTGCGCCGATTCTCTTCGCGGTCGGCAACAGCGACGTCTCGAGTGCCCAGCTCAAGTGCGGGGGATCCCGTGTCTGTCCCTCGACCGCCCCGCCCGACGCGATTGGGGAAGGAAACGGAGGTCGCGCACTGGAAACGTCAGCGTTTGTGGTCGGTGGCGCGGGCCTCGCGCTGACTGGAGTTGGCCTGCTTTGGCATTTCCTCGAGAGGACGGACGCGCCGGCCACTTCGGCCCACGTCGGCGCGGTCATTTTGCCGCACTATGCCGGCGTGGGTGCCTCGAGCCCGTTCTAACCACAGCGCCCCGCTGAACGGTACCCGCTCGCGCTGGGTACGCCCGCGTTGCAGGCGGGCGCTGGACCCAAGCCCCCAATCGCGTCCCGGCGATGGACTGGACGTACACCGCCCGGCTGACCCTTTGCTCTGGGGCGGTGTCCGAACGGCCCGGTCGTTTCGATCTCGGGGACCGAAAGACCGTGGCTTTCAATGCGCCGAATGCGCGCGTACGCTTTGGCCAATGCTTCTCTCCGCACCACCCGGCGCCCGGGGGACCGTCCGGCAAGGCGGGAAGGAGGAGCTCAGGGCGTCCGTCCTCAAGACTTACTTGCTTCGCGTGCGCACCGAGCGAGGTGAGAGGGCCGTCCATCAGGTTCTCGCGTCGGCGGGCATCGAGCCCGGCGCGATGGACAATGAGACGGGCTGGGTCAGTCAACTTGCCGCCAAGCGCGCACTGCGTGCCATTTCCGAGCTTCTCGGACGCGATGCGGTGCGGCATCGGGGTGAATGGACGACCCATCCCGAGGCGCTCGGCGTCCTCGTGCGGATGATGCGTGCGAGCGCCCGTCCGATCGACGCGTATCGGTACCTCGCGCGCAACGCGCGCGAGGTGACCCGGGTCGGGACTTGGGAAATCGAAGAGATCGCACAGAGCAAAGGGCTCCGCGGCAACGTCGAAGTGCGCATGACCTACCGCCCCCGGCCCGACGGTACCGACGACTCGACCGAAAGAACCGACCTCGGCGCCGAAGAGCTCCTGTGCGACGCCCGAGCGAGCGAGCTCGGTGGCTATCCCCGCATCTGGGGTCTGGCCGAGGCGAGCGTCGAACACGAGAGCTGCTTTGCGAAGGGCGCGGAGGCGTGCGTGTATCGCGTGCAATGGGCGGGCGAACGCCAACCGAGAGAAGGCTTCGTCTTGGGCACGCTCGGCGCAGCCACCGCTTGTGGCGCGATCGTGACGCTCGCGGGAGGCACTCTCGCGGGACTGCTCGCGACGGGCCTCGGTGCGGCACTTGGAGGAGGCGCCGGATACCTGTGGGATCGGTCGCGCCAGGAACGGGCTTCACGCGTATTCGAACGCAATCGCATTGCCGCGCTCGAGCGCGGCCTCGAGCTGCGAGGCGAACTCGGATCCGCGCCCGGAGATCTCGACTGGAACGGTGCTCGGCGCCAAGTACCGTATCGGTCGCAAGATCGGATCCGGCGGGATCGGGGTCGTGTACGCGGCCGAGCACGTCACTCTCGGCCACGAGGTGGCCGTCAAGATTCTCCGCGGTGCGGCGGCTCGCGACGGAGGCGAGATCGCGCGACTGCGTCGCGAGGCTTACATCCAAGTCCACGTGGAGCACCCGAACGTCGTTCGCGTCCTCGATCTCGATCAAATGCCGGATGGCAGCATCTACGTGGTGATGGAGCGGTTGGTCGGGCGATCGTTCGCCGATCAGCTGGCCCGCGAAGGAATTCTCGCGCCGGGCTATGCCATCTCCGTGTTCGTCCATGTGTGCCGCGCTCTGGATGCCGCCCATCGCAAGGGTGTCGTGCACAGGGATCTGAAGCCGGGAAACATTTTTCTCTGCGACGACGGCAACTCGAAGGTGCTCGACTTCGGCATGAGCAAGCTGGCGACCGCCGAGTCATTGACACAGACGGGGTACACGCTCGGGACACCCGAGTACATGGCCCCCGAGCAGTGCATCGGCGCTCAGGTCGAGCCCCGGACCGACCTCTACGCGCTTGGCGTGATGATGTACGAAGCCCTCACCGGCGAGCTGCCGATCGTCGCGCAGAGCCGTCGCGAACTGCTCGACTTGCACCAGAGACAAATCCCGACGCCGATGTGCCAGCGCCGCCCCGACCTAGCGATTCCGGAGGCGCTGGATCGGGTGGTGATGAAATGCCTGAAAAAGCGCCTCAACGAACGCCCGAAAAGCGCGGCTCAACTCGAGCAGCTGCTCCTGGCGGTGCCGACCGAGGGACTCGTTCATGTGTATCCGCCGGGAACGAGCCGGCGAGCCACGACCCCACGCTACACTCACGACCCGCACGCGCAGACGGCCACGGGACCCGCGGCACAGGGCGCGGAACCAGCCCGCGAGGCGAAGTAAGACCCGACGTCAGCCTCGCAGCAGCCAGACGAGCCCCAAAAGGCTCAGCCCAAGGACTCCGAGGGCCGCCATCATGACGACCAGATCGGTCACCGACCACCGGGCCGGACGGCGGGGCAGCGGTTCGGGGCTCCGGCGCTCCCCTTCGCCGTGGGGTTCTCCTTCCCCTGCACCTGGCCCGTCCGGGGCCCTCGGCGCGGCCGGACCCTCGGGGGGCGCGGGCACGGCGTCGAGGGCGAGCGGCTCGTCGGGTGAGCTCTCGATCCTCGACAGCGCGTCGCTCAGGGGCTCTTCGAGCGCCAAGACGGTTCGCCCGAGTCGCATCATCTGAGCGGGGCGCCAAGCGATCGGTTCGCCGCCGACCGCACGCACCTCGCCGATCCACGTTCCGTTTCTCGTCCCGAGGTCGCAGACGAACACCACCCCGTCGCGACGGACCAGTTGCAGGTGCTCTCGCGATACGTCCGCGTCGGCGAGGAGCAAGTCGCAATGAGGCGCGCGCCCGACGACGTAGTCGCGATGATCTTCCGCGACCGGCCAGGCCGTGCCCTGATCGGCCCCCTCCACGACCCGGACCCGCGTCCTCGTGTCGTCGCCCGCGGCAAGAGCCTGAGACACCAACGCCAGCGCGAGGTCGCGCGTGGCGACCCCCACGTCTCGAGTGACCGGCCGCTGCTCGAGGATGAGCTCGAGCCAAATTCGCCCCACACGCACTCGGTCGTGCGATCGGACGAGGCGCGACGTGTGCGGCGCGATTCGAACGTCGCCCACGAACGTCCCGTTGGTACTCGCTTCGTCCACGAGGACAAACTCGCCCCCTTGCGCGTGAATCGTGGCGTGGCGGTGGCTGACGCTCGTATCCGGCAGGCGCACGTCGCTGCCCGCGCCTCGACCGATGACGATGCGCTGCGTCCCGTCGAACGTCAGACGCACACCGTCGCCGCCGACCGAACGGACGAGGACGGTGATCGGCATCGGCGCCGCTCAGGTGGCCGCAATGCCTTCGCGGGCTGAACGAAAATCCGCCGACCGACGCTCGGCCCACGAAATGACATGCTCGGCCACGTCCTGACCGAGGTGTCGACTGAGCTCTTGAATGCCCGTCGGCGACGTGACGTTCACCTCCGTGAGTTTGCCTCCGATGAAGTCCAAACCAACGAATACGAGCCCATCGGCGGTAAGACGCGGTGCCATTTTCACCACGATATCTCGCTCGTCGGCCGTCACTTCGCAGGGCTCGACACGCCCGCCCGCGTGAATGTTCGATCGCACGTCGTCGTCCCGCGCAATGCGGTTGATGGCCCCAAGCACTTCCCCGTCGAGCAAGAGCACTCGCTTGTCACCGGCAGAGACGGTGGCCAGATACTCTTGCACCATCGCGTGACGAGTTCCGTCCCCGGTGATGTAGTCGACGATGGATCGGGTATTTCGGTCACCCTTCGACACCACCATGACGCCGCTGCCGCCGGCACCGTCGAGCGGCTTGACGACGGCCTTGCCGACGTCCGCCACGAATCGATGGATGCGATCGCGGTCGCTCGTGACGAGCGTGCGCGGCATGTACCGGGCGAAATGAAGCGTGTAGAGCTTCTCGTTGGCGTCGCGCAGACCGCGGGGATCGTTCACGACGAGAGCCCGGCCCCGGAGCCTCTCGAGCATCAGCGTCACGTAGAGGTAATCCGTATTGAACGGCGGATCCTTGCGAATGAATATGCACTCCACATCCGACAGGCGGACGTCGTGCGCCGGCCCGAACGAAAAATGCGGCGCAGAGTCGCTCACGCGCACTTCGCGGACTCGCGCCCACACGTCCGCGTCGAGGACGTAGACGTCTCGCAGCTCGCAATGCAGGTTGGCGTGTCCGCGCCGCTGCGACGCACGTTGGAACGCGAACGTCGTGTCCTTGTCGACCACGACCCGATCCATCGGGTCCATGACGAAAACGAACCGCATGGCGGGCGCAGCATAGCGGCGGCTGCCCGATCTGTCCTTGCAGGCTCCATAGGCGCCGCGGCAGACGCCAGGGGCCCGGGGCCCGCGAGATCGTCGTGGCCTCGCGGCGAGACTCTCGGCCGCTCAGCGATCGTCGTAAACCATGGCAGCCAGCTGGGCGGTCTGGTCCGGACCCATATCGCTGGCGACCAAGTATCCTTCGCCGGCCCGCTGGGTCGCTGCGACCGAGTAGCCCTTCTCTCGACCTACGCGCACTTCGGCCGTGCCCACCGCGCGAGGCGCCAAGTTCGCGGTGCCCACCTGAATTTTTTGCGCGTCGTAGATGATGACACTCACCCGGCGAGCGTCTTCGCCGGAGCCGACGATGTATTGCAGCATCGCTGCGCGTTCGGAATGCAAGGGAACGACACGGCCCCCGACCAGGCGCGCACCGGCCCGCTCGAAGCTTCCCGGTCGCACCGGAACGCCGACCCAACGCTCGAGCCCGCGCACGGCTTGTGCGTTCGTGGCCTCGGGCGGCAGCGGCTGCGAGTGCTCGGCGACGAGTTCCGCCAGCAAATCGTCCCCGAACCCCGCGTGGGTCTCGTTCGTCGGCGGCTGCACTCCACGCGTAGCCGCGCCCCACATCAAGGCAATGGCGGCAGCCGTCGCCAACGGGACCAACGTTCGCCACGACCCCAGGTTCATCCCGGGACCCATCGACGCAAACGCGTCCGACTCGGCAGCCCGCGCTTCCTCGCGCGCCCGCTCGCCGAGCATGGCATTGCCGATTCGGTCCCGAAGTCCGCTCGGCGCCGATCCCCGCACGACACGCTTCAGGGACCCGCGCATCGCGCGAAGAAGCTGAACTTCTTCGCGACAGCCCTCGCAGGCCGACACGTGCTCGTCCATGTCGATGAGCTTCGACGCCTCGAGCTCGCCGTCCAGATACGAGTCGCGCATTCGTGCACGATCCCGACACTCGCGAGCGGTCACGCGACACCTCGTCGGCGGACCCGGTAGTCGGCGAGGTTCGCGGTCTTCGCCGGATCGCGCGTCGGCGGAGGCGCCTCGGCAGCATCGCCGACGCGCTCCTCGCCCTTCACGATGCCGAGCGAAAGCGCATGATTGTAGAGGCTACGCTGCAACAATTTCCGACCTCGGTGCAACCGACTCATCACGGTCCCAATCGGGCACCCCATGATCTGGGCGATTTCTTCGTACGAGAACTCCTCCACGTCGCTCAGCACGACGGCGAGGCGAAACTCGGGCGGGAGCGCGTCGAGCGCGTTGCGAATCTCCTCTTCGACGAGCGGCATCAACGCAAGCGTCTCCGGATCACGAAGCTGGCGCATGGTGCTCGCGCTGACCCAGCCATCGGCCAGCGGATCGGCGTCGGGCCCGTCGAGAACGGAGCGCTCGAGCCCCCCGCGCCGGTACTTGTTGATGAACGTGTTGGTCAGGATGCGAAAGAGCCACGCCTTCAGGTTGGTGCCGGCGTGAAACTGTTGCCGTGCCCGCATCGCCTTGACGAAAGCGTCTTGGACCAAATCCTCGGCCTCGGTCGGATTGCGAGTTAGCTTGCATGCCACGCCGTATAGCGCGTCCAGATGCGAGAGCGCTTCATCGGCAAACGGATCGTTCTTCGGCGCGTCGAAAAGGGCAGACGGCATGGTGGATCGACCTTTTTTGTTACTCGGTGGAGCGGACGTCTGCCAGCACAACAAGCGCAGGCCGCACCTATTCCCCATCCCGCGTATGCCGTCGCGGCCGGTCAGTGCGGCGAAGAAGGGCGACCGTCGCTCTTAGAGACCTCTTCGAGCTTGCGCTCGAGCTCATCGATACGCTCGTTTAGGCGTCGAACCTGCAGCTCCAGCTGCTGGAGCGGCCGGAAGCTCGTCAGAATCGACTGAATCCGCTCGTCCAGCTGATGCTGCACTTCTTCGAGCTTCTCCTTGGCCTGGCCGACCAGCGTCGGTTTCGGCTCCTTGGCGGCGGAAGCCTCAGCCTCCGGCGACTTGCCACCGGGGATGAGCCGACCGATCGGGCCTTCACGGAGGTCGGCGAGCACCTTCTCCGTGCGTGTGTGGATGAGCTCTTTCAAGGTTTGAAGCGGGACATTACGCGAGTGAGCCTTCTGTTCCTCGTAAATGATCTGCGCGAGCGTGATTTCAGTCAGGTCGTCTTTGGTGTTGTTGTCGATGATCTGGACTTCCTCGCCTTCGCGGACCATTTGGGCAATCTGCAGGAGCGTGACGTATCGGCTGTCTTTCGTATCGTAGAGCTTGCGGTTCGAATAGCGTTTGATGATCCGCTGCGGCGACGGAGGCGCCGCAGGCACCTCGAGCTTGGGGTCCACCATCATTCTCCCTGACGCGCCGCGGGACACGCGACCGCCGAGAGTCAAGATACAGGCTCGCCCTTTGCGGGTCGAGAAACGCCACGGCGCACGCGCCTCCGCGTTCTCGGCACTTGCTCGGGCGTTTCGGCTCGGGCGTTTCGGCTCGGGCGTTTCGGCTCGGGCGTTTCGACTCGGGCGTTTCGGCTCGGGCGTTTCGGACGGTCGGCCACGATGGTAGGGCATTGTATGTGCCCCGCTCATCGCCGCTTACCCCGCGCCGCGCGTGCAGTCGGGTGCCGGCGTTGCGAACGGGCCCGATCATGCGCCTTGAGTCCTTGCACCCGTGTTTCCCAATTTCCGCAAAACCTACCTGGTGTTCCCCAATTTCCGAAAGACCCACCTGTGTTCCCAATTTCCGCAAGACCAGTGAACGGCCTGACACACTTTGCCGCTCGACGCGGCGGGGCGCGGACCGCTCCCGCGTGGGGCGCGCGGTCTCCGCCCATCGGAGGAATCCAATTTCGGACCGCCGTGGAGCGCCCCCGGCCTCAAGCGACACTGGTACGCCGCCTGCACAAGCGGCCCGCATGCCTTCGAATCTCGTGCGCCTTTTCGCAGACGACGCGCAACCGGAGTCTGCCACGCTCGGCGTCGGCGGGCTTTTGCCGAGCCGCAGCCCGCGCATCGTCGCTCGCCGCAAGCGCAGCCTCGTCTTTCTTGACCCCCACGAAGTATGGGCGATCGAGGCGGCGGACCGGTTGACGTTCGTGCACACCGCGCAGGGCAAGTTCGATCTGGATTTGTCGCTCGCGGCCTTCGAGTCGTCGTTCGCGCCGGCGTTCGTGCGGGTGCATCGCAACTGGTTGGTGAACCTCGCGCGGGTCAAAGAACTGGAGAGCAACGGCCACGAAAGCAAGCTTTTTATCGGAGACGGAGTCGCGGAGAGCGGGCGCGGCCTGCGAGTGCCCATGGCCCGCGACCGCCTCGGCGAGGTTCGCGAGCGGCTGCTTGCCAACGCCTGGGGCCTTCGCCGGAGACGACACTCGACCCCCCTGGAGGACCCCGAGCGGGCTGTGGCCCCCATCGACGACGACTAGGGCTCCATTCCGCAAGTCGCGCGAATGAATCCGTGCAAGGGCTGGATCCCCGGGGAAGGCAAGTCCAAGGGTCCGCTTGCGCTGCGCAGCAGCGCGCCGCGGATGGATCCGTGGGTTACGAAATAGACCAAGTAAGAACCAGGACCGCACCGAACGAGCGCTACATGGCTTGGCGCAGTAGGCGCTCGATCTCGGCGCCATCGGTCACTCCCGTACGCACGGCCGTGACGCGGCCGTCGTTGGACACGATCACGAGCGTCGGCAAGGCTTCGACTTGGTAGTCGCGTGAGGTCGCGCCGGAAAGGTCGCGGACGATGGGGTAGCTTAGCCGATGGGACACGGCGAATTCGCCAGGGTCGCCCTGGTCCGGTGCATCGGTGTCGACGCCGACGAACGTCACCGCGCGATCGCTCCAGCGCCTGGCAAGGGCGTCGACGATCGGCACCTGGGCGCGGCAAGGCCCGCACCAGGTCGCCCAGAAGTCGAGGACGACCGCCCGTCCCCGCAAGTCACGAAGGCTCAGCAGAGCGGAGCGGGACTCGAGTGCGCCGCCGCTGGCGACGACCTTGAGTCGAAAATCCGGTGCCTCGTGCCCAACCAAGGCGGCCGCACGCGATGGAAAGAGCCGCGGCAGTCCGCCGAGTACGGCGAAGACGGCGAGCACCACACCAATCGCACTGAAGGCGCTCCTCAACGAGCCCGGCGGGCCTGCTTCCATCTCGTACGCAGGCAGTTAGCACGGCACCCGCATTCAAGCTGCCGGCCGCCGACTGGACGAAGGCGGCGGAGCCAACCCATCCCCGGAGCCGTCGCGCACCGCCGCGATCGCGAGCGAGTGAGGAAGCGGCAATGTGACAACGAACGCCGCGCCGCCGAGCGCCACGCCGCGCCGCGCGACAATCGACCCGTTGTGCTCGATGACGATTTTCTTCACGATCGCCAGTCCGAGCCCCGTTCCGTCCGCCTTCGTCGTGAAGTACGGGTCGAAGACCCGATCGAGCTCGGGCTCGGGAACGCCCGGTCCGTCGTCTTCGACGACGATGGCGACGCCGTCGGCCCTGCGCTCGGCGGAAACGAGGACGTGACCGCGAGGGCCGCCGTCGCGCGGCTCGGGGCGTGCGCTCCGAACCGCTTCGACGGCGTTGCGAACGAGATTCACGAGCACCCGCCGCAGCATCTGGCGATCGATCGCCACGAGCATCGGATCGCCCGGCACCGCCCACCGGACCTCGACGTCGTGGGCCACGATCCCCTCTTCGGGCCCATCGTCGGTCAGGTCCGCTCCGAGGTGCACCAGCTGCTCCGAGCACTCCTTCAAGAAATCGCGCAAGCTTGCCTCGCGCAGCTCCGCGTGCGGAAGGCGGGCGAAGCTCGAGAACGTACCGACCAGCCGGCGAAGGGTTCCGACCTCCTCCTCGACGATCTCGAGCGTCGTGTCGAGAAGCGCGCGGAAGCGGGGATCGCGACCAGCGTACTTGCGGTGACATTCCTGCACGGCGAGTTGGATGGGCGTCAATGGATTCTTGATCTCATGGGCCAAGCGCTGCGCCATCTCCTGCCACGCGCCGATGCGGCGAAGGTACTCGATGCGGGCGCGGGACTGTTGCATGTCGCCGAGCATTCGATTGAACCCTCGCGCCAGCTCGGTCAGTTCGTCGCTTCCCGTCACGGGCACGCGCACCTCGAGATTGCCCGCTGCCACTTCGTCGATCGCGCTGGCCAGCCGCCCGATCCGGCGCGTGAAGCCGCGCGCCAGCGAGAAGCCGAGTACGACGGTCGCGATCACCGTGATGCCGAGCAATAGAGCGAACGCCTCGAAGTACCCCGAGTTGACTTTGGTGCGTTTTCTTTCGAGCTGCGCGTACGCATCGCGAATGCCCCCCGCTTCGCCTAGCTCCCGTTCGTAACGGCGATCGAACGCGAAGGTCGCCACCAAGACCGGACCTGGCTCGTCGTCGACCAACGAGCGCCTGACCTCGAGTTTGCGCTCGGTCCCATCATCGAGGGGGCGACCGCGGCTGCGCGCGGCGAGGACTTTGCCGAGTTCGTCCTCCACGGCGAGCGAGACCAGTTGCGGGTGGCGCAAGGACGCCGCGAGCAGCGCTTTGGCGCAGCCGTCGCCGTCGCCCCGGCGCGCCGCGATTCGCAGCGCCTCTTCGGCCGCCATCGCGTCGGTCTGGTGCCTCATGTCGTCCTTGATGGCTCCGATGTAGTCCTTGTAGAGATCGATCCCGCGATCGAGCTCGAGCTTGACCTCGGGCCGCAGCCACACGGAAGACGCGTAGTTGAGCAGCGAGTACGCGAGCAGCATGGCGCTCGCGAGCGGCAATAGGGCCGTGATGAGAATCACGAGCGCGAGTCGATGTTCCGTCTTGCCGAGCATGGGGCGCCGCCCGAACGCGCTAGTCTAACGCGTCACGGAGCGGTCGCGCGCATCGCAGCGATCTGAGCGTCGAGCCGATCGACGTCGCGTTTCAAATCATCGGCCATTCGAGCCGATCGATCCGCAATTTTGTCGCCGTGCCCTTTGACGGTCTCGGCCCACCTGCGCACATCGTCGAGGTAGCCGATTTGCTTCTCGATCGCACGGGCCGCACTCTCGATTTCGCCGATGGCGGCTTGCGCGCTTCGGTCCGCACAGTGCTCTCGCACGGCGAGCGCACGGGCAAGGCTGTAGGCCACCCGGACGACGAGATCGGCGGCGGGATCGTCTGCATCCCAAGCGACGACGATGTCGCTGCCATGACGCGCAAGCGAGGTAAGCCCCGGCGGTGCATTGGCGACGGAAAAGACGAACACGCCCACTTGCGCTTGGCGGTTGCGGCGCGCCTCGTCGATCTCGTCGAGCGCCGCCCGAAGAGTGCAGCCCCGCTTGTCTTTGGCCTCCCACACGACGCGTGCGTGGGCGGCCGCCGAATCGGCGCCGAGCTCGACGACGAAGTCGCCCACCTTGCAGTTTTTGATGAGACCCGGCGAATCTCCCGTGGCCTGAACCAGGTCACCGAGACGCTCGGCTTCGGTTGCCAGGACCTCGCCGAGCCGATCTTCGAAATCGAGCCCGTGGCGCGGAGCCCGCGATTCGACCTTCCTGCGGGTATCGAGCCTCGCGAGCGACTCACGCACCTGCGCCTGAAACTCGCCGTTGTCCCGCACGAGCCAATCAATGGTCGCTTGAAGCTCCCGCTTCAGCCGGGCGAGCGCCGAGTGCTCGTCGTCGAGGGTCAGATTCTTGCCAATTTGATCGGTCGCCGAAGACACCATCCGGGACAAGCGACTCATCGTCGACTTTTCGTCATCGAGCGAGAACTCGCCGACCAGACGCGACAGGGCCGAGTCCTTCTGGTCGAGCGAAAATTCGCGCAAAATTTCTTTGCGTTGGCCGGCGAGGGCAGTCTCGATCGCGGATGTGAGCTGAGCGCGCAGCCCCTTCGCGTCGGTCGGCGAGAGAAGCTTGAACAGTGGGCTCCCTTCTCCGACGTGGGCGGCCAGAGACCGAGCGAGAAGCGAGTCGTCCCCACCCACGTGAAGGCGCAGCATGCGTTCGAGCTCGCCGTCGGTCCGAATGAGCGCATCGAGCCGTTGAGGCAGTGCCCCGCTCTGACCGTCGAGGTAATGGGTGAGCGTCGCAGCGATGCGTTCGTGCAATTCGGTCGTGCGGGCCGACAACAGATCGCGCACGTCGCCGACGAGCGCACTGCCGGCCTCGCGAATGGACGCAGCGTCGACCTGTCCGCTGGCGGTTCGCAACGCGAGGACTCCGATGCGAAGCGCCGCAAGGGCATGGCGATTGCGCTCGCTGCCCTCCGGCACGTGCCGCAGTTCGTTGACGACGTCGGGATCGGCGATCTCCAACGTGAGCAGCATCGGCGCGGGCGAGGCGCGGGGACGGAGCGGCTCGATCTGCGCGACGGAACTGACGGCCCTGGCGGCTTGCTCCATGGGTTCCTCCTGGTCGGATGTTTAGCATAACGACCGCGGATCGTCGGGTGCCACGGCTCGCCGAACGCTCCCGCCACGCAGCTCCTACATGTCCGATTGTTGAATAGAATCGAGCTTTTCTGTCACGCCGGTATGCCGCGACGCCGTTCTTTGAACCGCACGCGCGAGCAGGTGCGCAGAACCGACGACGAGGACGGACCGCCGCGCGCGCGTCATGGCCGTGTAGACGAGCTCGCGCGTGAGCAGGGGCACGTCGACGTCCGGCAGCACCAGCGCCACATCGTCGAACTCCGACCCCTGCGCTTTGTGAACGGTCATCGCGAAGGCCGGCGCGAGATCGGCGCCCGCCTCGAGAGCCTGCGCCTCGAATCGCGACCCGCGCGCGAACGCAGCCATCAAGTACGGGCCCTCGACATCGTCGACTTGCGCCCGAACGACCACGCCCTGATCTCCGTTGAAAAGTCCGCGCGCATAATCGTTTCGCTGCGCGACACACGGAGCGCCCGGTGCGAACTCGCGCGCACGCCGCCATCGCGCCCGCGCGGCATGACCGGCGGCGCCTCGAAGCCGCATGAGCAAACGCGCGTTGATGGCTCCGGCACTGGTGTCGAAGCCCATGACCCGAGTGACGCACAGGATGCGCGCGCGGCCGTGATGCGCGAAAAGGGCCCTCAGGTCGGCCGCGTCCTCGGCCACGAAGGCGCCGTCCTTCACGCGGTACGTCCGCGACGACAACCGCCGAAAGGCCGGATCCGTCATTCGAATCGTCCACCAACGATCGAGCCACTCGTCGCCGATCTGCGTCCACGACGCATCCAAGTGCTCGACGCCTTCGAATGCCAGATCCGCGACCGACCGACGCGTGGCGACGGCCGCCGTGAACGCCGCGTCGAGAACCCCCGCGTTCACGGCACGCGCTGCCGTCACAATCCGGCGGGCGAGTGGGTCACGGCCGACGCGCAAGTTGACCGTCAGCCGCACGGCCTTCAGCGCGGCGCAGAGATCGCGGAAGACGGCGCCGGCTTCGACGGACGGAAGCTGGTCGGCGTCGCCCAGCAGGACGAGTCGAGCATCGTGGTGCAGCGCGCGGACCAGCCGGTCCATCATCGCCAGATCGATCATCGACGCCTCGTCGACGAGGATCAGCTTGTGCGGCAGCGGATCGTTCTCGTGGCGCGCGAAGCGACCGCTCTGCGGGGACCAGCCGAGCAGGCGATGCAGTGTGAGCGCCGAGGGCATGATCCCGCGCAGCGCGGATTCGGAGATGTCGTAGGGAGCGGCTGCCGCCAGACCCGTCGCGATCGCGTCCGAGAGTCTCTGCGCCGCCTTGCCCGTGGGAGCGGCGATCGCGACCGCATCGAGCGGAGGAACCCCCAGCCAGGCGACGGCGCGGACGATGGCGACCACAGCGGTCGTCTTTCCGGTACCCGGACCTCCGGTGATCAGGGTCAACGGCGATCGAAGGGCTTGGCGGACCGCGGACCTTTGCTCGACCGTCAGGCTTTCGCCCCCCACGGCCTTGATCGCCCGACCGACGGCACGGGCATCGCAGCCCTCGGCGCCGCGACGGATGCGGTCCCGAACGCGCGCGCAAAAGCGATCCTCGAGTGCGCGCATCCGCTCGGCGTAAAGCCATTCCCCGTCGAGGATGAGAGGCTTGCGTTCGCCGGGCCGACCGATGACCGTGCCCACCGGGTCGCCGGCATTCGATCGAACCCGTTGAATCAACCGTCGCGCTGGGTCGGTCTCCTCGGCCGCGCCGGCAGCGGCCATCGCGGTGGCGAACAAGGGGCCTGCGAGCGGCAAACGGGTGCTGCCCGCGCGATTCGACACGATGCAGGCGGCTGCGATGGCCGCGAGGACACGGCGATCGGACGGTGACGATTCCGTCGCGCAGCGGGCGACCTCCCAGCCGAGGTAGTGCGCCTCGCCGTCTCCCGAATCCTGGTCCTGCCCGCACATCGCGCCGTCCTCGACGCGAGGATCGCCGCGCTGACGCAAGAATCGCCGAGCGGCCGTTCCGGACGGATCCAGGCGGTTCACGAGAGTGCCGCCCCGCGCAGCTCTTCGATCCAGGCGAGCACGTCGTCCCAGCTGGGCCGCAATGACCACAGACCGCACCCATCCGAATCGAACCCTCGCAAGAAGCAGTAGAGAAGACCACCGAAGCGAGCCTCGTGTTCCGATCGACGCGTCACCCCTAAGAGCTTCGTGACCGCCAGCGTGTAGAGCTTGACCTGATCGCGATAGTGTTCGTCGACGCGACGATTCAGCGCGTCCGGCGCGTAGGAGCGGAGCGAGTCGCTCTTCCAATCCACGAAATACGTCAACGAGCCGTGGGCGAACACGAGGTCGAGCGATCCTCGCACGTAGGCAGACGCCTGCTCGGCGCCGTTCGCGGAGGCCACCGGATAGACGAATTTCATTTCGCGAACGACGCGCGCCGCGGCCGCGAATGACTCGATGGACTCGCCGGTCGGCAGGACCACGGGCCGACGATAGGCGGTCCACACCAGGCTCTCGGCGTGTCGGCGCTGCTCGGGGTCGATGCGATGAACCGTCATGGCTTCGTCGAAGAGCTCCCGCACGTCCGCGCGGGCCCGCCAAGCGTCGATGTCGGCGGCCGCGCAGAAGGAGGCCAGCGGCACGCGTTCCAGCAGCTCGTGCAGAAATACTCCGGAGGTGCGCGCCCCTCGCAAGCTCGCGCCCGACGTCTCGCTTGCGACGTCGACGGGCTCGGCTTCGGCCTCGTCGGAGGCGATCCAAGCCGTGCGGGCCGCAAGGCCGCTCTTCATGCGCGTGTACGAGGTGAGGATCGCGCCCGCGTGTCGAGCTCGCAAGGAATCGAAGGATTCGGCTGGGGCCTGCCGGCGCCATATCGCCCCGGACGGCCGCCAGCTCTCCGGCGTGTCGCCTGCAGCCCGATCGAGCGGCGGTGTCGAGATCGGCGCAGCACGAGCCACGTCCTCGACCGTCCAGCTTTCGGCGCCGCCGGCCAGCAGCTCGACCACCCGATGGTCGACGCGTGCGTACGGACCCCGCAGGTTTTTCGAGAAGGCCCCGTCGACGACACACGGCAAGATCATGCGCCCCTCGGCCCTCGTGAGGGCCACGTACATGAGCCGTTCTTCCTCTTCGCGTTCCTCGAGTTTCACGACCGGCTTGACGTCCGGCGACGGACTGCCCACCCAGGCCAGACGGTGGCCATGCTCGTGGTAGACGTGAACGTCGTCGGCGCCACTCGCCGAGAAGCCGCCGGCGACGAAAACGAGCGGCGCCTCCAAGCCCTTCGCCTTGTGGATCGTCATGATCTGCACGGCGCGGCGTTCGCTGTCGAGCCGCTGCAGGTTGCCTTCGATCCGGGGGACGCTTCGCGTCTTGGCGATGAGCCCACCGAGCTCGCTCGCGAGATCGCGAAGCGTCACGTGCCCCTCGCGGGCTCGCTCGAGCAACAGGTCGATGACGTGCATCGTGTTGGTGAGCTCTCGTTCGCCGTCGGCCGCGAAAATCTCCCTGCGCAGGATACCGGACTCGGTCACGACGCTTTCGAAGAGTCGATCGAAGCTGCGCGCGTCGGCGAGGGCTTTCCACGTCCGAAGGCGCGCGAAGAGAGGATGACCTGCGGGCAAGTCGCGCGTCCGTTCGAGCGCCGACAGCGGCAGCCCGAAGAAAGGCGTCAGCCAAACCGCGAGTCGGCGGGCCCGATCGTCGGGGTCGTCGATCGCCGCCAGCAGAGTGCGCAGGTCTTTGGCCGCGTCGCTCTGGAACAGCCCCTCGTCCTTGTAGAATGCGTGCGGCAGACCGGCTTCGCGCAGCGCCGCACCGATCACGCGGCCCTCGCGCGCCGTGCGCGTCAGCACGAAGATGTCGGAGTACGTGACCGATGTCCCATCGAACTTCCAGGGACGCAGCGGGTCCGTAGCCCGGCGAATCTCGCGCGCGATCGCCGCCCCGAGGGCGGGACCCGACAACTCGCCGTGGAACCGAAGGACGTGGAGCGGCGAAACGGGCCGATCCTGGCCGTCGACGAGCGAGCGTCCGGGTCGGCCGCAGGAGACGGGCCTGTAACCGCTTTTCCCCGAAAGCATCGGCTCGGGCGCAGCTGCGTCGAAGAGATCGTTGGTCGCCTCGACGAGCGCGCTCGTCGCCCGGTAGTTGATTCCGAGCGACACGAGCTTGCCGCCCCCCGCGAGGACCTCGTCCCGGGCGCGGAAGTACGTGTCCAGGTCGGCGCCCCGAAATCGATAGATCGATTGCTTCGGGTCGCCGACCAGAAACAGGTTGCCGGCGGGCCATTCACCGGCGCTCCGCTCGAAGAAAGCCCGTCGGAAGATCGACCACTGCGTCTCGTCGGTATCCTGAAACTCGTCGATCAGCGCGTGCCGCCAACGACCGCGGATGGCCGAAACCAGGGCGCGCCCGCCCGGACCCGAGAGGGCCTCGTCGACGAGCATGAGCATGTCGTCGAAGTCGTATCGGCCGGCGTCTCGCTTCGTTTGGACCAGGGCGCGCTCCACGGCGGGAAGCAAGGCTCCGGCGACCGCGGCGGCGAACGGTGGCGTGCGACGCGCGAGCGCGAGCGCGGCGGCGCAGACGCGCGACGCAGGACCCGCTGAAAGCGACACGGAGCCGAGCTGCTCGATCAGCTGGGCCACCTTCAGCCGCTCGGCCTCGCGCACGTATCTCGCGACATCTCCAGTCCGCCGTGTGCGCTCGACCAGATCGGCCAGATCGCGAATGCGCCGGCACGCATTGCTCGCTCGCGAGGGATGCACCCCGCACCCTTTGAGCTCGGCAGCGAGATCGGTCACCCGCGCATCGTCGACCGGCATCGCGTGAAGGGCCGCCGTCAACCCTGCGAGGTCGAACTCGGGACGCAACGAACCGCGCGCTTGCTTGCAGTCCCACAGCAGAGTCTCGATCTGCGCGATCGACCAGCCGAACTCGAGGGCGGCCTGGAGCCAAAGCGCGCGGCCGGGGTCGGTCGCCGCCTCGCGCCGCAGCGCGTCGCGCAAGGCCCGGCCGAATGCCTCGCGTCCGTCGACCGGCTGCTCGTCGAAGAGACGGCCGCTTCCGAATGCGTTGTCCTGGAGGATCCGCTGGCAGAAGGCGTGAATCGTGGTGATGGTCCCACTGTCGAAAGCGCGCAAGGCTCGCGCGAGTCGGCCGCGCGCGACATCGTCGATCACCCAGTCGTCCGCCCCGCACGACGTGTGCGCGGAAACCTCTTCGCCGTGGCCTGAGACCATGTCCTCGAGCTTGGCGCGCACGCGCGAGCGGATCTCCTGGGTGGCTTTCTCCGTGAACGTGACGATCAGCAATTGCTCGAACGCCACATCGGTCGTCAAAAGGAGCTCGACGACCAGGTGTTCGAGCGTGAACGTCTTTCCCGTCCCCGCCGACGCTTCGATGACGGTGTGACGATCGAGCGGAATCTCGCGAAGCACGGCCGGCCGAGGGATCCGAGTCGTCACGGGTCCGTACCCCAACGATCGAGCGGCAGGCCGAAGCGGCTCGCCACCATCTCCTGCGCACGGTCCTCGTCCGGCGCATCGTAGCGGTCGACTCTCGGTACGGGCCCGGATGCCGAACGCAGCGCCGCCCGGTCGTCGTCCCCAAGCCGATCGCGCGCCCTCTCGATCCACGGCGTCACCAGGCCCTGGGGCTCGCGCGAGGCCGCGCGGGCCAATACCGCTTCGCAGGGAAAGAAATACGCGTGCGAGCCGGTGATCAGCTGACGCACGAGACCGCGCAGCCATCCGGTCGCCTCGGCGCGCGAGATGGGGGCGAAGGCGACGCGGTCGACCGCCGTCGTGCCATCGGGCAGGGCCAAGACCACGACGGACGCCCGAGCCGTCTCCCCGAGGCCGGAGGCCGAAAGAATCGCGTGATCTACGAACGCCCGAAGCGCCAGGCGATCTCGTTCGGCACGCGTCCACTCGTTGGTCTTGCCCTCGTCCTTCATGCGTCGAGCCAAGAGTAGGCACGAGTCGCGTTGCGGCCCGAGCGGCAGCGTGCGGCCGCCGATCTCCGCGCGCACCAGGCGGGCGATGCCCGCGGCATCGACGACCTCCACGTCGAGGCGCAGGGCTTGGTGGACGTGGTCGGCGCGCGCGTGCTCTCCGGCCCGCCCGAAGCGATGAACCTCGATGGCTCCGTAGGCAAATCCGGACGCCGCAATTTCGCGCGTCCAGCCATCGAGCGTCGCGATGTGATCGGCTCGCTCGCCGCGCGCGAATACGCCGGACGGTCCGGAGCCTCGCAGCTCGCGATGCCGTACTTCGGCGTCGTAGACGCAGTCGAGCGGGCGACCGGTAGCGGCCGCCTCGAGCAGCACGCTTCGCAGAAACACCGTCTCGTCGCGTCCTGGGGTCTCGAATGGTTCGTCCTCGCGCCCCATGACGTCGTCGTCGTCGAGCTCGTCGAGCCCCAGGCGGAAGCGCGCCCAGCCCTGAAGGGGAAACTCCAAGAATTTCAGGATCGCGTACAAAGGGATCACGACGCGCGGTTCCACGGCGGGCGCCCCGGGAGGAAGAACCGACAGGCGGAGGTGGTCCGCGAGCGCCGCCCAGTCGCGGTCCTCGGAGGCGCGCGACGACACCTGTTCGAGAGACGCCTGGGCGCCGCACGATTCGGCACTTCGCCGCAAAGCGAGAGCCTGAGCTTCGGCGCGTGCCTCGTCGAGCTGCATCGTGCCCAACCTGGAATCGCGCCGCGGCGACTCGGAGAATAGATCGGGGAAGTAGGCCGGATCCCAGCGACGCAACGGGTGGCGGCGCCGCAAGGCGGCCGTGTCCACGCCGTAGTCTCTCTCGATCGTGTGGAGCAGATCCTGCACGACCGACGACGGGGCTAGGCCGTCCCCTGTGACGGCGTCGCGCGAAACGTACGAGAGCACCAACCGATCGCGAATCCCGATCACCATTTCGAGAAACGCGTACCGATCGCGCTCCCGGGCCGTCACGTCGCCCTCGCGCCGCCGCGCCCAGCGCAGATCGAGCGGGTCCTCCGCCTCGGGCGACGGGAACCGCCCTTCGCCCATGCCGCACGCGAAGACGACGCGGAAGGGAAGCGAGCGCATCGCGGACAGCGTCGACACGACAACGCCTTCGCCGGGCTGCGAGCCGACGACCGGCCGGATTCGTTCGCGCACGATCTCGCACGCGATGCGGTACCTGACGCGCCGCCCGCCGATGTCGGTACGTCCGACCTCGTGCACCCGGCGCAGGCACATCGCGAGTCGCTCTTCCTCTACCGCGCTCGTCGGCACGACGTAGGATTCGATGGCGGCGCCGAGAAAATCGGCCCAGTGCGCGAGCGTCAGCTCCGCATCGCGAGCGAAGCGGGCGTCGGCGAGCAAAGACTGCACGAGCAGACCGAACGCGGCCGCATCGTCCATGTCCGACGGGAGAATCTCGTAGGGGACATAGGACTGGCCATCGACTTCGAACGGCCGTCGATCGCCCGTAGGGTCTCCGGCCATGAACGATCCCAGCGCGAGGCGGCGCAGGCCTTGGTCCCAGTTGAGGATGTCGCCTGCGATGTACGTCCCTTCGTGATCGGTTCGATCGGCGCCGTGAACCACGCCGAGGGCGTCGCACCACGCGATCCAGCGTTCGGGGTCGCCGTCGTCCACGGTTGCGACCACGAGCGGGTGGACGGCGATGCGCAGGAGGTCCTGTCGCGTGAATCGCCCGAGCGGAAGCGCGAGCAGCAAGTCGATGGCTTCGAAGACGCGATCGACACCGGCGCCCGACGCGAGCATGCGATGGGGAATATCGTGGGCCTCGCGGAATACGGCGCCCACTTGCGCCGCGTACTCGGCCTCGTCCACGTCCGGGACCAGCAAGGCAACGTCGTCGAACCGCAACCGGTCGTCCTGCGCGCAAAGGCGCCAGATCTCACTCGCGACCGCCTCGAGTTCACGACGCACACTGGCGTGCTCGAGCAGGACAATGCTCTCGTCGCCGGCCGCCAGGGGCCTCTGGTCCGAACGCGCCGCCCGCGACTCGCGCCGAAGCACGTCGCTTTGCAGGCGATGGAGCAAAGTCGCCGCCGTGCCCGGAGTGCTCAGCGGGTCCACGAACCGCTCGTCGTGGTCGAATCCAGCCATCCGGTTCAACGCGCGCATCTGCTCGCGGCCCGGCCGTCCCCAGAGCAACAGCGGCTCGGGATCCTGCGAATCGGCATCCTCCCAGAATCCTTCGCAAGGGCTGAGTGCGTAGATGGATACGTCCGCGAACCGGGCCAACCGGTCGAACAGCGCATGGAAGGTCTGCGCGAAGTGCGCGAACGCGACAACGTGCACGGCACGAGGCGCTTCGGCGGAGGCGGGGTCGAAGGCAGCGACCGCGTCGCACAGAGGGACGACCGGGCGGCCTGCCGGGGACGCACGGCGCTCGGCCAGCCCGCCCGGACCGAACATCCCAAGCCACATGCGCCGTTGCCACATCTCCGTATCCCCGCCCGCTTCGCCGAGCGATGGTCCTCGCCGCCAGGCCAAAAGCAGTTCGGCCCTCGAGTACGTGTACTCTTCAAAGAGTCGCCCAATGCGCGCCGCCAGTTGCACGCTGCGCAAATCGATCGGGCCGGCCGCGTCGCCGGCGCCGTGCAGATACGCGCGCACGGGGGCCAGGTCGGGAGCGGAGAGGGCCTCGGGGTCGAGCAGGATCGCGAGGGCCATGGCCTGAAGGGAAGACGCATCCGCAACGCAAGCGCCGGTGGTCTTCGCGACGAGATCGGAGGCGAAGCCGATAAGGCGCGCGACGTCGAGATTGGCGGCGATTCCACTTGATCGCGCGATCGCCATTCGCACACTCGCAGCGACATTCGCACTCGGAACGACGATCTGGACCGGCACGAGCGGACCGTCGCGAAGCTGCTGCTCGCGCGTCCGGCGGGAAAGCTCGTCGAAAAGTTCTTCGGTGCGATTCGAATAGAAGAGACGAACCATGTCGTGTCCGCGCCAACGTACCGCCTCCCGCCGCCGTCCGCTTCGCGCGCTGGAGAATCGGTGACCGCCTTGACGTCACGACGGATGAGTCGTCGCCCGCTTGGGCGCGCGGAAGACCGCCATGGCCCAGGCACCGGCCGCGAGCGCGGCCGCCAAAGCGGCCCCGGCGACCACGTCGAAGGCCTCGGACCACCCGTGGCCCTCGGCCACGGCGCCGAGCACCACCCCAGCCGCGCTGGCACCCACGTAACCGGCACTATCGATCACACCGGAGGCGGTCGCCGCGCCGCGTCTGCCGGAAACGTCGAGCGCAATCGCGCCGGCCAGCAGCGAATACGGTCCCAGGAGAAAGAGGCCTACGGCACCGATGAGAAACGCCGCCGCAATCGGCGAGCGGACGCCCCCATGGGCAAGCGTGAGAACGAGAACGACGACCACGACCAGCGAGACGGCCATCACGGGCGCGCGTCGTCCAGGACCGAAGCGATCGCTGATCGCCCCCATGGACAGGGCAGAGACCACGCCCGCCGCCGGGAATATCGCGCTTTTCGCGATGGACCCGGAAACGGCGGCGTGCCCAGCTGCGCGCGACACCTCGTAGAGATACGTCGGAGTCCAGGTCAGAAATCCGATTCGCAAGAACGTGAGAAGCGCCGAGAGCACGACGACGATCCAGAACGCGGGCTGCGTGGCCAGAGCGCGGAGCACCGCCCTCATCGACGAGTCATCAATCGCGAGGGACGCGTCGTGCGTCACGACGGAGATCGCGTCGGTCGAGAACGGATCGTCCTCGGCGCCGACCGCGACGACCGGGCGTCCGTTCGGCGTCGGACCCCGTGGTGGATCGCTCAGGACCCGACCGGCGAGAAGGCCGACGCCCGCCAACAGGATGGGGTTGATGACGAACAGCGGCCGGAAGCCGGGCAACGTAGCGGTGATCGCGCTGCAGAGAAGAATGGCGACGACGTTGCCCAGCTCGTAACTCGTCGACAAGACGCCCATCACGCGCCCGTGATGCGGGCGGTCGAAGTGATGCGCGACGACGTCGACGGCTGCGCTCCAACCCCCGGATTGGAAGATGCGGTTCATCGAGGCGAACGCGATGAAGGCCCCGAGTGAGCTCGACGCTCCGAATGCGAGCGTGGCGACCACCGAGCCAAACGCGGCGATCACGATGAGGCGCTTGCCGCCGATGACGTCGCCGAGTGCCCCGGTAACGAGCTTACCGACCGCGTAGCACGCGATCGGAATCGACGACAGAAGACCGAGCTCGGTCTTCGTGAAACCGAAGGACATCGCGAGCAGAGGCAGCGATGCGTCGACGTTCGCGCGGCACAGGTAAAAGCCTCCGTACGCGACCACGAGCATGAAAAGTACGTGGCGGCGATCGCGCATGGTCTTGTCCCGGCGGGGGTTTGGTGTACGGTGCTGTCCCCTGCCTTTCGGAGAGGTGACCGAGTGGCCGAAGGTACCCGCTTGCTAAGCGGGCGCAGGTCAAAAGCCTGCCGCGGGTTCGAATCCCGCCCTCTCCGCAGATTTGCCGGGTTTTTGTGGATCTTTTTTCGACTTGGGCCAAACGTGGGCCAAACGAACGTACCGCCCCCCCTGTTTTTCGGGCGCTCGGTTGCTCGGGACCCCCACCCCTTCGGGCGGAGCGAGGAGCGCCGCAGGCAGCGCGGGGAACGGTTCGCCGATGGACCCGGTCAGGTCCTCGGCCATCTTTACCTACCCGAGCGTCGTCGAGATTGTGTCGTGGCCGGCGCGCCGCTGCATCTTGGCGACGTCCACGCCCGCAAGAGCGAGCCAGGTGATGCCCGTGTCGCGCCATGTCCGGAAGTTGACCTTCATCGTCGTCGCGCTCTGCTCGGTGAGGCGCGAGCGAGTGACCTTCGCCCGAGCCAGATGCTTGCGCATCCGAATCGACCGAAGGTTCTCGCTCCGCTCCCCCATCATGGGAAACACCGCCGCGGTGTCGTCCGCGGCTCGGTCATGCATCGCCTTGAGCAGAGGGACGAGCGCCGCAGGGATGGGCACGTCGCGCACCCCGTTGCGGGTCTTTGGCGGCTTCACCGTCTTCGAGTCTTCGTCGTACGCCTTCGTCACGTGAACGACGGCGGCGTCAAAGTCGACGTCGGTCCAGACAAGCGCACGGAGCTCACCAGGGCGCAAGTAAAGGTAGCAGGCGACGGCGTAGAGTTCGCGCCAGTCGCGCGGGACGTCCGCGCACGCCGCGAGCTTGAGAAACTCGGCCGGGTAGACGAACGTCTTCGCCTTCGCGTCCGTCTTGTCCGGAGGCTGCACGGTGGCGCACGGGTTGTCCGCCCGGACGCGCAAGTCCCGTCGCTTCGACGTGCACGCCTCCTTCATCATCGAAGTGAGCACGCTCCACACGTTGCGCGCTCGCGCCCCGCTCAGGCCTGCGCGGCCCCCTTCCTTCCTTCGATCGGCGACGGCGCTATCGAGGGCGTCGCGCACGTTCTCCACATCGTCGCGGCTGAGACCCGCGATCGGCTTGCGCCCGATCTCGGGAGCGATCCAGACACTCCACGCGGACTCGAGATCGCGACTCCGGCGCACCTTTCCGGTCGCCCGGCGATGCTCGAGAAAGCGACCGAAATACCGGGTGCACGTCTCGCCCTGGCGCGCGTCGTGCTGCTTAGATCCACGGGCCGTTCCGGTGTTTGCCGACGACGATGCGGTCGCGGTCGGCGTGATCGAGCACCGCGAGGCCTGGCGCGCCGTCCTCGGGGCGGGCCTGGTAGCCGGCTCGCTTCGCGTCGTCAGCGAGGTCTAGAGATTTGGCCCGTGGCCGCCCCATGAAGGACTGCGTGGCTCACCACGGTCTCATCTGCCAGGCGACGTCTGGGATCGCCTTTGTTTGCAAGTCGAACGGTTCGGCGGCTAATCGACGCCAACTCTTGCACGAGTCGGTTCCGCTCGGAGCCGGTGACCGGTCGGCGTCGCGGAGTTGCGTGGACAGCGCTTGCTTGCGAGCCAATAGCAAATTCACGTAGTAGGTTAGGACGTTGTCGAATCCGCGAAGCGCCTGAAATCCGGTCACGCGGATGCGCGTGTTTAGCGCGCCATCTGGAAACAGAAGCCTCGCAAGGCCGACCACTTCTGGGCGCGGCGATCGCTTCAGGTCCTCGAGTTCAGGCAAGGCCTCCGGCGTGATCTCGACGTCATGTTCGATCAGTAGTCTGCGAACGAGATCCATTCGCGATGGCGCAAAGACGCTGCTATCGCAAATGACGCGAACGCCCCCTGCATGCGAGAGAGCGTCCGCTGCCGAGACGGCAAGCTCGCCGTACGCGTACGACATGTCGTTGACGCGCGAGTCCTTAACGTTGGGCAGGCGTGTCATACGCCTCGGCCGCAATCCGGAGGCGCCCAGAAAATGAAACGCCGAGTTCCGCATCTTCAGTTCGCAGCCTCAAACTCGAACAGGCTCACGTGATCCTGGTCCGACGAAGCCGTCCACGACGAAACGCACAGCGCCCGGTGCCTGCGCGACGTGCTTGGCTCGCTCCTCATCGCACGAGACCCTCGGTTGGATGGCGTCCGCCGCGCTGCCCGCAAACCGATAGAGCACGTGCTGCGCCGTTGTCGGGTCGTCGCCACCGATCTCCACCTGGACATACCCTGCGTCCCCCAGGGCTTCAGGCTGAGCCGCGCGGCAAAGTCGGTCACTCGGACCCTGTGCACGCCGTCCAAAAAGCGCAGCGTGCAGACCGTCCCTGGATCGGGGTGGAACGCGCTCGGCCCGCCCGTACCGCCCATCACGCACGCGTCGACGACGACGACGATCGAGAACGGCTCGACCTCACGGTTGTTGGCCGGTTGTCGTTCAGAAGGGCACTCGCCAAAGAAAACGGAGTGCGACGCAAGCACAGGCTGGTTGGGAGAGCCGCTTACCGCGAGGGATCCCGTCCCCGTATAGAGACTCGGCACTGTGGCGGCACAGCCGCCGGCAAGCACCGACGCGCAAAGGCCGGCGATGACGGCGCGCGTGCCGAGAGTGCGATGGGCCATGGTCTTCGACCGGGACATCCATCGTACCCTTACGAGGGCGAGTCCGCTCGACGGCGCCGTGACCCGGCCGCGGTCGTGTCATGCGCGGACGGATTTTTCGTAGTGGGCCCCCACGCGTACAACCGCGTCCTCTTCGCTCTCGCTGCGGCCGCGAACGTCTCCAAACGCACCGCAGTCGAGCGACAGCTTCGCCGCCATTGCGCTTGGTTCCGTGAACCGCGGATCGTCGAGCACTTTGCGGAGCATCCCGTCCGAGACGTGGCTAAACCGAGCGTGACCGTAGGCCACCAGATCGAGCAGCGCGCGCGCAAGGACCGCGGCCTCACGACAATCGATTGCCCTAGCAGGGCGCCCGTCCTTGTCTTGCTCTTGGTCAATCTGAATGCTGCGCTTCGCCGTCGCGACGATCCCGACGACCTCGCCACGTCGTTGCTCGACGGACGGCGGATTCGCGGGATTGCTTTTAGGCAGGTGTCGCGCCGGGGGCCTCGGGGCTTCCGACAAAGCCTTCGGGGCTGGCCGACCGTTGGCCCCGTGCGCCTCTCGTTTCGCGTTGTTCCGCTCGTCAACCGCCATGCGTCAACCTCTCTGCCGTCCTTGAGGACCGGACTGAACCATCGATGGCCACCTCGCAGTTCGAGTGGCCAGCGACTTCGAATCGAACGGACTCATCCTTGGTGCGTGGACGCGCTCAGGGAGTGCGCGCATCGGGCGGCTTCGCCGGCCTCGCCACGGGCATCGGCTGACTTTGGCTTTGCCATTGCAAGTCGAAGTCGGCGTCGCCTGCGCGCTCGAGCTGCCGGAGCCGGAGTGTGGCGTTGACTCCGAACGCTCGAACGGCCCCCTCGAGGACACCGTAGTGGTAGCAGTCGACAAAGCTGTAAGCGCCGCGCAATGCATAGCGGTAATGGCCGTCCCTTAGCCGCGTCGCCTCGACCGAGGAACCGGGCAACGCCAGCGCATACGCCTTCGGCGACGTCCGGATCACGTCCTCGAGCCGGTCTCCCAACGCGAAGAGTACGACTCGACCGGCCATGGTCGCGGCAAAACTGGTGTAGGAGATCCAGCCCATGCGCCGGAGCCCCTCCTGCGTCGGCTCCCTCGGGTGGACGAGCCGAGCCGCGTTGTGGACGATCCGCATGAAGTCCCGGAGGGGGTAACCGGCGAAGGGCACCCACCGAGAGCGCTTGGTCCCTTCGTACAGTCCCTCCGGCTCGGAGCCCAGGCGGTCGCGCACGTGGTCCACGAGGTACGTGAAGAACGTTCCCTTGGTCGTGGCCCACTTCGGGCACCGCTCGAGACTCGCTTCGATGTCCACGTTCGCGCGAAATGAAGGCACCTTGAAGTCGGTGTCCTCAGGCGAAATGGGCTGGGCGAGGGTCGTGCCCTTTTCCTCGCGTGCCCCTACCATGCCCCGAATACGGATCGCCGTTGCGCATCCTTAATAACGTCCGCGCTCCATCGATCGCGCGGCCTTTCGTAGTCAGTCGACTTTCCTCCAATCTTCCCGCGTTTCCATTTGGCGGTGCATGTAGCCAAACCTATGGCGTGCCACCGCCGCCTACCCTCGTGGCGACGCCCTCGCGGGAACGGTGCTCCCATCGCATCGGTCCGGGGGGTCGGCTTCGCCGTCCGCCGCGTCGGGTCGGCCGGACCCCTGGACGTTGGACGGCCCTCAAGCTCGTGCCGCGAGGACCCTGCGGATCGCCTCGGTCAGATGCGCGAGATCGTCATCGCCGATCACGAACGCGGGCGTCAGGTAAACGACGCGCCCCATCGGGCGGATCCAGACGCCTTCGTCGGCGAAGCGCGAGCAGAGGCCGGGTGCGTCGACGACCCGATCGAATTCCACCACGCCGATCGCGCCCCTCGTGCGCACATCGACCACTCCGCGCAGACCGCGGCAGGGCTCCAGTCCGTCGCGCAGTCCCCGTTCGATGCGCCTGACGTCGCCGACCCACGAACCGTCCTGAAAGAGGTCGAGCGACGCATGGGCCGCGGCGCACGCCAACGGGTTCGCCATGTAGGTCGGACCGTGCATGAGCGCCGCGCGCGGATCATCGGACCAGAAGGCATCGAACACGCGCGCGCTCGCGATCGCCGCCGACAGCGGCAACGTGCCCCCGGTGAGCGCCTTGGAGATCGTGACGATGTCGGGCGTCACGCCCGAGACTTGACAGACAAAGAGCGAACCGGTGCGGCCAAAGCCGGTGAAGATCTCGTCGAAAATCAGGAGGACGTCGTGCCGGTCGGCGAGCTCGCGCAACCGAACGAGCACCTCGGCATCGTGAAACAACATGCCCCCGGCACCTTGCACTCCGGGCTCCACCACGATCGCGGCGATCGCGGCTCTGTGGATCGCGAGGAAGTCATCCAGCGCAGCCAGGTCGGTGTGATCGCGGGGTAGGGCGAGTACGTGCTGCGCGGGCATCGCCCCCGCGAACAAGGTGTGCATGCCCTCCTCGGGGTCGCAGAGCGCCATCGTCGCGAGGGTGTCGCCGTGATACCCGCCGAGAAACGAGACGAATTGCCGGCGGCCCGACTCACCCCGGTTGGTCCAGTATTGGATGGCCATTTTCATGGCGATCTCGACGGCCACCGACCCGGACTCGGCGAAGAAGACGTGATCCAAGGTGCCGGGCAGCAGACAGGCCAATCGTGTGGCGAGCCGATACGCAGGCTCGTGCGCCAACCCGCCGAACATGACGTGCGGCAAACGATCGAGCTGTGCCCGAACCGCTTCGCGAATGTGCGGATGGTTGTACCCGTGGCATGCCGTCCACCACGAGGCGATCCCGTCGACCAGTTCGCGACCGTCTTCCAGAACGATCCGGGCACCGTGCGTTCTGACGACCCGAAGTGGCTCCGGCGCGCCTTTCATCTGACAATACGGGCGCCAGACGTGCTTTGCACCCTCGACAAGCCAGTCGCGCATGACCGATTCCCTCTGGCACGATAGAGCATCGAATGCCCGATTTGCCGACCACGAGCCCGGGGGGATGGTTCCAGCCGATGCGCGACGATCGGCCCAACGACACGCCCTGGCCCGCCATGGTGTGGCCGCCAACCTCGACGCGTCTGACCGGACACGTCGTCGAGCTATCGCCGTGCGACCCAGACCGGGACGCGAGTCCCTTGTTCCATGCCCTCCATCACGACGCGGTCTGGCGCTACATCCCGGGTCGGCCCCCGGACGCCGAACGGTTCGCCGGGACCCTCGCAAAACTGCGGGCAGAAGGCCGTTTTGTCTGGATCGTACGTCTGCGGCGACCGTACGCCGGGCAGGCTGCCGGTGCCATCGTCGGAACCTCCTCGTACCTCGATGTCTCCGTGCCGGATGCTCGCGTGGAGGTCGGGGCCACGGCCTACATGCCGGCCGCGTGGGGCACGAACGTGAACCCGGACACGAAACGGCTGTTGCTGGCACACGCCTTCGAAACGCTCGGTGTCGGTCGGGTCCAGCTGAAGACCGACGTGCGCAATGTTCGTTCCCAGCAGGCGATTGCGCGGCTGGGGGCCCGGTGCGAAGGGACGCTGCGACGGCATCAGCGGCGCGACGACGGAACGGTCCGCGACTCGGTGTTATTTTCCATTCTAGCCGAAGAGTGGCCAAGCGTTCGCGAGGGCCTTATTGCAAGACTGAAGGAGGCGGACGGTGCGAGCTGACCTCCGCCGGCCGATGCTTGCCATCGTGCCGATGATCGCTCTTGTTGGGTGGTTCGGTTGCGAGCAGCGCTTTTCCGACAATCCGCCTTTGCTCGGTCCCGAGAGCTTCCCGTCTGGTTCGTCGTCGACTTCGTTAGAGGCGCTGTTTGCGCCAAGCCCCGACGCCGGTGCTTTGGTTCACGACATCTTTCACGCGATGACCGTCACCCTGTGCTCGAGCCTCGCGCCGTGCGGCGCGTCGGAGGGCGACGCTTCGGTCGGCATGCGTTACCACGTCGTCTTCGGCTCGGGGCGAGGCGAAATCCGGTCGCGGGGGCAGGCGATGGCCGACCTCTACGAAGAACTGCGGAACCGGCTGTCGGCCGGCGAACGGCTCAACGCAGAACCACATGCTCCGGGCCGTTCGGGTGCTACCGGCCCCGGCGATGCCGGGAGAATCCCTGCGCTCGGCGGAGGCTCCGGCCCCGAGGCAAACACAGGCAGCAGCGATCCGATCGCGAGGTGCGCGTTCCACCTCATTAAGCTAGTCGAAGACGCCGGCGAGGTGGACCTCGATGTGGTCCATGGGAGCGGGTCGAACCGGTGCCTGGTGTCGGTGGGCTATTCCGCTCCGAGCAGCGGAGCGTCGGAGTGCCTCCTGCAGGAGCCCGAGCGTCCCCGCCCTCCTGGACGAAAGGGATTCTCATTTTGAGAGGGGTGACGACGCTCGGGCAATCACCGGGCTCCCGAGTGCCTACCTCCGGCATCGGGGTGGGCCGGCCATCCCGAGACAGCGTTCTGCGCGCCGATTGCATCGTGTTCGCAGAACGCGCATGATTTGGGGTAGGTGGGCGGGGCGCGGCCACACCCCAGATATGTCGAAGCGAACCTCCCTCTGGCTGCCGAGTCTTTTTGCTCTCGTGTGCGGCGGATGCCAAGCCTCCGCCCATGGCGCTGGGGTCGAAAGCCACGGCGGCGACAACGACAGCAGCCTTCCAGCGCCGGACGCGGACACCGGCGGCTCGTCAGTGGCCGATGCGGACAACGGAGACGACTCGTCGAGCGGCTCGTCGGTGGCCGATGCGGACAACGGAGGCGACGACGTCGGCGTGGGGGCTTCCGGCACCGACGCCTCGCGATCGGCTTCCGACGGGTCCCCTGAAGCCGGAGGCGAGGCCGACGTCGACGCAGCCGCCTCTTCCGAGGCCGGTGCACACTCCGACGCTTCCTTGAGTGACGCAGGGGGCAAAGCGCCCTTCAAGGGCGTCGCCGGATCCGATTGCGCCGAGCTCGTGAGCCTGAACGTCTCCTGGTGGTACGACTGGGAGCAGGGTCCCACGGGCTGCACGTCGACTCCGTTCGTGCCGATGGTTTGGGGGCATGCGAACGAGCAGACTGCCGCGGGCATCGCCAGCGAAGTCAGCGCGGGCGTGACGGCCGGCTACACGTACGTCCTGGGCTTCAACGAGCCGGACAACGCGAGCCAATCGAACATTCCGGTAGCGACGGCGATTTCGCTCTGGCCGTCGTTCAACAACCCCTCGGTGCTCATCGGTAGTCCTGCCACTCAGGGCAATGCGACGGGCCTCGCGTGGATCCAAGATTTCATGACCCAGGTCAATGCCGATACCTCCGGCAAGTTGCGAGTCGATTTCATCGCCACGCATTGGTACGGCTGGGACACCGGGGCTTGCGACCCCGCAGCCAACACGTTGGAGTCCTGGATCGCAGGGATCGAAGCCATCCCGGGCAACCGTCCCATCTGGCTCACGGAATGGGGATGCGACAACGAAAGCAACCCCAATGCCGCGACCGTGGAAGCATTCTACGCAGGCGCCCTTGCGATGTTCGCGAAGCATCCCCGGGTCGTGCGCTACGCCTGGTACCAATGGGAGACCTACAACGAGCTCATCGATGCCGATGGGGGCGCTTTGACGACTCTGGGAACATCCTACGCAAACGCGCCCGCCTTCCACTGAGGCCGATCGTTCTCGAAGGGGCCTTCTTCGCTGCCAAAGACTTGGTCTTGGTCGGCCGAGGGGCTTTGGCGTCTTCCGGGCCGAAACTGCAACGAGAGGGGTCGTCTTGAGCGACGCCCAGAAAGATCGCCTGGCAAACGGGTCCCGGACGCGCGAAGGCGGCTGCGAAATCGTCCGATGGCGGCCGTTCGACTGCCGCGGAAACCGTGGCCCGCCGTGGCCGAGGCCGCCGCTCCCCGAGCATGGGTCCCCCTCTATTTCCTGCGGAAAAGCGAGTGGGCCATGATGGACTCGAACCATCAGCCAACGGATTAAGAGTCCGCTGCTCTACCAATTGAGCTAATGGCCCTGCGCGCGGAAGGCAGCGCAGATAGCCCGCCGTGCCCCGGGGTGTCAAGGACGTCGGGCGAGCGGGCGAAGGGACTTCGACTTCGAGTCACGCCGTTCGCGTCGGAACGACAGCGCTTGCCGTGCGCGATCGGCAGCGGGCGGAAATGAGCTTTCGGACCCCGTTGCCTTCGGCAACGGCGCGCGACGCGCGCGTCCGGCTGCGACGGAAAAACGCGTAGAGCCTGGTCGGCTGCGTGGTAGAGACCGATCGTGCAGGCCGTCGTTCTCGCCGGTGGACTTGCGACACGGATGCACCCGCACACGTTGCGGGTGCCCAAATCGATGCTCGAGGTAGCGGGCCGCCCGTTCGTCGACTGGCAGATCGAGTGTCTCGCGCGATGGGGATTCGACGACATCGTCATGTGCATTGCCCATCTGGGCGACGCGATTCGGAGTCACGTCGGAGACGGTTCTCGCTTCGGCGTACGGGTGTCGTGGTCGGAGGAAGGGGTACGGCTGCTCGGTACAGCCGGCGCGTTGAGGAAGGCGCTTGGGCGGCTTGAACCGACATTTCTGGTCACCTACGGGGACAGTTTTCTGCCGTTCGACTACTCGGAGCCGCTTCGCATCCTGCGCGATCACGACGACTGCGACGGGGTCATGGCCGTTTTCAAAAACGAGGGGAAATGGGACGCTTCCAACGTGCTCTGCGCCGGCGATTGGATCGCACGGTACGAAAAGGGGACACGCGACGCCGAGCTCGACCACATCGATTACGGCGCGACCGCGCTCCGGCGCAGCGTCGTGACGGCCTTGCCGGAAGGTCAGCCTTGCGGTCTCGACGCCGTGCAGCGTGACCTCGCCGCCCGGAAGCGCTTGCGAGCCTGCATGGCCCGTGAGAGGTTTTACGAAATTGGCTCGCCGGAGGGGCTGTCCGAACTCGATCGGTTTCTCCGTTCCCAAGCAATCTCATGATCGTTTCTCGCGCCCCCGTTCGTTTTTCGCTCGGCGGCGGCGGTACCGACCTGCCGAGCTACTCGCGCGAACACGGCGGTTTCGTGGTCGCGGCGGCCGTCGACAAATTTTTGTTCGTGTGCGTCGCCCGCCGCTTTTACGCCAATATCCGGCTGGCGTATTCGGAGACCGAGATTGTCGAGACCGTCGACGCGATTCGACATCGCATCTTTCGCGAGGCCCTGCGCCTGACGGGCATTGCAGGCGGCGTCGAGCTCCACAGCCTCGCCGACGTTCCTTCGAACTCGGGCCTCGGATCATCGAGTAGCTTCACGGTCGCTCTGCTCAACGGGCTGCACGCCTTCAAGCGCGAGTTCGTGTCGGCCGAGCAGCTCGCGCGCGAAGCCTGCCAGATCGAGATCGATGTCCTCCAGGAGCCTATCGGCAAACAGGATCAGTACATCGCGGCCTACGGCGGCATCAGCGCGATGACGTTCAATCGCGACGGGTCGGTCGACGTCGAACGGCTCCCGCTCAAGGAAGAAGTCATCGACGAGCTCGAGTCCAACCTGGTCATCTATTATACTGGGGTTGAGCGCGCGGCGTCCTCCGTCCTGAAAGAGCAGGCGGCCGCCATCGTGGAAAACCGCGACGCGGCCGTTCAACGCATGCACCGCATCAAAGAGCTCGGCCGCGAGACCAAGCGCATTTTGCTGGCCGGAGAGCTCGACCAGTACGGCGAAATGTTGCACGAACACTGGACGAACAAGCGCAAGCTCGCCGCCAACATGACCGACTCGGCGATCGACGAGCATTACGAGGCCGGCCGCAAGGCGGGCGCCATCGGCGGCAAGCTCATGGGCGCGGGCGGCGGCGGATTCTTCATGTTTTACGTTCGAGCGCCCGAGCGACGCCGCGTACACGATGTGCTCTGCGCGCGGGGGCTTCGTCCGCTGCGTTTTCGCTTCGACTTCGACGGCGCCCGCATCGTGGCCAACTTCCACAGGTCGTGACGATGTCCACGTTCAGCCAGATGTATCTCGACGAGAGCATCGAGATCATTCGCATGATCGACGTCGCCAGCATCGAGGCGGTCGCGGAGGGACTCGCCAAAATCCGTTCCCAGGGGCGCCTCTTCATCCTGGGCGTCGGCGGCAGCGCCGGGCATGCCGGGCATGCCGTCAACGACTTCCGGAAGATCTGCGGCTTCGAAGCCTACGCTCCGACCGACAACGTGAGCGAACTCACGGCGCGCGTGAACGACGAGGGATGGGACACGTGCTTCGTCGAGTGGCTGCGCGGCTCGCGGCTGCGTTCGGACGACGGCGTGCTCGTCTTCAGCGTAGGGGGAGGCAACCGCGAGAAGAACGTGAGTGTAAACTTGGTGCGAGCGCTCGAGCTGGCGCGGTCGGTCGGCGCCAAGGTGTTCGGCATTGTAGGACGCGACGGGGGATTCACCAAGCAAGCGGCCGAGGCGTGCGTCGTCGTTCCGACGGTCGCGCCGGAACGCGTGACGCCGCACACGGAAGGGTTCGCCGCCGTCGTATGGCACTTGCTCGTGAGTCATCCCAAGCTTGCGCGCACCGCGACCAAGTGGGAGAGCGTGAAGTGACGCGAGTCGCGATCGTGGATCGCGATGGAACGATCATCGACCTCGTTCGCGACGAAGAGACGGGCACTATCTCGGTCGCGTTTCATCCCGACCACATCCGATTTCTCGCCGGATCGATCGACGGGCTGCGCGCGCTTCAGGACCGGGGATACCTGCTCGCCATCGCCACCAACCAGCCCGCGCCCGCGAAGGGCCAGTTCTCGGCGAACGCCGTGCACCGTACGAACGGTGCGCTGGTCGAGCGGCTGCGCGATCTGGGAATCGAAATCGCGGCCGTCGAGGTTTGCATGCATCACCCCGTGGGCGCTGCGGGCGGCGAGGCCGCCCTCATCCGAGCCTGCGAATGCCGAAAGCCGAGACCCGGAATGCTGAAGGCGATTCTCGGCCGACTGGGCGGCGACCGCGCGCACTCGTGGATGATCGGAGACTCGGCGGCTGACATCGAGGCGGGACGGGCCGCGGGGCTTCGGACCGGACTCGTGTTCGCCCCGAACCGGTGCGAACTTTGTCCCTGCGGGCCGGCCCGAGCTCACTGGGCCCCGACGCCGCCGGTGCCACATTGACCGACCTCTCCGCGGAGATCCTCGGTCACTCGTGATCGGCGCATGGTAAATGCTTGAGACGACGGCATTGGAGACCTCATGGCCCTTTTCATCGACAGCTCCGACCCGAAGGAAATCAAGGACCTCTTCGCATGGGGCGTGCTTTCGGGGGTCACGACCAACCCGCTCATCATCGCGCGCGAAGCGCCGGACGCGGATCTCGGCGAGCGCATTCGCGAAGTCCTCTCCGTGAGCACGGGCGACGTCTCGGTCGAGCTGACGACGGAGACCGAGAACGAGATGTTCGAGGAGTCGCTCGTCTATCACTCCTGGGACACGCAGCGAATCACGATCAAAGTGCCCTTTAGCGAGACGGGCCTCCGCGTCTTGCACCGATTGGTCAAACGGGGCATCAAAACGAACGTCACCTGCCTCATGGCGATGAACCAGGCCTATTTGGCCGCTCTCGCCGGCGCGACGTACGTGAGCATTTTCAGCGGTCGCGTACGCGATATGGGCTACGATGTCCGGCCGGTCATCGCCGCGACGCGGGCGGTGCTGGATCGCGAAGGTTTGCGGTCGCTCATTATCGTCGGATCGGTACGGCACGTCATGGACGTCAACGAGGCGCTCGAGGCCGGCGCTCACGTGCCGACGGTAACGCCCCAGGTCATCCGCAAGATGGTGTGGAACCCGCGCACGATCGAAACGATCGCGGAATTCAACAACGCCTGGCGAGGTCGATCCAAGACCCGATAGGGGCCGACGCATCGGCTCACTTGCCCACCAGCACGTCGCGGGTCACGAGAGCGTCGGCGCTCTGCACGAAGGTCTGCCATCGCACGTATTCGTCGCCCGGTTGGACTCGGCCGGAAGGCATGTCGATGACCCGATCGAAGTCGATCGCGTGTCCTCGGACGGCATCGTTGACGACCACGAACGCGTCGCCGTCGCGCCGCTCGGCGTGCGGAAGACCCGGGGGCAGCGTGGTGGATTGGGGCATCACGACGCGCACGCGGATCTCCGCGCGCCAGGACGTGCGACGCAGAAGTGCAGTCCGGCGAGTGGGCAACGCGGCGAGCTGCGCCAAAGGCGGCGCGAACGGCGGATGCACGGCGAGCCCCCCCGGCACCCGTTTGGCCAGTTCCGGCACGTCGACGCGCACGTGCAATACAAGGGGCTTATCGAGGTCGGATGCCCCGACGGCCTTCAAGTCGCGCACGTGCGCGCCGTCGAACGAGGGCGCGATCACCTCGCGTTCGACGAAGTCGTTGATCTTGGACTGGGGGACTTGATCGAGCGCCGTCCGCCACGCGATCGCGCGGTTTCCGTCGAACGTCAGGGTGAGATCCAAGACGGCCGAACCGTCGTCGTGCACGTCGGCGCGTCCCTCGTAAGCGACGCGATCCGCGGCGGCGGGGGCACGCACGACGTCGCGCGGCGTACCGGCGACCAGTCGAATCGCCGTTTGATCGCGCCACTCGGCCGGGATGTAACCGAATGGAGCGAACTTGTCGCGCACCGTCATCCAACGTAGTCCTCGATCGGTCGTCAACCGCATGACGAGCGCCTCGTACTGTTCGATTTCGCTCATGGGCCCCAGAGGCGGCATGGCCAGTCGACTTTTGACGAGTGCGAGCTCGCTGTCGATCCCGGCCATGCGGAGCAAATAGCGAAACGCGGCTTGCCGCGCGCCACTGCGCCCGGTCAGCACGCGCCGCCCGTCGGTTTCCTTTCCGTCCTGCACATGATCGAGCACCCATCGGTAGAGTCGGCGCGCACGTTCGTCGCTCGCCCCCGGAGACATCCCCGCAACGATTTGCTGCTCGAGCGCGCGAAGCCGCGGATCGATCGGGGTCGGGTCGCCCACGAGGTCGACCAGGCGCGAAGCCGTCGCGTCAAGCGTCACGCCCCACCCGACGCGCACGCTCGGCAAGAACTCGGTCATCGGCGGACCGTCCGGCTCGATTTCAGCGGGAGGACTCAGGTCCACGCGCCATCGGTGCTCGACGAAGGTCCCGATCGGCACGACGTCCGGCGCGGGAACATTGCCGCGCGATTCGACGTCGAGGTGTCGATCGGAGGGGGTGACGACCACGAACTCGCTCTGCCAGTACCCCTTGTCGGCCTCGCGAAAGAACCACTGCGGGCTTTGGTATTGGCGGCCTCGCGCACCGTCGCCCGCTTGCGAAGTGATGTGCTCGACCTCGATGAAGTCGCCGACCTCGACGTGCGGCAGGGTCAGCGTGGGCTTGCCCGCAACCGGCTCGGGCTCGAACACGCGGCCATCTGGTTTGATGACCCTCAGGTGCAACACCAACCCCGTGGGCGACTCGGTCTCGGATTCCGCTTGGATCGCTTCCTGCGATTGGATCTTCTGGATCTCGTGTTCCAGCATCTCGCTGGAACCATCGTCGTGGACCCAGATCGCCGAGTAGTCGAGAACACGAGCGGCCGTGCCCTCGAGATGGTGACCCGCCCGCTCCCAGCGCTGGAAGGCAAGGACAATTGCGCGGCCATCCTGTCGAAACGGCTCGAGATCGGTCTTGCCTTCCACCAGGTCAATCGCCGCACGGATCTCTTCGGCGTTGGCGTTCGCCTGAAGCGCCGCCGCCAGGGCGCGGCGAAGTGCACCCGTATCGCCGCTCGCGTACTCGCGATCGGCCAGCCGAAAGCGAGCTTGCACGTCGCCCGGATGCTTGGCGAGTGCCTTGCCGAGTTGATCGGCCGCATCGCCCACGTTGCCGGAACGGGCGAGTACGTCGGCCAGCCGGTTTGCGATGTCCTTGCGATCCGGACGACGCGCCGCGAGCCGCTTCAGCTCGGCGATCGCGGCACTGTAATCGTGCCGCGCCAGCGCGCGATCGATGGCCACCTGCGTGTCGGGCTCGAGGTCTTTGATGCGCGCGGCGACCTTGTCGGCGTCCCCCGCCGGACCGTTCTCGTCGAGAACGTCCAAGTACGCATGGAGCGCGCCGACGTCGTCGGGAAACCGCCGCGTCAGATCCTCGAGTGCCCGCTGCTGGGCATCGCGCCAGCCCAGACGCGCGAAGACCTGGGCGAGCTGCTCGAGGGCCTCCGGCTCGTTCGGAACCTCTGCGACCAGCGTCCGAAGGCCTTCCACGGCGTCGGCCAGTCCGTGCTGTTCCGCCGCGTCGAGATCCGCGGCCAGACGAGCACGCCACAAGTGTGGGTCGCGAGCGAGCGCGCGGTCTCGAAGCGCACGCGCGCGCACGGATCGCGCATCCGGCGACCACGCCGGATCTCCGGTCGCGAACATTGCGGCCATCTGCAGCGCGAGACCTGCCGCATCGGCCGGCTCTGCGAACGGCGCGATCAGGGTGGAGGCGACGTCGTCCATTTGATCGGCATGCGCCGCGTACGCCGCGAGCCATGCGTCGATCGGCGAGCGGATGGGCACGGTCGCTCCGGACGCGGCGGCGCGAACGGCCGCGTCGATCGGATTCGGATCCGAGAGCACCGTCGGCGGCTTGACCTCGAACCCCGGACCCGCGTCGCCATCGGTCTCGAGCGCCGCGGCGGTTCCGTCCGGATTGAGCAGCCGCACGCTCGCAGCCGGTGTGACGGTTCGAGCGAGCACGCGGTGGCGCCCCTCGCCCACGAGCACGTGCGCGCCGAATCGCTGCCAGGACCCCCAATCGTCGGTGGCGCGCGAAAGCACGCGCGTGCCGTCGATCCACACGGCCACGGCGCCCTGAACGGAGACGAGCAGGTCGCGGTCGCCTTGCGTCTTGAAGTAGGCCTCGACGTAAAATACGCCCTCCGGCACTTGCTCGTCGGCCACGGCAAGGCAACGAGTCTGCGTCACGGCAAGGACTCGCGGAACGCTGCCGCGAACGGGGTCGGGGGGCCATGCCGCAGGCCAAGGCATCGCGTCTTCGGGCGCGAACGAGCGCGCCGCGTCGGGCACGACCCCATGGCCGAACGGTCCAGCGATCCGGATCCCGCGGGCACAACCCATGCGGCGGACCACGTCGTCGTCGTACTCGGCGCCCGTTCTCTCGGCCTTGTCGTAGACTTCGATCGCTCGCCATTCTTCGAGGTCCGCGACGGCCCTCCAGCCGATATGGCCCGGCTGCGCGAGCAGCGCGTCGAACGCCGGCCGGTGCTCGGCAAACAGGTTGGCGACCGAATCGCGCAGCTGCATGAGATGACGCACGGCGAACCACGCGACGAGCGCCGCCTGCGAATCCATGCTGGCGGCCGTGGCGCGCAGCGCGCTCAAGTAGCCTTGCGCCGCGGAACGCGGATCGCCGTGCTCGTCGTCGAACACCGCGCGAGCCAGACTCGCCCACATGCCGTCGTGCGAGAGACCGTCGAGGCGGTGACGCGCAACCCGAGCCTGCTCGGCGCTTCCGCCCGGCGCCAGCATTTCGGACAAACCCCAGAGGCCGACGACTTCCGAGTCGATCGCGGTGCGCCCCGCGGGTCGGACGTCGCTCACGAGAACCAAGGCGGGCCGGAGCGGCGGCCCACTGCACCCAACGGCCAACGCGACCGCCACGCTCACCAGCGCTCCCGCGAGACACCTGCCGGTCAACCCATCGCGCTTCATCGGAGTTCGACCGTGGCCCGCTGACCCAATGCGCGGTCCACCTCTTCGCACCACGCGCGAAAGGCGGCGTAGTCGCGTGCCGCCACTCGCGTGCTCGTCAACGCCACGGACGTCTTGACCCGGATGAGGCCCGCGGCCGTCTCGACGCCCACCTCGTACGACCCGAAGGGGCTCGACGCTTTCGCCGGCGCCGGGGCGCTGCGGATCTTCGCCCCCGAAGGCAGTCGGACCGTCCAGTCGTCTTCGGTGGTCCACTGCGCATGCAGGCGCAGGTCGAGCTTGCGCGTCGTGAGCGACGCGAAGTCGCGAACCATGTGCTCTCGCCGCCCGACGGGAATGGTCACGGCATCGCCTTCCGGGCGCGAAAATTGTGGGGCTCGTCCGTGGACACGCATCCGGATCGGCTTTTCGACGTCCTCGAAATTGCCTGCTTCGACGGCGGTCACTTCGGTCGCCGGTAGGATCGCGCCGAGCATTTGCTGGATGCGCGCCTTGCGCGTCGACTCGGCGTGAAACCGAACTCTCCACTGCGAAGCCTCGACGCCCGTCACGTCCGCGCGCCAATCGAGATCGGCGGATCCACCGACTCCGAGCGTCACCTCGACTTTGTAGGAAGTGACGCTCGCGCTCGCGGGCGGATCCGGCAGGCGCACGAGGTTCGCGTGCCCTTCGTCGACCCGGAGCGCAATCGCGCCGCGATCCATGGCGGGCAGCTCGACCGAGCCCGTATATTCGGCCGTACCGTCGAGATACAAGTTCAGTGAGGGCACGTACGCGATCATGTGGTCGAACGGTGCGAGGCTCGCGGGGGCGGTCTCGATGTCGCCCTTGTTCGCCGTGCGTACGACCACGGGTACGGCCTTGATGCCCAGAACGTCGAGCATGGTGACGATGAGAGTGGCCTTGTCTTTGCAGTCGCCGAACCCGCGCGCGAAGATCTGTGCGCTCCGGTAGGGTTTGTAGCCGTGAATGCCGAATTCCAGGGCCACGTAACGCGTCTTTTGCACTACGTAGTCGTAAATGGCGCGCACCCTTGCCGCATCGTCTTTGAGCCCGCGGGTCAGCGCCTCGGCCCTCAACCGCACCTCGTCGTCCGGAATGAATTGATCTTTGACGAGTCCCCAGTACCAGCGTCCCATCTCGTCCCAGGTCTTGTACGTCGACACGTTCACGTGCCCGAGGACCTCGGCCCAGGCAGGTTGGAAGGGCTCTTGCTCCACGGCCGGGACGTCGAGCGCGACGAATCGATCGATGCGTTGATCGCCGAAGGCCTCCACGGAGTGTCGGATCCCCGGAACCGCAGGGTCGTTGAAGTAAAACGTTCGTGACGCCGGGGTGATGAGAACGTACTCGGCCCGCGCGATCGGTTCCGCCCCTTGGAGGTACACCACTTCACCGAAGTAGTCCGCGAACGCGTTGCGCGGTGCGACGTCTTCGACGCGGTATTGCAGCTCGACCACGTCGCCCGGCTCGAGGCGGGGAAAGCCGACGTGGAAGCTTCGGGTGCTGGTGTAGATCGCGAGTTCCGGGTCGTCGGCCATGCCTCCGGGGCCGCTCTCGACGGCCGTATCGACGCGACCGTCCTTTCGGTACACCCGCGCCGCGCGGATCTGAGCCGTCTGGCTGTCCGCCTCGTACGTGAATTCGTATTCGCGCGATTGCGCTGCCGCCGCCTCGGTCAGCGGCTGATAGACCACCTGATGGAATCGACTGGCGAGGCCATTCGGAAATACCGTCGTGACGCTCAGGTCGAGCAGCGATCGGCGTCCTCGGCCGGCCGCGTCCCGGTCCCGGTTGGCCAAGAACTCGGCCGCAGGTCGTGCGAACCGCTCGTCGGGCCGCGAGGTGGGGGGCCCGATGTGCGCGACCTGATCGCGGACATCCTTGGCCTGCGGCATCAGTTCGAGAACGCGGGTCAACAGCGCGAGCTCCTCGTCGCGCTCGCCTTGCACGCCGTAGACCGCGGCGAGCTGACGCATCACGTCGGTGTCGTCGGGTGAAATCTCGAGAGCGCTCCGATACGCGGCGATGGCGCGCGCGCGATCCCCCAGCCGCATCCAGGCCCCAGCCGCCGTGGCGAAACCTGCGGTGCTGCCCGGGTTCGTCGCCAGCAAGCGTTCGATCCAGTGGGCCGCGGCCGGCGCATCGCGGCGCGAGACGGCCACGTCGATTCGCGCCCGCAGGAGCGTGGGGTCGTCGAATCGTAGCGCGGCATAGCGATCGGCCGCCTCGTCGGCCTCCAACTCGCGGCCCTCTTGGCGCAACGCGGCGACGCTCGCGCGAAGAAGTCCGACGCTTCGGGGCCGCCGCGCCAGCGCCTTCTGGATGAGAGCGAGCGCCGTATCGTGGAGGCCGGCATCCTCGTAGAGGTCCGCCTTGGCAAGTATCGCCGGCAGGTTGTCCGAGTCGAGCGCAAGAACGCGCTCGTAGTACGGTACCGAGTCTCGGGCGTTGACCCCGGCACGCAAGTAATTCGCGCGCGCCAGAAGGACCTCGATCGACTCCTGCCTGGAAGCGTGTCCCGCCGCGGCCAAGGCCTCGGCCCGATCGATCCAGGTGGCGCGCTGATTGCGACTTTCGGCGACTTCCCCCGCGAGCAAAAGCCGCTCAATGGTGGGCGACTTCTCCGCCGCTTTTCGGGCGAGCTCGCGCGCCCGGTGCTCGGTGGGGTCGTCGGCACCGGTCGTCTCCAAATAGCGGGCATATCCCTCGAGGACCGCGGGGTCGCCCGTCTGGACGAGTCGCTCGAAACTTTGAACCGGACCCTGTACCCCGCCGGAGACTCGCGCCTCGTCGCCGCCCGCAACCGCCGCGTCCTCCGGACTCGCGTGGCGCGGGTCGGGATCGACCTCGAGACGATCGTCGGGCGCGCCATCGAGCCCCGCGATCCGGAGCGATAGCATCGGAGGGCGCTCGTCGCCGCAGACTTTGGCCGTTAGGCGGTTCCATCCGGGCCGCGACCCAACGGCAACGGCGAAGCGGTCCGAGTCGAGATCGCGGTACTTGTCGTCGGCGAGCACTTCGACTCCGTTCCACCAAAGCCGCTCGGCTCCGGCCGCTCCCGTCCAGATCGAAACGGGTCGAGACGAATGGGCGCTCAACCGCGCGTCGTGCACGAACGTCGTCGCGTAAACGCACGCGTGGTCGGCGGCGCTCAGAAACGCGCCGAAGTCGACCCAGGCGAACGGAGAGACGGGAGGCAGCAGGCGCCAGCGCCGGAGGCGGTGATCCTTGCCCTCGTAATCGCGCATGAGATTGAGCGGCTGGGACGGCTCGGACTCCGGTTCGTAGCGAGTCGTGAAACCCGCCTTCCCGTCGTTGTCGAACGGGCCGAGCAAGATCCATCGATCGATGTATCCGAGCCGTGCAATCCGCGCGCGAGCCCCGTCCAGATCGCCGCGCCGCCGGCGGGCGTACGCTTGCAAGAGAGCCGCGTACGCGCGCACCGCCGGCGGCTCGCGATCGTCGATGGCGACTTCTCGCAAGACCTCTTCGACTGCCGCGGGGTCGGCCGCGTCCCACTCCGCCCAGACCTTACGAAGCGCCACGTAGGCAAGAGGACCTCGCGCCGAGAGCACTTCGGCGTGGGTGGCCGACAGACGTCCCGGTACGTCCGAGGAATCGCCGCGGGCCGACGGCGCGGGGAGGCCCAAGGCGACGGATGAGACCACCCACGCGAAGACGACCAAGCGAAGCAATTTCACCAGCAGGCCTTGGAGAGCTGACTATTGTTGCGGCGCGCGGTGCGTCGTCAAGCGCGACGGTCCCGCCCCCCCGGGCTCGGCTCTTCGGCTCGGCGTCAGCGCATGCGTGCCGCACCGGCACCGTTTCCAATGGCAGAGAGTCGCGATCGCGCTATGTGTCAAAACACCCGCCCTCCGCGGCGGTGCGGACCCGCGCATGCACTCTGCCCACGAGATGACGACCCCTGCCGTAGTCGTGTCGTCCGCTGCGGAAGCCTCGGTCCCCGCCCCACAGAGCTCGGCCGCCGCCGGACCCGCGCCGAGATACGGCCATCTTCGCGGCCTTGTCAAGACGCTGCGCCCCCATCAGTGGGTCAAGAATCTGTTCGTTCTCGCCCCGATGTTCTTCCACAAGGACGTATTTCTTTCGACGGCCCAAGGGCCCGCCCTCAACTTGACCGTCACCGGACGGGCACTGGCCGCGACCGGGGTCTTCTGCTTGCTCGCCGGAGCCATCTATACGATCAACGACCTCGTCGACGTGGACGCGGACCGGATCCACCCGGTCAAGCGCATGCGTCCCATCGCGAGCGGTCAGGTTTCGGAGCCAATGGCGCGCGGGCTCGCGACCGGGCTCGTCCTCGCGTCGGTCGGCATCGCCTACCTCCTCGCGCCGATGCTCGCGTGGGTGGCCGCGCTCTACCTCGTCGAGAACCTGGCCTATAGCTTCAAACTGAAGAAGATCGCGTTCATCGACGTGAGCCTCATCGCGGCCGGCTTCGTGTTGCGCGTGCTCGCGGGGGGCATTGCGACGGACGTGCACGTGTCCGGATACATGCTGGCATGCACCGCGCTGCTGGCGCTTTATTGCGGCTTCGGAAAGCGTCGCCATGAACTCGCCCTCGAAGGCGCGGGACGGCATCGGGCCTCACTCGAGGCGTATACCCCCCGGTCGCTCAATGGGGCTCTCGCCGTGACGGGGACGGCAACCGCTCTCACGTACGTCGCCTACACGCTCGACCCGTCGACCCGCGCGGCGTTCAACTCCGAGTACCTCTGGCTCACGGCGCCGTTCACCGTGTTCGGTCTCGTTCGCTTCCTCTATCTCGTGAGCGGCCGGGCCGGGCGCGGAGTCCGAGCCGAGTCCCCCACTCAGGAGATGTTGCGCGACGTGCCCTTCGTCCTCAACCTGGTGATCTGGACGATGGTGATCGTGGCCGTCGTGTACAAGCTGCGGCCGAGCGCCTGACCACCTCGCGATCTGGACGATGGTGATCGTGGCCGTCGTGTACAAGCTGCGGCCGGGCGCCTGACCTGCTCGCGATCGGGATCGAACCGGGGTCGTCGCCCCACAGCGGAATACTGGACGCCTATCGCGCGCTGAAGCATCGTGCGGAAAATGCGCGTGGGAGATTCGTCGCTCGCCGCCCGACCCGGCGCCTGGAACGAACTGGCGCTCACGCTTCCCGTATTTTTGACCTACCAGATCGGCGTGGTGTTCCTCAATGTTCGGAACGCCACGGACATGGTCACCGAACGCTTGCTCCAGGTCTCGCACGGAGACCGACGGGCGTACCTCGAGATCACGGGAGCCGTCGGCCTCGCGACGATCGCCGTCTTCGCGGCACTCGGACGCGGACAAATGATCCGTTTCGGCAAACTCGTGCAGACCTGCGTCGAGGGCGCCACTTATGCCATGGCCATGGGCACCGCATCCTCGTGGGTGGTCGGCAAGTTGTTCGCCGGGCCCCATGCCGCGGTGGTCAACGGGCCCTTGTCCGGCGTGGTGATGTCGCTCGGTGCAGGATTTTACGAAGAACTGGCGTTCCGTGTCCTCTTGTTCGGGTTGGGCGCGAAACTGCTCGTATGGGCATTCTGCCGTCAACGCGTCGCGTTCGTGCGTGAAGCACCCCCGCTCGACCTGGGGGCCATGGTCGTCATGTCGATCTGGGCGATCGTCAGTGCCGCGGTGTTCAGCGGCATGCACTACGTCGGGCCGCTCGGCGATCCGCCCGACGTCCGGTCGTTCGTGGCACGCGCCGTCCTGGGCCTCGCCCTCACGCTCGTCTACAGCACGCGCGGCTTCGCTGCGGCGGTCTGGACGCACGCGCTCTACGACATCTGGGTGCTCGTCTGCTGAGCGGTTGCCCCGCGTTGGCCCGACTCAGTACACCGCCCCAGAGCCAAGGGGTCAGCCGGGGCGGTGTACTTGCGTCCGGGAAGCGACGGGGGGGTTCGGGGCGAAGCTCCCAAGGGAATTCTCGTCGTACAGCGGAAGCCTGCGACGCCGGCGTACCCAGCGCGGCTGCGTCCCGTTCCACCGGGCGCTGTACTCAGGGGGCCGAGGAGGTGTCGTCCTTCTTCGGGCCCTCGTTGTAGCCGCGAGGGCGGTACTTGGGATTGACACCATGGTACTCGTCGCCGTTCGCCACGATGTCGTCGACCAGGTACTTGAACCATGAATCGGGAAAGCCGTCGGCGGCGGTCTGCAGATCGCGCCGCGCACCCGAGTCCTCGCCGAGCTGCTTTTCGTCCCACAGACACTGCAGGCCGAGCGCAATGAGGTTCATGTCGTTCGGACCGAGCGAGAACCCGCGCACGTAGTGGGGGAGCGCGTCGGGCGCCCGGTGCAGTCGGCAAAGGGTGTCGCCGAGGTACACGTTGGCCATCGGCCAGGTAGGTGCGAGATCCAGTGCGACCCGGTTCGAGACGAGACGGCCCTGCAAGTCGCCCCGTGCTCCGAGCATGACCGAATAGTTCAGATGCGCCTTGGCACTCCTCGGTACGGCCTTGCGCGTCGCGTCCCAGAATACCAGGTCGTTCGTGTAGTCGAACGCGTGCCGGCGCGCCGCGAAGCTCTGAAACCCGACGAACGCGACGAGCGACGCGAGGACGTAGGGAAACCAGCGCGTACGCTGCGCGGCACGCAGCCACTGAGTGAACCCGAGGGCCAGCAGAATCGACGACCCGATGACCGGGAAATACCAAAAGCGCTCCGCCCGAACGGTGGGAAGCACGACGGGGATGTTCGAAACGGGGATGTACGACACGACGATCCAGGCCATCGCGAACGCGACGATCGAAAGGCGATCGACGACCGGGCGGGCCGTCTCGCCGGACTGCAACGCCCGATCCGCGGCAAGCGCGCGCGCGCGCGAACGCCATGCGGCCACGATCGCGAGCACCGGACAAGCCAACAGCGGCACAACCATCGCCGCGGCCCCGATCACGCTCTCGGGAAAGACGAGGCGTGAGGGGACGGGCTCCTGGGGAGCGGAGTAGTCGCCCGACAGCGTCCACGGCACGAGCACCTGCAGGAGACCGCGCGCGTAGACGCGAAGGGCCGCTGCGACACGCAACGGCGTTGACGCTTCGATGAGCGGGTTGTTGAGCGGATCGTGCGGCAGCATGGGCTGCGCGTACCAGCGCAACGCCGCCGCGAAGGCACGATGGGCCAGGGGCCTGCCGGCATTCGCCTCCGCCGTGAGTTCATGAGGCGTGACGACGGGAAACCATCGGCGGCGCATCTCGACGTAAAAGACGAATGCCGCACCCGTGGCCGCTGCGGCCGCTGCGGCACGAAGCCAGCGTCGAGGCCGGTCGACGTGCGTCATCGGACTGGTGAGCAACGCGGCCAGCGGCGCAAGCGGCACGATGCACAGCGCGCTCTCTTTGGAATACAGCCCCAACAACGTCGCCAAGGCGAGCGCCCATGGCATGGTCGAGAGCGGCAGAGTCAACGCCAGAAGCGCGGCGAGCACACCGGTGCCGCCGAGCACATCCGCGAGCCCTACGACGCCGCTCACCGCCTCGGTGACGATGGCGGCAGCGACGAACAGTCCCCCGGCGAGCCACGCGGTCAGTCGGTCGCGCGTCCAGCGCATAACGAGAAGCACCACGAGCGCGCCGTTGAGGCCATGAAGCAAGACGTTGACGTAGGCCAGCGGAAACGCGCTTTGCTCCCGCGCCCCCAACTTCCAGAGGGCTCGCCAGACGACGTCCGGAAGCGGCCGATAGGAGCCGATCGTGCGCTCTGGGGTGAGCCCCCAAAAGTCACGCTTGAAGGCCTGCAGCCAGCCGATCGAGGCCCCTGGATCGACGCTTGCGCGCACGTAGGGATTCGCGAGAAGGGCTTCTTGCTCGTCGAAAATGAAATTGGTGGCCGGATGGCGCGTGTACAGCACCATGGAGAGGAAACAAGTCGGCACGAGTGCCGTCAAAAGCGTCGGATCCTCCGCGAGGAAGTAATCGCGCGCGCGAGTGAAGACGTTTCGCTTCGGAATCTCGGGAAGCGGCTCGAACGCAGTGGAGGAGGTCGGCTCGGGTGAGGTCACGGCTCGGCTGCACACGGTTCCATGAGTCGGATCGGCGAGGTCGCGGCGTCGGTGACAGGGATCGCCGGTGGACCACCCGAAAGCTACCTTAGCCGTGCGCCTGGGACTTGCGGAGCCCGGTAGCGAGGCCGAGCGCCACGAGCATGCCCAGCGAGGCGGCTGCGTACGGAGCTCGGGCGCCGATGCTTCCGTAGAGCCAGCCCCCCATGGCCGGCCCGAATGTGCGCGCCAGACTGGCAAACGACTGATTGGTGCCGAGTGTTCCCCCTTGACAATCGGGGGGCGCACGCCGCGAGATGAAGGCCGACGTAGCGGGTTGCGTCAGGCCATTGCCGAGCGCGAGAACTCCGCCCGACGCGAACAGCAGCGGATGGGACGCGCTCGACCCGGCCAACACGAACCCGGCGAACGCCAACGCTTGGAGGATCGTGCCGACACGAATCAGAACGGCCTCGTCGAAGCGCGGCGCCAAGACGCGAACGAGGCCCCCTTGCACCAGCGCGGCGACGATGCCGATGAAGGCCAAGACGTACCCGGTTCCGCGCTCGTCGATGCCGAAGATGTCCGAGCAGAAGAAGGTGAAGGTCTGATCGAGGTTCGTGAAACTCAGGATGACGAGGAAGTTCACGGCGATCGCGAGCCCCACGCCGGGAAGATCGAACGCCGCACGCATGGCGTCGAGATTGAGCGGAGTCATGCTTCGCGGCGACCGGGTCGCGCGGGCGGCACGCGGAAGCGACTCGCGGACACCCAAGGACGCCCAAACGAGGTTGACCGCGCTCAGTCCGGCCGCGACGAAGCAGGCCACGGCGCCATGGCGCCCGGAGATCTCGATTTTCGAGAGTGCCCCACCGATTCCCGGGCCCAGGATGAATCCAAGCCCGAACGCCATGCCGATGAGTCCCATTCCCTTGGCCCGCTCTTCGGGCTTGGTCACGTCCGCGATGTAGGCGCTCGCGGTTCCCAGGTTGGCCGTCGCGATCCCCCCGAACGTCCGAGCGGCGAATAGCCACAGCACGCTGTGCCCCCAAGCGAGCCCGCCCCCGAGAACCGCCATGGTCAGGGCGGTGCCCGCAATCGACCAGAGCAGTACCGGCCGTCGGCCCACACGATCGGAGACCCGACCCCATACCGGCACGAACACGAATTGCATGAGCGAGTAGACCGAACCGAGCAGGGTTGCGACGAACTCGCTGACGCCGAAGGTGTCGCGCGCTTCTTTCGCCAGAAACGGCAGGACGAGCCCAAAACCCAGCAGGTCCACGAGCACCGTCAGGAAGATGGCGCCAAGGCCCGGGGCCGATTTCGTGGACAAGGCGGCGCCACTATAGCGGGTTCGCGCCCAACCGCCCGCGACGGTCGCCTCAGGTCATGGCGCGTCTTTGCGCGTGAAAAAATACCTCGCGATTGCCCTTGGGGCCCGGCAGCACGCTGTCGCATTGCCCGCGAAGATCGAAGCCCGCCAACCGGGCCGACTGGGCGGCCGCCTCCACAGCGCGCGCGCGACTCTCGTCGTCGCGAACGACGCCGCGACAGCGCGACGCCTCCCGGCGACCCACTTCGAACTGAGGTTTGACCAACATGACGAGATCGCCGCCCTCTCGAGTGCAAGCGGCGATCGCCGGCATCAACTTGCTCAAACCGATGAACGAAGCGTCGACGACGGTGAGATCCGCCACGCCACCGACATCCTGCGGGGTGAGCGTGCGCGCATTCGTTCGTTCCATCACCACGACGCGGGCGTCCTGACGCAGCTTGTGCGCGAGCTGGCCGTAGCCCACGTCGACGGCGACGACCGTGGCCGCTCCCCGTTGCAGCAGACAATCGGTAAAGCCACCTGTCGAGGCGCCGAGATCGAGGCAACGGCGTCCGGTGACGTCGATCGCCCAGGCTTCGAGCGCCCCCGCGAGCTTCACTCCACCCCGAGAGACGTAGGGGTGATCCGCCTTTCGGACCTCGACGACGGCACCTGTCGGCGTAAGGGCACCGGCCTTGTCGACGCGAACGCCATCCACGGATACGTCGCCGGCGAGGATGATGCCCTGTGCGCGCGCGCGCGACGGCGCGAGCCCACGCGCCACGAGCAGTTGGTCGAGCCGGATTCGGTGCAACGTCGGTCGGACGCCTGCGCGCTTCGCGCCGCGTCAGTCTCCAATCAGGCGGTACTTGTGCAGCTTTTCGATGAGGGCCGGCCGCGACACGCCGAGCCGGCGCGCCGTTTCACTCTGGTTGTGCCCGGCGCTCTCGAACGCTTCCGCGATGAGCGTGCGCTCGAAGGCCTCGACTCGAGCACGCAGCGGGTGCCCCGGGCCCGGATCGCCGGCCGCCATCAGCGTCACGGAAGCTTGCGACGAGCCCTCGGACAGCGATCTCCACAGAGCGAGGGTGATGCGTTCGTCGGGCGCGAGAGCCAAAAGACGAGCGATCGTATTCTCGAGCTCCCGCACGTTGCCCGGCCATACGTTGACGCGAAGCGCCTCGACCAGCGCCGGTTCGACGTCGACGGCCCCCATCCCGTAGCGGTCCGCATACCGACGGACGAACGCGCGCACGAGCGGCTCCACGTCTTCGATGCGCTCGCGCAGCGAAGGGACGCGGATGGGCACCACGTTGAGGCGATAGTACAGGTCCTCGCGAAACCGACCGGCCTTGACGTCGGCAGCGAGGTCACGATTGCTGGCGGCAATCAGGCGCACGTCGACGTTCTCGGCGCGCCCGCCGAGCTGCTGGACCTCGCCCGATTGCAGCGCCCGCAACACCTTGGCCTGGATCGCAAGAGGCAGCTCGCCAATCTCGTCGATGAAGAGTGTCCCGCGGTTCGCCTGTTGAAAATAGCCCAAGCGCGCCGACTGCGCGCCCGTGAAGGCGCCTTTGGTGTGTCCGAAGAGCTCCGCCTCAGCGAGATCGCTCGGGATGGCTGCTGCGTTGAACCGAACGAGCGGTTTGTCGGCGCGGCGGGAGTGCGCGTGCAAGGCACGCGCGAGCACGTCCTTGCCGGCGCCGCTTTCACCCGACAGAAGAACGGTCACGTCCTTGGGCGCCACCCGCGCGACCACGTCCATCACGCGCTTCATGGCGGGGCTGTCCGCGACGATCTCCCCGCCGAGCGCGGCTTCGGTGCGCAGTCGCGCATTTTGCAGTCGCAGATCGCGCCACTCGCTAGCGCGACGCACGGCGAGCACCAGTTCGTCCGGATCGAACGGTTTCGGGATGTAGTCGAATGCACCCGACTTCATCGCGGCGACGGCCACCCGCTCCGAACCGTGGGCGGTCAGAATGAGCACCGGGACGCTCGGGTCGCTCACCCTCATGCGCGCGAGCACCTGCATTCCATCCATTCCAGGCATCGCGAGATCCGTAAGGACGACGTCGGCCCCGCGGGCCTCGAACGCCGAAAGGCCGCTCACTCCGCCGTCGCTGGCCTCGACCACCAGACCCGCGTCGCTCAGCACGGCCTCGAGCGTGAACCTCAACGACGCGTCGTCGTCGATCACGAGCACGCGGCTCATGTACTCAACATTCGCACCGGCTCCGACTCCGGAGCTTCCCGGTCTGCGACGTCGGTCTGGGTGGGGCGACCCGGATGGGGAAGGCGAAGACACGGCTTGGCCTTGGTGGGTAGCCTCAGGCAGACGGTCGTACCCGCTCCGGGCGCGCTCTTGAATTCGAGCCGGCCGCCGTGCTGCTCGATGAGACCGCGGGCGACGGCGAGCCCGAGGCCGGAGCCGCCCTCTTTCGTCGTAAAATAGGGCTTACGGATGCGCTCGATCACTTCGGGAGTCATTCCAAGGCCTTGATCGCGCACCGTGATGCGAGCGCCCTCCGGGTCGCGCGCGATCGTGATCGTCACACTCCCACCGGGCGACGATGCTTGGATTGCGTTGAGGACGATATTGAGCAGCGCCTGACGAAGCCGCCGGACGTCCGCGTCCACGACCAGCGCCTCGTCACCGGACACCTGGAGCGTCACGCCTGCGTCCTCCGCACGAGCTTCGAGCAGCACCGCGAGCTCGCGCGCGACTTCGTGCACGCGGGTCGGGGCGAGGGTCAGGTCCTCGAGCCCGCGGGAGAACGAGAGGAATCCGTCGACGACCGACTGGAGTCGGTCGGCTTCGGCCGCGACGATCGCCAGTCGCTCCGCGGTCTTGGGATCCGAGGCGTGACGAGCCATGTGCGTGGACAGCCCTTTGATGGCGGCAAGCGGATTTTTGACCTCGTGCGCAAGGCGCGCGGCCATCCCTTCGAGCGCTCGGGTGCGATCCTCGTTTTCGGAACACAGCTCCTCGCGTCGCTCCGCCAGCTCGAGCGCAGCGCGTTCGTACCCGCGCGTCATCATGCATCCCATGCGATAGACCCCGAGCATCGTGAAGAGCACGGCCAGCAGCGTCACGATGACGTATTCCGGACTCGCCCAGCCGGCCGAGGGCTGGAGCGGAGCCCCCCACTGTCCGAGCGACGTGCGCGACAGGATGGCGAGAGCGACGAAGCAGCCGAGAAACGCGAGGATGATGAGCGAGCGCAACCACGGCGGATCGCGCAAGGCGATCGCGGCCGCCATGATCGTGACGGCGCTGGTCACGAGAAGCGGACTCGCCAGTCCCCCCGTCGTCGCGAGTAGAGCGAAGTAACTCGCCGAGCCGAGCACGAAGGACAGGGCCTTGACGACGAAACTCTGCCACCAGATTCGAGCTGCCAAGAGCGAACCGAGGACGAGCACGGCGAGCACTTGAACGAGGGCACGCGGCCCTGATTCGCCGCGCACGACGAGAAGCGTCAAGACCAAGACGTTGAACAGGAGAAACCACGTGAGCCGCCAGCGAGCCGTCGCGTGGCCCATCTCATCGAAAATTCGCCGCCGCAGCGCTTCGAATCGCACACGGTCGCGCTGTTGATGGGCGGGCCCGGGCGCAGCGATCGTCATCTCGGAGCAATTGCAGCAAATCCCGTGCGCATGCGCCAGTGCGGCATCCCTGCGGGAAAGCGCCACCGAGAAACTGTCCGGATCCGGACAGTTGCCGCCCTTCGCTACGCGCCGGAGGGCGCGAACTCCACTCGCGCCGCGCCGTCGAGAAGTCCCCGGGCGCGCGCGCGCGCGAACAGCTCGTCGATGGCGACCTGCACGTCCGGGGGTGCCTCGATCGTGTCGGCATTGGCGTACATGGCCAGATAGCGATCGAGTAGACCGGGGTCGAGGTCGAGATCGGTCCGAGACTCGCGCTCGAGCAGGGCCTGCATCGTTTCCGCCCGGTGGGCCAGCGACCAGGCGATCGACGAGCTTAATCAGGCGCGACACGTGGGCGATGCTCGCCGGCCCGAGGCCGCGCCGAATGGCGTTTCCGCCCAGAGGCAGCGGCAGCCCCCCCGTCGTCAGCGCCCAGCGTTGTCCGAGATCGCACACGGCAGCGAGCCCCTCGCGAGCGTACGTGAGTCGGCCCTCGTGGATGATCAACGCGGCATCGACTTCGCCGGAACGGACGGCGTCGAATGCGCGCGCGTAGGGGGCAATGGGCACGACGACCGGCTCGAACTCGGGCAGCAGCAACCGCAGCACGACGTACGACGTGGTCCGCAAGCCGGGAACAGCGATGCGCCCGCCGCGGAGCGACTCGAGCTCGCGCGCCTGCCGAGCGACGACGACGGGGCCGTAACCGCGACCGACCGACATGCCGTGCGGCAGCAGCAGGTAGTCTCGAGCGATCGAGGGCCACCGTGCGACGGACACCGCCAACACGTCGATGTCGGCCGTGGCGGCGCGAGCGTTGAGGGCTTCCGTGTCGGCCCGCTCGGCTTCGAAGACGAAGTTCTCGGGATCGATCTTGCCCGAGAGCAGCGGCCAAAACATGAACAGGTCGTCGCTGTCCGGCGAGAACGCGAGTCGAACGCGAGTCGGAGGGGTGGCCATGGGCAGCAGAGCGTAGCCCGGTCCTGAGCTACCTTGTCGAGATGCGCTTCGCTGCCCTGCGCCCTCCGGCTCCGTCGACCGCCCGCGACCGCTACGTACGCCTCGTCGACACGCAGGCCTTCGCTCTCGACGATGCGCCGTGGCTCGGCGGCCGTGAGACCGGAGAGTCGTGGACGTGGAGCGACCGGGATCTGCAATGCCCCGTACGCCCATCCAAGATTGTTTGCGTCGGCCGCAACTACGCGGCACATGCTCGGGAACTCGGCAACGCCGTCCCGGCCGAGCCCCTCTTGTTTCTCAAGCCTCCGTCGGCCCTCGTCGGTCCCGGATCCGCCGTGAATCTACCGCCCGAGAGCTCTCGGGTCGAACACGAGGCGGAGCTCGCCGTCGTGATCGGCCAGCGCGCCAAGAACGTCGCACCAGGCGCGGCGCTGCGATACGTGTTCGGCTACAGCTGCGCGTGCGACGTGACGGCTCGAGACCTTCAGCGGCGTGACGTGCAGTTCACTCGGGCGAAGGGGTTCGACACGTTCTGCCCCGTCGGGCCGTGGATCGAGACCGACATCGATCCGGGCGCAGTGCGCATTCGCTGCACGGTCGGCGGCGCGCTGCGCCAAGACGGCGCGACGTCGGAGATGCTGTTCGACGTGCCGACCCTCGTCGCCTTCGTCAGTCGAATGATGACGCTCGAGCCGGGCGACGTCCTTCTCACGGGCACGCCAGAAGGAACGGGCCCGATCGAAGCGGGCGACCGGCTGGAGGTCGACGTGAGCGGGATCGGCGCGCTGCAGCTCCACGTGGAGAGATGACCGGTTGCGTCCCACGGTCGCGGGCGCACTCGTCGCGGCAACGGTCGGCATCGCCCTGGCGGTCGCCGTCGTACGGCGCGGTCGCGGAGAGGGGGCGCGCTGCGGAAGCGCCTTCGTCGCCCGCGGCACCCGGTGCGTGCCTCCGGAATCGGGAAGCTGCCCCCGACCACTCGAGTGGACGACGCACGGCTGCGATGCGCCCGACGCGCGAGTGTTCGTCGCGGAGGCCTCGATTCCCCTCGGGGCTGCGGACTGGGAAGCGGAGGGACGCGTCATCGCCCATACGGCCCACGTCTCTGCGTTTCGGATCGCCGCCTTCGAAGCGACGCGGGGTCAATGGGGAGACACGGTCGACCCCGCGCGTGCAGCGACCGGGATGACTCGCCGCGAAGCTGCCGCCTTCTGCTCCGAGCGGGGAGGTCGGTTGCCCACCGAGGACGAGTGGATGATTGCCGCTGCGCCCGCGCTCGCGCCGCCGCGCCGCTACCCGTGGGGCGACACGGGCGCCGTCTGCCGCCGCGCGGCCTGGGGGTTGCTGACCGGCCCGTGCGCGGTGGGCGCGGACGGTCCCGACACCGTCGGCTCGCACCCCGACGGCGACTCACCGCTCGGCCTTCACGACCTCGCCGGAAACGTCGCCGAGTGGGTCGCACCAGGACCGCTCGTACCGGCGGGCGCGGGGGTTGGCATCGCCAAAGGCGGCTCGTGGCAGAGTAGCCTCGCGAGCGACCTGAGAATCTGGGCTCGGCTGGAGATCGAAGCCGACTCGAGGGACCCTCGCGTGGGGGTGCGATGTGCCTATCCCATTGATTGAGGCTTGCGCTAACCTCCTGCGTCCCAATGACGTGCGCGGTGCTGTCGATTGGGACTGAGTTGACGCGCGGGGAGATCGTCAACTCGAACGCCGCCTGGCTGAGCTCGGAGCTGACAGCCCTTGGTTTCGAGGTCGTCGAGCACGCGGTCGTCGACGACGACTTCACGCGAATCGGCGAGGCTCTGCTGAGGCTTTCGGTGCGAGCGCGCGTAGTGGTAGCGACCGGAGGGCTGGGCCCGACCACCGATGACCTGACGGCGAGAGCCGTCGCAGGAGCCTTGGGCATGCCTCTGGTCCGCGACCAGGCAAGCATCGAACACATTCGAAGGCGTTTCGAACGGGCCCGCCGGACGATGACGGCGTCGAACGAGAAGCAGGCCGATTTTCCCGAAGGGGCCGACATCCTGCCCAATCCGATCGGCACGGCACCGGGCTTCGGGGTCAAGGTCGGCGAGTGCGCCGGGTACTTCGTGCCCGGCGTGCCGCGCGAGATGAAGCGCATGTTCGAGGAGCAGGTCGCTCCGCGTATTCGAGCGCTCGCGCCTGACACATCGTTCCAATCGCGATTGCTGACCTTCGGACTTCCCGAAAGCGTGATCGGTGAAAAGCTTGCGGGAATCGAAGAAGCCTTCCCGGGCATCACCCTTGGGTATCGGGCGCACTTTCCCGAAATCGAAGTGAAGGTCCTGGCGAGAAGCACGTCTCGAGGGGGCGCGCGCACCCTCTGCGACCGGGCGACCGCGGAGGTCCGTTCCCGCTTGGGAGGTTGTATCTACGGCGAAGCGGAGGAGACGTTTGCCGGCGTGATCGGGCGCGCGCTGCGGGCGCGGGGGTGGACCCTCGCGATCGCGGAGTCCTGCACCGGCGGCCTCGTCGGACAGATGTTGACCGCCGAGCCGGGCGCAAGCGACTTTCTGCTGCTCGACGCGGTGACCTATGCCAATAGCGCGAAATCGCGCGTGCTCGGCGTCGACGAAGAAACGATCCGCTGGCACGGCGCGGTGAGCCCGGAGGTCGCCGAGGCGATGGCCCGGGGAGCCAAGCGCATCGCGGCGTCCGACGTGGCGCTCGCCCTCACGGGCATTGCCGGACCCGGCGGCGGGAGCGAACTCAAGCCGGTCGGTACGGTCTACATGGCGCTCACGCGCCCGGACGGAACGACCGACGTTCAGCACCGGGTCTTCAACGGGGACCGCGAACAAATACGAACGCTCGCGTCGTACGCCAGCCTGCAGATGGTGCGGGAGCTCTGCGCTTCGCGCATCGGGGAACGCGCGGCGGAAACCTCTGGTGTCGAGCGCTCTTGAGCGCGGGAGCGGAACCAGGCGAGAGCGCGATTCGCGCCTTCGTCGCCCTCGACCTGCACCCGATGGGCGTGCGTCGAATCGGACGCGTCGCCGAACGTCTGAGGATGTCGAGCGGTGCGCCCCGCGCAGCGTGGACGCCGCCTGCCAAGATTCACGTGACTCTCAAATTCATCGGCCAGTTGCCGACGTCGACCGTAGAGCCGCTACGACAGGCGATCGGCCTGTTGACCGATGGGAAAGCGGCTCCGGTGCTCGGTGAGATCGGCCTCGACGCGTTTCCTTCGATGCGGGAGGCCCTCGTGGTCATCGCGACGCTCTCCGATCCGAAGGGTGAGTTGGCTCAATGGGCGCGTCGACTCGACGATCGCGCCGCCCTGCTCGGCATCGCGAAGGTGACGCGCGCGTTTCGCCCGCACGTGACGTTGGCGCGGCTGAAACGCGCGTACGACGCACGGCGATGGCTACGTCCGGAGCTGGCCGGTGGGGCCGGCGAGTGCATCGCGGCGACGATGGCTTTGTACCGGAGCGTTGTCGGCCCCGAGGGCTCGACGTACGAGGCGCTCGCGCGTTTTGCATGGGCGCCGTCCTAGCGAACGCGACCTCTCGAACCCTGGTAGGGCTGCCAACCCAGGGCCCGGCCAACGAATCGGCGAGATCCGGACGTTCGCACCGAATCGGGTTACCCATGAAGGGGTGAACACGACCCGGCGTTGCGCTCGGCCCTTTCCGTGGGCCGCGATCGAATCGCTCGCGCGGTCCGAGGTGGAACTCTTGCGCGACGTGCGCGGCTGGGCGGTCGGACGCGTGCGCCTCGACGCGATCGGGAGCAGTCTCGCCCGGATTCTCCGCACCCAGGTCGAAGTCCTCGTGCGTCGTGCCGGGGCGCTCGGCAACGCCGCACCGTTCGATGACGCGATCGGGGTGCTCCTTGCGCCGGCCGATACGCCGAGACCGGATCGGGCCGTGCTGATCGAGGCCGAGCGGGGGCTCGCCGCCGCGGTCGTTTCGCGCGTGCTGCAGCGCGAGCCGGCGACTGTGGTGAACCCCGCGCCGGCGCTGTCGCCCACGCTCGCCGGCGCGTTCGCCGCGACCGTGGTGGCCGCGGCGCGGCGTGCTCACCTCCGGACCGCGCTTCGCGTCCTGTCGGCCGGCCCGTGTGGGGCAATCGAGGCCGAGATGGGGCGCGCGGCAACCAATCCCGTCGTGGTCGAACTGACGGTCCTCGTCGGAGACGACGCCTATGCCGCACGAGTCGTCGCCTCGCGAGACGGCATTCGGGTGGCCAGGCCCCCCGTCTTTTCGGCGGCCACACTTTCCCGCCTCGGAGGCATCCCTCTCGCGATGCCGGTCGTGGCGAATGCATTGCGTTTGACGGCGTGCGACATTGCCGCACTGCGATGCGGCGACGCACTCATTTCGCAACCGTGGCCGTTGTCCCGTATGCCCGACGGCACCTGGCGGGGGCTCGCGTGGCTAGCCCCGCCGAACGCGGACGAGGGGATCCGAGTCGAGCTCTGCGATCAAGGACGCATCGTGCTACGCGGCGGGGTCGATGCGCTGGGCGCAGCGGAGGCGGAGATGTCGGAACGCAACGACGAGAGCGAACTGGTGAGCGCGGTCGGCGACATCCCCGTGGTCGTCAAAGTGGAGATCGGCGAGGCGCGCATGGCCGCGCGCGACTGGGCGTCCCTCGCGCGTGGGGACGTGGTCGCGCTGGGCCGCCGCGTTGGCGAAGCGGTGATCCTGCGGGTCGGAGGCGTCGCCGTGGCGCGCGGTGAGCTCGTCGAGATCGAAGGGGAAATCGGCGTCCGCATCGGCGAGCGCCTGACCGACGATGGGGTCGGGCGATGACCGCCGGCGCGAAGCGGGTGCTGATGAGTGCCATCTGGGTCGGCGCATGCCAGAGGCCATCTCCGGACGCGAGCGTCCACGCCTCCGCCACGGCCGCCCCACACGATGCCGCGTTCGAGCGCGCCCCGACCACCGTACCTTCGGGCCATGGCGCGACAGCAGACACGGCAGCTTGGCGCGGCACGTATCACAGCGCCACCGCGACCTTGTACGTCCCCTCCGAATGGAAGAGCGTGCACTGGAAGGTGCCGGAGACACCGCAGGGGGTCGGCGACGGGACCCTCGAGCTGACGGTCGACCCGACGACGCATCGCGTCTTCGGAACCCTCGACGGGCCGCTCGGGCCGGCGACGATCGACGGCTTTGCCTCGGGACATGCCCTCACCGCAACGCTTGCACGCAAGGATCCCGCGGACCGCGGCTTCGCAGGCACCATCGTCGGCGCCGTCGACGACGACGCTGTGACAGGGGTCGTCCATGCCGCTCTCGCCGAAGCGAGCGCCGTTCGCACCGCCATCTTCAGCCTTTCTCGGTCTTCGCACTGAATGTTCCCGCCGACGCGATATCTCGAATGGATACGCCGCTATTACGGCAAAATTCGTTATGACCTCGCGACGAGCGGCATCGCCATCGCGTGCCTCGAGGATCTCGGATCGCTCGATTCTCGACGACTGAGGGACCCCGACGGATGGGAGCGACTTCGCTCTGCCATCGCGAAGTACAACGACCGGCCTGCCGAAGAGGCCATAGCGACGCTGGGAGCGACCCATGCCCTATGGCTCGCGTATTCGACGTTGACCGAGCCGGGCGACGAAATCCTCGTCGAAGATCCCGCCTACGAGCCTCTCGTCCGGATCGCGCAGGGCGTTGGAGCGAACGTCACGCGCTTTGAGCGGCCTTCGCGCGAGGGGTTTGCGTTGGACCCAGAGAGGGTTGCCCGAGCGATGACGCCACGGACGCGGCTCGTGGTCATCACCAACCTGCACAACCCGAGCGGATGCCGAGTCTCGGACCCAGCGATTCGGGAAACGGCCCGACTCGCGTGGGGCCGGGGTGCCCTCGTCGTGGTCGACGAGGTCTACGCGCCGTTCGACGGGCTCGTCGACGCGTCGGGCGTATTTGGAGCCACGGCACGCAGGCTCGCCGACAACATTGTCGCGGTCTCGAGTCTGACCAAGTGTTACGGACTTGGCCACGAACGGCTGGGCTGGTTGTTGGGCCCTGCGGACGTGGTCGCCCGTGCAGGCGACAACCTCACCACGAGCACGGGGTTTCTGCCCCTTGCGCACGCTCACCGCGGGGTCTTCGCGTTCGAACGGATCGATGAGCTTGCCACCCGCGCACGCCTCGACCTCGCACGGAAGCGCGAGATCGTGCGCAGCTGGGTTGCCAGCCGGGGACTCACGTGGAGCGATCCGAAAGACGGGATCTTCGCGTTCGTGACCGTACCGGAGCGTGGCGACCTCATCGAGCGGATTCAAGCCGCCGCCAGCGAACGCGAGGTTCTTGTGGTGCCGGGGGTGTTCTTCGGCATTCCCAACGGATTTCGCATCGCCTGGTCGACCCCGCTTGCGATGCTGAACGAGGGCCTGGCGCGGCTGTCCGATGCTCTCGAGCTTGCGCCCGTGTAGAGTGGTGTCGATCCGGCCTTGCAATGCCTGCCCGTTCTGGCACGACAACGGCGGGGGTGAGCGAACGGAACCCGCGCGCGGCGGTGCTGCTAAGCTAGCCGGGCCCCCACCACCGCGCCGACCGCGGCCCACCAGGGATACCCCATGCCCAGCCTCCTTCACGTATTTGGCAGCACGTTCCCGGCGTTCGCGGCGAGCCTCCTGCTCGGGGCGATGGTGGTTGCGAGTTATACGTTCGCCACCGCGCTCGCCGCGGGAGCCGACCACCGCCCGCGCACGCTCCAAGCGGCGCGGCTCGGCGCGTACGGCACGGTCGCCCTCATCGGGGTGACGGTCCTTTGCCTCGCTTACGCCTTCGTGACTCACGACTTTCGCATTCGATATGTCTCGCATTATTCCGATCGGTCGATGCCGCTGTCGTACCTGCTCACGGCGCTCTGGGGCGGACAGGACGGCTCGCTTCTTTGGTGGCTCTTTCTCCTGAGCGTCTACACGGGCGCGTGCGTCCGGTGGCTCGGGCGCCGATACATCGAGCTTCAGCCGTACGTGATCGCCACCCTGATGGCGATCGTTCTCTTCTTCTGCGTGCTGATGGCCTTTGCCGCGAACCCGTTCGCCACGAACTTGTCGGGGGCCCGAGCCGACGGCGAGGGGCTCAACCCGCTTCTCCAGAATTACTGGATGATTATCCACCCACCTTGCCTCTACACCGGCTTCGTGGGCTGCTCGGTTCCGTTCGCGTTCGCGGTGGCCGCACTCGTCACGGGTCGATTGGACCACGAATGGATCGTGGCCAGCCGAAAGTGGACGCTCTTCGCCTGGATGTTTCTCGGAATCGGCAACACCCTTGGAATGCTGTGGGCCTACGAGGAGCTCGGATGGGGCGGGTACTGGGGTTGGGATCCGGTCGAAAATGCCGCGTGCATGCCGTTCATCTCGGCGAGCGCGTACGTGCACTCGGTCATGATTCAAGAGCGCCGGGGGACCCTCAAAGTCTGGAACGTGTTTTTGATCTGCCTGACCTTCTTTTTGACGATCTTCGGTACCTTTCTCACTCGATCCGGAATGATTTCGAGCGTGCACTCGTTCGCACAGTCGTCGATAGGCAGCTATTTCGCCGTGTTCCTCCTCGGCCTCGTCGCGTTCGCGGCCACGCTCGTGATGTGGCGTTGGCCAGAGCTGCGCGGCATGACGCCGTCGCCGCGGCTGCGCAAGGCCGCGCTGGCAGCCGGGTGGTTGGTCATCGGCGTCTGCCTGCCGGGGCTGGCGATCGTGTGGAGATCGGGGCTCCCGGTCGGGTGGAGGGTGGCCGTGATCGCGTTCCTGGCAGGCAGCGCGGTCTTCGTCGCACTCGAGATCGTCTTTCGGAGAATGACCGCCGGGCTCGATATTCAACCGCGCAGACCGCAGATCGAGTCGATCTTCTCCCGGGAATTCACGTTCGTACTGAACAATTGGATCCTCTGCAGTTTGCTCTTTTTCATTCTCATCGCGACGACATTTCCGCTCATCAGCGAGGCACTGAGCGGAGAGAAAGTCACGGTCGGTCCACCGTTTTATTCGGCGTGGGTCCAACCGCTCGGATTGCTTCTGCTCGTGCTGATGGGCATTGGGACTCTCTTCGGGTGGAAGAAGACGGGCCCCGAGGCACTGCGACGCGCCTTCCGAGCGCCCGTCATCGCGCTCATCGTGGCCGGCGCACTGCACCGGATATTCGGGGCCCGGATCGGTTTCCCCGCCGTCGTGTGGAGTGATCCGATTTACCCCGGCGCACTCGGGGCGGCGCTGCGCGTATTCAACGCGTTCACGCCGATCATGGGGTTCTCGCTGTGCGTCTTCAACGTGGCTGTGATCGTCCAAGAGTACGTGCTCCTCTTCCGCTCCCGTGCAAGCACGGGTGCGAATCGAACGCCCGCTGCACTCTGGTGGCTGGGTGGCCTGCCCGGCCTGGCCCACACGGTCCTGACGCTGCCGCCCCCGTCGAGGCGCCGCTACGGTGGCTACATCGTCCACCTCGGCATCGTGGTGATGTTCATGGGTTTCACCGGACAGTCGTGGAACGTGGACCGAGAGACGTCGCTGTTTCCGGGACAAAGCTACGACGTCGCCGGGTACACGCTCTCGTACGCCGGTGCCCGCATGGAGGTCGACAACAACAAGCGAATGGTTTTCGCGGACGTCGACGTTTACAAGGGCGGGCACTTCCAAGAGCGATTGACCCCGGCCAAGTTCATTTACAAAAAACAGCCGGACTCTCCGACGACCGAGGTCGCGATCCATCACGGCCTGAGAGACGACGTGTACGTGATCGTCGGCACGATTAGCCCGTCGAACAAGAACCTCGCCGCGTTCCAGGTGCACATCAATCCCCTCGTCACCTGGATATGGCTCGGGTGCGTCATCCTCATCCTGGGCAGCGTCGTTTGCATGTGGCCGCAACTCGAACTCGGGGAGTCGAGGGTTTGGGCCGGGGCGCGGGGGATCGCAGCCACCGCCGCGAGCATCGTGCTCGGAATCATGCTGGCAGCGACGCCTGCGGCCCATGCCCAGACCATGACGACCAACAGCGGGACCGTCCACATCGAGAGCGACCTCGAACGATCGATCTTCGGCTCGCTTCGGTGCATGTGTGGAACGTGCGCGCGCGATCTGCTCTCGACGTGCACGTGCGAGACGGCCGAAGAGGCACGGTCCAAGATCCGCGCGAAATTGAAGGCAGGGGAAACGCGCGATCGGATTCTGTCCGAATACGCAGCCGAGTACGGCTCCGACGCCATGGCCGTACCACCCAATCACGGGCTGCTCCGGGCGATCTGGGCCGTGCCCGTGTTCGGAATCGCCGGAGGAGCCTTCGGCCTCGCGCGGATGATGCGGCGCTGGCGAACGACGGGGCGTCCCGTGCCGATCGAGTCGCCAGCGTCACACGGGACCGTTCGCGACGCGTACGATGCTCGACTCGACGATGAGCTGAAGCACCTCGATGGGTGAGGCTCGACTGGGCGCCGGATCGAGCCAGGAAGACTTGCGACGGCAGGGCGACGACGCCGAGCGCGCCATCGCCCGCGCGTTCGCCATCGGACTGCCCGTGTGCACCGTGGTCGGGGCACTCGCCGCCGGAATCGTCGGCAGCGTCGGATCGGCGCTGCTCGTACTGGCGTCGGGCACTTTGCTGGCGACCATCGCGCTGCTTTGGGCGAGCCTTCGAACACTGACGGGCGAAGCTCCTCTTCCCTCCGACGTCGATCCCTTCGCGAACAGGCGCCCCGACGTCGACGAGCTCGGCGAGAGAAAGCGCCGCGTGCTGCGCGCACTCAAGGATCTGCAGACCGAACACGATCTGGGCAAGATCGACGACGACGATTATGACGAGATCGCGGCCCGATATCGCGAGGACGCCAAAGCTGTGATGAAGGAGATGGACCATCAGGCCGCGCCCGCGCGAGCCGAAGCAGAGAAGTTGGCGGCCGAGTTTCTATCGCGGAGACGGTCGACCGGGCGATTGCCCACCCGAGAGGCGGCGCCGAGCGCACGACCGACCCGAGAGGCGAACCGCATACCCTGTTCCGGATGTGGGGTGTCGAACGAGCCGGATGCGACGTTCTGCAAGCGTTGTGGCGCAGCGCTGACGGGTGCCAAGGGTGAGGGCGATGAGGGTCCGTGATCGAATGGCCGCCCTCGCGGTCATGGCCGCGTCGCTCGGGACCGCGGGGACGTCAGACGCCCAAAGGGCGAAAGCAGCGGCCCCCGCCGGTGCAGTGGCCCAGGCGAGCGAGGGGGCGGCCGACCCGGGTGGAGGGGGCGATGCGCGTCCTACGGGGCATCCGCCCGTCGAGCCCGCGAATCCGCACGCGCGCGCGTCGGCCAACAGCGGGATGCCCGGTGTATTTCAGCCTCCGGAGGACGTCGAACAAGCCGATCCAACGCTGCCCGCCGGATCGATCTCGGTCGATCTTCACGACCCCGACGACAAGCCGGTCGCGCACGAGATCGTCACCGTCGGAATTTTGATCAACTCGGTTGCCAAAGGCGACAGTCGCAAACACATTCAGAAAGACACCGACGATCGCGGACATTGTGTTTTCTCCGATTTGGATACGGCGAGCAACATCGCGTATCGTGTCTCGGTCGGGTATCAAGGCGGCTCGTTCGCGGCGGCACCGTTTCAATTGGGACAGGTCAAAGCGATGCACGTGCTGCTCCACGTGTATCCCGTCACTCGAGAGCTCGAGTCGACGCTCATCGTCAGCGAAGCAGCGATCGGCGCGGAGCTCCGCGACGATCGGGTGCAGATCGAAGAGTCTCTCACGATCTACAACCTCGGGCGGGCCGCATGGCAGCCCGACGGAGTGACGATGTCGCTGCCGCCATCGTTCACCGCGTTCAACGCTCAAGCCTCGATGAGCGATCAGGGGGTCGACGAGGTCGAAGGACAGGGCGCACGGCTGCACGGAACGTTCTCGCCGGGCCAGCACGTCGTCCAATTTCGATGCCAAATTCCCTGGTCCGGAGACAAGGACGTCGATCTCGAATTGGGGCTCCCTCCTCACGTCGCCATCGCGCGAGTGGTCATGCCTGCCTCGTCGGGAATCAAGCTCACGGCCGCCGGGTTTCCTCCTGCCGAGCTGGTTCACGATTCGCGCGGACAGAGCTTTCTCGTGACCGAGCGCCGGCTGCGGCCAGCCGATCCGCGGATTCGATCTCTCGATATCGGAATTCACGACCTGCCCACTCCCGGACCGGGTCGATTGATCGCGACGCTGCTGGCGGCGATCGGTGTGGGCCTCGGCATCCTTTTCGTCGCTCGGGGAGGCCGGCGCCGCGCGCCCATCGTGGCCCCAGAGCGGGCGCGCGATGCGCTGCTCGAAGAGATCGCCGCGCTCGAAGATGCGCTCGCCTCGGGAGAGGTCGGGCCGAGGACGTACGAGACGGCTCGACGCGAGTTGATCGATTTGCTCGCGATGACCCTGAACCCCGTTTGAGCCTCGCCTGCGCGGGGGACAACCTGGAGAAAAGGCTGGGAACTTCGCCCGGGAAGGACCTCTGGACAGGACCGGTCGCGGGATCTGTCCCGAGATTCGGGCCGTCTGTCCCGCGCGCCGTCCTCAGCCCGATTCCTGTCCAAAGGGTCGGGATTCCTTCCCTTTTTGCTTTTTCCCCTCCATCCCCAGGCTCTATCGACACTGCTACAAATCTAATCTAAGGATGCTGCCGAGATCGGCCGATGGAACTCACGGTACCCAAAAAGGATCTGCTCAAGCTCGTGTCGCGCATGCAGGGCGTCGCGGAGCGCAAGAGCACCATGCCCGTGCTGTCCAACGTGTTGCTGGCGGTCGAGGGCCCAAGCTCGCTGCGCGTGGCCGCAACGGACCTGTACCTGGCTCTCGTCGGGCGAATCAGCGTCGACGTGAGCAAGGGGGGAAGTGTGGCGATCCCGGCCAAGGATCTTCTCGAACGCATTCGGATGATGCCGGAAGGCCCCATTCATCTGGCATCCCAGGACAACGCGACGACGACGATCAAGGCGGCCGGCAGTGCGCGGCGTTACACGCTGCATGGAATGCCGGGAGAGGATTTTCCTCCGCTGCCTGCGCCCGCGGAGGGTTCGCCGTCGCTCGCCTTGGACGTGGAAGTTCTCGATGAACTGATCGCGAAGACGTATTTCTCGATTTCAGGCGACGAGACTCGCGCCCACCTGAACTCAGCTCTATTCGAATGGGACGGAGACGTCGTTCGGATGGTCACTACGGACGGGCACCGGCTTTCCAAAATGGAAGTTCGGGTCACCGGCAGGCAGGCCTCGGCGACGATGCTCATCCCGCTCAAGGCGATCCAAGAGCTCCGCAGATTGTGCGACGACTTCGTGGGTGAGGCGAAGGAAGGCAAAGAGGGAGCGACGAAGCCTCAACTTCAGATCACCCAAAGTGGATCGAGCGCGTACTTTCAGGGCGGAGGGATGACGTTCGCCGTTCGGTTGGTCGATGCTCAATTCCCGCCCTACGGCCAGGTCATCCCGCAGCAAAGCGAGAAGATCGTGCGTGTGCCTCGGGCCGCCTTTGCGGACGCGCTTCGCGCGGTATCCGTCGCGGCCAACGAGAGGACCGGCGGAGTCAAACTCGGCTTCGGTTCCGGTACGATGCGCATCACGACGGAGTCTCCAGACAGTGGCGAAGGGTTCGATGAAATTCCGATCGATTACTCCGGCGCGAACCTGACCATCGGATTCAACGCAAAGTACTTTCTGGACGTTCTCGGTGCGCTCGACGACGAAGATGTCGAACTCGGCTTTGGGGGGGAGCTCGACCCTGCAGTGATCCGGCCAGCGAGCGCGCTTTCCTTCTTGGCTGTCGTCATGCCCATGCGCATTTGAGACGCGATGCGGTCTCTGGCCGTTCGGTCTCTCGGCGTGCGCGGATTTCGAAACCTAACGAGCGTCGACATCGAACTCGGCGCCCGCTTCAACGTGGTGTCCGGGGAAAACGGGCAGGGCAAGACGAATCTGCTGGAATCGGTGTACGTGGTTGCGACGTCGAGAAGCTATCGGACGTCGAGGTTGGCGGATCTCATCTCGTTGGGTGGCGAAATTGCCAGCTTGCGCGCCCGCATCGATGAAGATCGTGAGCTACGCGATCAGACCGTCGGTCTGCGTGCCGGCGTGCGAGCCGTTCGCATCGACGGGCGGCGCCCCCCTACGCTCGCGGCTTATGCCGTTAGGACGCCAACGGTCGTGTTTCATCCAGGTGCCGTCGCGCTGGTGGCAGGGACGGGCGGAGAGCGACGCAAGCTGCTCGATCGTGTCGCGCTGTATCTTTTTCCCGGGTCGATGGGGGATTCCGTAGCGTATGCGGAGGCGCTCCGTGCTCGGCAGCGTGTTCTCGAAGCTCGGGGCGAGTCGGCGCCGGATCTCGACGGGTGGGAAGATCTCCTGGTCCGACATGGATTCGCGTTGATGGCGGCACGGTCGATCGCGGCCGACAGACTTCTGCCGGCCGCGCTCGCGGCATTCTCCCGAATGGGTGCCCCGGGGCTGCGATTGGCGGCACGGTACGCGTGCTCGTGTCCGGATACGCCGGAGCACTATCGCGAGTCGCTGTTGCGCCAGCGCTCCCGCGACCGCGCCCGCGGATCCGCCTCGACCGGTCCGCATCGAGACGATCTGGCCTTGACGCTCGGCGACCACCCGGTGCGCAGCATGGCGTCTCAGGGGCAGCAGCGCGCCGTCGTGCTGGCTCTTCAGCTGGGCGAGATCTCGGTGATCTCGTCGGTCACGGGGATGCGCCCCATCTTGCTCATGGACGACGTTTCCAGCGAACTCGATCGCCGGACAACGGTTCGTTTGTTCGACACCCTTCGCGAAGAACCAGGGCAGATTGTCCTCACGACGACGCGTCCCGAGGTCATCGATGCCGCGGGACTGCTGGCCGGAGAGGCCCGCGTCGATTTCGTCGTCGTGGAAGGACACATCGCCCGACGGTAGCGAATAGGTGGGAAGGCTCGCGCGGGCGACCCACCGATCCGGGCTTGGGGCTTGGCTCTAGGCGCCGGGGCGCCGGAACCGGCTGCCGAAACGGATGGGATAGCGTACCCGCTAGGTTTGTTGTAAGTTACTGAAATATATAAGAAATTAGCTTATGTTTTGGTTGCACAAAGGGAGTCTGCGACGTATACTGCCTGACGTCCGGGCCGCGCCGGGCGGTGCACTCCGACACTTGGCCGAAATCGACGAGATCTTCGGTTCACGGCGCGGCATAGCTGCCTGAATTATGCCTGGGCACCTCGCGCGACCGGCGCGCTGTGCTCCTAAGGACGCGACGTAACCTATGTCGAATGTGAGCGTTCCGCAGACCGTCCCCCCGCCGTCGTCGAACTACGACAGCACCAGCATCACCGTTCTCGAGGGGCTGGAGGCCGTGCGGAAGCGTCCCGGAATGTACATCGGCGACCCGCACGACGGGTCGGGGTTGCATCACTTGGTGTGGGAAGTCGTCGACAACGCCGTGGACGAGCACCTGGGTGGCTTTTGCACGCGCATGGACGTCACGATTCATTTCGACGGATCGCTGACGGTCGAAGACGACGGGCGAGGCATTCCCGTGGGCATCATGAAGGATCGGGGCGTGAGCGCCGCCGAGGTCGTCCTGACGGTGCTGCATGCGGGGGGCAAATTCGATCACGCGAGCTACAAAGTGAGTGCCGGGCTGCACGGGGTCGGCGTGAGCGCCGTCAACGCCGTGAGCGAATGGCTGAAAATGGAGATCAAGCGGGAGGGACACGTTCATTTCCAGGAGTACCGCAGGGGCGTTCCCGTCGCACCCCTGAGGGTCATCGGCGATACCGACAAAACCGGCACGAAAATGAGTTTCAAGCCGGACCCGACGATCTTCACGACCACCGAGTTCCAGTTCGACATCCTTGCGAGCCGGTTGAGGGAGTTGTCCTTTCTGAACGCAGGATTTTTGATCAGTTTGACGGACGAGCGTGAGGGCGGACGCCAAGAGGCATTTCTTTACAAGGGAGGGATTCGCGAGTTCGTCGAGCACCTCAACAAGACGAAGGAGCCCGTTCACGACAAGGTCATCTCGATCGTCGCGGAGCACCCCGTCGAGGGCGGCACGATCCCGATCGGGATCGAGCTCGCGATGCAATGGAACGCGAGCTATCAGGAGCAGATCTTCTGTTACACGAATAACGTTCACAATCGCGATGGCGGTACCCATTTGACGGGGTTACGCGCCGCACTCACGAAGGTCTTCAATAGTTACGGGAGCGCACAGAATCTGTTCAAGGAAGTGAAAAACGGACTGCAGGGCGAAGATATCCGAGAGGGATTGACGGCGGTCATCAGCATCAAACACCCTGACCCGAGCTTCGACTCCCAGACCAAGAGCAAGCTCGTATCGAGTGAAGTGAAGACGATCGTCGAGACGACCGTCTACGAACGGCTCGGTCGGTTCTTCGAGGAGAACCCCCAAACCGCTCGCAAGATCATCGAAAAGACGATCATTGCGGCGAAGGCCCGCGAAGCCGCGCGAAAGGCGCGCGAGGTGGTTCGCAAGGGGCAGCTCGACTACTCGAGTCTGTCGGGCAAACTCGCGGACTGCCAGACGCGTGACCCCGCGGAAGCGGAGATCTACATCGTCGAAGGCGACAGCGCCGGGGGCTCCGCCAAGCAGGGTCGAGACCGCCGTTTTCAAGCGATATTGCCTCTGCGCGGAAAAATTTTGAACGTCGAGCGCGCCCGTCTCGACAAGATGCTTTCGAGCGTCGAGATCGGAACGTTGATTGCCGCACTAGGATGTGGAATCGGCGAGGGAAGTTTCGATATCGACAAGCTCCGGTATCACCAGATCATTCTGATGACGGACGCGGACGTCGACGGGAGCCACATCCGGACGCTTCTTCTGACGTTCTTTTATCGGCAGATGCCCCAACTCGTGGAACGGGGATACCTGTACATCGCGCAGCCTCCTCTGTATCGCGCGCGCCGGGGGAAAAAGGACGTCTACCTCAAGGACCAATCCGGACTCGACCGATTCTTTCTCGAGCATGGAGTCGAGGGGTTGGCCGTGCGTGCCAGCAAAGGGCCTACTTTGGCCGGGGATCCCCTCTTCCGCTTGGCCGAAAGGCTTCGGCTGTTCCGGAGAGCGCTGGCCAAGCTCGACCGGCGGTGCGATGCCTCGATCATCGCTCAGGCGCTGCATGCCGCCCCGCTCGGTAAGATCGAGCTGCGCGAGCGAAGCAAAGTGGATGCTGCGGTGCCGCTCATCCGAGCGCGGCTCGAGCGAAAGAAGCCCGATATCTTGCCGCTGCAGATCGACGTCGGCTGGGAAGCCGAGCACGGGGCGGCACGCATTGCCATCGCGCCGCGGCCCGGCGCGGCCGCTCGTCCTGTCGTGATCGACTGGAATCTCGTCGACTCTGCAGAATACGAGGAGCTTTATTCCATCGAGCAAGACGTTCGATCCATTGGGCCGACGCCGTACTTCGTTCGAGACGCCGACAAGAGCGACAAGACCAAGGGCGAGACCGAGGTCGAGGATGCCGATGCCCTCTGGGACTTCATTGACCAACGGGGACGGAAGGGAACCCAGCTGCAGAGGTACAAGGGGCTCGGCGAAATGAATCCCGGGCAACTATGGGAGACGACGCTCGACCCCAACACGCGGGTCATGCTGCAGGTTCGCTTGGACGACGTGGTGCAGACCGATCAGATCTTCACGATTCTCATGGGGGATCAGGTCGAGCCGCGGCGTCAATTCATCGAGCAAAACGCTCTCAGCGTCAAAAATCTCGACATCTGACGGCCCCGTTGCGGCCGCGGCCGTCGCAGGGCATGCGCGGGCGAAGTGCACGATCGGCCCGGAACGAAAGCGGGGCGACCGCGGCGACGGAGGCCGCTGCCATTTCGCAGGCGAGCTTTGCGCGGCGCAGCTCTTGCAAAGCACGAACGGCGATTTAGCTTCGTGGTGGTAAGGGCGGTCCGAGAGCCCGCGTGCGGCGCGCAAGCCGCGAGAGCTTGCGGCAACGAGTGCGCGGGAAGACAGTGGGCGGCGCCCCGGGAGGAATCGCGATGCGTCCTGAACGGATGACGACGAAGAGCCGAGAGGCGTTTCAAGGTGGGATCGATCGGGCTTCGCGCTTCGGCAATCCGGAGTTGCAACCGGAGCACTGGTTGGCCGCGATGCTGGACCAGGACGGAGGGGTGGCGGCCCCTCTGCTTCAAAAGGCGGGTGTCGACGTCCCGGCGCTGCGCGACTCGATCAGCAAGCGAATCGAGGGCTTCCCGCGCGTAAGCGGGGGTGCACAGCCTGCGCTTTCGCGTCGATCGCTCGAACTCGTTCGGCGCGCGGACGACGAGGCAAAAAAGCTCAAAGACGAGTACGTGTCGGTGGAGCATTACGTGCTCGCCGCGGCACAACACGATCGCGACACGATGAGCCTCTTCGAGCAACACGGGGGGGTCAACTACGAGAAGCTGCTCGCCGCACTCGCCACTGTACGCGGCGCCCAGCGCATCACCGACCCCGATCCCGAACAGAAGTTCCAGGCGCTCGAGAAGTACTGCCGGGACCTGACCGAGGCTGCGAGGGCCGGTAAGACCGATCCCGTGATCGGGCGCGACGAGGAGATCCGGCGCGTCATGCAGGTTCTCTCGCGACGAACGAAGAACAATCCCGTGCTGATCGGTGAGCCGGGTGTCGGCAAGACGGCCATTGTCGAAGGGATTGCCCAACGAATCGTTCGGGGTGACGTTCCCGAGTCGATCAAGGACAAACGACTGTGCGCGCTCGACATGGGGGCGCTCGTCGCTGGGTCGAAGTATCGCGGCGAGTTCGAGGACCGCCTCAAGGCTGTGCTCAAGGAGATCGAGGCCTCGCACGGCAAAATCATCCTATTCATCGACGAGCTTCATACGATCGTCGGCGCTGGCGCGGCCGAAGGGGCCATGGACGCCGCGAATCTGCTGAAACCGGCACTCGCCCGCGGCGAGCTACGCTGCATCGGCGCGACGACGCTCGACGAGTATCGCAAGCGGATCGAGAAGGACGCCGCCTTGGAGCGGCGGTTTCAGCCTGTCTTCGTCTCGCAGCCGACTGTCGCAGACACGATTGCGATCCTGCGCGGGCTCAAGGAGCGCTATGAGGTGCACCACGGCATTCGAATTCAGGACGCCGCGCTGGTCGCAGCCGCCACCCTGAGCGACCGCTACGTGCCGGACCGATTCCTGCCGGACAAGGCCATCGACTTGGTCGATGAGGCCGCCGCGAAAATCAAAATGGAAGTCGACAGCATGCCGGCCGAGATCGACGCGTTGCAGCGCCGGCTGATGCAGCTCCAGATCGAGCAGCAGGCGCTCAAAAAGGAGCGCGATCCGGCGAGCAAGGTTCGGGTCGAGGAAGTGGCGCGGCAAATCGCGGAGATCGAGGAGAGTGCGCGCGGGATGCGTGCCCAGTGGCTCCGCGAGAAAGAGATCATCGATCAAATTCGCAAGGCGCAACCGGAGGTCGAGCGGCTGCGCCATGAAGCCGAGCAGGCGCAACGGCGCGGCGATCTCGGCCGCGCCGCCGAGATTAGTTACGGCAAGATCCCGGAACTCGAGAAAAGGATCGACGAGTCCCGAAAGGCACTCGCAAAAGTCCAGGACAAGACGAGCTACCTGCGCGAAGAAGTGACCGAGCAGGACGTCGCCGGAGTCGTGTCGAAGTGGACCGGGATTCCGATCACGAAAATGATGCAAGGCGAGATGCACAAGCTTCTCCACATGGAAGAGGACTTGAAGCGGCGCGTCGTCGGGCAGGACGCGGCGGTCGAAATCGTGGCGAACGCCGTGAGACGATCGAGGGCGGGTCTCGGGGACCCCCATCGACCCATCGGCAGCTTTCTGTTTCTGGGCCCGACGGGCGTCGGCAAGACCGAGCTCGCGCGCGCTCTCGCCGAATTTCTGTTCGACGACGAGCGAGCGATGATTCGGTTGGACATGAGCGAGTACATGGAGAAGCACGCGGTCGCGCGGCTCATCGGTGCGCCCCCGGGCTACGTCGGCTACGAGGAGGGCGGGCAGTTGACCGAGCCGGTGCGCCGACGCCCCTACTCGGTCGTGCTGTTCGACGAAGTGGAAAAGGCCCACGGTGACGTGTGGAACGCGTTGCTGCAAGTGCTCGACGACGGGCGGCTGACCGACGGTCAAGGTCGAACGGTGGACTTCAAGAACACCGTCATCATTTTGACGAGCAACATTGGGTCGGCGCAGATCCGAGCGATCGACGAGCGGCCGGGGCTGACTGTCGCGAATCGGCGCGATCTCGTCGTACAAGCTGTTCTGGACGAGGTTCGCAAGGTGTTCCGCCCCGAGTTTCTCAATCGCTTGGACGAGGCCGTCGTCTTCAATCAGCTCGATCCGTCGCAAATCCGCTACATCGTGGACATTCAGCTGAGTCGGTTCGAAGCGCGGCTCGCGCGCCGCGATTTGTCCCTGGAGGTCACGGACCGAGCCAAGGACTACCTGGCTCGCGAGGGATGGGATCCGCAATATGGCGCGCGACCCCTGAAGCGAGCGATCCAGCACGCACTGGAAGACCCCATGGCGCGCAAGGTTCTGGGCGGCGAGTTTCCGCCGGGGACACGCGTCATCGTAGACGTCGGCGCCAGCGGCGATTTGTCTTTCACGGCGCGAATGCAAAACTGATCGAGCTCGACCGAGGACGAGCTTCGGGATGGCGGGCTGGTGGGCGGTGGCCGACGGCGCCACGGCATCCGCCCAGTGGCCGGTAGGGCCACTGGGCGCTGGCGCGACTCGGCCGGCAGGGACGTCGCATGGCCAAATTGTGCCACCGTCTTGCCGACGGGGCCGTGGTGTCCCGCTGCGTCCGGCGGTCGACACTCTGGCGGGGTTTGGACAGGGCCGGGGACGCCCCGGAAAACTCAGCAGTTCCCGGATGTTTTGCGGTGTCCTCGGGGAAGGCTGCGCCCGTCGACGGCCGTCCGGGAACAATTCGCACGCCACACCCGTCGAGAAATGGCGGGTTTGCTGCCGCGTCGCGCGGCCCCGACGGCTGGCATGAATCTAGCATATAGTAGCGGCGTTCCCATGATAAGGGCCAAGAGACTGTCCACCCGAAGTGTTCGCTCCGCGGCCGCGGGATCGTGGATCGCATTGGTTGCGGCGACGACGCTCGGCGACGCTGCCGACGCGGTCCGCGCGAAGGTGCGGGCGGACGGCCTGTCGGCGGGTCGCGTGTATCGTCTGGTCGTGCAGTCGTACGACCGGCAGGCCGGAGAGAATCCTCGAAAATACGCACGGCCGATCGGAAGCGTGCAGCGCTCCGTGACGGCCGATGAGTTGCGCGATGGCGTGCATGTCAGCTTGGTCGAGTTTCGACAAAAGATCGCGGACGGCGCTGCGGGTGATCCGCTGATTCTGGCCTGGATCGACGTCGGCGAGCCGGATCTCGAGTTCGACGGGCGCATGGCACGTCCGCGGGCCGGAAGCGTTTACGGTGTCGTAAAGCGGTCGGCGGGACACGATGTCGTCCAGATCAGCCTCAACCGAAAAGTGGCTACATAGCTTCCGATGATCATCGCATGCTCGTCGTGCGGCAGGCCGAACCGACTGCCTGCCACTCGCCTGCTGGATAGGGCGGTCTGCGCCGCGTGCAAGGCTTCGCTCCTTCCCCGGACACAGCCGACTTCGGTCGCCAGCGCGCAGGACTTCGATGAACTCATCCGTGATGCGCCGGCGCCCGTCCTCGTCGACTTCTGGGCGGCCTGGTGCGGGCCGTGCCGTACCGTGGCGCCCGAGATCGAAAAGGTGGCGCTGCAGCGCGCGGGCGAGATCATCGTGGCCAAGGTCGATACCGAGTCTTTGCCCGACGTGGCGTCGCGCTTCGGGATCCGGAGCATTCCGACGATGATCGTGTTCCGTGGCGGGAAGGAGGCGCAACGCCTGAGTGGCGCCATGCCCGCGAGCGCGATCCTGGCGGAATTGTCGCTCTGAGAGACGTCGTGGGGCGACGGGGGGCCGACCGAAAAACCGGGGCGCAGGCCAGGATCGCCTACGCGGCGTGGGAGCCGGTGCGCCGAAGGCTTCGAATGTCGCGGATGCGTCGTTCGAAGGCGCGGCGGTCGTGCTCGGTCAACACGACCCCCCCGAATCGGGCTTCGAGATAGACGCGTGTGAGCGACGCGATTTCGTCGCCGAGCGGATGGTGCCGCATACGGAGCTCTTCGGCATGCCGGAGCGGGGGCACCGAAGGAGATCGGGTGATCCCATGGAGATTGAGCGCAGACTCGAGGGCGCGAAACAAGGCCACCACGGATTGGGCGCGTGCGTCGGTCGGCCCGACCATCGGTGGCTTTTCGTTCGAGCGTTCGGACCGCTGTCGAGTCCTCTTCCAGATGGCGTACCCGGCCACGAGGAGGGCCAGCACGAGCGCGGCCATCATGGGGCCACGCGTCAGGCGGTCGAGAAGGCCTTTGTCCATGCCGGCCCGGGCGCGCAGCCGCTCGTAGCGGCGGGTGAAGTCCTCGATAAGCCGCACTTGCTTGTGCAAGTCGTAGCCCACGACGTACGTGTTCCAGCGCTGCGACATCGCTTCGACGAAATCGCGAACGTAATAGTACGCGCCGTCGGGGGGCTCGAGCGGCTGGGCGCCCGCCGCGGGAGTGGGGTCGAACGTGCGCCAGGTCGGACGGATCGGATCGTCCGAATACGCCTCGACCCAAGAATGGGCATCGCCTTCGCGCACCGCATAATACCGGCCAAAACGGTTCCACGTCCCGCCGACGAATCCGGTGACGTTCCGAGAGGGAATGCCGATGGATCGAAGCATGACGGCCATGGCGGTCGAAAAGAACTCGCAGTGTCCGCGTCGTGACTCGAACAGAAAATGGTCGATCGGCTGCGGCTTTCCCGAAGACGGGGAATGCAGATCGTAAGCGAATTCGCGCCGCAGGTGCTGTTCGATGACCATGGCCTTCGCATCGTTGGTCGCGAGACCGTCGGTCCAGCGATGCGCGAGCTCGGCGACTCGGGCGGGCAGATCGGGTGGCAGTTGCAGGTATCGCGGCAATTCCGATGGCGACAGGCGCTCGACAATCGTCTCGTCGTCGGATGCGAGGTACACGTCGTAGCGTAGGCCGCGCTGGTCGGCGCCCGCGTACCGGAGTTCGCCTTCGGATCCTCGCTGGATCGTGAGGGAGTCTCCGAGCGCAAACGCGGTGGGGGCGCGGAGGCGCAGCGCGACCGCGCGCGGGGGCAGAAAGATGACGGGAGGATCGATGGGCTCCAAGTCGAACGAGACGACTCGATCGCGCGCCACGGCCGGGGCACGCGGAATCGGCACCCAGTCGCCGGAGTCGAGCGCACGGTCGCCTGTGCGCGTCGCGTCGCGTTGAGTCCTAGCCCAGGCATGCCCGTCGTAGCCGTCGAATGCCGTGCCACGCAGCCGGAGGGTCAATCGGGTCGGGGGCGGATCGGGTAGGTCCGCGACTTCGAAGCGCAGTGCGATGGTGGGGTCGTCGCGCAGGACGCCGACGTCTCCGAGGTCGACGTGCTCGGAAAATCCAATCATTCGTCCCGAATGCGAGTGGCTCAAAAGAAGCAAAGACAGTCCGATGCGCGGAAACAAGAGAAATAGAGTCGTCGTAAAGACAAGAATGGGAACGGAAAGCAGGCAAGTCGCGACCAAGAATCCGCGTCCGACGACGCGCCGGCTACGCAGGATGCGCGGCACGTCGACCGGTAGCCCGGTTCGGTCCCGCGCGCCCTGACGGTAGTTGCCCTCGACCTCCCGACGGAGATGGCTCAACACGAGGGCGCCGGGAGCGACTACGAGAAATCCGAGAAAACAGAGTCCGTAGGTGAGACCTCCGCCCAGAACGGTCCCGGCGACGAAGTGAAGCATCGCAAGCACGATGATCTGCTGGTCGTGGGCGGCACCCCGGCGGGTCGCGACGCGCACGATCTGCAGCAGCGCAGCAAATTCGACAGCCACGTCGAGCGGGGAGCGCCCGACAGCCAATCGCGCTCCCTCCACCAAAAGAAGGGCCACCGGAGCGAGGGTCGCGAAGTGGCGGAGCGCGGGGCGTCCTTGCCAGCGCTCCGGGATCGCGATGGCGATCGCGAGGCCCGCGACGAGGGTGAGATTCGTCCAGCCACTGAGCGACGCCGTGCTCACCACGGCCAATACGCCGAGGGCCGCGAGCGCGTCGGTGAGGATGCGGTGCACGAGTCCAAACCTCATTGGGCGGCCTCCGGCGCCTGGGATCGCGGGCGGTCGCGCGCCGCGACGGGTTCGATGAGAGCCAGGCACCGAAGTAGGGGGTCGGCTCCGACCATGCAATCCGCGCGTGTGACCCCTCCGCCGGTCATGAACACGGCGACGCGGTCGCCCCGCTTGATGTGGGCGACGGCTCGCGATGCGATGTCGCGGATGCGTCGTTCGAAAGTGGCGGCCCATTCGTCGCCCGTACCGGCAGGCTGTACGGTGTCGAGGGTCAGGGTTACGTCGGGCCGGGTCTCGCGTGCGCGTTCGCGCATGACCATTTGCCCGACGGCGGCGGTTTTTCTCCAATGGACGTCGCGCGGGTCTTCGCCGGGGCGCATCAGTTTCAAACCGAGAAAGTCGTGTCCATGACCCCGGCCGACCACATGGTCCGCCCCCGCCGTGCGTCCGCCGGAAGGTTGCGCGATCTGGACGGAGTCGACGGCGGGATAGATGACGAGTTCGCCTGCGGCGGGGACTTCGCGGGATTTCTCGAACAGCCCGAAGGGAAACCGCGTCGCGATACGAAAGCCTGCATGCACGTCGCGTCCCCGCCGTACAGGGGTCCTGCGGTAGGCGGCCACTTGCGTGGATTTCAGGGCTGATCTTGAGAAAGAAGCAGCGCTTGTCGGCGGGCTGGCCGGCACGAAGGTCCTCGACCTCAATCGCGTAGGAGGGAATCCGCGCCTTGTGGTTGAAAACCTCGATCTCCACGAGGTGTGCGCGTCCGACTTGCGCTCGGAGGGGCAGGCGCCGCACGACGGTCAGGTCGCGAAGGGATAGCTCGCTCATGATGCCGCTCACCACGATGAGCGCGAGCAACATCCCGAGCAGCAGATAAAGAAGGTTGTTTGCTGTGTTGATCGCAGCGAATCCGACCCCCAGTGTAATACCGACGAAGAACTTGCCTTCCCGCGTGAATTTCAGCCGACGCGGCGGGCGCATGCGCGCGCGCCACATGGCGAGCCATTGCGCGATTGCGCTCGAGGACAAGCCCTTGTGCCAAGGTCGGTTCCACACGGGATCAAAGTGGGACGGGGATGCGCCCGATGACTTCGCGCAGCGCCCCCTCGGCTTCGTCGCGCGTGGGCACGAACCCGTCGGCTTGCGTCGCCAAACGCACCCGATGCGACAAGACGGGGATGGCCAAGTCGTGGATATCGTCCGCGATGCAATAGTGCCGGCCGCGCAGCAGGGCGCGGCCCCGCGCCGCATGGCCGAGCGCCATGGCCGCGCGCGTGGAGGCTCCCAACGACAGAAGGGGCGAAGTCCGTGTCGCTGTGATGAGCGCGTGCAGATAGTTGGCGAGAGACGTGTCGATCGTGACGCGCTCGACTTCGCGCTGCAGGGCGACCAGCCGCGCCGGATCGAGCACACACGGCACGTCGCGCGCCGTATCGGTGTGTCCGTCCAGTACCAATCGCATCTCGACTTGCGGGGGCGGGTAGCCGATGCGGACTCTCAGCAAGAATCGGTCGAGCTGCGACTCCGGAAGGGGGAAGGTCCCTGCGAAATCTTGAGGGTTTTGAGTGGCGATGACGAAGAAGGGGTCGGGCAGCGGAATGGTCTGCCCGTCGAGAGAAACTTGCCCTTCGTTCATGGCCTCGAGGAGCGCTGACTGCGTCCGGGGGCTGGCGCGGTTGATCTCGTCGGCCAGGAGAATGTTGGCGAAGATGGGTCCGTGACGCAGGACGAATTCCCCGCTTCGCTGGTCGTAGACGCTGACCCCGAGAACGTCGCTTGGAAGGAGATCGCTTGTAAACTGCACGCGCCGCAGATCGCCTCCGACGGCCTTGGCCAGTGCCCGCGCGAGCGTCGTTTTGCCGACCCCCGGTACGTCCTCGATGAGCAGGTGACCGCGAGCCAACAGCGCGACGAGGGCGAGCTCGACGGCGTCGTGCTTTCCTTCGAGAGCCGTCTCGACCGCCTGGCGCAGCGTTTGGAGCGCAGGCAGCTCCTCTGCGATGCGGGCGGCAACGGCCGTCATGGTTTGCAGACTAGCACGCCGGGGCCATAGGGTGCGCGGCAGCGCTTGGGGCGCAAGAGGCTGTTGCCGCCGCGCGTGCCCGTGCCGTACGCAGTGCTACGGGTACGCGTGATCGACGTTCGAAATGTCACCAAGACGTATGGTCCTGTGCGCGCACTCGTCGGCGTGAACTGGCAGGTCGAGGAGCAGAGCATCGGCATCGTTCGAGGACCGAATGGGTCCGGCAAATCCACGCTGCTTTCCATTCTAGGAACGTTGGCGCGTCCAACCTCGGGCCGCGTCGATCACGGTGCGCTCGGGCGCACCCATCGCGATGTGCGGCGCAGTCTGGGTTGGCTAGGGCACGACTCGCTCTGCTATCCGGACCTCACAGGGCGAGAGAATATCGAACTCGCGGCCCGCCTGTACGGCTGTGACGCGAAGACGGCGTTCAGCCGCGCCGCGCTCCGCTTCGATCTCGAGGGATTTGCAAACCGGCCCTTTCGCACGTATTCGCGCGGTCAGCGGCAGCGCGTTGCGCTCGCGCGCGCCCTGGTGCACGCCCCTCGCCTGCTCTTATTGGACGAGCCCACGTCGGGCTTGGACGCGTCGTCGGCCGATCGCTTGGCCGCGGTCTTGGGCGAGGAAGTGGAGGCGGGGGCCACGATCGTAGTCGTCACCCACGATCTGGGTTTTGGCGAAGCCCTGGTCGCGCTTGGGGCCGCGACGCTGACGCTCCGGCGAGGTCGGGTTGTGGCGGAGTGATTGGAGCGGACGGCGACCGCGACAACCGCGACGCCGACCGGCACGGCAACGCCGGCCGTCGCCGCGTCCCAGACCGCTCGGGTCTAGTCTCCGAGGTAATCGGAAACTTGGATCATGGTGGAGTGTCTCGAGAGCTCCGGCACGTCGGCGCGGGGCAGGGCCAGTAGGATGGGCGGTCGCAGCAGGTGCGCGAGCTCCGCCGCGTTATGCCCGGTGGAGGCGTCGGGTGTGTCGGGCGCGACGAGGACGATGCCGGGGACATCCACCCCAACGCTTTGGGCGGCCCTCGTGGTCGAGAGGACGTCGTGCAGCACGCCGAGTCGGTCGGGTGCGACGAGCACGATCGCGTCGGCGTCGAGGTCGCGCACGAAATCGGCGTTCACGGTCGTGTCGGAGATGGGGGTGAACAGGCCGCCGGGCAATTCGACGACGACGACATCGGATTGTGCGCGGACTTCGGAGATCCTCGCGAGTAGGGGTCCGGTGCGAATGGGACCTCGGCCGGATCGTCGGGCGGCGAGATGCGGCGACAACGGCTCGGCAAACGCGTAGCCAAAAGGTTGCACGTGAAACGTCGATGCCCGCTCCAGCCGGGCGGCGTCCGAAACCGACGCCTCACACAGTCCGGTTTCGATCGGCTTCAGGCCGATGACGCGGGGGTATCGCAGCGCGAAAAATCGCAAGAGCGCCTCGGCGAAGTGCGTCTTGCCCACCGACGTCCCCGTGCCGGACACAGCAATGAGCCGGGACCTCACAAGACGCCCGCGGCCATCGCATCGCGGACGATGGCGATGGCCCGGTCAATGTCCGCTGGTCCGTGGGCGGCGGTGACCGTGAAGCGAAGACGCGCCGTGCCGGCGGGAACGGAGGGCGGGCGGATCGGGCGAACGTCGAGGCCGCGAGCGCGAAGGGCGTTGGACATCCGAACCGCGGCAGAGCTTGGGCCGATCACCCAAGGAATGATGTGACCAAAGCCAGCCGGCCGAATGCCGACGCGATGCAGGCCTTCGCGAAGGTGGTCGGCTGCGCGAAGGGTCCTTTCCCGTAGGGCCGGGTTCGCCGCGGCGGCCGTGATCCCGGCGCTGGCCGCGGCAGCCAGAGCGGGGCTCAGGCCTGTCGAGAAGACGAACGTCCGCGCGCGGTTCCAGAGCCAGGCCATGAGCGCGTCGCAGCCTGCGACGAACGCTCCCGCGGCCCCGAAGGCCTTGCCGAACGTGCCGACGACGGCATCCGCTCGGACGCCCGCGGCTGCACAGAGGCCCCGGCCTTGGGGGCCCAAGACGCCCAGCGCGTGCGCTTCGTCGACCACAAGCGCCGCTGCCCGCGCGTCGCAGAGGGCGCGCAGCCGTGCGAGGTCGGGCTGGTCGGCGTCCATGCTGAAATAAGACTCGGTGACCACGAACGACCGACCGGAATGGGGTTCGGAAAGCGCCCGCTCGACCGCGGCCAGATCGAGATGGGGCACGACGACCGTCCGGGCCTTCGAGAGCCGGGCCCCGTCGATGATGGAGGCGTGGTCGAAGGCGTCGCTCACGATCCGATCCCCGGGTCCCGCCAGTGCGGAAATCAAGCCGACGTTGGCGGCGTACCCACTCGTGAACACGAGCGAGGCCGGCTGCTCGACCAGGCGTGCGGCCAATCGTTCGAGGGCGATGTGTTCCGCGTGCTCGCCGACGACCAGGCGGGACGCGCAGGCGCCTGCCGCGGCCGGAGGACCGAACCGACCCCCGAGCCCGAGGTAGTCGTTGGAACAGAACGTGGTGGACGGTGAAATGTGGGGCGCGGGGCGTTCGCGAAAGAGGTCGCGCCGCTTCAGATCGGAGAGTGCGTCGTCCAGAAAAAGGAGCGCCTGCGGGGAGGAGTGTTTCACGTGAAACTCACGGTGCCTGGGACGCTGCCGGGTCCGAATCGGAAGGCCCCAGGGCCGCGTCAATGCGCCCGAGCAGCCGTTCGAGCAGTGCGCGCATCCGCGCTTTCACGGATTCGCTTCGCTCCCGCTCTGTCTCTGCCTCGTGCGCCAAAGCGATGGCGACCAGCAACAGGCCCTGCGACCCTGCGCCGCGCGCACTGGTCGGGATCTCGGCCAGCTTTTGATTGACGACCGAGGCCAGCCGTTGAAGCTCCTCCGCAGGGGCCGAGCTCACGACGCGATAGATCTGGCCTGCAATCCGCAGCTCGACCGTGTCACTCATGCCTCGCCCCACGGTACCACGCAGGGATTGCGGAGCCGTTTTCAAACGGTACGGTACGGCGACGGCCTCGGGTTGCCGTCCAGGCGCCCGCGTCCAATCGCGCCCAGCGCAGCCGGGTACCGTATAGCGGGGCGCTGTACTTAGTCCGCGCCCGCGTCGGTCGATGTGGACGTCGAGGTCGACGTGGATGTCGCCGTGGACGTCGCCATAGAGCTTGTGGTCGTGCCCGCGTCAATCGGGATGGCCGGCGGCGAGCAGTCCGTCGAAATGCCCTGACAGAGGCTGCAGTCGACGGAAAGATCCTGCCCAATGGCGCACGGCCCGGAGGTCGCGGCCATTTGCCCGCTGCCCACGCAGTTGGGGGATTGGTAGAGCGGACTGATGTCGGCCGCCGCAATCGTGACCAGGCATCCGCGGCAGAGAAGGACGGGGAATTGGTAGACGTCCGATTGGACCGAGTCGCCGCCGAGTGTTTGGCCGAAAAACTGGACGTAGGTCAGCAGTCGGACTTGATCGACGTGGTCCCCGGGGGGAGGCCCCTGATCGACGGCCGTGGCATTGTCGATCGTCGTGACCGTGATCGGTCCATAGCTCGGCGTCCCGCCCGAAGCGGGAGGGATGGTCGTCGACACGAGATCTTCGAACCGGCTCACCGTGACTTGCTGGTCGTTTTTCACGATGACGGTTGCTTTTTGCAACGTCACGAACGACGTCTCGGTGCGGGGCGCGGTGGGATTCGCCTGGGCCACCAACTGATTGCCCACCAGATACGTCGGGTCGTATTCGCCGCGCAAATCGATGTCCAAGACGCCCCCGCCCAGGATCTGGGGCTGCGTGGGGTCGGAGGTGAACGAACAGGGGGTTCCCGACGACACGACCTGGGGCGCGAGCACGTCGTAGACAAAGAGAGTGCTGCCGTCGCTCGCACACGCCGAAAGCACGGCGCCCGTCCCCGCGACGGCCATCAGTACGGCAGAGACGCCTCCCCACAAGCGATTCATCGGCATTCTCCTCGTGGGCCCCAGCTCGCCAAGCGCGGCGGTGCGCAATCACTCCCGTATCTACAAGCGTACCGCGATACGGGCACAGCGCCAAAAAACGTCCAATCGGCCGCCCCGCCAGGTTGGAGACACGCCGGTTGGAGACACCCCGCGACTCGCCCCCCCCCGAGCTGCAAGCCCCCGCCTTCGGGGCCGTGCGTGCTCGGGGACCTCTCCCCCGTGCGCCTGGAAGGCCGCAACGGGTGCCGACCCGATCAGGGGCCGAGAACGGCGTCTCGGAGGGTTTCCAGAGGTACCCGCTCGACGTGCGCACGCCCCGGGCCTGTCACGACCGGGAGTCGCAAAGTTTCCTTCTGCCGCTTTTTGTCGTGATGGACGAACGGCCACGCCGCCGCAAGCTCGCTGCGGTCGGCGCGCGCGGGCAAGCCAAGGGTCGACAGCAGCTGTTCGGTTCGGAGGATCAACCCGGGCGGCGTCCATCCAAGCTTTTCCGTGGCGCGCAACTCGGCCATCGTGCCGAGCGCGACGGCCTCCCCGTGCAGCCACCGGGCGTAACCGCCGTGGGCTTCGAGGGCATGTCCTATCGTATGCCCCAGGTTCAGCAGGGCTCGGAGCGCCGTCTCGCGCTCGTCGTCGCGAACGATGCGGATCTTCGCTTGGATGGCAGCGCGGACGATGGGCTCGAGCGCGATCGGTTCGCCTCGCCCGAGCGCTCTCGCATCGCGCTCGACGGCGTCGAAGAGGCGCGAGTCCGTGGCGAGCGCGATTTTCACGATCTCGGCGAGCCCGGCAGCCCGCTGTCGGGCCCCCAGCGTCGTCAGGTGGTCCAGGTCCGCGACGACCGCATTCGGCTGGTGAAATGCGCCGATGAGGTTCTTGCCGGAGGGATGGTCGAATCCCGTCTTGCCGCCCACCGACGAGTCCACCATGGCGAGCAACGTCGTCGGTACTTGCAGGCAACGAACGCCACGCAACAGACACGCGGCGGCGAACCCGGCCAGATCCCCGACGACTCCGCCGCCGCACGCCACGACGAGCGCGTCGCGGTCCGCGGCGCCGGCGAGGGCCGCGTCCCAGATGGTCGACACGCTGGCGAGCGTCTTGTACGCCTCGCCGGGCGCAAGAGTCACTCGCGTGAGCGGTCCCCTGAATTCCGCCAGGGATCGATCGAAAACGGCGCCGCGGGCCCGGTGCACGTTCGAGTCCGTGACGACCACGATGGACGAGGGGGCGGCGCGGTGGATCGAAGCCGCGAGACGGGCCGGTTCGCCGACGCACACGTCAATCGGGTAGCTGCGCGATCCCAGCGGAACGAGCAGCGGATCCCGTTCGGCCAGCCCCACGACCTCGTCGACCACTGCGGCAAGCGTCGTCGTGTCGGTCGCGAGCGTCAGATGCGATTCGGCGTACGCATCGGCGCGCTGTGCAAGCAGATCCCGGACTCGTTCGAGGGGGCCCGTGCCCATGCCGAGTAGCGGGCGGGTCGCGACGTCTTGCGCACGGGCCACGATCGCTTCCGGCGAGGCCGTGAGCGTCACGACGACCGCGTGATCGGTCGCGAGCCGTCGCGAGTGCGCGGCCATCACTGTCCCGCCTCCGAACGCGATCACCTTCGTCACGCCATCGGTCAGCAGCCTCTCGACGACGACGGCTTCCCGAACGCGAAAGGCGGCCTCGCCGTCGCGGCGCCACAATTCGGCAATCGCCGCGCCGGCTTCGCGCTCGACCTCCTGGTCCGTGTCGACGAACGGTACCCCGAGCCGCGCCGCGACCCGCGGTCCCACGGTGGTCTTTCCTACCCCCATGAATCCACTGAGGACGATCGAGCGCACGATCAGCGCTCCGCGACCGCGACATCGAGCGACGGCGCCGGGCCCCCGAGTCCATCGTCCCCTTGGACGCCCGCCCGCATGGTCAGTATTCCGCGAGTTGAGCGCGATAGCCCTCGACATTTCGCGAGAGCTCGCGCATCGAATCGCCGCCGAACTTCTCGAGCAGGGCGTCGGCCAGTACGATGGACATCATGGCCTCGCCGACGACGCTAGCGGCCGAGACCGCGCACACGTCGCTCCGCTCGAAGGCCGCGTCGTAAGGCTCCTTCGTCATGACGTCGACGCTCCGCAGCGCCTTCTTCAGAGTGGCGATCGGCTTCATCGCTACGCGGCAGACCACCGGCTCGCCGTTCGTGATTCCACCCTCCAGTCCCCCGGCGCGGTTGCTCGGTCGCGTGAAGCGGCGCGCGTCCGAATCGTAGCCGATCGGGTCGTGAACCTCCGAGCCGCGCGACCGCGCCGCAGAAAATCCCGCACCGATCTCCACGCCCTTGATGGCCTGAATGCTCATGAGCGCTTGCGCCAGACGTCCGTCGAGTTTTCGATCCCATTGAACGTGACTTCCGAGCCCGGGGACGACGCCGGTCGCGACGACTTCGAACACGCCGCCGAGCGTATCGCCGGCGTGTGCGGCTTCGCGGATCGCCTCCTTCATTCGCGGCTCAGCGGCCGGGTCGGCGCACGCGAGGTCGCTCGCTCGAGACCTCGTCCGAAGGTCGTCCAGCGTCCCTTCCGGTGCGGCCGCGACCTGGACGCCGCCGATCGCCACGACATGGGCGAATAGGTCTATCCCGACGGCGCGGAGCAGTTTTCGGCACACGGCGCCGACCGCTGTTCGCGCCGCCGTTTCCCTCGCGCTTGCCCGCTCCAGCACGTCGCGCAAGTCGTGGACTCCGTGCTTGAGGCCGCCCGCGAGATCCGCGTGACCCGGACGCGGCCGGGTGAGCGGATCGGGCCGAACTTGCATTGGGGCGGGCGACATGCGGTCGAGCCAATGAACGTGATCGCGGTTGGCGATCGACATCGCAACGGGCGACCCGAGCGTTTCGCCTCCGCGCACGCCACCGATGAACTCGACGCAATCCGTCTCAATCTTCATGCGGCCGCCGCGGCCGTAGCCCCGTTGTCTTCTAGCCAGGTCCACGTCCACGTCCTCGGCCAGCAGAGCGAGACCTGCGGGGATTCCCTCGACGATGGCCGTCAAACGGGGTCCGTGCGACTCTCCGGAGGTAATCCAGCGAAGGCGAGACATCGTGGTGGCGTAGGGGAAAGGGCACGCTCGTGAAAACGGAAGCAGCGAACGCTAGCAAGCCGACCGCCGGCGCGGAAGTCGGCGTGCTACCTCTGATCGCCCGCGCATGGTCGGCCGAGAGTTCGCGTTTCACAAATACGAGGGGCTCGGCAACGACTTCGTCGTCCTCGATGCTGCCGAGGAAGGGATCGTCGCACCGGGCCGGGCGCTCGCCTTGTGCGATCGCCGTCTCGGCATCGGCGCCGACGGCGTGATCCTCGTGCTGCCACCGCGCGTACCCGCGGTCGACGCGCGCATGCGCGTCATCAACGCCGATGGATCCGTGCCCGAAATGTGCGGCAACGGTGTGCGTTGCGTCGCTTTGCACGTTGCAAGTCAGCGGGGGCGGCGCGGCGGGAGTCTCGTCATCGAAACGGATGCCGGTCCGCGCGCGTGCACCCTCGCCGAGGGAGCTACCGACTCGGTCGCCGTGGTCACCGTCGACATGGGCTTGGTGCAGGTCGTGGGCGATCGCACGATCGACGTCGACGGCGAGATCGTGACGGTGACGACGGTGGATGCGGGCAATCCGCACGCCGTCCTGTTCGGTGAGTTCACCCGGGGCGACATCGCGCGACTCGGTTCGCGTATCGCCGTGCACCCAGCCTTTCCGCGCGGCACGAACGTGGAGTTTGCTCGATCCGACGGTGCGGAGATCGATCTGGTCGTCTGGGAGCGCGGTGTCGGTACCACGCTCGCCTGTGGCACGGGCGCCTGCGCCACGGTCGCGGTAGCACGCTCCAAGGGGCTTGCGCCCGAAGGTACGCGGGTCGGGGTACGCCTTCCCGGCGGACGCCTCGACGTGACGATTGAAGCCGACGGCGCCGCGAGCATGAAGGGGCCCGCCCGTCGCGTGTTCTCGGGAACGCTCTCGAGCGGCTGGGGATGAGGCTTACCCCTCGACGATCGTGCCAATCGTGTCGCCGAGAACCACCCGCTTGATATTTCCTCGCGTCCCCATTTTGAAGACCCGGATAGGCATGTCGTTGTCGCGGCAGAGCGTCACGGCGGTGGAGTCCATGACTCCGATGCGTTCGGACAGGAAGCGATCGAACGTGACCCGGGAGTACATCTCGGCCGTCGGGTGACTCACCGGATCGCGAGCGTAGATGCCCTCGACTTTCGTCGCCTTGCAGAGGCAGTCCGCGTGGATCTCCATCGCGCGTAGCGCGGCCGCGGTATCGGTCGAGAAGTACGGGTTGCCGGTCCCGGCAGCAAAGACGACCATGCGACCCTTCTCGAGATGCCGAATAGCCCGGCGACGAATGTAGGGCTCGGCCACCTGTCGAATCTCGATGGCCGTCATCACGCGCGTCGCGACGCCTGCCTTCTCGAGCGCATCCTGCATGGCCAAGGCGTTGATGACCGTAGCGAGCATGCCCATGTAATCGCCCTGGGCGCGATCCATGCCCGTGCTGGCTCCTTTGAGGCCCCGAAAGATGTTGCCCCCACCGACGACCACACCAATTTGCGCGCCGAGCGCATGAACCTCGGCGAGTTCGATGGCCGTTTCACGGATGATGTTGCCGTCGATCCCGAATCCGCCGTCGCGTCCGCAGAGGGCCTCCCCGCTCAATTTGAGGACGACACGCCGATACTTGAGGCCCGGGTCCAACGGGGGAGGAACGACGGTCTCGTCGTCGCGCTCGTCGACGGGGCTCATGAACGACAAGCACGATTACTCTTGCGGTCTCGGGCGTGCAATGGCCAAAAGACGCGCTTCGATTTTGCCCACGAGCTTGTCCGCGCCCTGCGCTCTCGCCACGAGAGCGGCGAGGCGTGCATGCCCATCGACGAGCGGCGGCCAGTCGCCGTCGCACTCCAAGTCCAGAATCGAACCAGACTCTCAGCCATGTCCCGTAGAGTCGTTCGTCTTCGTCCTCGGCCGCCGTCAGGCGCGTGGCGAGTTCAAGGGCGACGTCGGCGTCGCCTCGCTCGAGCGTGGCCTTGACCAGAACGTGGATGGCGTAGCGGTCGGCCTCACGATGGCCTAGGCGACTCATCGTCCGCAGCCGCTGGATGCATCGGTCGCGGCCCGGCGACGTTCCGGTTGCCCGGTCGAGGTCCGCTTCCACGACCGTGCGCAGCCCGTCGAGCCGGCCCCCACGCATCCAGGGCGTCACGGCGGCGAGGGCATCGAGCGCCCCGGAGCGGTTGCCGTCGGCAAGAAGCACCGCCGCCGAGCCGAGGCCCGTCGAGAACATTCGCGTCAGCCAAGGCTGCTGTTGCCGGCCTCGAGCCGATATCCCGCGCAGAATCGCCGTCCCCGTTCGGGCCATGCGCAGCTCTCGCGCCAGCCGCGACTCCTCGCTGCCAAGCAGCGCACCGACGAGGAGCGTCTCGGCCGAGCAGGCCACGAGAAGGGGCAGCGCGATCGAAAACAGCGATCGAGTTGCGTGGGTCCACGTCAACGCGGTTTGCGCGAGAGCCAACGTCGCCGCCGCGACCGCGCAGCTGGTCGTGGCCCAGCGCCATCGGGTCGCTACGAGCGGCGACCCGTGGTCGGGCATCTCCGGCTCGTCGTACGACGCGCGCATCCGTAAGCCCCTAACCGTTGCGACGGGGATCGGGCGCCGGGGCGCACCATGTCCGGGGCGCGGGCACTGCGCTGGCGCGAGGCACGCCTGCTATAGTAATCGGGGACCATGCGGTTCGCCACGGCCCTTGCCGCCTTCGGCTTGGCGACGGCGCCGCTGCCCGCCTGTCAGCCGCGATCGGCACCCTCCGAAGGGAGCGGATCGGCGAAGGCATCCGCAGACGCCGGTGAATCGCAAATTCTCGCGCGCGTCGGCGATCGCACGATCACCCTGGGGGACTATGTCGCGGCGCTCAGCCACTTGGATGAGTTCGATCGGCTGCGGTACGAGGCGCCCGAGCGGCGCAAGGACTTGCTCGACGAAATGATCGACGTCATGCTGCTGGCCGACGAGGCGCGCGACAAGGGCTACGACAAAGAGCCTCTCGCGCAGCAGGAGCTTCGCGAGATTCTTCGTGACGCGATGCTCAAAAAGGCTCGGGAGGGGAGCCCCGCGCCGAATGCCATTCCCGAGGGCGAGGTTCGCGCCTACTACGAAGCGCACAGGGCCGATTTCCACGATCCCGAACGCCGCCGGGTTTCCGCCGTGGTCCTCGCGAGTCGGGCAGAAGCGGAGGCGGTCTTGCAGGCTGCCGAGCGGATCGCGGAGGGCGGCGCCGGTCCAGCCGCTCGGTCGGTGGCTTGGGGGGAGATCGTCCGGGCCAAATCGATGGACCCGGAGTCGAAAGCCGATGTCCCTGTCGACCTCGCGGGCGACTTGGGGTTCGTCAGCCCGCCTGGCGACTCTCGGGGCGACAATCCCAGAGTTCCCCTCGAGGTCCGTCTAGCGGTCTTCGAGATCGCGCAGGTCGGTGACATCCTGGAACGAGTGGTTCCGGCGAGCGGTCGCTATTACGTCATCAAGTTCGCGAGTCGCAGCGAGGCGCACGACCGAACCATCGAGGATGCGGCGCGCACCATTCGAGTGAAGCTTGCCCGGGACAAGGCCAAAGCGAAGGAAAGTGCCTACATCGAGCAGCTCCGCCAGCAATTCCCGGTGACTATCGACGAAGCCGCGCTCTCCCAGGTCGACGTCGACGCGGCCGCCAGCCCGACGCCGCGTTCGGGCCGCCCGTAAGCGATGGCCTCTCCCCGCGCGCCCCGGGGCGCGCATGCTAGAACGTTTCGGCATGTCGCACGGTCGCGCGGAAGCGTCGGCTCGAATCCGGCGCCTGCGCGGCAGTGGATGGAGCGACTGGCGATGGCAGATCCGCCACTGTGTCGCGTCCGCTGACGCGCTCGCGCTCGCGCTGCCGCTGACCGAGCGAGAGATCAAAGGGGCGCGCCGAGCCGAGAGCCGCGGCTTGCCGATCCGTATCACCCCCTATTACCTCGGCCTGATCGATCCGCACAATCCCGAATGTCCCATCCGGCGCCAGTGCGTTCCGGACTCGCGCGAGGACGAGGAAGCCGCCGGGGATCTAGTCGACCCGCTCGGTGAGGCCGCGCACGAAGTGGCGCCCCATCTCATCCAGCGATACCCCGACCGCGCCCTGTTGCTCGCGACGGACCGTTGCGCGGTCTATTGCCGGTTCTGCACCCGATCGCGCATGGTCGGAGGTGGTCACGGAGGTATCGCGATCGAAGCGCTCGGTCCGGCGCTCGCGTGGTTGCGCGAGCACCCGAGCGTCCGCGACGTAATCGTCAGTGGGGGCGACCCGCTCGCCATGGCCACGGAGCGCCTCGTGCGGCTCGTCGCGGCGGTGCGCGCCGTGGCGAGCGTCGAGACCATTCGCCTGGCGACGCGGGTCCCGGTCACGCTCCCGATGCGGATCACGGGCGAATTGCTTCGCGCCCTGCGCCCGCTTCATCCGCTCTGGGTCATGACGCATTTCAACCATCCCAAGGAGGTCACTCGTGAAGCGGCGCGGGCGTGCAATCGGCTGGCGGATGCCGGCTTTCCGGTCATGAATCAAACGGTGCTGCTCGCCGGCATCAATGACGATGCGGACACTCTCGAAAGCCTGTTTCGAGGGCTCGTCCGTCTACGCGTTCGCCCGTACTACTTGCTGCAGGCCGATCCCGTACGCGGCACATCCCACTTGCGCACGCGTCTCGGCCAAGGAATCGAGCTGATGGAGCGCCTGCAGGGGCGGGTCTCGGGGATCGCGCTCCCGAAGCTCATTTGCGACACCCCCGGCGGACGAGGAAAAGTGCCTGTGGCGCCAGACTACGTGGTGAAACGCGCCGACGGGCGGACGACGTTACGCACTTTTCGGGGCGAGAACGTCGACTACATCGACCCGCCCACGCGCGGATTGGATTGACGGGTTGTAGCGCGATTCCCTAGCCTCTTAAGCTCATCTTGGGCTTGCGACCTCGGCGCATGATTGGACTCGTCCTCGGACTCGTCATGACGACGGCGTCGTCGCGGGCCCTCGCGCAGTCCACGGCCGCGCCCGCGCAACCACCGAACGACAAGGCGGAGATCGCAGCGGGCGATACCGCAGCGCGGGCGAAGGATTGGGCCACCGCGCTCGCCCATTATCATTCGGCGACGCGCGCTTCGCCGAGCGCTCGCGCCGAGCTCGGCGCCGCCAATGCGCTCTATCAGCTCGGTCGCGTCGGCGAAGCGTACGACGCGTATGCGGAAGCACAGGCCGACTTCGCGCTCCAGCTTTCAACGGCAGACAAGAGTCTCGCGGCCGGACGGTTGAAGGAACTGGGGACCAAGACGGGATGGCTGTCCTTGCGGGTCGCCGAGCCCGGTGCCAACGTCGATCTCGACGGTCAGTCGATCGGAATTTCCCCGGTGCCGGCCCTCGTGCGTGTCGCCACGGGCGCGCACGACGTGCGCGTGTCGAAAGAGGGATTCACCGCGTTCGCGACTCGCGTGGAAGTCACTGCCGACGGCAAAGCGATTGTGGACGTGGCGCTCGTCCGCGCCGAGACGCAGGGCCACGTGATCGTTCAGACGCGGGGCGAGCCCATCCGCGTGCTGATGGACGGAGTCGACGTCGGAGCGACGCCCTGGCAAGGAGATCTCGTTCCGGGTACCCATGTGGTGGCGGGCCGAAGTTCGATTGCGGAGGCGCCCGCGCAGCCGGTGACCGTGGTCCCCGGCGCGACGGTCACCGTCGACTTGGTCCCGTCGTCGACGGCGGCTCATCTGCAGGTGCGCACGAGCGACGGCCAGGGCCAGATTGCGATTGACGGCGTCGTGAAAGGGCAAGGCGCGCTCGCGGCCGACGTCCCGCCGGGCCCCCACTCGGTTGTCGTTACACGCGACGGGTACGAAATCTACGAGCGAACGGTTTCCCTCTCGGCGCGCGAGACGTGGGCGGAAACCGTGACGCTTTCTCCGCGGGTCGTCGCGAACCGCACGCCAGCATTGGCGGAACGCGCGACCGAAGGAGTCTACGGTGGCTTCGGCCTCACGGGCCTCTTCGGGGTGGGGAGTCAGGGCACGGAGCTCGACACCCACTGCGACGCGCTCGGCGCGGCTTCGTGCCAGACTCCGTCGCCATCGGGCGGAGGTCTCTTCGGGTATGCCGGTTGGACCTGGAATCCGATCGGCTTCGAGCTTTTGCTCGCCGGGTCGTTCGATACCGTTCGGCAGAGCGCCTCCTTCGACGGGATGGGCCGGTCGGGCAACCTGCCGCTCTCGATGCCGGCGCGCGAAGAGACGTTCCACTTCTACCGCGCCGGTGGACTCGCCGCCGTCCGGGCGCGCGCCGTGTTCTCTATCGGGCCGGGACTGCGCGGTACGGTCGCTGGAGGTCTGGGCGCTTCCTACAAACAGATGTTCATGCTGCGGCGCGCCGTCGTGCCGAACGGGGGGCAAGACCTCTACATCCCGGAAAGCGTCGGCTATTGGTCGCCGGCCGTGACGGTTGAAGCCGCCCTGCAAGTCCGTTTCACGCGCACGCTCGCTCTCTCCGTCGGAGGGCTGATGTGGGCCGACAACGCCAGCATCGCCGGGACCAACGCTTCGCCGCCCGCGGCGCCTCGGAAGATCGTGGACGCCAACCAAGTGCCTGAACCGCTGCCGACACCGCAGTACCACTTCGCGTCGGGGCCACAGGTCTTCGTCGGACCCCTGATCGGCCTGCAGTTCGGTCCGTGACCCTGAAGCGGGGCGCTCGCCCTTCGGGTGAGTCAGTCTCCGTCGTCGAGGCCGATGGCGTCGAGTCCGGCGCCGTCCGTGGGCGCGGTGGTCGTTCCGTCGGCACCGGCGCTTGCGTCCATGGTATTGGCGGTCGCGTCCAAGCTCGCTGCCGCCCCCTCGTTCACCGACGCCGCATCGGTCGCGAGAGCCGCATCGGCCCCAACGATCGACACGGCGCCGTCATTCATGGGAGCCGTCACGCCGCAGAGGATCGTACCGGTCACGGCGACCTCCGGAACGGGCGACTGGCTCGCCTGAGCCGCTGCACTCGCGACGAGGACGGCGTTCTGCAGATCGGTGCAGGCTTGTCCGCAAATCCGGATGCGACCCTGGTCAAGGCTCCAGCCGTTGACCGTGTTCTGAGTGGCCTCACTGCAGGCGGCGTTGGGGTCAATCGAGATGGGAGTGCCTGGCTGGCTCGGATCGGCGTAGTCGACCTCGGCAATCCCCGATACGGGTTCGTACAGGCATGTTCCAAGCGCCTCGGCGGCCTGAGAGAAGTTCTTGAGCACCTGCTCGGCTTGCGTCGACGGAAGCGTTGCATCGATCGTGGTCACCATCTGCGGCAGGTCGGCCTGAAGGCTCTTGTAAAAGTCGAGCGGTCCGGGGTCGCCGCTGTCGTTGCCCAGGACCACAAAGTAGGTGCGGATACTGGGGCTGCCCTGGTAGGCCATCTCGATCTCCTGCTCGATCGAGGCCTGGGCGCTCGTGCCGTAGAGCGGCGGATCGCAGTCGTTGGCGGAACCGGCATCGCTCGCGAGGGTCGGAGTTCGATTCACGAAGAACATCACGGCGGCGATGTTGGGCGCCTCGCGGTTGGCCAGAAAGCTGCTCACGGCCGAATAAGCACCGGTGCCGCTGCCGGGGCGCATCGCGGCTTGGAGATCGAGCGGCGCCAGCGAGGCGGACCCCGCGTCTTCGCCTTCCGGCGGGGTCCAGTTGTCCACCTGGCTGGCAATCTGGGCTTGCACGGTCGTGGCCAACCCGAACGGCACGGTCGGATCCGCGAACTCGGTCGTCAGGCTCGTGCACTCGGATTGGTCGAATGGCCCGCCGTCGTCGGGCGTATGAGGAAAGAAGCGGAACGCGGCATAGGTCTCATTGAAGACGGGGTCGGCCAGAGTCAAGCTCATGACCGTCGCGTATCCGGTCGGTCCGAACGCTCCTTTCATCGCCACCGAATTGTCCATGACGAGGTAGACGGCGCTCGGGGTCGACGTAAGCGGCACTCGCGTGTTGCACGCTTCGCCGTCGGAAGACACGGCGACCGCGTCCTCGGCCACCGCCCCGTCGAGGGTGACCCCGTTGCCGCGCTCGTCCGCGCAGATCGGAAGCAGCGGGGACTTCGACGTCAAGCACCCGAGCCCGAGCTCCACCTGGGCGATCGTATGAGAGGGCTCTGCGGAAGCCGACAAAGGCGGTGGCGCGTGGGCCGCCTTGACCAGATTGCACAGACCCGGAGCCAACTGAAATGTCGGTAAGACTCCCCCGTCCGTTTCGCTCGCATCCGTGGTGCCGATCGAGTTTCCGGCGTCGGTGCCCGCATCCAGGCCTGCGCTCGTGGGGCATGTGCCCAGGCAGAATCCCTCGTTCGGATCCTCGTCGAGGATTTCCGATTCGCTCGCGTTGGTAATCTCCTCTTCGAGCTGCCCAGACACCGGTCCCTGGATCCAAGCGATGTCTTCGTACAAAACGCGTACGTTGATGCCTGCGCCCGGGGGCGCAGCGTAAATGCACCGGCCCGGATCCACCGGCTGCACCGTCAGCGTCCCTTGGGACGGGAAACAGGCCGCAGGGCTAAAGCATTCGCCTGTCCCGTAGATGAGCGTAGGGTCGAAGTCGACGAGCTGGGAGGCCACCAGCTCCGGGGCCGGTTGTTGGACGCACTGCGCGCCCTCGCACGTGAAACCATCCCCGAGAGTCGAGCAGTCTTGGTCGAAGCACGAGTAGCTGAGCGGCATCGGCAAAAACAGCGTCTGCTGAGCGACGTAGGTCTGCGTGGAGCTTCGAACGACGCGAGGGCCGTTGGCAGCGCCGGCGGGAAGCGGGTTGGCGTAGCAACCGTACGTCGTCGATGGGTTCGTTTGCGCGTCGCTGAACCCGCGGACGATCACCGTTATGGGTGTGTCCGGGGCCGTTCCGGACACCACTCCGAGTGTCGTGGGAAGGTCGACGGCGCCGTTGTCGACATACTGCGGCTCGCAAAATACCCTCGTGTGGTTGACCTGCACCTCGATTTCGATGCCGTCGAGGTCGCGGGGCACTTGCAGCTGCGTGAGCACGCCGGGAACGAGCTCCGTAGGCTGTGTGGCCGAGCACGAGACGCCGGCCACGACGGCTGCCGTCGCGACGGACAACAGGCTCGCCGCAAACGGCTTCGCCAACCGCAAACCCATCCCCGTGTCTCCCATCAGAAGTGAAGTCTCCGACTTGCCGTGGTGATCCCGGGCGTGTAGTCCCCGACATACGGGCTTGGCGTCGTGGGCTTGAAGATGAAGTACCCGGCGACGATTCCGCCCGTTACGACGAGAAGCGATCCGACCCCCCACGCGACCCAGCTGTTGTTGACCTCGCGGTTCAAAGGCACGTTCACGTCGCGAACCTGATCGTCGGCCACGAATACCTCCGTGGCATACGTCTGATAGCCCGGCTTGTGGACAACGAGCTCGTGGCCCCCGGTGGTCGACACGACCCCCTCCCAAGTCCCCGATCCGACGTTGCGTTCATCGACGGCGATCGATGCCCCCTCCGGCGCCACGATGCGCAGTCGGCCCTCGTGTCGTTCGGCCGAAAGAGTGAGCACGAGGTTCATGGGTTGCTTGTACTGGACGTCGATCGTCTCGCCGACGGTCACGTAGCCGGGCGCGCGCGCTTCGATCGTGTGCTTGTCGGCACGCAGCTCGCCTTTGAACGGAGCCGTGCCGACGTCTCGACCGTCGATGAAAATCGTCGCGCTCGGTGCGCCACCCGCCACGACCGTGACCAACGCGGTCTTGTTGAGTGGCTCGAGTCGGAAGGTGACGGGGGTCCGCGCCCCGGCGGCCACGTCGACCGTCTGGATCGCCTCCGCAAAGCCCTCCTTCGACAGCTTGAGGACGTGCTTGCCGACGTCGATGCGCACGGGCCCCAGAAAGGGAGACTTGCCGATTCGGTAGTCGTCAATCGACAGCGTCGCATCGGGCTCGTTCGCAGTGATCTCGAGCGTCGTCACGAACTGCTGGACGATGGCGATCGCGTTCTTCAGCTCCTGCTGTTCGCTCGGTGCGAGTTGCCCTGCGCCTTCGCGCAGCTCCTTGTCCCACGCGTCGATCGCGAGCGCGTAATGAGTCAGAAGCTTCTCGGTGACACCCACGTTGTAGAGAACGCGCGGATTTTGGGAGAGATCGTAGGCGCGCTCGAACTCGACCAGGGCCCCCTTGTAGTCGCTGGCCCCGGCGAGTTGCTTGGCGGCATCCCACGCGCGCCGCGCCGGCTCCTGAAGCTGCGCCCGCACGTCGGTCGCCTGCGGCTGCGCGGCGGCGGACCGCGCGACGAAGACCGCGGCAAAGATGAAGGACAAGGACCGAAGGTGGGTATCCATGCGCCATCTCATGGGTGTCTAGTGCAGCTTCAGATCGCTCAGTTGTTTGGGGAGAGTCGACGGGCCGGACGACGACGACGTTGGGGCACCTTGCAATGAAGGCGACGCCGCTGCCGGACGCGTTGTTCGGGGCGGTGCGACAGGGGCGCCCTGCGCGGCTATCGCGGACGAGGATACCGCGGGTTCGCCGACGCCGGGCAAGGGTACGAGGACCGCCATACTCGGGGCAGTGGCCGCTGTCGTCCAAGGCAAGGTGCCGGACCCGTCGGCGGGGGTCGACGAAGCCTGCGGTGGCCCCTGCAGGGCCGAGGCCGGCGTGCGCTCCGCATGCCTCGCACGCGTTGCAAAGAATCCGCCGACCGCAAGCAACCCCAGCCCCAGCATGGTGATTGCGCCTGCGACGGCGTACCTTCGAGTCGTCCTGCGGGGCGGTGGTGTGTCGCTCGTGACTCCGACATGCGTCGGTACGCCCGCGCGGCGCGGCGCGTCGGCGTCGCTGCGGTTCGTCTGCGCGACGGCGGCCGGTCGGGCGAGCGGCTCCAGCGCTCGAGCTGTTGCCGCCGCCGGCGCCTTCGACCATGGACTGCGACCGCGCCAGGCCTGGATCTTCGTGACGATGGTTGCGCTTCGCTCGTCCGCGAAAGGGGCCAGCGCCTCGGCCATCTCCAGGGCGGACGAGTAGCGCGCGTCTCTGTCGCGCTGAAGCGCGCGATGAACGACCGCCGCCAAGCCTTCCGGTAGGCCGGGCCGTGTCTCGAGAAGCGGCGGGGGTTCGGTCGTGAAGATCTTGAACAAAATCTCCGTGTACTCTCCGGATTCGGCCGTGTACGGGGTCCGACCGCAAAGCATCTCGTACAAGATCGCGCCCACGGAATACAGATCGCTGCGGTGGTCGACGTCACGCGGGGACCGGGCCTGTTCGGGCGACATGTAAAGGGGCGTGCCGAGAGCGCTGTTCGTTCGCGTGAGATTCGCGTTTTGGCTCGCGTCGTCGAAGGTGCGCACCTTGCTGATCCCGAAATCCACCAATTTGACGAAATCGGCCTCGCCGTCTTTTTCGATGACGAAGCAATTGGAAGGCTTCATGTCACGGTGCACGATTCCGGCGTTGTGCGCCGTGTGCAAGGCACGCAGCATCTGGATAGCGAAGTGCACCGCGCGCGCGATCTCGATGCTCGGTCCGTCGGCCGCCAGCAATTCGCCCAGATCACGGCCCTCGAGATACTCCATGACGAGGTACGGCGCGCCGCTCGGCAGCCGCCCGACGTCGAACACCTTGACGACGTGGTCGCTATCGATCTGCGACGCCGCCACACCTTCGTTGACGAAGCGCTCGACCGCGCCCGGCAAGGCCAGGATGGCTCCGCTCATGAACTTCAGCGCGACCGGCGCGCGTCGAAGCAAATGCGTGGCTTTGGCCACCGCGCCCATCCCGCCCTCGCCGAGCATGCGCTCGACGCGATATTTGCCATCGAGCACCTCGCCCGATTGCGGATAGGGGTAGACGGACAGGTTCGGGGGCTGCATTCGGCTCGCCGCGCGTCGGGGCGCGAATCCCCCCACGCGTGCGCTAAGAATAGCGGGGAAGTCGAGCTCGGCCTAGCGCGAGCGACTCAGGTGATACGACGTGGGTATGGATGGCGGTTCGGATAGCTCGAATGACCGGCGGGACCGGCACGACGGCCCGTCGCACGGGTCGCCCGGTGCGCGTCTCGAACACATGACCGATCGTGCGTTGGAGGGCGGCGGCGCCGACCGGATCCAGAAGCAGCACGATGCGGGCAAATTGACGGCACGCGAGCGCATCGAGCTTCTCGTCGACCCCGGCAGCTTCGTCGAGGCGGGACGTTTCGTCGTTCATCGATGCACGGATTTCGGCATGGAAAGCCAGAAGGTGCTCGGCGACGGCGTCATCACCGGGCATGGGCTCGTGGACGGACGCCTGGTCTTCGTATTCGCTCAAGACTTCACGGTCTTCGGCGGCAGCTTGAGCGGTGCCTACGCCCAGAAAATCGTCAAGTTGATGGACGCGGCCATGAAGGTCGGAGCCCCTATCATCGGTCTGAACGACTCGGGCGGGGCGCGAATCCAAGAGGGCGTCGAATCGCTCGCCGGGTACGCCGACATCTTCCTGAGAAACACCCTGGCGAGCGGCGTCGTGCCTCAAATCAGCTGCATTCTCGGCCCCTGCGCGGGCGGCGCCGTCTACTCGCCCGCCATCACCGACTTCGTTTTGATGGTCGAGCGCACGAGCTACATGTTCATCACGGGGCCCGACGTCATCAAAGCCGTTACCCACGAAGACGTCACCAAGGAAGAACTGGGGGGTGCGTTGACCCACGCGACGCGCAGCGGGGTGTGCCACCTCACGTCGCACGACGATCGAGCTTGTCTCGCCCAAGCGCGCACTCTGCTGTCGTTCTTGCCCTCGAACAACCAGGAAGACCCTCCGCTCAAACCAACACGCGATCCCCCGTCGCGAGAGGTCCCGGAACTCGAGACGATCATCCCGACCGACCCCAGCCGGGCGTACGACACCAAGGACGTCATCCGCGCCGTGGTCGACGAGGGAGCGCTCTTCGAACTCGCCGAGGCGTATGCACCGAACATCGTCATCGGCTTCGCTCGGGTCGGCGGACGAGTCGTGGGCGTGGTCGCCAATCAGCCGGCGGTGCTCGCCGGGGTTCTCGACGTGCACTCCTCGATGAAGGCCGCGCGGTTCGTGCGATTCTGCGATTGTTTCAACATCCCGCTGGTCACGCTCGTCGATGTGCCCGGGTTCCTGCCGGGGACGGACCAGGAGTACAACGGGATCATCAAGCACGGCGCAAAGCTGCTCTTCGCGTTCGCCGAAGCGACGGTTCCGAAGATCACCGTCATCGTCCGCAAGGCGTATGGCGGTGCCTACGACGTCATGTCGAGCAAGCACATTCGCGCGGACGTGAACCTCGCGCTGCCGACGGCCGAGATCGCGGTGATGGGACCCGAGGCGGCCGTCAACATCGTGCACCGCCAAGAGATCGCGGGAGCCATGGATCCAGCCCGCGTGCGTGCCGCTTTCGTCGCCGACTACCGTGAGAAGTTTGCAAACCCCTACAAGGCGGCAGAGCTCGGATTCGTCGACGACGTGATCACGCCAAAGACGCTGCGGTGGCGAATCCACCGGAGCTTGGAGGCTCTCAAGGACAAGCGAGACAGCAACCCGCCGAAGAAGCACGGGAATATGCCCTTGTGAGTGACTCGGATCACCCTGAGCCTCGCTCCGCCCTTCGGGCTCCGCTCGGCGGGCCTGTCACGTACGTCGAGTCGAGGGGAGAGGCCTCTCCCCTCGAGCACCCCAGGCTGGAGGTACGTTACCCTGAGCCTCGCTCCGCCCTTCGGGCTCCGCTCGGCGGGCCTGTCACGTACGTCGAGTCGAGGGGAGAGGCCTCTCCCCTCGAGCACCCCAGGCTGGAGGTACGTTACCCTGAGCCTCGCTCGGCCCTTCGGGCTCCGCTCGGCGGGCCTGTCACGTACGTCGAGTCGAGGGGAGAGTCCTCTCCCCTCGAGCACCCCAGGCCGGAGGTACGTTACCCTGAGCCTCGCTCGGCCCTTCGGGCTCCGCTCGGCGGGTTCGAAGTGCCCGACCGCCTCCAAGCGATCGATCACGCGAAAATCGAGCCCGCCGTCGAGCGTGCATCGTCGATGCGGGCGCCACCGTGAAATGGACTGAAATGGACCTCTCGATTCCGAGGGGGTAGGTCATGGCCGTCACGTCGACTTGCCGTTGTCGCCCACCATTACGCGCCGTGACGCGATGGGACCGCGATCCAAAAACGTGCGTTGACCTGCGCTCGACGTTCATCACGGCACGGGAGGGCTATCTCATGAAAAGCATATCCATAGGTCGCACGGTCGGATGTTCGTTGTGCCTCGTGGTCGCAGCCGCGCTGGGGTCCGCGTGCGAAACTGGGGGATCAACGAGCGGCCAAACGGACGAAACCACGGGGACACTGAGCATGCCGCTCACGGCGACCACGAACGGCGCGACGTACATCTTGGTCAACGCGTCGATTTTCATCGAGCCGACCACGTGCTGCGGCCCGTATACGAATCTCTCTACTGGAGCCGATGCCGGAACCACCGATCTCACGACCGCGTTGCAAACGGGCAACTACGATGCGTATCTAGAGGCTTGGACGCTGGAGCGACAGGATCCCCAAGGTGGATTCGAGCCGGTCGTCGCGACGCTGACATCGAGCTCGTTCCAAGAATTCACGATCTACAACGGCGTCACGACCACCGTCACATTCACCTTTCAGACCGACGGCGTGACCGTCGTCGTTGGGTCGGGTACGCTCGATATCGGCATTGCGGTCAACGAGTCCGACGCCGCGTGCACACCCCTTGGCAACGACTGCGGTCCGGGTTCTTGGTGTCCGCCCGCCTCGCTCACGGGGGCCGACTTGGCGTGTGTCCTGTCCGGGACTGTTGCCTTGGGTCAGCCGTGCGCCACGCCGACGGATTGCGTGGCCAACGCCTCGTGCTTCACGTTGGGCGACGCCGGCGCGGTTTGCGCCGCACTGTGCCCCGGAAGCGGCGTGAACCTGCCCTGCCCGACCGGTGGCATTTGCCAGTCAGCCACGCCGGACTACGGCATTTGCGTGGCGGGCGCCACGGGCGACGACTGATTCGGGCGCCAATCCAGTCGTCGAGGACGGGTCCACGGCAGCGCCTGTGGTCGTTGGTGGGTGCTCACGAACACGCGGAGGGGGCGCGTACCACAAAGTCGAGGGATGCGTCGGCAAGCCCATCGGAGTGGAAGCTTCCCGCCGCCTCGACGACGACCGACCGCCGTGGGCGGCGGTGACGCCCGCTACAGCTTGGTCACATGCTCGCCCAGCTGATCGAGAGTGGCCTTCCACCCCTGCGGAGCGCCCCGCGTCGAGTCGGATTCGAAGGCGTATGTCTGCCGGGCGGTGAGCGTCGTCTGTCCGGCCACTTCGGTGAACGTTACCGTCGTCGCTACGTCGTTGCCGTCGTGCATTTTGCCGACGAAGACGATTTTCTCGGGCGCGACGATCTCGGTGAACTTGGCGTTCAGGGGAAACTCGGTGCCGTTGGGCATTCGCATGACCAGGTGAAAGACACCCCCAACGCGGAAATCCACCTCACACCGAGGTGTGGTGAGAGGCTTCGGCGTGAACCACTTTTCGATGTGCTCGGCTTTCGTCCACGCCTCGAAGACGAGGCGGCGAGGCGCGTTGAAGACGCGCGACACGACGAACTCTGCGGGCTTGCTTCCGGATGCACCCGGCCCGATCACAGCGGCCCGCATCTCCCCGAGCAGGTCGTCGAGACGGGCGTATCCGTCCGTCATTCCGGCTTCCATTCGTCCGCCGGACAGGTGACCGTCGCGCCCCTGGATCGTCTTGTGGACGCTCGTCGTCGTGAGGGTCGTCAGGCCTGCGCGCTCCTCGAGAACGAGGGTTTCGAGCGCCTCGTGTTCCGGCATGGGCTCGAAAACGAAGGTCCTGACGATGCGCTCGGGGCGCGCGATCTCCCGGAACTCGCCGTGAAAGCCGAACTCCTGACCGTCCGGTGTGCGATGCACCATCCGCCAGCGACCGCCCACGCGGAGGTCGACCTCGCAAACCGTCATCGCGAGGCTTCGAGGCCCCATCCAGCGCTTCAGATGTTCTGGCTTCGTGAAGGCCTCGAAGACCAAGCTTCGCGGCGCGTTCACGACGCGGCGGGTGACGATGGTGGGCTTATCGGGTTCGGCGACGATTTCGAGCTTGTTTGCGGCCACGGGGCTTCTCCTTTGCTTGTAGCTCTTCGAGGTACACGTCGAGACGGTTGAAGCTCTCCTCCCAGAACGCGCGATATGTTTCGAGCCACGCGGCGGCCTCCTTGAGCCGCTCCGGCTCAAGCCGACGCGGCCTTCGCTGAGCATCGCGACCACGGGAAATGAGGCCCGCTCGTTCCAGCACCCGCAGGTGCTTGGAGATGGCCGGAAGACTCATGTCGAATGGCTTGGCCAGTTCTGTGACGGAAGTCTCGCCCGACGTGAGACGGGCGAGGATCGCCCTGCGCGTCGGGTCGGCGAGCGCTGCGAAGGTGGGGCTCAGGGAATCGTGAATCACGTTATGAACTCCGTGGCTACGTAACCGACTAGTTACATAGCAGAGGGATCTTGTCAAGATCGGCCACACGGATGCCGGGGAGCCTCGACGGATCCCGGGTCGCCAAGGACTCAACTAAACCAAAAGGTTGAACGCATCAGCGCTGCGAAATTGCGGCTCCCGTCAACACGCTCCGCAGTTGGGTCGCCCCTGCGCGTTCGGTACGCAATTCTCGCAGAGGATGTGAAGAGCGTCGTCGCAGACGGCAGGGTGCGCCGTCGTGCCGCCGCACGCCGCGCACGTGAGTCGATCGAGACTCGCCGCGGTGGCCGGCAAGCGGAGAACGATTCCGCCCTCGCGCTTGCGCCGGCGTACCCGCAATTGCACGCGAACCGAGGGGATCGTCAGCGCCACGAAGGCAACGGGCTCGAGCGAAACGCGCATGCTGTACCTCTCGGCGAGGTCGCGCAGCTTGGCGTCGCGATCGCGTGACAGGTGGGCCATCTTTTGCGCCAGCGCGGCCGTCTCGATGCGTCGCTTCGGTGCCTTGGCATCGCGCGCCAGTGCCGCGAAGTACTCGTCGATGCGCCGGTAGTCCCGCTCATGCCGGCGTGCGACGGCAGCACACGCTGGCACGATCGCCGCACGCGCGGCGGTCGTCGCACGTCGAACGAGCAGTTCCATGACCGACCGACTCGGTGGGGACGGCGGAAACAGTCCAAGCGTCAACCCGTTCGCGGACCTCGCCGGATCCACGAGCGTCGAGAGCGCCCCGTCGGGCTCGGATCCGTCGTCGGCGTGGAGCGCGAGGGCGATCTTGCCGTCGTAGCGGTCGTCGGCGTCGGCCCTCCAGGCAAACCACGCCAGTAGGTACGGAGTGTCCACCGGGCCGGCCTCGGTCACCTCGAAGACGGCGTTGCGGATCGCGAACCGCTCGGCTTGGGCGCGAGCCTGTCCGACGCGAGGCGCCGCGGCCGCCGACGCCAGCGCGGCAAAAGGCACGTTTGCGCGCGCCGACTCGGCAAGACGCTCGAGCAGCGGAGATCCGATCGCGCATGAGACCGCGTCCGGTGCAGCGCGGTTCAGGTCGGTGGCAAGCGTGCACGTTTCCGGGACGCGGAGATCGCGCGCCATTTCGGGACGCAGAACCGCAAGACAGCCGTCGTCGGTGGACTCGACGAGGGCTCCCTGCGCTGCGAGCGCGTCGCTGACAAAGGCGACCGGATCCGGAATCTCGTGAGACATGGCGACGGTCACGCTTCGAAGTCGCTCCGAAAGAGAGCCTCGTCGACCGCTCGAACCCGCTCGTACTGATGGCGCGCGGTCCGAATCTCGTCGGCGAGGCGATCGAAGCCTCGGGCAACGTCATCGTCGCCTTGCGCCGTTGCGTAGAGCTCGAGGATGCGTTCCTCGAGATCCCGCTCGTCACCGAGGTTACCCAACACCATATCCATTTCGCCGACGACCAGTTCGAACAGGTGAAGGCGCCGGTCGAGCACATCGAGCACGCGATCCTCCACCGTACCGCGGGCACAGAGGTTGAAGACCCGCACCTCGCCCGTTTGGCCCATCCGGTGCAGGCGTCCGATCCGTTGTTCGATCCGCATCGGATTCCATGGCAGGTCGAAGTTGACGAGCGTCTGGCAAAATTGAAGATTTTGCCCCTCTCCGCCCACGTCGGTCGCCAGCAGGACCTTGGCGCCGGCACGAAAGCGGCAAAGGGCCGAGTGCCTGTCTTCGGAGCGCATGCCGCCGTGAAATAGCTCGGGGTCGACCCCGGCTGCGCGTAGGCCTCCGGCGATGTAATCGAGCGTGTCCCGAAAACGAGTGAAGACGAGCACGCGCCCCTCATGGGCCCCGATGATCTGCAGGAGGGCGTCGAGCTTGCCCGACCCGTTCACATCCGCGAGCATCCGGGTCAACCGCGCAGTGCCCTCACGCATGGCAGCGCTGTGATGGTCGGTTGCGCCCATTCGAACGAGGGTGCCCTGCAGGGCGGCCGGGCTTGAGCCGGCCTCGAGCAACAGCGTCGAGGTCGCCAGCCTCGCTTTCGGATCCGCCGCGTGCGCCCTCAAGAGCGGGACGGTCGCGTCGTAGACCGCACGCTCCGCGTCGCTCGGGTCGATGGCGACCGTCGACACGTACCGGGGCGGCAGCGCCAGCCCGCTCTGCGCGCGCGTGTTGCGCACCATGACGTCCGCGAGAAGCCGTCGAAGTCGCTCGGTGTCGCGTGGCACCGTCGCGTCCTTCGCATCCACGAACTGGCGTCGGAACTCGGCCGGTGTGGTGAGCTGCCCCGGCTTCAGGAGGGTCACCAAATTGTAAATCTCCTCCAAATCCGTCTCCACGGGCGTCGCCGTGAGCAGCAGGAGGAACCGACTCTGGATGCCGTCGACGAGCTTCCACCCCGCGGTCTGGCGGTTCTTCACGTGGTGGGCCTCGTCGACGACGACGATGTCCCAGGGCGCCGCTTGCACTGCAGGGGCATGACGGCCTCCGCGCGCGAGCGCCAACGAGGCCACTACGACGCCATCGTCGCGCCAGAACGCGTCGGGCTCTTCGCGCAACCGCGCATCTTCCGTCGTCCGTGCGACGATGCCCGCCTTGGCCTCCAGTTCGCCGGCCCAATGTCGAACGAGCGCCGGCGGCGCCAGGATGAGCGCGCGGCGCGCCATGCCCCGAAGCTGGTACTCGCGAAGCACCATCATCGCTTCAATCGTCTTGCCGAGCCCAACCTCGTCGGCAAGGAGCGCGCGACCGCGCAGAATGCGGAGCACGCGGCGTACGGTTTCAGTTTGGTACGCGTGCGAGTCAACGCCACGCAGGGTGGCGAGACTGACCAGGTCCTGAAAGTCGGCCGCCGCGGATAGCGCGTGGGCACGAAGAGCAAGCGACACGCGCGCTGCGTCCGAACTCGGGCCGTTGAAAATTCGCGCGAGGCGTTCGGTGTCGAATGCGGTCAGACTGACGGGGGGCGTAACGATGGGGACTGCCCTCGAAAGAACCGGTTCGGGTACAGCGGGCGTCGCGCCGTCCCCCCGTGGCCGCGGCGCCCGCGGCGACGGCCGCTCGCGCTCCTGCACTCGCGGCGACGGCCGCTCGCGCTCTTGCACTCGCAACGTGGGAGGTGGCGTCGGGGTGGGCCCGACCTTCGACCCCGCACCCGCTCCGAAGGAGAGAAGCCGGGCCGCGCGCCGAAGGGTTGCGCCGGGATTGGCAGGCTTCAGGCAGGCGTCGCGAACGTCGAAGCCGGCGTCACGGGCCGCCTCGAAAATTTTTGCAACAAGTGCGCGCCGCGATCCGGTGAACCCTACACGGACAAGTGCGTCGGCGAGCACGCTCGCAGGCACCTCCGACACGGAGGGGCCTTCGCCGACTACCACCATGTAACCAATGACGACCAAGTCGGCGGACGAGAGCGCCTCGAGATCCCAAACGCGTCCCGGAGTTCGTTGCGCGACATCCATCCGCTTCATCGGCGCTAAGCGGCGCAGACGCCAGCGTCAAGTCCGGCCGCGATGAGGCGGGACGAAAGCGGCTTATCCCTTCAGTAGGTCGAGTCCAAAGAAGAGCCGAAGCCGGCCGCTGTTCCGGCCATGGCTACTGGATGAGCAACTCGACGATCGCGCCGCGCGCAGTGGCCTTGCTGTTGACGGCGCGCGTGGCCGACACCTCGATGACGTCGAACCCATCCCCATACAGATTTCGAACGAGGGGAGCCGACGAGTTCGAGAGCAACACGCGGACACCGCGCTGCTTGAGCGTCTTTGCGGTATCGCGCAGGCGCGTCTGCTCGGCTTCCGCGAAGCCATTCGCAGTGTAGGACGTAAACGACGAAGTGGTCGACATAGGCACGTAGGGCGGGTCGAAATACACGAAGTCGCCGCGCTCTGCTCTCGCGACAACGTTCTCGAAGTCCTCGACGAGTAGCTCCGTGCCCGCGAGCGCTTCGGAGCATGCCCGGAGGGTCGGCTCATCGCAGATCTTGGGGTTCGCGTAGCGACCGAAGGGCACGTTGTAACGGTTGTGGCGATTGACGCGGTACAGGCCGTTGAAGCCGGTCTTGTTCAAGTAGATGAACCACGCGGCGACTTCGGCGTCCGACCCGGCGTCGATGTTTTTTTCGCGGAACTTATAGAAAAACGCGGGGTTGTGCGGGTAGCTCCGCAGCAGGTCGATGACTTCGTCGACGTTATTCTGAACGCCCCGGTACGTGCGAATCAGGCGCGCGTTGACGTCCGCAAGCACGGCTCGCTTGGGGTGCAGCGCGAAGAAGAGTGCGCCGCCTCCGATGAAGGGCTCGAAGTACCGGGTGGGCCTCGGAAGTGCGTGCTGCAGCAGCGACGGGAGTAGCTGACGCTTGCCCCCGGCCCACTTGATGAACGGACGGCCTGCAGCCGGTTCCGGCACCACTTCGAGCGCTACGCCGCTGTCTTCGACAAGCCTCGCCGCCGCTTCGAGCCTGCGCATCGTTGGTGCCGGCTACGCTAACTGAACGGCCGGGCAGCGTCCAGAGCGCGGAGCGAGGCTCAGGGTAACGCCCGTCGGGGCTGGAGAGCTCGAGGGGAGAGCCTCTCCCCTCGACTCGACGAACGTGTCGGGCTTGCCGAGAGGAGCCCGAAGGGCGGAGCGAGGCTCAGGGTGATCCGAGTGACGAAAGAAGAAACCCGCCGCGGAGCGAGGCTCAGGGTAACGCCCGTCGGGGCTGGAGAGCTCGAGGGGAGAGCCTCTCCCCTCGACTCGACGAACGTGTCGGGCTTGCCGAGAGGAGCCCGAAGGGCGGAGCGAGGCTCAGGGTGATCCGAGTGACGAAAGAAGAAACCCGCCGCGGAGCGAGGCTCAGGGTAACGCCCGTCGGGGCTGGAGAGCTCGAGGGGAGAGCCTCTCCCCTCGACTCGACGAACGTGTCGGGCTTGCCGAGAGGAGCCCGAAGGGCGGAGCGAGGCTCAGGGTGATCCGAGTGACGAAAGAAGAAACCCGCCGCGGAGCGAGGCTCAGGGTAACGCCCGTCGGGGCTGGAGAGCTCGAGGGGAGAGCCTCTCCCCTCGACTCGACGAACGTGTCGGGCTTGCCGAGAGGAGCCCGAAGGGCGGAGCGAGGCTCAGGGTGATCCGAGTGACGAAAGAAGAAACCCGCCGCGGAGCGAGGCTCAGGGTGATCCGAGTGACGAAAGAAGAAACCTCGCGCGATCGACGTTCGACGACACCGGTGCGAGTCGCGGTTGTCCATCGATGAAGGCCAGAAGAGCCGAGGCGAGCTCCCGATAACGAACGCGATCGTAGGTCCCGCGCAACAGCTCGACACGCAGAAAAATGGCGGCAGTCTGGGCGACGTCGCACAGGCAGTAGGAGTTGACCTCGTCCAGACGGCCCGCGTGGACCATCGGCTGGACCTGCGAGCCGTCGACGCCCATCTTTCCGGGAAACCCCACGAGCTTGGCATAGACATCGAGACGCGTGTGTTTTGCGGCGCCGAAGTCGGCCAAGAAATCCATCAAGTCGAAATGGCCTTCGGCCGAATAGCGATACCGCGTGTTCCGATCGCTCGAACCACCACGGCATGGGCACCCCATGCTTGAGGGCGCGACTCGTGATGACGGGCATGTCGAACCCGCGACCGTTCCAGGTGATGACGGTCGGCTTCTTGGCGTCGAGCCACTGCGCGAAGTCGGCCAGCATCTCGCCCTCCGCCTTGTGCTCGCCGACAACGCCGAGGCGTTTGGGCAAATGGTCCTCGAGCAAGAGGCAGCCAAGCGTGACGATCTGGTTATACGGCGGCGGGGGGATCCGGTCGCTGTCGTCCAGCCGAGGCAGCTCGGGATCCGGGATGGTCTCGATGTCGAGCACGAGATGCGCGGGCATGAAAACTTGGCCCTCCCTAAGTCGATTGTCTATCGCGGAATGCCTACGGAGGAATAAATGAGCACCCAAGAACGCCGTGCGCCTGGAGCGATGCGATTTCCGTTCGAGGCGTTGGTCGAGGTGGGCGGCGCCCTTGGCCCCACGTTCGAAGCGCAAGCCGTGAACGTCTCCGAGGAGGGGATCCAGATTCGCACGGCCTATTTGCCGGATCCAGGACAGACCGTCACGTGTCGGTTCGACGCGGCCGCGGGCCAGATCGTCCTCGCTTCCGGCGAGGTGGCCTGGGCGCACGGAAGCGACCGGGGCGGAGAATTTGGAGTCCGATTCACCGATCTGGACGCCGAAAGTGTCGAGGCCTTGAAGCGCGTTTGCGGTGTCGGCTCCAGCGCGCCGCCTGCACAGACCGGCGCCAAGGTGCGCTTGCACATCGAGGGACTCTCGTCGCCCATGCGGGCCAAGATCAAGGAGACGCACCCGGCAGCCGTGACCGTCGGCAGCGATCTGGGCTTCTTGCAAGTGGGAAGGCAGCTCGAACTCGAGGATGCCCAGAGCGGCCACAAGCGACCCGCGACGATCGATCGCGTCGAGATCGCGGTCGACTCGGGATCGCAAGTGCCGCAGTTGATCGTGACGCTTCGTTACGGGGATGCGCGGGAGCCCGTTGCTACCGCCGGGGCCACGACCGAACGAGCGCGCCATACGCCGCCGTCGACGGCGAGTCATACCGCCGAGGTGGACGCTGCGGCGCAGGAGTTGCGTGGCGCGTTCGCGCGGGGCGTCGAGAGGGTCGGGCCGGCGTTGGGCCGGTTTGCCGAGCAGCTGAAGACCACCGTCGCGTTGTTCGCGAAGCAGCGTGGCGACCGGAGTGTGGATGGCTCGGCGCCTCGACGCATGACGGCCCCGCCGCCGAACGGCGCGCTTCACTCGACCGGACGACGGGTCGTCCGCGGCGAGTCGAAATCTTCGCCCGACGACGCGTATGCGCTGCCGAGAGGAACGTTCACGCCCCGCCGGGCCGCTTTGGCCGGAGGCGTCATGTTCGCGGCCATCGTCGGGGCACTTGCTTTGAAGAAGGCGCACCACGAGCTACCGGCGACGGCGTCCTCGGTCGAGGCGACGGCTGCCGCGAGCGCATCGGTGGCCGTCGTCCCCGCGGCTGCGCCGGTCCCCACGCCGTCCAGCTCCCCCGCGCCGAGTTCCACGACGGCCGTAGCGTCTGCGCCCCCGCAAGCCGTGGCTCAGAGCGACGAATCAACGGGATCGGCAAGGCTCCAGAAGAGGATCCATGTGACGCCCTTCGCGAACGGTCCCGTCCACCACCCCAACGTGTTGCGCTTGAAGATGGACGGCCCGATCGAATCCATCGAAGGTGCCCAGCAGCCGAACGGCTTTGCGGTGAAGCTTCCCGGGCGCCGATCGCTCGAGGCGGCGGCACCGCTTGCGGCTCGCGATTCGAGGATTGCGGCAATCAAAGTCTCCAACGACCCCGCGGGCGCGGAGCTGACGGTGTCCTTTCGAGACGGCGTTCCGAACTACCGAGTGAGCGCACGTGGAGAGACTCTCGTCATCGCCCTTGCGCCCGCGGGCACGCTCGATCGTGGGGTCGCGGATCGGGAGGAGAAGGGTGCCCGAAGCGCAAAGCACGCCAAGCGCCCACAACCAGAAAAGGGAGAGTCTCAGTCCAAGGCCGACAAGGGCGAGCAGGCTCTTTAGCGTCCCGAAGCCTGCGCTCCCCAAGGTGGGGGTTCGTGCGCGATGAGGGTTCGTGTGCGATCACCGTCGCCCGCGGCCTTTGCGGGTCACCCGCGCGAGCGACGTGCGGTTGTGAGCCGTGAGGTCCCATCCGTCGCGCTCGCCGCGAACGAGCCGCAGGGCGCCCGCGTAGGCCACCATGGCCCCGTTGTCCGTGCAACTGGCGATCGCCGGGATCGAGACGCGCAAGCCTCGGGCAGCGCCGAGTTCGCGTGCGCGGCGCCTCAACTCTTGGTTGGCGGCGACACCGCCGCCTAGGACGACGGTGTCGACGCGTTGCTCGAGGGCCGCGTCGATGGTCTTCGCCACCAGCACCCCCGTCACGGCGGCTTGAAATGACGCACAAACGTCGCGGGCGTCTTGCTCCGCCGGCAACCCGTCGCGTGCGACCAGTCGGGCGACTTGGGTCTTGACTCCGGAGAAGCTCATTTCGAGAGATTGCGAGTGCGCCATGGGGGCGAGAAGCTTGACGCGCGAGGGGTCGCCGCCTTGGGCAGCTCTCTCGATGGCCGGTCCGCCCGGATACCCCAGGCCGAGCAGCTTCGCGACTTTGTCGAACGCCTCGCCCGCGGCATCGTCTCGGGTCGCCCCGAGCTCCATGACCGCTTCGGCGTATGGAGCGTCGACGCGGTAGATCGCCGTGTGACCGCCCGAGGCGAGCAGGCATACGAACGGAAAGCTCGGCGGGGCTGCTTCGCAACCATCGCGCTGAAGAAATACGGCCAGCAAATGGCCCATGAGATGGTCGACGCCCACCAGAGGCTTTCGCGCGGCCCACGCGAGGCCCTTGGCCGCCTCGACGCCCACCAAGAGCGCGCCGATCAGCCCGGGCCGGTGGGTCACCGCGACTCCATCGACGTCCGCGAGGTCGACGCCCGCCTGAGCGAGCGCTGCGTGGACCACGGGCCCGACATTGCGCAAATGATCGCGGGATGCGAGCTCCGGGACGACGCCGCCGTACTGCGCGTGCAGGCGCACTTGCGAGTGAACGACGTCCGAGCGGACGCGACCGGCGTCGTCGACGATCGCAGCGGCGGTCTCGTCGCAGGACGACTCGAGACCTAGTACGAGCATGGTCCCGAGCCGCGCGTGAGCGAGAAGACCGCAAAGACGCATTGCTCGCTCGCCGCGGCGTCCCCGCCGCCGTCGAGTGCGGCGGCATTTGGAGCCCCACGGAGCAAACGCACCTCGACCTCGCCCGATTGCATGAGGGAGATGACCGCGAAGACCTCGTCGCCGTCGCCGTCCGAGAACGGGGTCGTTGCGGCGGCCACGTAAAGCAGGTTCTGGATTCGCCCTTCCCCGAACTGGAGCGTCGAGAGCGGATCGTTCCAGATTTCGGGGATGGGCCGGAGAGGCACGGTTTGAAACCTTCCGTCACTCGTCGAAATGGCCCCCGGTGCATCCTGGAGGTGATCGGTGTCGAGCGTCAGGCAAAGGGTCGTGCCCGCGTCGACGCCGACGCGCACGAACTGCGCGTCGATGACGGAACCTCCGTAGTGGCTCCCGTGCGTCGAGAAACCGCTGATGTTGCGGCAAGCGACGAGCCACATCGCTCCGACGGCGACGAGACCAGGCCGCATCAGCGCTCGATCGCTCGCGCCGAATCCCGCACGCGCGGCTCCGGATCGCTTGCGACCAGCTGGTGGGCAAGCGCCTGCGCCGCGGCGGGGTCCGACGCGTCCAGGGCTTCGAGGGCCGCCTGCCGTACGAGGGCATACGGATCGCTCGTCGCCGCACGCGCGAGCCACGTGCTCGCCCCGGAGATCCCGTGGCCGGACATGCGACCGAGGGCCGCGGCCGCGCGAACGCGCATCGCCCAGTTCTCGTCGTTGGCCAGGATTCTCGCCACGACCTCCGCCGCACGTTCGCTCGCCGTCGCGCGAGTGCCGTCCGCCCGCGGCGCGCAGACGGCCGCGAGTGCAACGCGCCGCACCGCGTCGGTCGTGTCCTCCAGCCCGGCGATGACGGCATCGGTCGCCGCGTCGCTCGACAGTCGCGCGACGAGAACGAGCGCTTTTGCCCGGATCGCCGGATCGGGATGCCTTGCCAGTGGAACGAGGCTCGGCTCGAGCGCGACGGCGATGGCCCGTGCCGCATCGGCGGCGGCTCCGGACGCGCCGTGCGTCACGAAGGGCAAGAACTCGCCGTCTCCGTCGCCTAGCGCATCCAAAACCGCGCTGGCGCGCGAGCCCGAGGTTTGCAGGGCCGTGAGCGCGGCGCGTGTGATGGGGCCCGCGTATTGGACCAATGCCGCCGCTCGCTTGGCGTCGTCCTCTTCGGGCGGGGCGAACCGGTCCATGAGCGCCTCGACATCGAACGCGCCCTCCGGCTCCGGCAACGCGGCACGGGCATGGGCCGCCCCCCCCGCACTGTCGTCGTGGGCGGCGAGAGCCGCCAATGCGTTCACCGCAGCGCGTGAAAGGGCGTCGGCCGACCTTCGCGCCGAGGACTCGTCGCTCTCGCGGGCAAAAATGGCGTCGGCCATCGCTCGTACGGCCTCGTCGTGCCAAGCGGGCGGCTTCGGGCCCGTCGCCGCCATTCGCGCCAGCGCCAGCAACGCCATGCGCCGAACGAGCCCTTCCCCGTCTTCGGAGATCTCCAGCAGCACGGGTACCTGCGATTCCGCGTTCAGCTCTCCGAGGGCGTAGGCCGCCGCGGCCTGCGCGATCGCGCCGGCATCTGCGGATCGGGCGATCGCGGCTACCTGCGGGATGGAGGAGGTATCGTGCGTCGCTCCGAGCCCCAGGATAGCGAGCGCCCGCATGGTCGGAGAGGCGGTGAGCGCAACACGGCGAAGTACGGGAAGAACGCGCGCATCGCGGATCTTCGCGAGTCCCCACACGGCGGCCACGCCCACGGCGTCGGAGAGCACCTGATCGTCGGTTTCCCCCTTCGGGAAGAGGAGCGACTCGTACTTGGCCACGAGCGACGGATCCGCCAGCTCGGCGCATGCCTGCATCGCCCTCGCTCGGAGCGCCAGCTCGGCCGGTCCCGTGGCGAAGACAAAGAGAGGCAGGGCCGCGTTGCGGTTCTGAACGTAGGCGAGAACGTCGATCGCGATGCGTTGTTGGGTGACGTCCTTGTCGGCCAGGGCGTCGAGCAACGGCTTGACCGCGCGCGCGCCGATTCGCGTCAACGTATCGCGCGCCTGCGACGCTTCCTCGGGCGTACCGTGGCGGACGCGCTGGACGAGCGCATAAGTCAGGCTTCCGTAGATCTCGACGAGCAACTTGCGGTACAGGGGCCGCTGCGCGTTGCCGATGGCCAGCGGCAACAGATCCTGCTCGAGCGACTCGAGCGTGCCTTTGCCGAGGTTAATCTGCATGGAGAGCCGCGCTGCGCGCGCGACCAGATCCTCGTCCGGTGCGCCGCGAATCACGCTGCGGAACAGTCGATCGGCCTCGTCGACCTTCCCCTTGGACAGAAGAAGATCGGCAAGCTCGAAGTACACGATGAACAGCCGATCATTTTTAGCGATGGCGGCGCGAAACTCTGCGATGGCCCGATCGGTGTCCTGTCTCGAGCGGTACATCTCGCCAAGGCGACGGTGTCCTTCCGCGTCGTCGGGGTTGAGTTCAACGGCTCGCGCCGCGTATTGGATCGCATCGTCGTCGTGGTAAATTTGCAGCGAGTATTGCGCCATCCGCTGGTAAATCTCGCGCGCTCGCTTGGGATCGAGCGTCGCGAGCTGGTCGAGAACCGCGATGGCATCGGCGATCTTGCCTTCCTGGACGAGCACGCGCTCGAGGGCCAGATGAGCCTCGGCGTCTCCCGGCGCGAGTTCGATCACCCGACGCAGGGCCGCCTCGGCATCGGGGAGCTTTCGCAGATGAAGCAGCGCCTCGGCAAGCATTCGGCCGGACTCGATGTCAGGGGGGATCGCGGCAAAGCGCTTGGCCAAGATCGGGACCTGCTGATCGAGCACGCGCTCGAGGCCCCAGAGCGTGACGATGCGCGTGCGGCACTCGCGCGCCAGAGCTTTGTCCCCCGTCTCCTTCGTCCGTACGACGATCTCTTCGTACAATGAGCGGGCGTCGCGGAAAGCATGCGTGCGCTCGAGCGCGGATGCGAGAGCCTTCTTGTAGCCGAGGTTTGCCGGGTCGAGTGATACGGCCTCTTTGTAGGCGGCGACGGCATCGGCGCTCATGTCGTGTTCGAGGTATACGTCGCCCAGTGCAGAAAGAGCCTTCGCGCGGGGCTGTACGACGGCGACGATTCGCTGCCATGTCTGAACGGCGAGTTTCGTGTCGCCGTCCTGGAAGTAGCGGTCGCCCAGGTCGACCAGGTGGCCGGGGTCCGCGGCTCCGTTCACTGCGGCGAGGCGTTGAAGCACGTGCAGCGATCTCTCGGACTCGCCGATTCGAGCGAGAAAGTCCGCGACTCTCGACAAGACCTCGTCGTCGTTGGCTGCGCGGGCCTCGAGTTGGGTGACGAGCGCGAGAGCGCGCACGCGATCGCCACGCTGCAAGAGCGCCTCGCACTCCTCGAAAACGAACTGAGGATTGCCCGGCGACGCCCGAATGAGGGCCTCGTACTCCGCGATCGCGCGATCGAGGTCGCCGTTGCTCTGGAGGAGTCGGATCACTCGAATGTTCAGATCGATCTGCCGGGGGTCGAGCGCGAGCGCGCGCCGGTACGCGCTGATCGCTTGGCTGCTCTCACCCGTCTCCTCGTACAGGCTCCCCAGGAGAGCCAACCGCACCGCGTCGTTGGGGTGCTCGTCCTCGAGCTCTTTGACGAGCGCAGGGAGATTCTGGTCGGCGCGATAGATTTCGGCGATGATGCCGTAGACTTCGGCCCGCAGCGCCGTCTCGGCTCCCGCCACGCCGAGGGCCCGCTTCAGGCTGACAAGCGCGGCCTCATTTTCGTGGGCTTTGGCCTGTGCACGGCCGAGCTCTTTGAGAGCCGGCGCGAGCGCGCGGTTGTCGCCCGCCGCGCTCGCGACGACTTGCTTGAGCTCGGCTTCGGCGCGAACGTATTCGCCCCGCGCGGACAATGCCCGCCCGAGCTCGCCGCGCACGAACAAACTCGTCGGCTCGAGCTGGACGAGTTGCGCGTGAAATGCGGCGGCCGAGCCATAATCCTTCGCGGACAAGGCGAGGTCCATCAAAGTCCGTAGCGTTTGCTCCCTGTCGGCGCGCGCCGTTTGGAGTCCGAGCGCCTGTTCGTAGCGGACTCGCGCTTGGGAGACATCGCCGCGATCCTCGAGGACCCTGGCCAGAGCGAGCAAGGCGTTCGCGTCTTTGGGCTTGAGGGCGATCGCCTTCTCGTACGTGACGATGGCATCCTCGATGCGTCCGTCGATCTTGAGAAGACCGGCCAGCGCGACGGTCGCCGCGTAGGCGTCGCCACCGGACCCCGCCGACCGTCGCTCGAAGTCGGTCACCAGGTGGGCCATGTTGCCGTCCCGGTCGCGGTACAGTTGTGCGAGTCGCTGCAGAGGAAATGGGGCGCCTGGCTGCGACAGGACGACCCGTGTGTAGCGATCGATGAGTGCTGCCGGCGTCGGACCGGCGGAGGCGTTCGCGGGTACGGCCGCGCCGGACGGCTGTATAGCGGCTCCGCTCGGCGTCGAGGGGCCGTGCGCGGTCGCTGCCGGTCGATGTCGTCCATGCGGGTCGAAGTCCTGTGCGTGGGCGACCGACTCGACGGCCAGCAACGCCGCCAGGGCAAGGGGTCCAACGCGCACGGGGACAAGCTTACTGCGCGCGTCCCGGTGTCGCGAGGACGAGAAGAGCGAAGACAACCGCGACCGCGGACCCCGACCCGACCCCGGACCCGAACCGCGACCGGGGACGCCGAAAGCGTCAGCTGGCCCGCATGATGAGCGCTGCGAGCAAGACGAAGCCGAGCAGTCCCAGCAGCACGGCGATTCCGATGGAACACCAGCGGACGACGGTGTGCTCGGGAGCCCCGGCCACGTCCGTAGCGTCGACGGCGAAACGGGCGCGTGTCGCGGCCGCCGCTCGTAGCATCAACGCCATCTCGATGAGCGTTGCGAGTGCGATGGCCCCCATCGCGATCGTCAAGCCGCGCGACCGCCTCGCACGAGTGGCTCGGACGATCGCAGGAAAACCGTCTAGCACGGTGTAGCGCGCGACCGGCGTCGCGGGCGACAGCGCCAGGCATGGCCAGAGCGCGGCCTGGGTCTCGCGAGCGTCGCGGCGGGACGCGCATCCTGCCGGATCGGTCCCGAACGCGAGTGCGGAGTCGTCGCTCCATGCCACGAAAAACGGGCGGACCGTTGCCCGGGGTCCGAGCTTCGATGGCGTCGTCGGATTGCTTGCAGCGACCGCCCAGTACAACCCGGGCGCGAGCCGAGGAACCCGAACCGAGGCCGCCGGCCATGTCGTCGGCGGCCCCGCGGGAGTCACAGCGGCCGCCCACGCGCGGCCATAAGCGTCGTCGATCTCGATGTACTCCGTCGCTCGAGGACCCGGCGTGACGACGTCGATCCGGGGCTCTTCGTCGGGGGTCCATCGCAGGCGCGTGTCCAGCCTCGCACCGCCCGGCGACGCGTAGAGTCCGCCCACCCACGCGCCGCTCCGTCCGTCGCGCGCGTGCGCGTGCAGGGCCAACGAGACCGCCAAGCCGACCGTCGTCAGGGTGAGCTCGGCCCAGCCCTCGGAGTCGGTGCGCCCGATCGGAACCGCTGCGTTCCAGCTCGGGTCCTGCTCGGCTTCGATGAGCGTGTCGACCGACGCTGCACCCGTCGCCCGGTGGGTCGATCGAACGCAGATCGTCGAAGGAAACCCCGGCGATGCGCTCTGTCCGACGAGCGCGACGTCGAGCCGAATCTCGCCCTCGCGGCGCGCGAACGGCATCCAGGCCGGGTACGACGGTCCCGCCGGATGGCCGGCATCCTGCATCGCCTCTCCTCCGGCGAGCAGCGCGCCGCCGGCGCGCACCTCGATGTGCGTTCCTCGGAGCGTCGGCAGCGGCAACAGCGCCTCGCCCACACCGTCGACGTTGGTTTCGCCGTTCCACTCGACGGTTCGCCCATCGCCCGTCGTCGCAATCATCGAAAGCCGGGTCATCGACAGGGGCGACAGGCCCCGGCCATCTTCTTGCGACGCCACGACTTGCAACGCAGAGCCGGTCCCGGCTCGCGACTCGCTGGCCCCGTAGACCACCGCCCAGCGTGTGACGTCGGGGGCTCCAATGCGCAGGCCAGCGCCGACCGCGGTCAAGGCGACGAACGGGGTCCCCAGAAGGACCACGCGCTCCTTGTTCACCCTCACGGCTCCGGTTCCCAACCGGCATCGATCGGCGCGTTGCCGCCGTCGATGACGATGGCGGGTGGCCGTGCCGGATCGGTTCCCAAGGATCCGCGCGAAAGGTGGATCGCGCGAACCCCGTCGGCACGTCGAACGTGCACGCCGTCGACCTGCCGCTCGACGTCGACGAACGCATCGGCATCCGCCCCGACCGCGCGATCGATCCTCACGCCGTACGCGCCGACGTCGCTCGCGCGAACGCTGCGATAGGTGACGCGGGCGGCATCGATGGGAACGCGCGCGCTCGCGGCCGTGGCGACGACTTCCGGGAGAAAACGAGCGACGAGCGCACCGCTGTGGCCCGCGCCAGGCACGCGGTCAAAGCGGACGCGAAAGCCCCGCTGACCGAGCGCACCCGCGAGCCTGTCGCTCTGACCGACGGGGCACGTGCGGTCGAGTTCGCCGTGAATCAGCCAGACGCCGAGATGGCGCGCGTTGTCGACGACGTCGAGCGCATTGACCCGATGGGCTGCGGCCTCGTCGCGCAAAATGAAGCGCACGTACGTCGATCGATCGTAGTGCGTGTCGCCGAAGAAGCTCGTGACCGCCGCGAATCGGTCGGGGTGATGGAACGCGATCGTCAGGGCGCCGGCGCCACCCATGGACGCACCCCAGATCGACACCGCTTCGGGATCGATGGCGACCGCCGCCGAAAGGGCGTCGACTGCGCGCAAAACCTCGTCCTCGGCATCGCCGGTGTAAAGGGAGTTTCCCAGGCCGCTCGGCAGCAGCAAGACGATGTCTCTCGCCTGCGCCTCTTTCAAGAGCTCGGCATAGGAGGCGTACGTCCACATCGATCCGTTCCAGGGATGTGTGCCGACGAGCAAACGACCCCGGCGACGAACGTCGTGATGGTGCGGGATGAACACGACCGCCTCGCCGCCGCCCTCGGACGCGTGGGCCGTCGCGAAAGTCAGTACGCTCAAACCCTCGGTCGACTGAGCGACATGACCCACGCGGGGCGGCTCACCGCAAGCGATTCGTCTCTCGTAGTCGCTGACGCCGAGGTCGATGATGAATTCGTGATGGCCTGCGGCGAGATCGACGACGAGAGGCCCGGGCGGCGCGGGAAGGCTGCGTCCGTCGAGCCGCACGCTCTGCCGACCTGCGCAGGGCGGAATTTCGATGGCGGATGCCGCGAGCGAATCGGTCCGCAGTCGCAGCTCGTAGCGTCCTGGAGCGACGACGTCGCGGGCGAGTCGGTCCCAGCTCTTCGACTCCCAATGGCCGCCATCCGCCCGCACGTCGGCGGCCGGCATCTCCACACCTTCGACGACCCGATGGGCAGCGAGCGTCGCGCCGCCGGTCGCGGACGTGCCGAGCACGGCAGCCCCCGTCAGAGCCGCCGTAGCCCCAACGCGCCCGATTCGCATCGTGCGTTCACGCGGCATCTCGATCGACCCGCCGGGGTTCGCCCTTGTAACGGCGTCTGTCCGATCCTACAGGGAACGGGCGCATGCCATCCGCCGCCCGTCCGTCGTCGATTGACCCGCCGCCGCTCCGGCGGCCGACCGGCCAGGGCGAGATGCAATCCAGCTTCCTTCGGGCGAGGCTCGCGTCGGCCCTTGCGGTGTTTCCGCTGGGTGTCTGGACGTTCGTCCACATCTGGCACAACCTGTCGGCCTTCGAAGGGCCGGATGCGTGGCAGGCTTCGGTCACGCAATATCCGCACCCCGTCGCAGAAGTGATGACGGCCATCGTCGTCCTTTTGCCCTTGGCGCTTCATGCGATCTGGGGAATCGGTCGGCTGATGACGAGCCGGCCGAACAATCTAAGGTACCGACACTACGCGAACCTGAAGTACCTCTTGCAGCGCGTGACGGCGGTTGGGATCTTCTTGTTTGTCGGAGCTCATCTCTGGCTTGCGTTGATCCGGCCTCGGCTCGTCGAAGGGCACGCCGAGGCTTTCGCAGACATCGCGCACGAAATGCACTACCACGGGCCGACGCTCGTCACGTATTTGCTCGGTACCCTGGGTGTCGCGTATCACTTGGCCAACGGCGTTCAGACGTCGTGTATGAGTTGGGGCCTTGTGTCCAGCCGGCGCGGACTGCAGCGGCTGGAGCGATGCGCCGTCGCCCTGTTGGTCGTGCTTTGGGCCATGTCGTGGGGGGCGGTGTATGCGCTCTGGACGGCGGGCGCCTAGAGCTCGACCTGGCTCAGACCGGCCGCCGTGGCCGCCGCCGACCTGGCTAGAAGCTCGAGCGCGACTCTCTCTCTCTCTCGATCTCTAGGTCCGCGCTGGCCGCGATTCGAGCCGCCCTCTAGCGAGCCATCAGACGACGCCGAGCAGCTTGTTCATCGACGCCTCGTCGGCGGGCGTAAATGGGTATTGATCGAATTCGGCGCTCGTCACCCATCGAAACGCGTTGACGTTGGCCGCTTGCAGCGTCCGGCTGACGAGTGTGCATTCGTACAGGAACAGGTCGACGACGTAGTGCTCGTACGGGTGGCTCACGAAGGAAATGAGCTTGCCCACCTCGATCTCCGCGCCGAGGCGGTGGCGCACTTCCCGTTTGAGCGCGTGCGAGTCCGTCTCCGCGTTCTCGACGCGCCCGCCGGGAAACTCCCACAGCAACGGCAGAACCGCGCTGGCTCGGCGCTGGGTGATGAGATACCGGCCGTCGGCCTCGAGCACGGCGGCCACGACACGAATTGTCCGAGCCGCGCCCATTGGACCAAGCGCTAGCCTATCACGCCGGGCGGTGGGTCCTATCGACACCCGGAAGGGCTGCGGTCCCGGGTGCAGCACGCGGTGACGTCGATTAGACCGCTACGCGGAACAGCTGCTGTCCCATGAGCAGCACGTCGCCGGTGCGCACTTCCGCCTCCGTCGTGATCCTCATGAACGTGCCGTTCGAGCTGCCGAGATCCGTCAGGAACAATCGCTGCCCGTCCCACGAGAGACGGCAATGCAGCCCGGAGACGTAGCCGTCCTCGGGAAAAAGGATGTCGCCCCGCTCGCGGCCGAGGTGAACGCCGCTCTCGGGGACGGGAAACGCGTTGCCCGTGTCCTCGCGCCCGATGACGAGCGCAATCCGCCCGACGTAGCCTTTGCTCGGAGCTCCGAGCCGCTCGACGCCGTCGGCGGTGGGCGCCTGGGGCGCGAGCGGTTCGTACTTGATGATCTCCTGACCGATCCGGAAAATGTCGTTCGGTCGGAGCTCGACCGGCAGATCGCGACCGAGCTTCTTGTAGACGCCGTTGAGCGAGCCTTCGTCCTTGACGAACGCGCGGCCGGGTCCACCGGTCCGGAACGAAGCGTGCCGGGGCGACAGGTAGCTGTCTCCCGCAAAGATGGCCCCCGTTTCGCGTCCGACGACGCCTCCTCCCGGTACTTGGTACGTACCCGCCTCACTCCCATCGGCACGAAGCGCCGTCAGCACCAGCGCTCCGCTCGGAGCCTCGACGGGCGCTGCCGGTGGCGCCGCTCGCTGCGGTCCCGCGCCGAGGCGGAATCCACAGGAACCACAAAACAGGTTGGACGCCGTGTTCGTGTGCCCGCATTGAGGGCAAACGACCAAGCTCGCGGCCGGACTGCCGGCGCCCGGCGCGACGCCCGGCGAAACCGCCTGCGGCGCGGCCACGGGTTGCGGCTGCTGGGCGGGGCCGGCCGGGGCGGGCCCGGCGGCCGGCGCGCCTGGAGCGGCACCGCGCGTGGGCGAAGCGGCCGTGGCGGTGATCGCGACGGTGCTCCCCAGCCCGAGCGGCGGGCCGGCGGCGACGGGACCGGGGGCGGAGGCCTGCGCTGCGCGCATGCCGTGCGGGGGCGTTTGCGGAGAAAACGGCTTGGGCGAAGCATCGCGAGGCAACTCCGCGCCACATCCGAGACAAAATTTATAGTGGTCTTGATTGTCCTTCGAGCACTTCGGACAGGTGATCACTCGGGCCTCCGCACGCGTTCGTCTCGAGCGATCGAGTATCTACGCCTCGGACCACCGGTCAAGCGTTGCCTCGATCTCACTCGATCGCGTGCGAGGTCGGACACAGTGGTAGCCTGCCTCGCATGCCGAACGCCACGTTCCCAGCTATCGAGATCCAAGGCAAAGGTCAGCTCTATGCGCGTTTCGTCACCACCGAGGGCGACATCGTCGTCCGATTGGAGGAGGAACGAGCCCCGAAAACGGTGCGCAACTTCGTCGGTCTTGCGACCGGGACGCAGGAGTGGGTGCATCCGCGAACCGGCAAGCCGCAGAAAGATCAAGCGTACTTCGACAATACGCTCTTTCACCGCGTCATCCCCAACTTCATGATTCAGGCCGGCGATCCGTTGGGCCAGGGGACCGGCGGCCCGGGGTACCGATTCGAAGACGAGTTTCACCCCGAGCTGCGTCACTCCGGCCCCGGAGTGCTTTCGATGGCGAATGCCGGGCCGGGGACGAACGGTTCGCAGTTTTTCATCACCGAACGAGCCACTCCCCATTTGGACAACCGCCATTCCGTATTCGGCTCCGTCGTCGCAGGACTTCCGGTCGTGGAAAAAATCGCGCGTGTCCCCACCGGGCCTCGCGACAAGCCCGTGAAGGATGTGGTCCTTCAACGCGTCGAAATCTTTCGAAGCGAATCCGCTCCTTCCGCCTGAGCCCCCGAAACGGCTTTGGCGTACGCCTCCGCGCGCGCCGCGCGGACCTGCCCCAACGCCGCAAGGACTGGGGCGCGAGCGGCGAGAGCGCGCGCCTTGAGCACGACGTCGACGGCGACGTCGACGTCCCGCAGATCGCCGAGGCGTCGCTGGAGACGGGCCGCCAGCGGCGCCAGTGTCGCGAGATCGTCGGGCAGCGCTTCGACGAACGCTTCGGCGGTGTAGCGCAGGCGCTTGTACGCGATGCGCAGTCGATGCAGGGCCTCCGCGTCGTCGATCGCCGGCTGCTCGATCCGCTCGGTCGCCGTCTTGGCGCTGTCGACCGCACGGCGAGCGAATTTCGTCAGACGCTTGTCCTTTGCGGGGTTGACCCGAAATGCCAGCAGTGCCGAGAGCAACGCTCGAGCGCGATCGATCTCCCCGGCCCGCACGATCCGCCGCAGCGCGGTGCGCAGCCGTCGTTCTCGGCGTCGCCGCGCTTCGAGCCACGTCGCCGTGTTGGCGTCGGCGAGTCCCAGCGACTCGACGAGAGCGATCAGGACCTCCTCGTCGCGCACGGCGCCGGTTGCCCGATGCACGTGCCGCAGCGCCCGCCGGACTTCATCGACGCGAAAGCGGCCGAACACGTCGGCACTGACTTCGAGCAGGGTACGCATGCGCCGGAGCACGACGCGCAGATCGTGTACCGCGGGGTCGGTTCCGATGCGCGGCGCATCCGGGCCCCGGCGAAAGCCCCGCCCACCTTGCAGCACGCGTTGGCTGGCATCCTGCAGCGCCCCGTCCAGATCGCGCAGTTTGGCTCCCAGAAACTCCCCGACCCTGCGGGGTGCATCGGGCGCGGGCGCTTCGGTGCCGATCATGGTCTCCGCAATACCGTGACCAGCGTCGTCGGCTTGAATCCGAGCGCTCGCCCAAGGACCCTTCGAACGACCTGACGGACGGCTTCGGCAATGCTTTCGTCACTCGCCTGAACGTCGCAGAGCGGTCGAGCGGCCGCGAGCGCTTCGACCCGAGCGGTGGCGACCAGCGCTCCATCGAGCGCGTCATCGAGCACACCCCGCGAGGTGAAGGCGACTTCGCCGACGCGTCCCCCGTCGATGGGCACCGTGACGTGGGCCACGCCGCGCGCGGCCAGTGCCAACCGCTCCTCGAGGACGGCGTCGGGCAAAGCACGGCCCGCAAAAACATGGACGCGTCCGGCGCGGACGCGTCCAGCGGACCGCAGACTCGTCTCGTCAATCTCGGCGACGTGGCCGTTCTCCAGCACGCAGACTTCCGGCACGCCGCGCTCCCGCGCGAGTGCGGCGTGGCGTTGCAGGTGGTGGAGCGTGCCATGCACCGGAATGAACGCCCGGGGTCGCACGAGATCGATCATACGGAGCTGCTCGGCGCGGTGGGCGTGCCCGCTCACGTGCAGCGCACGATCGGACCACCAGGTGCGCAGGTGGACCCCGCGCCGCAAGAGGTCCGTCATCACCCGCATGACTTCGGGCTCGTTGCCGGGGATCACCCGGCTCGACAGGACGATGAGGTCGCCCGCCTCCAAAGCCAACGCCGGATGTTCGCCCCGGCCGAGCCGGCCCAGCGCCGCGGCCGCCTCCCCCTGCGAGCCGGTGGCGACGCCGAGGATAGCCCGGCGGGGCAACTCGCGCGCACGCTCCACGGGCCACACGAGGTCCGAGGGCCATTCGAGGTAGGGCCGGCCTGCGTGTTGCCCTGTCGAGCGCGCCGTTCTGCGCGCCACGCGGGCGTGGGTCGATACGCTGCGGCCGAACATGACGATCTTACGGCCGTGGCGTTTCGCGATGTCTCCGAGCATCCGAAGGCGATGGACGTTCGACGCGAACATGCCGACGATGACGGCATGTGCAGCGTCGCCCACCATTCCGTCGAGGGCGCGGCCCACGCCTTGCTCGCTCCCCGTCGGTCCGGCCGCGTCGATGTTGGTCGAATCGCTCAGCAGGAGCCGGACGCCTTCGTGCGCGAGATCCTCGAAGCGTTCGACGTCGAAGGCCTCCCCGTCCGGTGGGGCATCGTCGAACTTGAAATCGCCCGTATGGATCACGAGGCCTGCGTCGGTCCGAATCGCCAGCGCGGTCGCGTCGGCGATCGAGTGGGTCACCCGAATTGGTTCGATCTCGAACGAGCCGACCCTTTCGGGCGATCGCGGGGTGACGCAATGCAGCTGCACGTGATTGAGGATCTCGTGCTCGGCGGCGCGTTCGCGCACGAGCCCCAGCGCATATCGCGGCCCGTAGACCGGGACGTCGAAGCGCCGGAGCAGGTACGGAATGGCGCCGATGTGGTCTTCGTGGCCGTGCGTCACGAAAAGCCCCGCGATGCGGTAGTCGGCGAGCGCCTCGAAGTCGGGATGAACGACGTCCACTCCGAGACCCCGATCGTCGAATGCGACACCGCAATCGACGATGAGCACCTCTCCGCGCTGCTCGAGCGCGAGGCAGTTCATTCCGATTTCGCCCAGGCCACCGAGAGGGAAGAGGCGAAGGGAAGGCATTTCCCGTAGAGTCTGCCCCTCCTTAGCACGGCCGGTCGTGCTATGCGTGGGCGTCCTACCCGGGTATGTCGACGCTCGCCGGCAAGCGATTCATCCTCGTTACCGGCAAGGGCGGAGTCGGCAAGACGACGGTCTGCGCGGCCCATGCCCTTGCGCTGTCGGCTTCGGGACGCCGTGTTCTCGTCGCCATGTGCAACGCGAAGGAGCGTTTGAGCACGATGCTCGGGAGCGCGCCGATTGGGCCCGATATCGTCCAGGTCGCGCAGCTCGTCTGGGCGGTCAACATCACGCCCGAAAAGGCCCTTCAAGAGTACGGCACGCTCGTGCTGCGGAGCCGGGCCCTGTCGAAGACGATCTTCGACAACCGCTACGCGCACGGGTTCTTGCGAGCCGTTCCGGGAATGCAAGAATGGTCGATGCTCGGCAAGGCGTGGTGGCACACGACCGAAAAGTCGCATGACGGGTCGTTCAAGTACGACACGGTGATCCTCGACGCGCCTGCGACTGGCCACGGCCTCGACATGCTTCGGGTGCCCAAAGTGATCCTGGACGTCATGCCGCCCGGGCTGCTTCGCAGGGATGCCGAGCGCGCATGGGCGCTCTTTCAGGATCGATCGAACTGCGCGATCGTCGTCGTGACCCTGCCCGAAGAAATGCCCACCAGCGAGACGATCGAGCTTGCGCGGGGCCTCGATGCCATCGGCCTTTCGGTCGGGTGCGTCGTGGCCAACGCTGTCGTTCCGCCTCTGTTCTCTGCGGTCGAGCGGTCGAGCCTGCTGTCGCTTTCGAGCTTCGAGGTGCGCTCGCGGGGCGACGCCGCCATCGGCGCCGCCATCGAACGTGCGAGGCGGGAAGGGATCCAGGCCGAAAGCCTGAGTCGGCTTTCGACCGAACTGGGTCTGTCGCCCGTCGTACTGCCGCTCTTGTTCCGCGATGCGGCGCTGCCCGACGCCATTCGCGAGCTGGCCTTGCACGTGTGACGAGATGGCCGCCGGGTGACGGCGAGTCCGACCACGGACCCTCGAGCCTCGTTACGCGCTCTTCAAGTTTTGCAGCGCGAAGTCCCAGTTGACCAACGACTTCAAGAACGTCTCGACGTATTTGGGCCGGGCGTTGCGGTAGTCGATGTAATAGGCGTGCTCCCAGACATCGATGGTCAAAAGGGCCTTCTGACCGTGCTTTAGCGGCAGGTCGGCATTTGCGGTCTTGGTGACGGCGAGCTTTTTGTCTTTGCCGAGCACGAGCCAGGCCCAACCGGAGCCAAATTGGCTCGTGGCCGCATTCGAGAGCTCCTCGATGACCTTTTCGACGGACCCGAAGTCGCGCGTGATGGCATCCGCGAGTTCGCCCGGGGGCTGCCCGCCCCCCGCCGGCTTGATCGACAGCCAGTAGAAGTTGTGGTTCCAGATTTGCGCGGCGTTGTTGAATACGGGACCCTCGCTCGAGAGGACCACGTCCTCGAGGCTCTTGGTCGCGTCCGGTTTGCCTTCGAGCAGCTTGTTCAGGTTCGTCACGTAAGCTTGGTGGTGCTTTCCGTGATGGTAATCGAGCGTCTCGGCGCTGATGTGGGGCGCGAGCGCGTTCTTGTCGTACGGCAACGAGGGTAGCGAGAACGCCATGGCAGGTCTCCTTCTGGAAGGGTCAGCGATCTGACATTGCTGCGGCGCGACTCGCTGTCAACGGTGCGATGGTGAAATCCGAGGCTCAAATGGGATCCGCCCTGCGCCGGGGGGCGGTTCGAGCCTGCTTGGTGGTCTAGCCGAGATCGCCAGGAACCGGTTCGGCGTGCTGCACGAGCAGCTTCTCGATGAGGTTTTTGGAATACGCCGAGAGTTCTCGGAAAACGACGCCCATCCCAGCCGGGTCCTTTTCGACGCGAACGACCTCACCGACGCCCTCGATCGTCTCGATATCGTCCATGATGACCGTGAACCGGAGATTCACGCGCGTGCCGACCGCAAGCGGTTGCTGGGTCTTGATGAAGACGCCGGTGCGCGAGATGTTGGTCACGTATTCCTGGATGAAAGCATCGAACGATTCGAACTCCTTGTTGATCGTGACGCGCTCGCCCGATCGCTTCTCGGCGTCATCGTCCATGGCTGCTCCCGTCATTTGCCCGAGAGATCGAACTGTTCGAGGTGGTATTCGGTCCGCGGGCTGACTTGAATCCGCCGCATGTACCGGCTTTCCGCGTCGACGAGGGCGCTCTTCTGCGCTCCAGTCAAAAAGTCCGCCACCGCCGGGTGGCAGTTCACGACGATGGTGTAGCCGGGCAAATCTTGACGCTTTCGGCGGATCTCGCGCAAGACCTCGTAAGCGATCGTCTCTTTCGACTGCAAGTGACCCGTACCGTCGCAGTAGAAGCAAGGTTCGTGCAGCAGCCGGCCGAGGCTCTCTCTCGTCCGCTTTCGCGTCATCTCGATGAGACCGAGCTCCGAGATGCGATTCAGCGTCGTCTTGGCCTTGTCGCGCTGCAAAAGTTCGTCCAGCGTCTTTCGTACCTTCTCGCGGTTCGACGGCTTCTCCATGTCGATGAGGTCGAGAATGATGAGTCCGCCGATGTTTCGGAAGCGAAGCTGGTAGGCGATCTCGTTGACGGCCTCGAGGTTGGTCTTGAGGATCGTCTCTTCCATGTCCTTGCTGCCTTTGCCCACGAACCTCCCTGTGTTGATGTCGATCGCGGTGAGCGCTTCGGCCTCGTCGATGATGAGATAGCCGCCGCTCGGCAGCGGGACCTTGCGCGACAGCGCGCGCGAGATCTCGTCCTCGATTCCGTACGCGTCGAAGATCGGCTCGTCGTCGCCGTAATACGAGACGTCCTTGAGCCGTTCGGGCATGAACATCTCGACGAATCGGCAAAGTCGGTCGTATTGGGGGCGATCGTCGATGACAATCTCGTCGACCTCGTCGGAGAAGAGGTCGCGCGCCGTCTTGAGCACGATGTCGAGTTCGCCAAGCAAAAGCGCCGGAGCCTTTGCGCCTTCGTGACTTCGGGCAACCTCGCCCCAAAGATGGACCAAATAGCCCACGTCTTGTTTGAGTTGCTTCTTGGTCAGCCCTTCGGCCACGGTGCGCACGATCAAACCGCCGGCCGGGGGTTTCATGCTCACGATCGCTTCCCGCAGCCGTGCGCGCTCCTTGTCGCTGCCGATTCGCTTGCTGATGCCCACGTGCTCGAGAGTGGGCAAGTACACGACGTAGCGGCCCGGCAGCGAGATGTGGCTCGAGCAGCGCGCCCCCTTCGTTCCAATCGGCTCTTTGGTGATCTGGACGATGATGTCCTGTCCCTCCTTGACCACGTCGCGGATGGGGGTGGACTTCGACAACCGGCCCGGCGTGAGGGCTCGGGGACGCTCGCGGTGCTCGCGCTGGGGCTGCTCGCGGCCGCGTCCAGCCCCCCGGTCGCGCCCGCGCCCTCTGCCTCGTCGGCGGTCTCCCCCCCCGCCGCGCCCTTCGCGTGGTCCGTCCATTCGGGGCGCAGGGGCGCGAGGCATCGGGGCGCCCACCTCCGTCACCGTGAAACCCGGAAGATTCGGATTCGCGAGCAAGTCTTCCAGATCGTCTTCGGTAGGGGGCGAGGGCTCGCTGTCCGGGTCGTCGATCAGCGGCAGCGTCGGCTCGTCCCAATCGGAACCAGTCGGAGCCGCCGCGTCCGCTTCGTCGAGTGTGGAGTCCGCTTCGGCCTCGCCCCGCTCGGCATCGTGTTCCGGGCCCGCCAACGGCATCTCGTCGTCGATCCCGGCGTCATCGGCCAGGTCGGTGGTGCCGGCGTCGTCGGCCAGGTCGGCGGTACCGGCGTCGTCGGCCAAGTCCGTGGGGACATCCTCCTCGTGCAGCGCGCCGCGGTCGGCCGATTCGAAGACCGACTCCTCCAATCTCGGGGCCTGCTCGCTCGCGTCGGGCTCGCTATCGGGCGGGCCTTCGACGGCCTCCGCTACGGGCGGGACGGCGTCCTCGTCGGCAACGCCGTTGTCCACCTCCGACTCGCCGGCGTCTGCGTTTGGGTCGCCCTGGGAACCACCGCCTTCGGACGTGCCGAGCGCTTGCTTGCGCCCGCCCGCCAGGTACGTCTCGAAATCATCCGGCCGGATGAGATCTTCGACGTGCAAGAACGCGGCACGCTCGAGCCCGATATCGACGAAGGCGGCCTGCAAGCCCGGAAGGACACGAGTCACCTTCCCCAAGTAGACGTCGCCGACGGTGCCGCCGCGCGGATGGGCGCCGCGGCGCTCGATGTGAAGCTCGGCAATGATGCCGTTTTCGATGAGCGCGACCCGCGTCTCGGCTAGGTCGCATGAAATGACGAGAATATTTTTAGCCATACGATGGCAAGCTTTCCCGCCCGAGACGACGAATCGCCACCCGATGGCGCACGGCGCGTATAGCCGTCGCTACGACGGCACGCGCCATAGCCATGACGATCGCCCCGAAGTCGCATGCGCATACCGGAAAAAAACAGCAACTCGTTACCTCAGGCGCCGCCGCGGTGATTGCCGCCGCGCTCTTCGCGCGCGGTCCCTAGGCGACTGGAGTGACTTAAACGGTCGCAACCCGTGAAGGTCGCGAACAGAAACATTTTTTGGGCGGCGCGGATCCCAGCTGACGCCCGGTCGCGCTTGCCTACCCTTTCGATTACCGGAAATCCGTCCGGCTGGCCAGCCCGATGAGAGCCAAAGCAGGCCCCTCGTACGTCACGGCCCAAAAGCATCGCGAAAGACATGCCGAGCACTCGCTCGACGGGGCCGATTGGCCGCGTCCGTCGCCCTTCGCTATCCATCCGCGGAGTCCGATCGAAGGCCCTGCCACACGCTTCCACGCTACCGTTGCTCCCTTCCGGGCCTGGCGGGTTTCACGCTTCCGCGTCGGCAGGGCCGCACGCGCCTCTCTAGGCGACCCGTCAGCACACTACTGCGGAGCCCGGGTCCCGTCGAGCACAATTTCGGTGCAAGCTCGCCGCCGGAGGCCGTTGCCCTGCCGTGCCCTGCCGAGTGCGCTTGACGCCGCCTCGGGTCAATCCATGCGCTTGCTGCGCGTGCCGCTGGGAGTCTACGGTGCGGTCGTGAGCCCGTTGGCCGAGGTCCGACTCATCACCGGGCGCGAGCTCCGCAAGAACTTTCGCAGTTCCAAGGGCGTCGTCCTCGCCGCGCTCAGTCTCGCAGGGGGTGCCGGCGCTTCGATGCTCTTCGCATGGATGGATCGCGTGCGTCGCGAGCAATTGCCGCCCGACGTCGACGTACGGACGCTGCAGGAGCAGGCCTTCACTCGGCTCTACGGCGCCGATACGGGCAAAGCGCTCGCCGATTGTCCCTATTCGCTCTGGATGATGCTCGTGGCGACGCTCTGGCTGTCACCGCTGCTCGTCGCGCTCATGGGGTTCGATTCGGTTTCGGGCGATCTGCAACACCGAAGCGTCCGATTCTGGACCGTGCGGACGCGGCGGTCGTCGTACATCCTCGGCAAGCTTCTCGGCGCCTGGTTGGCCGTGATTCTCGTCACGTTCGGCATGAACCTCATCGTTTGGGGTACGACGATTGCCGTCGGCCACCTTGCGCCGGGGCCCGTGCTCGCATGGGGTCTTCATTTCTTCGTCATGTCGATTCCCATCACGGCCGCCTGGTGCGGGATCGCGATGCTCGTCGGCTCGCAGTTCCGGACGCCGATGTTGGCACTGCTCGTCATCTGCGTAACGTTCTTTGCGCTGTGGTTCGTGCGCGTGGTGGCGGGGTTCGCCGGCGTGCCCTCGCTGCTTTACGCCTATCCCAACGCGTACGATCAATGGTTTCTCTCGCCTCGGCCTGTGGATGCCGCGCGCGCGCTCATCGGAACGGGCGTCATCGAGGTGGTGACGGCGACCGCATCGGTGCTGCTCTTCGAGCGAAGAGACCTGTTGTGACGGTCACCGTTCAGCCACGGCCGTTGTCGCGGAGCGATCGGCGGCCGGCCCCGGGGCACGCCGCGACCGCCGTGCGCCTGACGCGGTTGGTCAAGCGCTTCGGTTCGAAGACCGCCGTCTCGGACCTCACCCTGACCATCGAATCGGGGACGGTGTTCGGGCTCATCGGCCCCAATGGGGCGGGAAAAACGACGACGTTTTCGATGCTTGCCGGATACTTGCGGCCGACCTACGGCCAGATCGAGGTCCTCGGCTTTGCTCCCACGGCCGTCGACGCCCTTCGCGGGCGCCTGGGGGTCTTGCCGCAGGATGCCCTCATCCCGCCCAGCGATACGGTCGGCGAGTTCCTCGTGCACATGGCTCGCCTGCAGGACCTGCCGAAACCCAAGGCGATCGAGTGTGCGCTCGGCGCGCTCGACGACGTCGGCGGGCGCGACTGGTGGCGGCAGCGCTGCGGGAGCCTTTCGCACGGCATGGCCAAGCGGGTGGCTCTTGCCCAAGCGTTTCTCGGCGACCCCGACGTCGTCCTGCTGGACGAACCGACGGCCGGGCTCGATCCCCGCGTCGCCTGGGAGGTCCGCCAGATCGTCAAAGCGAAAAAGGGCCGGGCGACGATCGTCGTATCCAGTCACAATTTGCAAGAGTTGGAGGAGGTATGCGATGCGGCGGCGATCCTCGACCGAGGCCGTCTGATCGCCTCGGGCAGCATGAGCGAGCTCACCTCCGCCAACGAAGAGGTGCGCGTCAAAGTCGTGCCCGGAACGTCTCGGGGCTCTCGGCCCGGGGAGATCCCGGTCCAGTCGCTGCGCGAATTGCCTGCCGTCAAGAGCGCGGAGCTCGACGAGCAGCGTTCGGAGATCGTCATCTATTTCGATCGCGGCCAAGCCGACGCGGAGAGCGTCATCGCTCGGGTGCTGCGGCTGTTGCTCGACCGCGAGGTGCGTATCAGCGGCGTGGCCAAGGGGCGCGGACTCGAGCAGCGAGTCATGAATCTCACGTAAAGGCATCCGCCGCGCGGGTTGGACGCGCGTCTCCGCTGGACGTTCACCACGCCATCGTCGATGCGCTGCGCGCGACGCTTCGAGAGGGCCGAGCTCGAGCCTTGCGATGTTCTGCGCGATCTCGGTCGCGTCCCAGAACGCGCGGACGCGGTGGATCGGGCGTTCGCGTTTACGGGCGCGGCTCCGAAATTACGCCCTCAGAACTTTGTACGCGTGCGCCCAGTCGCCGCGTACGAGTCCAGGGATGCACCAGAGCATGCAAAGCGGCTCGATGGCGCGCGCCGCCGTCGAAGCGCCCATGTCCTCCACCTCCCATCCGAAGCGGGCGATCACGTCGCTTACGACCTTCTTGGCCCCTGCGTCGTCGCCGCAAATGAACATCGAGGGCTTGGTACCGAGCTGGGGGTGGACCATGAGGCCGTTGCCGACGCATGAAAACGCCTTGACGAAACGCGCTTGGGGCGCGCGCTTTTGAAGCCGCTCGAGAAGCGAATCGTTGGGCCCGGTAAAAAAGGAGAGGACCCCGTGCGTGGGCGGCGCGTCCGCGATCGGATTGGTCGTGTCGATCACGGTCTTTCCCGACAGCCGATCGCCGCAGGCGACGACCACGTCTTCCGCGGCCGTGCCCTTCACGGCGAGCACGACGAGCTCGCCGTGAGCGGCGGCTTCGGCGAACGATCCGGACGAAGCGTTCCGACCGGCCTCGCGCGCCCAGAGCGCGAGCTTTTCCGGCTCGCGCGAGCCGCGCATGACGGCGTAACCAAGCTCGAGCAGGCCGTTCGCCAGAACCAGCCCGACCGATCCGGACCCCAAGACCCCGACGTTCGTCATGCACGGGATCGTGCAAACGAATCGGGCGCGGGTCAACGGCTATTGCCGTCGCGCGAATCCACCCCGGCTACGGGGTGAAATAAAGGTCCGAAATGCAGAAGCTGAACGGCTCGAGTCCGGCGTCCTGCCCGCCGCCGTTCGCCTGCCATTTCATGCCAATGAGTGCGCTGGTGTCCAGGGCATTAAACTGCGCGCCCCAACTCTCTTGCATGAGGTTGGCGTTCGCGGGGTTCCACGAGAACGAAATTTTCGTCCACACGCCGGGGGTATACGGCGTAACGTCCCCGCCGAAATCGTCGTCGCAGCCGGCATCGCCCATTGCGCAAGTCGGGACAAACTGGCCAAGGGGCCATGCCGACGGATCCGACGTCTGCGTATCGGGAATCCCAAAATGGATGTCCGGATAGACCCCGCTGTCCGCAGGATTGACAAGAATGTAGAAACTCACGCCGCTGTATTTGGTCGCATTGAACGGAACGGGTATGGACAGCGCGGTCGCCCCCGCGTCGGCGGCCTTGAAGTACACGAGGCTCATTCCGAGGCCTGCGTACGAGAGCACAGACCCGCCGAAACAGAGCTCGCCCGTGATCTCCGTGCCGTCGGCGTTGTGGATCGGCGGGGAGATCGGGGTGTCGACCAATTGGTATGTTCCCGTAACCGGTGAGTTTTCGTCGGTGTAGGTGTAATAGGAGCCGGGCGTGTTCCCGGCAGGAACGACCAGCGCGATCCGCGTGCCGGCGTCGGCGCTCATGTTATCGACCAGGAGAGGCGCCAAGCCTCCGTCGCTTGTTGGCGTGCCGCTGTCCAAAGAGCCCGGCGAGCCGGTGTGGCTGCTGCCGCTGCCCTCGGAGCTTGTGGCGGCGCTGGTCTTCGAACTGGGGTTCGCGTTGTTGGCCGTAGAGCACGCGGCAAACGCCACGAGGGCGAGAGAACCCATCGACACGAGCGCACGAAGGATCGTCCTGGCTGACATGGCCCCCAGTTTACCACGCGATTGACCGCCGCGAAGGATCGCCCATCCCGGGGGGGAATCCTCCGGCGTCGGTCATCGCCACCTTAGGGTTTGTAGAAGTTCCCGCTCATCGTGACGGCGGTGAGAAGCCCCACAGTCGCATTGTAATACGTGTAGTAGTTGTTGCCGGTGGCCGCCAGGTTGGGCGTGCCGCGGTTGATCCCGTCGAGCACGAACTGCCACGCGGCATTGACGAACGTGGCGTTCGCCGTCCCTCCCGACAGCGCGCCCACCGCCGCGGTGCCGATGAGCGACATCGAGTTGGGCGCGGCAGCAGGGCTGCAGGCGGGCGAGGTGGTGGCGGTGCAGGCGAGGCCGCCCGTCGTGTACTCGTCGAAGAGACTGTCAATCCCTCCGCTTGTCGCCTTCCCCGAGAAAAATGCGCTGATCTTCGCGAGGTACGTGCTGGCGCCGCCCGACCCGCCCGCGCCGTTCCAGCAATAGTCAATCCCCACGCGCCACGGCACCCTATGCGCGTCGTATTGGTACGCGCCGCCGTTTGCATAGGCGGTCGATCCGGGGGATGTGCAATTGTTCGTGCACCAGGCCGGCACCAGTCCATCGGTCCCGCTGATCGCGGCGCTGTTCAGCACCGTGTACACGTTCGTGGCCACGGTGTTGAAGCCCGTTTGAGTCGACGCGAAGAGACGGTAATAGGCCGGCGCGAAGTACGAGGGATTGGTGGGGTTCGCGGTTGTCGAGCCCCCGTTGCTTCCGTAGGTCGGAAGGTAGCTCGTGTGGTCGATGTCGCTCGTCCAGATGTCGTTGATGAGGGTCGTCGCGTTCGTGGCGTAGGTCGCCTCGGTCGGCCAGACGTGCGACGCCAAGAGCAGCGCAAACGCGGCATCCTCGTCGGAGTCGGTGGCCGATCCCTCACTGGCACCGTCCAAGGGGCTCGTGCCGGCCGCGTTGTAGATCCAGTTCATCAGCGAGCCCGCGGTGGTCCGGGCCGACCAAAACTTCCAGAGGCCGTCGAAGAGCGTCTCGTCGTCGAAGTACGCGGCAAGCAGCATGCCGTAGGCGATGCCTTCGGACACGACCGATCCCCCGTCCACCTCGGGGCTCTTGACCATCATCTCGCCCGCGTTGGGACCCGCGGCGACGAAGTTCTGCTTCCAGTTGTGGTACGCCCACAAGAGGAACTTGCCGGCGGCTTTGTATTTCGCGCCGTCGAACGTCGGCGTAGCCCCGCCGCATTGCCATCCCGTCGCTCCGTCGTTGAACGTCGGCATCGTCATCCCGGGGGGAACGAGCCCTTCGTTGGCGCTCGTGAAGCTGTAGAGCGCGACGTTGTCCAACCAAATGTCGTAGGCACCGGTCGTCGAGAAGTCGCTGTAGACCGAGAATTGCATGCCGAGTGCGTGGGCCGGCACGAAATCCGGCGCCTGACAAAATGTACCTGTCCCACATCCCGTTGGCGACGGAAACCAACGGGGAATGAGCTCGGCAAACGGGACATAGACGGTCGTGCTCATCGAGGTCGGCATGGCCATGCCCACACCCGTCGGCGTCGATCCGGTCGCGCTGAACAAGAAGCCGCGGTTGTTGTAGGCGTCGATCTCCCCATTGGTCGCCGTTCCGCTGCCCGGAGTGAGCACCGTGGGCCCCGCCGGCGGGTTGGGCCCGGGCTGCGTCTCTTTCGAGAGGATCTCGAAGTACACGGGGCCCTGACTGCTGGCTCCCGTCTTGATGTCGAACTGGATGCCGTCGTACGCGCTTAGGTCGTAGCCGTTCCACGAGGTCCCGGCCGCCATGCCATCGAAGGGCGCGCTGAAGCCGCAGTACATCGGATGACCCGTGTCCGAGAGGTGCAGCGCGTACTTGTTGCAGGTGCCCGGGTCGTCGTCGGAAGGCGCGGCGGCCGCCACGTAAAAGCCGCTCGCGTTCTTCGTCTGCGTGACCGACACTCCGGCGCCGTCTGCGTAGGGCAACCACGGGCCCGTGCGACCGGACTGCGCGGTGACGACGTCGTCGCCTTCTTCGAAGTCCGAAATTTCGAGGGTACTCGCCGGCGCGCACGTGCGACTCGCGTCGGAGGTCAGCACGACGGTGCCGCTGTCCTGTGCGTTCGAGCTCGTGGAGCTCGAGCTGCTGGAGTTGCCGGAATTGTTATTGCCGGAGTTTCCGGAGTTGTTGTTTCCGGAGTTGCCGGAATTGTTATTGCCGGAGTTTCCGGAGTTGTTGTTTCCGGAGTTGCCGGAATTGTTATTGCCGGAGTTTCCGGAGTTGTTGTTTCCGGAGTTGCCGGAATTGTTATTGCCGGAGTTTCCGGAGTTGTTGTTTCCGGAATTCCCGTTCGCGCTCGTCGAGCTGCCCGAAGGGCCTCCGCCGTCGTCGTTGCCGTTGTCGCCGTTGCCTCCCGTGGGAGTGTTGGCGGTGCTGCAACCGGAAAACACCGGCAGAACCAGCGCCGACGCGAATATGCAGGAGGACACAATCGAACGACGCATTACCAAGCCTCTTTGCTTCGGAAAGCCAACCCCTGTCGCAGGAAGGCGGGGTGGTGGGGGGGGAAAGGACGGACGGCGCGCTCTCGCGCGTGGGCGGAAGAGAACCCGAACCGCGCGTGTTGCGCAATCCGGGCTCGAGGGGTGATGTCGAGACGACGCATACGTTGAAAGCAAGTGAGCGGGACGTCAATCTCTGCACGACCCAAAATTGGGCCACATTCCGTCCTCGAGAAAAGAATCCGATGTCGTGGTACGACCATCGCGCGGTTCCACGGCCGAAAAGGTTCCCCCTTAGCCTGCGCGCCCGCGGTCGTTTCCCAATCTGCGGTCCTTGCGGCGCGCCACGGTCGTCGCGCGGGTCAACGCCGCGCGCGGCGGCGAACGAGCCGCGCAAGCCCGATCGGCTCGACGTCGCCCGTTCGGACGACAGGGGGCCGCGTTGACTCCGGGCGGCCCGTCTGCCACGTAAAGGAGCCTTTTCGTGGGTCGCCCGGTCGTGGGCGGGGAGATTGTCGTTGTGGGGAAATCGGAATTACCAGCAAACCTCGGAGCGGGCGGGCGGGCCGGACGCCGCATCGGGTCGCTTTTGGCGATGGTGGGGGCCGCGCTTGTCGTGTTGGGCCTGATGGTGGTGGGCTGCTCGGGGAAGACGACCCAGGCCGGCGGGTTGGTCCTGCTGGTCGAAACGGACATGAAGGCGGGTACGGACTTCGACTCGATTACGGTGCAGATCGGGCAAGAAACGGGGCAAGACGGGGGCTATCGAACGTTGGTTGACGTTCCGATTACGGTGGAGGCGAACACCCTGCCGGCGACGATCTCGATCACGGCGGGTAGCTCCCCCGAGCAGGAAGCGCTCATCGCGATCACGGCGACGAAGGGCAACCCGGCGGTGGCGGTGGTGGAGCGCACGATTGAGGTCCAAGTGCCGCGCGACCGGGTCGCGGAGCTCGTCGTGCTTCTCGCTTCGGATTGCGCGGGCAAGCTGAGCTGTCCCGTGTCCGAGAGCTGCAATCCAGACACGGGCGGGTGCGCCACGGACGTGGTCGACGCGAGCACGCTGCCGTCGTACTCGCCGGGTGGTTCGGGGGCGGGGGGGCGCTGGACGCGACCGTCGGGGACGGCCCCGTGGCCGACGCGCCGCTGTCGGAGGGCGCGGCGAATCCGCAGGAGACCTCGACGCCACCGCAGGAGGCCGGCATGGCGGATGTCGTGACGTGCAGCCCGACGACGTGCGCCGGGGGCTGCTGCGACGACAACGGCAGCTGCCAGTCCGGCACGGCCGTCGGAGCGTGCGGCACCGGGGGCGTGGCCTGCGCCGCGTGCGGGGTCGGGCAGGCCTGCACGGCCGGCAGCTGCGCGTGCGGGACCGGGTGCATGACGGGCTGCTGCACGAGCGCGGGGGCGTGCGAGACCTCGACCGCCGCGCATTGCGGCGCCCCCGGGATGGCGTGCGCCGCATGCGGATCGGGCCAGGAGTGCGACACGACGGGACAGTGCGTCTGCAACGCCGCGTCGTGTCCGAACGGGTGCTGCACCGCGAGCGGGGCGTGCGTCCTGTACGCTGCTCAGACCACCACGGCGTGCGGTGCGGCCGGTGCGGCCTGCTCCGGCTGCCCGACGGGCCAAGCCTGCGATACGACGACCGGTCAATGCGCCTGCACGGCCACGTCGTGTGCGGGCGGCTGCTGCGCCGGCGACGGGGGTTGCGTCGAAGTCGACGCGCAGTCGACCGCGGGCTGCGGATCGGGGGGCAACGCCTGCGGCGCGTGTGCGGGGGGGCAAACGTGCAACGGTGGGGAGTGCTCGTGCGGGGGCGTGAGCTGCGCGGGATGCTGTGCGGAGGGCACCTGTGTGACGCCTGTGACCAACCTGGAGTGCGGCGCGAACGGCGGGGTGTGCGCGGCGTGCGGCACGAACCAGGAGTGCAGCACCCAAGGCAAGTGCGTCTGCGACGCCAAGTCGTGCCCGAACGGCTGCTGCGACGCGACGGGAAAGTGCCAGACCTCGGGCAATGCCACGTGCGGGACCGGGGGCGTCGCTTGCGCCGCGTGTGCGGCCACGCAAGTGTGCACCGCCGGCAAGTGCGCGTGCGATGCGGCGTCGTGTCCCGGCGGCTGCTGCGATGCGACCGGCACGTGCGTGGCTCTCGCGAGCGAGGGGATTGGCCAATGCGGCGCGGGGGGTGCCGCGTGCGTCGCCTGTGCGCAGGGCCAAAGCTGCGACGCGACTGGCAAATGCGTTTGCAATGCGACGTCGTGCCCGACCGGCTGCTGCGACACGACCGGGATGTGCCACGCCGAGAGCAACGCAACCTGCGGGACCCCCGGTGCGGCGTGCGCGGCGTGCGGCACCGGGCTCGAGTGCGGAGCGGCCGGCACGTGTGTCTGCAACGCGACGTCGTGCCCGGTGGGCTGTTGTGTCGGAAACGTGTGCGAGGCCAAGAACGCGTGCGGCGGGTGCACGGCGCTGACCTCCGCTCCGGGGTCGACGTGCACCGCGGCGGACGGTTGCGTCGGCGCCTACGCGTGCAACGGGACCGACGCGCTCACCTGCAACGCGCCCGCGCTCAACGCGTGCAAGGGCTGCTCGACCCTCACGGGCGGCACACTCGGCGCCACGTGCAGCAGCGGCGGGTGCACGGGAATGTACGTGTGTGAGACAGGCAACGACAACGCTGTGACGTGCAACGCGCCGTTGCCCAACAAGTGCGGCGGCTGCTCGACGCTCACGGGTGGCACACTCGGCGCCACGTGCAGCAGCGGGGCGTGCACGGGAATGTACGTGTGTGAGACAGGCAACGACAACGCTGTGACGTGCAACGCGCCGTTGCCCAACATGTGCGGCGGCTGCTCGACGCTCACGGGCGGCACACTCGGCGCCACGTGCAGCAGCGGCGTGTGCACGGGGACCTACGTGTGTGATACGGGCAACGACAACGCCGTGACGTGCAACGCGCCGTTGCCCAACAAGTGCGGCGGCTGCTCGACGCTCACGGGCGGCACACTCGGCGCCACGTGCAGCAGCGGCGCGTGCACGGGAACGTACGTGTGTGATACAGGCAACGACAACGCTGTGACGTGCAACGCGCCGTTGCCCAACAAGTGCGGCGGCTGCTCGACGCTCACGGGCGGCACACTCGGCGCCACGTGCAGCAGCGGCGTGTGCACGGGAACGTACGTGTGTGATCCAGGCAACGACAACGCCGTGACCTGCGACGCGCCGGCCCCGATCCCCTACTACGAGGACTGCGACGACGACGGGTATGGCGCCACGGGTAGCACGGCCACGAACTCCTGCACGGGCGGCCCTCCCGGTAGCCCTCCTCCGTTGTGTCAGCCCAATGCCGGGGGGGATGGGATCACCACCTTCCAGTGGTCGACCAACAGCAACGACTGTTGCGACATCGACCCGGCCGCTTACCCAACCCAAACGGCTTACTTTACGTATCCCGATTATTGTGGGAGCTTTGATTTCAACTGCGATGGGATCCTCGAAGCCCAATTCCCGTTGGGTGGCTGCGCGGCTCAGCCCGCTACCAACTGTCCGCTCGAGTCGTGGCCATTCGCCACGGTGAGCCCCGACGTTGGCGTGGCCGACAACTCGTGCGCCAACATTCCCACGGAGGTTCCGCAGATCTGCACCGTGGCCAATGGGGCCTGCATTGAGCAGAGCCTTGACGAGAGCGGCGTACAGCTCCAGTGCCACTGACCCCTAAGCAAGCGGATCGTTGAACGCGCGCGGTTCCGGCCGCAGCGCGGTCGTTCCGGTCCGAACCATGGGAGGGCGAACCGGCCCCATTTCCTATTTCTCCCGACGCGGGGAATGAGTATGCCGGTAGGCGGCTACAGCTCATGCGCAAGGGGAAGGCCGCGCTCGCCGCACTGCTGTTCCTTGTCGTCGCCTCGGGGTTCGCGCGGGCCGCGCCGGCGAACGTCGTGCCGCCGCGACGGCTCGACGCGGCCGAAGTGCCCTACCCTGGGGACGGTCGAGGCGATGCAGCCGTCGTTCTGATTGCGGTCGTCGACGAGACCGGGCAGGTGACCGACCTTACGGTGCGCGAGGGGTCGCCGCCCTTTGCCGCCGCCGCGATGGCCGGCGTGCGCCGGTGGCGCTTGGCGCCCGCGACGAGGGATGGCACGCCGATTTCGGCCCGCATCGTCGTTACCGTCGCCTTCCATGCACCCCCGCCTCCGGCGCCGCCGTCTCCCAAGGGCGGGGCGACCCCCGCGGCCGGACCTGCGGCTGCGGTCGCGCCGCCGGTCGACGTCTCCGTCAAGGGCGAACGCGAAGAACCAAGCACGATTCACATCCCGCGCAGCGAGACGCAGTTCGTCGCCGGCGCCTTCGGCGATCCGTTCAAGATCGTCGAGGCATTGCCCGGCATGGCGCCGTGGCTGAGCGGCCTTCCCTATTACTACGTGCGCGGGTCGCCTCCCGAGAGCGTCGGTTACTTCGTCGACGGCATCCGGATCCCGTTACTCTTTCACGTCGGCCCGGGGCCTTCCACGATCGCCCCGGCGTTGGTCGATTCGGTGGACCTCTTCCCCGGCGCCTACCCCGCCCGGTACGGCCGCTACGCCGGCGCGGTCATCGCCGGAGAAACGACCGGGCCCGTCACAGACCATCCGCGCGCCGAATTCGGGGTGCGCGTCTACGACGCGAACGCGTTCGCCGAGCTGCCGTACGACAGCGGCCAGGGCAGCGTTGCCGCCGCAGCCCGCTATTCCTACACGGGGCCCCTCACGTCGATTGTCGTGCCCAAATACACGCTCGGGTACTGGGATTATCAACTGCGACTGTCGCATCGCGTGGGCGACAAGGACACCCTCACGTTGTTCGCCTTCGGCGCGCACGACGAGCTTCACTACAACGGCGAGCCGACCTTCCGCGTCGAAGCCCATCGCGCCGACCTACGCTACGACCACCCCCTCGCCGGGGGCAGCGTTCGGGTCGCCTGGACATTCAACTACGACGACACGCTCACGGCGCTCCAGACGGACACGGGTGCCGGCACGAGCGCCGCGCAGAAAGGACCGGGGTGGCGGCTGCGCGCCGAGCTCGACGAGCGGATCGCCCAAGGCGCTCGGATCCGGGCCGGCGCCGACATCGGGGCGACGAAGTATGCCGTCGACGATTACCCCGCGATCGACGGCTACCGTGGACTGCAGGGGCCGCACACCGACGTCGAAGGCGGCGCGTACGCAGACCTCGTCTGGCGTCCCATCCGACCCGTCGAGCTTGTCCCGGGAGTACGGCTCGACGGCTACCGGACGCGCGAAGAGACGACGTGGGCGCCGCAGCCTCGCCTGGCCGCAAAGGTCCAAGTCCTTCCGGCCGCCTCCTGGGTCTCGTCGTTCGGGACGGCGCACCAGGAGCCCACCGAACAGGTCTTCGTGCCCTCCAAAATACCCAACCCCGCCGAGGAGGGGTCGCAGAACAACTACCAATTCTCGGAGGGAGCCGAGGTCCGGCTGCCGTCGAGCCTGCGATTTCGAGTCAGCGGCTTCTATTCGAGCTTGCTGGCAACCCACATCCTCGGGACGTCCCAGAGCGAGACCGGACAGAGCGGAGGCCTCGAGGTCTTTGTCCGGAGGGACTTCACCGAGCGTCTCGGCGGCTTCGTCTCCTACACCCTGTCGCGTACCGTGGCGACGGCCAACGGCGTCACCGAGCGGGTGCCTTGGGACCGGACCCACGTCGCTTCGGTCGTTCTCGGCTACGACCTCGGGCGGCACTGGCGGATTGGAGGGCGGCTCTTCTTCGAGTCCGGTCGGCCGTCCCAGCAGGTCTGCGTCGAAAACTGCACATCCGGGGTCGGAGCGAGGCCCGTGTTCTACACGCCTCCCGGCAATCTCCCCGTGTTCTGGCGACTCGACGCGCGTCTCGAAAAGAAATGGACGCTGTCGGGCGGTCACTGGCTGACCGCATCTCTCGAATGCTTCAACGTGTTCGACCGGCGCGAGCCGACCGGGGATCAATACGTGCCGGGGTATGGCGTCTCGGTCGTCTACCAGAGCGCGATCATCCTGCCGAGCGTCGGGCTGGAAGGCGGGCTGTGACTCTCGGCCGCGTTTGCGCGTGAGAGCCCCGGCCGCATTTCCCCTGGCATTCGCTCCGCCGCGGGGCCCTGAACCAGGACGTCGCGCGCGGGGGGGGGGCGGCCGCTACTCGGCGGCGGCCGATAGGTCGGCGACGGGGCTCTCGCCGATTTTCGCCCTCGACGCCTTTCGGGCCTCCACGAGCAGTTTCGCGTCGAACTTCGCGCGTTGGAGGACCTCCGGCGCGGCCTCCACGGCGCCCTTCACGACCTTCACCACGAGGTGCGGGCCTTGGTGGGCGAGCTTCGCGGACTTGGTTCCCATCCCCGAAAGACGCTCCTTCCACCGTTCGGTCCGCGTCTTCGTGATATACGGAGCCACCGCCGCCACGAGGTCCGCGGCGCTGCCCGCATAGGCGTGCGGCGCCCGGTAGAGCGGGGACGCAAAACGGGGGCTCGCCTCGAGAAACGTCTTCACTTGTTGGCGCGTCAGGCCGTGAGTCTCGAGCGCGCGGTCGTACTCGGCCATCGCGACCTGCTTGGCCTTGAACAGGTACATCTGCACGCGCGAGTAGAAGTTCACGCGCCCGTCGCCGCTGGTCTCCACCGGACAAAAGATGCTTCCGGGATACCGTTCCGCAATCGCCGATTGCACCCCGTCCGACACTCCCGCGCTCGGCATGCAGCCGAACGGTTTCACGCTGAGCGTCATGTGCGACTTGGAGTGGATCGTGTTCATGATCAACTTGCCCACCTCCATGTGTCCCTCGCCGCCGCGCAGATCGTTATTGTAATAGTCATGGCTGATCTTCGCGATGTCATCCATGTTCGGCAGCTTGTAGCCGTAGAGACCCGCCGTGTACGCGAACGTCTGAAAGAGCGCGCGGATCGCGAAGCCGGCGCCGGTGAGCGCGGCCAGTTTCTTGGCGACGCCGAAGGGGTCGTCCGCGATCCCGCCCAGCCCGTATTTCGCCGAGTCCCCAGCCCGGAGATCCGCGCGATCGCGCGTGTCGTGCTTGCCCTCCCAGACGGTATAAAGGAGCCACGCTGTGACGAGTTGGACGTCGGCCTCGGCCCCTTCGCTCTCGAGAAAGCGTTGCAGTTGATAGTTGCCGTCGCCCTCGGTGGTCATCGCCCAGAACTCGCCGATGATGCTGACCTTCGGCTTGGCAAGGGTTCGGTCGACTTTCACACGGGCGAGGATGGGCTTGCACTGCCCCAACGCCAAGAGGATGTTGGTTCGGCCCTCGAGAGCCTTGTAAATGATCTCCTTGCATCGATCGATCGCCCGGTCCGTGTCGCCGGCGGTGACCTCGAAGGGCCGGATGCGATAGCCCAACGCATTGAGCACATCACCCGCGACAATGGCTTTGACGATGGCCCAAAAGAAAGCCGGGTTGAGCTCCAGGCCGGACTCCTCGCCGGTCGCCTGCTTCAGTCCGCCGGTCTGCTGAAAGAGCACGACTTTGAACCCGTCAAAGCCCGCATCGCGGAGCGCCTTTCGGTACTCGGTCACGTACATGCCGAAACGGCAAGGGCCGCAGGCTCCGGCGGTGAGAAAGACGTACTTGTCCACGACTTCCTTTGCGGTCATCCCGTGCTTGTCCCGAAGCGTGATGAGGTACTTCACGAGGTTGCCCACCGTGAAGTAGGTCGGGTTGCATTGCCCTCGGTTGCCGAACTCCTTGCCGACCTGCAGTCCTTCGTTGGTCGGGCACTCGAGCATCTGCACGTTGTAGCCCGCGCCGCGTAGACCGGCTTCCACGAAGGTATCGTGCGCCAGGGTCAGACCGCCGACCAGCATGGTGATCTTGGCCTTCTCCCGTTTGGTGAAGGTGAGGCCCGCCATGTCTTCGATCCAGTGTTCGGTCTTCGCGTCGAGCCCGAGACGTTTGCGCTCCTCTTCTTCGAAGCGTTTCAACTCCGCGTCCATGTCGACGAGCGGGAGTGACTTCTTGTTCAGGCCAACGACGCTTGCGTTCATGGACATGGTTCGTTCTCCCAGTTCAGAGGGCTTGCACGCGGACGACGCCCTCGGGCGTCCTCTTGCCTAGTTTGATGATTCCCTTGGGAAGCTCGGGCGGCGTCACGGGCGCTTCGTAGGCCAAGAGGCGCGCACGCAGGTCCTCGAGCTGGGCCTCGATTGCCGGATCGCGCTGATTGCGCGCTGCGAGCTGCGCCTGGCGCAGCGAAAGAAGCTCGAGCCGCTTGCGGTCGAGCGCGTCGCGCAGCGCGCGGTTCTGCTTGCCGGCGTCTTCCAGGCGCTCCTCGTGGAGCTTGAGGGCGTGCGCGTACGTTTTGACGCGGATCTTGATCGATCCCGAGGGCTTGTTGGCGTCGATGTCGTGCAGTGCCGCGTACGGCGTCTTGCTCCGCTCGATGATCGCGTCGATGAGCCCGTAGGTCGGCGCGTCGTGACCGCACTTGAACGACGACAGATCCAGCACCACGACGTTCGGATGGTGCGCCGCGAAGCTCGCCGCCCAGACCTTCTGGGCGCTGTTGACCGAGTAGTTCTCCGGCCATACGTGATTGAGCTCGAGCGGGGTTTTGATGACGCCCTTGTCGAGCTCGTCCTTGTAGTAGCGATCGAGATAGTCCCGATCCTTGGGGATCGATCGCACCGACAGGATCGGATAACCGAGAACTTGGAATTCCTCGGGAATCCCGTGATTGAGGCCCGGATCCGAGTGGTACGGACGGCCAATCATCAGAATGGCCACGCGGTCTTCCGCTTCCACGGTCTCGAGGATCGCTCGACCCTTGATCTCGAGGTCTTGGTCGAAGAGCCGCTGTGCTTTCCAGGCCTGTTTGCAGGCGAAGTCGCTTTCGTCTTCGGTGATACCGAGACGAGGGCCGAAGGTCTCGAACATGCGGCGGGCCATGAGCGTCGGTTCGACGAACGACAAGGCAGGGTCGAGATATTCGATCCCTCGGGTCGCGAAAAAGTCGACCTCCTTGGTGAACGCGGCCTTCATGACGTCCGGCGCTCCCGCCACGATGGGACAACTCGCGTTGTCCATCGTGTCGGCCACGAAGTTGTGCACGTGGGTCAGGATCGGGAAAAAGATATAGCGAAGAGGCTTCTTCTCCTCGGGCGCGTGCGCATGGAACAGCAGCTGATGAACGTGCGCCTGCGCGACCTTGCTCGGGTAGCACGGGTCGATCGATCCGTACTTGCCGCCTTCGACCCACATCTCCTCGGTCGTCGCCTCGCTGAACACGACGCCGGTCTTCGGAATCCCGACCGATTCGAAGTAGGTCCGAAACCAAGGCGCGGTCGAATAGAGATTGAGCACGCGCGGAATCCCGATGCGCACCGTCCTGCGCCGAGCCCAGCTCTCCTTCGACGAGCGCCGAAAGGGCCGCGTCACTTCGACGCGCCGAACGCCGAACAGGCCCTTTTTCAGCACCGTGTCCTGGATCAGCGAGCCCTCTTCAGGCATGGGTGCGGCGTCGTAGACGTGCATGAACGCCCGTTTCGATTCGTAGTCGACGAGGTTCGGGAACTCTTGGGCGATCTTCTTGCGCTCCGCCACGAGCGACAGCATGGCGTCCTTGGACTCGACGGTGCCCTTCTCGCAGCTAAAGCCCGCGATGTAACGGCTGGTGCTGCCGTCGGGCCGCTTCGTGTCGATGAACGTTCGCTTGCACTCGTTCGGGCAAAAGTGGCAGACGGTCTCGGCGTCGTTCTTGGACGTGTATTCGAGCCGGATCGCGGCGTCGATTCCGATAAAGCTCGACCGGCCTTTGCGCTTCACCACGCGCATCGTTTCCATCGCGGCGCCGATCGCCCCCGCCTCGCCCGTGTGCGGGTGAACGAACACCTGCGCGTCGGGCACGCGTTCCTTGATGTAGTCGACTTGCGCCTTCACGGCGGCGAGGTTGTACTGCGTACCCCCTTGCAACACGTATCGCGTGCCGAGGGCCGCGAGGCGCGGAATCTGCACGACGTATTGCCAAACGTTTTTCGGCAAGACCTGGGCGAGTCCAGCGAGCATTTCCTCTTTGGAGAAGCCCTCTTTCTGGAAGTTGACCCGATCGGTGTCGAGAAAGACCGCGCATCCGTAGGAGAACTTGGGCGCAAGCTCCGCCTTGAAGGCCACGTCGGCGAACTCGGTCACCGGCACGCCGAACGAATCGGCCGTGGCTTGCAAAAGCATGCCGTTGCCGGCCGAGCAACTGTTCGACAAGCGAAAATTGCTGATGTCGCCGTTCTTCATGAACAAGACTTTGATGTCCTGCCCGCCGATGTCGCAGATGACGTCGACATCACCGAAAAAATGCACGGCGCTCAGCATGTGAGCGACCGTCTCGACGATGTTCACGTCGGCGCGGACGCACTCCTGCAGAACGTCGGCCGCGTAGCCCGTGGCGCCGAAGCCCATGACCTCGAGCGTGGCCTTTTGATTCGCCTCTACGTACTCGCGCAGTTGCGCCAAGAGCTCTTTCGTATCTTGGATCGGATTGCCCTTGGAAAGTTGGTAGGCCTTGCAGAGAATCGTGCCATCGTCGTAGTCGACGAGCACCGCCTTCGACGACGTGGACCCGCCGTCGAGCCCGATGACGCCGCGTACGACCTGCCCTTCGGCGAACCGCTTCGGCACGAACTTGGGAATGCGATAGAGCTCGCGGAAATCGCTCAGCTCGATCTCGGTCTTCGAGAGCGGAGGCCCCGCGGTTTCGCCCAGGCGGGCCTTGCGACCGGTCGTGATGTATTCGTTTAGCGGGTCGAGGGTGGCGAAGACCCCGATATGCGCTTCCTCGTGGAGCCCGTAAAGCACCGCCCCAAGCGCCGCGTAGTACTGCGCGTTGTCGGGAACGAAAATCGTCTCTTCGATGGGACGATCTTTCGGCCACGCGTAGCCCCGCTCGTCCCACGTCTGCGGGATTCGAAGGCGCCAGCACTCCTGCAGAAACGGCAAATAGGTGTTCGGACCGCCGAGAAGCAGCACGCGGTGCTTGAGCGTTCCCCCGCGCGTCAAAACACTCAGGTTTTGCAGGACGATGGCGTCGGCCAGCGAACACAATACCTCGTTCGAGGGGATACCGCTCTTGATCAGATTGACGATGTCGGTTTCGGCGAAGACACCGCATTTGGCGGCGACGTGATGGAGCTTCGTTTCGTCGAAATGAAGCGAGGTGACGAGCTCGGCCGGCGCATTGACCTTGAGAAAGCACTTGTCGATGGTGGCGCCCGTACCGGACGCGCATTTGTCGTTCATGGACGCGGTCGCCGTTTTCTCGCCCGACTTCTCGTCCTTTTTGAACATGATGATCTTGGCGTCCTGACCGCCGAGCTCGATCACCGAGCCTACGTCCGGGTGCAGGTGCTCGACGGCGAGGGTGACGGCATTGACCTCCTGGACGAACTTGCCGCCCGTCGGCGCGCAAAGAGGTCCGGCGCCCGACCCCGTCAGAAACATGCGCCAGCCGCTCGCCGGGTGATCGGGGAACGCGCCCAAGATGGTCTGCAGCATCGAGAGCACGTATTCGGGCTGCTTCGTGTGGTGCCGCTGGTAGTCGCTCCAGAGGATGGCCTTGGTCGCCGGATCGACGACTACGGCCTTCACCGTCGTGCTGCCGACATCCATTCCGATCGCAAGCTGAGCTTGCCCGCACGTTCCCATTCGGTGGCCTCCGCAGGACTGGACTGGCGTGTCAGTCAGTCCGTCGTAACGCGAACGGACTCCCGGGGGAAGGCTCTTTTTGCGGCCCCCGACTTCGCGGAAACGGGCTGATTCGTGCAAGTGCGCGCTTCGCTGAGGCTTCTTTGGGGCGCGAAACAATCCCGTGACACCCGGACCGACCTCAACTGACCGGCGTGTCAGCTGGAGCGGCCAACGTCTTGGCGGGCCCAGGATTTCTAGGCGTTTGGCCGCTCGCAAGGCGGGCCACGACGAGGAATGCCGCAGCAGGCGAGGGGGGAGCAACGCCGCGAGAGGCGGCAAAGTCCGCACCAAGCCGACCGGGGCCCACGTGTTCGCTAGGTCGGCATGGTAGTGTTCGCCGCTTAGAATCGATGCGTAAGGCCGAGAGACGGCAGAAAATTTTGAACCACGCTCGCGATGTGTTCGCGCGTCGTGGCTATCACGAGGCCAAGATCGAAGACATCGTGGCTGCCGCCGCCATCGCACGCGGTACGTTCTATTTGTACTTCAAGGACAAGCGCACGATTTTCGAGGAGATCGTGGATCGCGCCTTCACGCAAATCGGCATGGCGATCGTCCGCGTCGATCCGAGGGATCCGGGGCGGAGCGTGGCCGATCAGGTGCACGAGAACATCCGCCGCATCGTGAGGACGCTTCTCGAAGATCGGTCGACGACGAAAATTCTGCTTACCGCTGCGGTGGGCCTGGACCCGACGTTCGACCGCAAGTTGGCGTCGTTTTACGGGGTGGTCGAGAACCTCTTGGAGGAAAGCTTGCGCGAGGGACAAGATCTCGGAGTGGTCGCGCCCGGGGACGCGCGAATGTTCGCTTATCTGATTTTGGGAGCGATGAAGGAAATCCTCTACCAGGTCGTCCATCGAGAAACGGCGTATTCGGAAAAGGAGATCGTCGGCGGCATCTACGATTTTCTGGGACACGGCTGCTTGCGTGTCCACGGGACTCCCAATCCGGATTCGGCGCGCGAGGCCGGTGCGCCCCGCGCCCACGTGGCTCGGGGGCGAAGGTGGGTCAACGACAAGCCCCGATCACCCTGACGGGCGCAGGAGGGCTCGTCTTCCATGGGCGCACTCTTCTCTCAGGGGGCAGAGTCGTCGTGCACTTCCGGAGCGACTCGCGGAATGCACGTCCCATCGTATCGGGTCGCGATGCAGGTGTATTCGATCCATTTGCCGCATCCGCGCGCGACGTAGACGCCGCCCCGGGCCCGGTAGGCCAAGACGTGTTCGACCGGGCATGGGAGATCCGAAGCGCCGGCATTTCTGGCCCATCCTGCGAGATCCAGCGCGCAGGCTGGGACAAACGGCGTCACGGCTGAAATGACCGCATAGGAAAACCAGCGCCGCGAACTCATCGAGTGCGAGATGAGCATCGTTCGTGCCACCCGTCGGGGGTCCGGCGGGGCCCGCGGCGTCCGGGCGAACGCTTCGCGTTCCGCCGTCTGGGGGCTTCTGTCATATTCGTGAAACGTGTCGCTCCCGTTCACCCGAAACAAACGCCAGTACCCGCGGGTTCGGCCCGACCCCAAGGCGCCGGTCGAGGTTCACATCATGGGGGTTGGGTCTCTCGACGTCGTTCGCGCCCGGGACATCGGCGTCGGCGGAGTGGGTGTTCGCTTCTCGCACAATTTCGCCGGATCCGACACGAACGCAGCGGTCGAGCTGGTGCTCATTCTGCCCCGCGAAGAGGCCTTCATCGTCCGCGGCGTCATCCGCCATCTTTCGAGCGAAGGCGGCGATCACGATTTCCGGAGTTGCGTTCGAGTCGTTGACGGCCGAACACCGCGCCCGCATCGAGCGGTACGTGGCCCAGCGGTTGGCCGAGGGAGCCGGGGTCTCGAGCGGGTGAGGGTCAACCGCGGCCGCTCATTCGGTGACGTGCGCGGACCGTCCGCGCTGCGACATGCTGTGAGGCGACTGGGGTCGAGGTGGGGTTGGGGTCGGTGTGAATTCGGCCCGACGTTCACTCACAAGAATGCCCTGCATGGATGCGATGACTTCAGAAAATTGCAGCCCTGCCGTTTAACATCACGATGCGTGTCTCAAGATTCGGCGTCGCTCTTTTGGGAGCACTTGGTTGGGCCACCGGTTTGGCGGCGTGTGGGAGCGACGACGGCATGTCGACGTTCCATGCCCCCAGCCCATGGAAGCTCGACGCTGGCGGGGTGGTGGCGCCTTCCGGTGGGTTCGATGCGTCGTCGGGCAGCAACGGGTCCGCTCTCCTCGTCGGGGGCGGCTCTTCGGATGCCGGCGCATGGATCGACTCCGCGATCATCGATGCGGTGGACGCCGACGGCCCACTTGCCGTCGCGGTGACGCAAAGCGCGATCGACGTTAAGTACGGGCAAGCCACGCCGACGGTCACCGCCTCGGCCTCGATCCAAGGGCAGCCGGTGGCGGCCTCATTTTCGATCGATCGTGGCCAGGTCGGATCGATCAATGCCTCGACCGGCGTCCTCGTGCCGACGGGCCTCGTGGGCGGCGTCGTGACGGTGACGGCCACATGGGGCGGGCAGCAAGCCACGGTCCAGGTCACGGTGCGTGTCCAATGGGTGCAGGATGGCGGGGCCAGCGCCGAGACCGACGCGGGAGACGCCGACGCCGATAGCGCCGGTACCGGCGGCAGTGGCGGTGTAGGCGGCGAGGGCATCGGCGGTCCCGTCGACGCGACCGCTGCGGCGGCGTTTCAGGGCTCGCCCACAACCGATTCCAGTCTCTCGTTTCTGTATCCCTACGATCAGACCATCTGGCCGCAAGGCCTCCTTGCACCCCTGTTGCAGTGGAGCACGACCGAGAGTTACGACGCCGTCTCCATCCATCTGCAAGAGAACGCGTTCGACTATCAGGGTACCTTCGCAAAGACGGCGACCCCGTTCATCCATCACCCGATCCCCCAACCCGCGTGGGACGCTCTCTCCGCGTCGAATCAGGGGGAGGCCGTCACGGTAACCCTGGTCTTCGCGGCGGGTGGCGTAGCGTACGGCCCGATCACCGAAACCTGGCAGATCGCGCAAGGGTCACTGACCGGTACCGTCTACTACAACTCTTACGGGACCAATCTCGCACACAACTACTGCTGCACGCTGGGCGGTGCGAAGTTCGGCGGCGCCACACTCGCCATCAAGCGCGGCGCGACCGACCCGGTGCTCATCGCGGGCAACGACAGCGAATGCCGAGTGTGTCACACCGTGAGCGCGAATGGTTCCCGGTTGGTCACGAGTCGCGGCGAGTCGACTTCCGACCTCGGCTCTTCGAGTTATGCACTGACGGGCGGCCTGGCCGAGACCGCGTTGTCGCCGGACGACGGCCGCTACAACTGGGGCGCAATCGACCCGACCGGCTCCTTTCTTCTCGCGAACAACGCTCCGGTTCAGGGCGGCGGTTACAGCGGGACGACCCAAATTTTCGGCCTCGGCGACGGCGGCATCGTGCCCTCCACCGGGATCCCGGACGGGCTCGAAGTGGGTTCTCCGGTGTTTTCTCCCGACGGCATGCACGTCGCGTTCAACCTTTACGCCGGTGGTTCGCCGGACGGGGGCACCGCCGATGGCAAGTCGCTCGCGATGATGGATTACGACCCGACCACGAGCGCATTTTCGAATTTCCAGACGATCTACACGCCTCCCTCGGGTTACACGGTCTGGCCGTCGTTTCTGCCGACGAGCAACGCCATCGTCTTCGAACTGGAGACGGTCTCGAACGGGCTCTGGGGTGAGACGCGCAAGTGTCCCGGCGGGCCGTCGTGCTCCAACCCCGGCACCCAAGCCCAGCTCTGGTGGGTCGATGTGGCGACTAAGCTTGCCGTTCCGTTGTCGAACCTCAACGGCGTCGGTTACTTGCCCGTGGAATCGGAGGCGGGTCATGCCGACGACACCGTCTTCAATTACGAACCCACGGTCAACCCCGTGCCGAGCGGGGGCTACGCTTGGGTGGTCTTCACGAGCCGGCGCCTCTACGGCAACATCGCGACGATAGACCCCTATTGGAGCGACCCGCGCTACTTCGATCTGACCGTGAGCCCTACGCCCAAAAAGCTCTGGGTGGCGGCCATCGACCTGAACGCTCCCGCGGGGACCGACCCCAGTCACCCGGCCTTCTATCTGCCGGCGCAAGAGCTGCTCGCGGGCAATTCGCGCGGCTACTGGGTGGTCGACGCGTGCGCCCAGAACGGTTCCAGTTGTCTGACGGGCGACCAATGCTGCGGCGGTTACTGCAGCGACGGCGACGGCGGTCTCGTCTGCAGCAACCAGCCTCCCGCCTGCTCCACGGAATACGACAAATGCACCCAAACGAGCGACTGCTGCGGTGCGGCAGAGGGAATGCAGTGCATCGGCGGCCGGTGCGCGCTCGCCAGCCCCCCGCCCCCGCCCACGGTCATTCGTTAGGCCGAGGGCAGGCGCCTACGAGGCCGAGCCTCGAAATGCCTCATGCGTCTGCGCCGCCACGACGGCCCCGACGGCCGATGCGCGCGCGGCTGCCCGTGAGTCCTGGGAGCGGATCGTCGCGCTCTTCGGTGAAGCGTTGCCGAAGAGCTAGCGCCCAGCAGTCTCGTGGCAGACTGGGCTTGCGCGGCTCAGCAGCCAGCGCCGCCGCTTCAGGCTCGGTAGTCTGCGATCACGTCAAAGTGCAGCACCCGCGAGCACGCGCTCGGCCCCACGGAACCCCTGCACCCCTCTTCGCCGTGGAACGACGTGCCGCGCGAGCGCAAGGCGCGCATCACGTCGGTCGTCAGATCGTGCTCCCCGTCGATGCAGCGGGGATCGCCGCATGGCACGAGGAAGAGGGCGGGAGCGCAGTCGATCATGACCCGCCGCGTGTAGGCATTGGCCCCGACGCCCGTACATTCCTCGATGTCGAGCCGCAGGCTGACCAAGTTCGGCACTTGCTCGCGAAGCCGCGGCGCTTCATCTTCGCGCCGACGTCTCTCCGCGAATCGCTGGGCTTGCGGACTATTTCGTCCCCGAAAGTTCATCACTGCGATCAAGATAACCACTCCGCGGGCGGTTCGCCGGCTCGCCTCGTCGAATGACCGCTCGCTTGGGGTGCGCCCAAGCCCACGACGAGGTCGAGCCCCGTGAAGCGGCGCTGTCACCGAGAGGTGAAACACGAAGCTGGACCGAGAGCCCGCTCGGTCGTTGTCCGCGTAGCCGAAGAGGCGAGCCAATCGCCGTTCGCGGAATCGAACGCTGGACCTGTCGCCGGGCGCCTTTTCCAACTAGCGTCGCTGACGCTGCCGTGCCGAAATTGAACGGGTGCGCGTTTTGCGCCATCGTGGAGGGCCGCACACGCGCACAAATCGTACTGCAAGACGACCTCCACCTTGGGTTTTTGGATACCAGGCCCGTTTTTCCCGGGCACGTGCTCATCGTTCCGCGCTCGCACCACCCGACGCTCGCCGACGTGCCAAAAAGCGAGATCGGCCCCCTCTTCGAAAAGGTGCAGCGGCTTTGCCAAGCGATCGAGCGCGGCCTGGACGCCGAGGGAACGTTCGTCGCCGTAAACAACCGGATCAGCCAGAGTGTTCCCCACGTGCATGTTCACGTGGTGCCGCGGCGAAAGGGGGACGGCCTTCGTGGCTTCTTCTGGCCTCGGCACCCTTACGCCACCGAGGACGATGCCGAAGCGATCGCAGCCAAGGTGCGCGCCGCCCTTGCTTCGCTGCCTGCCGGTTGAAAGGCCTCCCGAGGTCGGCATGCCGGCCGCTTGGCCGCAGCCCTGTCGGTGGCTCAGGAAGTTGGGATCGTCTTGCGCCACACCTCCAGTTCCTGAATCCACCCAAACCACTTCTGAATGTTCGCGAAGTCCCTGACCGGGATTTGGCCGGGCCCTGTGTACATGAGCGGCGCCGCGACGGCCAGGTCCGCGAGGGTCAACGTCGTCCCACACAGATAGTTCCGCTCGGCCAGGTGGTCATCGAGCACCTTGCCGAAGCGGACGACTTCGCGTTCACCCAGCGCCACGATGCTCGGGTCAGGTTCACCTTCGCCTCGCATTCGTTTGATCACGTGCTGCTGGACCAGCAGCGCGATGTTGGTGCTCCAGTGCGCGGCCGACCAGAAGAGCCATCGATTGACGTCGGCTCGTGCAAACCGATCCGTCGGGTAAAGCGCGTCGGCCGGCGCTTGGTCAGCCAGGTACTGCATGATGGCGTGCGACTCCCACAACACGCGATCGCCATCCACCAAGGTCGGGACCTTGCCCATCGGATTGAGCGCCAAGTACTCGGCCTTCTGGTTGTCGCCCGCACGGAGGTCGACGAGAACCAATTCCACATCGACGTCGAGAAGCAACGCTGTCATGACAGTCTTGCGGGCATTGGCGGAAAACGGATGATGGTAAAGGTGCACGTCGGCCTTCGTGACCGAGGATATCTCTACCTCATGAGCGTGGGTCCGGGTCGCCAAATGCTAGGTCGGTGCGGCAGGCCGCTTCGTCTCGCCATGGGACGGGGGCCCGATCTCGCGTTTCCGGTTGCCGGTTGCCGGCTGCCGCGCGGCCCGGGGCCGTTCGGGCGTCCTTTTTTCGGCACGCGGGCGATCAAGGGATCTTGGTACAGTGCAGGTGATAGGTGTGCGTAAGTGACTGCGCAGGGCTCGCCGAACAGGGGTCTGCGACGCTCTATCCCTTCGTGACCGACCAGGCGGCGCCCCGATGTCGTTCGTCTCGTACTTCGTCCTCTCGCTCGGCTCGCTCTTCTCCGTCGTCGACCCTTTCACGGCGGTTCCTATTTTCCTTGCGCTCGTCGGGACGCAGTTGCGTACGGTCAGGGTTGCGACGGCGATACGCGCCTCGGTCACGTGCTTCGTGGTCCTCACGGCCTTCGGTTTGGCCGGCAATGTCATCTTCGGCTTTTTCGGCATCACGTTGTCTGCCTTCAAGATCGCAGGCGGTATTCTTCTCTTCGGCATCGGCTTCGACATGATGCGCGCCAAGCGCAGCGATACGCGGGCCACCGCGAAGGAGGCGACCGACGCCGAGGCGAGAGAGGACGTCGGTGTCATCCCGCTGGGGGTCCCGCTGCTCGCCGGGCCGGGCGCCATCGCCACGGTCATGGTGCTCATCGGCAAAGCTCGCGAGGTCGGGGAGCGGGCCAGTCTATTCGTGGCCATCGCGGTCGTGAGCGCGGTGAGCCTCATCACCCTGCGATTGGCCGAATTCGTCGTACGGGCGCTCGGCAACACCGGGCTCAACATCGTAGGGCGGGTGATGGGGCTCATCCTCGCGGCGGTGGCTACGCAGTTCGTCATCGACGGGCTTTATGGCGCATTCCCCCGTGTGCTCGGTCGGGTGTGACCGTGTGGCACGTTTCGGCGGGATCGCGGCTCGCGAGCCGGCCGGTATCGCTCGCAGCGGCCCGTGCCAAGTCCAGACGTCGCGCCCGCCACACGGCACGTCATTTGCACACACCATCCACGACCCAACAAGGAGGACCGCCATGAGCCAAGCACGAAACGACCTGAAGGCTGAGTTCGACAAGAGTCTCGCGCAGCTGCAAACGCTGCGCGATCAAGTGCGCGTCAAAATCCACCTCGCCGGGCTCGACGCGAAGGCCGAATGGACCAAGTTGCAGCCTCGGCTCGAGGCCGCCGAGAAGACGGCGGTCGAGGCCGCCGCGAAGGCCGCGGGAGACGTGAGCGCGGCCACGAAGTCCGCGGTCGACGACGCCGTGAAGGCCCTGAAGGAATTCCGCGCAAACTTCAAGGCATAGGCACCGTTCGTTCGAAGGTCCGGGATCGATCGTCCACGAGCGGGGTTCGGTGACCCGAGTTGGGTAGCCTGCGCTCGCGGCCTTCGGTTCCGGTCACGCGGTCGAGCGAGGGGATTGCATCCTCGCCGCCCGCGCCTGCGCAACCCATTCGACGAACGCCGGCATGACCACGACGGCCGTCGAGAGGCAGGATATTTCGCCCAACACGGCGAGCAATCCAAAATAAAATAGCGCGCGGTTCTCTGCGAGGAGCAGCGACGAATACCCGATGACGGTCGTCATCGAGCAGAGCGTCACCGCCCCTCCCGTCGTGCGAACGGCGTCGGCCATCGAATGTCCCCTGTCGAGGGTCCAGCGGCTCGCTACGTTCACGGAATAATCGACGCCGATCCCGAACGTAATCGGGAAAGCGATGAAGTTGGCAAAATTGACTTTGATGCGCAAAAGCATCATTGCTGCGGTCAACCAAAGGACGCCGAGCAAGAGGGAACCGGCGACGAGCATCGTGGTTCGGCTTCTTCGCAACAGCGCGATGACGACGACGACGACACCGAAGAACGCCACCGCGCTTGCCAGCATGCCGTCGCGGCGAAGCGAATCCAAGATGTCCGCCGACAGCGCGAGCGATCCCGCGACGCGGGCCGCTCGACCCGGTACCGACGCTGCGGTCGCGCGCAGTCGAGACACGAAATCGATCAGCCGCGGTCCGAGCCACAGCGCCCGCCCCGGTCGCGGGTAAACCAGAACCGTTTTTCCGACCGTCCCGTCCCGCTCTCGAAGGCCCGCCATGAGGGTGTCGGGCACGGTGTCAGCGCCGATCGGAGTCAAGGGGGCAGCCCCGAACCATCGCTCGACCAGCTTGCGCTGGTCGGCGGACAGCGAGGCGCGCACTCGGGGCGTGAGGTCGTCCTGAATCTGCGCGGCCATCTCCATCTTCGGAGGTTGGCCGCCCGGGACGACATCATCGAGTGTCCGCACGCTCGCAACCATCGAGTCGAGCGGAGGCTCCTTCTCCTGGGCCTTGAGCCGCCGGCCGATGGCCTCCGCCTGGGCGGCGTCGTCTGCGAGCACGACCGTGGGCGTGACGTACGTGTTCAGCAGCGCGTCCATGCGTCGGCCCCAATAACCCTCGCCGGTCCGCCAGGTGTCCGCGCGCCGAAGCTTCGAAAAGTCCGTCTCGACCTGGTCGGGGCCGAACGAGCGCACCTCCCAAACCGACAGCGCGGCCAGAGCACACGCGGCTAGGACGACCGGCTTGCGGTTGCGGCAGGTCCACGCCGCGATCCCGTTCATGATCGCGCTCTGCTTCGGGGGGACGGGGCCCCGATCGACCCACGCGGCGAGCGGAGGCATCAGCAGAAACGCCAGAAGCCACGACAGCAGCATGCCGACGCCGCCAATGAATCCGAACTGTCGAAATCCCCGAAAATCCGTAAGCGCCAGCGACGCGTAGGACACGCCGGCGGCGAGCGCGGCCGAAAGGGTGCCGGTTCGAGACCCCCACACCGCCAAAACGAGCGACTCGCGAACGTCGATGCCGAGCCGGCGCGCTTCGGCATACCGAGCGAACAGGACAATCCCGAAGTTTATCCCGTTACCGACGATAATCGAGCCGAGAAATGCGGTATTCGAGTTGAGCTCGTCGACTCGGAACGGCGGAAGCGAAGCCAATGCGAATGCGAAGACCGTGGCCAGGAGCAACGGAGGCAAGAGCACGAGGACGCTCTTCCACCATTGGTAGTAAAAGACGATGGCTCCGATGACGAAGAGGATGACCAGAATGCTCGACAGCGAGAGATCCGTCACGAGCGCGCTCGTCTCCTCGACGTTGATCGCGATGTCGCCGGTAAAGCCGACGCGCATCCCGGGCGCGTAGGAGTCCGGATGCAAGGCCGAGAGATCGGCCTGGACTCGATCGAAGAGTGCCTTGCCCCGGCCCCCCGTGACGAATTCGCCCGCTTGAATGAGAATGAGAGCGCAGTGCTCGTCCTTGTTCGCGAAGTGGTCGCCGTCGAAGCGACGGGATCCGGCGAACCGCGCATCGTACTTGTGCTGGATGTCGTCCAAGCCGAGCGGCGGGGCAGGCTCGTCGTCGAGCAACGAGCCGGTCTCCTTCTCCGCCTCCCAATCGCGACGCGCTTCGATGCGATCCCGGATCGTGACCAGATCGGCCATATCCATGTAGAGCGGCGCGTGGTCCTCGATGAACTTTCGCTCGACCGCGTCTCCCGTCCGCACGGCCTTCACCAGATCGGGCGGGTAACGGCGCAGGCGGGCCGCGAGATCGTCGAGCATCCGCTCGGCCGGCTGGAGATTCTCGTCGCGAGCGAAGTCGACGACGACGCCGAGGTACTGAAGGCTCGGCAGTCGTTCGCGCAATTCGTCGATGGCGCGGACGCTGGGCGCGTTGCTCGGCAGCAGCTGTTCGAGCTCGCTCCGTAACCTCGAGTAAAGCTCGGCCGTGCGCCACGTCGCGGGCACGGCCAGCACGAGCGCAGCGGCCCACAGCCAGGCGCCCCAGCGCAGAGTCCAAAGCGTGAAAGCGCGCGCTCCGGCGGTTGGCCGCCCGATCACGGCAGCGCTCCGGCGGCACCCAGCACCGCAAGCACCATTGCGGCGACCGCACCCGCGGCCACGTCGTCCATCATCACGCCCCATCCGCCGGGCAGGCGCTCGAGCCATCGGATCGGGCCCGGTTTGGTCGCGTCGAGCAACCGGAACAGCAGAAAGCCAAGCCCCAGGGATCCCCATGACACGTGTTGCACCGGCACCATCGTCACGAGCATTCCCGCGACCTCGTCGATCACGATGACCTGGGGGTCTTTGACATTCAGCTCTCGAGCTACGACCGATGCCACCCAGACACCGACCAACGTCGCGGCCAGCGCCGCCGCCGCCACGCCGACGCGTCCGCCTCGAGCGGCGGCAAGGTACAGCGGAATGGCACCGATGGCTCCGGCGGTGCCGGGGGCCACGGGAGAGCAACCGCAGCCGAACCACGTGGACAGTACCCAGGCCAGCTTGCGGCCGCCGCCCCTCATGGCGAGCCGCCGCGCGCGCGCCTTTCTGGCGGAGCGGCGGCACGCGTCGCGAGGGTCGGGCGCAGGCGAATCACGCGCCCCGCGACGCCGACAATCACGACGCAGTAGGCGCTGCCTGCGACGACGTCCAACACCCAATGATGATCGAGCCAAACGGCGGAAAAGCACATCATGGCGTAGAAAAGAAGGCTCGCGATCCTCGTCGGGGCGCGGAAGACGGCCCAGCCTTCGAGCACGACGATCAAGGCATAGGCAACGTGAAGGCTCGGCATGGCGCCGAAGACGTCGCTGGCCCGGCCGTACATGGCGTGGAAGTACGGCACCCCGATGAGCCCATCGACCCTCGCGAGATTGGGCCCCTCGCTGGCCTGCGCAAGCATGTCCACGTGGCAGCCATGCGAATGGTAATACCAGGGCGGCGCCGCAGGATAGAGATGGTAGGTGAGGAAGGCGGCGACGTTCAGCGCGAGAAAGCACCACCCGAAGCGCAGCATTCGCACGTAGTCGCGGAAATAGAGCCAAACGGCGAAGCCGATGCACACGAACATGAACGTGGCGTACGGAACTGCGCAGAGGGCGTCGACGGCGGGGATCGATCGCGCTTGAAACCAGTCGTGCAGCGTCCCTTTCCGCCCACCGACGGTGACGCCGAAAAGTGCGATCTCGTGGGCGCGGAGGTCACACAGGTGGATGGTCTCGGGGGACAGCCCCACGTTCTCGACGACCTTCATCGTGGTGTAGAGCAGACCCACCAGGGCGACCGGGTAGAGTCCGAGAAAGAGCCTCTTGGTCCTTGGCCCCGTCGCGAACAGCGCGGCAGCCGCGATGAGTACGGCGGCGTTCTCCCAACGAAACGCGCCCGCCGCGGCTGCCCAGGCCCCGTGCACCGCGAACGGGAGCGGCGCGAGAATCGTCCAGCCGGGCCACAGGTCGCGAAGGTGACGCCACAGACGCGCCATGTCCCGGCCTTGGCAGAACGCTAAGCTCCGCGCGGGTCGTGCGCGGAGCGGTGGGCCGCCGCAGTGCGAGTCGCCTTGCCCTGGGCAGCGTTCGAACGGCGTTCGCCCCCCACCGGCGCGCCCCGCGCGCCCCGGAGTCGGCGGGGCGGAGCAAGCGCCTTATTCATAGTACTCCGTGCCCAGATGGGTAATGATCTCTTCGCCCATCATCCAGCGCAGCGTATTTTTCAGCTTCGTCAGCTGAATGAAGAGATCGTGCTCGGGATAGAGACCCGGCGCGGTCATGGGGCTCTTGAAGTAGAACGACAGCCACTCCTGCGTCCCCTGAAAATCGGCGCGAGCCGCCAGGTCGAGCAGAATCGCCAGGTCGAGCACGACAGGCGCTGCGAGAATCGAATCGCGGCACAGGAAGTTGACCTTCATCTGCATCGGGTATCCAAGCCACCCGAACAGATCGATATTGTCCCAACCCTCTTTTGCGTCGCCGCGGGGCGGATAGTAGTCGATTCGAACTTTGTGTACGAAGTTGCCATACAGTTCGGGGTAGAGCTCCGGCTGCAGGATGTGCTCCAGGACACCGAGCTTCGAGACTTCCTTGGCGCGAAAGCTGTCCGGATCGTCCAGGACCTCGCCATCGCGGTTGCCCAGGATGTTCGTGCTGTACCAGCCGTGAAGGCCCAGCATTCGCGCCTTGAAGCCCGGCGCCAGGATGGTCTTCATCAGGGTCTGACCCGTCTTGAAGTCCTTGCCGGCTATGGGTGTGTGAGTTTCCCGGGCGAGGTTCCACGCCGCCGCGAAATCCACGCAGAGATTGGGCGCGCCGTTCGCGAACGGCACGCGCTCCTTGAGACAAGCCCAGGCGTAGATCTGAGCGTTCGATATGCCCGGGTCGTTGAGCCGGAGCCCCTCCTCGAACGAGTTCACGGAGGCGTGCACGGGCCCGGCACTGAAGAACGCCTCCGTCGAGCCACACCAGACGGCGACGAGCCGCTCACAGCCTCGGTCACGCTTGAAGGTGCGAATGTCGTCTCGAACCTGCTCGACCATCTCGGCCTTCGACGTCGCGCTCTTCGTGTGCGTTCCGCTCAGGCGCTTGACGTACCCCGGATAGAAAACCCCCTTCATAGGGCGAATGCCCCGCAGTTCCTCCTTCACCTCATCCAGGTGATGGCGTTCGAGGACTTTGGCGTGCTCCGCGGCTTCGAAGGCATCGTCCGGGAAGATGTCCCAGCCGCCGAATTCGAGTTGGTCGAGCGTCGCCAACGGCGCAAAGTCCGCAATCCTGGGCGCGCGTCCCTCGGTGCGACGGCCGAGACGGATTGTGCCCATCTGCGTCAGCGAACCCACCGGCAGCGCTTTGCCGCGCCGAGCGAGCAGCGAGCCCGCGATGGTCGTAGTAGCGACCGCGCCCATTCCGGGCAGCAGAACGCCGAGCTTACCGTCGGCGGGGCGAATGGATGTCGGCTTCTTCATCGTGTGGACCACGGGGTCTTCGAGTTCCGCCGCGGGCGGACCAGGCCGCCCGATGCGTGGCGCGAATGCCGCTAGGGTTCTCCGCCAATCCTGATGGGCCGGCCATCGTCGTTCCCCCACTCGTTCCACGAGCCGTCGTAAACTGCAACGTCCTCGCGCCCGAGCAGGCGAAGTGCGTTGAGCGGCACCGAGCAGGACACCCCGCCGTTGCAGTAAACCACGACGTCTGCCGGGAGGTGCTCGACGTCGACGCCGGCTTCCGCGAAGACCCGGGCCAGGTCCTCGGCGGAACGGAATCGGCCCGTCGCCGGATCGATGAGTCGAGCATAGTGCACGTTGAGGGCGCCCGGGATATGGCCTCCTCTGCCGGCCGCCGTCACCTGCCCGCTGTACTGTTCCGGAGCTCGCGCGTCAATCAGCAGCACGTCCGGACTTCCGATGCGATTCATGACCTCGTCCGCGGTGCGGCGCAGAGCGCGGCGTGGCGACGGGGTGAAGCGAGCGGGCGGCCGTGCGACCACGTCGCGCGACGTCGGCCGACCTTCGGCCACCCAAAGCGCCCACCCGCCATCGAGCACCCGTACCGCGTCGTGACCGTAATGGCGAAGGGCCCACGAGAGTCGGCCTGAAAACACCTGGTTATAGTCGTCGTACGCGACGACGAGAGCCTCGTCGCCGATTCCGAGCTGCCCCATCCTCGCCGCGAAACGGTCGGCTTTCGCGATCTGCACCGGGACGGGATCGCTCGTGTCGACGATGTCCTGGGTCCAATCGACGAAAATGGCGCCGGGCACGTGCGCCGCCAGATAATCGTCGCGTTTCGGCAGGTAGCGGGGCTTGCTTCCGGGTGGCAGGACTTGCCCGCGCACGTCGACCAAACAGAGCCAAGCCGCTCCAAGGTTGGCTTGCAACCAATCGGTCGAGACGACCACGCTCGCTGCTGCACCGCTCACGGGGCGTGCTTTTCGACCATCGCGCCGAGGCGTGGCACCGCGGATTCGACGTTCTTTTTCGCGCTTGCCCGGAGCTTGTCGTAGGTTCCTTTGACCAGCCCGCTCTTGCTTCGCTTTGCTCGTTCGTCCGTGATGCCGAGCAACGCGTCGGCGACGCGGGGAGTGTTCGCGGCGAAGTACTCGCGCACCCCCGTTCCGGCGCTCTTTGCTTCTTGGTAAATGGGGTCGAGCGCTTGCGAGAACTCGGGCAGCAAATCCGCCACGACCTGTCGGACAAAGCCCGGTTTGACGCCTTGAATCGCCTTGTAGCCCGCTTTTATCGCGAGACCCGTCAGTCCACCCTTGTCGGCGACCTCAGCGTCGATGAGCGCAACGCAGTCGTCGACGACGAGGATTTTCTTGGATTCCGAGGTCAGGGCTTCGACGAGGTTCGGCATCGGAGGGGGCTCTCTTTCCGACCGAGCGCTTAGCACAGCTGATGCTCCCGGGACGTGCTTGGTTCCGACAGCGCCGGTCCCGTCTCGGCAGGCCGACGCACCCGCCGGGCGGGCGGGCGCGTCGCCCGATCCTGCCGGTTTACGGTTGGGCGCGACAAAGTGCGGCCCGTTGCGGGCCGCCTGCTACGCTTCGTCGCGGATGGTCCGGCGCGTCATTTGGATAGCGGGAGCCGTACTCGGCGCCGCGGTGGTCCTGTTCGCGACCGGCCGCCTGGGTTCGTTCCGATCTTCGCAACACGCGAGGGAGCCTTTGGTGTCGCCGGGCCCCGCCGTGGCGTCCGACAAGCCCATGCCTTCCGCGCCGGCGGACGAATCGCGATCGCATCCGTTCCGCGTGCCCGCCGGCCACGCCCCATCCTTGTCGTGCGACGCCGCGCGAGCAATCGTCGCGCAAGCGCGCGACCAGCTCGGCTACGTGCCGGACCCGGTGGACGCCCGTTCCCTTTCCGAGGCCGCCGCCGATTGGCTCGATCCGTATGGTCTTTGGACCGTCGCCCCGGATGCGCCCGTGTCCGACGTTTTCGACCGCCGCGCCGTCGCTCTTCTGGCCGACCTCGAGGGCCGATCGCACGGCTGCGAGACGGCGAAAGCCATCGGCGATTCGCTCGCCGCCTGGACATCCGAGCTGCGCGCGGTGTTCGACGAAGCGAGCGCCCGGAGCCCCGTCGGGGCCGACGCGCTGGACGCAGCTTCGTCGGCCGCTTTCGAAGGCGCCACCGTGACTCGTCCGGCACGCGCATTGGCGGCGACCCTCGGCCGCCGCATCGGCATCGTCGCGCGGGCGCTCGGCGAGCGAGCGGCTCCCTACGTCGAGGCGGCGCGCGAGCGGTACTTTCCCATGCTGGACGGCGAAGGGTGGGCCCGACTCGTTCTGGCCGCTGCGGTTCGGGCGTACGTGCCGGCCATCGATCCGCACGGGGCATGGGCTCCGATGGACGAGGAGTCGAGTGTGTATGAGGTCGATCTGGAGGCGCGGCCGCCGGGGCGGCTTTGGGAAAAAGCCGATCGCACGGCGATCGGCATCAAGATCGACTCGGGCGCCACGGCGCCTCTCGCCGACGGGGACGTCGTCCTCTCGCTCGCCGGTGTGGCCACGGCGGGTCTCAGCTACGAGCAGATGGAGCAGCTCGGGTATGCTACGTCCGAGGCGCACCCGGCTGCGCAAGCGGTCGTTCTGCGCGAAGGAGAGCGGTTGCCTCTGACGGTTTCGCTCGAGGGTGCCGACGGCGACCCGAAGAGCGCCGCCGAAAGCGGCGACGATGCCGATGATCTTCCGGTCGAGCGGTTCGAATACGGCGATGGGGACGCGATCGTCGTCGGCATCCACGACGTGCGCGACGATCTGGGCGATGAGCTGACGCGATCGATTCTGCACCAACGAGAGCGCGACGGCCGTTCCATCACCGGCGTGGTCCTCGATCTCCGTGGCAATGGGGGCGGATCGACCGACGGAGCCATCGATGCGCTCGGTTTGTTTCTGCCGGGAGCGCCGTTGTTCCCCATGAAGAGGCGCGATGGATCCGTCGAAACCGATCGCGCACCAGAGCCCCCGAACGTCGACCGCTGGTCAGGCCCCGTCGCGACCCTCGTCGACGGGGACACGGCGAGCGCCGCGGAGATGCTCGCGGGCGCGCTGGCGTCCTATCGTCGTGGCCCGATGGTCGGGGCGACGACGTTCGGCAAGGGGTGTGCGCAGGAGTACCTCGACGACGACATCCGAGAAGGAGTGCTCCGGTTGACCACTCTGTTGTACGCGTTGCCCGACGGCACACCCGTGCAGCGCGTGGGGCTCACGCCGAACGTGCGCTTTCCCTTTGGCATCGACGGCAACGATCGAGAGGCGACCTTGCCCCACGCGCCGCCGCTGTGGCGCGGTCCCGACGTAAGGGACCGCTCCGTGCTCGCACACGTCGACGATGGAACTTGGACGACCGCCTGGCCGCCGAACGGTGGCAATGTCGGCCCGTGCAAGGATGCCGACGTCTGCCGATCTCTTCGGTTGCTTGGCGCGATGGCTCCCACCGCGCGCCGCACGACCCGGGGGGTCACGAACAAAGGTCGCTAGGACCGAAGGCGGCGTGGGCAGGGGCGTCGCCGGTCGAAATCGAAGAGCGAGGGCTACGGAGCTGGTGCAGATCGAGGGGTGACGCCCATGCGCCGCGGTCGAGGAGCCGGCCGAGCGCGACCCGAACGGCGCGGTGGGGAATCTCGGCGTCGCCGAACACGGCTTCGACGACTTCGGCGATCTTGACACCGCCGGAGCCGCGGATCTCGACCTCCACCGACAGGGCAACGAGGTCTCCGGCGATGTTCGCGCGCGAAAGCGAGCCGGCGAAGCCGGCATCGGCCAGCCGGGCAGAGCGCAAGAATTCGCGGACGTTTACCCGCTTACCGATTCCCTCGATGCGGCGTATCACGATCAGTTCGCGCGCTTGGAGCGCCGCTGCCATCCGGTCTTCGATGGCGGAGATTCCTCCGAGGGCCTCCGCGACGCTCCGGGGAATGCCCACCGCATAACGGGCCGCGTTGACGACCCGCGCAATGCCCGGATCTTCGGGGCCGAGCTTCGCTCCGGCGACGAAGCGCAGTCCCGGTTGGGACCCCGCCGAAAGGTCGTCGAGAATCGCGGCGGGGTCGAGTTCCGCCTCGATCTTCACGTCGAGCACTTCGGTCAGGCTCGCAACGCCCAAGGACAGGGCGGGGGTGAATGTCATGTCGGGCTTGGGGTGGAACCCCTGCGAGTAGTGGAGCGGCAGCGCGAGCCGGCGAAATGCACGCGGCAGCGCGCGGATCACGTCCAGATGGGACAGGAACGCGGCTGGGCCGACTTTTTCGTAGACGAAGCGATAGCGTCGGGCTTCACCCTGCGGCAGAGCCCAAGGGCGAGGCTTCCGGTTCGTCTTGGGCGACGGGGCCGGAGCCGGCGGACGCGGCTCGTTGGCACCGAGCTTGGCCAGATAGACGCGGCGTTGCTCGCGCATGGCCGACAGGTCGCACGCGATCCCGCAATCGTAGCAAACGAGCTTTCGCGATTCATTGTTCGCATCGCGCAGGTTGGTGGCGTGCACGAACGCCCCGGCGACCTTTCCGCACGGCAGCGACAGGTGCTGCTTCATGGCCTTGCGATATTCGCGCAACAAGAACCCGTCTTCCAGGCCGACGTCGATGTGATCCCAAGGGAGACGCGACGCAACCGGGATGGTCGTCAAATACACCTTCGGGTCGATGCCCTCGGCGCGGAACGCGGATTCCCAGACGGCGATCTTCTTCTGATCCTCCCACGAATCGAACCGCGCCCCGGCGCGATAGGCCCGCTCGAGGACGGCGGCGAGTGTGCGATCGCCGCGGGCGAACACGGCTTCGAGCCATGAGGTGTCGCCGTCGTGGACGCGCAGATCGACTCCGGCGCGGTGCGATTCTTCTTCGAGCCAGCGCTGTTTTTGGCGGATGGCGTCCGGGGCATCCATGGCGCACCACTGGAACGGCGTGTGCGGCTTCGGAACATGCGTCGAGACACTGACGGTGACCTTGGGGGCGCCGGTCGCACCGAGCTCCTTTCTCACCCGCTTGCCGATGGCGCGCGCTCGGCCACCCACCTGAGCAATCGCCCGGACGTCCTCTTCCCGCTCGGTCGGCAGACCAATCATGAAGTAGAGCTTCATGGATTGCCAGTCGCGCGAGAAGACCCGCTCGGCCGTGGTCAGGAGCTGTTCTTCCGTCACGTTCTTGTTGATGACGTCGCGCATTCGCTGCGTGCCCGCCTCGGGAGCAAACGTGACTCCGGTCGCGCGCACGCGCGCCATGTCGTCCAAGACGTTCTCCTCGAGCCCGTAGGCGCGAAGGCTGGAAACTCCCAGCGATACCCGCTTTGGGGCCAGGGCGTCGGCGACCTTCTTGACCAGCGGGGCGATGCAGGAATAGTCGGCGGTCGACAGAGACGTGAGGCTCGCCTCGTCGTATCCGCTCGAGCGGACCGCACTCACGATCGTGTCGACGATCTGCTCGGGATCCCGTTCGCGCACGGGCCGATAAATCATCCCCGCCTGACAGAACCGGCAGCCCTCGGTGCACCCCCGCGCGACCTCGATCGATACGCGGTCGAAGATCGCCTCCGGCCCGCCGATCGGCCCATCGTCGGGAAAGGGAAAGCGGTTCAGATCGGCGATGATCGTGCGCTCCACCGGAAACGGCAGGTCCCCCGCGGTCGGTCGATCGACCACCGTGAAGCCCGTGTCCGGGTCTCGGTGCGTTACGTAGAGTGACGGTACGTACACGCCTTCGAGCGCGGCGAGCGCGCGCAATCGCTCGGCGCGCGAAATTCCGGCGCGCTTGGCGCGCGTCCACGCGAGGGCGACCTCGCTCGTGCGCTCCTCTCCGTCGCCGATGACGATGGCGTCGAGAAAGGGGGCCAAAGGCTCGGGATGCGTGGCGGTCGGGCCGCCCGCGACGACGAGCGGGTCGTCTTCCCCGCGCGCATCGGATCGAAGCGGAACACCGCCGAGATCCAGCATCGTCAGTACGTTGGTGTACGTCAGTTCGAACTGCAGCGAGAAGCCGACAACGTCGAAGTCGCGCAGCGGTCGCGCCGTTTCACTCGACACCAGCGGGATGCCGCGCGATCGGAGTTGCGCCTCCATGTCGATCCACGGCGCGTAGGCTCGTTCGGCAAGCGTACGCGGGTCATCGTTCAAGATTTTGTAGAGGATCTTGAAACCGAGATGGCTCATCCCGATGTCGTAGATGTCGGGAAACGCCAAGCAGACGCGCGCCTCCACGGCGCTCCAGTCCTTGACCCGAGCACCGAATTCGCCACCGAGGTACCGGGCGGGCTTCTGGACGAGGTGGACGAACGAAGCATACGGGTGTTCAGCAAGCCCAGTCATGAGCGACTCCTTACCACTACCGCTGCGGAGAGCATGCACTCTCAAGTCCGGTCGCCCCTCAACGAAGCTGCGTGCGTCGTTGACCCGCACACACGGGCCCTTGCCGTCCGCCCCTCTTTTTGCCCCTCGCTGCGCCGCCGTAGGATACTACATAGAAGACAACGCTTTAGCCGGACGAGGGTCTTTCGGAGTGTCGCGGGTCCTGATCGTCGACGATAGTCCTTCGGTTCGCTCGCTCTTGGCGGCGCGCTTGAGGGCCTGCGGCTACGAGGTCGACGAAGCCCACGATGGAGAAAGTGGAGCGGAGAAGGCGGTCTCCGGCGCGCCGGACGTGGTGGTGACCGACCTCCACATGAAGGGCATTTCGGGTGTCCAGCTTTGCCGCATCCTGCGAAATGACGCCGTCACCGCGCACATTCCGGTGATGCTGTTGACCGCTTCGGGAGACAAGCGCTCACGATTCTGGGCGCGTACCGCCGGGGCCGCCGCATACCTCAGCAAGGATCGTCTCGACGACCTGGTCGGGCTCCTGCCGACCCTGATCGCGTCGGCTACCGAGCCGGCGCCCGGGGCGGGCGACCACGCTCCCCTTCGGCGGCGCACGTTGCAGGAGCGCATGTCGGCCATCCTCGATTCGGCTCTCTTCGAATCGGTCATCGCCGGCGAGGTGCGAGCGCTCGCGAGCTCCGGCGATCCCGCTCGTCTCTTCGACGGCCTCGTCTCGTTGATGGCCGATGTCCTCACGTATCGCTGGATGGCGGTACTTCCGGCACGGTCGTACGAGCCCTTGTTCGTGCATTGCCATCCGGAGGAGCGCGATGGCATCGAAGCGGTGACGCTCGGGGTCCTCGGGATTCCGGCCGGCCGTTCGGTACAGGTCGTGTGCGATGACCGCGCCGTCGCCGGTGGGACGGAATCGCCGGTCGACATGGGAATCGCATTTGGCGGGACTCAAGTGGGTCGGATCGCCCTCACTCCGACGGCACGCGGACTGTCGCGCGACGACCAACGCACCATAGCGCTCGTGGCAAGCGAGCTGGGCGGTCCGCTCCAGATGAGCGCGCTTTATCAAGATGCGCAGCGTCTGGCGACGACCGACGCGCTCACCAACCTGCTCAATCGGCGGGCCTTCCTGGAGATTATGGAACGCGAGCGCGCCCGTGCCGACCGGCACGCGTTCGCTCTGTCGCTTCTATTGCTCGATATCGACCATTTCAAGGCCGTCAACGATTCGCGGGGTCACGCCGCGGGCGATGCGGTTCTGAAAGGCGTGGGGAACGTGTTGGTGAAGGTCGCCCGCCGGACCGATTGCGTCGCTCGCTGGGGCGGAGAAGAGTTCGTGGTCGCGCTTCCCCAAACGGGCGAAGCGGGGGCGCGCATCGTGGCTGAACGCTTGCGCCGGGCGATCGCCGAGTCGTCGCATGTCGTCCCTCAGGGCCCGCCCATGACCGTCACGGCGTCGATCGGCATCTCCAGCGCCGAGGCGCCATGGAAAACCGAGAGCTTGGTCGCCGCCGCGGACGCGGCGATGTACGCAGCGAAGCAGCGGGGGAGAAATCGCGCCGAGATTCTTGCGGCGTCAGAAATGTCCACCGACGTCCGCCGGATGCGCGCGGCTTCGATTACGTCTTCGAAGTGAAGGTCGAAGGCCGCGTCAAACGGTCGGCGGCGTCCGATTTCAGGGCCGTGGGCAAGGCACCGCATCCGCAGGTCTCGGGAGCGTGGGCCTTGTGATAGACGAGCTCGCAGCGCGGGCAGACGCGGGCATCCGGCTCGAACGAGATGACCTTGCCGCTGGCCGCGCAATGTTTGCCGACCACCTGCGGAGGCTCGACCGGCAGCACCGTTCCGGCGCTCGAGCTCGGCTCGGGCAGCGTGGCGTCTTGCGGGACGTCCACGATGGCGGGTACGCGCTCGCGCGCCTCTTTGACGATCCAGGCGGCCGCTTGCCCATGGGTCGCCGCCTGCGCGACGACGTGCATCGCCGCCCCGGCATCGTCGTGACCGGTCACGCGCACGGCCTCGCCACGCCATTCGATCCGCTCGACCGCGTACCACGGCATGCGGCGAATGGGGCCCTTCTCGACCGCGATGCCACGGTCGCCGACGCGCAGCGGGGGCTCGCCGCTCGTCCCGACCCAAATCGCCGCGCCGACGAGCAAGGCCCCCACCGTGAGGATGTACGGCGCTATCTTCAACGGTTCGACGGTCGGGTCGCTGATGAGGGGTCCGAGTTTTTCCCAGGCGCCTGCGCCCATCGCCAAAGCGCCGATCGCGCCGATGGCATAAGACACGATCGGGCTCAACGTCGCGCCGGGCTCGAAACGCCTTTCGTGGCGCGTCTGAGCCTTGTCGCGTTTGGCGGTTTTCGTCTTCTTGGCCATATGGGCGGTCGACATTAGTCGGATTCGGCCCGTGGGCCAGCACGATGGTCCTCGACGCCCAGGCCTTCCGAGTCAGGGTGCATGCGCGCGATCTCGTCGTAGAGGTAAACGGCACTCTTGATTCCCAAGTGGTAATTTTCGAGATCGAGCCACTCGTTGGGTGCGTGGGCGTTCTCGTCGGGTTGGCCGAAGCCCATCAGCAAACACGGTTTGCCGGACGCATCGGCGATGGTCCGCACGAAGGGGATGCTGCCGCCCTCGCGAATGAACACGGTGGGCTTTCCGAACGCCTTGCTGAATGCGCGCTTCGCGACGTCGTAGATGGGGTGATCGGTCGGGGCGAGGTACGGCCGTCCGCCGTGCAGCACATCCAGCCGGACTCGCGTCCCCCCGGGCGCGATCCTCCGGAGGTGTTCCGCCACCTTGCGCGCGATGTCGTCCGGTTCCTGGTTGGGCACCAGTCGGCAGCTGATCTTGGCCTGTGCCCGCGCCGGGATGATGGTCTTGGCCCCGTCGCCCTGGAATCCGCCGCCGATTCCGCAGCAGTCGAGGGTCGGCCGCGCCCAGATGCGCTCGAGGGTCGAGTAGCCTCGCTCACCCGAGACGCTCGGCGCGCCTGTCGAGGCGAGCCACTCGGCCTCGTCGAACGGCAAATGAGCGATCGCGTCGCGCTCGCCCGCGCTGAGCGGCACGACGTCGTCGTAGAAGCCCGGGACCGCGACGTGCCCCTCCGCGTCGTGCAGCTGCGCGATCATCCGAGCGAGCGCGTTCACCGGATTGGCGATTCCGCCGCCGAACGACCCGGAATGAAGGTCCGACGACGGACCTTCCACGAATACCTCGAGGTAGGACAGCCCCCGCAGCCCCACGCAGAGTGAGGGGATGCCACGGCCGAACATCGCCGTGTCGCTGACGCAAACGAAGTCGGCGCGCAGATCCTGCGCGTGATCGCGGAGCAATCCATCGAGGTGGGCGCTGCCGACCTCCTCTTCGCCCTCGACGATCATCTTGACGTTGATGGGCGGTCGTCCCGTCGTTCGGATGAAGCTCTCGATCGCTTTCGCGTGGATGTAAACTTGGCCCTTGTCGTCGACGGTGCCACGGCCCCAGAGGCGTCCCGACCGCACGGCGGGTTCGAAAGGCGGCGAGATCCACTCGCCCAGCGGGTCGACCGGCTGCACGTCGTGATGTCCGTATACGAGCAAGGTGGCGCCGCCCGGCGCAGACAGCCATTCGGCGAACACGGCCGGGTGACCCGGCGTCGGCCACACCGCCACTCGATTGGCTCCGAGCTCGCGCAGTCGTGCGGCAAGATGCTCGGCACTCGCCACGACGTCCGGCGCGTGCGCCGGGTCGCTCGAAACGGATGGGATCCGAACCCAGTCGATGAGCTCATCGACGAACCGCTGCCGATGGCGGTCGATGAAAGCAATGACTTCGTGCATGGCGTCGGAGAAGGTACGGCTACTTTGCGAGCAGCGCGAGCGCGTCTCGGAGCAGCTCCTCGAGCGGCGCCGTGCTCGTGCGCTCTTCGAGGGCAGCCGCCGCGCGCTCCGCTTCGGCGGGCTTGAATCCCATCCCGGTGAGCGCGCTCCTCAGTCGCTCGGCCCCGCCGGTCGCGCGACGCGCCGAGGGGCGGGGCGGGCCGGGATCCGTCCGGGAAACGCCGAGGGTCGTCGGCAGCTTGTCTCGTAGCTCGAGAAGCAGCCGCTCCGCAATTTTCTTTCCAATGCCTGCGACCGCCGTCAGGGCCCCGAGATCGCGGTGGGCGATGGCGTGCGCAAGATTCGCAGCCGGCAGGGCGCCGAGTACGGCGATGGCGATCTTCGGGCCGACGTTCGAAACGTTGATGAGCGCTCGAAAGGCGAATCGTTCCGCTTCGTCGGCAAACCCGTAAAGGGCCAGCGCGTCCTCACGAACGTGGGTGTGCACCCAGAGCGTCACGTGTCCGGCTTCGTCGAGGTGCGTGCGCCCGAGTGTCCCGAGGGGTGCGGCGAGCTCGTAGCCCACTCCGCCCACGTCGAGCACGATGCCGCCGTCGGCTTCCTGAGCCACGATCCTGCCGGTGAGCCGGCCGATCATGGGCCGAACCCTACCACGCGCGTTCGCTTGCGCTGCGCCGAGGTGGACCCCCCGGTACGCGCACGCGACTGGAGCCGCGCGATCGCGACGCAGCGAGGGCCGTCGCGCGTTCGGGCGACGGTCGCGGCGGGCGCAGCGCCGCGGCAGCGAGGATCGCGAGGACGGGCGTGACGACCACGTGATAGCGGTCCTCCCCGAAGAAGATCGCGTGCGTCGCGATCGTCGTCCCAAGCAGTCCGAGCGCGAGCGCCAGCGCTGGCGAGAACTTCGGACGGCCCGGAACGGGCAGCCATGGGGCCACTGCCGCCCACACGGCGAGGGGCCAGAGCGTGGGCGACTCGCGGGTGAACGCGATGAGAGCGAGCAGCGCCGTCACCCCGAGGAGGGCCCCTTGCGCGGTCCACGGTCGAGCGCGACGCGGGAGCGGGAAAGCCATGCCTCCGAGGGCAGCGGCTGCGAGCACGAGACGATGCGCAAGACTGGTGACGTCGCGCGCGAAGACCCGCCTGGGTTCGGGCCACGCGTCCGGCCGCGCCTCGTGCAGGTATTCGACCGCGAACGACTCGTGATCGAACGTGTACCCGAGCTTGGCCGGTATGAGCGCGAGCCAGCGCATTGGACGAGCGGCGATCTGACCGAGTGCGTACCGAAACCAGCAACGATCCTGCTGAACCTGCCCGGTGACGTCGCGGCACCCGTCGCTCGAACGAAGTGTCTCGTAGCGCCCGGTTGCGCGCGGGAATGAACCGATGGCGAGATTCCAACCCGTATTGGTGCTCACGAGCGCGCATCCATCCATCACCCTGCAGTTTCGGGCGGTCCACGGAAGCACCGGCACGAGTGCGAAAAGGCACGCCGCGAGCGCGGCGCGCAGCCGCGCGGGTGTCCGATGGCCACCGAGGACGGCCATGAACGGCGCACAGAGCAGCGCTTGCGGGCGGGTGAGGGCGGCAACGCCGAGAACGAGAGAGCCGACGACGATGCCGCGGAAAGCGCGCGCGTCGCGGACGGCCAGCCAGAAGGCCGACAGCGTGAGCAGCGCCGCGAGGGGCTCCGTCATGACGAGCGCGGCGTAGAGAATCAGCCCAGGATGGAGCGCGACGATCAGGCCGGCGACGCGAGCGCGCGCGGACGACAGAGCGTGCCGCGCCAGCGCCCAGGTGACGACCGCGACAGCCGCTCCGACGAGCGCATTGGCCACCGCCGCGACCGATGGGCTCGCACCGAGCACTCGATACCAAAGTGCCAGAAAGCCACTGTAGCCGACCGGATAGTGGCACCACGGGTGCCAGACGAGATGGCCGGCGACGGTCCGGTCGTCCGAATAGCCGAGTCCCGCCGCGATGCGGCGCGCTCCGTAGTCGTAATAGTGGCCGTCCCAAACCGGTTCGCCCGCGTAGGCGAGGGCCGCGCACAACCGGGGCACGAGCGCGACGATGAACAGCAGCGTCCCAAACGCGGTTTCTCGCCGCTCGCCCTCGGGCTGATTCACGCGAGCTCTTTGCCCCGCGCGAGCCGATCGTCGCGCAAGCGGCGCAGGTAGGTCTTGTGAACTTGAATCGGATCGAGGCTCAATTGCTTGGCGAATTCGACCAAAAATCCGCGCGTGTAGACGACGGCAGGCAGTTCGTCGAAGCGCTCGTCTTCGATCGCCTGCAGGTGAGCGCGCCCGATCTTGGTCTTCGCGCACAGATCGGCAAGCTCCAGGCCTTGCGACTCCCGCACCTTTCGCAGCAAGGCGCCCGTGAACTCCGTGTCGGGGCCGATCTCGCGCTGCAGCTCATGCTGCAGCATGAGCTGCTCGGCGACAAGCGCAGGCCGCGTCGTCTTTGCCGACACGGCGAGCGGCTCGGGCTCTGGAAATGTCGACAGATCGTAGGCGCGGCGGCGCACCGCATCGAGAAGGGTGTCGTACGCTTCGTCGAGCTTGCGCTGCGCCGCGGTCAACTGTTCGGCGTCGAGAAGCGAAACCGTCGCGAGACCGCCGGTCGCGTAGATTTCACGCTGCCTTTTGTAGGCGCGCCGGATCTCTTCGTCGCTGGCCGATCGTGTGACTCCGAGGACGGCGTAGAGCGTCGGTTCCTCGAGCGGGGCAGGCGACGACGGCGTCATCCGCTCGACCTTCGAAGTGGCCAGCGCGAGGACTCTTCTCGCGATTCGCTCGACGTTGCGGGCACTCTTGCTCGCGGGGCTATCGACGAGCAGCGGCTTGTTTCGACGCACCGTCAGCCACACCGTGTCGTCGTGCTCGATGTGCCCGAGCTCGTCGAGCGCCACGCCGTAGTGGCGCGACACGAGGCTACTCATCCACGCACCGAGCTCCGTGTCCATCCGCACGCGCGTCTGATTGACGACCAGCTGGACCCGCAGGGCCTGCGCTTCCGCCCACGCGATCTCCGAGAGCACTCGGTCGATGCGTGCGAGCTTGTGGACCAGATCGATCGGCGACGGCAGCCTGCCCATCTCGATGAGGGCGCGGTCGACGAGCGACGTTCGGAGCTTGTCCCGAAGCAAGAGTCGGCGCAGACGGCGGCGGAACGCAACGCGCAAAAATCGATACGTCGTCTCGATGGCCGGGGGCTCGGGGACCGTGACGGCGATCGGAATATCCGCTGCCAGCATGAGATCGAGACCGGGCTCGCTGTGGCCCGAGCCGACGTCGATGACGGCATAATCGGCCGGCAGCGAGCGCAGCGCGGCAAGCCAACGAACCTTTCTCTGCGAGCGCAGTGGGGCGGCGGGGGCCACCGCGTCGTGCGCGGCGGGTAGGAGCGCGAGCCCCGGCACAGTCGTCGCAACCAGGGCGCCGAGCAGGCCCTCGGGTCCCCCGGCGCCCAGTTGGGGCTCGACGCGGGCCGCTCTCAGTCCGAAGTGGGCGTGCAAATTGGAGCCGCCCGCGTCCGCGTCGATGAGCACGACGGAGCGTCCGAGCTGGGCCAAGTACACGGCGAGATTCACGGCGACGAGGCTCTTACCCACCCCACCGCGTCCCGCCCCGACCGCGACGACGCACGGCGTGGCTTGGGCCGCATCGGCCTTGTCCGGTGAGTCCTCGTACGGGCGGGTCGGCGTCATCGACGACGGGATGTTTACGTCAAGGCGTCGCGCGGATCACCACGTCACGCGGTTTTTGACGTAAAAGCGTGACGCGATGCACGTCACCGTCCTGGGCGCCGGGTACATGGGTAGCGCGATCGCCTGCGTCGCTCGCCGACGGGGCCACGACGTGCGCTTGTGGGGAACGTGGCTCGATGACGGCTTGCTGGAAGCCTGCGAGCGCGGCGCGCCCCATCCCCGCCTCAAGCTCGCCCTGGACGGCATCGCGCTGTTGCGGTCGGCGCGCTTGGCCGAGGCCCTCGGGGGCGCCGAGCTGGTGGTCTTGGCGGTCAATTCGGAGGGCGTCGTGCCCGTCATGACGAGGGCCGTTGGATTTCTGCCGAGCGTCCCGGTGCTGAGCGTCACCAAAGGCCTCCTCGAATCGTCCGTCACCGGGCACATGGACCGCGTCGACGTCGTAGCGGCGCAGGCCCTTCGGCGTGCCGTTCGCTTCGTTCACGCGGGAGGGCCGGCGAAGGCCATGGAGATCGCCCGAGGCGTCTTGACGTGGATGCAGTTCGCGGGCAGCCCGGACGATGCAGAGGCGTGCGCGCGCGCTCTTCGCGACGACGCGTTGGTCGTCAGCGTGACCGATGACCTGGCCGGCGCGGCCCTGTGTTCGGCGCTCAAGAACGCGTACGCGACCGGTCTCGGGCTCTGGGATGGGTACGTCGGCGCCGACGCGCACAATGCGCGCGCCGCTTGCTTCACTCAGGCCATCGTCGAATTGCGAGCGCTCGTCGCCGCCGGCGGCGGGCGCATCGAGACCGTGCACGGGCCGGCGGGGATCGGCGACCTTCACGTGACGGCGGCCGCCGGGCGCAATCGGCTGTTCGGCGAGCGGGTCGGCAGAGGCCAGCCGGCTCGCGAGGTCGCCGCCGAAATGAGTGCTTCCGGCGAGCTGACGGAGGGCTATCCGGCCATTTCTGCCGCATGGCGTTTTGCCCGCGAGCAGGGAGTCCGCGATCTGCCGCTCTTGGAGTCCATCCACGCCATCGTGTGGGAAGCGGCCGACGTGGGCGACACCCTCGCGCGGTTTCGCATCCTGCCGGCCCAACTATAACGAATGAAAGTCGAGCGTGATGTCGTCGAACCGAATCTCGAATGCGCCGGAGGGTCCGGTGACGCTCGTGGCGATCCCGAGGGTCGGTTCCCCGGGCCCGAGCCAACCCGGAGGGATGGTCGGCGGCGGAAGTCCCCCGCCGTTCGCGCCCGTCGTGAACACAATCGTCCCGCTGCCGTCTTGGGCGCGGGTGACTTCCAGGTTCAGGCGAATCCATTGGTTCTCGAAGACCTCGGCGAGCGGTACGGGAACCGGAGCCATCGACGATGCGGAGGACGAATCCTCCTCGGCGCCGGAGGCGTCGAGGGACGCCGCGTCGCCCGAATCGACGCCGCTCGCGCTCGAGTCGAGCTCGGGGTTGATGACCTTCACGCAGTCGTGCGCGTTCGGAAGGAGCACCATCGAGATCTCGACGTTGTCGGCCATGGTTGCCGGCGTCAAGACGAGGGCTATGCACAACGAGGGTTGATCCGCACTCTCGGCGATATCGGCGAGCAGGAGAAACCCCGCGCCGATGGCGTTCGGATCGTCGGTCAGGAAGTTGGCCTGGGCGACTTGCACATCGACGCCCAGGGTCACGTCATCGAACGTTCGATTGGGAAAGGCCGTTTCGAGTCCCGTAGCGGCCGAGACGCCGGCCGGCATCGGATCCGCCTCGGTGTCGAGGGCGAACGGCGGCGATACATCGGACGGGACCAGCGTGCGGCTCGTGCCGGGCGGCGGCGTGGGCGATCCCGGCCAGGCCGCGAAGGCATTGGCCTCATCCGCGTGATCGAAGTCCTCGCAAAAATCGTGATGGTTGGCTGGCTGGTCGCACCATTCGAGCGAGACGTCGTGCACGCCGACGAGCGACGCGCAGCTCGCCGTCGCGACGAGTGCGCCGAGGCTCGCGACCGCTACCGCGGCATGCCGATTCACCACGTGCCTCGCGCCACCGCCCCTGCGCCGGCCCAGCCGGCCATGGGGGCAAGACCGAGCGATCCCGCGGGCGACGACGAACCGGGGTGGGCCGTCCAGTACAGCGCGATGCCGGCAGCGACCAGCAGGCCGCCCGCTGCGAACGCGACATCCAATCCGGTCGCCGCGTGGCGCGCGTCGCTCACCGCCGAGTAGCCCGTGCTGTCGCAGACCCCGTCGACACAGTGCCCGTGCGAGTCGCTCTCGCGAGCCAGCGCCACGGCTCCGAGGACGCCCCCCCCCAGGAGCACCGCCACGCCCACGCCACCGACGACCCACCCTGCGGTTCGTTGCCCGGGGCCGGGGTGGGGCCCGGTGGGCGCGGCTCGCGTCGCTCCGTTTCGGGCCGCTTCGGGCCAGGCCGATCCGACCTTTCCGATCGGGGAGGGGGTGGGCGCCGGCTCCGGCGCAAGCTCGAGGGGAGGCACCTCGATCGATGCCCTTGCGCCCGCTCCCGGGATCGGCGCGGTCGTTTGCCACGTCCGCTGGCCGGGCGCGCTCGCCTCGACGACATGAGTCCCGGGGTCGACGGGGATGGGCGTACCCCATTCGGCGCGCCCGACCACCTCGCCATCGCGCCGAATCTGCAAATCGACACGATCGGCCTTCTGGGGCACAACGATCGTGAGCAGCGGTAGGGTCGGCTCGAGTTCGGCGACCCGGTCGAGGGCCATGCGGGCCCGCTCGGGCTGGTTGGCTTTGCGCGCCTGGACCGCGGCCTCTTTGAACGTGACCCACGCGCTCGCGATTTGGCCGCTGCGGTCATAGCAAGTCGCCAGATTGAGGATCGTGCCGGGCGCCGGATCGATCCGTTCGCTTTCAGCGAACTTCGGGCAAGCGGACGCGGTTTGACCCGCGGCCATGAGATCGCGTCCCTGCTTGAAGAGCGCTTCGGCCGCCGCCTGATCGGATCCGCTCTGCCCGGCGACGGGCGCGGAAAGCGTCAGCGCGGCGAACGCGACGCCGACCAAGACAGCTGCCGCGCGCGCGCGTTTCGGACGGGTGCTCAGCAAGAGCTCACCATGAGGGCGATGATACGGCGACCTGCCGCGGACGCGGCATCTTTACGACCACCGCCCTCTCATGCGGCAGAGGGACGCCGAACCGAGGCCGAACCGAAACGGCGGGCTTCATGGCAGCGGCATCGGCATGAGCCCGATCGGTTCGGCCCGCGGTGGGGTTTGCTCGCGCGCGGGCGCTCCACGCTTGCAGTGCCGTCGGCGCGGCAGTTAGATCATCGCGAGATGACGCTGCCCCCCGCGGCCTTTTTCGACGCCGTCGCACGCGACTTTCCGTCCGATCTGCTGACGCGAGACGCGTCCGACCTGACCGAGTACGGGCGCGATTGGACACGCGTCGTCGAGCCGGCACCGTGCGCCATCGCGTTGCCGAGAACGGCCGAACAGGTCGCGCGTCTCGTCAAGCTCTGCGCGGTTCATTCGGTCCCCGTCGTCCCCTCCGGGGGGCGCACCGGGCTTGCCGGCGGAGCCATTGCGGCTCGCGGCGAGCTCGTGATGTCACTCGCTCGCATGCGGGCCCTCGGTCCCGTCGACGTCGTCGGGGGCACTGTGCGCGTCGAGGCGGGCGCGATCACTCAGGCCGTGCACGAGCACGCAGCGCCCTTCGGTCTCACCTGGCCGATCGATTTTGCTTCGAAGGGGTCGAGCACGGTCGGCGGCAACATCGCCACGAACGCGGGTGGCGTACGCGTTATCCGCTGGGGCCTGACTCGCCAGTGGGTTCTCGGACTCCGGGTCGTTCTGGCGAGCGGCGACGTCCTGGAGATCAACGGTGCGCTCGAAAAGAACAACACGGGCCTCGACCTTCGCCAGCTGTTCATCGGCAGCGAAGGAACGCTCGGCATCATCACCGAAGCGACGCTCAAACTCGCGCGTGTCCCGGATCGGGGCGCCGTGTTGCTCTTTGCAGTCGATGACCTGGCGGCTGTGCTGCGCCTGTTTCGAGAGACGCGCGCGTCTCCGTTCGTCATCTCCGCCTACGAAATGTTCACGGACGTATGCCTGGCGCGCGTTCTCCAGCACCGCAAGATCCGCGCGCCGCTCTCGGCGGCGGTCAGCCATTACGTTTTGGTCGAGATCGAATCCCCTCCGGGGGGTGATGCGCTCGAGTCCTGGGTCACGTCCCTTCTCGAGCGCGAAGTCGTGAGGGACGGCGTGCTGGCTCAAACGGCCACAGAGGCGCGCGATCTATGGGCGTTGCGCGAATCGATCAGTGAGTCGCTGTCGGCGACCGGAACTCCCCACAAGAACGACGTCGCTTTGCCCATTGCCGAGCTCGAGGACTTTTGCGCCGCGCTCGGCGCGGTCTTTGCGCGCCGCTATCCCGGCTGGGAAATTTGCCTTTTCGGCCATATCGGCGACGGCAACCTCCACGTCAACGTCATGAAGCCCGAGGGAATCGACAGGGCAAGATTTCTCGCCCGAACCCAAGAAGCCGACCGCGATTTGTTCGACCTGGTGCGCCGTCACGGTGGAAGCATCAGCGCGGAGCACGGCGTCGGCCTTCTCAAGAAGCCATGGCTCGGCTGGTCCCGCTCTCCCCAGGAGATCGCCGCGATGCGAGCGGTCAAACGAGCCCTGGACCCCGCCAATCTATTGAACCCCGGCAAGATCTTCGACGCCGCCGACGTGGCGACCCCACCCGAAGACCCAGGTGCTCGCGGGGGGCGCGTTCAGTAGAGGATTCTCGTCTTGATGCTCGTCGCCAGTGCCGCAAGCGCCTTCTTCACGTCGCGCGACACGTCTTGGTCCAAGTCCATCACGAGGTAGCCGATGTCCGGGTCGGTCGCGAGGACCTGGGCGGCGATGTTCGCTCCCATGTCGCTGACGAGGCGGTTGATGTCGCGCAGCACGCCCGGGACGTTCTTGTGCACGTTCAAGATGCGATGCTTGCCGGAGGTGAGGGCCGTATCGATGTGCGGAAAATTCACCGCGCCGGTCGTGACGCCGGCATTGACGAACTTGATGAGCGCCGCACCCACCTCGCGGCCGATGGCCTCTTGGGCTTCCGCCGTCGAACCGCCGATGTGAGGCGTCATGAGCACGTTGCCCAGCCCTCGGAGCGGTGTGGCGAACCCATCGCTGTTCGACTTGGGTTCCTCCGGGAAAACGTCGATGGCTGCACCCGCCAGATGGCCCGTCTTGAGCGCCTCCGCGAGCGCGGGAATGTCGACCACCGTGCCGCGGCTCGCGTTCAGCAAGTAGCTGCCGCTGCGCATCCGCGCCATTTCGGCCGCTCCGATCATACGTCGCGTCTGCGGCGTCTCGGGAACGTGCAGCGTGACGAAATCGCTCGCGAGCAGCAGTTCGTCGAGCGTTTTTTTGGACTGGTTGTTGCCCATCGGCAACTTGGCCGCGACGTCGAAGAAAAGCACGCGCATGCCGAGACCTTCGGCGATGACGCCGACCTGCCGTCCGATGTGCCCATAGCCGACGATACCGAGCGTTTTGCCACGGATTTCGTAGGAGTCCGTCGCGACCTTGCGCCACTGTCCCGCATGCATCTCGCGGACGCGGTCGCCCAGGCGGCGAGACAGCATCACGATTTCTGCCATGATCATCTCGGCGACGCTGCGCGTATTCGAGAACGGCGCGTTGAAAACCGGAACCCCGTGGCGATTCGCAGCGGCCAACTCGACCTGATTCGTTCCGATGCAAAAGCAGCCGACCGCCAACAGGCGCCGAGCGCGCGCCAGCACGGCATCGGTCACGAGCGTCTTGCTCCGGATGCCGAGCACGTGCACGTCGTCGATTCGATTCGCGAGCTCTTCGGTTGCCAGCGCGCCCGGCAGCGTCTCGATGTGAAAGCCTTCGCCGCGAAAGAGTTCATGGGCGCTCGGGTGAATGTTTTCGAGCAGCAGAATCTTGATCTGGTCCTTGGGAAATGACGTGGGAGCGGTCACGTTCGCGGGTGTAACTCGGCCTTCCCGAGGCCGCTAGGCCCCCGGCGCCGCAGCGACGGGCGGATCGGCGGGGCAGATGCTCGGGCGACGAATCGAGTGCGTTGCGCCCTGGAGCGCTGGCTCGACGAGCCGGACACGGGCCCGTCGAGTGGCTCGAAACCGGGAGCGCCGCCCTCGTCGTTTCGCGGCCCGTCGGCAGCCCCGGCGCGCTGGGACGTCGTGTTGGGGGGTGGGTGCCCCTGCTGGTCTGTCCGGGACCGGTCCGAAGCCCGGCGGGTCGTCGTGGCACAAAACGATCGCGTCCGGCGGGAATAACCTTCCCGTCCGTCGGTTTTTCGCGGCAGATCTCTCAGTTGACAAGAGCCTTCCCATCGGTACGATGCGCCGCCACTTCCGTGATGCCCTTGCGCGTTTGGAGGAGAATTGCCTCTCGGGCGAGCGACATCGGGGGGGATGACGCGACGTTCACGGTTGCACCGCACGGCCGCGCGCGGCCGTGTCGTCTCTCGGACACGAACTGTTCAGGCTGGAGCCGAAATGTCCAATGACGTGGTGATCTCCGCAGTCGATCTGTCGAAGAGCTTTGGGTCCTTCCGGGCGCTCGACAAGGTTAATTTCGAGGTAAAACGTGGCGAGATCGTGGGCTTCCTCGGGCCGAACGGCGCCGGCAAGTCGACGACGATGCGCATCCTGACGTGCTTCATCGCACCGACCGACGGCACCGCGCGCGTCAACGGGCACGACGTGTTCGACGAGTCGCTGCAAGTCCGCGAGAGCCTGGGGTATCTGCCGCAGCGCGCTCCCCTTTACCTCGAAATGAGCGTGCTCGAGTACCTGCGCTTCGCTGCCGAGCTCCGTCACCTGGACGCCGAGACGTTTCGAAAGCATGCGAAGAGCGTCGTGGAGGTCTGCGGTCTCGCGCAGGTGCTGGGCAAAGAGATCCGCCATCTGTCCCACGGCTACCGGCAGCGGGTCGGTCTCGCGCAAGCCCTGATTCACGATCCGCCGATTCTCATCCTCGACGAGCCCACGAGCGACTTGGACCCGAACGAGAAGGCCGAGTTTCTGGACTACTTGAAGCAGATTGGCGAGCAGCGCACCGTAATGCTGTCGACGCACAACCTTGCTGAGGTCGAGGCGTCGTGTGCACGCGCCATCATCGTCTCGCGCGGACGCATCGTCGCGGACGGCCCCCTCGACGAGATTCGAGCCAAGAGCGGTCGTGTCCGGTACGTCGTTTCCATCCAGGAATCAGCGGGTGCCCGTCCGTATCGCGGTCGCGGCGCGCCCCCGAAGAAGAGCGAGGCCGAAGACGTGCTCGGCAAGGTCGACGGCGTCAAGAAGCTGAGCGAGCTGCCGACCGACGAAGGCGCGCTCGCATACGAACTCGTCAGCGAGCGCGACGTCGATCTGCGTCCCGAGGTCTTCCGGGCCGTTGCCGACAAGGGTTGGGTGCTCCTCGAATTGCACCGCGACGCGCAGACACTCGAGGACGTCTTCCGGGCGCTTACGATCGGCGACGAACGTCGCAATCGCCGGCTGTCCGCGAGCGGCGACGCCGACGCCGACGCCGACGAAGAGGACGAACGAAACGACGACGACGATTCGACTGGCGCGGCGCGCACGCATTCGCGCGACGCCGCAAAGGCCGCGAGCGAAGAGCGGAGTTGAACCAATGCGAAATATTCTCATCATTGCCCGTCGCGACCTACGCGCCCAGTTCAACTCGCCGGTGGCCTACGTGGTCCTCGGCGGGACGATGCTGCTTCTCGGTGTCGTCTTCTTCGTCATCCCGCACATGAGCGTCGGCGCGGAGTTGGTCGGCGGGTTTTGGGACATCGACCACGCGACGGTCGAACAAATGTTCACGTACATTCCGCCGCTGCTCAGCGTGTTCGTGATCCCCGCCGTCACGATGCGTTCGCTGGCTGCGGAGAAAGGGACCGGGACCCTCGAGCTTCTCATCACGATGCCCGTGCGCGACAGCGAGGTCATTCTGGGCAAGTACCTCGCGGCGTGCACGATGGTCTTCGTTCTGCTCGCGGCGACCGTGATTTACCCCGTCGCCATGTTCGTGTGGCCGTGGCACCTCGGGGCACTCGATTGGGGGCCGGTCTGGTCGGGCTACGTGGGCTGCTTTCTCTTCACGTGTGCAGCGGTCGGCGTCGGAATGATGTTCTCGAGTCTGACGGAAAGCGACGTCGTGGCGTTTTTCTTGACGACGGGCACGTTCGTCATCCTCTACGTCATCGGCGCCATCGCCGCGCTGTTTCACGGAGGCGCCTTCGCCGATGCGGTCGACTTCATATCGTTTCAGAGTCGCTATCGTGCATTTCCTCGCGGGCTCATCGACACGCGCGCCGTCGTTTACTTCTTTTCGGTCGCGATCCTGTGCTTGCTCGTGAGCTTTCGTTCGCTCGAGAGCCGCAAGTGGTCCTGATCCGGTATTGGCTCTGACAGATTGGGTTCCCCATGGAAAAGCGTAAAAAGACCGCAGTCGAAAGCGGAGTACTCATCGCCATCGTTGCGGCGATACTCGTGGCCCTGAACGCCCTCTCGGCGCTCGGAATCTACGCGCGCAAAGACGTGACGAAGACCGAGAAATTCACTCTCTCGAAAGGCAGTGGGGCGCTGCTCCGATCGATGAAGCAGGACCTCACCGTCGATGCGTACGTGACCAAGGGCCTTCCGAAGCTCGATGCGTTCGTCCGCGACCTGCGCGATTTGCTGCAGGAGTACTTGAACGCGAGCGGCGGCAAGTTCCACTACACGATCATCGAGCCCAAGGACGAGGACACCAAGAAAAAGGCCAAGGAGGCGGGGCTCGTCGAGCAGCCGTTCGGAGAGGCGACCGACGAGAAGGAAGCCGTCACGGAAGGCTACATGGGTTTGGTCTTGCGCTACGGCGAGCAGCAAGACGTCATCAAGTTCTTGCCCCCGGACCGCACCGACGGTCTCGAGTTTTGGATCACGAACAAGATCCGAGAAATTCGGGACAAGGGCGATGACATCCATCACAAGATCGGGGTTCTCACCGGCCACGACGAGATCAAGCCGAGCGAATCGAATTTGGCGCCGAGCAGCATGGGCAAGTTCGCCATGCAAACGATCGTCACGCAGAATTTTCCCTTCTATACGTTTCAGGACGTGGACCTGAAAGGCGGTGACGTCCCGGTTCCCGACGAGCTCGACGGGCTCCTCATCACTCAGCCCGGCAAGGACATCTCGGAGAAGGAGCTCCGGCGCATCGACCAGTTCGTGATGAAGGGCAAGTCGCTGGCTCTGTTTGCCAGCGCCGTGAACGTCAAAGCGAACGATGCGTCGATGGACGCGAGCCTCAACCTGCACGGGCTCGACAAGCTGCTCGGCGGCTACGGCATCGACGTCGACCGGGACGTCGTGCTCGATCTCTGGCACCACGTTCGGCTGATCGTGCCGACGATGGGCGGTATGGCGAGCGCGGAGCTTCAGGCCATCCTCGATGTCCAGGACGATCCGCGGTTTGCGGGCAGCGAACAGCTCATCGATACGAGCTTTCCGTGCCTGTTCCGCGTTCAGGATCTCGCGGTTCCCTTTGCATCGAGTCTCACGTTGAAAGCCGACAAGCAGCCCGGCGCAAAGATGCGTGTCGTCGCTCGTTCGTCGCCTTTCTCGGTGCACCTGACGGGCGACACCGTCGACCTCAAGCCCTTTCAGAAGTGGGCGGGCAAGCTCAAGGGGCTCAAACAAGAGCAGTACACCATCGGCGCCGACGTCGAGGGGACGCTGAAGAGCGCTTTCGCGGGCGGCGGCGAGAACCAGGGCGTCGACGCGCCGGCGGAGAGCGCCAAACCGGCTCGTGTATTTCTCCTTTCGTCGTCGCAGTTCCTGACGAATCCGCTCGCGCGCGCAGGCAACGGCCCGGACATGGGTCAGTACGGCATGATGATGCCGAACCTCGGGGGCGACGAACAGTTGATCGCTTTGGCCGGCCCCTACACGCAGCAATTCGTGACCGGCTCGATTCTCGTGTTCAAGAACACGCTCGACTGGTTGAGCGGCGACACGGACTTGCTTGCCGTCAGCGCAAAGCTCTTGAGCGATCCGAACCTCGTCTACGGCGACAAGATCAAGGTCACGCCGGATGAGACCGAGGAGCAGCTGCGCAAACAGGAGGACGAGCTCAAGGCTGCTCGAAAAGACGAGCAGCGCAACATCGAAGTGCTGCTCATTCTCGGCATCCCGCTGCTCTTCGGGGCGTACGGTCTCGCTCGGTGGCGCTTGCGGATGAACGCACGCTCGCACGTCTCGCTCGCGTAAGGGATCCGATCGGACACAATGGCCATGTCACGCGAAAAACTCATCATCATCGGCGCCGTCGTCTTGGGGCTTCTCGGAGTGCTCGTCTATCGCCAGATGAAGCAGGACGAATCGTTGGGAGCCGCCCCCGCGATTGCCGTGCAGTTTCCGAGCGTCAATGCGCCCGACGACATCGACAAGATCAGCGTCACGAACGGTGAGAAGCCGGAGGTGGTGCTGGAGCGAGTACCCGATCCGAAGGGCACGCCGACGGACGCAGGCCCTGCGACCAAATGGGTTCTGACCAAGCCGTTGCACGCCGAGGCCGGTCAGCAGGCCGTCAAGGATCTGATCGCCAATCTCAAAGACATCAAGGTCGAGTCGCAAGTGAATCTGAGACTCGACGACGAGGTCAAAAAGGAAAAGCAGCTCGATGCCGCGCACGCGCTTCACCTGGTCGCGTGGAAGGACGGCGACAAAAAGGTCGACGAGTTTTTCGGAAAAAGCGGGGCCGCCGGACAGCTGGTGGTCGTGGCCGACAAGCCCGGCGCGGTCTGGGCGGCCAAGGGGTACTCGTCGTACCTCTACGCGAAAGAGCCGAAGGATTTTCGCGACAAGGAGATCGTGCACTTCGATGACGCGAGCATCGGGGCGGTGACTCTCGTCAACTCGCACGGCACCTTCGCGTTCACGAAGGTCGACGGGAAGTGGACCGGGCTACTCGGCAAAAAGCCCATTGAGCGGCTGGACCAAGAGAAGGTCAAAGACATGCTGCGCGCGTACAAGTCGCTGAGCGCCGACGACTTTGGCGACGGAAAGTCGCTTGCCGAAACGGGCCTCGACAAGCCGGAGGCGCAGGCGACATTCCAGTCGAAGGGCGACGAGCCCAAGACGTACGGGATATGGCTCGGCAAGATCTCGAACGGCACCGACCGCTGGGCGAAGCGGGCCGAGGACGACGCCGTGTTCCAGATCACCAGCTACGCGGCCGATTGGTTGACGGCCGATAGCTCCAAGTACCAGTCTCCGCTGGACGGGGGCGCCGCCGGCGGCGGCGGACCCAAGAAGACCAAGAGCGACGCGGGCAAGAAGTAGCCTGGGCTCCGCGCGCGTAAACGGCCCTTCCCTTTTGCAGATGCGGGCGAGACGCGAGGGGGCCGTTTCCGCTGCCCGGGGCGGGAGCCTCGTCCCACCCACCGCCGCCGCGCTACCCCGACCGGAAAGCCGAACGCACGCCGCGGCGGCCACGCCGCCGGACCGAGGCCTCACAACGGACGGCCGCGCACGTGCGAAGCCGCCACTGGGCTCGCCCGGCACGCCTGTCCTGAGAGCCTGACCGCGCTCGGACCGCCGGAGAGATCCGGCGGGCCTGGCCGAACCGATCAGTGTGCTTTTCGAAAATATCCATCACGTCGCCGAGCAGCTTGAGCGCCTCGGCGCGGGGTCGCTGGAACGCGTTTCGTCCCATGATGCTGCCGAAGCCTCCGCCCGCGGCGATGCCCCGCACGTCCTCGAGCAGCTCCTCGGTCCCTTTCGTTTCGCCGCCCGAGAAGATGACGACACGCTTGCCGTTGAAAGAGCTCTGCACGACGTGGCGGACACGATCGGCCATCGTCTTTGTCGGAATCGCGTACTTTTCGAACACCTTCTTGGCCTCGGCCTGCTCGATGAAGTCCTTCGGCGGCTTGACCTTCACGATGTGCGCGCCCAGCTCGCAAGAAATGTGGGCGGAGTAGGCGACGACGTCCACGGCCTGCTCGCCCTCTTTCGAGAGCCCCGACCCGCGCGGGTAAGCCCAGACGATCGTGGGAAGCCCCACCTCTTTCGCTTCACGGATGAGCTCCCGAAGCGCCTCGTACATCGGGTTTCGCGCGGCGGATCCTGGGTAAATCGTGTACCCGATGGCAACGCAGCCGAGCTTCACCGCGTCCTTGACGCTCGCGGTCACGGCGCTGATCGGCTGGTCAATTTTCGCCAGCGAGTCGGAGTTGTTCAGTTTGAGTATCAGGGGAACCTGCCCTGCGAACCGATCGGCCGACGCTTCCAGGAACCCGAGCGGGGCGGCATACGCGTTGCATCCCGAGTCGATCGCGAGCTGCACGTGGTAGTCGGGGTCGTAGGCCGGTACGTTGGGCGCGAAGGACCGAGCTGGGCCGTGCTCGAACCCTTGGTCGACGGGCAGAATCACGAACTTGCCGGTGCCTGCCAACGCACCATGGTTCATCAAGCGAGCGAGGTTGGTCTTCACCCCGACGTTGTCACTCGAGTACCACGATAAAATGTGTCTCACACGATCGGTGGCGACGGCCATGACTAGCGCTCCTCGGCTCCTCTGGAAGCCGCGCGCAGACTAGCCCCGTCCTCCGCGCATTGGCAAGGGACCGCGTCGTGGGCCCGCCGGCTTTTTTGCTCCCGTGGGCTCGCGCGATCGTCTCAGACGCCCGTCGCGTCCTCCCCCCAAATGTACTTGTGCATTTGAAGCTGGACGCGCACAGGGACCGCATCCTCGAGCACCCAGCGGACCAATTCTTTCGGCGGAAGTCGCCCGAAGACACCGCTCGCGAGCAAGTTCGGCGTTCGGTCGAGCAGGCGCCGTTCGCGAATCGTCGTGCGCATCCATTCGTAGTCGACGCGATCCGCCAAGACGAACTTGAGCTCGTCGCGGGGACCCACGTGATCGAGGTTGCTCCAGCGATTTCTGTGCGACTCGCCGCTGCCCGGGCACTTCAGGTCCATGACCTTGTGCACCCGGGCGTCGACCGGTGAAAGGTCGGCCTCTCCGCTCGTCTCGAGCAGCACGGTCCTCTTCAAGTCGCAGAGCTCGGAGAGGAGCGGCACGACGCCCGGCTGCAGGAGCGGTTCGCCGCCGGTGATCTCCACGAGCGGCGTTTCGTGCGCCATGACGGCCTGCACGACGTCTTCACGGCGCATCCGCGTTCCGCGGTAGAACGCCTGGGGCGTATCGCACCAGACGCACCGCAAGTTGCATCCCGTCGTTCGCACGAACGTGCAGGGAATGCCGGCAAACGTCGACTCGCCCTGAATGCTCGCGTAAATCTCATGGACGACGAGAGTGTCCGCCTTGCCCACGGGCCTGCAGGTGTACTGCACCCCGCTCCTTCTGTCGCGACGCTCTCAGCCGCCGTCATCGGCCACGATCTCGGGAACCGGCATTTCGCCTGCGTCGGCATCGTAGGTGGGCGCGGTCCGAGGCCCTCGTAGGGGGGGTAGCTCGTGCGTACAATGTCGCGTGAGCGCCCACGCGGCGCCCGCAATGGCCATGGCTCCGAGCCAGAACGTGCGGATCAGCAGTACGGGGGCTGCGCGCGGCAGAAGCGGGGTAGGCCGGCCCCGAGATCGGGCGGGTCTCTTCGCGAAGGGCACCGGCCCAATCGATAGGTCCTCGCCATCTGCGCTTCAATCCGCCTGGTGTACGCGGTTGCCGTCCCGCAGAGGATAAGCTCGGGGCGTGACCGCCCCGCCGCACGGACCGCCGTGGAGTCTGCCGATCCCGCAGGCGCCGCTGGCGTTCGTGGATCTCGAGATGACGGGACTCGACGTGGATCACGATCGCGTCGTCGAAGTGTGCGTCGAGCGCTTCGTTGGCGCTGCTTGCGTCGCGTCCGTCAGCTCGGTCGTCGCATCCCGGGGTTCGCATCGGCGGCGCGGCGGAGGTCCACGGCATCGGTCCCGCCGAAGTCGCGGGAGCGCCGACGTTTGCAGCGATCGCCGGTTCCATCCTGGCGGTTCTCGACGGCGCGATCCTGGTCGCGCATGCGGCGTCGTGGGATGTGAAGTTTCTGCGCGCCGAGTTTGCTCGTGCCGGCGAGCCGGTCGAGATCGACTCCTGGCTCGATACGTTGATCCTGGCTCGGCGCGCTTTCGCCTTCCGGTCGTATTCGCTCGATGCGCTGTGCCGAGAGCTTGGCATCCAACGGGGCCGAGCCCATCGGGCCGAAAGCGACGTGCGCGCTCTTCGGGACCTGTTCGGGCGCTGCGTCGCCGTCCTCCAGCCGGTGAGCGCGCGCGATCTGTGGGAAGTGCGCATCGGCGACCGACGTGCGCGGCAAGCCATCGTCGACGCGTGCGAGGCGGCCGCCAAGCACAGAGCCCCGGTCGTGTTGACGTATCGCGCGGCGCGCCGGGCGGCCGAATCGATGTCGATGGTGGTCGTCGAGGTCCGATCGGACCTCGACCCGCCGCAGGTTGTGGGGTATCAGCTCCCGGGGCGCGGCAGGCGGCAGCTTCGGGCCGACCGCATCCTCCACGTCGAGCCCGCCCCCGCCCTTCCCTGAGATTGATCCTCGATGCGCTCTCGCAGCTTGCCCGTACTCGTTGCTCTCTACACAGCTCTCATCGCGTGCGGGCCTTCGCTCGGGTCCGGGGGCGGCGCGCGATCTGGGCCGGCGGCCCAGTGGCTCGATCGCGCCAAGGCCAGTTATCGCGCGGCGGATTTCGACGATGCTCGCGAATCCGTGGGTCGAGCGCTGGCCGCGGCGCCGAACGATGCGGAGGCCCGAATTCTGGCTGCGCGCATCGCGCTCGTGCGTCTCGACTACGCCGAGACGCTCCGGCTGACCGAAGGACTCGATGCGAGCGACGCGCACGCGGCGAGAGGTCGCGCCTACTGGTATTCGGGGGACGTGGAGCACGCCGCCGACGAACTCGAGGCGCTGCTCGCCGATCCGGCAGTCAAAGATCCCTGGGCTCGCGACGTCGCCGCGCTCGCGCGGCGCGGAGTGGGCCGGCACCCTTTCGAGATGTCGGGGGGGCTGGTCGGCCCCGTGGACATGCCAAAAATGCTCGACCGCGTGCCTCTCGGCGCGGCCGACGTGGTTCCGTGTGAATTGGACGGCGAGAGAATCCTCGCGCTGGTCGCGACCGGATCGAGCGAGGTGCTGCTCGACTCCAACTCGCGCAGGGAGCCGGCGTGGGTCGACCTGAGGTTCGACCGGCTCGAAGTGAAGGACGTTCCCGCGCTCGTCCAGGATCTGACCCCCATTTCGCGTCAGATCGGAGTGCCCATCAAGGCGTTGTTGGGGGCGCAGCTGTTGCGGCACGCGCATGCGACTTTCGATCGGCGGGGCGACCAGTTCATCGCACGGCGCCAAGATGCCACGCCGCCCCCCGATGCCAGCCGGGTGCCCCTTTACTACCTGCGCGGCGGCGGCATGGTCCTGCGAGCGACCGTCACGGCACGCGACCAGGATCCCATCGCTCTGTTCGTCGACAGCTCTCGGCCGTTTCCGCTCCTGCTGCAGGACGCAGCTTGGAAGCTGGCGGGGGTCGACCTCACCTCGCTCGCTTCGTTGCCCGATTCTCCCAACGTCAAGCACGGCACGGTGCCGGTGTTTCGGGTCGGCGGATTCGATCTCGCACGAATGCCGGCTATCGAGGGCTTGGACATGGGGGAACTGGCGACAGGCCTCGACGTCACGCTCGGGGGGGTCGTGGGTGCGGATCTCCTCGCGTTCTTCCGTGTCACGTTCGCCGACGACGGTCGATTCATTTGGATTGAGCCCGACCCCATGCTTCTCGGCCCGACGTCGTCCGCCGCAGGCGCGGCCCCCGCGCCGGCGACGAACCCGGCCGCGGGCTCGCCAACGCCCGCGACTCCGGCGTCCTCCGCGCCCCCCGGGCCTGCGGCTCCGGGCCCCAAGCCGCGATGAGCGGTGTCGCGATCGCCCGCCTCGCCGTGTACGCCGGCAGCTTTGACCCGCCTACACTGGGGCACCTCGATCTTATCGAACGGGCCTCCGCGCTCTTCAGCGACGTCATCGTCGGGATCGGCCGCCATCCCGCGCGGAGCCCACTGTTCTCCGTGGAAGAACGAATCCGGCTCGTGTCGCTCGTATCGTCTCACCTCGCCAACGTGACTGTGGACGCATTCCACGGACTGCTCATCGACTTCTGCAAGCAGAAGCAGGCTCGGGTCATCGTGCGTGGGTTGCGCGCGGCGACCGACTTCGAATACGAGCTTCAAATCGCCCATGCAAACGCGGATCTCGATCCGGAGGTCGATACCGTATTTCTGCCGACACGCACCAAGAACGGCTTCATCAGCGCTTCGCTCGTTCGCGAAATCGCGAGCCATGGCGGTGACGTCAGCCGTTATGCCCCCGCGGTCGTCTGCGAGGCACTGACGCGCAAGTTTGCCGATTCGAGGTGATCCCCGTGTCTCCCATTTCTCAGGCGCCTGCCTCCTCCATCGCGGCTCGACTGGAAGACTGCGTGTTTGCCGTCCGCAAACGGGTCGGCATCTCCCCGAGGGTCGGCCTGGTGCTGGGTAGCGGTCTCGGCGCTTTCGCAGAGACGCTCGAAGGCTTGGTGAAATTCCCGTACCGCGATTTGCCCCATATGGCCGAGTCCTCAGTGGCCGGGCACGACGGCAACCTGTGCTTCGGCACCGTCGCCGGCGTTGCCGTGGTGTGCATGCAGGGGCGTGTGCACCTGTACGAAGGCCATGCGGTCGACCGTGTGGTTCAGGGGGTGCGGACGATGGCACGGCTCGGGGTTGGTTGCGTTCTCGTGACGAACGCCGCGGGCGGGCTTCACGAGTCCTGGTCCGCCGGGGATCTCATGGTCGTGACCGACCACCTGAACTTGACCGGGACCTCGCCGCTCATCGGCCCCAACGACGACTCGATCGGACCTCGCTTTTCGGACATGACGAATGCCTACGATCCCGAGATCCGGCGGAAGTTGGTGGAGGTGGCGCGGGAAGCGAACCTACCGCTGCACCAAGGCGTCTACGCAGGCCTGCTCGGACCGCAATACGAGACGCCGGCGGAGGTGCGCATGCTGCGTGGGCTCGGGGCGGACGCCGTGGGCATGAGCACGGTTCTCGAAGTGATCGCCCTGCGCCACATGGGCGTGCGCGTCGGGGCGCTCTCGTGCATCACCAACCTAGCCGCGGGAATTTCGGATCGACCCATCGCGCACGCCGAGGTGGAGGCGACGGCGCGGCGGCGAAGGCCCGAGATCGTCACGCTGATCTCGGGTTGGATCGCGCGGGTCGCACAAACGCCTTGACGAAGACCTCCGACCTCGCCCTGCTTGTGCAGGCTGCCCGCACTGCGCGGATCCGCGCCTACGCGCCGTATTCGAAGTATCGCGTCGGAGCGGCGGTCCTCACGGCCGACCGTCGCATTTTCAGCGGCTGCAACGTCGAGAACGCGACCTACGGTGCGACACTGTGCGCCGAGCGGTCCGCGATCGCCGCCATGATCGCTGCGGGCGAAAACCGGCCGATCGCGTGCGCGGTCGTCACACGAGGCCCTATACCCGGCGCACCGTGCGGCATCTGCCGGCAAGTGCTCGCCGAGTTCGCGCGCGACATGCCGATCCTACTGGTCGCCGAAGACGATCGCGGGGTCGTCACGAAACGCCGGCGGCTGCGCCTGCAGGCACTGCTGCCGCACGCTTTTCGAATGGCCCGCTGACCTCGGGCGGGCGGGCCTCCAGACCGCTCCTGCCGAGGGATCGCGCCCCCAACGGTGGGCTCCGAGCCACCGCAGGATGGCGCCACGCAGCCGAGCAATGACCTGCAATCCATAGGTTACGGTTTGGCACGCCTTGTGCTGATTCACGCGGTGAGGGAGTTTGCATGAAACGCCGATGCACAGCGCTGACCGTGTTCGCGCTCGCGGGTGCCATCGCCCTGACGAGCGGCTGCACCCAATCGACCGAGGCGAGCGCCGTGGGAGTGCAGGCCATCCTGTTTATCCAGCGCCAGACCCTCGTGACGACGACCAATCCCGACGGCACGACGACCCAGACGTTCGACGTCGACACCGGCAACACTCAGGTGCTCGACTACACCCGTTACGAGCCCGGAGGCAGCTTGAACCTGCTCTCGCCGGCCCGCTCGGACGGCACGAAGACCAACCTGACCTCGGCGTTCACGACTGCCGATTTCAACGGAGCCGACGTCTCGTTCGACGGCACGCAGGCCGTCTTCTCGATGAAGACCAGCCCGACCGACAACTACCACATTTATACGGTTGATCTCTCGCCAGGGGCGGATGGCAAATTTGGAAATGCACCAAAAGACCAATGGTGCCTGGAACGACGTGAGTCCCATCTACGTGCCCGGCGGTCTCATCGCATTCGTGACCGACCAAATGTACACGGCGATGGGAACCCGCCACGACGAGTACGAGCATGCGCGCGGTTCGCTGCAGCTGGCGACCATCAGCGTCGATGGCGGAGACGCGGATCGTCACCTGTTCACGCAAAATCTGTCCCACTCGGTCGCACCGTTTCTTCGCTACGACGGGAAAATTGGCTTTTCGCAGTGGGAGCATTTCGGCCCGGTCAACGACGTCAAGCTTCGCGCCGTCAACCCCGACGGTACGCAGGAGGTCGCCGTAGGCGGCCAGCACGACAACGGCGGCAACGAGACGAAGCCCTGCAACGCCCTGTTTACAGCACGAGAGCTTTCGCCCAACGTCATGATCGGCATCGGCACGGCACGCGACCGGACCATTCACGCCGGAGCGCTCGTTCAGATCGACTCGCGAAACCAGACCGATCCGGTATGCCTCGATGCCAACGCGTACACCAACGGCGGCACCGTCGGGCACGCGTGCCTCGACGAGGAGCACACGGCGTATTCGGTCTTGACCCCGGACGTGCCCCTTACCGCCGACCCTTCCGCGACCTCCGTGGGCCGGTACCGCGAGCCGAGCCTCTTGCCCGATGGGCGCATCCTCGTTTCCTGGGCCGACGGCTCGGTCAACGATCAGAACGAGCTGTCGCTGACGCCGCCGGACTTCGGGATCTACCTGTTCGACCCGAGCACCGGCAAGAACGAACTGGTCTACAACGAACGCACGACCTGGGAGCTCAATGCCCTCGCGGTCATGGCCCGCACCGAGCCGCCGGTCATTCCGAGCGCTCAGCATGTCCAAGACTCCACCATCGCGGCGCATTTCGGATCGGTCGATATTTCCCAGACGTCTCTCAACGAAACGGTGGACGGCGCGGAGTTCGCGAACGTTCCGCTCGGCCAGGCGCTGCACGAAGGTGCGGTCGCCGTGCGTGTCATCGAAGGCTTCTCGACGGAGTCTACGCCCGGCGTGTCGATGTTCGGATTGACGCTGTTCGAAGGTGCGGCCGTGCTCGGCGAGGCGCCGGTGTTCAACGACGGCAGCTGGCTCGCGGACGTGCCACCGTACTTGCCCATCCACCTGCAGCCCATTGACGAGTACGGGCTCGCGATCCGCAATCAGCAGCTGTGGATCAAAGGCATGCCGGGCGAGACTCGCCGCTGCATTGGCTGTCACGAATCCCGCACGGACCCGGGTGTGTTGGCACTCGGTCAGAACCCGACGGTCGCCGAGCAGCAAGGCGCTCAGCCGTTCACCGAAGCCATCGCGGACCGAACCGAGTTCCCATGGGACAAGAAGGTGCAGCCGATCCTCGACGCCAAATGCGTCAGCTGCCACAACTCGACCACGACCACGTATTACGATCTGACGCAAACCGACCCGGTGACCGGGCTATCGACGACCTATCAGATCCCGACCCTCGATCTGTCGAGCACACCCATCACGGTCTATTACGACGAGAGCGTGGCCACTTGGCCCGCGTCGTACGTGTCGATCTTCTATCCGGCGACGATTCAGATGGCGGGCGATTCCACCGGCCAGATCACGGCCGGCATTGTGCCGCCGATGTGGGGTGTGCCAGGAAGCGCGCGCGCATCCGTTCTCACGCAGACGCTCAACCTGCGCGCAGCCGACGGGACGACGGCCTGGCCGATTTCCACCCATCCACTGCACCCGGAAGACCAGGGGGTTCAGCTGACCGACGCCGAGCGAAAGACGATTGCGGTGTATCCGATGGACCTCGGCGGGCAATTCTACTCTCGTCAGAATACCAACTTCGTGCCGTTCACGACCGGCGACCCGGTCACCCCGGCTCAGTGATTACCGAGGACGCCATGAGATTGCGAAAGATGAAATGGCTCAGGCTCGCCTTCGGTTGCGCCTCTGTCTGGGCCGCGACCTTTGCTTCGATCGATGCCCGGAGCGATTCGCCGCCGGTGCAAGTGACGCCGAACGCGGACGCGGGCGGCTTCGCCTCGGTGTACGGGCAGATTCCGCCGAGTCAGGTCGAGTTCTTGTCGACGCCGGAGTCGATCAAGAACGCGGCCGCCACAGGGGGCCCGTCGTTGGTGTGGGAGGTGCTCGAGCACGGCGAACGAGTCGAATGCCTCGACTGCATCCCGTTCGTCGCACCGCTGATCTACGCCTCGGACCCGCGGGTGCGCGAGATTGCGGCGTGGTGGTTGCGCCGCCGCGTCTTGGGCGTCTTCGGGCCCGGACAAGTCTACCAGCAAACGATCCAAACTCTGCAGAGCGACCCGGATCCCCTTCGCCGTTCGTACGCCGCAACCGCGTTGGGCGAGTTCTTCGCGCCTCCCGGAGTTGCGGCGTGCGCGGCCGCCCTGAGCGACAGCAGCGCGATCGTTCGGGCCGCCGCCGCCAGCGCACTCGGCCGGCTCAACAGCGACGGAAACGGCGCGCTCTCCACCGCTCTGTCCGATTCCGACTCAGGGGTCAAGCTGGCCGCGTTGTCGGCGGCGGAACGCATCAATTCCTTCGTCGCCATCGCCAACGTCGCTGCTCTGACGACCGACCCGTCGGCCGACGTCCGTCGGCGCGCCATCGAAGTGCTCGACACGCTGGACGCCGCCGATACCGTCGTGGCCGTCACGGCTGCGGCGCAGAACGATTCCGATGCGACCGTGAGAGCCGAGGCGTGTCATGCGCTCGGCACCTTCGGCGACCAAGCCCCGAGCGTGCTTTCGGTCCTCCAGCAGCTCGAGACCCAGGACCCGGACACGTTCGTGCGCGACGAGGCTCAAATCGCGCTGCTGAGGCTCTGACGGAGCGGCTACCATGATGCCATGCGCCTTGCGAGCCTTGCCGGTGGCCTGATCGCTGCCGCCGTCGGTGCGTTCGCGGTGTCGTCGTGCACGACGCTCGAGCCGCAGCCGTCGACCTACTTCGACAGCACGATTGCTCCGGGCCTGCAGACCTCGTGTGTGCGGAGCAATACCGGCGCGGGGTGCCATGTCGCCGACGCCAAGGGCAATGCCTTCGGCAACCTCGACTTGACCAGCTTCGATGGCATCAACCGCAGGCGCGATCTGCTCATCGATTACGGGCCGTACCTGCAACCGGGCTTGCTCGTGAAGAACATCGGGCCGTTTCAGGTCACCGTCGCGCTCTGGGACGGCACGAAGGTTCTGGTCACCACCGACATCAAGCACGTCGGAGGCGCGGTCCTCGATCCGACCGGGGGCGACTATCAGACGCTCCGAAGATGGATCGAAAACGGGGCGACGGTGAACAATACCGGAGTCCCTCCGTCCGACATTTCGACGACCCCCTGCACGGACGTCGTTCCGTCGGCAGCGGGGTTCGACCCGACGACGGACCCGGCCACCGCCGATTATCCCGTGTTCGTTCAAAGCGTCCAGCCGGTGCTCTGGAACCCGGCGTCCACTGACTCCTGCGCCTCGGGCAATTGCCACGGGACGATCGTCAATGCGCTGTACTTGACCTGTGGCACGAGCGCGGAAGAGGTTCGGTGGAACTACTTCGCGGCGGTGAACTACCTCGCGGCCACGGCCGAGGACAGCGAGATCGTGCGGCGTCCGTTGGCCAGTTCCCAGGGCGGCAGTTACCACGAGGGCGGTCCGATCTTCGCGTCCGTCATGGACCCCAACTACCAGGCGCTCGTCAACTGGGCGCAAATGCACGGGCCCGTGCAGACCGGTCCGCTCGATCCGGCATTTCTTTTCTTTGCCCAGAAGGTGCAGCCTGTGCTCGCGAAGAAGGGCTGCATGATGGCGCAGTGCCATTCGGCGGCGATGTTTCACGACTTCCGATTGCGTGGCGGATCCGCCGGCAGTTTCTCGCTCACGACGACGCAGAGAAACTACGCGTTCTCGGTGGGACAAATGTCGTTCGAGAGCGACGACGTCAATGCCAGTCGTCTCGTGCGGAAAAACCTGTTCCGTCCCGATCTGCTCGACGGATCCACGGGCATCACGCATCGCGGAGGCCCGTTGTTCGAAGACTTCGGGTCGGTCGACAGCGACGCGTCGCCGGGCACGATCGAGGCCCCCGATCGCGGCGCGCTCTGCGACGGCCACATGCCCGCCTACGACTACGACAACGGCGACGTCGATGCGATTCCCGCGTATTGCGTCGTTCGCGAGTGGCATCGGCGTGAGCGTGTCGAGCGGGCACTCGCCGCGGTTTCGGCGGTCGTCTACGTGAGCCGGCCCATCCCGGCGGCGCCGGATCGGGCGCAGGACTTCGACGTATTTGCGGGCGGAGCCAGCCTCCATATCGCGGCGGCGACGTTCCAAGCGTCCGGATTGCAGATCGGGACCGACCAGGCCGTCGACCTTTCGACCTGCGGCTTGGGCACTTCGCCGGACGTTCGCCGGCCCGCGGTCTCGTGGGATGGTGCGACGATCGCCTTCGCGGCTCGCGCGACGGCGAGCGATCCTCTGGCGATCTACACGATGAACGCCGACGGCACGGGCTGCGCGGAGCAGCCGGACATCTCGGCGATGCACGACGCCTCCCTGACGAGCGTTCCGAACGGCGACAGCATCCTCGTGCACGATTTCGATCCGGCTTTCAGCCCGCCAGGGCCGGACGGCGTGCAGCGCATCGTCTTCGCATCGACGCGCGGCAACCTCGATTCGAACGGTATCGCGACCACTATCCCGGCGTTCGACTACTCCGGCCCACAGCGCACGCCGTCCGACCCCACCAAGCCGAATGCGAACCTCTACGTGCTCGAGCCCGATCCCAGCGGATCGGGGACGCTGCGTGTCCGTCAATTGACCTGGCAGCTCGACATGGAGCGCTTTCCGAGCTTCATGGATGACGGGCGACTGGTTTTCACCGTCGAAAAGCGCGAGCCCGGGTTTTATCAGTTGGCGCTCCGCCGACAGAATCTCGACGGCGGCGATTACCATCCGCTGTTCGCTCAGCGTGGAAGCATCGGCTACGCCCAAGCGACGAGTGTCGTGCAGTTGTCGGACAAGAATTTCGCCGCCATTTTCAGCGACGTCACGGCGCAACACGGCGCGGGTGCGGTCGCCGTGTTCAATCGCTCGATCGGCCTCGACTTCACCAGCCCGAATGCGAGCGACTATCCAGTCGACCCGACCGTCATCGTGCCCTCCTCGGCCTCCGCTCCCGAGGCCGATTTCTTCCTGCACTCGCTGAGCCCGCCGTTCGTGGACGGATCGTACTCGAGCCCTTCGGCCCTGCCGGACGGCCAAATGCTCGTCAGTTACGGCGCCGGCGATCCGGCCACCTTCGGGGGCGACTACGACGTGTACGTGATGGACCCCGCGACAGGCCAGAAGGCGAAACTGCTCGGGACCGCCGGCACGGCCGAGGTCGATGCCGTGGCCGTATACCCTCGGGTTTCGAAAGGCATTTTCGCTTCGAGGCCGGACGAGCCGAACGGCAACACGTCCGTGCAAGTCGGTCAGACCACGGCGGACGTGACGGTCTTGAACATGCCGGTCCTCGCGTCGCTCCTTTTCCAAAACACGCCTACCGGCCGCTTGGTCGAGGCGGACCTCAAGAGCTTCGACGTCTGGGAGGAACTTCCACCGGACGTCATGAGCTTTCCGGCATGTGGGGACAACAACACGGTATGTGACTCATTGGGGCCGTCCGGCATGGTTTACGTACGGCGCAGACTTGTCGGAACGGTGCCGCTCTTCGCCGACGGATCAGCCCATTTCCTGATCCCCGGAGGACTACCCATTCTGCTGCACCTTCCGGCCGATTCGGAGTCGGCCCGCATGAACCTGCCGCGCTGGCAGCGTGAGACGATGACGTTCGTGCCCGGCGAGAACGCGCGGCAGTCGTTCTCCACGACATTTTTCGACAATCTCTGCGCCGGCTGTCACGGCGCCATCAGCGGTCGTCCGGTCGACGCAGCGCTCAATCCCGATTTTCTCACGCAGGCCTCTCAGGTGCAGTCCGTCGGAAGTCCCGCCACGGACTGTTCGGGGCCTCCGGGATCGCGAGGACCGGTGCAGGGCCCGCCGTCGTCGCCGTGAGGGCTCACGCGGAGCGTGACGCGGGGGCGATTTTGCGTAAATAGCGGCATGCGCCTTTCGCGGAGTGGACTCGCCGCCCTACTGCCGTCCGCCGTCGCCTTCGCCGCATGCGGCTCGGGGGCCCTGCCCCCCCCCCGGGGACCCGTAACCGTCGCCCCTAGCGCTGCCCCGTCCGCTGCGTCGGGCGCGGCCGATGCCGGTGCCCCGGTGCGGCTGAGGGGACCCGACGAATCCGCGCTCGATAGAACGGCGCAGCCGTGCGACGACTTTTACGAGTTCGCTTGCGGCGGCTGGATGAAGTCGACGCCCATCCCGGAGGACGAAGCGAGCTGGGTGCGCAGTTTCAGCGTCATTCACGACGAAAACATCAAGGCCCTGCGAGACATCCTCGAACGGGACGCCCGCGGTGACGTGCGCGGAGATGCGTACGGCAAGCAGCTCGGCGACCTCTGGTCGTCGTGCATGGACGAAGCCAGCGTAGAGCGCAAAGGTCTCGACGAACTGCGACCGGAGCTCGATGCGATCGATCGGGTCCGGGACGCTCGGTCGCTCATCGAGGAGCTCGCCCGACTTCACTCGATAGGGGTCGGCGCCGCGTTCGGTTTCGACAGCGAGATCGACTTCAAGGACGCATCGCGCATGATCGCGGGTGTCTCACAGGGCGGTCTCGGACTCCCGGAGCGCGATTACTACTTTCGGACCGACCCGCGCACGAAGGCCATACGGAACGAGTATTCGGGGCACGTGGCGCGCACGTTCGAGCTGGTCGGTGAAACTCCGGCGGCGGCGCAAGCCGACGCGGCGGCCGTCATGAGGATCGAGACGCGGCTCGCCCACGCGTCGATGACGAACACCGACCTGAGAGACCCGCAAAAGGTGTATCACCTGCTCAACCTCGAGGGTCTGAAGAAGATCGCTCCGGACGTCTCGTGGGATGTCTACCTCGATTCGCTGGGATTCCCGAGCATCGTGTCGATCAACGTCGCCGAGCCGGACTTCGTGAAAGAGTTCGACGCGATGGCCAAGTCCACCGACTTGGGCGAGTGGCGAGCCTATCTTCGCTGGCACCTCGCGGCCTCGGCGTCGCCGTGGCTGTCGGAGCGTTTCGTCGCCGAATGGTTTCACTTTCGTCAAGTGCTGACCGGAACGAAGGTGCTGCAGCCCCGGTGGAAGCGCTGCGTACGGTTCGCGGATCAATGGATGGGCGAGGCGCTCGCGCAACCGTTCGTTCGAGAGACGCTGGGCGAGGACGGAAAGCGAACGGCCGAGCAGATGGTGGCCGGCATCGAAGAGTCGATGAAGGGCGACATCGAGTCGCTGTCGTGGATGGATGACGCGACCCGCCTCAAAGCGGAAACCAAGCTCGCGAAGATCACCAACAAGATCGGTTTTCCCGCGAAGTGGCGCAGCTACGACGGGCTCGCGATCGATCGGTCGTCGTTCGTGCAGAATGCCGAGCGTGCGACACAGTTCGAAGTGCGACGCCAGCTCGCGAAAGTGGGCAAACCCGTCGACAAGGACGAGTGGGAAATGACTCCGCCGACGGTCAATGCGTATTACGAACCGACGATGAACGAAATGGTGTTCCCGGCGGGCATTCTTCAGGCCCCATTTTACAGCAACACTCAGGCCGCGCCGTTGAACTTCGGCGCGATCGGGATGGTGGTCGGCCACGAGCTCACGCACGGATTCGACGACGAAGGACGCCAGTTCGACGCGGAGGGCAACTTGCGCGATTGGTGGTCGCCGGCCGTCGCCGCCGAATTCGACAAGCGCGCGAAGTGCGTCGAAAGGCAATTCGACGAATACGTCCCGATCGATGACGCGCACATCAAAGGAAAGTTGACCCTCGGCGAGAACATCGCCGATCTTGGGGGCGTGAAGCTATCGTTTGCCACGTTCGAGCGCGCCGAAAAGACCCATCCGACCGCGACCGTCCCAGGCGGGTTCACGCCCGAGCAGCAGTTCTTTCTCGGCTTCGCGCAGTCGTGGTGCGCAAATTATCGCCCCGAGTCACTGCGTCTGCTCGTGGCCACCAACCCCCACTCGCCGCCCAAGTTTCGGGTGAACGGTCCGCTCTCGAACGTCGGCGAATTCGCGGCGGCATTTCAGTGCAAGGAGGGATCGCCGATGGTCCGAGGCGGGCACGACCCGGGACCACGCTGCGAAGTGTGGTGATCCGCCTCGCGCTCAGTACAGCGCCCCGCTAAACGGTACCCAGTTACGCTGGGTACGCCTGCGTTGCAGGCTGGCGCTGCACTATAAGACGGTTTCCTTGGGCTTCGCCCCAAACCGCCAATCGCCTCCCGGCGATTGAAGTACACCGCCCGGCGGATCCCTGCGTTCTGGGGCGGTCTACTCAGCCGTGGCCGCCGACGACGAGTTCGTCGGCGTGTACGACCACGGCGAGTTCGGCGAGGGGATCCGAGAGATCCTCGCGCGCCTTGCCGGCGACTCGCGCCGCGTCGGCCGCACCGCAGCGCGCCAGGCCTCGGCCGATTTCGCGTCCGTCGGCGTCAATGAGACGGACGGCGTCGCCGGCACGAAAATCGCCTCGAATCCCCAGCACGCCGATCGACAGCACACTTCGGCCTTTCGTCAAAAGGGCCAGCGAGGCTCCACGGTCGAGAACGATGTCGCCGCGCGGCCGGAGGGTGAACGCGATCCAAGTTTTTTTCGCGCTGAGCCGCTCGGCCGAAGCCACGAAGAGGGTCCCGACGTCTTCTCCGGCGAGCAAAGCGTCGAGCGCCCTCGCGTTGCGCGCGTCGGCGACCACGACGTTGGCTCCCGCCAGGGTGGCGCGCCGCGCCGCCTCGACCTTGCTGGCCATGCCGCCGCTGCCCACCTGGCTCGTCGACTTGCGAACGTGAGGGACCGCCTCGCTCGCTACGTTTCGTACGACCGGAACGCGCCGACCTTCGGCGTCGAGCAATCCCTCGACGTCGCTCAAGAGCACGACGAGCTCCGCATCGACCAGGGGCGCCACCATCGCCGCGAGCTGATCGTTGTCCAATTTGATCTCGTCGACGGCCACCGAGTCGTTTTCGTTGAGAATCGGGACTGCGCCGGCCTCGAGGAGCGCGCCGAGGGCCGCGCGCGCGTTGTTGCTGCGGGTTCGATCCGCGAGGTCTGCGTAGGTCAAGAGAACCTGCGCGACGGCAAGCCCGCGCGCGGCAAACGCATCCCCATAGGCCTGCATGAGCAGAGATTGCCCAGCGGCCGCGGCCGCTTGCAGGCGGGCGATCTCCTTCGGCCGCGCGCGGTATCCGAGCTTGCGGATGCCGAGGGCGATGGCACCGCTCGAGACGATGACGAATGACGCGTGCGGATGTGCGGCGCACGTCACGGCCAGGCGCTCGAAGACGGAGGCCCCCTCGGCGGCCAAGGCCCGAGATCCGATCTTGACGACGATACGCCGTGCGCGCGCGACCGCAGCACGCGCGTCACTCGATTCCACGCAAAAGTCCTTCGTCGAAAGCTCCGTCGAGCCGGCTGGCCAGTCGTTCCGGGACACCGGCGGTCAAGGCCAAGACGCCGTCGACGAGCGCCGTCGCCGCAGTGCGCTGATCGTCGACGACCGGATGTCGCTCGACGAGGTCCGTTCGAAACGTCATGGCTCTCGAAAGGGCGCCTTCGATCGCGCCCCGAATACGCCGTGCTTCGTCGCCGTCGATCCGCACCGAGCGTTGGGTCCGGCCCCGTTCGAGATAGCGGTCGAACAATCGTCCGAGTACGTACGTGTGCAAGGCGGAGTGCACCGGCCACACGAGACCGACGGGGGCCAGTCTCGCCACGGCGCGGACCGCGATGCGCGTGGCGAAAAAGCGCAACGCGGCCGCCATCCACCCTCGACGGACACCGGGGGCGAGCGGCTCTGCGAGAACGGTGCGCGCTTCGCAACTCAGTGAGAGACCATGCCGGACGGCGATGTCGTGCACGAGTGCGCCGCGAATGCCGCGCGCAAGTGCATCTGGAATCCACGGCACCGGCAGCGCACCTGCGAAAGCGCCGAACGTGGCGTACACGCCGAGACGGCTGCCGCCGACATGGCCGCGGCGCTCTGCGACCGTTTCGCCAGCGCCGTCCGCGAAGGGGGGGTGGAGCATCGACGCCCCCAGTCTACGCGAAGGCGCCGGCGAGAGGATGAAGCTCGAGAACGACGGCGTTGCATTCGAGGGCGATTCGTAACAGTTCCGTCGTTGTGAGCGGGCCAATGTCCAGGCTCAAACGCGTTGGGGCCGTCGGATTGGAGGGGACCAGCAAACGCGCACCGCGCGTCGCGACCGCTCCTTCGAAGGCGCGCACATCGCCGGCCAGTCGAAGCGAAAACGCATGTTCACTCGATGCGATCTGAGCGGGCGCTCCCTGGATGGCCACGCGGCCACCGTCGATCAGAATGGCCTCGTCGGCGGCCAGTCCGACGGCCGACTCGAGCGAAACGCGTGCGGCGAAAAACGCCGTCCGACGCCCGGCAAGTGCGCGTACCACCAGGCGCAAGAAGGCGCCGCGCGCCTCGGGCGGTAAGTCGACGCCGGGGTCCTCGACGAGCAGCACCGGGGCGCCCGTCGCCAGGGCAGCGGCTACGACGGTTGCCCGGCGCACGGTGAGCGATGCCCGTTGGAGCTTGGCCCGCGCGAACGGGGAAATCGCCAATTTCTCCATGGTCTCGCTCGCGGCGGACATCGCCGCGTCACGCGGTTGACCGGCCAGGCGCGCACTCCACGAGATGTACTCGAATGGCGACCACCGCAACGGCAACCTCGGATCGAGCGGCGCGGCGGCGCACACGCCCGCTCGGACCGCTTGCAGCGGCCCGAGCCCCGCCACGCGAATCTCTCCCTGCTCGATCGCTCGGAGCCCCGCCATCGACTCGAACAGTGCGCGAGCGGCGCCGAGCACCAGCACCCACTCGCCCGTCGTGGCGAGCGACAAGCCTTCGATCGCCGGCACAGCCCCCACATCGACGCGCAGCGACGAGGTGGTCAATAAGGGGAACACCGAAGGATGATAGACTCGAGCGACGCGGGCTGGCACGTATGTCGCAAGGACTTCGCTCCTTCGAGGTCGGCAACCCCACGATGACGCGAATGTTCCGTGCTCCCAGCCGTTGGCGAGCCCCCATGACCGGGGGCTCGGTCCCCCGCAATCTCGGGCCGATCGCGACCGCGCTGGCAGCGGCCGTGGCGTGTTCGCAGGGCGCCGGCGATCAGGTGACGCCCCCCGTCGATCTGGGGATGACCAGCACGATTGCCCCCTATTACAACGACGGCAATCTCACCTTGTATCAGGTGAACATGCCGATTCCGCTGCCGGTTCGTCGTCCGACGGCAGACGAGTCGCAGGGCCTCGGGCCGGCACCCTCGGGCACGCCGTACCCTCATGCGCCATTTCTGACGGCCGGCGACGAGAGTCTCGAGGTCCATTACGTCATTTCCAATCTGGACACGGCACCCCACACCGTGTCGCTGCTCATCGACCCGTGGAACGAATTCGTACGATGGAGTCCCGGGGTGACGGTCGTCAGCGACGACGAAACCGTTCCGAATTTCGGCTACGACTTGAGTTTCTGGGTCGACGCGCTGTCTCGGGTGGAGGGTGACATGACGCAGGACGACACGCAGGAGATCGCGATCAAGCTCGCCGCCGTCGAAAATGTCCTGTCCCAGCAGCAGACCGTTGCGACGTCTGCCATGGACAACGGTTCGCCGGATGCGACGACGCTCGTCAACCATATCTTCGATGCCCAGAACTGGTCGAACACCGGCGACCCGCTTTTTGATCCGTGGATCCCTCCCGTCATCGCGGGTCTGACCGGCTTCGATCTCGGACTTCGCACCGTCGACGGTCCCGCCAACATCGCGGTCGAGATCACGATGCAAGTCGAGGACCTCAACGGCAACCGTTTCGTGGTTCAGGGTTCGAACGTGCCGCAAATGGGCATCCCCGCCACGGTGCTCTCCCCGCCCGCGGCGCGCTTCTAGGAGCCATTTTCGAAAGCCGACTGGGTCGCTCGTGCACTCCGACGGCGGTGCACGAGTCCGCTCGGCCGGATCTAATCCACACTTCCGAGTTTGCGCTCGATGGCCTCGATGTGCGCGCGCACCTCGGGGTCGTTCGAGCGAAGGGCCTCCACCTTGCGAACGGCGCTGATGATGGTCGTGTGGTCGCGATTTCCGAACGCGCGACCAAGCTCGGGAAAGCTGCACTTCAAGCGCTGCTTGCACAAGTACATTGCAACGTGGCGGGCGAACGCGATGCTCTTGTGCCGATCTTTCGAGAGCAGATCGGTCGATCGAAGCTTGAAGTGGTGGCAGACGACGCGCTGAATGTCCTCGACGCTCGCTTCGTTGGGGCGTGACGTCCCGGTCGCCGCAATCTCGGTGCGCGCGAAGTCGAGCTCGATCGGCTTGCCGAGCAATGAGGCCTTGGCCGCCAGGCGGATGAGCGTTCCTTCGAGCTCCCGAACGTTGCTTCGAACGCTTTGTGCAATGTACACGCATACGTCGTCGGCGAGCTCGATGTGCTCGAGTTGGGCTTTCTTTCGGACGATGGCCACGCGGGTCTCGAGCTCGGGCGCCTGGATGTCGGCGACCAGTCCCCATTGAAAGCGCGACACGAGCCGCTCCTCCATCTTGTCGAGCTGCTGAGGATACTTGTCGCTCGTGACGACGATTTGCTTGCTCGCCTGGTGGAGTGCGTTGAAGGCGTGAAAGAACTCTTCCTGCGTTTGGGTCTTTCCGGCCAGAAAGTGAATGTCGTCGACCAGCAGCAGGTCGCATCGATCGCGGTATCGAGCGCGAAAATCGTGCATGCGCTGATCGGTCAGCGCTTGAACGAACTCGTTAACGAACTTTTCGGCGCTGATGTAGACGATGCGGGCTTCCGGCCGTTCGTCGCGAACTCGGTGGGCGATGGCGTGGACGAGGTGCGTCTTTCCGAGACCGGTGCCGCCGCAGACAAACAGCGGATTGTGCCGCCTGCCGCCCGCCCCCGCGGCGGCCATCGATGCAGCGTGGGCGAGCTGGTTCGAGGGGCCGACGACGAAGTTCGCGAAGGTGTATTTTCCGTTGAGGCCCTCGAGGAGGGGAGCGAGAGCGAGCGCGCGCGACGGCAGCCCTGGCGGAGTCGAGCGCCGAACGCCACCCTCTCCCGGCCGAGACATGGAGTCGTCCGGAGCGGGTGGTCGGACCGACAAGGCGCGCGGCTTGACCGGTGCAAAAGGCGCGGGCCGGTCGGCGACGGGGCGATCCAGCGCCCCGTCGATGGTCCAACGCACTTGAATGCTCAGGCCCGTGTTCGCCGCGAGCCGCTCGCTCAACGTGGGCAAAAAATAGTCGTCGACCCATTGCCGAACGAAGTCGTTGCGCGCTCGCAGCGCGAGCACACCGTCCGTCAGGCCGTCGAATTGAACTCCGGAAAACCACTGATCGAAGCTCGCGGGCGATTTTTCGCGCGTGAAAGCAACGGCCTCACCCCAGCTCCGCTCGCCTGACATCGAAGGCACCTCACGCACACGACCCAGGGGTGTTCCATCCAAGTCGCCGTGCTCGTGGATGGGCATTGCGGCCTGCGCCAATTCACTCGACAACCAACCAACTTCGACGTTCAGCCCCATGACCCCAGTCCCTTCGCGACAAATTCCCAAAGCTCCGCTGCGATGCGCTCGCGGGCCAAGCGGCACCGGGGCTCGCCGGCCCTCAGCGGCCTACCCGCACCCCGTGCAACGAACACCAGCGGTCACCACACGTTTTCCACAACCTGTGGATAAGGATAGAGGAGTAGCCCAGCCTTTCAGCAGACAATGATGAGGAGTATCGATGCGATGGCGCGAAACGCGTCAGGGATTGGACGGCGCCCAATCTCGCCGATCGCCCGCGCGTTGGAGAGGCTTGGAAGGATCACCTCGTGCCAGGCAACCCCATGTGAGAGCATCTCGTAGGAGGAGCCCTTTCGGACCTACAAAAACCGGTGCTCCGAAGTCTCACAGAGTGAGCGTGAGACGCGGAGGAACCGGAAGAGAAATGGCATCTCATCGGACGCGGTGACGACTCCCATCATTGGATCCAATGAGAACGCGCATGGAGCTACCACCCCCGCTCGCCGTGCGTCCATGGCTTCGTTGTTCGGGCTCTCAAGGTGGCGGAAACACGGGTGTTTTTTTCGTGCAGTGCACCCGTGAGGAGGCGTTCGCCGGGGCGTCACGATCGCCTTCAATGCCGAAGTCGGCGTTATGGCTTTCGAATCCGCCGTGGTGCATCGAGCTCGTCCTTCGCGGTGGCCGTTTTTGGCTCAGGCGCGGTGTCAAGAGTCGACGAGACGGCGTCTTTTGCGCAACAGACTCGAGACCGAGGGTTGCCGTGGCGTCATGTTCCGCGCCGGCGGAAAACTCGTCGGGCGTTGCTGCCGCTGTTAGGGTCGTGCCGTGCGTACCCTGGGAGAAGCGGTAGTCGTTTCGGCTACCGCGCTCGGCTCACTGTTGTTCGCATCGGGGAATGCGGCCGCGGCTCCCATGTCGATCTCACCTGAGCAGGCGTACGATCTCGGAGAAATCCCGAGCGCCCGGGCGGTTGGCATGGGCGGATCGCTCAACGCCCTTGGGGTATCGACGAGCTCGCTCTACTTGAACCCAGCCAACCTGCCGCTCGCGCGCGTCTATCACTTCGAAACGCTGGCTGCCTATATCCCCGAGGCAAGTCGGCAGACGTATGGCCTTGCAGTCGCCGACTCCATGACCGGCAAGCTCGCGGGAGGTGCGGCGGCGACCTGGTCGCTGCTCGACCCGAGCGGAATTCATCGAACGTGGACCGATATACGGGCCGCGTTCGGCTTTCCGCTGGGAGATCACCTTGCGCTCGGGGCTGCCGCTCGCTGGCTCCGCGTCGAGCAGGACGCTTCCGCGGGCCCGTTCGGAGCCAGTCCTGCGTCGAGCGGGACCGCGAACGCTCCCATCTTCAACGCGATCACGTTCGATGCGGGAGCGACCGTCAGCATCGGAGACGGATTTCGAATGGCGGCCGTGGGTCACAATCTGACGTTCACGAACACTGCGCTGGCCCCGACGACCGCCGCCGCGGGCGTCGGTTACTCCGCCCAGGTGTTCGCGATCGAAGCGGACGGATTGCTCGACTTCACGACCTGGGGGAACACGCGCGGCCGCATCATGGGAGGCGGCGAGCTCTTTCTCGCGGACCACTACGCGATCCGCGCGGGGTGGCGCTACGACGGCGGGACGAAGCTCAACACGCCCTCGCTCGGTTTCGGTTACATCGACCCGCACTGGAGCGTCGAGATCGGGGCTCGCCGCGATATCGAGGCGGAGCATGCGTCCACGCTCGCGGTCCTGTCGCTCCGCTACTTTTACGATCCCAACGCCTCGACGTCGCCGGCCGATCAGCTGGGCGGGTTCTAGTCTCTAGGTTCTAGGAGTCCGTTTTTTGGCCCTGCGGATCCATCCGCGGGCGCGCGGCTCCCGCGTGCGCCCCTCGCCGAAGCGGCTTTGGGGACGGGCGACGGACGGGGCCGACCGCCGTCACATCGAGGCACGATACAATGCGGCGAGGTCGTCGCGTGCGGTGGCGCGCGGGTTGCTGCGGTGGCACGCATCCTCGAAGGCTTTGTCGCTCAGCCTGGGCACGTCCGCTTCGGTCACGCCCTCGAATCGAAGGCCGCTCGGGAGCCCGACGCGTTCTCGCAGGCCGCGCACAGCGTCCGCGCAGGCGCCGGAACGCGGGTTCAAGATGGCCCGGATGCGGTCGAGCTTGGCGTGCACCGCAACCTCGTTGAACTCGATGACGGCGGGAAGGCAGAGCGCATTGGCCAGGCCGTGGTGCAACCACTTCTCGCTCGAAAGCGGGTGCGCCAGCGAATGGCACGCGCCGAGCCCCTTTTGGAAGGCGACCGCGCCCATCATCGCCGCCTTCATCATGGCGCCCCGCGCGACCAGGTCCTCGCCGTGCTCGACGGCGCGGACCAGATGAGCCGCGCAAAGCTCGAGGCCCCCGAGTGCGATGGCGTCGGCCATGGGGTGGTCTCCGATCGAAACGAATGCCTCCAAGCAGTGCGTCAATGCGTCGAACCCGGTGGCCGCGGTCACACGAGGCGGCATCGACCGGGTGAGCTCCGGATCGAGCAGGGCGGCCCTGGCGAGTAAGTGCGGGCTGAAGATGACCGTCTTGCGCCCGGTCGCGGCGAGCGTGACCACGCCCGAGCGGCCCACTTCACTGCCCGTGCCGGCCGTGGTCGGAATCGTGACGACCGGAGCGACGTTCGGGCCGATGAATTGGCCGCCATCGGCGGCATCGTCGTAGTCGGCGAGCGGTCGATCGTGCGTCGCTCGCAGAGCAATGAGCTTTCCGCAGTCGAGGGGCGACCCACCGCCGACGGCCACGACGCACCCGGCGCCGTGCTCGCGGAACATCGCGGCGCCGTCGATTACGTTTCTTTCGACGGGATTCGGGTCGACGCCGTCGAAAACGACGGTGGAGACCCCCCCGTCGTCGAGGATTTGGCGCACGCGCGCGGCGATGCCGACGCGCACGATTCCCGGGTCGCACACGATGAGGGCCCGTGTCGCGCCGATCCGCCGAACGTGGTCGATGACGGTCGACACCGCGCCGACGCCGAACCGAATCGTCGTCGGAAAAGCCCACGTGACGAGCGAGTCCGTCATGGGCCTGGGGCTAGCACGTCAAACCGCCTCGAAGTAGCGTCCGAGCTCCCAATCCGTGACCGCCCGGTCGTACTGGCGGCATTCCCAATCGCGGGTTCGGGCATAGTGATCGACGAACGCCTCGCCGAGGAGCGCAGGAGCGATGCGGCTCGCCACCAGCCGGTCGGTCGCTTCCCGCAACGTTCGGGGCAGCGGTGCGACCTCGCCTCGGTCCGACGCGTTGCCCTCGATGGGGGGCGGGGCTTGCGTGGCGTGCTCGATGCCCCATAGTCCCGCCGCCAGCGTCGCGGCCATAGCGATGTACGGGTTGATGTCCGCTGCAGGTTGACGGTGTTCGACGCGGGTCGATGTGGCATTTCCGGGGATGGCGCGGATGGCGCACGTTCTGTTCTCGATGCCCCAACTCGCGTTGGTCGGCGCCCAGACGCCGGGTACGTACCGCTTGTAGCTGTTGATCGTCGGCGAGATGAGGGCCGTGAGCTCGGGCATGAGCGCAACCTGCCCGCCGATGTAATGCTGGGCGACTTGGCTCAGGCCGTGCGGGCTGAGCGCGTCATGGAAGGCGTTTCGTCCTTCCCTCCAGAGGGAATGGTGCAGGTGACCGCTCGATCCGGGGAGCGCGGCATTCCACTTGGCCATGAACGTCACGGAGTAGCCGTGCCGTGCGGCGACCTGCTTGAGCGCGGTCTTGAACAGCGCGGCTTTGTCGGCCGCGCGCAGCGCCGAGTCGTATCGGATGGCGGCTTCGTAGACCCCCGGCCCGGTCTCGGTATGCAGACCCTCGATCGGGATCCCGAAGCTCGCGAGATCGTCCAAGATCGAGTGGCAGAAGCTGGAGTTTTGGCCCTCGCGCACCCACGAATAGCCGAACATGCCGGGCGAGATGGACTCGAGCTCGCGGAAGCCTTTGGCGTGCAGCGACTGCGGCGACTCCTTGAACACGAAGAACTCGAACTCGGCCGCGAGCACGGGATCGAAACCGAGAGAGAGCGCGCGCGCGATGACCTCGCGGAGGACTCCGCGCGGGCACGCGGGATGGCGAGAGCCGTCGTTTCGCACGAAGTCCAGCAAGAACGCGGCCGTGTCCGGCTCCCAAGGCAGCACGCGAAAGGTGGATGGATCCACCCGCGCCCGAGTATCGGGATATCCCGTGTGCCACCCGGTCAGTCGCGCGTTGTCGTAGAGGGCGTCGGCGGCGTCCCAACCGAAGATCACGTCGCAGAAGCCGATCGGCTCCTGGAGCGCACCCCAAAATTTGTCGAGCGCCAGGTACTTGCCGCGCAAGATTCCGTCGACGTCGTAGCCGCCGACTTTGACCTTGCGAATGCCGTGGCTGTCGAAGGCCTCCTTCAGCTCTTTCGCGTCCATGAACGCGAGTGTATCGCGGTTTGGGCAACGGCTTCGGCAACGCGTGCCGCGTCGAATCGCTCAGGGAGCCAACTTGACATAGCCGTCGACGATGGTTTCGTACGCAGCGGTCAAGAAGAGTCGCGCGTCGGCTACCGACTCGGGCGGATCGCCCGGTGCCGCACTGGCAAAGTCACGCTGTTCGGCGTGAAACTGCGCGCCGATGATCGGCCATGCGCGGTCGCGGGAGCGGAATGCCTCGGTGACGGTGTCGCACCAACCCGGTCCGTGCGGATTCGGGAACCCGCCGTCACGCGGTCGCGCGGGAACGACGTTCGGACCGCAAAAGGCGCTCGTCGCGAGGATCTCGAACCGCTGCAGCGGCCCCCCCGGCAAAAACGCGTCGGTGCGGATGGCGTCGGAGTGGGACTCGGGCAGCGCCTGAGTCGTCGAGCGAAGCTGCGGGCCCGCCAGGTCGACGAAGAGCGGATCCTCTGGCACGAATTCGACCTTCGCGCGCAAAGGGTGCGGATCGGTCGGCCAGGCCCGTTCGAAATCGGCGGGGGGCGCAAATCCCCGGATCGGGCGTCCGCTCGTTCGCCGCAGCACACGATCGATCGTGCGAAGATCGTCCTCGATGGGCGCCGGCTCAGCTCGGCGTGCCTCGAGCAGAGCCAAGATTTGCGCCCCTCCGCAGAAGCCGAGAAAGGGCGTCACCCGATTTCTGACCGCACCCACCAGTTGGCCCATGCCTCCGGATCGAGCGTCACGCAACGGGTCCCAATGCCAGCGCGACGGCTGCGCCGGGTCCGGCCCGGTCTCCGTTGCGTAGTCCCAATCGTTCGACCCACTGAGGACGGCGATCGGAGGGGGGCTGCTGCCCGCGAGAAACGGCTCGTCGAGCTGGGGGTCGTCGCCTTCGATCGACTCGAGCGCCTCGCCCGTCTGATCGCGTGCCGGCGCGTCCAGGGGGTCACCGTGCGCACCCAGCGATCGAGCGTACCGATCGTCGGCCCGGAGGACCGGCAGCAGCGGAGCGAACCGACTCTGCAAGAACTTCGCGTGGTACGCGTCGTTGGTGAGTTCGGCCCCGGGCGTAAGCTTGGACTGCCCCGCCGGGTTCGCGTTGACGCTCAAGATCCACGGACTGGCCAGAATGGGTCGCGGGTCGTCGGCGCGATACGCCGCGATCTCGCGCACCACCGGGACGGCGCCCACCTCAGGCACGCCGGTGGCGCCGGTGGCCCCGACCATCACCAAGCGCAGCGCCATCACCGGGTGAGGTTCCGAAATCGTCAGCAGGCGCCGACGGACGGGCACGATGGAGCCGTCGCTCCGCACGGGCTCGACCCCGATCGTCCGGAAATGCCTGCCGTCTTCGCTGATTTCGACGGCGTAACGGATCGGTGCCCACGCGATGGCGTAGTTTCGCCCGCCCCCGGTCCGCGGCACGCTGGTGGCATCGAAGCCGAGCACGATGCGCACTCGGTCGATCGGCTGCGGCTTGGACCAATCGACCCGGAGCGTCCAGCGGGCCTTGCCGGGAGCACCCGCCCAGCGGCGCGCGTAGGACCCGTCGATCGCATCGGCGGCGCTAAAGCCGGGGTAGGCACCGTCGTCGCTCGCCCGGCCGTCGCGCGAGACATCGCGCGCGCCTTCGATCGCCTGCACCTCCCGAAGCACCGGCGGCCCGGCGTTGGTTCGGTCGATGACGAGGCGAAGACCGCACGCGTCCACGTCGACGAACCAGGAGCGACGCGTCGGCTCGGCGAGCGCGTCGCGGGAGGCCGAGCTCGATGGGTCGGAGCCGTCGACCGCGGTCCAGACGCCGTCATCGGACGTCGACATCGAATCGCACGTCCGGCCATCGAGCGTGGGCTCGCGGACTTCCCAACGAAAGGAGGTGGGGACGCCGCTCGTCGGCGAGTTGCCGAAGTGGGCTCGGATGAGTCCGAGGTGCACCGGGTGCGCAAATGAGGCGCTCCACCGCCACTGGTTTTCGCCCGCGCGGCCCGCCCAGACGGTTTCTTCGCGACCGTCGGCGGCGAAACGCGCGTTGTCGCCGGTGGGATTGGCCGCGCGGACCGCCAAGAGCTCAGGGGCGTGCAGCGCGTCGAGCAGCGCGCTGCGCTCGTGGGCGCTCACCAGCGCGCCCGCCGACGCCGAGCGGGTACTGGACAGCGCGATCGGAAGCGTCGCCCCGAGCGAGACGACGGTCATGCTGACGAGCGGGGTCCAACGCACGAACCGTGGGTGACGGACTGCAGGGCGCGCGTCGTCGCCGCTTGTCGCGCATTTCATCGCTTTCGTTGCACGTCCGTTGAACGATGACGCCACGTCACGCCTCGGAATTTCGTGTTCGGATACGGTTCGGATACGGGTTTGCAATCTAGCGCACAAACTCGAATCTTCGCCCGTTCATTCCCGTCCGCGCCATCCCAGGTCCAATCCCCTCATTCCAGGTGATGGACGTCGGCGATGCGGACGAGCATCGGTCCCCGATCTCCGAACTCGAACGAGGTGATCGAAGCCGGGGGACATGCGACGTGACTGCGGAAGCGACCGAGCGGCATGCCGAGCAGCGCGCACACGATGACCCGAATGGTGGCCTTGTGGCTGACCAGCATGACGTTGCCCTTCGGGTGCTCTCTTCGGGCGAGCAGGACGACGGGAAGAGCGCGGGCCGCGATCGCAAAGGCGCTCTCGCCTCCGGGCGGGGATACGAGCGCCGGGTCGGTGCGCCACCCCTCGAAGGCCTCGGGCTGCTCACGGCGGATGTCGGCCTCCGTACGCCCTTCCCAGGAACCGTAGGCAATCTCGCGAAGTCCGTCCGAGAAGGTGGGCCGAAGCTGGCATGTCTGCGCGATCGGCTCAGCCGTGGCGCGCGCCCGCAGCTTCGGGCTGCAGTAGAGCGCGTTCAACCCGAGCGGCCTCGCCGCGCGAGCGACCCGCTCCGCTTGAGCGACGCCATGGGCCGTGAGCGGCGGATCGAGATCGCCGCAAAAGATGCCCTCAGCAGCTTGCGTCGTCTCGCCGTGGCGGACCAAGTGAAGCGTGAGCATGCCGATCCACCCTATAGGACGACGCGGGTCATCCGCGTACCCCCCTTCGCGTGGGTGATTCCTCGCCACGTTTCGGCCAGCCCAGCGGCCGTCGTCCCGTCGACACCGCACGTTGCGGCGAATGTTCGAACCGCGCCGCTCTCGCGGCGGCCTTCGGCGCGCGCGACGCGCGCGCGCACTCATCGCCGATACGCGTGCGCGTCCGCCTCGGCTCGTTCCGCAAGCGCTCGGTCCCCGGTTGCCTCCATGACGAAGGCTCGTGCCCGAAGCAGGGATGCGGAAGCCCGCGCCAGGTCGGGCTGGTTGGCCGCGCGTTGGGCGAGTCGGTCCCGCGCCGGGGCCGTTGCATCGAGAGCGCGGCGCCGGTCGCTCGATCCGCGCGGCTCCACTTCGAAGCGGTCGAAAAGCGCAAGGGGCACGAGATGACGGCCTACCGCGGCGCCCCACCGCGGATCGTATGCCGTCACGAGCGGCCGGGTCCCGGCCGCGGACGAGAGGGACGCCTCCGTGGGCGTGCCCGTCAGCTCGATGTCCCGCCAGAACGGCACCAACGACGGTTCCCGCGTGATCTCGCGCCACGGCGGTTCGCATCCGCCGCACGTGGCCACGACGAGGATGTCGTCGCGCAACTGCCCCTGCCCCCGGGCGGCCCGGGCTCGGGACAAGACGAACGGGTCGCCGACGACCGCGATGCTGTTGGGCGGAAGCGTCCCCCACGCCACCTCGTTCCAGAGGGTCGCTGCCTCCGCGCTCTCCGATCCTTGCGCCGATCGGGCGAGGACGTCGTCGGCGGCTTCTACGGGGAAGACCATCGCGAGCAACAGGACCATCGCGGCGCTGGCACGCGCCATAGGAAGGCGCGCTGCGGCCACGGCGCGCACCGCGGTCTGCAGCGCCACTCCCACGAGCAACGCGAGCGCCGCGTGGGCTGCGAGCAGCGGCGCACCGAAGCGCATCGGGCCGGCCGGGGCCCCGACCCAGGCACAGGCGAGGCCGAGGGTCGCGACGACGACGAGTGCCGCGGTCAAGGGCCGCGCTCGTTCGAACCGCGCGGCAATGGCCGCACCGGTGGCGGCGAGCACGAGAAAGACGGGGCCCGCGTCGCTTTGCAGAAAACGCGTGGGCGGGCCCGCGACCGACGCACTCGCGTCTCCGAGCCACCCCTGGGCCAACGCCGGCTCGAGAGCAACGCCATCCAGACGCACGTGCGCGATCGCGACGAGCCACGGAGCCAGGCCCAAGGTCGCCGCGGCGATCGCGGCCGGTCCGTGATCGCGCCATGCGGTGGCAAGGCAACGACGCGAGTGGGGCGTCGACGCGAAAAGCGCGCTGCAAGCGGCGAAGGCGCACACGCCGTCGAGGGGCTCGTACCCTGCTGCCGCGGCAAGAGCGAATGCGGTGGCCATCCACGACGTTCGGCACCCGTCGTGATCCCGCCCGGCCGCGATCGCGAGCGGCGCCAGGATGAGCATCGCCCCGGTGACCGAACCGCCGACCATCACCGCTTCCGTTTGCCAGGGAATGCCGAGCGTGGCGGTCAACGCTGCAATCGCGGCCACGATGAGGGCGGCTGGCCCCCGGCCCACGGAGCCAAAGAGCAGACGGCGGCCCAGCCGAAAGAGGATGACGCTCGAGGCCGCAGCGACGAGGCCGCTCGAAAGTTGGCTGCGTGCCGCCAGCGTACCGACGGGCACCAGCGCCAACAGGTTGTCGAGGGCCACGTCGAGCGCGCGCCATGGCACCGGTGCGATCCCCATGACCCGCGCGACGCCTGCATCGCAAGCCGCGCTCGCGGCATCGGTGACGCGCAGCGCGGCGAGCAGCGCCGGTGCAAGCGCACAGACGGCGGCCATCGCCACGCCGGTGCGCTGGCCCATCGGCGAGTTCATCGCCGCCATGGTACCGTGCGACCCCGCACCATGGCCCGATTCATCGACGAATTGAAGCGCACCCATCATTGCAACGAACTCGGCGCCGCCGATGAAGGTAGGACCGTCGTTCTCTTCGGGTGGGTGGCCAAATACCGCGATCACGGCGGGTGCGTTTTCGTCGACCTTCGCGATCGGGAAGGCATCACGCAGCTGGTGTTCGATCCGGAGGTGTTGGGTCACGGCGATGCCCCGCTTCGGGCGCACGAAGCCGCACGCGCGCTACGCAGCGAGTGGGTCATCGGCGTGCGGGGGATGGTCAGGGGGCGCGGCGCGAACAAGAACCCGAAGATCGCGACCGGTGACATCGAGGTCCAAGTCGTCGAGCTCACGGTCTTCAACAAGAGCGAGACGCCGCCGTTCGAGCTGTCCGACTCGATCGATACCGGCGAAGAGACGAGGCTCCACTACCGCTACCTCGATCTGCGCCGAGCACCGATGCAAAAGGCGCTGCGCGTGCGCCACCGAATCAATCAGGTGACCCGCCGCTATTTCGACGAGCACGGGTTTCTCGAGCTCGAGACGCCCATCATGGTCAAGTACACGCCCGGCGGCGCGCGCAACTTCCTCGTCCCCGCTCGCATGCACCCGGGCAAGTTCTACGCGCTTGCCGAGAGCCCCCAACTCTTCAAGCAGCTCTACATGGTGGCGGGCTTCGACAAGTACTTTCAAATCGTCAAATGCTTTCGCGACGAAGCTCTCCGGCTCGATCGCCAGCCGGAGTTCACGCAAATCGACGTCGAGATGTCGTTCGTCAACCAGGACGACGTGTTCCGCGCGGTCGAAGGACTCATCTTCCGCATCTGGAAAGAGATTCTGTCGATCGACTTGACGGCGATCTACCCGAGCGGACGATTCCCCCAGATGCCGTTCGAAGAGTCGATGGCATCGTATGGCAACGATAAGCCGGACCTGCGGTTCGGGCTCCCGCACGTCGACTTGACGGACGTGATCGTCGAGCACGGCGGGGGCGGCGTCCCGTTTTGGACGAGCATCTCCGACAAGTTCGCGAGCGGCGAGTACCGTCGAGACTTGCCGGCCGAGATCGTCAAGGCGCTCGTCGTTCCATCGACCTGGGCCTCCACGCTGTCCCGAACCGACGTCGAGAAGCTGGAAGAATTCGTGAAGGGAATGGGCGCCAAGGGGCTTGCTCGGGCAAGAGTCGATGCCGCCGGCAACTGGGTGCAGTCGCCTTTGACGAAGACCATCCGATCGGAGCTGCGCGCCGCAATCAACGCCCGCGTGGGCGCAAAGGAGGGAGACCTCATCGTCTTCCAGTTTGGTCGCGCGAGCCTGGTGCAGACCGTCATGGCCAACCTGCGCCTCCACCTCGCGAAGAAGCTCCGCTTGATCCCGGAGAGCGGCCACGGCGGGCACTGGAATTTCTTGTGGGTCGTGAACCCCCCGCTCTTCGAGTACGACGACGAGACGAAGGGGTGGGTCGCGGCTCACCACGCCTTCACGCGTCCGCACGACGACTGCGTCGACCTGCTCGACACCGACCCAGGCAAAGTCCTTTGCTGGCGATACGACCTCGTACTCAACGGGTTCGAGATCGGCGGCGGCTCCATTCGCCTGCATGATCCTGCGGTCCAGTCGAGGGTGTTCCGTGCGCTCGGCATTTCCGACGAGGAAGCACGCAGCAAGTTCGGCTTCCTTCTCGAGGCGCTCCGGCTCGGGGCGCCGCCGCACGGCGGAATCGCCCTTGGAATGGACCGCTTAGCGATGCTCCTGAGCGGCGCCGAAAGTTTGCGCGACGTCATCCCCTTCCCGAAGACCCAGAAGGGGACCGATTTAATGACCGACGCGCCGAACGTCGTTTCGCCTGCGCAGCTTCTCGAGCTGAGGATCCGAGTCGCCGAGGGCGCGTCGTAGCCACGCCGTCGTCTCCACTCCACGCCCGAACAGACCCCCGCCCGGACGGGTCCAGGCGCGATGGGCTCTCAGCGTAACGGCTCGCCCGCTTCAATCGCGAGGCCAAGCCATTCGAGGATGGCGCGAGCTCGGGCGTTGACGGCGTGGGTCCTCCGCTTACCGCTCGAGCAGCTGCCGGAGCGCCGCGAGCGGATCGAAGCCGAGCAGCGCTGTCACGTCCTTTCCGGTGGCCCGGGCTACGTGCGTGCGTGCGGCGCGAATCCACGGGGTCACGGCGGCGAGGGGTGCGATGCGTCCGGTCAAGACGCGGAGCCCGCGCAGAGCGTAGTAGGTGCCGTCGAACCCGATGGCGACTCCGACCGCGATGGGCATGGGGGAGATGATCACGTCGCGAACCGCAACCGCGCGGCTCCACGCACCGGGCCGGCGGTCCGTCTGCAAGGATCGGAACGTGGAAAGCTCCGCGAAACAGCCGAATCCGACAGGCGCGTACCGCTCCTCGACTGCGCGGGCGAGGTGGCGGTAGTCACGCCTCCAGTCGCCCGACAAAAGTCCTAGGCCGGGGCGCAACTCCTCGGGGCCGGCGACCACGTCGAAGGCGTCTCCGCGCCGCCGGGCGACGAACGACGTCCAGAGGGCCCCCTCGTCGAACAGACCGAGCACCACCGCTCGCCCATTCGCGCAAAGCGCGTCGAGAGTCCGACGGATGACCGCGGCCGTCGGCAACGGTAGGCCGCGCAGCCGCTGCGGCCAGGTGGCAATGGCTCCCTCGTCGATCATCTCGCGCAGGATCCCGAGGAACATGACCGACTGGGCGGTGAAGTCGTCGCCCCGGCGCGCACGCGCGCCGAAGCGTTCCATGACCTCGTCCAGCGCACCCAACCTCAGGCTCAAGACCCAGCTGGCATGATGAGCTTGGGCCATCTGCGGCAACGACGAAAGGGCGTTGGCTGGCGGCGTCGCGGCGCGCGCCTCGGCGGGATGGCTCGGGGCCGCCGCAGCAGCAGCCGACAGGGCCGTAGCCGCCGACGGGTCGAGGCGGCCGTGGTGGGTATGCAGCAGTTTGAGGACCAGACCCTCTTCATGCACGATCACCAGGCCGCCCCGTGGCTGCGTTCGCTCGTGGTCGGGCGTCGCGCGCGGCTGCCAGAGTCGAAGAAAGCGCAGCCAATCCTCGGTGGTCCAGCCCTCGAAGCGCACATCGGGGGTCAGCAAAGCGGCCCGAGCATAGCAGCGGCGTGCTAATCGGCTCCCCGCCTCGCGTGAATGCCGAGCACATCTTCGTTCGGTACGTCTTGCCGCTCGTTCCGCCCGAAGAGCGCGACGACCTGGCGCGTGCGCGAAGCGTCGATGCGAACCCGGGTCGCAACGGGGCGGTCCTCGGTCACCTCGACGACGCTGCCAATCGGTTCGCGCGCAATGCCTCGGGTCTGTTCGGCACCGACTTGCGCCTCAATCGAACCGACGCGAGCGTTCATCGGCTCGGCGCCGCGCTGACCCGTGCTCGTCGCGATGCCTGGGCGAATCAAGGAACTCCCGGCACGGCCGACAACCTACTCTTCAATGCTATCGCTCACGGAGCCGCGTACGTCGGAGCGTGCATCGTGGATCGCCATGCCGGCGTATGGGGCGTGCGCCGTCCGCTTTGGGAAAGCGTCGTGCGGCTTCGATCGGCCGCGGGCGAGGCCGACCTCGCCGTGTTCCATTGGTGGCTCAAGTCGTTGTCGGACGATGCGCTCGGAGGATCCACCGGCGCCACGCTGGCCGATCGGTACCGCGCCCACGTCGAGGTCCCGTGCGCGGCTCCGTACGCTTTGCCGGTGCTCGTATCGGGAGAGCGCGCGTTGCCCAGGCTCAAGCATCCGAGCTACGATCGACTCCATAAATATCTGAGAGCCCACATCCCCGAAGTGAAGGATGTCGGCGCCGATTTCCCGAGTGCCGAGCGTTTCGCCGCCTTCGGTTTTCGATGGATGGACTTCCACCTCGTCGGGGGGGGGCGCAACGTCCTGCTCGCGGGGGCCTGCCGCGAAGGCCTGCACTTGATTTGGCTCGGTCAGGCCGGCTTCGAGAAGAGCGCGTTCGTCGCGGGTGACGAGCAGCCCAATCCGGTCGTACGCATCGAAGGCGATCGCGTCACGGCCATGACGTCGGAAGGTGGCCAAGCGCGCGTCGCCGAACTGCTTTGGTGGGGTCCCTGATCGCCCCAGCACACGCCGGGGCACCCGGCCTCCGAAGGATCGATGCCTGGGTCGGTTCAGCGCCCCGGTGCATCGGTCGTCCACCAGCGGATGCACAAATCGTCGCTCGCATGGCGCACGGCCGCCTGCGGCGCGATCGTCGTGACACGCGAATCGCCGATCCGTCCGTTCGGCTTGGGGGACACGCTGACGGAAAGTCCCAAGGTTTCGGCCTCGGGACCGCAGAGGTTCGCTTCGGCGCGCGCGACGATCCATGGCTTGGAATCGACGGACACGACCTGAATGCGTCCGAGTGTCATGGCAAGCCCCCCGGCGACACCCAAGCGCACGACGACGTCGCGTGCTCCGGTCGCGTCGGCTATTGGGCCGCGCAACAGGCTCCGGATGCGGATCACCGCGATCTCGCCCGCCGAGTACGCGCGCTTGAGCTGCGCCTCCTTGATGCGGAGAACGACGCCGGCCATTTGTGAGGGCCCGAGCAGAGGCTGAGTCCCGGGACCGCGTGCGGGCGCCGTTTCGGTGGCGATACGCTCGCCGGGCTCCTCGCTCCGTGCGTCGCCCCGCGCGTCGGCCGGCGACGTCAATCGCGCATCCAGGGCGATCGGCGTTCCCGGCGCCCCGAACGCCACGTAGAGATCGAGGCCACCGGACTGCCAGTCGCCGCGCGGTAGGTTGACGTCCTCGATCACCGTGACGCGGTCGCGCGCTGCTTCGACGCGGACGCGCGCCACGCTCGGCAGCATGGGTAGAGGAAGCGTTGGCGCGCGCGACCAGGCTGGTGGGGCAGCGGCGCGGGCGGCAGGGCGCGTGGAGGGCATCTTCGCGCGATCTCGGCCGACCAGCGCGAGGCCGATGCTCACGACGGCCAGAGCGAGTCTCACCCAAGAGCCTCCTCGAACAGACGCCCTTGCGCCTGGGCAATCGGTACCAATGCCGCTTCGTCGATGGGCTCCGGTACCGGCATGGCGCCTTGCGCCCGCAACTGCGCCCACGCCGCCGGGTTGCGAAACCAGTCGGAGTCGAACCGATTGCGCAGCGTCTCGCGCAACGACGGCGCCTGAAGCAGCGCCACGAACCGCCCCGGCTCGTCGTCGCGCGCGAACGGCCACGCACCGCGCAACCGGGCGTCGAGCGGGGCTCCGAACAGGCGCACGCCAATCTCGTCGAAGAGGCTCGGCGGCGAGGGGTCCTCGTCGTCGCCGAGCAAGATCCGAGCGGCGTGCAGGCGGACTTCCAAGAGGGCGCTTCGAGCCAGTATCCGCGCCTGGCTGGCGGCGATCCGGCGCCCGAGCCCGAGCTCACGCCGCTGAAACTCCATGTCCGCGGCCAGTGAGGCAAAGACGAAGCCGTGTCGGTGTGCGCCGACCGACGCGACCTCTCGTGACAGCCCGTGCGGTAGCGAGGACGGCGCCGCGCCCAGGCGGGCGGCGAATCCAAAGGCGTAGAGCGCGCGCGCGAAGCTCGAGGCGCCGAACGCGGGCGGAAGCTGGGGAAGGCGAATCCGCAGACCCGGCGTGAGCGCCCCGAATATTTCCTCGAGCCACCGCGACGAGAGATGGGCGGGCCAGCCCTCGCCGGCGTCGCGCGCGGTCGCCTGATGCAGTGTCGCCGCCGCACCCGGTGCGCCACTATGGCCCGCCTGCCGGCGCACCGCGACCGTGAGGTCTTCGGTCGCGTCGAGCAGCCGCGTCGCCGCTTCGCGAATCGCGTTGCGCGAAACGGGCACCGAAATTTCCCAGGGGTGGGAGAAGCCCAGGCGCCGGGCGACCTCGACTCGCCTCGCCGCAGTTTTTCGACCGATGGCTGCGAGCCCCGTACCGGCTTCGCAGGCCGCCTCCATCCAGCACTCCGCCTCGCCGCCCGTTCGAGCGGCGACGAGGCCACGCCACGCCTCGCGCCACGATACGAGACGTGGGGTCGGACCGTGGAATCGTCCGCGCGCAGCGTTGACGTGTCGAGCCCGCGCCAGCTCGTCGGCGAGGCCGATACGCGTCTGCACCAGCGCGGCCACCCAGGTCATCAGAGAGTCCCGCAACGGTCCGTCGGCGCCGCTGGGAGTCCACGCGCGCAACGCGTCCCGTGTCGACTTCGCCGACGCTCGCCTTACCCCCTCGAATGGGTCTTGCTCCGCGCTGGCGTCCGGATCATCCGCCAGGCCTGCCCGCCAGCTTTCGACCTGTCCCACGGCACGCGCCACGTCCCGGTCGAGCGCGAGCAGGTCGTCAATCGTCGATTCAGCCATGAATCGTAGCGCGTTCCGACGGCGCGTCCCGACGAGCGAGTGCCGTCACGATGGCCGCCTCGGCCTCGGCGAGCCGTTCCAGTCGCGTCACCACACGCCGGCGATCGCCGTGGCCGACCCGCAGCGCCAGATCGACGAATGTCCGATAGTGGCCGGCTTCTGCGGCGAAGAGCTCCTCCCACAGTGCGGCGACTTCTCGCTGCCCGACTTCGCTCGTCGCTGCGTCGGCGAGCAGTTTGAATCGCTCGCACGAGCGAGCCTCGATGATCGCGGCCACGAGCAGTCGATCCACGAGCGGAGTGGAGACGGGCCCGTCGGGCAACGCGCGAATGGCCCTGCGCAGCCCGGCTGCATACCCGTCGACGGTCGGCGCGCCGAGGGTCGCTCCGCGGGCCTCGATGAGGGTACGCACACGCTCGAAGTGGTCCCGCTCTTCGCGAGCCAGGTCGGTCAGCACCCGCACCAAGTCTACGTCTTCGGGGTAGCGGGTCGCGAGCGAGAGCGCGTTCGACGCCGCCTTCATCTCGCAATGGGCATGATCGATGAGGACGGCGTCGATGCGACTCACCGCTGCGCTCGCCCACGCGGCATCGGTTCCCACTCTCAAGCAGAGCATCGTCGTATGTTCTTAGCGTTTCTGGCCGCCCTTTCGTAGTCTTCCGAGCTCGCCGCCCAAAGCGGCAAAGGGAACCGCTATCCCCACGACGACGAGCGCTCCGGGGGCGAAGCCAAGCGTGAGCCAGGAAGCGGCGATCGCCACGATCGCAGCCACCAGTCCGGCAAGCGCCGCTCGGCGCGGGCCCCCCGTGGGCCCCCCCCATGCTCCGATCAGCGCGCCGCCGGCCAGGGCCGCGGCGGCGAGCGCGAACGCGGAGGCCACGGCGTAGCCGATCGCGGCGCGCGCCAGCCGATGGGGTCCTTCGCCGACTGCGATCCAGTGCGAGGCGACCGATACACCCAACGCCGCCAGAGGCACCCACACGACGAAAATGGCGATGGCCCCGAACCCCACCCATTGCCAGGCGGTTCGTGGCTCGAGTTCGCCCGACGCGTCGTCCGAAGGCACAAGAGGCAAGCGGCGCTTGCGCTCCATGCGCGGTAAGATAGCCGAGTCGGGATCCCGGTAACAGCGGGCGGGCCGCCATGTTAGATGGCGGATCTGTCGTGCCTTCGGAACCGATCGATCCGGCCGCCGCGCGCAGCGTCGTCCGCGTCCGTGTGCGCTTCGACGATACGGACCTCATGGGTATCGTTCATCACGCGAAGTATCTGTCGTTCATGGAAATCGCCCGGGTCGAATGGCTCCGTCGCCGGGGTGCCAACTACGCGGAATGGACCGTTCGCGGCATCCACCTTCCCGTCGTCGAGGTCTCGGTGCGGTACCGAGCACCGGCCCGCTTTGACGACGAGCTCGACGTCCAGACAGTCCTTTCCGAGATCGGGGCGGCGACCGTGCGTTTCGATTTTCGCCTGGTTCGGGTAGGGGACGCCACACTGTGCGCCGAAGGCTGGACGCGGCTCGCCCATGTGGACGGTCGGCACGCGCTGCGCCGAATTTCGAGGGAGATTGTGGCGGAGCTCACGCGGCCCGAGCGCCTCTCGTGAAGGCCCTCGAGCGGGGGCCCGCCTGGCTCGCGGCTCTCTCGTTGCTGATCGCTTGCGAAGAGGTGGGTTCGGCGCGACTGCAAGGACGCTGGCGGGGCGTGCGCATCGAGGGAGGTGGCGGCGACCGCGCGAACGCGTTCGCGCTCGCCACAGAGATTCGCGTGGATGGCCATTCGATGACCGTGGTGTCGCCGAACCTGACCCAGTCGGGCCGATATCGGGTGGTGCGCGAGGACGCGACGACCGTCGTCCTGGTCACCGACGCCGACGGGCCGGCGGCGGCCCACACGTTCACGTTCGGAGAAGACGGCACGATGCGGTGGGCCGTGCTCGCCGGCCGTTCGATCGTCTTCGCGCGCGAATGAGCTTTCTACAGAACGATCCCGCGCTTCCACCCTTCAAGCCCTCGATCCAGACTGCGAACATCCGTCGTACCGGCCGCTCGACGGCGACATCCGTCGGTCCGGGGCCTTCCTGTGGCTTTAGCGACGGACGGGTTCGCGACCCATTCGAAAGGAGAGTGTCCGATCGTCGCGCTGTACCGTCACGAGCACGTCGTCGGCCAGCGGACCGCTCAACCGCGCCCGCGCATCCTCGATGGAACCGACCGTCGCCCCGTCGACCGTCAGCAGGACGTCGCCGGGAACCACCCCGGCGCGCTCGGCCTCGCTCCCCTCGACCACGGACACGATGACGACCTCCGCGGGATTCCCTGTTTCCCCGAGAGTCACCGCCACGCTCGAGCCTTGGGGGGGCTCGTCGACGGCGGCGCCGGCGGCCGCCATGCCGAGCGTCAAGCGGATGCCTTCGTTCGATCGCCCGGCGACGAGGTTGACCGTTGCCCGAGTGCGGCCTGCCTCGGGCGCATAGGCTTCGAGCGTGACAGGGCCTTCGGGCAGCTCCCCGAGTCGGAACCGCCCGCGCGCGTCCGTGATTGCCAGTCCGTCGGGGGTCGACCCGACCCGCAGCCACGTTGGAGCGCCGTCGCGCGCCACGCGCGCCCCTGCCACCGGCTCGCCGCGAGCGTCGACGACGTCGCCTTCGGCGACGCACTCGGCGGCCATGGCGATTCGATCGATCTCGAACGGTCGACGCCCGCGGCTGTCCGGGATGGTGATCGCGTCGTGGTAGGGCGCGTACTGGCGGGCCGTGATGCGCAGTTGCGTGGCGCCGGCGGCCAGGTCGGTCAGCGCGAACGCACCTCGCGCATCGGTGCGGGCGTGGCGCGCTCCGAGATCCGTGTACAAGGTCACGTCGGCACCGCCGATCGGCTCGCCTTCGCGAGCGGTCACGACCTGTCCAGCGGCCGATTCGGCCGCAGCCAGCTCGACGCGCAACGCATCGGTGCTCGCATCGGTGACCCAGACGCGCGGCGCGTGCGAGGGTGCCCGAATCTCGATCCGCAGCGGCACCCCGTGAGCGCGCTTCAGCTGTGCCTCGCCGTCGGCTCCCGTGAATACGGTCGTGCGCAACAGCGAGTCGGTCGAAAGAGAGCTTGCGGTGATCTGCGCCGTGGCGATCGGCCAGCCTCTGTCGTCCACCACCGTGACCGGAAGCGGGCCGCGCTCTTCGGGCAAGTGGAGGGTCACTTCCTGGCGTCCCCCCTCCGGCACCGAGACATGCAACCGCACCTCCGGCTGGTCGTCGTCCCCTGCGCTTGCGCCGAGGCTCAGTGCCTCCGGAACGTCGGCGAAGGAGAAGGTTCCGTCGCTTGCCGTTCGGGTGGTCCGGTCGAGCGCCGTGCGCATGGCCGAAATGACGACGCGGGCCCCCTGCACGGGACGATCGTGCGCGTCGAGCACTTGCCCTTCGAGCGATCCCCCCTCGTGGAGTACGACCTCGACGTGCGATTCGCCGCCCGGGACGAGCCCGACGATGTCGCTTTCGGACTCGACGAATTCCGGATGATGCACGATCGCACGGATGCGGCCCGGCGAAGCCGGCGTCGCGCGGAACGTTCCGTCGTAGCGCGTGACCCACGGCTCGCTGTCGACGCGGTCCACCGGTGAGCCCCACCTCGTTGCGCCCGATGGGCTCGCGACCGGGACCGGAGGAACCGGCCCGGGCACGACGCCGAGCTCGCCGGCAGCGACGAAGGGTGCGGGCCCCGCCAGCATCGAAGCGAATTGAGCTGCCTGGAAGCGTGCGCGCCGGGGATCATCGAAGATGGGGTCCCCGTTCATGTCCGTTCCGACCAGCTCGATCGTGGCGCCCGCGACGGGAACTCCGCGGGTGTCGACGACGCGCCCAGTCAATACACCCGCGCGAACGAGCGCGACCCGCGTCTCGAGCGGAGGCGGATCGGCCACGAGGACCGCCCCACGCCCGACGAACCCTTTGGCTTGTGCCCCGATCGTGGTCGTACCGGGCGCTACGGGACCGAGGCGCGCACGTCCGTGTGCATCGGTGGTCGCCTCGAGGGGGAAGGGCGACAGCCCGCCCTCGGCGAGCAGCACACGCGCTGCGGCGATGGGGGCCGCGTCGTCGCCCTCGCCATCGGTGACGCGCACGCCGACGAATCGTCCCGGCCCCAGACGAAGCTCGACACTCTTTTCCTCGCCGCGTTCGAGGCTGATGCCGAGCTCGATCGGCGACGCGGACTGCTCTCGGGTCGCCCGCAGCGCGTAGATGCCGGCCACGAGTCCAGCGATCCGCACGTTGCCTTGCGCATCGGTTCCCGCGGCGCGCGGTGGCCAGAGTGTCGCGCCGGCGACCGAGACGCGCGCATCGGCTGCGGCGCGGCCGCCCTCGGCCAGCACGTGGACGTCGAGCGCTCCCAGCCGACGCAGCGTGATCGTGACGACCTCGGCGTCGCGCTCGGCCCGCCCCGGCATCTCCTCGTAGCCGCCGGCTCGGGCCGTCACACGCCAAGGCCCGGGTCCGAGTCGTTGCATGTGCGCGACCCCATCGGCGCCCGTTTGGGCTCCGACCGGCAAGGGGTCGCTGCTTGCGACGGCTTCGACCTCGCCGCCGGAGACGGGAGCGCCGAGCTCATCGCGCACGAGGACATCGAACGCGTGGCCGGGGCCGAGCTCGAGCACGATCGTGCGCGGCGCGGCGTCAACGATGAGGTGGGACGAACCGCGCGCGTATCCGGCCGCATCCGCGAGCAGCCAGAGCTCGCCTCGCGGCAGACGGGCCATCCGCGCCCGCCCCACGTCGTCGGTGGATCCTCGATCGGCCAAGTAGGCTTGCTCGTCGATGATGGCCAGTGCGCGGACGCGAGCACCGGCGAGCGCGAGGCCTCCCTCGGCGGCGCGGACCGTAACGTCGATGGCCCCGTCGCGACCGGTGATTTCGCTGGGAACGGGCGCTCCGTCCGACGCGTCGCCGATCGAGCGAAGGCGCGAGCCGGGGATTCCGCCGGTCGCCAGGCAGACCGCGACGCCGAGTGCGACTGCGCCGAGGGTGCGGATGACACCGGCCAGGCCGCGTGCGGACCCATACGACGCGCGAGTGTGGGATGCGGGGTGTCGCATCGGAAGCCATCCACACTGCTACCATGCTGGGGTGACCGGCTATCGTCGCCTTTCACGTCGCGCCCTCGCCGTCGCGTGGATCGGTTGCCTGTTTGTTGTCCTGCCTACGGCTTGCGGCGAGCAAGAGTCCGAGTTCCCGCTGCTTGAGAACTTGGGCTCCGGGTACGCGGAACCGGACGCCGCGGCGCTCGACCTGCAGCCCGCCGAAGCGGCCACGCCCACATGCGACTTAGGCCCCAACGGTGGAGTCTGCGCATGTGTCGACGAACCCATCGTCGTCGACCCGCCCAACGTCTATTTCGTGCTCGACCGTTCGGGGAGCATGGCCGAGGACAACAAGTGGCCGACAATCATCAGCGTCATCGGCGAAATCGTCATCGCGCTCGGGCCTCGAGCCGTCATCGGCGCCGCGGTGTTTCCCGATCCCTACTTGGCCGCCAACCAGCCGGTCGACTTGCCTACGGCCTGCGAAGCCGGAATCGAAGTGTTTGCCCCGCGCCAGGGCAACGCACCGGCCGGAACGCCAGGTGCGACCGCGCTCGCGTTCCTCAGCGCGCTCGGTCACATCGGAGCCGACGGAGGGACGCCAACGGCGGCGACGCTCGTGGCACTCGAGCCCCGCCTGCGGTCTTTGCCGGGCAAGACGTTCGTCGTTCTCGCAACCGATGGCGGTCCCAATTGCGATGAGTCGCTCACGTGTGGCATCGCTCAGTGTCAGCCGAACATCGACGGCGACTGTCCGGTGGCTCCGAGTAGCTGCTGCACCGACGGCTCCTCGGTGGCCAATCAACGGATCGCCAACCTGTCGTGCCTGGATTCCGCGGCGACCCTCGGCGCCGTTCAGACGCTGGCCAACGACGGCATTCCCGTGTACGTCGTCGGCGTGCCCGGCAGCGAGGTGTATGCCGATCTTCTGGATCAGCTCGCCCAGGCGGGAGGCACTGCGCGCGCCGGTGACGAGGCCGGCACCCAGTACTACGCCGTAAGCACGGCGGATCAAGCCGCGTTCGCGGCGACCTTGTCCAAAGTGGCGGCGGCGATCACGGGCAGCTGCACGCTGCAGCTGAACGAGGCTCCGGTCGACCCCACGCTGGTCAACGTATTTTTCGACGAGCAGCCGGTTCCGCAGCCCGGTCCCGATGGCTGGACGCTGACCGGCGCAACCGTGACGATCCTCGGTGCGAGCTGCCAGAAGATCGCCGATGGCGACGTGCTGGACGTTCGCGTCGTCGTGGGCTGCCCAACGGCCCTTCGCTGACGATCCGGGTTACGGCCCATCGCGATCCCCGATGTCGCGCAGTCTTGCCGGCCCCTTCCTGAAGTCGGCCGGAGGCGACAGGGGCGGCTCGAATCCCCACGGTCCGTTCAGTGCAGCGTGTACCAGCGTCCCTCGTGCTCGACGACGGGGACCGAGGGCACGCGCGCCACGTGCGTCGCCTCATTTGCCGGCTCGATGGCGGGGGCCTTCGGGTCCACCAAGGACACGCGGGCTTCGGCCAACGCCTCTTCGCGAGCCCACTGCGCCAGCTTGGCCTTCGCCTGTTTGCGTTTGGTCGCCCACGCCGCGATCGACAGCGCCGCGATCAGAGCCCAAAGGACGCCGCCGCCGGTCAGCGCCGGCACCCAGCCGAAGCGACGTCCGACGTCCTCACGCCATTGGTATTCGAGCGTGCGCACGTCGGTGCCGTAGGCGTCCTCGAGCGCTCTGTCGAACGCGATGCCCGCTCGGAGCCGCTGAATGAGCGAACCGAAGCGTGCCCGATCGGCGTCTCGCATCAAGAAGCGGACGACGTCGGCCGATTCCGCGTACGCGACGCTCACCTCGGCGCAATCGTTCGGGAACGCGCGGTCGAGCTCGGGCAGGGGGATCAATCGCCTCGAAAGGGAAGCGTTCCAGAGCTCGGTCCAACGCTTCAGGTAAAGCTCGCCCGACGCGTGAATGGCGACCCCTTCGTCGAACCAGCGTGGCACGTCGTGGTTGGCCACCGCGTCCGCGAGAGCCACGTGCGTCAGCTCGTGTTTGAGGACCTCCGACAAGTCGGGCGCTTCCCACGTGTCGGGAGCCTGCAGCGTGAGCACGATGAGGTGCAGGGACGGGTACGCGACACCGGCGGCGTAGGCGGGGGGAGGGGCTCCGCGCGGCGCGAGTTCGACCATCTGTTCCGGACTTCGTGCCACGCGGACCCGTACCCGCTCCAGCAGCGGTCCACCGAGATCCTCGGCGAGTTGCGCCCGCAGGTCGTCGGCGTCGCGCAGCAAGGAGTCGACGCGTGACCGCACGCTCATCGGAAACTCGACCACCAACCAGCCATGGTCGAGCCGCCGGAAATCACGCGGTAGGTCGGGCAGCGTTGCGGTGGCCGGTTGAGAGACCATGCCTACGTCGCGCGCGTGCGGCAGCTCGCTTTCCGGATCGGTCGAGGCGCCTGCCCGGACGGCCCAGAACACCACCAGAGACGCGAGCGCCAGGAGGAACGAATGGACCTCGACCCATCGCCGTCGGTTCATGGATGCGGCACCTGCACCACAAGATGGATCGTGGGAGAGCCGCTGTCTCGCGTCACGAGGTAGGTCACTCCGGCGGCCGCGGCGGCGAGCGCCACCGCGCCCCAGAACCAGGGAGACGAGTAAAAAGGCCGGCCCCCTCGCCCATCGGCGGGCGGCATCTCGTGCGTCGCCAGCGCGGGCGCCGCCGCCGGAGCGGACCCCAAGGTGCGGGCCAGTGAGCGGGCCGCGGCCGACCATGACACCGGTAGCCGGCCGGCGTCGGGGACGTACGTTGCTGCGTCGAACGCTCCGAGGTCGGCCAGAAACACGTGCGCGACAGGGTGACCGCCGTCGACTCGGACGAGAACGAGCGCGCGCAAACCGAAGCGATGCGCGAGCGCGCCCAGCAGTGCCCGCGATGGAGCATCGTCGCCTCGAACCGCTGCGATCGTATCGGCAATGTCGCGCTCATCGGCCGAGGCGCCCGGGGCGGGCGGCTCGCCGCACAAGATTCGCGCATAAGCTTCGTCGAGTGTGCGGGCCCGAAGCGACGCATCGCCGTAAATCGCTTGCGCGAGCGGCCAGGCTGCATCGGTCGCTGCCGAGAGCGCGACCACCGCGACGCCTTCGCCGGGGGCGGCAGGCTGAATCGTCGACGGCACCGCGCTGGCGGCGGGGGGGCTCGCCCAGGCGGACCCTGCAAACACCGTGGCGACAACCAGGACGCACAAGGCGCAGCAAACGTGCTTCATTCGGAAGCCTCCGGGACCCAGCGTGCGGCCGCGGAGAATGCCGGCGCGTGCTCGTCGATCGCGTGGCGCAAGGTGGCGTCGCGCAGCGCCGTGACTCCAAGTACCGCGATGACGATGGCAACCGGGGGTCCCGAGAGCGCCAAGGGCCGGCGCAATGCGAACGATGGCTGAGCCGCAAACCCGGCGGCGAGCGCGAAAGCGAGGACGTCGACGACAATCGCCGCCGCGCTCGCGGATGCCGGATCGTGGGCCGTTGCGCGCATGAATTGCACTCCGACCCAACCGACGGCCGCCGCCATGGCCGTGCCGAGGGCCATCGCCATGACTCGGCGCATTGTGGGCGACGCCGCGCGCAGGATCGCGACGAAGCGGGCGCATAGCACGGCCGAGCCGACTGCAAGCGCGAGCGCGCCGAATGCGAACGTCACACCCGCGAGCGCGTGATGGTGGGTGGTCGCACGCAGGACGCTGCCGAAGACCGAGAACGTGACGAGCAGCGATGCGAGCCAAAGCGCCAGCCCGAACGCCCGCACCTCCACTCCCAGCCCCGCAAACGCGCGCAGTCCTTCCCGAGCCCCCCGGAGCACGAGTATCGACGCTACCATCGGTCCGAGCGCGGCCGCCGCGAGAGCCACCGCGACGCGCATCTCGCTCTCGTCCGGGCCGATGGCCGCGCACACGCGCAGCGTAGCCGGCAGAACGCAAACGAGAGTGGCGAACGCTCCGAGGCCAATGGCCGTGCCCAAACGCACGGAACGCGACCCGGTCCGCTCGGGGACTCCGGGTGGGATCGACATGGAAATGGGCATGCCTCGGACCGAGGCAATGTAGCAACGCTTCAAAAGTCATTCGGTGAGAAGTGGTAGCGCTCTGCCGTGCTGGCCAGCGGCGAGCGCTTCGTGCTACGGGCGACAGGCCATGTCGAGCCGTACGTCCGAGGGGAGGGACAGCGAGACAGGGCGGCTCGGCAGTGCTCGCGCCGACTTCGTTGCGTCGCTCGGGCGTAAGGTCGCCGACGCCCGCGACCTTTTGTCCGCCATCGAGGACGACCCGACCTCCAAGGTCATCCGGGACGAACTGCGCCGGCGGCTGCACGCCCTCGGGTCCGGCGCGCGCCTGTTGCGTTTCGAAGCGATGGCGCGTGCTCTCCAGCAGGCTCTCGTCGTGCTCGAGCAGGCGGCGCACGCCGGTTGCCTCCGCGAGGCGGAGGTCGCCTTCGTCGGTCAGACCCTCGATTCATTGCGGGGGCTCGCGTGGGGGGATGCGGCTCCGCGGCAAGCGCCGGCCCACGCCCACGACGATTCGGACGAGGCGCCCGGTCATCCGCCGATCACGGTGCTGGTCGTCGGCGGCGAAGATTTGGCCGAGGCCCTCATGGACGACGGCATCGCGCGCATCCGCGCGTTCGAGTGCGAGCGAACCGCGGATCTCGACACGGCACTGCAGCTGGCGCGGGCGTATGCCCCGGATCTCGTTCTGGTGGACGCGGACCTGGCCCGGGCGACCGACCTGGTCGCGGCGCTGCTCGACGACCCGCTGACCGAGCCCGTGCCGATCATCGTCGTCGGCACCTTTCGGATGGCGGACGATGCGGCTCGCTTCGTCGCGCTGGGCGTCGCCGAGATCGCTCGGCAAGCCGGTTACCCCCGAGCTCATTCGCGCAACCTGCGACGAGATTCTCGACTCGCGCGAAGGCCGAACCTTGCGGGTGACCCTCGGGGAGCCCACGCTCGAGCAGCTCGCCGACCGTCTGGCCGACGAGTTGAAGCGTGCGCTCGTCGACAGCGTCGACCGGTCGGCGCGCTCGCTGCGCGTTCCGCTGGGCGAGGGAACGGAAGTGCTCGGTGCGCTCTGGGGCGCGATTGCTCGCATTCAGGAAATCGTGGCTCAGCGAACGGGGGGGGCCATTCAATTCGACGGGGGCGCACCGGAGGGGTCGATCGCGGTCGCGCCCTGGCTGCATCACGAGACGCCCTCCAATCGGCGGACCGGTCGCGGGCGCGGCGCCGCAGCCGACGTGCGGCTCAAGGGCCGGCGCGTCGTCGTAGCGGACGACGACCCGGGCGTCACTTGGTTCATTTCCGATCTGCTTCGCACGGCGGGCTGCGAAGTTCACGAGGCGCTCGACGGCCGGACGGCGCTCGACATCGCGTTTCGCGTCCAGCCCGAGCTCGTCGTGAGCGACATCTTGATGCCTGGGCTCGACGGGTTCGCGTTGAGCCGCGCCATTCGCCGTGACGTCGCGTTGCGCGACACACCGGTGATCCTTCTGTCGTGGAAAGAGGACCTCTTGCAGCGCGTGCGCGAACTCGGCGCCAGTGCGGCCGCCTACATGCGCAAGGAGAGCGACTCGCGCGCCGTTCTCGCTCGAGTTCGCGAAGTTCTTCGCCCTCGCGCGCGCATCGAGATGAGACTGCGGGGAGAAGGCGAAGCCCGAGGTCGGCTGGACGGGCTTTCGCCGCGCCTTCTGCTCGACCTCGTGTGCGTCGTGCGCAAGGACGCCCGCGTCTCGGTCCGTGACGCGATGTTCGTGTACGAGATCGACATCCGTGGGGGAGCGCCTCGCAAAATCACGCGTACGGCCAGCGATGGCAGCTACCAGAGCGGCGAACGAGCCCTCGCGAGCCTCCTCGGGGTCGGTTCCGGGCGTTTCGCCGTCGCCACCACCCACGACCCCATCCGAGGCGATCTGACCGGGAGCCTCGCCGAGCAACTCGCACGGCCGATCGCCGCCGCGCGCGGGGCCCTCGCGGCGACCACCGGGGCCACCACGATTCAAGTCGAGCGCATTACGATCGACGATGCCGTGCTCGGCGAATACTTGCGCGCGACGCCGGAGCCGGCGCGGGTCCTCATCCAACGCCTATCGTCGGGCGCTTCGCCCCGGCAGATGCTTCTTGCGGGGGACGCCTCGCCGGTGCTGCTCGAAGACGTTCTCGCCAATCTCGCCGCTCGCGGGGCCATCCGCAGCGTCGAGGGGTACGACGGCGCCGACTTGCTCACCCCGGCTGTCGACGAGGCGCTTGCCGTGCTTCGAGGTTCGGCCCGCAGGTTCACCCTCCCGCCGAATGCGCGCCCGAGCGCCCCCGTGCCCGTCGGCACCTTCGGACGAACGCCGGCCAGCCCCCCCCCGGCTCCCCGGGCGCCCGCGCCTGCCCCGCCCCCCACGCCCGTCCCTTCACCGTCCGGCTCGACGCTCGGGGTGCCGCCGGCCAATCCGTCTCCGTCGCCTTTGCCCTTTGCGCTCCATGCGGGGGTCACGTCGCCCGAGCCGCCGCCCGACCGGTCGGACGAAGACGCCGACGCGCCGTCGTCGCTCGAGGACGCCGTGATGCGCGAGATCAGCGAACAATCGCCGGAGCCGGGGTTGGTTCATTCAGGCCCGGCGCTTCGTTCGATTGTCGAAGCGAGTGAGCTCCGTCCGCGTTCGTCGGATCCGCCCGCCAATCACGACGAAGAGGCCGATGTTCGGGCTCTTCCCTCCGTGCCGCCCGACGCCATCGTGCCCGAGACGAGCGCGGAATCGGCCGCGTCCTTCTCGGAATTCGGCTCGATCGAGCGCACCGCCAAAATGCCGATGCCGGTCGACCGCGAAGGGCGTTCGTCCGAAGAGCCGGCGTCGCCGTGGGCCGCCGAACATTCGAGCGCAGACCGCGAGACGGCAGAAGCGTACGTTGGGGCCTTTGCCGTCGCCGATGAGCCCGAAAGGAGCGATGTGCAAGCGACCGCGGCTGCGGAACACGCCGCGCGGGTGGCCGCGCCAAAGGGCGATCCGCGGACCTCGCAGGCGCAAGGGGCATCCGTTCGGGCGGAGCCGTTGGGCATTGAGCCACGGGACCCCATGGGCGTCGAGCCGAGAAGCCGACGGGCCAAGGTCGGGGGCTTCGTCCCGGCGCTCGTCGTATTGGGTGCCGCCGTCGCGGTCATTTTGTACGTCGACTCGCGCGAGGCCGAGCGGCCCCATTCGCACACCCCGGCGGTCACGGCTTCGGCGGCTCGAGCGATTCCAATCCCGACGGCATCGACTGGGCGGGATCCATCCGCGATCGACGATCTGCCTCTCGGCGGCGAAGTCCCCGCCGGTTACGGCTTCCTGGAGGCGTTTGTCCCCGCGGGGGCGCTCGTTCAAGTGGACGGTGCACGCGCAGGCACCGGCCCGCAGATAGGAAGCCCGCTCAGCCCCGGATATCACGAACTCAGGGTCGAGCAGGCCGGTCGAACCTCCACTCAGGTGGTCGAGGTTCGGGCCGGCAAGACGACGCGGGTGCATGTGGCTTTGCCGTGAGCGCATGGAGCCGCCCGCTGCTCCTTACGCTGGCTTTCAGCGCCTGCGGCCGAGGGTCGGCCGGGCTGCCTGCGCCTGCGGCCGCCGGCTCCGACCCGGATCCGCAAGACGCGTCGAGCGCACCTTCGCGCTCCGTCGTGCTGGACATGTCCGCGACGTTGGAGGCCTGCGCGTTCGGCCATCGAGGGGTCCTGCTCGACTTTGGCGAACCGTCGATGGTCGCCAGTCTTCGGCCTGGTTCGCTCCGCCCAGGGCAAGACGAAACCGTCGAACGCGCCGGTGCGACATGGCTGCGAGCCCACTCCCGAACGCTTTCGGCGACGTTCTATTGGCCTGCCTCGGCGAGCGAGATTCCGGATTCCGGCACGTATGCCGAGGCTCGGGTCTACGGGCTGCTGGCGCGCAGTGTCTCCGTGGCCATCGATGGCAAGATCCTCGGCGTATGGGCGCTCGGCAAAGGCCAGACGCGCGTCGTAGCGGCTCGCGGATCGAACGTCAGTTTGGCCCCCGGCGGCCACGAGCTCACGCTGCACTTCGTCGGTGGCGCCCGTGCGAGCGACGAAGCCCTGGCCGAAATCGATTGGGTGCACATCGGCACGGGAGAGGTCGCCGACTCGTATCCGGCTCCCACTCGTGCCGACGTCGTGGTCGACGCGACGCTCTCGGGACAATCGCTCCACGCTCTATCCCTTCTTGCGCCCGGGTTCGTCCGCTGTTCGGGATGGATCCCCGCCAACGCGACGCTCGAAACGGAACTGTCCACAGTGGGCGGGGGCGATGCCGACGTCGAGGCACGCCTCCTTCGTGACCGTCATTCTCCGATTGTGCTCGGCACGGCCACGGTGGCCGGGGGCGCGGCCGCGTGGACCCCGTGGTCCGTGCCGGTGACCGGACTGGAGGGTGACGGCGCGCTTGCCTCCATCGAACTCATCGCCAAACGAGCTGCAAAGGGCACGCGCCTACTGCTCGGGGCCCCTCGCGTGGTGGCAGCCGGTTCGATTGTCGCCCCCCCGCCGCCGGTCGAGCATGGAGTCGTTCTCGTCGTTCTCGGAAGCACGGCGGCTCGATCGCTGGCGCCATGGGGAGGACCGCACGTCGTTCCGGAACTCGCGAGCCTGGCGTTGACCGGAGCCACGTTTTTGGCACACCGGGCATCGAGTTCGCTCGCGACGGCCGTGATGGCGTCGATGCTGACGGGGTTGTCCTCCCGCGCTCATGGCCTCGGCAATCCGGACGCCCGGCTGTCGGATGCCCTGACGACGGTCGAGGATGCGTGCCGTCAAGGCGGCATCGCCACCGCGATGTTCACCGCGAATCCGACGACCGGTGCCGCCTTCGGTTTCGCCCGAGGCTGGGACCAGTTCGTCGCCCACGATCCGCTCGAGGACGTGCCCGCGACCAGGGTCTTCGACGATGCGGCCGAATGGATCGGGGCGCATCGGGCGAGCCGCTTCTTCGTCGTCGTTCATGCGCGTGGCGGTCATCCGCCTTGGGACGCGAGCCCCGACGAGTTGAAGACGATGCCGCCGGAGGGCTATTTCGGCATGATCGAGCCGCGTCGGGCGGCCGAGGCGCTCATGAAGGCTCGCCGGCACCCCGGCCGCTTCAAGGAGGATGACCGCGTGCGGGCCTGGGCGCTCTACGATCGAGCGATCGACGCGCACGATGTGGCTCTCGGGCGGCTGGTCGGTGCCCTTCGCAGCGCAGGGCGCGAAGCCGACACGGCCGTGATCGTCACCGCGGACGTTGCGGCGAACGAGTCCGCCCCCGTCCCATTCAGCGATCCGGACACGCTCGACGAACCTCAACTGTCCGTTCCGCTGGTGGTGCGCTGGCCTCAAGCCCATTGGCTTGCGGGTCGTCGCGTCGAAGCCGCGAGCGCTCCGGTGGACCTCGCGCGAACGGTGCTCGATGCCCTCGGGCTCGTGCCGCCGGTCGCCTTCGAGGGCGTGGACGTCGCCGCTCTGGCTCGGGGGGCGCTATGGCCCGAGCAGCGGCCTTTGTTGGCAACCCGTGGCGGTCGCTTCTCTGCGCGTTGGGGGCCGTACGTGCTGCTTGGAGGTCGCGACCATGAGACCCGCTTGTGCGATCTTTCGCTCGACCCGTCGTGCGTGGCGGACGTTCGAGGGACGTCGCCGCTCGCGCTCGAGCCTTTGCGCCGGTGGACGCTCGCTGCACTCGCGCCTCCATGGCCCCCCGCGCCACCCCGCACGGCCGCTCGTTTGGACGATCACACCATTTCGGCTCTGATGAGATGGGGTCGCCCTTCGGAAGGCGAGCGAGAGGAAGACTTCTAGGGTGACGGGAGTCTTCTAGGGTGACGGGAGTCTTCTCGGCGGGCGGACTTCCAGGGTGATGGGAGACTTCCAAGGTGATGGGAGCTTCTGCCGGAGGGAGTAGGTGAAGGGACGCAGACGAGACGCGCCCGATCGCCTGAAAACGCGTAGCCAATCAGCGGCGGCGTTGTTGCGATCCAGCCGCCGCGCCCATCGCGAGGGTGCGCGCTCGCAACGCACCTGATCCGCGCCCGCCTGGCGGCGGTTTCGTCCGATTTCATCTCACGAGGCCCTCCATGCCCCCTTCCCTCTCGAAGCAACGGTTCGTTCAGGATGCGCTGGGTGCCGCGCTGCTCGCAGGCGCCGCGCTCGCGGCCGGTTGTGCCAAGGGCGATTCAACGACGACGCCGGGCGACAACACGTTCGGTCCCCCCGGGTCGAGCGGAAGCACTTCGCAGACGAGCAGCAATCCCACGATCAGTGGCAGCGGTGGCAGCGGGGGAGTGGGCCTGACGGGCACCAGCGGCGGATGCGCGGCGACCAACTCGTGCACGGACTTCGCTCAGGCGTGCACCTTCGCAAACGATGCGGGCACCTGCAGCAGCGGAACCCAGTTGCCCCTCATCGAAGATGAGACGTGGCCCTCCGGCAGCACTCCGTCGGGGATTTTCGGAACCCCAGCCTCGACGGCCCAGGCAGGCGGGTCCGGAGGTCCGTGCGTGTACGAGCCGGCCCCGGGCGCCCTCTATCCCAACAACTGGCTTCGCCCGCGTTTCATCTGGACGGCGCCGGCCGGCCAAACTCTTTTCGAGCTGCGGTTCCATTCGACGAGCGAGTCGAGCGATTCTGCTCGTCTACACCGGCGCCACGAAGTGGACGATGCCGAAGGCCCTATGGACGAGTCTGGCCTCCAACGTCCAGGGCGAGCCGATCACGGTCACCATCCGGGGCGCGGGGACGAGCGGATCGCCATCGGCCGGCAGTGGAACGAACTTCATTGTCGCTCCCGCGCCCGCGCAGGGCGCGATGGTGTTCTGGTCGACGGCGTCGTTCGTCACCGACGCCGCGACGACCAACCTTCAGGGGTTCCAGGTCGGCGATGAGAGCACGGAGGCCGTCCTCACACCCAATCAGGTCACGCAAACCGTATGGGCTCAGCCTCCGATTGGCGGGAACTTCCCAAGCCCAGCGGTGCCCGAAGCGGTCGGGTGCATTGGCTGTCACACGGCGACGCCGGACGGCAATTTCGTCGGATTCACGGCACAATGGCCATGGCCGAACGCCATCGCGTCAGTCTCGGCGGACGCCGGGGCGGTCGGTCAGGTGCCGCCGTGGTCGACCGCGGGCGCTATTGCCAACCTCAGCCCCAACACGAACGACGTGAACTACCTCGGCGGGAGCGAAGTCTCGGCCACGAACAATGTCGACAACGTGATGCTGGGGATCCAGACCTTCTCGAAGGGGCACTACAACTGCACTGCGCCGCCGGGCGACTGCATCGAAATCGCTTCCCTCGGCGCTTCGCTGGACGACCCCGAGAACGCCGCCGGCATGTACCTAGGGACTGAGCCGAGCGGGGTCGTCTCCCAGTTGGTATGGATCAACCTGCTGTGGGATGGCGCCGCGGACGCAGGGCGCCCGAGCGCGGCTCCGGGTGCGCCCAACAACGGAGGCTGGGGCATCCTCGCCCGGACCGGCGACACCAACAGCGCCGGCGCGCCGAGCTGGAGCCACGATGGGATGAATGTCGCCTACACGTCGTCGGCTCAAGGCACGATGGACGGCCGGCTCGACATGCCGATGGCCGGCACGACGGCCAGCGTGATGATCGTACCGTACAACGCGACCGCGACCCCGGGAGGCGCCGGCGGGACGGCGCGCAACCCTCTCGCGACGTCCTCCACGATGAGTTATTATTTCCCGTCGTTTTCGCCGGACGACGCCTTCCTCGCCTTCGACGGAGTCGCGGCGGGCGAAACGATGTACGACGAGCCGCACGCCGAGATCTTCGTGGCGTCTGCCACCGGAACCGGCGCGACACCGACCCGCCTTGCGGCGAATGACCCCGCGATGTGCCTGACCGGAGTCACGAGCCCCACCCCCGGGGTTCAGAATACGTGGCCCAAGTGGGCGCCCGCCCAAGCCGGCGGCGTGGCGGCCTCGAAGGATGGGAAAACGTACTACTGGCTGACGTTTTCTTCGATTCGCATCAACGATCCGAACAGCCCCGCCTCCGTCGGCTCTTCGCAGATGAGCGGCGCGGGCGGACTGACCGGCAAAGTGCAGCTCTACATCGCCGGAGTCGCGGTCGACGCGAACGCCAACAACGCCATTACGACGTATCCGGCCGTTTATCTTTGGAATCAGGACCCCACGGTCAACAACCTCATTCCCGCCTGGGACAACTTCGCGATTCCGGTGGCGACGGGGGTCGGGATGCCTCCCCGGTAATCGCCCCGTGGAGAACGCTCGGGAGCGCGCGCGGAGAGCCCGTCCCCACGCCGCCTTCGAGTCAACCGCGCGGACCGCTCGCTTCGAGGGCGAGGCTCGTCTCAGTCGCCGGTGGGGGCCCAGCGAGACCCCGAAGGGCGGATCGGCCGATGATCCGCGGCGATGGCGGCGACGACCGACAAGAGCACGCCGAACGCTGCGAACAGCAAGAACCACAGTCCGAACACCCAGGGGCCGTTCCGAAGGTGGCACTCGACCGCCATGTTGTGGTCGTTGATTTTGCCTGCGAAGAGGGCGGGCAGAAATACGCTGAAGAGAGGGTGGGTCTCCGATTCGGCGGGGATGGGGTTCGTGGCGGCCGCGGCGGCGTTCACGAAGATGCCGAGAGCCGCCGTCGCGTAGAAGGCCAGTCGCCGCCGCGGCCAACCCTCAGCGAGTTTGCCCGCCCCCTCGTAGACCAGAAGGGCGATGACCGGAGTCAGATGCCGAGGTCCAGTGCACCATCCGCCGTCCCACTTGAAGTAAGAGCACACGAAAAAAAATTGCGTCGCGCACAGCGCCGCGATCAACATCCAGCGGCGTCGCTCCGCGGCGTAATGGGCGGGTGGCCGGCGAAAGGCGAGCGGGGCCAGCACCGCGAGGGTCGGCGCGTAGAACAACAGACCGCGGTACTGACCGAAGAGGAGCTCCCACGCCGCCTCCGGCGAGGGTCCGCGGATGCCGAACGCAGTGTGCATGGCCTTCCAGACTTCCGGCACATGCGAGTACGGGAAGTCGAACGGATGGCCCGTCACCGCGAAGTTGTAAGCAAGCATGGCCACGGCGGGCAACGTCGCGCCCGCGAGGTAGGCGGCGGCGCCTCGCCAACGGGAGCCACGTTGCCCCAGAAGCCAGAGTGCCAGGACAAAATTGGCCAGCACCAGCGGATACTCGGTGACGACGGCACAGCCCCCGAAAAGTCCCGCGAGGGCGCAGCGCCCCTTGTCGACCGCAAGGAGATAAGCGGCCAAAAAGAGTACGGCCGCAAGCATGTGACCGTAATAGATATTTCCGTAATTGAATAGGCAGGTAGAAAATGCCGCGGCCCATGCGATTCGCGACGCCACGGGCGCACGGACGCGACGGGCCGCGTGGCGAAAGACGAGGACATTGAAAAGCGCAAACGGCACCGCCGCCACCACGAGGTCGCCCAGAACCGCCGCCACGTTCTCGTAGACCGCCGGCGGATCGCGTCGATGCCCGGCGCGCCATGCCGCGTAGAACGGCAGCACGAGGAAGCTCGAGAGAGGCGCCTTGTCGCTATAGACATGGCCCCCGACGATCGCCTTATCGACCGTCTCGCCGCCCCATCGGTCGGCCCGGAGACGCCCATCGTCCACGAGGGCGAACACCGTCAATAAACGCGACATGGGGTTGGCGCTCACGCCCTGATGAAAAAACATCACCAAGAACAGGCATCCTGCGAACAGAAGCACCGACGGCAGGAGGCGCCGACCTCGGGCGGCCGCTGCGCGCCCGATTGTGGGAAGACGGAAAGGCAAGGGCGGCGAAGGCTACCATGCGCTCTCCCCGGGCTCGGGCGACAAGGAACGAGACGGCGGGCGCGACCCCCCGTACGATGCGCTCGGCGGATTTGCCGCACACGGATGCCACTGTTCGAATGGATTGTCGAATACTCGATGCGTCCCACACGCTCGCGGCCGGTGAGCTCCAGGCCCTGGTGTCGCCGGACAAGGGCATGCTCGTGGCCTCGCTTCGTCACCGGGGAGCCGAGCTCTTGCGGCGCGTGGAAGACCTCGACGCTGCCGCGGCCGCGGGGAAGACGGCGGCGATTCCGATCTTGTATCCCTGGGCAAACCGCCTCTCGGGGATGCGCTACACGGCCGCAGGGCGCGCGGTCGTGCTCGACCCGGCGTCGCCTCTTCTGCACTGGGACCGTGGCGGCCTGCCCATGCACGGGGTCCCCTGGTCTCGGCTCGCCTGGCAGGTTCTCGACGCGAGGCCCGAGCGCATCACGGCCCGGCTGCACTGGACGTGCCCAGAGCGTTTGGCGGTATTTCCTTTTCCCCATCGCGTCGATCTCGCCGTTGCCTTGCGCTCCGACGGCCTGACCTTGGAGACCACGGTCTGGGGGAGTTCCGAAGGACCGGTCCCGGTGAGCTTCGGCTTCCACCCCTTCCTGGGGTTGCCGGGACTCGGTCGGGCCGACTGGAAACTGACCCTGCCGGCGATGCGCCGACTGACGCTCGATTCGCGCGGAATCCCGACGGGGGTCGAAGAGCCCTTTGCCGGCTTCGACGCCTCCCTCGGCGAGGTCGATTTCGACGATGGTTTCGCGCTACAGGGGCAACCAGCCGCGCTGTCCATCGACGGCGCGGGTCGACGGATCACCGTGGATTTCTTGGAGGGCTTCCCTTACACGCAGGTCTTTGCTCCTAAGGAAATGGAATTCATCGCCCTCGAGCCGATGACCGCGCCAACCGATGCGCTCACGACCGGTCGCGGCCTGCGCCTCGTGCAGCCCGGGCAGCTTCTGCGAACGGTCTTCCGAATTCGCGTCGACGACACGCGTTAGGAGGCGCGGTGGCGCCCGGATCGCCCACAGCCGAGCGCGCATGCGCGAAAGCGCGAGTCCCGGAAGCCGCGCCCGTTCGCAGGTTGCCACCCGCAACCCGGGTGCTAGCGTCCGGGAGGATGAGGTGGGCGGCCGTTGGATGCCTCTGCGTGCCGCTGCTGGCGGTTGCGTCGAGGGTCGATGCGCTCGAAGGCGACGGCACCTCGGCCGGATGGTTCGGCGCGTTCCACCCCGAAGTGGCTGCGCGATTGACGTACAGCCCGCTCAGCAACGTGCGTGGCTCCTTGCCCTTGGCGGGCGACGGCTTTGGCGCACGGGCAGGCCTCTCGTATCTCGGCCTTTACGGCGGCTTGTCATACATGGGCTATTTTTCCCACGGCGGCTGCTTGGACACGGCGGACCAGACCTGTGGATCGTCGTGGGGGCGCTCTTTCGGTTTCGAAGGGGGTTACGGTCGGACTTTTTTTCGGATTCTGACGGTTCGCGGCCAAATCGGCATCGGCGACTATCTCACGACGGCCGAAGCGACGGGTTCCTGCCCCGGCATGACCTGTTCGACGGGCACGTTGAGCCCGCCGCCCTCCGCGAGCCATGGCATGTACGTGCAACCGGAAGTGCTGGTGGCGCTGACGCCAGGTCCCTTCGTCATCGGTACCGACGCAAGCGTCCTCTACATGCCGAGCGCCATCGGATCGGGCGCAGCAGGGTCGTTCGCCGCGTTCATGCTGGGTCTGCAATGGGGCGTGAGGCTGTAGGGTCGCGATCGCAGCGTGAGCGTTTCCCCGAAGCGCGCGATCGGCCTCATTCGCGATCGAAACCGGTGACGAGAGGGCCGTAGATTTCGAGCCACCGCTCGTAGGACTTGAGCGAAGGCTCCCGGCGCGCCGCCAACTCCGCGGCCGCCGCCTCGATCCGCTTCGGCAAATTCACAACGAGCGGACCCCCCACGGAGACCGTGAGTTCCGCGGTCAGCCACAGCACATCGAGTTGCTCCTTGTCGCTCACTCCATGGGCTCTGGCGTGAAGGTCGTCCGCTCGCGCCAGCGCCCGACCGAGCCAATTCCGGGTGGCCGCCGCGTCGTGACGCTCGCTCGCATTCAGGGCAAGCTGCGCCTCGGCCAGCATCTCCTCGCGCTCGATCTCCACCCGATTCGTCTCCCTCAGCTGCTGCTCGAGGATCGCGTGCCGCTGGCCGATGGCTTGCGCTGCCGCGTCCAAGCGGCCAAGCTCTCGGTTCGCCTTGGCCCGCAAGCCGCTCGCAATGAGTCGGTACGCGCGAACGACCTGGTCGGGGGTCGCATGCGGCCACTGGAGCGTCGCGACCGTCCTCGGGTCGCCCAGGCGCTTGTTCACGTCATCGAGATCGGCGAGCGCGCGAGAGGGCTTGTTGGCGCCGACCGCAGACGCCGCGCGCGAGAAGCGCGCCACCACCCGATTGCGCGCGGCCATCGGGGCGCGCGACGCGTCGAGCAGCGGGATTTCCTCATCGTAAAGTGCGAGGGCGCGTGCGAAGTGCTCCGCTGCGAGGTGGTCTACCGCGGCCCAGTCGAGAGCCAGGAGACGGTAAGGGGCGAGCGCCCGTTTGCGGGCGATCATGGCGAGCGCGGCGTCGCCGGCGGCGGCCGCCTCCGCGTCGCGCCCGACGTGCAACAACGCCTGCGCCTTCGACAAGAGGACGTCCAGTCCCTCGGGGTTGTCGGTGTAGGGCAGCTCGTCGCGTTCGAGCAGGTAGGCGAGGGCGATCCGGTAGTTTCCGACGTCCGTGTGCAATAGACCGAGTTCGCCGAGAATCATCGCTCGCAAGCGCGCGTTGTCGGCCACGAGCTCGAGCGCGATGAGGTAGTGCGCGTTGGCCCCCTCGGCCGCCCCGAGGTCCCCGGTGTGCAGGTATTGCTCGTGCAGGAGCGCGCCGAACAGCGCCTGAGCCATCCGCTCTTGCTTGAGATCCGACCAGGAAGCGTCGAGCGCCGCCAGTGCAGCGGCCGAAGCCTTGGCGTGGGCCTCTCCGTTGAGCGTCTGCAGATGCCGTGCGATGAGATACGCCTTGGCGAAGTGCGCGCGCGCCGGTAGGACTGCGCGTGGGTCGTACCGGGCCTCGATCGCGCCCGGTGGGTCCCCCAACTTCAAGCGCATGTCGATCGCTCCGACGTCCGCCTCGAGCGAGCCGGTCTGCTCGGCGACCGCATCGAAGTCATCCCGTGCGTCGCCGTAGCGCTTCGCGGCCACACGCTCGTAGGCTCGCGCGAGAATCAGGCGCTCGTAGACGTCTTCGGTCTCTCCTCGCTCGTGCGTCCCTCGCTTCACGTCACGGATGTCGCGCTGTACCAGGGCGTCAAGCACGTCGTCCGCGTCCACGTCGTCCGCCCGCTGCACCGCATCGACGATGAGCGCCCGCCGGCGACCCGGGCGGGTCTGCGCCGCGTAGAGCGCGAGCAACGCATCGCCCACCGCCTGGGGCGCGTGGGAGTCGCGGATGGCCAGCACGTCGCGTGCCAGGTCGATCGCGAAAACCCACTCCCCCTCGAGGGGGGTCGCGCCGGCTCGCTCGCGCACGAGTCGAGCGTCGGCCTCCCCGTAAGCGAGCCCGCGCACCATGGCGCGCACGGCGGCTCGCGCGTAGCGGAGCTGGTCATCGGGTCTCAACGCCCCATTGGCCGACAGCTTCCGGCACGCTGCGATGAGCGCCTCGCGATCGTCGACCTGTCGGTAGAACGCGTCGACTTGCTGGTAGTACGCTTCGACGATGGGGGCGGGCGTCGTTTCGTCGACCGTGACCGCCTCGAGCTCGTGCCGCGCCTTCGCCTTTTCACCGATCGAGTCGAAGATCTCACTTCGCGCCAGGTGTGTGAGGTCCTCGGCCATCGGGCTCTCGGCCGCGTCCGCGTGCAGCCGGTCGAGCCGCGCCTGAGCCTCGACGCGAAACCCCTCCATCATGCGTCCCTGCTCGCGGCGGCGCTCGGCCTGCCGCTCGGCCACGAGCATTCGCAAAGGCAACGAAATCCCCGCCGTCGCCTCGTCGCGCAGCGTGTCCACCTGCTCCGCGTAATACTGGGCGGCGGGAAATTCTTCGCGCTCGAGGTGCACCAGCACGAGCGCGAGCATCGCGCGTCGCCGGCCGGCGGCGCTCGTCTCGCGCGAGAGGCGCAGGCTCGAAAGCATCTGCTCTTCGACGAGCGTATCCGCGTCGTCGATGGCGTTCACGAGCATCGGCATTGTCCAGGAGGCGGGGACCTCGCCGTCCAGGGGCAACGAGTAAACGTCGAGGCTTGCGTCCCGTGAACACGTCGCGATCAGGCGATCGACGAACGGTGCAGGGTACTCGCAATTCCACGACGTCTCGGTGAGCTGCTCGGGGGAACCGACGACCGGCGTGCCCGTAGCAAACGAAATCGGTACTCGGAAGAGGACGCCGTGGTCGCTTGCGTCGACCGTTCCGTCGCGATTGGTGTCGGTAAAGAACTGGACCACGTACAGCGAGCGGCCGTCCTTGGCGAAGACGGGCTGGCCCGTCTGTCCTGGGAGCGCCAAGACGAGGGCGGTCGGCTGGGCCGTTGCGGCCGATGCGAGCGGGACCGCTTCGATGGCCTGGGCCGCATGGGCGGCGAACGCCGGGCCCACAGCCCGCACCGTCCTCGCGACCGGGACGTACACGAGCCAGCGCCCGTCGGGCGAGATGGCTGGGCTCGTCAGGTTGCGATCGAGCAGCGGCCGCGCCGAGAGGGTCGAGCCCATCGTGACTTCCAGGACGCGCAGGTCCCCCTGGATCGACTGCCGGCTGACGAGCGCGATCCGGTCCCGATCGATCCATTCGGCCTGTAGCGCGGCGGCCGGGTCCTGGAGGCACGTGCGCCCGTCGCCCTGCGGGAGGCGACGGACGCACAGCTGTCCCGAGGCACTCTCGCCGAACGAGATGTACAGCAGTGACCTCCCATCCGGGCTCACCCGCGGCCATGTGACGTCCGCGCCGTCGTCGAAGAGCTGCCGCGCGCGCCCGTCGGCCACGCTCTGCGCGAAGATTTGTTGGGTCGTGTCGCGGTTCGACACGAAGTAGAGCGTCTTGCCGTCCGGCCCGAGCTGACCCAGCAGATCGTCGGCCACGTCCACAGTCAGGCGCTCGGGCGTCACGAGATCGTCGTCGTCCACGTTGTCGGCCGACGCACGCCCTGCGACGAGGGACGCGGTCAGCGCGAGGGCGGCGGCCGTCAGGGCTCGCGGCTTCAGCACGACTTTTCTTGCCACCTTCCGTCTTGCCCTTGGACCCATCCGCCGCAGACCACGTTTTTCACGTGTCCGTCGCGCCACGCGCGCTCCAGCGCCCCTTCCCCGACGTCGGTGCGCTGCTCGTGCATCCACCGCCAAAGCTGGCGCCGTGCGCGGTTCACCCGCTCGAGCAGGGTCTGAGCCTCCTCGGCGTCGGCGGCCCCTTTGCACGCGTCGCGCGTTTCGACAATCAGCCCGTCCTTGCCCTCGCCGACGCAATGCTGCGCCAGCAGCCCGTCGAGCCGATCGGCATCGGTGAGATCGCTCTCGTCGACGAGCGGCGCCGGTCGAATGCCGAGCGCGGCGAGCTGGTCGGAGGTCAGCGGCACCGGACGCGGCTCGATCGCCGCGCGATCCAGCTCGAGTTCGAGATCGTCGAACGAGCCCGAGGCCTGCTGCTCGAGGGCCGTCGCTCGATCGACCATCACGATCTCGGGCGGTTTGAAGCACCCGGTGAGTCCGGACAGGGCGACAATCACGGCGATGACGAGGACTCGATTCATGGCGGCTCCTTCCGGTCGGGCCCGGCGAGCACGGGCGCGAGCATCTTGTCGACGATGGGTCCCATCGGAATTCCGCGCAGCTCGCCGATGCGGATGAGGCGCGCGAGCCCCCCGAGCTCCAGGCGGGCGCTCGCGAAGCCGTGGTCGAAGACGAGGCGCAACGTATCCGGATAGCCGAAGGCGAGCGCGGTGCGGATTCGGTTCATCGCCGGATCGACGTGAAGCGGGTCCTGCAAGTCGAGCAGATCGAGCAAGTGGCGCGCACCGATGCGAAGAATCACGGCCCGCCCGTCGATGGTGCGATCGGCGGCGGAGATGGCGACCTCGATGTTGCCGTCGAACGGCTCGCCATGGGACGACTGGACGCCACTCGCACGGACGTGCAGTTCGAGGGTCGACTTGGGGCCGTTCCAGGCGATGCCGCACTGGCCGGTGATGGTCCCGCCGCGGACCCCCATCTCGAACTGCCGAAGCGAGATCACGTTTTGTTCGACCTCGAGATTGCCGACCAGTGGCGCAATCAATACAAATGGCGTCTTCAGGCGCGCTAGCGAGAGAAAGCCGCTGCGGCTGAGCAGGGGGTGCTGATCGGCGAAGCGGAGCATCGAATAGGGGCTCTGCTTGTCGTTGCGCTCGAGAGACACGCCGTTTTCGCCGACCTCGAGCGCCACCGTGATCGGCACCTCGCCGTTCGCGCTCTCGACGTCGATCCCCATGCGGGACAGGGTCACGGTGACGTCCTCACCCTTCACCGCGGCCCGCACCTGGTAGTGCGTGAGATCCGGCGACGTGACGTTGGCCTCCACCGCGATCTTGCCCCGCCCCTTGAACCGCTCGGGGATCTTCGACAGTCGCTCGAGATCCTGGGTCAGCGACGCGGTGGCCGACAGGGTGCGGCGCCCTTCGCCCAGGTCGACGTTGCCGCGGACCCCAAACGCCGTTCCCCCCAAGCCGTTCGCGACGTTCATGTCCGAGATGTGCACCACCCCCTCCGGGCTGCGTTCGGCCGAGAGCGCGAGTGTGAGATCGCCGAGCGGATACTCGGGGACGACCGTCTGCTCGACGGCGCGGATGGTGCTGCGTTCGGTGAGATCGATCTCCGGGTGGGCGATGTCGCCACTGACTGCAACGCTCGTATGCTCGCTGATCCCGTTGAGGTCGACGTCGCGGCTTCCGAGATCGAGGTGCAACGTGCCGACCTCGGTGCGGCCGTCCAGGGTACGGCGCGTCCCCGACGCGCGCATGTCGCCGTGCCACGTTACGACGGGCGCGACGATCGCGCTGCCTCCTTTGGCCCAACGGAAGTGAGCGACCCGAACGTCGGCCGTTCCTTCGACCGCTGCGGTGCGCGAAGGACTCGGCGCGACAGCAATCGTCGCATCGCGCGCAACCCCCGCGACGACCCCGAGGAGCGCTCCGCGGGCCGAGAGTCCAATCTCCAGCTGCGAAAGATCGAAGGCGTCGAGACCGTGCACGCGTGCGGCCAGCGGCGCAAGCCCAGAGAGCGCCGCGAGATGCCCGTCGATCGCGTACGCGAGGGCCCGCCGCGACGGCTCGAAGGACAGCGACCCGGACAGTTGCGCGGTCGCGCGGCCCTCGGTCGCCAGCTGGAATTCGAGCGACGGGCGCTTGCGGTTCACGGCAGCCGAGATCGTGACGTGCTCGTCGCCCGGGCTGCCGTTGCCGACGGCGAGCCGCTGCGCACGCAAATCCAAGCGGGCCTCGTGCGCGAGCATCGTCCCTTGCGATTGGAGGGTCAGCGACAGCGACCGCGCGGTGACGGTGTCGAACCCGGGGCGATCGACGTCGACCTCGGTCGTCTGTCGCACAACGGGAGTCCCTCCGCTCAGAGGCTCGACGTGACCGTTCAATCGCACGGCGAGCGTCATTCGATCCCACGGAATTCGATTCCATGGAGCCACGTCGGTCCGAGCGGCAGGCAAAAGCGGCCGGATGGCCTTCAGGCTCGCCGCCGCAGCGTCGAGCGCGAAGTCGACCGCGTCCGTCCCCTTCGTGGCGTCGAGCGACGCCCGCATGTCGCCTAGCGCGACGACAGCGTGGACCACGCCTCCACTCGCCGCCGGGTCGGCGACATCGAATTCGAGGTCGTGGGCCCGGGCTTCGATTCGCGCCGGAGCGTCCACGAACATGGTGCCATCGTGGCCCATCACACGGATCCGGGACACGGGCGCCTCGAGCTCGACGGCGTAGGGACCGTGCCCGTCGAGCCGCGTGTGCGCGCGCAGGGTCAGCCCATCGACCATCGTGCGCGTCCCCGGGGAACGCAGGTCGAGCGAGGCCAGGTCGAAGGACAGGGCAAAGTCGCCTCGTGCGGCCAGCGGCCCAGCGATGGCGGGATGCAGCCCATGGACGCGCAACTCGACGCGACCGTTCCTCAGGACGACCGGCCGGGTGCCTGCGCGATCCAGGCGCGCAACGCGCAATCCGATGCGGCCCGCGACGACCCCATCGGCCCCCTGCTGCCCCTCGAAATCGGCGGAGACGTCGTCCGCGGCGAGACCGTCCTCACCCAACCCGACACGCGTCCCCATGATCCTCACCGACCCCCGGCCGGAGAGGGCTCCCTCCCCCGCCGGCTGCGCGCGCAGCGAGACCTGCGCTCCACCGATGTCGAGCGGCCCAGCGGGAGCGTGAATCGCCACGTTCGACAGCTGCGCGTCGACGGCAACCGACCCCCCCGCGGACAAATGGACGACCGGTCCCGTGACGAGGGAATCGACGCGGTAGCGCACCCGGGCGCGTTCGGCGGTCACGGGGACGAGGCCGGCGGGAAGCCACCGCAGCAGCCTCACGAGGTCGATGTCCCCGGCCGCGCGGCGCACGATCAGCTCCCCGGCGTCGGAGATCTCCATCGACGCTTCGGCGGTCGCTGCGCCGTCGCCCATCTGGGTGTGGTCGAGTGTGATCTCGGTCCGGCTCGCGGCCGGGTCGAATCGAAGGGTCGCTTCGGCGTGCACCCATGAATCGGCGGAAGCAATCGAGGCGAACGTTTGCTCGATCATCCGCAGATCGAGGGCCGCGGTCACGGCCGATGACGTTGCGTCGACCGTGACCCAAAGCTTCGCCCGCGCGGAGCTCGTATGGACACCCGCCCGTTCGAGCGAGAGCTCCAGGTCGAGGGGAATGGCGGCAGAGCCGAGCCCCACCTGTGCTCGCCACCCTCTCGCAGTCGGCTCCGTCGATTGCGTGGCCAGGGTCGCCGAGATGCCGCGCAGCTCCGCGCGTTCGGACACCTCGCCGAGTTTCGTTCGGACCCAGGCGAGGGTGACGTGATCGACGTCGACCTGGCCGACGGGGGGCGCGGTCCCGAGCCACTTCGAGGCCTGGCGAGAAAGGGGTACCGTGGGGCGGGGAGAGGCGCTCGATCCGGACGCCATAAGCGCGTCGAAGGATGTCGTGCCCTGTTCGTCGATGACTGCCGTCAGCGTGACGTCGGAGACCACGAGCCTGCCGACCACGGGGCCGCGATCCCGCAGAAGGGATCTCAGAGACCAGTGCGCCTGCACGCGGCCGATCCGGACGAGATCGGGCGCGAAGCGGCGAAGCTGCGCCGGGGACTGCACGACCAGCCCATCGATTTCACCCCCCGAGAGCCATTCGATGCGCGCCGCGCGATAGTCGATCTCGATGCCGGTCGATGCGCGCGCGAGCCCCTGGACCCGGCGCTTGACCCAGGGCCTGTCGAGGGAATCGAGGAGGATCACCACCGTGACAGCGAGGAACGCGACCAGTCCAACCAGACACGCGAGCGCCCCCAGCACCCACCGTCGCCAGCGACTCGGTCGCCGGCGCTTTTCGCTCGAGCTCGCGGGCGAAGCGCAACGACGGAGGCGCCTGGCGGCGCGTCCAAGTCCACGTTGTCGCTTCACGTGCGATGGTTCCGACACGAGTCAACCAGCGCCTGAGCTTGCGGCGAGTCCGGCCGATCGACAAGCGAAGGCCGACGACTACCCGCCGATCGGTGGAACGCCGTACGGTACGGCGATGGCATCCCGCTCCGCTTTTCCGGAGTCGACGAAGATGGGGCCTCCGTAGGCAGCGACCACCGTGGAGCCGTCGTTCGCGCTGGCGTCCACTGGGACGGCGGAATCGAGCTTGGCATCCGGCGGCTCCGCCTTTCCGGAGTCGACGAAGATGGGACCTCCGTCGGCAGCGACCACCGTGGAGCCGTCGTCGACGCTTGCGTCCACCGGGACGGCAGAATCGAGACGAGCGGGTGCGTCGAGGACGTCGGAGTCAAGGGCCACTCCGGCGTCTACCGGAATCGGGGCCCCGTAGACAGCGACCACGGTTCCGCCCGACTCGTCCGGGGCACCGTCGTTGTCTCGTTCGGCGGCCGAGAACTGACCTCCACACGCCACGGCGGTTGCGGAGAGCGTTCCCACTCGCAAGGCATAGAGCGCGGCGCGACTGAGACGCTTGGCCGGCGACAGCGGCGCTTGCACCGCGCGAAAGGACGAGGGCAATTCGACCCGGCAAAACGGACAAGCCGGCTCGTTGACTCGAACATGGCGAGCGCAACTGGGGCACGCGGCCAACGGAATCTGGGTCACCCACGACCTCCCTCGGACGTCGACTCGACGATGATTTCGAACACACCGTGATCGAACGGCTCTCCCGGGGCTGCCGTGACGGGCGCAATCCGCTCTCGCTTGCCTTCGCGCGCCATCTCGATCGCGCGGTGATGGCAATAGGGGTTGTTCCCGGGCCTGCCGAGTGTGACGAAGCTCGTCCACGTGCAGCCGCTCATGCACTCCTCGGCGTAGTAGCAGGTCCTGCAGTAGCCCCACAGATCGTTCAACGTACGGTCTCGCATGTAGCGGAGCGGTTCGCTTCGCTCCCAGATGGCCTCGAGCGATTCGTCGCGGATGTTGCCGCCCGTCCAGCGCTCCGTAGGCAGCGACGGACAGCCCTTGATGGCACCGTTGGCCTCGATGCCGAGCGTCGCGCGCCCGGCCCCGCACGATCCGCCGTGACCCCGCAAGTAGTGCCCTCGAATGATCGACTCGTACGGCCCGAAGTAGCCGATGTTGTTTCCGGGCCAGAACAGGATTCTGAGTGCGTCGCACCGCTTCTTCAACGCAGCCAGTCGCGGGAACAGTTCGAGCAGATCATAGGGCTGCAGCAGAACGTTCGGCTCGTCGGCGGCGCGGCCCATCGGCACGGTCAGCTGGATTTGCCAGCCCCGGATCCCCAGGGCGGCCACCGTCTCGAGAATGCCCTCGAGCAGCGGCATCGATAGGCGGTTGATCTGCGTGTTGCACGACACGCTCAGGCCGCTGTCCTTCAACGCTTGCAGAGCCGCGATCGCCGCCCGATACGATCCCTTGACTCCGCGGAGACGATCGTGGGTCGGCTCGTCGCCGTCGATCGAGACACTCGCCCCCTTGAGTCCCGCGGCCTTTGCGCGATCGACGAGCTCGGGCGTGAGCCCGCGGCCCCCGGTCGTCATGGTGGTGGGAATGCCGTGGGCGCTGGTGGCGCGGACGAGTTCCAGCCAATCCGGTCGCAAGTACGCTTCACCGCCGATCAGCGTGACTTCCTTCACCCCGAGCCGCGCCATCTGATCGATGAGATCGAGCGCTTCCTGCGTCGTGAGCTCGTCGGGACGCCCGCGGCCCGCGCGCGAGCCGCAATGCCGGCACGCGAGGTCGCACGCCAGGGTGATTTCCCAAACCGCGTAGATGGGGCGGAGTCGGCGGTCGATGTCGCGAACCTCGCCGGCCAGAGGCAAGTGCCTCGCTCCGGGCTTGGCGAGCGGCGCCATGGGCAGTCCTCGTGGGGGACGCGCCCGCGCCAGTTCCGTCGCGCGTTCGTTCGAATCGAAGGCCACTAGGTTTCCAGAACAGCACGTTCTGGGCCGCGCTACCATCCAGCGGAGAGGCCGGCCCTTTTTTGCGCTCGGAACGGCAGACCCCCATGATCCTGGCGAAGGCGGATGGCACAGCGTGGCGCATCGATCGGGTGGCTGAGAAGCTGGCGCTTCGGGCCAAGCTTCCGGGGGCACGCGTCTTCGATCTCGCGGCGGAGAGCCTTCGCAACGCCAAAATGGCAGGAGTCTCCTCGATGGGCCGACTCGTTCTCGCTCTGCCCGCCAGTTGGTGCGTGAACAGTCCGGCTCCGTCGACGGTGTTCCGCCGGTGGGTGCTGCCGCCCGAGCGCGAGGTCTGGGCGTCACTGATCGAGGTTCTCGACGAGCCCCGGACCGGTCCCTTGGAGGTCGAGTCGAGCGATGCGGTGGTGGCGGCCATCCAAGCCCTCGGACCCGAGGCCTTCGGTGTGGAGGCGATCAGCAAAGTGCTCGCGCTGCTGGTTCCGGAATCCGTGCCCCTCATGCCTCCGGCCGCCCGGCTGTTCGCGCTCGGCGGACCACCCGCTGCGAACGCGGGAGCGTTCGTCGAGATGGTCAATTGGTTCGGAAAGGCCGTGCACGAAGGTCGCGCCGAACTCGCCCGATGGGCCCATCAGCACGCCGAGGTGCGGTTGAGCGCGGCGCAGGTGCTCGACCGTCTTCTGTGGTTTGATTCGGAGGGGTACCGTCATTTCCCCAGCGTGCCGCTCGACACTCCGCCCGCCCCGGTTTGACGACGGATGGGATGCGCGCGCCCGACGGGGACCGCGAGGTCAGGCGCGCTCGAGGCGCACGACAGCGGACCATCGTGCGCTTCCCACGTTGCGGGGATCGGGATCGGGAAGAATGCCGAACGGTCGCAGCAGCAGCGGGATCCGCCGCAGCCGCACCGCCTCCCGAAAGGGCAACCGGATATCGAGCGCCTTCCAACCCATCGTCTCGAAGAAGCCCACGCCTTGCGTAGGAGCAAACTTCATGGGTGCGTGGGCGAGGTGCGCGCCCATGTCCTTGTGCATCATGCGCAGGATGGCGGGCGATACGGTGTCGAGCACCCACCAGCGCAGGGTCGGTTGGGCCCATAGGTCTCGACCGAGGTCCCGGACCACCTCTTCATCCAGGTACACCAGCAGGCCCTCCGTCAAGACAAGCGCCTTCTTGGCTCCTGCTGAGGCGCGCACGAGAAATGCCGATCGCGCGACCGGGTCGGCGAGATCGATTCGCTCGCGACGGAGCCGACAGCGAGGCTTTTCGCCGGCGAGCAGCCTTTCCTTCTCGTCGATCATGGGCCCGAGATCGGCCTCGACCCAATCGAGCGACGGCGGCACATCCATGCGGTACGGCCGCGTATCGAGGCCGGCGGCCAGGTTCAGGACGCAGTCACACCCCTGCCGAATCGACGCGGCAATCAAGTCGTCCACGATCCAGGTGCGGAGGATCATCGGCCAGCCATTGCGAGTCTGCCTTGGACCGAGCAAGGTCATCGCGCGTCCCCGTTCGCCGGCGAGCCGCGCGGCGTAAGGGTCTCTGAACAGCGCGTCGGCTCGCGCCGACTCCAGAGCGCGGTAGGCGGCGACCCACCGAGCCGTGTCGGACACGTTTGCGATGAGGGGCGGTGCGGACATGGTCGGCGTCATACTACCCGCATCGGCCCTTGCCGCGCGGGTCCACCGCGGACGCCGATGGGTGGATCGTCGCCACAGGCTGGACCGCGGGTCGCGGCCAAGATCGGTCTCGGGCCTGGCGAACGGCGTGGTCGCGTCGCCGGCGAGCGCACGACGGGACGACCGATCAGGTGCCGATGGCGAGCCACGAGACATCGACGGCCCAGATTTTTGTGTTCAGCCAGGTCTCCGCATGCAATGTGAAACCGCTCCCGGTGATGTCGAGGGCTCGCACGCGGATGCGGGCGTTGTCCTCCCTGCTCACGTCGAGACCGACCATCCCGATATGAACGACCGGAGGCGCCGAAAAGGATCGGCTAAAGGACACTGGATAACGAAACGCGCGGGCGCCGTTCGTCGAGGGCTCGAGAAGGGACCATCCTTCGAGCGACGCATCCAGGACGACGACTGCGGACAGCAAGCTGAGCGGAGCAACGTACGACATGCGGCCACGTTACAAGGAAACCACTCGTGGCTCGAGGGGCAACGCCGCCGGAGCGAACTAGCGTAGGGCACGCAGCCTCGTGACAGGGACCCCCCTCGGGCCTCGAGCGACCGCGCCGGCCGTGGCGCGGACGCGGGTGCGTCGTAGGCAGTGCGAGTGGCCGTGACCACGATTCGCCGACCGATCCGCGCCCCGTTTACCGGCACCCGAGAGTTGCGCCGCCTTGGGGAGGGCCGAGCGGCCCCGGTGTTATTCTCTGCGGTTCATGCCGTCGTGCCCGACCTGTGCGACCCCACTCGAGCAGAGTTTCGACGTTTTTTTCTGCCACGCATGCCGAGCCTCCCTGCAGCCGCTCGAGACGCTGGCATCCACACTTGCGATGCCAGGGATCGAAGTCACGCCGGATCGCTTCGCCGAACCCATCGGCAAATGCCCGGCCTGTGTGCACGGGCAGCTGCGCCATGCCCGTATGCTGGGCGAGACGGTTGCCTGCTGCGACGCATGCGCGGAGATCTGGCTGACGCGAGCGCAGCTCGCACGCATGCGAGTGCGTGGCGAGCGCGACCGGGCAACGAACGCGTCCCCCGATCTCGTCTCGTACGCCGAGCGCTTTCGAAAGGCAAACCGGATTCCCTTCGATGAGGTGGCGACCAACCGGTACGCCTACCCCGCGTCGCTCGCCGCGGGAGTCCTCGCGCATATCCTGGGACTGAGCTTCCTCGTTTGGGGGACCGTCGAGATGTGGTTTCACGAATTGGGACACGCCTTCGTGGCGTGGCTGTCGGGGTTCGTGGCCGTGCCGCTTCCGTTTTTCACGATGATGCCTCGCGAGGCGCGAAGTGGATGGGTCGTCGCCATCGTTCTGGGTTCGATCGGCGCAATCGCGTACGAATCCGCCATGCGGCGGCTCTGGGGGCTCGTCCTGTTCGCGGGCGTACTGGCCTCGACGCAGCTCGAACTCACCGTGGTGCTCGACCCCGCACAGGCCCGGCAGTGGGGCATATTCGCCGGTCAGGCGGGCGCGATCGTCTTGCCGACGTTGGTCATGGTCGCGTTCTACCAACCCATCGGATGGCGTTGGGACTTCTGGCGATACCCGGTGCTCGTGATCGCGGCGGTCGGCTTCGTGCATGCGCTATTCATATGGATCGGCGTTGCGCGCGGCACGGGGCCCATGCCGCACGGCTCCGCGGTGGGCGACGACTCGGAGGGAGACATGGAGCGGCTCGTCCGCGAATTCCATTGGACCCAGACGTCGCTCGCGAAGTGCTACGTCGGGCTTTCGGTCACGTGTCTGGTCGTGCTCGGCGCCACGTACGTGGTCTTCCTGCGGCGGGCCGCCGCGAAGCTGTCGGCTGGTGGGGGTGACTGAAATCGGATGGCCGCGGTCACGGCGCCCGCGCGCAGCGAAACCCGTAGTCGATGTCCCGGGTGGGCGGATTGGTGAAATTCCGACTCGAGGCCAGCAAGCCGGCCGTCGCGACGGAGAAGTTACCGCCCCGGACCACGCGGAACGAAGTGGGCGAAAGGTAGGCGCAGTTTGTACACGGATCCACATAGGGGGCATAGTCGTCCAGGTTCCACTCATACACCTCACCGGCCATATCGAACTGGCCCCAGTACGCGGCGCCGAGGATCGTCGTTCCCACCGGCGCGATACCGGATGCGGTGATCGGATAATTGCAATTGTAGATTGCGTACGTGATGCCTGTCCCCGGGTCCGTCGAACCCCAAGGGTACTCACGCTGCTGACTGCCTCCTGCCGCCGCGTACCCCCACTCCGCCTCGCTCGGCAGAAAGCCGCCGTCCCAGATGCAGAATGCGTACGACTCGTACCAGTCCACGCAGTTGATCGGCAGGTTTTCCTGCGTGCCGGCGGTGCTCGTCCACGTCGCACCGCACGGATCGCAGGCGAGGTTCGCGTCCCAAGTGCTTGCGGCGGCAGGTCCCGTCGCGATTTCCGAGTCCCAGTCCGTGGCGTCCCAGCCCGTTTCGAAGGATCCGGGGCTTTCGCTGTTCGCCAATCCCGAGCCCCCGTTCAGGTGCGCGTGGAGGCCCGCGCCGTTCGCGGGGGCGGCGCCGGCGCTGCCCGTCACGTAGTTCACGTACTGACGGAATCGCCCCACCGTGACGAGGTATTTGTCCAATCGAAAGCCGCTCACGGTCGCTGGGTCGGCTTCGTCCGCGGGACCGCCGTCCGGAGCGACGATCCCATCCCCGTTGGAGTCGAGCGGATCGTACGTGCGGTAGAATGCGCCGGGCGAAACCTCGAGACTGGCGCAGCAGCTCTCGCTTCCGCTACCGCCGGGGCCGCAATCGGTCCTTCCGGGCCCGCCGGGCAGACAGCTCGGGGGCGTCACGGCCCCACCGTCCGCCGAAGGGGCCGAGCAGGATCCGTTCATACACAACGGCACGTCCGATCCGCACGCGGCGGGGGTGCTCCATTGGCCGCTCGAGCCGCACGTCTGCACCTCGTTGCCCGAACACTGCGACGCGCCGCTTTCGCAGACCCCGCCGAGGCCCGCCCCAGGGGCGTCGTTGTCCGCTCCGTCATCCTCGCTCGAGGTGTTCGCTCCCGCATCCGCGGTCGAGCCGGACGCGCTCGATCGGCTCGAATCCGGCGAGCCGGCATCCGACGTCCGGATACCCGGGCGGGTCGAGTCGAAGGACGCGCTGCCGCATGCGGCCAGGACGAACACGACCGTGAACGCGACCGCAATGACTGACGCGGCTTGGCATCCGGCGCCGCTCATTCCTATCGGGCACTATCCCGTGAGCCAAGGCCGATCGCAAGGACGGGCACCCGCGAGCGAGGCCCGTAGCCCGCCAATCGTGGGTACGAGCGCTTGCCCGCGGTCTTTTGGAGGTACGATCGACGCCGAAATGCGCTCTCCAAAGAGAACTTTGCGCGCTCCGATTTTGCCGATGGATCTCGATCCGTGCACGCTGCCCCGAATCGATGCCGCCGAGCTCGAGCGGTGTCGTCTCGACGCTTGCGCCGTTTCGGATCAGGTCGGTGAGCACGTCCGCTTCGACGGCGTCAAGGTACACGGTGGTACCCTGAGCGGCACGAGGCTCCCCCGCTGTTCGCGTTCGCGGCCCGTCACTGAAGGTGGGCGGCGCGGCGCTAAAGCGACCGCGGGTCGCGGCCGCTCGTGAACCGCTGGACCGGGCCTTGCCAGATGGCGTCATCGAGTAGTTCGTCGGAAAACGAGCCATTCGTGTACGTCGACACGGCTCGCCTCCAGAACAACGTTGCGAATGTGTTCTCACGGCGCTGTCGGATTTCCCACCGACCTGGATGCATGGCAAATAGGTGGTGGGCGGCTCGCATGCCGACGTGCGCACGGCGATGCCTTCGAAGCACGAAGAACTCGGCCATGTCCCAAACGTCCTCGTCGTTCGAGATCCGGCTCCCGCGGTGGACCAGCGCGAAGCCAGCGAGATGACCGTCGGCTCGCAGCAGGAATGGGAACCGCCCGGCGTCGCGCCAGTAAGCGTCCAGCGGAGGGTCGGGGAAGCGGCCGTTGTCGCCCACTTCCGTGCGCAGGATCTCGCTGAAATCGTATGCGTAAAGCTGGAGCAGGTCCTGAAGCACTGGCTGGTCGGAACGCGCCGCCCGAACGACATGGGTCTGCATGATGGCCAGCTTGTAGCGCAAGATGAACCTGAGGCCCGACGTGCAGGCGATGACGCGGGGCAGGCTTCGAGCGAAGCCTCGTCTTGCGCGCGTGAGCTCGCGTGATATGGGGCTGGGTTCGCCCCGGACCTTGGCCGATGCGGTGGCACTCTTTTGCGGCAAGATTTGGTCGCTATGGTCCAAGAACATTTGGCCGGATCCGTTGCGCAGGTGCTGGGGGCCAATGCGAGCTTTTATCGCGCGTTCACCAAGGGTGATTTCGAGGCCATGCGCGGGCTTTGGGCCGAGAGGAATCCGGTCACCTGCCAGCATCCCCTGTCGCCGACACTCATCGGGCTGGAGGCCGTGCTTGAGAGCTGGAGGCAGATCTTGCGCGAGCCGCCACCTTTGGCCATGCGCTGCGATGACCCCGTGGTCGATCTCTTGGGCGATGTCGCGCTCGTCTCCTGCTACGAGGGAAACGGCGACCACCCCGCGCATCTCGTCGCGACGAACGGCTTCGTACGCGAGGTCGACGGCTGGCGGATGATCGATCACCAGGCAGGCCCCCTCGGCCGGGCACGTTCGCGGCCTCCGGCGCCCACGCTGAACTAAGCGAAGCGTGGATTTCACGGACGGTCGGCCGGACGTTTGATACGAAGGCCTTCCCCCTTGGCAACCGCCTACCCTCGAACCATCAGCACTTGGACCGGGGCCCGAACGACCGCCGCATGGTCGGTTTTCGTCGCGCTGTATGCCATGTTTTTGTGGGGGGTTGTCCGTCCGCCGACGATTCGGGAGTGGAGGCCGGCCGACACGCAAACGATCGCCCGACATCTTGCGGAGCCTGGGGCCAGCATTCTTTACCCTCGTGTCGACTGGGGGGGCGACGGCCCGGGCTACGTGGAAACCGAATTTCAGCTCTATCCATGGTTGGTCTCGCGGCTTCTGCGAACCTTTGGCGACGTGGAGTGGCCCGGGGAGCTGCTGTCGTTGCTCGCCACCGCCGCGGCTGCCGGCGTCGTATTTCGCGGTCTCGCCCGCGCTCACGGTCCGTTCGCCGCGGGCTTTGGAACCATCGCGCTGCTCGCGTCACCGGCCGTGATTTATACCGCGATCCGCGTCCAACCCGAGGCGCTCTGTCTGCTCCTTTACACGAGCGCCTGGTTCGCCTTTCTCCGCTACGAGTCGTCCTCTTCGTCCTGGTGGCTGGTGATTTACGCGGCTTTGGGAGCGACGGCGATGCTCGTCAAGCCGACTGCGGCCCAGCTCGGAATCTCGTGCTTTCTTCTGCTCCTCTTCCGGTCGCCCCACCGGCTGAGAACGTGGGGCCCGTGGCTCGCATGGGCATTCATCCTCTCGGTGCTCGGGCTGTATTTGATCCATGCACGGAGCATTTACCTGGAGTACGGAAACACCTTCGGAGTTCTTTCCGGCGGCGACTCCAAGTTGCCGAGGCTCGAGCATCTGCTCACTCCGCGGCTCTATCTGAAGGCGGCCGTCCAAGCCGTGCGTTGGGGTACCGGCGTAGCCGGGGCCGCTGCCATGGCGATCCTGCTCGTCATCCGCAAGAGGATCGAGTGCATCGCGGCACTGTTCATCGGCAACGCCGTCTGGACGTTGCTCGCATTGCGATACACGTCGCAGGCGGCCGGCAACCACTATCATATACTCGGCGCCGTACTGGCCGCCCACGCGGTCGCACTCGTGGCCGAGGCTGCCCTGCGATCGCCAAAGCGCATCGGCGCCGTCTCCGCTCTGTCGGCTGCGTTGGCCGTGGCACTCGGCGTGGCGCTGAAGCAGCGCAGCCAAGATCGCAAATCCGAATGGGACGCGCCGGTCGTTGCGGCCGGCGTCGCGCTCGCGGGTCTCACGCGCCCCGGCGATCTCGTCGTCGTTCGATCGCTCGAGCCACGATACGACTCCTACTGGCGCACGCCCAACAACTACCAAGATCCACGCGTCTTTTACCTCACGCGGACTCACGGCTGGGCGGTTGCCGCGGACGACGCCGATCCGAGCCCCATCGCGAACGCGAGCCGACGCGGCGCGCGCTATTACGTCGAGCCCATGCCTCGCCCGAAAGGCGGCCCGTTGGATGCCTGGCTGGCCGACCATTGCGCCCTGGTCACGACCACCGCCTTCGGCGGCCGGGTGTTTGAGCTGGATGGCGCGCGTGACGGAGGTCGTCGGGGCGTGCCCTGAACCTCCGACGACGGTCTCGCACGGCCGCAGAGCCGCAAAATCGGTTTGGATGACCCGTGCCAATCTCCTGCGTCGCTGGATCCTCAAGGCGGAAGAGACGAGCCGCAGTTTTCCGAGTCGTACAGAAGGTACTTCTCGCGCTTGGTGGCGAACGCCGCGAGCTCGGTGCCGTACGTGGCCACGATGGCGTCGAGCGGCAAACCCGCGTCGATGGCGCGCATCGCGCCGGGGTGCACGAGAAGCCGATCGAGCTTGGCGAACTCCCACGCGCGCGGGTACAGGCGCCGAAGCGCGCGGGCGACGGCGATGCCTGTGCGTACCGGCTCGAACTGCGTGCGGTCCGTTACGGTCAAATGCAGGCCGTGACACGGCTTGCGCGCATACGGATCGCGATCCGGAGTGAATGTCTCGCTGGTAAAGGTCACGCCCGCGAGCAAGTCACCCGCAAGGGCCGCGACGAGGGCGTCGCCGGCGATCCAGGGCGCGCCCAGGCGCTCGAAGGGTCCGTCCGTGCCCCGTCCGACGGAGAGATTCGTGGCCTCGAGAATTCCGACTGCGGGATAGAGCAAGGCCTCGTCGACACTGCGCAGGTTGGGCGAGGGATTGACCCAGGCGAGTCCTGTTTCGTCGCCATAGAGTGCGCGCCGCCACCCGCGCATGGGGACGATCGAGAGCGCGACGCCCATGTGATCGTCGGCATTGAAGAGCGTAGCCAGCTCGCCCACGGTCATGCCGTGGCGAATGGGCAAAGGATGGTCGTTCACGAACGAGCGCGCGAGCGGCATCAGGACGGGGCCGGCGACGTCGACGCCATCGATGGGATTGGGCCGATCGAGAACCACGAAGCGTAGATCGTGCTCGCGCGCCGCCTGCATCGCGCGCCGCATCGTCGAGGCGTAGGTGAAAAAGCGTGTTCCGACGTCCTGGATGTCGAAGACCAGCGTGTCGACGTCCGCCAGGCTCTCGGCGGTGGGGGCGAAGGCGTCTCCGTAAAGGCTGAAAACAAGCAGGCCGGTGCGTTCATCTCGCCCGCTGGCGACGTTGCCTTGGCGATCGGCATCCAGTCCGTGCTCCGGCGTGAAGATCGCGGTGAGTCGTACGCCCGGGGCATTGCGGAGCAAGTCGATCGTCGACTGGCCGTCGCGCGCGCGGCCGCTCGCGTTGGTGATCAGGCCGACGCGCTGCCCGCGCAGGCGTTCGAAGCCTTCGTCGCGCAGCACGTCGATGCCCGCGAGCACGCCGCCGGATGGCGCGCAGGCGGGGGCCCGACCGACCGCCGGCCCGATGGCTTGGGCGGCCAGCGTGTTCACGGCGGCGACCAGCGGTTTCGCGTCGCCCTTTCCGTCCGGATGCACGCGGTTGGTGAGCACCACCGTGAAAAGGTCCTTGTCCGGGTCGATCCAAAGCGCGGTGCCGGTGAAACCGAAGTGGCCGATGGCCCTTGGCGACAGTCCGCGGCCGCGCCAGGCGCTGTCGACGGTCCACCCGAGCGCGCGGACGCCATGGGGCACGTCGTAGGGGGCGATCATGTCGGCCACGCTGCGCGGCGACAGGATCCGCTTGCCGTCCACCGTTCCGCCGCCGAGGATCGCGCGCGCATACAGGGCAAGATCGTCGGCCGTCGAGAAGAGCCCCGCGTGCCCCGCGACGCCTCCGAGCAAAAACGCGCGCGGGTCGTGCACCACCCCCACGCGCCACGCGCCGTCCACGAGCTCCGTCCATGCGGCCCGCTTGATTTGGGCCTCTGCGGGGACGAATCGGGTGTCGCCCATTCCGAGCGGCGCGAAGATCGCCTCGGCGGCGAAGGACGGCAACTCGCGCGACGTCACCCGCCGCACCACCTCCTCGAGGAGAATGAACCCGAGGTCGCTGTAGATGGACACGGTTCCCGGCGCCGACCGAACGGGCGCCTTGCACACGCGCCGGATGGCCTCGTCCCGGCCATGTGCGAAATCGTCCTTGGGCGTGTCGGAGGGCAGACCGGAAGTGTGGAGCAGGAGCTGGCGCAACGTGATGGCCTCTTTGCCGCTCTTGCCGCACTCCGGAACGTACTGCACAAGCCGGTCGTCGAGCCTGATCGCCCCGCGCTCGGCGAGAATCATGATGCAGGTCGCCGTGGCGATGGGTTTGGTGAGCGAAGCCAGGTCGAACAAGGTGTCGACGGTCATCGCCGCACGTTCCGGCAAAAGCTCGCGGTATCCGTAGGCACGGCGGAACAAGACGCCGTCGTGGCGGCCCACCAGGATGACGGCGCCGGGCACGTCGTGTGCGGCCGTGGCCTGCGCCACCCGAGCGTCGATCGCCGCCTCCGGGAGGCCGCTTTCGGTCTCCGGCGTGACGCCGGCCTCGACGAAATCGGTCGCCGTGAACGCGGGGGCGGCAACGAGCGGCGTCGCGAAAGCGATGGGCGCGGGCGTACGGGCGAGATCCTGGGTCCGTCCGCCGCAAAAGCCCAAGGACATTGCGAGCGGCACCAGTCGCCGGGCGGCGTGGCACACGTGCCGAGCGAACGGGACGGGGGCCATTACGGGCGAGGGTACCAGCCCGCTCGTTGGCCGACGCGAACGCTGGTACGGGACGACGCCAAACCCCGCGCGGGTGCCTTATTCGCCCGGGCTGGGCCGATCCGGAAGGCCCGTGAAGACGACTCCCGCCCCCTGACTCTTGTAAATGCGGTTCATGTGGATCAAGACCGGCGTGAGGGATTCGAGGGCGATGGCGTTCACGAGCGGTCCCGCGTCGAGGCCTCGGAGCCCGAGGTCGCGCAACAGACCGATGGTCACCCCCTTCGCCTGGGCGTCGTCGGCGGCGACGAGCACGTCGCACTCGATCGCGTGCGCCGGATCCGCCAGGTGCGTCGCGCTCACATGGTGGAGCGCGGCCACGACGGGCGTCGAAGGACCCACGAGCTGTTGGGCCTCGAGCGCCGCCGCCCGACCGGCAGGGAGGTTCACGCGGCTCACCTTCGGCGGCACGAGCGGCACGGTGACGTCGACGAGCACCTTGCCGGCCAACGCCTCGGCGATGGCACGGACCGTGTCGCCATGGGCGCCGTAAGGTACGGTGAGCACCACGACTTCGCCCTGGCGCGCGGCCCACACGTTGTCGCCGCCCTCGACCGCGAGCCCCTGGGCCTCGAGCGCTTCGGCGTGAGCGCGTGCCTTCGACGAATCGCGCGATCCGAGGGCAATGCTGTGTCCGGCCCGGCCCCATCGCTGCGCGAGACCGCTACCCAATTTGCCCGTTCCGCCTACAATCCCGAGCCGCATCGGATCTCCAGGGCAACCCCCTAGCATGATCACCTGCAGCCATCGCCTCGAGGTTATAGCCTTGCCGGGACTGCCGCTCGTCGCACCCGGCGATGACGTCCCTGCGCTCGTGGCGCGCGCGCTGTCGGCGGCGGGGCTCTCGGTCTCCGACGGAGACGTGCTCGTCGTGACGTCCAAGATCGTGTCGCGCGCGGAGGGCCGCTTCGTCGAGCTGCCTCGCGTCGAGCCGTCGCCCCGTGCCATCGAGATCGCCCGGCAAGTGCGCAAGGACCCCGGGGCCGTCGAGCTCATCTTGCGCGAGTCCATCGCCGTTTCGCGGCGCGCTCCCGGCGTCCTCGTGGTGCGGCATCGGCTCGGGTTCGTCGTGGCGAACGCGGGGATCGACTTGAGCAACGCCGTGCCCCCCGATGCGCCGCCGGGCAGCGGCCCGTGGGCGCTGCTGCTTCCCGAGTCGCCGGACGCTTCGGCCGCGGCCATCCGCGCGAGGATCGAGGCCGAGTCGGGGGCGCGCGTGGGAGTCGTCATCACGGACTCGTTCGGACGGCCCTTCCGGCTCGGTACCGTGGGCGTCGCCATCGGGGTGTCGGGGTTGCCCCCGGTGTGGGACCGGCGCGGTGAGCCTGACCTCTTCGGGCGCCCCCTGGAGAGCACCGTCACGGCGCTCGCCGACCAGGTCGCGGCCGTGGCCGATTTGGTGGCCGGGCAGGCCGCGGAACGACGCCCGGTCCAGCTCGTCCGGGGCCTCGGGTTTTCTCCTTCCGATCGAGGCGCGGGGGCCATCCTGCGTCCGGTCGACGAGGACCTCTACGCATGAAGGTCGTCGCGCTTTCCGGTGGCGTCGGGGGAGCGCGCCTGCTCGACGGCATGGCGCGCGCCCTGCCGCCCGGAGCGATGACAGCCGTCGTCAACACGGGAGACGATTTCGTGCATCTGGGGCCTGCACGTGTCGCCGGACCTCGACACGGTGATGTACACGCTCGCGGGTCTCGCACACGAAGAGCGCGGCTGGGGGCTGGCGGAGGAGACGTTCGCCGCCCTGTCCATGGTCAAGCGCTACGGGGGGGCCGACTGGTTCGCGCTGGGTGATCGGGACCTGGCGACGCACCTCATTCGCAGCGAGGCGCTGCGCGCCGGGGAGTCGCTCTCCGCCATCACCCAGCGCCTACGGCGGGCGCTAGGGATCCCGCACCCGATCTTGCCGATGAGCGACGAGCCCGTGCGAACGATGATCGAGACCGTGCGCGAAGGGACGCTGCCCTTTCAGGATTGGTTCGTGCGCAGGCGGGCAGAGCCCGCCGTGCGCGCGGTGCACTACGAGGGCGGACGCACGCCGGCCCCGGGTATCCTCGAGGCCATCGACGCGTGCGACGTCGTGGTCTTCGGACCCTCCAACCCGTACGTCTCGGTCGATCCCATCCTGTGCCTGGACGGCGTACGCGACGCCGTTCTGCGCAAGCCCGTCGTTGCGCTGAGCCCCATCGTGGGCGGAGCCGCGATCAAGGGCCCGCTGGCGACGATGATCCGCGACCTGACCGGACAGGCCGCGTCCGCCGGCGCCGTGGCCCGGCACTACCGCGGGCTGATTCGCGCGATGGTCGTCGAAAGCGGGGACGAGACGACCGTCGCGGCGATTCCCGTGCTGGGGACCTCGATCATCATGCGATCCGGTGAGGACCGCATCCGGCTTGCGCGCGAGATCCTCGCGTTCTGCGCCGAGCTCGTACGATGAAGCGGCCCGCCTGGGCCATCGTCCCCGCGAAATCGCTCGTGCACGGCAAGTCGCGCCTTCGCCCCGTGCTCGGTGACGAGGACCGCGCCCTATTCGCTCGGCGCCTCCTCGAGCACACGCTCGACGCGCTCAACGGGTGCGCCCTGGACGGTGTGCTGGTCGCGGCGGGCGATGACGACGTGGCCTCCCTCGCCACCTCGCGGGGGGCTCGGGTATTGCGGGATCGCGGTGAGGGGTCGCTTGCAGACGTCGTCGACCGCGCCCTCGCCGAAGTCGAGTCACGAGGCGCCGCGTCGGCGGTCGTGCTGATGGCCGACTTGCCCCTGATCCAAGCCGATGACGTGGCGCGCTTGTTCGCGGCCCTGGTCGACCATGACATCGTCCTCGTGGCGGACCATGTCGGCCACCATACCAACGCGCTCGGGCTTGCCCCACCGTCCGCCATGCCGACGTCGTTCGGGCGTGCGGACAGCTTCGCGGCCCATCGCGCAATGGCGCGTGCGGCGGCGCTGCGTGCCATCGTCATCGAAAGCGAGCGCATTGCCTTCGATGTCGACACGCCCGCCGATCACGAGCAGCTCAAGAGGCCTCGACGGGCAGCCGGAACTTGAAGCGCGGGTCGCGCGCGAGTTGGTCGTAGCTCCCGAAGATCCCTGCGGGATCCTCTACGCCGTCGAGACGGTCGTACTCGTCCGGACCGGGCTCGCGCGGGAAGGTCCGCAGAACCTCGTATCGCGTGCTCCGCTCGATGGGCATGCGCCCTGCGTCGCGGATGGCGCGCCGGATCGCCGAGGGCGCTTGCAGCTGACCGTACGTGGCTCCGGCCGCGGTCGAGATGCTCTCGTTGATGAGCGTGCCGCCGAAGTCGTTGGCTCCGCACGACAGGAGCCACTGGGCTGCGCGCATTCCGTCCTTCACCCATGAAACCTGCAGGTTCCGGATGGTGACGCCCAGCATCAGCCGGGAGATGGCGTAGAGGCGGATCACGTCGTCGCCGGTCGGACCTGGGCGCAGATCCGGCAACTGTTGCCGCAGCGTCATCGGCGCCTCTTCGTGGACGAATGAAAGCGGCACGAACTCGGTGAAGCCGCCGGTCCTGCGCTGGATCGAGCGCAACAGATTCAGGTGCTCCATTCGCTCCAGGTCGGTCTCGACGTGGCCATGCATGATGGTCGAGGTCGTGGGCAGGCCGAGTGCGTGCGCGGTCGTCACCACGTCGACCCACTCGGCGCTCGTGATGCGGCCGGGTGCAATCCGAGCGCGCACGCGATCGTCGAGCACTTCGGCAGAGGTGCCCGGCAGCGAGCCGAGGCCGGCTTCCTTCATCTCCTCGAGCACTCGACGCAAGGACCATCCGCTCTGGGTAGCGGCGTACTTCACCTCCTCGGGCGACAAGGCGTGCACGTGCAGATCGGGCGCCGCCGCCTTCACCGCTCGGACCAGCGCGACGTAGAAACGAGCGTCGACGCCGGGCGCGAGCCCTGCCTGGATGCAGACCTCGGTGGCGCCGAACGACTGCGCCTCGAGCGCGCGTCGCACGATCTCTTCGATGGGCAGGAAGTATCCCTCCTCGCTCCGCCGGGTCCGCGAGAACGCACAGAAGCGGCACGCCTTGGCGCATACGTTGGTGAAGTTGATATTGCGGTTGACGACATAGCCGACCGCTTCGCCGACTTGCGCTCTGCGGAGGTGATCGGCCACGGAAACGAGCGCAAGCAGCGCGGGCCCGCGTACTCCGCACAAGAGCAGGGCCTCGTCGACACCGAGCTCGACGCCCTCGAGAGCGCGGTCGAGAACTTTCCGCACGTCGCCCGATACCGCGCGAAATACCCCATCGAGGCTCATGACGGACCCGGGTGAGGGGCGAGCCGCGCTTGCACTGCGCGCGTAGGCGCGACCAGGCGAGGGTCGAGAAAGCCTGGACGATCGACGTAGCGGTCGTAGATGGAGGCGCGGGGAAGCAGCGCGAAGCCGGCGCCGGCACACGCGGCTCGCAGCGCGTCGAGGTGCGGCCATGGGTGACGCGGGTTGATGTAGTCGGGCGTGACGGGCGATATGCCTCCGAAGTCGTTGAGTCCGGACGCGAGAAGCCGCTCGGCCGACGCCGGGTTCAGGTTGGGCGGCGCCTGCAACGAAATGTCGCCGTCGAGGATCAGGCGCGCCAGGGCCAGAGTGAGCGTTACCTCGTTGTCGTCGGGTTCTGGCGCGTGGCTCATGGGCACGCCTGGCACGGCACGAAAGTTCTGCACGATGACCTCTTGCACGTGTCCGTGCCTGCGGTGAGCGTTTCGGATGGCGAGCAGGCTCTCGACACGCTCGCGCCAGGTCTCGCCAATTCCGACGAGGATGCCGGTGGTGAAGGGGATCCGCAGTCGCCCGGCGCCGTCCATCATGGCCAGCCGCTTGTCGGGTCGCTTGTCGGGTGCACGGTGGTGCGGCATCCCCGGCTCGCAGAGGCGAAGGCTCGAGGACTCGAGCATCAAGCCCAAGCTCACGTTCACTTCCTTGAGGCGCGTCATTTCCGCGTCCGACAGGAGCCCCGCGTTCGTATGCGGCAAGAGCCCGTGGGCCAGGGCCTTCGACCCCGCCCAAACCAAGTACTCGACCGTGCTGGCCTGGCCCAACGTGGCGAGTGTGCGGCGGTACGCGGAGAACGCCTTCTCCGGCTTGTCGCCGAGGCAGAACAGCGCCTCCGCGCAGCCACGCTCGCGCCCTACGGCGAGCTGCTGCTCGATTTCGTCGGGCGTCATCGTCCACTCGCCGGGATCGCCCGGCGAGCGGCGGAACGAGCAATAGTCACAGTGGTTTCGGCACAGGTTGGTGAGCGGCAGAAATACCTTGGGTGAGTAGGTGACGACGCGCCCAAAAAGCGCGTCGCGCACGGCGCAGGCCGCGGCGCGAATGTCGACGGCGTGGCCGCCAGCCAGCAGGTCGCCGTCGGCGAGTGCGAGTGCCTCGTCATCCGAAAGCGGCGCGGACAGAGAGACGCGTCGGATCACGATTGACGTCGCGCTCAGCCCATCCCGGCGACGGAAGTCGGCTGGATCTCGTAGATCACGCGCACCTCGCCCGGCTGACCGAAGGGATACTTGTCTTTGCCCAAGTACTTTTTGGCGAGAAGGTCGATGTTCGCGGCTGCGCCTTCCTCGGTCGCCCGGACAATCGTGCCGCGGACAGCCAGATGCGCGTAGGGGTTCTCCGGGTCTACGATGGAGAGCGCGACGCGGGCGTTCCGCGTCATGTTGCGGTCTTTGATGCGACCTCGCGCCGTGTTCACGATGAATCGGCCTTTGTCGTACAGAAACCATACCGGCGTCACCTGCGGCGAGCCGTCGGCCATCACGGTCGCGAGGTGCGCGAGCGCCTTCTTCTCGGTAAGGACGGGCAGAAACTTCTCGGGAATCGTCGTGCTTGCCATGGGCTTTGCCTCCGCGAGTTTCGACGACGCACTATAGCCCAGAAGAAGCGCGTCGAGCGCGCTCGCTCCGTCGACGCCAAGCGCGTGCACACTACGCCTGCCGCACGAGGTGAACGATGGGGATCACCCGCGTCGTCTTCTCCTGGTACTTTCCGAAATCCGGCATCTGCTGGGCGATGGCCGTCCAAAGCCGATCGCGCTCGGGCCCCTCCACGGTGACCGCGCGCGCTCGCCACTTGTCGGCGCCGAGCTGGACGCCAACCTCGGGATTGGCGCTCAAGTTCTTGTACCAAGCCGGGTGCTGCGGCGCGCCCGCCATCGACGCGATGACGAAGGTGTCGTCGCCGTCGAAGAACGGCACCACCGGCACGGTGCGCGGGTGGCCGGACTTGTTCCCGACCGTCGTGAGAAGCAGGATCTTCCTGCCCCGCATCGTGCTGCCGCGGCGGCCGCCGGACGACTGGTAGAGCCACACGTGACCTTTGACGAACAGTTTGAATAGAAGGTTCACGGCGTGCATCCTTGCAGCCCAGCGGCGCGGCGCCAATAGACACGGTCGCCAGCAAGGTCGCGGAAATGTCGACCGCGCCGGCTGGGGCCGTGCGGACCGCGCCCAAACGCCCATCGATACGGCGCTGCCGGAGCGAAGATGCCGCCGACCCCGCGCACCGCCTTCAGGCCCTGCGCAGAGGGTCGCCGGGCTGTTACGTCCGCGCGAGACCCGGTTGGCCGCGGCGCCGCGGCGCTCGCAGAACGCCGGTGCGCGGGTCCGTTCCGATACGCGAACGGGCCAGCGGTCTCATCCACGTGCCCACCCTACCGTACGAGGGCCGCGCCCTCCGTCACTGGCCGGGCTGGTGGATACGGATGAGGCTCTCTTCGGCAGGGACACCGAGCCGCAACGGAAAACCGTAATGACCGGTGCCCTTGTGGACGTACATGCGATCGGTGCCCCGTGCCCAAAAGCCGTGGTCTGGAATGCGGATGCCGAACAAGCGCAGCATCGTAAACGAGAGTCCGAGGCTCACGAGCCCCACTTGGCCGCCATGCGTGTGGCCCGCGAGCACGAGATCGCCGGTTCCTTCGGGAAGATGCCGGAACGCGCCCGGGTCGTGGAGCAATACGATCCGAAGGGCCGCGTTTTTGCGCGGATGGGCGGCCGAGACCGCTGCGAGATGGCCTTGCCGATCCCGCCAGACGAAGTTCATCCCCACGATCTGCACGAGGCCGACCTGAGTCTCGATCTCGGTCGAGGCATCGACGAGGAGCCGAATGCCGTTTTCGCGGAGCGCGCGCTCGACTACGGCCGGCGCTTCGTGGTCGTGATTGCCAAGGCACGCGAAGACCCGCCCCTGGAGCGCCTTCAGCGGACGCAGCGCCTCGAGCAAGAGGTGGGGATCGTGCTGCGACTCCATCGTGAGAAAATCGCCCGTGAGGAACACCAAATCGGGCTGCGCTTCGACGGCTCGCGCGGCGATCGCGCGCAGTCGCGCCACGCTCATGAAAGGGCCGAGGTGGGGGTCCGTAATCTGCACGATCCTGAGCGGCCGCGCCTGCCGGTGCGTCCCTCGGGGATGAGGGCGGAGCCTCATCGCCGCTCGCGGGCCGGTCGGCCCGGCGATGACCAGGTCCACGTCCTCGCGTCGCGTCGATAGGGACTGAAACACGCCGAATACGGCGAGCGCGTAGGGCAGCCACGGCACCCACGGATGGAGGCGCAAGGCGATGGCGATCGCCCAAGGCAGCGATAACAGCGTACCCCCGACCATGGCGGCCGAGGGCCAGCTCAGCAGGATCCGGAAGGGCAGGCTGCGCATACGTGGCCGCGACAGAAACACGAAGTTCGCGTATGCGGCGATGTGGAACGCCGTGAACACCCAGAGCAGCGGGCCGGCGCGTGGTGCCATCGCCCAGGCGAGCAGCGAATAGGTCCCGCCGAGCACGCTCACGAAAATCGCGAACCTTCGCCCGCGACGCACGAGCGCGGCGAGGACGACGATGGCGAAGGCCACGAGCGTGAGCAGCGGAAACCAGACCATGTGCGGTACCTATCCCAGGTTCGTTTGGCCGGAAGCGCGAAGCTGAGGGGAACGAGCGGCGACGTCGCTCTCGGACCTCGTCCGAAGATAAGCCCGCTGAAGAGCCGCTTCCGGAGCTCCTCTCGCTGACCGTGCTCGCATCGAGCAGTCATTTCCCACGCACCCGTGTCGAGCGCGAGTGTCTATCGGTCCGCCCATGGCATTTGTCGTCGCGGACCTCGACCCTTCGCGGCCGCGTGCCTGCCCCCCGCGCTCCTTCACTGGAAATCCCCGGCGCGATGGGCAGACGCACAGATCGGCGAAAGACGACGAAATCCGTCCGGTTCCCGCGACGACGCGCCTTACTGCAGGTTCGCGACTTGGCTGCCAGCGAGAAGGAAGGCGCCCACGCCGTAGTCGTTGGTATCGGTGGCGGTTGCCGCCGCTGGGCCGCTTCCTGTCGGCTGAACATATTCCAGCATACCGGTCGAGTTCACGCTGGCGACGAGCCCATTCCACGCCTTCGTGACCACCGGGAGATACGTCGCAGGATCCAAGATACCGTTCTTGATGCCCCATGCGATGGCAAACGTCATGAGGCCGGTCCCGCTCGTTTCTGGGTTTGGGAATTCGCCCGCGTCGAGCAAGTTGGATCGCCAGAGACCGTCAGTGCCTTGCAGGGGAGCCACCGCACCGGCCATGTTCGTCAACAGCGTGGTAAGAGTGCCGTACAGGGAATCGGTCTGTGGCAGGTACTCCAAAACCCGAACAGCCCCAGCCATCACCCAGCCGTTTCCGCGCGACCAGTACGTGTCCGAATGGACGAAGGTCGAATCCCGCCAAAAAAGCTGGTGCGCGGGATCGTAAAGCGCACTTTGAGTGGCCATCCATTCCGTGTCGAGAAAAGTGATGTACTTCGCATCGCCGGTGCCGGCGGCCGAGCCGAGGCGTGCGACCAGGCCGGGCGCCATGAAGAGCGCGTCGGCCCACCACCAGGTATTCGCGAACGATGGCAGCGGAGTGGCATCTACGGCGCCAAAGCTCGCTTCGCAACTTGTCACGTCGCTCGCATTGGCCGTAGGATTGAGAAGATACAAATCGGCGTACACCTGCCCGGGGCTCCACGAGTTGTAGTCCGGCGCCGTGGCAGACACGGTGATCGCGTACTGGTTTCTGTTCGCCCAGGTCGTCGCATCCGTCAAATACTGCGAATCTTGCGTCGCATGGTAGGCCTCCATGACGCCGATGTAAAAGGTGCCTTCGGTCCACTGATCCGTCCAGGTCGGATTGGACGGCCCCACGCCGACTTGGTAGGTCTCCGCCTTCTTCATGATGGAAAAGATGGCGGTCTGGTCGAGGGCGCCAGACGAGGAGGCTGAGAAGCCCCCAGACGAGCTCCCGCTCGACGTTCCGAAGGAGGAACCATCAGACGACGAGCTTGCCGAGCTCCCCGAGGCCCATTGGACGCTGGAGGACGAGGCGCTCCCCAAAGACGACGAGCCACTCAGCGAACTCGGCGACCCAGCGCCGGACGAGGGCGACCCGCTTCCGGAGGAGGCACCCCAAGACGAGGCGCTGCTCGCGCTCGAAAAGGAGGTGGCCCCGGAAAACGACCCGGCGCTCGTGCCCGAGGAGGACGGCGCTCCACTCGAGCTCGACGGCGACCCGGCGTTCGACTCGGAGGAGATAGAGTCTTCTCCCGAGGTCGACGTACGAGGCTGACTTTGAGTCGAGTCAGGGCACCCGACCGCAAGGCTGCCGATCCAAACGCTCGCCAACAACAGGCGGACATCGAGTCGTCGCGAAATAACCATGGGCCGTCCCGGATGTGCGCTTCAGTTGGCTTCGAGGCGCAGATAGTCCCATTCGAGGGCCGCGCCGGAGCCGGTGATGGTAAGCGTGTTCGCGCCGGCCTTGAGGGCGCTCGCGCTGAACACGATCTGTCCGTCCCAGAAGTAGCCGTGACTGCCCAGCCGGGTGACCGCGTCGCTCGGATTCTGTGGCGAGAGGGTGCCGACCGGCGAACCGTTAACGGCCACCGACAGGCTGCCTCCTTCATTCGCGGCCAGGGCCACGTACAGGCGCGCCTGACCCGTCGGGGCGCTCGCCACGTTAAAGTTCACGGTCCAGGGCGACGTGTCCATGTACGAGTAGTTCCAGACCTGGGCATAGTCGTCTGTGCCCACTGTGTACACCACGCCGTTGCCAAAGTTCTTCGCATAGGTCTCAAACGAGGTGGCCCAATCGGTGTAGTTGATGGCGCCATTGAGAAATTCGTGCGAGTCGCGATCGGGCACGCCGATCTCCCAAACGGTTGTCGCCGTGCGCGGCGGCGTAATGGTCACGGTGCCGAGATTCTGCGTTTGCCCTGCGGTGACGGTGATGCTGGCAGTCGGTGTCGTGAACGGGGTCAAAATGCTCGAGTTGGGAATGTTGCCGGCAGCGGTGGTGAAGGTGCCGGCTGCACCCCGCCCGAATGCCCACAGAGCGTACGTGCCCGGAATGACGTGCGGAATCGTGAAAGACCCATCGCATCCGGTCTTGACCCAGTACTGATAGGTGAAAAACTGGGCTTGGGGATCCAGGCCGTCGTCCGGGGCCAAGCCAATCCACATGTCCCCGGGCGACGCGTCGGGGGCACCCGTATCGCCAATCGTGAGCGCGCCGGTCACCGTGGCACGCCCCGACTCTGACACATAGTTGCCGTCGCCGCCCGCCGGATTCACGAACCAGGAGTAAGGCCACGCAGCCTGTTCGGCCTTGGCCTGGGCGATGGCGTCAGCAAAAAGCACGCTATTGGCGTTGGCCGTCCCCGCCGGAACACTGTTGTTGTAGTAGAAAAACGGACCGTAGACTTTGCTGAGCTGCGTGCCTGCCGGGATGAGCTCGGAAACCTCGTTCTGCGTGTAGTGGCTGCCGCCAAGCATGTTGAGCAGGTCCGGGCCGTTCAACATGCTCCCCATGAGCTCACGCTTCTTGGGGCCCCCATTGTAATATTCGTTGCTGCCGAGGGCGATGAACATCCCGATGTTCATCGTGCTGGAGCTCCATCCCCAAGCATCGGTGTCGCCGACGTCTGCGGTCCAGCTGTACTTGCAAACGTAGACGCCGTCCGGTGCCTGCTCCACCTCCTTGGGGGCGCCCGAGACCGCCGTGCCGTTGACCCAGTCGGTCTCGGTGGTATCCAACCACCCCGTCGCGCCCCCCGTACTGTCCGCCCCGTTGCGCAGGGCATCGAGGCTATTCCAGTCAAAGATGGCCCCGTTGTAGACGTTGGATCGCCACTCGCCGCCGTTGGTGGCCGCGTACGCCGCCGCGTGGGTAAGGATGCCTGTAGCGTAAAAACCGCTGCTGCCGCGCAGCATCGCGTAGTCGATGTCCACGTCCAGGTTGTTGGTGCTGCCCGTTGTGTGAACACGGACCTCCGCCAGGTCCCCGCCGTTGGTCGTGGGATCGGCAGTCACTGTGCAGGTCCCGTTGCCCGCTTCCAGCTCCCAATAAACCATTCCACCTTCATCGCCTCCGGCGAGCACGTTCGTCCCTGTATAGGTCCAGGTGCCGATCGTCCCGTCCGCGCAGGTGACGACGATGGACACGATCCCGTTCGACAGCGTGTACGTGCCGTTGCCTTGGGTCGCCGTGACATTAGCTCCGCCCGGGGTGATCGCCCCGGCCACGTGCGTGCTCGTGGCAGGGCAGGCCGTCTGATACATGCCCGGGTAATCCGTTCCTTGTGCGATGAGCGAACAGGCTCCCGCGTCGCCCGCCGGCGCGCAGCCGCCCGAGCTGCTCGACGTGCCGCCCGAACTCGTCCCGCTGGAGCTAGAGGAGCTGGAGGCGGAGACTCCCGAGTTGGAGGAGCCAGAGCCGAAAGAGCTTGAGGCGGAAGAGCCAGAGGTGGGCACTCCCGAGCTGGAGGAGCCAGAGCCGGATGAGCCTGAGGCGGAAGAGCCTGAAATGGGCACTCCCGAGCTGGAGGAGCCAGAGTCAGAGAAGCCGGAGGCGGGGGCTCCCGAGCTGGAGGAGCCAGAGCCGGAAGAGCCGGAGGTAGAAATGTCTGAGCTGGAGGAGCCGGACCCCATGCTCGACGACGACGCGCCGCCCGGGCTCTCGGCGTCGTTCGTTCCGCACCCTTGCGAAGTCACGGCCAAGAGAGTCCACAAAACCGTGGTGGGCAGGACGCAATGCGTCCGGGCCCGAGGTGAGCCTTCAGCGCGGGTGCAGCGCGCGCCCTCGTGTCGACGCAGAGCGTCAGTCGTCGTCGGCTTAGGCATGCTCGTTTCAACGCTCCCACACGATTGTAAGTCTGGGCATTAATGCCTGGGCGAGACAAATCGATCCGCCTTCTTTTCGAGCGGCAGAGGTGGTTCGAGTGTTAAGCGGTGCGCTGGAAGCGGACATTCGTACCGCTATGGGTGATGTGTGCAGCTCGATGGATCTTCCGACCTTCTGAGTCTTTGTCGGCAGCGAATGGCCGACAGCCATGCGGTACGCTCGTCGGTCCCGTGCTCGGCCGCTCCTGCGATCACGACGTCGTCCATCCGACGCAGGCGCCGTTCTCGATCTGGATCTGCAAGCCGTAGACGTGCGCCCCCATTCGCCGATATTTCCATGTCTCCTGTGCTTTGGTTTTGTAGACATGGGTCGACACCCCATCCGGCTCGCCGAACATCTCGCGGATCATGTCGGCGGTGTCACCCTGCCGCAATTGCTTGGACACGATGCGATTCGCGGCCACCTCGCCGAACCGCTCCCTGAGATCCCGAACGTATTCGGCTTGCCATGATGCACGCTGGCGCAATACCTTTCTGGTACGCGTAAGCGCGACGTTACGCTTCCCTATCGCGACGATGGTGGTCACGAGGGCCCCGACGACGAAGGACCCGATAAGGACGCCGGGGCCAAACCGGTTTGCGATCCGCAGGGCCAGTTGGAGCGCGAGCACGACGAGAAAGATCTTGCCGATCGCGGGGCCACATCCGCTCGCGTTCGCCGAAGGTCTCGAGATCTCCATTGCGGCTCGGCAGTACGGACATCTCAGGCCGCCGTCGTTCCGCTCAGACCGGCGGATGCTCTCGATTCGCATTCCCCTCTATCGGCCGGCGCATGGGAAAGTTACCGGGTACCGACGGTCGCTCGGCGCCCGCCCGCTACCGACGGCTGTCGGCTCTGCCGGCAAAACCTCGCGAGGCCGGCGCTGCCCGATGCCGACCTTCGGTCGCCTCTGCCGCCAAAGCCGCGCGAGGCCGACGCCTGCCGGATGCGGCCGTTCGGTCGGCTTTGGCGAGCCGGCTGCGCCAAGTGGGTTGTGCAACGCTCGACGACCGCACACTCCGGAAAGAGCCTGCCGGCGACGGGACGTCGCGGCGGCGTCTAGCCCTACTTTCGCATTCGGGCGGCGAAACAGGTTACGCCGCCTCGTGAATTGCAGCCCGTTTGCGACGTGACGGCATAGTGGAAAGAAGTGAAGGCATCCAACGTCCAAGCTCGAAGACTTCGATCGCCTGCTTTTGCCACGGGGTAATGTCGGGCGGGAGCAGCCAGGTCGGGCGACGGCCCATTCCCCCGCCAGTGGCTCTCACCTGCGTTGCCTCAATCTCTGCGAGAGTCTTCATCATCGCTCGCGCTGACTTCGTCGTGCCCATCGCGATCCGGGCAAGGCTAACGAGCGTCAGGCCGAGCACGGTCGCAAACGTGTGCAGGCGCAGGGAGGTGTCGGCCCATTGGTGCGAGGGTCCCACGGCAACCGCGAGCACCATTTCACCAAGGCTCACGCTCTTCGCTCCTCCACTCCAGCCGCACGCACGATTGAGCGTGCCGACGACGTCTAACTGCTCCGCCACCCAGACCAGAGCCCCAACGTCGCCGATAGGACGTCGGCCCACCGTCCGCAGCTGTGCGAGCTTCACGCTCACGGGCATCTCCGCCGGTCCAAGGATGGCCTGCCGAGAATACGACTGCCCGGCGGCTGCGTCCCAGACCGCTTGCGCAGCGATGCGGTAACGGTTGCCATTGACGAGCTTCTCCGTGAAGTGCATTTCTTTCCACTATCCCGTGTCGCCAGCGATGGAAAGAGAAAACGCCGCAAACGTAAGCCTCCCGTGACGGCAATGCCTCGCTCCGCGTCGCGATTTTGCGAAAGTAGGGCTAGAACTGTCCGACGAGCCCGGTGAACCCCGGTGACACCACCGGAAGCACTCGGACCCAGGTCGGTGAGGCCCATCCGGACTCGGATGGCTGCCGCTGCGTCGAAGCAGTCTCGCGGGTCGCCTGGTGCAGAAGGGCGCGATTGTACTTGGCGGCGTAGCGCTCGGCGTCAGCCTTGCCGAGGACGTGATCCGCCTTCGAACCGTCGTACCCGAGAATGCCAAAGGTGACGAAACTGACGAGCCCGGAAGCGAGAATCGCCCCACCCGTGATACCAAGGCCCTTGCCAAGACCTGGATTGGTCGGCGAAGCACACTGCAATTCGTACCCGGTGCCCGAAACAAACATCAGGCTGGAATAATTGCAGTGTGGCACCGTCCCGCGCGCGGGGGCCATCATGGCAAATACTTGGGTGCTCTGAGGCGTCGCCAGGGCGAGATAGGCGCCGATGCCGATGAGCGACGCCCCCACAGCGCTGGCGGCGATTCCGTAATCCAGCCAGATCGGGTTCCGGTTCTTCTTCGCTCCCCGTAGCTCCGTCGATCCGGTCAGGGTTTCATAGCGACGGACAAACTCGTTCTCCGAGATCTCGCCTGGGCCGTCCCTGAACACGTAGGCAAACTCGGCGGGCGAGCGGTTGTTCGCCACGACCTGGATCTTCTGCGCGTCGAAGCGATCCTTCGCGGGCCCGGTGAGGTCGTGCTCCGTCAGGTCGACCCTCGCGGCAGCCCGGTCGCCAAGTACGCTGAGGGACTTCGCCTGGACCCCGTCGGCGATCGTCACGAGTGCGGCGACATAGCCGTAGACGTAGCGCTTTTGCAGGATCCTCCCCTTGAGAAACCCTCGCGCCGCCTCCGTGAACGGCAGGTCGACGCTCCCTTCGCCGCTACTTTCCACGGCGCTCGCGTATACCCCCTGGCCGTAGGCGAGCGCCGAGACGAACCCGTAGCCGCACGTCCCCTTGCCCTTGCAGCAGGCGAGGTATTCGGGCGTAGCCGCCCGCGTCACCTGCTTCTCGAGGTCGACCTTGTAATAGAAGTGCGTCGCCGCCTCGGCGTCCTCTTCGAGGCCGAACGTCCGGAGGGCTGCGCGGGCCTTGCCGCCGGGGGCAAGCTCCTCGGTGTCCTCGAACGTTCGGACAACCGGTTGCTCGGTTTTCTCTCCGAGCTTGTCGCCGCATTCATTCGGACGCAACACCTCTTCGAGCGAGCGCCCGTTCTCGGGGGTGTCGATGAGGACGCGTCCCAGGAGAGCGTCGTCATCGACCGAGCGCGGAATGAGGATGCTCGAGGGACCGAGGGCGGACGAAGCGACGGGCGCGAGGGGATGAAAGGGCACCACGTCGCCGCAGGCCATTACGAAGGGCAGAGGGGCGAGGATCGCCCAACCTTGCGCGCGCATCGGTCTGCCGACGCTTTACACGAGCGCGTGCTCGTCGGCAAATGCCACAGCCTTTGGCTGTAGGTCCGGCGACAAGCGCCATCCCGACTAATTTAGGGTCTTGATGAACAATTGGGGGGGCAACGTACCGGACGCCGCTCCCATGGGCCGCGTCATGCAATGTCAAAAGGTCGACTGTGCCGGTGGTTATTTTTGCATCCGGTCGCAACGTGGATGTGGCGAGGTGGTCAAGGCAAGGTGGCTCAAAGCCATACCGGACGGCCCGTTGCTCACCGACGGCCGCAATCCGCTGGCACGCCTCCAGATTCCCGTCGCAGAGGACCGCTTGCGGCCATGCGCAAGGCGAAGAAGGAGCTGGCGAAGCTAGAGAAGCGTGCCGCTGGGGGCCGCATCACCATGGCGAAAGGTTTGCCATTCGTCCACGTTGAGCCGGTAGACGACGTGCCGTCGGCGAGGATCGCCTTCGGGCACACGAGGATGCTCGAACGTCTCGGCAGGTGAGAAGACCATCCCGAGGCGGTCCATGACCCGACGGGAGCGCACGTTGTCGGGCGTGGTAACGCCGATGATCTCGCGGAGGCCAACACGCTCGAAGCCATCGCGCACGGCGGCGCCAGCGGCCTCGCTCGCGTACCCCTGACCCCAGCAATCGAACACGAGCCGCCAAGCGATTTCGACCCCGGACACGATCCCTGCATCGAGATCCGCCCGCGACAGCCCCACGACCCCGACGAAGGCGCAGTCGCGCGAAACGAGAAAGCGACCGTAGCCGTGGCTCTGCCAGTGAACGACGAGTCGCTCAAGCCACCCCTGCGTCGCCTCGCGCAACATGGCGCCGCCGAGATCATTCATTACGCGAGGGTCGGCCCCGAGGGCGGCTAGGAGTTGTAGATCCTCCATACAGACCGGGCGGAGACGAAGGCGAGGCGTTGCGAGCTCCACGAATTGCACGTTCGGGCCATGCTCTTGCTAACCGGGCGCTGCGGATTCTATCGGACGACCCCTTTCATGTCGCCGGATTCGCGTGCCGGACGTCCCGGGTGAGGACCGCGGCGGCGTGCGCCAGCGCCGAAGGCGTCTGACAGCCGACGATCGCCGGAGCCTCATGGAGCAGACCGTCGTTGTCGATGGCCTCCACCATGAACCGAGCGAAGTCCACGCGGCGGGTGATGTTGCTCTCGAGGATGGCGTCACCCACGTGCCGGCTCCACACCGGCAGGCCCTGGCTCTCGCCCTCCTCGAGCGCGCTGCCTCGCACCACGGTCCAGAGTCGATCGCTCTCGAAGATGCGCTTGCATGCAAGCACCTGATCTTCGATCTGGCCGTAGCGAACGGCCCGAGCAACCCAGGCGGCGACCTCGACGATCGTCAGGAACAGGCGCGAGTAGCGGTCCTGACCGTCGCGTGTGATGTGCCACCCGCACGAGAACACAAGGCGGGCGTGCTCGGGGGCGAGATCGAGGACCGCCTGAGCCGTCCTCGAGGCGTACTGATGGACCCCGAGTGGGACCAGGACGGCGAGCACGGCGTCGCATCCGGCAACGGCTCGGCCGACGACTTCGCGGTCGTCCGTCCTGCCCGCCATCACGGTGATGGCCCCCTCGAAGCGGGCGAGCTTCCGGACGCTCTGCTCGCGGCAGACGGCGATGACCTCGTAGCCACGATCCAGAGCGTGCTGGACCATGTACTGCCCGAGCTTTCCGGACGCACCGAGGACGCAGACTCTCCGCGTGAAGCGCAAAGTTTCCGTAGGACTTTCATTCATTTTCGACATCGGAGGCCTCCTCGGCGGGTTGCTACGAGGGCAATTTGTGCCTGCACGAACGAATGGGCAATTGGAGAGAACGCATGGGTATTATGCATTTGTGCATGGAATGGCGCGCCATACGCTTCGACTGGAATCACGCCCGGGCGTTCCTGGTCGCCGCCGAGGAGGGCTCGTTCTCCGCCGCCGGCCGCGTCCTCGGCACCGCTCAGCCGACGATCGGACGTCAGGTCGCGGCCCTCGAAGAGGAACTCGGTGTCGCGCTCTTCGAGCGAATCGGCAACACGATCAAGCTCACCTCGTCCGGGCTGGATCTGATGGAGCACCTCCGGGCGATGAGCGCCGCAGCGACGCGCGTCTCGATGAGCGCGGCTGGAAAGGCGCTCTCGATCGACGGGACGGTCTGTATCACGGCAAGCGAGTTGATCGCGGCTCACATCTTGCCTCCGATCATCGGGCGCATGCGCCGGACCCATCCGGGGATCGAGATCGAGATCATCGCCTCCAACACCGCACGCGACCTTCGGCGTCGGGAGGCTGACATCGCCGTGCGCAATTTCACTCCAACCCAGCCCGATCTTGTCGCCAAAAAGATCGCCGACCGAAGCGCCCGCCTCTACGCCTCTCCGGCCTACCTCGATCGGATCGGCAACCCGACCTCCCCCGCGGGCCTATCGCACGCTGACTTTTTCGGCTTCGACCGGACCGAGTTGATGATCAAGGGTCTGCGTGCCTTGGGCTTGGAGCTTACCGTGAAGAACTTCCCGATCATCACCGACAACCATCTAGTGCAGTGGGAGTTGGCCAAGCAAGGGGTCGGCATTTGCATCGTGATGGACGAAGTGGGCGATGCCGAGCCTCGGGTCCGCCGCGTGCTGCCCGAGCTGCCGCCGATCCCTGTGCCGGTCTGGCTCGCAACGCATCGCGAGCTGAATACGAGCCGACGCATCCGCGTCGTCTTCGACCTGCTGGCCGACGAGCTCGGTCGGCCGCCCGAGACCCGGAACCGGATCGGCACGTGACGGCCTCTCCCGCTCCGCCCAAGCATCACGTGACCCGAGCCACCGAAGTCGGTCACCTCACGGCACGGCCGCAAGATCTTCGAGGGTACAATCGCCTGCGCCACATGGACCAGGTCACCGAGCTCTGCGAGGCCATCTGGAAGGGGGACGCACAGACCGTCGCTCGCCTCGTCTCGCGCATCGACCCGAACGGAGAGGATCGTTGGCACCGAAGGGCACTGTCGATGGCCGCGCAGTATGGTGACGCAAGGCTCGTGCGGCAGCTCCTCGACCGGGGCGCAGACGTAGACGCGGGTCGCTCTCAGCTTCACGCCGGTCGCTCACGCGGCGGCGCGGCAACGTCACGAGATCGTGGATCTCCTCCGGGGCGCGGGCGCGGCAATCTCCGTTGTCACGTCCGTATACCTGGGCGACCGCCGCGCGGTCGCAAAGGCCGATCTCGTCGTCGACGAGGAGGGGACGCCGCTGCTCTTGCACGCTGCCCAGTCGCTGAACGGCGAGATCGTCAAAGACCTTCTCGATCGGGGCGCGGACGTCCTTGCAACGGATCGATTCGGCGAGACGGCGCTTCACCGCGTCGCAGACCTTCGGCGCGCGGATGGAGGAAAGGCCGCGCGCGTTGCGACGTTGCTCATCGAGAGAGGCGCGCCTGTCGATGCCCGGAACCGTGACGCGGTCACACCGCTTCATCAAGCCGTCCGTGCGCGGAATCTTGCCGTCGTCGAAGTCCTTCTCGATCACGGGGCGGATCCGAATGCCGCTGACAAGCGCGGCTCGACGCCGCTTCAGTACCCCGATTCCATGAAACGGAGGGGTGAGACCACCCGATCCCGTCGGGAATATCGCGGAAAACGACCCTTCCATTCCGTGGAATCGGGGTACTAGGGCTCGCCGACCGGTGATCCGGACCGACGCGTCTTCTCGCGCGCCGGCCGAGACGCCTCACGGTGTGGGTGCCGCCGCCTCGCGGGCTCGAAGGCGCGCCAAGAGTTCGTCGAACCTGACCTGCTGCGGACCTCGCAGCTCGGCGCGGATGCTCTGGTCGACCTTGGCCCTATGGTCGATCAGGGGGTGACCGCAGCGGGCATCCGTCTCGAGCGCGATGGCCTTGGCCTCACGTCGAGCGTCGTTCAGGAGCGAAGCGATCCGCTCGCGCTGGGTCGCGTCGAGCGAGAGCTGTTTCGTCATGACCTCGAGCCGCCGCTCATCGGTCCGGTCGTCCAAGAGGTGGGCCATATGCCGCTCCCTGAGGACGGCGAAGACGGCCGCGCCTCCGGCTACCGCGCCGAGGAGGAAGACGGCGACCACGATCAGGTAGCCCCGCAAGCTGCGCCCTACCATCCGGCGTCCGCCTCGACGGCCGCGATGAGCGCGGCGTCCCAGGCGCGCTCGCTCCGCGCCGCCCAGACCAGACACACCGCCGCGACGAGCGCGGCGAGCGGCACGAGCCTTCGCGCAGCGCACGACAGATCGCTGCCCCAGTCCCCCCCCGCCGTCTCGCGCTCGATCATCGCGGCGACGCGCGCGGCGAGATCGGGCCGCGGGCCCACTCCGCTCGTGGCTTCGCGGAGGCGCTCGAGCCGCGCGTCGCTACTTTCGAGGGTTTCGCTCACCGGCCGCCTCCCATTTTCGCAGCGCCGCACGGGCGCGCACAAGGCGCTGTTCGACCGCGCCCTCGCTGCACCCGAGGATCTCGGCCGTCTCCGCGGAGCTGAGCTCCTCCACCACTTTCAGCATGATGACGACCCGGTGCTCCTCGGGCAACGCCCCGAGCCAGCCCGCCAGCTCCCGCAAGGCGACCCGCGCTTCGCTGTGAGCCGCGCCATCCACGCCGGCCTCCGCGCCTTCGTTCGCCGGTCTCGGCGGCGCACGTCCTCTTGCGCGCTGCGCGTCGAGCGTCGTGTTGAGCACGATGCTGTGCAGCCAGGTGCCGACCTTCGAACGCCCATCGAACCTCCGCGCAACGAGCGACCGGTACGCCTTGAGGTACGCCTCCTGCACCACGTCCTCGGCCTCCGCGATGCTCCCCAGAAGGCGCGCGCTCAGGCGCACGAAGCGATCCTGCGTGGCTGCGACGATTTTCGGGAACGCGGACGGATCGCCGTCCGAGACAGCAGCGGCGGCTTTTTCGAGATCGGTCAATGGCCCGCCTCATGGGACACCTACTAGGCCGTTGGACGGTCCGGGCCGCCATCCCCCTACGCAAGAATCGACAGGTCGCTCTCGTGGCCGCGTCATGCCGGCGGAGCGTCGATGGAACGCAAAGCCCGCGTAGGGAGCCCGCGGCCGCCAGCGTCAGAGGATCGAACACCCAGGAGATGTCCCATGAAAGTCGCGTCGTCTCTGTCCATTCTTGCCTTCGTGCCCGTGTTTCTCGCCCTCGACACCGTTTGCTCGCTCGCGTCCGCAGACGATCAAGGGCCCACCCCCGCGACGGCGCGGGCGTACGCGCGCCTGCTCCAACGCTTCGACTCGAACCACGACGGCCTCTTGCAAACGACCGAGCTGCCGGCGCCGCTCGATCGCCGGCTCGGAGCGGCCGACTCCGATCACGACGGCGTGATCACGCCGGAGGAGCTTCACCGCTACGGCGTCCAACGGCGCGCGGCCCGGTTTGCGCGCGCCGACAAGAACGCGGACGGAAAGCTGGATCCGTCCGAGGTCGGAGCGGACCGCTGGGACTACTTGAAGGTCGCGGACGCCGACGGGAACGGGACGCTCACGCTCGACGAGATCGAGCGCGCCGTGGCGTCCGGCACGCTGCACGGCATGTCGGCGGAGGAGGTCTTTCAGCTCCTCGACCGCAACGGCGACGGGGTGATCGATCTCAGCCGGGCCAGGGAACGCGAGCGCGCGCTGCTTGGCCCGGCCGACACGAACCACGACGGGAAGGTGACCTTCGCGGAGCTCAAGGCTTACCGCGTCGCGATCGGCCGCGATTGAGGCGGTCCGGGTTCAGGCCAGGTCGTCCGATGCCGCGGCTTCAAAGCCATTCGTGAGCCGAGCGCCCGCGGATCGAACTCGATGTCGTCGTACCGTCAAACGCACGCTTCGGCTACCCGCCGCGCGTCGAACGCTACGGCCCCCCCGACTGGGTCGGGTCCTCGATGTGACCGAGAAAAAGGATAGCCCCGGTGGGCACGTCGACGATGGCCATCAGATAGGGCCGGTTCACAACCATTGGAATGGGTTGCGGTGGTTGCGAGGCGACCCCATCCGCCCCCGCCACGACGACCGCCGTCGCCGCGGCCGCCTCGACACCCGTTTCCTGCATCGAGACCGTCGCCTTCTGGAGGACGTCGGAGACGTATAGGTTGAGTCCGTCCGGCGTGTGCGGACACATCCCCGAGAAGTCGGCCTGGACCGGATCGAAGGCCTGAGTCATTCCCATGGCCTTTAGCGCCGTTGCGAGAGAGAAGGTCGGTGAAGTGAAGGTGACCTTGGGCACCGAAATCGCGACGAGCGCGTACGAGGCCGGCAGAACGAGCGGGGGCGCACTCACGGCCAGGCCGGCTTCGTACGTCGCGAGGGCGACGCCCGGATGCGGGACCGCAATGACCACCGACAGTTGACCGGCGAGCGGCAGCCCGGCAATTTGCGCCTGGCCGTCGTCGACGTACGGCACCGACTCGGTCTGGTTCATGAAGCTCGGCGAGACCGTCAGGCCGTCGGCGCGCACGAACAATCCGGTAGCCGTCGCCGTGGAATCGAAGACGCTAGACCACGGAAACTTCAAGTGCAAGGCGTTGACGAGCACCATGCGCGTGAGGCTGCTGAGCGCACCGACCGGCAGCAGGTCGTTGATCTTGTCGTCGGTCTCGGAGCTCACCCAGGCGTTGATCGTGCCGGTCGCTTGGACCCACTGATTAACGAAGTCTTGCAGGTGTACGCCCGTGCCGTAGCTCGTCGCGAGGATCGATAGGAACGGAGCCGCCCACGGGTAGGTCTCTTCGCCCCAGACGGAGTTGACGACCTCCAGTTGGTAGTTATCGGCCGAGGCGTCTGTCTCGTCTTGTTGCTCGTTGGCGATCGCGGTCGGTCCACGCGACGCGAGGGCTTGGCTCAGGGCATTCTGCCCGTCGAAAATCGACGTGCCGCCGTCGGCGTCGAAGTGCAGGGCGGTAGCCATCTGTGTCGCGGTCGGCCCCACCGCTCCCGCATACGCCATGACCAACGCCAGTGAGGCACTCAGAGGCGATGTGAGCAGATTGCTCGCTCCCGCGTCCGAGTCCACTTCGGAATACAGATTCAAGGCAAACGCATTGTTGGCGGCCACGGCGGCGTCCAACGCGGCGGCGGAGACTTGGGCGGCCGGGACGCGCACCGCATCCGCCTGGTCCACGGTGGATTCCGCCCCTCCGTCACGGGTCGGTACCGAAGGCGACGCGTCGGGGGACGATGCCGACCCTGCGGACGAGCTGCACCCAGGGAGTGCCAAAAGAACGCCGACGGATAGCGAAAGAACAGCCGATCTCAACATAGGCTGAGGCCACGCACGGTCCGTGCCACGTCGCCGGCATCGGCCGCTTGCCAGCCGTCCTCCCGCGGCATCGCTCCGGGCCGCGTGCCAACCTGCGCCACCGCGATCGATGCGTCTCAAGCTCCTCGGAGAGTCTTTGTTCGCACCCATCGGCCCACACGGCAACGGGCGCTCCCGGATGGTCTTTCGGAAGTCCGCGTTCGGCCCAGCCGCGCCAAGGTGTCATCGGATCGAGCCAGCCGATGACGAAGGGCGCTCGAGCCATCGTCAGCATTGGTGCCAATGGGGGCGTGGGGAGCGTCGCGCTCCTCGAGGCGTGAGAGGACTAGTACCCCGATTCTACGGAATGGAAGGGTAGAGGCGGCGCAGCTTGATGCGTGCGTCCGCCGTGGTGAAGCGCCAGTTGACCTTGCGGTCGGGTCGCGAAGCCTGCCACGCGGAGACGATCGTGTGGAGCGCGCCGATGCTGCCGACGCGCTGGTCGAGACACTGTATCGATAGGGTCGAGAGGAAGATTTCGGCGACGTTGAGCCAACTGCCGTGCTTGGGGGTGTGGTGAACCTCGAACCTCTCGACCAGACGACGAGCCTCTTTGGGCGCGAATGCTTCGTACAGGCACGAAAGATCGTGGATGTTGAGGTTGTCCATGACCAAGACGATGACGGTCGCGGTTGCGTAGGTCTCGTCGGACAGGCGGGCTAAGAAATGCGCCATGTCGACGGCCGTGCGTCGCTCGGTCACTTCGACGACGGATTGCCCGGTCAGCGGTTCCACGGCAGCGAAGATGTTGGCTGTGCCGCACCGCTTGTATTCGTCATCGACGCGGGCCGGTGTGCCGGGGCTCGCAGGAACGGGCTGGCGGGTGTGCTCGAGCAACTGCTTGCTGGTCTCGTCGAGACAGACCTGCGGCCGGTCCGGATCATAGGGTCGATGGTAAACGTCGAGCACATCCTCCATGCACTTTACGAACGCCGCGTTTTCCTCAGGCGGAATGCAGAAGCGCTCTACAAGCCAGGGCTTGATTTCGTTTTTTTTAGACCGCGCTGGACCGTGCTCGGGCTGACGGAGTCGAACACCTTCAGCTCGACGAGTCGGTCCGCGAGAAGCGAGATGGTCCACCGTGCCCGCCCTGCGGGCGGCTCACTGCAAGCGATCTGAACCAGCCGCGCCTCCGAGGCCCCGTCGAGCTTTCGCGGCCGCGACGGGGTGTCTTGGGGCTTGCGCTCCAGGCACGCTTCGACGCCGCGCTCGCAGCAGCGCTTGCGCACGCGCTCCACCGTGACGAGCCCGGCCTCCAAGTCGTCCGAGATTTCCTGATCGGTCAGCCCTTCGTCGGCTTTCAGCAAAATGCTTGCGCGAAGCCTTTTCAGGCCCGAGACGCGCTCACGCTTCACGAGCTGCGTCAGCGCCGCCCGCTCGTCCACCGTCAGATTCACTACGTAGCGCTTTTTCATGGCCCACCATGGAGCACGCCCTCGTCGCCATGGAAAGCAAAACCCGTCGCGTCAATGGATTCGAGGTACTAGGCCCGCATCGACGTCATTCGCCGCTGCGCGAGGACCGCCGTTCCCGTGAGCCCCGCGATGACCGACCCCGTAAGCACGCCGAGCTTCGCGACCCCCGCTTCGTCGGGCGACAAAGCGCGATCAGCCATTAGGAGCGCAAGGGTGTCCCCCACGCCGCACAGGCAGGCAGCACCGATGAACTGGCGCAACGTCACGCCCTTGAGCGGGGTCGCTAGCCCCGTCGACACCGCGATGGCGGAGGCGACGAGGACCCCAATGGGCTTGCCGGCGACGAGCCCGAGCACCGTTCCGGCCAGGATGTGGAGCCGCTCGGGTGACGACAGCTGGATGGCGAAGCTCACGCCCGTCGCGGAGAACGCGAATAGTGGCAGCACCACGTACGTGCTCCAGGGCCCGACGGCCCGTTCTATGCGCTCGGCCGGCGAGAGCAGCCGCTCGGCGGCCGCCGATAGGTTGCTCGCCGCCCACTCCCACACGGGCTCGGCCTCCAGCCGCGACGTGTCGCTGTTCCGTGGCCGCGCCGCTATCTCTGCTTGATCGAGGGCGGCGAGTGCGGTGGCCGCTTGCGCCAGGAGCGGCGCGGGGGCGGGTGGGGGGCGCGCGGGGACCGCCAGCGCGACCACCACCCCCGCGAGAGCGGCGTCGACGCCCAACGCGTGGAGCGACAGCCACATCGCGACGGTGGCGAGCACGTAGGGCCATCTCGCGTAGACGCGTGCGCGATTCAACGCGAAGAGCGCGAGCAAGCTCGCTGAGACCGCCGTCGCATAGACCATGGCAATCGCGCCCGGAAAAAACAACGCGAGCGTCAACACCGACAGCACGTCGTCCGCGACGGCGAGCGCGGCGACGAACACGCGGAGACTCGGCGGGACGCGGTCCCCGAGGAGAGCGAGCAAGCCGAGCGAGAACGCCACATCGGTCGCCGTAGGTATCGGCCATCCGCGCGCTGCTCCGCCCCCATTGAGCGCGAGGTAGATGAGCGCGGGGGCTACGACCCCGCCCATCGCAGCGACGAGCGGAAGGAGCGCCGCGCGCCGGCTCGTCAGAGCTCCCACCGTCATCTCCCGCCGAATCTCGAGGCCTACGATCAAGAAGAAAAGCGTGAAAAGCCCCTCCGAGAGCCACTCGCGCGTCGTCAGCGAGAGCAAGCTCCCCACGGGCCCGATGCCGAGCTGGGCGTTCATGGCGCGCTCGTAGAGCGGCGCCAGAGGCGTATTCGCGCAGATGATCGCGAAGAGCGCAGCCAAGAGCAGGATGAGAGCTCCCGATGTCGGCAGGCTCGCGAACACGCGCGCGGAGCGATGCACGCGCGCGGCGACAGGACGCTCGAGAGACTCGAACATCGAGTGATAGTCCCAGGCACCGTCATAGCGGAGCCCGTCCACGAAGAGCGTGGGCGTTCCGGTCACCCCGTTCTCGCGGCCGTCCTCGACGTCGCGCTCGACGCGCGCGCGCATGGGCTCGGAGTCGAGGTCGCCTTCGAAGCGGCTCGGGTCGAGGCCGATCGCCTTGCCGAGCCGTAGAAGTTCGATACGCCCGATGGGGAGCTCGTGATCGAAGATCGCGTCGTGCATCTCGAAGAAGCGCCCTTGAAGCGCCGCGGCCTCGGACGCCCGCGCCGCGAGATGGGCGCCGGGGTTCGCGTGCTCGTTCGGAAAGTGACGGAAGACGTAGACCATCCGATCGCCGAGCACCTCGCGAAGTTGACGCATCACCGGGCGAAGGCGTCGACAGTAGGGGCAAAGGAAATCCTGGTAGCTAACGACGAACACTGCCTCGTCGCTCCAGGAGCCGCGAACGTGATCGTTCTCGGGGTCGACCCCCCGGAGGAGCCGAAGCTTCGGTGCGTTCGAATCGTGCGCCATGGCGGGGTGGCTTCGTACCACGTGGACCCGCATCGCGAGGCTCCTCGCCGCGGCGTGAGTCAGCGGGAAGTGCTACGTGACGCCGAACCTCCGCGGGCAGGCGCCGCACGAAACCTGTTCCTGAGGAAGGCCGATAGGGATTGGCACGACCCGCGGCAATCCTCATGGCCGATGAGTTGGCCATGCCCCTTGTCAGTCTGCGGATGCGTCTGTCACAACGATTCCACCGTCAACCGGCGTCCCGATTGCGCCGGGGACCGCCATAACTCCTCCGAGCGACGACGGGGTCGTGATGACCTCGACCGGTGTCCACTCGTCAGTCCCCGCCGCGTAGGCGAACCGGTCGATGACGTTGGTCGTCAGGTGCCCCGAGGTGAAGAGCTCCGTGCCATCCGGGCTGAATGCGAAAGCGACTGCGCCGGTGGCTCCGAAGCTGTCTTTGGCCGTCAGTGCCCCGCCCGCGCCGATGGTGAACCGGTAGACCGAGTTGACGTCGACCGCGGCGACATAGAGCTCGCTGTTTTCGACGGCCATGTAGAACAGGCGCGGCGCCGAAGAGACCGTCGCCGCGACCGTGACCGTCCCGCTGGTGAGTACGTATTGGCGGATGGTGCTGTCGGTCACGCCGCCCGATGTGGCGTAGATCGAATTGCCGTCCGGGGCCACGGCGAGGCCCTGAGTGGGCGCATTGCCCAAGGTCCCATTGGCGACGGCGTTGTCCCCGTTGTCGAAGGTGAACCGAGAGATCGCCGGACCACCCGTCGGGGTGACGCCGTTGGTCTCCGCGAAGTTGGCGGCGAACAGCTCGCCCGTGGTTGGGTGAAAGACGAGCTCGCCGACCTCGTTCAGGCCGTTGCCGGTGATCGTTCCGTTCGGCGTGATGGCTCCGCTCACGGGGTCGTATTTGAACCGCGAGATGCTTCCGGCCACGCCACCCGGTGCGATGTTTCCGAAACGATTGCCAACGAAGATCTCGGAGGAAGTGGCCCGGAACGCCAGGCCGATGGGATCGGAAACGAGGCTCTGGTCGATCCCAGCGACCGCGACTGGAGGTGCGCCGCTGCCCGCGACCGTGAAGCGCAGCACGCCTTCCCAGAGGTTCTGCGCGATGGTGGGGCCGGGAGGGCTCTCGGTGACGAATAGCGAGTAGCCCGTGATGCCGCCGTCGCCGGCGTCAACCGGGGTCGTGGCGTCGGCGACGCCGCCGTCGCCCGAGCCTGCACCGTCGCTCTGCGCGCTGTCGCCCGAGCCAACGTCCGTCGCTTGTGCGCCGTCCGACATCGGCCCGTCCCCGACGGTGGCGTCGGGGACGCCGCCATCGCCCGAGCCTACACCGTCGCTCTGCACGCTGTCGCCCGAGCCACCATCCGTCGCTTGTGGGCCTTCCGGGCCCCCGCCATCCGGCGAGCCGGCGTCTGGGGTGCTGGCGTCTGGCCCGCCGCCCCCGCCGCTGGAGCTGCAGCCCGCAAGCGTCACGGCTGCCGAGAGTGCAAAGCCCGCGGCGCTCATCCGAGTTATTCCGTATCGAATCAACATGTTCATTTCTTTCTAGGGTCGCCGCGCCTCACCAAGAGAACGCCAAGGATGCTCACGTAACCGCATTCGTACCCAGCCGTCCAGCGTCGGGAACGCGGCTCACATCCCGAGGAGATTCAGCCCGAGCGTTACGAGGCCGGAAAAGAGCATGAACGTGGCCAGCCGTGTCGCCTTCTTCGCCGTGGGCTCACCCGCATCGCGCAGCGCTTTCGTTGCCGCCCGCCAGTAGAGGTAGGTGCCAAGGACCACCAGGGCCAATTCGAGCGAAGCGGACGCTACGGGAATGCGCCACAAGCCGAGGCCGAGTCGCGGAAGGTTGCACGCATTGCCGGGCAGAAGAGGCATGTCGGCGCGATGGACCAACAGGTCCAGCACCCAGTGCGCGAAAGCACGGCCCCCGCGAGCACTGCGCCGTTGCGCCCACCCCAAAACCACGCGGCCGCAAGGCCGAACGTTACCGCGATGACCAAGGCACCGAGCAGCGAATGCGTGTAATCGGCGTCGATGATCCCCTCGCCGTACCCGGGATGCGGCGCGGCATCAGCGACCAGAGCGGGACCTGGGGCTCGCGCGACTTCACCACGGCCGCAAACCCGAAGTGTCCGGCGATCACGATCGTACCGGCCTCGCGGATTCGGCCATGGGAGTCGGGAGTCGAGCATGCCGACGACGCCCACGAAAAGAACCACACCGAGGATGAACGACATGGGACCCTCACCTGAATCAGGACGCTCAAAGCGTACGTGTCGGTTCGAGGACTACCCGGCGGAACGACCTTACCTCGCTCAGGCGATTCGCCGCCCGAGATTCAGAGCGCGCCGACCGTCAGGGCGCGCGCTCAGGGTTTCGGTCCCATCCTTTTTCTGATCCCTCCCCTTGCAGCGGAAGCCATGCGTCCGCAGTTTACGTCGGACGTGGGGTTCGGACGCTCCGATCCCATCGTTACGACGCAGCGCGGCCCGAGACGCAACGATTGGGACATGAAGGAGGCGTTGTCGTGGGGCAATATTCACATTTCGACCGGAGGCGAAACGCGCCCGTCCGCGGGGCTTCGCAGCCGTCACGCTTTTCATAGGTGCCCAAGCCAAGACGCGATCGTCGGCCACGCCACTCACGAGCGCGGCATCGTCGTCGTCGATTCTCGAAACGCCTCCGCTCTCCGAGGTCTCGTGGACCGACGAAGAAGCCCCGCAAATTCTCGAGAGGGACGTCGACCACGTGCTTGCCACGTGGCACCAAGTGGTCATCGTGGTTTGGCGCCGCGAGACGACACCGCACGCCATCGAACGGCTGGGTCGGGCTCTTTGTGCCCTGAAAGACGCCACGGGCCATGTGCCGGGGCTCTTCATGATCGTCGAGGAAAACGCTCCGCTGCCATCTGGCGAGGCGCGCGCGGTCAGCGCCGCCGTGCTGCGAAAGATGCCGCTCGCGTTCTCCGTCGTGACGTTCGAAGGCGTCGGCTTCCGCGCCGCGGCGGTCCGCGCGGTGGTCGCAGGGATCTCGCTTCTTGCGAAGGTGCCCTATCCGCACAAATCCTTTGGCTGCATCGAAGATGCTGCAATCTGGGTCGCGATGCATGGCGGGCAGGGCAAAGCCTCGGTAGGGAGCAAGGCTCTCACGGTCGCTGTGCACGGCGCCCAGCGAGCGCATGGGTAGGAGTCGCGCCATACCCGGTCGGGCTCGCGGTTTGCCGGGCGTCGATCGAAGTGGTGAACCCTGAGCGGGCCGGGCGGTATGGAGACAGCAGATGGGCCCTCTCCATAGCTGCATCCTGACCCTCGCGCTGGTGGCGGTCCTGGCGCTCGTACCGGGCTGCGCACGAAGGCCCTACCTCCACTGGCAGGGTGGTGATGTTTTCGGCGTCTTCGAGGCGGACGGACGATCTCCGTCTCGAATCGACTGCCCTGGCACGACGGCGGAACGCTTTGCGTGCTTCGCCGCGAGGGCGCGCGAGCGGGCAGGGGAGAGGAGCGGTGCCCTCGCGGTCGTCACCGGCGACGGCGCGCTTCTCCAGACCACGACGACGGAGCCCGGGCAAACCGTCCTAACCACGTCAGAGACGCTGTTCCCGCTCCTGTCGGTCACCAAGATGTTCACGGCCGCGACAGCCGTTTCGCTCGCTCAAGAGGGCATCCTCGATCTGCATCGACCGATCGCGAGCTACCTCCCGGAGCTCCACGCGGACACCGGGCTCGGGCGCGTCACGCTTCACCAACTCCTCACACACACAGCCGGGCTCGTGGACGATCCCCACCGCCTCGCGGCGCAGTGTGAGGGCGGCGGCGACCTATCCGACGCCATCGCGCGCGCGCATCTCGGGGCGGAACCGGGCGCGGTGTACCTTTACTCGAACATCGGCTACGCCCTCGTGGGGCTCGTGGTCGAGCGAGCGACGTCGCGTCCCTTCGAGGACGTCGTGCGTGAACGCGTACTACTGCCGATGGGGATGACGACGGCGACGTTCAACTTCGCCTCGGTTTGGGTTCGCGGGCATCCCGAGGGCGGTGGCGGGGGCGGGCGGTGCAGGCTGACGGCTCCAGCCGGAGGGCTGATTGCGAGCGCGCGCGACCTCGCCCGATGGGCGCGCGCGATGAGCGAGCCCGCCACCCATCCGCTGGGGCAACGGCTCGTCGAGGCGCTCACGACTCCGTACGTGGAGACCGGTGCGCGCCCTGGCGAGGCCTACGGCTATGGGGTCGCGATGATGAGACGCGGGGGCGTATGGGTCTACAACCACAGCGGCGGCATCCAAGACTTCAGCGCGTTCGTGGCCTGGGTGCCCGCAAGACGCTTCGGCGCAGCTGCGATGATGAACGCGGCGAACGCGGCGGGGGCCACGCCCTCGGTCGTCGTTCTTCGTGGGCTGAGCGTACTTTTGGACCTGCCCGACGATTGGAGAGCCAACGTCGAGGGCTCGCCTCGCCCCTTGAGCGCGTACGTCGGCACCTACGTCGATCGCAGGAGCTGGCTCGGTCGTCTGCGCGTCCGGCTCGACGGCACCGACCGGCTCGCGTTCGACTATCTCGACGGACCGCCGGCGCTGTTGCCGCCCACGTTTGCGTTCCGTTTCGTACCCGGAGACGGACGCGCGAGGTTCGTCGTCACAGGGTTGGGCGTCGGTGAACGTATCGCGAGTGCAGGCGAGTAGATGCCCGCACAAAGCCTGCCAGTCCACGAAGAGCTCAATAGGGACGGCGGTTTCATCGACAACGAACGCCCGAAAGGGATCGGCAGGCCTTGCTCGCGCTACTGGCTCACCTTCCCCAAATGCATGGCAGCTCATCGCATCTCATTCCTTTCAGACCTAGCCTTGCCTCAGCCTTGCCTGGTCGCACTGGGTCGGCTATTCGGCCTATGATCGCCGCTTGGCTCGCACGTGGATCGATTCGCTCTGGTCCAATGCATCGTGCACCGCTTCGATCGCCGAGCGCCTGGGGGGTACGCCGGTCCCCGTGAAGACGCAGGCGACCCCCCTCTACCCGTTCGTTCCATCGGGTCCGAACTTCGCCCTGGCCCTCGACTTCTTCGCTGCGCTCGGCTTCGAGAGGACTTGGGCGTTTGCTGGCATGTCCGCCAAAGGCGCAGCTGAGGCCATGACCGAACGATCTCGAAAGGCAACGCCGAGACTGACCGTGGTCACGCTCGGCGTCTCCAATGTCGCAAGGTCTCGGCGCTTCTACTGCGAGGGACTGGGCTTCGTGGCGTCGAGCGCTACCAGCGAGCACATCGTCTTCATTGACGCGGGCGACGTCGTCCTGGGCCTCTACCCGCGCGACCTGCTTGCCGAAGATGCGCAGGTCTCGGCGAAGGGATCTGGTTTCGGCGGCATCACCCTCGCGCGCAACGTCGGCACGAAAGGCGAGGTCGATGCCGCGATCGACGCGGCGCGAAAGGCGGGCGCCAAGATCCTCAAGCCCGCGCAGGAAGTCTTCTGGGGCGGCTACTCCGGCTACTTCGCTGACCCCGATGGCCATCCCTGGGAGGTAGCCTACAACCCGCACTGGAAGCTCGACGGCAAAGGGCGCGTGCTGCTCCCTCGCTGACCGCTGCAAGCTTTCACACCTACCGAGGGGAGAGATCATGCGTGTACTGCTGTCATCGGTCGGGACCCGTGGCGACGTGCAGCCGATCGTCGCTCTCGCCTTGGCGCTGAGTGACCTCGGTCAGGAGGTCCGGCTGTGCGTCCCCCCCAACTTTGTCGAGTGGGCTCGCGGCTTCGGCTTCGAAGCGGTTCCGGTCGGCGTTGAGATGCGGCTTCCGGTCCGCAGCGGGGCTCCGGCGGCGCCGCTCATGGCGGAGGAGATCCGACGCATCCGCGAATCGATGCCGGATCTGATCGCCGACCAGTTCGACGTCGTCGGCGCCGCAGCGAACGGGTGCGATGTGATTCTCGGCGCGAATGCGCACCAGTACGCGGCACGGACGATCGGCGAATTGCGTCGAATCCGCTACGTGACCGCCCTCTACGCGCCGGTGACTATCCCCTCGCCGGATCACGCGCCACCGCCCGCCCCCGGCGAGAAGTGGGCACTCGGAGATGCTGCGACCAACGCGCATCGCTGGGCTGAAAATGTCCGCGCCTGGAACGACCGCGCGCTTGAGCGCGTCAACCACAACCGCGCGCGGCTCGGGCTGACGCCCATCGACGACGTGCTTCGCTACAACCTGACCGGCGCTCCGTGGCTTGCCGCCGACTCTGTCCTGGCCCCGCTCCCGACAACTATAGGGGTTGACGTCTTTGCGACCGGCGCTTGGGTTCTCGCGGATTCGACCCCCGTGGCGCCAGAGGTCGAAGAGTTTCTGGCTAGGGGAGAGCCGCCGATCTATCTCGGCTTCGGCAGCATGCCCGCCCCCGAGGGCGCGAGCCGCGTACTTCTCGACGCAGTGAGAGCAGTGGGGCGCCGGGCGATCCTCTCGCGGGGCTGGGCGGAGCTCGATTTGATCGATGAGGCGCCGGACTGCATCGTGGTTGGCGACATCAATCACCAAGCACTGTTTCCGCGCGTCGCGGCTGTCGTTCATCACGGTGGGGCAGGTACGACCGCTTGCGCCGCTCGTGCCGGAGTACCGCAGGCGGTGGTGCCGATGTTCAGCGACCAGTTCTATTGGGCCAGCCGCGTCCGCGCGCTCGGGATCGGCACGAGCGTTGTGGGACCCCTCGCCACCGAAACCCTGGCGACAACGCTACGAGCGGTACTGGAGCCGGAGTTCGCCTCGCGCTCTCGGTGCCTTGCGCAGCAGCTCCGATCGGATGGCGCAATGGTTGCCGCTCGGCGACTTGTGAGCCTGTAGTCGTTCAAAAGCGGAGCGACTTGTGGACGCCGGACGCCGATTACGACCATGTTGCGCATGGTCGAAGAACCGTAGCCATCGGTCGCGGTCATAGTGTGGCAAGACCGCATAACGCCCCCCCGAAGGCGCGTCGCGGCGCTCGCCGCGCGTCGCGTTCCTGACCCCTGGCGCGCGGCCTGGCACTCTGGCGGCCGTCGGCGGTATCGTGCGTCGCCGACATGGCCATCTTCCACATCCTCGGCCGCGACGAATGGCAGCGCGCCGCGACCGCCGGGACGTATGCGCCCGCCGGCCTCGCGAAGGAGGGATTCATTCACTTCAGCACGGAGCGCCAGCTCTTGCGGACAGCCGATCGTTTCTTTGCGGGTCGGGACGACCTCGTCGTGGTTTCGGTCCGCGAGGACCGCCTGACCCGTCCTCTTCGATTCGAAGTTGCCCACGGCGAACCCTTCCCGCATGTGTACGGCGCTCTCGATCTGGATGCCGTGGTCGAGGTCGTGACATTGCCGTTGGTGAACGGTCGCCACGAGATCCCGCAGGCGTGGGCGGGGCGACGCCTCTTCGTGCGGGCCCCTGTGGACACGGGGTAACGATGAAACTGAGCTGGGCGCCCCTGCCGAGTACTAGACCTGGGCTTCGGGCCCCTCACGAGATCCCCGCGGACGACGCGCGGACGAGCGGCGGACCCGACGATGCGCGCGAATGGTCCTCGGTCCCTCCAAGGAAAAGAGCAATACCCATGCCGACGTGGAACACCGAACAGTATCTGCGCTTCGTCAACGAACGCACCCGTCCGTGCCGTGACCTGGTCACCGCGATTGCCGTCGAAGCGCCGCGCCGGATCGTCGACCTCGGATGCGGGCCGGGAAACAGCACTGCCGTGCTGGCAGCCCGCTGGCCGGCGGCGGAAATTACCGGCCTCGACAACTCGGAAGCCATGATTACCGAGGCCCGACGGAATGCGCCGAACGTCACCTGGCTGACGGAAGACATCGGGGCATGGACCAGCGACACGCCGTACCCCATTGTCTTCTCCAACGCTGCGCTCCAATGGGTCCCCCATCACGAAGTTCTCTATCCGCGGCTCCTCGGATTGACTGCGCCGGGAGGCGCATTCGCCGCTCAAGTACCGTGCAACTTTCGCGCGGAGGCTCATGAGGCAATGCGCGCGATGGCCGCACTGCCCGTATGGCAATCCTATTTCAAGGGCGGTGTCGGCGAATGGCATGTCCACCCCCCTTCTTTCTACTACGACGTGATGGCCCCACACGCGACGCGGCTCGACATCTGGGAGACCGAGTATCTCCACGTCATGGCGGGGCCTTGGGCCATCGTTGAGTGGTACAAGGGTACCGGCCTCCGCCCCTTTCTCGATCGCCTTCCGGACGAAAGCGTGCGCAACCGGTTCTTGGCTGAGTATCTCGAGGCCGTGACTGCTGCCTATCCTGCGCAGCCCGACGGCCGCGTGCTGTTTCCGTTCCGGCGGATGTTCATCATCGCGTACCGCTAGAGCAATGGGTGAACTATAAACTTTCGGCCATGCTCGATTTCAGGACGACTGTTCGCAGTATGGCGGCGGTGCTTCTGGTCGCATGTGCGTGCGACAAGCCCACTTCGACGATCGCCGAGACAGCGGCCCCGTCCGCGAGCGGGGTCGCACCGGCGATCGCGACCCCCGCCGCGATTCCAAGGTCATGGCCCGTCGCAAGCGCGGCGGCCCAGGCTGGGGCCGACGTCGCGTCGCCGGACGCAATTATCGCGCAGCACGTACTCGTCGTCTACAAGGGCGCCAAGCGTGCGCCCAAGGGCGTGACCCGAACGAAAGGCCAAGCGCGAGCGCGCGCCCAGGAGGCGCTCGACCAGATTCGTTCGGGCAGCCCGTTCGACGAGGTCGTCAAAGCCTTTTCGGACGACACGGGATCGGTCGACCGCATGGGAAGCCTCGGCAAGTTCCACAAGGGCGACATGGATCCGACCTTCGGCGCCGCCGCGTTCGCTCTTCGGGTCGGCCAGGTGAGCGACATCGTCGAAACCCCCTTCGGCTTTCATGTCATCAAGCGAACGCAGTAAGCGCTTTGTGTCTGAATTCGCCGCAAACGAGCATCGGACTCCGCGCGTCCCTTCTCCCGGTCCCGCGCGGAGAACGAGCCGGATCGCGCTGCGTTCGCGAACGACGTTGCTGGCGGTCGTCGCGGCGGACCTGTCCTCGCGGAGCCTATCATGATGCTTCGATGGATCACCCACGGGCCCGTCGCCGTGAAGACTTTCGGCGGCAAGAAGCGCGTACGAGGGGGAGCGTGACCATGCGCGTCGGTCTTCAAGGTTGGGGTTCGGAGGGTGACTTACGACCGCTCATCGCGCTCGCTGCCCGTCTCCGCAGGAGCGGCCACGAAGCCAACCTGGTGCTCACGCCGGTGGACGGCAAGGACTACCGTCCGCTTTGCGAATCACTCGACGTTGCGCTGAAGGTCGTGCCCGAGCGGATGGCGGTCACGCTTCAGCAGCTCGTGCGCGGCGCGAAGAGCAAAAACCCGACGAAGCTGAGCAATGCCGTGCTCGACTTGACGTTTTATCCATACATCGAAGCGATGTACGCGGCCTCGCTCGACTTGTGCGCCAGCTCGGATGTCGTGGTCGGCGGTTCGTCGTGCTGGCAGCTAAAGGCGGCGAGTCTGAACGCGAAGGTCCCGTTCGTCGCCCTCGACTTCGTTCCGGGCATTGTTCCGTCGCGCGAGGTCCCTCCCGCCATCTTCCCCTCATGGCCCTGGCTCGCTCGACCCGCGTGGGCGCTTCTGGGTGTCATGTTCGACATGGCATTTCGCGAAGCGCCTCGAGTGTTCTTTGCCGAGAAGGGCCTCCCGCCCATCCGCCATACGATCCCTGACGTGATCTTCTCTGACCACCTCAACCTTCACGCATCGGGATCTCGGCGCCGGAGCGGGAGGAGCGGCTCGTCAGCGGCGCCATGGCGCGTGGAGAGCCAGACGACGTCCGGGTCGATGCTTGCGCACGACGAGATCCGCCTGAAGACCGAGGAACGACTCGATGAGCGTCATCGCGGCAAGTCGATCTCCTTCGTCGTCGTGATCGAAGAGGCCTCGTTTCGGAATATTCGTCGCACCATCCACCGCTCAGTGGCGACGCGCCTCTACCCCGCGGCGAGCGGAAGCTGCGCCGCTGGCCCCTGCCGTAGCGGTGCCCCTATGCTCAGGTCGCACGGGCCCGCGCTGGGCAATCGCCGACTCTCAGGGCGCAGCGCCCAAGAGCTCGCGAGGATGCAGATGAGGACGATGGGCGCGATGACGTGGAACGCACCCCCCGCGTTGGCTGCCGACGCCACGACGGCGCCAGAGAGGTCTATGAAGATGCCGGCGTAGGCCAACTCCTTCACGAGCCGTAGGCCGGGCGCAAGCAGTGTCATGGCTCCGAGCACCTTCCAAACACCGAGCAATACGATGAAGTGCAGCGGGTAGCCGAGGGCCGTCATCCCTTCGACGGTTTGCGGCACCCGTAAAACTTGCGCGACGCCGCCCGATCCGATGCACAGCGCGATAAACGCGGTGCAGATCCAGTACGCAATCGATTTCCCCTTCATGGTCGACGCTCCTTTCCGAAATCAAACCCAGGTCAGCTTTGCCGGCGATCGAGGGTGGCACCGAGATGGTCGAGCCCGTCACCGTGCTTGACGGTATCGTGAACCTCCCTCCACATCCCTTCAGTCATCCCTAATGACGAACGACAGAAGTTGAATGTGACCGACTCATCCCGGAGTCACGCGATTCGAGGACAACCGGCCCCCGTCTTGGCTGCTTCGCCGACCCGCCAAAGCTAGGTCGGCCACGAACCGCAGCCGTTTGGCGCCGCAATGCTGCAAAGGTGGGTGCTTCATGGGCAAGGGAAGACCAGGAAAGCGTCGTTTTTCTTCAAGACGCGGACGCGCAAGGGGCGTACGCAATGAAGCATGGACGCTAGGCGGAGAAAGGCCTCACGGTGCCGTTGAACGTTTATGACGCTTCGGTAGGAGTGTTCCTGCGCGGCCTGACGAGCCTGAAGGTGCTCCTCACGAAGGGCGAGGCGCACGCGATCGCCACGGGGATGGCACCCGCGGAGCTGCTGGGCGCCGAGCTGGCGACCGGCATGTACGGCCTGACGTTGCAGGTGCACTGGGCGGCGCAAGGCGCGCAGATGGCCCTGGACCGGCTGGTCGGCGCGACGCCCGCGCCTCCCGTACCCGCCGACCCAGTGAAGAGCTTCGCGGAGCTGCATGGGCTCGTGGATGCGGCGCTCGCGCGTCTCGGCACCGTGGACGGAGCGGCGCTCGAGGCCGGCCTCGAGCGTACGATTGAGATCGCCCATCGCGGAAGCATCACGCGGTACACGGGGACGCAGTTCCTGCAGCAGTTCGCGGTGCCGAGTTTTTTCTTCCACCTCGTCGCTGCGTATGCGATCCTGCGGCACAAAGGCGTCCCGCTCACGAAGGGCGACTTCCTCGGACCGCAGGGATAGCGAGCCTCGGCCGAGGCCGGGCACCGGGTCCCGTCACGCTTCGGAGGGCGGCGACTTCGATCCACATTGTCGGGCGCGACGAATGGAAGCGTGCCGAGACCGCCGGGACGTACGCTTCCGCGGGCCTCGCGACCGAGCGATTCATCCACTTCAGCAAGGACCGCCAGAGGCGGGCTTCGCGGCGAACTTCCGCTTCTCCTTCGTGAACGGATTGACCAAGAACAAGCGTCTGTCGGGGCCCGCGAGCTTACTCCGTGGCGGCAACCCGCCGCGTCGCACGCAATTCACCATTGACAACCAATAAGTAGTGCCTTATGTGATGAGCGTGCAGGAGGCCCTTGTTTTCCGCGCTCTGGCCGACCCAAGCCGCCGAGCCATCTTTGAACGTCTGACTCACGGCGAGGCAGCGGTGAAGGACATCACCAAGCGCCTCGACATTTCCCAGCCCGCCGTGTCGCAGCACTTGGCTGCTCTCCGCAACGCTGGCCTGGTGACCGAGAGGCGTGACGGGCGGCTCGTCTACTACAGGGTCGAGCCCAAAGGGCTGCGACCTCTCGTCAACTGGATCGCCCAGTACCAAGCCTTCTGGCGGGACCGCCTCCACCAATTGCAAGACTTGCTCAAGGAACTGGATGAATGAACGCCCAAGCCGAGACCCAATCGATCTCTGTGACGTACGACCTGCCGCAGTCCCCTCCAAAGGTCTGGCGTGCCCTCACTGAGTCAAGCCTCCTCGCGTCCTGGCTGATGCCCAACGACATTCGCCCTGTTTTGGGTCACGTCTTCACCTTCACCGCCCAACCGATGCCCGGTTGGGATGGCATCGTTCATTGCAAGGTGTTGGAGGTCGAGCCGGAGAAACGGCTGCGCTACTCCTGGTGCGGTGGGCCTGCGTCATCTCGGCTTGAAACCGTCGTGGCCTGGACCCTTGTTTCTACCGCTTCCGGCGGAACTCTGCTCGCCTTGGAGCACTCCGGATTCTTGCCCTCGAATGAATTCGCATTGGACGGGATGGGCAGGGGATGGCAGGGCAGGATTGCTGACCGTTTGCGTGACGCGCTGTCCCGCTCCACCTGATCCGGTGCGTAAGAACAAACCATGGCTCCGCCGGTCCTGAGCGACCTCGTTGTCACTTCATCTGCGCTTCGCCCAGGGAGCCAGACGGAGGGCCTGATGGAGACTCGCCAGCGGACGATCGCGGTGAATGGTGCGGACCTTTACGTCGAGGAGCGTGGCAACGGCGAGCCGCTCCTGCTGCTGCACGGCATGATCGGCACGAGCGGCGACTGGCGGCACGTGTTCGACCTCGACGAGCTGGCACGACGGTTCCGCGTGGTCACGCCAGATGCAAGGGGCCACGGGCGCTCGACCAACCCAGGTGGCGAGTTTGCCATCGCGCGCTGCGGCCGGGATGTCCTGGCGATCCTGGACGCCCTCGGGATCGATCAGACACGGGCCATCGGCGTGAGCCTCGGCGCGAAGACCCTTCTGCATATCGCCACGAAGGCACCGAACCGCGTCGCCGCCATGATCTTGGTGTCCGCGACGCCTCGCTTCCCGGAGGCGACGAGAGCCCTATTTCGAGCCGCCGCTCAGCAGCAGCACTCACCCGAGGAATGGGCGAGGATGCGCGCCCTTCACGTTCACGGTGACGAACAGATCGCGCGGCTCTGGGGCCTCCCCGCGAACTTCGCCGGCGACACGGCCGACATGAACTTCACGCCCGAACAGCTCGGGGTCATCACGGCAAGGACGCTGATCGTCACCGGCGACCGCGACCCGTTCTACCCGGTCGAGCTGGCGGTCGAGTTGTACCGTGGCGTCCCGAGCGCGTCGCTCTGGGTCGTGCCCGACGCCCTGCACGGCCCAATCTTCCTGGCGCAACGAGAAGCGTTCGCTGAGGAAGCGAAGCGATTCTTCGGCCGGTGACCGACGACGAGGTGGCACGACGCCGGCACCGTAAGGGACCTGTGCGGTCGTGGTCACGGACCGTCGGCATCGGTCCGCAGGTCGCCCTGCGTCATGCAGGATGTGTCGGCGCTCGGAGAGAGGATGCCGCTCACCGTGGCCGTGCCGCCCGCCGAGTTCAGTCGAATGCGTCCAGTACCCCCGCCTCCGCCGCCGGAGTTCGTCATCGCAACGCTCTGACCGGGCGACCCGTTGATCGTGCTCGCGGCGCCCCCGTTGCCGCCCGCGGCTCCGCTACCGCTGGCGGTTCCTCCGGCTGCGGGCGTCGCGTCGGCCGTGGCGTCCGCGCCCCCGTTGCCGGAGTAGTCGCCGCCTCCTCCTCCGCCGTTCGCCGCGAGGGTGCCGGCGACCGTCACGGCGGTTGCCTCGAGGAGGATGGCCCCTCCACTTCCCCCGCCCCCCGCGTTCTGATCGGAAGCGAGCCCGCTAATGGGCCCCCCCTGGCCGCCGACCGTGATGGATCCGCCGCTGTTTAGCGTGAGCGTGTCGGCTGCCGTGATTTGAATCGCGCCACCGCCCGCGCCGCTGCCCACCGTTCCGCCTCCACCAGCCGAACCACCGACGAGCGGACGAACGGCTGCGTTGCCGTATGCCAATCCAACAGCGGTCTGCCCCCCGCCGAGGCCGCCGAGGCCACAGTAGGAACCTCCCGAGCCGCCGACGTCGGCCGACCCCGAACCGGCAGCGCCTCCGCCACCCCCCATACCGTTCGCGTTAGACGCCGCCGGGCCGGCACCACCCGGGCCGACGCTGAGACCGGCCGAGCTCGCTACGATGGCTCCAAACAGAGTCGCGTCCGAAAGCGAGACCAAGACGAGCGGGACACCCCCCGTTACCGTGATCACGCCCGTAGACTGAACCGCCAGCGATTGGACCACGACAAGATTCACGGTGCTTCCATCCGGTTGGGTCACGGCCTCGATCGGACTCGAAAAACAGTCCTGCGCCGGCGACGCTGCATCCGTCTGGATGGAGCAGGCGCCCGATTCGTTTTCGGCCTGCGCCTGCGCCGTGACCGCGGCAATCTCCGCGAGGCTCACGTTCGAGGGTTGAAAGGAAAGCGTGGCCCCGGCTCCGCTGCTTCCGGCGTCCGGCGTCCCCCCGCTTGGAGTCGTGGACCCACACGCGGCCACAAGAGCGAGCCCACCTGGAACGAGCCACCGAGCAGGGCTCGCGTCCGAGCGACGGGCTCTCGCCCCCGTGCCGAAATCCTCGTCGATCGTAGCTTCGATGTGCGTCGTATTCACCTTCATGCGCATTTTCCCTTCCAGGGCTCCTGCTTCGAGGCCGTCGCCATCGTACGGCCCACCGCATCATCCCCGTTACGTGAGCCAATCCCGGATAAGCGCCCCAAATGCCCCCATCCACGCATCGATGGCCAGATCCCACGACATCGAGGTCGAGGTCGCGAGTCGTTGACTACCCGTCGCCATCGAGAGACGCGGCGGACGCGGGTCTATGAAAGGTCTTGGAGGCGGGACGCTCGGTCTTCGCGCGCATCGTGACTCGTGCGCGATGAGGATACGAACATCGCCTCCCGTCGAATCAGGGTATCGTCATGAACCCCGAGCGCCGAGCGCCTGCGCGGGCTCCGACCCCAAAGGCGAGTGGGTGGGTCGACATGCTCGTCGACGGATTCGCGCCGTAGCTTCCGACGCCCGCGACCTCAAGGTCGACCGGGCCGAGCGCCGAAGCCTCTCGCGCCATAAGGACGAACGTGCCGCACAGGACCTGTGCCCTCGGTCATCTCAGCGGCGCGGCCGCGGTGCTCGGGGATGCCATGTCGCGAGGTCGATCACGCGCCGCCCGAGAACGGAGCCGCAGCCCATGTCCGTCGCGAAGCCCACCTGTCCGTTCTGTCGGTCGATGATCGTGACGAAAGAGGACAGAAACGCGTCACCAAGAATCGCTCCACCCTGCATCGTCCCGCCGTCGCCCACCGCCAAGCAGAACTGCCCTTGGCCGGCGTCAATGAGATACGACTGCGTCGGACTGACGGTAAGCGTAAGGTCCTGTGCCCCTGCCACGCTACTCGGTAAGTTCAAAGCCATAGTGGGAAGCGCGGCGTCCACGGCCGCCGCCGTGGCCCCGTTGGACTGCGCGCAGCCGTTTGCTTTTAGGGGCGTCCGCCCGAACAGCGAAGTGTACCCGCTCGACGTGTTGATGGCCTCAAGGATGGCGCTGAAGGCCTTTGTGGGGAGGTAGAAAAGGCTCGTACCCGTGTCCACGATCGGGCTCTCGAAGTCTGCCGCTTGCAGCCCGAGGCTCGTCCCCCCCATCAGCACGTCGTCCACGTTGATGGCATAATACGGAGTCGTCTTCCCCAGCGGGATAAGCGGGGTGTACTGCACTGGCGACGCGGCTGCCGACGGGTCGAAGCCGCCGAGCCACAGTGTCCCACGGGATGCACAGAGCTCGAACGCCAATACGGGCGAGACTCCAGCCGAAGTCTCCTGGGCGAAGTAGGTGTCCGTCCCTTTCAATTCTAGCAGAGTGGATCCGAGGCCAAGAATTCCTTGAAATTTCGCAGAATTGAAAAATTGGCGATCGGACTGAATCGACATGAGCTCGAGCTGCACGCTCGGCGAGCCGTATCCCAGGCTCACGGTATCCTGGAAGATCTCCCCCGCCACCGAACTGCCATCCCCGTAGGCAGAGGAGGCCGTCCTGTGCAGATCGGTCGCCGTAGACGATGGCTGGTAGAGAGGAGAGACGCCGGCCGCAGTGCAGTTCGTACAGCCCTGGCCGGCGACGGCGGAAGTGGCCGAGCCGGTGTCGATATCCATCGCGAACGTCTGATCTCCGACGGTCACTTGGGCCGTGTAGTAGGTCCCGTCCGGCGTCGATAGAGGGATCGCGGCGAGAGAAACGCTGGCTTCCATCGGCGCGTCCAGCACGCCTGTTTCGAACCCCGGCGCCGCGGTATCCCCGGGGGCGTCTTCGCCTCCCTCGGGAGCGCTCCCGTCCACCCTTGCCCCGAACTCGCTCGGTGATGTGCCGCCGTCATGGCTCCCAGCGCTGTTGCTAGGACTGGCGCTGCCGCGACCGGCCGTGTAGGTGGTGCCCACCGAGGCCGAGCTACTCGCGCCCCCACCGCTGCCTCCTGCCAAGTCCGCATCGTTTCCGGAGCACGCCGCGAAAATCACCGTCAGGGTGGCCAGTGACCAAATCGATGTCGCCTGGGCCGTTCCCGCGTGGCAAACCTTCGAGGTCGTCATGTGTCCTTTCGGGGAGTGCGGCCCGAGCGAGTTCGAACGGGTGGACGTAACGGCTATCTACCAGTGGCATACGGTGTGCGGTCTGTCGATCCATTCGCAGGTGAATCGCGGGTGAATTCGCCTTTTCTGTTGACGTGGCACAATTATGCCACCCGCACGGTTCCGGCGGTGCGGCGAAGAGAAAAGCGTCCTCGGGGCGGAATGGTGGCGACCCTGCTGTTACCCAGTCGCCAGTAGGCCTTGGTGAGTGGCCTATCCCGCGGGTGTGCATTGTGGCGTTGATGAGTCTGCGCTCTCACCTACCGGCCGCCGCCCACGTCGGACCGTATCCCGAGGAGCAAGCCTACGCGCTTTCGTTGTGGAGCCCTTGGGTGACCTCTCGCGGCTCCTCTCGCGGCTCACGCCACCGTGGTCCGCGACCAGCGGTCGTGTTATTGCCCGCCATGCGAAAGCGTCGCGCGCCTTGAAGACAGTCTCCTTGATGGACGACGTGCCCTTCGACGTCACGCGGCTCGACGCCGCCGAGCCGTCGCGCGTCGTCCTTTTCGCTGTCGGCGCTGGTGGAAATCCCAACAGGCACCTGCCGCTCTTCCGGACACTCGCCGACGGCGGATGCACCGTCGTCGCACCCCATTTTGAGCGCCTCATCTCTCCAATCCCGACTGAGACTCACTTGCTCCTACGCGCGCGACGGCTGCGCCGCGCCCTCGATTCCGTCGTGCTCCCCGGGCTGCCGGTCGCGGGCGTCGGGCACTCGATAGGCGCGACGATCCTCCTCGCACTCGCCGGCGCTGCGGGATGGACGCTCGCCGGGGAGCGCCTGGCGATCGCGCATGACCCTCGTCTCGCGCGCCTCGCGCTTTTCGCGCCGGCGACAGACTTCTTCCGAACGCCCGGCGCGCTCGACGAAGTACGCGCGACGATCTTCGCGTGGGCCGGAACGAACGATAGCATCACGCCTCCCACGCAGGTGGGGCTCTTGAAACAAGCGAGCGGCGCACGCGTCGAGGTGCGGATCATAGAGGGCGCCGGCCACTTCTCGTTCATGAACACCCCGCCGCCACAGACGTCTGATCCGCTCGCCGACCGCGACGCGTTTCTCACGAGCCTCGCGGCGGACGTTTGCCACTTCGTGACGGCCGAACCATAAATCGAGCCCATGGTCCTGGCGGGGGAACGATGCCGGCCCGACCGCGTCCCGCTCTACCCGGGAGAGTTTTTAGCGGGCCACGCGGGCAATCCAATAAGCCGGAATCTTGAGGCAGAGGCGGCCACGCATGCCCCTCGTTCGTGCGCCACTCGGGCGTGACGATGGTCGCGATGCACGCGAGCTCCGTCTGGCCGTAGGCCCGGTACATCGCGGCGCTGACGCACGAAGGCTCGCAACCGAAAAGCGGTGATCGAGCTTCACCGCATTCATAAGCCGGTGGGCCCGGGGCCTTATCGTGACGAGGACGAAACGACGACTCCCGATGCGAAGGCTCCGAGTGATTGACACCGGGGGGTGTGGGAGGCAAATAAAGGAGGCCCTGCCCGATGACGCCGCCGATCCACGAGACCGCTCCGCCTTCCAAGCCCGTTTGCGCCGTCGTGGGGGTAGGCCCGGGCAACGGCGCCGCATTCGCACGCCGCTTTGCGGAGGAAGGCTATGCCGTGGCGCTTCTCGCGCGCAGCGCCGCATTCGCGAGTGATCTGGCGGCCACCCTGCCGGACGCCCGATCCTACGGCTGCGACGTTTCCGACGCGATCTCGGTCGAGGCCGTGTTCGCCGCGATTCGGCGCGACATGGGCGAGGTCGACGTAGTCGTGTACAACGCCGGTAGTGGCGCGTGGGGTTCGGTCGAGGAAGTGAGCGCCGCCGACTTCGAGGCGAACTGGCGCGTCAATGCGCTCGGAACGCTGCTGGTCTGCCAGCAGGTAATTCCCGCGATGAAACGAGCCGCGCGCGGCACGATCGTGATCGTCGGGGCCACCGCCTCCCGCCGCGGCGGACCGCGGACCGCCGCTTTCGCGCCTGCCAAAGCCGCTCAGCGCAGCCTGGCGGAGTCGATGGCGCGGAGTCTCTGGCCTGCGGGAGTCCATGTTGCGGTCATCATCATCGACGGCGTCGTGGATCTGCCACGCGCGCGCGAGCGAATGCCCGACAAGCCCAATAGTTTTTTCGTGGAGCCCGATGACGTCGCCGACACGGCGTTTCGCCTCTCGCAACAGAGGCGTTCCGCGTGGTCGTTCGAGGTGGAGGCGCGCCCCTTCGGCGAGTCCTGGTAAATTCGTCGAGCCCGACGAGGTCGCCGACACGGCGTTTCGCCTGCCTCAGCACGGACGAGGGCGGTCCGGCCGTCCGGTACGAGCCGCCGTTTGTCGCGGATCATCATCGAACGCTGCGAGCGACCAGGCGATTTCGAGTGCCTCGTGACGTCGGCATGCACATCCTCGTTCACTTCTTCGGCTCCCGAGAGCGAAGAAAAAACATGGCCGCTACAACGACCAGGACGACGAGGATAATCGGTTTCACGCCTCAGGCCCCATGCTGGCGATTCTACGCGGTCTGTGGCGGACGGGGAAGGGCGGCCGTTCATCTGTCGAGCGGACGATCCCTCGTGCAGCGGAGCGAAGAGCTTGCTCGGAAGGCCTCACTCGGTGCCCAGCCACGCTTCCGCCTCGGGCGGATCCGGGCGACTTGGCTCGCCGACCGCACCAAGCCGTCGGGGCGGGGGCCCATGGGCCAGGACGAGTCCGGCGCGCGGCGACGGGTTATCTCGGACGCCCTCGCGGATAGGAGGGCAGGGCCGGATCGAGGACGCCCCAAGGAACTGCGGAGTCCGTCCAGATTCGCAGGGTAGGCCGGACGGGGCTGGGGTCGTCCAAGCTGCCCGCCTTGACAAACACGTACTCGGGGTGCGCGGGCGACGACGTGAAGAGTGGCGAGCCGCACTCCGGACAAAACGAACGAGAGACGAGATTGCCGCTGTCGCCTCGCTTCGTGAACTGCTTCACGTCACCCCGTTCGATGTGGAATCGGTTGACGTCGAGGCGGACGCCCACGTTGAACGCACTGCCGGTTACGCGGCGGCAGTCCGCGCAATGGCAATAGTTGGCCGGCCCGACCGGACCGTCGAAACGGTATCGGACGGCGCCGCATAGGCAACCTCCAAGAACGGGAAATGCAGGGATCATGCGTGTGTGCTTGCGGCCCGAGACTACCCGATTCGGCCCGGTCGGGGGGATCCGGGATCCCCACGGATCCGGACGTGCGCAACAGCGGTTCTCGACGATTCCAAGTGCTGGCCTGCACGACTGCGTCGAGTCGGCGAGTACCTTGCTGACGGTTGCGAGTCTCGCGCGCGGAGTCAGGGGCCCGCGGCTCTCGCAAATCTTGACGGACGGCTGTACACGCACCTGCCATGCGTCGCGGGCGGCATCGCTCCCCAGCTACCGGGACAGCCACGGGCAAAGGCGCCCGCGAGCCTGACTTCGTCGAGATTACTGGGGCGCGCGAGCACAACCTGGCCGTCGCGTATCTCGCCATCCCGAAGCGGCAGTTCGTGGTCTTCACCGGGCCCAGCGGATTGGGAAAATCCAGCCTCGCGTTCGACACGCTCTATGCGGAGGGGCAGCGCCGCTATGTCGAGACCCTGAGCGCCTACGCGCGCCAGTTCCTCGGACAGCTCGAACGTCCCAAGGTAGACCATCTCCGGGGTCTTTCGCCGACCATCGCCATCGAGCAGAAGAGCGCTTCGAACAACCCAAGGTCCACCGTCGGCACCATCACCGAGATCTACGACTACTTGCGTGTCCTCTACGCAAAGCTCGGCCAACAGCGCTGCCCTTCGTGCGGCAAAAAGGTCGCCGCCGAGGGCCCGCAATCGGTGACGCGCGAGATCCTGGCCTTGCCCGAGGGAACGAGGATCACGGTCTTGGCACCCCTTGTCGTCCACCGTAAGGGCGAGTTCAAGGAACTCTGGGACGAGCTACGCGGGCGCGGCTTCGTGCGGGTGCGGCTCGACGGGCGGGTTCATCTCCTCGACGCATTGCCTGCGATCGACAAAAGGAAGAAGCACAGCGTGGAGCTCGTCGTCGATCGACTCGTCGTGCGGGCGGCCGAGCGCGCGCGCCTCGCGGAGGCTGTGGAGCTCGGCCTCCGCGAGGGCAAAGGCAGCCTCATTGTCGAGCGCGCCGACGGCGGGGAGCAGACGTCGTTCAGCGAGGCGCGCGCGTGCTGTGGCGTTGCGTTTCCGCAGCTGTCGCCGCAGAGCTTCTCTTTCAACTCGCCGTTGGGCATGTGCCACTCGTGTAACGGCCTTGGTCAACGCGAGGTCGTCGACGCTCGCCTGGTCATCCCTGACCCTTCCCTGTCCATTCGCCACGGCGCGATCGCCCCCTGGGCTGCGGCTATGGCGCGGGGCGAGGGGTGGACGGCAAGGATCGTCGACGGCGTCTCGCGCGCATTCGATGTCGACCTGGACGTGCCGTGGGAAAAGATCCCCAAAGCGAAGCAGAAGCTCGTGCTCTATGGCGTCGAGGGTCAGAAGATCGCCGTTCGCTGGGGCAAGGAAGGGGACCTAAACAGCGGCACCTGGGGGATGCGTTACGAAGGCATCATCAAGAACCTCGAGCGCAAATTCCACGAGACCGATTCCGATGCCGCCCGCGACCTTTATCGCCGCTATCTGCGTGTCCAGCCATGCGAGTCGTGCGGGGGACGGCGGCTGCGGCGCGAGAGCCTGGCGGTCTTCGTCAGCGGCAAGACGATCGCGGACGTGACCCACATGACGGTGGCCGACGCTGCTGCCCACGTCGCGACGCTCAAGCTATCGCCCTCCGAGAAGGCGATTGGCGAGGGAGCGCTGCGCGAGGTCCAGAGCCGCCTCAAGTTTCTCCTCGACGTGGGGCTCGAGTACCTCGCGCTCGAGCGCGGCGGGCCGACTCTCTCGGGTGGCGAGGCGCAGAGGATACGGCTCGCGAGCCAGCTCGGCAGCGAGCTCTCCGGGGTCATGTACGTGCTCGACGAGCCAAGCATCGGCCTTCACCCGCGCGACAACGCGCGACTCATCGCGACCCTCCGTCGGCTGCGCGACCTCGGCAACACCGTCATCGTGGTAGAGCACGACGAAGAGACCATCCGGGCGGCGGACCACGTGGTCGACTTCGGGCCCGGCGCTGGGCATATGGGCGGCAAGGTCACGTTCGAGGGAACGCCCGAGGGGCTCCTCTCGAGCGCGAGTCTGACGGGTGAGTACCTTGCTGGCAGGCTGCGCATCGAGCTGCCTCGCGAGCGCCGAGCGCCGCGCGCGTGGCTCGAGGTGAAGAAGGCGCGCGAGCACAATTTGCGCGGTATTGACGTCCGGTTTCCCCTCGGCGTGCTTACCGCGGTGACGGGTGTGAGCGGCGCGGGCAAGAGCTCGCTGGTCAACGGCATTCTGCTGCCGGCCCTCGCGCGCTTGCTCCACGACAGCGCTGCCCCCGTGGGCGACCATGGAGAGATCCTCGGCCTATCCGCCCTCGACAAGGTCATCGCCATCGACCAGCAGCCCATCGGGAGGACCCCGCGCTCCAACGCGGGCACCTACACGAAAGCCTTCGACGCGATCCGCGGCGTGTTCGCGGAGCTCGCCGAGGCACGCACCCGCGGATGGGACGCCGGTCGGTTCAGCTTCAATATGAAGGGGGGACGTTGCGAGACGTGCGCAGGGGGCGGGATGGTCAAGGTCGAGATGCACTTTCTCGCCGACATCTGGGTCCCGTGCGAGGCATGTGGCGCCAAGCGCTACAACGCCGAGACGCTGGACGTCAGGTTCAAGGGCAAGTCCATCTACGACGTGCTCGAGTCTAGCGTCGACGATTGCCGGGAGCTCTTTCGTGCGTTTCCCGCGCTGTCGCGCATCTTGGGCACGCTCGGGGAGGTGGGGCTCGGCTACATGAAGATCGGTCAACCGGCGACCACTTTGAGCGGGGGTGAGGCTCAGCGAGTGAAGCTCAGTCGCGAGCTCGGCAAGGTGCAGACGGGCCGTACCCTCTATGTGCTTGACGAGCCGACGACCGGGCTGCACTTCGACGACATCAAGAAGCTCCTCGCGGTGTTGCAGCGGCTGGTCGACGCGGGCAATAGCGTGGTCGTCATCGAGCACAACCTCGACGTCATCAAGTCGGCGGATTGGGTCATCGACCTCGGACCCGAGGGGGAGCGAGGGGCGGCCTGCTCCTTGCCGAGGGGACACCGGAGACGGTGGCTTCTTGTGAAGAGTCGTACACGGGTCGCTATCTCGCGCGGCTCCTCACGCGCCGGCGAGCGGCCGGAAGAAAGCCGCGAAAGCCGACGAAGGCTCGGTAAGTCGTCTTGATGAGGCTGAATGGATTCGATTGAAGCGCACGATTTGTCGTCGCCTTCGTCACAGCTCTTGGCGCGTCGGCCGGAACAGGATCTCGTTGATGTCCACGTCCTCCGGCTGGTTGATCGCGAAGGCCACGACCCGTGCGAATGAGTCCGCCGGGATCGCATACGCCTCGTAGAACTTGTGGATGTTGTCGGAGACGTCCTTCTCGGTGATGCTGTCCGGCAGCTCGGTGGCCACCGCGCCCGGCGAGATCACCGTCGTGCGAATGTTGTAGGGCTTCACCTCCATACGAAGGCCCTCGGAGATCACGCGCACGGCGTACTTCGTGGCCGAGTAGACGGCGCCACCGGGATTGACCTTGTGCCCGGCCACCGACGACACGTTGATGATGTGCCCCGCCTTCTGCTGCTTCATGTGGGGCAGCGCTGCCGCGATGCCGTAGAGCACGCCCTTGATGTTCACGTCGATCGTGCGGTCCCAGTCGTCGATCTTGAGGCGCTCCAGCGGCGAGTGCGGCATCAAGCCTGCGTTGTTGAGCATTACGTCGATGCGACCGTAGGTCTGCACGGCTGCCTCGACGAGCTTCTTCACTTGTTCGTGTTGCGTTACGTCCGTCGGCAGGGCAAGCGCCTTGCCACCCCGGCCGCTCAGGTCCTTCGCGAGCGACTGGATGCGCTCGAGACGGCGGGCACCCAGGACGACCAGGGCCCCTTCCGCCGAGAGATGCCGGGCTGCCGCTTCGCCCAGCCCGCTGCTCGCGCCCGTGATGACGACGACCTTTCCTTGAATGTTGGTGCTCATGCTTGGCGCCCTCTACAGGTGACGATACACAGTCGATGGACGTGAACATGCGCCTTCCGCGCCTCGACGGGAAGGCGCATGAGCCTCACGGGCCGCAGAGGAGATCGTCACGCTCCGGCAAAGGCGCCGCGACCAACCGGCGCAGGGGTTGCCATGGACGGAATCGTGATAAACCTAAAAGGCGTGAAACCGCGTCGGTTCGATCGGGGCATCCTCACGGCGCTGGCGGCGGTCGTTCTCGTCGTGGCGGTGTTCGCGGCATCCGCCCGAAAGGCGACTGCCAGCCACCGCGCGACGACGCCCGGCCAGGGTGACGGAGCGGCGACGAGCGGACCTCCGCCGGACGGCAAGTACGAGAACGTAACGGTCGAGGGACGCATCGTTCCGATGATTCACCTGATGAACGGCGGCTCGATCGTGCTCGTCGACACGGACGGCGCCAAGCCGCGGACGTGGGAGGAGCAGTACAAGCGCAAGGGCGAGATGCCGAACGGCACGTTCGACATCCACAAGACGAACGTAAACGGGAATGACACGTTCGCCGACGATCCTGTCGACCGAAAGGGTCGCTGGGTCATCGACAGCAACGCGAACATCCGCGCGTTCTAAGCGCCGCGCGCCTGCCGACGCGCCGCGACGAGAATCCGTAGCGCTTCGACTGGATCGTCGCTGGACGCAAGGACGACCGGCGGCAGGCTCGGCGTCGCGCGCGCTCGCTCGAGTACCGCGAAGACGCGCGCCTCCGCCAAGTGCCGGGACGGCTGGCCGCCGTCCCAGACGAGCTGCACCCCGGCGACGCCCGCGGCGCGCAGCGCCTCGACGATCTCGCCCACGCGTCGCAGGTTCCGCGGGGTGACCGGAACGATCGCGATGGCGCCGGCGACTCCCAGCCCGAGGCCGGCGAGGGCCTTGCGCGACCGTACGCGGACGACCGGGAGTTCAGCCGGCGCTTTCGCAGCGGCTCGTCGCAGCGCCCGCGCCATCGCGACGGCCAGCTGTCGCGCGAGCGCGGCGTCCTTCACCGAAAGGCCGATTCGCGCGACTGCGTCGCCGGAGGTGTCCGCCTCGCCGACGGAGAGCACGATGCCTCCGGGATGCTGGGCCGCGGCGCGCGCCGCACGACGCGCATCACGCCGGACGACGATCGCCATCGCGGTCCGTTCCCGTCGGGCGGAAGAAACAGTTGTTCATGCACGTGAGCGGGCACGACGCGATCATCGCGCGCGTCTTCGCGTAGGCCTGCGAGTTCCAGAGCTCGCGCAGGCTCACGTGGCGCGCATCTCCGTGCGACCAGGGGAGCCGGTAGCATGGCTTGACGAAGCCGCGGTGATCGACGCCGAGGAAGGTTTCGCCCACGTGGCACGAGACGCCGAGCGCGGCGCGCGAGGAGTTGTCGAAGTACCGACGGAAGAGGGCGAGCCGCTCTTGCGACAGGTTGAGGAAGCGCGGATGCTCGCGTGCGATCGCGGTGAGGTCCTCTGCCATGCGCGCGATCGCGGGTCCGTCGGCGCGCATCGGCCACAGCGTGGCGAGCATCTGCACGTCGTCCTTGCGGGTGATTCGGTCACCGTCAATGACGCCGTGCTGGAGGTTGACCGGCTGCACGTTGAAGCCGTTGCAGCCGGTATCGTGCGCCCAGCGCGCGAGATTGGCGATCTCGGCGATGTTCGCTCGCTGGATGACCGTCGAGACATTCACGAGCAGCTTCGACGGCCTCGCGTCGCGCGCGGCGACGAGCCGGCGCACCGCGCGGAAGGCGTTGTCGCGGGCCCGCGGGACGCCGGTGATGGCATCGTGCATCGCGGCGGTCGCGCCGTGGATGGATACGGAGACCGAGACCTCGCGTCGCGCGAGCTCGGTGGCGACCGCTTTCGAGATGCGGAATCCGTTGGTCGTGACGTTGACGCGCAGGCCGAGGGCGTTGGCGTCGCGGATGTACGCGAGCATCTCGGGGTCTCGGAACGGCTCGCCCTTGCCCGTCAGTGCCACACGCCCCACGCCCCACGCCGCCACGTCCGCGAAGAGCGCGCGCACGTGGTCCGGCGTCATCGTCTCAGGATCGCGCTTGGTCACTCGGTTCTTGCACATGACGCACTCGAGACCGCAGAGATCGTTGGTCGAAATGTCGACCGCCGGGGGAGGCAGCGTGTATGGGCGGCCGGTCGAGAGGCGGACCAAGACGCCGCGCGCGTGCAGCCGTCGGAGCGCCGGGACGAGGGCGCCCTCGTGCGAGACCACCGTGCGATCGGGCGTCTCGTCGACCGCGCGGACGACTACCGTAACCGCCGGCGGGGCAGCGTGCGCAGGCGCGCCCGCGATGCGAAGGAGCAATTCGAGGTTTGCGGGTTCGACGTGCCAGACGAGCGAGCGTCCGGTCGCTAGCGCGGCGCGTGCGGTGGCAAGGGCCTCTGCGGGCGCCGGCGTGCCGCTCGCGAAGAGGTCTACCGCGTTCATTGTGCCGCAACCTCCTCGATCGCCGCGAAGAGGTCATGGGTACCTCCCCTGCAGTTCATGCACACGGGCATCGCCGAACGCCCCGCGAGCATCGCCGCGCGGAACGCGCGGTACCTCTCGCCGCCCCAGATCTCGTCAAACGGCGTCTCGAAGACGTTGCCCATGACGAAGGCGTCGCCCATGTCCGGCCGGAGGTAACAGCACGGGGTAACCGAGCCGTCGACGTTCACGACGGTGTGGTCCCAGGGCATCGTGCAGAAGGGGTGGTGGGCGTTGTGCGTCCCGTCCTCGCGGTAGCGCGAGAGCAGCTTGGTCGTCGGCACAAGATGGCGCGTGGCGTCGTCTTCGGCGCCGACCGTCTTGATGCGCAAGTGGTCGGTGCCCCAGACGCCCGCGAGACGCCGGATCTCGTCGAGCTCGTGCTCGTTGTGCCGCATGACGATGAACTGGAGGTCGATGATCGGATGCGTGAGATTGCGTCGCTTCTTTTCGGCGCAGATCCAGGCCACCTGCTCGGCGACGCGTGCGAAATCGCCGCCCTTACGGAAGACCTCGTAAGTCGCCTGGCTCGCGCCATCTACGCAAAGGATGAGCACGTCCAGGCCGGACGACAGGAGCCTTCGGCCCTTCTCCCCGTCGAGGAAATGGGCGTTCGACGAGACCTTGACGACGCGGACGCCGGCGGCCTTCGCCTTGCCGATGATCGCCGGCAGATCGCGGTGCAGAAGCGGCTCGCCGTAGTTCCAGAGGGCCAGGGTCTGGAGGCGCGGGGTCAGGGCCCGCACGACCGAGTCGAACCGCTCGACGCTCATCTGCGGCTTGGGCTTGATCTTCCCCTTGCCGGTCGGGCACGTCGGGCAGCCGAGGTTGCAGAGGTTCGTCGGCTCGATCATCGCCGCGCGCGGGCCCTCGGCCGGGGCGTCCGACAGGTAGCGCGCCAGGTCGGGCGGTGGGATTACGCGGACGCCGTGCGCGGCGAACAGCCGCTCCAGGGCGTGCGCTTCGGGCACCGCGGCCATGGCCATGGGCCACGAGGCCTGCGCCTCGCGCGAGAGGAATATGCGAACGCTCGTGATCTTCGCGAACGACGCGTCGGGTAGAACCGCCAGGCGCTGGAGGAGGGCCTCACCGTCCTGCATCGGCACGACCTGCACCACGCGAGCGCCGCGGATGAACGGGAGCGCGTAGTCCTGGAACTCGGCCCCGACGAAGCGGCGAAGCTTCATCTCGACGAGAGGACGGTGACCGAGCGCCTGGCAATCCGACAGCGCCCCGGCGAGAAGCGACACTCCATCCTCCATCGCGCGCAGGCGCACGACGCCGCCCTTGTTCACGATCTTCGCGAACGTCGCGCGCCGCTTCGCCGCCGCTACGCGCCGCAGCATCGCGTCCTCCTGCGCGAGACGTAGCAGCGCGACGCCTGTTGTCGCCTCGCGGAGGGCAGCCCGCTGTGCGAGGGCCCGGGCGCTCGCGGCGGGGCCCGGATCGCCCGCGAGCGCGGCTCGGAAAGCCCGGAGAGGGCGCAGCGCGACCCCGCGGCGCAAGATCGAGGTCCAGCGCTCCACGATTTGCGCGGTCCGTGTCGTCGTCGAAAAGCGTTGGGCGGCACGCGCCCGTCCGCGGTTCCCCATCTCGCGCATGCGGCAGGGGTCCGCGAGGAGCGACGCGAGCGCGCGCGCCGTGGCCGAAGCGTCCGCCGGCGGCACCAGGACGGCTGTCGAGCCATCGGCCACCGCCTCCGGGATCCCGCCCGTGCGCGTCGCGACGACCGGAAGGCCACTTGCGGCTGCCTCGAGCAGCGCAACGCCGAAGCCCTCGACGTCCGTTGCGCTCTCCTCCGAAAGGAGCAGGAAGACGCGGGCCATGCGGTAGATCGCGGGGAGATCGCCGTCGTCCACCATGCCTATGGCGCGCACCCGGTCGACGATTCCGAGCTCCCTGGCGAGCGCTTCGAGCTCGGGGGATAGGCGCGCGCTCTCGCCGGTATAGACGTACAGGGCGCGAGGCCGGTGTCGCAGCACCTCGGCCATCGCGCGCAGCGCTGTCGCGTGTCCCTTGCGCGGGACGAGGCGCGACACGGTGAGGACTACTTCGTCGTCCGGGGCGATCCCCATTCTCGACGCGAGCAGGACCTCTGCTGGGCCCGGACGGAAGCGGACGGAGTCGACCCCGTTCTCGACGACTTGGATCGCGGCGCGGCGTGCGCCGGCCAATCGGGCGAGACGTGCGGAGAACGAGGAGACGGCGATGACCACGTCGGCGGCGCGGAGGCCGCCCACGAGCGATGCGCGGTAGGCGGCTTCCTGTCCGTCGTGCCGCGCCCACGGGGCGAGCAGGTCGTTGCCGTGAACGTTGATGCTGACGGCTGCTGGGAAAGCCGCGCGGAGCGCGGGCACCCAGGGCGCAAGGCCCGCGTTGCATAGATGAACGACGTCGGGCGCGTCGACGAGCAGCGCGTCGAGCGTGGCGAGCAGGTCGCTCCAGAGATTCATACCCGAAGAAAAGAGCCGGCGCACCGTGCCCTGGGGCAGCCCTGACGTTTCGGGGCCGAAGTGTCGCGTCGCGTAGACACGAACGTCGATTCCCTGGTCCAACAGGCCCAACGCCAGCGTTCGCGCCACGGTCTCCATGCCCCCGAAGCGTGGCGCGAACTCGTGCGCGACGAGGACGACACGCCGGACCTCGCGCCCGGCGCGGAGAGGCCGCAGCACGGCGTCGGCGGTCGTCCGGTTCCCGGGCACGAGGGGCCGCTTGCGGTGCGCCTCGGTCATCGATGCGAGCGTGCCGGGCGTCAGGAGGAGAGCTTCGAGCCGATCGGCGATCGATCGGGCGTCGGGGCGGGCAAGCACTGCGGCGCCCATGTCGGCGAGGCGCCGAGCGCGCGCCATCTGGTCCTCTGCGTGGCGGTGCGCCGGCACGAGGATCGCCGGCTTGCCGAGCGCGCGGATCTCCGCCACCGAGTTGTAGCCCGCCTGCGAGACGATCACCGACGCCCGCGCGAGGAGAGCGGCTAGGTGGTCGCACGAGCGGGTTACGTCGAGGCCCGGGACGGCGTCCAGGTGGTCCGGCACCTCCCCGTACGGCCCCGTGACGAGCACCGTCGAGAGCCCCGGAATGCGGGCGTGCGCGAGGATGTGCGCGTCGGCGGCGGCTCGCAGGAACCGTCGCGCATCGACCGGCTGTCCTCCGCCGCCCGCCATCACCACGACGTGCGGAGCTTTCACTCTCCGCGGGAGCTTCGTGTCGAGCGCGCGGACGACCGTTCCCGTAACGATGACGGGCAGGTGTTGCTGGCAGCGCAGGTCGACCTCTCCCGCCTCGTGCGGAACGACGATGCGGTCGAACGCGGCAGATGCGTCGCTCGCCAAAAAATTCGCGAGGGCGTCGCGACGGAGCTCGCGTTGCACGAGGACCGTTCGCGCGCCGATGGACGCGGCGAAGTGCGCGAGCGCGGTGGGCGCGTGGGTGTCGAAGACGACGAGGTCGGGCCGGAAGGCGCGCAGGGCGGCCGTCATCGCGGCGTACTCGAGCGGCGCAGGCAGGGCTCGACGTACGCGTTCCGGGTCAGCGTGCGGTTCGGCAAGGCGCGGGGGAAAGCTCACCAAGTCGAAGCCTGCGCGCGTTACCACCGACGTATCCGCGGCATTCGTGAGGACGAGGATCTGGGCCTCGGAGTGGAGCGTCCTCACCTCGGTCGCGATGGAGGTTGCCCGGACAACGTGTCCCAGGCCGACCCCATTGATGGCGTGAAACGCGATTCTCATGGTGCGTCCCGATCGAGCAGGTGGAGTAAAGCCTCCGCCGCGCGATCTGCCCCGCAGGGGATGAGCGTCGGACGTGGCGCGCTCTCCATCCACTCTACGGCTGAGGCAAGGCTCTCGCCGTTGACGCGACCCAGCGAGCGCCCCAGGCCGGCCTCCTCGAAGCGGGCCGCCCGGCCGGCCTGATCGTCGAACGCACGCGGCATCGCGAAGAGCGCCATCGGGACTCCGGCCTTCGCCAGCTCGTGCGCGAGGTTGTACCCGGCCGGCGCGATCGCGCCGTCGAAGGCCGCCAGTAGTGGCTGCAACGGCGTCTCCGCGATGCAGCGAACCCCCGCGAGTGCGGGTCGCTGGCGAGCCAGGGGTCCCACCGCAAGGACCGGCGACGGGGCGCCGTGCATCCGTGCCAGCGCCGTTGCGGCACGCAGACCCTGCTCGACCGCCTCCTCGTCTCCGCCACCGCCCGAGGCGACGAGGATCAGTCTCCCCTCTCGGGGGAGGCCCAGGCGATCCCTCGCTGCGTCGCGCGGGATCGCGTCGTCTGCTTCGAACAGCGTGATGGGCGGCACCCGCACGACTGGGATGGGCAAGTCCTCCACCTGGTGCGGCCGAGGGTCGTCCGGGACGATCGCCAGGTTGTAGTCCGAGAGCCCCTCACCGGCCGCGCCCGCGCGCGCGCGGTCCGCTCGAACGCTCCGGCGAATCAGCGCCCGGCGCGCGATGCCACGGACGAGGCCGGAGAGCTCGCCGTGTGGCCCCCACGGGAACGTATCGGTGACGAGCAGGTTGGGTCGGAAAGCTTCGATTGCCGCGCGCACGACCCGCGTGCCCACGTCGCTGCGGACGGTGTCCGGCCAGCCGCTGCGCCGGGCCATCCACGGTCCCGGCCAGCGCACGGCGGCGATTGGCTCGACGCGGAGGACGGCGTCGGCCTCCGAGGTCGTGGCGAGCAACAGCTCGAGCAAGTCCGTCTTGCGCCGTAGCGCGCGGGCGATCGCCAGCGCGCGAGTGACGTGACCGGCGCCCAGTCCGTCGTTGGCGAGCAAGAGGGCCCGTAGCGGTCGCATCACGACACCTCGCCGACGCTGCCGGTCCCGCCGCGGTTGCCGCCGCCCCTGCCTGAGGCGCCGTCTAGTGGGCGAGCGGCGTCCCCGTCCCGGGAGGCGTCACCGATAGGCGGGTATGCGGCGTCGGCCTCCCCGTCTAGGTCGACGAGCGTGCTGTCCGCCTCGACGTCGGCCCCGACGAGGAAGTGATCCGGCGCCGCGTCGTAGTCGATGGGCGGTGCCTCGGCGTCTTCGCTGACGCAAGACGCCGGAACGAAGGCGGCGGTGGCGCCGAGGATGGCGCCTACGGACGCGTCGCGGACCCGCGACCGCCCCTTGGGGGGTGAAGCCATGATTTCCTCGTGCGCGAGTCGCGAGGCTATGGCGTCCCCGCGAGCCACGCAACGGAAGAGCGGCCGGCGCGCCATCCTTTCGCCGCCAGCGGAGCCGCGCCAGCCACTAATTCGCTTGACGTAGCGATGCAGCCCGTTCCAAATCGCCGGCTGCGGGGCATGGCTCACGGCCGTCTTGCCTAGTTTCGGAGGTCTCGATGGGTCGCCGTGCCGTCGTCGGAATCTGCGCGCTGGGGAGTGCACTCGCGGTGGAGGGCAGCGCTCTCGCGCAGTCGGTTCCTGCAGCATGCGACGCCGTGCAAGAACATCGTCGCGACACGGTTATCGTCTTCCAGCCGCCGTCGTCGTTCACGATATGCCGCGACGGCTCCATCGAAACGGGCGTCGGCACCGATCGTAGCGTCTATCTCCAGCTCTCGCCCAACGCGGCGGCGCCGCGCATGTTCGATTTCCGCGTTCGCAAGAACGCCGGCGAGTGGACTCCCCTCGGACTCCGGGGGTGGGAGACGCGGGCTTCCGAGATCACGGGCAAGCTGCGTGAACTCGATCATTCGGGCGAGCCGATCGCGGATGTCGTCGTCCCTGTCGACATACCTCCACCGACGCCTTTGGGCACGCTGGCCACGGCCCGGACGCGGTATCTCGCCGACGTCACTCCGCGCTACCTCGAGGCGCTGCACGCCGTCCGCAGCGAGGCGCGCGAGCTCCCGGTGCTGGCGGGCATCGCGCGGCGGTGGTGCGGAGCGCTCGCGGCGCAGCCTCCGGGCGTCCTCCCGGCCGAGGTGGAGGTTCGCGCCATGTGCTCCGCGCCAGATCTGCGCGAGGGTGCCATCGAGAAGGCCGTCTGGGATTTCGAATCGGCCGCGGTGAAGGAAAGTACCGAGAGTTCGCATGCTCGCGACGCGACCCTGGCGGCTGTGGCGCATCCGGAGGATGGCAAGGCTGTGAACGACGCCGTGCGCGCGCTTGAAGACGCGCGCGGGGCCGCCGAAGCTGTGGTCTCCGCGGGCCACGCGCTGCGCGAATCGAGCGCCGCTCTGGCGCGCGATGTGGCCCTGTTGCGCGCCACGGTCCGTTCCATCGACGCCCTTCGACCGAACATCCCCGTCTATCTCGCGATGTACTCGACGGCGGGCAACGCCGAGCTGGAGATCGAGGCGACGCCGAGCGACGTCGCCGGAACGGACTCCGACGCCGCTCACTCGAGCAAGGGGAACGTGACGGGGCGCTTCCCGATCTACGGGCGGCATTATCTCGACATTGAGGTTGGTCTCGGCTGGACGGCGGGAGTGCCCGATTCGCCGTACGTCCAGACGATTCAGGGCAACCAGGTCATCCAGACCAAGCCGGTGGACGAGTTCGTCGGCTTTGCGCTCGTCGAGCTCGAGCCGCTCCGGTTCGCTTGGCCGGAGCGCCCCCTCGCGGGCCTCCTGCGGATGCCGGTCATCGCCATTCCGTTTACGCGCGACCCGACGTCCAATTTCTTCGTCGGAGGGGGTCTCGGCTGGACTGGCGTCGGGTCGGTGACGGCCGGCCCGTACTTTTACCGAGAGACGACGCTGCGGCAGGGGTTCTACGACAATGAGACGCTACCGAGTGGCGTCCCGTTCGGTGCCGTCACCGTGCCGGGCCTGCACGTTGGATACTTCCTGTCCGCCAGCGTCAATCTCGTCGGCCTCTATCATCTCATTGTTCCGTCGCGCGCTCCGACGATCGACGGGTTGACGGGGAAGCCAAAGTGACGGGGTGGCTCCCATCTGGATTTCGCATGCCGCGGGCGGAGCACCGGTCGGGCAGAGCGAATGCGAAGCTTCCCGCGAGCCCAACCGCAATCTCGTTGCCTTGAAGCTGAGCCTCAAGCTCGGATCGCTCATCGTCGCTAAGCTCGGCACGTCGATGCCCTTCACGGAGAAAGCGCTGCCGAGATGAACCGCCCCGGTAGCAGCGATGCGCCAAAGATCGACTGCGCTTCGAGCCAGTAGAAGCCCGTCGCCGCAACCACAGCGCCGGGGTCGCCCGTGAGGCGGGCCATAACCACAAAGGGAATCAAGAAGAGCGCATGCCACGGCATCGTCTGGGGAGTCATCGCGAGCATGAAACATTGCCAGACCATGGTCAGCACCAAGAGCCAGTGCCGGGCACTCGCGACATAGGCGACGATGAACACCAGAGGGACCGCAAAGTCCCAGGTGCTCTGTCCCCGAAAGGTGAGCTGTTTGTAGAGAATGACGTTCGTTTCGGGGAATCCGCGCAACAAGGGGTAAAGGAGAAAAAACGGGTACGCCGCCAGCCCGACCATGGCCGCCGAGAGGGCGATCTTCTTGGCGAAGCAGACGCGATCGCCGGCCGAGTCCCGGCCCTTCCAGACCTGGAAGAGGGCGACTGCGAAGAGAGGTGCGTACCAAAGCGCCCGATAGTGGAGAAAGACCCCCGCGCTTAACGCCAATAGGGCATCCGCCCCTCGTTCGCGCGAGAGATAGTAGACGCCAAGCGAGACCGCGGCAATCGCGATGGGGTCATACATACCCGAAAGGCTCCACCCGATGATCTGGCAGTAAAGCAATGCGAACAACCCCGCGAGCAGCCAAGCGTAGACGGCGGGTGTGCGCGCCGACCTCTCAAACAGCGCGCGGAACAGCAGCCACAGCAGAAAGTGTGCGCCGCAGAGGTACTTGAGTCGGGTAAAGACGCTGATAAATCGCAGGCTTGCGTTCGTGTGGGCGAACAGCCACGCCTCGGGCGCGGAGTAGAGAAGCGAACCAGGCGGATAAGGTTGAGGATAGTCCTGCCAGTTGACAAAGAATGGCCGCCTGCCTTTGGCGCCCGTTGCTTCGCAGATGTCGCAATCGGGGACGTTACTTGCTTTGGCGTAGGCATGGGCCTCCGGCGTATCTCTCGCGTGACAAAAGCTCTTGCTCGGCCTCTTGTAGACGTCGAAACCGTAACGGGCGAAGAGCAGTACGTGCCCAAAGTGAGACACGCTATCGCCGTTGCCCAAAATTAGGTCCCCGGGCCGGTACACGTGCAGCACAACGAGCGCACAGAGCAACCAGGAGAGTGCGAAGGCGACGATCTCTTGCCGGACGAGGGGCATGTGGCCTTGTCCTGGCCTTGCCCCGTCTCGTTTCGTGTTCGCCGATGTCATGGCCACGCAGTGAGAAATCCGCGCGACGATCTAAACTGCTGTGAAGTGACCTCGTCAAGCGGCGCCAGGGCTTGATGGTGATGTCTTCGGATCAGAGCTTTCCTCGAGAACTGGCGCACGGTCGGGTACTCGGGATCGATCTCGCCTCCTCACCTGAAGGCGTGCGGTCTTGAGCTTTCCGACAGCTGGGGCCATCGGGACCAGCGGGCGCTGCATTCGGAAGACGGATGGCTGACGCCGCACGTGGCCGTGGCGCATGCCCGGGTGGGGTCGAAGCGAACGCAACCGGGCGCCGGTCCCGACTCAGCTGGCCAGGGCCATCTCACCGACCTGCTTCTTTCCCTTCAATGACCGTGCCGCGAGGCCGGCAACCATGGCGAGAACCAGGACACGTAGGATGCGCAGGCGCACCTCAGTCTCGGGGGCGCGACTGATGTTGTCGAGATGCCCGCCGGCGTGGATCGCGATGGCGACGGCGATGCTTCGGCTTCCTCGCTCGAACATCCAGGCCATCGGCACCGACCACAAGGCGAGGTCGAGTATGTAAACGAGGATCGTCGTCGCCGGCAGCGCGCGAAGTGGATCCGGCGCGAAGAGCATTCCCAGATGCCATAGGCCCCAGACGGTGCCCAGGATGAGCGAGCCGACCACGGGACCGTGGCGCTGCGCCAAGCGGGGATACGCGAAGCCGCGCCAGCCGAACTCCTCTCCCAAGGAGAACATGACCAACGCGGCGAAGTGTTCGGGCCTGACCGGCGGGTAGAACCAGTGCGCCGGGTGGCCCCCGAGGGCGACCTCGACTCCGGTCGCCGGGAACTGCACCGCCATGGGTAGCAAGAGCCCAAGGACAATCCAGATCGGTTGGGTCCGCCACCTGCCGAAAGCATCGCGTAGCTCACGTCGACGCGCAGCCAGGAGGAACGCGGCGAGCGTAGGCCCCAGTGCACCCAGTCCCACCATGGGCATCGCGTACGAGGGCGGTGCGGCCTTCGTGGCCCACGCCAACGCCAGGGGCAGGTCGAGCGCCCAGGTGATCCCGCATGCCAGCCCGAAGAAGGTGTAAACGTCGTTTTGCCCCGGCGACACGCGGTCGTCGATCATGGCCCGACAGACAGCCGAGCCACTGCGAGAGTTCCCTTCGGTTTTCGGGTTTCGTGGGAAAGCGTAACCGCCTAAGCGTCGCGTCCTTGACCCACCGCCGGCGAGCCTTTACTTTGGGGCTCGGGCTCTCCCGAGTCCTGCTCACCCCGAGCCGCCCGGCACGGCAAACGACGAGAGCGAAGAGGGCTTGGCCCTTCGGGTTCGGTTCGACCCATCCCTCCATTTATTTGCTTCGCGCCGGGGCGGAGTTTTGATCATCGAGGAGAGCCATGGCGAATCGACATGCCCACAAGAAGTTGCGCGCCGAGGTTCGGGCCAGGATGGCGGCGACGGCTGAAAGCTACCAGCAGGCGCACGCCCGCGTCGCGACGCGCCGGGTCTCGGCAACCGGCCCGCAAACCGATCTGGTGCCCGTGTCCTACTACGGAATTCCGCTCGCACTTGCCACGATCGAGATGCACGGCATGTCGATCGCCGTGCTGGTGCCGTCGTCCAGATGGTGGCGCCATGGCGACCCCGCTCAGTCTCCGGTGCCCTTGATGCGTGCTGCGATGCGGTCGCCGGGCGCAGCATGAGCGCGCCTGCGACGCGGCTCATGGACGACGTCTCGGACACTGCGCGGTGGGTGGCCTTCCATCGAGCCTTGGAATCCGAGCGCCCTGACGCCTTGTTCATCGATCCCTTCGCACGACGATTGGCCGGGGAGCGCGGGCGGAGGATCGCCGAAGAGATGCCGACGGTCGCGGGGCAGCCGGGACCACGCGGGCTCGCCTCGGGGCTCGCAGTGCGCACCAAGGCCTTCGACGAGATGATCCTCGACTGCGTTGAGAGCATTGGCGCCGATGCCGTGCTGAACCTCGCCGCTGGTCTCGATGTTCGCCCCTACCGCCTGTCGCTTTCCTCCTCGCTGGTCTGGATCGAAGCCGATCGTGCGGCGATCCTCGACGAAAAGACGGAGGTGCTCGCGCGCGCGAAGCCCGCCTGCATCGTCGAGCGAGTTGCGGTGGATCTTGCTGACGACCGGGCCAGAGAAAGCCTTTTCGACCGCGTCGCCGGTGCCTACACGCGGGTCGTGGTGGTAACCGAAGGTCTCCTCGTGTACCTCGATGCGGTACGCGTTGCCTCCCTGGCAGACGGGCTTCGTGGGCGAACGCCGATGCGTCGGTGGGTCCTGGAAAGCTGCGCCCCCGAGTTCCTCAAGCGGAACATGCGAGCCTGGGGCAAGGTCCTGGCCCAGGCGAACGCCGAATGGAAGTTCGCGCCCCCGAACGGGTTCGACTTCTTCCGCCCGCGTGGGTGGTCACCGATCCTCAGGCGCCCGTTCTTCGCGGAGGCCCGTCGCTTCGGCCGGGAGCGTGAGGTGCCTCATGCGTGGCTGCTGCGCGCGCTCTCGTCCTTTTCGGGGCGGTTCCGCCGAAGGATGGAGAACCTGGTCGTCTACGGTGTCATGGAACCAAGTGCTCAGTGAGTTCACCGACCTCGCTCCGCGGTTGCCGGAGACGCGCAGAAGATGGATCCGAAAGGGTCCTCGGCCGACGCGCTCCGCGACGCTCGCCAGCATGAATCCGACGCCCGCCGCCACCCTCTCGACACCCGGGACGGTGGTGAAGGGTGTCGGCCCGGCTCCGGGGCCGTGCAAGAACAAGAGGGCCAAGTGACGGCCCCGGCTTCTCTGTGGCCTGGTTCCGGAGTGGTCGTTTTGCTGCTTCTCGCATGGCCGCGGGACGCGTGCGCTTACCGACCCTTCGATGGCACGGACGCCGACGTGGCCGAACTTCATGAGGGGGAGTTCGAAATGCAGACGGTGGGCTACTACCGGGCTGGCGGCGCAACCTACTTCGACCCGGGGGGCGTGCTCAACTACGGCCTGATTCGGCGCGTGGAGCTCGTGCTTCAAGGGTTCGCCTTCGTCCCGTTCGATACCCAGTCGGGGCCGGCCAAGTTCACTGAGACGGGCCTCTTCGCGAAGGTCGTCTGGCGGGAGGGTTGTCTCCAGAGCAAGGACGGGCCCAGCCTCGCCACCGAGACCGGACCGCTCTTGCCGACGATCCACGATACGAAGGGCTTCGGCGCCTACTTGGGCGGTATCGTCTCGACGTGTTTCGGCGACGCTCTCATCGCCCACTGGAACACGGAGGTCCAGATCCTGCCGCAGACCTTCAACCTGGATCTTTTCGGCGGGGTGATCCTCGAGCCACCGCCTTCGAAGTACGTCGTTCGACCCGTCGCGGAGTTCTTCGTCGAGCACGACTTCGGGGGAGTGCAGACGTACTCGGCGCTCGTCGGCGGCATCTGGCGCGCCACCGAAAAACTCGCCATGGATGTCGCGGTTCGCGAGGCCCTCGTCTCCGGACGGAACGTCAGCGAGGCGCGCGCCGGCTTTTCGCTGGCGATCCCCTAGGGTCGCGCGACGGGGACTTCGGCGGGCTTTCCTTCGGCCGTGGTCGGGTCTGCGCGGCCAGCGCCCGCGTTGGGAACGCTCGCGCAAGCCCCGACGAAGACGACGAGCCTTGCGAGAAGGCAACGCGCACGCCCGTTCATTCGCGTGAGCAGTCGCGAGGCGTGTGTTTCGGCGTGGGCCGCTCGGCTTGGGCTCGTTCGCCGGTTCGACCCGTTGAATCTGAACGCGCTTGACGACAACGGGAGAACGGCCGCGTTGACGTATCAGCCGTCGGCCTTCGAACTTCAAGAGTCCGTGGCTCCACGATCCAATCGCGGCGCGCACCGCGTCGTACCCGGCAGCGGCCATCTGATCGTTGCGGACCGCCCTGATGTTGTGGCGGCCGCCATCCTGGAGCTGGTCGACGACGCGCAATGACATGGGCTGAGCGGACTCGCGCGAGCGCCGAGGACTCGCGAGGACCTGGCCCGAACACCGGCGCAATCGTCACGAAAAGCCGAGATGACGGCTGTCGCCCTCCACCGCAACCCCTTCCATGGCCAGTGCGAATTCGAGTTGCAGTCACGCTGAAGTCGGCCACCAGTAACGGAACAATCTCGATCGGCCGCTCAGCCGCCAGGCGGCACGCGATTTCTGAAGCCTCGTCAGAAGTGCTTGGAGCGCGCACGTTTTCTATCCGAGGTCCGACGCGTGGCTCGTGAGTCGGTGTATCGTCGATGCAGCACGCAGCACTTCGCGAGGATGTCGAGGCTGGCTGCGTGGCAGGATAGGGCATTCAATGACGGCTCTTGTCGGCCCGTCGATGTCTATATAGAGATATTTCGCGCTGCATCTCGTGGCCGAGCTCGGCGATGGCGATCTTCTTTTTGCGCCCGTTGGTTCGTGGTCGTCCGGTCGTGCTTGCAACCGGGCTGCGTTGCGACCCGCAGCATCCCGCATCGCGGCCGGCGCGGATCCCAGTCACGCGGGCACTGCCCGACGCGATCGGTTTCTTCCGCGTCTATGCCGATCGGTTGCGACGCAAGAAACCAAAAAGGCGCGTGCAAGGCGACCTGGGCGTAACTTTGCGTCCGCAATGGAAATAGCCAACGTTTCTCGAGTCCTCCGAAAAAAAAACGAACGTTTGGTCGATTTCGTGACCTTCATTTTCAAGACCCTCGCCCTTATTGCTTACGAGGTGGCTTCGTACGACACGGTGACTCGAGAAGGCACGGCAATGAAGAGCGGTCCTCTCGTCAGAACAACGCGCTCGGACAGTTTTGATCGCATCAACAATTGCGGCGGGATGGGATGCCCAGAGGCTGCGCACGATGCAAAACGGCGCAGGCTCCGTCATCGGAGGAATTTTCCATGAGGAAGAACAAAGACGTTATCGGGCTTCTCACTAGGTGGGGGACCGTCGCATTGGTCGCCTCGTCGGCTGGCATGGGCATAGCCGCCTGCACCGGCTCAATCGGAGGGGGCAACCAGGGCTTGGGCTCCGGGAACGGTGGCCCGGCCACGGGCGGAACTAGCGCAAACAACGGAACCACCGGCGCCGGAAACGGAAGCCCGACCAGCAACGGCGATCAACCAGGTACGACTGGCGCGGGTTCGACCGCGAGCACGAGCACTTCGGGAACGGCCACCCTCGGCAATGTGCCCGCCGGCGGCCTCGACACGGCCGGCGTGGTGATGCGGCGCCTCAACGACCACGAGTACGACAACACCGTACGCGACCTGCTCGGTACGACGCAGACGCTGGCCGCGACCACGTTCCCGGGCGACAGCGCGGACGACGGCTTCGACACGGTGGGTGACGCGCTGAGCTACTCGCCCATACTCTTCCAAAAGGAATTTGCGGCTGCCACGACACTCGTCACCGAGCTCATGGCGCGGGCGCCGACCGACCCCCTCTTTACGGCGGTATTTCCGAGCGGGATCCCAACGTCGGCGAACTTCAGCTCGGCTCTGACGACCGTCTTGACCAGTTTCATGCCAAAGGCTTGGCGGCGTCCGGTTACAGCGGCCGAGATCGCCACGGCGGTGGCCGTGGGCGAAGCGGTCTTGCAGCTCGCGGAAGACGCGGGCGCCGGTACCGCGGCGGACGGGGGCGCTGGGCCCGACCCCGCACAAGCTGGCGTCAGCGATGCCCTCCAGTACGTGCTCGACTCTCCGAACTTCCTCTTCCACGTCGAACTCGGAAGCCCGGCCATCACCCCCTCGTCGACGGCGTTGGTCAACCTCAGCGACTACGAGGTCGCTAGCCGGCTCTCGTATTACCTCTGGGAAAGCATGCCGGACAGCACGCTGACGGCGCAGGCGGCCGCTGGAACGCTCGCCGCCAGCGGCACGCCAGGCTCTGGCACGCCTGGCTCGGCTGTCGCGGCTCAGGTGACCCGCATGATCGCGGACCCGAAGTTCACGACAGGCTTCATCGCTGACTTCGTCGGCCAATGGCTGGGCGTAAACACGATCTCCGCGAACGTGGACCCCGACCCGACGATATTCCCCGCTACCGCAGTCAACGGAGCCCTGGACACAACGTGGCTCAACTCGATCGGGCCCGAGACCGACGCATTCCTCGCCAACCTGATTTCGACCAACGCGCCCCTCACCGAGCTCTTGACGGCCGATTACACCTTCGTCAACGGCCGCCTCGCGCAATTCTATGGGCTGAGTGGAGTCCCTGCGACGCAGACGACCTTTACCAAGGTGAGTCTGGCCGGCACCGAACGGCAAGCGGGCATTCTCACGCAGGAGACCTTCCTCACGACCACGTCGTTCCCGAACCGAACCTCTCCGGTTTTGCGCGGAGTCTACGTCATGACACAACTGGTCGGCACCTCGCCGGGCACCCCGCCCGCCAACGTGCCCGCGTTCGTTGTGCCCGATGCTGGATCGGGTGAGACGGTCCGCGAGTCTCTCGATCAGCACGCAAACAACCCCGCATGCTCCTCGTGCCACAACGTGATCGATCCCATCGGCTATACCTTCGAAAACTTCGACGCCACGGGCGCGTATCGAACCACGGACAATGGGTCGCCCATTGATGCGACCGGCACCCTGGACGGGCAGACCATCAATGCCACCACGGGGCAGGTGACTTACAACGGGGCGTCGGTCAACGGGGCCGCCGCCATGGCCGCGGCCATCGTCGCGGATCCACGCTTTCCCCAGAACATTGTCAAGCAACTGCTGACCTACGGCGTCGGTCGAACCTTCGACACGGCTGCCGCACTCGGATATGTCGAGACTGTCGCTGTGCCGCTCGCCAAGAGCGGAACGTGGCAGGCCGCGCTGCAAACGGTCGCAACGAGTCAAGCCTTCATGACCACTCGGGGTGGCTCCCAGTGATATCGAAAAGTTTGAAAGGCGGAGATGTCACATGAGCATCGGAGTCAATAAGTCGCGTCGCGTGTTTCTGTCTGCTGCCGGAGTTACGCTCGTTTTGCCGTTCCTGCCGTCGGCGTTATGGTCCCGGCGGGCGGCTGCAGCGCCGGCTGCTGCCGCGGCTCCGCCGCGGCGTTTCATTGGATGGTTCAATCCAAACGGCATGGTCATGCCGAACTGGACGCCGAACGTGGCCGATGGGGTGCAGTGGACTGCAACCCAGGGCACGCCGCTCGCAAGTTCCGCTTCAGCGACCTACACGGCGGCGAACATCGGCGCGTCGTCGATCCTGTACCCGCTCATCGCCGCCAACCTCCAGAAGAAGACGCTGATCATTTCCGGTCTTGATCACCAGAATATCGCCATCCCGACTCCGGCTTGTACGACGGACTCGGTGCCGGGCGGTCACGGTTCGGGAACGGGCTGCTTTCTCAATATGGTGGGCGTCAACTGCGAATCGACCGACCCGACGCGCACCAGCCTAGACCAGCTTCTGCTGCCGGTCCTCAACGCCGGCGGAGCACCACTCTTGCCGACAGGGCTGCAAATCGGCCTCCAAGGCGACAACGACATCTGCGACAATACCAACTGCAATTTCTCGCGGATGATCTCGTGGAGCAACGGGGCTGCGATGTCCAATCTCTACGACCCGCAGCAGATCTTTCTAGAGCTGTTCGGGTCGTCGCCCACGACCGGCACGACGACGCCGGCAACCACGGCCGCGGCGGCTGCCCGCTATGCCCAGCAAAAGAGCATCCTCGACGCGGTATTGGCCGACTCGAACTCCCTGGCCACGAAGCTCAGCCCGCGCGACAACATCATGCTTCAGCAGTATCAGGCGGCGGTGCGCGACCTCGAGGTACAACTGCAGAATCAATCGACGGCTGCGCCGCTCACATGCACGAAGCCCACGGAACCAGCGGCAGGACTCGGGCCCTTGCCGACGACGGGCGGAAGTCACGCGGTGATTCCGAGCACGTTTATCGAGGGCAACATGCCCTACATGCTCCAGTTCATGGCCTTGGCGTTCACGTGCGACATCACGCGGGCGATCACGTTCATGTTGGGCAACGGTACGAGCAACAACGACTACGAGTTTCTCATGGGCGTCTCGACGGCGCACCACGGGACCTCCCATCACGGCGGCGCCCCGTCGAAGTTGGCGGCGCTGACCCAGATCGATACCTGGGAAATCACGCAGATAGCAACGCTTCTAACGTCGCTCAACAGCGTGATGGAGTCCGACGGCACGACGGTTCTCGACAACACGACGTTCTACATGTCGTCCGACATTGGCGACGGCGCTACTCACAACCATTGGGATATGCCGGTCCTTCTTGCCGGTGGCGCAAGCGGCAACATGAAGATCGACGGTCGGCACGTCAATTACTACAGCGCCACCGATATGCCGCTGCCGCGAGCGTTGACGAACTATGCGGGTCCGCGAAACCCGAGTCAGTCAACCGCTCAAGTTCACGCCACCATTATGCAAGCCCACGGCCTTCCGTCAGCGACGTTCGGTCAGTCGGGTACGAACGCCGAATATGGGCCGTCGGGCCCGCTCACTGAGCTGCTGACCTAGTCGAATCGGGTGCTGCAGCAGGAGGCCGAGTCGAGGCCGCAAGGGCGGGGGTCGTCCGAGTTCTGGGCGGCCGGCCAAGGTCGCTAGCGCAAAGTAGCGCGCCAACGCACGCGTTGGCGCGCTTTTGCGTTTCGCGTAGGCAACTGACGGCGCGATCGTCGCTGACGTGTGATCGAATCTCCTGTCCGCCCTATGCTTATCAGGGTGTACCGCATCGTTTCGGTCGGGGTTGTAGCCGCGCTAGCGGCGGCGTGTGGGGATGGGGCCCAGCATCTCGGCGGCACTCCACCGATGGATGACGGGAGCGCGGGCAGCGGCGATGGCAGCTCAGGCGCAGGCAGCTCCGCGCCGCTGGATGGTGGCGCGGCGGGCAGCGGGGATGGGGGCACGGCGGATGGGGGCACTGCGGCGTGCGTCGTCGGTGCGACCCGTTGCGCCGGTAATGGAGTCGAGACGTGCGGCTCGAACGGTAAGTGGGGTGCCGCCGTCGCCTGCGGGTCGTCGACCCCGGCGTGCGCCGAGGGCGCTTGCGTCGAGCCGCCGAGCTGCGCCGTGAGCGCCATGGGCACGACCAACTGCGGCTCAAACAGCGAGAGCTGCTGTACGAGTCTTGCTGTGCCGGCCGGTACGTACGACCGCACGTACACCTCCGGCGCTAGCGGCGCTGCAAACTTGGCCGACGCCGCCAGCGTGAGCGGATTTCGGCTCGACAAGTACCTTGTTACGGTTGGCCGTTTCCGCCAGTTCGTCAACTACCTAACCGGCAGTGCGGGAGTGCCGCCGGCCAACGGCAGCGGAATTCATACGCACTTGAACGGCGGCCGCGGGCTTGCCAATAGTGCAAGCCCGGGTGCCTTCGAGACCGGCTGGGACGCGGCCAACTGGGACCCTGAAATCCCGACGGGGCCGGGCGGGTCGTGCGTATGGGATTGCAACCTAACCGACTGCCTTTCGGCTAGCACCTGGACCAATCCGGCGAGCACGCAGGAGAACCTACCGCTCACATGCGTCGATTGGTACGAGGCGTACGCGTTCTGCATCTGGGACGGAGGGTTTCTGCCGAGCGAAGCCGAGTGGGAGTACGTTGCCGCCGGCGGTAGTCAGCAGCGCGAGTACCCGTGGGGTTCGATGGATCCCGGTAGCGGCAACGAGTACGCCATCTATGGATGCTATTACGGCGGCGCCGACGCCGGCTGCATGGGTGCCACGAGCATCGCGCCCGTCGGAACGGCAATTCTGGGGGCCGGGTACTGGGGACAGCTCGACATGGCCGGCGAGGTGTTCGAATGGAACCTCGACTGGTACGCACAGTATGTCGATCCGTGCACGGACTGCGCATACCTCACCTCGACCACGGTGCGAGTGATTCGCGGTGGCAACTACGGGGGAGTACTCGTGAACTTGCAGGCTGCGAATCGTGATTTCTTCGAAGACCCCACCGATCACGACAGCGTGATCGGGTTTCGGTGCGCCAGGAGCCCATGAGGTCCGGCGCGACGCTGCGGCTCCATCGTCGTGGTGGAGCCCAGACGGCTGTGTCGCGAACATCCCCATCAGCGAACATAAACCTCCATCGCGACGTTGACGTGCGGCGTGATGCCCCAGTTCCAGAAGGAGACGTTGTCGACCACGTCAAGCACGAACCCGTCGGCTCCGTTGCCGCACGCATGGTAAACGGCAGGCCACGTTTCGCCCGCGACGGGGCAAGTGAACGCCAAAATGCTTTGCGGCGCCTGCCCTTGATTGGTCGCCTTACCCGGGTCCCCCACGACCGTCCACGCCGCCTCCTCGGCGACGGCGTCTCCAACAGGCTCATTGGCGTTCGTAATGAGCCCCATCCGGAGGTTCTGGATCGGGACCGCGGTGGCGCTGGTAACGTAGGCCAGCGGCGCGCCCGATCCACTCGCGGTGCGCACGTGGACCGTTGTGGATCCTCGGGCGAGCGCGGTAAGCGCCGCACTGGGCATGTACGCGCACGAGCCCAGAGCGACGGTTCCCGCTGTCGCCGTGGCTGGAGTGCAGTCGCCGCCGTTCGTCGATTCGACAAGCGTCCAGCCGCCGTCAGCGAAGTTCATGTCGCAATAAACTTCAAGAGACGATCCATCCGGAAAGATACTGTAGTTCGCGCTCGAGCTTGTTGGCGCTGCATTGAGGATCTCCCGGCATGAGGCATACGAAGTCACCGACGGCCCCCCCGCGTCGACGGCTGAGCCGTCCGTTAGAGAGCCGTCGGCGGCGTCGCTGTCCGCCCCCGAGACGGGCCCCTCGCTCTCCACGGTGCTTGCGTCGTCCGGCGCCGGGATCACGCCGTCGGGCGCAGAAAGGGTGGCACCGGTAGAGTCGTCTGGCCCATCGTCCTCTGCGTCGTCGGCTGACGCGACGAAAATCGGAGGCCCGTCGCCCTCTCCCGCGGCCGCGTCGGTCTCTCCCGCAGCGGCTTCTGCCTCAACGAGGTTGGCTGCATCTCCAACCGAGCCCGCCGCCTCATCTACAAATCCGCTGTCACCCGAGGGTCGCTCGGTCAAGCCGTCGACGTTGAGCAGGGCCTCGCAGCCGAAAAGCCCGAGAACAAGCGCCGTGCAGAAACCAAGAGCACGCGCCACCTGCCTCATCCTAGAACGTGCCATCCGCGAGGGTGATGACTGAAATGCAACTCGGCCCACGTCCCATTTATCCGATCTGCCGTCCGCGTCTCGGTGACGAACCGAAGGGTGCGGCCCGCGTAGCCGTCGTGGCCCTGGGCGTCGTATCCTCCGCGGAGCCGCATACGCAACCCGACATCTAGCTGCAGTGTGTGTACCCGGCGCGCCCAATCTCCTTTTCTACGTAGCGTGAAAAATGGAGATGATGTCCTCATAGCCCGGCGATGCGGCCCCTCGCGAGAGCCACACTTCAGATTCACGTGTGCGTCCTGCTATGGGGCTTCACGTCGGTCCTCGGGCGACTCATCACCCTGCCCGCGCTACCGCTCGTCTGGTGGCGCATGGCGATCGTGGTCAGTGTGCTCGGGCTCGTGCCGAGCGTGCGGCGACAGGTGCTGATCACGTCGAAAGGGCTGCTCGCCGCGTACGCCGGCATCGGGGTGGTTGTGACCCTTCATTGGCTGACGTTTTATGGCGCGATCAAGCTTGCGAATGCGTCGGTCGGCGCCGCGTGCTTGGCGCTTGCGCCAGCGTTTCTCGCGATCCTCGAACCGCTCACCACGCGCCGTCGCTTCGATCCACGCGAGCTGTTGCTCGGCGTCGCCGTCGTACCCGGGGTCGCCCTGCTCGTCGGTGGAATTCCCCACCGAATGCGCTCGGGCGTGACGATGGGCGTGTTGTCGGCGCTCTCGGCCGCTCTGTTCAATGCGCTCAACAAGCGAGTGGTCCACAAAGCGCACCCCCTTGTCATCACTTGCATCGAGCTGGCCCCTGGTGTCATGCTCCTCCCCGGGCTCGCCGCCTTGCTGCCGCATGGCCCGGGGCCGCTTCTTCCGGTGCCCAACGCGCGTGACGCATGGCTTCTCGCGGTACTCGCCATCGCCTGCACGCTGGTCCCGTTCGCGCTGGCCCTGACGGCGCTGCGGCACCTCACCGCGTACGCAGTGCAGCTCGCGGTCAACCTCGAGCCGGTCTACTCGATCCTGCTGGCGGTTGTGATCCTCGGCGAGCAACGGGAGCTTGGCGGCTCGTTTTACGCAGGCGTGGTGATCATCCTGGGTGCCGTGATCGGGGAGAAGGCTTGGCTCACGCGGTCGCCGATATGAAGGCCGACCGAGATGCAGCCGTGACGTTACGCCTTGGTAGCCTCGATTTCGATCGCGATGTCGACCTTCTCGCTGAGGGCCAGGCCACCGGCCTCCAGAACTTGATTGTAGGTCACGCCAAAATCCTTGCGGTTGATGCTGGTGTGTGCAGAAAAGCCCGCGCGCTCGCCCATTTGCGGGTGCACGCTGCGTCCCGCGTACTCGACGTCGAGGACCACGGATTTCGTGACGCCGCGTAGCGTGAGGTCCCCGGTTACTTTGAAGGTGGCCTTGGTGCCCTGCACCTTCGTGCTCTTGAACGTGATCTGCGGAAACCTCTCGGCTTCGAAGAAATCGCCGCTGCGTAGGTGCGCGTCCCGCTGCGGCTCTCGCGTGTCGACGCTCGCAACGTCAATCGTCACCTCGACTTGCGAGGCTGCGACGTTCGCCTCATCGAAGGCCAACGTCCCCTTCCATTTTGTGAAGAGACCGTGCACCTTCGACACCATGAGATGCCGAACGGTGAAGCCGACGGTGGAGTGGACGGTATCGATGTTCCAGTTCTCGAGAGCCATGGAAGCGCATCCTTTCGATTTCGTGCGTGGCAACCGTTCGATGCTCGAGGCGCACAATCCGTCGCCGGCGTGAACGAGGGCGCGAACGCTACCACTAGCGGTCGCAGCCGTCATGTCTCGTTCGGGGCTATCCGTCCCGTCCCCGGCCCCGGCCCCGGCCCCGTCCTCGTCCGCGCCATTTCCGTGACCTGCCGGTGGCCGTGTTTTCCGTGCGGACGTTGGCCCCGACACGCTCGTGCTCGGCTCACCCCGGTGCCGCTGCTTGCGAGGCGCTGCGAACTCTGCGCGCCAACGTCTGGCCGCAAATGCACGTCCGGACCTCGATCACGTCGGAGTCCGGCCACGCGGTGACGAAATCGCGAACTCGCGCGGTCGTGATCTGCTCCACGACGCGAAGCTCGCCCCAGGCATCCGCGCCGTACGACCGGCCGCATCTACTGCACGGCTTGGGCACGTCACCGTTCCGGGTCGACGATCGCTTCGATCTTCGCGATGGCTTCGTCAAGGACAGCGTGGAGCTTTTTGATGATGGAAGGGGTCAATCGTCCCCGCCGAGCGGAGCGTCCGATCGCCTTGAACATACGGCCCATGCGGCGGCTCAAGTCGCGCAGCTCCTCGGCAAAATCCTCCCACGAGCCCTCCCCCGCAGTCTCGTAGAAGTCGCGCACATCCTCGACGTGCTCATCGAGGTCGCGCTTACCCTCGAGGGTGATGGCGTAGACCTTCCGCGCCTCGCGCTCCTCAACGCGCGCGTGCCCAAGCTCTTCGAGCATTTGCAACGTCGGGTAGATGACGCCCGGGCTCGGACGGTAGGTACCCGAGCTGCGTTCCTCGATCGCCTGAATGATCTCGTAGCCGTGCCTCGGCTGCGGCGCAATGGCGTCCAGAATGAGGTAGCGGACGACGCCGCGATCGGCGCGCGGGGGGGGGCTGCCGAACAGTTCCGAAAAGTCGGGCCGGCCCGGGCGACCCGATCGGCCGAAGGGGCCGGCGCGACCGCCGAAATGCGCATGCCAGTGTGCTCCGTGCATCGGCATCTCCTTTTGAAAAGGGCGATGCGAGACGCATCGCCAAGACGTATCATATAGATGTATCTATAGATAGAGCGGTAGCAGTTTCCTGTCAAGCCTCGCCACCCTTCCCTTCCGGCCATGGGCGTCGGGTCGCCGTGGATCACACGACGCATCGACGACTGCGGCCGTCCGACGGCGATCGACGGGCATGGCCGGAAGGACACCCAATCACGGGGCAGGCGTGTCGCACGTGAAGGCCCGCGTTACGGGAAGCCGCGTCCAGTGACGCTGGAAGGCGCAACCATTAGCGAAATCCGGCCGAAGGTACGGGCGGGCGTCATGTCTTATGGGATGCTGTCCGAATGGGTCGCACGGTCATGTCGTTGGGCGCGTACGTCCTATTTCTCGTCGCCATGCCGGGCGCGGCTGGGTGCGGCACCTCCGTCGGCAACGCGATAGGGAGCGCCACTCGAGGCTCATCCGTCAGCCAGCCGACCAGCTCCAGCAAGGCCGGAGCGAGCACGGGACTCGACGCGGGCGTTGGGACAAATTTCGGCGGGGGCGATGCGGCTCCGACGCTGGTCGGAATCAGCGCGACCGGCGACGCTTCGACGACGGCGCCTACGACGACGGCCGATCCGCAGACGTGCGCCGAGGCGGCGCAAGCGCACACGTACGTTGGCTGCGACTATTGGCCCACCGTCGTGGCCAATAACGTGTGGACCATCTTCGACTTCGCCGCAGTGGTCGCGAATGCAGGCACCGTTGCGGCCGATGTCACGGTCACCGGTCCCATGAACACGAACCAGACCGTCACCGTGCCGCCCGGCCAATTGGCAAAGATCTACCTGCCCTGGGTGCCCGCACTGAAGGGTCCGGCCGCCGACAATTGCGGTGCGGCCGCACCTCTGACCGATAGCGTCCTTGCGACCGGCGGTGCCTTCCACCTCGTCTCGACTGTGCCGGTCACCGTCTACCAGTTCAACGCACTCGAGTACCAAGGAGTGGGGGGCCCCGCAGGCAAGGACTGGAGCACGTGCCCAGGCCTCCAGGCATGCATTGATCCGGCCGTCTACCTAGTCCCCGTAGAAGTGGGCTGCTACTCGTTCTCGAACGACGCGTCGCTGCTTCTGCCGAGCACAGCAATGACCGGCAACTACCGCGTTGTGGGCCACGAAGGCACGGTTGAGACTGACCCAACGACGGGCCAAAGCTTGTCGAACGGGGGCTACATGGCCATCACGGCCACGGCCGATGCCACAACCGTCACGGTCACCGTCTCGAGCGCTGGGCAGATCGCGGCGGGCACCGGCGTCGCTGCCACCAACGCCGGAGGCACGCTGACGCTGACGCTCAATGCCGGCGACGTCGCCGAGCTGCTCGGCCCCGGTGGTTCCGACTTAAGCGGGTCGATCGTGCAGGCGAGCGCGCCTGTCCAAGTCATCACGGGCAACCCCTGCTACGAGATCCCGCCGGGCACACCGGCTTGTGACCACATGGAAGAGTCGGTGCTGCCAGCAGAGACGTTCGGCAAAGATTACGTCGTCACCCGGCCCGCCGGTCCCTCGCTCCTCGACGGCGGCGGGGCCACCGAGGCACCGGTCCCGCATCAGGTGCGCTTCTATGGGAACTTCGACAACACCAACCTGACCTACAACCCCGCGGTCCCCGCGGGTTGTCCGACGACGCTCAGCGCCGGCCAGGTCGTCGAGTGCGGTGTCGGCGGCGCGTGCCCGACCACCATCAACGTCGCGGATACCTACACGTGCGGGGTCACCGACGAAGATTTCGAGGTGACCGGCGATCAGCCCTTCGCGGTCGCCACCTTCACCCTGGGCGCGACGCTCATCGACCCCCTGATGATTCAGGGCGATCCTGCTCAAACCTCAGTCGCCGCCGTCGAGCAGTACCGGTCGAAGTACGTATTTCTCGCTCCCGAAGACTACATCGCCAACTTCGTCGATATCGTCGCCATGCCGGGCACCGTGATGACGATCGACGACCAGGACCTGGTCGCCGAGCCGCAGGCAATCGGGACGTCGGCCTACAGCGTCTACCGCGCCCAGCTGGGGCCTGGTCAACTGGGCGCACACGTGCTCATTGCGTCCCAGCCGGTCGGCCTCCAGGTCGTCGGCTACGGCGCTTACACGAGCTACCGATATCCCGGGGGGCTCAACCTCGCACAGATTGCCGCGCCGCCGCCGCCGCCGCGATAAGCCTCGTGCGCGCGCCCGGCGGCGCTGACGTCGAGACATCGCGCCCGGTCGCTCGACGTCCCCCGCTCACGGTCGACTCGCCATGAGCGGCGCCCGCGCAACGAACACCGCGCACGGCTGCCGTCCGGACGGCCGTTCACACGCCGTCATCGCTTCGCACGAACGGGTGCCGTGATTGCCGGGAAAGCGGATCCATGACGAGTTACTGCAGGCCGGACAGGCTCGTAAGCTGGCTCGGGCAGGTTACTTGCGTATACATCACGTTCGGATTGTTTGCGCCCTTCATCCAGCTGACGATGAATTCGCAGCCGGCCTCCATCGTCGCCGAATTCGCGAAGATCGATTGGCATGCACTGGTCGTACACGCCGTGTACTCCGAATAATTGTAGTCGTCCTGCTGTTCGCACTGCAGCATGAGCCCCCCGTACTGGACGCCGAGCTGAGACGTGGAGACCTTCCACTCGGTCGCGCAGGCGTCGTTCGCCCCGACGCCGCCTCCGGGAATCAGCAGGTCGAACTGGCCAGACTGCAAGCCACCTGTGTTGACCACCTGCACGGTGATGCTCTTTCCGCAGATCTGCTCCGACCCCGTGTCTTGCGTACCGTCGTTGGACTTGCCGGTGAACGTGAGCTGGAAACAGGTTCCGCAGCTCGCGCCGTCGTATGCCGCGAACGCGTACGCCAGCGAGTCGCTCACGATCTGCGGCGCCATGTCGTAACACTCGTACGCACTGCCGCCTTGGCACGAGTCCTGGGCGCCGTCGTTGCGAGTGACCCCGTCGGCCGCGCACGTGTGCGACGACCCGCACGATGGCTTGCAGCAGTCCCAGTAGCGGGTCGCGTACCCCGCCGTGCCGCTGGTCGGTGGAGTGCAAGCCGGCGCACTGCTCGATGACGCCGACGACTGCTGACTCGACGCGCTCGCGGAGCTCCCTTGCGAGCTGCCGCCCGTCGACCCGCTCGCGCCGCTCGATGTCGACGTGCTTGCCGACCCGTGACTCGACCCCGAGCTCGATCCGCTGCGGGAGCTCGACGCACCGCTGGACCCGGCCGAGCTCGACGAGCCGCCGACGGGCGCCCCCGTCGATCCGGCGGTGCTTGAGCTGGTGCTCGATCCGCCCACGAAGCTCGCCGCACCACTGGAGCCGCTCAAGCTCGACGAGCCGCCGGCGAGCATGCCGGTCGACCCGGCGTACGAGTTCGATCCGCTCGACGCACTGCCGGCGGCTGCCGGATTCGAGCTCCCGGTTCCCGTCGACGACCCACCGCCGCAGGCAATCGCTATGATCGATCCTGCGGCGAGAGCCGCGATCGAGGTAACGCTTCGATTCATGATCTGGCCACTTCTCCGCAAGATGATCCGATGAGGGACCGGCATCATGCCACGGAGGACCGCACCGTCATCGTCGTAAGGCATGGCATACCGCTTCGGCCGCGCCGAATGGAAAACTGCGAGGCGTGTCGTTCGACGTGAAAAGCGAAATAGCGCCCGGCTCATACCCAACGGTCAATGGGTTTTTTTGTTGCCACTGGAACGCGACGAGCGGGCAGGTCCGGCGCGTGATGCGACGAGACGGCGCGCCATATGCAGACCACCGATGTCACGACGCGGTGTCCATCGCCCCTCGGCCCTACCGCACGGCCTCGTTGCGACGATTGGGAGTGCCCATTCACCTCCCGCTGTTCGCGGCGATTCAACGCGCCAGGTACGACATGAGCGACGACACCTCGTTCGCGGCGGTGCGCGCGTCCTCGATGCGGATTTCCCCGGACTGCACGCGGTCCGCGAGGCACCGCTCCAGCGAGAGCATCCCTTCGCGCTTGCCGGACTGGATGGTTGAGGCGACCTGGGACGTCTTTCCCTCGCGGATGAGCGACCCGACCGCGTGAGTCACGCGGAGCACCTCGATCACCGGCACGCGGCCCTCCCCCCTCGCCCGCGGGAGAAGCCGCTGCACCACGATTGCGCGGAGCGAGTCCGCCAGCTGCGTCCGGATCTGCGCCTTTCCTTCGGCTGGAAAGACGTCGACGATCCGCTCAACCGCCGAGGAGGCCGACCGACTGTGCAACGAAGACAGAATCAAATGCCCGGTTGCGGCTGCCGTAAGAGCAAGGCCGATCGTTTCCTTGTCCCGCATTTCGCCTAGCAGAAGAACGTCGAGATCTTCCCTCAGCGCGTCGCGGAGGCCCGTGACGAAGTCAGAGACGTCGCGCCCGACCTGACGGCGACGAACCAGGGACGTTTCCGGTGCGGAGAGGGCAAACTCGATGGGATCCTCGAGCGTCGTGAGCACAATCGAGCGCCGCCGCAGGGCCTCCTGAGCCAGCGCCGCCAGGGTGGTCGACTTGCCGGAGCCGGTCGCCCCGCAGACAAGCACGAGCCCGTGGGGCAAGTCCGCGAGGTCTTCGAGCGGAAGGGGCAAGTGGAGAGACGAGAGCAAGGGCGCCGCGGACGGCAGGAGACGCACGGCCGCGGCAACTCCGGCCGACGACTGGAAGACGTGGACGCGCACTCGTCCGACGCCGACGATATCCCTGGCGGAGTCGATCGAATGACCGCGCGTCAGGCGTGCGCGCTCACCGTCGTCCAGAGCGAGGATCGTCGTGACGTCTACGCCTGCCGCTCCGTCGAGGCGGTGAAGCTGGCCGTCCACGCGGATGCAGGGCGGGTCGCCGTCCGCGAGGTGGAGATCGCTCGCCCGAAACGCGGCGGCGCGGTTGACGTAACTCGCGAAGAGCGACGCGCCCCTTGATTCATCCTGGCGCGCGTGGCGTGCAGGGCCGGCGGAGGGGGAGACGATGTCGCTCGGGGAAGCGGAACGGGAAGGCCCGGATCCCATTGCAGGAAACGCTTCGGAGGCAGGATGCTGCAGATCGACGGACGCTTCCCGGATGCGCGCGCTGCTGCGCATGAAGATCGTGTCGAACCCTCCCTCGCGGGCGATCAAGGTGACCTGGAACGAGCCGAGGCTTGCGCCTTCGTAAGCGATCTCGAGACGGCCCTTGGCGCGCATCGTCTGCTCTCGCTCCGGGGTCAGGATCTCCCCAAGCAGATCGCGTAGCGTGCCCTCGGATGTGGTTGGGATCGATAGCCGCTTCGCCACGCCGTACGCGAGCATTTTGGGTTCGCGCTCGGTCCCCAGCCGGAGTTCATTGGCGGCCTGCTGGTTCACGATCGCGAGGAGGCTATCGATCCGCGCCAACTCAAAGCTCCCGCGCGGTGGCGTAGCCTTTCGAGGGCCCGCCGTCTCGTCGATCCATCGATTTATCCGCGATCGACCTCATCCGTACTGGAAGCGGGTCCAGGGCCGGCGCTGGACCCCGACACCGCCGGCCGGTTCGAGACTGGACCCTGGGCAAGCGCCGTGTTGGCATGTCTTGCATGAGTCGCTCGACCGTTCTCCGCCATTGCCGGGCGCTCGAATGGGCCATCGCGGTGCGCTGTTCGGCGGCCTTGTGCGTTACGTTGGCGCTCTGGGCCTTTTGGGGGTGCGGGTCGCCGGGGTCCACCGTTGCCGATGGGGGGAGTCCGCTCGATGGCGGCCGGTCATCGGTGACCGCGGCGGATAGCGACGTGGAGGGCGGCGACGGGGGGGGCGGTCCAGGCCCGGGCAACGACTCCGGCGCCTCCGACGACAGCGGAGAGGACGCCGGCTGTACCTGGAACCTTGGCACGGGAGTGCCCGAGGGCGCCGCTCCCACGCTCGACAACTCAGCGGACATGACAGGAGCAACATTCGGGACCGACGCCTTCGATGCCGCCCAGCAGCGCCGCACGGTGCCGCTCGACGTCACGACGTCGCTGCCCGGACTCTCGTTGGGGGAAGCCTATTTGACTGGACTCGCCTCGACCCCAGAGGCCGCGTATCTGATCCTCGCCGTCACCAATTCGGGAACGGACTTCCCGTGTTTCGTTCAGACGACGGCGTACAACTGGCTGAGTGCGACCGGTGACGTTCTCAACTCCGCGTGCGCCATCTACCTCGACGGCTCGGTCGGATCGGTGTCGAGCTTGGTCAATTCGGAGACGTGCCTCGCCCCCGGCGAGACAGGCTATTTGACGGATGTCCAACTCGCAACGAGCGGCTCTCTCTACTCAGAGGTGGCGTCGATCCAAATCGGATTGGAGTCGACAGCCACCGGGAGCACCCCGACCTCAAAACTGCTGCCCACTCGTTACGACGTCGGAACGTGCGCGGGTGTACGCACGGTGCGTATCGAGGGAACTGCGAGCGATCCCGGGGTCTCGGTTGGCAACTTCGGCGGGGACCTCGCGCCCACCGTCTTTCTCGATGCGGCCGGCCTCCCGGTCCGGTGGTCCTTGTTTTCGCAGATGCAAGCGGCCAATGTTGCGTCCGGGGCCACCGCGTATTTCACGGATAATTTAGCGGAACCGGCGGTGTCGAGGGCGCTCGTCTTTCTGTCCTTCGAGCCACCCGACCCTACACTCATGAGTCTGTCGACGAACCTGCTTCACGAGATGCGGGCGGCGCACGCCGCCCGGCGCGAACGGGCGCGACGATGGCAGCTTGCGGTCGGATCCTTGTCTTCATGGCGATCGCCCGTGGCGACGCGCCTGCCCGCGGCTTCATCCCCGTAGCGACCCCGGCATGGCCTCGCTCGAGGGAACATGCATCGACCACACGTCTTACGACCCGTCGTTCGCGGGTCTCCGGCGCCGAGACGACTCAAGGTTGGCAGTCCGCTCCCACCGCGTTGCTGGCACTGCATCTTGAATTTGCTGGGCAACTGCCGGAATCGTCGGCGGTCCCCGCGAGACTGCAGGCCGCGAGGCACGTTCCCGAAAGTCCCGGGTTCTGCGTTACGAACCCTGTCGCCGAGCCGCCGTCGGCCCCCATCAGCTCGACGGGCTCGAAGGCATCGCAAACGAAACCGGCCGGGCATGTGGCCGTGGTCGAGTCGGTGATACAAAATTGGGTGCAATAGCCGGCGTCACTCCCGGCAACCAGCTCGCAATTGCACTGCGCGTCTTGCGAGTTCATTGCGAGGTCCGCAGAGGTGCACGGCGTGCCCGTTGTCAACGAAGGGACCACCGTGCTGATGCAGTTCCCTACGTCCGTCTGGCACGCACTGCCGGTGGGGCAATCCGAGTTCTGGGTGCAGCCACCCCAACAAAATCCGATGCCAAGGGCCCCGCCGTCGTCGGTTCCCGTTGCAGTTTGCGGGGGCAAGAAAATATAAGGTTGGCAGACGTCGTTCAGTTGGCACGCGGGAGCGGATCCGTTGGACCCAACGGCGACCGTCCCGTCTGCCGCAAACCGGCACCAGGGCAAACAGATGCCCGCTTGGCTCATGCCCAGCGCGGCGACCGGGACGCCGGGGTTGGGGATGCATACCCCAGGCGACGACGGGTCGTCCTTGCCGTCGCAGTAATGAAGGGCATTGTCGTTCACGAAGGTGCAAGTGCTCAGACAAATGGGCGTGGGGTAGACGACCGCCAAGAAGATCGCTTCCGACAGCGAACACGTGTTGATCCCCGGTCCGTTGGCCGCCCGGCAGTCGTCATCGGACTGGCATACTCGTCCAACCGTTCCATCGTAGAGCAATTGGTTGCCCATCCCCGCTTCGCCGGACGCGGCGGCCCCGTCGCCCGTCGCGATCGTGGCTGAACCAGTACTCGATGAGCCCGCGCTCGATCCCGACGCTCCATCGGAATGAATCGTAAATGCGAGGACATCGTCCCCCGCATCCATAGCGGAGGACTCGCCGTCCGGACTGGGCTGCCCCTTGCAGCCGCTGGCCACGAGCAGCGCGATACCGGCAACGTACACGTACCGGACCCGTTCCGGTGTCCATCCCGACAAGGGGGCCAAGCGATGCCTCCGACGGGCCGATCCGTCCGTCTGACCCGAGCCTCGCGCAACGCGAGCCAGCCTACGTCCGAATGATTGCGTCAAGGTTGCCTACCACGGCATGTTGGCACGGCTTGCTTGAACGGATCGAAGGTTTTGGGCTCCCATGAACGGCAAGCTCGATAGTCGGCCCGTGCGTCATCCCCTCGCGAGACGTCCCAGGCGGGTGATCGCGCCGAGGGTCCTTTCGTCCCATCCGTGTGCAAAACTCAGGCGGATGAAGTTCCGGTATTTCTCGCGCGCCGAAAAGAGCGGACCGGGGGCGATGCTGATGCCCTCTGCGAGCGCCCGCCTGTAGAGCGCGATGGCATCGACGTTCTTGGGTAGTTCGAGCCATGCAACGAAGCCGCCGGCCGGACGGGTGATGCGCGTGTCGCGCGGGAAGTGCTTTGCGACGAGCTCGATGAGTCGGTCGCGCGATTGCCGGTATGCCGCCTTTGCGGAGCGCAGGTGACGATCGTGACCGCCGGTCGCGAGGTATTGCGCCACCGCGATTTGCGGCAGCGTCGCGCAAGCCATGTTGCTGACCAGCTTGAGCGAGCTCACCTCATTGATCCAGCGCCCCGGTACGGCCCAGCCGACCCGCAGCCCCGGTGCGATCGACTTGGATACGGACGAGCAAAGCAGAACCTGGCCCCGTACGTCCCACGACTTGATCGCGCGTGGCCTCGACGGGCCGTAAACGAGTTCGCCGTAGATGTCGTCCTCGATGAGGGGAACGTCGTGGGCCTCGAGCATTCGCAAGAGCGCGACCTTGCACTCGTCGGGCATCACGTAGCCGAGGGGATTGCTGGCGTGCGGCGTCAGCACCACGCCCTTCACGGAGAACTGCTCGATCGCCATCTCGACCGACTCGAGCCCGATCCCTGTCTCGGGGTGGGTTGGGATCTCGATCGCACGCAGACCGAGCGAGCGGATCGCGTGCAGCGTACCGTAGAAGGTCGGCGACTCGACGGCGATCGTATCTCCGGGTCGGGAAATCGCCCGTAAACACAGTACGACCGCTTCCTGGCAGCCGCTCGTGATGACCACGTCGTCGGGGGTCATCGAGCAGCCCGCATCGATCCCTCGGCGGGCAATCTGGACGCGCAACTCGCGGTATCCGGGCGGCACCTCGTATGCGAGAGCGCGCGCTCCGAACGCGCGCGCGACGCTCGGCATGAGCCTTCGGACAGCGCGAGGCGCGTCGAGCCGGACATCGGGCGTAGCGCTCCCGAAGGCCACGAGCCTCGGGTCGGATGCCGCGTGGACCACCTCCATGGCGATCGCGCCGACCGAGACCTCGGTCGGTGAGGCGCGCGGGCGCGACATCGCGGGCGCGTCCGGAGTCCGAGCGGTGATTCGAACGTAAAACCCCGACTGAGGTCGGCTCTCGATGAGCCCACGGTCGAGGAGCTGACCGTAAGCCTCGAGCACAGTCGAGATGCTGATCGCGAGGCGCCGCGCCGTCTCCCTCACCGAAGGGAGACGATCTCCGGGGGCGTAGAGGCCCTCGGCAATCTCGCGCGCCAGAGTCTCGGCGACGCGCGCGTACAACGTTAGTGCGGAGGCCAAACTGTACCCCTCGTGATTGGGCCATTCTGCATCTGTACCGGGCACCATGATGCCTGCATCGTCCTTTCCAGCAAACCTCGAAAGGACGGTACCCATGGGATTTCCCGCCATCTGGATGAACGGGCGCATCGTCGCTCCCGCCGACGCCCGCGTTTCGATCTTCGACCACGGACTGCTTTACGGTGACGGCGTGTTCGAAGGGATTCGCTTCTACGGCGGGCGCCCCTTCCGGCTCGACGCGCACCTCGGCCGTCTCGAGCGGTCCGCCGCGGCGATCCACCTGCCGCTGGCGCACCCGCGCGATTCGTTGCGGGCTGCGATCGACGCGGTCATCGCGGAAGCCGGCGCGCCGGACGGTTATCTCCGGCTGATCGCTACGCGTGGCGAGGGCGACCTGGGGCTCGATCCGCGCTCGTGCAGGGATCCGACTACGGTCGTGGCCGCAGCGCCCTTGCGCGCTTTCGGGGGAGCGGGGGGCGCGCAGTTCGGCATCACCGCGATCGTGGCCTCCACACGGCAGGCGCCGCCCGACGTGATCGACGCCCGAATCAAGAGCCTCAACTATCTGAACCGATTGCTCGCCCGCATCGAGGCGGTCCGCGCGGGGGCGGACGAGGCCTTCGTGCTGAACCGGCAGGGCCAGCTCGGGGAGGGCACGACCGATAACGTGTTCCTCGTGCGCGACGGGATCCTGCTCACACCTCCGGCGCGCGACGGAGCGCTCGAGGGAATCACGCGAGGCGTAGTGTTCGAGCTTGCGAACGACCTCGGAGTCCCTTTGCGGGAGGAATCGCTAGGAACCTATGACTTGCATGTCGCGGATGAGGTGTTCGTCGCTGGAACTGGCGCGGAGCTCGTGGCCGTTCGGACGATCGACGGTCGTTCGCTCAGGACATGCCCGGGCCCCATCTTCCGCCGGCTTGCCGAGGCTTTTGAAGTCCTCGTCCGTCGCGAGACGTCCGATCCCAGCCGAGGATCGCCTTCCGCATCGGCAGGTTCGTAGCCGACGTGCGTCCAACCCCCGCCTGCGGTCGTCGTTTCGCCATTTGCGAGACGCTCGATACGCTTGGGGTGCGCGATTCGGCTGCGGGCGGCTTCAATCCCAGAACGGTCCCCTCGGTCTCGCAGGTCGCCGTGCCCGAGCCCCCAGACGGTCGCCAAGAGGACGCCGCACGGATGGCTCGGCGACCTCGTGGGCAAATCCGTCACGCCACTGTAAAAATGCGGCACTCGGAATGATTCGGATCGGAAAACTATTTTTGAGCTTCAGGCTACGTTCGTCGCTACGTAATGCACGTGTACGTGCCTCGCCAAGTGGCGCCCGAACAGCCCGCGGACGACGCAGAGCTTGTCGACCTGATCCGGCGCAGCGACAAAGACGCCTATCGAGTCCTTTACGCGCGCTATGCGCGCTACCTTGCCGGGGTCATCTTCCGCCTACTGGGCGCCGACCACGAGCTCGACGACATCGTCCAGGAGTCGTTCGTCGACGCCGTGGAGGGGATGGACGGGCTGGAGGAGGCGGCTCGGCTTCGCTCCTGGCTCGTAACGATCGCGGTCCGAAAAGTGAACCGGGTGCTCTTGGCTCGCCGACGTCGCAGGTGGCTCGAGGGGAGTTTAGCTATCCTTCTTCCCCACTCGCACACACCTGCCGGGGACTGGTCCGCCGACGAGCTCGTGCGGGCGCTCGATCAGATCCCGCCAAAGCTCCGCATACCCTGGACCTTGAGCCGAATCGAGCAACTGGAGCTGACTGACGTGGCGAGCGCCTGCTCCATTTCGGTAGCGACCGCTAAGCGCCGGATCGGCGAAGCAGATCAACGCTTACGGAGATGGCTTGATGCTCAGTGAACACATCGAAAGGCTGCGGAGGCAGATGCTGCCGCCTTGGGACCATCTCCGGGAGCGCCGGGTGCTGCGCGAAATCGAGCGTAGCCTGGAACTGAGGCAAGCGCGGAGAAGGACCATCCGGCAGGTTGCCGTCGCGGCCTCGGTGTTGCTGATCGTTGCAGCGCCGTCTGTTACCTACTTGGTAGCGCTGGAGTTCGGAAGGAAACGGGCTCCCGAACGGCCCACCGCACCGGTGCAGGTTGCCGCGAGCCAACTCGTGCCGGCTCCGGCGCCGGCAGCAAGCTTCGACGTGTTCGAATCTCGTCGGCTGGCCGACGGGACGAATCTCGATCTGTCTCGAAACGCGCGTCTCGACGTTCTGAGCGATTCGAAAAAGAAAGTCGAAATCGCACAGAGCGCGGGCTACGTGCGGTACAGCGTGCCGCCTTTGCCCGGGCGATCGTTTCTCGTGGTGGCTCGAGGGGTGAGAGTGCAAGTGAAGGGTACCCTCTTTGTCGTGGGGGTCGACTCCGACAAGGTCTCGGTCAAGGTCGAGAAGGGGTTGGTGCAGGTCTCTGCGAACAGCGGCGAGGTCGAGCTGGGCGTTGGCGACGAATTGAGTACCTGGGCCAACGAGGCGGTTCAGCTCGATGCTTCGACGCCATCGAACGGAATGCCGCCGGCCCGGACCTCGCGGGCTCCCGCCGGGTCGTTTCCTTCAGCGGATGCGCTGTTGGATCGCGCCGACGCCGAGCGGCGGTCGGGCGACCTGGTGGCGGCGGCGGCCACTCTGCGATCCGTGCTGGGGCGCTATCCCGATGATCGGCGGGCAGCGCTGGCCTGGTTCACGCTTGGCAAGGTCGAACGCGGTCGCGATCGAGCCGCTGACGGCGCGAGGGCGTTTCGCGCCAGCTTCTCGCTCGCTCCGGACGGCCCCCTCGGCGAAGACGCACTTGCGGAAGAGGCCGCGGCATGGGCTGCCGCCGGCGAGCCGGCGGAGGCGCGGGCCACCGCCGAGCAGTATCTGCAGCGGTTCCCGAATGGGACCCACGCGGCCCGCATGCAACACATCGTCGAATGACGAGGATCCTCCGGGCGAGGTGGCTCGGGGTCGCACTTGCCGCGATCGCGAGTCTGCCCGCGGTTACTGTCGCGGATCTGCCTTCGGGGGCCTCTTCGCCGGGAGGGCTGCCCCTGCAAGGCGCGGGGCCGGGCAACTCGGCTTCCGGGATCACCGCGCCCGCTTCGCCGATTGGGTCGGCGCCCCTGCGAGGCCCGGCCGGGGAGAACCCGACTTCGGGGGTGAGTGTCGCGACCAGCAGCTGCACGAGCCTTCGAGCCGAGCGCATCGAAGAGCTGCTGCGGCTCGAGATCGCGACGCTCGTGCCGGTCGTCGCGGCGCTTCCGCCACTGGAGGTCGATCTTCTCTGTGAGGGAACCCACGTACGCGTAACGCTTCGCGATCCGGTGACGGTCAAGATCGTCTCACGTGACGTATCGATCGGGGGCACGGCTGACCCCGAACGAGCGCTCGCGCTCGCCGCTTCGGAGCTGTTTCTCGCTTCGTGGGCGGAGCTCCTCATCCTGCAGAGGCCGCACGACAGGACCGCGGCTTCGGACGTCGCAGTGGTTGCGGCCCAAGCAGCCGTCGAACGGGCGATGCCGTCGCGTCCGCACGCTCCGTCACCCTTCTTGACGATCGATCTGATGGCGATCGGGCGCGAGAGACACCTTTCGGCACCGCTTCCTACGCTTGGTGCCGCGGTACGTGTCGGTCAAGCGACCGGAGATCAGCATCAGTTGTTTGCCGTGGCGGGCTGGGAATGGGGCAGCGTGCAGCGACCGTCGGGTCGCGTCGACGTGAACGCGACATCCGCAGGAGCAGGAATTCGATGGCGCGTCCACTTCGGAAAGGCGGAGCTCGGCGTGTCAGGCGCCATTTCGGTCGTCTATGTCTCGCTCCAAGGCGTCTCCTCCTCTCTCGATTACTTCGGAGCGCGTCGCGATGGCCTAACTGCCGAAGCCGCCGGGACGATCGACGTTGGCGTGACGCTGCGGGCCTTTCGGCTTGGCGCAGCCCTTCAAGGGGGAGCTCTAGCCCCCGGGCCGGTCGGTCTTGTTGACGGCGCGACGTCGGTTCAGCTGGATGGGGGTTGGGTAGGCGCGACCTGTTTCGCTGGGCTGCTTTTGTGAACGGCCAGCGTCGCTGCCCGTCGCTGCCGGTATTCGTTTCAGCTGCACAAAACCATCCCGAACATAAGAGCGCGCATTTCGGCCGATTGCTCTGAGCTCCGCACCCGCTGGGCCCGCACTCATGGTTTGTGAACCAACCTGCAGCAAGCCTCCGCACCCGAAAGCCGACCCGCTCCGGACGGGCCTCTTCGCGCCCGCGCCGCGCGAAGCCAACACGCGGGCATCGCTTCGCCGTCACGCTGGTTGCGTGCCTCCTCGTCTGCGCGAGTGATGCCCGGCCGGTTGCCGCCGCCCCGGCCGGCGCTCCCATTAAAGTGTCTTGCATAGGGGAGCAGACCACCCACAGCGATCTCTATCCAGGGAATACCCAGGACCAGCCGGTCGGGATGCAAGAGTATCCCGCGATGCTTCAGGGGCTCCTCGGATCCGGTTACAACGTGATGAACTTCGGCGATTGCTGCGCCTCGGTAATCAGCGGCTACACCGCGTCCGAAACGCACCCGTACATCAACGGAGATAAGTTTGGACCGAGCGTAAGCTTTGCGCCCGACATCGTAGTCATCGGGTCGTGGGGTCGTCACGACTGGGGAATGTCTGCGCAAAACGCGCTCGCGGCCTTCAAGGCGGGGGACACGACGACGGATTTCACGAAGTTTCAAACGGACTACGACACGTTGGTGTCCAAGTACCTCGCCATTACGCCTCAGCCCAAGATTTTTGTTCTACGCCGATTCCAATCCCGTTCGGCAATGACGGCCCGGACGACGGTTACAAGACCAGCCCGGCGGCCGCCGCGGTCAAAGCCGTCTGTCAAAAATACAATCTACCGATCATCGACCTCTTCACCGCCTTCACCGGACACATGGAGTACTACATCAATCCTCCGGAGAAGGACTCCGAAGGAGAGCACACGAGCGTCGCCGGTATGACGGAGACGGCCCAGCTCGTGTACGACGCGATCACCGGCGCGGACGCCGGCGGCATCGTCCTCGCGGCGGCTTCCGACGGTGGCTCGGCGACCGGACCCGGGGCCCAAACAGATGCCGGCCAGTCCGACGCGTCACTCTCGGGAAGCAGCGCGGGCTTGGCCGCGGACGACGACGGTGGCGTTGCTCCCGGCAGCAGCGCCGCAAGTTCCAGCGCCAGCGCCACGGGCGGGAGCTCGGGTGCGACCGGTGCCGCGTCGACGAGTGGGCCTGTGGGGACCGGCTCGGTGACGAGCGTTCCGAGCGCCACCGCCACCGCCGCAGCCACGACCGGTCCGAACGACAACCCCGTAGAGTCCACGACGGGCTCCTCTGGAAATACGGGTGGAGGATGCACCACGGCAGCCGGGGTGACCGCGTCCGTGTCCTGGAGCGGCGCGCTCTTTACCGCCCTTGGCTTGACGCTGATCTCGCGGCGCCGCAAGCGGCCGTCGCGCCCTGAAGCTTGACGCCAATCTCGCCCCGCCGCAGCCGGCGGCGGCCATTCCGTGACCGCTGAAGGATTCACGAAAGGACTTTCGTCGCATGAAAACCCATAACTACGTACCGGGCGGTGAGCATCCGGACGCTGGGGATTCGCACTCGAACCCGCGGCGCACGCGCACTCCGATTACTTCCCGTGCGACCTGGATCCGTCGAGGGTGTCTGGCGCTGGCGCTGGCCGGCTGCACCGGCAAAATCGGCGGAGCCTTCCTGACGGGTACTGGGGCGGGGGAAACTGCCGGCTCTCCAAGCGGTGACACGGCAGCCGGAGCCGCAGGCGGCACAGCGGTGGCCGGTTCGGACGGTGGCCCTCCGGGTCCGTGCGTCGGGCTGACTACCCGTCGCGCAAGGCGTCTCGCCGGGCGCGAGTACGCCAACGTCGTCGGGGGCCTCTTGGGGCCGACGGCCCAAGCCGCAGTACTCGCCGCGTGGCCCAGTGAACCGACGGTCGAAGGCTTCGACAACCAAAACAGCGCGCTCTTCGTCTCGGCGTCTCTGCAACAAACCTTGGCCGCTCTCGCGCTTCAATTGTCGGCCGCCATCGACGTGAGCACTCTCGCCCCATGCGCAACGACTGCAGGTTCGGCGAGCTGCCTGCAGTCGTTTCTCACGTCGTTCACGTTGCAGGCGTTCGGCAGGCCTCTGACAAACAGCGAAAATTCGGCCTATCTTGCTCTCGCCAACACGGCGACGGACTATCCCACGTCCGTCCAGATGCTCGTCGATATGGTGCTGCAGTCGCCCTACATGTTGTACACGAGCGAGCTCGGCCCCGACGACGGAATCGTCGAAAACGCCGAGGGCGGATTGACCGGGCCTGACGGGGGCGTGTTGCAAGGCGAAGGGGGCGCCCCACCGTCACTGCCGCCCGTCCAACTGACCTCCTACGAGATCGCGTCCCAGCTGTCTTTCCTCCTCACGGGCACCCGTCCCGATGCCACTCTGCTGCAACTCGCGCAGACCACGGACTTGACCAGCGTCTCGGACCTCGAAGCCCAAGCCCAGCGCCTGCTCGCGACCACCGCGGGTCAGGCCTCTCTGGCTCGATTCATCACCGGTTGGATGGACATGGGTCCCATGGCCACCGTGCCGAAGTCGCCGGACGTGTACCCCGAGTACACGCCGGCCGTAGCTGCCGCCATGCAGCAGGAGTTCGACCAGTTCGTGACCACGCAGTTGAACGGCGGCAACGGTACGTTCGCTTCGTTCTTCACGGCCTCGAGCACCAACATCCCCGCCGCGTTGGACTCCATTTACGGCAGCGACCTCCTTGCGTCGGGAGAGCTCGACCCCACACATCGCAAGGGCTTGCTCTCGTTGCCCGCGGTGCTGACGTACAACTCGAACGACATCAACTCGGGCCCCATCGAGCGCGGGCTTCTCGTTCGCCGCCAGCTATTCTGCCAGGTCGTCGCGCCGCCGCCGGCGGCCGCGCTCGCCGCCATCGCGTCCGACCCGTTCACGCTCGACGCGGGGATGACCACACGTCAATTCTTCGAGACCCATGCCAGCCAGCCGGCTTGCGCGGGCTGCCACGCCCAGTTCGACCCGGAAGGGTTCGGCATGGAGGATATGGACGGTCTCGGGCGGTTTCGAACCACTGACAATGGCTTGCCCGTCAATTCACTGGGACAGCTGACGGGCACGGACGTGGACGGGACGTTCACGGGTCCGGCCCAATTGTCCGTCATCCTCTCGCAGAGCCAAGAGGTGACCAGCTGCATGGTTAGTCATTACTTCAGTTTCGATCAGGCTCGCGACCCAGCGACCGCGGACGAGTGCACCGTGCAAAATTGGACCAGTCAGCTCGAACAGAGCGGCGGAAAGATCATCGCCCTGGTCAACACCTCGGTGGCCGACAAAACCTTCGTTACCAGAGAGGATGACCGATGAAACCGGGAGGCAATTTCCAGTTCTCTCGCCGAGCGTTGCTCAAGGCCGCGGGGTCCACGCTGCTCGTTCCGACATTTCTCAAGCAGGCGTTCGCTCAAACGGCCACGCCGGCCATGCCGAGCCTGATTCTCTTCATGCAGACCGGGGGCACCCATCAGGCCAGCTTCTGGCCGACGGGCACGACCTACGGTCCGACGTTTACGTCCCCGATTCTCGCGAATATGCTGACCGACACCACGGTCGGTCCAAAAACCACGCTGGTCAGTGGCATCTACCTGAACGAAATCGGAAGCCCGGGCGGAGATGGCCACGACTGGGGTTGGCACGGGCTCTTTTCGGGGCACGACAACATCTCGAGCGGTGGCGACCAGTTTGGTGGCGGTCAATCGGTCGACCAGATCCTGATCAACCAACTGCAGTTCACGACGCCGTACAAGAACATTCATTGCGGCGTCACGGCGGCCAACTATCAGTTGGTCAACGCAGGCCGCGCCTCGTGGGTCTGCGCATCGCCGGGCCTGCAGGTGGCTCCGCAAATCGACATTTACGCGCTGTACACACAGCTGTTCGGAACCGTGACCTCCGACGGTGGAGTCCCAACCGATGCGGCCACGCAGGCCGCAACCCTTCGGTTGGCGCAGCAAAAGTCTGTGCTCGACGTGGTCGCTTCGGACCTGCAGGCGTTGGAAAATCGCCTAGGCCCCACCGAACGCGCGAAGGTCGACATTCACTTGCAAGCCGTGCGCGACTTCGAGACGCGTCTGTCGACGACGGTAACGACGGGCACCACCACGAACCCGGCAATGTGCGGCAATGTGCAGCCGTCGATGTTGGGGGTACCGAGCACCGGGCAGGGCAACGAAGCCAACGCGCCGACCTTGTTTACGCTGTTCATGCAATTCATTGCGAGCGCGATCGGCTGCAACATGGTCCAGATCCTGACCTTCCAGGCCGGCCGGGGCGGCGAGCATTTTCACTATGACTGGTTGAATCTCGCAGGCATGCGACCGGATTTTCACAACGACATCGAGCACGCCGACCTGCCGAGCGGCACGGACACTGTGGCCGCTTCGGTCATGGTGGGAGTGGCTCAGTACCAGGCCAACATGGTCTTGAGTCTTGCGCAGCAGCTGGCCCAGTTCCCCGCGCCCAACGGACAGACCGCGCTTGATAACACTCTGCTCGTCTATGGCAATGAAATTGCCACGGGTCCGCACGGCCTTCAAGATTATCCGATCGTTCTCATCGGAGGCGCAGCGGGCAAGTTGACCAAAACCGGGTACATGGTGAGCTCGGGCACACAAATGCACCAGCGATTGGGCTGCACCATCGAGAACATCATGGGAATGCAATCGGCGGGCTTTGGTCAGGAGCCGGCGTGCGGAGTCATCCAGGGGCTGAGCCTCGCCTGAACGCCCTGTCGTTCTGCTCAAGACGGACGCCGATCGCCGCCTTAGCCTGAGGTTCTTGGTCCGGGCGGGTGGGGAACTTCCGCTTAGCGGCCGGCTCCGCGGCGAGGCGAAGTCATCGCAATCGGACGCTTGGCGCAACGGCGTGGCGAGCCCGGACACGCACTCCGGCTGGACACCGATGGTTGGCGCGGCTTTGCGCCGGCGCTAGCGTGACGCGCGCAGACCTCAGCGCCCCGCTCCGAGGCGCGCTCTGCCTCTGGAGACGAGCCATGCGAGACCCGCTGGAAGACCTGAAAGGCGCGACGGTCATCGAGACCCGCAAGGCCGGCGCGTGGCTGCTTCACAATCCGTCCACGAACCACGGAACGGCTTTTGGCCGAGCGCAGCGGGACGAGCTGCGGGTTCGCGGAATGGTGCCGCATCGCGTGACGACCCTCGAGGAACAAGCGACGACGGCCATCGCTCAGATCCGGGCCAAGGGCACGCCGCTCGAGCAGTACATCGGATTGGCCAGCCTCCAGGACCGCAACGAGGTGCTCTTCTACCGCGTGTTGGTCGACCACGTCGCAGAGTTGATGCCCATTGTGTACACGCCGACGGTGGGCGAGGCGTGCCAGAAGTTCAGCCACATCTACCGCAACGCGCGCGGGCTTTGGATCACGCCGGACGACGTCGGCGACATCCCGCGCGTCCTGAAGAACTCGCCGTTTCACGACATCCGCTTGATCGTGGCGACCGACAACGAGCGGATTCTGGGTCTCGGAGATCAGGGTTGCGGTGGCATGGGCATCCCGATCGGCAAACTGGCGCTGTACGTCGCGGGCGCGGGGATTCATCCGTCCAAGTGCCTGCCCATCAGCCTCGACGTTGGCACAGACAACCCGGACCTGCTGGCGGACCCGCTGTATCTCGGCTACCCGAAACGGCGACTGCGTGGGCGCGAGTACGACGAATTCATCGAAGCCTTCGTGCGGGGCGTGCGAGAGGTTTTTCCGCGGACGATTCTCCAGTGGGAGGATTTCCACAAGGACCGCGCCTTCGTACTGCTGGAGCGATATCGGCGCCGCATCGTGTCGTTCAATGACGACATCCAGGGTACCGCCAGCGTGACGGTGGCCGGGATTCTGGCTGCCTTGCGGATTACCAAGCAGCGGATGGCCGCTCAGCGCATCGTCTTCGTCGGCGCGGGCGCAGCATGCACGGGGATTGCACAGCTCTGCGCCATCGCGATGCGTGCCGATGGCGCCGCCGACGACGCGATTCGCGGTGCGCTGGTCGCGATCGACAGCGGAGGCCTCCTTCACGACGGCCGCTCGATCGATGAACCCCACAAGCGGGAGCTGGCGCTGCCGCGTGCGGCGATGGTGCGGTACGGCCTCGACCCGAACGCGAATCTCTCGCTGGTGGACGTCGTTCGCGCGGTGAAGCCGACCGTTCTGGTCGGCGCCACGGCACAGGCCGGAGCCTTCACGCAAGAGCTGATCGACACCATGGCGCGTCACGTGGAGCGCCCCATCGTACTTGCCCTCAGCAACCCGAACAGCAAGGCCGAATGCACGCCCGAGCAAGCCCTTCGCTGGACCGACGGACGCGCGCTCGTCGCCACGGGAAGCCCCTTCGCCGACGTGGAGTACGCGGGCAAACGCCATGTCATCGGGCAGGCGAACAACGTTTTCATTTTTCCGGGCGTGGGCCTGGGAACTGCGATTGCCGAAGCACGGGAGGTCTCGACGGAGATGTTTCACATCGCGTCGGCGACGCTCGCAAGGTCCGTGAGCCAGGACAGGCTCGATGCCGGCGCCATCTATCCAGACCAGGGCGATCTGCGCCGCGTGAGCTTCGAGATCGCCTGCGGCGTCGTGAAATATGCGAGCGAGAACAACCTCGGCCGCCGCATCGACCCTGAGAACGTGGAAGCGGTCGTGCGGCGCGCGGTGTGGGAGCCGAGTTACGCTCCGATTCGGCTTACCGGCGAGGAGCCCGCCGTCGCCTCGCGCTGATTCTGCCCCCGCGGCCCGCCAACCATCGCGGGCGCGCGCGCGTGGACGAGCGCGCTCAGAGATCGCCACGGCCGGTCCCGCTTTCGCCCCGGAAAGGCGACGACCACCCATAGCGTCCGCTATATTGGATGTTCCCGGACAAAAAAATTCAAGAATGGGCTCGCATGCCTTAATCGCTCCGTCATGCGTCCGCTTTACGAGACCACGTCGACGCTTTTTGAAGGAGTTAGCGTGTCCGAGGCTGCGGTACACGACCGAGGCAACGATCGTTTGGGGAAGTATCGCCTGCTCGCGGTGCTCGCCCGCGGAGGTATGGGGGACGTGTACCTCGCCGTCGCGGACGGCATGGAAGGGTTCAGCAAGCTGCTCGTCGTCAAGGAGCTGCGGCGCGAGCAGGGAGACGACGATGTCTCGGTGGCCATGTTCATGGACGAAGCGCGGCTCACCGCGCGGTTGAACCATCCGAACATCGTGCAGACGATCGAAGTCGGCAGCGACGGCGAACGCCGCTTCCTCGTCATGGAGCACCTCGACGGCCAGCCGTTGCATAGGGTGCTGCGCCGCGCGCGACGGAGCGGCCGACCGCTTTCGACCGACCTCCATGTGCGCGTCCTGGCCGACGTGCTCGAGGCGCTCGCGTACGCACACACCTTGACCGAGTTCGACGGCAAGCCACTCGGGGTCGTCCACCGGGACGTGAGTCCGCAGAACGTTTTTTTGACGTACGAAGGCCAGGTCAAACTCATCGATTTTGGAATCGCCAAGACGCACCTGGCCTCGCAGCACACGAGCGCGGGCGTTCTGAAGGGCAAGATCCGGTACATGTCGCCCGAGCAGGCGACCGGCCAGCCCATAGACTTTCGCTCCGACATTTTCTCCGTCGGCGTCATGCTCTGGGAGGCCCTCCTGGGTCGTGGCCCCTGGGAAGGTCAGAGCGACCTGCAGACTCTGCACGGACTCATGATGGGTGCGATCCCACGGCTGCAGTCCGATCGCCCACGAGAACTGCCCCTCGGCCTCGTGGCTGCCACTCATCGTGCCATGTGCGTCATGCCCCAGGAGCGTTACCCCTCGGCGCGCGCCATGCGAGACGACTTGTTGCGTGACCGATCGTCGGCTCCTGTCGGCGGCTCGAATCAGCTCCGCGAGATCGTCTCAGGCCTCTTTGCCGAGGAGCGCCGCGAGCTCGGCGCCGTGATCGACGCCCAGCTTCGCGCGATGAGGGCCGAGGCGTCGCTGCACCTCGTGAGCCTGACGCGCGTGCGTACTCAGACGCACGATGTCGCGGCGAACCGTGGCACAGGGGCGAGCTCTCCGGAAGAGGGATCGAGCGCGTCGATGCCGTCGCGCGCCGAGGCGCCAGCGGTACCCGCATCGCACGGCCCGATGGCCGATCCCCCTCGTGCCATGCGTTCCCACACTCGTGTCGTGGCTGCGTTCGTGGTGGCTGCGCTCGCGGCGACGGTTGCGTCCGTTATCGTACGAGCGAGGTGGGCACCCTCCGTAGCCGCCCCAGTTGCCGCCCTTGCGATGGCGCCAACGGCCTCGGTAGCGAACGCGGAGCCGCGCGTCCCGGAGATCGAGGCTTCTCCGGCCGTGCGGGTGACCGTTCACGCGTTGCCTCAAACGGCGAAGATTTACGTCGACGACGTCTTGGTCGAAAACCCGTACGTGGCCCAATTCGCTCGCAGCGGCGCGGTCCATTCGTTGCGTGCCGAAGCTCCGGAATACACCACCAAAAGCAAGACTTTTACACAGGCGGCGAACATCGACGTGGAGATTTCGCTCGAGCGCGAGCCGGTCCGGCGGCGCGGTGTGCGCGAGGTGTCGGAGCCCTCCGTTCGGCCGGCATCGTCGAGCGCGAGCGTCAGCACGGAGCCACCGCCGCCGGTACGATCGTTCGATATTCGTGTCCCGCGCGCGCGACCGCAACGAGAACTCGACAAGGTGAACCCTTACGCCCAATGAAGCGGCCCCTGCAGATCATTGTCGTAGTTGGGCTGCGGCTCCTCTGCCCGGATGCGTCCTGGGCCGCCTCGCCGGACGCCACCTCCCATGAGGCGTCGATGCACTTCGAGCGCGGCGTCAAGCTCTCGGAGGACGAGGATTGGCGTGCGGCTCTCATCGAGTTCGAGCGCGCCTACGCCATTGAGCCAAACTATCGCGTCCTCTTCGATATTGGCCAATGCCGATATCAGCTGCATGAATATCCGGGCGCGCTGGCCGCGTTTCAGAAGTATCTCGCGGAGGGCAAGGACGCTATCGCGGCGGATCGGAGGGCGCTCGTCGAGTCGGACATCGATGTTCTGAAGGGTCGCGTCGCGACCGTGCGACTCTCGAGTGGGTTCTCGGGGGCCGACGTCAGCGTCGACGATGCGATCGTCGGAACGACGCCCCTGGTGGCTCCGATCGTCGTCAGCGCAGGGCGGCGCAAAGTTACTGTGAGCAAGGCCGGCGGGCCGAGCGTCACCCGCTTTATTGACCTGGCAGGCGAGGAAACCGCCGAGGTCACCATCGACCCGCCGGCGGCGCCTGCCGACGTGGCACACGCGCCCCTCGCCGCTCCGGCCGCGATGGGCGCCACGCCCGAGTCGCCCGCTCACCGCCGCTCCCTCGTTCCGGCTTGGACGGCGCTGGGACTTGGCGTGGTCGGAGCAGGCGCCGGAGCTTTCTTCGGCGTCTCGGCAATGCGCGATAAGCGCGACCTCGATCGGCAATGCGTGTCGAAGATCTGCCCGCTCTCGAGCCAATCGCTCGTCACGACCTCCCAGCGAAATTCGCTCTATTCGACGATCGGGTTCGTGGCTGGGGCCGCCAGCATGACGTTCGGCGCGGGCTACCTGATCTTCGCGCCCGGCGCGGCTCGCGCGCGACCCACCGCTCCGCGCCTTGGGCTCTTTGTCGACACACGGTCGGTTGGGGCGGCGGGAGTCTTTTGACGATGACCCCGACAGCCCGAAGGCTTCTGGCAGCCGCGGCAGGCGTGCGCATGCTGGCCACCGCCCTGGTGGCGAGCGGGTGCAGTACCCTCATCGGCCTCGACGGCTACACGACGCGTTCGGAGGCCCCGGATGGCAGCCAAATCGAGAGGCCCGTTGACGCAAGCGCCGACACCCTGGCCCCAATTTCCGCAGACTCCGCGAGTTGTGAAATCGATGCGTCGTTTGAATGCTACGCGTGCACCCCGACGCAGCCCTCGCAGTTTCTCAATGCATGCACGACGGCGACGTGCGTTCCGTTCGACGATTCCGTGCGGTTGACCAATCTGCTGGACGATGGGGGCCTGCCGCCGTTGCCGGTTGCCGAAGCGGGAGCCGATTGATGCACGAGCAACCCCGGGGGGCCTGACATGAGACGTACCCGCTATTTGCATATCGCTGCGACCGCCTGTCTGGCTTGCGTCACGTCGACGCGGCTCGCTCGCGCCATCGCCTGCGACGCGCTGCCGAGCGCGAGCAACCCGTCGAGCGGCACGCTGCCTCCCGTCGTGTACATCGAAGGGGCGAACGCCGTGGGGCCGTTCATTGCGCCGCTGCAGCAGGCGCTGTCGGTCGATCCAAACCCCATCAACGTCGTCTACATCGGAGATGGCGGGTGCGTGGGAGCGAACAATTTCTTCACGAGTACCCCGATCTCGGCCAAGCCTGCACCCATTTACTACGCTGCCCAAGTTCAGGGCACCTGCAGCCTGCCATCGACCGGCGGTCCAAACAACGGCCCCCCCGTTGCGGACATCGGAACGTCGGATGTGTACGCGCCGACCTGCGGCACGTTACCGGGAGGCCAGTTGCCCCCCAACGTCGTCGATTTTCTTGGCCCCATCCAGCCCATGGTCTTTGTCGTGCCGAAAGCGTCCTCGCAGCGTTCGATCAGTGCCGCGGCGGCTTACTTCGTGTTCGGCTTTGGGGCCCGCTCGGGGGTGGCTCCCTGGACGGTCAACGGGTCGATCTATCGCCGCAATGCCTCGTCCGCCGTGCAGGCGTTGCTCGCCGTCGCCATCGGCGTCCCATTGTCCCAATGGGCGGGCGTCGACGCGGGCGCGCTGACCTCGAACACGGCCGCAGGTCTGTCCGGGGCCGCTGCGGTCATCAACTCGCTCGAGACCGATGCCAACCCGGAGCAGGCGATCGGCATTCTTGCCGATACAAACCTCGACTCCACGACGACCACCCACATCACCCCATTGGCCTACAAGGACTTCGACCAATCCTGCGGTTACTATCCGGACTCGACGGCAGCCGCCCACGATAAATCGAACGTCCGCGACGGTCATTACTCGCTCTGGGGCCCCATTCATTTCTTCACGTACGTCGATGACCGCGGGGTGCCTCAGAACCCGAACGTCCAACGCCTCATCTCGTACATGACCGGGACCGCGGTGGCACCCGGTGGCGTCAATCTCGTGCAGGTCGAAGCCCAGAACAATCTCGTCGCACCCTGTGCCATGCGCGTCACTCGAACCGTCGAGCTCGGACCGCTTGCCTCGTATTCTCCGTCGGGATCGTGCGGTTGTTATTACGATTACGTTTCCACGGGCCAATCGAGCTGCACGCCGTGCAGCAAGGAATCGGACTGCTCGGCCTCAGCACCGATCTGCAATATTTCGTTTGCCCAGGGCTTTTGTGAGACCCAATGAACGGAATACGACTCCGACGACTACTCGGCCATCTTTTTCCTTTCGCCGCCAGAGCCCGGCGAAGCGTTCGTGGACGATGTTGAGAGGCCTCATTGCGGGGCGCGACGGGTGCGAGCGCAGAAGCGTACTGTCGGCGCTCGAGGGTGACGAACCGGCGACGCGCGCATGCGCGCTTGCTGCAGCGGGGTGTCTCGCGGGGGTGAACAGCGAGCTCGAGCGGGCCCCTCGTTTTTTCCGCGTCTTGCGCAATTCGTCGAACGCCTCGCAGAATGCCGGCCATGAAGCTCGTCTCGTTCGCCCTGCTCTCGGTGCTCACCGCTTGCACGACGCGGTCGAGCCCCAACCTCGAAAACACCGGCCTCACGGCGCCGTCTGCGTCGCTCGGCGCCACGGCCTCCGGCGCGGACTCGAGGTTTGGGCATGACGCGGCCGCGACTTCTTCGGACGCCTCCTCTCCTGCATTCGCCCAGCCGGCGCCGGGCGGCTCTGCTCCCGCCGACGATCTGGTCGGCCAGCGCGCTGCCGAGTTCACGGCGACCGCCCAGGACGGCAGCCTCGTGCGGCTGTCTGCGCTGCGGGGAAAGCCGATCGTCGTTTACTTTTATCCCAAAGACGAAACGCCGGGCTGCACGAAAGAAGCGTGCTCGTTTCGCGACGTATGGTCCGCGATCGCTTCCACCGGCGCCGTACTCGTGGGCATCTCGGCCGACCCGACCGCGTCGCACAGGCGCTTCGCCGAGCATTACAAGCTTCCGTTCCTTCTCGTGAGCGATCCGGACGGATCCATCGGCCGCTCGTACGGCGTTCCCTTCGAAGGCCGCCACCGCCGTCAGACGATCGTCATTGGTCCGGACGGCAAGGTTCGCAAGGTGTACCGAACCGTCGACGTGACGGTGCACGCGCAGCAGGTCTTGGACGACCTGACGCACTTGTCGTAGCGGCGATGGGGGCCCAGAACGGCGTCGTCGATGCATTCCCTGAGGTCGGAGACGACGCCGGGACGCTCCGGCAGTGCCCGTGGAATGCACTCGAAGGATCCATGCGCGGGCGGCCAAATCTGCCTCGAGGGCCATGTGGAGCACGCACGTGAGCCCGCTCAGTGCGGCCGAGCGCTCAGCGCGGCCGAGCGCTCAGCGCGTAGCGACGCGCGCTACATCCGGTCCAGTACGGGCGCAGCGACAAGCCTCTCCCTTCGGACCACGAGGCGGTGGTATCGTCGCCGGACGATGAGCAGCGAGACCTACCACGAGCCGATTGATCTTCTCTCCGAAGAGACGCGAAACATGCACCGCGCCATCGTCTCCCTCAAGGAGGAGCTTGAGGCGGTCGACTGGTATCAGCAGCGTGCCGAGGCATGCAGCGACGAGCAGCTTCGGGGGGTGCTCGTGCACAACAAGAACGAAGAGATCGAGCACGCGATGATGAACCTCGAGTGGATCCGCCGCCACAGCGAAGTCTTCGACGCGAACATCAAAACCTACGTCAACTCGAAAGGGCCCATCCTGGCCGTCGAGAAGCAGCAGACGGCGGGCGAGCCAGGCCGTAGCGCCGGCAGCCCACCCTCCGGGGGCTCGTCCAGCTTGGGCATCGGCAGTCTGAAGGAAAGCAAGTGATGGATCTGCTCAAGCGCAAGCACGCACCGCTCACCGACGAGGCTTGGGAGCAGGTCGACAGGGAGGCTCGGCGCGTTCTGAAGCTCAACCTCGCGGGGCGCAAGGTCGTCGACTTCTCGGGGCCGCACGGCTGGACTTTCGGAGCGGTCAACACGGGCCGGCTCAAGCCGATCGGCAAGGTCGCGGTCGGTGGAGTCTCTCACGCCATCCGCGCGGTTCAGCCTCTCGTCGAGGTCCGGGCTCCCTTTACGATGAAGATCGCCGAGCTCGACGACGCGTCGCGCGGAGCCGACGATTTGGACCTGGATCCGGTGATCGCCGTTGCCGAGCGCGTCGCTCGCGCCGAAGACACGGCTATTTTTCACGGCTTCAAGGATGGGCAGATTACGGGCATCATCGAGGCGAGCCCCCACAAGCCCATCGGCGTGAACGCCATCCTCGAATGGCCGAGAGCCGTTGTCGCTGCACTCGAAGCCCTGCGCGCGGCGGGCATGAACGGCCCCTATGCCCTCGCCCTCGGCCTGCAAGCGTACGACGAGCTCGATGCCGACAGCGAGGACGGCTACCCCCTTCGGCAGCGCTTCGAGCAGAGCTTGCCCGACGTGTCGTTGGTCTGGGCGCCCGCGTTGCAGGGAGGCGCCGTGCTTCTGTCGACACGCGGGGGAGACTACGAGCTGACCGTTGGGCAAGACCTGTCGGTCGGCTACGCCATCCACGATCGTACCGACGTAGATTCTGTTCCTCACCGAGTCGTTCACGTTCCGGGTGCTCGAAGAGAAGGCGGCCATATTCCTGAAGCGTGCCTTGCCCCGCGAAAGCGCGGGATCGGACAGGACCGGCGGATGACCGAGGCTTCGCGGCGAGTCCGAGCCGACGGTCTCCGCTAGCGACCTCTTCCGCGGACCGGATTCACCGGGGGCGAGCCTCCGACGAGCGCCGGATCGGCGGCCAAATAGAGGTCAATCACGAAAATCAAATCGGTTCGCGGTTGGACATCGGGAGGTTTGCCCGCTTCGCCGAATGCAAGGCGCCAGGGCACGAAGACGCGGCGCTGTTCACCTGCGCGCATTCCGAGCATGGCTCTCTCGAACCCGCAGATGATCTTCGTGCTGCCGATCATGATCTCGAGCGGCGGGCCGTCTTTCCGGGTGTCATGGACGACGGTGCCGTCTGGCAGCCGGGCGATGTAGTGAACGCGAACGCTCTCACCGTCTCCGACGACCTTTCCACTGCCCGCCTCGAGCACTTCGACGCGCAGGCCCGTATCGTCGTGGAAATCCGCCGCGCATCGCTCGCCTTCAAGCCAGGGGTCGTCGGCGCGGGCGTTATCGGCCACGGTCTCGCGGGGAAATGTGGCGCCCCCGCAGGACAGACTGAGCGGCGCAGCGAGGATGGTCGTTGCAAGAAGCCGGCGGCCCTTCGTTACCTTGAAACCGATGTGCTGTAGCTTCAACATTTTATCCATCGCGAGGCACGGTGGCGGCAACGAACGCGAACAGGGCCCGGGACTCTAGCGGTTAAGCGCGAAACGACCACATCCAATCGACCGAGAGCGGGCGCCGCCCGAGTGGCTCGATGGGGTCCGGGCGGCTCGCGTCTGGTCGTGTGAATGCTGGAGACGAGTTCGGCGCGCCACGGCGGCCCGGCCTAGGATGAGCGCATGCGTTTCCCTCTCGCTCCTGGAGTGATCGCTGCGAGTCTCGCAGGCGCAGTGCGCGCTGGTTCGGCAGATGCCGGTCTGACCGTACCCGTTACGATCACGATCGTCGGTCACGGAGAGATTCGTCTCGTCGTCGCCGACGGCGCGTCCCTTCCGTGCGACGCCTCGGACAATCGGGTGCTGATAAACGATCGGGTGAGGGCCGGCGATGAGATCAAGCTCAGCTCGACCAAGGGCTCGGTCTGCGTCGATCACACGTACGGATCGCTGCGCGAGTCGCAGTGGGCTGGGCCATCGATCTGGTCGGGCAGGGCCACATGGCCCGGAGGTCCTGAGGCCGTGATTCACGGCACCGTATCCACCGACCAGCCGTGAAACGCGTAACGCGGTCACGCAACAGGGCGTGTCTGCGCTGCGAGACGCGCGATGATTTCGGGTCGCAGGAGCCCAGCGACTTCGACGACTTTGGTCTTCGACGCCGCCCCCAGAGCCAAGCGGAGCGACCGTTTCGGAACGCCCAGCGCCTTCGCTAGCGTCGCAAGGAGTTCGTCGTTCGCCGCCCCGTCGACGGGTGGTGCCGCCAACGATATTTCCACCGAGAGCCCGTCGGCGCGAAGGACGCGGGATGTCTTCGCCCGAGGCTTCACACGCACGGTGATGCGAACGGCACCATTCGCCGCCGATTCACTGCGTCGTGCCATCGCCATGTTCGTGCCGAGGACCCGGCCGCCTTGCCTCCCATGGGTTCTTTACCCCGCAACGGCGCGACGCACCATGAACCAAGCTCGGATTCGAGCATCAGGGCTCGGCGCGCCACCACGAGCGCAGCAGCGTATGAGCCGACGTGACAACGACCGCAATGACGAGCCATTTCACCGCGTGGAGCGGCAGCGATCGCACGACCCACGCGGCCAAGAAAACGCCGGGCAGGCCGCCGACCGTGAGACCCACCGCGGCTTGGGGGGCGTACGCCTGGCGCGAGACGAAACGCGCGCTCGCGACGGGCATCAAGAACGCGCACGAGCCCATCATGATCGGAAAGGCGGCCGTCGGGTTCATTCCCAGCAGACTGACGAGCACCATGCAGGGGCCGTACAGACCGACGCCAAGCGTCATCCACGCCCCGAGAATGAAGTTGCCTGCGGCAGCCAGCGCCAGGCGTGGCCCACGAAGCGCGAGCGCGTCTCCTCCGGCGGGCAGGACGTGAAGTTGCTCGGCGCAGAGCATCGAGGCGGCCGCGACGAGTGCCACGCCGAGCCCGAGTTGAATGCGTTGCTTCGGCCACGTGGCCACGGTGCCGGCGCCGACCCAGGCGCCGGCCACCGATGCGGAAATCAGGAGGGCGAGCGTCGTGCCGTCGATGTGAACAATCGCAACATAAATGAACGCCTGCGCGATCGTCGGGATCGTGTGCCCGACGTTGAGCGTCCCGGGGATAAGGCGATCGGCGACGAGTCCGCGGAGCCTGAAAAGCGCCGTGGTCGTCGCGAACGAACCGATGCCGAGCGTGTCGAAAAAGTCCGTGACCAGGCCGACGAATACTTCGTAGGCGGAAGGCAGTGCGTCGCCGAGCGAGCGGCCCGCGCGGAGCGTTGCCAGCCAGCGATAGACGAAGACTGCGCCCCAGATCCCGAGGACGAGGAGCAGAATGTCGACGGTCACGAGCGAGGACGTTAGGGCGATTTGTGGCCCCGGGATAATGTCCCTTCCGTCCGGAGGACCTCATGCCCGAGAGAAACGATGGGAACGAGGCGAATTCGCCTGCGCGGCGATGGGTTCTCATGACGCTCGTCGCGGCATCCGCGTGTGCCCCCGCCGCGGATCCGACGCGCGTTCCGGTGGGCGAGGATGCGGTGCCTTCCAGTGAGCTCATGGTCGACGACCACGTCGCCACGGACAACGGCTGGCCGCGCGTCATCCGGGCGGGCAACCTCCAGGTGAAAGTGTATCAGCCTCAGGTCGAGACGTGGGACGATGACAAACTCCGCTCACGCGCGGCCGTCTCGGTTCAAACTCCCGCGTCCGCCGTGCCCGTTTATGGGGTCACGTGGCTGTCGGCGCGTACCGATGTCGACCGTGAGAACCGCCTGGTCACCTTGAACGACATTCGGGTCGACAGCGCCAGCTTTCCATCGCAGCCCGATCGTGCCGAAGAGTTCACGGCGGCCATCCGACAGCACATGCCGACGGGCCCCGTGTACGTGGCGCTCGACCGACTCCAGGCGAGTTTGGCCGTTACGCGCGCCGAATCGAAACACCCGACCGTCCAGGTGCAGAACGATGTACCCCGGATTCTGTTCTCGACCACGCCCGCGATCCTCGTGCTCATCGACGGCCAGCCGGTGCTTCGCCCCGTGACCGACACAGGCCTGCTGCGCATCATCAACACGCGAGCGCTTCTGCTCTTCGACCCGCGGGCCGGTCACTACTATCTTTCTCTGGCGGGCCACTGGATGACTTCCGGCGATCCTGCGGGGCCTTGGGTTGAGGCCCGCGACATTCATCCATCGATCGCCGTCGCGCTCGATCGCGCCAAGGAAGTGGCGTCGCGCGGTCAGGCGGTCGATCTTCTCGACACGGCCGGGACGCCGCTCATGGACCAGCTGGCGCGAGGGGTGACTCCGACTCTCTACGTGAGCACAGTGCCGGCCGAGTTGATCGAGCTGCAGGGCCCACCTCAGCTCCAAGCCATTTCCGGGACCCAACTGCTCGAGGTCACGAACTCCACCTCGGACGTCTTCGTGGACACTGCGACCCCACTCTACTACGTGCTTTTGTCGGGGAGATGGTACAGCAGCCCCTCGCTCGAGCGCGGGCCGTGGACGTTCGTATCTGCGAAGAATTTGCCATCCGACTTCGCGCGAATCCCGGAAAACCATCCCAAGGGGATTGTGCTGGCTTCTGTGGCAGGGACGCCGGAGGCGCAACAAGCGGTCATTGCCAACGAGATTCCGCAGACGGTCGCCGTCGACCGCCACGCGGCGGAGCTCACGGTGAGCTACGACGGCGCGCCGAAATGGTCGCCGATCGAAGGCACAAGCCTCGCGTACGCCCTCAACTCGGCGACGCCGGTCATCCGCGTCGCTCCGACCCGCTACTATGCCGTCGACAACGGGATCTGGTTCACAGCCGAGTCGCCGTTGGGGCCCTGGATCGTCGCTTCCTCGGTGCCGGACGTCATCTACACCATCCCCCCGAGTTCGCCGCTCTACTACGTGACGTACGTCCGCGTTTATGACTCGACTCCCGAGGTCGTCCACGAGGGTTATACGCCCGGGTACCTGGGCTCGTACGTCGGCGATGACGATGTCGTCGTCTACGGCACGGGCTTCGTGTATCCCTGCTGGGCTGACAACGTCTGGATCGGCTCGCCGTGGACGTTTGGCTTCGACGTGGGGTGGGCCCCCGGCTTCTACTGGGGCTTCGGCTGGGGTTACGGGGTCGGCCTCGCGGTCGGCTTATGGCCCGGCATGCTCTTCCACCCCTGGTGGGGTCCGGCTGGTTGGGGCTGGGGCCACCGCGACATCGTCGTGCGCAACTACCAGGAGGCCAACTTGTACCGAAGCTCCTGGGGACGGAACGTGGTCGGCAATGCCTGGGAGCGGAATGCGGCCAGCAATCGGGCCTCCATGCCGGTGCGCAAGGTTCCGACCGTCGGCGGCGTCTATGCCGGTCACGACGGGCAAGTGTACCGGACCACGCCGGGATCGGGCTGGGAGCGCAATACCGGTGAAACCTGGCAGCGCACGGAGCCGACTCGAGATCTCGGACGCGAAGACACGGGACGCCAGGTAGGGGGCGCACACTGGCAGACCTTTCGTAGCGGCGGAGGATTCCAGGGCGGCGCATTCCACGGAGGTGGCCGACGTCGCTAGAGCGCCGAACAGGATCGACGCTAAAGCTCCCGCGGGGTCTCAGGAGCACGGCCCGCTCAAGGCCTAAACCTGCGGAATAGGAGCACCGGACGCGACGGCCGGCGAACCGCGAACGATTTTGCGGTAACGTAACCCACGCGGTTGCGGTTTCGCGTCGGAGTGCCCATGCAAGCGCGTTATGGCCGTGCCGGCTTCGGAGTTCGATTTCTATCGGGGCTGCACGTCATTGTCCTGACGGCATGCGGCGGCTCCGTGTTGCCGGATAAGGGAGCCGATTCGATCGACGCGGCGGTCAACGGCGACGCATTGGCGTCCAACTTGGACGGGGTGAGCGTCTCATTCGGCGTGTATTGCTGCAGCTCGCCTCTCTTTCCTTCGGATCTGGTGGGAAACGAGTCGACGGCGACCGTCGGTTCCGTACCGAACGGCGCCCCGCTCTTCCCTGAAATTTCGGGCACGAACGATTCGAACTACGTCGTCCCGGCCAACGTCTACGTCGGCGCAAGCTCGATCGCGATCGACTTTCTTTCATTTTCGCCCCTAACCGAGGGCGCCTTCGACGGCTATGTTTTTACGTTCTCGAGCGCCACGCCTTCGCCCACTCCGTGGATCGTAGGCGCCACGCTGGATGCCGAAAGCTCGTTTACCAAGAGCCAGGTCATCGTGACCGTTCCGAACTCGAACACCGTCTGCATCAATGCGTCCGGCATTTCAGTCACTCCGCAATCCGTCATTGTCGTGGATCTCGTGCTCGCGGCGCCCGGCGAACGTTAGGAGTGCGTCTGGCCCGTGGTGGCTACGGCCGATGCGACGTCTGAGCCGTGGCGCCGAGCCGCCGACGCGATCGACGAAGGCCCGGTCCGCGCGGTGGGGTATGCGGCGCCGCGCCGAGCGCCGATCGTGGCAGGCTCGCGGTTCGCGTCATAGAGTACGGGTCGTGCGGACTGTGTCGCTCGGGCCCGTGTCGGCAGCCGCGTCGCGAGCGGCCCCGATCGGGGCGATTCCACTTTATCGCAGCACGGTCGATCTCGTGCAGCTTGCCCGATCCACGCTCGAGCCGCTCGAGCGCGAAGCGCGCAGTCTCGACGTGACGCTATCGATCGATAGCCTGGTCAGCCTCGATTCGGTATCGGTGGATCCCGAGAAGATGGCGTGGGTGATCGCCACTCTCGCTGGAAACGCGCTCCGCTACGTTCGTCGCGGATCGCGCCGCCTGCCGGGCGGCGACATCGTCGTGCGCCTGTGCCGCGACGAGGCGGGCAAGACGGTCACGATTTCGGTGGAGGACGATGGGCCGGGAATCCCGGCCGACAAGCTGCCGTTCCTTTTCGAACGTCAAGCAGGCTCACAACACGCCGTTGGACTAGGGCTCACCCTTGTGAAGGACATCGTCGTCGCCCACGGCGGCAACGTCAAAGTCGACAGCAGCACGGACCATCACGCACATGGCACTACGGTGCGCGTGACGCTCCCGACGACGTAATCGCGGGCGTGCTCGCCTGGAAAACCGACTTGAGCAGCGCAGGTGTAACCAGCGTCGTTGCGATGACGACGCAAACGAGCGCCGAGTAAAGCGGCCGATCCAGCAGAGGCTGGCCGCCGATGACGATCGATCCACCGATGCTCGCGTAAATCAGCGTCACTTCTCCGCGCGGGATCATCCCCACGGCGACCGGCATTCGGCGGACTCCCGAGGCACCGACCGCGCACGCGAGCTTGCCGAGGACTGCAGCCAGCGTGAGCGCGGCGGCGACACCCAGCGCGGGTCCGGAGGCGAGAGCACGCAGGTCGACGCGAGCCCCCATGACGACGAAAAAGACAGGGACGAGGAACGACGAGACCGGTTCGACCAGCTCGCGCAGCGATCGCTCGCCGCGAGCGACGAAACGCGCCGAGTGGAAGTCTTCGAGAATCAATCCGGCCGTAAACGCTCCCACGATCGGGGCAAGGCCGAGGGCATCGGCGACCCACGCGTGCACGAAACATAGGGCGAGCCCGATCGCGACCAGCGCGCCGCTCGTTCGCAGTCTCGCGATGGCCGCGAAGAGAAGCGGGGCGGTACGCGAGCCGACGAGGAATGCGACACAGAAGAACGCAGTGGCTTTTGCTAGGGTCGCAGCGAGCGTCGCGATCGACGGACTGCCGAACGCCCCCGCGGCAGAGACCGATCCGGTGACGAGCGTGAGAATGAGGAGGCCCAGAACATCATCGATGATCGCGGCGCCGAGGATGACGCGCGACTCCGGGGTTGCGGTCTTGCCGAGGTCTTTGAGCACGCGCGCCGTGACTCCCACGCTGGTCGCGGTAAGCGCGGCGCCGATGAAAACGTGCGAATACATGCTGGCACCGCGGCGGACCGCTCCGGCGACCAACCAGCCGCACGCGAAGCTGAAGACCGTTCCGCAGATCGCCACGGCGAGCGCTGTGCGCCCGACGGCGAAGACCTCTCGCGCGGTGAGTTCGAGCCCCACGTCGAACAAGAGCACGAGCGCGCCAAGGCGTGCGATCATGTCGATCGACGGATCGTCCGGTAGCCTGAGCCCGCCGAGCCCGGGCAGATTTCCGAGGACCACTCCGGCCAAAAGCTCGCCCAGCACGGCCACCTGGCCGAGTCGAATAGCGGCGTGACCGCACACGTTGGCGGCAACGAGAATGAGCGCGAGACCGAGAGCGACGGGCGCCACGCGATCGGCTGGCCCCGCCGCGGCCCGCGCCGCGGTTGGCAGCAGCGTCATGACGACGGCCGCGCACCACGCCATCACCCTGTGCAATCTCCCCCGAACCAGCCGGACCATCTCGGGAGCGACACTAGGTTCGAAGGCAGGGTCTCCCACAGCGAAATCCGGCCGACGTCACCTTCTTTCCACTTCGCCCGCGGTCCAGCTGCCGTCGTGCGGTCGTCCGCTGCCTTGGCGTTGACTACGGATCGAGCCACGCTGCCGAGAGCGAGCCTAGCCTCTCACGAACGCCAGGCGTGCGACGCCGTGACCCGGCGCCTCGAATCAGCGTCGACGCGGAGGTCGCGCCGGCGCGCTGGCATCGGGCACCATGAAGGGACTGGGCGGGGCGGGCAGCACGGGGGGCGGACCGGGTGTCGGGGGTGCAGGCGCCGCACTGCCGACTGGCTGAGCATCGCCGTACTCGCATTCCCACGTGGACTCTTCGCCGGACGCGACGCACGTGCACGTCGCGCACAATGCGCTAAGGCAAGCCATATACTGGCAGCCTGGCCAGGTTCCAACGTCCCCCGGGGTCGGCAGGAACGCCGGAAGGGGTGGGCATGCTGGCGCGCCGTTCGACGGGGGACATGATGCGCTTCCGCTCAGTCCCCCGTCGGCGCTAACGAAGCCCACGCCGACGCTCCCGCCGATGGCCACTCCGCTACCGCTGCTGACGCTGCCGCCCGCGCCGGCGCCGGTGGCGAGGGGCCCGCTGGCATTGCCGGTGCCCGCGCTGCCGCCGGAGGGCCCGCTGCCACTGTCCTCCGCACTGGCCCCGGTGGCGGAGGGCCCGCCGCCGCTGCCGCCGCTACTGACCCCCGGAGCGTCGGGCGGCTGCACGGGCGCCAACCCCGTCCCGCTGTTGGCGCTCGTGCCAGCGGCTGACCCCAATTGCGACGCGCCGCCGGCCGATGCAGTGTCGCCGGTCGCAACGTTCGGACCGAGGCCGCCTGGCTGCTCTTCGGAGCCGGGAGTCACGAGGCCGCCGCAGGCCACAAACAGGCTCAGAGCCAGCCCCGTGATCGCCCTCTTCATCGCCCAAGCATAGCGCCTTTTGCGCAGTGCACATCTTTGTGGGTGTGGAGCGGAGCTCCGGAAAAGGGCGCTCTGCGCGGCAGAGCTGATCCGATCGACATTGCCCGACACTTGCGGCATCATCTGCGTCCGCTGGCCGGACAGGGTTAGAACGAGGGACCTGCGATGCCATCGGAGCATACGAGCCGCGATTTCGAGACCGAGCTTCGCGAGGTGCGCTCGCGCACGAGTCAGATGGGTGCGCGCTGCGAGCGTGCCTTGGCGCTTGCGATCGACGTCATGTCCCAAGGCACCGCTGACTCGTCGGGGCAAGCGCAAGAGCTCGAGGCCCAAATAGATCGGGACGAAGTCGACCTCACAGCGCTGGTGGTTCGCGTCCTCGCCCTGCGGCAACCGCTCGCGCGCGACCTGCGGCTATTGACGGCGACGCTGAAACTCGTCACGGATCTGGAGCGCATCAGCGACGAGGCAAGCCACATCGCAAAGCGTGCGATAGAGGAGCCCGCGAAGACCAGGTTGCTGGCTCGCGACGAGCTCGGGCCGATGGTCGCCCGCACGCAGCAGACGCTGCGGAGCGCCCTTCATGGGTTCTTCGACGAGGACCTCCCGAGTGCCGAGAGCACCCTCGCGAGTGGCGACGCCGTGCACGAGCAATACAACGCCGTCGTAGCCGAAATGAGCGATCGAATGGCGAAAGGGTCCGCCGATGTCGTGAGCGGCGTGCTCGTCATCCGGATCGCCAAGCACCTCGAACGTATCGCCGGCTACGCGACGAGCGTTGCCGAGGAAGCCATTTTCCTCGTGCGCGGCGAGTGTGTTCGCCATTACCGAGCCAGTTCTCCGGCGTGAAGCGCGAATGCCGATCGCTCGCCGCGTTCGAGATCCCTCGCTCCGATGACCGGGGACGAAGGGGTCGGATCTCTCGCTCTCATCTCTCGAACGCGCGCTGAAGTTTGGCTATGGCTGCCGGCGGTCCCCGGACACGCAGTCGGGCAGAGCCTTCCTCGTAGTCCTCCGCGATGACCCGGGCGTTCTCGTACACCTCGGCGAGCAAGCCCTGCTTGTCGTAAGGCACGACGAGCTCCGCTTCCACCATCGACGCCTCGAAGAAGGTGATCATCGCCTGGCGCAGCAAACGGACGTCGTTCGCGTCGTGAGCCGACAGAACCATGGCGCCCTGAGCCTCGTAGGGCCCGAGTGCCCGTCTCGCTTCGGCGCCGAGACGGTCGGCCTTGTTCAACAGGAGTCTACTTGGGACGCGGTCGGCGCCGATATCCCGAAGCACGTTGCGCGTCACTTCGAGCTGCGCGCCCCATGTGGGGTCGGTGGCGTCCACAACGTAGAGAAGCAGGGACGCTTCGAGTGCCTCGTCGAGAGTCGATCGAAAGGACGCCACGAGGTCGTGCGGCAACTTCTTGATGAATCCTACGGTGTCGGACACCAAAATGCGTGGCTTCGTCTCGGGGTGAAGTGCGCGCACGGTGGTGTCGAGCGTCGCGAACAGCTTGTCCTCGACCAGCACCTCGCTGTCGGTCAGGGCGCGCATCAGCGAGGATTTGCCCGCGTTGGTGTACCCGACGAGCGCGACTCGGAGCTGATCTCTGCGCGCCGAGCGCCGATGGTCTTGCTCCCTTTGAAGAGCGGCCAGTTGCTCGCGCAACTCCGCGATGCGGTCCCGAATCTTGCGGCGATCGAGCTCGATGGCTGCCTCTCCGGCGCCTTTGCCCCGCTGACGTTCCTTGCCGCCGCTCGCTTCGCGCATCCTCGGCGCGACGTAGTTGAGCCGTGCGATCTCGACCTGCAATCGCGCTTCGCGGCTGCGCGCGTGCCGATGGAAAATATCGACGATCACTCCGGTCCGATCGAGCACCTGGGCGCCCGTGGCGCGTTCGAGATTGCGTGCCTGACTCGGCGTAATCTCGTGATCGACGACGACGACCGTGGCCTTATCGGGAACGTTGCTATCGTCATCGCCGCCACCGCCCGGGACCGCGCGGGAGTCGGCGCCCGCTTGCGAAGATTTGACGTTGCGGTCGCGCAGGGCCCACCGGGTGCGCGCCTTGGTCTTGATCTCGGGCGCGCCGGACGGGACGACGCCCTTGCCCCCCGTGATCTCGGCGAGATCTCTCAGCTTGCCTTCGCCCACGACCGCCGCGGCGGCGAGAGCGTCCCGCCGCTGTGAGACGGTCGCGACGACCTCGAAGCCGAGCGTCTGGACGAGGCGGCCCAGCTCTTCGAGATCCGAGGCGTGCTCCGCATCCTCCACGCCAGGAAGCTGGACGCCGACGAGCACGGCGCGCGGACGTGACGCGCTCGCGCCGTGTACGTGCCGAGCGGACACGGGGCTCGATGGCATCGACCGTGCGTCGTAGCACGTTGCCAACAAACGGCCGCTGCACCACAAGGCTACCGAGCGAAAGAGAGACCCGTTCGCCGAATCGCCAGTCGACGTCGCGCTCGAGCAGGGGCCCCGGACGCGAAGGGAGCCTGCCGAATGCCAGGACGACATAGCCCCGTCGAGTCGCACCGCCGGGAGCACGCGTTACCGGCACCCACGACCCCGCTGCAGCGCTCTCAGTCGTGCCGCAAGCGGTCGAGCACCGCGAAGAAGTCGGGGAAGGTCTTGGAGACGGTCGAAGGATTTCGGATGCGAATCCCGGGCGCCGCGAGTGCCGTAACGGCGAAGCTCATGGCCATGCGGTGGTCCTCGTACGTTTCGATATCGGTCGCCCGCGGAGTTCCCGGGTAAACAATGAACCCGTCCTCCTCTTCCTCGGCGGTGATTCCCATTCGCCGCAGCTCCGTCACGACTGCCGCAACGCAATCCGTCTCTTTTCGGCGAATGAAGCCGATGCCTGTGACGCGGGTCGGACCCACGGCGAATGGTGCTATCGCAGCCAGCGTCTGCGCGGTGTCCGACAGGTTCGACATGTCGGCTTCGATCCCAGAAAGCTTGCCCGGGCCGGTCACTTCGGTCTCGCTTTCGGTCTGGCGCACGCGACAGCCCATTCGTTCGAGCAACCGGACGAACGCGGAGATCACCCTGCAGCGATCGCGTCCCCAACCCCGGTACGACCACGCGTCCGCCCGTCACAGCCGCGGCTGCAAAAAAATACGAGGCCGCAGACGCGTCGGGCTCGACGTCGTAAATGGCGCCCGCATAGTGGCCCGGGTCGACTTCGAACCGGTGAAAGCCTTCGCGCCGGAGCGTCACGCCGAAGGCCGCCATGGCCTGCGCCGTAACTTCGATATACGGCTTGGAGACGAGATCCCCCTCGACATCGAGGGTCACTCCGAGCCGGGTGCACGGAGCGACCATGAGCAGTGCGCTGAAGTACTGGCTGCTCACCCCGCCCGTGATTCGAGCCGTCCCACCATGGAAGCCCGAGCCCTCGACGCGAATGGGCGGGCAGCCATTGGCGCGAATGCTCGTGGCCTTCGCACCCAGACTCTGCAGCGCGTCGAGCAGGGGTTGGAGGGGGCGCTTTCGCATGGCCTCGTTTCCGTCGAGTTCGTAGACGCCCCGGCCGAGGGCCATGACGGGTGTGAGAAAGCGTGCGGTGGTTCCGGAGTTACCGACGAATACGGAGGCTCGATCGACGGCGATCCGACCGCCGCTGCCCGTCACGTCGAAGCGCCGCATAGCCTCGTGCGGGACGACGCCGATCCCGAGCGCTTGGAGGCCGCGCGCCATGTGCATTGTGTCGTCGCTGAAGAGCGCGCCGTTGAGCATCGAGGGCCCTTGCGCAAGAGCCGCCAGGACGAGCGCGCGGTTCGTGTAGCTCTTCGACCCCGGCGGGCGAACGCTGCCCTCGATGGGCCAATCTTGGACTTGAATCGAAAGGAGGTCGGGTAGATTGGGGCGGGCAGGCACGTTTGCTCGTACGATAGCGACCCGGCACCGTCGGCGGTAGGCTCGCGCGCGCGCGAGCCCGCCGCCCGCGTGCGCGTGCGAATCGCCAGCACTCGCCCCGTCCGCGTTCGGCGATACGGTGGCGCCGCGGTTCGTCGAGCGCGCACGCTAGCTCGCAAGTCGACGTTGTGCCAATCTCCAAGACGTTGGTGCGGCCGCTTGCGCCGTCGCGGTCGGTCGACGCAGCTGGACCCGCTTGTTGGTGGTGCGGTATGCGGTTCCCATGAGCATTCGCGCGCGTATGCCGCGTGTCACCTGCGTCGCGTGCCTCGTCGTCTGCGCGTGCGAGCCCTCCGTCCCGCCTCTTCCGATCGTCGCCCGAACCGGCGCTGCCGCCGTGGCGCCGACGGCCTCGTCGCCCGCTCCCTCGCCGGAGCGCCGCGTCGAACAATGGCTCGCGAAGATGACCCTCGAGGACAAGATCGACTACATCGGCGGCGATCGCGACTTCTTCATCCGCGCCGTGGCGAGCCTGGGGATTCCCGAGATCAAAATGTCCGATGGGCCATCGGGATGCCGCAACTGGGGTCCGAGCACCGCTTATCCAGCGGCTATCGCCCTGGCGGCCTCATTCGATTCGAACCTCGCTGAGCGTGTGGGCCAATCGATCGCTCGCGATTGCCGGGCTCGCGGCGTTCGCATCTTGCTCGCGCCCGGGGTGAACATCCAACGGTCGCCGCTCGACGGTCGCAACTTCGAATACTTGGGCGAGGACCCTTTTCTCGCGGGAACGACTGCGGCAGCTTACGTTCGGGGCGTTCAAGGAGAAGGAGTGCTCGCGACCGTCAAACACTTCGCGGCGAACAACCAAGAGTGGGATCGGCGCGGAATCAGCTCGGAAGTGGACGAACGGAGTCTGCGCGAGATTTACCTTCCGGCCTTCGAGCGCACGGTGCGAGAGGGGCACGTGGGCGCCGTGATGACTGCCTACAATTTGCTCAATGGGACCTACTGTTCCGAACATCCCTGGCTGCTTCGGAAAGTGCTCAAGGAGCAGTGGGGCTTCCCGGGGATCGCGATGTCCGACTGGCATGCCGTGCAGGACGCAGCGGGTGCCGCAAACGCCGGGCTGGATCTCGAGATGCCGGAAGCCCGCTACATGAACCGCGACAAGTTGATTCCTCTCATCCGGGAGCACGCGGTCGATAGTGCGGTCATCGACGACAAGGTCCGTCGCATCCTTCGGACCATCCTCGCGGCGGGCTTCCTGGAGTCTGCCGCGAAGCGCGACGACGTCCCTCTCGATGATCCGAAGAGCTCGTCGGTGGCTCTCGAGGAGGCCCGGCGCAGCATTGTCCTGCTCAAGAACTCGCACGACCTTTTGCCGCTCGACCGAGCCAAGATCAAGCGAATCGCGTTGATCGGGCCGAACGCAACGCCTGCGGTCGTCGGGGGCTCGGGCAGTGCGTTCGTCACGCCGTTCCACGCCGTGAGTTTGCTCGACGGACTCACGCGAGCCGCGCGGGGCATTGAGGTCGACTACCACCCCGGGGTCCAACAGAATCTCGGATCGTGCGGCGGGGGCCAAAGTTGGCTTCGGTTCCGACGCCCGACGCGATGGCCTCGAAGGTGGCCCCGAGGTTTCGGCGACCGCTCGTCGTGCCGACGCCGTCGTCGTAGCCGTTGGCTTCGGGCAGAGCGCCGATAGCAACAGCGCGCAGGTCCCGTTCGAGCCATTCTGGCCTCCTCCCTGGGCGCGTCAGGCCGGACTGGTCGAAGCGGAAAACAGCGATCGCCCGTTCGAATTGCCGGCGCCGCAGCTTGAGACCATACGGCTGGCTGTTGCCGCCAACCCACGCACCATCGTGGTGGTGAACTCCGGCGGAGGGGTCGACGTGCAGCCTTTCGCGGACGGCGCGGCCGCGCTGTTGTGGGCTTGGTATCCGGGACAAGAGGGCGGCCGCGCGATCGCCGACGTGCTGTTCGGCGAGGTGAACCCCTCAGGCAAGTTGCCCGTTACGTTCGCGAGGCGATACGCGGATTACCCGAGCGCGCCGTATTACAACGTGGATCGGGGGAAAAAAACGCCGTACACGGAAGGGGTCTTCGTCGGCTACCGAGGCTTCGAAGCCGCCCGCGTCGAGCCCGCATTCCCGTTCGGGTATGGACTGAGCTATACGTCGTTCGGCTACTCCGACCTGCGTGCGTCCGCGTCCGCGGACGGATCGGCGCGCGCAGTCCTCACCGTAACGAACCGCGGAGCACGCGCCGGCGAGGAGGTCGTGCAACTTTACGTGGCGCCTCCGAAGACGAGTGTTGCTCGTCCCCCGAAGGAGCTCAAAGGGTTCGCCCGAGTCTCGCTGGCACCGGGCGAGAGCCAATCCATTTCGCTGACCCTCGAGCCTCGGGCGTTTGCGTTCTGGGACGACCAGCAGAAGGCCTGGGCGGTTACGCCTGGCCCCTACGAGATCCTCGCTGGCGCTTCCTCCGCCGACATCCGCCTGCGTCAGTCGATTGACGTTGTCGCGCGGGTTCTTGCGCCGTGACGCCGCACATGGGCTCCGTTTCCTCCGGTCGCCCCGTGCAGTGGCTGCCCAGCCGGTGGGTCGATCGGTTGCAAGCCACGACTTTAAAGACGTTACGGCGGCGAAAGGACTGCGGCGCATGGCCGACTCTCCCGGAGCGCACCGGGCTGGGCCTGCTAAGGTGGGGAACTCGATGCGGACCCGGCCCACGGCTTGGTGGCTAGCGCAGCTTCGTCGACGGCGCTCTCGCATGGTCGACGAAAGGCTCGACCTCTCCACGCCCCCCGCGTTCGCGACTCTAGAGGAGCATTCGGCGGCGGTCGCTTTCTTCAACGCAGCATTTCGGGCGGAGGAATCCGGTCTTCGGCAAGCCCACGAGCTTTCGGACACGGTCGCGCAACGCGATCCCGAGCTCGCGGAATGTCTGCGCCTCTACGGGGACGAAGAGGGCTGGCACCGTCGGTTGCTCACCGAGTTTTTGGGGTGGCTCGGCGGGAGCGTGAAGCCCATGGGACGCACGACCCGCACCTTCTACGGACTGTATGCGCGAGCCGAACGAATGGAGTCGATCGTCCTGGTCAACCTGATGTTCGAAACGATTGGCTCGACCACCTATCGGCTCGCGCTTCGAGGTGCCACGCATCCGGTCGTGCGGCAGATGCTCACCATACTGACGCGCGACGAGTCGTTTCACGTGCCGCTGAACGTCCACTTCCTGCGCGCGGCGCTCGCGTTTGCACCTTCCGTTTCGAAACGTCGCCTGCGTGCGTTGCACAACGCGACGTTCGTGGCGCTGCTTGCGTCGACGATTCCGAGCCGGCGTCGGGCCGAGCCCTTCGATCGCATTCCGCAACGCGTGCTTGCAAGAGCCTACGCGACGGAGCTCGCGCGCTTATTTCTCGAGCAAGACGACTTGGGACTCTCGCCCTCGCCGTTGTTTCTGCGCATGTTCGGTCTGGACCGCGAGGACCTTCTCCTGCGCGGACCGTCTACCGTCAGCGTCGAAGCCGCGGAGCGATCGGCCGAGCGCGCCGACGTCGTCGTCGACGCCTATTGAACGAACCATGCGCCCCGTTGCTGGATTTGCCTGGGGGCTTCTTGCGTACGACGTCGCCGTCGTCGCGTGGGGCGCTTACGTTCGGGCGACCGGCTCCGGGGCCGGATGCGGTCGCCACTGGCCAACCTGCAACGGCGACTTCGTGCCGCGGGTTGCGCGGCTCGAAACACTCGTGGAATTCTCGCACCGTGCGTCCAGTGCGGCCGCGTTCATCCTTACGATCGTGCTGCTCGTCTGGACGCTCCGGGCATTCCCGCGGGGCCATCGGGTCCGCCGCGGCGCAGCCGCCGCTTGCGCGCTCATGGCCACAGAGGCGCTCATCGGCGCAGGCCTCGTCCTGTTCGCGCTCGTCGCGCACGACGCATCCCTCAAGAGAGCGCTGAGCATCGCCCTCCACCTCGTGAACACGTTCTTTCTCTTGGCTGCGACCGCGCTCACGGCCTGGTGGGCATCCGGCGGCGCCCCTCTCGAGCTCCGCGGTCGGCGGACTTTGCTGGCTGGCGTCGGGCTCCCGCTCGTGGCCATGATCTTCGTGGGCGCGACCGGTGCCGTGACGGCCCTCGGCGACACACTCTTTCCGGCTGCGTCGCTTGCGGAAGGTCTTGCCCGAGATCTCGCGCCGAGTGCCCACCTGTTCGTTCGCTTGCGCGCGATTCACCCGATCTTGGCCGTGGGCACGGCGACTGCCACGATCGGTGTGGCGAGCGTGGTGCGGAACCTTCGGCCGACGGGCGAGGTCTCCGCGCTTTCCCGGATCACGACGGCGCTCGCGTCCGTTCAGGTCGCCGCCGGCCTGCTGGACGTACTCCTTCGCGCACCGGTGTTGGTGCAGGTAGTCCATCTCGTGCTTGCCGACGCCGTGTGGATCGCTCTCATCCTCACGGCCGCTGCTGCGCTGGCCAAGGAGGACGGCGGCCCGGCCGTTAGCCCCCCTCGTATTCGCAGCGCGACTCACACGTCTCGAACACCGTCACGCGGACGAGCGGCGGCAGAATCGGTTTGATTCGGTCCCAGATCCAGCGCGCAAGCACTTCGCTGGTGGGGTTGGCCAGCCCATCCACCTCGTTCAGGTAACGGTGGTCCAGTCGTTCGCTCAATGGCTTCCACGCGTCGTACAACGTTTGAAAGTCGATAAACCAACCGGTGGCTTCATCCACCGGCCCGTAAACGGCGAGCTCCACGCGGAAGCTGTGGCCATGCAATCGTGCGCACTTGTGCCCGGCGGGCACGTTCGGCAGCCGGTGGGCTGCTTCAAAGCGGAACTCGTGCACGAGGCGAACGTTCATGGTACAGCCCCGTCGGCAACGGAGAGGCCGAAGACATGTTCATCACCCTTTCGAAGAAGCCGCGCAAAGTGAATCGCAAGAAGACCGCACGCTTTCGCGCCAAGCTGAAGGCCAAGGATCGCGCGCGTCGCAACCGCGTCTATCAGGGTGAGTGAGCCGCAGTCCAATCGAGGCAGAGCGCGCAGCATCGTCGCCGGTGTACCGAAGGGTGGCGTGGACGCCGCGTCAGCCGGCGCCCTTCTTCAGCTCGGTCAGCACGAGCTTGGCGATCGCCTTCAGCGTGTCGAAGACGCCCGTCCCAATCCGGGCGACGGCCTCGAAGTCGGGGACGGCCGATTTATTGAGCATTTGTTTGAGTTCGTCGGTTGCCGCGACGTTCGGTAGGTCGCGCTTGTTGTATTGGATGACGAAGGGAAGCCGGTCGAGCGCATAGCCCTGTTCTGCCAAGTTCGTGTGCAAGTTTTCGAGGGACTCTTCGTTCGCCTCCATGCGCTCGATCTGGGAATCCGCGACGAAAATCACGCCGTCCACCCCCTTGAGAATGAGCTTTCGCGAAGCATCGTAAAAGACCTGTCCCGGGACGGTGTACAAGTGGAAGCGCGTCTTGAACCCTCGGATCTCGCCGAGCGACAGGGGCAAAAAGTCGAAGAACAGCGTCCGCTCGGTTTCGGTCGCGAGCGAGATCATCTTTCCTTTGTGCTCCGGGTTGGTCCGTTCGTAGATGTACTGCAGGTTCGTCGTCTTGCCGCAAAGACCCGGCCCGTAATATACGAGCTTGCAGTTGATCTCGCGGGCCATGTAGTTGATGAAACTCATCGCGGCAGCCTGGCGGGGGTTCCCCGAAGAGGGGACGTTCGGTCAATCGTTGAAGAGATTGTCGATGTCTTCGTCGGTGATCTCTGCGAACGGCGAGTCGGCCCCCGGCTCCTGCACCTTGTTGAGCAGCGATTCGAAGACATGGTTCAGCTCCTCGCTCGCCTTCTTCACTCTCAGCCTGACCAACCCCAACGACGACTTCGAGTCGAATATGACGACCAGGATGACGCGATTTCCGACGAGCTGAATATGGATGTTCGCTCGCTCGCCCTCGTGAAACTGCGTCGCGAACTCCTGCTCCTTGAGCAACTTCGCCATTCCGCCGGTTGCGGCGATGTTGCCGGCTGTCAGCGAGGCCAGGCTGGTCGTGTCGACGTTGTCGATGTCGCCGGAAGCCGCGATGAGCTGACCGTTCTTGTCGACGATGAAGACGACCTTGGCGTTCGCATCCCGAACCAGCCGATCGACGATCGTTTGGATCTGATTGAACTCCTCCTCGTACATCACCATCTGCGGGTTGACCATTCGAGGCCTCAGTGCGGGCAGGGCGTGCGGGTTGCTCGTCACGCCGGTAAGGCGCGGATCACGCCATCGGATTTCACGCTAACCATGTGACACAAGCTGTTGTACCCGTGTGGCCGATTTCAGTAAAGGCGTGAGACCGTCGTCCACGGGGATGGACGACGAGCCGAGGGACCGCTGTGAGTGACCCGGCGACTGGGATCGAGCGTGTCGGCACACGTCGACGCGATCCTCGCTGTTCGACTAGGAGGCGCGGAAGCGCACATGGATCTCGAGCTCCGATTCGGGGTCTTGTCCGCGTGAAGCCGCGACCGCCTCGAAGCCTGGTTCGGCCCGCAATTCGTCGAATACGGCGCGCGCCAGGCGCGGTCGAACGCGCTCGCGCCATCGTTCGAGCCACGCGTTGCCGTCTTCGTTGCCTTCGTAGTCGTAGTCGAACTCGGCGGAGAGCTCGATTCGAACGACGAAACGCCCTTCCTCGCGATGTGTGCCCATCAGTGGCACAATCGTAAATGCTACAAGGTGGGCAGTCATGCCGGCAGGCATCGCAGTCGTCCGGTGCGATGAGTGCAGGGCACACGACGTTGCCGCACACTCCCGCAACGCGCTCGACGCCCCTCTCGCCGGCCTCGCGCTCCTGCGAATATCCAGCATACAAGACGTTGCGCTGCTTGTCGGCGCATTCCAACGCGGGGCCGGGTTCTCGGACGCGTGGCCCCTGTTCAGGCGCGGATCGGGAGGCCCGGAAGTGCTCGTCGGTCCGGGGACCGTTCACGTGGCGCTCTCGCTCCCTCATCCCGGCGCCTTGATCGGGGCCGACCCAAAGCGCATCGTCAACCGTGCGGTTCGTCCCTTGCTCCGGGCGCTGTCCCGGATCGGGGCGACCGCGCATTTTTTTGGCCGCGACTGGGTAAGCGTTGGCCAACGGCCGGCGGCGTGGGTCGGCTTCGCGCACGATACATCGACCGGACGAACGCTTTTCGAGGCGTTCATTGCCGTTCGCAATCCGTTCGCGATCGCTCAGCGCCCGTCGTTTCGCGGCAGGGCCCACGCGACGTTGGAAGAGGTTGTGAAGCGGAACGTCAATCCGGCCGATTTGGCGACCGCCATCATCGATGCCTACGTGGAGGGGCACGAGCGCATGAACGTCGACCCCCCGGCACCGGCGCTCTCGCCCGGCCCTCCAGACCTGCGCCACGAGCCGCCGTGGACGGCGACATGCGAGGAGGCGATCGGATGGCTGGGGGCAGGACCGGATGAGCGCGGTGTGTTCCGCGTGGGCGGCGACTTGCTCGTGTCCCGCGACGCCCTGAGCCGTCTGGAGGAGCAGATTGCGGCCCTGCCGCCTGATGCCTCCGCGGTCGCGTTGGGCCGCGTGGTGGACGAAAGCCTGGGCGCTCCACATGTCGCCCTCGAGGGCATCCGAACGCTCTCGAGCGTGCGAGACCTCATCGCTCGTGCGCGTGGCGTGTCGTGCGTTCCCATACGCGGGCATCCTTGAAGATTCGTACGAGCTCTCCGTCGAGGTGACCGTCTCGCACGCTGCTGTCCAAGATTTCCATCGCGCGCTCGATTGGAATGGCCGTCTTGTAGGGCCTGTCGCCCGCAGTCAGGGCATCGTAGATGTCGGCAATACTCATCATCTTGGCTTGGACGGGAATCTCGTCGGACGACAGCCGGTTCGGATAACCTGTGCCGTTCAGCCGCTCGTGGTGCGCGCCCGCGATGACCGGCACGCGTCGGAGCGACCTGCCCCAGGGAATTCGAGACAGGAATCGAAAGGTATGCGACACGTGCGAGCGAATTTCATCGAACTCGACCGGCGTCAATGACCCTCGGCCGAGCTTGAGGCAGGCGAGCTCGCGATCGCTCAGCAACGGGTGTCGATCGCCGTTGAGGTCGACGAAGGTCTCCTTGGCGACCCGCTCGATTCGCTGGAAGTCGTCGCTCGACAGGACGGTCGGTTCGTTCGCAGCACATACCGCCGCCCATGCTTCTTCGAGCGCCGCGCGCTTGCGCGATAGCTCGCGGTCGAGCAGGTCCATGGGGACGGGCCTCGGGCCGGCCTCGAGGATCTTGATTTTGCGCGCCAGAACGTCCGCCTCGATCGAGCGGGCCACGTAATCGAATCGCGCGCGGATCACGCGCAGGTCGTCGTCGTAAAGCTTTCTGGCCTTGACGAGGACTTTCTCGCGCACGCCGATCTTGCCGAAGTCGTGCAGCAGGCTCGCGTATTCGATTTCGCGCAGGTCCTCGACCGTAAACGCCGTGCGGCCATAGGGCCCGATCGATTCGCGGTCGACTGCCTGCGCGAGTTGCACCGTCAGCTCGGCGACACGCCGCGAATGGCCGCTCGTCGTCGGATCGCGCGACTCGATTGCCTCGACGCTCGCCTTCACGAAGCCTTCGAACAGCTGTTGAATTTCCTCGTAGAGCAGGGCCGTCTCGAGCGACGCCCCCGCTTGCGAAGCAAGCAGCCCGAGCAGCTCTTCGCTGCGTTCGTCGAACGCCGTCACGAGGTCGGCGACGTCGGTCAGACTCGATAGTTTGCGGCTCGGGTCCCGCTTCTTGTTGATGAGTTGAATGACGCCAATGACTTCATCGCGCTGACTGATGAGCGGGGCGGCGAGCATCGATCGCGTGACGTATCCGGCACGGCGGTCGAAACTCGGATCGAAATGAAACGTGGATCCCGCTGGCAGCGCGTACACATTGGCAAGGTTCAACGGCGCCTTGTGGAGTGCCACCCATCCGGCGACGGATCGCTCGCTGAGCGGGATCGTGAATTCGCTGGAGTCGAAGGCGACACTGTCGTTTTGCGTCAGCTTGAAGCGAAGAGCCGAACCTTCGCCGTGCGACTCGACGATGTAAATGCTGCCGGCGTCTGCGCCGGTGACGAGGCGGCTTTTCTCCAGAATGAGGCCGAGCAGTCGGCCCACGTCGCGCACCGTCGTCATCGCTCGCGCGATATGGATCAGTTCTCCGAGCACTCCTGCGTCTCGATCGGAGCCCCAGTCGGCGTTCACGCCCCCTGCTCGCGACTGAGGTTGAGGGTCCCGTGTCGCGCGATGACCTTGGCAGTCGCCCAGGACGCCCAGCAGCCGACGGCCGTACCCCGAGGGGCGCTCCGCATTGCGCTACCTTTCCGCGCGGGACACCGCGTCACTCGTCCGAAGGGGCGGCGAGTTTGCGCGACCAGAGGATGGCGTCTTTGCGACGCCCCGCGGTGACCAAATGGTTTACCAGGAGCCCCGTGCGGCGAAAGCCGTTGTGAAGGAATGCGATGGCCAGGGCGACGTCGTCACTTGGCGCGAGAGAGAAGCAGCTCACGACCTCCTCCGATAGCAGCTTGTCGCACAAGGCGCGCAAGCCGCCGACGGTCGCCGCCCTTTCGCTGTCGTTGCGAGGCGACTGCAAGAGCTCGAGGTAGGCGTTGCAGAAACACGCTTGCGACTCGGTCGACGCCACGAACTCGAGCCCCCCGCGCGTGCTGACGAGGACGTAGCGCCGCTCCACGTCTCGCCCAAACGACTCGAACGCCGTTAGCGCGCGCCCGCTGCGCAGGGCGGCGGAGACGGCTTTGCGTGCATCGTGCTCATCGAGGACGGCGACCTTCGCCTGTACGGGCTTTTCTGTCATGTCACGGACCGCGCGCTTGGCGGCGGCGAGCGTTCGCTCCATGAGCTCCTGCGCCGCCGTCACGGCTTGGCCCGCCCCGATGGGCTGTGCTGCGACGAGGCGCGTTTCGCTCTCCACCGGCGGTTCGTCGCGCGATTTCGGATCGTCGCGTTGCGGCCGATTGGATTCCACGGGGGAGCCCAACAGAAACGCGTCGCTACGCTTGTAGAACCCCGGGATGTTTCCCTCTTTCGAGAAACCGAGCTTTAGCCACGTTTGGACTTCATCGCGCTCGACGAGCGTGTAGATCTTCTGCACGCCCTCGCGTTGCGCGAGCGACTGGACGAACTGCCGCTTTGCCGTTGACGCTCCAGCACGAAAGTCGACCACGCGCATCGTGCGAGCCCGCCGATTGACGAGTAGGCAGAGCGAAACCGTTTCGTTCTGGACAAACAGCTCATCGACCGCCTTCTGCTGCGATCCGAGCGCTCTGGCCGCCATTCCTGCACCCGAACCCCTTCCGCGCAACGACACCGCCGCAGCCTGCGCCTCGCACAACCCCAGTTCAAAGTTGGAAGAACGCTACCACGGCCGAATTTGGGCGGTCAAGAGAAGCCGAGCCGATTCGGGAACTTGTATTCCCAATGCGAGAGTGGGAACGTCAGGCGGCAGCACTGCCGGAAACGGTAACGGTGAAGCGAACTCGGAAGGCTCCGGGGAACTCGCTCCCCTGTACGTCGTCACCCTACTATTCGGTAAGTCTCATGAGCTCCGCGGCGTTCACGCCGAGCTTACTGAGCGCCTCGTGAGTTCGCTTGTTGGGGATCGAGACGAGCGTCGGCATGCCTCCGGAAAGCCCGAGCAATGGCAAGAAGCTCATTCCGCTTTCGTAGCGAGCCGCAAGAGTCAAGGTATCCATGTCGAGCACGGCCGAAATGCTTGCTCGTTCCTGACCGAGCAACAGAAGCAGCGTCTTGTCGTACTTGCCGTGTTGCGCCGTGGCGTCGACGAAGGCAAGGGTCCGAATGGAATTTGGGACTTCGACCTTGGGGTCAAGATCGACAATGGAATAGTCCGCAGCGACGCGCCGCGTGACTTCCTCGATGGGTCGCAGCTCGGCGGCGGCTGAATCGACCGCTTGCCAGAGCGATGAGTCGCGGAGTCCACCCGCGAGGTGACGCACGATCAGGCCGAACAGTGCCGTGTCGCGAGGGCGAGCGCGAAGTGCGCGATCAAACCGCTGTCCCGTGGCGCTGGAAAGCGCCGTTCGGGTGTCGATGGCACGCGCATCGTCGTCGGCCCCGGCGTACGGCTGGGTGCCGCCTCGCAACCATTTCGCGGCGCTGCACAGCCCATCGAAATCCGTATGGCAAACGATCGTGTCCACCGGCCCGATTCGCGCGATCACTTCCGGCGTGATCATTTCAGGGCATGCGCCGTGCTCTGCCTTGGTCGAGAGGACAAACCGCGGATCGTCCCGGTACTCGGCGTGCATGACATGGTCATGATGGTCGACCCAGCCGGCCAGGCGGGGGCCAAGCTCTTGGATGAACGGCAGGGTGATTTTCTGGAAGCCGCCGCCCGACGCTTCCGAGGCAAAAGCGACGTCGAGCACGACCACGCGTCCGGTCAGCTCCCGCGGGCGCGGGAGCTTTCGCGGAGATGCGAAGGCCAGCTCGGGTCGTGGCAGATGCGCAAGCGTCTTGCCTATTTAGCACGCGAGCACCGGATGGATCCGCCCGTCGCGTAACACGAAGTGCCGCAGGCGGTGAGCTACGCTCTCGATCCGATGAGTCAACCGCCTGCCCGAGCTGAGCTGCCGATCCACTTCGACGTCAACGGACTCGTACCCGTGATCGTGCAGGACCATTTGACAGGCGAGGTGCGCATGTTCGCGTTCGCGACGCCCGAAGCCGTGCGAAACACGCTCGATACCGGCCGCGCGACGTTCTGGAGCCGATCGCGAGCCGAACTTTGGGAAAAAGGCCGCACGAGCGGAAACACGATCCACGTCCTGCGCGTCCTGGTCGACTGCGACGCCGACTGCCTGATCTATTCGAGCGAGCCTTGCGGACAAACGTGCCACACCGGCGCGCTGAGCTGCTTCTTTCAGACGCTCGAGCCGGCGACCGCCGACGCTGCGGGTCAACCACAAGCCAGGGATGTGCCCCAAGCGACGGATGCGCCTCAGACGATGCTGGGGGCTCTCGAAGCTGCACTCGAAGCCCGCAAGCACTCGACGGCCGGGGCCAGCTATACGAAATCCCTTTACGATCGCGGTCCGGTCGCGATCGGGGCGAAAATTCGCGAAGAGGCGGGCGAATTGGCTTGTGCCATCGAGGGTGAAACAGACGAGCGCGTCGTTCGCGAGGCGGCTGACGCCGTTTACCACGTGCTCGTCGGCCTGCGATTACGGGGCATCCCGTTTCGTCAAGTACTCGCCGAGCTGGCGCGTCGCTTCGGCCGGAGCGGACACGATGAAAAGGCTTCACGTTGACACTGTTTCGGCCGACGGCCTATTCTCGATGGGCGCCGAGGGCTTGGCCTCCGCCGCTCGCCCATGACGATCAAAGTCCTCGTATTCGAGAGTGACCCGGCGTTCGCCGACGAGCTCCGGACGGAGCTCGGCACACTCGGATGCGCGACGACGGTGGTTGACGACGGCAACGTCGGCTTGCAGCGAGCCGCCGCTGAAAAGCCGGATCTGATCCTCCTGTCGATCGAGCTGCCGCGGATGAACGGGTTTTCGGTTTGCAATAAGCTCAAGAAGGATCCCACCCTCAAGGACGTCCCGCTGATCATCATGTCGGCCGAATCGAGCGACGAGACGTTCGATCAACACAAGAAGCTGCGGACGCGCGCCGAGGACTACGTACACAAGCCGATCGCGTTCGCCGAATTGCAAAACCACATTCAGCAATTCGTCAATCTCGGAGCGTCGCCGCCGGATTCTGACGCCGCAATCCTAGTCGAGGAGATCGAGGTGGGCAGTGCGGATTACCTCATCGATGAACAGGGCGAGGACGCAGCCGCAGCGTCGTTGATCGACAACGCGGGCGATGCGGCGACCGACCGGAACGAGCCCGTGGCCGCCGTGCCTCCCGCGGCAGCAGCCCGACGGTGGCAGGACGCCGCCGACGACGTGGACGCCTTGGCCGAAACCGCGTTCAGCCGGCTGACCGGGTTTGACGGTCCCACCCAGAGCGGCTCCGACACGCGTGCGGCCCCGAACGGATCGGCGCCGCCGGACTTGGGGATCACGATCCAGCCCATGGGCTCGGTCACGCCGCCGATCGCCCGCCGAGCCAGCGTGCGTCCCGTACCTCCGGGGACCGCCACCGTCGATGCGAACGAGCACGAGCGTCTCCGGGCCGAGTACGTCCTTCTTCGCGAGCAGACCGAGACGGTTCAGCGGGAGCTCGGAGAGGCGCGACGCAGTGCAGACAAGCTGAGGATCGAAGCTGCGGAGGCTGGAAGACTTGGCCGTGAGGTCGACGAGCTGCGCGCGAAACTCAGTGCTGCGACCAAGTCTGGGGGCATCTCAAGTCGAGATTTTCTGGATCTGCGGGAGGCGCTCAACAAGAAGGACAAGGAGATTCTGTCCTTTCGTGAGCAACTCTCCAGAAAGGACCGCGACATCGTCGAGTCGCAGGACCGTGCGCTCGCGCTCGACCGGGCCAGGGCCGACCTGGAAGAGCGGCTCCTCGCGCTCGAGCGACAGCTGGCCGAAACGAAGGAGCTCCAGGACGCGATTGCCGATGAACGCGACCTCGCCAAGAAGACGGCGGAGGACATGCGCTCGCGGTTCGAGCGGGCCAAGACGGAGGGCGAAGCGCGCGAGCGGCAAATCTCGGAGCTGCGGGCGCGCAACGCCGACGAGCGCGTCGCAAGCGAGGTCAAACTCGCCGCGGTAAGGGCCGAGCTCGATCAGCTGCTTGCGAACGAGCGAGCGGAACAGGCTCGCACACTGGATCAGGCGGAGCAGCGCCGGCGGGCCGATCTCGAGCAGCTTCGGCGCGAGCGCGACGCATCCCTTGCAGAGCTGCGCGAGCAGGTCGACCGGGAGAAGCGCGAGGCCTTGAGCGGTCAGGCAGCTCAGCTCTGGCAAGAGCACGAAGCCAAAATTTCAAACATCCAGCGCGCGCACGGGCAAGAACTGGATCGCCTCCGGACCGAGACCGCCCAGGGCGCCCAGACGGCACTCGACGAGGTGCGCTCCCGTCACGCCGAGGAACTGAGAACGGTAGGCGAAGACCGTGACGCACGAATCGCCGCGCTGGAATCGCGCATGAGTCGCGAGATCGCCGAGGCGCGCGAGGTGACGGCGGCCGCCGAGGCCGACGCCATCGCAGTTCGGAACGAGCTTCAAGCCCTTGGCGAGCGCAAGCGGGCCGCCGACGCGGCCAGCCAAGGCCGGATTGGTGAACTCGAACAGCGGCTTGCTGAGCTTCAAGGCGCTCGCGATGCCCTCGATCAAGGTCTCGCTGCGGCGAGCGATCGAGCCACGGCCCTGCAGAGTGAGCTCGAGAGCTTGCGGCGAGAGCTCGGGGAAGCGAAGGACCGGGTCGCGAGCGAAATCCTGCGAAACGATCAGAATCGTGCGAAGTGGGATGCGGACCGCCAGTCGCTGGATCGATCGAAGGACGCTTTGGCCGTTGCGCTCGCGCAGATTGAGGAAGTCGAGGGGCGTCCACTCGAGTAACGCGGGTCATCGGCCCCGCGCGTTCGACCGGACCACGCGGTTTGCCCGGGTGGCGGCAGGCGCCCCCGACGTCGGGTGAGACGGATACGGTGGTATGGTCGTCGCTCGATATCGCATGCCCATTCGTGTTCTCGTCGTCGACGACAGTCCGACCATTCGGAAATTGGTGAGCGCCGTGCTCGAGCGGCACGGCTTCGAGGCCTTGCAGGCCTCCGACGGACAAGCCGCCCTCGAGCGACTTCTGGAATCGACGAGCTTGCCCGACAGGGCCGGTATCGAAGCCTCCAAGATCGACGTCGTCCTCGTGGATTTCGTCATGCCCAAGATGAACGGATTTCAGCTGTGCCGCGCGATGCGCCGAAACGAGGCGTTGCGGTCGACCCCCGTGGTGCTGATGAGCGCGAAATCCGACCGGATTCGAGAACACTTCGTTCAGCAAACCGGAGCCATCGATGCCATCTCGAAACCGTTCGACGCCCAGGCACTCATCGCCGTCATCGAAAATGCGATCCGCCGGACGGAGCAATGGCGCTTACGCGGGGGCGCGATATCCGCCACGATTCCGGACGATCTCAATAGCGTCGAACCGCCGCCTGTTGCGTCTGCCGACGATGCGCCGCGCGTGGCTCTCATGGGCAACCTTTCGATTATTCCCATAGGGGCTGTCCTGCAGCTGCTTCAAATCGAGGCGCAAAGCGGCGTCTTGCTTGTGACCGACGGGACCATCGAAGTGACGATCACCATCGGGCAGGGCCTCATCGATCTGGTGCAAGCTCGCAACGCCGGTGCCGAGTTCCGTCTCGGCCGGTACTTCGTCGAGCTCGGGCTCGTGACGCCCGAGGACATCGACCGTCTCCTTCGCGATCCCCTTTCCGGTCAGGAAGCGGGCGCGTCGCGCCGCAAATTACTCGGCGACCTGCTGGTCGATTCGGGACGGGTTACGCCCGAGCAGTTGCGTGACGCGCTGGCTCGCCAGTCGAGCGAGCTCGTGTACGACGTCTTGCGATGGCCGCGGGGGCGGTTCGAGTTTCGAAGCGAACCTCCCCCGAGCCTCGCAAGCAGCGCGCGTCTCGCGTTGCCTGTCGCGTCGGTGGTCATGGAGGGCTTCCGTCGCGTCGACGAGTGGCGACTGGTCGAGTCCGGATTGGGCAGTTTCGAGTCCATTCTGCTCGCAGACGTTGGGGCGGTCGACGCGGTCGGGATCGGCCGTCTGGCCGTGGCAGAGCAAAAGCTGCTTCGAATGGTCGACGGGGAGCGAACGGTCCGCGAGATCGTGGATCACAGTCACATGTCGAGCTTCGATGCGTGTAAAATCCTGTTTCAGCTGCTCGAGTCTCGTCTCGTGCGTCGGCGACTCGCGTGAGCGAGCCGATCCTGTCGGGCGGCATCCTGGTGCAGGCGGACCACGCAGTGTGCTTCGTGCCCGCGACCATTGCCGTCGAAATCGTCGCTCGGCCTCGGATTACCCCCGTTCCCGGAGCACCGCCCGAGTTGCTGGGAATCGCACTGTATGCCGGGATTATCGTTCCGGTTCTTGCGATCGGTACGTCCAACGCCGAGATGATCGTGTGCCAACATGGGGGCGAGCTGATCGGGCTCTTTGGTGGCCGCGTCTTGCGGACCGGGTCCTTCGACGTCAAGGCCGACGGTCACGTCGAGTTCGACGGTCTCAGCGTACCGCCCTTGGACGTTGCCGCGGTTCGGGGACGCATCGAAGCCGGAGCGCTGGCTGCCCGCCGAACAGGTTAGTTCGGAGCGAAGCGTGGCGCTCAACGCGGACCTCCGATCTCACTGGTCCCCGGCGCGACGATCACGTCGGCCGGCTCCCAGCTGTCTCCCAAGAACGTTCGCCATTGCAGCGCGTATCGTCCCCGTAGCAACATCGTGAGGGAGAGCTGAGCTCCCGGCGCAACCCACGCGACCGGCACGCCGTCGATCCACGCCACCCGAAGCTCGTCGCTCGCGTTGATGAGTAGCAGGCCCGCGTCGGGGCGAGACCTTGGCGTCTGCGCGTCCGGCCGAACCGGCAACGGTACGTCGACAGGGGCCGTCCGAAAAGCTGCGAGCTCGGCCTTCGAGACGAGCATCTCCGCGGCGGCGGCCGGCGGGGGCGCCGCGACGAAGTCCAGCGAAGGCGGCGGTGCGCTGAGGTCGAGTGCGGGAATGTCGATGCGACGAGCGATCGACGTCACGTCGAAGGTCAGCGCCCCTCGGGTCGTCCATCGCAGCTCGGCGTGGACCGGCAGCTCGTCGGGTGCGCAGACGGGCGTCGAAGCCGGAGCGCTCATCAACTCCAACAAGAAGCCGCATAGGAGCGAGCCGCCGTCGCCCAAATCGTGCAACGTGGCCAGTTCGAGCAGTGCACGCGAAGCCCTGGTCGACACTTCGACGCGGCGCGTCTGAGCGTTCAACCGACGGGGTCCCTCCCCAGTCGAACGCACGTACGCCGCAGAAAGCGGCGCCACGTCCAAGCGCAGTTCTCCAAGTAAAGCGCGGAGCGCCCCGGGCTCCGCGATTCGATAGGTCGCCTCGCCCGGCCAGAGCAACAGGTAACCGTAGCGATCGATGCGGGCGCGTAGCTCCGTCCCCGACGGAAGAACGAACCCGCCTGAAAGCACGAAACGCGCGCGTGTCTGGGCCACTTCGACGGCGATCCGCGCTTCGGTTTTTCGGCGAGCCGCGTCGATGGCCGAACCGTTGACCTCGGCTGCCCTCGGCGCGCTGGGTCCTTCGCCGCTCCGCACAGTGGCTTGCAATGCATACCCGGCTATTCCTCGTGCGTCGCGACCCCCCGGTTCGTGCGCGAGCTCGGTGGGCAGATCGGCCGAGAGAGCTTCGCCGCTTCGAAGCGGCTGCGGTCCCGGTCCTGCATCGGGCCCGGCTCCGGGCGACACGCCGGCAGCCGCCAGCGCGGGCAACGACGCGAGCGGTGCAGGCTCCGCTCTGGCCTGAGGACTCGTTGCCGCGTCTGGCGGATCGACCGGTGTACTCCTGCACGCGACACATGCGAAAAAGGAAAGCGCCGCCAGGATGACGACCTTATTGCTCATGCGCGACTTCGGTTCGGACATACGGGGTGGAGAGCGGCTTGTCGCGGCCGAGTATGCTAGTCAAGCCGGTCGACGCATGCCGCAACGGGACCACTACGAGGTCCTCGGAGTCCATCGCGACGCCCCCCCCGAGGAGATTAAGAGCGCGTTCAAGAAACTCGCGGCTCAGAGCCATCCCGATCGCCATCAGGGCGACGCGGCGGCGCACGAGCGCTTCAAGGAGATCAATCTCGCGTATCAGGTGCTTTCCGATGAAAACCGTCGATCCATGTACGATCGATTTGGGCATCGCGCCGAAGAGCCCGGCTCTCCGTTCGGTGCCGGCGGACCCTTCGCGGGTGGCTTCGTCGACATCAGCGACATTGCCGTGGACGGGCTCCTCGGCGATCTGCTCGGGGTCTTCGGCGTTGGGCGCGGCGACAAAGGCGACATCAAGCGCGAAATCGAGATTTCCTTCGAGGAGGCGGCTTTCGGATGCGACAAGTCCATGCGCTACGACCGCATCGTGGCCTGCGGAGACTGTCAGGGGTCGGGGGCGGCTATGGGGACGGTTCCCGACGATTGCCCCACGTGCAACGGGCGTGGCCGGGTGCGCTTGCAGCAGGGGTTGCTCCCGATCGCCGTCGAGCGCGCCTGCCCGAAGTGCCGCGGGACGGGGCGCAGCGTACGTCACCCGTGTCCCACGTGTCGCGCCAGCGGTCTGGTCCAGTCGCGCGAGACGATTTCCGTGCCCATTCCCCCCGGCGTCGAAGAGGGTGCCACCAGGCTGGTGAGCGGCGCCGGCAATCGGGTGCGGCCCGATCGCGCCCCTGGCGACCTCGAGGTGCTCGTACATGTGCGACCTCATCTGTTCTTTCGACGCGACGGGGATGACGTCGTGTGCACCGTTCCCATTCCGTTCACCCATGCCGCGCTCGGCGGCGATGTCGAGCTGCCGACGCTCGACGGAAAGGGCAAGGTGCGGGTACCAGCGGGCACTCAACCAGGCGCCGTACTGCGCATCAAAGGCAAGGGGGTTCCGCATCGGGCAGGCCTCGGGCGAGGCGATCAGCGCATCGAGATCGCGATTGAGGTGCCGACTCAGCTCACCGAGCGGCAGCGCCTGATCCTCGAACAATTCGCAAAGGAGCTCGGTGAGCACGTTCACCCGCAGCGCAAGACGTTCACCGACAAGCTTCGCGACCTATTCGGTTGAACGCGCGTGGAGGTGCGTGACTTCAACGCCGAAGCAACGCGTAGAGCCCCGCCTCGTCAATGACGGTTGTGCCGTATCTCCTGGCCTCATCGAGCTTGCTCTTTCCCGTCTTGCTGCCGCAAACGAGGTACGTGGTTGTCTTTCTGACTGCGTCGTGGATCTCGCCCCCCGAAGCGCGCACGTCGGCAAGAACATCGCCGCGCTTCTTCGACAGTACGCCGGTGACGCAGAAGCTCGACCCTTTGCCGGGGCCCTCCGCTGCGACTTCGGGGCGTGGCTGCGCGCGTCCGACGCCAAGCGCGCAGAGCTTGCGCATGAGCGCGCGTTGCTCGTCGTCGTAGAGGAATGCGACGACGCTTTCGACCATCTTGGGACCGAAGCCCCGTATGCTACCGACGTGCTCGCGAGCTTCCTCCTGCGTCCAGGAGAGCATGCGTTCGAGCGTGACGGCCTCCTCTGCCAGTTGACGTGCCGCCACTTGTCCCACTTGAGGAATTCCCAGGCCGCAGAGCAATCGATCGAGAGTGCGGGTTCGTGAGCGCTGGATCGAAGCGTGAACGTTGCTCGCGCTCTTTTTGCCCATGCGTGCCAGCTTCGCGAACGTCTCTTCCTTGAGCGGGTAGAGATCGGCGACGTCGTGCACCACGCCTCGGTCAACGAGCTGCTCCACGAGCGCTGTGCCCAGGTGATCGATGTCCATCGCGAATCGGCGAGCGAAGTAAAAGATGCGCTGTTTCACCTGCTCGGGGCATTGTCTATTGGGGCAACGCGTCGCGGCTCCGACCCCAAGTTCGGGCTTGTCGTCGTCACGCAGATCGCGGACGACCGTCGTGCCGCACGACGGGCATTGCGCGGGCATCGTGAACCGTCGCTCGTGACCGGTGCGAGTGGTCGCGTCGACCGCTACGACCTGAGGGATGACATCGCCCGCCTTTTGAATGGAGACGCAATCGCCGATCCGCACGTCGAGTGCGTCGATCAGGTCGGCATTGTGCAGCGACGCGCGCGACACGGTGGAGCCTGCGAGCGAGACGGGGTCCAAGACGGCAACCGGCGTCAGCGTTCCGGTTCGGCCGATCTGCACGACGATGGACAAGAGACGCGTCCGCGCCTGCTCTGCCTTGAATTTGTACGCCATAGCCCATTTCGGAAACTTCGAAGTCGTGCCGAGGATGTCTTGGTGCCGGTAGGCGTCGACTTTGATGACGGCCCCGTCGGTTTCGAACGGGTACTGGGCTCGGGCGCGATCGATGGCGTCGACCTTCGCCGCGACGGCCTTCCAGTCGCACACCGATTGCCGGCGATGCGTGGGTAGGCCCAGTTTTTCGAGCCATTCGAGGCTTTCGTGATGTGTCTCGTGCAACGACGGGCCCTCGACGAGCTGGTAGAAGAGCGCGCGGAGCGGGCGACGTGCCACTTCACGTGGGTCGAGCATGCGAACGGCGCCGGCGGCGGCATTTCGCGGGTTGGCGAACGGCTCGAGACCTTGCGTTTCGCGCTCCACGTTGAGCGTTTCGAGGTCGCGCCGATAGATGACGATCTCCCCGCGCAGCGTAAGCGTCCCCTGATGCGCGATTCGCAGCGGAACGCTTCTGATGGTGCGCACGTTTTGGGTGATGTCTTCGCCGGTTTCGCCGTCGCCCCGCGTGCTGGCCGCTACGAAGCGGCCGCCCTCGTACGTGACCTCGACGCTTGCGCCGTCCAGCTTGGGTTCAATGCAAAAGCGAGGGTGTTCGCCGTCCGGTAGGCCGTCGAGCACGCGTCGGTGGAATTCATCGAGCTCTTCGGGCGTGTACGCGTTGTCCAGCGACAGCATGCGGACGGCATGTTTGACCTGAGCGACGGTCGTTCGCGCCTCGCCCGCGATGCGCTGCGAAGGCGAATCGGCCGTCGCGAGCTCGGGATGCGCTTGCTCGATGATCCGGAGCTCTCGCATCAGTCGATCGAAGTCGGCGTCGGCAACGACGGAATCGTCCAAGACGTAGTACCTGTAGTTGTGCGCATCGATCTCGCGCACGAGCTCCGCGTGGCGTTTCTCCGGGTCAGCCATCGAGGCGCACGATCATAGGCGCTCCGCTGGCCTCTGCACCGACGCCCGTTACAATACCGGGCTACAAGAGATTCGATGCCCGCCAAACCCGAGCCGACCGTCCGAGTCGTACCCATCCTCGCGCAAATCGCGTTCGTCGTTGTCGCGGCGCTTTTCGTTTATGGCTTCGTGGCCGTTGGGAAAGAAGGTGAGACTCGCAGAGTCTGCAGTGCACCCTGCTTTCTGCATCCGGACTACATGGCCGCGGACCGACGGGCTCCTGGCTTTTCGCTCAAAGATCTCCACGGAGCGACGGTGACCCTCGATAGCCTTCGCGGCAAGGTCGTCGTCTTGAACTTCTGGACGAAGACATGCGGCCCGTGTCTCGAGGAAATGCCCGACTTGGCCGAACTGACCAAAATCGTTCGCGACCGGCCCGATGTCGTCGTCGTCGCTGTCTCGGTCGATCAGGGACCGGACGACGTGAGCGCCACGCTCCAGACCGCGTTGCGCGAATCGCCCCCGTTCGACATCTTGTTCGATCCGGATTCCGAGGTGGTTGGGGGAAAGTACGGCACCAATCTATTTCCCGAGACCTGGTTTCTCGACAAGCGAGGCGTCATCCGAGCACGGTTCGACGGGGCCCGAGACTGGACCAATCCGCTCGTTGTCAACTACATCGACGCCTTGCGCGCGGGTGATTTTTGCGACGTCAAGATTGACGGCAAGTCGCTGGCCGGCAAAGCCGCTGCGATCTGCGACGAGATGACCGGAACGTAATCGCGCTCACAAATCGCGCGTCCGCTCTTCGTGTGCCGCAGCTCGGCGTGCATTCACGAGCTCCTCCCGAGTGGCGTACGGCTGAGGAGAAGCTTCGGTCGTGCGAAGATATTCCGCCAAGTCCACGATATCCCACCCGCGGCGATCCGGGTGGGCCGAGTCCCAGCGGCTTGCCTCGAGGTGGCTCAGCAGCCTTTTGAAGGCTCTGACCGAAGCCCAATGCATGTCGTGCAGGAGCACGATCCCTCCCTGCTTGTAGTCCAGCTGTTCCTCGAGCGATCGCGCGATCTCGTCGGGATCCGCGCGGCGGATGTCCTGCACGTCGATGTTCCAGAGCAATAGGTCGAGGTTGCGCTCCCGGAGCGCGTGCTCGAGCCATGGGTCGAGCGCGCCATAAGGTGGGCGAAACAGGCTCGGCCGCGCGCCCGTCGCGCGCTCGATCGCCCCAGCGGAGTCGTCGATCTCGGTGAGCGCCGCCGCGTGCGACAACCCGGTCAGGATCTTGTGGTGGAGCGTGTGATTGCCGATGGCGTGGCCGGCCGCCGCGATCCGCTTGGCCCATTCGCGCGATTCGACAGCCCGACGATCGTTACCCGAGAGGTATTGCCCGATGAAAAAGAACGTGGCGTGAATCTTGTGTTCGCTCAGGATGCGCAGGAGCGTCGGTGCCGTCTCCGGGAAAGGCCCGTCGTCGAACGTGAACGTGACGATCCGCCGGCCATCCCGCGGCGCGTGTGCAGGGCCCTCGGCAATCAGCCAGGCGCGCTCCGTACTATCGTCGGTGTTGAGCCGTGGCCAGGGCGGCGCTGGATCGGGGATCAGGGAGCCATCGACGGCCGAGAAACCGCGATCCAACGGGGGTCGCGAAGGGGCCGGGCTCGCGATCGATCCGGCGGTACGCGTGGCGGCGCCGAATGCCAGTTCGGCGTCCGGCCGGCCGAGGCCGATAAAGGTCCCGACCCCCAGTGTCATGACCGGGATCCAGGCTCGCGATAGCGAAGGCATCGAGACGACGCCGATCGTATCGCGCGGCCTTGGCGCCGGGCCAAATTCGCCGTCATCGCGACGTCGGGAGCACGGCGTCGGCGAGTTCGTCCAAGCTAACGCCAGTCGACTCCCGGGAGCCGGGCGTGTTGGGGCCAGCCCATGCGCCACCAAGGGTCGCACGACCAGCGTGCGGCAAATGCATCGCGCACGACCAACTCGGCCAGCTTTCCGCGCGGCGAGAATCCCCAAGGCGGCTCCTGGGAAGTGTCGTCGGGATCGGCGTATTCGCGCCAAACGAAGAATCCCACGAAATCGGGCTCGTCGAGCAACGGTGCGAGAAGGATGCGGTAGGCCTCGGCTTGGGCCGCTTCGTCGACGGCGACTGCGGTCATGTGATCGGGCCATTCCCAAGGCCGGTAGGCCGGATCGGATCGCGTCGTGTAACCGGTCTCCGTGAAGACGACGGGCTTGTTCCATAGCTCCGCGAGTCGGTGCATTCGCTCACGAATGGCGCGCGCGGCGTCCCGTTGCTTGGACGGAGCGGCGTGGCGTTCCTCCGACAAGGGAAAAAACGCATTGAGACCGATCACATCGAGGTCCCCCAGGATCACGGTCTGGTCGACGTCGTCCCAATTCGCCGAGTAGGTCAGTAGCCCGTGGTAGATCCGTCGCACGCTGCGGACGATGCGGGCGAAGCTCGGAGCGCGTGCGGTCGTCACCCACGAGCGCAACTCGACCCCGACCGAAAACATCTCGGTGCGCGTAGCCTCGGCGACCTCGGCCCAAGCCCGGACGAACCGCCCATAGCTCTCCGCCCACCGCGCCCATCCCTCATCGGTCTTTGGATCGATCTCTCCGCGCCACTGGCCCGTCTCGACCCACAGCGGAGGGACGAGCATGACGTGCAGACCGCGGGCGTGCGCCATTTCGACTGCGTGCGCCACATCCTGACGATTCCGCGCGAACGGCGCCTCGAACGTGAGGTCGACGCCGGCCCCGGTCGTGTCGGCGACGCGCCCGAACGGCGTCAGGGCGACCCATGTGCCCCCCATCGCCAGTACTTCGCCGAGTGTTCGGTCGTACGCCGGAGATCCGTAACCGACTCCGGGGTGATATCCGTTTTCGATCGGGCCGATCGTGATGCCGCGCACTCCGCTTAGCTCCGCGCGCTTCCAGGCATCGCCGCCAGGAGCGGCGGCGGCGAGTTGTGCGGCGATCGACAATACGAAGGGTGCCACTGCAGTCAAAGGCCCTCCTCGAGCAGCGCGTCCGTCAACGATGCCAGGTCGGCCGCAACGGCGTCGGCCCCGGCTCGGATGAGATCGCCGCTCGTGTACGAATGGGAGACCGCGACGCAGCGCAACCCAGCGCGCTTGGCGGAAATCACGCCACCGGTCGAGTCCTCGACCGCCACGGCTTGCCCGTCGTATCCGAGGCGCCGCAGCTCTTCGCGCGCCATCTGAAACGGTGCGGGATCGGGCTTCGAGGCAGTTGCCCGTTCGGCGCTCACGACGAACGCTACGGTCGATCGCGCGCCGATGCGCTCGAGAGCGAACGTGATCTCTCGCTCGAGCGCCCCGGACACGATCCCGACCGGGCCGCGCGCGCTGCGACGAGCGATTAAGTCGAACGCCCCCGGAAAGACCCGAAACTGCTGTTCGAACCGAGCCAAGAACCGCGGGCTCTTCGCGGCCACGAACGACCTCACCTGCTCTGCGCAGAATGCCCGTCCGTTGCGCGCCAAAACCGCACGGAAGACTCCGGCGTCGTCCAGACTCAAATAGTGATCGAAGTATTCGCGTTCCGTAATCTCGAGGCTCTCGGGCGCGAGGACGTCGTTGAACGCCGCGAGGTGGACCGGCTCGCTGTCCACGATTACGCCGTCGAAGTCGAGGAGCGTTGCGATCACTCTTTCAGTCCTTATCCGTCGGGCGGTCCGGTGGCTGACAGACGCCGCGGGTCAGCCGGACACCAAGACAATGCGGGTCACTTCCGGGGAGGCGTTGACTCGAGCGGGCGGGCCGACCGTGCCAAAGCCTCGGCTCACGTAGAGCGTCGTCGATCCGACCGTATAAGGACCGGCGATGTATTCGAAGATGGGTCCGAGCACGAAACCGGGATTGATCTGTCCGCCGTGCGTGTGTCCGCTCAGTTGCAGCGCAACCTGACCGGCCCAACGATCGACCGTATGGGGCTGGTGGGACAACAGAATGCGAGGCAGTCCGGGCGCCACCGTCGACCGCGCACGGTCGAGTCGCGGTCCCGTCCTTCCGTATCGGCGCGCGCTTAGGTCGTCTACCCCCAGCAACGCAAAGCCGCCGCCGTCGGACGGCCGGATGACTCGTCCTTCATCGACGAGCATGCTGATCCCGGCCGCTCGCATCGCGCGCCGGACCCGTTCGGCGCCTGCGTAGTAATCATGGTTGCCGAGCGATGCGAAAACGCCGTCGCGTGCGGGCAGGTCGAGCAGCTTTCGCGCGACGAGCGGCGCGAACGTGGCGTCGTTGTCCACGAGATCGCCTGTAACGACGATCAGATCGGGTCGTGCCCTACGGGCCAACGCTAGGCCGAGGTCGAGCTCACGCTCGCCGACGAACTCGCCGGCGTGGATATCGCTGATCTGTGCGATCACGTAGCCGTCGAGGGCACGCGGCAGGCCCTCGATGGTGACCGCGAGCTCGGTCAGCTGAAATTCGTACCTTCCCCGCATGACCCCCCACCCCAACATCGCGCCGGTCGCACCGAAGAGCGCCAAACCGGCGCCTCCCTCGACCATCTGTCGACGGCTGACCGAGCGGGTGTTGTCCGGTCCCGCGCTGCGCCTGCGGTCGATGGACCAAGACGTGGCGATCAGAATGCCGAGCGGCGGCGACGCAATCGCCAGAGCCACCCCGGCGGTCATGACCGTCATGTGCACGGCGCCCAACGGCCGCCAGTGCTTGCGGATGGCCTGCCAGTGCAGCAGAAATTGCACCGCGACAAAGAGGGTCAGGCCCCCGATGAGACCGCGCCGCCTTTGGGCGGCCCACGGGAACGAGCGGACTGCCCAGAGGTAGAAGATGCACGGGGGCAGGATCGTCAGCAGCGTCGACCAGATGAAGGGCATCGAGCGGCGAAACCGAAAGTCACGGCTTGTGTAGCACGCCGCTCACCACCCTCTCGACGCGCCCGTAGTCTCGCTGAACTTGGACGCTCGCGAAGCCTGCGCGCGCAAGCAACTCGACCACGGCAGCGGATTCTCCTGCCCCTACCTCGAGCGCCAGGACTCCCGCGGGCGCCAAGTAAGCCGGCGCGTCGATGACGATGCGACGCACGATCGCCAGTCCGTCGTCGCCGCCGTCGAGCGCCAGCCGCGGCTCATGGTCGCGAATCTCCGGTGGCAACGACGGGATTTCGCCGCTCGCCACGTACGGTGGATTCCCGGCGACCAAATCGAACCGACAGGAGGGCCCGACGGCCGAGAACAAATCGCCCCGCCGAAACGACACATTGTACGCCCCGAGCCGCAGGGCGTTGTCGCGCGCAACGGCGAGAGCGTCGGCGCTCACGTCTGTCGCAGTAACGCGGGACGTGGGACGCTCGCGCGCGAGCGTGATGGCGACGCAGCCCGTGCCGGTGCACAAGTCGAGCGCACGCATCGCCATCGACACGTGTCGCGTTCGCTCGAGCGCGGTCTCCACGAGCGTCTCGGTGTCGGGTCTCGGAACGAGGACGCGCCGATCGACTCGAAACGACCGGCCATAGAATTCGCGCATGCCCAACAGATACGCGACAGGTTCCCGCGCGCGGCGCCTCTTCACGAGATCGCGGAAACGCGCCAACTCGTCAGCCTCGAGCGGCCGCTTCGCATCGACGATGAGTTGGACGCGCGTCGTGGAGAGGGCGTGAGCAAGAAGGACCTCTGCATCGAGGCGCGCCGTATCGACGCCGCGTGCGCGAAAGTCGTCTGCCGCCCAACGGATGATCGCTTCTGTTGTCCATGCCTGCATTCGAGTGTGGCCGGGGTGCTCGTACCCGTAGCGCGCCTGTGGGTTCGCTTCATCCCCGCATGGAACCGATGCGTTCCCTGCTACATTCGGCGCCAACGTGGACTCGTATTCGGCCAAGGCCCCCCCCGCGCTCTCGGCGCCCCTGCCACCCGCGGACGCGGCGGCCGCCGCAGGATCACGCGACGCCCTGCCGAGTTACGCCCGCGCCCCCGGCGACATCTATCCACGTGGGGCTCGCGAGCGCGCGCTGTGCGACATCGCGAGCCATGCGGACTGGGAATACCTCGTCGGCCTGGTGCTTCTGGACTCGGGTGCGGTCGTCGTCGGAAGCTTGAACAAGATCAAGTCGTCGCCCACCCTTCCCGCTCGCTTCGTCGGACCCACCGCGATCGGATTCGCGTGGGGCCTTACGGTGGCGGGCGCCTGGCTGGCGATGCCCAAGTGCTCCCCCGAATGGGTCGGCGAATCGCCCCGCGAAGGAACGGTTCACGTCACGTGGCCCATCGCGCTGTCGTTTGCGCTCCTCGCGGGCGCGACCGCTCCCGTGGTGAACGCAGTTATCGCGGGCTACGACACGACGAGCCCGTATTCGACCCTCGAGCGCGAAATGCACATCGTCGCCGCGGGGCTGGCCGGGTTCGGCGGCGCGCTCATCCCGTATCTAGTGCCGCCGCGGACATGGGCTGCGGTCCAGGAGCTCGATCGGATTCGCATCGGCCCAGACGGTCGAGGCGGTTGGTGCTTCGGGTACGTCGCGCGATTCTAAAGGGGGCCCGACCTCAACTCGCAGGCTTCAGGAAGCGCGCGAGGATCTTCTTTTCGCCCCATCCTGGGAAGAAGGCGACGACCGCCGGCTCGCCGACCGTGACGACCCGCACGACCTGTCCGTCACCGAAGCGTTGGTGCTTGACTCTGGCGCCACGTCGCAGCGGCATACACGCGATTTCTTCCGGCGGATCGTCGAAAAATTCGCTGTCGATGAAGCGCTCTCCCGGCTTGGGCGCCGCTATGGGCGCGGCCTGCGGGTGGCGCCACGAGCCGCGGGCAGGCGTCTCGTCGGGAGCACGGTCCACGTACCTGCTTCCGAAGCGGGGCTCGCCGCTCATGGCCGTCGTCGACCGGTGCTCCGTAACGCTGCTCGGCAGCTCCCCGAGAAATCGGCTGGGCCGATTCCATCGTGTAGTGCCGAAAATCTGACGCATCTGAGTGTGCGTCATCACGAGCTGGCGGCGCGCGCGCGTGATCGCCACGTAGGCGAGGCGGCGCTCCTCTTCGAGCTCGTCGCGCTCGCCAGGATCAACGCCTCTGTACGGGAACATCTCTTCTTCCATGCCCGTGAGAAAGACCCTTTCGAACTCCAGGCCCTTGGCCCCGTGGACCGTCATGAGGGTGACACGCTTGCCGCTTTCGAGGGCGTCCACGTCGTTGACGAGGGTGACGCGCTCGAGGAATGCGGCGAGCGTGGCTGTCTCGCCGGCGGCTTCCGCCTCTGCTTCATAGTCTTGCAACGACCCAACGAGTTCGCGCAGATTTTCGACTCGCGCGTCCGACTCTGCGGAGTCCTCCTTCTCGAGCGCACTCCAATAGCCGGACTCGGCGAGCGCCCGCTCGAGCAGACCGGTTGGCGCGAGTGACTCGGCCGCGGCCCGCAGACCCTCGAGAAGCTGGCGGAAGGCCTGAAGCTTCTTCTTCGCGGATGCCCCGAGGTCGTCGATCTCGTCGACGTGCGCCAGCGCCTCGAACAACGCGACGCCGTTTACGGTGGCCCACGTGGTGAATCGATCGACGGTCGTCTGCCCGATCCCGCGCGCCGGCACATTGACGATGCGCAACAGATCGACGTCCGATCGCGGATTGACCAGGACGCGCAGATAGGAGAGGGCGTCCTTGATCTCGGCGCGATCGTAGAACTTGGTCCCACCCACGATCTGGTAGGCGATGTTGGCTGCGCGGAGGGCTTCCTCGAGGACGCGCGACTGCGCGTGGATGCGGTAGAAGACGGCGATTTCGCTCAAGTCGACCCCGTCGGCCCCGGCGCTTCGAATCGCGTCGACGACGAACGCGGCCTCGTCGCGCTCGTCGCGGGCGGCCACGAGCTGCACCGGCGCGCCGGCGGCGTTTGCCGTCCATAGCTCCTTCGGCTCGCGTTCGTTCGACCGCGCGATGACTCCGAGAGCGGCGGTAACGATGCACTGGGTCGACCGGTAGTTTTGCTCGAGCTTCACGACGGCTGCATCGGCGTAGTCGTGTCGAAACCCGCGGATGTTGCGAACGTCGGCGCCGCGCCAGCGATAGATGCTCTGATCGTCGTCCCCCACGACGCACAGATTGCGGTGGTCTTTCGCGAGTTCTCGCAGGAGTCGGTACTGCGTGGCGTTGGTGTCCTGGAACTCGTCCACCAGCACGTAGTCGAACCTGCGCCGAATCCGTTCGCCCTCGGGCGTGCTGTCGAGGAGACGGGCGACCAGCAGAATCAGGTCTTCGAAATCGACCGCATTGGCGGAGCGGAGTCTCTCTTCGTAGGTGCGAAATATTCGGATCGCCACGTCGTCGACGTACGAGTGCGCGGCCGCCTCTTCTGGCCCGCGTCCCTCTTGCTTGTGCTGGTGAATGTGCGTCAATACGGCGCGCGGGGGATAGCGGCGCTCGTCGAGGTCGAGGTCCTTGAGTGCACGTGCGACGACGGCCCTCTGATCGCTGACGTCGTAGATCACGAAGTTTGGCTGAACGCCGACTGCAGCGCCGTGCGCTCGCAGCAGCTTGGCGCAGGTTGCGTGGAATGTTCCCACCCAGAGAGAGCGCGCGAGGTCTGCGCCGCAGAGCCGCTCGAGCCGATGGCGCATCTCGCCCGCAGCCTTGTTCGTGAATGTGACGGCGAGAATGCGCCACGGGGGGACCCGCACGCACGCCAGCAAGTTCGCAATCCGGTACGTAATGACTCTGGTTTTGCCGCTCCCGGCTCCGGCAAACACCAACAGGGGTCCTTGCACGTGCGCGACCGCGGCGGCCTGAGGGTCGTTCAGCTCCGCCTCGAACATCTCGCGCAACGTAAGCGGGCGCCCGAGCCGAGTCGAGCGCGAGAGGGAGACCGCGGCCTCCAGGGTCGGGACCGCGGCGAGTGCGCTTACCGGTAGTCCTCCGACGTGAAGCGGACCTCGGAGAGGCCCCGCGCGTCCATCGCGCCCCGAAGAGCGTCGACGAGAATCGCCACGACGTCGAACCGCGTGCTCGGCGCGTAGTACTCTTCGTCATCGACAATCGGCAGAGCTGCGAGGCGTCGCTCGACCGAATCTCGCTCGGACGGGTCGAGCTCGAAGTGCGCGTTCCAGCCGTCCGCTGACTCGAGGGTGAGCGCCTCGCGCACCATGCCGATCGGGTTGAAAGTGCAGTAGACGGTCGATAGGCAGAGCTTCCATTGAAACATCTCGCCGTCCGTCACGATCCACGTGCCGCCGAACGCCCGGCGGATGACCTCTCCCAAGTAGGCTCCCGCGGCCGACCCGACCAGATCCATAAGCTCGGCGCGCCGGCCGAGCTCGGGGCGCGCATCGCGAACCCATTGGTCAACGAAGCTCAGGGTTTCTTGTGAAAAATCAAGGGTGGCGCCGTATCGCGCGCCAATGAAACGCACACATGCGGCCGCCAGATCAGCGACTTGCTGAGGCGCGGCATCGACGGGCTCCGGAACGGGATCGGTGAGGACGTACGTCTCCTCCGCCTCGTCCTCCGCCATCTCGGCGTGGATAGAGCCGTCTTCTCTGGCTCGCGCCGCACGCGCGGCACCCGCGACGTCATCCGTCTCTCGCGTCTCGCCGGTCATCCTACAGGGGACGTAAGCCCGAACGGTGAGACGCGCAAGCGCGCCAAATGGGTGCGGCCGATGGGACGGTGCGTCGGGCCTGGCGGTTCAGAGCCCGTCGCTCTACGGTGCTGGTCAATGCGCCTCGGGATCTTCAGTGACATTCACGCAAACGTCGAAGCGCTGTCCGCCGTCCTCGAGGCCTACACCACGGAGAAAATCGACATTTTTTACTGCCTTGGCGACACCGTTGGCTACGGGGGATCGCCGAATGAATGCGCGGATCTCGTTCGCGAGACGGCCAGGACGACCATTCTAGGCAACCACGACGCGGCCGTGAGCGGACGGATGGACTATTCGTATTATTACGAAGCGGCTCGTCATGCGCTCGATGCGCACGCCGCCATGCTGTCGGAGGCCAACATGGCTTGGCTGAAGGCGCTTCCCTATCAGGAGCGGCTCGACGACTTCGGTGTCCTGCTCTGCCACGGTTCGCCTGTCCGTCTCGAAGAGTTCGAGTACATCTTTGCGCCCGAGCAGGCTCGCGAGTGCCTGGCCATCTGGGACCGGATTGGACACATTACGCTCATCGGGCACTCTCACCTGTGCAAGGTATTCGCGCTGACCGAGGGCAATGTCGAAGAACTGCCGGCCGCCGACTTCGACCTCGAACCTGACAAAAAGTACATCGTGAGCGTTGGTTCGGTCGGTCAGCCGCGGGATTTCGACAACCGCGCAAGCTACACGGTTTACGATACCGATAAGAAGCGTTTCGAGTTCAAGCGCGTCGAATACGATATCGAGCTCGCCGCGGACAAAGTTCTGCGCGCCCGTCTCGAGAGAAATTTCGCACATCGGCTCTTCATCGGCGTCTAAGTCTAAGTACACCGCCCCAGGAGCAAAGGGGTCAGCCGAGAATCCGCCCAACCGCACGCCCCGGCGCGCCAACGCGCGGGAGAGTCAATTCGTCGTCGCTCGACCGCCTCGGCGGCCGAACGTGCGCTCCCAAGACGCTCGATAGGCCGCGGTTGCCACCTGCGCCGGCCCGTCCCAATCCTGCCGGACGGCTGGGGCGGCACCCGGTAGCTGGTACTCGACCTTGACGTCGTGGACGTTCGGCAAACCCGGACGCGGCGAAAGGCTCACGACTTCTCCTGCGCCCGGCAGTGGGCGCCCTTCGCGAAGGGGTCGGACCTCGCCGGCCTCGAGTTTTCCAGGTCGCGCACGCAACACGCACGCACCCTCGCCATCGGTCGTCTTGCCGTGCACCAGCACCACGTCGAAGGTCTCTCCCCCTACATTTTTTTGGTCGGAGGACACGGATTTCAAAAAGCTTACGGCGCCGAGCCGCTCCCGTCGAGGGCTGAACGTCGTGCCAAAGGATCAAGCGGGCGGGCGGGCGGCGATCGAGACCCCGCTGTGACGCCGCTCCCGGCGACGATGTCCCGCACGAACGTCGAGACCTCCGCGCGAACGCGCCACGTCTCGGCGGCGTCGCCGAGACGGCCGATGATCGAAAACTGAACCGGAGCGCCGCGAGCGTGCGTGAACTTCGAGAGTTTGGCCGTCAGCGTAGAGTGAGCGATGGGCGTGGCCATGGGTGCGCGGCCCGGGACAATCAGTTCCGCTCGTTCGATTCGAATCTCCTCCGGATCCTTTCCGGCTGTCGCAGCGGGCTGGAACAGTTCGAGGGCCAGGCTCGGCCGAACCTGCGGTGACGGTGCCACAAAGTCGAGCCCGTTGTCTGTCAGGGGCCCGACCACAAAATGTGTGCCGTCGCGCTGATCCCTTACGACCACCCCTCGCGCGATGTCCGCTTCCGTCGTGAGATCGACGTCGAGGGAGGTTGAGGCCTCGGCGTTGTCGACGCGCAATCTTCCGATGACGCGCGGCATCTCGTCCGGCCGCGCCGCCGTGTCGCTCGGCGCGATGACGGCGCGAAAGCGATCGGCAGCGCGTTCGCACCGGCCTACTTCCGATCGAGTCTTCAGACTCGCGCATCGGGTTCGGTCATGCATCGCGATCGCTTCACACGTTGCGCGCGCCGCTGCGTGCTCGACGCCGGCGCAGAGCCGCGCATCGCGCGACGCGACGGCCAGACACGCTGCGTCATGCCCCTGGCCCGGACGACCCGCGACCGCCCAAGGACAGAGCTCTACGCGGCCAGCGACTTCGGCAACGGTCGCCTGGCAATGCTCCCGCAGAGCTGAAGCGTCGATCGCTTCGCACAACATGGAGTCCCTGGCCTTCGCGGCTTCGAGCAACCGGCACGCGTCAAGGAGAAATGCATCGTACCCGATCGCCTCGATGGCCTCGCCCACGAGCGGATCGAGCCGAGCGCGCGTTTCGACGCAGGCGTTGAGCGAAGTGAACGCGTCGAGTTCGGCCTTCAGGTCTCCTGCGGGAGCGACGGGGTCGACCGTCGAAGCGAATTCACCGGCATCGGCGCCGAGAATCTCGGCCATGCCGGCTGGGCGCTCGGGCGAAATTCGCATCGGGGCCGGTACGTGATTGCCGTTGCAGCCCAGCGCAGCCTGAGCGAGGGCGGTGGCCGTACCGGCGCACAGCAACGAGTATCGCCTGGTGCTCACCGGGTCCTTTCTTTCGTTCCTGAAGGGGCAGGCTCTTCCAGCGTTGAAAGCTGAACGCAGGGACAGTATAGGTTCGTAAGGGAAGCAGAGTGGGAAAAACTATGGATGACACCAAGAACAAGAGCAAAGCGATCGAGCTTGCCGTCGCGACGATCGAGAAAGAATACGGCAAAGGCTCGATCATGCGCCTCAAGGAAGGGGCAAGCCTGGCCGAGGGCATTCAGACCGTCTCGACCGGGAGTATCGGGCTCGATATCGCCCTCGGCATCGGTGGCTATCCACGCGGGCGGATCATCGAGGTGTACGGCCCCGAGTCGAGCGGAAAAACGACATTGACCCTTCATGCCATCGCCCAGGTCCAGAAGGCCGGCGGGGTAGCTGCGTTCATCGACGCCGAGCATGCCCTGGACCCCACGTATGCCCGCAAACTCGGCGTGAAGACCGACGAGTTGCTCGTCAGCCAGCCCGACTATGGTGAGCAGGCGCTCGAAATCGCCGACATGTTGGTTCGATCCGGGGCTGTGGACCTGGTCGTCATCGATTCGGTGGCTGCGCTCGTGCCAAAGGCCGAGATCGAAGGCGACATGGGGGACAGCCATGTGGGTTTGCAAGCTCGCCTCATGAGCCAGGCCCTTCGGAAGCTCACGGCGACGGTGGCCAGGTCCAATTCTCTCCTATTTTTCATCAATCAAATCCGGATGAAAATCGGCGTCATGTTCGGGAGTCCAGAGACGACGACGGGAGGCAACGCGCTCAAGTTTTACGCGAGCGTCCGGCTCGACATTCGTCGCATCGGCGCGATCAAGGAGGCGGCTGCCGCGAGCGGAAAGGAGCCGGCGGTGGTCGGGAATCGAACCAGGGTCAAAGTCGTCAAAAATAAACTTGCTCCCCCGTTTCGCGAGGTCGAGTTCGACATCCTTTACGGCCAAGGAATTTCCCGATCGGGAGACCTGCTCGATCTCGGAGCGGAGCTCGGAATCGTCGAGAAGAGCGGCGCATGGTTCTCGTTCGGCACCGACCGGATCGGTCAGGGGCGCGAGAATGCCAAGACGTACATCGAACAACATCCAGATGTGATGGACAAGATCGAAGCGCTCATCCTCGCAAAGCACGGCATCCGGCGAGGTGCGGTCGCGAATTCCGGGGCGAACGCGACGTCGCCGCCAAATGGCGTTGAAGAAAGAGCCATGCCGAAGAAACCAGTACCGGCGGCCAAGCCCGCGAATTAGTGAAGCTTTACCTCATTCGCCACGGTCCGGCGGAGGACCGAGCCGCGAGTCTGAAAGACGAGGATCGCGCCCTTACGCCAGCTGGACGCGAGCTGGTCCGTTCGGTCGCCAAGCTGCTCGTGGAAGTGGGCGAGGCGCCTCTCGGCATCGTGACGAGCCCCCTCGTTCGCGCCGTCCAAACGGCCGAGATCGTCGCTCTGATGACTCGCCTCACCGATCGGGGCGGCTATGTCGAGGTCAGGCGCGAGATGGAGCCTGGCGGCGACGTCGCCGCGCTTGCGTCGAAGTTTGCATCCGCAGGCAGCAAGCGCGTCATGCTCGTGGGGCACGAGCCTGAACTGTCGATCGCCAGCCGCACTGTCCTTGGCAAGTTCGATCGAGTCTTCGACAAGGCCATGGTGGTGGCCGTGCATCTGCCGTCCGAAGGTCGCGAGACACGTCTGCGCTTCGTCATCGATCCGAAGAACCTTCGGCTCGATCCGGATGCTCGCCGCCACGGTTGAGCTGCCAGCGACCCGTGCCGCGGATGCCCGATCTCGCGCGCAAAGCAACTCCTAAGGGGGGTATTGCCCTCACATGCAAGTAATTGTAAATACTATTTAAATTCCCGTTCCTTGACACTCTTCCCCCCTTCTTCTAACCCGGCGGGTGGAGGCCACGGATGGGCAGTCGGAGCGTCGTGCCCGTTTTCCACGCGAGTCGCTCGGGGGCGGCTCGCATGGCTGGACGCGCCACCTCTTTGGCCCGCTCTCAGGTCGCCGCAGCCATCCGAATTCCGGAGCGCGCGGGCGGCCAGCTAAGGCTGGTCTTTCCGCCTGGGTCGCCTCGGCTCTTCGTGCATGAGGGCGCTCGCCAATCCCTAGAGCGCAAACTTCGTGCCGCCTTCGCGGGCTCGGTGATCCTGTCCATCACGGACAACCGACATTCCATCATCACTCACCGCGTCCAACGCGGAACGCTCTTCGTTCGAGCACACCACATGTTTCTCGACGCTCCGGCATCGGTCGTCGATGCGCTGGTCCGTTATGTGACCCGCGGCGATCGCGAGGCAAGCGCGGCTCTCGGCGACTTCATCGACGCCAACGGCTTCAGGCTTGCTCGACGCAAGCGGAACGCGCCGCTCATAGCGCGGGGCAAACATCATGACCTGTTGGTCGTCTACGGGGACGTAAACGAGCGATACTTTGGTGGAAGTGTCCACGCTTTGATTACCTGGGGCAAGAAGTCCACGACCAAGGCACCGAGACGCAGGACCATCAAGCTCGGGAGCTACAGTGCCTTTGATCGATTGATCCGCGTCCACCCTGCACTCGATCGAACGTGGGTTCCACGGTATTTCGTGGCATACATCGTTTACCACGAGATGCTGCATCACGTGATTCCAGGTAGCCGCGGGCTCGGCCGCGTGAACCTGCACCCCCCCGAATTTAAAGAGCGCGAGAAGCAATTTCGATACTACGAGCGCGCTCTCGAATGGGAGAGGCGTCACGTCGGTCGACTGCTCCGAGCGTGAGCGTCTTAGTACGGCGCCCATTGAATGGTACCCAGCTTCGCTGGGCACGCCTGCTTCGCAGGCGGGCGCTGTACTAAGATGATTTCCTTGGGGCTTCGCCCCAAACCCCCAATCGCCTGCCGGCGATTGAAGTACACCGCACGGCTGATCCCTTTGTTCTGGAGCGGTGTACTTACGCCCGAATGCATTCGGGCGGACCCTCGCGGGATGATCGAGTCGTCCCCGGGTGTTTCAGCCCACGATAGCGTGGGTATCGCGTCTCGCCGCCCGCTCGAGTCAGCGCGAAGCGCGAGGCTCGCCGCTGTCCTGGCGGCCTCGTTGCTTGGTGGGTGTGCTTTCCAGAGGTCCCATCCAACGGCGCCGGCCGTCGTGGCAGCGGTCGCGCCGCCGATGAGCGCTTCGTCGGCCGCTCGTTGGGCGGTGTCGAAGACGGAGCCTGCGCGCTCGCATGCGGTCGCAGTGCTGGAGCACAAAACTCTCGGGCCCTTTGTCGCTCGTGGAAGTTCCACGGGGCTGGCTGCTTGGATCGCGCCTGCCGAAAAGGGAGGCGGCGAGGAGCTCGTCGTCATTCCGCTGGCGGAAGACGGGGCGCCGATGCACGACGCGCGAGGGATCGCGCGCGTGCCTCAGGAGGCGACGTCGCTCGTCATTCAGCCCGCAGGCGGGAAGCTCGGCGGATGGTTCGTGGCCTGGAGCGCTCTGCTGGATCGCGGCGAATCGCTTACTGTCGTTGGCTTGACGCCCGAGGGCACCGTCCGAGGGGCGGCGGCCGACGTGCAGCGCACCAGCGATCACATCCGGTGGTTTCAAATCGTGCCGACCCAAGACGGCGGCTTATGCGTTTGGGCCGAGGAGACCACGGCGGGCGACGCCAACGTGCTGGCGGTGGGCATGGACGTCGATGCAAAAGTCCACGGGCAACCGGTGCGGGTGGCCCGCGGCGTGGACCGGTGGCAGACGGTCCCGGCCGGTCGAGGAGCCGCGCTGGCACTCGTGGCGGTTGGCCCCGTCGACGATCGAATGCGTGCCGGCGGGAATTTGACATGGCAGCGCCTCGATGCGGACGGTCATCCAGACGGAGCCAGTGTGCTTGTGACCGGGCGGCCCACCGTCAGCGGAGACGTCGATGTCGTTCCCATCCGTGACGGTTGGCTGATGGCCTGGACCGACCGGACCGGCGAAGATCCACAGGTTATGCTCGCCGCGGTCGACGCTCGAGGGCATGTGCGCGGACCGGCGCCTGCGATGAACGCGGTAGGCGGATCCACCGTCGTAGACCTTGCCGCGGGACCGAAAGGTGTCGCTCTAGCTTGGGCAGAGCCGCACAGCCGTGTGCGTCCGACGAGTGTGCTTCATCTTGCGCTGGTCTCTACCGAATTGGAGCTCTCGGCTTTGCCGCTTACGTCGTTCGACATCGCGTCCGGAAGCCCACCCGAGCTGGTGGCCACCGATGTCGGATTCGCCCTTTTGGCGCTCGCCCGCTGCCGCTCCGCCGACCCGAATGCGACGTGCGCCGGATCGGTGGTGCCCACATTTACTCGTCTCGATGATCGGCTCCGGGCCGTGCAAGTCGAGCCGATGTTCACGGGCGACGAGCACGCTCCGTCATCGATTGGTTGGGGACTGCGCTGCGGCGTCGGCGGGCGATGTTTTGCTCTGGCCGCGTCGAGCGTTGCGCCAACGCCGATCTATACGGTGGACTTCCCCGTCCGCGCATCCGCCTTCTCTGCGCCGCTTACGGAGGAGGGGCCGGTTGGCGCGCCGCGCGTCACCGGGGTGGAAACGATCGCGTCGGGACAGCCGTACGAGGATCTCGCGGCCGCCCATGTGGGCGCGGGGACGCTGGTGGCAACGCTCGCGGGCGCGCTCGACTTGCCGCGCGAACGGCGCCGGTCTCGCGGCGCTCAGATCGTACTTCAATCGGTCGATCGCACGGGGCGGCCGCTCGGCCCGGAGAGGCCCCTGACGTCGCGTGCGCTGTTGACTGGGGGTATAGCCCTCGCCGCCGGCGCGCAACCAGGCGACGGCGCCGCGATCGTGTGGGTCGGCCGAGACGAGGGGGATCCGCATGTGCACGTCGCTCGGACCGATCCGCTCGGGCATTCGATGCAGCAAGCGCGGCTTACAGACGTCGCTGGCGAGGCAAGCAGCGTTGCGGTGGCATGGGCCGGCAATGGTTGGATTGTCGCATGGGTCGACGGTCGCAGCGGCAACGGCGAGGTCTACGCCGCCAAGGTCGATCGCAACCTCAGGCGCGTGGGTCACGAGCAGCGTCTCACGAAGGCGCCCGGCGATGCGGGGGACGTCGCCCTATCCATACGAGACGGTATCGCGTGGGTCGCCTGGAGCGATCCGCGTGAGAGTCCGCGGGAAGGAGTAGCCGACATTTTTGTGACGACGCTTCATGCCGAAGACGCCACGCGCGCCGGCGATGAGGTTCGTGTTCTCGCAACGGCCTCTCACTCCCGATCGCCGAGTCTCGCAGCGGTGCCAGGCGGAGGGGCCATACTCGCGTGGATCGAAGATGCACCCTCCGGTCTCGACGCGCCCGGAGCTGCGATGGTCGCGCGGCTCGATGCGTCGGCTCACGTCGTCGGCGTGCCTGCTGCGTTGCCATTTTCCAAAGACGAGCGGCCGACCAATGTCGTGCTGGACTCGCAGTCCGGCGATGTCCGGGCCGTGATTGCCCACGGCGGGCGCGATGGGCTAACCCTCGCGGCACTGCGGTTGGGACAGGACGCGACGCCGGTGACGACTTCGACGCTGCTCGACTTGGACGCATCCTCGTCATTCGACGTGTCCTTGGCCCTCACGACGGACGGACTGGTGTTCGATGACGTTGGATCCGCCCCTGGCGATCGTCGGGTGCGCCGGGCCGCCATCGACTGGAAGCCTTAGTTCGCAGGCAGATTTCGACTCGCTGCCGCCGACCCAGGCAGCGAGATGGCATGCGGGCTCCGATCCTTCTATCCTTGCCTGCGAACGACCCCATGGGAATCGACCCGATCGGAAAAGAGGGAGCATCCATCCCGACGAGCGTCGGCGGCCCCTCTTCTGCCCTCGAAGCGCAGCGTCCTTTCGAGCTTTCCGAGGCTCCTCGGGTTGAGCCCGCTGGGCCCGCAGAGGCCCCTGCCACCAGCCTCGATCAGCTCCGCGCCGGCCGCGTCACTCTCGAGGGGTATCTCGCCCTGAAAGTCGATGAGGCGACGGTCCAGCTGGGCTCGTTGCCGAGCACGGAGCGGGAGATGATTCGGTCGGTTCTCCTCGAGCGAATAGCGAGCGATCCGATGCTCGTCGACCTCGTGCGTGCAGCAACGGGCGCCGTCCCTCGGCCGCCGCATGACGACTGACGCCGACGAGCCCCGGCAGAACCTCTCAGGCCTTGGTGCGAATGGGAAGGGCGGATCTCGCGCCCGCTCGAAGGGCCACAGCGCTGCCGCGAGCTTGGGTCGTCGCGGGTTCGTGCTTGGCGCCACGGCGGCAGTGGCCTGTTCGCGCGGCGAGCGCGACGCTCGGGGAGGTTCCTTGGACGGATCCGTGTCGTCGAACGTCCGGCTTCTCGAATGGGATCTCGGCTCGCAACCGTGGGGTCAAGCACGGGCAGCGGTTGTCGTGCCGACGTGGGGCGCGCCCAACGAACGGTTTCCGCTGCTTATCGCCCTGCACGGTCGCGGCGAAGCGGTCAAGCCGCCCGCCGACGGTGCTCTCGGATGGCCGCGCGACTACGCCATGATTCGTATGATCGACCGCCTGCGGAACGCGCCGCTTCGAGACGACGACTACGAGGGATGGGCCGACCCGCTACGTCTTGCGCAAACGAACGCTTCCCTCGCTATGCGACCGTTCGGCGGTCTCGTCGTCGCCTGCCCGTGGCTGCCCGACTTCAGCCCAACCTCGACCGGCGAGATTGGCGCGTACGCGCGCTTCTTACTGGACGTGCTCGTGCCCCGCGTTCGGAGCCAGACGCCCGTCGTCACGTCGCCTGAGTCGACCGGCATCGACGGCGTTTCGTTGGGTGGTGTCGTCGCGCTTCGCATCGGTCTCACCTATCCGGACGCGTTCGGAGCGGTCGGCGGCATTCAGCCAGCCATCGCCGAAGGACAGACGGCACAGTGGACCGCGCTGGCGGAGGCGGCGCGGACTCGGCGCCATGACCTGAAGCTGCGATTGGTGACGAGCTCCGACGACTATTTCCGGCGAGCCGTTCTGGCCGTCTCGCGCGCATGGGGCGCGGCGGGCATCGGCCACGATTTGGTCGACGTGCCAGGTCCGCACGACTACGTCTTCAATCGCGGTCATGGGTCGATCGAGCTCTTGTTGTGGCACGACCGCGCGCTATCGCGCGGGTGAGGCCGCTTCCTGCCCGGTAGGCTGGACCATGCCGCACCCGCGGATGGAGAATGCGTCGTCGCAATTTCTGGCCACGCTACAATTGTTAAATGCGGCGGCTCCTTCTGTCTCTTCCTCTTCCGCTCGGCTTGCTGTTTATGCCTGGCTTGCTGAACGCCTGCGTTGCCGAAATTCCCGATCACGTCGATCTTCAACCGGCTGCCGCAGACGTCGAATTTGCCACGGAACCGCCGAGCGCAGACGCGTACTGGCTCGTCGGGTCCGTGACCGGTGTTGCAGCGGCGCACGAAGTCGATGCGGCGCAACAAGCCGCGCGCAACGACATGCGGAACAAGGCTGCCGCGCTCGGCGCCTCGCTCGTGACCATCGACCGAGATACCGGGGAGGCGCTTCCGTTACGAGACAAGACCAAGGTCACGTTGGTGGGCAGGGCCTATAAGTCCGTCGACTGAAGACTGTGGCCGACTACCATTCGCGCGCATGTCGTGGTTCGTCGCGCTCGAAGCGCTCGCGCAGCGCCGTGGCGGCGACGACGCTCGCACGATTGGCGGCAAGGCGGCGCGCCTCGTGTGGCTCGAGCGTCACGGATTCGAAGTCCCTACCGCGGTCGTTCTTCCGGCGGAAGCGTTCGCCCAAGCCATTCGCCAGCTACCGGCGGGTAACGAGCCAAAGTCGCTGCTTCGCGCTGCGACGGGGCGGACAGGGCAACTGCGCGCGGCCGAGGCTCGGCAACAGATTCTGACCGTACCCTTTCCCAAAGGTCTTGAAGGGGAGCTGTCGGCGCTTTGGACCGCGTTAGGCACACGAGCGCCATGGGGATTGGCCGTGCGATCGAGCGCAACCTGCGAGGACGGGGACCTCGTCTCGATGGCGGGGCTGGCCGACAGCGTTCTCGGCGTGCAATCGGGCGAAGCGCTGGCCACCGCCGTACGACAGGTGTGGTCGTCGATAGCGAGTGGACGCGCGCTCGCGTACCTCGCGGCCCACGGCGTGCGCGATGTCGGCATGGGCCTCGTGGTTCAAAGAATGGTCGAAGCGCGGGCCGCGGGCGTGATGTTCACGCGCGCGCCCGATGCTCGCGCCCGAGACCCCGTCGGGGCGGACGAGCGGATCGTCAACGTGGGATTCGGTCTGGGAGCGCCCGTCGTCAATGGCGTTACCACGCCTGACGTCCTTCGGATCGATTCGCAGGGGCGACTCACTGCTGCGCTCATCGCGCACAAGGCGCGGGCGACCGTCGTGCGCGACGGTCGCGTTCAGGAAATCGACGTGGAAGCCCCGGATGCGCCGGCCCTTGGGCCAGAGCGCATCGCACAGCTCGCGCGCCTCGCGGATCGACTCGAGAAACTCGAGCCGGTTGCCTGGGACGTGGAGTTCGCATGCGACGAAGATCGCACCTGGATCGTTCAGGCCCGTCCGGCGACCGGCAGGGGATACCCCGAAGGCGGCCATGCCGACACGGTCTGGAGCAATGTCAACGTGGGCGAGGCCCTGCCCGGGGTCGCCACACCGTTTACATGGTCGGTGGCCGGCGCGTTCAGCGAGGCCGGGTTCCGCCGCGCATTTGCCGCACTGGGGTGCCGCGTTCCGAAGAACGCCCGTCTCGTCGCCAACGTCCATGGACGGTTCTACCTAAACCTCACTCATTTCATGCGCATCGCCGCGCAAGTGCCTTTTCTCGACCCGCGTATGTTGGTCGAGCTCGGTGGGGGTGGCGGCGCCGACGAACTTGCGACCCAAGTAAGAGGCGTGAGCCGCCGGAGCTTCTACCTGCGCCTGCCGCTCACGGCATCGCGACTGCTGCGCGAACAAATGCGACTCCACGATGACGTCACGTCGTTCGAAGCGTTCGCCGAGCGGCAATGGCGCGCCCAGAGCGCGCTCGATTTGGCAATTTTGCCGGACGAGGGGGTCGCCCGGCGCCTGCGCGACATCCAGGCGCTCCTCGAGCGGACGGGCACGATCATGCTCACGTGCGCGTCGAATACGCTGGGGACGCACCTGGTGCTCAAAGTCGTCCTTGACCGTATCGCACCGATCGACGCCGATCGACTGGCACAGTCGCTCACGAGCGGGATCCGCGATCTGGAGAGCGCTCGCCCGGGCATCGGAATCATGCACGTGGCCGCACTCGCTCTTCGCGAACCGGAGGCCCGCGCGGTCATTGAGCGTGAGTCGACCACCGGGGTCGACGCCGTTCCGGAGGGAGCCACCCGCCGCGCGCTGCAGAGCTTTCTCGAACTGTATGGCGACCGCGCGGTGCGGGAGGTCGAACTGTCGACACCCCGGTGGAAAGAAGATCCGCGCCCGGTTCTGAGGCTGCTTCGCGCCGCGCTACGCACGGACGCCGAGCGGGTCGAGAGCACGGTCGCCCGGACCAAGGCCCAAGCCGGAGCCGAGATGGAGAAGCTCGTTTCGACGCTGAACATCGCCCAACAGACCCTCGTTCGCCATCTGGTCGCTCGCGCACAGCGCGCGGCTCGCCTGCGGGAGCGGATGCGCACTTGGGTGACCCGCGTTCTCGGAATGCTGCGCGATGCCGCGCTCGACGCGGATCGCCGTCTGCTGCGGCGCGACCCCGAGCTCGACGCGGACTGGCGCAAGCTCGTCGAGGCCGGCTCGCCCTTCGCCAGTGTGCCGAGTTCCTTTTTGTTGACCATCGACGAAGTCGTCGGGGCGCTGCGCGCTCCGCGCGCCGACCTCGTCCTCCTCGTTCGCTCGCGCCGGGCCGAGCTCGCGCGCGATCAGGCGCGGCCGGACCCGCCAGCAACGTTCGTGGGCTCGCCTCCCCCGGTCGTACTGCCACCGTCGGTCGGACCCGTCTTGCGCGGGCTGCCTGCCAGCCCGGGGGTGGTGGAAGGCAAGGCCCGCGTTCTACTCCGAGAGGATGAGATGGACGAGCTTCAGCCGGGTGAAATCCTGGTTGTGCATACGACCGACGTGGGGTGGACACCGCTTTTTCTCGTGGCTGCCGGGGTGGTCACGGAGCTCGGTGGCCCGCTGTCGCACGCGGCGGTGGTTGCGCGCGAGTTCGGGGTTCCAAGCGTGGTCAACGTCGTCGGGGCGACGCGCGCGATTCGGGTCGGCGACGTCCTTCGGGTCGATGGCGACCGAGGCACGGTCGAGCAACTGCGATGATCGTGAGCGCACGCTGGCGCGAGGCCGGCTATGGGTCCTCGGATGCGATGGGTCGCACGTCCCGGGGACGGTGAAACCGTTGGCGAGATCCTCCTGCGCGCGGGTGCGGACGAACATGCCGTCGCCGATGGGCGGGTATTCTTGGGCCGGCGCCGTGTCCGCTCGGCGACGGAAGCCGTTCGCGACGGGGACATCATCCAAATCGCTGCGGCGCGTGCCAAAGCCGCGGGTCCGACAGTTCTCGTAAGGACCGCCGATCTTGTCGCCGTCGACAAACCCGCGGGCGTTGCCACGATCGCGGACCATTCTGGGGCGTCTCACGCGCTCTCGCGTCTCGTCTCCGATGCGCTCGGCCTCGACCCGGCGCGCGTGCACCCGACTTCGCGGCTCGACCGCGAGGTGAGCGGTGTCGTCGTCTTTGCCCTGACACGCGAGGCAGCCGAACGGCTGGCAAGGGCACGGAGCGGGGGCACCTACAGCAGGCGATATGTCGCAATCGCGGCGCGCGCGCCGGACGGTGATTGCGGCACGTGGAGCGCGGCCATCGGCCGCGCACGGGATCCCCGGCTCCGCGAGGCGGAAGGCCGGGATGCGGTACCTGCGCAAACGTCCTACGCGACCTGTGCGCGCATCGAGAGCGGCGTAGCGATGCTTGCGGTCATGCCTGTGACCGGGCGCACGCATCAGATTCGCGTCCACGCATCGTACGCCTCGGCTCCGCTCATCGGCGACCGTTCGTATGGCGGCCCCGTGAGAATCACGCTCCCCGGCGGTCGTGTGATCGAACCCGGCCGCGTGGCGTTGCATGCGGCTCGTGTGGTCGTGCCCGATGGCCGGGGAGCGCCGCTGACGATCGATGCTCCCATCCCGAGCGATCTTCTGGGGCTGTGGGACGCGCTTGGCGGCGACGCCGCGGCGTGGGAAGTTGCGGCGACGTGCGTTTTGCCATCCTCGCCGCTTCCGTGCTCGTCTGCGCCGTCGGTGCGTTAGGGGCGCGCGCCGACCAGCCGCGTCGATCGATCGACATGGGCCGTGTCTTCGATGCGGGAAGCGCGCCGGAAATCGACATTTCGCCCGCGCCGCCGGACCCGCGACCGATGGCCGAACGGTTCCAGTGGGTTTTCGATCTGCGCTGGGATCGCGGGGACGTCTGGTTGCTCGGGATTCGCACGATGGACCTTCTCAGTCCGCAACCGACGCCCCGGGTGATGGGGCGTTTTGCGCTCGAGCTCTTCGAGGGTCCGACACTCGTCGAGCGAGTCCGCTTCGACTTCCCGCTGCTTGCGTTGCCCGACGCGAGCGATGCCGGAGCGGCTCAAGGTCCCGCACTCACGCCGAAACTGCGCACACGCATCGGAGTTGTCTTTCCCGCGACCTCGCGGGGCACTCGCTTGGACCTTTTGGACCGAGCGACGGGACGTCGTTGGTCGTTGCCGTGGCCCATCGCCGCCACTGAACACCCGGCCCCAGCCACGCGGCCCTCGCAGTCTCGAGTGAACGGCACGAGCCCTTGACCTAAGATATCTCCCGATGAAGTGCTCTTCGTGTCAGAGCCCGATCGACGGATCGCAGCGCTTTTGCCCGTCGTGCGGCGCTACGGTGACCGGATCGTCGCCGGGCGGAACCTCCGGCGCCCCGTTGATTGGGCAGAACCTGGGTGGCAAGTATCGCGTCGTCCGGCTTATCGGTGAGGGGGGAATGGGGGCGGTTTACGAGGGAGAGCAACTGCTCGGCAGCGCGAAGCGCAGGGTCGCCGTCAAGACACTCCACGCTCACATGTCGCGCGACCCGAACCTGGAAGCCCGCTTCGAACGCGAGGTGGCGACAATCGCAGAGCTCGAGCACCCCAATACGATTCAGGTTTACGACTTCGGCTCGACGCCGCAGGGCGTTCTGTACATCGTCATGGAATTCCTGCACGGAGCGAACCTCTCGCAACGTCTTGTCGCTGAGGGCGCCATGGCTCCAGATCGCGCCACACACGTTCTCGAGCAAGTCTGCGGTTCGCTCGAAGAAGCGCATGGGCGCGGCATCGTCCACCGAGACTTGAAGCCCGACAACGTCGTTCTTGTGGAACGTGCGGGACAGAAGGACTTCGTGAAAGTGCTCGACTTTGGAATCGCAAAGCGCGCTCGCGAACCGGACGGCAAAGAGCAGAAGCTCACCGGGCAAGGCATGGTCCTCGGGACGCCGCCGTACATGAGCCCGGAACAGTTCACGGCGCGTCCCATCGACGCGCGCAGCGACATTTATTCGCTGGGAGTGCTTGCCTACGAGACGCTCACCGGCAAGCTCCCGTTCAAGGCGGACACGGCGTGGGAGTGGGCCGCGCAACACATGACGCAGCCGCCCACTCCGATCGAGTCGCTTGCCGAGGGAGGGCGTGTTCCTTCGTTCATGCGCAGCGCCATCGCGCGGGCGTTGGCCAAGTCGCCCGAAGATCGCTTCCAGACGGTGCGCGAATTCATCGACGTGTTCGCCGGAAGGACCGGGGTCGCGCCCGAAGCGGCTGCGGAGACGCCACCCCGCCCGAGGACAGAGCTGAGCTCGCCCCTCGACGTCGCCGCGGCCATCCGCCCATCCGCCGTGATGTACACGCCCACGAGCGGCAATATGTCACTTTCGACGCCCGTGCGAGTTCCCGTGCTGGAACCCCCCGCCGAGCCATCCGCGAAGGGGAGTGGGGGCCGCGCGACGCTGTTGGCCGCGGCGGCCGTTGTGGGCGTCGCCAGTTTTGCGGCGATTGCTTACGCGGTCCACGCAGGCGTCGGTCACGGCAACGCCCCCGTCGTTCTCCGCGACGACCCCTCGTCGACTGTGCCCGCGACATCCATTGCGCCCGCTGCGCTGACGCCGGATACGCCCCCAAGTGCGGATAACGGGGCGGACATCCCGCCTCTCAGCCACGGCGGAGGAGCGCCGCAACCACATGCGACCGCCCACTCGACGCCGATTCCGTCGTCCGTCCCGCGCGCCGAGCCGGGGGCATCCGTGGTCGCGGGCGCATCGGTCGCCACGCCTATGGCTCCCGCGACGCTCGCTGTCCCGTCGGCCCCCCAGCCGCCGCCGGCGGCCGCCCCACCGACGCCGGCGTTGCGCACACCGGCTTTGCCGTCGGGTCGATACGACGGCCCCGAGTGCCAGAAAGCTCGTGTGCTCAAGGGTTTTGGTCGGCACAAGGAGGCACAGAGCTGGACGCTCGCCTGTCTCGCGAAAGGTGGCATTCCCTAACCAATTCGCGGGAGAGCTCGGCAGCTCGAGAAAACTCGGCCGCTCGAGAAAGAACGTCGCTGTGACAGCAGTAGACGTCGGGCGAGACGATGCTAGATTGACAGTGTGGACGTAGTCCTTCGAAAGCTCGGAAAGGGCGCGCGGTCCGTGGCGGGGCGCCTGGTTCGAGCACCTCGCAAGGGCTCGGTGGTCGTGATCGAATTTCCCGACGGTATGCACGAATACGTGACCACCCCCGTCAAACGCGTGCTGCGGCTCGCCGGCCGCGAGGTCTTCTACATCGAGACCATAAACAGCCGATATCGCCTCGAAGTTCGAGGACGAGAGGCTGCGGCGGTCGAAGGTACCGGCTGAGCGGCGCGCCCGACGCCCGCGCGACACGAGCCGATTCGGCGCTCTCTTCCTTCGAAGCGCTTGACGCTCCATGCAGCGCGGGGTCATCTTGCGCGCAGTGGGAAAGCACGACCGACGGAATTCCGGAAAAACGCGGCGCCTCAAGGGGCAGGTCAAGAAGAAGGCCCGGCTCAAGCGTCAGGCGCAAGAGCGCAAAGCGGCCGCTGGGCCCGGCGCGAAGAAAGCTGCGGCTCCGAAGCGCCCTTCCAAGGCTGCTGCGGCGTCGGCCATCGCAGAGAAACTCGGATCCTGATCCCAGCGGTTCGCCGAGCGAGAGGCGCGACGGCCGAGTCGCGTCCCTCGGGGGTCCGTTTCCTGCTTCGCGAGCACGTTCGGTTTTCGCTCAGTCAGGCATCGCCGGCGAGCCAGCAGGACTCCTCATGGTGGTTTGGGTTTAGTTCGACGTTCCAGCCAAATGGACCGTTGGAAACTGCGCGGGCGGCTTTGGCCCGGGCGGCTCTTCAAAGACGACGGGCTCTCCAAGGAGACCGATATCGCCATCGACTCGTTGCTCGGCGACCAGCTGCCACCCGTTCGTGTCGTGCCAACTCTGCTTCAGCGTCGTGGTCCGTAGTTCCTGCTCTTCCGGCCGGTACCACTCCACGTGGACCAGAACCTCGGCGTCATGGCTACCCTTCGGATGCAGTCCCTGAAGCTCGACCTCGGCAATGCGGACCTTGGAGCCCCATGCTCGGTGGTGGGCGATGAAGTCCTGCCGCGCGGACGCGGCCACTTTCTCCGCGGCGAGCTCATTTCTCCCATAGCGGGTGTTCACGTTGAACTCCTGTGCGGTTTCTTGAGCGCGAGCCATCGGGCTCGGCAGCGCAGAACACCCGGCGACGGGAAACAAAAGCAAAGCGACGAGAGCGGCTTCCGCGAAGATGCGCATGGACCTTTCCGCAAAACATGGTGCCACGGGATGGGCCAAGTTGCTCGTTGCCGAATCTGGGTCGTGATTACCGGGCGGATTTCGGCCATCGACGAGCCATCCGAACGAGGATCGAGAGAGGCGCCGGCGAGCCGGACACATCCTAGAAGGGGACCGCGGCCACGAAATACGTCTTGTTGATCCCGCCGCTCGCGAGACCCCGCGCGTAGCCGGTCCGGAACGTAAACCCCAAAATGTATCCGAGCGTTAAATCGTACCAGAGCTCACCGCCGACTCCGGTCTTGAATTGGGCGCTGGCCGCGTCGTTGAAAGCGCTGCCGTAATCGACGAACGCCGCGCCGTTGATTCGATTCAGAAATAGGGGCAGGGTCGATGGGCCTCGATCGACGTTCACGATCGGAAAGCGATACTCGGCGTTGAAGAGCGCGTAATCTTGGCCCGTCTCCGCGACGACGGGGTAGCCGCGCAGCACGATGCCCCCCTGTACGAGCGAGTTTTGGACGATATTGATCACCGGAAAGTCGACGAATCCACCCACATAGAACGGCCCTTCGCCTCCCATGTTGCCCCCGCTCACGCCGCCGCCGACGTGGAGTGCCAAGTTGTGGTGCTGGAGCCATGGGATGGGCAAGTAGGTCGCGAAATTGAACTGCGCTGCGTAGCCTTGAAATTGGCTGCCGATCGCGGGGTCCGACACGTCGAGCGTCGCCCCGACGTCGAACCCTATCTCGTTGGCCACGCTCCACAGATACCCTGTCGCATTCGAATAACTCCACCCGAGGTGGAGTGTGGCGAGCAGGCCGCGCCCCGGAAGGCTCGGTGCATTGTACGGGTTGAGCAGGTCCAAAGGCAGAGGAAGCTCGCCTGCCACGCGTGTCGCCCCATAGGTCAAATTGAACGACTGAGAATCGTACGCGTGCAGGATCGAATACCCGATTCCCGTGCTGCCGCCTGCCGCCTCCTGGATCCACGGAACCGTTGTGCCGCCGAGCTGGTAGTTGCTCTGCGGCGTGATTTGCCGGAAGACGGTAACGCCCAAGTCGAACGGCAGCCGAGTGTAGTCGTAACTGAAACTCCCCTCGAACTCGGGGTGGGACCACTCGGTCGTCAAGCTGGCAGCAAAACTGTGCGTTGCCGCGATGTCGCTCCCGGAGATTGAGACGATGCTGGACTCGCCGAAATTTCCGGGTGTGATCTGAACCGAGTAGTTGTGCGGTCGGATCGTAGGCCACGGATTGTACGCGTGCGACGGAAACGATTGTGGAGGTGGATCGGCCGGGGGCGCGGGTCGCGTCTCTTCGTAAGGCAGCGCGTCGAGCCACTGGGACTCGTCGAGCGCCATGACGAAGACATCGTAGCCCGAGTGCGTGTAGCCGACGTATGCGAGCCACTTTCCGTCCGGCGACGGCTCCGGCTGGTATGCGCCATTGATGACGTTGGTCACCTGCTTGAGCCGGCCCGTCGCGATTTCGTACGCATAAACGTTCGTGACTCCGGTTCGATCGGAGTGAAAGTAAAGCCAGTGTCCGTCCGGCGAGAACACGGGGTCGCCGTCGATGGCACGGTCGTGAGTCACTTGCACAAAGGAGCCGTCGAACGTGTCCACGATACGCACGTCCCGGTAGCCCCCTCGTTCCCACGACGAATAGGCGAGGTGGCGTCCGTCAGGTGCCCAGCGCGGCGTGAACGCCTGGTCGAATCGTGCGCTCGGCACGAGCACGCGGGCCTTGGCGATCGCGTGCACTCCCGCCACATCGGGCGATGAGACGGCGTCTGCCAGCATGAGGTAGGTCGTTCCGCGATGGTTCGTGGTGAATGCGACGCGACGACCGTCCGGAGAGACGCTCGGGTCGATCGCGCGCCACCCATCCGTCCAGCGCACACGTCGTCCCTCCAGCCCGCTCGGGCTCCGTTCGTGAGGGGGAAGCTCGAAGAGATCGTCGAACAAGAATAAGTTCTCGTGCACCTCGCCCGTGCTGAACACTGCGGCGCCATCCGGCATGAACGACAGTCCCCCGACGCCGTCCATCCGTATGAGCAGTTCCCGATCCTGTTCGCGCGCGCCCACGACCGCGCCTTGCGGATTGCGGACCAACGGCAACGCCCAATACCCGGGCAGAGTGTGGCCGTCGTCGACGTAAAATACGAGATCGCCGGCATGACCCGTCCAGGCATTCGAGGGTGCCCAGCGGGGATGTTCGACGGTGTTGCCCGTATGGGTGACTCGAACCCCCTCGCGCAGTCCCCGCTCGCGAATGGCGTCGACTTCGGCGCCGAACGTGCGCGCCAGCGAAGCGATCCAAGCGGGGAACAATTCTTCGAACGTTCGACCCGTGACCCGCCGGATCGACCGATTGATGCTGTACGGGATCAGCTGATGCCCGTAGTCATCGATCATCGCGCGGATCGCTTGCTCACCGTACGTTTCGGCGAGCCACTGCATGAAGAAGGAACCGTATAGGTACCAGATGTTGCCTTGCGGCCACCGGCGTGGTTGATTCGAGAATACGTCGAGCGGGGCGACGTTCGATTCGAGGATATCCGCGCGCATCCACATGTTCCACATGGACGACCGCAGTCGCCCTCCGCTGGTTCGCGCGCTTTCCTCGAAAACCGCGAGCCCTTCGAGAAGCCAGCGGGGCTGTGCCTGATTCGGCGCGAGCGTCTTGCCGAGGACCCGGTTGACCAGCGCTGGCAGTCCCACGATGTGATCCGTGTGTAGAATGTGGGTGTATTCGTGCGTAATGAGTTCGAGATACCAGTCGTCGACGTCGCCCAGAGGCGACATATCGTCTGGCGCGGTTACGTAGAGCGTGATGGCATCGTAGGGCAGGGCTGTCGCCGAGCCGTTTGCGCTATCCGTTTGGTCGGTGATCACCACCTCGGTTCGTTCGCTCGGCGCCCAACCAACCGCTGGCAGCAGCCGCACGTATACCGATTCCGCGAGAGTCGCGACGCGCTGCGCGATTTCATCCTCAGTCGAGTAATACGTGATTCGGAAGTGGGGCGTTTCGAGCGACTTCCAAAGCAGCTTCGGATCGCCCGTCGCGTTCGCCGTCCGCGCGTGGACAAGCAAAGCAATCGCAGCGAGAGCCGCGGCGAGATAGGCGACGAAGCGACGGAGCAAGTCCCGCTAGACTAGAGCACCTTTCCCCGCCGTTGATTAGGCCGTCTTGGGGCCGTCGTGGTTGCCGCCCCCCCCGAGCAGGGCTTGGCCCTCGGGCACCGGGTCAAAGCGATCCTGCCGTGAGCCTCGCTCGACACGATCCGCCACGCCGCTCGACCCCGCGGCCAAGCCAACTTACGAATCGATGGATCGGTGCGGCATCGGGCTCAAAGATCGTCGTGAAATAGCGGCTCTCGGTTCCGCACGTACCGGTAAACGAGCTGGCGCGCCTCCGCGGTGATCTCGGTGAACTGAGCCCCGAAGCCTGGCGGGGCGTCATTTCCAGCATCGCTCGGCTCGCGTCGCCACCTTACGACCGCATTGGCCTCGAACTCGTAGCCGCCCGGAAGCGATACGCGCACCCGTACGGGTTGCCCAATCTTGGGCAGTCGATACGTCGAGACGAACAAACCGCCGTGGTCGATGATGTCATTGCCCGACAGGCCCTTGTAGAAGTTGCTCGGACTGTGAGCGCCGAGCTCGGCAGTTACCGTACCCCCGTCGGAAGCCGCGGAAGCGGGGGGGCCGCCTCTCGGCGGAGCAAACGGCGCCTGGGCCGTAGCAGGCTGCGCGACTGGCCATTGGGCGGCCTTGGCTTGCGGAGAGGGCGATTGCGCGTACTGCGCCTGAGACGGGGGCATGATGGGCGCGCGCGCGGGCTGCGCCGCGGTCGGCGGGACAGGTGGCTGCGCTGCCGGCGCAGGGCGTTCCGGTTGAGCGACTATGGTGGGCTGGAACGCCAAGCCTTGCGCGGCCGGTGCGGGCGGGATCACCGCTTGCGCTCCCACTCGGGTCAAAGCGTGGACGGTTCCGAGCGCGCCGGCAACGGCCTCGAGAGCGGCTGCGACGGCCTGGTTTTGCGGAGGATGTGCTTGAAGCTGCGCGAGCGCACTCTGAATATGCGAGAGTGCGGCTTGCGCGCTCGCTCCGACTTGGGCTCCGCCGGAACGCTCGATCTGGTGGAGGGCGCCCATGGCCTGGGCGATCGGTGCTGCGAGGTCAAGAATCGGGCGGGGAACGTTTGGGTCACCCTGTAGAGCGTCGAGCCCACGGGCAAGCGACTCTCGTGCAGCGCGCGCTAGCGAGACGACATCGGACAAGTTCGGTTCTCCTCGCGGAGCGTGGCGGGAAGATCCCCGAACCCACTCCGTCGTGACAGGCCAAGAAGGCGGCGGTGTTGCCTCAACCCCTACCATGCGATCGAACCGTAGACGCGCTCTCTGTGCAACGGGAAAGCGTGCTCAGGTGCGTGCATCCATGACGAGGTCCGCGAGCTCACCCGGACCGAGCAGGTCGTCGTCCTCGGTGCGGCCTTCGAGAAGCTCGACGGCGTCGTCACTGGCGCGAACAACGGCGACGCCGTCCTGGCGTATCGCGGCTTCGGAGACGAGGAGTGCTTTGGGGTATTCTCGGGTAGGCCGAACACGCAGAAGGGTCACGAAGCGCGTCCCAATTTCCGTCCACGCGCCCGGCCATGGCGCAGCCGCCCGAACGCGTCGTTCGATCCGCTCGGCCGTCCACGACCAGCGGATCGCAAGCTCTTGATCTTCGGGCTCCGCCGCGCTCGATGCAGCGTTCTCGTCTTGAGGGATGGGAGTCGGCGCCCGCCCGTCGGCGTACCTGCGCACGACATCGCGCAACAGCGCGAGGCTCGGCCGGTCGAGAGCGCGCGCCAGTTCCCACGCGTTCCAGGTGGGTTCGATCCGAAGCTCGCGACGGGCTAAGATCGGGCCCGTATCGTACTCAACGTCGAGGCGGTGAGCCGTAACGCCCGTCATTTCGTCCCCGCAGTCGAGTGCCCAGAAATACGGGTCCGGCCCGCGGTGACGCGGCAACAGCGACGGATGCACGCCGATCGACGACGCCAGACTGAGGATCGCGGGTGGCAACTTCGTCGTCCAGAACCAGCTGACGACGAGCTCGGGTGAGGCGGCGCGCACCCGAGCAAGGGTGTCTTCTGTGTTCGCATCCGGGCGCAGCCACGTTCGTCCGGGCGCGACACGAGCCGACAGCCGGCGAAGGCCTGGCGCGCACCTGCACGCGGCCGCGTAAACGATGTCATGACCGTCGCGGTGGAGAAGCACGGCGGCGAGCGGCAGGCCAAAGAACGCAATCCTCACCTCGCCGCTCCTCGGCGCGCTCGCGCGTCAGGTCGTCGTGGCGGTCGGAACCAACACGCTCGCGGGCTCTTCGCCGGACTGACGGAGCAATGCGGTTCGGACCGCGTGCTCGCAAAGCTGCCAGAGCTGTTGGCGATCGGTGACGCGACCCAGAAAGCCAATCGGGATGCGGAAGGCGCCCTTGTCGCGCCGCCCGCCCCCGTAGGGGCGCCCTTTCTCGTCGGCCCCGAACGCTTGTTCGATCCACGCGGCCGGATCGACACTTGGAGAGTGCGTCCGGAGCGACCCTTCGATGTACTTTTCGCCGATGACTCCGTAGACCACGCACGTGTCGATGTCTTCGCGGCGCACCAAAAAATCGGCTGCCTGAGCAATCGTGTCGCGCTCCGCCTCGCTGACGAAACCCACTCCAGCCATTGCGAAGTTGCGCCGCACGACCAGCGCTTGAAGCGCGCGCGCAATGACATCCATGGCGGTCGGCGCAATGAGTCGCCGCGATAGGTCCTGCAACAAGTCCCGGTCGCACACCTCCGCAATGAGCCCTGCCGCTCGAAAGTCGGCCGCTCGCGCGAGCATGAAGTCGTCCGTGTCCGTCGACAGGCCGTGCATGAGTGCCGTAGCGATTCGTCGGTCCTCCTCGACGTCCCCATCGAGGCTCGAGAGCTCCTGCAGATATTCCACGAAGATGGTCGCCGTAGCCCCCACGTCCAGCCGCAAGTCGACGAATCGCGCCTTCGGAGGCAGCGCGGCTCGATGGTGGTCGACGATTGTCAGCATCTCGTAGTCTCCGGCGTCGCTGAGATCCGGATCGAGCTCGTGTGCGTCGACCAGAGCCACGAAGTCGACGCGCTCGATTTCGTGCACACTTTTGACTTTACGAAGCTCCAAGCCCAGAAGTTTTACGAGCGCGCGGTTCTCTCGGTGGCTCAATTCATGGCAATAAGCCACGGTCGTTTGGGCAACCCCGAGTCGTTGTGCGATGTGAGCTTGTGTGATGGCACAGGCAATTCCGTCCGGGTCCGGATGCCCTCGGAGCGCAATGAGCACGTGCTTTCCTCGTGCCGCGGCGAGGGCCTCGGCGAAGGCGCGGGCGCGAGACTCGGTCGTCGGCGGACTGGGCAACGCCAAGCGTCGAACGGATTCGGTCATCTTGGGTGGAATGGTGGACACGTTTGCATGTATAAATCTAGCCACCCTCCCGCCACACGGATAGTGCTAACGCGCAGCCCTCGTCGAAGACCGGGAAAAAGACCTACGAATCCACTATAAGCGCGCCGGCGGATGCAGGCACGTCCAGTCCTTCGCGCGCCGTCGCTGCGACTTCGGCGTACGCTTGCCGTTCCGCTTGCGCTGGCGCTTCCGCCGCTTTTTTGGGTCGTTGACGCCACCCGGCGCGCGTCCGTCACGACGCTCGGTCGCGACCAGGGAATTTTTCAGTACGTGGCGTGGGCCTTGTCGCGCGGCGCGACGGATTACCGCGACATTCGGGACGTGAACGGTCCGCTCACGCACCTGGTGCATCTCGTTTTCTTGCGGCTCGGCGGTGCGGACGAGCATCGGTTCAGGCTGCTCGATTTGGCCGTGACGGGCGCGACTTTCGCGTTCGTCGGGTGGTGTGCGCCGGGCGCATGCTCACGTCGTCTGCCGCGCGCCTTCGAACGAGCGGCCTGGGCCTTGGCCGCCTGGGTCACGCTGAGCGGGCAGTATCTCGCCTACGGGTTCTGGGATACGGCGCAGCGCGAAAGCTTCTTCGATTGGTTCTTGCTCCCGAGCGTAGCTCTCCAGCTTATCGCGCAGAAAGCTCGCGCTGCGTCCCGAGGTCACGGTCGGGCTGCACACTGTCCGATGCGACTTCTCGTCGTGGTGGGCGCGCTCAGCGTCATCCCATGGTTCGGCAAGCCCACCTTCGCCCTGTTTACCTGCGCACAGATCGCGACCGTGTGGATGGATCGAGGCACGGCGTTGACGCCCGCGAAATCGCTGCTCGCCTTCGCGATTGGCGGAGCCGTCGGCGCGGCAACCCAATTCGCGTTCCTCGTCTCATGGGGTGACCCCGTGGCGTACGCACGCATCCAGCTCATCGACGTTCCAGCCATGTATCGGTTCATTTGGCCGAGAGCAGCGGCCGACATCTTCTCGGCCCCCTTCTTCGGGACGTACGCGATCTTCGCCATCGCGGGTGCCGTCATGTTCTTCGCGCTGATTCTGACGGGGGAGATGCCGGTTCGCACGGCTGCCGTCGCCCTCGCTCCGGTTTGCGCGCTCGTGAGCGTTGTCGTCCAGGCAAAGGGATTTCTCTACCACTTCCACCCGGTGACGGCCTGCGTCCACCTGCAGTGGCTCGTGTTTGTGGCCTGGATCTCGGAAAGAGCCGGCGTCGCGCGCAAGCGCTGGGCCGGTGCGCGCCTCGTGCCGATCGCGGTTGCGACGCTCATCTCCCTGCATGTCGGTGCGGAGTTGCTTGACTCGCCCACCATTCGCGACACCTGGCTGCTGTGGGCCGCAGAGACGCCCGAGCGCCGCGCCGCAGCGGAGTACTTCGAACATTTCGTGCGTTCCGATTTCTTCCCCACCGACATGCGCGAAGCGGCCGCCTATCTGCGCACCCACACGGCGCCGGGCGACGGCGTTCAGACCTACGGGATGGACCCGTACGTTCTCTTCTTGTCGGCTCGCATGAGCGCGACTCCGTACATCTACGCGTACGACCTGAACGCGGATGCGGCGCTCGCGGGTGGCACCGGGGGTCGCCCCGACGCCGTGCAAGCCGATCGGATCCGCGAGATGAGAGACGCCAGAGAATCCGACCTGCTGCAGCGAGTTCGCGAACGTCCTCCCGCGGCGTTCGTGTTCATCGACAACTCGCCGCTTCTTTCGGAGGTCGATGCATGGGACGACTTCGAGGCCCATTGCACGCGCACCGCCGCCTGGGTTCGCGCGGGGTATCGAGAGTCGGCGCGCTTCGGCCACGATCATGTCTGGCTCCGCGTCACATCCGCCCCGGTGCCCCCGCCGGGCGGATGATCGCGCCCGACACATGCGCTAAGTACACCGCCTCAGAACAAAGGGCTCAGCTGGGCGGTGTGCTTCAATCGCCGGGAGGCGATTGGGAGTTTGGAGCGAAGCCCCAACGAAATCACCCTAGTACGGCGCCAGCCTGCAACGCAAGGCGTACCCCGCGCAGCTCGGTACCGCTGAGCGGGGCGCTGTACTAGGATGACGGGTCCTGGGCAGATATGACGGACGACACCGCTGCTCCGACTGCCGTGAGCCTTGCAAAACCAGGCGATCCCGCAAACTCTCCATCGCGGCCGGCGCTCCCGCCGGCCTCCTCTCCTCGGCTGCCCGCGACCGAGGTTCCGGACGTCCGCTCGACGGCGCTTTACCTCAATCGCGAGCTGTCCTGGCTCGAGTTCAACGCTCGCGTTCTCGCGGAGGCCGAGAGCGAAAGTGTGCCTCTGCTCGAACGGCTGAAGTACCACGCCATCGTCGTAAGCAATCTCGACGAGTTCTTCATGGTGCGCGTGGCCGGCCTAAAGCAGCAGCTCACCGGTGAAGTCGACGAGATGGCGCCGGATGGGATGACCGTCAGCGAACAACTCACCGCTATCGCGGCCCGCGTCCATTCGCTGGTCACGACGCAGTCGCGGAGCCTGTCGGCGCTTCTGACCAAATTGGCGGACGCCGGAATCGTCATTCTCAAGAGCGAAGAGCTTTCCGACGATATGCTCGCGGACCTGGAAGCACGCTTTCACAACGACGTGTTTCCCATTCTCACGCCGATTGCGATCGACCCGGGGCACCCGTTCCCGCGCGTTCGAAACAAGAGTCTGAACCTTGCCGTCATGTTCACGCGCGAAGGGACGCTCGAACACGGGTTCGGTGTGGTTCAGGTGCCGTCGATGTTGCCGCGGCTCTTGCCCATGGCGGGGGTCCGCACCCGAAGCGGCGCGCCCGCCACGCGTGCCTATGTGTTGCTCGAGGATCTCATCGCGCGGCACGCTTCGACCATCTTTCCGGGCGTGCATATCGACGGACTTTACGTCTTCCGCGTGACTCGCAACTTCGACATCGAGGTCGACGAAGAGGAAGCCGAGGATCTGCTGCAGTCCATCCAGCAGGAGTTGCGTCGTCGAGAGAGGGGCAACGCCGTCCGCCTCGAGGTCGCGGGGGATCCGCCTGCCGGTTCACTGGCGAAGCTGGTCAAGGCGCTGAAGCTCGATCCCGAAAGGGACGTGTATCCCGTGGCCGGGATTCTGAACGCCGCCGATCTGATGAGCGTGAGCCGTGAGGAAATACGCGGGCTGCGCGACGAGTCGTTCATACCTCACGCCGTGCCCCCCCTTCGCGACGCCGACGACGTCTTTTCGGTCCTGCGCGAGCAGGACGTGCTGCTTCATCATCCCTATGAATCGTTCGACGCGGTCGTGGACCTCGTGGCGCGCGCTGCAGACGACCCGGACGTGCTCGCAATCAAGCAGACTCTGTACCGGGCGGGAGGCGATTCGCCGATCGTCAAGGCGCTGGTGCGGGCGGCCGAGAGCGGAAAGCAGGTGACCGCGATCGTCGAGCTCAAGGCGCGCTTCGACGAGGAGTCGAACATCGTTTGGGCTCGCATGCTCGAGCAGGCCGGCGCGCACGTCGTGTATGGCCTGCTCGGGTTGAAGACGCATGCCAAGTGCCTGCTCATCGTTCGTCGAGAGAAGGGCAAGCTTCGGCGTTATGCGCACCTGTCGACCGGGAACTACAATCCGACGACCGCACGGCTCTACACGGATATTTCGCTTTTCACGGCGCGAACCGATCTGTGCGAGGACGTCTCGAGCCTCTTCAACTTGTTAACGGGCTACAGCGCTCCGCCCAAATGGAACAAGATGCTCGTCGCGCCGCTTGGGCTCCACGAGGCGGTCCTCGGGCTCATCGCACGCGAGGCCGATCACGCCCGGGCAGGGCGCCCCGCGCGAATCGTCGCCAAGATGAACGCGCTCGTGGACGCTGACGTGATGGCCGCGCTGTATTGCGCTTCGCAGGCCGGCGTGGCGATCACGTTGCTCGTTCGTGGGATCTGCTGCCTTCGGCCGGGTGTCCCGGGAGTGAGCGAGACCATTGAGGTTCGAGCACTGGTGGATCGGTTCCTCGAGCACGGGCGTGCCTTTCACTTTATCAACGGAGGGCGCGACGAGGTGTACCTGGCCAGCGCCGACTGGATGCCGCGCAACTTCCACCGGCGTGTCGAGGCGATGTTTCCTGTCGAGGATCCGGCCATCCGTGCTCGATTGATCGACATTCTGCAGATCCAGTGCGCCGACAACGTGAAGAGCTGGGCGCTCCGCCCGGACGGCAAGTACGAGCGCGTCTCCGCCAGAGCCGGCAACGCCATCGTTCGGTCTCAAGCGCGGTTCATCGAGATGACCCGCGATCGCTTGAAGGCAGCGGACGGCGTAGCAACGAGCCGAAGGGTTCATCTGCATTCGTTGCCCAATGGTCGAGGCAATTTGGACAGCAAAGCGAGCGAAGCGAGGCGGGTGCGGCGCGAGGCCCGCCAAATGAAGAAAGTTTGAGGCTTTCCAGCAAGAAGGGGACTCGAGCGGGTTCCCCTGAGCAGAAGCCCGCCGGTCGCAGGGGCCGGGTAGAGTAAGCCTTCCCGCATGGACGCTCCCCGCGCCGTCGTCGTACCGTTCGGCGTCCCTGAAGAGGGACGCGGGCTCGGGCTGGGCTTGGCGGCTCTGGTGCACGCGTTCGTTCGCGTCGAAGGGACTGGAGTGGCGATGGCGCAGCTGCATGCGCGGCGGCCCGAAGACCGGTTGGGCGCGGCTTCAGCGCCGGTCGAAGCGTTCATCCCGCCCGCCGCATGGCGAGACATGTCCGGGCGAGGAGACGGACCGACGGGCGCGGTGGTTGTCGTGACGGGTTCGTTCGATCCGCCGTTCCATGGACACGGGACGATTCGCCTAATGGCGTTCGATGCGGGCGACGGTCAGGTGTGCGCGACTCTGGACGCAAACCTCGACGGCGAGCGCGCAGGCGCGACCGTCGTGGATGCGTTCGACCGGTTCTGCGGTCGGTTACAAGGCGAAGTAGGGGCTCTAGGAGGCATACGGGAACTCGGGTGGGAGTCGCTCGAGAGCGTGTTGCGCGCCGAGCGTTGCGCTCTGCACGACCCGGCACGTGGTGGTCCCTACGATCGCCTCGCCGCGATGATCCATCTCGGTCGCGCCATTGGCGACGCGCCGCACGCCCGTTACCCGATCGATCGGATCGCCTCGCTGGCGCTCGAGGCCGCATCGGATCCTTCCCTGGATGGCAAGCTCGCCTCGGCCGCCGTCCGGGCGCTCGAGCGGGCGGTGGCCGACGCGTTTACGAACCCGGAGTTGGTCGAGGCGCTCGCGGCCGTCTTGCTTCGAGTCGGGCGGTTCCACGACGCCGAACGGCGAATGAACTCAGCCATTGCAGTTGCGCCGAAGAGGGCCCGTTCCTACGCGTTGCTCTCTCAGGCACTCCGTGCTCGAGGCGAACTGGACGGTGCGCTCGCCACCCTGCAGGCGGGCGTGAGGTCGGTGGGTGCCGACGTCTTGCTCGACATCGAGCGCGGGACGGTCCTTGCCGCCTCGGGCGACTCCGAGGGCGCCGTCGCCGTTTGGCGCGATGTGCTTGCGTCGGATCCGCTGAACCCCGCGGCCTTCGCGAGGCTCGCCGCCCTCGTTCTCAGGATGCACGACACGGCCACGGCACAATGGCTGATCGACGCGGCACTTGCCGCCACCGCCCCCCCGCTCGACGTGATTCGTCACGCCGTTCTGCTCGCACTCGGCACCGAGGCCGAGGGCCTGGCTCGCGCGTCACGGGTTGCGCGCTTGTGCACGCAGTGGCTGCGCCGGCTCCCGGGCGATCCCACGGGGTTGATTGTCATGGCGCGGGCGCACTTGGTCCTCGGCGACGAGAAGCAGGCGCGCGCCCACTTGGACCAGGTGGAGCGGGTTGCCCCGAAGTCGGCGGCTGCGGCCGAGGTTCTCGCGATGAGGCTCGCGCTCGACGATCCGTCCGCCGAACGCGAAATCCAAAGCGCACTTCGAGCGGCACAAGGCGCTCCGGTCGATCGTCTCGCCGAGGTGGCCGTGCGCGCGCGCCGGCTGGCCACCGTCCACGGCGCATGGACCGGATGGCTGGCGGCAGCTGTTGCCGATCGGCGGCGCGGCCGTCTTACCGCCGCCCGAGGCGCATTGGAGGTGGCACTCGAGATCGCGCCGGGCGCCGTGATCGCGCACCTAGAGATGGCCGACGTGCTCGCAGAACTCGATGATCCGGGCGGTGCGGTTTCCCATGCGCAAGCCGCCGTGGCGCTCGAGGGCTCGTCGCCACGGGCGCTCGGACTGCTCGCGCGTGCTCTCGGACAGGTGGGGCGGACGGCCGAGGCGATGGACGCGGCGCGCGCCGCCTTGGCTATCGAGCCCGAGGACGTGCAAACGCGCGCGTTGCTATCGCGCTTGGGTCGAAAGGAGGATGCCCCGGGCTGGATGGATTGGGCGAAGCGGAAGATCGCCGCATGGACGAGGCATTGACCTACGGACGCTGAGATCTCTCGATTGACCGTCTTCAGTGGTACGTGAAGCGGAGGTCATGGTCGCAAATTCTGAATACATCGCCCTCGGCGATCGGCCTTCGAGTAATCCGCTGGCCATTGAACGTGACGCCGTTCGTCGAACCCATATCGACCATGAAATACACGCCGTTCTGGAATTCGACGAGCGCGTGCTGCCGCGAGACGTTCGGGTCCTTGAGCGTCAAGTCGCTCGACTGCTTGCCGCGGCCAATCGCGAACCTGTCCTTGGTGACGGCGAACCGCTCGCCATTGTAGAGGAGCGTCAAGGTCGCAGTTTGCGCCGCAGGCGCGACTTGGCCGTTGTTGCCTCCATCCATGGCCGCGCGCGATGCTGCGCCAGGCGACGACGGCAACGGGGGCATCGATTGGAGCGCTCCTGTTGGCGCGGGCGCCCGCGACGCCCCGGGAACGGGGGGCGGAGTCGCGCTCATCGGGGGTAGGGGCGGCATGCCCGATGGGGCCCGAGCGACGGCTGGTGGTGGGACGGGTACGGCGCTGGGCCGATGCGGGGGCGGCAGCGGCATCGAGGGCAAAGGGCGTCCGGGGGGCGGCAAGACACGCCCTCCCGGTGGAGGAGGAAGCGGCGCCGGCGCTGGGGCACGGCCGAGCGCGGGGGGGGCGCACCCGCGGGGGCGGCGGACGCTTGGGGCAGCGCCGCACCTTGCGATGCGGGGTCGATGCGTTGGGCCGGATAAGGGGTCCGCGCAACTCCGTGGCTACGCTGGCGGGCGTACTGCTTCATCGCCTCATTGACGAGGTAGTCGACGCTGCACTCGAGCTCGCGCGCCATTTGCTCGAACGCTTCCCACAGGACCTCACGACACTGAAATGTGCGGGCGTTCTTCTTATTGGGATCCGCGCTCATCGCCTCGGTACGCGCTCCACGTGGTAAAAGTACCGCTCGTCAAACCGTTTGCACAGTGCGCATCGACCGCTGCATCACTGCAACGACGGATTGATGCAAAACCGCACGAACTCTCCGACGGTCGTCACCGTCTTGGTTACGGTCTCGGCCGATGCCGGTCCCGCTCGAACGTCACACTGCCATCCGCACTGATCGGCCGGATCGCACTTTGGGACGGGGGTCTTGTCTTCAGCAAGACCGGAGACCGGGCCGGCTTCGGACTTCTTTGCGGTGTAATAAGATGCCGCTGCTGTAAGTTTCGCCCCCAACTCCGGAGATTGCAAAAATGAGTTGAGGACGTCTCGCGGTCGAGGACCCCCTGCCGGATCCATCGCCAGGATGAGCGCCCCGTAGGTGATGGGCTCGCTCAAAGCCATTTTCACTTTGTCGGTCGCGGGCAGCCGGTGCATGAAATCGGGCACGTCCTTCGTCCCGATGGTCTTGAGGATCATGCGCGCGGCGTCGAGCCGAACCTGCCACTTTCGGTCGAAGAGGGGGTAGAGCTTCTGCACGATCATGTCTTTGGGTAGCTCGCCCAGTCGCGCCATGGCGACGCCACGCAGCCTGTCCGGGTTGGAGTCGTCCCGAACGATGTCGAAGACGACGCTGACTTCGTTGGGAGCGCTTTTGTCGATGCGATTCTCGAGGGCCGCGAGCGCGTCGGTTCGAATTTTTTCGCTCTTGTCCTTGTCGTGGGCATAAGCCAGGCAGAATTCGACGGCTGGTTTTCCGCCAACGCGCTTGATGTCGGTGAAAACTCGCTCGAGTTCGCTCTCTTGATACTGCTTCAGCTGTTCGTTGACCTGTTGCGGCGTCGCGTTGATTTTCTGCTTCTGGTTCGCTTCGATCACCAGTCCACGTTGCTTGTCCAGCCACTGCGGGGAGTCGATTCGTTTGCCGAGCGCGACGAGCGCTTCGCTTGCCCGCTTCTTGGTGTCGTCGTCACCGATGTCGGCGATGAGCGCGCACGCGCGCTCGACCTTGGTCGACGATTCCGTGATGACACTCGGCAGCGTCTTGACGCTCGGTGCGCCGAGAAAACGCATGATTTGCTCGACACCGAATTGCTGCGTTCCGTTGTCGATGCGCGACTCGAAATTGGTCTGCACCCACTGCGTCAGCGCCCCTACGAGGGCCGCTTTGGTGGCTTCGTCACTCACGAGCGGCGGCTCGTGCGAAAGCAAGGCGAAGGCGGCGTCCTTGTAGGGGATGCTTGGGTCGACCGCGATCGCTCCAGTCTCGGCCGAGGGGACGGGCGGCGGTTGTTGCATGGCCGCGATGAGCTTCGGCGCAATATCGTTTACGATCCGTCGCTGCGCATCCTCGCCGAGCACGGCGAGCGCGCCTTGAACGCGACCCTGGGGGCTGTCATATCCGACGATCAGGTCCTCGAGGCCGACGCGCTTGCCGTTGCGCGGTCTCATTCGAATGAGGGAGAGCGCCGCTTCATCGCGCAGCGGCCAAGCGTATTTGTCGTACGTGACGATCGCGTAGAGCTTTTCGGGCCCGTTCTCGGTCGTCTCCCACCGATGCACGTCCGAATCGCTGACGGCGCACCCGGTCGCGTTCCAAGCCAGGGCGCATGAAAAAGCTTGCAAGAGCGTCGCGAACCGGGCTTCCCGGTGCGCCGACCCTGTCGCTACGTCTACCCGTCGCTCTCGCATCGTCGTGCTCGTCTCCTGCCTGCGGGACGTCCGGCCCCTGAATCCGCGCGACATGGCCGGAACGCCGGGACCCGCTCCACTCGGGTTCGAGATCTTACGCCTGCGTTCGCGCGATCGGAATTGTTTCGGGAAGTTGACGCCCTTTGGCGGCCTGTCGTACCGTCTCGTGTGGGTCCACGTAGGGAATGCCGATGCCGGGCAGTTTCGTGAGCGACCGTGCGTCGCCGCCGGCTCGGCCGGTCGGCCCACCGTCGGTGCTGCCCAGCAACACTCGCATGCCCTCGGTCCTTGGCCGCGGAGCGGCGGCCTATGGCCGACCGCGTGAAGTCGCGGCGCTCGTCCTCTGGACATGCGCGCTCTTCCTGTCGCTCGCGCTCGCTTCGTACCGCGGCGATCCAGCCGGCAGTTCCCTGGCCGGTGCGACGCCCGCGGGGGGAGATTGGGTCGGTCCGGTGGGGGCCGCATGCGCACGGGAGCTCGTGTCGCTCGTCGGGCTCGTGTGCTGGGGCCTTCCCCTGGAGCTGATGCTGCTCGGAATCCCTCTGGTTCGCGGTCGTGTCAGCCCGGCCACGTCGGGTCGGATCGCCGGCGACCTCTTGATTGCAGTCGTTGCGTCCGCGCTCATTCAGGTCGGAAGCCCGGGTCGCACAGCGTTCGGCACGCACCCGGCGAGTGGCGCCGTCGGCGAGATCTTCGGTGAGCTGGCGCGTTCCCTGTTTTCGACGGCTGGTTCGTTCTTGGTTGGGTTCGCATGCCTCGGCTTGATTCTTATCGGTCGAGCGGCGTTTTCGTTCATCGCGTTCGCCCGGCTGCTCGCGCGCATGGCGTCCCGCACCGCCGTCTGGGGAGCGGGTACGGCCCGCGCCCTGGCGCACGCGTGGCGGCAGGCGCGCGTCCTGGAGCGCGAGCGCAGGGAACGCGAACGTGCCGAAAGCGAACCGCACATCGATACTTCGGCGAAAGACGATGCTGTGGTCGCGGCGCTGCCACTCGACGCGGACGAAGGCTTGGTCGAGGCGCTGGTCGAACCCTTGTCCAAGAAGAAATGCCATAGACCCAGGATCGATGAGGTCGTCGAGCAGCCGGTCGCGGAGTGGTTGGCGCCCAGCACGCTGATGGAATCCGGGACTGGCGAGAATGATTCGTCGCAGGCGGTTTTGGCCGATCGGGTGCCCGCTTTCCCTGCCGCCCTCGCGCCGCCCTCCGCGTCGGTCGAGTCGCCGCCCGACGGGCCCATCCGCGACGGGGAGTCGGCCGCCCCCGTCGTTCCCGCCGAAGCGAAGCCGAAGCGCCCCCGCAAGTCTCCGACAATCGTCGATACGTCGTCGGCGCTCGCCAAGGAAGCGGCCCCGGAGGAGGTTCGCCGTACAGGCCCGGCGTCGTTCGAGCTTCCGAGCGTCGAGATGCTCGTGGCGGAGAAGATCGAACCGAGCCTCGCGATCGATCGCGAGAAGCTGCTCGCGAACGCGCAGAAGCTCATCGAGACGCTCGCGCACTACGGCGTGCAGGGCAAAGTCGAGGACATCCTGCCGGGTCCCACTGTGACGACCTACGAGGTCTCGCCGGCTGCCGGCACGAAGGTCTCGAAGGTCGCAGGCCTTGCGGACGACCTCGCACTCGCTCTCGCGCGCAAAGTGCGCATCGTCGCGCCGATCCCGGGCAAGAATCGCATCGGCTTCGAGTTGCCCAACGATCGACGCGTGAAGGTGGTGTTGCGCGACCTGATCGAAGACCGTCGTTTCCAGGCCTTGGAGGTTCCGTTGCCCGTCGTGCTCGGGCGCGACATCTTGGGCAACCCCGTCTACGCGGATCTGGCGAGCATGCCCCACGTGATCGTCGCAGGTGCGACGGGAGCCGGAAAGAGCGTCGGCCTCAACGTCATGCTTCTTTCGCTGCTCTACCGGCGGTCGCCGGACGAGCTGCGGTTGTTGATGATCGACCCGAAGGTCGTCGAGCTGGCGCCCTTCGATCGAATCCCTCACATGCTCTTGCCGGTAGTCACCGATATGAAACAGGCAGCCACGGCCCTGAAATGGGCCGTCGACGAGATGGAGCGCCGGTACCAGCTTTTCGCCGATGCAGGAACGAAGAACGTGGCGACCTACAATGCGTGGGTTGGGCGGGTCGTTCGTGGCGAGATCAAGAACCCCAACGGCCGGGTCGTGATGGCCAAGGATCACAATGGGCTGCCCGACGTGATCCCGGCAGAACGTGGGGCTGAAGAAGGCAGCCGGCCGTTGCCCGAAAAGCTGCCCTGGGTCGTCGTCGTCGTCGACGAGTTCGCCGACCTGATGATGCAGCAAGGAAAGGAAGTCGAGACGGCGGTCGCGAGGATCGCTCAGAAGGCGCGGGCGGCCGGAATGCACGTCATCCTCGCAACGCAGCGGCCGAGCACGGACGTCATTACGGGCACCATCAAGGCAAACTTCCCGACGCGCATCGCCTACCGAGTGGCTCAGAAGGTCGACTCTCGAACCATCCTCGACGAACAGGGGGCCGAGCACCTCTTGGGAATGGGCGACATGCTCATCAAGCTCAATGGGACGGGAGAGACGAAACGCGTGCAGTGTCCGTGGGTCAGCGAAGAGGAGGTTCAGCGCGTGGCTGACTTCCTCCGCACCCAGGGCGAGCCCGTCTACGACGATAACATCCTAAAGCCTCGCGAAGACGAGGACGGCGACGCGGACGAAGCCGATGCCGAGCAGGATCCTCTGTACGACGACGCGGTTCGCATTGTGGCGGAGACGAGGCGGTGCTCGACCTCGTGGCTTCAGCGCAAGCTGGGCCTCGGCTACAACCGCGCCGCACGCATCGTGGAAATGATGGAGCGGCGCGGACTGGTCGGCGCGGCCAACGGCGCGAAGGACCGAGAGGTTCTGGTCGACCCGATTTGATGGCAGGGCGGTCTGCTCCTAGGCCCCCACCTCGGCCCCCGCCCGACCTCGCGCTTGGGGGACGGCGTCGTTTCGGGCCCCTTCGGGGGGCCGGCTTGCGGGATCTCGCCAGCATATCGCCCCGGGAAACTCGACGAACGCCCGAGCCGGGCTATGCTTTGCGCGCAATTGGCCCAGACTGAACGAAGAACGGCGTGCGCCGAAGACACGGCTGACTCGATGGAGGATGGACACGAATCGGAAGACCGGTCCGGGGTCACGTCGAGTACCGCCTGGGGACTCCATCGGGCGCAAGCCTCTGCCTCGAACTCTCAGGAATCCCGACTTCCGGACGAAGCCGAGCGCACGCGCTTGATCGCGGACCTCACCCGTCTGATTCGTGTGCCTTGCGTGCCCGAGTTGACGCGCCTTGCAGGGTTGACGCTCATCGGCTGGCTGGCGCGGCGGCGCTCGGACGAGACGCCGCACGCTTTGGGCATCGAAGAGGCCCGCGAGTCAGAAAGCCGCACGCGATCGGCGCGCATCAAGTCGCGCTAGGAGGCGACTCGTGCGGCGCGTGCCGGTCCTCGTGGTCGCGGTGCTTGTGGCGGTTGTATTCGTGGGCGCCGCGCGCAAATTCGTGCTTCGGTTGTGCCCGGCGTTGCGGACTGCTTCCGCGCCACCTGAGCCGCCCGGATTCGATCGCCCGGTGCCCGTGCGTCGAACGGGTCTCGGCGCCGGGACTCCTCCGCTCGGTGTGGCCGGTAACCGGGGCGCCCGGACGTTGCATGGAGACGCGCGTCGCGCAGGTCGCGCAGCGGGTTCGGCTCCACGAAGCCTCCCCTCGACGGCGTGGTCACGCGATGTGGGTGGCCCTGTAGAGGCTCAGATCACGACTTCGCCCGATGAGGCGACTCTCTACGTCGTGACGTTGGGAGGATCGCTCACCGCGCTTGCGGCGGACGACGGCGCCGTTCGCTTCAGCCTTGGGGTTGGTGATCGCGGGTACGGCGCACCCTGCGTCGCGAACGACGGGACGCTCTTTGTCGGCAGTGACGCAAAGCGGTTCTTCTCCGTCTCGCCCGACGGTCGAGTGAAGTGGTCTCTTGACACCGACGGCGACGCCGATACCGCTGCCGCGATCGCACCCGACGGCAGCATCGTGTTTGCCGCGGGACGAATGCTTTATGACGTAACGCGCGAGGGGCAGGTGAAATGGCGCTTTGCCGCAAAGCGCAAAATCTTCACCGCTCCGGCGGTTGATTCGAGCGGCAAGGTATTTTTCGGGTCTCAGGACCACCAGGCGTACGCGCTTTCATCCGATGGGCGTCTGGTCTGGACTACCGATCTGGCATCGGACGTAGATGGGGCCCCAGCCATCGCCGACGACGGGTCTGTCTTCATGGGAACCGACGGAGGCGAGGTCGTACGTTTGAACCCGGATGACGGAGCCGTCGCGTGGCGCGCGGCCGTGGGGGGCTACGTGCGAGGTACTCTGTCGATCGCGCGTAACAGCGACGTCCTCGCCGGCGTGTACGGGCCGACGCCGCGCACTGTGCGATTGCGCGCGGGCGACGGAGTGCTGCTCGGCGATCTGTCCATTCAGGGGACCGGCGCGCGCGATTTTGGCGTTCACGGAGGTCCGCTCGAGGACGACAACGGTACCTTGCTCTTCGGCACCCAGGACGACAACGTGTACGCCATCGACGCAAGCGGTGGCCTGCTGTGGCGCTTCACGACGGGTGGAGACGTCGACGCGCCCATCACGCTTCTGAGCGATGGCACCGTCGTCGTGGGTTCCGATGACGGTTGGGTTCGTGCGCTACGCGCCTCTCGATGATGCCGTGCCCCAAGGATGCTGCACGGGGGCGCCCCGTGATACCTCTAGGGGCGGCAATGGCCGGCATACCGCTCGCGATCGACACGGACAGCGAAGACGTGGCCTGGGCTCTTCAGACGGCAGACGCGTTGTGGAGGCGTGAGGAGCGGCTCGACGCGGTCGTGTGGCTGCGTCGGGCGGCGCAAGCGGCCAGCGATGCCGAGGACGACGACCGCGCACTGATGCTGGCACGCAACGCGGCTGAACTGGTCGAGTGGGTGACGAGGGAACCGGCGCGCAACGCGGTCGTTCCCGACGCGCCGACGCGGTCGCAGACCGACGACGCGCTGGGTCCCAGCGACGTCAATCGCGACGACGAGATCACATCGCCCCATGTCGGGGTCGGGTCGGTTCCCCCCGCGGCGGGACCAACGGCCGCGCCACTGCGCCCGCCGCATCCGGCGGTCCCGGGCCTCTCGTCCACGCTCCCTCTGCAGATGACGTCGCTGGTTCCAACCCTTCGGGCGCCGAGCCGTTCGCCCTCTCTGCCACCTTCGTTGCGCCCGACGCGCGTGCCCGCGGCGCCCACGCCGAGCCCGGAGAGCGCTCCTGTCCTCACGGCCGCCGAGGCGCACGCGGGGCTGCTGGACCCCTGGGCGGACGGCGAGAGTTTTCGGGCGGCCCGGGGATCCGCTTCGGCCGAAGTGCGGGATCGCGCCCCCTTGCCGAGGCCTTCGCGTCGGCCGCCGCGCGAAACCGACGAAGTCGTCACGAGCGCTCCGCCTGTCGCTCGCGGCGAATTGGCCAACGTAGTGGCCTTGCGTCCGTGGCCCGAGGAGGTGCTCCGCTCTCTCGCGCGTGACGCCACCGTCCGGAGGCTCGGGCGCGACGAAGAGGTGTCGGGGTTCGCGCTTGCCGTCGTGCTCGAAGGCAGCGTCGATGTGGCCGCCACCATCGTCGACGCAGCGGCCGAGCGCCTGCACGCCGGCGCGGTGCTGCGCGGTCGGGGCACAATCGATGCGATTGCTCCCCTGCGGCTCATCGCCTGCGTCGACGAGGCTCGAGTGGCGACATGGAACGAGCGACACGTCGCGGATGCATTCCGCTCCAATGCGCCGCTCGAACGCGAGCTGCGCGGGGCAGGCAATCGCGTTCAGGCGCTCGTCGGGGTGACACTCGGACCGCTCGGCGATCGCCTGGATTCGGCGTTGCGGACCGAGGTGACGAATCGACTGCGACTCAGGTTTATCGCGGAGAACGAGATACTCGCGAAGGCCGGCGAACCGATTCCCGGCTTCGTCGTCGTAGGCACGGGAGAACTCGAGCTTTTCGGGCGATCCGGCGCTGCGCAGGGCATCCCGTTGAGGTCGGGCGATTTTCTCTTTCCGACGGAGGTCTTGAGAGCCGCGCCAGCCCCGACGTCCGTCCGAGGGGCCAAGGGCGGCTCGCTCATTCTTGTCGCGGACCGGGCGGCTGCTCAGGAGCTCCTCGTGACCTGTCCGCCGCTGCTCGAGATCTTCGCCGGCTCCTGAGGAGGTTCACCCGCCGGGCGCAGAGGTCGCCGGGGAGTCCGTCGCGCCGTCAGAACGAGGTTCGAGGCGCCATACGAGCTCCTCGTTGCCCTCGGCGCCGGCGAATCGTAGGCCGAACCATTTCGCTGCGCGAGCGATGGTGGGGCGTCCATCGCTCGTCGTCCGGGGAAAGCGAATGCGAAACGCGCGGCGCCAAACGGTCGTGTAAGGAAAATAGCGTTCCTCGAGCGGTCCCGGCTTGGCGATCAACTCAATCTTCTCGGGCGCCGTCTCATCGCCCTGATCGTCGATGAGCCGAACGATCCAGGCACTCTCCGGGCGACTCAAATCGACCCAGCGCCACCTCGTTCCGTAAAGCGCGACGTAAAACTCGTGAGTGTCAAGCGTTTCCCGCAGCGTCCGATCGAGCAGGGCTCGGCGCTGTTCGACGGTGAGACGGTAGTCGGCCGCATACCGGACGACGTACGCCCATCGGAAGTCCCAGGACTCAAACGTCGCGGTAACCGCCAATGTGTGCTCGAGCTCGGTAAAGACGATGAGGTTTTCTTCGCGCGTCCAAAGCTTGAGCACATGCTGGTAGTCGCTCGGAACGTATTCGCGGGGCCCGGTGGCGAGCGACACGCGCGACTCCGCGCATGCGGACAGGCCGAACCCAAGGACAGGCGCAAAAAGGGAGGCGCGCAGCCAGCGCATGGTGCGCGCGCAGCCTAGCTCAACGGCCGACGGCTTCGATACGTCGCGAGCGCGCCGGTGCGGCCGGGAGCGCGAGGATTCCGAGTTGCCCTGTACGTCCGGATTTCGCTCTGGCATAGTTTGCGGCCCTCATGACAATCGATATCCAAGTCCGGACGGAATCACCGACGGATCTCGTAGCCGATTTGCTCGTCGTCGGCGTGGTGGAGGGCGGAGGCAAAGCGGGAGCGATGCCTGGGCCGGTCAAGGCGATCGACGCCGCGCTCGGGGGGGCGCTCGCCAGGGCCATCGCCAAGGACGAATTCGCGGGCAAGCGGGATCAAAGCGTGGCACTCGCGACGCTCGGAAAAATCGGAGCGGAAAAGGTCCTCATTTTGGGGCTCGGTCCCAAGAAATCGATGGGGCCCGCCGAGGTGCGCACATTTGCGGCCAAGGCCGCGCGTGCCGCGAATAACGAAAAAGCCGTGTCGCTCGCGCTGGTCATGCCGGCGGGATTCGAAGAGGAGCTGCGGTTCGTCGCCGAAGGGATCGAACTCGGCGCGTATCGGTTCACCAAGTACCTCACCGGGGACCGCAAGCCCAAGGCCGAGCTCTCGAGCGTCCTCGTGGCGGTGCCCGAAAAAGTCAGTGCAAAGGCTAAAGCTGCGGTCTCGCTCGGGCGGAGCGTCGCGGCTGCAGTCAATCTTGCGCGCGACCTGAGCAACGAGCCGCCCAACGTCATTTACCCGGAAACGCTCGCGCGTGCCGCGCAGCACGTCGCAAAGGAGCACGGCCTGAAGGCGGAAGTGTTCGATTTCCCCGAGATCCGACGGCGCGGAATGAAATTGATCGAAGCTGTCGGCCGGGGAAGTTCTCGAGAGCCGCGTCTCATCCACATCGCATGGACCCCGAAGGGGGCGACCCGGAATCTCGTTTTTGTCGGGAAGGGCATCACCTTCGATAGCGGGGGTCTCAGCATCAAGCCGGCCGCCGGTATGGGTGAAATGAAGCATGACATGAGCGGCGCAGCCAACGTCATCGCACTGATGGCGGCCGTGGCGGCCGTGAGGCCGAAGGTCGAGGTGCACGCGATCGCCGCGTGCGCCGAAAACATGCCCGACGGCAACGCTTATCGTCCAGGCGATATCTGGGGATCTCTCGAAGGAAAGACGGTCGAAATCATCAATACCGACGCGGAAGGCCGGCTCGTTCTCGCCGACGCGCTGGCGTACGCGCGCACGCTCTCCCCGGACGTGATCGTCGACAACGCGACACTGACCGGTGCATGCGTCGTTGCGCTCGGCAACACCTGCTCCGGTTGGTACGCGAACGACGAGGAGGTAGCGGCGGAGTTCGCAGCGGCTCAGAGGCAGTCGGGCGAGGTCATGTGGCGAATGCCGATTCTCGAAGACCTGCGCGAGCAACTCAAGAGCGACGTTGCCGACGTCAAACAGACGGGAGACCGGTACGGGGGGTCGATCACCGCCACGCTGTTCTTGCGCGAGTTCGTCGGCGACGTTCGATGGGTCCATTGCGACATCGCGGGCCCATCATCCGTGGATCGACCGATCGCGTGGATGCAGAGCAAGGGGGCCACGGGCCACGGAGTGCTCACCTTCCTCGCCATGATCGAGAGGTCCGTGCAACACCAATGAGGCTGCCCGCGGCCTTGCCATCGAAGCACCCTATTGGGCATTGACGCCGGGGATCCCCGGCGTCGGCGGAGCGCGTGGGGCGGGGGCGTGCTAGGCGTCGGCGTGATGACCGAGACAGCGCACGAGTTGCTGGAGAAGAAGCTCGGTCGGGCCGTCTCCCGGGCGATTGCGGACTTTGCGATGTTCGATGATGGCGATCGCGTCCTCGTTGCAGTGAGCGGGGGCAAGGACAGCTACACGATGCTGCACGTGTTGCGGATGTTGCAGCGGAGGGCACCCATCCGATTCGACTTGAGGGTGGTCAATGTGGACCAAGGGCATCCCGGTTACCCCGGCGGCGTTCTGCGCGAGTACATGGCGCGCGAAGGTTACGACTTCACCATGATCGAGGAGGATACGCTCTCGATCGTCTCCGAGAAGATTCCGGCGGGCAAGACACCGTGCTCCCTTTGCTCGCGGCTGCGTCGCGGGATTCTCTATCGAGTCGCCAAGGAAATGGGTTGCAACAAGATCGCGCTGGGGCATCACATGGACGATGTGCTGCAGACTCTTTTCCTCAACCTGTTCTTCGCCGGGCAGCTCGCCGCGATGCCACCCCGACTGATCGCCGACCGCGGACGTCTGGTCGTGGTACGGCCCTTGGTATACTGCGCCGAAGGCGACATTCGTGACTTTGCGCGATCGGCCGAGTTTCCGATCTTGCCGTGCAACTTGTGCGGTGCCCAGGAGCATCTGCAGCGCAAGGTCGTGGGGGGCCTGCTCGACGGACTCGAGCGCGAACGCCCGGGCACCAAGCGCGTCATGTTGGCGGCGCTTCAGAACGTTCGGCCTTCCCATCTGCTCGACAAGGGACTCTGGAAGACGCTCGGGTTGCGCGGCGCCATCGACGCCGATGAGGGTTCCGACGCAGGTCCCGTGGCGGCGCGGCAGCTCGTTCGTGAGTGACGGCTGACGAGTGGCAGGGCGCGCGCGATCTCCGCTCGAACGTTTGGCCAGCGCGAGTCGTGCAGCGCAGGCATGTGTGCCTGGCCTCTATGCCTGGACAGTCACTGTCGCACCGCTCGCTTGGGCGCACGACGCCCCTGCCCTGGCACGCCTGGCGGCCCTCATCGCACCCACGATCCTAGTGGCCGGTGCGGCGAGCGGTCGCTCGGCCACTCAAACTCGAGCCGCCTGGCTTTGGGGCTTCGTTGCTGCGTGTGGCGTGGCGTGGGGGTTGGCGCCGGGCACTCTCGGCCCGAGAAGTCTGGACCCCTGGCGGGGCATGGCCGGAGCACTCGGATGGGGCCTGTTTGCCGCAGCCTCGGCGTCTCCGCCGCTCGACCGCGACCGGGTGGCGAACCCCGTCCTTCGAGATGAGCGACCGGATTGCCCTCGGCGAGCGCGCGGCGCGGATGGCGCCGCCGTCACCGTGGGCGCGCTGATCGCCGTGTTGTTGCAGCTTGTGGGGTGGGGTGTGCCCGATCCGGAGCGCGCATTGCTCATCCGATTCGTGGCGCTGGTAGCCGGTCTGGCGGTCATGGGTGCCGCGACGGACGTCGCGTTGGCATGGCGCTCCGGACCCGCTCGCCGCACGGCTGCACCGATCCTGCGGAGCGCGGTGCTTGCCGCCTTGGTGCTGAGCATCCTCGCCGCTGCCGGGCTGCTGTTTGCGGGGCGAGACTGATACGCTCCGCAAGGATGCAGGCGGCCGACGCATGGGCGATGGTCCTGGTCTGCGGGGCGGGGGCGTCGTTTCTCGGAGCTGAGCGGGCGCTCGTCTTGGCGCACGACCTACGCGCACTCTATTGGCTTGGGGTCGGATTCGTGTGCCTCCGGACGTCCGCCAAACTGGTCGGATCGGGCGTGAGGCCCCGATGAGCCGGGGTGCCGCTCGCGCGGTCTTCGCGGCCTGGTGTTTGTCGGCCCTCTCCTGCGGGCAACGGCCTGTTGCCTCAAGCCCCAGGGAGTCCCTAGGAGGCGGCGTGGTCGCGCGAGTGGCGGCCGTGACGCTGTCGCAAGAGGTCGTGGCAAGCGTGGCCTTCGCCCGCGTCGAGTCACGGCGCGACGCGCTTCGAGACCTCATCGACGATGCGCTGCTCGCTCGATTGGCGCAGTCGCAGGGCCTCGAGGACGATCCGGCGGTCGGCTGGTCCTCTACGGCCGCTTTGGCCCGGCTCACGGCGGCGCACTTGCTTGACGGCGCGCGAGCGATTGGACCGCCCAGCGACGACGAGCTCTCGGATCTCCGCGTCGTGCACGCCGTCGTGATCCGTTCGCCGAGCGTTGCGCCGGAACACGCCCGGTTGCTTGCAGCCGCGATCGCGCGCGCCGTCGCGAACGCCCCGAGTCCGGAAGAGTTCGAGCGTCGCGCATCCAGCGTGCCGCACGAGCTCGCGCGAGTGGTCATCGAGCGGCTCGAGCCATTCGGGCCCGACGGCAAGACGGCCGCCGGCGCCTGGTTGGACAACACATTCGTGGCCGCCGCGTTCGCGCTTCACGCTCGAGGCGAGACCAGTCCCGTGGTCGAAACGGGCTTCGGCTGGCATATCATCCGGCTGATCGAACGGGTCGGCGTGGACGCAGCCGAGGCAGCGGATCGTGGGCGAGAGATGGGAAACGCGGTCCTCGAACTTCGCGCCCGTTCGGCTTTGG
>CAVOKF010000004.1:655000-1171704 GCA_963696385.1 uncultured delta proteobacterium
CCCGAGAGGGACAAACCGCAGGCAATAGGCCGAGAGGTGATGGGGTTCGGCTTCGGCCGAGCAACTCAGTGATTCCACACTTCCAAGAAAAGCCGCGCACGGAGCCACTTTGGTAACCGTACTGCAAACCGACTCAGGTGGGCGGGGTGAATATCCCAAGGCGCGTGAGAGAACCCTGGCTAAGGAACTCGGCAAACTGACACCGTAACTTCGGGAGAAGGTGTGCCTTCTTGCGTAATTCGGTTCGCCCGAAAAGCGTGGGGAGGTCGCAGTGAAACGGGGGTTGTGACTGTTTACTAAAAACACAGCACTCTGCGAAGTCGTAAGACGACGTATAGGGTGTGATGCCTGCCCGGTGCTGGAAGGTTAAGGGGACGCGTCAGCGCAAGCGAAGCGCCAAACCGAAGCCCCAGTAAACGGCGGCCGTAACTATAACGGTCCTAAGGTAGCGAAATTCCTTGTCGGGTAAGTTCCGACCTGCACGAATGGCATAACAACATCCCCGCTGTCTCGGCCAGGGACTCAGCGAAATTGTATTGGGGGTGAAGATACCCTCTACCCGCGGCAAGACGGAAAGACCCCATGAACCTTTACTGCAACTTGGCAGTGACTCTCGGGCCATTCTGCGTAGGATAGGTGGGAGGCTTTGAAGCCGGGCTTCTGGGTTCGGCTGAGCCAACGTTGAAATACCACCCTGACTGATCTGGGAGTCTAACCAGCGCCCGTAACCCGGGCGTGGGACACTGCCTGGTGGGCAGTTTGACTGGGGCGGTCGCCTCCTAAAAGGTAACGGAGGCGTGCGAAGGTTCCCTCAGCCTGATTGGAAACCAGGCGTAGAGTGCAAACGCACAAGGGAGCTTAACTGCGAGACCGACAGGTCGAGCAGATGCGAAAGCAGGCGTTAGTGATCCGGTGGTTCCGCATGGAAGGGCCATCGCTCATCGGATAAAAGGTACTCTGGGGATAACAGGCTGATCACGCCTGAGAGTTCACATCGGCGGCGTGGTTTGGCACCTCGATGTCGGCCCATCGCATCCTGGGGCTGGAGCAGGTCCCAAGGGTTCGGCTGTTCGCCGATTAAAGCGGTACGCGAGCTGGGTTTAAAACGTCGTGAGACAGTTTGGTCCCTATCTGCCGTGGGCGTAGGACACTTGAGAGGAGCTGACCATAGTACGAGAGGACCTGGTTGGACGTACCTCTAGTGAGCCGGTTGTCACGCCAGTGGCATCGCCGGGTAGCTATGTACGGAACGGATAACCGCTGAAAGCATCTAAGCGGGAAGCCGACCTCAAGACAAGGTGTCCCGGGCCGAAAGGCCCCTAAAGGCCCCTCGTAGACTACGAGGTCGATAGGCCGGGTGTGGACGCAGAGCAATCTGCGGAGCTGACCGGTACTAATAGGCCGTGCGGCTTGGCCATATCTCTAAGGCAAACTTTGAGAATCGCGCGCGGGATTCGGATTGCGAAGATCCCGCGGTTCTTCATGTTGAAGTTGACGCGAACCGGTGCCGCGAGAGCGGCCCCTCTTTGGACGACGCTATCCACAAGTTTCCGGTGGTGATTTCGAGGAGGCCACACCCGATCCCTTCCCGAACTCGGAAGTTAAGCTCCTCGGAGCCGATGGTACTGCACGGGAAGCCGTGTGGGAGAGTAGGACGCTGCCGGGATTTTTCATGGACGAAGCCCGCGATTTCGCGGGCTTCGTGCTTTTGTCTCCTTGCGGGGCGCGGGCACGGTCCCTGAGACGCCGGCAAACGCCATCGAGCGGCGTTCGGCCCGCTTTACCACGAGGGATGTGCCCTCGCGGACTGCGCGTTAGCCTACCGCCCCGGCATGCGTTTTCGGTGGACGTGGCGAGGCGCGACCGTCGTCAGCGCTGTGGGGCTCGGGTGCGCGACCTGCTGCGCCACGGCATTTTCACCCGTGGCTCGTGCGCGCCTTGCCGTGGAGTCGGCGCGCTGGCACGTCGCCGTCGAGGTGGACGCCGTGCGTCCGACTTGGTGCGGGATCGAGCTGCACCGTGTCGTCGTACGCCCCGAACGCCTGCCCGGCGTAGAGCTTAGGGCCGACGACGTCCGTGTTTGCTTCAGCTGGAAAATGGCGCCCGAACGCGTTGAAGTCGCAGGTGGAGGCGTCTTCGCGAGGGGCGCGGAAGCGGCTTTGCGGGGGCAGTTTGACGCTTGGCGGCGCTTGCGCGGGAAGGGCGCGACGGCCCCGAGCGCTCGTCATCCGATCGCGGTTGCCGTACGCGATGCGGCCGTCCTGTGGACCGACGGAACCGCGCGGGAACCGAGGATCGACGCCAGCGGACTCGACCTCGTCTTGGAACGAGGGCAAGCCCATCTCGAGATCGCTCGAGCACGGGCCCGGTCCGGCCAGGTGGCGATCACCCTGTCTCGCGCATCGGTAGGGCTCGCCGCGGCCGGGGCCCTGGACGGCGCGCGAGCCGACGCGCTGATGGTCGAGTGGCACATGCTCGGTGAGGACCCCTCGTCCCGGCCGGACCCATCGGATGCGCTCAACACACGAGCTGCTCTCGACGAGGCTCCCGCGGATCCAACCACGCGCATCCTGCCACTTCCCGACGTGCCGTCGCTTTGGGCCAAGGTGACGCGCGCCGCCAATCTTCTAAACGGTCGCGTGGCCCTCGGGGCCGCGATCGGGGTCGCATCGGCGACGTGGAAGATCAGCCGCCCGGACGATCCGGTCCCATTGACCCTAGGACCCGGTCCGCTGTCGATCGAACGGAGCGTCGAAGGGCTCGACGTGCGCTACTCAACCGATCCGGGAGTCGCTGGTACCCCGCTCTCGCTTCGAGTGTCGCTTCCCTCTCGTGGGAGCGACCAGACGGCGGCCCTCGAGGGCGGTCCCATCTCGCTGGCGATGCTGGGCGTCCGCGACGGCGCTCTCGGCCTGGTCGACGTCGGAAGCGCCACCGTGACTGGAAGGGCCCAATTCGCGATGGCGGGAGACGGCAGCTCTCTGACATTCGACTGCGAGGGTGCGACAACGGGGTTGTCTTTTCAAAGCGCGCGTCTCGCCAGCGATGTCGTGCGTGGCTTGGATCTCCAGGTTCGAGCGCGAGGCCTCTTGGCCTCTTCCGGCGCGTTGCGTGTCGACGACCTTGCCCTCTCTGCTGGCGCCATTCACTTGAGCGGCAGCGGCCTTCTCGACCAAGAACCGGATCACGTGACGGGCGCCTTCCGATTCCAGGTCCCCAAGGCGGCCTGTCGATCGCTGCTCCAGAGCGTCCCGGCGGCGCTGTCGCCGGTCCTTCAAGGTATGGAGATGGGTGGAACGTTCGAAGCCAACGGACATGCCGCGTTCGATACACGCACTCTCGACGATTTGGACCTCGATTACGTTGTTCGCGACGGCTGCCGAATCCTCTCGGTGCCATCGGCCCTGGCTCCGGACCAGTTCCGGCATCCGTTCACTCAGAGGATCGTTCTGCCGGACGGAACGCTCGGAGATCAATCCACCGGGCCGGGCAGTTCGAACTGGTCATCGCTCGACGAAATTAGTCCGTATATGCAGGTGGCGGTGTTGACGACCGAGGACGGCGGTTTTTTTAGGCACCATGGTTTTAACCGGGCCTCCATCCGTGCTGCGATCATCGCGAACCTGAAAGCGCGTCGCTTCGTTCGAGGTGCCAGCACGATCACGATGCAGCTCGCCAAAAACCTGTTTCTACCCAGGGAGAAGACTCTATCGCGAAAACTGGAAGAAGTGGTTCTTACCGAATACCTAGAGCAGACATTCGCAAAGGACGAGTTGATGGAGCTTTACCTGAACGTCATCGAATTCGGTCCCGCAGTCTATGGTATTACCGCGGCGGCGGACTATTATTTTGGGCGCAAGCCCGCAGAGTTGAACCTTGCTGAGTGCCTGTTCCTGTCGTCGCTATTGCCGGCGCCTCTGCGTTACGGCGGGATGCGTGAGGCCCGCGAGGTTCCCGAGGGATGGATGCGCACGATTCACACGCTTATGAGCATCGCCCACAAGCTGGGGCGAATCACGGACCGCGAGCTCGAGGAAGGCCGCCTCGAAACGATTGCTTTCTGGCGTGGCGGTGAGCGCCCGCCCCCCCGCCTTCCGGTGGCTGTCCGACCTCTGTTCGAAGGCGACTCGGACGACCTGTCCACGATTCCTCCAAATGATGGGCAGACCGCAGATCCCCCGGACCCTCTCGACGCGCCCTAACCCGACCGGGTCCTCGCGCGCAGTTGCCAAAAAAAGCGCCGAAGCTCTTCGGCGCACGCCTCCGCGCAAATGCCCTCGGTCACCTCGAACGTGTGATTGAGACGCCCATCGCAACCGATGCCGAACATCGTTGTAACCGCGCCCGCCTTCGGATCGGCACACCCGTAGACCACGCGAGCAACTCGGGCGAGAACGAGCGCACCCGCACACATCGCACACGGCTCGAGCGTCACGTACGCCGTCGTCCCGCTGAGTCGCCAGTCGCCCCGATGCGCGGCCGCAGATCGAATGGCCAAGATCTCTGCGTGCGCAGTCGGATCCATCAGACTCTCGCGCCCGTTTCGGCCTCGCGCGAGCTCGCTACCGTCCGAATCGACGATCACGCACCCCACTGGAACCTCTCCGACTGCGCCCGCGGTCCGAGCTTCATCGAGGGCCACGTTCATCCAGGTCGAGTCCTCAGCCATCGCAGAGCTCGTCACGAACGTCTTGCCCACGCGATTGGCGCCAACTCGCCGCACAGGCGCGCCCAGGAAGATTCGAACTTCCGACACCTGGTTCCGTAGACCAGTGCTCTATCCAGCTGAGCTATGGGCGCTCGTGTCCCTTGCGGGGCAGGCACCATACCCACGTCCAACGCGGTGTCAACGGCCCGCGCCCGCTGCGTCGTGGCCCGGCCGCCGTGCGACTCGGTAACCGTGGCTCGCAAAAATTTCAGACCGGAAACGCGACCGAGACTTCGGCGCCACGACACTCCCCTTGCGCAGGCCACGCGGCCTTGGAAAAATGCTCGCTCGGCGCACGTTTTGGTGGATCGGCCCCTCGCCGCCCGGCTTTGGCATGCCCGCTGCTGAGAGAGGCCGCAGCGCTCGCGCCTGCCGCGGTGGAGAACCGGGCCCCGATGGGGCGATCTCGTCCTCGATGGGCCGTTGTTGGTTCGTCTCCAGCCCCCGAATCTTGGCCTCGCTTCCTTGCATGGCTTATCTCTCCCTTTTGAGCGGCGCTCTTTGCGCCCTGCCCTTCGCTTGACCGGATCTTCATCCTAGAATTGGTCGGCAGTCGCCGATCTGAACGTGGCGCGGCCTCGCCCATCGCGAGGGCGCGCTGCGGCATTTTGTGACGACGGCTTGCGGGCCCGTGGCGCGAGCGCCCATTCTATAGGCTATGGGTCGGACGACGAACTGGGCTTTTCGCGCGGGGTTTGCGCTGATGGCCGCTATGGCACTCAGCCTGACGGGAAGCGAGGGTCGCGCACAGTCCGCGTCTCCTCGGCCCTGGCTGGGCGTCGTCCTGGACGCCGAACGACCGGGCGTGTGCGCCCGGGTCGGGCACGTCACCCGCGGGTCACCGGCGGATCGTGCCGGCATGCACGAAGGCGATTGCATCATTCGCGTGGAGGCCGCCCGGGTCACCGACGGATCCGACGTCGTGCACGCCCTCTCGATGCACGGGATCGGCGAGGCCGTCGACATCGCGTTCATCCGGGCCGGAGCGGAGCAGCGTGCGCGTGTGGGCCTCGCTCCGTTCCCAGGGCAGGACGAGATGATGCGAATGGACCTCGTGGGGGCGTTCGCTCCTGCATGGAAGGACCTTCAAGCCGTCCGTGGCAGCTTCCCGACCACCGTCGGACCGCTCCGCGGTCGTGTCACGGTGCTCGACTTTTGGGCGACGTGGTGCGGCCCGTGCCGGGTCTTCGTTCCGAAGCTCGCGGCACTGCAGACTCGATACGGCGCCCAAGGGCTGAACGTGATCGGCGTATCGACCGAGGACGCCAAGGACGTCGCTCTCTTCGCCGAACGCGCCACAATGCCCTACGCGGTCGCTGTCGACCAGAGGGGGCAAACGACACGGTCGTACGGTGTTTTCAGCCTACCGACCATCGTGGTGATCGATAAGCGGGGTGTCGTCCGGGACGTCGCCATCGGCTACGACTCCGCGGAGGACTCGTGGCTCGACGCGACGGTGCGTTCGCTTTTGGCAGAACCGAGCCCCAAGGATTGAACGAGGGCAGCGTTGACGATGGGCGATCCCCGGACACTGCTGCGCGTGTTCGACGAGTTTCTCTGGGCTCTTCGGCGGGAAGAGTTCGCGATTTCCCCGGCGCAAGCGATTACCGTCGCGCAAGCCCTCGAGCAGACCGGGATCGCGAACCCGCGGAGGGTGCGTAGCGCGATCGCGAGCGTCGTCGTGTGGCACGCAGCCGACCGGCGCCGGTTCGACGCCGCGTTCGATGCATTCTTCACTCCCGCGTTCGAGTCGCGCAATTTCTGGCGGCGGTTGGCTGCACGCGGATTCGATTCCGCCGAGCTCGACGTCTTGCGGGGGCTCTTGAATTCCCAGGATTCCGAGGCGCAGGACGTCGCCACGTTGGCGAAAGCGACCGAGGGGGGAGCGGAGCTGGACCGCCTCCTCGCGGCGTCCGGGATCGCCCAATCCATCGATGCACATAGCGGCTTGCAGGTCGGCTTCGAGACGCACCGGGTGCTCAGACGAGCCGGCCTTGACCCGTCGCGACGCGTCCTTGCGTGGCTTCGCTCGGGGCTTACCGACGCACTCGGCGCTCGGGGCGGGGAGCTGGCCGACGCGCTCGGTCTCGAAATCGACCGTGTCGGCGACGAGGTTCGCTCCTACGTGCGCCGCATTTTCGAGGCGCGAACCGAAGAAGCCGAGCGGCGCCGTCATGGGGCACGGGCGGAAGCCGTGCCGTTCGCGTCGCTGACGGACGCACAGGCCGACGAAGTGCGGCGCGCGCTCCAGCGACTGGCGGATCGCCTTCGCGGTCGCGCACGCGTCCGCGTCCGGCGCAACGCACGGGGTCGAGTCGACCCCCACGCGACCCTCCGGGCGAGCCTGCGTACGGCCGGGGTCCCGTTCGACCTCCGAACCATTCGGCGCCGCCGTGAGCGCCCTAAGTTGGTGCTTTTGTGCGACGTCAGCGATTCGATGCGGCCGGTCGCACGCTTTCTGCTCGAGTTCGCGTTTGCGCTGCAGGATCTCTTCGAAACGGCTCGGACGTTCGTCTTCGTGAGCGACCTGGGCGAGACGACCGAGCTTTTCAAGCGCGAAGGCGTCGAGGTGGCCGTCACGCAAGCCTGGCGCGGCGCCGGGGTGGTTCGCACTGGCGACAATTCCAACTACGGACGCGTCCTCCGATCCTTCGAAGAGCACCATCTGCGTGAGCTCGATCGCCGGACGACCGTCGTGATTGTCGGCGACGGACGCACGAACTACGGCGAAGCTGCCCCCGAAGTCCTCGACCGAATCCGCGAACGCTCCCGCGCGCTGGTTTGGCTTTGTCCCGAATCGCGCGGTCAGTGGGCTCAGGGTGACAGCGCGATGCGTAGCTATGCGCCCCGCTGCACAGTAGTATTCGAGGTTGGCTGTGCCGCAGATGTCGAGCGCGTCGCCCGGATGCTCGTGGGCTGACGGCTGCGTCGCAGCACGACTGCGGACCTGATCCGAGGAGGCGGGGCTTCACGGAGCCGTTCGAAGGTTGGGCCGCGCCCTTTCGTTTTGCGTCGCGCACTACCTGCCGTCCGAGTGACAGGCCACCCCCGTCGGGCTAGTAGCGCCCACTCGTCGGAGGGCGTCGGGATGCGGATGCTATCGACTGGACGTCAAATCGTCGCCATCGTGCTCGTCGGCCTCGTCGCGCTCTCGTGCGTCCGTCTGGCCCGCGCCTTGTTCCGCAAGCCCATCGGGGCCGTGCTACCGCTCGCATTTTGCCTGATGATCGGCGTCGAAGCCGTCATCCTGAACACGCTCGGCCTCGTTCATGGGGCGACCCCGACCGGGCTCGCCATCGCCCACGTGCTTTTCGTGGCCGGCGTGCTGCTCGGTGAGATCCCGCGAAAGGACGGGGGAGTGCGCGGGCTCTTAACCGAGTTGCGGCGCGCGTTGGCCTTCGGATGGCGAAGCCCCGTGACTCCCATGGTGCTGCCGATTTTCGCGACCTTGGATTTCGTCGCGATCGTCTACCCGCCCAACAACGGCGACAGCATGACGTATCACCTCGCCCGAGTCGTCCATTGGATGCAGAACGGTTCGGTCGCCTTCGTTCCGACCAGCGACTCGCGAGAGAACGTCCCAGGCCCGGGCGCGGAATATCTCGTTCTGCTTTGGCAATCGCTCACCGGCTCGGACCAATTCGCGAACACGGTGCAGACGACCGCGTTCGTCGTCGTGGTCGTGTGGATCGCCACGGTCGTGCGTTACCTCCGGGCGCCTCCGGCGCTCCGGCTTCCGCTCGCCATGCTTTTCGCTACGGTGCCGAGCTTTCTCCTCGAGGCGACGACCGAGCAAAACGATCTCTGCGCGGCGGTCGCTGCGCTCGCGGTCGTGACCGCCCTGAGAAACCCTCTGTTCGGCGCGACCCCGAGGCTCGGGTATCGCGACGGTATCGCTCTCGGCCTGGCGATCGGAACGAGCTACCTGGTCAAGGGGACGGGCCTGATCTTCGTTTTGCCGCTCCTCGGCTGCGCCGCGGCGAGGCTTTTGCGTGCCGTACTTGTCGCTCGGGGACGCCAGCTTCTGCGCTGGGGAAAAGTAGCCGCGACCGCGCTTTCAGTCGTCGTCGTCGTGGCCGGTCCTCATTTGCTCCGAAAGGCGGTTGCTCACGGGCTCTTGGGGCCCATCGAGATGGAGGTGACCTTTCCCCTCTCGAGCTTCGGCTTACGACGATTCGCGAACCCGCTCTTCGCTTTCGCGCATCATGTCCCTCTCGATGGATTCAACGCCTGGCTCCGGCGCCTCTTCGATCGCGTGAGCAAGACCGACCCGCCGAATGGAGACCGTTGGGGGAGCGTCGACGGTTTTTATGCCGGTCAGGCGCTGACACAAGAGGAAGATTTTGCCGGAGCTCCGATTCAATTCGCCGCCACGTGGCTCTTTTCAATCCTCGGCGCGGTGTGGGCGGCACGTCGCCGCCCGGGCGCGAATGCCGCGCTCGCGACCGCCCTTTTGCCCCTCGCGGGATGGGTGATCTTTCATTGGGTGGTGAGAAATCAGGCATGGATCGCGCGCTATCATTCTCCGTGGCTCGCCATGGCCCCCTTATCGGCCTGGGGCGTCTGCCGATGGGCGCGCGAGAGCGCATCCTTTTGCAAAGGGTCCGCGGGGGCGGTGACGGCCGCGGCGGTGCTCAGCGTCGCGTATGGGTGGAGCACCCTCGTGACGAACCCGTTGCGGCCCGTCACGACCGCCAACCTCGCCACCCTCGATCGCACTCACTCCCAGTATTTTTACGAGCCTACACTCGAGCGTGAGCACCCCGTAGTGCTCAAGGTGGCCGCCGACCGTCGCTGCTCGACGCTGATCCTCGGGTTTTTGCACGACAACATTTCCGAATATCAGCTCACCTGGCGAGCGCATGAGCGTGGTATCCGCGTGTACCACTTTCCCGGCCCAAAGGACGGCTGTCTTCTCTACGCGCCCGACGGCTTCGACGACCCCCATTGGAGACACCTCGAGGGGAATTTGCCCTCGATCTACGTGCCACGGTAAACGGAAATCGCGGCGATCGGAGGCGAGTTCGGTCGTCGGGGGCGCGGCCAGCGGTGTGGCAGCGTGCTTGCGCGAAGAGCGTGGCGTTCGGGTGCTCTCTCCATGCGCGAATCGTGCGCGTCCATCCGTGCAAATCCGGCGCGGGGAGGAACTCGTTGAATCCGGTTTCTTTTCAGCCGACGGCGTTAGCGATGCAGAGAAGGTTCTTGCCGAGTGGCGGTTCAACCAAGCGTTCCAGCTTAGCGCCCACCGGTACGACGAAGCGATCGTATAGCCGAGCAGCGGTCTCGTCGAAGCGCGACCGTCGAAGAACCCGTCCTGCCACAAACCACGGAATCACACCGAGGACATCGAAGTACCGAAGATGGTGCACCGAGAAACCGGCTTGTTCCACCGCACGCCAAAGAGACGACTTCGTATAACGTCGGTGGTGATGGACGAGCGCGTCCAGGGTGCCGTACAAGAAAGGGAGCGCCGGAACAAAGAGGAGGAGCGATCCGTCTGGTTTGAGCAGAGCTCGCAGCTGCCGAAGCATCTCCTTGTCATCTTCCACGTGCTCTAGGACATTGATCAGTACGCACGAGTCGAACGACCTAGGCGCGAGATACGGGGTCACTGCCGCCAACGATCCCGCCATCGTCCTAACGTGTCTGCGACCCCCGAACCGATCTCGCAGCCGGGCCGCGAGGTTTTCGGCAGGCTCCACCAGAACGGCCTCGCTCGCTTCGTCTACATACCGGTCGGAGAGGTTTCCGATACCCGCCCCAACCTCGAGGACGCGCCTTCCCTTCAATCGTGTACGGAATGACTCGAGCACCCAATTCTGGTACCGCCGCATGTCGGCCAGCGCCTCGAGGTCCTGCCCGTCGTAGGATGGCATCGCGACGGTCCTCAGGGGTCCGACGACTGGCGGGCCCCCGCATCATCGGAGGAACGGCCGAGAGAAGCGCTTGAATGAACTTCTTCGACACCCTCCGAGAGACGGGTCGAGAGCGCCGCCGCAGCGGTCGGCCGGCGACCGGAGGATGAAGTCTCCCACAATAGGGCGAGCCGGCGCTTCAAGATCATCCGAAGGACCGCCAGTGCGTGGTGAGCGCGAATCTTCTTCCCTTGTTCGTAAGTGCGCCCGGCATAGCTGACCGCGACTTCGTAACTCGCCTCTGCGCGCGGTACGACCCGACTCAGGATTTCCGCGTGCTGCTCCCATCCGTTCGATTGCAGCTCATTGTGGTCAAGCAACGAACGACGATAGAGTAGATAACAACTGTATGTGTCCGTGAACGTCGTGTTGAATAGGAAGTTAAATATCAACGTCAACAGTTGATTGCCCTGCTTGTGCCAAAAATAATGCACGCGTGTCCAAGGAGACGCGAGCATTCGACTTCCGATCACGACGTCGGCATTGAACCGGATGACCGGCTCCATCAGCTTATGGTAATCTGCCGGGTCGTATTCGAGATCCGCGTCTTGAAAAAGCACGAACTCGCCGGTCGCGTGGGCCAACCCAGCGCGAACGGCCGCACCCTTTCCGCTGTTTCGCGGCTGCCTGACCAATTTGTCGTACAGCCCGACGTTTGCTTCCAACAGCGCAACCGTGCGGTCTTTCGACCCATCGTCGATGACGACGATCTCTAGCTCGATGCCGGGAAGCGACTGAGCCCTGACCCTGCGCAAAAGTTCGAGGATCGTTCGCTCTTCATTGTAGGCGGGAACGATGACGGTCACGCGAAGCATGTCATCCTCACCTTACTTCGTCTGGCCGGAATACGAACCGGGCATGTCAGCTCGGCAGGACGCGCGCCGCCGGCTCGGGGATTCGCCGTACCCTCCGATAGGGAGCACGCGTTGCGTCACGGACAACCATAAACTAGAATTCGGAACGACGTAAGTCGTCCCCTTGAGGAACTCGACCCATGACGTCCATCGTTTCTTCGTCACGGCTCGTGGGTGGCGGCCGGACCCGCGTCAACGGAAATGCCGCGTCGACGCCCGTCCTGATGATCACGCCTCCTTCCGTTTTCCTGCTCGATGAGCGAGTATTCATCAGCCTCGGAATTCTCAAGGTCGCGGCTGTCCTCGAACAGGCCGGCTGGAGTGTCGAGCTGCTCGACCTATCGGGGATTGAAAACTTCGTCGACGTGGTCGATCTCCATGTGCGGAATTCGACTACACGCTTCGCTGCACTGACGGCGACGACGCCGCAGCTGCCGGCCGCCGTGAAAATCGCCGAACGGATTCGCGCCGTACGGCCCGACATCCGCATCGTCGTGGGCGGGCCACACGTTACCCTGGTGCATGCAGCGGTCAAGTTGGAGAAACGGGCTGGCCGTGTCGGGCGTGCCCATCGCGCTCTCGCCGGCCTGGAAGCCGTCTTTGACGTGCTCGTCGCGGGGGATGGCGAGATATCCATCTTCGAGGCTCTTTCCGATAACCCGCCTCGCTTGATTGATGCGGACGATCCCAAAACTGGTTTGTTCATGAACGACGCCGTCTACGATGCTTCGCCTTTCCCGGCGCGGCACCTCGTCGACGTGTCAACCTACAACTACACGATCGAAGGTCACCGTGCGACGAGCCTCATTGCGCAGCTCGGCTGCCCCTTTGGCTGCGGCTTCTGCGGCGGCCGCAATTCAAAGTCGCTTCGGATGATTCGGACAAGGACCACGCAGTCGATCGTCGATGAGATCAGGATGTTGCACCAGCGTTACGGCTTCACAGGTTTCATGTTTTACGACGACGAACTGAACGTGAGCAAAAGTCTCGTTGAACTCATGAATGGTCTGGCGGGTCTCCAGTCCGAGCTCGGCGTTGCATTCCGCCTTCGTGGCTTCGTGAAGTCCGAGTTGTTCACCGATGAGCAGGCTGCTGCTATGTATCGCGCGGGATTCCGGTGGCTGTTATGCGGGTTCGAAGCCGCATCGCCGCGCATACTCGAGAATATCAACAAACGAGCGACACTCCAAGACAACAATCGAGTTGTCGAGATAGCACGCAGACACGGTCTCAAGGTCAAGGCCCTGATGTCCGTCGGTCACCCGGGCGAGTGCGAGGAATCGATACATGCGATCCAGGCCTGGCTGCTTGATGTCAAACCCGACGACTTCGACTGTACAGTAATTACGACGTATCCAGGAACGCCTTATTATGATGAAGCCATCGAGCATCCGACGATCAAGGGTGCATGGACGTACACCTGCAAACGTACGGGGGACCGGCTTCATGCGTACGACGTCGACTTCACCCGCGTTGCCGAGTACTATAAAGGCGACCCCGACGGCGGCTATCACTCATACGTTTTCACCGATCATCTCTCGGGTGAAGAAATCGTGAAATGGCGCGACTGGGTGGAGCGCTCGGTGCGCGACAAGCTCAATATTCCATTCAACGCGGGTAACCCAGCGATCCGCTACGAGCATTCAATGGGACAAGGAATCAATAGCCTTCCGTCCTTCGTTCTCCGGACCAGCGAGAGTTCGACTGCCTCTACGCTCGTCGGAGTGAACGTTAGGTCGGGCGGGTAGCGTTTAGCCGATGCCCGTAAGTGGTGCGCGGCGACGGCTCTACGCGCGAATCGGTCGCACGGGAAACTTCGCGCCCGGCCGTTCCCGTGCGGACAGACTTCGCCGACGCCGACGATCCCAAAGTGCCAAAAGGGCGGGGCCCAACAAGCCGGCGCCCATCGCGGCGTACGCGAAGATCGAGATGACGGGGCGGTAGACGAAGCGCACGCGATGACGGCCGGTCGACGCGATCCGGATCGCTTTGAACGTCTGCATGGACCGCTCGATGGCAACCGCTCTTCCGTCGACAGTCGCCGACCAACCGGGATCGAAATTGTCGACCCAAGTGAGATATCCCGGCTCCGCGTTCGCGATCTTCATCCTCAGCTCGCTGCCGTCGAAGTACTCGATGGTCGGTCCTTCCAGCTTGGCCGAATGTGCGGCGGAGTCGTCGAGAAAACTCGCTGCGTCCGGATGAAGTGCGCTGTGAAAGAACACCTTCTGTTGGCCCATGAGCCGGTGCCAATCTGCCGGCCGCGTGTTTTCGTGAAACTTCCAGTACGATTCGTAGTCGAAGGCCGCCGTCGGGACCGCCGTCAGGTTATTGGTCAGTCCCAGGGACCCCCATGGGTCCGGGTGCTCGTCGAGGCGATCCAGGGCGAAATAGTCGCGCACGAGATGGAAGAAATCCGCCTTTCTCTTGGCGTAATCCCACGCAGGGCCCATCCGATCGGAGCTGGCGCCCTCTGCGATGCCGGCTTGCGCGACAAGGGTGGCGACCGGCCGGGCCCACAGGAATCGCCCTTGGATGCCCGTGTCCTGGGTGACAATCGCGAGCACGATCCCGAGTGCGATCGTGCTTCCATGGCGCACCTCGGCCCAATTCACGGCGATGACGGACAAGACCACCACGAACGTGAAGAGAGTCGACATGAGAAAGTCGAGCTCGGTCGAGCCGTCCGGGAAATTTTGCATATCGTATAATGCGTATTCGTGGTGAAACTGGTCTTTTACGAAATACGCCAATACTTGAATGACAAAGATCGAGCCAAACGCAATCCACGCCGAGCGCGCCATCAATCTCCGATCCTCGGTGGCTCTCCCCAACTGCTCGGCAAAGAAGCCGTATCCTTGATGAATGGCGATCGCCAGAACGGGCAAGGCGATGATCGTCATGCGCGAGAAGACGCGCATTTGGTTGACGATGGGCAGAAAGCTCCAGAGGGGCGCAAACCAATACGATCGGTAGCCGAGAATGAGAGTCAGAAGCCCGATGAAGGCAACCAGCACCCCGATTTTCTCCTGGTTGTTCGGATGGCGCCAGAAGAAGAGCGCGATGAGAAAGACCGTGAAAATTCCTGGATAGAAGCAGCCCTCGACGGTGCAGATGGGCGGAAAGACAAGCCCGCCCACGAGGTCCACCATCGAGAATGGAAATGCGGTTGCATAGGCAAACTCGCCGCCCGCTCGGTCGCGGGTGAGCCTCGAGACGAAGGAAACGGCCGAGACGTAGGGTGCGGTCAGCAGGACGGGCGTCGCGATCAGCGAGATTTGCAGGATGAGACGCTCACTCCAGTTCGGCCCCGGACTTGCCCAATGGAGATAAACGCCGTACGCCGCATAGAGAAAGAAGCTGTAAACGACGAAATATGGATAACCAGCGGTGATCTCGCAACACAGCGCGAACATCCCGAAGTAGACCGGGCGCAGGCGCGACTCGACGTGCGCGGAATGGATGGCGCCGAGGACCCAGGGGACCCATGCGATGGCATGAATCGCGTTGGGGAAGCGCATGAATTCTCCTATCGACCAACACGCCGAGAGGATGACGGACGTGAAGAGCGCCGGGGCTGACTTTCCGTAGACTTGGTGGAGCCAGCGGTACGTGCCGAGAGAAAAGAGACTCACCCCGAAGACGGTGAATATTTGGTGAAACCAAATATTGTAATTACCGAACACGAGGCGCGCGGCGATCGGCAGGACATTGAGCGGGTACAGCGGTGCCGCAAACGGATTGCCGAAAAAGGAATAGCCGCAAGCTTCCGCGGGCGACCACGTGGGAAAATGCCCATGCGCAACTAAATCGGCGAGGTAGGTCTTGTAGGAGTAATACAGATAATAAAAATCGTTGCCGACAACGAGGAGAGAAGTGTTCGGATAAATGAATCTAAAATAGTACAAGAATGGGAAAATAAAAACGAGAGTGGGCCCGATGTGGCGTTTCATGCGAATGGACGGGGGCATCACTCGTCACTCGGAAAGACGCGCGCAGGCATGGCGCGAAGGGAGGGCAGAACGGACTCCCGCAGAGGCGATCGAGCGCGGCGGGGCACCGTCCATGAACGGGGTGGTACCCCGAGGCGCCCGAAGGCAGGCGCCGAGGCTCTCATGACTGGGCGCCTCCTTTACCATGTCGCGCTCAGCGCGACCGCCCGAGCTCCACGTGGCAGTCGTCTCCCACGAGCAGGTTGAGCGCACCTTGGCGGGTCTCACCGGGCTGCACGACGACGCGTCGTCCGATGATCGAGTCTTCGAGGCGCCCGATTTCACGGATGCGCCCGCCGTTTAAGATGATCGAGTGATCGACGCTTGCACGCTCGATGACCACGTCGTCGCCGATGCTGGTAAAAGGGCCAATGTGGGCGTCGACGATGCGGCTGCGGGCGCCGACGATGATGGGGCCGCGCAGCGTCGATCGGACGATCTGCGACCCCGCCGCGATTCGCACGCGCCCCGATAGCCGACTCTCCTTGTCGACGGTGCCCTGGTTGTCGTGAACGAGCCAGTCATCGAGCACCGTGTCGTTTGCGAGAAGCAAGTCGTCCTTCTTGCCGGTGTCGAGCCACCACGATTGCACGCGATTGAAGCGGACCGTGTGCCCCAATTCGATCAACATGCTGAGGGCATCGGTAATTTCCAATTCGCCGCGAGCCGACGGTCGAATGCGTTCGATGGCTTCGAAGATCGCCGCCCGAAAAAGATAAATGCCGACCAACGCGAGGTTGCTGCGCGGCTCCTTCGGCTTTTCCACGAGACGCGTGACGTTTCCCGATGCATCCACTTCGGCGACGCCGAATTGCGACGGGTTGGTCACCTCTTTGAGCATCACGGAGGCTGCTATCGAAGGCGAAGCCGCGAAGGCAGCAACGGCGTCGCGGATCTTCGTCCCAATCAAATTGTCTCCCAAGAACATGCAGAAATCGCTGTCCCCCAAGTACGCTTGCGCGGTCTTCACCGCATGGGCGAGCCCAGCCGGCCGGCTTTGAACCACGTAGTGCACCCGCGCCCCCCAGCGCGATCCGTCGCCGACCGCGTCGCGAACCTCGGATCCGGTCTCGGGCGAGATAATCATGGCAATCTCGGTGATGGCGGCATCGACGAGATTGTCGAGAACGTAAAATAGAATGGGCCGGTTGGCGACGGGGACGAGCTGCTTGGCCCCTGTGTACGTCAGCGGCCGCAGGCGGGTCCCGGATCCACCTGCCAAAACGAGTCCCTTCACACAGCACCCCCGAGGCCCAGTCGTTCCCGGCGGTACGCGCCCGACGAAACACTCTCACACCATGCGCGGTTCTCCAGATACCAGCGGATTGTTTTCCGAATTCCCTGGTCGAACGAGTGGGCTGGTCTCCATCCCAGCGCACGTTCGAGGGCACTCGGATCGACGGCGTAGCGGCGATCATGCCCAGGGCGATCCGTGACGAACGAGATCAGCTCGGCATAACTGGCGATCGGTTGCGCCCGACGTGAGAGAGTTGAATTGGATGGCGGCGGGACGGCTTCATCGAGGAGCGCGCAGATGCAGCGCACGATGTCGATGTTCGTGCGCTCGCTCCGTCCGCCGATGTTGAAGGTCGATCCCGGCTGGGCCCGCATCAGCACCTCGAATAGGGCTAGGCAGTGATCCTCGACGTAGAGCCAATCGCGGACGTTTTGTCCGTCGCCGTACACCGGCAATGGCTTGCCCTCGAGGGCGTTCAAGACGATGAGCGGGATGAGTTTCTCCGGGAACTGATAGGGCCCGTAATTGTTCGAACAGTTCGTCGTAAGCGTCGGCAATCCGTACGTCGCGTGGGTGGCGCGAACGAAATGGTCGGCGGCAGCCTTCGAGGCTGCATAAGGCGAATTCGGCGCATAGGGCGTGGCCTCGGCGAAGAGGCCGGTCGGTCCGAGCGAACCGAACACCTCGTCGGTCGAAACATGGAGGAACCGGAATGCCCGCGCCCGGGCCGGATCCAACGACTTCCAATACCCGAGCGAAGCCTGAAGAAGCTCGAAGGTCCCGAGCACGTTCGTGCGAACGAACTCCCCCGGTTCGTCGATGGAACGGTCAACGTGCGACTCGGCCGCGAAGTTGACGACGCCCATCGGGCGATGAGTTTCGAGAAGGCGCGCGACGAGCGCGCGGTTTGCAATGTCGCCGTGGACGAAGACGTACCTCGGATCGCCCGCTACGGACGCGAGGTTTTCCAGGTTGCCGGCGTACGTCAGCTTGTCCAGATTCAGGACACGCCATCCCCGATCGATAGCGTGCCGTACGAAATTCGAGCCGATGAAGCCGGCACCGCCGGTAACCAGCAGCGTATGTTCAGACTGCACGAGATCCGGATAGGAGACTATCGACCGCTCCGGCAGTGTGCAAGCGCGCGCGCCCTCGCCCATGCGGCGAGGACCGTGATCCGTGCCGCGCCCCTCTTTCGATTCGGCAACCGCGCGCTACCGCCGATGTTCGATGAACACCGTGAAATCGGCCACCTTGAACCGCTCGTACCGGGCGCCGCTTCGCTTCAGTTGCCACTCCGCGTCGTTCGGGCTCGCGCGCGGTTCGGAAGGGTGAAAAATATACGCCACGTCGCGGGCTGCCTCGAACCCGCGACGGTAGGCCGGATAGCGGTCATCGCTCGGGTTCAATGGAACGACGGTGGGGTTTTCTTGGAACAAAAACGTCAGCCGATAGGCCAGCCAGTATTGAGCGGCGCCATACGCGACATGGTGTTCTCGAAGCAGTCGCCCCACGTCGAGCTCCTCTCGCGCCGCACCCCGCGCGGACCGCACCGGTAGCCCCGCCTCGACGTACGTGACACCGTAACTGATCCATCCGTTTACCGCCGCCGCGACGAGGTAGGGCGTAGCGAGCGCGGCGAAGCGTCGGGTTCCGAGCAGGAATGCAGTGGGTCCCAACGCGAGCGGCATCGTCAGAATGATGGGTGCCAAATATCGCGTGGACCACATGTCGACCGGCATGCCCGAAACGAGAAAGCCGGCGAGCGAACAGCCCATGGTGGCGAGCGCAAACAAGGCGAGGCGTCGGATGCCCCAAGGAATTCGTCGCATCCAAACGAGCCCCGCGGCCGAGACCGTGGCGACCGCGACCAGGCCCGCGCCGACGTCCTGAATCACCCGAAACCACCGGGGAACGGGCACGGCCTCGGCATACAGACCGCCGCGATGAGCAAAGATCTCGTAACTGAGTGTCCAGGGCAGCGATTGCCGTGTGAGCAGATGCAGATTCGACGATAGACGGTCGATCGAGAACGAGACCGACGTCGTGCCGGTGGCTTGTGGGCAGAAACCCCTCAGCACTCGCACCACGATCCACCCGAGCAACAACCCGAGTCCGGCTGAGGCCACACGGTGAACCGTGGGTCGGCTCGTGAGCGGCTTGGTGAACGCGCACGCGAGAGCCAACAAGACGAGCGGACCTATCCACTGGATCGCGTAGAGATCCAGATAAAGCGTGAAGACAGCGGCGCAGCTGCCGAGAAAAAGTCGCAGCGAGGCGCGCGGCGAGCCCTGCGACCCGGCCAGGAGCCAAAGCGAGGTCGCAAAGAGCACGATGCAGAATTGCCGCTGAACGTAAATGAGACAAAGATTGACCGCCATCGGCGTGAAGACGACGGGCAACGTCAACCACGCGGCTGCCCAGGGCGCGAAGTTCTTCCGGCTGATACCGAAGAAGAGCCCCACCACGATCAACTGGCCCACGAACGGCACGAGCAGAAGTGCCAGCGGACTCGCTCCCAGCACCACGAACGCAAGGGCTGCGACGATGGAGTCGACCGGAGCTTGATACGCCGCGCCCCAAAGGGTCCACGCCCACTCACCCCGCAAGAGGTGCATGGCTTGTAGCCCGACGACGGCGGCATCCGAATTCACGGCCCCGGCGTCGAGCAACACGGGAAATCGGAACACGGCCGCGAGGCACAGCAGGGCGAGGAGCGGAGCGCTTTGGGAGCCCCATGCCGCGAGCCGACCGCACGTCTCGCGCCACACGTCTCGCGTGCGGTTGGTAGGCGCCCCGGCTTTCCGTGCAACACTCTTCGGTTCGCAGGGCCCTTCGACGGCCTTCTGGTTCGTGGCCCGCACGCTCGCCGATGGTAGCCCGGAGCAGGGCGCTTCAAAACGAAGCAATCCGAGGGCACCCGGTTTTTGGCAGCCGACTCGCCTGCGGCAAAGGGTTCACGCCGAGGGCCGTTTCTCACTTTTTTGCCCCGCGCACGAGCGGCCGGTGGTGTAGCCTCTCGCGCCGCGTGCAGTCGGACGACGAGAAGCGCCGGAACCGAACGGTCTGGATGAGGCGGGCCATCGCCGCGGCAATCCCCGCGGCCGGCATTCTGGAGCTATCGGCGCACTGGATTCAGACGGCGTCGATCGTTCCCGAGCGAGATTGGAAGGCCGCGCGGGAATATACGGCCTCGAACACGAGGCCTGCGGACCTCGTGGTGTTCGCACCCCGCTGGACCGATCCGATCGGGCGGGAAACCTTTGGCCCGACGATCGCCAACTTGGAACGCGAGGCTCGCGACGACGAAACGACATTTCCTCGAGCGTTCGAAGTCTCGATTCGGGGCGCTCACCTGGCCGCGCTCGCGTCGTGGCGCCGCACCGCCGAAAAGCGATTCGGCGGCGTTGTCGTGGCGACGCTGGAGAACCCACGGCCGGCGACCCGGGTCGACGATTTCGTTTCGAGGGTGAATTCCGAGCAGATGCGAGTGTCACTGGCTCAGTCTGGACGCATCACCGACTGCGTCTTCGTGCGCACAGTCCCATCGACCGGCGGGTTGGGGGCCGGCCAGCCCATCTCGGCCGAGCGTTTCACTTGCCCAGGGGGCGTGGTCGTCTCCACCAGTATCGTCACCGACCTCGACTACTATCCACATCGTTGCATCCAGGCGCCCGTTTCGGCAGGTGGCACCGTCGTCCGTTTGCGGTTTCTCGACGTGACCTTTGGCCATGCCCTTCACGGTCACCATGCGATATACATAGAGGCCGATCGCCCGTCCGACGAACCGCCCGTGTCCATTGCCTTCCGCGTCCATGATGCTCTCATTGGAGAGGCCTCGTATCGCGACGGCGACGGGTGGAAGCCGTTCGAGTTCGACACGAGCGCCATAGCCGGGACACGCGGCGACGCGGTCGTCGAGATCGGTGCTTCGGGCGGAGGCCGGCGCATGTACTGCTTCGCGGCGGACACGCGGTGAAGCTCCGGTCGATTCGCTGGCCCGATCGCATCGGCTGGCGCGATCACGCGCTCGGCGCGGCGTTCGGTGCGGCCTACCTGCTCACGCTCCTCGCGACCGCGGGCGGCATCGGAATTGCTCGCGACGAGTCGTTCTACTTCCGCGCGGCGAATAGCTACCTCAGCTGGTGGCAGCTGCTGTTCGAGCGGGGTAGCGCGGCTCTGAGCCAAAGTGCCATCGACGGTCCCTGGAGCGACAACCACGAGCATCCCGCACTGATGAAAACGCTCTTCGGGTTTTCATGGTGGCTTTTTCACGAGAAATGGCACGTGTTTTCGGCGGCAAGTACGGCCTATCGCTTTCCTGCGATGTGCACCGCAGCGATGGCCATTTGGACGACGTACATCTTTGGTGCGAGGTCGTGGGGTCGGCAAGCCGGCGTTGTCGCAGCGACGCTTCTAGCGCTCATGCCGCGGGTGTTCTTTCACGCGCATCTCGCCTGCTTCGACGTTCCGATCATGTCGATGTGGCTTCTGTGTGTCTATGCGAACTGGCGTGCGCAAGGGACACGCGCCATTGGGTGGACCCTGGCTGCCGGCGTGACCTTCGGCCTCGCGCTCGAAACCAAACACAACGCCTGGATGCTTCCGATCGTTCTCGTCCCGCACGCGGTGTTCGTGCATCGACGCGCTCTGGTCCGTGGCCTGAAGGCGGGTCGCCTGGCGGTGCCGTCGAGCCTCGTATCCATGGCCGTAGTGGGGCCGCTCGTCTTCCTGTTGCTGTGGCCTTACCTGTGGAACGACACGCTCGCCCGTTTGCAGTGGTATGGCAACTTTCATTTGAATCACGTCTACTACAGCATCGAATTCCTCGGGCATAACTACGGATTGCCGCCCAATCCGAAATCCTACTTGCCGGTCATGGTGATTGCGACCGTGCCGACGATTACGCTCTTGCTCTTCGCCGTCGGTGCCGTGGACCGGGCCCGCGCCGGGGTCTTGCGCTTGGTTGCCTGGATTTCCGCGCGGCTCAACGTGCACCGTCCAACGGCCATGCGGCCACCGGCCGACGCGGCGGAGACCGATCTGCTGATTGCGCTGTCGCTTCTCGTGCCGATGTTCTTTTTCTTTCTGCCCAAGACCCCGATCTTCGGTGCGACCAAGCACTGGCTACCGGCCTACCCGTTTTTGGCGCTTTTTGCGGGGCGCGGCTTCGTGCTGGCCTCAGGGGCTCTGCGTCGTGCGATGCCGAACCTCTCGGCGCGCGGAGCCCTGGCGGCCGATTCCGCGCTGTTCGCATCCGTCGTCCTCGCGCCGCTGGCGGTGACGGCACACTCGCATCCGTTCGGCCTTTCGTCGTACGTGCCGGTGGTTGGAGGCACGGCGGGCGGCGCGGATCTCGGCCTGAATCGACAGTTTTGGGGATACACGTCGCAAAACGCCGCTACGGAATACTTGAACGCCCACGCTCCGAGAAATGCCTCCGTGTTCATCCACGACACGACGGCCGACGCCTGGTTTCGCATGCAAGAAGACGGGCACGTCCGTCGCGACCTTCGCGCCGTGGGCTCGCCTTCCGAGGCGCAAATCGCGCTCTTGGAGCATGAACTGCACATGAACGAGGTCGATTACGCGATCTGGGTGGCGTTCGGTTCGGACGCACCCACGTACGTCGTCACCCATGACGGTGTACCGATCGTCAGCATCTACCGACGCTGAATGACCGGCGGGTAGAGCCAGCGAGACCCCGCCCGCAAATCCGCTGCGGGTTCGGCGAACGCTTCGCCCGCGCCCGCAAGCCGCGGCCGGCCCGCGCTATCCGTGGCCGTGCGGCTTGATCGGGCGCGGCGGGTTGCGGCGCCACGGCGGATATCGCAGTGCGGACCGCACGGTCGACCATGTATAGCGGAACAGGCCTGGGATGTTGACCGACGAGCTCTCGCCGTCGTACCGGACCGGACAGGGCACGTCCGCCACGCGAAATCCGGCTGCCACGGCGGCCATGAGGATGTCGCTCGCGAAGGCATGGGTGTTGCTGAAGGCGTCCATGTCAATCGTGGCGATCACCTCCCGCGAATAGGCGCGCATTCCGCTGTGCCACTCGCCGAATGCCGTGCCGAACCACAAATTCTCGAACAGCGTGAGCGTGCGATTGCCGAGATATCGATAAAGAGGCATTCCGCCGCTCATCGCGTCGGCGCGTGAGCGGATGCGGTTGCCTTGAATCAAATCGTAGTATCCGCGCGCGACGTACTCGACCATCAAATCCGCCAGCGCCGGCTCGTACTGGTAGTCCGCGTGGATCTCGAGGGCGACGTCCGCGCCTTCCTCGAGAAACAGTCGGAACAGACGCTTCAGGTTGCCGCCGTAGTTGAGGTTTGTCTCGTGGCGCACGACGCGGAGTCCGAGACGCGAGGCGACGTCGTACGTTCCGTCGGTCGAGGCGTCGTCCCCCACGATGACGTGTGGCTTCAGGCTGTCCGGCAGGGCTTGGAATGTCTTGGCCAGCGTACGCTCCGCGTTGTAAGCAAGCATGAGAACGACTGGCTTCATGGATCCGCAACTGATACCACAAACTCGTTCGCGTGTTGCATGACGGGCGGCGCGAGAGGACGGGGTCGAACCGCCCTTGTGCTTGGCGGTGGCGGAATGCTCGCTGCGGACATCCGCCCGGCGCTCGAGGCGCGCGGCTTCGAAGTGGTGAGCGTTGGCCGCACCGATTGTGACGTGACGCAGCCGGCCATGGTGAGGTCGACGGTCGAGCGGATCGCGCCGGGGCTCGTCCTCAACTGCGCGGCCTATACGCACGTCGATAGGGCCGAAACCGAGGTCGCTGCCGCTCGTGCCGTGAATGCCGACGGTGCGGGCCATGTCGCCCAGGCCGTCGCCCGAATCGGTGCCAAACTCGTTCACATTTCGACGGATTACGTATTCGACGGAACGCTTCGCCGTCCGTATCGAGAGACCGACACCCCAGCGCCTCTCGGCGTTTACGCGCGATCCAAGCTGGAGGGCGAGCTCCGCGTTCTGTCTTCCGGCGGCAATGCAACCGTCGTGCGGACCGGAGAGCTCTATGGGAGCGGCGGCCCGAACTTTTTCGCGGCGATCATCGCTCGAGCACGCGCAGGCGGCCGGGTTCGAGTGGTCGATGACCAGGTCGTGAGCCCGACATGGACCCGAGAGCTCGCACGACAGATCGCGCTTCTGGTCGACGGCGCTCCTCCGGGGCTCTACCACGCGACGGCGGACGGCGAGACCACCTGGTACCAGGCGGCGTGTGCGGCCTTCAGCGTCCTCGGTATCGATGTCGTCGTCGAGCCGATATCGACGCAGTCCTGGGGGTCGCCGACACCGCGCCCTCTCTACTCGGTGCTCGCCCACCAGGCGCTCGATGATTTGGGTCTGTACCGCATGCGTACGTGGCGCGACGCGCTCCACGAGTGGCTGCTTGATTCTACGTGGCGTTCGGCTTAGGAGCCCCGGGATGCATTGCCGAATATGCGCGAGCACTTGCCTCGACACGTTTCTCGACCTGGGACACCAGCCGCTCGCCAACGCTCTGCTGCGCGCATCCGATCTGGAGGCACGCCCTGAGCCTCGCTTCCCCCTTGCCCTCGCCATCTGCGAGCAGTGCGCGCTCGTACAACTCACCTATGTCGTTCCCGGAGAGGTCCTGTTTCGGCACTATTATTATTCGTCTTCCGTATCCGAAGTGATGACGCGTCACTTTGCCGTATATGCAGACGAGGTTGCCCGTCGCTTCGTGCCGGAGGGCGGTTTGGTCGTCGAAGTCGGCTCGAACGACGGCGTCCTTCTGCAGTCGCTGGTCGGTCGCCCGCTGCGCATCCTGGGCGTCGACCCCGCGCGCAACCTGGCCGAGGTCGCGGAGCGTCGCGGGGTCCCGACGGTTGCCGATTTTTTTTCCGAAGACGTCGCGAAACAGATCCGAAGCATCCACGGCCGAGCGTCCGCAGTCATTGCGAATAACGTCTTTGCACACATCAACGATCTCACGAGCGTCGCGCGCGGGCTCGACGAGCTGCTCGCCGAGGACGGGGTCTTCGTGTTCGAGGTGCCCTATCTAGTCGATCTCGTGGAAAAGCTCGAGTTCGATACCGTATATCACGAGCATCTCTCGTATTTTTCGGTTCGTCCGCTCGTCGCCCTTTTCGAAATGTTCGGTTTCGAGATCTTCGAGATCCGTCGGCAGTTGGTTCACGGCGGGTCCATTCGGGGGTTTGTCCGGAGGAAGCGGGTACGACCCTCCGACGTCTCACCGAGCTCCACGCAGCCGTTCCTGGAACTCGAAGAGAGGGCCGGTGTCTCCGATGCGCCGCGCCTCGCGGCGTTCGCGGCACAGGTATCGGAGCTGTGCTCCAGCCTTCGGATGACGCTGCTCCGGCTCCGCGCGGACGGCCGCCGGATTGCCGGCTACGGTGCCTCGGCGAAAGGCACGGTCTTGCTCAACGCGTGTGACCTTGGCCGCAGCGAGCTCGAGTTCATCGTCGATTCGACGCCTGCGAAGCAGGGTCTGTTCGCTCCCGGGAGTCATCTCCCGATCCGCCATCCCGACGCGTTGCGGAGCGAAAGCATCGACTACGCGCTGCTTCTGGCGTGGAACCACCGGCACGAGATCATCGACAAGGAGCGCCTCTACCGCGACGCCGGAGGTCGGTTCATCGTGCCATTGCCCAAAGTGGAGATCGTTTGAGCGCGCTCCGCACGGTCGAAACGGCGCTGCCTGGCGTTCGGATCGTCGAACGGGCCTCGTGGGACGACGAGCGCGGTTTTCTGGTGGAGACCTTCGACGCGGCGCGGTACTCCGCCGCGGGAATCGCCGGGCCCTTCGTGCTCGGCCTGCACACCCGATCGAAGCGGGGAACGCTGCGGGGGTTACACTTTCAGCAACCGCACCCTCAAGGCAAGCTGGTCGAGGTCGTCCGCGGAGAGATTTTCGACGTCGTGGTCGACGTTCGGCGGCGCTCCCCTGACTTCGGCCGGTGGATTTCGGTGACGCTTTCCGATGACAACCATCGTCAGCTCTGGATTCCGCCGGGGTTTGCGCACGGTTTCTGCGCCGTCTCCGACATGGCCGATGTGGTCTACAAGGTCGATGCGCCGTTCGTGGCGGGGGCCGCGCGCCACGTCGCGTGGAACGATCGCTCGCTCGCTATTGCTTGGCCCGTCGCCGACCCGGTGATGTCGGCCAAGGATCGCAGTGCCCTTCCGTTGGCCGAGCAACCCGATCTGCCGGAGCGTTAGGGTGCAGGCAGGCAACGTACGAACCGGACCCGTGAACCGTCAGCTCTTCCTCCCGGCCATGACGAGCGTCGCCCCCCTCTTCGAGACGGCGCCGGCCACCGTCAGTGGAACGGCGAGGGGCGTTAGTAGGATGCCGGCCGCGAAGTTCAGCGCTTTGAAGCCCGCACCCGCTCGCGAAGGCCTGCCCGTCAGCTGGTGAAAAAAGACGTTTGGTTCGTCGGAGACGGAATTGAGCGCGCTTTGAACCCAGCCGAACAAGTCGATCTCGACCTCCAGATGAAAGCTGCGCATGACTTCGAGTCCGGCGCTTTCGAACATCCGCGAAAGCGAAGCCGGTCCAAAATGAAAGAGGTGCCGGGGCACGTCGAGATGAAACCACCGGGCCCCGTATAGGCGCGCCTGAAGCCCTTGAGCGTCGGGCACCGCGACGATGACGGTGCCACCGGGCGCGAGCAAACCGACCGCGTGCTCGAGGACTTCGCGCGGATCGCGCATGTGCTCGAGGCTGTGCCAAGCCGTGATGCATGCGTAGGGAGCTTGGGCGCTGGCGTGGTCGAGATCGGACCAGACCTCCAGGCCCGAGGCGCGCGCGACGGCCGGATTCATCTCCGTGCCCGAGACGATCCATCCTCCGTCGCGCGCAGCGACGAGGAACGTACCGTCACCGCATCCGATGTCGAGCAGCCGCCGTCCCAGTCCAGCACCCACCACTTGCCGGAGCATTCGGGCGCGGCGACTCATGCAATAGCGCTCCGTGAAACCGTGACGGCCCCCGTGGTAGGCGGGCCCGTAGTAGGGGGCCAGGTCCTTGGGAACCGGAAACGTCTGGCCGAGACCGCACTCGGTGCATTCGGTGATTCCGAACGACTCGTGCGTCTGCGGGTCGATCACGCCTTCGAACCTTTCGCGGAGCCTGCCGCCGCATCCTCGGCAGGACGTGGGCATCGGCCCGGAATTCCCGGAGCTCGGACGATTCATAGGGGTTCTCTCGTGTCGGGGTTTCCGGCCCGGCAAAGTGTCGTGCGCGCGGACGCCGCCGCGCAACAGAGCGTGCCAATCACCATCATATAGTAATTGCAAAATGCCTGTTTCGCAAATGCAAAGAAAATAGCGAGCACCAACGCAAACGCCGTCGCGAAGCCGGATGGCGTACGAGGAATGCGCACGAGCGCGATGAGCGCTGACGGAACCAACACGAAGAAGCTCATCGACAACGGGAACATCGGTGTACCCGCGTGGTGGCTAGCCGACCAAGCCAGGTAGCTCAACGCGTCGGGGCGAAACGGCTGCTTGCCCTGAAAGGCCACGACGGAGTCGAAGAACGCCCTCGCGTTCCAGAGGACCCAAGGCACGACGATGATCGCCGCGATCAGTAAAGCCTCCACGACCAGGCGTACGCGTTGCCGGACGCTCGGGCGGTCCTGGAGCATGAACACGAACGGGACAGCGAAGATGGCGTATTGTTTGATACCGAGGAGCAGGCCCAAGGGGACGGCGATCAACCGAGGCGCGCGGCACGCCACAAAGACGGTCGCGGCGACAAACAGGACGACCTGCGGTTCGGTCCAACCTTGTTCCAGAACGAACAAGATGCGCGGCGAAAACCAAAAGATCGAGGCAGCCACCGTCGCGAGCCGTCCGGGGCGGGCGTATGCCATGAAAGCGCCGGCGAGGGCGGTCGAAGCCATATTGCTCAATCGATAATCGCCGAAACGGTCGCCGACCCAGCCAAGGATCAGGCTGAGGGGCGGATACGGGTAGCCGACCAATATGCGTCCGCCCCGGGCGAGCCCCGCCCCGTACCAATGAGCGGATCCGTAGATATTGGGCATCGTGATGGCATACGGATTGTGGCGTAGCGCCAGCGCTTTGAAGGCCTCGAAGTGCCACGCGAAAACGTCGATGAAGGGGGGCCGTGACGCTTCCAACGTCCGCCAGGCCAAAGTCAAGTGGATCGCCATCAGGATCGCGGGAATGACCCGTTGAGCGGTACGTCCTGCGCAGATGGCGATGCCGACCAGCAGGGCCACCAGTGCGAGGCTGAATTGAACGTCGTGACCGCTCCAAAACGGCGTCCTCACGTAGATCCCCGGTGGCATTCCCACGAGGAGCGCCGTCTGCAGTGCAACGCCCAGCCCCAAAAGGCCGGCGATGGGGGTCACGCCCGAACGACGCGTCCTCGCCACGCGCGGGAGCATTGCGGCGGCGACCAAGGCGAAGAGGCCGACCGTCAGGTACTTGAGCGGCTCCGGTCCATACGCGCCGTTATCGAGCTCGAGCGCGTATCCGATGGAAATGGCCGAACCGCCGCATAGGAGCGGCACGATGAGGCCGTCGAATCGGTCCGACGTGACGACGGCGCGAATCGCACGGGCCGTCACGGAGTCGCGATGCGCCTCGCCGCCGCCCTCGTGAGCCGGTACGTTGGCGGCCAGGCGGACCATTCGCTTCAGCACGCGCTCTAGCTGGCTCGAGGATGGCGCGTCAAGGGCGTGTGGCCGACGTGATGGGCACTCGAGCCGGCTCCGTCATCGATCGATCATGGTATGACGACGGCCGGTTTTTCAGGTGAAAGGCGGACGGCGGGCTCGAGCGGGACCCCCTACGGCCCATCGGTCGGCGGATGCACCCATTCGAGGTTTCCTTCGAGTCGTCTGCTCACCCATACGTGGTCGTGTGCGTCGACGATGACGGCGCCCACGCCGTCGAGCGATTCGACGAGCGCAAGGCCACGTTCCGGCCCGAGAATGAACACGGCGTCGTCGATTTCGTCGGCCAAAAGCGCCGTCGGCGCCCAGATCGTGACGCTCCGCGATGCGGTCGCGGGATAGCCGGTGTGCGGGTCGATGATATGGTGATAACGCTTGCCGCCGACCGTATACGTGCGTTCGTAGTCGCCCGCCGTGCTGAACGCGTGATCGCTCACCGGCATCACGGCGAAGTAGTCCCCATCGGGTCCCCTCGGGTCGCGGATGCCCGCGTTCCACGCCGCCCCATCGGGCTTTTTGCCGCGTGTGTACAGATCGCCCCCCGCTTGCACGTAAAATGACGTCAGCCCGCCGTCCGACAAGACCTTGGACGCATGGTCCACGGCATAGCCCTTCGCGATCCCGCCCAGGCCGATCCGAACGTGCGCTTCGTCGAGGTAGACGGTATGCGTGGGGGCGTCGACCTTGACGTGCCGATACCCCACGTACTGGAGCCGCTCGCGGACTTGCTCGGGCGTTGGAGGGTGCGGGTCGAGATCCTGGTCGAATTTCCAGAGGCCGTGAAGTGTCTCGAACGTAATGTCGAATGCGCCTTGGCTCATCTCGCTGTCGCGCAGCGACTCGGCAACGACGTCGAACGTCTCCTGGCTCACCGCGACCGGATGCCTCCCGGCCGCGGCGTTGATGCGCGATACTTCGCTCTTGGGGTCCCAGGTCGTCATCAGCCTCTCGAGCCGTACGATCTCCGCCGTGGCCTCGTCGAACAGCGCGCGCGTGCGGCTCTCTCCGACCGTGGACGTCGTGTACGCGGCATAGGCGAGGTGGGTGCCCATCGCGCTGCCGCTGCCCGTCACTTTCGTCGCCGAGAACGAGGGGACGGGGCCGCCCCCCTGGTTTCTAGCCGAGGGCGCGAGCTCGCCTGCCGATTTCGCGGCCGATGACGACGAACGGGAGTCGACCGGTGTCGCCGAGGCCCCCGATCGCTCCGATGTCGAGTTGCGACAGGAGAACACGAGACCCGCCGCGATGAGCCAGGCGCGGGTCCAGAGCGACTTCATCGGTTTCCGCAGAGCCTAGCGCATTCGCCCATCGACGACGGCGCTCGGGCTCCTCCGATGGCCCGGGCTTCTGGCATTTGACGAACCCTCGAGTCGTGGGCAACTCTCTTCCGGATCATGCCCCTTGCGCCTGAACTCGCTGCCGCGATCGATCGCGCCGTCGACGAATCTTCGGAGGACCTCGTCGCGCTTGCGCGGCGCATCCACGCTCACCCCGAGCTCCGCTTCGAGGAGCACAAAGCGAGCTCGTGGCTCAGCGAGTTCATGGCCGCCAGGGGCCACCGGGTCGAGCACGGCGTTGGCGGAATGGCCACCGCGCTGCGATCCCGCGCTGGAAAGCGGGGAGGTCCTTGCGCCGCCATCCTGGCGGAGTACGACGCGCTGCCCGGGGTCGGTCACGCGTGCGGCCACAACCTGATCGCGGCCGGCGCCGTCGGGGCCTTCGTCGCGGCGGCGGCCGTGGCCGAGTCGGCCGGCGGCGAGATCGTTCTCTTGGGCACTCCCGCGGAGGAGGGGGGAGGCGGCAAAATCGAGATGATTAAGGCGGGCGTCTTCGACGGCGTCGATGCCGCCATGATGTTTCATCCCTTCGATCGCGATCTCGATCGCCCACCCGACCCTCGCGTCGCTCTGGCTCACCTTCGAGTTCCACGGGCACCCCTCGCACGCCGCGCTCGCACCGCACGACGGGCGAAGCGCTCTCACCGCGTGCCTCGACACATTCAGGTTGATCGACGGGCAGCGGCTCCACTTTCGCGACGGGGTGCGCGTGCACGGGTACGTGACCGACGGCGGCCAGGCGGTCAATATCGTCCCCGAGCATGCGGCGTGCGAGTTCAGCGTGCGGGCGCGCGACGGGGTCGAGCTCGAACGCGTGCGCGGGATCGTCGAACGTTGCGCGAGAGGGGCCGCAACCGCCAGCGACGTGCGGGTGACGGTGAGCACGCGTCAAGGCTACCGCGACATGGTCAACAACCTGGCGCTCGCTCGCAGGTTCGGCGCCCATCTGGAGGCCCTTGGACGGCGGCCGCGCGAGCGTGATGATCGAATCGGCACGGGCAGCACGGACATGGGAGATGTCTCGCACGTGGTGCCCTCGATTCATCCATGGTTGGCTATCGTCGACGAAGGTGCGGCCCTCTGCCATGAGCACAGCTTTGCGCAAGCCGCGGCGAGCGAGATGGGATGCGCCACGGCGATCGTCGCGGCGAAAGCGTTGGCGCGGACGGCAGTCGAGTTCCTGATGGAATCCGAGATGCGTGATGCGGTTATTGAGGAGTGGGATCGAGCACGCTGACGTCGATCCGGTGTCTCGCGGCCTGGTTGACCATCAAACTCACGAGGTCCGCCGCCCGCGCAACTTCGGGAAGTCGCTCGAAGGTTCCGTCCCAGAGCTCGAGGCCGATGCGATCCCGGTCGACGACGACCCGAAGCACTTGGGGCCACCCCCAGCGGCGAGCGCGAGGAACACCGAGCGGCAACAAGGCTCGCACTTCGAGCCATTCTTCGCTGACGATCACTCCGCGCATCTGTGTGCGCAGCACGGTGGCGACGGCGCTCAGTACGATGATGGCCGCGAGGATGCTCGCCGGAACAGGTCGCCCTCGGTCGCCTTCGACGACCCACACGAATACGCGCGAGCTCGACGGCGCGTATCCGTACGCGTAAGAGACGACGGCGCCGAGCGCCAGTGCTCCGGCGAGGTACAAGGCCGACGGGATGCGCATCCGAAGGGGGGGCCCGAACTTGGATCGGCTCCGCGGATGGGCCGGCGGCGAGTACGTCATGTCGAAGCGAGCGACCGAACCATTCACGTCGGTTACGCTGAGGCGGTCGCCCTCGCTCTCCGCGACGCCCGTCGGCACGGGCTCGCTCGGCGGCGGTGAAGCGGAGCTCAACGTACGGCACCCATCCCTGAGCGTAGTTTGCACGCGCTTCAGCGGGCGGGCCAGGGTTTACAAGGCGCCCCTCATCCGGATCGGCCCATCGGATTGCCCCCGCTGCGTCTGGCTTGTCCGTTGCGACGGTATTCGCGTAGGCTAGCCATCTCGCTCTTGCTGGGGTTGATGACGACGAGGCCGTGGTCGCCATCCAGGATCGCAACGTCGCCGTCGGATGCCCAACGAAACAGGCCTTGCACGTCGACGACGGCGGGCACTCCCATCAGTTTGAGCAGGGTTCGCGTCCTGGGCCCCGACGCGCGCTCGGTGAGCGCGATGCCGGCGGGCTGCGAGCGTGCGGCGACCAACAGATCGAAGACCGTGAGGCTATCGCCAAGAAGGATGGGTTTGCTCGGGACCGTTTGGCGCCTCTCGGCGCCGGTCAGAACGGTCAGCGCGTCGCACAAATCCTCGACATCGCGAGCGCGCTCTTCGAGATACGGGTCGCGCGTCAACGACGCCGCGGTGCGCGTGACGTCGCGCGCCACCTTGGAGAGCGCCTGTGCGACGCCGACGCCGCTTCCGGTGAGCTCCGTGACGCGCTCGCGAAAGCGCGCGTCCTCGAGAATCTCGGCGTAGGTGCCCAAGAACTGCGACTCACTTCCGAGGCCGAGGGTGCGGGCCCGCTCGCGGAGTCCGCGGATGGCCTTGTCGACCGTATCGAACGCGCCACGGAGCAGCCGCACGTCGGCCGGCGCGTCCCGCTCCGTCGCGCGGTCGCCCGGCCGCGCCGAGGGTCGTCGCAGTGCGGCGACGGCCCCGAGCGCGCGTCCAACCATGGCGGGCCGTCCTGTCAGCGTCACCTTGCGGGTGCCGCCGGCCGTCCTGCGCGCGCGCTTTTCGCGGGCCTCGTCCACGAGCTCGGCGTGCCGAATGCCGGCGGCGATGAGTCCACCGATCACCGTGAGCAGTTCGACGTCTGGGTCGGTGAAAGGCGCACCGCGTCTCTGAACGACGAGCGCCCCGAGTGGGCCGACGATGCCGCGTACGGGCACGACCAGGAACACGGGGAAGCGTTCCTCGCGAAGCTCGGCGAAATGCTTGTACGCGGCGTGTTGCTCGGCCGTATCAATCGAAATCGGGCGCATGTACTCGAGCGCTTCGCCGGTGATTCCTTCGCCGACACGCAATCGCACCTGTCCGATCGCGTCGTTGGTGAACCCGACGTTGCCGCGCATGACGAGCTCGCTCTTGTCTCCCTCGACGACGTAAAGCGAGCAAACGTCTGCCTCCAGCAGTGACGCGATGCGGCGCGGCGCCTCGTCGAGCAGGGTCAGCAGCGGCATCGGGCGCGCCGCGAACGCCACGAAGTCGAGCACTCCGTCGAGACGCCTGTTGCCGGGTGAGTGCACTCGCGGGCGCACACTGCGAACCATCCAACGAATTATGGCCGGGTACGCGGGTCTGCGTCCATGCCATCCGTGCGGCGGACGCCCGCCGCGGTCTTTTGCAGGGTGCCGGTGATTGGATTAGCGTCAGGCGGATCATGAGCTCAGCGGCCACCCCACCCCATCCGCTCAAACTCCGCTTCCCATCGGCGGAATGGTGCGTCGCCTACAAGGACGCGATCAACGCGAACAACAGCTACAAAACGGCGGCGAAGGAGTGGACGTACGGGCCCGTCGCTTATGTCGTCACCGCCGAGCCGGCAATCGGCATCCCTGACGACATGGCCATGTGGCTCGACTTGAACCAGGGCGAATGCAGAAGTTGCCGGCTGGTGAGTCGACAGGAGGCCGACTCCGCGTCGTTCGTCATCGTCGCCTCCTATGCCCGATGGAAGGAGGTCATTCGCAAGCAACTCGATCCGACCAAGGGGATGATGCAAAACAAGTTGAAGCTCACGAAGGGACACATGCCGACCATCGTGAAGTTCGTTACCTCGAACAAAGAGCTTGTCGAGTCGACCACGCGCGTGCCGACGCAGTTCGTCGACGAGTGATCGAACGTCGAACTTGACCAAAGCGACCGAGTTCTTCGATCATCGCAATCGTGAATTCAAAGTTGGCGCCTCCGGTCATCCTGGTCGCCGATGACGAGCCGACGATGCTCGAGCTCGTCGCCCGTCATCTGCGATCCATCGTGCAACCGAAGATGGAGGTCATCGAGGCCTCCGACGGCGACGAGGCGTGGCGTCTCGCGCGAGAGCGCCTTCCCGATCTCGTCGTGCTCGACGTCATGATGCCTGGGATGAGCGGGTGGGAGGTCTGTCGGAAGATCCGTCAAGACGCCGCACTCGCACACACCGGCGTGCTGATGTTGACCGGGATCGGCGAAACGTTGAACGAGGCGACCAGTCCGTTGTTCGGCGCGGACGAGTTCATCGACAAGCCGTTCGACTTCGAGAGGCTCGACGAGAAGGTGATGAGCGTTCTCGATCGTCGGGCCTCGCAGCGCGACGCCGTCCCGCGGTCGTTGTCGGATGCCGATGATCACCGGATCGGTACGCGCCCTGCGGCCGACGGCAACGGCATCGGCGGTCCCGCGTGGCCCGCGCGGCCCCGTCCTCTAAAGGGTCACGCCGAAGCAAGACAGGGTTTGGCGTCCAGTAGGTCGGCGAAGCGGACCAGAAATCCAACGAAAGCCCCGAAAGGAGAGAAGAGCATGGCTGCGAAGAAGAGTGCAAAGAAGTCGGCCAAGAAAACGGCCAAGAAAACGGCAAAGAAGACGGCCAAGAAGGCCGCCAAGAAAGTCGCAAAGAAGGGCAAAAAGAAGTAGCGCCCGCCCTCCCGTGAGCGGTAGGCGGCCCTGCCCTCAAAGAGGGAGGGGAAACGCCTGTCGAAAGGCTCGCACCGTCTCGAGCTCGTCGTGGCCATGGAAGAAGCCCGTGTGCTCGCGAAATGCGCGCGCGTCGACGACAACCGGATACTTCAGATGGGAGAGCGCGCCGATCGCCAGTTTCGGCAGTCCGAAGCGGCCTCGCCACGCCGTGGCCAAAAACTCCGGCAGCGCAACCGGCACCCGGCCGGCCTCCCGTACGAGGCTCGACAGCGGCAGGGCTTGCGGCCCTGCGACGTTGAATACTCCGCGTGGGCGTTTTGCGAGCGTCAGCGCAATCGCGTCGATGAAGTCGTCTTCGTGCAGGAACTGGAAGAGCGGGTCGAATCCGAAGACCAGCGGCACACGCCGCCCTGCGAGGAACGCCGCGAGCGTTCCATGGCCCGTGGGGCCGAGCGTGTAGCAAACCCGCAGTACCGTCGTCGTGACTTCTGGGAATCGCCAGAGGGCCATCGCCGCGTAAAGATCCGCTGCGACCAGGTCGGCCAGCTCGGGAAAGCGGTCGAGCTCCAACGGGGGCTCGTCCTCCGTATGAAACAGGGGCAAGTCGGGGCCTGCGCCGTAGAAGGTGTGCCGGCCGACGAACACGCAGTGTTCGACTCCGAAAGCTTGCGCGTGTTCGAAGACTGCACGCGTACCGCCGACGTTGATCTGCGATCGGTGCTCCTCCCCCGGAACCGCCAACGACGTGACGGTGGCCATGTGCACGACCGCCTGCGGACGCCTTTTGCGGAAAACTTCCTCCGCAGCGCGCTTGCGCACGTCGACCTGGTAAAACTCGATGGGCGCCTCCGACCACGGACGACGATCGATGCCGATGACCTCGTGGCCTTCGCGAGTGAGACGCAGGGAGAGCTTTCGCCCCATCGCTCCTGCGGCGCCGGGGATGAGCACTTTCACGCCGACTCCCCAACGGGTTCGCCCCGCCGCCGCCGCGCCCCTCTGTCGAGCATCTCGAAAATAATCGATTTGACTTGGTCGACGTAGCCGGCAACCACGGCGTCGTCCTCGTTGCCCGTACCCTTGAAGTGAAGGGGAGCGCCGAATTCAATTTCCACCTTTACCGGAAGCGCGATAGGCAGTCCGTACGGCACGATCGGGACATACGGGATTCCTAGGACGCGCCCGAGCCGGTACGCGTTGGCGACGGTCGGAAACGCTTCGCTGGCGCCGAGCACCACGAACGGGACGATCGGCGCCCGCGTCTTGAGTGCGAGGCGCACGAACCCAGACCCGAAGTGCACCAGGGAGTATCGATCGCGAAACAGTTTGGCCGTTCCGCGTGACCCTTCCGGGAAGACGAGCAAGAGGCGATCGTCGTTCAACAGGCGCTCGGCGTGCTCCGGCGATCCCGTGAATTGTCCCGTACGGCTCGCCCAAAGACTTGCGACAGGAAAGCGGTTCACGAACCGCTCGACCATGCCCTGCGCGAGTCGTGGCGGGTCCGCCTCGAGAAGGCAGCAAGCGATGACCATCGCTGCGTCGATCGGAATCCCGCCCGAGTGATTGCCGACCAACATCGCTCGGCCTCGTGGCGGGACGTGCTCGATGCCGCGCGCGCGAACCGAGAAGTAGTACCGGTAGGCGATCGCCAGCACCGTGAAAAATCGCCCAAGGTACCTTTTCGAGATGCCGTACGGATCGAGGCCGAGGGCGTTGAACGGAAGCTCGAGACGCTCGATGGCTTCGTGGACCTGGGATTCGATGCGCAAGGCCGCGAGAGCATCCGGCCGCGCGCGCTCGCGCGCAAGCCGTCCGCCGAAGAGCCGGCGCCTTACGCCGCCCTTCCGAGGCGAAGCTTGTCCTCCTGTCCGACGTGGAAGAAGCGTCGGAGCTCGGAACGCAACTCACCGAAGCGTGCCGGAGCCAGGAAATCGCGTTCCAGCCGGCGAACGAAGCGATTCGCCGCATCGTTCGCCACCCGATATCGTTCGCCGAGCTCGGTGTGAGCCCCGTGCGTGAACGCGACCCGCTCATACAGGCGGGCGCGCAACCGGGCGCTTTGGGGGGCACCAAAGCCTTGCATCCAGGCCGCCAGGACCACCCACTTGTCGACCTCCGCCTGAATCTCGAGTTCGAGCTGCGTGGCTTCGCGGCGGATGCGTGCTCGCTCGACCACGTAGACGAAGTGACTGACTCCTTCGATGATCTGGCACAGCGTGTCGAGCTCGGCTTCTCCTTCGAGAAGCGGCAAACGCAGGCTTACCTCCAGCGATCCGTCCGCGGATTCGCGCAGCAGCAGCGCTTCGCGCTCACGGGCCTCGCTGCCTTCGGCGGAATCGGCAACGAAATCCACGACGTCGGCAACTCGATCCAGCCGATACACACGCTCGAGCGCGACTTGCACGCGCGATGCAAGCGCCAATTCGCGAACGAGGGCGGCCCCATTGCCGGCGAGCCGCTCGGCGCCATTCACTGAAGAACCCCTCGCGGGCCGCGGGTGGGAACGACGCCTCGCACGGAAAGGGCGCTGGCGAGGCAATCGCTTCCCGTCTTGAGCCAGCGCTCGTAAACTCTCAGCAGCCCGCGCGAAGTCTCGGAGCCCATGGCGATGGTCGCGTCGGCGACTTCGGTCACGACCTCGACAAATCCTTCGAACTTGTCGGCGAGCTCGGCAAAGAGATCGGGTCCCGCCGTCTCGTCGTGCCCGCGGCGGAGCATGGAGCTCGCTGCGCCGTACGCCCGCGTCCCAAGCCCATGGAGGTACTTTGCGTTCACACCGCGTGCCTCGAAGTGGTCGCTAAAGAAGCCGCAGCCGTAGAGCACTCCGTCCCCCAACGTACGAAGGCGTTCGAATCGCTCGGCAGGGTCCGGCATGCGCACGGCCTCGTCGAAGAGCAAGGTCAGCGGTCGATCCATGGCCTCGCCCGCGCGCGGATCCGGGTGCGCGTAGTCCGCGAGGAGGCCGACGAGATAGCGGGTGGCACCGTCGGTGGCCTCCACGCCCCGCAACCGCATCGCGTCCTTTACAGCCTCCAAGAAGAATTGCGATACCGACCGGGCTGCCAGAATGGTCATTGCGGATGTCCTCGCGCTTGCCGACCTCGGCCGTCACCCGTTCGAGGCCACACCCTATTTTGTAAGTGTTTTTAGCCACTCCCGCAATTTGCTCGGGAGCATGGCAGCGGTCCTGAGCGGACGCGTCTGGCAGACACAGTCGCAGAGTGCTTGCCAGACGCTCAGGTGCGGTAAGCCCCAGCGCTTCCGGCAAGTTAGAAATGCGCTGCCACCTCCACCGAGGGGCTTGACGGCTCCCCTTCATGTCTTAGTTTGGGCGCCGACCGCTGGCACTCCGCACCAATGAGTGCCAACAATCTGCACCGGGGCCAGGCATCTGCGCACCGAGGCAGGGGTCAGGATTTCAACTCACCCAACCCGTCTCACTCCTCGCCGGCGCCCAATGGGCGGCGGACGGGGACTGTTGCCTACATGCCGAGCCCGCCGAGGCACGGCCTAACTGAGGAGAGAATCACATGTCCAACATTCGTCCGCTTCACGACCGCGTGATCGTCAAACGCGTCAAAGAGGAGGAGAAAACCAAAGGCGGCATCATCATTCCGGATTCCGCCAAAGAAAAGCCGATCGAAGGCGAAGTCTTGGCCGTCGGGAACGGAAAGATCCTCGAGGACGGCAGCGTTCGCAAGCTCGACGTAAAGGTCGGAGACCGCGTGCTGTTCGGCAAGTACAGCGGCACGGAAGTGAAGGTCGATGGCGACGAGCGGCTCATCCTTCGCGAGGACGACATCCTCGGCGTGCTCGAAAAGTAATCCGGGGCCGGATTCGCCGCTCGCCTATCCGAAAGTCCGGCGGAGCATCGCTTCCGCCACCCCATCCACTCTGATTCGTCCCCTCTCATTGAGGTTCAAAAATGGCTGCCAAGGAAATCGTTTATACAGAAACCGCTAGAAATCTGATTCTCGCCGGCGTGAATGCACTCGCCGATGCCGTGAAAGTTACGCTCGGCCCGAAGGGCCGGAACGTGGTCATCGAGAAGAGCTTCGGCTCGCCGACCGTGACCAAGGACGGCGTCACCGTCGCCAAAGAGATCGAGCTCGAGAATCGCTTCGAGAACATGGGCGCCCAGATGGTGCGCGAAGTCGCCTCGAAGACCAGTGACGTCGCCGGGGACGGAACGACGACCGCGACCGTGCTTGCCCAGGCGATCTACCGCGAGGGCAGCAAACTGGTTGCCGCGGGTCATAACCCGATGGAGATCAAGCGCGGCATCGAGAAGGCCGTTGACGCGGTGGTCGAATCCCTCAAGAAGATGGCCAAGCAGACCAAGGATCCGAAGGAAATCGAGCACGTCGGAACGATCAGCGCCAACGGCGACAAGGAGATCGGAACGAAGCTCGCCGAGGCGATGCAGAAGGTCGGCAAGGAAGGGGTCATCACCGTCGAGGAGAGCAAGACGGCCGAGACGACCCTCGACGTGGTCGAGGGCATGCAATTCGACCGCGGTTATCTCTCTCCGTACTTCGTGACGGACCCGGAGCGGATGGAGGTCGTTCTCGAGGACGCTTACATCCTGATCAGCGAAAAGAAGATCTCGAACATGAAGGATCTTCTGCCGGTGCTCGAGGCCATCGCGCGCAGCCAAAAGCCGCTGCTCATCATCGCGGAGGACATCGAGGGCGAGGCACTCGCGACGCTCGTGGTCAACAAACTCCGAGGCACTCTGCATTGCGCGGCGGCCAAGGCGCCAGGCTTCGGCGATCGGCGCAAGGAGATGCTCAAGGACATCGCGGTATTGACCGGTGGTCAGGTCATTGCCGAAGAGCTCGGCCTCAAGCTCGAGAACGTCACCATCAGCGATCTGGGGCGCGCCAAGCGCGTGACACTCGACAAGGACAATTCGACGCTCGTCGACGGCGCTGGGGAGAAGAGCAAGATCAAGGGCCGCATCGAAGAGATCCGAAAGCAGATTGAGGTCACGACGAGTGACTACGACCGCGAGAAGCTTCAAGAGCGCCTCGCGAAGCTCGTGGGCGGCGTCGCGGTCGTCAAGGTCGGAGCGGCCACCGAAACCGAGATGAAGGAGAAGAAGGCCCGTGTCGAGGACGCGTTGCATGCGACGCGCGCCGCGGTCGAAGAGGGTGTGGTTGCCGGCGGTGGAGTGGCGCTGCTGCGCGGACAAGCCTCGCTCGAAAACCTCAAGGTCGCCGATGAGCAACGCGCGGGCGTCCAAATCATCCGTCGCGCTCTCGAGGAGCCTCTGCGCATGATCGCGCAGAACGCGGGCCTCGAAGGCTCGATCGTCGTCAACAAGGTTCGCGAAGGCAAGGACGATTACGGCTACAACGCGGCAACCGATCAGTACGGCAACCTGCTGCAGATGGGCGTGATCGATCCGGTGAAGGTCGTTCGCACCGCGTTGCAGAACGCGGCGAGCGTCGCAGGGTTGATGCTCACGACCGAGTGTCTGGTCGCGGAGCGCCCGAAGGAAGAGAAGAACGGGGGCGCCGGTGCCCACGCCGGACACGGACACGGCGGTGGCGACTTCTGAGGTTGCCGGTTCGGGGCTCCGCCCCCGAGCCGTCTGCTGAGAGACACGGGAGGACCCCGGGGCGAGGTGATCGCTCCGGGGTTTTCTCTTGGTTTCGGTCGATGTGGGGCGTGCACTCTCGATGCCGCTTGCAGCCAGGCGCTCCGGCGCACAGGCGGCCTCGCTCCCCGGGTCGGCTACACTGGCCGCCCCACGTGAGCACCGAGGACGTCGTCGAGGGCACCATCGAACGGGTGACCTTCGAGAGTCCGACCTCGAATTTTCGTGTCATTAAGCTTTCTGTCACGGGGCGTACCGATCTGTTGCCGGTAGTGGGCACGTTTCCGCCGATGGCCGTGGGGGCGCGCGTTCGCGTGCACGGCCGGATCGAGCGCGACCGCAAGCACGGCGAGCAGCTCCGAGCCGACTCGCTCATCGAGCTGGCTCCCGACACGCTCGCCGGGCTCGAAAAGTACCTCGCCTCAGGGCTTATCAAGGGGCTTGGACCCAAGCTCGCGCAACGCATCGTGACGACCTTCGGACTCGAAACTCTTCGCGTGCTCGAGGAACAACCCGAGAGGCTCGGCGATGTAGAAGGCGTCGGTGGCAAACGGCGGATCGCGATCACGCAAGCGTGGCAGGAGCAGCGAGGTCTGCGCGACGTCATGGTGTTTCTCCAAGCGCACGGCGCCGGTGCGGGTCTCGCGACGCGTATCGTTCGGCGATACGGAAATGCCGCGATGAACGTCGTATCGCGAGAACCGTACCGACTCGCGCTCGACGTTCGTGGCGTCGGCTTCAAGACCGCGGATCGCATCGCCGCGACGATCGGCGTCGCACCGGATTCGCCGGAGCGAATGCAGGCCGGTCTGCTGCAAGTGATCCACGATCGTGGGGAGGCCGGGCACGTTTGGACCTCGGAGCGGGAGCTCGAAGCGCTTTCGGCGCGGATGCTCGCACTCGACGAGAACGATGGATCGGTTCAAGCCTGTCTGGCGGACGCGCTCCGGGCGTTGGAGGTCGGACGACGTGTCGTCGCGGAGGCGGAGACGAGGCCGACCGACGACCGCGCGGTCTACGCCGTGGAGATGCATGGGGCAGAGGCTCGGCTCTCGCGCCGTCTCCTCCAGATCGCGAACGCCGCCGCGCGTCCCCTCGACGGCGTATCCGAAGCCATCCAGGCGTTCGAGACCCGGGCGCACGTCGAGCTGGCACCGGAGCAGCGAAACGCGGTGCGAGAGGCGGCGCGCCGCCCGCTCTTGGTCGTGACGGGAGGTCCGGGCGTCGGCAAGACGACCCTCGTGAGAGCCATCCTCGCCGTGTTCGCGCGCGCCGGAGTGGAGGTTCGACTGACCGCGCCGACCGGACGCGCGGCGAAGCGGATGACCGAGGCCACGGGCGTCGCTGCGGCGACGCTCCATCGCCTCCTCGAGTTCGACCCGAAATCCGGTTCGTTCAAGAGAGATGGCCGATGGCCCATTGATGCCGGGGCCGTCATCGTCGACGAGGCCTCGATGATCGATTTGCCCGCGGCCGATGCGTTGACCCAAGCGATTGCGCCGGGCACGAGGCTGATCCTCGTGGGGGACGTGGATCAGCTGCCGAGTGTCGGCCCGGGCGCCGTTTTACGCGATGTGATCGCTTCGAGTGCCATCCCGTGTGTGCGTCTGCGCGAGATCTTTCGACAAGCTGCCCGAAGTCTCATCGTGGCCAATGCACACCGGATCAACGATGGCAAGCTTCCCGTTACGCCCAACGCCGCCGAAGCCGCGGCGCATGGATCGGACTTCTTCATGATTGAGCGTCGCGACCCGGACAAGGCGCGCGACACCATCGTGGATTTCGGTCCGATCGCGCATTCCCCACCGATTCGGGCTCGATCCGGTGCGGGACGTCCAAGTCCTGACGCCGATGAATCGGGGCGCGGCCGGTGCCATCGCTCTCAACCAGGCTTTGCAAGCTGCACTCAATCCGCATGGCGTGTCGCTTGCCCGCGGCACTCGCACCTTCCGGACGGGCGACAAGGTCATGCAACTGCGCAACGATTACGACAAAGGCGTCTTCAACGGCGACGTCGGGATGGTCGCCAGCGTCGATCCGGAAGAGCACTCGATGGCGGTGCGTTTCGACGAGCGAGAGGTTGCGTTTGACGGTTCCGATCTCGACGATCTGACGCTCGCCTATGCTTGCACAGTGCACAAATCGCAAGGCAGCGAGTACCCGGCCGTCGTCATCCCGCTGCTGACCACGCATTTCATGATGCTGAGCAAGAACCTTCTGTATACGGCGGTCACCCGGGGCCGGCGTCTCGTCGTCCTGGTCTGCGATCCGCGCGCGCTCGAGCTGGCGCTCTCGAGGCGCCGAGACGGCGAACGACGGACGGGTCTAGCGGCTCGTTTGGCAAAAAATGCGCCTCCGGCCTCGGACATGAGCAGCCTACGTTGACGCCGAGCCGGCTTATGGCAAGGGTGTGAGGGAAAGAATGCTGCGGCGATTGCTCGTCGGCTTGGTGCTGGGGTCGCTCGTCGGGGCGCTCCTCGCCGTCGGGCTCGTGGCCGGGCTGAAGGTCGCCGTATTTGGCGACGGCGCCGGCGGCGCCGTACTCGCATACCTGGCTGCGGCGCTTGCCGGTGTCTTGACCGGGCTCGTCGCGGGCAAGCCCATCTGGGCCTCGGGTGCCGGCATCGAGGCGGGGCTCAAGGCCTTCTTCGGCGCGCTGCTTGCTGCGGGGGCGATGTTTGCGCTGCGTCGTTGGGCCACAGCGTGGGCCCTCGACCTCAGCACCCTCGGTGCAGGCGGCCCTGATTCCGCCGGTCACCTGCCCGCCGTATCCCTGCCTCTCATCGGCGCAGCCCTCGGAGCGCTGTTCGAACTCGACAACACGAGCGGTGCAGAGGACACGGCGGGCAAGCCTCTGCCCCCCCGGAAGCGCGTGGCCGCGCAAAGCGCGAGCGATCGAGCGAAGCCGGGCGCCACGGAGCCTGACGAAGTCGAGCCCGGACGTGACGCTGAGATCGTCCCGGGGCGCAGCAAACGCTGATGCCGCTCGCGCGGCTCGTCGTCTACATGGCTACTGCCGCTGTTCTGGCCACGACGGCCTTCTCGCTGATCGTGCGTCCGCCGCCAGTCGGCTGGGCGGCGCTCATCCTCGCCGGGTATGTCGGGCTCCTTCTTGGCGGCGTGTTCGTCATTCGCTGGCGCGTCTTCGTCGACGCCGTCATCCGCGGGCCTCGAGGCGCGCGTGGGGTGGTCCTTACGTTCGACGACGGACCGCACCCGGAGTGGACCCCACGGATTCTTCGAGTACTTGCCGAGCACGGGGCTACAGCGACATTCTTTGTCGTGGGGCGCAAAGCCGAGGCCCATCCGGAGGTGGTGCGGGCGATTCTCGGCGGAGGCCACTCGGTGGGACTTCATTCGCACGGCCACGATTGGCTGTTTGCCATGCGCGGTGCCCGCCGAGTGCGCCGAGATCTCGAGCGTGGTGTGGCCGTGCTCGAGAGCCTGACGGGTGCGCGTCCGGTGCTCTTCAGGCCTCCGATCGGTCATACGAATCCGACCATCGGCCGTGTTGCCGATGCACTCGACCTAACCATCGTAGGTTGGACGATTGGCGGGCGCGACGGGTGGGCCGGCGCCCGCCCAAACGATGTTGCAGCGCGCGTGCGACGCGACCTGCAGGACGGTGCGATCATCCTTCTTCACGACGCCCCCGAATCGGGAGATCGCGAGCCCGCCGCCCTCAGCGCCTTGCCCCAAATCCTGGATGCAGTCGCCGCTGCCGGCCTCGAGATCGTTGCTTTGCAACCGTGGCTCGAGAGCCTTCAGGAGTCCGCTGCCGGAAGCACCACGTAGAAGCGAGCCCCGGTCGTAAAAGACGCGTCGAGTCCCACTTCGCCGCCTGCCGACTCGACCAATCCCCGGCAAACTGCGAGCCCGAGCCCTGTGCCCTCGCCCACGTCCTTGGTCGTCACGAAGGGCTCGAAAAGCCGATCGCGTATGGAAGGGTCAATCCCCGGTCCGTCATCCTCGATCTCGATGCGGACGCGCGCTTCGCCACGCACCGGGTGCGCCCGAATTCGAATCCGATGTCCGGCCGCCCGCGCGATCGCCGCGCCGGCGTTGAGGACGAGGTTGAGCAGCACCTGCATGAGACGGGGCGCGGGGAAGGCGACGATCGGCGATCCTTCTACGTCCGCTTCGAGCCGGATTCCGCGGAAAGTCGGCTGCGGACGAACGAGCGACACGACGTCGTCGACGACCGCCCGAACGTCGGCCGGGGTCTGCTCTTCGCCGCCGAGCGTCGGAGTCTCCTCGGGCCGCGCAAAATCGAGCAAGTCCCTCACGACGGCATGGATCCTCTCCGTCTCCCGGCGCATGCGCTGCAGAAAGTCGCGCTGCTGGCCGGCGGCCAGATCTCCTTCGAGCAGCAGCTCCTGCATGCCCATCAGCGCCGACAGTGGATTGCCGATTTCGTGAGCGAGTCCGGCCGCAAGACGCCCGACGCTCGCCAAGCGCTCGCTGCGAACGAGCTGTGCCTGCGTTTGCTTCAAACGGGTCGTGGTCTCGGTAAGCTCGTCGATCTTGAGCAGCAGCGTCGCTTCCTCCGCGATCAGTTCGCCGGCCATTGCTTGGACGCTGGCACCGAGATCGAGTAGCTCGCGGGCACCGCTGCGCGGCACGCGCAGCGTGCGGGCGCCGCTCGCCACGCGATCCGCGGCAGCGACAAGCTCCTCGAGCGGCCGCACGATCAGGCGTGTCAACGCGAAGTAAGCGAAGACCATGAGCGCCAGCGCGAAGACGCCCATGTACAAGGCGACGAGCCGGACGAGGGGGCGGCCACGCTCGACCTCCGCGCCGACATCGATCCGCGCCACCGCGAAGCCGCCTCCTCCCGGTGCGGTCACCTCGAGCAACGGGCGACCGGTGGCATCGCGGACCCTTTCAATCGACTCCGTAGCGTTTGTCGGGGGCCGAATGGCCGCGACGTCCAGCGGCCGCCCGGCGCAGCCGGCGAGCGCGCCATCGCCGGCGAAAAAGCATACGGCTTCGACGTCTCGCAGCGCCGCATGCCCTTGAAGGGCGCGGATGACGGTGCCCCGATCGGCGGAAGCGCCGGCTTGTGCGGCGATCGCTTCGCAGAGAGCGCGCGCCGCTCGCTCGTGTCCGGAGAGCAGGGTCGCGCGCGTCAAACTCGCGACCGCCAGGAACAGGGGCCCGAAGGCAAAGATCATGAGCCCCGCGAGCGCCAGGACGATCTGCAACCTGAGGCCCATTTGCAGCGCCGGCCGCAATCGCGCTGCCGAGGGTGCGGTCGACAAGCGAGCAACCGTCACAGGAGTGACGGTAGCGAAAAAGGGCGACGATGGGACTCGATCGACGCGATCGGGGATCGGGCTCGGTCGGCAGGTTCGCTCGGTGAGCGCGCGCCACCGCTTCGGACTCTCACTCCGTCAATCGTGCCGAATCAACAGCAATTCCAAATGCTTCCCATACCACGCGAGCCACCCCGCCTCCGCTTTCCGGAGTTTCCTCGAGCACGTCGGTTGCGCTCGATTTCACCTCGTGAGGCGCCTGTCCCATCGCGAAAGACCGGCCGGCAACCTCGAACATCGGGATGTCGTTGAGCCAATCGCCGACGCAAACGGTGTCCGCGAGGGCGATTCCCTCACGCTCGGCAATCCAACGCAATGCCGTGCCCTTCGTGCCACCGCCCGCGCGCACGATCATCGCCCATGTTTCTGCGTGCGGACCGCGCCGAACGGGAAACACCGCGATAAAGGCCGACTTGGGTAAATCCCGCGCGATTTCCGCGTGCACTTGCGCGATGCGCTCCCGCGTCCCGAGCGCGACGGCGGCCGTGACGCCCTCGGAGGTGTCCCATAGATCGTGGGTGAAAACGTCCGGTGCAATGCGCACGTCGCTGGACCAGGTCGACACGTATCCGACGTAACGCGATCCGGAGGGATCGTGCCCAATGGCGTCTGCGGCGAAGACGAAGGTGGTCACGCCAGCGCGCGCCAGCGCACCGCGCAAGATGGCCACTTGCCTGCCGCGCAGCCCTAGGTGCAAGAGCGTCGCATGGTCGCGCGCGTCGACGATATGGCTTCCGTCGGCGCACCCTAGTGCCGTGCGCAACCCGACTCGCTCGGAAATCCGGCGCGTGCCCGAGTAAAGCCGCCCGGTGATGACGCTGACGCAGACCCCGGCGGCGATCGCGGCACGCAGGGCTCGAACGTCGTGCTCGTGTGGTTGGCCGCGCGGATCGAGCAGGGTGCCGTCGAGATCGACGGCCAAAAGCCTGGGCTTGCCCGAGGTCACGCGGTGGCTGGATAGACCGAGACCTTGCGCTGAGCGCGCGTGCGCCATTCGTACCGCACGACGCCGTCGACCAGCGCGAACAGCGTGAAGTCCTTCCCGACGCCCACGTTGTTTCCCGCGTGAATCGTGGTTCCGACCTGTCGAACGAGGATGCTGCCGGCGTTCACCTTCTCGCCGCCGTAAACCTTGACGCCCCGTTTCTGGGAGTTCGAGTCACGACCGTTACGTGTGCTACCTGCACCTTTTTTGTGAGCCATGGCGACCTCGCGAGCGCTTGCAAAGACTAGCCGACGATGTTGGTGATCTCGAGAGCGGTGAACGGCTGCCGGTGACCGCGCTTGCGCCTGTAGTTCTTCCGCCGCCGAAACTTGAAGATGATGACCTTCGGCGCCAGGCCCTGCGCGACGATCTTGGCCTCGACCTTCACACCGCCAAGCAGCGGACGGCCTAGCCGTATGCCTTCGTCCGGCCCCTTGATCAGCAGCACCTCTTCGAAGGCCACGGCGTCGCCCACGGCGCCTGGAAGCTTCTCGACGCGGAGCTTATCGCCCTTGCCGACCCGGTACTGCTTGCCGCCCGTCCTGAACACCGCGTACATCAATCGCCCTCTTTGCATGTTGGCCACGCCCGTTGAAGGGTCGCGGCGGGGTCTTGGGGTCGCGCAGTATACGGGCCGAACCGCGCTTGTAAAGGTGGCGCCATCCTCGAGCCCGGGGCAGCGCCGGGTGCTAACGTCGCGCCCATGTCGTTGCGGATAGAAGGGACGTATACGGCACTGGCGACGCCACTACGCGACGAGCCGGGCCAACCGATCGATTGGGCTGCGCTCGACGCCCTCGTCGAGGCGCAGATCGCCGGCGGCGTGACTGGCCTAGTCCCTTGCGGGACGACGGGCGAGAGTCCGACGCTATCGCACGAGGAGCACGGTGCCGTCGTCGAGCGCACGGTCAAGCGGGTCGCGAATCGCGCGCAGGTCATCGCCGGTGCGGGGTCGAACTCGACCCGCGAGGCGATCGGGCTCGCTCAGCATGCCGACAAAGTCGGGGCCGACGCGGTGATGGTCGTGGTCCCCTATTACAACAGGCCCTCGCAGGAAGGCCTGTTCCGGCACTTCGTCGAAGTCGCTCGAAGCGTCCGAATTCCCGTAGTCGTCTACAACATCCCCGGTCGAACGGGCGTCGACCTCGCACCGCAAACGCTAGCGCGCATTTGCGCCGAGGCGTCGAACGTCGTCGCCGTCAAGGAAGCGAGCGGCAACGTCCTACGCACCCAGACCCTCGTTCAGATGCTGGGTGACCGCCTGATCGTCCTCAGTGGCGACGACGCACTCACATTGGCGATCATCGCAGCCGGTGGACGTGGCGTCATCAGTGTGACCTCCAACGTTTTGCCTGCCGAGGTCACCCGGGCCACCCGACTCGCGCTCGAGGGCAAGCTCGACGAGGCTCGACGAGCGCACCTGGCGCTCCTGCCCGTGCACGAGGCCATGTTTCTCGATGCGAGCCCCGGTCCCGTCAAAGTGGCTCTATCGCTGAGAACAGGCGTCAAGCCCGCCCTTCGTTCACCCTTGTGCCTCCCGTCCGAGTCGACGCGCGTAGCCATCGCCGCTGCGTTGGACGCTTACGCACGGTGCGAGCATTGATGCGAATTGCCGTGGTGGGCGCCAGCGGCAGGATGGGCCGGGCCGTCGTCCGTCTGGCATGTGCCGAGGGCGTCCCCATCGCATGCGCGATTGGCACGGTGGAGGTCGGGCGCGACGTGGGCGAGCTCGCCGGGCTCGGACCGATTGGCGTTTGCGTCGTGGACGGGTTCGCGGCTCTCGAGCACGCGCGTGCGGACGTCGTGGTCGACTTTTCGGTTCCCGCGGCGACCCTTGCGCTCGCACCGATCGCGGCGCAAGCGGGGACGGCAATCGTCAGCGGCACGACCGGTCTCGACCCCGACGCGCGATCGGCCCTCGATCGGGCCGCGCAGTCAGTCCCGGTGTTGTGGGAACCCAATATGAGCCTCGGGATCCACGTGCTGTCGCGGCTAGCGGCAGAGGCCGCTATGGCGCTGAGCGATTGGGATGTCGAGATTGTGGAGACCCACCATCGGGCCAAAGTCGATGCGCCGAGCGGGACGGCTTTGCGCCTCGCGGAGCGATTGCTCGAAACTCGCGCCGGGGTGGCGACGCGCCTCGTGCATGGACGTCACGGCAAAGTCGGCGCGCGAGACCGGGAGGAAATCGGCGTCCACGCTCTACGCGGCGGCGATGTCATCGGTGACCATGTCGTCCATTTGATGGGCGGTGGCGAGCGGCTGGAACTCACGCACCGTGCGACGAACCGCGACGTGTTTGCCCACGGCGCACTTCGTGCGGCGCGGTGGCTCGCGGGAATGAATCGGGGGCGGTACTCGCTTCGCGACATTCTCGACGTGGGGCCCGCCCGGTCAGAAAGTCAGCCGTAGCGAAAGCGCGCGGGTGTGGGCGTCGAACGACGGCAGAACTTCGACGTGCGGCCTTAGGCTGCCCCGGGTCGCTGATTCGCGCAGCTTTGGGTCCGGATGCTGGGGTTCGCCCGCCACCAGCCAGACACCCGTCGCTGCGGCGGCGGTGCCGACCGCCCCGAAGACCCAGCCGAGCGTGGACGCCGTCTTGGCGTTCCGGTTTCTTCGACAAGCGTCCACCGCCGATGCATTGACGGGTTCGTCGCATACGTCCGTTACGGAGCGCGGCACGTTTTGGCGGTCCAGATCGCTGCTATTTTTGTCGTTGACCCAGCCGGCCGCCTCGACCGCTGCCACGACGATGGCCGCTGCGCCGACTACGATCGCCGAGAAGCCAAGGATCGTTCGGCCTCCGACGACTCCGCCGGTCGGAGTTTCGCGCTGCCGCGTGGCGACGCCTGCCGGTGACGTCGCAGTGAGGTCGAATTCCACTTGGCGCTCGCCGCCCTCGTCGACCGTCGTGACCTCGGGCGCCGGAGTCTCGAACCCCGGCACCCGCACGACGACGGTGTGCTGGCCCGCTGCAACCGTCATGCGCGCGGTCCCCCGGCGCAGCTCTCGGCCCACACCGTCGACCTCCACCGTTCCATCGCCATTTCCGGCGCGGACCACCAGCACGCCAGTCTGCTGGGGTGCGGCGAGTTTAGCCAAGAGGTGGGCGGCGATATCCGTGAGCACGACGCCGTTCGGGTCAGTCAAGCTATCGGCATAAGAGCGGCTCGCGTCCGTTGGGGGTTGACCCCGCGTCCAGAGATGAATGTCTGCCGCGACCAGTCCTGCCTTTTGCTTCGTCATCGTCCCCCACACGAACCGATCGGCGCGCAGTTGGTCCCCCATCCGTTGCAGGCAGAGGGCGTCCGCTCGGGGAGGGCAACGTAGAGCGATCGACAAGGTCTCGAACGATTGAGTCGTTTCCACGAGCGACCAATGTGGACTCGCGCGAACAAGCGCGCGAAGGGCGTGGGTCAGCGCGTCGGCTTGATCGTCGGCGTCGTCGGTTCGGATCGAAAGCACGTAGACGGGCAAAGCGTTCGGACCGTCGTCGGCAGCTCGCGCCGGGGATGACCGAAAGGCCCCCGCGGCGATCACCAAAAAGGCGAACGCGAGCGCCCGGAGCACTATGGTTTGCGCCGCACCGATCATCCGGGTGCGCTCACTCCGAAGCCTCGCTGCCAAGACAGATCCACTCGTACCCGAGCCCCGTTCGATCCCGGACCCACTCGCGAAGCGTACCATGCGTATCACCGGCGGGATCTATCGGTCGCGGACACTGCATGCGCCGCGCGGGCGCGCGACCCGGCCGACGTCGGATCGTGTCCGGGAGGCGCTCTTCGGGATTCTTGCGTCGGCGCGGGTCCTCGCGGGGGCTCGCGTGCTCGATCTGTACGCAGGAACGGGTGCGCTCGCGATCGAAGCTCTCTCTCGGGGCGCCGAGCGAGCCTTGCTCGTCGAGCGTTCGCCCGAGGCCATCCAGGTGCTCCGAGCGAATGTCGAGTCTCTCGGATGCGGTCGAGTCGCTCGCTGGATCCAGGGCGACGTCGCGCGCGTCGTGCGCCGGGTTGCGGTCGAAGGGCCGTTCGACCTGGTGTTCGCCGATCCGCCCTGGGCCATGGTCGACACCGGTGTAGCCCCTGAAGCGCTCTCCGACCTCGCCTTCGCCGGCGCGGTGGCGGATAGAGCTTGGGTGGTGCTCGAGCACGCAGGGCGCACCACGCCCCCCGATGTAGCTGGCCTCTTTCGCGGCGAAACGCGCCGATACGGCGACACGTCCCTTACATTCTACAAACCCGCTATACTCGGCGCGCCTCGCACGGACGTACACGCGGGGCCTCCTTCCGATTGAGTCCTCCCAAGAGATGAGTCCTCCCTCGAGCCGTCCGCCCGCTGGCGTTCCTGTTTCGGGCGGCAACGCGAAGTACGCGATCGTTGCCGTCGTGCTGGTCCTCGGCATCGTCGCGGTCATCGGGCAGCGCAATTGCTCGAGCCACGCGAGCGGGCCCGCTCCGCTGGCAAGCGCGTGGGTCGCTCCGTCGAGCGCCCCTCCGTCCAATCCGAAGCTCGACGACATCCCGCCCCCACCTCCGCCGGAAGAGAGGCCCGAGGCGGGGTCGATTGCGCCGAAAGTCGTCTACGCGTCGGCGGCCGGCTGTGACGGCAAGTGCTCGGGCACTCCTCCTCCGGAACTCGGACAGGCCCTTCAGGCACGGGCCATCCAGGCTCGCCGCTGTTACAACCAAGCGCTCGCCCAAGACTCGTCGCTCAGGGGCCACGTCACGATCGCGGTGCGTGTCGGACCGGGCGGCAACGCTTGCTCCGCATCGGTTTCCACGAACGATATGGGGGCGCCCGGGGTTGCCAACTGCGCCGCGAACATCTTTCGGGCGAGCTCGTATCCGTTGCCTCGGGGGGGATGTGTCGACGCGGTGGTACCGCTTTCGTTCGTTCCCCAAGGCCAGTAGAGGACGCGTGCGGCTCGGGCTCGCGCCTGCCGTTTTCTCCGACGCGGCGAGACGGAGGTGACTTTTGATCCCGGCCCGTCGACGCCTTCCCCGGCGAACGACGCGAGGCGTGCCGTATTGCTCGAGGTCGCCTACGACGGCACCGATTTTCACGGCTGGGCCGCACAGAAGGGGGCGCGTACGGTCGAAGACGCGCTAGGGGGAGCCGTTCGCGCGATGGACCCGCGAGCCGGGCCGCTGCGCGGCGCCAGCCGCACGGACGCGGGCGTGCACGCGCAGGGCCAGCTCGCTGCGTTCGACACGTCGAGCGTCATTCCGGCGCGCGGCTGGGTGCTGGGGCTCAACCAGCACCTGCCGAGCGATGTTGCCGTACGCGCGGCGCGGGCGGTTCCGTGCGGGTATTCCCCGCGGTTTGCCGCGCGATCGAAGCGCTATCGTTACCGCGTTCTCGTGGACCCCGTACGCGATCCGCAGTGGCGCACCCTGGCTTGGCGGGTGTCGAGCATCGACTTGGTCGCGATGGTCCACGAGGCGGCATCCGCGGTGGGCACTCACGATTTTGCGAGTTTTCGGGCGGCGGCCGACGAACGGCGCAGCACCGTGCGGACGCTTACCCGAGTGCACGTGGAGCGCGAGACGGATGCGCGAATCGTCGCGGTCGTCGTCGAAGGCGACGCGTTTCTTTACAACATGGTGAGGATCCTGGTTGGCACGCTCGTGGACGTCGCGCGAGGGCGGCTCGCTGCAGGAACGATTGCGCGGTCGCTCGCGCAGCGCACACGCAGCTCTGCGGGCACGACCGCGCCGGCGCACGGGCTGGTCCTCGAGCGGGTTGACCTGCGGCTGCCCGACGACGCTGGGGAGCGTTGGCCCCCGCCGGACAACGAGTTTGACCCCTCGGCGGCATCGGGGCCATGAGAGGGGGCACGCGGGTACTGGTGCGCGCCGCGCGACCCGGGGAAGGGGCCGCCGTAGCCGGGCTATGGCGCGAATTGTGGGACGCTCACGAGCAGTGGGGTGGATACCCGGGCTCGCATGACGCGCGCGTCTACGCGCAGGTCGCGGCGAGGCTGGATCAAGATGCACGCCTGCGCGCGGGACACGCTCTCCTCGGTCGCCACGCGCACTTCGTTGCCGATCTCGGTGGCGCACCCTGTGGTCAGGTCGAGGGTTGGCTCGATCATCTTGGCGAATCGAGTACGTCTCCGTTGACGTGCGAGGTCCGTTCGCTCGTGGTCGCCCGCAGCGCGCGCGGAAAGGGTGCGGGTCGTGCGCTGCTCGAGGCGTTGGCGGTTGCTGCGCGGGACGCGGCGGGCCGAGTTCCTTGCATCCTCGCCGCCGAGGTTCTCGAGCCGAACCCCGCGCACGCTTTCTATGCGCGCGTCGGATACGCGCCCGTGTCCTGGAGCGCCAGAATCGACGCGCCCGAAGGCGCCGTCGCGCCGAGCTCGCCCATCAAGACTCGCCTCGCGACGCCTCAGGATGCGGGTGCGATAGCCGAGCTCGAGGAGGCGCTCGCGCAGCGCCGGTTGGCCGTCGGTGACGCTCGCTTCGAACGACCGACCATCGACGCCGCGCTCGTGGCTACTCTCGCAGCGCATCTGGGGGTCGACCCGGTCGCGTTTCCGGGCGATCCTGCGACCATCGTGGCCGTCGATGCGACAGGCGCCGTGATCGCGGCGGCCAGCGTCGCGGTGCAATCGCTTGAGCCGCCGTTTCTTCCATTGCGGCGGGGGCTTGTGGGTCGCTTTGCCGTTCAGCCGGGCCGGCCTGCCCGCCCGCTCGTTCGAGTGCTGGTCGCGCTCGGTTGCCGCATGGCGGCATCGCATGGCGCACACTACGTCGAGCTCACGGATCTCTCCGCCCCGGGCACGGAATTGCACGATGCCGCCCTAGCCACAGGTGCAGAGCCTTGGTCGCGCGTCGTGACGAAGCGCTGCTGAGCCGGGGGTGCTTGCTCCGCGGTCTCGTCGGACTACCTTCTCACCGTGCCCATGCGCTTCAAGTTTCGTCTCGTTGCCGTCCCGTTAGCGGTCGCTTGCGGAATGTCTTTGGCCGCTGTCGGATTGGCGCAAACGTCGGCTCCTCGCCCGGCGGGGGCCGCGACCGCGGCTCCGTCCGTCCCGACGCCTGCCCAAGTCCAGGCGTCGACCGCCGAGGCTCGGCGGCTTTCCGACGGATTCGTCGCCGTGGCGGAGCGCGCGAGCCCGAGCGTGGTCCAAATCGATATCACGGTGCGGGACGACAAGGCGGATTTGCTTGCCCGCTTTTTCGGACGCGGAACGGGCGATGAACCGATCGCCCGCGGCACCGGGTCGGGTGTGGTGTTCACCTCCGACGGGGCGATTCTGACGAACAACCACGTGGTCGAGGCCGCCCTCACGATCAATGTGCGGCTGCGGGATGGCCGGTATCTGCCCGGCCGTCTCGTCGGAAGCGATTCGGCGACCAATCTGGCGGTCGTCAGAGTCGATGCGACGGGGCTCACGCCGGCCAAGTTCGCCGACTCGGACCTGGCGCGTGTCGGAGAGTGGGTCGTCGCCATCGGGTCGCCTTTCGGGCTCGGTTACACCGTCACGGCCGGCGTCTTGTCTGCCAAGGGCAGAGGCGGACTCGGAATGAACGCGATCGAGGACTACTTGCAGACGGACGCGAGCATCAATCCGGGCAACTCGGGGGGCCCGCTCTGCAACTTGCAAGGCGAGGTGCTCGGGATCAACACGATGATCAATGGGCGCGGCCAAGGGATCGGCTTTGCCGTACCGAGCACGATGGCACAGCGAGTGGCCGACCAAATTCTGAAGACGGGCCGCGTTTCGCGCGGATGGATCGGCGTTTCCGTTCAGGATGTGACCCCCGAGCTCGCGGCAGCCATGCACCTGACGCCCGGTGCGGGAGCGCTCGTGAACAATGTCGCTCTGGACGGACCGGCGTTTCGAGCGAACGTGCGTCCCGGCGATCTCATCGCGTCCGTCGGGGGCCGTTCCATTCACGACGGCCACGATTTGATTCGCGAGACGATCTCTCGCGAAGTGGGGCAGCCGGTTCAGCTCGAAATTATCCGTGCCGGCCAACACTACAGCGCGAACGTAACGCTCGCCGAGCGTCCCGAGGCCGCCGCGGCCGCGCCGCCCGTGCAGCTGCCGGCCACGGCGCACCAGGGCATGGGACTCGTGGTGAGGGACCTGTCCCCGGAGCAGGCGGCTGAGATGAACCTCCCGGCCCGGCCGGTTCCGGTTCTGACGCAAGTGACCCCGGGCTCGGCCGCGGACCGCGCGGGACTTCGCCCGGGCGACGTCATCATCGAGGCCAATGGAAGCCGGGATCCGACATCCGCACAACTGGCGGAACTCGCCCGCTCCGGAGCGCTCGTTCTTCGCGTCAAGCGCGGCGATGCCTTTTTCTACGCCGCACTCAAACGCTGACGACCGCTGATCGTCCTTGGACGGTGCCGCGAGATCGACTACGGGTCTCGCGATGGTCGAGATCCGGCAGATCCCGATGGGGGGCCCCATCCACGATTTCCTCGAGGTCGTCGATTACATCTACCGTGGGGATCCCGTTCACGTTCGCCCGCTCGACTTCGAACTCCGCGATCGACTGAGCCCGCGGAAAAATCCGTTCTTCGAGCATGGCGAAGGAACGATCTTCACGGCCTATCGCAACGGCTGGTGCGTCGGCCGAATCACGGCGCAACTCGACCGCGGGCACCTCGCCCGGTACGGCGATTCGACCGGCTTCTTCGGGTTCTTCGATACGATCGACGACGAGGAAGTGGCCAGGGACCTTCTGTCGCGTGCGGAGAGCTGGTTGCTGGCCAAGGGGATGACGCGCGCGCGCGGCCCCCTTTCGCTCAACATGACCGAGGAGGTGGGCTGCCTGGTCGAAGGGTTCGACCAGCCCTCGTTCATCCTGTCGCCGCATCATCGCCCGTACCAGGGCTCGCTCATCGAGCGTGCAGGCTACGCAAAAGCCAAGGATTTCTACGCGTGGACCTATGCGGTGACGGAGCCGAACGCGCGCGTGAAGCGAGCCTGCGAAGAGGTCGCGTCGCTCGCGGAGGTTTCACACCGAACGCTGTCGATGGATAACCTGCACAAGGACGTCGAACTCTTCGTCGACATCTACAACGACGCCTGGGGCGACAACTGGGGCTATGTCCCCGCCACCCGGCGCGAGATTCAGAAGATGGCTTCCGATTTCCGGTTGATCCTCAAACCCGAGATCACGTGCATCGTCTCGATCGACGGCGAGCCGGCCGGCGTCGCCTTGGCCTTGCCCAATTTGAGCGAGGTCACGCAGGATCTCGGCGGCAAGCTGTTTCCCTTCGGGCTTCCGAAGATTCTTTGGCGCTTGAAGGTTCAAGGGACGCGAACGGCGCGGCTCATCGCCCTGGGCATCCGAAGGAAGTGGCGTGGCGTCCGCAGGTACGCGGGCCTCTCCGCCTTCATGTACGCCGCCATGAACGATGGCGGTCGCAAGCTCGGCATGCGCGGGGGCGAGCTTGGCTGGACGCTCGAGGACAACGGGCGGATGAACGCCGGCATCCGATTGATGGGTGGCACGGTCTACAAGCGGTATCGCGTGTACGAGAAACCATTGATCCGGGGGACGGCATGAGAGTTCTCGTAACGGGAGCAAGCGGCTTTCTGGGCGGCCATGTCGTCGAACGGCTGAGCGCTCGCGGAGACCAGGTTCGTGCGTTGGTCCGGTTGACGTCGAACCGCAAGCACTTGGAGCGGCTGAACAACGTCGAGCTGTTCGAAGGAGCGATCGAGCAGATCGATCGCATGCGCGAAGCGGTGGACGGAATGGACGCCATCGTTCACGCGGCCGGAATCATCAAGGCGCGCGGCACCGACGAGTTCTTTGCCATCAACGTCGGAGGTACCTCCAATCTCGTTCAGGCGGCGCGAGTCTCGTCAGCGGTCCGTCCGCTCAAGCGTTTCGTCCATGTATCCAGTCTGGAAGCATGCGGTCCATCGGCCGACGGCGAGCCGGTTCCCGTCGATCAGGAAAGTCCCGTGACCGCGTACGGTCGCAGCAAACTCGCGGCCGAGAAGGTCGTGCTCGCCGTCAGGGACGAGGTGCCGGTCACCATCCTGCGGCCCGGCGCCATCTACGGTCCCCGCGATGGCGAGATTTTCGAGGCGTTTCGGTCGATCCAACGAGGGGTACTCCCTCTCGTGGCGGGCGGCGAGGCGAAGGGCATGTGGATTTACGCGACCGACTGTGCCGAGGCGTGCGTCCGCGCGATCGAGGCGGACGTCCCGAGCGGTCGCATTTACTTCGTCGACGACGGTTGCGGTCCGCTTCCGGCGAAGACCATGCTCGCCGACGCGGAGGATGCGCTGGGCCGCCGGGCGACGATCCGCGCGAACCTGCCCGTACCCGTGCTGATGACGATCGCCCGCGGCGTCGAAATCTTCGGCCGCATCGCAAACCGTCCCGTCATGCTCACGCGCGAAAAAGCCGGCATGTTGTTGCAGAACTGGGTCTGCTCGTCCGAGCAAACGCGCCGCGATCTGACCTGGGAGCCGAAAGTCCCGTGGAACGATGGAGTGCAGCGGGCGGTGAAGTGGTACCGCGATAACGGCTGGCTTTAGCTGCCGTGGGCGGGTGCCTGGGCCCCAGACCTAGCGCGGCGGGCCAGACAGCACTACTTTCCCCCGCATCCGCACCGCGACGGGCGCGTGCGCTAAGGACCGCCAACCATACCCATGTTCGCCTGGGCGCTCAAGAAAGTCTTCGGCACTTCTCATGAACGCGAGATTCGTCGGCTCAGGCCGCGGGTCGAGGCCATCAACGCGCTCGAGGGTAAGATCGCCAAACTCTCCGACGCAGAGTTGACCGCGAAGACAGGCGAGTTCAAGGGCAGGCTCGAACAGGGCGCGACCGTCGATACGCTTCTTCACGAGGCGTTCGCGGTCGCGCGTGAGGCGGGCAAGCGTGCCTTGCGGATGCGCCACTACGACGTGCAGCTCATCGGCGGCATGGTTCTCCACAACGGATCCATAGCCGAGATGCGCACCGGAGAAGGCAAAACGCTCGTCGCGACCTTGCCTTGCTACTTGAACGCGCTTGAAGGCAAAGGCGTTCACGTGGTCACGGTGAACGACTATCTCGCCAAGCGTGACGCCGAATGGATGGGCAAGCTCTACCATTTTCTGGGGATGACGGTCGGCACAGTCGTCCATTCCCAGGGCGAGCACGAGAAGAAGGCCGCTTACCGCGCCGACATCACGTACGGCCAGAACAACGAGTTCGGCTTCGACTACCTGCGCGACAACATGAAGTTTAGCGCGCTCGACTACGTCCAGCGCGATTTGCACTACGCCATCGTCGACGAAGTCGATTCGATTCTCATCGACGAGGCGCGCACGCCCCTCATCATCAGCGGGCAAGGTGAACCGTCGAGCCACAAGTACCGGCAGATCAACGACGTCATTCCCCGACTGCACAAGGACGAGCACTATGTCGTCGATGAGAAAGCCCATTCGGTGACTTTGACCGACGACGGCGTCGAGCTCGCGCAGAAGCTGATGGGCATCGGCAACCTGTACGACCCGATCAACCTCGAAAGCCTGCACATCCTCAATCAATGCTTGCGCGCGCACTCGCTTTACAAGCGGGACGTCAACTACCTCGTCGCCGATGACGGCAAGGTCCTCATTATTGATGAATTCACCGGGCGCGTCCTTCCCGGTCGGCGATGGAGCGATGGGCTGCACCAGGCGGTGGAGGCCAAGGAGAACGTGCGGATCCAGGAAGAAACGCGCACGATGGCCACCATCACCTTCCAAAATCTCTTCCGCCTCTACAGGAAGCTCGGCGGCATGACCGGCACCGCCGACACCGAGGCGACGGAGTTCCACGAGACGTACAAGCTCAACGTCGTGCAGATCCCGACGAACAAGCCGATGGTTCGTGCCGACCACCAAGACGTCGTTTACAAGACGGAGCGTGAAAAGTTCACTGCAGCCATCGCCGAGATCCTCGAGTGTCACGAGAAAGGTCAGCCGGTGTTGGTCGGCACGACCAGCGTCGAGAAAAGCAACGCCATCGCGAACCTTCTCAAGAAGAAGAAGATCCCCCACGCGGTTCTGAACGCCAAGCACCACGAGCGCGAGGCGTTCGTCGTGGCGCAGGCGGGGCGCAAAGCGGCGATCACCGTCAGCACCAACATGGCCGGTCGCGGTACCGACATCGTGCTCGGCGGCAACCCGGAGATGATCGCGAAGCTCGAGTTTCGCGAGCAAGGGCGCGATGCCGATAGAGAGCCCGGCCCATTTGCCGAGCTCGTCGCGCAGCACACCCACGCGTGCGAGCTCGAAGGCGAGGAGGTCAGAGGGCTCGGCGGTCTTCACATCCTCGGAACCGAAAGGCACGAGTCGCGCCGCATCGACAACCAGCTGCGAGGTCGTGCGGGCAGGCAGGGCGATCCGGGGTCGAGCCGCTTCTATCTGTCGCTCGAAGACGACCTCATGCGAATCTTCGCCGGGGATCGGGTCAAGGCGCTCATGGAACGCATGGGGATGCCGGATAACGAGCCGATTGTTCACCCTTGGGTGACCCGCAGCATTCAGGACGCCCAACGCAAGGTCGAAGAGCGCAACTTCGACATGCGCAAGCACCTGCTTGAATACGACGACGTGATGAACGAGCAGCGCAAGACGGTGTACAAGCTGCGCCAACAGCTCCTGCTCGGATCCTACAGCCCGGAGAAGCTCGACGAAGACGGCAAGCCCACCGGAAAGATGCGGGACGTGAAGGTCGATCCCACGATCGTCGACGATGTCCGACAGGCCATCGTGGACCTCGTCGTGCATCACGGTACGCCGACTGCGCCGAAGGAAGGACGGCAGCCGCCGAAGACGGTCGATGAGGTCGACGAGATCTACTCGATGGCTTCGCTCCAGCAGGACGTCTATCAGTTCTGGGGTTGCCGCTTCGATTTCCGCGAAGGGGACGGCAAGAAGCCCAAGGCGGTTTACGAGCGGCTTGTCGCGGAGATTCCGCAAAGCCTCACCGAGCAGCGCGAGCAGCTTCTCGATCTGATCGATGGAATCGTCGGAGCCATCGTCGAGGAATGCTGCCCGACCAACAAGCCTCCCGAGGACTGGGACTGGAAGGGAATTAAGAGCGGTTTCGTCGAGCACTTCGCGACGAAGTCGCCCGACGTCGAGCACCTGCATGATGTCGAGCAGATCGCCAAGGTGCTTTTCGAAGCTGCCGAGACGCAGCTTGCGGCCAAGCAGAAGGAAACCGGAACAGAGCTGCTACTCCGAGTGTTCCGGCACTTTTACCTCGAGGAGATCGATCGCCAGTGGGTCGATCATCTCACCAACATGGAGCACCTGCGCGACGGCATCGGCCTGCGCGGCTACGGCCAGCGGGATCCGAAACAGGAGTACAAGAAGGAAGGCTATGACGTCTTCATGACGATGATGGCCGGCGCGACCAGCAACGTGGCGTCCAAGCTCTTCAAGGTTCAGGTGCGTCGCGACAACGAAATCGAGCGAATCGAACGTGAGGACGCCGCAAAGCATGCTGCCGAGCAGCGCGCCATGCAGATGCGCCACGGCTCCGAGACGGTCGGTGACGACGAAGCCGTGGCCGCTCCGGTCGGTCGCGCGACGAGGCCACAGCCTCGGGTAACGGTTCAACCGGTGCGTCGTGAGGGGCCCAAGGTGGGACGAAACGACCCCTGTCCATGTGGCAGCGGCCAGAAGTTCAAAAAATGCCACGGTGCGGCGCTGGAAGACGACAGCGACGGCGGAGCCGCCGACGACGTGGCGGTTTGAGTGCTGGTGACGGCCACCCTTTGATAGGATTGCCAACCATGAACGGTCGGGCATGGTCGAGCGGGTTGGCGATGGTCGTCGTCTCGGCACTTTTGGGCGCAGCCGTCGCGGCGTGCGGCGGACACGAAGCGGCATTCCCCAACGTGAAAGTAGGCCAGATGCCTGCCGACCAAACGTGGCCGGGCGTCTATTACAACCCCGTCTACGGGTATCTTCATCTGGTTGGTCAGGAAGGCAACATCGTGGGCCGATGGAAGCGCACCGACTCGAGCCATTGGGGTGAGCTCAACGGCACGATCGAGGGCAACATCCTGCGCTTCAAGTGGACCGAGCACACCTACGGCGCCGTGGGCCCGTCGGCCGATCTCCACGGCACCGGTGTTTTCGCGTACAAAATGGGTACAAACGACATCCCGGAGCTCGACGGTCAATACGCGCTGGAGGATTCGGACAAGACCGGCGATTGGCATTGCATCAAGCAAATCGGGCTGAAGCCCGACCTGAGCTCGATCAACGGCGACAGCCCAACGGGCGCTCCGACGCAAGATCAGTGGAAGTAGCGCGTTTGCCGTGCCCGTGGCGCAGGCGCACGAAAACGATCCCGTGATCGCTGGCCCCCTGGGGGGCCTTTGGCTCTCGGCGGTTCGTATCCAGACGCCGATCTCGATTGTTCGCGCACTCCGGTGGTGGCGCGAAATGTCGCGTCTCGGGGTAAACGTCCCGCTCTTCGTAGCGCACGATTTTGGGCTTCTCTATGCGGTCTCAGCCGAACAAATCCAACTGCGAGACGATGCCATCGGGCAAGCCTTCGCCGGTACTTCAAGCGCTGCCGCGCTCGTCACGCGGTATCGCGCCCTGGTCGCCGAGTTGGCGGCGGACGCCGGGGCTCGGATCGCCAAGATCGGGTTGACCGATGACCTGATCGCCGTCGTGCTCGTCCGTCTGCTGGCCGGAACCTCTCGCATCGCGGAAGTCTCGCCGCCCTGGCCGCAGACTTTGCCGCTCGACGTGGAACTCGTGCGCGAGCTCGAATCGCAACTGCCTCGGCTCTTCTCGGCGGTGCCGCGACGCTACGAATTTTCGTTTTTGCAGGCCTTGACGAGCGATCGGCTCCGATTGCTCGCGACGACCGACGCGCTGGACGTCAACACGCTGCGACTGCTCGCCATGTTCCCCGACGAACCGACCCTTCACGGATCGTTCGCCGAGGTCGATCTGCTCGCCGCGTTGTCGAACGCCATGGCCAGCGACGTCGTCGAGTTCTCGCTCGAGCTCTTGCCCCGTGTCCTCGAAACCAGGCGCTCCGATGGGCTCCGTTCGCACTCGGCCGACGGCTACGCCGGTGTTGGGAGGTACGGGAGCCTCGATTCGATGGTGTTGACCGAACTTGCGTGGAGCGACGAAGAGCTTGCCCGCCGCGCGCTCGAGGGCGAGATCCTCTTCTTTGCCCGTGAGCAGGCCACCGGTCCGGCGGCTCGTCTGCACCACGTTCTGGTCGATGCGTCGGCATCGATGCGGGGCGATCGCGAGGTGTTCGCGAGGGGTCTGGCGATCGCCCTCGCCAAGAAGCTGCAGCGCGGAGGTGAAGAAGTGCGGATGCGGTTTTTCGACTCGCGTCTGTACGACATCCGGCGCGGACCATCGCGCACGGCTCTTCCGCTCGCGTGGGTGCTCGGCTTCAAAGGAGAGCGCGGGCGCAACCCGGCCCGCGTATTGGCTCACCTTGCGACGGAGCTCGAATTGCTGCGGACGCGGGATCCTCGGGAATCCGTCGTCCACCTGATTACCCACGCCGCCCTTCATGTACCCAGGGCGATCGCCGCCGAGGTCGGCCGTCTCGCCCACTTGTTCTGTGTTTTCATCCTCCCGAGTGGCGGCGTTCTCGATCTGGATTGGCTGGATCTGATCGAGAGCTACGCGGTCGTCGGTCACGAAACCCTAAAGCGGCAGAGTGAGCGCGTGAACGCCGGAGCTCGCATCATCGGCGACATCACGGACGCCGGCCGCACCGACGGGTTCGGCGTCGGGCGGGCCCGCGGGGTGGGTCGCGCTCGGGTGCGTCACGTGTAGCCGAAAAGCTTCGGAAGCTTCGTGGCGAGCATTTGGTTTCCGGTCACCTTCAGCTTGCCCGAAAAAAAGAACGGCAGCGCGTTCGCTTCCGGGTTCTCGAGCAACGTCTGGAAATCGTCGTCGCTGATCGTTACGGTACAATCCGCCGGCCCGCTGCCCGGCTTGCACGAGGGGCCGGAGCTCGTCACGTCCACGTTCCATTCGCCCCCCGTCGGGCCCGTGATGGTCATTTGATACTTGGCGCCGATCGCCTTGGCGTCGTCCGCGTTCTTCGCGAGCGTGGCGGGCAATTGAACGTTAAATAAATTTCGAATGTCGACAGCCATCTGCTTGCCTCCTCGAGCGCGAGCGCGCGCGGAGTGAATCGCGATTCAGCGCCATCGTCAAGCGCACGCGCACGCGTCAGCTGCTGCCCGACGTTCGGTTCCGTCCCGCGGCTTTGGCGCGGTACAAGCGCTCGTCCGCGGTGCGGATGAGGATCTCGATCGTCCTCGAGTCGTCGGACAGCTCGTTGAGCGATACGTAGCCCCCGCTGACCGTCGTGCGCAGAACCGACCCTTCCGCCGCGATCTCGAGCTTTTCGATGGCGGTTCGAATGCGCTCGGCGAACCGGCCGACGTTGTGGTGTTCGATGCCCCGCACGAGTAGGACGAACTCCTCGCCTCCGAAGCGGGCGAATACGTCTTCGGCCCGAATCATGCGCGCGACTTGGCTCGACACCTCCCGGAGCACCTCGTCGCCCGCCATGTGCCCGTATCGGTCGTTGATCTGCTTGAAACGATCGATATCGAACATGATGAGCGCAAGCTGCCCCGAGTGGCGTTGAGCGAACGCGAGTTCGCTCGCCATGCGCTCGACGAAATACCTTCGATTGTAGGTCCTCGTCAGCGGGTCGCGCATGGCCGACTCGTACAGCTGATGGGTCAACATCTCCGCCTGCGAATCGAGGATGGCGAACGACACGCTGACGTTCGGTCCGATGTGGATCCGGTCACCGCTGTTCAACTTGACTCGCGTGACCTTTTTGCCATCGATGAACGTTCCGTTGGTCGATTCCAAATCTTCGAGCAGGTAGTCGTTCTCGTCGAGGCTCAAGATGCGCGCATGCAGGCGACTCGCGCCCGCGTCGTCCAGACGAACGTGCGCTTCTTTGCCTCGTCCGAGCAGCGTCTCATGATCTTTTACCGAAAAAGCTCGCCCCGCGCCCGGTCCGGAGATCACCGTCAGGAGTGCGCGCGTGCGCCCCTTCGATTGCTGCGCGGGCGGTGGCATCGCCAGGGTGTCGGCTAGGCCCGTGCTCGGCTCCTCCTCGTTCCAATCGTGGTGGACTCGAGGGATCGATGGCTGCTCGTCCGCGAACTTGGGCGCGTGCGGTACGGTCGTGACGTCGCGTTTCTTCTCGTCGGTCATGGCACGTCCCAGCTGAAGGCCCATCCTACCATTCGACCCTGGACGATGCGTGCTTGCGCCGCTACAAGCCCCGGTAAGAGCGCCGATGGGACTCCTCGACGGCAAGGTCGCGCTCGTAACCGGCGCCGGTGGAGGAATCGGACGCGCCCACGCGCTCCTTTTCGCGCGAGAGGGGGCGAGTGTGCTCGTCAACGACGTCGGCGTCGACCGAGACGGATCAGGCACCGACGCGTCCCGCGCCGAACGGGTCGTGGCGGAGATCCGCGCGGCCGGTGGCGTGGCGGCGGCAAGTCACGATAGCGTCGCGACCCAGGAGGGGGCTGCTGCGATCGTGCGTTCGGCACTCGCGGAGTTCGGTCGGGTCGACGTGCTCGTGAACAACGCGGGAATCTTGCGCGACAAGAGCTTCTTGAAAATGGACGAGCCGATGTGGGATTCGGTCGTCGCGATTCATCTCAAAGGCACATTTCTGTGCTCGCAGTGCTTCGCTCGCCAGATCGTGGCGCAGGGGGGCCGCGGGCGCATCGTCAATACGACCAGCGTGAGCGGGTTGCTTGGAAATTTCGGCCAAGCCAATTACTCCGCGGCCAAGGCGGGCATCTACGGGCTGACTCGCACGATGTCGATCGAACTGCAAAAGCATCGGATCACCGTCAATGCCATTGCGCCTATCGCCAAGACGCGCATGACCGAGGATTTGCCGATGTTTCAGGGCATCGACACGCTGACCCCCGAACACGTCGCCCCCTTGGCGCTCTTTCTCGCGAGCGAATTGTGCTCGGATCGGACGGGACACGTACTGGCCGTCGCAGGCGCACGCGTATACGCCTTCAAGATCGTCGAAACGCCGGGTCGGTTCAAGGAATCGGACCGTGGCGTCTGGACGGCTCAGGAAATCGCCGACAGCTGGGAGGCGATCGTCAAGGCATGAGTCCCGGCAAACCGACTTACTACAGCGCCCCGTTGAACGGTACCCGAGCGTTCTGGGTATGCCTGCTTTGCAGGCTGGCGCTGTACTAAGATGATTTCCTTGGGGCTTTGCCCCAAACCACCCATGGCCTCCTGGCGATTGAAGTACACCGCCCAGCGGATCCCTTTGTTCTGCGGCGGTGCACTTACGCCCTGTCCGGTCCGCCGGCGCGCGGCGCGGCGACCGGATCGCGTGCTAGCGTGGGCGCTTCGATGCTCGATGCTCGCGCCCTGCTGACCGCCACCGTCGACTACGTACGAAAAAATCCAGACGAGCTCGTACGCGCGGCCGTCAATGCTGCCGGGTTGCGTTTTGGTGTTCCCCTCGCGGCACTTCGCTGGCTCAGCTCTCAGGCCAAGCTTCCGCGCAAGGCTCCGAGAGACATCGACATCGGCAGCGCCCCGCCCGCCTTGCGCGTCACTCTATCCGTCGACGCGATGGGCACTCCGGTTCGTGCGAGTGCGGCCGTTCGCGTGGACGAGATCGACCTGTCGTCGGACGCGATGCGCATCGGAGTGCGCTTGAGTGACGTGCGCCTCGCCCTGATTGGCGACAGCGACACGCCCGTTGCGACGCTCATCAAATCCGGTGCGCTCGATCTGTCGAAACCCGGCAATCTGGTCAAATTTTTGCCTAAACGCCCGCCCTCGGTCGTCGAAGCGGACGGAGACCGAATCGTCATCGACCTGCTGAAGCTCCCCACGTTCGCAAGCAACACGCGACTGAGGCAAGCCCTTGCCATCTTCACTCCGGTCGTGAACGTGCGTGCGGTGGAGACGGATCGCGATCACCTTTACATTGCGCTCCGCGCGAGCCCGAGGGGCTTGGGCAAAGCCATTGCGGCCCTGCGGGGCCGCAGCTGATCGCTTACCAAGGACGCTCGGCAGGACGGTGCACGGCAGGGGTTTGCCCCCGATCATCACCTTGCCGATGGGCCGTGGCAAGCGGGGCGATCTTCGCGGCGCGTGTGCTAAAAGTGACGCTCGCGGGCAACGAGCACGGGGAGTCGCACAGTCCGGTAGTGCACGAGCTTTGGGTGCTCGTCGTCGCGGGTTCAAATCCCGCCTCCCCGACAAGGGTAAAAAGTTTAGCGCTATTCTCTACTTTGCGGATCCAAGGGATCACGGCGCAGGCGCCGAGACATCGACCGCCTGAAGGGCGCTCGGTGCGGGGCAACCTCCGGCGTGCGCCCCCCGGCGGGTCGTCGACGTCGAGGTCCTGTCGGCGACCTCGCGTTCCAGTCGCCTTCGGGATTGCCCACGAGGGTCCTTCGCAGTGCGCCGACTCGCCCGTGGCCAGCGCGTGCCGACGCAAGCAGGGAGCCCTCTAATACAAATGAAAAATCGTTAATCTCGGACTTGCCGCTCGCGACTCGGCACCGTTCAATCCGCTTGGGCGCGGCAGCCAAGAGCGGCGCGCACCACGGTATCCGTCGGATGACGTCGCTGCAGAACGAATACGCCCGGGGCCTACCGAGTCATCGCCGGATGCATCGTGCGCATGGCCGGCGGCGTGTTCCCGCAACGTGATCGAAAAAAGTTTTCACTCTCCGATGCAGGGAAGGCAAACGCCTACATCGAGCAACGGTCGGCGGTCGGGCATGACGTTCTGCAGCCCGGAACTGGCTCGTACGGGTCGAATACCGCCTTGTACAACCCGCACTTGGCGCAATGCCAGCCCGCCGCGAGGCGGGTGTCGCGCATCGATCCACGGCGGCGGGTGAATGGGCACGAACGACCGTGAATGACGACGAGCGACAGCCCCCGACCGCGTTCCGAGGTCCCACCGATTTTTTTACCAAAAGTTCTGCATCGCCTTGGCGATTCATTTGTGTATAGTCGTTTACCCCAATGGCTGACTCACTTCGTTCTCAACTCGCCGACCTCGCTGATTCATTCGCCACTGCGGTTCTCAGCGCCATTCGTTCGGCGTCACTCGATGAACTTCTGGCGGAAAGCGGGGGTCCGCGCCGCGGGGCATCCCGTGCCGTCGGCGCCGTGCGCGCGGCCCCGCGATCCTCCCGAGGCTCATCGTCCGGCCGCCTTCCGCGGCGGTCGGCCGACGACATTGCCCAGGTACTCGATTCGGTGACGTCGCTCGTCAAAAAGCACAAGGAGGGGCTGCGCGCGGAGCAGATTCGCGAGGAGCTCGGGCTTCAAGCGAAGGAACTGCCCCGCGTCCTCAAAGAGGGACTTTCTTCGCGAAAGCTGAAGAGCAAGGGCCAGAAGCGCGCGACTACGTATTTCGCGTCCTGACCGGATCGCGAACCCCCCCCGATCCGCTAATGCGCTTCGATCGTTGCGGTCGGGGCTGGTTGCCCCGAGCATCGAGCGGAAGCGATATCCAACGAATACGGGTGCACCCCGAGGGGTGCCCGGTGAGGGCACACGGGGGCGTTTGGGGCGGGCACGGGCGAGTGGGTCAGCCATCATCTGCCGAGATATTCGTCGAGTGCGGCGAGATCGATCTCGTAGATCGAAGCGCCGTTGATCGGCGACCAAAAGATCCGCCGGAGCATTCGCGGATGCGTCTCGGCAAACCGCATCATCTTGTGCGTCCGGTGCATCGCCACGAGGCGTACGCCGCGATCCCAGAACCGGCGCAAGATGGCCGCAGTGTCCGGCGACGTGTCGGCGCGGTCGTGAATCTCCCAGATGTCGTGGAACACTTCGGGATACGGATAGAGGAAGTAGCGGCTGAGTCCCTGCACGCAAACGACTCGATCGTACTGCCAGCGCAGCATGCAATAGTCCGCTTCGGCTACGTTTAGAATGGGACGATCGGCGTTCGCCTCGAGGATTTCGCGTGCGCCTTGGTATTGCCGCGTCGGCAGGTGAGTGGCCAGGATCGATAGCGTGGCGCGCCCGTGCAGAACGAGCGCGGGCACCAGCAAGGCCGACGCCAGGACGGTCAACGGGCACGACGGAGCTCGGCGTGGCGCGAGCACCGCTAGAAGGGCGAACGCGATGGGAACGGAGTACTCGCGCGTGCGCATGGCCTGCGCCGTCAGCGCGATGCCCGTCAGCGCCATGCCGGACAGCACGATCGCGTCGGACCCCAGCCGGGCCGGGGCGACGCGTGCACGCCACGCGACGAGCGCCACGGACGCGATGACGGCGATGAGCAGAAGCAGCCACTCCGGGTGAGACAGGAGCACTGCGGGCGGGAAGCCATGAAACTCCGCGATCTCCTGATCGTCATAGAGATGGGCCGTGTCGCGCCCCATCTCGCCGATGTGCAGAGCTGCAAAGCGCCATGTCGTCCCCCGTGCGTCCATGTACGGGTTGACCGTGAGGCCGAGCGCCAGTCCTGCAGCCGTCACGGCAGGGTCGACGAGGAGCCTCCGACCTTCTGAGAAACGCAGCAGGGCCAGAGCGGCGACGCCGCCGATGTGGAAAGGGAGCAGGACGAGGCCGCCCTGGTAACTGATCATGGCGATGTAGCCGATCGCCAGAAGGCTCGAGCGGCGCCGAAGGACGCGAGGCTCGAAAAAGGCGACCTGGGTCATCGCGAAGAGCAGAGGCACGACGAGTTGACCGCCTCGCAGCTGCAGGAATCGCCAGTCCTGCGTCGAGAACAGCATGGGCGCTACGGCCCAGATCCACCCGTAGGCCACACCTCTCGCCCTCACGAAGAGGTACATCGCGGCGCAGACGCCCGCGAAAAGGGTTGCCGTGGCGATCTTCATGCCCAGCTCGGCGTCGCGGACGAGGCCGAATGGTGCGAGCAGAATGTGATATCCCCAGTAGTGATCGACCGGCAGCTCCCGGAGGATCGTGAACGGCAGGCTCCGCGCGGCGTCGGGTACCCATGGGCCACGCGCGATCTCGCGCGCAACCGCAAAGTGATAATGGTTGTCGGCGGACGCGGGGTAGCCCGGACGCAGGGTCAGCAACGTGGCCGCGTACGCGGCGCTCAGCAACACGACGCCACATGTGCCGATTGCCGTGGATCGTTTCTGGGGCGGTGTACTAGGGACCGTGGGCGACCCCTCGAGCCCCGGCGAGGCGATAGAGGATGGGTCCGAGGGCGACCAGGACTGCGCCGATGGCCAGCGAGGGGATAAATCCCACACGCTCATCCATGCACGCCCAGGATGCGACGGCAACAATCGCCGCCGGCGGAATCCCAAGAAGCGTGGCTGCGATCGTGCCGCCGGGAACTCGAAACGGCCGAACCAGCCCGGGCTCGCGGACGCGCAATACGACGAGCGCGACGAACTCGAGAAGCAAGCTCGCTCCGTAAAGGACCACGTCGAGTGCGACCAGGTGACTGAACCCAATGCCAAGGCACGCGGCGTATGCGACCGAGCAGGCGACGATGGATGCCCATGGCGCGCGGTTTCCCCGCGCCCGACGCGCCGACCACCGAGGCAGATGGCCGTCGTCTGCCAGGGCCGCCGGAACACGCGAGTACGAAAGGAGCAAAGCGTTGAACATGCCGAGACCGCAAAGCATGCCGCCGGCGGCGACCCCCACCGCCATGACGTTGCCTCCGACCTGACGGGCGGCGTCCACCCACGATCCGGTGGTCCAGCTGCCCGGGTCGACTCCTGCGAAACGCATCGCGAAGACCGGCAGCACGTACGTGAACGTAACGAGTGTGACGGTTGCGATGACCGCTCGCGGGTACGTGCTCTCCGGCCGGTGGACCTCGGCGGCAATCGTCGAGGCGTTGTCCCACCCCATATAGTTCCACATGGCGACGAGCACGCCGTCGAGGAGATTGGGCGTCCGCGCCGCGTGGACGACTGGCCCACCGGCCGTGCCGGCGCCGCGCGCGAGTGCGAATGCGACGAGCGCAGCGAAAGGCGCAAGCAGCAGGCCGCCCAGGGCGATCGAGCCGCGCCCGACGCTCGCTGCCCCTCGGATGTTCCACACCCCGCTTGCCGCGATCACGAGCGCCGCCGCGGCGATGCTCGCGCGGCCATGCGACCAGGAAGGCACCAGTCGCCCGAGGTACAGAGCGAAAAGTGTCGGGTAAATGGCCATGTCGAAGACGCTCGCAACCAACGAGAGCCAGGCCTCCTGAAATCCCCAAAACGGGCCGAGGGCCCGACGCACCCACGCGTAGTAGCCGCCCTCGTCCGGGATCGCGCTGGCCAGCTCGCCGACCATGAGGGCGGTCGGTACGCTCCATACCCAGGGCGTTACGACGAGCGCGAGCAGTGCGGTGCCGTAGCCGTGCCTTACGAGCTCTTCCAGGCCGTAGGGTCCGCCCGAGACCATGAAGTACGTCGACGCCACGAGCGGCCAGAAGCCCAGCTTGGCTCTTGCCCGCATTCCGATCGTCCGGAGCCCGTGTGGTCGCCCGCTGGGTTTCGTTGCAGGGCGTTCGGTTAGTCCTCGTCGACGACGACCATCTTTTGCAATTCGAGCAAGCCCGTCCGCGCACTTTTCAGCCTCGAGAATGCGTCTTCCGCAGGCTTGGTGATCGTCGTTTTCTCGGCCCGCGGTGCCACACGGGTGCGACGAAGGATCTCGGCGAGGGCTCTCTCGGCGACCTCGACCTCTTCGATGGCGCTCGCCAGCCTCTGCGCGAACATCCTCTTCATGGGGCGTCATCGTAGCGCGCCGTCGCCCGTCCGTGCCTATCCGCAAGTCGCGCGAATAAATAAAGTGCAATGGTTCTTGCGGGATGGGTCACTAGCAAGCCGCGGGAGCGACGTTGGGGGGACCGGACACAGCCCGGAAAAAAAGGCAAACGAGGCTAAATAAGACGCTGAGCCAGGCGAGGGGTCCATTCCGCATCGCGGTAAGAGCGCCCCACCCCCCCCCCGGATGTGCGATCCGGGCGATGCGCGAGCGATGCGCGACCGAATTCGATCTCCCCGGCGGCGACGAGCTTGCGTCGACTCGCATGAGCGCGTACCTTTCCGCTTCGCTCACGAACGTTACCTGGCTCACCACGCTCTCTCGACTCTGGGATCGCGACTGGCCGCCTCATGACGCAACGTGGAACCGTCGCGGGTGTTCCGCTGCGGCTGTCCCTCCGATCCCGGCAGCTCAATTGGATGGCAGGCTTTCGGCGCCCAGAAAGGGGCGCCTTCGACGAGCTGTCGAGAGACAAGTGACCATCATGGGAAATCGACTGTATGTGGGCAACCTTCCGTTCAGCGCGACCACCGAGACGCTTCGCGAAGCCTTTGCGCCGTCCGGCGACGTCGCCGACGTGCATATCGTAACCGATCGAGAGAGTGGCCAGTCGCGCGGCTTTGCGTTCGTGACGATGGGCAATGCTCACGAGGCCGCGAAGGCTATCGCGGCGATGAACGGCGCGATGCTGGAAGGGCGCGCGTTGCGCGTCAACGAGGCGGAAGATCGACCGCAGCGTAGCGGCGGCGGTGGCGGCGGCGGCTTCGGTGGGCGCGGCGGTGGCGGCGGTGGCGGTGGTGGCGGCCAAGGCGGAGGCAACTCCGGTCGGCGCAACAAGTGGTAATCAGGGCTTTGCCCTAGTGCGTCGCGTCCGCGGCGCCTCGCCCCAGCGAGTCAGAGCTGCGACCGGCGCGGTCCGCGGCCGGAGGATACGGAGCGAAAACCATCGACGGGCGGCCGGCCGCCCGTCGCCTTTAGGGCGTTTCAAGCGCTCCGAGCCCCCGTTTCAGGCGATCCCAGTCCCCGAAGGGCCTGGTGGTGGTACGATGCCGCGTTCGGCGCGCGAAACGATCTGACATGATGGCCAAGGACAAGCCGCGACCGCTCGTGCGGATCACCAACCAGTTTCGAAAGCGACAGGCGATGGTCTACGACCTCACCTGCGATGAGGTGCGCCTCACCATCGAGGTAACGGCGCGAGACAACGAAGACGGTCTGGGCGAGTGGAGCGTCGGCGCTCACGCGCGGCAATCGCCGGAGAAACCGACCATCGACGAGCCAGGCACGACGCGCAGCGATGCCCTCCGGGCGGTTGCCCGAGCATGGGCAGCAAAGCAAGGTGGCTTTGGCTTTCCGGCTCTCGACTGGGACGCGGTCGCCGAGGCGTTGCTCGCGGTGCGCGCGATCTGAACCGGTCCGTTGGCGGCGCGCAGACCGGTCGTGGCGCGTCCAAGTCCGGGTGCGTTATCTCTTCGACACGACGCTCCAGGTCAAGGCCTGCGCATCGCGCACGTCGTCGGTGCCAGGGCTTACCCGTCGATAGCGACCTTCTGCATCCATCTCGTAGACGCGGCAGGTGTCCAAATCGAGTGGCGCTTGGCATTCGCGACGCAAGCGATCGCACAGCGCTGGGCTCGTGACGGGAAACAGCAATTCGACGCGGCGATCGAGGTTTCGCGGCATCCAGTCCGCGGAGGCAAGAAAGAACTCCTCCTCGCCCAAAGGCCCGAAACCGTACAGTCGTTCATGTTCGAGGAATCTGCCGACGAGCGAGCGAACTCGTATTCGATCCGAAACGCCCGGCATTCTCGGCCTTAGGCAGCAGATTCCGCGAACGACCAGATCGACTTCGACCCCGACTTGAGACGCTGCATACAGCGCGCGGATGATCTCGGGGTCCACCAGCGCGTTGAGCTTGGCGAAGATTCTCGCCGCAAGGCCCGAGCGGGCGCGGTCGGATTGGGCCCCGATTTTTTCGAGGAAGGCGTGCCGCAGCCTCTTCGGTGCGACCGCGATCTTGCGATACGGGTAACTCCGCGAGAACCCCGACAGGGCGTTGAAGAGCTCCGATAGGTCATCGCCGATCTCGGTGTCGGCGGTGAGCAGGCCCACGTCCGTATAGAGCTTCGCCGTCGAGGCGTTGTAGTTGCCCGTCGACAGATGCACGTAGCGCCGAAGCTCGTCGCCTTCGCGCCGCACGACGAGCAAGGCTTTGGCGTGCGTCTTCAGCCCGCGCGATCCGTAGAAGACGTGCACGCCGGCCCGCTCCATGGCGCGGGCCCATCCGATGTTGTTCTCCTCGTCGAAGCGGGCCTTCAGCTCGATCGATACGGCGACTTGTTTGCCGTTGTCCGCAGCGCGCACCAGCGTGCGGACGACCTCGGCGTTCGATCCGGCGCGGTAGAGGGTCATCTTGATCGCCAGCACGTTCGGATCGTCGGCGGCGAACGACAAGAGGTCGAGAACCGGTACGAACGACTCGTACGGATGGTGCAGCAAGATGTCGTGTTCTCGAATCGCCTCGAATGGACTGTCGTGCGCAGCCCATTCGGGAGGAACGCGCGGCGGCAGCAGCGGGTCGCGCAGATCCGGACGCGGCAGCGATGCGAGCGAGAACAGGGACGCGAAACCGAGCAGAGATCCGCACTCGTACAGGTCGTCGGGGTCGAGTTCGAGCTTTTCGAGCAACAGCGTCCGAATCCGCTCGGGAACGCCCGGCGCGACCTCCAAACGAACGCCGGCGCCGAAGCGGCGCCTCCTCACCTCGCGGTCGACGAGCGCCAAGAGATCGTCGGCCTCTTGCTCCAGGATTTCGAAGTCCATGTCTCGCGTGACGCGGAATGCATGAGATCCACGATCCGCATACCCGGGAATAAATCGCTCAGATTCGAGGCAATCACGTCTTCGAGCGGCACGAATTCGAGGTGCGCCGTGCCTTTGGCGTGCGGGTCCGCTGGTTCGTGGCCAAGGGGCACGAATCGCGGCAGGCTTTCGGGAACTTTGACGCGCGCGAAACGCCATTCGAGCGTAGTGGGCTCCTCGACTTCCACCGCGAGCGATAAAGATAGATTCGACAGAAATGGAAAGGGATGGAGGGGATCGACGGCGAGCGGAGTCAGGATCGGGAACACCGATTTGCGAAAATAGGCCCTGAGCCACTCGTGCTCCGAGGCGCTCAGCGAATGGGTGGGACGTATGCGGATTCCGGCGTTCGCGAGCGCCGGCAGGAGATCGCGCTCGAACAGGGCATCCGCTCGGGTGAGGTCGGCGAGCACCGTGTGACGGACCTGCTCGAGCTGCTCGGGGACCGACAGGCCGTCGGCCCCCGCAGTGGGAACGAGGGCCTCGAGCTGCTCGTGGAGACCCGACACGCGAATCATGAAAAATTCGTCCAAGTTCGAGCCGAAGATCGCCAAGAACTTCAGCCGCTCGAGCAGAGGCCATGCGTCGTCGCAGGCTTGGTCGAGTACGCGGGCGTTGAACGCCAGCCACGAAAGTTCTCGGTTAATGAAGAGGCGCGCATCGTCGACTGCGCCGGCCGGCTTGGGACTCGACGAAGCGACGGGCGCGCCTTCGCCGCCGGAGAGGGTCATGACCGACCGGTCGCAGACCTTTGCGACGAACCTGCGTGGATTTGTTCACGATGTGGCAAAAACGATGCGTAGGCGGCGCTCCAGCGCCTCTTTGTGCGGGCCCGCCTCTATGTTAGGAGACCTGCAAGAGGTGCCACCTGAACGCCCACGGGGCAAGGATTGGAGACCCATGAAGAGAACGCTGATTGCTGCGACCCTTTTTCTTGCCCTGGGTGCGCTTGGGGTGGGGCTCGTTTTTGGCTCTGCCGGTCAGGCCCGCGCGGCGAGCCTCGCCGAGAGTCGGCTGAGTACCCCGTCGGACGGGGATGGCGGAGGTTGGTGATCGCCTTGCGCGCGCCGGAGCGGCGCTCTCGCTCGCAGTCGCCGTAGGGAGCTGCACGCCGGGTTCAGGTCCCCATGTCCCGCCCGCGCCCGGGCCCGCGAAAGGTGCACGCGCGGAGGCGCTTTCGGACCGGCTGGCTGGGTTACGCGCTTGGGAGGGTGCGACCCGAGATCGCACCGACTTCGCTCGCGTGCGAACGTCCGACATCGCTCTCGGCACGGATCCCTACGTCATTCGGCGCATGGATGGCCCGAAAGGCGACGATCCAGCGCAGGCCGGGCGCTTCGTCGGCATTTTGCGTGGGCGCGGGGCGCTGGTGGAGCTCGATGAAGCCTTGCACGAGGTTCACCGGCTCGCAGCGCCGGGTTCCCCGAGCGGTCTGGCGGTCTCGCCGGCCGCGGTGTTTGCCGTCGGCGAGCTCTCCAGCCGCGTCGCGCGTTTCCGCAGCGTGCGCGGGCGCCTCGAGCCCGCGGGGTTCATCAATCTCCCCGGGGTTCGTGCGATGCGCGATGTCGCGACGGGCCCTGAGGGCGTCGTGTACATCGTTGAGGAGCACGATGGTCGGCTCGTGACGTTGCGTCCCGGAAGCGATGACGAGGAGACCCCGGCGGCGCGGGTGGACGCCGTACTGTGCCAGGGTCCCATACACGTGCTGAGGGTGGCGAAGTTCCTTCTGGTGGATTGTCTCATCGACCATCAAGTGGTCATCCAGTCGGTCGATGCCCGCGGGTTCCCCGACCCTTCGACCGAGATCCGCATCGCCCGAGACGGTCCGATTTGGGGGATCGATGCTCTGCCGCGGGCGGACGGGTTGATGGTCGCTGTCGGAGCCGTCGAGGATCACCCGCTGGATCGCACTCAGGGGTCATTCGGCTTCATCGACTCATTCGTCGCGCTGTATGGGGTGGACAACGGCCGAGCGGCCAAGATCGGAGAAGTGAACGCGTCCGCCTACGGGCTTGTGACGCCCAAGGCATTGAAGGTCCTGCCTCTTCTCCCCTCCGGCGGGCTCGAAATCGTCGTCGCTGGTTATGGCTCCGATCGTCTCGCTCGGTTCGACTGGACGGATGCGAATCCGCTTGGGTCGCCGACCGTCCAAATGCGCACCATCCCGCCGGGAGCCGCTATGATCGAAGCCGCCGGAGATGGATCCTGGCTCATCGCCGATCCGTTGATCGATTCGTGGGTGCGGGTCACATCGTCCGATACTGTCGTAATGCCCGTGGAGGACGACCTGTCGCGTCAGCGCACGGTCGACTCGAGGTTGGGTGAGGCACTCTTTTTCACCACGCTGATGGCGCCGTGGAACCGGTCGGACGGCCGTCTCAGTCGCTTCACGTGCGAGACATGCCACTTCGAAGGTTACGTCGATGGTCGCACCCACCGCACCGGTCGTGGCGATATCCTGGCGACGACGAAGCCGCTGGCCGGGCTGCTGAACAATCGACCCCACTTTTCGCGAGCTCTCGATCCGGACCTGACGACGATGGCGGACAACGAGTTTCGCGTTGCCGGAGCGAAGAGCGACCACGATCCATGGTTCGCTCTGTCGGCCGAGGACTTTCCGTGGATCCGCCGCCTCGGCGTGACCGGAACGACGCTCACCGCCGAAACTCTTCGACGCTCCCTCGTGAGTTTCTTCATGGATTTCACACCGCGGCCAAACCCTTCCGTCGAGGGTCGCACGCATTTTAGCGATCTCGAGCGTTCGGGTGCGATCGTTTTCCGGGACGAGTGCGAAGGTTGTCACCAAGCCCGTCTGGTGGCCGACGACCCGTCGACCCGCGTTCCGTTCGAAGGATGGCAAGCTCTCGTGATGACGCCTCAAGGAGCGATCGTTTGGGCCCGTGCCGAATACGCGAAGACGGGGGTCACGCCTTACGTCAACGAGCGTGGCGCACGGGTCGTTTCGCTGAGGCGCCTGTACAAGAAGCACCCGTATTTCACGAACGGAACCGCGAGGGACGTACGCGGGGTCCTCGATCGCGTTCGAGTGGCAGACACCCGCTTCTTCCACGAGGGCGGGTCCGAATCCGCGCGAAGCCTCTCGGAAGCGGAAAAAACGGCCTTGGCGGCATTTCTCGACTTGCTTTGACGCACACTCGTCGACATGACCCCTGGACTTGGTCTAAGGTCGCCTCGCTTGTTTTCGGAAGGGGTAATCAGAAATATGTTGAAGCAAAAATACGCAGGGGCGCTTGCACTTGTCGCGATCACGGGGGCGATCACGTGGGGGGGAGTCGTCGTCACCGGTTGCTCGTCCAGTGAGTCGAGCTCTCCCCCCGAGGACTCGGGGTTGGACCAAAGCGCTTCCGACGCGCCGAGCGATCAGGGAACGGGTTCCGAGACGACGGCCGACGCCTCCGATGCCGGCGTGAGCGACGCCTCCGACGGCGCGGTCGGCGATGCGTCCGATGCCGGCGTGAGCGATGCGTCCGATGGCGGCCACGGCGATGCGTCCGACGGCGAGGTCGGTGACGCCTCCGATGCCGGCGTGAGCGATGCGTCCGATGGCGGCCACGGCGATGCGTCCGACGGCGAGGTCGGCGACGCGTCCGACGGCGCGGTGGGCGATGCGTCCGACAGCGGGGTGGGCGATGCGTCCGACAGCGGGGTGGGCGATGCGTCCGACAGCGGGGTGGGCGATGCGTCCGACAGCGGCAGCGACGCGCCCTCGGATGGCTCAGTCGAAGCCGACTAACGGAAACGGGGCACCGGGCTGACAACAGCCCGGTGTCTCGCAATTTCCGCGTTTCGGGTTACCGGATCCGGCTGGCCGCTGTCCTGTCGCAGCCGGCCATCACTTAATGAAGTATCCTGAAACGCGCCATCGCCCATCGCGTTCCTTGGTCGGCGTGACCGTCTCGATTGCACCCGGCTTCTTTTCGAAGTGCGTGTCGAACTTGAGCACCACGTATTGTCCGTCCGGGGCGCCCGGCAGTGTCGTCGAGAATTTCGCCGTCTTGAGCGTTCGCGAGAATCACCTTGCCGAGCGGATCGCGCACTCCATGGACGGCCCTCTCCCAGCCCGCCTGGTCGAGGGTGCCTCTGAAGAGAGCCGCGGCCTCGCTGAAGCTCTGCCCGTTGTTGCCGGCGTCCACGAGAGCGAGCCAGGCTTCGGCCGCCGCGCGTGCAGCCTTCTCGTCCCCCGCGGTCGATGCATCGGCTGCGGCCGCCGGCGCCTCAGTCGTCTGAGCGTCGATTCCCGGCGATTTCCTCTCCGTACAGCCGCAGACCGCGAGCAGCGCCGCAACGGTGGCACGCAAGAGGTCCAGCCGGGCCCTCGCGCGTCGGTGAGCCATTGCGCCGAGGCTAACTCCGCTCGCACGCCGGAGCAATAACAGGTTGGTTCGACCTCCGCTCTTGGTTCGCACGTGCGCGGCCTTTGCGTCCGTTTGCGCCGTGCAGCAGCGCGTCCGGGGGGATGGATCCGGGGAACATACGAAACGGACCCCTACGGATTGCGGCGGACAGGGAACGACGCAAGAACCAGCTCGACGGCGCGGCTCAAGCGCCCATAGTCGACCGGTCCGGGATTGACCTCGGTACGAGCCGAGCCGTGCCAGACGAGTTGATGGGTTTCCCCATCGAACGCGTCGATCACGAATGCACCCTCGACGAGGTCTCCCTCCTCTTGGTCGAGCTCTCCGTGGTATTCCGATGTCCCCATGTCGGCGGGGCCCGGCACGTTGCCCGGGGTGTCGTTTGCGCGCGACGCCTCCGGCAAACCGGAGACGCCACCGCCGAGCGGCATGATCCCCGTGCCGGTCGGCACCTCCACCTCGCGACGCCCGGCCTCGACTCTCACGACGAGATCGGCCTGATCGCGGGCGGCGAGTCGGTACCCTCGGCTCTGAAGAATTTCCGCGGCGAGCTGCCGGACGTGATCGCGCACATCGGCCGATCGAGGCGAGGCCGCATGGCCGGCAGGAGCCCGGCGGCTCACGTCGAAAGCGATCGTCCGGTACCGTTCGAAGTGGGCATCGGGCGATTGAATCGCGTGAACGTGGATCGCCGGTGCGCAGCCTGAGCCGCCGCTCATCAGCGCGGCGACCAGAACGAGAAGGGAGATCTTCACGGGGTGGGCCATCTTACGGCGTCTCACCGGATCCTGCTCGACGCGAGTACGGGCAACTCTGGCGCGTTTTTCCGCGCGCGGATGCGGCCGGCGTCCCGGCGGCCGGAACGAGACCTCGGGTCGGGCTCCCGGCTGGGAGGTCGGCCGGATCGGGCCAGCCCCGGTTCATTGGAGTCGCTCGAGAAGATCTTCACGTTCCAGCGCCAAGGCTCCGAGCGTCGTTCGGACCATGTCGAAGTGCTCCTCCAAGAGGTCGAGCCAATCTGCGACGCGAAACGTGAGCGCGCGTCCGCTCGTGAGCGCGCGCGCCTCCCACCCGAGGATCGGGTCTCCGAAAGCGGCGGCGCCGCACACGAAGTCGCCCGCGCGACCTCGCCACACGACCTGCGGAGCCGAGTGCACGGCTTCGACCTCTCCATCGAGAAGAAGCACGACTCGTCCGCCGGGATTTCCACGCTCGATCAAGATGTCGTCGCGGTCGAATGCCATGACCTCGGAGGCGACCGCGAGGTCGCTCAAGGTCTGCACCCCGGCACCGCGGAGCAGCGGCGCTTCCGTCAGCACGGCGAGCCGCTCGATCACGTCGAGCTGAAGGCCGGGCGGACAGGGCGGCGGCGCCCCGCGACGTGAATCGCCGCCCGCCGCCCAAAGTCTTTGCTCGAGCTCCGCCACGGTTCTCACCGATCCGAACACGGCTGATCGGGTCAGCGCGAAGCTCTCAGAAAGAAGCTCAATCCACGCTTCGGCCTGAACCTTCATCGCCTCGATGTCCGTGAGCGCGATCGCCGTCCGAATGCGCGGCCGCTCGAGCAGAGCGTCGGACATGCCGAACACGGATCGGCTCTCGTAGGTCCATGGCGCGCTCCCCTCGCGCACGAGCCGCACACGGCCCTTACGGAGGAAGTAGTAAAATTCGGGCGGGTCGCCCGCAGAAAACAGAGTCTCGCCGGCTTGGGCGATCTGCTCCTCGAGCAGGGAAGTCAAGCGATCGGTCACCCAGGACTCCGTTACGCCCGCATGCGCGCCGAAGGCGGCCAGGAACAGCTCACGATGGATCCGCTCGAGCTCCACATCAGGCATGGCCGGCCTCGGGCAGGTGCGACGGGTTCTCGGTGGCCGATAGGGACCGCTCTTTCGTGCAGGCCGCCGCAAGGCCAGCCAGGATCGGGTCGCGGTCACGCATGAGCGTGGCGAGGGCCTCATCGCGCCCGCGGGGAATCGCCGGCCCACCCAAAGAAGCCGCTCGCGCGGCGCGCTCCGGCAAAGACAGGTCCTCCGTAATCAGACGGAGCAGGGCGCGGAGCTGCTCTTGGTCGCGGTGTCTCAGTAGCGCATCGAGCAGCTCGCCGGCGTTGGCACGCGTGTACGGGTCGTCCGAGAGGCACGCGAGCCGCACGCGCCGGAAGTCTTCGCGCGGGTGGGCGATGGCGAGGAGTCGAAAGACGCGCTCGATCGACTGGCGGAGCTTGTCGTCGAGGAGGCCATCGAGCAGCCGAGCGGCCGCCCCGGGATGGCCCTGCACGAGCGGGGCTGCGCCGAGAGCCACTCGACTTGCGAGCAAGCGGAAGTGCCGGGTGAGCGCGGCCCGAGCGATCCGTTCGACCCGGGCGCGATCCAACGGGATGCGCCTCTCCGTGACGAGAATCTCCAGTGCACGGATCGACTTGTAGCGGACGAGGCCGTCCTCCTCCGTTTCGATGTTGTCGAGAAGGTGCTCGGCCGCAGCCCTCGTGCCGAATCGCCCGAGCGTCTTTGGAAGGTGAATGCGGTCGCGGTGCGGTCGCGTCGTGTCGCGCAGCGCCCACCAGACGGCCTGCAGAGCGTCTTCCCCGAACGCGACGAGCGCGGCCCGGACCGCCTCGCGCCCCTCTCGCGCCGACAGGAGTTCGACCAGACGAGGGATGAGCCGCGGGTCGCGCTGACGCGCGGCCGCCCGTGCGAGCAGCTCGGTGTGCTCGGGCGATGTGTCCGTGGAATCGCCGAGCGCCAAAAGGAGGCGCGACAGCGCCGGCGTCGGGGCGACGTCGGCGATGGCGGCCAGCATGCCGAGTCGCCCGCGGTCGCCCGAGTCGCCGACTTCGCGCAGTTGAGTGCGGAATCCGTTCGTCTTCCATCGCGTCCTCCATGGGGTCGCGCAGGGCCAGAACGACGGTCGCGTATCCGCGCACGCGTGAGCCGACGTCGTCTGCCAAACGTGCGACGTCGAGTTCGTTGTGCATCGCGAGCGCGCGGGCCGCCGCCATTCGGACGCCTTCACGACGATCTCCGAGCAATCGGTGCGCCAGGACCATCCAATCGGTGCGCGTGGATGCCCCGAAGTGATCGAGGGCCTCGGTGAGCACCCGCTCGTCGGAGTGCAGCAGGATCAACGCCGGCACGAAGCCTTCGTGGCCGCGACGCGACAGGGCTTTCATCGCGCCGACCACCTCGAGGGGGTCCTCGCTCGCGAGGTGCTGGACGAGGATTTGCGCGCTCTCGAGGTCCAATGGCCCCGGGCTGTCTTGCCCCTGCAGAGAGCCGACCGTGACAGCCTTCCGGAGCAGAGCCAGATAAGGCTTGTGCATCGTCACGGCCACCGCGAGCCACGTACCGGCTAGTGCGGCGACGCCCCACGGAAGCAGCCACGGCGCCGTCGCCCAGGTCCCGCTCAGCGCCAGGAGCCCGGCCCCCGTGAGGGTCTGCGACGCACGCACCAGTGCGCCGTCGATCAACGGCTTGAAGTGTTGGCGTATCCGCACCGGCAGCGGCAGGTAGATGAGCTCTCCCGAGATGCGGTGCATCGAGTATCGTAGGGCGCCGTCGATCGCCTTCATCACGAGCACGGCGCTCAACGCGCCCCCGAACAAAACCACTTCTGCGGCGCCGAGCAGCAAGAGCACCGGCGTCACGATTACGGCTGCCGTGACGCCGAGACGCCGCACGACGGCGCTGCCCAGGAGTACCTGCACGATCAGCGAGAGAACGTTGAGCGCGAGATAGTAGCGGGCAATGAATGGCCCGATGCTCGCGCTTGGCATCGACCGAGCCACGGTCGACTTGAAGCAGTAGTCGAGTACGAGGAGCGTTGCCGTGGAAAGCACGACGCTCAGCGCGATGCGGGACAATAGCGGCTGATCGCGAAGCGCACGCCACGTATCGGTCAGGGTCGGCGCCGCCTCGGGTCCGAAGCGCCGCTCGTCGCCGCCGACTCGCAGCAGAGCCGTGCAAGCCATCAAAAAAAATGCCGCCGAGACGAGCAGGAGCGCCTTGACCGACAGCACGAGCAGCAGCGCTGCGGCCGTTCCGGATCCGACGATACCGCCCAGAACACCCGCGGCGGCAATCAAGCCGAACAGCCGTCGGCTCTGTGCGACCGTGAGGGCCTTGCCGACCAGCGTCCAGAATTGCGGGACGACGATCGATCCAACCAGGCCGCTCACCACGTATACGGCCATGGCGGACGGCGTGCTCGCCGGGACGGCAAAGAGGGCGATGGCCAGGACCGCCGCGATGGCCAACGTTCCTCCCAAAGACAGGCGCGCCCCGAAGCGCTCGGCCGCGAGTGCGGCCAGCGATGCGGCCGGCCATGCGCACACCGCGATGGCGATGTAGACGATCCCGAGCGCCCGCGGCCCCGGGCCCGCAAGCAGGAGGGCGTCGCGGGCGGCTTCGAGCACGGTGTGCCCGGTGATGATGAGCAAGAGGACGGACGCGAACCCCAGCAGGGCCACACGCCCTTCGCCGTCGCGCACGTCCAGGAGGCGAGGCATGGCTCGACGCAATCGAGAAGGCTCGTTCAGGGCTTGGCAAATAGCAACGCGAACCGATCGCTTGTCCCCCGCCGCTCCGCGGCCGCCTCCGGGGAGTCGTTCCAGTCGCGCGAATCCGAGGGGTTGCGCAGAAAGCTTCCTTCGCGTTCCAACACGAAACCGGCTTGTTGCACTTCCGATCGCACGACCGCCTCGTCGATGCGATGCAGCGTGTGCACGTCGGCGATCCCGGTCCCGGGCCGGGCGCTATGATCGATGACGGCGTATTTGCCGCCCTTCTTGAGCGCAGCGAACACCGCGCGATTCATCGCCCCGCGATCGACGCCCAGCCAAACCGTGTCGTGATACACGAGGTTGATGACGACCCTATCGAGATCGCTTGCCTCGGGCGGAAACGGCTCGTCAAGTTCTCGGTCCACCCGCACGATATTCTTCGCGGCCGGCGTGGACAGCCGTTTCGTCCAAGCCCCTTCGGATCCCTGCAGGATGATCCGAGGATTCTCGGCGTAGACCACACCGGTCGGCGCGACCGCTCGCGCGAGGATCTCTGCGGTATACCCCGCGCCAGCCGCCAGCTCTCCGACGCGCATCCCTGGTACGATACCGAGGAACGTCAACATTTCTGCCGGGTGTCGACCCGGGTCGAGCAGCCGGTCCGAGGGCGAACGATCGGGCGCCGCGACGAGGGCGCGAGCCTCGGAGGATGCGATCCGGGGTGTGGGCTCGGGCACGGGTGCCGATGGAGCGGGGCAGGCCGAGGCGGTTGCGACGGTCGCCGCGGCGCAGAGGGCGACGTAAAAAAGGCGCACCTCGTTGAGATGCTTCGGCGCCGCGCTTCGTGACGGTCGCCGCGCGAGACTGCCGCCGGCGTCCGATTCCGCCGCCCCTTGCGCCGGGGGCTAACCGGTCACCGCGACGCCCGCGCTCTCGACTCCTCGCACGGCGCTCCATCGGACGTGCCGAGCGACGATCCGACCGAAGTCCATGACCGTGTCATCGTTTCTAGCGCTCGATCCCCACCAGACGGTATCCGCGAGTCGGTCCGAGATCGTACAAATGCACCCGCAGCGGTGCCTCGGAGACACCGTCCTGCAGCGCAACATGGACATAGCGGCTCGGCGCGTCGTCTGGTTCCCCGCCGTCTCTTGCGACGTGACCGAGGTCCACGCACAAGCGCGCGCCCTCGCCCTTTGCAACGGGCAGGATGACTCCGCCGTCCATGCGTACGACGTAGCGGAAACCATCGGATTTTCGCACACGGCGCGACGCGGCCAGGTCGACGGCGCAGAGTCGGTCGCCCCTTTCGATCTGCACGGAGGCGATGGGCGATAGCCGTGTGAGATACCGCTCGAGGATGCGTTCGAGCCGTCCCTCGAGCACGCGAGCGACGTACGCGGTATTCCGCGGATCGGTGAATCGCCCTGCCTCGGCGAGCGCAAGGACCATCTCCGGAGTGAAGCGCGCGAGGATGCGTGCCATCCAGGCGGCGTCGCGCTCGGTCATCCGTGCGAACGCCGGATTCGGATATTCGTTCTTCCACCGGTCGGGAACGAAGTGATCGGCGTCGAAGTAGCCGAAGACTTCGTACCCGGCGACTCGGTTGCGGTCCCACGGGCGCAACGGGATTCCCAGGGTCAAAAAGTCCGATGCGATGTCGGCCCAATCGACGATATAGGAGTAGCCCATGCGTCGGGTGATGGCTTCTTGGGGCCAGTTCGCCCCGAGGCAGTCGCCCCAGTCGAGGTACGAGTGGACCACCCGGCCGGGCGAGGAGTCGGGGTCGCTCGGGCGATTCGCGAGCCAGATGTCCATGCCGTTTTTCTCGTTGCTGTCGACGTGTCCGAGCCATGCCGCCAACAAGCGATCGGCGCGTAGTTCGCGACGGTCCTCGTGCGGCACGACGTCGTTCGGATCGTCGGCGCGCATCCCTTCGTAGCGAAAGGGGCCCAACAGCCGCCCCGGCAGCCACGCCGACGCAAGCATGCGGACGCTGTCGCCACGACGGGGTGCAGCGCGCAGGATTCGGTCGAGCGCTTCGCGATCGAAATCACGCTCGTCGCCCAATGTCGAGAATTTGTAGCGTAGCCCTCGGGTGAGCTTTAAGGTCGACGGCTTGAAGTAGACGACTTGCTCGCAAGTCGTGTTGTAACCGACGGCGTGATACGCGGCCGAGGCGATGACGGTGGCCGCGCTCGACAGCTCCGGCTGATCGGGGTCATCGAGCTTGAATAGGTACCTGCCTTTGCCTGGAATGTTCACGCGAAAGCCGGGCGAATTGCCGCTCGTCTTGCCCTTGTCGATGACCCAGCTGCCGTCGGTGGCACTGTCGGCATCGATCAGCAACGACGAATCGCAAGCTCCGAGCACGAGCTCGTCGCGGCTCATGGGCCTCACGCCCAGGCGGTTGGTGAACCAGGAAGAGTCGGGCACCTCGTCGAGGCTGTTGACGTCCACGGACTCGTCGCTCACAGCGATGCCGAGAGTCTGCGACAGCGGGCGAAAAAGAACGTTGTCGGCCTCGTCCCAGAATTGGGGGGACACGTACGCCTGTGGCGCGCAGGATACGTGCCGCGGGTTCGTTGCCGTCGGTTCCAGGTGACAAGGCGCCATGACCGAGCCAAGGTCACCGTCCTGCCAGAGGGGCTCTCGCAGCGGAAAGCGACGCTCCGCGTGAGCGCACGATGCGATCGCCAAGCACTCGATCAAGGCGAGGGAGCGAGCCTGAGAACGCATATTCTACGGAAAGCGTGGCCCGGCCGACGAGTCGCCCGCCCGCTGACGTTTGGCGCGAACGGGCCCGTCACGACCCGGGCGAATGAACATCCAACTCCCGGCGATGGCGGCGAACGTTTCGTGCAACTCGTGCAAGTGGTGCGCCGACCACCTCGGCGACTACGCCGAGGGCCTTCTCGAGCACGACTTGCAAACCGCGTTGCAAGCCCATGTCGCTTCTTGCTCGCACTGTACCCGTCTGGTCCATGACTATCTGGCGATCCCAAGAGTCGTTCGGCGCGGCACCGATTGCGAGATGCCGCAGGAAGTCCAAAGCCGCCTGCGTAGACGGCTCGCGATGAGCTCGAAATCTTGACGGCGCGATCGTGCGCGAATTTTGCGCATTTCCGCATGCTCTGCGGGTCTTTCCACCCCGCGTACATGAACTTCAACCCCGGATCGCCAAGACCCGCGCCCCCGAGCTCACAGGGTCCGCTGGCAGCGGGGTGGCCCTGCGATTGCACGGACTGCCGATACCATGCTCGTCAGCACCACGGAAGCGTTGACCACGGACGAGGCGCTCGCGGAACAGGCGCGACGAGGCATCCAGAGCGCGTTCGTCGTGTTGGTGACGCGTTACCAGAAGCGCATCTACCGTCTCGCCATGCGCATGTCGCGAAACGCGAGCGACGCGGAGGAAATCACACAAGAAACCTTCCTGCGTGCGCATCGCGGGATCAGCACCTTTCACGGCGCATCGCGCTTTAGGACGTGGCTCTACCGAATCGCCATGAACGAGGCACTCATGCGTTGGCGGTCGGCTAAGCGTCGTCCAACCGAGTCGCTCGACGTCGCCTTGCCCCGGTTCGCCGACGTTGCAGCGGCGGCCTCGGCTCCTTCGGAGCGCGCGGACGATCTGGTCGGAAGCAAGGCACTGATGCAGCATGTGCGAGAGGCTCTCGACCGGCTCGACGAAGAGCACCGATCGGCGCTGGTCTTGCGGGACCTGGAGGAATGGACAGCGGAAGAGGCGGCAGAGGTGCTCGGTGTTTCGCCGGATGTCGTTCGACAGCGCGCGCATCGAACGCGTTTGAAACTGCGCGAGATGCTGGCGGGCTTCCTGACCGACGGCACGTGAGCTTGCGGTGCCGAACGATCGGTCTCGCGATCCTCCTGGCGCTGCTCGGTTCGTCGACCGCTCGCGCCACCGACGGGGTGTCGCTTCCGGCGCAATGGGATCCGCGATGGACGCACGCCGGTCCCGACGACTATGCGCTGACCGGCGGCGGTCTCGCAACGCTGGCTTTCGAGGCGACGTTCCTGCAGGGTGAACAACCTGCACTGCACTGGACCGGCCCCATCCTTTTCGACCGGGCCGTCCGGGACGTGCTGCGCGGCTCGACGGCCCAAACCCGCGACGCGGCGGCGGTGGCGAGCTGGTCGATTCTGGCGCTGGACATCGCCTACCCGCTTTTCGACGTGCCGTACGCGTGGCGACGCTACGGATCGGCGCTGGCCTGGGATCTCTTCTGGCAAGACGCGACGGCGATCTCGCTCGTCAGTGCCACCGACTTGGCTCTTCGCGACGTCATCGGTCGAGCGCGTCCCATGGTGAGCGACTGCTTGGCTGCCGGCGGCAGCGCGAGCCAGTGCCTCGGCGACAACACGGAGGCCACGCGCTCGTTTCCCGGGGGACATTTCGCCATAGCCACGACGGCCGCGGTTCTCGTGTGCACCCAGCATCTGGCCATCCACCTGTACGGCTCGCCTTGGGATGCCCTTACGTGCGCAACGGCTCTGACGGTGGACGCGGCGGTCGGTACGTTGCGTCTGGTCACCGACAACCACTGGGCCTCCGACATCCTCGCGGGCGGTGCGCTCGGATTCGCGTTCGGCTGGGGTGTTCCGGTCGTCATGCATCTGCACGCACACGCCGCTCGATCCGGCCCCGGCCCCCTCGCGATCGCGGTTCCGATGCCTTTGTCGGTCCATCACGGGGCGGGGCTCGGCATCACCGGCTGGTTCTGACGACCGTTGGCCGTGGGGTCAGCCGCCGTCGAATGTCCTCGGCCGATCGCCAAAGGGCTCGGATCCACCTCCGCGTTTGCGCTTGCGGCGCTCACCCGAGTCCACGTCGACATCGACGTGGGTCCACCCGCTCCGGGCCGACCCCACGCCGGGCTTCGGTCGCTCACCGCTTTTTCTTGGATGCCTTTTTTGCGCCCTTCTTCGCCGGCTTGGCCTTCGACCAGACGCCCAGTGTCGCGCCCGTCGGATCTGCGAAGATCCCGATGATGCCATTCTTGCCGATATCCATCGGTGGCAGGACGACCTTGGCGCCGCCCTTCTCCGCCTTCGCGAGGATCTTCTTCACGTTGTCCACTTCGACATACGGCAACCATGTGACCGGAGCTCCGGGCATAGGTTGCGCTTGAATGCCGCCTCCGGGCCCCTTGCCGGCGGCGATCATCGTGTAGACGCCGCCGTCCCCCATCGGCGTATCGGTCAACTTCCAATCGAAGAGTTTCTTGTAGAATTTCTTTGCAGCACCGAGGTCTCCGGTCGTCAATTCGATGTGGGCAAACGGATTGGCCATGGGCTCTCTCCTGGGAAAATCGGGGATGTCAGCATCGCTCGCGCCGAGCGTGTCACCCAAGAGACCACGTTCTTGTCCCGAATCAAAGGTCGCGGGGGCCGAGGTTGTTCGTTGCGGTTCGAGTGGAGCGCGGCTTAGAGCGGCGCCGCGGGAGGCCCAGCGCGAGGATTGATGGTATGCCGTCGACGTGGCGTCCGGCCCTCGCGCATCTGCAGATACGACGGCGCCCTCGTCCTCCCTGGGTGCCGGAGCCTCGGCGCGCATCCAGCAGCTTCATTGGGTCCACGGCCCCGATTGCGAGAAGGGTCCGCGCGATCGGCGCGATGAGGATTGTCTTCCCGAGCGGGCCTCCCGTGTGACGATCGACACGGACGAACTGGTTCTCGGCCGGGAACCCGAGGGCGCGAGGACGCTGGTGGTTTCTGACAAACGCGTATCTCGCATTCACGCCGCATTCGCTCGCGACGGCGCCACGGGTGACATGTGCGTTGCCGACCGCGGTAGCCGCCACGGCACCATCGTGGACGGAAATCGAATCGAGGGTGCCACCCGGCTGGTCCACGGGAGTGTCATCCGCCTGGGCGAATCCATCTTCGTTTTCACCGATTCACTGCTGCGGATGGAGGAGGCGAAAGCCCTGGCGCCCGAGACGCCTGCCTTGCGGGGAACGAGCCTTTCCATGCAGCGGGTGCGCGGGGAGATCGCGCTCGTCGCGCCCCGTTCGCTGCCTGTGCTCATTCTCGGCGAAACAGGGGTCGGCAAGGAGCTCGTCGCGCAGGAGATCCATCGCCAGAGCCGACGGAGCGGGCCGCTCTTGGCCGTGAACTGCGCCGCCATCGCTGCAACACTCGCGGAGACGGAGCTGTTCGGGCACGCCGCGGGCGCATTCACGGGGGCGACGCAAAGAAGCGACGGAGTGTTCGTGGCGGCAGACCAAGGAACTCTCTTTTTGGACGAGATCGCAGAGCTTCCGCTCGCCCTTCAACCCAAACTGTTGCGCACCCTTGCAACCGGTGAGGTCCGCCCTGTCGGCCGAACCGACTCGCGCAGGGTCGACGTGCGTCTCGTCGCGGCCACCCACGGCGATCTGCAAGGGGCCGTCGACCGGGGCGGCTTTCGGGGGGACCTCTTGGCTCGGCTCGCTGGGTGGACTCTCCGGGTGCCACCGCTTCGCGAGCGCCGGGAGGACATTGTCGGACTCGCACGACTCTTTCTCAAGCGGGTCGCCGCCGATCTTCGCTTGTCGGCCGGGTGCGTCGAGGCGCTCGTGCTGGGCGAGTGGCGATACAACGTTCGCGAGCTCGAGCAGGTGTTGGCGGCCGCGGCCATCCGCGCCGATCGTGGCGTCATCCGTCCGGAGCATTTGCCCGAGGCGATGGCGCGTCCGGTGCTGGAGCGTACGGCGGTTCGATCCGATGCCGCGCGGGCCCCGCTGCAAGCGCTGGTTTCGCCGGACGCGATCCCGGACGCCGATGGACTCGGGCGCGTCGTGCAATGGTTTGACGGCAACATCGCTCGGGTCGCCAGTTACTTCGGCAAGGATCGAAAGCAGATTTACCGTTGGGCCGACCGACTCGGCGTCGATCTCCAATCCGCGCGCACAGCCGTCGGCACGGACGACGAGGCAGGCTGACTCGCCGCCGACGAGGGAGCGCCGTTTGACGGCAGCCAGGGAGGCCCCGCGGCAGCTCGTCCGCCCGATCGCGCTCTTCGTCGGTAATATGGCGATCCCGCCCGATCGCGCTGGCCCTTGAAGGTGCGTTGCGGGCAACATGGATCAAGCGAAAAAACGTGAAAACCACTTTGCCGCTGCGTCTGCGAGCCTTGGGTGCGGCCGTTGCCACGATGTCGATGGCGTGGGCTTCTGGCTGTTCCTCGACCGAGACCAATCTGCCGCTTGTCGGAAACTGCGACGCCCACTGCTCCTTGCCGAGCGAGAGCGTCGGGATTTCGGCAGCCCAGTCGAGCGAAGCGGGGTCGGGGGCATGTCCCGTCGAGACGACAGACTCTCTTTGTCTTCAATGTCTCAGCGCCGATTGCTGTACGACGCTCAACGCGTGCGGATCGACCGCGGAGTGCCAAAATTTGGTCAACTGCGAGGGGGCTTGCACGGGCGCGGCGTGCACCGCCGGCTGCGAGCAGGCCTTTCCGAATGGCGCCATCGCCCTCGAGGCGCTGAAGGCGTGCGAGTCGGCCCAATGCCAGGTGTGCAGTCAGCTGGGCGTCGGTGATTCGTGCTACGTCGCAGGATCCACGTGCAACGCCGGACTGTCGTGCACCGGTCTCTGGTGCACCGAAGCCTGCGCGCTCACGTCCGATTGCGTGGGGCTCGGCGCGGCCGGCGGCAACTCGCTGGGCCAACCCAACGCCTGCATCCAAGGCGCGAGCGGCAGCGACACGTGCGTTCCGGGTTGCACGGCGGATTCGGACTGCCAATCGTTCCCGGGCACGTATTGTCTCTCGACGACCTCCGTGGCCGGTCTGTCCGTGATGGTGTGCACGAGCCCTCCCGACGCCGGCCCCGGCTGAAGTCTCTACGCGCGCCGAGTCGATGAGTCGGTCGAACGCTCGACGGGTCGGCTCACGGCGATCCGGTTCGTCAGTCGAAAGAGGGCGAGCCCTGAAATACATAAGACCCGACGTGCCGGAGTCGGCTTCGAGTGTCGAGCCAGATCTTGCCGCCGATGCGCCGCCAGCGGTGACAGAAAGTGAAATCCTCGCTCAGGAACGTGCCGGTTTCTGGCTCGATCATGCAATCGAACAGAGTGTACAGGTTCGAGCTTTGGCGCGCCGGAGCCGGGTAGGTGTGCATGGCCCCGTAGTGCGTCTCAGGGTAGGCAGCGACCAGCCGCTCGACGACTGTCCTCCGAATCAGCATGAATCCCGTTCCGGCAAATTGCGCCGTGACGAAGCCATCGCGCTCCTCACGGTCGCTCGCGGACAGGGGTACTCCCACGTAGTGCAGCCCGGCCTCCCGCAGCTGGTCCACGGTGAGGCTCTCGGTGGCCGATCGCCGCGCGGCTTGTGACCAGTCCAGGTTCTTGACGGGGTACATTCCCGCAACGACATCCTCGTCGAAAGCGAGAAGACGCCCCACCTCCTGCGGTTCGAACCCCGTATCCGCATCGATGAACAGCAGGTGAGTGGCGTCGGGGCTGTCGAGGAATCCGGCGAGGATGCTGTTTCGGCTGCGCGTAACGAGTGAGTCGTGGGCCGCCGTCCATAGGCCAACCCGGATGTTGTGCGTGCTGGCGTACGCCATCAGCTTCAACATCGAGTGAAGGTAAACGTGCGTGACGAGACCGGCGTAGCACGGTGTTCCGACGATCACGTTCGGGGGCGACGGCATGGCGTTCAGGGTACCACCCGCCCCGCGCGCCTCGAGCCGCCGCGTGCAAGCCACGTTACAAGTGTTAGCGTGGCTGGCGCGATGCATGACCCGGAGCCGATCGATCGCGGACTCAGTGCCAACGGGGGCCATGGCGCGGCGTTGCCTGGGCCGCTGACATCCATTCCGTCCAAGCAGGAGATCGGTCGGGCCGTGGCCGCGGCGCGAGCGGCCCAGTGGCACTGGCGACTCGAACCGTTGGAGACTCGGGTGGCGGCGCTTCGTCGTGCGGCGACGGCGATGCTGCAGAGGCGCGCGGAGGTCATGGCGCTGTCGCGCAAGGAAATCGGCAAGGTTGCCGCCGAAGCGCTGTTCTTCGAGGGGCTCGGCCCCCTCGACGCCATGGCCGCGTGGGCTCGGGTCGCGCGGACCGCGGCGAAGCGGCGACGGGTTTGGCTGAATCCACTCAGCTTTCCGCGCAAGAGCGCGTTCGTCGACTACGTGCCTCGCGGCGTCGTCGGCGTGATCGCCCCCTGGAATTATCCCGCGGCGGGCCTGTATCGGCCGATCTTTCCGGCTCTCATGACGGGCAATGCGGTCATCCTCAAGCCGTCGGAGCACACGCCGCGAACGAGCGCCTGGCTGGTCGACCGGCTGGCCGAGGAGCTTCCGGCGCGCCTCGTTCAGACTGTGCAGGGCGACGGTCGCACGGCGACAGCGCTCATCGACGCCGGAATCGACGCATGCGTTTTCACGGGGTCCGTGCGCAACGGGCAGGCGGTTCGGATCCGCTGCGCCGAGCGCGGGATTCCTTCGAGCATCGAAATGGGGGGCAAGGACGCGGCGATCGTCCTTTCGGATTGCGACCTGCCCCGGACGGTCGCGGGCATCACCCACTGGGCGCTGAGCAATGCGGGGCAGGCGTGCGGAGCGATCGAGATTGCCTACGTGGAGGAGGCGATCGCGGACGATTTCGTCGCCGCGATGCGTCGTGCGTGGACGCGATTGACCGCCGAGTCGGTCGCGCCGCTCGGCAACCGCCAGCAACTCGACCTGGTGCGAGCCCACGTCGAAGACGCACGGGCCAAAGGGGCCGACGTCGTCAGCGGCGGCGTGGGCCCGGATTCCGGTCTCTGGTATCCGCCCACGCTTCTCGATCGGTGCGACGATCGCATGTCGGTCATCCGAGACGAGACCTTCGGCCCCATCCTCGCGATCGTTCGCATCGAAGCTCTCACGGAGGCGGTGCGAGGCATCAATCAGTCGCGGTACGGACTTGGGGCGTCGGTCTGGTCGCGCGATCTCTCGCGCGCACAGCGCATCGCCGAGCGCCTCGAGGTCGGCGTCGTGAACATCAACAACCATTCTTTCTCGGGAGCCATTCCTTCGCTGCCCTGGAGCGGCACACGCGAAACGGGGTTCGGCGTCGCCAATGGGGCCGAGTCGCTTCATACGTTCGTCCGCCCACGCGTGACGACGGTCGATGCGTCGCGCGGACCGGACCTGTACTGGATGCCCTACGACGATGCGCTGATGGATTTGGGCGAGAGGCTCGCCGAAGGGCAGCTCGGCAGGTTCGACGGGGCGTGGAAGCTGCCGCACTTGATCCGTCATCGCTTGAGGACGATTCGCGACTTCTTCCGGTGAGCGCCCTGGGCTCGGGTCTCGCGGCCCGCCGATCTGCCTGGGAGATCGACCGGAAGAAACGAGCGGCGGCAGAGGCTCCACAGGAACTCGCGCACCCCCGCAGTGCCCCGCTCGGGCCTTCAGCCCAGTTGCTCGGCGATTCGCTCGCCGGCGCGTGTCGCCACCGCCATGATGGTCAGCTGGGGATTGACTCCGAGAGGGCCGGCAACCGTGCTGCCGTCGACGACGTAGAGGCCCGGGACGTCATGGGCTTGGTGATCGAGCCCGACGACGCTCGTCTTGGGGTCGCGGCCCATCTTGCACGTCCCGAGCGGGTGGTAGCTGAGCCAGCTGATGTCGGCGGGCGCGATTCGAGCACGGCGAAAGCGGGCAAAGTCGGCGTCGCGTTCGATGGCGCCCGCCCCGAAAACGACCGGATAAAGAGCCTTTGCGCCCGCCGCGAGGCACATCTCGCCGGCATGAACCATCGCGCGGTGCATCCGATCGACGTCCGCCGCGCTGATGCGGTACGTGATGAGCGGCAGGCCGCCGACATCGCGCCAGACGCGACCGTTCGGGCTCGCATCGCGCAGGAGCAGTCCGAAGGAGGCGATGTGATCCATGCGTTCGAGGGTCGACATAAGCCGGCGGCCGGAGAACGGAAAGAGCATGGGCGCGACGTTGACCGCGGGCTGCGCCGCGGTCATCAAAATCCCCTCCCGAAGGAATTGGTCGCACGCATAGCCCTGCGGAATGTGGCGATGCCCTTCGATCGCTTCGTCGAATAGGGCCAAAAAGCCGCTGCTCGGGTGCGTGCTCAGATTGCGACCGACCTGTCCGCTGCGGTTCGCGAGACCCTGCTTGAGGAGCAGCAGCGGGGTCGGAATGGCGCCGCCCGCGAGTACGACCGCGCGTGCGCGGATGCGCACGCGCTCTCCGAGCCTCGACTCGGCCTCGATGCCCACGGCCCGGCCTCCCTCCAAGAGGACGCGCCGTGCGCGCGCTCCGGCGAACAGCACGCCGCCCCGTTGGAGGGCCGGCGGCAGGTAGGCAATCTGGGTGGACCGCCTCGCGTCCTGCCGGCACCCGAAGTCACAGAAGCCGGACCCATCGCAGTCCGGCGCGTTGCGTGGGATCGGGCCGTGGCTCCATCCGAGCGCATCGCAGCCGCGCGCCATGACGTCGCCGATGGGACCGATGGTTGGCCTGCGGGCCGGCTGCACGTCGAGGATCCGCTCGACCCGGTCGAAGTACCGGCTCATCGCCGCCGGGGCGAAGTCGTCGGTGCCGAGCTCCTCGGTCCACCGTTCGAGGACCCAGTCGGGCGCACGAATGCACGTGCCGCCGTTGACCGCAGTGGAGCCACCCACCAAGCGGCCCATGAAGATGGGCATCACGACGTTGCCGACCGAAAACGCTGCGCGGTAAAAGCGCTGATGGGCGCGAACGCTGCTGCCGTCGAAGGCGTCGCGCAGGTAGTGCTCGCCTTCCTCGAGGAACACGACGGCATGGCCGTGGTCGGCGAGCTCGCGGCCGACGACCGCACCCCCGGCCCCGGTGCCGACGATCACGGCGTCGCATTCGATGTCCTCGGTGTGACGGTCGATCCTTCGTATTTGGGCCGTCCATCTCGGGGACTCGACCGATTGCAGGACGTCCAGACTCGATCCGCTTTTCTTCCGATCGACCCGATCGAAGTGGACGAGCTTGTACACGAGGCCGATGAGGACCAGCGGACCGCGCAGAGCCCCGTCTCGCTCCCAGCGTTGCAACAAAGCGTCCTGCTCAGCTGCAGAGAGTCGATGGAATCGCCGCCCCGTCCTGGCGATGGCGGCAGCGTCGAGCGCTTGGTGCGCGAGTTGCCACGCGCGCGCGAGCGCCGGATGCATCGATTGAACGAGGCTGTCCGCCATGGCTTGGGTGCGCTCGTCGGCCCCGCCGTCATGGGTCGATCCAGGAATGATCGCCTCCGCGAGTGCGAGGGCCGATCGGCTCCGACCTGGGCGCGAGACGGAGAACGTGCGTGCCGCGTCATCCACGCGCGCGTTTGTATCACGGCGGCGCCGAAGGCCCCACCCGATGCCCCGGGCGGCCCGCCGGGATCCCGTCGCGCGGCCGGCGTCTTCGCGATCCCTTCTCGTGACACGAGCGCGTTGGCTATAGCGACGCTGTGCGAATTGCCCGACGGATCGGCGCCGTGGGTGCGGTTCTTTGGTTCTGCCTCGCGGGGGCGCCGGCGGCGGCGCAAACGCCGGCGCCGACCCAAAGGCTGCGCTGGGATCCGCCACTCGACCTCGCCGTGACGCTGAGCGGCGCGGCCGCTTGGATCGCCAGCGAGATGCTCAAGCCCGACCTCGCCCCATCGCACTGCCGATGGTGCGGCGTGGACGCGGTGGACGCGGGCGTCCGCGGCGCGTTGGTCTGGCGCGACACGACCGCGGCCGACACGATCAGCAATCTCGCGGGGTTTGCCCTGATGCCTCTCGTCAGCGTGGGATTCGATTCCCTTGCGGCCGCTCACCAGCGTGCGCTCGGCAACGTGCCCGAAGACGCGTTGATCATCGCGGAGGCCGGTGTCGTGGCGGCCAATGTGACTCAGCTTACGAAGTGGCTCGTGGGTCGGGAGCGACCTTTTGTCCACGCCCTGCGACCCGAAGACAAACCGCGGACGGCCCAGCCTTCCGACAACGACCTGTCGTTCTTTTCCGGCCACACGACGGAGGCCTTCGCACTGGCGGCTGCTTCGGGCACGATCGGCACGATGCGTGGCTACCGATGGGCGCCACTGGCCTGGAGCGTGGGCGGTGCGGTCGCCGCCGCCACGGGCTACTTGCGCATCGCCGCAGACAAGCACTGGCTGACGGACGTCCTGACGGCAATGGTGGTCGGCATAGGGATTGGCGTGGCCGTGCCCTACGTGTTCCATTCCGCGATCGACGACCGGGCCCGCCCGTCGGCGTTGTCCGCCGTGCACGCGCAGGCTGTGCCGGGGGCGACCGCGCTGACCTTCGCGTGGTGAGGCAAGGGGGCCCGCAACGGACACGCCACGCGACTCCGGGCGCCGTCACGAGGCGGCCCGTCTGCGCCGAGCATGAATTTGAAGACGATTTTCAAATTCTGGTTGACCAGAACATGATAATCACGTTCAATTGCAACCTCGAGAATGCGGCGGCCCCACGTCATCCGGACACGCCGTGCGCGCACGATGGCGGCGCTTCTCGCCCTAACGGCCATCGCGGCGGCGTGGCTCGTCGCCCGGGACGGACAGGCCGACGACCGCGCGCCGTCGCCGACAGGTGGCGATTCGCTCGCCACGCCGTTCGCACTGCGCGGCACGGTCCACGACCCGGCGCATACCCCCGTCGAAGGCTCCACGGTCGAAGTCTTCGGTTCCCTGAACGCCTCGGTTGCCCAGGCGCGCTCCGACGCCCACGGCGCCTTCGATCTGCCGCCGCTGCCGGGCGGCTCCTACCGCGTCGTCGTCAGCCACTCCGGCTTCCTGACGTCCGAGGTCGCCGTCGACCTTGGGCCGGCGACCGGACCGTTGGACCTGATTCTGGACGTCGCGGCCGCGGCGCAGGTCCCGGCGGTGCAAGAGGTGCAAGTGCGCGGAGACCGCGGAGCCGGGCCCGGGCAGACCGGCAGCAGCGTGTCTGTGCTCTCGCGAAAGGACGTGCAATCGCTGCCCGGCGGCGACGCCCAGAGCCTGAGCCAAATCATGCTCACGCAGCCCGGGTTCACTCCGGACACGTTCGGGCCGGACGGACTCCTGCACATCCGCGGTGAGGAAACGGGAGTCCTCTACGTCGTGGACGGGGTGCCGATTCCCGGCGGCCTTGCCGGTCAGTTCACCGACGTTCTTCCGACCGGGCTGGTGGAGGGGGTGCGCCTCATCAGCGGCGGGCAGCCGGTCGAGTACGGCCCGAATCCCGGCGGGGTCGTCGACGTCACGACCCGCCGCGGGACCGGTACTCCCGAAGGCGCAGTCCAGATGGTCTACGGCACCTACCAAAAGGCTCAGCCCTCGGCCTGGTATTCCCAGGCGTTCGGCAAAGCCGATGTCTTCGTGGCCGGCACTTTTCTGAGCACCGAGCGCGGACTGGACCCTCCGGCGGTGAGTCCCATCCTGCACGACGGCCTGAAATCCGGGAGCGCCTTTACGCGGATCGACGTTCGACCGAGCGAGCGCGAACGGATCGAGTTGCTCGCGAGGTACTCCCAGGCCGACTTTCAAATCCCAATCGATCCGACGCTCTTGCCGCTTTCGGACGGGCCACCCAACGCGATACGGGGGCCGGACGTCTATGGAAATAGCCCGCCGCAGTTCGTTCCGTACAACGCCAATCCGACCGAATCGGAGCGCGATCTGTTCGTGACCCTGTCGTATTCCTACGCTTTCCCGAGCGGCCGCGTACAAATCGCTCCGTACGTCCGCTCTTCGTACGGCGACTACGACTGCGATGCGGCCGGCTCACTGGGAGCCACGGCCGACCCGGGATCGGCCTGCTCCGACGTCACGCGCAACCTCCTTCACGAAGGTCAGACCGCGACGGTGGCCTGGGCGGCGGGCGAAGAGCAGCGGTGGAAGGCCGGCGTCGCGTTCGACGCGGCCCAATCCGGCGTCGGCTACACCCAATTCACGCGCTACGCGTCGGCGATGGCCGGTCCGGATCCGGCCCTGACCATCTCGGGCCGCAACGACACCCAGTTCTTTGCCGGTGGCGCGTTCCTTCAGGACGAAATGACGTTCGGGAAGCTCAAAATCTTCCCCGGTTTGCGGGCCGACCTCCAGGACGCCAGCTTCGCCGGGACCCACGAGCCGAACCTTCTATTGACGGGCCCGAGCGCTCGCCTCGGTATGACTTACTCGTTCTCGAAGACCGTCGTGCTCCACGCGTTCGCAGGCTACATCTGGCAGCCCCCCAATGCGGTGGACGCGGCGGTGGCGGCGCGCGTCCTGAACGTCGCCCCCGGCCAGCCCATCTCCGTCGACGTCAAGGCCGAGAGGGACGAGTCGGCCGAGGTCGGCCTCTCGTACCGACTCCCGCGGCGATTCGAGGCAAGCCTGACCGGGTACGGACGCATCTCGCAAGACACGCTGGACGTGCAGACCGTGGGCTCGACCAACCTCATCGAGGACTACAACTACGATCGGGGCCGGGCCGTGGGGGCCGAGTTCGTGGTCCGCGGTACGGCCAATCCGTACCTCCAAGGATTCGGCAACGCGAGCTGGAGCCTCGACCAAGGAAAGGGAATCGACTCGGGCCGCTACCTCTTCACGCAGGCGCAGCTCACCTACGGGGGTTGGCAGACTCTCGACCACGTGCAGCGATGGACCGTCAATGCCGGAGTCGATCTGCACGATGCGTCTGAGAAGAGCCACCTCGCGGTGCTCTTCCAGTACGGCAGCGGTCTGCGGACCGGCCCGGACAACAACGAGACGGTCCCGGGGCACGCCACGTGGAACCTGACCTTGCGGCACCGCTTCGACTTCCCGCCCATCCATCCGGAGGTCGCCGTGGATGTCTTCAACGTGTTCGACGCGGTGTACGCGCTGCGGATCGCGAACGGCTTCGTCGGCAGCGCGTACGGGGCGCTTCGCCAGGTCGACGTGCGTCTGATGGTCCCCTTCGGGGGCTGAGGTTCGGACAACCAGGAGCGCGCATGAAACCTCGTCCCCTCACTCTCTGCGTGGTCGTGCTGATCCTCGTGGATTGCGGTCCATGGTACAACGACAGCGGAGCGGCGGATCCCGCCTCGTGGTGGCCGTGGAGTTGTGACGACGGGGGCCCGGCACCCGAATCCGGCTGTCCGCCTCCGGCGATCTGTCCGGATGGCGGCGCCGACGATGCCGGAGCCGATGGCGGCTGTTGAATCCGTGCCGACGATCGCCGCGCCTTCGGCGACCCGGCCTATTCGATCGAGAAGAGCCCCGAGCGCGTAAGCCTACTGATCCCCATCGTGCACCGCCCAGGTGCGTCGACCCGGCCACGGCTCGGGCGCGATGCGGCGCGGCGCGACCGACCGGAAGCCGGACACGAAGGGCCGTCGCCGGGAATGCCTGCGAGACAGGACAAGGCGATCGGCAATGTTCTCGGCTATGAGCGCCGCGTGCAGCGATCCGCCTCGATGTCCGTCGACGAGGATCCGCCCCGTCGCGGGGGGTACGCGGCTGCGCTTGCCGTGTGCACGGTCAACCTGCTCGCGAACTTCGCGATCGGAATCGTGGTCCCCGTATTGCCGCTCTACATGCGCGGCGTGCTCGGCGCGAGCGACGTGAGCGTCGGCGTGGTCATGGCGTCGTACGCGGTCACGACGCTCGCCAGCCGCCCGCTGGGCGGTCTTTGGGGCGACCGGGTCGGCTATCGTCGTCCGGCCGCATCGGGGGCAGTGCTGATGGTCGTCGGGACGGCCGCGTACGGGCTCATTCGAACCGCAGCGTGGCTCCTGTCGTGCCGACTCCTCATCGGTCTAGGGGAGGGGCTGTCGCAGGCGGCTTGCATTACCTGGGCGGTGTCGCTCGCGCCCGCACGACGTCGGGCTGCCATCTTGTCGTATGCGGGCGTGTCGGGCTGGGTGGGGGTTGCGCTCGGCGCGCTCGTGGCTGACGCGGTGCTGGCGGGGGGAGGCTATGCCGGCGCGTTCGCGGTCGGTGCGATCGCGCCGGCCATCGGCCTTGCGGTGCTGGCGTTCATCCCGAGGGTCCGCGCGGGCGCGCGAGCGCACGCTTCGATCACTGGGCTTGCGGGAACGTTCGGGCGCCAAGGTGCCGCTTACGCGCTGGTGACGGTCGGCTATGCCGCGGTGCTGACGTTTGGTGCGCTGTTGCTTCGAGCGAGCGGCGGGGCTGCGCCCAGCCTGCTTTTGCACGCGTTCGTCGCGGGGGTCATCGGGGTGCGCATCGTTGCCGGCAACCTCCCCGCCCGCCTCGGCCCCGCGCGCACCGCGGCGCTGTGTGCCGGCGCACAGGCGATCGGGACGCTCACCGTGGCGGTCACGGCGTCGCACCCGGGATGGGTTGCGGGGGCGGGTGTCGTCGCGGGGATGGGCTTCGGCTTGTCGTTCCCGTCTCTCGCCCTCGACGCCCTCGGCCGGGTGTCCCCCGGCGATCGGGGTGTGGCCATCGGGATCGTCTCGGCGTTTTTCGACGTCGGCTTGGCCGCGTCCGGCGTTCTGCTCGGCGGGGTCGCCGAGCGGGCCGGATACCCCGCCGCATTCGTCGTCTCTGCGGCCTGCGCGGCGCTCGCGGCGGTCATCGTCGTGCGGCGCCCCCGCGTCGCCGTTCACGCCGCGGCGCGCTCGTAACTCAGGCAAGGGTACCGGGGGTGTTGGCAGCGCCGGGGATCGGTGCTCGGGCCGGACGGGGAGCCGATCGTCGATCGCACGTCCGCTGAAGCTGAAACGCGCGCTTTGGACCGTCGCAATGGCCTAGAGTCGCCGTCCGTGAACGGGCGTTGGTTTGTCCGCGGCGACATCGACGGATTCTTCGGTCTCTTCGTCGACAACTTGCTCCAGCTCATGCTGATTTCCGTCCTGTCGGGCGCGGTCTGCGGTTTGCCCGCCACGCTGGTTTCGGGACGCATTCTTCCGGGTGCCGCGATTTCGATCCTGCTCGGCAACGTGTTCTACGCCTGGCAGGCCAAGAAAACGGGTCGCCCCGACGCCACGGCGCTGCCCTTCGGTATCAACACGCCGAGTCTCCTTGCCTACGTGTTTCTCATCATGGGGCCCGTGTTCCAAGAGAGCCATGATCCGATCCTGGCGTGGCGCGTCGGCCTCTTCGCAGGGCTCGCGAGCGGCGTCCTCGAGGGCGTCGGCGCGTTCGTAGGCGATCGCCTTCGGCGCCACACCCCGCGGGCGGCGCTCTTGTCGGCGCTCGCCGGTGTCGCGCTGACGTTCATCTCGATGGGGTTCGTGTTTCAGATCTTCGCGCGGCCGTGGATCGCTCTTTTGCCGGCGCTTCTTTTGCTCGCCACGTACGCGTCGCGCGCACGTCTTCCGTTCGGTGTTCCGGGCGGGTTGGCGGCCCTGGTCGTCGGGACCGCGCTCGCGTGGCTGATCCGCGCGTTTGAGCCCAGTCTTTTCGTTCCTCCGCACGAAGCGATCGCAATCGCGTTTCGACCGCCGGTGCCGGCCGTCGGCGAAGCCCTTGCGCTCGTCGCCGACGCGCGCGCCTACAAATACATGTCGGTCGTGCTGCCGATGGCGTTGTTCAACGTGATCGGATCGTTGCAGAATCTCGAGAGCGCCGAGGCGGCGGGCGACCGGTACGAGACGAGATCTTCGCTCTTGGCGAATGCGGCGGCCACCGTGGTCGCCGCCTTTTTCGGCTGTCCCTTTCCGACCACGATCTACATCGGGCACCCCGCCTGGAAGGCGATGGGAGCGCGCCGCGGATATTCGATTCTCAACGGCGTCGTGATCGCCGTTCTCTGCTTGGTGGGGGGGGTTCCGCTCGTGCTCAACGTGGTTCCGATCGAAGTGACGCTCGGTATTCTTCTCTGGATCGGCCTCATCATCACGGCGCAGGCGTTCCAAGAGGTGCCGCGAGCCCACGCGATCGCGGTGGTGCTCGGGCTCATTCCGTCCTTGGCGGCATGGGCGCTCGTCCTCATTCAGACGACCCTTCGCATCGCTGGGACCGGGCTTTTCGCCGTTGCCCCCAAATTCGGCGCCGAGATGTACATTGGCGGAATCATTGCGCTAAGCCAGGGCTTTCTTCTGACCTCGATGATCCTCGCGGCGCTGCTCGTCTTCGTGATCGAAAGGCGCTTCCTCCGCGCCGCCGGCTGGGCTCTCGCCGCCGCGGTTTTATCGATGATCGGTCTCATCCACGCGTACCAACTGACCCCCGCAGGGGTCGAAAACCGCTTTGGTTTCGCCGCCGCACCGGGATTTGGCGTCATGTATGCCCTCGCCGCCATGGGCCTCGTGGCCCTTCACTTCGTGGGGCCCGGCCCGCGACCGAGCTCAGCGTCGTCTGCCACCGATATCGCCTAGGAGCCGCTTGCCGCGGGGGCGCCGTGGCTTCGGCGGTCCGAATGCCTTATACTAGGCATTAGGCGGCGATCATGAAGACGTCTCTGGCGATGGCGACGTGCTGTTCGGTGGTGATTCTCACGGCGGCGAACGCTCCGGCTCAGGACCAGCCTTGGTGGAACGGTGAGTCGTCCGACGTCGCCCCGCAGTCCCCCCCGTCCGCGCCTCCGGCGGCTCCGTCTCAAGCGCAAGGCCAACCGCCACAGTCGCCGCCTCAGCCACCACCGCCGCCCCAAGCGGCACCCGGGTCGGATTCCACGCAAGCGGGGCCTGCGCAACCTCCGCCCGGTCCACCTCCATCCGCTCCGCTTCAAGCCGGCGAACCCGGGGCGCCGCCGCAGCCTCCTCCCGATGGGCAGGCCTACCCCGCTGCTCCCCAAGTCACCGAGCAGATGGCGTCGCAGGGCGAGTGGGTTTACACGGCACAATACGGCTGGATTTGGGTGCCCTACGGATTGACGACCACGAATGTGGGGGTCAATCCGTACGTGTATCTTTACGCCCCTTCGTACGGTTGGAGGTGGTTGGCGTCTCCCTGGGGCCTGGGGCCCTTTCATTATGGGCCGTGGGGGTGGGGTCCTCGGTGGGGCGCTCAATACGCTCCGCGCGGCTGGGGCGGGGCCGCTCGTTACGCCCCGCGCATCGGCGGGGCGGTGGTCCACGCGGCGCCGGGTGCCTACGGCCGCGGGGTTCTGGTCGCGCCGCATGGCTACGTCGGTGGAGGGGGAGCGCCTTACCTCGGCGCACGCCGAATGGGGGGCAATTACGGTACCGCTTCGCACATCGGCGGAGGGGCGGGTGGCGGCCACGCAGGTGGTGGCGGCGGCCACCACCGCTAGAGTACCGCGCGGGCACGAAACGCTTACCCGCGCACGGCCTTCTCCAGCAGGTCCCCCACGGGCGCGAGTCGGGCCGCAAGGGCCGGGTCGAGGCCATGTCGTTCCACGAGGAGCGCGGGCGTGTTGAATGTGATCCACACGGCCCCGCGTTCGTCTTGCCAGACGAGCGCTTTCAGGGGCAGGTCGATCGCCGTGGTGGGTCGTGCGACCATCAGCGGCGTGCCGGCGCGGGGGCTTCCGAAGATCAGGACGACCGCAGGCGGCATTACGAGACCGGCCGCACGCGCCTCGGCGGCCTGATCGATGCGGGCGAACACCTTCATTCCCGCCGCTCGGACCGCCGTCTCGATTCGTTCCACGGCCTCGTCGACGCCGAGTGCCGTGGGAACGGTCCGCATGGATCCTCGCTGCGCGGCTGTGGGAGGAGTGGGAGGGACCTCGGGAGGGCCGGCGTGCGTTCCAGTCCATTCGGGCGGATCGCTCGCCGGGAACGATTCCTCGCTGGTCTCATCGATCGGATCGTGGGGGGTGCCGGGCTCGCTCATAACGCTCCTCGGTGCAGTGAACGCCGTCTATACGCCTTAGCGGAAGGGGCTCGGCCTGCAACACGTGTTGCTTCTGCTTCGGCCCGCCGCGTCCGCGCCACGCGCGGACTGAGCGCGCATTCCCCGATTGACAGTCGGCGCCCATGCGCGGCAGCATTCGCCGATTGCCTATGATGATCCCCACGAAGCTCTCCTACGCGTCCCTTCCCGCTCTCCTCGTCATGGTGGCCTGCGGCAGCAGCAACGGCGGCGGTGGTGCCAGCAGCAGCAGCGGGAGCAGCAGCAGTGGCAGCCCGGACTTTGCCGGCACCTACAGCGCAACCTTTTCCGGCACATTCCAAAACACCTCTCCGAACACCCTCTCCGGGCCCAGTAGTTCGGTCGCCACAATCACGGTCACCAACGTGTCCGCCACAGTGATCGAACTGTCTTGGCAGGTTGCCCCCAACCCACCGAGCGGCACGGCGTTCTTCCTGATGTCCGGTTCGAGTGGCACGCTCACGGACGCGGGGGCCCCCGCAGTTTCCGCGGATGCCGGAGGGACGGCGGTGGGTGGCTCGTGCTTCACGGGCCTCGTCAATGGCAACACGCAGACGAACTGCTGCACGGACTGCACGGTCTCGTTCAGCGGCAACACCCTCACGCAGCCGAACGCCGGCGATTACAACGGCACGACCCCTCAAGGGATTGCCTATACGGGCACCTACACGGGCACTTGGGTGGGCACACGCCAGTAGCGGAGCGACTCGCGCCCGATCTTCGATCAGTTGCCCGTGCGATTGGGATCTCGCCAGGCTCGTTCGAAGGGCAGCCGCCAGGCATGCGGCGCAATCAGCGAATGGATCACGTTCGGTCCCCAGGAGCCGGGCGTGTAGAGGCGAACGGGGGGAGGTGCCTCCAAGAGCGGTGTGGACTTCTCCCATAGCTGTTCGATGCCGTCGGCCGTGGTAAAGAGCGTGCGATCGCCTCTCATGGCGTCGAGAATCAGTCTCTCGTACGCTTCGAGCACGTCTCCGGCAAATCCCGTCTCATGCATCGCGAATTGCAAGCTCAGCTTGTCGAGACGCATACCGGGTCCGGGGCGCTTGCCGTAAAACGAGAGCGACATCTTCGACGCGTCCGCCAAGTCGAAGGTCAAGTGGTCCGGCCCCTGCGCGCCGACGCCTGAACCGGCCGGAAACATGCTCTTCGGGGGTTCGCGGAATGCGATCGAGATGATCCGCTGCCCTTCGGCAAGCCGCTTGCCGGTACGCAGGTAAAACGGAACGCCGGCCCACCGCCAGTTGTCGATGAAGCACTTGAGCGCGATGAACGTCTCGGTATCCGACTCGGGGTGGATGCCGTCTTCGGCCCGGTAGCCGATGTATTGTCCGCGGACGACGTGCGTCGGCTGGATGGGCAACATGCTGCGAAATACTTTGTTCTTTTCCTCGCTGATGGGATTCGGCTCCAACGAAGTGGGCGGCTCCATGGCCATGAACGCGAGGATTTGAAACAGATGAGTCACGACCATATCGCGAAATGCACCGACCGTTTCGTAGAACCCGCTGCGCTTTCCGAGACCCAGCGTCTCCGGCACGTCGATTTGTACGTGGTCGATGAAGTTGCGATTCCAGATCGGCTCGAAGAGCCCATTGGCAAAACGGAACGCCAGGATATTTTGAGCCGGCTCCTTGCCGAGAAAATGATCGATCCGAAAAATCTGTTGTTCGCTGAATACCTCGTGCAAGCGTGCGTTCAAGGTCACGGCACTCGCGAGATCGGTCCCGAACGGCTTCTCCATGACGACTCGAGATCGCTCGACGAGTCCGGCTTCGCCGAGCGTTCGTACGGCCGACAGCGCCGCGCTCGGCGGTACGCTCAAATAGTGCAACCGTCGGCTTTCGCCGACGAACGTTTGCTCGGCCTTCTCGGCCGCCGCCTTCAAGGCGCCCGCACCCGCCGCCAGCGGCACGTAGTCGAGGCTCTCGGCAAAGGAGGTCCAGTCTGCGTCGGTCACCTTGCGAGTGCCGAAATCACCCAGAGCGGCACGCGCGACCTGGCGGAAGCCCTCCGCGTCGATTTCGTCGAGCGAGACGCCGATGATCCGGCAGCCCGGGATGAACCCGGCGCTCGAGAGATGGAACAGGCCGGGCAGCAGCTTGCGTCGCGCAAGGTCCCCGGTCGCCCCCACGAGCACGACGAGGTGCGGATACCGCGGACCCACCCGTGCATGAGTTTTTGCCGCCGTATTCACTGGCTCATCGCGACTGTACCCGAGCTATCGCAGTCTGGACGCCATTTTTACCGAAATGGCGCCGCGATCGCGCTCATCGCCTCGCGCGCGACCTGACGAGCGCGCGGACCGCACGCAAATCGAATGGCTTTCGCACGATGGGTGCGTCCACGGTTTCGAGAAAACGCCGGCCGTCGTCGGTGAATGCGCCGCCCGTGATGAACACGAAGCGGTCCGCGCTTTCCGGACGCTTGGTCATGACCTCGCGGTACACATCCGCCCCGGTGACGGTTGGCATCATGAGATCGCACAGCACGAGATCGTAGCCATGCTCGGTCGAGAGCCGATCGATCGCTTCGCGCCCGTCGGTCAGGATGTCGACGTCGCACTCTTTCGCGAGCGCGCGCGCCAGCGTGCGTGCAACTCCGATGTCGTCCTCGATGACGAGCACCCGAAGTCGTCTGCGGGCTCCCTTCCGCGGTCGGACCTCTTCGTCGGCCTTTGCGGCACTCACGCGGGTCGGCGCTACGGGGGTCGGGGCCGCCGGCATCGCGGCCTCGGTGCCGACGGATGTCGAAGGCAGCGCGATGCGGAAGACCGTTCCGCGATTCGCGGCGCTCTCGAACGTGATCTCGCCTCCGAGCGCCTTCACGATCGAGCGCGTGATCGAAAGTCCGAGTCCCATCCCCTGGCCGACGTCCTTCGTCGTGAAAAATGGCTCGAAGACACGCTCCCGGATCGCCTCGGGGATTCCCGTGCCGTTGTCGGCGATCTCGATGAGCACGCGGGCGCCATCCATTCGCGTAGCGATCCGAATCTCGTTGCGCGCGGCCCTCGCCTCTGAAAATGCCTGCGCGGCATTTACGAGAACGTTGAGAAACACTTGCGACAGCTGCGGCGGATCGGCCAATACGGGTGTCAAATCCCCGAACTCCTTGACGACCCGCGCGCTGTATTTGACTGTGTTCGCAATCAGGATCAACGATTGGTCCAGTAGCTTGTTGACGTCCACCGGCTGGAGTCGACCGGTCTCGCCGCGCGCGAGCATCCGCATACTCTGGACGATCTCGCTGACGGTCTTGGCCGCCAGCTTCGCATCGGTCAGCGCTTCCACCAGTTCCCCGGGGGGCGCTCGATCTCCGTTGGCGCGCCACAGGCTGACCGATTCGAGTGCAAGATCCAACGACGCCATGACCGTCGTGAGCGGGTTGTTGATCTCGTGCGCGATGCCGGCCGCAAGCGTAGCGAGGGCGACGAGCCGCTCGGCTGCGCGCAGCGTAGCCGCGTTTCGGCGAGCCTCGGTCACGTCGCGCACGGCGGCGGCCACGAAGTGTTCGCTGCCGACAGGGACTGGGCTGAGACTGATCTCGACCGGAAACTCGCCCCCGTCCTTTTTCCGCCCCCAAAGCGAGCGGCCCGCACCCATCGCGCGCGTGCGGGGGGCCCGGACGAAATCGATCCGGTACCCCTCATGGTTCGCTCGGAACCGCTCGGGGACGAGGATCTCGATCGCCTTCCCCGACAACTCGTCGCGCGAGTAGCCGAACAGATGTTCGAGTAGAGTGTTCACGAAGACGATCCGCCCGCCCGAATCGACGACGAGCAGGGCGTCGGGTGCAGCCTCGATGAACTCACGGATGAAGGCGTCGTTGACGATCGGATCGGGCAAGGGGGTCGACTCGCGGCGAGCATAGGCGAATTCATGAAGACCGGGCAAAAGCCGAGGACCGCGCCGCGCGCTCCCGGACTGCAGGATGTGCATTCGAGCGCAACGCTTGCCGGATGCGAGGATGATGACTAGGGCTCGGTGCGTGTCGGTCCGCCGCTTGCTTCGCCGCGATGACATGCATCATCCATCATGGCCCATCGCCGTTCTTGTGATGTCCGGCTGCGCAGGCCCCCCTGCCTCGCTGACCCCGCCCGCGGCAGCGCCCGAAACGGCGAGGGCCTCACCCGGATCGACGGCGGCGGCCGTTGCGACCCACGAGCCGAGCCCGATCGGCCAGATGGCGCGCGTGCCCGAGGGCACGTACCGGATGGGTTCCGAGGTCGGCGAGCCCGACGAGCAGCCGGTGCACGACGTCCGGATCCTCGCGTTCGAAATGGACCTCACGGAAGTCACCGTAGGCCAGTATGCCCAGTGCGTGCGCGCCGGCGGTTGCGTGCCCGCGCCCACCGTCGTTCAGTTTCCCGGCGTGACGGAGGCGGATCGGCAGCTCTTGGATCCTCAGTGCAACGACGACCGGCCCGAGTACAAAGAGCACGCGGAGAACTGCGTCGATTGGAGCATGGCCGACGCGTACTGCCGCTGGGCCGGCAAGCGCCTGCCTACCGAAGAGGAGTGGGAATACGCCGCCTGCGGTAGCGACTGCGGCAAGGCGCTCGAGGGACAAGGCGGAGCAGCGGGCATCCTGACTCGCGAACGCTGGCCGTTCACGACGCGCGTGGCGATAGGCTGGCCGGGACCGTTCGGAATCTACGATATGGCAGGCAACGTCTGGGAGTGGACGGCGGGCGTGTACTGTCCGTACGATCATCCCGCATGCCGCGATTCGCGGCGCGTCGTCCGGGGCGGAAGCTGGTCGATGGTGGACGCTTTGTCCGTGCGTCTCACCGATCGATCGCCGAGCGATCCCGCGACACGCAACACCAACCTCGGATTTCGCTGCGCTCGCGGTTCTCCTTGAGGCTCCGAGGGCCCCGGCACGTGTCGCGATCCTCCGGGCGATCTCTCGCGCGACGCGGAGTACCCGGCTCGGAGTGAGACGAGGACGACACGCAACGGCAAGGGCGGGGGCTCTCCACCTCGATGTGCTAAGTGCCCGCACAAACGTGCGCGTCGCCCTGGCGGCGCTTACGCGAAGTTCTTGGCGGGCATCGCCAGGACGTCGTGGACGTACGCGATGATCGGCTGGCCCGCGTACTGGCCCGCGATGAGTTCCAGGATCCTCTCGGCCAGCTCCGGGGCGACGAGCATCTCGAGCCGCAAGCTCGATGCATCGACGAGGCCGGCGGTCCGAAGGCCGTGCACGCCGCGCCCATCGACCTTGCCGACGCTGTAGGCCGTCACCCCGATCGCTCTCAGGTCGTTCGACAGCCGCGGCTCGAGCTCGAACGCCGCGACCACGGTGACGAGAGTGACTTTTGCTTTCTCGACCATCACGACCTCCTTGTGAAATGCCGCGCCGCCGGCTCGTTCGCCTCCGGCGACGCGGTTGCCATGGGCTTGCGGGACGACGTTGGACGATCGGTGAGCACGGGCGTGCGCCTCACGACTCCGCCGGTCCCAACGGTCCGTCGTCTTCATGACGCGCTTTCCAGTCCTCGAGCCAATGATGCGCGAGGACCAAGAGCGGAGGCTGTAGGATGCGCGTGAGAACCGCCAGGATGAGCGATCCGCCGATGACGACGATCGCCAGGGGCTTCTGCGTTTGCGCTCCGATGCCGTTCGAAAGGGCCGCCGGCATGAGACCGAGCATCGCGACGAGCGTCGTCATGAGCACGGGTCGGAACCGCTTCTCGGCGGCCTCGCGCGCGGCCTGCTCAATCGAGTGACCTTCCGTGTTACGGAGCCGCTGAAAGTACGTGACGATGAGAATGGCGTCTTGAATCGCGATTCCGAAGATTGAAATGAACCCCATCGCCGCGGAAACCGAGAATGTGGTTCCCGTGATCAAGAGAGCCAGCACTCCGCCCGTGCATGCGACGGGGATGTCGATGAGGGTGATCATCGTGTCCACCCAGTTTCCGACCGCGATGTAGACGACGAACCCGATGAGCAAGATGGTGAGCGGGACCATGATCGTAAGCCGCTTCATGACCCTGTTGAGCTCTTGAATCTCGCCCTCCCACTCGAGGTGCATGCCGTACGGAAGGTGGACATGGTCCTTGATTCTCTGTTGGGACTCGGCGATGGCGCTCGCCAGGTCGCGGCCGCGCACGCCGAACTTGACCGGGGCGTAGCGCTGCAGGTTTTCGCGATAAATGCTGGTCGGCCCGGTGACTTGCTCGACCGTCGCGATCTGACCGAGTGGGATGTACGACCCGGAAGGCGTGGACACCGTAATCTCGCGTATGGCCTCGATCGACGACCGGTATTTCTCCTGCCATCGCACGGTGAGGTCGAAGAACTTGTCGCCTTCGTACACTTCGACGATGGGCGTCCCGTTGCCTGTGAGTCCGCCGAGTGCCGACTGAATGACGTTCGCGACGTCGCCGGTATTCAGACCGTAACGCGCGAGCGCCTTGCGGTCCGGCGTGATCTTGACGTCGGGCTGCCCCAGCGACTTGAAGAGCCCGAGGTCCACGACACCGGGCACGGTTCGCATAACGTCGACAATCTGGTCGGCCACCTTTTCGTTCTGCTCGAGGTCGCGCCCGAAAATTTTAACCGAGTTTGCGCCTTTGACGCCGGCGGTGGCCTCCTCGACGTTGTCGAGGATGTACTGCGAAAAGTTGAAGAGCGTGCCGGGAAATGCCTCGGTCAGTTCCTTGTTCATCTCGTCGGTCAGCTTGTCTTTCGTCACGCCGCGCGGCCACTCGTCGAACGGCTTGAGCGGCGCGAAGAACTCGACATTGAAGAATCCGGTCACGTCGGTGCCGTCGTCGGGGCGTCCGAGCTGCGAGATGACGGTGACGACTTCGGGATACTTGCGGTTCGCGTCGGTGCACGCGACGCTCGGATCGGACGGGCAGCCCCGCACGATTCGTCGCATGCGCGTCGTGTACTCGGCCGATTTTTCGAGTGAGATCGACATCGGCATCGTCGCGCGGATCCACAGATTGCCTTCCTCGAGCTTGGGCATGAAGTCGCGCCCGAGAAAGGGAAAGAGCACGATGCACGCGAATATGGGAATCGTCCCGAAGGCCAGTGCCGTCTTCGGCCTGCGGAGCGCGGCGTCGAAGAAGGGATTATAAACTTTGTGAAGAAAGTGCATGATGAAGTTTTCTTTTTCTTCATGCTGGGCCGGAACGAATCTCGCGGCGAGCACGGGCGTCAGGGTCAGCGCGAAGAGAATGGCTCCCCCGATCGCCGTCGCGTAAGTCCGCGCCATCGGCCCAAAGATGGCCCCCGGCACGCCGACCAGCGTGAAGAGCGGCAGAAATGCGAGGCCGATGATGAGCGTCGAGTACATCATCGGCGTGCCCACTTCGCGCGCCCCGGCGAGCACGCGCTCGTTCATCGACCCGGTTCCGCTCGGGCCAAGGCGCCGGAAGATGTTTTCCATCATGATGATGGTCGAGTCGACGACGATCCCGAAGTCGACCGCGCCGAGCGAAAGCAGGTTGGCCGATTGCCCGGTGGCCACGATGGCAATGATGGCCACCGTCAGGGCCAGCGGGATGTTGAGCGCCGTGATGATGGCCGCGCGGACGTCGCTCAAGAAGAGCACGAGCACGAAGACGACCAGGGCCATGCCGATGAGGACGTTCTCGAGCACCGTGTGGACGGTCAGCTTCGTGAGCTCGCCGCGGTCGTAGTACGGAACGAGCTTCATGCCGGGCGGAAGAAGGTTATTTTCTTCGATGAACTTGACCTTGTCCTTGATGCCCGCGAGCACCGGGTTGGCCTGGGCGCCATACCGCATCAGCACGATGCCTTGCACGACGTCATCGGCGTCGTCGTGCCCGACCATTCCGAGCCGCGGTGCGTGCCCCACGGTGACGTCCGCGACGTCCTTGACGCGGACGGGCGTTCCCGTGTTCAGGCCGCCTGCCTGGGGTCCCTGGGAAATGACGACGTCGTTGATGTCCGTCAGCGGCGTGTCGAAATAGCCGAGCAGGCCGATGCCGCGGATGTCGTAGGATTGCTCGCCGATCGAGAGCCGCTGACCGCCCACGTTCTGGTTGGCGTTCTGAAGAGCGGCGATCGTCTGGGTGAGCGTGACGCCGTGGCCGCGAAGCCGGTACGGGTCGACGTCGACATGGTACTGCTTGGTCGTGCCGCCGTAGCTCGTCACGTCGATGACGCCTTGGACCTGACGCCATTGGCGCTCCATGATCCAATCCTCGGCCGTCTTCAAATCGGTCAGGGTGTACCCCTTGCCCTCGAGCGTGTAACGAAACACCTCGCCGATGGCGTTCCACGGTGAAATCTGAGACGACAAACCGTTCGGCAGCTGGATCCAGCTCGTCATCCGGTTGATGACCTCCTGGCGATCGGCCCAGTAGTCGGTCCCCCAAGCGAAGTAGCACTTGATATCGCTCAGGCTAAAGAGCGACTGCGAGCGAATGTAGGTGAGCCCGCGCATCCCCGACAGGCCGACCTCCATCGGGATCGTCACGTAGCGCTCGACCTCCTCGGCGCTCCAGCCCATGGGCTGGACCAACGTTTCGACGAGCGGCGGGCAGGGGTTGGGGTACGCCTCGATATCCAGCTCCGAGTAGGCGATGGCCCCCCCGAAAATGACGATCAGTGTGCTCGCGATGACGATGATGCGAAACTGCAGCGCGAAGGCGACAATTCGTTGAATCATGGGCCGGCAAGAGCCTTCGCCCAGGGGGGGCCCGCCGCGCATGACAGCAACATTAAATCGGCGTAAGGATCGCGAAACGCGCCGGCTTCCAAGAGCCGCTAGCGTGACGCATCGCCTAAATGGCCAGAGTTATTTTTAGCCGTTCGTCTTCGTCTGGCGCGCCGAATGCTTTCCACCTTTGTGTGGGATCCGATGGCCGAAATGACCCTGTCGAGCGCGAGACAAGGGGGCAGAGCGCCCCGGTTGCGGCCGATCGCTGTCGCGCCTTGCCGCGGCCGCGTGTTTGCGATGGACGGGCATCGTGAGAGTGTTGATTCTCGAGGACGACAAGAGACTGGCCTCCTTTCTCGCGCGCGTGCTCACGGAGGAGGGGTTTGCCGTCGATGGGTGCGCGTGTGGCGCCGACGCCATCGCTCAGGCCGAGGGGGTTGCCTACGACCTCATCCTGCTCGACTGGATCGTCCCCGACATGGATGGACTGAGCGTGTGCCGCGAGATCCGTCGATCCGGTCGCACGGCGCCCATTCTCATGCTGACGGCTCGATCGGAGACACGCGAGCGCGTCCTCGGACTCGAGGCGGGCGCCGACGACTACATGGGCAAGCCGTTCGAAGTGGACGAGCTCGTCGCTCGAATCCGCGCTCTGCTGCGCAGGACGTCGGGTTTTGCCGCAATGCGTTATGGTGATCTCGAGCTCGACCGCGTCACGCGTCAAGCCAAGATGGCCGGGGTCACGCTCACGCTCACGCATCGCGAGTACGCCTTGTTGGTTCACTTGGTGCACCGCGCCGACCGGATCGTGACGCGGTCGGACCTTCTGTCCCACGTCTGGGCCCTTCGTTTCGACCCCGGCTCGAATCTGCTCGAAGTGCACATCAGCCGATTGCGCGACAAATTCGGGGATCGCGCGTGGATGATCGAAACGGTGCGCGGGGTCGGTTACCGCCTGCGCCGGCAGCGGGCAGCATGAGCCTCCGAGGCCGTTTCGTAGCCGCCTCGTCGCTCGTCGCGTTCACGACGTTGAGCGGGGCCTTTTCGGCCGTCTGGTTTGCGTACGGCGCGATGCAAGAGCGAAAGCTCGACGGATCTCTTCTCGCGGAAGCCGCCGAGGACGCGGTCGACGCATCCTCCGACCGTCCTGCCGAAGCCAACCGTCCCACTCTGCGCCGGGGTGAGCTCGGGCCCATCACGAAGTACGCGGCGATCTACGACTCCGGCGGACAGGCCCTCGTCTGGACCCCCAATCTCGAAGCCGCACGCCCGCGCATGGATTTCATCCGGCATCCGTTCGGATCGCCGTTCGATTTTTGGTGGAACAACGAGCATCTGCGAGCCGTGCTGGTCCCTGTCCCGACCGATCGCGGGCAGTCGCTCCTGCTGGCCACCCCGCGCACGGACCTCGACGGCGATGCCCGGGATCTGGAGCGGCGCATGATGGCGGCCGTTCTGGTGGCGGTCGTGGCCTCGGCGGCGGCCACGTCGTGGCTTGCGCGTCGGCTCACCCGAGACCACGATCGCATCGCCGCCGTCGCGCGCGCCGTGGCCGCGGGAGACTTGTCCGCGCGCATCGGTCCGACTTCGGGCGATCCCGAGATGGTCCGTCTCGGACGAGACTTCGACGACATGGTCTCGCGGTTGGCGGTCGTGGTCGAGACCCAGCAGCGCTTCATCGCCAACGCCTCGCACGAACTTCGATCGCCGGTCACGACCCTGCTCGGCGAGCTTTCTTTCGCCTTGCGGCGCGACCGCGACGCCACCACGTACCGCGAGTCGATCGAGGAGGCTCTCGGTTCTGCGAGACGCTTGAGAGTCGTCACCGAGGAGTTGCTGGCGCTTGCGCGCATGGGGGCTACGGAGCCGGCACGCGAGAGCGTTCCCCTGTCTGACGTAACGCGTTCGGCGGTCGAGGCTACCCGCGAGGCGGCCGAGGCGCGTGGGGTCGCGCTGGAGGTGACGTGCGCCGCCGCTTCGGTGCGGGGCCATGCGGGCGACCTCGGACGCTTGCTGCGCAATCTCGTGGAGAACGCCATCCGCCATTCTCCGCGTGGCGGCCGCGTGCGCATCGAGGCGCGGCCTACGGCCGACCATCTTCGATTGCTGGTGAGCGATGACGGGCCCGGGGTGCCCCCCGACGTCCGTGAGCGCATCTTTGAACCGTTCTTCAGGCTGCCCGGCGACGCCACCGATCACGCCGGCGCCGGCCTCGGACTCGCGATCGGGCGAGGCATCGCACGCGCGCACGGGGGCGATCTTTGGGTGGACGATTCGACGCACGGTGCGCGGTTCGTCGTGCGCCTGCCGCTCCCGGGACCGGGCGCAGCGACGTAACGGTCGCGCGAGGCCCGCGAAGGCGCCGCCATCGGTTGTACGATACACGGCGGCGGCTCGCCGGTAAGCAACGAGCCGCCGTTGCGCGCCGGCTACAGGCTGCGCGCGATGAAGGACGCGGCCAGTGCGCCGGGTCCCGGGCGAGTCGTCGACGCTTGTGCAAAACAATCGTTCAGGGGCCGCCCAGGATCTGCGTCGGGTTGTCGTAGCGCCACACGTGCGCGATCTGACCGCCGCTGATCTCGCAAATGTCCACGATCTCCAGGCTAAACACCTTGTCGCGTTGCGCGGGGATCCAGCCCATCGGTCCCAGCTGCTCGCCAGCGATGGAATACTCCACGACCGCGAAGCGTGCGACCCCCCACCCATTGTCCACCGTCGTGTCGAGCTGGCCCACTGCCTTGTGCATGGCCTTGTAATACGTCCGAGCGGCCTCCTTCCCCCGCGCGGGCTCCGATCGCTCGAGATCGTCGACCTCGAAACCATCCGTCACACTGCCGACGTAATCGACTTCCTTGTTGTTTTCGAGAGCGTCGAACCACGACTTCACCAGGGTGAGATGGCTCTGTTCGTCCGCGGACGCCGGCTGCGCCTGCTCGAACACCTGAGCCGGACCCGTCGGCGGAGTGGAGAGCGGCAAAGCCAGCAGTTCCTTTGGGCCGACGCCCAGTTGCGCCTTTACGATCGCAACGTCGACGTACAAGTGCACGTCGGTGATGCTGCCGTCATCCCGGGTCCAGAGCAAAGCCAGCCCCGTGAAGGCCACCGGCTTGTGTGTAGTAGCGATACCCATCCAGGCGCGCGCATGCGTCCCCGTCATCGTCCACTCGATCGTCTGCTCGTTCGGAGTGCGCCAGACCCGGGTTGCTGCCACTTTTCGGTCGTCGAAAGCCCCGAGAAGCAGGTCGTGCGCGCGGGCGACCGCCCCGCGGCCATGCGCGTCGTCCGAACCCGGCGACGCGAAGTGCGCCTCGTCGTCGAGCAACGGACCGAGTTGCGCGATCCCGGGCGAGGAAAGCGCCGATACGTACACCTCCGCCAAAGCCCGCTCCTTCGCCGAGATGATGTCCGAGCCGGCATCGACTACGGGACGGACCTGCAGCGATTGCCAGTTCACGGGCGCCGGGGGCGGCTGCGCGACCGTCTCGCTCGAGCAGCCCGATAGGCCCAACGCGATCGCGCCCAGCATGTTTCGATACGTGTCCATAAATCGTGGATCTCCCATCGGTCAGAAGCTGTAGCCAATAGAGGCGAGCAACCGCGGACGCACGGCGTTGTTCGCGTAGATGGAGGCCGGCAGTTGCTGCTCCGGGATCGACTTGCTCGTGACGACGTACTGCGCTCCCGCGCCCACGCTCACGGCGATCGTGTCGGCGATGAGCGCCTCGTATCCGGCGTCGGCTGCGACGCCGAAGTCGACAAACGGCGTATCGCTGCCGTTGCCGGTCTTCGCGCTGATGCTGGCGAGCACCAGCGACGGGCCGAGGAAAAAACCCCGGGGGCCGCCTTTCTCGAAGTAGTAACGATAGCCGAGCTCACCGCCGAAGCCGTGGAACGTCTGGGCAAGGACGTTCAGAGTATAAGGGAGCTCGTTGCCGTTGGCGTCGATGCTGGTCGCATACGGTACCGTTTTCGCCCACGTGTAAAATGGGCTGAGGATCAACGCGTGGTGGTCGCAGGGCACCACGACGACGTTGAGGCTAAACCGGTCGATGAACAGGGCCAAGGGATTCCACTCGATGGTGAGTGCCCGGTGGGGCGACGGAGCTTCGTGGAGCGCGACGTCGACCGGGGGCGGGGGCTCCGCGAGGGCGAAGCGCCCTGCCGTCGTGACCGTCGCGGCGACCCCGACGCTCATGAGCAGCTTCAGAAGCAGAGAAGAACGATCCATGGCGGCGCTCCGCTGGCAAGCTCTGTGCTAGCTCGCGCCGCATGCGTTTTCGGCTCATCCTCATGGTCCTCCTTGCGGCCTCTCTGGCCGGTCCAACTCCCGCCTGGGCGAGCGACGGCGGCGGCAACACGACGAGCGCCGACGGCGGCGCAGAGCCGTCGAGTGTCGTCGACGGGGGCGGCTCGGAAGCCGGCGCGCAGGACGCCGCTACCGGCGCGGGCAGCTCGGAAGCCGAAGACGCTGCGCCTGCCGTGCCGGTGGTGGCCTGCGACGGCGACCTTTGCGACACCCTGCAGGGTCGGCCGTCGTGCTCCGTCGTCGCGCGGCCGCTCGGGGGCTCGTCGGGCGCTCCGATCGGGCTCGCCGGCACATGGGCGGCGGTGGCTCTCTGCATCGTGCGCAGGACGCGTCGTGGGGCGTCCCGCCCAGGCAAGAGGGCGCCATGCGTGATCAGTTGTCCCACCCCGCGAGGGTCGGGGAGCACGTTGCCGATTCTGCCGTCGGATGTCTCGTCGCTGTAAGGTCCGTTACTTTCCGCCGTTTTGGCGCTCGCCGAGGGCAAGGCTGTCCGCCCTCTGCACGGGGCTTCGGTTGGGCGATTCATCCCACTCGGGCCGGGAATCGCCCTCGCGGTGGGGCGGGGCGGCCGGTTCCCGGCAGCGCACGACCGCTGGTGCGACAGTTGCTTCGGGCGAGCCGCGATGTCGGTTCGATTTCTCTTTCTGACGTTCTTTTGGCTTGCAGCGGCCGCCACGACGCAAGCGCCGGCATGGGCGGAGGGGCCGACGCCCCCTCCGACCGAGCTGCCGCAGAGGGTCACGCTCGATGAAGCGCTGCGCATCTTCCGCACGCGGGGCATCGAGTTGCTCATCGCCGAGGCCGCGGTGCATAACGCCGAGGGAGCCGTGAAGATCGCCGGCGCGGTGCCGAATCCCGTCGTGAGCGGGAGCTTGGGCGACGCATTCACCTACACGAGCAAAGACCCGAGCTGTGCGTTCAGCGGGCCTTCGACCATGGCGACCAACTACGTGCAGTGCTCCAACCAGGTTTGGAACGTCGGCCTCTCCGACTCGGCCGCCATCGAAGACAGCCTGTCGGGCAAACGCGACCTGAGATTCAAGGTCGCTCGAAACGCCCTCGCAGCGGCGAAGATGTCGCGCGTCGACGCCGAACGAACTCTCGTGTTCCAGGTCGAATCGGTATACCTCCAAGTGGCCCAAGCCATGCTTGGGTACAAGTTCGCGAAAGACGTGGCCGACTCCAACACAACGATCCTCGACAAGTTCAAAGTCAAGTACGCCACCGGCGCGATCAACGACGGCGACCTCGCTCGCATGGAGACCCAGAAGGCCGAGTCGGATCAGGCCTTGGATACCGCTGGACAGACGTTGCGGCAGGCGCGCGTGGCGCTCGCGTTTCTGCTGGGCGTCCGCGGCGAGGTCCCTGACTTCGACGTCGACACCAAGATCCTCGATTACTCCGTTCCCTCGCCGCTGACGAATGCCCGGGAAGTCGATCTTTTGCGGCTGGCGTTCGATCACCGGCCGGATCTCATCGCGGCGGGCTACACCATGGCCTCAGCGGAAGCTGGGCTTACGCTCGTGAAGCGGCAGAAGTTCCCCGACATCACGTTGTCGCTCAACTATGCGCAGGGTGGATACGGTGGCACCGGCACGAACACGCCGCTTCAAACTCCCATGATCACGGTCGGCGTTTCCGCGCCCATCCCCATATTCTATCAGTTGCAAGGCGAGCAGCGGCAGGCCGAGGCCCAAGTCGATACGACCGCCCTGCAACATGCTCAGGCGGCCAAGCAGGTGGTCAGCGATGTGGGGACGGCCTACGCTGCGTTTGACGCAGCGCGAAAACTCGTCGTGCGCATGGAAAAGGGCGAACCGGAGGGGAAGGTGCGCCCGATTCTGGAGAGCTCAAAAGTGGCACTCGATATCACGCGCCTGCAATACGAAAAAGGCGCCGCGAGCTTGTCGGACTTCCTTCTTGCGCTTCAGACGTACATCGCGACCAAAATTGAATATTTCGGGGACCTCACCAATTACTGGACGGCCGTCTACCAGCTCGAAGAAGCGGTCGCCACGGAGTTGCATCAATGAGCCGCATCACCAGCAAGCACCTCATCACCCTGCCCGTCGTCGCCTTCGCCGCCTTGGAAGTGGGCTGTCACGCGTCCCAAGCGGCGCCGGAAGCGGCTACCGGAGCTCCTCCGAGCGACCAGGTATGGCTGACGCCCGCCCAAGTCGTCGAAGCCAAGATTCAGGTGGCCCCGGTCGGCAACCAGGTCGTGGACGACACGCTGCTCACAAGCGGGACCATCACCCTCGACGACCTTCGGAGCGGCCATGTGTTTTCGCCGGTCACCGGACGGGTCACCAAAATCGTGGCCCAGCTCGGCCAACATGTGAAAAAGGGCGACCCGCTCGCCACCATCGAGTCCCCCGACATCGGCAACGCGGTGAGCGACGTCCACAAGGGCGAGGCCGACTTGATCGCCGCCGAGCACAACCTCGACCGCAAGAAGGCCCTGTATGCTCAAAAGGCCGCGGCGGCCGCCGACGTCGAGGCGTCGGAAGACGCCGAGCGAAACGCCAAAGCGGAGCTCGAACGGGCGCGCCAAAAGCAGTTTCTGCTGCGCGTGGGCAATGTCGACGCCGTCACGCAAACCTACACGCTGTCGTCCCCCATCGACGGCGAAGTGTTGCTGCGCAACATCAACCCGGGGGTCGAAGTGCAAGGCCAGTACAGCGGTGGGGCTGGCAACAATTGCATCGCTGGCCTCACGACCAACGCGGTTTGCGGCGAGCTATTCACGATCGGCGAGCTCGACAAGGTCTGGGTGTTGGGCGACGTCTACGAGATCGACATGGGGCGCGTCCACGTCGGCGCCCCCGCGAAAGTCACGACCGTTGCGTATCCCGGCCGCGTGTTCACAGGTACGGTCGATTGGGTGAGCGGGTCCATGGACTCGAACACGCGTACGGCGAAAGTCCGTTGCACGTTCGACAACCCCGACGGGCAACTGCGACCGATGATGTATGCTACCGTCCAGATCTCGGTCGACCAAAGAGAGGCGCTTGCCATTCCGAGAAGCTCGGTTGTTCACATGGGGGAGTACAAGGTCGTGTTCGTGCAGGTCGGCGAGGCCAACGGTCAAGTGGCCTTCGAACGGCTTCCGGTCGCTATCGACGAGAGCGTGGCCACTCCGTACGTGGCCGTGAAGCACGGCGTCGAACCGGGCCAAAAAATTGTCGTCAACGGCGCGGCTGTCTTGTCGTCGCAGAGGCTTTGAAGCTCATGTCGGTTCCCCGCCTCAGGGCTCGTGCAGCCGCGTCCTGGATCGCGGCCGCAGCTTTGGGCGTCGCGGCGTGCCACCCCGCTCCGGCGACCACCGAGGCGCCGGAGGTCCAGCACCCCGAAGGCGAGGTTTGGCTCACACCCCAGCAAGTTCGCGACGCGAAAATTGGGGTGCAACCTGTGGAGGTTCATGCCGTCGACGACACGATCCTGACGAGCGGCACGATCTCGCTCGACGACCAGCGCACCGGTCACGTGTTCTCGCCCGTGACCGGCCGAGTGGTCAACATCGTCGCCCAGCTCGGGCAACGCGTTCACAAGGGAGACCCGTTGGCCGTCATCGAGTCGCCGGATGTTGGCAGCGCCGTCAGCGACGTCCACAAGGCCCAGGCCGATCTCATCGCGGCCGAGCACGATCTCAAGCGCAAAAAGGAGCTTTTTGAGCAAAAGGCAGGATCCTCTGCGGATATGGAGGCTTCGATGGACAACTACCGTCGGGCCAAAGCCGAGCTCGAGCGAGCGCAGCAAAAAGCTTACTTGCTCCGCAATGGTAATGCCGATGCCGTCACGCAGACGTACACGCTGCCGGCGCCCCTCGACGGCGAAGTGTTGCTTCGGAACATCAACCCCGGCGTGGAGGTCCAGGGGCAGTACAGCGGCGGGGCGACCGTGGAGCTTTTCACGATCGGCGAGCTCGATAAGGTCTGGATGCTCGGGGATCTCTACGAGATGGACATCGCGCGCGTCCACGTGGGTGCGCCCGCGACCGTCACGGTCGTCTCCTATCCCGGTAAGGTCTTCGCGGGGGTCGTTGACTGGGTGAGCGGCTCGCTCGACCCGAATACGAGAACGGCCAAAGTCCGGTGCACGTTTGACAATCCCGAGAAACTCTTGCGGCCCATGATGTATGCCACCGCGCAGATCTCGGTCGATCGCGAGAACGCGCTGGCCATTCCCCGCAATGCGCTCTTGCGCTTGGGCGAAGACAAAGTCGTCTTCATCGAAGTCGGCGACGCCAACAATCAGGTGCGCTTCAAACAAGTCACCGTCGATGTCGACGAGGGCGAGTCGAGCCCATGGCTCATCGTCAAGAAGGGGCTCCAGCCCGGCCAGAAGATCGTCGTGAACGGCGCCATTCTGCTCTCCCAAAGTCTCTGAATTTTCCCGCTCGAGGGAGTCGACATCGTCCGAGCGTACATGAAATAAAGGCGACGGTGGATCCGGGTCGCCATCCCATCCAGGTCGTCGCCAGCCCCGGGACCGAGGTCGAGCCCGAGCTCGGCGTCCCGCACGACCGCGGGGGCGATCACGACCCGCACGTGCAGCGAGGAGACCTGGTTCGCATCGGCCTCGTCGCGGCGGCCGTGCTCGTCTCCTGGCTCTTCCCGTGGCGGCCGCTGCTGCGGGTGGACGCCTTGGCCCTGACTGCGACGCTGGTCGGCGGCTACCCCATCTTCAAAGAGGCTTTCGAGGCTCTTCGAAGGCGCCAGATGACGATGGAGCTGTCGATGACGATTGCTCTTGTCTCGGCACTTGGGATTCGCGAAGCGTTTACGGCGCTCGTCATCGTCCTCTTCGTGCTCATTGCGGAGGTGCTCGAACACTTGACCGTGGGCCGCGGACGTAGAGCCATCAAGGATCTGCTCGCCTTCCTCCCGCGGACGGTCGCCGTCCGGCGCGAAGAGGGTGTCTCCGACGTCTCTTCCGACGCCCTGAGCGTGGGCGATGTGGTCGTCATTAAGCCGGGTGGCAGAGTCCCCGTCGACGGCGTGGTGCAGGCGGGGCACTCGTTCGTGGACCAGGCGGCCATCACGGGGGAGTCGCTTCCGGTCGAGAAAGTGCCGGGCACCAATGTCTTCGCGGGGACCATGAACCAGTCGGGAACGCTCGACGTGCGCTCGACGGGCATCGGCCAGGACACGACATTCGCAAAGATCGTCGAAGCGGTCGAAAAGGCGCAGGAGTCGCGAGCGCCCATCCAGAAGACGGCCGATCGGCTTGCCGGGTACTTGGTTTACTTCGCCTTGGGGGCGGCCGCGCTCACGTTCATCCTCACACGCGATGCGCGCTCGACCATCTCGGTCATCATCGTGGCCGGGGCGTGCGGCATCGCCGCCGGAACGCCGCTCGCCATTCTCGGCGCCGTCGGCCGTTCGGCGAGACTTGGGGCGATCGTGAAGGGCGGCATTCACATCGAGGTGCTCGGCCGCGTGGACACAATCGTGCTCGACAAGACCGGTACGCTGACGCTCGGCGATCCCCGAGTCGTCGCCATCCATCCCGCGAGCGGAGTCACGGCCGCGCAACTCCTCGAGGCGGCGGCCACGGCCGAGCTGCCCTCCGAGCACCCGCTGGGCAAAGCCGTTCTCTCCAGGGCGACGGCGGACGGAATCACCCCCGCCGAGCCCGACCATTTCTCGTACACGCCCGGAAAGGGCATCGTGTGCTCGAAGAACGGTCAATCCATCGTCGTCGGCAACCGCTCCTTGCTCGAACGCGAAGGCGTCGCCCTGCCCGATGTGGACGCCGCTGCGACGGTGCTCGTCGCAAGAGGGCAACGATTCCTCGGCGCTCTTGAAGTCGCGGACGTGGTGCGACCCGAAGCGGCGGCATCCATTGCGGCCATCCGCCGCATGGGGATGCGCACGATCTTGCTCACTGGGGATGCGACCTCGATCGCCAAAGAGGTGGGTGCTCGTCTGGGAGTGGACGAGGCGATCGCCGAGCTTCTCCCACAAGACAAGCTCGATAAAGTGCGCGAGCTACAGAGACTCGGCAAGTGCGTCGCGATGGTGGGCGACGGTATCAACGACGCTCCTGCGCTCGCTCAAGCCGACGTAGGCATCGCGATGGGATCTGGGACGGACGTGGCTCGAGAGTCAGCCGACGTGGTGCTGCTCGGCAACGATCTTCTCAAGCTCGTCGAGACCCTGCGGATCGCCCGCCGGTGTCGCGCCATCATCGGGCAGAACTTCGCTGGCACGCTTCTCGTGGATGGCCTCGGTATCGTGCTGGCGGCGATGAGCTTCCTGAACCCTCTGCTCGCCGCATTCATCCACGTGTCGTCCGAGCTGCTCTTCATCTTGAACTCGACGCGCCTGCTCCCGGCGCGAGGTCGCTAAGTACACCGCCGCAGAACAAGGGGATCAGCCGGGCAGTGTACTTCAATCGCCGTGAGGCGATTGGGGGGTTGGGGCAACTCCGGCGTGCCCACGTTCATCGGACCGTAGGCGAATCGTCCAGGCAAAACGCCGGAATCGCCAGTCGGCGGGGCGGCGAATCGCCCGCTCAGCCGGCGACTACCTCGACGTGCTGTGGTTCCCGTTCTGTGCCGCGATCAACCGCAGTGCATCCCGACGTCCGGGTGCGTGCGGCGACTGCCTGGGCCCGAACCCCAGCCGGCGTCGCTTTCAAGGCAGCGGCACGAGCCCGATGAACGAAGCCGATGATGCCGAGACGCTTGACCCGGTCGGCGTGAGCACCCCCGTGGTCACATCGAAACGGAACGTCACGACGGTGCCGCTGCCCTCGTTGGCCGCGTAGAGGAAGCTTCCCGTTGCATCGAGTGCAAAGTCGCGCGGGGTGGTGCCCCCTGTCGGGGTGAATGTCGGCGTGCCCATGCGACCGGCTGGGTCGAGGGGGTAGATGACGATGTCGTCGTCGCCCCGGTTCGACCCAAAAAGCCACTGTCCGGACGGATGCACGTGAACTTCGGCGGCAGTGTTCGTGACGGTCGCACCCGCCGGCCGAGTGGACACGGTCTGAAGGATCGACAGCGTTCCGGCGACAGTGTCGAAGGCCAGTTCGCTCATGGTGCTGTCGGTCTCGTCGATGAGGCACGCGATCGTGCCGTTCGGGTGAAACGCGAAATGGCGGGGCCCGGCGCCTACGGCGGTGGCCATGGTGGGCACGGCGTTGGGTGTGAGCTGGCCCGTCATTGCGTCGAACGTGAACTGCGCCACGAAACGGATCGGGCAGGATCACGTGAGTCAGGGCTCCGGGTTCGCGAGACAATGAATCCACGACGCATCGATCGACGGTTATCACGACGGTGCCGCAACCTCACGCCCCCGCGTCCGCCACACGGCTGGTACACGTATAGGATGGCGGAATCGTCTCCGAGGCGGCGCCATCACGACCTCCTTCTGGCCTCGATATCCAGCTCGGAGTAGGCAATCGCGTCGCCGCCGAATATGACGAGCAAGGTGCTGGCGACGACGATTGCGCGGAATCGGAGCGCGAAGGCGACGACTCGTTGACTCCCCCGGCAACTCTGCGTCCGATCCGCGCCGCCGTGCGTGATATCGACATTAACCGGTTGATATGACGGTTTCGTAACTGCATTAAGCTTTTGATAGGATGTTGTTCGACTGGCGCACCTTGTTTTATTGCATACGTGTCATGTCGTTTGGTGCGCAACTTGCTGCTTGCGATGGGTCGTGCGCTCAACAGGCCAAAGTGACGGGATCGATCTCGGTTCGACGGGGCAGGGCGCCCCCCCCGCGGAGGCGCCCATGTTGCGCTCTGTCGCAGCGAGCCCGAATCGCAGGTTCGTCGTGAGGGCGCTGGTCCTCGAGGTCGCGTACCCCCAGATCGACCCGCGAATGGCATCCGACGCATAACGGCGGGCTCATACCCGCGTCCGTGACTCCGTATGCCAAGCGAACGGTATGGTGGCCGTGCGCCAGTGGTCACGAGTGGCGCATGCGCGTCCATACGCGGACGCGGAGACGCAGCTCGTGTCCGGTCTGTTCCGGCAAGACTTGAATGCGGCAGCCGCGGGCGTGGCTTCGGCTGCACCGAGCCTCCGTTCCCCCGTCGGGCCCGATTCGGGCAGCCGGGGACCCCACCGGGCCGGCCGTGTAGTCTGCTGTAGCAGGGCGGGGACCAGCGGCAACAAAGTTGCAGCAGGACGTGGCAAATCGAGCCCGCGCAAGGGGTTCGGGTCGTTTCACGACAGCGTGCGTAGCGTCGCTCGGCCGACTTGCCGGGGGACACGGTGGGCGAACCCGGTTTGATCCTCGCGCGCTCGGTGATATCCCTCACGCGACCGGTGAGCGAAGTGGAGCGACGCCCCCCGCCGAAGGACACGAATCGAGACGGCCTTCGCGCGACGTGCGGCCCCGACGAGCACTCGCGACGCGACGGCACCCGGGTGCCCCTCTCGGACGAAGCGTTCTGGCGCGCCGCATCCTTCTTTCGCACCCTGGGCGACGTCGCGCGATTGAAACTGCTCGATCGCCTCGCCGAGGGCGAGTGGTGCGTGACCGAGCTCGCCGAAGCAGCCGACGTCGGCCTGTCGACCGTCTCGCAGCAGCTGCGCGCGCTTCGCGCGGAGCACCTCGTCGTGCGCCGGCGGACGGGCAAGCACATCTACTATTCGCTCGCCGATCGGCATGTGCTCGAGCTGGTCGCGAACGCGCTCGCACACGCCGTCGAAGATCGCACCGAGGCGGACGAGGACGACGAGACCGAGTGAAAGGCAGGCGCGGCCCGAAGCGGCTGCCCTTGCCGCCCGCCGACGCCAAAAGCTAAATCGGGACTCGTTCAGGATCCTCCGGCGGGCGCCGGGTACTGCCGGTCGATGAAGCAGAGACCCTGGGAGTTGAGATGGCCCTGCGTCGACTGCGTATAGCGGATATAGTCGTAGTAGTCTCGAATCGCCGGACAGTTGTCGAGCGTGTAGTCCTGATTGAGCGCGCCGGTGCATGTTCCGTTCGGGTCGATCGGCACACTGAGCGTGCTGAAGAACATCTGACCGTTGCCCGGCGGCGTATAGTACGGTCCGACGCAGTTGCGCCAGGGCAGTGGCGTTCCGGTGCTGTCGTACCAGGGATGGAAGCGGACGCTCACGAAGTCCTCCGTGTTGACGGGAACGAACCCGCCGTCCGCGCTTCCCTTACCAACGTATTGCGCCGCGATGTTGTCCCAGTGGACGGGTGTATCCTCCTCGAAGCTCTCCCAGAAAGGGTGATCCATGTGGACGGTCACCTGCGTGATCTCCGACTGGCTGGCGGACGCGAAGACTCCTCGCGCGTAGTCCTCGCCCGGCAAAGGGGTCCCGCCGCCGGTCATGTTCTGGCAGTTGACGTAATTGGTCGGCGTGGGGAATCCGAGCGTGAACGAAAACTGCAGGTTGTCGATCTGCGAGAAGTCGTAGCCACCGTCCCGGTAGGTTGCCACCTCGGCGTCGCCCTCCTGAATGTCGCCAGCGTCCTCGCCCTCGCCCGCATTCGTTTGGACGCAAGTGTACGGGTTGGACGGGCTGTTCCCCTCCCAGACCGCCGTGCCCCGGTAGAAGACCGAGTACCCCTTTTGCACCATGAGCGCAAAGTCGGCGGCCTCGCTCTCGTCGAGGTTCACGTTGTAGGCGTCGTACGTCGCCTGCACCGTGCTGAAGCCAAATGCGAAACGGGTGCCGTCCGTGGGAAACGCTGCGTTTCCCAGGTCATTCTGGGTCGTGATGACGCCGAGGGGTGTCGCCAGCTCGGGATAACCGCCCTGGCCGACGATTTTGCCGCCCTTGTGCAGGTCGACGACGAACGGACCGTCGAGATGGGCGACCTGCGACCCATGTTCCTCTTGGTTGGTCGTGCTCTCGTCGGGGTTCTGCCAGAGCGTGACCTTGTCGACCACGACGATGTACTCGAGAATCTGGAACTGCCACCCGTCCGGCATGTAGGTGTCGTTCACGAAGTTGTCGGGCGGGAATGGGTACCCCGTGAGCGCGTTCGATTCGCCGGAGATCGTGACGTAGAAGGCGCCGGGTCCCGGATCGGTCGGGTATTGGAAGCACTGGAGAGTCGCACCGCCGTCACCGAGGATGTTGGAACCCTGGCAATTCGTGGAGACGCTGCCGTCTCCCGGGCTCCCGCCGTCGACCGCAGTGCCCGCTTCAGGAACCACAGCGCTAGCTTCAGGAGTGGTATTGACGCCGGAGTCGACGAACGGGTTCGTCCCGTTTGCGCCGGTGCTGCTCGAGCAGGCAGTGACCGCAAGCCCCGCCGACAAGACGAACCCACTGCAGAGTGCGAGCCCCGCGATCGCAATGCGCCTTTTGTACATGGAGGACTCCTGAAACGTAAGGGGAAACGACCTCATCAAAATGGATCTTGCATGTAGCTCACGGAAAAGGATGCGCCCGAGATGATCTCGGTGAAGAAGTCGAGCCCGGAGGTGGCGCCCGGAACGGTGCCCGAGAGCAGACTGCTGTTGGGTATGCAGTAGGTCGGACCGCAGAAGCCCGAACTGCACGTGAGCGCGTCGAGGCAACCCGAGGGTCCGACCCCGGCGGGCATGCCGGCGTCCGCGCCGCAGCACGGCTGCGCGCTCCCGCCGCACGTTTGCGCGGCCGGCGGAGGCGTCTCCGGCGTCAGCGCATAGTTCTGTGGTCCGTAGAACACGGAGAAATCAGGATTGCAGTTCGGATCGGTGACGACCGGCAGCTGCCCTGGCGAAAAATCGATGAAGGTCGACTGTTGCTGAAACCAGACGCGCGGGTCGACCGTGATGGAGAGGGTCCCTCCCGGGAAGAATGTCACGTTCGTCGGGATCTGGACGATGCGCTCCTTGCAGAGTGGATTGAGCCCGGGCTGTGCCGGATCGGTGCTGTTGCTCAGCCGATTGGACGAGTTGATCGTGACGACCGCCCCGAAGGAGACGACGTCGCCGCTCGCGTTCGTTGCGGTACCCTCGAGCTGAACGATCGGCGTGAAGTTCACCTCGTTCACGTCGCCGTCGGTGAGCCAGACGTCCCAACTGAGTGCTGTGTCGGCAGTAGCGTCGCCGTAAACGGTGAACTCCTGTGGCTTGCTCGACAGCAGGTCCAGCGTGACGGGCCCGGAAACTTGCGCGGCGTAGATTCCGGACGCGATGCAGACGGGGCCGTCGAAGCCGGTGCCCGGCGGCGACTCGTCGAAGTAGACGGCGCCGATGTACATCTTCGCCGCAATCAGCTGGATCGTGAAATTGCCGGCTTGGAATGGCTCCGCGGCGCCCGCGGCGCCTTGTGCATAGGCAGAGAAGGTGAGAAGCGTATCCCCCGTCGTGCCGTTGCACGAGGCGGTGACCGCACCGAGGAGTGCGCCCAAGGCCAGAACCGGAAGGACTCGGCGCATCACGAACCTCCCAGCGTGGCCGAGAGCGTCAGCATGACCATGCGCGGCGCCCCCGCTGTGAACAATCTCTCGGGGGCGAGCGTCGGCTCCGGGAGAAGCTTCTGGAAGTTCGACGCGTAGTTGTACTCGCCGAGCCGGTACTTCGAGTCGAAGAGGTTCTGCGCCGAGAGTCGTAGATTCCAAAGGGTCCACCCGAGCCCGACCGACGCGTCGGAGATGGCGATGATGTCGCTCACCTGCCCGTAGGGCAGCGGTCGCCGCCCGACGTAACTGACGCCGTAGCCGAGGGTGGCGCGAATCGGCTGGTGGGCGAGCTGCCAGGGCAGGCTGCTAAACACTGCTGCGTCAGCACGGAGGACGAGATCCGGCACGTATGGAACAAGAAGGCCGCAGTACGGCGAGCACTGTCCGGTCGTGTCGAAGAGGGCCCGCACGAGCGTCGCGTTCGCGGCGATGTCGAAAAAACTGCCCAGGGCGCGAACGGCGCCCGACCAGCCCGTCCGCGTCGAGCCGCTCGAGAGCGTGTTGCGCCCCTGGGTCGGGTCGAAGATGAGGTCCTCGCCGACGTGCGTCTGGAAGAACTCGCTCTTGACCGAGATCTCGGTCGCCCAGCTGCCGGTCTCGCCCCAGAAGAAATGACGCGTGACGGGGTCGCCAACTTCGCCGTTGTAACTGACCCCCAGGTCGCGCGACTGGACCGTGACGAACGGCGTGCCGATGCCCTGGCTGATGTAGCCCGGGTCGACCGAGCGGACGCCGTTGCCCTCGCTCGCCGTGAACGTGACATGTTCGATGGGCCCCACAGTGAGGGTCCCTCGCGGCATGATGTCGGCGCTGGCTGTTGACGTCCGCAGAAACGGCTCGACGTAGTTGCCGTGTTCGAGTTGGCTGAGACACGACACGTTGATTTGCGCCGCAGCCGTCGCCTCCGACGGGTCGTCGACGCTCTGGTTGGCGCAGTTGTTGAGGACATCGAACAGGAAGGTGTCGGCACGCACGCCACCTCGTAGCGAGAGCCAGGGCAGAAAGTGAACGTTCCCGTCGAGGTAGACGCCTACGTCGCCGAGGACCGACTGCAAGTCGGCGTCGATGAGGTACGGCTGATTGTTGCCCGCGGCGATTCTGTCCTGGGTGGAGTGCGTCGAATCGATGCGCGCGAAGTATCCGCCCTCGAACTCCTGCGGCAGGCCGAACGCTTTGCCATCCCATCGCGCGAAGCCGCGCGCTCCGAAGGTGATCTCGTCAAAGTGGAAGTCGATGAGGTCGCCGCGCTGATCGTGCGGCTCCTGCGTCGGCTCCTGGACGTCGAGCAGGAAGCCCGTCCAGTTCTCGCGCAGACGCATCGAGCGGTAGATGGTGAAGAGCTGCTGGGACACCTCGATGTCCTTGTACCGCCCTTCGTACGTCATCGAGAGCGAGGCCCGCGTCGAGGTATTTCCGGTCTGGTTCGGGTCCTCAGTCCCGTAGAAGCCGACCCTCCCCGCCTGGTAGTCGTCTTCGCGGACGACCCCCGCGTTGTTGTACTCGGTCGCGTAGGCCGTGGCGCTGACACGCAGCGTTCCGCTGCGACCGAGCGGCGCCTCCCACTGCCCGATTGCCGTCCCCCTCTTGGCCTGCCGATTCGTACCGAACCCGTTCGTCGTGTAGAACTCCGCACCTGCGAACGTCCCCGCGGGCGCGTCGGCAGGGCCGTACAGTACGAGCATGCGCTGCGTGTTGAAGGCGCCGACGCTGTACTGCGCCGTCAGCCCGCGACGGTCGAGCCCCAGCTGGTAGTCGGCGCTGCCGGCCACGGCGAAGTCGCCCTGCTGGGGCGCGTAGGGTCCCTCGAGCACGCGGACCGAATGAATGAGCTCCGGGATGATGAAGTGCGTGTCGGCGTAGCCATTGCCGTGGTAGTTGCCCGCATCGTTGATCGGGACCCCATCCACGCTGAACTCGATGTCCTGCCCCTCGTGCGCGTCGAAGCCGCGCAGAAACACCTGCTCGGCGTGGCCCGAGCCGCCTTCGTTCGTGAGGAGGAAGCCGGGGGCGAGTTTGAGGGCGTCGGATGCGTTCGTCCGCGGGATGGCCTGAAGCTCCCCGATGGTTACGTCGTAGTCGGCGACCCCCAAGTTGCGCCGCACGATCCGCCCGCGCACCTCGACCTCACTGACGTTCTGACCCTGCGCCGAGGCGGCTGCTGCGGTCGGCGGCGCAGAGCCCGATCCCGACGACGCAGCCGAACTCGTCCCCGTGGAGGGTGTGGAAGTCGCCGCCGACGTCGGAGCAGCACCCGCTGCGGGCACTGCCGGCCGCGAGGGAAGCTGATCGACCGGAGAAGCCGGCTCAACGAGCTCCGGCGGAGGTGCTGGCGGTGCAAAGTGAAACGGCATCTTGATTCGGCTTGCGACCGGCTTGCCGTCGCGCATGGCCGGAACGAAGGTCCACTCTTGCGCCGCGACGATGGCCGCTTCGTCCAGGTCGTCGCCCCCGGACTTGGACACGGCCACCTGCGATACGTGACCATCCGTGTCGACGGTGACCGTGAGGATGACGTCGGCGTGCTTGCGCTCCTTGAGCGCCGATGGGGGATAGATGGGATCGACGTGGTGAACGACCGAAGGCGGCGTGACGCCGGCGGCCGACGGCGCTGCCCCCTCAGCACGCGCCGGCTGGACAATGAGGGTTGTCGACGCCGCTGCTCCGCTCGCCAGGGCGGTCAGCAAGACTCGGCGGACGAGATCCTGATGGCCCATCACTCCCAACACTTCATCACTTGCTGCATTGAAGAACTGTCGCATCGAAGTTGCAATACGCATCCTCCTAGTCCATTTTTCGCGCTCAGCAAATTGAATCGTGACCCACCTGCGCTCGCCGTTTTATGAACGAATATGCCAAAGCAATCCATTTACAACTCCATCTGAGTTACTATACCGCCTGCCGCGTCGCAACACCTTTCCCGACTGTAGCGGGGGCGGTGGACGACCTCGTGGAAATACCTCAGTCGGGACTCATCGGGCGATAGGCTGGCGCGCCCAAGGCCTCGCGGACGGTAAGGGCGAAATGCGGCGCCGGGACTCGGCAGATGGCGCGCGGGGGAGCAATCGCTCTTCGGCAGCAGCGGAAATGCCGGGGCGGCGCTTCCCGCGCTGCGTTGCGTTCAGCCTTGCGCTACGAAGCCGGCTCGCGCATCCTGTCAGGCAAGACTGACACGCGCCCATGGGAAGAGATCCGAAGCCTACGAAAACATCCTTCGCCGCTGCGCCCTCGATCGCCGAATTGAAGGCCGAGATCCGTGGCTACGGGATACGCAGCACCGGCCCACGCGTCGCGGTGCTCTCGCACCTCAGCCGAGCTGAGGCTCCCCTCAGCCATCTCGAGGTATACGAGGCGTTGCAGGACCGCGGATACGACCGCGCCACCATTTATCGAAACCTGATCGACCTTGCGGAAGTGGGACTCCTGACGCGCTCCGATCTCGGCGACCATGCGTGGCGCTTCGAGCGAAACCACAACCAGGGCAAGGTCGGTCATTCCAAGGTGCATCCGCACTTCGTCTGCATCGATTGCGGCAAAGTTAAATGCCTGCCCAATAGTTCTGTAAAGGTCGTGCCCTCGTTGGGAGTGCCGATGGCGCTGCGGACCCAGCAAGTCGAGGTTCAGGTCAAGGGGCGCTGCGACGCCTGCGCGTGAGGCGGCTGCGTTCACGAAAGGCCGGAACTCCAATTGGAGACGGAGCTTTCAGTGACAGCGAACGTGCCAAAGGCATTTTGGACGAAGCCGATCTGGCGCTGGCGGGGGAATCCTGGATGACTCACGCATGCGCCGCGTCGGCATCTCCTCTTCGAGGGTCGGGCGCGCCGAATGCGCTCGGAACGGCCATCCGCGATTGGACGACGCTCCGGGTTAGCGCAACAACCGCCAAGCCCATCGCGAGACAAGCATAGCCGGGGGCCACTCGATCGCTCCAGCCAATGGCCGCTGCCACGGTGTGGAGAACGGCAACGACGACCAACATGACCGCGTTGGTCCTGGATGCGATTACCGAAAGGCGGCACAGATCGGGCGCGATGCGAGCTCGCGCGAGGAGCAACCAACCGGCGCACCACGCGACACAGGTCGAAGCGATTTCCGGCAGAAGCGAGAGCGCAATTCCGTCATAGCGGATCTTTACCATCGCATAGACCACGCCTGGGACCACGGCGCTCCCGAGTAGGACGCTGGTTAGTGCCGACGCTCGAACGCTCGCCGGAGCCCGACCCGCGACCAACCCGCCCTGCGCCATCGACCGGTAGGGAGAACGGGGGCCCACCATCACCTCCCAACGCTGCCAGAGCGTCCGCGTGCGTCGCTCCACCAGCATGAAGACCATGGCCGTGAGCACCGGAAACAAAACCAGGAACGGCACCATGATTTCTTTTCCGCTTTTTGAGGGCTGCCAGTCCAGCGTCACCGCTGCGCCGTCCCGCCGTTTGAGGAGGGCTCAAAGGATCGGCCTGAAGCTAAGGGCCAAGGGTTAGGCCGTCAAGAACGTGTGCATTCGAAGGGCGCTGCGGCCCGCAGGATGGCCGTAGCGGCGGCTCTTCGTCGAGAAATTCGCCGTCAGGACCCCATCTGAAACGCTTCATCCTTCGCGCAGACTTCTGTTCGAAACCGCTTGTGTGCATGTCCCGGCCCGTGACCGGGAGGATCGATGCGCTCGCCCTTGCCGGCCGTGCAGGCTCGAAAGTGCACGCCGAGACACCCCGGCCGATTCTTCGTCCGCGCTGGCTGCCCGCGCTACGCCACACCACCGACGGGACTGCGGCTTGGCTAAGGTCCGCGTGGCTTGCATCCATGGTCGTTTGAGCGTTACGGTCCACTTCCAATTTCGCGCGCAAGGGAGACCAACCCATGATCCAGCGAATTGTGGCGGGCGCTCTTCGGATGCCGTTCGTGGTGTTCGCATTGGCCGTCCTGCTGGTTGTCGTTGGCCTCGTGGCCTACAAAGAGCTCGACATCGAAGCGTACCCCAATCCCGTCCCTCCGATGGTCGAAGCCATCACCCAGCCCGAGGGATGGAGCGCCGAAGAGACCGAGCGGTACGTGACGGTACCCCTCGAGATCGGCTTTTTTGGAATGCCGGGCCTCGAGCACGTCCGGTCTTCGTCGCTGTTCGGATTGAGCGACGTGAAATGCTATTTTTCATGGGATACCACGTATCAAAACGCTCGCCAGGAGGTCATCAACCGCATCCAGTTCGTTTCGCTGCCGACCGGGATGCAGGCTGGACTATCGCCTTGGAATGCCATCGGTGAACTGTTCCGATATCGCGTGGTCGGCAAAGGCTACACGCTCACGGATTTGAAGACGGCCGAAGACTGGATTCTCGAGCGGCAATTCAAACAAGTGCCGGGAGTCATCGACGTCACCAGCTACGGGGGGAAACGAAGGAATATCACGTCGAGGTAGACCCCTATCGCTTGCAAGGACAAGGATTGGGGCTCGGCAGTCTCATTACGGGGATTCAGAATGCGGATCAAAACGTGGGCGGTCAGCGCCTGTTCCTGGGCGAGCAAAGCTACGACATTCGCGGTATCGGCTTAATCGGCTCGGGCCAAACGCCCGTGCGCGACATTGGAAACGTCGTGATTGCCGAGCAAAAGGGAATCCCGGTCCGCGTCAAGGACATCGCGGACATCGACATGGGTCACGCGCCGAGGCTCGGGATCGTAGGTTACGACGATGACCCCGACGTCGTTCAGGGAATCGTCTTGATGCGCTACGGAGCCGAAACGCCGTCCACGCTCACCGGAATCCATGCGCGCGTCGACTACCTTCGCAAAAACCACATCTTGCCGCCCGGCATGGATATCGTGCCGTACTACGACCGCGGCGCCTTGGTCAAAGTCACCACGCACACGGTCATCGAAAACCTCGTGGTCGGCATGATCCTGGTCACGACGATTTTGCTTATCTTTCTCGGGCACGCCCGAGCCGCACTCATCACGGCCATCAACATTCCGCTGGCTCTGCTCATCGCCTTCTGCGGGCTCGTTGCCTCGCGAACGTCGGCGAATCTGATTTCTCTCGGCGCGGTCGACTTTGGAATCGTCGTCGACTCGACCGTCATCATGATGGAAAACATCTTCCACCACCTCGGTCCTCACGGCCGGGGCAAGATGGTCGAGCGTATTCAGCAGAGCGCACGCGAGGTGGCGACGCCGATGACGTTCTCGACGCTCATCATTGGCGTCGCGTTTCTGCCTCTCTTCACGATGCCCGGCGTGTCTGGCGTCATCTTCGCGCCCATGGCTCGGACCTATGCTTTTGCCATCGGAGGTGCCATTTGCCTGGCTCTGACGCTCACACCGGTGCTCGCGTCCAAACTGATTCCCGCCCATAGCGAAGAAAAAGACAGCTTCGTGATGCAGCTTCTCGGACGCTTCTACTACCCGCTGTTCGCCATGGTGGTACGCCATGCCAAGATCGCGGCCCCCTTCGCCCTGATTCCAATCCTGGCGCCTGTGTTTCTATTTCCGACGCTGGGGCGCGAATTCATGCCCAAGCTCGAGGAAGGCAACTTCTGGATTCGCGCCACCTTGCCCATGTCCATCTCACTCGACCAGTCGGCCAAGTACGTCGGCCGGATTCGCTCGATCCTCCGAGGCTGTCCAACGGATCCGCAGATCCCCTGCGATGATGCCCATCGAAAGTATCCCGAGGTGGTCACGGTCGTGTCTCAGTTGGGCCGTCCGGACGACGGAACGGACGTTTCGGGATTTTACAATATCGAGCTCTTCGCCCCTTTGAAGCCGTTCGACGAGTGGCGCCGCGGTTTGACGAAGGAAAAGCTAACGGACGAGATCAACCACGCGCTAACGGAGGCTTTTCCGGGCGTCCTGTTCAATTTCTCTCAATACATCAGCGACAATGTCGAAGAGGCTCTCAGTGGAGTCAAAGGCGAGAACTCGGTCAAGGTGTTTGGCAGCGACCTCGCCAGCAACGAGAAAGTGGCGGACGCGATTGTAGACGTCATGGGCAAGGTGCCCGGCATCGCAGATCTCGGTCATTTCAAATCGATGGGCCAGCCCAACATCAAGATCACTCCGGATCGCGAGCTGTGTGCTCGCTATGGGCTCAATACGGGCGACGTCGACGCGGTCATCCAAGCGGCGATCGGCGGCCAGGCGATCGTTCAAGTGTACGAGGGCGAGAAGCACTTCGACCTCACGGTACGATGGAAGCCGCAATATCGGATGAGCCTCGAGGCGATACGCGAAATCAGAGTCGCGACGCCCGACGGGATGCACCTTCCGCTAGGCCAGATCGCCACGATTCAGATCGCGGACGGCCCCGCCATCATCTACCGCGAAGATGCCGTCCGGTATTCCCCCGTGAAGTTCAGCGTCCGCGGACGCGACCTGGCCAGCACGATCGGCGCGGCGCAATCCGCGATCGAGCAGGATATCCCCCCGTGTGAGAAGGCCGGGGGCGCCAAGGTCTGCCGACCATACGATACGCGGCTCGAGTGGTCCGGTGAAATCAATGAATTGCACGAGGCCGAGGACCGGCTGACCATCATCATCCCCGTCACGATTTTGCTCATCACGTTTCTCACGTACAGCGCCGTCAAGACGTGGGCGGACACCATCCTCGTGCTCACCAACATTCCGGTCGCGTGCACGGGTGGTGTGTTGGCTCTCCTTTTGACCGGCACGAATTTTTCGGTCTCTGCGGCGATGGGATTCATTTCGATCTTCGGCATTGCGATTCAGGATTCCATTCTCGTCGTCACGTACTTCCAGCGTCTTCGGGGGACGGAAGGGCACGGTATCGAGCAGGCGGCTCGAGAGGCGGCGGAGAAGCGACTGCGCCCCTGCTTGATGACCACGCTGGTCGCTATGATCGGTCTTTTTCCCGCCGCGGTTTCGAACGGCATCGGCTCTCAGACCCAAAAGCCGTTGGCCATCGTCGTCATCGGGGGCTCGATGATGTTGGCTCTCGTCGCGCGCATGGTGCAGCCCCCGCTGCTCGTCGTGGCGCACACATGGCTCAAGCGGTTCCAGCGTGGCCCCGAGCCGGAAGAAGCTTGAACCGACCGCGCTGGATCGGCCGCCGTACCGTGGGCGTAGACGGTCGCGCCCACTCCCGGGCCAGGTCCGAACGCTCAACGATTCTGCGAAAGCAGCGTGGAGGGTCGCCCGAGCGTGCTCCGCAATGTCGCCGCTTCCGCGCACGGTTTGCGCCATGCGACCACCGGCGAGGCAATCACTCCGTGCTGGCTGCGTTGGCGTCGAAACGGCAAAAAAAACGGATCGCCGGCGTTTCCGCAGCGGCGGGACGCCAGGCGACTTAGGATGAAGACTACGGGCCCCTCCGGCTGAGCCGCGCTTCTCCAACGCGACAGGCCGCTCGCCGTCGTGGCGCACCCACAGCGTTTTAGAAAACATTTAGTGGGCGCCCCTTATATTCCCGCGATATCGCGGCGCGATATCGAGACAACCAGCAGCGACCTTCCGACTTTTTTTCGCGCGCTTCAGAGGCCCGTCGCGGCCCCAGTCGATGATTTCGGGATTATCACCCGCTGGCGGACGGCCGTCTAAGAGCTCATTGCAAGCGGTACGGAGTGCACGATGACACGCATCACCGGACATATCAGCGCGCTGGCCGTCATCGTGTTCGCCGCACTGGAAGTTTCGTGTCACGCGTCGCAAGCCGCGCCGGAAGCCGCGGGTGAAGTCCCCCCTAGCGATCAGGTATGGCTGACGCCCGCCCAGGTCGCCGAGGCCAAGATTCAGGTGGCTGCGGTCGGCGATCACGTGGTGGACGAAACGCTGCTCACGAGCGGGACCGTCACCCTCGACGATCTTCGTAGCGGCCACGTGTTTTCGCCCGTCACCGGACGCGTCACCAAGATCGTGGCGCAGCTCGGCCAACGCGTGAAAAAGGGTGACCCGCTCGCCATCATCGAATCCCCCGACATCGGCAACGCAGTGAGCGACGTCCACAAGGCGGAGGCCGATCTCATCGCCGCCGAGCACAACCTGGACCGCAAGAAGGCCCTGTACGCTCAAAAGGCGGCATCGGCGGCCGATGTCGAGACGTCGGAAGACGCCGAGCGAAACGCCAAGGCCGAGCTTGAACGGGCGCGCCAAAAGCAGTTTCTGCTGCGCGTGGGCAACGTCGACGCCGTGACGCAGACCTATACGCTGTCCTCCCCCATCGACGGTGAAGTGTTGTTGCGCAACATCAACCCCGGCATCGAAGTCCAGGGCCAGTACAGCGGCGGGGCCGGCAACAACTGTCTACCGGGTCTCATGACCAACGCCGTGTGCGGGGAGTTGTTCACCATTGGCGAGCTCGACAAGGTCTGGGTGCTGGGCGACATTTACGAGATCGATATGGGACGCGTCCACGTCGGCGCGCCCGCGAAGGTCACGACCGTTGCGTATCCCGGCCGCGTGTTCACCGGCACGGTCGATTGGGTGAGCGGGGCCATGGACTCGAACACGCGTACGGCGAAAGTGCGTTGCACGTTCGACAACCCCGACGGGCAACTGCGACCCATGATGTACGTCACCGTTCAAATCTCGGTCGACCCGAGAGAGGCGCTCGCCATCCCGAGAAGCGCGATGGTTCGCCTGGGCGAGTACAAGGTCGTCTTCGTGCAAATCGGCGAAGCGAACGGTCGAGTGCGCTTCGAACGACTGCCAGTCGCCGTGGATGAAAGCGCGGGCACTCCCTACGTGGCCGTGAAGCACGGCGTCGAGATGGGCCAGCGAATTGTCGTCGAGGGCGCGGCGGCCTTGGCGCAAAGGCTTTGAGGCGGGTCTCATCGACCCGAAACTTCAGATTTCTTCAGATTAAGGGGTCGCAACAAGCCGTCGTGCAACGGCCGTCGTTCGGGCGCGGATGAATGTCGTGCGCTAGGCTGGTCGTTATCGGTCCCTGCCATGGAGGAATCGCATGCTCAGCAGCGTTCGTGACCTTCCGCAAAGCCCCTATCGTCAGCCAGCGGCTCGACGTCGCGAAGTACAAGGTCCCCGCGAGGCCTCGGCGGGGGTCGTGACCTGCTTCGTCGTGCTTCTGTTCGTACTCACCGAAGCGCTTTCGGCCGAACCCCCGCCGGGGGCAAGCTTCGGCGGTCTCGACGCGTATGGCTCGATGGCCCCTTCCGAGGTCCTCGCGGGTCGCTAGCCTCTTCCCGTGTCACTCGCCTGCCCGAGCTCGGGTCTCGTGTCTTGCGCGAAGCAGAGCGGCGCCCGGGGCATTATCGGCGCGCATCCGCTCACTTATGTGTCTCTAGAGAATCTCATCCGAAGCAAGCGGGTTCCCCGGATGGGGTAGTAAGGTCAGAATGCTCGGTCGCATGATTCGTTTGGTGTATGCGTTTCTTTTCGTGGGCCTCGTCACAGCGGGCGTTGTCGCCGGGTGTGCGCAGACGGGCGGCCATGACGTCTTCGGGCCGGGAAGCTCGGTAAGCGCAGGTGGGCTGCCGGTTGGGGATGGCGGCGGTGCCCTCCTCTTGGCGGGCGACGGCTCCGGTGCCACCCTGGTGGGGGTTCAGGCCAATACGGGGACGTGTCCCTCCGGCATTACGAGCGTCGCGATTGCCCCGCCGACGCTGAGCACCACGGTCACCTACGGGGGAACCGCTCCGTCAGTCGAGCAGCCATTCACCGCAACGGCCACTCTGGCCGACGGCGGGACGGCCGACATCACCAGTTGCGCGGGCTGGAGCACGAGCGATCCGGTGTTGGCGACGGCCCCCGGCGGCAACTTCTCGACGACGAATGCGGGTCTATTCACGGTGACCGCCATCGCCGGGGCGGCCGGGTCGGCGCAGGGGACCGCGACGGTGACGGTGAAGGTGACCGGCACGGTCAACCCGAGCAACATGGACACGACGGAGCTCGACGGGACCCCGAGCGGCACGGCGCCGCAGATCACGTATCCGCTCGATGGGGCGCTCTTTCCGTTTCACTTTGGCGATTTGGCGTTCCAGGTCGTTCCGAGCGCGTCGAACCAGACCCTCGCGCGGATCGCGTTCGAGGGCGACGCGATCGATGTCGACGTGTATGCCCCCTGCACGCCGATCCCGAACGCGGTGATTGCCGGCGCATGCTCGATCGCCATTCCGGCGGGGCTCGAGCAGGACCTCGCCGGCGCGAGCGGCGCGCAGAACATGACCGAAACCGTGCGGCTCGCCGGCGCCGACGGGTCCAATCTCGCCGAGAGCAGCTCCATCGACGTTCGGTGGGCGTCGAGCACGTTGCCCGGATCCATTTATTACTGGAGCTCGCCTCCCTCCACGATGATGGCCGCGAGCGAAGTCGTTCGCATGAATCTGCAAGAGGCCGGCACGCCTCCGGAGGTCTTCTACCAGTGGCTCGATGCGGTACCGTACGCCCCGCCGCTGAGCGGGGGATGGGCGTGCATCGGCTGCCACGCTATTTCGCAAGACGGAAAGAAGATGGGCATCGCGATCGGCGGCGCGTCGATCGCGGCGAACGGCGATGGCAACGGGTCGTTCTTCGCCTTGATCGACATCGCAACGAGAACGCCTCTCGCCGCACAAATCGTCGGCGATGCGGGCCAGTTTCTGCAAGACGGCTTCGCGACGTTCAGCACGTTCTCTCCGGACGACCTGACGATGGTGCAAGAGCTCCAGGGTGCGCTCTACCTGCGTACGGCCGATGCGACGCTCGCGAGCACCGGTCCTCTCTTCCCGACGATGACCGAGATGCAGACGCACCCCTACTGGTCGGCTAAAGGCGACCTGCTCGCGTTCTCGAGCTGGGTGCCGACGCTGACCATCCCGCACGCCTACGACTCCAAAGACCTGAACGGCAACGAGACGCCCAACGCGCAAATCTGGACGGCTCCGGTCACGGGCACGACGTTCGGTACGCCCACGGTCCTCGTCCCGCGCGCCACCAACCTCACCGAATATTATCCCGCGATATCGGACGACAGTCAGTTCGTCGTCTTCAACGAGTCTTCCTGCAGCGGGCCGCCGACGCCGACCGGCGACGGCTATGGATCGAGCCCGTGCGACGGGTACGACGATCCGTCGGCCCGCCTGCGCCTCGTCCGGACGAGCGGCGGCACGCCCTTGGAGCTCGATCAGGCGAGCGGCCGAACCAGTACATGGCCTGCCGAGGGCGGAGGCACGTGGACCAACTCGTGGCCGCGCTTCTCCCCGACGCACGGCATCTTCCAGGGCAAGACCCTCTACTGGGTTGCCTTTTCTTCGCGCAGACCCTACGGCGCCACGCTTGCCGGATCGCAAGCCGGAGCTTCCATTCCGCAGATTTGGTTCGCCGCGGTAGCCGTCGATTCGACCGGGGCGCTTTCCGGCGATCCCAGCTTCGCGCCCGTCTGGCTTCCGCAGCAGAACAGCCCGACGCCCGAGGTTCTTTGGGACGGCGGCACCGCTGCCCCCACGGGCGACGGCGGAGCGACCGGCAACCATCTCCCCCAGTGGGTGTACACGTACGTTCCCTACGTGCCGCCCCAGATGCCGCCTCCGCCGCCTCCGCGGTGACCCGTTGCGGATCGAGAGGCGTTCGGAAGAGCCGACGATCGTCGCGACAGTCGGCGCCCATCTGACAAGGCGATCGCAGGCTCGATGATGCGAGCGGCAGGCCGCTCCAACGCTCGGCGAGCGACTCACGTCGTCCGAAAGTTCTCCGCGGGCATCGCGTCCACCTCGTGGAGGTAGGCGATAATCGGCTGACCGGCGTATTTGTTCGCGATGATTTCGAGAATCCTCTCGGCCAGCGTGGGGGCGACGAGCATCTCGAGACGCAAGCTCGACGCGTCGACGAGGCCGGCCGTCCGAAGGCCGTGCAGCCCGAGGCCATCGACCTTGCCGATACTGTAGGCCGTCACCCCGATCGCTTTCAGATCGCTCGCGAGCCGCGGCTCGAGTTCGAACGCCGCGACCACCGTAACCAGGGTGACTTTTGCTTTCTCCACCATCGCGACCTCCTCGTGCAGCAAGGCGGCGCCGCCGGCTCGTTGGCCTCCGGCGGCGCGGCTCCCATCGGCTTGCGGGATGTTCTGGGACAATCGGTCAAGACGGCCGAGCCGTTCAGGCCTCCACCGGCTCCGCGGGTCCGTCGCCTCCGTGACGCGCCCTCCAGTCCTCCAGCCAGTGATGCGCCAGCACCAAGAGCGGCGGCTGCAGGATGCGCGTGAGAGCCGCCAGAATGAGCGACCCGCCGATGACGACGATGGCCAGCGGTTTTTGGGTTTGCGCCCCGATGCCGTTCGAAAGGGCCGCCGGCATGAGACCGAGCATCGCGACGAGAGTCGTCATGAGCACGGGTCGGAACCGCTTCTCGGCGGCCTCGCGCGCGGCTTGCTCGATCGAGTGACCTTCCGTGTTGCGAAGGCGTTGAAAGTACGTGACGATGAGAATGGCGTCTTGAATGGCGATTCCGAAGATCGAAATGAACCCCATGGCCGCGGAGACCGAGAAGGTCGTTCCCGTGATCAGCAGAGCGAGCACCCCGCCGGTGCACGCGACGGGGATGTCGATGAGAATGATCATCGTGTCCACCCAGTTGCCGACCGCAATGTAGACGACGAACCCGATGAGCAAGATCGTGAGGGGGATGATGATCATCAGGCGGTTCTCGACGCTGTTGAGCTCCTGGATCTCGCCCTCCCACTCGAGATGCATGCCGTACGGTAGGTGGACTTGCTCCTTGATCTTCTTTTGGGCGTCCGCGATGGCCCCGGCGAGGTCGCGGCCCCGAACGCCGAATTTCACCGGCGCGTAACGCTGCAGGTTTTCGCGATAGATGCTCGTCGGGCCCGTGACCTGCTCCACCGTCGCGATCTGCCCGAGCGGGATGTAAGCCCCGGAAGGCGTCGATACCGTGATTTCGCGTATCGCCTCGATCGAAGAACGGTATTTCTCCTGCCATCGCACCGTGAGATCGAAGAACTTGTCGCCTTCGTACACTTCGACAATCGGGCTGCCATTGCCGGTGAGTCCGCCGAGCGCCGACTGCACCACGTTGGCGGCGTCGCCGGTGTTGAGCCCGTAGCGGGCGAGCGCCTTTCTGTCCGGCGTGATCTTGACGTCCGGCTGCCCCAGCGACCGGAAGAGCCCGAGGTCCACGATGCCGGGCACCGTCCGCATGACGTCGACGACCTGTCCGGCCACCTTCTCGTTCTGATCGATGTCGCGCCCGAAGATCTTGACCGAGTTGGCGCCTTTGACCCCGGCGGTGGCCTCCTCGACGTTGTCGAGGATGTACTGCGAGAAGTTGAAAAGGGTGCCCGGAAACGCTTCCGACAGCTCACGGTTGAGCTCGTCGGTCAGCTTGTCCTTCGTCATGCCGCGCGGCCACTCGTCGAACGGCTTGAGCGGAGCGAAGAACTCGATGTTGAAGAACCCGGTGACGTCCGTGCCGTCGTCCGGGCGCCCGAGCTGCGAGATGACGGTGACGACTTCCGGATGCTTGCGGTTCGCTTCGGTGCACGCGCTCGTCGGATCGTCCGGACACCCGCGCAGGATTCGGCGCATTCGCGTCGTGTACTCGGCCGACTTTTCCAACGAAATCGACATCGGCATCGTCGCGCGGATCCAGAGATTGCCTTCCTCGAGCTTCGGCATGAAGTCGCGCCCGAGCAGGGGGAAGAGCGCGACGCACGCGAAGATGGGAATCGCCCGAAAGACCAGTGCCGTCTTCGGCCTGCGGAGCGCAGCGTCGAAGAAGGGATTGTAGACCTTGTGAAGAAAGTGCATGACGAAGTTCTCTTTTTCCTCGTGCTGTGCGGGGACGAATTTCGCGGCCAGGACGGGTGTCAAGGTCAGCGCAAACAGGATCGCTCCGGCGATCGCCGTCGCGTAAGTCCGCGCCATGGGCCCGAAGATGGCGCCCGGCACGCCGACCAACGTGAACAGCGGCAGGAATGCCAGGCCGATGATGAGCGTCGAGTACGTCATCGGCGTGCCCACTTCGCGTGCGCCCGCGAGCACCCGCTCGTTCATCGTGCCGCTTCCACTGGGGCCCAGGCGCCGGAAGATGTTCTCCATCATGATGATCGTCGAGTCGACGACGATGCCGAAATCGACGGCTCCGAGCGACAGCAGGTTGGCCGACTGGCCCGTGGCGACGAGCGCGATGATCGCCACCGTCAAAGCCAGCGGGATGTTGAGCGCGGTGATGAGTGCGGCCCGGAAGTCGCTGAGAAAGAGCACCAGAACGAGCACGACGAGGCCCATTCCGATGAGGACGTTCTCGAGAACCGTGTGAATGGTCAGCTTCGTGAGTTCGCCGCGATCGTAGTAGGGCACGAGCTTCATGCCGGGCGGAAGCAGATTGTTCTCTTCGATGAACCGGACTTTCTCTTTGATTCCGGCGAGCGTCGGGTTGGCCTGGCCGGCGTAGCGCATCAGCACGATGCCCTGCACCACGTCGTCCTCGTCGTCGTGGCCCACCATCCCGAGGCGCGGCGCGTATCCGACGGTGACGTCCGCGACGTCATGGACGCGGACCGGTGTGCCGGTGTTCAGGCCATTGGCGGTCGGCCCTTGCGAGATGACGACGTCATTGATGTCGCTGAGCGGCGAGTCGAAATAGCCGAGCAGGCCGATCCCGCGAACGTCGTAGGACTGTTCGCCAATCGACAGACGCTGGCCGCCGACGTTTTCGTTGGCGTTCTGGAGAGCCGCGATCGTCTGGGTGAGCGTCACGCCGTGGCCGCGAAGACGGTACGGGTCGACGTCGACGTGGTACTGCTTGGTGGTCCCGCCATAGCTCGTCACGTCGATGACGCCTTGGACTTGTCGCCACTGGCGCTCCATGATCCAGTCCTCGGCGGTCTTCTTGTCGGTCAGCGTGTATCCCTTGCCTTCGAGCGTGTAACGAAACACCTCGCCGATGGCGTTCCACGGCGAAATTTGGGACGACAGACCGTTGGGCAGCTGGATCCAGGTCGTCATGCGATTGATGACTTCCTGACGGTCGGCCCAATAGTCCGTCCCCCACGCGAAATAGCACTTGATGTCGCTGAGACTGAAAAGCGATTGCGACCGGATGTACGTAAGCCCGCGCATCCCGGATAAGCCCACCTCCATCGGAATCGTGACGTAGCGCTCGACCTCCTCGGCGCTCCATCCCATCGGCTGGACCAGCGTTTCGACCAGCGGCGGGCAGGGGTTGGGGTACGCCTCGATGTCGAGCTCGGCGTACGCGATCGCGCCCCCGAAGATGACGAGCAGCGTGCTCGCGAGGATGATGGGACGGAATCGGAGGGCAAACGCGACGACCCGTTGGATCATGCGATCCGGTCTACTGCGCCAGGCGCCGCGTCGGATGAATTCAACATTAAAAGCGCTTCATGAAATACGCTTCAGGTTTCGCTTGAGCCCGCGCTCGAGCGAGGTCTTCATGAACGCAATATCAACAAGACATCAATAATTGCGAATTCGTCATACGCGCTGGCGCACTACGTGCTCCGCGCGCTCGTTCGTGCACGCAGGACACACGCATGCCGGTATCCCTCTCCGTTCGCAGGGGCAGGTCGCCCCGCCGCGCGGGAATCGCTGCCGTGGTTTGTCGCGCTCCATTTGCACCCGAGGTGTGCGGTGAAGGTGCTCGTCTTGGAGGACGATCAGAAGTTGGCGCGCTTTCTCGCGCGCGTGCTCTCCGAGGAGGGGCTCGAAGTCGACCTCTGCGCGCGAGGGGTCGATGCCATAGTTCAAGCCCAAGGGGGCCTGTACGACCTGATCGTGTTGGATTGGATGGTGCCGGAGACCGACGGGCTGGCCGTCTGCCGGGAGATTCGACGGTCCGGGGGTGTCGCGCCCGTCCTGATGCTGACCGCCCGCGGCGAGATCCGCGAGCGCGTCCTCGCATTGAACGCCGGTGCGGACGACTACATGGTCAAGCCCTTCGAGGTCGACGAGTTTGTCGCGCGGGTGCGCGCCCTGCTGCGCCGTCTTTCCGGATTTGCGGCACTGCGCTGCGGTGAACTCGAGGTCGACCCCGTGGCGCGCCAGGCCAAGCTGGCCGGCGCCGTTCTGACGCTGACCAACCGCGAGTACACGGTGCTATTCCACCTGATCCGTCGTGCCAACCATATCGTCAAGCGGTCCGACCTTCTGGCGCAGGTTTGGGGCATGCGCTTCGATCCGGGATCGAACCTCGTGGACGTTCACATCAGCCGATTGCGCGAAAGGTTCGGTGATCACGCCTGGATGATCGAAACGGTGCGCGGAGTCGGCTATCGCTTGCGCGAGGCGGCGCCTGCAGGCGCCGAGGGAGCCCATTCGCAGTCCCCGGATCGCGTTCGCGGCTCGCCTGCCCATCGATAACGGCCGAGCTCCAATGACCGGATCCGCAGGGCCGCCGCGGGTTCGGCCTGGCCAGTGACGATGACGCCGATTTCGCAGCAACATCACGGCTCCTGCCTGGGTTTGACGCTCCCGGAGTACGAGCCCTGAGCTCGCCTCGGCGCTCGGGCGCGAGGGCTCGGCTCCTTGACACTCCACCGACCGCACATCAAGCTCCAGCTGCGTAACCCGGCGCGGTTGTGCGAGTGCGACAGCCCGATCCGCCGAAGGAGTTTCCAATGATCCAATGGAGCGTGGTGGCGGTTGTCGGGTTTGCGGCCGCGGCGATGACGGGATGTGCCGCGCGGGCCCAGAACACGCAGGTCGCATGGGTCGAGTCTTGCGAGCAGGGTGCGTGGGCATCCCGGCAGGCATGTTCGGGGTTTTCGGCCCGATCGTGGGCTGACCGCGGCCAGACGAGCGTTCCCGTCGGGACCGAATCCGGCAGCGCATACGCGATCCCGGGACCGGCAAGTGCGGCCCCCTCCTGTCCCGATGCCGAGGCCTCGCTGGCCTCTCGTGCGTCCTGCGGAGGGTATGCGGCTCTTCCGCTCGCGGATCGATAGGGCGGTCTCGGCGCGTGGGCTTCGGCCACGCCGACTTACGCCCGCTACTCGCCGATCCCCAGCCCTCTCGTGAATCTCCGGGCCATGGCCTCCTCCTCGGCGTCCTTGTCGCCGGCGTGCCGCTCGTAGAGGCCGGATTCGTACGACAGAGCGTGAAACATCTCGTGGGCAAACACGGTCTCGAAGCGGCGGTTGGGTGTGCCGTCTTCGTTGAACACGTCGTTTCTCAAGTAGACGGTCTGCGTACTTCGCTGATGGTACCCCCATACGCGTGGAAGCGCGGATCCTGCGTGGGCAAAGCTTCGGCTCCGGAACCGCCAGGTGACGTCGTTCAGGTTTCGATACTCCTCGCCGGAGCGCGCGTCCGCCGGCAACAAGCAGACGTCGGCGTGAAGGGCCGAGTGTTTCGTTGTCGGAATGCCCTGCCGAGCGACGAAGTCGTCGAACCCGCGGCGCGCCGCGTCGCAGACGCGATCGATGACACGAATCGCCGCCGTAGACGGTCGGGTCGACGCCGTGCGACCGGCAGTACCCCGCCATTCGATGATTCGGATGCCGGGGCATTCCGGAAGATCGATCGGCTCGGCCAATAATTCGCTTGGCAGAGGCCTCATTTGCGTGTTGCCGGCACCGCGCTCGGCGGACGGCACGCGAGCGCCCTGTCGGGTCGTTTCGTCGGCGCTCATGGCGCTGCCCGAACTCAGGCCTGCGAGGCGGGCGCTGTTCGCCGGGGGTGGGGGGTGGACGGCACAGGCACTCGCCAGCGGGAGCAAGGCAAGGAAGGCTACGCCGCTGGTTCGTGGATGCATGGTCTTGTCGTCGTCGGATCGCGTGAAACCGAAAAAGCCCTCGGGGTCGCAAAATCGAAAAAAGACGGAGTTCCGGCAGGCGCATTCGTCCCGGTGAACCGCCCGGGCGATGGGGCGGTTCTTATCGCGGCTTCCGAGCGACCCGCCGCCGCCGGCGATATAGAGAATGCCGCTGGCCGGGTGGCTGCGCCTCGCACATCAGAAAAGAAGGAAGCCGATTCTCAGAGCGGGCGAGCTCGCGATGACGGGCTTCGCGCCATTGACGAAGATGAAATTGACGTCCCACGCAGCATCCAAAATGATCGGTGCGGCCCATGGGGCGAATCCGAAGCCGAGACCCGGGGCGACGATGTTCATTTGGGTGAACGCCGATCCCGGAGCCCACGACGTGATCCACGCGACCTCCGGATGCAGAAAGAACGGAGCGCGATTGATGACCGCGTAGCTCCCATAGACGACGCTTCCAAATGCGAACTTGTCGGTCGTCGCCGGGCTGGCTCCGTTGACATTGCCGTTTCCGTTGTACGTGAAGTTCGCGCCTATCCCGAGTAAGAAAGCGTCCACGGTGATCATGGCTGCGAGGGTCGGTTGCGGAAAGGATTGCACCGGCAGCTGAAGAAAGCCGGCGAGGTGCGTTCCTGCGAGCAGCGGGTGGGGTCCGGCTTGCGGCGGCATCGGTGCAGGCGGCGGGGTCTGTGGCGTTGCGGCTTCGTCTCCGTGGGAAACTCCGCTGCCTGCTTGTGCCGGCACCGGCGCGGGCGCCGGGGGCTGCGGCGTCGCGGCGTCGTCCGCGTGGGCGACTCCGGCGACCGCCAGGCTGACGGCTGCTGCGACAATTCCTGTGGCTACGACTCCGACGCGAGACATGGTCTTTCCCCTATTCTTCCTTCGCGCCTGGATCGGCGCTGTGTACGATGAGTGGCGCTTCTGACGGGTCCGTCCCGAACAGAGGGCACACGCGCTCCCGGCGGCCTTCGGCCGGCGAAGCGTTCGACGGCACGGACACCCGTCGTCGACGGCAAGCGCTCCGCGGTTGCGGCTTCGCGGGACCGTCCCCCTCCTGTAATGTGTGAACGGCATTCTGTGACCAAGGTTAAGTCGGCCCGAACGGGCGGCCGTAGACGGTTCAAGCTGCAGACGCAGCTCTTCGTCGCGATTGGTTCGCTGACCGCGATCCCGCCCGTCCTTCTCGGAATCGCCGAGGCGCGGACTGCCGCCACCCACGCAGCCGATCTGGCCGACCGCGAGACGCTGTTGACCGGCACTTCCCTCGCTCGCGAGCTCGGGGGCTTGATTGAAGCCGAAGCGAACATCGTCCGAACGGCGGCGGGCGAAGTGGGAGCCGCCGGCAGACTCGACGTCGATGTCGACGGTGAGAGAGCGATGGAGTACTTCGCTCTCTTTCCCGAGCTTTACGGTGTGATGATTCTCGACATGCAGGGTTGGTCTGTAGGTGGAGCGGTGCGCGAGGCGGGGCGCGAGCCCCGAGCGGCCGCAGGGTCGTTCTTCGGGGACAGAAAGTGGGTCAAGGACATCGCGCAAGGAGCGGCGTTTTCGGGCCAGCTCGTCGCATCCAGAATGTTGTCGCGACCGGCCGTCGCCTTTGCGGCCGCCGTGGTGGATCGCTCCGGCAACCGGTTGGGGCTCGTTTCGAACGGGATCTACCTCGAGGCGGTGCAGCACGCGCTCGAGCGCGTGACCGAGGCGGCGCCCGGCCTCACCAGCGTCGTTCTCGATGAGGACAGCCGCGTCGTTGCGGTCGCCGGCGACGAGCGAGTGGTCCCGCTCAAGAGCCTGCGCGACGTGCACCTCTACGACCCCCTGGCGGGTGGGGTTGAACGTCGCTTTGGCTACAGCACGACGGGGGAGCTGCGCCGGGGGACCGCCGCTCCCATCCAAACGAGCGTCGTAAAATGGCGCGTCGTCACCACGTGGCCCGACCGAGTCGTGCGCGAGCGCGCGCTCAAGGCACTCGGGACCATGGCGGGTTTTGCGCTCGGTGCCCTCGCGGTCGGCCTGGTTGCGGCGGTCCTTTTGGCGAGGACGGTCGCGAGGCCGATCGCGCGGCTCTCGCGGCTGGTGGAATCGATCGGCGAGGGGGACCTGCGTGTTCGCCCCGAACCGCTCAAAGCGTGGTACCCGCGCGAGCTCGAAGAGCTCAACGCATCGGTCGAGGGCATGCTCGGGCGACTGAACCCGCTCGCCAAGCAGTTGGGCCGCGCGGTCTCCTCAATCGCGGACGTGACTCAGCTTCTGGCGCGTGCGGTGGGGCAAATGCTGGGAGACAGCAACGATCAGCGCGAGGGAGTCACCAAGAGCTCGGCCGCCATCGTTCAGATGAACGATTCGATGGACAAAGTGGGCGACGGCGTGCAAAGCGCGTCCAAGACGGCATCGGAGGTCATGTCGTCCATCATGAGCGTCGATGAGCAGATCGTCCGGATTGTCGACAGCGTGCGCAGGCTGTCGGCGACCGTCGACGGCGCCTCGTCGGAAGGCGCTGCCGCGGAGCGGCACGTCGACGTGGTCGTTCAGAGCACGGTGCTGCTATCGGACACCGTCGAACGAACGGCCGGCTCCTTGCAACTTCTCACCGAATCGATCAAGCAGGTCGGGGTCGCCGCCGAGCACGAAGAGGCTCTGGCACGCGATGCGCTCTCCGCGGCTGTCGTGGGGCGCGACGCGGTCGACCGCATCGCCGGCGCGATGAGTCAGATCCAGGAGCGCTTTGACGCCGTGGGCACGACCGTGTTGCGCCTGTCGGATCGTTCGGAAGCCATCGGAGAAGTGGTGCGGGTGATCGACGAAGTCACCCGCGCCACGCGCCTTCTGGCCATCAACGCCGCCATCATCGCCTCCCAAGCGGGGGAACAGGGCTCTGGGTTTAGCGTCGTGGCGGACGGAGTCCGTGCGCTGGCGTCCGAGACCGCCGCGTCCACGAGCCGAATTACGGATCTCATCACTTCGGTGCAGGTCGACATTCAACAAGCCGTCGATGCGGTCGCATCCGGTCAGAAAGCGGTGGGCGCGGGCGAGCAGCTCTCCAGCGAGGCTGGGCAGCGACTGCGGGCGATCATCGAGAGCGCGGGCCAAGCCGAAAGGACCGTCCGGGAGATCGCCACGGCGAGCCGCGACCAAGTGTCGCGCGTGGATCTTCTCGCCGTGGCCGTAAGCGAGGTGCACAATGCGACCAAGCGCATCTCGTCCATCGCGAACTCGCAGCGGCAGGTGCAACAAAAGGTGGCGGAAGCGCTGGACGAGGTCCGCTCGGTTTGTGCCGACGTGCGGGCCGCGACCATCGCCCAGCGCAAGGACAGCCGAACGATCACGACGGCGGTGCAGGCCATGACCGGCCGCCTGCAGACGATCGCGCACGCGAGCGAAGTGCAGAGCCGGGAGCGCAATCGGATCGAGAACGCTCTCAGTGTCTTCGAAGGCGCCGCGCAGGGCAATGTCGAGCATGCTCGGCAGCTCGGCGACGTCATGAGCCGGCTCGCCGACCGGCTCGAGCAACTCCAGGATCAGCTTTCGACGTTTCGGGTCGCGTAGCGTAGCGGATCACGACTCTCATGGACGCAAACGGATCGACCGGTGGGGGGCCCGCGCGACCCCGGCCGCATTCGACTCGGGCTCTTCGCGGGCGCTTGGGCCCGCGGGCGGGCGGGTCGGGCGGACCGGTGAGTCTCGGGACCGGTCGGGACAGCCTTGTGGTCGCCGTGGTCGCCGGCATGGTTCTCTTTGCGCGTGCGGCTCGTGCCATCGGCCCGGTGGACGTCGAGGTCGCGGGCATGGGTGGAGCGACCAATCTGGCGTCGAGCGCAGGGAACGAGCTCGGTTTTGAAGCGGGGGCACGCGCGGGCGTGTCGTGGCGTCATGTCTATGGCGGCTTGTCGTTCGTCGATTCCCCGACCGTCACGATGAGCGCCCGGTGCGTCGGTCCGGTCGTTGCCGATTGCACGACCGCGACGACGAGCACCGTCGCGTTCTCGGTGCGATCGATGCGATACGGACTGGACGCGGGCTACGACTTCCGCTTGCTTTCGCGATTCATCGTCCGGCCCCAGCTCGGCGTGGGCCGGATCGCTTTCTACCAGAGTAGCCCCGTCCAAGTGGTCGCGAGCGACGGGCTGCAGGGCCTCGACGGCACGGCTCATGATGTGTACCTCGAGCCGGGAGTGACGGCGGTCTTGTCCCTTTGGCATTTCTTCTTGGGCGTCGACGCCAACGCGCTCTTTGTCCCGGAGCTCGCCCATTCGCGCGCGGCGCTTACGGCGCACGGCCAGCTGGGCGTCCGGTTCTGATCACTCGCGGTCCACCGGGCAGCCGTTCGTCTTGCGGTCTTTGGTATGGATCCCGGGTGTGTCCGGGCATGCGTCTTGGCTATCGGAGACGCCGTCCCTGTCGCGGTCGGTGTTGTGGTCGAAAAGCTCGACCCCGACCACGATACGCCACTCGGGTGCGCCGAAATGTTGGTTTAGCCCCGCCCCCGTTCCAATCTTGACCCGCAGCTGCCCCCCGTCGTCCGCAGTGCCTTCGATGCGTCCCGTCAAGAGCCCCTCGACGCCGGTCGTGGTCGTCCCGAAGAAGGAGCTGAAGGCCGTCTCCCCGTAGATCTCGGGTCCCAAAACGAGCACCGCGCCCTTGCTGGGGCCAACCGGGATCCGGGATCCGGCCGCGATCCCGAAGAGCAGCTCGCTTCCGCGTGGGCTGCCAGGAGTCGGGGAGTCGTCGCGCGGCCGAATGTGGACTCCGATCTGCCCGGCGTACGCGAAGGGGCCCCGGTCACCGGCCACCAGGACGCGGAGCATCCCACGGTAGGTCCCGTCGGTGTCGTAGTCGCGGGTCTGGTCGCCGGCAGGAATCCACAGTTGCGCGCTCGCGCCGAGCCGGAAAGGGCTCTTGGGGCCGCCGACGAGGCGAACGTCGAAGCCGGCGCGCGTGTCCGACAGGATGTCGGGGCTCTCGGCAAAACTGACCGACGGAGCGGTGAACGAATAGGCGCCCACCGTTGTGTTTTGGCCCACAATGACGAGCGGTGCGGTGATGTTGAGGTACAAGCGAAAGCGATCGTAGGTGACGGCGAAGCCGAAGTCGGCGGAGGCTTGGCTCGACACGACGGCCCGATGCGTCACTCCGTCGGTGACCCGCAAGGGATTCAAGGCATAGCCGCTCTGCAGCTCCATCGCGCCGCCGAGACCTCCGTGCATGTCGAGGGCGTCCATGACCCACCAGCCCCCGCCCGGAGCCGAGGGATAGAAGCGCTCGACCGCAAACCCTTGAGCCTGCTGCGGCTGCGCGGCGGCGCGCGGTGCGAAGGCGTTCGCGGCGAGCGCGGCCAAGCCGAGCGCGCGGTACCCCCTAAAACTCGGCATGGACCCTCCCGCCGAAGATGTTCACGGGACCTCGATCCGCGTTGTAGGCAGGGTTCCAAAGGTACTCGTAATCGGCCGTGAGCCAGACGGCCTTGAGAAAGTTCACGCTGTAGAACACATCGACGACGCCCTCGGCAGCCTGGCGGAGATGGCCGTCTCCAATGAAGTTATCGACCCCGCCCATGGCCAGGTACTGGGCGTGCACCGGCGAGATCCAGCTCATGCCGAAGCCGACGCCGGTGACGTCGAAGCGACGGTGCCAGGCCGAGCCCTTCGCCACGGCGCCGAACGACAGGTCCCGATCGGCCGCATTGAAGGCATCGACCTCGGTCTGGCCGTCGGAAACCATCGCTCGAGAAAAGACGCCGATGTCGTGGGTGACGTGCTGTTCCAGGTTGATTCCGATGCCGACTTTCGCGTTCCGCTTGCGCACCCAGCAAAGGTCCGGGGCCGCGACGTTTCCGGACCCGAAGTTGTAAAGATTCCCGCACGCGGCGGCGTTGTCGGCCGGATGGGCCTCGAACGCCGCGATGGCGTCGGCGAAGCGTCCCGCATAGACGCTATTTCGGTAGCCGAGCAGGCGCACGGCGCCCGCCTGTCCGAAGATCTGGTGGTCGTGCTCGATCTCGAGTTGATCGCTGTAGAATTCCCAGAACCGGAACTCCAAGGCCTGCCCGTTCGGCTCTTGCGGCGGCAGCGTTCGCGCGAATCGCGCAGCCCAGTCGTCCCAGTAGATCTCGGCGATCACGCCATTGGTGTAGCCGCGCTCGTCGGCCGCAAAGTCCCAGGAGGCGTGCGTCATGAAGGCCATGTTGAAAAACGTCTGACGGGGATCCCAGGTGACCGAGTTCTTGTCGAAGGAATCGAGGACGGTAAAATTGCCTGCCGTCAGGACAAGTCGCCGGCTGTCGACCGTCGCGGCGAGCTGCATCGGATCCGACGTCTTCGCGACACGCTCGCCGCCGAATCCGATGGTCTGCCGGAGGTAGGCGCGGGATCGGTACAGCTGGCCGGTGGGAGACCCGGTCTTCTGGAGCTCGAAATTCTGGATGGCGCCGCCAATTCCCGTCAGTCCCGAAAACGGGACCTCCGCGATGAACTCCGGAACGAAGTACGCTTCGGCGCCGGGCCAGAGCCGGACCCCGAAGAACAGCGTTGCCGTGAGCGTGTAACTGCGCTCCCAGTCGGGGAGGAGCGATTTGTCGGTGCCGTCCGCGTTCGTATACGGAGCCGAAAACGGCGGATGCCAGCTCGAAATGTACGTAAATTGTCCGTACGCGTTCCAGCTTTCGTCATCGATGTCGTGTAGATCGTGGTGCGCCAGCAGGTTCATGAAGTCGAACGCATCGTCCTCGTGCGCCGCCGGCGGGGCCGGTTGGGCAGCCGCCGCAGCGGCAGCGAGGGTGAGGCTTACGGCCCATGCAGCGCCGAGGACGCGAGCGGACCCCCGAGCGCTACGACCCACCGGCGTCTCCGACCGGGGCGAGTGCATAGGTCGGACCTCGAGCAGCTAAAGGGCGGCGATCGGGCGCGTGCATGAGTCCGGTGGCAGCCGGCATCGGGGTTCTCTCGAGTGAGAGCTCAGACCCTGCGAAGGGCGGCTTCGATGCACGTCTCGAATCATACATGCGTCGAAGTAGGCACGGACGCGAAAAGGGCTCGGGGAGGGTGCCAGCGAGGAGCCGACCCGGGGTGACGGCGGTCGATTCACTTAAAGCTCCGGAGCGAGCAGCCGGGCCACCTGCTCGATCACCCAGTCCTGCCGGTAGGGCGGACTGTCCGATGCGGACTCGGCGATGAGGCCGTCGAGGAAGGCGCGAACCTGCCCTATCGCGTCCCGACTGTACAGGCACAAGGCACTCTCGTAGTTGAGAAATAAGCTCCCGCATGTCGAAGTTCGGCGAGCCGACGTAAGCGAACGCGTCGTCGATCACCATGGCCTTCGCGTGGACCATCCCGAGCCCGTAGTAATGGACGACGGCGCCCGCAGCCCGGAGCTCGCGGAGCAACTGCCGGCGAGCGACGTCGGCGACCCCGTGATTCGACCGCGACGGCACCAGGATCTCGGTTTTCACGCCTCGTCGCGCCGACAGGACGAGGGCGTGCTGCAGCGGCGCGTCCGGTACGTAGTACGGCGTCGCGATCGCGATCCGCTCGCGCGCATCGAAGATCTCCGTCAAGAAGAGATCGTAGAGAGTGTCGGTGGGCATGTCGGGCCCGCTGGCGACCACCTGGACGACGGCGTCGCCGCGAGGGACGGCGCGATCGGCGCAACTCGGATCGTCGACCACACGCCCGGGGCCGCGACAGAATCGCCAATCCGACTCGAACAGCGCCAGGGCATCGGCGGCCGCCGGTCCGCTCGCCACGGCGGCGAGGTCACGCCATCGGGGTGCGCTCGCCGGGCGCGCGGTCGGGCCCATGTACTCGTCGGCCAGATTCATTCCTCCCGCGAAGACATGCTCGCCGTCGAAGACGCCGAGCTTGCGGTGGCTCCGCAAGTTGGTGCGGCCCCGGACCGGCGAGTGGCGGAGTGGCATGAACGCGCGAACTTGGGCACCGGCCGTACCGAGCAGCCGCGTCGCTCGGCGAAGCGATCGCCGGGAACCGACGGCATCGAGGATCAGGCGCACGCTCACGCCCCGCGCCGCACTCTCGGCGAGTGCGTCGACGACCGTTCCGCCGGTCGCGTCGTCGCCCAGGATGAACATCGTCAGGTCAATCGACCGTTCGGCGTTCCGAATCAAATCCATCAGGCGCGCGTAGGCCGTCTCGCCCGTCGTCAGAAGCTCGAACGCGTGGCCGCCCCGCGCTGGTGCCAATCCGCTCGCCAGCGACAAGCGCGCAAGCCCCGTCGCGGGTTTTCCGTCGCTCGACGGGTCGGCAGACCAGGCCGTCTCGCGCCCCGGCCGTTTCGCGTGCCGGGGGAACTTCCGGCTCCCGAGAAGAAGGTAGAGCGGGATCGCGACGAACGGCAGGAACACGATCGCCAGAAGCCAGGCGAGTGTGCTCTGAGGAGTCCGAGGCGAATCGAAGACTCGAAAGAGCATCACCAGCGAGGCGATGGCCGCCAGAACGGTGAGAACGTGCGACGCAACGTAGGTAGCGATCAACGCCGGGAGCCCTGCCGCGGGCGAGCATTCCATGCTTCTCGCTCGGGCTCCACGAGGACGTTCGGATTGAGTCGCCGCTCTCGCGGGTTTCCGGCCAGGAATACGCAGCGCATGGCGAGAGCCTACTGGCTTCTGCCGGCACGGATGCGCCTTCCGCGACGCCGTTTCTCTTGTGGCATGGGCTGTTCATCGAGCGGTCACTTCGCCAAACTGGCGCGACACCGTAACAACAGTGAACCGAGAGGGGATTCCGGGCGCGCAGACGAGCCCGCTTAATCGATCGCCGACTCTCGACGGCGACCCGCCGCCGCGTTACGAGACACTTGCTATCGCGGGGACCGATCATGGCCAATCCAAACGCCGGTCGATTCACCTGGCACGAATGGATTTCGAGCGATGCCGGGCCCGATCTTCGGCTCGAGCGGCAAGGCGGGGCAAGGGGACATGCCATATGGGCACTGGACCCGCGACGGCAAAGAAGTCGGCGGAATGACCCGGCACATATCCCACGGCACCGCACTGCGCCGCGCGCACACGCAGCGGCGGCGAACGGCGATCCTGGCTGCGTCGTTCGCGCTTGCGCTGAACGCCCGTAGGAGCGCGGTAAATGATCCCGTCCGAGCGCGAAACCGCGTCACGGAGCGATGCCGCGCGACCGGATCGAATCGTTCACTTATCGGACTTGCACATCGCCGCGACGCAACGATCCACGCAGATCCTCGGACGGTTGCCTGGAGCGCTCCGCGACTTCCTCGGCCCGCAGGGTTCACCTTCCGTTGCGGCGATTTTCGTGACCGGCGACGTGTTCGACTCGTCGGACTTCGACCGCACAGAGGCGATGAGTCGCTTCGTGGCGCTGTATGGCGCGCTCATGGAACGCCCTCCCGGACCCCGTCCCTGTCGTGCTCCTTGCCGGCAACCACGACCGGCGCAGGGGAGGGATCCTTGGCCCGCACGACCCCACGCTGTTCGACGCGCTGGCTGTCGCCTCCGCGTCGGTGAAACGAGCGCCTGTCTTCGTAGCGGGCCGTCTCCCCCGCCGCGCCGAGAGGGTCCCCCAAGAGGTGCACCGCACCCGCGCCAGCGTGGCGACCTACGACGCGACCGTCCTGCTGCGCGGCCTCTTTAGCGCTGGCGGTGAGGTTCGTCAGGAGGACCTGCTGTGGTTGGTGTCGACGCTGCCTCGCGAGCCCGAGCCTAGGGCCCCGCTTCTGCTTTTGATGCATCACCATCTGATCCCGACCCCGCTCACCGACCTGGGGCGCGTCGACCTGCATGGGCGAGATGCCATCTCGCGATGGATCGTCGACCGGGCCCTTCCCATGCTCGTCTCGAATGCCGATCGCGAAGAACTGACGATGACCGCGCTCGGGGCCGGAACGGCAATCTCGACGTTGCACGGGGTAGGCCGTCCAGTGGTCGTCCTGCACGGACACAAACACTATCCGACCGCCAGGCTCCTGGTCGGAACCGACCTCGGCGAAAACGACATCGCCATCCTCTCTGCGGGGAGCGCCGGTGTGGCCGAAGCGTGGTCTCCGACGGACGGTCGCGGCGCCGGTCACCTCTGGCCGTCGTTCAACGTGCTCGATCTGGGCTCCGACGGTTCCTTGGTCGCTCGGACGGTCGCGTTCTCGCCTACGAGCGGCCGGCTCGCGCCTCCGCGGATCCTCATCGACATCCAGCGCGCCGGACTCCGATGGGAGGTGCGGACGCCCGCGGCCCTCGCGCCGGCTGAACCGGTGCTCAAAAGCAATGAAGCCCACTTCGCGTTGAGCGGGACGGGGGACCGTTGGACTCTGCGTTGCACGCGACGCCTGATGCCGGAATCCGAGAGCGCGCGTGTCGCGTACGTCGAAGTGGTCGCGGCGGCGCCGGGCGCGAGGCCCGAGCGTATCGTGGACGCTCAGGGGGAGCGTCGCGCCGCCCGCGTCCCCTTCCATCTGGCGGTCTCGACGGCCGGACCTTCCTCGTACACGCTGCGTCACGCGGTGTGCCGGACACCCTCGGCGGCGAAGCGCGCGTACGGTCGCGAGACCGCGTTCGAAGGGGTCGGTTTCGTCAACCGAGCCCCCTCACGCAAGGCCGTTTTGCGTTTGCAAGGATTGCCCCCGTCGTTCGAAGCTTTTGCCAGCATCACGGACATGACCACTGGGCGCGAGACCATGGTGCCCCTTGCGTGCAACGGCGACGACCGACAGGTGACGTGCGAACCCTGTCCGGCCCGCAGCCTTCTCCGCCTGCACATCGTCCTGCAATCGGAACATCCCTGAAGTCCATGGCGTACTCCCTCTCGGTCGCCGGCTCGATGATGAGCGGCGGGTCGCCCCAGCGAACCCTGTACTCAGCCGCCGCCCTTCGCGCCGCGGACGCCGAGGAGCTACCGCGGGTCCTTCGAGGATCTCGGAGCGATCATGTCGAAACGCCAATTCGACCTTGGTCTTGAAGACGACCGCGTCGGGAATGCGCACGACGACCTAAACCCCAGGCGAACTTGGCACTTTCCGCTCGAGGGTGGCTCCCCGGCCCGGCGGCCTCCGGAAGGCCGGCGCGCTGACGGCGCGTGTAGGCCCGAGCCGACACGTCCAGACCGATAGCCGTTTCTCGCCGACGGTCACCGGGCGCCGCTGCTGCCGCTCGTCCTCAATGACGCCGCGTGACCGCAACGTCCTGTAGCGCAACGGTTCGACGATGCCCATGTTTGCCCGGCGAGAGTCGCCGGCGCCGGCAATTGGGCGAGGTGGCCCGCATCGTGCCTGAGAGGGGGCGTGAGATGACGTCTGTTGCGGAATCCGAGACACCAGCGATCGAGATTGGCAAGTACCGTGTCGTCGCCGAGCTCGCGAAGGGGGGTATGGGCAATGTGTATCTCGCGATCGCTCAGGGGCCCGGCCGGTTCAACAAGCTTTTGGCGGTCAAAGAGCTGAAGCCTTCATTTTGCGAGGACGAGACGTACGTCGCCATGTTCCTCGAGGAGGCGCGCCTCGCCGCACGACTGACCCACCCGAACATCGTGCAGACCAACGAGGTCGGTTCCGACGGCAATCGCCACTTCATGATCATGGAATTTCTGGATGGCCGCACCCTGCAGCGGATCGGCCGGCACCTCGCGCGCCATGACGGGCTGTCGGTCGGTGGGCACCTGCGGGTGATCACGGAGGCGCTTCGCGGACTGCACTACGCGCACGAGCTGCGAGGTTTCGACGGCGAGTCGCTCGACATCGTGCATCGCGACGTGAGCCCGCTCAACGTCATCGTGACGTTTGACGGTCAGGCCAAAGTGCTCGACTTCGGAATCGCCAAGTCGGTGGATTCCGCACTCGTGACGCGCACGGGCATTCTCAAAGGCCGCATCGCCTACATGTCGCCCGAGCAAGCCAGCGGCGGCAAGGTGGATCGTCGCGCGGACATCTACTCGGCCGGTGTCATGGTCTGGGAAGCCGCCGCCGGGCGAAGGCTCTGGCCGCAAATGACCGATGTCGAAATTCTATCGCGCGTGGTCCGCGAAGGACCTCCTTCGCTGCGAGCGGTGTGCCCCCACGCGTCGCCGGAACTCGATGCGATTTGCACTCGGGCAACGGCACGGCATCCGCACGATCGGTACCCCACCGCGGCCGAGTTCGTCGATGCCCTCGAGTCCTATCTCACCCGGCGCGACGACGCGATGTCGATGCGCGAAATCGGGGTTGTCGTGGGTCGAGCGTTCCAGGCCGAGCGCGACAAGATGAGCCTCATCATCGAGGAAGTCGTTTCGCGTTTTCCGACCAGCCCGCGCTCGGGCCACATGCCTCGTCTGCCGTCGCCCGTTTCAGGCACCCAGGCCGTCAGTCCTGCGACTCCGGTCGTCGACGGACCTGTCGCCGGAAGTCCGAGCGAGCCGTCCTTGTGGATCGAGGGATCGATCATGGCCCCGCCGCCGGGCGACGTGAAGGGCGACGGCGCCATCGAAGCTCGCGCGGCCCGGTCGCTCGTGTCTTGGTTCGCGGGCGCCGTTGCAGCCCGCGGCGTTGCCGTTGTGCTCGCCGTGGCCCTCGCCGTTGCGGTGGCCTATCGCGTTCGAAATCGCCCCCCGCACCGACCCAGGGCGCCGCCCCGACGGTGGCGGCTGCCGCCGTGGTTGCGCCGGCTGCGGAGCCCCGGTTCATCCATCTCGCCGTGCAGGCTTCGCCGACCACCGCGCAGATCACGCTCGACGGAGAGCGGGTGTCGACCAATCCCTACCGCGCAGAGCGGGCGAAAGACGGTCAGCTGCACACCATCGCGGTCTCGGCCGAGGATTACGAAACCCAGACCGAGCAGGTGTCGTTTTCGGGCGACGTCGAGATCGACATCCGTCTGGATCGCCTTGCGATCGCGACGCTCCCGGCCGTCGTGACGCACCGGTCCCCACAGCGTGCGGCGCCCCCTCCGGCCAGGGCTCATCTCGCACCGGATCCGCCATCGCCGCCGCCGCCGCCGCGATCTCGGCCGCAACCGACCCTCGCTGCGCAAACCGGCGTGGGTCCGGCCGGCGGGCGTCCGCCGCTTCGTCCTATCGAAGCCAACAATCCCTACGACTCCCGATGACCCTGGGGGGTACGGAGCGGGGCACCTGATCTTCATGACCCGGAACATGCGTACCGCCGAAAACATTGCGCGCGGAAGAGACGCACCCGGATGGCAATACGCTCGCAGAGCGCCCAGACCGCGGGCACGCCGCCTGCATGGTGGTGCGGGACTCATCGTGATGATTCAATCTGCTGAAGAGAGCGGTCAACCCGCGCCGAAGAGCATGGCGTCGCCGTCGCCTCTGCGACCGCTTCGGGTCCTTGTCGTCGACGACGACGACGACGCACGGGCAGCGCTGTGTGCCGCCGTGGCCGCACTCGGCCACCGTTGCCGAGGTGCGGCCAGCGGATCCGAGGCGTTGCGCTGGCACCGCGCGCAGCGGGCCGATGTCGTCATCAGCGATTGGGCGATGCCCGGCATCGATGGCATGGAGCTTTGTCGGCGCATTCGCGATCTCGACCGCGGGACCTATACGTATCTCCTGTTCGCCAGCGGTCATGCGAAAAAGCGCGACTTCGTGGAGGCCGTACGGGCGGGCGCGGACGACTACCTGCCCAAGCCCATCGACGTGGATGACCTCGAGGCGAGGCTCATCGCGGCCGATCGCGTGGTCCGGGCCTACCGCGAGCTCGCCGATCGGAACGTAGGCCTGCGTCGTGACAGCGAGGCCTCGTTTCGCGACGCAAGGGTGGATGCTCTCACGGGCGTCGGCAATCGGTTGCGACTCGACGAGGATCTCGCAAAGCTTCAGGTCCACGCGACGCGCTACGAGCGGAGTGTCTCGATTGCCATGTGCGATCTCGACGAGTTCAAGCGCTATAACGATCATTACGGCCATCTTGCCGGCGACGCCGTTCTGCGCCAGATCGCTCGCGCGATCAGCGCGAGCGTGCGCCGCGCCGACCAGGTCTATCGCTACGGTGGCGAGGAATTTCTGATCGTGCTGCCGGAGCAGTCGCTCGAGGGGGCGGCCGCAGCCGTGGAACGAGTGCGCTCGACGGTCGAACACCTCGGGATCGCGCACGCGCCCGGCGCAAGGAAGGCCGTGGTCACCGTCAGCATCGGTCTCGCGTCGGTCGTGCGGAGTGGAGATCACGCCGTCGACCGCACCATCGAGCGCGCCGACCGTGCCATGTACCGCGCCAAGGCGGAAGGTGGCAACACGGTGTCGATAGAGCGAGACGCGAGTTAAAGTGCCCCCAGAACAACGGGATCAGCCGAGCGGTGTACTCCATCGCCGGGAAGTGATTGGGGTTTGGGGCGAAGCGCCAAAGAAATCGTACACCGCCCACCGTCGTACTCGCTGACGTCGCAGGGCGGACGTCGCAGGGCGGACGTCGCACGGCGGGGCCGTAGGCGAGGGACGCGAAGCGCTGCCGATTGCAGTGTCAGCAGAAGGTGCACGTCCATATCCCGTATTGAACAGTCGAATCTTTGGATATTTGCGCGCTCGACGGATCGACCCCGTTCGTAGGCACGGCCGGCCTCTTTTTTGAGCCGTTTCTCGACGCAGGCGCCTCTGCACATCGAAGGGGTACGGCGTTGCCGGCGAAGGGCCCGTCCTCTGGGCAGCGCGCTGTAAAACGGTTGTCACACTGCAATCCATGCTTTGGCGCGTCCAAGGCAGTGCCACATTGATGGAGAATGGAGCCCACATGCTTCAACGAAATGTCTGGCGATCTCGGTTCGGGCAGGTGGGCTGGCCGGCGCTCGCGCTGGCGGTGGCGGCGTGTACGGGCGTCATCGGCACGGCCCCTGGGGATCCGGGAACGGGTCCTGGCCAGGCGGGGGGCCAGAGTCCGGGCTCAGCGGCGGCCGGGCCGACGGGTGCTGCGGTGGGTGCTGCAGGAGGCGGAGGCGGTGTGACGACAGCGGAGCCGCGCGATCCGGGGCGCGTGACCATTCGGCGATTGAACCGAGCGGAGTACGACAACACGGTTCACGACTTGCTCGGGACATCGCAGACGCCCGGCGCATCGACGTTTCCCGACGATGCTCCGGCCCTCGGGTTCGACAACAACGGCGACCTGCAAACGCTGTCGCCGGTTCAGTTCACGCTTTACCAGCAAGCGGCTGAATCGCTGGCGGCCGAGGCGATGACGCCGGGCACGGCGGAGTACACGAACCTGGTGACCTGCGACCTGACCACCGGGACGTCTTGCGCTCAGACTCTCATCACCAACTTCGGTCTGCGGGCGTTCCGGCGCCCGTTGACGTCGACCGAAGTCGCGACCTTCGTGGCTCTGATGGCGACGGCCGCACAAGAGGGAGCCACCGTCGACGTGCAGTTTCGTACGGTTCTCGAAGCGATGTTGCAGTCGCCGAACTTCCTGTTCCGTCCCGAATTCGATTCGGACCCGACGTCTCTGACGCCGCACTTGCTCAGTCCGTACGAGACGGCGTCGCGCCTGTCCTACATGATGTACCGCAGCATGCCGGACCAGGCGCTGTTCGACGCGGCGGCTGCGGCCACGACGAACCCGGCGGCGGGCTCGCTTGCCACGGTGGCCGGCGTGCAGGCGCAGCTGCAGCGCATGCTCGCGGATCCGAAGGGGGTCTTCGCGCCGGTGTTCGCGTCCATGTGGCTGGGCACGAGCGTCGTGAGCACGCAGATGTTCGATGCGACGATGTTTCCGGAATTCAATACGAGCCTGGCGACTTCGATGTTGGGCGAGGTCAACGATTTCTTTGGCGAGTTCGTGACGGAGAACGAGCCGGTCTTGCAACTGCTGACCGCGAAGTTTTCCTACATCGACAGCAATCTGGCATCGCTCTACGGAATTGCGGCACCGAGCGGAACGGGGCTGACGCGCATGACGTTGACGACGCCGGAGCGCGGCGGCGGGTTGCTCACGATGGCGGGCGTCCTGTCGGTCACGTCGTACCCGACCCGAACGTCGATCGTGAAGCGGGGGGCCTGGGTGCTCAGCCAGTTGATGTGTTCTGCGCCTCCGCCCCCTCCGCCCAACGTGCCTCCCTTCCCGACCATTGCGGTGGACGGGGGTACGCAAGAGCAGATCCTGGCGCTGCACAGCGCGAACCCGGCATGCGCCGTGTGCCACGAGAGCATGGACAACATTGGAAGCGCACTTGAAAATTACGATGCGGTCGGGGCCTGGCGAACGGAAGACAATGGGGAACCGGTCGACGCCGACGGCATGTTTGCCGGAGCGATCGCCGACCCCGACGGCGGCGTGGGTGCGAAGTTCACCGGCGGGATCCAGCTCGCGGCCGCGGTGGCGGCGGACCCCCGGTTCGTGCCGTGCGTCGCCCAGAACGTGTTGACCTACTCGCTCGGTCGCGCGCTTGTGGCGACCGACACGCCGTACTTGGCCCAGATCACGACGCCTGCGCAGGGCGGCGGGGCCCTTGGAGTGGGTGACGTGCTGACCAACGTGGTGTCCAACGACACGTTCCGCATGCGTCGCGGAGATGCCACCCCTCTCCCGGACGGGGGAGACACGACCAACCTGGACGGAGGAACGCAATGAGCATCACCCGCATTCGCGATAAGAACGTGACCTTCGACGCGAAGGCGCTGGCCGCCGAACGGCGCAACCCCCGCCGGCCGTTGGTGACTCGACGAGCGATCTTACGGGCGGCGGCGGCGTCGATCACGCTGCCGGTGCTCGAGTCGCTTCTCACGCGCTCGGAAGCGCGGGCGCAAGCCGCCTCGCCGCCCATCCGGTTTCTGAGCTGGTACCTGCCTTGCGGCGTCTGGGGTCCGAGCTGGTTCCCGGCCGATACGGGCGTCAACTACACGCTGAGCTCGACGCTCGCGTCGCTCGCTCCGGTCAAGAGCAAACTGCTGGTGTTTTCGGGCATCCAAAACACACCGGCGGTCAACCCGCAGGGATCGCACGGCTGCGGGGCCCCGGGCATGACCACCTGCATGCAGGGCCAGAAGCCGCAGATCCAGGTGGGCATTTCCGTCGATCAGGTCTACGCGCAGTCGCTGGGCACGGCCACGGTCATCCCGTCGATGCAGATTAGCGGCACGACGTCGACCTTCTCGGACACGTCGTACCCGTCGGTGTACAACGGCACGACGTCCTGGGCGAGCGCGACCCAGCCGCTTCCGCCGGTGTCCAATCCGGCGACCATTTTCAACCAGATCTTTGCCAACACCTCGCCCTCGGGCGACGCCGGCTCGGCCGATGCATCGGCCGCACTCGCGATGCGCAAGGCGCTGCGCAAGAGCGTTCTCGACGAAGTGACGGGCGAAGCCAATTCACTGGTCGCTCGGCTGGGGACGACCGACCGCCTCAAGGTCGACGAGTACTTGACGAGCGTCCGGGCCGCGGAATTGGCGGTCGAAGCGTCGATGTCGAACACGGTCTCGACCTGCGCCCCGGTCAACGCGGATGGCGGAGTGATGACCTCGCCGTCGTTGCCGACGGGCCCTCTGACCAACGGCAACGGGTATCCCATTGCCGACCCGCCGACGCTCACGGCGACGATGATTCAGCTCATGGCGCTGGCGTTTCAGTGCGACGCCACACGGGTCATCAACTACCAGCAGATGAACGGCGGGCACTCCTCGTATTCGAGTTTGCCCTGGCTCAACATCGACCAAGATCACCACGGCCTTTCGCACCACAACGGCAATGTCGCGACCGGCGCGCTGCTGGCTCAGATCGAGGCGTGGGAGATCTCGATGTTCTCGTCGTTCCTGCAGAAATTGAACGCGATGCCGGAAGGCAGCGGGACGGTACTCGACAACAGCATCATCTTCCTGTCCAACGAAATCTCCGACGGCAACGCGCACAATCAAGGCACGACCACCTACAGCACGGTGCCCACGTTCACCGCGGCGACCGGCAAGCCCATCCTGATCGCGGGGACTGCCGGCGGAAAACTCATCACCGGGCAACAGATCTCGTACAACGCCGAGCCTCAGGCCAACCTGTTCATCACCCTGCTCAATACGCTCGGCGTGCCGACCACGACCTTCGGCGCCGCCGGCACTGCCCCGCTCACAGGCCTGACGGCCTAGGACCGAAAGGCCTTAGCCATAGCCGATTCGCCTCGCGAAGGAGGGTCGTCGCAGGTGTCGGGAGAGCGCGGCGGGGTCCACCGTAACGGGGGGCCCGCCGCGTTTTCCGTTGGGGTCCCCTTCGCGCATGCATATCCTCCGGCGCGGACGACACCCATCCGGGTGAATGCCCACCCGCCGGCAGCCCTCCCTTTCGCTGCCCGTTCGCGCTACAGGCCCAACCCCTGTGACTCCCGCCCCCGGTAGCGGGGGGCTAGTACCTCGATTCCGCGGAATGGAAGGGTCGTTTTCCGCGATATTCCCGACGGGATCGGGTGGTCTCACCCCTCCGTTTCATGGAATCGGGGTACTAGGCTCCCGCGCAACCCTTTGCGTGAGCCGTTCTACATGCAGCCGAGACGCGCAGTTCCGATCGCGTAGTCATCGATCCAGATGTTGCCGGCGGTGCCTGCCCCATACCGCTCGTAGCCGACGCGCTGCTCGGTCAGCGCCGGGATCGTTTGCGATTTAACGGTGGCTGAGGCGGTCGCGGAGCCGCCCACGTAGAGGACCACGTTGCCGGTGCCCCCCGTCGCGGAAATTTGCCACTCAAAGCACGTCCAGGCCCCCCGAGCGAGTGGCATGCCGGTACTCGCGCTCGCTTCGCCGCCGCCGGTCGCGGGGTCGATGTTGATCGACATATCCCCCGACTGCGTATTCAGTGGCCGAACGCCGTTATTTCCCAGAGTCGTTACGACGCCGGTGGAGCCTTCGATGTACACGTCGTGGCCCTGGTCCATGGGGGTCTCCACGTAAAGCCAAACCCGGCCCCAGTACCCTGCGGTCGCGGGAAAGCCCATCTTCTCGACGATCATGCCGTATCCGCTTCCCGTGGTGAAGCTGATCTGCACGGAGTTCGAGCCTGAGTGCGCCATGGTGGGCCCGGGCATCGTCGTGTAGGTATCCACGACTTTGATGGTGGCGCCGAGCGTATTGTCCATCGTCCAAGCGGCGCCCAGCGTGGTGCTGGCCTCGAAACCATCGCAGAATACGGCCCCCGCGGGGCAACCCGCCGCGCCACCTTCGCCGCCGCCACCCCCCGAAGCGTCGCCCGAGCCGTTGCCGGCTGTTGCGTCCTCGGTCCCCCCCGTCGCTGCGTCGTCCTCCCCAGCGCTCCCGCTGCTCGAACTCGAACTCGCCCCAGTCCCGGTGCCAGTCCCAGTCCCAGTACTGGCGGCGAGGGCGCTGCTCGCCGAGGCGCCGGTGCCGGTGCCTGTTCCCGTGCCCGTGGCGGCGACTGTACTGCTGCTGCTCGAGCTCCCGTTGGCGTTCGCACCCGCATAAATGTTGGTGTTGCCGTTGCCTCCGCATGCGATGAAGCCGCAGCCTACGAGACTGAGTGTGGCTTGGCGGGCGAGTGACGCGGCGTTTCGCATGGCGGTCGGTGCTCCTCAAGGAGGATGAGATGGACGATGGAATCGGATGGTGCCATGCCGAGCGGACGCGTGCACGTTACACGGCCCGCCTGGGCACTTCCGAGCGTGACACCCTTCGGGGCGCTCGGTTGACTACCGGAACCTGGGTGACCTCGTTCGAGCGTTCAGCGCGGTGAGATTCCACCGCACCAGGCAGAGGCATTTGCAATCGAAAGTGGCTCACAATAGTGCCCTTGGGAGTGCCGTTGGGCACCGCTACTGCAAATTGGTGGTGCTGACGAGCGCAACCTGCGCCGTTAGGGGGCCGGCGTCGGGGTGGGTAAAGCGGGCAGGGGGTCGAGGACGGGTACCGCCTTGCCGGGATCGGACGGCACCTGGATGAAGCCCTTGGCTGCGGCTTGATGGCATGCGTTGCACACCAAGGCCGCATGCGCAAAGGCGGCGGCGAAGGCCACGCGGTCCTTCGCGGCGGCGGCGTGTTTCAGCTCCACCGCGTTGGAGGCGAGGAAAGCCTTGGCCATGGCCGGGATGTGCGCCGTCGGCCCCTCCTTGGGCAGCTCCGCATTCGGGACGTCGCTCTCGAACAGTTCCCCGATCTCACCCGCCTCGAACTCCGCCAGCTCGAAGCGGTTGGCGTTCGCGGCGCGTCCCGCAATCTCGAACCGACGGGCAACCTGGACCATGACGTTGCCGAGACTCTCCTTGGGGCCGCTCGCACTCGGGGCGCTCCTTTCCGTGCAGCTCGGGATCGCGGCGACCAGCACCGCCAGAAACGCCGCGCGGCCCGTCGCTCGCGTTCCGATCGCGATCCACGATCGCTCCGAACCGCCCGTGCACCGTGTCTTCCGCCATTTCAAAAGCATTTCCTGAGCATCCCTTTACACCCTGGCGCGGCGAAGCCGGAGCGCGTTGGCAATGACCGACACAGAGCTGAAACTCATCGCCGCGGCGGAGATCATCGGGCTGAGGACCAGCCCGAAAATCGGATACAGCACGCCGGCCGCAACGGGAATGCCGGCTGCGTTGTAGAGAAACGCAAAAAAGAGATTCTGCTTGATGTTGGCCATCGTGGCACGCGACAGCTTGCGCGCGCGGACGATGCCGCCGAGGTCGCCCTTCACGAGCGTCACGCCAGCGCTCTGCATGGCGACGTCGGTCCCGGTGCCCATCGCGATGCCGACCTGCGCCTGGGCGAGCGCCGGTGCGTCGTTGATCCCGTCGCCCGCTACGGCGACGACGTGTCCCTCGCGCTGCAGGCGCTTGACCACCTCGACTTTCTCGTCGGGCAGCACCTGTGCGATCACCTCGTCGATGCCGAGCTCGCGCGCGACGGCGTCCGCCGTAGTCCGGCTGTCGCCCGTGAGCATGACGACGCGGACGCCTTCGTCATGCAGCGCACGGATCGCGCCGGGCGCGCCCGCCTTGATGGCATCCGCGACGCCCAGCAGCCCGATCGCCGAGCCGTCCGCACCGACGAAGATGACCGTCTGGCCCTCCGCGCGAAGGGCGTCGGCCCGGTCCGTGAGCTCTGAACGGTCGATGCCGAGCCCGTCGATCAGGTCCGAATTGCCGAGGACCACGAGTCGCCCTCCGACCCGTCCGGTCACCCCCTTGCCGGCAACCGTTTCGAATCCGTCGACTTCGGACAGCGCGATGCTTCGATCCGCCGCGCCTTGCACGATCGCGGCGCCCAGGGGGTGTTCGCTCCAGCGCTCGAGGCTCGCGCCCAGCCGCAGTACCTCCGGCTCGTCGTGTCCCGTCAGGTCGACGACGGCCTGAAGGGTCGGCTTGCCTTCCGTGAGAGTGCCGGTCTTGTCGATGACCAGCGTGTCGACTTTGCGCAGGATCTCGATGGCCTCTGCGTTCTTGAACAATACACCGACGGTGGCCCCCTTGCCTGTCGCAACCAGGATCGACATCGGCGTCGCCAACCCGAGCGCGCACGGGCAGGCGATGATGAGTACGGCGACGGCGTTCACCAGCCCGTGGGCCATCCTCGGTTCGGGCCCGAAGAGCGTCCACACGATGAAGGTCGCCAAGGACACGAGCATCACCGCCGGCACGAACGTGCCTGCGACGACGTCGGCGAGTTTCTGGATCGGCGCGCGGCTGCGCTGCGCCTCGGCCACCATCGCGACAATGCGGGACAGAAGCGTCTCGGCGCCGATCTTGTCCGCGCGGATGAGCAGGCTGCCGTGGCCATTGACCGTGGCTCCGATGACCGCATCGCCCGTCTTCTTGCCGACCGGCATGGGCTCGCCCGTGGCCATCGATTCATCGATGAACGTTTCGCCTTCGATCACGACACCGTCGACCGGGACCTTCTCGCCCGGGCGCACGCGCAGGGTGTCGCCGACCTGAACCGCATCGAGCCGAACGTCCTGCTCCGAGCCGTCCGCTCCGACCCGCCGCGCGGTCGCCGGCGCCAGTCCGAGCAGCATCGTGAGGGCGGAGCTCGTCTGGCTGCGAGCCCGCAGTTCGAGGACCTGTCCGAGCAAGATCAGCGTGACGATGACCGCCGCCGCCTCGAAGTAGACGGCGACTTCGCCGGAGGGTCCGCGAAACGACGGCGGAAACAAGGAGGGCAGCAGTGTCGCCACGACGCTGTAGCCGTACGTGACGCTCACGCCGAGGCCGATGAGCGTGAACATGTTGAGGCTGCGGTTGCGGATCGATAGGGCGGCTCGAACGAAAAAGGGCCATGCGGCCCAGAGGCACACGGGGGTCGCCCAGGCGAATTCCAGCCAACTGCGCGTCCGCGTCGACAGCAGGAGTCCGAGCGGGTCGCCGGGAATCATGTCGCTCATCGCCAGCGCCAGCAGGGGTAGAGTCACGATGGCGGCAAACCAGAAGCGGCGCGAGATATCGCGTAGCTCTGCGTTCTCACCCGTCTCCGCGGTCGCCGACATCGGTCCGAGATCCATCCCGCAGATCGGGCAGATGCCCGGTTCGTTGCGAACGATCTGCGGGTGCATCGGGCAGGTCCACTCGGTTCGCGGCGCTTCCACCCGGGGTCGCCGCGGCTCGAGAGCCATCCCGCACTGCGGGCATGCGTCCGGGTGCGCTTGCTGGATCTCCGGATGCATCGGGCATGTGTAGGGTGTTGGGTCGCTCGGGCGATCGTGCACAGGATCCGGCGCGCGCGATGCCGGAGCACGGGCGTACTTGGCTGGATTCGACTGAAACAGCCGCAGGCACTGTTCGCAGCAGAAGACGTGAGTCACCCCGTCGAGGGTCAGATGGGACCCCCGGCTCGGGTCGACACGCATTCCGCAGACCGGGTCGGTAGGCGCAGGGGCGCTCGGGTCGCGCTCTGCGGAAAGGGTGGGCTCGATCATGGCTGTTCCGTCATCGACTCAGCCGCGACCCGATCCCGAGACTTCGGGCCGTTCGCCGACCATGCTCCCGCTCGCTTGCATCGTCGGTCCGCCGGAGTCGTAACTTTAGGCAAACTTCTTTCCTTTGTCCCCTGGAACCGCATCCAGGGCCGTCCAGGGCACCCATCGATGGCAACGGTGGAGGGCGTCTCCAAAACTCCACAACTCGGTTGGGCGGCGGATTGAACACGACGAAAACGACACAAACCGATGAACCACCCGGGTTGGGTGGCGCGCGTCCGCCGGCAGCGATAGGGATGCCTCCATGTCATCCGATCACCGGCGGCCCGCCGCTCGCGAGGTCGATGGGGGGGCTGCCGTGCTCGCGCCCAGCCACGCGGAACGGTGTCGCACGCTGGCGTCGCAGTCCCTATCGGCGACGCTGTCGACCGTGGCCCGGGAGCCGCCCGGCTTCCCCTACGGGTCGCTCGTCGCCGTGGCGGTGGACGACGTGGGCCGCCCGCTGCTTTTGCTCTCGGAGCTCGCCGAGCATACGGCCAACCTGCACGCGGACTCCAGGGCGTCGGTGCTGCTCACGGAGCCGCTCGGCGCGCACGATCAGCCGCTCGCGCTCGGCCGCGTGACGATTCTCGGCCCCTGCGCCAAGGTGGCCCGGGCGCAGTGCGCCGGTGTGCGCGACGCGTTCTTGAGGCAGCAGCCGAGCGCGGCGTATTACGTCGACTTCGACGATTTTGGATTCTATCGCATCGAGCCGACCGCACTTCGCTACGTCGGCGGCTTCGGCCGCATGTCGTGGGTAACCGCCGACGCGTACCGTGCCGCCGAGCCCGATCCGCTGGCCCGGGCGGCCTCCGGCATCGTGAAGCACATGAACGAGCAGCATGCCGAGGCGCTGCTCGCCTGCACGCGCGCGCTCGCCGGGGTCGCGGACGCGGCCGGCGTCACGATGACCGCGGTCGACCGCTATGGCTTCGAGATCGCGGCGGCGACGTCGAACGGCCCGCGGGCGGTGCGCATCGCGTTCGACGTGGCGGTGACGACGGCCGACGACGTAGGGCGGTCGATGGTCCTGTTGGCGAGGCGCGCTCGCGCCCCGGCGTCGGCTTGAGGCGAGGCGCCGCAGCCATCGGTGGGCTTGGGGCGGCCTTCTGCAGACCGGCAGGCGTTCGTCCGTAGTCCGCGGCGGTTCCCGAAGCGGAACGTGTTGCGTCGAGGGCGCCAGGTTCTGCGCAACGAACGCCCCAGCCCTTCGACGAGATCGCTTACGGCGATTCCGTCCGGAGACACGACTCGGTCACCTTGCGGCCGGCGAGCGCCAGAGAAGTGCGCTGTTGCGGCGTGCTCGAGCGCGACAGAAGCGTGGAGGCCATGGCGAAAGTCGTCCCGTCGGCGCTGAACTCGAATGGCGCAAGCTTCACGGCTCCGGGGGGTGCCGAAAGCGGAGTGGTTCCCCGCGGAGGGGCGCCGAAACTGCCGCACACATTGCCGCTGCACGTGAGCGTCCCGTCGGTGCGGTATCCTCGGATCTCGCCCCCCCAGGTGATCGTGCGGCCCGCGGTCGCGCCTTCGGCGACCGGCTTGCCGCTCGGGTCGGAAGCGTGTCCCACGGCGCTCGTCACGACCTTCGTGTTCCAAAACAGCACGCGCGACTTCACGACGAAGTTCAAGTGCATCTCGTACGAGATGAGCTTCACCCGCGAACGGGGCTCTCCCGAGCCCTGCTCGATGCGCAGGACGACTCGACCGGGGCCAATTTCATAGACTCCGTCGCCCGCGCCGAACGGCGTGTCGGCAATGCGCAGTCGGCCCACCAGCACATACTCGATCTCGCGCTCTCGGCACGGAACGGGCGCTGCGAAAGACGTCGCCGTCGGAGTCATGCCCAAGAGCAGCAGGAGAATAACGGTCTGGATGAGCCCGATCCGCATGGCGTGCTCACCGTGTGATGATCGGCTCCGGTTCTGCGTGACGGTTTTATTGCGAGGAGGGTCCGCCCTGCCGGCCCGGCAGCCGCGGCCGTTTCAACGGACGAACCACCGGCGAATCGGCGTCGTCTTCTCCGTTCATCCGCGGGATCCGAGAAAGGCCCGACGGCAACGACATTTCGTTGGACGCGAAGCGAGAGTTTTGCCTCGCTCGTTCGCGCTCTCCACAAAGGGAGCCTCGGCGGCGCGCGTTCTTCGAGGGCCGGCGGTGGGCTGCCCGCTTCTCCGAGAAGCAGGCCGAGTCGGATCGCCCCGCCGCTCGTCGGTGTTTTCCGATCGCCCGCGAAGCGAGACTCTCGGCGGCCGGCTTGCGCGAGCGGCTGTACAATGGGCCGGGTGAACGAACTGGATCGCGAGCAGATCGACCGGTTTCTCGACGAGCAGGTCATGGGCCGCCTCGGTTGCAACGACGCGGAGGGGACCTATGTCGTGCCGCTCATCTACGCGCGCCACGGGCAAATGCTTTACGTGCTTACGACGGAGGGCCGAAAAATCCGCGCCGCTCGAAGCAACCCGGCCGTCTGCTTCGAAGTGGACGAGTACGATCGGAAGACGGGCAGCTGGACGAGCGTGATCGTCTGGGGGCGCTACGAGGAACTGCACGGCGACGCGAAGACGGAGGCGATCGCCGCGCTCGGTCGCCGCCACGGCACGCGTCGCGCCTCGTCGGAGGCTCCTGTCGCCGAGGAGCGCGCCACGGTCGCATTTCGCATTGTCATCGAGAGGGCCACCGGTCGCGCCGTGACGCGGCCTGCGATTTTCTCCTAGCCGCGACAAAACGACGGGTCCCTGATGAACCAGTCGCGATGCGTTTGGGTGGCACTCGGGCTGACCGTCGTGTCCGGATGAGCCCCCGAACGGGGGTTCGGCTTGCCCTCCATCGGTTCCCGCATCGGCCGGGGCCGGACGCCCGACCTACGTGCCACAAAAGGTCGCCCGTACGCGCTCCTCCGATCGCGGCGGATCGGCGAGGTGCGCGAACTCCGGCTGCTCCTCGCACGATCGCCCGAGGACCTGCACGAGCGTTTCGAAGGGCTCGAAATCGTCTCGTCCAACCGCCGCCTCGATGGCCTGCTCGACGCGATGATTGCGCGCGACGAAGGCGGGGTTCGCGAGCCGCATGGCCGTGACGCGCAGGTCGGGCGCGAGATCTTCTCGTGCCAGCCGGTGCCGCCACGCTTTCGACCAGCCGGCAAACGCTCCGGGCTCGGCGAACAAGGATGCGATTTGCGCGTCTTCGGAAGGGTCGTCGATCGCGGTGCACAGCCGACGGAAGAGGACCGTGTAGTCGACGCGGTTCGACGCCATCCGGGCCAAGAGGTCGGCCGCGAGCGCGGGGTCGTCGTCCTCTTCGCGCGCGAGCCCGATTTTCGCGCGCAGCACGCGCGCGTGCGCCGCGGCGAAGTGCGTGGAAAATAGCTCGAGGCGTTCGGTTGCCAGCCGCACGGCCCGGTCAGGGTCGTCGGCCAGCAGCGGCAAGAGTGTCTCGCCGAACCGTGCGAGATTCCACCGAGCGATCCGGGGTTGATTTCCGAACGCGTAGCGGCCACCGTGGTCGATCGAGCTGAACGTCTTGTTCGGATCGTACTCGTCGAGGAAGGCGCACGGTCCGTAGTCGATCGTCTCGCCGCCGATCGCGCTGTTGTCGGTGTTCATCACGCCGTGCACGAAGCCGACGCCGAGCCAGCGCGCGACGAGGTCGGCCTGGGCGCGCACGACGCAATCGAGCAGCGCCAGGGCGTCGTTGCCTGTGCCCGCCGCGTCGGGGTAATGCCTTCGAAGCGCGTACGAGGCAAGAGTCGTCAGAGCTTCGAGGTCGGCGCGCGCGGCAAAGAACTCGAACGTGCCGATACGAAGGTGACTCGAGGCCACACGGGCGAGCACCGCCCCGGGAAGGACCCGCTCCCGGATGACCGGCTCGCCGGTCGTCACGGCGGCGAGCGCGCGGGTCGTCGGGACGCCGAGGGCGGCCATCGCCTCGCTCACGATGTACTCGCGCAGCACGGGCCCGAGGGCCGCCCGCCCGTCGCCCTGACGTGAGAAGGGGGTGCGGCCGGAGCCCTTGAGCTGGATGTCCTTGCGTCTTCCGTCCTTGCCAACGACCTCTCCCAGCAGAATCGCTCGACCGTCGCCGAGCTGGGGTACGAAGACGCCGAACTGATGCCCGGCGTAGGCGAGTGCGATCGGCTGTGACCCGGCTGGCAAGGCGTTGCCGGCCAGGATTTGGGCTCCTTCGGGCGATGCGAGGTGGTCCGGGTCCAATCCGAGCTCGACGGCGAGTGCGCGGTTGACCTTCACGACGCGCGGCGTGCGCACGCGCGTGGGTGAAACCGACGCGAAGAAGCGTTCAGGCAACCGTGCGTAGGTGTTGTCGAATGCGAAGGTCATGGCTCTCCGAGGCGGGCCCTCCTCGCGCGAGAACGCGTACGCCGGCACCGACGCCGTTTCTGGGCTGGCGATGCCGCGGGCGCGTGAGCGATCTGGGCAAGGCCTTGCGAATCGTCCGCTTGGATACCGCTTTCCGAAGAGATCCGGGACAACATCAGACTAAATCCGTCTCGACGCAACGGCTCCCGAAATGCGTCGTGCTCCGGGCACACCGCGTGCCGAATGCGACAGCGAGACATCGACAACAGGCAGCGGGTCCCCCGCGTTTCGGCCGGTGGATGTGCGCCGGACCACGACGTGGGACTGAAAACCATGCATAAGAGCAAGAAGGGATCGAAGAAGAGCCGGGGGCGTTCGGGACACGCAGCCACAGCGGCCACGTGTCCCTTCTGCGGCGAGGCGGAGGAACTCACCGTCGACCCAGGCGGGGGCGACGCCCAGGTGTACGTGGAGGACTGCGCCGTTTGCTGCAGGCCACGGGTGGTCCACGTGGAGCCGGGCGGGCAACCCGGCGAGGTGCGCGTGTGGCTCGAGCGCGGCGATTGACGCTTCGTGACCGATTGGGCCTGTGCCCGCTTGGGCCCGCCAAGGGAGTTCGCCGGTGAGGTCCGTGGCTGAACCCGCAAGGGTCCCGGCGCCGACGACGGATTCGCGCGGTGGTACGCTACGATCGGTACCGATGAACGCCAGGCGGATCCTGGTGGGCGCTTCCGTGTTGGGCGTGCTGATCCCATCCGCGGTCGGGGCCGTGTTCCTGTCTCGGGTGCGAACGTCGCCTTCGCCGAAGGGGCCCCAACCTGCGGCCTCATCCGCAGCCTGGGCTCCGGCCCCGCCTCCCGCAACCGACGATCGGACGCCGGAGATTCGCGGGCGGATCCTCGACGCCGACGGCAATGCCGTCGACGGAGCGAGGGTGCGCCTGGTCTCGGCAAACGCGCCGTACCGCCTGGACCAAGACACGGCGACCGATTACGGTGGGGTGTTTTCCTTCGCGCACGTCCCGTCGTGGGGCGTCCGGGTCGTTGCCGATCACGGAGCCGACGGCGTAGTGACGAGCGCGGCCTTGCGCGTTGCCGAAAAGCAAACGGTCGAGATGACGCTCGTCCTTTCGGCCCTTAGCGCGGTTCGCGGGACGGTGGTCGACGTGCACGACCGGCCCCTTGCGGGGGTCGCGCTCTCGGTCGAAGGGGTACCCTGGATCGTCCGCGCGACGAGCGATGCCGAGGGCTTCTTTCGCCTGACGACGGTGCCCGACCTGGCGACCGGGCTCGTTACGGAAGCGATCGGGTTCAAGACCGGGCGGGTTTCGTTGGCGATGGGAAGCGATCAGGCAGAGCGCGTCGTTCGCATAGTTCTTAGCGCAGCGGATCCGGTCGGTGGCGAGGTGCGCGATGACGACGGCAATCCCGCGAGCGCTCGTGTGGTCGCCTGCGAGGACGGTCCTTCTGAAGTCAGAACGCAGAGTGCTGCCGACGGATCGTTCGAGCTCCCGCCTTCCGCGATCGGATGCGACGCCGTGGCCGAGCAGGCGGATTTCGCCCCCAGCGACGCCGCGCGAGTCGTGCAGGGCGGCCACCTCGTTCTGCGCCTCAAGCCGGGCGGAGGGATCGCCGGCATCGTCGTAGACGACCGCGGGGCGGCGCGTTCTCCGTTCCGGGTCGGCATCGAGTCGTTCTCGCCGGCTCGCGGGAAAGACTTCGAACGCGGCGGCGCGCGCAGCTTCACGGACCCCCAGGGCGCGTTTCGCTGGGATAAACTCGCGCCGGGAAGCTACGTCCTCACCGCATCCGCGGCCGGCAGGCCTCCGGCCCGCTCCGGGTCAATCGAGGTGCGCGGTGGGGCCGTGACCAGCGGCGTTCGGATCGTGCTCGCTCAAGGCGGCGCGCTCGTAGGAACCGTCACCGACGAAACGCACGCACCGCTAGCGGGCGTCAATCTGCGCTTCGACCAGGTGAGTCGCGTGCTCGACAACGACGCCGTCGCTCAGACCAACGGCGCGGGCCAGTATCGCCTCGAGGGGGCGCCGGCGGGACCGTTCACCGTACGCGCGCACAAGGATGGCTTCCGGGTCAACCTCGTCTCAGGGCTTCACGTGGACTCCGGGGCGACCCTTCGCCGGGACATCACGCTGGTTGCCCTCGATGGCGGGCCGACGATGGAGTTCGGCGGAATCGGCGCAGGGATCGTGCAGTCGGCCGATGGCCTCAAGCTGCAGAACGTCTTTCCGGACGCCCCAGCGGCACGGGCCGGGCTTCACGCGGGCGACCGCATCGTCAGCATCGACGGCGAACCCACCGACGGCATGTCGGTGGCCGACGCCCTGCAGCGAATCCGAGGCGAACCTGGAACGACCGTCGGCGTTTCGGTTCAGCGGCCGGAGACAGGCGAAATCGTGGATCAGACGATCGTGCGGGGACAGATCGTTCACTGAGTCGTCCTCGGTGTCCATCCGTTTTGTCGCCGCATGCGCGAGTAAAAAGGGGGCGGCACCGACTGCGAGAATTGCATCACGGCCTCTTGCGAAGCAATGCCGCAATGATTCTCCTTCGCGTCGCGGGGCCAACTCCCCGGACACGGGATTAAGGCCATGCCGACCGAGGGCGCGATGCCGAGGCGTAATGTCCGTTCCAAGAGGCTCATCTTCTCTGCGCTGCTGGGGTTCTCGGCCGTTGTCGCGTGTCGATCGCCACCGCCGTCGCCTACATCGAGCGCGGAGCCGCGGTTGCCGTCCTTGGCGACGTCGCCCCCTTCTTCTCTCAGTTCGGACGCGCGAACAGAGGATGAGCGGAACACCATTTCCGTCTTTCGGGCCGTGGCGCCGAGCACCGTGTTCGTGACCCAGACGCGCATCGTGGTCGACTTCCTCGGAGATGAACAAGAGGTTGCCGCCGGGAGCGGCTCTGGATTCGTTTGGGACGAAACCGGGCATATCGTGACGAACTACCATGTTGTCCAGGGGGCGCGCGCGCTCCGAGCGACGTTCCAGGATCAAAAGACGTTCGACGCCAGACTGGTCGGCGTCGAGCCCCGAAAGGACATCGCGGTGCTCAAGGTGGACGCCCCACGCGAGCTTCTTAAACCGGTAACGGTCGCGCAGCACGCGAACCTCGATGTCGGGCAGAAGGCGATCGCCATCGGCAACCCGTTCGGTCTCGATCACACACTTACGACGGGCGTGATCAGCGCTCTCGGTCGTCAGGTCCACGGTGTCGGCGGTGTCACGATTCGCGACATGATTCAGACGGACGCTGCCATCAATCCGGGCAACAGCGGCGGTCCGCTCCTGGATTCGTCGGGAACCCTCATCGGGATGAACACGATGATTTTCAGCAAAACTGGAGCCTATGCGGGCATTGGGTTTGCCGTGCCGGCAACGACCATCGGTCGCATCGTGCCGCAGATCATCGCCAAGGGGCACGCCGAGCAGCTTGGGTTCGACATTCGAAATCGATCCGCTCGGGAGGCTCGAACGCCGGTTTGGCATTCGCGGCGTCGCGGTCCTGGCGGTTCCGCCCGAGGGAGCCGCGGCGCGCGCTGGGATGCGGGGCATCCAGCAGACGGCAGACGGGCTCCTTCTCGGCGACGTGATTGCGGGCGTCGACGATCAAAAGGTCCAAGACTTTGACGACCTGTACAACGCGCTCGATCAGCACCGTGCGGGTGACACCGTGAATGTCCGGCTGCGGCGGCAGGGTGAGATGCTCTCTCTCCCGATGCAGGTCGCCGTAGTGCAGTAAGGCGCGAGGGATGGGTACGAGGGTCCGGCCAGCGACGCTGGCGTGAGGCTGGCACTCTTGACACCAAAGTGCTTGTGATTAGGTTCCCCTTCACTGAAGTTCTGGCAAAAGCGGTGTCCATTCGGACACTTGGTCATAGGAGGTCTACCATGCTCGTAAGACGGGTCTGGCCCTCACGGCCGACGTTCGACAGCCCATTGGCCGACTTCGACAGCGTACGGCGCGAAATGCTCCGCCTGCTCGATTCGGCCTCTGGCGACACGTTCGGCGACGAGGGCGCGGGGGTGTTTCCCCCAATGAACATCACCCAGGACAACGACAACTTCTACGTGCGTGCGGAAGTTCCCGGCATCAAGCCCGCCGAACTGTCCATTTCCGCGATTCGGAACCGCGTGTCTCTTGCTGGGAAGCGGGAGATCCAGCGCGAGCACGAGCGCGTCAGCTACCACCGCAAGGAGCGCGCCGAAGGATCCTTCAACCGCACGGTGACGCTACCTACCGAGATCAATGCGGACAAGGTCGACGCCCAGTACGCCGACGGCATTCTCACTCTCACACTGCCAAAGGCCGAGGAAACGAAGCCGCGGCAGATCAAGGTGCGCGCATGACTACGCCCCATGCACAGGAGGAAACCGCCATGGCAAAAGAAGCCAGAACCGAGAACCACAAGGCCGAGAATGCGGGCGTGCCGACCCGCGCCGAACAGACGCGGCCCGGCCCGGTTTTTTCGCCGGCTGTGGACATCTTCGAGAACGACCACGTGATCACGGTACTCGCCGACATGCCCGGAGTGAAAGCGCAGGACCTTCAGATCGATTTGCGCGAGAGCGTGTTGACGCTCACCGCGCGGGTTACCGTGCCGGAGAGCCCGAACGAATCGGACGTGCTCAGAGAATACCGATTGGGCACGTTCCTCCGACAGTTCACCCTCTCCGAGACGATCCATCAGACGGGCATCGACGCGCAGCTGACCGACGGTGTGCTGCGTTTGGAGTTGCCCAAGGTCGAAAAGGCCAAGCCCCGCCAGATCACGGTCCGTACGAGCTAACTCGTCTGGGCTACCGATCGAGAAGCGTCTCGCCCACCCCGTTGTCCGATGGACGGCCTCGGACGTGAGCAGCAGGGTCACAAGCGGCAAGCGCCGCCGTGAGCGTCGCAGACGTGGGAAACCTTTCTCCGCAACCATCTCGACCGGCAACTCTAGATCGAAGTCTTCCGGCGGCGAGCGGCTGCGAACGCTCCGGCGAGGGCGAGCGCGCCGAAGCCCCATGAGCGGGCAGGGGCGCTGCCCGAGCCCACCGTGCATCCCCACCTGGAACTCTTCCCGGCGCCGCGCGAGGTCCCCAAGTCCGGCGGGACGACGAACGCGGCGCCCGCGTCGTTGACGCAGGTGACCCCCACGCAGGTGGCGCCCAGCCCGGCGCACTTGCAACTGCTCGGATCCCTCGGGTCGCACCAGCCCGGAGAACCGCTCGCCGGCGAGACGCAAACGCGTTTGGGCCAGCTGCAGACGTCGGTGCCGCACGTCGTGCCGTGAGCCTTGCAATCGCTGTCGTTCGTGCACGATTCGGCACGCACCGCAGGGGTCCAGAGCACGACGCCGGCGACGACCGCGGCGGCGGAGAGAGCGAAGGTTCTGATTCTCACGGGGGTGGATCTCTTTGCCTGGACGTTGCGCGCATCCGGCTCGATCGGACGGTGAACGCGACCCTAACACCGCTCGGCGGCGACTCGCGCGTCCAGAAATCGTCCCGGAGGGGCGCGTGGGTGTGTGCCGTGGGCCACCCTTGCGACGCCGGCGCACCGAATGCGCTAGGTAAAGGAGGCCCTGGCATGCGACGGCGGAATGCGCGAGCGGAGAAGGCGATGAACCATGCCGGGCTTTGAAGGTCGCCTGTACGAATCGCTGCGGCAAGCCGGGTTGCCGGACGTGCCGGAGAGCTTCTCGATCGCCGTCGTGCATCAGGAAATTTCGCGCGCCATCGTGACCGAGATCGAGAGGTTCATCCGGGTCTTCGATCGCATAACGACGCGACCCGTTTGGCAAGAGGCCGTGACGGCCACGGCCCCCCCGATCGCGCGCGGCAAGCGCTCCGAAGTGTGCTTCTTCAGCGCATGGGATTTTCATCTCCCGCCCGAGCGTCCCGAACGGTGGCAGCTCATCGAGTGCAACGACAACGGCTCGGGATTGCTGTTCGCGGCCCTGTTGAACCGCCTTTACTACGAGGTGTCCGGGATCGGCGAGCGTCGAGCGATGGAAGCTCCGATGCCCTTTTCGGCATTTTCGCAGCGCGTGACGGACCTGATTCGAACGGAAGCCGAGGCCTTCTTTGGCGCGCCGAGGGCGGGTCTCGTGCTCATCCTCGACGATGAGGACTCGGTACGACGGGGCAGGTTTCGGCACGAGCTCGTCCTGCTGCGCGATGTTTGTCGCCGTGCCGGATGCCACTCCGAGGTGGCCTCACCGGTGGATACGACCTGGGACGGGAGCTCTCTTTTGTGCGGGGGCGAGCGGGTCTCGTTCGTCGTGAATCGGTCGACCGATTTTTTTTGGGAGGCGCCGGTCTTCGCGCCGCTTCGCGCGGCCTACGCCGCCGGCGGCGTCTACGTGGCGCCCAATCCCTTTTCGTACGCGACCCGCAGCGACAAGGGCTTGCTCGAGCGGCTCGGGTCCCCGGTGGGCGATGCCGATTCTGGGGATCCGGCCCGACGAGAGACTCCTTCTGAGCGACCACGTGCCCGAGACGCGGCGACTGCGACCCGACAACGTCGAGGAGCTTGCGCGCGACAAGGAGCAGTGGTTCTTCAAGCCCTGCCACGGGTTCGCGAGCCGCGGCGTGCTCACGGGCGCGCAGGTCGGTCGCGCGCGTCTGCGTCGACTCCTGAAGAAAGGCGATTCGTACGTCGCGCAACGGCGGGTTGCGAAGTCTCGCCTGGATTCCAACGAAGGCGTACCTCTGTGGGCGGACCTCCGGGTCTGGGCCTACCGCGGAGAGCGACTGCTTTTGTCGGGCCGAGCCTCCCGTCATGCCGACACGATGGACCTGTCGCCGCCCGGGGGCTGGCTGCCGACCTACGCGCAAACGTAGACGCGCTGCTGCGACCGGTCCGACAACGCGACGAAAAGGACTCGGTGCCGTTGGCGGATAATACGTCCTCTTTGGCAAACCCGCCGCGGCGCGCCGCCCTAGCTTGGCCTTCGAGGAGGCGAAAGCCATGACTCTTCATATCGGGATGCTGCTCTATCCGGGCCTCACCCAGCTCGATCTGACCGGGCCCTTCGAGCTCTTCGGCCGGATCCCAGGCGCGAACGTTCACCTGGCGTGGAAGGACACGAAGCCGGTATTCGCCGACTCCGGCCTCGGGCTTCTTCCGACGACGACCCTGGCCGACCTGCCCCCCGTCGACGTGCTCATGGTGCCGGGTGGAGCCGGTCAGCTCGATCTGATGACCGACGCCGAGGTGCTCGGATTTTTGCGGACGCAAGGCGCACGAGCCAAGTACGTCACATCCGTCTGCACGGGCGCGCTGCTTCTGGGAGCGGCGGGACTGCTTCAGGGCTACCGAGCGACGACGCATTGGGCCTACGCCGACCTGCTGCGCACCGTCGGCGCAACCTTCGTCGACGAACGCGTCGTCGTCGATCGCAACCGCATCACGGCGGGGGGAGTCACGGCAGGCATCGACTTCGGTCTGCGGATCGTCGCCGAGCTGAGGGGTGACGCGGCTGCGAAGCGAGCGCAGCTCCTCATCGAGTACGACCCCGCACCCCCCTTTCGGTCCGGCCATCCGCGGGTTGCCGCCCCGGCCCTCGTGCAAGACGTGAAGCGTGCTCTAGCCGAGAGCGTCGCAACTCGAGCCGCCCGGCTCCGACCCGGCTCATGACGCGCGCGGGTCTGCGCTCCCGCTTCGATTCTCTGATGGTCACGGCGAAGCGGCCGCCGGTCGTCATGGTCCGAGGGCACGGCTCCTTTCTCATCGACGAAAGCGGCCGCGAGTACCTCGATTTCGTGCAAGGCTGGGCCGTCAACTGCCTCGGCCACGCCCCGCAGGTGCTCTGCGAGGCCGTCGCGGCGCAAGCCGGGCGGCTTCTCAACGCCGGGCCGGCCTTTTACACGGATCCCCTGCTCGATCTGGCAGACCGGATCACGGCCGGCTGGACGCCGGCTCGAGTCCATTTCACCAACTGCGGGGCGGAAGCCAACGAGGGGGCCATCAAACTGGCGCGCAAATGGGGTCAGATCCATCGCGCGGGGGCCTACGAGATCATCACGATGCGAGGGGGGTTCCATGGCCGCAGCCTCGCCACCATGTCCGCGTCCGACAAACCGGGGTGGGACGTTCTATTTGAACCCAAGGTGGCCGGTTTCTCGAAAGTGCCGAGGAACGACCTTGCCGCGGTCGAGCGGGCCATCGGGTCGCGGACCGTCGCGGTCATGCTCGAGCTCATTCAGGGCGAATCGGGCGTCCACCCGGCCTCCGAGTCGTTCGTCCAAGGACTGCGCGCGCTCACCCGCGATCGCGGGCTTCTTTTGATCGTCGACGAGGTGCAGACGGGCATGGGACGCACGGGAAAGCTCTTCGCCTGCGAGCACTACGGGATCGAGCCGGACATGATGACGCTGGGCAAGGGCATGGCCGGTGGGGCGCCGCTCGGGGCGCTGGTGGCGCGCGAGAGGATCTGCTGCTTCGAACCGGGCGATCAAGGCGGCACGTTCAACGGCAACGCGCTCGTGACGGCGATGGGCGCCGCCGTATTTCGTACCGTCAGCAGCCGCGCGTTTCTCGAAAACGTGGAATCGATGGGCGACTACCTCGCCGCACGCTTGCGGGACCTCTCGCACAGACACGGCGAGCGCGAAGTCCGAGGACGAGGTCTGTTGTTGGCGCTCGTCCTGGCGACCGACCGTGCACCCGACATCGTCGAACGTGCGTTCGATCGGGGCCTGTTGTTGAACGCACCTCGGCCGGGTGTGCTGCGCTTCATGCCGGCGCTCAACGTGACGCGCGGCGAGATCGACGCGATGGCCGAAAAGCTCGACGCGCTTCTGCAGGGCTGAGAGGAGGCGGGGACGCACCCGAAGGGCGACGCCGGATTCGCTTGTCGCGCCGATCGCAGCGCGGTACGAAGCGCGCCATGCCGTTCACTCGAGACCTCCCGTCGATTTTGTTCGCGGTCGTTTGCGGTTGCGGCTCTTCGCCTCCGCCGTCGGCCGCCTCCGCCCCCCCGCCCTCTGCATCCGCCGCTGCGGCGCCCGCCGTGGCTCCGACCTCGACCGCCGCCGCGGCGACCTCCGCCGTGGCATCTTCCCCGGCGGACGAAAAGAAGATCCGACAGAATCGCGAACTTCAGGAGGATCGCGCGAAGTGGCAGGCCGAGCACAAGACCGAGCTCGACCGCTGGACACCCCAGCTCCATGCGGAGGCGAAGGCCCTTGCCGACAAGACGTACGCAAGCGGCAAGGCGGCGATCGCCGCGGTTGCGAAAGGGGCGCACCGCAAACCGGGTGATGCCGAGCGAGATACGTACCGTCACCCCGTAGAGACCCTCTCTTTTTTCGGTTTCAAACCGACGATGACGGTGCTCGACGTGGGGCCCGGCGACGGCTGGTACACGGAGCTGCTCGCCCCGGCGCTGCACGAGCACGGCCGCTACGTCGCGACGAGCGGCGACCCGAACGGTCCCCCCGATGCGCGCGACACCTTCTATGGGCAGCGCTTCAAGGCATTCCTCGATACGGCACCCGAGATCTACGGCAAAGTCGACACGATCGTGACCGACTCGAAGGCCCCGAAGCTCGGGAACGACGACACGTTCGACTTGGTGATCGTCATGCGCGGCCTGCACGGGTTGCAGAACAACGGAACGCTCACCTCATGGCTCCGAGAGATTCACCGCGTGCTCAAGCCGGGCGGCGTTTTGGGGATCGAGGAGCATCGCGCACCCGCGAACGCCGATCCCGTCGAGAGCGCCAAGAAGGGATATGTGCCCGAGAAGTGGGCCATTGCCCAGATCCAGGCTGCGGGGTTCGAGCTCGCAGCAAAATCCGAGATCAACGCCAATCCGAAAGACACCAAGGACTATCCGGAAGGCGTCTGGACGTTGCCGCCGACGCTGCGCCTGGGCGACAAGGACCGAGAAAAGTACAAGGCCATCGGCGAGAGCGATCGAATGACCCTGAAATTCGTCAAAGCCCCCGTCAAGCCCGCGCCTCGCAGTCCGCCGGCGTCACCCTAGATTTCACTGTCTCCGGTCGAGGCCGTCCCGCCGTCGGCCCCTGCAAGGACGGGAACGGCAAGCGTAACGAGCAGCCAGTAGCCCGCGCAGGTCGTATTCGAGATCGAAAGGCCGCTCGGCGAAAGCCACCGAAATTCGGCGATGTTCCCGCTTCCGACGATGAAATTGGCGTCGGTGTCGAAGGTGTCGGGCGGCGTTACGGCCACATAAGCAAGTGGTTGGGCATAATTGAAATCGGCGACCATCCCGCTTGGAACGGGCGGCAGGGGAGGAAACAAGAATTCGTCCGTACGATTGCCCGGGAACCACTGCCAGGCGGGGCCCCCGTCCGGCGACTCTCCGACGGTCGGGTTCGACTGCCAAATGAGAAGACAATTGGACGTGTTCGCTTGGCAACCTTGCAGTTCCCATGTGCCGGTGCCCCCGTTTTCGCCGATCGTCGCGGTGTACGCATCGCACTGATGGGTTGTGCAGCCCGACATCCCCATTGCCGCCGCGATCGTGACCAGACCTAGGAACACCACCCCATCGCGCGCAAGCGGGTACGTCATGCTCGATGGGCGTTCGTGAGCGCTCGTGAGCGTTCGTGAGCGTTCATGACGAATTGCAGGGCAGGTGCATGCGAGCCGCACGGCTCCCATGCACCGAGATTCTCTAAACGACAATGGGGTCTCGTGCCAACACCAAAGCGAGCGCGCGATGGATCCCGACCGCGCAGTCGCCAGGGTCGCGATCGCTCTTACAGCGCGGTCAGTCCCCCGTCGACCGCGAGTTCCTGACCGACGATGAACGAGGCCGCGGGCGACGCAAGAAACACCACGGCGTCCGCCACCTCTTGCGCCTTCGCGAGTCTTCCGAGCGGAATGCGACTCAGGGTCGCCTTGCCCATTTGCTCGAGGACCGCGGGGCTGAGTCCTCGTGCGGCCTTCGCTTGAATCGGTGTCTCGGTGGGGCCCGGGGACACGGCATTGACTCGGACGCCGGCTGCCAAGAGCTCGGCTGAGAGCGTTCGCGCGAGCGATCGGAGCGCCGCCTTGCTGGCCGAGTAAACGCTCGTTCGGGGGGCGCCGACCCGGTCGGCAACGGACGTGTTGAGCACGACCGCGGAGCCCTGGCCCAGAAGGGAAAGCGCGCGCTGGATGGTAAAGAAGGCCCCGCGGACGTTGACGGCAAACAGGCGGTCGAAGTGCTCCTCGGTGACGTCGGCGGCGAGAACCCACTCCGCAATGCCCGCGTTCACGAAGAGGACGTCGATGCGTGGATGCCGGGATCGCACGGCCGAGTAGAGCCGCTCGAGGTCGTTCAGTTGGGTGACGTCACCGGCGACGGTGAGGGCGCGGCCGCCGATCGCTTGTTTTGCTTCGGCCAGGCGCACCGGGTCGCGGGCAAAAAGGACCACCTCGGCGCCCGCGGCTTGAAATTTCTGCGCCGCAGCCAAACCGATGCCGCTGCTCGCCCCGGTGATGACCACCACTCGATCCTTGAATCCATCCATTGGTTCAACCTCCCGAGCGAGCCTGCGCGGGGCGCACCCATGGGCCCCGGCGCGTCGCTGCGTGAGCGAGAGTGTGCCCATACGTCCGGTCGGTGTGGGCTGGCGCTGATGCGTGTGGGCGTTGCATGATTGCAACGGCCCATCGTGCAATGGAGCGACGTTCAAGTGTTTCTCGCGGTCGTCCGCGCCGGGACCGTTCGCGGCGCAGCCGCGGCGATGAAAGTCGACGCCTCGACCGTCTCGCGGCGGATTGCCGCGCTCGAGCAATCCGCAGGCATCCGCCTCTTTCAGCGCACGAACGCAGGGCTTCTGCCGACCGCCGCCGGAAAGGAGATGATCGAGTCGAGCGAGCGAGTAAGCCTCGAGTTCGAGCGGTTGGCGCGGCGTATGGCCGCGCACGACGACCGTCTCGGCGGCCTCGTTCGCGTCACGTTCCCCGGCTCGTTCACGGCTCTGGTCCACGGCGCGGTGGCGCCGTTCGTGCGACGTCATCCGGCCATCGAAATCGAGCTTTTGACTCTCGATGCGTTCGTCGACATCGACGGTCGGCACGCCGATGTCGCGATCCGCGTGGCTGCCCAACCTCCGGAGCATCTCGTGGGACGCCGCATCGCTGCGCTTGCGGCTGCGGTCTACGCATCGCAGAGCTACCTCGAACGCTGCAATGCGCCGATCGAGTCCACGGATCACGTGTGGGTCGATTGGGATCGGCGGTTGGCGTCGAAGCCGGCGTTCGCTTGGCTAGAGCAGCGCGTTCCCGCACGGCGGATCGTGGCACGAGGGTTGTCGACGTCCGACGTGCTGCATGGGCTTGTCGCCGGGACGGGGATGGGCGCGCTTCCCTGCATCGTCGGCGATTCCGAACCCACCCTCGTCCGACTCTCGGATGCACCCCGGGAAGCCTGGTCGAGCGTGTGGCTGCTGACGCATGCGGAGCTCAAGCCGATAGCTCGCGTTCGCGCGGTCATCGCCCACTTGACGGACGCGCTGCGGACCGAACGGCCCCGCATCGAGGGGATCGGGACCCCTCACGGCATCAGAACGCACCGACCGCGCCGGCACTCATCGGTCCGACGTAAAGCGAAACCGGGCTCGATTTAGGCGCTGTCAGAAGCAGGGTGACCCCCACTGCCGTGCCGAAACCTCCGACGATCAGGGCGACCGTCGATAGGTCCGCGACCGTTCGATACGTGTGAAGTTCGTCGGCGTCGACGGGAGGGCAAAGGTTATTCGGTGCGCACCTGGGATTCAGCCAGGAATGCTCGGAGATCGACAGGATCCCGGCCACGCCGCCCGTGATCCATCCTACCGCGCCCACGGCGAACGAAACGATGGCGAGTTTCGTGTTCGTCGTCATCGGACTCGCGGGTGCCGTTTGGGGTTTGGGCTCCACGGCAACCACCTCGGCCGTGCGCGGAAGCGCATCGAGCGAGAGCGTCACGGCTTGCTCACCCCCCTCGGCGAGAACGAACGTGCTCTCCGCCGGCGCGAAACCCGGCGCGGAAGCTTTGACCCAGTGCGCGCCCGGGTTGCACGCACGGCGCACTCCGAGCGCCGCGACCGGGACCGGAACGTCATCGAGAGTCACCGTCGGCGACGTCGCTCCTCCCACGTCGATCCGGACCCACCCGAGCCGCGGTGCGAGAGCGGCCAGCTCTCGCTTCGAGTCTTCCAACGCTTTGCCGAATGCCGCGGGAGCATTGGGAGACACGGGCTCGCGCAAGATGCGCTGATACGTCTCCTGTGCTTCGAGCAGTCGGCTCAGTCCGACCTGAGCGCGCGCCAAACCGAGAAGAAGGGTGGGCGCGTGAACGAGCGCTTCGGCGCGGGCGAAACGATCGGCCGCGATGGCGTACTGGCCGTGCTGTTGCGCCTCGAACCCCTCGCGCGCGAGCGATCGCGCGGTCGCGCGGTCGGCGTCCGACGGCTCGGCGCGGGCCAACCCGGAAACGAGCGAGACGAGCGCAACGACAAGCAAGAGACGCGTTATGACCATGAATTCCCCACCATCGCGAATACTGCGGAATTTTCGAACGTCCAAACGAACATAGCCCACCGATGCCGTTGCCGAAATGGGCGTCTCTCGCGCACGGGCCCAGCACCGCGACACCGCTGCACGATGGCCGGAGCCCCCCATCACAGAGCCGCGTTCGGCCGACGACGGACCGGGTCGAACGGACCGAGTCGAGGGGCGACGGCGCAGAATGGGCTATACGATCCCCATTCATGCGAGTCTGCTTCTTTGGGGACAGCTTCGTGAATGGAACCGGCGACGACGACGGCCTCGGCTGGGTGGGCCGCGTCGTGGCGCGGGCTCGTCAACGGGGCCGGGACCTCACCGGCTACAACCTGGGTATTCGCCGAGACACGAGCGCTGACGTGGCGGCGCGTTGGATGCACGAAGCCAAGCTGCGGCTCCCTGCCGAGCACAAGGGCCACCTTGTGTTTTCCTTCGGTACCAACGATTGCGGATCGGATGACTTCGATAGGGGTCCGCGCATGGCGAGGGCCGACTCACTGGCCAACGCCGAGACCATTCTCAAGGCCGCTTGCAGTTGGCTGCCGACGCTCATGATCGGTCCGAGCACCGTCGTCGGTAGTAGGGACGCCAACGATCGCATCTGTGCCTTGTCGGCGGACTACGCCAAAATATGCGAGCGACTGGGCGTTCCCTACCTGCAGGTTTGCCGGATCACCCTGGCCTCGCCGATTTGGACGCGAGAGGCGATGGAGGGCGACGGTGCCCATCCAAACCGCGGTGGGTACACACTGCTGGCAGACGCCGTGACGGACTGGCCTCCGTGGCGCGCATGGATTGAAGGTACCCTGACGTGAGAGATGTCTCCGCGACGAGGCCCGCACCTTCCAGCGCTCGCCCAACCAGTCGTGCGCCCTTCGCCCGCGTCGTTCACACCGACCGAGAGCGCGGCGGGGTGCGCGCTTCGACAGGCTCGCCGTGAGACCCGGCTTCCGTCACTCCCCCATCGCTTTGATGATCACGCGCTTGTCCCGTTGCCCGTCGAATTCCGCGTAAAATACGCGCTGCCAGGTCCCGAGGTCCAGTTTCCCCTTCGTGACCGGCACGATGACCTCGTGGTGGACGAGCATCGACTTCAGGTGCGCGTCACCGTTGTCCTCGCCCGTCCGGTGGTGTGCGTAGTCCGCCTTGAACGGCGCCAGGTGCTCGAGCCATTTCCAGATGTCCTCGTGCAGCCCGGGCTCGTTGTCGTTGACGAAAACGCCCGCCGTGATGTGCATGGCGCTCACCAGCATGAAGCCCTCACGGATTGCGCTGTGGGCGAGGATCCTCTCGAGGGTGGGGGTCAGGTGAACGAGCTCGCGGCGCTGGCTCGTGTGGAATGTCAGGTATTCGGTATGCGTCTTCACGGGGGCGTAGCGGCGAAAGCTACCTCCGCAAGCCCCGGCCGTCATCCTCCGTTCAGCTTGCGCGCGGTCTCGTCGCGCTCTGTAGAGCGCTTCGTACGGCGCGACCGTCGCGCTGACCGTTTCGGAGAGCGACGCCCGCGAAGGCCGCCGTCGAAGAACGGTCCGAGCCATCGTCTTCAGCCTGAAGGCTATCGCCGTTCTCCTACGGCCAGAAATCTTGGGTCGCCCACCACGATCCGTTCGAGGTTTGGTAAAAGCCACAAGCCACTTTCGTGTACTGAGCACTGGACATATTGAGCCAATGGTTGTCCTGTCCGGCCACAGGAGGTCCCTCGGCCCACATTTGGGCAAGGCACTTCGTGACGATGGAGGTGAGGCTTCCACCCCAGTCCGGGCACTCGTCCTGCGCTCGTTCGGAACACTGCCCAAATGCCGAGTGGGCTGTATTGGACGCCTCGTCCGCCGCCGCCTGCCGGTCGACGCAACTTTCCTCGCCGGTGTCTTCGGCGAGAGGAGGGGATGGCGGATCGAGAGTGGCGCGGTCCTGATTGATGATTGCGACGCAGAGAGCTCTCGCCGACGCGAGCGCGTCCGCCCCGGCGGCTCCGTCCGATTCGACGCCCGTCTCGGAAGAGCCGTCCAAGATCGGGGGCATTTCGGCGCCAAGAGTGACATCGCGCTCGCCGGCGTCCGACCCTCCGGCGCCCGCTTCCAGGATAGGCGCGCTGGAGGCTGCGCTCGAGGATGCAGCGCGCGACGCTGCGCTGGAGGAGGCGGCGCTCGAAGCGGAGGACGGATCGCTCGAGGATGCAGCGCGCGACGCGGCGCTGGAGGAGGCGGCGCTGGACGCTGAGGACGGTTCGGTCGGGGGCAAAGCGCGCGACACGGCCTCCGACGATGGTCCGCTGGACGACGCCATTTCCGTCCCGCGGTGGGTCATGGGGTCGGGCTGCGTAGTCGAGCCGCAAGCCACGGCGCTTGCGGTCGCCATCGTGGCGATCAGCGCTGCCCACGCAGACCTCAAGCAACGCTTCGAAATCTGCTTCATTCGTCCGAGAAGATTCGGCACGATCGCAACAAGCGTGAAGTGCGGGGCACAAGGCCGGTGCGTCGGTGACGTCACGACTCGCTTGTCGTCATCGGAAGTACGCCACAGCTGACCTCAAACGCGCCAGAGCAGCGCATTGGCCGACGCTGTTGTCGCCGCAGCCGTGATCGGCGGATTCCTCTTCTCGGGCGCCGTGGGGATATTTTTCGGTTACGACCCGGCCGGTAAGGCATCGCACCTCAATCCGATCGAGGCGCTACGCTACGAGGGATCGGGGTGGGACGCGGTGCGCGCTTTCGCGAGTCTTGCGCCCGTGAGGGCGTTCATGTCACGTTGGGCGATCCATGCGATTCCACATCTTCAGCTCTCTCGCCGTGCCGGTCGGCCTCATGGTGGTCGCGTGCAAGTCGTCCTCACCCGCCGTTGCGGCCGACGCGAGCGGCGGCGCCGCCGCGACGCCCAACGAAGGCCCCGCAGTTGGGGGCCTTGCGTTCCTCGAGGGTTTCGAAGGTCAGATCGACGCGCAATTCGTGAAGGGCAGGCCCGGCGAGATTCCGACGGCGGTCGCCGCGCTGCTCAAGAGCGGCAAGTTCCGCTTCGACATTCCCGAGAAGCTCGCCGATAGCGCGCAAGGGCAGCGCTTTTTCGGGCCGAAGGCGTACGCCGTCTTCGACTCGTCGGCGAAGAAGCTCTCGGTCGTGTCCGACGCGAAAAGGCAGGTCGTCGTCATCGACATGAACAAGAGCGGCGAGCGCTTCAACGACGTGAGCCGCCGGCGGCCGCCATCGCCGGGGAGCAAGCCGGAGGAGAGGGAAAAGAAGATCGACAAGACGGGCAGGTTCGAGACTGTAGCGGGACGCAAGTGCGAGGACTGGGACGTGTCGAGCGATCACCGCGAGGCGACGGTTTGCGTCGCGCACGATGGGATCTCTTGGTTCTCGCTGCCCGCCGCGGCACTTCCGACCGAGCACGCATGGGCGCTCGAGCTCCTGGACGGCAAACATTTCCCGATGAAGTTCGTCGGCTACGACAAAGACGGAATGACCGAGGACTCGCGCTTCGAGATCACCAAGATGGAAAAGAAGAGCGTGCCGGATTCAGCCTTCGAGGTTCCCGCCGACTTCCAGGTGATGGATCTCGATCAGCTCATGCAAAGCTTCGCCGGAATGCGCAGGGGAATGGCCGGGGCCATGGGCGCGGGCCTGGGGGACAGTGCGGGCGCAACGGCTGCGACGCCCGGCGCAGGCGCGACGGCGCCCCCTATGCCGCCGGGCATGCCTTCGAACATCCCCGGGCTGACGCCCGACCAGATGCAGCAGATCCAGCAGCGGATGCAGCAGATGCAGCAGCGCCGGCCGCATTAGGATTCGTTAGTAGGTCTGGACTCGGGATCCGGTCGTGAAGCTCCAGCTGACCGCGGCGGTTTGGCCGGAGATCGTGGCATCGAGGGTCACGGTGAACGCATGGTTCGGGGCCAGGCTCGCCTCCGGAACCAGGGCAATCTCGTTGTGCACGTATCCCGGCGCCGGGTCGTGTCCCGAGACATTGTCGGCATAAAACGTGAGAAGCGGCACGGCGGCGCCGATGTCGGTGTCCGTCAGCGTAGCCGACGACACGGCCGTAATGGCCGCGCCGCCGACGGTGCCCCATCCGTACCAGTTTGCCGTGACGATGAAGCCAGCGTCCGGGCAGCTCGCCGCGCTCAGGGGATCGCTCGGCGCGGTCGGGCACGGATCCTCGTTGCCCACGAAATTCTCGGGGACGTCGGTCGTTCCGTTGGGCGGAAAGAGCACCGGCGATAAAACGCGCACACTGGTGGTGTTGCCCGTGGCGCCGTAGTCGAGACAGCTGTATCCCTGCGCCGACGCCGCGCCGACCTTCGTCAGACCGGGATCGAGCAGGGGAGTACGGTGATACAGGCTATTGATCCAATCGTCGACGGCTTGGCCGAGGCTTTGCCCGACGACTTGTCGATTCGACTCACTCTCTCCCCATGCAAGGTCCGATTCGACTCCCGCCTGCGCACCCCCGTCGGTCGCGCACGCCGGATACCCTGTTTCGGTGTGCTCCAAATAGCCGTTTCCGCCTCCGGCCGCGGCTGCACAAATCAAATATTGAAGATGCGTGGCGCAGCCCACGGAAGAGGCGGAATCAAGCGCGACGGGGCTCAGGCCAGCGAGCGCTCGGTACGCGTTGAGCTGAGCGAGACCGCCGTCAAGGGTCGCGTCGGCGGCGAACGCGGGGTAGACGAGCAGCCCCGGACCGGCCCCGTCGGCGCGGCTCGCCGCGTCGGCCTCACTCTCGAGCGCGTCGGCACCGTCGAGCGACGCCGCGACCGACGTCGCAGCGTCCCCTCCGCGGACGGTGCCGCCGTCTTCGACCGTTGCGTCCATCGATAGGGTATCGTTCGACGCGTCGACGCCGCGCAGATCCCCGGCATCGCCCGAGGCCGAAGCGCCCCCGCTCGAGCTGGAAGTCCCGCCGCTGCCTTGTTCGCCCGACGAGCTGCCGCTCGGCCTATCGGATGCGCCACCCGGAGGGCCCGAGCACGCCGCGACCGCCAGGATCGAGCCCAGCGCCAGCGGGCGCGCAGCACGGGGCATGAAACGCCTAACCGTAGAGAGGCAAGAGAGGCAGAAAAAACGACCGCCAGGCCGTGAGCACACCGAAGAAAAAGCCAAATTGCCTCTCACTGAAGATCTACACCCAGCTGCGTCCCGGGGCCTCATGAGGGAGGGGTAGTGCCCCTTCCTCGTTGGCAGCAGGCAGCGAGAGGTTCTCAGGCGTGCCGTGGCGATCCCCGTCGCCCCGCCGCGAGCCCCGGCATGCACACATCCCACTTCGCGGCGGACGGCACGACATGGGCGGGAAGGCCCGAGCGTCGTTCTGTGCCTTTTGGACGATCGTCTCTTCTCTTTAGGAGACGCGCGAGCGACCGCGCGGCGCTCCTTCGAATCAATCGGTCGCGCCCGCGTCGCCTGTCTCGGAGCCCGCGGTCCATATCCCAGCCATGGTCGCGCACTGCTGCTCTCCGGTCGCGGCGCTGGTGTCGTAAAAGCATTGGTTGAAGTCGACGGAACCCGAAGTGGTCGCGCAGCAACCGACCGCGCCTTCCGGACACGCCGCAGCCGCGACGACGGTCCCCTGCTGGCTGGTGCAAAGCGAGGTCTGGTTCGCCACCTCCTTCGCAGTCAGGTTCGTTGAGGCCTGGCAGAAACTTGCGTCCCCCGGTTGCGGGATGGTGCAGACGACACCCCCGTCGGCGCTGGCCTTGTGGGCCGCCCCTGGGGAAATCAAGCAACCCGCTGCGAGCGTGGCAACAGGAAACGCGACGATCCAAAATTTCATCCAGACTCCTTTGAGGTAAAGCCCTCCTTTCTACACTCCGCGCTTGGGGCCGCCTAGCCCTGCGGTTCCGGCGCCTTTGCCGAGTGGTGCATCCCACAAGAACCATTGCGCTTATGGACTCGCGCGACTTGCAAAACGGGACCGTGAGAGCTCCCGCCCGGGCGCCCAGGCAGGCTCGCATTCCGAAGCGGCCCCCCGCCCGTCCTGAGGCATGGGCCGGAACCCGGGCTGCAGAAAGCTGAGGCCCCGCGGCCGGCAAGTCAACGCGCTCAAGGGCGCGCTCACGCCAGCAAGCGCGCGAGAACGGACCGGTAAGACGCGGCAAGAGTTCCTGCGCGCACGTGGTGCGTCCGGGTGTTCGGACGCGGATGCCAACGCGGGTTCGCGTCCGCCGGGTCGCCGACGCCGTAACGGCAGGAGGCGAGCCACCAAACCAGCCCCGCGCGGCCGGCGCGGTTACTTTCCGTACCCCGCAGCCACGATGTTGGCTTGGACGGCGTTAAGGGTCGCTACGGTCGCAGCCCCGGTGGTCATGACCCCTTCCCAGAACTCTCCCGCCGCACCATTGCTGTTGTCGCCTCCGATTCCGAGGATGATGGCGCCCTGCTTCTTCATAGGGGCATAGCCGTTGGGACGTGCTCCGTCATACATCGTCGCCAGAGTACCCGTCGTCGCATCGCCGCCATAGAGGGCAAAACTTCCCGGGGCCGCCCCCAATCGGCCGACCACCACAGCCGTAGCGAAATTGTAGGGGAGAGACATGTTGGTCGCAACCCCCTTGGCCTCTTTGGCTCCGTTTGCGTCCACGCCGGCACATAGGCCGTTTTCGATATCGACCTCGACCCAGGGGCCGGGGCCGACACCGGTGGCCTGACCGCTGCCCCCTCCAAAATAGACCGCCTCCATGGTGGCATCGCCGTCGTCACGGTTGTTCGTTTCGGCGTTGCCGTAGTCGTAGCAGCACCCGTTGACCAAATCGTTCTGGCTCGACACCATATATTCGGTCTCTGCTTCGTCGCCGGTTGCGGTGCCGGTTGCGGTGTCGTTCCGGTAGCCCATGCCCACGCGAATGCGGACGCCGTAGACTTCGTGGCCGCTCGCCGTAGTGGGAAGATCGGTCGCATTCGCCGGCTTGTCCGCCCCGCTGCCGTGCTGGCCGGCGGGTCCGGGAGTGAGATGATTGCCCTGCGAGGACTGGTCGTAAATGGTGGTGATGGTGCATGTCGTGCCCGCGCAAAACGTGTCTTGCGCTGCGCCGTTGGCGAAGCCCCCGGCGGCCAGAACCCCGATGTCCTTGGTCGTGTTGTCCGACGCGCGCGTGACTTGGTAAAGATTCCCGTTGTACGCGCTGTAGAGGGCCCGCACCGTGCTGTGCGCGGCGACGCACGGGGTGCTTGCCGCGGCGAAGATGTCACAAACCCCACCCCCGGTCGCCGGCGGTGCCCCGCCGCTGTCAGGGCCGGCGCCCTCCTTGCCGCCCTCACCCGTCGCGTTGCCCGCGCCGCTGTCGCTGCCTTGGGACGGAATCGGTCCGCTGTCGATGTCGCCAGCTGGGCCGCTGCTGCTGCTGGAGGAGCTCGTAGGAGCGGCGCTGGTGCCAGCGGAGCTGGTCGGGGCGGTGCTGGTGCCAGCGGAGCTCGTCGGGGCGCTGCTGCCTGCGGTGCTCGTCGCGCTGGGGGCGGGGTTGCTCGAGCTAGCCCCCGTTGCCCCCTGCGTCGTCGAGGATGCACCGCCGCCGCTATCGTCCGTGTTGATGCCGCCGGTGGAAGGGCCCTCGTCGGAACCCGAGTGCGACGAGCCGCACGCGATCAGCAGTGCCGCGAGAGAAAAGGAGGAGCGCCGAAGAAGGCGCGTGTTGAGGTGGGATCGAGAAGCCATCGTTGCCGCCAGCCGGATTCAAGGGGTTATGGGTCAAGAACAAATCGTATTCACACGGATTCACGCCTTCAGTATCCGGGTGGGCGAAAGCGGCTCACAAACGCCGTGGTCGTCGCTTCGGCCGGGTAGCCGATCGAGGCCGCCACGACATCTCGTTGCCCGCAACGCGATGAAAGCCCGTTAAATTTCCGTTCATCGCCCTCATGGGACGTGGGTCCCGGGTCTTGCGTTACCGGCCCCGTGCGGCCTCTTCAGGCGACTCCACACGCCGTCCGCGAGCCGTGGCGATTCGCGCCCCGCCGACGCGCTTCAGCTGTTTCGTTCCGGACTTTCATTTAGGGCGTGCCCGGCGGGTTCGGCGGGTGATGGAGCAAATGGTGATCCACGTCGGCGCTCAGCGGATTGTCCGGATACTTCTCGAGCATGTCCCGGGCTTCTTCCTCGGCTTCTTGGTAGCGGTCCATGTTGGCCAGCGCCTTGACGACGTTCCATTCGAACTCGGGCGCGTGGGGGCTATCGGGAAAGCGAGCGCGCGCTTCTCTCGCCAATTTCAGCGACTGAGGAGGATCCGACGCCGCCAGGTCGTGCAGCTTGGCGATGAGCGACGCCTCGTCGAGGCGTTCCGAAGCCGCCGGCTCCGCAGGTCGCGGCCTGGGTGCCGCCGTGGGCACCGGCGCGGGCAACGCCGGCAGAGGCTCTCGAACGGCCTCCGGTGGTACGGCGGGGGGTTCGGGGATCGACGTTTGCGCCTGGGGCGGCGCAGGCCCGGTCGCCTTCGCGCGCTTGTCGTCGCGCGAGAACATGCCAAAGACGATCGCGATCGCTATCGTCGCTGCGGCTAGGACAAGGAGGATTGCGGGCTTGGACACGGCCTCTTCGACGGCGGACTGTAGCGTCGCCCAAGCGGAACCGACCGCTTCAAGCGAGTCGTCTACTTGAGATCGGGCACCAAATCGCGCGTGATGGTGTGCGAGTCGGTCATGCCGGCCTTGACGGTAGACGCCGCCATGGTCTCGTATCCCGCCCAGACATTCCACAACACGAAGGGCGATGCGGGAAACCAGGCCGCAGGGCTCACGGCGTTGGACTCGTGAAGGGCAATGGGCATGGTGCTTCCCACGACCGTTTTGACGTCGTCGAAGGCGGTGGCATCGTCCGAGTAATCCGGACCCGAGAGATCGACCATCGCCTTGCCCGGGAAATACGGCGCGATCGGAGCGGTGACGCCCGTGAGGCCGCTATAGGGCATGAGCCAGACGATGTTCGTGAGTCCCTTGGTGGTCGTCAGATACGTGAACGCATACTTCCAAAGGGCTGCGTACTGAGCTCCGGTTCCCTTGCTCCACCAGAACCAGCCATTGGGCTGCGCCTCGTGGAAGAGCGCCAAGATGACCGGCACGTTGGCGGTCTGCATCGCCCCGATTTGAACCGCCATATAATCGAGCTTGGAATTGAGGGAGGTGTTCTCGGCCGTGCCCGCGGTGACGGCGTTATCGAGAGTGGTGGCGCCGGGAGTCGACTCGGCGCAATCGGTCCCCGTGTAGCAGTCCTGCTGGCAGGTCAGCCCTGCCGCCGGCATCCCCATATGGTAACGAACCATGGTCAGCCCACCCGCGTTCCAATAGGCAATGGCACGGGTCGTGGTGGAGCTGACGGCCGTGCAGGTGGCGCCGGTGTCGTGGTACAGGAAATCGCCCCCGAGGATGGCCGGATACTTCAAACCGTTGGTGGCATACCACGTGATGTCGCCCGCCGGATTGTCCCAACTGGTTTCCTGCTGTCCGGACAAGACGTGGTTGCCGTACAGGCTATAGATGTAACAGAGAAGCTTCTGCGCCTGAGTCGAGGCGTTGGGTGTGACCGGCGTCGCGCTGCAAGGTGAGGTGGTCCCCCCTTCCGGACCGCCGCCCGCCACGGACGCGCTCGAGCTCGAGCTTGAGCCCGCGTCGTCCTGGCCGCCGCCCGGCATCACCAGGGTCGCGCTGGACGAGCTCGACCCCCCGGTCATCGGGGTCGTTGCCGCGGAACTCGAACTGGACGAGCTCGTGCCGGTCACGGGCGGCGACCCGGACCCGCTAGAACTGGATGACGTGGGAGCGCCCGAACCGGGACCACTTGAGCCGCTCGACCCCACGTCGGTCGCTCCGATGTTGCTCGAGCTGGAGCTCGATTCGTACGCGGGCGTCCCGGTGGACCCGGAGGAGCTCGGCCCGCTGGAACCTGCGGTGTCCCCCGAGGGGCCCCCATCCGACGAGCTTCCGCAGCCCGCAAAAGAACCAGCGACCCCACATAAAATTGCAATGGCCGTTCGAAGATGCATAGCGTTACCTGTGCGGACGCCGATGCCGCACCGAACGGCTCACGCCCGTCGCAATTGCATTGTCACATAAATTGTGCGCCTGCGTTGGAGCGCTAGGGTCCAATTCGTGGCCGCCTCCGGGACCTTGCCGATCCCCTTTCCAGCGTGGCAGCCGAGAAAAACGGAACACGCGTTCACGCTCGGCGCTGCCACGGGCTCAGCGTGCGCGATCCGGGCTCCCCCATTCTTCGAAACATGGGTCCCTCGCCAGAAGGCCTAATTCACGCAAATGCCGTTCACGCAGTTCGGGGGACCGTCTTGGCAGTCGTTGCTGTTTCCGCAGAGCTGCACCTGCGTCGTGTAGTCGCATCCGACCAGGCAGGACGGGGTAATGGTGCCGCCGGCATCCGGATTGTTTTCGCAGCAGACACTGGGATCGCCGCACATGGTCGCGCCGCACTGAATCGACTTCGAGGCCCCGCCGCCGTTTCCGGCGTCGCCCGAAGCGCCGGCGTCGGTCGAAGCGACTCCGGTCGAAGCGCCGCCGTCGATGGCCGGGATAGGGATGGGGGCAAGTGCCTCGACAGCGCCAGGCCTCAAATATTTGGCCAGCGGGAGACCCTGGCTCTGGATGCTGCCGGCCACCAAGGCCGCGATCTTTTGCGCGCCCACGAGGTTGGTGTGCGTGGCGTCGCTGTCATTCGCGTGGAATTTGAGGCAAGCCGCCTGCAATCCGAGCGTGTTGTACCAGTCGACCGTCATGTCCGTGAGCGGGATGTACCCGACGTTGTGCGCCGCGGCGGCCGCCTTCGCCGCCACTTCGTGAAGGCTCGACTGGTCGCCGTCCGTTGTCCCGTTGCCAAACTGCACCCGCGCAGGGGGTGAAACGATGATGGGCGTGACGTTCGCCGCCAGAGCGTCGGTGATGTACTTCTCGAGGTTCGCCTGGACGGTCGCGTCCGGAACGCCCTTGTCGTTGTGGCCGAATTGGATGATCGCGTAGTCGCCGGCCGTCCAACGCGACTTGATGTCGCCCCAGTACGCCCCGTAGAAGGAAGACGAGCTCGCGCCGCTGTTGCCCCAGTTGGAAATTCCGATCGGCGGAAGGAAGAACTCGGGCAGCATTTGACCCCAGCCACCGAACGCGCCGCCGGTTTGGTCGCATTCCGTCGAATCGCTGGCCAAGTAGACCATGATCGGCTTGGTCGCCGCGGTGGCGAGCTGGTATCCGATCGCGGACACTTGCGGGGGAGTGGCCGCCGGCCCATAAAAGAAGAGATCGAGCCCGGGATATCCGCCGGGCCCACCCGCGTGGTCCGGCTGGCCCTCCATCGCCCGGGCGTTGACGACGAAGGAAAATTCGAGGGTCTGTCCAGCCGTCGTGGTCACGGGGGCCAAAAGGCCGCGCTCCGACTCCGCGCTGATGTACGTCGAGCCTGCCGCGGCGCCGCCCACATCCACGGTCACGAGATAATTCCCGGCCTCCGACGTCCCGTCCGCGGTCGGCGTCTCGGTGGTGTTATAAGTGGATCCGCCGAACAGGCATTCGATGCACACGCCGGTGGTGTCCTGCCCGGCGCACGCATTGATCGCGCCGCTGGTTGGCATCTGCGAGCCGGCGCCTACGGCGACCTTCTGGCACATCGCGTAGTTGGCCGCGGTCGGCATAGGAAAGCCGGCCGCTATGCCCGTGCCCGAGCCCAAGGCCGTACCGGCTTCCGAGCCCCCACTCGAACCCGGCGCCGAGTCGGACACGCTTGCGTCAGCTGCGCCCGTCGACACGGACGACCCGGACGAACCTGAACCCGTGCTGGACCCCGCTGTTGAGCCGGAAGACGTTCCCGAATTCGACGTCGTTCCCGTATTGGTGGGGACGGTCGTCGTGCCCGAAGAGCCTGGCATTGCCGCGTCGTCGGCGGGTGTGGTGTCTCCGCTCGGGGCTCCCGAATTGGGCGGGGCTGAGCCACCGCTTCCGGAACAGGCCGTCGGGCCAATCGGGCCAAGAAGAGTCAATAAGGGGATCCATGAAAAACGTTGCTGTCCGATGGCCATAGTGGGTCCTCGCCTTGCCAAGCGCGCGAGCGCGCCGCCGACTGACTCTGCGGTTTATCACACGAGTCGCCGAGACGCTCGGGTCATCCAGCGGCTTTGTCAGATTTCGTTCGTTTTATGAACGGGCTGTAGTCCGACGTCCACACTGAATCGTCGACCGCGCCGACCCCCGCCTTCGAACGGCTTTGGCGCGGCGGACGGTGCTGTCGAACGCGAATGCCGGCGGCCCGAGGGATTCGACACCAAGAATCGACAACACGATATTGAGGCAAATCAATCCAAAGGATCCCACGAATGAGGCATTGACGTCGATCGATGGGACGGCGCTCGCCGCGCCGACGGACGCCCTAACGACGTCGCACGTGAACTTGCCGGTCGGGGTGGGTAAGGTCGAGGTCGGGGCTCCTCCGTCGGCCGGTTTAGGGTGTATCGGGCGTGGTCGCGGCAACCCCCTCAGCGCGCAAGATCATTTTTTGAATGCAACAATGCAGACCATCGATGGATGCGATGGGCGCCGAAAAATAGTCGGTGGCCCCGCGGACCGAGGGCCGACAAGCGTCCGGGTCGGATGATGCGAAGGCGAGCGTGGTCGACGTGAAGATCACGTCCGAGACAGGCTGCTGCGAGTGCTCTTCGATGAAAAACTCGGCGACGTCCTGCAGTTGGCCCAGCATATCGATGCTGTAGGTCACGGCCGTGCCGGTGCGCGCATCGGTGACGGTCTGAACCCAGTTTTCTACGCCGAGAGTCATCGAAATGACAAGGGTGTCTCCGACCTGTACGTCCATGCCCGGACCGCCGTGGCACCCTCCGTAGCTCGGGTAGTAGGGCGATGCCGCGGATAGGAACGTGTTCACGTACTGGCCGGAGATCCACCACGACCCGTACGGGTCCCCGTCCGGAGCGTTCGGCGCGCATGTGGGGCCCCAGGTGAGGACCGGTTGCAGCACGCCATTGTCGAGGGGCTGGTCATTGGCGCCGGGCCCGTCCGGCTGCAGTCCGGGCCACAAGAAGAGCGTGCCGGACGCCGGCGGCTGGACGGGCACAGTGAGGGTGGTGTCGAGGGCCACGATTTGGTTCTGCGCCGAGGTCGCCAACGATATGAACCCATAGCCCGTTGCCCGAGTGCTGGATCCCGGAGCATTGCTCGCCGGGTAGGTCAGCCCGCCCGCGCATGGGCTGGGGTCATCGCTCGCGTCGGCACCGGATCCGTCGACCGCCCCGTCCTTCGCCGGTTCGCCGTCTCCATCCGCGGCCGCACCCGCCTCCGGATCGGAATCCGGACCGGCGCCCGCGTCTCGGATCGCACCGGCCGCGTCAAGGACCGATCTTTCATTGGGATCGGGTTTCGTGCCCGCCTCCAGGGTGGATCCGCCATCGGCGTTTTGCACGGCCGCATCGGCGTACCCGGTCGCCGCTTGCCCGCCGGTGTCGCCGTCGTTTGCCGGCACCGGCATCGAGCTCTCGGAGGCGGCTTCGCTGTCAATCCCCCCGAGCCCGTCGGAACCCGTATCGCTGGGCCCACCCGCGGGTGGCCCGGCTTCGGCCGACGGCCCGCTCGACGAGCCGCAGCCAATCGACAGGGTGAGGCACACAAGTCCCGCCACGCCCGCGCAACCTCCGCGACGATCGGACGACAGCCCCAAGCCCCTGGAGTTCTTCATTGGACGGAGAAACGGCCCGTGGGGCCCGCGGATCAAGAGGCGGTCGGTCCGCGGCAGGCCCGAGGTCCCCTCACCCACATGCCGACACGGGCAGGCCGGTGCGCTCACGTGTTCGGCCGGCTTCCGTCATGCGACGCGTAGGTCGCCGGTCGCGCCGAAGAAGACCCGCGCATCGGAATGGAGGGGGGCCATCAGTGTTTTTCCTCGTGTCCACCAAACTCGTATCGCATCGCAGACAGCAGCTTGTTGGCGAAATCCTCGTCGCCGCGCGAAGCCAACCGCTGAGCGAGCGCAGTGCTCAGGACAGGGGCGGGCACTCCCTCGTCGATAGCCGCCTGGAGAGTCCAGCGCCCCTCGCCGGAGTCGGACACGCGACCGGCGAATCCAGCGAGGTCAGGGCTTTTCTTCAGCGCGGGCGGCGGTCAGATCGAGAAGCCATGAACCGATGACGCTGCCATGCCTCCAGGCTTCGGCGATGTCGGGCAGGTTCAAGTCGTACCGGTAGAGTTCGGGGTGCCGGAGCGGGGCCGTCTCGGCGTCGGCCGTGCGCTTGGCATTTCCGGCGTTGGCATGGCGAAGAATGTTGAGTCCCTCGGCGTACGCGGCCATGACGCCGTATTCGATCCCGTTGTGAACCATCTTGACGAAATGTCCCGCGCCGGACGGCCCGCAATGGATGTAACCCCGCTGAGCGGTGCCGTTGCCATCGGAAGGCGACGGGGGCCCGCCCTCGAGTCCGGGCGCCAGCGCGGCAAAGAACCCGTCGAGCCTTTTCACAACCGCGGGATCGCCCCCAATCATGAGGCAGTAACCGCGCTCGAAGCCCCAGACGCCACCGGACGTGCCGGCGTCGACGTAGTGGATGCCGCTCTTGCCGAGCGTCTCGGCTCGGCGGATGTCGTCGTGATAGTAGGAGTTGCCCCCGTCGATCACGGCATCGTCGGCCGCGAGCAGCGGCACGAGGTCGCCGAGTGTCGACTCGACGACAGCGGCCGGCACCATGATCCAGATCGCGCGCGGCTTGTCCAGCTTGCCAACCAACTCGGCAAGCGAGCGGGTTGCCGTCGCGCCCGCTTTGACCAGATCTTGCGCCGCCTGTGGGTGGACGTCGAACACCACGCATTCGTGGCCGGCCCGAAGAAGCCGACGAACCATGTTGGACCCCATCCGTCCGAGCCCGATCATTCCGATTTTCATCTCGTCCTCTTTCGTTTCAGGCGCCTCCGCCGGACGCGGCCGCGCGCCGATGTGGAACGCAGAGCATCCGGCGTGGGGCATGCAACGCCGACGCCAGATGTCCGCCGCCGGTGATACAGCCCTAGCAGGCGGCGTCGGAGTTTGGAGAGCGCGCGTTCCGGGTCCGCGCTCGAGCGGATCTACCGGTGTCCGCCGCCGCCATGACCGCCGCCGCCACCATGACCGCCGCCGCCATGACCGCCGCCGTGGAACCCACCGCGCCCGAAGGCCCCGGACCGATGAATCAGGATGCCCGCGCCGAAATTTTGATAGGGGGCGCCTCCATAGGACCAATCGGCATTTATCCAGAACGGACCTCCCCAGTAGTAGTTTGGACCGTAGTCCCAATCGTCGTATCCACCGTAGTCGGGCTCCACCATGAGCCGCTCGAACGGCGTCCGCTCGACGACGACGCCCGAGGCTGTCGTCACCCGCCAAAGGGCGTCAAACTCGGGTAACACGTCCGCGTGCTGGACGTCCGAGGGCAGCAAGAAGAAGAGATCGACGATTCGCTTCGCGTTCGGTTCCACGGTGACTAAAGGAGGCGGTGCCCCGGAGTTCGCCGAGGCGAACGCAGGCGCGATGGGCCCGTGACCGTTGAGGTCGAGCCGCTGCTCTCGCGTGTCGAACGTCCAAGGTGCGGAGCCGTTGTCCGCCATGACGATGCGCAAGTGGAGGGCGCGATGAATCTCATTGGGCGAACTCTTCGGTGAGACGTCGGTGATTCCGTAGGATGCGATCCGCACATCGCCCTGCGGCGCATTGGCAGGGACGGGGTAGTCGGCCGCGACGTTGCCCTGCATGCTCGCCGTGGCGTTCGTCGTCGGTACGTATTCATATCGGGAAGCACACCCGGCGGCGATGAGAAGCGGGAGAATGGTCCTGAAACGAGGCATGCGAACCGGCATGCAATGGCCGGTCCGCGGCTGATTGCAGCCGAGCGGGAGGCCAGCCCAGTTCCGTCGTCTTCCGAGGTCGTGAGCGAGCAATTTCCGAAGCGCTTGTTTCACGAAAATGAGCGAGGCGAGGGTCGCCGTGGTGTGCGGCGACGCGACTTCTCGCAAGGGTCCCGTCCGATCCCCGGCCCGCCCCACTCCGTGCCAACGTGGGCACCTTTCAAGGATGCTTGGCCGCACAGACCCCGTCGTCACATAAGATCGTGCAGCAATCGCTGGCCTTAACACACCTCGCACCAATGTCTCGGCATCGGCCCATGCCCGGCGGATTGATAACCCCCGGGCCCGAGGCGGTGGAGTCCGAACACGCGAACACAACCATCACCAGGAAAACGGCGGTGCTCCACCGAATTGCGCATCGGGCAATCATAGCGCCTGAATGAGCAATTGTCATGCCAATGCCGAACGCAGGAGCGGCGCCAGCGCCCGGTCGGCTTCGGCGACGTGCCGCAAGGCGAAGGACGATCGGGAAAATTTCCCACTGCCCGATCGGGAAAATTTCCTATGGCGCCCGGTGGCGCCCTGCTCGAGATCGTCACCTTGGGCCTGCCTGCAAGCTGGCACGTCCCGTGCTCGTTCGCTTCGCGCTCATAGGGTACCGCGCTCAGCCGCTCGCCAGTCGGCCCGTTCGAGCTCGCTCCCCATCGCGCCGCGTTCCAACTGGCCATGGCACAAGGATTGTGATTTGCCCATGGACATGCCGGTCGTTTCCACTGTGCGCGATTCCGGCAACTCGTTGGCCGGTCCGAAGGTTAAAAGTCGGGTTCGATTCATACCCCTCGTGATCGCCGCCGGGGTCCTCGGGGTGCTAGCGGGCGGTTGGGCGCTCCTATATCGCGCGGACTCGAGGGTCAACAAGGTGGCACTCGCGTCCACGCCAAAGCCGGTCACCGTGTTGACGGCGAAAGGGGAGCCGTATCGTGCGGTGCATATCTATGTGGGAACGCTCCGCCCTTGGGTCGACGCCAAGGTCGGCCCCCAGTTCATCTCGGCCTATGTGGAGACCGTACTCGTGCGTCCTGGGGCGGTCGTCAAGAAAGGGGAAGTCCTCGCCACTCTGGACTGCCGGTATGCCAACGCTCAGACCTCGGCAATCTCTTCGCAAGCGAAAGCCATCGCCGCCCAACAGCAGGCCATTTCGCACGAAGCGACGCGCACGCAATCCCTCTTGGACGGGGGCTTTGTGTCCCCCAACGAGTCGGAACTGATTACGGCCAAGAGCGCCGCCGAGGCCAGCGAACTCGCCGCCGAGCAAGCGACCCTCATCAAGAGTGGCTTGGACGTCAACGACTGCATCTTGCGGGCGCCGTTCGACGGGGAGGTTTCGCTTCGACTCGTCGACCCTGGATCCTTCGTCCGTCCCAGCACGGAGATGATCGGTGTCGTCGATCGGAATACCGTCCGAATGACCGCCGATGCGCCGGAGAGCGACTTTGACGCCATTGCCCCGGGCGCCAAAGTCACGGTCCGCGTCGTCGCGCTCAATCTCGATATTCCCGCCAGCATCACGCGGCGCGCCCCCAGCGCGGACCCGGGCACGCGGACGGTCCACTTCGAGATCGACCTCGACGATTCCGACCGACACATTCCTGTCGACACCACAGGCGAAGTTCATCTCCCCGTAGGCCAACCTGTGCCCGCTACGGCGGTTCCGCTCTCGGCCGTCAGTATCAGTGACAAGAAGGCCACGCTCTATACCGTCGATGGCGGCGTGGCCCACGCTCGCACGCTGATCGAGATGGGCGAGGTCGGGCCGAACGTCTTCTTTCCCCCCGACGTTCTGAGGCCCGGAAGCCTGATCGTCGTCGAGGGCCGCGCTCTCCTCAAAGACGGGGATCCTGTCGTTGCGAAGCCGGCCCAAACGGAGCCGACCGGGGCTGCAAGCAATGTCACGCAGAGTCCCCAGTCGGCGGGGACCAAACCATGACCGGGCTCGCGCTTCGAAACCCCATCGCCATCCTGATGCTTTGCATCGGCCTCATGGTCTTCGCGGCGGTCGTGACTCCGCGCATGAGCATCGACACGTTCCCCGAGTTGACCCCGCCGGTACTCGTCATCGGTACGCTCTGCCCCGGTCTCGGCCCGGAAGACGTCGAGAGCACGATTTCGTGGCGTCTCGAGAAATACGTGAGTTCGACGCCGGGCGTAGACCACGTGCAGAGCATTTCCCGCAACGGGTTCTCCATCATCTACGTCTGGCTGCAGTGGGGGACCGACCTCAACTCGTCGCAGACATTGGTTCAGTCCTCGGTCGGCTTTGCGATGGCGGCCGTCCCCAAGAGTCTCGGCGTCCTGCCTCCATTCGTTCTTCAGTACGACCCGTCCAACGCACCGGTCGTACAGGTCGTGGTCACCGGCGAGGGCTACACCGGGCCGCAGCTCTACGACTATGCCTTCAACTACATCGAGCCCCTCATCGAAGGCATTTCGGGCGTCGCGAGCGCGGCCCCCGACGGCGGTCGCATGCGCCAGATCAACGTGATCGTCGACCCCGTCAAGGCGCAAGGCAGACGCGTCACCGCACAGGACGTCTCGAGCGCCGTGGCCCTGTCGAACGCGCTGCTGCCATCCGGCGAGCTCATTTCGAAGTTTTTCGATGCGAACGTCTACACCGACGCCGTGCCCAAGCGCGTCAAGACGATCGGTGACGCGCCCATGAAAATGGTGGGCGACAAGGCCGTCCTCATCAAAGACGTCGCCAGGGTCGAGGACGGGGGACTCCGCCCGTCCAGTCGGTCTCGGTGGACGGCAAGGAGGCGGTCTATTTGAATGTCTTACGCATCCCCGGAGGCAACACACTCAAGATCGTCGAGGCCGTATACAAGATCGTCAAGAATCTACCCAACTTGCCGCCCGGGATGAAGGTGACGGCCGCCTTCGATCAATCGACGTTCGTGAAAACGACCTTCAGCGGGCTCAAGCGCGAGATCGTCCAGGCGCTTGTCCTCATCAGCATCGTGATCTTGCTATTTCTTCAAAGCCTTCGGGGCACACTCATCGTCTCGGCGGCGATCCCGCTCTCGTTCGCGATCACGCTGATCATTCTGTACGCCTCCGGCGAGACGTTGAACGCGTTCACGCTCGGCGGACTCACGTTGGCGATGGGACGGCTCGTCGACGATGCGGTCGTGGTGCTCGAGTCGATCCACCGGCATCAACGCGGCGGCATGAGTGCGCGGCAAGCGGCCCTCGAAGGCACCAACGCCGTCGCTCTGCCCGTGCTCGCTTCGACCTTGACGACCATGGCCGTGCTCCTTCCGGTTCTGCTTCTGGCGGGCCTTGCGAAGAAGCTCTTTGCGCCCTTGGCCCTCACGGTCGCGGTCGCCATGATCGCGTCCTACTTCGTCAGCATGGCCGTGACGCCGGTCGCGTGCCGCTACTTTCTAGGCCATGCCGAACACAAGGGCTTCTGGAAGAAGATCGAAGCTTTCGTCGACCGAACCGCGGAAAAATACTCGATCCTTCTTTCGCACGTGTTGCCGTTCCGCGCGACGGTGATGGGTGGGGCCGCCGTGCTCGTCGTGGCATCGGTTGTGGCGGCGGCGCGCCTGCCCACGACGTTCTTTCCCGCGATCGACGAGTCGATGGCGCAAATCTACGTGCGCTTCGCTGCCGGGACCTCACTCGACGACGCCACGCGCGAGATCAAGGCGATGGGCACCGCGCTCAAGGCGGGTCTTCCCGCGGGTGTGGTCGAGATGGTCATCGAGAACCTCGGGGCCCCCCAAAACGCCCGGAGCGCGCTGGTCAGTCCCAACGTCGCGCCGAATACAGGATACTTGCGCCTGCAGTTTAGCGACCCCGACGATCGGAAATTTTCGCAGGATGAGCTCGGGGCGAAAGCGCGAGAGATTCTCAATCGCGAGTTCCCGGGTGTCGAGGTGCTCGTTTACCCCGGCGGGCTCGTGGCCAGCGTATTCGCCAATGGGTACACGGCGCCGCTTGCCATCGAAGTGCGCGGCAACAGCCTGCAGCGGTTGCATGAATCCGCCAGCGCGATCGCCGACGTCGCGAGGACCATCGCCGGCGTGCGCGACGTCCGACTCTCCGTGCAGCTCAACTACCCGGAAATCCACGTCAATACCAATCGTCAGACGGCCGGTTTCGTGGGCGTCGACGCTCGCGCTGCCGCGCAGACTACGCTCGACGGAACCCTCGGGAACATCAACCTCCCGAGCGTATGGATCGACCCGCACAATGGCCAATCTTACTATGTCGTCACCTATTACGATCCGCACAGCGTGACCGAAACCCAGCAACTCGCGGAGCTGCCCGTGCGCGTCGACCCCGAGGGGCGCCCGGTTCTACTGGGTGCGTACGGCGACGTCGTTCGCGAAACCGGACCGATCGCCGTCGAGCGAAACCATCTGGAGCGGGCGCTCCACGTGTATATGCAAACGGAGGGACGCGACATCGGCAGCGTCTCGAAGGACTTGGACGCGGCGCTCGCGAAAACGCCCGCGACCCGTGACCTGAAGTACGACTGGGTTGGAGAGACGGATCTGATGAGGACGACGTTCTCCGGGCTCGGGCTCGCCTTGGGTCTCGCGGTGATGGTCGTATTCATGATCATGGCCTCTCAGTTCAAGTCTCTGCGCCTGCCGTTCGTCATGCTCTTCACCATCCCCGTGGCACTCGTGGGGATCGTCCTTGCCCTGCTGTCGGAGGGGCAAGGGTTCTCGATCACGGCGCTCATGGGAATCTTGATGGTTATCGGCATTGCCGTATCGAACGGCATTCTTCTCGTCGACGACGCGAACACACGCCTCCGAGACGGCAAGGAGAAAGCTGTGGCCATCGTCGAGGCCGCGAGATCGAGATTCGTTCCCATCCTCATGACGAGTCTCGCCACCGTGATCGGGCTTGTCCCAACGGCGCTTGGCCTGGAGAAAGGTTCCGAGGCGAACCAGCCGCTCGCGCTCTCCGTCGTCGGGGGACTCACCTCGTCGACCTTCTTGTCGCTCTTTCTCGTCCCCGTGATGTTCATGCTGTTTGCGAAAGAGCATCCCGACAAGGATGACGACGAAGAGAAGGAACACGGGCATCCTGCGGGCGACTTGGCACCTGCCGAGTGAGGGGGCACGCCCGCGGTGAGACACATGCGGCTGAGCGCCGACACGGGATGGCCGTTTCGCACAGGGAAACGTCCAAGGGGCCTACTCGACTAGGGGCTAGCTTTCACCATCGTCGTTGATCCATTTGGCCAGTGTCTTGCTGTCGACCTCGAGTGCTTCCGCGGTTCGCCTCTTGTGCCCGCCCAATCGCTCGAGCGCCCATACCGCGTAACGCTTCTGGATCTCCCGAATCGGAAGGACGCCGGGGCCGAAGCCGCTGGGCATCGGGACCGGCGTCGGGCCCGCGACGGTCGCGGGCAACTCGGACGGGGTCACCTCGCAGGTGCGCGCGAGGACGACGACCCGCTCGATCGCGTGCGCGAGCTCCCGGACATTGCCCGGCCAGGGATGTTCGACGAGCTTCGCCATCGCTTCACGCGAGAAACGTTCGACCGGCGACTGCGGATGTTTCTCCTTCGCACGCGTGAGCATCCGCTGGGCAAGCAGCGGAATGTCCTCGGGGCGATGCCTGAGCGGGGGAATCTCGATGGTCACGACGTCGAGGCGATAGAACAGATCTTCTCGAAATGTGCCGAGGCCGACCCGTTGGCGCAGATCGCGGTGGGTGGCCGCGACGACCCGAACGTCGATTCGCCGTTCCTTGCTGGCGCCGACCGCTCGCACGGTCTCACTCTCGAGAACATGCAGAAGCTTCGCCTGCAGGGCCGCGGACATCTCGCCGATCTCATCGAGCAGAAGGGTGCCCCCGCTCGCCTCCGCGAACAAACCGTCGCGCGCCGAGGTCGCGCCCGTAAACGCACCCCGGACGTGTCCGAAGAGCTCGCTTTCGAGCAAGGTCTCTGGAAGGGCCGCGCAATTCACGGCGACAAATGGGCCATCGACGCGAGGGCTGTTCGAGTGGATGGCGCGAGCCAAGGCCGACTTGCCGGTTCCGGTTTCGCCCACCAGCAGCACGGGCGTCGCCACGGGGGCAACGCGTGTCACGACCTCGAAGACCTCGCGCATGGCTGCACTTGTCCCGATGAGACTGCCGAGCGCAGACTCCGCGCGAAGGGTCGTACGCAGAGTGCGCGCTTCGCCCCGCAAACGCCTGTCGTCCATCGCGCGGCCGAGAAAGAGAACCAACTCGCTGACGGCAAAGGGCTTGGTGAGATAGTGGTAGGCGCCTTGCCGAATGGCTTCGATGGCGGTCTCTACGGCCCCATACGCGGTCATGACGATGACGGGACGCTCTCGAGCGGCGGCACGGGATCGGGCGAGCAAGCCCATGCCGTCGATGCCCGGCATGCGCAGATCGGTGACCAAGGCGTCGATTGGTTCCGTTTCGAGCCGCCTTGCCGCCTCTTCGCTCGAAGCGCACGGCTCCGCATCGTAGCCCCGTTCGCGAAGACTCTCCGACAGAGTGACGGCGAGATCGAGGTCGTCATCGACCAAGAGAACGTGCGGCAACATGATTGCGGCCCAAGTACTCGTAGCGCTGTCCGTCCACCGCGTCTTGGCAGAAAGCCTACACGAGCTCATCCAAACAATCAGCGCTCCGGCCCGCGATAGCGTGGCCGTGTTCCTGGCCCTGTGGCGTCAGAGTCCTTCGGCAATGGCACGTCCAAAGGCCGCGCGCGCCCGCTCGAGGTCGAACTGCCCGAGCGCCAGTTGAATCTCGGCATCGGTCCGGACGGCTTCGGCGTCCGCGAGCTCGACGGCGTTGCCGATCCCCGCCCCAAAGCGCGCATCGGCCTGCCGCCAGTTGGCGCGCGCCGCGACCACCGAGTTTTCAAGCGCTACGATGGTGGACCGGGCGACTTGCACGTGTTCGAACGTTTCTCGAACTTGCGCCAGGACCTGCAGGCGTACGACGTCGATCTCGTCGCGACGCACTTGCTCTTCGGCGACCGCGGCGTCGCGGCGGGCCACGACGACGCCGTCGAACAGCGGCCAGATCAAAAGAAGTCCCGCATCCCAGTTCGGAACGCTCGGAAGCCATCCCTCTCCAGTCGGGGTCGGCCCTGACGACGGCGGGGCACCGCCGGCGCGGCCGGAGATGGTAGCCGTCACCGAAAGATCCGGGCGGAGCTCGGCCCCGATCGCGCGTGCCCGGTCCTCCGTCCGCTTCAACTGGGCCAGAGCGGCGGCCAGGTGCGGATCGCGCTGCTGCGCCAGGGTCAGCGCGTCGCGCAGCGCAGGCATGTCCGAGACCTGCAGGGCGGCGTCGGCCGCATCGACGGCGGCGTTGGGCGCCCCGATCGAGGCGGCAAGCACGGTCTGGGCGACCACGAGTCCGCCGCGAGCCCTCAAGCGGCCCACGTCGTACCGATCCAAGTCCGCTTGGGCGCGCGTCAGTTCGATCGGAGAGCGAAGTCCGGAGTCCACCCCCCGCTTTGCGAGATCGCGGTGCACGAGCGAACGCGTGTAGGCTTCGTCGGCTGCGCGCACGATGCCTTTGGCCGAAAGGACCGAGAAAAAGGCCTCTTCAACGCCGAAGTCGATGTCCAGTCGTACACCGTCGGCCGCGTGCTTCTCCACCGTAACGAGCGCGTCGGCAGCGGCGCGCTGCGCCCCGATCCGCCCGAAGTCGAAGAGCTCCTGCTGGACTCCGGCTCCGACGAACGTGGACGCATAGGGGGACCACGTGCCCGTGGCAGTCACAGGCGTCCCGCCAATTCTCGGGACGTCCAAAAAATCGGGTACCACGTAGGTGGCGGTCGAGTTGTTGGCGGTCATCGCGAAGACCTGCGCCGTGGCCGTCACCTTCGGCTGCCACTGTGCACTCGGGACGCTCGCCTCGGCGATGCGCGCGGCAACTCGAGACACCGCGGCGTGGATGGCCGGCTGATGCGCGCGTGCGTACGCTAGGGCTTCCGACACGGTCATCGTCCGGGTCGGGGTGACCGCATCCTGCGTTGGAGCGTCCGTCGCGGGGACCTGGGCACTCGCTGTCCCCGAGGTCAGGCCTGCCGTGAACCCGAGAAGACATGAGAGAGCGGCGCGCGGATCCATCATGACTCGCGACCTGTCTAAGCACCCCTTATGCCACAACCACCGCTCTCGATGAACCGACGGGCCCGGCTCAGCTGGGCCAAGGTTCAGCGAACGATCGGATTTTTTCCCTCCCGACCTGGAAAAATTCCCGATCGCCGCCTTCGATCGCCCTCCCGAGGGCGGCTTGGCGGGTGCGTTGGGGTGGCCTGCGACTTGCTCAGAGCTGTGCCCCGGCATGCTCGACGCGCTCCGATCGGCTCGCGATGTTCCGCTTCGCGCGCGGGGGCGCTCCCACCTCGTGGCGTGGATGGTTTTGGCCATCGGCGCCGTCACGGGGTTCGCCTGGTGGGATTCACGACGGGAGTCGGAGGCGATCCTTGGCGATCTCGGTCAGCAACAAGCGGTCGTCGCGTCCGTCGTCGCGCTCGATTCTGCGGGCTCACCTCGCGACCGTGGAGCGCGACGCCGTCCTCGCCTCCGAACGGGGCCCCGGCTGGAGCGAAGGTCGTTACCGCACGCTCGACGTCCGCGCGTCGGGAGCGCCGAGGGCGCCGGCCCCGTCCGGACTGCTGCTGACGGTCCCGATGGCCGACGGTCGCTGGGTCGACGTGACGCTCGGTGCATCCGATCTCCTGGGTTACGCGCCACCCGTCCCGCCATCGGATGCAACCCAGCTTCTTCTCGTACGGCTTCCGAGCGAGACCGTCCTGCACGCGGCCGATGGCCGGGTGCTGGCATCCTCACCCATTCGTGAAGCCCTCGATCGAGGGGAAGCGACGGTCCGGCTCAATCGAAGCGAAGCCGCTGCGGTCGGACTGACGCCACGAACGGCCATGGCCGGTTTGGCCCGGGTCGACGCCGGACCTCTCGGTCGATGGGGAGTCGTGGCGGTCGTCAGCGCGGCTCCTCAGCGCGATCGCGAAACGCGGGCGTTTTGGCGTTTCCTGTTCGGCGTGGCGATGGCGACAGGCCTGGTGCTGACCTTCGGCGGAGTCGCCTTGCGAAACCAGCGAAGCGAGCTCGAGGTGCAGCAACAACTTGCGATCGCCCACGTGGAGCGAGAGAGCGAAGAGCGACTCGCGCGGGCCGAGCGGATAGCCACGATGGGAACGTTCGCGATGGGCGTCGTGCATGAGGTCTCCACGCCGCTCGGGGTCATCATCGGCCGGGCCGAGCAGATTGGCGGGCGGCCCGATCAAGACGACCGGGACGTGCGTGCCGCGCAAGCCATCATTGGGCAGGTGGACCGAATACGGCGTGTCGTTCGGCGTTTTCTCGACATGGCGCGAGGCGGTCCGCCCTCGCTCGCCCGAACCGATCCCGGTGACGTGGTTCGGTCGGCCGCGGCCTCGGTCGAACACCGGTTCGCCAAGGCGGCCGTGGCGTTGTCCATCGACGTCGTCGCGAACGCGGGTGAAATCTTGTGCGACCGCGCGCTGCTCGAACAGGCCATGGTCAACTTACTGCTCAACGCCTGCGATGCCTGCGCACCCGGAGGGCACGTCGAGATCTCGACTCGGTCCGACGCGCAAGAGGTCGTGTTCGTCGTGACCGATGACGGGGTAGGGATCAAGCCGGAAGTGGCGGCGCGCGCCAAAGAATCCTTCTTCACGACCAAAGCCGCCGGAAGCGGAACCGGCTTGGGTCTGGCCATCACGTCGGAGATCGCCAAGAGCCATCGAGGCGAACTCACCCTCGCGCCCAACGGCGACCGGGGCACCCGCGCCTGCATCGAGATCCCGGTTGCGATGAAGGCAGGGATGCATGCCCACGGCTGAGGTCCCGCGCGTGTTCGTCGTCGACGACCAGGTCGACATGGCGGAAGTGATTGCCGAAAGCTTGTCTCACCGCGGCTACGAGGCGATCGCGATGAGCTCGGGTCGCGAGGCGATGCGGCGGCTTGCCGCCGAACGAGTCGATGCCCTCATCACCGACCTCGGAATGCCCGAAGTCAACGGCCTCGCGCTCCTACGGGCTTCCATCCAGCTCGACCCCTCGCGGCCCGTCATCGTGATGACCGCGTACAGCTCGCTCGAGACGGCGGCCGAGGCCACCGGCGACGGGGCATTCCACTATTTGTGCAAGCCGTTCCGACTCGACGTTCTCTATCGACTCCTCGAGAGTGCGCTCAACCTCCGCTAGCCCCGCCCCGCCGAGCCCCGATCGCTCCAGGAACTTTCCGTGCCTCGTCGAAAGGGTCTCCGATGCCTTCCCCACCTCCGCCGTTCGCTTCGCCGTTTCTCGCAAGGGTCCCGGGTACGGACTTGGATAGGCCGAGGGCTTGTGAACGGCCGGCACGAACGTCAATCGGCGCCCGCCAGGGTCCTTCTCCGCTTCGGGGGTGCCGTCCTGTGCGTGACGAGCGCGGCCTCCGTGCGGGCTGATCCGGCTGCCTTATTCGCGCGACCCATCGCCGGATGGACTCCTGGCGGCGTCGCGGCTGGGGGGCCTTCCGGGGGAGCGCTGCTCGCAGTGGAGGGTGGGTCGGCCGTGATGTTCGCGTCCGGTCCCGGCCCCGCTCGCGGTAGCTTTGCTTTCGGCGTTCGAGCGGGTTGGGCGTTCTCCAACGGCCTCGCCGTCCACCTGCGCTACGACGACCTCGGCATAAGCCTCGCTCCGTCGTCGTCACCTTTGCAGCTCGCGACGGCTGGGCTTCGCTACTCGGTCCCGTTTCTTTTCCCGTTGCCGTTCGCCGAGGTGGACGCGGGGCCGGCGTTCGTGGGCGGCGAGGCGAGGGTCGGCGCCGGCGCGGGGCTGGGCGCTTCGCTCCCTCTCGGATCGCACGTTCTCGTGGACCTCGTAGCACGCGATTGGCTCGTCCCCATCGCCGGTGAGCTGCGCCAAACGTTGACCGCAAGCCTCGGCCTCACCGTCACCTTCGCGTCGCCTTCGCACTGAGGCTCGGAGAAGAGATCCATGCGCCCCTTCGCTCGTCTCGCCAAAACCCTATCGACTGGATTCGTCGCACTCCCACTTCTGGGCACCGGATGCTCCTACGCGACGATCGGACCCGGCCAGGTAGGCGTCGTGTGGACGCCAAGTGGCACGCGCCCCGACGTGCTGCCCGAGGGTACTTGGGGCGTCGGATTCTTCGACCGCCCCACCGCGTACGACGCGAGATTGCAGGGACGCGACGAAAGGCTCGAGGTGCTCGCGTCGAACGGTCTGCGCATCGTCCTCGACGCGTCGATCCGCTATCACATCGTGCCCGCCGAAGCGGTGAAGCTCGATCACGAGTTCGGCGTCCATTATTACGAGATCCTGCTCGGGCCGATCCTGCGGTCGCAAGCGCGGCGCGTCGTCGGTCGATATCAGCCCGAGGAAATCTACTCGTCTCAGCGCGAGCTCATCGAGCGGCAGATCCGCGAGGGCGTCGAGAGCGCCATCACCGGACGCCACATCGCGCTCGAGGCGGTGCTGATTCGAAACGTAACGCTGCCGGATACGATCCAGCAGGCGATCAACGACAAGCTGCAAGCCGAGCAGCTAGCTCTCAAAATGAAATTCGTTCTCGACCAGGCGCAAGCCGAGGCTGAAAAGCGACTCATCGAACAGAAGGCGGAGGCCGACCGGGCACGCATCTTGGCCCGATCTCGCGCCGAAACCGACAAGATCCAAGCCGAGGGGCAAGCCGAAGCCACCCGAATCACCGCCGCGGCAACTGCCGATTACGAGAAGCTGATCGGGTTGCACCTGACCGACCCCATGTTGCGCTGGCAGGAGATCGAGGCCCTGCGCGGTCTCGCAGCCTCGCCCAACAGCAAGCTCATTTTCATCGGTCGCGGAGCCGGCGCCCCCTTGCTGGAGCTCAAGGAAGGTCCGCCATGAAGACGAAAGGGCCATGGGTCGTCGCGGCCGTAGGCTCGAGGGAGCTCGGGCGCCGTACCCGATCGGACGTCGAGGACGACGACAGGCAGGGTGGGATAGGACGCGCCATCGGGATCACGCCTGGGCGGTTGCGCGCGGAGATTCTCGGCGCAGGTGAGCGACTCTCGGCGCAGGTCCTGCGCTTCCGCGCCGGTCTGCCGCGGGACCCTGGACGTCCGGACCCGATGCGCGCGCGCGTCGCCCTTCGCGCCGCCGCATGAGGAAGTAAACGACGGGGACGGTCATTCGCGAGAGTGCGAGCGACGCGATCTCGCCGGCCATGAGCGAAATGGCCAGCCCCTGGAAAATCGGGTCGAAGAGGATAACGAACGCACCGACGACGACCGCCGCGGCGGTGAGGAGCATGGGGCGGAATCGAATGGCTCCGGCGTCGACGACCGCCTGCTCGAGCGGGACGCCCTCTTCCAGGCGCTGCTCGATGAAGTCCACGAGGATGATGGCGTTGCGGACGACGATCCCCGCCCCCGCGATGAAGCCGATCATCGACGTGGCCGTGAAGAACGCGCCGAGAGCCGCGTGCGCGGGCAAGATGCCGACCAGCGAAAAGGGAATGGCCGCCATGATGACGACAGGTGTCTTGAACGACTGAAACCAGGCGACGTTGAGGACGTAGATGAGGACGAGGGCGGCGGCGAAGGCCGAACCGAGGTCGCGAAAGACCTCATAGGTGATCTGCCATTCGCCGTCCCATTTCATCGCGTAGCGATCCGTGCGGAAGGGTTGCGATGCCGTGTTCTGCTCGAGCGAGTAGCCCTCCGGAAGCTTCATCCGGTCGATCTCCGCTCCAAGCTTGAGGATCGCGTAGACGGGGCTCTCGATCGCGCCGGCGACGTCCGCGGTCACGTAGACCACCGGCACTAAATTCTTGTGATAGATGCTCTTGTCCTCTGTCACGAGCTCCGGGTGAACGATCTCGCTCACGCTGACCATGTTCCCGTCGCTACCCATGACGCGCAGGCTCTGGAGGCGGTCGAGGTCGGAGCGCGTCGCGCGGTCGAGGCGCAAGACGATGGGCACGTCCTCCTTCTCGCGCTCGTCGTGCAAAAGCCCCTCGTTCTCTCCGGCGCTTGCCAGATTCAGCGCACGGACAATCTCGGCGTCGTTGACGCCGTTGAGCGCAGCCTTCTCCTGGTCGACGACGAAGCGGTACTTTGGCTGGTCATCCTCGACGTACCAGTCGACGTCGACGACCCCGTCCGTCCGCTCCATTCTTTCGCGCACTTGCTTGGCGATCTCCATGTCGCGCGAGGAGTCGGGGCCGTAGATTTCCGCAACAATCGTCTCGAGCACCGGCGGTCCGGGTGGGACCTCCGCCACCTTCACGCGGGCGCCGAAGCGCGTCGCGATGGGGACGATGGCGTCGCGCACGCGCTTGGCGATTGCGTGGCTCTGCGCCTTGCGCTCCCCCTTCGGGGCGAGGTTGACCTGGATGTCGGCGACGTTGGACCCCTGTCGGAGAAAGGAGTGACGAACGAGCCCATTGAAATTGTAGGGGCCGGAGGTTCCGACGTAGGTCTGGTACGTCCTCACCTCCGGCTGCGTACGGATCACGTCCGCGAGCGCCTGGGTGACCCGGTCGGTCTGCTCGAGGGGCGTCCCCTCGGGCATGTCGATGACGACCTGGAATTCGCTCTTGTTGTCGAAGGGAAGCATCTTCACACGCACCCATTTGACCGCGACAAGCGCCATCGCGCCGAGCAGCAGCACGACCACGCCGCCGAGGAACGCGGTCCGGAGCTTGGCGACGCGCAGGAGCGCGCCCATCACGCGGCGATAGAACTTCGTCGGCCCGCTCTCTTTCTCATGGTCGCCGATCGGCGCGTGCTTGAGCAGCCGAACGGCGGCCCACGGCGTGACGATGAACGAGACCACGAGAGAGAAGACCATCGCGGCCGAAGCTCCAATCGGGATCGGCCGCATGTACGGTCCCATCAGACCGCCGACGAACGCCATCGGCAGGATGGCCGCGATGACGGTCATCGTCGCGAGGATCGTAGGGTTGCCGACCTCGTCTACGGCACGCACAGCGACGTCGCCGAGATCGCGCCCGCGGTTTTCGGGGAGGCGGTAGTGGCGCGCGATGTTTTCGACGACCACGATCGCATCGTCGACCAGAATGCCGATCGAGAAGATGAGCGCGAAGAGCGTGATCCGATTGAGCGTGTAGCCGTACAGGGAGAAGACCGTCAGGGTGAGCGCGAGGGTTGCCGGGATCGCCAGCATGACGATCGCACTCGCGCGCTTCCCGAGTGCGATCCAGACCAGGATTCCGACGCTCACCACCGCGATACCCATATGCAAGAGCAGCTCGTTGCTCTTTTCGCTGGCGGTCGCTCCGTAGTCACGAGCGATGCTCAGCTCGACGTCGTCGGGCACGAGCGAGCCGCGCAGCGAGCCGATCTTGCGCAGGACGTCGGCGACAACGGCGACGGCGTTCTCGCCCTTGTGCTTTGCGACCGAGAGCGTGACCGCCGGCAGCGACTCGTTGCGCGCGTCGAGGTCGGTTCCTTGCGCGGCGGCGCCGGCGCCGAAGCGGACGTACGTCGCGGGCTCCTCGGGGCCGTCGACAATCGTCGCCACATCGCGCAAGAAGACGGGGCGACCGCCCGATGTGCCGACCAGCACATCGCCCACGTCACGCGCGCTTCGTAGGAACGTGCCTGTCTCGAGAAGAATCTCGCGATTGTCGGAAGACACGGCGCCGGAGGACGAACGCGCGTTCGAGGCACGGACCGCGGCCGCGATCATCGACGGTGAGGTCCGACGCGCGGCCATCCGCTCCAGATCGAGCTCGACGCGCACCTGGCGTCGCTCGCCGCCCGTGAGCGTGACCTCGCTTACGCCGGCGACCTGTTTCACCTGCTCCTGCAGTTCGCCAGCCAGACGCCGCATTTCGTAACCCGAGTACCGCTTGCTCCAGAGCGTCACCGCGAGGACCGGCACGTCGTCGATCGAGCGCGGCTTGACGAGCGGCGGCGAGGCGCCCGGCGGGATGATGTCCGTGTGCGCGGCGAGCTTTTCTTCGAGGCGGACCATGCTCCGCTCTTCGTCCTCGCCGACCTTGAAGCGGACGATGACCATCGCCTGGCCGGGGCTCGACGTGGAGTACACGTACTCGACGCCCGGGATCTCCCAGAGGAGCCGCTCCAGCGGCTTCGTCACGCGCGCTTCGATCTCTTTGGCAGACGCGCCGGGCATCCGCACGAACACGTCGCTCATCGGAACGACAATCTGGGGCTCTTCTTCGCGCGGGAGCTTCCACACCGCGAAGGCTCCAAGGAGCACGGACGTGACGAGCAGCAGGGGTGTGAGCTTCGAGTGAATGAACGCGCGCGCGAGCTTGCCCGCGGCGCCAAGCTTCGCGGGCGCGGTCATCGACGCACCTCGACGGGGGTGCCGTCGCGCAGGCCCGTGGGGGGAGCGGCGACGACGGCTTCGGTCGCAGAGAGCCCCGAGAGGATCTCGGTCCACGGCCCTTGCTCCTCGCCGCGAGTGATCATCCGAAGCCGCGCGTACCCCCCTTCGACGACGAAGACGCGATCGAGTGCGCCGAAGGACGTGAGCGCCGTCGTCGGAACGACCAGGCGCGGTCGTGCGCCGACCTGAAAGCCCACGCGTGCGAACGTCCCCGGCCGGAGCGAGCCGGCGTCCGAGGACAAATCGATCTTCACGAGGAACGTACGCGACGCGACGTCGACGCTCGGCACGATCTCGCCTACTTTGCCGACGAGAGGCTTGGCCAGCGTCTGAATCTCGACGCTCGCGTCGTCGCCGACCTTCACGTCGTCGAGGTGCGACTCCTCGACCGCCGCCTCGACGCGAAGCGTCCCTTCGTCGACGAGGACGAGCAGGGCCATTCCCGGCGACGCGAGCGTCCCGGGGTCCACCCGTCGCTCGACCACTCGCCCCGCGAAGGGAGCGACGATGTCCGCGTAACCGAGCGTGATCTGCGCTTCGCCCAGGCCGGCCTTCGCCTCGTCGATCCTCGACGACAACGAACGGACGCGGGCCTGCGCCATGAGCTCTTGCGCGGCCGCGCCTCGAAAGCGAGCCTCCGCCTCGTCGTATTGCTGCTCGGGGATCGCGTTGTCCTTCAAGAGTGAGCCCATGCGGTCGTAAGTCGATCGGGCGACCTTTGCTGCAGCACGCGCGGCCTCGAGCGCATTTTCCGCCTCGGCCTTCGCCTCCGCCGACTGATCGAGTCCTGCCCGCGCCCTCGCGACGGAGGCACGTACGTCGTTCGCCTCGAGCTCGACGAGCAGCTGCCCGGCGGTCACCCGATCGCCCGAGCGCACACGGACCGCTCGCACGGTACCCATCGTCCTGCTCGTGAGAATCGCGGTGTTGCGTCCGCGAACCGTTCCGCTTGCGCGATACACGACGGCAAGGGGTTCCTCATGCGCGCTGGCGACGGCCACCGAGATGGCGCCCGCTTCGGCGGCGGGATGCCGGGGCTCGCTCGCGCATGCGGTCGCCGCAAAGAGGGGGAGCAAGAGCGCGATCGCAGGTTGTTTCATGGGTTGCCTTTCGGCCGTAAGAGCCGAGGTGTGGGAGAAAGGGTTCGCCACGGTCGCGTCCCGTCGCGGCGCAAATCCGCCGAGGACGCGCAAGGCTTGCGCCAGATGGCAACCAAGTGCGGACGGGGTCCGGGCAACGTGCGCGCCGGTCGGCGTGAACCGTTTCTTGCTACTGAGGCTCTCACCCGAGTGAAGGAACTGAAAGGAGAGCCCATGGAGGACATCGAGGTTACGTTTCCCGGCGGAAAGCGCGCCGATGCCCGCGTCGGGCCCTATGTCGTCCACACGGACCAGCCCGTCGATGCCGGCGGCGAAGCCACCGCCGTCGCGCCGTTCGACTTGTTCCTCGCCTCGCTCGCGACCTGCGCCGGGCTGTACGTCCTCGCCTTCTGCCAAGTACGGGGTCTATCGATCGACGGGCTCGCCGTTCGTCAGCATGTCGACGTCGATCCGGGGACCAAACTCCCGACCCGCATCCACTTGGAACTGAGGCTCCCGCCGTCGTTTCCGGATAAGTACCGCTCTGCGGTCGTTCGTGCCGCCGAGGGATGCAAGGTCAAAAAGACGATCGCGGCTGCGCCTGCGATCGAGGTCGCTGTCGCGACGGACGCACCGCTCGTGAAAGCATCGTGAACCGGGGTCCACGATGAACGCGCTATTTCCGAACGATGCAGGACACCTCGATCGCGGCATTCGAGTGGTCCTCGGCCGGCCTTAGCGCGCGGACGATCTCCGCCTCGCGAATTTCGATCAGCGAGCCTACGCTCGGCTCGAAGTGCCAATCCACCCCTTGGCGAACCCTTTGTGCGCAATCTGGCTCCAACGCTTCATGACCCTTCGCTCGGTCGCGTTCGCCGCTCTCGGCGCCGTCATCGGCCTCGCGTACCAGCGCCTCGTCGGTTGCAGGACAGGAGCGTGCCCGATCACCGCCAACCCGTACATTTCGACCCTCTATGGCGCGACCATGGGCTTGCTTCTTTCCGGCGGCCTTCGTTGAGCCGTGAACCCTTCCTCGCGGGCCCGTCTCTTCCCAGCGGGGCGAGCGAGCTGTCCGCATCCGTTGGCGAAGCGGTGTTCGCAACGACGTCTGCTTCGCCCAAGAGGACGAGTGCTCGGAAAGGAGAGGCGCGGACGTAAAGACCATGGGCCTGGCGGATGTCGGGGACGCCGAGGTCGATGTCCTTTTCTGCGTGCGTCACGAGACTCGAGACGCCCACGGCGAGGCGGGGGGTCGGCGCCATTTCGAAAACCCCCCCCCATGAGGATGAAGCTCGTCGAGGCCGGCGCGCCGTTCGGGCTTGCACTATGTTTCGAATTTGTTAGAAATACATTCGCTGATGTCCGCCAAGCTGGATCGCCATGCAGAACAGCTCGCGGCGCTTGGAAGTCCGGTCCGGCTCTGCATCCTTCGCTACGTGGTGCAAGGCGACGAGACGGGAACACCGGCAGGCGAGATCCAGGCGAAGCTCGAGATTCCGGCGTCGACCCTCAGTCATCACCTCGAGCGATTATCGGCCGCGGGCCTTCTCACGTCGCGTCGTGAAGGAACGTTCATCCATTACCGCGCAGAGTATGCAGCGCTTCGCGCGCTGACGGACTACCTGTGGGAAGACTGTTGCAAACGCGGCAAGGGCGCGTGCTGTTGATCGAAGTCCGCGCGCTCAGCCGTCGGGCGGTGATCGCACCGTGGATCTCCGACGTGACCAGAGGCCTTGCCCAGCTCGACGGCGCACCGGCCCAGATGGCCGAGGACTCGACATGAAAGCGGCTTCGCTGACTCAACGCGCGGTGTCCGAGCTCGTCGGTACGGCGTTGCTGCTCGCGACGGTCGTCGGCTCGGGCATCATGGGCGAGCGACTCGCCGGTGGCAACGTGGCGATCGCCTTGCTCGCGAACACCCTCGCCACCGGTGCCGGCCTCGTCGCGTTCATTCTGACGTTCGGGCCGCTGAGCGGCGCCCACTTCAATCCAGCCGTGACCCTCGCCGACGCGAGCCAGGGGGGTCTCGCTTGGCGTGACGTGCCTGTCTACTTGATCGCCCAGGTGGCCGGCGCGTTCGCCGGCGTGGCCGTCGCGCACGTCATGTTCAAGGAGCCCGCGCTCTTCTTTGCCTCGCAACACGAGCGGTCCGGCATGGCCCAGCTGGTGAGCGAGTTCGTTGCGACGTTTGGATTGCTCTCGATCATCTGGGGCTGCGTCCGAACTCGACCGGGAGCCGTGCCCTTCGCCGTCGGGGCGTACATCACGGCGGCATACTGGTTTACGTCGTCGACGTCGTTCGCCAACCCGGCTGTGACCCTCGCGCGAGCGGCCAGCGATACATTCGCCGGGATTCGACCCATCGACGCGCCGGGCTTCATCGTCGCGCAGCTGCTTGGAGCGGCGTCGGCGACGGCGCTCTTTCGATGGCTCGTGCCGACGCTGCCGCGCTATGCCGCACGCGTCATCGACCGCGTGCCCGACGCCCAGCCGGGCGAAGAGCTCTGATGAAACGATTGCTGGTTCAGTTACACGCCACCGCTCGGCAGCACGCGCGTAGGAGCTCCTCAAGCATCCTCCGTCCGCGCTGTACGCGCGACTTGGCTCCCGAGATTGAGAGGCCGGACCGCGCAGCGAAGTCGCGCTGACTGACGCCCTCCACGTCCACGAGTCGAAGCGCCTGGTACGGACGCCAGGTCCTGCTCCGGGTAGCCGAACCCTAAGGTGGCGTGGCGGCAAGCTCGCGGAGCGCCTGACGGACGAGCGCCTGAACGTCGCCCGGCACGGCACCGTCGTGACTCTTCGCTCGGCAAAGCAGCAGCGTCCGCTTGAGCGAATCGCATGCGGTGCGGCACCGAGAGCACGAGTCCACGTGCTCCTGCATGCGCGCGCACTCGTCGGGGCCGATCTCATCCTCTACGTAGCGCGAAAAAATGGGGACGATGTCTGGGCACCCTGGCGCGGCGGCCGCATCCGCGTCATCCAGAATTGCAGCAAGTCGCGAGCGGACGATGATCCGCGCCCGGTGCAGCCTGCTCTTCACGGCATCCACGCCGACCCCTAGAACCTGGGCAACCTCGGGCGCAGTCAGCCCCTCGACGTCTCGCAGGACGAGCACTTCGCGATACAGCGGCTCCAGATCGGTGATCGCCCTGTCGAGAGCCTTCGCTATCCGGTGATTTTCCGCAATCTCGTCCGGAGCGCTCCCCTCTGCTGCGAGTGCTCTCGTGTCATCGGAGTCGAGCGACACGAACTCCCGTGGAGCCGCGACGCGGGTCCGACGCTTCTTGATGCAAAAGCTGCGGGCGATCGCGAAGAGCCATGTCGAAAGCGACGATGCGCCGCGGAAGTCGCGCAGGCCGCGAGCTGCGGCGAGGAGTGTATCCTGCGCGATGTCTTTCGCGTCTTCCGGGTCGCTGCACATCTTGACGCCAAATCGATAGACCGCCGGAAGATACCGCTCCAGCAACACGGCAAGCGCGCGCTCGTCGCCCGCTTGAAACGCGGCAAGCAATTTCTCATCCGAAGGGTCCAAGGCGAAACGTCTTTTAGCTCGCCCATGCCGCATCGCCCATCGACCCGGGCCGTTCTACGAGGGCGTCGCCTGCACTACAGAACCAAGCATCGACGCTTTCTGCTGCGAGCCTCGGCATTGTCGTGCCCACCGAGGGTCGGACCAGGCTTCTTGGGTGAGACAAGGGGTGCGACTGCCCATCCAGGGCGAGTGCACGAGTGAAGCGCCGCCCGCGCCGACAGCTTCGCAACACCGAACCGATGACCGACGAAGAGCGCGCGCGCCGTCGCGAAGAGAGCGCACGCAAGTGACGCGAACGCGCACTCGCGAAGAACGCCGCGATGGCCGTCGAGCAGGTCGAGTCCCCGGTACCCGAATCGATGAAGCCGTGCGCTCATTGTGGCGGCGTGCATGCACGAGCTCTCGAGCCCGAGCAGAGCACGACCTACGAGTACGAGCCCGGTCACTTCATCCGTCGTGTGCACAAGCGGCAGAAGCTCGCATGCAGCTGCGGCCAGTCCATCGTGACGGCGCCGCCGCCTCCGAAGCTCGTCGTCGGTGGACAGTACGGCTTCGGGTTCGCCGCATCTTCGGCAAACAGAAGCAGACCGCGAAAATTGCCGCTGGTGCCGAAGTCGTTGAAGTGACCTTGGATGCGCGTTGGCTCCCTGGTAGAAATACGCGTATCCCGCTCCGCTGATGACGAGCTGGCCGTTCGACGGCGCCACGGGCAAGCTCCATGAGCTGCGACCGGCCGCCACGGATTGTTAGACGGCCCTCTTGGCTTCGACTTCGGCATCCCAATTCGGCCAAAGCAGCACCGCGGGGTGAACCTTGAGAGCGCGCGCCAACTTCTCGGCGCGCTCGGCTCCGAGCGTCGATCGCCCGCTTTCGATGCTCGAAAGGGTGGGCTGCGCGATGCCCGTCCGGTGCGCGAGCTCGGCTTGCGTCATCCCCTGCATCTCACGCGCGACGCGCACCGCGGCTCCGGGCGTCAGTCGGACGCGCACGCGCGACGGGACGTACTCGGTCGGCTTCGTCTTCTTGATCTTGGATGCCATCGCGATCGTTCTCCTTTGCGTCAGGGTCGGTAGTCGTGCGGCGTGACACGTTCGTTACCGTCGTCGTATCCGCGTTCACCCGGTAGAGCACGCGCCACTGGTCGCTTAGACGCGACGATCGGAGGTGCGCGAGCTCGCCCGTGAGCTTCTCATCGTGCAAGCTCTTGAGCGCCCGAAGTCCGTGCGGGCCGGACTGACGGACGATCGCGCACCAAAACGCAAACTTCTCCGCAACGTGGTGGGGCAGCTTGTCGATCGCCTTGGCGGCTTGGCGCGCCTCGACGATCGTCCACATGCTCTAGGAAGTATATCAGCTATAGGCCATGTCAAGCACGCCCGTGGCCGCCACACGCGGTCCCTAGCCCCCCCGCGTCAGTGGTCCGCCGGTGCGTGTCGGTGGACCGAGCGGCCGCGCTCGCGAGCTACGCGCGGCAAACACGCGGCAAGGCGAGCCTACGACGACGATCAAATAGGCTGCACCCTGTCGTCGCGCTCGATCTGCGCACGGGCCCAGGCTGGTCGTCGGTCAAACGCTGGCGCGGTCGTTGTCGTGATACCCCGCGTGCGCACGAGCGCGACGGCGAACCCACCGAGGGCGACGACCAGAAACGGCAGCGGGGCGAGCGCGAAGAACCGCAGCGCGACCCCGATGTTCACAAGCACGACCACGATGTTCGCCGCGAGGACCGACACGGGCACGACTTCCCCGCGACGGCGGAGGGCGTGCTCGACGAGCAAGTTGACGAGCCCGAGGCCGAGCGTCGTGAGTCCCACGCAGAAGCTGTCCCCGGTGAACGAGTCCAAAACCGAACGATGCTGGCCTCCGGAGACCGGATCGATGACCGTCGCCATTGAAGTCACGAGCTGCGCCTTCTCGGGCGTCATGGCCGGCGGGGCGATATGGTTGCCCACGGTATGGCCGAAGGCGATCATCACGAGCATCCAGCTCGCCACGCGGAACCACCGCGACCCAGGGACGCTCGGCATCTTCGGTTGCTTACTCATGTTCTCACCCGGTGACGGTCGTTGCGATACCGCGCCGGGGGAGGCAAGGAAGAAGGGAGCGAAGGGGCGGCGCGGTGGAACGAAGCGTTCGCGGGTCGCGCCAGCGGCGCACCCATCGAGCTGCGCCTATTCGGCTGCTCTGGGACGACGCGCCGCCGGCTGCCGTGCGGTGATGCCGATCAGGTTTGGCGAAGGATCTTGCTCGGCCCTATCGGTCGAAAATAGGTCACATAAAGACCCGAGGGGTGTCGTTTCATCGGAGCTTGTCAGCCGTGATCACGATCGAAGCCACCAACGCCGAGCCCATCATGGCGCTCGTTCTGGGCGCGCGCGCGGGCGATCCGGCGGCCCTAGGCCGGCTGGTCGAGCTCACGCAGCAGATGGCGTACGGCGTTGCCTGGCAGGTTCTGCGCCGCGAGCCCGACGCGCGAGATGCAGTGCAGGACGCCTATCTGCGCGCGTTCCGGCGCCTGGGCGAGCTCGATCGGCCCGAGGCGTTCGCCGGTTGGTTGCGGCGCATCGTCGTCACAGTGGCGCTCAACCGGCGCCGGTGCAGCCGCGCCCAGTGGGTTTCGCTCGACGGCGTGACGGCGCCGCCCGTGCTCGATGCCCACGAGCAGAGCTGGACGGACGAACAGCAGCGCCTGCTGAGCCGGGCCGTCTTGCGCCTATCGCGGGAGGAGCGGCGTCTGTGCGAGCTGCACTACCACGGCGGCTGGAGCGCCGATCGGCTCGCGCAGAGCGCGGGCCTGCCGGCGGCGGCGATGCGGAAGCGCCTGCAGCGCCTGCGCGACAAGTTGAGAAGGGAGATCGAGATGGACGAGCAACGCAATCTGGGAAGTCATTCGGTTCCGGGAGATCTGCCGGCGAGCATCCTCGAGCTCTTGGCGCGGCCGCGTCTGGTCGACCTGCCGGAAAACCCTGTGGGAGCGACGCTCGCGACTCTGCTGGGCGCGTTCTCGGACTTCGCGCCCATCGAGCTCCCCGAGGAGGTCGATCTCGCGGCGGCGCTCGGGCGGCTGGGGGGCGACGCCGTGTACATCGATCGCTCCCAGCTGCAGCGCATCGAAGGTGAACGCGTGCTCCGCTACGACCTGACGTTGCCGCTCCTGCTGACTGTGCGTTGGGACGGTGCGCCGCAGAGGCTCACGGCCGCCGGGAAGGTCTACCGGCGCGAAATCGAGAGCGCGACGCGCCTCGAGGCTTTCCATCAGCTCGAGCTGTTCGTCATCGACGAGCGCCCAAAGGTCGATTCGTTCTGGCTCGCGGGCCGCATCCTCAGCGCCGTCGACCGCGCGCTGCGCCGTTCCGAGGTGCGGATGACGCCGACCGACTATCCGATGTGCGCGCGCGCCTGGAGCCTCGACGTGCGCCGCGACGACGATTGGATCGAGCTCATGGCCTGGGGCGAGTACGCCGACTGGGTCGTGCGTGCCCTGGGCGCGGACCCGCGCCGGCACATCGCGCTCGGCGCGGGCTTCGGCCTCGAGCGCCTGGCCCTCCTGCGCCACGGCATCGACGACATCCGCAAGGTGGCGACGGCCCGCGTGGCATGAGGGCGAAAGGCGGGGCAAGCCGGACACCTCGTGTTCTTGAGGGGGCAGAGGTGCGACGCGCCCGCCCCCGAATGCGCGATCGGCCTGGACCGGGATAGCCTGGCCCGGCGGGGATGAAGTAGTGTGGTGACTGGTATTTGGGGGAGGACTCGATGGGAAGCGCGATGGCAACGTCCAACTGGATACGGTGCCCCCAGTGCGACGGAGACGTTCTCGTCGCTGCGGAGTACGTCACGAAGTCGACGGTTCGAGCCCCCGCGTTGAAGTGCGCTCGATGCAAGACGCTTCATTTGGACGAGGCGGTTGCGCGTTCCCCCGCCGAGCGGGAGTCGGTGCGGATGGCCAAAGCGGAGCGGGCGGCCTTGTCCCCTTCGGACTCCGACCTCCCCGCCGAACCGCAAACCTTCGACGGTCCGGACCTCTATTCCCATACCTTCGAGGCGGTAGCCGACCGTGTGGGCCAGCCCGGCGGTAGGGTTTTGCTCGTGGACGACGAAGACATCGTGCGTACGGGCCATGGGCAGGTTCTCACCCGCGCGGGCTGGACGGTCGTCGCCGAAGGCAATGCCGGGCATGCGGTGAGGCGCTTGGCGGTCGAGCGATTCGACGTGATCGTGACCGATCTGGTGATGCCCGCAATGAGCGGTCTCGACCTTCTTCGCACGGCGCGCGAGTACGATCTCGACGTCCCCGTCGTGATTCTCACCGGGCGTCCCGACGTGCAGTCCGCCATGGAGGCCATGCAATACGGCGCGTTTCGGTACATCGACAAGCCCGTCCTGCCCGCAACGCTCGTCGACGTCGTCGGACGAGCCCGCGATTTGCACATGATGGCGCGGTTCAAGCGCGAGGCGCTGTCGGTCCTCGATCTGCCGAATCGCTCTCTGGGCGACCGTGCGGGCCTCGAGGTGCGTCTGTCGAGCGCGCTCGACTCGCTGTGGGTCGCCTATCAACCGATCGTCGCGATCGGGCGCCGACAGGTCCTCGCGTACGAAGCACTCGTCCGCAACGAAGAGCCGACACTCCGGAGCCCCCTGGATCTTTTCGACGCAGCCGAGCGCTTGGGACGCCTGCACGAAGTGGCTCGAAGGATACGCTCGCGCGTGGCCGCGGACGCCAGTGGACTTCCGGAGTCCGTGCTGCTCTTCGTCAATGTGCACCCGGAAGACCTCAATGACTTCGATCTCTTTTCCCCTTCGTCGGCCCTCAGCGAGATCGCGAACCGAGTGGTCCTCGAGCTCACCGAACGGGCCTCGCTGGATCGGGTGGCGGGACTGCAGACCCGCATCGGCAAGCTTCGCGAGCTCGGCTTTCGCATCGCGCTCGACGATCTCGGCGCAGGCTACGCCGGGCTTTCGAGTTTCACTCTCTTGCAGCCGGATTACGTGAAGCTCGACGCCTCCTTGATCCGCTCGGTCGATGCGTCACCGCAAAAGCGCAGCATCGTCCGAGCCATGTTGCAGCTCGCAGCCGGCGATTTGAATTTGAAGACCATCTGCGAAGGGGTCGAGACGACCGCGGAGCGCGACACCCTCGTGGCGCTCGGCGGCGATTTGCTGCAGGGCTACCTGTTCGCCCGTCCAAGCCGCGGATTCGTCGACCCGAAGTGGGATTAGGACGTGTTCACGGGGGCAGCGGGCGACTGGGGGTCTTGGGTGGTCCATCGAGCACGTTACGTACCTTGCGGAGAAGCGTGTTGGGCGTAATCGGCTTTTGCAGGAATTCGATGCCGGAGTCGCGAATTCCCTGTCGGGGTCGGGGTCGGCATTTCCGGGTGCCCCTTCTCAGAGGTGGTCCGCGACGAAGCGCTGCGCCCCCATCGGCGGCCTGACGTAACTGTCATCGCGTTGGCGCGCGGGCAGTTCGACCGGCTGCGGAGTCAGATCCTCGTAAGGAACGCAGCTCAGAAAGTGCTTGACGCAATTGAGCCGCGCGCGGCGCTTGTCGTCCGCATGGACGACCCACCACGGCGTGTCTTGCAGATCGGTGAATTTGAACATCTCGTCCTTGGCCTTCGAGTATTCGACCCAACGCTTGCGCGACTCGAGATCCATGGGACTGAGCTTCCAACGCTTGATGGGACTATGGTTGCGCGCTTGAAACCGGCTCTCCTGCGCTTCGTCGCTCACCGAAAACCAGTATTTGACCAGGATGATGCCGGAGCGGATCAGCATGCGCTCGAACTCTGGCACCGAGCGCATGAACTCGCGGTACTCCTCTTCGGAGCAAAAGCCCATCACGCGCTCCACCCCGGCCCGGTTGTACCAGCTTCGGTCGAAAAGAACGATCTCGCCCGCAGACGGCAAATGAGCCACGTAGCGTTGGAAGTACCATTGGCCGCGCTCCCGCTCCGTGGGGGCGGTGAGCGCCGCCACTCGGCAAAGGCGTGGACTCACCGCCTCGGTGATGCGTTTGATCGCGCCGCCTTTGCCGGCCGCGTCGCGCCCCTCGAAGAGGGCGACCACCCGAAGGCCCTTGTGCTTGACCCAGGCGGCCAGCTTGACGAGCTCATGCTGAAGCTTCAAAATTTCTTCGTCGTATTTGGCCCTCTTCAGTTTCTTTTTCTTCTTCTGCACGAACTCGACGGTTGACGGATTCGCCATCGCTTTGCCGTTGCTCGCGCTCACGACTGTTGTTTCGCCATTGCTTTTGTTCGCCATGACTCCTCCGTGCGATCGCTGACGACGGGCGCACCGAGGCCGCCGGCAGCGGTCCCGGAACGTTCGGTCGGAGCCACCTTGGGACGGGCCCCGTTTCCGTTCGTACGTTTGGAGTGTTTCGATACCGGCACGTTCTGTTTTCCACGGGTCGCACGCGTGGCGCACCGATGACCCATGCCACCCCGGCCCCGACCTTGGAGAAAAGCTCACGATCACTCGAAGCCATAGGCTCGTTCGAAGCGACCTCGACCTCTTCAAGCCTTCGGGCTCTACTCGGCCCAGAGCGCTGCCAGTTCGAACTCGAACGCCTCGAACGGCTCGGCCCGCACACGTGCGTTGCCCGGCCATGAGCCCAAGCGGAGCCATTTCTCGCGTTCCAGCCGCCAGACCTCGAGGAGCTTCGCGAGCGGGTCGACGAGCCAAGCGTGCCGCACCCCTTCGCGGGCGTACAAGTCCATCTTCTCGCCCCGGTCGAACGCTTGCGTCGAAGGCGACACCACCTCGCAAATCCAGTCGGGTGCCAGAGAAATGAACGCGCTCTCCATCGGCACCCGTGGCATGCGCTCGCGCCGCCACCCGGCCAAATCGGGCACCACGATATCCGGCTCTCCTCCGAGGTGAAGCTCAGGCTCATCGAGGAGAACCCAACCGCCCGGACCTCCGTGGCCCTTGCCGAAAGGTCCGCCCAGCTCGGCGCCGAGCTGCGACGCCGCACGCGCATGCGGCACGGCCGGACGGGGCTGCGTGTGCAAGACGCCACCGACAACTTCGGCCACCAGGTGCCTCGGCGTCGCGAGCACGTCCGCATACGTCGCGCGGCTTTTCGCCGGGTCGCCCATGGTCCAACGTTACCACGCGATCTTCCCGACCCCGACCTCGAAACCTCGACCCCGACTACCCCGATTACCCCGACCGCGACCCAAACCTCGACCCAGGTTCACGCGGGCGGCGGGCGACTGGGGGCCTTGGGTGGGCCATCGAGCACGTCACGCACCTTGCGCAGAAGCGTGTTGGGCGTAATCGGCTTTTGCAGGAATGCGATGCCGGAGTCGAGCACGCCGTGGTGTACGACCGAGTTCTCGGTGTAGCCCGATACGTACAGGACTTTCATGGCGGGTCGCAGCGGGGCCAGCCGGTCGGCGAGCTGTCGGCCCGTCATGCGCGGCATGACGACATCGGTCAACAGAAGGTGGATCGTCGCGGTGAACTGCTCGCAGACCAAGAGCGCGTCTCCGGCGTTTTGCGCGTCGAGCACGTGGTATCCCTGCGGGCGAAGGATCGCTTGGATCGACGACCGCACCAGGTCATCGTCCTCGACCAGCAACACGGTCTCGGTCCCCCGAAGCGTCGTCGGCGGCGGTGGCGCCGAGGGAAGCGCGGACGGATCACGGTCCGTGCACGGGAAGTACACCTTGAACGTCGTTCCGTGACCGAGCTCCGAGTAGACCCAGATGTGCCCGCCGCTTTGATCCACGATCCCGTAGACCGTCGAGAGGCCCAGGCCCGTCCCCTTGCCCACCGCTTTCGTTGTGAAAAATGGCTCGAAGATGCGCTCCCGCGTCACCGCATCCATGCCCGTCCCCGTGTCGGTCACCGCAAGCATCACGTACGGACCGGCTTTGACGCCCCTGTGCGACGCGGCATACGCCTCGTTGAGCTGGACGTTCGCGGTCTCGATCACGAGCTTGCCGCCGGTCGGCATCGCGTCGCGCGCGTTGACCACGAGGTTGACGACGACTTGCTCCAGCTGGCCCGGGTCGACCAGAATTCGCCTCACGTCGCGCGCGCCGAGGATCGTGAGCACGATGCCCTCTCCAATGAGGGACCGCAGGACACTGTGAAGGCCGTTGACGACCACGTTGACGTCGACCACGCTCGGCTCGAGCACCTGCTGCCTTCCGAAGGCCAAAAGCTGGCGCGTGAGCGTTGCAGCCTTCCTGGCGGCCGTGACGATGTGCTCCAGGTCGATGCGCGACGGATCGGCCGGCGATGTCTGATCGAGCAGAAGCGAGCCAAACGTCAAGATGACCGACAAGAGGTTGTTGAAGTCGTGGGCGACGCCGCCGGCCAGACGGCCGACCGCCTCGAGCTTCTGGGCCTGACGGAGCTGTTCCTCGGTGCGCCTGAGGGTCAGATCGGCCTGCTTGCGTTGTGTGATATCGCGAATGGCGGCTGTGACGACTCGGCCGCGCGGTGTGTCGGCGGGGCTCAAGCTGATTTCGACCGGAAACTCCGTGCCGTCTTTGCGGAGTCCAAAGAGTTCGAGACCCGCTCCCACGGATCGCGCGCGACCCGATCGGAAGAACGCGTCGCGTTGCGGCCGGTGCTGCGCACGGTGGCGCTCCGGAACGAGGATCTCGATGGGGCGGTCCAGAAGCTCCTCCCGTGAATAGCCAAAAAGAGCCTCGGTTCGCGTATTGACGTACTCGATGCGGCCGTCGCTGGCGACGATCACCATCCCATCGGGGGCGGATTCGAGCAAACCGCGAAACTGCTCCTCGGCCTGTCGCTTCTGCGTTTCGGCCTGTCGCCGCGCTTCGCGGACCTTGCTCTCGCGGATCTCACGCTCGACCGCCGGCAGAAGCCGCGCGAGCTTGCCCTTCGCCAAGAAGTCGTTGGCGCCGGCCTTCAGGGCCTCCACCGCCGCGTCCTCCCCAATCGAACCGGACAAGACGATGAACGGGATGTCGAGGCCGCTGCGCTTGAGAAGGGCTAGCGCCGCCGGCGCGCTGAACGTGGGCATCGTGAAATCGGAGACGATGAGATCCCAGCTGGCGCGCTTTAGGGCCGCCGTCATCGCATCGGCGGTGTCGACGCGCTCGGATACGACGGCGTATCCCCGCGCTAGTTCGCGGATGAGCAGTTCCGCGTCGTCCACGGAGTCTTCGACGACGAGCACGCAAAGGGACCGACTCACGACCGTCTCCGTTCGTGATCGCCGACTGGCGCGGTCTCCCCACTCGACGGCGGACGCTCGTTCAAGACGAGCCAATACTGACCGAGCTGGCGTGCGGCCTCCAGAAATTCGCTGAAGTCCACTGGTTTGCGCACGAAACTGTTGGCGCCGAGTCGGTAGCTGGAATCGATGTCTCGCCGTTCGTTGCTCGTCGTGAGCACGACGACGGGCAGCGTGCGCGTTCGCTCGTCGGCGCGCATTCGCCGTAAGACTTCAAGACCGTCCACTTTCGGCAGCTTCAGGTCCAGCAAGACGACCGCCGGGTGCGCGGTGGGGTCACGCGTTGCGTGCGGCCCGGAGGCGAACAGGTAGCAAAGGGCCTCTTCCCCATCGCGCGCGACGACAATCTCGTGGGCGACGTGGACCTTCTGGAAAGCCCGAAGTGTGAGCGCGACGTCGTCGTCGCCGTCCTCCACGAGCAGGATGACCTTTGCGCGCAGCGTCATGACGGATTCTCTCGGCGACTCGCCGGTAGAGTCCACCAAAACGCCGCGCCACGGCCGACCGCGCCGTCGGCCCATACGCGTCCGCCGTGACGGTCCACGATGCGCCAGACGATGGCGAGACCCACGCCGGTGCCGGGAAACTCCTTTTCGGTGTGAAGCCGCCGAAACGGGGCAAAGAGCTTGCTGGCGTAGGCCGGATCGAAGCCCGCACCGTTGTCCTTGACGAAAAAAGTCGGGGTTGGGTCTTGCTCGACGGATCCGAACTCGACCCTCGGCGTCGCCGTCTTTCGAGTGAACTTCCAGGCGTTGCCGAGCAGGTTTTCGAGGACGATCTCGATGAGATTCGGATCCACTTCCGCGAAAGCGTGGCCCTCCGCGACGAACGTGACGGCGTGTCCGGGATCCGACTTCGTCAGCCGATCGGCAATCCGGTGCGCTATCGGCGCGAGATCCACGCGCGCACGAACGAGGTCCGCGCGGTCGATGCGCGACAGCTCCAGCAGATCGTCGATGAGGCGCGCCATTCGCTGCGCCGCCGCGCGGATGCGTTGCAAGTGGCCACGACCGTTCGCGTCGAGCTGGCTCGCGCAGTCTTCCATCAACGCCTGACTGAACCCGTCGATGCTTCGCAGCGGGGCGCGCAGATCGTGCGATACCGAGTAACTGAACGCCTCGAGCTCGGCATTTTTGCGACGAAGATCCTCCGCGAGCGCCGCCCGTGTCTCGGCGAGCTCGCGAGCGGCGCGCGCTTCGGTCGCCTCCACTTCGGTGCGCAGCAGTCGCTCGCGAATCTGCCGCGTCTCGTCCTCGAATTGTTTGCGGCGCATCTGAGCGAACACGCGGGCTTTGAGGACCGCGAAGTCGCTGGACTTGGCAATGTAGTCGTCGGCGCCGGCGTCGAGGCCGCGAATCATCGTGTCGCGGTCTTCGAGCGCGGTAAGCAAGATGACCGGGATGTCTCGGATGCCCTGGGCGCCCTTGATCTGGCGGCATGTGGCTTCGCCTCCCAGGCCGGGCATGACGACGTCGAGAAGGATGCAATCGACGGGCTGGGCCGCGAGCAGATCGAGCGCCTCCTCGCCCGACCGCGCGAGAGCCACGTCAAACCCGGCGTCACGCAGGACCGATGAGAGCATCTGCAAGTACGTGTTGCTGTCGTCCACCGCCAGAATCTTCTTCGGTCCCGCCAGGCTCGCCGGAACGTTCTCGGGGACCTGGGGGGTCGCGGCTCGCAGGATGGCACCCAGCCGCGCGAGAATCACGTCGAGCCGCTCGTCCTTGCGCACGAACCCGTCCGCCCCGGCGTCCAGCGCGCGCAGCTCGGCACCTCCCTCATCGGACGCCGTGAGCAACAAGCAGGGGATGTGGCGGAGCGCCGCGTCGAGGCGTATCCGACGAATGACGGTCGCGCCGTCGATTCCGGGCATCACGCCGTCGACGATGACGGCGTGGGGGCGGGCCGCCGCCGCGAGACGCAGCCCCTCCTCGCCCGTCGGCGCGCAAAGCACCCGGTAGGACCCGGATTCGAGCGCGCCTCGGAGCACCTGCCGGAACGTGAGGCTGTCGTCGATGAGAAGGACAACGCGCTCTTCCGACGGGACCTGGGATCGGCGCATCAGCTCGAGCGCTCGGGCCACGACGTAGCGGACCTCGTACGGCTTTCCGACGTAGTCGTCTGCGCCGGTCGACAGTCCACGAATGCGATCGTGGACCTCCGCTTCCGTCGACAGAAGCATGACGCCCATCCCGGCCGTCGTCGTCGATGTCCGAATCTGCTCGAGCAGATCCACGCCGTTGCCGTCGGGCAACAACACGTCGAGAATCGCCACGGCGAACCGCTCCTCGCGCAGGGCGGTCTGCGCATCGGCGGCGGTCGCGCAGGCCACCACGTCGAGACCGGCGGCCCCGAGGGCTTCGGTGAGATCCATTCGGACCGTCAGGCTGTCGTCGACCACCAGGACGTCGTGGGTCATCGCGTTCCCCTGCTTCCCCTGAGAGGCAGACCCTGCGCGGCCAGGGCGAGACTCGGACCGATCTGGTCGAGCGGCAGCACCCTGTCCACAGCCTGCAGGATCACGGCTTCGCGCGGCATGCCGTAGACGACGGAGGTGGCCTCGTCCTGCGCCAAGGTCAACCCACCGGCCCGGCGGATCGCCAGAAGCCCGGAGGCTCCGTCCCGTCCCATGCCCGTCAGAAGGCACGCGACCGTGGCGGGTCCCATCTCGCGCGCCAGCGACTCGAACAGCACGTCCACGCTCGGACGACACGAGTGCCGTTCGGGCGCGTACGTCAAACGCAGCCGACCGTCCTCGACCACCAAATGCCGGTCCGGCGGCGCCATGGCGACACGCCCCGCGAGCGACTCCAGCCGATCTCCATCGCGGGCGTGGCCGACGGGCATCTCCGACTGACTATCGAGCCACTCGGCGAACGCCGTGCTGAACGGGTCGCCGATGTGGATGACGAGCAAGACCGGTACGGCAAGAGGGGCCGTGAGCGACCGAAAAATGTCCACGACGGCGGCGGGTCCACCCGTGGATGCGCCCACGGCAATCACCCGGCAGCCGTCTTGGGGGGTCGCCGCCGCCGAAGAGGGCAACGTCCCCACGCGGCCAAGCGCCGCCAGCCGCGCTCGCGGATGCGTGATCACGCGGATGCGCGAGACCAGCTTGACCGTCGAACGCAGCCGATTCTCCCACTGCCCGTCGGGCTCGCTGCCGCGCGGCTTTTCGAGGACGTCCACGGCGCCCGCGGCCAGAGCTTCGTAGGTCTGGAAGAGTTCACCCCGGTTGGTGGAGGCCGAGACGATGAGGATCGGTGTGGGGAAGTGAGCCATGATGTGCTCGGTCGCGGCCAAGCCGCTGACGCGGGGCAGAATCATGTCCAGCGTCACGACGTCGGGTCGCAGCTTTGCGCAGAGCTCGATGGCCTCGACTCCGTCGACGGCCTCCGCGACGACCTCGCAGTCGGGGTCCCCCGCGAGCACCTCGACCAGGCGCTTGCGAACGGTGACCGAGTCTTCCACGACGAGGACACGCACTTTGCCCATAGGTCACCCGATGATCCCCCGAATCAGCTGCAGAAGGTGGCCTTGATCGAACTCGCCCTTGACCATGTAAGCACGCGCTCCGACGTCGCGACCCCTTTGTCGGTCGGCTTCGGACAATCGCGACGTGAGCAAGATGGCGGGAGTCTCCCGCAGAACGGGGTCCGCGCGGGTCCGGGCCACGAAATCGAAGCCGTCGATCCCGGGCATCTCGACATCGACGATGAAGACGCCATAGCGCCGTGCCGCGGCTTTCCCCAGAGCCTCCTCGGCAGAAGCTGCCAGGTCGACTTCGAAGCCCGCGGACTCGAGAATGCTCTGTTCGAGCATCCGGGTGGTCAACGAATCGTCCACGACGAGCAGCGGTGGGCGCCGCGCCGCGTCCCAATCGACGTACGCCGCCGCTTCGACGCGCACGGCAGTTACGAGCCTTTCGGGGTCGAGCACCAGCTGCGGATGGCCCTCCGCATCGAGCGACGCTCCCGCGACGATGGGTTCGGCGGCCGCTTCAGCGGGAACCGGCCTGACAATCACGCTTTCTATACCGAGCAGGCGGTCGACCCCCACGGCGGCGAGTGCCGATCCCGACCCCACGACCACAGCCGAGCGGGCGCCGCTAGGGCGTGCGGAAGCGTGCTTGAACAGAGCGGTCGACAGAAACGCAAAGGGGATGGCCTGGCCGTCGTGCAGGATCGAATCGTGGTCTCCGGATCGGACCACGTCCGAGTCGTTGAGGCGCAGCGTCCGCTGCACGCTCTCGAGGGGGATCGACGCCGCCGTGTCGCCCATCTCCACCCTGAGCACGGGCAGCGACGAGAGAGCGACGGGAACGCAAATCTCGAGGGTTGTGCCGCGACCTCGCTCGCTGTGTGCCGTGACGTCGGCCTTGAGACGCGCGGCCGTCTCGCGCACGGCGTCCAAACCGATGCCTCGTCCGGAGACCTCGGTGACGGTCCGGGTGGTCGTCAATCCGCCCCTGAGAATGAGCTCGACAGCGCGGTCTAGACTGAGACTGGCCGCTTCGGCGGCCGAAAGCAGACCCCGCGACAGGGCAACACGACGCAAGGCGTCGACATCGATTCCACGACCGTCGTCGCGGCATCGAAAGACGACCCGAGCGCCGCGACGCTCCACTTCGACGTCCACCCTTCCCACGGGCGGCTTGCCCGACAGGACGCGCTCGGACGGGGCCTCGATGCCGTGGGCCACGGCGTTTCGAACGAGTTGGAGAAGCACATCGCGCAGCGCCAGAAGAACATGCGCGTCGAGTCGGTGTGTGCCGCCGGACGTGTGAAAGCCCACGCTCTTGTGGAGCGACTGCGCCGCGTCCTGGCACACACGTTCCAGCGGCGCGAAGACGGAGCTGGCGGGAAGAAGCCGCAGGCGATTGGCGGCATCCCGGACTGCGGAGAGTTCGCGAGCGGCCTGAGCGGCTCCGGAGGACACACTTCGCTGAATACCCCCGAGCGAGCGCAGCAGCTCCTCGGCGAGACCGCGGGCCCTGGCGGCCGAGGGGCTTCCCGCGGGCGATCCGGATTCATCGAGCCGACGCGGACTGAACAGATCGACGAGAAGCTGAGCGGCCCGTTCCGCGCGCTCGAGAGCCGCTCCCTCGTTCTGCAGGCCACGGACCTGCACCGTCGCCTCGGCGACGCCCTCGAGCAGAATCGTTCATCTCGCCCACTTCGACGCGGACGGTTTCAAGCGTTTCCTCGGCTCGCGCCGCCCGGGGCAGCGCTCCGTCCCCGTCGCCGGGCGCGTCGATCGAGCCGATTCTCTTTCGCAGGGCGTTCAGGACCCCGAGCACCCCTGCCACCTCATCGTGAGGCATCGGCCGCGAGCCGTCGCGATAGGGCTCGAGAGCCCCCTCGAGGGCATGCGTCTGCTCGGCGACGTCAGCGAGCTTGACGACGCGCGAGGCCCCTTTGAGCGTATGCGCGAGGCGCAGCAGACGCGGGACCAGTTCCTTGTCGCGCGTGTCCTTCTCGAGCTGGATCAGGCCCTCGCCCAAGCCGTCCAGGAGCTCGCGAGCCTCGATGCGGAAGTATTTGTAGGGGTCGGTGGACACGCCTAGACATCCGCCCTGGCCTGGATGATCTTGGACAAATCGCGGGACAGGCCCGCCAGTTGGGTCGCGGTCTGCAGCGTCTGGTTCGAGCTGGCCTCGGTCTCCTTGGTCGCTTGGGCGACGTTCGAGATCGCCACGTTGACTTGCTCCACGGCCGTCGTCTGCTGTTTGGTGCTGAGCTCGATTTCGCGCGCCGCATCGCTCGTCGTCCCCACGAGGCCGGCGATCTGTTGAAATGCGGAGGTCACGTCCTTGAACTGCCGCGCTCCCGCGTCGACGGCCTTGGTACCGCTTTCGGTGGCCATCACAGTCGTGTTCACCGCGGCGCGAATGTCTTCGATGACTCCTCGGATTTCCTTGGTGGACCCGGCGACACGATCGGCCAGTTTGCGGATCTCGTCGGCCACCACGGCGAAGCGCCTTCCGGCCTCTCCGGCACCGGCTGCCTCGATCGTCGCGTTGATGGAGAGAATATTCGTCTGCTCGGACAGTTCGTTGATGATCTCCAAGATGCCTCCGGCCTGTTGCGACTTCTTGCCGAGCTCGAGCATGTGCCCGACGATGACATCGACCTGGCGTTTGATGGTGGCGATCCCTTCTTGCGCTTGCTGCACGGCCTGACTGCCGGCCCGCGCTCCCCCGGCCGTCTCCTCGGCGATGCGCGCCACGCGCTGTGCGCTCTCCGCGATTTGCTTGGAGGTCGCGAGCAGCTCGCGGATGGTCGTCGACACCTCGCTCGTCGCCGACGACTGTTCGCGTGAACCGCTCGCCTGCTGGGTGGCGGCCGCCTGAAGCTCGGTCGAAGAGCTTCGCATGCTGGAGATGGCGCGTCCGAGTTGCTGATGGAGCGATCGCGCGATGGCGATCCCCGCAACGGACACGAACGCCACGCCGAGCAGCGCTCCGAGCGAGATGGTCGTCTTGGCGGCGCTGGCGCTCGCCTCCGCGGACTCGCTTCGCTCTCGAAGCAGATCGCGTTCCTCCCGATCCATCGTCCCGAGCACCGCGCGCAAGTCATCCATCGACTTCTTGCCTTCGTTCGTCAGGACGACTTTCAGCGCGGCATCGAGCCCGGCCCCGCGCCGCAAGTCGATGGTGCGTTTGAGCTCGCTCAGTTTCGCCTGGATGAAGGAGTCGGCCTGGTCGATGCGCTCCTGCTGCCGCGGGTTGTCCCCCGTGAGGCCCCGAAGGCTCGACAGGACCGGCCCGTAGGACGCGAGCGCTGCGTGGTAGGGCTCGAGGTACGAATCGTCGTTCGTGAGAACAAAGCCGCGCTGACCGGTCTCGGCATCCTTCATGATCGACAAGATGCGCGCCAAATCTTCGACAATCGCGTGGGTGTGGGACACCTTTCGGTCGTTGTCGATGAGCTGATCGGTGCTGCGATACGAGACGATGCACACCACCAGCAGAATGGCGACCGACAGTCCGAACCCCAACCCGATTTTCCGCCCGAACGTCCATGAATCGGCCACGGTTCAGTGCTCCTTGCTTGGGCCGACGGGGTCGGCGTTGACCTTCAGTGCCAGGACGGCTGCGCGAACGTCAATCACGGGTCGCGCGAGCTCGCCCACGCGCGCCACGTGCTGCACGTGGGGGCGAACCTCGCCGCTATCCACAGCGTGCACGTCCTCTCGACGCACCCGCAGGACGCCCTCCCACTGCTCGAACCCGAGCGCCATCGATTCGACCCCCCTAGAAAGGGCGAGCCACGACAACGCCGAATCGCCGCGCGAGTAGCCGAGTAGAACCGCAAGACTGCAGACGGGGATCAAGCTGCCCCGGATCCCCGCAATTCCGGTCACGGCTGCGTTTCGACTCGGAAGCGCGGCGATCCTCCGAGCGGCCGCGAGTCCGGACAGCTCGGTGAGCCGCAGGGCGTAGGGGTCGCCCGCCACCCGAATGGCGAGCAGGTCTTCCGCGGCGTCTACGGTGCCGAGAGAAGCGCCGGCAAAGCTGCGATCGAAGGCTCGTCGCAGGTCGATCACGTGCTGTTCGAGCGCGATGGGGGTCGTCACGCTCGGCCCCGACAAGCCCTTAGCTCCGATCGACAGAGATCGATGAGAGCGTCGCGCGTGAATCCTCCCCCGAAGAGAAGAATGCGGGAGGGGTCTTCGTGGCCGAGCAGATGGATCGCACGGCTGAGCTCGTCGCGGGCACGCTCGACGTCTCCGGTACGCCGCGCGAGCAGACCCATTTGAAGATGCGGCATGGCGAATCCGGCATCCAGGTAGGTCGCGATTCGAGCGTGTTCGGCCGCCGCGACGCGGTCGCCTGCGTGATCGCGGCACAGCGCCATCAGGTAGTGGGCCCCTGCGTTGAGATCGTCGGCCAAGAGGATCTGTCGACAGACCTGCTCGGCTTCGGCGAGTTGTCCCGCGTTGGTGAGAAGCACGGCGCGCAGCAGCTGCGCCTCCGGGTCGACGCGCGAAGCCGTCGGCAAGGCCTGCAGCAGACTCATCGCTTCCAAAAAACGCTCTTGGCGAAGCAATTCGACCGTGGGCTCGAGATCCACCTCGGTGCGATCGACCGGGGGCGCGGCAGGCGTTGGGTCGGGCGGGCCCGAGAGTCGTCGCGACTCTCCGGCCATTCTCGCGATGCGCTCCGAAGCGTTCTGGATCACCTCCACCCAAGACGAACCGTCCCCCAAAAGCGACCCGGGCGACGGATCGGGCTCTGGATTCAATCCGACTTTGGGCCCGAGAGCGTGCGCGGGCACGACCGAGTCCTGCAAGGGGTCTCGACGCCGGTAATAGAACGTCCCGTGCGTGTGACACAACTGGAAGGCATGGGAAATCCCGCGCAGGGTCTCGGCATGACCCAAAAACAGAAAGCCGCCGGCGCAAAGCGATCGGGCAAGACGCGCAATGACGGCCGCCCGCACTTCGGGTGTGAAATACATAATGACATTTCTGCAAAATACGATGTCGAACACCTCCGGTTGCCAAAAGGAGGGGGTGTCTTCGAGCAGATTTCGCTCCTCGAAGGACACCATCGTACGCACGGCGTCGTCGAGCCAAAAATCTCGACCGTCCATGCGAAAGTAGCGATGGCGGGTCTCGACGGGCGTTTCACGCAACGACCAGGCCGAATACCGCCCCCGAACGGCCTTTTCGATCATCGCGGGATTGACGTCGATTCCCCATAAACCGATGTCCCAAGAGGCGGGATCGGGCAAGTGCTCCCGCACTACAATCGCGATGGAGTGCGCCTCGTCGCCCGAAGCGCAGCCCGCGGAAAGGATTCGCAAGGCACGGCGGGACCTTTGGGCCTGGACACGGGCCGGCAGCGCGACTTCCCGTAGCGCGCGAAACTGCTCCACGTGCCGGAAGAAATACGTTTCGCCCACCGTGAGCTCCTGAGCCAGAAACCGCATTTCGGCGGCGCCGTTCGCGGTCTCGAGCCGTGCGAGGTAGGCATCGACCTGGTCGGCCGGCGCGCGGCCTCGCAGAAGCTCTGCGACCGCCGGAGTCTTGTCTTCGTCGATCTGCAACCCGAGTTGTCGTTCCACGATCGCAACGAAGTGCGCGACGCCGCCGTCGAGCGTGGTCATCGCGCCAGCGCCTGCGGCGCGATCGCCTGCCACACCGACTCGGGGACGATGCGAACGGCCTCGAGCACCCACAGCAGCGCCGCATCGAGGGTCCCGACCGCAGCAACGAAGTCGGCACCCGTGCTCGACAGCAGTGGCGGCAGCACGCCCGCGCTGGTGACCGGAAAGTCGCGGACTCCTTCGACCGCCTCGACCGCCATCACGATGCTGCGCTCGCCGACCCGCAGGGCTACCCAACGGCCGGGTTCCATCCCAGGGAGGCCCAACAGCCGGCCCGCGTCGACGACCGGCACCGGCAATCCCCGGACGACCGCCAAGCCCTGAACGAAAGCCGGCGCGTGGGGGACGGGTGCGATGGCCATCGGACGCATCGTCTCGATGACGTGACCGATTGGAAATGCCAAGCGGCTCGTCCCCTGTCGGCAGAGAAGCGTTCGCGCCAAGGCTGGCGGCGCTTCGATCAGGACGCTTGCTGAGGCCGGTATCCCCACTTGCACCATCGCGCATTGTCCGGTGACGGCAGCGCGGCGGCAACACCGATCGCGTTCGCTCGCGGGCCAAGCAGTCTCGGCAACAAAAAGCCCTGGCTTTGCGCAGAGTCAACCGAACCAATCACGGCGTGCGGGCGCACCGAAAGCCCTTGTAGATGTCAAAGTTGTCCGCTGGGGCGGCTTGCGGCGCGAGCGGGACGCAGGGACTAAGGTATTCGCAACCGCGGACCGCTCGATTGTTGGACACGGGCAGTACCGGACTCGGTCCAAGAAATGCGCAGTCATCCCCGGGACACGGGTACGCGGCCGGCGCGACATCCAGCGTCCACTGCAACGCCTCGCCGACCAAGTCGAGCTGACCCCAGTAACCGGCGCCCAAACTCGCCGTTCCCACGGCCGCGACGGAACACGATCCGGCAGACGCCAGTGTGACGCAGCCCTGACCGCAATAGATTTGCTGGCCGCAACCGAGATTGAAGTAGCCGCAAGAGCTCGGACCGCAGGCGGCGCTCGCAGAAACGCACGCGCTCGCCGCCGGGTAATCGCAACTGGTGATCGCGTACTGGGGGTTCCATGCCGCCGGTTCATTGGACCCCGCATCCGTGTCGGGGCCCATCGATCCCCACGGGTACGCGCGCTCCTGGCTGCCGCCCTGCGCGGCGTACGACCACTCGGTGTCGGTCGGCAAAAAGCCCCCGTCCCAGATGCAGAATGCGTACGCCTCGTACCAGTTGACCTGGGTCACCGGCAAGTTCTCGGGGCTGCCGGCCGTAGTGGGCCAAAAGTCGTTCACGAGCGCATTCCAGGAAACGCCGTCGGGCGCCAGGTTCGCATCCCAGTCGGTCGAATCCCATCCCGTCTCGTAGGTCACGGCGGCCCCCTGAGAGGGCGACACGCTCTCATTCACCAATCCGCGCCCCCCATGGAGGTGCGTGTGCTTGCCACTCCCGCTGGCGGGCGGTGCGCCGGTGGGGCCGGTTATGTAGTTCACGTACTGCCGAAACCGACCCACGGTGACCAGATACTTATCCAGCCGAAAGCCGCTCACCGTACTCGGCGAGCCCGCCGTATCGACTGCCCCGTCCAGCGCAATCCGATAAAACGTTCCGCCCGGCACCTCCAGGCTCGTGCAGCAGCTTTCGGTGCCGCTGCCACCCGAGCCACAGTCGGTCATCCCGGGCCCCCCCGGCGCACAACTCGGTGCGGCGGTCGTGGAGCCCGCGCAAGCACCGTCGGTGCAAGCGCCCGTCGCGCACGTCCACACGTTGGCCCACCCGCCGTCGGGTTCGCAAGTCTCGACGGCGTCGCCCGAGCACTGCGTTGCGCCGGTTTGGCAAGAACAGATGCCTTCTCCGGTGCATTGCGGGGCGTTGCCGGGGCACGCCACCGCATCTCCCCAATGACCGTTCGAGCCGCACGTCTGAACGCTGCTCCCCGAACACTGAGACGCCATGGGCGTGCAGACGGGCGAGTCATCGAGGGTCGCATCCGCGATCGTCGCGGGCGCGCCGACATCCGCGGCGGCATCCCCGGCGTCCTCCGTGTCGTTGCCGGATGCACCCGCGTCCGCGGCGCCCGCCTCGGTGGGATGGGCGTCCGCGGGGAGCGGCTCCGTGTCTTCCGCGTCCTGGCTGCCGACGCTCGCGTCGCTGGCGGTGGCGCCGGAAGCACCCGAGAAACCCGCGGAGCTGGGCATGCCGACGCTCGAGTCGCCGGAGTCGGGTCCGGGGACCCAAGGTGTGCCGAGGGGGGGCGGCGGACCCGACCCAGAAGGCTCTCCCGCGACGAGACCGCAGCCGAAAAATCCCACGGCAACGGCACCGGAAACGAAAATTCGGCTCACCTTCGACAGTGGTTGCCAAGCAAGATGAACGGTTCAGGAAATCGTCCTCCCCCGCGGGCAGCTCGCAGGCCTCGGCGGCGTGCACTGCGAGAACTGCGACATCGTACCGGTCAAGATCGAGGGCGACGACGGTGTCCGACCCTCCTACGCGATCGATCCGGCGATCGCACAGCGGTTGTGCCGGTGGAGCGAGCGCTGGCTCCCGTGATCTGCGGGCGACTCCCCGTTTCCAGCAGCGTGCGAAATCCTCCTGAACCGCGCCATGCTTACCAGCAGGAGAAGCTCCGAACTCATCCCCACTTGCGAGACTCTGTCTCGCGCGAATCAGGTGTTACTGAATGTTTACAGTGAAGCATTCGTTCGTGGGATCCGGCGCGTTTTCCAGTTCACGACGAATGGATTCGACGCCGTTCGGGCAAGAGCCAGTGGAAGACGCGCGACTTCGTTCTATGGTATTCGCCAAGAGGCAACATGAAGTTCTCACGCCTGTCCGCCCTTTCCGTCGCCGTCGGGGCCGGCGCCGCCTTCGCCTGCGGCGGCGGTGACACCTCGACCCCGAACTCGCAAGGCGGCACCGACAGCTCCGAGTCTGCCTCGACCTCGTCTGCAGATCTCTCGACGGCCGTCAGCGCAGGCCAAGCCGGCGCCGCGAAAAGCGATGCCGGCACGAGCACGCCGGGCCCCGACACAAAGACGTTCGGAAGCTCGGTCGACGCCAGTGCTGCGACCGGCAGTGCCGCCGCGAGCACGTCGAGCTCCACCGCAACGAGCGCGGAGGCAGAGCCGAGTTCCTCCAGCACGAGCCACGTGGCGAGCTCCTCGTCGTCCGCGTCGGCAGCAAGTTCCGCAAGTTCCGCGAGCACGGCCGCCGGATCGAGCAGCGGGACCCCAATACCCTTGGTCTCCTTTCAAACCGACGTTTATCCCATTCTCCTCGCAAACTGCGGAATGACGTGCCACGCGACGGGCGATTCGTCGAATGGCATGTTAACATTGGGCACAAGCTTCGGCTATTTGGCAGTGTGGGAGGAGCTGCTGACGAAGGGTGCCATGGGGAACGCGCCCGATACGACCTGCGAAGAGGCCTACGTCATCAACCTGGCTCCGGTGGACCAGAATCCGGCGGGAAGTCTGCTCTACCAAAAAATTACCGGAGTCGGGATCCCCGCCGGGTGCGGCGTCCAAATGCCCAAAGGTGGGCCTTATCTGAGCGCCGCGGACCAAGAGACGATCAAAAACTGGATTCTGGACAACGACCCCCTCTAACCTCCTCACCGCGCAATGCGAGCGTGCATATAAAGAATACGGCCGAACGGCCGTACCCTACGCCGGTAACGGCAGGATCCTGCCCTCGGGTCGGTCACGGCCTTCTGGCGCAGCGCACGCCGATGAGGCCGTAGCGGTCCGACGGGAGGCTGAAGTTGCGGGCCGGGCAAAACAAGAACAGCGCGAGGTAGTTGAACTCGCTGCCCCGGACCACGCGGCCGGTGGCCGCCGTAACATCGGCGCAATCGACGCACGGATCGGTGTACGACGCGTACCAGTCCACGTTCCACTGCCAGATGTTCCCGGCCAGATCCAGCTGACCCCAGAGCCCGGCACCGAGCGTGGCGGTTCCCACCGGCGCGACGTTCGTCACTCCAGTGCAGGGCGCCAGAGTGCCGGTCGGCCAGTAGCAATTTCCTTCTGCGTCACCGTAAATGGCGTACTGATTCGAACTTCCCGGATCGGCGGTCCCCCACGGGTACTCCCGCTGTTGGATGCCGCCCGCCGCGGCGTATTCCCACTCGGCCTCGCTCGGCAAAAAACCCCCGTCCCAGATGCAAAACGCATACGCCTCGTACCAGTTCACGCAGTCGATCGGCAGATTTTCCTGGCTGCCGGCCGCGCTCGTCCACGTCGCGAACGTCGAGGAGCAGGCGAGGTTCGCATCCGTCGGGTCGATATTGCTATCGTCCGCCGCGACCCAGCCCGGCTCAGTTCCTCCACCGCCACCGCTGTTCGCAAGGCCCAGCCCCCCGTTGAGGTGCGTGTGCTTGCCGGCGGCCGGCGTTGGAGTCCAGCCGGCGTTCCACGCCGCCACGAACTGACGGAATCGACCCACGGTCACGTCGTATTTGTCCAGACGAAAGCTGCTGACCGTGGCGGGGTCCGCCTCGCCGGTCGGACCGCCGTCCGCAGCGAGCGTTACCGTGGAGCCGCCGTCGGCAGCGAGGCCGACGGAATCGTAGGTTCGGTCGTAGGTTCCGCCCGTCACGGCCAAGCTCGTGCAACAGCTCTCGCTCGCCGCGCCGCAGTTCATGAGCCCCGGCCCGCCGGGGGCGCAGCTCGGCGGTTCGGTAGAACAGGCTCCTCGGAGGCAAAAAGGCGAGGGGGCGCTGCACGGTGAGCCGCTCTGCCACCGGCCGCCCACGCACGTCTCCGGCGTGTCGTCGCTGCACTGAAGGGCACCCGCTTCGCAGGCCGCTGAGCTCTGCTCACCCGCATCGACGGTTGCCCCATCGCCGCCGTCCGCCGGGCCGGCCTCGACGAAGCCCACGCTTGCCACGGGTGCCGCATCGTGGTGCGCGGAGCCTTCCGCGACGGTCATGCCGTTCTCGGTCGAGCCCTCTACGACCTTCGCATCGACGTCGCCGCCGGCGTCGTTCGGTCGGGTCCCGACACCGGAGGCATCCGGCAGCCCGTCGATGAAATCTGCCGCCTGTCCACAACCGGCCGCGACCGACAGAGCGGCGACGATGGCCAGTGAGGTCGCTGGTGAATGCATCGCGTGTGGATTCAATCCGGGGACCCGGGCCAGCGTGGCGCCCCGGCAGCATACCGTGTCCGCCGGCGCGATTCGACGATGACAAATCGCGACGGCCAACGCTTCGACCGTTGGGGCCTCACGCTACGCGAGCCCAAATAGGGCCTGCCGGTCGACGAAGAGGCCGGCGAGACGGCGAGGTACCGTAGGCAGATGCCTTCGGGGCGTTCGTTGTCGCCGGAAGCGCCGTCCCCATGGAGCGCGCTACCGACGCAGCGGGGTCGCCCCGGTGGATCCGCGCGCAAACGACCGCCTGTACCCCCCCGGCGTGGTTCCGAGAATCCGCGCAAAGTGGTCGCGCAGCACCGTCGACGACCGGAGGCCAACGGCCGTCGCCACTTCCTCAATGGATCCGTTCGTTGTCTCGAGCAGGCGCTGAGCACGCGCGACGCGGGCGCGCGCAATCCAGGCCGCGGGCGTCTCTCCGACCTGCTCATGAAAACGTCGACAGAGCGTGCGAGTACTCATGGCTGCGCGCCGAGCGAGGGCTGGGAGCGATAGGTCGCCGGTCAGATGGCTCTCAATCCACTCGGTCAGCCTCCCGATGGCGGTGCCCGTCTCGCTCGGCGGTTCGTAGGCGATGAATTGGGCCTGCCCACCGGCTCGTTCGAGAGGCATGACCACGGCTCGCGCCGTCCGGGCCGCGGTCTCCGCGCCGAGATCGCGCCGCACCAGATAGAGGCAGAGATCGAGACCCGCAGCAGCCCCGGCGGACGTCAGAATCTGGCCGTTGTCGATGTACAGTACGTTTGCATCGACTGCGATGCGAGGATGGCGACGCGCGAACTCTGACGCGACGAGCCAGTGCGTTGTGGCCCGCAGTCCGTCGAGCGCGCCCGTGGAAGCCAGCACGAAGGCCCCGGTGCAGATGGACGCCACGCGAGCCCCCCGCCGGATGGCTGCACGAATCGCCCTCGTCACGTCGTCGGGGATGGGGCGATCGAGATCGTCGACGCCGGGTACGATGATCGTGTCGGCTCGCGTCAGCAGCGACAGGCGCCAAGGCACCTGCAACGAGACGTGCTCCGCGACCACCTTAGGGCGCTCGCTGCACACCCGAAGCTCGTAGGCAGGCGCGCCGCCGGGCATTCGAACGCGAGCAAGAACCTCGCAGGGCGTGAAGAGGTCGGCGAGGACAACGCCGTCGAAGGCGAGGACAGCGACGAGGTGTGGTTTGAAAGGCCGACGCCGATTTGGCGTAGATCTTTCGAAGAGTGTCTTTGCAGCCACTCGGCAAGTATGACCGAAGCTGTAGGTCTACAACATGCACCGCGCTCTCCCCACGCACGCCGCGGACTACTTGGGCCCCGTCGTAGGGGGGCTCGTGTTCGTCCTGCTCATGTCCCTCCTGAGGGAGCCGACCCGCCGAGACTTCAACGCCATCTTCGTAGGTGGCGCGATGGGCGCCTACATCAGCGGCGGCCTGGGTCTCTGGGAGCTCGCCTTTGCCGTCGCCGGCAGCGTCGTCGCGTTCCGAGGTCTCCGAGACGTTCGCTTCATCGGTGTCGCCTGGCTCATGCACTCGGCGTGGGACCTCGTTCACCACTTCTTCGCGAACCCAATCTGGCCGTTCATGGAGACCTCGTCCTTCGGGTGCTGCGTCTTCGACGCGGTCATCTCGGCTTGGTTCTTCGCAGGTGCCCCCTCCCTGCTTCAAACCCTGAGCACGCGCGGCCGCCCTCCACGGTGAGCGTCAGACCCCTCGAACGAGACGCGGGGGACGCTCGCCACGCTCGCCGTCCCTATGGGCGGATCGAAAGCGAGCGAGCCCCTACGAATGCGCCGATACCGGCGAGCCAAAGCACCGGCAGCACGTGACCGATCAGCATATGGGCGGGTCGCGCGAATGCGCAGATGACCACCAGAAGCGCGGCGCCCCAGGTCCCGGCTGCGACCCCGAGCGCCGCTCCGCTTAGACGTGGGTGGATCGGTTCGCTTTCTCGGCGTACTCGAGCGAACGCGAGAAGCGGTCCCAGAGCGAGAAGGAACGTGACGAGCGTGCAGCGAGCGTCCTCATAACCGCCGGACGCGTCCTGGAGCGCAGCGGGCCAGATCCGACCGGCCAAAAGGCCCGTCAGCGCCAGCGCGAGGGGGGTCACCATCACTACCGCGATCCTCGCGAACGCCGAGCGACCGAGCATCGATCGGCCCCTACCGACGCCGGCCCACGTGGCCCCGACCGCGAGGACCCACCATGACGCGGCCAGCGCAACGATGTACGCGGACGGGCGTCGGCCCGGGTGGGCGCCTATGGCCAAGGCTGTGAGAGCGAGCGCCACGAACCCCAGCGCTATCGTGAACGCACGGCGCCGTGCCCCGTGCGCGCGCGACCGCGCCGGCTCGCGCCGAGCCGCTTCGAGCACCCGGGCGCGCAGCTCGGACGGAGGAGAGGGCGAAGTCACGGCTCTTTTCCTCCGACGCGTGCCAGGACGTCGCCCAAGGTCGTACGCAATGCTTCGTACGCCCGATGCGCGCGAAGCTTCACGGCCGCCACGGTCGTTCCGAGAACCTGGGCGGCCTCGGCTACGGTAAGCCCCTCCTGCTTGATCAGCTCGAACGCCACGCGCTGCGACCGGGGCAGCTTCGAGAGAGCGCCTTGGACCCGGTCGGCCAGTTCGCGCGCGTGGACCCACTCCTCCGCGCCGGGGGCCTCCGAGGCGCGTCCACTGGGCTCGCCATCGGCCGAGAGCAACTCGCGGCGCCCCCGGCGTACGCCGTCGACGACCAGACGCCTGGCGATGGCAAAGGCCCACGGGGTCACTTCCGCACCGGGAATGAAACGATCACGCGCCCGGTGGATGTGCAACATCGTCTGCTGGAGCAGGTCTTCGGCGCATCCGCGATCGCGTGTCTGTCGGAGCAGGAAGGGATAGAGCCGCGGCGCGAGCGCATCGTAAACGAGGGCAAATGCCGAATCATCCCCCCTCGAGTACCGCTCCATAGCGGCGTCAGCGTCCGCGCACGGGTGCACTCGGCTGCTTGTATCACGTTCGGCTTGTTCGATGCACAGCGGCCCGGCGGAGGCGGACGCGGTTGCATGCATCGACTCGGCACTACGCAGTGCGAGTCGCTGTGGTTTCAGTGCCCGTCGGCCGTCATCGACGGCCCGGAACGTCGCCAAGCGCCTCGCCCCGGCGTCTTCGGCGGGGCGCCCGGTGCGGTGTTTCCGAAACTTATCCGTGGCAAGCGGCGTATTCCCGCTCGCTGCCGAGAAAAGCATCTTTTTTCGGACGGCACGCGGAGGTTTGTCATGCGCAAGAAAAATGAGCCGACATTTCCAATCACCCTTCCGATGGCCCTGGTGCTGACGGCATGCTCGAGTAGCTCGAGCGGGGGTCCGAGCGATGCGTCCGCTGTAGGAACAACGGTCGACGCGAGCCATTCGACCGACGGCGGACCGGGCGACAGCGGCACGGACGGTGACCCATGCGCCCAGGGGACGCTCTATTCGCGGCTCGGAGGCCATGCGGGCATTCGTTCCGCGGTCAATGCGGTGGTGGCCGGAGAATTGGGGGACACGGACATCAAGTCGTATTTCTTCAATCAGCTCGAGACGCCGGTCCCTTCCACGAGCCCCACCGCCGGGGAGATCGAAGAGTGTTTGACCGATCAGCTCGGCGCAGCTGCCGGCGGTCCTGAAGTGTATCCACCCGTCGGCGGCGCGTACGACGACGGCGGAGGCAACTTTGGAGGCCCGGCCGGGACATGGATGTGCCGCGATATGGCGACCATTCACCAGAGTTTGCTGATATCCGGGGGCACGTTCGACAAGTTCATGACCATCGCCGGCGGTGTGCTCACCGCCGCAAACGTCTGTCCGAGCGATATCGCGGCGGTCGCCGGTGTGCTCACGAGCGCGCGGTCGAGCGTGGTGTACGCGCCTCTCGCCGACGCGGGCTATCAAGCCTATCCAGGAGACGCCGGTGCGAACTCGTCCGCCGTGGGAACAACGGTCGACGCGAGCGCAACCGACGGCGGACCGGGCGACAGCGGCACGGACGGTGACCCATGCGCCCAGGGGACGCTCTATTCGCGGCTCGGAGGCCATGCGGGCATTCGTTCCGCGGTCAATGCGGTGGTGGCCGGAGAATTGGGGGACACGGACATCAAGTCGTATTTCTTCAATCAGCTCAAGACGCCGGTCCCTTCCACGAGCCCCACCGCCGGGGAGATCGAAGAGTGTTTGACCGATCAGCTCGGCGCAGCTGCCGGCGGTCCTGAAGTGTATCCACCCGTCGGCGGCGCGTACGACGACGGCGGAGGCAACTTTGGAGGCCCGGCCGGGACATGGATGTGCCGCGATATGGCGACCATTCACCAGAGTTTGCTGATATCCGGGGGCACGTTCGACAAGTTCGTGACCATCGCCGGCGGTGTGCTCACCGCCGCAAACGTCTGTCCGAGCGATATCGCGGCGGTCGCCGGTGTGCTCACGAGCGCGCGGTCGAGCGTGGTGTACGCGCCTCTCGCCGACGCGGGCTATCAAGCCTATCCAGGAGACGCCGGTGGTAACTAAGTACACCGCCCCAGAGCCAAGGGATCAGCCGGGCGGTGTACTTCAAGCGCCGGGAGGCGATGGGGGGGTTGGGGCGAAGCCCCAAGGAAGTCATCTTAGTACAGCGCAAGCCTGCAACGCAGGCATACCCAGCGCAGCGGGGTACCGTTCAACGGGGCGCTGTACGAACAAGGGTGTCGCGACTTGGGTGGGTGCGCTCGCCGGCGTCATAGCCGCGGTCGGTTTGCTTCATACGCCACTCCTCCGCCCCTTCGTGATGGGTTCGGGCGGCTGTCCCATGGGCGGCAGAAAGCTCAGCACCGTCCAAGCCGAAGTCGCCCGAAAGGGCGCGATCCGCGAAGAACGCGGAAGCGATCGGGCTCCGCAACGGCCCGCTCTTGTCTTTGCGCTCGACGCCACCTCGATGCAAGACGCCCGCACGTGGGCATCCGATCACCACGTTCACTGCGAACGAGCACGGGATGCCCTCCTGCATTGCCCGCACGTCCCTTCCGAAGCGCTCGGGCTTCCCCCGTCACCCGATACTACGGCGGACCTCTCGCTCGAATTCGACCTTCACGATCGGTTGGTCAACGTGACGACGTTTCGGACGCACCTCCATGCCGATTGCGCCGCTCGAACGGCAAGCGAGATCGAGTCGTCGCTGACGGGTCGTCTCGGGCCACCCGCGAAGGCGGGCGGCGCATTCGACCCGGAACGGCTGTCGCGCCCCGCCGCGTACAGCGTGGCGACGCGACGGTATCGTTTTGCCGACTACCTCGCCGATGTGACCGCGATGAACATGCCAACGACCGGGGTAGCCCTGCGCGAGCAATACATGTCGGCCAGGTAACCGTTCACCCCCCCCCGGCGCCGGCGAGCTCCTTTCCCGTCCCGCTCTCGCCGACGAGAAGCGCGTGCGTCACCGATTTTCAGCGGGCGAGTAACGACGGCGGCAAGAGCCCCGCGCCTATGGCAATTCGAGTGTCGGTTCGAGTTAAAAGAGCGCCGCTTGCGCCACCGGGACGGCCTTCGGCGCGAAGCCGACCAACTCCGGGCCGAAGGACGCAAGACGTGCGGCGGACACCGCGACCGCCTCGGGGTTGTTGTCGATGAGGACGAAGCCGCGACCGTGCAACGCCGCGGCCTCGCCTGTCGTCCCGCTGCCCCCAAAGAAGTCGAGTACCACGTCCTCGGGACGGGAGTGCACCTTGATCACTCGGTTGATCACTCCGAGAGGCTTCTGAGTCGGGTAGCCCGTTTTCTCGCGGCCGTGGGTCGGGACGATGGTGTGCCACCACACGTCCGTCGGTGTCTTCCCGCGCTCGGCCTTTTCCGGCGTCACCAGACTCGGGGCCATGTAGGGGATGCGGTCCATCTCGTCGAAGTTGAACACGTAGTTTTCGGGATTCAAGGCATACCAGAGGATCGTGTCGTGCTTCGACGGCCAGCGGTTCTTCGGCCGGCCGCCATAATCGTATGCCCAGACGATTTCGTTCATGAAGCGGTCGCGACCGAGGAGCCGGTCGAGCGCGACCTTGATGTAGTGGACCTCTCGGCAGTCCAAATGGACGAAGAGCGATCCGTCGGGTGTCAGGCAGCGAAGAGCGGTCTCGATGCGGGGCATCAAGAAACTCTCGAAGTCGTCGAACAGGTCGGCGTAGGAGCCGCTCTCGACCTTCTCGACCTCGTATCGGCGCCCACCGAAGCCACCCCGGGCGCCTTCGCCCTCGGTCGCCGCCACGCGCATCCGGTCGCGCTTCTGGACCTTGCCCGTGTTGAACGGGGGGTCGATGTAGATGAGCCGGGCGAACTTCTCGGGCAATCCCGGAAGAACCTCCGCATTGTCCCCCTGGATAATCATCCTCATCATGGCGCTGCGGCCACCCTACAGCTTCTCGTGCGCGATGGAAAGAAGGGAAGCGACCCGAACTGAAGAAGGCGGCTCGGTCACCACATGTCCCCGCCGCCCCTCTACGCCCTCTTCCGCAAAAAGGATGGGTGCCTCGGCTGTTCCGAATCCATCCCGCGCCGCGGTGCGGGGCTGGCGTTGGGCCCTGCCCGCTACCCAGAAGCCTGAACGCGGACCACGACCGTCGTCCGCGGCACCACGTTACGCGCTCGCCTTAGCCAGCCGCGAAAGCGCTCACCGTCTTCAGTGCACTTCGCAGAATCCTAGATTGCAATCGGGTGCAGAGCTGGGGCAATCGGCCGCCGTCGTGCAGGCCTTGCACGTCGTACCCCCGTTCGCCACGCTATCGAAGTAGCAGTTGCAGCTCGGACTCGGGGTGTACGGCGAGAGCTGCCCCATCTCGGAAGAACGCGTGACGCTCATCGCGCACGGCGGTATGAGGCGGTCGTTGATCACGAATTGCAAGAAGTTGCCGGTGGGGGTCGGAGCGTCGCCCGTGAAATAAAGCACGATTTTGCCGGCGCTTTCACTGATGGGCACATTCTGGCTGTTGACTTTCGTCAGCATATGCGTGAACCCCCAGACCGGATAGACGCCGTCGCGCACGTTCGCCTTGTCGGAGCTCGTCGCCGTCGCGTTCGGGTAATAGGCGCAGCTGTGGCCGAGATCTTGATACGCGAGCTCTTTGATCGTCGAGCTTCTGGCGATGCTTTCCACGAGATCCGTGCTCATCGCGGCCAATGTCTTCTCGGGGTTGGTGGAGGTGACGACCGCCGTCACGGTTTGATTGGAACCCGACTCGATCAATCCCTGCCATGCAGTGGCAGGAACGCCGATGGAAATCCCGAAATCGAGTTGTGCGCTCGACGTCGGATTCTGAAAGACGAAATCCGGATCCGTCCAGGGTGCCACGGCGCCGGGCCCCAGGCCGTATGTGTAATAGAGCGCTTCGGCGCTGATGGACGTCTGTGTCGACCCGATGGGGACCACCATGGCTTCAGGCACGACCGGGCCGAGAAAGTCGCCGACCCCCGGAGTGCCCTCCGGCAAGGATAGGCAGACTTCCGGGAACAGGTTACTCAAGCCGATATCCGCGTAGTTGCCTCCCGGGTCCAGCTGACACGTGTGAGCGTTTCCGCCGATATCCCAGTAGGTTGCGGTCGTCGCTCCCAGACTGAGCGTGCTCTCGTTGAGAATCACCGCATTCGCGCCGTCGCACGCGTGCGCGCTCACGAACACCACAGTCATCGGTACGGTCGACGTCAGGGCTCCGAGCTGAGCCGCGATGGACGAGAGACCGTTCGCACCCACGATGAACACCGGCTGAGGCAAGCTCGAACAGGTCGGCACGCCCGATGAAGCAGCACCCCCTTCTTCAGCGCCCCCTTCCTCGTCCTCGCCGCCGGCTTCTTCTTGATCACCGGCGCCTTCGCTCGCTCCTCCTTCGTCCGCTGTCGCTCCCACACTCGCATCGCCGGCGTCCCCGCCGCTTCGTCCGCCCTCCGCCCCTCCGCCGTCGCCGGCGTCTCCGCCGCTCTTGGATCCTTTGCCTCCGCCTCCGCCACCGCCTCCGCCTCCGCCACCACCACCTTCGTGGCCACCCTCTCCTCCTCCTCCGTCACCCTCCTCGCTCGCGTCCGTCACGCTGGCCGCACCCGCCTCAGGCAGCTGGGGTAACGCCGCGTCGGCGGAGAACCCCGTGATTCGAGTGGCGTTATCGAAGAAGATGGCGCACGATCCGGCCGAGCAGTTTGCCGTCCCCGGGGTACAGGCGTCCGCCGACCCCGAGTCCGTGTCCGTTTCCGTGTTCGCCGTTCCCACCTTGAAGTCACCGGTCTTGGCGATCAGATTGCAGCCGACAAGACAAGCGCCCAGCGCCGAGGCAACGGCCAGCCACCTGACGAGCTGCCGGTCCATGCATTGCAGTCGGTTAAGCATTGCTTGAAGACTCCGAGTGGTATCGAAACGATTGAACCGCGATCGTCAGAACGAGCCGTCGAATCCGACCGAACCGAAACCGATCCGTGGGTACAGGGTTGGGCCGGAGGTGGGCTGGGTTGCGGTGGCGCGTTCGGATCGCGGGCCTCGCACGCCCGAATCGGTTTTACCGACGGCGTCGGCGCATCCGAAGACGACATCGGGCCGTGTGTCATTCAGAACAATGGCGGCCATGGAATACGCATCCAGCGTTCGTCCGCGGCGCGCGTCTACAGCACTACGATCAGCAGCAACGGCCAAAACGGAGTGAATGTGGAGAGCGCTTCGTACGCGGAGATAGCGACGGACGTCATCAACGGCAATGTCGGTAACGGGGTTGCGGTGACCGAGAATTCCACGGTGCATCTCGGCAATCCAACGGGCACGGGCGACGAGGACAACCCCAATACCACCACGGTTGCCAACGGTCTATTCGGCCTCCAGGCGCAGTGGGGGTCGTATGTGTCGGGCCGCTTGGGCACGTTGTCGGGTACGAGCGGCGGATCGACCTTCACCCACAACGCCAACGACAACCTCACGCCCTGAGAGCGGGCGCGAACCGCGACGTCCACAGCCGGGATTCTAGTCCCGTTGAGTCCGCCTAACGCGCGGGCGAGCAGGTGCCCACCTCACGCGGTGGCGACTGTCCCCACCGAAGTCGCCCCCGTGCGACAGGGCGGGTACCTGCTCGGCCTGCGCCCCATTCGCCTGGAACCGCGGGCGCCGTCGAAAGAGCGATGCTTGGGACGGGCCGACCTCGAAACGGCCAGCCGGCTCCTCGATCCGGAGAGTCCGCCTCGAGCGTTTCGGTCGGAGGTCCGCCTCAACCTCTCGATGGGGAGCCGTGCCTCACGGAAATGAGACGTACACTCCGCAGTCGTCCGCGCATACGGACAACTTCTGCAGCCCATTGGGTGCAGGGCCCCCAATAACCCGCCCGCCCGTGTCAAAGATCGACCCGTGGCACGGGCAGACGAATTCCATGTGGGCTGCGTTGAACAGGACGATGCAGCACTGGTGGGGACATCCGGCCGACAAGGCCACGTAGGTCCCGTCCGAAAGCCGGGCCACGACGACGATGCTCAGATGGCAGGACGGGTCCGAGTAGCCGGGCGCACTCTGCGATGCGCTACCGCCGACGTTCTTGAGCTGGGGATACGTGGAGAACGAGAACTCGAGGGTATCTGTCGCCGGAGCGCACGTCGGTTCACATGCGCCGCCGTCCTCGGTGGCCCCCTGGGTGCCGTCGCTTTCGGGTGCGTCGTCGTCTGTGCGAGGCCCGCCGTCGGCCGGTCGCCCTGGATCCGGTTCGCCGCTGCAACCGGAGACCATGAGTAGCGCACTGCTTTGGATCGCCGTGCGCACAAAGTTCCTTCTGCATTCGTCGCAGCGGCTCATCAGAATATCTCTTTCTTTAGCATTCGTTCTTCCGTTAGCGCCGTTTCTCTTCAAACGACCGGAAGCCCGTTGCCGATAGGGGTGGGCGTGTCTATGGCTTCATCGCACGTGAAGGCGCACGGCCTACGGGTCGTCCGCTGGCCGCGAGCCGCTTGTCCGCAGAGCCCGTCATCCACCGACAAGTTGCCCATACCGCTTAATGAACGGCGCTCGCGTGTCGTGCTCTGTTCATGCGGGTGGGGACATGGAGCGTGGGTCCGAACGGCGGCCGTTCTCGCTTTCCAGAACAGGATTCCGCTCGAACGTTGGTGGTCGCGTTTGGCGCGCCGGAATACATGGATAACCCGGGTCCGCTGAATGACCTGCGGGAGGCCTACCCACTCGGGACCGTGGTCGGTTGTTCGACCGCTGGCGAAATCATGGACGGCGCGATCCACGACCACTCCATCGCGGTGGCTGTCGTTCGCTTCGAAGCGACCGACATCGCGCATGCATCCGTCGCGGTCCGAAACCCGCGCGAGTCGCAGGGCGCAGGAGCAGAGTTGGCGCGTGCGCTGGCCCGGCCTTCCTTGCGAGCGATCCTGGTTCTTTCCGACGGGTTGTCCGTGAACGGCAGTGAGCTCCTTCGGGGCATGGCCGAAGTCGTCGGCGACGTGCCGGTCTCCGGAGGCCTCGCGGGCGATGGAGACCGCTTTCGGTGCACATGGGTCATGGCAGACGCCCCGCCCGCGTCCGCGGGGATCGTCGCAGTGGGCCTCTATGGCGAGCACGTAAGGCTGAGCCATGGCTCGCGCGGCGGCTGGGACATCTTCGGCCCGGAGCGTGTCGTGACGCGCTCTGTAGGCAACGTGCTCTACGAACTCGACCACAAGCCTGCTCTGGCCCTCTACAAGCAATACCTTGGCGAGCGCGCCGGCGGCCTGCCCGCCACCGCTTTGTTGTTCCCGCTGGCGGTTCGAGCCTCCAAACTTTGCGATCCGTTGGTCCGAACCATCCTCGGCGTCAACGAGGAAGACAACTCGATGACATTCGCCGGCGACGTGCCGGAAGGGGCTGTCGCCCGTCTGATGCGCGCCAATTTCGAGCGACTCATCGACGGCGCCGGAGCGGCGGGTCGGCTTGCTTCGCTCGGTGAGGATCCCAAAGGCGACAACCTGACCCTCGCGGTGAGCTGCGTCGGACGACGCCTGGTGCTCGGAGAACGCGCCGAGGAAGAGGTGGAGGCCGCAGCACACGCGTTGGGAGAATCCAAACTCTTCGGATTCTACTCGTACGGCGAAATCTCGCCCTCCGCATCGGGCCGCGGCGAGCTCCACAATCAGACCATGACGCTCACGCGGATCTGGGAAGTGTGAGCATGCTGCATCCGACGCTCGAACGCCAACTCCGAAAGGCGGGCGCGCGCAAAGATACGCCACCGACCGCCGACCAATGGCATTCTTTCCTTGAGCGGGTCAATGCCGCTTACACTCAAGAAGACAACGAGCGCTATACGGTCGAACGCGCGATCGCCATTTCGTCGCAAGAGATGTTGGACCTGGCTTCGCGGCTGGCGACGGAGCGGGACCGCCTCGACGTGACCGTGGCCTCGCTCGCGGACGGACTCTGCGTTCTCTCCTCGAAGGGCCTTGTGGAGATCGCCAATCGGGCGGCGGAGCAGATGTTGGGCGTCGAGTCCGGCGGGTTGCTGGGGCGACATTTCATCGCCCTCGTGAGTGGCGACGGGTCTCGGAAGCCACACGGCCAGGGGCACGTTCGGCAACTCGACGAAGCGATCGCGGCGCGGGGACCTTGTCGGTGCGACGACGCCCGTTTCACCACCGTGCACGGCGAGGAGTTCCCCGTCTCGCTTTCCATGACGCCGATTGAGGCCGGACAGTTAGGAGGAGGGTCCGTCGTCGTGTTCACCGACATTCGAAAGCGAAAGATGGCGGAAGACGCACTTCGGGAGAGCGAGTCGAGGTTTCGAGCCATCTTCGAGTCCGCGGCCGTGGGCATGTTGCGTGTCGGGCTCGACGGCCGGATCGACGACTGCAATGGCGCATTTGGCGCAATGCTCGGCAAGGAGCGTTCGCAGATCTTGGGGTCGACGATTTTCGATCACCTTCACCCGGACGAAGCGCAGAGCTCGCCGGGGCGGTTCGAGATGATGAAGCAAGAGCTTGGCTCCGGGCATCAGATCCAGAGCCGCTTCGTGAATCATGACGGATCCACGGTTTGGACGAAGAGCACCATTTCGTTCGTTCGAGACCCGCAAGGTGCGCCTGCGTTCTCGATCGGGGTCGTCGAGAACGTGACGGCTCAGAGAAACCTCGAGATTTCGCTACGCCAGGCTCAAAAGCTCGAATCCGTCGGGCAGCTGGCGGCTGGCATTGCCCACGAAATCAACACACCGGTGCAGTTCGTGAGCGACAGCGTTCACTTCGTGCGAGACGCCGTGACCGATCTCTTCGGCATTCTCCAGTTGTACCGCGCGCTACGCGAAGCCGTTCCTTCCTCGCTGGACGCAGCGGTCTGCGCGATCGCCGAAGCCGAGGAATCCGCCGATGTGGAATACCTCGCCTCGCAGCTCCCCAAAGCGCTCGACCGCGCACTCGATGGGGTCGAACGTGTGGCCACCATCGTTCGAGGGATGAAGGCGTTCGCACACCCGGATCGGAAGGACAAAGTACCCGCGGATTTGAATGGCGCGCTCGAAAGCACGATCACGATCGCGCGTAACGAGTACAAATACGTGGCCGACGTCGAAACGGAGTTCGGCGAGCTTCCCCCGGTGACGTGTCATGTCGGCGAGCTCAATCAAGTATTTCTGAATGTCATCGTCAATGCGGCGCACGCGATCGGCGATGTGGTCGGTGGCACCGAGACCCGGGGGCGGATTCGCATCACCACTCGGCGCGACGGCGACTGGGCCGTCGTCTCGATCGCGGACACCGGAGGCGGAATTCCCGAGGCGGTCCGTCACCGCGTGTTCGACCCCTTCTTCACGACCAAAGAAGTGGGGCGTGGGACCGGTCAGGGGCTGGCGATCGCGCGTTCGGTCGTCGTCGAAAAGCACCAGGGCGAGCTCACTTTCGAAACGCAGATCGGGCAGGGGACGACATTCACCATCCGGCTTCCGATCCACCCCGCCCGTGAAGCCCAGGCGGCATGAAGCGCATTCTCTTCGTCGACGACGAGGTCGCTGTGCTCGATGGCCTTCGGGATCGGCTGCGAAAGCAGCGTCGACAATGGGAGATGGTGTTCGCGGTCGGAGGCCCCGCCGCCTTGGCGGAGTGCGCGCGGGGCGCGTTCGACATCGTCGTGTCCGACATGCGGATGCCCGGTATGGACGGCGCTGCACTCCTGAGCCAAATCAAAGAGAGTTACCCGATGACCGTGCGCATCGTCCTGTCGGGCCATGCGGAGCGGGAAGCGGTGATGCGCACGCTCGCTGTGGCGCATCAGTACCTGAGTAAGCCCTGCGACAGCGAGACGCTGCAGAGCGTTCTCACTCGCGCGCTGTCGCTTCAAGCGCTCATGAGCGACGACACGCTCCGGAGCCTCGTCGGCAGCGTCGACAAGCTCCCGTCGCCGTCGAAAATTTACCTCGAGTTGACCGCACTCCTCGCCCGTTCGACCCCTTCGGTCGACGACATCGTGAAGGTCGTCGAGCGGGATCCCGCCATGTGTCTCAAAGTGCTGCAGGTCGTCAACTCGGCCTTCTTTGGCTTGCAGCGGCGAGTGACGGGAATGCGCGACGCCATCGCCTACCTCGGGGTTGACCTCCTCAAGTCGTTGGCGCTCGCGGCGCAGATCTTCGCAGATGCCGAGAGTCTGCAGGGCTTCGATTGTGGCCGACTGGCCAACCTGCAGCGGCATTCGTTCCTCGTCGCTCGGTTGGCGCGCAAGCTTGCTCCGTGCCGTGGCGACGACGCGTTCGTGGCGGGAATGCTCCACGATGTCGGGTCGATCGTATTGGCACTCGCCGACCGAGATCGAGTCGAGGCACGCAACGCGGCGTCTCGCGAGCGCGGAGTGCCCGTCTATGTCGTCGAGCGCGAACGACTGAACGTGACGCACGCGGAGGTCGGCGCCTACATCCTCGGAACGTGGGGAGTGCCGCTCGGAGTCGTCGAGGCGGTCGCTGGGCATCACGAGCCGCGCCGCTTCGGCAATGCGTCGTTCGACGCCATGACCGCCGTACACATCGCCGAAGCCCTCGTGACCGAAAGCGAGTCCGACGCTCCCGCCGGCACGCTCCTCGATGCAACCCACCTGACAGAGCTCGGCGTCCTGTGCGAGTTGCCGGCTTGGATAGAGCTCCTCACGCGATTGCGCTCGGAGGCGCTCGACTGATCCGTGAACGCCCGCCCCCGCATCCTCTGCGTCGACGACGAGCCGAATGTTCTCGATGGGCTCGCACTGACTCTGCGCCGCGCGTTTGAGGTCGTGCCCGCCGCCAACGGACCCGCAGGCATCGATGTGCTCGCGCGCGATCCCGCGATCGTCACCGTCATCTCGGACATGCGGATGCCCGGCATGGACGGGGCCACGTTCTTGGCCAGGGCCCGAGAGGTGCGGCCCGATGCCACGCGGTTGCTCCTCACCGGGCAAGCCGACCTCTCCGCGGCCATCGCGGCGATCAACGACGGGCGCATCTTTCGCTTTCTCACCAAGCCCTGCGCACCGTCGGTCCTGGTCGCCGCCGTCGAAGCGGCCGTGGAGCTGCACCGGCTGGTGACCTCCGAGCGCGTCCTTTTGGAGCAGACGCTTCGCGGGAGCATTCGGATGCTCACGGACGTCCTTGCGCTCGCCGCGCCCGCCGCGTTCGGGCAGGGCGTCCGAATCCAACGCTACGCGCGCAAATTGGCCTCGAAAGTCGCGGGCGCCGAGCTGTGGCCCGTCGAAGTGGCCGCGATGCTGGCCCAGGTCGGCTTCGTCACGCTCGCCCCGGCCACGCTCGATAAACTGCAAGAAGGTCGACCTCTCGCGCCCGAAGAGCAGCAGGCGCTCGAGCGAGTGCCAGCGTTCGCCGAGCAGCTCATCGCCGGGATTCCCCGCCTGGATGCCGTTCGGGCGGCCCTTGCGCACCAGGCCGCGCCCTTCGACGGGGCGGGAGCGCCCGCCAAAGCGCCGCGCGGCAAGGACATCCCTCTGGGGGCTCGCATTCTCGCAATCGTGTCCGACTTTGACCGATTGGACACCGGCGGTCTGTCGCAAGAGCTCGCCCTCGCGGCCATGCGCGGGCGGCTGGGCCGCTACGATGCCGAGCTGCTCGAGCTTTTCGCCTCGACGCTCGAGGGCGACGGCCGAGGCGTCGAAGTGGCGGAAATCCCCATTCGGCTGGTCCGCGTCGGGATGACCTTCGTCGAAGACGTGCGCACGCCCACGGGGCTATTGCTCGTCGCGCGCGGTCACGAGGCGACGAAAAGTTTGGTCGAACGGTTCCGAAACTTGGCTTCCGGATCCGTGCGCGAACCCGTTCGTGTCTTGCTTCGCGGGTCGCGAGCCACGTGGTGAGCGAACGGTCGCACCCAGGGCAAGGGCAGGTTGCGCCGGCGCGAATCTTGGTGGTCGACGACGAAGAAGCGGTCCGCGCCGCAGTCTCGCGCACACTCGAGCGCCGCGGTCATTGCGTCGTGGCCCTGGCGACCTCGGAGCAGGCCTTGCGGCAACTGGCCGTGCGCGACTTCGACCTGGCGATTCTGGATATCCACTTGAAGTCCGGGGACGGAATCGAGCTTTTGAGACGGATCAAGGCTCGGGCGCCGGACTGCGAGGCGCTCATGCTGTCGGGCGCCAATTCGATCGAAATCGCGATGCGCAGTGTGCACGCGGGCGCATTCGATTTCATCGAGAAGCCGTTCTCGACCGAACGACTGACCCTTACGGCCGAGCGCGCGCTCGAGCACCGGCGGCTTCGCCAGACCACCGCCCTTTACCAAGCCGTGCAGGTCATCTTTCGAACGCGCGACCTCGAACGGCTGCCCGAGGCGATTGTCCGCGTGTCGATGGACGTGATGCGAGCCGATGGGGCGGCTCTTCTGCTCCCTGGGCTCGACGGTACGTTCTACGTCGGATACGCATTCGGCTCCGAAGCCGCCGTCGTTCGAACCCCGCACGCCCCCTTGGGCGAAGATGTCGCCCAGCAGGCCGCTCGTTCGCGGACGCCACTCGTGTGGGAGGGAGATCCGTTCGACCCGAGGGCGATCGAAGGGGCGCCCGCGCGCGCGCGCACCCCGTCGATCCTCGGTTACCCCCTGGTGCTCGGCGACGAACTGCTCGGCCTTCTCAGTTTCAGCCGCTCGACAGGCGAATCCCCGTTCGGGCCGGCTGATTCGGAGAAGGCGGCCGTTCTGGCGTCCCAGGTCCTTCTCGCGCTCGAGAATGCCCGTCTTGCACGTCAGAACGTCACCTCCGAGAAGTTGGCCGCGGTCGGGCAGCTCGCTGCGGGCATCGCTCACGAGATCAACACGCCCATCCAGTTCATGCACGATAGCCTCCATTTTCTGAGCGAGGCCTTTCGCGATCTCGCAAGGTTGACTGCACGGCTTCAGGAGATCGTGGAGCCCATGCGAGCCGACGAGCTGCCGGAGCGCGGTCAATCGCTTCTGCGCGAAGCGCGGGAGCTCGCCGCCGACGCCGACCTTTCTTATTTGAAAGAAGCGGTGCCGCGAGCCCTCGAACGTACGGCCGAAGGAGCCACGCGCATCGCGAAGATCGTCCAGGCCGTCAAAGAATTCGGGCGGCCCGACCCAGCCGAAAAGGTGGCCGTCGACCTCAACGAATGCCTGCGGAGCACGCTGCTCGTAGCCTCCCGGGAGCTCAACCACGTCGCGGATATCGAGACGGATTTTGGTGATGTCCCGCTCGTTGCTTGTCGTCCAGGCGAGATCAATCAGGTGTTTCTGAGCCTCATCCTCAACGCCGGCCACGCGGTTGCCGCCGTCGTCTTGGGCTCGAAGGAGCGTGGCAAGATCGTGGTTCGGAGCCAGTCCGAACGCCACTGCGCGGTCGTCTCGATCGAGGACACCGGCACCGGAATTCCTGTCGAAGTTCAGTCCAGGATCTTCGATCCGTTTTTCACGACGAAGACCGTCGGTCGAAACGTTGGGCTCGGGCTATCCATCGCTCGCACGATCGTCGAAAGACACGGCGGGTCACTGACCTTCGAGACGCAGGTGGGCCGTGGGACGCGTTTCTCCCTACGGCTGCCCGTCGACGGATCCGGGGGATCGGACGCGCCATCTCCCCCGTGAGAGCGTGGATTGCGGACGCCTTGACGGCGTTCGGATGGCGATGACGTCGGTCTCTTGTGGCTCGGCCGCACCGGGCGGCAGCCCGGCCACCGCCACGCCTCGTCCTTCAAGGATGAATACGGGAGCAGCACGGAAAGCTTCAGCGAATTTTGCACCATATGTGGAATTTGTGGTATAGAGCGCCGACGCCGCAGACAGACAGGACCGACACGCGGATCGCGGGGTCCAGCTCGCCCGACGCGCGGATCGACGCGCGGGGCACGTGAGCGATCTCGCACTTTCGTTCCTTCGCCTGGGAACCACGGCGTTCGGCGGCCCCGCTGCGCACATCGCGATGATGGAAGAAGAGTTCGTGCGGCGGCGGGCGTGGCTGACGCGCGAGCAGTTCCTCGACATCGTCGGGGCGGCGGGCCTGATCCCAGGCCCGAGTTCGACCGAGGTGGCCATCTATATCGGCTACCGCCGCGCGGGGTGGCGAGGGCTGCTGGCCGCGGGCTTCTGCTTCATCCTTCCCGCCGCGCTCATGGTCACGGCGATCGCCTGGGCGTACGTCCGTTTCGGGCAGCTCCCCGCGGTGAGCGGCATGCTCTACGGCATCAAAGCGGTAGTCATGGCGATCCTGGCCCAGGCGCTTGTCGCCCTTGGGCGGAGCGCGGCCAAATCGGCATGGCTGGTCGCTCTCGGTGTCGCGGCGGCCGTCGCGAACCTACTGGGCGCTTCGCCCGTCGTCGTGCTCTTCGCGGCCGGCGTCCTGAGCACCGCCGCGTCGGTCCGCCCCCATGCGGGGGTGGCGCCCCTGATCTGGCCGGGTCCGCTCGGGGCATGCGCGGTCGCGGCCACCCCGGCCGGCTTGGCGAAGCTCTTTCTCGTGTTTCTGAAGATCGGCGCGGTCGTCTTCGGCAGCGGCTACGTCCTGCTCGCGTTCCTCCGCGCCGATCTCGTCGAGGGCAGGCGCTGGCTTACCGAGCCGCAGCTCATCGACGCGGTTGCGGTGGGACAGTTCACGCCGGGTCCGGTCTTCACGACCGCGACGTTCATCGGGTACGTCATCGCGGGCTTCCCCGGCGCGGTCGTCGCGACAATCGGCATCTTTCTCCCTTCGTTTCTCCTGGTCGCCGTCAGCGGGCCATTCATTCCGCGCCTGCGGCGATCGCGCGTCGCCGGGGCGTTCCTCGACGGCGTCAACGTGGCGGCACTCGCCCTCATGGCCGTCGTAGGCGTGCAGCTCGGCAAGGCTGCGATCGTCGACGCGCCGTCGGCGCTCCTGGCGGTTCTGAGCGCCGCCGCGCTCTTTCGGTGGCGGGTGAACTCCGCTTGGCTCGTGCTCGGTGGAGGTCTTCTCGGAACGGTCGTCCATGGGGTTCGATAGACCGGCCGGTAAAGCGGCGTCCGCCTGAGGAACGCCAAACGCTCCCCACGAGCGCGAGCGTTCGCGCGACCCCAAACGCCCTGGGTGCGGGGGTATCGCGGCCTATGCGCGAGTCTTGCTCGCGCTCTTGTACGTCTCCAGAATTTTGATGTAGTTGGCGCGCTCGAACGACGTGGGATCTGCGACCTTGAGCTGGCTCATCGCTCCCTTCATCTGCGTGACGGACGTGTAACCGCGCTCTTCGAGCCATACGCGAAGACCGGTCACCAGCCTTCCGAGATGCGCGGGGCCGTGGGCGAGGACGGCCGAGGTGGTCATGACGGCGTCCGCCCCCGCGAGCAGGTACTTCACGACCTCGATTCCCGAGTGCACGCCCGTCGTCGCCGCGAGCGATGCCTTGATGCGCCCCGACAGAACGGCAATCCACAGCAGCGGCAGGCGGATCTCGCTCGGCGTGCTGAGCTCCAGGTTCGGCATGACCTCGAGGTGTTCGAGGTCGAAATCGGGCTGATAGAAGCGGTTGAACAGCACGAGCGCGTCGGCGCCGGCCTGGTCGAGCCGCCGGGCCATGTTCCCGAAGGCGCTGAAGAAGGGGCCCGTCTTCAGCGCGACCGGGATCGGGACGGCGGCTTTCACAGCGCGCAGGATGTCGACCAAGCGCTGTTCGACGTCGCGACCGTTCGTGTCCAGATCGGCCGCGATGACATACACGTTGAGCTCGATCGCCGATGCTCCGGCCTGGTGCATCTGCTTCGCGTAGTCGATCCATCCCTCGCTCGTCATGCCGTTGAGGCTCGCGATGACCGGTACGCGCACCGACTCGCGCGCCCTCCGGATGAGCTCGAGATAGCGATCAGGCCCGACACGGTAGGAGTCTGCCCGCGGAAAATAAGTGAGCGACTCGGCGAAGCTCTCGCTTCCCGCCGTCGAAAGCGCCTCGAGGGCCTCTTGCTCCGAGCGGATCTGCTCCTCGAAGAGCGAGAACATCACGACGGCCGAGGCGCCGCCGTCCTCCAAGCGCTTCACTCCGTCGATGTCCTTCGACAACGGCGAAGCCGAGGCGACCACCGGGTGCGCGAGCCTCATGCCCATGTACGTGGTCTCGAGATCGACCATGTTCACCCGCCTCGCGTCGCCATCTCGACGTACGTCTTCCAACGTTGCGTCACCGCTTCCTCTGCGAGGCCGAGCAACCGCGCGGCTTCGTCGGGATTCTGGTGCGTCAGCATGCGGTAGCGCAGTTCGTTGTACGCGTACTCGCGGAAGGGTAGCGTGGGCCGCGGCGAATCGAGGACGAAGGGGTTCTCTCCCGAGCTGCCGAGGACGGGGTTGTAGCGAACGAGCGGCCAGTAACCGCAGTGGACCGCGAGCGTTTGCTGGTGGAGCCCGCGCTCCATGTCGATCCCGTGCGCAATGCAGGGGCAGTACGCGAGGATGAGCGAAGGTCCGGGGTAGGCCTCGGCCTCGCGAAAGGCGACGAGCGTCTGCTGTGGGTTCGCGCCCAGCGCGACGCGCGCGACGTAGACGTTGCCGTACGAGATGGCTTGCAGGGCGATGTCCTTCTTGCCCACCTGCTTGCCGCCCGCTGCGAACTTGGCGACGGCGCCGATCGGCGTGGACTTGGAGGCCTGACCCCCGGTGTTCGAGTAGACCTCCGTGTCGAGTACGAGGATGTTCACATTGCGGCCGCTCGCGAGGACGTGGTCCACCCCGCCCGAGCCGATGTCGTAGGCCCAGCCGTCACCGCCGACGATCCAGACGCTGCGCCGCACGAGGCAAGCCGCGACGGAACGCAGCGCGATGGCCCTCGGGTTCGACGAGCCCTCGAGCTTTCCGAGGAGAGTGGCTACGCGCTCGCGCTGCGCGCGTATCTCGCTTTCGAGGACCTGCGGCGCCGCGAGGATCTCGTCGACCAGTCCCGGTCCGATCTCGCTCGCGAGCTCTCGCGAGAGGCGCGCGGCGTGCTCGGCGTGCTGATCGTTCGCGAGGCGGAAGCCGAGCCCGAACTCGGCGTTGTCCTCGAAGAGCGAGTTGGACCAAGCGGGGCCGCGGCCCTCGGCGTTCACCGTCCAGGGCGTGGTCGGGAGGTTCCCACCGTAGATCGACGAGCAGCCGGTCGCGTTCGCGACGAGCAGGCGATCGCCGAAGAGTTGCGAGAGGAGCTTCAGGTAAGGGGTCTCTCCGCACCCCGCGCACGCGCCGGAGAACTCGAAGAGCGGCTCGAGGTACTGCGTGCCGCGCACGGTCGAGAAGTCGACGCGCGTGCGATCGTTGTTCGGGATGGCCTCGAAAAACGTGAGGTTCTCGCGCGCCGTGTCGAGGAGCGGTTCAATGGGTCCAAGGTTGATGGCGCGCTTGCGGCTCTCGTCCTTCGCCTTGACCGGGCAGGCATCGACGCAGAGCCCGCAGCCGGTGCAGTCTTCGACGTAAACCTCGAGCGTGTACCGGATTCCCGGAAAGCCGCGAACGTCGATGGGAGCGCTCTTGAAGCTCGCGGGTGCGCCGCGCAAGCGCTCGTCCTCGTAGAACTTCGCGCGGATGACGGAGTGAGGACACACGATGGAGCAATGGCCGCACTGGATGCAGAGCGAGGGCTCCCATACGGCAACGAGCTGGGAGACGTTGCGCTTCTCCCACTTCGTCGTTCCGCTTGGGTACGTACCATCCACCGGCAGGGCGCTCACCGGGATCTCGTCGCCTCGACCCGCCATCATCCGCGCCGTCACGTCGCGCACGAACGCGGGGGCGTCCGGCGGGACGACCGGGAGCCTTCGCCGGTGCGACGTGACGCGCTCGGGGACCGTGACCTGGGACAGCTCGGCAAGCGTCTGGTCGACTGCGGCGAAGTTCTTCCCTACGACCTCGGCGCCCTTGACGCCGTACGTCTTCTCGATCGACTGCCGGATTTTCGCCATGGCCTCTGCGCGCGGCAGGACACCCGAGATGGCGAAAAAGCATGTCTGCATGATCGTGTTCGTGCGCGAGCCCATGCCCGCCGCGCGCGCGACCTTGGACGCGTCGATCACCCAGAGCGAGACGTGCTTGTCGACGATCGCCTGCTGGACCTCGACGGTCAACTCCGCCCACACGTCGTCTCGCGAGTGGACGGTGTCGACCAGGAGCGTCGCGCCGTGAGCCGCGAAGCGCAGGATGTCGAAACGCTCGAGAAAGCCGAACTGGTGGCAGCCGATGAAGCTCGCGGACTGGATGAGGTAGGTCGATCGGATGGGCGCGGGGCCGAAGCGCAGATGGGACGTGGTCTGCGAGCCGGATTTCTTGGAGTCGTAGACGAAATACGCCTGCGCGTAGACCGCGGGATCCTCGGCGATGATCTTGATGGTGTTCTTGTTCGCGCCGACCGTCCCGTCTGCGCCGAGGCCGAAGAACATGGCGCGGACGACGCCGTCGGACTCGATGTCGAACGACGCGTCGAACGGCAGACTCGAGTGGCCGACGTCGTCGTCGATACCGACCGTGAAGTGGTTGCGGGGCGCGGTCCGGGCGAGCTCGTCGTAGACCGCCTTCACCATGGCCGGTGTGAACTCCTTGGACCCGAGCCCGTAGCGGCCGCCGATGACCCGCGGAAACGAGGGCAGCCGGAGCCTTCCGGCCGCGTGCGCCTCGGCGAGCGCGGTGACGACGTCCATGTAGAGCGGCTCGCCAATCGCACCGGGTTCCTTGGTGCGGTCGAGGACCGCGATCGCCCGCGTCGTCGCCGGCAGGACCTCGATCAGGTGTTCGACCGAGAATGGCCGGTACAGGCGCACCGCGACGATCCCGACGCGGGCTCCGCGTGCGTTCAGCCACTCTGCCGTCTCGCGTGCGGTCTCGACGCCGGATCCCATCAGCACGAGCAGCCGCTCGGCGTTCGGATCGCCGAAATAATCGAATGGCCGGTACGTGCGCCCCGTCACCTGTGAAAACCGCGCCATCGTCTCGGCGACGATCCCGGGCATGCGCGCGTAGTAGGGAGTCACGGTCTCGCGGGACTGGAAGAACACATCGGGGTTCTGCGCCGTGCCCCGCACGAAAGGGCGATCCGGCGAGAGCGCGCGAGCGCGATGCGCGAGCACCCATGCGTCGTCGACCAGCGCGCGCAGGTCGTCGTCCGAGAGCACGGCGATCTTGTTGATCTCGTGTGACGTGCGGAAGCCGTCGAGGAAATGGACGATCGGAATGCGCGCGCGCAGAGTCGCCGCGTGGGCGATCGCCGCGAGGTCGTGCGCCTCCTGGACCGAGTCGCTCGCCAGCACGGCGAAGCCCGTCGATCGGACCGCCATGACGTCGGAGTGATCGCCGAAGATGCTGAGCGCCTGGGTGGCGATCGCCCGCGCCGCCACGTGGATCACCGCGGACGTGAGCTCCCCGGCGATCTTGTACATGTTGGGGATCATCAGAAGCAGGCCCTGCGACGCCGTGAAGGTCGTCGTCAGCGCTCCGCTCTGCAGCGCGCCGTGCAGCGTGCCCGCCGCGCCGCCTTCGCTCTGCAACTCGACCACCGTCGGAACGCTGCCCCACAAGTTCTTTCGGCGCTCGGTGGCCCACTGGTCGGCGAGCTCCGCCATCGTGGAGGACGGCGTGATCGGATAGATCGCGCAGACCTCGACGAGCCGATAGGCGACCGAAACGGCGGCTTCGTTGCCGTCGAGGGTCGCGACGTGCGGCGCGCTCGCGGCGCTCGTCGTCACGGCTCGGGCCTCATTTCGATGGCGTGACAGGGGCACTGCTCGAAGCAGATCGCGCAGCCGGTACAGCGATCGTAATCGTAGCGATAGCGCCGCCCCGGTCCGAGCTTGATGATGGCGCCCTCGGGGCAAGCGCCGTAACACGCGTCGCACTCGAAGCAGTTGCCGCACGACAAGCAGCGCTTCGCCTCGAACGTCGCATCGCTCTCGCTCAGGCCGAAGGTCACCTCTTCGAAGCTCGCGCTCCGGCGCGCCTCGTCGAGGTGCTGCTGCTGCCGCCTTGCCGCGTCGGTGTAGAAAGGAAGGTGGAGCATGCCGAAGGTGGCCGTCGGATGCTTCGACGCCTTGGCGACGGCCTCGCCGGCCTTCAGGTACAGGTCGATGTTGCGCGCCGCCTTCTTCCCGTGGCCGACGGCCACGGTGACGGTGCGCTCGGACGGAACCATGTCGCCGCCGGCGAAGACGCCGTCGTGCCCGGTCATCAGCCCGGGCGACACGGCGATCGTGCCGTCGCTCTTGAATTCGAGCCCCGGGACGTTCCTCAAGAAGCCCGTGTCGACGTCTTGCCCGAGCGCGAGGACGAGCGAGTCGGCCTCGATCGTCTCGAGGCGTCCGGTGGGCTGCGGGCGCCCCTCGGCGTCGAGCGCCATGACCTCGACCGTGAACGAGCTCGCGTCGATCATCTTGATCGTGCGAAGCCAGTGGATCTTCACCCCCTCGGCCAACGCCTCGTCGGCCTCCTCGGGCGTGGCGGGCATGTGATCGCGATCGCGGCGATAAATGATGAGAGGCTCGTAGCCGAGCCGCCGGGCGGTGCGCGCGGCGTCCATCGCAGTGTTGCCGCCGCCGTAGATCGCGACGCGCCGGCCGAGCTGGGGCGGCGAGCCGGCGCGCGCCCCGCGCAGGAACGCGAGCGCGTCGAACATCTTCCCTGCGTCGCGCCCCGGAATCTCGGTCCGCCTGCCGATGTGCGCGCCGATCGCCAGGAACACCGCGTCGAAGGCGCCTTCGCTCTTCTCGGCGAGAAGGTTCTCGACCTTGTGCTCGAAGACGAACCGCACGCCCATCCTCTCGATGCGGCGCACTTCGTCTAAAAGCACGTCACGGGGGAGGCGATAGGCGGGGATGCCGAAGACCATCATCCCGCCGGCGACGGGTCCGGCCTCGCGAACCTCGACCTCGTGGCCGAGGCGCGCGAGGTGATAAGCGGCCGATAGACCGCTCGGCCCCGCTCCGACGACGAGGACGCGCCGGCCGCTCGCGGGTGCGTCGGCAGCAACCTGCCATCCTTCCTCTCGCGCGCGATCGCCAAGGAAGCGTTCGACGGCGTGGATGCTCACGGCCGAGTCGAGCTGGCCGCGATTGCAGCGCGGTTCGCACGGGTGATAGCAGGCGCGGCCGTGGACGGCGGGAAGGGGGTTGTCGCGCACGAGCAGGCGCCAGGCGTCCTCGAGTCGACCCGCCTCGACGAGCGCGAGCCATCCCTGGATGTCCTCTCCCGCCGGGCAGGCCTGATTGCAAGGTGGCAGCAGATCGACGTACTCCGGTCGCTGAAGACGCACCGGCCCGGTCCGGCGCGGGTGGGCGAGGTCGGGTGGAGCGGTCAGGTCTTTGCGTGAGGCGGTCATGAGGGCGTCGTTCTCGCGAGCGGCAATGAGCGGCGCCTCACCGGGCCGATGAAGACTGTGTGCACGTCAGCGGAATGGCGCCGGGGCATGCTACGGCAGGCGCAACGGTTAAACACACCGATGTGTCGGATGTCATCGAACGCGAGACTGTGACCGAAATTCGATGGTCCACCTCGAGACGTTCAAGCGCGTCGGCACTCGGGATCCTTGCACCCGCACCCGCAGGCGGTCCTGAGGATGCGGGGTGCGTGGATTCGCCGCGGGTGGCGGCGTTGGTTTTGCGCCGGGCAGGGCTTGTCCTCGGAGGGGTCGACCGGCCCCTGAGGGGCCTTCCTGTTTGTCAATGATTCCAAGTGGCTGCCCAGAATCGCACGCACCGGGGATCAAAACGCCGTGCTGCCGTCATTCGTAGAGCAACCTGGCGCTGAGAAGAGGCCATCCGAAGAAGCGCGAACAAGAACGATGCCGCCCCGCATAATGCTGCTGTTGGTAGGTCTCCTCGTAGCGGCGCGTGTGCGTGTGTCGCGGGCTGACGAACGGAGCGGTCAGCCGGTCATCGTGGTTCGATACGACGCGCCACCCGAATGTCCGAGCTCCGAGAGCTTTGTTGAGTCGGTGTGTGCGGAGATCGCCCGCCGAAGCTCATTCATCGGACCGCCCGTTCAGGTGATCGTCACGATTGCGCGGGAGGACGACGGCTATTCCGCAACGGCTGTCTCGGACGCCCATGGCGGCACGCTACTCGAGCGAACGGTGCGCGCTCCGACCTGCGACGAGTTGACCGAGATTGCGGCTACGATCGTAGCCCTTGCGCAAACGGATGTCCGCCCCCCTCCGGACCCGATCGCCCCGCAAGGGCCGCGCCCCGTGGCCTCGCACGAGATCCGCTCGCCGCCGCCGACGGTCGGCGACCGGACAGGGCGCGCCCTCACCTACTCCTTTTCGTTGGGATACGGCGCGTTTACCGCCGGTCCTGCAGAGCCGGTCGTTCGGGCCAACGGGCAAGTGACGACATTCAATCCGGCTCAGGGCGTACGCCTCGGATTCGGAGTCGCTCACGCATTGGGCTGGTGGCAGCAGTCGGCGCATGTGAGCGTGGCCTATTACCGTCAAAGCACGACGACCGTTTCGGCCCCCGTCGATCCTTTGCCAATACCTTCGCCAGGGGCGAGCCTCGACGACCGGGACGTGCTCCACGCCACCGTCGACGCGTGCCCTGTGCATGTCGAGTACAAATTTCTCTCGCTCATCCCCTGCGTGACGTTTTCGATGATCGAGAGCCAAGGCACCAGCGGATACGATCCGAACCTCGAGACGGGGTTGGGCGCTTCTGGCCGCATCCGCCTGGGATTTGCCAAATCATTCTTCGTCGAGGCGCTCGGCGCCGCAGTCGGTTTGTTGTCGTCCGAGGAGCCGGTGGTGTCGCACCACGTGCGTCTTTTCTATGCGCTGTCGCTGGGCGTGACGCTGCCATGACCGCCATCGCGCGCAAGCCCACGACGACGGACCTCGAGTCTGAGGCGTCCGAACTCTCGGTTGCACGAGGGGATGGTCAGTCGATGTCCGAAGGCGTACCGGCGGGATCCGAAGCCGCATCGCCCCATGATCGCGAGCGGCTCCTTGGGGTCGTTCGCGAGCATATCGACTTCGTTTGGCGGGTGCTTCGCCGCCATGGCTTGTCCAGCGCGGATGCGGACGACGGTGTGCAGCGAGTCTTTCTCGTGTTTCGCGAAAAAGCCGGCGGCGTCGCACCTGGGGCAGAAAAAGGGTTCCTCTTCCGGGTGGCCAGCTTCATCGCGAGAGAAGTTCGCCGCGTCCGCCCCTTCGAAGAGCCGACCGACGCAAACGTGACGGCCGAACGATCGCCTTCGGACCGGGTTGAGGCGGCCGACTTTCTCGACAAGATCATGCGCGAATTGGAGGACGACGAACGTGCTGTGTTTCTCCTGTTCGAGGTCGAAGGTCTCACGATGATCGAGATTGCGCGAATCCTCGATTGCCCTCAAGGAACCGTCGCCTCCCGTCTCCGCCGCGCACGCGACAAGGTGAGAACCGCGGCGGCGCGTCTGGATCCCACCGACGGAGGTGCCGCTTGAGCTCGTTGGACCGATTGTCGAACGATCCCGCGGTCCCCGCATCCGTTCGCCACGCCCTGGAGCGGGCCGCGGCCGAGCGGGCATCGCCCGAGCTTTTGAATCGAGTGCTCGCCGCGACGGGTCTAGGGGCGGGCGCGGCGGCAGCGATGGGCGTGGGCGCGGCGGGAAAGATTTCGCCGTTCGCATCCACACTGTTCGGGGCCTCCTTTGCGGCAAAATGCGGCGTCGCAGTGGCCATCTTCGTTGCCGGTGGCTTGGTGGGCGGCCTGGTCGTGCATCGGCACGACGCACGGCAGGCGGCGCTCGACTTGGCGACTCCTCTGCGGACTCCGCGAGCCCCTCTTCGGTCGCCGCTTCACCAGACGGTCGAAACGGAGAATGCGCTCGGGCCGTCGCCTCTGGGGCCGTCGACCGGCGCCTCCGCTCCGCCCACCAGCACGCCGGCGCCGGACTCCCTGCCTCCTCGACGGGCATCGCGTCCGGCGCGGCACGGGGCGGATTCGCCGAAGGAGCGCCAAGCGCCGAGCCCCTCGTCGCCCGCACGACCTTCGGCCCCATCGTCGCGCGACCAACTGGGGAGCTTGCGAACGATCGTCGATGCGATTGAGAGTCATCGTCCGGCGGACGCGCTCGCCACGATCGAGGCCCATCGAAGTCAGTTCCCTGCGACCGAGTTTGACCAAGAGCTCCTGTTTTTCGAGGCGCAGGCGAGAGCCGCTCGCGGTGAGCCCGCTGCGTGCGGCCTTCTCGATCGCCTCGAGACTATTTATCCACACAGTCTTCTCCTTCCGAGGGTCAACGATCTTCGCGCCGAGGCGCATTGCCGTCTGGCGTCCCGCTCAGCCGCTCCGTCGCGCGGCGATCTCGAGCGATGAGCCCGGGCTCGAAACGTGGGCACGGGCGCAACGGGCCCCTTCCGGAGCGCCAAACTCGTCGTCGCACAAAAAGGGGCTGCCGCTTTGTACTTAGCCAAACTCGTCGTCGCACAAATGGGCCGTCGCTTTGTGTTTGTCATCGTCGCGGGAGGTTCGATCGCATGGTCTTATGGAAAGGGATGATTCTTGGTTCGTGGGTGCTGCTGGGCTGTTCGGGTTCCCCCCGCGACGAGTTTATCGGCACGTGGAAACCGACCGCCGGCACCACGACACTGACGTGCAACGCCGCAGGGGGAGACTCCGGCGCCCCCGGCCTGCCCCCCATGGATGGCGCGATCACGCGCGCACTGCCGAATGCCAATACGGATACGTGGGTTGCAGGCCCAAACGGAACCGTGGTCTTGACCAACGAATTTGGCTCCCTTACGGCGACGGTCAACGGCGGTACGGCGACCCTGTCGTCGTCGCCGGGCCTATGGCTGGAAGGCTTTCCCGGTACCGGGACGGTCTCTGAGCCATCGAATCTGCCCAGTGGGAGTCTCTCGGGAAATGTCGCATTGACTACCTATACATTTGCGATCGACTCGAACAGTCGTGAGGCAACGGAGACCTATGCAGGAACGGTCTACATTGCTGAATACGGAACAGCGTGTGCACTGGTCGAGTCGGCATCCTATCAAAAGATCACGGATTGACCCGGACCGGGAGGCGGACCGTTCGGTGGGCGGCGGCCTCTTCCGCAGTCTGCCGTGCGCGGGAGGGCGGGTAGCGCCCGCGCAATGGTTTCGCCGGTGCGCAGTTTCTGCACGCGCACGGGGCCGACTCATCGGTGATTTGTGCGGCATCTGGATTACTCTCTCGGCCACGACATGGAACACATCTCTTACGCGCTCTTCGACGACGTCGACCACGCCCGCGCAGCGATTGATGCGGTCGAGGCAAGCGGCACGCCCCGTCAGCATATCGGCGTCACACTTCATAAGGATCGGCTCGACGAGGGACTTCTCGGCATCGGCGAGACCGACGCGGGGGAGGCGACGCGCGAAGGGGCAGTGCTTGCCGGTATCGCGGGAGCCGCGATAGGAGCGGTCGCGGTAGGCCCGATAGGGCTCGTCTCCGGCGGCGTGCTGGGCGCGCTCTATGGCGGCCTGGGTGGCGCTCTCGCGGGGTCGGGCAGTCCCGATCGGAGCCTGGAAAGGCTCTCGAAGCAACTCGCGGCCGGCAAGGTCCTCGTGATTGTGGAGGCTCCGAGCCTCGCGAGCCGAGACAAGGCCGATGCTGCGATGCGTGCCAGCGGCGGTCGCGTCGAGCACAAGCCGTTCTTCTGAGCGGAGGAGCAAGCATTCCACGGCCCGCATCGGGATGTCGTGCCAAGCGGGCCTCGGTTGAAATCGGCTGCAATGGACCGGACCGAGGGCCGTATGGCACTCTGGCCCGAGGAGGCGTCCCGTCGTGCCCGGTGGGATGTTCGTAAAGGCACAGTGAAGGGAGACTCCCACATGACCGCGCCACGTTCTTGCTCTTCGCGGGGCGGTGACAACCGGGCAGCGTGCGCAAGGGGGCGGGGTGTGCGATCCACGCGGCCGGTCGCGGTCCGAGCCGTGGCGCTCAGCGTCGCGCTGGCGGGGTGCGGCGGGTCGAACGTTCTCCTGGTGCTGCCGCCAAGCGCCGACCCAGGCGCCCTCGGTCCCGTGCAGGAGTGCGATGCCGTCGAGCAACCGTGCAAGACCGCTTCGGTCCAGGACACCTCCATCTACGAGTCAGCGAACACGACGAAGTTGAACCTGCCGAGTTGCCCTTACGGGATCGAGAAGGTCTTCATCCGGAACGCAGGATCGTCGAACCCGGCGGCCCTCGTTCAGTGCGCGGGGCAACCTCAGGCGTCCGCGCCCGACGGCGGGATCCCCACCACGACGAGCGGTGGCGTCTTGTCGCGATAGCTGCGCAAGCTGGAGAAGCCTCGATGCGACCGTTACCCGTCCTTCCCTCGACGACCGCCGACGCCATCGCCGCGTGGTCCAACTTCCACCACACGATCGCCGGACGCGCCATCCCCGCCTACCTGACGCCCGGCGGCGCTGGGGCTCCCGGCGGACCGGCAGGGGGCCCGGCTCTCGCCCAATCGCTCAACGCGATCCTCTCGTACTGCCTTGCCGACCCGCCGGAACGCCTCTGCACGATCGGCGCGCGCTGGTCGCTCTCGAACATTCTCGAACCGGGCGACGTGTTGCTAGACCCCGGCGCCTGGAACCAGATCGCGGCGGTCGCTGCCGAGTGGCTGACGGCGGACTACAGGGCCGAGGCGGCTCCGCGCCGAGGGGCCCCGATCGTGGTCCAGGGGGGCACGACGATCCGCACGCTCAACGACTTTCTCGGGAAGTACAACCTGGCACTGCAAACTTCGGGCGCCAGCGATGGGCACCGCTTCGCCGGGTGCATCGCCACCGGGACGCACGGATCCCATGTCAAGGTCGGCGCCGTCCACGACACGGTCCTCGCCGTATACGTGGTGACGGGCCCCAACCAGGCGACCCTCCTGCAGCCGAGCCGCCGGAGCTTCACGCCGGACCTCGCGCAGTGGTTCCAGCAGTCCACGACCCTGGCCACGGCTGACGTGGCTGACGACGATCTGTTCAACGCGGCGAAGGTCGCGCTCGGCGGACTCGGGTTCGTGCACTCCGTCGTGGTCGAGGCCGTCCCCCTTTACGAGCTCCGCGGGCAAACGATCGCCCGGCCGCTCGACGATGCCGACGTCTGGTACGCGCTCGAGACCCTCGACACGACCCGCTTCGATCCCACCCCGTCGCCCGACTTTTTCACGATCGTTTTCAGCCCGTTCGCCCAGCCCGGCAGCGCCGGCTCCTGGACCACGATCCTCTGGGAGCAGGCCCCGACGCAGCCGTATACGGGAGCGCCCGACGTCCAGTCCGCCGCGTCGACCGACCTGACGCGCTTACTCTCGGCGCTCATATCCGCTCTCGAGGATCGCCCCGACGCCGGGATCGTCGACGACGTCGTCGCTCAGGAGACGGCCAATCAGTACAGGGCGGGCCCGGTGGGACCCGAGTTTCCGGGCACCTACTTCGGCCCGACGACACTCCCGGAAGGCGACGGACGCAGCTCGGAGGTCATCGTGGATCACGCCAACGCGGGGGCCGCAGTGCGAGCCGTCCTCGGCGCGCTGCAGTCGGAGGCGAAGGCGGGCCGCACGCTGCTCGGGGGCGTCGGTGTACGCTTCGTCCCCGCCACCCAGGCTCTCCTCGGGCCCAATCAGCACCCTATGAACACGTACATCGAGTTTCCCAGCCTGAACAGCTCCGCCACGAGCACCATCCACCAGGCCGTGTGGAACGCCCTCAGCGCGGCAGGCGTCCCGTTCGTGTGCCACTGGGGCCAGGAGTACGGAATGACTGCGGCGAGCCTGGCCTCGTACTACGGCGATCGCATCGGGCGCTGGAAGGCTGCGCGTGCCCGCCTCCTGCCCGCCGCGCAGCAGCGGGCGGTCTTCACCAACCCGCTGCTCACACAGCTCGGGCTCGATGCATGAGCGACGGTGCATTCGGTTCGAGGCGCTTCTCGCCCTCCTTCGTCGCGAGCGAGATCGCTGTCTCCAGGTCGCCATCCACAAGCTGAGCGACGCCGACTTCTTGGAGCGGCTGGCCGACATAGGGGGGATGCCGACCGAGGTGCTCGAAAACCAGGAGTTGCTCGAGCTTCTCATCAATCCACTGCGTGCGGACTTCGAGGCGATCGAGACGTGGCGCTATGCTCAGGAGCCGCCGCTTGCCGTGCCCGTGGACGCTTACGGCGGGGTGGAGGACGGCACCGTGCCGCGGGATCGCCTTGAGCGCTGGGGCGAGTTGACGAGCTGCCGCGTTTCGCGTCGAGCAGTTCAGTGGGGATCACTTCTATCATTTAACGAACGCTCCGGCCCTTTTGCGCCGATTGTCGGCGAGCCTTGAGGCGGACGTACACCGATGACGAGCTACCAGGGAGACTTCGCGCGCGCGGCTCGCGCGCTGGCGGCGCCCGGCGCCGACCTCACCTCCGAGCTCGCGGCCATAGAGAAACTGTGTACCCAGTTCGATGTTCGTGAAGCGAGAATGCAGTGGTTCGAAGAAGTCAGGCTGGCGATCGATGTCCGCGAGCTTTTTGGCCGTCTGTCTGCGCTCCTAACGGGCTCCGGGGCCGCCGCGGTGGACCCGGCCCTCGACGTGCGGTCCAGGGCCTTGCGCTCCGGCCTCGCGCACCTGCACAGGGGGCTCGCAGAGAAGGCCCTGTCCGTTCATGCCTGCGAGCGGGCGCGCCTTCGGGGCGGCGGATTGCGAGGGGCAGAGCTGCTCTCATGGCTCGCGACGTACCCTGCGATGTTGCGGGACTTGGCCTTCGAGGACCTTGTCGGTATCGCCCACCCGCCGATGGGGACGGCGAATCTACAGTCGGAGCTCATCGACTACGTGCCGGGGGGAATCGCGTCGATTGTTCGCTGTGTGCTCGCCGGGCCGGTAACTGCGGATGACGAGTTCCTGGACGTGGGTGCGGGCGTGGGCAAGGCGCTCCTGGCGGTGAAGCTCCTCTCGGGTGCGCGCGTGCGAGGTATCGAGATTCAACCGGATCTGTGTCGGCAAGCGCGCAGCTCCGCAGCCGACCTTGGGCTGGAAAGTTTCTCGGTCGTCGAGGGTGACGCCTGCGATGTGGACCTCGGAGAACCCAGCGTGATTTTTATATATCTTCCTTTTACGGGGCGCGTGCTCGCCAGGATGGTCGAGCGCCTTCGCGCGTTGGCCGCGCGCAAGGAGATGATGCTAGGCACGCTTGGATTCGATCTCCCGTACGACTGGCTGGTGCCGCGAAGGGCGACGGATTTTTGGCTAACCATCTACGACAGCAAAGTGTTGGGAGCAGAGCCGCGCGCGCCGCGACAGCCCGTGCCGATCGGGCCGGTGGCCGAGCAGATCGTCAACGAGAGCTAAACGCTCTGATCGCCCCCTTACAACGAGAGCGGATCGCGGGCCGCATCCAGCGCCAGAGAGCGTCGCCCGACGATCGCCACCTGGTGCGGACAGTTCTGAAGGGTACGCTGGCATTCTTCGTGGGCCATGAAGCGGCTCGAGAGGTTGGTGAAAATCGCGCTGGTGCTCGCAACGCGCCGCCGCCTCCGCGCCGCCGACTTGGCCGAGAAGTTTTCCATCAGCGAACGCACGGTCTACCGGGACTCGGTCTCGGGGCGCAAACCTGCCGGGCCTCTAGGCAAGGTTTTGGCCGCGGTCGATGCCTGGAGCGTGCTCAGGATCCGCTACGAGCCCGTCGTCCCGGGGTCGCAGAGCGAACGCGACGTCGAGCCGCTGGGACTGGTTCGTGTCGAGAACGCGTGGCTATTGGTCGCCTACTGTCGCCTTCGGAGCGACGTGAGGGTCTTCCGAATCGACCGGATTCGCGACGCGCAGGCGACCGGCGAGCGTTTCGCTCCACGCCCCGACGTGTCGTTCTCCGAGGTGATCGATCGCGAGCGAAAGAAGTTCTCCGGCTCCTGACACACCCCTGTCAGGGCCGGTTGGTAGGTTGGCAACCGTGACGGTCCCGCAGGCCGAGATGACCAGGGCGGCGCTGGGTGCGCTCTTGGGCGACATCCTCGGCCATGCTTGGTCGTTCCTCTGGCCCGGCCGCAGCCCGGGTTGTTCGGCGTGGTTGGCGCTGCGGCGGTACTGGCCGCCACGACGCGGGGACCCATCTCGGCTGTCGTGCTCATGATGGAACTGACGGGCCGCGATCGATCCTTCATCGTGCCGCTGCTTCTCGCGGTGGCGACCGCGACGCTTGTCTCACGGACGATCGAGCCGCGCTCGATTCTACGACGCACACCTGACCGACGAACAGGTGAAGGCACGACGAAGCGCCCCGGCGTTGTTCGCCGGAAATGCCCCCGGGCTGACGTCGTGAAGCGCATTCTCTCGATCGGGTCGGCCCGGGAGGAGAAAGCACGTCAACCCGCCTCAAAAGGCAATGCCGGCACCCGCGCCCCCGTTACGACGTGGGGCCCTCAGCGCGCGTGCGGGGGCTGTCGAGTCCCGAGGCATGACGACCGACGGTGACGGAATAATTCTTACCTTCCCAGCTCTGGGTCTCCTTCCAGAAGAACGTGAATTGGATCACAGAACCGTCCGAACAGTCCTCCGCTGGAAGATCGGCGACCCACATATGGAGAGCGGCTACCGCAATGGCATCCGCATGGTGCGTGTTCGCCCAGTCGTCGGCGGACCATATGATCGTGGCGTCATGAGCAAGGAGGAGACGCAAAATGCGACCGAACGGCATGCGGGAGATCGGATGGCAGGCACTCCACATGGCGTGCACCGCCTTCTTCGTCCGGTTGACGACGTACCGCTGGAACGCCGGTTCGACGCGGTCAAAGCACACGCCATCGCGCGCACTTCGCACGAGCGACACGTATTCCGCGTGCGCCCAGCACAAAGGCATGGCTGAACCCGTTGGGCGACCGCGCAACATGTGCGCACTCGGCAAGTCGGCCGTGTCCCAGACCTGCTCCGGTAGCATTCCACCCCGGTTGGCGAATTTCTCGAGCGCATCGATGTATGGCAGGGGGTCGCGTCCGGCCGCCAGTTCGTAGTGACCGCGTTCGCCCGTCAGCAGCGGCCACGAGCGGCCGACCCCAAAGCCCTCGTACGCTCCTCCGTCGTCCATTTGCCCATAGCCATCGTGGTTGTAACGGCGCCAGCAGGGCCCTTGCGGCAGATCGCGTTTGAGCACATGATCGACAACCGCTACGGAGTCAACGATCCGTGCATCGTCGGCCGCACGAACCCCGAGCCGGACCAGTTGGAGAAAATCGCCACCGACGACATTTCGCGCCGGATGGACGCCACCGCCGTTGGCCACTTGGAGCACGGCCGCGTTCGGATCGGCCGTGCCCTCGGCTTGCTGCGGCGTGGCGGGCGTGATGCGCACGTAGTGCCGGGGTTTGCCCGGCACTAGTTCACCGCGATCGGTAACTGTCCAGGCCTCGAGCTCGGCGGACAGCCAGTCCGCATAAGCGACCAAGGCATCCGCTGCGCGGTCTTCCCGCTTGTCGTGCGCAAATTCGGCCGCGCACACCAGGCTCGCGATGATCGTCGCAAGGGTCGAAGGCGAGTACCCCGCGTTTTCCTCCCATCGTTCCTGCGCCGTGACGGGCCCGTGAAGCATCAAGTACTCCGCCGCGCGTGAGACCAACGTCCACGGATCGAACTGTCGGAGTGCACCGGCCCGCCGCAAGCGCCAGGCGAGCAAAATCGGCGCGGCCACTTCATCCAGTTGAATGCCCTTCCAATAGGGCTTGCCCGTAATCGAGCTGTTCTGCGGCATTCGGCCATCGACCTCTTGGACGCACGACAGCCAGATGAGCGCGCGCAACGGAGACTCGGTTCGCCCACAGGCCAGCAGCGCCGTGGCGGTTTGAACCATGTCGCGCGTCCAAACCAAATGGTATCCGCCCCGATCGCTGTCGTCCTTCGTCTCGCCCCATGGAATGCTCAACGAAGCCACAAACGCGCCGGGAAAGATCTTATCCTCGTGGGCCAGCAAAATGCACTGGCTCAGGCGCATCATCCTCGCCCTGTCCCCGGTCTGTGCGGTCCCTTCAGCCTCCGATCGGGTGCGCTGCCATTGGCTCACGTACTTCTCGCGCTGCTCCGCGAACGGTGTGGCAAGCGCCTGCAGCAACTGGGTCGTTGCGCTCTCGGCGTTGCGTCCGAACGCAACCGCGACGACGAAATCGAGACCGCGTGACAAGTCGATCTCGCCCGTCAGTGCGATGTTTCCGTCCTCCGCACGTTCGAATTCCCAATCCATCTTGTAATGGCCCATGACGTCCTGCCAGCCGTCGCTGTGTCCCACGTAGCCGACCGAGCGGCGGCTGAAGTCGGGTGCGCAGCCGAAGGCCATGTGGACGTCCCGGCGTGACGCGTGAAAGAGTTTTCGGCCTTGCGTGTTTCGCCAACCTGCCGAATTGTGTTGGCCCGTGCCCTTGAGATGGGGAGCGAGCAGCGCATAAAGATGCAGCTTGCCACGAAGCGTCGGGTCCAGAATCTCGAGGCGCGTGTGCATCAACAGAACCGGCGAGTGGGGCTCACCGATGATCTCCTTCACGATGCGATAGCGGCCCTTGCGGTCCGAGTTCGTGAGCCGGTAAAGAAGCGTACTGTGTTCCGGCAGCTCGCTCCTGTGGTCCAGATCGCGCCGCTCCTCGTGGCAAAAGGTCTCGCCGTCCGTGATCAGAAACTGCAGATCGCGGGTGTTGGGCGTATCCACGTGCGGATAATACATTTCGTTGACGATCCCATGGCTCAACGTGAACCAGAGGCACGAACTCGTATGGTAGGCGGTGCCGATACCGTCCTTCGCGCTGGACGTCCATCGTGGATCGATGCCCGGAGCGCCGAAGGCGATGCGAGAGCCGGGTTCGCCTTTTCCTTCAGGCGACTTTGGCATGATCGCCCCTTTCTCGTGGTGACGTCACGACGCCCCCTTCGGCGGTGTGGGTTGGGGCTTGTGCCAGCCGCCGGAGCGATCGATCAGACGATCGGCTTCGACCGGTCCCCAGGTTCCGACGTCGTACTCGTGCGGCGGAGTCGTGCTGTTCAAGATCGGCGCGACAATGCGCCACTCCGCCTCGACGGCGTCCTCGCGCGCGAAGAGGGTCGCATCGCCCTTCATGGCATCGCCTAGCAGGCGTTCGTACGCGCCCATTTCGTCTTTGATAGCGTGCGTGGCCAAAAGCTCGACTTCCTGGCCGACCATGGGTTCGCCTGCCGCCTTCGAACGCACACCAAGGGCGATCGCGGCATCGGGCCCGAGCCGGAAGCGCACGTAGTTCGAACCGTTCGCACGCTCGAGGTTCTCGCCGAAGGGCGAGCACGGTGGCGCCTTGAGCTCGACCAGCACTTCGGTGCAGGTGACCGGAAGGCACTTGCCCGCGCGGATGTAGAAGGGCACTCCTGCCCAGCGCCAGTTGTTGATCTGAAGCCGCAACGCAGCGAAGGTCTCGACCCGCGACTCAGCCGCAACTCCGGACTCGCTCCGGTAGCCGCGGAACTGTCCGCGGACGACGCTCATCGGATCGAGCGGTGTGATGGCCTGGAGCACGCGCGTCTTTTCGTCGCGCAGCGCCTCGGAATAGCCACTCGACGGTGCATCCATGGCCAGACACGCCGTCACTTGCAGCAAGTGGTTCTCGATGACGTCCCGGACCGCACCGACTTGTTCGTAGAAGCTTCCCCGTCCCTCGACCCCAAAGGTCTCGGCCATGGTGATCTGAACGCTATCGACGTAGTTGCGGTTCCAGACCGGCTCGAAGAGCGCGTTGCTGAAGCGGAAGTAGAGCAGGTTCTGCACCGGTTCCTTGCCCAGGTAGTGGTCGATGCGGAAAATGGCCGACTCGGCGAATACGGCTAAAAGAGAAGCGTTGAGCGCCTGCGCCGACGCGAGATCGCGGCCGAATGGCTTCTCGGCCATCACTCGTCCCGTCCTGGCGCACCCGGAGCGACCGAGCTGCGCGACGACAATGGCGAACAAGCTCGTGGGAATGGCAAGATAGTGCAGCGGCCTATCGGACGAGCCTAGCTCGCGGCGCAAGCGGTCGAACGTGGCCGGATCTTTGTAGTCGCCGTCCACGTAGCGGAGCAGGGACAAGAGCTTGTCGAAGGCCGCTCCATCGACGCCGCCCCCGTGCGTCTGCAGGCTGCTCCGTGCGCGCTCTATCAGCTGATCGAGATTCCAGCCGGCTTTGGCCACGCCGATGACCGGGACGTTGAGATGGCCGCGCTTGACCATTGCCTGCAGCGCCGGGAAGATCATCTTGTAGGCGAGGTCGCCGGTCGCGCCGAAGAAGACCAGCGCATCGGAGTGGATGGGATCCATCACTGTTTTTCCTCGTGTCCACCGAACTGGAATCGCATCGCAGAGAGCCACCTGTTGGCAAAGTCCTCGGCACCGCACACCGTAGGGGTGACGGGCACCGCAACGATCTCGCCCAGCTGCTCGATCACGTCTTCGCGAGTCAGAAGCAGAATCGGTCGGCGCTTGTCCGGAGGACGAAACGCATACCAGCGGATCTCACCGCGCTTCATCGAAGAGTCCGTCCCAACCCTCGCTATCCCACGCGAGAGGGTCATGGACGTCCGAGAACTCACCGGGGTTCACGGGCGCGCAAGCGTAACGCTCGCGATCGTCTCTCCCTCGCAAGACGATCACCTCGACGAGTTCGCCCTCTCGAGCGTCGACACCCGTGACGGTAACGACTCCACCTTTGCTGACTTGGGCGACGATGCGGTGCGGCTGCATGTGCCACACAACGATACCGCCGATCGTGCGGAGGAGCGACGGCAGCGTGAGCCCCATCGGTCCCAAGCCGTTTGCGCCTCGGCAACTCGCTCGATTGCCTTTGCGGCCCGCCCTGACGACGCGGCTGGGGATCACGGCAGCGCGATGGCACGGAATCCACGGGGGAGGATCCGGATCACGAACCACCCTTCGGGCCAAACCTTCTGGGCGAAACCTTCGGGACTTTCGCCTGCGTTTTGTCCGTTGACCGGACGTTGCCATGCTGATCTCAAATCGCGTGATGTCGCGTGACGACCCCTGATGCTGCGATGGCGACGAATCCCGCGTCTTTTCATGATGTTTTGAATGAATACCGATGTTTACAGAGCTAAACGAAATAAGGCTTCTCTCAACACATAACCCGAAGGTCGCAGGTTCAAAGCCTGCCCGCAGGGAGCCACACCCTTGGAGCCCGGCACATCATGGGACCTCGTCGATGAAACTCGGTGTGCTTGCCGAGGTGACGTACGTCGTTGCCACGGGCCTCTTCGCGGCCGCATGCTCGTCGTCGAACACCGTGCCGTCCGGGGACAGCGGAACCGAAGCCTCCGTGGTGAGCGAGGGGGGCGACGGGAGCAGCGCTCCCGCGGATTGCCGCGGGTAACCCGGAGGGCACCACACGCAGTATCTACGTCGTGGCGTGCGGTTCGATATGGGAGTGGAGCCAAGGCAACGGTCAGTGGGGGTGCACCGACCCGACGGGTCCCTTCTGCACCAGCGATAGCCAGCTGGGGAACGCACGGGCCGTGGCGGTAGGAGCCGAATCGTCCACGGTATGGGTTGTCGACAATAACGGCGAAACGTGGAATCCCAATGGAATTGCGGTTGGCGGCAATCCGAATGAATTCAGTCAGCCCTACGCGCACTCGATCGCCTTGTTCGGGGACCTGGACAATGTGCCTTTTAGCATCACCGGTGAGGTAGCTGGGGCTGGTAATTTCCAAGTTTGTGAATGGAATGGCTCGTGGACGTGCCCGGTGGGCGGCAGCTGGACCCAACCAACGGAGGGGGGCTGGGGTAAAAGTGTCTCGGCGTCGGGTAATATGGTCGCCGTGCTGAATGCCCAAAACGAGATCTGGATCGATACCGGGGACTAACGTATCTACCCAGCCGATCAGTGCCGGTACGACCGAGCGTCGATGCCGAAGCGCTTCAGCCAGCGCTGCACCTGCATCCGCGCCTTGCCAATCTCGCGCGAAACTTCGCTCACATTTCCCCGGTGCCGCATCAGCGCGGACTCGAGCTGCTGGCGTAGAGCTTGCGGCGCCTCGATGGGGACAGAGGGGACAGCACCGACCAGTGCGGGCGGCAGATGCCGGATGTCGATGGCGTGGCCGCCCGCGAGCGTTGCTGCCACCTGCAGCGCGTGATTCAACTCGCGCACGTTCAGGGGCCAGTCGTGCTGGAGCAACACGCGACACGCCGCCGACGTGATGCGGGTACGGCGCGCGGAGTCGATCGCGCCGACGAGCAGGCCGATGTCTTCGATGCGCTCGCGCAGCGCAGCGGTGCATTCGGTACGGGACCGGGCCGCCCTTCTCAGGAGGGCCGCATGCGCGCGAGCCGATCGTCGAGGCGTCGCTCGCGCAGGCGCTTCTCGCCCTCTCGAGCATGTCAGCGCGCGTCGTCTAGAAGAGGGGGTAGTCCCCGAGCGGCCGCTCGAGCGCCTTCAGCGCCGCGAGGCCCTCCGAGGGTCCCGCGAGCATCGAGACGGCCACCGCTCGGTTCAGCGCCACGACCGGCGAAGGCGAAACCTCCGTAAGCGCATCGTACAGAGCGACGATCGTCGCCCAGTCGGTCCTTTCCCACCTCTGTGCCGTCACGTGCGCTGCCGCGATCTCGGCTTGCAAGACGTACGGACCTCGCCCTCCGAGCGAGCGCGCGCGCCGAAGCGCCATCACTGAGCGGAGGAGCTCCCGATTCCATCGCGATCGATCCTGCGCGGCGAGCAGGATCGGCAGCCCCTCGTTGTCCACGCGCGTGCGCGCTCGCGCAGCGGCGAACGCCATGATCGCCAGCGCGCCGAACGCCTCGGGCTCTTGCGGCACGAGGTCGCAGAGCAGCCGCGCGAGGCGAAGCGCCTCCGCCTGGAGGTCGAGCCGCATCAACGGGCCGCTCCGCCCGGTGTGCCCCTCGTTGAACATCGCGTACAGGACGGCCAGTGCCGCCCCCACGCGCTCTGCGAGATCCGTGCGCTCGGGGTTCGCGTATCCGACGCTCTTGTCCTCGAGCGTCTGCTTCGCGCGCACCCCGACGATGCGCCGCGCTCGCTGCGCACCGTAAGGTCGACGATCGCCGTCAGGTCCGCCACAGCTCGCGAATCTCCAGGGCGCCGTGCACGACGAAGGGCGTCCCGTCGGCCCACCGCACCGCGTCTTCGAGGCTCGTCATGCGCACGAAGAATAGTCCGCCGATGACCTCCTTGCTCTCGAGGAACGGTCCGTCGAACGTTGCGCGTCTCTCGCCGCGCGTCACGATGCGCCGTCCGCTCCTCGGTGGCTCGAGGCGAAGGCCCCCGAGCAACGACGCTTCCGGGAAGCGACCGCGCGTTTCCTCGTCGATCCGGTCCATCACTTCGACCCACCCCTCTTGCGTCTTGGTGCTCCCGAGCACCGCGCACGCGAAGATCTTGCCCGCCTTTGCCTCTTTGTCCTTCGGGCACATGCCCTTCATCACCGGGCGCACGTCGATCTCGTCGGTCGGGAGCACGGGAACCTTCGCCGCGAGCTCCGCCGCCTCGTCGAAGCTGCCCGCCTGGACCCAGTAGTAGCCGCCGAGGGCCTTGCCCTCCTCGGAGAAAGGCCCGTCGCGGACCTCCAGCCGGTCGCCCGCGCGACGGACGCGCTTGCCCTTTTGGCTGGGGCGAAAGCGCCCGCTGTCCCTGAGCCGCCCCGCGCGGCCCAGCTCCTCGGCATACGCGGCGCTCTGTTCGATGAGCTCCGACATCGCCTTCGGCGGCTGCGACGCATGGGCGTGCTCGTCTTCCAGCGTCATCACCAGGAACTCGGCCACCGGCTCACCTCCGCAACTCGTGGGCGCGCGGATCGCCGCGGCATGTCGACGCTCAAGCTACCCCTCGCGGGGGAGCGAGGCGTGCCCGATGATCAGTTCTTCTCCGCGCGGAGCATCGCGATCAGGTCCGTGACGCCCGGGTCCACTCCGAGCTGCATGAGGATCGTCGTCGCCTGCCCACGGTGGTGCACTCCGTGATTCAGGAAATGAGACACGGCCCACCACGTCGGGTGGGCCCAGGGATCACCGCGGAGATTCGCGTAGCGCATCTCTCGGTCAAGGGCGTCGACCGTGAGGCTTGCGATGAAGTGCTCGATCGCGTCGTCCGTTGCGCGTCGATCTGCGAGCAAAGCGTCGAAGTCGTCGTGGATACGATTCTTCGGGAATCGCGGCTTGGGCGGGTCACATGCGGCGAACCTGGAGAGCCACACTTTGTCCGCGAAGAGAATGTGGTCGAGTGTCGAAAAGAGCGACCCAAAGAAGGCGCCGACGTCGCGCTTGCGCTGCTCGTCGGTGAGCGCCGCCGCGTGCATGTAGAGGGACTCGTTCATCCAGCGGTTGTAGCGCGCCATAGCCGAGTAGTGCGTGAGGACATCCATGCTGCATGGGTAGCCGATCGGGGTCGGTGCCGCACTGGGCTCGATGGCCATCGGAGGTCTGGAAAGAGCGCAGCGCTGACCTGGTTCTCGAGATCGTTGTCGCCGACCTCTCCCGAGCGGTTCGCTTCTCGGAGTAGACCAGGTCGAAGCCACGGGGATCCCGACGCCGCAAGCCGCCGCAGGCCCGCACGCGGGTCCCAGCGTCGGTCGAGCGCCGACAATGCCTCTAGATCTGCGCAGCCAGCACCCTCGTCTTTTCAGGAATGTCGCTGCCGGTGACAGGCGGCCCGTGCGCCGGCACAACGGTTGTGGGGGCGGCCTTCGTCATGACGTCATCGACCCAGTCGCGGACGGCCTTCTTGTCCTTCACCTGAAGCCACACGGCTGGCCGGAACAGTCGGTACCCCGGCGCCGAATCGGTCACCGACATCAGCAAGCGAAACACGAGGTTCGAGGGCAACTTCGGAATGTTCGCGAACAGGTCCGAAGGGTACCAGAAGGACCCGCCGGTGCCGCGCACGGTCGCGATCGCGTTGCCCACCTTGTGCCCCGGCGAATCGATGACGTTGGCCCTGTCGCCGAGCAGCGGTGCGAGCGCGTCGAGAGGCTCGAAGCGACCAAGCTCGGGAACCCTCTTTGCGAGCCGATCGATCCCCTGGGCGGGGGCGAAGCTTCTGGCCTGAGGAAAGTGCTTGCGCCAAAGCGACTGCCCCTTCCAATGGAATCCGTTGCTGGCCACCAGTGCGACGACGTTGCCGAACGGTTTGAGCTCGTCGAGCACGGCGGGTGCGACGCCGCTGCATGGGCTCATCACGATGAGGCCGTCGTCCGCGCCACGGAAGACGAAGGTCGTGGCGACACCACCCCCGAACGAATACTCACGCCAGAGGATCGCACTCTCGCGTTCGAGTACGTTCCAGCCCAAAGAGGTCGTTTCCATCCCACACCTCTGCGCCCTACGAACGGATTCCAATCCGGGCCTGCGTCGGGTTGCAAGACCATCGACGGGCCGCGGTGCGATGCCCTCGAGCATCTCGTGTGCGAGGCGAGCCTTCGAAAGCGGCAGCGGTGGTACCGGCGTACTGGCGAGCAGACGCCCGGGCGGTCCCCCCGTGGTGGCACGGCTCCAGCTTTGGCGGTATCGCCGAGGAGATGGGCAGGGATCGCGCGTGCCTTTTCAGGCCGCACACCGTCACCTTCGATTGCTGGGAAACCTTGCTCACCGAGGCGGGGTCGGGCCAACGGCACTCGGCGCGTGCGGCTATCCTCTGCGCGCACACGGGCGCGGAGCCCGAGGCCGCGGAGGCCGCACTCCGCGACGCCTGGCGCGAGCACCAGCTCTCTTGGCACCGGCGTAGGGCCTTCACGGGCCGCGACATGACAGTCGGGTGTCTGAACGCACTCAACGTGACGCTCGACTCGGCGAAGACCGAGCGACTCATCGACGAGCTGGAGTCGGAGATTCTCACGCACAACGTCGTTGCCATCGCGGGTTCGCGCGAGACGCTGGAAGCGCTCGCTCGCCGCGGCGTGCGCCGCGCGCTCATCTGCGACACGGGCTACACGCCCGGCCGCGTCGTGCGCCAGCTTCTCGCCCGGGTAGGCTTGCTCGAGTACCTCGAAGTGCAGGTGTTCTCTGACGAGGTGGGCGTCCCTAAGCCGCACGCGCTTGCGTTTAAGGCGGCCCTCGACGGCCTGGGCGTGGGCCCGCGCGGCGCCGTGCACGTCGGCGACCTGCGGCGCAGCGATGTCGCCGGCGCCCGGGCGTACGGCATGGGCTCCGTGCGCATCACCGTGGAGAATGACGACGAGGCGGTCGACCCCGGACCCAATGCGTCGGTCATCGGCTGCGGCGAGGCAGGCTGCAACCCGCGTTGCGATCGCCCCGAGGCGGACGCCCTCGTCGCGGACTATCGCGAACTCCGCGAACGGCTCGGCTTCGGATAAACCCCCAGGCGATGAAGCCTGGAGCCCGAAAGGCCCGCCGCGCCCGCAGGGGTTGGGGGCTCCGCACGCCCTGACGTCCTGTTAGCCCCGAGGACCCGAGAGAAGATCCAGACCATGCCTCCACCGGCTAGGCTAGTCGCTCTGCGCGGCCGATGGCCACCTGCCACGCTTCGTCCATCGTCGGGGCCGCGCGCGGGCAGCCTTGAGAATTCGGCGAGCGGGTGCGTCCCCATCGCCCCGGTCGCGTACACTGTTTTCCCCATGAGCCTGTCTCTCCACTCGTTGGCGATAGAGACGTTCGTCCCCACGCTGCGCACGCTGTCCACGCTCCTCGACATGGGCGCATCCCACGCGGCCGAGAGGACGTTCGATCCGACGATTCTCGTTCAGGCCCGCCTGGCTCCGGACATGCTCCCGCTCGCGGCGCAGGTCAGGCTGGCCTGTCACCACGCGAAGGACGCGACCTCCCGCCTCGCGGGGCAGGGAGCAACGACGTACGGAGGCAACGACGCCACGATCGACGAGATGAAGGTGCGCATCGAGCAGACGATCGAGTTCATGCGGAGCACGCCGGCGGCTGCGTTCGAGGGGGCGGAGGATCGCGAGGTCGTGATCCCCGTAACCGGCTCCGAGCGGGACTTCCATATGAAGGGCTTCGAGCTACTGCGCGACTGGTCGCTGCCGCACTTCTATTTTCACTATGTCACCGCCTACGACATCCTCCGCCACAACGGCGTCCTCATTGGAAAGCGGGACTATATGAGCCAGATCGGTCGGTACATCCGGCCGCGCGCCGTGTGACGCTCGTGAACGAGGTATCTCGTCGAGTTTCCGCTGGGGAGCCGGGAGCAATGCTTTCACTTCGCGCGGGAGGGGAGAGAGAACGGGCATGGGCTCGCTTCGAGGAGGGACTATTCGGTCTTGAAGCCGACCTTGGCGTGGGTGCCGTCGCAGAGCGGCTTCTTTGATGACTGTCCGCATCGGCACAGTGCTGCGCGCTCCGTCCGCAGGACCGTGCGCCCGGTGCCGGAGCAGATCTCGAGCGGCCCCTTGACACCGAGCGGTCCGTTCTGAAAAGGCGTGACCGTAAGCTCCCCGCCACGCACCGCGAGCGGCTCGCTAGGCTGCGTCGCCGGCTCGCCCGTCGCGTTGAACCCGGCAGCGACATGAGATCCGTCACAAAACGGCTTGTTCTTAGAGGCGCCGCAGCGGCACAGGGTCGCGCGGATCATCTTGCCGTGTCCCTCGATGGTGAGCGTCGCCTGGATCGCGATGGGGCCGTTCTCGCGGACGCGGGCAACGTTCACGGACGGCAGCGCCTCTGCGGGACCGCCGTCGGTCCGCTCGTAGGTGATCGCCCCCGAGGGGCACGCGCGGGCGATTGCCGCTAGCTCTTCGACCGGGATCCCGTCGGGCTCGAGCCACGGCCCCTGAACGTTTGCGCGGAACACCTCGGGGGCGCCGAGGACGCAGTGGCGCGAGTGGATGCAGCGCCTCCCCTCGAAGCGGAGAAGAAGGTTCTTCCCGCGTGCCTGTTCGATGGCGGGCGTAAAGCTCGCGGCGGACGGATCGTTCGGATCGCTCATGCGTGGCTTCCTTCCGTGGTTTCCTGCAGCCCATCGTGCCTCGCGCGACCGCGATGCGCGAGAGCCGTGTCGCCTTGTCCTCAGGCCGCCAGTGCCGCCGAATAGGGCTCCAAGCGAGCGCACGATTCGCGTGTGGAGAGCCGACGCGGGCAAACTGGTAGTTGAGCGGCAGATCGTCGCACCCGTTCCAAGTCAGCTTCGCCCCCGGACCAGGTCCACTCTCTCCTCGGCCGGATCGCCTATCTTTCGAGCCATGACCCCGCTCACCTGCGCCCTCCACCGCCACGTCCCCGACGCGCCCAGAGTCGACCTCTTTTACGCGCCGCTGGCCTACGCTATCGAACAGCAGCTTGCGCGCGCGACGACGCGGCCGCTCGTTCTCGGCATCCAGGGCCCGCAGGGGAGCGGCAAATCCACGCTCGCGATGGCCCTCACGCAGGCCTTCGTGGACGTCGGAGCCCGGAGCGTCTCGATGTCGATCGACGACTTCTATCTCCCCAACGCCGACCAGCGCGCCCTCGCCGCACGCTGGGCGGGAAACCGCTATCTCGAGCACCGCGGCGGCCCAGGAACGCACGACGTCGAGCTCGGGACTCGCGTCCTCGGCGAGCTCTGCGCGCTCGGGCCTGGCATGTCGACGCGCATGCCGATCTACGACAAGTCGGCGCAGGCCGGCCGGGGCGATCGCGCGCCGGAGAATCAGTGGAGACGCACCGACGGACCTCTCGACCTCGTGCTCCTCGAAGGCTGGATGCTCGGCTTCTCGCCCCTGACGGACGAAGAGCTCGCGTCCACGCATGATGCGGCGCTCCCGGTGGTAAACGATCTGCTGCGACCTTACGCGGCATGGACGCGCGCGCTCGATGCCTTCGTGCACCTCGACGTCGAAAAGCTCGAGACCATCGTCGGCTGGCGCGTCGACGCAGAGCGCCATCGGCGCGAGCGCGGCGAGCAAGCGCTCAGCGACGACGATACACGGGACTACATCGAGCGCTTTCTGCCTATCTATCGGACATACGTACCGCGACTCCACGCCCACCCGCCGCGCGACGACTTCAAACACATCGTGCTCGGAGCCGATCGGATGCCCATCGCCACCTGCGTCAAACCGAAATACCGAGACCCGAACAACACCGCCGAGACGTGGGCGGTCACGGGGACGAAGTCGAAGTGGTAGGAGTCGTCACGGCACGAAGGTTCGCTGGCCATATCTTCTTTTATTCGCGACCGGCGGCGTGACGCCGCGGCCATGGTCACGAAGGTCGATGACCTTCTGACGCCCTCTGCCGCCTGCCAGCGCGAGCGTAAGCCCCTTACGCGCAGCCTGTGCTGGTAGGCGACGCTGGTCCGCAAGGTAAGATCGACCTCATGCCGAGCCAATTGCGGTCTGTCGCCGACGTCGCTTACGAACGCGTTCGTGAGGTCGCGCTGCGCTTCCCGGCGGCCGAGGAGAAGCTCTCGCACGGGGCCCCGTCGTTCCACGTGCGCGGGAAGATGTTCCTCACGTTCGTCGACGACCACCACGGCGACGGGCGCATCGCTGTGTGGTGCAAGGCCACGTTTGACGATCAGCGCAGGCTCGTCGCCGGCAACCCGGCACGATTCTTCGTCCCGCCCTACGTCGGGGTGAAGGCGTGGGTCGGCGTGAAGGTAGACGAGGCGAGCGCCGACTGGATCGAACTGGCGATCCTGGTCGAGGATGCGTGGAGGTCGGTCGCGCCGCCGCGCGTGCTCCGTGGCGAGCCGGTCTCGAGCGCGGCGCTCGGCGGGCCGGCCCCCGCCCGCATACAGACCGATGCGAAGGTCGCGCAGCGAGCGTTCAAGCGCCTGTCGGCCATTTGCCTGGCGTTGCCGGAGGCGGTCTGCGAACGCGAGGGACGCCATGCAGCGTTCCGCGTGCGAAGCAAGGTGTTCGCCTACTTTCTCGACAATCACCATGGCGATGGGGCGATCGCGGCGTGCCTCAAAAGCGACAAGCGCGAGAACGCACGCCTCGTCGCTCGGGACCCGAAGCACTTTTATTCGCCCGCGTACGTCGGCCCGCGCGGCTACCTGGGCGTGCGCCTCGACGCCGCCGCCGTCGACTGGGACGCCATCGCGGTGCGCGTGCGCGCGAGTTACAGGAGCGTCGCGCCCAGGCGCCTCGTGGCCGGCGGCCAAGACGACGGAACCGGCCGGGCGGCCGGGGTAGTGTCTCAGCGTAAGTAATTGACGAGCGGAGTGATGTTGAGCTGCTGAATGGCAGTACGGATAAAGCCCACGTTGATGGCAGCCCCCTGTGCGTTGGTGTGAGTTGCGTCGGCGCCAGGACCGGGACCGCCGGCGTGATACGCCTGCCAGCCGTTGGGGCCCACCTGCTCGAGCCAGGCCGAAGTGGAAGCTGTAAGGTCGATAAGCGGTACGTTCATTTGTTGGGCGATCATCCGGGTGATCTCGGGGATGTTGGCGCCCGCACTGCTTATAAACTGCGGCTGCAGAGTCGTCCCCGTGAACGTCGCGCGCGCGATCGGTGTCAGGAGCACAGGATTGGCCTTTGCCGCGAGGGTGTCCGTCACGTATTTTGTCATGTTCGCCTGGAAATCCGCGGCGGATATCGTCTTGTCGTTGTGGCCAAACTCGATGAAAATGAAGTCGTTTGGCTTTACGACTTTCATGATCGCCGGCCAGAGGCCTTCGTTGCCCACAAAGCTCGCAGAGCTCTCGCCGGAGTCCGCGTAGTTGGACACCGACACGCCCAGGTGAAAAATTTGCGGCAGAACCTGGCCGTAACCGGCAAAATCCGGATACCCGTACTGGTCGCACACGGTCGAATCGCCCGCCACGTAAAGGACGATGTCCGACGCGGCCGCGGGAGCAAAGCCAATCGAAGTGATGACCGGTGCCGGACCATTGAACAAGAGATCGAGGCCTTGCTCGCCATACTGCGGCGAGCCGGCCGCCAGATTATGCTGGAAATCTTCCTGCGGCTCCCCCTCCGGCCAGCGGACGTTGATCGAAAATGCGTAACGTTTCGTTTGGCCCGCCGTGGTGTCTTCCTCGGGCACGATGGGGCGATGCATTTCGGCCTCCACGGAGGTCTGTCCAGCGTTAGGGCCTCCTAACTCGAAAGTCACATCATAGTTGCCCACGGCTCCCGCCGGGCTGCTGCCCGCGGAACAAGAGCTAAATTCCATACCCGAGCACTGCACGCCAAAGAAGCAGTGAATCGGTGAAGTCCCAGTGCAATAGGACAAATTGGCTGCACTTGGCGTCGGCCCCCCGGTGAGGTCCGTCCCACTGGGGGCAAGGACGATCGAGCCATCGTCCGCGCCCCCCCCGACGACTGGCGCGGTGGCATCCGTGATTCCGCCAACGCCCAGATTGTTATCGGTATTCGCGGCATCCGTGTCGAGGCCCTCTACCGCCGTCTGACCTGAGGACGACGAACTCGTGCTGGCTCCAATCGGCGTCGTCGCGGGTTGGCTGCTGACCGTGGACCCAGCGGAACCAGCCGAGCTCGAAGCAAGCGATGCCGCGGTCCCCCCAGACTGCGAGCTCGCGGCTTCGCTGGTTGCCTTTGGCTCCGATGAGGAACACCCTCCGAGGGAGATCGCAAGCCAGGTCTGCAAGGACGCACTGGCCGCCAGGAGCACGGAGCGACGGACACGATTCGCATGAAACATACCGAACCTCGTTCTGCGGGCGTTCCGCAAACAACAACCCTGGCAACGGCCGAGTCGCCGTCCGGTATCCGGTGGCCCTTGGAATAGCTCACGCAACCGCGTGGGCACGACGCGAAACATGCGCTTCCTCGACCGTCGAACCGCATTCACGGAAAAAAACAATGGTGCGGCTCGGCGGCAGTCCGGCCCGGCGTTGCCGTCGACCTGCTGCGCACGAAACGTTGTGCTGCAGGTCAACGGACCGTTCGATAGGCGTTGCCGTGTCGCCGGAGTGAGTGTGGTCACGACGATGGACGGGAATTCGGTCGAGAAGATGGCAGCGGCCGTGGCAGTCCCACGCCGCAACGACATCCAGCCCGGCGAGCGGTTTTTGCCGACGCCTCGGAGATCGAGCTGGGTGGCGTGCTCACACATGGTCGCCCTCGAAACGATCGAGTCCGCCGGCGATCACGATCTTTTCGCGTTCACGTGGCAAGCCGAGACATGCTCGATTTGACGGATTCCTTATGCGGTCATGCCTACGCTTCTCGCTTGGAGGTACTCATGAATTGCATCAATCGCAGAGGAGGCGTATCGCGGATCGTGTCGTGGGCCGTAGCCCTCGGGCTGGCTGCCGGCTCAGCCGGTTGCATGGACAATTCCGTGGGAGTCCAGAGCGCGGCCACCGAGACGGCGAAGCTCGATCGGCATTTCGTCCGCGAGGGCCGCGAGCTCAGCGAACTCCGTGTTACCGCGGCCACGGCCGCCGAGCCGGCCAACTCCAATCGGCATTTCCGCCGCGAGGGCCGCGAGCTCCATGTCAGTGCGGCCCCCGAGACGGCGAAGCCCGATGGGGCCCAGCGATCGGAATCTGAGAACCGCGGCACGCTCGAGGTCAGCTCGACGGTTGAAGCACACGACGGCCGGTGAGGGGTCGACGACCACGTTCTTGTCCATCCGTTGGGCCGCACGCCGCGGGCGCGGTCGAGGGGAACCGGCACCTCGTGCCGTGGGTCGAGATCCGGCGGACGAGACCTCGAAGGGGGGCAGCGTCGAGCAATCGAGACGATTCCATCGATACCCGGCAGAACGCCTCGCGACGACTACTTCGCGATCAACAGGAGCACGCCGCGACCGCAGAGACCGTAAACGTACCCTTGCCCCCCGAGGAGGTCTTCCTTGCTGGGCGCCCGCACCTGGTTCGGGCCCTCCGCCCACGAGCACGTGTCGGTTACGCGATACCAGGCCGTCCCGCCCGTCGGCGGCGGCAGCGAAAAGTTCACGGCCGCGCTCCACGCATTGTAGGCGACGTAGATCGACGGAGAAGCGTCCCCGAGCGCTGTCCCGTTCAACTGATAGGCGATGGCATGGTTGGTGGTGTTCGTGAAGTAGGCCGTGTCCGCCGTCGACCCGGCCGGGGTCCACCACGAAAGCTGGCTCGCTGAATAGAACCCGGCCGGGCGAAGCGCGGCGTGGGCCTTCCGAAAGGCGATCATACCTCGTGCGAAGTTCTGGAAGTTGTTTTGGTCGGGATTCAGCGCGTAGCTGAGCCAGTTGGCGATCGAGTCCACATCGTACGCGTTGTTGTTGCACTGGAGCGTGCGCAGAAATTCGTCCCCGCCTGTTATCATCGGCGTTCCAGCGCTCAACATCGCGAGCGCGAAGCCGACGCGAGCCGCCGCCCTCTCGTCCGCCGCGCCTCCGCCCTGGTCCCAGCTGTAGTTGGTCGTGCTGCCGCCGTCGGAGGGGCCGTACGGCCACGGCTGCCCGTTGTTCGGGCCGTTGCACCCGTACAGGTCGCGCAGCGTGAACCCATCGTGGGCGTCGACGAAGTTCACCGAGTTGTACGGCGCACGGCTCCCGAAAAGGTCCGATGAGCCGGCGAAGCGCAACCCGAGCTGGCCCGTCGTCACGGCGATGACGTTCAGCTCGTTTTGGGCCTCGCGCACCAGGTCTCGGTAACTGCCGTTCCACTCGGACCAGCCTGTCGGAAACTGGCCCAACTCGTATCCGTCGACCGCCGCCCACGGCTCCGCGATGAGGTCGACACCTGGACCCCCGTTGGCAGGCCGTGGGGGAAACTCGCGAACGATGCGGCTGATGGCCGTGCTGGGGTCGCTGGCGCTGAAGTTGAAGCAACCGACGGTGCAAGTGTTGCCGAGCACCGAGGCGAGGTCGAAGCGAAAGCCGTCGACGCCCATGGTGTTCTGCCAGTACGCGAGCGAGTCGACGATGAGATTTTGCGCGATCGGATTGTACGTGTTGTAGTTTCCGCCCACCCCGGTGTCGTCCCAAGAATACTGCAAATCGGACGTGAGCTCATAATACGTCGGGTTGTCGAGGCCGCGCCACGAGAGCACCGTGTACGTGCCCGTGTCGTTCCCGCTCCAAGCGCCCCCCTCGGCGGTGTGGTTGTAAACGACGTCGATGTAGACCTTGATCCCCTGGTCGTGGAACGCCTTGACCATCGCCTGAAACTCGCTCGTCGGGCCGCCAGCGGCCTTGTTCGCGGCGTAGCGTCGGTCGGGGGCGAAGTAGTTCCAGGTCATGTAGCCCCAGTAGTTTTGCCCGCTGGTGGAATTTGGCGTGTTGTCGTTTGCGTCATTCTGGGTTTCCTGCACCGGAAGAAACTCGACGGCTGTGATTCCCAGGCTCGCCAGATAGGACACCTTCTTCGCTGCACCGGCATACGTTCCCTGGACCGCCGCCGGGATGCTCGCGTCGTTTTTGGTCAGGCCACGGACGTTCACCTCGTAAATAACGTCGTCCTTCTGGGCCCTCGTTGGCTTCGTTCCGGTGTTCTGGCCGGCCGGCCCCCAGAGGATGCTCTTCGGCGCGAGGTACCCGCTGTCGATGGCGCGATAGCCGGAACCGGAGGCGTATACTGTTGGGTTCGCCGATGCCGCGTTGAGCGGGTCGTGACTAATCTCGCGGGTGTACGGATCAATAAGGAGCTTGTTGGGGTTGAACCGATTGCCCTGGCTGTCCACATCGGCGACGAAGCCGGCGCTCGTTCCTTTCGCCCACGCGCTTGAGAACGGCCAGTTGGGCCCCCAGGCGCGGTAACCGTAGTAGACGGGCCCCGTCACGCCAGCCGCTTTGAGCGTCGAGACCGGGATCGAACCCGAGAAGACGTGGGTCGAGGCGTCGCCCTGAAGGACGATGCTCAGCACCGCAGGCGAGTTCATGGAAGAGGCAAAGACGTCGACCTCGATGCGCGTCGCGCGCGATGAGTAGACGCGAAAGGTGGCGTTGCTTTGCCCCGCATCGTAGCTCGCTCCCAAATTGTAGGCGTTGATGGCCGCGGCGGCCGCGCGAGCGTGCGCAAAGAGGCTCCCGCATGCGAGTATCGCTGGCATGAGTGTGGCGCCAAAACGCGTGGGCAACATTTGCCTTAAACCCCCCGGCGCTCCCTTGCGTGCAAACCGATCCATCGATGCCACCCGTCCTCTCGCCACCGACCGTTCGGCGCCGAACCTCACAAAGTGGGGGTACACCAACCCCGGAAGAACTCCATTGCGAACGATTGCATGCTCGGGGCTCGCCCCTGTCGCCATGGGCGCTCGGGGCCCGGCGGCGGCGGACGAGCGAGGCCGTTGTGCACGCGGGCCTTGAGCGTTTGCATCGTCGTCAAAGTCCAATCCTCCTTGGTCTCCGCGGCGGGCTGACCATCAGCTCGGCGGCGCCGCGTGGCGGCTGCGAAGGATGCCTTGCCGCGCATGGTGATCGTCCCGTCTGCCGCCCAGGACCGGTCGATCTTTGCGCTCGATGCGTCAGCGCACCACCGGCGCCTCGCGTGCCTTTTCGCGACCTTCGAAGGTCGTCGGCACCGCTACGGTCACTTGGGGACGCGCGTCCCTCAAGAACCCCGGCGACGACCCGGTCGGCGTAGCTTTTCTGGACGAAGCGGTCCGCTGATAGTCTCCTTGCGGTGCGCGAATACTACGACGCCCGAGCGGACCAGTACGATGACTGGTGGCTCGGCAAAGGACTGTTCGCGGAGCGCCTACGCCCAGGCTGGTTCGAGGAAGTCCTCGGGTTGGCAGGAGTGCTCTCGGCGCTCCCGGCGGCGCGCACCCTCGACCTCGCGTGCGGCACGGGGTTCCTGACTCGGTTTCTGCATGGCGAGGTCGTCGGAATCGACCAGTCCGCCGCGATGCTTCGAATTGCCAAGGCGCGGGCGCCCAACGCGAAGTTTATCCAGGGAGACGCATTCGAGCTGCCGTTCTCGGTGGCCTCATTCGACCGCGTGGTCGCGGGTCACTTCTACGGCCATCTCGAAGAAGTGCAGCGCGCTCGTTTTCTATCCGAAGTCCGCCGCGTGGCACGCGAGTTCGTGATCGTCGATGCAGCTCTTCGTGACGACGTCGAGGCCGCTGAGTGGCAGGAGAGGGTACTGAACAACGGCTCTCGCTGGCGCGTTTACAAGAGGTATTTCGCACCTGCTGCGCTGGTGTCCGAGGTCGGCGAAGGCGATATCCTGTTTGCGGGCCGTTGGTTCGTGGTCGTTCGTTCGCGCTGGTAATCCATTCATGCGGGCGCGGTTGATTCAACCGAGCTTGGCGTCTCGGCTTGTTCCGGCACGGACCGCGCGCTGCCGGTCGGTCCCGGGTTACACGGCCAGAGACGGGCGAAATTGCCGGTAATCGGAAAGGATCGTCAGACTGCGAACCCGACCACGAGCGTGTTGCGCCAGCCCCGTTCGAAGGTCTGGGCGGCTTGATGAGCAGCGTGATGAGGATGCACCCTGCGGTGAAGGCGTGCACGGTGACGGCGCTCGCGTTCTTGCCTGACGCTCTACGGGGGTGGCAGTCGGCCCGATCCCCACCCGACAACGGCGTGTACTACGACGGCAATGCCTTGCACGGGAGATCGGTGAACGCCTCGAGGCGGGCCTCGCAACGGGCGCTCCCGTCCGCATCTTTCCATCCAAACATTTCGGAGAAATTCTCGACCTTCAGGGAATCCTCGCGGCTGCGGGGAGCCTCCTCGAGTGGGAACGCAAGCCGTAGTGCGGTCCGCCGCAACGTCGAACATTGGCCCGACGCGTGGAACCGATCGCGCTTCGGGCGTAAGCTCGCGCGTGGATGGAGTGACCGTGACCGACGCCCACGATCCGTTTGCGCAGTTCAAGGCCATGCAGCGGGAGGGCTGGAACCTCTTTCTGCCGCTTGAGCAGTTCACGATGATCCCGGCGGGCAAGCTCGTCGCCTTCGCCAAGGTGGTGCCCGGACAGGCCGTGCTCGACGTGGCGTGCGGCACGGGCGTCGTCGCGATCACGGCTGCGCGCGCGGGAGCGAGGGTGCACGCGCTCGACCTGTCACCCGCCCTGCTGGATCGCGCGAGAGAAAACGCGCGCGTCACAGGCGTCGAGGTCGACTTCGTGGCGGGCGACGCGGAGGCGCTCCCATACCCCGACGCCGCATTCGACGTCGTGCTCAGCCAGTTCGGGCACATGTTCGCGCCGCGGCCGGAGGTCGCGGTCGCCGAGATGATGCGCGTGCTCAAGCCGGGCGGGCGCGTCGCGTTCGCGACCTGGCCTCCGGATCACTTCACTGGCCGTATGTTCGCCCTCCTCGGCCAATACGTGCCACCCCCGCCTGCCGGCGCGCCTTCGCCCGCGCCGCCGCCGCAGTGGGGTGATCCGAACGTGGTGCGCGAGCGCCTCGGCGCGCGGGTGAATGACCTGGTCTTTGAGCGCGACATACTCGTCGCCCCGACGCTCGGCCCGAGCTACTCGCGCCAATTCATGGAGGCGACGCTCGGCCCGCTGGCGAAGCTCGTGTCCGCCCTCCAAGGCGACCCGCTCCGGCTGGCGCAGCTGCGCGCGGAGCTCGAGCGGCTCTTCACCGAGATCATCCACGGCAACGAGCAGCGCCAGCATTTTCTGATGTCGCGCGCGACGAAGGTCTGAGCGCAGCTCCTTGCCCCCGCCCATCGCATGTCAGCTTGGGGTCTTCGACGAGAGCGAGCTCGGTCGCTATCGTATGAGCCGCTCGAAAGTCGAAGGCTACGTGGTGCGCATCGAGGAACTGCCGGACGGTGCGCGCATCGTTCTGCCAGGCAACGACGAGATGCTCGCACTTGTCACTGAGTGGATTGCCCTTGAACGGCGCTGTTGTCCGTTCCTCTCGTTTACTATTTCGGTCAGTGGCGCAGATACCGAGATGGGCGTGGCCATCACCGGCGACGAGGAAGTGAAGCGGTTTTTGGACGGTGAGTTCGCGAGTGGTTCTCGCAAGCCGCGGGAGCTCGTCTCGCTTCGTCGCCGAAAATAAGTGCGACACGGACCGATCTCGACCACCCTTCTTGGACCGTGCCGACCGCCGAGGATCTCGCGCTCCAATACGACGAAATGGAGGCACGTCTCACCGCGCCCGTGAGCGAGCGCATGCTGGATCTGGCCGGCGTTCGCGAGGGAATGCGCGTGCTCGATCTGGCGTCGGGGCGCGGAGAGCCGGCGCTGCGTGCGGCGCGGCGCGTGGGACCGACGGGACACGTCCTCGGCGTCGACCTCCAGGACGCCCTTCTCGAGGTCGCGCGCGTTCGGGCGAAGCAGGGCGGCCTCGCGAACGTCGAGCTCCGGGTGACGGACGCAGAGGAGGTCGACGAGGTGGCGCGCGGCTTCGACGTCGCGATGTCGCGTTGGGGGCTCATGTACATGGCGTCGCCCGTGCGCGCGCTTTCGGCGGTGCGGCGCGCGCTGGTGCCGGGGGGCTGCCTGGTCGTTGCGCTGTGGATCGATCCCGAGCGCGCGTCATGGTGGAGCGTGCCGCGCCGCGCGACGAGCCGCTTCGCCGAGCTCCCGCCCGTGAGCCCCGAGGGACCGAGCCCCTTCCGCTACGCGGCGCACGCGACGATCGCGCGAGATTTCTGCGACGCCGGCTTCGCGATCACGCAGACGGAGGAGCGCGAAATCCAGGTCGTCGAGGCGGAGGACGGCGCCGGCATCGTCGCGTGGGTGCGCGCGGTCCTCGGGCGCTGGGCGGCGCTCGTGCCGGAGAGCGCGCGCGGCGCGTGGGAGGCCGAGGTCGCGCGCGAGGCCGAAGCACACCGCGACGGCGCGATGCTCCGTCTCGGCGGCGTGACGCGCATCGTCGTCGCGCGCGCGGCTGAGGTTTGCTGAGGGTGGCTGACGAGATGGAGGAGGTGGCTCATCACCGAAGGCTCGGATGCGTTCAACGTCATGTTTCCCTCCCTGCGGAGGGCCTCGACGACTTCGTCCAGAAGGTGGTTGCCGAGCTCCAGCGCCGGAGATCTTCCGCCGCGAGTACGTAGAAACGACGCTCCGGGAGAGCCTGCGGCTCGAGCCCCAAGAATCGTTGGCTTTGATTCCACCGGAGGGTTCGGGGACGCCTTTCGGACGACGCTCAGCAGCCGGCCCCCCGCGCGACTGCTCCCCGCAGTCGTGCCGCAGGCTCCAGGCGGGCGCGTCTTCGCTCGCCGCATCCGCGGGCGCCGCGGCCGCGCCGCGATCGGCGGTGGCGTCCAACCCCGACCCACTCCTTCAGGCGCGGCTTTGCGGGAATATCCCGTCGGCCCCACTGGCTTGATGGCTCGGGGGTACGTGCTGATGCTTCCGTATGTCCACGTGGCGGACCTGAACTTCTTCGGCCTCCACCTTCACCCGTTCGGGCTCCTCGTCGTTGCCGCGATCACGACGGGCATGGCGCTCGCTCGCTGGCGCGCGCGGCGGCACGGCTATGACCTTCAGAAGCTCGAGGCGTTCATCGGGTGGACGCTCTTCGTCGGGTTCATCTCGGCGCACGTGCTCGACATGCTGCTCTATCACCCGGACCGCGTGCTCACGCACCCCTGGTCGCTTCTCTTCATCTGGGAGGGGATCGGATCGTTCAGCGGGTTCGTGGGCGCGCTGGCCGGGGCGGTGATGTGGCGCCACTTCGACTGGCAGTCACGTGTGGTTGGACCGTGGACGATCGCGCGGCTCCGTCTCGGCCCGTACACGCTCTCGCGGCTCGTGCGGCGACGGGCCTCTTTGCCGATCCTTCCGTTCGCGGACCTCATCCTCTCCGTCTTTCCGATCGCGTGGATCTTCGGGCGCGCGGGGTGCTCGATCGCCCATGACCACCCGGGCGGGCTGGCGCATGACGGCGCGGCGCTAGCGGTCGGGTTCCCGTCGTCCAATCCATCCGTGGTGGACGGCCCGGGCGCGCACCAGACCCTGGGACCGCTCACGATCATCCACGGCCACTTCGCACGCTATGACCTCGGAACGCTCGAACTCCTGTTCACGATCGGACTCGCGCTGGTGTTCGTCGGGCTATGGCGCCGGCGACACGTGACCGGAACGTACGTGGTGATCGTCAGCCTCTTGTACGCGCCAGCCCGCTTCGCCATGGACTTTCTCCGTATCACAGACACCCCGGACGCCGATCCGCGCTACCGCTCGCTCACCCCCGCGCAGTGGCTGTGCATCGCGCTGTTCGTGACGGGCCTCTTCCTCGTCCGGCACATCGTCCGTTCGAAGCGAAGCGGCATCGAGCCCGCCATCGCGGTTCTGGCCACCCCGACGGACTGATAACGCGTCTTGACAGAGGGGCGACGACGCGGGTGAAATGCACGGAAATCGATGGTGGGGGGCACCGGATCGCTGCGCCATCGACCCGCGCGCTGTGCGTTGCACGATCTCGCATGCGGGCCCGATGGAGCATGCGTGCTGTGCCGGCGATCGGCGTTGTCCGGGGCGGGCGTCGGCGCGGGTGGGCGTCAGGTGGCCGTGTGGCTTGCGGGCTTTGGCGTCTTGGTGGCCGCAGCCGTCGCGTACCGATTGGTGCCCCGAGCCCCGGCGCTCTCCGAAGGAGGCGTCGCGGCCGCGGGATCGCTCTTGCCGGAGAGCGCCACCGACGCAGCGCGCGGTGGGTTCGCTGGCCCGCTTTCCTCGACGCGCCCCGCCATCGATCCCGCGCACGCCGAGCAGCTCCGGGCTCTTCAAGCGCTTGGCCGTTCGAGCGATCCGCCGCGGATGGCTGCCCTTGTGGCGAGGGCCTCCTCGGCGCCGCCCCCCGCCGCGATCGAGCATCGACCCGCCATGAACGAGCTTCCCGTCCCCCACGTGCACGTCCTCGTCTACACGACGAGCTGGTGCCCCGTGTGCAAGAAAGCGAAGCGATGGATGGCTTCGTCCGGCGTCCCGTACGAAGAACGCGACGTCGAGGCTTCGTCGGCCGACGCGCGGCAAATGCGCCAAATCAACCCGCGCGGCAGCGTGCCAACCTTCGATGTCGATGGAGAAGTGCTCGTCGGATTCAGCCCCGACGGCCTGATCGCCACCATGAAACGCGCCGCAGCACACCAGGAGCTGCGGCAGCCATGGTGACGTGATCGGAATCCGCAAAAAAGTGGTGGATGCGAATAGGTGAAACAAAGCCTGGCGGACGACGAAGAGCCGCGGAAACCACCGCGGTCCCATGTGCGAAGGTCGGTGACCTACAGGCGAACGTGATTTCAGCCGATGATTTGGAGAAGTCCCGTTTCACGTTCGCGTCGTATGGGTCCCGGACGATCAATCTACTGAAGGCGCACGGGGCGTGGGGAGATGCAGTTCCTGCGCCGCAGCCTCCTTGCGGGCGCGTTCAAGTTCGATGATCGGCGCGAACAGGTTCTCTCGCGGCGATTTCTAGAGCAGTTCCGCTCGAACATCAACTGGGTGACGAAGCTCGTCTGCATCGGATACAGTTTCGGGGATATCCATATCAACAGCGTTGTCCTAGGGTGGCTCGAAGTGGCTACAGAGCGGCGCCTGTTCGCGAGATGACTCGCGGATGAAGTAGTCAGAGAAGTCTGCGGGGCCGGCATCGAACGCGTCGATGGCTCGCCGAACAATCGCGTCGTGCTCGACGGTTACCCCCGTGGAACCGACCAATCTGCGGAGCGCCGCGGCGATCGCGGACCGCTCTTGTTTGCAGGCGACCCGCAAGACCCATACGACCTCTACCAGGACGGTCGCCGAGAAGAACGCGCCACCTTCGTCGACGGCCCGTCGGAAGGCGCGCTCAGCCCGCTCGCATTGAGCCGGATCGTCCTCGACGACCAAGCGAACGACAACGTTCGTGTCGAAGGATTTCAACGTGACAGCGCCCCTGAGGCAATGGCGCGCTCGATGTCCTCCGCAAATAGTGGACCAACGCCCGGCGGCAACTTGATGCGCGAGCCCAGAAGCTCGTCGACGGTCAACCGGCGCTCGGACACGACGGTAGGCGATTCATCGAGCGCGATGAGCTCGACGTGTTTGCCGAGAAGCGGGCGCAGCGCGGGGATCGCCTGAACGACCGTTTCGTCAATCGTAGTGTCTACCCTGATGGCGTTCATCGTGGCTTCATGATGCCCCCCTTTCCACCTTTCGCCCACCTGTGTTGGCTACTTTCCTCCTCCGCCGCGGCAGGCGGTCGCGGAGCTCGTCTCGGGGATCCGAGCGGCGCTCTTCCCGTGGCACTCCGGCACGTCGGACCTATCGGGCGAAGGGCTGGTCTATTACGTCGGCCGCACGCTCGACGCGTCGCTCGCCGTGCTCGAACAGCAGGTCCGGGTGGGCCTGCTGTTCGAGGGCCAGCACGGCGAAACCGTCAATGCTGCGGACGCCTCGCGCGCGACGGCAATCGTGCACGCGTTCGCGTCCCGGCTTCCCGCGTTGCGGGAGATCCTCGAGAGCGACGCGCGCGCCGCTTACGAAGGGGACCCGGCCGCCACGAGCGCGGACGAGACGAATTTCTCGTACGCGGGGATGACGGCCATCACCTACCACAGGCTCGCCCACGAGCTTCAGCGGCTCGGAGTCCCGCTCATTCCGCGCATGATCTCGGAGCTCGCCCACTCCGTCACCGGCATCGACATCCATCCGGGAGCCATGATCGGTCCGCGGTTTTTCATCGACCACGGGACCGGCGTCGTGATCGGCGAGACCTGCATCATCGGCGAGCGCGTGCGCCTCTACCAGGGCGTCACTCTGGGAGCCAAAAGCTTCCCGACCGACGACCATGGGCACCCCGTCAAGGGGATCCCGCGCCACCCCATCGTCGAAGACGACGTCATCATCTACGCCGGAGCGACGGTCCTGGGTCGGATCACGGTCGGACGTGGATCGAGCGTCGGGGGCAACGTCTGGCTCACCCATAGCATCGCGCCGGGCACGCACGTGAGCCAAGCCCAGCTCCGTCATGAGGTCTTCAACGACGGGGCCGGAATCTAGCGAGCTCGCCTCGAGCCCGCGCGAGGCCCTCCCCTTTCCCGCCTGCCTTGCGCCTGGAGTGTCGACGGCGGCGGCTGCCTGGCCCGTACGTTTGAGCCAAAAGGCATGCAGGGCACCCGCGGCGAGCGCGCGAGCCCGCGACGTAGACAGCACGTGGCCTTAGCTGGCGCGCTCGATCGCGGCCCGGTAGTGCTCGCGCGCATCACCGATCACAGGATCGCCGTGCGCGGGCAGGACGTTGGCAAAATCGATGCCCAGGATGCCCCGAAGGTCCTCTTTTGGAGGCTTGCCATCCTTCACCCATGCGGGACCGACGTTGTACGCGCGGACGAACCCCAGCAAGGGCATGATCATCCGGCCCAGCCAGTTGAAGTAGGCGTCGGTCTTGGCCCAGTGCTGGAGGCAGTCGCCCGCCACCACCGTCCCGCGGTGACGATCGAGGACAAGCAGGGCTTCGGGCGGGCTCGAACGGATCGTGTAAAGGCGGGCTCCGGCCACCGGCAGCTCGGTGTCCGCTCCCATCGCGACGTCGGGTTCGAGGTACACGTCCTTTGCGCTTGCGTCGAAGCCGGCAGTGTACCGCTGGCCCGCGACCGCCCACACCTTCGCCTTGTAGCGTTCACGGTAGAACGGATCGTCCATCCCGTGACCGCCGGCGAGCCGGACGACGTCGGTGACCTTGCCGAGCGCGTCGAGGGAAGCGAGGCCCGCTTCGTCGAGACGGACGCTGTTCACGAGGACGATCCGCTCACCCTCGCGCAAGATCGCCATGTTGCGGCTGAATGCGACAGGCGGCATGGTCATTCGCACAGTGCCCGTGACGAAATAGATGTTCGGCAAAACCTCGCGGATCGCGCCATGGGGCAGCGCGGGCGGGTGGGGGCGAACCACGAGAGCCATGGGACATCGTTCTACCGGCGGTCTGCATCGAGGGAAAGAACGACAGCGTTAGGCGACCCGGCCCCGGGCCGGTGAGCCTGGGTGGCTTTTCCGGAAACGAGCGGCCTCTTCGTACTGCGGCATGTGCGCGCTGGCCTCGAAGCACGGCTCTCGCACGCGTAAAGGCGATCGCGAAAGGTGCCCGGTGACTCGGGTCGCGCCTTTTTTTTTGGATCGCGAGCCCGCGAATGTCGGATCCCGGCCCGCCGAAACGTCGCGTCGATGAAAGGCAGGTCCGTCATGAAGATCCAAGGAAGCATCGCTCTCGTCACTGGTTCCAACCGTGGCCTCGGAAAGGCCCTTGTTTGCGCGCTCTTGGAGGCCGGCGCGGCCAAAGTGTATGCGGCGGCTCGGGACGTGAGCCAGGTCACCTCGTCCGATCCGCGAGTCGTCGCGCTCGCGCTCGACACGTCGAAACCCGAGCAGATCGCGGCGGCCGCCCGGGCGGCTGAGGACGTCACGCTCCTCATCAACAACGCGGGCGTCTCCGCTTCGGCGAACGTCCTCACGGCGAGCCAGGCGGCGATGGAGACCGACTTCCGCACCAACGTCTTCGGGACGCTCGCGGTGGTGAAGGGCTTTCTGCCCGTGCTCGAGCGCGCGCCCGGGGGCGCGACGATCGTGAACGTTCTGTCGCTCGCTTCGCTCGGCAGCTTCCCGGCGCTCGGTGGCTACTCGGCGTCCAAGGCGGCTTCGTACTCGATCACGCAGGCGCTCCGTCCCGAGCTCCGGGGAAAGCACATCGAGATCCTCGCGGCGTTCCCGGGCCCGATCGACACCGACATGGTCAAGGATCTGCCGATTCCGAAGACGAGCCCGGCCGACGTCGCGAGCGCTGTGCTCGCCGGGGTCGCGCGCGGCGAGGAGGACATCTTTCCCGACCCGATGGCGCAACAGATGGGCGCGCTCTGGAACAAGAGCCCCAAAGAGTACGAGCGCGCGTTCGCGAGCCTGTGAGACCCCGAGGACGAGCTACCGAAAGGAGACGACCATGAAGACGAAACATTTCACGGCGACCATCCGGGTCGACGCAACGCCGCAAGAAGCCTTCGACGCCATCAACGATGTTCGCGGTTGGTGGTCGGGGCAGATCGAGGGCCGTACGGACGTGCTCGGCGCCGAGTTCACGTACCGCTACAAGAAGCTCCACCGCACCACGCAGAAAATCACCGAGCTCGTGCCGGGCAAGAAGATCGTGTGGCACGTCACCGACAGCCACATCGACTTCGTCCGCGACACGAGTGAATGGGACGGCACCGACATCGTGTTCGAGATCGCGAAGAAGGGCGACGAGACCGAGATCCGATTCACGCACGTCGGCCTGGTGCCCACCATCGAGTGCTACGATGGCTGCTCGGGCGCATGGGGCTTCTACGTAAACGAAAGCCTTCGCAGCTTCATCGCGGAGGGCAAGGGGCAGCCCAACCCGGACGAGCGTCGCCCGCGTCTTGCGAAGACGAGTCCGGCCAAGAGTGGCGGCGAGCCGCGCGCGCACGAATTGCGGAGGTGAGCTCGTGCCTGATTACCTGGTGATGACACAGGAAGACGAGCACGCCCACGCGTCGCAGTCGCCGAAGGCGATGTCGGAGCTCATCGAACAGAGCGCCGCGTATGCCGAGGAGCTGCGCCGCGCGGGGCGGCTCACGGATAGCGGACGCCTTCGCCCCAGCAAGGAGGGCAAGCGCGTGCGTCGGGCGGGCGACCGGCTCGAGGTCCGCGACGGGCCTTTCTCCCAGGAGGGCAAGGCCCTCGGTGGCTACTACTGGGTTCAGGCGAGTCGCTTCGACGAAGCGACAGAGCTCGCTTGGCGGGCGCCCGTACTCCGGGGCGACGAGATCGACGTGCGCCCGGTGATGAAGGGCATGTGCCCGAAGGACAAGGAGGCGAAGCCGGGCAAGATCTTCGCCTGTGCGGTGCTCGGGAGCGCCAAGACGGAAGAGGCGTGGGTCGAGGTGATGGACCGGATCGATGCGCAGACCCAGGGTCGATTCCCGGAAGCGTCGTTTCTCGGGGGCCTTCGCCTCGAGCCACCGAGGAGCGGACGGCGCATCGCGACGAGCGGCGAGAGGCGCACAACGTTCGACGGACCGTTCCTCGAGAGCAAGGAGGTCATCGGCGGACTGTTCTGGGTGCGCATGACGAGCATCGACGACGCGGTGCGGTGGGCCGGCGAGACGCCCTTCGTCGTGCAAGGGGCGCTGGAGATTCGCGAGCTGTGGCGGACCTGACGGCGATCGTCGACGACACGGTGCGCACCGAGCGCGGGCGCATCGTCGGGGGCCTGTTGCGCCTGTGCGGGAGCCTCGACGCTGCGGAGGAGGCATTCCAGGAGGCGGCACTCGCCGCGGTGCAAGCGTGGCGCGAAGAGGTCCCTTCGAACCCCGGCGCCTGGCTGATGACGGCCGCGAAGAACAGCGCGAAGGATGCGCGACGCCGACGCGCTGTGGCCGAAGCCAAGGCGCCGCTCCTCGTCGAGGACGACATGGATCCACGAGAGACCATCGACACCGTGAGCGACGATACCCTCCGGCTCATCTTCACCTGCTGTCATCCCGAGCTGTCGACCGACAACCGGGTCGCGCTCACGCTGAAGGTGGTCGCTGGGTTCTCGACCGAGGAAATCGCGCGGGCGTTCGTCTGCTCGGAGCCCACGGTGTCGCAGCGGATCTTGCGCGCGAAGCAGACCCTCGACGAGAAGAAGGTCGGGTACGTGATTCCGGAGCGCAACGATCTCGCGGAGCGCGTGGCGGCGGTAGTGGGCGTCGTGTACGCGATGTTCAACGAGGGGCACACCGGGCGGAGCGGCCCGCTGATGCGGCTCGACCTCCAGGCGGAGGCGCTGCGCCTGGCGCGGCTCATCTGCGACCTCGTGCCGCGCGAGCCCGAAGCCTTCGGCGCGCTGGCGATCATGGCGTTCGGCGCTGCGCGTGCGCAAACGCGCGTCGACGACGAGGGGCTGCCGATTCTGCTCGCCGCGCAGGATCGATCGCGGTGGAACCGAGAGCTCGTGCGCGAAGGGCTGATGGCGCTTCGGCGCGCGCGCTCGCTCGGAGGACGAGGTCCGTACGTCTTGCAGGCCGAGATCGCGGCGGTGCACGTGACGGCGCCCCGCTGGGAAAGCACCGACTGGGCGAGCATCGTCCTTGCGTACGATGCGCTCAGGGAAGTCTCCCCTTCACCGGTCGTGGCGCTGAACCGAGCGGTCGCCGTCTCGATGCTCGCCGGCCCCTCCGCGGGCCTCGCCGCGTTGAAGGCGATCGAGCGGCCGCTCGCGGACTACCACCTCTTCTACGCCACGCGCGCTGACCTGCTCGAGCGCACGGGAGGCGACCCACGACCCGACCTGGAGAGAGCGATCTCGCTCGCGACCAACGATGGCGAGAAGCGGCTGCTCGAGCGACGGCTCCGCGATCGCGTCGCGCGCACTCAGCCCTCCTGAGATCGGCGCACCGTGCACCCGTAGATGGTGCGACGGCCGCGGGCGCCATGTCACCGCCCGAGGCCGCCGGGATGCACCGATCCCCGCGCCATCTGCTGGCCACGGATCCCGCCCTCATCGAGCTCTGCGTCCAACCGCTGAGCGGACAGACTGCTCGCGGATTTGCCGGTCTGCTTCGACGTCCGACCGGTCGCCCCCGTCCGCAGGTCTTGTTGGAGGCGCTCGGCCGTGCGCAAGTGAGCCTCGACCTGGGGCAGGGCGGATTGCAGCGCGGCCTTGAAGTCAGTATTCTGGACGTGGTTCACGGAGTGGTTCAGAAATGCGAGTGCCTTCTTATGGGCCTGCACCTGGTCGTCGATGTACTGACGATCAAACTCGTCAGAATGCAAAGATTGCAAGGAGCGCAATGCGGCGATTTTGCTCGTGGCATTGTCATTGATGCGGTCGCTTACGACGTTGGTGTAAGGAACAATCTGCGCCTGCAAGAGCACGGCAGTGTCGTGGGTCAGCATCGTGCGGTGGGCGCTCACCAACAGTTGCGCGAACCACTTGACTTGCGCCGACGCCGCGGTGGTTTCTGCCAATTGACCCTCTTGAATCTCGTTCTGGTGAATCGCTGAAACGACCGCGGCAATTTGCGCATCGTCCAGAGGCCAAGCATCGAGTGCGGCGGCTCCCATCGGCTCTGGGACGCCGTTCTTCGAGGTCCACGATTCCGAGTATCCGGAAAGTTTCGATTGATCGTAAGCCGATTGCGGGCATTGCGAGGACCCCGACTGAGAGTAAGCCGGCGCGCCGGACGGCCGAACCGCAGCCGGCGTCTGCGGCTGAGTACCCGTCGCGTTCGTGCCCAGCGCATCGGGATCCCGGGTCGGCGGAGCGACACCCGCATTCGAAGGCATGTTGGGCTGTGGCGGGCGGGCGCAAGCGACGAGGCCGCACAGGACGGCGAGAGCCGAGAAGCGCGACAGCAAACGCACGAGATGGCTCATGGTAACCTCCAGGCTACCGATCCATTGCAATGTGGATACCCGACCATGGACTTCACAACCGGGTGCGCGGGGCAGCGTTGCAACGATGTGGCGAACCTGTCTCACGGCACCGTGCCCCGACGCCTCAAAGCGACAGAAAAGCGCTTTTTGCCGCAGCTCAGCGAAATGTTCGCGTCGGGCTCGAGAGATCCGCGCTCCAATGCGTCGCTCCCTTGCCCGTTTGGGCAAAGAGTTGGATCGTCTTGCGGTCGAAGGCAGGCAGGTCGTCTGGCCCGCGGCGGGTAACGAGCCCCCAGTCAACGACCCCCTCCAGCGACGAACGGCATGCCGATTGCTCCGTTGCGCGAGCTGCTGCACGAGACTTCGCAGCAGAAGGGAATTTCTATGTCCGCAAAGAAGGCCAAGGCGAAAAAGTCGCGGCACTACGGACCGCGCGCGTCGGCAGAAAGTCGCGAACGCGATGCACGAGCTCAAAGAAGGGCCGTTGCGGTCCGGCCGCTCGCGCAAGCGCGTGACCAGCCGCAAGCGGGCCGTCGCAATCGGTCTCTCAGCAGCGCGTCGCGAAGGCGACAAGGTGCCGCGAAAGGCGGCGAACGAGTCCGGCCAGAAGACCGCAAAGAAGGAGCCGTAGCTTCCGTAACGGATACGCTCGTCCCAGGCTCACGGCACGATAACTGCCCTGCAAGAGCGTCAAAAGGGCTCGGCCGCCGAGGCGCGGCATTCAGGACAGTCCTAAACCATGAGGTGCTTCAATGGTGCATTCAATCACGTCGTTGACGGGCATCGTCGTCTTGTCGGCCTCGCTTGCGGCTTGCCATCAGCAGGCCGGACAGACCGAGATGCAAAAGGAAATACAAGCCAACGAGCAAGCCAGCAGCGCCCGAAGCGAAGCGGAGCAGCATTCGCAGAACGCGCGGGCCGCGGCAGACGACCAAATTGCCACGGCTCGCATGGACTTCGTGAAAGCGCGAGAGAATTACCTTCACGCGAAGCGTGAAGATTTGGTGAGCCTTGATGGTCGAGTGATGCGTCTCCAATCCAAAGCGCGCAGCTCGAACGCAAAAGCTAGGGCAGCGCTCGAGCCACAGCTGTCGACGATTCAAGCGCAGCGAGACGAATTCGTCGAGCAGTTGCGTGCGCTCGAGTCGGCCGCACCCGATGTCTGGGATGTCGGGAAGGACAACCTCGACAAAGAGTGGGCGTCGCTTAAAGCCGACGTCGACAAGACCAACGACTGACATTTCGGTCCGTTTCGGCTCCATCGATCCGACCCAGATCGTGGCCGCGGAGCCCGCGGCGCCGATCGAAACGATCCCCCAAGGAAAAGAGGACTTTCATGAAAAAGGCAGTCATTGGCGTGGTCTCGACTCGCGAGACGGCAGAGCTCATCGCCCAGCGTCTCCTCGATGCGGGGTTCGCGAGGGAGGACATCTCAGTGCTGTTTCCGGACAAGCAATCCACCACTGCGTTCGCGCACGAGCGGCACACCAAGGCGCCCGAAGGCATCGCCACCGGAGTCGGAGCCGGCGGTGTCGTGGGCGGCACGCTCGGCCTTCTCGCAGGCATCGGCGCGTTGGCCATTCCCGGCCTCGGCTTCTTCATCGCCGCGGGTCCGATCATGGCGACGCTCAGCGGGTTGGCGGCCGGAGCTACGGTCGGCGGATTGACGGGGGCGCTCGTCGGGATGGGTATTCCGGAATACGAAGCGAAAATATATGAAACGAAATTGAGGTCGGACAACATCCTTATGGCGGTGCATACCGATGACGGCGCGGACCGGAGTTGCGCTGCCGAGGTCTTCAAGAGCTCGGGTGTGACGGATGTGGCGACCCAAACGGAGTCGGCGGCCCCTGCAAGGACATTGCGTCCATCGGATGCGTAACGCGCGACCGCTCGGGTCCAATTGTGCGAAAAAGCAGGAGATCGACGACGCTTGCGGGAGCGAATCGACGTGTCGTGAGCATCCCACAGCAAGCCAGGCGGATGCCCGGGCAACGTAGGCACCCCGAGTGCACCACTCGCCAAGGTTGGCTGGGCCAGCGGCGATCAGCCGAGCTCGTCGGCGCGGCCGGACTCGCGCAGCTGGCGGCTCACGAGCCGCGCCAGGATGACGAGCAACTCCCCGGGATCGATGGGCTTCGCGAGGTGCACGTCGAACCCCGCCTTGAACACCGCCGTGCGGTCCTCCTTGCGTGCGTACGCCGTCAAAGCGATGGCCGGCACTCGCCCCCCCCTGAGCTCAGGCAGAAGGCGCACCTTGCGGATCAGGGAATGGCCGTCCTCTTCAGGCATGGCGACGTCTGACAGAAGGGCATCGAAGGGCGACGCCTCGATCAAGGCAAGGGCCTCGCGCGCGCTTCCGACGGCAGTGACGCGCGCCTCGCACTGCTCGAGCACATACTCGATGAGCGATCGCGTCTCGGGCTCATCGTCGACCACTAGGACGCGCAGCCCCCGGAGCTCCGGGGGACACTCGAACGTGCGCGGCTGCACCTCGTCGGAGCTACTGCTGCCCGCCGCGGGCGAGGTCACCTCGGCGCGCAGCGGGGCGGTCGGGAGCTGGACGAGAAACGACGCCCCCTTGCCCGGACCTGCACTGCTCGCCGTGACGATGCCTCCGTGAAGCTCGACGAGCGAGCGCACGATGGCGAGGCCCAGCCCGAGCCCTCCCGCCGACCGCGTGTACGAAGGGTCCGCCTGCCGGAACCGGTCGAAGACGTGGGGCAGAAAGTCGGGATCGATTCCCTGGCCGGTGTCGGACACGACAAGCTCCACCAACGAATGGTCGCGCCGGAGCCGCACCTGCACGCATCCTCCCCGCGGCGTGAACTTGATCGCGTTCGTCAATAGGTTCCACACAACCTGCTGCAGGCGGTCGGGGTCCCCGACGATGCGCGCGCGCGAGTCGAGAAAGGGCTGGACGCGCACGCCTTTCGCGTCCGCCGCGGGCCGGACCGCGTCGATGGCTGCTTTGACGACGCGCAGCATCTCCACCGGGCCCACGTTCAGCACGAGCTTGCCCTGCTCGATGCTGGAGAGCTCCAACAGATCCTCGATGAGGCGCACCTGCACGCGCGCGTTGCGATCGATCGTCTCGACCACCTTGGCCATCTGCTCGGGGCGCACGTTGCCGGCGCGCAGCACGGACGACCACCCGACGATCGCGTTGAGCGGCGTGCGCAGCTCGTGGCTCAGCGTGCTCAGGAAGTTGTCCTTCGTCCGGCTCGCCTCCTCCGCCGCCGCGCGGAGCGCCTCGATGCGCTTGCGCGCGTGCACATGCTCGGTCACCTCGAGTGCGACAACTACGACCGACTTCGATCCGTCGATCTCGCCGACTGGCGCGAGAGCGATGTCGAAGTATGCGTCCTTCTGAACACCATCGCGGACGAGCCGCACCTTCGCCTCGTGCGCATGGAGCGGCTCGCCGCTGGCGGCGACTTTCTCGAGCAGTGGGAACGTGGGATCTTCGACGAGCTCGGGAAAGACGTCCTGCCGCTTGCGACCGCCCAGATTGGTGCGCCGCACCATATCGCAGTACGCGGGGTTCGCGAGCTCGTAGCGCAGCTCGGGGCCCGAGACGACGGCCATCGCGACCGGCGCCTGCATGAGGACGTCGTGCAGGCGCTGGCGCTCCTGCTCGGCCCGCCTGCGCAGCTGCGCGATCTGCAAGTGCGTCGCGACCCGCGCGACGAGCTCCCGCGCGGAAAACGGCTTGACCAGATAGTCATCCGCCCCCGCCTCGAGACCGTCCACGCGCGACTCCGCGCCGGCGCGCGCCGAGAGCATGATGACGGGCACGGGCCGGGTCGCGGGATCTTCGCGCAAGGCGCGCAGCAAACCGAAGCCGTCGAGGCCGGGCATCATCACGTCGGTCAGAACGAGGTCGGGCACACGCGCCCGCACCGCGGCGAGGGCAGCCGCGCCATCGGTCACGACCTCGACGGACCAGTGCGGGCGGAGCAGGCGCGCGACGTACTCGCGCATGTCGGCGTTGTCATCCGCGAGGAGAACACGGGCCCCCTCGGCCACCATCACGCGATCGGGGGCGGGGCCCGCCAGCCACACCCCGGCGGGGACCTGCTCGTCCGGCGCAGCTGCGCCCGGCAACCACCCGAGCGCCTCCTGGACGTACGCCGCCGCCCCGGTCGTCGACGCGGCCGTGGTGGGCTGCTCATCGACCCTTTCGGACGGAAGGTGATCGCGTCCCCGCGGGATCGCGACAGTGAACGTCGTTCCCTGTCCGACCCGGCTGTCCAGGCGGATGCTGCCGCCGTGCATCTTGACGAGCTCGTGCACGAGCGCCAGTCCGATGCCCGATCCCTCGTGCGTGCGGGCGCGAGCCCCTTGCACCCGGTGGAATCGCTCGAATAGATGCGGGATCTCACCCGCCGGAATGCCGATGCCGCTGTCGCGAACGAGCAGCTCGGCATGGTCACCGGCCCACCGCAAGGCGATCTGGATGGACCCATCGAACGTGAACTTCACGGCGTTCGAGATCAGGTTGAGGACGATCTTCTCCCACATGTCGTGGTCGACGAAGACCGGCTCGGGCAGCGGAGAACAGTCGACGCTGTAGTCGAGCCCCGCGCGCTCGACCGTCGATCGGAACGCGCTCGCGAGGTCCACCGTCAACGCAGCGAGATCCGTGGCGCGGTAGGTCGCCTTGGCCCGGCCCGCTTCGATCCGCGCGAAGTCGAGCAACGTGTTGACGAGCTTCAGTAGCCGGAGCGAATTGCGGTGCAAGGTCTTTAGGTTTTCGCCCGACACTGCCCGCGGCTCCGACGCGAGCGCGTCCTCGATCGGTCCGATCATCAACGTGAGCGGGGTGCGAAACTCGTGACTCACGTTGCTGAAGAAGGTTGTCTTCGCGCGATCGAGCTCGGCGAGCGCTTCGACCCGATTTTTCTCCTCCTCGTAGGCCTGCGCGTTGCCGATGCTCGCGGAGATCTGCCCGGCGACCAACCGCAGAAAGCCGCGGTAGTCTTCGTCGAAGAGCCGATACGGGCTGAGCCCCACGACGAGGACCCCGGCCTTGCCGTTGCTGCCCGACGCCGCGATGGGAAGTACGACGGCACGCGACGGAGGCACCGGCCACGCGCCGCGCGGAAGCTCGCCGAAGCGCGACGCCAGATTGTCGACGACGAGCACCTGGTGGCCCCGTGCAACCTCGCCGACCGGCCAGGCCGCAAGGCCGTCGAGCGGCACGATCTCCGGCGCCGCTCGGTGCCCGCGGGGGATGCCGGCCGTCGCCGCGAGGACGCCCCGCCGCTTCTCGGGCTCGACGAGGTAGATGAGTGCGAAAGACAGGTCGCGCGGATCGGTCTCGAGCGAGGTCGCCCCGCGGGAGACCGCGTCCTCGATGCGCCGTGCCTCCGCCATGCGCCCCGCGAGCTCGCGAAGCAAGGCGAGCTGCCGCTCGCCGATGATGCGGCGCGTGTCGTCCGTGTTCGCGCAAATGATGCCGCCGGTCCCGCCGCGATCGTTCGGGACCGGGCTGTACGAGAACGTGTAGTACGTCTCCTCCGGGTATCCGTTGCGCTCCATGATGAGGAGGAGCGCCTCGTCGTACGTTCCCTCGTTGCCACGCATCGTCTGCTCTGCCCGCGGGCCGACCTGGTCCCAGATCTCGCGCCAGACGACGTGGGCCGGTTGCCCGAGCGCGGTCGGGTGCTTGCCACCGACGATGGACTTGTAGGCGTCGTTGTAGAGGTTCACGAGCGCGTCGCCCCACCAGACGAACATCGGCTGGCGGGACGTGAGCACGATACGCACGCAGGTCTTCAGGTTCTGCGGCCAGTCGGCGGCAGCGCCGAGCGGCGTTGTTGACCAGTCGAGCGCACGCATGCGCTCGCCCATTTCCCCGCCGCCCGTGAGGAAATCCTGATTGTCCGGCATTCGATTGAGGCGCTCAGTAACAAAGGCCTCCACGTAGAGGGTAGATGCCGCTCTCGCCCTTGCAACGGGAACGTGCGGTCGCGTCCGGTGGTCCGAGCGGGATCTCGGAGAGTCCGGCCTCGCGCGGAAGGCGGCTCGAGCAACGAAGAGCAGACCGAGCTCGAGCGAGACACTCGTTGTCAAAGGCGCAATTCATTCCTAAAGCTTTGTTCGTCATGGTGGCGTCGGCCGACGTCGGGCTGCACGGCAGCCACGCAGCAGCTTCCTTTCTCGTGGGCGGAGGCGAGACCGGTGCGCTGATGCGATCCATGGACTGGCGGCAGACGCGCCTCGGGCCGCCGAGGGAGTGGCCGCAGAGCCTGCGGACAACCCTCGGCATCTGCCTCTCGTCGCGCTTTCCCATCGCGATCTACTGGGGGCCCGAGTTCGTGATGCTCTACAACGACAGCCTGCTGCCGATGGTGGGCGCGAACAAACACCCCCAGGCCATGGGAAAGCCCGCCTTCGAAGTGCTCCCGGAGATCCGGCAGATCATCGAGCCGCTCCTCGTGCACGTGCGCAACACAGGCGAGGCCACGTGGTCCGAGGACCTGATGCTACCGCTCGTGCGCGGCGAGGCTCCCGAGGAAGGGTACTTCACGTTCACGTACAGTCCGATCCGCGACGAGTCGGGCGGAGTCGGCGGTGTGCTCTGCGCCGTCCTCGAGACGACCGAGAAGGTCATCGAGGAGCGGCGCCTGCGCCTGCTCAGCGCGCTCGCGGACACGACGCACGCCCGGACGAAAGAGGACGCTTGCGCATACGCGGCGGGGCAGATCGCGCGCTTCGACCATGACGTACCCTTTGCCCTTGTCTATCTGCTCGACGAGTGCGCGCGCGTAGCTCGGCTCGCCGGCGCGGCGAACGTCGAGAAAGGCACCCGCCGATCGCCGCCATCCATCCCCTTCGGCGACGAATCGCCGTGGCCGTTCGAGGTGCTCGGCACCGCAGCTGCGCCCAACGGACAGGGCGGCCCGCGGTTCGTCGACCTCGACCTTGAGATTGCCGGAGCGCGGTCGGCGGTCGTCCTGCCCCTCGAGCGCTCGGGCGGAGGGCGGCCGCTCGGCTTCATCGTCCTCGGTATCAGCCCGCTCCTGCGGCGGGCGAGCGTCTCGTACGGCCGGTTCCACAATCTGCTCGCCGCTAGCCTGTCGCAGGCCGTGAGCAACGCAGCGGCGTACGAGGAGGAGCGCGAGCGCGCCGAGTCGCTCGCCGAGCTTGATCGCGCCAAGACGACCTTCTTCAGCAATGTGAGCCACGAGTTCCGGACGCCGCTCACGCTCATGCTCGCGCCCATCCAGGACCTGCTCGCGAGCCCGCAGGGCGCGGTCGTTGATCGGCAGGCCGTGGAACTGCTGCACCGCAACGGGCTGCGGCTCCTGAAGCTCGTCAACACGCTGCTCGAGTTCTCGCGCATCGAGGCCGGGCGCACCGAGGCCGTCTACGAGCCCGTCGATCTCTCGGCGCTCACCGCCGATCTGGCGAGCACCTTCCGCGCGGCGATCGAGCGCGGGGGGATCGCGCTCACGGTCGACTGCCCGCCTCTGCCCGAGGCGATCTTCGTCGACGGAGACATGTGGGAGAAGATCGTCCTAAACCTGCTGTCGAACGCATTCAAGTTCACATTCGAGGGATCGATCCGAGTGAGCCTGCGGATGGACGAGGACGGCGCGATCCTGGAGGTCGCCGACACGGGAACGGGCATCCCTGAGCACGAGCTTGCTCGGCTCTTCGAACGCTTCCACCGCATCGAGGGCGCGCGGTCGCGCAGCCACGAGGGATCCGGCATCGGCCTCGCGCTCATCCAGGAGCTCGTGCGCCTGCATGGCGGCCACATCGGCGTCACGAGCCGTGTCGGCACCGGCACGACGTTCCGCGTGCGAATCCCGCGCGGCTCGGCGCACCTTCCTGCCGCGCTCATCCGCGCGAAGCGAACCCGCGCTTCGTCGGCCATCGGCGCACGGGCATTCGTCGAGGAGGCCTCGCGTTGGGTCGACCCCACGCTCGATGCGCCCACACGGGCTGCTCACCTCGCGGAACACACAGATGCCGGGGAACGTATCGTCTTTGCCGACGACAACGCCGACATGCGCGAGTACGTCGCGCGCATCCTGCGCGAGCGGTGGACCGTCGAGGCCGTCGGCGACGGCGCCGCAGCCCTCGAGAGCATCCGGCGCGCGCCGCCGGCCCTGGTCCTCTGCGACGTGATGATGCCCCGGCTCGACGGTGTCTCGCTCGTCAAGGCGCTCCGCGCCGATGCTGCGCTCAGGGCGACGCCCATCATCATGCTCTCGGCGCGCGCCGGGGAGGAGGAAACGGCCAAGGCGCTCGACACGGGCGCCAACGACTACATCGCCAAGCCGTTCTCGGCGCGCGAGCTCGTGGTGCGCGTTGCCTCGACCCTCGCCGGGGCGCGGGCGGCCCGGGAGATGGCTGCCCTCGAGGAGAGGCAACGAGCCAACTCGTATCGTCACTTCATGCAGGCGCCTTTCCCGGTGGCCGTGCTCAAGGGGCCTTCGCACGTCATCGATTCTCGCGAACCCCGAGATCCTGCGCGCATGGGGCAAGGGGCCCGAGGTCATCGGCCGGACGTTCGCGGCGGCGGTGCCCGAGCTCGAGGGGCAGCCGTTCCTCGGATACTTGGACGAGGTGTTCTCTACCGGCGTCGCTCACGAGGGGCGCTACGAGAAGGTGCGGCTGCCCACCGGCGCGGACGGCACGATGGAGACGCGATACTACAACTTTGTCTACGCGCCGCTACGCGACACATCCAGTGCGATCGAGGGCATCCTCGTTGCCGCCTTCGACGTGAGCGAGCAGGTGCGCGCGAACCGTGCGAAGGACGAGTTTCTCGCGACGATGAGCCACGAGCTCCGTACGCCGCTCAACGCCATCGTGGGCTGGTCGCATCTGCTGCGCGTCGGCCACGTTTCACCGGAGCAGACGCCGAAAGTGCTCGACACGATCGAGCGAAACGCAAGGATGCAGTCGCGCCTCATCGAGGACATCCTCGATCTCGCACGGATCGAGCAGGGCAAACTCGTGCTCTCGGTCGCGTCCGTCGAGATGGTGCGCGTCGTCGAAGCGGCGCTCGACGCCGTCCGCCCGGCGGCGGAGGCCAAGGGCATCCGACTCCAGCCGGTGCTCGACTCGCAGGCGACGATCGTCGGCGACGCGGACCGGCTGCAGCAGGTGGTTTGGAACCTCGTGTCGAACGCGATCAAGTTCACGCCCAAGGGCGGGTGCGTGCAGGTGTGGCTGCGGCGACAGGAGTCGCATGTCGAGCTGATGGTCGTCGACGACGGACAAGGGGTCGCGCCCGACTTCCTGCCGCACGTCTTCGACCGATTCCGCCAGGGACAGGCCTCGCCGTCGCGCGCGGTTGGCGGCCTCGGTCTTGGACTGGTCATCGTGCGATCCATCGTCGAGCTCCACGGCGGTACGGTGACCGCCGAGAGCGAGGGGCCCGGCAAAGGAGCGACCTTCGTCGTCGCGCTGCCCACAGCTACCCTGCACGCGGATCGATCCACGCCGCGGCCCGCTGACGACCGGGGTGGAGAAAGCCTTGCGCTCGAGCCTTCGCCAGCCTTGTCCGGGCTGCGCGTCGTAGTGGTCGACGACGAGCCCGAGGGACGCGACCTCCTCCAGTTCGTCCTCGAGCAATGCCGGTCCGAAGTCACTGTCACCCGGAACGCGGAGGAAGCCCTCGCAGCGGTGAGTGGGGGTAGCTTCGACGTCTTGATCAGCGACATCGGGATGCCCAAGCGCGACGGATATTCGCTTATCGCCGCCGTGCGCGCGCTCCCGGCGGCGAAAGGTGGGCTCATCCCGGCGGTCGCGCTCACCGCTTACGCGAGCGCCGAGGATCGCACGCGCGCTCTGCGCGCGGGCTTCGACATGCACCTGCCCAAGCCCGTCCAGCCCGGGGAGCTCGTCGTCATCGTCGCCCGCCTCATCGAGGGCGTTCGCCGGCGGTCCGCGCCGGTCCACCCCAGCGCGTAAACCCTGCCTTTCGCCCAGCGTACGGAGTCGCGGCGACCTCCTGTGACGTGCTGGCGGACCCGCCTCCGTCGCACTGGCTCCAGCACACCTCTCGGCAGTAGAAACGGCGATGGCGCGGTGACCGAACCGCGCTTGCAGCAGGTTTACCGAGCTGCGAGAGCCATGCCCTGCGCGCGTAGCAAGAAGCGTGGATGTTCACTCGAGTGGGCCGAACCGTCATTCGCAACGGCGACCCCATTTCCCGGGGGCGTGGCACGATTGTGGCAAGTGTGGCTGGACGACTGACCGACGCCAGCGCGTAAAGGCACTCACGGCATTGTGAAGTGCGCGTAAAGGCGGGGCGGCCGAATCCAAACCATGAGGGCTTCACATGCTAATTCGGACTATTGGGATCGCGCTTCCTACGGCATTCCTTCTCTCTGCGTGCAGCAGCAGCTCGAACAACACCACAGAGGTGGCAGGCGATTCGGGCGTGACGCCTGACGCGGGCGACGCGGCGGCTGTGCCGGACGCAGGCAATGAGGCGGCGACCGATGCGTCGGCCGACGCCCTAGCGATCGACGCTGGCGACGCGACCCTCGTGGGGTTGGACGCCAGCGAAGCGGACGCGTCGGGCGATGCTCTGAGCGGCGACACCGGGGCGTCCACCGACTCCGCGGCGAGCGATTCGGGAGAGGCAGGAGCGTCGCCTGCCAACGCCGTGTACACGATGTCGAATGCCACCGCAGACAACAACGTCTTCGGCTTTCTCCGCGCATCGAATGGGAGCCTGACACCGATGACCGTGGACTTTCCGACGGGGGGCACGGGCTCCGGGATCAGTCTGGGCGAGCAGGGCGCGCTCGCGTACGACCAGGGCGCCAACCGAATCTACGCGGTCAATGCCGGCGATGGCACGTTCTCCATTTTTCCGGTGAACCTCGATGGGACGTTGGGCGCGGCCGTAAAGATCGCTGCAGCCGACACGATGCTGCTTGGGCCCAAAAGCGTCACATTCTGGGGCAATACCGTCTACGTTCTTTATGAAGGCAACGCCACGACGCCCTCGATGATTGCGGGGTATACCGTGAGCGCGACGAGCGAGGCCGGTAGCGTGTCGGCGAGTCCGATTCCGGGCACCGTCCTACGGCTCAGCAGCACGACCCAGAGCGTCGACCCGGCCCAGGTGCAGTTCACGCCGGACGGCAACTGGCTCGTCGTGACTGAAAAACAGTCGGGCGCCAACGGTAGCGTGACTGGCCCCGGCAGTATCGACACGTTCGCAGTGAGCAGCACCGGCGTCGCCACCGAAAAAGGGTTTTACACAACGGCCAGTGCCGGGCCCGACGCGGGCCCGCAATTGACTCCCTATGGCTTCGCCTTCTCGGAAGGATACTTGGTGGTGTCCGAAGCGGGGTCGACCGGCGTCGCGTCGTATGCCGTCATCGGAGGGGCGATCAGCCCGGCCGCGCCCGGCGCCAGCGGTTCGCAATTCTTGCCCACCGACGGCGCCCCCTGCTGGGTCGCGACCACTGCCGATCGGGCCTATGTGGCCAACGCGAAAGGCTCTGACATCAGTGGGTTCACCGTGAGCTCTACCACCGGAGATCTCACCGACATCGGCACCGCGACGAATGCCGTCGTCGCCACGACGGGACAGACCAGCACGACGGAGGCGGGCACCGTCGTCAATGGCCCGAACGACGAAAGCATTACCTCCGATGGACAGTTCCTGTATGTCCTAAACTCGGGGGTAGCGTCGATCGGAATTTTTCAAATCCAGACTAGCGGAACGCTCACGCGCGTCGGTGCGACGGATTACGCGCCTCCCGCCGAAAGCGCGCTGCCCGTGGGCGCGACGGGCCTCGTCGTGCGCTGAGCAGAATGCTGGACCCGACGGGCCACGTGACCACCTGGAATCCTGGTGTCGAGAAGATCAAGGGAGCCGGCGGTTGGGACGCTTCCAGGCACTCGCGCTCTCGCGCCCATCGGTCGCGGCCACGACGCGCACGCGCCGATGCGGCGAATGCGACGGTCCCGAGCCACGGCCACGACGCCGCTGGGGATCGGGATGGGACACATGTGCGTTTTCGCTCGTCCGTTCGGCGCGACGTCACACGCACAACTGGGCCACGGGGGTGTGGCCGGTTTGCCGAATCGCATGGGCCCGTGCGAATACCGCGCCTTAGCATCGTCGTGTCCGTGCGGCCCAGGAGCCTCGTCCGGCTTGCCTATTTGAGGTTGCGCGTGGGCGACCCTCGATACCGAACGCCAAGAGCCCCGGTGGCACGATCCTTGAAAGTTCGATGCTGTTTACGATTCTACTCATTGTCCTCGTCCTTGCACTGGTCGGCACGGTCCCGGCGTGGCCATATAGCCGTGGCTGGGGATATTATCCCAGTGGCGGCGTCGGTGTCGTATTGCTGGTTCTGCTCGTCCTGTTGCTTTCCGGCTATCGCCTGTGACGGTCGAGCGGGGTCTGGCATGCAACGCCAAGGCGGCACGTTACGCCGAGGCATCGCGACGCAAGCGGCACGAAGCGGCGGGGGTGCAGACTGGGCGGAAGCGGTGGAAGGGCTATCTTGCCGTCGGGACCTTCGTGACGGTCGTGATCACCGCGCTCACGGTTCCCGTGGTGAAGGGGATCTCCGCCATCCGCAAATGGGAACGCTGGCACGTCTGCGTACAACCAAAGAAGCCTCTACGCTGGTGCTGGATCGGCCTCGCCCATTGGAGTTCGTGAGCCCTGTTTACGGTTGCCGCCGGCCGCGCCGTAGATCTGGCCACTCGCAAACCTTGTTGGAACCCGTAGACGGAAGTTCGCCATCGCCGGTCTAGACGCAGCGGTCGTGCATGACGCGTCGGCTGCCCATTCCATTCCCAAAGCCAGCATTTCTTCGGAGTGCCTACCATCCCAAAGTCGACCGGAGCACGGCCACGAGCGCCGCCGCCATGCGACGGTGGCTCGCAAGGCTCGGGTGATAGTCGGCCCCGAACCCATCGGCCTTGACGATCTCGTCGAATGCAAAATAGAAAACGTGGCTATCGCCCGCGAGCCTGCGCTGATCGACGGCGGCTCGTATGTATCCTGCAGCCTTCGTTCGATTCTTCGCTCCCGGCGGGTAGGCGTCCGTCAGCATGGGGCTGACGGCACAGACGATGGCTGCGTGCGGGTAGACCGTACCCAGCATGCGCAAGAGGCCGACGTAGGCTTGCTCGAACGCCGCACCCGGATCTCCCTTTGCAAAATCGTTCACGCCAAGATGGACCACGACGGCGTCCGGAGCGGGGCCGCGGAAGCCCCACTGGCTGGTCGGGTCGTCGGCCAAGATTCGCCTGAACCGCACGGGCATCTGATCCCGGGTCGATCCGTCGTGGTCTCGGTAGACCCCAATGCCCGAGTACGAGATGACGGAGCGCTGCGCTCCGAATGCTGCAGCGGTCAATGCCCCGTAGGCGCTTGCTTCGTCTTCCGTAGCCGCGCTGAAGTGCTCCTTCGGACCTTTTGCGAGATCGCCGTACCCGCACGTGACCGAGTCGCCGACGAACTCGATCCGGCGCGTTCTGGCCGGCTCCGGCGTTTTGAGTAGGACTCCTTCTTGCGGGACGAAGCCGAGAAACTGCACGATTCCGACGTTCGATTCGGTGCGCTTGGTGAGTAAGACGGTGTGGCGGCCCGGACCAAGGCCCCGGGCCAAGACGTAACGCTCGGTCGTCCGGTTCGTAGCCAGCGAAGCCGGCACGCCCCCATCGATCGCCACCGCGAAAACATTGGCCCCTTCGTCCCGAAGGCGCACGTCGACTCCCACCCCCGTGAAGGCTGTCTCAATGGCGGTTGCAGGCCAGCCAAAACGGGGTCCCGCCGGATCGCGCGCGTCGAAACGTCCGATGGGACGGGCAAGCGCCATCAGGCTTGCCCCGGCGCGCGAAACGGGTCCCCCGTCACCGGATCCCGGGGGCAAGGCGGATGCGGTCGACCACGCCAGAGTGATTGCGACGGCCCATGAGAAACACGTCGGCACGGTCGAGCGGTCGCCATGAATCTGGCGGGCGGTGCCGGACACCGTTTTCCGTCGCGTCCCGCTAAGCGCCTCTCCTACCGCACGCCCGGCCGAAACGACCTTCAACGCGTCCTCCTGCGCTCCTCCGCTACGAGACCCCCAGTGCATTTGAAGCATGCCCGGCCGAAACGACCTTCAACGCGTCCTCCTGCGCTCCTCCGCTACGAGACACCCAGTGCATTTGAAGATTGCCTTGAAAGAGAAGGACGTTGCAGAAGCCTTACTGCGGAGGATCGGGCCCACTTCGATTGGGCCGCGACGGAGAGTGACCTGACAGCCCGCTCGACGAGCGCATCCGACGACGAAGTCTGCCCACGAGCCGAGCGGCGACCGGGGGGGTGCCGCCGGACTCGGCGCGCGGGCAGGCTTCGGTGACGGAAACCCATCTGAAGCAGCTTCTGCGGCTCGTGGATGGTGACCTGGGTCTTCGTTACTCGATTGCCGTTCACTGCTCTGCCTTTCATGCCGCTTGCATTTCACGGATCCACCGAACTCGCTGCACGGGCCGTGCCGCAGTAGGGCTGATTTTCCCTCCCACTCGCATCTCCTTCGTCGAAGGCGCGGCCTAGCGCGGCCGAGATCGCGTTGCGACGGCCTCGCTGGCCTGCCTTTTGCGAAGAGGTACGCACGCGCTCTCGGAGGTTGATATGAAATACGGTCTCGCGTGGTTGGTCGGCGTTCCACCCATCCTTATCGTCGCCTGGTTTTTCTAAGGCATTGCTGAAAAGGGAAGACCCCATCGGCCGCGGGTGGGTCACCGCGCTCGGCGCGGTCGGGGTGGTATTCGGAAACATCGGTACGAGCCCTCTCTATACGTTGCAGGTCGCAGCCAAGGTGGATGAGGGAGGACGGCTGGATCGCCCCGATACGCTCGGGGTCGTGTCGCTGATCCTATGGGCGCTCATCCTGGCTGTCTCGGTCAAGTACGTGGGTTTTGTCATGCGCGCCGACAATCGAGGCGAGGGCGGCATCTTGGCGCTCCTTTCGCTTCTGCCCCGACGTTCTCGCACATCGATTGGAATCATGGCGCTCTTGGTCGTGGCGGGCGCGGCACTCTTGTTTGGCGACGGAATGATCACTCCCGCCATTTCGGTTCTCAGCGCTCTCGAAGGCCTCGAAATCGCCGCACCGGGCATGAGGCCGTTGATCGTTCCACTGACATGCGGCGTTCTGTTCGGGCTTTTTGCGATTCAGGGTCGCGGCACGGCACGCGTGGGATCGCTCTTCGGGCCGGTGATGGTGGCCTGGTTCGTCACCGTGGGAGCACTTGGGCTGAAGGAGGTTCTCAGGGCTCCAGGTATTCTTACGGCGATCTCGCCCCATTGGGGTGCCCTGTACTTTGCTCACCACGGGCTGCGCGGGCTTTCCATCCTCGGGGTCGTGGTGCTGGCGATCACGGGGGCCGAAGCCCTCTATGCGGACATGGGCCACTTCGGCGCGAGCCCCATTCGCTTGTCCTGGTTCGGTTTGGTTTTTCCATCGCTTGCATTTTCGTATCTCGGGCAAGCGGCGCTCGTCCTGCGCGAACCGGAGGCGTTGGCTCATCCGTTCTTTTCGATGGTTCCGACCGGCGTCTTCACGGTCGGGCTCGTCGCCCTTGCCGCAATGGCCACGACGATCGCGTCGCAGGCGCTGATTAGTGGAGTGTTCTCGCTGACCCATCAAGCCGTGCAGCTCGGGTACTTTCCTCGCGTTACGGTCCGCCACACTTCGCGCGAGGCCGAAGGACAAATCTACGTTCCGCTCATGAACTGGGGGCTCATGGTCACGTGCATTGCCCTGGTCTTGGGGTTCCGAGAATCGTCGCATCTGGCGTCGGCGTACGGCATCGCGGTCAGCGGAACGATGGCCATCACCTCTGTGGTGTTTTACGACGTGACACGGTCGGCCTGGAAGTGGCCGCCGGTGCGGTCCGTGCCGTTGCTTTGTCTCTTTCTCGCTTTCGATCTGCCTTTTTTCTTCGCCAATCTGACCAAGGTCATCGACGGGGGATACGTCCCGATCCTCGTCGGCACGGTGTTTTTCTTGATCATGGTGAACTGGCGCCGCGGGCGCACACTCTTGGCTGAGTACATGCGCCGGCGCTGCGTGCCGTTCGACGAGTTTCTTGCCCGCCTGCCCGAGAGCGGTGTGGTGCGTGTGCCGGGGACGGCCGTCTACCTGACGGCGACCGAGGGAGTCCCGCATGTCTTGTCGATTCAGGCGTCTCGCACCCGATCGCTCATGGATCATGTCATCGTCCTGAGAGTCGTCGTCGAGCACGAGCCGCAGGCTCCAGAGGACCAACGCGACGAGGTCGAGCCGTTCGATCGCCATGGGTTCGTGCGCGTCAGCATTCGGTTCGGCTACATGGAAAACCCCGAGGTGCCTCCCGCGCTGACCCGAGCGCTCGAGCGTCATGGAGTCTGCCAGGCGCTCGGCGACGCGACGTATTACATCGGACGCGAGACCTTCGTCGCGGGCAACGGCGGAAAGATGACACCGACGGCCGAGCGGCTGTTTGCCTTTCTCTGGCGGAACGCGAGAAGCGCCGTCGGTCATTTCGGGTTGCCGCCGGACCGCGTCATCGAATTCGGAACGCGCATCGATCTCTGACCGACCCCGCGGGGGCCTCTTGCCGTTGAAGGCCCCCGCATTAGGCGCGGCTCGACGTCGACGTCGACGGCGGAGCCCCGCTCAGCGACGGGCGCGAGACGCACTGCGCGACGAGCCCTGGCCGCCGGATTCGATGCGTCTATCTCGAAACCGGTAGACGCAGGCGAGCTCGTCACGGTAGTCGCCAAACTCGCGGCGGACGAACGGCGATCCTCGTAACTCCTCGCCCGCCATGATGGCGTCACCGAGCCCGGGGTTCATCCCTTGGCCGCCAACGGGGCTATGGGGATGACCGGCGCCACATCAGGACGCTGCCATCCGGGACCGCCCCTGGACAGTAGTGGTGGACAAGCAGAAGCAGTTTGTCGAGATCGATCGGTTTGGGAAGGCAAGCGCGAACAAACAGGGGCCCGGCCGCCGCCCCCGGCTGCGTGACGCTCGTGACGAGGATCGTGGGAATATGGGCCAACGACTCCTCGCCTAATTGCCACTCACGAAACGAGGGGCCGTCCATTCCCGGCATGTTCAAGTCAAGCAGGATGAGCTTGGGGTGGAACCGTGCAAGCCACTGGAGTGCCGAGGCGCCGTCCGGCGCCGTTGCAATCGAATAACCCGCACTCTCGAGGGCAGTCTGAATAACGGCCAAGAAGTTCTCGTCGTCGTCGATAACAAGAACGGAACTCTCTTTTTGGGCGCACGCAAGCATTGCACCGGCGCCCTTGTTTCCAGTCATGACAAACCCAAACCTTGCGACCAAGGGAAAAAATGAAGGCCCTCTGGAGCACCCGCCCAAGTCGGAAGGACGTGGCTGCAATACCCCATAGGAAGCTTATGCGGAATCGGCCCAGGCCATTCATGTCTTTTACTCGTTAGTTGTTTGTCGAGCCTCGCCCTTCAGCTCCTGCGCTTTGCCCTCGGCTTGCAACAGCTCATCATCGATGACTGCGCCGGCTCGATTCTTGATGGCTCGGACGACCTGTTCGACCTTGCCCTTCGAGCGTTCCGCGGCCTTCGCCGCTTCTTCGCGTGCCCTTCCTTCGAGTTCTTGTGCTTTCCCCTCGGCCTCCATCCGCTCGTTGCCGATGACCTTGCCGATGCCTTGTTTGAATCGACCAACAACTTGCTGCGCCACACCTGCGCCCTTGTCTTTCTGGTTGCTCATGGGCTCCTCCGGATCCATCCAAACGGAGATTGCAATGCACATGCCAGACACCATGAAGTGAGTTGCCGTGCTGCCGCATCTGTCACGCATGCCACTCGATGCCACTCGTCCGATGCATCGGCTCATCCCTGATCCTCCTCGTCCTCTGAACAATGGACTGACGGGGCGATACGCGCCCGGTGCCGCGCCCGGGCTGTGGGGGGGGATGGCACGCGCATTGCGATTCTGTCACGAATGGCGATTCTCAGCGCGCTACTCAGCCTAGTGATGCGGGAGCTCAGCACGATCGTGCAAGCGATCTTCGGCTGGTCGGTCACGGCGCTTTTCGGCAAGCTCGCCGCGAAGAAGCAGACGGGGCTCAGCGTGGCCCTCGCATTGTCCGTCGTCTGGCCCTTCCTGCTGCTGGGCTGCTTTCTGCCCGGCGCAGCCGCATGGGCGATCGCGCTCGTGCCCATCCACAAATGGCTGGGGGATGTGGCGCTTCGGATCATTTGGGTCACGCTCGCGGTTCTCGTCCCGAGCGCCGTGGGAGCCATCACGCGCTGGATTACGCCGGCAGACAAGCTCCGAGGCGGACTCGTTTTCACGCTGCTTGGCGGCTACCCGATCGCCATCGGGTACTTCTTGGCGTTTGTGATCACCGCAGTGACGGTCCCGGTGGTGAAAGTGATATCCACCATCCACAAATGGGAGGACTGTCACGTCTACGTGCAACCGAAGGAGGGGCGATACCTCGCGGTGCTCGAAGCACTCGTTAAGGCGTGCGACCGGGCCGGCGCTCGCGTGGCCCGGGAAGACGTGCCGCGACCGATGGCGCTTGCGACCCTGATCGTGCAAAAACTCGCCAAGCCGTTTCTCGAGCCAATCGTTGCGTCGAGGCCCCAGCGGTTGCGCGGCGAAAGGCTCGAGATCTATCTCTACCCGGCAGACTTGCTTCTGCGAGGTGCCCCACACACCGTTGCACACGTGCGTGCCGCGATGACGCGCACGAACCTGGAGGAGGACGCGTATCTCGTCACGGAGCCCGAGGCGCAAAAGATCCAAGACGAGATCCAACAACTGTGGAGCGAACAAGGAAAAGGTCAACACTCGGGTCGCGAGCGCGCCACCAGCATTTTTCAGGATCTTTCGCGTCGTCTGGATCGTGCGCCTATCCCCTTCGACGAGTGGACGACGTTGGAGGTGGCGCTCCGTCGCCTCGAGCGGACTCTCTCCGGTAAGCCTGATCTGCTTGCCGCAGGGTCGGATGGCCACAGCGGTGCCTTCGCGCGGCGTGGCTCGATCGACGGAACCATCCAACAGCCGTCGCTAGCATCCCGACAACCGCCATGACGAGGTTTCCTTGGGCACAACACCGGGCGGTCTCGACCGCGCGGCGGCGCTCGCGAGTGCCAGTGTGCACGAAGCTTGCCGGTTCCGCTGTGACGCGAAAATGGACACGTTGGATGCTTCGTGGGCGGCCACTTCTGGCTCACGCTTTGCACTGCCGTCGGTCTCGATTGAAGGAGGGCGTCATGGACGAAACGTACGAAACGAACCGCAGAATCCGCTACGCCGTGATCGGTCTCGGCAACATCGCGCAGGTGGCCATTTTGCCCGCCTTCGAGCACGCCAAACACAACTCGGAACTGGTCGCACTCGTCTCGTCGAATCCGGAGAAGCTCACGGTGCTCGCGAAGAAGTACGAGATCGAGCACACCGGAAGTTACGACTCCGTCGAGGCGGTGCTTCGCGAATCCAAAGCCGATGCCGTCTATATTGCTCTTCCGAACGCGATGCATCGCTCCATGACCGAGCGCGTCGCCGCCGTTGGCGTGCACGTGCTTTGCGAAAAACCCATGGCCATGACCGTGGAAGACTGCGAGGCCATGGTTGCGGCGACGCGCGCCGAAAACGTCAAGCTCATGATCGCCTATCGCCTGCACTTCGAAAAGGCGAACCTCACGGCAATCGAGCGCGTCCGAAAGGGCGAAATCGGCGAGCCACGCCTGTTCACGTCGACGTTCTGCCAGCAGGTCCGAGAGGGCGACGTTCGGACGCGCGCCCGCGCCGGGGGCGGTGCGGCATACGACATGGGTGTATATTGCATCAACGCCGCGCGCAATCTGTTCCGGGAAGAGCCCACGCAAGTCCTCGCAATCCAAGTGCGTGACTCGGGCGATCGTTTCCAGGGAGTGGACGAAGCCACGACGGCGATCCTGCGCTTTTCCGGCGGACGAGTTGCGCAGTTTACGGCGAGCCAAGGGGCTGCCGACGTTGCCGAATACCGCGTTGTCGGCACCAAGGGCGACATCCGACTCGATCCAGCCTACGGCTACCGGTCGGAGCTCAGGGAGTACGTGACGGTCGGCGAAAGGACCGATCACACGTCGTATTCGAATCGCGACCAATTTGCGCCCGAGCTCATTCACTTTTCGAACGCGATTCTCACGGACACCGAGCCAGAACCTTCAGGGGAAGAGGGGCTCTGCGACGTGCGCGTGCTTCGCGCCATCGAAGCGTCCGCGCGCACCGGTCAGCGTGTGAGCTTGGCGCCCTACGAGCGCGACGATCGACCGAGCCTGCGGCTCGAGACGAGATTGCCTCCTGTCGGCAAGGTGCGACCGGTCGACGCGCCCTCGCCGAGCAAGTAAGCCGGCCTAAAGCCGGCCTAACGGAGGCGGCGCGAGCGAGCCGGTGCGGCAGATTCACGAATGCATCTACGACAACGGTCGCGACGACGATTTGCGGGATGGAATCGGTCGACAAGCTCCGCGCCAACCTGAAGATCGCACAGGGCTTCGAGGCGATGAGCGCGGACCGCATGCAGCAGCTGCGCGACCGATGCCGCTCGACGGCGGCCCACGGGCGTTTCGAGCTCTGCAAAGTGTCGCTCGCGTTCGACAATCCTGAGGCGCGCGAGGCGCACGGATTTCCAATCGATCCGACGCAGAAGGAAGTCAAGGAGCTGCTCGATCACTCAACCGGCGCGGACAAACCGCTCTGACGTACGCGAGGGCTTTGCGTTAGGCGGGTTGGCCCTCTTCACGTCCTTCGAAGCATTCGCAGCGCGCACGCCCTTCTTTTCTTCAATGCTCTTTTTCAAGAGCGACAACAGATCGACGACATTGGTTCGCTGCGGCCGGCGCCGAGGGGCAAGGTCGACTTTTCCGGTCGTTGCCTTCTTTTCGATGAGCGCGAGCAGCTCGTCACGATAGGTGTCCTTGTATTTGTCAGGCTCCCATTCTGCGCGCATCGATTCGACGAGGTCCTCGGCCATGGCGAGCTCGCGCGCAGTCGTCTTCGCCTGCGGGGGGGCCCCGTTGGACAAGCCTGCGCCACTCGCGGCGCGAAGCTCGTGAGCGAAGCGCAGTATCTCGAGGCGGAGCGTCTTCTTCTCTGGGTAAAGCGCGCATATTCTTTGCCGCGTCCGGAATACGAACATGCCGATCGCCGCCACTCGTTTCCTTTCGAGTGCATCGCAAAAGAGCGCGTACGCCTTTTCACCGTGCTTTCCAGGCGAAACGAAATAAGGCGTCTCGAAGAAGGCGGGTGAGATCGCGCTCAAGTCGACGAAGTCTTGAAGATCGATCGTCTGGGTCGCCTCGACGTTCGCCGCCTTGAAATCGTCGTCGTCGACGACCACGTACTGGCCTGGGGCGTATTCGTACCCACGCACGATGTCTGCCCAGGCGACCGCTTTTCCTGTCGATGCGTTCACGCGTTCATATTTGATCGGCGATTGATCGTGCCTGTCGAGCTGGTGAAAGTGCAACTCACTTTGCTGCTCCGCCGTGTGCAACGTCACAGGGATTTGCAGGAGTCCGAAACTGATCGAGCCCGACCACAGCGCGCGTCTCGTCTCGCTTTCTGCCTTCCCCGTCGCGTCCCGCGATGCCGCTCCTTTCGCCCGGCGACCCGTCTTGGGGCGGGAACCGTTTTCTCGTGCCTGTTGGTCTGCCATCGGAAGCGTCTCCTCGGGATTCCCTGGGTCATAGCGGGAGCATCTGCCGTTTCCCTCTTTTTTTAGCATGGTCACCGTTACGCGAATCGCATCAACAAGGATGAATGCGGCGAAAAGGGACAGATGAGGCATTTTTGAACACACCCCATTGGCCACGACATTCTCGACGTCAACGGGCACGCGTGCGACGGCTTATCCCACCAGGCGCCCTTGCCCCCGCGCACGCGGTTCGATGGGGCGGCACATTTGGAGCGACTCGTTCGCCGGCCGTTGGCGATGCCGCAAGACCCGGCGGGATGGGCCTGACTGAAGAGTCGGCCTGAGTGCCGCGATCGTATCGGTCTTTTTTATGCTTTAGCGATCGTCGTGTGGCGAACGGCGACCGGCCTCTTGTTGACTTGCCCCCTCTTGGCGTGTGGCGGGTCCGTGCCTCATCCCCCGTATGCCACTCAAGCGACGGCCTCACTTACAGCGATTTCCTTGGGTCCTCCGCCAGGAAGAATCGAGGTCGTTCCGAAACGGCCTGCCCGAGCGGACGCGTGGGTCGACGGTGAATGGGTTCTGCGCCACGGACGCTGGTATTGGCTTCTGGGCCGCTGGGTTCAGACACCGGTGGGCGCCCGATACGCGCCCTGGGTCGTGGTTCGCGCGTTGGATGGGACGCCTTTTTATGCACCCAGCTTCTGGCAGGACTCAAAGGGCAGGGCTTTGCCGCCGCCCCCTGCGTTGGCGTACGCGAAAGCCAACGGGCAGGCCGTATTCGACCCCGAAGGAGAAGCCGTGCCCACCGGACGGAACGTCGAGACGATTCCCCAGCCCGCAGGCCCGAGTGACTCCTCGCCTCGATGATCCGCGACCTCGGCACGCGCGAGGCACTCGGTCGGCCCGCGACGGCATATTGTGGCTCAGCGCCGACCCTTTCGTTTGGATCGGGGGCACACGTTGTTGCAGGCGCCTCGCGGGTTCAGATTCTCAGGCCCGGCTCGCCGATTGGGCGAAGACGCGGCAAGGACCTTGCGGAGCTCGACCCTGTGGATGACCCACCGGCGAACCGGCACCGAGACGACCCAATGGACGAGGCTGAGCCCCGTGGAGCGAAGCGCCTCGGACCAAAACGAGGGTCGCTCCGATTGGAGCCCCCGACCGGGACGGCCCCAGAGGCTGACGATTCGCTGCCATCGGTCACGGCGGCGGCCCGCACGCGCCATGGCGATGCTGTGGGCGGCGACTCCAACGACGGCAGTAGCGACCATGCCAACGGCGACGACCCCGCTGACGATCGCGATGTGACGCATGTGAAGTCGAATCTGGTGGCCGATGTGGAGTGCGTCGTGTCGCCGCCTGTCGAGCTCTTCGACGGTGTGAAAGAGCTTCGCGCGGACTCGATTGGCCTCCCGGGCGAGGTCGTTGCGGGATTGATCCTTCATGCGAGTCGCTCCTTGAGCTCTTTGTAGTCGGACTCAAGTCGAGATCGAGTTGCGCCCAACGGGCGCTTCGGCAGCGCCTTCCATCCCACGATGCCCGCGGTGAGGGAAAGCAGCAGAAGGGTACTGCCCATGACGCACGCAGCCAGCCAGCTGACCGCGAATGCAAGTGCGACCATGACCAGGAACATCGTGACCGCCAGGACCCCGGTTATCGCCGCCAGTCCCAGAGCGATCCCGGCCATTTTCGCCTGAGCGATCTCTTCGCAAAGTTCCTCGCGTGCCAGTGCCACTTCCAGCTGCACGAGCTGGCGTGCCTCGTCGAGCGCCACACGGATCAGTTGAGTGGCGCGCTCTGCGTCGGGAGAAGCGGCAGCCGCTTGGTCTTCGATGTCATCGGTCATTGGCCTCGCCTTTCGCTCGTGCCGTTCGGCCGCGCCGTCACGCGCGCGACCGAGCCACGGGGGTAGGGTCGATTTGTCGAATCGCATTCCGCCGATCCCTGAAGGTCGCGCCGGGGCGCGATCTCACTTGCGGAAAACGCGAATCGGCGCGCACCCCCGGCTCATCGCGTTGCTTGTTCATCCGGATCCGTCGCAGTCAGGGCGGTCGAAGGTCGCACGCCCGTGGACTGCAAAGCATCGCTCGCGATCCGGAGCAACACGACACCGAACGCGATGAGCCCCAGGGCAATGAGCGCCCGGGCAATGACTACCGCCGCCGACACGGTTGGAGCCATCGACCCGTCGGAGGGAGCCGCGGTCAAGCCGATGGAGACCGCGATCGCGACTGTGACGAGCGCGAGAGCCGCGCTCGACAACCTGATGGCGCACTGCAAACGACGCATCCCGTCCGACGCCGCCGCCCAACCGTTGGATGGAAGCGCCCGTCGCCAAAAACGCGCGCGCGGGGCCTCCGAATGGGGAGTCTCGGGCGCTCCACTTGAGATGGACGACGACGCGTTGGCCAGTGGCGGCGACGACGAGGCCGAGCGCCCCGCGACGAGCGGCGGCGGTCGCGTAGAGACGGGGCCTTTCGGCGGAGGACGGGGAACCGGAGGAAGTCGGATGTTGAGCCGTTGTTCCTCGGCGAAACCACGGCGCGAGTCGGCGCCATGGGGCGGGTTCCTCGCCGAATCGATGGGGCCTTCGTTCATGCTCGGATTCAACAGCAATTGGCAGGCCAAGCATGTACCGTCACGGGCTGACCGGCCCTCTCGGCGGTCCCCCCCTAAGCGTAAGCGCAGCCGTCGCTTGAGCCCGCTTTTTTTGCGGGGGGGCACCGATGCGCCACAGGCCACGAGGATCGACCATAGGCCGGCCGCCCTAGCCCGTTTCTTCTCGCGTCCGTCGGCAAACGGTCGAAGTCCTGGGTCTATCTCGACCGTTCACGTGGGCTTACGGCACGGGTGCTGCACGTGCACTCTTCGAGTTCAAGAAAGGAAGAACTTGCCATGTTGTACTGGGCTGCTGTGTTTTTCGTCATCGCGATCGGCGCCGCGATTCTCGGTTTCGGAGGCCTCGCGGCGGGAGCCGCAAGCATCGCGAAAATCCTGTTCGTCGTGTTCCTGATCCTTACAGCCGTTTCCCTGCTCGTCGGGCGGCGGACGGTCGTCTGAAGGAGAAGCCACCGTCGGCGGCGACATCCCGCACCTAACCGTTGAGAGACGGCCTGGTTGGAGCGAGGCGTTTGCCGTGGGAAGGACCGTGCGCAGGACGCGGTTTAGCTGGCGAGCGAGAACTTCGGCGCGCAAAGCTCCATGAGAAAGCGCGCGCATACCAAGTTCATCTTATCGGCGAAAAAGCGTTTTCCGTGCGATCGGCGAAGGCCCGTGACCGCCCGCCAATGGAGGACCGATGGTCTCTGCAGATGACATTCTGGCCTGCACGGCGATAGGCGTCGCCGCCAGCCTCGGAGGGATGATATGGCCGTTTCGCCGAGGCTTGGTCGGCGTGTTGCTGAACGTCGTCGTGGCGGTCGCCGGCGCCCTAACCTTGGGTCTGCTGAGTGGTGCGTTGCTGCCTCGCCCCCAGGCGGGCACGACAAGCCTGCCCTTTGCCGCGCTCGGCGCGATCGTCGCCCTTCTGCTCGCCCACGCGCTATGGAATCGGCAGGTCCGCCAACCCGGAGGCTGAGCGCTCCTCTCTCATCGCGGCACGCGTATTGCTCGCTGTGCGCGTATGAATACCGCACAGGCAGAAAAGCGACCGAAGGATCCGCATTCAAACGGCCGCGCGCGCATCGACAGCCGCGAGTTTGCGCGGCGCGCCAAAGCCGCAGTCGCCCGATTGCCCTCGACTCTCGACAAGGAGATCCAGGAGAGCCCTTACACTGTGCTCGGCGCGGCGTTCGGCGTCGGAGCGGCAGTGGGCGTGTTGCTGAGCTCTCGAATCTTGCGAACCGTTCTCGCGAGTGCGGTGTCGTATGCGGCCATCGAGTTCGGGCGGTGGTACCTGGGCGATGCGTTGGAGTCGAGTTGGGGGGAGGTCGACTCGATTCGGGCAGCGATCGACGAGCGCCCTCGAGAACGCTGACGGGCCTTATGGAAAAAGGCGGCCGTCTTTCTCAGCACGCGGCGGGTCCTCACAATCGCGTCTGGTGTTGGACGAGTTGGGCGTAGACGCCGCCGCGCGCGACGAGTTCGTCGTGCGTCCCAGCCTCAGCCCTTCGGCCACCGTCGACTACGTCGATCCGGTCGGCGTTGCGCACGGTGGTCAGCCGATGAGCGATGATGAGGAAAGTCCGCGCCCGCATGACGGTCGCCAGGGCTCGCTGGACGATTGCCTCGCTCTGTGTCGAGTGCACTCGTGGCCTCGTCGAGAATGAGGACGGTCGGATTTTTGAGCAACGCGCGCGCGATCGACAGCCGCTGCTGCTGTCCGCCCGACAGGTTGACGCCCCGCTCTCCGATGCGAGTGGCAAGCCCGAATTGCGTAACGAGGAGATCGAAAGCGGACCGGGCTCGCCACGTGTCGCCAGATGGATCGGAGGTTGCACATCCGGGTGGGTGTGGAGGAGGACCTCAAAAATCTCGACCGCCCGGGCGGGGCTGATGCCGCTCGCACGTCGCCACTCTCTGGTCCGGTCCGTAGGCGCGTAAACCCCATCCATCATCGTGAAAGGAAACGTTCGATGAGCTCTATTTCGTCAACCACGGAACATATGGCCGACCGCGCGAAAAGCGCGGTGAAAGTGGCTCGCGGTTCGCTGGTCGAACTGGGAACGCAAGTGCTTCGTCTCATGAACAATCTGAGAGAGCGCGAGTCGTACGGTTTGCTTTTGCGCGGCCTCGGACGGCGCCGCGCACCGAGCCCTCTCTCGTCCGTCTTGTGGTTCGTCGCGGGCGCGGCCGCTGCCGGAGGCGCGGCGGTCTTCTTCGGGCCTCAAGGGCGCCCCTTGCGCGAGAGGATCGGAACCGCCGTGAGCAGTGCTCAGAACCAGGTCACCGCTTACCTTCGTGATACCGAAGCCAAATTGACCCACGAAGGGGCCAGGAAAGCCGATAACGAGCCGCTCCACTTCGAAACGGGCCGGTGACGCCGCCCCCGAGCGCGTTCGCCCACGACCTCGGGGCCTCAGGAAGCGGTCGCGTGTGAGCCGCCCAGGTGGGGCACGTCGTGTGGCAAGCGTGCTCGTTGCGGCGTCGCCGGCCATCTCGGCATCCGCAGGTGGGCAGAACCTGCTCAACTCGAGCGAGAAACCTTCAACCGCAGCGACGAAGTTGCCTCCAACCGACGGCAAGGACGAGTTTACGCTCGTCCCCGCGGCTGGGGGCAGCACCGACATTGGCGTTGCAGTCGGGTACTTCACCGCTTTCACGCGCATTCAAAAGCGGTATATCCCCTACGTCTGGAACCTCGAAAGTGCCGGTCTCGTCTCTTTCGGTCTCAAGAACGGCAGCGTCGATTTGCCGTACATCGATGTCTACGGCAAGCTCACCGTACCGCGTTTTTTGGAACGTCCGATCGAACTGGAGGTCCGTCCGTCGTTTACGGACGAGCAAGCGCTGTACTATTACGGCATGGGCAATGTCTCGAGCGACATCGCTCCTCGAGGACAATCGACGACGTATTTCGAATACGGGCGCATTCATCCGTCTTTTCTCGCCGATGTGAGATTCGCGATCCGCGATCACATCGGCGCGATCACCGGCTTTCGCTATACCGGCAGCTCGCTCGATATTCCCGCGAGCTCGAGCCTGGCTCAGGCTTTGGTGAGCGGGAGCCCCGAGGTCCGAAGGCTCATCGGTCCAACCGCTCCGAACCTGGTAGCCTTGTTCATTTACGGGCTGCAGCTCGATACCCGCGACAGCGAGGTGACCCCGCATTCCGGTACGTTCGACGAGGCAAAGTTCAAGTGGAGCCCCGGCGGCAACGGCATCTTGCCCTTCCGTTATGGCGAAGCCAGTCTCAACATGCGGGGATACGTGCCGATCGCGAAGCGGGTGACCCTGGCGGGACGGGTCATCGGGGACGTCCTTTTCGGAAGCCCTCCCTTCGCGGAACGGCCCCGTTTCGAAGACACCTATTTCGGCGGCAACATCCGCGGAGTGCCGGCTCAGCGGTACTACGGGAAGGTGAAGATCATCGCGAACATCGAGGCCCGGGCGCGCGTTTTCGACTTCCACGCCTGGTCCAAGCCCATGTCGCTCGGCTTCGCAGCCTTCTTGGACAGCGGGCGTGTCTAGGCAGACACGAGCGCGCACCCCGAGCTCGACGGAACCGCCGTGGGGCTGAAATACGGGCTGGGCGCAGGCCTTCGGCTCACCTCGGGGACCGCATTCGTGCTCCGAGCGGATCTAGCCTGGTCACCGGACGCCATGCCCATCGGTGCCTATGTGACGGCCGGCGAGATGTTCTGACCGAGCGTCGAAGCGATGCCGACGGGGATCCTCGCGGAGGGCCATGCCAAGGCCGAACCGAGGGCTTCCATCAATGCGGGAGCTCGGCCTCGCAAGGACGGCGAGCGCAAAGGTCCCGGTTCGCCGGCACGGATGCCGACATCTCCGGCCCGCGCCTGGTATTCGTGCGCTCAGTATCGCGTCTGCCAAAGCACGTCGAAAATCGTGGTTCCGGCATCGCCCAGCGTGGACGCGAGAGACCACTTCGAAAGAAAGCGCCAACCCAGCGTAAGAAGCGTGTGGTCGGGATTCACGCCCGGCGGCGGTTGGCCCAGAACTACGGCAATCTGGACCGAGATGTCCCGGGCGATTTGGACCTCGACTTCGGGCTTCGGAGTTTCGGCTTGCGACGTGTCGACGTTTGCGGACACCGCACCCAACCCCAGCTGGTTGAGCATGTGATTGAGCGGCTGTGCCGCCTCTCCGCCAGCGGTAGCGATCGCGCTCGTGGTCGGATCGGCGGAAGGCGATTGCACTTGCTGTCCGGTCGCCGTTCCGAACATCAACAGTTCGACGATCTCCTGCTGAGGCAAGGTCGGCTCGGAGGTCAATGTGACCTTGCCCGTTTTCAGCGGCCCCACGAAGTTGGCGTACACGATTGTCCCGTCCGGAGCCGTCCACCCGGCCTTGACGACGACCTCGGGGTTGGAGGGGTCCGAGACCATCGTGACGGTGCCGTTCTCGACCGAAAAGTTGCGGCCCTGGACCGAGATCATGCCGCCCTTTTTGAGGTGAATCTGCCCCTCCACGTCGGTCGCCACTCCGGTCTTGACCTTCAAGCGACCGTCGAGATCGATCTGGATGTCGGTCCCTCGTACCACTCGCACGTCGCTCAGGTCCGTCGCGATCGTCAGGGACGACGACGCGGCTTGCTTGGGCCCATCGGACCTTTTTATCGGATCGATGGGAAGCAGGACGAACGTGGCGGGATGCCCTTGGTGCGCGCCGATGCGAACTGCACCGTCCATGGGCCCGAGAGACAGCGCATGGGTCGTGGAGCTGTCGGGAAGCACGACGCGCAACTGAGGCACGTTCACGCGAACGCTCGTCGCGCCATTTTGGCCATCCACGGCGGATTCGCTGATTTCGAACCGTCCGTCGATCGTGCCGATTTCGGTGCCGTCCACATTGAGCGGAACCGCCGAACGGCTGGGGATCACAATCGTGCCCTTCGCGGACTGTAGGTTCGTTCCCGCCATGCGGGCCGACGCCGTCGCTTGGAAAGCGCCGGTAACCCCGGAAGCCTTAAGCTCGTCGAGCGTGATCGTTCCATCGGGAGAGAAGCGAACATTCGCCGAGATATCGTGGAATTCGCCGCCGCCCGCCACCGCTTCGAGCTTGCCTGCGCGGAGCGCGAGCGAGCCCGAGAGCGTGGCGCCACGAGTCTTCGGGTCGAGCGCGACGCGAGCCTCGCCGTCGAGGCGCCCATCGAGCTCGGCGAGCGAGGATTGGACGAAAGGCCAAAGGGCCGCGATTCGAAAATTCTTGGACGACAGGCTCATAGCGAGGGGCTTTGAAGGATCGAGGGCGGGCGCGACATTCGCGCCCCAGTCGATCGCGCCGTGCGCCTTTGCGTCGGCGAAGCCGTCCGTTTGGTCGACGTGGATCACGGCGTCGAGCTGGCGACCGCCCGCCGCGAGCTCAATGCGTCCCGATTTGTACGGGACCGTTGCCACTTTGAGGCGGTCGATAGCGAGTGTTGCGAACGCTCGAGCGTCCTGATGCAAGTTGTCGATGGTGCAATCTCCGTCGAGTTGCCCCGATACCCCCTTGTCGTCCAGGAACGCGATGGTTTGCAGCGGGAATTCGGAAAAATGCGCTTTCGCGGAGGCGCTCCACGGCGGTGCGGCCGCGCCTTCGATGAATGCGGCGATCGGGGCTTGCCAGTTCGTTTCGACGTCGAGTGTGTCGTGCCCACGGAAACGGCCTTTGAGCACGGCGATCGCTTCGTGGCCGTCGTAGTGGGCATGAACGTCGAAATCGATCGGCGCCGTGCGGCTCGACAAGCGCGAGCCCTTCAAGGTGGCTGTCAAATCCAAGGTCGGTGCCAGGATGGTTCCGTGAAACGTGACGTTCGCCTGGAGCCTGCCGTCGACGATGTCTTGCTTGAGCCCATCCGGCCATGTTCCAAGGTCGCGCTCGGGGACGGCCCAACGGAGGTCGAAAGGCGTGTCGCGCAGATCGGTCGACAGACGGCCGGTTCGCACAAACGCGTCCTCGTAGGGGAAGTTCGCCGACCGGACCTCCAAATCGGCCAACGCGCCCGTCCTGTCCCGAGCCTCGGTCGACAGCTCGAGAACACCCGTGTGGCCGTCGAGACTCGCGTCGGCCTCGAAGTCGACCCCTTGGAGATGCCAGCGCGGCGCCGGCAGAACGACTACGCCGTCGATCGCGCGCTCCTTCGATGTCCGGGGCGCGAGCTGCAGATTCGTCGTCGTCATCGAAATGCCGACGTCGGGCGTCAAGGCGCCACCCGGATCGCGGGCCCCGTGCGCTTTGAAGGTGACCTCGCCATGAGCCTCGAGCGGTATGTCCTCGGACGGGACGAGCGCCGCCGCTTCGGCGAGATCGACATGGCCCTCGATTCCGAACCACCCGGAAGCCTCTTTCCAGGACGAGCGAGTCAGAGGGCCCGCTCCTGCGAACGCGACCTTCCGGGCGTCGATGTCCACCGACCCGACCCTGACGGCTTGCGCGTGCGCCTTGCCCGTCAGCCTGCGACCTTCGAGCTCGAGATCGAGATGCGCAGCGGCATCGTTGACACTCGCAATCGCTGCCCGGCTCAACGTGAAGCTCGCGCGCCCGGTCGCGCCATCCGTTCGGGCGGTCACGTCGGCATCGAACGCCAGGGTCCCGTTGCGGAGCGTCTTCTCGACGTGCAGCAATCGACCGACCCGCGCCAAGTCGACCCCCTCGGTCGCGGCCTCGACTCGCATCCGCCGGGGGGATGTCGACCACGTCGCCGTCACGGGTTGTCCGATCCCTTCGACGCGTGCGCCTTGGACGCGAATGTCGCTCCCGTCGATGCTCACGTCCTGCGCCATCACGATGGCGCGCTCACCCGACCGCGCCAGCACGACGCGCGGCGTGCGAACCGACACGCCGCTCTTTAGCGATAGGTCTGCACTCGCGTCGACGTCCGGCACGTCCTGGCCGCGAACCGACGCGGTGACGTGAGGGGCGCTCGCCCGGCCCGTGGCCGTCACGTCGGCGCGGCCGAGATGCCGCCCGGCGATCGCCACTCCTTGAGTGTGGAGGACGAGGTCGATCCGCGGGCCAGACGCTGCTCCGCGGAGCCCAGCATCCAAGACTGCCGTGTCGACGCGCGTCGATCCCTCGACGATGTTGGCGGCGCGAGCGTGCACGACGCCATGGACGAGCGACCGCCCGAGGTCGAGTCCCCCGTTTGCCCGAACGTGCACCGCACCTCGTAGGAGGTGCTTGAGCTGCGGCACCCGATCCAGATCCGGGACGTCGGAGCTCAGATCGAAGTCGAGTATGGACGACGGGCCCATGGCGGAGGCGGCTAGCGCGAGACGCGTCGGTGCAGCGGGCTCGTCGACGACCACGTCGGCGTGCGCGGCAAGCGTGTTGGGATTCGTACGCCGGGCCGTCGCCGTGATCGATACGGGCGGTGCGTCGTAGGCGCCTAGGCTTCCGCCGCGAAGGCGGACGCCGAGGTCCACGTCGAAGGTGCCGTCGGACTTCGCGGCCCCACGGGCGACCCCGTCAAGACCGAGACGCGACTTCGGCGCCAAAGCGGCAAACTCGTGGACGTCGATGTCAGCCGCCTCGAAGGACACCTGCGCGCGCTTCTCGTTCCCTAGGGACGTGCGGGCCTTCGCGGTGAGGCGAGCATTTCCCAACGCCGCGATCAGTGTTGCGTCGACGTCGGGAAGAATGCCATGCACCTCGGCGTGAATCGTGCCCGCTCGGTCGATCGGGGAAGCGGCCCATAGCGCGCGGATGCCTTCGGGATCGATCCTCGATACGTCGACCGTGGCATCCACCTTGTCTTGTGTGAGGGTCGCGTGGATCCCATGTGGCATGCCGGCCACGAGCCCTTGCCAGTCGACCCACGCGTCCATTTTCGCCTTCGGGTCCGACGGTTCTCGAACGTGGCCGTGCAGCGTCCCGGTGACGTCGGCGTCCATGGCCAGGCGGCGAGCGGCTATCGTGGCGCGCGATACGTCCCCCTCGAGGACGTCGGGCGCGTAGGTGAGAGTCCCGGCAAAGTCGTCCATGGCGATGTCGAGCGAGGGGGCTCCCGCCATCTGCCCGTGCGCCCACGCGTGCCGCAGGGCGAGAGATCCGATGACGAGGCGCAGGCCGCGTGCGCTCGGAGCCGCCGGGGTGCTCGGGGTGCTCGGCGTTTTGGAAGCGAATGCATCGAGCAGATCGAGCTCGCCCGTGGAATCGGTATCCAAACGGACGTCGAGCTCATCGACACCGACCTGCTTCAAGTCGATCGTGAGGGGGTCCTTGGTATCGAGCCACGCCGACCGCATGGCGGCGAGGGTGGCGACCGTGACGCGAACGCCGCGCGCCACAAGCACGGGACGACCCGTCGGATCGTCGATCGTCACGTCCGTGCGCGCGAGACCCAAGACCCCGAGGGCACCCAGTCGGTCGACATGGACGCGCCCCTGGAGCAAAGGTCCGAGAACCCCATTCACCTCCGCGGCGACGACATTGCGAACACATGGCGTGTCGAGTTGGGTGATCAAACCGACCCCGGCGCTCAGGGCGAACAGGACCGCGGCGCCGACGAACGCTCCGAGCCACCGAACAATGCGGATCGGGCTCACGCGATGCGGGTGCCGTTCGGCTGCAGGCAAAGCCCGCCCCGACTCGACACGGCGCGATACGGCCGACGTCGACATCAGAAGGCCTGGCCGATCCCGAAGGCCAGCGCGATCGGTTGTCCAAAAATTCTAGGTTGAATGCCGCCGGTGGGTTGCTTGTCCGGCGAATCGGCATATGCCGCTTCGGTCTCGTTTTTGAAACCGATCACTTGCAGGGGCGGAACGCGGTAGCCGATGTCGAGTCGAATCGGGCCTACCGGGGTGTCGTATGCGGCGCCCACGCCGCAGGACAGGTGAAGATGGCTGAAGCGAATGTCGTTTTCTCGAGGCGATACGTCGCTCATATCACAAAAGAGAGCGCCCGACAGCGGCCCGGAGATGTCCAAGCGAACAGCATTTTGGAATTCCCAAAGCGTGAAGCCTCCCACGGGCAAAAAACACGATTGCGCAGAAGCCATCGAGCTCGGCGTGAAGTCCGCCGGGTTGCAATTGAATTGAACCTGCTGCGCGGCAGTGCCCGGGTTGAGAAACGGCACCACGCCGTGCGGCGAGACACCGAGAAGCGGATAGCCTCGATTCGTCGCGGGCCCACCGGAGAAAAAGCCTCGGAAGTACATCGTCTCGACGTCACGTTCCAGGTTGAGACGGGCCGGCGACGCCCCGCCCGCCGCGATCGTGGCCGACCGGTCCAGCTCTGAAGCCCACTGTTTGCCGTAGTTCGATGCCCAGAGAAAGCCCACGGAGGCTCGCGTCGCAAACGTCACGCCACGCGCGATGGGAACGTACGTTCGGACTTCCGGCTGCACCCGCACATCCGTCGCCGTTCCCCCGAAAACGCCACCCGCGGCCTGAAGTACATTGCCTAGATAAATGCCCTTGTGAGGACGGACTGCACTGTCGCGAAGGTCCAGATGGACGGTCAGCTCGGGAAAAGAAATGAACAGGGTCCGAATATCCGGATCGAGCGGGTAAAGGTACGAGAATGGGTCCTCCACCTGAAGGGTGTAGTCGAGGGCCACGTAGAGCTTCTTCCATAGGGTCCGATCGACGCCGGCCACGAGCTTGACTTCGCGAAACCCCGGGACCGGTGAATTCGGCGGCGGATCCACCTCCACGAGCATCGGGAAGACGTTGAACTCCGGACGAATGAAGCCTGTCGTCCGCGCTTCGATGAAGCCGGGCTGTCGGAGCTCGGTCTTCAACCACTCTTCGGGAATCGGGTGAAAGGTCCCGCTCCAATTGTCCACGCGGTACGGGTAGAAGACGAGCCCGGGTTTGAACTGGACGCTGAAGTCGCGAAGTCCGCCGAGGAAGTCGTGATCTTCCCACCCGGCGACACCATGCAGGTCGGTCTTGATCTCGTCGAGCTCGAGTCCTCCACCCAGCTTGAGCTCGCGCAGACGCGTGGGTTCCACCTTGACGGTCAACGGAACGACCGCGTCGGCCGGCGGCGGATTCGAAAGCGACGGAACGATGCGGACCGCCGACAATACCTGCAGGTCCAACAGCGCTTGGGTCGCCGAGTCCACCTGGGCCGTCGAGTAGACGGCTCCCGGTTGGATATCCATGGCGCGCCGCAGAGGGGCTTCGGGAATCTCCGCCTTTCGGGGCCCGTTGCCGTCCGGATCGAGCCCCTCGATCGCAATCGCCCCGAAGACCGCAGGAGGTCCGGGAACGACTTTGAATCCGTAATCGGCGGCGTGCGCGCCAATATCGACCTCGGCCTGGGCATCGACCTTCGCGTAGGCGTAGCCCCGATCCGTGAGCGCTCTGGTGACGGCGGTTTTGGAGTCCTTGAACTTGGCCTCGTCGAATCGGTCGCGGTAAGCGAGCGCATCCCGTCCCGCTTGTCGAACGGCGTCCGCAATCCGCGGCGGCAGTCCGTCGAGGCCCACGATCGTGACATTTCGGTTGAGAGTCGCCGGGCCCTCGTCGACCACGATCTGCACCCGAACGTGCTTGGAATTGACTTGGAAGACCCGCGCGACCCGCGCGTGCGCATCGAAAAAACCCTTCGATCGATAGAACCGCTCGACGCGCGCCATATCGCGTTGCAGCGTGGCCTCGTCGTACGTCGAGTAGTCGTACGCAATGCCCTGAAACAGGAATAAAAACTTCGCCGACGCTGCTGTCGCGATTTGGTCTTCGGTCTGGCTCGCTTCAATCCCTTTCGCGTCGAGAATGGAAACGGAGTCTACGGCCGAACGACCGGGCGGAATTTTGCTGCACGCCACCGTCACGAGAAGACTCATAACGGCCGATCCCCGTGCCACCGGAGCGAAGCGGGTTCGACGGATTGCTTGTAGGGGTCCAATCATCCATCGCGGGAAGCGCGTGCAGGCGTCCATCGGAACTCGAAGTCTCGGCACTCGTTGTGGCTGAACCGAAGTTGGCAACGGAACGTGGTGGGACGCCGGCTCGGGGACGAGACGAAGCGCTCGACGCGAGACAAGCCCTCTCGGTTTCGGCGCCCCGACGTGCCACAGCCTCGAACAAGCACTCGGCGTGCCAGGCGCCGTAACGAGTGGCTGCAACGCCGTCGGTGCGACGGCTGTCGGCGTAGCCGCGGCCCACGGAGAGCACCGGACACCGTGAGCTCCACGCAGAGCACCGGATGTCCCGAGCCGAATGGCACCGACATGCGGTTTCGGTCGGACGGCATGTCCCGTGCGAGCCCGTGGCTTCGTCTGCGCCGCCAAGGGCTGAACCGACCTCGACGCCTCAACGGAAAATGCAATGACCCGAAATTGGATCGTCCTCATCGGACTCGTCGTCGCTTTCGCCGCGCTCGTGACCAGTCACGTCACACTGACGATCCACCTCGCTCGTAGCAGGCCGCGATGGCGCGCCCCCGTCGCATTCTTCGTCGCCCCCCTCACCCCATGGTGGGGCTGGCACGAACGCGCGCGCATCCGAGCCGTCGTGTGGGTCTTGGCCGCGGTCGGCTACGCGGTCACCTGGGTGTTGGCCCGTCGCTGAGCTCGTGGACGATCTGGAAAACGGTGGGCGCTCTGTCGTTCTGGTTCGGGTCTTGCTCTACGATTCGGCGGGGATTCTGTCTCCGCGGCCACGCCATCGCTTTTTCACGTCCTCCAGGGCAAGGCTGTCTTTGCCATTCCCGGACCGATCAAGACGTGTCCGACAGCCCCGTCACCTGTCTCCCTCTCGAGGTCGCCATGAACCGCAGCGCTCTCTTTGCGATCGTTTTTCTCGCGCCGTCTCTCGGTGTCATTGGCGCCACAGGTGCGGCGGCAATCGACAGGCCCCACGTGCGGCAGCCCGGGCAGCCCGCGCCGAACCCATGGCCCCCGCCGAATCCGGTTCCCACGCCCCCGGCGCCGACCCCTACCCCGCCGGCTCCCACCCCGACGCCTCCACAGCCGGGGCCCGCGCCGACTCCTCCGACCCCCGGGCCCACTCCCACTCCCCCGCCGCCTCCTTAGTACACCGCCGGACTCCTTCCGACACGCCGTCGCCGCATCGATGAAGCCGGGCCGCAGCCCGCCCCCCCGAGGGTCCGCGTCGGAGTCAGCCTTGCTTCGCGACGCCGGACGGGGGGGCGAGCGTGATCCTCGGACCCTGGGCCTCGCGGGCGAACAGCTTGAGCGACCGCGCCTCCAACCGCGTCGCGGCGTGGGGACCGAGCGTCCCGGTCGCGTTGTCGTCGTTGGTGTCGAGAAGCAGTGTCCAAACGGGAGCTGCCAAGTCGGTTGCCGGCGCCGTGAAGTCGAGCGGTTCGTGTCCCGCATTGATGATCAGCAACAGGTCGTCGTCGACGATGGGGTCACCCCATTCGTCGACCTCGTCGATGCCGAGCCCCGCCACCTGCATCTGCAGAGCGCGCGTATAGGCCGTATTCCAATCCTGGTCGGTCATCTCCTCGCCGTCGTAGCGGAACCACATGATGTCCCGGATGTCGGCGCCGTGGAGAGCGCGGCCTTTGAAGAACTTCGCGCGGTGAAGGGCGGGATGACTCAGCCGCACCTGGACGACCTTTCGCGTAAAGGCGAGGAAAGCCTTCCGTTCGTCGTCGAGTTGCCAGTCGTACCAACTCGTCTCGTTGTCTTGACAATAGGCGTTGTTGTTTCCGTTCTGCGTTCTACCGATCTCGTCTCCACCGCAGATCATCGGTGTTCCTTGTGACAAGAGCAGGGTGGCAAGCATGTTGCGCTGCTGTCGCGCCCGAAGCCTCAAGACGGGGTCGAGTTGCGTCGGCCCCTCGGCCCCGCAGTTCCACGACGCGTTGTCGTTCGATCCGTCCTTGCCTTCTTCGCCGTTGGCCTCGTTGTGCTTGTGGTCGTACGAAACGAGATCGCGCAGGGTGAAGCCGTCGTGAGAGACGAAGAAGTTGATGCTCGAATAGGGACGTCGCCCATCGTTCTCGTACAGGTCGCTGCTCCCGCTCAGTCGGTAGGCGAGCTCACCCGATAGACCGCCGTCTCCTCTCCAGAAGGCGCGCATGGCGTCTCTGTACTTTCCGTTCCATTCCGTCCACCGAATCGGAAAATTGCCGACCTGGTAGCCGCCCTCGCCGACGTCCCAGGGCTCGGCAATCAGCTTGAGCTGGCTCAACACGGGGTCTTGGTGGATGATCGTAAAAAAGCTCGAGAGCTGATCCACGTCCTGCAGGGATCGGGCGAGCGTCGACGCCAGATCGAAGCGGAACCCATCGACGTGCATTTCGATCGCCCAGTACCGTAGCGAATCCATGATGAGCTGCAGCGTCTGCGGATGGCGAACGTTCAGGCTGTTTCCCGTCCCTGTGTAATCAAAATAATAGCGTCGCTGGTCGTCCAACCGATAGTACGTGGGGTTGTCGATGCCCTTGAACGAAATGGTCGGCCCGCGGTGATTGCCTTCGGCCGTATGGTTGTAGACGACGTCGAGAATCACTTCGATGCCGTTCCGATGGAGTTCTTTGACCATCTGCTTGAACTCGCGGACGCCCTCGCCCGGAATGTCGACCGTGCGGTATCGGCTCTCGGGCGCGAAGAATGCGATGCTGTTGTAGCCCCAGTAGTTGCGCAGTCCTCGATCCAGTAGCGTTTTGTCGTCGACGAATGCGTGCACGGGCAAAAGCTCGACGGCGTTGATTCCGAGCTCCTTGAGGTGTCGGATGACGGGTTGGCTCGCGACGCCCGCGAACTTGCCACGAATCCGCTCGGGGACTTCGGGGTGGCGCATCGTCAGGCCCCGAACATGGGTTTCGTAAATGATGGTCCGGTGGAACGGGATGTTCGGCCGCGCGTCGTTCTCCCAATCGAAAGACGAATCGATGACGACTGCGCGGGGCGCTCCGAGGGCGTCTCGCTCGCCCTTGGTCAGATCCGCGTCGTCGCCGCCCGGCTCGTGGGCGAACAACCCGTCGTCCCAGCGCTCGTGTCCGTCGACCGCCTTTGCGTACGGGTCCAGCAGCAACACCCGGTCGTTGAAGCGCAGACCGTGGACCGGGTCGTAGGGGCCCTTCACCCGGTAGCCGTAGCGCGTCCCTGGACGCACGCCTGCCACGTGCGCATGCCAGACGAACGCGGTGCGTTCGCGAAGCGCCAAGCGCGTTTGGTCGCCGGAGTCGTCGAACAGGCAAAGCTCGACCCCCGTTGCAGCCTCGGAGAAGAGGGCGAAGTTCGTGCCTTTTGCGTCCGGCGTGGCGCCCAGAGGATACGGAAGACCGGGAACCGTCTTGGGCATGCGGGTAAAGAAGCATCGGACGTGCCGGGTTGGCTTGAGTCGACCGCGCTACGAGCGGCCCGCCGTGTGCAGCCATGCCACCGGAAAGTCGCCGAGGGTCGCCACGCCTCAGTGTCAGGCTGCTGGAAGCGCATCGCGAATCGGACGGCCGCCTCGCTAGGGTGCTCCAGAAGAAGCACTTCGCGCACGAATTGGAAGATCGACGGATCGAGGGTCGGGTTGCGACGATACGCCGTCTCGGTGGCCGCAACGATGCGCGACTCGTCGCTCTCTTCGCGCGTGCCATCGGCCCGCACGTAGGTCCGATAGACATCGAGCGCGGCGATCGTCTCCTGAATCGCCCGCAAGAGACTGGACAAGGTGAAGGCGCAGGCGTGCCGCGACGACTCCGCGACGCGCTTCAGGGCATGGCCCAGCAGGTGGACTTCGCCGGAAAAGGTCTCCGACATCACGTCGACTTTCGATTGGTACGCGACACGCGGATAGTCCCGCTCGCCCCCGGCGAAGCGCTGGTACAGATCGTCGAACGCCGCCGCCGCCTCGGGATCGACCCATAGCGCATTGATCGCCGCCAGAAAGTCGTACCCATTGGTGCCCGAAATGGCCCACGAACGCGGGAGACCCTCGCCGGCTGCCAAGATTTTCTCGGCGACGACGTACGATGGCAGGCCGTCGTCCTCGCGGCGCCGAGCGACCGCCTGGCGGATGCCCTGCTGGAGCGCCTGAAAATAGGCTTGAGGGTCGTACAGGCCATCGGTGTGATCGAGACGCAAGCCCGTCACCCGACCCTCGGCGATGAGTTCGAACACCAGGCCATGGGCCGCGGAAAAGACGGCGGGGGCCTCCATGCGGATCGCCGCCAGGTCATTGACGTCGAAGAACCGCCGGTAGTTCGTTTCCTCCGTCGCAACCCGCCAGAAACTGAGGCGGTAGTTCTGCTCTGCGAGGAAGCGCTCGAGCCCGTCCGGGCTCGACATGACGGCATGAATCGCTTCGGCGACGGCAGTCGCGACCTGCCGACTCGCGAGACAGACATCGGCCAGCCGGCGTTGGATGACCTCCTTTTCCCGCGCCCGTTCGCGACGCTCGAACGCATCCACGGTGGATGCGTCGGGCAGGTGTCGTATCGCTGTCAGGATGCTTTCGACCTCGCGCCGGGCAGGGTTCTCGTCGCCGAGAGCCAGGCGTCCGGCGGCGCGATCGAGGATCATGGCGTAGCTGCGGGGAGATGCCGGAAAGCGCCGATCGCCATAGGTGACCCAAAGGCGGCCGCAGTCCCGCACGAGAGCGATTTTGCCGTCGTCGACTTCTTCCCCGAACGGACGGCGGAGCACGGGCAGCAGGACCTTGCCCCGAAGGACTCGCTCGGGGGATTCCCATTCGATATCGAAGAAGTCGGCGAATGCCGAACTCGGTCCGCTCTCGAGGACGTCGTTCCACCACGGATTCTCGCCCGTGCCGACGCCTACGTGGTTCGGCACAAAGTCCATGATGTGGCCCATGCCCGACGCCATCACCGCATCGCTCCAGATGCGAAATTCGTCGGCGGTCCCGAGCTCGGGGTTGAGCGTGGCGTGGTCCACGACGTCGTAGCCGTGCAGCGAGCCGCGCTGCGCGCGGAGAACGGGTGACGCGTAGACGGGGCCTACGCCCAGCTTCGCGAGATAGTCTGCGACGGCCGCGGCGTCTCGAAACCCGAAGTTGCCGTGCAGCTGAAGACGGTAGGTCGACGTCGGGACGCCGCGAACCGCCTTGGGGCCACGAGGGCCCACAGCCGTCCGAGCAAGGAGCTGCAACGAGCGCGGACCGACCTGCGCGCGGGCGCCCAGAGGGCCGGTGGTTCCGGCAGGGAGGCGAAGGACGGAATCCATGGCGTGCGAAGCAGAGGCAAAAGGAGTTGCCTGTACGGCTCAGGCGACTCGGCTCGAACCGGGTGCGCTCGCGATCGTCAGCGGTTCCGACTCGCGAGCCCATGGCCATGGCTGGCTCGGCCGCCCAGACCCTGCGACGACTTCATCGGTCCACACCCGGAAGCTCGTGAGCAGGCTCGGCCCAAACGACGTACTGATGGCTACGTCCGCGGCGTCACGCCCTCTTGCGATGAGTATGCGCCCGACGCGCGGCGTGTTGTGCCGTGCGTCGAACGTGTACCACCTACCGTCCAGGTAAGCCTCGAACCAGCCGGAAAAGTCCATAGGCGCGTCCGAAGCTGGCACGTCGATGTCTCCGAGGTAACCGGTGCAGTAGCGTGCCGGAATGTTCATCGACCGGCAGAACGCGATGGCCAAGTGAGCAAAGTCGCGGCACACGCCCGCCCTCTCTCGATACACGTCCCACGCCGTCTTCGTCGATCGCGCATGTTCGTATCCGAACTGAATGTGGCCATGAACGAAGTCGCAAATGGCCTGCACGCGTGGCCAACCGGTGGGCGTATTCGCGAAAAGCTGCCACGCAATGGGCGCCAGCACATCCGTCTCGCAATACCGGCTGGCGAGCAGAAAGCGGATGGCGTCGTGCGGAAGAGCTTCGATCGACGCCTGAGGAACACCCCACGCGACGGGGTCCGGCCGTCCGTCGTCATCGACCAGTGCGTCGGTGAACACGCGGAATTCGCCCGGCGGCGCCAAAACGCGTGTGCAGTCATTTCCAAAGGAGTCTCGATAGCCCGTGAGCGTACACGACGGTTGCGTGCACACCCTATCCGAAACAAGAATATCCGCAGCCCGGGAAGGGTGGATGCTGAGCATGAAGATCATGGGTATCGGCTGGGGACAGCTGTAGATCAATTCATAACCGACGCGAATGTGCATGGCGGACCGGCTTTCCTCTTTCGCTCGCTCTCGGATGGTCGGACGTCAGAACGTTCCCAGGGCGATCATTCCGTAGCCGCCTCCGAGCTTCGCCGCCCCAATGCGGAGTGTGGGTCGACGATCGGCCGTTCTCACGACCCGCTCATGGATGGGCAGGAGAAAGCCCCCGACGACGGTCACGGCGCCAATCGCCTGAAATACCCCGTCCGCAATCACGAGAACCTTGGCCGTATTCTCCGAGTCGCACGAGGCGGCCGGCGCACAACCTGGGCGCTGAGCCAGGTCGATCCAGGGCCCGGCAAGCGGCACATAAAGAGTTCGGTCGGGATGGAAGCCGCTCGTGGCACCGACCACAACCGCCGGCACGTAGGAAAGAGCGAAGATGCCGACGCCGCTGCTGACCATGGCCATGTTCGGTCCCGTCGCCGCCGTCGTATCCACGGTTGCCGGCTGCGCCGCGGCATCGCCGGGTCGAACGGTCCAAATCGCAAACGCGAGCGCAAAGCCCGTTGCCGTCGAGAGTTTCATGATGTCTGCTCCTTGCCCGAAGCCGTTTTGCAATCGTCGATCCAGCCGGCCACCATGCAGACGATCCCAAGTCCGAAGCGAGTCGGCAGCCGCCGGTTGCCAAGCGCGGCACTTTCCGAACCGTGGTCGCCTGACACACTGTGGTGCGCACCTGCATCTGCGCGCGCCGGTGTGCCAGGACGTGGCGATCCCCCAGCCGAACCGGTGGCTCCCACGAGAACACCCCCCGTTGCTCGGATGCGTGGTCCCGAAGAGGTGCCGGCTCGGGCGGAGTCGGGCGTTCGTCTTCACGAGACACCGGAGAACCTCGGCTACGCTCCACGCTTGCGCGATGCACCCACGAGGCACAAACGGGGCTTCTGCGTCGAAGGTCTCGCTAATCGAGCCAAAATCGAGCCAACGCCCGCCTCTCTCAGGTGTGCCGCAAACCCTTCGATCATGTGCCGGGCCGTCGCGCGGTCACCGCCGACTCTGAGCCACGCGTCTACGAAGGGCCCGATGAGCCACGCCCACACGGTACCCTGGTGGTACGCGAGATCGCGCGCGCGAAGGTCTCCAAAGTATTTGGGTTGGTACGCGGGATGGTCCGGGGCCAGCGTTCGCAACCCGAAGGGGGTCCAGAGCTGTCGGTGCACCTCGGACACGACCCGTTGCCAGCGCGTCGGGTCCAGGATGGGATGGGGAAGAGCGACGGCGAGGATCTGGTTCGGCCGCAAGGACTCGTCGTCGCCGTGTTCTCCGTCCACGAGGTCGCGAAGGTAGCCTCGTTTTTCGTCCCAGAAACGCCGGTTGAACGAAGCCTGCGCCTGATCGGCGAGACTTGCATAGCGCTCGGCGCGGCCCGTCTCTCGTTGATCCAACCACGAGACGAGCAGGCGAAGCGCGTCGAACCAGAGTGCGTTGATCTCGACGGCCTTGCCTCGCCTGGGAGTGACGACGAGGTCGCCGACTTTTGCATCCATCCAAGTCAGCGCGTACCCCTCGGCGCCCTGTGAGAGCAGTCCGTTCGCCGGGTCTACATGGATGGAGTAGCGCGTCCCTCGGATGTGGCGCTCGACGATGTCGATCAATTGGGGCAATAGGAGGGTCAACGTCGCCTGGTCTTGTGGTAGGCAATGCGGCGGCGAGCAAGCGCGTGCGTCGTTCGCCTTCGGCCGTGCGCGCTCGTGCGGGCGGCAACGCGTCGATGACTTGCCAGGTCTCCGTCGACGCCACGAACGTGGCCCTCGTGCCCCTGGAGAGCGTGAGCCGAAAGAAGCCCGGACTGTAGAGTTCGCCCATCGAGTCGTAGCCTCGAACGAGCTCCGCGTGGTACCGGACGTCGCGCACCCGTTTCTTGTCGATCGTGAAGGCGCTGGAGTCGTGGTCGATGCGCATTCGCAACGGCGGATAGCCGTCGGCCGACACGTCGTACCAATCGTCGACGACCGTAAGCGCGTAGGGATCGGAGGCCGGCGCATCGAGCGCCCCGGCGTGCGACCAGCCACTCGCGGGTGATGAAGGGGCTCGTGGGGTCCTCCGTCCCAGCGAGCTCCTGCAGTACCCGAGACGGGCTCGACGAGGGGGCCACTTCGATGAGGGGAACGCTCATCTCTAGCGGCGATCGTGATCGCGGGCGATCTCTCGCGGGCGGTGGGCGTAGGCCACCCAACGGCCACCGTGCTGGTGATACCAACGACCGTGAACGTCGTAGACGTAGCCATCGTGGAACCGATAGCGAGGATACGCCTCAATCCCGGGCGGGGCCGCCTCCACGTACATTCCGTCGTATCCGTCAATGCTCGCGGTTCCGGCACACGCCGACGAGACGATCAGCACGCCGACCCCGGACGCCATGCACACCCCGCGGCGAAGTTTCTCGATGCTCCACGATCTGTCCATAGGGACCTCCTGTAAACAGGATGCCGTGCAATCCCGAGGCCAGGGTTCCGATCGAAACGGCCAAAAGGGCGAATCGCCACACCGGCCGCAACGCTGCCACAGTCGGGGCGGCCACAGCCTCCGACGCTCAGCGCTCGCAACTCGAGAGAGCAAACCCTTGACGGTCGAACGGGGACCCCCCCGACGGTCGCGGTACACCTCCTGCTTGGCTCGCCTCGGTGCCCTCTCGAATCGAGGACTACGCCCTGGTCGGCGACTGTCAGGCCGCCGGGCTGGTCGACCGCCAGGGCTCGATGGATTGGCTCTGCTTGCCGCGTTTCGACTCGGACGCGTGCTTTGCCGCGCTGCTGGGCGGCCCGGAGCACGGTCGCTGGCTCGTCGCCTCTCGCGAAGAGGTGCGGCGTACGACCCGCCGCTACCGAGATGGCTCCCTGGTCTTGGATACCACGGTCGAGACAGAGGCAGGTGCCGTCAGGGTAACCGATTGCATGCTGCTCGGGGCCGACACCCCGACGGTCGTCCGCCTCGTGAGCGGGGTGCGCGGTCGCGTGGCGATGCGAACCGAGCTGGTCTTGCGCTTCGATTACGGCTCGATCGTACCGTGGGTGCGCAAGCAGGGGGAAAACGGTGTGTATGCCGTTGCCGGACCGGATGCGGTCTACGTGCAGAGCGATGTCCCCCTTCGGGGCGAGAACATGACGACCGTCGCCGACTTCGAGGTCGGTCCCGAGCAGTCCGTCTCGTTCGTGTTGCGCTGGCAACCTTCCCATCTCGGTGCACCCTCCGATGTGGATGCGCATGCGGCGGTCACCGCATGCGAGCTCGATTGGCGACTATGGTCGGCCCAGTGTACCTACGAGGGCGAGTGGCGCGACATCGTGTTGCGGTCGCTCGTGACGCTGAAGGCCCTGACGCATGCCGTCACGGGCGCGATTGCCGCTGCGCCGACGACGTCGCTTCCTGAAGCGATCGGGGGAGTCCGAAACTGGGACTATCGCTACTGCTGGGTGCGCGATGCCACGTTCACGCTACTCGCCTTCGCGCACAACGGGTTCATCGAGGAAGCGCGACAATGGCGGGAATGGCTGCTTCGCGCGGTCGCGGGTGACCCGTCCAAGCTCCAGATCATGTACGCGATCGACGGACGACGTCGAATCGAAGAGCGAGAAATTTCGTGGTTGCCAGGCTACGAGAATTCGTCCCCGGTACGCGTCGGCAACGGGGCATTTCAGCAACGACAACTCGACGTATATGGCGAGGTCATGGACGCCCTCCATCAATGCCACCGGTGGGGGATCGGCAGCGAGCCGAACGCCTGGGCTTTGCGCCGAAAGATGCTCGAGGTTCTCGAAAGCGGCTGGGAGCGGCCCGATGAAGGCATCTGGGAAGTGCGCGGTCCGCAGCGGCAGTTCACTCATTCGAAGGTGATGGCCTGGGTCGCGTTCGATCGAGGCATTCGGCGCGTCGAGGCCGCCGGGGGGGCGGACCGATCGAGCGCTGGCGAATTGTGCGCGAGCGCATCCATGACGACGTATGCCGCCAGGGCTACGACGCCGAGGTCGGCTCGTTCGTGCAGTTTTACGGCTCCAAAGACGTCGATGCGAGCTTGCTCATGATCCCGCTGGTGGGCTTCTTACCCCCCTCCGACCGACGCGTGCAGGCCACGGTGCGAACCATCGAAAACCGTCTGCTCGACCAAGGCCTGGTGAGAAGGTATACGCCCCGGCGCTCGGTGGATGGTCTGCCCGAACGCGAAGGTGCGTTTCTACCGTGCAGCTTTTGGCTCGCCGACAACTGGTCGCTGCAAGGTCGGCACGACGAGGCACGCGCGATGTTCGAGCGGCTGGTCGGCCTTTGCAACGACGTCGGTCTGCTGGCGGAGGAATACGACGTCCGGTCAGGCCGATTGGTTGGCAACTTCCCTCAAGCCTTTTCTCACGTGTCTCTCGTGAACACGGCGCTCAACCTGAGCACGCATCACGCGAGTCCTGCCCGCCAACGTCGGGGTTGACGATGGGTGCCGTCCTTTCGTTGGGGCGCTGGGCGCCCGGATCTCACCGGCACGCGGTTCGCACCCGCGTGAACCGATGTACGACGCCAAACCGCGGGGCCTCCCCGCCGTGCCCATGAACAGGACGAACGGGACCCGTCGTTCGGACGGAACTTCCGATTCGCCGCTCGCCGCGGAGTCGACGATCGGTGCTCGCTCCCCGCCGCCGCACGATCCGAGTGTCGAGGAGCTTCGCGTCTGGGACACGATAGGCCTCAATCCGGCGACGAGAATTGCCGATGTCTACCGTCTGATCGAACCGCTCGGCATCGGAGCGATGGGTACGGTGATGCTCGCGCAGGATGAAAGCCCGGGTCGGAGCGTAGGTTGAGAGCGGTGACGGTCCCGCAGCCCGCGGAGCCAAGGAGACGTCCTGTGAACACGTTCCCCCGTTTTGGATTCGTCGTTGCCTACGTGAATGACTTCGGCGTGCTCGACCCGGACGGGCAGGCGCGCTACGTCCTCGAGCTGTCCGCGACCCGGCCAAGCCGCGAGACAAACGCCTGACCCGGGCGCTCCGATCGGGCTCGACACCGCGGCACCCCGGGTGTGAGCTTTGGCCTATGGACCTAGAGCTTGAGGGCAAGCGCGCCGTCGTCAGCGGTTCGACGGCGGGTATCGGCTACGCCATCGCCGCGGCGCTCGCGAGAGAGGGCGCGGCGGTCGTCGTCAACGGGCGGACCGCGGCGCGGGTGGACCAAGCGGTGAAGCGCCTGCGCGCCGATCATGCCGGTGCCACCGTCGAGGGCGTGGCCTGCGACCTCGGGAAGGGCGCCGGCGCCGACCGGCTTTTCGAGGCCGTGGCGGATGCCGACATCCTCGTCAACAACTTGGGCATCTTCGAGCCCAAAAGCTTCGCCGAGATCCCGGACGAAGACTGGATGCGCTTCTTCGAGGTCAACGTGGTGAGCGGGGTCCGCCTGAGCCGCCGCTACCTACCGGGCATGCTGGCGCGCAAGTGGGGCCGCATCGTGTTCATCTCGAGCGAGTCGGCGGTGCAAATCCCGGCCGAGATGATCCACTACGGGGTCACGAAGACGGCCCAGGCTCTCGCTCGTGGGCTGGCCGAGTCGGTCGCCGGCACGGGAGTGACGGTCAACAGCGTCCTGCCCGGTCCAACGGCGTCGGAAGGGGTCTCGACGTTCGTAGCCGGCATGAGCCGCACGCGCGGCGTCGACGCGGCGACCGTCGAGCGGGAGTTCTTCCAGACCGTTCGGCCGTCGTCGCTCATCCGGCGCTTCGCCACGCCCGACGAGGTGGCGTCGATGGTCGTCTACGTGTGCAGCGGCCTGGCCTCCGCGACGACCGGATCGGCGTTGCGCGTCGACGGCGGCGTGGTGAGGGCGATCTTCTAGAGTCCAGCGGACTACCCGCTCCCTTCGGTCGTCTTCCACGGAGCCACCCCGAGCCGGTGTGCGTGCACGCACGCCCGCACGTGCGGGCCGTTCGATCGCACGTTCGCCCGACGCAGATTTCCCGGTGTTTTTGCGAGATCGACCGATCGGAACGATTGGCCCCGACCTTGCGATAGCCGTGCCTCGAAGGCGCGAACGGCGCCGGGAGGACAGTCATGCGAAAAGCGTTGGTCTTTGTGGGGATAACGGCGATGGGTTTGGGGGGGTGCGCCACGACGTTGCGAGCTCCCGTGCCGCCGATTCATTCGGACGCCGAGGCCGGAGCCGGCTCCCCGGCAGGGTTTGGATGCACCGTCGAAGGGGCGCCCCGCGTCGTGGCAAACCAGGTCGATCGCTCCGCCGGCGTCGTCGCCGAAGCCGATGACTCGCGTGTGTGGCTGCACTTCTCGATGGATCGTGGCGCGAAGCCTCGGGCTCTGGCGGTCGATCCGCTGTCGCTCGACGCGGCGGAGGGCGGCGAGTCCTCGTTGCCCGGTCTCGCGAACGCCGGCACCCGCGCGGAGGGTCTCGCCGCCGAGATCACGCCGGTGCGCTGGCAATCGACGGGCCCGTGGGCCGCCGACACGGGTCACGTTCGTCCCGCCGTCGCGCAGGTCCACGAGGCATCCACGTTGCACGCGTTGCAGCTGCGGCTTCGGAGCGCGCTGTCGGCCGCCCCGGTTTCGTCGATGTCCGGCGATGCTCGGGCCACCCATCCGGTCGTCGCCCGCTTGGACTCGGAGAGCTCGGCGGCGGTGTGGAGCGAAGGGTCGATTTACAGGGGTCTCGACGTTCATGTCCAAAGGATGGACCGGCACGGCCGCCCGATCGGATCTCCGGTGACGCTGGCGACCGACGGCCGCGCCTTCGGCACGCCGACGGTGGCCGTCGGCCCCTCCGGTCGGGGCGTCGTCGCGTTTTTGCAGGAGACCGACCAAGGCTTCGATCTCGCCGCCGCGTCCATTGATTGCCATGTCTCCGCGTCGCGCGACGCGCCGGCCGAATGGGCCATGCAGACGGCGCGCCGATAACGCCGGCCGGCGATGGGCTCGTCGGTTCCGAATCGAAAGCGTCGAACGCCCGCGATCCAGAGACGCACTCGAAGGCCATAGGAAAGTGCGTACTGGCGCACCAACGGTCTTCGCCCTGCTCTCACGGGTTGTCACATGGTTCTTACAGGCGCGAAGTGCGCCGGGAGGTCGAGATGCAAGCAGGGTTGGCGTACGTGGAAAAATCGAAGCTTGGGCCCTTGTCCGGGACGTGGCGAGACGCCGATGGTTTCGGCATCGAGGCCGCGACGCGCCGCGCGATCGTGGCGGCGCCCCCGAGTTCCGGTCGGCTTCGACCCGGAGGGCTACCCGGGGACTTGCACCTGGTTACCCATGAGGTCTACTCAAGCCTGATCGTGGTGAGCTTCTCGTTGGGTCTCCTGAGATCGCTCAGCCCCGCGGAACTCGAGGTCGCCCGGTGGGCAAGCAACGGCCACTCGAACGCCGACATTGCCCGCAGGCGGCAAACCTCCAGACACACGGTGGCGAGGCAAATGGCCAGCGTATTGTCCAAGCTCGGCATCGAAGCCCGATTGGGGCTTGCCACGATCCCCGAGCTCTGCGCCTGGTCGCCCACCCGTTCGGGGCCTGACGCGCCGGAGGATTCGCCCGACCGCTCCTTTCTGTGGGCCAAGGGCATGGAGGTCGAGGCACCCGAGGCGTTCCGCATCTGGCGCGAGATCGTAGCGGGCCAATGGAGCACCCTCGCCGGCGTCGATGCCGCGGGCACGCGCCACGCCGTCATGAGCCGAGTATCTGCGAATCCGGTCGACTGGCTCGCGCTGAGCAAGCTGCATGGGGCCGCGCTCGCTCTGTTGGCGCGCGGCGACGCGCCCAAGGTCGTTGCGATGAAACTCGGCCTGGCCCCCTCGACCGTGTCGTCCGCCTTGGGCTCGGCCCGCCGGCGACTGGGCTTTGAGTCGTCGAGTCAGCTCCTTCGGGCCTACTGCGCGCTCGGGGTCGATCGCGAGACGTACTTTCGCTCGGAATAGAGTGACTGTTGGGCGAGGCCGGATAAGGCCATGGTGGCTCCCGCACGGCGCGGCCGTGACGTTCGGCGAGGCGCTGGACGCGATGATCACGCTCAAGAGCGAAGGCAAGATCCGCCACCTGGGCCTGAGTAACGTGACGCTCGCGCAGATCCAGGAGGCGCTCCGCAAGACGCCGATCGTCACGGTCGAGAACCTGTACAACGCGGCAGCGAGCGGCGAGAAGCTGGGCCAGAGCTTTCTCGGCAACACGGCGGGGCAGGAGGAGATCGTCGCGTTCTGCACCGAGCAGGGGATCGCGTACCTGCCGTACTTCCCGCTGAACGTTCCGGGGCCAAGCCCCGTCGAGCGCCCGGTCATCCGGAAGATCGCCGCCTCCCGCGGCGTGTCCGAAACGCAGGTCGCGATCGCCTGGCTGCTCGCTCGCTCGCCCGTGATACTGCCCATCCCCGGCACGAGCTCCGTGGCGCACCTGGAAGACAACTGGGCGGCACGCAAGCTCGCGCTGACCCGTGACGAGATCGCCGCGATCACCGAAGCGCGCTAGCACCGAGCTCGCTCCCGCAAAAAAAAAGGGACAAGCTATTGCGAGGGCTCGCCGCCGATACCGTGTTTCTTCATCAGGCGATACAGGGCGAACCGATTCGCGACGCCCAGAGCGCGCGCTGCCTTTCCGACGCTCCCACCGACCGCAGCGAGTGCGGATCGGATATCGTCGGCCGAAGGCTCCACCACGACACGCGTTGGCGTGGCCGGGGTGGCGGCCGTCCCCGCGGGAGGCTGGCTCGGCCCCTCACCCGGGGCGACGATTTCGCTGCCGGTCGCTTTCGAGATGCCCTTCCAGAGCAGCGCCTCGAGTTGCCGAGTGTTGGCCGGCAACGGCTGTCGCAGGACGTAATCGATGAAGCTCGGCGCGAAGCAGGCATCGGGCCGCCCCGCCGAGTCGCGGGCGACGAAGCGACCGGCTACCTCGGGACTTTGCTGGGCCGCGCGCACGAGCAAGTGCCGAGCGAGCAAGGCAATGTCTTCGCGCCGGGATGCCAGCGGGCTCAACTCGACGAGCGACGCGAGCCGAGCGAGCACGTCGTGCTTGAGCGTCGAAGGGTCGCGGTTGGTCGCTCCGATCAGGCGAAAGTTCGAACGGCGCGTCGTCGCTTCGCCCAGGCGCTGGTATTCGCCTCCGCTGTCGAGCACCCGAAGCAGGTGCGCCTGTTGTTCGGCGGGCAGCTCTCCGATTTCGTCGAGAAAGAGCGTCCCGCCGTCCGCCTGGCCGATGAGGCCGGGCCGCTCGGGCAGCCCCGCGTTCGGATAGTTTCGCGCGCTCCCAAAGAGCTCCGCATCGACGAGACCAGGCGGCAACGTGGCGGCGTTGCGCGCCACGAACGCTCTCGAGGCGCGCGCCGATAGGCCGTGAATGGCGCGCGCGGCAAGCTCCTTGCCCGTTCCGCTCTCGCCGACGAGAAGCGCGTGGGTCGCCGATTTGGCGACGAAAGCGAGCCGTTCACGCAGATGCCAGGTCGCCGGCGATTCTCCCAGAATGCCGTGAGCATCCGGCTCGCCGAAGTCGCCCCAGGAGTCCCTCGGAAAGTAGCGACCCATCGGAATCAACGCCGCTCGTCGCGTGCAGAGAAGCAGGATTTGACGGCGCAGGTACATCGTGTCGCCGGGACGAACGAAGGCCCTCTCGCACGGAAGGCCGTTGACTCGCAGCTCGCACCGGCCCACACTCTCGACGACCAAGCCGTCGCCCTGCGCGGTGAGCACGAGCTGCCGACGCGACAGCCCGGCTCCGGCGAGCCCGGGGCCCGACCCCAGGGCGCCCGGTCGTTGGCGGCAGAAGCGTAGCCGCGCCTCGTCGGTATCGCCTTCCCCGCGGCCGAGCACCTGCGGGGGCCCGGAGGGCAGGATCACCGCGACTTCGCCGACGCGATGCGGCTCCTCCGCGGACCATGCCAGAGCAAGCACGGTAACCTGGCCGGGGTCTGCGCCTTCGCCGCCAGGCCCCGAGCGCATATCGCTGGAAACGGGAAGAGTGGTGACACCAGGCATGGGACGCGAGGGGCAAGACGGGGAGCCATGGCCGCCGTGGATGACCTGCCATGGAGCGGGCGCGGGGATCTTGCTCCTTCAATCCTAGCTCACCCGCGATTCTCGTTGGCGCTCGTTGCGCGCTCGGACGGCCGCTTTCCGGGGCCCCCGGTCGCAGCCCGGAGTCGCTCGGAATGGGCGGCTCCAACGAGGCAGCACGTAGTTTCGGCGACGGTCGGCGGGCGTCGCCTTCAGCGGTTTCGACGTCGAGATTTCGGCAGGCACCCTCGCCGTCTCCTAGTTTCGGCGTCGCGATCTCGGCAGGCACCCTCGCCGTGGCGGGCCGAATGGCCACGAGGGCAAGACACCGGGCCCGGCGTGCGTGCACGCACGCCCGCACGTGCGAGCCGTTCGATCGCACGGTTGCCCGACGCAGATTTCCCGGTGTTTCCGCGCGATCGACGGACCGGAGCGATTGGCCCCGACCTTGAGATGGCCGTCCTCGAAGGCGCGAACGGCGCCGGGAGGACAATCATGGGAAAAGCCTTGGTCTTTGTGGGGACAACCGCGATGGGTTTGGGGGGTGCGCCACCGCCTTGCGAGTTCCCGCGCCGCCCGTTCATCCGGACGCCGAGGCCGGCTTCGCGGCGGGGTTTGGATGCACGGTAGAAGAAGCGCCGCGCATCGTGGCCCACCGGGTCGATCGCTCCGCCGGACTCGTCGCCGAAGCCGACGACTCGCGCGTGTGGCTGCACTTCTCGATGGATCGTGGCGCGAAGCAAATTGACTCTGAACCGGTGGCGTGGGCAAGGGTTTTCGCGCAGAGAGTTTTCTTTTTTTCGTTTCGGAGTGAGCTGGGTTCTTAGAATTCAATGGACGTTTCCCTTCTCGGCGCTTGAGGGCGCCGGAGCACGGTGACAGTAAGGGGAGCGCTCCGAACGCGCGGCTTGGCGAGCTACCTCTCGATTGACTCTTCACGTGCATCGGGCAGCGAAGTTCGCGTCCAAGGCCCGAGACGTAGATTTGGATTCGAAGCGGTGGAACGAGACGCAATTTTTCGCACGAAGTACAGTCACGTCTCCACCGGAGCGGAGATCGCAAGAGCTTCTACCAATTTGTCGCGTTCAACGTTCCTCCAGATGGGGTGCTCTTAGGCTACGCGCTCAAGGCGCATCGGAGACGGTCGTGACGATTCATGTCATGGCGACGTCCTCCGAAATCTTGTTGCGGCGAGGAGCCCGCCGTTGGAGTTTCTTGGCGGAGCGTTCGAGCGCCTCCGCATTCGCGTTTTTCGAACGAGCCTCTCTGCGAGTGCCCTTTGCGCTCGCCTTGGCCTGTCCCACCGGATCGTAAGCGGTGCCGTCGCGCCACATCGCCCAGAGGACGCCGGCGAGTTTTCGTGCGATGGCGATGGCGGCGATTCTCTTGCCTCGCGTCTTGGCGATGCGGTCGCCCCACTGGCGAATCGGGTCGTCCATGTCGCGTGACCTGAGGATGAGCCACGCCGCTTGGACGAGCATTTTTCTCGCATACGTGTTGCCCTGCTTGGTGATCGAGCCCAGGCGCCGCTTTTCAGGTCCGCCTGTCGTCAACTCCGACGGCACCAAACCAAGGTACGCTCCGACTGCCTGCGCATTGCGAAAGCGCTTCGCCTCGTCGATCACCGAAACGAAGGTGGACGCCACGATAAGGCCGACGCCAGGAGCGGTGGCGAGAAGTTTCGTGATGGGCTCACGCATCGCCATCTCCGAAAGCGTCCGTTCGACCTGGGTGAGCTCTTCTTCGACTCCGACGAGCACGGCAAGGAGCGGCGCGATGAGCGTGCTCGTCGCGTCGTCGAGCGAGCTCTCGCGAACCTTGTTCACAAAGTTCTCGGTTGTGCATGTGGGAAGGAGCACGCCTGCCGCGCGCCCGAGCCCGCGTATCGTCGTCACATACTGCGCACGTGTTTCGACCAGCGCGCCGCGCACGCTCAACTGCGCGCGCAGGGCTCGGCGGGCGGGAGACAGAATGTGCGCCTCGGGGATCCGTCCTTGGTCTACGGCACGTGCGGCCGCCTCAGCATCGAGAGCATCGTTTTTGCGCTTGTGATGCGCGACGCCCATCGCACGCACCCGCGTCGTATCGATCATCTTCGCATCGTGCCCCCACGACGTGAGGGTATCGTGCACGTGCCATCCTTCACGCGACGCATCAAACGCAATCCGCGCAGGTGGACAGTCGGGGCCGATTCGCGACTTGAGTTGGTCCAGCCTCTTCACAGAGGTCCGATCGATGACCTCTCCGTTCCGTATCTCGCAATACGCAATGTGGCGCGCTCCAAGATCCAATCCTATGCTCCGCATGATCGATCTCCCTTCGGCCCCCACTTCGCTTTGTGCCTTTGAGCACGCCGGGGTGTCGGATGGATAATCCAGCGGGAGGTCGGTCGCTATTTTCGATGACCGACGACCGGCACGGGGGCTGCTCTCGAGACGCCCCGCGATCGATCTCGAGGCTGCGGCACCCGTGCCGCGCGGCGTGCCTGGCGGTCCAGGACGCGCCGCCACCGGTTCATCTAATCTTTCGCCGATTCAGTGATAACGAACGCCCCTAAGACGCGATATGTTTCCGCGCCCGCTTCCGCGGCTCTTCGTTGACCGATACCCTTTCGACTGGCTACTCGCTCGGGGGCAGGAACATGCTCGGACATACTCGTCTCGCCGGGTTTACTCTCTGTAGCGTTGGCATCCTGGCCTGCGGCACCCATTCGGGTACCCGCGATGCGGGCGCGGCTTGCCAGACCGTCGGACCTCCTCCGACGTCGCAGCTCCCACACGTAACCGTCTCCGGCGCGACTGCGATGGCGATTCTGCAGGCCCTGGACGCGATATGCGCGTCGCAGACGCCGCCAGTATCGCCGGGCGCGGCCTATTCGCTTCCGAGCCTCGATTGCAGCGATATTGCCGTGCCCGGAGACTCCGGGTTCGAGTGTCTGCTCGCGCTTGGAGCCGACGGTGGCTCGCAGATTGACGTGAGCGACATCACGGCATCCGCCGCGGGGGCCACGGACGCGGGCGAGGACACCGACGCGGGCGGAACCATGCTCGCGCAGAACCTGTTCAATGCGCTCGCGGCGACGGTGTCCATGCCCTGCGTCGATCCGCATGGCGTGCATGTGCAGCTTCAGAACGTGTCGGTGACCGCAAGTGGAATCCAGTTCGACGACGCCTCGAACTACGCAACCTTTGAGGCGCCGAATATTCAGGTTCGCGGGCCTGACGCGCAAAGTCTCATCAGCGCGTTCGCCGCCGCGGGGCTCGACGACTGCGACCCGACGCGCAACCTCTTCATCGTCTGCAATACCCAGGGCGGCGCTCCGGGCTGCGGTCACGAATGGATGACCCTTGCGACCGTGGGCGCGTCCATATTGGAGCCGGCCTGCGGTCCGGGCGGGGGCACGCAGGCCGAACCGCCGTTTGATGCCCCGACGTCGCTCGCGATCTGGAACGCCATCATAAAGGCCGCCTCCGACGCCGGGTTTCAGCCGATGAACGGCACTATCGCGCAAACCACCGTCATCAACGCCGACTATTTTACGTGGGACGGCACGACCCTGGCCTTCTTGCTCGTTGCCGACGACCCCACTCTGCCGCCCTCGCCCCCGGGCTTCGCCAGCGACGGCGGCGCGGACGAATAGCGACCGCCAGCACGTGCGATGAAATTCACATCGCGACGAGCGCGGCTCCGGTACAGGCCATAGGGATCACGAGGAGGGGTTGCGAGTCCATTATAGATATACAACTAGCCCCAACCCGACAATGTTGAGGCGAGTCTAACTGACAAAAGAAGACTGGAAGGGCGGTTTCGTGCGTGCTTTGTTTCGAGTTGCGAGAAACGAAACGTCACGACGAAAGGCCACTTCCAGTGCGGATAGGAAAGCGCGGCTTTGAGGCTCGGGTCAAGGGCGACTTGACCCTCCGTTTCGGACACGAGAGGCTCACGTCGCACGCGGGACTGGAGTTGGTCCGCCGGTTTCTTGCAAAGGGTCGGCTTGTTCGGCGCCCTTCGCGAGAGCGAGGGCAAACTCGCCGTGGGCGGGGACTTCTCCTTCGGTAGGTGGTGCTCGCGGTGGTGGCGATGCTGCTCGTCGGCGCGAAGCGACTGAGACACCTGGCCTTCCTCGGCAGCGACCCGCTCTTTTTGCGATTCGCCGGTATGTCGCGAGCTCCGACGGAGCGTTCCCTCGGTCGAGCGTTGACGAGGATGGGATGGCGCACGGCGAATAGGTGAAGCAAAGCCTGGCGGACGACGAAGAGCCGCGGAAACCACCGCGGTCCCATATAACGCCTTTGGGGCGAGTCCGTTGTCACTGCAACAGCGAACCGATTTGGCTACTCGCCAGCGCTCTTGGGCGAATAACAGCCCCGTTCCTATGCGAACAACGCCCGCCTTTGTCCCTCACTGGTTGCCTGCGGCCAGCGCCGCGATTTCAGCACCGGACAGAGCTCGTGAATACCACCGGATTTCGTCCAGGTCCCCAGCGAAGTACGTATCATCATACGCAGCTCGGGACGCATTGTGGGCAAAGCACAGCGAGCCGTTGTTGTTTGAGATGTCCCCCGACGCTACTTGAGAGGCATCAAAAAGCCCGTCAATGTAGATGTTCTCGTTGGCGCCGTCGTAAGTTGCGGCAACATAGTGCCAGGTATTGAATGACAACGCAGTGGCGGAGATGAGGTTGGCTCCTGGACTCGTCAACTCAAACAAGTAAAAGACAATTTTGCCGTTGGCGTTGATCCCTGTGAACTTATCTTCAAGCCCGTTGACCCACTTATTAATGAGGATTGTATTATCAGCAGAGGGGGCTGCCGGGATGTTGATCCAGAACGCGATCGTGTAACCGGCCGCCAGGTTCAGCGTGGTGGACGTGGGTATCAAGACGTCCCCGGTCGTGCCGTTGAATGAGAACGCTTGCCCGAATTTCCCGGTCACGAACGTGACGCCTCCATCGCCACCCTGGAGGGTCCCATTGTTCGGGCCCACGCTGTCGTTCGCGTTCCCTTCGCCATGCCACAAGCTGACGAGGCCCTGGGTCAGGGTATCGGCGTCGGCTGCATCCCCGTCCCCGGCTTCGCTATCTGGCTCCTCGATGACGTCCGGGTATGGTGCACAACAATCGAGTGCATCCGGCTCGACGTCCGGTACCGTCCCGTCCTCAGCGTCTGGTTCTGCGTCCTGTACCGTCCCATCCTTGGCGTCTGGTTCCGCGTCCGCTTCCACGTCTGGTTGAGCGTCCGAGACAGTTGCATCCTTGCCCCCGTCCCCGGCGTCCAGTTCACTCGAGGACGAGCTTGAAGTGCTCGTCGAGCTTGAACTCGAACCATCGGATGCGTCCGGCTCGGATCCGTCAGACGCGTCGACGGATCCGTCGGACGCGTCCGTGCCCGCGTCCAATTCACTCGAAGACGAGCTTGAAGTGCTCGACGATGTTGAGCTCGAGGATGGTTCGCTTGAGCTTGAAGAGCTCTCGGGGGAAGCGTCGGACGGCCCCGTCGAAGAGCTTCCACAAGCGGACAGAGCCGCAAAATGTCCGGTTACGACCGCAAATGCGCCGATTCTGAACCACTCTCGCTTCAAGACATACCTCCGCATTCATCGACGTGGAGAGCCGACAGTGGTGCCAAGAGGCGCACAAAGTGGACCAAGCTCGAGTGGCACGCGCTGCAACAAAAAGTTCAACAGGCTCGGATAAATCATGCCAACTCAGCTTTGACACGGTCTGGGAGAGGATCTGGAAGAGCTCCTAATGTGGCACGCGAAGCTACATGTGGCGCATGGCGCTACTTTGTGGCTTCGCGTACCACACACGTAGGTGGCGCGGCAGTGTCCGGTCTCAGGTGCTTGATCGGCTCCCTCCGCGCCTGTACTTCGGGCATGAACCCGTTTCGTGCGCTTCCCGACGACGCCCCGGCCACCATCCCCGCGCCACCGCCGTCCGAGGCTCTGTGCAGCCATTCTGGACCGATCGCCTCGATCCGGACTTGCGTGGTCTGCGGCAAGCCCATCAAGGGCCGCGCGGAAAAACGGTCGTGCTCTGGCCGTTGCCGGCGAGTAGCCAGTCGAAAGGGTATCGGTCAATGAAGAGCCGCGGAAGCCACCGCGGAAACATATCGCGTCTTAGGGGCTTCCGTTGTCACCGAGCGGCGAAAGATTTGGCCAGCCCGGGACGCGAACGCGCGGGCGCTTGATCTTTCCCTCAACGGGTCCGATGCTAGCCGCCATGACTGGCAGCCCAGTTCCGTCGTATGAGCACGAGGACTCACCCGAGGTGGCGGCCCTGCGTAAGCGCATCCGTGGCGAGCCGCTCTCAGCGGCGGAAGACGCCCTCCTCGCGTCCGCGACGCGCAAGCCGTCCGGGCCCGGTGTACTGCACGCCGAGGTGATGGCCGAGCTCGCCGAGCGCGAACGCCGCGGCGAATGATTGTAGTTTGGGACGAGTCCGCCCTCGAGAGCTGGCGCCGCTTGTCGCTGAGCGATGCGAGGGCGGTCGCCGAGGCTGTCGAGCGATGGGCGCAGACGGGACAGGGTCTCGTCGTAGCCGTCGACGGGGAGTTCCAGCTCTTCGTCGGTCAACACGTCGTCGTGATGCTCGTGGCCCGCGATACGCTCTACATCGACCGCGTGCGCCGGGCTTAGGCCCTCAGCAGCTCCGGGGGAGCCCTGCCGCCATCCGCCGGAAGCAGTATCGGCTTCGTGAATGGTCAGTCGGCGTGTCTCAGCGCGTCCAACTTCCGCTCGGAGGCTCGCGCCGAATCGCGTTGATCAGTCGCCCGGCGAGGCGAAACGGGCGGCCCGAGCTGCTGCCCATTACGCTTGAAGGATGTGGTGCGAGCGATCCGCGCGGCGGTGCCCATGGCGCGCGGTTCGTGCAGGAGGCATCGCCGTCCTCTTGGCACTCGTTGCCTTGGCTGTTTCCGGCGCGGTCTACAACTGGTTGGCAGTTCGACATCTTCGCAGCATCTACCCGCCTCCGGGCAAGCTCTACGCCGTGAACGGCAAGGCGATGCATCTGTATTGCACCGGCGAGGGAGCTCCAACGGTCGTCCTCGAAGCAGGCATGGGCAATGACTCGCTCATTTGGGTGAAGGTGCAGCCTCCCCTCTCCAAGACCACCCTAGTACCTCGATTCCGCGGAATGGAAGGGTCGTTTTCCGCGATATTCCCGACGGGATCGGGTGGTCTCACCCCTCCGTTTCATGGAATCGGGGTACTAGTTTGCTCGTACGACCGCATCGGCGTTGGCTGGAGCGAAGCGCAAGACGGAGGACACGACTCCAACAGCGTCGCCGATCGACTGCATGTTCTTCTATCGGAGGCAGAAGTTCGAGGATCGATCGTGTTGATGGGGCACTCCATCGGCGGAATTCACATCCGATCTTACGCCTTCCGCTTTCCTCGCGAGGTAGCGGGGTTGGTCCTCGTTGACTCTCCCACGCCGCTTGAAGTGACGAACGTTTCCGCTGAGGTTCGAGCGCTCCGCCACGACGCCGACAGGGACATCTCGATGAGAAAGTGGCGAACTGCGCTGGGTATGGCACGCCTGATGGGCGAGTGCTCGCGGGTGCAGTCGGGGTTCGAGCCCTATACCGATTGGGTCAAGGCGGATAGCTGTATTCCGTCGCAGTTCGACGCCCTCTTGGCGGAGGCTTCGGCAAGCGAAGCGTCCGGACAGGAGACTCTCGGCACGGGTCCATTCGGGGATCTGCCCGTCCTTGTCGTCTCGTCGGACCTGACCGTATCGCCCCCGGGTTCGCCTTTTTCAGCCGAAGTCCTTCAGCGAATGGCCACTGTCCGGAACGCGGGACAGGAAGACCTCAAGAAGCTATCGACACGCAGCCGCCGCATCATCGCGAAAGGCAGCGGTCACTACGTCCAGATCGATCGGGCGGACCTGCTGAACCGCGAGGTGCCGGTCTTCATCGACGAGATCCGTACCCATGCGATGCCATCCAAGAACGGCACGACGGAGACAGAGTGACCAGAAATCGGGTCTTCCCGCTCTGCCTCGACAGACCTTCGTGACGGGCCTTCGTTTTCAGTGAAGCGCCGTCTGCTCGGCGCGGTCTCGGCATTTTCGGCTAGGCTTTGCTCACGAAGGGGAAAGCCAAATCGGATTCTGAACCGGTGGCCGTGGCAGAGAGTTTTCTTTTCTTCGTTTCGGAGTGGGCTGGGTTCTTGGAATTCAATGGCCGTACCCCTTCTCGGCGCTTTGTCGCGTTCAACGTTCCTCCAGATGGGGTGCTCTTGGACTATAGACTAGCCCTGGGAAGGCGGACGACCGCTCTCACGCTTTAACTCCCGTAATCCTAGCCCTACTTTCGCAAAATCGCGACGCGGAGCGAGGCATTGCCGTCACGGGAGGCTTACGTTTGCGGCGTTTTCTCTTTCCATCGCTAGCGACACGGGATAGTGGAAAGAAATGCACTTCACGGAGAAGGTCGTCAATGGCAACCGTTACCGCATCGCTGCGCAAGCGGTCTGGGACGCGGCCGCCGGGCAGTCGTATTCTCGGCAGCTTGGACCGGCGGAGATGCCCGTGAGCGTGAAGCTCGCACAGCTGCGGACGGTGGGCCGACGTCCTATCGGCGACGTTGGGGCTCTGGTCTGGGTGGCGGGCGAGTAGTAAGCCCAAAGCACGTCGGTCGACGAAGAGCCCGCGGAAGCCACCGCGGAAACATATCGCGTCTTAGGGGCGTTCGTTATCGCTGAATCGGCGAACCGATTTGAGCTCGCCGCGGAGACCGAGGCGGATTAGACTTTGATCACGATGCAACCGCTCAAGGCCCGCGTGCACAACGGACGTCTCGTGCTCGATGAGCCTACCGAGTTGCCCGAGGGTGAGATTGTCGAGCTCGTGCCGCGCGAGCCCACGCTCGACGACGAGTTTGACGACGAAGAGCGCGCGCAGCTCCGCCAGGAGCTCGACGAGGGCATCAAGCAGATGAAGGCCGGCCAGACGATCGACGTGGCCGAAGCGATGGCCGAGTTACGCGCTCACCGATGAGGCTGCGCCTCGTCCGGCGCGCACTCGCGGACGCCAAGCGCAGGAAGACCTGGTGGCAGCGTAACCGGCCTGACGCCACCCACCTCTTCGAGCAGGAGCTCGGGGCAACTCTCGAACGCATCGCCGCGTCGCCCGGAATCGGACAGCGAGTCGAGCAGCGTGACGGAGACGTCTGGGTGCGCCGGTGGCTGATGCCGAAAACGCACAACCACGTCTACTACGCGATCGAGGGGACCGAGATCGTCGTGCTCGCCATCTGGGGGGCCCCGAGGGGCCGCGGACCCAAGCTGTGGCTCTCGATCGAGTGATTTCGGTCGGCCACGTGCTGCGCGAGGGGAGATCCGTGATTTCGATCGCCTGACTCTCGTTACCTCGCTTACACACCGCGACGTTGCGGTTGTCGCCGCGATGTTCAATCGCCTCGACGGCAACGCGCACGCCAAGCACCTGAGTCTCGAACGGCAGATCGAGATGGTTCTCGAACATCGTGAACCGGCCCATGACCTGTTCGGACTCGTCGTGCGCGTCGACCGTCGCCTCCTCGATCATCTCGGCGAGCCTCGCCGCACTGATCCCGCTCCGCGTTTTGCGAGCCTTCGCGTTCTTCCTCGTCTTGCCCATCGTCATCACGGCACCCACTCCGCGAGGTCGTCGTCCCGATCCGTCGCCGATTCGTGATCCAGCGCGCGGAGCACATCCTCGTCGTACTCGATGATCAGGTCGTCCTTCGGCTCGGCGTAGCCGAGCGGGGCCTCGCCGCGCGCGTAGCCGATCGCGCGGTACCCCCGGAGCCGTTTCTCGAACATTCGGAGGAGCATCGGCACCTCGCGATCGACATAGTCAAAGATGCGGACCTCGCGCTTGCCCGGATGGAGCCGATGCAGCCGTCCCGTGTACTGCACGAGCGTGCCCTTCCACGAGACGGGGAGCGCGAGGAAGAGCGTGTCGAGCCGCGCGTCGTCGAAGCCTTCGCCGATGTAGCGCCCGGTCGCGAGCAGGAGGCGCTCCTCGTTCGGCGGAATCGCCTCGAGCCGCGCGCGCACCTCGCGATCCGCTTTCGCGCCCATGCCGCCTTGGAGCACGACGAGATTCCGTGCCACGCGCTCGAGGCGGCTCGCGAAGTACTCGATGTGGTCCTTGCGCTCCGTGAGGAGGATCGGCGAGCGCCCTTCCTCGAGCGCGCGCACCACGTCGTTCAGGATCATCGCATTCCGCGATTCGTCGCGAATAGGTAAAGCAAAGCCTGGCGGACGACGAAGAGCCGCGGAAACCACCGCGGTCCCATATAACGCCTTTGGGGCGAGTCCGTTGTCACTGCAACAGCGAACCGATTTGAACACATCCAAAGCACACGTCGCCCGTCGACGCTCTGGCCGCGTTCCGCCAGTTCCGGCAAAGCCTCCCGCGCCTCGCGCTCCGTCCACTGTTCCCAGGGCCCAGGTACGTCAAAACGCCCTCCCGTTGGCAACCATCTCCGACCCGCATCTGGCGTATCGTACCCCGATGATTCGAGTCCTCCTCGTCTGCGGGAGCCTCCAGCGAACCTCGACGAACCGCGCCGCGCTCGACGTCGCCCGCGTGGCGCTGTCGGCGCATGGCGTCGAGGTGAGCGCGTTCGAAGGTGTCGGGTCGATTCCACCGCTGAATTCCGATCGCGACGACGACCCTGGCGATGCAGTGCAGGCCTTTCGCGCTCAGATCCGGGCCGTCGACGCCGTGCTGATCGCCGCGCCCGAGTATGCCGGCGCGATCGCCGGCGTGATGAAGAACGCGCTCGACTGGATCGTGGGCTCCGGCGATCTTTACGGCAAGCCGGTGGCGCTCCTCAGCGCAGGTACGAGCGGCGGCGCCTTCGCCCGGAGGGACCTCATGCGGACGCTGAGTTGGCAGGGCGCGCACGTGGTCGCGAGCCTCGGCATTGACGCAGCCAGCTCGAGGTCGGTGACCGACGCCAACGGGATGCGCCGGTTTACGGATCCGACGGCCCTCAACGACATCGGACAACTGGTGTCGTCTCTCCTGGCGTCGGTTGCCAAGAAACCTTCCGATCGGTTCGCCGATATCACTCGGCTCGCGCGCGACGCAGGCATCGAGCAAGGCCCTCTGGCCGACCACATTGCCGCGCAGGACGAAGCCTGGCTCCGGCGTTGATTTTGCGGCGTACGAGCCGACCCGCCGAACTGGCCCACCTCCCGCCGGTCCATGATGCGCGTTCGCTCCGATGGCCCCAAGCCGCGCGCGCAACCCTTCCGCGTCGCATAACCAGATGCCGACCGCGACCTGACCCCGACCTCGACGCTTGAGATTGTTCGTTCAACTGCCGCGACTTGCACACGAGCTCTTCGCGACGGCCGATCGATACACCGACCGGCTTCGCGTGGAGCGTCGTTCCAATCGCGGCCAGCGTCGCCACCGCGATCGTGCTCGCGCGCACATGGGGTAGCGAAATGCTCTTCAATGGGTCAATATGACCTTTATGCGAAAGACCTCCGTCGCGAACGCCAAAGCCCACTTTTCCGAGCTCGTCGACCTCGCTGAACACAAGGGGCAACGCATATTGATTCTTCGTCATGGCAAGCTTGCAGCAGCCATCGTCCCGGTGAACGTTGCGATGGGAAATCGTCCGCGCCTGAGCCTCGATGCGTTCGACACGCTGATCGATCGCATGACCGCGGAGGGGCCCGAGACCGCGATGACGATCGAGGAGGCGCTCGGGCGCGATCGACTCGACGGGATCGGCTAATGCGGCTCGTGCTCGACGCTAGCGTTGCCGTCGCGTCGCTTCGGCCGCATGAGCCGGATTACCGCGCCGCTCGAGCCCGTTTGCGCAGGATAGCGAACGGTGACGATCTCGCTGTCGTTCCGTCGATCTTCGTAACGGAGGTTGCAGGAGCGCTGGCGCGACTCGGGTTCGAGAGGGCGGCCATCGACGCATTCGTCGCAGCGCTCACGAGCACGCCGCACGAAGTGATGACGATCGGGCCAAAGCGCGCGCTCGCAGCAGCCGGCATCGCGGTATGTACGAAGCTTCGTGGAGCGGACGCGATGTACGTGTGGCTCGCGGCTCGCGAAGGGGTCCCGCTATGCACGCTGGATCGTGAAATGCTCGCGCGGAGTGCAGCTATTTGCGAGGCGATCGTTCCCTGAGAGAAACTGTTGGCGCCCCATGACCGGAGACGATATCGCTGTGCTGCTAGGTTTCCTTGCGGGCGCCATTGCCCTGGCTGGATTCGCTGGAATCGTCACGTCCATCGACCGAGGGGCAGCCGTTGCCTCCAACGAGGTCATCTCGTTTCGGGTGCGCAACCTCGTCACTTCCGCGGTGGCGCAGGTCTTTCTGTCCCTGCTGCCAGTCCTGCTCGAAGCGCTGGAGCTATTTCGGTCCAGCCTCTGGCAGTGGTGCTGTGTCGTCTCCGCCCTCGGCATCAGCGCACTCCTCTTCTCGTTGCTGTCGGCGCGGCTCCGGATGAGGGGCGGCAAGGACGCCGGACTGTCGCATTCTCTGTTTGCCGCCAACATGACGTTCGGCGCGCTCGCGCTCGGTGTACTGATCGCCGGTGCGTCCGGAGCCGTTGCCGGGCGGGGCGCCTACTTCACGGGGCTCTGTTACCTGATGTACCTCATGTGCACGTTGTTCCATCGTATGGTCGCCATGGCCGACGCCGCCGCAAGCCATGCGGCGAAAAGGAAGCCGTGACCCTAGAGTCGCGAGCGTTCGGCCACGCTGATGTTCCCGAATGACCCGAGGGTCATCCAGGTGAGCGCTTCAAATCGGTTCGCCGTCCAGTGACAAGGGACGCCCCAAAGGGATCTTAGCGTCGACCCACATCTTGCTCTCCGACGCGATCGCGGGCGGGCTGACGACGCGCGCGTTCAGGGCGTGAGTGATGCGGGGATGCGACGTCAGAGGCCTTCTTTCGCCACGTACTCGCGCACCGTGGTTGGCCGAATGGTGGGGTAGCGGTCGTTCATGAGCCCCCCGAGCTGCCCCTCGCCGCTCATGATCGAACGGAGGTAGGTGAGCGGTAGGTATGCGATGAGGTTGTGCGGGTTCGCTTCGCGGATCGCCGCGATGCGCGCGCTGAGGTCATCAACGGACCCGAGCCGCTCGATCTTGAGCTTCTTGTCCGAGCCCGCTTCGTACTCGGCGACCAGTTGGTCGAAGTCGAGGATGCAGCCCGCAACGTACAGTTTGCGCGGCACCGGGCGCTCGTCGGTTGCGGCTTCGGCTGTGTAGCGTGCGGTGTCCGCGTACGTGGTCCAGGCCATCGGCGCCTTCCCGTCGCCCCAGACGTAGGCGGTCTGCTTCTCCGCATCGATGACACGGATGAAGCCGAACAGCACGCCGCGATCCATGAAGCCACCGTTGAGCACGTGGACCACCTCCACGTCGCCGCGCTTCTTTTCCTCGAGCAGCGCAAACTGGCGGCGCATCTCGGAGGTAAGGATGTTTCCGGGCTTCACGTCGAAGAGGTCGAGCGAGTAGTCGGAGGGGATGAAGCGGTGCACGCCCGCGTCGCGTGCTGCGCTCACCAGGCGTCGCTGCCCTCGACGATGACGTCGGGGCCACCCTGCACCGCCGAGACGAGGGCGAAGCCCCCCTTGCAGAGCGCGGCGAGGGCTGCGCCGTCTTCGGCTCCGAGCCCGCCCTCGACGACCTCCGCGCCACGCTGCTCGAGCCCTCCGACCTTCGCGCGACTCCCAGCGCGAACGAGGAGCCGGAGCTGCACGTCGGGCTTGTCGAGCAGCGCGTTGGCGATGAGGGCTCCGAGGTGGCCGGTGCCGCCTACGAGCGCGATGAGCTTCTTGGTCATGGACTTCCTTCGAGGTTGGGCGTGTGCGTGATGAGCGAGGCCTCGGACGTGAGCGAGCCCATGCCGCCCGCGCGGTAGCGCTCGAAGGCTTGTGAGATCTGCTGCTCGGTGTTCATGACGAAAGGGCCGTGGGAGACGAGCGGCTCCCGGAGCGGCCGGCCCGCGAGCAGCCCAGCCACCGGTACAGGCATTCCGCGCACTCGTTGCGTGGATAGAGCGCGCGTAAAGCCGGGGACGATTGGGCGACTGCGACGCCAATACGTTGGCGTCGACGGTCCTCGCCGCGCTACACGGCTGGGCGCTCACGGCGCGCGTCTGTGGTGAATCGACGGCTCCCTCCGCCGAAGGGCGCTTCGTCGAACGCTTCGTCACGCTGTTGTGGAACGGAATCGGCTTGAGCGCACGACGAGCTCTGGTCGTAGAGGATAGCCGCTCCGGAGTTTAGCAGTGAGACGATCCGCCAAGGACCGAGCCGTAGATCGACGATTCGACATTGATTGTCGACGTCGGCGCATAGATCATGCCGAAGAGTGAGCCGTTGCTGCGCCCTCGCCGAGGCCGGGCGTTTCGACGCTGCGAGCGGGCACGGCTGGAGCAACAGCCGCCGCGCAGGAAATGACATCCGGGTCGAGACAGGGGTAGACGACGGGAGGGCTCGCACGAACCGCCGTTCGCGGCCGCGGTCGGCGACAACGTGGAAAACACAGAGTGGGGGCGCCCAGGCCGCGTTTGACCGACGCCCCGAGCCGGGTCAAGACAGGCACAATCGGGGTGGTACAGTACGTCCATGCCGAGGTTGGGGCGCCACCTTGTTTGCTTCACGATGGTCCTGTCGACGGCCTGCGGCGGGTCCATCACGGCCACGGATTCCACGGATCACGTGGACGCTGGCGACGCGCAGGACGCTGGCGACGCGCAGGACGCGCAGATCGATGCGAGCCTATCCGCGGATGTTGCGGCGGATGTGCTCGACGGGGGCAATGCAGGGCAGTTCACTTGCGGAGATGCGATGTGCGAGGCGGCGCAGATATGTTTCCATCTGCCGCCCTGCATATCTTGGAGTGGCCCGAGCGACGGCGGAGACTGCCCTAAGGGGACGGAGTACTCGGACGCGCAGTCCGAATGCATCGGACTTCCACCGCCGTATTATTGCATTTCCCGGGAGGCTGCCGAGAACGCGTCGCTCAACTGTTCTCTTGCGGATGGATCTCCCTGCTCGATTGGCGCGTCGCTCAATCCTTCATTGCTTTGTAATAGGTGCACGGGAGCGTGCAACTGAGCCGCTCCGGTCTCGCCGGAACATGTCGCCGCAAAGCTCTTTTCCGAAAAGGAGCGAAAGACGATCGAGGACGTAATCGCAGCAAACCCCGACCACTGGCCGGTCATTCCAGGTACCGGCGGACTGCGCAAGGCCCGCGTCCCCAGGCCAGGCATGGGCAAACGCGGCGGAGCGCGCACGATCTATTTCTACTGGTCGGCAAGTCGGTCTTGTTGCTGCTCCACGTCTACGCGAAGAACGTCCAGGAGGACATCGATGCACATCATCGCTCGCCATCCCGAGATCGTCCGGGAAGTGCTAGAACGGCGTGAACCGCCGGCTGCAACGTGCTCATAGAGCACGGCGAAAGCGGACTGAACAACCGTTTATAGGACAAACGCATGGTAGGAAGACAGGCCGTCGTCGTGCTCTACGTGCTCGCACTCGTAACCGTCGTGGTCGGCGTGGACATCCTGTTCTTCCGGAACCGGTTCTGGGAGCGTCTGATGGCAAACGTCGGAATCGTTCTGGTATTCACGGCGTTTTATTTAAGGTTCTTGAAGCACCCATGAGCGCACGCAGGTGCCTCGGTTCCCCCGGTGCCTCAAAAAGCCCCCGGATCGGCGAACCGCATGCCTCCGTAAATCCGGGAACGAGCGACCCCCGCCAGCTGGATCTCGATCTCTGACCAGGTGCCAAATGTCGTCGCCCAGATCGATGGCAGCGGCAATCTCGTGGCGAGGTTTGTTTTCGGCAGCAAGCCCAAAGTGCCCGACTACTATTCGACCAACGCAGGCACGTTCCGCATCCTGAGCGATCACCTCGGCAGCCCCAGGGTCATCATCAACGCGTCCACGGGTGCCGTCGTCGAGGAGATTGACTACGACGAGTTCGGAAACGTCACCAACGACACCAACCCGGGGTTCGTTCCGTTCGGGTTCGCGGGCTGGTTGTACGATCCGCACACGGGCTTGGTGAGGTTCGGTGCGAGAGATTACGACGCGAGCACGGGGAGGTGGACAAGTAAGGATCCGACCCAAAGGGTAAGGCTGTTTGGGACTGCACGGTCCCGTTGACGTCGATGAACCCGTTCCAGTCCACCGGGTCACCACCCGCTTATGTCATCGGAACGCGGCGACGTGGCGCTGCGCCCAATCATCGAAGGGCCGAGCCTTTCGGCCCGTCACCTTCTCGACGCCGTCGGTGACCACGTCGAGCTTGCCGGCCTTGATCGTCGCCATGAGGTCCAGCAGCGCATCGATCAGGACCGGGGGGAGGCTGGCCTTGACCAGCCCCTGACGCATCCCTTCGGCCGGAATGTCCATGAAGCGGACCGGCTTGCCGATCACCGAGGCCATCTTCGCTGCGTACTGCGCGGCACTCAGCGACTCCGGACCACTCAGTTCGTACGCCATGCCCTCGTGGCCTGGTTCCGTGAGGGCCTTGACGGCGCATGCACCGATGTCGGCAGGATCGATCGCGGCAAACCGCCCTTCGCCGGTCGGCTGGTAGAACGCTCCGTGGGCGCGGATGGTGTCACCCCACTGCAGAGCGTTCGTCATGAAGAAGTGCGGGCGGAGCATGGTCCAAGCGAGCCCCGAGCTACGCAAGCGGGCCTCCGCCTGGGCGTGCCACTTCGAGAACTGGTCGTGCGTCTCGGGGGCCTCTGCACCCACGACGGACAGCTTCACGACGTGCTTCACGCCGGCCTTCTTCGCCGCATCGATCGCGTTGCCCTCGAGCTCGATGGTGTGTGCCGCCGCCGAGACGAGATAGAGCCTCTCGATCCCCGTCATGGCGGCTCTCAGCGACTCGGGGCGGTCGAGATCGCCCTGCACGATGTCGGCCTTGCCCTCGAACGCGCCGGCCTTCGCCGGGCTCCGAACGAGCAGCCGCGGGCGTTGGCCCGCCTGAATCAGTTGCCGTGCGACTTCACCACCGGTCACGCCAGTTGCTCCGAGTACGAGAATCATGGGTTTCTCCTTGGTTGTTCGTCGTCTGGGATTGTCGTCCGCGTTGCACGACGGAAGATGAAGCCGAAGGTCGCTTCGAACAATCATGTGAGTTCGCACTAGACTGGAACGCATGCCGTACCAATCGGAGCGCTCTCTCGCGGAGCTCGCGGCGTTTGTCGCCGTCGTGGAATCGAACGGCTTCTCTGCTGCCGCGCGCGCGTCGGGCGCGAGGAAGGCCACTCTGAGCTTGCGTGTCTCGGATCTCGAGACGCGGCTCGGGGTTCCTTTGCTGGTGCGCACGACGCGCTCTCTCCGGTTGACGGAAGAGGGGCGCGCCTACCTAGAGCACGCTCGCCGCTCCCTCGCTGCGGCGCGGGACGCGGATGCCGTGGTGACTGCCGCCAAGTCGGAGCCGAACGGGCTACTGCGTGTTACTGCGCCAGGATCGCTCGCCGACATGCTGTTCAACGCCGTGGTCGTCGCCTACCTGACAAAGTATCCCGGCGTTTCGGTGAGTCTGGACACGTCGATGCGCCGCATTGATCTCACGCGCGAGGGCTTCGATCTCGCAGTGCGCATCGGTCCCCTTGCCGAATCCGGGCTCGTCGCTCGGCGGCTCGGGAAGACGAGCGGCGGCTACTACGCGAGCCCCCGTTACCTCGAACAGCGTGGCAAACCGCGTCGCCCCGCGGATCTACGCGGACACGATACGATCGCGATCGCCACGGCCGAAGGTCCGACGGAGTGGGCCTTCGTCATCGATGGCAAGCGAAGCTTCGTAGCAGTTCGACCGCGGTTGGTCGCGAGCAACTTCGAACTGGGGGTCCGCGCGGCTGCAGCGGCCGTCGGCATCCTTCGCGCGCCGCGGCACTTCGTCGAGCCGCTCCTCGCGAAAAGGCAGCTCGTCCCCGTCCTGCGTGAGTGGTCGCCCCCCGGTGCGGACGTGCATGCCGTCATGCCGCCGGGGGGCGCTCTCGTTCCGAAGACCCGCGTCTTTCTCGACATGCTCGTGGCGTGGTTCGCGAAACGGGAGAAGGCTGCTCAATGAGACCGTGTGAGCTCGGCTGCGCCTCGCGCCCGGATCCATCAGTCACGCCGAGGGCCGGCGGTGCTCGCAACGAGGCGCCCGCTCACCCTATCTGCCCGATTGCATCTCCCGCCCCGTCCCGTCGACGCGCTCGCGACCCTCGTCGGCAAACAGCCCGGGTACATCGCCTTGAGTTGTCTCAAGAGCAAGGACGGCCGTCGGATACGCCCGGTGGCGCAGCGGAAGCACGTCCGGGCCTATCGCATCAACCCCGAGGTGGTCGAGTACTTCGAGGGAGTGCTTGCGGTGGCTCGTCGCGGCCCATGGTAACCGAGGCACGAAGTCTCCGCGGAAGCGCCATCGGAATGGACGGCGTTCCACCTGGTTCCACACCGCCCCTTCGCTCCGTCCTTCCTTGCCTCCCCCCGGCGCGGTATCGCGACGACCGTAACCGACGCCAGCAACATGGCATCGCTCGCCGTGGACTGCTTCACTTCTCGCCAGCGCGTATGGCGGCAATCACGACTTCGGCTGCCTCGCAGAGCTCGCCCAAGGCTCGTTCGAAAAACGCGAGGTCGTCGTCGTCGTAGCGCGCCAAGACCCGCGTCACGGCCCGGCGCATTCGCTCGCGCCACGGATCGGCGCGCCGGGTCGCGGGCGTGCCGCCGACGATCACCTTGCGCCTATCCATCTCGTCTCTGCGGCGCTTGACGAGCCCGGCTCGCTCGAGCCGATCTATGGCACCCGTGATCGCGCCCGTCGTCAACCCAGTCCTCTCGGCAAGCGCACCGGCGGTTACGTCCGAGCCGAGAGCCACGAGGTCGAGGCACTCGAGGTCGGTCATGCCAACGCCCAACCGCGACGCCATCGCCTCGCTGAAGAGAAGGGTGAGCCGGCTCACCTCTTTGATCTGCAGGTTGATCGCATCGAGCCGTGCCCGTCGATCGCGTGTCCGCGCCATTGGCTCGCCTCTCGCTGGTGGTCCGTTGACGAATGTATCTTATCCACTAAGATACATGGGGGAAAAGATAACGGACCTGGAAGGCGGTGAGATGGTTCCTGAATCCGTCGTGATCGTTCCGCTCGTCGCGTTGGCTTTGGGGGCCGTTTGCCTCGGCGGGGGCATCTACGAGACGCTCCTCGTCGACCCGGTCTGGCCAGGGAACCCCGCGATAATCCAACCGAGCCGCGGCGGCCTGGACCGCAAGCGCTTTTGGGCTCCGATTCACACGCTCTTCGAGATCGCGCTCCTCGTCAGCGCGTGGATGGCGTGGAGCGGGCCCGCGGCCCGCCCGTGCATCGTCCTTGCGTTGTCCGCGCACTTCGGGGCGAGGGTCTGGTCCTTCGCGTACTTCATTCCGAGGGCTCTACGGTTCGAGAAGATGGGCGAACTCTCGGAAGAACAAGTGCGCCTCGCCCGAAGATGGACGCGCCTCAGTCCCTGTCGCTCCCTCATCGAGCTCGTATCAATCGCGGCGCTCGGGGCGGTCGTCGTGCACCTGGGGCGCGGGTAAGCTTGGGGCAAGCGATTCTCGAAATTCCCATCGCCAAGCTCGCCTACTCGATTGCAGCCGTCGTTCGACGGGTTTATCGATGTTGAGCCTCGGCGATCTTGCGCGTGACCGAGCCATGACAACAGGAGTCGCGAGACGGCCGCTACGGTGTGATGCCGTGCGCGAGCTCACGTTCCTCCAATCCAAGGTCCTGGAGTGGCGGGATGTTCCCGAGCCCACCTTGACGTCGGAAACGGACGCGATCGTGCGCCCTTTCATCGCCGCCCGATGCGACGCTGACCCCTTCTATCTTCGGCATAATTTTGAGCAGCTTCTTCGGGTCGGTGCCATGATGCATGTATTGGACGAGGCCTTTCGCGGCCCGTCTACCAATCCATTCGCCGCTCCCTTTGCCTACGGTCACGAAGGCGTGGCGGAGGTGATGGCATGCGGCGCAGAAGTGCGACGCTTTGGCATTGGCGACCTCGTAATCGTTCCGTGGGCGCTTTCTTGCGGCGCATGTTTTCCATGTGCGGCCGGATACACGACGAAGTGCGCGCCGGCGCGCGGCGACAAACCGCTGGCTGCCTTCGGTTTCGGCAAGGCGTTTGGTCGACACGGTGGAATGGTCAGTGACGCTCTGCGCGTCCCGTGGGCCGATGCGATGCTCGTGCGCGTTCCGGCTGAGGTCGAACCCTTGGCGCTGGCGAGTGCAAGTGACGATATTCCCGACGCCTATCGAACCGTCGCACCGTTTCTCGAACGAGGGACGGGGTCTCGGGCGATTTGACCCCATCGGCATGACGTCGAAGGCGATCGGTAGTGAATTTCGCCAACGCCGGGCGCGTCCCCGTGCGATTCGAGCGTTGGCGCGCAGCGCGGTGCGTCATGGTACATCGGGGGGATGCGATTCGCGCTGACGATGTCGTGTCTCTTCGTGGTCGCGTTGGCAAGCACACCGGCCAGCGCCAGCGACGTCCAAGTTGCCGTGGCCGCAAACTTCGATGCGCCGATGCAGCGCATCGCAAGCGAGTTCGAGAAAGAGTTGGGGCATCGTGTCCTGATCGTCACGGCCGCGACCGGCGCACTGTTCGCGCAAATCGAGAACGGCGCGCCATTCGAACTGCTGCTTGCGGCGGACGAAGCCACGCCGAGACGGCTCGAGTCCGACGGAAGGGCCGTCGCCGGGAGCCGCTTTACGTATGCGCTCGGCCGGTTGGTTCTGTGGAGCTCCCGCCCGGACTACGTAGACGGAAGCGGCGCGGTCCTTCGCGAAGGTCGCTTCGCGCACCTGGCCGTCGCCAACCCCGCCCTAGCCCCTTACGGCGCAGCGGCGTTCGAGGTTCTCCGAGCCCTGGGGCTGCTCGACCCGCTGCGCGCGAAGCTCGTTCAGGGCGAAAGCATCGCCCAGACGGCCCAGTTCGTCGCGAGTGGCAGTGCGGAGCTCGGGTTCGTCGCATTGTCGCAGGTGGCCTCACAAGTGCAGGCGTCCGTCGGCAGCTACTGGCTCGTGCCTCAGCACCTGTACGCCCCGATTCGTCAGCAAGCCGTTCTTCTGCGCCCGGGCGCGAGCAATCCGGCTGCCCGGGCGCTCTTCGAGTACCTCCGGAGCGCCGCGGCGAAAACCGTCATTCGCGCGTTCGGCTACGGGCTGGAAGAGCCGGTGCCGACCGCGGGTGTCGAAGACGGCTCCAGTCCCAGCCCGAGGCTCTAGGATCCGCGTGCCGAGCGACACCGATCTCGCAGCCGTCCTCGTCACGCTGAAGCTCGCGACGACCACCACGTTCGTCCTGCTCCTCATCGGGACCCCCATCGCGTGGTGGCTTGCCCGGTCGACGTCGCATTGGCGGGGGTCGATCGGCGCCGTCGTGGCTCTTCCGCTGGTGCTGCCTCCGACGGTCCTCGGCTTCTACCTTCTCGTTTTGCTGGGGCCGAACGGACCGGCGGGTCGGCTCACGCAAGCCATCGGGATGGGCACGCTGCCATTTACGTTCGGGGGGCTCGTCGTGTCCTCGACCGTGGCATCGCTGCCATTCGTCGTGCAACCCTTGCAGAACGCATTCGAAGCCCTGGGAGCTACGCCGCTCGAGATCGCCGCGACTCTCGGCGCGGGTCCTTGGGACCGTTTCTTCACGGTGGCCGTTCCCTTGGCGCGGCCGGGGTTCCTCGTGGCCTCGGTGTTGGGATTCGCACACACCGTCGGCGAGTTCGGCGTGGTGCTGATGATGGGCGGCAACGTTCCGGGCAAGACGCGCGTGCTCTCGGTCGCGCTCTACGACCACGTCGAGGCGATGGAGTACCCTGACGCTCACCGACTCGCGGGCGTCCTCGTCGCTTTCTCCTTTGCGCTGCTCGTCGCCCTCTACTCCCTTCGTGCTCCCGCCAAGCTCGTGTAGTGCCGATCGAATTCGGGCGTCGCTTCGATTCGCCCGCGGCCGTTTTCAGCTCGGCGCCCAGCTGGACCTTTCCGGAAGGGAATCGCCGCGCTGTTTGGACCGTCCGGCTCGGGCAAGTCGACGTGCTTGCGCTTGCTCGCCGGACTCGATCGCGGAGTCGGCTCCGTCGAGGTTCTGGGCGAATGCTGGCAAGATGATTCGCACGGCATCTTCGTGCCCGTGCATCGCCGACCGCTCGGCTTCGCGTTCCAGGATCATGCCCTTTCTCGCATGTGCGCGTAGCCTGCCATCTCGAATACGCGCGGGTTCGGGCGCGGGGCGGCTTTCTCTGGGTCGCACCCATCGAGCGCGCAGTCGGCTCCAAGGTCCGGGTGCGTGCGCGTGCAAGTGACATCAGCGTGGCGCTCGAAATGCCGGGGCCGTCGAGCATCCTGAACGTCCTGCCGTCCGGGTCATCGAAGTGAGCGATCGGGGGCCCCATCGCGTGTACGTTCGATTGAGCGTGGGCGACGGCGCCGTCCCCCTCGTCGCCCGCATCACGCGACGCTCCCAGGCGGAGCTCGGTTTGACCTCTGGGCTAGCGGTCGCGGCTCAGATCGCGAGCGTGTCGGTCGTGATCTGAAGTCGGAAGGGGGCGCAAAGGGAATCTATCGACGAAGTCGGCTTGGAGATCCGGAGTCGTCATTCGACGCCGATGATGACGTCCGACGACTTCACGATCGCCTTCGCCGCCTTGCCGACGGCAATCCCGAGGTCGTCCACAGACTCGTTGGTGATGGACGCGGTGATGACGAAGCCCGGTGCCACTTCAATCTTGACGTGGGCGGTGGTGGCCCCGCGGGTAACGGCGACGACTTTGCCCGGCATGACGTTTCGCGCGGAGAGCTTCATGGAACCTCGGCCTTGTTCGTAGCACGTGACGAGCTTTCGGAGCCACGGATCACGGGCAACGGCGAGAAATTGGAGCACGATGGTTCGCGAAACCCTCTTTCGCAAACCATTCCATGGGCAAGAAGATCCAGCCGGGCCGCGAGAATCCGCGTGGTCAATGAGCGGCCCACTGCACGCTATCGAGGTCGATTCCCTCTTTGTGCATCTCGTAGAGCGGCGAAAGCTCGCGAAGGCGCGTCACCTTTTCGACCACCAGGTCGGCGACGTAGTCGACCTCCTCTTGCGTGTTGAAGCGGCCGAGACCGAAGCGGATGCTCGAATGGGCGAGCTCGTCGCCAACCCCGAGTGAGCGCAATACGTAGCTCGGCTCGAGGCTCGAAGATGTGCACGCCGAGCCGGAACTCACGGCGACATCTTTGATGGCCATCATCAGACCTTCGCCTTCCACGAACTTGAAGCTCAGGTTCAGGTTGCCGGGCAGCCGGTGCTCGATCGACCCGTTCACGTAGACCTCGTCCAGTCTCTCCGTCACACGCGCGTGGAGCCGGTCTCGAAGGCTTCGCACGCGCGCCGACTCGGTCTTGCCCTCGTGCACGAGAATGTCGCACGCTTTTCCGAAACCCACGATCAGAGGCACAGCCAGCGTCCCCGACCGCATGCCCCTCTCGTGACCGCCACCGTCCATTTCGGCGACGACACGGACGCGCGGTCGGTTCCGCCGCACATAAAGCGCCCCGACGCCCTTCGGGCCGTAGATCTTGTGCGCCGAAAGGGACGCGAGATCGACGTTCATCTTCTGGACGTCGAATTCGACCTTGCCGATGCCTTGCACGGCGTCGGTATGGAACAGAACGCCGCGGTCGCGCGTGAGCCGTCCGATGGCTTCGAGCGGCTGAACCGTGCCGATTTCGTTGTTGGCGAGCATCACGCTCACGAGGATGGTCCGCGAGCCGATGGCACGCTTCACGTCATCCGGATCGACGCGGCCTTCCTTGCCGACGTCCAGGTAAGTGACCTCGTAGCCCTTCTTTTCGAGGCGCTTGCACGTGTCGAGCACGGCCTTGTGCTCGATCACGGTCGTGATGATATGGTTGCCCTTGTCCTTGTAAAACTCGGCCACGCCCTTGATGGCCAGGTTGTCGCTCTCCGTAGCGCCACTCGTCAGGACAATCTCCTTGGCGTCGCAACCACCGATGACGCGCGCGATGCGGTGACGTGCGCTCTCGATAGCTTCCTCCGCCTCCCAGCCGAACTTGTGACTTTTGCTCGCGGCATTGCCGAACTTGGTGGTGAAGTACGGCCACATTTCGTCGAGCACGCGCGGGTCGACCGGCGTCGTCGAGTGGTTGTCCATGAAAATGGGGAGGTTCAAGGCCATCGGCGGTCTCTGGGATAGAGGTCAACGAGATCGGGATCGACCCGCGGGTCCTCGCGAGGTCGGCTTTCGTACGATCGGTGGTCGTCAGGGAGGATCCACTGCAAGCCTCGGGCCCGATCCGAGAATGCAACGACGAGTCGAACGATTCGGCGTGTTTCTCGATTTGCGCCCATGCGGTTCTGCTGCGGGGTCCCGCTCATGGCCAACAGTCCTGGGGCGGCTCCGCCGAGCCCAGTGCGGCAAGGCGGATCCCCGCGGCCATTCGAACTTCCTGCTCGACGTCCTTGGCGAGGTGCCCTGCGAGTGCGCGGTCGGCGCGGCGGGCGACCTCCCAGCGAACCTCCCAAGCCGGGTCTTTTGCGAGGCGCCTCAGCAGAGCTGCACCGGCGCGCTCGGCGACGAGGCGACGCACGACCAGATCTTCGTCGCCGGCCAGCTGTTCGAGCAAGGCCGGCTGCACCCGGCGCGCAACCTCTTGCCGAACCTGGTCGTCTGGGTCGCCGGCCATCCGCGAGAGCCACTGGGGCGGCAGTCGCCGCGCGACCCAGGTTCGGACTCCGTAGTCGTCGTCGCAACAAAGGGCCGTCAGGAGACGTGGGGCGAGGCGCTGCGCAACCCGAATGCGCACCTCGCGATGCGGGTCCTTGGCCATGCGAACGAGCATTTTTTGAGGCAACCGCAGTGCGATCGATGCGCGCACGGTCTCGTCCGGATCGGTCATCAAGGCCGTGAGACGGAAGATCGTGGCGTGTCGCACAGAAATCGCCCGGACCTCGAAGTACGGGTGGCCGAGCCAAGCGTCGGCCGCGTCCGGATTCCAACGGAAGAATCGGTCCACCCGCCGCGCATAGCGATCCTGGACGCACGCGTGTCCGATCTGGCACGGCGCCCGATCGCGTTTGGACGCGTGCGCGCATCGTGCACAGTCGACCGGTTGCCCCTCCCAGTCCACCGCCTCGGGCACGTCCCCTTGCGCGTCCGAGTCGACGGGCGGCCGCGTGGCGCCCCCTGAAGCTCTTCGCTTCATGGCCTCGCGCCTCATCTGCCGCGTCAACGAAGTGGACTGAACGACGGCCGTACGCACACCGTCGCGCACGACATGGCTGCATTCGGGCTAGGGGACGGGATCGGGCGCGACATGAAAACCTTCGCTTCAGTCAGCTTTCGATCTGGCGCGGTCGGGGAGGCCAAAAGCTGCTTCTCCCAGAGGCTACGCAATCGGTATGCCACGCCTCTTCGAACCGCGCCGCGCCGGCCGGTTTCGCGGTGGACCACGCGCCGGTGCACTGCCAGGCTGCGTGGTCTTCGCACGAAGAAGGAACGAGCCCGTGTCGCCTTTGTCGAGTTCACAACAATGCCGTCCCCCCCAGGAGATTCGTCTCATGCCGTGACCTCCAGGCCATGGCCCGGAAACACGGGACAGCGAGAGAGAGAGCCTGCTTGCCGACCGGTGCCATGGGGTGCTCTGGTGTGACGCCATGAAGGGCGACCCACGCATCATCGATTTGCTCAACGAGATCCTCACCGGAGAGCTGACGGCGATCAACCAGTACTTTCTGCACGGCAAAATGTGCCTCAATTGGGGTTACCAGCATCTGGGCAAGAAGATTTACGAGGAGTCCATCGACGAGATGAAGCACGCGAACAAGCTCGTGGAGCGGGTCCTCTTCCTCGACGGTCTGCCGAACCTGCAGAAGCTCGACAGGCTGAACATCGGTCAGACGGTCATCGAAATCCTGAAGAACGATCTCACGTTCGAGCTGGGTACCGTGCCGCGCCTCAACAAGGGCATTCAGCTTTGCCGCGACGTGGGCGACAACGGGAGCGAGCACCTTTTAACCGGCATTCTGGTGGACTCGGAGGGACACGTCGACTGGCTCGAGTCGCAGCTCGAGCTCGTGAAGCAGGCGGGCGAGGCCCAGTATCTTGCCCAGCAGATTCGCGAATCGTCCTCCTGAACACGAGACCCTGAACACGAGACCCTGAACACGAGACCCTGAACACGAGACCCTGAACACGAGACGAAGGGTGGCCGTGCGGTTCTCCGGCGAGAACGCTACCCTGGACTTTGAAAATGCTTTTCACTATCCTTATCGAGTAGCATGTACGTCTGCGTTTGCCGGGCAGTCACCGCGTGTGAGCTCAGGGCTGCGATCGACCGCGGGGCCACAACGGTGAAGACGGTCATCGAGCGCTGCGGTGCGGGAGATGACTGCGGTGCCTGTCATGGCGTCATCGAAGACATGATCGACGCGGGCATGCGATGCCTCGATCGGCCGCTCGGGACCGGGCGTGCTCCTGCGGCTTAGGCGTCGCCCATGAATTACGGACCTGTCCTCTCGCTCTCCCATATCGAGGAAAAGTCCGTCGGCACGCGCGGTCCTCAGAATTTCTCGACGTCGATCGCGGGCCTTACGCACCGCGCAGTTAGGGGGGGAGCCGTGGCCCGCCCGCGAGCCATCGCCGCTCGATTCAGGGCGTCGTCGCTATCGCGACCGTGCGAAGCTCCCCTTCGAGTGCGGGCTTGTGCGCGAAAATGGCCTCTACCACCGCAACCGCCAGTTCGCCATGGGAGGCTCCGGCGGTCGGAATCTGCTTCGCCTTCTCCGCCCGCGCAGGCGGTGCGAAGACGCTTTTGACAATGGTGGGCGAGCCGCGCAAGCCGCATTGGCCAAGATCAGCGATTCCGGCATCGACGGCACTCCACTTGACGACCTCGGCGCGCGCCGCGCGCAGGGCATCGCCAACCGTGCCTCGGCGGATTTCGTTCGTGCCCTCGAGCATCGTAATCAGGACCGGCAGGCGGCTCTGAAGCACCTGGGTGCCGCCTTCACCGCGACGCTGCACGCAGATGATGCCCGTCGAGCGGTCGAGGTCATCGATGCGCGAGACATAGGTGAGCTGGGTGAGCCCCAATCGCTTCGCGATCCCCGGCCCAACCTGCGCCGTGTCGCCGTCGATCGTCTGTTTGCCCGTGAACACAATCGACGGCGCTCCCCATGTCTCGGAGATCTTGCCGATGGCCGTCGCCAGAGCGTAGGTCGTCGCGAGCGTGTCCGAACCCGCGAACTGACGGTCGGTCAGAAGCACGGCACGGTCGGCGCCGAAGGTAAGCGCCTTGCGAAGCGCGTCCTCGGCCATCGCTGGACCCATGGTCAGGACGGTCACCTCTCCGCCAAGCCGGTCGCGGAGGACGAGGGCCTGCTCTAACGCAAAGAGATCGTAAGGGTTGATGATGGCCGGCACGCCCTGGCGCATGATGGTGTTGGTCACCGGATGCACGCGGATCTGAGCGCTGTCGGGGACTTGCTTCATGCACACGACGATTCGCACGGCTAGGCTCCCACCGCCGCGCGCACAGAGCGGGGGCCGATGACTTGCTTGTAGAACTCGAGGACCTCTGTGAGCCCGACGGGGTTCTTGGTAACGGCGGCTCTCGCACGAATCTGTTCGAGAACGAGAGCCACATCGCCCGGGGCGGCAACGACCCCCAACGAGCTCAGTGCGTGAGCGACCGCAGCGCGGCCCGAGTGCTTGCCGAGGACGATTCGGCGTGTTCGACCGAAGCGCTCGGGCCGCAGTGCCTCGTAGGACTGGGGGTCGCGCAGCAGGCCTGCGACATGAATGCCCGATTCGTGCGTGAAGGCGGCTGCCCCCACGATGGATTTGCCCTCCGGGATGGGGCGCCGTGCCGTCCGAGCGACGAGCTCCGCCAACGCGGGCAGCTGATCGGTGCGAACGCGGGTCGTGCGGCCTGCGATTTCGTCGAGGGCCACAACGACCTCTTCGAGCGCGGCGTTGCCGGCCCGCTCGCCCAGCCCCAAGACACAAACGCTCACGTGGGTTGCGCCGCCCTGTACCGCGGCGAGCGTATTGGCGGTGGCCAAGCCCAGGTCGTCATGGCCGTGAAACTCAAGCTCCATGTCCGTCTCGCGGCAGAGACGGCGGAAAATGGAATACGCCTGGAACGGGTCGAGCACGCCGAGCGTGTCGGCGAAGCGAAACCGGTGCGCCCCCGCGTCTTCCGCCGCCAGGACCACATCGCAGACGAAGTCGGAAGCGGCGCGGCTCGCGTCCTCGCCGCCCACCGAGACTTCGAAGCCGTGGTCGCGCGCGTAGCGGACCACGCGTCGAATTCGCGCGAGAACGTCGGCGTGCCTCTCTCCGAGCTTGGCCGCGATTTGGCGCTCGGAGACCGGCACCGATAGATGCACCCGGCGGAGGCCGGTATGCGTAGCCGCCTTGACGTCCGCCTCGGTCATACGGCACCACGCAATGGCCTGGGACCGATGGAGCGCCGTGCCAACCGCGGCGACGGCCTCGATTTCGGCGCGTCCCATGGCCGGAATCCCCGCTTCGATTTCTTCGACGCCGGCTTGCTCGAGGGCTCGCGCAATCGCCACTTTCTCTTCGAGGTCGAACACGACTCCAGGCGCCTGCTCGCCATCACGTAGCGTGCTGTCGTTGACGACGACGAGCGGCGGCGCCATGCGCGAGACAAACGATTGCACCCGATCGAGCGTGGCGGAGACGGCACTCGAGGATGCGCTCGTCGTTGGCTTGTCGGTGCGGCTTGCCCTTGTGCTGTCGGTCCGCGCGGCCTTGTCCTGCCGCTGGGTGGTCGGACGGTTCTTGCCGTGAATCATGGCGGTCGTTTCCTGTTCGGTATCGCCCCGGGTAAGGACGAGGAGGGTCTTGGCGAGGCGGCGACGTCGCTGCCCGAATGTCGAACGCTGCTGCAACAGCTGTACCCGGCGAGCCGCCACCGCCCGCGGACCCCTTCACCCTCGATGAGCGCAACGCCTGGCTGCGGGCGATGTCCCATGAGCCAGTCGTTTGCGCGGCGCGGGGGTCTTCGCGACAACGCGATGTCGCGTTTGTAAGACTCATCACACGCCATCGCTGGCACGGGGGAGTCGACGGGTGCACCAACGCTCTTTTCCCGGCGAACCGCCGGTTTCACTCGCCTGGCACGGACCGTGCGATGGCGGCCCTGACGGGTAACGCGGCGCGAGGCGGCGCGAGGCCGCGACCCGTCAGCCTTCAAACCACCACACCCACTGCCGCACACGGGACACCCATGAGCAAACTCCGTCAGATTGCATTTTACGGCAAGGGAGGGATTGGCAAGTCGACCACCTCTCAGAACACACTCGCCGCGCTGGTCGACCTGGGTCAGAAGATCCTGATCGTGGGGTGTGACCCGAAGGCCGATTCGACGCGGTTGATTCTGCACGCCAAGGCGCAGGACACGGTTCTGAGCCTCGCGGCAGCCGCGGGCTCGGTGGAGGACCTAGAGCTCGAAGACGTGCTCAAGGTCGGTTACAAGGGCATCCGATGCGTCGAGTCGGGCGGCCCGGAGCCCGGCGTGGGATGCGCGGGCCGCGGGGTCATCACGTCGATCAACTTCTTGGAGGAGAACGGCGCGTACGACGGGGTCGACTACGTGTCGTACGACGTTCTGGGCGACGTGGTCTGCGGCGGATTCGCGATGCCGATCCGCGAGAACAAGGCGCAGGAGATCTACATTGTCATGTCCGGCGAGATGATGGCGCTCTATGCGGCCAACAACATCGCCAAGGGCATCTTGAAGTACGCGAACTCCGGCGGCGTTCGTCTCGGTGGCCTGGTGTGCAATGAGCGGCAGACCGACCGCGAGTACGACCTGGCCGACGCGCTGGCCAAACGCCTCAACAGCAAGCTGATTCATTTCGTGCCCCGCGACAATGGCGTACAGCACGCGGAGCTTCGGCGCATGACGGTCATCGAGTACGCGCCCGACTCCAAACAAGCCGACGAGTACCGCACGCTGGCGAAAAAGATTCACGCCAACTCGGGCCAAGGCGCCATCCCGACGCCGATCACCATGGAGGAGCTCGAGCAGATGCTGCTCGACTTCGGCATCATGAAGACCGAGGAAGAGCAGCTCAAGGAACTTCACGCGAAAGAAGCGGCCAAGGCCGCCGCTGCCGTCGCCGCAGCCAACTGAACTCCGCTGCACCGCCGTCGGTCGGGGTCCTCCGGCCTCGGCCGGCGGCGCGCGCATTCGCTCCCTGTCTGATTCCCGTCTGAACGAAAAGAGAAACGTGCCATGGGCCTCGAATACTCGAACGATATCGAATTGCACAAGCGCCTCATCGCTCAGGTCCTCGAGGCGTATCCGGACAAGCTGAAGAAGAAACGCCAGAAGCACCTCGGCGTCGCCGCACCGGGAGCCCCCGCGGTCGGCTCGGAGCCAGAAGCCGATGAAGCGCATGCGGGGGGAACCGAGTGCGACGTCAAGTCCAACATCAAGTCCGTACCCGGTGTGATGACGATTCGTGGCTGCGCGTACGCCGGCTCCAAGGGCGTCGTTTGGGGCCCCGTCAAAGACATGGTGCACATCAGCCACGGGCCGGTCGGCTGCGGGCAATACTCGTGGTCGCAGCGGCGCAATTACTACATCGGCACGACGGGCATAGACACGTTCGTCACCATGCAATTTACGTCCGACTTTCAGGAGAAAGACATCGTCTTCGGTGGCGACAAAAAGCTCGAGAAGATCATCGACGAGATCAACGTTCTCTTCCCGCTCAACAAAGGGATCACGATCCAATCGGAGTGCCCTATCGGCCTCATCGGCGACGACATCGAAGCGGTCTCCAAGAAGAAGAACAAGGAAACGGGCAAGACCATCGTTCCGGTTCGCTGCGAAGGGTTCCGCGGAGTCTCCCAGTCGCTCGGGCACCACATCGCCAACGACTCGATTCGCGATTGGGTCTTCGACAAGCGGCCCGTGGAGCACGAGTCGACGCCGTACGACGTCAACGTTATCGGCGACTACAATATCGGTGGCGACGCGTGGTCGTCGCGCATTTTGCTCGAGGAAATGGGGCTGCGCGTAGTGGGCAACTGGTCCGGAGACGCGACGCTCAGCGAGATCGAGCGGGCGCCCAAGTCCAAGCTCAATCTTATCCACTGCTACCGGTCGATGAACTACATCTGCAGGCACATGGAAGAGAAGTACGGCATGCCCTGGATCGAGTACAACTTCTTCGGCCCTTCGCAGATTTCCGACTCGATCCGCCGTATCGCCAATCTCTTCGACGACAAGATCAAAGAAGGTGCCGAGCGGGTGATTGCGAAGTATCAGCCTCTGGTCGACAAGATCATCGCGCGGTACCGCCCGCGCCTCGAGGGCAAGCGGGTGATGCTCTACGTCGGCGGCCTCCGGCCGAGGCACGTCATCACCGCGTACGAAGACCTGGGTATGCAGATCATCGGCACCGGCTACGAGTTCGGGCACAACGACGACTACCAGCGTACAGGCCATTACGCCAAAGAGGGCACGCTCATTTACGACGACGTCACAGCCTTCGAGCTCGAGAAGTTCATCGAGACGCTGCGGCCCGACCTCGTGGGCTCGGGAATCAAAGAGAAGTACCCCGTACAGAAGATGGGCATTCCGTTTCGGCAGATGCATTCATGGGACTACTCGGGTCCGTACCACGGATACGATGGCTTCGCGATCTTCGCGCGCGACATGGACCTTGCCATCAATAACCCCGTCTGGAACTACTTCAAGGCGCCGTGGAAGGCCAAGGTCGCCGCGGCCGCCGAGTGAGTGCACTCGACTGACTTGTCTTCGCTTCGCAAGCGGGCCCCGCGGAAGCGGGGCGCCGGGGCCTCGTGAGCGCGCACAGTGGCTTGCCCGCGCGGCATGGCTCGCGCCGCCGCCACCCGTATCCCTCTGAAATCGATTGGACGACTCACGTGTAAGAAGGCGGTCGCGAAGGGCGACGCCCCGTTTCCAGGAAAGCCGAGGATTTGGTCATGCCGCAATCAGCCGATGACGTGCTCGATCACGCGCCGCTCTTCCGAGAGCCGGAGTATCGCGAGATGCTCGCCCGAAAAGGGGCAACCGAAGGGATGCCGCCCAAGGACCAGGTGAAGGAGATCGCCGACTGGACCAAGTCGTGGGAGTACCGCGAAAAAAACCTGGCGCGCGAGTCGCTGACGGTCAACCCGGCCAAAGCGTGTCAACCCCTTGGTGCGGTTTTTTGCTCCGCGGGTTTCGAGAAGACGATGAGCTTCGTGCACGGGTCGCAAGGCTGCGTCGCCTACTACCGGTCGCATCTGGCGCGCCACTTCAAGGAGCCCTCGTCGGCCGTCTCGTCGTCGATGACCGAGGACGCGGCCGTCTTCGGTGGATTGAACAACATGGTCGATGGATTGGCCAATACGTTCAAGCTCTACGAACCGAAAATGATCGCGGTGTCGACGACGTGCATGGCAGAGGTCATCGGGGACGACTTGAACGCCTTCATCAACACGTCGAAGCAAAAGGGGTCGGTTCCCCAGGACTTCGACGTTCCCTTCGCGCACACTCCAGCGTTCGTCGGCAGCCACGTCACGGGCTACGACAACATGCTCAAAGGAATTCTCGACAACTTCTGGAAGGGCAAGGAGCGGACCCCGGAGGAGAGAATCAACATCATCCCAGGCTTCGACGGCTTTGCCGTCGGCAACGTCCGCGAGATGAAACGCGTTCTCGACTTGATGGGTGTCCAGTACACCGTTCTGTCGGATGTCTCCGACCAGTACGACACGCCCTCGGACGGCGAGTACCGGATGTTCGCGGGCGGCACGACCCTTGACGACACCAAGGCCGCGTTGCATGCGACGGCCACACTGTCGATGCAAGAATATTGCACGAGCAAGACGTTGGAGTACGCGGCCAGTCACGGACAAGCGGTCAGCGCGCTCCACTACCCTATGGGCGTGGGGGGGACCGACGAGTTCTTGATGAAAGTCTCGGAGTTGACGGGCAAGGCCATTCCGCCGGCGCTCGAGCTCGAGCGGGGGCGCCTGCTCGACGCCATGGCCGACAGCCAGGGGTGGCTTCACGGTAAGACGTATGGAATCTACGGCGATCCCGACTTCGTCTACGGCATGGCGCGCTTCATCCTGGAGACGGGCGGCGAGCCCGTGCACTGTCTATCCACCAACGGGAGCAAGGCCTGGGCGGAGCAAATGCAAGCCCTCTTCGACTCGTCACCTTTCGGAAATTCGTGCAAGGCCTGGCCGGGCAAAGATCTCTGGCACATGCGGTCGCTGCTTGCGACGGAGCGGGTCAACCTGCTCATCGGCAATAGCTACGGCAAATACCTCGAGCGCGACGTCGGCACGCCGCTCATCCGCCTCATGTTCCCCATCTTCGACCGCCATCACCATCATCGTTTTCCGGTCTGGGGGTATCAGGGCGCGCTCCGCGTCCTGGTCATGCTTCTCGACAAGATCTTCGACAAGCTCGACGACGACACGATCGTCCCGGCCGAGACCGACTATTCGTACGACCTGACGCGTTGACGCGGCCCTCCGGTGCCGTCTGATCGACGGGCGCCCGTGGATTGCCCTGGTCTGCTGCCGTTTTGCCCTTTGAGGAGGACCCTGTGAGCGATGCACTGAAGGTCAAGATCGCCGATGTCTTCAATGAGCCCGGTTGCGAAAAGAACAAGGACAAAGGGGCGAAAGAGAAGAAGAAGGGGTGCTCCAAAGCGCTCACTCCCGGCGCCGCCGCAGGGGGTTGCGCATTCGACGGGGCAAAGATCGCGCTTCAGCCGATTACCGACGTCGTGCATCTGGTGCACGGGCCTCTGGCCTGCGAAGGCAACGGATGGGACAATCGCCACGCCGCGAGCTCGGGGCCAACGACCTACAGGCAGGGGTTCACGACGGACATTTCCGAGATGGACATCGTGATGGGCAATGGCGAAAAGCGCCTTTACCGCGCGATCAAGGAAATCGTCAGCAAAGTACGCGCCGCCGGCCATTTTCGTCTATTCGACCTGCGTCACCGCGCTCATCGGAGACGACCTCGATGCCGTGTGCAAGCACGCGACCGAGAAATATGGAACGCCCGTCGTACCGGTGAACGCGCCGGGGTTCGTCGGATCGAAGAACCTCGGAAATAAACTCGGAGGCGAGGCCCTGCTCGACCACGTCATCGGAACGATCGAGCCCGACGACGTGACGCCGCTCGATATCAATATTCTGGGCGAATACAACCTGTCGGGCGAGCTTTGGCAGGTCCTGCCGCTGTTCGAAAAGCTCGGGATCCGGGTACGCGCGTGCATCACCGGCGATGCCCGCTACAAGGACGTAGCGTCGTCCCACCGCGCAAACGTCAATATGATGGTGTGCTCGACGGCGCTCATCAATCTGGCCCGCAAGATGGAGGAGCGGTACGGGATTCCGTACTTCGAGGGGTCGTTCTACGGGATCGAAGACACGTCGACGGCGCTCCGCACCACGGCGCGGATGCTGGTCGAACGCGGAGCGCCCCCGGACCTTCTGGCACGTACCGAAGCGCTCGTCGCGGCCGAGGAGGCGCGGGCCTGGGCCCGCATCGGCTCGTTCAAGGAACGACTTCAGGGAAAGCGCGTGCTGCTCTACACGGGAGGCGTCAAATCTTGGTCGGTCGTGTCCGCTCTGCAGGAGATGGGCATGATCGTCGTGGGAACGTCGGTCCGCAAGTCGACCAAGGAGGACAAGGAGCGCATCAAAGAGATCATGAAAGGCGACCCGCACTTGGTCGAATCGATCCCACCGCGCGAGATGTACGCCCAGTTGAAGAGGGGCGATGCCGACATTTTGCTCTCGGGCGGACGCACGCAATTCGTGGCGCTCAAGGCCAAGATGCCCTGGCTCGATATCAACCAAGAACGGCACCACGCGTATGGGGGATACGACGGGATGGTGGAGCTCGTCCGACAGCTCGACCTCGAGATCAATAGTCCGATCTGGGACGACGTGCGCCGGCCGGCGCCATGGGACTGCCCGGCCCCGAACGCGAGGCGAGACTCACAGGAGGGTGCGAAGGCGGACCGTGCGATGTCCCTCGCATCCACCGCTCGGAGCTAGCGCCATGGGCCGTGTGACACCGTCGAAGAAAGCGTGCGCGGTCAATCCGCTCAAGTCGTCGACGCCGCTCGGGGCGGCGCTGGCGTACCTGGGTGTCGAAGGGGCCGTCCCGCTCTTTCACGGGTCGCAAGGTTGCACATCGTTCGCCCTGGTGCTGTCGGTTCGCCATTTCAAAGAAGCCATTCCGCTTCAGACGACGGCGATGGACGAGGCGGCGACCGTCCTCGGCGGCGCCGACAACCTCGAAGAGGCCATCATGGTCCTCAAGACCCGAATGAAACCATTGTTTATCGGGGTGGCATCGACCGCCCTGGTGGAGACCCAAGGAGAAGACTTCGTAGGCGAATTGGCGTCCATCCTCGAGCGCCGGGGGCCCGAGCTCGAAGGCACGCAAGTCGTCTTCGCCTCGACCCCGGACTTCAAAGGGGCGCTCGAGGACGGATGGGCCAAAGCCACGACGGCGATTATCGAGGCGCTCGTCGCCGCCACCCCCTCGACGGGGCCCGCGGCCGCCTTGCCGAAGGTCAACGTCCTGCCCGGGGTGCACCAAACGCCCGCCGACATCGAGGAGCTCGCCGACGTGATTCGGAGCTTCGGGCTCGCCCCCATGTTTCTGCCCGACGTCTCCGGGTCGCTCGATGGCCACGTGCCCGACGCCTACGTCGGCACGAGCATGGGGGGAGCCCGCCTGGCAGAGATCGCGCGCATGGGCGAGGCGGTCCACACGATCGCCATCGGCGAGCACATGCGAGCGCCCGCCGAGGCGCTCGCCAAACGCACGGGCGGGACGGCCACGGTCCTCTCGACACTCACGGGATTGGAACCGTCGGACCGTCTGGTGGCGCTTCTGCAGGAGGTGTCGGGTCGGCCAGCCGGCGCGCGCTTGCGGCGGCAGCGCAGCCAGCTGATCGACGCGATGCTCGACAGCCACTTTCACTTCGGGGGCAAGCGCGTCGCCATTGCGGCAGACCCCGACCTTCTCTACACGCTCGTCAACCTGTTCGTGGCCATGGGCTCGGACGTCTGCGTGGCCATCGCGTCGACCGACGCCTCCCCGCTCCTGGAGCACCTGAAGTGCAACGTGGTGGTCGGCGATTTGGCCGACCTCGAGGAAGCTGCGGGGTGCGCGAAGGTCGACCTGCTCGTCGCCCACAGCCATGGCCGGCAAGCTGCCCACCGCCTCGGAATCCCGCTCTTTCGCGTGGGCTTTCCGGTCTTCGATCGGCTCGGCGTTCAGCATCGTTGCAGCGTGGGATACAGCGGAACGCGCCAGCTCATCACCGAACTCGCCAACATTCTCATGGCCCAGATGCACGAGCACGCGCCGGCGGACTTCGCCGACGCCGTGCCACCCGATCCCATCGTGGAGGATACCCGGTATGGCCATGCGATTGCACAGCCTTGAAGTCACCGAGAATGGTTGCGACGAGGAACCGGGGCCGAGACTCCGTATCGCCATTGCAAGCCGTGATGGGCAAGCGCTCAACGCGCACTTCGGATCGGCCGAGAAGTTCATGGTTTACGACGTGAGCCCCCGGAGCCACGCATTCGTCAAGACGATCGAGATGAGCCAGGTGTCGGACGAATCGGGCGATCACAAGGCCGAGAGCGAGGACAAAAACGAGCGTAAAATCGCGTCGCTTGCCGGGTGCAACATCGTGTTCGTCCTCGCCATCGGGGGTCCGGTCGCGGCCAAAGTCATTGCGGCCAAGATTCATCCCATCAAGATTGCCGAGCCCGAATCCATCGATTCGGTGATTTCGAACGTTCAGAAACTCATCAAGGCGGATCCGCCGCCGTGGCTTCGCAAAGTGCTCGCGACGAACCCGTCGCGGTCGATGACATTCTTGGACGACGACGACGGATGACGGTTCAAGGATGGCGCGTTTGTGGGATACCGCACGTTCTCTTTGTTGCACTCATGACACCGCACTGCGCGAAATGCGTCGGAGCGCAGGTTTTTCGCTTGGCGCGAGGATTGCTCGTCTCTCGTGGCATCGTTTTTCCTGGACCCTCACCCTAAGGCGTAAACCCACATGGCTCAGCTCATTTCGCTTGATAGCCTCAAAGGCCCTGTGTCCAGCGTCGGCATGCAGCAGGCGGTCGCCAAGACGGCTTCGCCGATGGTGTCGCTCGACGCGTTGACCGGTCCCGTCACCTCCGAGGACATGCGCAAGGCCCTTTCGTCCAAGTCGGGGTGCGAGTCCACGTCGAGTTGCGGCACCTCGGACACCAAAGACGACATGGCGGCGGAGATCTGGGAGAAGGTCAAAGACCATCCTTGCTACTCGGAAGAAGCGCACCACTACTTCGCACGCATGCACGTGGCGGTGGCGCCAGCGTGCAACATCCAGTGCAACTACTGCAATCGCAAGTACGACTGTTCCAACGAGAGCCGCCCAGGCGTCGTTTCGGAGAAGCTCACGCCGGAGCAAGCCATGCGCAAAGTGATCGCCGTCGCGAGCGAGGTGCCGCAGCTCTCGGTCCTCGGGATCGCAGGCCCCGGCGACGCTTGCTACGACTTCAAGAAGACCAAGGCCACCTTCGAGGGCATCGTCAAGCACATTCCCGACATCAAGCTCTGCATCTCGACCAACGGCCTCGCGCTGCCCGATCACGTGGACGAAATCGCGAAGATGAACATCGACCACGTGACGCTCACGATCAACATGGTCGACCCGGAGATCGGAACGAAGATCTACCCGTGGATCTATTACAAGAACAAGCGCTGGACCGGCCTCGAGGCGTCCAAGATCCTTCACGAACGCCAAATGCAGGGGCTCGAGATGCTCACGGAGCGGAAGATCCTTTGCAAGGTCAACTCCGTCATGATTCCCGGAGTCAATGACGAGCACCTCGTCGAGGTCAACCAGGTCGTCAAAAAGAAAGGGGCTTTTTTGCACAACATCATGCCGCTCATCTCCGCCCCGGAGCACGGCACCGTCTACGGCCTCAACGGACAGCGCGGACCGCGGGCCATGGAGCTCAAGGCCCTGCAAGACAAGCTTTCGCACGGCACGAAGCTCATGCGCCACTGCCGTCAGTGCCGGGCCGACGCGGTGGGACTCCTCGGCGAAGATCGCGGGCAAGAGTTCACGATGGACCAAGTGCCCGACGAGGTGTCGTACGACCCGACCAAGCGCGAGAAATACCGCGAGCTCGTCGCCCAAGAGCGCGGCGAGCACGTGGCCACGCGAGAAGCAGCCAGCGAGCAGCTCGCCGGTCTGGCCCTGGGAGCCTCGGTCCTCGTGGCGATCGCCACGAAGGGCAACGGCCGGATCAATCAGCACTTCGGACACGCCAAGGAGTTTCAGGTCTACGAAGTGTCGCGCAAGGGCGTGGAATTCATCGGCCATCGCAAAGTCGACGAGTACTGCAAGGGCGGATGGGGCGAGGACGCGTCGCTGGACGGCGTGATTGCGGCCTTGGAGGGCGTCACGGTCGTCCTCTGCGCAAAGATCGGGGAGTGCCCCAAAGACAGCCTGACCCAGGCCGGCATTCAGGCGACCGACAAGTACGCGCACGACTGGATCGAGGGCGGCATCGTGGCGTGGTACGAGGCCACCTACGGATCCGCGCCCGCGCGGGCGTCCACACCGCCGACTGCAACGTCGGCTCCTACCGTGGCCCATGTCGCGTAACGAGGCCAGGGATAGGTCGAAGCCTTCCGAGTCGCGGCGCGACGAAGCCGACGACATTGGCGAAAAGGTCGATTGGCTCGGCCAGCCCGTCCGTTGCTCGGATTGCCCTCACCACGGGCTTCGCGACGTGGGGGGCTGCCAGGAGGGCCGCGCGTGCGTGCGCGATCGATGCGCGCGCCGCGTGGACCGCTTTTTCGCGAGTCAGCCCGAGCTGGCCGACGAGTACCTCGACCACCCGTACTTCGAGGTCCGCACGGTCGCTGCGAAGTACGCGAGCGTCTTCCGGCTGCCGGTCCTGCTCCACGACGCCGAGCCGGAGGTCCGGGCCATCGCCGTGTTGCGCCTTCCGGAGCGACAGGCGGCGCAGCTACGCCGCGAGCCGGACCGCCGCGTGCGCCTGGCCGTGGCGAGCCGCATAGCGGGCGCTCTGCTGCTCGAGATGCTTTCCGACGAGGACTACGCGGTGCGGGCCATGGTCGTTCGGCGGCTGCCGGCGGCCAGCCTCATTCTCGCCGTGGACGACCCGGAGCCTGAAGTGCGACGGTGGGTCGCGCGTCGTATCCCCGAGGAGCAGCTCGGGTACCTCGCGACCGACACGGAGCCGCTCGTGCGTCTCGAGGTCGCGCGTCGGCTTGCCCCCGAGCTTCTCCAGGGGCTCGCGAAGGACGAGGATTTGCGCGTCCGCTTCACGGTCGCGGAGCGGATCGAGGCCAAGCATCTGTCGCTCTTGGCTTTCGACCGGGACGAAGCCGTTCGCCAGGCGGTGCATCGGCGACTCTGCGAAGGCCAATCGGAGGAACAATAGTCATGGGACTCGGCAAAGAAGAAGAGGTCGAGATACGGGCGAACCCCCTGTTTATGCCGGGGACCAAGGTCGTATCGATCCGGTACGTGAAGAACGACGGCACGTTCGCCGGGCGCGACGTGGGCGAAGTTCTCGTGCGAAAGGGAGATGTCGGGTACGTCCGGGACATCGGGACGTTTCTTCAGCGCTATTACATTTACGCCGTGGAGTTCATCGAAACGGGCGTGGTCGTAGGGATGCGAGGGCGGGAATTGGAAGCCCTGGATGCGACCGGCAAACCGATCAAGCGACCGAAAACCACTCGCGTCGTCGAGGAGATTGAACCGCAATGAAAGTCCTCATTCGCAGGTCGGCAGCGGGACTGTCGGCGTACGTTCCCAAGAAGGATCTGGAAGAGGCGATCGTCGCCGTCGAGCACGAGGGCTTGTGGGGCGGGTGGGTCCGTCTGAAGAACGGGTGGACGCTCGACCTACCCGTGATGGCGCCGGAGACGCGGCTGCCCATCACCGTGAATGCCAAAAAACGCGGTGCAGAACCCGAGGAATCGTAAACCCGTACCGGCGAGGCAGGATGGCACGTACCGAGTGTACGGCATCGCGCCTGCGCGGGTGCTTCTCAACGTGGAGTGGTCAAATGGCGGCGAGCAAAATCAGCATTGAAGGCGCGGGTTCGGTGATCATCAGTGAAGGGGCGGAGAAGTTCATGCGACGCATGACCCGCTTCGGTGGGCTGGGCCCTGGCGCCGGCTTTCGACTCGTCGTCAGCCCCGGGGGCTGCTCGGGACTGAGCGCCGAGTTCAGCATCGAGCAAGCGGCAAAACTCGGGGACGAGACGCTCGCGCTCAACGGGCTGCCCGTCTTTGTGCCTCCGCACAGCGCGAAGCTCTTGGCGGGCGTGACCATCGACTTCGTCGACACGCCGACGCAACAAGGGCTCACGTTCTACAATCCGAATGCGTCTTCGTCGTGCTCGGACAGTGCACGGCCCGCGGTCGTCCAGTTGTCCGAGCTGGTCACGCGCCCGTGAAGCGCTTCCCCGAAGAAAGGCGGCTTTTGCGCGAACCATGAAGACGGTTTACCTCGACAACAACGCGACTACGCGAGTCGACCCCGACGTCGTCCTAGCGATGCTTCCATTCTTCACGGAGCAGTATGGCAACCCGTCGTCGATCCACGCATTCGGCGCGTCGGTCGGCGGCGCGATCAACGGGGCTCGCCGTAGCGTTCAAGCGCTCCTGGGCGCCCAATTCGACCACGAGATTGTGTTCACCTCGGGTGGAACCGAGTCCGACAGCACCGCACTCCTCTCGGCCCTCGAAACGGCTGACGGGCGCAACGAGATTGTGACCACCGCCGTCGAGCATCCGGCCATCCTCGCCCTCTGCAAGCACCTCAGCGACACGCGGGGCGTGAAGGTCGTGCTCGTGCCAGTCGATTCCGCCGGTCGTCTCGACCTCGACGCCTATCGGAAGGCGCTCGGTCCCCAAACGGCCATCGCCTCCGTCATGTGGGCGAACAACGAGACGGGAACGTTGTTTCCTATTCCGCTGCTGGCCGAGTGGGCCCACGAAGCGGGGGCCTTGTTCCACACGGACGCCGTGCAGGCGGTCGGCAAAGTCGCCATTTCTTTGAAGAGCACGCAGATCGACATGCTCTCGCTGTCCGGCCACAAGTTTCACGGCCCCAAGGGCGTCGGAGCCCTCTTCGTCCGGCGTGGAACACGGCTCCGGCCCATGCTGCGCGGCGGTCACCAGGAACGCGCGCGGCGCGCGGGAACGGAAAACACCGCCAGCATCGTGGGGCTTGGCAAAGCCGCCGAGCTCGCCGCAGAAAGACTGCAAGGCGAGCAGACCCGCGTGCGTGCGCTGCGCGACCGACTGGAGACGGCTCTGCTCGCCCGCATCGCCGGCACTCTCAGCGTGGGCGACCGAGAGCACCGGCTGCCCAATACGTCCAACGTCGCGTTCGAGTTTCTCGAAAGCGAAGCACTCCTCGTCCACCTGAGTCGCGCCGGAATTGCGGCTTCCTCGGGTTCCGCCTGCACGTCGGGTTCGATGGAGCCGTCGCACGTGCTCCGGGCCATGAACGTCCCCTTTACGGCGGCTCACGGCGCCGTTCGGTTCTCCTTTTCACGGGACAACGACGACGCGGACGTCGACCGCGTGCTCGAAGTGATGCCCGGCATCGTTGAAACGCTGCGCGAAGGATCTTCCATCGGGACGGACGGGTGAGACCGTTCCGCCGTCGTTGCCCGCTTCCCCGTGAGGCCGCCACTCCCTTTGTTCTGGGGCGGTGTACTTAGGTCCCCGTCAAGCGGCCCTTGGTGTACTTGCCGCGCTCTTTGGGGTGTTCGTTTTCGTAGGCCTCGAGACTCTCGGAGGCAATCTCCAGTTCAATCGTGCCTTCTCCGGTCACGCGGGCTTGGCACCCGAGTCGAGACGTTGCCCGTACGTCGAATGCCTTGTCGAGCGCATCGGACTCCTCGTTCTGCTCGGCGCTGAGCAGCTCGGCCCCTCGCGCAACGTACACGTGGCAGGTGGAACAGGCGCACGCGCCGCCGCAGGCGCTGCCTACGGGAGCGCGTGCCTTCGTCGCAGCGTCGAGCACGGACGTGCCAGCGCCGACGGTCACCTCGCCGAAGCCCGCAAAGCGAATCGTCGCCATCAGCCGAGCTCTTGCGGGTGTGGGCCGTGGGCGTACTCGACGCCCTTGGCGTGCTCGACAGTCCGCGCGATCGCGTCCACGCGCTGACCCCCAATCGCGCGGGCCATCGCGCGATTCATTCGCCGCGCGGCGAACGCCTTGGTGGCTTCATCCAGCGCATCGATGCTGGCCTGAATGAGCGACGGCTGCTCGCCGCGCGAGGCTTGCTCGAGTTTCGCGTACGCCCGCTCGATCCTCTCCCTCTCTGCAACGTCGAGCAGGTCCGCATCGGAGTCGATTGCCTTCTGCGTCGCCAGGAGAATTCGAGCCGCCTCCACGCGATTCTCCGCCAGTCGCCGCCGGTTCAAGTCCTCCTCGCCGTGGTCGAGCGCCTCGGTGAGCATCCGTTCGACGGTCGCGTCGTCGAGCCCGTAAGTGGGTCGGACCGTGACCTTCTGCTCGATGCCGGTCGTCGATTCCTTCGCGTGCACGCCGAGAAGACCGTCCGCGTCGACCTGGAATTTGACTTCGAGGCGCGCCATTCCGGCGGCCATCGGCGGGATCCCTTTCAGGGTGATGCGCGCGAGACTTCGGCTGTCCGCGACGAGTTCGCGTTCGCCCTGGACCACGTGAATATCGAACCCGGTCTGGTTGTCTTCTTGCGTCGTGTAGGTGGCGCGAGCGGCGCAGGGGATCGACGAGTTGCGCGCCAGGATCTTATCGACGACGCCGCCTCCCACTTCGATTCCGAGCGATAGGGGGATCACGTCGAGCAGGAGCACGTCTTCCCGCCGCCTCGGGCCCGCCAACAGATCCGCCTGGACGGCGGCGCCGAGCGCCACGACGCGGTCCGGGTCGATGTCGGCGAGCGGTTCTTTGCCGAAAAGCGCCCCCACATACCGTCTCACGAGCGGAACACGCGTCGCCCCACCCACGAGGATGACCCCATCGAGATCCTTCGGCGCCAACCCCGCGTCCTTCAGCGCGCGGCGACAGGCCACCCCCGTGCGCTCGAGAAGCGGGCCGATCAGCTCTTCGAACCCCCGGCGATGGACCACGACACGCCCGTGGCCGGCGACTTCGACTTCCACTTCGTCCTGGGTCGTCAGTTCGTGCTTGACCTTGCGCGCCTGGTCGAGGACCCATCGAACGAGTTGCGGCGTCTGCCGGGCAGAATCCAGCCCGACTTTCTCGAGAAGGTGGTGAGCGATGGCGCGATCCATGTCGTCGCCTCCAAGCTGGCTGTCGCCGCCGGTCGATCGCACCTGAAAGACGCCGTCGTCCAGCACAAGCACCGTGACGTCGAACGTCCCGCCGCCCAAGTCGTAGACCGCGAAGGTGCCATTCTGTTTCTTCTCGAGGCCGTACGCCAGAGCGGCTGCCGTCGGCTCGTTCAGGAGCCGCAACACGGTGAGCCCCGCAAGCCGTGCCGCGTCTTTGGTGGCCTGGCGCTGCGCGTCGTCGAAGTAGGCGGGCACGGTGATGACCGCGCCCCCGACGTTCTGAAGCTCGTCCTCGGCGAGGGCCTTGAGAGCGCGGAGAATTTCCGCGCTGACTTCGACGGGCGTGACCACTCGCCCGTCCGCAACCCGGAATCGGACCGTGTTCGACTGACCCGGCTTGGGAGCGACAAATTCGTAGGGGCCGAGGCGCCGCGTTTCAGCGTCGTCGTTGCCGCGGCCCATCATTCGCTTCACGCTCACGATCGCGTCGCGCGGATGGTGGCTCGCAAATTCCGCCGCGAGACGCCCGACGATCACGTCACCGGCGGGCAAGTACGCGACGACGCTTGGAAGGAGGACGACCGAATCGCAATCGGCGATGGCGACGGGCCGCTCGTTCGTCACGTGGGCGACCAGCGAATGGGTCGTTCCCAGATCGATTCCGATCGGCCGCGGGGGCGCTTTGGGATCGAAGATCTCGAGCAATGCCATTGGAACACCATCGCGGGGGATCCGCGCTCTGCCAGGTTTGTCGTCCGGTCTCTCGCCTCGCTCGAGCCTGCCGGCTCCAAGCCGACTACGTAAGCTCGTCTTCGATGGCGCCTACTTCGTCCAGAAAGCGCCGGTAGAATCTCAACTTGCCGAGTTTGCCGACGAGGGGCTCGCATAGCCCGCTGGCGAGGCCGTCGCAGAGCTCTCGCTCCGTTTTGGTCCAGCGCGCCCGGACACCCTCGGCGAGGCTCGAAACCGCCTGTCGATCACGCGCGTCTTTCGCGTTCGACAGGGCTTCGCGCTGCTCGAGCATCTCCATGAGAAACTCCGGCTCGGGATTCGGCTCGCGGTCGTCGCCAAGGGCGATCCCGCTCAACGCAAGGAGGGCCTCGGCGCGCCGGAGCGGGTCGCGAACGATTCGCCACGCCTCGTTCACCTCGACCGCTCTGGCGAGCGCCTCTCGCCTCACGCCGGCGGTGGTCGCGAGGTGGCGGTCGGGGTGAAGCACCCGCGACAGCTCGCGATGGGTCTTTTCGAGCGCCCGCATGTCCACATCGTAGCGGCGAGCAATGCCGAGGGTCGCGAATGGGTCCATAGCGAGCGTGTCTCCTCACACGGTAAACGAATTGCCGCAGCCGCAGCTGCTCTTCTCGTTCGGGTTGGCGAACTTGAACCCCTGATGCATCAGCGTCTGTTCCCACACGAGCTCCGACCCGTTCAAATAGAGGAGGCTCTTTGGGTCGACGAGGACGCGCACATGGCTTCCGTCAGTCGCCACGCAATCGAGCACGTGGTCGCGCTCGTGCGGGGGGCCGTCGTGGTACTCGATCACGTACGAAAAGCCGGAACAGCCCCCTCCGCGAATCCCGACCCGCAGACTTCCCTCCGGGGTGTGGCGCTTCTGCATCTGGCGAGCAATGACGTCGACCGCCGGTTGCGAAACGGAAATGCCGGGCAGCTTCGAGTCCGGGCCCCGCACGTGCCCAGGCGCCTCGACGACGGATTCCATGGCGTTCACTCGCCGACGCGGGCGACATCCGCGATGGCCACGCGCTCCGACTGTTTTTTGCGGTAGTCCGCGATGGCGCTCTTGATCGCGTCTTCGGCGAGCACCGAGCAGTGAATTTTCACCGGGGGCAAGTTCAGTTCGTCCACGATCGCCGAATTCTTGATGCTCGCGGCCTCGTCCACCGTCTTGCCCTTGATCCACTCGGTGGCGAGCGACGAGCTCGCGATGGCCGATCCGCAGCCGAACGTCTTGAACTTCGCGTCTTCGATGACGCCTTGCTCGTTCACCTTGATCTGCAATCGCATCACGTCACCGCAGGCGGGCGCCCCGACGAGCCCCGTGCCGACGCTGGGATCGGCCTTGTCGAGCGTCCCGACGTTGCGCGGATTCTCGTAATGCTCGATGACTTTCTCGCTGTATGACATGGCTCGACCCTTTGTGGCTGAGATTCTTCGCCTCGCACGCAATTCAAATGGGCGACTCATCAGGTGCAGTCGCTCGCGGCGCCCGTGTAATTCTTGACGCGCTCGCCTTCGGTGGCGCCGAGAATCTTGGCGAGCCACGGCGGGGGCGACTTGGCAAGCACGCGCTGCAAGTCGGTCAGAATCGCTCGCGCCGGACCGCCGTCGGGAACGGGAAGCAAATGAATGTCCGCCTTGATCACTTTGGCGGCCGCGGGGCCACCGATCGAGACGATGTAGAGAACTCGGCAGTCTCGAATGAGGTCGACGCGAAAGGCGTTCTTGTCGCCCGAAGCATCGGCTTGTGCGGCGGACCGGATGTCGATCAGGCGAATCTCGGAAGCCGACACCTGGTAGACGAGATAGAAACAGGCCGACCCGAAGTGGCCGTTCAACTCTTCGCCGCGGTTCGATGCCATGGCGACGCGAACCGACCGCGGCATGTCTCCATCTGTGTAGGCCTCGATGATCCGTGCGTCGTCTTTGCCGGCTTCTCCCCAGAGAATCCGCACGGCCTCTTTGAACGCCGCCATGTCGGCGGTGCGGTATTGTTCGCTCCCGTCCTCTTCGCCATCGAGATTGTACGAACCACCGAACGACGCTTTGAGGTTCGCCACCGTGACCCGGCTCAAGGCCGCTTCGTCAAGCTCGTCGCCGAGGCACGTGTGCAAGGCATCAATCAGGCTCGGCAGAGGAACGTCGTGCAAAGCCTTTGCGGCAAACGCAATTCTCAAGGCGACGTCGTTGGTAATGGCTGCTTCGGGCATGATTCCGATCCTCCTCTTCCGATGCGCATCGGGTCTTCGAGTCGCTTCTCGCTAGGTCGAAGCCGGTCGTGTCATTTTTCAGGCGGGCACGCAGGTGTCGGCCACCGGACAGACCGCGGCGCATTGCGCGGTGTCGAAGTGGCCTTCGCACTCGGTGCATAGTTTCGGGTTAATGACGTACATTTCGTTCTTGAGCGAGATCGCAGCATTGGGGCATTCGAACTCGCACGCACCGCACACGGTGCACTGGGATGCGACAATCTTGTAGGCCATGGGAAACCTTCTCAGTCCTTGTGTTGTAGAGCGGTGAGCCTTACGAACGGCGGTGGTTGGGGGACCTTTTCTTTGACCGCGTCCTTGTGAACTTTGAACACGCGCTGGTCGATGGGCGACCGAGCGACGAAGTCGTCATAGGCCATTTGCAGGTGGGCGCGGCAGCGCTCGCGCACCAGGCCCTCGCCCAGCCCGGCCAACGGCTCCTTGGCGAGGTACTCGCCCATGCGTCGAAGAATGTGCAGACGCGCGACGTTGACGACGCCGACTTCGAAGGGCACATCGAGGTAGACAAAGATCTCTTCGGCAGACGAGAGCCGGCGCAGGTCATCGAGTACACTCATCTTCGTCTCTTCTCCGTTGGAACTCGGTTGCGGTCGCGGCCGGTCAGCCGAACGATTTGCCGCAGGCGCAGCTCGACGTTGCATTCGGATTGATAAATGTGAATCCGGCGCCTTCGGCGCTGACGAGGAAATCCACCGTCACCCCCTGGAGAAGGGGCGCGCTGGACGCGTCGACAAATACTTTGATCTCGCCCTTTTCGACGGTCACGTCGCCGGGCAGCGGCTCGGCGACGAGCCCCATCATGTATTTGTTGCCGGCGCAGCCCCCCGTCTCCACCATGAGGCGGAGGCCCTGGACGGGTGCGTTGGAACCGGCGATTGCCGTACGAATGGCGTTTGCAGCGCTGTCGGTGATTTCGATCAAGGCATTCTCCTTTCGCCCCGCCGCCTACGATTGGGGCGACGTGACGGCCCTATCGCAACGGACGTGCCGGCGACGAAGAGCGTGAGTTCATCCACGATTTGCGCGCGATACGGCTCTCCGGCGCACGTCGCGTTTATGCCAATGTACGTTTTGCGACACGACGAAAAGGACGCACCGGTGCGGGACTTGGCCACGGGCCACCGTCGCCCCCAGACGTGACCCTCCGGCAAGGCGGCGAACTTCACGAGCCCTGTCGCTTTTGTGCTGGTCATGACAATGCGGGCGATGCGTCACCCCCGCGCGTCGACCCGCCGGGGCTCGCAATCTCCCGGAAACGGGCGATTCACCCGGGGCGGCGGCGGGTGGCATGGAGCGTGCTCGCGCGGGCCGTCCGAAACCCTCCAACGCCCCTGGGGCAAGGAAGCCAACAATGAGCAAACTCCGTCAGATTGCGTTTTACGGCAAGGGAGGGATCGGCAAGTCGACCACCTCTCAGAACACGCTCGCGGCCCTGGTCGACCTGGGTCAGAAGATCCTGATCGTGGGGTGTGACCCGAAGGCCGATTCGACGCGGTTGATTCTGCACGCCAAGGCGCAGGACACGGTTCTGAGCCTCGCGGCAGCCGCGGGCTCGGTGGAGGACCTAGAGCTCGAAGACGTGCTCAAGGTCGGTTACAAGGGCATCCGATGCGTCGAGTCGGGCGGCCCGGAGCCCGGCGTGGGATGCGCGGGCCGCGGGGTCATCACGTCGATCAACTTCTTGGAGGAGAACGGCGCGTACGACGGGGTCGACTACGTGTCGTACGACGTTCTGGGCGACGTGGTCTGCGGCGGATTCGCGATGCCGATCCGCGAGAACAAGGCGCAGGAGATCTACATTGTCATGTCCGGCGAGATGATGGCGCTCTATGCGGCCAACAACATCGCCAAGGGCATCTTGAAGTACGCGAACTCCGGCGGCGTTCGTCTCGGTGGCCTGGTGTGCAATGAGCGGCAGACCGACCGCGAGTACGACCTGGCCGACGCGCTGGCCAAACGCCTCAACAGCAAGCTGATTCATTTCGTGCCCCGCGACAATGGCGTACAGCACGCGGAGCTTCGGCGCATGACGGTCATCGAGTACGCGCCCGACTCCAAACAAGCCGACGAGTACCGCACGCTGGCGAAAAAGATTCACGCCAACTCGGGCCAAGGCGCCATCCCGACGCCGATCACCATGGAGGAGCTCGAGCAGATGCTGCTCGACTTCGGCATCATGAAGACCGAGGAAGAGCAGCTCAAGGAACTTCACGCGAAAGAAGCGGCCAAGGCCGCCGCTGCCGTCGCCGCAGCCAACTGAAGCGCATGACCGAACCCCTCGCCGGCGCCCCGCGGCCCGGCGAGGCGGTCGGCATCTTCTGACTCTCACGTTCGGCTTGTTCGGCTTGTTCGGTTTGTCGCAGTCGCGACAGCGCTCGGGAGAGCCCAGGGCGCGCTCTTCGTCCACCAAGGAATATTCGCACAAACCGTGAACGAGAGACGGATGGCACAGTCCATGCGACCGACACGATAGACCCCGGACTTCGGACCATGGCCACAACAGTACGACAGCTACGGCTCATCGACGGCGGCACCCGCAACGCCGCCGTCCCGACGAAGACGGGTGCCGGTCCGCGCGTCCGCGTCGCGATCGCGAGCCGGGACGGCAAGGCGCTCAACGCGCACTTCGGGTTCGCCGAGAAGTTGATGGTCTACGACGTGACTCCGCGAACCCATCGTCTGGTGCAAGTGGTCACGTCCGTGGCCGACGACTCCCGGTCCCGTACGGCCGAGAGCGAAGACGACGCGATTGGACCCAAGGTGGCCGCGCTCGCCGGTTGCGACCTCTTGTTCGTTCTCGCCATCGGACCGCCCGCGGCGGCCAAGGTCATTCGGGCGAACATTCATCCCATCAAGGTAAAAGACCCGGAAGAGATTGAGACAGTCATTGCGCGCGTTCAAACGATGATGAACGGCGAGCCGCCGTCGTGGCTTCGGAGAGCTCTCGCCGAGAGTCGGGCACAACCATGACATTCAAGAAGAAGGCAGACTGACCATGACTACCCAAGACGTGCTCTCCCTACCGCAGAACGAGGCCCAGACCGCTTCGCCCTTCCTCGGGTCGCTGGCCCGCCTGGTTCGCTCCGAAGACACCTTCGGGGCCTGGGACAAGAAGCGCGACGTCGACCTTCTAGCGCCATTTATTGTGACGAAAGAAGCGCGCCGTACCCTTCCGATCATTGGAGACCCCGACCCCGACGTTCTGCATCGCGTCGAGCAGTTCTATCAAGCTGTGGGCCTGGCGATCGAGCACAAGATCGGCCTCATGGCGTGCCCGATGATGAAGATGAGCCACGAGGGGTTCGGGCGCGTGATTCTCACTGTCGGGAGCCTGGTGGCCTTCGCGAAGAGCCTGCGCGACGTACACCGTTTCGGCTTCGAGAGTCTCGAAGCCCTGGCCCGTGAAGGGGACAAGGCCGTGGACCAGGCCATTGCTACCGTGAACACCTATCCGGACGTTGCGCGGGCCTAAAAGGACCGTCCACTGTCGAGGAGACCGCCGTGAGCGAACTCGAAGTCCTCAAAGCAGAAATCAAGAAGCTGTCCCCGAAGGCCATGCAGCTCAAGATGGATCTGCACGACCTATCGGAGGAGCTGCCCCAGAACTGGCAGTCGATTCCCGACATCGCCAAGGCGGCCTACGATGCGTTCGCGCAGCTCGACGCCAAACGGGCAGAGCTCAAGGCCCTCGAAGTCCAAGTCGCGCCATAAGCTGGAGAATCAGACGATGAACTCCATCACGCGCGACGGGCGCTCCTGGACACCGGAATATCTGCACGCGATCAATGCGCAAGTCTGCATCGGGTGCGGCCGGTGTTTCAAGGTGTGCGGGCGACACGTAATGACGCTCAAGGGGGTGGGCGACGAGGGCCAGCTCGTGTCGCTCGACGAAGACGACGAAGACATCGAGCGCAAGGTGATGGCCATGGATGACGCGGGTGCATGCATCGGGTGCGGAGCGTGTGCGCGAGTCTGTCCAACGAATTGTCAGACACACGGCACCGAGCGCGCCGCCGAATGACCGTCGGCCCAGGGGGACGAGGCAACAAGGACCGAACAGGACGGCAAGATGCAAAGCGCGGACGTATACGGATGGTCGATGAGCGGGGGGCCGCAATCGGCCTGTGACCGCTTCGACGCCCACGTTGTGGCTTCCACGCTCAGCTTGGCCATGCTGGAAAGCGCGGGGGAGCGACGATCGCTGGCCGCCGCGATGGGTCTGGAGTCGGCCACAGTGACCCGCCTGGTGGGCGCGACGTTCCCGCATGCGCGCGACGTCTTCGCTCGGCTCGAGACGACCGACCCGGTCGTCGTCGCCCCGGACGAAGCTTGCCTGCGCCAGCTTCTCGTTCGGTGCACCACCCATGGTAGTCCATTCCAAGAACAGCTGGCGTCGATCGTCGCCCGCCGCGCCCAGCGCCCCAACCACCTGTGGCAGGACCTCGGCTTGCGCAATCGGCGCGAGCTCTCGTGGTTGATGGACCGCCACTTCGAGTGGCTTGCCGCGCGCAATGCGCGCGACATGAAGTGGAAGAAGTTTCTGTACCGTACCATCTGTCGCGACGGCAGCTTCCCGATCTGCACAGCGCCGAGCTGCGCCGCATGCTCGGATTTCGACGGCTGCTTCGGCGACGAGAGCGGCGAGAGCTTGCTCGCCGTCGTTCGCCGGGAGGCCGAGGGCTCGGCGGTCCGCTAACCCGGCCGATTTCTTCTTGCGTCTCGGACGCAGCCTACGAAATTGGAGATGCAACGCCCTTTCGTCGAGACGATGATCGGCGCCGTTCCGCGTTTTCGGCTCCTGGAGAGAGCAGGCGCGGCTCGGACGAAAGATTCGAAGGCGCTCGATTTTGCCTCTGGCTGAAGTCTTCAAGCGACGAGCGCGACGCTCTTGACCAGGGCGTGAACGACGAGCCCCGGTGCAAGCTCCAGCACATCGCGCGAGCGCCTCGTGATTCGCGCCAAGAGGGGGGTCTCCAAAGTCCCGACGGCAAGGCGAATGTTCACCCGGTCGGGACCGTCATCTTGCAGATCCACGATGCGCGCCGCGAGGACGTTGAGAATGCTGGTGCGGCCCGGTGGTTCACGCGCAAGGCTGACGTCGCGGGCGAGCACGCGGACACGAACGTGCGCACCGTTCGGTCGATCGACCCGCCCGATCCAGAGCGACACGTCGCCGAACACCACTCGGGTGAGCTGATCCGTCTCGTCGTATTCTGCCACCTCCGCGCCAATCACCACGCCACTCTCGTCGAATCGTGCGATCGGAAGGTCGAGCCGCGCGAGCATGTCCGCGGTGGGTCCGCTCGCGACGGCGCGACCGCTCTCGAGAAGCACGAAATGGTCGGCGAGCCGAGCAACCTCTTCGAGCGCGTGGCTGACGTAGATGATAGGAATCGACAGTCCATCGCGGAGCCGTTCCAGGTACGGGAGGAGCTCCGCTTTGCGGGCCAGATCTTGAGAAGCCAGCGGCTCGTCCATGAGCAAGAGCCGGGGGCCCGCGAGCAGAGATCGCGCGATGGCCACGCGCTGCCCCTCGCCACCGGAAAGGTGCGACGACGACCGATCAAGCAGGTGTCCAATGCCGAGAAGTTCGACCACGGACTGAACGTTGGCGAGGGCCCGGGCCCCGCCGCGTTTGCGACCGTAGGCGAGATTGCCTCGGACCGAGAGGTGGCGAAAAAGGCTCGGGTCTTGGAATACGTATCCCACGGCACGTTCGTGCGTCGGCACGAACACCCCGCGGTCATCGTCTTGCCAACAATCGTCGCCCACATGAACGGCGCCACTCGCACGCTCGAGTCCCGCGAGCACACGCAGGCACGTGGTCTTGCCCGAGCCGGAGGGCCCGAACAATGCCGTGATTCCACCGCCAGGCAGATCCAACGCGACGCTAAGCCGAAAGCTGCCAAGCGAGAGGTCAAATGTCGCCCGAACGCGGCGGGATTCAGAACGGTCTTGGCTTGGCACGGAAACGAGTGCAACGCGAAAAGGACGAGGAGCGAGAAGGCCACCAGGCGACCCGTCGGGTCACGAACATCTTCTCAACCAAACTTGAACATGACTCCGTAGCCGCCGCGAGGGTAGCTCCATTCGACCTCGCCGCTGGGACCGCAGAGGACGCGGCAGGTTCCGCATTCAAGGCATCCGTCGACGCTGATCTCCACTTGCCCGGCGTCGTTGACGTCGTAACAGCCCGCGGGGCAGGCCTTGGTCAGCGAGAGAAGTGCCTTGGACGGCTTGGCGTGTGGCTTTACTTTGATGTGAGGCCGGGCTGCGTCGACCTGATAGCGGTTCTGGAAAAGCTTCTGCTCAATCTTGACCGGAGTTGTCATCGCCATACCCTCGCCAGTTTGAACGCATCCCCGAGAAGTCCAGTCATTGTTCGCCCCTTGCGAAAGGATGACACGATCTCCCTTTCTTTCGTTAGCTTGTCCGTGCCGTCGACGCGAAACCATGTCTGCGAGGCTTGGCTCATCAGCCTCGGATACAAGTCGACCATGTGCCGGTTGCGGTGCATGAAGTTGGGCATGTCCTTGTACTTTTTCATGTCCTTCATCACGAACGTGGCGTCGAGGCGCCGCTTGTATTCGGCCAGGTTGGCGCTCGTGCATGCGGCTCCACGCCGATGAAGCTCGATGACGGTTTCGGCCGCGACGCACCCGGTCGTCATGGCCAGGTTCGACCCCTCGCGGTGAAGGCCATTGACGAAGTGCCCGGAATCGCCCACGACAATCCAGCCGTCGCCGTACAGCTTGGGAATCGCGCGGTAGCCGCCCTCCGGAATCAGATGCGCCGAGTACTCCTTGATTTCCGAACCAGTCAGCAGCGGCTTGAGGCTCGGATGGCTCTTGAATTTCTCGAGGAGCGCATAGGGTGTGATGCCCTTTTCCGCGAAGTCGGACACGAGACACCCGATCCCGACCGAAAGCGACTCTTTGTTCGTGTAAATGAATCCCATGCCGACCATTCCGTCGGTCACGGTGCCCATGGCTTCGATGACAACGCCTTCGTTGTCTTTCAGGTTGAAGCGATGGTCGATGACCTCTTGCGGCAAGAAGTGCATCTCTTTGACGGCCAAGGCCACCGTTTCCGGTTTGAGCTCGGGGCGCAGTCCTGACCGTTGACCCACGAGGCCGTTGACTCCGTCGCCCAGGACGACGACGTTCGCAAGCAGGGGTCCGCCTTCGCGATCGGTCGTGACGCCGATGACCCGCCCGGAGGCGTCCTTGACGAGATCCGTCACCGTGGTCTCGCAAATGAGTGCTGCTCCAGCTTGGCGCACGCGGCGACTGAACCACTTGTCGAAGGGGGCTCGAATGATCGTGTAGCGATTCGGCCGCTCCTCGTTGAAGTCTTCGGACCGGTAGTGCATGCCCATGTGCGAAGAGTCGTCGAGCATCCAGAGTCGCTGTTCAATCACGTGGCGTTCAAGCGGCGCGTCTTCGCGAAAATCCGGGATGATTTTTTCGAGCGCGTCCGCGTAGAGAATGGCCCCTTGGACATTCTTCGATCCGGGGTACTCCCCTCGTTCGAGCTGCAGGACGTTCAGCCCCGCTTTGGCCATCGTGTAGGCGGCGGCATTGCCCGCCGGCCCGGCGCCTACCACGATGGCGTCGAAGCGTTCACTTTCCATGGGCGTTCTCCTGGGTCATCCCGCCAAGCGCACCGCCGAAAGGCGTTTGCGAAAGGCTTCCGTCAGTGCGGGGAGCAAGTGCACCGCGTCTGCCACGATGCCGACGTGGGCGAAGTCGAAGATGGGGGCGTTCGGGTCCGTGTTGATGGCCACGATGAGGTCGGCCCCCTCGACCCCCACGCGATGTTGGACGGCGCCGGAGATGCCGGCAGCGACGTACAATTTGGGGCGAATCGTCTTACCTGTTTGACCGATCTGCCGTTCTGCGGGGATCCACCCCTTTTGCATGACCGGCCGGCTGCCGCCGTGTTCCGCCCGAAGGACGGCCGCCAGGTCCTTCACCAGGCGGAAGTTCTCGGGCGATTTCAGGCCAAGCCCTCCGGCGACGACGATGTCCGCGTACGCGAGCTCGACCTGATCCGACGCGTGGTCGGGGATGAAGGAAAGAACCTTGGTGACGATCGATTCCTCCGGCATGTCGACCGCAAGCTCGACGATCTGGCCCCTGCGTCCCGGCGTTCGCTGGGGCATCGAAAGGACGCGGGGCCGGACCGTGGCCATTTGCGGGCGGTAGTTCAACGTGAGAATCGTGCACAGGAGCGAGCCACCGAACGTGGGGCGCGTCGCGGCCAACGAACGTTCGTCGTCGATGGCCAGGGCCGTGCAGTCCGCGGTCAATCCGGTCAGCAGGGTTGTCGCGACGGAGCCAGCCAAATCGCGTCCGAGTGTGGTAGCACCGAGAAGCAAGATCTCCGGCTTATACGCGTGGACCAGCTCGGTCATGGCCTTGGTGAAAGGCTCATTGCGGTAGTCGGCCAGCACGGGGTCCGTCACGAGGTACATCACGTCAGCGCCGTGCTCGAAGCCTTCGTTGGCGGCGTGCAAAAGGCCGGAGCGGCTCGAGCCCAAGACAACACCCGCCAGCTCCACCCCCAGCTTGTCGGCGAGCTTTCGGCCCTCACCGAGCAGTTCGAGAGAGACAGGGTGGATTGCCTGCCGTTCGTACTCGACGAAGACCCAAACGTGCCGATAGACCTTCAGGTGCTCGGGAAGCTCCTTCTTCTTGGAGGCGCGTCCGCTGGCGGCCGCTTTCGCAGGAGCTTGCGTCATGGGTGACGGGTGCTTGAGCAACGTTCGTTCCAGCCCTGGCGTCAGGCCGACCCCGGTGAATTCCGCGGAGTGCCGAACCGTCCCCTTTTGCAGCCAAGCCCCGAGCCTCGTGAGGTTTCGGACCACGCGGGGTGCACCGGAGGGCCCTCGTCCGCTCAAGCGGTGGCCCGATCGCCGGATTGTTGGACACCGCACACGGTCTTGTCGATCATCCGACAACTCGCGTTTTGGGCGTCGCATTCCCGGCCAAAGGCCCGGCTTTGCCCTGGTACGCGAGTTGCTGGGTCGAGAGCGCGCCGCTCCATCCGCTTCCCGAAGGGGGCCAGGGGGCGCGCATGCGTGATGACGCGACTCGTGTTCCAAAGCCCCGCTTTCTCGAAAGGAAGAAAAGACGTGACCCTAGCCGCCCCCACCGTGGAGCCGCTTTCCTGGACCGCGATCGAGCCCCACCCGGACAGTTGGTTTCGGGAAGTCAGCGAGGGCCTACGCGCGGGAAGGTTGGCTCCGTATCTGGGTCCGGGAGTCATCGAACTTGCGCGCGCCTCCGTCCCATCGACGCAAGAGGCGCTCGCGGCGTTTTTGGGAGGCAAGGTCGCGCTGCCGCGCCGCGCGCGGGGTAACCTCGGGGCGGCCGCCCAATACATCGAAAGCCACCGGCACAGGAGCGTGGTCGTTCAATTGATGGCGGAGGCCTTCGCCGTGCCGGTGTCGCCTCTTGCCATTCATCGGTACCTCGCCGAGCTGCCGCTGCCCCTCGTCGTCGACACCTGGTACGACGGCGCGATGCGCGCGGCCTTGGCGGGCCGGGCTAATTGGGGCGAAATTCAGGGCGTTCGCCGCTCGGGACTCGGCGGGGATCCGTACTACGCGACGTACGACGCAACCGGAGTGGCGTGCCCGATCGAGGTGGCAGACGGGTGGAAAACGGTTCTCTATAAGCCGCATGGTGCGAGCACGCCGGCGAAAAACTTCTTGGTCTCGGACTCGGACTACGTAGAAGTTTTGACCGAGATCGATATTCAGACCCCCATTCCTGAAGTGGTCAAGACGCGGCGTTCTCGCGTTGGCTTCGTGTTTCTCGGTTGTCGCCTCAACGACCAAACTTTGCGCTGCTACGCTCGTCAGCTGCTCAAGCGATCGGGCGAACGCCACTTCATCGTGATCGAGCCGGGTGTCGCAACCAGAAACGAGCGGCGTTTCATCAGCGAGCACGGCCTGATGGCGCTCGTGAGCCCGTTGGCCGCCGCCCTCGATCAGTTGACGGCCTTTCCGCGTGCGGCTTGACCCCTTGTCAGTTGATGACTGAGGCTTGGCTGGCTTGGACATGGGGGAGGCAACGCGACCCGGAATGGCCCTTGCTTGGGTAGCTCGCATGGTTCCGACTGCAACCGCCGGTATGCCATGAAACTGAGCGCCGACGTTCGGCTGCCGTTTGGGCGTGAAACCGTATACGTCGCGTATCGCGACGAGATGGGCAAGGTGCTCGAATTTTTGCCGAGCGTTCGGGCCGTCGACCTGAAAGCGCGACGTGAGGACGCGTTGGGGGTGCATCTGGTCCGCGAGTGGCACGGAGGAGGGGAGGTTCCCGCCGCCGTTCGCGGGATCGTGACCGAGTCCATGCTTGCGTGGGACGACTACGCGACTTGGGACGCGACGTCGTACTCCTGTGACTGGCAGATCGAATCGCGCAGCTTCCCGGACGCTCTTCGCTGCCGCGGCCGCACGTCATTCGTCGACGAGGGCGCAGGACAAACTCTCCTTGCCCTCCGCGGCACTATCGAGGTGCAGGCCCGCAGGCTCCCTGGAGTCCCGCCATTTCTGGCGGTTTCCGTGGCTCGTTCGGTGGAGGAGTTCTTGGTGGACAAAATTGAATCGAACGTGCGGCACGCGGTCGGCTGGTTCGAGAGGAATCGACCATGAACGCCCCGCCTCGCTCGACCGGCTCCGGCGAGAGCCACGTTCTGCCGGTCCGTCTGCGGGAACTCCAATCGAAGTTTGAGGATCATGTCATCCTTGCGGTGCAAGGTTGGAATAAGCACATTGTCGACGAGACCCAACTCGAGGGCATGAGCGCGTACGCGAAGGCCGACGCCCGGGCCAAAGCCAGAGCGGAGGGCCTCGACGGATTCCTGCTCACGCTGGACTCTGCGAGTTACGATGCCGTGATGCGGGGCGCTGACGACCGCGCGCTCCGGCACGAAATGTACGAGGCCTATGCGACCCGCGCCTCCGATCGCGGACCCCGGGCCTACCGGTTCGACAACGGCCCGATCATCGAGAACATCTTGGCCTTCCGTCACCAGGAGGCCACCCGGCTCGGCTTTCCGAACTATGCGGAGTGGTTGCTGCAAACGGAGGTGGGCGGGACGGCAGACGACGTGGAGCGCCTTCTGCTCGAGCTCAATGCGAAGGTGCGCGGGCGTGCCCAGGCCGAGCTACACGAGGTGTGGGCGTTCGCCAAGGCGGAGCACGGATTGAAGGGATTTCGCCCCTGGGATCTTCGGTATTACACAGAAAGGCTGGAACGAACGAAGCACGGTGTCGCTGACGTTCAGACAGGTGAATCGTTGCCCGGCACGATCCGCGGGCAGCCGATCTCCGGCGGCTCGTGCGATGTCGCGCTGACGCGGCTTTATGAGATCGAAGCGGCGCTCTTCGATCTGCGAGTGCACCGCGACTATGTCCCCGCCGAGAAGGCATCTCGGCTACGCTCGCACGTCTTGGACACGCTGGCCCAGGCCCGTCGAGAGGTTAGCCTGCTGCCGCCGCCCCCGTGGGACCGGTTCGCCAGTAGCTTCGGGGTCGGCTTTGGCAACCGCTCGGCGCCCACCTGGGTCATGGGCCTTTTTCTGCAATCCGGGCACGCCGACGATCCCGTCGGACGATTTAACGAGGGCGCTGGCGGGCTTACCAATGGCTAGCCGGAACCGCGACGATGCGCTCTCGCCATCATGCGCCCCGCATTCGGCGTACGGACATTCCGTGTGAAGTTTGTCGGAACTGCGACACGAGGCATGAACGAAGAGAGCGGATTCTCGCCGGCTGGGCTGTGGCACGTATCTCGCTACGAGTCTAAACGATGGCGCCCAATTCGATGACAAGCGACACGCTTTCCCTCTCGCCCTCGGCATCGCCCTCGAACTCGCCCGCCGTAACGGCCGCAGCGGAACAATTCATGCGGCGCATGGTGCGGTTCGGGGGCGCCGGCGCCGGCTTTCGACTCGTGGTGAGTCTCGGTGGGTGTTCGGGGTTGGGTTCGGAGTTCAGTCTCGAATCCGGGCCGAGGCCGGGCGACCGCGTTCTCGAGGTGAACGGCCTGAAGATTTTTCTCCCCGCCCAAAGTTACGAGCTTCTCGATGGGGTCACCATCGACTTCGCCGACACGCGAATACAAACGGGGTTGACCTTTCTGCATGCGAAGGCGAGTGGCGGATGCCAGACGAGCAGCGCGCCCAAGTTGGTGCAGCTCGCGCCGCTCCGCTCCTGACCGCGGACGGTGGATGGGCGCATGCTGCTGCGAGGCCAGCCTCGGACACGAACCCCATGGCGGCGATGGAATTGAAAACGGCGGAGGTGCCCAACCCGCACTTTGCCCGGATAGGCGGCGCGCCCGTCGTTCGTCTCCTTGTGGAGTCGTTCTATCGCCGGATGGACACGTTGCCCGAGGCGGCCGGTATCCGTGCGATGCACGCCGAGGATCTCACCGAGATTAAATTCGTGCTCCAGCTCTATCTCGTGGAGTGGCTGGGCGGTCCGAAGGACTACAGTCAGCGTCGCGGTCCCCCGAGACTGCGCGCGCGGCACTCGATGTTCCCCATCGGCGTCGCGGAGCGCGACGCATGGATGCTGTGCATGCGCGGCGCGCTCGACGAGGTCGTCGCGGACGCGGAGCTCCGGAATCAGCTCGAGAACGCGTTCTTGCGGACCGCGAACGCGATCGTGAACACGCGCCCCTGAGTGAGACCGTCAGCCCTCCTCCCGCGTGGAGCAGGTCCCAAAGTGGCGTAGACGCGTAAGAAAGGCCCACGTGATTCACGCGGCATCGGGTTTCTGGCTCCAGGGCGCTTTCCTACGCAGGCAATCCGGCACGGTTCGTGCTGAGCCGGATCGAACGAACAGGAGCGCGAATCCGATATGGCCAACGTAACATTCTCTTCTCCGGTGATGGCGCGGGACATCACCGTCTATGCCGTCGCGGGGGATCGCGGAACCATCCTCGCACTCGCCAAGGAGCACAAGATTCCCATCCCTTTCGATTGCCAGGACGGCGAGTGCGGATCCTGTCTCGTCGAAATCAAGCACCTATCGGTCGGCGCGCGGTACGGCATCGCACTCACCGAGAAGGAGAAGGAACTCCTCCGGCAACTCGGCAGGATTAGCCGGGAAGAGATCAAGGACGCCGAGGTCAACGACATGCCGCCGCGGTTCCGACTGGCGTGCCAGTGCTTCGTTCGAAACGAGGATATTATCGTGTCCTTCGAGGGGGATACGACGCTGCCCCCCAAGGGGCCGGCTCTCTCGATCGCCGCGGCCGTTTACCGGGGCGGCGTCTCGATCCGAACGCTGGAGGAGTTCTTGAGCTATGCGGTCAAAGTCGAGGAGGACGCGGCTATCCACTTCGAACGCCTCGCAGAGGCAATGGATGCTTGCGGCAATCGGGATGTGGCCGTGCTGTTTCGCCAACTCGGTGGGTATTCTCGCCTCCATCTCGAAGAGGCCAAAGCGAAGTCCGTGGCGCACGGAGTCGTGGTGACCCTTCCTGCCAACTCCGCATGGCCCGATCACGAGACACCGGAGCGTACGGCGTTCTGGGCGGGGCACCCCTCGCGCTCGCGGCTCGACGCGCTCAAGGCCGCGCTCCAAGGCGAGCGGCGCGGCTTCGAATTCTATTTTGCCGTCGCCGGGACCACGACGGATGCGGGCATCCGTGCCGTGGCCAAAGAGTTCGTCAAAGAAGAAACGGAACACGTCGATACGCTCAAACAGTGGATCGCGAAAGAAGAAGCCTCGCTGCGAGCGCCGTTCGAGGGCGTCACCTCATGATGCGGGCGGAGGCGAAGGAAAAGTCGCGATGAACGACGTGAACACCTTTCTGGCGCACGCCATCCAACTCGAACGCGACGCGGCGCGGCGTTTCGAAGACTTGTCGCATTCGATGCAAACCGCCGGCAACCGTGAGGTCGAAGCGCTCTTTCGTCGCCTCGGGGAGTTTTCGAGGCTACACCTCCAGACGGCCCTGGCGCGCGGCGGCTTCCGGAGCCTGCCGGAGATTTCACCGGCCGAATTTCAGTGGCCCGACGGCGTCACACCCGAAGCGGCGGGGTGGCAAGGTGTCGACGCCGGGCTCGACGTGCACGGCGCGTTGCAGGTCGCGCTCGAAGGCGAGCGCAGCGGCCACGCCTACTACGAGGCGATTGCCCACACCTCGGACGATCCCGAAGTGGCCACGATGGCGCTCTCGTTCGCGGAGGAAGAGGCGCAACATGTCTCCGAACTGGAGCGCTGGGTCGCACGTTTTTCGCCCTGACACCGCGGTCCGAAAAATGTCGTACGCTCAGTGTTCGCGGCTCCGGCGCTCGGCGCAGCGCTGGCGAATGTTCGTTTGTCATTTGCAGTTGGGCGATCAGCCCAGCACGCGAGGCTCGCCATGACGGACCATGTGTACAAGATTGAAGAGTTCGTGGGATCGTCTCCGATTGGACAAGATGAGGCGATTCGAAACGCGATCAAGCGGGCGGCCGAGACGCTGCACCGTCTTCGATGGTTCGAGGTGACGGAAACTCGGGGCCAGATCACGGACGGCCGTATCGTGCATTGGCAAGTTACGGTGCGCGTGGGTTCGACGCTCGAATAGTGCCTTCTCACGGCGACCCGCCCGATGAGATCGAGCGGGGGGCGCGTCACGGCCTTCATTGCCCGCCGTCCCGTGTCGCGACACCGACAAGACCTGGAACGAACGACATCGCTCCAGCCGGAAGTTGCCTCTCGTCACTTATGGACCGGCGCCAGAGCTCGGTCGGCGCCTTCTTCGATCTCATCGTCGACGAACGCCCTTGTCAGGAACCGTACAGGGTCGCAAACCTCGCAAAGGCAACGCCGTCGACGCGACGAATGCAGCGGTAAAACAAGGCACTCCTGGCTGGCACGGGCGTTGCGCTCAGGATGGGATGGAGCACGATGGACGCCCCCGCAGCACTCGAATTACCGGTCGTTTTCCGACACCATGCGTTTTGCTGCTTTCAGCAACGCCCGCCGGGGCACCCACGCGGGAGCTGCTCCGGCCTGGGTGCCGGCCCGCTCTGGGAGCGCCTCAGCGGACAACTGCAAGCAAAGGGGCTCGCCGACGCTTCGCTGGTCGCGACGGGCTGCCTCGGCTTTTGCGGGGCCGGTCCGCTCATGGTCGTGTACCCCGCCGGGGTCTGGTACCAGCCGCGAACGCCCGCCGACATCGACGAGATCGTGCAGTCGCATTTCGTCGAGGGCAAACCGGTCGAGAGGCTCATCGTCGTGCTGAAGGGCTAGCGCACGCGAAGGAGACCCATTGCAGGTGATCCCTCTTGCTCTGCCCCGGCCGTGGCTCGACGCTCCCGCAGCCGTGCACTTGACGGGCGACCGGCTGCTTCGCATCGAAGGAAGTGGCAGTCGGCGCTGGCTCAACGCGATGCTGACCGCGGACCTTCGCACGGCGGCTCCCGGCGTCGCACGCTACGCCCTGTTGCTCTGCGCAACCGGCGGGATTGTCAGCGACGCCTGGGTCGTCGAGCACGCTGTCGGGGAGCCCGAACGACTGACGCTCGTCCTGCCCGAAGCGTGCGCGGAGCGCGCCGCGAGGGAGCTGACGAGATTCGTGGTCAATGAGGAGATTGCCCTGACTTTCGACGACGACGTCCGCGTCGTCTCCCTGCAAGGCCCCCGCGGCCGCGACCTGCTCGACATCGACGGTCCGGTGGCCGTTGCAAACGCCTACCCTTGCGCCCGGCTGGGTCCGCAGGGACTCGACGTGTGGGTTCGAGCGCCGCAGGTCGACCTCGCGATGGCACTCCTGTCGGCGAGCGCGTCCCGGCTCGGCGGCGGGGCGATGAACGCCATCGAATGGTGCTCGGCTCGAGTCGCACTCGGGGTTCCGCAGGCCGGAACCGACTTCAACGAGACCACGTCCCCGCACGAGGCGGGGATCGAGGCGCGCGCCATCTCGTTCACCAAGGGCTGCTATTTGGGCCAGCAAACCGTGGCCAGGCAACATCGCCGTGGTGGGCTCACGCAACGGCTCGTCCAGCTGGACGTCGAAGGCCCCCAGGGGGTCGAAAAAGGCTCGGGGGTGCGTGGCCCAAGTGGCGAAGAGGTGGGCCGCGTCACGTCGGTGGCCTCGGCGAGCGACGAGGGCAGCAGCGCTTTGGCGCTCGTCTACCTGACTGCGCCCTTCGCACAGGTCGGCGCTCGCGTGATGGTGGGTGAACGGCAAGCTCAGGTCCGAAGCATCGTGGGCCGGCTCGGGACTGCCGCGCCACCACACCACGCGACGGCAGGATGGTGATCTGCCGCTTTGCGTCCGGCTTCTCCGGAGCCCGAGCCCTCCATCGCATCTTCGTCGCTTGCTGCCATGGGCAACGATATGGCGACAAGTGCTTTCCGGGCACTCAGGCCGTCCATCATGGGATTACGTTGCGTCGACGACGAGAGTTCGCGCCGCGAATACTTGGGGCGCGGAAACGTTTCGGCAACACTTGATTAACATCAAAGGTAGTCTTCGCACGCTTTTCAGTTATGGGCCGATTTTTACTCGGCGGACGATTGCGAGGCGGCCCAGCGGGTGTAACGTGATTGGGTGACACGGAAACGGCAACCGTGGAACTGAGCGCAGCCGATTGATGCGATCCTCGACCCTTTCGCCCGTTCCTTCCTATTCGGATGGCGAAGCCGTGCCGGATTCCGATGAGCGAGCTGAGCCCGGCTCTGCGAACTCGGAGATCGCGCTCTACGGTGTCTATGAGATCTCCAAAGTGCTCAACGAGCCAGGACGCCTGGAGGTCACACTCGGAAAGGTGGTCCATCTGCTGTCGAGCTTTCTCGACATGCGACATGGCTTGATCGCTCTTCTCGGGGAGCGCGGCGATCCGGAGATTGTCGTGGGAAGCGGATGGAGCGAGGCCACGGCAAAGCGGTATTTCGATCGCCTGCCCGAGCGCGCCATCGGACAGATTGTCGTCACGCAGATGCCTCTCGTCGTCCCCAACATGAGGGACGAGGCGCTCTTCGAAGGGTGGGACTTCTCGGGCGACCGGGATGTGGCCGGCGACATTGCGTTCATCGGGGTCCCCATCAAGGACCGGGGAGAGGTGGTGGGGACGCTCACGATCGATCGAGAACTGGGGCCGCAGCGAGCCGTCCCGCTCGATGACGATGTGCGTTTCCTCGCGATGGTCGCGAACCTCGTCGGGCAGACGGTTCGCCTCCAGCGTATGATTGCTCGCGATCGCGAACGGCTCATGGTCGAGCGAGCGCGTCTCGAGAAGAGCGTCGAGCGGAAGACGTCGCCGGACGAGAGCCACGCGCTCGGCGACATTTTCGGTGGGAGCAAGGCTCTCCATGCCGTCGTCGAGAAGGTGCGCATCGTTGCCCGGAGCAACTCGACGGTTCTTTTGCGAGGCGAGTCCGGCACGGGCAAGGAACTCTTCGCTCGCGCCGTCCACGATCTGTCGCCACGCCGCGATCGGGCGTTCGTGTCGGTCAACTGCGCCGCGTTGCCTGAGGCCGTGCTCGAGTCCGAGCTTTTCGGGCACGAGAAGGGAGCGTTTACGGGGGCGGCTTCGCAGCGCAAGGGGCGCTTCGAACTCGCCGACGGCGGCACGTTGTTTTTGGACGAGATCGGAGAGATCTCACCTGCTTTTCAGGCCAAACTCCTTCGGGTGCTCCAAGAGGGGGAATTCGAGCGCGTCGGAGGGACGACGACGCTGAAAGTCAACGTGCGCCTCGTCGCGGCCACCAATCGCAATCTCGAGGAAGCGGTAAGTCAGCGCGAGTTTCGCGCCGACCTCTACTACCGGATCAGCGTCGTGCCCATCTTCCTGCCGCCGCTGAGGGACCGGCCCAGCGATATCCCGCCGCTCGCCGAAGAATTTCTTCGGCGGTTCAACGAGGAGCACGCCACGGGACTCACCCTCGGGGCCGGTGCGATTTCCGTGCTCACGTCGTGTTCGTTTCCCGGCAACGTGCGTGAGCTCGAGAACTGCGTGCGTCGCACCGCAACGCTCGCGGCAGGAACCACCCTGGTCGCGGACGACTTCGCCTGCAAGCACGACGAGTGCTTGTCGGCCGTCCTGTGGAAAAAGCCGATGCAGCCGCCCGACGTCGGCTTTGTCCCGTTGCCGATTACTCGTGCGCGAAGCGTTGCGCACGGCAGCGTGTCCGCGCCGGCGGGCCCGGGCTGCCAACCATCCGCCTCACCTGAGGGTGAATCCGAATCCGTCACGATCTCGCTGTCAGGGTCGGATCGTCCGGCGCCGGTCGCCCAGGGGGCCAACAAGAGCGATCGAGATCGACTCATCGAGGCCATGGAATCCGCAGGCTGGGTTCAAGCGAAGGCGGCGCGTCTTCTTGGAATCAGTCCGCGACAGATCGGCTATGCGCTGCGCAAGTACGACATCGAAATCAAGAGGTTTTGAAAGCCACGCGCAGCGATGCCTACGCGTGTCTCGTCAGCAAGCCCTCAAGACTCGAGCGACGTCACGCGATACTCGACCGCGTCGTCGAAAATGCGTGTTCCGCCGCCTTCGGCGACGATTTGCATGAGCCTCTCGGGATCTCGGACGACGACCCCGGCGAGGTAATTCACGCCGAAATCCGACCATTCGGACATCCAAGGAACGCTCGGACCGAGAAGCACCACAGTGGCTTTTCGGCTGAGATCCAGCAGGCGCGGCATGGTTTTGTTCGCGATCGCGCTTGCCGTCACAAAGACCCAGTCCGCCTTCGGAAGTACGGTTTCAGCCGCCGTGTCCGGCAGCGTGCCGGGGGTCGCGCGCCGTTCGATGCAGATGTACCGGAATCCCGCCCACAGCATATCGAGGCCTGGATAGCGCCCGATGACCACGACCTCGGCGCCGTCCAGTCGGGGAGCGAAGTGCGCGAACACGCGCAAGTGAGCGGGCGCTTGCGCGACGATGGCTTGCGACCGCGCCATGCAACGATTGTCCGGGTCGTTGACCACGGCATTGATCGCGGCGCAGCCGACGGCCGCTTCGCAGGGATCGAAGCTTCGAACCCAAGGAGCGACTTCGGCGACCGGGCGACCGGCGAGCGTTCCAGGGAATGCGAGGGTCCGCGGCGGATCGACGGGGCTAAAGCAGAGGCCCGATTCGCGTACTTCGGCCACGCTCCAGTTCAAGCCGAGGAGCACGCGTCGGAGCGGCTGGGTAGAGCGCGCTCGGTCGACGAGCAGGTCGTAAAGGTCCCAAGGCACCGACTCAGCCCACTCGTGCGCTCACGCGGTCGCCCCCCCTCGCGATCTCGCCCCACCAGTTTTTGAGAACCCAGAGATGGGCGTCGAGCATCGTTGCCATTCCGTCGCGCAAGGATAGCCAGTTGTGGACCATCCCGCGAGGCACGGCGGTCAGGACCGGGCAGCCACTGAATGTGGCCCGTGCCAGCTCCCGTCTGAGCCCGTGTCCACGTCCTTCCTCTTTACCGAAGCGTGAGACGAAAATGAGAATCCGCGTCGGAGTCAATCGCGGCTCGAATTCGGCCGGCCGCGTGCCGGAGCGCAGTCGGGTTCAGCGCACAGTCCTCCGCCCCCCGTCCGAGGTCTCGACAAATCGAGAACGTCTCGCCCGTGGCGACGTCGCGCAACATCCTCGGCGCGTTGGGCCCGCATCCCGGGCTGCCCCGCGGAAGCTGAATGACTCCCCCCAATCGAACGCCTTCGGTCGCAAGGTCACGTGCGAATACGAGCAGGAGCTCGTCCACCGCGACGCCCACGTCGTAAACCACGGCGGCGAGCTTACGCGGGTCCATCGTCACTGCGTCGTCCATCTCTCTCTCCGCTCCCCCGGTTCGTACAGTCACCGACACAACGACGGCCGCTCGGCGGTCTTGTCCGCCTCTGTGGCGTTCGCAAGCGCCGCGCCAGATCCCGGGCACCCGCTCGCCGGCTCGGCCTGGACACCGCACACCCGTGTGCGAGCTCACTCATTTCCCTCATCGCGGCTCACGGCCCATCGCGGCTCAACCCGCCGGGGTGCTTCTCTTAGGCCTCGCAGCCGGAGGCCGGGCTGCACGTGCGCCGGCCCTGCGGTCGAATGGAGGGTCGGAAATGTTACAAAAAGCCGTGTCGCAATTGTTGCTTTTGCGACCTGCGAGCGCAGGGAGCCGCGTTCGTTCGCGACCTTAGAAGGCCTAAATCGTCCGTGCCTCTAGGAGCCACCTTACAAGGCCTAAAAGGAAACCAGGTCATGTTCTACGTAAGGCCGATTTCGCGCGAGCTTGCCGCCCGCGCAACGGACAATTGAGCCGTTTCCTTCGGGACGGTGTCCGTGCCGAGTCTCGACGGATACCGCGGCCACGCATCCCCGAAAGTGTTTCTTTTTAGTTCCCATTAAGGCCTGACTGTTGCACACGGGTGCTACCACCTCACCGATGAAGCGCGCTCGGCCCCCTCTGTCACCTCAGGACGTTCATCGCGGGGAGGCCCTGCTCACCACAACGGAGGTGGCGGGGCTTCTGCGCGTTCACCCGAAGCATATCTACCGACTGCTGCGCAGGGGCCTCCCGGGGCACCGCGTCGGCGGCGAATGGAGGTTCTTCTCCGAAGAGGTTCTGCGATGGTCGGGTGCCCCGCCCGCGCCGAGGCGGCCCGGGCGTCGTGCCGACCCCGTGCCACGAACGGAGGTGCTTCGTTCGGATCCCGCGCCGCTCGTTGCGGCCAACGGCGATCTCGTGGTGGAGTACCTCCTGTCGCGGCTGACGGCCACGGGTCTCCTTTTGTTCGGTCATGTGCAGGCCGATCGGAGTGAGGGGCTCGAGCTCTTGAAGCAAGGCAAGGTCCTTGCTGCCGGCTGTCATGGAAACGAGATCCCCGGCGAGCTCGCCAATCAGCGTTTGGCCTTCATCCATCTCGTCGATCGCCAAGTGGGCCTGGCTGTGCGTCGGGGCCTGCGCGTACGCAGTCTGCGCACCCTGGGACGCCTCAGGCTGGCGAGCCGCCCGCGAACAGCGGGCGTACGTGTCCGCTTCGACCACGAGCTCCGCCGGCTGGGTGTCGACCCGGATGCGGCGCACGCGGGCGCCGTCGTTTTGCCTTCGCATCGTGAGGTCGTGTGCGCTGTCGCCCGGGGCGAGGCCGACGTCGGTCTCGCTTCGCTCGCGTGGAGCGGTCGCGTCGGGTTGGACTGCCTGCCGCTCTGCCGCGAGCCGTACGGCCTTCTCGTGCGCGCGAGCCTGCTTGGCGACCCTCGCGTGGTTCGACTTTGCGAGGTCGCGCAGGACTCCGTGTTTCGCCGCGAGGTCGGCACAACCCCCGGATACGACGCCCGATTAACGGGCACCATTTCCTATCTGTCACCCACGAAGAGCCCATCATGAAGAATGCGACGACACGATCGGTGGTCCAAAGAGTGCGCGCGCGCGGCTTCGGCGTTCTCGTCGGCGCGCTCCTTGCCACGGCGGCCGTGTACGCGTGCTCGAGCAGCACCACGAGCCCGGCCGCCTCAACGGGCAACGACTCGGGTGCGGAGGCGGCGAGCGCGAGCGATAGCGGCGGCGCAGACGTCGGCAGTGACTCCACCACTCTGCCGGTGAACGATTCGGGCGCTTCGCTCGATAGCGAGTCGGGTTCGATCGCGCAGAGCGGCAGCGACAGCGCTGGCAGCGACAGCGCTAGCAGCAGCTCCAACTGCAATCAGGATGGTGGATCGCTGCCTTTGTGCAGCAGTTTGCCAGGCACCCTCGTGTACATCCAGTCGGCCGACACGCAGGAGACTGTGCTCGACATCGTGGGTCGCGAGCTCCGCGACAGCGCAAACATCACGCTCGCCTTCGAGCTCACCGGGTCGTGCACCGTCGTGCCGGACCTTTACCAGGCGACCCCGTTCCCGACGAACACGAACCTGCTCTACATCCCTTCGACGGCGGAGTGCCCAACGTGGACGAGCTCGGATCCCGAGCTCACGTGCGTGACGAGCGCGAGCGACACCACCCCGATCGACCTTGGCATTGCGGCGCTTTTTCCCGCCAGCTGCGACGACGGTCCGCCGCCGGCGGGTATCGGCACCTTCATCGGGCCCATCCAGGCGTACACGTTCGTCGTTCCGACGGCGGAGTTTCAAACCCAGACCGCCATCTCGGCCGAGGAGGCCTACTACGCATTCGGCGACGGCCTGAACAACCCGGTCACTTGGAATGGCAACGCCGAGTGGAACGTGCCATCGCAGTTCTACCTCCGCCCCTCCAGCAAAAGCACGTTGGTCTCTACCGCCCTCAACATCGGCCTCACGCCGACGCAGATGACGCTCGCGACCGCGGACGGCGGGACGTCGGACGGGCGGCAACTCTTGGCGAGCTCGACCGATGTCGTCACTGCGGTGGCGGCTGCAACGAGCCCCCAGGCCATCGGCATTCTGGGATCGGAGGTGTACGACGGCGACCGTGGCAAGGGAATCAACGTCCTGGCCTTCAGTGGCTTCGGGCAAACCAACCAGTATTTCCCCGACTCGACGACGACATCGTTCGACAAGCAGAACATCCGCAACGGAAACTACACCCTTTGGTCGCCCGCGGTCCTCATTGCCCCGGTCAGCGCCGACGCGGGAGTTCCGTCCAACCCGACCGTGAAGTACCTCACTGATGTCATTCTCGGGAACCCGGGCGCAACGCCGCCCGGCGGGTTCGTGGACGGCGGAGAGCCGATCGACGGGCTCGGAGCGACCGTGAGTGCCGGGCTCACGCCAGACTGCGCGATGCAAGTCCAAAGGTCCGCCGACGGGGCGCCTGTGACCTCGTACACCCCACCGGCGCCCTGCACGTGCTACTTCCTGAGCAAAGTTCCGAGCGCGGCGGCACTTCCGGCGAGCTGCGTGGCGTGCTCCGCCAGCACCCCCTGTGCGACCGGGAGCTGTTTCAACGGCTACTGCGAAGTCACGCCGCCCCCTGCCGTCACCGCGACGCAGATCACCAAGACGGGCCTGGTGTTCCCGACGACCGCCGACGGCGGCCTTGCGCCACTCAATCCCTAGAGCCCCGAACGTGTTGGCTCCCCTCGTCGGCCAGCCTGTTCGGCGCTCTAGGATACCGCAACGCATCACCTTCGGCGCCCTGGCGGTGGCGACGCTCACCCCGAACGCCCGCGCCGAGGACACCCAGCAGGCTCCTGTGCCCTCGACGGCATCGCTTCCGCCGGGCGACCCGCTCCAAGCCGAGGTCGCACGGCAGGGGGCTGCCATCGACGAGCTGCGAGCGCTGCTCGACACGGAAAGACGCGAGGCCGACAACGCGGGCGTGCACGTTTCCGGTTTCGTCCAGGCCGATTGGGTCATTCACGACCAGGAATCGCAGAACGAGATCAACGGCTCGGGCGAGCCTCTCAACGAGGACCGCTTCACGCTGCGTCGCGGGCACGTGCGCGTCGACGCCGAGAAAGGGCTGGTGCTCGGCTCCCTCGAAATCGACGCGAACACCACGAGCGGGCCCCAAGTCCGGCCCATCGACGCCGAAGTATCGCTTCGCTGGCCCGAAAAGCCCGACGGCCGCCTGCCGTCGCTCATGGCCACGATCGGCTTGATGCGCATCCCGTTCGGCTACGAGGTGCAGGAGCTCGATTGGGTGCGTCCGTTTCTCGAGCGGGCAACCATGCTTCAAGCGCTCTTCCCGGGCGAGTTCGATCTTGGGATGCGCTTCAAGGTGAAATACCGTTTTGTCGATTGGGCGCTTGCCGTCATGAACGGCAACCCGATCGGCGACAAGGTATTTCCCGATCTCGACCCCGTTCAGGCGAAAGACATGGTCGGCCGCCTCGGTGTAGATTTCAAGATCGCGCCGGGGGTCCGCTTTCAGGCCGGCGTCTCCGCCGATACCGGGACTGGCTTCCATGCGGGGACGCCGGCCACGAAGAGCCAGCTGGTCTGGCAGGACCAGAACGGCGACGGGGTAGTCCAGCCGAACGAGATCACGGCCATCGGGGGAGCGCCCGCGACCCCCTCGCAGATGTTCCATCGATTCGCCCTTGGTGGAGACGCGCGTCTCGTCGTACGCCTCGCTGCGCTCGGTGACCTGTCGTTTCGCGGCGAGGCGCTCGACGCACTCAACCTCGATCGCGGGCTCGAGGTCGCCGATCCGATCGGCGCCGGTCACAACTTGCGCGAGATGGGGTACGCCGGGGGCGTGACGCAGGAGATCACGCGATGGGCGATGATCGGTGTGCGCCATGATCTCTACAATCCGGACGCCGACGCGAGCGAAAATCGCGCAGCCAACCTCGTCCCGATCAACCGCTCGTACTCGACCCTCGCACTGATGGGAATGCTTCGTTACGGCGCGGGACAGCGTCTCCTGCTCGAATACGACATCATCCGGAACCCTCTTGGCATCGGAGCCAACGGCGTACCGACGACGCTCGCGGACAACGCCTTGACTCTACGAGGGCAGTTGGTGTTCTGATGCAGGCTCCGGTCTTCGTTCTCGGATGCGCCCTGACGGCTTGGCTTGCCGCGGCGTGCTTGAGCGGCGTGCGAGCGGACACGGGCTCCGACGCCATCCTGCAGATCCCGGGTGCACAGTTCGTTCGAGGGGCCCTGCCGCAAGGATCGGCGACCGGACCGGGCGTCGCGCAGATCTCGCTCATGAACAACAACATCTGGCCGGGCCTCGTAAACGACCCCCTTCAAGGCGCGCTCGACCCGACAGCCACGGCAGCTGCCGTGGGGCTGCAGGGCGACGTGGGCTACTGGATGGTGGTCGCAGGAACCCCCAGCGTCACGACCCCCAACGACCCGAGCTACGCCGCCACGCTGCAATTCTCGGATGGGATCGTCCTCGGCAACCACACGCTCGTCGTGTGCGCCGCGGATGACAACGGGAACTTCGGTACCCCGAAAACTCAGGTCCTCGTTGCCGAGCCCTCGCCGCTCAACCCGCCGGCCACCGGCGATTCTCGTCGTCACCCTGACGTGGGACACCGAATCGAATCTCGACCTGCACGTTGTCGATCCGGCGGGGCTCGACATCTACTGGGGCAACCCGTCCTCGGAGCCGCCGTTCTCGTTCGACCAGACCGAGGGGGGCAGCTACGGCTATATCGACTACGACTCGAACGCGGACTGCGTCATCGACGGGTTGCGCAGCGAGGACGCGATCTGGCCCAATCCCCCGCCGAGCGGGCCGTACACGGTGCGCGTCGACACGCCCTCGCTGTGTGGCCAGCCCATCGCCAACTGGAAGGTGCGCGTGGTTCTCGAGGGCACCCCGATCGCTCAGGCGAGCGGGGTTGCCGTGGGCGCCGACACGATGGGATCGCACGGGGCCGGCTCGGGTGTGCTCGCGCTCCAATTCAATGTGCCGTGATGGGTCGCCCGCGGTTCTGGCGACTCGGGTTCGCGGTCTTGCTCGTCGCAGCCCAAGCGCTCGCTCGGGAGGGGTCGGGGCCGACGCCCGTCGGCGACGGGGGGGGGGATGCCGTCCTGGTGACGAAGCCGCCCAAGCTCCTCACGTTCAATCGGCCGGAGTATCCGGGCGGAGAGACCCGATCGGCCGAGGTCGTCCTTGCGATCACCCTCGGCATCGACGGGAGGGTCCGCGACGTGTCGGTGCTCCAGTCGGGCGGAGCGCGCTTCGACACCGCGGCCGTGGAGGCGGCATGGCGCCTCCTGTTCGAGCCGGGGCAAGCCAACGGGCGCCCGACGGCCGTAAAGATTCGGACCTCCTACTTCTTCCACCCTCCACTCGCGCCAACCCGACCGACGACGCCCACTGGGTCGGTGCCGGCGGGAATTCCGGCCCCGGCCGGCGTGTCGCCTCAGAACGTCGTTGTCCACGGTGTGCCCCGAAGACACGACGTCACCGACGTCACCGTCTCCGCGGCCGAGGCGAGCAAGGTGGCCGGCACGCAGGGCGATCCGATCAAGGTCCTCGAGAACCTCCCGGGACTGGCGCGCCCCTCGTTCGGATCGGGACAGCTCATCGTGTGGGGATCGGCTCCCACCGAGACGCGCACGTACGTCGATGGCGTCGAGATCCCCGCACTATTTCATGGCAACGAACTGCGGTCCACGGTCAACGGCGATCTGGTGCGCGACGTCACTCTTACGCCGGGAGCCTACGGGGCGGACTACGGCCGCGCGATCGGCGGAATGGTCCGCGTCGAGACGAAGGACCTCCCCCCGAGCGGGGTCCACGGTTATGCCTCGGCCGACACGCTGGACGGATCCGGTATGGTGACGGCGGCGATCGGCGATCGCGTGCGCGTCGGAGCGGCGGCGCGCTACGGGTGGCTCGATAGCGTGCTGCGGGCCGTCGGCGCCCCGAATGTGGACGAGTTCTTCCCGATTCCGCGCTACGAAGACACCCAGGTCAAGATACAGGTCGCGCTAAGGCCGCGCGAATCGCTCGACCTCGTCTTTCTCGGCTCACACGACGACCTCTTCGAAGCGATTCCTGATTCGGATCCGGCGCATGCCCGCAGCGAGACCACGGCCACGGATTACCAGCGGTTCTATCTGCATTACCGTCGTCTTCTGGGCGACGGTGCGAGCATAGATGCCGTCCCCTTCGTCGGACACGACACCTCCGACCTCAACGCGACCTTCGGAGCCAATCCCGCAACGCTCGACGAGACGACCTGGCGCTGGGGCTTGCGTTCCTCCTACCGTTCGCGTGTCGCGGGTCCCGTGACGCTCACCTTCGGGCTCGAACTCGACGGGTCGGCCGCACAGGTCTTCCGGAACGGCTCGATGCTCATTCCGCCCCGCGAAGGCGACATCACGGTGTTCGGGCAACCCCCGGGAGCCGGCACCAGCGCCGACGCATGGACGGCCGGCGTCATCGACGTCGCGCCGTATGTCGTCGTGGGACTCGATCTCGGCCCACTGTCGGTCTCGCCCGGCATCCGCGTCGACGGTTTTCTTCTGCAAACGAGTCGACAGACGCCGGAGGTCGGCGCGACCCCATCGATCGGCTTCGAGCAGCTTCGGGGCGAAGTCGAGCCCCGCATGTCGGCGCTTCTGCGGGTCACGTCGCGGCTGTCGGTCCGCGGCGCGGCGGGCGTGTATTCGCAGCCCCCGGATCCGGCCGACCTCAGCGCCGTCTTCGGCAACCCGACGCTCGGTCCCGAGACCGCCGAGCACGCTTCGCTCGGACAGGTGCTTCGCGTGACTTCGTCGCTCACGCTGGAGACAACCGGCTTTTCCAAGTGGATGACGCGCCTCGCCGTCCGAAACCCTTCGCCCACTCCCATGCTCGCCGAGGCTCTCCTTCAAGAAGGCATCGGCCGGGCGTATGGGGTACAGACGCTTCTGCGCCAGGCGCCTTGGCACGGGTTTTTCGGCTGGGTGTCGTACACCCTCTCGCGAAGCGAGCGACGAGACACGCCGGGGTCCCATTGGCGGCTTCTCGACTACGACCAGCCCCATGTGCTCACCGTGGTGGCGAACAAAGAGCTGCGAGCATGGACCGTCGGCTTGCGGTTCCGCTACGCGACGGGCCTGCCGCGTACTCCCGTCATCGGCGCATTCTACGACGTGAAGGACGATTTGTATCAGCCGATCTTCGGGCCCCAGAATTCCATCCGCCTGCCCGACTTCTGGCAGCTCGATCTGCGGGTCGACCGCAGTTTCCTGTTCGGCAAGAGCGCGAAGCTCCTCGTCTATGCCGAGGGACTGAACGTGACCGATCACACGAACGGCGAGGAGTACATCTACAGCATCGACTACGCGCGACGTGCGACCATTTCCTGGGCTGCCCGCGCTCGCGGTGGTCGGAGCGAGGATCGATTTATGAAACGCCGGGCGCTGCTTGTCGTTGGGGCACTCGTCTTCACGGCGAGGTGCGTTCCGCCCCTCGGCCCCGGCGACTCGCTCATCACGTCGACACGCATTCTTGCCGTCCGCGCCGACCCCGCCGAGGCCGATCCGGGCTCCCGCGTGACCTTCACCGCGCTGGTCGCCGGTCCGGGCGGAACCGACAGCGGCGCCCCCATGACGTGGGACTTCTGCACCGCCCCGAAGCCACTGACCGAGAACAACGTCGTTTCGAACGCCTGCCTGGGCTCGTCCTCACTCGTCGCCGCCGGCGCTGGGCCCAGCATGACCGCCACGACCCCCAGCGACGGTTGCTCCATCTTTGGCCCAAGCACTTCGTCTGCGGGGGGCCGCCCCGTCGATCCGGACGCCACGGGCGGATACTACCAGCCCCTTCGCGCCGACCTCGCGGGCGCAGACAGCGCATTCGAGCTTGCCCGCATCCATTGCGATCTGGCGAACGCATCCGCGACGGCAGCGAGCGCGTTCGCGGCGGCGTACGATTTGAATCAGAACCCCGAGCTCTCTCCTCTGACCGCGACCGTCGACGGCATGCCGATCGCGCTGACTACGGTTGCCGCCGGGGCGCGTGTGTTGCTCGAAGCGAGCTGGCCAGCTGCATCCGTCGAAACTTTCGCCTACTTCGATCCGGTGTCGCAAACGGTCACCAGTCAGCGCGAGTCGATGCAGGTCGCCTGGTACACGAGCGGCGGCACGCTCGATACCGAATCCACGGGGCGTTCCTCGGACGACCCGGCGACGGCGAGCGCCAACGGGTGGGACGCGCCGGGGGCAGAAGGCACGGTCCACCTGTGGATCGTGCTCCGCGATAGCCGGGGTGGCGTCGACTTCGCGGCGTATGACGTGGTCGTTGTGGACTGAGCGGGGCAAGTCATGCCGAACCCCGCGTCTTCGCTACTTCGCGATCCCCGGCAACTACCTGTTCACATCCCGTCAAGCGTGAACCCGATGGGCAAGGTCGGCGCCACCGAGTACGCGTATGCCGAGGCGGCTGCACCGGCACCGCTCCGTTACTCGACGGGTCTGAGCGGTTTCACGTCGAAGGCGACGCTCGCGGTCGAGAACTTCAACCCCACCACGTCCCTGTTCGATACCGTTCCGACGGGGAGCGCGTCGAGAGACCAAGGTCTGGGGGTGGACCTGCTGTTTCAGTCTCCGCGGGTCGTCGCGCTCGCCGAGGGATACCTGCGACACGTCGAACCGGAGGGGTCTGGCGCCGAATACACGTCCGTCGGTGCCTTCGCTCAGGCCGGCGTTCTGGTTTATCGCCGCGCGATCGATGCTGCGGTTCGCCTCTCGTGGGCGGACGTCAACCTCCTCCGCGTAGAGGGCCAGACCCACCAGACGTCCCAGCGGGCCACTGTGCAGAAGTCGACCTCCAACGATGACGCTTCGGATACGGCCCGACGGATCCCTTGGCACGGTTGAGGCGGACCCTGATCACGCGTCCCGAGCGGCGCTGACGAAGTCGAAGGAGAGTCCGCGTCGTGGCTGACGCCGGTTTGTGTCATTGTGCTCGCTCTGAAGTGCAACGCATAACGTCCACGCACACCAGCCGGGACTTCGAGACCGAGCTTCGCGAGCTGCGAGCCCACCTGCTGGCGATGGGCGCTCGGTGCGAACGAATCGTCGGGCTGGCGTTCGAGGCTTTTCGGCGAGGAGATCCCGAGCTCCCCGGAACCTTGGAGTCTCTTGACGCCCAAATCGATCGCGATGAGGTCGAGATTCATGCGCTCATCCTGCGGATCCTCGCGCTGAGGCAGCCCGTCGCCGGCGATCTGCGCTTCCTGGCAACCGCGCTGCGGCTCATCACGGATCTCGAGCGCATCGGCGACGAGGCGGTCAACATCGGCGAGCGCACCGTGAAGCGGGACGGCGGTGCGCACCAGCTCGTCGACGGTGAACTCACCTCGATGGCGACGGCCGCGCTGAACATGCTGCATGACGCGCTCGACGCGTTCGTGCGGTGGGACGACGAGGTCGCCGACCCCGTCCTCGGCTGCGACGATGGAGTCGACCAGGGTTGTGCGACCATCATGTCCGCGATGACCGCGCACATGTCCGAGCACCCGGGCGAGGTGCTGGCCGGACTGCGCGTGATACGGGTGGCCAAGTACCTGGAGCGCATTGCCGACCATGCGACCAACGTCGCGGAGGAGGTCATTTTCATGGTTCGAGCGGACGATGTGCGTCACGGGCAGTGGCAATCCTTGGCGGGCCCGAGACATCGATGATCGGAAACGTCAGCTGATCGAGCGCATCGCGCTTGGCGCCGCGCTCGGCGGGGTCATCGGCTACGAGCGTGACCGGCATCGTCGGCCCGTTGGCCTGCGCACGCATCTCATTGTCGCGATGGCCGCGGCCACATTTACGGTCCTATCGGCACAGTTCGTGTACCGGCAGCACTACGGCAAGGACGACCTCGTCGAAGTCGACACGGCGCGCATTGCGGCGTCCGTGGTTTCGGCGGTCGGATTCCTTGCGGGTGGCGCCATCCTGCGGACGGGGATCACGGTGCAAGGCCTCACCACGGCGGCAGGTCTATGGCTGGTCACGGCCATCGGCATGTGCGCCGGCGCGGGCATGTTTGTCGTGAGCATCCATGTTTGTCGTGAGCATCGCCGTGGGCCACGAAGCAAGCGGCGAAACGGCGTCGCGCGCGCCCGACGCTTACCCGTAAACATGAGCCTCTGAGTCTAAAGCCGTTGACGAGAAGCGGGGCCATTTGGCGTTTTGCCTTTGGCCGTTGGCAATCCGCAAGCGACTGAACTCGAATGGTTCGAGCTCTGACCGCTCGCCCGCCCCGCGCCGGCGCCTTCCCGCCAGGGAACGCGCTGTGCATGTTGCCCGGAGAGCCGGGGAGATGAGCCAGAACGCGGATACCGGTGCGCCCATCCCCGCGTCGCCTCCCGGCGACGAACGCCACGACCTGCACGCCGAGGTCCAGCGGCTCCGGCGTGCGCAGCGCACGGCCCAGAGGACGATCCGGGAACTCAGGGCCGCCGTCGCCGCGCGAGACGAGTTCATCGCGATCGTGAGCCGCGAGCTGCGTAACCCGATGGGAGCCATCGTTGTCAGCGCGAGCCACATGATTTACAAGGCGGGGCGCGAGCCAGATGTGCCAGCTTGGCTCGCGCCTCGCCTTTTGACGCTCGAACGCCAGACACGCAGCTTCGTCCGCCGCGCGACGACGCTCATGGACGTCTCCCGCCTCGCGACCGGAAACCTGCGCCTCGACCGGGACGTCGTCAGCCTGAGCGACGTCGTGAGCAACGTGGCACGCGAGCTCGCCACCGAGGCCGAGCACGCCGGATGCGACCTGCGCCTGTCCATCGAGCCGAACGTGGTCGGGACCTGGGATCGGGTCGCGCTCGAACAGATCACGATGGACCTGATGTCGAACGCCATCAAGTACGGTGCCGACCGCCCGGTGGAAACTTCCGTCACGTCCACAGGCGAGGACGCGACGATCGAGGTCCGCGATCACGGCGCGGGCATCTCCGAAGTCGACCGGTCCCGCATCTTCGAGCCCTTCGAGCGCGCGGTCGTCCCGCGCCGGTCGAAGCCGGGCTTCGGTCTCGGGCTATGGATCACGCGGCAGCTCGTGATCGCCCACCGAGGCGAAATGGCGGTAGAGAGCCAGTCGGGGATCGGTTCGGTCTTCACGGTGAGCCTTCCGCGGGCGATACAGAAGCTTCCCCGATGAGCTCACACGAATTCGTCCCGCACCTCGCCAGGTTCACCAGCGGCATCCCAGGTCTCGACCGGGTCCTCACCGGCGGCTTCTTCACCGGCGGCGTTTACATCGTCGAAGGGGCGCCGGGGGCGGGCAAGACGATCCTCGCCAACCAGATCGCCTTCCATCGCGCGAAAGACGGCCAGCGAGTCCTCTACATCACGCTGCTCGCCGAGTCGCATGCGCGCCTCTTGCAGCACATGCAGGATCTGTCCTTCTTCGACGCAGGGGCGATCCCCGATCGGCTCACGTACCTGAGCGGGTTCCGCGTGCTCGAGCAGGGAGGGTTGCAGGCGCTCCTCGATCTGCTTCGCAAGGAGCTGCTCGGGCAGAACGCGAACGTGGTCGTCCTCGACGGTTTCGCCGCGGTGGGGGAGTCCGCGGAGACGGATCGCGAATTCAAAAAATTCGTGCACGAGCTTCAGGTGCAAGCCGGGCTCGGAACGTGCACATTCTTTCTGCTCTCGAGTGGCACAAGCGGCGAGGGATCCGTCCAGCCGGTCCACACGATGGTGGATGGGCTGGTCCGCCTGAGCGACCGGATCTTCGGAGTCCGCGCGCAACGCGAGCTTCAGGTGCAGAAGTTCCGAGGCAGTCGTTACCTGCGGGGCTTGCATTCGTTCGAGATCGGCGACGACGGAATCCGCGTTTATCCGCGTCTCGAGTCCTCCTCGGTCGCGTCCGGCGTGAAGAACGGTTCGAGCCGGCTGGCCATCGGCTTCCCGCGGCTCGACGCGATGATCGGCGGCGGACTGCACAGCACGTCGACCACCATGATCCTGGGCCCCAGCGGCGTCGGCAAGACAGTCGTCGGCTATCGCTTCCTCGCATGCTCTACGGCCCAAGAGAAGGGGCTGCTCTTCTCCTTCTACGAGACGCCGGAGCGGGTGCTGGCCAAGACGCAAGGCGTCGGGATCGACCTCGCCCCCGGGTATCAGCGCGGCGACGTCGAGCTCGTCTGGCAATCGCCGGTCGAAAGCACGCTCGACGCCGTCGGCTGGCGCATCCTCGAGTCTGTCGATCGGCTCGGCGCAAAGCGCCTCTTCGTCGACGGCTTCAACGCGCTGGAAAGCGCTTCGAGCCACCCGGAGCGCGTCCCTCAGTTCTTCGCAGCGCTCGGGCGTGAGCTGCGAGCGCGCGGGGTCACGACGGTGTACGCGGCCGAGCTGCATCAGATCTTCTCGCCCGAGATCGCCGCCCCGCTGCGTGGGCTCTCCCCGCTCATCGAGAACCTGCTGCTCATGCGTTTCGTCGAGCTGCGCGCACGGCTGCGCCGGACGCTGTCGGTCATCAAGCTGCGCGACTCGGAGTTCGACCCTGCCATCTGCGAGTTCTGCCTCACCAGCCACGGCCTGGACGTCGTGGACTCGCTCGACGGAACGGAAGAACTCATGACGGGCGTGGCGCACGAGACGCCCCGCCCGCGATCGCGGAAACCCCCAAACCAACGGGGCCGAACCAAGCCGAAGAGAAGGCGGGGATGAAGACGATCGTCATCGTCGATGACGAGTTCGGTCTGGCGGACGTGCTTGCCGGAACGCTGTCCGATATGGGGTTTAGTGTGTTCACCGCCATCAACGGCAGGCAGGGCCTCGAGGTCATGGCGGAGCATCCGCCGGACGTGGTGCTTCTCGATTATATGATGCCGCTGCTGGATGGCCCGGGAGTCCTCAAGGCTATGCGTGCGGACCCGAAGCTCGCCGGCGTCCCGGTCATCATGACGAGCGGCGTGCCGGAGTCGGTGGTGCGCGAGCGGTGTCCGGGGTACGTCGCATTCCTGCGCAAGCCGTTCGATTTCCAAGCGCTTCTGAAGGCGGTGGACCGGGCGACGGCCGGGCCGTAAATCGGGATGCGCAGATTCTCTCGTCCGCAGTAAGCGCGTCGGCGTGCCCGCAGTAAGAATCGCGGACGCGACCAAGACACTTGCCACGGGCGACGTCGAGACCGCGCGGTTCGATTCTCAATGGACCGCGAGGCTCGTCCACGTGACCGCTCCCGACGGCTTCAGGATCTCGGTGGTCGGTGCGCCTTACGCGGCGAGTTTTCGTGTTCCGATCGCATGGACCAGCGAAGCTCTTTTCAAAATCGGCGCTGCCAGAATCGGTGACACAAATGACGGAAATCAACCTTTGGGGGCGTGGCCCCCCGGTCGGCTCTGCGGTATGGGGCGCGCCTGGTCCGGTCCGCTTGCGCGAACGGCTTGGCGAACTGCTCAATTCTCGGAGCGAATCGCCGCCTAATCACCGCTTAATCACCGCTGGCGTCGCGGCGGATAGGTCGGGCCCATCCTCGCGTAACGCGCCATCCCTCACGACGCAACGAGATGCGGGGCGAGGCAAGTTGACTTCGGTTGCAGCGGGAAATGGATGGCGCGGGATTTCGAGGCCCGCCTGGCAATGACTCTCCCGATGCGGCGAGGGCGAAATCTCGCGCGACTGACGAACTAACCGGAGAGCTTCTCTACGTTCAGATCACGACGAGCACATGGCGGCGCGCCGCGGCCGTTTGGGAACGTGACCGCGCCGGCTGAGGCCTTGGACGTGGACGTGCCGGTCGCTGCGCAAGCGCTCGAATGGGTGCCCATCACAGTCACGACGAAGCGCAGGCACTTCGATTTGAGTCAGCAAACGGCCCCGGGGTGGCAATGGATCCGGCCCTCGTGATTTCGCGCCGATTCGCGAAGTAGCACGGGACGCTTTCGTCCATGGGCCTCGGCTACGCTACGCGCGAGTGAACGGTCTTCCCGACGGCGCACGCAGAGCCCTCGAGCGCGCTCGCGCCGAGAAACTCAGCTTTTCGGTCGACCTGCTCAAGGCCGCCGATGGGCGCCTCATCGCGGTGCTCGGCGAAGCGCACGTGAAGCTCGCGAAAGCCGCCGCGATCGGAGAGGAGGTCATCGGCCAGTTCGAGTTGCGCGGAGTCGAGACGTTCCAGCGAAGGCAGATCGTCGGCGGCCGCGCCCTCGGCGCCGTCATCACGGCACCGAGAACCCTGCTCCGTGTGCTCTCGCTCGGCGCGGTCCGGGGGAGCACGATCACCGACGCGAAGCATCTTTCCTCCGGCTACACGGTAGAACTCGAACGCACGAAGCGTGTGCCCTTCGGGCTCCACGTCGCCGCGCTCTACATGACCGCGTTCTTAGTCGTTGCCTTTCTTGCGTTACTCGCTCCCTTGTTGATGCTCGTCGCTCCTTCTTTGGCGACCGCGATCACACTACTCGCGCGCCTCTTTCAGATACATCTCCTCACGCTGAGCCTCGCGCTCTTTCTTCGAAGGCATTCGTGGAGCTGGGTGGTTCATCCCTTCCTCGGCATCCTCACCCTTCGCGACGAGCTCATGGCCGAGGGGACCGTTCGCATGCTCGACGACCATCCGACGGTCCCGGCGGCCGTCGTGGTGATGGGGCGGGCGCATGTTTCGGGGTACACGCGGATCCTCGTCGAGCGCTACGGGTTCGCGCGCGATGAGGCTCGGGATCAAACGGGCTGAATCCGAGGAGGTGCTCGGCCGCGATCCACTTGGCCGGCCCCCGGCTTGACCTCGCGTCCTGGCTACTTCGCCGATCCGCCGAAAATTCGCTGCGCAGCGCTATGTTCGCGCACCATGTTCGCCATCGTGACCGCGCTCGCCGCCGCAGCGGTCGACCTGTTTCGCTCGCGACGGTACAGCGCCTCAGGACCGCGCCTCCGCAGCGCGCTTGGCGGCGTCGATGCGAGGAAACGTGCGGGGTCGCGTCGATCTGCCCAAGATTCGTTCGTCGCGAGGGTAGGAGGTCAAAATGTCTGCATCAGTGCTCTACATGTCTATGTCTCTCGACGGGTACATCGCAGGTCCGAACGACAGCCGGGACAATCCCGGGGGCGACGACTTCATGCGGCTGCACGCTTGGTACGGGTTCGGTCCGAACGGTCCGAAGGGGGGGCCGCCGAGAGGTCAAGGTCAGCATTTCTTAAACGAAATCAACGCGACCGGCGCGGTCCTCGCGGGTCGGCGTACCGTGGAGCAGGTCGATCACTGGGGCGGTGACCATCACGCCGGCGTCCGGATCTTCGTGCCCAGCCATCGGCCGCCCGGCTCTTCCGTCACGAAGTATCCGTTGGTGACGTATGTGGCCGACGGGATCGCCAGCGCGATGGCACAGGCGAAGGCCGCCGCGGGGAGCCGGAACGTGTTGGTGCATGGCGCGTACACGGCGCAACGGGCGCTCGAGGCTGGTCTGTTGGACGAGTTGCAGATCCATCATATCCCGGTGCTGTTCGGTCGTGGCCTTCGGCAGTTTGATGTGTTGCCCTCGCGCATCGAACTCGAGGTCGTTCGGGTGATCGACACCCCGGAGGCAACACACATCCGCTACCGCGTCCGTCGATAGGAGCCGTCTGATTCAGAGACGGGTGCGTCGCAAGTGCCTCGACCACATCCTGGTGCTTGACGACCGGCCCCATGGCCCTGCGAACCGGCACCGCATCGCCGTGAGCAGCGCCCGATCTCGACGTCAAGCGGGAGCCGATGAACTGGAGCCAGAGTCCGCGATGAGTCTCGTGGCGAAAACGAACGGCTGACGGCTATGCCGCCGATTGCCTTGGTAGGTCGATGGTGAACACGCAACCTATGCCGGGCAAGTCGCGAACGCGAAGGTCTCCCTTCATCGCCTGGATGGCTTTTAGGCAAATGGACAGTCCGAGGCCAAGACCGCTGCGATCGGTTCCACGCTGCGCGAATGGTTTGAACAGCTCATCGACCTTCCCTGGCGGCAGGCCCCCACACTCGTCCGCAACCTCGATGACAACGCGCTCCGCGGTCGAGCGGGTGGTAAGTGAGACGTGGCCCTTTTTCGGCGTGAACTTGAAGGCGTTGTGAAGCAGGTTGGCAACGGCCGCAGAGAGGATCTGTCGATCTGCCTGGACGATGACACTCCGCTCGACCGAACGGACGGTGAAGTGAATCTCTCTTGATTGGGCCTGCATCGAGCCACTGATCTCGACCTCTTCGAGGAGGTCAGCCACCGCAATGGGCTCAGGGGTCGGGATGTCCGCGTCCAGGCGCACGTCCGCAAGTGAGCGGTCGATGAGCCGTTGAAGGCCCATCAGGCTCCGAGCCAGCAGCATGCTCGTGGCGCCACCGGGAGCCACGATACCCTTCTTGATACTGTCAAATGAGAGCATTGCCGAATTGATCTGATTTCGAAGCTCGTGCGCGAGAACGCCGAGCCGCTCGACTCCTTCGTCGCGGATCGTTCGTTCGCGCTGGGTCGCGTCGTCTCGGATCGAGCGCTCGTGCTCCTGGGAATATTCTGTCACCGCGCCGGCAATCGCATCGTCAAGGCAAAGGTTCAGCGTACGAAACTCTTCCGTCGATACGGCGGCGTTCTGTTCCACCGCCAGTTCCGTGATCACCTGGCAGAGGTCACCGTAGTCGTGAACGACCTGCGCCACCGTAAAGCCGCGGTGCAAAAGCGTACTCCCATGCTGTCGGGCAGTCGTCGTGATGGAATCGTGATTGACTTCTCGGCTCGACACCGCGAGACGCAGGGCGTCCACGAGTTGGTTCAAGAACACCGGGAGCCCCACGGTCAGCTCGACTTCGGTCGCTACGGGGGCGCTTCGCTGGGCCACGCGCTTCCGGGCTCGAGCCAGAGTCGCTTCGGAGTTGGCCAATAGAAACTCGTACAGCATCGCGCGACACTACACCGTCCAGCGGGGTCCGAAGCACAGTTCGTGCCGCAGCTTTACTGGGCGGGACGTCCCGGTCCCCTCGTTGGGTGGCCACCGACTTTTGCAATCTGCCTTGAAACTTTGGCTGAATGCCTGGGTGGCTCGGCAATTCGCTCCGTCGCCTGTCAACAAGTCAAGCTTCAATTTTCACGCCGTGCAGGCACGAACGTTGCGTAGCCACCTGCCGCGTGGGAACTGGCGGCACGATGGGCGCCACGCACTGTGCACCGATTAGCCATGGCGCTTCGATGACAAAGACCAAGCCCGCCGAGCAATCGCAGTCCAAGGCGTCGAACGAGCTCGGCAAGGCCCGAACGGGCATCGCAGACCTCGACGAATTGACTTCGGGAGGGCTGCCTCGCGGTCGTCCTACGCTGGTCTGCGGCAGTGCTGGCGATCAGCGTTTGCAAGTCGCGAGGCACGGCGCACTCGAACCAGATCCGAGAGTTTGTCATCAGCGCTCGAGGCCTTACGCTGGTCAGCGCGTATCGCGCCGCCGATGGCCTCGTCACCGGGTCCGCGCGGGAGGCGCAGCAGCGGCACGACCAGGCCAACGGCGGAGGGGTCCACCACAACGGCGGCCGCCACCCCGAAACTCCGGCCGACGCCCAAGGGTCCCCATGAGCGGTACGGCCAAGAAGATCATCGGCGATCTCTCGAACTTCGAACGTGTGCTGGTCGGTCTCGAGCTGACGGCCTACCCGGTGCAGCGATGATTGCCTCGGCGCGCGCCCTTTCGGCCGAGACGGCCACGATCGACCCCGAGTATGTGCTGCGACTCTTCGTCTCTGGTTTCACGCCACGCTCGCAACGGGCCATCTGCAGCTTGAAGCACATCTGCGAGCGATACCTGACAGGCCGTTATCGGATCGAAGTCGTCGATCTGTACCAGTCGCCGGGCCTCGCGCGCGGCGAACAGATCCTCGCCACCCCGACGCTTCTGAGGCTTTTGCCCATGCCGCGGCGACGAATCATCGGGGACCTCGCTCAAGTGGACAAGGTTCTGCACGCTCTCGACATCCCGGGGGAGAAGATGGCGAAAATCGTCGCAGCGCGCGCGGCGCCCGCTAGGGCGCCTAGGGCGCGCCGGTCGCTGCGCGCCCGACTGGACGAGGCCGAGCAGTCCCTCGCGGCGATCCGTGCCGGCGAAGTGGACGCCGTCGTGGTCGGAGGTCCTTCGGGCGATCGTATCTACACGCTCGAGGGGGCCGAGCACGGCTACCGAGTCTTGATGGAAGCGATGAGCGAGGGCGTCGCGACGGTCACCCAGCAGGGGATCGTCACGTATTGCAACGTGCGATTCGCAGCGATCCTCGGTGCCCGGTTGGAATTGACCATCGGAAACCCCATCGCCCGATTCCTTCCGGAAGGGGGCTGGGGTGAGCTTAAGGCACTCCTCGTCGCCGGAACCGAAGGCCGCGGCGAGAGCGAGCTCTGGCTGAAGGCGCCGTGCGCCAACGCGCCGGCCCTCGTGAGACTGGCGGTGGTGGCCATGAGGTTGGATGGGGCCCTCACGCACTGTCTAGTGATGACCGACTTGACTGAGCAGCGCCGGCAGGCCGTTGCGATCGCAGCGGAGCGGGCGCAAATGCAGGCACGCCTGCTGCTGGTCGACCGCATGTCGTCGCTCGGAACGCTGGCGGCCGGCGTGGCTCACGAGATCAACAACCCACTCGCGTACGTTGTCACGAGCCTCGAGCTGATGAAGAGCCGCTTGCAGGACGCTACCGCGGCGACGCAAGGGGTGGGGAGCGAGCCGACCGAGTGGCTGCGGCGCCAGTTGGCCCGCGCGTCCGAGGGGGTGGAGCGCGTGCGCCTCATCGTGCGCGATCTGAAGGCATTCTCGCGACCCGACGAAGAGACGATGGGCGTCGTGGATCCGCGGCGAGCGCTGGATACATCGATCGCGCTGGCTTCGAACGAGATCAGTCACCGAGCGAGGCTCGTGAGAGACTACGACGCCCTCCCCAAGGTGTGGGCCAACGAGGCACACCTCGGGCAACTGTTTCTGCATCTGCTGCTCAATGCCGCCCAGGCGATTGCGCCGGGTGCTGCCGCCGACAACGAGATTCGTGTCTCCGGCCGCACCGATTGCGAGGGCCGCGCGGTCATCGAGGTCCGCGACACGGGCTCGGGGATCGATACCGCTCATCTGAACCTCGTCTTCGATCCGTTCTTCACCACCAAGCCCCAGCACGAAGGCACGGGGCTCGGGCTCTCGTTTTGCCACTCCATCGTCGCCTCGCTCGATGGACAGATCACCGTGAAAAGCGAGCGCGGCGAAGGAAGCGTCTTCCGCGTCCTTCTTCCCGGCATCGCGCTCGCGACCTCGACCGCCCCTTCGTTCACCGAGCCGACGCCGGCGGTCGTGCAGCCTCTTGCCAATCGCCGTGGCCAGATCCTCGTGATTGACGACGAGCCAGACATCTGCCTTGCGCTGGAGGAGGCTCTGCAGAGGTCTCATGACGTCGTCACGACGACCGAGGCGGTTCGAGCGCTCGACTTGCTCGCCGCGGGCCAGCGCTTCCACCTTATCCTTTGTGACGTCCGGATGCCAAGGATGACGGGGCTCGATTTCTACGCCCGGCTAACTGCCCTGGACCCCTCACAAGCCCGCCGGGTTGTTCTGATGAGCGGCGCTTTCTCGCGGCGCCCTGGCGATCCGGCTCTGGCGCTTCCGGCCCCCGTCCTCGAGAAGCCGTTCGGCGTGGACCGGGTCCTCTCGCTGCTTCACGAATCGATGCGGACCGAGCTGTCCGCGTCCCGCGCCCCAAAAGGGGACGTAGTTTAGCCCCCGGTCCGCGAGGGGGGGGGTCTCCCGCTTGGGCGGCTATCGGCGGCGCCGCTGACCCTGCCGGCCGTCGACAGACTCGTTCATGGAACTTGCGTTACGTCACGCAGGCGCACGGCCAAATCGTGCACGTCGAGATCTCACGCACGGTGCACTAGCCGGCGCGCAGTTGCCGGGCGTCCCGTACCGCGTGTACGGCGACAACAAGAGCCTCGGCCGGGACCGAGGTCTCACCCTGCTTGCTTGTGCTCTCGCCGACCCGGGCTGCTGCATCTTGAATGCAGGGAAAGGATTTGCGCGGATACGTAAGCTGCGCGGCGAGTGAAACGCTCGCAACGACCGCGCGGACCGCCGCGGCTCGGAAACCGGCGCCTTCGAAGGCCACGACGGAAAAGGCGAGCGGTAGCTTTCGAAGCCACGTTGCGCTCAGCGCGCGTGCCTCGCTGGACGGCAGCGGAGTGCTGTCGCCGACGACCATGAACAGCCGCGCCGAGTGGCCCGTGGCGTCTTGCAGCGCGAGGAGTACGCGGCCCAGCCAATCGATGGCGTGCAGTCTCGTCTCGCCGCACCAAACCACGATGGCGACTCGGCGCCACGCCGCAACCACGTGGTCGATGTCGCTTTCCAGAATTCGGGGGGCCTCTTCGTCGGTCACGGGACCTCGAAAAGCGAAGGCTGCACGCACAAGACAGCGAGGTCGCGCCTAAGAAGCCCGGGGCACACAGACCGCGTCCGTGCTCTGGCGCCTAGAAACGCCGTGATCGCGACGGGGAGCCCCGCGGACGGATGCGATTCGCCTCCGGTCGAAACGTGGATGCCTCCCCACCAGAGCGCCTCCTTCATGTGTCGATCGTTGCGGTTCAGGCTTCGCGGCGTCGCGAGTTCATCAGGGACCGAGCCGCGCTGCCATCTGAAGCCCACGGCACGGGCTAGCGTGCGGACGGATGCCGTCCGCTGCAAGGGGAGATCTCCGAAAACACGCTGACGTTCAGAGGGCCACACGCGGGGAGATGTCGGGAGCCGAGCCGAAGCCTCGGTCCGGGTGTGCCAACGGTCCAAAACGACGGGTGTAGCGCGCCGGCACGAATATCCGGCCACCGTTACGACGGCCTCGTCCGCAAGGCATGCCAGAGCGATTGCGGCGCACTCGACAGCCGCGCCTCGACGGCAGCGTTGTCGGCTGAATCTCGATTGGGAAGATGCAGTGAGGTGAGGAGAGGGCTTCTCGCTTGAATTTCGTCATCCGATGCGAGTCGCGCGCTCGAATGAGGACGTTGAGGAGGGTCTCGAACGTTACGATGACGTCCCCGCTTCGGCTGAAGCATGGCCTGCCTGTCATCGTGGCCGAATGGATGATCGCGGGAACGACCCTCGAGCCGTTCCTTCCTCGTGCGAGCACCCGTCGCTCTTGCCTTCCGCGTAATGTGTAGTCTCAGGCTGCATAGGCCTGCGACCAGAGTGCGCCAGACGATGCACGGTCGCGCGCGACACCCGAAAACCGGCCGCGGCGAGCAAGTCTTGCCCGGCGCTCAGCATGTCGTCGGCATCGACGGCTTCCTCGAATTGCTCGTCCGAAATCGAGTCCAGCGCCCCGCACGCATACGCTCGGGCCATGGCCATCGTCCGGTTGCCCGTGCCTTCACGCTTGAGCGTTCGCGCCGCGTTCAAGACGCGGACAATCGTTCGCTGTTTCGTGTCGCCGTCAGCCTTCACGGCGAGATAGGCGCGGTACATGCGGCCGACTCTCTCGACCTGATGAGCAGTCGCATCGCCCGCCTCGAGCGCCTCGACATAGCTGGCGACCACCTCTCGGAGCCAGCGGGCCTGCTGCAATACGATGCCATCCGCGAGGGCGGGCGAGCTCAGGGACGAGACGTTCAGCGAGGATTTGGTGGCCATCGGTGGATTCGTCCTGTGATGTCGAAAGCTTAAAGAGTAGCGGACGAAAGCCTCTCGTTCAGCCCCATTTGTCGACCATCGAAAGCGCCTGCACGGCATTTTTTCCCACTGGCTGTGCGTCTCGAATGGGTCCGAGTTGGCGATTCAATGCGCCGGATCGCGAAAGGCGCTTTGGGCAGATCCGGGCGCGACTCGCGCTCCGCATGCGAACGTCGTTCGGCTGTCCGTCGTCCAAGGTTGGGGCCTCCTGCTTCTCGCCTTAGCCGCCGTCCGATCGTGTCAGGTCACCTCGGATCAGGTACTGGCAGCCCGTTTCATCCGTGAACGTCTCCGTGATTCCGACGGTTCCCATCGACGTCGAGACCGTCACCGACGTGAACACCCAAGGAACGCAGGGCCTGCTGCTGGCGGGCAGCATTTGCGGCACGGCGATTACGCCGGGCATGGGCCGCCCTTCGCGCACCCGTTCGTGCGCCTTTCCGATCAGCGTGGCGACGTCGTGAGTCAACAGGATCCGTCGCTCGGATGCCGCTCTCTCCAGCACAGCGTCATCGGTTGCCCCGCGCATTCCTAGGTCCTGCACGCGTACAACATCCGCCGCCGGAAGGCGGCGCAGGACACCGTCGAAGGACAGGACCTCGTCTTCCCCGGCCCGTCGCTGGAAGTCCGCTACGGCACTATCGGATCCGGCCCACGTCAGCTGTGAACCGTTCGGCCTGCGGTGCGCTATCCCGTGCGGCCGTCATCCGCTGCCGAGTCATTTGAAGCCCTTTGCCACGATGCCGAACAGCGTCGAAATCCAAGACGAGAACTGCGGATACTGCGCAGCGAGAAGGCTGGCCATCGGGAAGAGGCCCCAGACGACGATTCGGCGCCCCAGCGCCCAGTCCCAGGTCACAACCCCGGCCTTCGTCCCCGCAATCGCGCTGATGACCGGATCGCGATCGAGCGCGATGTAGATGCCGAAGATCGCGAGTACCATCGCGGCGACCGAGACGAAAATGAGGCTCGCGATCAGTCGCTGCGGCTGCACGAAATAGACGGACGTCATGAGGACGCCGAGAACGCTGCCGACGATGAGAGGCGGAACGAACAGGCGGAAGTGCCGTACGTAGCGTGGAACGAACACCGCGACGAGCGTTGCGGCGAGCGCGTCGGCCAGGCGGCGCACCTCCTCCGAGAACCCGTCTCTATCCGCCCAAGCCTGCGCCGATGCGTCGAGAAGGCGGCTTACGAGCTCGGCCCGGTCTGCTCTTCCCTCGAGGGCGTCCGGCGCGCAACGCGTCCCTGCCTCGCACCGTAGCTCCCTCCGCAGGACTTCGGCGCAAGCTTCGGCCTGGTCACGAAAGGAGCCGTGAGCCGCTGCGAGCGCGCCTAGAGCCTCCACCGGCCAGGCAAGGTCGACGACCTCGCTGCCCGACAGGCCTACCTGCGCCGTCAGCGACCGAGCCAACGCCGGCGGTAGGCCGGCCATCGCCGCTAGGACCGGCGAGTGAGCCAAGCGCTGAAGCAGCCGGCGGAGGACGGCCCAGGTCGCGAGGAGACGGGCGAAATTGCCGGTAATCGGAAGGATCGTCAGACAAGCGAACCCGACGACGAGCGTGTTGCGCCACCCTCGCTCGAAGGTCTGGGGCGGCTTGATGAGCAGGGCGATCAGGATGCACCCCGCCGTGAAGGCGTGCACGGCGACGGGAACCAATGGAAACGAAGCCCATGGGTTGCGGATCACGCGGAGCAGGCGCTGCTCGACTTCGGCCAACCCCGTGCGATCGTCGCTGCCGAGCCGTTCGCCGAGGGCCAGCGCTATGGGAGGCGTCACGCCTCGGAAGAGCGCTCGCCTGGAGACGCCGAAGGCGTGCATATCCAGAAACCGCAGCCGAACGCGCCAACACCAGAGGCCAAGGCCGAGGATGGTCAGCCCGATGAGTCCAGCGACGACCGGAGAGCCACCGCTCATGAGATTCAACGTCGCCTCGCTCTGCGGGCCGCAGCCCAGGCCCAAGGCGATGATCGACGCCAGGGTGGCCGACCCCGCGAGCAGCGCGGCGCCCCAGGCCGACGGATCCTGCGGTCGCCATTGGGCGGCCACCGTCCAGGCGTTGATGCCTAAACTCAGCGCGACAAGGGCGATGCTGAGCACCGCGTTGCCCCAGCTCGGGCTGTCCCCCTCTCGTGCAAACCTTGCGGTGATCAATAGGATTGTCGGAGACGCGGCTACGGTCAAAAGTGCCGCGGTGACGACCGTATCGTCCGCCCGCAAGTCGGCATACTGGCACGGCTCGACCATCGCCCAGAGCGGGCCTCGATGACGAAGAAATCCCACCCGCTCTTGTGCGCGGGCGAATCGACGTGCGACCACGTCTCCCAGCCACGGCGCCTCCACGAGGAGGAAAATGACAAAGAACGCGGCGCCGAAAAACCCCGTTACAAACGACCAGCTCACTGGAGTGGTAGGGCATGGGCGTCGCGGACAGCTGGCTGGGTCGACCGGTTCCCCCCCGATCCGGTCGGCGTCGATCTGCCAGAACGCGCCGTTTCCGATGAGCGAGATCCGCACGGCCGGAGGCGGCGCCGGGTCCCCAAGAAGGGTTCGCGCCGCGTTGAAGACACTCCCGACCATCTCGTTCTTGAGCGACGTAGAGTGGTTATCGATGGCGGGGGGCACAGAATGGGCGACCAGCATCCCGTTCAGGAATGGCGCATAATCCGGCGTCAGGTACCGGACATCGGTGCTTAGCGTGAAGAGCCGCACGTCAGGGAATTCGGAGCGAATACGCTGCGCGAGAAAGACGACATCGAGCGCGTCGGTCGCGAGGATACCGATGAATCGCACATGCCTGGCGCTGAGACCACGCAGCACTTCGGCGAGGGCGAGATCGTGAGCGACGCCGGCGTTCTTCGAAAGCGCCGTGTCGGACGTGCCCTGAGCGAGCGGAGCGCCGTCGGGAGGCGCTGCACCGCTCGTGTCGCCGGTGCTGTCGACTGGGTCAGAGTTCGGGGTGCGAATCGGAGCCAAGCTCGGGGGAAACTTGAGCTCGAGGAACTTCGGCTCCCTCTCCGCGCCGGCGGACCCGTAGCTCGTGAGGCTTTCGGTGAGCAGCGCGATGTTGGGATCCCTGCCAGCTTCGCAGTGCCCGCCCCGCTGGCACAAAAAGAGACGCATCGCCGTCAAGAGGTCCGGGTCCTGAGGCGTGACTGGCGAGTACGACACGCGGCCCTCTCCGTCGGAGGCGCCCGCCGCGATCCCTTTGACGGTGCTCGCGACGTCCGGGCTGGTCGCCGTCCCCGAAGCCACCGCAAATCGCCTGGTTCGGGGGGTCGCGTGTTTGCGGATGGCCGCAGCCAGAGACGCCGCAGTACCGGAGAACGTCGGTCCCACGATGCGGTACTCGTCGCCTCCTTGCTTCGACGGCCACCAGGCCGCGAAATCGTCAACGAGGGTCAGCGCCCTCTCGAACTGCCTTTCTTGAAGCCCCCAGGTGGGCGTCTCACCCACGAGGAGCACGACAATGGCGTACGACGTTGCGGGATCGGTCTGCGGGCGATAGACCAAGACGCCCGGCTGCGTCCCCCAGCAACGACGCTGCCCGTGCGTCGTGGCGCGGCGTCCCGGCCACGGCAACCAGCCGCGGTCGCGAAGATACGACGAGCCACCGCTCGGGAAAGCGACGGCCTCCTGAACGCCCTCGACGACGGCATCGTAGTAGTCCGGGTATCCCGACTCGACCGGATCCGGCACGAGCGCGATCAAGTGCCTTAGCGGAGGCGCCTGCGCGTTGCCTTCGCCACGCCCCGACACCGGGGCCACGGACGGCGTTGAGTAAAGAGCTTGGTAGCGCAAGAGGGCTCGCGTTCCCGCAGCACACGGATCCTCCGCGGCCGGCGACTGCCCGTTCGTCTGGGTCTCGACGGCCGGTGCAGCGGCGCGCGTTTCGGCCGCTGGCGGTTGACCATCTACAGCCGCAGCCGCTGTGCGCGCCAACAGTCGAGATCCCGCTGGCGCCTGCGCCACCGCCAAGAGGGCCCCGACCCAGGAAACGAGCGAACTGAACCCCCTCATCGTCTCTTCCTCGCAATCCGGAAACGACACTCACAAGCAGTGACTCGAATCGTGATGGAAGCTCATGCTGGGGTCGTGAGCTCGGCCGCGGACAACCGCCACGCGCGTGTCAGCCATTCGCCTCGGGAATCTTGAAACCGACGTAAGTGCCGCCACTGACGCCCATGAGCGCAAGCAGCGTGTCGCTGAATTGCGGCATGGAGAGGTCGCGCCATACGTCTACGATGAACAGCGTGGCGAGGATCGCCGTCCAGACCAGGATTTGCATTCGGTGAAGGGTCGGGCCATTGTCGTCGTTGAGAAGGTCCGCAAGAAAAGTGCTGTGCGAATATCGGAGCTTTTTGACTCGCTCACCGACAGGCGTAATCGCCCCGATTCCTTGCTCTTCGGGACGTGCTTGTGCGGCTGGCGGAGTCTTCGTGAGATTCTCCGCGAGAGCGGAGTCCTGCGCAGAGCCGACGAGCTTCGCCCCCATCGCGGTCGCCGCGGCTATGCCCATGAGGGCGAGGCACTGGGGCGTCACCGTGTCGGCCGACCCCGTCACCGTCCAGATAAGCAAAAAGGAGCAGACGACGAGCGCGGTCCACACAAACATCTGGAGCCGCCCGAGACTGAGGGATGTCCTCGGCCCCGCATCGAGGAGCATTCCCGCCTTGATCCCGAACCAGGAAGCAATTCCAAAAAAGAAAAGCAAAAAAATGCTGAGGACTCTCGCCAACCACGAGCTGCTGAAGTGGAGACGGATCGGATCGGGCGCACTCACGGTGGCCCCGTCGGGAGAGCCCGCGGCGATCGTGACGGCACGGTTCGACAGGACGGGGCCTAGGAGCCGACGCCAGGCGGCGTCATTCTCCGACGTCCTGTTGAGGGCAAAGAGAAACGTGTGCTCTTGGTCGAGCGCGCGACGAACGCTGATGCCTTTAATCTCGTTGTTGTCGAGGAAGATTGCGAGCGGCTGCGGGGGTGGAGATGAAAAAGTGACCGCGAGGTCGTCGCCCAGACGGACGTCGACCGTCATCGGGTTGTCGTTGACCGCGGTCTGATTGATCGCGAGAATCCTCAGCGCAGGGGGTAAAACGGCAACGGCGCCCGCCCCCTGGGACTGGGCGAACGCAGATCTTGCGATAACGAAGGACAAGCTGCACGAGAGCACCCATACCCACCCGACTCGCGCATAGGTTTTGCCAATCCGCATTCGTCGCCCCTTCTACCGGCCTCTCAAGGTCGTCTTGCGACTACCAACGCCACTGGCCGCATAGCCGGTGTTCCCTCGGTAGGTCCATTTCACGCGATTGCATGCCCGTACGACGCGATTCAATGCGCAGCCCTCTTGTTGCGGCTGCCCGATGTCATCGGTGCGCCGAATACGCAGGGAGCCGATCGAAGACGAGCTTTTCGACGAAGTGGGAGAGGCCGTACAATGGCTCATTCGGAAAGAGAAGCCGCGGCAACCAACCGCATATGTTTCCGTCACGCGTTGGGCTGAGCGACCGGCGGAGGAATCAGAAATGCCAGCAGGTCGTTCTGCGCGTTGATTGCGGGGTTGACCAGGCTGCGATCAATACTCGCGCCATCTCGCGGAAACATGTATTGCCATAGAAGAACGGGTGCGCCCAGATCCGGTTTTGGAGCGACGAGCGCGTTATTCCAAGCCACAGGCTCTGCCTCGGTCAGGAGAGGGTGCGACATCCAAAGCCCGCTGCAAGGCACTCCGTGGGCCAGAGCCCGCGCCAATGCCGTCCAGGTCGCCGCGTCGCCCGGAAGACCGTAGACACATGGCAATAAGTCAACGTTCTTGCTTGCTTGGGCCAGACCGTCGACCCAACCGGTATAGTAATCTGTCGAAAGGCGTGACTGGCCGCTCCCCTCGACGTCGAGAAAGATGAAAAATTTGCCGCCTTGGTCCACAAGGTAACTCTCGCCAAACGTGTCGATCACGTCAGACGCATTGGCTAGTCCGTCGCGTTGACCGGCCGCAACTCCGCCGCCCACGTTGTTCGTCTGGCGTGCAATGGGCAAGACCCGTATGTTGTGAGCCGCCAAAACTGCGTCTTCGACGCGATGGCGGTACTCGACATCCCCGACGGTCTGGGGCGTCGAGAAGTACCTACCCCAAAATGCTGGGGCCACCCCGAGGACAGCCGTAGCGGATGTGATGAGGGCCTCGGTAACCGGGTATGCCGTGTCGGCACCCACCGTTCGATCGGGCATAGCGTTTTGCCTCCCCGCTCATTGCAAAGCATTCGGTCGCGCCGTTGTCAACGCCTGCTGCGACGCGTGGTCGCGGCATCCGGCAGTGGCTCGGCCTCTGGCCGGGGGGGCAGCCCACTTTTCTGCTTCCCGGATGGCCTAGTTTCGGACCGCCGCGGTTTGTTTGTGCGGGCTTCTGGTGGCTGCGCCTGTCGACTGAACGACTGTCGGCGGTGGAATACGGCCTCCGGCACTGCAACGCGCGTGCAATTGCCTGCAATCGACCTGAGTGACGAGTATCACTAGTACCCCGATTCCATGAAACGGAGGGGTGAGACCACCCGATCCCGTCGGGAATATCGCGGAAAACGACCCTTCCATTCCGCGGAATCGAGGTACTAGATTCCGCAGAGAAGCGGGAGTGAAACCAAGCCAAGGGCCAACCCGTCATCTCGCTGGATACGAAGAAAAAGGACCTGATCGGCGACTTTCACAACGAGGGCCAGGAGTGGCAGCGTGCGGGGTCGCCCGAGCCGGTGCGCGTTCACGACTTCATCGATCCCGAGCTCGGCAAGGCGATTCCCTATGGGGTGTACGACGTGGCCCGCAACGAAGGCTGGGCGCCCTACCGGGTTCTCCGGGGCGGCTACTTCTACTACACCGCGGCGTCCTTGCTTCCCCCGTACCGCAGCTACAGCTTCCCCTCGTACCGCTACTTGCTACTAGCCCATCGGCTTTCGTTGCGCCAGGACGCCGTGATGACACGTTGTGCCGCGTTCTTCGACTGACGGTTAGCGGTGTCTCTGGCGCCTACGGCCGCTTCACGAAGCGTCATGGCGGACCCCCTGGAGTAGGTCACGCAGTCGCCTGGCCCGTAGACCCAAGCCGTGATCCACAGCGCCATCTCCATCAGCGAGCCTGACGGGGACCCGCTTGTTGGCTCGGATCAGACAACCGCGTCTTTGATGGCCTTCACCGGCCTGGCGCGAACGCCCTTGCTGGCGGGCTTCGCGGCGAACTTCTGCTTCTCTTTCGTGAACGGGTTGATGCCTTCCCGTGCGGGTCGGGCGGGCTTCTTGACCACCACGAACTTGGCGAATCCGGGCAGCACGAAGATGCCGGTTTTCTTGAGTTCCCGGTGACCCACTTCGACGAGCGTTTCGATCACCTGCTTGACCTGCTTGCGCGAGATTTCCTCGCCGCCCGCCTCTGTCACGGCTTGCAGGATTGCGCTTTTCGAAAGGGGTTTCTTCGCCGCGGTCGTCGCTTTGGCCATGGTTCGGGTCTCCTGAGCTGCGTAGAAAGCGCCTTCGCGGTTTTCTCGTCAACACAAACACCGAAAAAAAGCGCCGTTTTCCCCTTCGGCGGTCATTTCGCACGCCACAAGATCGGGCCCATTCGCGACGGGTGCTCGCGCCGCGTCAACCGGCGCCGCTCGAACGGAGCGGCCTTTGACACCTCTCGGACGAGCCTTACAGTGTGGGACGAGGCTGGCGGGGACGATGCGCGTCCCCCCCTGCGCCGGTCCTGCCGGCCTCGCCTTTTTTGTTACGGCATCGGTGACGAGGCGCTTTTCGAAGGGGCCGACGCGGACCGGACGAGATACTCGAGCCACGGGGCGAGGGTCAAAGCCGAGCGCCCCTTGGCGAGAATCTCGACGCCTCCGTCTTTGACCCGATGGTGCTGGTAGTGCGCGCGGGCGTTGCCCATGAAGCGCATCAGATCATCGGCGTCGGGGCGGGATACGGGGAAAATCTCGCGGTACTCATCCATCCGCGGTCGAAGACTGGGCGGGCACCACGATGCGGGGCCGAAATACATCCGCCAGGTATCGCCGTGCTCGCGGGCAATGAGCACGTCGAGAAAGGGCAATCGCTCGACCATGGGGCCGAAGGATACCATCGGCGCCAGGTGGCCAAAAGGCTCGGCCGGGGTCCATTCGTTCGACGGCGACGTGCGGCGGGGTCGAGCGGTGCGCGCGTCCCGACGGCTCGGGCGCCGCGTTCGCCGGTCCCCCGCGCCGCGGTGCGATCCCGGGTTCATTCGCGCCGACGACCTCGGTCCCAGGGACCGAGTCGCTTGTCCATCAGAACCAGTCCCGTCCGAAGCGGTCCTCCGTCAACGTTGCGGCCAGCATGAAGCCATGCCGCTCGTAGAACGGCCGCGCTTGGTAATCGGCCGTTTCGAGTCGCAGCTTGTGACATCCGAGAGCCGCGCACCGCCGCTCGAACTCCTCGAGCAACTGCGAGCCGACTCGCGTGCGTGCGTGGTCGATCTTCACGAGCAGTTGGTTGAGCTCTCCCACTCCGCCGATCGCGACGCCGCACGCAACCCCCACGGGGATTCCACGCGTGGCGACGAGCACAATCTCTCGCCGCGACCACGCGATGCCGATCGGCGCATCGTGAGGCGGCCATTCCACGTTCATGAACTCGGCAGCGGCGGTCGCCGTCCAATCGGAGATCTGAAGATCCAAGCGAGAGCCACGCTAGCGCCGCCCCGCGGCCGCGTCCGCCTCGCCGTACCATTGGATCTTGACCGCGCGCGGCGCGGGCGACAGGATGGCCCGTGTCCACTTTGCCGCCGCGCGCGATCGACCCAGGCGCGCAACTTTCGTTGCATCGGGCCGACGAGGCGGTCATGCCCATCCACGACTCCGCATTCCGCTTGGCGGTCGACCTGCTTCGCGGCACCGTCCTCGAGTTTACGGACGGACTTCGGCGTCACTGGAAGGCCGATCGCAACGGCCTCTACTGGCGCACGGACGGGAAAGCTGCACCCATCCTGGAAGGATGTGCCGCCGACGTTGCCATCGAGGTGCTCAAGCGGTGGCCCGAGCGGATAGAGGGCAAGTAGCCCGATCCCGTTGTTATTCCGCGTTCAGAACCGTCAGAGCCGATACACCTCGTCGGCCGCACCGTACGCTGCGTGGTCTTTGACGGGTACGCGTGCGAAGGGGGCGAAGCCGAGACCCGTGAGCACCTGTCGGCGGGCCTTTGACGTTAGTTAGCGTAGGTGCGTCAGTTCTCCTACCTCCAGCGGGTCAGCGGCGTATCGCCGCGAACGTAAAGGGGATGCCGTGGTTTCTTACCCTTGGTTGTGCCAAGGCACCAGATCGCTCGGTCTGCAAAAACGGCGTCGACTGCCCCGGCGCGGTGCCTATAGAGTCCGCGTGCGCCCCACGCCGCGACCACCGTAGTTGCGCGCTGGACCGCGCTCGCCAAGTGCTGGTCGTTCAAGGGCCCGATCGGGTCCCGAGCGATCTCGAGGCGACGAGGATCGTGCGTTCGGAGTGCGAACAGGTTGCACACCTCGAGCCGACCGAAACCCCAGCTTCGCCCGAAGGCCATACAGCGTCTCAAGGTCGGGTCGTCGATCGCGGCGTCCGCCCTGCTCGGATTGAGCATAACAAATAGGATCGTTCCGCTCGCCGAGGCGCTCAGGGTTCGCCAGAGGAGATATCGATAGGCCCCTTTGATGACGGCGCCGTGCCCGGCTGGTCCCGCGGGGACCGAATGTGTATCGGTGCGTCGCTGTGTCGTAAAGACGGGGTCGAGACCTGAAACCGTAAGCGGGGCGCGAGGAGAGACGGCGGACTTGGCAACTGGGGTCGGCCTCCTCACGATCGGGGCAGCCTAGCGCCACGGCGAAAGCGCGAGAGGGCGTTGACCCCGCACCCGCCGCCGACGTCCTCGGCACAAACTCCGAGGCGAAGCTGCCGCGCATTTGGACGCACACCTCGCTCGGCTTGCGACGCGGCACGGCGTCAGGCGGCTGGGCGTTGGTGAGAAGTACCGTACCGGCGGGGTACTCGAGGAGATTCGCCGAAGACGGTGTCCGTATCGGTGCGCCCCTTGGCCCGAACGAGGGCACACGTCGCCCCAAGGCTCGAAGTCAGCCACGTCGGTCTTTTTGAGGAGGTTCCCGTCCATCCGCTTCTTGTCGAAGTGGATGGTGATGACCGTGCGCCGCCCGGCGGTCTCCGCCACGGACGCAGTTTCATCGCTCTTGATCCCCTAACGCGCCGCGTCTGACGCAGGGGGGGCAGGAATTGCTGACCACCTGGTGAATCATCACCAGGGTAATCTCTGACCCGATCGGGGCATAATAGTTAGTTATTTCCATTACTTCATTAGTGCTCGAGGATCCGGCACACGGCTGGCGCGCGGGTTGCCATAGAGGGTTTCCATGATCCAACGCCTCCGGTCCTTAACCCCGCAGGTCACGGAGATCGTCCTGCGGCTATCCGTGCAGGATGCATGAACGGCCCCACGCAACTACGTGCGTGGAAGACTGGAAGTGGCGGGATCGACGGCCGACCACCTTCGGCGTACATCGCGTCGAACACCGGCGACAGCTTCGCCAAGGCCTCGTCGGCAAGCTTCTTGATCGCCCCCAACGGGTGCGCCTGCGGCACCTGCGTCTCGGCGGGCGACATCAGCATCAACATCGACGACTGCTTCTTGTCCTCGCCTCGCATCGTGAGCCGCAACGTAAGTTCCCTGCGGCAGATCTCGATCCCCTGCTCGTTTCTTTTCTTTCTCTCGCCACCATGGCGGGCGAGTGCCTCCAGTGCCGAGGGCGGTGACGGCCATCGACGGGGTATGGTCTTTCACAAGATCATGTCATCCCCCAAGCGTCTCGCGAGGATCGCCGGTGTCCTCTACCTGTTCGTCGGCATCTTCGGCGGCTTCGCAGAGGGGTTCGTGGACCCCAAGATGTACGTCGCGGGCAACGCGACGGCCACGGCGGGGAACGTCGTTGCGAGCCCGGGACTCGTCCGCATGAGCGTCGTCGCTCATCTGCTCGACGGGACGTTCTTCGTGTTCCTGGCGATGGCGCTCTACGTCCTGCTTGAGCACGTCAACAAGAACGTGGCGAGGGCGATGCTGGTCCTGGTCGCGCTCGCCACCGGCATCATCTGCCTCAATGCGGTCTTCCAGTTCGAGGGCTTGCGGGTCGCAACCGACAGCTCCTACGCGACCGCCTTTGGCACGGCGGGATCGAACGCCCTGGTGCTGCTCTTGCTCGACACCCAGCACTACGGCACGCTCAGCGCGCAGGTCTTCTTTGGCCTATGGCTCGTTCCGATAGGGTATCTCGCCTATAGATCGGCGCTGTTCCCAAGGTGGCTTGGCGCTCTGCTCATCGTGGGGGGCGTCTGCTACCTCGTGGACCTGCTCGCGGCGTTCCTGGTCCCCGCCTTCGGCCAGCAGATTCACGCCTTCGTGGTCATCCCGTGCGCAGTCGCCGAGATCTCGATGGTCGTGTACCTGCTCGTGGTTGGCGTGAAGACCGTGAAGCCAGACAAGCAAATCCCTGCCGCGACGTGAACGCAGGAGGCTTTTTCAGCAGCCTGCTAGAAGCTAGAAGCTACAGGTCCTGCTGCTGGAGTCCGGTTTGCTTCGCAATCTTCGCCAGCATCACCGCCCCGATCTCATCGCCGCCGTGAAAGGCAAACGTAACCGGCGGCCAACCCGGACGCGCCAGTCGCCGATATGATCCCCGCTGCCGCGCCACCGTCCACCCAATCGGGAGCAACGCGGCGAGAACCCGGTCCGCACGCGTTGCCGGCCACTCGGCGCCCAAGTCAGGCGGCCTCGCGCGTGTCGACTGTCATGCTCAAGAGCGTCTTGGCGTCGCGCTCTCCGTGTTCGACTTCATCAGCGAGCACGTTGTATGCGAGCGAGAGAGCCTTCGCCAGGGCTTGGTCGCGGCTCTCCCCGTAGACATGCACGCCAGCCAGCTCCGGGACGCTGGCGATCCAGCGGCCATCGGTCTCGCGGTCGAATTCGACGGTCAACTTCACGACCCAATCCTAGCGCGATCGCTGTGGAAGCGCGACAGCGCGAAGCACGAGTCGACTCGGGTGCACCAACTCGATCCGGTCGTTTCAACGACGGTCCTCGCTATCGAGTGCGTCGGCCCACGCGTCGAGGCCGTCGCTGGCAAGCGTGTCATCCTCGGCGCCGCCGACCGCAAGGCGCTTCAGGTCCCAGCGTGCGGGGTCGGGGCTCCAAGCTCGGGATCCCCCGCTCACGAAGAAAAGGAAGAGAGCCCTGGCTCAAGGACTTGACGGTCGTTCCATATCAGGGGCGTTCGCTGTCGCTGAAATGGCAAATCGAATTGAGCGCGCCCGTCAGCAGTGATGGTCGGGAAGAGGTGAGCGCCGACACGCGCGAAGTCGACGTGATGGCACTAGTACCCCGATTCCATGAAACGGAGGGGTGAGACCACCCGATCCCGTCGGGAATATCGCGGAAAACGACCCTTCCATTCCGCGGAATCGAGGTACTAGTTGATGTCGCCGGCACCGTTTTGGCCGCCGGGCGCGGTCGACGGACCAAGTCGATTCGCCGCTGCAGTAACAACAGATGCCCCAAAGGGATCTTACTTTAGGCTGGGCCAGTGGTTGTAGATGCTGGAGGTCAGGCGCCCGCCGATCGCTCGATGAGGTCGAATCGGTTGCCGTAGAGATCCTCGAAGACGGCCACGGTGCCGTACGCCTCCTTCGTCGGCGGGCGCACGAACGTCACGCCTCGCGCGACGAGGTCGCGGTAGTCCCGCCAGAACTGATCCGTCTCAAAGAAGATGAAGACTCGGCCACCGGTCTGGTTTCCCACGCGGGTGATCTGCTCTGCCGAGACGGCCCGCGCGAGCAAAATGCCCGCACCTGTCGATCCCAGCGGACCCACGCGGACCCACCGTTTGCCGCCCCCGAGGTCCGTGTCTTCGAGTCGCTCGAAGCCGAGCTTGTCGACGTAGAACGCGAGGGCTTCGTCGTAATCGCGAACGACCACCGAGAATTGCGCGACGTGCTGGGGTATGGCGTTGCTGCTTGGATCGGTCACCCGCGCCGGGCTGCCTCGATGGTCGCAATGTCGATCTTCCTCATCGACATCATCGCCGCGAAGGCACGCTTCGCCTCCGCGCCGCCCGCTGCCAGGGCTTCCATCAGCGTACCAGGCGTGATCTGCCAAGAGAGCCCCCACCGGTCCTTGCACCAACCACAGGCGCTCTCCTGCCCGCCGTTGCCGACGATCGCGTTCCAGTAGCGGTCCGTCTCCTTCTGATCTTCGGTGGAGACCTGGAAGGAGAAAGCCTCGCTGTGCTTGAACTGCGGGCCGCCGTTGAGACCGAGACACGGGATCCCCAGGACGGTGAACTCCACGGTCAGCACGTCGCCTTCCTTGCCTCCCGGATACTCACCCGGTGCCCTGCGAACCGCGCGCACTTCGCTGTTGGGGAACGTGGCGGCATAGAAGCGTGCCGCCTCTTCGGCGTCCTTGTCGAACTCCCTCTCCGCTAGGCGGCCTCGCGCAGCGTCTTCTCGAGCTGGGCGAGCAACCCTCGCCAACCGTCTTCGCGGAGCTTCGCGCCGTCGGAGCGTTCGAAGAAGGCCGCTTGCTCAGTGAAGAGCAGGCGCGTCCCTCCGTCCGCAGCGGACAGCTCCACCGTGGCCAGCGACGTCGACATGCGGTAGTCGCCAATGAGCATGGAGTACGCGAAGACGATGCGCCGGTTAGGCACGATGTCGAGGTAGACGGTGTCGTTGCCCATCTTCGTGCCGGCGGGCGGTGCTCCCGCGGGACCACCGGCGAACGTAAAGCGGCTCTTTTCGCGACCGCCGACGCGAAAGTCGGCGGTGTACTCCTCGGAGGTAAATCCCTTCCCATCCATGAACCACCGACGCTTGAGCGCTGGGTCAGCGAAGGCCGCGAAGACACGCGCAGGCGGAGCGGGGTAGGTGCGTTCGATGGCGAAGGTGCTGTGCACGACGTGCTGTTCGTCTTTCATGGCTTCGTCCTCTTCTTGGGGTTGGGTGCTGACCGTTTCGAGTTGTCGTCTTCCGCGAGCAGCTCGCCTAGGCGGTCGAGCCGGCGCTCCCAAAGCGTGCGGCGCTCCGCGATCCAGCGTTCCGCGAGCTTCAAACCGTCGGGCTCCAGGCGACAGGTCCGAACGCGACCAACCTTCTTGCTTCGCACGACCCCGCTCTCTTCGAGGACTTGGAGATGCTGGACGATCGCAGCCAGGGTCACGTCGAACGGCTGCGCCAGATCGCTGACGGACATGGGTCCCGCGCTGAGACGCTCCACAAGCGCCCTCCGCATGGGCTCGGCGAGCGCATGGAAGACGCGGCCGACCGCGGCATGGTTTAGCATCGGATTGACTATGTGATCGCGCTCGTCAATTGTCAAGCGGTCGCTAAAGTGTAGTCCGGTGCGTTTGGCGGAGCTTGTTCGTGCCCGCATGCACCTGGCAGCGGGGATCGGAGACTGCGCCGAACATTCACTCGTGACGACGCCGACTCCACGGCGTCTCAGGTGGTTTCTGGGTGGTTTCTCCGCCCCGCCCCGACGGCTTCGGCCACCTGCCGGTCAGCCCACCGCCGACCCACCGAACCATTTTCCGGGGCCGGATAGACGTTGCCAAGGCAAGCGACCCCGAGTCTCCTCGAGCCGAAGGCTGGCGCTCGTACGGAGCGAGCGTCACGTCGCCGGCCTTTACTGCGCAGAGCGAACCGCCAGCTCCTTCGCCACTTCGACGAACAGACGCAGTGGTGGCGAGCGCCGCGCGACGCTGGGGAAGTAGAGGAAGAAGCCGGGGACCGTCGGCGCATAGCGTTCGAGCACCCGCTGCAGCCGGCCCATGCGTAGCCGCTCCAACACCATCGGCTCGAAGGCGTAGACGAGCCGTACCCCCTGTTCCGCGAGGGAGGCGTTCAACGAGGAGTCGTCGCTGACGACGCCCCCGTGAACCGGCACGCGCCAGTTCTTGCGGCCGCGCTCCAGCTCCCAGGCGTAGAGCGCCCCAGTCGTCCGCGAACGGAAGGTGATGCACTCGTGGCGCAGGAGATCCTCCGGGCGTTCCGGGGTCCCGCGGCGCGCGAGGTAGTCGGGCGACCCTACCACCACGAAGCGGAACGGCTCCGTGAGCCGCACCTGCACCATGTCGCGCTCGATGGCCTCGCTGAGCCGGACCCCTGCGTCGTACCCCTCCGCCACGATGTCCACGAAGCGATCGTCGACCGCGACTTCGACCTCGACGCGCGGATAGCGGGTGCGAAACGTGGGAACCACGGGGTCGACGACGAGGGGGACGGCCACGCGAGGTACCGACAGGCGGACGCGACCGACGACTTCCCCAGGTTGAGCGGACGCCTCGCTCAGCGCAGCGAGCGCAAGCCCCAACGCCGGACCCGCACTCTGCACGAGCCGCCGCCCCGCCTCCGTCACCGACACGCTCCGGGTCGTGCGGGCCAGAAGCACCACGCGAAGCTGCTCCTCGAGCTGTCGGACCGCCTGGCTGACCGCGGACCGGGTGACACCGAGCTCGCGCGCCGCACTGCTGAAGCTGCGCAAGCGTGCCACCGCAAGGAATGCCTGAAGCTGCGGGAAAGGAGCGGCGCTCATGAAGCGAAGAGCGCTCGAGCTGGAGCCGATTGTCAAGCAGAGCTAAACAGGCCGTCGCCGAGATGGCGTCTAGTCCGCCGCCGGCAACGGGCGCATCTTCTTCGCGTCGGTCCGGTTCGTGCCCGAAGGCGCGTGAAGGAGGAGATGCCATGAGCAAAAAGGTCTGGTTCATCACGGGCGCGGGTCGCGGCATGGGCGTCGACTTCGCAAAGGCGGCCCTGGCGGCCGGCCACGCCGTCGTGGCCACACGGGCCGGGACCCCGACCGCGTATCCAGAGCGCTGGGTCTGTCGAACGATCTGCTGGCCGTGAAGCTGGACGTCACTCGACGCGCCGATGCCGAAGCGGCGGTGAGCGCCGGCGTCGATCGGTTCGGGCGCATCGACGTGCTGGTCAACAACGCGGCCAGCTTCTACGCCGGTTACTTCGAGGAGCTGTCGCCGGAGCAGATGGATCGGCAGCTGGCGGCGAGCCTCACTGGACCCATGAACGTCACCCGCGCCGTCCTGCCGGTGATGCGCAAGCAGCGCTCGGGACACGTCATCGCGATCTCCTCCTCGGCGGGCCTCACGGGCTTCGAGTTCTGCAGCGCCTACGCGGCGTCGAAGTTCGGCCTCGAGGGGTGGATGGAGTCGCTCGCGCCCGAGGTCGCGCTGTTCGGCATCGCTACCACTATCGTCAACCCCGGGTTCTTCCGTACGGAGCTCCTCTCGGAGCAATCGACGAGCTACGCCGAGCCGTCGATCAGCGACTACAGCGAGCGCAGAGCGAAGCAGCTCGAGTTCTGGGGAGCCCAGAACGGCAAGCAGGGGGGCGACCCCGCAAAGCTCGCGAAGGCCCTCATCACCCTCACCGACCAGGAGCGCCCACCGCTGCGCTTCATCGCGGGGGCCGATGCGATCGGGACGGCCGAGCAGACGGTCGCCACGCTTCGGCAGCAGATCGATGCGTACCGCGGCTTATCCTCCTCGCTCGCGTTCGACGAGGCCGTCACGGCCCGTAGCTCGAAGTAGTCGGACGAAGGGAGCAGGTACGAACATGGACATCAAGCGAAGCGGCTCGCAGCCGTCCCGGAAGGCGCCTGCTGAGCATTTCACCGGCACCGTTCGCCTCGACCCACTGTTCCAGGCGACGGCGCCCGGCCGCGTCGGCGGCGCGTACGTGACGTTCGAGCCTTGCGCGCGCAGCGACTGGCACACGCACCCGCTCGGCCAGACGCTCATCGTCACGTTCGGGTGCGGCCTGCACCAGCGCTGGGGCGGGCCCGTCGAGCAGATCCGGCCGGGTGACGTCGTCACCGTGGGACCGAACGAGAAGCACTGGCACGGCGCCTCGCCGACGACGGCGATGACGCACATCGCGATCCAGGAGTCGCTCGACGGGAAGGCCGTCGAGTGGCTCGAGAAGGTCACCGACGAGCAGTACCAGGGGCGGTTGTGAGAAAGCTGCGAAGTGAGGAGGGTCCGAACATGAAGAAGCGAGTACTAGGCAAGAGCGGGCTCGAGGTCTCCGCGCTCGGCTACGGCGCCATGGGTCTATCCACGGCCTACGGCGCAGCGACCCCCAACGCCGAGGCCATTCAGCTCGACGACCTTCGCGAGATCGACAAGGCCGCAGCGAAGATCCAAATCCACGGCGCGCGTCTACCTGAAGCCGTGTTGGCCCAGACTGGCCGGTAACCGACGGCGAGCCTCGGAGGCGAAGCCGAACGAAAGGAAAGCACAATGAAGAGCGTCGTCGTCGTCACCGGTGCGGGCTCGATCGGCCAAGCGATCGCCCGTCGCGTCGGCGCGGGGAAACACGTTCTGCTCGCCGACCTGCGCGCGGAGAACGCGAAGGCGGCCGCCGACGTGATGAGCAACGCCGGGTTCGAGGTCAGCACCGCGACCGTCGACATCTCCTCGCGCGAGTCGATCCACGAGCTCGCCCTTGCGGCGACGAAGCTCGGTGAGGTCACGGGGGCGATTCACGCGGCCGGCGTGTCCCCCTCGCAAGCGTCGCCGGCGACGATCCTCAAGGTCGACCTTTACGGCACCGCCGTCCTGCTCGAGGAGTTCGGGAGCGTCATCGCGCGAGGCGGGTCCGGCGTGGTCATCGCGTCGCAGTCGGGCCATCGTCTGGGAGCGCTAAGCGCGGAGCAAGACAAGGCGCTCGCAACGACGGCCCCCGAGCAGCTGCTCTCGCTTCCGTTCCTCCAGCCCGAGCAGGTGAAGGACTCGCTGCACGCCTACCAGCTCGCCAAGCGCGAGAACTCGCTTCGCGTCATGGCGGAGGCGGTGCGGTGGGCAATCCTCTCGCGGCCAAAAGACGTTGGACCCGGCGCTGTGGCCGTGCGCGGACCCCTTCACGGCGAGCGCATCGACTTGAGCGCGCAGCCGAACATGGTAATGTTGTTCGGAACATTCCCTACAGCTTGCCGATGCTGCGACACCTCGATCCCGCTGACCGTCAGGCGCAAGTCGCTCGTACCATGACCGACCAAGACGTTGCCCGCAACACGCGCGCGGTTGCGCATGCAATCGGGCAGCAGAAGCTCGAGGGCTTGACGGTGCCGGCGGTGACGGAGCGCGACTTGTACCGAGTGGCACGCGGCGAGATGCCTCTCACCGAGGCCATCCGCAACGTCTACGCCCAGTTCGGGAATGTCCCGGTATTCCAGCCTTGACCCGTACCTCGATCCGGCGTCCGGGGCTCTGAAAAACCGTTTTCGGCATTACCGACGAACCGACCCTTGAGGCCGCAGAGGCCTCTCTCGTCGCGCTGCGCTCCTACGAACTCGCGCGGCAGCCCATCCCGGGTGCCTTCGATCTCGCGCATCTGCAAGCCATCCACCGCCACCTGTTCGGCGATGTCTATGCATGGGCGGAGCAGCTTCGCACGATCGACATCGCCAAGGGCGGCAACGCACCACGCTTACATCGCGACCGCCGCCGCGCCGATCTTCGCACAGCTCGCGCGCGAGAGGCATTTGACGGGGCTAGCGCCAGCGGCTTTCAGCGGCCGGGCGGCCCACTACCTGGGAGAGGTCAATGCATTGCACCCGTTTCGCGAAGGCAATGGACGTGCGCAACGCGAGTTCGTGAGTCATCTGGCCCATTCGAACGGCTACTACGTTGCCTGGGAGTACATCACCGCTTCGGACATGCTGGAGGCCTCGATCGAAGCCTTCCGAGGCGATGTGTCAAAGCTCGCGGCGATGGTCCACGGCAATCTGAGTCGCAGCGGTTAGGCCGCCGCCCCAAGAAAGACGCCCGGAACGTGGGCGCGTACGTCTCGTTCGGTGGAGCGAGTCGATGGCGTCGTCACCTCCGCTGCGGATCCGCACGTGAGCTTGGGCTCGAAGGACGCTAGTACCTCGAATCCATTGACGCGACGGGTTTTGCTTTCCATGGCGACGAGGGCGTGCTCCATGGTGGGCCATGAAAAAGCGCTACGTAGTGAATCTGACGGTGGACGAGCGGGCGGCGCTGACGCAGCTCGTGAAGCGTGAGCGCGTCTCGGGCCTGAAAAGGCTTCGCGCAAGCATTTTGCTGAAAGCCGACGAAGGGCTGACCGATCAGGAAATCTCGGACGACTTGGAGGCCGGGCTCGTCACGGTGGAGCGCGTGCGCAAGCGCTGCTGCGAGCGCGGCGTCGAAGCGTGCCTGGAGCGCAAGCCCCAAGACACCCCGTCGCGGCCGCGAAAGCTCGACGGGGCCTCGGAGGCGCGGCTGGTTCAGAATCGCTTGCAGTGAGCCGCCCGCAGGGCGGGCACGGTGGACCATCTCGCTTCTCGCGGACCGACTCGTCGAGCTGAAGGTGTTCGACTCCGTCAGCCCGAGCACGGTCCAGCGCGGTCTAAAAAAAACGAAATCAAGCCCTGGCTTGTAGAGCGCTTCTGCATTCCGCCTGAGGAAAACGCGGCGTTCGTAAAGTGCATGGAGGATGTGCTCGACGTTTACCATCGACCCTATGATCCGGACCGGCCGCAGGTCTGTCTCGACGAGACCAGCAAGCAGTTGCTCGAGCACACCCGCCAGCCCGTTCCTGCGAGCCCCGGCACACCGGCCCGCGTCGATGACGAATACAAGCGGTGCGGCACAGCCAACATCTTCGCTGCCGTGGAACCGCTGACCGGGCAATCCGTCGTCGAAGTGACCGAGCGACGCACGGCCGTCGACATGGCGCATTTCTTAGCCCGCCTGTCCGACGAGACCTACGCAACCGCGACCGTCATCGTCTTGGTCATGGACAACCTCAACATCCACGATCTTTCGTGCCTGTACGAAGCATTCGCGCCCAAAGAGGCTCGTCGTCTGGTCGAGAGGTTCGAGGTTCACCACACCCCCAAGCACGGCAGTTGGCTCAACGTCGCCGAAATCTTCCTCTCGACCCTATCGATACAGTGTCTCGACCAGCGCGTCGGCAGCATCGGCGCGCTCCACACGATCGTCTCCGCGTGGCAGGCTTCGCGACCCGACCGCAAGGTCAACTGGCGCTTCACCACGGCGGACGCACGCATCAAGCTGCGCCGCCTCTACCCTTCCATTCCGTAGAATCGGGGTACTAGTACCCCGATTCCATGAAACGGAGGGGTGAGACCACCCGATCCCGTCGGGAATATCGCGGAAAACGACCCTTCCATTCCGCGGAATCGAGGTACCGACAGGATGATCACGTGATCGAGGCACTCGCGGCGGACGCTCCCCAGAAATCGCTCGCAGACCGCGTTCATTAACGGCGCCCGCACGGCGGTCCGCACGACACGGGCACCGGCACCTGCGGCGATGCGGTCGAAGCCCGCGCCGAACTTGTCATCGCGATCTCGGATGATGAACTGCGGACCGCACCCGAACGGCGTCGCGTTGCGAATCTGCTGCGCGGTCCACGCCTGCGTGGGAGCGCGCGTCACCGACACCTGCACGACGCGCTTGGCGTTCACGTCGACGATGAAGAACGCGTAGATGGGACGGAACCAGATGTCGTAGATCTGAAGGAAGTCGCACGCCCACACGGTGTGGTTTCGCAGGAAGGTCCGCCAGCGTTGTCCCGGGCGCGGCGCGACGGGCCCCGCGGCGCCTCGCATGTACCGTTGCACCGTGCGCTTCGCGATGCCGACGCCGAGCTTCAAGAGCTCGCCTCGAATCCGCTCGGCTCCCCAGAGCCGGTTCTCGGTCGCCATGCGGCGGATGAGCGTTACGACGTCCGGCGCGAGACGCGGTTCGCGCGGACCGGCCCGGCGGGACTTCCGCCGCCAGAACAATCGGAACCCCTCCCGGTGCCATCACAGGACGGTCTCGGGCTTGAGCACGAGCAGGGCCTGGCGCCACTGGGAAAGAAAGCTCGCCAGGAGCACGATCAGGCCTCGCTCGTGGGTGCGCAGAACAGGGCGTTTGACCGCGCGCGAGGCGACGATGAGCTGCTGGCGAAGAAGCACGTTCTCGGCGACCAGCTCGGCCCGGGAGCGGGTGAGATCGGCGATGAAGCCGCTCGCGACGCCCGAGGGCCGGCATGCGTCGCCAAGCGCCCTCATCGCCCGGGCTGCCACGCCGGCGAGCATTGCCCGAAGCCGAGAGCCAGACGAGCAAGGCACCGCGCGATCCGAGCCGATCCGACGCCGATCATCAAGGCTTGTTCCGACGAGAATCCTGAGCGATCGTGCGGCGGAGGAGGGAAGTAGCCAGGACAGCCATCGGCCGCATGGCGCTTTCCGACGTTCCGCAAGCCACATTCGTAGCGTCCTCGAAGAGGCTGCGGCCAAGGGTCTGCTGCGCAAGACCGCGTCCGACCTGCGCGGCGTGCTTCACCGGTCTTTCGGGCCTTCGCCGCTCCGGTCTACGTGCCCGGTGGCTGATTGGTCAGTCTCGCGATCTCCAAGAAATCGCCTGCTTCGCGGTACCAGATCCAGAGGTTGAGGCCGCGCACCTGCCGCACGTGCACCAGCGTCACCACTCCGCGCGCATCGGCCGGCTCCAGGATCGTCATCGCGTCGCCATGCCCCGGTAACGTCTCGGACGTGCACAGTGCGACAATCGTCGCAGCGATCGCACGCGACTCCGGCGAGTGCTTAATGATACCGATCGCGGTGCGACGAGCGAGAAACCGCGGGCTCAGTCGAGGCGTTCGGGCCACGCGCCGGTCTCTACCCAGTGCTGAAGCTCGTCCGCCGTCAGCTCGACACCCTCACCGCGGTCGAGCTCTGCCAGTCCGGCGCGAATTTCCGCCTCGTCATCGGCCGAGGGGCTGACGAGCTCAGGATTCGGTCGCGCGCGGGGAGCCATCGCCCAAAGGTAGCACGCTACGCGGAGTGAGCGACTCTGTCGATCCGCCGCCCGGCATTGGAGACGGGTCAGCCATCGTCGAGCATCTGCAGCACTGTCCTGGCTCCTTGGGCTGTCCGGCGGCTTCGCGGGCGCATGTGGAAGTCGAGCTAATTAGATCGCGTCGGCTCCGCGCGGTTGGCTCTTGTTGCGGGGTCGATCGCCCGTCGCGCGCGTGCCCGCGGCGAGCAACTCGTGAGGGCTGCCGGACCGTCGCAGGCGTAGCTGCAAAGGCCCACGGGCCCCGCGCCGCCAACGCGAATGGCCCCTGTTACGACGGGGCATGATGCGACTGGTCCTGGTCGCGCTTCACCGCCGTTTCCGCAGCAGCCGCCGCTGTGAGCTCCGCGTCGTCGCCGATGCTCTCGTGCGGCAAGTCGTCAAGAAATCGGCGGCCCCCGGAAAACTGTTCGGCGACGTGCTCCACGAACTGCTTGTAGCGGCCTTCGGCGTTCGCTCGCGCCGCCTTCTTGCCGTCATCGGGGATGTTTGGTGTGTGCGCAAACCAAACGCGGAGGAAGACCGCAAACGCCTCCGACAGAAACTCGCGCTGGCCGCGAGCTACCGCGCGACCGAGTCGGTCCAGGCGCCGCAGGACGAGCGTGGCGTCGCTCGTGCCATCGAGGTACTGCTGGACGGCGGCTAGAACGACGGCGCTCACGGTCGAATCCGTCGCCGCACAGAATCGGTCAAGACGCTTGGAGACTTCCACGTCCACATAGGGTTGCAGCCGCACGCGGCCACGTCGCACGAGTTTGGTCATCAGGAAGCTCCTTCTTGGCGGCGGAAAGCTCGCAATGGGCCGGCCCAGGGCCGCCGATCGGCGACCAATCGATAAACTCCGCAGCGTCGTACTCGGTCGACACCCGGAGCCCAGCACGAGACGGCACCAGCAGCGACAAGAAGTGTTAACGCACGCATGGGCCCTCCGCGGCGGTCGAAAACGCCCGCCTCTCCGCCCGAACACCACTCGCCAGAAAGCCCGGGCGGTTGGAACGGACAGCCAATATGAGTCCCATACTCGCTTCCGTCAAATGCGATATCAACGTTCACTCCGAGCCAATCACCGGCGGGGTTGGCCACGACGCGATGCACAGCGATCCACCCGCGGACGACGGTCAAAGCGACTAGCCGAGGTAGGTGGTCAATTACTGACCATGGGTCAAGTCAAACCCGCCTTTCGAGGGATGCTGCACCGCTTTTAACAAGTATAACAGCAACTTATCATACTCATGGGCATGATAAGCATATGGCACGATCTTTGCGGTTGACGCGACCGGTGCACTGATCAAATGGTTAGAAGCGTCGTTCTGCCTGACTCCCGATCGGGCACCACGGCACCGGATGGTGCCCGTTGGTCGGAAGAAACCCCCATGAATAACCACGAATATCCGACTCCCACGTTTCCGTTGGAATCCTCAATCATCATGGTCAAAGGCGGGCGCCTCGAGGCCGAGGATGGTTCCCAGTCGCTCGCCATCCATGACGAACTCAAGATCGTGGGACGTGCCCGCGATAGCGCCCTGCGCGTCAACCACGAGACGGTCAGTCTGGTGCACGCCGAATTGCAGGCCACGCCCAAAGGGGTGCGCCTTAAGGATCGGCGGTCACGCAACGGCACCTTCGTTTCGCACCGAGGCGACGAGACGCAGATCGAAGAGGTGTACTTGGTTCGGCCGTGCGGGGTTCGCTTCGCTGCCAAGCGGTTTCGCTTCGTTCCGGAACTGCCGGAGTCCGTCGTCGTTTGTACGGAAACGCGGTTCAGAGGCCTGCTTGGTACGACGCCCGAGATGCAGGACCTTTTCTCCCGGATCGAGCGCCACGCGTGGGGTTCTCTGTCGATCTTCATTGGCGGAGAGACCGGCACGGGAAAGGAGCGTGTGGCTCGTGCCATTCACGAAGCAAGTTCGAGGTCTCGTAAACCGTTCGTGGCCATCAACTGCGCAGCCGTATCGCCTAACTGTCTCGAGAGCGAACTGTTCGGACATGTTCGAGGCGCGTTCACGGGGGCGGACCGAAATCACCCGGGTGTTTTTGTCGAGGCGGACGGTGGAACTCTCTTCTTCGACGAGGTCGCTGAAATGAGCCGCGACATGCAAGTGAAATTGCTCCGCGTTCTCCAAGAGCATGAGGTCCGGCCCGTCGGTGGCACCCCGCGCAAAGTGGACGTCCGAACTCTCTTCGCGACCCACGTCGATCTTGCGGCGGCCGTGAACCAGCGCCTATTTCGACACGACTTGTACCACCGCATCACCCAGGCGCGCATGGAGATCCCGCCACTTCGCCGTCGGCTCGATGATTTACCGCTGCTGCTGGAGGACATTCTGCGGGACCTGAAACGTCCCGACGTGACGTTCGACGAGGCGGCCATGGAGCTGTTACGGGCGCGCAATTGGCCAGGCAACGTCCGCGAGTTGCACTCGGTCGTGGCGTGCGCTCTCGACGGCTTCTCAGGGTCGAGGCTTACGCCCCAAGAGCTCAGCGCGAGCCTACCATCCGCCCAGCCGCTCCGCCGCGAGACGGGCGAGTACGATGCGGCGAAAGACGAATTCGATCGGCAGTACTACGAAGCCAAGTACTTTGAGCATCACGGCAACGTTTCGCAGATCGCGCGAGCCGCTGGCAAGGACCGAGCGACGGTGAGAGCGGCGCTCCGGCGGTTTGTCTTGCTTGAGCCCCCTGCGGCACCCCAAGCACCCCCATTGCTGAACCATCGCCCACCCGAGCGGTGGTTTCTTCCGACTCGGTTCGTGCGGAAGGGCGCGCGCGCTTCGCCGTGAACTCGTATGCGCAGGCGGCACCAATCGAGCGAGAGCTTCAGCGGCGCCCTCGTCGTGGTCCACCGCACGGCGGGATCGTGATCCACGGCACGGCCTGAAGGGGCGGCCGCGGGCGGCGGGATCGTGATCCAGGGGGGCGCCGTGGAATGCGCGATCGAGGGCGTCTCGCCGGACGCTGGCGTCGATGTCCAGGCGTCGATGCAGCGAGTGCCGGAAGTGGTTCACGCCTGCCGTGAGCGCGCTCGATCACCAAGTCGTGTGCGGAGAGGGGTGCCGCGGCCAGCGCCGCAACCGTCAGGCGCGCCGGAGGCGGCGCAACGACCTGGACGAGCAGCGGGCCGACGAGCGCGCACGCCAGCAAAGGTGCCGGGACGGCGCCAAGGCAGCCGGATGTCACGAGCTACCCTCGGACGGCAACAGCGTGGATTTATTGCGTAAAGTACAGCAGATCGTGGACAAGGCCGCGAGCCTGTCACGAGCTACCCTCCGCCGCGATCTGGGGCGAATTCTGCGGAAAATCGGCCCTTTTGGGCCCGCCAAAGTGGACAGAGCGGGCCTATGTCACGAGCTACCCTGCGCGCTGGAAGCTGGGGAAAACGGCTGCCGATCGGGCCTGGACCTGGACAGCGTCACGGGCCGGTCTCGTGCCGGGTGACGAGTCGTGGTGGATTCGCGGCCGTGACCGCCGCTGCTCAAGCCGAGCGCCTCGTCGCCGTCGCCGATCTCGGCGAGGGCCTGTCGCGGCTGCGCCTCGCCGACGCCTGCGCGCTGGCCGCCATGCGCGCGTCGCTCAAGCAGCACGGCCAGCTCTCCGCCGTGCGCGCGTTCGAGCGGGATGGCGCCGTCGAGATCTTCGACGGCTTCAAGCGGCTACGCGCCGCGCGAGGGCTGGGCCTTCGCGATCTGCGCGCCGTCGTCACCGACCTTGGCGCCGTCGATGCCACCGTGCAGATGCGCGAGCTGCACGCTGGCCGCGGGCTCACCGCGCTCGAGGAGGCGTGGATCGTGCGCGCCCTGCATCGAGAGCATCACGTGACGCAAGGGGCGATCGCTGCGCTGCTTCGTTGCCACAAGAGCTGGGTCTGTCGCCGCCTGATGCTGGTCGAAGCGCTCGATTCGTCGGTCCAAGCCGACGTTCGACTCGGGCTGCTCGCGCCGCGGGCAGCGATCCTCGTCGGCGCGTTGCCACGTGGCAACCAGCCGGCGGTCTCCGCGGTCGTCATCCGTCGCGGGCTCACCGTGCGGCAGACGGCCCTCTTGGTGCGCGAGCTCGCGGACGACTCGGGGCCGGGGCATGAGGCGGTGCTGGCGCGCTGGCGCGACGGGGGTCGGCCTGCGCGCCGCGGCCGCCCACGCACGGCAAGGAGCATCGCCGAGACAATCGCGCTCGACGTGACGACCATTCGACGGAGCGCGGGGCGACTTCAGGCCTGTTTGGCCGGGATGCCGCTCGACGCGTTGGGACCCGCCGCCGACGTCGTGGGCCCCGATCTCAGCAACCTCCATGGCGTGTTGGGCGGCCTGATGAAAACGATCACCGCCGTGACCGAGAGAGCGAGCAGGGCATGACGGTGCACTGGCGCTCTCGCGAGGAATTGATCCACCAGGTCGTCGTGTTGACGGCCCAGGGGATGAGCCGGCGCGCCATCACGCGGGCGCTGGGGGTCAGTCGGAACACGATCGAGAAGATCCTTCGGACCCACGGTCGCGAGCGCGACGACGGGCACGCCGCGCTGGCCGCTGCGCCCGTGCGCGCGCCGCGTTCCCGCAAGATCGACGCCTACCAGGGTCGCGTGAGCGAGTTGCTCGCGCGCTACCCGGACATCACCGCGCAGCGCGTGCTGGAGATCCTCAAGGACGAGGGATTCCAAGGCGGCTACACCGCCGTCAAGAAGCAGATGCGGCGCGTGCGGCCAGCGGCCAAGCCGACGCCGAGCCTCGAAGCTCCGGTGTTCGGACCGGGTGAGATGGCCGAAAACGATTGGTCGCCCTACACGCTCACGTATACGACCGGCCTCTCCGAGACTGTGCAGCTGTTCTCGTACGTCCTGGTCTATTCGAAGCGCAAGTCCTTCGACGTCTTCGGCTCGCCGGACTTGTTCGCGCTCATGGACGGCCACGAGCGCGCCTTCGCGCGCTTCGGCGGCTGCGCCGCGGGCTGCAAGTACGACAGCCAAAAGCCCGTCGTGCTCCGGTGGGAAGGCCACCAGCCCATCTACAATCCTCGGTATCTCGCCTTTGCCGCGCACTACGGCATTCAGCCCGCCGCCGTGCGAGGAAAACCCAACGCCAAGCCGCGCGTCGAACGCAGCTTCTGGGAGCACGAGCGATCGTTTCTCAACGGCCGCTCATTTCGCGATCGCGACGACTTCGCCGCGCAGCTCGCCGACTGGCTCGTTCGCGTCGTCGACCCGCGCAAGCGTCACGGGCTGTCCGCCCTCGATCGGTTTCGCGACGAGGCGCCTCATCTGCGGCCGCTGCCCAAGCATCCGTACGACACCGCCCGGGTCACGTATCGACTCTGCAGCATCGACGGGTACGTCGAATGGCTCGGTAACCGCTACGCCGTGCCGTACGACCATGTGACCGACTTCCTGCCGCTGCGCATCACGCAGACGGAGCTGTTCGTCTACGGGCCGAATCTCGCTTGCCTGGCGCGCTATGAGCTGCGACCGCGCGGACGCGGCGACAAGATCGATCCGCTCGGGCTGCATCCTCGCCCAGAGAGCCGGTCGCCCATCGACGTCGACAAGCTGCGCGCCACCTTCGAGCAGATGGGCGACGGGGCCGCCGCGTTCCTGCTCCAGCTCTCGGGCGCCCACGTGACCCGTGTCTGGACCCACCACGCCCGGCAGATCCTGCTCTTGCGTGCCCGCTACGACAGCGCCGACGTCGACGCCGCCCTCGCGCACGCCGTTCGGTTCGGCGCGCTCGACGCGGCCTCGGTCGAGCGCATCCTCGCCCGACGCGCTCCGCCCCGGACCCTCGACGAGTACGTCGCCGAAGACACCGCCAAGCGCATCGATGACGCGCTCGGTCCCGTCGTCACACGCCCCCGCGATCTGGCCGAGTACGACGCTCTGCCGCTCGCCACCCGCCGCCCCGTGGAGACCGCCGATGGCCAAGACCAAAACGGATAAACCAGACTCCAATGACCGGGTGACCGGCCCGGCCTCTGACGAGGCCGTCGTGGTGATCGATCGCCTGCGCCGGCACCTCGGCTACTTGGGCCTCTCCCATACGCTCTCCACGCTCGACGACTGGCTCGCGTGGGCCACCCGCGAGCGACCCGGACACACCGCCCTGCTCGAGCACGTCCTGGCCGCTGAGGTCAATCACAAGTCGGCCGCACGCCTGGACCGGCGTATCCGGGTCAGCGGCCTGGTCGAGCGAAAGACACTCGAGGCCTTCGACTGGGACTTCCAACCCTCGATCGACAAGAGCCTCGTGCTGGAGCTCGCCCGCCTCGACTTCGTCAGGCGCCACGACGACCTGGTCATCACGGGAAAGAGCGGCACCGGCAAGAGTCACATCCTCAAGGCTCTCTCCCTGCGCGCCTGCGTGCAGGGCATCTCCCTGCGCTACGCGCGGTGCGTCGACCTGCTCGCCGACCTGCACGCCGGCCTCGCCGACGGCACCTACCCCCGACGCCTGAAGGCCTGGGCACGACCCGACCTGCTCGTCATCGACGACGTCGGCCTGGGGCAGGTGCGCCAGCGCGACGACGAGCCCACCGCCGCCCATACTCTCTTCAACCTCGTCGATCGCAGGCACGGCAAGCTCTCGACCGCGGTCACCTCCAATATCGATTTGCGCCAGTGGGGACGCTACCTGGGAGACGCGACCGTCGCCGCCGCCATTCTCGATCGGCTCGCCATGCATGCCATTCGTATCGACATCGACGGACCGAGCTACCGCCAGCACGTCGCTGCCGAGCGTGCCGGCAAGCCGGTCGCACCCACTCGGGCGACGGCGCCGTGAGGCGCCCGCGCCGCGTTCCACCCGCTCCGCCTCCGCCCCGCGTCCCGGACCTCGTCGTCGCGCCGGAGCTCGCCTCCATCATTCTGCTCGAACACGCGCTCGACCTCGCTGCCGACGCGCTCTTGGCCGAGCACCAGACGCTCATCGACGACTTCCATAGGCCACGCGACCAAGGCCCTGTCGTCTTCCTCGCCCACACGATCTGCCGCAGGGCCGCCACCTTGCGCGAAACGCTCTGGCGCTACCGCCACGCCGTCCGCGAAGCGGCGATGCCACCCGCGCACGATCCCACCGACGACAACACCTTCTGATAGCCGGACTCCCGCACTGAGCCGCGGGCCCGAGCGCTCGCGAGTCCTACCGGCGTCTTGGCGGTTCCCCCCTTCGCCCGGCCGAGCACCTCGGGGTGAGCCACTGGCCCTGACGCGCGCCCTTTCCGATAGCCAGGGGTGGGTCACGATCCCGCCGCTGCCGCCACCCCGACCCCGGCGACGGGTGGATCACTTCGGTCGCCAGAAGTGGATCACTCTAAAGGCGCCGCTGAAGGTTTCGGTGCGGAACTCCGGCAGGCCGTGGAGAATCGCGCCGAGACGCTGCGGCAACTGGGCATCGAGCCCGACGACCCGAGTCGGCTTGCCGCTCTGCGCGAGCGCGAGCGGAGGGCGGTAGGAGAACAAATGGCGGCGAGCTTGGGGCAGAAATTTGTCGGGCGTATGCCGGAGCGCTTCCGCGGGCGCGTTGAAATCCGCGTGGCGCCCGGCGGCTTCTCGTACGCCGTCATCTCCGACGGTTCGCGCTTCGGCGTGATGGAGACCACGGCGTCGCTGCGCGCCCTGCGAGGCAAGTCGGTCGTGCTCGCCCGTGACTCCAAAGGCAGGCTCGTCGTTCGCCCGGATCTCGACCGAGGGCTCGGGCGCTGACCCTGCGGGCAACGCGTCACCCGAAGCGCGTGGCCTCGATGTCCTTAGCGCGAAGGACACGGTCGGGACAACCGAGCCGCGGCCGCTGCAGTCGTCGCAACGGGATCCTGGTCGTCCGCTGCCGGTCGACAGCTGGAAACCATGGGCCATCTGCGGCCTCATCGCCGCAAACGTGGCGATCTTCGCATTCGAGGTCGCCCAGACGAGCAGCTTTCTCCGGTCGGGCTCGAACGGGGTCAAGCACGCGTTGCCGCCTTCCAGCACGCGGCCAGCCAGGCCCGCTCGGTGGCTCCGAGGACGACGCCGGGAACCGCTCCCTCCACGACGGCATGTGGGCGCTCCCATCCCGCATCGCCCAGCGACAACGTTCCCGCTTGGCGGGTGCGGTCGTACACGAAGATCGCCTGCTCGCCGTGCTCGTTCTCGAAGTAGCCGAGATAGTAGTGGTTTGGCTCGGAGTCGTCGATCGCGGGAGGCGCGCCGCACGCGTCGGCGTGATGGTTCGTGACGCGGAAGATCGCCTGCTCACTCATGGTCGCACCGAGCCTGGTCGGAGCGCAGATGGCATGTCAAGGGCCCGTTCAAAGCCTGCCGGTCGACGAAGAGCCGCGGAAGTCGGCGCGGAAACATATCGCGTTTTAGGGGCGTCCACTGTCGGTTCAGAGTCCCATTTGGCGTCCCCGAGGGCGCCAAGCTGGCCGCTCGGCAAGCTGCGGAGGGCCAGCGGAAGCAGTTTGTGGCGCACCTTGCCGACCGGTTCTCGGATGGCCACCGCTTCACGGACGGTTTGCCGCAAGGGGGCGACGGCGGAGAGGACGAGCCCGGGCCCGCATAGGATGGTTTGGCGTTGGGTCGACCGCGAGAGGGAGGTCCGCGGTCGTGACTGTCGTGACCGACTCGATGGCGGCAGACGTGCGGTCCCGCATCGGTCTGCGGGAGGCCAACGGCGACGACCGCTGCGGTGGCCGCGTCACCCCCGGGACAGGACCGGGTCACCCGACGCGGATGGCTTTCGCCGTGAAATCCAGTCGCGTGAGCGTGGCACGAAAATGGGCGTGTTCGAGCGCCCGTGGCTGCTCTCGCGCCCGCCTACGTTCCCCGTCGCCCGACCGAAACGGTCCTGTACGGATTGGTGCGCGAGAATCTGGAATCGTTTCTCGCGTACGCGCGTGAGAACTACGAGGGAGGGCTACCGCGCTACGTGGAAGCGGAGCTGCGCGCGTACTTGAATTGCGGCGTATTGCGTGCGGATTTACGCGCTGCCACTGCGACTCATGCGGCCGCGACTTGCTTGTGGCCTTTAGCTGCAAGGGAAGATCTCTCTGCCCCAGTTGCTGCGGCAGGCGTATGGCCAACACGGCTGCCCACTTGGTCGACCGAGTCTTGCCCGACGTCCCTGTGCGGCAATACGTTCTGTCGCTCCCGTACGAGCTGCGCAAGCTTGCGGCGTTAAAGGCCGACGTTCTCACAGCCCTGGGCCGCATCTTCGTCGAGGCCATCTTTGCCCGCTACCGCGCTCGCGCCCAGCGCGAGGGCCTCGAGGATGCGCAGTGCGGAGCGGTAACCTTTGTTCAACGCTTCGGCAGTCTGAATCTCAACGTGCATTTTCACGTGTTGGTGCTCGATGGCGTCGTGACCCGGGACCCGGACCGTCGTGTGCTCTTTCATCCGGCGGCCGCTCCGACGCCGGTCGAGTTCGAGGTGCTGGTCGAGCGTGTGATGAACCGCAGCGTGGCGTGGCTGCGCCGCCACGGCCATGTGCAGGACACGCCGCTCGAAGAGCGCTCGAACGAGCCGCCGGCGCAGACTGCCCTCGACGCGTGCGCGGACATCGCCATGGGCCGCGGCACAGTCGCAACCTTGTCGAACGACGACGACGGGTCGAAGGACGACGACCGCGAGGCGCGGCCCGACGGGCTCGTCGGCGCGGTCGAGCGAGACGGGTTTAATGTGCATGCCGGGGTCCGGATCGAAGCGGGCGACCATCTGGGTCGCGAACGACTGGCGCGTTACGGCGCGCGACCTCCGCTCTCGCTCGAGCGACTTCGCAGGTTGCCCGGCGGGCGGGTGGCCTATCGACTGAAGTACGTCCGTCGCGGCCGAGGCAAGTACAGAATCATGACTGGCCTGGAGTTCATGGCCCGCTTGAGCGCGATCATTGCGCCGCCTCGGTATCCGTTGGTGCGCTACAGCGGAGTGCTCGGGCCACACTCGAGCTGGCGACGCGACGTGGTGCCGAAGCCGCGCAAGACGGCTCCCGCCTGCCACCGCGCGCCCACCCCACCGCTGAGCTCGGCCAAGCCGGTCACCGGCGCAATGACGCACCCGGGCTCCGCGCTTCCCGGGGCGGCGGCGCCGACAGCGGGAAATGTCGAGAGTGCTCCGGCGCCGGCCGCCAGTTCCTCGGCGAAGGCGGGTCTGTCCGCGCTCCCCATCTTCGCGCATGGGGGCGAGGTCATCCCGCTCACGCCCAATGTGCTTGCTGTCAGCCACTGGGAACGGCTGCTCGGCGGCGCCATCTACGCGGCCTCGCCGCGCGTGGACTGGCCCACGCTCTTGAAACGAACGTTTGACGTGGACGTTCTGCAATGTCCGAAGTGCCACGGCCGACTGCGGGTGCTCGCCGTGATCACCGAGCGCGAGCCGGTGCGCCAGGTCCTCGCCCATCTCGGCCTGCCGACCGAGGCGCCGCCCGTCGCCCGGGCGCGCGACCCGACTGACGACGCGCAAGACCCCGAGCCGTCGGATCAACTCGAGCTGCAGCTCGCGTGAACGACCGGCCCCGAGAGCGGCGCCGATGCGGCGCCGCGCGGGCGACGTGCGCTTTGGATATGTTCGAAATCGGTTCGCCGCTCGGTGACAACGGAAGCCCCTAAGACGCGATATGTTTCCGCGCCCGCTTCCGCGGGCTCTTCGTCGACCGACAGCTTTGGGCTTACTACTCGCCCGCGTCCGTCGCAGCGTCGGGAATGGTGCTTCCTTCGACGGTCGCGGACGCTGAGCAACCGCACGCGAACACCGCAACAAGCAAGATGCCGTGCGCTATTCTTCGATCCATCGGAACCACCCTTCCGGTCACGCCCCCCGGCGCTGGCGCGCGCGAGGGTTCTCATCACACTACCCGCGTCTATCCAACTCTTCGAGCCACTGCGTCGCTGCGGCGACGAAAGCGCGGCCCTCGGCACTCGGCACGATGGATCGCTACGCCGACCGTGCGCCGTTTGTAGCTGGCCCGGTCCCTGAAGCGCACGAACGCGGTCACGTATTCGTGTGCCTGTCCACCGTTCGGGCCGGCGCCGTCGTAGTAGCGACACGGGGTGGGGCTTCGTCCGCCAGGAAAAAGGCCGGCCCGGGGGGGTCATCGCCTGCCCTTGCCAATCCGAAGCTCGCTTTCGAGCGTCACGAAGGCCATCGCGGAGCGACGCGCCCCGTTCACGCCGTAAACAATCTCAACTTTAGGGGGCGAGCGGCTCTGGCCACCATTCGCGGAAATCGTGGGCTGAAAGCTTCTCTCGGGCACCGGCGCGGGCGAGAAGCTGAAGCTTTTCCCACAGGACCAGCGGGCATCGAATGGGGGGTGTCTCGCGGCACTCGAGCTCGTCGACACGTCGCACGTGCAGTGCGCTTTGATAAAAGTACGTCTTCTTGCTCAACCGGAGCGGCTTGTTGGCTCGCCGTTCCGGGTCCACCACCTCGTGCGGAATATCCCGGGGGCCGGTTCCGGTCCCCGAAAGGACGAGCGCTCGGGTTCCGTCGGCCGACAACCTGATCACGATGGCCGGATGCGGCTCTCCGCCAGAGTTTGGGACGATCCAAACCTTGTCGGCAATGTGCAGGGTCATCTACTGGATCGTTGCCGTCTCAGTGATGTACGCTTCAAAGAGAGCCTCGCCTTCGTTGTGATCGCTGATGATCTGCTCTTGTCGGAAACGCTGATCGGAAGGTACGAGGTCTTCAGGTACGCCAGCGTCGCCGTACATCATTGCGAGCATGCGGACCACCGAACGCTCGCCCTTGACCCAGCCTCGCGCGACGGCTTCAGTAAGCCAACGCGGCGGCGATGGGCGATCCGAAAGGACGAGGTCCACGAGTGCCGCCAGGCACGCGGTACCCTGCGCGTGCGCCAGAACGGCGTTGAGCAAGGGAATTGGAAGAGCGTAAAGATCGAAGCCCTCCCAGGCAGCCCCGCTAGCCTTAGGGTCAGGAGCCGAACGAGCATGCCGTCCGAACAAGCCGGAGATAACCGCGCCGATTCTGAGCCCCGCGAGCAGATCCGTGACGAGCCCGCTCTCCTCCGGCACCTTCGCGCACACGGCTCGCATGAAAGTCACCGGATCGGCAATCCTGGCAAAGCGACCTGCGTACAAGGTCGCCGAGACCGTCCGTGCGGACTGGGAGGCTTGCAGGTCGTTCGCCTGGGCATCGAGAATGTCGAGGAAATCGGCCTCGTCTGCCGCGGTCCAGACAAGCGAGCCGATGACGCGTGCCGTTCTGCGCGCTTCGTCGATTGACGAAGGTGACTTGCTCCTCCGAAGATGCGCCTTCTGAACCCGGCGTTCATGGCGGTTCACGACTGATAGCCCGAGCAGCCACTTCTTTTCGGCCGCGTAGTCGTCAGATAGCTGCGCCAGCGCGTTCATCGGTCGTGGAATTCTAGCACGCGGAATTGGCCTGCGTTTTCGCTGTCGCACGGCGAGTACTAAGCCCAAAGTGCGTCGGTCGACGAAGAGCCCGCGGAGGCGGGCGCGGAAACATATCGCATCTTAGGGGCTTCCGTTGTCACCGAGCGGCGAAAGATTAGATGAACCGGTGGCGGCGCGTCCTGGACCGCCAGGCACGCCGCGCGGCACGGGTGCCGCAGCCTCGAGATCGATCGCGGGGCGTCTCGAGAGCAGCCCCCGTGCCGGTCGTCGGTCATCGAAAATAGCGACCGACCTCCCGCTGGATTATCCATCCGACACCCCGGCGTGCTCAAAGGCACAAAGCGAAGTGGGGGCGAGTAGGCGGCGCAAAGCTTGTCGGCCGACGAAGAGACGCGGAAACCGCCGCGGTCACATAAAAGGCCTTTGGGGCGCTCGTTGTCATTGAAAGCGCCGTCCCAATTGCGCACCGCCGTCCCGCTTCACGGTGCGCTCAAATCGGTTCGCCGATTCAGCGATAACGAACGCCCCTAAGACGCGATATGTTTCCGCTGGGTCTTCCGCTGCTCTTCGTTGACCGATACCCTTTCGACTGGCTACTCGCCAATTGAGCGTTCGCCGATTCGAGTCGGAGGTTGGCTGGTCCCCATCGATGATGATCTGCTCCGAGGTGCCCGCTCGCCTCTCCGGCGCATCGCGAACTTCCTGCGCGCGCGCCGTAACCGTCCGGCCGGGCCCGCACTTGATTTAGGGGCAGAAAGCGCGGTGCGATCGGGGGCATGGGACGCGAGCGTCGGTCGCGAGTCTGGTGGTCAAGCCGAGTGGCGCGTTGGCGGCGCAGCGGGCTTACGGCGCGGCAATTCGCAGAGAGCGAAGGGCTTTCGGTGTTCTCGCTTCGGTGGTGGTCGAGCCAGTTGGCTCGTGATAACCGTGCGGAGCACGGTGCGTCGGCGATCGAGCCGATCGAGATCACCGTCGAGGGGCGTCAGGCCGGCCGCGAACTGGTCGAAGTCGTGGTCGGCGCGGCGACGATCCGCTGCGAGCGGGGGACGGACGTCGGATACATTGCGGCGCTGGTTCGTGCGATCGCGGGTGCATGACGGTGTTCGGTTTCTCGCCTCACGTTCGCGTGTACCTCGCGTCGCAGCCGGTCGACATGCGTGCAGGCCACGACAGTCTGTTCGCGATCGTGAAGAGCTGGGACCTGAATCCGTTCAGCGGGGACCTGTTTGCGTTCGTTGGGAAACGACGAGACCGGGTGAAGATTTTGGTGTGGCACCGCGGGGGATTTTTATTGGTCTACAAGCGGTTGGAAAGAAATCGATTTCGGATCCCTGCGATCCAGCCGGGAACGCGGACGGCGATGCTCGATGCGACGCAGCTGGCGATGTTGCTCGATGGCATCGACGTCCAACACGTTCAACGCCCCGCGCTGTGGCAGCCTCCGGGTCTGGCGCGCTGAGCCCCGTCGCGGCCCTGTGTGTCCATTGGACACTTTGTCGCTGAAATCGTCGTCGGCCCCCACGCTAAGCCTTTTAATCTGCGCGGCGATGGTGCACGAAAAGGATCGTGGTTGATGCGCGAGACGTCCGCATCGCGAAGCTTGTGGAGCTGCGCAAGCGCGCCGAAGAGCGTGAGCGACAACTGGGCGAGATCGTCGCGCAGCAGCAGACGCTGATCGCTGCGCAGCAGCAACTCATCGCCGAGCTGCAGCGTCGACTGTCCGAGCAAGATGCGCAGCAGAAGGCGCGCGCCGAAGAGATGAAGGCCGAGATCGACCGGCTGGAGCGGCAACTGTTGGGCCCGAAGACCGAGCGGACCCACGTTCCGCCGATCGACGCCGAGCTTCGCAACACCGAACCGATGACCGACGAAGAGCGCGCGCGCCGTCGCGAAGAGATTGCACGCAAGCGACGCGAACGCGCACTCGCGAAGAACGCCGCGATGGCCGTCGAGCAGGTCGAGTACCCGGTACCCGAATCGATGAAGCCGTGCGCTCATTGTGGCGGCGTGCATGCGCGAGCTCTCGAGCCCGAGCAGAGCACGACGTACGAGTACAAGCCGGGTCACTTCATCCGTCGTGTGCACAAGCGGCAGAAGCTCGCATGCAGCTGCGGCCAGTCCATCGTGACGGCGCCGCCGCCTCCGAAGCTCGTCGTCGGTGGACAGTACGGCTTCGGGTTCGCCGCATTCCTCATCGTGGAGAAGTGCGCCGACTCGATTCCCATTCATCGCATTGAGAAACGATTCGGCCGACTTGGGATCCCGATCTCGCGCAGCACGATGAACGATCTCGTTTACAAGGCTGCCGAGATTGTTCGACCGCTCGTCGCTCGACTGCAGACGCGAATCGCGGCTCTCGAAGTCGTGCTCGCCGACGAGACCTCGATGCGCTTGCAGGACCGTCCCAAGCGCGGCTTTGTCTGGGTGTTTCACGGTCACGATGAAGTCAGCGGCGGCAAGCTTGTTCTGTATGCCTTCGCCGTCGATCGAAGCGGCGACACGCCGGCGAAGATCCTGGGTGGCACTCGCGGCACTCTCGTGGTGGACGGATACACGGGGTACAACCAGGTGACCGACCCGCTCGGACGCGCGCGCGGCGGATGCTGGAGCCACATGCGCAGAAAGCTCTTCGAGGCGCGCTCCACCCGTGCGGCCGAGGACATCGACCCCGCGCTCGGGATCATCCGCGAGATCTTTCGTGTCGAACACGACGCGACCGAGCAGAAGATCGTCCGCACTCCGGCCCATCTCGAGCTGCGAAATGCGCGTAGCGCTCCGCTGGTCGAGCAATTCTTTCAGTGGGCCGAACACAAGAAGGTCGAGGTCCTTCCGAAGGGCCCGCTCGGCGAGGCGCTCGGTTACGCGATTAACCAACGCGCTCGACTCGAGCTTTTCTTGTCGGATCCGCGTATTCCGATGCACAACAACGGCTCAGAGTCCCGCTTACGCGTTATTGCTCTGGCTCGCCATACGTACCTTTTCTTCGGACATCCACTCGCGGGCAAAAACTTCGCGGGGCTCTACTCGCTCGTCGGCTCCTGCATCGCCAACGAAGTCGAGCCGACGGAGTATCTCACCGACGTACTTGCCCGAGTCCGCGACGCAACGACCGACGAGCAGCTCGACGCGCTGCTACCCGATCGGTGGGCGCCACACGGTCCAGCGCCCTGAACCACTGGGGCGCAGCGCAACTCCCGCAATCCCCGAACGCGTCGCGCGTCGTCACGTCGATGCAGAGTGTCGCGCGAGTCCGCGACGCGACCCCAGCACGACGTGCCGCTATCCATACGAGCGCAGCGCCTCGCCTCTGCCCCCCTGAACCACTGGCCTGAAGTCGCCAAGCATGGTCGCGCTCTGTTGCGGCCGCGGCAACGACGTCAACGCGACGATGCTCTTGGCGTGCTCGCCAACAATCGCGACGAGTACTGGGACAAGAAGCTCGCCGCCGATACTTGGCAGGGGCCTCATCGCGGGAAAGGCCCGCCCCCTGAACCATTCTTGGACTCAGGTCAACAGCGGGGCGCGCCGGACGCTTACCGCGCGCCGGAACGAGCCATGGCCTCGTCGCTCAGATTTCCGCGCTCCCTGCGAGCGACATCGCCGGCTCAATCTCTATTCGATGCTTATTCGATGCTTGCTCGGGCGATCAGCTCGTCCGGGCGTTCGTTTAGGAGCTCCGAGCAGGTACCGCCGATGGCGTACGACGCGATTTCTTGTTTGAGAACACGCACGAGTGACCCGTCGAGCTCGGATCGAAATATAGCAAAAAGTCGTTCTGCAGGGCCCTCCGGATCCTTCGTGGCGAACACTACCCGTCGCAGGGATATGTTGTTTCTCAAGCCGGCAGCGATCAGGTACTTGAAGTGCCCGTCAGAGGCTGGAATTGAGAAACCGAGGATACCGATCCGAGTCGCATCGGTGAGGGCTTTCACCGCGTCGTCCCACACGAAGGCCAATGCGCCGTCGAAGTTTTTCTGCCAGGTCGGCGGAACAATCAAAGGGACGTATCGGGCCCCCAAAAGGTCTCGGTACGTCTCGTAATCCTTCAGGAGCCTCGTGTCCGGGATCTGGCTTCGCGGATTATCGGATCCGCTCGGGCGCGCCCAATTTATCGAGCCGTGCAGTTTGAGCAGTTTGACGCAGCGCTCGTGCGAGGGCCGCTTCTCGTCGTTCGCATCGATCGTACCATAGTTCCAGTCGATACCGAGCGCGGTCAGCGCGGTTTCGATGACCAAGTCGTAGTTGAACGTAATGATCGTAATGCGGCGGCGCGGGTCGTCGGCCCAGACGCGGCCGGTCAAGAAGGCGTAGGTCAACTCGCTCAGGGAACGGTCGATGATAACGATCGGTTGCTGGGGCGCGTTGATCGGCATGGGCCCGCGCATAGTCGCCGCGATTGTCTGCGTCGGTTGTTCGTCTGCCACATGCTGCCAGGACGGGGGTGCCGTCCAGCTTGGACCACTGTTTCGAGGAACACCCACTTTTCCGTGTGCAGCGCGAAACCCGGCCGAATAGTCGAGAGTCGACGCGATGGCGATCTTGACGTCGTCCATCAGGCCATTGCTTTCGCTGGCGGCTGCGAGACTGAACAGTTCCTCGATGTTCTCCGGATCCACTTGGACGCGGTAGGCGGCTGACGCGATCTCGTGCCGAAACGCCAAGACGTTCTGTATCGCCCTCTGCTCGCGCTCGCGACCGTCTTGGTCGTCAAGCCAGTCAAGTGCGTCTCGCATGCGATTGAGAAAGTTCGCGACGACCGGCATGCCTGCGTCGACCGAGGCGCCCGCGCCAAGGATGTAGACGACATTGTGATTGTAAAGGTCAGGTCCCATGCCCATTCGGATCGCGAGCGTAACTGGAGCCGCCGAATCTTGCTGCCGCCGGCGAGTGCCCGGGGCCAAGGGTCGCCAGCGATCCGGCGAAGGCGATACGCGGATCAGCCGGTGGCGATACGTTCTGTACGGCGCGCTGTCGGGTCACGCAACCGAGAATCGTGGGGCAAAGCCGAGTCCTCCAGAACCAGTGCCCCAGTGCCCTGTAGTGGGCGGAGCGAACGCCCGGGTCATCTCGGTCATCTCGGAACCGCTGCCCGAGTCAGGCGAGCTCAAATCGGCCGCTCGGTGACAACGGAAGCCCCTAAGACGCGATCATAAGTTGGTACTTAGGGATTCGGGATGGCGCTCGCTACCACACAAGTGCGAGTGGCTCGAGGCCCATAGCGAGACGTCCGCGCTTTCGATCGCGAGCAGGATGAGCGCGGCGCGCGTTGGAATCGAGGAACTTGAGCGCTTCGGCGAGGGCACGACGCAATTGGCGCGGTGAGTCGAGGAGGCCGCGGAGGACATCGTCGAAGTAATGCTTGCCGGACGCGGCGGCTCGCTGGGTCGAAAGCTCCACCCCCAGCGACGCTTCCGCGAAGTGTGCGAGCGAGCGTTTCAGAAGGGCTGCGAGCAGGCTCGCCCATATCATCGCTTTCGCGATAGCGGCCTTGCCCGTATCGAAGGCATGAAGGTTGGCGTGAGATTTGAACTCTTTGAACAGGAGTTCCACCTGCCAGCGGAGGCGATACAAGCCGGCCACGTCGGCGGCGGAGAAGCGCTTGCGAGCGAGGTTGCTGTGCAGGTACACGAACGTCTTCGCGTTGCGCTTGCCGCGCTTGTAGATCGCCACAATTCGCCCGCGATACACGAATGAATTCGCCTGCCATTCGATGTCGAGATCGACCGTGTGGGCCGGAAGCAGGTCCCAGTTCAACTTCTGGCCGAGCAACTTGGGGATGGATTTGCCGGCGCTGTCGAAAGCGGCCCGAATGGTGGGTCGAATGTTTTTGGTTCCGCGGACGATGAAGGCGCCGCCCGCTTGGTCGACGTCGAAAAAGAATTTTCGCTCCTCGTACCCTCGGTCGGCCAGAAAGAGCCGCTCGCGAAGACTCGCGGCCTCGGGACGGTAGGTTCGCTCGGTCTCCTTGTCGGCCGTCAGGGCGACGATGCGCACATCGTCTTGGAGCAGACTCATCGTGACGTGCAGTTCCACGGCGGCAGGCGAGATTTTTGTAAAGCGGCCCGGCCATGTGCCTTTCAAGTCGTCCTTGAGCGCGAACGACGTCCCGTCGTGAATGACGATGTCCCGAAAGGTCGACAGTTTGGGGGACACGGCGTGCAGAACCGGCTGGCTCATCTTCTGTACCGTCGCTTCCAGCAGCATCCGAAACATCTCTGGAAAGGACGCTTGCGCGAGCCGGTTGTGAAAGGGCTTATATCGCAGCGAAAGGCCCGCGAATTTCCGGAACGTCCGCAGAATATCGGCCAACCACTTGGCGTGGCCCGACCCGAGCGTCGACAGCACCGCCACGACCATCGCCAGCGGCATCACCTTGCGCACTCGCCGTAGCCAGCCGCTACGTCTCGCGATCGCGGTCACCTCCTCCTCGCCGAGTACTTCCGTAAGCCGTTTCGCATACACGCCGACTCCGGCGCGTGTACTGTTTGATCCGTGCATCGGGGGTCTCCTTTCGCGTTGTCTCACAACAGCGTCTAGAGAATCCCCGATGCCTTTGACTATCCAATTCGTGCACTATGCACGTAAGTGATCGAGATCACTCGGGAAATAAAGATCCTACCTATGAACGGGTTATATGTGACCGCCGCGGTTTCCGCGGCTCTTCGTTGATCGATACGCTTTCGACCGGCTACTCGCTCCTTGCCTCCCCGCCATCGCGAGGACCGTCATCGACGCCACAACATCGCGACGACCGTCGCATATTCCGGCGTGGCTCAGGCTGTCGTTCCAATGTAGCATCGCGACGTGAGGGGACCCTTGTCAATCGCCGTCCAGACCGCGACAGCCGCGGCGCGCAATTGGCGCTGGTAGCTACCGGCATGGCGCTCATCTCCTGCCCGGACTGCGGCCGCTCGGTATCGGATGCTGCCGTCGCGTGCGGCGGCTGCGGGCTTCCGATTGCCGGCCATTTCGTTCATCCGCAGTCGCGGCCCCGCTGGTACCACACCACTGTTGTCGTCGGGCTGGCGCTGTTGCTTGTCTATCCAATCGGTCTGCTTCTGCTCTGGACCGATCGAAGGACGAAGGGATCCACGAAGGCGTTGGCCACCGTGCTGTTCGGTTTGCTGTTCATGGCGGTCATGCGCGGCGCATCGTCTGACCACGTCGCTTCGTCGACGAGCGACGGTTCGCGGGGACAATCGATCCTTCACGCTATGGTGAACCGGGACCAAGCACCCACCGCCAACACCTACGCCGTGCCGCTTTCCACGCTGCTCGGCGAGTATTCGGATAACGAAGTGCGCGCTGACGTTCGCTATAAACAACATTGGATTCGGACCTCGGGGATCGTCGGCGAGGTCAAAAAGGACATCACGGACAGTCCCTTTGTGACCATTGGTAATGGCAGCGAATTTCAGATCCCGGTTGTCCAGTGCTTGCTTGCGGATGATCAAGTCGCCCGGGCCGCAAGCTTTTCGAAAGGAGATCGGGTCAAGATCGTCGGGCGAGTCGACGGCCTCATGATGAACGTAATCATGAGGGATTGTCGGTTCGAGTAACGGGAGGAAGGTGTCACCGGCGGCGACTCACGCTTGCCGACCTGCCAAATCGGTTCGCCGATTCAGCGATAACGAACGCCCCTAAGACGCGATATGTTTCCGCGCCCGCTTCCGCGGCTCTTCGTCGACCGACGCACTTTGGGCTTACTACTCGCTCGTAAAGCGGCCCGGCCATGTGCGTTTCAAGTCGTCCTTGAGCGCGAACGACGTCCCGTCGTGAATGACGATGTCCCGAAAGGTCGACAGTTTGGGGGACACGGCGTGAAGAACCGGCTGGCTCATCTTCTGTACCGTCGCTTCCAGCAGCATCCGAAACATCTCTGGAAAGGACGTCTTCGCGAGCCGGTTGTGAAAGGGCTTATATCGCAGCGAAATGCCCGCGAATCTCCGGAACGTCCGCAGAATATCGGCCAACCACTTGGCCTGGCCCGACCCGAGCGTGGACAGCACCGCCACGACCATCGCCAGCGGCATCACCTTGCGCACGCGCCGTAGCCAGCCGCTACGTCTCGCGATCGCGGTCACCTGCTCCTCGCCGAGTACTTCCGTAAGCCGTTTCGCATACACGCCGACTTCGGCGCGTGTACCGTTCGATCCGTGCATCGGGGTCTCCTTTCGCGTTGTCCCACAACACCGCGTCTAGAGAATCCCCGATGCCTTTGACTATCCAATTCGTGCACTATGCACGTAAGTGATCGACATCACTCGAGAAATAAAGATCCTACCTATGATAACCCGTTAGGGGCTTCCGCCGTCGCTGTAATGGCGAACCGATTTGGTATCCACTGCACGAATCGGCGAGTAGCCGGTCGTTGAGCAGTTCGCCAATTTGGTCCGCCTTCAGCTCGAACCTCCCGTTGGCGGTTGGCCCATAAGAAGTCCTATGTGAAGACGGCTCCCTTGCCAGCTCGCGCCCGCTTGCACGGCCTATCCGCCCGAGTCGTCGCCGAAAGAAGGGCAGTCCACGAGCCGCTGGCGAGAGTTCTTAGGCCGCTCGCCGCTCAAGCAGGGCCTGCTGGCAGCAAGGCCCTTGCGCCAGCTCCACGGTGCGCATCTCTTGGTCGACGACTTGCAGGGACATCAGGGGTCGAAGTGTGCCTGCACGCAAGCGTCTGCCGGGAAACACCGCGCTAATGGTGAGAAGCCCAACAGAATCAAGTAGGTCGTAGAGGAAGCACCTCAAAAACATCCCCATTTAGCGTTTCGCGAAATACCTGGCTGCGCTCTTGCATCTGCAAAACCGAGCGGGGCGGTGGATACCGATCAGTGACCGCAAGGGAGTGACTCCGATGACCGAAAGACTGGCTCAGTTCGGCGACTACCAGAACGAGATCTACAACGCGGGATTGCACGGAACATTGCCGGGCTTCCCGATGGTCTATGCGGAGCTGGAAGCGAGAGGGACGAGAGCCCTGTCTCCTTCCGTGCTCTCCTTCGTCGCGGGAGGCGCTGGCGACGAACTGACCCAACGCAACAACGTCGACGCGTTCCAACGGTGGGGTCTGATTCCGCGCATGCTCGTCGGGGCGACCAAGCGAGATCTCTCCGTGCAGTTGTTCGGAATGACGTTCCCGTCCCCACTTCTCATGGCTCCGATTGGCGTCATCGGAGTGTGCGCACAAGACGGGCACGGCGATCTGGCCACAGCCGAGGCGGCGGCGCGCAGCGGCGTTCCGATGATCGCGTCAACGCTGTCCGTCGATCCGATGGAGGACGTGGCCCGCCGCTTCGGGGGGACGCCAGGTTTCTTTCAGCTCTACACCCCTACCGACCGGGACCTGGCCGCGAGCTTCGTCCATCGGGCGGAAGCCGCGGGCTTCAAAGGGATTGTCGTCACTCTCGATACGTGGATCACCGGTTGGCGTCCGCGCGATCTGGCCGGCAGCAATTTCCCTCAACTGCGAGGACACTGCTTGGCCAACTACACCTCCGATCCCGTATTCAAGGCGCGCCTTGGTAAGGACCCCCTAAGCGACATGTCTGCGGCTGTGAAGCTTTGGACAGAGGTATTCGGCAATCCACTGACCTGGGAGGACCTGCCCTGGCTACGCTCGCTCACGAAGCTGCCGTTGCTGCTCAAGGGCATCTGTCATCCCGACGATGTCCGCCGCGCGAAGGGCGGAGGGGTGGACGGAATCTACTGTTCCAATCATGGTGGCCGACAGGCCAACGGCGGGCTGGCTACACTCGACTGCCTACCGGATCTCGTGGAGGCGGCAGATGGTATGCCCGTGCTCTTCGACTCCGGCGTCCGTTCCGGCGCCGACGTGGTTAAGGCCCTCGCCCTGGGCGCCACCGCGGTCGGCATCGGCCGGCCGTATGCTTACGGTCTCGCGATTGGCGGCGTCGACGGCATCGTTCACGTCTTGCGTACCGTCCTCGCGGAGGCCGACCTAATGATGGCCGTTGATGGCTATCGTAGTCGGGCGGACCTGACGCCAGCGTGTCTGCGCCTCATTTGCAACTGCTTCGCAACTGTGTCGACAATGACCAGAGGGCGCGAGCATGAATAGCGTGTGGGTTCTCGTTTGCGATGCCGCAAAGGCAAGGGTCTTCGATGTGCGCGAAGGAGGGGCGTCGTGGCGTCTCGTGTCGGAGACTTTCCACGCTGGCTCGCGTAGCAAAGCCGCCGCCCTCGCTGGGGACCGGTCGGGGAGCCGCTCGTCTCAGGGTCGATCCGTGCACCACAACGCGCTCGCGCGCGCGTTATCGCCGAAGGAGGTCCAAAAGGAACACCTCGCCCACGAGCTTGGAAGGACGCTCGACCAGGCGGTACGCTCGTCCGAGTTCGAGCACTGGGTGCTCGTCGCGCCGCCGCACTTCGTCGGATTGATCGAGAGCGAGCTGAGCCCCGCGCTGAAGAAGAGCCTTCTGACGACGGTGGGCGAGGACTTGAACCACCTCGATCAGCGCGCCCTGGAAGAAACGCTCCGCGAGAGCGTTCGCGTTCCCCTCGACCAGCAGGACGGGGCCTAGCGATGTCCGCTTTGGGGAGCACTCTGGACGGGACGGCGATCCCCCGCTTCACCGCTGTCGACGTCTCCGGTGACGACGACAGTTGGTTCGCCAAGCTGGCATCGGCCTATCTTGCGAAGCGCCTGACGCGCGCCCGTGTGGCCCAGGCTGCCGGCACCGCCACGGAATCCGAACGTGCAGAGACAGCGATACGTGCCGCCTGCGTAAAGTGCGCACTGACGGGCGCCGGCTCGGGCACGGTGACCACAGCAGCCGAGCTCTTGACGGCCGAGTCCGGCGGCTTTGCAGCTCTCGTCACCGTTCCCGTGGCAGCACTGACGATCGGGGGCGAGATGGTTTTCCGCGCGGTCGTGCACCTTGGTCTCGCATGCGACCTCGCCGAGATATTCGGCGTGCCTTTCGATGCCCGGGACCGCACCGCGTTCTGGCGCCTCTGTGCCCTCGCCTTCCGCGTGCCCTCTGACGGCGGCGGGCGGCCGACCTGGGACAGCAGCTCGTGAAGCGGATGCTGCAACCCGACGAGGACATCGGCTCCAGCATCGGCTCGATGCTGCTCAGCGAGAGCCTCCTGCGCAACATCGTGCCGGTCGTGGCACCGGTGACGTCCTCGCTGGCGAACTGGAGGATGACCCGCAGGCTCGGCGACACGGTCACGAGGTACATGCGCTACCACCGCGCGTTTCGTGACGAGATGTTGGAAGTCGGCTCTCGTTGCGCCGCGCATTTCGGCCTGCTCGCCGAGGGGCTCTGGTTTCTCTTCAGCGCCGACGGACGTCTGAGCCCGGAAGAGACCGGCGTGCTCGCGTATCTCGTCAGGCTCCTCCCTTCCGACGAGCGCGCTGTCGTGATGGCAAGGTTCGTCGAGGACGAGTACGGATGGATGCAGCGACTCGCCGAGCTCCCGGAGAACGAGCGCGACGACTTCTTTCAAGCGCTCGAGATCGCGGCGACCGTCGACACGGTCGTCACGCTGCCCGAGCGCCGGATCCTGCGCGGCGCCGCGCGCGCTCTCCGACGGAGTTACGACGACGCGCGCATCGCCCAGATGGTCAAGGACTTCGGCGATGTGGGTGTGCTGCGAGCCGAAAAAGGGGCGCGGGCAAGGCAGGCCGGTCGTGGGTGACGACGGACTGCCGCTCGATCGGTGGGCGAATTTTTACGTCATCACGTCGACGGCAGCTGCAACCCTCGTCGGGCTGCTCTTCGTGGTCATCACCCTAGCAGCCGAACGCGCGCCTGCCAGTCAGGCAGGTAAGATCCGTCTGTACCTCACTCCTACCGTCGTCTACTTGGCGTCGGTGCTGTACTTCGCCGCTGCGCTGGCGTTCCCCACTCAGTCGCGGCTATCGACAGCCATCTGCTGTTGCCTCGGGGGTGCGGCCGGCGTCGTCTACCCGCTCTCCATGCTCTTCCACAGCGGCGGTGCCAGTCGATTCTACGAGCGCGCAGACGTGTTCTACTACGTTGTGTCGCCCGCAGCCGCATACGCTCTGGTCATCGTAGGCGGCGCGATGCTGATGCATACACCGCAGCGCGGCCTGACTGTCGTGGCCGTCGGCGTGTTCGCGTTCATCGTGATCGGCCTACGCAATGCGTGGGCGATCGTCGTGGATCTCGTGGCCCGGCGCCATTTCGGGAAGGAGGCCGACGATCGCGAGCGTTAGCCTGAAGTTCCTGAACCAAAATCGCCGAAGTTCGCGATCTTGCTGTGGAATCGGCAAAATTGACCCGAAATGTAGGCATGTAAACAGATAGAAATAGCTTTCCATTATCGATTCGATGTGCATGATGCGGAGGCATGTACATCGCAACCGTGCCGAACCGCGGCTCTCCACCGGCGATCCTGCTGCGCGAGTCGTATCGAGAGGGCGGACGGGTCAAGTCGCGCACGCTGGCGAACCTGTCGTCGTTGACGGAAAAGCAGGTGGAGGGGATGCGGCGAGCGCTCCGCGGGGAGCCCTTGTTTGGCCCGGACGGGCCGATCCGAAAGGTGCGCGACCAAAGCCACGGTGCGGTCGACGCCGTTCGGCAAGTCATTCGCAAGTTGGGGCTCGAGGTCCTCATCGACCGACAACCAAGCCGCCAGCGCGATCTGGTGATGGCCCTGTTGGTGGCGCGCATCACCGATGCCCAGAGCAAGCTCGCGACGACGAGGGCCTGGAAGACCACGACCCTGCCCGAAGACCTCGGGATCGCGGATGCGACCGAAGATGACCTGTACGACGCCATGGATTGGCTCTTCGAGCGGCAGGACGCGATCGAGAAGAAGTTGGCGACGCGTCACCTGCGCCAGCAAGGGTTGGTGCTCTACGATCTGTCATCGAGCTATTTTGAAGGACACCAATGTCCGCTTGCCAAGTTCGGATACAACCGCGATGGCAAGAAGGGCAAGCTGCAGGTCAACTATGGCCTTCTCACCGATGAACGGGGCTGTCCCATTGCGGTCCAGGTTTACGAGGGAAACGCATCCGATTCGACGACGCTCCTCGACCAGGTGGAGCGTGTTCGATCCGACTTCGGGATTGACGGATTCGTGATTGTGGGTGACCGCGGGATGATCACGGAGAAACAGATTTCGTCGCTTCGCAAAACCGGTGGGATGACCTGGGTTACCGCGCTCAAGAGCGGTCGCATTCGATCCCTCGTGCACTCGGGCGTTCTGCAACTCGGACTCTTCGACGAACGCAATCTGTTTTCCGTGCGGGACCCAAAACTTGCCGGTGAGCGGTTGATCGCATGCAAGAACCACGATCTCGCACGATTGCGCGCACACAAGCGCCAGAGCCTTGTCGACGCGACACGCAAAGAACTCGACGCGGTGCAGAGAATTGTGGCTCGCGGAAAGCTGGTGGGCAAAGCAGCGATCGGGCTACGGATCGGAAAAGTGATCAACAAGCATAAGGTGGCCAAGCACTTCTTACTCGAAATCCATGATTCCACATTCGAGTATCGCCTCCGCGAGGATCGCATCGCAGAGGAGGCAGCACTCGACGGCGTATACGTGATTCGTACGTCCTTGAGCCAAGAGTCGACCAGCGACGAACAGGCCGTTCGCCATTACAAGAAGCTCGCGAATGTCGAACGCGCATTCCGATCCATCAAGACGATCGACTTGAAGGTGCGCCCCATTCACCACCACTTGGAAAACCGAGTCCGAGCGCACATCTTCCTGTGCACGCTCGCTTTCTACGTGGAGTGGCACATGCGCGAAGCGTGGCGACCGGTCCTCTTCTCGGACGAGGACCAGGCTGCCAAGAACACGAGAGACCCGGTCGCGCCGGCCACCCGGTCGCCCGGTGCACTCGATAAGGTCGCCACCAAGCGAAGCGAGGACGGGGCGCCCGTCCACAGCTTCCGTACCCTTCTCGCCGATCTCGCCACGATCACCCGAAGCACCTTCGCGCCCGTCGGAGCCGACAACGAAGGCCAGACTTTCACCATGCTGACCGTCCCGTCACCCGAGCAAGCGAGAGCCCTCCAGCTACTTGAAGCCATCGCCGTGTAGGCAGTAACTCAGGCCGCGATTTCGACGGGTCCAGGGAAAATAGGCCGAATTGTGTCCCGGCGGGCGGGGAACTTCAGGTTAGCCCGAGGCGCACGCGGCGGCGCTGCTGCGTTCAACGGTACGCTGCCTCGCTCGCGAGGTACTGGAGGTCGTGCGACATGAGATTCGCGACCTCGCTCACCGAGCTCAACATGTCCGCGCGGTGAGTGAGACCGTCCGCGTCGTATGTGCCTCCGTCTCCGAAATAGAGGGCCACGAGCCCGGGCGCAGGGTGCGCAGCGTCGTCCCCGAGCCAACCCGATTCCTTCCAGCCCTGAACGAGGTAGTCCCGCCGCGAGCGCTCGCGGTTCTCCGTGAGCTCGGGGCGACTCAGGTATGCCCATACCGACTCGGGGAAGTCGGAGTGTGCGTCGCCTCGCCACACCTGGCCGAGGATGTCGCGCGGGTGCCGGAAGGTGGTCGTGCGGTGCACTTGGAGCGTCGCAACGCCGAAGGTACCCGCGGCGACGCCGCCCCCGATGCCCACCACGCCCGCGGGCGTCTGGTTCTTTTCGGAGATCGCGAGAACGCCCCCGGCGATGGCCGTTCCCGCGCTCAGCACCAGCGAATACGCCGTGAGCCTGCGAGTCTGGCGCTCCTCGGCATCGCGTAGCTCGGCCGCGACGTGATTGGCACGCCCTTCCTCGCAGTCGATGTTGGCTACGACGCTCGACACGTCGAGCATGGCGACGGCGATGACGTCATTCACCTGTCCGCGCAAGTCGGCGGTCTCCGCCCGGGGTGAGCCGCGAGCCTCCGCCTCCGCGAGCCGCTCGAGCGGATCGAGCGCCCCGATCCAGCGAGCGGTATCGATGGCGCGCGGCGTGTACCCACGCACCTCGACGGCGTGCGTTGTCGGGCTCGCCACATCGGGAGTCGGAAACGCGCCGGGGCGGAGCGGCAGCGGCGACGCACAGTAGGTCCCTTCTCGCAGGCTGCGCGCGAGCATGGGCTCCGGGCCGAGAACGCACGAGGTGGTGAGGAGCAGCGCGACTGCACAGGTCGAGCGGACGGGCAGATCCATGGCGAGCATTGGGAAGGTCTGCCATCCGGCACAGTCAAGCGCGAGCCCACTGTTCCGGGAAACCCCGTCGCACGGCCGGTCCTGGAGCCAATTCGCAGGTCGCATCCTGACACGTCACCCGGCCCGACCGTCGATCCCGACGACGGGCGCCGATGGAACGCCTCGTTCGTCATTGCTAAGTGCGCGCGGTGCTGCGCTACCCAGGCGACGGAGGCGGGGGGCGCAACCTGGCGAGCGACGGTGCCAGCTGCGACCTGGTTGTCCGACAGGCGAAGAGACCTTCCTCTCCAGGCGGTGAGCCTCGCGGCCTGGCCTGCGGCCAGGATGAAAGAGCCGAAGGAGCGCTTGAAATTCCGCCTCAGGCGCGTGAAGGTTCCCCGATGTCGAGCGATCCGCTCTCCGACGTTCTCCGCCTGACCGAGGCGCGCTCGGTGGTGTCCGGCGGCTACGCGGTGGGTGGCGCTTGGGGATTCCACACGGCAGCGCCGGGCTTGGTGTCCTTCGCGGCGATCGCTCGCGGCACGTGCTGGGGGCGCCTTGATGGGGCGAAGGAGGCGACGCGGCTCGAGGCCGGGGACGTCGGGCTGCTCTCGGGTCGCGACGGGTGGACGATTGGGAGTAGCCCCACCGCGCCGGCCATCGACGTCACCCACCACGAGAAAGAGAGCTCCGGCATCGTCCAGCTAGGCCCGAGGTGCGACTGCGTCGTGATCTTCGGGCGGGTGGCGCTGAATCCATCGAGTGCGGCGCTGCTCACGGAAGTGCTGCCCGCGTCCGTGCTCGTCCGTGCATCCTCGACGAGCGCTCCTTCGCTACGGTGGCTCATCGAGGCGCTGCTCGCGGAGCAGACGTCGAGCACCCCAGGCGCGAGCGTCGCGTCGGAAAAGCTCGCCGAGCTCATCTTCGTGCAGATCCTCCGCGAGGAACTCGATGCCGCGACGCTTCCGCCCGGCTGGCTCCGCGCCATGCGCGACCAGCGAATCGTCCGGGCTCTGCGCGCCATGCACGAGGACCCGGCTCGAGCCTGGACGCTGGACGAACTCGCCACGGAGGCGGCGATGTCGCGCACCCGCTTTGCGGTGGCCTTCAAGGCCACCGCTGGCGTCGCGCCCCTCACCTACCTCACCGAGTGGCGCATGCGCCTAGCGCAGCGCGCGCTCCGCGACGAGGCGACGCCCATCCGCCAGCTCGCCGAGACCTTCGGCTACGCGTCGGAGAGTGCGTTCAGCAGCGCCTTCAAGCGGGTGGTCGGGGTCTCGCCGCGCGACTTCCGCAGTATCCCGCCCACCGACACCTGAAGTTGGAACGCTGGCGCGAGTCTTCGGTACGCCCGCGCATTCCGGTACGGGAGCCCGGGCGACATCATTCGTCCATGCGAGTGTTCATCACCGGAGGCGCGGGCTGGGTCGGTTCGGAGGTCATCCGCCAGCTCGTCAAGGGAGGTCACGACGTCACCGCGCTCGTGCGGAGCGTCCCTGGCGTCGAGAAGGTGACCAACAGCGGCGCCCGGGCGCTCGAGGGCAATCTCACGGACACTGGGATACTGCGCGCCGCCGCTGAGGAAGCCGACGCGGTGATCCACTGCGCCTTCAACCATGCCTTCTCCGGGCTCGACATGATGGGGATGATCGCCGTGCGCCTCTCGGGGATCGCGGGGTTCGCCCGGATCTCGCCAGCGGCTCGCCTCGACCTGAACGCGATCGAGGCGCTCCTCGACGGCATCGCCGCGAGCACCTCGCCCACGAAGGCCCTCGTCTCGACCTCAGGCATCGCATGCATAGCGCCCGGCCGAGTTGGCACCGAGGACCTGCCGGCCAGCCCGAGGGCCTCGGCAGCCTGGCGCGTCGCGAGCGAGCGGCTCGCTCTCTCGGGCCCGAGCAGTGGGGTGCGCACTGCCGTGGTGCGCCTGCCTCCGTCCGTCCACGGCGTGGGCGACAAGGGCTTCGTCCGCATGTACGTGGACCTCGCGCGCAAGAAGGGGGTCTCGGCCTGGGTGGGAGCAGGCGAGGGGCGCTGGTCGGCTGTACACCGCGATGACGCGGCAGCGCTCTATTGCCTCGCGGTCGAGGGCCTGGCGAATGGTGCCGTCCCCGGCGGCACGGTGCTCCATGGCGTGGCCGATGAGGGGATTCCGTTCCGAGACATCGCGACCACCATCGGCGAGCGCCTCGGCCTCGGGCCGGCCTCGCCAGCTCCGCGCGGCCACTTCCCGATGTTCCTGCGCTTGGTCGCGGCGCAGGACGCGCCGGCGACTTCGGACATCACGCGGAAGCTCACAGGCTGGCGCTCAACGCGCCCCGGCCTCCTCGACGACGTACGCAGCGGCGCGTACGGAAGCCTTGCCGCAAGCCCGAGTGACGGCGGCGCCGGTGTCCCGCGTTCGAGCGTCGCCAACTCGCTGTGAAGGCCGCGCCGCCCGTGACGGCCAAGCGCGCCACAGTGAGGCATATCCGCTTCGATCTTCACGCCCGGATGTTTGTCGCCGGGCAGAAGCTCAAGGTGCGCTTTACCCCAAGAGCTTTACGCGACGAGGCGCGAGCGACCGATAGATCGCCTGGTCCGAACCTTGCATTGGCTCCCCACGCGACATGTACCGACGTGTGTAGCCGCCACATTGCGGCATCAGGTGGGTGGTAGAATGCGAACAGCCGCGGCAAAGAGCGAACTCGCGCGAGACGACGCAGAAGGCAGCGTTCTCCCCGCGAACCTGCCGGGAGTGGAAGTGGTCGAGCGCAATCGGATTTCAACTGCGAAAGAAGGAATCACGGAGGCCTATACGATCGCGCTCAAGACTGAGGCCACGTGCGTCACACGCGCCCGGTACCGACGTCGACACTACGAGGGCATCGGGTTTGTGCTGATGGAACCCGGGGAAACGTTCACAGTGGCTCCGACGGACCTGCCGACGTCGAGTCGCGTCCTATGCCTGGACCCGACGCTTGTTTCACAAATTGCGCTCCAGCACTGCGGACGAGAGACCGACATTCACTGGCGCGTATTCCAGGCGCATGCGCCGTCCCTGAGAGCAGAAATGTTCGCCATGATAGCGGCGCTCCCTGCACTTTCCTGCCTTGACGCCCAAGCACGGCTGTCATGCTTCATTGGGACGCTCATCACGCGGTTTGCGGAGCCGGCAGCAGGCACGAAGGATGACCACGCGCCAATGGTTGGTATTGGCCGCGCGCGCGACCTGTTGCATGCGCGGTCCAGCGAGGCGGTAACGCTCGACGACCTTGTCCGGGCGGCCGAATGCAGCACGACGCAACGGTTGATTCGAGGCTTCCGAAGGGCGTTCGGCTTCACGCCGCATCAGTACCTTACACACCTCCGTCTTCAGCGAGCACGCGATCTACTTAGGCGCGGTTGCGACTGCGGAGAAACGGCACACGCTGTTGGGTTCTATGACCAGAGCCAACTGAACCGCCACTTCGTAAAGCACCTCGGGGTCACACCCGGGACATACGCGAGGGATGTGAGCTAACGAGCGCAGACTGGTCGGCGCCTCCGTTCGATCACCGGCGAACGGCAGTCAGGTGGGCGGTGAACCGTCTGTGGCTGATCTTCACCCGCTCCGGTGGACAGCGTGACTATGCCGCAATCGCCGCGACTCGTGCCCTCAATTCGAATTCGATCGGACTGACGTAGTCGAGATGCGAGTGGAGCCGCGCGACGTTCTAGAAAGCTCGACGCAGCCGCCAATCGACGTCTGCGCTTGCTGGCGCGTCGCGTACCGTTCGTCGTCGACGAGCTCGGCGCATAGGGTCGCGGAGAAGCGCTCAGCGACGGCATCGTCCCAGCAATCACCTTTTCGGCATGCTCCGGATTGTCGCGTGCGACGTGAGTGCGCGGCGGTAATCGTCGCTGGCGTGGGGGGCTGCCGCGGTCGGTGTGGTGCACGAGACGACAAGCACGAAGCGGCGAGCGCGCACGGCGCCGTCGAGCGGGCGCAGAGCGAGGACCGTGTCGTTCGTTGCACTTATCGCCCAGCCGACGGCGCGAGTAGAGGTCGAGCAGCACTGCGAGGTACGCCCATCCCTCGTCGGTCGCGATGTACGTAATGTCGCCCGCCCAAGCCATGTTCGGCGCCGCAGGAGTGAAGTCGCGCTCGATGATTTTTGGCGCGATCGGGTTCCCATTTCGACGCGGCGCGCATTTCGCCCAAGTCGAACCGATTGTGCGGTCCTACTACTCCTCCTGCGTGAGCGCGTGGCGAGTGCGCGTCGACGACCGATGGGAGATGGCGAACATGCGAGCGAGACTACACCTGGACGGCCACCGCAACGGTGGCGATCGGACCTCAAGCGGTCCTCGCTACTCCGGACATTGGAAGGCGGAGGGTCGCTTCCGCGGATGGTCCTCCCGGCGAGATGGAGTGTCTACATATGACCCGATGCGCCTGCACCCGTGGAGTCGTACTCAATGAAGCTCATGACTCCGAAAACAATCCTCGCAGTCGGCGCAGCTGGACAGTTTGCCGGCCTCGCCGTGGCAGCGCTGAGCCAGCGAGGCGCGAGGGTCCGAGGCCTTGTTCGAAACGCCGCACAAGGGAGTGAGGCGCAGCGACTCGGAGCGGCAGAGGTAGTAATCGGCGATCTGCGCGATCTTCGTAGCGTGGATGCGGCGCTCGCCGGCGTCGACGCGGTCTTCTACATCGCGCCCGCATTTCTCCCAGACGAGGCAGAGGTCGGGAAGCGCTTCGTAGACGCGGTAGTGCGTTCCGGCGCGCGGCGTATCGTTTTCTCCTCGGTCATTCATCCGGTGCTCGCGGAGCTCGTGAATCACGCGGCGAAGGCGCCCGTCGAGGCGGCGATCCTCGACTCAGGCCTGGAGTACGCCCTTCTCCATCCGGCGCTCTACTTCCAGAACTACGCCCGCGCGTGGCCGAAGGTGGTCGAGACCGGAGTGCTCGGCGAGCCCTGGTCTGCCGAGAGCCGGTTCTCGCGTGTCGACTACCGCGATGTGGCGGACGTCGCCGCGATCGCGCTCGTCGAAGACCGGCTCCTATGTGGAACGTTCGAGCTGTGCGCTGACGGCAAGCTGAACCGGGAGGATGTCGCGGGGTTGATCGCCGACGTCACCAGGCGCGAGATCCGCGCCGTCAGGATCGATCCCGACACGCTCGGTGACGAAGCCGACGCGATGCGACCGATGTTCGCCCACTACGACCACCATGGCTTGGTCGGGAGCGCGCTCACGCTCCACGCCATTCTGGGCCGCGAGCCCCGGACGCTTCGCGCTTACTTCGAAGAGCTCGCTCGGGAGAGCGAGCGTGGAACCAAGGCGCCTCACCGCGCTAGCTGAAGGAAAGGCTGCCAACATGAAGACCGGTCGCGTTGTTGTCGTCACTGGGGCCGCCGGGGGAATGGGTGCGCTCATCGTTCGCCGCTTTCTCTCCAACGGCGATGCTGTCATCGCAACCGACACCGAGGAGAGCGCGCTCGCGCGGCTCCGCGTGGCCGAAGGGCACGGGGGCAAGCTCCTCACGTTCGCAGGCGATATCGCGAAGGAAGAAGACTGCGATCGACTCGCCGCGTTCGCCCGGTGAGAGGTCGGTCAGGTCGACGTGCTCGTCAACTGCGCCGGGTTCTTCCCGGTCCGCGCCTCCGAACAGATCACCGCCGCGGACTGGAAGAAGGTAATCGACATCAACCTCACCGGCGTCTTCTTCATGACCAAGGCGGTCCTTCCCCTGATGAAGGGGCGAGGATGGGGTCGGATCATCAACGTCGGCTCCGGCTCGATGTTCGACGGTGTTGGCGAGCAGGTCCACTACGTCGCGGCGAAGGCTGGCGTTGTCGGCTTCGCGCGCTCTTTGGCGCGTGCCGTCGGAGCAGACGGTATCACCGTCAACACGATGACTCCCGGCCTTACCGTCACCCCGCGCGTGAAGGAGCTCATTCCTAAGGCGCTCCTGGACGAACAGATCGCGACCCGCGCCATCAAGCGCGAGGAGGTTCCGGAGGATGTTGTGGGCTCGGTGTCCTTCCTCGCATCGCCCGACGCCGACTTCATCTCGGGTCAGACGCTGAACGTCGACGGCGGCAAGCACATGGGCTGAGCAAGAACCAACGTTGCTCACGTCACCACCAGTCAAGCGGAAGGAAACCATCATGAAATCGGCCCATTTCAAGCCGGAGACGAGCGCACTCGTCTTGATCGACCACCAAGTCGGCACGTTGCAGCTCGTGAAAAACCTGCCTTCCGACGTGTCTCTTCGCAACACCGTCAACCTCGGAAAGGCGGCGAAGGCGCTCGGCATGCCGGTCGTGATGACGTGTAGCCAAGAGGACCGCATCCAAGGGCCGATCGCGCCATCGCTTCAGCGTGTCCTTCCCGAGGCGTACGAGAAACGCATCCGACGACAGGGCGTCGTCAACGCGTGAAGCGATCCGAAGTTCCGGCAAGCTGTTGTGGACACCGGCCGAAAGCTCAAATCGGTTCGCCGATTCAGCGATAACGAACGCCCCTAAGACGCGATATGTTTCCGCGCCCGCCTCCGCGGGCTCTTCGTCGACCGACGTGCTTTGGGTTTACTACTCGCTCGGCGCCGCCATTCTCGCTCAGATGGCGAGCGATCCCGACAAGGCGTGGGTCGGGGTGGGATGGCGTCAGTACATGCACTGGTTCGCCGACGTCGAACAACGCTTGACGTCGGGCGCGACGACGGCTCGCGCCCTGATTCGAGCGGCAGAAAAGAACTGGCTGACGCTCGAAGAGAACGACGTGTTCATGGAGGAGAAGACGAACGACGGCGAGTGGCTACGGCCATGGCTCCGCGCCGTCGTCGAGTTCAACAAGTAGAGCTTGAGGCCGCCCCGGCTCGATGGTGGAGACGCGTCGCAAGCGGTGCTCTCGTTCGGCGTCGTCCCGGTCCCCACGCACGCGCCGCACGGGAGCATGGCCGCGGGTGGCGCTTGGGGGACGGCGCGACGAGACCCGAATGACGACTAAGGCACTTGGAAGTCTTGGCGGACCGTGAGACCGCACGAGAGGTATTCCGCCTCGAGGGGCGGGTGCTTGCTCGCCAAGTCGCCGTCCAGGTCGCAGAAGATGAGCTCCCGCTCGCCGGCCGTGAGGAGATCGGTGGCCTTCGAGAGAACCGCTCCTAGGACCATCTCGTCGAACGGCTTGAGGGATTTCACCGTGAAGACCTTGAGCGTCCGAGCGACTACTGCGGGTGACGGATTCGATCCGCTCCATGGCCCCGACGGCCGTCTGGATTTGCTGCTCGAGCGTCGAAAGCGCCGTCTTTCGATCGGCGTCGGCGAGGTCGCGAAGCTTTTCGATTTCGCCCTTGCTGAAGAGCGTCCGATCGGCGAGCCATCGTCGCAGCGCGAACTTCATCATCGCGTCCGTGAAGCCGAGGTCCTCGCGGATGATCCGGTCGCTCAACGTGCGCCACACCTCCGACTGGGAGCACCAGGGCACGTAGAGGCGAAGGTTGACGCCGTCGTTGCGTGCGAACAGCTTCTGCGCGTCTTTTGACGGCGAGGGGCGGAGCAGTTCAACGAGGAAGTTCGTCTCGACGAAGACGTGCTTCATCTGCGCGTCTCTAGGCCACCTGGCGGACGTGGGACCCCGAGACGGCGGGCACGATGTCCGTGATGAACGGAGCTGCGATCGCACCATCCATCGGCAGTGCGGCATTCCACCCCGCTGCCATCGACCGGAGCCAGTCGAGCACGCGCTGATCGAGGGAGCGCTGGGCCGCCGGAACCCGGGTCAGGAGCGGGTCCGTGGCGACTCGGCCATCCTCTTCGAGAGAAGCAGGCTCAAGCGACGTGTAGGTGTCGCGGATGATCACGCACTCGTTCGCGTCGAAAAGAAGGCCGTTCGGGCAACCCAACCCAACCATTCGCTCCTTTAGTTGGGCGATGGTCGCGTCGTCGATCCTCGCCGTTGTTTCGACGACCAGCGCCGGCCGCGAATCGGGGGGGTGCGTCACCAGGAAGATCATTCCCCCAGCTTAATGCTCGACCGGCCCAAAAGCACGCTGCTCCGTGCGCGCGGGCCGTCGGGCCCGCACCGCGTAAGCGCGCCTCTGCTCACTTCTCTGCCCATCGACCACGGGCTCGCTCCAGAACGCCTCGCCGAGCCGATCGTGCTCGACGACAGCGCTCGAGCCGGTGTGGAATGTGGCGGATGGCCTGGTCCCCCTACCAAACCGCCTTGCGCAACGCTCTGGCGTCGCTGTTTCCTGACCGCGAGGACACCCGCGACCTGCTTGACGAGGCGGGGATCCCCGTCGCCCAGGTCGCTCTGGGCCATCGCCCAGCGTCGAACTGGCATGCGGCGATTCGCGAAGCAGCCAACCAAGGGAAGCTCGAGGCTCTCGTCGCCAAATCGGACTCTGAACCGGTGGCGTGGGCAAGGGTTTTCGCGCAGAGAGTTTTCTTTTTTTCGTTTCGGAGTGAGCTGGGTTCTTAGAATTCAATGGACGTTTCCCTTCTCGGCGCTTGAGGGCGCCGGAGCACGGTGACAGTAAGGGGAGCGCTCCGAACGCGCGGCTTGGCGAGCTACCTCTCGATTGACTCTTCACGTTCATCGGGCAGCGAAGTTCGCGTCCAAGGCCCGAGACGTAGATTTGGATTCGAAGCGGTGGAACGAGACGCAATTTTTCGCACGAAGTACAGTCACGTCTCCACCGGAGCGGAGATCGCAAGAGCTTCTACCAATTTGTCGCGTTCAACGTTCCTCCAGATGGGGTGCTCTTAGGCTACGCGCTCAAGGCGCATCGGAGACAGTCGTGACGATTCATGTCATGGCGACGTCCTCCGAAATCTTGTTGCGGCGAGGAGCCCGCCGTTGGAGTTTCTTGGCGGAGCGTTCGAGCGCCTCCGCATTCGCGTTTTTCGAACGAGCCTCTCTGCGAGTGCCCTTTGCGCTCGCCTTGGCCTGTCCCACCGGATCGTAAGCGGTGCCGTCGCGCCACATCGCCCAGAGGACGCCGGCGAGTTTTCGTGCGATGGCGATGGCGGCGATTCTCTTGCCTCGCGTCTTGGCGATGCGGTCGCCCCACTGGCGAATCGGGTCGTCCATGTCGCGTGACCTGAGGATGAGCCACGCCGCTTGGACGAGCATTTTTCTCGCATACGTGTTGCCCTGCTTGGTGATCGAGCCTAGGCGCCGCTTTTCAGGTCCGCCTGTCGTCAACTCCGACGGCACCAAACCAAGGTACGCTCCGACTGCCTGCGCATTGCGAAAGCGCTTCGCCTCGTCGATCACCGAAACGAAGGTGGACGCCACGATAAGGCCGACGCCAGGAGCGGTGGCGAGAAGTTTCGTGATGGGCTCACGCATCGCCATCTCCGAAAGCGTCCGTTCGACCTTGGTGAGCTCTTCTTCGACTCCGACGAGCACGGCAAGGAGCGGCGCGATGAGCGTGCTCGTCGCGTCGTCGAGCGAGCTCTCGCGAACCTTGTTCACAAAGTTCTCGGTTGTGCATGTGGGAAGGAGCACGCCTGCCGCGCGCCCGAGCCCGCGTATCGTCGTCACATACTGCGCACGTGTTTCGACCAGCGCGCCGCGCACGCTCAACTGCGCGCGAAGGGCTCGGCGGGCGGGAGACAGAATGTGCGCCTCGGGGATCCGTCCTTGGTCTACGGCACGTGCGGCCGCCTCAGCATCGAGAGCATCGTTTTTGCGCTTGTGATGCGCGACGCCCATCGCACGCACCCGCGTCGTATCGTAACCGCTGCATAGAGAGGCGTTCTTCCGCGGGGTTCGATTCGTGGGCAAGCTGGGGCGCATGACGAAGGAGACGGAAGCGAAGTGGGTGGAGCGCATACGGGAATGGCGGGCGAGTGGACTTTCTGCCGAGAATTTCGCGAGGACCAAGGGGTACAAGGCGTCGACGCTGTGTTGGGCAGCGTCGCAAGTGCGGCGCTCAGCCGAGTTAGCTGCGCCGACGTCGCCGCGTTCAGGGGAAGCACAAGGCGGGGGACGGGCAGAGCGGCAGACACCGTTATCCAGCAAGGCGCCGCGGTTTTTGCCTGTGCGTCCGCGTGCTGCCGAGATGACGGTTGCGGAGATGGTCGTCGAGATCGGCGCGGCACGGGTCCGTGTGCTTCGCGGGTTTGATGCGTCGCTTCTCGGTGAGGTGGTCCGCGCGCTGGGAGGGAGCTCCCGATGATCCCGGCCGGGGTACAGGTCTTCGTGGCACTCGAGCCGGTGGACATGCGGTGTGGATTCGAGCGTCTCTCGGCGATGGTTCGCGAGCGTATGGGGTACGAGCCGCGCAGCGGGGCGCTCTTCGTTTTTGTCGGTCGCCGCCATCAGCTCGTGAAGATACTTTTCGCCGACGCGACGGGGATATGCGTGTTTGCGAAGCGTCTCGACAAGGGAGTATTTTCACTTCCCGCGTCGCCGGCAGCGGACGCGTCGCACATCGAAGTCGACGAGGCCACGCTGGATGCGCTGCTGGATGGTCTGCAGATCGCGCCATCGCCCGAGACGTCCACGCGACCCTCGCGCCGACCTCGCGTGCACTGACTCGCAGGCGCGAAAAAGTCACGACGAGCTATGGACAGCAATCTCTGAATTGCATACAAGACGTGCGTGCTGGACGCGCGGAGTGCGCAATCCCAACAAGACGACGAGCGCTTCGTCGCAATGGCAAGCGAAGTCGCGTCGCTGCGCGGCGATAACGCGTCGCTGCGTGGCGAGCTCGAGAAGGCCCAAGACGCGCTCGCCAACTTGCGTGTCCGATATCGTCAATTGCTCGAGGAGCTTCACCTGCTCAAGCGACGTCTGTTCGTCGCGAAAGCCGAGCGCCTCGACGATATCGCCGACGCGCAGCTGGCCTTCGACAAGCTCCTGGCCGAGACGCAAGCCATCAAGAAGGTGCTCGACGCCGCCGCCCCATCGGACGAGCCGAAAGAGGCCGCCTCGCCTGCGCCGAGCGATAAGCCGCGCGAGCGGACGAGAAATACGGCTCCGACGGGCCGGCGCGATCTCTCCAAGTGCGACTTGCCCGAGATTCGTGTCGAACTGTCCGACCCCCAGCTCGAGGGAAAGGCCGAGCGAATCGGGGTCGAGGAGACCTCGCGCGTGGCTTTCGAGCGCGGCGGATACCGGCGCCTGATCGTCGCGCGCGTCGTGTACAAGGAGCCCGAGCCAAGCCCACCCCCTCCCACCGAGGGCCCGACCGACGGGCGGATCCCGGCTGCGCCGACGGAGCCGTCGTACCGGTTCATTACCGCGCCGATGCCCAAAGAGATCATGGCGCGAGGCATGCTCGCGCCATCGATGATCGCCCACGTGCTCGCCATCAAGTACGTCCTGGGCGTTCCCTTCTATCGCTACGAGCAGCAATGCGCGCACGAAGGCTTTGCCCTCGATCGCGGCACGATGTGCCGGTACTCCGAGCACGTCGGCGCAACCCTCGGCTGCATCGTCGAGGCGGCGCGCAAAGAGGCCATCGCGACCGCGTTCTGCTTGTCCACCGACGCCACCGGCGTCGCGATTCAGCCCATCCCCCTGCACGACGGAACACACCAGCCCTGTCGCAAGGGACACTTCTTCGTCACGCTCGCCGACAAGGATCACGTCTTTTTCGACTTCCAGCCCAAGCACACCAGCCTCGCGGTCTGGCAGATGTTCAAGGGGTTCTCCGGCTACGTGCAGGCCGACGCCCACGCGATCTACGACGCGCTTTTCAAGGGCCTCCCCCCCGACGGCGCCGACGACAAGCCCGGCGAGTGCGGCCCGCCGCCGATCGAGGTCGGATGCTTTTCGCACGCGCGCCGCAAGTACTGGGAAGCCGCCGTCTGCAAGCACCCGCTCGGCCTCCAAGGGGTCCGTCTCATCGACGCCATCTTCGACGCCGACCGCAAGCTCGCGAAACTCGCGCCCGCTCAGCGCAAGGCGCAACGCGACCGAACCGTGCGCCCGCTCGTCGACGCCTTCTTCACGTGGGCCCGCGCCGAGCACGAAAAACGCCCCGAGCGCGGGCTCGTCGCCACCGCCCTCGGATACTCCATTCGCCACGAGAAGGCGCTCCGCCGTTTTCTCGACGACGGTAGGCTCCGCATGGACAACAACTCCGCGGAGCGCGAGTTGAAGGTCATCGCCGTCGGCCGCCGCGCATGGTTGTTCTATGGCTCCGACGACCACGCGGGGGCTGCCGGCAACACCCTGTCGCTCATCGCCTCGTGCAAGCTCCACCGACTCGACCCCGAGCTGTACCTCACGGAGATCATCCGCATCCTGCCGTACTGGCCCCGTGACCGGTACCTCGAGCTCGCCCCGAAGTATTGGGCCGCCACGCGCGCACGACTCTCGCCCGACGAGCTCAAGCTGCCGCTCGGGCCTATCACCGTGCCTCCGCCCCCCTCGAAAGAGCAGACCTCGTCGAACTGAACGACCGTCGTTCACGCACGCGAAGATGCCCCTTGCCCCTTCGGCACGCCATAACGCCTCTTCGTGCAGCGCTTACGCGGCGCCTTTAGAGTGATCCACTTCTGGCGACCGAAGTGATCCACCCGTCGCCGGGGTCGGGGTGGCGGCAGCGGCGGGATCGTGACCCACCCCTGGCTATCGGAAAGGGCGCGCGTCAGGGCCGGTGGCTCACCCCGAGGTGCTCGGCCGGGCGAAGGGGGGAACCGCCAAGACGCCGGTAGGACTCGCGAGCGCTCGGGCCCGCGGCTCAGTGCGGGAGTCCGGCTATCAGAAGGTGTTGTCGTCGGTGGGATCGTGCGCGGGTGGCATTGCCGCTTCGCGGACGGCGTGGCGGTAGCGCCAGAGCGTTTCGCGCAAGGTGGCGGCCCTGCGGCAGATCGTGTGGGCGAGGAAGACGACAGGGCCTTGGTCGCGTGGCCTATGGAAGTCGTCGATGAGCGTCTGGTGCTCGGCCAAGAGCGCGTCGGCAGCGAGGTCGAGCGCGTGTTCGAGCAGAATGATGGAGGCGAGCTCCGGCGCGACGACGAGGTCCGGGACGCGGGGCGGAGGCGGAGCGGGTGGAACGCGGCGCGGGCGCCTCACGGCGCCGTCGCCCGAGTGGGTGCGACCGGCTTGCCGGCACGCTCGGCAGCGACGTGCTGGCGGTAGCTCGGTCCGTCGATGTCGATACGAATGGCATGCATGGCGAGCCGATCGAGAATGGCGGCGGCGACGGTCGCGTCTCCCAGGTAGCGTCCCCACTGGCGCAAATCGATATTGGAAGTAGCGTACGCGGTCGAGAGCTTGCCGTGCCTGCAATCGACGAGGTTGAAGAGAGTATGGGCGGCGGTGGGCTCGTCGTCGCGCTGGCGCACCTGCCCCAGGCCGACGTCGTCGATGACGAGCAGGTCGGGTCGTGCCCAGGCCTTCAGGCGTCGGGGGTAGGTGCCGTCGGCGAGGCCGGCGTGCAGGTCGGCGAGCAGGTCGACGCACCGCGCGTAGCGCAGGGAGATGCCCTGCACGCAGGCGCGCAGGGAGAGAGCCTTGAGGATGTAGTTCTTGCCGGTGCCGCTCTTTCCCGTGATGACCAGGTCGTCGTGGCGCCTGACGAAGTCGAGGCGGGCGAGCTCCAGCACGAGGCTCTTGTCGATCGAGGGTTGGAAGTCCCAGTCGAAGGCCTCGAGTGTCTTTCGCTCGACCAGGCCGCTGACCCGGATACGCCGGTCCAGGCGTGCGGCCGACTTGTGATCGACCTCAGCGGCCAGGACGTGCTCGAGCAGGGCGGTGTGTCCGGGTCGCTCGCGGGTGGCCCACGCGAGCCAGTCGTCGAGCGTGGAGAGCGTATGGGAGAGGCCCAAGTAGCCGAGGTGCGGGCGCAGGCGATCGATCACCACGACGGCCTCGTCAGAGGCCAGGCCGGTCACCCGGTCATTGGAGTCTGGTTTATCCGTTTTGGTCTTGGCCATCGGCGGTCTCCACGGGGCGGCGGGTGGCTGCGCGGCAGAGCGTCGTACTCGGCCAAATCAGCCGGGGGCGTGTGACGACGGGACCGAGCGCGTCATCGATGCGCTTGGCGGTGTCTTCGGTGACGTACTGGTCGAGGGTCCGGGGCGGAGCGCGTCGGGCGAGATGCGCTCAAAGAGGCCGCGTCGAGCGCGCCGAACCGAACGGCGTGCGCGAGGCCGGCGTCGACGCCGGCGCTGTCGTAGCGGGCACGCAAGAGCAGGATCTGCCAGGCGCTGGTGGGTCCAGACACGGGTCACGTGGGCGCCCCAGAGCTGGAGCAGGAACGCGGCGCCCGTCGCCCATCTGCTCGAAGGTGGCGCGCAGCTTGTCGACGTCGAGGGCGACCGGCTCTCTTGGCGAGGATGAGCCAAGCGGGTCGATTTGTCGCGCGTCCGCGCGGTCCAGCTCATAGCGCGCAAGGCAAGCGAGTTCGGCCCGTAGACGAACAGCTCCGTCTGCGTGATGCGCAGCGGCAGGAAGTCGGTCACATGGTCGTACGGCACGGCGTAACGGTTACGGAGCCATTCGACGTACCCGTCGATGCTGCAGAGTCGATCGTGACCCGGGCGGTGTCGTACGGATGCTTGGGCAGCGGCCGCAGAGGAGGCGCCTCGTCGCGAAACCGATCGAGGGCGGACAGCGCGTGACGCTTGCGCGGGTCGACGACGCGAACGAGCCAGTCGGCGAGCTGCGCGGCGAAGTCGCGCGATCGCAAACAGGAGGCCATTAAGAAGATCGCTCGTGCTCCCGAGAAGCTGCGTCGACGCGCGGCTTGGCGTTGGGTTTTCCTCGCACGGCGGCGGGCTGAATGCCGTAGTGCGCGGCAAAGGCGAGATACCGAGGATTGTAGATGGCTGGTGGCCTTCCCACCGGAGCACGACGGGCTTTGGCTGTCGTATTCAGCCCGCGGCGCAGCCGCCGAAGCGCGCGAAGGCGCGCTCGTGGCCGTCCATGAGCGCGAACAAGTCCGGCGAGCCGAAGACGTCGAAGGACTTGCGCTTCGAGTAGATCAAGACATACGGGAACAGCTGCACAGTCTCGGAGAGGCCGGTCGTATACGTGAGCGTGTAGGGCGACGAATCGTTTTCGGCCATCTCACCCGGTCCGAACACCGGAGCTTCGAGGCTCGGCGTCGGCTTGCCGCTGGCCGCACGCGCCGCATCTTTCTTGACGGCGGTGTAGCCGCCTGGAATCCCTCGTCCTTGAGGATCTCCAGCACGCGCTGCGCGGTGATGTCCGGGTAGCGCGCGAGCAACTCGCTCACGCGACCCTGGTAGGCGTCGATCTTGCGGGAACGCGGCGCGCGCACGGGCGCAGCGGCCAGCGCGGCGTGCCCGTCGTCGCGCTCGCGACCGTGGGTCCGAGGATTTCTTGATGGTGTTCCGACTACCCCCAGCGCCCGCGTGATGGCGCGCCGGCTCATCCCCTGGGCCGTCAACACGACGACCTGGTGGATCAATCCTCGCGAGAGCGCCAGTGCGCCGTCATGCGCCGCTCGCTCTCTCGGTCACGGCGGTGATCGTTTTCATCAGGCCGCCCAGCACGCCATGGAGGTTGCTGATCGGGGCCGACGACGTCGGCGGCGGGTCCCGACGCGGCAAGCGGCATCCCGGCCAAACAGGCTTGAGGTCGCCCCGCGCTCCGTCGAAGGGTCGTCACGTCGAGCGCGAATCGTCTCGGCGATGCTCCTTGCAATGCGTGGGCGGCCGCGACGCGCAGGCCGACCCCCGTCGCGCCAGCGCACCAGCACCGCCTCGTGCCCCGGCCCCGAGTCGTCCGCGAGCTCGCGCACCAAGAGGGCCGTCTGCCGCACGGTGAGCCCGCGACGGATGACGACCGCGGAGACCGCCGGCTGGTTGCCACGTGGCAACGCCCGACGAGGATCGCTGCCGCGGTGCGAGCAGCCCGAGTCGAACGTCGGCTTGGACCGACGAATCGAGCGCTTCGACCAGCATCAGGCGGCGACAGACCCAGCTCTTGTGGCAACGAAGCAGCGCAGCGATCGCCCCTTGCGTCACGTGATGCTCTCGATGCAGGGCGCGCACGATCCACGCCTCCTCGAGCGCGGTGAGCCCGCGGCCAGCGTGCAGCTCGCGCATCTGCACGGTGGCATCGACGGCGCCAAGGTCGGTGACGACGGCGCGCAGATCGCGAAGGCCCAGCCCTCGCGCGGCGCGTAGCCGCTTGAAGCCGTCGAAGAAATCTCGACGGCGCCATCCCGCTCGAACGCGCGCACGGCGGAGAGCTGGCCGTGCTGCTTGAGCGACGCGCGCATGGCGGCCAGCGCGCAGGCGTCGGCGAGGCGCAGCCGCGACAGGCCCTCGCCGAGATCGGCGACGGCGACGAGGCGCTCGGCTTGAGCAGCGGCGGTCACGGCCGCGAATCCACCACGACTCGTCACCCGGCACGAGACCGGCCCGTGACGCTGGGCAGGTCCAGGCCCGATCGGCAGCCGTTTTCCCCAGCCTCCAGCGCGCAGGGTAGCTCGTGACATGGGCCCACTCTGTCCACTTTGGCGGGCCCAAAAGGGCCGATTTTCCGCAGAATTCGCCCCAGATCGCGGCGGAGGGTAGCTCGTGACAGGCTCGCGGCCTTGTCCACGATCTGCTGTACTTTACGCAATAAATGCACGCTGTTGCCGTCCGAGGGTAGCTCGTGACATCCGGCTGCCTTGCCGCCGTCCCGGCGCCTTTGCTGGCGTGCGCGCTCGTCGGCCCGCTGCTCGTCCAGGTCGTTGCGCCGCCTCCAGCACCGCCTCGACGGTTGCGGCGCTGGCCGCGGCACCCCTTCTCCGCACACAACTTGGTGATCGAGCGCGCTCACGGCAGGTGTGAACCACTTCCGGCACTCGCTGCATCGACGCCTGGACATCGACGCCAGCGTCCGGCGAGACGCCCTCGATCGCGCATTCCACGGCGCCCCCCTGGATCACGATCCCGCCGCCCGCGGCCGCCCCTTCAGGCCGGGCCGTGGATCACGATCCCGCCGTGCAGTGGATCACGACGAGGGCGCCGC
>CAVOKF010000005.1:0-1529289 GCA_963696385.1 uncultured delta proteobacterium
CTCCCACTACGCCAAAAGCTTCGATTCGCGCACCTTCGGACCTCTACCCGCTGGCGCCATCCGAGGAACGGTGACCCCCCTATGGACCTTCTGACGACCATCCTCAGCTGCAGTCTGTATCTCGCCGACGACAATCTCGTGCGCGCGATCGCCCAATCGACGAGCGAAGCCAACCCCGACTTCGTGCTGGACGCGTCGGTCGACGGGAGCCAGCTCGACCCACCGCCCATGCCCAAGACGTCCGCCGACGCCCTTGTCCGCGCGAAATCCATCTTGGCCAATGGAGGCCGACCGCTTCTCGGGCTCATGCAGGTGCCCCCGGCGTGGCTGAGTGCCTTCGGGCGCAATCTCGCCGAGGCGTTCGATCCCTGCACCAATATCGCCGTCGGCACGGCGATGCTCTCGCAGTTCGATTTCGAGTGCGCCGCCCATAGGATTCCGATGGCGTCACCGAAGAAAGCCCCCGAAGCGCACGGGGGCCTGCCCACGGGTGCGTTTGCCGGCACCGCGCATCCGGCCTCGGCCGCTCATCGACTCTGCGTGTTGCGCAGGTACGAGGGTGCCATCGGCCTGCCCGACTTCGCGGCCGTTACGACCCTCGAGATCCGCCACCAGCGGCCCACCCCTGCGCCGGTCGCGGAGGCCCCCATCTTCGTCCCCGTGACCCGAGAAGGCGCGGGGGCCGATTCGCTGCTTGTTCCGACGGTTCCCTTCGCGCCGTCTGCTTTGGCTTCAAGTCCGTAGTCGTCGCTTATCGCAGAATCCCTTCATCCAAAACACTCGATGCGAAGTCTGTAGTTCCGCTCACCCAAAAACACGACGTTTCGAGCTGACCTCGATGGACGAGGTCCGTGCGGCTTCCCATTGCCAAAAAAACCTCCCGAAAGGAGCCCGTCGATGCATTCGCCCCCTGAACTGCCCCCTGAATTCCATGAAACAGTCCGCGCCCTCGCCGGGCTTGCCGAGCCAAACCAAATCCTCACCCTCAAGCGGGAGCTCTTGCAGGCGCACAAACGCGAAGGGCACCTCCGGCTGCACTGCTCGGAGTTGGAGCAGAGGCTGGTCGACCTCCAAATCCAAAGCGCCGAGCGGGATCGGGAGCACAGCGCCTTTGCCGAGTGGCTCAATGCCGAGTTCGCGCGAGCCACGCGGGCGCTCGGCCAAGTCACAGGCGATCAGGAAAAGCGCCTGCGCGGCATGCGTCTCGAACTCGCTGCTGCCGAAGCCAATTGCGACGAGCTCGAGCAAGCGTGCCGCTCGCTTCTGCTCACCCTCGAGCACGCCGCAGATGCCGAGGCCTACACACCGCTCGCCGACGCCTCGGGAGGTTCCGCATGAACCCCTGCCGAAGGAATCGCCGCCTCGTTCGTGCCGCACGGCCCGTCGGCGGTTTCGTCTTTCCCAAAAAGGGATGGCGGGACCGGCAAGGCGCACATCGCGAGGAGATCCGGCTCGCCCGCTTGAGGGCCCAACACGACCACCCACCGAAATCCCCCTCTGCCACGAAAGGAACCATTGTCATGAGCCAAAAGAAAACCATGCAGCTTGTCGGCGCCATCGAACGTAGCGGCGGCGTCGGCAAGAAAACCTGGTGGACCCGCATTGGGGTCGCCTTCCAGAACAAGGACGGATCGTACAACTTGCGATTCGATTACCTGCCCCATCTCGCTGGAACCACCATTCAGATGCGCGAGATGGACACGACGGAGGCCGCGCCCACCGAATAGCGCAGTTTGCCATCCGAACGCCGGGGGGCGCGGGCCAGACGACTGGGCTCGCGCCCCCGCGGCGACGCCATTCACCCCACCCATTCTCTTTTCTCCAGCACGAGACGTCCAGTCATGCACGACTCCGAACTGCACCGATTCAAGACCGATATCGATTTGGTCCAATACGCGACCGATCGCTACGGATACCAACGCGATCGGCGCGAGAGCAGCCGCGCGTGCCACGTGCTGCGTCACGCCGTCACGAACGACAAGATCATCGTGCGCAAAGCTTCCGACGGCCACTGGACGTACTTCTCGGTCCGTGACGATCGCGATCAAGGCACGATCGTCGACTTCGTCCAGGCGCGTGCCCGGCATGGCTCCCTCGGTCACGTCCGCGAGGAGCTACGCCACTGGCTCGGCACCAGTCGCCCGATCGTCGATTACGGTGTGCCCTTCGCGCCGGCTGCGCCTGTCGACCGTCGCCCACCGGCGGCGACGTTCGCGGCCGCCCGGAACGCGGACAACAGCCCCTACCTCAATACGCGAGGCATTCGCCCCGAGACCCTTCGGCACCCGCGCTTTGCGGGGACGTGGGGACTCGACCGGCGCAAGAACACTCTCTTCGTTCATACGACGGCGGCCGGTGAGGTCACCGGTTTCGAGATCAAGAACCGGGGCTTCACCGGGTTTGCCACCGGGGGCACGAAGAGCGCCTGGCAGAGTAAAGCTCGGCCGACGGACTCGGCGCTCGTCGTCACCGAGAGCGCCATCGATGCACTGAGCTACTTCCAGCTGCACCCCGGCGAGAGGGACCACACTCGTTACCTCAGCACCGGGGGAGCGCCAAGCACCCGCCAGATCGGGCTACTCGACCGCGTCTTCGCGCAATTGCCCCCGCAGAGCCGAGTCATCGCCGCGGTCGATTCCGATGACGCGGGGGTCAAGCTCGCGAGGCGGATCGAAACCCTCGCCCGCGAGCGAGCGCACGTCACGTTTCAGCGTCACTCGCCGTCGCCGGCGAAAGACTGGAACGACGTCCTTCAGCAGGTCGAGCGCCCCTACATCCGTGCGCTCTCGCACGAGCGATCACGCTCGGCCTTCGATCGCGGCCGATGAACCCGCGTGCCGCACACCCATTGTCCGTGTTGCCCGAGTCCACCCTCTCACCACCATAGGAGCCCACCATGACCGTTCGGCACGACCCCGAAATCGAACACTACAAACGCTCGATCAACCTTGTCGGCTACGCGATGGCGACCGGTTACCGACCGTGCCCCGGCAGGGGCGACGGCTTTCTCTTCCTCGAACACCCGAGTGGGGACCGGATCGTCGTGACACGAACCAGGAGCGGTTACTGGCTCTACGCGTCGGCCAACGCCCACGAGCCGGGGCCGAAAGGAGAGTCTACGGATGACGCGACCCGGCGTTTGCGCCGCTGCATTGCTGCCGCAATCGACAAGGGGTCGATCGTGGATTTCGTTCTGCATCGCGACCGTGCCGCTCGCGGCGAACAAGTTTCCCTCGAGCGGGTTCGGGACCGCCTGCGCGAGTATCGGCAGTGGGGCCTCCCTCTCGACTTCGACGGCCCATTGGCTTGCCCGAGCGACCTTGCCCCGATCCGGCCCGTCCTCGATCGACCGCGCGAAGATCGGCCATCGGCCGACGGGCGGTTCGGCCATCGCGACGTCGCCCACGAGGTCAGCGGAGCGAACCGCCGAGTCGATCCCCGCCGGCGTCGCACCGACGGGATGCCCAATCCAATCATCACGAGCGAAATGCCCCGGGGCCCTCGCGGCCGCAGCCCGGAGCGTGGCCGATGAACACCGCCGTGCAATTGCGCCGGACCGGGACCGAGGTCCGAAGCGGGCTTCTCTACGGCACTCCGGTGGCGACCGTCGCCGGCACACTTGGACCGGTGGCTCTCTTCTCCTCGGGAAAGATCGTCGCCTATCGCATTCGGCATCGCCGTCGAACGCGGCTGTTCGTCTTCCGAACGCTGGACGTCGACGACCGACTTGCGGCGCGCATCCCCGGCGTGTGTCCTCGTGTCCAATTGCTTTTGGAGGTGCGGACAGCCGGGCGTGCCCGGCTCGTTCGGGGCCTACTGGCCTATCTCCTCAAGACTCACAACGACCCTTGCCGTCTGCCGGATGGGTTCTACGTGCGGGTCGGCGTCGCTCTCGCGGGTCGTCTGCCGGCGCACAAGATCCTCCAGTCATTGCTCTCCTCGTCGCTTGGACCGGATCCACCGGGTCGGCGGAGTCGCTCCACGGCAGGTCATTCGTCTGACCCAGCCTGCCGCATGACCGCGGACCACTCCCCCGTGATCACCCGCCCGCTTCGCGCGGGCCCTGCCCAGTCGCCTTTTCCCGCGCGTCGCTCGCTTGCGACCGCGCCTCGCGCATTCGCCCGGAGTTCGCCCATGAGAAGCACTCAGACCGATCCCACTCGCTCCACGGCAGGTCATCTCTACGAGCCTGGAGCCCTCACGACACTGGAGGCGACGGCCGTCGCGCTCCGGCTCGATTCCTTCGCACTCCGCGATGACTGCGATCGCCGAGCGCACGTCTGCGGCACCATTCCGGTGGTCCGACTGCCGGGCGGCGTCATGGGATTCCGGATCCACGGCACATGGCGGTTCCTGTTCCCGATCTCCGGTCCAGGCCCTAGCGATTCCGACCGTTCTCACAAGCCGCCCACCGGAGAGGGTCAATGAGACCGCACCACCTCGCCCTGGGGGCGCGGTCGTCGGGTCCGGCCAATCCACTCCGCAATGTCGGCCGGGCGAGCGACCGCCCGAACCAGCCACTCATCGGCTATCCGCCGCCCAACGAGCTTGCGGCGCTTTGGGGCGCGTGCGTCCCGTGCGGCCTCGACGACGAGGTGTCGGCCCTTCTGGCGCGCCACGGCCTTTGCGCCGAGTGGGTCGATGACTTCCACTTGGCGCGCGCGCTGCTTCCGACGGTGTCGCTTCCCGGGTGGGCATCATTTCGTCGCGCTCACCCGAGCCGTGTCTCGTGGATCGAATCGGGCCACCGCTTGCTCGTGCCGATCTTCGACGCGCTCGGTCGGATGCGGAGCGTCCGAGCATGGTGCGTTCGCGAACACGACACGGACGATCCGAGGCGCGTGTCCCCCGCAGGCTACGCGTACCGGCACCTCGTTCTCGCCTGCGGTCAGGGTGTCGCCCTGCTGTCGGGCCGTTGGGAAGAGCTGGGTGGGCAGCCACGACCTCGCGTCGTCATTACCCAGGGCGAGCCCGATTTTCTCACCTGGGCGACGCGGAGTTCCGACGCCGACGAAGCCGCGCCGATCGTGCTCGGCGTGTTGGCCGGGGCGTGGTCGGACGACTTTGCCCGACTCATCCCCGACGGGGCCCGGGTGTTTGTCCGCACGCATCACGATGCCGCCGGTGATGCGTGCGCCGAAGCGATTTGGCGATCGCTCGAAGGACGCGTGGCGGTTCACCGATCGAGGCCCACATGAGCTCCAAAGACGAAAACGAACGGTTGCGCGCCGGACAGCTGCCGGTGGACCCCGAAGACGACGCGGTGCCCATGCTTTCGGGCGACCCGTGGGACGAGCCCATTCCTTTTGGCGACGCGCCCGCGTTTCCGCTGGAGGTGCTACCGCCCTGGCTCGGGGTTTGGGCCGCGGAGCAGGCCCATGCCGTTCAGGCCCCTGCGGATCTGCCCGCGCTTCTCGGCCTCGCCGTTCTGTCGTTCACGACCGCGAAGAAGGTCGCCGTCGAGATCAAGCCCGGGTGGTCGGAACCGACCAACCTTTACGTCGCCGTGGCGCTGGCGCCCGGCGAGGGCAAGTCGCCGATCTTTGCCGCCGCGACCGCACCGCTCCGCGAATGGGAACGGGAGCTCCGCGCGCGTCGCGCTCCGCAGATCGCCGACGCTGAAGAGTGCGACCGGATGCACGAGGAGCGGACCCAGAACCTGCGTAAGCGCGCGGCCCGAGCCGATCACGACGTCGAACGGCGCGCGCTCGAGGACGAGCTACGCGCGCTTGCAGTCGATCGCGTCGGTCGCCGGGCCCCGTCGGCGCCGCGGTTGGTCGCCGACGACGCGACCCCCGAGGCCGTGGGGCGGTTGCTCTCGGAGCAGCACGGTCGCTTGGGGGTCTTTTCCTCCGAGGGCGGCCCGTTCGCGATCCTGGCCGGGCGCTATTCCGACGGCCGCGTCAATTGCGAACTCTTCTGCAAGGCGCATTCGGGCGACGCGTACGATCTCGATCGCATCGGCCGGCCGAGCCTTCATCTTGCGGCGCCACTTTTGACGATTGGCTTGACGGTGCAGCCGTCGGTCATCGCGGGTTTGGCATCGACGCCTGCGTTTCGCACGCTGGGTCTTCTGGCGCGATTTCTCTACGCGCTGCCGCGCTCGAGGGTCGGCACTCGTAAGGCCGATCCCGAGGCCGTCACCGAATCGGCGCGCTCCGAGTACCGGCGCGTCGTGCGGACGGTCGCCGGCCTTGCGGAGCACTTCGACGAGCACGGGGAGTTCGTCGCTCATCCGATTCCGCTCACGGAGGCTGCGCGCGGCGGGTTGATCGCCTTCAAAGCCGAGATTGAGCCGCGTCTCGGGCCCGCCGGCGATCTGCACTCGATGGCGGATTGGGGCAACAAGCTGCCCGGTCTGGTGGCCCGCCTCGCGGGGGTCTTGCACGTGGGCGACTACGCCGAGGGGGCCCTCGGGCTGGCCATCGAGCGCGGCGCTGTCGACCGCGCGGTCGTGCTCGGTCGGTACGCGCTCGAGCACGCGCGCGCGGCCTTCGGCCTGATGGCGGCCGACTCCGCGACAACCCTCGCGAAGCACATTTGGGCATGGTGCGGCCGATCGGATACCGGCTCCGTCACGCGCCACGCGATGCACCGCGCGATGCAATGCCGAGTCGAGCGGGCGCCCGATTTGGATGCCGCCATTGCCATGCTCGTCGAGCGCGCGCTCTTGCGTGAGGTCCAGGACCTTGGACCGCGTCGCCGCGGCCGTCCTTCGAGTCCCCTGTTCGAGATCAACCCCCGCGCGAGGCAGTGACGTCCATGTCGTCCCGATTTTCGTCATTTTCGTCACTGGACTTGGCGGGCCCCGAGGTTCCGGTTCGCCCCGGCCCTCGCTCGCGCCGTCTTCGGCGAGATGCGGCTACCCCCAGCGCGATCCGATTTTGGTCATTTTCGTCACTGGATTGGGGGGGACCGACGCTCGATATAGGGGCCGTTCGCGTCGGCGTCCGGGCCGCCCACGCGCCGCACGAGCCAGTCCCGGCCACGACGAATCGATTTTCGTCATTTTCGTCACCGGATTCGGCGGGACTGACTTTCGATTTCGGCAGACGGCGGTGCGCGCGTCCGCGGGACGGGCAGGCGCCTTTCTACGGCATGGAGCCGCGGATTGGTCGACGACCGGAACCACGACGATTCGTTTTCCGACCGGATGAGCTGAGCCGAAGGCCCCGGTCTCGTCATCGCGCCCTCCTTGAACGGATCACCACGGCAGAAAGGAAGCAAGCCGGATGAGCTTCGGTCGCGACCTATTGCTTGAGATCATCGACGCGGCCGAGCGCGACCCGGCGCTCGCCGAGCGCGTACGACGCGTGCTCGGGGTGCAGCCCGTCAACGACGCGAAGGAGCCGGTGGCGCTCTACCTGCGGGCTTCCGAGTACGCGCGTCGACTCTCGCTCGGCGAACGCACCGTTTGGGAGCTCGTCGCGGAAGGGCTTCCGACGATCGGCAGTGGCAAATCGCGGCGCATCGACGTCGCGCGCGCCGATGACTGGCTTCGGGGCCGACGCGATCGGATCGACGCCGCGATTCAGGCGCATGCCCAGCGAGCGGCGCACCGCGCAGCAGCCAAGGTATCGCGATGAAACGTACGCATAAATCGGGGTGCACCATGGGCCATAAGCAACGTTCCGATTCGCATGACGATCTACGAGCGGGGGGCCGCGACACGCTGCGGGCGGTCGATCGGCTGCCGCTCGTTCGCGCTTACACGTTCGACCTCGAAGGGCCGCGCCGTGTGGCGAGCCCGCACACGTGCCCCGCGTTGGAAAGCTCGGGCGCCGAGTTTAGATTGGAAGCTATCCCTGAAACTGCGGAGGGGCAGTCATGAGCACCAACGACGATCGCGGCTGGAACCTCTTTCGGCGCGGCAATGGCCAGTGGATCCTCAAGTACAGGACCGCCCCCGGCCAGTGGAGCGCGACGCGCGTGCCACGACAACACCGGACCGAGCATGCGGCCGAGCGCTACGCGCGCGATTGGCTTCAAGCATACCGAAAGCGACTCGCCGAGCTGCCGACCGCTCCAGTCGGCGACGACGTCCGGCCGACGCTGCGCAGCCTCGCCCCGCGTTGGCTCGCTCTCAACGGGCGCAACCCGAAGCTGTCGCCCGCCATGCGCAAGCAGCATGCGAGCTGCGTGCAGAACCACGTGCTCGCGTACCCCGACGTCGCAGACACGCCCATCGTCGAGCTCGGCCCCGCGACGTTGCGCGCGTGGCTACGCGAGGTTCGCGATCACGGCAAGGTGACGCCCAAATGGCAGACGCAGGACGGTCAACGCGTTCGCACTCTGGTGCGGGGCGGAGCGCTCGCCCCCTTCACGTGCCGCAACGTGGTCAATAGCCTGACGGCGTTCTTCGCGGACGCTCTCGCGGAAGAGTGGGTGAACCTTGCCGCAAACCCGATGAAGCACGAAGCGGTACGACGCGAGGTGCCCGAAGCGGTGACGCTCGCGGGCAAGCACACGATCGTGCACTTCTCGCGGCCCGTGGCCGAGCGCCTGCTCTCGAGCCCGGCCGTGCCCGAGTGGCGCCGGGTGCGCACGCTGCTCGCCGTGACGAGTGGAATGGCGGAGGGGGAGCTCTCGGGGCTGCGCCTGGACGACCTCGATCTCGACGCGGCCGTGCCGATTGCACGCATCACCAAGGCGCTGGCACTCGAGGGCGACCGCGGTTGGGCCACGCTTCGCAAGACGAAGACGGACAATCGCGTGCGCGTGCTGCCGCTGCACTCGCTCGCGGTGCGTGCGCTACGCGGCTGGAAGGCGGTGGGATGGGCCAAGTGGGTTGGCCGTCTTCCCCTTCCGCCGGACCCCGTGTTTCCCAATGAGAGCGGAGAGGCGTGGCGCCCGCATACGGCGGAGATGCTCCGCGCCGATCTGCGCGCGGCGGGGTTGCCCGAGGCGTATCAGGGGCGGCCGTATACTTCGCACGCGACGCGAAGGAGCTTCGCCACGTGGCTCACCGAGGCCGGCGTTCCCGAGGCGACGATCAAGCGGCTAATGGGTCACGCGAGCGCGGGGGTGACCGCGCAGCACTACACGGCACTGGCGATCTCGACGCTGCAGGCGGCGGTCGAGACCATCCGGCTCGACCTGTCCGCCGGCGAGGTGATTGCCCTGCCAATGAGGGCCGTCGGGGGGGCCGATCCCGTTCCGAAAGCCGCTGCTCATGGTGCGGATTTTGGTGCGGGTCTTGGTGCGGGCCGCACCAAGCGGGAGGGCGAATCCCCAATGATCTCGCTAGCACGCCCGGCTGGACTCGAACCAGCGACCCGCGGCTTAGAAGGCCGCTGCTCTATCCAGCTGAGCTACGGGCGCGTGAAGGTTTCATTTACCACCACCTTGGCGGGTGTGGACGCGATCCTCAGCGCTAGTGGCCGCATGCCGCGACGCGAATGACGGCGCGGCGAGTCTGGAGCGCGCGATCCGATGGCAGCGCGGCCGAGCGCGAGCAAGTTGTGGTGATGGAGTCGAAAGGTCCAGCGCGGGTGATCGCGATGCTGCTTAGCAATCGCCTCGGCGAGAGCGGGGGAGCCGGTGCGTGACGGCGTGCGACGGTACATTACGCGCTAACGCGTTGAGCGGGTCGTCTACCCCGCGCGCCGTGTACCACCACCGCTCAGTCGTTTTGAAGCGGATCGATTCTTCCGTCGTGGGATTGCGCCATCGGCGTCCTGCCAGCTTCGGCGATGCGCCTCTTGAGCTCGCCATCGTCGGCGGGTGCGGCCAGCAAAGGCCCAAGGATCTGAAAGCGCAGACGTGCCCATCGCACCCGCGGACGCGGCGCGTTGTGGTCGTTGGCCATGGCTCTCCGGGCGGCGGCAGGGATCGCCGCACCAGCACGACGCAAGCTACGCCGATGGGAAAAACGCCGGCGGCGCCAACTTCCGCGCGAACCGCGCCCTCCGGCGCGGTTACATTATGCTGCGTACAAATCGCGACCCGTCCGGGCAGATCGTGGTGGGTGCCAGCCAGACCAAAGGGTTTGGCGATGGCCGCCGGTCCGACGCCGAGTCGTTCCAAGAGCGAACTCAGGATCCGTCCAGGCTCGGGGGCCGGCGCCAGGCGCGCGGAGCGAGCTACTAACGGGCTCGTCCTCTTGAACGGGCCCCGCCACCATCGCAGCCATCATCGTCCACGCAGGCACGCCTGTCTTGCGAACGGCCCTGCCCACGGCGTGGCCGCGAGGGCGACGGCGCTCGCGAGAACCATCACCGCCCCGACGTACACCCGGCGACCGAGAAACCGGACCGACTGCGTGCGCCGGCCATCGCAATCGCACAAAACGGCGCATTGCTCACCGGCGAATAGCGATCAGCTGACACGGTGACGTTCTCTTGGAATGTCCCGCCCTCGCCGCCTAGAGAGCGGGAAGGTGACAGAGAGACTCCCCATGCAGCGCGTACGAGAGATCGTTACAGTAGCCACCCGTCCTATGCCCCTCGGATTCCCCGATGCCATGTCCCGAGCTCTCGACGAGGCGATAGTCGGTCGTATGGGGGCGCTTTTCGACTTCCTCGCGCGGGGCTCGCACTTGCCCGGTCCGCGCGCGAACGACGCCCTCGCTGAGTTATTCGCGCTCGCCTGTCGGGCACACGGCGGGCGAGCAGACAGCGTTGTCCTCGCGATGGCGCGCCTGTCGGCGGACGAAGCGCCTGGGGCCACGCCCCTCGAATTTCTCCCGGTGTGTGGAGTCCTGGCCCTCGGCGCGCGCGCCGCATCGGACGAGGCGGCGCGTCGGCGCTTGGTTGCCGAGATGCATACGCACGCCGACGACCTGCGGTATCGAGTGCGTGACGCAGTCGTGGACGCGCTCGGGCGTGTCGGAGGCGCGTCGGGCGATATTCTGGTGCACGAAACCGCGACCTGGATGGACGGATACTTTCATGCTGCGGCTGTCTTGCGCGCGATCGGACGCGAACCGTGGCTGCCCCGAATTCACCGCGCTGCGGGTGCAGTCAGCCGGCTCGCCGACGCATTCGAACTCGCGCGCGCAGCCCCCCGGGCGGCGGCTCGCTATCCGGGCAGAAAGGCGCTCGTCGAAGCGCTCGGACGCGTCCCGATCGCTGTCGCTCTTCGCTTTGGCGCTCCCGTCTTCGATCTCTTCGTCCAATGGACAGCCACAGAAGATCCCGAGCTACGCGACGTCGTCTCGGCCATCAGTAGCGACAAGCGGCTCAACTCGCGCTTCGCCATCGATCTCGCGCGGGTGCGCACCGCTCTAAGGGCTACTCGCGCGCCCCCGCGCAACCCGGATCATGACGTCGGTCCGACACGCGATCGCAGCGGCGCACGGCGGAGAGGCGGTCGGTGAAGTGCTTTAGCGGGCCGGCGAGTCGGCGCCCTTTGGCTCACTGACCCGTCTATTGGAGAGAGACACTAGATCTCGGCTCGCCCGCTCGACCGCGACGCGTCCGTCCTTGGTTGCAACGATCGCGACGTCACCCGCTTTGAGCTCGCCCTCTAAGAGCATCTCGGCGATAGGCGTTTCGACGAACCGCGCGATCGCGCGCCGCATCGGGCGCGCGCCGAGCTCCGCGTCGAAACCTCCTTGGTCGAGGAGCGCTGCTACGGCGGTGTCGTTGATGTCGAGGTCCACGCCACGCGCGCCCTTGAGGTCCGCGCCAAGTGCGCGCAGCATGCGCCGCGCTACCTCCGCCACGTCCGCCCGGTCGAGGGGGGCGAAGGCGATCACCTCATCGATTCGGTTGTAGAACTCGGGAGCGAGCGCCGACCGGGCGGCCGCGCAGACGGCTTCCTCATAGGCGCGCACATTCCTCTCTTCAAGCGCGCCGAAGCCCATGCGACCGCCCGCCGTTTGTCGCGAGAAATCGGCCCCCAAGTTCGAGGTCATCGCAATGACGACGTTCGTGAAGTCGACGATGCGTCCCCTACCGTCGGTCAAGCGCCCTTCGTCGAAAACTTGAAGAAAGGCCTCCAGGACGTCGCGGTGTGCCTTCTCGATCTCGTCGAGGAGAAGCACCTGATAGGGCCGCCTGCGCACCACCTCGGTTAGCTGACCGCCCGCTTCGTGCCCCACATAGCCCGGCGGTGCCCCAACCAGGCGCGAGATGGTGTGTGCCTCCGCGTATTCGGACAAATCCAGGCGTGTCATCGCATGCGGCGAGTAGAACAGGCACTCGGCGATCGCCTTGGCAGTTTCCGTTTTGCCAACGCCCGTCGGGCCTAGCATGAGAAACGAGCCAATCGGCCTTTGCGAGTGAAAGCCGCCGGCATTGCGCCGCAATACGCGGGCGATGCGTCCAAGCGCGTGTGCATGGCCGACGATGCGTGTACCCATCGACTGCTCGAGGCGCAACATGCGCACGGCATCGGTCTCGAGAAGGCGCTCCAAAGGAACGCCCGTTGTTTCGCTAACGACCTCGGCGATCTGCGCGCGTGCGACTTCGCGCTCACCACGACGTCGCGCACGTGCTCCTGCGAGGTCAAGAATGCTCACGGCCTTGTCCGGCAACGCCCGGTCAGGAACGTACCTCGCGCTCCACGATACTGCCGCCGCCATCGCGGTCGGCGCAAAGCGGACCCCGTGGTGCCGCTCAAATGCTGGAGCCACCCGCTCGAGAGCAAGAACCGCCTCGTCGGGCGCGAGCTCCGACACCTCGATGGCTGTCAGTCGCCGCGCGAGGGCTGGGTCAGCTGCGATCACGCGCTTATAGTGTTCGGGCGTCGTCGCGCCGATGCACGGCAGGTCGCCTCGAGTGAGCGCGGCTTTGAGTTCGGCGGTCGTCTCCTCGTCGGCCGCAAGAATCGCGTGAATCTCCTCGAAAAATAATACAACCCGCCCCTCGAAGCGGGACGCTTCGGTCTTGAGTTGGGCAATCCGCTCGGCGAGAGCGCCGCGCACCCCCGTCCCGGCGAGCAATGTGGCTGCGTCGATTTCGATGACGATGCGGTCGTCGAGTGACGCGGCGCCGTTCGCGTCGGCGATGCGTTGGGCAAGTCCGCGAACCACACTCGTTTTGCCGACGCCCGCGGGACCGACGAGGCAAGGGCAGTTGCCATGGCGTTTCGCAAGCACGTCGAGCGTACGCTCGATCTCGACCTCACGCCCAACGACGGGATCGAGCTCTCCGCGAACCGCCGCCAGCGTCAGATTACGCCCGACAGACGTGAGCATTGGGGCGCTCCTCGATTCGATTTCGAAGCGCGCGACCGGGGTTGGACTCGAACGGGCCGCCGACAGCGACGGCGATGACGAGCCATGCCGAGGCCGCTTTTGCCGTGATGGGCTGGGAGCGACGGACGCGTGTGAGGCGGATTTCACGGCGGGTTGGGAGGAAGCGACGTGGCGTCCCCCCGGACGCGGCATCGCACCGGATGCGGAGGGTTGCAGCGAAAGTTGGGTCACGGGCGACATTCGGCGCGGGCCGACAATCCCCATTGCAAGCTGCATGGTGGCCGTCCGTAGCTTGACGACGTCCGAGCCGCACTGAGAGATCGCGCGAAATGCTGCCGTCGCTCGCTCCTGACAAAGCGCGAATAGCACGTGAATCGCGCCGGCATCGCGCAGCGGCGATCGGGCTGCGAGTTCTCGCGCCCGTTGAAGCGTGCGTGACATGGCGTCGGCGTGATCGTCGACGAGGACGCGTGCTGCCTTGAGCAGCACCTCCGAGTCCAGGCGCCGCTCCTTAAGTAGCTCGGCCGCGCTTCCCCCATTTGACGCGATCGCGGCAAGCAAATGACCCGTAGTTGCGCGCTCGCCGCGTTCCTTGGCCATTTCCTCTGCAAGCCTTCGCAACGAAGCCAGCTCCGATTCTTGCCCGCCGGTCATCGCACGACGGCTCGCACGAGCTCCGCACGCGGGCCAAGAAAGCGGCGCCTAGGCGTCGACGCGATACCGAGCCATCCGTCGCTCGACACAAGTCAAGGGCCACGTGTACTGTTCTTCGTGCTCCAGCGTCGCTCTCGGATGGCTCGGCGGCGCATCCTTAGCGAGTAGCACCCAAACATTGCCCCCCGCCGCGACCAGGCTTGTGCCGAGGTCGAGCCACGCCTCCGCCGGCAGCGTCGCGCGAGAGATGGCGATGTCCCACTCGCGGCGAGAGGACAGCGCTTCGCCGCGCGCCCGCTCGACGCCGATGTCCCCCCGCCCTACGGCGCCGATAACCGTCCGAAGGAAGCTCGTGCGCTTTGCCAGCGGCTCGATCAGCGTTACCTGCAAGTCGTCGCGCAGCAAGGCTAGGGCTAGTCCGGGGGCGCCCGCGCCGGTGCCAACGTCGATGACGCGCACACCCTGCGGCAGCATCCCAGCTAGCACTAGTGCGTCCGCTAGCATAAGGTCGACTAGCTCTTCCGGAGTGCGCGCGGCTGTGAGGTCGATGCGCGCATTCCATTCTCGCAGCCGACGGAGCCACGTCTCGACGGCCGCACGTGCCGTCGGCGCGGGCGTTGCACGGAGGATGCGGACAGCATTGTCCACGAGCACGGTCCAATTTAGCGTGACGCGCGCTTCATCCGTGCCCGGACTCGACTTCGCGGGTGCATCGTTAGGTACGCGCTTGGCCGCCACCAAGACGCAATGATACCTCTCGTAGCGGCCCGCCGCGAGCCCGAACGCATGAATGTCGTCCTACCGCCGCCGCCGCCCCTTCATACGCTCGACTTCACATTACTCGGGCCGCTGGTCGCGTCCGCCTTTCCCGAGAGCGATGGTCGGTTCGGGTGGCAGCCGATGCCGGGCGGCGCCTCGGCACGAAGATATTTTCGCTTGCGGATCGGCGAGCACACGGCGGTGGCGATGTTCGTGCCGGATGGCGCGCGGCCAGAGGAATTTGCCAAAGCCAACACCGCGTCGACGCGCTGGCCCTTCCTCGAAGTGCGCGATCTGCTTGCGGCCCACGGAATTGATGTTCCGCTGCTGTACGGCCAGGCGACCGAGCATGGCTGGGTCCTCCTTGAGGACCTAGGCGATGCCACACTCGCCGGATTCCTTGCGGCACACGAGGATCGCAAAGAGGAGCTCTACCTGCGTGCGGTGAACGACCTTGCTCGGGCTCAAAGCTCGCTCCTCCGGATGCCGACGGGCTGCGTCGTGGCTTCACGCGCATTTGACGAAGACTTGCTGGTCCGGGAGATACACCACTTTCGCGAGTGGGGCGTCGAGGCGCGCGGGATAACACTGTCGGGTGCGGACCGCGCCGACTTCGACAGGATCGCTGTCCGCCTCGCAAAGCGCATCGCCTCCTGGCCTCGCGTATTCGTGCACCGCGATTACCAGTCCCGGAATCTGATGGTGCGTCCGACCGGCGCGCTCTGCTGGATCGATTTCCAAGACGCGCTCCTCGGGCCGCGCATCTACGACTTAGTGGCTTTATTGAACGACAGCTATCAGAATTTCGATAGGGCGTTCGTCGAGGCGCGTCTCGACGATTACGCGCGCGTTGCGGCTCTTGAGGCCGGGGAGCGCGCGACTCTAGGCCGCGAATTTGATTTCGCGACTGTGCAGCGCAAGCTCAAGGATGCAGGCCGCTTCGTCTACATCGAACGGGTCAAAGGCAATGCGTCGTTCTTGAGGTTCGTCGAGCCGACAATCGCAAGGGTGCGGTCGAGTTTGGCGCGGCTCGCTGAAGACGAAGACATGCGCGCGCTCTCCCAATTGCTCGGGCGTGTGCTGCCAGGGTGAGTGGATCGTGCCGGTCCATCAGGTTGTCACATCCCGCCCGCCGGGCCCGCCTCCTCGCGTCGGCCTGACGGCACACGGGCTCGACCTGGGAGACGGCAAAGTTCTGCCGCTTTGGTCGGGCGCGATGCACTACTGGCGCAACCGGCCTTCCGAGTGGCGGACCGGCCTGGAAGCGATGCGTCGGATGGGTCTTCGGCTCGTTGATACCTACGTACCTTGGGGCGTTCACGAAACTGCGCCGGGCGAGTACGACTTCGGGCAGCATGACCCGCGGCTCGACGTCGTCCAATTCCTCGAGATCGCGCACGACGTCGGCCTGCGATGTCTGCTTCGCCCGGGACCGCACATTAACGCCGAGCTCACGTTTTTCGGATTGCCCGAGCGCGTCGTTTGGGATCCGGAGTGTCAGGCGCGAACGCCGGGTGGACATCCGGTGATGCTGCCGATGGTGCCGGTGGCGTTTCCTGTTCCGAGTTACGCGAGCGACGCGTTCCTCGAGCAGACTTCGCGCTGGTATCGGGCAGTTGGTCACCGCTTGTCGCGTCTGCGCTGGCCGGACGGCCCGATCGTCCTCGTCCAAGTTGATAACGAAGGGGCGCTCTACTTTCGGGACGGTCAGTATGACCAGGACTATCACCCCGACGCAGTGCACTCATTTCGCGAGTTTCTTCGGATCAAGTACCGGCGCAGCGTGCGCGCGCTCCGCTACTCTTGGAGCGACGAAACGCTCAGCTTCGCGGCGGTTGAGCCGCCCAAACGGTTTGACGCTCGCGAGACACGTGGACTCTCGAGGCATGTCGATTGGGCCGAGTTCCACGAGCATCTCCTATCGACGGCGATGGATCGAATGGCCGCATCGTTGGCAGACGCCGGGTTTGACGGATTGCCGCTCACCCACAACTTGCCGCTTGGCGAGAGTGCGACCCCACTAAACCCGGCGCGGCTAACCGCCATCGACCTCGTCGGTCTCGACTACTACCATCGCGCCAGTCCGAACGATCACTGGGCGATCTTGCGTCGCACGACCGAGCTCGCCTGCCGGTGCGAAGGTCGACTGCGCCCCGCGTTTGGCGCCGAGGTTGGAGCGGGGTTTCCGCCCTTCTTTCCGCCGCTCGATGAGCACGACTCGATGTATGCCCTAATGTGCGCTCTGGCTTACGGATTGCGTGGTTTCAACTTGTATATGGCTGTCGAGCGCGACCGTTGGGTGGGCGCCCCCATCGACGTACACGGGCATCCCCGTCCTCTCGCGGAGCGCTATACGCGCCTATTGACGGCGCTGGACCGGGGCGCATTTCACACGCTGCGGCGCCGCTCGCCGGTCCGGCTCGTGGTGCCACGCGCGCTGCGGCGGCTGGCTCGCGTTACCCACGCGTTTGGCCCGCTGACCCCCGCGCTGTTTCACGTCGCCGGCGCAGGCTGGCGCGAGACCGTGCTTGAGCGCGACTTCGGACTGGATGCACCTCCCGTTATGGCGGCCGAAGCATATCTACGCGCCTTTGAGCGCGCGCTGCACGCGCGCGGGGTTCCGTTCGCATATGTGGGAGGCGAGACGGTCGAGCGCTCGACAGCTGGGGCTCAATGGATCGTGTGCGCGAGCGCAGGTGGGCTCAAACCGCATCTCGTAGACAGCCTGCACGCGGCGAGAGAGTCGGGCGTTCTTGTCACCTTAGGGCCGCGTCTCCCCGAGCTCGACGGCGCGATGCGGCCGCTGCGACGTCCGGTCGACGTGAGCGGCATAGAGATCGAGCCGCTCGAGGACCTGGCGGGTGCAGACGCGCTCGTGGCGAAACGGATTGACGAACTGCGATTGCCTACCTGGCCGGTCAATCCGGTCGATGCCTACGTCGCTGTCCACGAGGACGACTCCGGCGCTGTCCGCATCGTCTTCGTCATGAATCCCACGACCGGAGACGCCACCGCCCGCTTTTCTCTCACGGGCGTCGCTGCACTGGTCGATGCTCTCGACGGTCGCCGCGTTGCACGAACCGCCGGCGCGCTCGAGGTGAGCGTGCCGGCACGTGCAGTCCGTATGATGGTCGCAGAGGCATCGTGACATGCTCTCCTCAATAGCCCGCTCTCAAAGCCCGCCCGCCGAGCCTCGATCCTCAATCCTCGACGCGCACGAGACCGCGATCCGCGAGGTTCTCAACGACGGGCCCGAGATGCCCGCGCCCGCCGTGCTCGAGCGACTGCGGCCCCTGGGGACCAAAGGCGGCGTCACGATCCTGCGCCGCCGTCTGCGGCGTCTTCGCCCACACGGACATCGCGAGGCATTCCTGACACTTCACTTCGCGCCGGCTGAGACCATGCAGGTGGACTGGCGGGTTCGCGTCGCTCACGGCGTGGCCCAGCGCGCGTTCGCCGCCGTTCCCTGCCACTCGCGGTATCTCTACATCGAATTCACAGTCAGCCAGGCTTGCGCGCAGCTTCTACGGGGCACCACCGCCGTCGACATCGTCGACAAAACGAGACCGTCGCGCTCTCGCACTCGGCCAAGGCGACCGTGTTCAATCCCAGGTTCTCGAAGGCGTGCTCGCAGGGCGTTTGCCCTCTGGGCCTGCAACGTCCGCAAGGGCAACGAAAAAGGACGCGTCGAGCGCACGATCGGCTTGGTCCGTCGACCCACTGGCCCGGTCGCCGGTTCCGCGATCTGCTCGAGCTCAATGCGCAGGCCTTCGCTTGGACATTGCCGCCAACGACCAAGAGTTTTGGCGTCGCTGGCATATGGCACTCAGCAGTGGTTGTCCGACGATGTCTACCAGCCACTCGGCGGATCGCGCGGTGGCGCGTAATGATCACAATGTTGCTCGGCGGGAGTCGGAGAGTGCGTCTTCGGCACCTTCGCGATTCATTTCGTCACCAGGCAATCGGAGACGGCTTACGGGCGCGAGCGCGCGACTCGGTAGTCGGGACGTGTTACGCCGCTCCCGCAGATGCTTTCGCGCCGCGCCGCCTTCGTCTTCGGCACGTTGGATCTCTTTACGGCCGCTCTGACGGCCCTCGGCGTGTTCGTCGCACTCCCAGCGCGGTGGGCGCCGATTGACGCAACGGCTGCGGCTGTATTGGCGCTCGAGCTGGGGTCCTCCGTGGCCCTCTTCTCTGGGGCGGGCTGGGCGGAGCGGCTCGCCACGGTGGCTGCGGGTTTTGCGTTCGGGGTCGGACTCGTGCTCGTCACCCTACTGGCGCTGACGGCGAGTTGGCTCAGTGGAGTCTACGGCGCTGTCGGTCGCGGAGGCGCTCTCGTCCTCGCTCTTGTCGCCGCGCTTGCACTGCCGTATCTCGTCGTCTTTCCCGCTGTGAAGCTCTTCTGGTTAGGGTCCAGTTCTCGAGGACGGGACGAAAAGTGAGGGGACGGTCGCTCTTTTGGCTGCTCGTCACATGGGCAATTGGCACCCTCGTCGTGTGCACCATTGTTCACCAAATGTTTGAGCTCGACATCGACGAACTGCATCCACGCGCAGTCATCGCGAGCGTCTGGAGCGGCGGCGAGCTCCGGGCACGAGCTGTTCTCGCCCGCGCAGATGAGGGGGCGCCGGCTTTCGACGCGGCGCTCGCCGCAAACCACGACGCGACCCTCGTCTACGAGAGCATCGTCGCCGAAGGTCCCGTGTGGGTACGCCCCGCTTTCCTCCTCGCCCTGGGGTTGGTCGCCGGGCACGACGGTATTCGGGCGACGTACCGGGGGCGCACCGAGTATTTCACACCGGACGACTTGCTTGCGCGCCAAGCGTACGACAAGGGCGTTGAAATCAAGAGTCTGTCCCTCACCGCAGGCGTGGACGTGCCGCTCGTGCTCGCGCTGCTGTCCGAGCGGTTCGGCGTTACGGTGCGAACCCTGCTCGACGAGGCGCGGTTCGCGCGTTTTCGTGTTACTCGGTCGATGCCACGCGTTCTTCCGCATCCTGCGGTGACGGCCGAAACGATGACCAAAGACGACGTGCGCGCCGCGGTCATTGCGGCTGGCTCGTTTCTGGCCCGTGGGGTCGATGGCGAAGGGCGGTTCCGGTACCTTGTCGACGCGCCGACGAACCACGTGCTGTCAGGGTACGATTGGCCTCGCCACGCCGGGGCGACGTATTTTCTCGCTCAGGCCGCGTCGCTCTCCGGCGACGCCGACATGAGTGCGGCGACGCTGCGCGCGGCCGATCGCTTGAGAGATCGAGCAACCGTCAGTTGCGGCGACCACCGATGCATTGGCTCAGGTATGGTCGTTGACCTCGGCTCGTCGGCGCTCGCTGTCGTCGCTTTCGTCGAGATAGCTCGAACGAATCTTGACCCGGAGTACGCGGCTCTCGTGCCCGCATTGGCCGAATTCCTCCGTTCGCAGCAGCGGCCGGATGGCGAATTCATGCACCTGTATGACCGCGCTTCCAACCGTCCAACCGACGTTCAGTTTCTGTATTATTCGGGAGAGGCTTCGCTGGCTCTATCACGCGCGCATATGCTTCTGGGCGATGCACGCGACCTTGAAGCCGCGTCCCATGCGCTGTCCTATTTGGTGGGCGCAGGTTGGAGTTTCTTTGGAAGTCGTTACTATTTCGCAGAAGAGCACTGGACATGCCAGGCGATGGGCGACCTTTGGGCGCGCGCGCCGAGCCGAAGTGCCCTCGACTTCTGCCTTCGCTGGCAGACGTTCAATCGCGCACTGCAGTACCGCAACGGCGACACGTCTTTTGACGCGGATGGAGCATATGGGTTCGGACCCATTCTGACCCCTCGGCTTACGCCGGTCGCCAGTCGCTCGGAGGCCGGCATCGCCACTCTCGATGCGGCGCGCCGCGCGGGCATTTCGGCCGATGAGCTGATGCGCTTGGAAGGTCAAACGCGACGATCGCTGGCGCTGCTGCTGAGGCAACAGTTTCGGCTGGGGCCGCGACACCTTCTTGTGGACCCCGCCGCAATCGACGGTGCGATGCCCGGAAGCGAGGTCGACTGGCAACTGAGGATCGACTACACGCAGCATGCCGGCTCCGCCCTTGTACGCTGGCTCGCTCTTTGACGGCTGGGTTGGTCGGCTCGCCGCCAGAGCTTGGGCGTTCGGCGACTCGCCGCGTCGGTTGCCGTGCGCAAAAAAAAGATGGTCAGCGCCGCTGCGTGTGCTTAGCTATTTACCCGTGGCTGCGGCGGTCTACCGCCGACCGAGGAGAATGTCGCTTTCGCAGATCGGAAAGGTCATGACGCCCGGGCGACGCCAGGGCCGTCGAAGCTTAGCAGCTTACGGGGCACACGCGCGCGGGTTCCGCGGCCCATTCATGGCTTGCGCGGGACTCCAGCTCGCAGCGGGTTCCGCTCATCATGGCTCCCGGGTCGACGCGCGGATCCGTCTTCACCCTAGCGCCGCGATGGCGCTTGCGCTGGTTTTTCCGTTCATCCGGCGAGCGGCCCGCCCGTGTGGTCAACTCGTCGATCGCTTGCAAGCGGATGGGATCCTGCCGGGGCCAGCCGATGGCGGGAGCGAAGGGGAAGGGTGCATGAAGAGAAAGCCGAGCATCAGGAACCTCGAGACCTTATCATTGGAGGAGGCCGAGGCGTACCTGGACTACGCGAACGGCGACGAGCTCAACGCAGCCTGCGCGCTCGCTTGGGATCGAAACCGCTTGGACGGCTCGGGAGCCGCACCAGATGATGCTGAGGTTCACCATGCGCTCTTCCTCTTGTGCCGAGCGCGCGGCGCGCGTCCGCCGAGCTACGACGAAATGCGCGTGGAGCGTCGTCGTCGTGTTGCCGCCTGAGTGCGATTTCGTCTCTCGCGAGGATCAGGGTGGGGGGCGCGATGGCGCGAGGGGCTGATTTTGTTCGCTCGATTCGGTTGGCGACGTGGTTCGGCTGCGCCACGAAAGGAGGCCCAGGACCCCGACCATCATGGCGATGCCCAGCACCAGCCCAGCAAGCAGCGCGGTTCGAGCCGACATGCCGTTCGGCGGGGGGGCCTGGTCGAGGTGGTCCGAGTCAGCCATTGGTCGCATAACGTATCGAACCTGGTCTTCATCCAACGTGGCAACCCGAAGGTGGCTGATTCCGCAAACTCCAGCGAGCGATTGAGCCAGTTCATCAGCGGTCTGGAAGCGTCTGGTCGGATCGCGCGAGCAAGCGCGTAAAAACCAGGCGTCCAACCCCGCTGGCAGATTGGGATTTAGCCGCGACGGCAGCGGCAACGGGGCCGCGCAGACCTTCAACACGATGTCGCCCAACATTTCGCCTTCGAACGGGAGGCGTCCCGTCATCGCGGCAAATGTGCAAGCACCAAGCGACCAGAGATCCGTCAACGCGCCGGGCAAACCGCCCATCGTCAGTTGTTCGGGGGCCATGAAGTTTGGCGTACCGATTACCGTACCCTCAAGGGTAGGGCCCCCCAGCCCGGACGTGCCGGCCCCACTGGGAGTGTCGTCCAGAATCTTGGCGATTCCAAAGTCGACGAGCTTGACAACATAGGGAAGCCCATCGACCCGCTCATCGCTTGTCGCGAGAAAAATGTTGTCTGGCTTCAGATCGCGATGAACGATTCCAACAGCGTGCGCTCTTGCGAGGGCGCGAGAGGCCTGAGCGATGAGGATGGCGACCTCCGTGGGCGGAAGAGAGCCCCGAGCAATGATGGCCTCGGAGAGTGACTCGCCCTCTAAGAATTCCATGACGATGTACGGTAACCCGTCGTCGCTGACGCCATAGTCGTGAACCCTAACAGCGTGCTTCGTCTGGAGTCGTGCGGCGGCTCGCGCCTCTATCTCGAAGCGAGCGCGCGCTTCGGATTGTTGTGCGAACTGTTGCTTGATTAACTTGACAGCGACCCGCGTTCCGAACTTCACGTGCGACCCCTCCCACACGGTGCCCATTCCGCCCGAGCCGATAAGCCGGACGACCCGGTACTTGCCCCCGATGATCGATCCGACGAGCTCGGGCGCTTCGAACGGGGGAACCGCCTCGCTCATGGAACGCGTCTAAAGATACCGGATCGATGGCGGCTCGCGCCAACCTGAGGCGTCAACTGATTGCGCGGCCACTGTCGTTTGGGCAAAGCTGCCCTTCGGTCGCGCCCATGACGCTCAGAACCTCCAGGTTTCTCTACGTGCCTTTCGTCGCGCTTGTGGCATGTGAAAAGCCGAGTCAAGACACCGCGAGTCCCGCAGAAGTCGCGCCGGTTTCGGTCCCCTTCGCGCCAGACGCTTCCGTGGCGACACTGCCGGCACCGGAGATCATCGTCGATCGCACGAACGTCGACGTCGGCCGGCGCCGTCTCCCTGCCGGCGAACCAGGGCTCGGCGACAGAGTCGAGGCGCTCGTGCACGGCGAGGCATCGATCGAAGGGTGCACAGTTGACGTTGTGGCGATGCGCGCCGCGCGACCTTCCGCCGTCGTCTCGGTGGTCGACGCGCTACGCCGCAGCAAGGCCTCGGCCGTCAACGTCAAGACCGAGGCACGCGACGGGACCACTTTGACGCTGCCGGTCTCGTTGTCCGGTCGTCTCTCGGACTGCGCGACCGTGGCTTGGATCACCAAGGATGCATCTGTCGTCGTGTGGCCCGCGGGAGGCGGCCTCGCCAAGCGGGTCCCCCGTGGGCTTGCGGGCCCGGACTTGACCTTGGGGCTGGAAGCGATGCACAAGTGCGCGACGGCTTGCGAAGCGACGCAATTCGCGGCCGGCGCCGATGATGCCATGGGCTGGGGGCTGGTGTTCGACCTCGCCCTAGGTGCGTTGCACGCGGCGTGGACGCGGACCAGCGCGGTTGTGCTAGTGACTGGCCCGGTGCCGGGCCATCCGCTCACATTGCGGTAGCCGATAGGCCGCCGAACGGGGACACCGCGCTGAGCCTTCACCATGTCACGAGCCCCCGCATGACGGGCCTCGGCAGTGGTCGATGACTCCCTTCGATCCTGACGGCTGCTCTGTCGAGTTCGCGCAGAGCGTCGGGACAGAACCGGACCGCCTGCTGACCAAGCGAGAGCAGCAGCACGCACGGTCGCTCTGCTGGTTACCCCAACGAGGCTCCACCGCGTCTCCCACCGTCGTCGTTCATCCGTGAAGCAAAGAACGGCGCGAGGCGTCGGTCGCGAATAGGGGGTTCGCGTGTCGATGTCGTGACTGGTGGCGGTTCGAACGGCCGTCCCCGGAACGATCGTGGAGCAACGGGGGATCGAACCCCGGACCTCCGCATTGCGAACGCGGCGCTCTCCCAGCTGAGCTATTGCCCCAATACGCGCACCACCGGTCGCGCCCGGAAGGGCGGGGAGGCGGGCCAGCAACGAGTCGCGCGACCATACGCCGCCACCCTCCGAAGTCAAGTGATCAATAACGATAGCCCGACACGAGCGACGTGGCGAGCAGCCCCCAACCGTTGATGGCAACAAATAGAAGAAGCTTGAAGGGCAAGCTCATGTGGACGGGACTCATCGTCTGCATGCCGAGCGCTAGGAGGACATTTGCTACGACCAGATCGATGATGACAAATGGAAGAAAAATGAGAAACCCGATGGAGAACGCCTCGCTGAGCTCCGTGACGAGGAAGGCGGGGGCGACGACGATCAAATCGTCGCCGCGCACCTGCTCGCGTTGGTCTTCCGGGCGGGTGCCCCGCGCAACGTCGAGAAATCGGTCGCGTTCGACGGCACTGGCGTTGCGCACTAAAAATTCGCGCATCGGAGAGCGCACGGCGTCGATCCCGTCGCGCACGACGGTAGCGACATCGAGCACCTCGGTTCGCTCGAGAAGGGGCGCCGCGCGTGCGGCGATCTCATCGCCAACAGGCGCCATAACGATCAGCGTCAGGGCCCCCGCCAATGCCGTGATAACGGTATTCGACGGAATGCCTTGTGCACCGATCGCGCTTCGCACGATTTGCAGAACCGTCGCGATTTTGACGTACGCTGTTACGGATACGAAAGCGAGCGGCAGCAAAGAGACGAGTGCAACGGCGACGACGAGTACGCTCGGGTGAGAGAATCCATTGGAAGAAGTGGCGGCTGCGGTCATCGCTCCCCCTTTCGGTTCAGCGTTCGCTTGCGGGTGCGAGCCAGCACCTGCGCAAACGATGAGCCTTTACTTGCTCCGTCAACGCTTGGCAGATCGCTCGCCGCGATCTCCCCGAGCTTCGTGAAGCCGGTCTCCCCGACGCCCACGACGTAGACCTGCGCGCCGACCTTCACCAGATAGATCGCGCGTCGTGCGTCGAGCGGCAGATAGCCTCGAACCTCGACCGGGCCGCTCGAACGTGCAAACCCCATGCGGCGAGCGCTCCATAAGACGACAGCCGCGAGCAAGCACACGCATGCCAGCGTGATGAACGTTTCGATCAGATATGCCGCGTAGGGAGACAGGTGCGACACGCGGGGTCCGACTCTACCGCATTGACGACCGACTCGGTGGCCGCTAACGATGCGCGCCGGGTATCTCTGTGGCACTTGTCGTTCAGAAGTTCGGCGGGACCTCCGTCGGTTCGATTGAGCGCATTCGCAACGTCGCTCGGCGTGCCATCGCCGCGCAACGCCGCGGCAATCGCGTGGTCCTCGTCGTCAGCGCGATGAGCGGCGAAACGAACCGGCTTCTCGCTCTCGCGCATGAGATCGCCAACGTGCCTGACGCCCGCGAGATGGATGTGCTCGCAGCGACCGGCGAGCAGGTGAGCGCCGCCTTGACCGCGATATGCATCCGGGCAGAAGGCGGAACTGCCCGTTCGCTTTTAGGTCATCAGGTCAAGGTGCTCACGGACGACGCGTTCACCAAGGCGCGCATAAGGGCAATTGAGGGCTGCAGGATTTTCGAAGCGCTCGATCGTGGAGAGATCGCCGTCGTTGCCGGGTTCCAGGGGGTCGACAACGTTGGAAATATCACCACGCTGGGGCGCGGCGGATCTGACACGAGCGCCGTCGCCATAGCAGCAGCCATCGGCGCTGACGAGTGCGAGATTTACACGGACGTGGACGGTGTCTATACGACCGATCCGAACATGTGCCCGTCGGCACGAAAAATCGCGCGCATCTCGTACGAGGAGATGCTCGAACTCGCGTCTCTTGGCGCAAAGGTACTCCAGATTCGGAGCGTGGAGATCGCGATGAAATACGACGTGCCCGTTCACGTGCGAAGTTCTTTCAATGATCAGCCCGGGACGCTGGTGACCAAGGAGGACGCCGCCCTTGAAGGAATGGTCGTCAGCGGCGTCGCGTACGACCCGGCGGAAGCGCGGGTGCACGTCGTCGGACTCGACGATCGCCCGGGTGTCGCGGCTGAGCTCTTCGAAAAAATCGCCGAAAAGAACATTTCTGTCGACATGATCGTCCAGAATGTGACCACCGACCCCGACCGGCGAGCGGCGATCACCTTCACGCTGGGAAAGACTGATCTAGCGAGAGCGAAGCCATGGATCGAATCGGTCGCGAAAAGTCTCGGCTCGCGCGACGTTCGCTACGACGAGGATGTCGTCAAAGTATCGATCGTCGGGCTCGGTATGCGGTCTCACGCCGGAATCGCAGCAAAGATGTTTCGCATTCTCGCAGGTGAGGGGATCAATATTCAGGCGATCGCGACGAGCGAAATCAAGGTCAGCTGCCTCGTAGCATCCAAATACACGGAGCTCGCCGTTCGCGCACTGCACGATGGGTTCGGTCTCGCGAAAGCCGACAAGACCTGAGGCATTTCTCGGCCGCAGTTACCAACCCCACGTGTACTCGATTCGCGCGAAAGCTTGAATAAAGCTAGGATAGGTCGATGGCTCGGTCAGCATGTGCTCGCGGAGCGCAACTCCAATCGCCACGTCGTGGCTGAAGCGGTAGTCCACGCCTAGCGCCACAGCGGCGCCCGGCAGGAATTTGGGGCTACCGACGTCCCGGCCTCCAATGCCGTAACCTCCAATAAGGAGCCCGGCGTAGGGCACCCACTGCATGACGTCGAAGACGTACGTAATGCCCACGTTTGCATTGGCCGCCCAGGTTGGATGAGCGGTAAATGCTTCGAGCGACCATGCGCCTTCAGCAACGAGATTGAACGCATCGCTCAACCCATAAGACCCCTGCGCTCCGATGCTTGGACCGATATCGGTCCCGCGGCCGCCGACAACCAGTATGCTTGAGCCGAGGTCGGGTCCGATCTGGTATTCGCGTTCGACGGCACCCGCCGACAATGGCAGCGTTGTGACCATTGCGGCGAGGGCAGTTTGCGCGCGACGCTTCATCGGGCACCGGCTAACGGACGCTCGATGGGGCGCTGTCGTCATCGCTTCGCACAATCAAAGATGACCCCCTCCCTCTCCGCCCGGACGACTCCGCGGCGGAGAGGGAGGCTCGATAGGTCGGCAATTACTTTGATTCGGTGAGGGCACGTTCGATGAGCTTACGGAACTTGCCATAGCTCTGAGCGCCGTTGATGAAGTAACCACTGCTGGCGCCGGCGGGCACGATTAGGAATGCAGGCGTGCCGTTGATGGCGTCGTCATTCCCGGCTTTCTTGTCAGCGTCAATTTCGCTCGCATGCGTGCTGCCGTCGAGCGCCGCCTTCCATTTGTCCATATTCAGGTTCAGCTCTTTGGCGTAACCGTCGAGGTCGTCTCTCTTGAGCTTCTGCTGATTTGCGAACATCTTGTCATGCAAGGCCCAAAAGGCACTCGGCCCCTTTTGCGCGTACGCTTCACGACCGGCCTGAGCAGCGAGCGGCGCGTCAGCGTGCATTGGTAGCGGCATGTCGTGCCACACGAACTTGATGCGATCGCCATAGTCTTTGATGACTTGTTCGACCGTTGGCTCGACGCGTCCGCAGAACGGACATTGGAAGTCGCTCCACTCGTGGATGGTCACTTTCGCGCTCGTGTTGCCGCGTGCTGGGTCATTGTTCGGTAGCGACCTTGGTACGTCCTTCCTCTCGGGCTCGGGGGCACCTTTGCCGTCTTTGACGAGCACCTCATAGACCTCACCCGGTTTGGTCCCCTTCGCAATGAGGTCCTGTGCCTTCTTTATCTCCTCGTCGATTATCTTCTCGAACTTCTCCTCGGGTTGCGCGCCCACGAGGCGACGGCCGTTGAGGAAGAAGTGGGGCGTACCGTTGGCCTGGAGATCTTCACCCAGGTCCTGATCGGCGTCGATCTCCTTCTTGTGAAGGTGGTCGCTAATCGCCTTTTTGATTTTTTCAGAGCTCGCGCCCGTCTCGCTCGCAGTCTTCACGATCGCGTCGATGTTAGGCATGGAGCCGTTCATGAGGATCTTCTGATCCGCGAAGAACTTGTCGTGGAGATCCCAGAAGCCCTTGTCGCCTTTCTCCGCGCGCACTTCCAGTGCGGCCTCCGCGGCCGGCTCCGCCGCCGGGTGGAAAGGGAGAGGTTCGTTTTTCCAGACGAGCCGCACCTTGTCGCCATACTTGTCGCGGATGGACTTCAGCGTCGGCTCGACGCGCCCGCAGAACGGGCACTGGAAGTCGCTGAACTCGATGATCGTAACGAGCGCATTGGGGCTCCCGAGTGCTGCGCTATTCCCAACCGGGACCTTGAACACGGTCGTGTCGTCCGCCTTTTCGGCATCGTCGTCTTTGGCAGGCTGGGTCTTCTTGTTCTCCTTCGACAACTCAATGTAGACGCGGTTCTTCGGAGTGCCCGCCGAGATCTTCGCTTGAGCCTTCTGCAGTTCCTGGTCGATCGTTTTCTTGAAGTTGTCGAATGGCTGCGCTCCGTTGATGAAAATTCCGTTTACGAAGAACGAAGGAGTTCCTTGCACGCCGTCGGTCTTTCCGTCGTTCAGGTCCTTGTCGACTTTGTCGGCCCACCTGTGGCTCGACAGACCGGCCTTGTACGCGGCCATGTCCCTAACGCCGGCTTCCTGCGCCCACTTCTCGTAGCTTTCCTCGCTGAGCAATCCCTGGTTTTTGAAGGCCGTATCGTGAAATTTCCAAAACGCTTCGTTGCCAGCCAACACGAACGTGCCCTGAGCCGCTTCGGCAGCCGGCTTCGCGTTCTGGTGGAAAGGCAGCGGATTGCTCTTCCAGACGATTCGAACCTTATCCGGTCCGTACGCCTGTCTCACTTGGTCGAGCGTCGGCTCGACGCGCGAGCAATAAGGGCACTGAAAATCGCTGAACTCGACGATCGTGACGGGAGCATCGCGTTTGCCCCACATTGGGTCTTTGCTCGAGATGGCGATGGGCGACTCGCTATCATCCCAGCCGCCGAGGGTCGACGCATTGTCGGCGGAGATGTCGCCGCCATGAGCTCGCCGCTGATCGTAGCCCCACATGAGGGCTACGCCGGCGAGAAAACAGAGCAAAAAGCCGATGACGGCGACGCCCGTGTTGACGCCACCTCCGGTCGCAGCAGACAAGGCTGCCGGCTGATTCTTTGGTTCCTGAGACATTGAGCTCACCTATGCTTTTCATAAAATATGCGAATTCCCGCAATTGCGCAGCGGGAGGTCCGCGAACGCATCACAAACCGAAAGAAGCCCCGACCGCATCGCAGAAACCACGCGCGCGCCCGGTTGGGGTCTCATGATTCGGCGCGCGCGCACCCTATCCGCGTGGCGGACGCTCGACGCGCGACGTTACGCCGCCGCATGCTAATGGGATTCGTTCCGCGGGATCGAAGGGCTCCCGGACGGCGCAACCCATGATGACGCCTCGCGGCAGGGCTGCCGCTGGACCATCCGTCCCCCAGGTTGCGCCTAGGCGCCCCCGCACGACACTCGCGAAGAGCGAGTGTGCGTCCCCGGCGTCCGTGCATGAGCGCGCTCTCGCGATCGCCTCGTCCGGCGCGTCGAGTGCCGGGGGCATCGCAATTGCGCTCGCGCCGCGGTCGTCGCAAAACGGGGCCGATGACGCCAACGCGGGCGGGGCAAGCGTCCACAATGCGAGGACGAGACCCGCAACGAGGCCTGCGCGAAGGATGCCGCTCCGGACCATTGGGGCGCTACTTTGGATCGGCCCTACGCCGTTCGGCAAGCCGTTCATCGCACCGGAACGTCAATGGCACAGACGGTTCGCCGCATCATGTGTGCCGCAGCCCAGCTGCACGTCTCCGTCGTCCAAAGGCGAGTATGCGCCGCAGCGAGGGCGTCGCGGACTGTCGTTCGCCGGGTGGCTACGGTCGCCGCATCGTGGGCCTCGTCGTCAGGGAGCCGTCGCACCGCGAGTCGCGCGAGTGTCGACGCATCGCGGCCGAGAGCCGTCCACCAGCCGATCGGGCCGAGGGTCGATGAAAACCTTTGCAGCTCGTCTTGGCGGGGGTCGTCGGGGCCGGTTGTTGGCACCACTCCGGCATGCGCGGATACGACGCGCAGGCCAGCGGCGTGAAACGGGACGCCCGCGGCTTCCAGCGTCAGAGCGACGACCCCATGGGCGCGTGCTTCTGTCAGTTCAGAGACCACGTCGCTCGCGCAGCCGGGCGAGCCACTGACGAGCCAGGCGACCACCCCTTCGCGATCCCACGCCCGAACAGGAAAGCGCGGCTCACCCGCCCACGGCGCAACCGCGTCACAGGATACCGGTGTGGCGAACGTTATTCCGTCAACTGGGCCGGCTTGCGCGGGGAAGTCGCTGAGCTCGCTCTTGTCGACCAGCGGCGCGACCGGTTGGATGCCGAGCGCGGGTGCAGCTCGGACGAGCGCGCTAACCACGTTGTCCCGCGGTTCGCCGAGAACGAAGCCGAACGCGGGGGAGGCCTCTTGCTGGGCGGGAGGGACCAGGACGATTACGGCGACCGAGTGACTCTCCGCCCAGCGCATTGCCCTCGCCGCCGTCTGGGAGTCCAGCGCTGCGATGATGACCGCGGCGCCCTCTCCCGCGAGCTCGTCAAGAGAGAGCTCGGTTCTGTCGCTAATACCCGCGTCATTGCGCGTGACGAGGCGCACCCCTTCGTCGGGACCAAACTCAGCAGCGTCGGGTATAGGCTGCAGCGCACCGCACGTCCACGTGGCGTCGCCCGATCTGGTGCTGGCCGCAGATGGGATCCCGCCGAGCGCATGCACGCCCCTGGGCAAGCCGAGCGCCCACATAACGCCCCGAAGAACGTCCGCGGATTCATCGCGCAGTCCGGGAGACTCCGTCGGAAGTAGCAGCCCGATCGTTTGCCCGTGGACGATGTTCAGTCCTCGCCCGCTATTGGCCACCTCCCCAAGGGCGGCGGTCACCTCGACTGCCATCGATACCCCCTCCGAATCCTCATCGAGGAGCATGCGGGCGAGCTGCGCGTCTCCGCTCGTCGTCGCAATTTGCACGAGGCGATCGAAAAGGATCCGCTGGATATCGACACCGTAGCCCAAGCGGGTGCGCCGAGATCGCATTGCTCGCAGCGCGCCGACGAGCACCTCCTCCCGGAGCTGTGCCACCATCGCGCCAACGCGAGCGATCACATTAGGTCTGTCCTCATCGCCGCTCGCCCGAAGCCAGGCATCCATGTACGAGATGGCTTCGTAATCGCGGTGCGTTGCGAGCGCGGTTAGGGTCAGCTCCTCTTCGAAGCTCGATCGCGCGATCGGATCGACGCTCTTGCCGACGAGGGGCCTCAACAGTGCGAGCGCCGCGTCCGCATCGCCGCCCAGCCGAAGTCGCTTGGCGCTCGCCACGGTCCAGAGATCGCGCACGGTGCCCGCAGGCAGGCCGACCGTGCGTTGCAGTTCGACGTCGGCCGTGACGAAGTCGCTCTGGCGTAGCGCCACAAGAGCCAGGGCGACCTCGGCAAGCGGGACAGCTTCGTCGTGCGGATAGTGCGACAAAAGGCTCTCCAGCATCGCGCGCAGCACTTCAGGCTTGGAGTGCTCCGGGTCGATCCATGCCGCGCGAATCGCCCCGAACGCAGCGGCGGTCTGAGGCGATGATGGCAAGATCGCAACGGGAATTGGTCCGCGGAAGTCGCTTCCGCGTCCACACGCCGCGGCCAGCGTGAGCATCGCCCCCGCGATCACCGTGCGCGTCATACGAATTTGCACCCGCATGCGGTAGCATCCTTAACACGCGGTTCTCGTCCCATCTTCCTCAGCACCTACGCGCCGGCGTGCATCGTCTCTTTGCACTGACGGGCACAGTTCCGTTGGGCGCCTTTCTCGTCATCCATGCGGCGCTCAATGCCACCGCGCTTTGGGGAACGGGCACGCTCCGCGCAACAACGGGCCTGCTTCAACGCATTCCGGGATTGCGGATGGTCGAGGTGTTGTTCGTGTTTGCGCCGTTGGTGGCACATGGTGGAATCGGTCTTTGGCTTACCTTAACGCGCACTTCCCTCGCGATGCCAAGGCCTTATTCGAGGGCGATGCGTGTTGCGCTCCGAGCGAGCGGAGTCGCGGCCGTGGCGTTCATTGGCATCCACCTCAGCGAGGTTCGATTTCGCGGTTCGGGGGCGCCCCTCGGCGGCGACGTGATCGCCACCGTGCTGGCGGCGGACCTATCGGCGACGAATCACGGTGTGCCGTGGCGCGGAGCCGTATATCTCGTCGGCACGGCTTGTGTGGCGTTTCATTTCGCGTCCGGACTGTGGGGACGCCTTGCGGCACGCGGTGACGGTGGTACGACAGCGGGGAGATTGGCGGCCCTCGCGGCCGGATCGGTGGGGGTGGTGCTCTGGCTCATGTTGCTTCTGGTCGTTCTCTTTCATGCCACTGGAGTTCGGCCCTTTGGCGGAAGCGCGGATGAAGACGGGAGCGCGACGGAGTCTTGTCCCGTGCTGTCGCGATGAGTTGTGGCGAGCCGATAGCAGGCAGCCCTCAGCCGAAAGCAGCCCATTGCGATGCGCAACGACACGGGTGTGAAACGTCGTCGCAATGGCCGTGTCCGGGGCCGCGCGTCATTCTGTGGCGGTCATGCCGTGGGCCGATTACGATTGGGCGTCTGCGGAAGATGTCGTACCCAGCGCGTTCGTCGACGGGTTCGTCGCCTCGATGCCGGCGCGCTACGGTTTTCTGTTCGAGGCTCGAGCTATTCAGCGGCACGCGGGCGTCTCGTTCCGTCGGGGTGAGCGGCCTGCGCACGTCGAGCTCTGGCGTTCATTGCCGGACCGCAGCGCCGCGTTCTGTGTCGTCGCTCAGGATCGCCCCGGCCTCCTGTCGGCCATTGCTGCCGCGCTCGTGCTTCACAAGCTCGACGTGATTACGGCGCTCGTCTTCTCTCGGCCGCTATCCTGCGAGATGTCGGAGGCCGTGGATTTGGTGTGGGTCCGGCGTGTGAGCGCCGTCGACACGGCCGCGATCGATGCCGACGAAGCCGACTCGATCGGCGAAGTGCTGAGTGCAATCCTGTCGGGAATCATCTCCGTCGAACACATCGCGTCGCGGGCGTTTCCGCTGCCGCCTGGCACCGAGCAGAGCGTCGTCGTTCGCTTCGAGCCGATGGACGATGATGGTCTTGCGGCCCTCATTGTCGAAGCGCCCGACCGGCCCGGCATCCTGTTGACGATCGCTCTTGAATTGTTTCAACAGGGAGCTCAGATCGCGCGATCGCTCGTGAGGACCAGCGACGGCCGGGCGTTCAATCGCTTCGAGATCGTCGAGTTCAGCGGTGCGCCTCTTACCGACGAGCGGCGAGAACAGATTCGGAACGCGGTGTTTGCCGCCCTCGCTCTCACCGAACCATCCTTGGGGTCGCCATGACCCGAGTGGACACATGCGAGGGTGCTCTCCTCCGTTTGACACACGTGTTCATTTCTCCTACGGCACTTGCAGGAAGGCCGTCCCGAAATTGCTTACTCAAACCGAGTCCGGGAATGTCCGCCGAGTCGTCGTCGTTGGCGGCGGTCTCGCTGGGCTGATGACCGTCATCAAGCTTTGTGAGGCGGGCGTTCCGGTCGATCTGTTTTCGCTCGTTCCGGTGAAGCGGTCGCACTCGGTCTGCGCTCAGGGCGGTATCAACGCGAGCGTCGACACCAAAGGTGAGGGCGACTCGCCGCAGGTGCACTTGGAAGAAACGGTGTATGGCGGTGATTTCCTCGCTAACCAGCCCCCGGTCAAAGGCATGTGCGACGCGGCGCCCGCCATCGTTTTCATGCTTGACCGCATGGGCGTGCCATTCAATCGCACGGCTGAAGGCTTGCTAGATTTCCGTCGCTTCGGCGGGACCCTATTTCATCGCACGGCGTTTGCTGGAGCAACGACGGGCCAGCAGTTGCTCTACGCGCTTGACGAGCAGGTGCGGCGTTGGGAAATCGTCGAGGTTGAGGACGAGCGAGGGCAACACGTTCCCGGGCAGCCGATGGTGCGCAAGTTCGAGTGGTGGGATTTTCTCGCGCTCGTGAACGACGACGACGGCATTTGTCGAGGAATCGTTGCACAGGACCTGAAGACGATGGCCATCAGAGCCTTCCCGGGTGAAGCCGTTTGCTTGGCGACTGGCGGCTGCGGCATCATCTTCGGAAGAACGACGAACAGTGTCATCAATACGGGAACGGCGTCGAGCGCGGTCTATCAGCAGGGCGCCTGCTACGCGAACGGCGAGTTCATACAGGTCCATCCAACCGCGATTCCCGGGACCGACAAGCTGCGCCTCATCTCGGAAAGCGCTCGCGGAGAGGGCGGGCGCATCTGGGTCCCGCGTGATCCCCGCGAGCGTCGGTCTGGCCGGGAGGTCCCGGAGAGCGCTCGCGATTATTTCTTGGAAGAGAAATATCCGGGCTACGGCAATCTCGTCCCCCGGGACATCGCGAGCCGCGAGCTCTTCAGAAAATGCTTTCATGCGGATCGCGGCGTCTACAACGCAAAGAGCGGCCGGAACGAAAACGAAGTGTATCTGGATGTGACGCACCTGCCGCGCGAGGTGCTTCGAAAGAAACTCGCGGGCGTATTGGAAATTTATGAGAAATTCGCTGGCGAGGACCCGTACACGAATCCGATGCGGGTATTTCCCGCCGTGCACTATTCGATGGGCGGACTCTGGGTGGACTTCGAGCGTGCCGCCAACGGGTCGCTCGTGATGGCTTCACCCCGCAATCAGGCGACGAATGTGCCTGGCCTCTACGCTTGCGGCGAAGTCGACTATCAATATCATGGCGCGAATCGGCTCGGCGCCAACTCGCTGCTTTCGTGCCTGTGGGGCGGCATGGTGACCGGTCCGGCCATCGCAGCGTATCGAAAGAACCTTGCCCGTGGAGCGTGGGACATGCCGTCGTCGCTCTTTGAAAAGGCTGAGCGCCGCGAGCAGAGAAAGTTTAGTGCCATCCTGGCGATGACGGGTAACGAGAATCCCTATGTCCTGCACGACGAGCTCGGCAAGGCGATGCTTGTCGACTGCACTATCGAGCGCGACAATCGGAGGCTCGCTCAAGTGATCGCAAAGATTGAAGAGCTCGATGAGCGATCACGGCGCGCTGGCGTCACGGACACGGCGACGGGTGTGATGAATCAGGGGGCGCAGTTCCTGCGGCATCTTTGCAATATGATCGTTTTGGCTCGCGTCATCGCGACCGGAGCGCGGGCGCGAGACGAGTCACGTGGTGCCCACTTCAAACCCGAGTTTGCCCAACGTGACGATGCGACGTGGATGCGAACGACCCTGGCCTTCCATCAGGGCGCAGCAAACGGTGCTCCTGACGCTGTCCGGTACGTTCGCGCATTTGACTACACTTTGGGGGGCGAGCGCATCCACGTGACCGATGATGTCGACGTCACCCTCGTTCGACCGAGGACCCGTAGGTACGAGATGGCGGGCGCAGCGAGCGAGGCCGCGAAGGGTGGCCTCGAGTCAGTTGGGCTGTCGTCGCTCGGCGATGCCGTGCAGACCGAAAAGGGCGTATGAACGGTCAGGATGGCCAAGCAGCGTATCGTCAAGCTTAGGGTGAAGCGCCAGGACGGGCCGAATTCGTCTGCGTATTGGCATGATTTCGAAGTCGCTTGGCAGCCGCAGATGAATGTGATCGGCGCGCTGATGGAGATTCGCCGACGGCCTGTCGCATTCGGAGGGCAGAAGGTCACGCCAGTCGTCTGGGAGTGCGTATGCCTCGAAGAAGTTTGCGGCTCGTGCACGATGATCATTAACGGGCGCGTCCGGCAGTCATGCAGCGCGCTCATTGATCACGTCGCGCCCGATGGGGAAACGATCGTGCTCGAACCGATGACCAAGTTTCCCGTGGTGCGCGATCTCGTCGTCGATCGATCCAAGATGTTCGATGATCTGAAGCGCGTAAAGGCTTGGGTTCAGCTTGACGGATCGCACCCGCTCGGCCCCGGTCCGCGTCAATCGCAAGGGAGCCAGGAGCAAGCCTATCCGCTCTCACGGTGCATGACCTGTGGGTGTTGTCTCGAAGCGTGCCCGCAAGTCAACGCTGGCAGTGCATTCGTCGGCCCGGCCGCTGTCAGTCAGGTGCGCCTCTTCAATTTGCATCCAAGCGGCGAGATGCATGAGGCGGAGCGACTTGACACCGTCATGGGCGATGGCGGTGTCGAGGATTGCGGCAAGGCCCAGAACTGTGTCGAGGTCTGTCCGAAAGAGATTCCGCTGGTCGACTCGATCGCGGCGGTGGGGCGAGCGGCAACGAAGCGCATGCTTCTTGGCTGGCTGCTTGGGTAGCTCTCGCGAATAAGAAATTTGGCCCTGCGGCGCGTGCTGCGATACCGCATGAATCCGGCAACGCTCCGATCTTGGACGGGCCACTTCCCCATAGGAGCCGTGGACGATGAACCACCTGATTAGCGCCGTGACGATTCCGAAGGCGCGTACACTGGCCGATCGCGTGCGTGACGTCGCAAGCTCCCTCGGCTGCGATGCCATATGGGTCCGGGCCTCGGGCCCACACGTGTTGCTGGGTCTCAGTGCGGACGAGCCCTTCGCACGTGTGACCCCGCTTGGAAGCGGCGCGTTTGGACTGTCCTTTCGAAGGGTCGACCCTTCGGTGCTTTCGCGGGCGCACGAGTGGGAACCCTTGCTGCTCGTCGATTCACTGAGCGATATCGTCGAGCACGCACTGATTGGGGCCGCCGCGCCGCTTCGGCCCCTTGACGGTTCGGGCAGTTGACACAAATGGTACTCTGAGCCGCGTGCGGAGACGGCGGCTCGCATTCTCGGTTTGCGTGACGGCTTCTACGTGGGTCGTGGCCGCCTCTGCCCAGCCGTCCGAACCCGTGTTGGAAGCCCCCGTTCGGTTTTCCGAGCAACCGGACGACGCGCGACAAGATGCCTCACCGAGTCCCCCCGCGCTGGGCGAAGCGCTCCCGCCGCGGCCACGCAAGAGGGGGCTCGTCCTCGAGTCGACCCTCGGTGTGCTGGGCTTCGCGGGTCAATTTCGTCACGTCGCACCGCCCGCATACTGGCTTCACACACAGCTCGGGTACGAGATCGGTTGGCTCATGATGTTCGTTGCCGCGGAGGTCGCGCTCACGGACACAACGGAGTCGCTCGACGAGTCGCAGTCGATGGGCTTCGCCATGTGGGGGTTCAGCGGTGGCGCGCGCGCTACAATGCAAGCGACCGAGCGAGTTGCCTTCTACCTGCAGGCGGAAGTCGGCGCGTTGACTGCGGACGCCCCCCGCGACGCGTTAGTGATTCTCGGTTTTCGCCGTGCGGAGACGTTGAACCCGTCCTACGGATCTCGTATGGGCGTTGAATGGTACCAGACGGATAGACATCTTGCGCTCTTCGCTGCCTTGGGTGGCCGACTGGCAGAGGGTTTGGCTAAGACCGCCGCCCCGTCGGACTTGCCGTTGGGATGGGACGTGGGCGCCGGGTTCCGTTATACATTTTGACGGCAAGGCAACGCTCGCGGCACCCAGGTCGGTCGAGACTCGGACAGAACGGATCATGAATCTCCACCGTGTCATCCTATTCACGCTCGCGCTCGGGTCCGCGACTGGCGCATGTGGGGTTTCGCGGTCAGAATTCGAAGCGAAGTCGCGGGAAGCGGAAGCCGCAAAGCAAGACTCGGACGTCACGAAGAAGCAGCTCGCCCAGGTGCAGCAGCAGCTCGCGTCGAATCTGCAGCTTGTGGGCGACTTGAAAAATTCACTCGGGATGGCGCAATCGCAAGCGATCACCGAAGAGCAGAAGGCCGCGCTCGAAGAAGCCAAGCATGCCGTTGAGGAAGCCCAAGAGCGCGGCAGGCTGCTCGGGGATCTCCAATCGAAGTTCAAGAGGCTGATCGATGCCGGTCACCTGAAGGTGACGACCCGCCGTGGACGGATCGTCTTGCAGTTGCACAACGACGTTCTCTTTGATCCTGGGGAAGCGGACCTGAAGGCGGGAGGCAAGCTCGCCGTGATGGAGGTCGCCGCGACGCTTCGCGCCGTCGGTGCGAAGCGCTTTCAGGTCGCGGGACACACCGACAGCGAACAGCTGAGTCCTGCGACGAAGGCCAAGTACGCCACGAACTGGGAGCTGTCCGCCGATCGCGCCATTGCAGTCGTAAAGCTCCTGGTTCAGAGCGGAGTTGATCCGAGCGTCCTGTCCGCGGCCGGGTACGGGCCCTACGATGCTGTGGCGCCGAACAACACCGCCGAAGGACAGGCTAAGAATCGGCGCATCGAAATCACGCTCGTGCCGAATGTCGCTCAGCTGGTTGCCGCGGTGGAGAAAAAGTGATGCATGCCATCGACCTTAGACGAGAAGCGATGCTCACCTCGATTCACCCATGAGGCTCGTGCGTGTTGCGCTCGCCAACGCCAACGCCACGGTCGGTGCCTGTCGGTCCAACATCGATCGGGCAATCGATCTGGCGCGGATCGCCGCCGCCGATAAGGCAACGGTGGTAGTTTTTCCCGAGCAAGTGGTGGGCGGCTACCCGCCAGAAGACCTGATTCAGTGGAGGGCTTTTGTAGACGCTCAACGGGCCCAGCTCGATCGCTTTGCGCGCGAGACGTCCGACCTCGGGTGCGCTTCCGTACTCGGGCTTGTTATAGGCCGCGGGCCCCACTTATACAACGTTGCGACGCTCGTTCATGCGGGCCGCGTGCACGGGTTTGTCCCAAAAGAGAAGCTGCCTCTCTATAATGTATTTTACGAAGCGCGTACGATGGCGCGGGGCTCGGCGGGACTCGCCGACCGCATCGCGGGTGTGGCGTTTGGCGATTTGGTGTTCGAACTCGATTTCGGCGTGGTGGCTCTCGAAGTCTGTGAAGACGGATGGTCTCCCGATGGTCCCATGCGCCGGCGCTCCTATGCGGGCGCCGAGCTCGTCGTGAACGTGAGCGCATCGCCCTTTCGGGTCGGAATCGCCGAGACGCGTCGCGAGATGGTGGCGACGCGTGCTGCGGACTGTCAGGTGACGCTTGCCTACGTCAATCTCGTCGGCGCCAACGATGGGCTGGTCTTCGATGGCGGGGGGTTCGTGGCCCAGAACGGCCGTGTTCTGCTCGCCGCTGAGCGATTTCGTGAAGGAGTCGAAGCCGTGACGTTCGACCTCGACAGAACGCGTCGACTAAGAACCGAGAACACAACCTGGCGCGAGGACCAGGAGGCGTTCGCCGCAATTGCGCCCAACGTAATGCGCGTCTCGGTCCCCGAACCGACCCACGGACGCGAGGCTTTGACGTTTCCGGTTCCGATCCACAGAAGCTTCTTTCTGCCCGCCGACGAGCGTCGTAAGTCGGCGCGCGACGCGTTCTGCGAAGAGCTGCTGGATGCACTGGCGTTAGGGGTAGGCGATTATTTCGAAAAGAACGCGTGCTTCAACGTGATCGGTGTCGCGCTCTCGGGGGGGCGGGATAGCCTGATCGTTCTCGCGATCGCTCGCCGATGGATCGACCGCCGTTGGGCGGCGCTTGCCGAGAGCGAGCGTCGAGCCAAAGCTCGCGAACTGTTACGTACTTTTTACATGCCGACGCGCTATTCGTCAGCGGAGACGCGTGCTGCAGCGGAACAAACGGCCGTCGATTTCGACGCTCAATTGTCAGTGGTCTCGATCGACGATGCGTTTGAGCGTGAGCTCGAGGCGGTCGAGCGCATGTTGCAGCCCGGCGAACGGCTGACCCCAATGGCTCGGCAGAACGTTCAGGCTCGCGTGCGGTCGGAGCGCATGTGGACTTGGGCGAATGCGGTGGGTGGCCTGTTCTTGCAGACGAGCAATATGAGCGAGAAAGCCGTGGGCTACGTCACCATCGGTGGCGATGGCGAAGGAGCGCTGGGCGTCATCGCCAATGTCCCGAAGACCGTCGTCAACTATCTTATCGACTGGCTCTACGATTCGACACGATCGGAGGGGATAAGGCTGACGCTTCTCAAGCCTGCAAGCGCAGAGCTTGCGGCCGACCAAGAAGATGAGCGTGAGCTCATGCCGTTTCCGGTCCTTGACGCCTGCTTCGCGCTCTTTGTGGGCGAGAAGATGGGCGCAGACGAGGTGGCGGTGGCGCTGCGAGTCCTGTTTCCGGAGTTCCAGAGAACAACGTTGGATGCGTGGGTTGAACGGTTCGTGGGTTTGTTCTCGGACTCGATCTGCAAATGGGTGCAGGCTCCCATCTCTTTGCATGTCGGCAATCTCGATCTCGAGCGGGAGCGTGCGCTCCAGCTTCCGGTCGTCAAGGGCGGCGATTGGCATGGCGTCGTGCGACAATAGCGCCTCGGAGGGAGAGCCAGTTCACGTTAACGCGCATTCATAAGTTGGTACTTAGGGATTCGGGATGGCGCGCTACCACACAAGTGCGAGTGGCTCGAGGCCCATAGCGAGACGACCGCGCTTTCGATCGCGAGCAGGATGAGCGCGGCGCGCGTTGGAATCGAGGAACTTGAGCGCTTCGGCGAGGGCACGACGTAGTTGGCGCGGCGAGTCGAGAAGGCCGCGGAGGACATCGTCGAAGTAATGCTTGCCGGACGCTGCGGCTCGCTGGGTCGAAAGCTCCACCCCCAGCGACGCTTCCGCGAAGTGTGCGAGTGAACGTTTCAGAAGGGCTGCGAGCAGGCTCGCCCATATCATCGCTTTCGCGATAGCGGCCTTGCCCGTATCGAAGGCATGAAGGTTGGCGTGGGATTTGAACTCTTTGAACAGGAGTTCCACTTGCCAGCGGAGGCGATACAAGCCGGCCACGTCGGCGGCGGAGAAGCGCTTGCGAGCGAGGTTGCTGTGCAGGTACACGAACGTCTTCGCGTTGCGCTTGCCGCGCTTGTAGATCGCCACAATTCGGCCGCGATACACGAATGAATTCGCCAGCCATTCGATGTCGAGATCGACCGTCTGGGCCGGAAGCAGGTCCCAGTTCAACTTCTGGCCGAGCAACTTGGGGATGGATTTGCCGGCGCTGTCGAAAGCTGCCCGAATGGTGGGTCGAATGTTTTTGGTTCCGCGGACGATGAAGGCGCCGCCCGCTTGGTCGACGTCGAAAAAGAATTTTCGCTCCTCGTACCCTCGGTCGGCCAGAAAGAGCCGCTCGCGAAGACTCGCGGCCTCGGGACGGTAGGTTCGCTCGGTCTCCTTGTCGGCCGTCAGGGCGACGATGCGCACATCGTCTTGGAGCAGACTCATCGTGACGTGCAGTTCCACGGCGGCTGGCGAGATTTTCGTAAAGCGGCCCGGCCATGTGCGTTTCAAGTCGTCCTTGAGCGCGAACGACGTCCCGTCGTGAATGACAATGTCCCGAAAGGTCGACAGTTTGGGGGACACGGCGTGCAGAACCGGCTGGCTCATCTTCTGTACCGTCGCTTCCAGCAGCATCCGAAACATCTCTGGAAAGGACGCTTGCGCGAGCCGGTTGTGAAAGGGCTTATATCGCAGCGAAAGGCCCGCGAATTTCCGGAACGTCCGCAGAATATCGGCCAACCACTTGGCGTGGCCCGACCCGAGCGTGGACAGCACCGCCACGACCATCGCCAGCGGCATCACCTTGCGCACGCGCCGTAGCCAGCCGCTACGTCTCGCGATCGCGGTCACCTGCTCCTCGCCGAGTACGTCGGTAAGCCGTTTCGCATACACGCCGACTTCGGCGCGTGTACCGTTCGATCCGTGCATCGGGGTCTCCTTTCGCGTGTCCACAACACCGCGTCTAGAGAATCCCCGATGCCTTTGACTACCCAATTCGTGCACTATGCACGTAAGTGATCGACATCACTCGAGAAATAAAGATCCTACCTATGAACGCGCATTAGGCGCCGGCACTGGCATCGCCGCCTTTGGTGAAGCTCGCCACGACGGCGAGCGGCACCCAGAGCGTAAAGAGCAGTGGGGTGCACCGAGCGATCATTGCGAGCGCGCGAACGCCCGTGGCGGGCGTGCCGTCGCGACGGATCACGACGACCGCGTGGCCCCGACGGATGCCGTCGGGTGTCCAAGGTCGCACGTCGAAGCGGGCAAGCCAATCGAGCAGAGATACGGCGCGCGACAGCAACCGACCCCGGAGCCGGGACCGGTCATAGTAGAGCTTTCGCGCGCGGACGTCGGGCGTCGAGAAGAGTGCGTAGATCGCCAGCGTGAGCCACGTGAAGCCTTCGACTCGGCTGGTCGCCTCGATCAGTAGGTGGAACCAGACGCCCCACCAGAGTGCGACCACGCGTAAATGGTGGGACCAAAGACCGATGACGAGGAGAAGCTCGGTCGCGATGGCAAGCTTTGCAAGAACGTTCGCGACCTCGGGGCGCATCGCCCAATCCACCAGTGATGCGGGCACTCTCGGATCGATCCCCTGCTCAGCCGAAAGCAGCATTCGCTCGAGTAGAACGCGGCCGTCTCGCCAGTCGGCATCGAGAAGCTTCGACGTACCGGACGCGACGTAGATGAGACACAGCTGGATCTGAGCGAGACGCGCAGCCCACATAGGTGCGATCCGCGTTCCGACGACGGTACCGGCGACGTAAAACGACCGATCGCACGGGGCGAAAGAAAGCAGGAGCGCATAACAATAAAGCGCGTAACGATTGTGATGAAATTGCAATCGGTCACACAATAGAACATACGCCCCAAGCGCTGCACTCACCGCGAGCGCGGCCCTCGCGCGATGCCCTGCGACGACCAGCGCCGAGAGCAGCACCTGGGTGGCGACGACAACCCCGTATATTGTCCTCGAAGGGACCATAGCCTGCGGGATCATCGGCCAATGGAATCTGTCGCCGAAATACCCGTCCTGCAGTTCGTGCGCCGCCCGCAACGCGTTCGCGAAAAGAAGTATGCCCAACGCGACGCGGACGGCTCCGAGCACGTAGGTGTCGCCCAGTTCGTCGCGCCACCGTTTGATACTTTCGCGCAGCATCACTTAACTCGCCGGGATCGACTGAACAGGGTCACCGGCGATGGCTCCCGGCCATTCTTACGCACGAGCATGTCCGCGCGAAGGCGAATTGTTTCGTCGTCGCCTTCGAGGTGTTCGGTAACGTCGTCGAGGGCGCGCTGCAAGCGAGCGATTTCGGCGTCGACGCCGTAGGAGGCGAAGACGCGCGCGTCGATCGAGCCCAGAACCGGGTCCCGGATGCGGTCTCGCCATGAAAAATGGCGGAGCTGTCCGGACTTTGAGCGCGCGCTCCACTCGCCCCGTGGCGCCGGAAAGGTCGCGGCCGACGTCACGCGGGACAGGTGTATCTCGAGGGTCGAAGCCTCCGGAAACATACGGAAGCCGAATATGTGGTCGCTCCGGCCACCCGCAGAGACGACGAGCGCGGACTGCGCGGCGATCCAGCAGGCGCCGAACACTACGCGCGCGCGCGGGCCGATGTGCAACACCCGGCCGACGCTACTAGAATAGCCGCCGTTTGGCGGCCGATTTCCGTTGGCGCACTCGAGCATGTCACGATTACAGGACCGAGTGCCCACGAACTTCGCGAATCGCCGTGTGCTTGACGCTTCTCGGCTGCGGTCGGTCGCCGGAGCCGCCTCGCAAGGAGCCTGCCCCGACGTTGCCATATCGCCCAAGCGGGAGCAGCGCGGCGCGGCCGCCCCGATCAGCACCCGCCGTTGTGCAGCCTAGAACCCAAAGCGGGGTGGTCGCGTCGCGAGATGTTGTTCGGAGCGGAGCCTCACTCGCTTGTGACCCATCGGGGTCCGACTTCCGCCGCGGCCGGCCTTCACCTCTCGCGTCGATGCGGTTCGGCAGCCTCGAAGGCGCGAGCCCGCTGGCGCGTGAGTTGCGAATCGCTCGGGGCCCTCGATCTTGCTTGCTTGCGACGATTGGCGCGCGAGCCGAGACGTGCGCGCGAGCCAGGAATCAGGCGAACGTTGCTGCGCGAGAGCGTCGGTCGGGGGCCCGCGCGAGATGTCGGGATCTTCTCGTGCGCGCTTCACGTCCGTCGAGCGTCGCTTTTCGCCGACCTGTCGGCAGTCACCGCCCGCCCACGGCGTCGCGCAAGCTCTGCCAGCACGCGCCGCAAGGCGATCGATCGCGAACGAAGGCCGACCAAGAGTTGATAGATGGTTTCGGCCGCTTCGGATACGACGCGATCATCGCTCTCGCTATCCAGCGCACGCGCCAGCGCGCCTGCCTCTTCGACGATTCTGGACGCTGCGTCCGACGGTGCACCGCCGATGGCGCGCGGCGGTTGGCTCCCCCCGCCGCCCGCCCTTTTCGGCGACGCAATCGTTGCCTCCAAAGAGGCGAGCAAGGTCTGCGGTTGCTCGCTCGCTTGCCAAAGTCGGTCGCCGTCGAGGGCCTGAAAGAAACAGCTCGGAGCTCCCGAATGGCACGACGGCCCGTTCGGCTCGCTCGAATAGATCACACAGTCGGCGTCGCAATCTGCAAGCACCCGGACGACAGGCGTTTCATAGCCGCTGGCGCGTCCCTTTTGCCAGAGTTCGCCGCGCGAGCGGCTCCAGAAAGTGGCGCTGCCCGTCTCCACCGTCTTGCGGACAGCGGCGTCTGTGGCGAACGCGAACATCCGGATCTCGCCCGTGAGATGATCCTGCACGATGGCGGGGACGAGCCCCAACGAATCGAACTTGAGAGGCAACGTAGGCATCGTGGTCCGCAGCTTACACCCGGGCCGGACGGTACTGCGAAGCGCCTGCATGGGCGCTCGTGTGACGACAACGTCACGCAACCGAACGGATACATGGGCGCAACACCCGATGGGGTCCAGGGAGTCCGTTTCGCTCACGCGCCCACGAGTGCATCGGTCAACATGTCGCACCGATGACCTCGGCGCCGAGCGGCGTCGGATGGGTAAGGTCGCCGCCGGCGAGCTGCGGGCGCACCCTGAACCCTCGCGCCATCGATCCCGCTCCACCCATCGCGTCGAATGTGCGCGAAAACGCCGCACCGTGCGCGAACGCGACCCGGAATCGCGAGGACCTCCGGCATCACGAGCAGCGTGCGCACGTTCTTTCCAAGACCGATCGGCGACCGGCCCTCGGCGCCGCCCCGACGCGGGGGGGACCCAATCGCGACGCAGAACGTAGGACGACGCTCAGACGGATCCACGACGCGTGGTAGCTTAGGCGCAACCCATGACTCGCGTTCGGTTCGCGCCATCGCCGACGGGATATCTGCACATCGGCGGGGTGCGCACGGCACTATTCAATTGGCTATGGGCCCGAAAAACCGGCGGAGCGTTCGTTCTGCGCGTCGAGGACACGGACCGCGAGCGAAGCACGATGGAAAGCGTACGCGTCATCCTCGAATCGATGAAGTGGCTTGGCCTCGATTGGGACGAGGGGCCCGAGGTCGGGGGTCCCCATGGGCCGTACACGCAAATGCAGCGGCTCCCGATTTACGACCACTATGCCAGGCGGCTCGTTAGCGAAGGAAAGGCGTATCGCTGCTACTGTTCAAAGGAGCAGCTCGAGGCTCAGCGGGGCGAGTTGAGGGCGCGCGACCCGAAGGCCACGTTCAAATACCCCGGCACATGCCGATGGCGTAGCGACGCGCCGAACCTTCCGTTCGTCGTTCGGCTCAAGGCCCCCCAAGGCGGCAGCGTCACGTACATCGACGAGATATTCGGCGAAATAACGACGCCGAACGCCTCCCAACAGGACTTCGTTCTGCTGCGGTCAGACGGCGTGCCCCTCTACAATTTCGGCGCCGTGGTGGACGATGTCACGATGGGGATAACACTCGTGGCAAGGGGTCGGGATCACATGGTGAACACGCCCCCGCAGATTCTGATTTACGAGGCCCTCGGCCTACAGCCACCGGCGTTTGCGCATCTTCCGATGATGCTGGCAGTCAACGGTGAAAAACTGAGCAAGCGGCATGGCGCGGTCAGCGTTGGGGAGTACCGCGATCTGGGGTATTCGCCCCACGCAGTGCTCAACTATTTGGCGCGATTCGGCTGGTCCCACGGCGACCGGGAAGTCTTCTCAATCCACGAGCTAGTCGAGGCATTTGACTGGGCCGACTGCAACAGGAGCGACGGCAAGTTCGACGGGAAGAAGCTGCTCGCGACCAATCATGAGCACCTGAAGTCGGTCCGGTTGACGAGCGACGAAGAGTACGCGGACCGGACGCGGCCGTTTCTCCAGGCGCGAGGACTTGATGTCGATCGAGATCGCGTGCGCGAAGCGGTCTGGCTCATTCGCGAGCGAGCGACCACGTTCGCCGACGCCGCTGATCGGCTCGACTTCGTTTTTCGTGAGCCGCCGCATTTCGATCCCGCCGCGGCGTCCAGGTTCTTGGTCGCTTCGAACGCGGCGCGCCTTCAGGAACTCACCGACGTCGTGGCGGGTGTTGAATCTTGGACGGTTCCGGTGCTTGAGGTGGTGATTCAAGCCTGGCTGAGCGCAAGCAGTTTGTCCATCAAGGACGTGGCGCAGCCTGCTCGTGTCGCGCTCACTGGTCGCGCGGCGAGCCCAGGCCTCTACGAGGTCATGGTGGCGCTCGGACGTGAGCGCACCCTCGAGAGACTGCGATCCGCTGCGAGGGCCGGCGCTTAGTCCTATCGCTTGCAAACTATGCGGCCGGTTTGCCGCCCCACGAGTCTCGGATGCCAATCGTGCGATTGAAGACAAGCGATTTGGGGGTCGAGTCGCGATCCACGCAAAAGTAGCCAACCCGTTCGAACTGGAAGGACTCCCCCGGAATGGCGTCGGCGAGCGCCGGCTCGATGCAGGCGTCTCGAAGGACTTCACATGAATTTTGGTTGAGCTCCGACATGAAGTCGGCGCCATCCGCCCCGGGGTGCTCAGCCGTGAATAGACGGTCGTACAGGCGGACTTCCGCCCGGGCCGCATGGGCTGCCGAGACCCAATGCAACGTCCCCTTGACCTTTCGCCCATCGCTTGGGTTTCCGCCCCGAGACCGCGGATCCCAAGTGCACCGGAGCTCTACGATCTCATCGCGCTCGTTTCGCACGACGCGCTCGCATCGGACGATGCACGCATAGCGCAAGCGCACCTCCGTTCCGGGCGACAGCCGGAACCATCCCTTTGGTGGCACCTCCGCGAAATCGTTGCGATCGACGTAAAGAATGCGCGAAAATGGCAGAGATCTTGTCCCCGCCGCCGTGTTTTCCGGATGCCATGGCGCTTCGAACGATTCGTGCTGCCCGTCCGGGTAGTTTTCGAGGACAACTCGAAGGGGACGCAAGACGGCTTGCGCACGCTTGCACCGAGCGTTGAGATCCTCGCGCACGGCGTGCTCGAGCAACGCCACGTCGACGAAGCTGTTGCGCTTGGACACTCCGATTCGCTCGCAAAACGCTCGAATCGCCTCAGGCGTGTATCCGCGCCGCCGTAGACCCGCGAGCGTCGGCATCCGAGGGTCGTCCCACCCGGAGACACGCCCGCCCTCGACGAGCTGTTGCAGCTTGCGCTTCGAGAGCACCGTGTATGTCAGGGCCAACCGAGCGAACTCGATTTGCCGAGGGCGAGGGTCGAACGCCACGCGGTCGAGAAACCAGTCGTAAAGTGGCCGATGGTTCTCGAATTCGAGCGTGCAGATCGAATGAGTTACACCTTCGATCGCGTCAGAGTAGCCGTGTGCAAAGTCGTACATCGGGTAGATGCACCAGCGGTCGCCGGTACGGTGATGGTGCTCGCGCTTGATCCGGTACATCACCGGGTCGCGCATGTTCTGGTTCGGAGAGTTCATGTCGATCTTCGCCCGAAGCACGTGCGCTCCGTCTTCGAACGTGCCGGCGCGCATCTTTCGAAACAATTCCAAGTTCTCGGTGACGGATCGATCGCGGTAGGGGCTCACACGGCCGGGCTTGTAGAAACTTCCGCGGCCGTCCCTCATCTCTTCGACCGATTGACTGTCGACATACGCGTCGCCCGCCTCTATAAGCCGTTCGGCAATGTCGTAGAGTCGTTCAAAATAGTCCGATGCGAAGTACATGCGGTAGGCCCAGTCGAAACCAAGCCAGCGCACGTCCTCCTGGATCGACCGAACGAACTCGTCCTCCTCGGTGCTCGGGTTCGTGTCGTCGAAACGCAGGTTGCAGACCGCGCCGGGCACCGCCCCCGCAATGCCGAAGTTGAGGCAGATGCTCTTCGCGTGACCTATGTGGAGGTAGCCGTTCGGTTCCGGCGGGAACCTCGTCACTACGGCGCCGCCGTTCTTCGCAGCAGCGACGTCCCGCTCGACCATCTCGAGAACGAAATTGGGGAGTTTTTCGGTTTCGCCCGTCAGGTTCGTTTCCGTCATGGAAATCTCGCGTGCGCCATCCTACTCTGCCTGCCGCCGACGCGCCCGCGAAGCTGAGCTACGCGCGACGGGGGACGGCTTCGACTCGGTGCTTGCTTTGCTCAAGGCGATCGTCCCTATTCCAGCGCTCCTGGTCCTCTTGCCGGCCTTGTGGTGGTTTTTCCGTGACACATGGAGGGAGCTCGACCACGAAGCGACGATATGGCGTTCAACGTTGGCCGTCGACGGACGCTCCGACTATCGCCCGTTCGTTGCGCTCGCAATCTGCGCGGTCGTCCTAACGCTGCAGGATTACTACGGAGGTCGGGTCGCGTACGACGATGCCTTGCGACCATGGCTCGCTCACTTGGAAATTGGGCACCCGCGATTGATTCGCCTGTTCAAGTACGACACTCTGTACGGATTCGGATGGTGGGCGTTCACGCGCGTACTGGGATATGTCGCGCCGCTCGCCGTTTGGAAGCTTTTCTTTCCGAACGACTCATTGCTCGACATGGGATTTCGGGTCCGCGGCTTCTTCGAACACGCATGGATCTATGGGCTATTTTTGGTTCTCGTGCTGCCGGTCATGTTCCTCGTTTCGCGGCAGCCGGATTTCGGCTCGTACTACCCCTTCTACCGAGAAAGCTCGCGCTCTTGGTTCGATCTCTTGGTTTGGGAGGCGATCTACTTCGTTCAATTCTTTGCCCTTGAAGTTTTCTTTCGCGGGTTCTGGCTCGGGGCCCTTCGGCGGAGCTTCGGATCAGGTGCCATCTTCGCTATGGCCGTTCCCTATTGCATGATCCACTACGGAAAGCCATTCCTCGAGGCGAACGGCGCGATCGTCGCGGGCATTGCGCTCGGTTCGTTGAGTATGAAGACCAAGAGCATTTATCAGGGCTTTCTAGTTCACATTACGGTTGCCGGAATGATGGATTGGTTGGCACTCTGGCATCGCCACGCGCTGCCCAAAATTTTCTGGCCAGCCGGTTAGACTGGATTTACACTACACTTCGAGCGATCCGAGCGCGTTCGCGAGAGCGCGGGCACGCACGGCATTTCGCAGCGGGCCGTCGTAGAGGGCGCGAAGGGCGTTGAGTGACGCACGGGCGGCTCCGCGAGAAGGGCCCGTCCACGAACCGATGATAGCCAGGTGTCGCCAGAGGAGGGACTCAAGCGCTCGAGGTCGTGATGCGAGCGCCGCCGCGGCGCGCTGAACCACCTCGACGGATTGTGGATCGCTTCGCATTGCGCGAAGGTAGAGTGCTACCGCACTCGGTACCCCGACCACTCTTCTGGCCTTGACATCGGCGGCGTCGCACAGCGCGAGTGCGCGGGACGGGGCGTCGGCCGCCGCCGAGATCCGAGCCTGCGCCTCGCGCAAGGCTTCGCGTCGGGCGCGTCGGGGCCGCCCCCATCCGCGGGGCGCGGGACGAACTCGCCAGAGGAGCCAGGCGAGAAAGGCGCCAATGGCGAGGGTGAGAGGAATCGACCAGTCTTGCATTGGAGTGTGACGAAAGCCTACCCCGGCTATCTTGCGGCGAGCCGTCCTTCTTGGCACCCTTTGATGAAGGAGATTCGGGTTGGTGCAAGCCGTTCGCGCTGCTGTCGTGTTCGTCGCACTCGTCCTGCCGGCGGTCGCCCGAGGGGACATCTATACTTATACAGACGGCGACGGAACGGTTCACTTCACCAACAGCCCCGCGGGCGATAAACGCTATCGGGTCTACATTCGCGGCAATGGTTGGCAAAAAACATCGCCTGCTCCTGGTGTGATTCCGGTCCCAGCGAGCGACCACGATGTCACGCGCTTCACTCGTTACGACGAATGGATCCATGAAGCCGCCACGCTCTACCAGATTCCCGAGCAGCTCGTACGCGCTGTCATTCGTTGCGAAAGCGACTACGATCCGCGCGCCGTCAGCGTCTCTGGTGCACGTGGCCTGATGCAGTTGATGCCCGATACGGCGTTCATGATGCAAGTGCGCGATATCGATGACCCCCGGGAGAATATTTACGGGGGCACCCGGCTCTTGCGCGTCTTAGCAAACGAATTCAATGGTGACCTCGAGCTTACCGTCGCGGCGTACAATGCGGGCGATGGCGCGGTCATCCGGTCCGGTGGAATCCCGCCGTTTGTGGAGACGCGCGACTATGTCCTCAACGTAACGCGGTACTACCGCCGGTACCGAAGCATTCTTGACCCAGCCGAGGCCAGCCAGTAGCGGTCGGCCTGCAGTGTTGGGCCTCAGCTTGCGCGGGCACCCCAAGCTTGGTAGGTTGCGCGCCCGTTTTTCCGCGCAAGTCATCTCGCGCACCCTTGAAAGGATTGAGTCCATGCCCGCGACAACGCCGCTTGCACGCATGAAGGAAGGATTTGGCGACAAATCCAAACTGGTCGAAGCCGTCGAGAAGCTCACCGGCGATGGACTCTGGGTCGCGCGCACCAATGAAAAAAAAGGGCTTGCCTACGTCTCGAATGCGAAACTTCTGCGACTACATAGCACGTTCACTGAAGTGAAGGAAAAGTTCGGCTCGCGCGAAAAGCTCGTCGAGGCAATTCTCGAGCTAGAGAATCGCACTCAAGACCCTGGGCTGAAGCAGAAGCTTTCAACCTGGCCCGTCCCACGCCTCTTCGATGCGTATCTCTCGGCAGCGAAGCGCAACGCGAGAAAGGCTCGGCAGCAGCAAGCGGGAGGGTCGGTCGAGTCCGCGTCGAAAGCCGCGAGTGGCACGGGGCAAACGAAGCCCGCCGCCGTGCGCGCATCGGCCCGCGAATCTCGAACGAGTCACCCGACTCGTCCGCGAGTCGAGAAGCCTGGCCGCTGAGTGGCGACCATTTCGTTTTTCGCTCGTTCGACACACTGAAACGAGTAACGTGGCGGCCGCGCTAGCGGCCGTTGGCGAGCCGTGTTCGATAGCGCCAGTTGGAGGCATCGCAAAGCGATGAAGGTGGATAAGGACAAGATCGTCGTCGGAGACAGTGGCTATCCGGTCATGCACGAGATGTTCGTGCCGAAGGCGATATTCTTCACCAACGGCGTTGGAGTTCACAAGGATCGCCTTTCGTCTTTCGAGCTCGCCCTGCGCGACGCCGGTATCGAGAAAGCGAACCTCGTCACCGTCAGCTCGATCTTTCCGCCTCGATGCAAAGAAATGAGCCGCAAAGAGGGCGAAAAGCTCATTATGCCCGGTCAAATCGTGCACTGCGTGATGGCACGGCAAGACACCAACGAACCGAATCGGCTCATCGCTGCTGCAATCGGCCTCGCGCGCCCTGCTGACAAGGACCGTTACGGATATTTGTCCGAGCACCATAGCTACGGTGAGACCGCGAGAAAGGCGGGCGACTACGCCGAGGACCTCGCAGCAACGATGCTAGCGACCACGCTCGGGATCGAATTCGACCCCGAGAAGGCCTGGAACGAGCGCGAGCAGGTCTTCCGGCTCGAAAAGACGATCTTGAAGACGCGCAATATCGTCCAGAGCGCTGAAGGTCATCCCAAGGGTACGTGGTCAACCGTCATCGCCTTGGGGGTCTTCATTTTTTAGGTCTTCCGGCATGCTTCCCGGGTCGAGGTGCCGCGCGTACGAGTCGATGGGTCGGCTCAGTCGGAACGACCGTAGACCTCGTCGATGACGCGTTTGAGCCGAACCCCATAAACGATGGCGAACGTGTCGCGGCTGCCGGGGAAGAGTTCCTCGGCGCGGGCCGCGACGGCGTCTACGATGGCTTCCGCGTCGCCCCGTGTCACATCGCCCGCACGAATGGTGATCTCGGCCCAATCGACCGCGCGGCGAAGCAAATAGACGCGTTTGGTCTCCTCGCGACCCTCCGGGCTCCGCAGGATCTGGATGGCCTCCTCGAGCGTCATCCTCGCCCGTAAACTATAGCGATCGCCGCGCGCCTGATCGAGTCGACGCCTGAATCTCAGCGGGCTCGCCAAGCCGTCGCCGCCGCAGCGCGTAGCGCACCAAAAGGCGGACGAGTGCGGCGAAGTCGATTCCGACGACCGCTGCGGCGCGGGCGATCCCCGCGTTCGGCGACAAGTCGCAATTGGGGTTCACGTCGACGACGTAGGGAATGCCACTCGATGCGAGGCGAATGTCCACGCGGCCGTAGTCCCGCACGCCGACGGCGCGGAACGCCTCCGAGGCCACTCTGCGAACGCGGGCCGCGACCGCAGTCGGGAGAATCGGGTGCATGACGGGCACGGTCCCCAGATCGTCGACTGAGCCGATCGTCCATTTGGCGTCGTAGGAAACGATGCGCGGTGCGTCGGGCGGCAGTGCCGTGAAGTCGATCTCGCTCAGCGGGAGCACGCGTGGCGTGGGATGTCCGAGCAGTGCGACGTTGAACTCGCGACCATCGATAAACTGCTCCACGAGGCACGGCTGCCGCAATTTTGTGACGACTGCATGCACCGCCCGCGAGAGCTCAGCGGAGCTGCCCACCACGCTCGTTGGCGCAATGCCAACCGACCCGTCCTCGCGCACTGGCTTGACGATCAGCGGGAATGCCAGATCGCACGGCTCGCCCGCGCTTGCGAGGACGCGCCCTGCGGGAGTTGGAATTCCCGCCTCTTCCAGGCGCTGCTTCACTCGATCCTTTCGAAGCGCAAAGCTCAGCACCTCCGGCGGCGATCCGGTGTACGGGATCCCGAGAAGACCGAGAAAGAGCGGCACGGCGCTCTCGAGCCTGGCATCGCCGGCAAGCGACTCGCACAGGTTGAATGCGCAGTCGACGTCGAGGTCCGCAAGGCGAGTCCTTAGACCCACGAGATCACCGTCGACCGGGACCAGGTGCGCCTCGTAGCCCGTTCCGGTCAGCGCACTTGCCACACTGGTAGCGACGAAGCGCACCTCCGCGCGCGCCGCCCACGCGGGATCCACTTCAGGGCAGCCGTCCTCGTAGTCGACATTATGCAGGACCGCCACGCGCTTGGTTGCGCGGTTGCGCTTCGATGGAGGCCGCCGATCCGAGGTCGTTTGAGCCGGAGCGGCTGGAGGCAACTCGAACATCATGACTCCGTCGTCCTTCGGTGGGGCGCGCGCCAGCGGGGTGACAACATGCGCCCTTCTTTGCGAATCTACCGGCCTACCGATCTTGGTCAAGATGAGAAACGCACTCCACCCTTCGATTCACCGGAGTCGCTCGGCGCCCACGGGCATCCTGGAAGGGCTGCGAGGGGCGGTCGTCGTCTTCGCCAAGGACGTCCGCATCGAGATGGCCACTCGCGAGATCGTCACCACGACGACGTTCTTTGCCGCGCTGGTGACCATTTTGACGAGCGTGGCGCTCACGACGGGGCCGCAAGCGACCATCCAAGTCGGCCCTGGAACGCTGTGGCTCGCCGTCCTGTTCTCGTCGATCCTCGCGCTCGGCCGGAGCTGGCAGAGAGAGAGAGAGGAGGCGGCGCTCTTGGGCCTGCTCGTTTCGCCCCTGCCACGTGCCGCCATTTGGTTGGGAAAAGCGGCTGCGGTGTTCGTGTTCCTGTGTGCGGTCGAGGTCGTCGTAGTCCCGCTGGTCGCGCTCGTTTTCAACGTCGACCTTACGCACGTCGTCGGCGTGCTGGCGCTCGTCATGGTCTTCGGCACCGCCGGCGTGGCCGCCACGGGGACGCTGTTCGGCGCGATGACGGTGCGTACCCGTGCGCGGGAGCTGCTCCTCGCGACCGTTCTATTTCCCCTGCTCTCGCCTGCGCTCCTCTCGAGCGTCGCCGCCACACGCGAAATTTTTTATGCAACGTCGACCGGTCAGTCGGTCGACCTGCACGAGGTAGGGGATTGGCTGCTCCTTCTCGCGGTGTTCGATTTCGTGGCGATCGCCGGGGGGATGGCGCTCTTCGGGGCGATCGTCGAAGACTAAGCCCGTCGACGATCCTCCCGACCGCGACGGATGCGACCGTATATTGTGGTGTGCGGTGGTGGCGCGCGTCCTAGGCCGGCTCTTACGCACCAAGTCGATCGACGCCGTGGTCGCTGATGCGGGGCGCAGCGATGCGTCGCTCAGGCGGGTTCTCGGGCCCGTGAGTCTCGTCATGTTCGGCATTGGCGCAATCATCGGCACGGGAATCTTCGCGACCATCGGAACGGCGTACTCGGGCGACGCCACCCGCTTGGGCGCTGGGCCCGCCGTGATGGTTTCATTCGCGGTCACTTCAGTGGTCTGCGGCTTTACCGCGATGTGTTACGCGGAATTCGCCGCCATGGTCCCCGTTGCGGGCAGTGCGTACACTTACGCATACGCAACCCTGGGCGAGTTGGCCGCGTGGATCATCGGGTGGGACCTGCTTCTAGAGTACGCGATTGGGAATACAGCGGTCGCGATCTCGTGGGCTTCCTATGCGGACGCCTTTCTGCGCGGCCTCAACGTTGTGCTGCCTCGTTGGCTGGTCACCGACTATCGGACGGCCGCCATCACACCGGGGGTTCTCGCCGACGCGCCGCACGTATTCGGCCTGCCCGTCGTTTTCAACGGGCTGGCGTGCGCCGTCGTCACTGCAATCACCATCATTCTGACGTGGGGTGTCCAAGCCTCGGCGCGATTCAATACGGCTATGGTCATGGTGAAGCTCGGAACGCTCGCGTTCTTCGTATTCTCGTGCGTGAAATTCGCGAGACCGGAGCATTGGCAGCCGTTTGCCCCCAACGGTTGGACCGGGATCGCGTCGGGTGCCGCCGTCGTTTTCTTCGCATACATCGGCTTCGACGCCGTTTCGACGTGCTCGGAGGAATGCCGCGATCCGGGCCGCGACATGCCTGTCGGCATTATCGGGTCGCTCGCGATCTGCACGGCCTTGTACGTTCTCGTCGCCGGTGTCTTTTCTTCACTGATGCCATATGGCGAGTTCGTCCGCCTCGACGCGACCCAACGCGCCCAAGCGCTCGCGGTTGCCATGGAGCACGTCCATATGCCGGCTTGGGCCGTCGGCGTCGTTGCCCTGGGCTCGGTAGTTGCGCAAACTGCCGTGTTGTTCGTGTTTCAGCTGGGCCAACCGCGTATTCTACTGGCGATGGCGCGCGACGGGTTGCTCCCGCCGATTTTTGCCCGCGTGCATCGGCGGTTTCGGACACCCCACGTCTCCACCGTGGTGACGGGGGTGGTCGTCGGCGTCGGCAGCGGCTTGGCCAGCGTCGATGAGATGGTCGATCTCACGAACATCGGAACCCTCTTCGCCTTCATCCTCGTGTGCATCGGAATCGTGATCCTCCGGTACCGAGAGCCGAACCGACGTCGCCCGTTCCGGGTCCCCTTCGGCGCCTGGGTCATCCCATCGGCTGGTGTCGCGTGCTGCGCTCTGCTCATCGCCTACTTGCCTCCCGCTTCGTGGCTCCGCTTCGTGGGCTGGCTCGTCGTCGGTCTCGTGGTGTACGGGGCTTACGGATTTGGGCGATCGAGGCTGGGCCGGCTCTGATTCGGAAGCCCCAACGGGAATCCGTGTACCTTCGCGGTCGTGCGCCGCCGCCCCCTTCGTCTTGGAAGCAGCACGATTTTCGATCTTCTCGTCGCCCTGTTCGCGTCCACGCCCGCCTGGATCGTGAAGCATCCCCCGCTTGAAGATCTGCCGCTGCACCTGGCAACCATTCGAATCATCAAGAGCTTTCACGACCCAGTCTTCCGGTTCGACCAGTACTTCGTGCTGACGCTCGGACGGACGCAGTACGTTCTCTACTATTTGGCCGGTGCGGCCCTAGCCACTGCAATCGGCGTAGTCGGGGCCAACGTGGTGCTCATGTCGTCGTACCTCGGCGGGACCATTCTGGCGCTGCGGTCGCTGCTGCAGGCGCTCAACCGCGATGAGCGTCTGAGCCTGCTTATCATCCCGCTGCTCGTCAACGTGATGTTCGTCTACGGGCTCTTTCCCTTCTTGCTCGGCATTCCCATCATGTTTTGGGCCCTCGGCGCGGCTGTGCGTCACTTCGAGCGGCTGTCCATTGGGACCAGCATCCTTCTAGGTACCTTGGCGCTGGCGCTCTTTTACTCCCACATTTTTCCGTTCGGAATTTTCTGCATCGGCTTCGCCGCGATGTTTCCGTGGGGTAGACCGTCCCGCTGGCTCCGCGCGGCCACTCCCGTCGCCCCAGCTTTCGTTGTGCTGGTATCGTGGACGTTGCTCACCAAGGCGGGCAAGCTCGTGAGCGCTGCAGCCACGGACAACGGCGGGGATCCGCGGTTACCCGTCGACGCTGCGATCGAGCAAATTCCGAAATGGTTCACCAATGTGCTCCGCGACACTACCGACGAGGTGACGGTCGTAGCCCTCGCGATCGTGGTCGTAGCGGCTTTCGGTTTATCGCTCGGAGATTCCGATCATCCCAAGGCTCACGTCCGCGCATACACGGCGCTTCCGGTCGCCTGCATCGTGCTGTACTTTCTGTTGCCCCAGGGACACGGCTATATCTGGCTCATCGCGCAGCGGTTTCCGATTCTGTTCGCGATGACGGCCATTCCACTCGTCAGGATGCCGCGCGGAGCACGCGGGCATGTGGTCGCCTTCGCAGCTCTCGCCGTCGGCGTGAGCTCGATCGTCAATACGTGCCGACACTTCATCCGATTCGAGGTCGAGGAGGTTGGCGACATCGACGACGTCATCGCCTCCATGCAGCCGGGCCGAAAGGTGTGTGCCCTCATCTACGACAAGGGGTCGGCCATCGTGAACAATCAGCCGTTTCTCCACTTTGGTTCATATTATCAAGTACGAAAAGGTGGCGTGGTCATGTTCACATTCGCCGGGTACGCGCACTGGCCCGTCGATTTCCAGCCGGGCAAGTACCCGCCGCCGGGCGGTCCCGCCCGCTTGCGATGGGAGTGGACCCCGGAGTCTGTGCCAATCTCGGAAGTGTATCCGTACTACGATTATGTGCTCAGCCGCGGTGCTGGTTTCCGGCCCCCGCCCGGCACGTACCATCCGGCGTCACGCTCGGGACGCTGGACCGTTTGGGCCAAGGACTGACGGTGTAGCGACGCAGGCCGCGGGCTCAAGCTATAAAACTCATGCGCGCGTCTTCGCGAGGATTATGCCAGTCTCGCTTGCTCCAGCACGACGGTTCGCCCCCTCAGATGCTGCTGTTGAGTGGGTCGAACTTACTGCCGCCCGTTGTGAAGGTCGTGGACTTGCTCTTCGTGGTGGAAGCGCCGTGCGCCGCGGCAGGAGCCGCGCCATGGGCCTTGTGCTTCTTCGACTTTGCCTTGTCGCTATCTTCGACGTGCGTCTTGTGATCGACGACCGTAAGTTGATCGGTAAAATGAGGGCTCAGTGGCGAATCCGATGGAGGACCAGTGAGGGGAGTGGGCGCAGTAGCCTCTGCTGTCGCCAAGGGCGGGGCGATAGCGGGAGTCGGCTCCGCGGCCGGTGGCGGCGGTGGCGGTGCAACCCCGACAGCAGATTCCTGTGTTGCTCCCCGCAAGCCGACGCGCGCCAAATAGGGCTGCGCCCATCGCGGGCGCTGAACGGCTACGGCGGCCAAGCTCCCAACGATCGCCACAGCGACCATTGCGCCGAACCAGCGCTTTGCGGAGCCGCCGCGAAGCTTCGCCATGTCGGCGTCAATCTCACCAAAATCGACGCTCAATGGGCGCAGGCTGGTGAGGATTGGGCTCCCCGGACCCTGTGCGGCAAATCCCGAAGTGGCCCCATTCACCATGTGTGATGCTGGGCTAGACGCAAGGCCGTAGACAAAAGGCTGACCCGCCAACGCGTGCTGAGAGGAGACGTCGGACGCGTTGGGGCCAGGCTGCGGGATTTGCGACGGGGTCGCCATTCGGCGACTGGCCGCAGCGACGGTGTCGGGCGACGGCGCTCCGAAAGGCAATTGCGCGACTCGCAGGGGAGCTACCTCTGCCTGAGGTATGGGGTATGCGGGCACACCGTTCGGGATGCCAACCTCGCGTCGGGTCATTTGCGCCGGGGGCGAGGTCGGTCGCGAGACATCCGTCGCGTGCGCACCGGGCTCCAGCGCCTGCACGTGTTCGGGAGCTGCTGAGTTGGGCGCCGATCCCACGGGCGCCGACTCGATCAGCTCGACCTCGTCGGTGTCGTCGTCGATGCCAGCGAGCGCGCCGAGCTTCGTCCACTGAGTCGCGCCGGACGCCAGCACCATCGTCTCTCCGTCGATGTGCCCCGCTTGGAAGGCCTCGTCCAACTGATCGAGCGTGACGCGATGCACGTCCCCGTCAGAGAGCTTTACATACCAATGATCGCCGCTTGTGCTCATGCGCTGCTCCTTCAACACGCTCGAGGCGGTTAAACACTATAGCCCGTTGAAGCGTCGGTAGGCGCAGAAGGCACGAAAATGACAGGATATGCAATGACACGAGATAATTTTCGTCGCACTAAAACCTGGCGGGATCAAGTCGAGCGAATTGGCGCCGTCTCACTTGCTGCCGGGCCCGTGAGCTCGCGTCGCGTCAAGGCGGCAACGAGCACGCAAATGCCCGCCATCGTAAGTTGGGCGACGTGCGCTACGAAGGCGATCGATAGAGCGCGTGCGGGTGCGTTGCTGAACCCAAGCGCCCCCGCGAACGTACCGTATGTACCGTCGGCAACGCCGAGCTGATTGGGAATGACATCGCCGATCGTGGCCCCCACCAAGTGGATGCCGTGGGCGATGAAGGCGCCTCGGACATCGCCCATGCCGCCGACTGAGGACAACACGACGCCGTACTGGACGAGCTGGCCCGCCCGCGCAATCGAACATGCCACGGCGCTGCGCCAAGGCAACACGCTGCGAGTCGCAGGCTCGGACGCCGGGTGCGGTTCGCGCTCCCTTAGCCGGTGCCGGAGCAAGCCGGCGGTCCGATGGAACCACCGCGCAAGTGGCCCCCCACGCGTGATCTTTAACAGCCCGGCAGCAATAGCGAACATGAGTGCGGCGTTCCCGGCAAGCAGGAGCGCCAACGGCGCGTGAACCCCGAAGCTCCATGCGACGACGCCGAAGGCCGCTGCGGACGCAACGGCGATGGCAAAGACGTAAGCTGCTTGCAACTGCGCGCTCGCGTTCGCGGCCGCAGCTACTCCGATATGCTGAGAGATGAGCGTTGCCCGCGTTACTTCACCGGCGGCGCGCCCTGCGGGAAGGAGGACCATCATTGCGTACGCGATGGCGGAGGACCGGACCCAGGTCGACGCCGGCACCTTCGCCGACTGGCGCTGCAGCAATGAGCGGAGCGCGACCACGTCGCCCAAGAGCTGCGCCACCTCGAACGCGAGAATAGTCGGCATCCACGATCGCCCCTGCCACATCACGTGCGCGACCCGCTCCGGACCGGCGCCACGCACCAGGTACGCGAGGAGAACGAGTCCCGCGGCCGCCAGCAATGACCTGCCGACAGGGCCTCGGAAGGCGGCGATCACGACGCCTGTCGGCCTGCCCATTCAGCGATAGCGTGGCGATGCCGCCAAACGCGCCGAAAGGCCTCGGCGTACCGGTCGACCGTATCGTCGGTTTGGGCGATTAGCGGACAAGACTGCGAAAAGAGCACAAGGGAGCCAGCCAAGAGGCTCCGCGTCCTCGGATACCGCTCGGGGTCGTAGTTGACGAGCAGGTCCGTACCGTCGCTATGGGATTGGGGAAATCCCGTGGACGAATCGCGCCGCTGAAAGACTGTTTGGGCGGGTAAGGGTCCCGATTGCCATTGGACTACTTCGAGCCCTTCTGCACGGAGTGCACGGGATACCGCGTCGCGAAAGAGCTCGGGCGGAACGTCGAGGCCTGCCCGCCTCGGATCGAGGTGGACTCGGAATTTGTGGTGCACAGAGCTGCGTCCAGGCGGAACATGCGGCGGCGTGACACCGTCCAGCTCGGACAAGGCCAGCGACAGCCGTTCGGCGTTTCGCTGACACCGTTCAGTTCGCTCCGGCAATTCGGCGAGCTGCGCTCGTGCGAAAGCCGCCATCATCTCGTTTCCGCGGTACATTGAGCCCACCCGACAAGAGTCCAGAGCTCGCAATCCGTCGAGCGGTCGACGCGGATCGTACCCCGCAGCCTCGCCGCGCGAGAGATCTTGCCCGAAGTTTCGCAGCGAATTCGCCTCCTCAGCGATCGATGCGCTGCTTGTCACCAGGATTCCCCCTTCGCCCGCCGGCAAATTTTTGCTTGATTGCAGCGAGAAGGCGCCGGCCGTAGCTATTGCGCCGACGCGCCGGCCCTCGAACTCGGCCCCATGGGCTTGGGCCGCATCTTCAATGACGAGTAAGTTGCATCTCCGCGCGACTCCCATCAGAGCGGCCATGTCGGCCGCGCAGCCGTGCATATGAACCGGCATGAGCGCCCGCGTCCTGGCAGTAACAGCGTCGGAGGCGGCGCCCGGATCGATGCACCCGGTGAGGGGATCCACGTCTGCGAACACCGGTACTGCGCCAACGTGGATCACGGCTAGAGGTGTAGCGACGAAGCTGTAGGCAGGAACAATCACTTCGTCGCCCGCACGCACTCCGGCGGCCGCGAGGGCGATCGCGAGAGCGCTCGTTCCGCAATGTGTCAGCAGTGCGTATTTGACTTCTGCGAACTGGGCGAATTCTGCTTCGAGAGCTATGGCTTCCGGAGCGAAGGGTCCCGAAAGGATGCCACGATCGAGAACTCGGGTGATGGCTCGTCGCTCGTTTTCGGTAATGAGCGGCCACAGCCGGTGCGCCTCTCTACCGATTACGGGAGTCCCTCCGAAGAGGGCGAGGTCGGCGGTGCGGGACGCGGTTCCCGCTAAGGTCACTGCGTGGGCCCCAGGTGGGACTTGGCGCCGTTCGATTGCGAGAGTGCGCGGCTCGTCGCATGCGTCCGTGCCCACTCGAGCAGCAGCTTCTCCTGCTTGAAAAGGTCGTGGACCGGTGCCTCTCCGGGCGCATGGTACGGAGACTTGAAGAACATCGATAGCTGCCGCTGAATACCCCGTTCGCCCTGTCGTTTCGCGACGTCGAGCAGGCGAACGAGATCGATAACGAGCGGTGCGGCGAGAGCCGAGTCCTGACACAGGAAGTTGACCTTGATCTGCATCGGGATTCCGGCAAAACCCACGATGTCGATGTTGTCCCACGCCTCTTTGGAGTCGCCGCGTGGCTTGTAATAGTGAATGTGAACTTGGTGATTGTCCACGTGGTAGCCCACGATCGAATCGAGCACGGCGGCTTTGCTCATGACCTTCGTCTTGTTTGACGATGGCGCGTCGAGTGCCAACCCGTCGCTGTTGCCCAGGACGTTGGTCGAGTACCAGCCCTCGATGAAGAGCCGCCGCGCTCGGAACATGGATGCCAGCGCCGTTTTCAGCAGCGTCTGGCCGGTTTTCCCGTCCATGCCAGCAAATGGGTTCGCCATCTCGTTTGCGTGCTGTTCGAGTGCCGGAACGTTGGTCAAGCTCGGTGTGAAGTTGCAGTACGGGATTTGGAGCTGGTTTGCCGCATAAAAATACCTCATCGCGGGCGAAATCTCCGGGTCACTCGTATCTAGACCCGCGTGGAACGCACGCAAGTCACGGTGCACGGGCTGTACTTCAAGGAAACGTTCGGTGGACGCGAGGTTGACCATCACGACGCGATCCAGGCCGTGCTCTTTCTTGAACGACTCCATCTGGCGTTGGACGATGGCGATCTGCTCGCGATGTGTGCTCGCGGCGATGAGATTGCCGCCGTCGATGTTTTCGCAGTACGACCTTGCAAATACCGCTGGCCAGGGTCGCACTCGTTCCAGATCCGGGCGCACCTTTTCGAGTACGTGCTCGAGAAAGACCCCGTGATGGAGCGCGCCTTCATAGACGTTTGCATACTTGAGATCCCATCCTCCGAAGACGAGGTTCTCGAGTGGAGCGAAATCGAGAAGCTCGGTGATGGACTCGGCGATCCGCGCGTCAGTCCGCTCGGTGACCATCCCGATGCGCGGCACGATGCCACGTTTCATCAGTTCCACGCCGGCGATCACGGTCGATGCGACGGCTCCGTTTACTCCAATGATGGCGACCCCGATCCGGTTCATGGCTACTTGCCTCGTGCGCGATGCTTGACGGGTCCGTGGCGCTTATTGTGCCGCGTACTGCCAAAGCAGTTGTTTCTTCGTGTCGTCGATGATGCGCGGGAACTTGCCTTGCACGTTGCCGCCCGTAACCTGTGCGAGGAAGCGGCGCGCTCCACCGCTAGCGAGCAGCACAACGCGCGCAGGGAGCAAGGCGACGTCGTCCTGGCGGTGCTCGCGGTAAACGCGGTTCTGCATCCTCAGGCCCTCGTCGAAGGCGTTGGCGAACGCCCTGATGTCGCCGGGGGCGGCTCCTTGATGGAACTCGATGAACAAGATGTACCGACACTTCGCGCTGCCGTCGATACCGACTTCCGCGCCGGCCCCGAAGTCGACCGCGGTGCCAGGATGGGCCGCGAGTGCATGAGTGACCGCCTGCTCGATTTCAACGTGGGTCGTAAGCTCTTGGGTCAACGAAAGGCACCCGGATAAGCGGCCTGCGAACTCGATGCGTAATGGATCGACCGACGCGAAGCGGACGATGTCCCCGAGCTCGTAGGCGTACAGGCCCGACGCCGTTGTGACCACGATGGAATACAGGCGATCGCGTTCGACGGACCACAGCGGAACACGAGCCGCGTCCGGGTCAGCGCGTCTCTCGATCGGAACGAACTCGAAGAATGTTCCGCGGTGCGGGATCATCAACATCCCGTCCGCTCCCGAGAAGTCGGACGCCGCGTAGACGCCACCTTCCGTGGCGTTGTACGTGTCGACCAGCGTGAAGTCGTTGCGCCCCATCAGCTCTCTAATGACGGGCAGATACGGCGCTGCAGCGACTCCCCCGCCGAAAAGGACTCGCAAGTTGGGCCACACCTCAGTTATGCCTCGGACGTTTCGCCCGCGTGCGCGGGCTGCCGCTCGCACCTTCTCGAACAGGAGGCTGAACCAGCACGTTGTTCCGACGACCGCGCGCACGTCGTAATCAAGGTAGCGCGCGGCGATCACCGCGAGCTTCTCATCGTAGTGTTCAATCGTTCGCACGTCGCGCTCCGGTAAGTACACCGGTCGCGTCACGAGTGGCATCTTCGTCATCATGAGAGCCGGATTCGACGTTACGAGCGCCGGACCGTCCCTCCGCATCGTTGTTGGCGGAAAGAGGCCGAGCGTGAAGCCGCGGAAGAGGTCTGCATCTCGCGACCATCGCATATACCGCATCAGGGTGTCCGAGCCCGCGCGTTGCTGGAAGCGGATCTGGAGGTCCGTAATGGGTAAGAATTTGGACTTGCCGTCGCTTGAGCTCCCTGACGAATTGCCGAAATAGCGCACGGCGTCAGGGACGAGCACACCGCGTTCGCCCGCGCGCATGCGATCGATGAGGGGCGAAAACGAGTCATAGTCACCCACTCGTACGCATCGAGCGAATGAATCGTAGTCACGGATGTGCGAAAATTCGTGCGCACGCCCGTACTCCGTTCGCGCTGCGCGACGGAGCAGCGACAGGAGAATAGTCTCTTGCGTCATTCGCACGTCTGCCAGTGCGGCGTCCCAGGCCTGCACCTGAAGACGCGCGACGTGACGCAGCGCGTGGCCGAAAAACCTTGGGTAGGGGGATCGAACCAGCCTGCGCGCGTGGTTAGTTGACGCGGCTCCCTCGGCGCGGCCACCGTCGACGCGCGCAGGTGCTTCTTGCGACAGCTCGTTCATCTGACGGGACGTCATAGTCCCTGAGGTGACCGATGCTCAAGGATCAAGCGCGGTCCAAAATACGTGATGCTGCGTAATCGGCGAGCGTGACCACGGTGTCGATTGGGTTGAAACGTACGCAGCTCGGGAAGATCCTCGCGTCGCATACGAAGAGGTTGTCCACGCCATGGATGGCCAAATCCGCTTCCACCGCGCGGACCTGCGGGTTGGACGAACAGGGGGTGCCTCCCTGCGGATGTGCGCAGAGCGCGCCGCGCCGAGTCGATAGGATGGGCTCGTCGAGCATCGAGAGCCCCCTACGACGTCGCCCTGCACGGAAGGGGTGTCTGGAGAGCATCACGCTGCGAGCTCCGGACCCGGAGAAGGCGCAGGCTATTGCCGATGAAGCCACGCGCGTAGGATAGGTGCGGCGGTCGTCGTATCAAGTCGGCGTGCTGTTCGAACAACACGGCCCGCGTCGATAAGCGCTCGCGCCACGCTCGGTAGGTGCGTCCGCGTGGAGAAATCGCTCCACGCTGTTGGCGGCGTCGCGAGGAGCCAGTTGAACGGTCGCCAACTCAGCCGCCCGCGCGAGTGCCGGGAAGTCGCTTTACGCAAAACAAGCGCCTCCGCGCGTCGCGAGCGCCGATGGGTCACAGATCGCCTGAGAAGATGCGGGTCTCTGGCTGCGAGCGCTCGTGCGGAGAGCAAGCGAGCCCCCTCGCTACCGCGCGAGGCTCACCGAATCGGCGGATGCGCATAACGGCGTCCGCGACGTTGTTCGGTGACTTCTCTTTCGAGCCGGAAGCGCGCGGTCAGGCCCGTAAATGAGAATATGGATGCCCTGGCGCAGCGCATACGTCGGTTCGGGTAGTCCCGCGTCAAGCTCGCTGAGGACGCCGAGAGTGAGACAGACCCACTTGGCGCTCGTCGGGTTGCGGTCACGCCGACGCTGGCGGGGCGAACCACTCGTCGACGCGGCCAGCGGCTCGGCGAAGAGGCCCGGATAAGCTATACACGCGTCAAGAAGAAGCGGCATGCTCGATCGGAAGACCCCACGCGAAATTCTCGCGGCGAACGACAAGCTCGACAAGGATGTCATCGCGGTTAGGTACCGCGGCCGCATCGTCGATCTGCATACCCCCGTCGAAGCGACGGACTTCGAGCTCACGCCGCTTCACGCGGCCGACAAGGATGCCCTGGCCGTCATCCGGCACTCCACGGCGCACGTGATGGCCGACGCGGTGCAGCGGCTATTCCCTGGGACGAAAGTGACGATTGGTCCAGCGACCGACGACGGCTTTTTCTATGACTTTGACAAGCCTGGCGGGGGCTTCACGGACGACGATTTGCGCGAAATCGAGCGCGTCATGTTCGAGATCATCCGCAAGGACTCGCCGTTTCGCCGCCTGGTGGTCACCCGAAGCGAAGCGAAGCGCATGTTTTCGGCGATGGGGGAGACATACAAGCTCGAGATCATCGACGCTATCCCGCAGGATGAAGAAGTCAGCTTATACAAGCACGGGGCGCCTCCGAACGAATGGATTGACGTGTGCGAAGGGCCGCACGTGCCATCGACAGGCTGGCTCCGGGCGGTTCGGCTGACCCACGTCGCTGGGGCGTACTGGCGCGGGGACGAGCGAAAACCCATGCTTCAGCGCATCTACGGCACAGCGTTCGAGTCGCCCAAGTCGCTTGAGGAGTACTTAGCGCTACTGGAACAGGCCAAACTGCATGATCATCGCAAGCTCGGGAAAGAGCTCGAGCTTTTCATGTTTGACGAGATCGCCCCGGCGATGCCGTTCTTCTTGCCTCGAGGCGCGTTCGTGTATCACGCCATGATCGAATTCGTGCGCCGTCTTTACGAGCGTCATGGATACGAGGAAGTCGTCACGCCTCAGATTTTTGATCCACGGCTTTTCCGGGCGAGCGGCCACCTTGGTCACTACAACGAGAACATGTACCGGCTTTGGACCGAGGACCTTCTCGCCGAGCCCGGCGAGGAAGTGGCGAACCAGTCTCGGGCTGCGCTGAGGGAGCATCTGCAACATGCGTCTTTCGCACTCAAGCCGATGAACTGCCCCAGCCATTGCGTCATCTTTGCGAGCCGCCGTCGCTCGTATCGCGATCTCCCGTGGCGCGTCGCGGACTTTGGGCGCCTCCACCGATACGAGCGGGGCGGCGTCGTTCACGGATTGGCGCGAGTTCGCAGTTTCTGCCAAGACGACGCGCACATTTTCTGCGATGAGAGAAGCGTCGCCGATGAGATCGCGAAATTCATCGATCTGTTGAACGTCGTTTACAGAGCATTTCAGTTCGAGAGGGTGGATATCAAGCTGGCCACGCGTCCTGCAGCCGACAAGCGTCTGGGCACCGACGAAGAGTGGGATCGGAGCGAACGAGCGCTCGCGGGCGCACTGGACCGGGCGGGACTGAAGTACGAGGTTACGCCCGGCGAGGGCGCATTCTACGGGGCCAAAATCGAGTTCCACGTCCAGGACGCACTGAAGCGCTCGTGGCAGCTTGGCACCATCCAATACGACTCGAATTTACCGCAGCGGTTCCGTTTGTCCTTCGTGGGCGAGGACGGCAAGGAGCACCGGCCGATCATGTTGCATCGCGCCGTTTTCGGGTCGCTCGAGCGTTTTTTTGGCGTTTACTTGGAGCACTGTGGAGGGAATTTCCCTACTTGGATCGCCCCCAAGCAGGCCATCGTGCTCACGGTCAGTGAAAAGAGCGACGAGCACGCTCGGCGGGTCGTGGAGCGCCTCCGGTCGAAAGGCCTACGCGTCGAGGTCGACCTATCGAGCGATAAGCTCGGAGCCAAGATTCGAAACGCGCGTCTTGCGCGGTATCCTTACCTGCTCGTCGTCGGCCCCAAGGAGGCCGAGGCCGACTCAGTGGGCGTACGCTCACGCGACGCGGGAGAGCTGGGAGCGATGAAAGTCGACGAGTTCGTCGTGCGCCTGGTCGCAGAAGCTCAGCCACCCGGAGCAGTCGCACATTGACGGCCGTGTCGGTTCGCGTCGACACTACGGTACCAGCGGGCCTGAATAGCGATGGCCGGACGGTATCGTCCGACTCGTCCATCGATAGTGAGAACAGCACGGAGGTCAAGTAAGCGAAAATGGCATTGGGTCATCCCCGGTTCGATCCGCGTCAGCAGCAACGCGGCTATCAAATCCGAGTCAATCACCGCATTCGTGTCCCTGAAGTGCGCGTCATCGACGCTGACGGGAGCATGCTGGGCGTGCTGCAGACTCACGACGCGCTTCGCAAGGCGCAAGAACAGGGGCTCGATCTCGTCGAGGTCAATCCGAAGGCAGAGCCCCCCGTATGCAAGATCCTCGACTTCGGCAAGTATAAGTACGAGGAGAAGAAGAAGCAGGCTCAGGCACGCCGGAATCAATCGGTCGTCGAGATCAAGGAGGTCAAGCTTCGACCCAAGACAGACGACCACGACATCGCGTTCAAAGTGAAGGCCGCACGCCGCTTTCTGGAGGCGGGCCACAAGGTAAAGTTCACCGTGCGCTTCCGGGGCCGCGAGATCACGCACCCAGAGAAGGCTCACGAGCAGCTCGACATCATCCTCAAGGCACTCGACGACGTAGGCAACGTCGAGACCCGCGCGTCGATGGAAGCGCGCGCCATGTCGCTCATCATGGCCCCAAAGCCTGCCGTCATGCAGCGCGTCGCCCAACAGCGCGCGGCGCAAGAGAAGGCGCGCCAGCAGGCAGAAAAGGAAGGCAAGCCGCTGCCGCCCGAGCCGTCGTCAGCCGAACTGCCAGAGGACGATGACGACGACGATGACGACGAGGATAGCGAGGGCGAGGGCTCGAATTCCGACGGCAATTCGAACTAGAATTGGCGATGCATGGCGGCCGCTCCTCAATCGCCCCGCATGCCCCGGATCCTCATTGCGAAGCCTGGGCTCGACGGTCACGACCGTGGCGCGAAGGTGGTCGCGCGGGCGCTGCGCGATGCGGGGCTCGAGGTTATCTATACCGGGCTGCATCAGACCCCCGAAATGATTGCGAATGCCGCCGTGCAGGAGGACGTGGATGCGGTCGGGCTGTCCATCATGAGCGGCGCGCACAACACCCTCTTTCCGGCCGTTGTTGACGAGCTGAGGCGGCGGGGCGCCGACGACGTCATCGTTTTCGGCGGCGGTATCATTCCGGATGTTGACATCGCGCGATTGAAGTCGGCAGGGGTGAGCGGTGTGTTCACGCCGGGTGCGTCGCTCGCGACGATCATTCAATGGGTTCGTGACAACGTGCATCCGCGGGCATGATTCGATACGAGCTCGGCGACGTCGCGGCCGTGCGACGCGCTTGGGCCGTTGCGGCGGTCCGGGCAATGATGACTCTCGCTCCGCTCGTCCTCGCCCTCGAACTGGGGCGCCCGCTCGGGTGGACTCCACGCTCTCCGTCTCTGGCGCTCGCGGCCGCGGTCTGCGTCCTGTTTGCGACCCAATCGTGGGTCCAGGGTGCAGCCGTGATGCGTCGCTTGCGAGCGCTACGCGTTTTCGTCGACGACGACACGATAACGGCCGAAATCGGACGAGACGCTCGATCAATCGTTCGCTCGCGCGTGGTCCGCATCGTCGAGATCGCCGGAGCGCTCGGCGGCATGCGGATCGAATCGGATCCCGACCCGAGGACGGGCGTTCCGGTCATCGTGACAGTGCCCCGCGGCGGTGAGGGATTCGGCGACGTGCGAGCCCATCTCGAGAGATGGCGTGGGGTGGAACGTCGTGGAAAGCGTGGTCCGTTCTTGCGGGTTATGTTGGGCGTGGCGGTGATTGCGGGAGTCTTCTTCCTTCCGTTCGCGCTGGACGATTTCGTCGTTCGCTCGAAACTCGTTGCGGCTTTGCTCGTCATGTTCGTCTGGCTTGCGATGCGTTGGAAGCTGCGCGCTCACTGAGCGCCTTCGCCTACATTTATGCAGAACGCTGCGGCCGGTGATGAACACAGGCATATTGCTTGCCCACGGCGACGGGGTGCTAAATGGCCGTTCTAGTTCTCGTGGCGCGCCTGGCCACTTGCGGGCGCGTAGTGGCGTTTGGTGGGAGATACTTTTTGCGGAAATTTTGCCGAGATTTGCCGAGAGAGGAGTGACGTCGAGCGGTGGCCAGCTTGTTGTTTGTGTGGGAAATGGATATGCCCGACTTTGCAGAGGGCTAGGCCCCGGCAGACAAGCGAATCAAGCATGGACTTTGAGTTTGACGAGCACCACCGGCTGTTGCGGGAAAGCGTCCGGCAGTTTGCGCGGACGGAGGTCGCGCCAAACGCTCAGCGATGGGACCGCGAGGAGCGCTTCCCCGCGGAGCTGATTCCAAAGCTCGCGTCGATGGGGCTCTGGGGCATTCGAATTCCGGAAGAGTACGGTGGCTCGGGAATGGGGATGCAGGCGTACGCCATTTGCATTGAGGAGCTTGCGCGGGTCGACGGCTCCGTAGCGCTGTCGGTTGCCTCGCACAATGGGCTTGGGACCGGGCATTTAATCGCGTTCGGAAGCGACGTCCAGAAGCGGCGGTATTTGCCAAAGGCATCGAGCGGGGAGTGGCTTGCGGCGTGGGCATTGACCGAACCAGGTAGCGGAAGCGACGCCGCGGCGCTGCGGACTGTGGCGCGGCGCGAGGGCGATGTGTGGGTCATCAACGGCAACAAGACATTCATCACTCAGGGCACGATCGGCGCCTTTTGCATCGTTCTGGCTCGGACGAACCCATCGATGCCCAAGCAGCAGGGAATTACCGCGTTCGTGATCGATCACGGGACACCGGGCTTCAACGTATCGAGACATCTGCAGAAGCTGGGTTGCCGTTCGAGTGACACTGCAGAGCTTTCGTTCGACGACGTTCGCGTGTCGGACGGGCAACGCATCGGACTGGTCGACCACGGCTTCGCCGACGCGATGAAAATTCTGGACGGTGGGCGTGTGTCGATTGCCGCGATGGCGCTTGGCCTGGGGTATGGCGCCTTGGAGAAGGCCACGTCCTATGCGAAAGACCGCCGCGCGTTCGGTCGAGCGATCGCCGAGTTCCAGGCAATTCAGTGGATGTTCGCCGATGCAAAGACGGAGCTCGACGCGGCCGCGATGCTGATCTACCGCGCCGCTTGGCTGGCGGATCGAGGCGAGCCTTTCACCGAGGCGGCCGCAATGGCGAAACTTTTCGCCAGCGAAGCGGCCACGCGCGCATGCAACAGCGCCGTACAGGTGCATGGGGGCTACGGTTACGTGCGCGAGTTCGACGTCGAGCGCCATTTGCGTGACGCGAAGCTCTGCGAAATCGGTGAGGGGACGAGCGAGATTCAGCGCATGGTGATCGCCAAGCACGTTCTCGGCTGAGCCGTCTCGGCGGCGTGTCCTCAGGCACGGTTCGGTCGGGGGACGTCGGGCCCGCCCTTCGCACGCCGGGGTCTCCCTCGCGAAGTGACGGCCTCGGCGGCCGTGAACGCCGGTAGCGGAGTGTGGGGTTCGGTCGAAGAAGTGCCTCCGTCGTTGGGTGTGAGTGGTGGCTCGCCCGGCGTCATTAGGTGCGGTGCAAAGAAATATTGACAGACCTCGAGCCCAACCATATCGTCCCCTCTAGGCGTGGGAAATCGTGGCAAGAAGTGCCAAGCCACGACGGAGCGGCTGTCGAGATGTTCCGCGGGCGACACGAGCACACGATCGACGCGAAGGGGCGGACGAGCGTCCCCGCCCGCTATCGCGACGTCCTCGACACCGCTGGCGAACGGCGAATCGTAGTGACGAGCGCTCTCGACCCTTGCCTGGTCGCTTACTCGCCGGCCGAGTGGAGCGAGTTCGAAGCGCAGCTCGGAAAGCTCCCGCGCTTCGACCGCGCCGTTCAGAAGCTGAAGCGCATCTACGTCTCCGGGGCCGTCGAGTGCGAAATCGACGACGTCGGCCGTATCCTCATCCCTGCGACGCTGAGGGATTATGCCCATCTGAAGAAAGAAGTTCTTTGGGCTGGCGCGGGCCGTTACGCCGAGCTCTGGGACAAGGATGAATGGCTCCGGCACGTCGAGACCACCGACGAGGAACGCCGCGACATTGCTGCGCGTATGTCGGAGCTTGGACTATGAGCAACGTGCAGCTCGCGCTACCCGGCGTGTTGGCGGATGGGTCGAGCGAGTGGGTTTGGCGGGACGACTTTGAGATGAGTGACGTGAAGCGCTTTGAGCACGCGACGGTCATGCGTGACGAGGTCGTGCGTGCCATCGCGCCCCGTCCCGGGGGCCTTTACGTCGACGCGACGCTCGGTGCCGGGGGACACACCGTCGCGCTGCTCGAAGCCGAACCGAAGGCGCGGATCGTGGCTCTGGATCGGGACCCGGCGGCCGTCGCCGCGGCTCGAGAGCGCCTGGCGCCCGTGGCGGATCGCGTAATGATTGCGCGCTGCGTATTTTCGAACGTACGTGACCAGCTTGAGCGGCTGGGTTTCTCTCGCGCCGACGGACTTATTGCGGACCTCGGCGTGAGCTCGCCGCAGATCGACAACGCCGAACGAGGAATGAGCTTTCGGCGCGAGGGACCGATCGATATGCGGATGGACCCGGACGAAGGGGAGACCGCGCTCGAGCTCGTAGAGCGCTTGTCGGATGACGATCTGGCAAACGTCATTTATCGATACGGCGACGAGCGCCGCTCGCGGCGTATCGCGCGGAGCCTCAAGAAAGCGGTGGCTGCAGGAGAACTGCGAACCACCCTGGATCTGCGGCGAGCTATCGTGCGCGCGGTGGGCCCGGCTAGGATAGGCGGCGTCGACCCAGCCACTCGAACGTTTCAAGCGCTCCGGATTGCCGTGAACGGCGAGCTCGAGCAGCTGGCTCAGCTGCTTGCCGCATTGAGCGACGTTGTCGTGGAGGGCGCAGTCGTGGTCGTGCTCTCGTTCCATTCTCTCGAGGACCGCTTGGTGAAGCGCGCATTCGCTCTGCCCGGGTGGTGTCCGCTCACCAAGAAGCCTTTGGTCCCGAGTGATGAAGAAAGCGCGCAAAATGCCCGCGCCCGAAGCGCGAAATTGCGGGCGGCACGACGAACGGCCATCGGAGAGAGCGAATGACCCGGGTCAGCGTCTCGTTCCTGCCGCTCTGGACGCTCGCCGTGGCGGCGACCGCGAGCGCGTTCGTCATGCACCTCGCCCTGCGCGGTCGCACTGTGCAGCTTGGCTACGAGCTGGGTCATGCGAGGCAGGAGCAGGCTAGACTCCGAGAGGTTGAGCGCGTGATGGAGCTCGAGGCTGCCAGTTACAGGACGCCCGAACGCATCGAGATCGTCGCCCGAACGCTTCTCGGCATGGAGGCACCGTCCTCGGAGCGAATTGTGTCGCTCGTGCCGCTCCCAGGCTCCGACGATCGCCCGAACGTCACCGCTTTCAGCTCGATGCCCACGCGGACGGCACACGGCCACGGCAATCCCGCCGCAGTTCCGCCGTGAAGAACCTCGACCCTCGTCGCGCCCGCTGGATCCGAACGCGCATGGGGGTGCTCTGCGGTCTCATGGGCCTCGCTCTGGGCGGGATCGTTTCGAGCGCCTGGCGCGTTCAAGTGGAGGACGGTCTCGCCTGGAGCGATATGGCCGTGAAGCAGCGGCAGCGGCGCCTGCACATCGAACCCAAGCGGGGCACCATATTCGATCGCAACGGCGCACCGCTGGCGGTCAGCATCGAGGTGCCGAGTGTCAGTGCCGACGTCACGGAGATGCTTCAAGGGAGCGACAGCAAATCGGAACAAGATGCCAGGCTCCACGGAGCAGCTCAGCGCCTCGCGGCGGTCCTGAGTATGGACGCCGCCGATATCGTTGCCAGGCTCGAGCCGCGCCACCGATTCGTTTGGATCAAGCGTCGCGTCACCAGCCAGGAGGCCGATGCGATCCGGGATTCTGGGTGACCCCAAGAAGCAGGTCGTTCCAATACGCGGCCTGTCGATTGAGGGCGAGGGGCATAGGTACTACCCGGGCCGCGAGCTCGCGGGCCCGCTCTTGGGTTTTGTTTCGCCGGACGGACAAGGCAAGGATGGCGTCGAACTTTCCTTGGACGAAGACTTGCGTGGCAAAGTGGAAGAGGTCCGCGGCCTGCGCGACCGCAGCGGTAGGCTCATCTTCGATGGCGTGAACAACGAGCGCGCGCTTCAAGGCAACGACGTCGTCCTCTCTCTTGACGAGGGAATCCAACATGTGGCCGAGCGCGAGTTGGACGCTGCAATGCGCACCTATGAGACGCGAGGTGGGTCGCTGACGGTCGTCGACCCTTTGACAGGGGAGATCCTCGCGCTCGCGAGCGTGCCCGGGTACAATCCGAATGACTACACCGAGAGTGATGTCGATTCGCGTCGCGACCGCGTCGTCGCGGACCGCTTCGAGCCCGGCTCGGTCATGAAGCCCTTCATGATTGCCGGTGCGCTCACCGCCGGCACTCTCAAACCCACCGATGCGATCGACTGCGAGCACGGCGTCTTCCAGATCGCGGGAATCACCATTCACGATACGCACATCAACGATGTACTCACGCCGACTCAGATTTTGGCTCGAAGTTCGAACATTGGGGCTCTGAAAATCGGCTTGCAGCTCGGGGAGCCTGCTCTGTATGCCGACTACCGCCGCTTCGGATTCGGGGAACCGACCGGAATTCCGGTTCCGGGGGAATCGGAAGGAGTTCTCCGTCCCAAAGCACGGCCCTGGTACGACGCCGAAACTGCGAGCGCGAGCTTCGGCCAGGGGATTACCGTGACAACGCTGCAGCTCGCCATGGCGATGAGCGCAATAGCCAACGGAGGCAAGCTTCTCGAGCCGATTTTGGTTCGGGAGGTGACCGAGGGGAATGGGGCGGTGGTCCGGAATTCGAGCATGCGCGTTCGTCGCGAGGTCGTCCCAGCCGGAGTCGCGCGGACCGTCGCTGAGATGCTGACGGCAGTCACCGAGGAGGGTGGTACCGCCGTCGAGGCATCGATTGCCGGCTACCGCGTCGCGGGCAAGACTTCGACTGCACAGAAAGTAGACCCCGCCACAGGCAAATACTCGGCCGACAAATACACTGCCGTGTTTGTGGGCTTCGTCCCTGTCGAACACCCGCGGCTTGTGGTTGCGGTGGTCTTGGACGAACCCATGATTGGGCGTTATGGGGGCGACTTGGCCGGCCCGGTCTTTCGCCGAGTGGCCGAGGCGTCTCTCCGCTATCTCGGGGTGACCCCCACGACCGGATTGAACAAGGGGGGAACGGCAGCACGGGGGGCCGATCCCGCGGACCCAGCTCCTGCCGCCATGAAGCCGGTGCCATGGTCTGCCCTTCCGGTCGCCCCGAGCGAACCCGTGCCACCGGGCAGTGTGCGCGTTCCGGACACGACCGGATTGCCTGCACACGAAGTGATTGTCGCGATCAGCAAAGCCGGGTTGGTTCCTCGGGTCGAGGGGTCGGGCCGCGCCGTTCGACAGACCCCGGCCGCTGGTGCCCCGGCCACGAAGGGGACCGCGGTCCGTGTGATCCTAGAGCCCGCATCATGACCGGGGTCTCCGCGCGCCCCGATGCGGATGGGCTGAGACTGGACGAACTTGCGCGGGAGCTGCCCCAGAGCAGCGTGATCACGGGTGACGCTTCGACCCGCGTGCGGGGCGTCCGCCACGATTCGCGTCGGGTAGAGCCAGGTGATCTGTTCGTCGCGCGGCCGGGCCTTCATGCGGACGGAGTGCGCTTCGTGGCCGACGCCTTAGCACGTGGGGCGGTCGCCGTGATGGCTACGCGAGGAGCGGTAGTGCCGGGGATCGCGCGTGTTCCCGTACTCCGCGTAGACGACGTGGCCGCGGGGCTCGCGTACGCTGCGTCCGCGGTTTATGGGCAACCGTCGTTTGCGCTCGACGTGGTGGGAATTACGGGGACCAACGGAAAGACCACCACTGCCCACCTGACCAGGGCTGCGGTCGACGGCGCGCTCGGGGGCGCGAGGTGCGGCGTGCTCGGCACGGTCGGTCACGCCTTCGGCGACTGGCGCCTTCCTGCGGAGCACACGACTCCCGAGGCCGATGACGTTGCGCGAGCGATGGTCGAGATGCGGGGCCGTGGCGCGACGCACGTGGCTATGGAAGTCTCCTCGCACGCGCTAGCGCTCGGGCGCGTGCGGGCGGTTCACTTTCGCGTCGCCGCGTTCACGAACTTGACCCAAGACCACCTTGATTTCCACGGCTCGATGGCGGCGTACGGCGAGGCCAAGGCTCGTCTGTTCACGGAGCTGGGCCCCAGTGCGGTCGTTCTCAACGTCGATGACGCGTTCGGTCGCGATCTGGTTCGTCGCGTCCAAGCGCCCGTCGTTCGAGTGAGCACGAGCGAATGGGCCGGCCCGCGAGAGGCAGATGTGGCTCCGCGCCGCCTTCGGGCCACCGCGCGCGGAATTGAAGCGGAGGTGAGAACTCCCGCCGGTGAGGTCGCCCTGAACTCTGGGCTCGTGGGCAGCCACAACCTCGAGAATTTGTTGGTCGCTTTGGCCGTTGCGCATGCCCTCGATCTCGACGTGGTTGGCGCGGCGGCAGCCCTTTCGCGTGAGCCGGCGCCTGCCGGTCGGCTGGAACGCTGCGACGACGAATCCGACGCCGTCACCGTTCTTGTTGACTATGCACACACGCCGGACGCGCTCGCGCGCGTGTTGGAAGCGGTCCGTCCCCTCTCGCGGGGGCGCGTGTGGTGCGTCTTCGGGTGCGGAGGCGACCGGGATTCCACGAAGCGTGCCCTCATGGGGGATGCCGCCGCGCGTCGCGCGGACGTTCTGGTCGTTACGAGCGATAACTCTCGCACCGAAGACCCCCGCGCCATCGCAGCCGAAATCGTAGCGGGTGCGCGCGCTGCCGGGGCCAATCCGATCGTCGAGCTCGATCGCCGCCGAGCGATCGACATCGCCGTGCAATCGGCCGACGATGATGACGTCATCGTCGTCTCAGGCAAGGGCCACGAGGACTATCAAGTCATCGGAACGGTGAAACATCCTTTCGACGACCGGACGGAAGCTCGGCGGGCCCTCTCGCTGCGACGGCGCACCCGGGGAGGCGTATGAGATGGCAACGCCCATCCCCGAGAACAGCGCGCCATTGACGGTTTGGGCGGCGGCGGCGGCGACGGGCGGGCGGGTCTTTCGCGCCTTGCCGAGCGGGATCACCGCGCGCGGTATCGTGAGCGACAGTCGGTCGGTCGTGCCCGGATGCGCTTTCGTAGCCTTGCGCGGCGAGCGGCAAGATGGGCATGACTACGTGGGTGCAGCAGTTCGATCCGGCGCGGCCCTCGTCGTCGTCGAGCCGGGGCGGGCGTCCGACCAACGGGTCGACGTCGTCGAGGTCGATGATACCCTCGTCGCTTGGCAGCGCCTGGCACGCGCGCACGTTCGAAGCTGGCGGCGTTGTGCAACGGATCCGCTCGTTATCGCCATCACTGGTAGCTCGGGAAAAACCACGACGAAGGAGCTCTGCGCCGCGCTCGTGCGGTCCATTGGCGCGTGCCACGTCACGGCTGGCAACCTGAACAATCGCGTAGGCCTGCCGACAGTCGCGTTCGGTCTGCGTTCAGAGCATCGGTTCGCCGTGTTCGAGGTAGGCATGAGTGTGCGGGGCGAAATCGCCTCGTTGGCAGAAGTCGTGCAGCCCGATGTCGCAGTGATTACGAATGTGGGGGTCGCGCACGCGGCTGGCGTCGGTGGGAGCCGAGGGGACGTCGCCCGCGAGAAGGGCGATCTGTTCGCGGCCCTTTCGGAGCGCGACGTCGCTGTGGTTTGTTTCGACGACGCTGCGGCGATGGGGCAGCTCGCGCGCACGCGGGCGCGACGCGTCGTGACCTTTGGCACGAGAGAAGGTGCCGACTACCGGCTCGTGGAGAGGGCCCCGGCGGGGTTAGACGGCGCGCGTCTTCGGATTCTGCGCCGCCACGAGGGGACTGAGGTAAGCGCTGCGCTGCCGATCCTCGGCGAGGCCGCGGCACTCGACTTTCTCGCGTCCCTCGCGGCTGTCGAGGCAACTATCGGCCCCCTTAGTGCCGATACGGTCGAATGCTCGCTTCGTCTGCATTTGCGCCAACCGCCGGGCCGAATGCAGTCGCGCGCCCTGCGCAACGGCACCATGGTCCTCGACGACACGTACAATGCCAACCCAGAGAGTGTGCGCGCAGCGCTTGAGACGCTTGGCGAGGTGGCACGCCAGCGCCGCTCCGTAGTCATCCTTGGGGAAATGCGCGAACTTGGTGCGATCGGCGAACAGGCGCACGCCGACCTCGGGCAGGCGGTAGCCCGTTCGGGGGCCCGCGTGATCGTGAGCTGTGGGGGCCTGGCCGATCGAACTGCGATGGACGCCGAGTTGGCCGGTGTTGCCGCAGTGCGTGCTTCCGACGCCGAGGAGGCCGCGCGTCTTGCAGCGTCCATCGTCCTCGCGGGCGACATCGTGCTCGTCAAGGCGTCGCGTAGCGTCGGGGCCGAACGCGTCGTCGACGCATTGATCCGATCGGGTGGGGGAGAGATCCTTCCGGCGCGGGGGGCCGACTGATGCTCTATGAGCTGCTTTTTCCGCTGCGTCACGACGCGGAATGGCTCGGGTTTCTGAACGTCTTGCGATATGTGCCCTTTCGCGCGATCGCCGCGACCGTCAGCGCCATGCTGCTCGCGTTCGTCCTCGCTCCATGGTTCATCCGCGAGCTACGGCGCAAGCAGATTGGCCAAGTCGTTCGTGCCGACGGGCCCCAGTCTCACTTGATCAAAAGCGGCACACCGACGATGGGGGGCGCACTGATTCTCCTCAGCGTCCTCGTTCCAACGATCTTGTGGTGCGACCCACGCAACGTCTTCGTTTGGGCCACGACGGCCGTCACCGCGGGCTATGGCGTCATCGGATACCTCGACGACTATCTGAAGATCAAGCTCAAGAACCCGAAGGGAGTTCCCGGGCGGTACAAACTTTTGGGTCAAGTCGCCATCGGAGGTGCCGCGCTGTCTTATGCGTTTCTTGCGCGCGGCCACGTTCCGTCCGACTGGTGGGATATTCGCTTCGATCTCGCGTTGCCGTTCCTTGCGTTTTCGAAGCACCCGATCGTCCTGTCGCCATGGATCTATTTGCCGTTCGCGGTGCTGGTGGTCGTCTGGACTTCGAACGCCGTCAACCTAACCGATGGCCTAGACGGGCTCGCCATCGGCCCCGTAATGATCAACGCGGGCACGTACCTCATCTGGGCGTACCTGGCCGGCGCGACGTTCGGCATTGCGCATGTCGCACAGCGTTTCGTCGTGGCGCGCTATCTCGACATCCCGTTCATCGCAAGCGGGGGTGAACTGTCGATCTACTGCGGCGCCATGGTGGGCGCAGGAATCGGTTTCCTTTGGTACAACACGTATCCTGCGCAGGTCTTCATGGGCGACGTTGGGTCCCTCGCGCTTGGTGGCGGACTCGGCATGTGCGCCGTGTTCACCAAGAACGAAGTCCTTTCCGCCATTCTGGGTGGCGTCTTCTTCCTCGAGGCGGTGAGCGTCGTCGTGCAAGTGGCGGCCTTCAGGCTGACGGGGCGGCGCATTTTTCTGATGGCCCCCATCCACCATCACTTCGAAAAGATGGGCTGGCCAGAGCCGAAAATTATCGTCCGCTTCTGGATCATCTCCATTCTCTTGGCACTGTTCAGCCTTTCGAGCTTGAAGTTGCGTTGAGAGGTCGTCCGGACGTGATCGAACTGGCGGGCAAGCAGGTCGTGGTTGTTGGCTTAGGGACTAGCGGCGTTGCGGCTGCACGCTTGTGCATGCGTCTCGGATGCAGAGTCGTGGCGAACGACGCCAAGCCGATCGAATCCCTCTCCGCCGACGCCCTTGCCCTCGGACCGCTCGGCGCCGAGCTGATCGGAGGGGGTCATTTCGCCGTCCGCTGGGAAGAGGCCGATTTGGTGATCGTCTCGCCGGGCGTGCCGCCCCTTCCTGAAATCAGTGACGTCGAAGAGCGGGGCGTTCCGGTGTGGGGCGATGTCGAGCTGGCTGTGCGGTCGATGGCGCGCGCCACGCCTGTCATCGCCATCGGCGGAACGAACGGCAAGAGCACGACCACGTCGCTCGTCGGCGCGATGTTGCGGGCGGGTGGCTTGCACGCGTTCGTCGGGGGAAACCTGGGCGAGCCTCTCTCCGACCATGTTGAGGAAGCTTTCGACGTGGTGGTCCTGGAGGTGTCCAGCTTCCAGATGGAGCGCGTGGATCGCTTCCATCCGCATGTCGGCGCGTTGCTGAATCTGACCGATGATCACCTCGATCGCTACCATGATTTCGAACAGTACGCGCACGCCAAAGGCAACGCCTTCGTTAGGCAAACCGAGGAGGACTGGGTCGTGGTTCCCGTCGCCGATTCAACGTGTTTACGTCAGGCGCGGCGCGGAGGAGCGCGCGTCGTGACCTTCGGTCGGGGCGGGACGCTCGATGTCACCGACGAGGAGGTGATCGATCGGCGGAACGGCGAGCGGTTCGACCCCACGGCTGGGGGGCTTTCGGGCGGCCACAACGCGTTCAATGTCGCAGCCGCCATTGCATGTGTGCGTCCGTTCGGTGTTACGGCGGAAGCGATTGCGAGGGCCTTGATGGGGTTTCGCGGGCTACCCCATCGATCCGCCTTCGTCATGACGCTGAAAGGGGTGCGCTTCTACGATGATTCAAAGGGGACGAATGTCGGTGCCGCGGTGACGGCGATCGACGGACTGTTGGAGTCTCGAGCAGTACTCATCGCCGGCGGCAAGGACAAAGGGGGCAGCTACGCCCCGCTCGTCGACGCGCTCGCACGGAAGGGACGGGCAGCCGTTCTTCTCGGCGAGGCAGCCGACGCCATCGCGTTGGCCATCGGCGAGACGGTTCCAGTCTGGCGTGCGGCTTCCATGCAAGAGGCGGTGCGCCTCGGTGCCGAGCTCGCGCGTCCCGGTGACGCGGTTCTCCTTTCGCCTGCTTGCTCAAGCTTCGACATGTTTCGCGATTACAAACATCGTGGCGACGAATTCGTTCGCGCAGTGCGAGAGCTGGAAAAGGCCACATCGTGATGAGAAATACGGGAGTGGAGGCTCCGTTCGGGGCCGCTTTCCGGAACGTCCGCCGCACGGTTCGAATGCAGCTCACGGCTCCTCTCGACGCACGCCCGGGGACAGGCTCGGTCGGCTCGGCCGACCCGGTTCTTGCGGCGACAGTTATCGCGCTCATCGGTTTCGGCATCGTTATGGTCTTCAGCGCCAGCGCAGTGCAGGCGACGGTCAAATACCAAGACCCCGAGTTTTTCCTGAAAAGGCAAGTCGCCTACGCGGGGCTCGGCCTGGCACTGATGTGGGCGGCGAGCCGGGTCGACTACCACCGCCTCTACAGTTTGACCTACCCAGTCCTGGGCGTGGTCGGTGGGCTGCTCGTGCTTTGTGTGGCTGGGTTCGGCCACTCGGGGGGGGGCGCGGCCCGATGGCTTGCGTTCGGACCGATTCACGTTCAACCAGCGGAAATGGCGAAGGTCGCGCTCGTCATTTGGCTTGCGTATTCGCTTGCGAAGAAGGCCGAGCGGGTCAAGACGTTCACTGTCGGTTTCTTGCCGCATTTGCTCGTCGCCGGCGTGTTGATGCTGCTGTGCTTGAAACAGCCCGACTTCGGAAGTGCCGTGGTTCTCCTGCTCCTCACTTTTACGATGCTGTTCGTGGCGGGGGCTAAGGTCGGGTACATTTTGGGTGCATCGATCCTGGGAGCCGGCCTCGGTGCCGTCGCCATTCGGTTTCGAGAGTACCGCTACGAACGCTACCTGGCTTGGCTGCACATGGATCAGCACCGGCAGGACCTCGCCTATCAGCCCTTCCAAAGCGTCATGTCGTTCGGGTCGGGCGGAACCGTGGGTCTGGGGCTCGGGCGCGGACTGCAGACGCTCTATCTGCCGGAAGCCCACACCGACTTCGTTGCCGCAATCGTCGGCGAGGAGTTGGGCTTTCTGGGGGTCGCTGTTCTCTGCGGAGCGTATTTGCTCCTGGTTTCCAGAGGCGTTCGTGCAGCTTTGCGCGCACCAGACGACTTCGGCGCCTTCATGGCCTTCGGCTTGTCCACGATGTTTGGCGTCCAGGCGCTCGTGAACCTCTCCGTCGCCCTCGCGATTTTGCCCACCAAAGGCCTGACATTACCCTTCGTGAGCTTCGGCGGCTCGTCGCTCATCGTCAACGCCGTCGCGGCTGGGATCCTTCTCAACATCTCGCGCCTGGGCGTTCGGCCCTTTCCGTTCGAGCCTTCGCTGACGTTCGACGCAACGGACTGCGAGCCTCCCCGGGAGATCAGCGCGTGATGCCCCCAATGATCTTCATCGCGGGCGGTGGCACCGGCGGTCACGTGTTTCCGGCGGTTGCCGTCGCCGACGCACTCCGGGACCTGGCAGACGTCGAGGTGGTTTTCTTTGGAACCGATCGCGGCCTCGAGGCGCGCATCGTGCCCACTCATGGCTTCAGATTGGAGAAAATTCACGTGGAGCCGATGCGTGGCGGAGGCGCACGCCGCGCGGCGCGTGGAGCGGCTGTTGCCCTCGGCGCTACCGCCCGATCATTCGCAAGAGTTCGTCGGCAGCGGCCCCGCGCCGTGTTGAGCGTCGGCGGCTACGCGTCCGGGCCGATGAGCCTGGCAGCAGCTTTTCTCGGCGTGCCGCTCGCGGTCCTTGAACCGAATACGGCCGTCGGTCTCGCCAATCGTGTCTTGGGTCCCGTTGCCAAACGCGCCTATATCGCGTGGGACGAGGCTGCCGGCAGCTTCTGTCGTGCGTCGTTGCGTCCGTACGGGGTCCCGCTCCGACGCGGATTCGGTGCCCGCCCCTATGTGGCGGGCCTTTCGGTTCGTTTGCTCGTCATGGGCGGAAGTCGTGGAGCGGCTGTCATGAATGCACGAATGCCGGCTGCCATCGCAAGATTGACCCCACGCTTCCCCCGCATTCAAGTGTTGCACCAAGCGGGACGCGATGCCGACAGCGAGGTGAGGGCCGGATACGCTCGGGCACACGTAGAAGGCGCCACAGTCGTTCCGTTTGTCGACGACGTTGCGCGGGCAATCGCCGAAGCAGACATCGTGGTCGCGCGGGCTGGCGCCGGAACCATCGCGGAGATCACTTCGATCGGTCGGGCATCGCTCCTCATTCCATTCCCACATGCCGCGGACGATCATCAAGCAAGGAATGCGCGGGCGCTGGCGCGCCTTGGGGCAGGCATTTGTTTGAATCAGAGTGACGCCGACCCTTGTCGCCTGGCCGCAGAGATCGAGAGGTTGCTCGCGGACGCGGACACTCGTGTCGCGATGGCGAACGCTGCGCGTGCCCGCGGCCGGCCGAATGCCGCCCGCGATGTCGCGCGAGATCTGCTGGACCTCGCTGCGGGAGGTCACTGATGTTCCGGGGCCGCGTGCGTCATGTTCACTTCGTCGGCATTGGCGGCATCGGGATGAGCGGTCTGGCCGAAATTTTGCGCGCTCTCCAATTCGAGGTGAGTGGGTCGGATTTGAAGCCAAACGAAAATACTCGCCGACTCGAGATGCTTGGTGTTCGCGCCTTCTTCGGACACGCTGCCAAAAACGTGATCGGCGCCGACGTGGTAGTTTATTCGAGCGCCATCCAGCCCCAAAATCCAGAAATTACGCACGCCCGCACTCTCGAGATCCCAATTATTCCTCGGGCCGAAATGCTGGCGGAGCTCATGCGCAGCCGGTACGCGGTGACCATCGCCGGATCGCATGGGAAGACGACCACTACATCACTCGTAGCGACGATACTTCGTGCGGCCGGTCTCGACCCGACCGTCGTCGTCGGTGGCAAGGTGAATGCCCTTGGGACCAACGCGCGCCATGGAGAAGGCGACCTTTTTGTGGCCGAAGCCGACGAGAGCGACGGATCATTCCTCAAGCTCACGCCGACGATCGCGGTCGTCACGAACATCGACGCCGAGCACCTCGATCATTACGGAACGCATGACGCCGTCAAAGATGCGTTCGTTGAGCACGCAAACAAGGTTCCGTTTTATGGGTTGTGTGTCCTCTGCCTCGACAATCCGAGCGTGCAGGAGATCCTGCCTCGCATCGATCGCCGTCACGTGACGTACGGGGTTTCGAAGGTCGCCGATTACCGCGCAACCAACGCTCGATTCGAAGGAGTCACGACGCGTTTCGAAGCGTTCCGGCGCGCCGAACGGCTCGGGACGTTCTTCGTGAGGATGCCGGGTGCACACAACGTGCTCAACGCCCTCGCGGCGATCGCCGTTGCGGACGAGCTGGAGGTCCCGCTCGACGTGACGCGCGATGCGATCGCGGGATTTCACGGCGTCCAGAGGCGGTTCACCGTGCTCGGACAACCGCAGTACACGAAGGGAGGTCGGCGCGGCGACGTGATGGTTATCGATGACTACGGGCACCACCCTGCCGAGGTGGAGGCGACCCTCGACGCCGCGCAGCGGGGCTTCGAACGACGGGTCGTCGTAGCCTTTCAGCCACATCGGTATACGCGGACTCAGCTGCTGTTCGATGACTTCACGCGAGCATTCAACAAGGCTGACGTTCTTTTGGTGACCGAAGTGTATCCGGCAGGCGAACGACCAATCGATGGCGCCTCGGGCTTGTCGCTCTCCGAAGGCATCCGCGCGCACGGTCACCACGCCGTCACGTACGTCCGAGACAAGAAGGAGGTCGCGCAGGCTCTGTTCGATCTGCTCGAACCCGGAGACCTGGTCATTGCCCTAGGGGCGGGTGACATCAATGCGAGCGTCCGGGAGCTGCTGGTGATGATCGAGCGGAAGGCCACGCAATGACTCCGGGCAACCGGCGGGTGGGGCCCTCCGCTGGGCGAGTGCGCGGCCACGAAGGAAAAGCTGCCGCTTCCACGCAGGGTCCCCTTCGCCCACGGTCCCTTTCCCGCGTGTTTGCCGCGTTTCGCACCTTGACTGGGGCTGCTCTCGTGAGCGGTGCGTCGCTCGGCGTGGCGTGGGTGGCTCGTCGCCAGGTCATGACAAGTGAGCGCTTTGCAATCTCGGCAATCGACGTCGAAGGTATGGATCGGCGCTCTTCCGATGTACTCGTTTCCGAAAGCGGTTTGTCGCTGGGTGGAAACATATTCGCCGCGGACTTGGACGCCGCGCGCGCCAAACTGCTCGTCGACCCGTGGATTACCGACGCTACACTCGTTCGAAAGCTCCCCGGCACGATCTTGATCCGGGTGACCGAACGTAAGCCTGCCGCCTTGATCGCTCTGGGTGAGACCTATCTCGCCACGGCCGATGGGGAGCCCTTCAAGTCGTTTGAGCCGAGTGACCCTGTCGATCTGCCGTTTGTCACCGGCATCGGTCCCGAGGCCGTCGCAGAGGATCGCGAAGGCGTGGCGCGGACGATTCGCCGGGCTATCGAGCTGGCGGCAGAGTTTGAGCGTACCGGTCTTGGAAAGCGCTCCCCCCTCGAGGAAATTCACGTCGGCGGCGACGGCTTCTTCACGCTCGTCGTTGGGCACGCGGCGATGCAGCTCATGCTCGGGGGGCCGCCATTTCGACGGAAGCTCGAACAGGCCGTCCGCGTCCTTGCCGAGCTCGACAAGCGTGGCGGGAAGGCCGATGCCATCTTGCTCGACAACGATACCCGCCCGGAGCGGGTCGTCGTTCGGATGCGGTGACGAGCGCGGGCATGCCGAAGATTTGGCCCACGCTGCCGCCGCGTGCGATTGCCGATCCAGATGAGCATCGCAGCTTCGCAAGGCGAGATCGTCGTAGGCCTTGATATTGGCACCACCAAGGTGTGCGCCGTCGTGGCCGAGGTCGACGCGGCCGATGGGATCACGATCCTGGGTGTCGGCATGGTGCCCTGCCGAGGGCTTCGAAAGGGTATCGTCGCCAACATCGATTGGACCGTTCGCTCAATCCGGGACGCGATCGAGAGCGCGCAGACGATGGCGGGGGTCGAGATCAGAACCATATATGCCGGCATCGGGGGTAGCCATGTGCGCTCATCCGCGAGCGACGGGGTGGCGGCCATCGCGGGGGGCGAGGTAACACGCAGCGACGTCGAGCGGGTACTCGAAGGGGCACGAGCCATTCCGGTCGATGCTGACCGCCAAATCCTACACGTTCTGCCGCGCGAGTACATGGTCGACAGCCAGGACGGCATCCGTGATCCAATCGGCATGGCTGGCGTGCGGCTCGGCGTGAAAGTCAATCTCGTCACGGCGGCCACCAGCTGCGCGCAGAACGTCATCCGCTGTGCCGAACGATGCGGGCTCACCGTCGCGGATGTGGTGCTGCAGCCTCTCGCAAGCGCTGAGGCCGTACTGAGCGACGATGAGAAGGAGATAGGCGTTGCGGTCGTCGACATCGGCGGCGGAACGACCGATGTGCTGCTCTACGTCGATGGCGGCATCGCTCACGCGAGCGTGATTCCAGTTGGCGGCAACAACATCACGAGCGACGTTGCCGCAGGACTGCGGACCCCGATGGCGGAAGCTGATCGCCTGAAGCGCCTCGCCGGCTGTGCGCTCGGGCGCATGGTGGCCGATGACGAGGAGATCGAAGTGCCGGGCGTTGGTGGTCACGCGCCCCGGAAGACGGCACGCCGCGTGCTGAGCGACATCATCGAGCCAAGGGTCGAGGAGATCTTCGCCGTCGTCCGCAAGCGCATCGAAGACACGGGGATGCTCGAGCAACTGAGCGCGGGCGTGGTTCTGACCGGTGGCGCCGTGTTGCTTCAGGGCATGAGTGAGTTTGCGGAGGAAATCCTGGGAATGCCGGTCCGCATAGGAATGCCGACGGCGATCAAGGGGATCACGCAACTTGTTCACGGCCCCGAATACGCCGCCGGCGTCGGGCTCGTGAAATACGGCGCGCACGCGATCGGCGCGGAGGCCGTCCAGCCCGTTGCGGCCGCCGCTCCGCTCCGGACTCGGGCGCAGTCGCAGGTCGAAATTCCCGAGCCTCGCAAGTCTGGGTTTTGGCACTGGTTCAAAGCCGCATTTTAGCGAGTGGGAGTCAATCCTACGAATCGCAGACGAGAAGTTGAGTAGTTTCCCGAGGGTGTCTTAGACGGTTTGCCGGAGGATCAACGCCGATGAGTTTCTCGATCGAGTTCGCGGACGAATCGCAGCAATACGAGGCTCGCATCAAAGTCGTCGGTGTGGGCGGCTCAGGCGGCAATGCGGTGAACACGATGATCAGCTTCGGCCTCGAAGGGGTGGAGTTCATCGTAGTGAACACCGACGCGCAGGCGCTCAATTCCAGTGCCGCCGCGACGAAGCTCCCTATCGGCGCGAACATTACGCGCGGTCTCGGCGCCGGCGCCGACCCTGAGAAGGGAAGAAAGGCAGCCCTCGAGGACGTTCAGCGCATCAAGGAACTCATCGGTGGGGCCGACATGGTCTTCGTGACCGCGGGAATGGGAGGGGGCACCGGAACCGGTGCCGCTCCGGTAATTGCGCAGATTGCTCGCGAGGAAGGCGCGCTTACCGTTGGTGTGGTCACCAAGCCCTTCCTCTTCGAAGGTAGGCAGCGTGCACGCCGAGCCGAGCTCGGTCTAGCGATGCTATCCGAGCACGTCGACACCCTCATCACGATCCCAAATCAGAAGCTCGTGTTGTTGGGTGACGACGACCTTACGTTCATCGATGCCTGCCGCAAAGCCGACGAAGTGCTCTTTCAGGCCGTCAAGGGTATCAGCGACCTCATCACGCAAAACGGGATCGTGAACGTCGACTTTGCCGACGTCAAAACGGTCATGAGTCACATGGGCCGGGCGCTCATGGGGACGGGCGTTGCAAAGGGTCAGAATCGCGCACGCTTGGCGGCCGAGATGGCCGTGACGTCCCCATTGCTCGACGACATCAGTGTCGAAGGGGCGACCGGCGTTCTCATCAACGTCGTCGGTGGGCCCGATCTGAAAATGAAGGAAATCCAAGAAGCTGCGAGCCTCGTGCAGGAGCAAGCTCATGAGGACGCAAACATTATTTTCGGCGCCAGCATCGACGAGACGCTGGGGGAAAACGTGAAAGTCACGGTGATTGCCACCGGGTTCGACGGCGTTGAGCGAGAGATCGCGCTCGAGGCTCCGGTAGCCAGGCCATCGCTCGCACCTCAAGCGCTCTCGTCCGGCCATGCACACGCACGCTCGGCGCCAGCTCCTACCGTGGCGCGTTCGCACAATGACGCTTTGCCGAGCATGCGGCGGTCGCCCCTCCCCCAGCCGGCGTTCGCCCGCGCGGACGTCCGCCCGGACGCGCGTCCACAGGCCGTTGCGATGCAGGCGCGTCCGGCGCCCCGGGCAGCGCAAGTCCAGGATGCTTTTCCGGCCCTCGACCACGATTGGGACGTGCCAGCATTCCAACGCAAGGGGCGCTGACGGTGGTCACCTCGTCAAGCGCACGACCGCGGTTTCGAGAGCCTCCGCCTCGCGAATGACTGTACTCAGCCCCTCGGCGTCTGAGGCGTGAATCAAGACTTCCGCTGCTCCGATCCACGCGAGCGCATCGCGTCGATCGACGGCACCGACGAAGCGTGCGTCGATCGCCAGACTACGCGCGAGTTGCTCCAGCCGGGGCCGCTCGGGTCCGTCACCGACGACGATGAGCGCCTCGACTGAGGCGTCTCGAGCGACATACGCGATCACTCGATCGACGCGCTTGCTCGCAACCAGGCGCCCTACGCAAACGGCGACGCGCAAGCCTGCGAGCTCGCGGCGTCGCGCCTGGACGGCGTCCGCGACGTCCGGCATTTCGATCGGTGGCGCCCGGACGACCGCAAGGTCCGCGACGCGGCTACCCGTCTCTCGATCGAGCGAGTCGAGCAACTGGGATCGCAGATCCTCCGACGCGAACGTCCAACTGATCGCGCGGGCCGCTAGCGCTTGAACAATGCTGCGGCGCACCGCCGGGGGCGAGCTTGCCAGCAATCGTACGTCGCCTCCGTGGGAGACGACGTCCAAACGAGCGCGCGACGCGGTCCCGATAGGCCAGCCGCACGGAACGCACCAGTGCGCTACGACCCGGTTGACGTGCAGTTTCGCAACGCGCCGGCGCGTCGACACAATCCAACGCCCAGCGCCGAAGGCCCGAAAGGGGTGCTCGCGAAGGCGCGCGGCAACGCCGGGCCAGCCGAACGCGCCACCGGGTCCCGGAGCGAGGATGACGACTTGATCGCCATTTCGCTCGAGCTCACGCGCGTGAGCAAGCACGAAGTGACCGGCTGGGTCAAACGTGTGAGCGGGCCAGCTTGTCGTCACGAGCGCGATGCGCATCGGCTCGGGCCCCGCGATGTCGGAACCGGCGCGACGGCGGCCCCGATGGTAGATCCAATGGAGTGGAAGCGCCGTTTCGTTCGTTCGTCTTCCGCGGACGGATCCTGTTCTTGACCGCGGACTCGGCACTCGTACGCTCCCAGATCGAGGGGGAGAATCTCGAATTCGAGCCCGATCTGCCGCTCTTGGACAACATTTCGACCGACGAGATTACACCGGGGTGGGTCTGTTATCATTACGATGAGACGCTGGGTCGCTACTGCCTTGTGGGCTTGAGGGGGGGGACCATCGGTCGAAATGCCGTGCGTGACGGCGGCTTCGAGGTCGTCGTTAGCGGGGCATCGAAGGGGTGCGGGTCGTCGCGTGAGACCGCTCCATACAGCGAGCTCGCGGCCGGGGTAAAGCTCGTCATCGCCAAGAGCCTCGAGAAAATCTATCGCCAGAATGCGGAAAACATCGGTCTTCTGACGAGTAGCGACCTTGGGCTGATCCCACGAATCTTGCGCGGCGAAGCGATCGCCATGCACGAGTTCACGAAAGGCCTCGATCCGATCAGCGCCAGCGTTGTCGAGCATGGAGGCCTGTTCGCCTACAATCGCGCCCGCCTGTCGGGCGACGTTTCGCCACCACCCATCGTCACCGGACCGCGTCCGATGACGCTTTGCGAGAAAATCCTTGCCGACCATGCGGTCATCGATGCGCGCAGTGGCCGCTTGGGAGCGCCGGCCGTTAAGCCCGGCGACGCGTTCTTCGCGCGCACAGACGTTCGTTTCACCCATGAATACGTCACGCCCATGGCCGCGGCTCTTTTTCGCAGCGGCTTCGGAGCGGACGCTCGAGTCGAGGCCCCGGGCAGCGTCTATGCCTTTCGCGATCATCTCACGTTTCTCGATCTCGTCATGCCCCGCGCTCACCGCGACATGGGACTCGACGCGCAAGCGCGCAGTCTGGCTGACGTCCAAGAGGACTTTGCTAGTCGGTCCGGAATTACGTTGCACGGAGAGGTTTACCGAGAGGGTCGGCTCGTCGGCTCGGAAGCGATTTGCCACAACAAGATCATCGAAGACATTGCGCTTCCCGGGCAGTTGGTTGTGGGTACCGATAGCCACACGTGCATGGCGGGTGCGCTCGGCTGTCTGGCCTTCGGCGTCGGAGCGACGGACATGGCCAACGCCTGGGCCACACGCGACGTTCGCGTCACGGTACCCGAGACCGCACGGTGCATTTTGCGTGGGCGGCTGCGTCCCTCCGTTTGCGCCAAAGACGTCATGCTGTTCATCCTCAGTCAGCCATTTTTCAAATCGGGTGCGGCTATCGGAAAGGCGCTCGAGTTCGCAGGAGAGGGTGTCTCGGCACTTCCACTCGATGAGCGCGCGACCCTTACGAACATGGCGGTCGAGGCTGGCTGCTTCACTGGAATCATCGAAGCCGACGCCCTGGTCGTGGAGTATCTTGGGGAACAGCGAGGCTTGGCGGCCGGGGAGATCGCGAGCAGAATCGTACGCGCCGATCCGGACGCGCAGTACTGCGAGACGTTCGAGGTCGACCTTGCCTGCGTTCCGACCATGGTGGCGACCCCGGGCGACCCGCGAAACGGCGTGCCGCTCGACAGCCTGGAGCAAGACGTGGCGATCGACATTGCCTACGGCGGCTCGTGCACGGGAGGCAAGAAGGTCGACATGGACATGTATGCGAGTGTTTTTTCCGCAGCACTCGCTAAAGGTAAGCGAGTCGCGCCTGGAGTTCAGCTCTTTCTCCAGTTCGGGTCCCAAGAGATCCGGCGGTACGCGGCGCAGCGCGGCTACTTGGACCTGTTCGCGCGCGTGGGGGCGACGCTCGTCGACCCCTCATGCGGAGCGTGTATCAAGGCCGGGCCGGGCGCCAGTGAGCGGTCAAGTCAAGTCACCGTGAGCGCCCAAAATCGAAATTTCCCCGGCCGCAGTGGGCCCGGTAAGGTCTACTTGGCGAGTCCATTCGTGGTGGCGGCGAGCGCTATCGCGGGCCGCATCGCGTCGGTCAGCAAGATATGAATTAGATCTTGCGGAACTCTTCAATGAAGTCCCAGTCGGCGATGAGACCTTTCCGCAGCATGACCGAAAGGAGCGCGGAGAACATGGCCTCCCAGCGCGGCTCGGCCCCGAGGATTTCGCTCGCGTCCGCACCGTGCGCTACTGCGCGCAGTGCACTCACCAGATCCCGCGCGGTGAGCTGATCGCTCAGCTCCTCGTGTGTGCGCGGCGCGTGTTCGGCTGAATCCGGGGTTTTGACCGGGGCGGGGATCGAGACCCGAGTCCCGTCTAACAGCGTCAGCGAAATCATTTTCGGTCGCGTGCGCCTGGGCGCCGTGATCTCGCGTTCGGTCGCCTCGATGTCCGGTGCGGAGTCGGCGCTATCCTTCTGTGCGTCATGCGGCACGCTCCGCGCGGGCTGAGGGGCGACGGCTTCGAGGGTGACTGGCTCCCGTCGATTGCGATGCGCTTCGATTGGTGGCGCGGCGGGCTTGGGTAGCGGAGGCTCGGCTGCGACGATTCGGGGTGAGTGCGCCGAGGCGGTCTGCGCGGGCGGCGCCGAGGCCCTTTCGCCCAGGTAGTAGACTCGAATGGCTGCACGGATGTCGCTCGGGCAAGCGATCATCGGTTTCACGGGAAGCGCTGCGGTCCGCGCCACGTCGTCGATCGCGGCTTCGTTCGTTGGGTCGTCCATGGCCACGTAAAGCGTTTCACCCTGGCCACGCACCCGACGAACGAAGATCGGCACAAGCGAGTACCGCTCCGCGATCTCGCGGGTCACGAGGTTCAGGAGGGAGCGTGAAAAATCAACATGGTACAGCGATACCCACGGCACACTTAGCTGACGCGACAGGGTCTGCGTCAGCTGGATTTCATTGACGAGCCCGAGTTCGATGAGAAGATGCCCAAGCTTGCGGCCGTCCTTTCGCTGCGCGAAGAGCGCCTGCTCGAGTTGAGACTGCGAAATGACAGCCGCCTCGACCAGTAGCTCGCCGATGCGCTTCGCCAAAGTGGCTCCTATGGTACGCGACGGCTGCGCCGTCACGGTGAAATCTCGCCTCTCGGCGTACCCGCGAGCACACATTTCCGGATGGTTTCGCGCGAAACCCGTATCCGGAGCCGCGGCTTTCGCTTGTCGCGTCGACCTGAGTCGCGCGGGACGTCGACGCCGGACGTTACGCGACTCGTGTATCACCCCAAGACTCTTGACACAAAGATCTCGATTGGTGCCGTCCAACCCATAGCACGCGCTGGCGGCAAAGCGTAGCATGGGCTCTAGTTTGGGTGGGGCCCGTTCCTTCGTGTGGCGCGCGTGGTAATGTCGGCATCCCGCGGTCGTGCCATGCGGTTGTGCCCTCAGTGCGCCAGCTCCTGCGACGAAACGCACCGGTTTTGTCCGTCGTGCGGCTTCCCTCTCGCCAAGGTCGAAACCAGCCCGGACGACCCGCTCGTCGGACGGACGCTGCCGGGCGGATATGTCATTCTCGAACTAGTCGGCATCGGCGGGATGGGCCGTGTGTACCGGGCCGAGCAAACGAACCTCGGACGCACGGTCGCCGTGAAGATCATCCATCCGCACTTGGTGGGAGAGGAGAACGCCGCCGCGCGCTTCATCACCGAGGCGCGCGCCGCCAGCCGGCTCAATCACCCCAACTCCGTCGGCATCATCGATTTCGGCAAGACAGCAGACGGGCAACTTTATCTGGTGATGGAGTTCCTGCGGGGCCGCGACCTCGCACGAGTGCTCTACGACCAGGCTCCTTTGCCGTTCCGGCGTATCGTGGACGTCTTGCGCCAGGCTCTCGCCGCTCTCGCCGAGGCGCACAACGAGAACATCATCCACCGCGACCTGAAGCCGGAGAATATCATTCTCGAGCCGGCTCGATCGGGGGGCGATTTCGTGAAGGTCGTCGACTTTGGCCTGGCCAAGATGCGCGCGGAGACACAGGCCCCCGGGATCACCAGCCCGGGCATCGTTTGCGGTACTCCCGAGTACATGAGCCCGGAGCAAGCCCGCGGGGATCCGCTCGACGCGCGCAGCGACCTCTATTCGGTCGGCATTATTCTTTATCAGCTACTCACAGGTCGGCTGCCATTCGAAGCCGACTCTCCGACGCAGGTCGTGCTCGCGCACCTGACCCAGATTCCCAAGGACCCGCGCGACGTCGCGCCGGATCGCCGTATTCCCAAACCGCTCGTAGACGTGGCCCTTCGGTGCCTCGAGAAGGAACCGGTCGACCGCTATCAAGATGCCGACGAGCTCTCCGCAGAGCTTGCACGGGTGCTCCATGTGATCGAAGAGCGTCCGGCCGCCGCGGGCGCCGAAGGCACGTCCCGTTGTCCGGTTTGCGATGCGCTGAATCCGGCCTCGCAGAAGTTCTGCGGTGAATGCGGCGCCGCGAGCACGGTGGCCGGTCCATCCCGTGTCTCCTCACTTGCGCCGCCGTCGGCACAGCCGTTGGTGTCCGCGTCGAGGTCCAGCGACCGATCCGCCCCGCTTCACGACAAGCTTTCGCCGCGACCCGGCGCACTTTCGTTCATCGGGCGAGTGGACGACATCGCTTGGCTCGACGCCCGCCGCGTCGAGGCCCGCTCGCTGTCTGGGGCGCGTGTCGTCGGCGAGGTCGGCACGGGCAAGACGCGTCTCGTTCAAGAGTTCCTCGATCAAGCGTCCCTCGACGGCGACATCGTTGTTCAAACGGGTCCGGACCCCGCCTGGGCGGAGGTCGGGTGTTGGGCGTTGCGCCGCGCAATCGTGCAGCTGGCTGCGCTTCCGCCGTCCGGCGGAGCATCGCGCGAGTGGGTCGCGGCGACCCCGGAAGCTCGTCGCGGGCTTTCGGACGTGTTCGAGCACGACACGCCTGAGCGGGGCGCCGGCCTTTCGCCGGACGAGCGCCGCTTTGCAGCCGCCGAAGCGCTTCGGTGGGCCATCGTGCGCGCGAGCGAGCGTGCACGCGGGCGCAAGGTCGTACTCGCAGTCGATGACCTGCATTCGGTTGACGGCGCCAGTCGGAATGCGCTTACCGACGCGTTGAGCGATCCTCCTCTGGTTCCCGCGCTCTTGGTTGCCGCGTATCCGCCCGGCTTCGAGCCCGGGTGGCCTGCGGATGTTGCGCCCGTCCGCGTGATCGGCGGCCTGGCGCGGAGCGATGTCCTGAAAGCTCTTGCTCAGTCCGGGGGGCCGAGCATCCCCGCTTTGGGCGGGGCACGCACCATTGTCCCGCTCTACGTCGAACAATTGCTCAGCTTCCTGCGCGAGGAGTCCGGAGCGGTGCCGCCCGCACTGGCGGATCTCATTGCCGTTCGGGTCGAGCGTCTGCCGGCAGACGCTCGACGCGTCCTCCAGGCGGCCGCCGTCTGGGGCGACGACGCCGACGATGAAGTGCTGATGAAGATGTTGGCCGACGAAGTTGACCTCGTCGAAACGCTCGGTTTTCTCCGACGCGCCGGGATGGTGAGGATTGGTGAAGACGGGATCCGTACTTCACACCCGCTCTTGCGCGAGGTGATTCTCGCTACGATTCCTGCCGCCGTGAAGCGCGAGCTCCACGCAGCAGCGGCGGATGTCTGCGATCAACGTGAGCTCTCGATCGAGGTGCGTGCTCTTCATCAGTACGGTGGCGGAAGCGCATTTCAGGCGCTGTTGTTGCTCGAGCGGGTCAGCGTTCTCGCAAGCGCGCGTGGGGACAATCAGGGGGCCATCATGGCGCTCCGGCGGGCGCTTGAGCTCGCGCGACGCGAATTGTTCCGAGGCGAACTCGACGATCCCGAGCGCGCAGTACTGATCTTCAGCCGGAAGCTCGGCGACGCCCTCGCAAAGAGCGGACAGCTCAACGACGCTGAAGGCGTTCTGCGAGAAGCGCTCGACGTCGCGGGGCCTAGCGGCAGTGATCGGGCGGCGGTGCTTGCCTCCCTCGCTCACGTCGCACATGGTCGGGATCGTCGCCAAGAGGCGCGAGATTATCTGCGTGAAGCTCTCGAGCTGGCGTCCCGATCCTCTTCACATGAAGTCCTAACCTTGCTCGAGACGCTGCGCCGTTCGATGGCATCTTGAGAGCCCGGGGCTACTTTCCCCGGGGGACAACGTCTGCTTGGCCACCCACATAGCCCGCTGGGATCTCGACAAGACCTATCTCCGCACCGAGTTCGACTCGCTGCGGGATATGGTCCGGACGGCGCTGGAGCGACCCGATCAAAAGCGGACGAACCCCGGCGCGTCGACACTGCTTCGCGAGATGGTTCGAGCGGGCATTCGGGTGCATATTTTGTCTGGCTCGCCGGAGCAGATGCGACGGCGCTTGGAGGACAAGCTTCGCCTCGACGGAGTGACGTGGGACACGTTCACACTCAAGCCGAACCTGCAAAACCTCCTTCGCTTGCGCTTTCGCGCGGTGCGCGACCAACTCGGTTACAAACTGCCCGCGCTGTTGCAGGCGCGCGCGCATGTGACCGAAGCTGGCGAATCCGCAACGGCCTGGCACGAAACGCTCTTCGGCGACGACGCCGAGGCCGATGCGTACGTCTACTCGCTCTATGCAGACTTCGTGGCCGGGCGGGTCCCCGAAGACGTCTTGCTTCGGGTGATGCAGCGAGGACGCGTATATGACGACGTGGTCGCGGCGGCCATGGACGCAGCGCGGATCATCGCCCACGCGGACGTGATCGAGCGCATCCTGATTCATCTCGAGAGGCAGACGCCGCCGGATGATTTCCGAGCTTACGGTTCGCGGGTCGTCCCCTTCTACAACTATCTGCAGGCCGCCTTCGTCCTTCATGAGGATGCGCGTCTCGGCGCAGACGCAGTGCTACGCGTCGCCGTGGAGCTGGTCACGGAGCATCGATTCGACGGCGACGCACTTGCGCGAAGTTATCTCGATCTGGTGCGGCGTGGGCATTTGCGTGGCGTGGGCATCGACCGGCTTGACTCGGCGCTAGGCCTGTGGCTCGAAGAGGAACGCCTTCCGGCCGGCGCCGAGCTTAAGACGATGCTGGCGCGCATACCTCTCATCGCCGCCCACGCGCGTGCCGGGTGGCGCGAGGCGGATGACCCGCTGCCCGATTACGTGTCCCTCGTCGGGGCGCACAACGCGCGCGGGCGGTGAGCTCCGATGTATCTCACACCCAAGCGTTGTTGAGGACTTCTCCGACGCCGCCAGCGCCCGGTACGATGTAATGATGGTCGTCGAGACCTCGCTCCTCGTCCCACCGCATTCCAGGAGTCGTGCCGAGCACGTCGGGAGGGCTCAATCCGCGGTCAAGGCGGAGTACGTACACTTCCGTTCGAGGGTGGGCGCGCAAGACGTTGCGCAAGTACTCGGGGGTCGCGATGAGGTGGATGGCAATGCATCGCTCGGGACGCCCGTCGAGGCGGGTGTTGTAATGGTCCAGAGCGCCGATCATCGACGAGCCCGTCGCCGCCATCGGGTCCGGGAAGAGGATGATGCGTTCGTCGACGTCGCGTCCGATTTTTGCGTCATGCCATGTCGCGCCCGTCACGTGGCCCGCGGGGTCCGTCGTCCTCGACATGAAGAGATGATCTTGGCGAACGCATTGCGGATCCAAGAGCTCGTTGAGTAGATCGAACACCACCTGGGACGGGATGGTCCCGGCGCGCGCGATCCCGACTGTCACGACGCGTGTCTGGGAGGCGATCCCGGTGCCACGAACCACGGCTTCGGGCGATGAAGTCACCATGCGTGTAGGGACGTCCATGCGCGCGCGCGGAAGCTCCGCTGAAAGGACGTTGTGAGCCATGCGTCCATAGAGCATGCGCAAGAGTCTGCCGACCTCGGGTTGTTGCGTGTCGCGGGCGCAAAATCGTGCGAGCAACGTAAAACTGGCCGGATCGTCCATGAGGTGAACGTGCGATCCATATCGATGCTCGATTTCCGGAGGTCGGTACCGGCTTCGACTGTATGCGGTCTCGATCATTGCCGAGGTACCTTTGGCGCGGCGGGTCCAGCGCTCTAGATGACCTTTCCATTCATGATCCGCGCGGGTCGCGGCATTTTTCGGTCCTCACCGCGCCGACGATCCGCCGCGGGCCGGATGCTGCGTCGGCGATCCGTCAAGTCAACCGAGCCCGCTCGCTAGGTCCAATGGCCGGCGCGGAGCGCCGCTGCGTCGATGATTTTAACCTTGGGCCCCAGCGCCTCTCGAAACGCATCCTCGTCTTCGTCATCCATGATGGCATCTCCGAAGCCTGCGGCGATTTCCATAGCCGTTGACAAAATCCGCAAAAACTGGGCGAAGCTCGATGCGGCCAACGTCGGCGCCCACCGATCCTGGCCGCTCATGGCCGTATAGACGGGACAGTCGCCCTCCGGATCCGGCTTGCTCACGTCGAGAAAGTACGGGTCTCCAAGCAGCGAACTCTCGCCGATGACGACCCAGGCGGGCTTCCAGTCCGCTGGAGGCGCACCATTTTCGCCCGGTGTCTGTACGAGCCCCTGAGCCTTGACGAGCTCGGCGGCCGGAATCAGCCGGATTCTCTCGACCGGCGTAACAGTTTCGACTTTCTCTGGATTTGCCTCTAGCAGAAAATTCCTATATCGAGGGGGGATCCGGAGGTGCTTGCGAAGGTCATCGACGAGAGCCGGCGATGCCTTGCCAAGTGTGCAAGGCAACCTGCGCTTCACCAGAACCGCCCTTAGGGCCTCCACCGCCTCCGCGAGATCACTGTCCAACGTAGTAGCCTCGCTCAAAAGGTCGGCGCGCCCGGCGCCCGGCACGCAAAAGCGTCAAAAACTTCAGGCGAGGTTGCCCGCGCCTTTGGGGTGGGTCCTGCAACGGAACAGCAGGACGCACGATAGCACCCTTGTTCTCGAATTCGAACGTGTTTCGCGCGTGCCAGCGTTCCGCTCGGCTCAGCGCATCTATTGGCCGGTCGTCTGCCGCTTCTTCAAGGACGTCTGCGCGGGAGCGTCCGGCCCCGAGCTCGGGTCGACGGTTCCAGTAGCGTCGCCCGCCACGATGAGACAACGCACGCGAATGTCGGCCGAGGCCGCGTTGGTCTCACCGCCAAGACCGCGCAAAAGCTCGATGAGCGTGTCCACGGCCGCGCGGACCAAATGCTCGGCAGCGGGCGCGAGTGGCTCGTGGCCGCCTCGGGCGCGGACGTCTGCACGCACACGAGTCACGTCTTGGTTGGGTACGGAGAGGGCGATCGCAATCTCGAGTGGAACGGGTGTGCCTGGGCGCGCACCGAAGATGCGGGGGTCTTGCTCGAGCGGCCGGCAAAGCTCGGGGGAGCCGAACCCACCGTCGATGCCGAGGGCGAGCGAAACCCAAGCCCCGACGTCGAGAGTCCGCCGAGCCAGGACTGGCCGGCACGCGCTTTCCTCGGGGAGCGTCCCGGGCGGACATCGCGGTCCGCGGACGCAGGAGTCAGCGACTCGATTCGTACCACGGGGGCACGTAGCTCGGCGCAGCACGCAAGACTCTTGTCCTCCCGCCAGCACCGGAATCGCGTCTATGCCGCAAGCGAGCGGGCCCCCAATAATGCGCCGGTGGACCGCCAGGCATGATCCCGTCGTCAGATCGAGCGCTTCGCTATTCGAGCACACTCGGAACTCACACCCCGCCCCCCCGATTCGCCCCGCCGGGCCGCAGAACGAGTCCCCGACGGCTGGGTCGACGCAAGCGCCTAGGACGGCGACCGTGCCTTCCCTGCATGCGCAGCGGCCTGAGTGTTCCCGCGCAGCGTCGCGCGGGCATGTGGCAAATTCTGGGCGGTCGACATCGAAGGTCGGTGCTGCGGGTTGCCGCCGCGACGAATCACTTGACTGAAGGCAGCCTACCACCACGGCGGCGACCGTCCCAAAACCGATCGCAACGGCGCGGCCGTCGCGCCGAGCGGCAATCGAGCGGCGGCGCATTTGGCGTGATGCTACAGAACCCCTCGGGATGCTCGCGACGTTCATCGACGGCACACGCGAATTCGATGCGGCGCTCGTCCGGCTCGAGTCACGCGGCGAGGCCGATTTTGCGCGGGTCGAACCAGTTGTCCGCGAAATTCTCCAAGCGGTCCGAAACGAAGGCGACGCGGCGGTGCAAAGGTACAATGAGCGATTTGGCCGGCATGCTGCGCGACTGGTCATGCGTGACTTTCCCGGCGCGGCATCGCTCGCTCGTTTGCCGATGGAAGCCCGCGAAGCACTCGAGCTTGCCGCGGCGCGTATACGCTCGTTCCACGAGCACGGGCGGGACACGGGGTTTCGTTATGAGCATGACGGGATCACGCTGGGCCTGCGGGTGTTGCCCCTCACTCGGGTCGGGGTCTACGCTCCGGGGGGCAAGGCGCGCTATCCATCGAGTGTCCTCATGGCGGCGATCCCGGCGCACGTGGCGGGCGTCGCAGAGATCATGGTGGCTACGCCCCTTGCGGGTGACCCGACCGACGACGCAATTTTTGCTGCGGCCCACCTTTCGGGCGCGTCCGCCATCGTTGACGCAGGGGGCGCTCAGGCTATCGGTGCGCTCGCATACGGCACCGAGAGCATTCCGCGAGTCGACAAGATCGTCGGCCCCGGCAATTTGTATGTAGCTTGCGCCAAGCGTCTCGTTTTTGGAGCGGTCGACATCGATGGAGTCGCGGGCCCTAGTGAGATTCTGGTCATCGCCGACGACGAGGCGGACCCGCGCATTGTCGCTGCCGACTTGCTGTCCCAGGCCGAGCACGACGAAGCCGCATATCCGCTGCTGCTCTGCGGGTCGGATCTCATGGCGGAGGCGGTCTGTCGCGAGCTCGAGGAACAGCTCGAGGCGTTGCCGCGAGCTGCAATCGCGCGAGCGGCGGTGGCAAACGGCGCGGCGTTCGTAGTTCGATCGAGAGATCGAATGGCTGCCGTGGCAGACCGATTGGCTGTCGAGCACCTGGCACTTCACCTAGCGGCTCCGGACGCTATTCTCGCGCGGGTCCGGCACGCGGGCGCGGCATTTCTTGGTCCGTCCACACCCGAGGCGGTTGGCGACTATCTGGCCGGCCCCTCTCATGTATTGCCGACGGGTGGCGCGGTCCGATTCGGTTCGCCGCTGGGCGTCTACGACTTTGTCATGCGTACGTCGATCATCCGTTACACGCCGGAGGCGCTCGAACGGCACGCAGGCGCCGTTTGTGCCCTGGCTCGGCTCGAGGGGCTAGAAGCACATGCGCGGGCCGTAGAGGCGAGACGGCGATGACGGGCCGAAGCGCTGTCTCCTTGAGCTTGAGCTGACCCGATTGGGTCGAGACGAAGCCACCGGGCGTGGACGCGCAGCAGGTGGGGCAAAGGTCCCCGAGGGACTCGAGCTCTAACTCGATTCGACCCGCGACGGCGACTGTGAGCCACCGCATGAGGTTCGGAGTGATGCGTGCCGTTGCGGAGGCGATTCGCACGAACGGGGTCGTCTCGACGACGGCGTCCCCACGAGAAGCGGCCCGAATCGTCTGTTCGGCAACCTGGTCGGGTGTCTGAGCGCGGCTACCGGGCGGTCGAACGCCGGATCGGCCATCCGTCGTAATGGCGTTGTCGCGGAACCGGGTGTCGACCGGTCCGGGGCGTATGACCACGACGCGCACTCCGGTGCCGACGAGCTCTGCTCGGAGCGACATGGACAGGGCTTCGAGCGCGAACTTGCTCGAGGCGTACGCGCCCATGCGGGGCGCGGCGACGACTCCCGCGAGCGAGGACAACATGACGATGCAACCACCCGTGCGGGTGAGTGGGTCGACCGCGAGCTGCGCGAGCCGTAAGGGAGCGATCACATTGAGTGCGAAGAGCGCCTCGAGCTCGCTGACGTTGATCTTCGCGACGCTGCCGTAATAGCCGCGCCCGGCGTTGTTCACGAGAACGTCCAGTCGGCCGGTCTTCGTCCGCGCGGCGGCCATAAGCGCAACGCGGTCCTCCTCGCGCGTGACGTCGCCGGGTTGCACGATCGCCTTGCCGGCGTGGTCTCGGTCGATTTCGTCGGCCACGCGTGTGAGGCGCGCCTGATGGCGAGCACTCAGGATGACGGTCGCGCCGCGCCGAGCCCAAGCGCGCGCCAGCGCCTCCCCGATTCCGCTGGACGCGCCCGTGATGACGACGGTTTGGGTCATGCGTCCTTTATTCGATCAATCGGCGCGCAGGTACGACGCCTTGATGAGCTTCAAAACGATCTCAGCGGTCTCGAGGTCGGTCGCCAGACTCTTGTTGAGCACCGTCTCGAAGGCCCCGTAGTTGTGGGCGAGTTGGAGTACGTCGAGCTCTTGTGGCTTCAAATCGCGGAGCGGCGGGATCAGCGGGGCCGGCACCGAAATGCGCGCCGACAAGCCGGGAAGCTCGTCGCGAATCCGGTTGAACTCGTCGAGCTGGCGCATTCCCTCCATGAGGATTTGCTGGACGGAGGCGCTCATTTCGCTCGCAAACTCACGCTCTTCAGGAGGGTCGAGATCGAAGAGTCCCTTTTGCCACGTGAGCATTCGATACAGACTTTTCATCGGCTGCACATCATCGAGATCGTTGATGATGGCGTACGCCACGACGCCCTTCTTCAAGTAGATGCGTCCGACGTCATCGTCGGTGCGAATCACCAGGACCCCGCTTTTTTTCGATGTTCCGAAGAGCTGCAACAGGTCGGGTAGCGGTACTTCTTCGATGCTACCGCTCATCGTGCGCTGCTGTCCGGTGCGTCTCGCCTGGGCGACGTTCTCGAGTTCGCGCTTTGCGTCGATGCCCTCGCGAGAGGCGTCGCCCGAGATGACCTTAAGAATGCTCGTCCCAATGAGGACGCGGTCGCCTTCCTTCAAACGAGTTCGTTTGATCTTCTCACCGTTGACGAAGGTGCCGTTCGTGGAGCCCAGATCCTCGATCCATATCTGGTCCGCTGCGACGGATACGCGCGCGTGCTTGCGCGAGACCATGTCCTCGACGAGCACCATCTCGAGGTCGCTGGAACGACCGACGAGGATCTGCTTGTCCGCGACGAGAGGGAACTCGCCCCCCTGGTATTTGCCGCTGATGAATCGCAACACGTACGAACGCGCACCCGGCCGCGGCGCGGGCGACGTAGCCGGTGCCTTGGGTGACGAGTCTTGCATCTCGGGTGCGGCGGGAACGTCTGGGGCCATACCGTCGTACGTGACAGGCGTAAGAGTGTGGGAGCGGCCGTTGCCGGCGCCAAAACGCCAGCAAAAAAAGGGTAATGGGTGCGAAGCTACGCGGTCAAGTCTGCCGCCCCCGGAGCGCAAGCGTGCCGAGGTCGCTCGCTTGTCCGCAACCTGAAACCACCATAACGGAATGCGCTGCGCCTTGGCCCTCCGACATCCAGCATAGTATTGCATATTGTTGCGCTGCAGCGGCAGCGGCGTAGACTGGGTGGCTCCGCCGCGATGTCATGAGCCTCAAAAAGTCGAGGCCGATTCTTGCCGCGGGCGACGCCTATGGCACACATAGGGTCCTCGCTCCGCCCGGGGCCCTGCCTCAGTCGGCGGAACGTCTCGACAATGACTTTTCTCGGCTCTTCTGGGGCGAAGCGCTCCTTGAGGTGGAAACCATCAATCTGGATGCGGCAAGTTTCTCGCAGATTGAGAAGGTGGCGTGCACCGAGGTCGGGCGCGCCGCCGGGCCCAATGAGGTCGAGCAGGCCATCGCCCGAATCGTCGCAGGGACCGTGGCGGAACGCGGGAAGCAGCACAACAGGGTCACGGGGTCGGGGGGTATGCTGGTGGGGCGAGTCCTTCAGCTATCCCTCGGTCGAGCCGACGAGCTCTTGCTCGTGGGCGATCGAGTCGCGACGCTCGTCTCGCTTACATGCACTCCGCTCCGGATCGACCGGGTGTTGGCCGTCCGCCGTGGGAGCGCACAAATCGACGTTGAAGGCGAGGCGGTTCTCCTTGCCAGCGGCCCGTACGCGCGGCTACCGGACGACTTACCTCAGCGGCTCGTCCTGGCGGTGCTCGATGTGGCTGGCGCCGCCCCCCAGGTCGCGCGGCGCGTCCGGCCGGGCCACGTCGTCGTCATCTTGGGCGCCGCCGGAAAAAGCGGGGTTTTATGTGCCGCCGAGGCGCGGCGCACGGGGGGTGCCTCGGCATTCGTCGTGGGCTTGGAATCACGGCCGGCGGCCGCTGCCGAGCTCGGGTCTCTTGGCATTTGTGACAGGGTGTTGGTCGTTGACGCTCGCGATTGCGTGGCCGTCCGGCGCGCCGTCCTCGAGGCGACCGGAGGGCGAGAGGCGGACCTCGCGTTTTCGTGCGTCAACGTTACCGACGCGGAAATGACCGCCATTGCAGTTACGCGCGATCGGGGAGCAGTGTACTTCTTCGCAATGTCGACGAGCTTTACCCAGGCGGCGCTTGGAGCCGAAGGAGTTGGTAAAGACATCGATCTTTTCATCGGTAACGGTTACGCACACGGGCACGCGGAACACACCCTGGCGCTCGTTCGCGATACGCCGCTCGTGCGAGCGCTCTTCGAGCGCCGGTACGCCTAAGGGGAACGCGTGTTGGCGCCGTCATCGGCGACGCTTCGATGAAGCTGACGCAATCGTCGAAGCCTGCCGCGGAGGTCACTGCACGCCGCGACCCTGCCTCGCGCCTAATCCGTAATGCCCACCACCGGGAGTCGGTCGGAGGCGCTGCGAGCGGGCTCCGGGACCGGCGTTGCAATCGAGGCCCCCGCCGACGGCAGCAGGATCGTAAAGGTCGTTCCTTCGCCTGGTTGAGAGTACACTTCGATACTGCCGCCCGCATTCTGAACGATGCTCTGGCTGATCGCGAGGCCCAGTCCCGTGCCCCGCGACTTCGTTGTGAAGAAAGGGATGAAAAGGTTGCGGAGGACTTTCGGCGAGATGCCCGGGCCGGTATCGCGCACGCTTGCTTCGACGAACTCGGTGTCGTCGACCAGCGATCGACGTGACGGCGAATCGGAGTTGACGCGCGCTCTTGCCGAACGGCGAACGGCCGTGGAAACCGTGATTTTTCCTCGTCCGTCCATCGCTTGAATGGCGTTCTGCATCAGGTTCATCAAGACCTGTCGAAACTTTTCCGGATCCATACTGGTGCGGGGCAGGGGCTCGGCCAAATCCAAATGCACGTCGATCGCGCCGTCCACAATCTGGCTCGAAACGATCTGAACCGTTCGGCGCACTGCGGCGTTGAGGTCCAACGGGATTGGATTGCCGGCGTGCGGTCGCGCGTAGTCGAGGAAGCTGCCAACGACGCGGTCGAGTCGGTTGACCTCCTCGAGGATGATCCCGACGAACTCGCGCGCCGCGGGATCGTCCTGCGAGCAGCCGCCCTCTTCGAGCAGCTGTGCCGCTCCTTTGATTGCGCCGAGAGGGTTCTTCACTTCGTGCGCGAGACCCGCAGCCATCGACCCGAGTGCCGCGAGGCGGTCTCGCTCCTTCATGCGGGAGTACAGCCGCGTGTTCACGATGACGACGCCGATTTGAGCAGCCACCGTCTCGAGAAGCGAGATCTCTTCGGGCGTGAAGGCGTCCCGTACTCGATCGTCGACTACGAATAGGAGCGCTACGATGCCCTCTGCCTCCCCGCGAACGACGAGCGCGACGGCACTTTGGAGCGCGCCGAGCGCGGACGCGGCCGTCTTGACCGCTGTGTCCGCGCTGCCCGCTTCGCGTGCGCTGTCTTCGAGCGCCAACGACGGGTGTCGCTCGAGCCGATCGAGCAGCGGTCGGGCACCCAGAGCTTCGATTCGCTTGGGTACTGCGGCACCAAACGACCCGGCCAGATCGAACCCGTCGCCGTCTTGATCGCGAAGGTAAAGCGCTGCGGTCGTCACCCGGTGCGACCGGTCTAAGCCCTGCATCAGCGTAGCAACCATCTCGTCAATTTCGAGCACGTGCGCCAGGCGTTTGCGGAGCTCGTCCACGCTCGTCTCTAGTGTGTAGCGCTCGCGAAAAAGAAACTGATGAATGCGCGTCTCGACTTCGGTTTGCAGGGGCTCGAATAAGACGAGGAATACGATGGCCGCGAGCACCGCGTTTAGGTACATGGTGTCGAATCCGCCGATAACCATCACGAAGAGGTAGAAGATCGCGGCGAGACAGAAGGCGAGCGCCGTCGATACGAGCAGTCGCCCGGCGAGCTCGTAGATGTCGGCGAGGCGAGCCCGAGTGACCGATTCGGCGAGGACGAAGACGAAGACGATCGCCAGGACTGCGCCGATCGGCGGCAGATGTACGCCCAGATAGGATAGAAAGTCTGCGAGCGAAAAGGTCGTCGCCGCGGCGCCCACGACGACCAAGAAACGGACCCGGTCTCGAACGGCGCGTGACGGGCTTCGCTGGCCGCGCCGAGCTAGCGCGATGAGCGCCGCGGCGAGGAGCCCGAAGACGTAGGTGTAGACGGCGCCGAGCGACAGTGGCCGGTCGTGATACGGGGAGACGGACAGCGCGAGCACCGGAACGGCGACGATCGTGGCAAAGCGCGCGAGTCGCGGCCTCCGGCCCGCTTCGAGCGGAACGACGTTTTGAAACAAATGAATCGCGAACTGGGGCAACAGCACGGTCAGCACGCCGGTGACGCGCTCCCACAGATCGGCTCGAAAGAACCCGGCTAGCGATTGGCTGCCGTACCAGAGGGCAATGTCGGTCGCAAAGGCCGCGAACAGCCAATGGACGGCCCGACGCCCGCGCAAAAGCACGCTCAGGGCGATGGCGAGAGCCAGCACTGCACAAAAGAGAATTGTTTTCGGGCGCAGGTCTTCCACCCGCGCAGTGTCGCGCCACGTCGCCGTCGGCGCAAAGCGTGTGGCTTGTCGTAATCCGCTCAAGGAAATCCGCATCCTGGCAGGGCGGACCAGCGAGCTTCGTGCAATTCGCTTGGGAGGCCATGCGCTGTCTCCTTCGCCTCAGGTAGGCGCGCCGTACAACCTTCGCGCGCGAATGTGTGCAACGACCGACCGCGGAACGATTCGCTCGAGTTCGTGCCAGGCGCCGCGAGCGACAGCCGTGCGAACGTGAGTGCTCGACACGTCCGGGAGGATGACGAGGGGTGCCCTCGGCGTATCGAATCCGACGCGTCCCAGCACGATCAGCGGAGCGAGCTTCTCAATGGCATCGAACCGATACCAACGTTGCGCTTCCGCTAGGATATCCGCGCCGACGACGAGCCGCAGTCGCCAATCGGGCCGCGTCTCCGCCAAGTGCTCGAGGGTGCGGAGCGTCAGGCTCTCTCCGTCGATGCTCTGCTCGACGCGAGAGACTTCGACGCGCGGCAAATCGATCATGGCGAGCTCGCACATGAACACTCGGTCCTCGAAGGGCGCGAGCGACTTCGCGAGCGGATGCCGATACGTCGGGACAAGGAGGATGCGCTCGACGTCTTCAACGCTTAGAAGCAGGGCACACGCAAGCACATGCGCAACGTGCGGCGGGTTGAAGCTACCTCCGAAGACGGCCACGTTCACGAGCGGTCGAGGGCAGCATAGAGCACGGACTGCCCTGCCGTTGACTATGATTTCCGCGAGTCTTGCGCGTGGGTCGCCCGCCTTGGGCTACGCGGTCGGGTAAACGGGCCACTCTTGCCACCGCCCAGCCTGCTCGACTCGACCGCCGGCACGGAGGTGCTTAGCTTGGACGCTGTGGAACGATCTTCCCAGCCGACCTTCATGGACCCGGGCAAGGCGGGCCAGGCTATCCGTGCGCGCGTGGAGCCGCTCGCGCCACTGACGGTCGCCGATGCCGCCGCCAAAACGGGTCTTCCGCTGCGCGATGCCGAAAGCGGCCTCAAGTGGCTCTCAAAGGAGTATCGCGGGCAACTGCGCGTCACGAGCGAAGGTCAGCTCGTGCACCGCTTCCCTTACGGTTTCGCCAAGCCGTGGGCTCGTGCGGATGAACGACGGCGCATCCTCGCGGCCATAGGTCGTGCCTTGCTCGGAGCCCTACGTTTCGTCGTCCGCGCCTGGGTTGCGGTCGTTCTGGTGGGGTACGCGGCATTCTTCGTCGCGCTCCTTCTGGGCATGACGTTCGCCCGTCAAGGAAACGATTCTCGCCGCAGCAACGACAGCCTTCCGGGCGGCATGATGGCGTATGCGCTGCTGCGCATCGTCGCCGACGCTCTCTTCTGGACGTTTCACCCGTGGTCGCCGTTCGCGGGCCATGTCGGGTACGCCTCCGCTTGGAACGGGCGGTTCGAGCGCGACCGCGCCCCGCGGCGAGGCTCGCGGGGGCCGCGCGTTCCTTTGTACGAGCGGGTCAATCGGTTCTTCTTCGGCCCCAACCCCGCCCCCGAAGATCCCCTCGAGGACGAGCGCCGCTTGGTGACGGCAATACGCGCCGGCAAAGGACGAATCGGGTTGGCCGACGTGATGCGAGTCACCGGTCTGCCGCGCGAGCTGGCAGATCCACTGATGGCTAAGCTGATGCTCGACTACGATGGCGACGTCGCGGTGAGCGAAGAGGGCGGAATTGTTTACCGCTTTCCAGAAATGCGCAAGACCGCGTTGGAGACGCGCGAAGCCGAGCCCGCGCCCGCCTGGACGAGGGCTAAGCCTCTGGCGCCGCTAACGGGCAATTCATTGGGGGCCAACGCGGCCATCGTGGGCTTGAACGCGTTCAACTTGATGATGGGTTTCTGGGCTGTCGGCAATGGCCTGACGATAGAGCGTGTGGCTCACCTCTTCGACCGGGTGCCGTATCAAGTGGTGGATACCGGCGTCCCGATTGCGTTAGGCGTCGTGCCGATCGTTTTCTCGACGCTCTTGTTCGCAGTACCTCTGGCGCGTGCAATGGCTCGGCCGTGGCATAAGCACCGCGCCGCGGAAGAGAAGGCCCGACTGGCCCTGTTGCGGGTCGTGCTGGAGCGGGTTCGAGCGAAAGAACCAGTGACCGACAGTGCTGTGGCCGATGCGTGGCGAAGCGCCCGGGGTGAGGACGCCGACCCGAAGCGGCTCGACCGCGAGCTAGTCGCCCTGGGGGGCGACGTTGCCATCCAGCCCGATGGCAAGACGCGATGGCGTTTCGTAGACCTCGAGGCCGAGGCCGTGGCCGTCGCTGCGGAGAGGGAGGCTGCCGCCGATGAAGAGGCTCGCCTCGGGAAGGTGGTGTTCGCTACCGAAGACCCCTGACGCCGTTCCGACGCACGGGCGTAACCTCCGTCATTACGTCGGGAATCGTTGTGCGGAGACACTGTTATTAAGGAAACCATGCCCTTCGCAAAACTCATCCCTATCGCCACCATCCTGCTCCTCTTCGACACTGGCTGCCAGCACTCCGCTTCCGCCGCCTCACCGCCGGATACGGCGCAACCGATCCCCGCTCCTTTCACGGCGGCTCCGGTCCTTCCGGGAACGCCCGATGTGGCGACTCTCGTCGCCCGAGTGCGGCCATCCGTGGTCAACATCACGACCGTGCAACAAGTGCGAAAGCCCCAGATCGCTTTTGGTTTTCCTGACTTCGGCGGGTTTCCCTTCTTCGATCAAGGGCGGCAAGGACCCGCGCCCCCGCATCCCTTCGGCGGAGGCGACGAAGTCATGAGGCAGCAAGCCTTGGGCTCGGGGTTTCTCATCGATTCACAGGGCCATGTTGTCACGAATGCACACGTGGTGGACGACGCCGACACCGTGAAGGTCAAGCTGGCCGATGATCGAGAGTTTCGTGCGAAGGTTGTCGGTAAGGACGATCGGCTGGATGTTGCCGTTTTGCAGGTCGACCGCGCGCCGAGCGATTTGCCCCTCGCTTCGCTCGGGCAAAGCGACGCGACGCGGGTGGGGGAATACGTCGTCGCGATCGGAAACCCGTTCGGCCTCGGGAACACCGTTACCATGGGGATCGTCAGCGCTAAGGGCCGGTCGATCGGCGCCGGTCCTTACGATGATTTCATCCAGACCGACGCCAGCATCAATCCCGGCAACAGCGGCGGACCGCTATTCAATCTGCGCGGCCAGGTCGTGGGAATCAACACGGCGATCAATCCTCAGGGTAAAGGGATTGGCTTCGCGATTCCAATCGACGCCGTGCGAGACATTTTGCCCCAGCTCATCTCAACGGGCCACGTCTCACGTGGCCGAATCGGAGTCGTGATTCAATCGATGGACGAGGATCTCGCCAAGGCTCTCGGCCTCGAACGACCCCACGGCGCCATTGTGGAAGACCTGGAGCCGGGTAGTCCGGGGGAAAAATCGGGCATCAAAGAAGGCGACGTCATCCTCGCGGTCGACGGTCAGGATATCCCCCGCTCCGAGGATCTGCCGCGACTCATCGCGCGACATCCCCCCGGCACCCATGTGCGTCTGACCGTCCTGCACGATAAGCAGCGGCGCGATCTGGACGTTGTGCTCGCGGCACTCAAAGACGATGGCGAACACGGTTCTCCCTCTTCGCCGGGATCAAACGCGACTCCCGGTCAGCCGTCGGGGCTGGGCCTCGGTCTTGCTGAGGCCAACGGTAGGGTGGTCGTCGAGAGCGTGGTCCCCGACAGTCCCGCCGACGGCAAGGTCCGTCCCGGAGACGTTATCGTTGAGATCAATCACCAGCCGATCACCGGCGCGGCCGACCTCGCGTCGAAAGTCCGCGCGACCCCCGTCGACAACCCCGTTCTGTTAAGGGTGAGGCGAGGCGATCAGTCGAGGTACGTGGCCATCGACCGCAGCAGCTCGATGCAAAAGTGACATGATGGGCCGCCCTACGGGCGAGGGCCGCGATGCTGCGCTTGGTGGAGGAGCCGCCTTGAACCGGAGCGAAGTCTCAGACGGTGTGGTGGTAGCGCGTGCCCCGCGGCCTTACACGCTCATAGCCGAACTCACATATCGATGCGCGTTGCACTGTCCATACTGCTCGAACCCAGTGGACCATGCGGCCCGGACGGCTGAGCTCGACACATCGCAGTGGCTGAGTGTGTTTTCCGGCGCCGAGGGGCTTGGGGTCGTCCAGTTGCACTTGACCGGCGGCGAACCGCTCGCGCGGCGCGACCTCGAAGCTCTCGTCGCCGGAGCGCGCGACTGCGGGCTTTACACGAATCTCATCACGAGCGGTGTCCCGCTCGCCCGTGAGCGCCTGGTATCGCTCAAGGCTGCGGGCCTCGATGCGGTTCAGCTCAGTCTTCAAGGGATAGACGCCGACAGCTGCAATCGGATCGCGGGGTACGATTGCTTCGATGCCAAGCTCATCGCCGCCAGATGGGTTGGCGAGCTCGGTCTGCCGCTTACTCTCAACGTCGTCTTGCACCGTGACAACATCGATCAGATCGGGGAAGCGGTTGGCCTCGCGGAGCGCCTGGGGGCCCATCGGCTGGAACTCGCGAATACTCAATACCTGGGCTGGGGCCTCGCCAATCGTCGCGCTCTGCTGCCGACACGCGAACAGCTCGACCGCGGGCGAACGATCGCGCACGCCGCCAGGGTGCGGCTTGAAGGGCGCATGGAGGTTCTCTTCGTGATGCCCGACTACTATTCGGACCACCCGCGCGTGTGCATGGATGGGTGGGGACGACGCTTTATCGATGTAACCCCGGACGGCTTCGTGTTGCCGTGCCAGTCGGCGCGGTCGATTCCCGGGCTGACGTTCGCTCGCGTCGGTGACGGCAGTCTGCGCGACGCCTGGGAACATTCCCCGGGGATGCGTGCGTTCCGCGGCGACGAATGGATGCTGGAGCCCTGTCGCAGCTGCGCGAAGAGGTCTGTTGACTTCGGCGGTTGCCGGTGTCAAGCGTACCTGCTCACGGGCGATGCTGCAGCATCCGACCCCGCTTGCTCCCTGTCGCCGCACCACGCAACCGTTGTGCGAGCTCGCCTCGCAAGCGGCGGGTCGGCGCCTCGGCGCTTTCTCTACCGCGGTGCGCGATGAGTTTCACCCGGGCTCGACGAGACCTCGTCGCAACATCTCGTTGAGGAATGCAACGACGTCACGGTGTACCGCAATTGCGTGTCCAGCTTGGTTCGAGGGGCGTCGCGCAACCGTAAGTTCCGCGACAATCTCATGGACCGATCGCGACCCATCGCAAAGTTTGAGGATGGCCGCCGCGGAATCGTTCAATGCGAGCCCGCGCTCTGGATAGAGCAGAAGGTATCGACCTTCGGTACGGTCCCATTTCAAGCGTGCCCTCGCGGCAAGACGAGGCGATTTCAAGATGGGTAGGCGGCCGCAACTGCGTCGAGTAACGCCCAGAGGATCTCGCATTTGGTCACGAACGCGCCGATACACTTCTGCCGGAGATCTTCTGTCTGTGCATTGGCAATGACGAATTCGATCGCTTCGGTTGCGTCTCCGCGGGCCTGCGTCACGCGAGCGCGAAAGTACTCTTGCACGGTCGGATCGATCCATGGGTAGTGTGTCTGCCATGCGGCCAGTCGGACGCTCATGATGTCCGGGGCGAAAAACTCCGTTAGCGATGACGCGACCGCTTCGACGAGAGAGCGTTCGCGCACGAGCTGTACGTACGCATCGCAAGCAAATCGGACCGGAGCAAGGACATGGGTGAGCTCCTCGACTTCCGTCGGCTCGAGACCGACTCCCCGGGCGAGTTTCAGCCACAAGAACAGTCCCCCTTCGCCGGGGGCATGTCCGTCGTGGTCGCTGATCCGGTGGATCCATCGACGACGAAACTCGGAGTCTTCCGATTTAGTGAGAATAATGGCATCCTTGATGGGTAGGCGCGTCTGGTAGTAGTATCGATTGAGAACCCAACCTTGGATCTGCGCTTTGGAGAGCTCTCCGCGGTGCATCTTCACGTGGAACGGGTGTAAATCGTGATAGTGGCGTCTGCCTTCGTCGCGCAGCCGCGCGATGAAAGCGGAGCGATCGAGAATTGATTCTTCGGTCAAAGTGTTACCTCCATTCCGTCCACGGCAATTTCGCAGCCAGCCTCGAGGACGGCCCGATATTCGGGCGAGCCTTCGACCAAAATTGGATTGGAGTTGTTGATGTGGGTGTAAATCCTTCGTGTCGGGGCGGACGCCTTCAATAGAAGCAGGCTGCCGCCATTCCCCCCGATGGGAAGGTGGGCCATGTCCTCTGCGCGAGCGCTCGATAGGCCGAGCCGGATGAGCTCGTCGCTCGACCAAAACGTTCCGTCGAAGAAGACGCAATCGATTCCGGCCAGGGCCCCGATCCACTCCTCCGCGGACGAGGTCGCTCCGATATACGCTGCACGCTTCTCCGTCCGCTTGTCGCGCAGCCACAGTGACGCATTGTCTTCCGGTGACGGCTGGTAGATCCCCATCAAATGCACAGGCAGTTTCCCGGCGGCGGGCCGCGCCTCGATCGTCAGCCCCTCGTCGATCTCGACCTCACGATGAAACTCGAGCTCGCGCCACACGAGCTGGCCCGAGAACCGGTGGAGAGTGCGGCATATCGCGTTATGCCGCTCGAGCCCTCGGCGTACGGCTGAGGTAGCGTAGACGGTCAGCGGCCACGATTCGCGAAGGGAAAAGAGTCCGAGCACGTGGTCCAAGTCCCCGTTGGACAGTACGATTGAGTGGATCGGCGAATCGCGCGCGCCACGCGGCTCGAGATCGGGGGTGCTTTCGATCTGTCGGAGGATGTCGGGCGACGCGTTAATCAAGTGCCAGCGACCGCGGCCAGCGGTAACGGCGAGACTGTCTTGAGTTCTCCGCCGAACGCGAGGGTCTCCGGCGCGGACTGCGCTGCAATTGGAACAACCGCAGTTCCACTGAGGAAACGCTCCGCCTGCAGCCGAGCCGAGAACTCGGATTCGCACGAAATCGTGATAGCACCGCCAGTTCAGGGCGGCTCGACGCGGTTCCGAGATCGCCGCCCGCAGCCGAGGCGACGCGTCGCGAACCGTCCGCCGGGCGGGGGCCAAAGTCGTCGCGACGCACCGAGTTCTCCGGATCGTCATCGAGTCGCCATGTCGTGCGGGTTTAGGTCGAGTATCCTCGTTTTGAAGGCGAAATGACTGCCGTCGCAACCCCGCGAGCCAGTGACTGGTTGGCCGGCGCGCGAACGCGCACGCTTTTCGTTCTCTGGACGACATACGGCTCTTTCTATCTCTGCCGTACCAATTTCGGACCGGCCGTTCCGTCCATGCGTCACGACCTTGGTTTCACGGCGCTTCAGATTGGGTTTCTCCTTGGTGCGGTGAAGCTCGGCTACGCTCTCGGGCAGCTCGTCAACGGGCAGCTCACCGAGCGATACGGTGCGCGACGCATCCTGGGCATCGGGATGGTGGGCTCGAGTGTCGCAACTCTTCTTTTGGCGGCTGCCCCGTCGTTGGTCGCGTCTCCGGGCCTGTCGGGGATCGCGTGCGCCTGGGTTGGCACCCTGGTCCGCGCGGCGGCGCGAACGTGCGGCCTTGCCGTAGCCTCCAACGGTCCGCTGCCCTTGATGCTGCTTCTCGCGTTTGCGAACGGCTGGTTCCAAGCAGGCGGGTGGGCGCCCTGCGTGAAGATCGCAGGGCACTGGTTTGCGGTGGATCTGCGCGGCAGAACGATGGGTGTCCTCGGGACGAGCCTGACGCTCGGATCGGCTTTGTCGATCCTCGTCGTCGGCGCGCTGCTTCACTTCTCGGGCGGCGATTGGCACGTCGCGTTCGTCGTCCCGCCATTTCTGCTCCTTGCATCATGGCTGCACACGTGGCTTCGCCTGCGCGAGCGGCCCCCGGGCGACGGCGGTCTCTACGTGTCCGCCGCCGTCGATCGTCTGTCCATCTCCGGGGCGCTGCGGACGACCGTCGGCAACCCGCGCATATGGGTTTTGGCCGTTGCCCTCTTTGGGGTCGACGCCGTTCGCTACGGATTTCTCGACTGGGCACCGGGACATCTGGCCGAGATGCACGGGTCCAGCGTTTCGGCGGCCGCAATGAAGACCGCTGTTTTCCCGTTGGCTGGGGCTGTGGGCGCGCTTTCGTCGGGCTGGCTGACGGACCGTCTCTTCGGGTCTCGGCGGGCCCCCGTCTGTGCCCTCTTGCTCGGCGGGGTCGCCCTCCTGACCGTCGCGTATCGGACGATGGTCAGCTGGGGCGCGGTACCCACGATCGTGTGCCTTGGGCTCGCGGGATTCTGCGTGTACGGCGCGCAGATCCTCCTCGTGGGGACAGCGGCGCAGGACTTTGCGCGTCGCGGTGCCACTGCGGCTGCCGCGGGCTTCGTGGACTTTATGGGACACGTGGGGGCTTTCAGCGGCGACGTCGTCACGGCGTTTATGCTGAAGCGTCACGGTTGGGGCGGCGCTATTGCGTGGTGGGCGAGCGCGGCCTTTGCGGCCGCGCTGCTCGTTGCCACGCTCTGGCGCGCCCGGCCTAACGATTCGACGCTTCCGAACCCCGCCGAACGGTGACGACCAACCGCACTTCGTTCCGCATCTTGACCTCGAGCTGGCCCGCGCGTAGTGCGGCGGACATCCATGCCCCGTGCAATCGTGGCTGCCATCGCTCTTGCAGCACTATGTCTTCTCGAACCATCGATGCTCGCCGCGGATGCTGGCATGAGCGCGCGGGGCGGCCGCGCGGTGGCGCGACTCGGAGCGACGCAGTCGATCACCGTCGCCGACTTGGAAGAGCGCATAGCGAGCATGCCGTTGTTTCAGCGGATGGCTTACGGCGTGACCCCGGACGCGATCCGCCGAAGCGTGCTGACGGAGGTTTTGATTCCGGATCGCCTCCTCGCCTTGGCGGCCGATGCCGAGCACGCCGAACGGGACCCCGAAGTGGCTTATGCCACCGAGCGGGCCCTGTCCGGAGCTACCGTTCGTGCGATCCGTGCGCAGGTGGGAGATGCGTCCGCGATCGCGATGGAAGACGTTCGTACTTACTACGAAGCCCACCGTGCGAGGTATGAGTCGCCAGAGCGCTATCAAGTGTGGCGTATTCTGTGCAAAACGCGCCAGGACGCGGCGACCTTGCTCGAGGCCTTCAAAGGGAACCCGACGCCGAAGGCTTTCTCCGATATGGCGAGAGAGCACAGTGAAGACAAAGCGACATACTTGCGAGGGGGTAACCTGGGGTTCGTGGGCGAAGACGGGTCGTCAAGTTTTCCGGATTTTCGTATTGATCCGACTATTGTGCACGTCGCACAGACGGTGCGCGACGGCGAATTCGTTCCCTATCCGGTGGCGGAGGGTAGCTACTTCTCGATCGTGTGGCGGCGCGGCACGCTTGCGGCGGTTCATCGGGACGTCGATCAGGCAGCCGGTGCCATCCGGGAGGTTCTGGCCGGGGAACGCGTCAAAGAGGCGACGGACCGGTTGCTTCGCACGCTCAGGTCTTTGAGGGTGCACGACAGGAACGACTCGTTGCTGCAGACGGCTTACGTCGCTTCTACGCCTGAAGCCGAAGGCGGAGCGCGTTAACTCGCGTCATCCGTTCGCTGAGGTGAGCTGTGCGAGTGCGGCGACCGCCGCTGCACGTTCGGCAAGGCGCTTGCTCCTCCCTTCGCCGCGGGCCACGGGGCGATCTCCTAGATAAACCTCCACCTCGAACACTTGCGCGTGCGGAGCGCCGCGCAGCTGGACGACGCGGTACGTCGGGGCCGGCAAACCGTCGGCTTGCACCCATTCCTGGAGAGCGCTTTTCGGGTCGGGCATCGCGAACGCCTCGGCCTTGTCGAAGCGATGGCTCACCACTTCTCGCACGAGAGCTCGTGCTCCGTTCAGCCCGCGCGCCTCGTAGACGGCCGCTACGATTGCCTCCACGGTGTCGGCGAGTACGTTGGTCTGCTCGCGCTCCAGGCCGAGCGTGGCGCCGCGGCCGAGAGCGATGCACTCGCCCAGGCCGATTCGGCGGGCCCACTCGGCGAGAGCCTCGGCATTCACTAGGGCGGCGCGCATGCGCGTCAGCTTCCCCTCGTCCGCGCTACCGTGAGCGGCCACCAACATTTCGCTCACGCAAATGCCGAGGACGGCGTCGCCCAGGAACTCGAGGCGTTGGTTGTCCGGGGCCCCGCTTTCGTTGGCGAAGCTGGCATGAGTGAGGGCCTCGTCGAGTCGATCGATCTCGCCCGCTCCGATCACTGCTTCGATCCGCGCGGACAGCATGGCGCGCGATGCAGACAGTTGCTCCGGGTTGGTCATCTGCCTATCGCGTCCGTGGCCTCAGCGGCATCCAAGTCGAGTTGCGTCACCCCGCCCGCGTCATGCGTCCATCAGACGACATGCGCACATCCCCACGCGAGCTCGACCTCCGGACGGTGGTCGTGCTTGTCCGCTAGGCGCGCGATGCGGACCACGAAGGCAGCGGCTGCAGCGAAGTCCGGGAAGCCAAACAGCTTTCTTTCCAATACCATGCGCACCGACCCACTCCCATCCCGGGGCGGAAGCAAACCAGCTGTCGCCCAGGGCCGGACCGAGTTTGCCCGAGCGAGGCATGTCCTCGAGTTTGTCTCGTCTTTGGGGCCGCCGTCCACTCGATGTGGCAAGGATCGAGCCCGACGTGTGCGGACCCCGGGCGACATGCCGTCGCGCCCGATCCGCCCACGGGAAAAAGCTTGTTGCCCGCGCTAACATCTCCGCTCGTGCTGGCATCGTGTCCGTTCTGTCACGATTTGGTCGATGGACGCGAAGGGCGTTCATGCTTGGTGTGCGGCATCGCCCTTGTGCCGTTTCATCGGGTATCTCCATCGACCGACGAACTCGAGGTCGACGGCATGCCGCTCCAGCCGGAACACGATCCATTACCAGTGACTTTTCTAGGACGTGGCCGAGGCCCGCTGGCTATGCTGGCTCTGGCGGGCGTCGCGGCGTTCCTCTCGTCGTGGGTCAAAGTCACACTGCCCGACATCGTGACCTATTCCGGCTTCGCACTCGCCAGACGTCTAGGGTGGCTTTGGGCGGCAGGCATCGCATGGTGCGTGCTCGCACCCACGGTGCTCAGTCGCCGGTCCATTGCGCAGATGCGGGGCGCCCGCCTTGCGGCCGCGTTTCTCTCGGCAATTCCAGGGGTGGCGGCGCTCGTCCTTCTTGCCAGACCGCCTCACGGATCGCACGGCGTACCGCTTCGCTTTGCGTTCGGGGCGGGTGTGTACGTCACGCTTGGTCTTTCCGCAGCAGCGCTGGCCGTGGCGCTGGCTTTCGGTGGTCGCGCGGACGACCTCCGTCTGCGCCGCGGATCCTCGCGTGACCAAGTCCTCCACTAGCGTCGCGTGCGCACCGAGCAGACGCGTGCCAGACTTCGTGCCGAGCGATTAGGGAGTCCGGATGGCCACCAAAGCGACCGCGGACCCTCGCTCCGACGGAGACGAGCTCGCGGATTCCGAAGTCCCTGCGGCGGTAGTCTGCGCCCGTTGCGGCGAAGCAGACTGCGCCGGATGCACTCACGACGAGACGCAGTCGGGGGTCGTCGCGGTCGTCCCTTGGGAGCGTCCGGGCACCAAATCGATTCGGACGATTGTGGGCTACGGCCCGAGCCACGACGTTGGATGCCGAACGGTTCTTCGAGTCGCTGCCCGATGGGCCGCTCGCTCCGGCGCTTCGATTCGCGATCGCCTGTGAGACACTTGCGGCAACGGCCATGGCGCTTGCCGCTCTTGTCCCCGTTGCGATCTTGGCGCCCGCATGGATCCAGCACGTGGCCCTACACGAGGGCGCGTCGGCGTTCCGGTTTGCCGCCATCGGCGTGCCGTTCATCGCCCTGCTGCTCGTAGCCGCACACGCTGCTCACGGGTGGGCGCTCGATCATGGCGCGCGTCGTTCGGGCGCCCGCGGGGCATCGACAAGAGCGCTCCGCTTCGGCCTCTACGCCGCTGGCTGGGACCTCGTCATCGGACCGATTGGCGCGATCGTCGTGGTCACGAAGGAAGGTCCGGGCGCCGCCCTCTCGATCGGCACCTTCGCGGTCGGGCTTCCCGGTCGAAGTGCGAGAGCCTTTCTACGAGGTTGCTACTGTCTCGAGGGGCTGCGCGCGCGGCCTGCGCTCCGCGCCTCGTATGTCGTGGCGATCGGGGTGACGCTGTTCGGTGCTGTCGCGGCCATCGCTGCGCTCCTGGTGCTACTCGCTCTCTGGTCTTAGCTTGCGGTTCGCACGCGGCTGCGCCAGTGCCGTCGTCCGCGGTTCAAAACGATTAGGAGTGCCCGTCGATGTCCGAAGATACGAATGCCGGGCCTGTGCGCGTCATCGAATCCATTCCGGTCGGTGGCGACAATGAGGTCGAACCTGCGGAGGTCAAACGCGAAGGCATTCCGACGCCGGCTCACCTGCGGATCTATGCGGAACTCGCCCGCGGCGCGATGGGGCGGATTCATCCCGCAACCGATCGCAATTTGTTGCGACACGTCGCTCTGAAACGGCTCGACAAGACCCTGGCGACGGAGAAATTTTACCGGGACGGATTCATCGCGGAGGCGCAGATGACCGGTCAGCTCGAACACCCGAACATCGTTCCCGTCCACGAACTTGCGGTCGACGAGCATGGCGTTCCGTACTTTACAATGAAGCTCGTGCGTGGCGCGTCTTTTGACCGGTGGCTACGCGATCCAGCGCTGCCGCTCGGCTCCACCGATCGGCTCGAGAAGGGCCTCGAGATCTTCACGAAGGTCTGCGACGCGCTGGCGTACGCCCACCATCGTGGGGTCATTCATCGGGACCTCAAGCCGGAAAACATCATGGTCGCGAATTTTGGCCAGGTCTACGTGATGGATTGGGGATTGGCGCGTCTGACCAAGACGAAGCCCGCGTCCGGAAGTTCGTCGCAAATGGAGGCTCCCGGCCCCGTGGGAACGCCGGGTTACATGGCGCCGGAGCAGGCGCGCGGAACCCCCGCCGAAATGGATGAGCGTTCTGACGTCTTCGGGCTTGGTGCGGTGCTCTATGAGATCGTGAGTGGCAAGACGCCCTATGGCCCCTACTACGACATGGACTCGGCGATTCAACGAGCCCGCGAGGGCGCCGTCGTTCCCATCGACGAGGCGACGATCGGCATCGGGATATCGAAGCGCCTCAAGAGCATCGTTGCGCGCGCGACCGCGGCGATGCCCGACCATCGCTATCAGAGCGTCCTGGACTTGCAACGCGACGTATCGTCGTTCTTGCGCGGAGGTTTGCACTTGCCTCGCAAGGCATTTGCCGCGGGCGGCGTGATCATTCGCGAGGGCGACGTCGGAGATGCCGCCTACATGATCGTCAGCGGCCGCTGCCGCGCCTACCGAACCGTCGGGGTAGATCAGGAAACGCTGGCTATCATGGCGAGCGGCGATGTCTTCGGGGAAATGGCCCTTCTCCTTGATGAGCCCCGCGCGGCGACGGTGGAGGCGATGGACTCAGTCACGGTTCTTGTTCTGAGCAAGAGCACGATGACCGAAGGGCTCGGCATCGGAGGGTGGACCGGCGCGCTCGTCCGGGCGTTGGCGCAACGGTTCCGTGATCTCGAGCAACAGGTGCGCAGTTCGGGGCTGCGGCGCAACTGATCGTCACCGTGTCACGGGGAAGACGGAGTCGCGCGCGTCGCGGTGGCACGTCACGCACGGGGTAACCCGCCGGTCGGCTACGGTTGCGCCGTCTGGAGCGACGGAGGCGAAGCTCCATTGCCCCTGCCTCTTCTCCATCAACAGCAATCCCGTGGGACGTTCGCCCCCTGCATCATGCGCGGTCGTGTCTTCGATCAGCAAGGCGCCGTCTTCCATTTGACGCTGGGCCCGAAGCGCGGATTGGGCAGCGGCGTTGACCCACACGACGGCGTCGAAGCGCTCGCCATGACCGTCGGAGAGAAACCGATTGGAAACCTGCACCATGTGCGACCGAACCAGGTGCGACCGAAAATTGGCGAACACAGGAGAGGGCTCTGGGGCTGCTGCATCGGTCGCACTCGCAATACGCTCGGCAGCGCGAGGCGGTGAGAATCCGACGGAACCAGCCGAACCGTAGCTGCAGCCAACGAACCCGATCGCGCAAACCGTCCGAACAAGCCACTTGTGGCCGATAGCCACGATTGTGCCGGGCGTCAAAAGGACACCCCGGCCTTGAAAGATATCGTGGATTTCCGATCGCCTGAGATGCCGTCGACGGCCCCGGCACCCGCGCGGGCGTCAGCACGGCGCAGTCCGCGATTGAAAACGGTTCGTGTTCTCAGGCGAGAACGGATGGGTGTTCGGGTCGACCGCGCCATGTGTTCCCGGGTGCCACTATGGCACGCCGCCGGCGCAGGCGTTCGCGTGAGCGAATGCGGCTTCGACGCCGAGCCTGAAACCGCCGATGCCCGTCGTGCGCGCGGAACGCATCGCGGCCGGTGCTATTGCCATTCCGAGCTCATTCATCAGGTTCACCCACGCAACATGGCTCAGCAAGCCGGAATAATTGTTCGGCACGGCGCGGGTCGCGAAGGGTGGGGCGAGTACCTCGTGCCGGGTTCTGGGCGATTTGCTGATAAGCGTCCCAGCCGGAAGTTCCGCGGTTGTGCGATCAGTCGCTCCGGCGCATGCAAATGAGCTCCGATGCCAGGGCAACTGATGCGTTTCGCGGCTAAGGTTTGCGAGCGCGTAGCGTCAAGCCTGGTGCGTCGAACGGATGCCGAAGACATTTTCCTCCAGGCCCCGCCTCCGCGCGAAGCCACTTGAGCCGTCCCTGCACGTCGTCCTCGTGGAGCCGGAGATTCCGCCCAATACCGGCAACGTCGCCCGCCTCTGCGCCGCGACCGCCTCGCCTCTGCATCTCGTTGGCAAGCTGGGCTTTCGTATCGATGAGCACAGCGTCCGCCGAGCCGGGGTGGACTATTGGCACCTCGTCGACATGAGGACCCACCCGCACTTCGACCATTTTTTGGACGCGTGGTCAATGGAATCGCCTTCGCGTGCGCTGCACCTTTTCAGCGCGACCGGGACCCGTAGCTACGCAGACGCCGCCTATTCCCCCGGCGACGCGCTCGTGTTCGGGAAAGAGAGCGTCGGGCTCTCTGAGGAGTTGCTCGCACGCTTTCCCAGTCGCGTTGTGGGCATTCCAACACTTGGAGCGGTCCGATCGCTCAATCTAGCGAACGCCGTGGGAATTGGGCTCTACGAAGCCCTGCGAAAGCTCGGTGCACTAACGGGGACCTTCATGGGATAAGCCCATTCATTCGAAGGCCGGGATCCCGGTCAGGTCCTGTCCGAGCACGAGGGTGTGAATGTCATCGGTCCCCTCGTAGGTCACTACCGTCTCGAGGTTGCACAGGTGACGCATCACGGGAAAATCGAGGGTGATTCCGTTTGCGCCGAGCACGTCTCGACAGCTCCGAGCAACGTTGAGCGCGTTGCTCGCATTGTGCCGCTTGACCATGCTGACCTGCTGCGGTCGGAGACGCCCTTCTGCTTTGAGCCTCGAAGCCTCGAGCGCCATGAGCTGCATGCTCGTAATTTGGGTGATCATGTCTGCAAATTTTGCCTGGGTGAGCTGATGCGCGGCGATGGGTTTGCCCGCGAACTGAACGCGGCGCATTGCGTAATCGAGCGCACAGTCGAAGCAGGCCGTTGCAGCGCCGATGGTGCCCCAAGCGATTCCCAAGCGCGCCGCGGTCAGACACGACAGCGGCCCTTTCATGCCACGGGCGCCAGGAAGAAGAGAGCCCTTGGGGACTCGGACGTTGGTCAGCACTAGCTCGCTCGTGACGCTCGCTCGCAGGCTGACCTTTCGCTCGATAGGCCGCGCTTCGAAGCCTGCGATATCCGCCGGGACGAGGAAACCACGCACCTCGCCGTCGAGCTTGGCCCACACGAGCGCCACGTCCGCAATGCCTCCGTTAGTGACCCAGCGCTTGGTCCCATCGATGACGTACGCGCTGCCGTCGTCGGTCGCAACGGTTCGCATGGCGGCCGGGTTTGACCCGAACTCGGGCTCGGTGAGACCGAAGCAGCCGATGATCTTGCCTTCGGCCATCTGCGGAAGATACTTGTGCTTCTGCTCCTCGGATCCAAACGCGAAAATCGGGTGCATCACCAAAGAGCCTTGAACGGTTGCGAATGAGCGAATCCCGGAATCGCCGCGCTCGAGCTCCTGCATCGCGACGCCGTAGGAAACCTCGCTTCCGCCTGCGCAACCATACCCATGCAGGTTGCACCCGAGCAGTCCCATGGAGCCCAGTTCGCGGATTCGCGCGACGGGGAAGGTTCCCCGTTCCCAATGCGCCGCGATGTCCGGGAGAATGCACGCGTTCACGAACGCGCGTGTCGAGCGTTGTACGGTCTGCTCCTCAGGAGAAAGGTGGCGAACCAGCTCAAAAAAATCGGGCATTGCGTCTCGGCGGCGGCCAGGCGGTGGTGATCGGCGAAGGTTATAGGGGTGGCGCGGGGCCTAGCTCCGGCAATGACTAGCGTTCGACCCGAATGCTTGGCGTTGCTCCCGTAAAGTCAGCGCGGAGAGTTGTCCGTTCGCCCGGGCTCAAGGTGAGCCGCTCGCTTTTCGATTCGCCCGTCGCCGGGAACGAAAACGTAACGGAATGCGTGCCTGGGTCAACCGTGGCGCGCGCGGGACAAGCCCCGCGCGAAATCCCGTCGACGCGTGCCAGCGTCCCGTCGCCGAGCAAAGTCAATTGCGCGCGCTCGATGATCGGCGTCGTGGTCGTAGCGCCAGTCGGCGGCGCCGCCGCAATTCCCGAACTTGCGGTGTTCGGAACCGAGGAGACCACTGCGCGAACAGGGGGAGCGGAGATTTCGGGGGCATCCCTCGCCAGTATTGGCGGTTCGCGCCGGGTGATAGCGAGGCCCCGGCCGAGAAAGAAGGCCAGCAGTGCGAGGGTGGTCGCTCCGAACGAGATGCCGAGCCAGATTCGTTGGCGCCCAATGTGGCCCCGCTCCGCTCGAGGGCCGGTCTCGAAGGGTCGCATCGCTACGGTCTCGACGTCTCGGATCGGGGCAGGCGATGTCGACCGGAGCCTGCGCGTCGACTCTTCGTTCGGGTTGCGCATCGCTTGCAGTCCGCGAACCTCGTCGCGCGCGGCGAATGTCTTCGTGCCGATCTGCGTTGCCGTCGGGCGCGACGGCGGGCGCTGCAGTCCGGGCCGCGGCTCGGTGGCAATAGTCGGAGGGTGAGCGCGCGCCTCGCGAACTCGATCTCCGAGCTGCCTTGCCACATCGCCGAGATCGACTCCGGAAAGAAAGCGTCGCAACGCCCGACCGAGATCGTCGGCCTGCTGGGGGCGCGACTGCGGGTCAAGCGACATCGCGCTCGCCATTGTGTCGTCGAGCGGAAGCAAGCGCACGTCGACGTCGCTCGCTTTCGGGTGCGCCGCCCGCATCGCAGCCTCGATCTCGTCGACCGTGCGCCGACGGAAGGGTGGTCGTCCATCCCAGAGCTCCATGAGCAGAACGGCAACTGCAAAGACGTCGGCGGCCGCCGTCAACTCGCCCCCGGCCATTTGTTCGGGTGGCATGTGGCCCGGCGAACCGAAAATGCCGTGGCCGCTCGCCGCAGTCGCTACGGGCGACGCGATGCCGAAGTCGATGACTTTAATCTGCCCCTCTTCGTCGACCATCACGTTTCGCGGAGTCACGTCGCGGTGAACGACTCCCACTCGTCGGTGTGCGTAATCGAGAGCTCGGCAAACTTCGATTCCGATATAGGCTCCTTCGTGGGGCGTCAGGCGCCCGGGAGCTGCTCGAAGGAGCTCCGCGAGGCTCACTCCTTCCACGAACTCCATGGCCAAAAAATACGTTCCCAGCTCGACGCCAAGTTCGTACACGGGCACGATGTTGGGGTGTGCGAGTGCGACCGTCGTTTTCGCTTCCTCGACGAATCGGCGAACGAATTCGTCGTCACAGGCGAGCTCGTCGCGAATTTGTTTGACCACCAGCCGCTTCTCGAACCCTCCGGCCCCGCGCAGCGTTGCAAGCACGACGCGGGCCATGCCGCCTCGCGCGAGCTCGCGCTCGAGTACGTACTTGCCGAATACTTGCGGGTACATTCGGAGTTTGATGCGACGCTCTTATCGTAGCAAATGGGGTTGGTCGCTAGTACTTGCGATGGCGTCAATCGCTTGCAACAGAGCGTCTCGCATTACGACGCGCGTGGTGACGATGCACGTAGTCTGTGCACCGGGCGGACTGACCCTCGATGGCAACGCGTACGCCATCTATTATGGGCTCGGCGACTTCGAACCCACAACCTCCCCTGTAGGCGCGCGAATGGTCGGCACGAGTACGGGGGCCTCACTCGCCGAAATTGATCCCGCGTCGCGGGCGCTCTTCATCGATGCGATGGAGAGCGATCGCGAGTGGTGGGGTGTAGGCAATATTGCGGTCCAGGGTAACGTGGACGTACTCGTCCTGCCGGCGCTTACGTCGTGCGGGCTACCGCCCCTTTCGAGTAACCCGAGCGGAGCGGTCTTGGGGGCAACCGGGGCGCAACAGCTGCTCGTGGTGGGCGGCGCGTCGACGACGTCTGTCGCTCACATCGATACGGGTCAAGTAAGGGCTGCGCAGCCGGATCTGCGAACACCGCGCTTGCATGAAAGCATTACGCCGTTTGGCGCGGGAGCTCTGGTAGCCGGCGGCGTCGACGCACAAACACCGGGATTGGTTCTCGCCGACGCAGAAGTCTACGACCCCTCCGTCGGCGGTTTTGACCAGCAGAATCCAATACTTTTGAGCGAGGCTCGCTCGGGCCATGGAGCCGTCGTCCTCGCGACTGGCGAGACGTTACTGGTCGGCGGAATCGGCGCAGACGGTGCAACGCTGCTCACTTCTATGGAGGTGGTGAATCCCGTCACTCGCACGGTTCGCGTCCAGAACGTCGCCGGCCTCACATACCCGCGACTTGGGGCTGACGTCCTGCTTTTGGCCTCTGGCGATATCCTTGTCGCTGGGGGTCTCGACGCGAATGGGGCACCCGTGACTACAATGGAGCTCTTTTCGAGTGACGCCCAAAGCGAGCTTGCGACGTGGGCTGAGCCGGTGGTCGGGGGAGTCCGCGCTTATTCAGCACTGCCATCCGGGGGAGCACTCTTTGTGGTTACCCCGTCAGCCGGCTCCGGAATGGCCGACGGTGCGACGATCCGGAACAGCTGGCTGATCGATCCAGACGGCACATTCGAGGCGGCCGCCCCTATTCAAGGTACGCTCACCAATCCCATATTTTTCGGGGGTGCAGGTGGAGCCCCCGCACTGTGGACGGGTGATCGATGGCTTCGCTGGCAGCCCTGGAGTGGCTCCTTCGGAGCGCTCGGTTCACTCGACGACGTGGCTGCACAGGTCACGAACGCCACGATTTCGCCCGATAGCGGACTGGCGATGTGGCTCGACGCGAGCAGCGCCGACGTGACTCTCACCGCACTAAGATTCGACACGCGAAGCCCGTACTCGACACTCGACGAGCCGTTGCTAGTCGGCGACACTTCCAACACGGCCCCCGATCGGCTCGTTGCACCCGACGTCATCGCGTTTGATGCGGCGCTGGGGCTTACGTTGTCCCCTGGTGCGACGGTGTTCGTCACGGACCGCACGTACGCGGATGTCGTCGTGGATCTGGACACGCCGACGGGTGCGACGATTCTCGTCGTACTGCGCGACGAGCTCGGACGGGAACTCGTCGTGGGTGGAGAGGCATGCCCCGGGCCTCCCCCGGCCAGCGCGGCGACATCGATTCGCGTGGAGCGCAACGGGACCGAGGTCGTCTGGAGCGTGCCGAGCGGGCCCTCGGGCATTTGTCCCGAAGGCGTCGGGCAAGACGCGCGTCTCTCGCTCGGGGTTCGTGGAGCCGTTGGCGTGTCGCCTACCACCGTGCGTAACCTTCGAGTGACCCGCACGGGGACGCCTTGATCGCGCCGGTGCCACCGTTGACCGGTAGCCACTCGAAAGCGCTCCGACGACGCTGTACGCTGGGCCCCAATGATCACGCCACGCGAAGCCGGGTTCCGCATGCCTGGCGAGTGGGCCCCGCACTCGGCGACGTGGCTGGCATGGCCGAGCCACGAAAATCTCTGGCGGGACAATCTCGCAGCTACCCGCCGTGCGTTCGCGCAGCTCGTCGCAGCGGTGGCGGAGGGAGAGACGGCGGATGTACTCGTACCGGACGACGCGAACGCGCGCCTTGCCCGCATCGCCCTGACACACCCTCGCACGCGGTTTCACCACGTTCCATTCGGCGACATCTGGCTGCGCGATACGGCCCCGCTGTTTCTTCACGGGCCCGGGGGCGAAAGCGCTAGCGTGTCCTTTGCATTCAACGGCTGGGGTGGCAAATACATTCTCGATGAGGACGATCGCGTCGCGGAACGCATCGCCACAATTGTCGGTAAGGCTCTTTTTAAGATGCCATTCGTGCTCGAGGGTGGAGCCGTCGAAGTCGATGGTGAGGGCACCGTCCTAACGACGCGGCAATGCCTGTTGAACGCGAATCGCAATCCTGCGATGACGGGACTTGAAGTCGAGCGCGCCGTCGCCGACGCGCTAGGCTGCGAAAAAGTTCTCTGGCTCGGCGACGGGTTGGCTGGTGATCACACCGACGGTCACGTCGATACGATCGCCCGATTCACTCAGCCGGGAGTCGTGGTCGTGATGGAGCCGCGGGGCGCCGATGATCCGAACCGCGATGCCCTGAAGGCGATCGCCCGAGAGGCGGCGGCGCTGGTCGATGCGCGCGGACGTCGGCTCGAGGTCGTTCGCATCCCGTCTCCGGGTCGAGTCACCGATCGGACCGGGCGCGTCTTGCCGGCTAGCTACGTGAATTTTTACATTTCGAACGCCGCCGTCGTCGTTCCCACCTACGATTCGCCCTTCGACGACGAAGCGGTCGCGGGTATCGACGCGCTCTTCCCGGACCGCCGCATCGTCGCGGTCGATGCCCGGGCCATTCTTAGCGGCGGCGGCGCGTTGCATTGCATCACGCAGCAACAACCCCGGGACCAAGATACGAGGAGCCACGCGGATGCTCGTGCCGTGTGGCCGGCGGGGGAAAAATGACCGAGGGCCGTGTCACAGTGGCTGCGATCCAGTGCCGGCTGGGGGGTCTGCGGTCCGCGAACATCGTCCGCGTCGAACACTACGTGCGGGAAGCGGCCGCGCAGGGGGCAAATGTGGTTCTTCCCCCCGAGCTTTTCGAGGGACCGTACTTCTGTCGTGAGGAGCGAGCTGAATGGTTCTCCGAGGCGCGGACGTTGGATGAGGACGAGGCGGTGGTGCGATTCCGAGAGGTGGCGCGGGAACTGGCCATCGTCATTCCGGTATCATTCTTCGAGCGGTCGGGGCCAGTCTATTACAACAGCATCGCCGTGATCGACGCGGATGGGACGCTGCTCGGTGTCTACCGCAAGAGTCACATTCCGGATGGGCCTGGGTACGAGGAGAAGTTTTACTTCCGTCCCGGCGACACCGGATTTCGCGTTTGGCACACTCGCTTCGCGAGCCTCGGCGTCGGTATATGCTGGGACCAGTGGTTTCCCGAGTCGGCTCGCGCGATGATGCTTCTTGGCGCTGAGTTGCTTCTATTTCCTACGGCGATTGGGAGCGAACCGCACGAGCCCGATCTCGATACGCGGGATCCTTGGCAGCGGGCCATGATCGGACACGCCGTGGCCAACGTCGTGCCTGTCGTGGCCGCGAATCGCGTTGGAAGCGAAGGCGGGCAACGGTTTTATGGCTCGTCGTTCATCGCCGACGCGCGAGGAGACAAGTGCGCCGAACTCGACCGCGACGAGGAAGGGGTGGTCACGGCGACGTTCGACCTACGGTCGCTCGCCCGTGCGCGCGCTTCGTGGGGCTTTTTCCGCGACAGGCGGCCAGATTTGTACGGCGTTATTGCCACCGCTGACGGCCGTTCCAGGTGACGCGTTGCGCTGCGAACCGGCTGCGAATGCTATTGCGCAGGAAGAAAGGGCTAAGCTTGGCTCGTCCGCCTCCGTCAAAAATGGTGTGCGCGATGGCGCCGAAACATTTAGCCTTGCGCGCACCGCATCGAGGTCTGCCATGCTCCGTCACAGCTCCGATTGGCGAACGGCGCTCTGGGCCTTCGTCTTCTTCCCCGCGCTCGGATTCGCGCCGTACTTCGAGCCTCGGCTTGTGCCTTGGCTTCTGCCGCTCAGCCTGTACTTCGGCTTCTGCGCCGGCGTCTTCAGCCATAACCAGAACCACTGCCCTATGTTTACGGGGCGAACGATGAACTCGCTGTACTCGGCCTGGCTAAGCATCTTCTATGGCTATCCGACCTTCTTTTGGATCCCGACCCACAACCTGAACCACCACAAGTTCGTGAATAAAGCCGGTGACGCGACGATCACCTGGCGGTATTCAAAGAAAAATACGTGGCTCGTGGCAAGCACGTACTATTTTGTGTCTGCGTATTGGCAGAAGCCGCTGATCGACGAATACAGTCGCAAGGCGCGCGACACGAACCCCCGCTTGGTTCGGCAAATGTACCTGCAATACGTGACCCTGATCGGAAGTCATGTCGCGCTCTTGGCGCTTGCGCTCTGGTTACGGGGACCGCGAATTGGGCCTCTAGTTTACGGCTTCGGGTTCCTGATTCCGGCCATGTTCGCGAACTGGTCGATGATCTTCATCAACTACATTCAGCACGTGCACACGGACCCTTGGTCAGAACACAATCATTCGCGCAATTTTTGCTCGCCACTCGGAAACTGGCTCGTATTCAACAATGGTTATCATGCCGCGCACCACGAGAGCCCGGGGCTGCATTGGAGCAAGCTTCCGGATGCGCACGCAAGGATTGCTGGGTCGATCCATCAGGATCTGAAGCAGCCGAGCATTTTTCGGTTTCGTCTGAGGTCGTATTTGGCCGGCGCGCTGAACGAAGGGTTCCGAACGAAGCAGATCGGCCGAGCGCCCTATGATCCGCCGGTTGGCATGGTCAAGCTCGAAACTGCCTCTGTCGCCGCGGTTGAGGCTGGCGTCAATGCCTCCATGGCGAGTCCGGGCGAGAGCCCCGCTTAACGAGGTGCTGCGGCGGCCCGTACCTATCATGAAGCGCGTGGGGATCTCTTGACGCACCCGGACCGTCCACTGATCGTGGTCGGTTTTCGCGAAGACGTTGCTCGCCGAATCCATGAGGCGGCTGCATCGGTGGGGGCAGCGGCTGCCTTCGTCCCTAGGTGCGAGGACGCCATCCAGGCGCTCGCCGATGTTCAACCGCTCGCGATCGTGTTGCGTCTGGATGCCCCGGGGGCTGCGCAGACCTCCGCGCAGGCGCGATCGCAACTCCGGCTGGCGCAAGTACCCATCTTCGGCGTCGCTCCAGAGCTGACTGATCTGGCATTCGCCGAGCTTTTTTCCGGTGGCGGCGACGACCTGGTCAGCGTCGCCTCGCCGCAGTGTCTCGTTCGCCGGCTGCGCGTGCTGCTCGCGCAAACTGCGGCAGCGCGGCAGGGCGGCTCTCCAAACCAACCGCGCGAACCAGTGACAGAAAAGCACGCCATCGTCGCCGGCGCTGAGGCTACCTGGCGCATCGTCATGGGGCGCGCATTGTATAACGGCGGCTTCGCCGTGCGCTTCGCGACGAGCGGCGAAACCTTAGCTGAGGAGTGTGAACGTGAAGGCGTCACGGTGGTCGTGGCGGCAGACGACCTCGAACCGCAGGGTGCCGTCGCAGTGCTTGCACAGGCCCGCGCGCGTGGTTCCAGCGCGCCGTGGATCCTGGTCGCACCGCCCAAACACATGGCTGCGGCGCACGCCGCCGCCAAGACTCTCGGGCGCGCGTCGATCGCGGATGGATTTGCGCCGCCCGAAAACGTGCTTTTCCTTGTCAACGAGCTTCTCGCGGCTCGGGGGGTCGACAAGCGAGCGAGCCCTCGCATGCTGTACGGGACTGCCGTCGCTTTCCGCCCGGCAGGGCGCGAAGAAGACGAGATTGGGTATTCCTACAACGTCAGCGCCGCGGGTCTGTACGTGCGTACCACGGCGCCGCCCGACGCTGGGCAAGAAGTATGGCTCGAAATGTGGCCGCCCCGCGCGGAACGCCGAGCCCGCCTGGCGGGAAAGGTGGCCTGGAAGCGGCCGTTTGGGCCCGTTGGTGGCGCGACTGTCCCTGCGGGGTTTGGCATCCAACTCACCGACGGCCTTTCGGGAGACCTTGACCGGTGGCGGGCCGGCTACGAATCGTTCGTCCAGATCCTGCTCGGCGCGAGCCCCGTCCAGAGCTGAGCCTCAGGTAGCCGCTTCGAAGAGGCCCGCCGCCCCCATCCCGCCTCCGATGCACATAGTGACGATTGCGTATCGCGCGTGCCGGCGTCGCAATTCGTGGAGAACCGTAGCGGTAAGCTTTGCTCCCGTGCATCCGAGCGGGTGCCCGAGCGCGATCGCGCCTCCGTGCACGTTGAGCTTGTCGTCCGGAATCTCGAGCGTGCGCTGAACGTAGACCGCTTGGCTTGCGAAGGCTTCGTTGAGCTCAACGAGGTCGATGTCGCGAAGAGACAATCCCGTCTTGGCGAGGAGCTTCCGAACAGCCGGGATTGGCCCGATCCCCATGATCTTCGGATCCACTCCGGCCACAGCATACGCGCGGAAATGAGCGAGGGGTTGGAGGCCTAGCGCGTTAGCCCGGGCCTTGCTCATCATGAGCACAGCCGCTGCGCCGTCCGAGAGCGGCGACGCATTGCCGGCAGTGACGGTGCCATCCTTGATGAACGCGGGCTTGAGCGCCGCAAGCCCTTCGATCGTCGTGTCGCCACGCACTAGCTCATCGCGGTCGAAGGCAATCCCGATGCGGACCCCGTTTTCGTATCGCGTGGCCTGAACCGGAACGATCTCGTCGTTGAACGCACCCGCCTTGATCGCCGCTGCCGCCTTCTGTTGGCTTCGAAGGGAGAAGGCGTCTTGATCAGCCCGGGTGATCCCGAACGCCCTGGCGACGTTCTCTGCCGTGATCCCCATCGGAACGTACACCTCCGGAAAGCGTCGCATCGCCTCGGGTGAAGCGCTCAGCTTATTGCCGGTCATCGGCACCATAGTCATCGATTCCACCCCGCCCGCGATGACGATGTCGTTCGCACCGGTCGCGATCGCTCCGGCACCGATGGCGATGGCTTGCAACCCGCTCGAGCAGAAACGGTTGACCGTCATCGCGCTGGTTTCGACCGGCAACCCGCCGAGCATTCCGACCACTCGCGCGACATTCAATCCCTGTTCGCCCTCGGGCATTGCGCAGCCGAGCACGATGTCCTCCACGTCACCCGGTTTCATCCGCGGAACACGCGCGAGCAGGCTCGCCACGACTTGGCCCGCGAGCTCGTCGGGACGCGTTTGGGCGAGCGTTCCCTTGGTGGCGCGGCCGACAGCCGATCTGACCGCGTCGACGATCACGATGTTTTCGATCATGGTCAATTCCTCAACGGCTTGTTGTTCATCAACATGTATTGCATGCGCTCCTGGCTCTTCGGTTCACCGCTCAAGCTGACGAAGGCTTCGCGCTCTAGTTCGAGCATTTCGTTCTCGGTGACTTCGTGCGCAGCTCCTGACACGCCGCCGCAAAGAACCTCCGCGAGTCGTGTGGCGATTTTCGCGTCGTGCTCGCTCGCCTGGCCCGCCTCGCCGAGGCTTCGTATCAACAGCTTCAGCGTAGCGATCCCGCTGTCTCCCGGCAGGATGTGCGCGCGCGGTGCTGGCGAATGCCAACCGCTGTCGGCGAGTCCTATCGCGCGCGCCTTCGCGTCGCTTGGCAATCGAGCCCGATCGAAGCTCACACCCGAGTTGCGCCCAAAATAGCCGAATTCCTTTGCCTCCTCCGCGCTCGTTGCAACGCGGGCGAGTGCGACGTTCTTGAAGACCTGCGTGACGATTGCGTATGGGTCGACCGTCGCCCCCTGGGGATCGCTTCCAACGCGCGCCACAGCAAGTTCATACTTCCGCCGCCCGCGGGGACGAGTCCAACACCGACCTCCACGAGTCCCGCATACGTCTCGGCCGCCGCCTGAACGTTGCCGGCGCCCAGACAAAGCTCAAGTCCGCCGCCGAGTGTCATTCCGAACGGAACCGCGACCACGGGAACCTTCGCGTACTTCATTCGTTGATTGGCTTCCTGGAAGCCTTGGATCATCGAACGGATTTTTTCCCATTGGTGTTGGCTAGCCGCCATGGCGACGAGGAGAAGATTCGCCCCGACGCAGAAGTGCTCGCCCCCATTCACGACGACCATTGCCCGAAAATCACTCTCCGCCTTTGCGACGGCGTCCCCCATGAGATGAATCACGTCTGGATCAATACTATTCGCCTTGGTCTTGAAGGTTAGGCCGAGAACCCCGTCGCCCAAATCCCACGCTTCTGCGCCATCATTCTTGAGAACGGGCGTTCCACCCTGGCGCAGGCGCGGCAGTGTGGCCGTGCGCGGATCGGTCACCCGACTGACGACCGCACCCCTGAGCAGGTCGAACACCTTTCCGTCATCGGTGTAAAAGCTCGTTGCACCTGCGGTCCGCATGGCATCAATCGACTCTGGAAGGGCTATCCCGTCTGCTTTCATGCGAGCGGTGGTTGCGTCAAAGCCGAGCGCATCCCACATTTCGAAAGGACCAAACTCCCAATTATATCCCCAGTTCATGGCATGGTCGATCGACCCGACGTCGTCGGCAATCTCACCGATTCGACGGGATGAATAGGCCAACGAGCGTGACACGACTTTCCAGGCAAAGAGCGCGGCAGTGCCACCGGCCTGACTGCCAAACAGAAGCTCGCGGACGCGAGAGGCAGGGTCCTCGATCTGCGCTATTCGTTTGCAAGTCGCACGTATCTCCTGGTCGCCCGTTCGCGCGCGGTAATCGAGCGTTTTTGGATCGATCGTCTCGATAGTCCCATCTTTGCGCTTTCGGTAGAACCCGCCATTGGTCTTGTCGCCGAGGAGCTTTCGTTCGACCATCGCCCGGATAAACGCGGGAACCTGGAAGATGGTTCGATCCTCGTCGGCGGTCAGTGACGCGAAGCAGTTGTCGGCGACGTGGACGAGCGTGTCGACGCCGACGAGATCCGCGGTACGAAACGACGCACTCTTGGGGTGACCGAGCGGCTCACCGGTAATGGCGTCGACGTCCTCCGGCGCAAGGCCGTGTTCGAGCATCAAATGAATCGCCATAAGCATCGCGTGAATGCCAATCCGATTTCCGATGAAATTCGGGGTGTCCTTGGCAATGACGACGCCCTTGCCCAGGACATCCTCCCCGAACTGGCGGGCCTGCTCGATCACGTCGGGCGATGTGTCCCGACCGGCCACCAGCTCAAGCAGCTTCATGTACCGGACTGGGTTGAAGAAATGCATGACCAGGAAGCGTCGTCGAAACGAGATCGAACGCCCGGCCGTTAATTCACTGATGCGCAGCCCGCTCGTATTGGAGGCGACCACGCAGTCGCTTCGGACAGCGTGCTCGAGCTTCTCGAAGAGGGCGCGCTTCGGCTCGAGCCGTTCCGTGATCGCTTCCACGACCAAGTCCGCATCACGCACCCGGTCGAGGTCGTCATCGACGTTGCCGATCGAGACAAGACGCGCCCGATCCCTCGAAAAAAACGCTGCCGGGCGCGCCTTTGCGGCTCGTTCGAGGCCCGCCGCGGCAAAGCGATTGCGTGCCGCGCGGTTTCTCTCGGGTTTGCCGGATTCGGGCGGTACGACATCCATCAGGAGGACGTCGATCCCCGCGTTCGCTAGATGGGCGGCGATCCCGCTGCCCATGACGCCCGCGCCAATGACAACTGCATGACGAATCGGCTTGCGCATTGACATCGCTCCTCACGAATTTTGGCTGATGCCGTGACCACACGTTCAGGATTCAGGAACCCCGCCGCCCGTCAACTTTTCTCGGCGGTGAGCGCGGCCTGGACCGCCGGCCGGGACTCGATCCGCGCGTAGAACGTCGTGAGCGAGGGCCAGCGCGCGAGGTCGATGCCGGTGAACTTGGTCCAGCGGAGTACATTATAGAGATAGCCATCGGCCACTGTGAAGGTCTCGCCCAATAGGTACGGCGTCTTCTCGAGTTGACGTTCCACCAGATCGAGCCGAGCGGATACACGGGTGCGCGCTTGGTTCTTGGCCTCTTCGGAGGCAGACCCGAAGAGCGGACCGAACGATTTGTGAATCTCGCTTGCAACAAAGTTGAGCCATTCTTGCAGACGGTAACGGGCCATCGTGCCGGCAGGCGGAGCAAGCTTGGATTCCGGGGCTCGGTCGGCGATGAACTGGTCGATGACGGCGCCTTCGGTCAATCGGGCCCCGTCGTCGAGCTCCAGCACCGGCACGTATCCCTTCGGATTGATGGCGTAGAAGTCGGCCCCGCTTTGGGTTCTATGCGATCGCGTATCGACACGCACGAGCTCGAACGGCAACTCGGCCTCCAGAAGCGCGATGTGCGGGTGGAGGGAACAAGCGCCCGGACTGAAGTAGAGTTTCACGGTCGTCTCCTTTTCGGTGAGGTGAGAATGGATGTCGAACCATGCGCTTCGGTGGCGTCATCGTGCCGCTCGTCCCGCCTCGACGAACCGCACCTTGGCGCCGGGCGGCCGGGCCATCAGGGCGCCCACATCGGCGCTCACCACGGTGGCGATGACGGGATACCCTCCCACTGTCGGGTGGTCCGGGCCGAGAACAATAGCCTCTCCGCAGGCAAGCACCTGAATCGCCCCTCGCATCATAGGGGCGGAACCGGCTTGATCACCATCCAACCGAGCCAGCGCGGGGCCCAGAAGTTGTAGCCCCGTTCGATCCCCGCGTGGGGAGATGCGAAATGTCGCGGACAACAGCAGATCCAGGGCGCCTCGGCTGAAACGCTCGACGTCCGGCCCCACCACGACGCGGATTCGCGCGTCCGGATCCGGAAGGGGCGGGAGCGGGTACCGTTGCACCTCGGCGGATCCAGGTCGCAATATATCCCCCTTTCTCAACGGCCGCCCCTCGTGGCCGCCGAACGATCCGGCGAGCAACGTACCCCGACCCCCTAAGACGTATGCAACGTCGAGCCCGCCGCGGAGAGCGACGTACCGAACGCGGGCTGCGCCGCACTCGATTGTCCACGCTTCGAGCGGCTCGAGGTCCCGAGCTTGCGCTTCGTCGCTCGCGACGTGCACCGGTGCGAGGGCACGCAACCTCAAGGTTCCGACGATTTCGATCGCGGCTTCGTCTCGACCGTTGCCGACGCGGGCATTGGCGCGCGCAAGCCCAATTGGCACGAGCGCTCCCCCGTGGGGAATGCCTTGGTGCATCGATCCGGGGCGCCCGCCATCCTGAACGGTGGCCACGCCGGCGACGGCCGCGATCTCGATCAATGGGCCACCGGCCTGAACCGCACTCGGTCACCGATCGCGAGCGACGCGCCTCGCAGAACGTCGAAGGAAGTGAAGTCGGGGGCCGTTCCGATTACATTCCAACCGCCGGGCGACGCATGCGGGTACACGCCCGTGTAGGGCCCTCCGATTGCCACTGAACGCGCGGAGACGCGCGGTCGTGGCGTTGGCCGCCGCGGAACCATGAGCCGGGGGTCCAACCCGCGCAGATACGCGAATCCGGGTAAGAAACCGACTATGGCGACGACGTACTCAGCAGCCGTATGAAGCGAGATAACATCTTTTGGGGTGGCACCGATTCGGCGCGCCACGTCACTCAAGTCTTCACCGTCGTAGCGAACGGCAATGGTGTGTTCTCGTCCGGGCAGTGCGACGATGGACGCATTGAGTACGCGCACCAACACCTCGTCGAGCCCGTCGGGGGGCTCGGTCGAATCGAACACGACGAGCGCGTGGCTCTCGGTCACGACGGCGTCGACCACGTGCGGGTGAGACCGCAAAGCCCCGAGTAGGGCGGCGACATTGACGGGGTCCGGCAACCTTGCTCGAAGAGCTCTGTCACCGAAGGGCTCCATCACAATGCTCACGTTAGTCCGCCTGCTGCGTGGGCATCGAGCGCGTTGCGAACCGCAGCTGCGAGCGCGGCGCTCCGCGGCGTGTCGCCGTGAATACAAACGGTTTCGACGTTCAAGCTCAAGGCAAGTTGGCGCGCACGGGCGGCTGCGCTGGCAGGGTCCACGATCAACGCTCCTGGTTCGCTTCGCGGCACCAGCGACCCGTCCAGGCGCTCGCCTCGGTCGGCGAAAGCTTCGCGGGCGAAGCCCAGGCCGGCGCGGGCCGCAGCGCTCGCCAGGGCCCCGGAGGACGGGCCGACGACGGTGATGCGCTCGCCGAGCGATTGGAGAGAAGCTGCAACGAGCGCTTCGGCGAGCGCCGAGTCGCGATCGGCTGCGTGATACAACGCCCCGTGCGGCTTCATATAAGCGATCGGTTGGCGCGCCTTCCTGGCGAGCACTGCGAGCCGAGCACATTGGGCCGCGACGCTCGCGAACAGAGCGGCCGGCGACATGTCGAGTGGTCGGCGACCAAACCCCTCCCGATCGGGGTAGGAGGGGTGGGCACCGAGGCGCGTCCCATGTGCGCGGCAGAGCTCGATGGCGCGCTTCATCGAAGCGTCGTCGCCGGCATGCCCGCCGCACGCGACGTTTGCGATGTGAGCGCACGCGTAAAGCGCCTCCGATTCGCCGGCCAACTCACCGAGGTCGACGTTTAGCCGGACGCTCACGACGCACCCTTTCGTCGAGCCTTCATTTCGCGCACGATCCGCTCGATAAGGCCGATGCTGAACGGCTTCTCCAGGTGTCGGTTGTCGACGGATGCGAGAAACTCCGCGGCAATTCTTGTGAACGCACCGCCGGTCATGAACACGATGCTTTGCTCGAGGCCAGGATACTGCTTTCGGAGGACTCGGTAGAACTCGATCCCGTCCATACCGGGCATAACCAAGTCGCAGAAGATGACGTCAAAGGCGTCCCCGGATCGAATGGCGGCAAGCGCGTCGAAAGCGCTTGTGGTGGCAACCACGTCGTGTTCGGCAGCGAGGAGCTCCCGTAATGTATTCGCTATCTGCGGCTCGTCGTCGAGCACGAGGACGCGCGCTCGGGCGCCAGGGCGTACCTGGACCGGCTCGTTCGGAATGGTTGCCGCGTCGCCGGGCATCACATTCGTTGTTTGCAGAACGACGTGAAACGTTGTGCCGTCGCCCGGCACGCTGTGTACGGTGATTTGCCCGCCCAGTGAGGCGACGATCCCGTGGCAAATCGATAGCCCGAGGCCCGTGCCCACCCCAAGCGGCTTCGTTGTAAAGAATGGGTCGAAGATTCTTGGCAACACTTCCGGTGGTATTCCTTCTCCGTTGTCGGCCACTTCGAGCACAGCGGACTGTTCGGAATGTGGCCTAACGTAGACGCGAATCTCGTTCGTGGCGGCGCGGGCCTCGGGAAGTGCCTGTGCCGCGTTGAGGAGCAGATTGAGGACGACCTGCTCGAGTCGCCCTTCGTTCGCCCACACGGGTCGTACAGGTTCGAACGATGTCGTGATGCGCGCCCGAGGGCGAATCTCGTGTGCAGCGAGCTTGATCGCCGACCGGACCACGGCCGCCAGGTCCAAGCCGCGCCTCGTTTCGTCGTCGGCACGCGAAAAGCTGCGGAGCTCGCGCACGATCGTGGCCACGCGCTCCGCACCGCCGCGCGCCTCGTTGAGCATCTCGGCCAGACCTTCCATGCTCTGCTGAGGCTGCCTGCCCTCGGAGAGCTTGCGGGCAATCCAATCGAGATTGAGGATGACATATGCAAGCGGGTTATTGATCTCGTGCGCGACGCCTGCAGCCAGTGTACCGAGTGCGGCCAAGCGGTCCGCCTGGATGAGCCGGGCTTCGAGCATCCTTCGCTCGGTGACGTCGCGCCCCATCGCCAGGATCGAGGGTTTGCCCTCGTATTCGAACGGCACGCTGCTGATCTCGAGGAGTAGCGTCGATCCGTCGTAGCGCCGGACGTGATACACGTACGGTGACGGAGGCAGGCCCCCGTCCATCAGGAGCCTCATTCGGGCCTCCATCAGCACCACGTCGTTTGCGTGGACCAACTCCGAAAGTGGCACCGGGTAGAGGTCTTCCGCCGTTCGGTATCCGAGCGCCGCCACGAATGCGGCGTTCGCGTACACGATGTGCGTTTTGACGAAAATGCCGATTGGCTCCGGAGCCTTCTCGATTAACTCGCGGAAGCGAGCCTCGGCCCGAAGGTGCGCCTCCTCGGCGGCGCGGCGTGCGGTGGCATCGACGATGAACGCTACGACTGCCGGCCGGTCGTTCAGCATCGCGTCCGTGGCCGTCACGCCGATGGGCTGGCGACGCCCGTCCTGGCGAACGACCATTAGCTCGTACGACGCCTGACCTATTTCGCCGCTCGCGCGCTTCTCGAGGCGCTCCTGGACACGCGCACGATCCTCGGGCGCGACGTGATCCAGCGGGTCGGTGCGCATGAGCTCGTCCACGGGCCAGCCGAGAATGTCGGCCGCTACGTCGCTGATATAAATATTTCGTGCTCGACCCCCTAGGTCGAAGACCGATACGGCGACGCCGATACGGGCGGCGCGCGCGGCGTCCAGCATCGTCCTGCCGAGAACGCTCAGGTCGACGCCAGGGGGGAACCGATCGGAGTAGTCGACCATCGTACGATCAGATTCGCTGCCGGACATATGCCGCGTCAACCAAACGAATCCAATCCGGGCGCCTTGTCCTGCCGTAAGAAGCGGATGTCTTCCTTGGGACGGAGTGCCATGACGCCGCTCGCCGCCGCTGAAGATCCCCTGCCCATCCACGCAACTTCGCACGTTTGCCGGGATCGAGTTGGACGCGCATCTGCAAAGCGCGAGCCCTCAGGGCTCCTCCCCCGGGGGCTCGAGAGTCGCCGCGTGCGCGGTCGCCCAACTGCCCCTGCGTGTAGGGTAGGCAAGCTCGCGCCGAAGAACGTCCAAAAAGTGCGCCCGGGGCCATTCTCGCGCCCCCATAGAGAGCGTATGCGATGTCGCGACCTGCGCGTCGATGACGCGATGGCCCCAGGCGGAAATCGTCTCGGCGAGGCGGACCAACGCCACCTTCGAGGCGTTGGGTCGCCAGGAAAACATGGACTCCCCGAAGAACATGCGACCGATCGACACGCCGTAGAGTCCGCCGACGAGTTCTCCCTTTTCCCACGCCTCTACGGAGTGGGCATATCCGAGTCGATGGAGCTCCAAGTAAGCGCCCTCCATGTCTTCCGTAATCCACGTCCCGTCCTGTCCCGTGCGTGGCGTTGCCTTGCAGGCGCCGACCACGCGCGCGAACGCTTCGTCCATCCGCACATCGAACGTTGCTTTGGCGAGTTCGCGGCGGAGCGTGCGTCCAATGTGAAGCTCGTCGGCGAGCAGCACGCAGCGTGGGTCGGGGGAGTGCCACAGGATTGGTAACGACTCGTCGTACCAAGGAAAAATTCCGCAACGATAGGCAAGTAGCAGGCGCTCCGGCGAGAGATCTCCGCCGACCGCGATGAGCCCATCTTCGGCGTCTTCAGGCGGCGGAAATGCTAGCGCTCGTCCGAGAGCATACACAGGCACGCGGCCGAATATAGCGCGGACTGGATAACGCTACGAAGCGACGCCGCGGGTTCCGGACGACTGCCAGCCTCTTACGGTGCGTTCCGGAGCCCGAGGTCTCGCAGGACGCGAACTGCGGCGTTGTGGCCCGCGCAGCCGATGACGCTGCCCGCCGGGTGAGTGCCCGCGCTGCACGAGTAGAGAGCCGCAATCGGTTGCGCATACGGTAAGCGATCGGCGAAGCCGAAGCTGTTGTCGACGTGATGGATGTGGCCACGTGTGATGCCGAAGTGACTCTCGATCTTCGGTGGCGTGAGGGTAAACGTGTCGACGACGAGATCGCTCGTGCCCGGCGCGAAGCGGTCGCAGATCGAAAGCAGATGGCGTACGTAGCGCTCTTCTTCGTCGTCCCAGCTCCTCGTGCCGGAAAGGGCGTACGGAACCCACTGCACGAAAAGCGCTCCGCCGTGGTGACCGCGATCGTCGCGCAGGGTCGGATCGATGGTGGTATGCAGGTACCATTCAATTGCAGGAGATTCGGGAAGTCGGCCGGATCGAACATCGGCGAAGCCACGTTCGAGCGATTCGATGACCTCGCGCTCTTCGGGGAGCAGATGAATCGTCGGCCCACCGAGGGCTTGCGGGGCCTCGAAGCCGACGCCGCAGGAGAACCGAGGAAGGCCGCGGAGTGCAAGGTTCACTTTGAGCGTTGTGCCATCGCGCTGGTATGCGTCGATGCGCGCGTTGTACGCTTCTGGAAAGCGAGACCGGCCCACGAGATCGCGCATCCGGAACGGGTCTGCGTTGCACAAGATTACAGTTGCGCGCATCTCTCTTCCGTCGTCGAGTTGAACGCCCCGAGCCGTTCCGCGCTCGACAACGATTCGCTCGACTTTTCGCCCTGTCCGAATGATCACACCTGCGGCGCGGGCTAGGTCGGCGATGCGTTCTGCGACCGTTCCCATACCTCCCCGGACGATCATGAACGCAGCTCCCGATCCGGGCAGCCTGCACATGTTGTGAACTAGAAAATTCATCCCGCTCCCGGGCGTGCTCCACGTTCCGCAGAGGCCCGATAGCCCATCGGTCACGGCGTACATGGCGCGGAGCAAATCGCTGGCGAAGTCGAACCGATCCAAATACTGCCCGACCGAGCCCCGACAGAGCGCGACGAACGTTTCGCGCAGCGCGGGGCGTATGTAGCGGTCTGCTGTTTCGTCGATCGAACGTGGCTCGTCGAGCCACGCGGGTGCCACGTCCTCGCGTAGCTGCCCGAGCTCCGATTGCAGCGCCTCATTGGCGCGCCAGTCGCGTTCCGAAAAAAATCGAAGAAGCTGCGATTTCATGGCGTCGCGGTCGGATCCGAAGAGGAGATATCGGTCTCCGGATGTGGGGAGAAAATAGTGAGGGTCGCGTCGCATGACGGGGATGTCGACGCCGAGCTTTGCGATGAGCTCGGGCGGCATGAGTCCGAGCAAATACGCTCCCGTCGAAGTGGCCAGCCCTGGGACCTTCGCGAACGGCCGCTCTGTCTTACATGCTCCTCCAACGGCATTCCGCTCCTCGACGACGGTGACGTCAAGCCCCGCTCGCGCGAGCAGTACCGCGGCAACCAGGCCGTTGTGTCCGGCACCAACGACGATCGCGCTCGGACCAGATGACATCGGAGTATCGTCCGCGTTAGCTCCCGAGAAGCAGACGGAGCAGCCCGTTGGCAACAGTACCGTAGGGCGGACTCAGGAGTCCGCGGGTATGGATCCGCGACTGGAAAAACACGGGCTTTTTGTGAGTCAGCGCGTCGAAGCCCTCGCGTCCGCGGCATTGTCCCATCCCGCTTGGCCCGACCCCGCCGTAGGGCAAATCACTCTGCACGAATTGGAGTAGGGTCTCGTTGACCGCTACGCCCCCCGACTTCGTTCCCGTCAGGACGCGGTTGATGGATTCTCGATCGTGGCTGAAGTAGTAGAGCGCCACGGGGTGAGGGTGTGCGTTGACGTAAGCGAGCGCGTCGTCGAGCCGCGAATAGGTCTTGATCGGCAGCACCGGACCGAAGATCTCCTCCTGCATGCAGAGCATCTCGTCGGTGGGGTCGAGCACGAGTGTCGGCGCGAGCTTTCGCGCAGACGCATCGAGTGGTTCGCCCGCAGGGTTGATCTCGACGACTTCGGCACCACGCGCTTTGGCGTCGTCGACGTGACGCCTTAGGCGGACGTAGTGGGGATCGTTGACGATGGCCGTGTAGTCCGAATTCTTCTCCAGCCGCGGATACATCTCGGCGACGGCGCTTCGACACGCCTCCACGAACGGAAGCTTTGAGCTCAGCGGGACTAGCGCGTAGTCGGGCGCAACGCACGTTTGCCCCGCGTTGAAGGTTTTGCCCGCCATGATGCGCGCCGCCGCCGTGCGTACGCTGAAGTCGGCTGCCACGATCGCGGGCGATTTTCCGCCGAGCTCCAACGTGACTGGCACGAGGTTCTCGCTCGCTGCGCGCATGACGAGCTTTCCGACGCGTGTGGACCCCGTGAACACGAGATGATCGAAGGGGAGTCGCGCGAACATTTCGCCGACCTGGGCGTCGCCCGTGACGACGGTCACGAGGTCGGCGGCGAACGTTGCGGCGACCAGGGCGCGAAGGAGCTCCGAGCTACGTGGAGAGAGCTCGCTCGGCTTGATCATGGCGCGGTTTCCGGCCGCAAGCGCGGCGACGAGCGGTGACAGGGCGGCCAGCCACGGATAGTTCCACGGCGAGATAATGCCCACCACCCCACGAGGTTGCTTGAGCAGCTCGCACCGCGACGGCAAGTTGCTCCAGTTCGCCACGCGGTCTTCCGGTTCCATCCAATCGCGAAGATGAAGCTTGGTATGTTTGATTGTGCCAAGTATAGGGAATACATCTCCCATCAGCGACTCGTGCTTCGATCGGCCGCCGAAGTCGTTCGAAATTGCGTCGGCGATAGCGTCCTTCTGGGCGACGATCGCGCGCTGCAGTGCGTCGAGCGCGTCGATGCGCTCGTCGTGGGATAGGATGTGGGCTCGAGCCGCTTCTTTGAGGCTGACGAGGATGCCCGGCAGACAATCGGAAGGCGCGTGGTGGGTTTTCGATTCGGCGGCAGAGGTCAAGCGTGGCTCCTGACGGACGCTCGCACGGCGCGGCGCGCGACCGGAGCCAGAATAGGGCCGATGGACCCGCTCGCAAGCTCCGGGTCTTTGAAGGCGACGAGCGAGTCCCAAGACGAAGACGTGCGGCCGAGTGCTCGCTTCGACTTTCTGCCGAACTCCTCATTGCTCAAGCCTTGCCACCGTGTTACCTCGCCCTCAAGGCATGGACTTCGTCGAAGCCCGGAATCTACCCGGGCACGTCGGCATCATCATGGATGGAAACGGGCGCTGGGCGCAGGTACGTGGCCAGCCACGTGCTGTCGGGCATCGCGAAGGCGCGAGCGCCGTTCGGCGCACGGTCCGAGCCGCCCGCCGCCTCGGGCTGCGCGCGCTCACGCTATACGCGTTTAGCGAACAAAACTGGGCCCGGCCCGAGGACGAGGTGGACGCGGTCATGCTTCTCTTGCGCGAATTCTTACTGAGCGAGCGCGATGAGATCCTGGACAACGGCATACGCCTGAACGCGGTAGGCAATCTCGGCCGTCTTCCGGCGCTCGTCCGAGCGGTGCTCGACCCGCTTCGCACCGAAAGCGCACGCAACGATGAGATGACTCTGACGCTCGCGCTTTCTTATGGCGGGCGTGAAGAGATCGCGCACGCCGCACGCGAGCTGGCAATCGCGGTCGCGGCTGGCCGCATGCGCCCCGAGGAGGTGACCGCGGACGCGCTCCGCGCTCACATCCCGAGCGTATCGGTCGGTGATCCGGATCTCATCATCCGAACGGGCGGCGAGCGGCGCATCTCGAACTTCCTGCTTTACGGCTTGGCATACGCGGAGCTTCATTTTGCCGATGTGCTGTGGCCGGACTTCTGCGAACGAGATCTGTTCGCCGCCATTGCGAGCTTTCAGGGGCGCGAGCGGCGCTTCGGGCGCATCGGTGCGCCGGCGCACGCGGCTGAAGCTTCGACGCTGCATGCTGCGGGGCCTCCGTCACCCTCCGCCCACGAGCCCCTGCACGGCGGGACCTCGGTTGTGGCCGCCGGCTCCGCCGTTTCGCCCCCGTCCGGGACGATCGCGCCCATCGCGCTCTAGCAATGGCCGCGAGGGCGTCGAACCTCGGGCTCCGGGTCGCTACGGCCGCCGTTGGCGTGCCGTTCATCCTCCTTCTGCTGTATGTCGCACCGGCCTGGGCCTTTTACACGCTCGTGTTGCCTGCGGCGCTGGTGGGGGTGCACGAGCTTTTCGCAATGACTCACCCGGGCGACCGTCAGACGCAAGCGGTCGGCGTGCTCATTTCGGCCGCCGCGTCGGCGACCGTTTACTTCGAAACGAGCAATCCACGCGCGCTGATCGCGGTGCTCACGCTCGTGCCCTTGGCCGGGCCGATAGCGACACTCTGCCGTCTCGGTGCGCTTGAAACGGCCGGGCTTCGAGCGTGCGCCCTGGGATTCGGCCCGCTTTTTGTTGCCGTGCCGCTGACTTTATTGGCCGTGATGCGCCGCACGCTGGAACCGGGCGTCGGTGCGGGGGCGGCTCTTCTCGCGCTAGGGCTAGCATGGTTCGCGGATACGGGTGCGTACTTCGCGGGTCGCTTTCTCGGACGTCACAAGCTCTACGAGGCGGTCTCTCCGAACAAGACGATCGAGGGGGCCATTGGCGGGCTCTTTGCCGGCGTATTTTGGGCCGTGGCTGCATCGCTTTCCTACTTGGCGGGTGCTCTGCCGGTCGGGCATGCCGTGATCCTTGGCCTTGTGGCGGGCGCTCTTGGCCAGGCTGGAGATCTCGGCGAGTCGCTGCTCAAGCGATCGATGGGTGTAAAGGATTCGGGGGCGATTGTCCCGGGCCATGGGGGGGTCCTCGATCGCGTTGATGCGGTGATCGTAACCGCCGTGATTGTGTATCTCTATGCGCAGTGGGCCTGGGGCGCCTGAACGGCTATCCTCAGGCTGCGGGCCGTGCGCAGGGAACTGCGCCGTTCCGCGCGGGTCATCATCCGCACTGACGCACCCTTGGATTTCCCACGAGGATGACCCGACTCGTCGCACCGGAGCAAACGATGAACGAAAAGCTTTCGCCGGACCTGACGGGTCCAAGTGTCGGGACGAGTGCGGTATCCACGGCGCCTCCCTCGAGGACGCACGGGGCCGCCGCCAAGGAGTACGATTTTTACAAGGTTGTCCAAGATTATCTCGAGCGGGCCGGCCGGATCGCCAAGATCGAGCCTTACGTGCAAACGATCCTGAGCCAGCCGAAGAACGAACTGATCGTGAATTTCCCGGTCAGGATGGATAGCGGCGATGTGCGCCTCTTCAAAGGCTACCGGGTGCAGCACAACAATCTGCTCGGCCCATTCAAGGGGGGCATGCGCTATCACCCCCAGGTTGCGCTCGACGACGTAAAGGCCCTCGCCGCAATGATGACGTGGAAGTCGGCACTCATGCGGCTTCCCTTCGGCGGTGGCAAGGGCGGGATCAAGTTCGACCCTCACTCGGTGTCCAAGCAAGAGCTCCAGCGGATCACCCGCCGCTTCACGCACGCCCTCGGCGAGAACATCGGCCCCGAATACGACATTCCGGCGCCCGACGTCGGGACGAACGGTCAGATCATGGCGTGGATGATGGACACGTTCTCGAATATGGTGGGCTCCGCGCAAAAGCAGATGGTCAAGGGCGTGGTCACCGGAAAACCCGTCGCGAGCGGCGGCACGCTCGGCCGTCAGAAGGCCACCGGCCAAGGCCTCGTCTTCTGTCTCCTTGAATGGGCGAAGGAAAAGGGCTTCAATCTCGAAGGCGCGACGATGCTTGTCCAGGGCTATGGGAATGTCGGCTCGAACACAGCGGTTATTCTCGCGAAGCTCGGGGTGTCGACCATCGCCGTCGGCGACCACACGGGATACGCCTATAACCCGGAAGGGTTCAATGCGCATAAGCTTCAGGACTACGTCGAAGCGCACGGCAGTATCGGCGGCTACCCGGGAGGCAAGGCCATCACGCGCGAGGAGTTTTTTTCGACGAAGGCAGACATCTTCGCCCCGTGCGCACTGGAGAATCAGATCGGCGAAGCAGAGGCCAAGTCGCTGGACGTGAAGCTCGTCGTCGAAGGAGCCAATGGCCCGACCAACCCGGCCGGCGAGCGCATTTTGAGCGACAAGGGCGTCGACATCTTGCCCGATGTCCTCGCGAACTCGGGTGGAGTGACCGTCAGCTACTACGAATGGGTGCAAAACAAGCGCTCCGAAATGTGGACGGAGGAGGAAGTCGACGCTCGACTCGAAGTCGCGATGAAGCGCGCATTCCGCGAAGTCAGCGATTTTGCGCGTCAGAAACGTTGCGACCTGCGCATCGCGGCATATGCGCTGGCCCTTCAGCGGATCGAGGCAGTTTACAAAGAGCGTGAGATTTTTCCGTAATCGGCCCACGTTCAGCCCATGTGGGGAATCTGGATCGCCACACGCTCATCGGCTAGAGCGGTCCGCCCCAAGCAATCCCGTATACCGGGGTTTCGCCGCGGGACGTCAGGCTCGAGCCAACGATGCCCGCTGAGGGCCCGCCGAGGAGTCCAATGCGCTGCAGTTTGGCAGCCCCGAAGTCGCGTGTCAGCCACCATGCCCCCAGTCCGCCGCCGATGCTTCCGCCGATCGTCGTCGCGAGCCACCCGCGGGTTTTCGCCGGCGTTGCGTTCTGAAAGATGAGTGGGCTGCCGATTGCGGCGCCTATCAGTGCGCCACCGCCCACGCCGACATCGACCAGCAAAACCCGTGAAGGCGAGACGGTCACCTGCGTGGCAAGAGCACCGGCGGCTATGAGTCCGACGGCGGTGCCGTAACCCCCTCCCGAATACGCATTGGTTTGGCTCAACGTGGCGCCGCGGTAGAGAAGCTCCCCCGCACCACCGAGCAACAACCCAAACGTTCCTCCCGAGTGCACGAGCATCGCGTCCCCGTCGTCCATGGAAGTTCGGGCGATCGCCACGGTCGCCGCGGCAGCGCCAATCAGACCCCCGCCTACCCCCCAGGAGTAGCGGTCATCGAACGGTTGAATGTTGCGTCCGGCGGCGATCATGATCGCTGAAGCCGCACCCCACCAGGCGCCTGCGGACAGTACCCACGCATCACCGGAGGTGAGGTCCCATTCGTCCGCCACGAGGAGTGCGGCACCGACGCCAATACCGGTTCCAAGGGCGAGGAGCGGATAGAGAACGCGGGGATCGGCGGAGCCGCTCGCGCGTTGTACGCTGAAGGCCGAGAATCCACCGAACAGTCCTGCGTTGACCGCGAGCACCGCGCGCCCTTGGGAGCGCAGCGGGCTCGTAATGCCTTGCGACGTTCCGCGCGCCGCTTTCTCGCGCTCTTGCTCGATGGCGGCCTGCGCCGCCGTGGCGGGTGACAGCAGGTCTCGGAGCATGACGAGACCGCGAACGCCGACCGAATCGGCGGGTACGGTCTCGACCCGCACTCGAAGCTCCCGCCCATTCGGCGGGACGACGACGATGCGGGTGATGAATTCGCCGGTGCCGGCGCTCTCGATGCGCGGACTGACGACCCATGTTCCACCGTCCGGCGTCGCGCTTCCACCGGCGGCCCCCGCCGCTCGACCGATCAGATCCCCATCACGCGTGCGTCCCGGCGCAGGCCCCGTATCGGCGACGTAGAGAGTGAAGCCGAGATCTTGCACCGCGTCGCGCAATGTTGCGTCAAGCTCGAGCGCCCGTTCGTACACGTCCTTGTCGCCACTCGGCTGTGGCTTGTGAAGCGACGATGTGGTTGGAACGTCCCCAACCGGAGTCAATGTGGGCCATACGACGACCGGCGGTCGCGTCGTTCCATCGTCGGCGGCCGGGTGACCATCCTGTGCCTGCGACGTCGCCGGAGTGTCGGCGTCCGCAGTGGCTGGGCAGGCGAGCGCGAGGAATGCAACGGCAACGAGCAACGCAGATCGCATGCACGATGATTAGAACATCACGATGCGCATGGACCAAAGGTCCACGGTCGCAAACGCCGTGCCCCGGGGAGTCGATCGTGACCGGAGCCCGATATCGGCGCCCGCAAGGAGGCTCGAAGTCGACGAATAATTCGCAATGTCCTCGTCCGCCGAAACGAAGCCCGCGAAAACCGATGCGCTTTCGCCCGAATCTCCGCGTATTTTTACGACTGGTTGAAACCGAGTACGATATCGGCGTCTGCTGGAATCGTGTTTGTCAAAAGCGTCGGCGACGGTGGTCGTCTCCGCCGCGTCGCTCACGAGCCGAAGTTCGCGGGCGCCGACTGGACCGTTGGGCCAATTGAGCCAAGGTCGACAGCGCGATCACACTGACGGCGGGCGACGGAGTCACGCGCCAACGGTTGGCGCGAACGGGCCCCGTTGCCGGTGCTCATCGTACCGGGACTTCCGACCAAGCGGCGTCGGCGGCGGCAATCATCTCCGTCAATGACCTGACGTCATCGGACGACGGCAGAATTTGCAGTCTGAGTCGAGCGACTGCGCACGAAGCGCGGGCGATGCGACGAGCCCGCACCTGTTCGGCCGCGTCTTCGCTAGGCTTGGCCGAATCGCCAATTCGGTCGAGAAGGGCGCGCGCGAGCGCTTGTGCCCCTGCCGCTCTTACGGAGCACCCATCGGCCGCCGCCCGGGCGCTGGCGAGCGGTGAGCGCGAGCTCGCGGGGACAATCCGAAGAATTCCTACGATCCACCTTTGCCAAGGCTCTTCGCTTGTGTCGACCGGTCCCGCGTCTGCCGCGGGACCGGACTCCACGCGGGCGTCGTCGGTTGTCCACAGGAACCCGGTGCCGCTGGCGATGGCGGCCGTCGTCCCCTTTGGGCCGACGTCGATATTCAGCCTTGCGGCGACGTACCGTAGGACGCACACGGGCGTTACGATCCACTGTTCCGCCCCCGGAGTCTCGCCGCCACCTTCGGAGCTTTCGAATCGACCTGCCGCCAGCCAGGATTCCTCCCGTTGGCCGACACAGGGCCGCACTCGCCCTGAACCAAAGAAGGTGCTCTCGCGCGATGTGCGCGGGTCCTTCACCACCAGACGCGTCCCTGCGCCGAGGAGCAACCAGCCATTGCCGGGCGGTAGGACGTCGCTGGCCGTGACTGCTGCGCCAAGCAGCGGGTAGCTCGCGTCTGGCGTGACGTCCAGTCGTACGTCGCCGTCCGCGGCGATCACACGGCATGGATCGTGGGCCGTGCGTGATGAGTGCGGGGCGGCCCGTGTGAGTGAGCTCGACGACGGGGACGAAGGCCTCGTTGCGGCGGCATCCCCGGGGCTGACACGATCAGAGGGGGCACCGTGGCAAGCCGTCAGGAACCAGATCGGTGCCAACGGTCGCAGCCAATAGCGCTTCACGCGGATTGCATTCGGCCCCCGTCCACGTCGAGACACCCGTTCACCGCGCGATCGTTGGGAGGCCGGGCGGGATGGGATCGCTCTCGACCTCCGGAAATATCTCGGAAGTGACGTCCTCAGCGGCCAGCTCGCGTTTCATCTCATGGAGCTCGCTGTTGGTTTGGTCCAGCCGATCCGCCAGTACCCCGAGAAACTGCCACAGCATCTTGACGGCGACTTCGTGCTCTTTGCGGAGGATCTCGAAGAAATCTCCGCGACGGATCGCGATGAGATCCGTGGGACCGACGGCCGCGACGGTCGCCGAACGCGGCACGCTCCGGATGAGCGCCATTTCTCCGACATGCTCGCCCGGTCCGAGGTGCGTAAGTGTTTGGTCGCCGCGTGAGACACGAACCTGCCCTTCGAGCACGATGAAGAGCTCGTCGCCCTTGTCCCCCTCGCGAATGACAATTTCCCCACCCTTGAACTCGCGGACCTGCACCGCCTGCATCACGCGCAGGAGCTCCCGCTCGGTCAGCCGTGCGAAAAGCGGCATGTTGGCGAGAACGTCGCGCTTGAGTGCGAGCCGCTTGGCCTGTGCGGCGTCCACCGCTCCTTCGGCCCCCACTTTCACGACGATCGTTGTGATGTTGTCGCGGCCACCGCGCGAATTGGCTAGGTCCACCAAGGACTTGACGCTGGCATCGCCATCGAGTGACAGCGGCCCGTCGAGCTCATCGGGCGATTGGAGGTAGCCGTGCAGCCCGTCGCTTGCGAGCACGAGCGTGTCTCCAGCGATGAGCTCGATGACCAGGGTATCGACCTCGACGCGTTCGTACACGCCGACCGCTCGGGTAATCGCGTTTTTTTGCTGCACCTTTTCGATTTGCTCACGAGTCAACTTGCCGCGCTTGATGAGCTCGTTATAGACAGTGTGATCTTCCGTCACTTGCTGCGTGCGGCCGCCGCGAGCGAGATACACGCGGCTGTCTCCTACGTGCGCGATGAATCCCTGGTGCCCAAGCACGAGGAGCGCACTTAGCGTCGTCCCCATTCCGCGCTTGTTCGGATCGTTGCTGGCCTCCTCGTGGATCTTTGAGCACGCGCGCTGAACTGCGTGCTCGAGAAGCGCAACGACGTCTCGAGCCGTGACCCGGTTCGCGCCGGTTGCCCCGGCAACATAGTCATCAAGAAGTTCTTTTTCGCGTCGGACCTCTTCGTGAACCGCGCGCACTGCCATGGCGCTCGCGACCTCACCGGCCGCGTGACCGCCCATTCCGTCGGCAACGACAAAGAGCGACAGCTTCTTGTCGACCAGGAAATTGTCCTCGTTGTGATCGCGCAGCTTGCCGACGTCCGTCGCGGCGTAGAAGCGGAGAAAGTCGGTCGATGCCATGCCCAATTTACGAATGATGCCACGCTGCCCGGCCCGTGTGCAGCCCGTTTGCGTATCGGCCGACCGAGAAGTCGTCCAGGAAGACCATGGCGACAATTCAGACATGGGAGGGCACTGCACGGACCGAGCTCGCTGCAACGACGGCGCGGTGTAGACTGCGAGGAGATGCTGTCGCTTTTGCATGCGCCGCAATCGTCCACGGCTACATGGATCGCCGCCCTCTGTTTCGCCCTCTTCTCGACCGGTTGCGGCGCGCGGGTAGCGAAGGCTCCAACGTTCGCGACGGAGCGGGCGGCGCCTCCCTCGGCCGAGGTGAGCGACGACGCGTTCGCCGTTGCGGTGCGCGACTTACTGCTGAGCGCGCCCGGGACGTCTGAGCGCGCGGTGCGGCTTACGGCAGTCGAAGGACGGCAGATGGCGCGCGCCGTCGCGCGGTTCAACACCCGCGCCGTGGATCGAGCTCTGGCCGCTGTGACTGGGGGCCTCTACCTCCTCCGCGCCGGAGACTCGGTGCCCGGGCTGCTCGGCGGCAACGGCTGGGCTGCCCTCGACTCTGCGGTGAAGGAGCTGGCTTTGCGCGGCGACGAGGGGCGGTCTCGCGCCATCTACGATCTGCTCCTGAGGCTGGCGCCGGCCGAGAAGCGAGCCGATGTGCTTGGCCACCTTGACGCACTCGATGAATGGACACGGACCGCGGTCGTGGAAGGGGGCACCGTCGCCAGCGCCGGCGCGCTGGAGAGGGTCGCCGTGCACCGGCGCCTTCTCGAGCCGACCGAAGCGGCCGTCGCCGATGCCACCAAGGCGACTACGGAATGGATCCAGCGGGCTCTTGCGCTGCGCGACAAGTTTAGAAGGACGCGTGCTCAACCCGACCGCGAAGAGGGTGCCGAAGCGTGGCGCGCCCTCGAGACCGGGCCTTTGGTGCTCGCCTCCATTTACTTGCGCGACGCGGACATCCGCGGCGCGCTTGCCGTCCTGGACCGGGCCCAAGCCCGTGAGCTCCTCGAGTCGGAACGTCCCCAGTTCGCCGCAGCCCTCCAGGCGGCGGCTCAGGATCCGACCATCGCACGGTGCGTTGACTTGCTGACTCAGATCCGATCACTCACCAGCCGAGAACCAGGGCGTGACGAGGGAGAGTTTGCCGACGATCGCGACGTGTTGGGGGCGGCCGCCTTCGGGGTCGCTAGCGAATGTTACCGTTTGGACCCGACCGTCCCACAAGTCGCAATGTCGCTCGTTGTCGCTCTTGACGAGCTTGGGATGGTCGAAAGCTCACCGGCCGTCCTGCTGGAGGCGGTGCGTGCCCACCCGGAACCAGCGGTCACGAGTGAGGCGCTCGGTCTCACTCTCGCTGCCATGGCCAGTGAAGAAGAAGCGGGTGAACCAGACGCCGCACGGCGTACGTTCCGCGTCGCGCAACCGTTGCTCGCCATCGCTGGCCAGACCGGGCTGGTCGGCAAGGTTCGTCCAAGCGCGGCTCGCATCCGGGCGACCATGGGCGAGATCGAGCTTCGGGAAGGACGGATCGATCAGGCTCGCGCGCTACTCAAGGAATCGGCAGACGAGGAACCATCGGGCGGCGTACTTCTCGTACTGGCGCGGATTGAGTGGCGAGACGGCCACGCCCCGGCCGCGCTCGAACACCTCCGTGCGGCGCTCGCGGCGCAAGACGCTCAATCCGACGGAGCGCTACGGGGAGAGGTTCTGCTGACAATCAGTGACCTGGCGCGCGAAAAGGGAGATGTGGCGGCCGCGCGCACTCCGCTGGCGGAAGCTCTGAAGGAGCTCGTTCAATCCCGAAACGCTCCGAATGCCGACACGCGCGCAAGGATCGAGCGCGTCCTTTCGCGGGTTCTGGACCGATTCGGTGCGGCGCAACCTGCGGAGCGTGCACTCGAGCGCGCATACGACGCGGCGCCGGGGGACAAGCACCAAGCGGCGCAGACCATCGAACTTCTGATCGGCCGTGCCTTCGTCCGGGGCGACGTTGCATCTGCCCGGGATGGCCTGCAGCGGGCGCTGGCCGTCGATCTCGACGTCGACGACCTCGTCTACTTCGCCCTTTGGGTGCGTCTTCTCGAGCGCCAGATGCACGTCGGAACGGACGGAATGCCGGATCGTGTCTTCGCTTCGATTCCGGACGATGGTCGCTGGATCGCTACGCTAGCGCGGTTCGGTGAGGGAAAGCTCAAGGCTGAGGACCTCGTCCTGCGAGCGACGACGCCCATTCAGAGGTACGAGTCGCTCTTTTATGCGGCTATGGACCGCCGAGTGTCGGGCGATACCAAAGGCGGCGACGAACTTCTGCGCCAGGTCGTCGCCGGAACTGGCTTAGAGCTCAGCGAAGTCACGCTTGCGCGCGACATCCTCGACCCGGGACGGGCGCAGATCGGCGGCCCGCTGCCTCCGGACATCGCCATACCATGACTTACCGGCTTCAGGCGATCGGGAGGGCATGAGCAGCCGACCCGCGATTCGCCGCGCCATCGACTGGGGCGAGCTGTCGCCCCTTCGTCTGCGCGCCCGCGAGGTTGCCGAGGGCCTCTACGCGGGTATTCACCGAAGCTCGTTGCGTGGCGCTGGCATTGAGTTCGGAGGGTACAGGGAGTACGTCCCCGGCGACGACCTGCGCTGGCTCGACCGTCGCTCGCTCCTCAGACACGATCGATGGTTGGTCCGCCAATTCGAGACCGAGACCGATCGTGCGGTGGCCATCGTCCTTGACGCGTCGGCGTCGATGACCTACCGCGGCCCGCGCGCGCCGGCCGCGAAGATCGCATTCGCCTCCGTCGTCGCCGCGGCGCTGGCGCGCGTCGCTCTGGCGAGTGGCGATCCGGTCAGCCTGACCTTTATCGCCGGCGTTCGCGTGACGCCGGTTCGACGAGCCAGCGGACAAGAGCAATTCGAACGCGTGCTGGTGGCTCTCGAGTCCGCAGAGCCGGGCGGAGACGCCTATACGGATCCGGAAGTCATCGATCGCGTGATCCAGTCGGTGGCGCGCAGTAACCGTCGCGGTGCGATCATCGTTGTGCTAAGCGATCTGGTGGATTGGCCGGACGGGGCGATCGACCGGGTCGCAACGATGGGGACGGGAGGGCGCATTCTGGTGGTCACGCGCGTGCTCGATCCCGCCGAGGCGAACTTTCCCTTCGAAGGCACCGTCCGCCTCCGCGCGCTCGAGGGTGAATCCATGGTCGAGACCGACGCCGATGCGGCCCGCGAAAGCTATCTTCGAGCGCTCGCACGCCTGACGCACGACTGGCGGGACGCTATGGTTCGTCGTGGCGGTCGATTTCTGACCGCTACCAGCGCGGATTCCCCGGTCACGCTCGTTCGCGAGATCGTCGAGTCAGTCCGATAGCCGGAATCCTGCGTTCATTCTATCGCGCGAGCATCGGGCCGAGAGCGCCGTCACGGACCGGGCGCCGGTCGCGATGGTCCCCGCAATGCGGCGTGCCGCGAGAAGGGGGCGCAATGCAACCACTTAGGGGGCGTGCGATCGCTCGGCGCATTCACGCGCATATGCTACCCGTCGCGCGTGGGCGTTCTCACCACGGTCGCGCTTGTCGTGGCCGTTCTTGTTGCAGTTCCCTTCCTCGCGCACCAGCTACGGAGGCGTCGCGCCGAAGAGCAGCCATTTCCGCCCGCTCGCCTAGTCGACGCGGCGCCGCCGCAGGCGCGGCGCCGCTCTCGTTTGGAGGACCGTGCTCTTTTTGTCACGCGGGCTTCTGCGGTCGTAGCCCTCGCCGTGCTTGGCGCATCGCCGTTCGTGCGATGCTCGCGGCTCTCGCTCCAACGATCGGGAGGCGCGTCGGTCGCAATGGCCATCGTCTTGGACGACTCGATGAGCATGCAGGCTGACGCTGCCGGACGATCGCGCTTCGAGCGGGCCCGGCGCGGCGCGCACGAACTGCTGGCCTCTGCTCGAGAGGGTGACGCGGTGGCGCTTGTACTCGCTGGTAATCCTGCTCGCGTTGCGCTGGGGGCGACGACGGACATGGATGCGGCTCGTCAGGCCATCGATTCGCTCGCCGCAAGCGACCGCGCCACGGATCTCGATGGGTCCGTCGTTCTGGCGGCGGATCTCTTGACCCCACTCCCGCAGGTCGATCGGCGGGTGGTGGTATTGAGCGACCTCGCCGACGGACATTCCGAAGGGCCGCCGCTTGGGCCCGCTTTGCCGGTACCCCTATGGGTTGCGCTTCCGGAATTGTCGGTCGACAAACCCGATTGCGGCGTTCTGCGCGCGGATAGGAAAGGGGCGCGGGTCCGAGTCGCCGTCGTTTGCGGTCCGACGCATAGCGCGGTCGGTCGCGACGTTATCGTGGAGGACGCTAAGGGCAACGAGCTCGGGCGCGAGACCGTGAGCTCGGCGCCGAACGCCGACGTGACGGTCGTCCTGCCGTCTTCGGAACGAGCGCAGCGCGCGCGGCTCTCGGGCATCGACGCCATCGCGTCCGACGACACGGCCCCAGTGGTTGCGGAGGTTGGACGCCAGGTGATCGCCGTGGTCGCCGACGTCGGCGATGAGGCCGTCGCCACGGGAGGCCCGCCGCTCGTCGAGCGGGCCCTCGCAGCGCTGAAGGTCGACGTCGACGTCGCGCCGGTCCCGGCGACCCCTGATCGCGTCGAGGATCTTTCCGCCGATCTCGGATTGATCATCGATGATCCTCCCGGGCTTACTCCAGAGCAGCGGCACGCGGTCGCCGCGTTCATGGATGCCGGTGGCGTCGTTCTTTTGGCGATCGGACCACACGCCGCGGCGGCTCCCTTGGGTGCTACGCTTGAGCCGATCGCGATGCACCCTGTCTCATGGAAAGAGACCAAGGCCCGCGGATCTTCGCCGAATACAGCCGGGGTGTTGGCCGGCAGCGAGGCCACCTTGGTCGACCTCGGCGCCCCACGTCGAGCGGCGCTCAGCCCCGAGGATGTCGGGGCTTTCGAGCCCATCGTATCCTGGGAAGACGGTGCCTTGTTGGTCGGGCGCCGCACGATGGGCCGCGGCGAAGCATGGATCGTCACTCTGCCTCTTTCGATCGATGCGAGCGATCTAGCTCTCCGTCCCGCGTTCCTGGCGCTGCTCGACGCCTGGGTCGGGAGCGCACGCGAGCGTTCGGCCCCCCTGCGGAGCGACGTTGGCACTTCCTGGGGTTTCCCTGGGGCCGGTCAAGTTCTCGTTCAGGGTCCCGGCGGACCGGTTGCGACGACGCGTGACCGTGGGATCATTCGCGTCGTTCCCCCCGGATCGGCGCCTATCGCATTACGGTCGACGGAAAGTCGGAGACCCGGATTGCGGCGCCAGTTCCGCGCGAGCTCGACATGCGCCCTCGCCCTACTCCGGCAGAGGCGACAGCGCCCAGCGTCCGCGATCGACGAGGTGCGGTAGACGCGAGCGGTCCCGTGGCCATCGCTTTGCTAGCGCTGGTGGCGCTTGAGCTCGTTCTTCGAATCGTATCGCGTCGACAGGCGGAGGCGACATGATGTAAACTCGGGTAGTTGCAGGGACCGACGCGAATGCCGGATCCATGACAGCGCCCCGAATCGTCGCTGCGGTCCTGCTGCTAGCCGCTTGCGGCGGGCCGGGCATCTACGGACATTCACCGCAGTACCGCCCACTCGGTTCGGAGCGCGACGTCGTGGCCGGGGCGCGCGAATACGACCCCGTCGGGCTTGCTCGCCGGCCGGACGATGGGCGATGGGGCAATGTTGTGCTCTTCGGCGTTGTCGATCGACGTCTCGTCGGCCCCGGCGGGCAGGCGCTCCTAAAGCTAGCGGTACGCCTGCTCGAGCCCCGAAACAGCTGCGAGCGCAGCGGCGACGACGACTCCTGTCGCGTGACCGTGAGCGACCAAGACGTCGGCGTTCTTTGGGCACTTGTGGCGTTGCGTGCCGACGACGACATCGGTCCGCTTGCGGTCGGACAACGGTCGCTCGTGCGCGTGGTCGGCGGGATTGCGCAAGACGTCTCTCCCGTCGACGGGGCGCCGGTCGTGCACGCCATCTGGTACCGGCATTGGCCGGTTCGGCAATATACGACGCGCGGCGCCGCGCGAATGCGGTCACCCTGAGCCGTGCCGCCCTGGACGTCGGCACCCCGACTTGCGCGCGCCGGTGATCACCGCGATAGTTCCCTTTTGACCATGCAGTCTCCGTTCCGGTTGACCACGACATTCGAGCCGAAAGGCGATCAGCCGCAGGCCATCGAACACCTTCTGCGCGGGCTCGAACGAAACGAGCGCGATCAAGTCCTGCTTGGGATCACCGGCTCAGGCAAGACGTTCACGATCGCCAACGTCATCCGTCGCTTCGGAAGACCTACGCTCATCCTTGCACCCAACAAGACCCTTGCCGCTCAGCTCTATGGCGAGATGCGCGAGCTTTTTCCAGAGAATGCCGTCGAGTATTTCGTAAGCTATTACGATTATTATCAGCCAGAGGCTTACATACCTTCAACCGATACGTTCATCGACAAGGACTCAATCATCAACGATCAGATCGACCGCATGCGCCATTCGGCGACGGTTGCGCTCCTGTCGAGACGCGACGTCATCATCGTAGCGAGCGTGAGCTGCATTTACTGGAATCGGAAGTGCCGAGAGCTACCACGGCCTCGTCATGACGCTTGCGGTTGGCGAGGAGCTCCGCCGCGACACGCTCCTCCGCCAGCTCGTCGACATTCAGTACGAGAGGAACGACGTCGATTTTCACCGCGGCACGTTTCGCGTCCGCGGCGATGTGGTCGAAATATTTCCTACGTACGAGCACGACACCGCGATTCGCGTCGAGTTCTTCGGTGACGATATCGAGTCCATCAAGGAAGTGGATCCGCTGCGCGGTCGGGTGAAGGGTGTTCTCGAGCGCTACGCGATCTATCCAGGCTCGCACTACGTCACGCCGCAGACGCAGATGCGCCGCGCGATCGGAAGCATCCGCGAGGAGCTTCGCGATCGGCTCGAGTTTTTCGATAAGGAGGCGCGCTTTCTAGAGAAACAGCGAATCGAGCAGCGGACGCTATATGACCTTGAAATGATGGAGCAGATGGGGTTCTGCTCGGGAATCGAGAACTATTCGCGACACCTGTCCGGGCGCAAGGCCGGGGAACCACCACCGACCTTGCTCGATTACTTTCCTCCCGATTTCTTGCTCGTCATCGACGAGTCGCACCAGACGCTTCCTCAGCTGCAAGGGATGTATCGCGGCGATCGCGCCCGCAAGGAGACGCTTGTCGAGTACGGATTCCGCCTTCCCAGTGCGCTGGACAACCGGCCCCTCAAGTTCGAGGAGTTCGACAGACACATTCATCGGATCATCTACGTCTCCGCCACCCCGGGAGAATACGAGATCGAGAAGGTACAGGGCGTCGTCGTCGAGCAGCTGATTCGCCCGACCGGGCTCATGGATCCTCAAGTCGAGGTGCGTTCCGTGTCGGGCCAGGTCGACGACTTATTGGGCGAGATCAAGGATCGCGCAGGCAAAGGTGAGCGCGTTCTCGTGACCACGCTCACCAAGCGCATGGCTGAAGATCTAACGGAATACTACCGCGAAATTGGCGTTCGCATTCGCTATTTGCACTCGGACATCGATACGCTCGAACGAATCGACATTCTGCGAGACTTGCGGCTCGGAGAGTTCGACGTACTCGTTGGGATCAATCTACTTCGCGAGGGGCTCGACTTACCGGAGGTCTCTCTCGTGGCCATCTTCGATGCCGACAAGGAGGGGTTCTTGAGGAGTTCTCGATCCTTGATTCAGACGATGGGCCGGGCGGCGCGGAACGTCAACGGGCGGGTCATCATGTACGCAGCGAACGTGACTCCTTCGATGAAAAACGCAATGGAGGAGACCACTCGCCGCCGCGCTGTTCAGGGCGCCTACAACGAGTCGCACGGGATCGTGCCACAGACGGTTGTGCGCGCCGTGATGAACATCAATCCCGCGTCTGGAACAATTGACTATTTCAATGTCCCGAAGATCGACAGGGGCGTTCGACCCACGGCCACGGGCGACGATCCCGCAGGCGAAATTCAAGAGCGGCTCGCTGCCATGCGACTCGAAATGTTCTCGGCTGCCGAAAATCTCGACTTTGAAAGGGCTGCTCGCATTCGCGACGAGTTGAAGAAATTTCAAGCGGTTGCCGGTAGCGCCGGGTCCGAGAGCGAAGAGGCGGCCTTCGAACCGTACGCCTCGGGCGGCAAGCCCAAATCAGGGCCGCGCCCGCGCGGGGCAGCGAAGGCGGTCTCGGCGTCGGGCTCGAGGGGACGGCGATACAAGGCTCGCTGAAATGAGGTTTCGGGTTGGGCCCGCGTCCGCATTAGATTACGGCGTCCGACGCTAGACGCTAGAGCCGTTCGATGTCGCCGCGAGCCGCGAGCGCGTCGACGACCAGCCGGACGTCCTGAGCACGCTCCCGCGGAATGACGAGCACCGCGTCCTCCGTCTCAACGATGACCAGGTCATTCACCCCGACCAGTGCCCACCGCTTGCGCGCTTGTACCCGGGTCAGGTCCCGGACCAAGTTATTCCGAGCATCGATGGCGACGGAATCTTCGGGGAGCGCATTGCCGTCCGCGTCGTGCTCGGACATCTCCCAGGTAACCTGCCAACTTCCGACGTCGGTCCAGCCGAAACTGCCGCGCACCACGGCGATGCGCTCTGCTTTTTCCATCACGCCGCGGTCGATCGAGATCGACGGCAGCGTTGGAAACACCTCGGCCAGCACCCGCGCCTCGTCCCCTCGAAGGGCCGCAGCGTCAATCGCCTCCAGACCTCGCGCGAGCTCCGGTAGGTGCTTGGCGATCGCCGCGCGCATGACGCTCACGCGGAAGAAAAACATTCCAGCATTCCACAAGTGGCGGCCTTGGGCCACGAACGTTTCGGCGAGCTGCCGCGCCGGCTTTTCGACGAAACGCCTGACCGAATGCGCCTCATGGGTTATGGCATCGCCGATCTCGATGTACCCGTAGCCGGTCTCCGGACGCGTGGGCACGACCCCGATCGTCACGAGCCAGCCTTCCTCGGCGATCTGGATGGCTCGTGCGAGTACATGACGGAATCCAGGCTCATCGGCGATGAAGTGGTCCGCGGGAAGCACCGCCACAACGGCATCGGGATCAAACCGACCAATCGTCGCGGCGGCGAGGCCAATGCAGGGAGCCGTGTTGCGCGCGACCGGCTCTGCAAGGAAGTTGGATCGCGAGAGCTGCGGCAGAGCCGCCGCTGTCGCCTCAACGAGTCGCGCCGCAGTCGAGATCCATGTTCGTTCGGCCGGCACCAGCGGTTCGATTCGTCGAACCGTGGCCGCGATGAGCGGCTCGTCGGCTCGCCCGGCAAGCGGCAGCAGTTGCTTGGGCAGCTGACGGCGTGATGCGGGCCAGAAACGCGTTCCGGCACCGCCCGCGAGAATGACGGCATAAACGTTACTCATCGAATCGCTCGTATCACGCCTCGGGCCAGCATGGCACGATGGCAGGCGGTGGAACCAGACGTTGTTTTCGACCTTGAGCTCGTGCACGGCCGTTGTGTCGGCATCCGCATTCCGGACCTCCCGGATGCCGTCGAAGCGCTTGCAGAATCGATGCTACCGGCGCTGGAACGTAACGCGCATTCGACCCGCTTTGCCGTGCGACGTCGCGCATGGGTCGGAGGTCGGGTCGCCCTTCGCCGAACGCTGACTCTGCTCGACATCGAGGCGCCGGCCATCCTCTCCGACGATCGAGGTGCACCGATGTTACCGTCCGGAGTTGCGGCGTCGATCTCGCATAAGGACTGGATAGCGGTCGCTCTCGTCGCGCGCGAGACCGAGGCCCGCGTCGGCGTCGACGTTGAGACCGACGTCGAGCCGTCGTCTGCGATCGCATCCCGCGTGCTCGCAGGCGACGAACTCTGCGAGGTGCAAGCACTCGATTCGACCGTTCGGCTGAGGGAAGTCCTCGTCCGCTTTTCGGCCAAGGAGGCGGTGTACAAAGCGCTCGACCCGTTCGTTCGTCGCTATGTAGGCTTCAAGGAGGTCAGCATCTCCCTGCTCCCGACGGGCGATGCAGTCGTGCGATCCCAGCTGCGGGCGAAAGAAGGGCCCTTCGCCATCGGCGTAACATGGCGTCGCCATGATGGTCTCGTTCTGACCACCGCGCGGGTGGCGCCCGCCCTGCGCGGCGTCGATGCGAGCGGGTAGCGCGCCCGTAGAGGTCAGCCAGTGAACCGACGCTTCGCCTCCGTCGCGATCGCACTGTCCGTCGTCGCGTTCATGGGCCTCGAGACGGCGGCGATGTTGCTCTACCCCGGCGGCACGTGGTGGGATCCGACCTCGCATGGGTCGAGCATCTCGCAAAATTATCTATGTGACTTCGAACGGCGAGAAGCCATTGATGGAGCAGCTAATCCGATCGGATCGTGGCTGGCGGAGGCAGCCATGTTCTCGTTGGTCCTCGGCCTAATGGCGTTCTGGAACGTCATGCCGAGCCTTATGGGTCGAGGAAAGGCCGGCCCCGTAGTGCGCACGCTTGGACTCGTCTCGCTGTTTGGAGTCGTGGCCGTGATTTTGCTGCCCAGCGATAGATTTGGCCGTCCGCACGGTGTTGCCGTGATCGTGGCCGGCGGGCCAGGGCTCGTCGCCGTGGCGCTTGCCGTTCGGGGACTTTTCCGTCGCGAGCGGCGGCCGAGGATCGCGGCATGGCTCGGCGCGGCGACGCTAGCCATTGCCGGAGTCGATCTTATCGGGTTCGCCATGCATTTGATCGCGGGTGGTTTGGGCACTCCGCTACTGCCTGCCTTAGAGAAGGCGGCCCTGACGCAGCTGCTGGCGTGGATGGTGGCTGTTTCGATGCGGATGGCGGGTGGGGTCAACCGAGTCTCGGGTCCATTCGAGGGCTGACCCCTCGATACGGTGTGCTCCTCACGCCCGGCCGTAGTGGCGCTTGTAATGATCGATGAGGCCGTTCGTGGACGGGTCGTGCGTCGCGACCGGGCCCAAGGCGGCGAGCTCGGGCTCGATCTTCTTTGCGAACTGTTTGCCGATTCCACGCCCCATTGGTCGAAGCAGGCTGAGGTCTCTGACGACGTAAGTCATTGATGTTCAACGAACCAATGGGTGGCCTCATCCTTGCTTTATAGCGATCCATTTCCGTGTTCCGAGATCCGCGGCGTGGAATCCTCGAGGTACACAGCCAACCGCCGGGATGCGTCCGCCGAGGGTTTGATCGATTCACCTGAATTTCGCCCCGCGGACGGGTGTCGTTCTAAATTGAAGCCATCCGATGCATTGGCTTCGCGCGCTCGCCCCGGCTGCAGCCGCAGTCGTCATGCTGCTTGGTATCAGTATCGCTGGGTCTTGCGGTCACGCGCCCCCATTGCAACTCCTCCGCGTGCTGGACATCGCGCCGCGCGACGTGGAGCTCGGCGATCGCGTGGTGATCTTGGGAGAGGGCTTTGCGCCGGGCAAGGCCGCGCGAGTCACATTTCGAGGGACTCTGCACCGAGCCGGCGAGCGCGGACAGCGCAACGCGGTAATCGAGACCACGGGTGTCGTCGTCGGTCCGCAGCGCGTGGAAATTTCGTTTGACGAGGCGCTCGAGGCCATCTTCTGCCGATCGGGCGATCGGGCTGCCCATACGACATTCGAAGGCGATGTCGAAGTAGCGTTTGCTGCCTCGGAATTTGGGGCTCCGCCGATCGGCGGTGCACTCCAGGGCGTCACGATCGACGTTCGAGCCCCTGCCGGGGCCGCGGACGGAGCCCGCGACGCAGAAGGGGAGCGATTGCTCAACTGGATCGGTTTGCGTGTGGCGTCTGATGGGCGGACGGGTCTCCTAATCGAGGCGGTCGTCCCTGGATCGTCGGCTGAGAAGGCGGGCGTCGTCTCGGGCGATGTCCTGGCGAGCTTCGATGGTGTGCGTGTCATGTCCCCCGGCGACGCGGTGCCCGCGGCCGGAGACACGGAAGCCTGGGTGGGCGTTCGGCCATCGGGCTCCGCCACCGAGATTGGCCGAGCCGTTTCGGTTGCTGGCTTCCGTCGCGCGCCGCCGGAGCGCTTTGCGGCCGCCACACTCATCGTTCTGACGGCATTGACGGCCGTCCTGCTTTTGGGCACACCAACTCCCGGTCCTGTGGCGGTGGTTCTTCAGCGCTTCGTGTGCCGTCTGCGTGCCCACACCGCTTCGGACGCAAAAGACGGGGCATGGGGGCAGCATCTTGGCGTCTTCGTGAGGGGTGCTCGTCCGCCGCTCCACGTCGGCGTCCCGTCTGCTGTTGCCGGTTTGATTGCCTGTGCAACCTTTGCCGTCATGCCGTTCGGCCAGTATCTCGTGGCGGCGAGGCTTGACGTCGGGGTCCTGTTCGTTGCCGCCGCGACTGCGTTGGCCGCGGCCGCGTTCGTCGCGGCAGACTCACCCTCGCGAGGCGCGCTGAATGCGTTGCAAGTACTGTGGCAGCACGTCCCGGGCGCTCTAGCGGTGGCCGGTGTCGTGCTCTCGACCGGATCGCTGCGTGTTCAAGAGGTGGTGCGTGCTCAAGGTGGGTCGCCCTGGGACTGGCTAGCTTTCCGGAGCCCCGCTTCGCTCGTCGCCGCATGGATTTTATTCGAAAGTGTAAGCGTCGAACGCAGCTGTTCTTATCAATCCACCGGGCTCGCGACGCGGGTCGACGACTTGACTGCCCCGCAGGGCGCGCAAGGGGGCCCGTCGTTCGAGGCCGCACTGCGTGTACATCAGTTCGTTATCGCAGGTCTCGTGAGCGCGCTCTTTCTAGGCGGCTGGTCACTGCCCGGTCTTTCGCCCGCGCAGCAAGACTCTCGGCCGGCGCTCGAGGTCGTGGGCGCGACCGTGTTTCTCGCAAAGGCAACGGCCCTCGTGTTCGTATCGACGTCTGCACGCAGGGGACTTCCGCCTTTGACCCTCTGGCAGAGAACGCGTTGGACCGTCGAGTGCTCTCTACCGATATCTGTCGGAAGTCTCGCCGGGTGCGCAGCCTGGGCCAACTGGGGACCTCCGCCAGCCACGCAATGGCTCGCGAGCGGCGGTCTCACTTTGGTCGCGCTTCTGGTCGCCGTCGCGCTCGGCCACCGGGTGGTCTATGGGCTGACGTCACCGGTCGTCGATGCGCGCCTCAATCCTTTTCTTTGAAGCTCGACGCATGCATGGAAGCGTCAAGCTTTACAGCCCGCCGACCGAAGACGATAGCTTGAAGCCGTCGATGGCCGACTCCGCCGGTGCCCCCCTGCAACAGCACATCGTCCTCTCCCAGACGCTTTGGCTGCTCATCGCTCCACTGCTTCTCCAGCTCGCGTGGCACCTCACCGCGGCTTGTTGGCCTCGCCGACGGGGAGCGAAAGTTACAGTCAATCGGAGCAAAGGGGACTGGGCAAGCATAACGGGCATGGCAACCATTGGATGCGTGACGGGAGCGACGCTCGCGCACGCGATCGCACTGGTCCAAGCGCCCACACCTACGGCGTTCGTCGAATATGTCACGAGTGGCGCTCGAGTTGGCAGGGTCGATGCCCCGATTGCCTTCGATTTCGACTCGCTTTCGGCTGCAGCCTGCCTCCTCTTGTGCATGGTTGCCTTCGGTGCCGCGACGTGGCTGGCCATGCATCCCGAGGTTGTGCGCAGCTCGGGCGCATGGGCATGCCTTGAGCTGGGGCTCGCTGGGGGGATGGTATCGTTTCTGGCCGACGGAGTGGTCACGATGGCGATGGGGTGGACGCTTGCGGCCATCGCTGCCGCGTGGCTCGCCGGGTGGACGGATCTCCGGGCAGCCGCGCTCGCGGCGACGCGCGCGGCCGCCGCAACCGCGCTCCTGCTCTTAGGAGGGGCTGTACTTTTCTGGCGGCTCGAGGGAGCGAGACAGGACTCCGCGGTCCAGGGGTCGTCCGAGTTCGTCGTGCTGCGCTCGAGCGACCCACGGGTTCATGGCTCTGCGTTGACGCTGGCGAGTGTTCCAGGCGCGCTCGTGTACCTGGATGGTGCACGAACCCCGCTCGCCAGGGCCCCGTTCGTTGGACTGCCGATTCCAAGCGGTTCGCACTCCATTCGCATCCATTCCGGCAGTGCGTCGGACGACGCGGTAATTACCGCAGAAGCTTCGGCTGAAGGCACGTTGATCACGCTGATACCGTCCGGCCTTTCTCTTTCGTTTCGCGAGGTCGGCGCCGCGATCGCCGCTGGCTCTGGCGAGCCGTCCGAACCGGCCGGCGATGACGGCGTCGCGGCGTCCGCACTCTGGCTCTGGATGGCGGCAGCCTGGGTCGTAAGTGCGGGGGCTCCGCCGGCCAATGTGCCCGCCCCACTTGTCGCGCTCTCGCATGGTGCGACCACCGCGATCTTGGGTCCGTTCCTGCTCGGCCGTGCCAGCGTTCTGCTCGCGCTCGCCCCACGAACAGGTCTTGTTCTGGCTGCGGCGGTCGCGGCGATCCTCGTCGCCGCTTCGCGTAGCCTTTGGTTGCCCGCGTCGCGCGCCGTTGATGCAGCGTCAGGGGCCACCGCGTGGCTGCTCGACCGATCACCCGCGCGTGCAGGAGCCCTACTGATTCGCTTCGAGCATTGGGTCGTGGATGGGATTGGCGGACTTGCGGGAACGCTCGCTCGGATCGCCGCTTGGGGGGCGTCGCGGGTTGACGCGAGACTATTTAAAGGCCCTGGCGTCGCGATCGGTACGCGCGTCGCCTGGTTCGGACGTGAAGCGGAGCCGATCGTCGGCATGCCCCTCGGTCGCGTTGCCTGGGTCGTTGTGGTCGCCTTGGCCGTGGCCGCGGTGGCGCATGGCCTCTGGGCGGGCCGGTGAGGCAGCCGTGAGAGCGTCGTTCATCCGCTGGCTCGGCGTTGTCGGCGCGATCGTGGTCGTGCTCGCCACCGCGACGGCCCGGGCGGATCCGTCCGGAGGGCGCATCGCGCTGACGCTCTCGGCAGGTGGACAGGGCCCGCTCGTGCTTCGGCCCGGGGAGGGGGGAATGGTCGGCCAGTTCAGAATTGGCAACGTGGGCTCCGATCCACTGACCGTTTCGCGCATTGCAATCCGTGGAGACGAAGACGACATCCGCTCGCCGTCACGCCTGTCTGTGCGCTTCGTTGACGGGGCGGCTACCACCGCGACGATTGCCCCGGGTGCGTCGAAGGACGTAATCGTCTCATGGATGCCCGACCGCGATCCGCGGGTCCGACAGGCATTCGGTCATGTCGTCGCCACCTCGACCGACGAGCGGTCGGGCGAAGTCGCGATGGGCTTTCGGGCTCAGCTGCCGACGGGCCTCGGACGGATCGGCGAGCACGCACTCGCGTTGCTCGTGCTGGGGCCGCTGCTGGTCATTGTCCTCGTCGCGGCGGCCCGAATGGCGGGGCTGCGCGACGATCCGCGCATCGGCCTCTTGTGTGTCGCGGTCGGGGCGCTTGAGCTGCTGTTGGCCTTGTGGTGTTACCGGCGTTTCGCAAGCGACGTTGCCCGCGCAGACGGAAACGACGGCTTTCAACTCGTTGAGCGCGCGGTGTGGGTGCGATCCATTGGTTCGGAATGGTACGTCGGTGTCGACGGCGCGAGCATTGCGTTCGTGCTGCTCGCCGCCGTCGTCGCATTCGTGGCGCTGCTCATCGCGAGCGTCGAGCGGCGAGGTGGTGCGTACTACGCGACACTCGCGTTGCTCTCGACCGGCATCATGGGGGTTCTCGTCGCGTTGGATCTCGTGCTGCTGTTTGCTGCCTGGCAGGTCGTCTGGCTGGCACTGGTGCTGTTGGTGGGCGGTTGGGGTGGCCGGCGCAGTGCGCTGGCCGCTAGTAAGATGGCTGTTGCAGGTGTCGTCGGGTCGACTGCGTTGCTGATCGCATTCGTTGCTCTCTCCCGAGCCTCGGGACCGACCTTTCTGGTCGATGGTGCAGCGATCGCGCACACGCTTGCGGTCCCCGAGTTGTCGCGAACGGCCTTTTCGGCAAGCGCGCCCATTTGTGGCATGCCCTTCGTCGCCGTGACCTCGGCGCTGCTCTTTGCCGGGATTGCGATACTCTCTCCGGTGGTGCCGTTTCACCGATGGCTGCCGGATGCGCTTGAGCACGGGCCCGCTTCGGCGGGCATCCTTCTAGGTGGAGTGGTGGTCACCCTTGGGCCGTATCTGCTCCTGCGGGTGGGGCTGAGCGCCCTGCCAGAAGGGGCACGGTGGGGTGCGGCAGCCGTTGCGGTTCTCGGTTCGTTCGGCGCCGGTTGGGGTGCCTTGTGTGCGATGGCACAGCGCGATCTGCGGCGCTTCGTCGCCTACACTACGATCGCCGCGTCGGGGTTGTCGCTGTACGGCATCGGCTCTCTCACCGCGGAAGGAATCACGGCGGCGATGATGGCGCTTTTTGCGCATGGCCTCTCGGCCGCGCTCCTACTGGGCGTTGCCAGTGCCATCGAACAACGCGTTCACACGAGCGACGCGCAGAGACTCGGTGCGCTGGTCGTCGACGCACCGGCACTTCGGTTGTTCGCGGCGGTCGGATTAGGCGTTTCGCTCGGTGCTCCGGGCCTCGTCGGCTGGTGGGGGATTTTGCTCGCTTTTTTGGGGGGATTCGCCCGCTACCCGGCTCTGGCCGTCGTTCTGGCGGCTGCGGTCGTGGCCTCCGCCGCCGCCCACATCCGAATCGGCCGCCTGCTGCTGATGGGCGAAGTTCACCGGTCGTGGCGCGACAGCACTTACCTGAAGCCATTTGGCGGGGTGCTTCCCGATGCGACGTCCGCCAATCTCGTCGCCCTCGCACCCCTTGCCGCGATTGCCGCCGTCCTCGGCCTATGGCCGTCGCCCATCTTGGCGCCGATGGGGGTCAGCGCCCGTGACAGCAGTGCACTCGTGGACCTCGAACGCGCGGACGCGCGGACGCAGCGACTCGAATGAGACTCAAGGCCCCCGGCCCCGACCGACCGGGGGGGCCGAAGACCGGACCCGGACGGGCCCCGGGAACGCGCTCAATGTTTATCTGAATACTCCGTTATCCATCTTGCAGGATGAGCGCGCCGGCCGCCGTGGCGGCTCCTGTGGAGTGAAGCGAATCCATGTTGAGTGACGCCAGGCGTTCGCGCCTTGCAGCAGTATCGGTTTGTGCCGCGCTGGCCGGTCTCGTCGCTGGCGCTGGCACGGCGCAGGCGTTCGCGCTCAAGCGCACCTCGCTCGGGCTGCCGTGCGTCGCAGGTCGACGGGGCAGCCATGATGTTTACCGTATCGTCTGAGAGGCACTGGTTCGAGGGAGGCTGACGTGGCAAATGTAAGGTCCGAGAGGTATTGGGGCGGATTGACCTCGCGACCGAAGCGCGGGCGTGATTCGGAAGAATGGTCCGCTCTGCTGGCACATGATCTGAAGACGCCATTTGCGGCTATTTCAATGAATCTCGATTATGTTATTTCTGATCTACCCGCCGGGACGTCCGACTCGGTTCACGAAGCGCTCTCGGACTGCAAGGAAGCGAACGGTCGCGCCGTCCGCCTCGTCCAAGACATGGTCGACGGACTCCGCTTGGCGACCGGCGAGCTGAAGCCGTCCTTGGTCGACGTCGCGATCTTGCACGTTGTCGAGCGTGTCGTTGCGGCCATGGGGACTGACGCCACCGCGCACGGCGTGCGCATCCTTTGGGCGTCGGGTAGCGATGTGGTGCGAGCCGATGTAGGCCTCATCGAGCGTGCACTCGGGCGACTCCTCGAGCGCGCGATCCGGCATGCGGGCGGACGCTGCGTCGTCGTAGACCAGCGTGCCGGGACCATCACCATCCGGGTCGAGACCCCCATCGACAGCGACATCGATTCGTCCGAACGCGCGCTTGCGACACATTTCGCGGAGACTGCCGTTCGTGCGCAAGGGGGGTACTTCGCGGTCGAATCCGGCACCGGCTTGCTCGCGTATCGCGTCAAGCTCCCAATGTGCGAGTGACGCCGTTTCAATCCTTGAGCGCCTCGGCGCCTCCGATGATCTCCATCAGTTCCTTGGTGATGGCTGCCTGACGGGCGCGGTTGTAGGCGAGCGTCAAGCGCTCGATCATGTCCTTGGCGTTTCGAGTCGCTGCATCCATTGCCGTCATCTGCGCACCGAAGAAGCTCGCTTGGCTCTCGAGCAGTGCGCGGTACAGGGTAATCTCGACGTACATGGGGACGAGCCGCTCGAGAACGGCTCGTTCGTCGGGCTCGAAAATGTAATCGCTCGACGCACGTCCCTCGGCTGTCTTAGGCGATCCGCCGTTTGATCGGCCATCCGTTGGACTGGTCCAAGCTCTTCCTGATGGGTCACCGAGCGGGAGCAACCGCTCGATTGTCACCTTTTGGGCGATGGCGCTTTTGAACTCGTTGAAGACCAAATACACGGAGTCGAACTCACCGCGCTCGAAACGGTGGATGAGCCAGCCTGCGACCTCCCGAGCCTTACCTACGTCGAGAGTTTCATAGATTCGCTGAAAGTCCCTTGCCACTTTTGCTTCGCGGCGCCCGAGATACTCTCGGCCTTTGCGGCCGCACGTAGCGAAGGTCACGTCGACGCCACCCTCCGCTTTTTCTCGCCAGGCTCGCTCCGTCGCCTTATTCACGTTCGTGTTGAGCGCTCCGCATAGGCCGCGGTCGCCCGAGAAGACCACGATCAGCGCTCTCTTTTCCGGCCGGCGGGCGAGAAGCGGGTGCAATGGCTCACTTTGAGACTCGATCGAGACCGCCGTGGCGCGCGCGACCGACTCGAGCACGTCTGCCGTCTTCACGGCATAGGGCCGCATCGACACGATACGCTGCTGCGCGCGTGTGAGGCGTGCGCCGGCCACCATTTTCATGGCGCGCGTAATCTTCTGCGTCGCCTTGGTGCTCGCGATGCGCTTTCGAATCACCTTGAGCGACGGCATGGCTACTTCTTCCCGTCGTCGACAGCAGCGGTCGAAGGTCCGAAGGCAGACCCGAACTCCTCGAGCGCCTTCTTCAGATCCCCTTCCGTTTGGTCGTCGAGCGTCTTCTTCGCGCGCAGCGTCTCGTAGATGCGCGGGTACTTCTTTTCGACGAAATCGTAGAGGCCCCGCTCGTAGGCAGCGAGCTGTCCAATTTCGAGCTTGTCGACATAGCCTCGCGTTGCGGCATAAATGAGGAGAATCTGCTTCTCCACAGGAACGGGGACGTACTGACCCTGTTTGAGTACCTCGACGAGTCGAGCGCCGCGCTCTAACTGATCGCGTGTAACCTTGTCGAGATCGCTGGCGAACTGCGCGAACGAAGCCATTTCTCGATACTGCGCGAGCTCGAGCTTGAGCCGCCCTGCGACCGCCTTCATCGCTTTGATCTGGGCGCTGCCCCCGACACGACTGACGCTGATGCCGACGTTGATGGCCGGGCGGACGCCCGAGTAAAAAAGATCTGTCTCGAGGAAAATCTGTCCATCGGTGATCGAGATCACGTTCGTTGGGATGTACGCGCTCACGTCGCCGGCTTGGGTCTCAATGATGGGCAGGGCAGTGAGGGAGCCCCCGGAACGCGGATTGCGCAGGACGTGGCTCACATTGCCTTTTTCCTTGAGCTCGGCCTCGGCGCGGTGTCTACCGAGCTCGCCCTTGTATACCGCCGCACTTCCGCGCTTTTCCCAGTCTGTCACGTCCTTCGGAACCACCGCGAACTCGTCCGCCATTTTTGCGGCACGCTCGAGCAAGCGCGAGTGAATGTAAAAAACGTCGCCGGGGTACGCCTCGCGGCCGGGCGGGCGCCGTAACAGAAGCGACAGTTGTCGGTAGGCGACCGCCTGCTTCGACAAGTCGTCATAAATGCACAAGGCGTGTCGCCCGCTGTCGCGAAAGTACTCGGCCATCGTCACGCCCGAGTAGGGCGCGATGAACTGGAGCGGCGCCATCTCGCTCGCGCCGGCTACGACCACCGTCGTGTACTCCATGGCACCCTGCTGGGTCAGCTTGTCGACGACGCTGGCGACCGTGGACTGCTTTTGGCCAATCGCGATGTAGAAGCAATAGACGCCCTGGCCCTTTTGATTGAGGATCGTATCGAGGGCAACCGCCGTCTTGCCGGTCTGGCGGTCTCCGATGATGAGCTCGCGCTGCCCACGGCCGATCGGGACCATCGCATCGATTGCTTTGATTCCCGTCTGGAGGGGCTCCTTGACGGGCTGTCGCGCGAGAATACCGGGCGCCTTCACCTCGACGCGGCGGCGGTCGCGGGTCTCGATCGGGCCCTTGCCGTCGATGGGTTGTCCGAGCGCGTTGACTACGCGACCAACGAGCGCCTCGCCCACCGGGACATCGAGGATGCGTCCGGTGCGCTTGACGATCGAACCCTCCTTCACGTTCGACACTTCACCGAAGCAGACGGCGCCTACGTTGTCGGCCTCGAGGTTGAGGACCAGCCCCATCAGGCCGCCGGGGAACTCGAGCAACTCGCCGGACATAGCCTGATCGAGGCCGTAGATTCGAGCAATCCCGTCGCCCACGCTCAGAACCGTTCCCGTCTCGGTGGTGAGGGAGGCATTCTCGTAGTTCTGAATCTGCTTTTTGATAATCGCGGAGATCTCTTCGGCACGAAGTTGCATCGCGGGTTCCTCGTGGTTGGGCGTATCGGCAGCCGTAGGTCTCGATTCTGAGGCCGTCTTCCGCGGTCCGAGCGACGGATCTTGAATCGTCTTCAAAGGGTGGGCACGAGCCTGTCACGGAGAGACTCCAGACGCGCGCGGAGGCTTCCATCGAAGACGCGGTCACCGATCCGCGTGACTACGCCGCCGACGAGTGCCGAGTCGGTCTTTCGGTCGACGAGCACTCGCCGCCCCGTCAGGCGCTCGAGCTCCGCCTGAAGCCGCCCGTAATAAGCCTCGGACAAGGGCGTCGCCGTCGTTACCTCGGCTCGCACCAAGCCCTTTCGCGCGTCCGCGAGTTCGCTCAAGCTGCGCGCCAGGTGCGGTAGCGCGCGAACGCGCCGACGGTCGACTAAGAGAAGAAGCGCATTTCGTGTCGTTGGGGTAGCGCCAATCTGGTCGGCCAGCTCGCCCATCACCGCGCTCTTATTGGGATGAGGGACGCGTGGGTTCTCGAGGGCGTTTCGTAGCTCGGCGCTAGTTGCCCAAGCGTCGGCGACGGTCGCAAAATCATCGACGATCTTGTCGAGTTGACCGCTTTCGGTGCCGAGCTCGAGCAGCGCCTTGGCGTAACGACGGGCGACGATCGCTATGCTCATAAAGCGCTCTCTCTCGTTCCGAACGGATCCGCAGGTTGCGCAACGGCAGTGCCCTTCGCGCCGCCGAGTTCGCTCAAGTACGCCTCCGCCAATCGCTCTTGGTCCTCCTGCGTTATGCGTTGCGCCAAGAGCTCTCTAGCTGCCAGGACGGCCATTTCGACCGTATCGCGCAACAAATCCAGGCGGATTTGCTTCAACTCCTGCTGGACCAGAAACTCGGCGTCGCGGCGCATTCGGTCAGCTTTCGCCTCCGCGTCCTTGACGATCCGGTCGCGCTCGGCCTCACCGGTGCGCAGCAGTGCGTCGCGGGCCGCCCGGGCCTCTTCGTCGACCCTCTCGAGCTTGGCCTGATAGGTCTTTGCGCGTGCCTCGGCTTCCTCCTTCATACGTTGCGCTTCGTCGATGTCCTTGGCGATGCCGTCGCGGCGACTTCGAAGGGCCGCGGCAATTGGCCGCTTGCCGAGCAAGTAGTACCCTCCGACGAGGATGCCGAAGTTGACGAGCATCGCGATGAACGGTGGCGTATCCGACCCGAACTGCGTCCAGTTCATGGGTGCCGGGCCCGTGTCCTCGGCTTGCTTGAGGGTCTCCTTTGCAGGCTCGCGACGCGCGCTCTCGTCCGTTGTGGCCGCCGAGCCGCCTCGCGCCGGCCTTGCGTTCCGCGCATGATTCGATTGTGCCCAGGCCAAAAGCGACCACGCGGTGACGAGCCCCATGGCGACGAGGGCGAGCCGCCTCGCGATTCGTGCGCCCCTCCTCACGACCGCACCGGACGTCCGAGGATGCGGCCGACCAGGTCCTGGGCCATGGCCGTGGTCTCGGCCTTCAGGACTGCGCGCGCCCGCTGAGCCTCAGCGTGTGCCGTCCGCTTGCCCTCCTCGGAAACGCGCGCGATCGATTCTCGGAGAGCCGACAAGATCTCTGCCTCCCGCCTGAGCCCGTCGGCGCGCGCCTTTTCGCGTTGCGCGCTCCCTTCGACGCGAGCTGCGGCCATGGCGGCTTGATACTCGCTAAGTGCGCTGACCGACTTCTCGTCGATGTGTCGGGCCTGAGCCTTCACTCCTTCGATAAGACGCTCCCGCTGTTCGAACAGCCGAAGCATCGGATCGAAGAGAAGCGGCTTGAGGACGAGCGTCAGCCCGACAAAAAGGAAGAGCTGGACGAGGAACGTCGCGTCGAAATCGACGTTGATGGCCTGCGGGGGTGCTGCAAGCACGATGCCGTCGAAGGAGGCCGAAACCATGCGTCTCCGTTCGTTCAGTCAGGAGGGAAAAGTCGAGCGCGCCCAGTAGCACTGCGCGGTTCGAGTGTCCATTGCTGCCCGTGGTTCGATCCTGCTTCTCAGCGCCGCCGCTCAATGCGGGACTTCCCCGCCGCACTTGCCTTGGCGTAGGGCCTCTGCGGCGTGGTGCGGCTTCCGACGAGTACGGGCCCGTTGGCGTGCATTTCCGGGTGAACGCTCGCGAGACCCTCAGTGCGTGCGAACCCGGCGAGGTCTCCAGCGTTGCGATCCATCCACACGCTGAAACGACGCCAAAACGCACGCCCCGCTTCTTGGCCGAGCGGGACCCCATCGACGTGAACCTTCAGGGAACTCATGACCTTCCGATCGGCGCATCGGATCGTCCAGCAATGCAGCAAACAACCGCACGATAGATACTACAGAATCCCGAACTCCTTCAAGCGTCGATAGAATGTCCGGCGCGGCAGGTTGATGAGTTTCGCCGCTTGCACGCGGTTCCAATTGCTGGCGGTTAGGGCGCCAAGGATTCGCTCGCGCTCCGCAGCCTTGAACTCCTCCTTGCTCTTCGCGCCGGGAGGTGGCGAGGGTCGGGCTGGCGGATCATCTACCCGCAGATCGTTTCCTAGGCTTGGGTGCAGTTTGTCCGACGGGATCTCCAAGTCATCCGGCCGAATTTCTGTGCCCTCGGTCATGAGCCACGCGCTCAGAAGAATATGCTCGAGCTGTCGAACGTTACCCGGCCACGCATAACTGCAGAGCCTTCTCAGAGCCGCCCTCGATACGGTCTTGCGTTCACGGCGGTACCGCGTCGCGAAGCGCGACAGGAAAAAATCGATGAGTAGCGGAATGTCTTCCACGCGTTCGCGCAACGCGGGAACGTGCAGTTCGACGACATGAAGTCGGTAGAATAAGTCGGCCCGAAACGTGCCGTCCGAAACCATCCGGGTGAGGTCGCGGTGGGTGGCAGCAATGATTCGCGCGTCGACCGGCTCTTCGCGGGTTGCCCCGACGGGACGCACGCACTTCTCTTGCAGAACACGGAGCAAGCCCAATTGCATTTTTTGTGGCATCTCGCCGATTTCATCGAGCAAGAGGGTGCCTTGGTCGGCCTCTTGCAAGACGCCCCGGCGGTCCCGATCAGCACCGGTGAAGGCGCCTTTGACGGCACCGAAGAGCTCCGATTCCAGGAGGTTCGCGGGGATCGCGCCGCAATTCACGCCGACGAACGGCTTCTTGGCACGTGGACCAGCCTGGTGGACGGCGCGGGCGACCATCTCCTTGCCCGTGCCGCTCTCGCCCGTGACCAGCAGAGGAACGTCCGTGTCCTTCACGCGCTCGATGAGTGCGTAAAGACGCCGCATGGCGGCGCTCGTGCCGACAAGTCCCGCGTAGCCGAAGTGGCTTCGGAGCTCGGCGCGCACTTGCTTCAAGTCTCGGCGCGCCTCGGCAAGCTGTTCGGTTCTCTTGCCGAGCATGCGAGCAAGCTCGTCGTGCGCTAAGGCGAGCTCTCCGTTGGCCCGTGCGAGCTCGTCGGCTCGGTCGCGGTTCTCGGTGAGGAGTCGGGCGTTTTCAATCGCGATCGCCGCTTGGTCTGCAAAAGCGCTGAGCGTCGGAACCTCGTGCTCGAACCGGACCCCTGGTCGCATTCGCGTCTCGACGTAGAGCGCTCCGATGGTCCGTCCGACGGGCGGTGCGCCTCGGATCGGCACGCAGGCGATCGATTGGATCATCAACTGATGCACACTGACCGCTTCGGCCAAGCGCTGGTCGTCGCGCGCGCTCAGCGTCACGACCGGCTCGCCGCTTTCGACGACGCGTTCGGCCACCGATCGCGAAAACCTTGCGTGCGGCTCGTCCGCGCCGCCGCGGGTTCGCGCGGTATGCGTTTCCAGTTCGCCGTTGTCTCCGATGAGCAGGACGAAGCCTCGCTCCGCGCCGAGCAACGCCACTGCGTGATCGGTGACTCGCGGCAGCAGCCGATCCATGTCGTGCTCGCTCGCCAACTCGCGGGTGATCGCCAGAATGCGGCTCAGCCGATCCTCGGCAAGGCGCCCCGTGAAGATCGAGGTCGTGCCGCTCGCCGTGCGCAAGACGCCGGCGGGAACAGCGACGCTCAGCGCCGGCGACGCGACCGTCGCCATGTGGGCCTGCCGCAAGGCGCGGCGGCGTGGATCGTCCCAGAAGACCTCGCGCAGGTCGCGCGGCAGTTTTGCGGCAATCTCCTCCAACATCGCGAGCGCGACCTCGGTGTCACGTCGCGCAGTCGCCATCGCGCCATGGAATGCGCCTAGGCGCGCTCGAGCGTCGAAGGCTTGCCAGGCCCACTCGCGCCTACCGGCCTGCTGCGCAGCCTCGATCGAGGCATTCAGCGCGCGCCGCGCCACGTCCTCCCTGCCTTCCGCCTGCGCGATTGCGCCAGCCACGAGTTGCGCGAGCGCTTCGTGCTCTCCGAGGCCGCCCTCTCCCGCTGCCCCGCGGATGGCGCTCAACTCGCGCGTGAGATCGTGGGGTGCGCCAGCGCCGGCGCGAGCGCGTGCGAGCAATCCCTCGAGCCTCGACTCCGCCGCGTCGTGCGTGCGACCTTGTGTTTGCCAAGCGCGCGCCGTCTCCTCGTAAAGGCGAACCGCGGCCTCGGCGTCGCCCGTGCGCGCGGCGTGTTCGGCCTCAAGCCCGAGAAGCTGGGCACAGGCCGCCGCGGACAGCTCGCTGCGCCGGGCAGCCAAGAGGTCGATGGACGCTCGGGCCCGCGCCCAGCGTCCGAGGTACAGATCGAGGTTGGCCAGATTGAGTAGCGCCTGGGTGACGGCCGCTCCACTGCCCGCGCGGCGTCCCATATCGACCGCCGCCTCTAGGTGCACGAGGGATTGTGCGAGGTCCCCTTCCGCTTGCGCGAGACCCGCGAGGTTGAGCCGGATCGTTGCTACCGTCGCGGCGTCTTGCGCCTTCTCCGCGGCGGCGAGCGCAGCTTCGTAAGCGTCGCGAGCCTCGAGCGATCGTCCGGCCCGCTGGTGCGCAATGGCGGCAGAGCCGAGGGCGACGGCCTCGACGCGGGGGTCGTTCAGCCGGCGAGCCACCTCGATTGCACGGTCGAGCGCCCCGCGTGCGCCAGCATCCTCGCCCGTCAGCGCGAGCGCAACCCCCCGGACGCTCAGCGCTTCGGCAGCCTGTACATCCGTCGCTCCCTCGCCGATGACGCTCTCCGCAAAGCTCGCCGCCTGCGCGTAGTGCCCCGCCCGCAGGCACGCGCGCGCACGTAGCGTTTTCCAGGTACGGGCCTGGCCCGCCGCAGTGCAGTCGTCCTCAATCGCAGTGAGATCGTTCAGCGCCCCTGCCGCGTCTCCTCGACCAATGGCCATTCGTGCTCCTGCGAGCCCCATTCGCACCGCTTCGGCTCTTGTTAGCGGTCCACCGAGTGCGGTCAGCGCAGCGGCGGCGTCGTCGAACCGGCCGCGATCGAGCGCACGCTCAGCCTCGTCGAAGCCCTGGAGCCTGCTCGCCGCCGATGGCGTGGACGACGGATGATCGGCATCGAGCGCGCGCTCGACATCGTCGTCGCAGACGATGGGTCGCCCGGCCAATCGGCGGACGGCGGAGCGCAACGGCCCGGGGCGCCGCCCGGTTCGCTCGACCAGGCGGGCGCGAAGGGCATCTGGAAGCGACGGCACCGACCGTCGTACAAGCTCTGCGGCCGCAGTCGAATCGAGAGGTGGCAAACCGAACGACTCGTGAACGCCGCTGGCGAGCGATGCCCATTCATGGAGCGGGCCGATGACGACCAGCCGTGCTCCGGCTTCAGACGCACGGTGGAGCCTCGCTCGAGCTTCGCCGCCAATCTGATCCGCATCGTCGACGATGACGATTACCTCGGTCGGCACTGTCTCGTGGGGCTGCAGTTCGAGATCGACCACTTCGTGCATGGCAATGCCGCTCGTGGGTGCCTCGATAAACGCAACGGCGCGGCCCTCCACGCCGAGCGTCCATGCTAGCCGCCGCGCTAACGTCGTCCTGCCCGATCCGTAAGGACCCTCGACGGCCAGGACGCTGCTTGGGCCGAGGGAGCGCACGCGCTTGAGCAGAAGCTGCGCGGTGGCGTCGAGGTCGAGAACCGGCCATGCTTCTTCGCTCGGCGCATGCGACGCAGGCAGCCCTGCAGCGCGCCTCAGCGCGCTCGCGAACTCGTCGACGCTAGGCCATCGTGCCGCGGGAGACGCCTCGTTCGCCCGCGCTGCCACGCTCTCGAGTGCCGCACGAGTCTCCCTTGACAGATCGATCGCTCGTAGCTGGATCGCCTCGCTCAGCGTCATGCCGAGCGCATACACCTCTGCGCGAACCGTGATCGCCTCGCCGCGTAGAAGCTCGGGCGCTGCGTATTTTGGAGTAAGCCCAAGCGTCGGAGTGCCCCCTTCCCGCCAGGGTGCGGCCAGGCCCAAATCAACTAGTGTTCCGTGTCCGTCTTCACTGACGATGATGTTCGCCGGCTTCAGGTCCCCGTGCAGCAGCCCGGCGCGGTGCACCACCGTGAGCTGATCGCATGCGCTCGCAAGGGCACTGAGCCAGGCCGAGCCGTCTGCGCGCTGCAGGATTTCGTCAAGGCTTCGTCCTTCGACGAGCTCGCGTATCATGTAACGGCGCCCATCGTGGAGCGCTCCGAAGCCGACGACTCGTGGTACGCCGAGTCCCTCAAGTCCGCTCAGGGCAATGGCTTCTCGCACGAGCGCGCCAACTTCTCCTTCCCCTGCCCCATTCGAAAGCACTTTGAGGGCGAGTACCACCCCGCTCACCCGATCGCGCACGGACCAGACTTCGCCGGCGCCGCCCGCCCCGAGGCGCTGGATAGGCTCGTAGCGCGGCGGTAGACCGAGCATTCCGACTCAGAGTGTATCGCGGAACGGCGTGCGTAGCTGCGTTTCGTGGTTCGTTGCGTGCCCAGCACTCGCCGCGTCCTCCTTGCGCTCCAGGCCGTAGTCCGCGCTGAGCCCGAACCAGAAGCCGGTCAGCGAGAAGCCGACGCTGAGCCGTGTCTCCAGTTGCTTGATGGGCTTATACCTAAGACTTAATTGCGGAATGGCGATATGCGGAAATATCACGGGCACAGGTCCTCCGTTCAACCAGTTGGCCTCGTTGTAGCCGCCGACCTTGTGGGGATTGGGGTCGGTGTGCTGGCTCGGATCGCAGCCGTTCGTGAGTCCGACGGCGTCGGCCGGAGCGGCGGTCGTCTGGCACTCGGTGTAATGGTTGCCGTTGCTGCCAACAAGCGGTCCGTTCGAGGTTTGGCTCACCCAGTTGTTGCCGAGACTACCGAAGACGAAGCCAATGCCGACGCCGAACCCGTACTCGAAGTCAAAATGCCTCGCGATAGGCGTGCTCCATAGCTCATCAATGCCGAGGTAGATCGCTTTCAGACTACTATTGACGACGCTATAATTGTTCGCTACGTCCGCCGATCCTTTTTGAAAAAAAAGGATGTTTCCGGTATTGTAGTCTGCATATTGAATCCAAGGAATCATCGATTGTCCGGCGCTTCGAATATCGAATTCTGCGCCAATGGTATTGGAGTAAATCGTTTCTCCATCGTTGACAAAAATGTTTTCGATAAATTTTGGAATGATCGTACCGCGATAACGGACGCCGGTGAACAGATAGCGCTTGTTCGGGTATTCCGTCGTATCGGTGATAGCGTCGCTCTCGGGTGGCGCGATGCTGGGCAGCGATGTGGCGACGGGCGTCCCCAGCAAGGCGGGTGGAGGCCCCGCGGGCGCGACCGGGCCTGGATTTGGAGCCGAGCGCGACGAGCCCTCGCGAAGGGCCGGGGCCCCGGATTCGCCCTGCGATGGCGATTCGGAGTCTGAGGGGGCCGGCGTCACTTTTTTCTTGTGTTTCGGCGGTGCGATCTGGCTTTGGTCAGGATTTTCGGCTTGTGCGAAAGCGGGCGGTCCGATGACACATGCGGCTAGGGCCAACACGAGCGTAGCCCCGGCCGTCATCCAACGACGGATGCGACCGCGTTCGCGCAGAGCCCGATGGGACCGACGTGCGGAAGGGTAGGCAAGGCTCACCATGGCAGGACCTCCGGTCGAAAGCACGCGAGAGCGAGCGAGACGCGTGGGATGCTACACTAGAGACCGGTGCGCGCGTCCTCACAAGTGCGCGGACAATCTACTGATCCTGCGCATCAGCGGGACGTCGAACAGGTGCGCGAAAGCGAAAGCTTCCAAAAGGAAATCATCCTGGCGGCTTCGGCGCCTTACGACGGGCGCGACGACGCGTTCACTCTGCAGCGTCGCGCTTGCGCGCTGAAAGCCGCTGCTCGCCCCTTATCTGCGCGAGTTCGTCCTCGAATTTGCGCAGCGTTCGACGCATGTCATTCACGTCGGCTCTTGTCGCTAGGGCCATCGCTTTCGCGACGTTCTCGAGCTGCTCCTGCGCGAAGCTTTGTGCCTTGCCCGGCAGGCTCATGGCCGCCATGACCGCTCGCATGATCCGCTCGTCCTGAAGCACCTTGGCGACGCGCGGGTCGCTCATGAGCCTTAGACCCTGCCTTAATACGGTTCGTTTGAGAGAGCTCATCGGTCCGCGTCTTTAGGCCGCTCCCGCATCTTGCGCAACGCGATCAATCCTTGGCATCGCCCCGAGCGAAGATCGATGCGACGTAGTTGAGTACGTCGGTCGCGCTGACCTCGTTGTACCCGAAGTTCTTTATGAGCCGCGACTTGATGATGTCGATTTTCTCCTGCGTGTCCTTGTCGACGACCGCGCTGACCAGCGTCTTCAGCTTGATGCTGTCCTTCTGGTCTTCGAACAGTTTGAGCTCGAGTGCGCGACGCAGACGATCGTTCGTGTTCCATTCGAACCGCTTTCCGTCTACGGCGAGCGCGCCGATGAAATTCATGATCTCGCGGCGGAAGTCGTCTTTCCTGTTCTCAGGGATGTCGATCTTCTCTTCGATTGAGCGCATCAATCGTTCGTCGGGATCCTCATCTTGCCCCGTGTACCGGTTTTTCACTCGCTCCTTGAGCGTGAAGGCCTTGATGTTGTCGATATAGTTCGCTGCAAGTTTGCTGATTGCATCTTCATCGGCACTAATGGCTCGCTGCACTTCATTTTTCACGATCTCCTCGTATTCGCGCTTGACCATACCGATGACCTCTCCGAAGCGCTTGCGCATGTCGTCGCTCGTGATGAGCGAATGATGACGTAGGCCCTTCTCGAGTTCGTTCAACACCATGAATGGGTTGATTGTTCCTTCGCCGGCTTCATTGACGAGCGCATTCGAGATCTTGTCTTGGACGTAGCGTGGTGAAACGCCTTCCATTCCCTCTCGCTTGGATTCCTTGCGCAATTCCTTGACGGTGTCCTGAGTGTAACCTGGCAGGACCTTGCCGTCGTAGAGCTTGAGCTTCTGGAGGAGAGACAGGTTGTGCTTCTTCGGGTCCTCTAGGCGCGTCAGTACGGCCCACATCGCCGCCACTTCGAGCGTGTGAGGCGCGATATGTTTGCCCTTGATCTTGCGAGAATTGAAGTCCTTCTCATAGATGCGAACTTCCTCGGTCAGCTTCGTGATGTAGGGGATGTCGATCTTAATCGTCCGGTCGCGCAGGGCCTCCATGAACTCGTTGTTCAGGAGCTTCTTGTATTCGGCCTCGTTCGTGTGACCGATGATGACCTCGTCGATGTCGGTCTGGGCGAATTTTTTCGGCTTGATTTTGTGTTCCTGAGTCGCTCCGAGAAGGTCGTAAAGGAACGCTACGTCGAGCTTGAGGATCTCGATGAACTCCAACATACCCCGATTGGCGATGTTGAATTCTCCGTCGAAGTTGAAGGCGCGTGGGTCGGAGTCAGATCCATACTCCGCTATTTTTCGATAATTGATATCGCCCGTGAGCTCGGTTGAATCCTGGTTTTTTTCGTCCTTTGGTTGAAAGGTGCCGATGCCCACGCGATCCTTTTCGCTCAAAACGAGACGTCGCACGCGAACATGATTGCGGACGACCTTCGCCCAGTCGCCCTCGTATCGTTGCAGCAGGGCATTGAAGATGAAACGGCTCGCCGGATCGAGATCGCCATCGACTCGGACTTTGAATTTGTCATTCGACAAGCCCAGCTGGTCGATGGCCTTTGCGCGCCACTCGGGAGGGATCACGCGAAGAGGCTCTTCGTTCATCGCGCTCGGAAACCTGTCGATGTCCGTGCTGGCAACGCCTGCGATGCCGAGTCCTGCGAGTCCCGCCCAATCGAACGTGTACAGCGCGCCATCCGCTGAGCGGGAATACTGCTCGACCCCAAGCTTCAACAGTCGCGCAATCGTGCTCTTCGACGAACCAACGGGTCCATGAAGCAATATGACGCGACGCTCTGGCCCGTACCCCTCTGCCGCGGCCTTGAGCACGTGCACGAGGCGCATCAGCGGAATGTCGAGACCGAAGATGGCGTTCGCGCCTCCGTTGTGCTCGTCTTTAAAAAAGTTGTAGCGTACAAGCTTCTTCTTGTTGTCGATGTATTCTTCGGTTCCGTAGCTAATGATCATGTCGTAGAGGCGTTGGTACGCGTTTCGCGTTACCTGGGGCCTTTCCCGTACGATTCCGAGATATTCTTCGAAGCCGCCGTCCCAGTGCAGTTCGCGATACAGCTGGAAATCTTGCATCGCGGCGATGCGGTCGGTCATGTTGGACAGGCGTGTTTCGGCCATCGGATTTGCCTCTTCGATCCAGGGCGTTGAGCCGCGCGACGAGAAAGTTCATTCACCATACCATCGGAACGCGCCGGCGAAAGTTCGGGTGTCTGCGGTGTCATCAAGCTCCGTTGCCTACGAGCAGGCCCAGCTAGGCCGTGCGCCGCTGAGCGCAAGACGTGCTAAACATGCGGTGGGAGTTGTGAGGGTCGCTCCGCCGCCCCACCGCCGAACATGGGCTCGACACTTGCAGGGTGCACCCCCCAGGCTGAAGCAGTGGCGAATGCAGCCCGGATACCCCTCCGTATGCCGTCGGGCGAATGGTCGATAACCCGTCGATTCGGCCCGTTCCTGTTCGCAGGCGCTATACCGTTGGCTTCCGGATGCGCTGCGGACGAGATGGATCCACGCGGCGCGGAGTTTGCGGAGCCGATCGGCTATACGCTCCCGTCCGCGTCCAGAAGTGCGATCACGCCGGCCAGCTCGCCGCAGCCTCCGATCGCCAACGGCCCAGCGTTCTCAGACGAGGTTGTCGTTGGTGCCGAAGCGGACGGCGACGATCCGAACGGCGCGGTCCGAACACCCGATGCGGACGGTTACGCCGATGACGATCCTGCCGCGCTCACCGACTTTCGGGCTCCGCTCGAGCCGTATGGTTCGTGGGTGGAAGATCCAACGTACGGCACCGTGTGGGTGCCGTCTCCGGATGTCGTCGGCGACAATTTCACACCTTACGTTACCGAGGGGCATTGGGCTTACGATGACGACTACGTTTGGGTCAGCGACTACGACTGGGGCTGGGTGCCCTTCCATTACGGCCGATGGGCTTACGGACAGGCACTCGGGTGGGAGTGGATCCCGGGACGGAGCTACGCCGGGGCTTGGGTTTCGTGGCGTTACGCGAACGGCGGTGCGGGGCGCCCCCTCTACGTTGGCTGGGCGGCGCTCCCACCGACCTTGGGTTGGCGCGGTGGCGCGGCCGAAAGCCTTGGCTCTGTTCGGCGGTCGCCCTATGCGTTCGTCGCGACGCGCAATCTATTCGCCAATTCTCTGGCGTCGCATGTCATTGCAGGACCCCCGATGGACGCGGCTCAAACGCAGCCTTGGGCGGCGCAATCCCGCAGCGCCGCCGATCTCCGCGGCGACCCGATCGGGCGTGGCGGACCTTCTCCAGCTGCTCTCGGCATCCCGTCATCGTCGGTCGTTCACACCCGCGTTGATGATCGAGGGGTGCTGCAGGCTCGCGCTTTCGCACGCCCGAGCACAGCAGTCGCTCTGGGGGCGCATGCGCCTGCGGGCGGCGCCGTGCGTGGGTCGTGGGCCGCTTCGTCGCGCCACGTAGCGACGACGACGCTCGGAAGAGCGGCTCCATCGGCATATGGCGTCCCGGGGGCGTCACACTTTGGTGGACGACTCGGTGCAGGATTCATAGGTAGTCCTGCTGCCGAGGCGCCGATGAGGGGACCATCCTACCGTTCGAGCGGTCCATATCTCGGTGGGCCGGGTTACTCGGTCCCGGCCGCTCGCGCTCAGGATGCGCCCGCCTACACCGGACGGTCGTATCGCGGACCCGGCGGCGGCGCCGGTGCCTCGAGTGGCCCTCCTTCGACAGCCGCTCATGGCGACGGCATCCCGTCGGGTGGGGGAGGGGGGGCACCTCCGGGCGGCGGCCAGTCCCACAGCGAGGGCGGAGGCCGGGGCGGGGGCGGTCGCGGCGGCGGTGGACGCCGCTGAGGCATCGGTTGCGTTCAACCTGGCCGAGCCGATCGTCGAGCCATGAGCAGCTCGAACGATCGCACGAGCATCTGACTCATTTTCGACAGTCGGAAAATGAGTCAGAGGATGTCGGGGAGTCGTCGTACGTCACCGCTTGGGACGCGATAAAGCGCGCCGGATCGCGGATCGCGCGCCTCCGGTACGAGTTCGAGCATCGGAACAAGCGCAAATGCGCGTTCAAGCAAATGCGGATGCGGCACGGCGAGCTCGAGAGTGTCGACGAGGCGGCCCTCAATCCATAGAATATCGAGATCGATCGTACGGGGTCCCCAACGCTCGCCGCGGACTCGTCCGAGCTTCATCTCGATGGCCAGGAGCGCGTCGAGCAAATCTGCCGGGCATCCGCGGAATCGAATGAGTAGGGCCGCGTTCAGAAATTCTCCCTGAGCAGGTCCAACTGGCGCGGTTGCGTATACATGCGAGCGCCCATCCACCAGCGCAACGTGTGCGAGGGCGTCCGCGGCAGCGCGCATGGTGCTCAGCCGATCGCCGAGGTTGGCTCCGACCCCGACGACTACGCGGAGCATCCGTCACAACCCGAAGGCCCGCAGTTTCTTGTGCAAACCTTCGCGCGTGATTCCGAGTGTCTTGGCGGCCGCGGTCTTGTTGTTCTCGTGTTGCCGAAGCGCTTCCATGAGGATCCACCGCTCGAGCGTGTCCATCGTCTCCTTGAGCGTCCCTTTGGTCGGTTTTACGCGATCGATGAGCCCCTCGACTCGCCGCAACCTGGGCGAAAGCAGCTCAGACGTAATGAAGTCGCCAGGCTCAATCTGAATAACGAGCCTCTGCACTTCATTCTGGAGCTCGCGTACGTTTCCCGGCCAGTCGTAGGCTTGCAGCAGCTCTATCGCTTGCTGGGAGAAGCCGGCGACCGGCTTGCCAAGCTCGGCCGCATACCGCCTCAAGAAATGCTCGGCGAGCAAAGAGATATCCTCTCTCCGCTCGCGAAGAGGCGGGACGCGGATGGGAAACACTTTCAGTCGGTAATACAAGTCCTCTCGAAAGCGTCCTTCAGCGACTTCCTTTTCGAGGTTGCGATTGGTTGCGGCGACTATTCGCACGTTGACCCGCTTTTCCTGCGTGGCTCCCACGGGTCGGATGTCGCCCTCCTGAAGAACTCGCAGGAGCTTGGACTGGAGCGACAGCGGCGTCTCAGTGATCTCGTCGAGAAAGAGAGTTCCCCCGTCGGCGATTTCGAACAGGCCCTTTTTGTCTTCATGGGCGCCCGTGAAGCTCCCTTTCCTGTGTCCGAAAAGCTCACTTTCCAGCAAGCTCTCGGGCATGGCCGCACAATTCTGGCCAACGAAAAGCTGCCCCCGTCGACGCGAACCGTAGTGTAGTGCGGCCGCGATGAGCTCCTTGCCGACTCCGGTCTCTCCCTCGACGAGAACGGTCACGCGAGTGTCGACGACTTTCGCCAGCTGATCGAGCAGCGCTCGCATGGCGGCACTTGTGCCGATGATTTCCTCCGACCCCTTCCCGACGCGTCGCGATTCTTCGCGAGTCTTCAGAAAGGCGTTCTCCTTCTTGAGGCGCTCTTCGGCGGCACAAAGTCGTTGAACGAGGCGCGCGTTCGCAACCGCGAGCGATGCCCCGTGGGCTAGGACGGCGCACACGTCGAGATCCCCCGCCGAAAACACGCCTGTACTCTGCCGATTGTCCATTTGGAGGACGCCCAGAATTTCGTCGCCCTTCCAGAGCGGTACCGCGAGAACGCTGCGGATCTGCGCCCCGAGGAGCGATTCGCTATGCGCCATTTCCCTTGGCGCGTCGGCTGCGATCACAGCGGCTCGTTCGACGACGACCTTGCGAAAGATGCTTCGGGTCACCGGAATCGGCTGGGTTGCGGGTCCTCGCTGATCGCGCATTCGAGTCACGATGGGCACATAGCTAGCGGCGTCCCCCCGTCCGGCGTCGTCATCGTCCTCCCGAAGGATGACCGTGACGTGGGTCGCGCCGGAGACGAGCACGAAGGTTGCGTCGGCGATTGCGATCAATACGTCGTTCAGCTCCGTCGCTGCTCCAATCCGCTTCTGGGCGTCGTAAAGCGCCCGCAACCGCCCGTCGTCGCGTTCGATCGTCGATTCAAGCCGCCCGAGCTCGTCGATTTTCCGAACCGCGATTACTCGCGCCGTTGCATCGTCGTCGTCCACCGCGACTTCGATGCGGACCACCCGGTCTCCGGCCCCGAGTTCGATGAGGTCGCCCGGCTCGAGCTTAACCTCGCGTCCGTCCCGCTCCTCGAGCGGGATGCGATCGTCCCCCCGGACGACGGTCGTGCCGTTGGTCGACCGCAGGTCTCGCAAGACATACCGCTCGCCAGCGAACACGATGCGCGCGTGCTCTCCCGACACATGCTCGTCGGGAAGTACGACGTCGTTGCCTGCGGCCCGCCCGAGCCGGACGACGTTGGCTGACGACTCATGCCGCGAACCCTTCGCCAGCCCCTCTGTCACCTGGAGGCGGATCATTCGTGGGCCGAGAATAACTCACCCCGCGTCGCCACGGAGCCCGGCAGACAATTCGCTCTCGGCGTCGGCATCTCGCATCGCAGGGCCGGAGCGTTGTGCGAGTCGACCAGAGAACGCAGCGGCGCGGCGCACAGGGGACGGAAAGGCCGAGCTGGTCTCAGACCCCGCCCCAGAGCGACGGGGTCAGCAGGGCGGTGTACTTCAATCGTCGGGAGGCGATTGGCGTTCGGGGCGAAGCCCCAAGGAAAATCATCTTCGTACGGCGCCAGCCTGCGATGCAGGCGAACCCAGCGCAGCTGGGTACCGTTCAACGGGGCGCTGTACTTCGGGCGATCCACCCGGCCTGTCACTCAAGGCGCCCGGGCGCGAAGTCTCAGAGCAATCTTGACGACCGAATCGTCGGCCATAAGAACGCCTTGCTCGCCGGACCGCTTGTCCGCGGCCACCATCGTGTCCAGCGCATCGGCCGCTCGGACGTCGCCCTTCGGGGCGAGTTCGTCGATGGCCTCGACGACCGCGAGACGGGCGCTCGGATCCTTGATTTTCTCGACCCGCTTGAGAAGCTCGCTGCGGGTCGCATCGGGATTGCCCTGGCCGTAAATGACCGTCATCCAGGAAGCCTTGATTGCGCGCCAGTTCGCGGTCGTCGGTGATGAAGGGATTGGCTGATCGAGCACTCCCAGATAGCAGCTGCCGTTTGTCCCGCATTTGTCGAGGGTTTGACTCGCGAAGTCGAACATCTGCTTGCTCGCTTGGAACACATCGCCAGGGAGTTCGGCCTTGGCTTTCTGAAGCGCGGCGCCGACGGCGTCCTTCTTGTTCTGCGGCATGACCTTTAGCGCTGCCTCGATCGGCAGGAGCTTACTGGCCGCATCGGGAGCGGCCGCCGTCTCCTTCACGAGCCAGTCGGTTAGGCTAGGATCGTAGAAGCCGGCGGATGCTTGCGCGAGTGCAGCTCGCGGTCTGAGAGGACCGAGCAGCTCAACCGATGCGTCCCACTTTAGTTTGTTGTAAGCGGTCATGAAAGCCGGCTCCACGCGCGCGTCCCGGGGAAATTGGACGAGTGCTTGGGCGAATGCCGTTCGCGTTGTGTCTGTGTCTGCGGTCGGCAACGCATTGAGGATCGCATCACGTCCCCCCGGCCGCGACAGGAGAGCGAGCGTATCGGCGACGATCGCGAGGTTCGCTTTGTCTTTGAACGCCTCGCCCGCTTTCGCGTAGTCGGCATCGGTGCCGTTGAGCGCTTTGATCAGCTCGGGCTCGGCGGCAGGTGCCATCTTGAGGAGTGCAATGCGGATCGTCGCGTTCAAGTCGATTTTCGTTGGAGTCAAAAGCACGAGCACGAGCTGCTTGATCGCCTTCGTGTAGCGTTGCTCGCTGATGACTTGGACCGACGTGAGCTGCCACCAGTTGATCTGGTCCTTTTGCGAATCGACGCTGCCCGGAATCACGGGCGCCTTGAGCTTCTCGATCGCCTTGTCGCCGTAACTCGGGTCGTGAACGTTGACGATCGCCTCGTGCAGGGCTTGATACAGGCGCTGACTTGTTGTCTGCGAGAGGCGGAATTTTGCGAAGACGGCCCAGAGCTCATCGCTCAAGGTTGGCTCGATCTTGACTCCCGCCTTTGCCATTGCGTTGATCGACTCGCAGGCGACGCGGACCTCGTCGTCCGTCCTGCCCATTTCGAAGTCCTTGAGCGCCTTTGCGAGGGCTGGCTGGGTTCGCGGATCATGAGTCTCTGCCAGAAACTTCATGAGATCGGTGCGCGTCTTGTCGTCGAGGGCACCGCCGGTGTACTGCTTTGCCAGTGGGTCGACGATCGTGTCGAGCATTAGTCTGATCTCGGGCGCCGCGGCGTCGTTGCTTGCGCGCGTCATGTCATCCTCGTAGAATTGAGTCAGCCGCTTAATGGCGTTTGCGCGCTGTGCCGGATCGTCCAGCCGCTTGACCCACGTCTTCGGATCATTCTCGTCGTCGCAAGCGATCAGCGCTGTGACCAAGACAAATGGCGCCGCTAAGGTCGCCCCACGCGACAGTAGACGCAGCGCGCAGCAGGGTGTCCGCACCGTCTTCATGTAACTCTCCCATGTGCCCGTCATGACCCGTCATTGCCCCGGCTCGACCTGGCCGCGCGACGGTACAAGGGCGCGGGAGCGAGTGTCAAACGCGGGGCGTCGCTTCACCCCCCTCTGCGCTCGGCCGTGCGTCGAAGCTGGGTCCGGCTGGGGGCGGCATTCCGAGGCTGGCTGCGCGGCCCGCGCCGATTAGGACACATCGCCCATCGCCCTCGCCGAGGGCAACCGAGACGGTTCGTGCGCTACCTCGCCAACAGCGGGCATCGATCCCCGCGCGCACCGTGTCGGCAAACCGACGGCCGAGCCCGAGCGCGAATCCACCAATTATGACGAACCGTTCCACGCCTATCGCGAGGTGGATTGTGGCGAGCACTCCCCCGAGGGCGTTTGCACCCTGATTGATCCGTTGCGTCGCCCAATCGTCTTCCACCCCGTACGCGCGAGCGAGCGCTTCGGGGGTGAGGCCACCGGGTTCAAGGCCGAGGTCCCTCACGAGAATGGACCGGCGGAACGCCTCGGGCGAGCGCTCCGCCTCCTCGCGCGCTCTTTGCACAAGGCCGCGTCCCGAAGCAAAGGCGCCGAGGTGCCCCTGGCCGCCGCAATCGCAGGCCGGAGCATCCGGCGACGGGTCGACGACGACGTGACCGATCTCGCCGCCGCGCGCCCGAGGCCCGACCAGCGGACGGCCACCCGCGAATACCTTGTTACCGATTCCAGTGCTGACCGTCACGATGCAAAAGGCGTCCGCTTCGTCGCGCACGTAGCGATATCCCGCGGCGGCGACATCGTTGAGAACGTGCACCGACGTGCCTGGCCATGCGTCGCGAAGGTCGTCGCCCAATCCGTAGGGATAAGGCCCCTCGTCGCCCCACAGCGTGGGTGCGGCCAGAACCCTTTCTTGTTGGTCGATGGGTCCAGGGAAACCCACCGTGACGGACCCCGCGTGGCCCGCCGGATCAAGTGCCGTGCGAAGGGCCGACATCTCCGCGACGAGTCGCCTCCTGAGATCCATCCACGACAGGTCCGGGTGGCGGATGTAGCTCGGCGCTTCGACGACACGCGGTGCCGAAAGCCGCGCGCTCTCGGCGTTCCATGTTGCGGCACGCAGCTGCGTTCCTCCGACGTCGAACACGATGTGTTGTGGGCCTGCCGCCACGTTCGCGACGGTAACCGGAGCCCCAACGGCGAACAAGTTGCCGACCATCAGCCAGCGGCCGTCAGTGTGGCGACGACGTTGGCGTGCAGCTGCGCGTTCGTGGCTAGCAATCCGCGTGCATTGACGATCTCGTCGGCTGCATAATCGATCCGCGACCCCCCGATTTCAGTGAACGTCCCGCCGGCCGCTTCGACCAGGGCGTCGCCCGCACACGCGTCCCACCTCATTCCCGCGGGCCCAGGCTGCACGTAGACGTCGTGGTCTCCCGTTGCGACGAGGACGGCTTTGAGGCCTGAGCTTCCGTGGATTACTGCGGCCGACCCTGTTGCCCGGACGAGCGGAGCGACTTGGTCGGAAGGTCGAGATCGCGAAATGAGAACGGATGCACCGCGAAGCGAAGAACGGGACGAGACTTTGATAGGCAGCCTCGCGCCGTTCGTAGCCACCTCCCACGCGCCATGCCCCACGACGCCGACGAACGCGCGCCCCCACGCTGGTGCGACAATCACCCCTGCCGTCGCTCGTCCAGCCTGCGCGAGCCCAATCATCACCGCGAATTCGCCATTTCGCGCGACGAACTCACGCGTCCCGTCCAACGGGTCGATGAACCACGCCGCGTCGGATCGCTCGAAACCTTCGTACGTCCCGGGATCGCTCTCTTCGGCGACCAATGGAATGCCCGGAAGCGCGGCGTCTAGCCGATCGCAGAGGAGGGCGTTCGCTTCGCGATCGGCTCTCGTCACCGGATCATCCTGACCCTTGTATTCGACGGAGAATCCCGCCGTGTAAACGCGCATCACGAGATCGCTCGCTTCGAGTGCGGCAGAAAGCGCCGCTTCTGCCGCTCGCATGGTGTCAATCATAGTTCGACGCCAACCGCTTCGAGCAAACGAGGGAGACGCGCGAGATCCGCATCGCGGATGTACACCGGGCCCATTCCGACTTCGCGGACGATGTCCTCGAGTTGGTTGACGGAACGCGGGCCGAGAACCGCACTGGACACAATCGAGTTCGAGAGCACGAACCGAACCGCGGCGGACGCCATGGTTCTGATGTTCCGATTCACCAAGAATTCCACAGCGGAGGCCTGGTCGATGCGCTGGCCGAACTCCACGCTCGTCCACCGGCCGGCGCGGTGGTCCCCCGGAGAAAACTTGCGGTCTTTCTCCCAGGAGCCAGCCAGCAGCCCGTACGCGAGTGTCGACCGCGCGAGTACGCCGGCACCCGACACCATGACTTCGCCGGCGAGCCGATGAAGATCACTCGCATGGAGGAGGTTGTAAGCAATCTCGATGACCTCCGCGCCGTGTTGCATCGCCGCGCGACCCACCGCGACGTCGCCCACACTGACGCCCCAATGCGCGATTTTGCCCTCCTTTTTCAATTGCGCGAGCGCGTTCACGACCGCAGGAGGTGCGCCCGAGAGAACGGCTGGACTCGGGTTGTGAAGGAGGAACACGTCGATTCGCTCGCGTTGCAGGCGCTTCAGGGAGCGATGCACGCAATTTCTCAGGTAGTCTGGTTCGAATCGCCTACGAGGCGGCGAGGTCGCCCGGTCGACCCCACCCTTCGTGACGACGATTACGTCATCCTGCTCTGGGTCTCGCAATGCGCGCCCGATGAGCTCCTCCATGCGGCCGTTGCCGTATGCGTCGGCCGTTTCGATCAAGGTGAAGCCCATCTCGAGTGCGCGCCGAATGACGCGCTCTTGTTCGGCCTCATCGACCGGGCCATAGCCGTCTCCCGATAGCCCCCATGTGCCGAGGGCCATTTCGCTGACGCGCAGTCCTGTCTTGCCGAGCGTTCGAACGCGCACGATTGGGTTCACTACCATAAGACGGCTCTTCCCGATCGAGCTCAGGCGGGCTAAAGGGCGTTCCGTACCCGATTACGGAGAAGACCTATGCGAAGCTCCCGTTCTGCGGCGCTGCTAGCGATAAGTTCCACCCTTGCTGTCGCCTGCGGCGGGGAGGAGCCTGCCCCACAACCGCCGCCGCCGCCGCCGGCTGTCTCGGCCAGCGCGTCCGCGTCCCCCGCTCCACCGGTCGTGCCGCCGCCGCCGAAGCCTAGTCTTGCCGAGCTCATCCCGCAGACGCTCAAGGGAATTGGAGAAGCATTTAACGCGCACGACGCAAAGAAGCTCGCAAGCTTTTACACGGACGATTGCACGGTCGACGATTACGGCACGCCCGAGGCCCACGGTCCCGACGACGTGGCAAAGGGCTTGCAAATGCTCTTTGACGGCTTCGGTGACGCGAAAACCGCTCCACTGCGTGTCTGGATCAAAGGCAATGTCGCGATCTCGGAGTTCGTCTGGCAGGCGACGATGACGGGCGACATGATGATTCTGAAGGCGAGCAAAAAGCCGGTCGGCCAGATCCGCGTCCACGTCAGCTGGTTCAATGACGACGGCCGCGTCAAGGAAGAACACGACTACGGCGATCAAGCGGGTCTCATCGCCCAAATGACCGGAAGGAAGGGCGCGCCGCCGGTACCTGCCATTCCGACGAATCCACCGGATGTTCACCTCGCTAAGGGCACTCCCGACGAGGACAAGTTGGCCGACTGGGCCAAGGGCATCAGCGATCTATTCAACAAGGACGACCCGAAGGCGATCGTAGGGCAAGTGGCGACAGACGCGGATAATTGGATCAATTTTACTGGGGCTCCCGCTGCCAAGGGAATCAATGAGATCACCAAAGATCTTGCCGGATGGTTTAAAGCGTTTCCCGATCAAAAGTGGTCTTCGTCCAACGCGTGGGGCATCGATGGCTTCGCGATCATCGAACACACGGTGACGGGTACGCAGAAGGGGCCGCTCGGAACGCTGGTGGCCTCGAACAAGCCGGTCGCGAATTGGCACTGGATCGACGTCTGGCAGGCGGGAAGCGACGGCAAAATCCAACACAGTTGGGGCTACGCCAATTTGCTCGAGCTTCAACTGCAGACGGGCGCGTTCAAATTGCCGATTGGGAAGGCTGCGGGCAAGGAGTCTGGTCCAAAGGCGACGCCGGCGCCCACCGCGGCGTCGGCAACGACCGTCAAGGAGCCTGCGCCTAAGGCGGCTCCGGCCGCCGTCACGCCGAAAACCGGCGGCACGCAATAAGGGTCATTGCCGACGAACGAACCAGTAGTGAAACGTCGTGATGGGGCCACCCAGCACGTGCAATTCGAGGCGCGTCCGGGGACCGCTGGCGCGCGCCGGGACGTCGAACCCGCGTTCGATCCAATCGCTGTCGTCCGCATCGATACGCAAAACGGCTAGCGGCTCTCCGTTTGCGCTGACACGTACGGTCGTTCCCGTTCGCCCTTCGAACCTAACGATCCCGTACGCGTCGATGCCGGCTGGCAAATGGGCGATGAATCGCTCGAGCGTGCGGCCCGTGCGCCCGCCGTCGACGACAGTCGCTCCGTCGGGCGCAAGTCCCTGGCGCGCGATCTGCTCGCCGTCGTGCGCTCGGAACAGGTCGTATTCGTGCTCGGCTTCGCTCTCGAGGTCGGCCACGTCGAGTGCATCGATCAACTCTCCAGCTTGCGTCCAGGGTCGTTCGCCGCTTCCTAGCTTCGACCAGTCTGCTCGGTACGCACGCATCGTCTGACCACCCAAGATGGTCGAATCGGTAACCGTCGCTTCCTTCAATGGTTCGCCTAAACACATGTTCATCGCCATCCATTCGGGGTAAACGATGAAATGCGTGGGAAGGATCGAAGGCGCCTTGTCGGCGAGCCGCTCGTAGTGCTCCAGACGCGACCCGGCGCCGGCGACCCAATAGCGTGCCTCGTCTCGAGTCGTCAGGCCGACAATGTCGAACGTTCGTCGGTTGCTGTAGTACGCGATGGCCCCCGTATCATTGACGCCAATTCGGGCCTCTGCCGGCAGGTTGTCCCGCGCCCAGCGGCCGAGGGCCACTTGCTGGCGCGCAATCCCGCTCGCGGACTGACCGACGTCTTCGATGGACCACTCGAGTTTCGACGCGAACGACCCGACGAAAACGCCGCAAGCGATCCCTGTCGCGATCCGCCATCGCGATCTGAACAGTCCTGCGACATCGCCGACAATGCGCGCCAGGCACGCGAGACCGATCATCCACCCCGTTGCGAACGGCCACAGGTACCGCAACCGGTTCCAGAGAAACGTCAGGTAGAAGCATGGGGCGAAGATGGTGAGCGCGAGCAGAACCACCGCGCTCGCGCGCCAGCGCCGGCGAGTCCGCAGGCCGAGGACTGCCACTGCCGCCAAGCCAGCCAGAGCGAAGGGTGCCCCATGGTGAGGGATGAACTCCGCGGACCAGATCTCGCCGTCGAGGAGGGTGTCGACGAGCAACTTCGCGTTCTTCGCTACCGCTGCTGCGAGAACGGGCCCGGCGTAGTACGGGTTGCCCGGCAGCAATTTGACGATGGCCGTGGAGCTCCTGGGCGATCCGGTCAGCATCCAGAGCAGAAGCGGTCCGGCGGCCACGGCGACCAGTGCGGTGAGCGAGGCCGCACGCGAGCGCCACGGGCCGGCACGAGGAAAGCAGCCGAGTGTAGCGGCCACGAGCCCGGCGGTCACGGCGCCCTCAGGCCTGAAAAACGCGGCCATCCACGCAAGGGCGACGAGTTCCGCGGCGTCGCGGCGTGTGCGACCCTCCAACCGTGTTTCCGCCCAATCGCTGGATCGACGCGTCGCGCGGGCGATGGCCCACGCGAACGGGACCACCTCCATGCCGCTCGCAGCGCACCACGCGAAGCCCCCGAAGGCGATCGTCATGGCGGCCGCGCCCGTGGCGGCTGTGCGGCCTGCGAGAGGTTCGGTCAATCGCGAGGCCTCCCACGCCAGAGCGCCGAGCGCGACGAACGAAAGTCCCCATGCGGGCCACAGGATCGCGTCGTCTCGTGCGCCTACGGCCCAGAACGGAGCCAGAATCACCGGCCAAAGCAGGCTCGTCGCCCCGCTCGTCATCGGCTCGCCCGATTCGAACCGAAAGGGGTGACCCTCGCCGATGGCACGGGCGTACTGAAAATGAATGTAGGCGTCGTCGAGAGCGGCCCCCGCGTGTCCCACCTTGGCGATCACCGTCACGATGGAGCGTTGAGCGATCAGGGCGACGGCGATTGCGAGAGGTCCGTAAGTGAGCGCCCGCATTTTCCATTGCTGGCGAGTCCGAACGTTCGGACCTCGCGGTGACTTCAGCGCGAGCGGTCGGCCATCTGGGGTCACGCCCGGACCGTGCCGATGTCGACGGTTGCGGTCAAGGCGGCTGTGACGCGATCGGCGCATCCTTTTGCGGTACAAGCGTTAGATGGCTCGCCCGTACGAAGACGCGCCACGGCTTCCGGCCAATCGCGTTGATGTGTGCTCCCTCGCCCGCGGCGAGTGGGTCGAGCTCGAAATCGGTCCTGGACGCGGGTGGTTCCTAATCGAGCGAGCGGCCGCCGCCCCCCGTGCGGCCCTTGTCGGCCTGGAGATCCGTCGCAAGTGGGCGGCCATCGTCGATGGGCGGCTACGGGCTCGTGGCTTGGGCAATCGCGCGCGTGTCTTCGCCGAAGACGCTCGTGTCGCCCTGCCGCGGCTCGCTCCCGATGCGTGCCTGCGGCGAGTGTTCGTGCACTTCCCGGATCCGTGGTGGAAAAAGCGGCATGCAAAGCGCCTGCTCGTCGGCGACCGATTTCTCGACGAAGTGGCGCGCTTGCTCGAACCATCGGGGGAGCTTTTTGTGCAAACCGACGTAGAAGAGCGGGCTCGCTCGTATGAAGAGCTCGTCGCATTGGACACTCGATTCGTCCCCGCGGGGAACGATGCGGGCAGTCCGCGAACATCGGAAAATCCGTACGAAGCACGCAGCCCGCGAGAGCGGCGAGCGGGTATCGATGGGCTCCCCGTGCACCGTCTGCTCTGGCGGCGCCTGCCAGAACCAGATACCGTCGCAGGGCTGCTGCGGGATGAGTCCGCGCGATGATCCGCGGGCATGCGACCCCCATGGCACGAGCCTGCGGGTGGCTTGCGGCTGCCGGCTTGTTTGCCGCTACCGGTCCCGCAACCGCCCGGGGCCGCATCGTAAACGGGCCGTATCTCACCGGCCTGTCGCCGACCGGCGTAGATGTTCGCTTCGAACTCGATGGCAGTACGACCGCTCTCGTTGAGATTGTCCGTGACGACGACGCGGGAGCGGACGTTCGAGTGTTCGACAGTCGTAGCGCTTCTGCAATGAGGGTTGTCCGGGCGACGGGGCTCGAACGGGGGACCACCTACGCCTATCGCGTTCGAGTTGATGGCGCGGTCGTCGGCGTGGGGCACTTCAAAACAGCCCCTGCCGACAATGCCGCAGCCGCCCTGACATTCCTCGTTTACGGAGATGATCGCACTGACCCGACCGCGCATGCTGCAGTAGTCCGAGCGATGCAGCAGGTGCCCTCGGACTTCCTCGTCAACACGGGGGATCTCGTGGACAACGGCGCGAGTGCGCAAGATTGGCAGTCATTTTTCGACATCGAAGCTCCGTTGCTACGCGAACGCCCCCTGTTCGTATCGATCGGCAATCACGAACTCAGAGACGACCTGGCCGGCGCGAACTTCGCCCGATATTTCGGCTTCCTGGACGAGTCCGGCATCAATCGCCCGTACGGAACGACGCGGCTCGGCAATACCCGGTTCTTCTTCCTGAACGGAATGCACGATTGGCGCGCCGGGGACGAGCGCGAGTGGCTCGAGCGGGCGCTGGAGCGTTCGGACGCCGAAGGCAATCTCGTCTGGCGCATCGCGGTGGTGCACCACGGTCCGTGGTCGCTGGGCCCCCACGGCGCGAATGCACGACTCATCGCCGCGGGCGTGCCCGCGCTGCTTGCCGCACATAAGGTCGACCTGCTCCTGTCAGGCCACGATCACATCTACCAACGCGGCGATGCCGGGCCTCTTAAATACATCGTTTCAGGAGGGGGTGGGGCGCCCCTTTATGGCATCGAGGGGACCGACCCGACTGAGCGTAGGGCGGAATCGACGCATCATTTCGTCGCCGTCGCGGTGACGGAGGAGCGAATCCGCACGCTTGCGATGCGAGTTGATGGCACGACCATCGAGAGCTGCGGTTTCGTGAGCCGAGGCGCATGGGAATGCTCGCCCGACATTTCGGTGGCGGCTCACTCCGCGGCAAGCCCGGCGCGACCCGCGCCATCCCGCTCCACATCCCATTGCGGATGTGCTGTTCCGGGAGCTGGGCGCATCGACGCCGTTGCCGCGCTTGCCGCATTCGCGCTCGTTGGCGTGATTGTTCGCGATCGCCGTCGGGTGGGGCGACGTGGATTGAGCGATTGCCGTCGTCGCCTCTTGCCCGACGCGTTTGCGATCCATCTGCGCGTTGTGACTCCGAGCCGCACCCCGAGCTCCGGATCGGCGACCCGCCGATGACGCCGCCCATCCGGAAGAAGGGCGGGGCTCTAACAGGCACGGGCGGACAACAATCCCGCTCTCACCCGGTACGTATCGCGAAGAGCCGATCCTTGGCCGCCAAGCGTCGTTTCTTCAGTTCGGCAGCGCGCAGGCGGTCTTCAGGCGTCATGTGAGCTCCGCGGCGATCCAACTTGTGGATTTCATCGTCTAGCGTTCGATGGGCAAGCTCCAAGTCGTGGGCATCCACATGCTTCATCGGGACTTCTCCTGCGCGGAAGGGCGATGTCGGCCCCTCGCGATCGACCCTACGCCCGAAGCTCAACGCGTCAACGGCGCCGTGTGTTCAGTGCGCGATCGAGCGAGGTCCAATGCCCGAGCTCTCCGACTCGGCCCGGCCTTCCGGGAAACGTCGGTGCGAGGTTCGCTATTCTCTGCGCAGATGCGTTTCTGCGTGATCTCGGCGGCGTCGGCCTTGGTCGTCCAAGCTTGTGCTGGCCCTCGCCCGGTGGCCGTCTCCCCCTTTTCCACCGTTGTCATGGCCCAAACGCGCATCGTGACGCCGAGCGAGATAACCACAGAGGGCGAGCTCGCGGCACGCGCCGAGCGCGCGCTGATGGAGCAGCGCTGGCACAACGCGGCGGATGCGTATCGGACGTTACTCGCGGCCGACTCGGAAAGCCCGCATGCCGCCCAATACCTGTTCGATCTAGGACTCGCTCTCGAGGGTCTGCAAGATCGCACGCGGGCGCGGGACGCATTTCTCGATCTGGTGCGACGCTTTCCGAACGGTCCCCATGCGCGCGGCGCGCTCGTTCGTGTCGCGACGCTCGATGCCTATCTCGAAGACTGGCAGGCGTTGCAGTTCATCGGAGACCAGTTGCTCGTCCGGACCGATCTCGACGACGTCGAGCGCATCGTGGCGCTCGGGGCGCGCGCTCTCGCCAGCGTTGAGTGCGGCAATGACGCGGCCGCTTCGCGCGACATCAACGACGGCCTCGATCTCGCCGATCAGCTTCACTACGGCGATCGGGACGTGCTCCCCGTCGCGGTCGCCCAGGTCCGCTTTGCGTTGGGCGAACTGCGCCGCGTCCGGTCCGAGCGGATTCGCTTCGATCCCGTGCCGGTCGACTTTCTCGCGCAACTCGACGCTCGCTGCCAAGGACTCCTTCAAGCCCAGGCGGCGTACGCGCAGGCCGTGCGCTCGGTCGATCCGCACTGGGCGGCGATGGCGGGCTACCGGTTGGGAGCCATGTATCGCTTGCTGCACCATGATCTGATGCAGATTCCTCCGCCCTCCTCGACGAGGACACCGGGGCAACGTCAGGCATTTTTTGCCTTCATGCACGTGCGCTACCGTGTGCTCTTGGAAAAGGGCCTCCGCGAAATTGACCAGACGATCGCGCTTGGCGAGCGCACGCGCGACTCGTCGACTTGGATCCTCCGCGCGCGCGAGGCCAAGGAGGAGATGCAGAACGCACTGACTGAGGAGCGAGCGCGGCTGCAGCAGATGCCGTTCACGGAAGCCGACGTGAAGGCGGCGCTCGACCTGCTCCAGAAGAATGCACGCGCCTCAGGGAGCGCGTCGCGCGCCACACCTGCCCCTCATGCAGCGCCCCCCTGACGTCGCGATGCTTGACATAGGCGTGGCGTACGGCTAAGCGACCGGCCGCGTTGCGCGACCGGGTCTGACCCGAACATTGCACCGCAGCCGTATACCATAACGCATTTTTTTCGGGCAACGGGGTCCCGCGCAGGAGACACGTGCGCGGCACCCTCCAAATGGCTTCCTTGTTGCTTGCGCGGAGCCCGTCCGGGAAGTAATGTGCGCGCCCCTTGCCCGTCGGCGCCCCAAGCGCTGCCGGGGCGGCAACATGCCGTCGAGGGCTGGCGTAGCTCAACGGCAGAGCACCTGTTTTGTAAACAGGTGGTTAGGGGTTCAAGTCCCCTCGCCAGCTCGCTGCCGACATCAACAGCAAGAGCGTCTTTCGAGGTAGAAGGCCAATAAGTGCGGAGGGTTGCCCGAGTGGCCAAAGGGAGCAGACTGTAAATCTGCCGGCTATAGCCTTCGATGGTTCGAATCCATCACCCTCCACCGGCATCGAGCGGATCGGTGGTCGCCGACTCGGTCAACAGTTCACAGAGAACGGAAGGAAGGTCGAGAATACGAAGAGTCGCGGGAGTAGCTCAGTTGGTAGAGCGTCAGCCTTCCAAGCTGAACGTCGCCGGTTCGAACCCGGTCTCCCGCTCAGTCTGGCCCACCTAGCTCAGTGGTAGAGCACTTCCTTGGTAAGGAAGAGGTCACGGGTTCAAGCCCCGTGGTGGGCTCGGATCCGGTCGTCAGTTGTTGCTCGGCGCGCGCCGCCTCTCATTCAGCATCTCTCAGCAAGTCCCACAGGAGACTCGAGCCATGGCCAAGGAGAAGTTCGTACGCAGCAAGCCGCACGTGAACGTGGGGACGATCGGTCACATTGACCACGGGAAGACGACGCTGACGGCGGCGCTGGTGAAGGTGCAGTCGAAGAAGGGTCTTGCGAAGGTCATCAGCTACAAGGACATCGCGAAGGGTGGGACGGTACGCGACGAGACGAAGACGGTGACGATTGCGGTGGCGCACGTGGAGTACGAGAGCGACAAGCGTCACTACGCGCACGTCGATTGTCCGGGTCACGCGGACTACATCAAGAACATGATCACGGGTGCGGCGCAGATGGACGGTGCGATTCTGGTGGTGAGCGCACTGGACAGCGTGATGCCGCAGACCCGCGAGCACGTTTTGTTGGCGCGTCAAGTGGGTTTGAACCACATCGTTGTATTTTTGAACAAGTGCGACGCGGTGGACGACGCGGAGATGCTGGACCTGGTCGAGATGGAGGTCCGAGAGCTTCTGAACAAGTACAAGTTCGATGGCGACAACGCGACGGTCATCCGTGGTGCGGCGCTACCGGCGCTCAACGGAGACCCGAAGTGGGAAAAATCGATCGACGAGTTGATCGTGGCGCTGGACGGTCGGATTCCCGACCCGATCCGCGACATCGATAAGCCGTTTTTGATGGCCGTAGAGGACGTATTTTCAATCAAGGGCCGCGGAACGGTGGCGACGGGTCGAGTCGAGCGCGGGATCGTGAAAGTTCAAGAAGAAGTCGAACTGATCGGATTTGCCGATACACGCAAACTCGTCGTGACGGGCGTGGAGATGTTTCGCAAGCTCCTGGACCAGGGTCAGGCGGGCGACAACATCGGAGTCTTGCTTCGCGGGATCGAGAAACACGAGATCGAGCGGGGTCAGATTCTGGCCAAGCCCGGCAGTGTCACGCCGCACACGAAGTTCGAGGGCGAAGTGTACGTGCTCAAAAAGGAGGAAGGAGGCCGGCATACGCCATTCTTCACCAACTACCGCCCGCAGTTTTACATGCGCACGACCGACGTGACCGGTACCGTGGCACTTCCCGAAGGAACCAAAATGGTCATGCCGGGCGATAACACCAAGATGATCATCGAGCTCATCACTCCCGTGGCGCTCGAAGAGCAACAGCGGTTCGCCATTCGCGAAGGGGGCCGCACCGTAGGCGCCGGAATCGTTACCAAAATCCTTCAGTAGCCGCATGGCCGAGCGGGTGACCGTCGTGCTCGCGTGCACGGAGTGCGAATCGCGGAATTACAAAACCACCCGGAAAACCGACGGAAAAGGGCAACTAGCGTTGAAGAAATTTTGTCCGGACTGTAAGCGGCACACCGTTCACAAGGAGACGAAGTGAATGGGCCTTGGGCCAAGCGGGGACTCTGCATATGGTCTGCACGAGTTCCCGCGCAGGGGTCAGCCGCAAATTCGGAAACAACTAGGGGTTTAGCTCAGTTGGTAGAGCAGCGGATTCCAAATCCGCAGGTCGTGGGTTCGAGCCCCTCAGCCCCTGCCGCGTTTTTTATGCCGCCGAGACGAGTGCAATGACCGTTCATGAAGATGTCAAACGAGAGCGCGCCCAGGCCGGGCAGAAGGGAACGTCCACCGACGATGGTTCCGACGCCCGCGCGCGTCCCGAGCGCGTCCTGGACCCAGAGCCGCGAGGCGCTCTCGAGGGGCCAGCGGGAGCGGCAGACGAGCCTAGCGAAGCGGCCCCCGTCGGCGCGGCGTCGCCGACGCAACTCGGAACGCGCCGCTTCGTGTACGCTGCCTACTTCGGAGCCGCGATCGCGATCGCGTTTCTCGTATCCAAGGTACTCGACTTCGCGTGGGTCAAGCTTCAAGCGTACAAACCCGCGGTCGGCGAGGCTCGTGACGACATCCTCATGCCAATCTCGGCCCTCATCGGCGCAGGGGCGGCCGTGTACTATTGGTACCGCACTCGAGCTCGGGAGCTCGCAGACGAAGTCGCCACCGAGATGTCGAAGGTCACCTGGCCGACCCGAACCGAAGTGACCAACGGGACGGTCGTGGTCATCCTCACCACGGTGGTCTCGACGGTATTCTTCGCATTGATGGACAAGTTCTGGGGCTTTATCACGAACCTCGTGTACGGGGGGACCTGAGGCGTCATGGCGAAGAAGTGGTACGTCATCCAGACTTACTCCGGGTATGAGAGCAAAGTGCGAGAGGCGCTTCTCCAGAGAATCAAGGAGCACCACATGGAAGGGCGCTTCGGCGAAGTGCTGATCCCGACCGAGACGGTGACGGAGCAACGCGCAGGTGGCAAGAGCCGCATGCGTCAGAAGACGAGCTTTCCTGGGTACATGTTCGTGGAAATGGACATGGGCGAAGACGTCTGGCACCTGGTCAAAGATACTCCCAAGGTCACCGGCTTCATCGGCAATCAGCGCCCGCAGGAGGTCACGCCTCCCCAGATTGACGACCTTCGCAAGAGCATCATCGAAGGCGCGGTCAAGCCGAAGCCGCGCGTCAGCTTCGAAGCGGGCGACGAGATTCGCGTGATCGATGGAGCTTTCGCCAATTTCTCCGGAACGGTGGAGGAGGTGAAGCCGGACAAGCAGAAGTTGCGCGTCAAGGTGTCCATCTTCGGGCGCGCGACGCCGGTGGAACTGGATTTCAGCCAAGTCGAGAAAAGGGTCTGAGTCATGGCGAAGAAGGTTTCCGGAATCGTGAAGCTCCAGCTTGCCGCGGGCAAGGCAAGCCCAGCCCCGCCCGTCGGTCCAGCACTTGGTCCGCATGGCATCAACATCATGGCGTTCTGCAAGGAGTTCAATGCGAAGACGCAGGGGAGCGATATGATTATCCCCGTCGTCCTCACGGTGTATTCCGACCGTAGTTTCAGCATGTTACTGAAGACGCCGCCGACGAGTGTTCTGCTCAAAAAGGCCGCCGGTCTGGCGACCAGCAAAAAGCCCGGTTCGGGCTCGAAGGAACCGAACAAGGTGAAAATCGGCAAAGTGACGATGAAGCAGGTCCGGGACCTTGCGGAACAGAAGATGCCGGACATGAATTGCACCGACATCGAGGCGGCGATTCAGACGGTGATGGGCACCGCCCGGTCAATGGGCATCGACGTAGTAGAAGCGTGACGCTGACGAAAGACCGTCGAGGTCCGGTGGGCGAATCGTTCCCCGGGCTCTTCGGTCCCCCATTCATCACCACCGCCCGATGTTTTGCGGAAAACGGTGGGAGGCGAGGAGCCGCACAAGGAGAAACATGGCGACTATTGCAAAGAAGCGCGCGGCGGTCACCGCTCTGGTGGATACTGCACGCAAGTACAGTGTCGAGGAGGCATGCGCCCTGGTGAAAAAGGCGAAGTACGCGGCATTTGACGAAACCGTCGACCTCGCCGTCCGTCTTGGCGTCAATCCAAAGCACGCAGATCAGATGGTTCGTGGAGCGATCGTCCTCCCGCACGGGACCGGCAGAAACGTCCGCGTGCTCGTCTTCGCGAAAGGCGACAAGGAGCGGGAGGCTCGCGAGGCGGGTGCCGACTTCGCCGGGAGCGACGATCTGGTGGCCAAGGTTTCGGAGGGATTTCTGGATTTCGATCGGGTTATCGCCACTCCTGACATGATGGGCTCTGTTGGAAAGCTCGGTCGTGTGCTAGGTCCGCGCGGCCTCATGCCGAATCCGAAAGTTGGAACGGTCACCTTCGATGTTACGGCGGCGGTCAGAGACGCCAAAGGCGGCAAGATCGAATACCGCGTCGAGAAGGCGGGGATCGTGCACGCTCGAATCGGTAAGGTTTCGTTCAATGAGCAGGCGCTCTCGGACAACGCGAAGGCGCTGATCGGCGCGCTGGTTCGCCAAAAGCCGTCGACTGCCAAGGGAAGCTATCTGCGGAGCATTACGGTCAGCTCGACCATGGGGCCCGGCATCAAGATCGATCCCGGGCAGTTCATTGCGGCGGGCGAAGAGGGATAGCGACACCATGGACCGAACGACGAAAGATGGACAGATCGCTGAGATCCGAACCCGCTTCGACAAGATGACGGCGGCCGTTTTCCTCGACTTTAAGGGGATGACCGTCGAGAACGTCACGAAACTCCGTTCTGAATTTCGCAAGGCGGGGGTCGACTACAAGGTGTGCAAAAACACGCTTGTGAAGCACGCGCTCAAAGGCGCCCCGTTCACGGCGACGCTCGACGGCGCGCTCGTCGGCATGACCGGTATTGCCTGGAGTTATGAAGATCCCAGCGCGGCCGCAAAGGTCGTCAAGGCGTTCCGCAAGGATCCCGCCGGTGAAAAGCTCCTGATTAAGGCCGGGCTGATCGAGGGCTCCGTTCTCGACGCGAAGGGAGTCGAAGACCGGCTCGCAAGCATGCCTGGTAAGGACGAGCTGCGTGCGACCCTCCTCGCGACGCTCCAAGCGCCCTTGCAGAACTTTGTCGCCCTGCTCGCGGCGCCGTCGCAGAACTTCGTCTACCTCCTGTCGGCGAAGGAGCGCGATGGCGCGTAACCAACCAATTTCAACGATCCCTTTCGAGATTGATACGGAGAATTCAAATGGCAGAGATTACGCGTGAGCAGGTGGTTGATTTTCTTTCGAACATGCCGGTAATTCAGCTGTCGGATCTGATCCGGACGCTCGAGGACAAGTGGGGCGTCAAAGCGGCTCCGGTCGCGGTGGCGGGCATCGGGCCGGCGGCCGCCGGCGCAGCTCCGGCCGCTCCGGTTGAAGAGAAGACCGAGTTCAACGTTGAGCTCAAAGAGGCCGGGGCGAGCAAAATCTCGGTCATCAAGGTTGTCCGGGAGATTACCGGGCTCGGACTGAAGGAAGCCAAGGACCTGGTCGAAGGCGCGCCAAAAACGGTCAAGGAGGCCGTTTCGAAGGCGGATGCCGAGGATATGAAGAAAAAGCTCGAGGACGCGGGAGCAAAGGTCGAGCTCAAGTAGGTGACCGTTTCTCATTGGCTTAGGGGCGAGTTCGAGCGCGGCGCCCACCATCGGGGCTCGCGGTCGCGTTCGTTTGGTTCCCCGCTTGCCCCTTGCCCGCGCCCCGCTCCGGAGGTGGCCGCCGCCCGCCGACACGCGGGGGGGGCGACAATCGTCAGGGCTGAGTTTGCACATTTTTTTCCGCCGGGTAGGCTAGCAAGCCTTTCCGGACGGCGTACCTTTTGCTTCGCCCGTCTAAGTTTCGGACTAAGGTCCCGTCGGCTTGCAGGCTTGACGCCGGTCACACGCGCATGACCAGCGGGCAAGTGAACATTCAAAAAAATTCGGTTGCGCGGTGGTCGGCCGCAGGCCCGGGGCCCAATCGCCCTGGGAATCGCTGTCGACGAAAACGTCAGGAGCAGTGATGGCGAGCGTCATCCAGTCCAACTTCCGCATTCGTAAGCATCTCGGACGTGTTCGGAAGGTCATCGAGGTTCCGAACCTCATCGACATACAGAAGACGTCGTACGACAAGTTTCTCCAGACCACGGTGTCGCCCAATGAGCGCGCGGAGGTCGGGCTCCAAGCTGTGTTCCGTAGCGTATTTCCGATCAAGGATTTCAACGGGACGAGCGAGCTCGTGTTCGTCAGCTACAACCTCGAAAAGCCGAAGTACGACGTCGAGGAATGTCGTCAGCGCGGCATGACGTACGCCGCGCCGATCAAGGTGACGACTCAGCTCATGATTTACGACACTCGTGAGGGTGGCGAGCGCATCGTCCGCGATATCAAGGAGCAGGAGGTCTACTTCGGAGAGATCCCGCTGATGACGGACACGGGTACCTTCATCATCAACGGGACCGAGCGCGTTGTCGTCAGCCAGTTGCACCGTAGCCCTGGGGTCTTCTTCGACCACGACAAAGGCAAGACGCACTCGAGCGGCAAAGTGCTCTATAGCGCGCGCATCATTCCGTACCGTGGCTCGTGGCTCGACTTCGAGTTCGACCCGAAAGACATCATGTTTGTGCGCATCGATCGGCGTCGCAAGATGCACGCGACGGTCCTTCTTCGCGCCTTGGGCTACTCCACGCAGGACCTGCTGAACTACTTCTACAGCACCGAAGAGGTGTACCTGGAGAAGGGGGGCAAGTACGCGAAGAGCGTGGAGTTCGATCTTTTGCCCGGCCAGCGCGCCACACGCGACATCAAGGTGGGCGCGGAAACCATCGTCAAAAAGAACACCAAATTCACGAAGGCGGCGATCAAGAAGCTTCGCGATTCGAAGATTGACCGACTCCCGGTCGATCCCGAAGAACTCGTCGGGAAAGTGGCCGCGCACGACGTTGTCGACAAGGAGACGGGCGAAGTCGTCCTCGAGGTCAACGAGGAGATCACCGAGGCGAAACTTGAGAAGCTTCGCGAATCCGGCATCGATCAGTTTAAGATCCTGTTCATCGATGGCCTCAATGTCGGCTCTTACCTGCGAGACACCCTTCTCGCAGAGAAGGTGAAGACCACCGAGGATGCGATCATGGAAATTTACCGGCGCTTGCGGCCGGGTGATCCGCCGACGCTCGAAACAGCGAAGACGCTTTTCCACAATCTGTTCTTCAATCCTGAGCGCTACGACCTGTCCAAAGTCGGGCGGCTCAAGCTCAACTACAAATTTTACCGCGACCTTGCGGAGGACCAGCGTCCTTCGCTAGACACCGCAGTTCTTACGCCGCAGGACATTCTCGAGACGGTTCGCCATCTCATCGAGCTGAAGAACGGCCGTGGCTCGGTCGACGACATCGACCACCTGGGCAACCGCCGTGTCCGTGCTGTTGGCGAATTGATGGAGAATCAATATCGGATCGGCCTGGTGCGGATGGAGCGTGCAATCAAGGAGCGCATGAGCATGTCGCAGGAAATCGACACACTTATGCCGCATGATCTCATTAACGCCAAGCCGGTGAGCGCCGTCGTCAAGGAGTACTTCGGTAGTTCGCAGCTCTCGCAGTTCATGGATCAGACGAATCCGTTGAGCGAGGTGACCCACAAGCGGCGGCTTAGCGCCCTTGGGCCGGGCGGTCTTACCCGCGAAAGGGCGGGCTTCGAGGTCCGCGACGTCCACCCGACGCACTACGGGCGAATTTGTCCTATCGAGACACCAGAAGGTCCCAACATCGGACTTATTGCGTCACTCTCCACATATGCCCGCGTAAACGAATTCGGCTTCGTCGAGACGCCGTATCGACGAGTCGCGGAAGGTCGAATCACCGACGAGGTCGCGTGGTACTCGGCCCTCGAAGAAGAGGGAAAGTACATCGCCCAGGCCTCCGCGTCCGTGGATGAGAAGGGCAAGTTCAGAGAATCGCTCGTCAGCGCCCGACTGAACGGCGATTTCCACATGGTGACGCCCGACATGATCCAGCTGTTGGACGTCGCTCCGAACCAAATGGTCAGCGTCGCCGCCGCCCTCGTGCCATTTCTCGAGCACGACGACGCGAACCGCGCGCTCATGGGGGCCAACATGCAACGGCAGGCGGTGCCGCTCATACGAAGCCACGCCCCCCTCGTCGGCACGGGGATGGAGGGCAAGCTTGCGCGCGACTCGGGCGTTTGTTCGCTCGCGCGCCGCGACGGCACCGTCGAGAGCGTCGACGCGACGCGCATCGTGGTCCGTCCTGATAGTGACAAGCCCGAGATTCCCGACATCTATCCGTTGATGAAGTTCCAACGCTCGAACCAATCGACTTGTTACAACCAGATGCCCATTGTGCGCGCGGGCGACCGCGTGAGGGCAGGCGAGGTGCTGGTGGACGGTCCGAGCACCGACATGGGGGAGCTTGCCCTGGGACAAAACGTCCTCGTCGCCTTCATGCCCTGGCAGGGCTTCAACTTCGAGGACTCGATCTTGGTGTCCGAACGCATCGCTAAGGACGACGTATTCACGTCGATCCATATCGAAGAGTTCGAGTGTGTCGCCCGCGACACGAAGCTCGGCAAAGAGGAAGTGACGCGCGACATTCCGAATGTCGGAGAGGAGGCGCTCAAGGACCTCGACGAATCCGGGATCGTGCGTATCGGCGCTGAGGTGAAGCCGGGTGACATCCTGGTTGGCAAGATCACCCCCAAAGGCGAGACACAGCTCAGCCCGGAGGAGAAGTTGCTCCGCGCGATCTTCGGAGAAAAGGCAGGCGACGTGAGGGACAGCAGCCTCCGGGTTCCGCCCGGGGTCGGCGGAGTCATCATCAACGCTCGCGTCTTCTCGCGGAAGGGCACGGAAAGGGACGAGCGCTCGAAGGACATCGAGGACCAGGAACGTGCGCGTCTGGAGAAGATGCGCGACGAAGAGATGAAGATCCTGCGTGACTCGTTCTATCGGCAGATCAAGAAGCAACTCGCGAAGTCCACGACGAACGGTAAGCTCGTCGACGACAAGGGCAAGGTTCTGCTCCAGAAGGGCACCGTGCTCGACGACGAGACGATCGAATCGATACCGCGTAAATACTGGGCGGAGCTGCCCGTCGATGGGGTCGAAGAGATCGCGCAGAAGGTCCGCGAGCTCGAGGAGATCGTTCAACTTCGAGAGGACCACTTCCGCGACAAGATCGACCGCCTCACCAAAGGCGACGAGCTTCCTCCGGGCGTCATCAAGATGGTGAAGGTCTACATCGCCATCAAGAGGAAGCTGCAGGTCGGCGACAAGATGGCGGGCCGTCACGGCAACAAGGGCGTCATCTCACGCATCCTGCCGGAAGAGGACATGCCCTATCTGCAGGACGGCACCCCGGTCGACATCGTGCTCAACCCACTCGGTGTCCCGAGCCGAATGAACGTGGGCCAGATTCTCGAAACGCACCTGGGTTGGGGTGCTCTCGTGCTCGGCGCGCAGTTCAAGTACATGCTGGACGAGAAGTTCGGCGTCGGCGCGATGCGCGAGCATGTGCGAAAAATATTTGACGGCGATGAGGACATCGCCAAGCTTCTGACGAAGCTGTCGGAGGAGGACGTGCGCGCGCTCGCGTACAAGTTGCGACGCGGCGTGCATTACGCAAGTCCCGTCTTCGACGGCGCCCAGGAGCTGCAAATCAAGAACACGCTCGCCCTCGCAGGTCTCCCGACCAGCGGGCAAACCGTGCTTTTCGACGGTCGTACCGGCGAGGCGTTCGACCAGGAGGTGACCGTCGGTGTCATGTATATGCTCAAGCTGCACCACCTGGTCGATGACAAAATTCACGCCCGGTCGATCGGTCCGTACTCGCTCGTGACGCAGCAGCCGCTCGGAGGAAAGGCGCAGTTCGGCGGCCAGCGCCTCGGCGAGATGGAGGTGTGGGCGATGGAGGCGTACGGCACGGCATACGCCCTTCAAGAGTTTCTCACCGTCAAGAGCGACGACGTTCAAGGGCGAACCCGGATGTACGAGGCCATCGTCAAAGGCGAGTACAACTTGGAACCAGGCCTGCCAGAGAGTTTCAACGTCCTCATCAAAGAACTCCAAGCGCTTTGTCTCAACATCGAATTGATTGAGCCGAGCGCGGCGCAGCGTGCGGAGCACGCTGCGGAGGAGTGAGTTCCGGGTGGACCGGGCGCATCTGGAAAAATCTCCCGGCACCCGCATCCGCCCCGTAATGCTCCTCACATAAGGCTATTTTGGCAGGTTTCTATTCGTAGGCAGTCAGGAAAAGGACATACCCCGATGCGCGACATCTTCAGCTTCTTCGAGAAGCCCAAGGATCCGCTCTCTTTTAGCGCGATTCGCATTTCGCTCGCGTCGCCCGAGAAGATCCGTGAGTGGTCGCACGGTGAGGTCAAGAAGCCCGAGACCATCAACTACCGAACGTTCAAGCCGGAGCGGGACGGTCTTTTCTGCGCCAAGATTTTTGGTCCTGTGAAGGACTATGAGTGCAATTGCGGCAAGTACAAGCGCATGAAGCACCGCGGAATCGTCTGCGAAAAGTGCGGGGTGGAGGTCATCCAGTCCAAGGTACGCCGCGAACGGTTGGGCCATATCAACCTCGCGACACCGGTCGCGCATATTTGGTTTCTTAAGTCTCTGCCGAGCCGCATTGGCAACATTCTCGATATCTCGCTCAAGGACCTCGAAAAGGTTCTCTATTGCGAGAGCTACATCGTAATCGATCCCAAGGAGACCGGTTTGGCGAAAGCCGAGCTTCTGACGGAAGAGCGCTACATGCAGCTCGCAGAAGAGTACGGAGACGACAAGTTCGTCGCCGGAATGGGCGGCGAGGCGATACTCGACATGCTCAAGCAGGTCGACGTCCACACGATGAGCGAACAGCTCCGCCAGGAGATGCGCACGGCGACGAGCGAGGCGAAGCGCAAAAAGATCGTGAAGCGCCTGAAGGTTTGCGAGGCGTTCCGGGAGAGCGGCAACCGGCCGGAATGGATGATGCTTACGGTCATCCCCGTCCTGCCGCCGGACTTGCGCCCCCTCGTTCCGCTGGACGGAGGCCGGTTTGCTACGAGCGATCTGAACGATTTGTATCGTCGCGTCATCAATCGCAACAACCGGCTCAAGCGGCTGCTTGAGCTGAACGCGCCAGAGATCATCATCCGCAACGAGCGCCGCATGCTGCAGGAAGCGGTCGATGCTCTGTTCGACAACGGCAGGCGCGGCAAAACGATCACGGGGCCCAACAAGCGACCGCTGAAGAGCCTCAGCGACATGTTGAAGGGAAAGCAAGGGCGCTTCCGGCAGAACTTGCTCGGCAAGCGCGTCGACTACTCCGGTCGCTCGGTCATCGTCGTGGGCCCGACGCTCAAGTTGCATCAGTGCGGACTTCCGAAGCAGATGGCGATCGAGCTCTTCAAGCCGTTCATCTACAACAAGCTCGAAGAGCGCGGTTACGTCAACACGATCAAGAGTGCCAAAAAAATGGTCGAAAAGGAGCGTCCCGAGGTTTGGGACATCCTCGAGGAGGTGATCACCGAGCACCCGGTGCTTCTGAATCGAGCCCCCACATTGCATCGCCTCGGGATCCAGGCGTTCGAGCCGGTCCTCATCGAGGGAAAGGCGATTCAGTTGCACCCCCTCGTGTGCGCGGCGTTCAACGCCGACTTCGACGGAGATCAGATGGCCGTCCATGTGCCGCTGTCTGTGGAAGCGCAAATGGAAGCGCGCGTGCTCATGATGAGCACGAACAATATTCTGTCGCCTGCCAACGGTCGTCCGATCATCAATCCGACGCAGGACATCGTTTTGGGTCTGTACTACGCGACGCGAGAGCGCAAGTTTGCGAAAGGCTGCTTCCGCGAAGGGTCCCTGACCGTCGACAAGCGAGGCCAGGCGGAGGGGTATCTGCGCGGCGTCTACTCGAACGTGGATGAAGTCCGAATGGCCTACGACCACGGAGAGGTGACCCTCCACTCCGGGATTCGCGTGCGCGTTCCCGTAGGCCCGGACAAGGGTCGGGTCGTAAGTACCACCGTCGGCCGCTGCCTCATCTCGGAGATCCTTCCCGACGGGTTGCCGTTCGATCTCGTCAACAAGACGCTCGACAAGAAAGCGTTGTCGTCATTGATTGACGCTTGCTACCGCCTGCACCGCAACAAGGCGACCGTACTTCTGGCCGACCGGCTGCGAACGCTCGGGTTCGACTACGCGATGCGCTCCGGCGTCTCGATTTGCATGGATCACATGGTGATTCCACAAGCCAAGGGCGTGTTGCTCGGCGAAGCTCAGGCCGAGGTGCAGCGGGTCATCGACCAATATCAGGAAGGTCTCATCACGGACGGCGAACGATACAACAAGATCGTCGACATCTGGGCCGGCGTGGCCGACAAGGTGACGCAGGAGATGATGAACGAGATCGGCAAAGAGAAGATAGTCGATCCGGAGACGGGCAAGGAACTCATCGAGCCGAGTTTCAACCCCATCTACATCATGGCCGACTCGGGTGCGCGCGGATCGACTCAGCAGATCCGGCAGCTCGCGGCGATGCGTGGCCTGATGGCCAAGCCATCCGGAGAAATCATCGAGACACCGATCACGGCGAACTTCCGCGAAGGCCTGACCGTGCTGCAGTACTTCATCTCGACGCACGGGGCGCGAAAAGGTTTGGCGGATACCGCACTCAAGACTGCCAACTCGGGTTACCTGACGCGACGTCTGGTCGATGTCGCTCAGGACGCGGTCATCGCCGAGTTCGACTGCGGGACACTCGACGGGATCCGCGTTACCAAGCTCGAGGACGCGGGCGAAGTCATTCAGCCACTCGGCGATCGCATTCTCGGCCGCGTCGCGCTCGAAGACATCGTCGATCCGCTCACCGGTGAAGTGCTGGTGGCCGCGAATACGGAACTCGATGAGCAGCTCGTGCACGTCATCGAGGAGGCCGGCATCGAAGAGGTGGTCATCCGGTCGGTGCTCACGTGCCAGACCAAGCGGGGCGTATGCGCAAAATGCTACGGGCGCGATCTCGCGCGCGGTTACAAGGTGAACATTGGCGAGTCGATTGGCATCATCGCAAGCCAGTCAATCGGCGAGCCGGGCACCCAGCTGACGATGCGAACGTTCCACATCGGCGGCGCGGCGGCGCGCGGCAAAATTGAACAAAGTTCGCTCGAGGCCCGCAACGAGGGTCACGTCCGGATTCGCAGCGCGAACATCGCGAAGAAGCAAGACGGCTATATCGTGATGAACCGCCACGGGGAGGTCGTTCTCGTCGACGACACCGGTCGCGAGCGCGAACATCATCGCCTGGTCTATGGGGCCTTGCTCAAGGTGAGCGAAGGCGACAAGGTGAAGGCGGGGCAGCTTCTGGCCGAGTGGGACGCGTTCGCCGTGCCGATTCTCAGTGAGGTTGGCGGCATCGTGAAGTTCGGCGACATCGTCGAGGGCGTGACGATGACCGAGAAGCTCGACGAGGTGACCGGGCTGTCGCGCAAGGTGATCGTCGAATCGCGAGCCGCCGATCTAAGGCCGCGTATCACTCTGAAGGGCACGCAAAGCGGCGAGACGCTGAAGCTTCCGGGAAGCACGCTCGACGCCCGCTACCTCTTGCCTGTGGGCGCGAACATCGTCGTACAGGATGGCGACGAGATCGGCGCCGGGGACGTTCTCGCGAAGATCCCACGAGAGACCACGAAGACCCAGGACATCACGGGCGGCTTGCCCCGCGTTGCCGAACTGTTCGAGGCGCGTAAGCCCAAAGACCACGCCATTATTGCCGAGATCGACGGCGAAGTGAGCTTTGGTAAGGACACGAAAGGCAAGCGCAAAGTGGTCATTACGCCCTTCGCCCCGGACGGCGCTCCGCTGACGGATCAAGCGCGCGAGTACCTCATCCCGAAGGGTAAGCACATACAGGTTCAGCCCGGTGACCGCGTACGCGCTGGCGAGCCCTTGATGGACGGTCCAGCGAATCCGCACGACATCCTTCGGGTGAAAGGCGAAAAGGAACTTGCGGCCTATTTGGTCAACGAAATCCAGCAAGTGTACCGCCTGCAAGGCGTTGCCATCAACGACAAGCACATCGAGGTGATCGTTCGTCAGATGCTCCGGCGCGTCCGCATCAAGGACGTTGGGGACACGAACTTTCTCATCGACGAGCAGGTCGAAAAGTACATCTTCGAACGCGAGAACCAGCGAGTGATCGAGCGGAGCGGGCGACCTGCCGTTGCCGAGCCACTGCTGCTCGGCATCACGAAGGCGAGCCTATCCACGGAGTCGTTCATCAGCGCCAGCTCCTTTCAGGAGACCACGAAGGTGCTCACTGAGGCGGCGGTTTCCGGCAAGGTCGACTACCTGCGTGGCCTGAAGGAAAACGTGATCATGGGCCGCTTGATCCCAGCCGGGACGGGACTCGCAGCATACCGGCAATTGAAGATGGTCGTCGAAGCCGACGAGGAGCGGTACGTCTCTTCCGCTCCCGCGCCCCGGCCCGCCGAGACTCCTCTTACTGCGGTCAACGAGGAGTAGCGCGTGTCTACGCCGCCTCGGTTACGAGGCCGAAGGCGGCGATTCCGTATCGGCGAAGTTCGCGACGTATCGCCTGAGTGCGTGTGACGTCGCCCGTGGCGCAGGCCACGAGGTTTGCTGCCCATTCATCGAGAGTTGACGTTCCGCACGCGGCAAAATCCTCGGATTGGCCGCGAAGCAGGCGTTGCCAGGAAAGCACCTCATCCGTGAACTGGGTCGTACGCACGAGGCCCCGAGGGCCCAGAATCGCTATTCGCCCCGCCACGAGCGCTTCTGTGCAATCGGCGGCGGGTGAATATCCTTCCATCCTCTTCATCCCAAGAAGTGCGTTGAGAAGTCCGGCATCCCCGGCGCTGGCACTGAGCTCGAGCGCAACCCTCGAGAGCACCGCGGCAAAGGTGACAAACGCGTCGCGGACGCATGGATCCGGCTGCGGTTCGTGCCAACGGGGCTCTTCGGCGCCGTCGATGCGCCAGGAAACCGGAGGTTCGGCCAGGAACGGCGGCTCGTCGATGGTTTCAAATGCGAGCTCTTCCACTACTTCGATGAGCCCGGCATCGTCGTCAAGCCGCGCCCCTTCACTGGAGTCCGCGTTACGACGCTTTGCGCACGAATCCGAGGTTTCGCCGCCAGCCGACTCGCATGAGGTGTTGCCGCGCGGCTCCTCCCGCAACCAAATTGCGACTCCTTGTAAGATATGGATATTGTTCGTAAATTCGGCGCATACGGCAACTCGAAGCGGTGTCTTTGCTGCCACAATGTGCGATGGTAGTGGGGCATCGTATGCCATGGCCAAGTTTAATGGATGGCTCCCGCTAACTAAGCGACAGAGCCCTCCACATACCGGCGACACGCCCACTCGTGCATGACGATCCCAGCGGCAACGGCGACGGGTAAGGAGTGGTTCACTCCATAGATGGGAATCCCGATGACCTCCTGAGCGCTACGAAGGATCGCGGCGGGAAGCCCAAACCGTTCACTGCCGAATGCGAAGACCACGCCTCGGGGGAACGCCCGGACCGATCGGATGGATCGCCGCGCATGATCCTTCTCGATCGCCCACAGCGGCCGGTCGCGGAGGCTATGGAGAAGCTGTGTAGCGTCTGCAAGACGCCGGATGGTCTCGTACTTCTCCATCCCCATGGAGGCTTTTGCGTACCAGCTCCCGCCACCGACAACGAACACTTCGCGCGCCAGAAAGCTATGGGCGATCCGGATGACCGCCCCGACGGCAAACGCGTTGCCAGGCGACACCAGAGCAACCGAAAAATCATTGCGAATGGGCTCGAGCGCGGCTCGCACCGCGTCAGGCGACATATCAAGAGGCGTCTCGAGCGCCATAGCCCGGCAGGCTTGACAGACCCTGGCTTACAAGTAAAGTGCGCCTCCCTCTCCGCCTGGGGACAGCCTGCCTGCGCCCTCTGTCAGAGCCCCTGCGAGACGACGAACCCGATGCCCACGATCGACCAACTCATACGCCACGGCCGAATTGCTGCGCGGGTTAAGACCGCCTCGCCGGCTCTCCGTGCTTGTCCTCAAAAACGGGGGGTTTGTGTTCGTGTCTACACAACGACCCCGAAGAAGCCGAACTCGGCGCTTCGGAAGGTCTGCCGTGTGCGCCTTACGAACGGCATGGAGGTCACGTCGTATATTCCGGGCGAAGGCCACAACCTCCAAGAGCACTCGGTCGTCCTCATCCGAGGCGGCCGGGTCAAGGATCTTCCAGGGGTCCGCTACCACGTTGTGCGCGGGACGCTCGACGCGTCAGGCGCCATAGGGCCCTCCTCGACCAACAAAGTGAATCGCAACCGCAAGCGCTCCAAATACGGGGTGAAGCGCCCCAAGGCTTGATGCTGCGTGGAGCGTCCACGCTTCAGCGATAACAAAAAGCTCCAATCCGAGAGAAGACCGATGCCTCGTCGCCGCGAAGTGCCGAAACGCCGCATTATCCCTGATCCAAAATTCAAGGACAAGCTCGTCACGAAATTCACCAATACACTCATGCTCGAGGGCAAGAAGTCCACCGCGGAAGGCATTCTCTACGGCGCTCTCGACGTCATTCGCGACCGATTCAAGGAGGAGCCCCTCGATGTGTTTCGTAAGGCTCTCGACAACGTCAAGCCAAAGCTCGAGGTGAAGAGTCGGCGCGTCGGCGGCGCTACGTATCAGGTGCCCGTCGAGGTCCGGCCGGAACGGCGCGTGACCCTCGCGATGCGTTGGCTGGTCGCCTACGCACGTGATCGGGGAGAAAAAACGATGCGAGAGCGGCTCGCCGCAGAGTTCGTTGACGCGGCCAACGGGCGCGGAAACGCAGTCAAAAAGAAGGACGATACCCACAAAATGGCCGAGGCCAATAAAGCCTTCGCGCACTATCGCTGGTAAGCGCGCCGGCAGCACCCGATCCCCACAAACCGAGGAGCTCGATCGATTCACATGACGCAACCGACATAAGGATCGGGTCACGCTTCGCCGTCCGGCTCCGCCGGGCGCCTTAACGCCGTGCCCCGACACCCTCTCCGGACCAGCCGCAGATCACGCACCTGCGGCGCCTCCCCAAAGCGCGGGGAAGCAGGCCGGAGGGGGTTTCGTGCATTCACGCCACGAGGCGAAGTGCACCGTGCGAATTGAAACGTGTTCCGTCCTGGCGCCGTTGCGCCCAACGATGAATTGGAGAGGTTTCCGTGGCTCGTGAGTACCCGCTGGAGAGGACGCGCAACATCGGCATCATGGCCCACATTGATGCCGGCAAAACGACGACCACCGAGCGCGTCCTTTACTACACGGGCGTCAACTACAAAATAGGCGAGGTCCATGAAGGCGCCGCGACGATGGATTACATGATTCAGGAGCAGGAGCGCGGCATCACCATCACTTCGGCCGCGACCAACTGCTTCTGGCGCCCGGTGGACGGGCCGTGGGGGGGAATCAGCCATCGGGTGAACATCATCGATACGCCGGGTCACGTCGACTTCACGATCGAGGTTGAACGCTCGCTGCGCGTCCTTGACGGCGCGGTTGCGGTGTTCGACGGGGGCAACGGGGTTGAACCACAGAGCGAAACCGTTTGGCGCCAAGCGGACAAGTACAACGTTCCCCGCATAGCGTTCATGAACAAAATGGACAAAGTGGGCGCCGACTTCCTCATGTGCGTCAACAGCATGAGGGAAAGACTCGGGACCAACCCCGTCCCGATTCAGTGGCCTCTCGGTGAAGAAGATCGGCACAAAGGAATTATCGACCTCATCCGCATGAAGGCAGCCGTCTTCGACGACGAGTCGAAGGGGCAAAAGTTCGATTGGGTCGACATCCCCGCCGATCTCAAACCGATCGCCCAGGAGTGGCACGATAGGTTGATCGAATCGTGTGCCGACTCGGACGATGAGATCATGGCGCTTTACCTCGACGGTCACCCGGAGAAGGTGACGGACGCGATGATTCATCGGGCCGTTCGGCACGGCACGATCAACTTCAAACTCGTTCCCGTCATATGCGGTTCCGCATTCAAGAACAAGGGTGTCCAGATGTTGCTCGACGCAGTCGTCAACTACCTGCCGTCACCTGTCGATATCCCACCCGTCACGGGGGTCGATCCTACGAAGAAGGACAAGCCTCAGGCCGTCCGCAAAGCATCGGACGACGAGCCGTTCAGCGCGCTGGCGTTCAAGATTATCAATGACCCGCACGGCAACTTGACCTTTTTTCGCGTCTACTCTGGGCACGTCGGCAGTGGGACGATGGTACTCAATTCGTCACGTGATAAGCGCGAGCGCATCGGGCGCATCCTCCGTATGCATGCCAACAAGCGCGAGGAGGTCCAAGAAGCGGACGCGGGTAACATCTTCGCGGCGGTGGGCCTCCGCGACACTCGCACCGGCGATACACTCACGGACGAGAAGCACCCCATTCTGCTGGAGCAGATGATCTTTCCGGAGCCCGTCATCTCGATCGCAATTGAGCCCAAGACGAAGGCCGACGTTGAGAAGCTTGGCGTGAGCCTCCAGAAGCTCGCGCAGGAGGACCCGTCGTTCCGCGCTCACACCGACGAGGAGTCGGGGCAGACGATCATCAGCGGCATGGGCGAGTTGCATCTGGAGATCATCGTCGATCGGTTGAAGCGGGAGTTCAAAGTCGAATCGAATGTCGGCAAGCCGGAAGTTGCGTTTCGGGAGACGATTACCAAAAAACAAGACGGTGAGTACAAGTACGCAAAGCAGTCCGGTGGGCGCGGTCAATACGGCCACGTACTCATGGAAATCGAGCCGGCCGAGCGGGGCTCCGGTTTTGTCTTCGAGAACGACATTGTCGGTGGCGTCATCCCCAAGGAGTTCATCCCGGCCATCGAAAAGGGCGTGCGAGAAGCGATGAGGCGGGGGGTCCTGGCCGGGTTCCCCGTCGTGGACATGAAGGCGCGCTTGTACGACGGCAGCTACCATGACGTGGACTCGAGCGCGCAAGCGTTCGAAGTCGCAGGGTCGCTCTGCTTCCAAGAAGCGGCGAGACGGGCGGGCCTCGTACTCCTCGAGCCGATAATGAAGATTGAGGTTGTCGTCCCCGAGCAGTACATGGGCGACGTCATCGGCGACCTTAACGCTCGTCGTGGGCGGATCTTGGGAATGAGTCAACGCGGCAATGCGCAGGTCATCGACGCAGAGGTTCCGCTCGCCACGATGTTCGGGTACGTGACCGACCTTCGCTCGATGACACAGGGTCGTGGGACGTCCACGATGCAGTTCGCCAATTACTCGCCGGTGCCTTCTGCGATCCAGGAGGAGCTCGTGGCGAAGGTAAAGGGTACCTGAGAAACTTGTATTCCAGCGAATTCGAAAGAGAGAGAACGCGTCATGGCCAAGGAGAAGTTCGTACGCAGCAAGCCGCACGTGAACGTGGGGACGATCGGTCACATTGACCACGGGAAGACGACGCTGACGGCGGCGCTGGTGAAGGTGCAGTCGAAGAAGGGTCTTGCGAAGGTCATCAGCTACAAGGACATCGCGAAGGGTGGGACGGTACGCGACGAGACGAAGACGGTGACGATTGCGGTGGCGCACGTGGAGTACGAGAGCGACAAGCGTCACTACGCGCACGTCGATTGTCCGGGTCACGCGGACTACATCAAGAACATGATCACGGGTGCGGCGCAGATGGACGGTGCGATTCTGGTGGTGAGCGCACTGGACAGCGTGATGCCGCAGACCCGCGAGCACGTTTTGTTGGCGCGTCAAGTGGGTTTGAACCACATCGTTGTATTTTTGAACAAGTGCGACGCGGTGGACGACGCGGAGATGCTGGACCTGGTCGAGATGGAGGTCCGAGAGCTTCTGAACAAGTACAAGTTCGATGGCGACAACGCGACGGTCATCCGTGGTGCGGCGCTACCGGCGCTCAACGGAGACCCGAAGTGGGAAAAATCGATCGACGAGTTGATCGTGGCGCTGGACGGTCGGATTCCCGACCCGATCCGCGACATCGATAAGCCGTTTTTGATGGCCGTAGAGGACGTATTTTCAATCAAGGGCCGCGGAACGGTGGCGACGGGTCGAGTCGAGCGCGGGATCGTGAAAGTTCAAGAAGAAGTCGAACTGATCGGATTTGCCGATACACGCAAACTCGTCGTGACGGGCGTGGAGATGTTTCGCAAGCTCCTGGACCAGGGTCAGGCGGGCGACAACATCGGAGTCTTGCTTCGCGGGATCGAGAAACACGAGATCGAGCGGGGTCAGATTCTGGCCAAGCCCGGCAGTGTCACGCCGCACACGAAGTTCGAGGGCGAAGTGTACGTGCTCAAAAAGGAGGAAGGAGGCCGGCATACGCCATTCTTCACCAACTACCGCCCGCAGTTTTACATGCGCACGACCGACGTGACCGGTACCGTGGCACTTCCCGAAGGAACCAAAATGGTCATGCCGGGCGATAACACCAAGATGATCATCGAGCTCATCACTCCCGTGGCGCTCGAAGAGCAACAGCGGTTCGCCATTCGCGAAGGGGGCCGCACCGTAGGCGCCGGAATCGTTACCAAAATCCTTCAGTAGGAGTGTTTGATGGCCGCGACGACCAAAATTCGCATTCGCCTCAAGGCGTTCGATCACCAGCTGCTAGACAAGTCCGCGAGTGACATCGTCGAGACGGCGAAGCGCACCGGCGCCCGCGTAGCGGGTCCGATCCCACTGCCCACGCATATCGCGCGATACACGGTCCTCCGCGGTCCGCATGTCGACAAGAAGTCGCGAGAGCAGTTCGAGATTCGCACGCATAAGCGACTTCTCGACATTCTGGATCCGACGCAACAAACGCTTGATGCGCTGATGAAGCTCGACTTGTCGGCAGGGGTCGACGTCGAGATCAAGAGCTAGGGGCTCGCGAGAGCACAAGACGAGGCATTCGATGGCAACATTCGACGTCTTTAACATGAAGCGCGAGAAGGTCGGCTCGGTCGACCTATCGGACGAAGTGTTTGGGACTGCGGTCAGAGAGCACCTCTTTTACGAGGTGGTGAAGGCCCAGCTCGCTTCCAAGCGACAGGGCACGCAGTCCGGAAAGAACCGCTCTGCGGTGAGCGGTAGCACCAAGAAACTCTACAAGCAGAAGGGGACCGGCCGCGCGAGGCACGGATCGATCCGCGCACCGATTTACGTTGGCGGCGGCCGGGCACATCCACCCCGGCCCCGCGATTGGAGCTATGACCCGCCTCGTCGCGTGCGGGCCCTCGCCCTGGCGAGTGCACTGTCGAAGTTCGGCAAAGAAGGCCGGATTTTGGTCGTCGATCGCTTTGAGCTTTCGGAGTTCAAAACGAAGAAGCTCATCGAAGTGCTCGAGACCCTTCAGGCGAAGAAGAAAACCTTAGTCGTGGATTCGGCAGAAAACGAGAAGCTTCGGCTGTCGATACGCAACTGCGAGCATCATCAGTTCTTGCCGCCCGAAGGGGTCAACGTCTACGACATTTTGCGCCACGATACGGTGATCCTCTCGCGCGAGGCCGCGCAGGCGCTCGAGACGCGCTGCCTCAAGCAAGTTTCCTCTCATGGGGAGCGACGTGCCGCGGCGGACTCCGACCAAGGGGCCGGCACCATCCAGTCCGAGCGAGGTGCGGCGTGACACCCGAGCAAATCATCCGTAGGCCGATCGTCTTGACGGAGAAGGCGAATCTTCTGCGCGAGAAGCACAATCAGTTCGTTTTCGAGGTCGCCCGGACCGCGAATAAGGTGGAAATCAAGCAGGCCGTGCAGAAGTTGTTCAATGTGCGCGTCACCGACGTGAACACGATGGTGCTGCGTGGCAAGGATCGCCGAATGGGTCGCGGATACGCAAAAACGCAAAATTGGAAGAAAGCGATCGTGACCCTCAAAAAAGGTGACTCGATTGACTTTTTCGCCGACGCGCCCTCGGCGGCCGGAGCATAGGTACGGGTGAGGACCCATGGCCATTAAGAACTTCAAGCCGACTTCGCCAGCTCGCCGTTACTACTCGGTCTCCGATTTTCAGGAGCTCACCAAGAGTGCGACGCCGCACCGTCCCCTGCTAGACCATCAGACGAGGAGTGGCGGCCGAAACAACTTCGGACGCATCACCTCTCGGTTTCGCGGTGGGGGTCACAAGCAGCGTTACCGAATCATCGATTGGAAGCGCGAGAAGATCGGCGTGCCGGCTGTCGTTGCGACTATCGAATACGATCCGAACCGAACCGCGCGCATCGCGCTCCTGCACTATGCCGACGGGGAGAAAAGGTACATCTTGTGTCCGGATGGAATGAAGGTAGGTGACAGGGTCGTCTCCAGCCGCCACGCGGACATCAAGCCGGGAAACTCGATGTCGCTTCGGCACGTGCCGTTGGGCACGATGGTCCACAACATCGAGCTCAAGAAGGGCAAGGGCGCCCAGCTCGTCCGCGCCGCCGGCACGGCGGCGGCGCTCATGGCCAAGGACGGTGACTATGCGCAGGTCCGCCTGCCCTCCGGCGAGGTGCGCATGGTTCATCTGGAATGCCACGCCACGATCGGACAGGTTTCGAACATCGAGCATGCAAACATTTCGCTGGGCAAGGCCGGCCGTTCCAGATGGCTCGGCCGACGCCCACACAATCGAGGAGTCACAATGAACCCCGTCGATCACCCGATGGGGGGCGGCGAGGGCCGCACATCGGGCGGTCGGCACCCCTGCTCGCCGTGGGGACAGCTCGCCAAGGGCCTCAAGACGCGCAACAACAAGCGGACTGACGGGATGATCGTCAAACGCCGAGGACAGAAAGGCTAGGGCTCACAACGATGGCTCGTTCCGTCAAAAAGGGTCCGTTCGTAGACGGTCATCTCGCCGAGAAAATCGCGTCGGCGCAAGCTGCTCAAAGCAAAAAAGTCATCAAGACCTGGTCGCGGCGGAGCACGATTACGCCGGACGCCGTCGGACTCACCTTTGCCGTTCACAATGGGCGGAAATTCGTCCCGGTCTTCGTGACCGAGAACATGGTGGGCCACAAGCTGGGAGAGTTCGCGCCCACCCGCACGTTTCACGGGCACTCGGGCGACAAGAAGTCGAAGGTCGCTTCGGCCGCCGGTGGTGCTTCCGGCGCAGGCGCCAGGCCGGCCCCCGGCGGCGGCGGCGCGAAGAGGTGACCCGCGCCGGACCTCCTCCCCCGCCGAGCCTACGCGGGCCAGGCTGGCTGACGAGCGCTCGATGCGGTCCGTTCAGCCGGAAGTGGCAGTTTCTCAAGCTAACCGCAGTTTTTACTTGCACGTTGTGGGCTTGCGATTAAACTACGCGTCCCCGTTCCCCCATTGGGGTCTGTCAGAGACAGCTTTCAGCAACTCGGCAATCGTTCAGGTGTCCGTAACGGCCCGTGCTCCGAGCATTAGGCTCGATGCCCGTGGGTACGACGGTCGCAAGAGGGCCCGACCATGGTCAGTAAGGCAATTGCGCGATTTACGCGGATTAGTCCGCGCAAGGCGCGCGTCATCGTCGATCTCGTCCGCGGTCGCCAGGCAGGCGAGGCGCTTCAAGTTCTCGAGTTCACCCATCGCTCGGCGGCCCCGATCGTAAAGAAACTCATCGAGAGCGCCGTCGCGAACGCGAAAACGCAGAGTCCCGGAGTGGATCTCGATAGCCTTTTTGTCGAGACCGCGTTTGTTGACAAGGCGCCGAACAAGCACATGCGTCGCTGGCGGCCTCGTGCGATGGGGCGCGCGACGCGCGTTCAAAAAGGCCTCAGCCACATCACCATCATTCTTGCTGAGCGATAAGGGACACGCAAAATCATGGGTCAGAAGGTCCACCCCTACGGCTTTCGTTTGGGCGTTATCAAAACTTGGAATTCCAAGTGGTTCGAGGACAAGGCCTACGCGAAGTGGCTGCACGAAGACATCCGCGTCAAGCGGGCGGTGAAGGAATACCTCCAGAATGCCGGCATCGCGGGGGTCGAGATCGAGCGTGCTGCCAACAAGTGCAAGGTCATCGTCTTCACGGCGCGGCCGGGGATGGTCATCGGCAAGGGCGGCAAGGGAATCGAAACCCTAAAGACGGGGAATCTGAAGACTGCAGCAAAAGGCGAGACGCTTTTCCCTGGCGTCCAATCGTTCACCGACAATGAAGTCTTCATCGATGTTCAAGAAGTTCGCAAAGCCGAGACGGCAGCGCAGTTGGTGGCCGAGAACATCGCCACGCAACTCGAACGCCGTGTCGCTTTCCGTCGGGCGATGAAGAAGGCTCTCTCAACCGCCATGAAATTCGGTGCAAAGGGCATCCGCATTCGCTGTTCTGGGCGTTTGGGTGGCAGCGAGATGAGTCGCGTCGAGACCTATCGGGAAGGACGGGTTCCGCTTCACACCCTGCGCGCGGACATCGAGTTCGGCATGGCCGAGGCGCGCACGAAGTATGGGATCATCGGGGTTAAGGTCTGGGTCTTCAAGGGCGAGGTATTGCAGCGCCGCAACCGTCGCCCTCAACTCGGTTAATTCGGTCGGAGTCTTGAGAGATGCTCTCGCCCAAGCGCACCAAATATCGTAAGGCCCAAAAGGGCAACAACCGAGGCATGGCCCGTCGTGGCAGTGACGTGTCGTTCGGCGATTTCGCAATGCAGGCCACGGAGACCGGACGCGTGACCGCGCGTCAGATCGAAGCCGCGCGCATGGCCATTACCCGACACGTCAAACGCGCTGGCAAGCTTTGGATTCGGGTCTTCCCCGACCGCCCGGTGACCAAGAAGCCTCTTGAGGTGCGCATGGGAGGCGGCAAAGGTGCGGTCGAGGAGTGGGCCGCCGAAGTTCTACCGGGTCGGGTGCTGTACGAGCTCGCGGGTGTGGACGAAACCACGGCACGCGAAGCGTTTCGGCTTGCGGGGCACAAGCTTCCGGTCGCGGTGAAATTCCTCTCACGCGGAGAGATCGCATGAAGGCATCCGATTTACGTCAGAAAGCCGCAGACGACTTGGTCGATCTCCAGAAGTCGCTCGTGCGCGATGTGTTTCAGAACCGGCTGAAGAACTTCACCAATCGGCTCGACGACACGAGCGCGATTCGCAAGACCAGGCGGGAGCTGGCACGGGTTCTCACGCTCCTTCGGGAGCGCGACGCGAACAATCCCGCCACGACCTCGTCGGCCGACAAGGCGCCGAAGCCGGTCGAAGCAAACGGGCGCGTGGGCGAGGCGGCGCGGCTGAGGTTGAAAGACGCAGCTCCGGCCGAGGGCGCGCGAAGCCGCCAGACGGGCGCTGAGAAGATCGAGGTCAAGTCACCATGAGCGAAAATGCACCGTCGGTCGGCGCCGGGGAGGTAAGCACCGCGAGCGACCACGAGGGTCACGGGTTCCGCCGCAAAATGACGGGGCGGGTCGTCAGTGCGAAGATGCAGAAGACGGTCGTCGTCGAAGTCGTCACGCACCGGCGCGACCCCCTTTATGGCAAGTACGTGAGGTCACGAATGCGTTACAAGGCGCATGACCAGAACGGCGAGTTCAAGCCGGGCGATCAGGTCGAAATCCAGGAGCACCGCCCGATCAGTCGGGACAAGCGCTGGCTAGTCACACGCCTCGTAAAGAAATACGTGGAGGAGTAGTCCGCCATGATCCAGATGCGAACGATACTCGAGGTCGCCGACAACTCGGGTGCCAAGCGGGTCCAATGCATCAAGGTGCTTGGCGGATCGCGGCGACGCTATGCCGAGATTGGCGACGTAATCGTCGTGTCGATCAAGGAGGCCTTGCCCGGAATGAAGGTCAAGAAGGGCGAAGTCGCACACGCGGTCGTCGTTCGTATGCGCCATCAGACCTCGCGCGCGGACGGAAGCTACATTCGCTTCGATGAGAACAGCGCGGTTCTCGTCAACAAGGAGCACGAGCCGATCGGGACTCGCATCTTCGGTCCCGTCGCCCGCGAGCTGCGTGCGAAAAAATTCATGAAGATCATCTCGCTCGCCCCGGAGGTCCTGTGATGGCCGAGAGAATCCTCACCGGCGACACCGTCGTCGTCATCAGTGGAGAAGACGCCGGGAAAACCGGCAAAGTCATTCGATTGTTCCGCGAAGAAGGCCGGGTGCTCGTCCAGGGAGTGAACCTCGTGAAGCGCCATACGAAGCCGACGCCGCGAAACCCGTCGGGTGGCATCGTTGAGCGTGAGCAACCGTTTCATGTCTCCAACGTAATGCCGGTGGACCCAAAGTCCGGGAAGGGAACACGGGTTCGGTTCAAGGTGCTCGAGAACGGCAACAAGGTTCGAATTGCGGTCAAGAGCGGGGAAGAACTCCCCGTTCCGTCGGAGTAACGCCCATGGCGGATGAGAAGAAGGCCAAAAGCGAGAAGCGCGATCCGTCGAAGCAAAGTGGCAAGGCGGGCAAGGGCGGGGGTCGAAAGGGCAAAGGAGGGGTGGGGGCCGTTTCGGCCGGCAGTGCGCAAATCGCTGCGTCGACGACGGAAGGGATCGCTCCGCGCCTGTTCGAAAAATATCGCGAGCACGTCATTGCGGCCTTGACCAAGCAGTTCCAATACAAGAACCAAATGCAGGTGCCGCGCCTCGAAAAGATCGTCATCAACATGGGCTTGGGGGCGGCGGTCGCCAACCCGAAGATCATCGACACGGCAGTGGAAGAACTGAAGACGATCAGCGGTCAGAAGCCAGTCGTAACGCGTGCAAGGAAGGCGATCGCCAATTTCAAATTGCGCGCCGGCATCCCGATCGGGGCCATGGTCACGCTGCGGCGCGGCCGGATGTGGGAGTTCCTCGACCGGCTCGTCAGCGTGGCGCTGCCGCGGATGCGTGACTTCAAGGGCATCTCCCGGAAGGCTTTCGACGGCAAGGGTAACTACACGCTCGGCCTCAAGGAACAGATCATCTTCCCCGAGGTCGACTACGACAAGATCGATGCAATCAAGGGTTTGAACATCAGCTTCGTGACGACGGCAAAGACCGACGAGGAAGGGCGCGCGCTGCTCCAGCAGCTTGGGATGCCCTTTCGCGCAGCCTGACGGTCGCTGACGGGACAGAGGAAAGAACGATGGCGCGTGCTTCTCAGTTTGCGAAACTCAATCGCCGGCCCAAGTTCGTCGTGCGGCACCGCAACCGGTGCAAGGTGTGCGGCCGCCCCCGAGCTTATTATCGAAAGTTCGAGCTTTGTAGGATTTGCTTTAGGCTGCTCGCGCTCCGAGGCGAGATCCCTGGTGTGATCAAGGCGAGCTGGTGACCTCATGATGACCGATCCGATCGCGGACATGCTCACGCGTATCCGCAATGGCACGATGGCCCGACACGAGCGTGTCGAGATGCCGCACTCCAATCTCAAGGAGCGCGTGGCAATCGTGATGAAGGGCGAGGGCTATCTCGACGACGTTCGCGCGAGCGAAGGTGAGGACCCGAAAGTGCTCACCCTGATTCTACGTTACGGTCGTGACCGACAATCGGCGATCGACGGCCTACGTCGCGTCTCGACCCCGGGCCGTCGGGTCTACGTGCGACACGACCGCATCGCGCGCGTATGCTCGGGAATGGGAATTTCAATTCTCAGCACGAGCCGAGGCGTGATGACGGACCGCGAAGCACGCCGTCAGCGGGTCGGAGGCGAGTTGCTTTGCGAGGTTTGGTGAGCGCCATGACGACCGTCAATCAGACTGAGCCTCAGGGGTTCCCGGGCATTCGCCAGTCGCGAACCGGCAAACGGCCAATCCCGCTCCCCAAAGGCGTCAGCGCGACGCTGAAGGAGAGGTCAATCGAGATCCGCGGTCCGAAGGCCACTCTTGCTCGCAACGTGCCCGATCACGTGAGCGTCGAGGTGGACGCGGCGCACATTCGCGTCGCACCGACGGTTCCGGGACGAGACGGGGCTCGCTTTCAAGGGCTCGCACGGGCTCTGCTAGCAGGAATGGTGACCGGGGTTGCCGACGGCTACACGAAGACGCTTCAGCTCGTCGGTACCGGCTACCGCGCGGAGGTCAAGGGCCAGGTGTTGAACCTCAGCCTGGGGTTTTCCCACCCGATCGCTTTTCCACTTCCCAAGGGGATAAAATGCGATATCCCCGGCGATTCGAAGGGGACCATCGTGATCCTTACCGGATCCGACAAGGAAGTCATCGGGCAGACGGCCGCGAAAATCCGCGCATTTCGGCCACCGGAGCCTTACGGCGGCAAGGGCGTGCGGTATCAAGGCGAAAAAGTGCGCGAAAAGGCCGGCAAGGCGGCGAAGGCCGGCGGAGGAAAGTGACCCATGGCGATGCGTATCGTGGGGCGCGAACGCAGAAAGCTGCGTATTCGCCGGCGGATCAGCGGAACTTCGGAGCGACCGCGTCTGAGCGTATTTCGCAGCGCGAAGCACATTTACGCGCAGGTAGTAGACGACGTGGCCGGCACGACCGTTGCCCACGCGTCGACGCTCTCGCGCGGCGTTCGGAGCGAGGTCGCCGAGGATCGCAAGCTCGACGCGGCAAAGAGAGTCGGCAAGGCCATCGCGAAGCTGCTTTTGGAGAAGGGGATCGACAAGGTGGTCTTTGACCGCAGCGGCTACTTGTATCACGGCCGGATTCGTGCGCTCGCGGACGCCGCGCGCGAAGCCGGTCTGAAATTTTGATTGGAGAAAGATGGCGATGGCTGCTTACAACGCTCCGAGGTTTGCCGGTGCGCAGGACTCAAGGTTTTCTGGCGCCGGTGCTCCGGGGCAGCTTCATATCGATGAAGAGAAACTCAAGGAGCGCGTCATCTACATCAACCGAGTGGCCAAAGTGGTCAAGGGCGGTCGGCGCTTCAGCTTCAGCGCTCTTGTGGTTGTCGGGGATGAAGGTGGGCACGTGGGTGTCGGTCTTGGAAAAGCCAATGAGGTTCCCGAGGCCATCCGCAAAGGAAATGACCAGGCGCGAAAGAACGTGTTTCGCGTTCCGCTCGACGGTGTGACGATTCCGCATCAAACCTTGGGCCACTTCGGTAGTGGCCGGGTATTCCTCAAGCCGGCCTCCGCTGGGACGGGCGTCATCGCCGGGGGAGCCGTACGCGCGGTGGTTGAGAGCGCGGGCATTCACGACATTTTGACCAAATGCCTGGGAAGCTCAAATCCTCACAACGTGGTGCGCGCAACCATCGCAGCGCTTAAGTCGCTCCGCAACCTGGAACAGGTGGCGCAAAAGCGGGGCAAGCAGACCGAGGATCTGATCGAACGCAAGGCGGAGAGAGCGCCGGTAGTCGCGCTGCCCGCGCAAGCCTGAAAGAGAACGCCATGAAGCCCAAAATCCGTGTAACTCAGACGAAAAGCACGATCGGTCAACAGAACGACATGCGTTCGACCATCCATGGGTTGGGACTCAGAGGGCCTGGGACCAGCGTGATCGTGGGCAACACGCCGTCGTTTCGCGGCGCGATCAAGAAGGTCATTCACTTGCTGCGGGTTGAGGAGGTCGATCATGGCTGACACATTGAGCAAGCTGGCACCACCCGGCGGCGCGACGGGTCAGAAAACGCGCGTCGGTCGCGGCGTCGGGTCGGGTCTCGGGAAGACCGCGGGCCGAGGCCAAAAGGGGCAGTACGCGCGCACGCGTGGATTCAAGCCGCATTTCGAGGGGGGGCAGACACCCATTCAGCGGCGCTTACCCAAGCGCGGTTTTCGCAATGCGTTCCCGACCATCACCGCGTCGGTAAACGTCGGCGACCTTGAGCTCTTCGATGGCGGCGCGAGCGTCGACGAGAAGGCCCTGGAGCAGCGCGGACTCGTCAAGGGTCGGTTCGACCGAATTAAGATCCTCGGTGACGGGGAGATTACGAAAGCCGTCACCGTGTCGGCGCACGCATTTTCGAAAAACGCAGCGGACAAGATCGAGAAGGCGGGGGGCAAGATCGTGATCGTCGGACGTACGCCGGCTTAGCCTCGGCACCCCCATGTCCGCCCTATCCGCCTTTGCAAATATCGGGAAGGTCCCCGAGCTCCGGAGGAGAATTCTCTTCACTGTCGTCTTGCTCGCGGTTTATCGGATAGGCGTATTCGTCACCATTCCGGGCGTGGACCGAACGGTGATGAACGCCGTAATCCACAAGCAAGGCGGTGGTCTGCTTGGTCTCTTCAACATGTTCAGCGGGGGTGCGCTGGGTAATTTGTCGATCTTCGCGCTTGGCATCATGCCCTATGTGAGCGCGAGCATCATCCTTCAGCTCTTGACGATGGTGTTCAAGCCGCTCGACGAACTCCGGAAGGAAGGCGAGCAGGGCCAGCGCAAGATCAATCAGTATACCCGCTACGGCACGATTGCTCTTTCACTCGTTCAAGGCTTCGGCATCGCCATGAGCCTCGAGGCTATGAACAACGGAGACCTTTCAGACTCGGCGGCGGTGGGGGACGTGGTTACGCACGCCGGTTGGGGCTTCCGTTTGATGAGTATGCTCACGCTGACGACCGGAACGGCGTTCATGATGTGGGTTGGTGAGCAGATCACGGAACGCGGAATCGGAAACGGGATATCGCTCCTCATATTCGCTGGAATCGTCGACGGGATACCGGACGGCATCGCGGGCTACTTCGCAACCAACAAGGGCAACATCCAGCCTCTGAACCTTGCGGCGGTCGTCACGATCGTGCTCGCCACGGTCGCGACCATCGTTTTTTTTGAGCGCGCGCAGCGCAGAATTCCCATCTATTACGCGCGCCGAACCGTGGGTCGGCGAATTTACGGTGGGCAAACCGCGCACCTACCGTTGCGGGTCAATACCAGCGGGACGATCCCGCCGATCTTCGCTTCGTCGTTGCTCATGTTTCCCGCCACACTGGCCAACTTCAAGGTTCCGGGCATGGCACAGCTGCAATCGATGCTGCAGCGCGGCGACTGGGCCTTCAACACGTTCTATGTCCTCCTGATTATTTTCTTTTGCCATTTCTACACCGCGGTCACCTTTCAGCCGGTCGACGTGGCGGACAATCTGAAAAAACAACAAGCTTTCATTCCGAGCGTGCGACAGGGAAAGCAGACTGCCGATTACATTGATTATGTGTTGACCCGGATCACGTTCGGTGGATCGCTCTACGTTGCAGTCGTATGCATCGTCCCGAGCATAATCAGCCAGCAGTTCCATGTTCCATTCCGGTGGGGCGGCACGTCGATCATGATCGTCGTGGGCGTGGCGCTGGATACCGTGAACCAAATCGAGGCCCACCTCATTACGCGCAACTACGAGGGCCTTTCCGGCGCAGGAGCGCGAACGTCGCGTATCCGTGCGCGAAAGGATTGAGGCCGATGCGTCTCGTGTTCATGGGGCCTCCCGGTGCGGGGAAGGGAACGCAGGCGAGAATCGTTGGCGTGAGGTGTGGCATCCCCCAGATCTCGACGGGCGACATGCTGCGGGCGGCGAGGGCGGAGGGCCGGCTGCCGTCGGATCTCGTCGGCCGCATGGCAGCCGGGGCGCTCGTGCCCGATGACGTGGTGATCCGACTCATCGACGAACGGACCCGGAGGCCCGACTGCGGCGATGGATTTATGCTCGACGGATTTCCCAGAACCGTTCCACAAGCGACCGCCCTGCAAACTTTGCTCGAGGCGAGCGGGCTCGCGCTCGATCATGTGATCGCCATTGAGCTTCCGCGCTCACTCCTGATCGAACGTGCAGTTCTACGCCGGACGGACAAACGCACTGGACAGATTTATCATTTGAAGTATAGCCCTCCTCCCCCCGGGGCAGACCTAGAGCACCGTACGGACGACCGCGAAGACGTTGTGGCGAAACGCCTCGACACGTACGAAGAGATGACCGCGGATCTGCTCCCGTACTATCAGGGTCTGGGCATTTTGAGGCGAATCGATGGGGTGGGGGCAGTAGAAGAGGTGACCGCACGCGTCCTTCATGCGCTCGGTCTGGACTAAACACTGGTAAGGCAGGACACCGAGGAGATGTCCAATTGCATGACTGAACGGCGCGAGCGCAAGGAGCCCAAGGGTGACAAGCTGGAATTCGACGGCGCCGTGCAGGAGGCGCTGCCAAACGCCATGTTTCGAGTCAAATGTGACAATGGTCTCGTCGTTCTCGCGACGATCAGCGGGCGCATGCGCCAATTCTACATTCGGATCTTGCCGGGCGATCGGGTCACGGTCGAGGTGAGTCCCTACGACCCGAGCCGAGGCCGGATTACCTACCGGCACAAATGAACCGCAATTTTCAGCGGCAAACGAGCCCAGCAATCGAATGAAGGAGTGGATTTTTCCGTGAAGGTACGACCGAGCGTCAAGAAGATTTGCGAAAAGTGCAAAGTGGTCCGGCGCAAGGGTGTCGTCCGGATCATTTGCGAAAATCCCCGTCACAAGCAGCGGCAAGGCTGAGCGAGAGAACACATGGCCCGCATCGCAGGTGTCGACCTTCCACGCCACAAGCAGATCGCCTTTGCGCTGCCGTATCTTTACGGGATCGGCAGGGCTACGGCGCGCAAGATCTGCGCGGATACTGGTATTCCACCGAACAAGCCGACCGAAGAGCTGAGCGAGTCGGACATCAAGAAAATCCGTGATTTGCTCGACTCGGACTACAAGGTCGAAGGGGACCTCAGGCGAGAAATCCAGATGAACATCAAGCGGCTCATGGATCTAGGCTGCTATCGCGGGCTGCGGCACCGCAGGGGACTGCCGGTCAATGGCCAACGGACCCATACCAACGCCCGAACTCGCAAGGGCCCCCGCAAGGGCCTGCTCGCCCGCCCTCGCAAGCCGGCGACCGGAGCAACTTGAACCCAGGCAGAGAGGGAGCCTTCGACGTAAGCGTCAGCCCGTCGGCTCGTTCTCTCGAGCGCGTCTCCGCAGGAGCTAACTGATATGTCCCAGTCCAAGACAAGTATCCCTCCGCCCGGCGGCGCGGGCGAGGGCGGAAAAAAAGCCAAGAAAAAAGTGAAGAAGAATGTGGCGACCGGAATCGCTCACATTCAGTCGACGTTCAACAATACCGTCGTCACTATCACGGACGTAAACGGCAACACCGTCGCTTGGTCGAGTTCGGGCTCTCGCGGTTTCAAGGGCTCGCGCAAGAGCACTCCGTTCGCGGCGCAGCTTGCGGCTGAAGAAGCGGCCCGAAAGGCGATGGAGCACGGGATGCGCTCGATCGCCGTTTTCGTGAAGGGGCCCGGGGCCGGCCGGGAAAGCGCGCTGCGGGCACTGCAGACGGTCGGGTTCAAAGTCACGCTCATTCGGGATGTGACGCCGGTCCCTCACAACGGGTGCCGTCCGCCGAAGCGGCGGCGCGTGTGAATCGGCTTCCCGGCGCAAGTTTCGCCGGTCTGGGACGAAGCGCCGCTGGCGCGTAAACCAGTTTCAGGCTCAACCCCCGGCATCAGCGGGTGTGGGCAGAACGAAAGAGACGGAAATAGAAAGCATGGCTCGTTATCACGGTCCCGTTTGCAAGCTCTGTCGCCGAGAGGGCATGAAGCTTTTCCTCAAGGGTGAGCGCTGCTACACCGAGAAGTGCTCGTACACCCGTCGCCCGTACCCACCCGGACAGCACGGCCAGGCTCGCGTGAAGCTCAGCGAATACGCAATCCGATTGCGCGAAAAGCAGAAGGTGCGCCGGATCTACGGTGTTCTCGAAAGACAATTTCAAAAATACTATTTTGACGCAGCGCGCCGAAAGGGAAGGACTGGCGAGCAGATGCTCGGGTTGCTCGAAGGGCGCCTGGACAACGTGGTGCATCGCTTGGGTTTCGCGTTCACACGCGCCCAGGCGCGCCAAATCGTCCGCCACGGCCACTTGCTGGTCAACGGAAGGCGCGTAGACATTCCCAGCGTGCTGCTGCGTCCGGGCGACAAGATCGAAGTCAGGCAAAAGAGCCGAGAAATAAAGGAGATCGTCGCTTCGCTCGCTCAAGTCGAGAAGCGGCCGGTCCTGTCGTGGCTCGAGCTGGACAAGGCCAATTTCGCCGGCACCTTCAAAGGCGCTCCGGTGCGAGAAGAGATGAACGAGCCGGCCATTCGTGAGCAGTATGTCGTTGAGTATTACTCGCGCTGACAATTGAAATGCCACACGGGCAGGCAACGGGCGCCGCCAGAGAGCGGGTTCGAAGGTGCGCTGGGATTGCCGCGTGAACCTCTGAAGAACAGCGAGAAAGCATGACCACGTCCACCAACATTGCACGCAACTGGCGCGACCTCATCCGTCCACGCGGAATTCACGTCGAGGGCGAATCGCTCACTGAGTTCTACGGAAAGTTCACGGCGGAGCCGCTCGAGCGGGGTTACGGCATCACGGTCGGAAACTCTCTCCGACGGATCCTGCTTTCGTCGCTTCAGGGCGCGGCGATTACCGCGGTTCGAATCGACGGCGCTCTTCACGAGTTCACGACCGTGAACGACGTCGTCGAAGACGTGACGGACATCGTGCTGAACTTGAAGGAAGTGGTCCTCAAAGCAGCGACGGCAAAGACGTACACCGTGCGAATCGACAAAGTGGGCCCGGGTGCCGTGCATGCTCGCGACATCCAGCTCGTGGACGGGCTGCAGGTCCTGAACCCGGACCACGTCGTTGCAACGCTCGACAAGGCCGGACCGCTCGTCCTGGAGCTGACCGTCAGCGTGGGTCGCGGATACGTCCCCGCCGAACGAAACAAGACGGCGGGCATGTCGATCGGCACGATTCCCATAGATGCGCTGTTTTCGCCCGTCCGTAAAGTCAACTACACCGTGACCAATGCGCGTGTCGGTCAGCAGACGGACTACGACAAACTAACTCTCGAAGTGTGGACGAACGGAAGCGTGCGACCGCAGGACGCAGTGGCCTACGCGGCAAAAATTCTGAAAGAGCAGCTCTCCATATTTATCAACTTCGAGGAGAGCGAGGAGACGCACTACACCCCCTCCGGATCCGAGGAGGAGCCGCTCAACGAAAACCTATTTCGGAGCGTCGACGAACTTGAACTGAGCGTACGGAGCGCAAACTGCCTGCAGAACGCTAATATTCAGCTCATCGGTGAGCTCGTTCAGCGCACCGAACAGGACATGCTGAAAACCAAAAATTTCGGGCGTAAGAGTCTGAAGGAAATCAAAGAGATTCTCGCGAACATGGGACTTTCCCTCGGGATGAAGATCGACAACTGGCCGCAGATGCTCGAGCGCTGGAAGCAGCAGCAGCAGCAAAACTAATTCTTCGGACGCTAAATCAGCTTGATGCTTCATGTTATTTTTTTGGACCTCCCCCAATTCGATTTTAGCCAGTCATTAGTGAGGCAACGCCATGCGCCACCGAAACGCAGGTCGCAAGTTCGACCGGAACACCAGCAGCCGGCGCGCCATGCTGCGCAACTTGGCGGCGAACCTCATTCTGCACGAGCGCCTTGAGACCACGGATGCGAAAGCGAAGGAACTGCGCCGTATAGCGGAGAAGCTCATCACGAAGGCGCGGCGACTGGGCGAGGCGGCTTACACGCCGCAGGCCGAGCTGTCGTCGGGCGATCGTGCACGCCGGCTGGCGGCGTCTCGGCTCATTTCGGCCTACGTGCCCCGATTCGGGGTCCGTGCCGAATCCGGCGGGGAAACCAAGCGTGTCGATCTGGTCGAGAAAGTGCTTGTCGACTTGGCCAGACGCTTCGCGCACCGTCCCGGCGGTTACACCCGTATCGTGAAGTTCGGCCCGCGCCGCGGGGATAACGCGCCCATTTCACTCATCGAGTTCGTCGAAGAAGGTCGAGCGGGGAGCAGGCCGACGGCACCGAAGGCGACCGAGCCCGCTGGCGTCGTCAAACAGGCGGCGCAGGTTGCCGCCGCCGAGCCGTCGGAACCTGCGAAGATCGAATAGCGGCAGCCGTACGGACAATGCCTTAGCCAGCGCTAGCCGAACGGACGCAGTCTCTTTCCTCGGTGTTTCTGGACTGCCGTCCGGCCGCCCGCTGGCGGCTTGAATTCATTCGACGATTCGGAATTCTGAGAACTCGCCCGTGTAACTGCGCCAGCGAACGTCGACGTCGTCGACCCGAGCAGCGGAAGGCCCATGTTGCGCCCAAGATATGATTTCTTTGATAGAGTCCTCCTCACCTTCGGCCAATAGCTCAACGCTGCCGTCCGGACGGTTTCTCACCCACCCAGAGATTCCAAGACGTCGAGCCTCGCGCTGGGTGGCCGCTCGGAAGAAGGCGCCCGTGACGCGTCCCCGGACGATTATTTGGACTCGTTTTGCCGACATCGTAGCCGCCAGTGTAGACGACGTAGCGAATCGGCGGCGTTCCAGCAACAATGAGATTTGATGTGCCGCCTTCTGGCGGCGAACTCCGCACGTTCGTAGAGGGCGTCGCCCTCCACTCCGGCTCCCGAGCTCGGGTGACGCTGCTCGCTCGCCCGGGTCCGGTGAGTGTGTCAGCGGGAGATCTCGCTGTGCCCATCGAGGATTTCACCGTCGCGAGCACCGTTCGGGCCACGACGATTGTAGCCTTGGGCGGCCGCGTCCGTGTTGCAACGGTGGAGCACGCGTTTGCGGCTCTCGCTGGACTTGGTATTCGCGACGGTCTCACGCTCGTGGTCGAGGGTCCGGAGCTGCCGCTGCTCGACGGCGGCGCCGGCGAATGGTGCGATGCGGCACAATCGCTTGCCCTCGCCAAAAGTGAGCCCTTCCTCCGTGTTGCGCGTGTCGGGGCGGTCGAGGTCGGCACGAGCCGCTACGAGTTCCATCCGGCGGACGACATCGATGTGGAAGTGCGTCTGGTGCTGGACCATCCACGCGTGACGCCGGAGGCGCGTTGGACCGGCGACGCAGCCGACTTCCGCGCCCGCATCGCGCCCGCCCGCACGTTTGTTCTTGCGTCCGAAATCGACAGCCTCTCCCGCCAAGGCCTTATCCGCTACGTCGATCCGCGGTCAGTCGTCGTTCTTTCCGCCAGGGGGGTTCATTGCACGGGTCCTTTCGCCGAAGATGAACCAGCGCGTCACAAGCTGCTTGATCTCGTCGGTGACGCTTATCTCGTGGGCGGTCCGCCTGTTGGACGCATGCGCGCAGTCCGACCTGGACACGCTGCGAACGCGGCTGCGTTGCGGCAGGCTTGTGCGGAGGGCATCCTCGTCCGCATCCGTAGCACTCCCGGCTGGTCGGGAATGCCTAACTAATTGACGACCGATTGCGTCTCCGAAATCTTTCTCGCTTCCACTTTGCTGCGGGCCGCCTGCCGCTCGACGGCGGCACGCACAAACCGCGCGAACAGGGGGTGAGGCGAGGCTGGGCGGCTCTTGAACTCCGGATGGAACTGGCACCCGATGAAGAACGGGTGGTCGCGTAGCTCGATCATCTCAACCAACCGCTTGTCGGGCGAAGTCCCGCTCAACGTGAGCCCAGCATTTGCGAGCGGTTCGCGGTAGTCGTTCACGAACTCATAGCGATGCCGATGCCGCTCGCTAATCTCGGTCGCACCGTAGGCCTCTGCAGCCACGGTTCCAGGTACCAGCACGCAGGGATACGCCCCGAGTCTCATCGTAGCCCCCTTATTTCGCACACCGCGTTGATCGGGCATCAAGTCGATGACCGCATGTGCAGTCTCCTTGTCGAATTCGCTCGAGTTCGCATCCAGCAGTCCCGCGACGTTTCTGGCGAATTCGACTACGGCGAGCTGCATGCCGAGACAGATGCCGAAGAACGGAATCCGGTTTGTGCGGGCGTAGCCGATCGCGGCGATCTTTCCTTCGGTTCCTCGGTCACCGAAGCCGCCGGGAACCAGGACGGCATCCAGGCCAGAGAGCAAGATTTCGGGGCCGCGCGTTTCGACTTCCTCCGAATCGATGTACTCGAGTTCAACTCGGCAGTCGTTGTGAAGGCCGCCGTGAACCAGTGCCTCGTGAAGGGACTTGTACGCATCTCTGAAATGAACGTACTTACCGACGATGCCAATGTGAACGCTGCCACGCGACGGGTTCTTGAATCGCGCGACGACTCGCTGCCACGTCGCGAGGTCGGGAGCCCGACTCCAGATATTGAGGCGCTCGGCGACCAGCTCGTCCAATCCCTCGGCGTTCAGAAGCAAGGGCACCTCGTAGATGCAATCCGCGTCGAGCGCGCCGATCACTGCTTCGACGGCCACATTCGAGAAAAGCGCGATCTTCTCTTTGACCGCTCGCGAGAGGGGCATCTGCGTGCGACAGAGAAGAACGTCGGGCTGGATGCCAATCTCACGCATTTCCTTGACGGAGTGCTGCGTAGGCTTTGTCTTCAGCTCGCCGGCGGTCGGAATGTAGGGCACGAGCGTAACGTGGATATTGAGCGCGTTCTGGGGGCCGGCCTCGATCTTCATTTGGCGTACGGCCTCGAGGAAGGGAAGCGACTCGATGTCGCCGGCTGTGCCACCGATTTCGATCATCGCGACGTCTACACCATCGGTTGCGTCGCGCACGCGCGCCTTAATCTCGTCGGTGATGTGCGGGATGACCTGAACCGTGGCTCCCAGGTACTCGCCGCGACGCTCCTTCGAGATCACGCTCTCGTAGATTCGTCCGGTCGTGAAGTTGTTTTGCCGCGTCATCCGTGTCGTGGTGAACCGCTCGTAGTGGCCGAGGTCGAGATCGGTTTCGGCCCCGTCATCCGTGACGAAGACCTCGCCGTGTTGATAAGGACTCATCGTCCCTGGATCCACGTTGATGTAGGGGTCGAGCTTCACGTGGGTCACGCGCAGGCCCCTCGCCTCGAGCAGCGCTCCAACGGACGCGCAAGCGAGCCCTTTGCCGATCGACGAGACGACGCCACCTGTTACGAACACATACTTGGTGGGCTTGCGACTCATGGCGGACCCTCCTCGACGCTCGGGGCCGCGATTAGCATGCCCACAGCCGATACGCGAGGCTCACCCGGACGTGTCCGGCGCCATCGCCTCAGTTTGGCTCCTGCACTCAGTTCAAACCGGCGAGTCCGAGCCAGCGCCCCTCTGCGCTAGGCCGGAAGTGCCTTGCGCGCACGCCAGTAACGGCCACCTGATCTTCGTACCACAGCGGCAAGATGTGCATCTGTTCGAGCACGCGATCTTCGACGCGGGCATAGATAACCTTTCGCGAGCTCATAGCTGCCGTCGCATCAAACGTGGTCTGACCCCCTGTCGCTCCCTCTTCCCCGCGGTCTCCTTGGTCCAGGAGCGTGTCGAGCGTCGCATCGAGCACTCGACCGCGATTGGCGCCCACGGGCGGTACGAACCCGCTATGCAAAAAATGCCGCAAGACGTTGGGCTCCGTCATTTCGGGGAGTTGGAGAATGGCCAGATCGAAATCGCCGCCACTGAGTCGGGCGATCATCGTTCCAAGCTCGAGCGGTACGACGGTCGCATCGATTCCGACGTCTCCGAGCTCCTGGGCGATGACGCGCGCGACGTCGCCGCGAAGGCGTTCCGTCGAAGTGAGCAGTGTCACCCGCATCTTCGCCACGTCGGCCTCGGCCAGCAGAGCGCGTGCTCGGGCCGGGTCGAACGCGAGCGTCGCTCGATCGGTATGTGCCCAGTGCGTCGGCGCGATCAGACCGCCCGCAGCCGTTGCGCGTCGGTCGAACAGGGTCGCGACGAGCATGCTTCGGTCGATGGCAAGCGACATGGCTCGGCGCACTCGACGGTCACCGAGGTGAGGTCGTGCCTCCTGCACGACCACGTACGTCAGATTCGCCCCTGGTTGCGCCGTGACCGTCAGCCCTGGTTCAGCGGACAGCGCGGGCAGCAAGGCGGGCGAAAGAAGATTCACCGCTACGTCCGCACGGCCGACTTCCAATCTGAGCGCGCGCGTGTTCTCGTCATGCACCGTCCGCAGTGTGATCGCGTGCAACGGCCTCGGCAGTGCGGCGCCGGTCGCGGGAAAGAGCTGCACTTCTCCCTGCGTGAAGGACCTGACGACGAACGGCCCAAGCCCGTCGAGCGACCCGCCGGGCGCAGGCGGAGATGCCGCCTCGTCGGCGCGCAAAATGGGTAGCTCCAAGTCCGTCAGTAAAGTTGCGTGCGGCCGCGCGAGGCGAACGACAATCGCGTGCTCTCCGGCCTCCCGCACGTCCGCGATTGCTTCCACGATTCGAGCTTGCCGCGATGCCACCTGCGGTGACGCGATGGCGCGCAGAGTGGCGGCGACGTCGTGCGCGCGCATTGGCGCACCGGAGTGGAAGCGCACGTCGTCGCGCAGAGCGACTCTTAGTGTCAACGGATCGAGCCATTGCCAACTCGTTGCGAGGTACGGCCGGGCAGCGAGCGTTCCGGGATCGAGGCGAACGAGACCCGCGTGGATCAGGCGTGTGGTGCGCACGCCGACGGGGTCCGTTGCGTAACGTGGATCGAGCGTTTCGGGGTCGCTCGCGACGAGCATCTCAATCGGTCGATCTTCGCGGCTTCGCGCGGGTGCAGCGACAGCGCAAGCCATTTCGCTGGAAACGATGAGGCCGAGCAGAGCGACTCGGCGACCACCATGCGCCTGCATCGTCCCGGCGCGCCGCTTTTGAGATGACGCAAGGGCGCGCGACATCGGCGACTCTGACGAGGCTTCACAGGCGTCGCGCGCCGATCTATGCCAGCCGCTCGTGCTGCTACCGAGTCCTACCAGCCGGTCCTCGATTCGATGGCGACGATTCATGTCGTCCATTGGCGTCGCAGCGTGTGCGTCGTCGATCGCGCTGACGCCGACTCTGGCTCGCCCCGATCCGGTTCCCGATGCGGGCGCATGGTCGGCCATGAACCCGGAGATCTTGACCCTGTCGCGGGCTATCGCCTCGGAGCGGGCACTTGCGGGCGCAAGCGTCGGCATTGCGGTTCTCGACGTCGAGTCGGGTCGCCTCCTGTCGGCCGTCAACGAACACCTCGCGCTCAATCCTGCGTCCAATGCAAAGCTTTACACCGCAGCCGCTGCGCTTGCGATGTTGCGCGGCGACCACCGCTACGAGACAACCCTCTCGGGCAAGCTCGAGGGCGACGCTGTAGTGGGTCCGCTCGTGCTCCGCGGCTTCGGCGACCCCTCCCTTACTACGGCGGATCTCTGGTCGATGGTCGGCGAGCTTCGGTCGTACGGCGTCAAGCGACTGAACGGCGACGTCGCGGTCGACCAGCGCTTTTTCGACGATCAGACATTGCCGCCAGCGTTCGACCAGGAGCCGAACGAGTGGGCTGGTTTCCGCGCTCCGGTCAGTGCGGTAGCGCTCGACGAGAATTGCGTGACGATGACGGTTCGTCCCTTACCGGCCGGGACCGCGCGCATCGAGTTCGATCCGCCGGGCTTCGTCGATGTCGAGGGCACCGTGCGGACGGCGGATCCCGGTACGGCGGACAACGTGGAACTCACGTTGTCGGGAGTTGGATCGCGGATGAGCGCACAGGTGAGGGGCACGATCGCGAGCGATTCTCGGCTGGTTCGGTATACGCGGCGCGCTGACGATCCACGACTTCTGGCCGGGTACGCACTCAAGGCGATCCTGGAACAAGCAGACGTCAAAATTTCGGGAGAGGTTCGCCTCGGTCGTGGCACCGAAATGCCAGGACACGTACTCGCAAAACACGCATCGGCTCCGCTTTCCTCGTTGCTCTACGGATTGGGCAAGCAGAGCGATAATTTTTATGCGGAAATGATCTTCAAGAGCCTCGGCGGAGAGCTGAAAGGCAGGCCGGCGAAGAGCGGCGACGCAGCCGACCTCATCGCGCGCTGGCTTGAACGCATTGGCGCGAGCGAGTCAGGCGTTGTCCTGAGGAACGGATCGGGCCTCTTCGACGCCGATCGGGTGACGGCGTCCAGCACGGTCGAGCTGCTTCGCTGGGCGTGGCGCGATTCGGAGATCCAACCGGAGTACGTGGCACAGCTCGCCATCGGCGGGGTGGACGGTACCCTGCGCAAACGCTTCCGCAGCGAGATTGTGAGGCATCGGGTTCGTGCCAAAACCGGCACGCTCGACGATGTCATCGCGCTGAGCGGCTATGTCCTGCGCGCTGGCGGCCGAGCCCCGATCGCGTTCTCCATTCTCTTCAATCACGTCGGCGGCAAGCAAGACGTGGCGCGACATGCCGCCGATAAGCTCGTCGAGCTCATTGCGCGGTCGATGCCATGACGGCGGGCGTGTCGTGCTCGGCTGTCGGGCCAAACCATCTCTGGCGGCTCCCTCTCCCGGTACCCAATGCGGCTTTATTCCCGCATGTGCTTCCGGATCTTGCCCAGGGCCTGCTCTTGAAGTTGGCGAATGCGCTCGCGCGAAAGGTTGTACTTGTCCCCAATCTCTTTCAAAGTGAGCTCGTCCTCGTCGTCGAGCCCGAAGCGCCAGCGAATGATACGGCTCTCGATCGGCGTGAGCGTTGTCAGAAGCCTTCGGACCTCGGAGTTCCACTTCTGATTGGCGAGAGCCTCGTAGGGCGACAGCGAGTTCTCGTCCTGCAGGAAGTCGATGAACTTACGACCGTCCTCGTCGCCGACTGGCCTGTCCAGCGAGAACGGGGTATCCGCCCATGCCCCTTTCACCTTGTCGAGCTTCTCCTGCGGAATGCCGGTTTCGCGCTCTAACTCGCCGAGCGTCGGTTCCCGTCCCGCCCGCGCCAGAACCGCCTGCGTCGCGCGCTGGATGCGGTTGTGCGTGTCGAGCATGTGCACCGGAATGCGCACTGCTCTACCCTTGTCGGCAAGCGCGCGGCTGATGGCATGCCGAATCCACCACGAGGCGTACGTCGAGAAACGGTACCCGCGCGTGTGGTCGAAGCGCTCGACCGCCTTCATCAGCCCGATGTTGCCTTCCTGAATCAAATCGATGAGTGGCAGCCGCCCGCGGTTGTAGCGGCGGGCTATGGAGACCACCAGGCGCAGGTTTGCCTTGACGAACTTGTTCTTCACCGACCGCGATCGGGCCGAGGCATTGACCATTTTGTGGAGGTACTTCTGGACCGCCGGTGTGCGTTTCAGAAGGTTCGGCGTTGGCGGCTCCGCCCCTGGATCTGCCTCTGCCAACCTTTGGCCGCGATCGAGGTCGGCCTCCTGAGCTGCTTCGTCCGGCTCCTCGGCGAGTCTCCGGACGGCCTCTTCGGAGTGCGCGATCCACAGACGATCGCTGTCGGCGAGGCGAATCGCCCTCGCGAGCGAGGCGCACCAAGTTCGGTATTTTTTCTCCTGCTGTCTCGTGAACTTGTTTCGTTGCTTCTTGAAGGTGATAAGCAGTTTGCGGATCTCCGCAATCTGGGGCAGATCGATCGTCTCTTCGCCGGTCGGCAGGTCCCTCTCGAGCGAGTCGAGGGCAACGTCCGCCGCAGCGTAATAGCTGAAAATGGAGGTCCAATGGTCGACCTCCGCCTTTTCCACCTCGATCGCCGTGCGCAACTCATCCTCGGGCCCCATCACGGGATGCGTAGCCATCTCGCGGAAGTAGCGCGCGAGCATGGAATCCCCCCCGCCCTCTTCGATCTCTTTGTCGGATGGCGCTTTTTGGGGCACGAGGGTGTCGGAAGCCCCGGCTGCGGCCGCGGCGGCCTCGAGATCGAACTCATCTTCGACCATCGGTTCGAGCTCCGACGTAACCGCCGACCCCAGAACAGGCGTCCCGATTTCGAAGTCTTCCTCGTTCGGTGCCGCGGGTGCGGGTTCCGAGGGCGGACTTCCGCCCCCGGCCGCCGCCCGTCCGATCGCCTTCGGAGAGGGCCTCCTTGCGCGGGGCAGTGGCCCCGATCGTGCCGCTTGGGGCGGGTCGTGCGCCGCGGAAGCCCCCATGTTGGGCGTCCCCCTGTCGCCTTCGCCCATCGCCGCGGCGGTCGCTTTGCTCTTGCCCATGACCGATACTCCCTCGCTCCTGAGCGCGTGAACGGATTGTTTCGAAGAATGCGAAGTGCCAGGCCCTTTTTTCTTGCCCCGTCCTTCGGCTTGAGGTGTCCGTGACTTCCGTCGGTGCGCGGGCTTGGGTACCCGCGCGGCCGATAGGCGTGCACGACCTGTGCCCGATGGGCCCGTGTGCGCTCCACGCGTCCTGCGGCCGTCCGCCGCTCGGCGATGAGGTTGGGGGATGGCCGTTGCGATCGCCGCAGACCGACCCGCGTGCACGCGCAACGAGGCGGATTGCGCACGTTGCAACCGCTGCCGATCCGTTTTGATCCTCGACGAGCGCATCGGCGATTCGCGCGCTCCTTTCTCCATCGATCAGGTTATGGCCAGGTGCTCGAAAAACATCTTTCGGTCATGAGATGATGGGCCGCCGCTCGACACTTCGTTCGGCGAAAATCGTTCGCCATGCTGGCCCCCATCTTCGGTCATTCGGCTCTTTTAGAATACTACGTTAAGGGGCTCCGTCGGGTACTGCACGGGCCCGGACAGGCAGTCAGCTTCGCCTCCGTGTCGCTGATGCACGCCGTCACGCACGCGCTCGTGGCGCTTGTGGGTAGCAGTCTCGCACTCGCGCTCGTTGCGGCTCGGAGGTCACAGTTCGCAGGATCCATCGCGCCTGCAGGTCTTGACCCATTGCCCTTCTGCCGCCCGGGCGGTGCCGGAGCGCAGGCACTCACTCTGTCGGCGGCTGGGCTTGCGGTTCTTCTCGTGAAGGCGGCGTCCGGCACGTACGCTACCTACGTTCAGGTCCGTATCGCAGGCCAGGTTGGCTGCGACCTCCGGCTAGAGCTTTTTGATGCGCTTCTCGGGCTTCATCCGTTGCGCCATCCGCGACACCGCGATCAGGGGTCCCAAGGAGGAGTCCCGACAGCGCATGCAGTCATAGGCCTCACGTCGCGCGTTGGCGATGTCGAGGTCGGCCTTTCACAAGGACTGCTCGGCGGCATGAGGGCCCTCGCTCAACTCGTGCCCCTGGGCATCGTACTCGCTGTACTGGCTCCTCGCATGGCCGCGCTCGCCGCGTTGGTGCTAAGCGGATTCGGCTGGATTCTTGGTCTATGGCGCGCAGGATTTGGCGAGGCTTCGACCCTGGCAGCCCGCGAGCACGCACACCTTCTCCAAGCCGCGGATGAGGCGGTGCGTCACGCTGACTTGTGGGTGAGCTACGGTGCAGAGGCGAAAGCCCGTGCCAACGTCGGGTGCTTGGGCCACGCCGTCGCGCATCGTCGGGCCCGTCTGAAGGCGCGCGCGGCGGCCCTGAGCGGTGCCAACGAGGTGCTTGCTGCCGCTGCGCTTCTGGCGGCCGTTGCCGCGGCCCATGCGGGCTGGCTCGGCGATGCCGCACGCGGCGGGCCCCTCCTCCTGTTCGCCGTCGCATTCTTCCTTGCGTATCGTCCGTTGCGAGAGCTGGCGGACGCGCGCACCGCATTCTCCCGAGCGGACGCGTCTTATCAGGAGCTGCGTCGCGTCATCGAGCGAGCGGATCTGCCATGTCCGCGGCATTCCGCCGCTCCGAGCGGTCCCCCGCAGCATGTCTGGCCGCTGGCGCCACTCGAGCTGTCGGCGTTGCGGATCGTCGGCCGCGCGTCGTTGCCGGTCACGCTGCGCGTTGAGGCCGGCACCATCGCTGTCGTGATGGGCCCCACGGGTGTCGGCAAAACCACCTTGTTGCGCACTTTGCTCGGGCTCGAGGCCTGCGCCGGCGGGGACGTGCTGTACGGTGGCGAGTCCCTTCGCGACGCAGCAGCAGGGCCTGCAAGCCGACCTTTCGCGTGGGTCCCCCAAGACGCGCCGTTGCTCGCGGATACTCTGTCGGCGAATGTCGGACTGGGTGTCGAGGGGGCGGATGCGCGCGCCGCACTTGAGCCAATGGGCGCGGCACACCTCTCGCTCGCGCTCCGGGAATCGCGACTGGGCGCCGGTGGGCGTGCGGTGTCCGGAGGCGAGAGGCAGTGGATTGCGCTGGCTCGGGCAATCGCGACTCGGCAACCGGTGCTTCTGCTCGACGAGCCGACAAGCGGATTGGACGATGGAGCGCAACGCCGTGTCCTCGATGCGATTTCGCGCCTTCGCGGGCAGCGCAGCGTCATCCTCGTGACACATCGAGCCGAAGCGCTGACGATCGCCGACCAGGTCGTGCGAATCGAGGCCTAGGGTGAGACTGAAAACGTTACTTGAGCCTTCCCCCACTCGGCGCCCGACCCGTCGGGATCGGTCGCGGGGCTGGATCTTGACTGCGAAGCCATCGAATGCGGATGCCAACTGCTACGGACGTATCAAATGCACGACGGGTCCAGCTTCGACGGTAACGGACCGAGCGCGGATCACGTCGCCGTCAAGGACATAGGCGTTCCTTTCTGCGAATCTCACGATTAGCGACCGCGCAAGCGTGTCGACCAAAGGTTCTCCGCGAAGCGGCCGCCCGCGCAGAACCCGCGGCATCTGGGGGCCGAGACGCCTCGGAGGGAGTCCGCTCGCGACGACGTGGAACCGGTTGAAGCCTGCCGCACGGTACGTCACGAGAAAGTGGAGCCCGAGGTCGCGGACGACGCTCGCCACGATCAGACTCCACGCTCGGCCGCCGTGCGCCTCGCCATCCACGTCGATGCTTCCGCAAATCGGTGCCAGCACCTGATTGGCGAGGGTTGAGCGGACAAAGGAGCCAGCGAAGACTCTGCCCGCGATGGTCGCAGCCGTCAAAAGTCCCTGCCGTGGCGCACGCTGATAGACCTCGAAAAATCGTCCTACGAGACCTGCGCCGAAGATGAATCCGACGTAAGCGCCCCCGGAATCGTCGCGCACCCGCAGGGTAAGGTGCGGGTCGGCCCTCAGCCCCGAAGCCGCGCCGGCGCTCTTACAGCACGCTATTCGTATCACGCGTCGCGCGCAACCGGGGCCTCTTAGCCCGAAATTTCGCGCCACGGTGCCGACGGTTCCCGCGGGCACGATCCCGAGCACGGGCAGGGGTGCGTTACTGAACGCGCGGGCGAGGGCGCTCAGGCCACGCATGAATGTTCCGTCACCCCCCACGAAGAGCACGGGGGCTCTGCTCTCGCGTGACGCGAAATCGCGCGCCAGCTGATCAAGCTGCTCGAGGTTGGTCGGCTCGTGCAGGCGCGCGCCACAGCTCGCTGCTTCGTCGAGGATCCGCCGGCGCCACGCGGTGCCCGGGCGCACGTTGCCTGCGTACGGATTGACCACGACGTCGACATGGGCCACGGTCCGCGCCTAGCATCGCGGCGAACGAGCGGCATCTTGCAGCGGCTTGGACGATCCGGGGATCGCGCGGCGACTTCGTCGCTTTGCCCCTTCGAAGTCGTCGGCTTTCTCGCTAGGAGCTTCGGCGGGATCGGGTGCGCGAAGGTGGGCGCGTCGAGCGCGCCTGGGCAGCGGCGTGATGGTAGCCGTTGTGGGTTGGCGCGCCTGCACTTGACGTATCCGCCACAATCTCGATGGATCCTTGCAGGACTCCTCGCGTCGCGAACAGTGTTTCGGCGACCTTCTGCAGGCGGTCGGCGCGTCCGCGCATGACGATGACCTCCAGGCATCGCTCGGGATCGAGATGGACATGCATCGCGGACCGCACTTGGTCGCCGAGTTCGTGCTGCATCTCGGTGATCCGCTCGGACAGATCGCGAACATGATGATTGTAAACGATGGTTACGCTCGCGAAGGCGTCCACGCGTTGGCTCTTCAGCGATCGGATGATTTCAGCACGGGCCAGGTCGCGAATGAGTTCCGATCGACTGCTCATTCGCTCCTCCACCAGCCGATCGAATTGCGCCAAAAGAGACGATTCCATCGCCACGCCGAAGCGGGTCAAAGCCATGCTAAATCAAGCATACTCCGAGCCGCGCCAGAGCGGCTAGCCAACGGCGACCGCACTCGGCGTCTTGCGCGGCCTGGGTAGAAACGCTCTCACGAGATGCCGTAACGCGACGAAACGGAAAAGGTGTGTCATCGCGACGCCTGGCTTCAATCTGCAAAGACGGCTAGTTCGCACTCATGAAGACGTCGTCTCCTCGCGGCTGTCTCGCGCTACTTCTGCTCGGTTGCCTCGCGGGATGTGAGTCGTCGTCGGCGATGCGCGCCGTGAACCGTGGCGATTTCGACGCCCTTCGCGCGTTGATCGTCGCGCGTGAAGCCTCCGGCCAATTGTCGACGAGCGAGGCGGTCTCGCTAGCGAAAGCCGTCGCCAGTCGCGAGCTGCGGACTGCTCAGGCGTCGGATGCGGTCGAGCGCGTGCGGGATATCCGCTCGTGCGCCCGCGAACTCGACGCGGCGCTGGCCGCACGCATGCGTACGCGCGACCCGGCGGGTGCAGAGGCTGCGCTTGCGCGAATCGAAGCACGCGGGCTCAGCTTCGACGAGGCGCGGACCCTGGCGGCGGGCCGGGACACGCTGTGGCGAGCGTTCGGCGCGCGTCTGCTCATTCGCCCGCAAGATCGCGCGGCTCGCCTGCGAGGGTTCCTCGACGTCGATCCGCAGGTGCGTCGACAAGCTGCTCGGGCGGCGCGCGACGCCGCCGATCCGCAGGACCTCTACGCCCTCGCCGAGGTTGCGCGACTCGACCCCGAGCCGCTCGTGCGCACCGAAGCGGTTCGCGCGATTGCAGCGCTTCCCGCTATTTCGGGGGACGGCGCGTCCCTCGCGCTTCGCGATATTTGGTCGGTCGGTGACGACGGACTTCGTGAGGACATCGCTCGGGCATGGTCGAGACCCGCGCTCTGGAACGCCGGAGGGCGCGAAGCGTTGCGCTTCGTCGTCGTGACCGATCACGGTCCCGGTGCCATCGAGGCCGCCAGCCGTCTTGGCTCGACGCGATGCGGGCGCCGACCTGACCGAAACGGCGGCGGCGCAATTCGTCCGATTCATAGCGGCCGATAGTCCGCGATACAGATTGCAGGCTATCGCGCAGGTCCCTGTCGCCGATCCGGGAGTCATCGTGGCACTGCGCGCGGCGGCGACGGACGCCGATTCCGCTGTCCGGATCGCGGCGCTCGAGCAACTGGTCCGCGCGAGGGATCGCGCCGCGCGATCGGAGATGGAGGCGATGGCGGCGTCGGGTTCTCCTCAGGCGATGCGCGCGCGCTACGCGCTCGCGATGACAGGCGATCGCGCGGTAGAGGTGTGGATCGAGCGAGATCTCTCCGCCGCCGCGTGCGACGATCGACTCGACGCCGCAGTCGCCCTCGGCTCGCTGGGCGTGCCAGCGCGCGCCGCACCGCTTCTCGCGGACGCGAGCGCCCGGGTCCGGGCTCGTGCCGCGTGCACGATTCTGGCCGCCTCGCGCGCCGTCCGTTGAAGATGACAAGCCATCGGTGCGCAGCCGACGGTCACAAACGGATGGTCTTCCATGTCCCGCCGGCGAACTTGGCGCTCATGACGAGGGCGGCTAGGCACATGTAGATGAACGCTGCGATCCAGATTCCGTTGAGCGACAGGTGCAACCGCACGCCCAGCAGATACGCTCCCGGTACGAGCCACCCGAAAACCAGAAGGAACTGCGCGAGCGCTACGAATTTGCTGTCGCCCGCGCCGAACAGGCCTTCGCTCAGAATCATCGCGACGGCGATGATCGGCGTTGCCATTCCCATGATGTGCAAAGGGAATGTCGCTGCGGCGCGAACGGACGTCGAGTTCGAAAAAATCGCTACGACCTGATCGGTAAATAGAACCCCTTCGAACAGGCCCACGACTCCGAAAACGATGACTCCGAGGCGTACGCTGGCCCAACCCCAGCGTTGCGCTTCGTCCGGGTCGCGGCGTCCAAGGGACTGACCGATGAGCGTCGCTGTCGCGGTTCCGAATGACATGCACGCGGTGAATGTGAGCTGGAGCAGCTCAACGATGTCCGTGTTTGCCGCGCTGTTGACCGCCTCTACGCCCCCACATCGGCTTGCAATCGTCGCTGCGACTCCGCTCATATCCAGTCGACCGACAGCTCGCGTGAAGAGGCCGAACCCCGCCATCATCACGACCGTCGCCGCTGCCGCCGGGACCGAGAGTCGGAGAATGGTGGCACTGAGCCTTCCGGAAAGGTTGGACCATCGCACGGGCTGGTATTCGCGCCGGGTGAGCAATGCAAAGCCAACCATGATCGCCAGGCCGATCCATGTCGCGACGAACGCGCTCAGACCCGCTCCGGGCGCGCCCATGCGCGGCGCGCCGAGGTGGCCGAAGATGAACGCCCAGCAGAGAACGGCGTTTGCGACATTCATCACGATCGACGCCACAAGATGGACGTGCGTTTTTCCAATACCGTCGAAAAATGCCTTGATCGACATCGTCACCGCCATCGAAACGATTCCGAGTAGGCGCCAGCGCGTGTAAGCGAGGGCGACCTCCCGCACTTCAGGCACCCCGACCATCAAGCGAATGAGCGTTGGAAGGGTGGCGAAACCGAGGACGGAGAACGCGACTCCCGCGATGACGCAGAAGAACGTCGAATTGGCGAGCACGGCTCCAGCGGCTGTGCGATCTCCCTCCGCATAACGTCGAGCGACGAGCGCTTGTGTTCCCACGCTTACGGCGCAGAGGCTTCCGCCGAACAGCCACACGAGAATCAACGAAGGGAGGAGCGCCGCCTGGGCGTTCGACGAGTCGGGGCAGGGCAGTCGGGAGAAGTACAAGACGTCGATTTCGTTCACGACGGCTTGCGACAGCATGGCGAACATCGTTGGCAGCGCGAGCCGCAGGATCGCTTTGTAACGATGTGCTCCGAGCACGAGCGGCGGCGCCGCGAGGTCGAGCGTCTCCATGCGCGTTTGGGGCAGCGGACTTTACCGGGCGTTGGCGCAAAAACAAGGTGACGCGCGCGAGACGCCTTTCAGGGTGAATTCAATTTGCCCGATCGGGAAACGTCCGGCTTGGTCCAGCGGCCGAGCTTGCGGCGTCCTTCGGCCAAGATACCGACATCCGAGCGAATGGTGTCCGTGCGCGCGTCCGCCGCGTGAAATAAGGGCCCAGGTGGGGGCGTATCGAGGATCGCATTCCCCGCGTTCGCCGTCGAACCGGACAGCGATGGGGTCGCCGCAGAGAGCCGAGCGGATAGCGTAGCGCTCGGCACCTCACCCGATGCCGCGGCAGCGCGGTCTGGCGCGCCGGAGGGCAGTCGTTTCCAGGCGAGGGCGGCGCCCGCGGCCCCTACCAGCGCCACGACGGAGAGCAATGAGGCTGCACCGTAACGAATCCGTTTCTGGAGTCTATCGGGCGCACGAAGGGCGTGTTCGAGTGCTTCGCGCATCGCCGTTGCCGATTCGAACCGCCGCTCCTGGCGCTTGGCCATCGCGCGAACCACGGCCGCCTCCACGGCTCGGGGAATGGGCCGTGAGGGCGCTCGTGCGCGGGGAGGAAGCGGCGTATCGCGGATCTGCATCCCCATGACGGCGACGGTCGAGGTGCCTTCGAAAGCACGCACGCCCGTCAGCATTTCGTACAACACGCAGCCAAGCGCGTAGATATCTGTGCGACGATCGACCGGATCGCCCGCCACCTGTTCGGGTGCCATGTACTCGGGTGTTCCGACGACGGCGAACCCCCGGAGAGACTTCTCGGCGTCTGTTGCTGTGCGCGGAGTGGGAGTTAGCGCCGTCGCAATGCCGAAATCGAGGAGCTTGGTCGGGCCCCCGATACCCTCACCGCCGTCGCGTGTCAGCATCAGGTTTTGCGGCTTGATGTCCCTGTGCACGATCCCTGCCCCGTGGGCGGCCTCGAGTGCGCGAGCGGTTTCGATCGCGATGCGGGTCGCTTCTCGCCAGGGTAGCGGACCGCGCTGCAAGCAAGCGTCCAGCGTCTCTCCCGAGCAAAGTTCCATGGCCAAAAAGGCACGCCCATCCAGGGAGCGACCGAAGTCGTAAAGACTCACGAGATGGGGATGCGACAAGCAGGCCACCGCCCGCGCTTCCCGACGAAAGCGTCCGAGTGAGGCCGGTGATCCGGCGTGCTCCGACGCGAGGACTTTGAGCGCTACCCGGCGGCCGAGTTCGACGTGCTCGGCCTCGTACACGACGCCGTTCGCCCCCTCGCCGATTCTGCGCACCAGTCGGTAGGGCGTACCGGCAAGGTGTCTTGGGTCGGCCGGTGCCATCCGCACCGCGATCTCCGCGCTTACGGGGCTGGCGGGAGGCGTTTCGTCGCCTCCGGTCGTCTCGAGCGCTTCGCGGCCCTCTCGCAACAAGCGCGCGAACTCCGCACGCGATCGTGCCGGATCGTTCGGCCAGAGCTTGCGCATCACGAGTGCGATGCGTGCGCGCACACCTCTCTCTCCGCTGTCGCCAGGCGGCGCCGACGACAGCAGCTTTGCGAGTCCGGTCACGGCCAGCGATGCACGCGCGTACCGTTCATCGGGGTCATTCTTGGTGAGCAAAGCGATGACCTCGTCGAGTTCGGTCGGCGCTTTGCACGCGGCCGCGAGGGGCGGGACGACGATCCGTCCGCGGGCCGAATCGTCCAGGTGCTGTCTTGGATCCGTGGTCAGAAAACGCCGTCCTGCGCATAGCTCCCACAGCACGATGCCCAGCGCATAAATGTCGATGCGTCCGTCACCCACCTGCTGGCGAGCGACCTCGGGTGCCACATACCCCGGCTTCGCGAAGACCACCCCCGCGACGGTATGGCAACGTCGGTTATGTCCGCGTGCCGTTCCAAAATCGATGAGCTTGATTTCGCCCGCATACCCGACCATCACGTTCTGCGGCGAAAGGTCACGGTGGACGATGCCGAGGGGTGTACCGTCGGCGCCAGAGCGCTCGTGCACATGCGCCAGCGCCTGAGCGATTTCGATCGCGATGGCAACCGCATCGGCCCAAGCCAGCCGAACCCCCGTCTGGATCGTGCGCTGTCTCAGGTCACTAAGCGACCGCCCCTCGACGTATTCCACCACCGTGTACGGCTCGCCGTTGTCGTCGGTCGCGGCCTCCAGCACCTGGGCGACGCCCGGGTGCTGGAGCTGTGCTTGGACGCGCGCCTCATCGAGAAATCGCGCGAGGAACGACCCGTCGTGAACATGGTCGCGACGCACTGTTTTGACGATGCACGGCCGCTCGGCCCCTTCGATTCCCGTTGATGCGGCGAGGTAAACGTCCCCCATTCCGCCGCGCGCGACGAGCTTGAGCAGAACGCGCCGTCCCAACATTCTTGGCAACAGAAGAGCTGCATTGGAAGAGAAGCCTTTGGCCGCCTGGCCCATCGCCGTTGAACGTACGCAGCGTGGCGAATCCCGGCCAAGTTTGCGACGTCGTTGGCAGTCCTGTCGCCTCGGGCGTGGACTACCACCCCATTCGCGACCGTAGGGCGGTCACGAGCTCGGCCGCCATGCGCCGGTGGGTCGCCTTGCTCGGGTGATAGTCGGCCCCGACCCCATCGGCCGGACGCCGTTGGGCGAACTCGAAGTAGGAGACGCGGCCGTCGCCCGCTAGCTCGCGCTGGCTGACGGCGCCACGAATGTATTCCGCTGCCTTCGTTCGACTGTTTGCTCCCGCCGGGTAGGTGTCCGTGAGCATCGAGGTGAGGGCGCAGACGATGGCGGCTTCCGGGTAAAGCGTTCGCAGCACCTTCAGGAACGCGACGTACGCTTGCTGGAAGGCCGCACCGGGGTCCCCTTTTGCGAAGTCGTTTCCGCCGAGATTGACGACGACGACGTCCGGGGCCATCGCACGGAAGCCCCACGCGCTCGTGGGGTCGTCGGCCAAGCTACGCATGAACCGCACCGGCATCGGCTCCAGTGCCGATCCGCGATCGTCTCGGTACATGCCGATCCCTGAGTACGCAATGATCGAGCGTTCTGCACCGAGTGCTGCCGCGGTCAACGCCCCGTAAGCGCTTGCCTCGTCTTCCGTTGCGGGGCTGAAGTGCTCACTCGGATCAGTCGCGAGATCGCCGTAACCGCATGTGACCGAGTCGCCGATGAACTCTATCCGTCGCGTTGTCGGCGGCTCCGGCGTTTCGACGAGGGCGCCCTCGTGGGGGATGAAGCCGAGAAACTGCACGACGCCCACGTTCGATTCGGTGCGCTTTGTGAGCAAGACCGTATGGCGACCGGGATCGAGGCCCGAGGCCAGTTCGTAGCGCTCTGTCGCGCGGTTCGTAGCCAGCGATGTCGGCGTGCCGCCGTCGATAACGACCGCGAAAAAATTCGTCCCACGGTCGCGCAATCGCACGTCGATGCCCACCCCCGTGAAGGTCGCTTCGATCGCGGTGGCCGGCCACGCAAAGCGTGGTCCCGCGGGATCGCGCAGGTCGAAGCGCCCGACGCTATGGGTGAACGCCGTCCGCTTTGCCGGATCGTGCGAGACGTTGCCGCAGTCGCGCGGCCTTTCTGGCACGACGCAAGTGCCTGCGCACCCTGAGGCGAGCACAATGCCGAACAGCATACCAACCGGCGCGCGAGGGCGCGCCCTCATTCGGGCGGCAAGGCCGCCCTCTACCGTTTCGCGCGGCGTCCTGCTAAGCGCCTGTCCTGCCGCATGCCCCGTCGCACAGATTTTCAACGCGTCCTCCTGATCGGCGCGGGACCGATCGTCATCGGCCAGGCATGCGAGTTCGACTACTCGGGAACACAGGGGGCCAAGGCTCTGCGCGACGAGGGATTCGAAGTCGTGCTCGTCAATTCGAACCCTGCCACCATTATGACGGATCCCGAGCTGGCGGCACGAACGTATGTGGAGCCCCTGGAATGGCGAACGCTTGCTGCGATCATCGAGCGGGAGCGGCCGCAAGCTCTATTGCCAACGCTTGGAGGCCAAACGGCGCTCAACCTGGCGATGAAATTGGGCGAAGAGGGGGTGCTCGAGCGGTTCGGGGTCGAAATGCTGGGCGCTCGCCCCGAGTCGATCGCGAAAGCGGAGGATCGGTCGCTCTTCAAAGTGGCCATGGAACGAATTGGCCTGTCGTGCCCGAAGGCCGGCGCAGCTCACTCCGTCGACGAGGCGCGTGCGGTCGCGCGGGAGGTAGGATTCCCCGCCATCCTGCGGCCGAGCTTCACGCTCGGTGGCTCGGGTGGCGGGATCGCTTATTCGGAGTCCGAGCTCGAGGCCAAAGTGGCCTGGGCGCTGGCCCAATCTCCGACCCACGAAGTTCTTATCGAGGAGAGCGTTCTCGGATGGAAGGAGTTTGAACTCGAGGTAATGCGCGACCGCGCCGACAACTTCATCGTCGTCTGCTCGATCGAGAACATCGATCCGATGGGTGTCCATACCGGAGACTCGATCACGGTGGCACCGTCGATGACACTGACCGATCGCGAATATCAGCGCCTTCGCGATGCGGCCCGCGCGGTCATGACCGAGATCGGTGTCGAGACCGGAGGTGCCAATGTTCAATTTGCCGTCGACCCCGTCACCGGACGTTTCCACGTCATCGAGATGAATCCCCGAGTGTCGCGGAGCTCTGCGCTCGCAAGCAAGGCCACCGGCTATCCGATCGCCAAGATCGCGGCGAAGCTTGCTGTGGGGTACACGCTCGACGAACTGAAGAACGACATCACGCGTACATCGGCCGCATTCGAACCGGTCGTCGACTATGTCGTCGTCAAGTGGCCCCGCTTCGCGTTCGAGAAATTCCCGGGGGCCGACTCCAGCCTCGGTACGCAGATGAAGAGCGTCGGCGAAGTGATGAGCATTGGCCGCACGTTCTGCGAGGCGCTGCAGAAAGCGGCGCGGTCCCTCGAGACGGGTAGGGACGGTCTCGTGTCGCTCCTCGACCGGACGGATTATCGCGTTCTCGCAGAGCCCACGAGACAGCGTGACCTCTCGATGGAGGCGGCGCCCGAGCCCGAGGCGCCCAAGGCCATCGGGCCGGCGAGCGCGGAGGAGACGCGGCGTGCGCTCGAAAAGCTGGTTACGACCGCGAGCGCTGAACGGCTATTTCACGTCGCCGACGCGATGCGCGTCGGCATGAGCGACGCGGACTTGTACGCACGCTCTCGGATCGACCCGTGGTTTCTCGCTCACATCCGCCGGATCGTCGTCGCCGAGGGGCAGATCAAACGAGGAGAGCTCGGATCCGACGCCATGGCCCGGTACAAGCGACTCGGGTTCAGCGATCGCCAAATCGCGTCCGTGTCCGGGGGCACCGGCGACCAAGATCGCGAGGACAAGAAGCTCTGCGAGGATGACATCCGCGCGATGCGTCTTTCGGGTGGCACGCGCTCCGTGTTTGCCCGCGTCGACACATGCGCGGCCGAGTTCGTGGCGCACACGCCATACCTTTACTCCACGTACGAGACCGAGAGCGAGTCCGCAACCCACGCTAGCAGCCGCAAAGTGGTCATTCTGGGCGGAGGTCCGAATCGAATCGGGCAGGGGATCGAGTTTGACTATTGCTGCGTGCATGCGGTGATGGCGCTGCGGTTGCTCGGCTTCGAAACCGTCATGGTCAATTGCAACCCGGAGACCGTGTCGACGGACTACGACACGTCGGACCGTCTGTATTTCGAGCCTTTGTCGCTCGAGGACGTGCTCAACGTCGTCGACGAAGAGGGCCCCGAAGGCGTCATCGTGCAATTCGGTGGGCAGACACCGCTGAAATTGGCGGTGCCCCTCGAGAAGCGCAATGTCCGACTTCTCGGGACCAGCGCCGACGCGATCGACCGCGCGGAAGACCGAGGGCGCTTCGACGCGTTGCTTGCAAAGCTCGCGCTCAGACGACCAAGAAGCGGGATCGCCACGTCGTTGGACCGAGCGGTTCAAGTCGCTGAGTCAATCGGTTATCCGGTGCTGGTGCGGCCGAGCTACGTGCTCGGCGGCCGCGCGATGATGATCGCTTCCTCTCGCGAAGAGCTCGAAATTTTCGCGAATCGGGCCTTCGAGGTGGCCCGTGAAGCGGGCACGCAGACCGTCCTCATCGACGAATTTCTGAAGGATGCCATCGAGGTCGACGTCGATTGCGTCGCTGACGGTCGTCGATGTGTCATCGGCGGCGTGATGCAGCACATCGAGGAAGCTGGCATTCATTCCGGCGACAGTTCGAGCGTGTTACCCCCGCACTCCCTCGCGCCGGAGATCATTCTGAGCATCGAAGAGCAATCGAGAATGCTCGCCCTCGAACTTGGGGTAGTTGGGTTGATGAACGTGCAGTTCGCGGTAAAGGGCGGCGAGGTCTTCATCCTCGAAGTCAACCCCCGCGCCAGTCGCACGGTACCCTTCGTGTCGAAAGCAACGGGCAGACCACTCGCAAAGATCGCGGCGATGCTCATGGTGGGAAAGACGCTCGACGAACTTGCCGTCTACGATTTGCCCCCGCCGCGCTACACGAGCGTTAAGGAAAGCGTGTTTCCTTTTTCCAAGTTCCCGGGCGTCGACACAATCCTCGGTCCGGAAATGCGCTCTACGGGCGAAGTGATGGGCATTGCGGACACCTTTCCGCGTGCCTTTGGCAAGGCCATGCTAGCGAGCGGTATCGAGCTGGGATTGCCCACCGCCGCCTCGCCGCGCCGCAACGCATTCATCAGCGTGAAGGGCGAAGACAAGCCGGCGGCCATCCACATCGCTAGGCGATTGCGGGCCCTCGGCTTCGGCCTGTGGGCGACCAGTGGCACCGCGGCGGCACTCAACCGCGCCGGACTCGCCTCTGAGATTGTGAAGAAGGTCAATGAGGGGTCTCCGCACGTCGTCGACGCCATTCGCGGTGGGACCATCGCAATCGTCGTGAACACGACTCTCGGTGCCAAGGCTGTGCGCGACAGCTACTCGCTGCGGCGCCAAACGTTACTGGCCAACATCCCTTACTTTACGACCATTGCGGCGGCGCTCGCCGCATGCGACGCGCTGGAAGCCACCCAAAGTGACTCCACGCTGCGCGTTCGCTCCCTGCAAGAGTGGGCCAAAATGTGACCAGCCTTGCGGCGGAGACCTCGTAATAAATCGCGCGGAGGTCTCCCTCGGCTATGCTGGCGTTTCAATGATGCCGACGGCAAAGTATCCATTCGAGTTGCTCGGTCGGCTCAGGAAGCACGAAGCCGATGAAGCCGCGCGGGATCTGGCTACAGCCACTGGCACGCGAGACGCCGCCGAGAGCGAGCGGCGGCTCGCTGCCGATCGGCGTGACGCGCACGAAAGGGCAGGTTCTCACCTTAGGGCCCAAGAGATCCGCGCGCTCGCGCGCGGGTGCCTGCGCGTCGCCGATCTCGCGCAAGCCCAATCGTGGGAGGTCGCCTTTGCAGCGGAACGGCGGAAGCTTATTTCTTCCGCCCGTGAGTCGCAGGCGGCCGCGGCGGCGGCTCTCGACGCCGTACGCAGATTCCAGTCGCGCGCGTCACTGTGCCTGTCCAATGCAGAGCTTGTCGCGCGCGATCGAACCCGTTGGAACGAAGCGCGGAGGAAGGTACATGAGGCCATCGACGAGGAGGCCTCGTTCGAGGCATGGCGCTTGAAACCGTAAACGCGGGGGCGGTATCGCTTGCTGCGGCGCTCGTCTTCTCCGCCGCTTGCCGAAGTGGCCGGCCATCGGAAGCCCCGCCTGTCGCTGAGCCTGCGTCGAGGTCGTTGGTGCAAGGAGCCCCGCCTGCGGGAACCGGACGCTCTCCTGAGCAGCCTCCGACCGATCAGGGAATGCCTCCGATCACCGTCGTGCTCGACGACCCACGCCTCGCTGCCGTGCGCGACAGCGACGCCGGGGGCGATGATGCGGCGGCGGCTCGCGAAATGGATCGTCTGCGAGCCGCATTTTCGCTGGAAGCCACACAAGCCTGTGCGTGGAGCTACGTGGCCGGGCGCCTCCACTACGCCGCAGGCGAAGCCAACGAAGCCGCCGCCGCTTTCGGCGCCGCATCGGGAAAAGACCTGGGCGCTGATGCAGTCTGCCCTCTCGCCTCCTACGCCCGGCTTCGGCAGGCGCAAGCGCTCGTTCGGGCTGGCCGCGCGAGCGAGGCCTTGACAGCGTTGCAGGCGGTTGGCGACGACGTGGCGGCCCAGGATGAGGTCAAACTGACTCTTGCCGACGCCCTCGCCGCGAGCGGTGACCGGGCGGGGGCCGTGGTGCTGTGGCGTTCGCTTCTTGCGACGAGGCCCCACGGCCAGCGGTGGGTCGATATATCCATGCAGCTCGCTCGCTCCCTGCTCGACGGGGTCGACGGTCCTCCGGAAATACGCGCAAGCGAGGCTCTTGAGCGCGCGACCCGCGTGGTCGTCGAGGCCCCGACGGTGGCGGACAAGATCGGGGCCGACTCGGTCCGCGGCCGCGCTGCCGCAGCGCTGAAGCTAGCTGCGCCGCCCGCGCTTACCGTGGACGAACGAACCCGGGAGGCACAAGCCTGGCTCGATGCTTCTCAGCCCGTGAAGGCCCGCGAGCTCGCCGACGGTGCTCTGCGTGACATCCCTCGCAGCGATCGAGAGCGTGTCGATGTTGGCTGCCGCGCCGCTATCGTGCGCGCCGAAGCTAGCGCCCGCGGCAGGGCCGAAGAGGCTGCGGACGCCTGGGGCGCGGCCATCGCTCGGTGCCGCGGCGCGTCCGATGAAGGAGCGCGCGCCACGGCAGCTTACCAAGGTGGAAAGGCCAGTGCGTCGGCGAAGCGCTACGCTGAGGCGCTTCAGCGTTTCGCGGAGGTCGAGGAATATCTCCCGACAAACCGGCTCGCCGACGATGCGCGATTTCGGGCTGCACTCGTCGTTGGCGACCAGGGTGATCCGGAGCGGTCTCTCTCGATGTTGGGGTCTATCGCCGACTCGTACCCCGACGGCGATATGGCGTACGACGCCCTGTTCCGCGTTGCCCTGGCTCGCATCGCGGGTCACGATTTCCAAGCGTCACGCCGCCTGTTGGATCGCCTACTCGCACTACCGCCTGGGGTGTTGAGTTGGGGATCCGCGAGCCGTGCCGAGTACTTCCGCGCCCGGGTCGCGCAGCTGGCGGGCGACGTCGATGACGCAAAAAGCCGGTACGTCGCGATCGTGGCGCGCCGGCCGCTCTCCTACCCGATGCTCGCGGCCTTCGCACGTTTGAGTGCGATGGACGATGCGCTTGCCCGCGCGACGCTCGAGGAAGCTGTGCGGGGCGAGCCAGCCGGTCCTTTCCTCACCAGGAGGCATCCTGAGTTTGAGACGCCGGCGTTTGAGCGCTTCAGGCGCCTCTTGGAAGTCGGCGAGATCGACGCCGCACGGCAGCTGGCGACCGCATCGGCCTTGTTGTCCGATTACGCAGATTCCGAAGTCGTATGGACACTGGCTTGGCTATACAATCGTGCGGGTGCGCCCGATGTTGGCCACGCCTTCTCCCGAGCCCGCCTCGGCGACTACCGGAGCCACTGGCCTGCGGGACGTTGGCGCCTTCCGTGGGAGATCGCCTTTCCCCGTCCGTGGGAGGCGGTCGTTCAGCGCGAGAGCGAATCCGCCGGCGTTCCAGGTCCCCTCACGTGGGCGATCATGCGTGAGGAATCCGCGTTCAACCCGGCTGCTCGCAGTGTCGCGAACGCGGTCGGCTTGATGCAATTGATGAGCTCGACGGCTGCCAAGGTCGCGCAGGGGACCCTATTTGCGTCGGACGACTCGTCGCTTTTGCGTCCCGATGTCTCGATTGCTCTTGGCACGCGTCTTTTGTCGCAGCTTCGCAAATCGTATCCGAATCGCCCGGAACTTGCGGTCGCCGCCTACAACGGCGGCGCCGTCGCGGTCCGCCGTTGGCTCACCGAACGCCGGACTGATGATGTCGACCTCTTCATCGAGCGCATTCCGTTCGACGAAACCCGAAATTACGTGAAGCGTGTGCTGGCCAGTCAGGCGGCGTACGCGTACCTGTATGCGCCGAAATCACTGGACGAGCTGATCACGATGTTCAAAGGCTCCGAGAGCGAGTTGGCTGCGGCGAATGCGTCAGCGGCGGCGATGGATCCGCCGATCATGGCGCCGGCTTCGCCGGCGCTCGCAGCAGTCCGAGCTCGAGCATCGATGCCGACCGGCGCCGTGCGATGACCACGTGATCGAGCAACGGCGTTCCTACGACGCTCCCGGCTTCCCTCACTGTGCGCGTGAAGGCGATGTCTTCGTCGCTCGGCGTCGGATCACCGCTTGGATGATTGTGCACCAGCACGAATGCGGTTGCAGCTTCGCGTATCGCGATTCGAAGCGGATCCCGGGCGCCCACGTGGATCCCGTGAATGCCGCCGGCAGCGACGCGTCGAACAGCCCGCAGGCCGTGGCGTCCGTCGAGTGCGAGCAGCCAGAGCTCTTCGTGATCGAGCGTCGCGAGACGTGGGCGAGCCCATTCCTCGACCGCCCTCCGATCAGGCACGCGCTGGAGCGACTCGATCGATGCCGCGAAGGCGGCGCGCCGCCCGAGCTCAATGGCGGCTCCAAGGCGAGCCGCCTTCGCGATGCCGACCCCTGCCCGTTGGGCCAACTCTCCCAGGCCGGCACGTGCCAGCCCGGCGACGCCCCCGTGTTCTTCCAGCAGCATCGCTGCAAGCAGGCCAACGGGCAGCCCGGGACAGCCCGTTCCGACGACGATGGCCACGAGCTCGGCGTCGCCGAGGTGCTCGACGCCCACGACTGCTGCGCGTTCGCGCGGTCCGATTGGCGTGTTGGAGAGGGCCATGCTCATGCGCCCTCGCGTTCAAGGAGCGTGCCGTCCGATCTGCGCCGGGTGAATCGGATCGGATCCGCCGTCCAGGACATGTCCGGATCGTCGTATGACGCCGTCTAGGTCTAGGGACTTTGCACGTCGCGCACGACCGCATTTCCCGCCGCGTCGAACGCGCGTACGGCAACGACGTGGGGGCCCCCAACTGCCGATGCCATCAGCGGAGTGAGATCGAAGTCGATCGTCTCGTCGGCCGTATCGAAGATGCCGTCGATCGGCGCGATCGGTCGCCATTCCGGACGGCCGTCGAGCCCAATTTCGACTCGCGCGATGGGGCCGAGCCCGTCGACCACCTCGGCGCGCAGTCGCCGTCCTTGGACCGCGATCGTCTTGAAGACGGGTGGGGTATTGTCCACGAGGATCGGGGGGCTCTCGAGTGCAAAGTGCGTCGCGTCCGCAGGCGGGTTGGCGATCTCGTCACTCGCATCGACCCGAACGCGGTACTTTCCTTCGGGCAAGCCGATCGTATCCCAGTCGAGCTCCGGCTTGGTCAGCACGACGTCACGTGGCAGGGCGTCGAACCAGCGCGGCGAAGCTTCCTCGCGGAACTGGACTCGATATCGGAGCTCGTCGTTGTCGGGGTTGTCGACCTTCCAAACTACATGGATGACGCTGTCGTGTCTCGGCGGCTCGCTACCGCTCGCGGGAATCGACTCCTTCGAAGGTGCGCCTCGGTCTCGGGCGCTGACCTCCGTGACTACGGCTCGTAGGTTTTGGGTAATGAATGCGAGTGTGATGTCCGAGATCGTGGCCGCGGCGTCCTTCAGGCGCGCGCGCACTTGGACGAGGCGTCCTGGGGGGCTCGGCATCGCACCCCCCTCGGCAATTGGGACGCTCCAGGCACTCCACGTTGCGTCGGGCGTTAGTGTGTCGCCCGAGCGCGTAGAGACCTCGACCAGTCCCGTGCCTCGCCACGTCAGATGGCCGAAGCGTGCTCGTAGGCCCGCGTCGAGGGGCTTGCTCGTCCACACGGAATCGGGTCCTCCGATGGACACGATGCGATGGTAGACGGCCGGATCGCTGCCAATGATGAATCGGGTGCGGCCCCAAAGGCCCATTGCGCCAATCTGCCGCTCGGTCGTATCGGCGACGAGCGAAACGGCATGGGTCTCGTCGACCGTATAGACTCGACCCTCGGCGCCGGTGCCGACGAAGGGTGCCCCGCGCGCATCGACGACGAGCGACAAATAGTGAAACTCGTCGTGATGCATCAGGCGCTCGGGACGCCCCTGGGCGTCAAAGCGCCACAACGAGCCCTTTCCGAGCTTCGCGTGGGCCACTGTGGACGGCCCCGGCGGGTTACGACTGCTGGCGGCGTGTCCATGGGAAGCTGCATCGGAGTTTTCGCTCGCCGGGCCGCTCGGCTCCTCGTTCGCTATCGCGTAAACGGCCCCGCCGGGGCCTTTGGCGATCGCGTGTACGTCGCCCCCCCGGAAGTCTGAGAGAACCGTCGCGCGCCCGGGCGCAGTGATGCGGTAGAGTAACGCCTTACCGCTCGTTCCAGCGTAGACGGCGCCATCGTCCCCGACCGCCAGGGACACGACGAACGGGTCGCTCGTTTTGAAGTAGATGCTCGATGTTCTATCGGATGCTACCCGCACGACCGCGCCATCCGAGCCGGTGCCCGCGAAGAGACCGCCGGCCGCATCGGTTGCTAGCGAGAAGACTGCGTCCACGCCGGGGAGCGTCGCGTAAATTTCGGCCTTGCCATCGGAGACGCGGTAAATCCGCCCGCTGGTTGTCGCCGCGTAGATGACTCCGGCCCGGTCGCTCGCGAGCGCGTTGACGGCGCTTTCCTTGGTGTCAGCGAAAACGGTTGCTCCATCGTTGGCAATCCGAACGATCTTGCCGCCCGACGTCGGCCCCGTGCCGACGAGCACGGTGCCGTCGGTCATCGTCATGGCGCATGTTGCGGTCGTGCCAGCATCGGTTGGCAGCGGGATCGCGCCGAGCGTCCACCCGGCCCGAACCACGCCGTCGGACCCGATGCTCGCGCCTTGCACGTCGCCGCCCGAGAGTTTGTCGAGCGAGTCCAGCTCGAAGGTTCGCGTACCGACGGCCGAAGCGTTGTCGGTCGCGAGCAGGCTGGCCGCGGCCATCGCTCCGACGGCGAAACACCCGGTAAGGCGCATTGGGCCCTCTTACACTGCTTCGAGGGGCGAAGCGAAGCGACTCACTTCAGGGCAGGCCGTCACCGCAGTGCGGGCAGAAACGACTATTGGGTTGAATCCCGTTACCGCACGCGGGGCAGTCGGCCTTGGTTTCGTTGCCGCATTGCGGACAATCTTCGTAGTTCTGAACGAATCAGCGCCATCCCGTTTTTCACGGCTCGGTCGGATCGGCGCAGCAGCGAAACCCGGTCGAATAGTCGTGGTACGTGAACTCGTGCGCGACGGTCCGGTAGGAGCAGCCGTCGCCATTCAGGTGGGTATCGAGGTAGTAGCCCCCCTGGAACGTGCCGTTCGGATCGCTCGTCCACTCGTGCAGGTTGCCGACCATATCGTAAACCCCGTACTCGTTCGTACACTCGTCGTGCGAACCGGTGGGGGCGAGCGTCGCCTCGAGCTGGTTGAGTCGGGGGTCGTTCATCTCGGTCATTCCGACGAGACTCCAGGACTTGGAGACCTGAGGATAAAGGCGCATCATTGGGCTCTTGCCTCGATCGTTGCATCGGCCGGCCACCCGCTCGTTGCCATAGCCGAACTTTTGCTTCCGCGGTCCCATACACGCTTTTCGCCACTCGACCGGCGCGCACAGCCGTTTGCCGGCGGCAGCGCACGTCTGCGCGGCTTGCGAGCCACTGATGTACGCTTGAGGGATGACGTTTGCCCGGCTCACAGCCCGCAGCACATGACCTTCTTGCAGTGGGCCATAAGGAAGCCACGATTGCTCGCTGCCATTTGGAAGAACCTCGACGAGCGAGGCTTCCCACCGATCGACGCAGAAGCGGTCATCGACATTTGCCATGTCAGCCGGGCAGCTGGCGCCCGTGGTTGCTGCCCGGATCTCCCCTTCCAATACTCGGAACGTGCCCGTTCGCCGGGTCGCCTTGGTCGACAAATGCGCGGGGGCTCCGACTTCCTCGAAATGCGACGCGATATGCACGGTCCCTCGCCCCGCCATTTGCGCGGAAACGGGCCCGGTATCGTTTGCCCGGGCGTCATCGGTCGCCGAGACGGCGATTGAAAGACCAGCCAGGGCGGGCGGGAGTAACGCGATCAGTCGACGCAAGGTATCCTGACGCGTAACAGACTTCGCAGCGGCCTGGAACCCCGGTTGAGATGGGCTCGCCAATTGAGTCGTACCTTTGGCTTCCTTGGACCGCCCGACCGCTTGTCTGGGGCCGTCGCGTTTCCGGCAAGGAGGGGCCTTCGTGTTCGGCCTCTTCCGCGTGCTGACTCAATGACCGCTTGCGCGTGCCATGCGGCCGAGCGTGGCGGCCGGAACGTCCGCAGCAAGGTTGCGCGTCAACGCAGAACGCTACGGACTTTTACTTTCACCTTGTCGCGACCGTCGACGTACATGTCGAGCGGAAATATGGTGCGCGACCAGCTCTGAAACGTGTCGGGTCCCGTGTCGCTGCTTTGGGGCCGCAACGCGTCGAGTATGAATGTCGGGAGGCGCTGGGTCACGTGACCGTGGTACGCGATTCCCTGCGACGATACACGAAATTGCACGACGATAGCCCGAGGCGTTACGGTTTGCCGGGGTTCGTTCGCGAGGAGCTCGTTTAGATTTTCGGGCGCCGCCAGTTCCGGTACGACGTCGTACCCGGGTACGATTTCGAGTTCGACGTCCTTACCTGCGAGCTCTTGCGGCATGGCCACGTCGACGACGGGCATCAGCTCGGGTCCATCGTCGGGCGCGAGATGCAAGCGCAAGCGCGCTCTGGCGCCGGCGTCCACCACCGGGTCGAGCACCTCGACGCCGCGCAACTTCCACAAGTCGTGTGCGTACTTGACCTCAAATCGAGCGCGCACACCGTCGATGCGAACATGCTCCCAGGGGTTATTGAGCACGTCCCCGATCGTATTGACGAGCTTCGAGTGCATCCATTCGGACGAGTCCGGTGAGCCGCCGCTCGAGAGGCCGACGTCCTCGAGTTCGACCGTTCCGTGGCCCGCGACAGTTACCCGCGACGTAAGCTTCCAGGTCAAGTCGCGGCGTTCGCTTGCGGTCGCTTCGATAACCAATCCGACAACGACCGAGGCAAGGCTCGGGGCCAGGAACTTGTCGTCGGTGAGTTCGGCGTGCCAATGCGTGCGAGGCGCTCCCGCTACCCCGTCGATGTCGATATCGATGGGGACGACCGGGGCCGTGACCCTCTCATCCACCACGATGGCGGCCTGCCGGTCTTGCACCAGTGTTCCGAGGGGCCGCGCGCACTCCCCGACCTTGTGCGAGGCCTGGGCGCTCGCGTTGACCCAGAGGACGCGCCCGATGCACGCGGGGATCGCCTCATCGCCGCCGTTGAGCATGGGGTGCCCGAAACCGGCCAATTTGCCGGTGCCGTCCACGAACGTGGCCGTTCCAAGGCCCATCATCGAGACATCGCCGCGAGCGAGCTCAACGCCGAGCCCGCCGCCGTTGACGAAATGCGTTGGCGCGTCCGGATCCGAGCTCGTTCCCCCGCCTCCTTCGAGTGGCTCGAGGCCAAGCGGCTCCAAGAGCGCTCGGAGCGCGCTCGCGGCGCGGTCGCCAACGCCTGCCATCATGAGCGGCGTCGCCGCCGGCACCAGTCCGCGCGCCGGATCCGGCCGTGCCCCCATTCGATGGGCAAGCTGACGGGCGTGCTCCAGCAGGTCGTAGTGTCCTGGCGGCCCCTCGAACGTCGTCATGGAGGCGTGCGCCCGTCGAGCCGGAGGCGGCGATGCCCCCGGCAGGGGACTTCCACCCTGAAGAGGCCAAAATCCTGGCGGGACTGGCCGGTGAAGTTCAGTGAGCATGAGGTCGATCGGGGTCACCCCGGCAACCGGTTCGACCTCGAACGACGACAGGCTATACGAGTAAGCGCCGGCCAAGCGCCCATCGAGGTAGATGGGACTGCCGCTCATGCCGCGGACCGTCTTGAGAACGTCGAGTCGCGGATCCGGCGTCTTTATGACGATGAGCTCCTGGCCTGGACGAAAGTGACTGAGGACACCGATCACTTCAACGGCGAAGCGCTCCGGCTGAGTCCCCTTGAAGACGGTCAGTCCATAGCCCTTCATGCCATCCCGGATTTCAGCAACGGAGATCGTAACGGGTTTCGCGTCGCCTCGCGCCAATGGCATGATGGCCCCGACCGCAACCACGACTCCAGTTGCCAGGGCAAAAAGCACGGCCGACGGATTTCGCACGGCGTAGAGCTTCGCCCGCCGAGCCTGCGCGCGCAAACGTTCGCGTACGGGTGTCCAGCCTTTTGCAGGTTGCGCCACGGTTCCGGCCGGGGACAATGTCCACAAGGGCTGAATGGTCTGCCTTGGGCTGGGCCTATGCGCGCCGCCGGGTGACTCGACAGGAAGCTTTCGGCATGCCGACCGGTTTGTCGTGCGGCCGCGTGGCTGGACCACGTGTCCCCCGGCGAACGATATGGCCCCGAAACGCCAATGCAATGCCCCAGCGCCGTCGACCGTTCACATTGAGGTAACGAGGATGCGCGCGCCATTGTCAACGACCGAGGCACGTGCCTTTGAGCTGTCGATGCCCGAGCGCTATCGCACCATGTTTGGCGCGAGCGATGCGTCCGAACACGCCGCGATCGTCGCTCGCCGCAGGGACTCTGTGGCTCACGTTGAGGTCTGGCGGCCCCTTGCGAAGGGAGGTGCGCTCCTGTGTGTGGTGGCCGACGATCGGCCAGGACTTTTATCCTTCATCAGCGCCTCGCTCGTCGTGAGCGACATCGACGTGGACTCGGCGCAGATTTATACGCGCATCGTTCCCGAGGGCGGGCACCGCGAGGCCGTGGACCTGCTCTGGGCCCGGCGCTCCGCGGGTGCGTCGCGCCCGGTGCTCACGGCGGACGTCGAGCGAGTCGCGAAAGTGCTGCGCAGCCTCGTAACGGGCCAGACGACGCTCGAGCAGGTCGTGCGTCAGGCGCGCCCGGCGCGTCCAGCGCCGCCGGGCGCTTCCACTCGCGTCACGTTCGACGAGAATCGTCGATGCGGAGCTGGGTGTGCTCACCGTCGAGACCTTCGACCGCCCGGGTCTCTTGCTCGCCATCGCCCGAGCGCTTTTCCGTGCACGTGTCCAGATTGTGGCTTCCGAGGCGACGACCCGAAACGGACGGGTCGTCGATCGCTTCACCATCGCCGAGTTCGATGGGACGCCCATTCGGGCCGGGCGCCGTGGCGTCGTGCAGATGGAGGTTCTCGGCGCCATCGAGGCGTTGGGACAAGGACTGCGGTAGCTTCGGGGACCGACGTCAGCCCTTTTCCGAGCTCTTCCGCGGCGCGTCGGGGGCGCTAGGGGCGTAGCCAGCAACATGGACCGGGAAGGGGGGGGTGCCGAGACGGCGACGCTCGCGCTTGTTCCGCTTGCCGTTTGTCGTCATCTTCCGCTTGCGAATGCGCTCGAACTGTTGACTCGAGGACACCATGGTGAAGCTTCTCCGAATTTCCTGAGCTCGGGTCCAACTGGCGGAGGAAGATGCCGGCACCCGGTTGGTTTGTCAACCGAGCCGCGGCAGCCTCGCTCCGGCGCCTTCGTGGCTCCTGGGGGCGCGGTCCGCTAAGAGTCCACCGACAATCGCCATGGTCGATACGGCCTCCGTCACCGAGGAATTGAAATCCGCCCTCGCAACAGAGGAAGGGCCACGTCGTTGGGTGCGTCGGCTCACCGCAACGGGCGGGATGTCCATCGCGCTCGCGGTCGGTATCCTCTGGAGCGCCAAGCACCGACCTCCTCCACCCCCCCGATTCGTTTCGGCGGTCGTCGCCGTCGGCGACGTCATCGAGCGCGTCCAGGCCACGGGTACGGTGCAACCGCTTCTCCAGGTGAACGTCGGAGCGCAGGTCAATGGGCGCGTCACTCAGGTATTTGTCGATTACAACTCGATCGTTAAGAAAGGAGAGGTGCTCGCCGAGATCGACCCGCTCATTTACGGAACCCAAGTGAGCGCGCAGGAGGCCAACCTCGCTTCCCAGAAGGCGCTGCTCCTGCAGGCCAGAGCAGCAGCAGCCGGCAATCGGGCGCAGCTCGCGTCGGCGAGGCTCGTGCTCGAGCGAACCCAGCGGCTCTTCGCGCAGAACCTCGCCAGCCACGCCGACCTTGACACGGCAAGCGGGAACTACAACACGGCAAGTGCCCAATACGACGCGGCCGAGGCGAATGTGCAGAGCCAGCAGGCATCGATTGCCGCTCAGACCGCTCAACTTCACCAGTCGACAGCCAACCTGAGTTACACGAAAATCTATTCGCCGGTCGACGGAATGGTCGTCACGCGAGGAATCGATCCCGGGGCGACGGTCGTTGCGAGTTTTCAGGCTCCAGTTCTGTTCGTAATAGCGCAGGACCTTCGACACATGCGCGTGCTCGCTGATGTCGACGAGGCGGACGTCGGAAAGATTGACGAGGGCATGGACGCCGACTGCGTGGTCGATGCATTCCCCGGCGACGTGTTTCACGGCACGCTGTCTCAGATTCGGTACAGCCCGAACAACGTCTCCGGTGTGGTGACCTATTCGGCCGTCGTGGACGTCGAGAACCCCGAGGCAAAGCTTCGCCCGGGAATGACGACGACGATCACCGTGCACACGCATGAGGTCCATGGCGTGCCGCGCATTCCGAACGCCGCTCTTCGCTATCGCCCGACGCCGGCCAATGGGTCGGACGGCAAGCCGGTCGCGCAGGCTCCGGAGGTACCGCTCCTGAAGAATCAAGGACGTGTCTGGGTCCTTTCGAGCGACCGTCCGGGCGAAGAGAATGACACGCCCCGGATCGTGTCGATTGGAATCACCGACGGTATGTACACGGAAGTGACCGATTCATCGCTCACTGTCGGGACTAGGGTCGTTACCGACGCGACTGACGTTGATGCGAAGAAGAACAAGAAGGCGTTCTGATGGCGGCCGTCTCGTCTCTCGAACGGCCGGCGCTCATCGAACTCGTGCGTGTTTCGAAGGAGTACGAGACTGGGGGGACGGTCGTACGCGCGATGCGCGAAGTCGACCTTTCGGTTGCGCGCGGCGAATTCGTGGCCATCGTCGGCGCGAGCGGGTCGGGCAAATCGACGATGATGAACATCATCGGGTGTCTCGATCGTCCGACGCGTGGGACCTATACGCTGGCCGGCATCGCGGTTGGGAATCGGTCAGGCGACTCTCGCGCCATCGTTCGCAACCGCGTCATCGGCTTCATCTTCCAGGGGTTCAACTTGCTGCCCCGTACGACCGCGCTCGAAAACGTCGAGCTACCCCTGCAGTACAGGGGGATCGGCCTGCGCGATCGCCGCAGGCGCGCCCGCGCCGTGCTCGAAGCCGTCGGTCTCGGCGACCGACTGGATCATACGCCGCACCAACTCTCGGGCGGCCAGCAGCAACGGGTGGCCATTGCCCGCGCGCTCGTGACCGATCCACCTCTTTTACTGGCCGACGAGCCGACCGGAAACCTCGACACCCGCACGAGTCTCGAAGTGCTGGCTCTTCTCCAGAGGCTCAACCGCGAGCTCCGCATCACCATCGTCCTCGTTACGCATGAACAGGAAATCGCTGGCTGCGCTTCGCGGGTGGTTACGATGCGCGACGGGCGGATCGTCGGCGATGTGGTGCAAGAGCGACCTCTCGATGCGGCCCGCGAGCTAGCGCGCCTGCCTTTGGACGATCGCAATGACCCGGGCCCGGCCGAGGGCGATGTCGGTGGCGTCGGCGGCGCGGCAGGCACCCCGCCCGTAGGTGTTTTTGCGCTCATGCTCGTCGTGCAGGTCTCCGGCTTTGCTCTGGCGATGCTCTACTGCCGCGGCCTCGTGGGTCTCGGCGTGGCAAAGTCGCTCTGGATCGGACTCTTGGCCGGCGAAGTGACGATGACGTGGGCTGCCGCGCAATGGGCGAGACGGCGTTTCGGAAGGCCTACGACGGTCGACCAGCGTGCGCGGATCGCTTTCGGCTACACGATGGCTGTGACGTGCGGCCTGATGGCGGCCATGCTCGTCGCGTACGCTCTCGTTCCAGGGCGCGAGCGTACGCCTTCCGTTGTCGCACAGGTGCTCGCCGTAGCCGAAGGCGGCATGCCTAACGCCTGCGTGATCCTCGCTGGGGGCGTTTTTGCGTTTCTCTCCGGCACAATACTATTTCGCTACTTGCTCCTGACCGCCTTTGGACGGGGGCCTTGACATGGGTGGCGCCAGCCCGGAGGACCGACTGTCGGCCGAGGCTTCATCCGCGGGCGTGGTTTTCGCAGCGATGCTCGTCGCGACGGTCGCCGGACAACTGGTCGGCATGGCCGTGGACGCAGCGATGGGATCACGTTCTTTCTGGGTACCTATCGGGTCCAGCGTCGTGTTCGAGGGGATTGCAGGGGCACGGGTCGCGGCGTCGCGTTGGGGACGGCCGCTGACGGTTCGAGAAAGCTGGCGCGTCTCGTTGATGTACTCGCTCGCATGGCTCGCAATTACGGCTCCCCTTGCGGTGTGGGTTTGCTTGTCGAGAGGCCCTGTCTCAGGCTCTTTGCCGGGCCCCATGTGGACCCTCGGGGGGTTGGCGCTGGCGCTCGGTGCGCTTGTGGCAGCGACCCTCTTGCGCTGGGCCGTTCTGGTCGCGTCCGCGCCGAGGACGAGATGATTGCGACACTATTCGGCGCCTTGCGCTCGGCCCTCGGAGCGATCTCGCGCAACAAGCTGCGTGCGGTGCTTACCGTTCTCGGCGTCTTCATCGGGATTACCGCGGTCGTGGTCGTAATGGCGGCCGGAACGAGCACTACGGCGACGATCGGGGGCGAAATCGACAGCTTGGCGGCGAACGCTCTCTTTGTCTTCCCGCAGCCCGTTCAGGCCTCCGGCGCCAGGAGCAAAGTCGTGGGCCGACTGACCGAGAGCGATGGGCGCGCGATTTCACGTGAGGCAGTGAGCGTGTCGGGCGCCGCCCCGTGGCTCTCCACCAGCGGCCAGGTCGTGTACGGTGACAAGAACTGGTCGACGACTCTGGCCGGAACGACCCTCGCGTATTTCCCAATCCGGCGGTTTACCGTCGCTTCGGGATCGATGTGGACGGAGAGCGACGAGGTGCTCAAAACCAAGGTGTGCCTTATCGGCCAGACGGTTGCCACGAGCGTGTTTGGCGCGGAGGACCCCGTCGGCCGAACGCTGCGGATTGGACGCTCGCCGTATACCGTCATCGGAGTCCTGGCCGCGCGTGGCACATCGCTCGTCGGCGACGATCAGGACGATCGCGTGCTCATGCCGATCGGAAGCTTTCGCGCGCGTGTGATGCACACGTCTCCCGGGCGCGCGGACCAACTCATCGTGAGCGCCACGAACGATCAGACGGTGAATCGCGCGAAGGCGCAGATCGAGACCATTCTTCGAGAGCGCCATCGGGTCGCGCCCGGACGCGAAGACTTTACCGTCAGCACGCAGGCGGAGTTTCGCGAGGCGACCGAAGGGGTCCTCCAGGCCCTCGCCCTTCTGCTTCTTTGCGTCGCCGCCGTCAGTCTTGTCGTAGGTGGAATAGGGGTCATGAACATCATGCTCGTCAGCGTCGCAGAAAGGACCCGTGAGATCGGCATCCGGATGTCGATCGGCGCACGCGGGCGCGATATTTTGGTGCAGTTTCTCGTTGAAGCGATCGTTCTGACCATGATCGGTGGCGTTCTCGGTATCGGGTTCGGTAGCGGTATCACCATCGCGCTCGGGCGGCTGATCGGATGGGCAATGGCACCAAGCGCGCCTGTGCTCGCCGTTGCCGTCGGGACGAGCGTTGCCATCGGGACCCTTTTCGGTTTCTTGCCCGCGTGGCGCGCAGCGAAACTCGATCCCATCCTAGCTTTACGGGCGGAGTGAGCGATGGCTGTCCTCGGCGACGGCGTGGTTTCGGCGGCGCGCGCGATCGTTCGCAATCCACTGCGAGCCTCGCTCACCGTGCTCGGCATCGCGATCGCCGTCGCCGCCGTCGTCACGGTCGATGCCATCGGCGCCGGCGGCAAAGAGCGTGTTTCCGCGCAGATCGAGGCGATTGGGTCGAATTTCATCGTCGTCTTTCCGCAGGCCTCGCAGGTTTCTGGCGCGCGTTCCGCTCAAGGTTCGGGCATGCGTCTCACCGAAGACGATGGGCGCGCCATCATCCGCGAGTCGACGAGCGTCGCCGCCGTCGCACCCGCGCTACGCACGGTCGTCCAAGTCGTGTACGGCGACCAGAACTGGTCGACCCAGGCGTTCGGAACGCGCCTCCCATACTTCGAAGTCCGCAATTGGGCCATCGAACATGGCGCGGCGTGGGACCCTCACGACGAGGCGACCAAGTCCAAAGTGATCGTGATTGGACAGACCGTTGCGCGCACTCTCTTCGGAAGCGAGGACCCGGTCGGTCGTACCGTGCGGATAGGGCGTTATCCCTACCGCGTACTCGGAGTGCTCGCCGCCAAGGGCGAAACACCCTTCGGCGCCGATCAGGACGACATCGTTTTGATGCCCTCGACCAGTTTTCGCGCGCGCGTGATGCGAACGCCGCCGGGCTTCGCGGGCGCATTGATGGCTTCGGCAAGTTCGGCCGAAACGACCGACGGGGCCGTGCGTCAGATCGAAGCGATTCTCCGGCAGCGCCACCGCATCGAAGGGGACCGAGAAGCCGACTTCAGGATCCGAACGCAGAAGGAGTTTGCGGACATGAAGGACCGCATCTCGACCGTTCTCTCGCTCCTTCTTCTGTTCGTTGCGGCCGTCAGTCTGTTCGTCGGCGGCATTGGAGTGATGAACATCATGCTCGTGAGCGTGACCGAGCGGACTCGCGAGATCGGGATCCGCATGGCGATCGGCGCACGCGAAGCGGACATCCGAACCCAGTTTCTGGTGGAGGCCGTGATGCTGGCGTTCTTGGGCGGCGTGTCGGGCGTCTTGGCGGGCGCAACGTTCGTTTCCATGCTTCGGGCAGTCCTGGGGTGGCCGATGTCCCTGCGGCCCGTCGCGATTGCCGTAAGCGTAGTGGTGAGCGCGACGACCGGCATAGCGTTCGGATTTTTCCCTGCTCGGCGTGCCGCCCGGCTCGACCCGATGGAGGCGCTGCGGCACGAGTGAGTGCCGCTAGTGGCTAGTCGCTCCAGATTTGAAGAGCGTAGGCTCCGCTGCCGGATCCCACCGACACGACGACGCTGGCCGCGTCAGACTCCTTGAAACACACCGCGCCATCGTCGAGAACGATCGCGGTCGGGCTGTCGCTCGAATCCTCCCCGGCGATTGCTCCCGCCGAGTCCTTGATGGCGACGTTTAGGTTCTTGATGCCGTCGCCTGCTTGCGCGTAAACGCGGTAGCAATGGTTTGCCTGCGCCTTGAGCGCATGCGTCTGTGGTGATCCGGAGTCACTCTGCTTGCCGGTGATCGTCTTCCCCACAAGCTTGAGTTTGGTCGCCTTCTGGCAGGACTTCGCGAGAGCCGCGACGTCTTTGGATACGTCCTTGTCCTTGCCTTTGGGTTTGAAGTTCTGATGGCATGCGGCCCAGCTGGGGTCGTTCTTCGCGCTTGCTTTCGTCGATGCGGCGTTTGCGGCCGGCGCGCTCGCGCTTGCGCTCGACGAGCTGGCGCTCTCGCTGGTGGCGTTCGCGCCTGTATCGGCCGTTTCAGAAGCGGCCTCCGAGGTGCTCGAACTCGACTCGCTCTCACTTGAAGACGACGTTTCCGACGGCGTGGAGGGTGTTTCCGGAGGCTTTCCACCGCCCCCGCAAGCGCCGACAGCGGCCGCAAACGGCACGAAGGCGGCTCAGGCTAGAACGAGGAGCGACAGAGAGCGAAGGCGAGTCGAATGGGCCATGAAAGTTACGCTAAAGCGCAAATCAGGGGGGGATGGCAAGTGCAAATTCCGCGCGGTACGGTAAAGATGGCCTTGCGATGCGTGTCCTACAGGTCGACCCGCACCGGCCCGATCCCCTCCGCGATTGAGGAGGCTGCGCAGGTTCTCGAACGCGGGGGTCTGGTCGCCTTTCCGACCGAGACCGTCTACGGACTGGGCGCCCGGGCGTTCGATGAGCGAGCCGTGTTGCGCGTATTCAACGTCAAGGGCCGTCCCCAGCACCATCCGCTCATCTTGCACGTGACGACCGAGAATCAGGCCAGAGCACTGGCCATCGGGTGGCCTGATGCAGCGTCACGTCTCGCTCGCGCGTTCTGGCCGGGACCACTCACGGTGGTCGTTCAGCGCGGCGATCGCGTCCCGGCAGCCGTTGCAGGGGGGGGAGTTCGGTCGCCATCCGCGCACCGCGGCATGCGGTCGCGCACGCCCTGATCGCCGCGCTCGGCGAACCGGTCGCCGCGCCAAGCGCGAACCGATTTCGTGAATTGTCGCCCACGATCGCCGCTCACGTCTTGAAGCAACTTCACGAAGGAGTGGACCTCCTGCTCGACGGAGGCCCGTGCGACGCCGGGATCGAGTCGACCGTCGTCGACGTTCGCGGGGCACGACCCCGAGTCCTGCGCCCCGGTGCAGTTTCGTTTTCGATGCTGCGCGAGGTCGTCGGAGAGTTGGAAGCTCCAGCCGCTTTGCTGGCGAGCGGACAACCGCCGCCTTCGCCTGGGTTGGATGCGCGCCACTACGCGCCTCGTTCGCGACTGTTGCTGGCCGAGAGCGAAGGGGCTGCTCGGCGGGCCGCGGTCGCCCTTTCGGCGCACGGCGCGACAGTCGGTCTCGTCGTTCTCGAAGCCGATGCGCACGCCCAGGACGGTCGGGCGAGGATTCTCGAACGGGCACTTTCTTGGGACCCCGAACGGTATGCACGACAGTTGTTCGCGACGCTGCACGACCTCGACGACCGGGGGGTCGAGGCCATCGTCGTACAGCGAGTCCCAAGTGACGAGGCGTGGTCCGCGATCGCCGATCGATTGACCCGCGCCGCGGCTCCGATGCCATAAAATCTGAAGCAGCTGGCCACCCGCGGCGATTCGAGCCGTCGGCGTCCTTCACGCTTGCGTGCTGCCGGCATCCCTAGCCTCGAGTCACCCCCCGCGACGGCTATTTGAGACACGCGCATCAAGAGGCGCGTCTCTGGCCGATCGATCCGGTTAGCGTTAGCGGGGCGGAGGCTGCGTCGGCGGTACGGGAGGAATTTGGAAGACGTCCCACGCGGGAAGGTGATTCTCGGCAGTGGGAGACTGGTTCCAGAGATACAGAGAGTGATAGGTCGTCACGTTTCCCATGGTATCGACAGTGACCGGCGTAATATAGAGTTGGGGTAGTTGGTTGTAGTTGGGATTGTCGAGGTTGGGCCTCGTTGAACTGAAGACAATCCAGTAGTACGTGATGTTGCCGAGAGCCGCGACGGACTGGACGCTCGGCGACCAACGGGGCCAGCTGTTGGTCACCCCCGGACTGGTCGCGCCTGTGCACGCGGGCGGATCGTTCGCGTTGAGTCGCGTGGCCGTTCCGCCCGCGGCCGGAACGATGTCCATCTCATCGCCTGAGCTGTCGTACGTGTAGTCGTTGTTGGCCAATTTGACGAATGCGACGTATTGATCGTCGGGCGAAAAAGCAGGATAATACTCGCAGCTCGCGGGGTCCGAGGCGCCCGGCACGGGCGTTGCGGTGCCGCCGGCCTTGTTGTTGTAAGGTACCGAATACAGGTCCATCGGGCCGTTCGCGGGTCGTCCGTTGTAGATGGATCCGCCGGATGCGGCCACCGATGTGTAGACGATCGTCGAGCCGCTGTGGCTCCACGTCGGTGCTGTGGCGCTTCCCGGGTCCCCGCTGCGGGCAATGACCCCCGATACATTGGCCCCCGTGCCCTCCAGGTCGACCCACGTCAGATCTCCCGTGTTGCTCAGGATCTCGATGCGATCGCCGTGGGTCCAATGGCCTGTCGAATAGGTCGGCGTACCGGCCAGCATCGCTAGCTCTGCCCCGGCTTCCGGCGTCAAGAACGACGGAATCCCGCCCGGCGCCGCGTCCTGGCCCAACGTGGCGATGCTGTTGTTGTAGCCGCCGTTCGGCCCGATCCACTCCCCTTGGAATCCCACGTTCAGCCCGTCCGGGGTCGCGGCGTGGCAGCCAATGCACGCACGGTTTCCGGCCGGCGCGGGGCTTTCTTCAACCTGCGGACCGGTCAGTACCGTCACGACGCTTTCGTCGCCAACGCTGAATCCGTCGAGAACCCCGGTGCCGCTCATACCCGTCTGTCCCATGTAGGCCACAATCGCCCAGTATACGATGCTGCCGGGTGCGCCTACGGGGGCAATTCCGATCGGGCCGCTCGAGCCGAGCGCTTCATCGGATAGGGTGGTCCCCGTGAGTTGTCCGCTGCGGATGCTCACGGTCATGGGGATGTCCTGCGAATCGGCGCGGAGGGCGTCCCACATCGCCTTGGGCATCGTCCATTGGGTCTGCGTCGTGTAGACGACCAGGTCGTTCGTTTGGTTATCGGCGTGAACCCGAAGCTCGAAGACGTTCGAGTTCGAGCCGTTGGCCGCGATCCAGGCGAAGCGCGGGCGCAACCAGTTGTTCGGATAGAGCGATCCCACCTCGGGCTCGATCAAACAGGGGCCACCGCTCGTCGATCCTTGCGTGGCGGGGCCGAACAGTTGGGCCGCGTTCGCGGGGGCCGCGGGTGCTCCTCCGTCCGAGCCGTCGATGACCGGGTCAGCCGGCAGGTCGGTGAATGGGCCGGCCAGCGGCCCCGTAAAGGCGGGTAGGCCTGTCGCCTGGTTGCTCGAAACCGATGGGGGACTCGTGCCGGGGCCGATGCCCAAGGACGCATCGCTGGTGAAGGGCGTTAGAGCGCTGACGAGGCTGCCGGCGTCGCTCGAAGCGAGATGGTTTGCGTTGGCCTGATCCCCGTCGGGCGTGGAACCGAACCCGTTCGCTCCTTGACTCGTATTCGCACAGCCGGCGACGGCCACCGTCAGCCATAGCGCCGTGATGCGAACCGCCGAGCCGGTCTCCGCTCCGATCCACCGTCCGTTCGTCGTCATGGTCATTTCGAGTATCGCAGGCGGATGGGGCCAGCGCACTGGATCCCAGCGTAGCTTTCGACCGATCGGGATTCAAAGCGAACCTTCGTTCGGCAGGGCGGCTTACCCGGCGTGATCGGATCTAAATGTATACGCAATTTTCCCATCAGACTGTTGAAGTCCTCCACACACGAGTGACTACGGGTGCACATAGGCCTTGCTCGGCATACTGGTCGCGGCGCCAGCGAGTCGTCGGAACGCGTTGTCGAAGCTGCGATCGCGGAAATCGCAACGAGACGTATTCGGCATCGGTTGCCGTCGCTTGCCTTATGCCGCTGCCGTTTGGGGGGATACCGCCGAGTCGTTCGTCCTGCGCTCGACCTCGCGTGAATTTCGCGCCGCCGACCGCGGTCGCGGCGCCCCGTCGCCCTACTCGGCCGGGCGTCCTCCGCTTCGGCAAACGAGGTCGGTGCCTCGGCGTCCGCGTCGCCCGGTGCATCCGCGCTGTCCGTGGCGGTCTCGGCCGGCGCATCCTCCGAGGCACCATCGGACGTGGGTCCCGCGGACTCCGGCGTCGCATCCTTCGACGCGCTGGCGGAATCCGCCCCTGCATCGACCGGAAGTGGACTCACGTCGTCATCGCCCGCGCACGCGACCAGGAGAAGGAGCGCTCCGAGGGCAAAGGTCGTCAGCGGGGCGCGTGATATGGACACTCGTATTCTCCAATCCATTCCCGCTTTCCAAGCACGACCGGCGTTCATCGTGTAACCGATGTTCACTAAGTTGAGGCCGTGATTTTCTTTTGAAAAGGGCGCGCGCGATGACGAGTGCGGCTGAGGGTGGTCCAATATAACAGACGCAATCGCTTGACAAGCAGAGGCTTCGCCCGGCAGTCTCCGCGCCACTCCGAATGGCAGGAATCCGTTTACTATCAGCATCTTCGTCGGCCGGAGCAATCACGATCGCAACGCTCCTCACGACGACGTTGTCGGCAATCGCCCAAAGTGCACCGCCGCCACCTCCAATGGCGTGGCCGGTCTCGCAGCCAGCGGCGAGCTCGCAAAGCGCACTTCCCCCGCTTGCGCCGCCTCCCGCACCGTTGGCGGCTCTGCCGACTGCGGCGGTTGAACCGGCGTCCGCCTCTGCGGACACGCTGGCGCGACTTCCTTCTCCGCCGCCGGAGGCCCCCCCGGCTCCTGGCCCCGCAGTGCTCGCGCAAGAGTCGGCAGGGTCGCGACGACAGGCTGGATCGCCACCCCCGCCGCCTGCCGGCTACCACAACGGAACGTTCTACATCCGAAGTCTCGACGATACGTTCCGCCTGTATCTGCTTGCGCGCGTGCACGCCGACTGGCTCGGTCAGTTTGGCCCCGGTACTTCGAGCTTGCCGCCTGGAAGCGGGCTGGAGGGTGGTTTCTATCTGCGGCGCGCGCGCATCGAGATCGGCGGGGAATTTTACCAGATGGCACAATGGCAGGTGGGCGCCGAATTCTCGTCCTCGACGTCGATCGACAACGCGGCGGGTCAGCAGACCACTCCGACCTGCGTCCCGAACCCTACGAGTGGCGCATTGCCCTGCACGGACAAGGAGAACCCGGTCGAGAACCCGACGGTGAAGCCGATTCCGACTGACGTTTTCGTCAATTTTGGACCGTCTCCATGGGCGAACCTGGAGGTCGGTCAATTCTATCTACCGTTCACGCTCGAGAATCGCATCAGCGACAACACGACCCCATTTCTCGAGCGGTCGATGGCCGTGCGAAACATCGGCGCTCCGCTTCAGCGCGATATCGGCGCGATGCTCTGGGGCGAGTCCCCCGATCGTCTGTTCTATTACGCCGCCGCGATCGTCAATGGCGACGGCCCGAATCGACCGAACGCCGACGACCGGTACGACTTTGCCGGCCGCCTGGTCGTGCGTCCAGCGGCGGCTGTCACGTCGGCGCGGACGCGATTCGCGGAGGTCGGCTTTTCGGCCAAAGCCGGGTCTCGTGACCCGACGATGGTTGCCTACGATCTCCCGTCGTTGACGACCCAAGGTGGGTTTCCGTTCTGGAAGCCGACTTACAAGGACTCCCTCGGCCGAACGATTCACATCATCCCCGCTTCCAGTCAATGGGGGCTCGCCGGCGACATATACGTGCCAATCGAGAACTTCGACTTGACTGGAGAATTCATCTACAACGTATACGACACGCGCGAAGCCGTCGATGGCTACCAACTTTCGCCGTTTACCGAGCGCGCGGGCGAATTGAAGGGGTACGGCTGGTACGTCCAAGCCGACTACTGGATCTTCGGCAATCAGGACATCATCGGTTATCCGAGCTACGGTCGACCTATTCACGTTGATTTTTCGACGCCACAGAACCCGCACCGGTCGGGACTTCAGGTTCTCGCGAAGTTCGAGTCACTTGCTTTGACGTATGCCGGCTCGTCGCGCGCCGGGAAGGACGACCCGAAGACGCCGAACGGCGACATCAACGTGAACGACGTCGAGTTCGGCATCAGCTACTGGGTTACAAAGCACTTGCGCGTCGGAATCAACTATACGCACTACATGTTTCCAAGCGCCGCGCCCGTGTCGCCAACGTCCCCCGGCGGTCCGCAGCAGTCGTCGGTCCAGCGCGCCGTGTCCCCGGCGCAGGATCTCGCATCGGGAACCGACGACTCGGCGAGGGGTGGGAGCGGCACGTTCGAGGAAGTCCAGATGCGGGTCGGGGTTCAGTTCTGACGCGACGGCGAGTCCGCGGGGTCGACGCCACCGTGGCGCAGGGGTATGCGCCTCCGGGCGAGATCTGTCCCTGGTTACGAACCGATCGGTTGCAGCGAGTTGACAGGAAAACCGGCACGGTTTGCGCTAGGCTCTCGCGCCTCTTCGCCATGAGCACTCCCGAAACGCCCACGCAGACTCCGGAGCCGAACGCATCGGACGCGCGCGTCGCACCCCGCGACGATTCCGACGCGGCGCCGGCCGCACTGGGCGCGACAGACCCCGGCGCAGCCGGCGCGCCGGATGCTGGGCCCTCTGCGCCAGGCGATTCCACGGCATCCGAGCCGACGCCGGAACTCCATGTCGAGTCGGATGCCCAAGATGCCGACGCGCAGAGCAACGGTCATGGCGCGGGAGTGGGGGTTGAAGCCGCGGCGCTCTCGGCAGGCCGTGAAGCGTCCACGGCGACGCCTCAGCCCTCCGACAAGCGGCGGCGCAAGCGGCGGCGCAAGAAGAAGCCCGGTGCGGTCGGGGCCGTGACCGAGGGTGGGTCGACCGAAGGCGGCGAGAGCGAAGGTGCGGAGCTCTCTGCGCCGCATGAGATCACGGGCTCAGTGCCCGCCATCGACGCTGCGGAGACGCGGGCCAGGGTTCGCGAGCGCAAGTCCGGCACATCGCGGGAGCGGCCTCCGGTCAATGCCGGCGACATCGTTTTCGGAAAGATTCTTGAGATCACCGATGAGGCCATCGTCGTCGACATACCCGGCAAGGCCCACGCCATCTTTGACCGGCGGGAAATGCTGCTTCCCGACGATGACGACGCCCGTCCGTCGCCCCGTCCCTCCGATGCCGGGGGCGAAGAGGTGGCGCCCGCCAGCGGGGGCGATAACGTCGCTGCGCGACCGGGCGAAGCCGTGGAGTCATTGCCTGCCGACCAAGGGCGGATCGCTTCGGCGGCCGACGAAGTTTCAGCCACGTTAGCGGGCGAACCTCCGGCAACCTCTGTCGACGATGCAACGAGCGGGGCATCCGCCGCCGAGGCCCCGACGCCATCCGGGGCGGTTCAAGAATCCGTTGCCTTGGGCTCCTCAACCCTCCACGCGCCTGCCGCTTCTGACCTTCCGAAGGAGCCGAAGGTTCCACATGTGATCCTCGAGGTCGGCGCCGACTTCATTGGCGTCGTGCACAACGACGGCGGCCGGGGCGGGCTGGTTGTGCTGACGCATCATCCGAACCGTGGGGAGAAGGCGAAGCCTGCAATCGAAAAGGCCTATAACGACAAGGCGACTATCTTGGGGCTCGTGACCGGCGCCATCAAAGGGGGCGCCGAAGTAGACGTGGACGGCGTGCGAGCTTTTGCGCCCGGATCCCTCGTCGATCTGCGCCTTGGAGCCGACCTGTCCTACTTGATCGGAAAGCGCCTTCCGTTCTTCGTGACCCAGTATGCTAAGCGAGGTCGCGACGTCGTTCTTTCCCGCAAGTCCCTGCTCGAGGAGGAGGCCAGGAAGTCTCGTGCCGACGCTCTCGCGAAGCTCAAAGTGGGGCAAGATCTCGACGGCGTCGTGCGCAGTGTCGTGCCGTTCGGGGCATTCATCGACGTTGGAGGTGTCGAAGGGCTCGTTCCTCTCCAGGAGATGAGCCACAACCGCGCCGATGGTCCCAGCGACGTGTTCAAGGCCGGTGAGTCGACGCGCGTTAGGGTGATTAAGATCGACGACAAGGGCAAGATCTGGCTCTCGCGCAAGGCGACGGTCCCCGATCCCTGGCAACAGGTCGCCCAAAAATACGCTACGGGTACACGTCACTCCGGAAAGATTGCGCGGCTGCAGCCGTTTGGAGCCTTCGTCGAGCTCGAGTCCGGAGTGGACGGTCTCATCCATACGCAGGACCTTTCGATCAAGCGCATCGAGAGCCCGAGTGACGTCGTTAAAGTGGGCGACGCCATCGAAGTCGTGGTCTCCCATATCGACCCTACCCAGCACAAAATTGCACTCCATCCCGCGCCTCACGGCGATGCCGCCGCCGAGCCGCCCCAGCGGGTCGCCCCCCACAAGCCAGTCAAGGCGAAGGTCGTCAACATCGAGACCGGCGGCCTCGTCGTTCGCATCCTGGGTGTCACCGGCCGGAATGCGCGTGGGTACGTCACCGCCGCGGGAACCGGCACGCCGCGGGGTACGGAGCTTCGGAAGGCCTTCAACGTCGGCCAGGAGATCGAGGCAAAGGTCATCGAGGTGGACCCGCGCCGGGGCGAAGTGAAGCTCTCAATCAAAGCGCTCAGCGAGGACCAAGAGCGAAACGCGTATCAGAACTATCGTCAGCAGCTGAAGGCCGAAGCACGGTTCACCTTCGGCGATCTGCTCGCGAAGAAGGGCAATCCGGGCCGTTAGCCCACGAGGTGGACTCGTCCGGTGCGTGCGGACGTGTGAGTCCGGAAGCCGACTCCGCGCTTCACGGCCGTCGCGGGGGCGCCGCCGCTTTCCCCCTAGCTCGCGCTCGCTCAACCGGCGCACACGGGCCGGGCCGCCTGACGGCCATGCGATCCAGCGGGTTGGGGCATACGCCGCGGAGCCGGCACGAGCCACATTCAAGGCCACGCCAGATGCGATCGAATCGGGCTTGGGCGGCGTCGAGCATCCATTCGTCATCGGTCAAGACGCCCATCTCGAAATTGCGGCGGCCGTCGCCTTTGGCTCCCAGCCCAGCTCCGGTGAAGTTTGCACTACCCAGGTAAAGGAGGCTGCCGTCGATGGCGATCATCTTGAGATGGACACGGGGGCAAGCGCGCATCTCGAAGCGCGGCGGTGCGAGCCGTTCGGAGCGCATCGAGAACTCCGCACGAAAGGGGCCTGACGGCGGCGCAGCGTGGAGGATCCGCACGCGCACCCCCCGGTCGCAGAGCGACTGGATCGTGTCGAGAATGGGAATGTATCGGCCCCGCGCACGCTCGCGCGTGCCGACTGGGGCCTCCACGAGCAGCTGCTTCACGTTGGCGGTAGCGATCCAAACCGAGGTGTTGGCCTTCGCGATCGCCAGGGTTACGCGCTCGTAGTGTTCCCGGTCGATCACGAAGGAAACGAAGGCACGGCGAGTGGCCACGGCGCCGGAGGACACCTTGTCGAGGATACCTCGGTGGCGTTCGGGGCGCCCCGTCGATCGACGGGCTGGGGCGCCGCCCTTGCGAGCTGCACGCCCGACCACGCGCCGAGGCCGATCAGGGCCAAGCCAATCGCACGAACGAGCCACGTCGTCGCTGCGCGTGGCAACTTCCCGTCGCCCGCGCGAAGCAGCGGTACGAAGGAGGAGACCCATCCGGCGACTCCCGCGGCGGCGCATGCCCCGAACGGAACGCAGACGAGCGCCGGCTGTCCGCCCAGGCCCCGCGAATAAGCGAGGGCCACGACGGCGCTCCACGTGAGCAATAGCGTTGGGTTCAAGGCGGCTACCGTAAACCCCACGAAGGCCGTTCCCCCCCGATGTTCCGAGTCGTTCTTCCGGTCGGCGGGCCGCCAAAGTGCGAACCTGACGCCGAGGCCCATCAGCAGCGCCGCCGTTGCACCGCGCGAAACAGGGATGACCCAGCGGTGTTGGGCGAGAAACGTGGTGAATCCCCAGAATGCGACGCCCGCATAGATCCCTTCTGCAACTGCGGCACCCAGGCCGATGCGGAGCGCCGCACCGAACTGCCGATCGGCTGCGCGCGCCAACACCATCAAAGCTACCGGTCCTGCGATGGGGACGGAGCCGACGAAGCCGAACGTCAGCGCAATCGCGCACACGGCCAGCAAGCGCATGACGGTTACCGCCCCGGCGCGAACTCTGAGACTGACGGGCTCCGGACACCTTCGGGCGAATCGAGCTCGAGGCCGGGCAGGATGCGCGTACGAGCGAACGCCAATCGCGACGACAGTGCGGCCTCTTGGTCGGCGCGAGCGACTTGCGTCGAAAACGTGAGCACGTAACACTTGCGCAAGAACCCCCCGAAGGCGAGCACGTGCCCCTTGAGTGGACGGTCGGGGCCGCTACCGGGCTCCAGGCCGACGAGAATTCGCGTATCGAACGTCCTCTGTGTGACGGCGACAGCGTCTTCGATGGCCAGCATGGGCTGCGAGGGCAAAAGACCTCGCTCGCGCGCAAGTCTCTCGCATTGATCGCGACCGACGACGCTATCGGTCCGGAACACCGCGACGACTACGGTCGAATGAGTGGCGCTTTGCGTCGCTACGAACTCGGCGCACGATCGGTCGTCGACGACCCAGTCCGGTTTTTCCGGAAGCCGCAGTGAAAGGGACAAGTGCTTCGAGTGATACCGAACCATTGGGGTCGGCCCGTCCACGAAGGTCATCGCCGTGGGGATAGCGAGTGCCAAAGCCGAGTCGACCCTCGGCGTCGATGGGGCGCACGACAGGACGGAACACACGCAAAGCAAGAGAAAGGTCGTGTCGTTCCGTTGCCGAGATCTCACACTCGCGTCAGCCACTCGGGGTGCGATCCGTCGCTGCCGCGGACGACGTCGAAGAATCGCGCTTGAATTCGTTTGGTGATCGGACCCACCGTCCCGTCGCCGACCGTTCGGTTGTCGATCTCGCGTACCGGGGTAATCTCCGCCGCCGTGCCGGTGAAGAACACCTCGTCGGCCAGCCATAGCTGGTCGCGCGTGATACGGCCCTCCACGAGCGTCAGGGCCATCTCTCGCGCGAACTTGATCACTGTATCGCGTGTGATGCCTTCGAGAATCGAGCACGACAGGTCCGGTGTTTGAAGGACGCCCTTGCGTACGATGAAAATGTTCTCCCCCGATCCCTCGCTCACGTATCCGTTGACGTCGAGCAATATGGCCTCGTCGTAGCCGGCGAGCTTCGCTTCGCGCTTGGCGAGAACGCTATTGGCATACTGGCCGCACATCTTCGCCTTCGCCAAGCTCACGTTGATGTGATGGCGGGACAGCGAACTGATCTTTGCGCGGATGCCGTTTCGGAGGGCCTCGTCGCCCAAGTACGCACCCCATTGCCACGCAAGGACGGCCGTCCGGACGGGGTTGTTCGGCACATAGATGCCCATGGCGCCTTCACCGATGAACACGAGCGGTCGAATGTACCCGTCGACCATTCCATTGACGCGAATGGTCTCGGTGCACACAGCCGCGATTTGTTCACGCGTGTACTTTGGTGACAACAGACACATCTTGCAGCCGTCGAACAAGCGGTCGATGTGATCGTGCAAACGGAAAATGTACGTTGCCCCATCGGCACGCTTGTAGGCTCGGACTCCGTCGAACACCGCGAGGCCGTAATGCAACGAGTGCGTCAGAACGTGGACGTTCGCCTCGTCCCAATCGACGAACTCGCCATCCAGCCAAATTTTCCTCAGCTTCTCGACCATTCGCGCCTCGGTCGCATCACGGCGTCGATTTAACTTAGTCGCCCGGGGTCCCGGGTGCCAGCGGCGCGTACCCGTAGCCAGGCCGTTCCCGATGAGTCCTTGACGGACGAGCGCGCGTCGGCATCCTGCTCAAAGCCATGTGCCCCCACTGCGGCCGAGAGGCGCCTCTCGTGTATCACGGTATCCTGCCGCACTGTGCCGCGTGTGGCGCCATCCGCGCGCCGCTCTCCGGGCCGTCCGTTAATTTGGCTGGCAAGTCGTCCCAGGTTGGCGGCGCCATTGTCCGCGCTGCCGGTGGTGTCGTGATCGGCGCGGGGTGTCTTCTGGCCCTCGCGGTGGGGGGGCTGCTCTACGTCCTCGCGCCGTTCGCGGCTGCGGTAGCTGTTTCATTGGCCATCGCGGCGTTGGCGCTGGCGATTGGCTTGGCCCTATTGTTGGGAGGGCAGCGCTTGAGGCGGTCCGGCAACCAAGAGGAGCATGCAACTCGGCAGCGAGCGCTTCTCGCGCTCACGGAGGCGAGGGGCAACGTGTCCGCGCTCGAGGCTGCGCGCGTCCTGGGCCTCACGGAGTCCGATGCGGACCGGCTTCTGACCGATCTCGCGAAGCGGGAGCCGGAGCGCATGGCCGTTGATGTGGACCGTGAAGGGACCGTACGGTACCGGAGCCCGAGCGGCCCCGCGCCGGAGAATGTGCGAATCTCGGCGGACTCGAACGAGGCATCGAACGATGATTTGTACGCCGATGACCACGCGGAATGGCGAACGCGCCTTCCTCGATGAGTCTCGGAGAGACGAGGCGTGCGCTTCGATTGTTGCATGACGAGCTCGACGCCTGCGCGGCGTGTCCGAAGATGATCGGTCCGGTCGTGCATGGTCCGCCCGTGGCGAGTCCGGTTCTACTGTTGGGGCAGGCACCCGGTCCCCGGGAGGGCTTCTTCGGACGGCCGTTCGCCTGGACGGCCGGTCGGACCATGTTCCGCTGGTTCGAGGACGCCCTGGGCATCGACGAGGAGACGTTCCGCGCGCGCGTCTACATCGCCGCGGTCGCTCGATGCTTTCCGGGCAAGGCGAGCGGCGGAGGCGACCGGAGACCTGACGCGGACGAAGTTGCTCGATGCGAGAAATGGCTCGCTCGAGAGGTTACCATCGTCCAGCCGGAGCTGGTCGTGGCCGTCGGCACGCTCGCCATCGAGCGCGTGCTCGGGGCCAAGATGCCGCTGGTCGACGTGGTCGGCGGAATGCGGCGTGCGCGCTGGCACGGGCGCGACGTGGATGTCCTGCCCCTGCCGCATCCTAGCGGCGCTTCGCCTTGGCCTCGGGTTGAGCCGGGCAAGAGTCTTCTCTCCAAGGCGCTGGGGCGGCTTGCACGACATCCCGCGATGCGCAGGGCACTCGAAGCTGAGGCGTGAGGCAGGCCGGGCAGACGTGGCGCCGTGCATCGGGTCAGCGGCGGAGGAGCACGTACACCGCACCCTCTCCGCCGTCGCCGCCTTGCGCTGTGGCGAACGCCGCGACGTACTCACTCGAACTGCCTTGCGACAGCCAAGCCGCAATCTCTCCTCGGAGGACCCCCGCGCCCGACGGGCTGTGATCGCCTTTGCCGTGAATCACCAAGACGCACCGCTCGGCGCGCGCTCGCATGGTTCGGAGGAAGATCTGCACTTGAGCGCGCGCCTGTTCGGTGACCATTCCGTGCAAGTCCAACCGCGCGTCGATGGGGACCAAGCCACGGCGCAGCTTGCGGACCGCATCGATTGGAACGTCCAGCCGCCGGCCCTCCACCCGCTGGCCGTCGTCGCTCACTTCGAAGCGAACGCGTCCATCGACCAGAATCCGAAGGTGTTCGTGAACGGCATCCGCCTCTGCCCGCACCTCCTCTCTGCCCCGCGAGGCGATGCGCTCGACCGCGAGGGATCGCTCGATGGGGTGCTTCGGAATCCGGCCCCGTGATCGGTCGATCGGGGTCACGCCCGCAAAAACGCGATGCAGGAGCGTAGCATCATTACCCGGTTCATCGGTCTCCGCCCGGCGTTTTGGCGTGGCGCCAGGCCGGATTTGGATCGTGGACGACGCGCTCTCCTGCTTCAGAAATTCATCGCGCAGAGGGCGCAGCACCTCGAAGGGATTTCCACGGGCTTTCGTCTTGTTGCTCATGGGCGGCTTGCGGCTCATCGGCGGTCCCCGCTCTCACTGCGTCGTGCACGAATCGCGGCAAGGACGGCTTGGATACCGGCAAGGATGCCGTCTTCGTATTGCCAATCCGCGTCTTCCAACTCGGGAAAATCGTGCGGATTGCGAATGTCCTCCGCGGTCAAGTCCGGCCGCAAGCGCCGTGCGAGATCGACGACCCTTCGGAGTTGAAGCCCTTCAATCTCGCCGACGAGGCTCTCGACTTCGCGCCACGTCGTCGTGCCCATGGGCCCCAAACTTTAGCACCGACGACTTCGTCGCCAGAACGCCTCGAGCGGTGCATACACCAGCGCATGGGTCACCTGGCCGCTGTCCAGCAAGTCGCCGATCCTCGCAACCGGTACGAGCGCCGTTTCGAGCTCTTCCATGGCGTCGAATCGCGTTGTGCCCGTCGGCTGGACGCCGCGCGCGACGAACGAGAAGCACCGGTTTCCCTGGATGGCAGGATTGGGCTCGAGTACGAGTAGCGGTTCCAGCCGTTCGGCTTGGTATCCCGTCTCCTCGAAGAGCTCTCGCCGCGCCGCATCTTCGGGTCGCTCGTCATCGTCGATGACGCCGCCGGGGATTTCGAGCGAGATGGCATCGGTCCCGAAGCGGTACTGCCAGACGAACACGGCCTGGTCGTCGCCGGTTACGGCCACGACGTTGCACCAGTCCCGGCAGCGCAGAGTAAAGGCATCGCCGCGTGCTCGCCCGGTGGCGTCTTGGAGACCGATGCGGCAAACGTCGAGCACGCGATACGAGGCGAGGGGCTCGAGACGCACTTGACGCCACTTGGCCAGCTTGGGCAAGGGTACGACGAAGGACATGGGCTTGTGCGAGCGTAGCGCACGGTTGCGGGTGCTAAGCTCTCGCACGCCAATGGTGACGACATTTCGGTGGCTTGCAAAGTTGAAGCGCGGCATCGATTTCGTCGTCGAAGACGTTCAAGCGACGTGTCGAAACGATCCGGCCGCCCGTTCGTTCGTCGAAGTTCTCCTGGTGTATCCAGGGCTGCACGCATTGTGGCTGCACCGTGCCGCACATGCCCTTTGGCGGCGCGAGAACAAGCTCGGCGCTCGGCTGCTTGCCCACGCGAGCCGCTTCATGACCGGAGTCGAGATCCATCCAGCCGCGACAATCGGACGTCGCGTCGTCATCGATCACGGTATGGGGATCGTGATTGGCGAGACGGCGACCGTCGGCGACGATTGCCTTCTCTACAAGGGGGTCAATCTTGGCGGTACGAAGCTCGTGCGCACGATGCGGCACCCGCAAGTTGGCCACGGGGTGGTCATCGGAGCGAACGCTTGCATCATCGGCGCGATTCACGTCGGCGATCACGCGCGGATCGGTTCCGGGAGCGTCGTCGTGAAGGACGTCCCGCCTGGCGCCACCGTCGTCGGAGTCCCTGCTCGCATCATCGTGCCCAAGCACGCACGGTTCGACGCCGCGCTCGACCACGCGAGCTTGCCGGACCCCGTGATCGACATGATCCGCGCACTGGCGCATCAGAACGATCAGCTCCAGGGGCGGGTCTCGGCGCTCGAGCAGAAGCTCGGACTTGTGCGCGAAACGCACCCATTCCGCTTGCCCTACGACGGCGATGAGCTGCCGCCTGCAGACGGCGGCTGATTCCTCGCATGACAAAGCCAGAAGCGAAGGACGAGCAGCTGATCGTCAAAAATCGCCGCGCCGTTTTCGATTACGACATCACCGAGCGGTTCGAGGCGGGCCTCTCGCTCGCTGGCAGCGAAGTGAAAGCAATGCGCGCTGGAAAGGTGGACGTGTCCGATGCGTTCGTCTCGGTTGAACGCGGTGAGGCGTGGCTCCGGCAGATGTTCGTTGCGCCGTTCGAAGCCGCAAATGCCTTTCCCCACGAACCGCGTCGACCGCGCAAGCTCCTGCTTCACGCGCGTGAGATTGCTGTTATCGGCCGCGCGCTGGCGCGTGACGGCTGCACGGCGGTGCCGGTCCGTCTCTACTTCAAGCGCGGTCGCGTGAAGGTGGAGGTCGGGATCGGCACGGGTAGAAAGCACTACGACAAGCGGGCCCACATCGCGCAGCGTGACGCGCAACGAGAGGCGCGGGCAGTAGTGCGCGGTGCGAAGCGATGAAGGACGAGCGCGTAGCGCGAAGCCAGGGAGAGGCACATGTCCGATGGTCCAAGGGCGGTGAAGGGCGTATCGTGTCCATCGATGCGGAGTCCATTGTGCTTCGTTCCACGGTTCCGGCGCCCCCGGGATCGCGCATCGACGGTTTGACGGCGTCGCCAATCAGGTTTGCCGTGCGCGTCAAGATTCATGCGTGCAGGCGTCAGCCGGAGGGGGACTTTCTGCTCGAAGGCCGCCCGCTGGATTTGAAACGGGAGCAACGCGAGCGACTCCAGGTCGTGGCGCGGGAATGCCGCGGTCCGTGAGGCCCGCGTAAGAGGGCCGCGGGAAGACGTGCCGAGGCCCTCTTTGTACGCGCTCGTTCACGGTTTGGTTCCAGAGCCGCTGCGGCGCGCAGCGGCCCGTCCGATCGCCATAAGTGCGCAGCCGATCGCCAAGACGACGAGGGCCATGGCGCTTGCGCGTTCCGACAGATCCATCGGAGGCACGCCGCCGAGCAGGTTTCGCAGGTGAGCCCGTGGGGTGATCGCGGCCGCCGACTCGTTTCCCGTTCCGAGCACCCAATCGAGGACGAGAAACGCGGCGCGCCCGCCGCCGCGCCGGCCGAAGGCCGCGCCGAGCGACAGCCATGATCCGTAGGCGGCTCCGCCGAGCGCGCCCGCATACGCGCTGGTGAGAGCGTCGCACGTTCGCGGTGGGTCCGCTGAGCCATGCGCGACCAGAGCCACCGCGGCCGCCAGCGACGCACCAAGCAGGCCGCAGGCCGCTACAGCGACCGCGACGATCGCCATGGCGGCGCCGGTCGGGCTCGCCCCGAACGCGACGAGCGGTCTGCTCGACCCGGAGAGCGAGCGGGTGCCGCAGACGGCGCCGACCATCACGTACGCGATGAGTGGAAGCGCCAGCGCCGCGTACGTCTCCACGAGTGCGTGATCCGCCCCGTGCACCCAGCCTCCGGCATGCGCTATGAACGCCGCCGTTACGGCGAGCGCGCACCATGCCATGACGGCGACCAGACTCCGAGGCGTTCGCGTGAGTCGCGCGAACGGGGGTCGTGCGAGCACCCCGATCATCGCGCCCTCGCTGAATCGGTCTCGGTCGACGCCTCGGGTGCACGGGAAAGGATCGTTCGCATTCGCTCGTACGCGTTCGCATGAGTGGCGGCCGCGATGCCAGCGGATGCGGCGCGCGCTTCCTCGAGCGTTGGTGGTTGAAGGCGAAGCTCGGCAACGACGACACTCGCTTCGATGGCTGCGTGGGCCGCGGCTCGAGCGAGCGCCAAGGGGTCGCTGCCGCGCGCGCGTACGACGGCTCCTTGGTGTTCGACGGCGCAGACGTCCTGTGCCCGGGCGATTTCGGCCGCGAGGGCTAAAGCTTGTTGGACGTCGCCGACCAGCATCACGACCTCGGTGCCGTCCGGCGAGAAGCCCATCAAAGGCTCGAGCGATGCGACGCGTCCGATGACCACCCCGGCCCTCAGGATGAGGTGATCGGTGGCGATTTCGCTGGCATCGCGCATCGACGCCGTCGCGCATATGATCGCGCAGCCGGAGCGAGCCTTTGCGCGAAGGGCCTCGGCCACCTGGCAGGCCGCGCGCGGGTCGATGGTGCAAAACGGCTCCTCGATCAGCAGGACACGAACTTGGCTTGACGTGAGCGCCTCCGCGAGCGCGATGGCGCGCATCTCTCCCCGCGAGAGCGACCGCACGAGCCGCTTAGCCAATGATTCGACACCGAGCGTAGCGAGTCGCTCGGCCGCGTGGCCCGGTTGGTTCCCGCGTATGACCGCAGCCACGTCGAGCGTCTCGTCGACGCGAAGCCCTTCGGGCAGCGACAGCTCCAAGGGGACGCGAGCGACCTGCTGGCGCACGCGTGAGTCTCCGGGCGATCGGCCGAGAACCAGGGTGCGACCGGTCCGAGCTCGCCTGGCGCCGGCAACGAGTGCGAGAAGGAGGGTGCCGCCATCTTCGACCCGTCCAATGACGGAGTGAATGCCCGGTCCCCACGCGAGCGTCGCGTTCGCAAGGGCGAGCGACCCGTGACGCGCGCTCACGTTCTCGAGCGCGATCATGCCCCGATCCCCGCCTCGCCGCGGGGTATCCTGGCGCGCACGACGGCGAGGGACCCGGCGACGATCGCCGCCAAGCCCACGATCGCCCGAGCCGTGTGGGCCGTTCCGGTTATGGGGTGGGTGATGCCTGCGCGCACCGCCTCGAGAGCCGTCGGAATCGATGTGACTTCCTGCCATCCGGCGGGCAAGATCCTCGACGTCCATGGCGAGACCAGCTCCGGGAGTACGAGGACCGCCAGCAGGGTCATATACCCGGCGAATCGCGATTTCGCGCCGAGTGCTGCCATGGCGACCGGCCCGAGGGTGACCGAGAACGCAAGCGCGTATACGGTCCCGGCGGCAGTGGCCGCCAGCGCCGGCTCCACGGGCCTCGAAACGGCAATGGCCGAGAGGCCGCAGACGAACGTGGTACCCGCCACCGCGAGGGCCAGCAATGCAACGAGTCCGCCGACGCGACCCCAGACGTACGCGCTCAGTGAGACGCCGCGCAGACGCACGAGCGAAATGACTCCGTCGTCCGAGTCCCTCGGGATCGCCCGCAGTCCGCCTCCGAACGCGAGCATCACCCCGGCGCTCCATGCGATGGTCGAACCCGCCGCCACCGGCAGGTGAGCCGCGGCGGCGCTCCTCGTTGAAAAGGCGATGGCGCACGCGACGAGTCCGCACACGACAGCCAATCCGAATGCGGTCACGACCAAACCTTCGCGCAAAGCCAGCCCGACACCCAAGGCTATCAGTCGCGGCCGCCCCGTGGACGCTCGCATGGTCTCCACGAGACCACACCGCGGGCGGATTCGCCAGCCGCCGCAGACTCCGCGGACGTGCAACAATCGTCGACGTCCGATGACCGCAGGCGCGACCCATGCACCATTCGCGACGTGGGGCCGTCGTTTTCCCCTGCTCGCGTTCCTCGCGCTCGCAAGCGTCTCGTCGATGGCAGTCGAGCGCGGGCGGCAGCCGCGCGCGGGATGCGCGGCGCTCGTCGCGATGGCAATAGCCTTTGCGGCCTCCCGGCGACGGAATACCATCGCGCGCCTTGCTGGCTGGGGTTTGGCGCTCGTCGTGGCGTCCCTCGGCGTTGCGGACGGCACCAGCCGAGCCCTGGACGCTGCGAGCGCACTGGGCGAGCTCTCGTGCGTCGTCGCAGCCTGTCTAGCGATCGCTCACGTCCCGCCGAGCGAGGGCCTTGTGAAGGCTGCACCGCATTCATCGGGTACCGCCATCGGCATCGTGATTGGCGCTTGGTGGCTGGCACTGACCGCCGCGGTAGCGCCCGAGCAGCGGTCGGTTGCTTGGATGACTCGGTATCCCGCGGCATGGGAATCCGCCGCGATTGGCGTGAGTGCGTTGGTCATCGTCGTCGCGTGCGAGCGATTGCGAATCCGTCGTCGCCTCGAGCTTGGGGTCGCGGAACGAGTTCGGGCGATCCGAACGTGGCTTGCTACGGTCTCTCTGGCCTCGGTGCTCATCGGCGCTCTTGCGTCCGAAGACGTGGGCGACATCGCTCGGCTTGGACTTTCCGTTGGGGCAACTTGCGTCACTTGGGCGGGCCTGCACTCGGATGCTGCCGCCGTGGCTCGCGCGGCTCGCCGCGTCGGGGTCCTCGCCTTCACTGGCGGGACTGTCGCGCTCCTCGGTAGTTCCGCCGTGGCGGGTCGCGCGGGCGATCCATGGCTTCTGACGTTTTCGACCGCCGTCGCGGGGCTCGCGATTGGATCGGCTGCCTCGCGCATCGAATCATCGCTACGTCCGGCAGGCGGGGGGTGGCTGGATGCGTTTGAACGCGCTTCGGAGGCGGCCCTGCACGCCGATCCGTGCGAGGCGGTCCGTGGCGTTCTCTTCGCTTTGCGATCTCCGCTGGGCGTGGCAAGCCCGTCGCCCGAGCTCTGGACGTTATGTCCCTCCCGCGTGATGACGGTTGACGCGGCGGGGTACGCCCACGAACGCGAGGAACAGCCGCCGAGCGAACTCGCGCCGGTGGCAGCGGAGGAGCCATTCGGAACGTTGCGGGTCGAGCTCCTCGACGCGCTTGAGGTGAGGCGGCCGGAGATCCGATCCATCGCGTCCTGGATGGCCGAGCGTGGCGCTCTGCTCGCCACGGTTGTCGGGTGCGACGGTGAAACGGAGGCGGTCCTTGTCTTGCCTCGGGGCCACCGAGGCGTCCCGTCGACGCTAGAGGAGATCCGGGGCGTCAGGCGGGTCGCCGACCGACTGGCCGTCGCTTGCCGAGCGCGAGGAACGGAGCTGCGCTTGCTCGATCGCGTCCAGCACGCAATGGCGCGCGCCGACGCGGCGGTTGAGGGAATGGCACGGTTGCAGCACCAGCGGGCGCGCGACATCGAGCGGCATGCTCTCGATGCGGCTCGGCTGGCGCAGCCCGCCACGGTAGGGGTCTACGGCTCATCCTCGCGCATGGCGCTCGAGGCACTCGAGCGACGAACGGTCATCGGAGCCCCCGTTGCCGTAGTGTCGCCCAGTGGTGTGGATCCGGCGCCTTATCTCGCACGGGCGCACCTGTCCGGATCGCGCGGGCGGGGACCTCTGGTTCTGATCGACGCGACGATCGCGCGCGAGCACGACGTTGCCCGTTGGATCGATCCGAATCGGTCCCCTCTTGCCATCGCCGAAGGGGGCTTGCTCGTGCTGCTCGATGCGAATGCGCTGCCGGCCGACGTGCAACGGCTCATTGCACGGGCCTGCCTCGAGGCTCGCGCTCCGTGGGATCGCGCGGAGCCCCTCGACGTGCAGATTGCGATCACCGGCATCTCGTCGCCGGACGAACTCGTGACCACCGGAAGGCTCGATTCCGCTCTTGCGGCACGTCTCGGGGAGGCGCGCGCGGCGCCCGTCGTGCTGCCGCGTTTGCGAGACCGACCGGACGATTTTCGCGCGATCCTTACCGACCGGTTGGCGCGCGAAGGTCTTCGCGTTCGTGGTCATCCCGTCGGCATCGAGAACGCAGCGTACCTGCGCCTCGCGGAATATCCGTTTCCCGGCGACGATGCCGAGCTGTCGGCGGTCGTCATTCGGATGGTGGCGCGATGCGAGGGCGACAGGGTCCGTGTTGCCGATCTCGATCGGCCCCATTTTCTTGCGATCTCGGACGACCTTTGCGAGTCGAAGCATCGAAAAGATCCGCTGTCGGCGTGACGTGAGTCCTCGAAGCTTCCGGTCGCGTCCCACGGGATCTCCGGGCTCGACGCAAACGCGCGCTTGTCTCGTGGCTTTCGAGCGTGTTACTCGTCCGGGCGTCATCACGATTGGCTCATGCCAGTCCTGAGGCCGAGTGACGGCAGGGCTCGACGCAACCGCGCCGATTCCAGCGGAGGAGACGACGTCATCATGGACACGCTGCAGGGATTCGCGACGAACGCGCTGCGCGCGACCGGGAGGCTTGCCTTCGTGGCGGCTGTGCTGGCCTGCGGCGGTTGTGAGGGTGACGACAACCCTTACAAGCCCCAGCCGGCGTGGTCCGGAAAGGCCGCCAGTTTGCCTTCTCCGCCATCGCCGCCGAGCACCCCCATCAAACAAGGGGATGCGTACACGGTGTACGGTGCGATTCATCAGCTGCGAAGCTTGATCCACAACAAGGACGTCACCGCACAACCCATTTCGATCACGGGCTACGTCGTCGATTCGAACATTCCCCGTGCTCCCGACTGCGCCGTTCACAAAACCGGCAAGAAGGACCCGGACAATTGCAATCCCGAAGTGCCGAGCTTCTGGGTCGCGGATGATCAGGGAAACAACAAGGGACCGAAGATCCGTGTCGTGGGCTGGGCGCGCAATTTCGCCGTCGTTTACGACGCGATGGTCGCTTACAAGAAGGTCAAGCCGGGAGACCAGCCCAAGGAGCCTATCACCGACGACATGCTGAACGTCACCGTGCCGTTTCCTCTCCCGGCCGTCGGCGCAAAGGTCAAGATCACGGGGGCTTACAACATTGCCAAAACCGTCGTTTCCGACATGGTGAGCGAGCCAATGGGCGGCGTCATGGTCCTCCAGAAGATGGACGTCATCGATCCGGCTCCCGAGCCAGCGAAGTTCGCCAAGCCGATCCCGTAAGGGCTCCTCCCGCCCGGATTTCCGCGACGACACGGGACGCTTGCACGGACGGCTCGCTTCGTTATGTTAGATGTGCTCACGGACGTTTCCCCGGCAAAGACTGCTCTCTCGACTCATGGGATCGCGGCTCGCGCTCGACGGCAACGCAACGTGTGGACGCGGCGGACGATCCCGCCGCGGCTTGGCTCCTGGTTCGCGGCCGATCGGAAGACAGGTTTGAGTGGGCGCTCGGAGAGGGCGCGTGTTCGAGGTCGTCACGAGAAGAGAGAGACACTATGGGAACGCGTTTGTATGTCGGAAATCTGTCGTTTTCGTCCACGAATGAGACGGTGCGTGAAGCATTTGCCCGTATCGGGGAAGTCACGGACGTTCACATCGTGACCGACCGTACCTCGGGCCAATCGCGCGGCTTCGGCTTCGTGACCATGGGCACTCCGGCCGAGGCGCAGAAGGCCATTGAAGCGATGAACGGTGCGACCCTAGATGGCCGTCCGCTTCGCGTAAACGAGGCCGAGGAACGTCCGCAGCGCGGGGGCTTCGGCGGGGGTGGGGGCGGCGGACACGGCGGTGGCGGCGGTGGGGGCGGCGATCGCCGACGAGGCGGTGGCAGTGCCGGCGGTGGCGGCGACCGGCGCAATCGCTGGTAACCATTCCAAGATCCCGCACGCGTTTTGCGGCACGGTCGTTCGCCTCAGCGCGGACTCATGATGCGACCGAAGCGCGCTGAGCCGGACATCCTCCACGCTATGGATGACGGCGAGCGTGTTTCAGGCTAGTCGTGCGCCCATGCGTCTCGCGATGATTGGTCTGGGCAAGATGGGCTACAACATGACGCTGCGCTTGCTGGGCGGTGGCCACGAGGTTGTTGCCACGGACCGTAACGCGGACCTGGCCCGCGAGCTTGCTGGCAAAGGGGCGGTCTTCGCAGAATCGATCGCAGACGCGATCGCCAAGCTGCCGGCTCCGCGCGTTGCCTGGGTCATGGTGCCCGCCCAGGTTACCGACGCCGTCATCGAGGAGCTCGCGGGCCGCTTGGCCGAGGGCGATACCGTAATTGACGGAGGTAACTCCAACTGGAAAGACTCGCGGGTTCGCGCGGGGCTGCTGGCAAAAAAAGGCGTCCGCTTCTGCGACGCGGGCACGAGCGGGGGCGTCTGGGGGCTCGCCAATGGATACTGTCTGATGGTGGGTGGCGAGGCGGACGCGGTGGCATCGTGCGAGCCAATCTTCAAGACGTTGGCGCCGGCAGGGGGCTATGCGCATATGGGGCCAGCTGGCGCCGGCCACTACGTGAAGATGGTCCACAACGGCATCGAATACGGCCTCATGCAGGCGTATGCTGAAGGGTTCGAGATCTTGAAGACCTCCCCTTTCGATCTCGACTTGCATGGTATTGCCAGCATTTGGGGTCGCGGTTCCGTCGTTCGCTCGTGGCTGCTGGAGCTGCTCGAGACGGCGCTCGAGCACGATAAGGAATTGAAGGCGATCCGCGGCTGGGTCGAAGACTCCGGTGAAGGTCGTTGGACGGTGCAGGCCTCGATCGACCAGAACGTTCCCGCCCCAATCATCACGCTGAGCCTGCAGACACGCTTCCGGTCGCGCCAAGACGAGTCGTACGGTGCGAAGATCCTCGCCGCGCTACGTAATCAATTCGGCGGCCACGCTGTGAAGAAGGCCTGAGGCCATCGATGATGCCATCGGGCACGCGTGGCCCCCGGAGCGGGCTCATGGCCCCGTTGCACACGTTCGAGGCTCGAAAGGCCCGAACAGCGCGCCCCCGCGTGGTGGCGGCCGTCTTGTGCCACCGCGCACTCGGCGACCGCTTCATTTGCATTTTCGTAGACAATCGTCTGTTGCAACTGGGGGAGGCGGGAACAAGTTGTCTCACGTTCCAAAAAAAAGCCGTACGAGGTGACCGGGAGGCAAGGACCAGTCCGTTTGCAACGGCACAGCTTTGTGCTACTGTGAAAAGCGGGAGGGCCTTGCATGAAAGTTCTTGGCGATCGGCCTGGGTCACTACGCCATTTGTTCGTGTGCACTGCAGTGTCCGCGACGCTCGCGGGCACCCTCGCCTCTGGAATTGTGCGAGCCGACAGTGTGTCTGCACAGCCATCCCTACCGCCGCCGCCTGCTTCGCCAGCTCCTCCGGCGGCCGTTGCGCCGCCTCCGCCACGCGAATACGCCTATCCGCCGGTGTACTACGCGGCGCCGCCCCGCCCCCCCCTCGTCATTTCCGATTGGCCAGAAGACGAGCCAGCTCCCCCGGGTTATCACCGGTCCATGCGGATGCGCAGGGGACCGATCATCGCAGGGTCGATTCTCTTCGGGATCACCTACACAACGACGGTGCTCAGCGCAGCGGCATTGCGGGACGCCGGCAATTCCACCTATGGCTGGCTCTACCTTCCCGCGATTGGCCCGCTCATCGACCTGACCAATTCGGGGAGCGCCACCGCGTCCACTTTTCTCGTTCTCGATGGTCTGGCTCAATCGGCCGGTCTGGCGCTCCTCATTTGGGGTCTGACTTCGCCGAGCCCTGTGATCGTAAGAAATCAGATCGATGCGCCCCGCGTCATGCCGGCGCCCATTCTGTTCGCTCACGGGGGGTCGGGTTTCGGTCTCGTCGGTATGTTCTGAGCGATTCGCCCCTCGGCTAGGCCGGCTCTGTGTCCTTCCGTCAGTAGGGATGGATCCCGACCTTTGGCTTTGCGAAGACGGAGGTGTGGTGACGGCGCTAGGGTGTCCGTGTGCGTTTCGCCCGAGCCCGTCGCCTGGTTGCGCTGGCGGCTTTGCTCGTTGCGTGCGCCGTTGCACCTACTTTGGCGTGTGCCCGTGTACAGGCGCGTAGCCGACCCGACGAAGTCGATAGTCGGGCCCGCGAGCGCGTGTCAAGCAACGTCGAGCGTCGGGACTACGCGGGTTCGGCTGCGTGTGCGCGATGCCATGCCGCGATCGCGGCTGCGTGGGCACGATCGCCGATGCACCGGATGACGCGCGAAGCGAACGGCATCGAGGTCCGTGCACCGTTCGACGGCACGCGGTGGCGCTTCAAAGAGGACTCGGTCGTTCTGGATTGCCGCGGCGACGACCGGTTCTGCCACGTCGAGACCTCGCGTGGCGCTCGCAACGACTACCGTGTCACGATGGTTCTCGGGGGGCGCACGCGCGAAGATTTCGTCGGCGTCGACGTAGCGACGGGGGGCGACGAACTCGTGCTGCCCGTCTCGTACGTCTTCAAGACGGGCGCGCTTCGCTACAAAGGGTACTCGGTCATGGTGCACGAGCGCACCGGCTTGCGCGCCGGGCCGCGCTGGAAAATGCTTGCGTGTTTTGCCACAACACAGTCCCCCAAGTCGATCGCCTGCTGGGCGCACTCTGCGGACCGAAACCAAGTCCGTACCAGGGTGAACAAGTCGACCGCTGGCTCCCAATCGAGCGGCGCCAGACAACCAGCGTTGTCGAAAATGGCTCCTTCGCGCAGTCAGTGGCCGCGGAAACCGCCCATCTCGGGCACCGTTTGCGGGTTGAGTCAGGACCCCCCGACACGCTCGCGTGCCAGGCGATTGCAATTGTCCGGTCGCGTTTCGACCGGTCGTCGCTCGTGGAGGTGGGGATCGGTTGCGAGGCGTGCCATGGGGGTGCCCGCGAGCACGCGCTCGATCCCGGTGTGCGTCCGGCGCTGTCGCCTGTGGCGCCTTGGCTACGTGTCGACTTGCCGAATCCGAGCACGGCCGCAGCGATCAATCGCGTCTGTGCGGGCTGTCATCAAGTCCTGTTCTCCCGCTATCCGTTTACGTGGGAGGGTGGCCGGCGCGATGCGGGTGCGGGCGGCAGCCACATCAACTCGGGCGAAGGCCGCGATTTTTTGCTCGGTGGGTGCACGAGTGCAATGGCGTGCACCGCTTGCCACGATCCACACGGATCCGATGATGCCGTCGCTCTCGACGCTCTGGCGACCCCTGCCGGCAATGCGACCTGCACCCGTTGCCACGCCGATCTCGCCGACCGCGATCGCTTGCGCACCCACTCTCATCACGACCCGGCGGGGGCAGGCGGGTCGTGTGTCGCCTGCCACATGCCGCGCAAGAACATGGGGCTCGACGGATCGCTCACACGCTACCATCGGATCGGCTCACCCACTGACCCAGCCCGAGTCCTCGGAGATCGCCCGATCGAGTGTGCTCTGTGCCACGGTGATCGCAGCGTGGGGAGATTGGTGGACGCGATGGAAACTTGGTGGCCGGTCCGATACCCCCGGCCGCAACTTGAGGAGCTTTATGGATCGTTGGATGCAAACGTGATCCGAGCGACGCTTGAGCGCGGAAAGCCTCACGAAAGGGCTGTTGCGATCGCCGCCCTCGGCGAGGCGCGCGCCCGTGACGCAGCTTCGCTGGTGGCGCGCGAGCTCCTCGACGAGTATCCGCTGGTTCGCGAATGGGCCAAGCGCGCGCTCACATCGATCCTGGGGCGTTGCGATGTGGACCTGGCGGCCGACGACGATACGATCTGGCGCCAGGCCGTGTCCTCTTGCGGCGGCTCGCTCGAAGCCGCTCCGGCGAAGGGACCTACCGGGCGGGGGCGGGGATCCGACGGGTCCGGGTCCTTGGACGAGGATCCGGAGGACTGAACGATGCAGAACGACGGCATTCGCATCGTCGACTGGTACCGCGCCGACCCGTGGCCTCGCATGCGGCGTACGCTGCTGACCGGGCCGGCCGGACTGACGCTCGGTGCTTTGGCGGTCGCAGTGTCGTTCTTGACGTCGTCGTCGCAGGAGCTGCGAGCCTATGCGGCGGGGAGCGGACTCGCCCTCGTCGCGGGCGCTGCGATCTTCACCGTCGCTTCGATGCACGGCATCCTGCGCGACGAGGCATATCTTGCGATCCGAACGGACGGCGTGATCCTGCAGTACGCCTCGCAGCAGACTTTCGTCGGGTGGGACGCGCTCGCTCGCGCGCGCTGGGACGCGATGCGCAATGAGCTGGTGCTCGATCGAGCCTTCGGGGGCCCGCTCGTCATCGGGCGGGCGTTTGCGCGCATTAGCGGACCCGCGCTGGCGGATCGAATCGAGCACGCGCGGCGCAAGGCGGCCATGGGTCTGCTGCGGTGAAGGGCAGTCCTTCGCCGCCGCACGTAGCACGGTTGCCGACGCGGTTTTTGCGTGCACGGCCAATGGTCCGGGGCCCCGGCCCGGTCTTGGCCGCCCCGCACGTCCAGGGCCAGCCGCACCGCTCCGTGCTAAAACGCGCCCGGCCGTGCCCTCGTCCCACGACCGCCTTCGCTCCCTGTACGCCCACAAGCCCGTCGTCCTCGCTCCGATGGAAGACGTAACGGACGTCGTGTTTCGCCGCCTCGCCCGGGGTTGCGGCGCGACGATCGCGTTGACCGAATTCGTTAACGTCGAAGGGCTTCTGCGCGGCTGCCGGAATGCGAAACGGAAAGTGGAGCTTGGGCCCGGAGACGAGCTCACCTCGATTCAGATCTACGGGGCGAACCCTGAACGCCTGAGGGAGGCGGCGGCCGTTGCGGAGGAAGCCCAGCCGCTGTCCATCGACATCAATTGCGGATGCTGGGTCCCGAAAATCGCGGGGCGTGGCGCTGGCGCCGGCTGGCTGCGTGACCCGGCTGCGATGGTGGCGATGGCGCGTCTCGTCGTGTCGCGTGTGTCCCTCCCGGTCACCGTGAAGACCCGCGTCGGTCTCGGACCGGAATCGGACATGCCTATCGTGGATTTAGCACGACGGCTCGAGGACGCGGGCATCGCAGCCATCACCGTTCACTGCCGCACCGCGCAGATGGGGCATTCGGGGGTGGCAGACTGGTCGTGGGCGGCGCGGGCTCGCGCCGCCGTGACGATTCCGGTCCTCGTGAACGGCGACGTGCGGACCGCGCAGGACGCTCGACGAGCGATAGATGAGACAGGATGCGAAGGCGTGATGGTGGGTCGTCGCGCCATTGAGCACCCATGGATTTTTCGAGAAGCGAGGGGACTCTTGGACCGCGGACAGGTCGTCGCGGGCCCGACGGCGCAAGAGCGCCTCTCGCTGTGCGCCGAACACCTGATCGCGAATGCGCGGCAACGCGGGCTGCCGTTTGGGGTCCGTTGTACGCGTCGTCATCTCTTCGGCTACTTGAAAGGGCTCGCGGGCGCCGCCGATCTGCGCCAGCAGCTCAACGCGTGCGATTCGCTGGAGGGATCGCTCGCCATCCTACAGGGCGCACGCGAAGCCGCCTGATGCCTCCGCGAAGTGCGGCGACGAAACGCGAGGCTTCCGGCTCCGCTGCCCGCCTGCCGATCGGCGTGCGTGTCGAGCGGGTCGCGGCAAGCACCTTCGTGCGATTGCCGCCGCGAGTGCTCCGCCGTGTCGTCGGCCACCCGATCCGGTCGCCCGATGGGTTCACTCTCGATCTGCAATCGCAGGCATTGCTTTGGTTGATTCGCGTGAGCGGAGCCGAGATGCACCGTGGCGACCTCACCCGTTCGCGGGGGCACTTCGATCGGGCGTCCCGGATCCTCGAGCCGAAGGCCGCTGGACCACTGCGGGTGTTCGACCGAGAGCTGCCCGGAGCCGTAGGCCCGCGGTCCGCGCGTGTGTACGTCTCGGCCACGGCGCCTCTGGACTCCCGCCCTGCCATCGTATGGTTTCACGGTGGCGGCTTCGTCCTAGGGTCGATTGGATCGCATGACGGCGTGTGCCGCGCGCTGGCAAGCCAAGCCGGGGTCGTCGTGATCGCCGTCGACTATCGGCTTGCACCAGAGCATCGCTTTCCGGCGGCCCTCGAAGACGCGATCGCCGCGACACGGTGGACACTCGATAGCGGCCACCAAATCGGCGTCGATGCACGATTCGTTGCGGTGGGCGGCGACAGCGCGGGCGGCAATCTCGCCGCGGGCGTCGCCTTGGCCCTTAGAGGAGCCGCGCGCCGTCCCGCGTTTCAGCTGCTCGTGTATCCCGCCACGGACGCGACCCAGAAGGAGCCGTCCCATCGGCATTTTCGCGATGGCTTTCTTCTGACGGGTCAAAACATTGGCTGGTTTCTCGATCAATACTTGCCGGACGCGTGCCTGGCCACCGATGCCCGAGTCTCGCCCCTTCTGGCGGGGGACCTATCTGGTTTGGCGCCGGCGCTGACGATGATCGCAGGCTTCGACCCGCTGCGTGACGAGGGATACCTCTATTCCGAGCGGATGCGTGCGGCCGGCGTCGAGGTCGAGACCGTTTGCTCTCGAGGATCGCTGCACGGGTTTCTCAACACGGCGGGCGGTCTCGACGAGTCGGCTCGACTGCTTGCGCTCGCAGCCGAACGTCTTCGCCGCGCTCTCGGGCCGTCGGGCCGTGGGCAGGCACTCTGAGGCCGGATCCGTCGCGCCCCGAGCCCATCGCGACCGGCGGCGCAGGGCGATTCCTTCTCGAACGACCGGAGCGCGCGCGGGCCCGTTTGCGGCCCGGCCGAGGATGCGGATCGATCGCCCGAGCCCGCCCCATCACGTGGGTGTCTTGGTACGCGAGAGCGCGATCACTGCGTCGAATTCGCCTTTCGTCACGGGCACGACCGAGAGGCGGGGTCGTCGCATCATCACCATTTTGCCGATGACCGCGTTCCGGCGCATCTCATCGAGCGACACAGGCCGGCCCAATGCTCGCACCGGCTCGATATCGACGGCGCTCCACTCCCCGTCCACACCGGTCGGGTCTGGGTATGCCGTGCGGGACACTCTTGCTAGGCCGACGACGGCCTTTCCTTCGTTCGAATGGTAGAAGAGACACAGGTCTCCTAGATTCATCGCGCGGAGGTGGTTTCGTGCCTCGAAATTTCGAACCCCGTCCCAGCGGGTATGGCCGTCGGCGACGAGACGCTCGAAGGGATATTTGAACGGCTCACTCTTGATCGACCAAAACTGTCGCGCCATGCCGCCGACAGCATAGAGCGATTCTGCGGATTTGCGGTGGCCCAGAATCGGAAGGCCTCTTTCCGATTCGCGAAGGCCGGGTCACATCGGTCGTGCGCAACGACGGCTGCTTCGTTAGCGTGTGGCGGGCCCGATGAGAGTACTTGCACTTGGGATCGTGACGTTCACCGCCTCTGCATGTGGCGCGTTGGCACCCGACGCCGCCGTTCCTTCGAATGCATCTTCCCCCGCCTCGCCGTTCGTCGATGCCCAAGCACCGGCGTTCGACGGCGAGGCTTCACCTGGCGCCCCCACGGCCGCGTTGGTCGCCGTGGAGCCCGCAGACGCCGATTTCGTCGTCGACGCCGCACCCGCGTCGTCGACCGCACCCGTGAGTGCGTGCAACGAGCAGCCGCCCCAGGACTTTCTCGTGCGCGGGAACTTTCTCAAGGCCGGTAAGGCGGGCTTGGATCGGGCGATTCAATACCGAACCGACCAGTATGGCTATTTCAAGGGCTTTGGCCGGCCTGGCCGCGATGCGCAGCCGGCGAGCGCCGGTGTCGTGGCCACCACGTTCATGGGTCTGCCCGTCCGCATGCATCGGAAAGTGGTCCCCGCGCTCAAGTGTGTCGAGGTCGAGATTTCACAGGTGTGCGTCGATCACCCCTACTCCCCGCACGCACTCGCCGGTATTCGCTATAGAAACACGTACCGCGGCGGCGAAGTGACCAATCACGCGTACGGCATTGCCATCGACGTCGATCCCTCGGTCAACACCTGTTGTGGGTGTGTGAGCCCTTGGAACGACGCTCCCGCCTGCAAGCGCCATGCGAAGTCCGAGTACGATCGCATGGCCATGCCGGAATGTTGGGTCCACGCGTTCGAGCGCTACGGCTTCTACTGGCTGGGTCACGACGTCCTCCGCGACACGATGCATTTCGAGTTTCTGGGCGATCCGACGCGAATCCTGAAACCCGGTTCGTCGCCGGCGCCGATCGGTGGCGACGCGGGTTCATGAGCGCGAGCGAACGGTGCGTCGAAGTGCAACCGCCCGCCGGGATTGGGTGTCATGCCGATCCCATTCGCCGCGCGAAGAAGTTCACGAGCTCGTTGTGACGGGCCCGCGCGTCGCTGCGGCCCATTTCGATGAGCCGTCCCGCAAACTCCCCGTCGAAGAGGACGTACGTCAACAAGTCCGCCTCCTTCTCGCCCTCGCCGACGTGCCGCAGAATGCGACCGATCATGGTTCGTGATCGTTTCGCGAACTCGGGGGAACGCACGTATTCTGCAGCGAGCACCCCGATGTCCTCGGACGCTCGGAGGTAGACGACGTCGAGCGGTTTTACGGGGCTGTGCCCGCCGCGCGCGAGCTCGTCGTTGAGTGCATCGTTGAAGCCTGGTCCGAACCGCCGGGTACCGGCTTCAAGCACGGAGTTGAGCTTTCGAAGCCGATTGATGTCGTTCTCGATCCGATCGAGCAACAGCGCGTTCATCGCCTTGCCCACGACGAAGAGCGGGTCGGGGTAGTCCCGCTCCCGTGCCTGGGCCAATTCCGCCGAGGGGGTTTCGTCCCGGATGAAGCGAGGATTGATGACGATGAGCCCGTCGGCTCCTAGCCTTCGCGCCGGCGACAACGGCACGTTCTGCCGGAGGCCGCCGTCGCAGTAGAACTGCCCGTCGATGGCAACCGCCGGGAATAGCAAGGGTACGGCCGCGGACGCCAGAGCGTGCTCGGCGCGTATGACGGCCGCGCGCGCGACCATCGTCGGATCGCTCCCCCAGTCAGGCAGTCCGCCTTCGCCTCGCTGAACGAAGACGACTGTGCGGCCGCTCGCCACATGGGTCGTGGAGATGGACAGCGCCGAGAGAAATCCGTGTCGCATATTTTCGGCGATGACATCGAAAGGCACTGAATCGATGACGATTCGTTCAATGCCCCTTGGATCGAAAATGCCTCCACGCCGGGTGCCCTCCGTCTCGCGCCGCCCCGCTCTTCCAAACAATCGCGTGGCCAAGTGCACGAGCTCGCGGGGGGAAGGCCGGACGACTTCCTCGATCCGAAGGCTCGTCCACCGCCGCACCAGCATCGATGCACGCTGGCTCGGCTCGCTCGCGTAGGCCGCCAGCATGACGGCATTGATGCTCCCGGCTGATGTGCCCGACAGAACGTCGACCGGCGTCGATCGTCCGAGAGCTCGCGCAATGTCGTCCATGACGTATTGCACGACCCCCACCTCGTACGCGCCCCGCGCAGCCCCTCCAGCGAGGACCAGACCGACCTTCGAGCGCGTCATAGGCGGTGTCGCGCCTCGGGACATCTAAGACCAATCTAACTCGGCGCGCCGCCTCGTCTCCTTCAATCGATGCGATTGAGACGAGCTGTCGGTCGGTCTCCCGCCGTCGTCGGCGCATCGATTGTTTGTCGAAGCGCCAGCCCCTTGAAAATGGGAGTCTCACGGCGTAGGTAGCACCATCCGACATGTCCACCGCCGAAGAGATCGCGCAGAAGCAGTTCGACGAAGACGACAAGCGGTGGACGGGGCCGAAGTTGGTTGGGCTGGGAGCGCTCACGCTCGCGATCGCGCTCTCGCTCATTTACTTCATGTCCACGTCGACCGGTTGTTCGCTCCAATTTGTTCCCTGACGCTTCTCGCACTCAGGGGCCGGATGTGAGCGAATGCAAGCATCCGTCCAGGCCTCCCGAACACCCCTGGGCGACGCACTGCGCAACGGTTTCTTGCCCCCGGTCGTTCAGGCCAGAGAGAAGCGCCGAGCAGGCGCTCTCCGTCGTGGAGCATGGCGTCTGCGCGATCTGGCATAGCTGAACGACGGACGGATCCAGGCAGGCCTCTGCAAGAGCGATCTGCGCGCACGCGTCGGCTTGGCTCGAGTCGCACAGTTGCCTGCGCGTCAGCGAGGCCAAGCACGAGACGGCGGACGCGGCGACCTTCGGATCGAAGTACGCTTGGAACTCTGCACAACGCTTTCGAGGGCTTGTTGGGGGCGCGCAGCTCGGGAGCGGCGCGCGGATGATCTCGCAGTCGGGTACCGGGAACGTTCCCGTATCAAGGCAGCCGACGGCCGTTGAAAGTTCGGGTGCCGAAGCTCTTAGGGCGCTTCGCGAGGTCCGATTTGCATATGGCTGAGCCGGCTGATAAGGCCATGGTTGAGCGGGAGGAGGCGGGGGCGGAGGCGGTTTGCGACTTGGCGCGGGCACAACCGCCGTCCGCTGCTCGTAAACGGGAGCGGGCGGCGGTGGTTCGTCGACGTAAAAGTGGCAGCCCTCGGCGCCGAGCACGCCCGCGACAGCGAGAAATACCCGACCGAACTTCATGCCGAACGCCTCCTCAGCACCCGGAATGGCCCTCGCACGAGAGCGCTTACAGTAGCAGCGACGTTACTGCGGATCCCGGCACATCCGCGAAAAAAGGCATCCCCGCTAAAAAAAGGACGCCCAACGGCGATGCCGTGGGCGGGGTGGGATGCGCCCCGCCGCAAGCCCCGCGAAGCGATCTATCGCTGGCCCTCGACGCGGGCAGCTCGGGCGTGCAACAATGGGCGGTAGCCATGGCCGACCAAGAGCACAAGAGCGGTCCGGACGTCTCGAAGAGCGACAAGCGCAAGCAAAGTCTTTATTTCCCCGAAGCGATGCTTGAGGAAATTCAAAAGGAAGCGCAGCGACTTCAACGTTCGATGTCCTGGGTAGTGCAGCGCGCATGGAAGCACGCGCGCCGAGAGATCAAAGGAATCCCGGGCTCCAATGAGCCCGGGGGCTGAAGCGAGGCAGGGCGCCTTACCGCGAGTAGTCCCGGTCGCGGGTGGATTGAGGCGGTGGGTGCGGACTCGGGGTCGCCGGCGCCTTTCCGTGGACGATCCAAAAGCCGCCGACGAAGGCCAGCAGAAACGCCGTAAGCGCCAGCAGGATGATGGCGAGCGGCTCGGCGTCGGTGCGCTCCACGAGCGATCGCGCCGCCCGCTTGATGGATTCGTCGCTGGCAGACCGTTCGATCGCCTTGGCTTCGGCACGGACTCCCGCGTAATCGCCACGCGTGAAGGCTTCCAGCAGGGCCTCGATTCTTGGGTCCTCTGGAAGTTTGCGCGCGAACGCCGGCCGCCCGATCACCGTCATAACCCAAGCCGGATAGCTTGCTTCATGTCGACCGTCATCAGGGCGGTTCGGTCGTCTGCGAGCCGTCGCGCGGCCGTCTCACGCGTCACGAGCCAATCGTATGCCGCTCACCTGCCACCTCGTGGCCGGGGGAAAAAAATTGCGGTACGTGGCGCGGATGTGGTCGCGCGGCGATAAACACGAGCCACCGCGCAGGACCACTTGGCCGCTCATGAATTTTCCGTTGTATTCTCCGAGCGGGCCGGCGAGCGACCGAAATCGCGGATAAGGAAGGTACGCGCTGCCGGTCCACTCCCACGCATCGCCGAAGAATTGAGACCGATCGCGCGCCGCAACGACCGGTTCGAGCCATCCGCTTTCGATGAAGTTGCCCGCGCCAATTTCGGCCGCGCGCTCTTCCGCAGCGACCTCCCATTCGTACTCGGTCGGAAGGCGTGCATTGGCCCACCGAGCGTACGCGTCTGCCTCGAACAGGCTCACGTGTGAGACGGGCGCGCTGGGCTCGAGGTCCTGAAGTCCCCGTAACGTGAAGCGCATCCACGCACCTCTGTAGCCCTCCCAGTAAAGCGGTGCGATCCAGCCGCAGGTTCGAACGGCGGCCCAGCCGTCGGCTAACCATAACTCCGGCCGTCGATACGCGCCGTCCTCCATGAAATTCATGTACTCCGCGTTGGTGACCAATCGATCCGCGATCGCGAACGAGGTCACGATGAGTCGGTGACGAGGCCGTTCGTTGTCGAACGCGAAACCGTCGCTCGAATCGCCTGCGCTGGCGACGCGTTCTGCAACGCTCAGCCATTCCAGCTGCGCTGAAGCCGGCAGAGGCGTCTCGCTGGGCGCCGTCGCCGCCGAATAGGTCGGATGCAACTCGTTGCGCGAGAACGCGTGCTTGATGTCTGTCAAGATGAGTTCTTGATGTTGTTGCTCGTGATGAGTGCCGAGCAGCGTCGCGGCGATGGCTTCGGGGTTCGCTCGTGCGAGCAACGCCTCGATCTGCTCGTCCACACGAATCCGCCAGGTCCGGATCTGCTCAATAGTCGGGCGTGACAGCAGCCCGCGCTCGGGCCGCGGGTGACGTGGCCCGACCGCCTCGTAATACGAATTGAACAGTGTCCGCCATCGCTCATTGTGCCAGCGGTGCGCTGAAGCGAAGCGCGCCAGCACGAACTCCTCGAAAAACCAAGTGGTGTGGGCGAGGTGCCACTTCGTGGGGCTGGCGTCGGGCATCGACTGCACCGACATGTCCTCGGCGGAAAGTGGCTCGACGAGGGCTTCGGTGCGGTGGCGAACCCGCCGGTATCGCGACAGCACCGCTTCTCGGCTGATTGGTTCGGGCAAGACGTCCTTTCGCCGAATTGGCTGCGGCCGGTTCGGGCCAGGAGGGAAAAGTGCGACGGCTGGATGCGGTTCGGGCCCGCGAAGGCTAGCGTGGGTCCGTGGGCTCCAGCGTGTCTTCGATCGTCGTCGTGGGAACCGGGTTCGGCGGTCTGTGCATGGCCATCCGGCTCAAGCAAGCGGGCATCCGAGATTTTACTCTGCTTGAGCAGGCCGACGAGGTGGGGGGCACGTGGCGTGACAACCGATATCCGGGCGCCGCGTGCGACGTGGAGTCGCACTTTTATTCGTTTTCCTTCGAACCGAACCCGTCGTGGACGCGGCAGTTTGCGCCGGCCGAAGAGATTCTCCAATACCTGATCCGTTGCACGGAAAAATACGGCTTGAGACCGCATATCCGTTTTCGGACGCGCGTTGTCGGCGCCCAGTTCGACGAGCGGAGCGGCCTCTGGAGCGTTGAAACGAGCGGCGGTGAAATGATTCAAGCCAGGGTCCTGGTGTCCGCTTGTGGCGGACTGAGTCGTCCGGCGCTGCCGGACATCCCCGGCCTCGAGGCGTTTTCAGGCACGACGTTCCATTCCGCGCGCTGGAGTCACTCCGCGAGCCTCGAAGGCAAGCGCGTTGCGGTCGTCGGAACGGGCGCGAGCGCCATCCAGATCGTGCCGTCCATCGCGCCGCTCGTTTCGCGGCTCACGCTCTATCAGCGCACGCCCCCGTGGGTCCTTCCCAAGCGTGACCGCGAAATCCAGCCGCTGCATCGCGCGTTGTTCCGGCGCCTGCCATTTTTTCAGCGGTTTGCGCGCTTGGCCATCTACTGCCGCCACGAGGTGAGTGCCATTGCGTTCGTCGTCGCCCCCTGGCTGATGAAGCGGTACGGGGAACCGGTCGCCCGGCGCTATCTCGCCCGGCAGATGCGCGCGAGCGCGCTACGGGAAAAGGTCAGCCCGTCGTACGCCATGGGCTGCAAGCGGATCCTCCTTGCCAACGACTATTTCCCCGCTCTCCAGAGAGAAAACGTGGAGGTGATCGGCGATCCTATCCGCCGCATTGAGCACGACGGGATCGTCACGCGAGACGGAACGCACCGGCTCACCGACATTATCGTGCTGGCGACCGGGTTTGCAGCCGCGGAGCCCGCAGCGCCTTTCGACCTGACCGGATGCGACGGTCGCCGTCTCGTGGACGTCTGGCGCGACGGTGCCGAAGCCTACCTCGGTACGAGCATCGCCGGCTTTCCGAACTTCTTCATGGTCGTCGGTCCCAATACGGGGCTCGGACACTCATCGATGATCTTCATGATCGAGTGTCAGGTCAGGTATCTGCTCAACGTGATCCGGACCATGCGATTGCGCGATCTGAAGCTCGTCGACGTTCAACACGACGTGCAAGCCCGCTACAACGCTCGATTGCAGGCACGTCTCGAGAACACCGTTTGGGCGGCGGGCTGCAACAGCTGGTACCGGACGAGCTCGGGCAAGAACACGACGCTTTGGCCGGGCTTCACGTTTGAGTACCGATGGAAGACGGGCCGGTTCGACGCCGCAAACTACCGCGTCATTCCGAACGAACCATCCCGGCGCGCCCCGCCTGGCTCGCCATGACGTTTCGTCCAGCCCGAGGAAGTACAAAAACTCATTGAATTCATAACGATGGATGGCGTTGTCATCGCCGAGAGCTGGACCGCAACCACCCCTCGGGTCAAGACCTGAGCGTTCGGGGGGCGACTTGTCGGTATGGTGGCGCGGATGCGCGGGTGGAAGACGGCGCTGCGAATTGGATTATCGTGGCTTTGGCCCGCTGTTGCCATGGCCGAGCCACCTCCCCCCGCCCAGCGTGCCCAGGTATATTCCGCGTACGAGCAGCAGACGATCGACGAAGTGCTGCATGCGCTCCGTGCGCAGCGCGACCCGAACCCCGAGGGGAAAACCGTCGAGGACGTCGTCGTCGTGCCCCTCGAAGTCTTCGAGCCGCGAGACCCCGTTCCTCAGTGGCTCAACGTTTTCCACGTCACGACACGCAAGGCGGTGATTCGACGCGAGCTATTGCTGCATGTTGGAGACAAGTACGCTCAAGTGCTCGTCGACGACACGCTTCGGAACATTCGCCGGCTGCCCGAGCTCTCGCTCGTCTTGGTCCTCACCGCGACCGGAACCACCCCCGATCGCATCCGGGTCGTGGTTGTCACCAAGGACGTTTGGAGCTTGCGTTTGAGCTGGAATGTCGTCGAAACACCGGGAGGAATCGAGCAGCTCGCCCTCGCGCCGACCGAGACAAACCTGCTCGGAAGCCATCAGACGGTTCGGGCGGAGTTTATTCTGGAGCCGTCGGCGTACACTTTTGGCCTCGGCTACACGATCCCCCGGATCGACGACGGATCCCATGTGGCTCTCGTGGCGTCTGCGGACGTCATGGTTAACCGCGGGACGGGGGCGCCCGAAGGCACGTTTGGCTCGCTCGTGACTGGCGAGCCGCTTTACTCGGGACGGACTCTGTGGGCATGGGATTCGACGGTGGCGTGGCAGGACGTGGTCGTACGCCGGTACGTCAACGCGCAACTCGACAATTATGTGGACCCTGCAACGGGACTCGCCGTTCCCTTTGAGTATCGACAGCGCGAGTACTTGACCACGCTCGACTTGACTCGATCATTTGGCTGGGACTCCAAGCACGACGTGACGTTTTCGGCGGTGATCAACCGCAACGTCTACTTGACGAACTTTCCCGGCGCGAACCCTCAAACCGTCGCGGACTTCGTACAGCAGAAGGTCCCTGTGAGCGACACACGTGTCGGACCAGCCATCCAATACCACAAGTATACCAAGCGGTATCTCCGTGCCATCGATTTTGAAACGCTTGCACTTCAAGAGGACTTCGCGCTCGGACTCGACGTCGTCCTGCGGGCGTTCCCGAGTTTTCGCGCTTTGGGATCATCGCGCGACGTCTTGGCCCTCTACGCCGCCGCGCAATACACCGTGCCGCTGCGCGACGGCCTCGCGCGGATCTACGTGGCATCCGACACGGAGCCGGAGGTGAGCCGTATTTCAGACGCGTTCGTCAACCCGGGAGCCCGCCTCGTCAGTCCGACGGTGGCGGGGATCGGTCGCATCGTCGTCGATGGGACGCTCATGTACCGCTGGAGAAACTACCTGAACCAGCAGGTCACGCTCGGAGGCGGCGACCGGCTTCGCGGGTATCCGACGAGCTTCTTCATCGGCCAAGACTGGCTGGCGTACAACGTCGAGGCGCGATCTCGACCGATTGAAGTTCTTACTTGCCAGTTGGGTGGTGTTCTTTTCTACGACGTGGCGAATGCATTCCCGAGCTTCGGCAACTTCCAGGTATACCAGTCGGTTGGCTTCGGCTTTCGCGCGCTGTTTCCGCAGCTGGACCGGATCGTCTTTCGCGGAGACTTGGGTTTTCCCATCGAGCGTCCGGTCGACCCTTCGACGGGCGCGCCCATTGCGCCTTACTCGTTTCTCCTCTCGTTCGGCCAAGCGTTCGACGTCCCGACTGTCGATCCGACTCCGGTACTCCCGACGGGAGGGCCCTAGTGGTCCGTTTCGTAGGTCCCGCGGATCCATCCCCCGCGCTGCTGCGCAGCGCAAAGGACCCTAGCCGTGTTTTTCCCGGTCTCCGCCCGTACGCCTAAAGCCCCTCCCACGGCTTTGCTAGACTTGTCGCCTATCCAGCGATAACCATTCCACTTATTGTCCGCGCGACTTGCGGAATGGACCACTAGTTGACTCGGCGGCACGCGCCAGGGATGCATGTCGAATGACGAGCCGTCTTCACCCCGCTAAAGCGACCATGGGGTCGCTTTGACATGCGCGGCACGTTGCCACTTCGCGTCTACTACGTGGCATCGTTTGCCGTCGGCGGGGTCTTTGTTCCTTTTTTCCCGCGATGGCTCGAGGCCCGCGGCATGCTTGGGCTGCGGCTCGGGGTCATCTCCGCCGCAGCGCCGGCCATGGCCCTCTTCGCACCGGCTGCGTTCGGTGTCGTCGCGGACGCGCTCGCAATCCGCGTGGGACTGCTGCAACTCGCCTGCTTGGGCGCGCTGCTTTCTTTTGCGACTCTCGCGATCACCGTGGGGTCGGGCGTTCCTCCCAGCTTCGGCGGACTGTGGTTCGCGGCAACGGCGATCGCTCTGTTCCGCGCACCGATGTCGCTTATGGCCGATGTCGTCGCGCTCGAGCGCGCGTCGCAGGTCGGCACGACGTATGGCCGTCTCCGGCTCTGGGGGTCCCTCGGGTTTCTCTGCGCTGCGCTCGCCGCCGGCTGCTGGGTTGATCCGCGCGATGCGCTTGCCCTTCCCGTTGTCTGCACCGGAGCGCTTGCGGCTGGGTTTGTCGCGTCGCTTTCGCTCCCTCGTCGGGCGGAGTTGCCCGACCGAGCCGATCGCCACAGCATCGCGAGACTGCTCGCCCAAAGCGACTTCCGGTTGTTCCTGATGGCCGCGTTCCTCGGGCAATGTGGCAATGTCGCGTACGACATGTGCTTCTCCCTTCGCCTGTTCGATCTAGGGGTTCCGCGTCCGGTCGTCGGTCTGGCCTGGGCGCTGGGCACGGGCGCCGAGGTCTTGCTGATGGCGTGGTCCGCGTCGGTATTCCGATCATTTCCCGCGCCGGCATTACTTGCCTGTGCGTTGGCCGGGGCCTCGGTCCGCTGGGTGCTGATCGCGACCGTGCGCTCGTCGTCGTGGCTGTTGCTTCTTCAGCCGCTTCACGCTGTGTCTTTCGGATTGGTGTGGTCGGCCGAAGTGACGTATACGTCGCGCAGGTTCCCGTCGCACTCCCTCGCGACCGCGCAGGGCCTGTTCGCGAGTACCGTCGGGGCCGGATTGGTCGTGGGAATGCTGACTTGGGGGCTGGTCTACCAGCACGCCGGTGGCTCCTTCGTGTTTGCGGGAGCGGCATGCTTTGCGGTAAGTGCGTCGGCGTTCGCGGTCGCGCTCGACCGCAAGGCCCGAGTGCCTGTAGAAAGCAGCACGGCGGTCGGGCAGTGATGTCTTCCGTTGCCGAAGGAATTCCGACGTTTCAGCTTTCGACGTTCACACTTGAGGAATGCGCGCGGATGCGCGGGGAGTTTGCCCATGAGTCGTAGGAGATTGTTCTTCTTGCCCGCCTTGGTGACTACGCTCGCGTGCCTGGGATCGGCCGCGTGCTCACACAACGAGCCGGGCGCTGCGACGGCCGGAGCGGGCGGTCCGTCTCCCGGACCCTCGAGCGTGTCCGAGAAGGAATGCACCGGCGATTACGTCATTGATGACATCGCGGATGCGAATAACCAGATCCTGGTCCAAGCCGGAAGGAAAGGCTACTGGTACACCTTCGTCGACAAGGTTGGGACGACGATCACTCCTCCCGCGGGGCACAAGTTCATCCAGTCGCCGGGCGGGGCCAATGGTTTGGCGTTTGCGGCGCACATGATGGGCAAGGTCTCGTCGTCGGGCGATCCGCAATATGCGGGCATGGGCTTCAGTTTTACGAACCCGAAAGGTCCGTACGATGCGACCAAGTACACGGGCGTGGCCTTCTATGCGAAGGTGGGTCCTGGGTCGCAGAAGGCCGTTCGCCTCAAGGTTCCGGACGTGAACACGGATCCGGATGGCAAGGTGTGCACCGAGTGTTTCAATGACTTCGGCGCGGACCTCGATCTAACCGAGCAATGGAAGAGGTACGTGATTCCGTTCGCGCAGATGAGCCAGATGGAGGGATGGGGTGCGCCTCAAAAGGACCACATCGACAAGTCGAAGCTTTTCGGCATGCAATGGCAGGTCAACAAGCCGGGCGCGTCGTATGACATCTGGGTCTCGAACGTGCAGTTCACAGGGTGTCCGTAAGCACGGATCCGGCCGTCGGGGTGGGCCCTGCCACCCCGACGGCCGCCCGCCATTGCCGGCTGGTTCGTGGTGGCCGTCCGTTCCGCACTCGATCAGTCCTCGCAGACGATCATCGCGCCATACAATTCGTCGTCGGTTGGAGGCTCGAACCATGTGTCCATGAAGTCGAACATCGCTTCGGTCACTTCGAATGAATATGTCGTTGGTCGCTCACGGTTTCGCTGGCTGACTCGCGCCCACCGCCTCTCGCGACTCACGTCCAGATAGTGCAGCTTGCTGTCGGCCTTGGTTTGGGCGGTGCGAAACCGAATGCGGTCCCGGTGGTCGCTTCGAGACAGTCCGAGATCGAAGATGACGTCGACACTCCGTTCGATCAGTTGATCCGCTATCGCCCACATTTGCTGCTCGCAGCGATCGATGCGCTCGATCGCCCAGGCCAAAGTCGGTGGATCGGGTCGGTCGGCGATGAAAAGTTGCGACATCCATTCGTCGATCGACAAGCGTATGCCCTTCGTTCGGCGAGCGAGCGCCATGGCATAGGTGGTCTTTCCGGCGCCGGTCGAGCCGCAGATGAGATGCACGGTCGGCATGGAGTCTTATTACAGGAGAACGGTTCGCGACGTTGGGTCCTGGGGTCGATGTCTCCGCGAGGTCGCGGCAGAGAGTCACCAGGGCCAAGTCAATCGCATCGAGACGCCGCTTGAGATGGGTCCGACCGCCACGGAAGCAGAGGCGGGCTTCGGGGCCGTGAAGAATAGAATGGCGCCCCCGGCAAGGGCGGCAACGCCTGCCGCCATCGTTGCGGCCGCCACGAGCGCCATCGACGTGGCATCGCCACGCTCCTTCGTGCCCGCCGGGTCGCACTCGTTGTCGGGCAAGCACCCGCCTCCGGCGTTCGATGCGTCGTACGTGGACTTGGCTTTGAGCGCGAACCCAGTGCCGACGAGCACGCTTGCGAGTCCCGCGGCCGAAACGGCGAGTCCGATCGTTCGCTGCCCGTTGCCCCGAGGCCCGTCTGCAGAACCGGGCTCTAATGCCGGCGGATCCGCTCGGGTCCCCTCGCCGAATCGAGAACTTGTTCGCGCCTCGCTGGCGGCGACTTCCGGCGGCAGGACCGGAACGGTGACGGTCGGCAGGTTGAGCCCTAACTTGGCCTGCACGGTGAGAGACCAGGGCCGATGTCCAGGCGCCGAAGCCGTGATCGTATGCGGACCGGGATCGAGTGGCACCGCGACACCCCACTCCGCGCTGCCGACGAGCATGCCGTCGCGATGAACTTGGAGGCCGCCGGTGGCGGCACGTGGAGCGGCGATCGTCAGTCGCGAGAGTTTTGCTTCCAGCGCCCGGGCTCTATCGCGCGCTACGCGTTCGCGACCATCATGACGTCGCGCGGCTGCGGCCGCCGCCTCCTTGAACGACGCCCAGGCGCTCGCCGTGTGCGCCGTGTTCTCGTAGCAATCGGCAAGCCAAAGCAACGTGCCGATGCCCGGGTCGAGCCGTTCGCTCTCGGCGAATTTCGGGCACGCGTCGACGAAATCCCCCTTTTCGACCAACGACCGACCCTGTTCGAACAGCACTTGTGCCGCCGCTTTCTGCTGCGGAGGATTGCCGCCGTCTGCGCGGGCCGATGAAGCGAGGACACAGCCCACCAACAGGGCCCCACCGGATCCCGTGACCGTCCCGATCCGTCTCATTCACGCTCCCCGAACAGCGCCCGGCGGCTGTTCGGCGTCGACGGTTGTGTGGACTTGAACGGGCTAGCCAAGGTGGCGGCCGAACGCGCCCTGGGGACCTCACTTTTGCCTTGAATGCCGGTCGCGGGCGTTGAGGTTGTCGTTAGCGGAGTCGACTCGACATCCTGCGCGTCGACCCCTGCAGTGTGACTGGACGCGCGTTGAGCGACCTTGTCCTTTGCGGCCGCCCCCGTGGCGCTAGGCGCAGTGGTCGTAACGCTCGCGATGGTCGCTGCGGTCGAAATCGCCGTGGCGGACGCGCGGTGCACCGCCAGGGCAATCCCCAGTCCGGCGAACGCCAGTCCAACGGCCGACGCGTACGCCGCTCGCTGCCCAGTACCAAGGTGTTTTGGCATCGCTCGGAAGTCGGCCGTCACCCTAGGGGGCTCCGACGACGCCCGGCGGCGGTCCGTCCGGAAAGACCCAGCCGGTGCCCGGATACTGTCGCCACCGCGCCGAACGACCTCGACGATCCGAGCGACCCGCCCGGACGCCGATGCCGGCCCGAACGGCGCAAGCGCCTGCGCGAACTCGGCGACGTTGCGATAGCGCAAAGATGGATTTTTATCGAGGCACTTGAGGACGATCTGCTCGAGCGCCGACGGCGCGCTCGGACGCGATGCCGTCAATCGCGCCGGGGGTGCCGTGAGAATGCTCGTACAGACCTGCGGCAGGCTTTCGCCTTCGAATGGGATCGAGCCGGTGAGCAGCTCGTGAAGAACGATCCCCAATGACCAGATGTCGGTGCGCGCATCGACGTTCGACGTCGAGCGAAGCTGCTCGGGCGACATGTAGACCGGCGTTCCGAACTGCTCGCTTGCGGCCGTCTCGGTCCTCCATGGATCGCCTTCGCCTCTCCGTCGCGCAATTTTGGATATCCCAAAATCGATGATCTTCACGATTGGAGTGTTCGAGGCGCGTTGCGCGAGGAACATATTTTCGGGCTTGATGTCGCGGTGCACGATCCGAAGTGCATGCGCTTCGGCCAGCGCGTCGCAGGCCTGGAGCACGTAATCCACCGCGCAATCGATTGGCAATGGGCCGCTCTGAACGGTGCGTCCCAGATCCTCTCCGATGAGGTACTCCATCACCATGTATGGGCCCGCATCGGGGAGAGTGCCGACGTCGTGGACGCGCACGACGTGTTCCGAAGTGATCTGGGCAGCCAACCGTGCCTCCCGCACGAATCGCTCCACAATGACGGGATTCGAAAGCGCTTTCGGTTTCAGGTACTTGATGGCAACCCGCTGCTGCAACGCCAAGTGAGTCGCCACTACGACCACGCCGATACCGCCCTCGGCGACCGTCTCTTCAATGAGATACTTGCCGCCGATGACGGCGCCATTCGCAAATGCGGGCACCCCGCGCTCGTCGCCCCGCGCGGAACTCGAAGCGGCTGCCACGATCGTGGCAACGTCTTTCGCTCCGTGGAGCGACTGGCGCACCGGCCCCCCCGTGCGAACGCGAGACTTCTCGGCCAATATGAACCAGTATACCGCGAATCGCTGCAAATTCGACGAAGCGCACGTTCGCGCAGATATCGAATCAACATGCGACTTGGTCGCATTCATTACCATGACTGCGTGAAGCCGATGGTGTATGGCGTCGTCGGCGTAAAGCGATCGGAAAAGTCGCAGTCGGGATTGCTCGCACACGCGCCGTGGTCCGTGATGGCGACGACCGACGGACTGAGCGGAGAGGTGGCCGCCGTGCAGCGAGTGTAGCGGGGCCATCTACATGCGCACCGGTTAGGGGAGGTGTCTGGCGTCGGTGCTGCTTTGCGTGGCCCGAGTCAATGCCGACTGCCGAAGCAACCACCGCGGTCTATAGTCACCACCGCGCATGACGTTACCACTGGTGACAGTAGCGATTCCCTGCCGCGACGCGGAGGCTTACGTTGAGGCGTGCATCCGCTCGGTCCAAGCGCAGGACTGGGCGAGCGACCGCATCGAAATCCTCGTCGCCGACGGAATGAGCGTGGACGCGACTCGCGAGATTCTCGATCGCCTGGCCGCTGAAGACAGTCGCATCCGTCTCATCGACAACCCCGGACGCATTCGGGCCGCGGGGCTGAACGAGTGCATCCGTCGCGCGCAGGGTAACGTGATTGTGCGCATGGATGTTCACGTCGATTATGGGCCGGACTTTGTTCGCCAGTGCGTCCGTGTCCTCGAGCGCACTGGCGCGGACAACGTCGGGGGCGTTGCGCGGCCCAGGGCGAGGACGTTCTTCCAGCGTTGCGTCGCCGCGGCGCTCCGCAGTCCCATGGGCATCGGCGGATCGACGCGCCACAAGAGCGATCGGGAAGGCTTTGTCGAGAGCGTCAAGTCCGGTGCGTTTCGTCGCACTGTTTTCGAGCGCGCCGGGTTATTCGACCCCCACGCAATCGACGACGAGGATGCGGATTGGAACCATCGTCTCGCTGCGACGGGTGGGCGCGGTTACCTGAGCCGCGACATCGTGTCGCACTACCACCCACGTGGATCGTGGAGCGCGCTGGCTCGGCAGTACTACGGGTTGGGCCAAGGCCGGGCGAGGACCCTTCTCAAGCACCGCCGGCTTCCGTCCCTTCGTTCCGCTATCCCCTTCCTTGGACTGGTCGGCGAGACATTTCTGCTGGCCGTCGCTCCGCTGAATTTGGGCGGTCTGTCTCTTGCTGCCTATACCCTGGCGACCGGAGCCGAGGCCATTCGCCTCGGCAGATCCGAAGGAGTCGCGGCCATCCCGGTGGTCTGGGCCATCTTTCCGGTCGTTCACGGATGCTACGGCGCGGGTTTCGGCGTCGGATTGGTCAAGTACGCCCTTCGACCCGATTGGAGTGAGGCCGAGCGGCTGACGGCGCCGGATGCCCCTGTTCCGGCGGGAGTGGCTCCATAACGATGTCGGCACGAATCTCGCGCCGCCTGCTGTCCCTCAAGAGAGGCGACGACGCGACAGGCTTCCGACACGTCCACACCGGCGAGCCGCTTCTCGCCGATCGTCCGCGTGCGCCGTCGCTGCCGATCGTCCTCATTGACGCTGGGTGACCGCAACACCCGATAGCAAAAAAGACTCGACGCTGCCGTGTTTGCCCACTGAATCGACGGCGTCCGGTACTTGGCAACCTTGGCCTGCATCGTGCGTAAGCGACCGCCGACATGATGTCCGTTGCAGAATCTGAGGCGTCGGCGATCGATATCGGGAAGTACCGCGTCGTTGCGGAGCTCGCGAAAGGCGGCATGGGCAACGTCTATCTCGCGATTGCTCGGGGGCCCGGCGGCTTCAACAAGCTTCTGGCCGTCAAAGAGCTCAAGCCTTCGTTTTGCGACGACGAAACCTACGTCGCCATGTTTCTGGAAGAGGCGCGGCTCGCGGCACGCCTCACCCACCCGAACATCGTGCAGACGAACGAAGTGGGGTCCGACGGCAATCGCCACTTCATGATCATGGAATTTCTCGATGGTCGCAGCCTGTACCGGATTGGGCGGCATCTCGCGCGCCACGACGGGCTACCCGTAGGTGCGCACCTGCGCGTCATTACCGAGGCGCTCCACGGGCTTCACTACGCGCACGAGCTGCGAGGTTTCGATGGCGAGTCTCTGGAGATCGTGCATCGCGACGTGAGTCCGCTCAACGTTGTCGTGACCTTTGACGGTCAGGCAAAGGTGCTCGACTTCGGAATCGCCAAGTCGGTCGATTCCGCGCTCGAGACCCGCGCCGGCGTTCTCAAAGGCCGCATCGCCTACATGTCGCCAGAGCAAGCCTGCGGCGGCAAAGTGGATCGGCGCGCCGACGTATATTCCGCAGGTGTCATGGTCTGGGAAGCGGCTGCCGGGCAAAGGCTCTGGCCGCACATGTCGGACGTGGAGATCCTCTCGCACCTTCTGCGAGACGGACCACCGTCGCTGCGAGCCGCCTGCCCGAACGCGTCACCGGAGCTCGATGCGATTTGCGCCAGGGCGATGGCGAGGCACGTCAATGACCGCTACCCAACGGCGGCCGCCTTGGGCGAGGCGCTCGAGGCGCACCTTGCCGGGCGCGCCGACACGATGTCGATGCGCGAGATTGGGGCTCGCATCACCCGATCGTTCCACGCCGAGCGCGACAAGACCAGCCTGCTCATCGAGGAGGCCGTGTCGCGCGTTCGGGAGAGTCGCCCATCGGGCACCTTGCCGAGTTTGCGGTCCCCGGTCTCGGGCACGATCTCGGCAAGCGCTTCGCGCTCCGTCGTCGCCGAAGTCCCATCACTTTTTCCGGGAAGCCCGTCGAGCGATCCTTCGCTGAAGATTGAGGGATCGGCAGCGGGTCGGGGGTTGAGCGACTCGAACAGCAGCGGTGCGATCGAAGCTCCCAGAGCTAGGGCTCAGATACCTTGGATTGTGGGAACAGGTGCGGCGTGCGGTGTCTCGCTTGTGCTCGCCGCGGCTTTGGCTGTCGCGGTCGCCCATCGCGGCGGACAGTCGTCGCCGGCGCCGACCGAGCGAAAGGTCTCGACCTCGACTTCTGTGCCTCGGCCTGCTGCGGAGCCGGCCTTCGTCACACTCGCCGTGCGCGTTTCGCCGTCGACGGCCCAAATCGTGCTCGACGGTACGCGCGTCGCGGGCAATCCCTTCAGCGCGAGATTTACGAAGGACGGTCAGCCGCACCGAATCGTGGCGTCGGCCGAGGGATACGAAGCGAAGACAGAGGAGGTGTCGCTCGCGAATGACGTGGCGGTCGACATCAGCCTGGACCGCCTTGCGAGTGCAACGCGCCAGGTCGTGACGCGCTGGATCCCGTCGCCCGCAGCACCGGCTCGCGGGACGAAGGGGCCCACACCCGATTCTCCGCGTCCCTCGCCGGCGCTGGAGCTCAGTCCCCAACCGACTCCGGTCGCAACCCGAAACGAGTTTGATCCCGCCGGCGGTCGTCCCCCGCTTCGTCCCATCGTGACCCACAACCCTTACGGTCCCCAATGACCTCACGCGCCGCTCGCCTCCGAAGAATGTTGACTCCGGGCCTCCTGTTGGTGATGGCGGCCTATCCGCTGCGTGCGGGGGCGCAGGACGCCGACGATCCGACGCATGAGGCCGGCAAGCACTTTCAACGCGCCGTGGCGCTCTATAGCGAAACCGACTACCGCGCCGCGCTTGTGGAGTTCAAGCGCGCTTACGCGATCGCGCCCAACGTGGCCGTACTCTACAACGTCGGCGAAACGCAATATCAGGTGCAGGACTATGCGGGGGCACTCTCGACGTTCACGCGCTATCTCGCGGAATCGAGCGCGAACGAGCCGCGCCGCGCCGAGGTCGAATCTACGCTTCAAGTGCTGCGCACGCGCGTCGGGCATTTGAGCGTGGTCACCGACCCTGTGGGGGCCGACGTATCGATCGACGACCAGCCGGTCGGCAAGACCCCGTTGGACGATCGATTGGTCGTCAGCGTCGGACATCGAAAGGTGACCGCATCGCTCGCGGGCAGGTCGGTGGTGACGCGATTCGTCGACGTGGCAGCGGACGACAATGTGTCTTTGAACTTGGCTTTGCCGGCTGCGGCCGAACCGCCGCCGGACGTGTTTGAGCTGCCGCCCCCGCCGCGCTCCGAAGCTACAACCTCGTCGCGCGGCGGAGCAGTGCTTCGCGTCGCGGGGTGGATCGGCACCGGGATCCTCGCGGCGGGTGCTGGGTCGATGGGATTTTTAGCGCTTGAGGAAGCGCGCGCACTGAGTCAGTCTCGCGATTCGTACCCAACGACCGGCGCAACGCTTCGCCACGAATCCAACCTCACCTTGACGTACTCGATGCTGGCGGACTCGCTGACTGGGGCCGCTCTGGTCCTCGGAGGTGTCACACTGTATTCGACGCTCTCTTCGAGAATCTCGACGCACGCGAGCGAAACGTCGCTGCGGGCATGGCTGGCTCCGACGTCGGCAAATATCGAACTGAAGTTCTGAGGACGTGCGGTCGCCCGGAAGGCGAATCACGCATCGCCCGAACCGCGAGGCGCCGTGCGCAGTCCGTGCTTTTGTACGAGGCGATGCAGGTACATGCGATCCATCCCGCCATTCCGCGACGCGCGGCTGATGTTCCCGCCCGCCTCCGTGAGCAAGGCCGAAATGTAGTCACGTTCGAATGCGTCGACGACGGCATCCTTTGCCGCCTTGAACGAGACGCGCACGTCGACGTCGGGTGACTCGGTGACCTTCCGGTGGATGGTGGGCGGAGGCTCTCTCAACACGACGGTGCGCTCGACGTAATTGCGCAGTTCTCGAACATTGCCCGGCCAATCGTGCGAAGCGAGATCGACGAGGATTCGAGGCGGAAACAACTCGATTTGATCGGGCAGTCCGAGGCCGCTGAGGAACCCTCGAATGAGAAGCGGCAGGTCTTCGACACGCTCCCGCAGGGGCGGGACATGAACGTTCATCACGGCCAGGCGAAAATAGAGATCCTCGCGGAAGCGCCCCTTGTTCACCTCGCGCTCCAGATCGCGGTTGGTCGCGGCGATGACCCGTACATTGACTTTGCGCGAGCGCGATTCGCCCAGTCGGCGGATCTCTCGAGCCTCGAGTGCGCGAAGCAATTTCGGTTGCAGCTCCAGCGGGAGCTCGCCGATTTCATCGAGAAATATCGTGCCCCCATTCGCCGTCTCGAAGGCTCCGACCCGATCGCGGTCGGCCCCAGTGAACGCACCGCGGACGTGACCGAATAGCTCGCTCTCGACCAGGTTCGGGGAGATCGCGCCGCAATCCACGATGACGAAGGGCCGATCTGCCCTAGGGCCGCGTTGGGCGATTTCGGCCGCCACTAGCTCCTTGCCCGTCCCGCTCTCGCCCTCGATGAGCACGTTGATCTCGCTCGCTGCGACCTTCTCCAGAAACGCGAACAGTCGGCGCATCGCGACGCTTGCGCCGATAAGGCAGCCGTAGGACTGGATGTTCGGCAGGGTCACCTGGTCCGTGCTTTCCTGAGCTCGAACGTGCAGCACCGAGTCGCCGATCGAGATCGTTCCCTCGCCTGCGAGTTCGGCGTCGCGGATGCGCACTCCGTCGAGCTGAGTGCCGTTAAGCGACCCGTTGTCCTGAAGCCGCCAGATCGCCCCATCACGAGTGAGCTTGCAATGGAAGCGCGAGACCGCCGGATCGCGCAGAACCAGGTCGTTCGAAGAATGCGTGCCGATCCGACACACTTCGCCCTGATGCGAGACCTGACGCGGGCCGTGCTCCGCTTCCCGCTTCACGTCGATCGTGAGCTTGGGAATCAGGTCGATCATGTCACGGATCGCCCGGACTGCCGAGTCGCGCTTCAGTAGCGTGGGGCTCTCATCCGCCGTGCCCGGCACTTCGGGCGAATCCGCCGACGCGCCGGTGCGGCAGGCGGTCGGCGGCAGGTACGGCGGTCGCAGCATCGGAAGAGATGATGCCACACGGAGAGGACACGCTCTACCCGTCCATAGCGACTTCGTCGTGGCCGCCGTTCGCATAAAGGGGTTTCATGAGGGCGAAGACGCACAAGGACGTCGGGATCGTGGGCGTTCCCGCAGCGTCGGCGTCCTGGGATTGTGTCGACGGCAAGCCTGGCTATTGCGAGCGGTCGAGGCCGTCTTGATTACACGGTGAAGCGTTGGAACGCTTCGAACGTGCGCTTGAGTCCGTCGCGCACATCGACGATTGGTTCATATCCGATCGCCTCACGTGCGGCGCGAATGTCGGCGAGCGAGTCCCGAACGTCACCGGCGCGAGCCGGTCGGTATTCGGGATCCATCCGGACGCCTGCGATCTCGCCGATGTACCCGACGAGCTGGTTGAGCGACGTCCGCTCACCGCACGCCACGTTGACCACTTCGCCCCGCAGTCGGCGCGGTGAGCTCCCGGCCAGGAGATTGGCACGGACCGCATTATCAATGTAGCAGAAGTCCCGCGTCTGCTCCCCGTCTCCAAACACGATTGGGCGCTGCCGCTTGATCGATGCCGCAATGAATTTTGGAATGACCGCGGCGTACTCGCTTTTGGGATCCTGACGCGGGCCGAACACGTTGAAGTACCGAAGACTTATCGTGTCCATCCCATAAAGACTCGCGAAGACCCGCATCAAAAGCTCGCCCGTGAGCTTGCTGACGGCGTAGGGCGACAGCGGTTTCGGGTCCATGGTCTCGACCTTCGGCAGCGTGGGTGTGTCTCCGTAGGCTGCGGAACTTGCGGCGAACACCACGCGTCGTACTCCTGACTGTCGGGCAGCCTCGAGAACGATGGTCGTGCCGTGAACGCCGACCAACATCGTCTCCGCGGGGCTTTCGACGGAGCGAACGACGCTTGGAATGGCCGCTTGGTGAAAGACGACTTCGACGTCTCGCATGGCGCGTGTGACCGTCTTCGGGTCGACGATCGTTCCCTCGACCAGATCGAAGCGGCTCGGCAAACTCTCGAGGTTCTCTCGCCGCCCGCTCGAGAAGTCGTCCAGGATGCGCACGGAGTCACCGCGGGCGAGCAGCGCCTCGGCGATCGAAGAACCGATGAACCCGGCACCGCCTGTGATCAAGTGAAGCGCCATAGTGCCTCCGCGTTCGCGCCGTGACCGTATACATCACCGATCGAGCGCGAGCCCGCTTCGGTCGATGAAGGGTGGAAGACGCCGGGCACTCTATGGGCGGCGTCGCTCGACGGCTCGCCGCTCGCCCGCGAAGGCAGCGGTGAGTGCCGCCCCGAGCGCGTCGCCCTCGTCGCGGCGGTCCCGTCGGCCGCGGCGGTCGGCAAAGAGGGCTTGCAACTCGGATTCGGAGCAGGGCCGCGCATCGGTGCGGCGATGCATCAGCGCATGAGTGCCGCAAAGCGTCGCCCGTCCGCCGTCCGGCAGATCGACGACCGCGAGCGCGCGATCGTCCTTATTTTGGCACACGCAGCAGCACGCCCCACGCGTCGGTCTCATGAGCGTACCCATCGCGCGATCGGAGGCTCGAGGCCAAGTTTTCGGCTCCGGCGTGGTATGGCCGAATCATGGCGGCTGGGTGGGCGGCGACCGGACGTGGCGTCAGCGTGCTCGGCCTTGCTTTGCTTGGGGCGGTCGTCGCCTGGAGGTTGAGCGAATCGACCTACCGGTCCGAGATCGAGGCGATCTGCCAGGGCGAAATGGCTTCGGGTCTCTCGATGCGATCGGACAGCGCGCGAGTCACCGAGCGGATCCGCGCCCGGCTGCGGACGCCGGAGGGCAACCTGTTCTTCTCCTCGCTCCGAGACACACCTTTCGATCGAAGGGCGGATCGCCTTCGCGCAGCAGGGGGGGGTCTCGGGATCCAGGCGTGTCCGTTGGCCGACTCGTATGCCGAACTGGTGATGGAGGCGCGATACCGTTCGGACATGCAGCGCCTGTGCTCGGACGTTACATTTCCCGGCCTCGCGGAGCTGGACGGCGCCGCGCAGGTCGCGGTCCTCAAGGCCTGGATCGAGGAGAATGCTGGCAGTCCACGAACGCACGATCTGGCCATCGGTCTGCGGACGTCGGGGACACCTTCCGAGACCGCGAAGGTGCTTCGCGACGCGGCGAACGAAGTGGACGTGCTCACCTGCGACATCGCAAATGGGCTCGAGAACCATGCGGCGACCGGTTCGTGTTCGGCTCCGTAGTCGGCGCTCGGCGCACCTTTAGATTCGCTCTTCGGGTTTCAGGCGGCAAGGGACGGGCGGGTCCGGTGGCTCGATTTGGAGCGTCGAGTGTTCGATGCGGAAGCGATCGTGGAGTGTTTGTTCGATATTCGCGAGAAGTGTCGCGTCTCGCGATAGGTGTCCCTGCACCACCAAGTGGGCCGTGAGAATCGCCTCGGTAGTGCTCATCCCCCAGATGTGCAGGTCATGCACTTCGACGACCCCCGGTATCGACAGGAGAAAAGCTCGAATCCCGCTCGGATCGATTCCGCGGGGGACGGCATCGAGCGCGAGATCGAGGGAGTGCCTGAGGACAGAGTACGTCGCCACGAGCACCAGCACCGAGACGAGCAACGCAACGATGGGATCCAGGCGCATCCACCCGGTTGCTTGCACCAGGACCCCGGATACGACGACCCCCAGGGCGATGACGGCGTCCCCGGCGAGATGGGTAAACGCGGCGCCGATGTTCAGATCACGCTTTCGACTGCCGGCGAACAGCAGAGCTGAAACGGCGTTGATGACGGCCGCTACGGCTGAGACCGTGATGACGACCGAAGCACGCACCGCGGGGGGCGATGCGAGCCGCCGCATCGCCTCCCACCCGACCCCGCCGGTGGCGACCAGCAAGAGGATCGCATTCCCCAGCGCCGCGATGATCGAGGCTCGTCGCATTCCATAGGTGCGGCGCGCCGTGGCCGGTCGGCGTGACAACAGCGCGGCACCCCAGGCCATCGCCAGCCCGAGCACGTCGCTCGCGTTGTGGGCGGCATCCGAAATCAGTGCCATCGAGTGGGAGGCGGCGCTTCCGGCGACCTCCAGAACGATGATCGCCATGTTGAGCAGAATCCCGATCGCAAACGCACGGCCATAGGTGGGTGCTTTCCCGCCTACGTGAACGTGGCTATGGTCAAGCCCGTGGGCGTGCGAGTGACCGTTTCCCATCAGCGGAGTCTCTAACTGAAGGAGCGGCGGCGGGCTACCCGGTGATGATCCTGAGCACCGCAGACGCCGGACCGTGCTACGGAGCCGTTTCGCGGGCCGGGCCACACGCCGCAATCCTCGGCAACGAGACGCGCAGGGGGGCTGGGCGGGGCCAAGACCGGGCGCGCCGGCCGGATTCGGATCCTGGAGGCTTGGCGGACCCGTCGGGGAGCCCGAGCCCGGGTCAACGTCCCGAGATCCGGGCGAAGCCGGCCGCTTGAAGAATCGCGCGGACGTAGGTCCGGGGTAAAGCCGCGTGGAGAGCGGGAACGCGCTTGAACACTACGGGACGGGATAGCATCGTTGGGTCTGGTTCCCGATCGGTCGTGTCGTCGACCGGCGTCGCGGTGACCCCGGAACGCCAAAGCACCTCCGCTGCGGTACGCGCGAGCGACTCCGAAGCGTCGGCCGTGCCGGTACAGCAGGTGTAAAAATCGATGAACCGCAGCGCCCGCTCGCCGGGCACGCCGAAGCGATCCGGGTCGTCGCGAATCCAGTCGGCGAACACGCGCTGAGCTCCATACAACGCGTCGAGCAGAACGACCTCCGTGATCTGCGGAACGTCGCCGAGTTCCAGCACACTCGCCGCCGCCTGATAACCTCCGGAATGGGCGATGACCACGACGCGGTCGAGCGCGTCGACTTCGATGGGGCAGCCGATGGCTTCGGCAAGCCGGTCGGAAAGGAGCTCTCGAAGCATGGCGTGGAAGCTTCCAGGCATGGCCAGATTGCCCGGTTCGCCGCTCGCCGTGTCGATGCGCAACTCGACCGCAAGGAGGAGGGCATTGACCTGGGCATCGTCGACCTGTGCCATGAGCGCGGATGCGGGCCGCGGCTCTCCGCCCGGCTTGCAAGGCGTGTCGTCGCGGCTGAGAGCGGCCGTCGCGCATCCATGCCACCCGTGGAAGTAGACAATGAGCCCCGGTCGCCTAGTCGCGTCGAAACCGACCGGCACATAGACGGAGGCGTCGGCGTGTAAGGAGTCCGGAAACGCGCCGTTGCGAAGACGAACGGGCAGGGCATCTCTCAGCGGCGGTCGAAGTCCTTCACAAGCGCTTCGGGCGAGCGCTGGCGCAGCTCGTCGCGCGTTGCGCCACGGAGGCGTCGCGTCCGTCGACTGCAGGGACGAGGCGGTGACCACGGCCAGCCAGAGCAACTCGGTTCGCGTCACGTGACCGCTTCCTACGGTCGGCCGTCTGATCGGCGGTGCTTTTCACGCAAACTCGAGGGCGCCGACGGCCTTGGGTCAGAAACGGTGGCCGTCGGTACCCCACGCCATCATTTGAGCTCATACGCTTCGACCGTGTCTTCGGTGAAATGAGGGACCAGAACACGCCCCCGCTTCGTGTCGTAGCCGATGTCGGCGGGCGACTTCTGATCCGCGAGCGCCAGTTCGAACGTCCCGCCGAGTTTGCCACGAAAAACGGCGGATGCTTGCCAGCTTGAGACAAGCAGCGAGTCGCCGACCGACACGACTCCGTCAAGCCCTCCACCCGGCGGCTTCGAGACGTCCTTCTTCTTGCCTTTGTCATCGAGTCGGTACACTTCGCCCAATCCAAACGTCACGACCACGACCCCGGTTTCCGTCGAGACCAATCCGTTCGGGCCGCCCAGGTCGGTCCCCTTCGCGAGAGCCCTAACCTTGCGCTTGTCGATCACGTAGACTGCGTCCGTGCCGGTCGGCTCGACAGAGCCCGTCGCGCCGAATTTGATTCCCGTATCCGACACGAACACTTTGCCGTCGGGGCTCGAAGCCAGGTCGTTGAGGAAAGTCGATCCGGGAACGGCGATATCCCCTTTGGGCGCCCCGGATTTTGCATCGAAGGTGCGGACGACGGTGATGTCCGCGGCGTAGAGCACGCCGCCGACGAGCGCTAGACCCTTTGGCGCGTCGAGCTTGACCTTGTTCTTACCTCCTTCGATCCATTTGAGGGTCGTCACTTGTCCGTCGGGGGAGAGGACCGAAATGAATCCGTTGTTGTCCTTGTCGTTCGGCTTTCCATTGACGTTTGAGACGAGATAGCGATCGTTTTCGGGGTCGTATAGAACGCTCTCCGGTGTCGAGAATCCCGTGTACTTCGCGGCTGGCATGGGCGGGAGCGGCTTCGGTGGTACGGCAGTCGGCGGGCTTGCCGAGGAAGATTCGGCTGGCGCAGCCACGCTCGCGCTCGCTACGGGGGTGGGCGCAGCAGACGTGACCGGTGGCGGGGGTTGGGGGGGGGGATTCTCGGCACCGCAAGATAGGCTCGCGGATGCCCATACGATTGAAACCAACGTCACCGAACGCATCATGGGGTCGTCCTCCTCGCGCCCGTTTACCACACCCGGCGGTGCGCGGCCTGCCGTGAGAGGTTCGAGGGTCGAACTAATCGCAATAGAGTTCGCTTCCGTCGACACGACAGTCCGTCCGTCGACACTCGCGCTTTTTTGCATACGTTTTTCCGACGCACATGAGCTCCGATCTTCCGTCGACACCGCACGCGATGCGATTGGGTTCGCTGCAAGGGTCTCCTTCGAGTGCGATTCCGTCGTCGCATTCCACTTTGTGGGGTCCAGCATCGACACGGCATCCGAGGGGGCCGCGGCAGGTCGACGCCGGGACGAAAGCGCGCCCGTTGCACTCGACCATGGTTTGATGGTCTACCGAGCAGGCGAACGAGCCCTCTCGCTCGCACGGGTCGTCTGGTTCGCTCAACGAAGTGTCACAATCGAGCCGTCCCGCGCCTGAGATGGAGCAACCTCCGGCACCACGACAACGCCGCCATAGCCGAAAGTGCCCATCCCGGCAGACGAGCGCGGCGGAGCAATCCGTCGCGCACGCGTAGTCGATGGACGGGTCAGCCGGGCAAGGGTCGCCTGCCTTGGCTATCGTGTCGTCGCAATCCTCGCTGCCGTCGCCGCCCCGCGTACAGCCGCGTGGGCCCTGGCAGGGAACTTCGCGCCATGTTGCGGAGTCGCAAATGAGCGCCCGATCGGTCGCGCGGCAGAAGAGCCGATGCGGCATCCGGCAAGCCTCTCCTGCCTCGGATCGAGCGTGGCAGGAGCTGAACGGCATCGCAGCGACCGCGAACCAGACGAGCAACGCGACGGAGCGCCCGGCGGTGGAGGACAGGTCGGTCGCCACCACGCGTCGTCCGCCTTCATCGAGATCAAACGCGACTTCGCGCGACGGGTAAAGGCGGTTTCCGGCATCATTTTCCAGGCACTCTGGCTAGAGCCGTGAGGGACGCGGTTCACCCGAGCGTGGTGAACAGCCAAAAAAACGACCCGGAAAGGACAATGGAGACGGGCAGCGTGAGCACCCAAGCCATTCCCAGATTGCGGACGGTTTCCCACTGCAATCCCGTTCGGTTGGCAGCCATCGTTCCTGCGACGCCTGAGGACAGCACGTGCGTGGTGCTGACGGGCAGTCCGAACCCGTCTGCGGCGCCGATCGTGAGCATGGCCGTGATCTCCGCGGCGGCTCCTTGAGCGTACGTCAGGTGGTCTTTTCCGATTTTCTCGCCGACCGTTACCACGATCCGCTTCCATCCCACCATCGTGCCGAGCCCGAGGGCGATCGCGACCGCAACCTTCACCCAACCTGGGATGAAGCGGGTGGCCTGGTCGATATGGCCCTTGTAGTTCTTCAAGATGGCCATGTCTTCCGGCGATAGGACGGGCTGTCCGGACTTTTCGATCCGTCGGATGGCCTCGCCCACGAGGTAAAGGTCGTTTCGAAAGTTGCGGGTCTGCTCCGCCGGAACGTGACGCAGCTCCTTGAACCGGCCCATGTCCTTCGCGATTTCTCCGACCAAGCGTGCCAGGGCGGGGATGGTGGTCGGTGTGAGGGTACGATCCCGCACGTAGCCCGAGACCTCGGCGCGCGCATCGCCCTCGAACGCAGGCGAGGTCGTGTAGCGATCGAGCGCCTGGACCGATTGTGCCGAAACGGCCACGAAATCTTGCGTGTACGAAGAGGGCAGCGCGTGATTCAGCGCGTACGCCGTGGGGACGGTGCCGATGAGGATCAGCATGATGAGCCCCATCCCTTTCTGTCCGTCGTTCGACCCATGAGCGAAGCTGACGCCGGTGCAGGTGAGCAAGAGCAGGCACCGTATCCAGAAAGGCGGGGGGTCGGTCCCCTCGGGCGCCGCGTAAAGTCGCTTGTCCGGGATGACCTTTTTGCAGACAAGAAGAAGGATCGCAGCAAAAACGAAACCGACGAGCGGCGACAGAAGAAGGGACTTGGCGACGTTTCCGGCCTGCCCCCAATCCACCCCGCTGGTGGCCGATCCTTTAGCGGCCATGAGCTGGTTGGCGATGCCGACGCCGATGATCGATCCGATAAGGGTGTGCGAGCTTGACGATGGCAACCCAAACCACCAAGTCCCGAGATTCCACACGATGGCTGCAGCGAGCAGCGCAAACACCATGGCGAATCCGGAGCCGCTTCCCACTTGCAGAATGAGCTCGACGGGCAGAAGCGACACGATGCCGAAGGCAACGGCCCCCGTGGACACGAGGACGCCGATGAAGTTCCAAGCGCCCGACCACATGACCGCGAGGTTCGGTTCCAACGAATGGGTGTAAATCACCGTTGCGACGGCGTTCGCCGTGTCGTGAAAGCCGTTGACGAATTCGAACGCCAACGCGATGAAAAGTGCGATCCCGAGCAGGATGTACGGGAAAATCGACGCCGTGGGTGCACGTGCCAGGTCGCCGACCAGTGCGGAGCCGACGTAGCTGAATCCGACGACCAGAGCGCCCAGGAAGATTCCGACCCCAATTTTGCTCGGCTTCCGGTCGAGCTTCGGCCCCAGCTTCGACGCGAATACCCGTTCGGATGTTGCGGTTGTCGCCATCTCAATCCTCGGCCCTACTCGTACTTCGAAGGGCTCGGTTCGAACGTTACAATGTTGTTACGAAAACCAGCCGCGGGGAACGCGCTACCTCATCTTCAAGATGTTGAAGGGGACCGCGGGGGAGCGGGGCGCGTGGACCTGTCTCGGGACAGGGCCCGTTCGTCCCCGACGTCGAGTGGGCGCGATCTTGCGGCACAATTTGCCCCTCGTCTCGCGGGCACGGTGTTCGCTGAGACCCGCCTCGCATGCTTTCCGTTGCGCACAGCGCTACGCTTGTTGGCCTTCACGCCCATCCGGTTCGGGTCGAAGTCCAGGCGACGCGCGGTCCGCCGTTTTTCGAACTCGTGGGTTTAGCCGAAGCTTCCGTGCGAGAGAGTCGCGTGCGTGTGAAGAGCGCTCTCGCGCAAGTGGGCGTCGAGATCTCCGAGTGTCGCGTCGTGGTCAATCTTGCGCCGGCGGACGTGCGGAAGACCGGAAGCGGTTTCGATCTTGCTATCGCCGCGGCGGCACTGGGTGCGTTGGGGGCGACCCCGCGCGACTCGCTGCGGCGCGTTCTGTTGGTCGGGGAGCTCTCGCTCGAGGGGACCGTCCAGCCCCTACGCGGAATTCTTGCCCATTTGCTCGGGGCTCGGGCGCGCGGGCTCCAGCGGGCCATCGTTCCTCGGGCCAACGCCGCTGAGGCCGCGCTCGTCGAAGGGATCGAGGTGCGAACCGTCGGCTCGCTGCGGGAACTCGTCGAGGCGCTGCGAGGGCGCCGGGAGCTTCCCGTCGCGGAGCGCGGCCCCGAGAGCCCCGAAGGCGAGCCAGATCCTCTGGTCGACGATCTCGCCGATGTACGCGGCCAATCGGCGGCGCGGCGAGCGGTGGAGGTTGCGGCGGCGGGAAACCACAACTTGTTGCTGATCGGCCCACCGGGGGCCGGCAAGACGATGCTGGCGCGTCGCCTGCCGGGGGTGCTTCCGCCCATGTCGGCCGACGAGGCAGTCGAAGTGACGGCTATCCATAGTGTCGCTGGCTTGCTCGGAAAGACCCCGGGGTTGTCGCGCGCGCGTCCCTTCCGATCGCCGCACCACACGGTCTCCGAAGCCGGGCTGGTCGGTGGCGGAGAAGTCCCCCGACCGGGCGAAGCGAGCCTGGCCCACCATGGCGTGCTGTTTCTCGACGAGCTTGCCGAGTTCCGTCGAGCCGCGCTCGAGGCGCTTCGCCAGCCGCTCGAGGACGGCTTCATCACGATCTCGCGGGCCCATGCGAAGGCTACTTTTCCTGCGCGCATGCTGCTTGTCTGCGCGACCAATCCCTGCGCGTGCGGCCGTCTGGGGGATGGGACCTCGCGTTGCGCCTGCTCGCCTGAAAAGATCGCGCGATATCGAGCCAAGATGAGCGGACCGCTGCTCGACCGGATCGACGTTCACGTGGTTCTCCCGCCGGTGGAGGTCGCCGCATTGCACGCGATGAACGCAGGGGAGGCGAGTGCCGTGGTTCGTGCGCGCGTCGAACGAGCGCGCGCCATCCAGCATGAACGCAACGTGCGGCGCGAAGTCGCGGCGTCGACGAACGCGGCGCTCGGTCTACGCGATCTGGAGCGCGTCGCGAAGCCGTGCGCTGCGAGCTCCCGGATGCTGGCGGCGGCCGTCGATCGCCTCGGGCTCTCGGCGCGCGCATACGCGAAGGTCCTGCGCGTGGCGCGGACCATTGCGGATCTCGAGGGAGCCACGGGAATTCGACCCGAGCACGTTGCCGAGGGCATTGCGCTGCGCGTTCTCGATCGACCCGCGACCGCGGCCGCAGCCTGATCGAGGCCCCCATGGGGACGCTGCGGTGATCCGTCCCGCGGACGGGGGGTCGTTGGCTGGGACAGGCCCTGAAGTCACGCCGTTCGGCGAAAATCATGCAATCGGCTGCGGCACGCCGTTCGCTCAGGCCTGGGTCATCGCCCCGATCGTCCGGTCCGTCGCCATGCCGGCCGGTCGGTCTCGACGACTCCCATGGGTGCGGGCCGGCCCGAACGCCTTGGGGAATCAACTCACCGGGCCGCCACTCGAGAAAGGACCCAGTCCATGTTGGAACGAACCGCAGAAAAAATGCGCGCCCTCAAAAGCGTAATGGCCGTCGTGGAGAAGCAGTTCGGCAAGGGAGCGGTCATGACGCTCGGCGACGACGAGGATCCGGAGCCGGTCACCACGATCTCCACGGGGTCGCTCGCCCTCGACCTCGCTACGGGAATCGGGGGCTACCCGCGAGGCCGTGTCGTCGAGATTTATGGCCCCGAATCGAGCGGGAAGACGACGCTCGCTCTTCACGCAATTTCCGAAGCGCAGAAAAACGGCGGAGTCGCCGCCTTCATCGACGCCGAGCACGCACTGGACATCGGCTACGCGCGCGCGGTGGGCGTGGCGACCGAGCAGCTTCTCATCTCCCAGCCGGATTCGGGCGAACAGGCGCTCGACATTACGGAACTGCTCGTGCGCTCACTCGCGATCGACCTGGTCGTCATCGATTCCGTTGCGGCGCTCACGCCGAAGGCCGAACTCGAAGGCGAAATGGGCGACGCGCACATGGGTCTGCAAGCTCGGCTGATGAGCCAGGCGCTGCGAAAGCTCACATCCGTGGCCTATCGCGCGGACACGACGCTGATGTTCTTGAATCAGCTTCGACACAAGATAGGCGTCACGTTCGGATCACCCGAGACGACGACCGGCGGCAACGCGTTGAAGTTCTTCGCCTCCATGCGCTTCGACGTGAGGCGTATCGGCCAAGTCAAAGTGGGTGAGGAATCCGTCGGCGGTCGCACGCGCGTAAAAATTGCAAAAAATAAATGCGCGTCGCCGTTTACGGAGGCCGAGTTCGAGATCCGCTGGGGGAACGGCATCGATTCGGTCGGCGAGCTTCTCGACCTCGGCGTCGCACGCGGTCTCGTCGACAAGTCCGGCAATCACCTCTCCTTCGCCGGGACTGCGCTCGGCAACGGGCGGGAGCGTTCGCGCGAGGCTCTCGAGACGAGCCCCGATCTCCTCGGGACACTTCGTCAGGCGATCGTCGCGTCGGGACCGGCGCGATCCGGGCGGCGATCGGACGCCGAGGCGTGACGGCGTCCGCCCAACGCGATGGGCGATGGGCATCGGCGCGCCTGGGCGGATTCATCGCCGTCTGGCCCGGGCGTTTCGCGTGACGATTCGCGCGATCGCCGTGAAAGTATCGCGAGCTTCCGTTCCGTGGGCAACCCCCGGGGGGGCGCCTCGGCCCTCGACAGCGCCGGTTCGGACCGGCAACCTCGACACGATGCCTACCGTTCATGTCCTTCAACACGAGCCCATCGAAGGCCCGGCTTGCATTGCTGAAGTCGCGCAATGGCTGGGTATGCCCCTCAACTTGGTTCGCTTGTTCGACGGGGCAGCTGTGCCCGAACACCTCCCCCCTGAGGATGCGCTCGTCCTGATGGGCGGACCGATGGGCGTCGGCGACATAGGAGATTCAAAGTGGCCCTTCTTGAAGGCGGAAGCCGAGTTGATCACGAGGGTTCTGCGCGCTGATGGCGCCGTTTTGGGCATCTGTCTGGGCGCACAGCTCATGGCGCACGCTCTCGGGGCTCGCGTCTACCCGCTGCATGTGGGCGACCCTCCCGCTCGATTCCGTGAGGTGGGGTGGGGTGCGGTCACATTTGCGGTCGACCCAGACACGGAACCGAGTCTCCGCGGGTTGAGCGAGTCGGAGGTTGTCCTTCATTGGCACGGCGACACGTTCGATCTGCCCGACGGTTCGAAGCTGCTCGCGAGTACGCTTCCATGTCAAAATCAAATGTTTCGCTGGGGCTCGCGGGCTTTCGGACTCCAGTTTCATGTCGAGGTTACCGCGATCGATGTGGCCACGATGGTGCGAGAGGACGCGGCATTCGTACGCGCGGCGAATGGGCCTTGTGGCGCCGCTCGAATTTTGGCGGACACACGACGGTGGATTGGGCATTACCGACAGATGGGCAACCGCATGATTCGCAACATATTCGATTCGATGCTCGCCGACTCTCTCCCCCGAAAGAGCGCTCCGTGAGGCTCACTCGAGGGAGCCGTCGATGGGGCATGGCCGCGTTCCAGGGTCCCGGCTCGATGCCCTCCCGGCCGTGCTCGTCGCCGGCCCCCGAACTGAGTCTTCTCGTCCTGCTCGCGTTGACCGTCGGGTGCTCGAGCGGCAGCAACCCGGGCGCGTTCTCCATCGGACCGCATCCTCCACTTCCTTATGTCGAAGACAACGGGGGTGGAATTCTCACGGCACCCGAGATCGTTACCGTGACGTTCGACCCCAGTCTCTACACGTACTTCGATGCGACGCAGAATACGTGGTTGGCCGTGCCTGCCGCGGCGACCCTGATCCCCGATCTTGGCACGTTCGACGACGGGGTCACGACGACGTCTTGGTGGCAGACCGTTGTTGCGGACTACTGCGACCCAAAAGCGGGCTGTATCGGCCCAGGTCTAGCCGGTGCGCATGTATCGATCCCCGCTCTGCCGCCCGGAGATGGCACGCCATCATGCGGTCCCCAGCCTTGTTATACGGACACGGCGGTAGGTGGCGCTGCGACTTTGAAGACCTACATCTCGTCCTTGTTGAACGCCGGAACATTGCCGATGCCAAATCCGCAAACGCTTTACGTGATGTATTTCCCGAGCTCGGTCACGATCGACGTGGATGGATCCGTGTCATGCCAGTCCATCGGCGGTTATCACGACAGCTTGTCGGTCGGCTCGCTCAACGTGCCCTATGCGATCGTGCCTGTCTGCTCCCCGGAGCCCACTGCCAATGGCGTGCCGGCTCTTAACTTCGAGCAAACCGCGACCATCGCGGCAAGCCACGAAATCGTCGAAGCCACTACCGACCCACATGCCGGTGAGATACCTGCGGGTGCGACCCAGAGCACCCAATACCTCGGATACTATTTGACCGATCCGCAGAGTCAGGCGTGGGCCTACTTCGGTGGTGAGGTGGCCGACCTATGCGTCGACCTTCTGGGTATGGGCCAGGATCGCTGGACGGAAGGCAACTACGTGTATCAAAGGGTTTGGTCGAACACGAGCGCGATGGCGAGTCACGATCCGTGTGTGCCCATTCCGCCGGGCGAGGTTTACTTCAACGCTGCACCCTCGACGGTACAGGGCCAGCCGCTCTCGGTGGGGGTCGGCGCAACGGCCAACTTGCAGGTCGATGCCTTTTCGGACGCGCCCGCGCCAAGTTGGCAGGTGTTCGGGATCGACGTCGGGACGAGCTCGGCCGGGAACCCGCTCAACATCTTGTTGTTTGCGCCCGGTGAGAAGAGTCCCATGCTGGCGAACAACGACGAGTCCATCCCCTTCACGGTCGAGTTGACGGGGCAGCCTCCGCTTCCGGCGGGGGCCCCGACCGGAACCGCTGCGGTCGAGCCGTATTTCATCATTTCTTGGGCTCAGAGCGCAGCCCATCTGTGGCCTGCCTTCGTCGTCTCGGCGCAATGACCTTTGGGTGGCAGCACCGCCGGCCCGGCAAAGACCGTGTGCCGCAACGAACGACTCCTTGTCGCGGCACCTTTCGCGTCGCGCGAAGCGCTCTGAGAATGCGGTAGCCTCGCTCGTCGTGACGATTGGACGCCGAAGGACGCCGCCTCACCCACCGGCTCGCCCTCCGCCCCGGCAGGCCTACGTTTCGTCGTCGTCGTCGTCGCCGCCGTCGTCGCCTCTTGCGCCCGGCGCCACGCATGCGCCCAACGCTTTCCTTGCGACGGATTCGACGGACGCCAAGCCCGACGAACAGACCGTCGCGACGGCCCGGCAATTCGTCCAGACGGTTGCGGTCCCGCGGCTTGCCATCACCATCGAGCGCGAAAATGGCCGAGTCGGTGCTCGCGCGCTTCTGTTCGACGGAGATCTTTGCCGGATAGGCACCCACTCGACGAACGACGTCGTGCTCCAGGACCCCGCGGTGTCGCGCTTTCATTGCCGACTGGTCCGTGACGAGGGCGGCTGGCGCGTTCACGACTGGGACTCTCTCAACGGGGTCGAAGTCGAGGGTTTGCGCGTACGCGACGCGGACTTGCCCTCCGAGGCGACGATCGTGCTGGGCGACTCGGTGGTTCGCGTTCACACGGTCGATCCTGCCGAACAGGCCGTGGTTCCCATGATTCCAGCGTTTGGACAGCTGGCGGGCACGAGCGTTCGGATGCGCAAACTATTCGCAGTCCTTCAGAAGGTGGCTCCGAGCGACATCAATGTCCTCATTCAGGGCGAGAGTGGGACGGGCAAGGAGTTGGTCGCCAACGAAATCGTGCAGCGGAGCCCGCGCGGCGACAAGCCGTTCGTCGTAGTCGACTGCGGTGCCATCAGCCCTTACCTCGTCGAGAGCGAGCTTTTCGGGCACCTGCGCGGCAGCTTCACGGGTGCCGATCGGGACCGAGTCGGCGCATTCGAGGCGGCGGACGGGGGCACGGTGTTTCTCGACGAAGTCGCGGAGTTGCCTGTCGAACTCCAACCCAAGCTACTCCGTGCCATCGAAGCGCGCGAAGTTCGGCGGGTCGGTGAGACCCGGCCGCGAAAGGTGAACGTGCGCGTTCTCAGTGCGACGAATCGGCAGCTCGAGCGCGAAGTCAACCGAGGGCGCTTTCGTGAGGACCTTTATTTTCGTCTCGCCGTGATGACGGTGCGCGTCCCGCCCCTTCGCGAGCGGCTTGACGATCTGCTGATACTCGTTCGGGTCTTCTTGCAGAGTTGGGGCGTGCCCGATGAAGAACGCCTGTTTACGGCTGCCGTGCTCGCGGAGATGGCCCGGCACGATTGGCCAGGCAACGTTCGCGAGCTCAGAAATTATGTCGAGCGCAGTGTCGTGCTTCAGAAGGCGAGCCCGGCGCTCCGCAGTACGTCGCTCGCGCCCGGATCGGGCCTTCCACTCATCGACATCGGGACCCCGTTTCGGGTCGCGAAGGATGAAGCGGTGGACGCCTTCGAGCGCGCTTACTTGAGCGCGTTGCTCGAGGCTGCGGGCAACAACATGAGCAAGGCTGCGCGGCTGGGCGGCATGGATCGGATGTACCTGCACCGACTCGCGCAGAAGCATGGGCTCAGGGGCGGCGGCGCTGCGGGCGCGAGTTCGTAAGTCGGTTCCGGGGACTCTCACCGCCTCCGGGACGCCAACGCGCGCAGCCAACGGACGTCGGCGGCGCCCATCTCTCGGGTCACCAGGAGCACCGCGATGTACGCCCCGGCCACGAGCAGCGCCACGAGCGGCGCCGCGAGGCGACCCACTCGCGGCATCCAGAGGCCCAAAGCAAAGCATCCTGCGAGTGCCGCGCCGACTCGGGAGACGGTTGCGACGGGAACGAAGGCGCCTGTTTGTCCTCGCACGAACGCACCGGCCACGAGGAGCGCGCCTGTGAGGGCGACGAGCGTCGCTTCCGCGGAGCGAACGAGCTGATCGTGTCCGAACCGGCCTCCGGGGACGAACCCCGTGCATGCCAGCGATACCGCTACGAGCGCGCCCAAAGTGATCCACGCCGACGTACGTTCACGGCCCACGCTCGTCAGGATCGTGGTGGCGATGCCGAGCATCGCGAACGAGCCCTGCGCGAGCGCCATGATCCGCAAGACGTCGGCGCCTCGGTGCGCGTCCGCCGATCCATACGCGAAGGCAAGCAAAGACTCGGGCATGGCGATGACCACGCCGACGAGCATGCCCCCGAAGATCGCCGCGAGCCTCGATCCCCGCGCGACGTACGTCCGGACGGCGGCCGCGTCCCTCGCGCTGGTCGCGCGTGCAAGCATGGGGAAAAGTACGAGGGTCACGCTGAAGAGGAGTTGATAAGGCAGAAACGCGAATGTCTGGCACTCCTTGTAGATAGCCACCCACGACTTGACGAGATCGCGCTGAGACGGCCCCACGAACACGACGGCCGCGGAGCTCTCGCTGAGGAAGCGGCCGAGCAGCGCGATGTCGGCCTGCAGGAGCGCGTTCGTACAGAGCTGCGCCCCCGCAATCGGAAGGAGCAACGCCACGTAAGCCCGTGGACTCGGAACGCCGTCGGGGAGACTCGTCGCCGTCGCCTTGCCGATGCCCGTCCAGCGCAACGCGAGTGGGACGATGCACGCCGCGGCCGCGACCCATCCGACCGTCGTTCCCAGAACCCCCGAGAGTCCGCGCGCGACGAACGCATAGCCGAACGCCACCAAGCCCAGCGTGCGCATCGTCGCGAACGCGACGTCGAGTGCAGCCTGGCGACCGAAGAGGTTTCTCCCGTTCAGATAGCCGATGAGAGGCGCGTACAATCCGTAGAGCAGCGCAACGATGGCCATGACGAGCAGCGGGCCGACGACATCGTCCGCGCGTTCGAACCGGGCATAGATCGGGGCCGTAGCGGCTACGGCCCCTGCCACGACGAACGCCATCGGCACGTGCACTCGTAGGGCCGCGCGGAGGGCCTCTTGCTCATGGCCCGGGGCGCTTGCGACCGTACGGCTCACCGCCTGCGTCCCGCTTGAAACGACGACGTTGTTTACCGTATTCGACACGACGAGCGCTTGGGCGAGGCCGCCAAAGTCGTTCAATCCGACCGCAAGCCTCAGCAACGGTTGCTGAATGAAGCCGGTTATCAGAAAGAACACCTTCGCCCCGAGCACCGCTACGCCGCCGCGTCCGGCGGTTCGCGCCGTCTCCACCGTCGGCGATGACGGCTCGCCAGAAGCCTTCGTCTCCTCGCGCGAATTGGGGTGCGCGGTCTTGAAAGGGTCGGCCACCGACTCAAACTCCCTTCGCTCATCGCCGGAGTCCGGCCCGCGGGCGTGTCGGCGATGATACACCGACCGGGTGCCAACGACGCAAACGGCCGCGAGGCTCGCGCAGTTTGCACCCCGGTAGCTCGAGGCGACCGCGGCCCTTGTGGGCCGGGGTCTCTCGACGCGGTCGGTCGTCAACCTTCATCGAACGCGTTGCGTCGCTTCGCTCTGGCGACCACTGCGGTCGTGTCTTCGCGTGGCTGCTCGGGCGGTCCGGGTCTAGGCTACCTCCGTGGCGCCCTCCCCATCTGACGCCGGCCATTTCATTCGACGCGCTCGGTGTGCTGCGGGTCCACGAGGCGGCCGTCGGGAGTGAGCCCGACGCGCCCCCATCGAGCCTTCTCGTCCGGAAGCGGTGGCAGCGAAGGCGGGGTCTCGTCATGAAGCTCGACACGCACGCCCTCCGCCGCGGTGATGATGCGGATGCCCAGGTTTCGCCCCGGCTTGCGCGCGACCTGCGTGTGTTCGATGGTCGCGGAACTCTCCCCCTCCCGGATTTCGCCTCCGAGAAGGCGCGCTCTCAGATACTGCACCAGCGGATGAAGGGCCACGGATCCACTGGCGTACACGACATCGGCGAACGCGCCGTCGACGCGGAGTGGGCTTGGCAGCGTCAGATCGAATGCTTGAGCCGTTCCCTCGAGCAGCTCACCCTTGGCCAGGTGATCGACGGGCGCCGCAGCGCTTGGTGCGCTCTCCTGCGCGGGGGCGCGCCCCGGACCGGGAGAGCGACACCCCGCGATCGCCACGAAGGCGATCGCGGCTCGAATAAGGTCCTTGGCCGTCACTCGAGCACCGCCGCCCAGGAATTGATGAGCGTCGGCGCCACCGGCGTCGGGAGCGAAACGGAATACGGGTTCGCATTCAGCCCGCCGGCTCCCGGCACGCCGCCGACCAGCGCGACGAGTGAGAATTGCCCCGCGGTGAAGCTCGTCGTGGCCTGGTGGGTGACGCCGGCCACGTACGAGTCCTGTACGGTAGAGAACGTTCCGCACGCGGGAGTCGCTTGAACGGCCACCCCGGGGACCACTCGGCCGGGGAACGTCGCGCCGACGTCGATGTAGCCGTTGGTCGCGTTCAATACGAAGAGGCCTCCGTTCTCGCGGCAGGAGGCGGGGTTGGCGGTGCACGGCGTCGTCGTTCCCGAGGGCTCGTAGGGGGTGTTGAAATTGAGTCCCCAGAGCCGGGCATCGCCGCTCGTGCAGGAGAGATTGGCCGGGCTGCCCGCGTAGTAAGTCGAAAAGTAGAGCGTGTTGTTGAAAACCGTCATCGGACCCGACACGCGCTCGCCCTGCCGTAACGGCGAGGGAGACGACGACGCGCCAAGAAACCAGTTGACGTTTGCGCCGAGCGCCAGGGTGCCTGTGCCCTGGACCTGCTCGGTGACCGAGTACACGAAGTAGGTGCCGTTGTTGTCGAATGTCTCCGTCGTCCCGGTCGCGGCGTTCATGACCACGTCTCCCAGCGGATCGACCGACAGGATGGGCGTGACCTCGAACGGTTGGCCATCTTGCCACGAGGTGCTGCTCAGATCGGCGGTCGCGTTGTAGAAGTCGAGATAGACGGTACCGACCCAATTGGCGGGAGTCGGGCTGGACACGTCGAACCTCCACATCGTTCCGTCCGCATCGCCGACGAAGAACTTGGTCGCGTCGGCCCCGACATCGCTCGGGTACACGACGGGAGTGCCGGTCATCGGCGAATCGAGCGGCGTCGGCGTGATCCGACTTCTCGCGACGAGCGTGTCGCCGGTGTAACTCGCGTAATCGACCGTCGGGGCGAAAACCCGCAGGATTTCGCCGGTATCCAGTCGCACGATGGCCACGGAGCGTCCAAGGACGGGGTCGTTGGGCTTCAGGTTGGCCCCCCAACAGCGCACGGATCCACGCGTCGCATATCCGCTCGTCGGGGTCGAGTAGTTGGCCGCGGTCTTCGCTTGCCGTGTGCAGGACGCGGTCGACGCGGGCGGCCCGTTCCAGCCTCCGGGCAGAATGGCGACTCCGATGTCTCGGGCGCCGTTTCCGTCCCCGGGGTCCATGAACAGCGTCGTGACGGCCGGGGTGCCTGAAAGATTGCCGAAGATCGGGTAGTTCCCGCTCGGCATCGTCGTGAGTTGCCAGCGGAACACCGGCCCCGATGCGGGAAGCTGCCCAGAGGTCGTCGTGCCCGCGGGCGGGGGACACGGGTCCGTCACGTCGACGGCGTAATACCCACGCTGGTAGGGGCCGTATCCCGCCGCGAGGGTCGTGTGCCAGGCGCTCCCGGTATTGCTCGTCGCGGACGACGCCGTGCGGTCCCAAACCACGTCCTTCACGATCGGCGAACCGTCGAGCAGAAACTGATGACTCGACGGGTACGTCGACAGCAAATTCTGCATGGTGTCGGGCATGAGCATCGCCCACTGCTCGTTGTTCTCCTCGGTAACTTCGTCGGCCCAAAACGCATGCAAGAGGCCGTCATTGGTCGCGACGTAAACCGTGGTCGGCCGCGGCGAGATGGACGAGGTCGACGTTCCGCACTTCACGTTGTTGCTCCAGCGCGCCTGAAAGGCCTCGTACGAAGGGTCCTGCAAGAGCGACTCCGGTGGGCCCACGACGGCAGGTGAAGCGTGGTAGACGTCGGCGAAGGCGTTTCCGTACCGAGACGTGAACGTGAAATTCGACGGCCCGTTGAACGACGCCGCGGGCTGAGCAAATGTGAAGTCGAGCGTCATGTTCAGACATTGCGCCGGCGTCAGGTACTGCGTTCCGAGGGCGTTGTTCGGGGTGTATGGGCAGCCGAGCGGCGACCCGGTCGTGGCGATTCCGTTGACCGCGCCCGGCGTGATCTGCGAAACGACGTTCGACGCATTTCCGGCGTAGGTCGTAACGCCATAAGTCACCGCACCGTCGGGGGGCGGCGAAGCGATGAACGGTCGGATGCTCGCCCAAGCCGTTCCGCCGCTCGCCAGGTTCGGCTCGAACGCGATGAACGTCCGCGACGGTCCGAGAGTCGAGTTGAGGTTGTCGGCGAAGTCGTCTCCGGCCTGTGGATTGAAAGTCGGAGAGCTGGATGCCGACGACGACGTCGACCCGGAAGGCAATGCAGACGACGACGACGAACCGCAATAAAAGCGCGAGCGCTGCACGTCGCCGGACCATGCCTGACCGGGTGAAGGGGAAAACGAAGCGTAGAAGATTTCCTGATTCGGCGTGCTGGCGGTCGACAGAACGTTCGTGATGACGGGCGAATACGCCGGCACGGTGCGGGTGGTCGCTTGCTTCGCGATGTTCGCCAAGATCGATCCGAGCGCATTCTGCAGGTCGCCCGGGCTATCCGCGAAATACGCCTGACCGCTGCCTCCCGCCAGTGCGATCTCCTGAAGCTGACAGCACGGGTAGTACGAATCGGTCGGCACCGCCGTGAGGCACATCGACGCGAGCTGGCCGCCACTGACCAGGCTCGAGCAAGCGCTTGTCGTACCCCCAGTGCCCTCGTACGTCGATACCGCGAATCCGATGACGTACGTCGTCACGAACTGATTCGCGCCCGAAGGCTTCCCGCCATTGTAGAGATTGCCGGCGATGGTTTGTGGTGTCGCAAACGGGCAAACCCCCGCGGGACTCCCGGCCGATGCGGCGGCCGCGCAATCTGGCCGCATGTCCTCGTTCGGCGCGCCGTCGGTGAGGATGATGATGTATTCCTGGCGGCAATTGCCGCTGACGAAAACGTCGGTCTGCTGAGGTCCCGCGGGATCCGTCCAGAAGTAGTATTGCGCGCCCGTCAGCATTCCCGCCATTGGCGTGCCGCCGTAGGGTCGCGACGACCGAATGACGTCTTCGATGTTGGAGTTATTCTGCTCTTGCGTTGCAATGTCGGTTGTCGCCGGGAATGCAACCATGCGCCCCTCCCAAGGGGGCGCGGCCGAATTGCGCGCGCCGACCGCCATCATCGTGGACGTGGAGCAGTTGGCCGGGTTGCCGGCATAGGGACACGTCGCGTTGGTGGTCCACCCCGGATAGTAGCTCCACATTCCGACGTACGGGGCCGGCGCGACGAGCAGATTCGACCCGCTGGGCACGACCCCGGTCGCCGGGCTCGGATCGTTGTCGAACATCATCAGACCGAACCGCATCAGGTTGGTCATCGTGTTGACGGCGCCGTTGGTCAGCTGCGAAAACTGGCACGTCGACGTGACCGTGTTGAGAGAACCGTAGGGGCGGGCGATGACGTCGCCGCTCACGAACGAGTTGGCGCTGACGGTCGTTCCGGTCGCATTCCGCGTCGGCCCGACTCCCTGACCGATCGCAGCTCCTGCGAGCACGCCGGGCGCGATGTCACAAGCGACGCTCGGCGTCACGGTCGTGTCCTGCGCGATCATGCGATGAAACGGCAGGTAATAGTTGACGTCGTAGGGCACGATGCCGTTGATGGAATACTCTTGGGCGAACACGCTGGATGGCGTTCGCGGCATGGCCGCGCAGTTGTAGCCGTTGGTGAGCTGCCCGGTCAGGGCCTGCAGCAAGACGCCCCACCGGTTCGGCGAGGCGGGCGCCTGACTCCAGACGCAAGTCCCGAGAACGGGATCGCAGTTGCACGTATTCGCCGGAGTCGCTTCCGGAAGCGAACTGTCGATCATGCGCTCCATGGATCCGGAATTGTCGATGAGCAGCAACACGTTTGGCACCGGTGGGTTGGTGTCGATCTGCTGTGCCCACGCGCTCGCCGGCCAAGCCAGCGCGGCTGCGGCCACGGCCCACCATCCAACCATTCGCATCCTCATCGTCGCCCCTCTCTACCGCTTACTTGGGAATACAGATCTTTGGACTACCGATCGCTCTGGACGACCACTTTGGACTACCGCTTACTTTGGGCATTGGATCGGGCCTGCGACGAGGCGAGCCCGCTGCATCTCGAGACCTTCGCCTCCGAACACGGCAGGGGCTCCTAGGGAAGCCGAATATTGGGGTTGCACGATCCCGACGGACGTCGCTGTCATCTGAATGAAGCAGAACTGCAAATTCAGCGCGTATCCTGACGGCGCGTTGGCGGTCGTCGGGGCCGTGAATTCCACGTAGAAGTCCGCCTTCAACGGCGTCGGGCCGAGGCTCCCGGGGGCACCGGCGTAGGGTGTCGCGAAGTTGTAGGAATCGGTCGGGTTCGATGCCCAGGCCGAGCCGGTCGAAAGCTCCGTAGCGCCCATCCGGCGGCAGGCTTCCGACTGGGGGCTCCCGCCGGCTGGAACACCCTGCAACGACACGCAATGGACGTCCGGCTGCGAAAGCATGAGGCCAAGGTAAAATTGGGCCTTCGTGGACGCCATTTCCTGGGCCGACGCGATGACGCCATACTCCGAGAGGTAGTGCGCTTGCGTATTCTGTCGCTCGTTGCCGCTCGTCTTGAGTTCGTTCGACGCTGTGGCGAGCGCATAGACGCCGACGGATGCGAGCACGGCGAGCGTCATGGCCACGATGAACATCGCCGCGCCGGCTTGGCGCCGCCGGTGAGACGATCGCGACTTGGCCAGGGTGAGGGCATGCATCAGTAGAAATTCGTCGCTTGGTTGGGCAGCGACACCTCTGTGGTGACCGTCCGGACGCGCGCCCACGCGAGCGCATTCGCGGCCGGGGTGGGGCATTGCAAGACGCAGTAGCGGTACATGAAGTTTTCCGTAGGGTACGAAGGCACCGGGGCGATGGTGAGCGTCCGATCCGCTTGTGCGGTCCGCGTGGCGACGCGGGCATACACCGAGCGTATGCGTTGCGGGGTCGCAGTCGCGTTGTTGACCCGCGCTGCGACCGGATCGTTGCTCGTGCTGTCGAACGCATACGTGACGATCCGCGGCGTCGCGGCGATCACGCTGGTATCGACGGAGAAGGCGAACCCCAGGTCGACGGCGTACTCGGCCACGATCTCGCTCGTCGCCGGAACGATGTTGCCGAACGCGTCGAGATACGAGCGCATCAGATCGTATTTGGTAGGGTCGGTGCCCCCGTCCGATGTGGTTTCAAGGCCATTGACGAATTGAGCCGGCTCCGGGTCAACCGTCGAGCTGCTCGCGGTGATTTCCCACCGCACGATTTGCACGGGGTTGACCCACGCTCGACCGGCCGCGTACCCGCTCAAGCCGCTCACCGTGCCCGTGGTTTGGGCGCTCCGGAGAGGCGTCATGCCGCCCGCTGCGGCATCGACGCTGACGTAGGGCTGGCCCGAGACGACGCCGGCAGCCGCTCCGTTCCGGCACGTTGCGAGGTATTGCGAGCGCCCCGAGTCGTCGACCAACCGGACGATGAACTGCGCGACGCCCGCCGGGTCAGGCTGGAAAATGTTTGCGAGCTCGGTGGTCCCCGCGTCTCCGTTGCCCATGACGCGGTACATGGCCGGAGAGGTAGGCGACAGGTAGATGTTCAGGCACGTTCCGGTCGCCGTTTGCGCGATGTAAGCGACGTCGAACGTGTCTGGCGACGTCATGTTGCCGGCGATGTCGATGAGATCCGGCGAGAGGGTACCGGGACCCACGGCCGACGCATTGGCGAGATTGCCCAGGGATCCTCCGTCGGATAAGTAGATCGACGCAAGAGTCTGGAGGCCGCCCATCCCGATCGGCTTGGTGCTGGCGGGTGCCGTCGATGCCACATGAGCCCCTCCGGGGGGGGCCGCGATCTGCGGGTCCGCCAAGATGTTGCCGGTGCTCATGAACCCGGCCCGCTGCAGATCGGCCCGCAACCGATCGACGGCCGCTCGCAGCGAAGCTTCGGCGACCGACACTCGAGCCTCTTCGTGGAACGTGTTGGTGGCCTCACGCGATAGAGAGACGATACCCGCAGCGACCAGGAGTCCGGCCAAGAGCGCGACGGTGAGCTCGACCATCGTAAAGCCCGACTGGCGGTGCCTCAGGACGAGTCTCGACCGGCGACGGCCCCAACCCGGGTCGATCATGGATTCTCCCGGATGGCGGTGCTCACGTAGATCGCGCGGTACGCCGGAGCCCCGTAGTTCGTCATGCTGTTCGAGTTGGGGTCCGCTGATGTCATGTCGGTATTCTGAGGGCTGCAGAACGGCGCGGGGTTCGCTCCGCTGGTGCCGAGCCCGCCCAGCCATAAGACGCGCACGTCGGCGCGCAGCAACTGATTGGGCACCAGGGTGGACACGCGCACGTTCACGCAGAATATCGCAAAGGACGGGACGTCTCCTGCGGCCAGGTCTCGGCCTAGGATGTCGAATCCGTAGCTCTGCGGAGGGGTAAAACCGGCGTAAGCCGTCGGAACGTACCAGACCGCGCCGACGTTGTTGGCGAAGAGCAGTGCATTGCTCATGTTGCTTGGGGCGTTCGCAAGGGCGGGGCCCGGCAACGTCCATTGCATCGCGTCGCGCTCCAGCCGCTCCACCCACGTGCGCGCGATCGAATTGGCGACGTCCATTTTCCGTGCATCGAGATCCCCCTGCATCGTCGCCTTTTGCATGCTCATCACGGCGGCCGCGCCGATCGCCGCGACGGTCATGGCGAGCAGCACCTCGATGGCCGTGTACCCGCGCGCTCCGGATCGGTTGGCCACCGGTCGTCCTCTCAGTGTCCCTGCGAAAAGAGCCGTGGCATCCCATTCGGAACCACGAGCACATGGCGGATTGTGGCGCCCGTCGGGCCGCGGCTCACCTGTGCGTCCACCAGGCTCGTGTTCGGCGATAGGCCGTTGAACACCGGCATTTGCCATGTGAAGCCGGACTGCCCCGGCATGAGCAAGTACGATCGCCCGAGAGGTGTGAAGCACACGAGCAACTGCGTGAATGCCGTGCCTGTCGAGCTTGCGAGATTGCCTTGGATCGCCGGGCCGAAGACGTCGAGCGTCGTCACGACGTTTGCGTCGGATTCGGGCGCTCCGTTGAGGTTGACCCCGTCGATGAGCAGCGTGACGTTTGCAACGCCGACGGTCGCAGCGACCGCCGTGTTCCACACCGTAGGCGATTTGCACGCTGGAGTGGGCGTTTGATACGTCGTCGTGCCGGTTCCCGCGTTCTGCGCGTCCGCCTCGTAGAGCATGAACGTTCCCCGATCCGCCGCGCCGTTCGCGGACATGCTCACGAGCGTGGCCCCCCCGCGTGCGACCGCGCGAAGCCTCGCCTCTCGGAAGAGCTGCATGATGGCCCCGGCATCCTGGTACGCGGTGCGATCGTAGGTTCCGATCCGCATCGAGGGGATGGCGAGAACGGCGATGATGCCGATGATGATGACTACGACCATGAGCTCGATCAGCGTGAAGCCGCGTCGAGACGCACGCTCCGCCAACCGTCTTCGACGGGAGGATCCCGTGGTCGAATCGAGCCGTTTGCACATGGGTTTGCCGCGAGGACCCACAGCAGCAAGCCACGTGCCCCCGTTCAACTCGGTCCGGTTTGCGAAAAAAGCCCGCTTCGCGGCGTGCGTTCGCGCGCGCCGGTCCAGCAACGATTTCAACCCCCCGCAAAAGGTGCGGACCGGCGGTCGCGCGTGCTACCACGGGCGCGCCTTTCCTACCCCCGCTCCATATGCTGCCGAAATCCGCCCCGCTATTCGTTCTTCTCTTCCCGATCAGTCTGGCGCTCTCGTGCAGCAAGAGCGACGAGGGGCGAAACGGTCCTCCCCCGCCCCCCCCCCAGCCGCCACGTCGCACGGCGACGTGTGCGCGGGCGGCGGGGGTCAAGACACCGACTCGATTAGCGCTCCATTCCTCCCTCGCGTCGTCGGCGGTTACTGCCTCGACCCGCAGAGTGAGCCGAAGACCTACGGAGACAAGGGCAAGCTCTCGATGGACGAGGTGTGCACGACGGCATTTGACGGCGAATGCGAAGTCTACAAGCGGTTTGGGCTCGATCGGGTCGTTGTCCTTCGATACGTGGATACGAGCGGGGCGCCGAACAGCGTTGAAGTGAATCTGTCGCGCTTCGCCACCCCCGAGGGGGCGTACGCCATGTTCACGAAACGCGTGGTCGCCGACGGCGATCCGGCGCGCGCGTCGGTCAAGTCGTTCGACGCGGGGGCCTTGGCGGCTGAGAGCAGCAGCAACGCGTACGTCTGGCGAGGACCTTACATGGTTGAGCTCACGTTCGTGACGGAAGACACGAAGATGACGCCGGAGGGCATGGCGAAGGCCAATGAACAATCGACCGGAGCGATAGCCCGCGACATCGGCGGCCGTTTGCCCGGTCCCCTGAACCCACCGGTCGCGGCAGCGACCTTGCCGACGGCATCTCGCATCCCGCTCGGCGTCGCATACCACCCGAAAGACGCACTCGGTTTGACGTCGATCGGTCCTCTGGCGATCGGCTACTACGCCGACGGCGACAAGCGCTGGCGCGACGTCGCGATTGTGCGCAGCGACGTGGACGGTGCGAAAGAAGCATTCCGCGCATTCAAGCTGAGGCCCGGAAGTGTCCCGGTGAAGGCGTTGGCCGACGAAGCCGTACAGGTCGTGCTTCAGGAGGCTCCGGATCGCGCAAAGGCCGAATACATCGTGGCACGCAAAGGCACGTGGGTCGCTGCGGTGGGCGATGAAGAGCTGGTCCTCGATCCCGCTATGCCGGCGGACAAGATCGCTTCCCTCAAGCTGACGCGAGACGAAAAGCTGCACAAGCTCGTCGCATGGCTTTCTGAGCCGCGGTGAAGGGCGGGGGCCGTCGCGTGGGACCGGGCCGGGGCGCGGGGAGCGACACAGCGAACCAAATCTTTGAAGCGCCGCCGACGTGACCTACTTCGGTCGTTCTCCTACGCGCGGATCGCCTTGAGCGGTGATGTTCGAGCCGCCCGAATCGCCGGCAGAAAGCCTCCCAAGAGCCCCATGCCGCAGGCGAAGACCAACGCTGTGGCGATCACGCGCGGCGTCGGATCGAACGAGAATACGATCTCCGACCAGCTCGAGAAGTTGACCATGGAGAAGCGCACGAATCCCATCCCCAGCGACGCGATCGTTCCGACCGCGCCGCCCGCCGCCGCAAGCAGTACCGACTCGAGGAGAAACGAGGTCAGAATGCTCGTGCGGGAGAAGCCGAGCGCCCTAAGGGTTCCGATCTCTCGCTGTCGGTTTGCGACGGCTGCGTACATGGTGATCGTGGCGCCGATCATCGCTCCGATGGCGAAAAATATCGCGACGGCATCGCCCAGCGCGCCGACGAAGGTGGCGGTTCCTTCCGACAGCTTCTCGTAGAACGCGGTTTCGCGCACGGCTTGCAGTCCCAACCGCTTGTCGTTTTCGACCTCGGCGCGGAACGCGTCGAATTCCGCCGGCGACTCGAGTTGGACACGAACGCTGGAAACGACCCCTTCGCGGTGGTACGCCTGTCGCAAGACTTCGCGGTCGACCCACACTTCGGACTCGTACGACGAGCCGTCCGCTTCGAAGACCCCGACCACCCTCACGGGGCGGTTTTTTCGCAGCTCGAACGTTCGGTCGAGTTCGAGGCTGCGGATGCGACCTCGAATGCGGGCACCGATGAGCGCTTCGTCGCTGCCCGGACGAGGCGGGCGGCCCGCGACGATGTGAACCTCGGGTCGTAGCCGCATGGCCGCATCGTCGACGCCTCGGATCGCTACGTTGGTCACGCCGGTCGTTCCGAGCTTGTCCATCGCCGCCACCACGACAATCTCGCCGGCGCCAATCGGCTGTCCCCGATCGTCCTTGCGAACGCCCGGAGCCGCGAGGATGAGCGGCACGGTCGATTCATCGATGACGCTTCCGAGTTCGGCGTCCGTGCCCAGGCGAAGCACGATCGCGTTGTCGGCCCGGCCGGAGCTTCCAAGCGTTTTCTTGATCCCGGCCGAAAGCATCAGCGACGACGCGAGCACGAAGACGACGAGCGCGATGCCGAACGCCGTGGCGAACGTGGTCGCCCGACGCACGACGAGGCTGCGGACGTTGTAGCGAAGCGGAATCATCGCCATCTCAAGCCACCCTTCGGACGGCATCGATCACTCGCTGCTGCGATACGCGCCACGCTGGAATGGCGCCGGCGAGTCCGCCGAGGGTCGCCGCGAGCGAGATGGCGAGCAGTGCGTTTGCCGTCTCCAGCCGGAAGTACGGGAACAGCGATCCCATGTTCTCCTCGATGAACCGGCCCGCGCCGAAGTTGATGAAAGGCCAGGCGAACGCGATCCCCAGGATGCCCCCGAAGAGACCCATGACGAGCGACTCGCCGACGATCCAGAAGGCGATGTGCCGGGGCAAAAAGCCGACGGCCCGCAGCACGCCGTACTCGCCCGTTCGCTCGCGGACCCCCATGGCGATCGTGTTCCCGAGGATGAGCGTCATGATGATCAGAATGACCGCTGAAACGATGTCCATCGCCTGGAGCACAGCGGAAAACATGGCGAGGAAGGACGAATTGAAGCTGTGCTCATCTTGCGACAGAGTGGGCGTGTCACGGTCCTCGAAACGCTTGTCCAATGCCGCGCCGATGTCGGCAACGTGCGCGGGATCGTCGACGCGGCTGACGATCCAGCCCACCGTATCGCGCCGGTCCGGCGGCAGCGCGTCGTTCAGGTAGTCCCAGTGAAAAATAAGCGTTGAGCGGTCGACCGACTTGGCAGCGGCGGCATAAATGCCGTCGATGGTGAACTGCCAATCGCCGGAGAAGATGCCGCTCTCGAGCGCAATTCGATCGCCGACCTTCCACCCCAATTTCGTGGCCAACACGTCGCCCACGATCGCTCCCTGCCGATCGTGCTTCCACGTCTCCATCGCTTGAGGAGCGACCCTCATCTCGTCGTAGACGTCGAAGTACGTCGTCGCATCGACCGCTAGCGTGCTGAAAAACTCGCGGTCGTGCTGCGGATCCTTGCCGCCGAACCAGTTCGCCCAGGTGACGGCCCGGACATGAGGAGTCTCTCGAACGAACTCGACGTAGCGCTTGGGCAGCGTCATGACGAACGTAACTTTGTGTCGAGTGACGATCCGGTCCTTGGCGGCCCATTCCGCGCTGCTGTGCCACGACCAGATCACCGTGCGAAGAAGCAGGAAGGCGACGATGGCGATCGCCACGCCGGCGACGGTCAGCGTCAGCCGGAATTTGTTCCGTGCGAGATTGCGGACCGCGAGCGACGCAAACGTCATGAGACGAGCTTCCCCTTGTCGAGGCGTCGTATGATCCGGGCGCGTTCCGCGGCCGCGGGGTCGTGCGTGACCATGAGGATCGTTTTGGACAGTTGCGTGTTGAGCTTCTCGATCAAGGTCAGAATCTCGTCGGCGCTCTTCCGGTCGAGATCGCCGGTCGGCTCGTCCGCGACGATGATCGTCGGGTCGTTCACGATGGCGCGCGCGATGGCTACCCGTTGCTCCTGCCCGCCGGAGAGCTGTCGCGGATAGTGCTCCACGCGGTCTTCCAAACCCACTACCCGAAGCGCCGTCTGGGCCCGCTTCCGGCGTTCGGTTCGGCCAAGGTGCGTGAGCAAAAGCGGCAGCTCGACGTTTTCGAGCGCCGTCAAGACCGGGAGCAAGTTGTACGACTGGAATACGAACCCAATCGTATTGGATCGCCACTTGGCGAGCGCTCCCTCGCTCATCCCGTCCAGACGTCTGCCTGCGACTTCGACACCCCCCGACGAAGGGCGATCGAGGCCGGCGATCAAGTTGAGAAGCGTCGTCTTGCCCGAACCCGACGGGCCCATCAACGCCTCGTACGAACCGGCGGGTACGTCCAGGTCCAGCTCTTCGAGCACCTGCACCCTTTCGCTGCCGCGCTCATAGATCTTGGAAACGCCGCGAAGCCGAACGATCGGAGCCTGCGTCTCCCGCTTCTCTGAGTCCGTCATCCGGCGTTCCTCTCTTTGACGGCTTGACCGTCGCGCAGTGTCGCGGGAGGGTCGCGGATGATTTTGGTCCCGGGCTCGGGACCGTCGAGGAGTTCGAAGCCGCCGGCGAACGGCGGACCGAGCCTGACGGCGACCATGCGTACGCGGCCGGCGTCGAAAACATAGACCACCTTCGCGCCGTCGCGATTGGCGACGGCGGGACCCGGCACGATCTTCTTCGGGGGCTCGCTCAGGTGCTTGGGATCGAGCGCGGAGTTCAAAAAAGATACTCGAGCGGCCATTTCGGGCAAGACCGTATCGTCTCGGTCGAGAAATCGCACCTTGACTGTCGCCGACGCCTTGGCGCGGTTCAATTGCGGACTGATCTCGACGACTTCGCCTCGCCACCGCTTGTCGGGATACGCGTCGAGGATGATCTCGCACGGTCCGAGGTTGCGCACCAGATGAAGCCTTCCCTCGGGAACGTCGGTCTCGACCACAATCGATGCGAAGTCGGCGATCTTGGCCATGGAAGTCCCTGGCGTGACGACGTCGCCTGGTTGCAGGGGCTTGGTGACGACCGTGCCGTCGATGGGTGCGCGGATCGTCGTGTTGGCGAGGTTCGTGGAGAGTGCGACGACCTCGGCTTCGGATGCGGTCACGTCGGCATCCGCGGCGTGCACCTGTTCCTCGAGCGATTGGGCGCGGGCGGCAAGATCGTCCGCGGTCGCGGGCGCGATCGCACCCGTATTCGCTAGTCTGCGCTCCCGATCGCGCTGCAAGACGATCTCGGCGAGCTGAGCTCGGGCCGTCGTCGCGCGGGCACGGGCCGCGGCGACGCGGGCGCGCGAGCTGGCTACGGCCACCCGCTGATCGCTCGGGTCCAACTCGAAGATGATCTGGCCGGCCTTGACCCGCTTTCCTTCGGCCACGTTCACTCGGTCGACGCGACCGACCAGCTTCGAAGAGACATCGACCTCGACTTGCGGAACGACGTAACCGGTTGAGGTGAGCTCGATTTGCGTTTGAGCGGGCGATAGCAGAGTCACCTCGGTGACAGTCACTTCAGTCTGGAAGACCGCAGCTTCCAATAGGGGGCCGCCGATGCGGACGATCAGCGCAACGGCAATGCCGAGCAAGATCGCCGCGAAGACCCAACGCCACGCCCGCGTCGACGCGGGTCGCGACGGCGGGGGTCGATGCGCGCCGCGATCGATACGGAGGGACGCGAGATCGGATGCGAGTCGGTCGTCCATGGCCCTGACATCGGCTCTTAGGGCCGCGGGTCTCGCCAGGGCCTGCGTTCGAAACAGTCCTCGGGCAGCCGGCGGCGCGTGCGCGCCAGCCGCGTCTCGGCGATGAAGCGAGCAGTCACCGGATCGTGATAGCCGCTCGCGTCGGGAAGATCCCCACCTCCGCTTGGTGGTACCGGACGATCCGCGCCATGAGTAGGTCGCGCACCCACTTTCCGACGAGCGAAGCCATACTTACGAGCAGGTGATTGTCGTCGGCATCCCGAACGAAGGCGATGCGCCCGAGTCCCGGCAAACAATATTCGCTTCGTGCGCGCCCTTGCTCCGCCACCGCGTGCAGCCGTCCATTCATAGGACCGAACGCGGCCGCGTACTGGTCGAAGCCACCCACCTTGCCACACGTCGCGACGACGTCGCGTTTGGCGCGCGCCCGTCCGTCGAGGAAAAGCCGCTCCATGGCGTGAAGGTCGACGTGAAACCGGTTGCGCCCGCGCCCGATTTCGTCGTTCAGCCGTCGGGTGCACGTGACGACGCATGCCACGTAAAGGACATCGATTCCCTGAGCGGCGAGTTTTGCGAGGTCCCGCTCGACGTCGGCGACGAGCGCGTCATCCGCCCTGAACGACTCGCCCGCACGATTCCAGCATTGCTCCGTGTGATCGGTCGGGCAACGCGCCCGCAGAACCGCCGGTCCGTCCAGGGAGAGGGCATGGACGAGGGCGTCCGGCCCCTCGAGGTTGGCGACGCCCATTCGTCGCGCGATGGCCCGCGCCCACGCTTCTCCGAGCGCCGTATTCCCGTGCCCGAGCAGCTTCTCTGGAGTCTCCGAGGCGTGCTCGCATCGCACCGCGCGCCCTCCGCTCGGCCCTTTCATGGCCTCCCCCCGTTGTGCGAGCCGCGATGGCCGTGACGATCAAAAGGGCCGAGCCGGGGTCCGAGCCCGTTTTCATCGATACCCAATCGAATGGCGTCGTCGTTCACGGGGCGTCGCAGGCCATACAACCCCAGGTCACCGACTTGCTCAAGGACGGCGATGGGGCCGATGTCGGTCCTCTCGCAAGGACGTACGGAGGGCCCGCGACGGTTCGGGTCCGTTCACGGCTGAGCCGCCACCCGTGATCAGCGCGAATGTTCATTCTCACCGGACGAGGCGAGGGGTCCATTGCCGCAATGTTACGCCCGGCGCGTCTCGACCGATGCCCCCATTCCGCCGCGCCGACGAAGGCATCGATTGACGGCGGACATCGGGCTGCTTAACGTGCTCGGCCCTCAGCGGCGACGGGAATCGCGAGCGTATCGTGTTCAGGCGTACGGAGGCGCTCACCACGTGAACAAGGCGACCCTCAAGAAGTTCAGGACGCTCCTCACCGACAAACGGGACGAGATCCTCAAGAAGGCGAAGCAGACTCTCGAGCAAGACATGACACTCGACACGGACGATTTGCCCGACGAGATGGATTTTGCGTCGAGCGAGTATCTTCAATCGTTCACCTTCCGATTGCGCGGACGGGAGAAGAGCTTTCTGGATAAAATCGAGAAGGCTCTTCGGAAAATCGACGAAGGGACGTTCGGTATCTGTGAAGAGTGCGGCGAAGAGATCCAGGTCAAGCGGCTGGAAGCGCGGCCCGAGACCACGCTTTGCATCCGCTGCAAGGAGGACCAGGAGCGAATGGAAAAGGACTACAGCTGAGCGCAGGCTCGGCCCCAAAGACCGCTCTGCACGCCCGGCGGATGGGGACGGGCGGCGGCCGAGCGACCTGGTTTGATCGCGCTGCAATGACCCGCGCCTTCGTCCGCCTCGACCGCTCGCCAGGGCGCGGTCAGGCGCGTGCGGCAATCGCAGCCGGTGTGCTTCGCCGCAACACCTCGCGCAGGTAGCGTCCGGTGTGCGAACGCTCCACCTCCACCAGATGCTCCGGCGTGCCGGCCGCGACGATCTCCCCGCCGCCTTCGCCCCCTTCCGGCCCGACATCGACGACCCAGTCGGCGCACGCCACCACGTCAAGATTGTGTTCGATGACGATGATTGTGTTGCCCTGATCTCGCAGATCCGTCAGCGCCGTGAGCAACACCTCGATGTCGGCGAAGTGCAGACCGGTCGTCGGCTCGTCGAGCACGTAGAGGGTCCGTCCGGTCGCTCGTCGAGACAGCTCTCGCGCGAGCTTCACGCGCTGCGCCTCACCCCCCGACAAAGTCGTCGCCGGTTGTCCGAGCGACACGTATCCGAGGCCGACCTTTCGAAGTGCCTCGAGCTTGTCGGCGATTCTCGGAACCGCTCCGAATAGCTCGGACGACTGTTCTACGGTCACGTCGAGCGCGTCGGCGATCGACAGTCCGCGGTACTTGACCTCGAGCGTCTCGCGGTTGTATCGGCGGCCGCCGCAGGCGTCGCAGGTCACGAAAACGTCCGGAAGAAAATGCATCTCCACGCGAAGCACGCCATCGCCTTGGCACGCTTCGCAGCGCCCGCCTTTGACGTTGAACGAGAAGCGCCCGGCCTTGTAGCCGCGCGCTCGGGCGTCGGGCAACCCGGCATAAAGTTCGCGGAGCAAGGCGAAGATGCCCGTGTAGGTCGCCGGATTGGATCGGGCGTGCGGCCGATGGGCGCTTGATCGATCGAAACGACCTTGTCGATGTGATCCAAACCATCCACGCGATCGCATTCGCCGACCGGTGCCGTAGCGTTGTAGAGCTTAGCCCGCGCCGCCGGTAGTAAGGTATCGACGATGAGGCTCGATTTACCGCTGCCGCTCACACCCGTTACGCACGTGAACAATCCAATGGGAATCTCGGCCGTGACATTTCGCAGGTTATGCGCTCGAGCGCCGACGACCCGCACGCACGCCTTGGTACGAGGTCGCCTCTTTTTCGGCACGGGCAACTGGCGGGCCCCCGTTAACCAGGGGCCGGTGATCGAATCCGGCGAGGCCATGAGCTCTGCAGGCGTGCCCTGGGCGACGATCTGACCTCCGTGCACGCCGGCGCCCGGGCCCATGTCGATCACGTGATCGGCCGAGAGGATCGCCTCGCGATCATGCTCCACGACGATCACCGTATTGCCGAGATCCCTGAGCCGGGCCTGCGCCTCGATGAGGCGTGCATTGTCCCGAGCGTGCAAGCCCACGCTCGGCTCGTCGAGTACGTAGAGAACGCCGACGAGCGCCGCTCCGATTTGGGTCGCCAGCCGAATGCGTTGTCCTTCGCCCGATGAGAGCGTTTGCGCACTTCGATCGAGGGTCAAATAGTCGAGTCCCACCTCGATCAAGAACCCGAGTCTCGCCGCAACGGCCTTGAGGAGCGGCTGAGCGATGGCCCGTTCGCGCGGGCCAAAAGCGTGCCCGTCGGCCTCGACCCCGTTGCTTCGTTCCTTGCCGAGACTCTCCACGAAGGTCCGTACGTGCCGAAGCGGCAATGCACCGACTTGAGCGACATCCTTTCCTCCGAGCTTGACCGCGAGCGCCTCCGGGCGAAGCCGCTTACCCTTGCAGGCATCGCACGTACGAGTCACGAGAAAGCGTCCGATCTCGTCGTCCGCGATGCCGCCCTCGCCGAGATCGGGGTCCTCATCCTCGCCGGGGTCCAACCGCGCCTCCGCGAGCATGGCAAGCCGTTGCTGCAGACGTGGGACGACCCCCTCGTAGCCTTTTTGACGTCCGATGTCCTTCCGTCGCGTTGCCGTTTTCGGCGAACGCCGCGCCGGCCGATCTTTCGGAGAGGTCTCCGGCGCGGTTCCGAACAGGATGGCCTTCCGCTTCTCCTCCGGCATCTTCGACCACGAGATGTCCGCGCTGATTCCAAGGGTCTCTACTGCGCGGACGACCTCGCTTGCGAGGGCCACGCTTCCCCGACGCCCCCAGGCCATGACGACCCCCTCGCGCAGGCTGTGCCGCGGGTCGCCGATGCAGCGCTCCGGGTCGATGACGTCGCGTGCCCCCAACCCGTCACAGGCCGGGCAAGCGCCGTGCGGGCCGTTGAAGGAGAACATGCGCGGTTCGATTGGTGGAAGCGAGATGCCGCAATCGACGCACGCGAACCGTTCGCTCATCCAGAGCGGCTCGTCGTCGCCCGGCTGCACGAGCAGGCGTCCCTCGCCGAGCTTCAGCGCGAGCTCCACGCTGTCGGTCAAGCGGCCCTTGATCCCCTCCTTGAGAACGAGGCGATCGACGACGACGTCGAGGTCGTGCACGCGGGACCGATCGAGTTCGATTTCATCACCGAGGTCGACGACCGATTCGTCGATGCGCGCGCGGACGAACCCCTCACGACGCAAGCGCTCCAGTTCGAGCTTGAGCTCCCCCTTTCGAGCGCGCGCGATCGGGGCTAGGACGCTGAGCTTGGTCCCATCGGGCATTGCGAGCACGCGATCGACGATCTGCTGCACCGTTTGCGCTTCGATGCGTTTTCCGCAGCTCGGACAGTGAGGAATGCCTACTCGGGCGTAGAGAAGACGAAGGTAATCGGCTACTTCCGTGACGGTTCCGACGGTGGACCGCGGCGATTTGGAAAGCGGACGCTGTTCGATGGCGATCGCCGGGCTCAGGCCGTCGATTCGCTCCACGTCGGGTTTGGCTAGTTGTTCGAGGAATTGGCGCGCGTAAGCGCTCAACGATTCGACGTACCGTCGCTGGCCCTCGGCATAGATCGTGTCGAACGCGAGCGACGACTTGCCCGAGCCGCTTGGCCCGGTAAATACGACGATCTTGCCACGCGGCAGACTGAGACTGACATTCTTCAGATTGTGCTGCCGCGCGCCGACGACGATCAGCCGATCCAAGGGGAGTAGAAGCGGTTAGCACGACGGTCGTTGTCGTGCCCCGTGTGGTAGCTTTTGGGTGATGCCCGCCGAGCCGGCCGCCTCGGGGCGCCCTTCCGCGAACGAAACCGTCCGACGACGATTGGCCACGATGCGTCATGCACGGGGATCGGGCAACGTGTGGGAATCGTGTCGTCACGCGAGAAGGCCAACCCGGCTTGTGATACGGGTAGATGACCCTTGGTCAGAGCGAGCACGTCATCGCTCTCGTCTACCGCGTCGAAACGCGGGGCTTTCGGGACGGCTCGTGTAGACATGTTCAAGGTCGAGTGCGAGTCGTGCAAGGCTCCCTACCAAATCGACGAACGCCGTGTTCCGCCCGGCGGTCTCAAGATGCGGTGCCCCAAATGCGGTCACTCGTTTGTCGTCACGGCGCCCGGTGCGGCGCCCGCTAAGGCCGCTGCGCCTGTGGCCCCACCGCCGGCCGGCTTGCCCCTTCGGCCGCCGGCGATCGCACCTCCAATCCCAGCCGAAGCACCCGCTCCGCCGGTGGCGGCCGCTCGACCGGCGCCCGCTCCGCCGGTGGCGGCCGCTCGACCGCCGCCCGTCCCGCCGGTAGCGGCCCCTCGACCGGCGCCCGCTCCGTCGGTGGCGGCCGCTCGACCGCCGCCTGTCCCGCCGGTAGCGGCCGGCCGGCCGCGGCCCGCGCCACCGGTAGCAGCCCTTCGACCGCCACCGGTCGCTGTGCCGGCCAAAGCCGCTCCCGCGCACATGGACAAGGCGGCCGCGCCCCACAAGATCATCGCCGGCGGCGCGCCACCCGCGTCCCCAGAGCGGAGCCTGCCTGAGGCTCGGGGCGAACTGCCTTCGGATTTCCCTGCCGCTCTTGGAGCGCTCGACGAGTCCGACCTTCCCATCGTCTCGGCGCACGCGCGGTCCGACCTTCCCACCGTCTCGGCGCACACGCGGTCCGACCTTCCCATCGTCTCGACGCAACGGCCGCTGCCTCGGGCGGTATCGGCGGCGACGCCGCAAACGTCATTTTCGCCCGGCTCTCACCATGGCGTTGCCGACGACTTCGGACTCGACTTGCCGGAGCCCGCCCCGCTTGAGTCGCCGACCGCGACCCGGAGCCGATCGATGTCTTGGCGCGATTCGGACTCGGATCTGCCGGCCGCTCTGTCCGACTTGCCAGCCCTCACGGCAAGCCTTCCCTCCCGGTCAAGTGTCGATCCCTCGGAGAGCGCCGGGCTCCCGGTACCCGCCGCAGCGCTGCCCGCGAAAGGACACTCCAAGGCAGCATCGGGCCATGACCTTCCCGTCCCGGTCACGCCTTCCCGGGGCTTCGGCGAGATCGAGCTCCCCAGTGTCGCCGAGGTGTTACCGGCGCGCACCGGGAGCGAGCCGACGGGATCGCCCCGCTTGGTTCCTGAGTCGGAGATGGCTCACGGCTTCGGCGAGATCGATCTCCCTCGGGAGGCGCCGACGATCCCAAAGCCTTCGTCGGATCCTCCGCTGCACCGCACCTCGGAGTCCTCCGAGTTCGGTGATTTCGAGCTCGAAGAGCCGCCGCCCCCGCGAAGGTCGTCAGGAGCTATGAACGCGGTCACTCGCCCCGAGTCGGGCGGCACTCCGGGCGGAATGAACTTTGGTGAAGTCGATCTCGGAGGAGCCGACGGGTCGAATCCGTCCGATCGGTCCGGCGCCCTGCCCACGGTCGAAGGTGGTTCGTCGGCGGACTCCGACACCGATGCTCCCCCGGAGGCGACGTCGTGGAGACCTCCTGCCCCGGCCGTGGCGGCTTCACAGCCGATTGGTCGCGCAGCCTCCCCCGAGTCGACGAAACGGCGCGCTTCCCCTGGCAGGCTCGTCGCCTTGGTTGCGCTCATGCTTCTCCTGACCGGTGGCGCGGCGCTGCAACTGACGCCCTACGGTGCCTACGGGTATCTCGTTGTCACGGATGTGATCCGGTCCGGCGACTACGCCAGGGCCACTGCGACGGCCATGCGCGAGGCCGAGGCCACACTCGGTCCGGACACGTACGAAGGGGCCAAGGCGGCCATGGCCTTGGCGTACGTGGCACACTCGCGTACGCCGCGAGCCAAACCGCTCACGGCATACGGTGCGCTCGTCGACTCGGCAGCCAGCCTGCGGTTCGGCGCGGACACGACGCGCGCGTCGCGCGCCAAGCAGCTCCTTCTGGAGCTCCCGCTGGATCAGGTCGTGAAGTATCGCGACGTCGCCATGGCCGCGCAGTTCGCCGAAGCAGGCGATTTCGTAAAGGCTCGCAGCAATCTCGACGTCGCGGGCAAGTACGATTCGACGGATCCCGTGCAGGTCGAGATCGCGCTGCTGCGTGGCGACGTGGATCTCGCAATCGGCGACGGACTGGCGGCGCTGAGCGACTTCAAGCGTGCGCTGGCGTTGTCCGACGACGCACGCGCGCACTTTGGGCTCGCGCGCGCATTCGATTCGCTCGGCGAGGCTGCGAGCGCCAGGATGGAGATCGGTGCGACGCTCGCCAGATCGCCGAAACACATTGGGGCGCTCACGCTGCGCGCCCGGCGTCAGAGCGAAGCTGTGGACCCCGCCAGTGCAATCGCGGATCTGTCGACTATTTTGGACACCCCCGTACAGGCGGCGGCTTCTCCGGCCGAGCTGTCCGATGCGTACGCCGCGAGGGCGTGGGTGCGCTTGGAGCTCGGCGAAGCGACCGCTGCTCGGGAAGCCTTTGCGCGCGCGGTCAGCCTCAACCCGTCGAACATCGAGGCGCTGAACGGTGAAGGGCGGCTGTTGCTCAACGAGGGGCGCTACGCCGAAGCTCTCGCGCGGCTCGACAAAGCTCTCGAGCTCGCTCCCAATTCGCCTCAGACGATTGCAAGTGATGCCGAAGCCAAATTCGAACTCGAACGACTATCGGATGCCAAACAGCAGCTTGTTGCGGCGAGAGAGCGATTCCCGAAGAACATGGCCATTCTTCTGTTGCTCGCGCGGGTCGAAGAGCGGTCGGGTGAGGTCGATGCCGCGCAAGGCCACCTGCGCATCGCGATCTCGACCGTCGACCCCTTGCGGCCCGAGGCGGTGCTGCCGTACATCGCACTCTGCGAGCTGGACTCTGCACGTGGCCGTCTGGACGACGCGAAAGCCGTCCTCGAGGACGCGAGGAAGGCGCTTCCGCCCTCGTCGGCGCTTGAGCGCGCGTTCGGCGAGTTCGACGAGCGTCAGGGCGACTTTGAAGGGGCGATCGCACACTACCGGTCGGCCATAGCGAAGGGGCCGAAGGACGTTGCCGCTCACTTCCGGCTTGCGGTGGCTCTGCGCCGAGTTCGCCGGTTCGCCGACGCGTCGGTCGAGCTCGATCGGGTCGCCACGGTGGACCGCGATTATCCAGGAATCTTCCTTGAGCGAGGCCTTCTCTTCGAGGATTCAGGCGACGTTGAGCGTGCCATCGAGCAGTTCAAGAAGGCCCTCTCGAAGGCGCCCGAGGATCCAGACCTGCAGTTGCGCGTCGGATTCTGCCTACGTCGCAATTGGGCGGCCGGACGATGCGCTACCGATGTTGCACAAAGTTCTCGACAAACGTCCGGCGAGCGCCGAGGCCAACCATTACATCGGTCGCGCTCTGTTGCTTCAGGGCGGGTCGGCACAGCCCGAGGCTCTCCGATATCTCAAACGCGCGGTCGAACTCGATCCGAATTCCGCTGAGTTCCACGTTTATCTGGCGTGGGCCGCCAACGACGTGACCCCGGCGCAGCTAGAGCTTGCTCGGGACGAAATCGACCGCGCCCTGGCGCTCGACCAGATGAACGCCGAGGCTTACTGGCAGCGAGGCGTGCTCGAGCGCATGGAGGGGGCGATCGATGACGCCGTAGCGGACGAAAAGCGCGCACTCGAGCTGCGTCCCGCGAGGAGCGAAGCGCATGCGACATTGGCGGAATGTTACGAAGACAAAAACGACGACGCTGCGGCGCTCGTCGAGTGGCCTCGTGCCCTCGCGGGCGATGGCGTCGGGTCTTCGGCGGATGCAACGATTGCACATCCCTATTGGCACTATCGGTACGGCAAGCTTCTGTTCGAGAAAGGCAACGTTGCCGCGGCGGCCGCCCAGTTGGTCCCAGCGTCGGCCGCGGCGGAGAAGCTCGAGAGTCGGCCCGGCTGGGCTGCCCCGCTCGAGTTTCTGGTCGCCGAAGCGCTGCGAGGCGCGGGCCGCCGGGCCGACGCGGTCGACCACTATCGACGGTTTCTCGACATCGCGCCCGTCAATTCGCCGGACCGCTACGATGCGGAAAAGGCGCTTTCGCAACTCGCGGGCAAGCCCGACCGTTGACCTGCCCCGCGATACGGGTGTGCCGCGATCGTTCGGATGGTACGGTCTCGTCGTGTCCACAGCCGATCGGGATCTCGCGGGGCGTCTCATCGTGGTTACGGGAGCGAACACCGGCATCGGTCGTGCGACTGCGGAGTGCCTTGCCACCCGCGGGGCGACGGTGGTGCTGGCTTGCCGCTCCGAGGAACGAACCAGGCCCGTGCTCGACCGCATCGTCGCGCGCGGCGGCGATGCTCTCTTCGTTCCCCTCGATCTCGGCGCGCTCGCATCGGTGCGCGCGGGCGCCGCACGCATCGATGCGCTCGGCCGGCCGATCGACGTCCTCATCAACAATGGGGGTGTAGCCGGTCAGCGAGGCCTGACGGCCGATGGTTTCGAGCTCGCCTTTGGCACCAACCATCTGGGTCATTTCCTGTTGACCGTGCTTCTGTCCTCTCGACTCCGCGCAGCCGATCGCGGCCGCATCGTCAATGTCTCGAGTCACGCTCATTACAAGGCGCGTGGGATCGACTTCGATGCGGTACGGCGACAGACACGATCCATCACCGGTCTGCCGGAATACGCGGTATCGAAGCTCGCGAACGTATTGTTCACGCGTGGGCTTGCGCGGCGCATCGGGCCGAGCGGGGTGAAAAGCTATGCCCTTCACCCGGGCACTGTTGCATCGGATGCATGGCGCCGCATGCCCTGGCCGATCCGGCCGCTCATCAAGCTAGGCATGATTTCGAACGAAGACGGCGCGAAAACGTCGATCTATTGTGCGACCTCGCCGGATGTTGCGGGCGAAGACGGCAATTATTACGACAAGTGCCGGCCGACGGCGCCCAGTCGAGTCGCGCAGGACGCCGCGCTCGCCGACGATCTTTGGAATCGGAGCATGGAGTTTACCGGGGCACCCCCTTCGATCGCCGCCGGGTAGCGACGCGAGCGGCGTTCACACGTCGGCGTCGAGTGCGGCGGCCATGCGGGCGAAGGAGCCGACGCCCAACGTCTCGCCACGGTCCGTGAGCGCGACTCCGGCGGCATTCGCGGCCCGCTCCAGGGCGCATGGGTCGCGGGCGACGCCTGCCCACGCGTTGCGCAGGGTCTTTCTCCGCGCTTGAAACGCAGCGCGCACGAGCGCTCGGAACGATGCCGTTTCGCGCGCGCGGGGAGGGTGTACCGGGACGAACTCGACCACCGCGCTCGTGACTTCGGGCGCCGGATGAAACGCGCCCGCGGGTGCGCGAATGACGCGGCGGATGTCGAACACGGCCTGCGCGAACACGCTGAGGGCGCCGAACGATTTGGTATCCGGCTCCGCCGTGAGGCGACGTGCGACTTCGTCTTGCACCATGAACACCACCCGGTCGACGGACGCAACCCGGTCGATCGTCAGCCGAAGCAGCGGACCCACGATCGAATAAGGCAAATTCCCGCAAAGAATCCGGGGGGAGCCGTCGATCGCATCACCTAGGAGCGCTCCCCAGTCGATCGATAGCGCGTCGCCCTCCAGGATGCGTACGGGGGTTCCCTGAAGCTCGCGCGCGAGCACGGGTACCAGGTCGCGATCGCGTTCGATCGCGATCAGCTCGTGCGTCCGCTCCGCGAGCCGTCGCGTGAGGCTCCCGGTCCCTGCGCCGATCTCCACGACCCGCGCGTGCCCGATCTCGTCGTCTCGGACGCACGAGCCGGCGATGGCCCTCGCAATGGCGTCCGCGACGAGGAAATTTTGGCCGAGGCTCTTTTTCGGGCGCAGCCCCGCATGTCGCAGCACGACTCGCGGATCGTGCGCCGTCATCGCGACTCTCCACGGAATGGATCGTCGTGCAGATCGCGGCGGTTCGCCTCGCTGGCGCGTCGGCCAGGGCGGGCGAGGACGATGCGAATCCCGAGGCGACGCAAGGCGCGCTCGCCGCGTTCGCGAGCGGCGTGCGCTCGCACGCACACCGCTTCGTTCACGACGGCGGAAATCTCGACGGCGCCCGGGCGAACCCGATCGACGTGAGGCCTGCCTAATCCCGCTTCGAACGGTGGGAGGCTCCAGCGCACCTCGATGCCGTGCGCTCGCAGTGCTCCAACCTGGGATGCAAGCAGATCGGGTCGAGACGGGGGCGGCGCCCATACCTGCACGAAGTCCGGGCGGGGTCTCAGAGCCGACAGGCGTCCCAAAGACGTCGCCAAAGCACGCTCCGCTTCGGGCCGTTCCCCGTCGACGCGCGGTGGCGATTCGATTCCGAACGAGGCCAGGTAGTGTCTGAGGCGACGTTCCCGCAACGTCGCTCCAAACGGCAGCGGAGGGGAGAATGGGGCTCGCGAGCGAAGGTCATCGATCCGTGTCGCGAGCGCGTCGAGATCCGCTCTCGGCAGGTCGGCTAGGCCTCTCGGGTCGAGCGGCCTGGCATGTTCGACAACCCGTCGCGCGACCTCCGCTTCGTCAATCTCCGAGCGGTCCGCATCGACGGTTTCCGCCGCGCCCGCGAGCGCGCGGGCCAGAATCGACACGTGTGTCGCGCTGGCTTGGGGCTCGATCCATGCCTGTATGCGGGAAGCCACAACGACGAGGCCGACGCGGTCCCCGTGGCGCAAGCAGGCACCCGCAAACGACGCGACGTCGTCGACGACCCGGTCCAGCGGTGCGTTGCCGACGGGTCCCGCCCACAGCTCGACCGACGCGTCGACGACCAGCCAGATCAGGGCGCGATCCCCGCGGTCCATTTCTCGAACGAGCAGGCGTCCGCGGCGCGCGCTCGCCTTCCACGCGATTCGCTTGAACGGATCCCCGGGCGCGTAATCCCGCAGCTCACGCAGATCATGGCCTTCCAAGGGCCGGCCCGAACGCTCGGCTGCGGCCGTCGTCCTCGTTCGACCGCCGCGCGGCGATCCGACGAACGCCGAAAGCGCCGCCGGAAGAACCTCGATTCCAAGCGGGTTTGCGAAGAGGAGCGGCACTTCGAAAGCGCCCGTGGCACCGAAGGGCGTTGCGCTCACCTCGAGCCCCAAGCCGTGAATGCCCCATTGTCCAACCCGAGGCGCTTGCACCTTCAATTCGACGGTCGCGCTGGCATGGGGCGGCAGATCGAGCAGGTCGGGCTCGAGCGTGACCGATAGGAGGCTCGACGCGATGGGTTGGAGCCCGCTGACCCGGATGCGCTCATCTCCGCCGTTTCGTAGCTCGCTACGGATGACGACGCTGCCGCCGCGCGGCACGACGTGAACCCGTCGGGCGTCCGCCCATGTCATCTCGAATCCGGCCGACCGTAACCGCGCGACGCCGACGCGGGCAATCGCTTGCCCAAACGCGATAGCAAGCAGCATCGCGCCGCCGAACCCGACAACGGGCGGGAGCCGTGCGGCCGCCCCGAGGGTCACCATGGCGATACCCGCGACAGCCACATGAAACGTTGCTCGCGTAGGATACAGATGCACGATGGGCTCGCGGTCGGGTCTAGCTCACACGGCCCGCATTCCGCGTCGATAGCCCACTCGAGCGAGCGCGTCCTCGACCACGCGCTCCCGCGCGCCCGGTTCGGCTTCGGCTTCGGCAATCATCACGATCCGGTGGGCGAGTACGCTCGAAGCGACCGCGCGGATGTCGTCCGGAGCGACGAAAGGCCGACCGCTCATCAACGCGAAGGCCTTTGCAGCTTGAATGAGCCCCAAAGTCGCTCGCGGGCTTGTGCCGAGGGCCACACGGACGTGCACCCGGGTGAACTGGGAGATCGCGACGGCGTAGGCGAGCAGATCATCCTCGACGTAGACGCTGGACGCGAGCGCCTGAAGCTGCACGACAGCGCGCGGGTCGAGCACGGCCCGAGAGCTGGGCGACGCTACGCCATGCGTCTTCAGCATTTGCGCTTCCTCGCGCGGCGACGGGTAGGTGACCGCGACGCGCACGAGAAAGCGATCGATTTGAGCCTCCGGAAGCGGGTAAGTGCCCTCGAGGTCGATAGGGTTCTGCGTGGCGAGCACGAGAAAGGGCGACGGAAGCTCGTAGCGGTCACCCTCGATCGTCACCTGTCGCTCTTGCATCGCTTCGAGCAGCGCACTCTGCGTCTTGGCGGGCGCGCGGTTGATCTCGTCGGCGAGCAGCACGTTGGCGAAGACGGGTCCGGCGCGCAGAGCGAACGTTCCTTCTCGCGGGGACAGGACGTAGGTCCCCGTAATGTCAGCCGGCAGCAGATCCGGTGTGAATTGGATCCGTCGAATGGTGCAACCGAGCGCCGCGGCAAAAGCTTTGACCAGCGTCGTTTTGGCCACGCCGGGAACCCCTTCGAGCAGCGCGTGGCCACGAGCCAACATCGCCATGATCAGCGCGTCGATGGGTCGGACGGATCCGACGTAGACTTGCGCCACCTCCTGCCGCACCTGGTCGAGACGGTCTCGGGCGGCGGCGATCTCGCTCGCATCCACTGCCGCGCTCACGATCTCCCACCAAGTATACCATGGCGTTGCGCGTCCACGGCGGCGAGTACGCTTCGCACCCGATGGACGGCCTCGCGGAGCTCGGCATCGCTCGGGCGGCTCAGCCTGGAATGGCGCCCGCCGGGCATGGGCACCTGGAAACGAGCCAATTGCTTGAGCAGGGCACCGAGTGCCTTCGCACGCTCGGCGTCCAAGAGCCCGGCCTCCAACGCTCGCGCGATGAGCCGGTCGTGCGCGACGATTCGATCAAGGCCGAGCCGCGTGGCGAGCTGCTCCTCGAGGGCGTTCCTGAGCTCGACCAGCGCGAGCAACCTTGACGTGCCCGCTGAAGCTGCACTCAGAGCCGCCGCATGCCCGGCGATGCCACCCTGTGCCAGAATCGAGACCGGGCGTGTGAACCGAGGCGTCGACCGCTTGTAAGTGCGACCGGCTCGCGTTCCCGCCCAGAACACGACGCCTAGGCCTAAGGCGACCGCTAGGACATACGTGACGTTCGGCGGCAGGCCTCCTCGCAAGGCGTTGATCGCCCCCGCGGCGATGCGATCGACCGCACCGGCCGGGTCTGCCCGAAAGGATCCACGGTACCGTCCGTGAACCGTAAAGTCCCCCGCCAGAAAGTACAGCTTTCCGGTACGTGCAGTCGTGCCAATCTCGTGCCCAAGCCCATCGGGCGGTGCCGCGGCCTCGGCTGCGAAGCGAATGAGACCGCGCGCGAACTCGAGGTTGCCTGGGTAGCGTAGCATCGCATTCATGGCGACGGATGCGTCGCCCACCGCCACGAGGCGGCCCTTCCCGACGACGCCGGCAACGGCGAGCACGACATCCTCGCCCCGACCTCGCACCACCAACAGGGGTGTGAGCCGATCCTCGGAAAGCCCGGTGGCGTGGTTCGTGACGACTCGCTCCACGTTCCGTACGAGCGGATGCACTCCGACCGCATCGGCGACGGCGAAAACCGGATTGGACCGCAACATCGCGTTCGGTCGCTCCGGCAGCGGTACGCGACGGATTCCAAAGTGCTCGAGCAAGACGTCGCCCGTGCCGTAATCGTCCATCAGAATCACTCGGCCGCCGGAGCGCATGAAGGCCGACAGATCGTCGGGGTCGATCTCCCGCTCCGGATGAACGAGCACGAGTGCGTCGGTCACCTCCAGTCGATCGAGGTCCAACCTTTGCGCCACGACGACGAGGTGGCCATCGGGGATCTCGCTTCGCGCCAGGGCGACGAGCTGCGAGAGCCCGTCCCAACCGTCGTCCGTCGGGTCGAGCGGTTTGGCCAGGGCGGGCAGAGCAAGAAGAGCCACCGCGAAAGCGACCCGCGCGGCCGGGAGCCAGGCCTGGCGTCGGGGCCGAGCTAGTTTGCCCGCTTCAGCCGATCTTGACCCTGGCACTCTCGTTGCTATCCTTTTTCAAGGGCGATGGCACCTGCTTCGCTCGTCGACGAAGTCATCCTCACACGAGTCTGGAAAGAAAGAGGAGGTCTCGATGTTGCCTCCGTTCATTATCGAGCAAATTCGTCAGCGAGAAGAGCAAGAGCGTGCTCGTTACGAGCAGCCACGTCTGGAGTTGCCGGTGGATCGACCCGCTCCGCACGCTCCCCGCGCCCCGGAAGACAAAGCCGAGCGCGGCGTCGTCATCATCGACTTGTTGAGCGACTCCGCCGTCTGAAAGTTGCGCCCCGGCCTCTCGGCTAAGCTGGCTCGTGTGCGACGGCAGTCGGCCTGAGCCCGCACGTGCGGCGACAGCGGACTCTCGAGCGGTGCTCGACACCCACGCTTGTGGTGACTAGGCTCGCGGGCCATGACGGCGAGCCGCCTCGCCGAAAATCGCTTTCGCTGCGGGGCCCTACCCATTGATGGTTCTTCGCTTCCTGTTCGGTCTTGCTGTCGCCGTCTGCCTAGTCCCCGCTTGCTATTCGGGGGGCGGCGGGACCGCGCCGCCTCCAAACACGTTCTATTATCCCACCGGCCTGGCCGTTTCGCAGGGCGGTAACGCGCTGTACGCCGTCAATTCCGACTTCGACCTACAATGGAACGGCGGCACGTTGCAGGTCTACGACTTGTTTCTGCTGCGGCGTGACGCCGATCTTCTGATCAACGCGAACCTCAGCGTGCCGGGCGCGCCCTCGCCCACAGCGTGTTCGGGCAATTCGGCGGCGACCGCCGACTGCATCCCGTTTCTCAGCCCCTGGGAGATGCCCGGCCAACCGGGAAGTTGCGTCGACACCACTCCCACCCCAAGCGTGACGGAGGCCAACGGCACCCGCGTGCCATTGGGCGAGGATTGCGCCCCGGCGGTCGACTCGACACGCTACATACAAGACTCTTTCACGATCGGCGCGTTTGCGACGCAGTTGCAGCTGTCGCCGGACGGATCGCGCCTGTTCACACCCGTCACCGGCAATGCGTCGCTCACGTGGGCCAACGTGGTGCCCGACGACCCGAACACCGTTCCTCCCCGGGATATGGCCGTTGCGGCCGCAGCTTGCGAGCCGGATGCCGGCTCTTCAACGTGCCACAAGTGGACCCCGTCGCAGCCTACGCCGTACGACACCTCGACCAGCCCTTTCGTCATCGACTGCGCTCCAGACGCCAACGGACAGTGTACGAGGACCGCGGGCGGCGTCCTTGATCCGGGCGACAGCCGGGGAGTAACGATGCCCGGCGAGCCTTTCGGAATGGCGTTGACCCCCGATGGAACGGCCGTGGCAATCACGCACCAAACGACGACCCAAACGTCGCTGCTCACGACCGGGTGCGGGGCGTATGCGATCGCCGGCGGCAGCGCGATCGACGCGGGCGTACCCGACGACGGGGGCGCTGCTGCCGCGATCGACGACGCTGCGCCCGACGAAGGTGCTCCGACCGGGATGGGCGGCGCCGCACCCGACGGCGGCGCCGCCCCGGCAGAGGAGACGATGAGCCTCGTAGCGAGCTGCGAGACGAGTACTCCACCGTCGATGCAATACGTCCTTGGTGGGTCCGCAACGCCGTCCAATCCGGCAGCGACGGCCCCCCCGGTGGGCGGGCTTCCCAATGGCGGCAGCGGCATCGCGGCCATTCCCCACGACAACAGCCTCAACTCGCCTGCCCGTGGGTGCGAGTACACGAACGACACGCCGCCGTGCGTGCGGCCTTCGTTCCTCGAAACGAGCGATAGCAACGCGCAGATCGACCTGCTCCGTTATTACGACGACCTCGGCTCTTCGCTCGATCGTCCATTCCTCGTCCTCGAGACGGCGTTTCCGCTGACCGCCAATGCGACTGGAACCAACCAGAGGGGCATCGCCATTGACCCGACGCCTCGCATGGCATGCAGGGCCCGCGCCGCGCAGAACAATGGCGGGGTGCTCTCGGCGGCCGACGACGCGGCCTGCGGAACCGTTCCCTCGCGCGTATTCATAGCGAGCCGAACCCCCGCGTCGCTCATCGTCGGCCAAGTGGGCGGCATATCCGCAGACGGGACCACGTTCGACCCCGATCTGCTGGTGATTACCGGCAACAAGCCGCTGTCCAACGGCCCGTCCAACGTCTACCTGGCGCCGATCGTGAACCCGCTGGGTCAGTACGAGCTGCGCGTCTTCATCGTTTGCTTCGACTCGAGCCAGATCTTCGTCTACGACCCCGACTACGATTTGGTGGAGACCGTGATCAATGTGGGCCCGGGACCGTTCGCCATGGCGTTCGACCCTTTCGACCTCGACGACGTCGCGAAGAATGCCGACGTACCCCTCGACCCCCGACAAGTCGACGGGCAATCAGCCGACGTGGCTCCGGGCACGCCGCACACCTTGAAGAGGTATCGCTTCGCGTACGTGGCGAGCTTCACGCAGTCGTTCGTGCAGATGATCGACCTCGATGACTCGTTGCCGGCCATCAGCCCTCAGACGTACGAGAATGTCGTGTTCACGCTCGGCTTGCCGACGCCGCCGAAAGGGTCGTGACCCATGCGGCCGGCGAGAGTCTTCGGCTTCGCGGGACTGACGGCGCTGTTGCTCGCCACGGGCGTCGTCGTCGTCACGGGCGTCAGTTGCTCGTCGACACCGAGTCCGGTGCCGATTCGCACCTTCGAACGACCCCAGAAAATGGCCGTCGTATGCCTCGGCGTGAACAGTGCGGACGGGGCTCCCGCGCCCGTGGTCACCCCGCTCCCGCTCGCGGATTGCCCCCCCGTACCGCCTACGGTCATTGGGTCACCCTTCCAGAATCACGTCATGGTGCTCGTCACGCAGCGGACACGCGGTCAGCTTGCGGTCGTGGATCTGACCGGAGGCCAAGTCGTCGACGAGGACCGGTCGACGCCCGGCATCAACTTGATTCCGGTCGGGGCCGATCCAACCGACGTCGTCGTCACACCGGATTTGTTTTTGGTGGAGGGGGACACGGCGGTTCCTCCCCTCGTGTTCGTGGCGAGCGCCCCGACGAACCAACCGGCTATCTACAGCATTCCGAGCTCGAAGCTCTTGGGCGATTCGATGGGGCTCGACGCACAGCCACCGGAGCTTACGAGCTTCGCGGCATGTTCGCTCCCGCAACCTCCCCAAGCGCTAGGCGTGGCGATCACGACGTCGGGCGGGGATGCCGGCGGTCCGGCGTACGTCGTCGTCGTGCTTCTGCGCGCGTTTCTGGGAGCTCCGGCCCAGATCGTGGCGGTGGATCCGAGGCCGTTCTCCACGACAATCGAGCCGGGCACGTTGCCCCCGTGCACGATCTTGGGCCAGGCTGCTTTTTCTGGCGCGGTGCCGGCCACCGGGCCGGCGTCGGCATGGCCCGACGGCGTCGTATACGCGGACGCTGGCGATCTGCAGGCGAATGAGCCGCCGCTCGGGCCAAGTTGCTCGTCCCCGCCGGTTTCGGTCGGGGACGCAATGGCCACTACGGCTGCGGGCGGCGATTCCGGTGCGCTTGAAGCGGGGGTCACGGACGCGGGTCCGATGGCCGAGGAGGCCGCGAGCAACGACTCCGGGGCCCCAGACGCGGCGGGCGCGACGCCCGGTGGTGGCGATGCCGGTCCCGCAGTGGGCGCCGGGCAGGCCGCAGTGGGCGCGGGGCTCGTGCTCCCGCCGGTCGGTCCTCCGCAGCCGACCGCCATGGTCCTTCGGGACGACGCGCCCATCGCGTATGTCGCGGATGAGTCCGTTCCCCTCATCCATATCATCGACCTGAGCGATCCGGCGTCACCGCGCGAAATCGGCCAATTCGTCGCAACGAGCGTCGCGAACCCTTCCCGTCAGGTCCAGGTCGGCGGTCTCGCACTCAGTCCCACGACGAGCGATCTTCGTCGCTACCTCTACGCCATCGACATGAACGAGGGCACTCTGATGGTCTTCGACGCCACGAGCCCTGCGCCCCAGACCCCTGCGCAAGCGCCGCTCCTTCGGCCCCACGCGGAGCTCAATCCGTTCGTGCCTCCCGACCGCCTTTCGTTCTCGGCGCCTGTAGCGGCGATGACGTTCGTTCTGCACGATTGGCCGCTCGTTCCGCCGTCGCCCAATACGGATGAAGTCCATGCCTACACGGGCCTGCTCTGCAACCCGAACCCGAACGCGGCGGGGTCCGTCGCCGGAACGTTCGTGGACGGAGGCCTCGGCGGGTTCTACCGGACCGATGAGGTGGCCATCATTCAGCCTCAAGGCAGCGGCGTGGAGGGCTGGCCCGCGCGGCTACGAGGCGTCTTCGGGTTCGTGACGCTGTCGAACGGCAGCATCGTGGTCGTGGACGTCGACGACTGGGACGCTCCGTGCCGCCGGCCCGACCCGATGAATACCGTCGATGGCGGTCCCGCCTTTCAGCTGGGCGTGCTCGACTTGCCGGAGCCCGCCCCGCTCTCGGCCGACGATCTCGACCCGTATCACGCGCCGAGCACGGTCCTGACCAACGACAGCAATACCGGCGTCACGCAGGAAGTGTTTTTCCCCGTATCCGCTCCGAACCGCATGCGCTCCCAGTTCCTGTTGCGCAACGATCCGACCTCGGGCGTGCATGAACCTTACGTTTCCGTCGTTCCTCAACTGTACGACTCGACGGGCGCAGTCGTGTCGTACGCGAGCGGCGGAACGGCGGCGTTGATCCTGCCGACCGCCCTGTCGCCTGGATTTGCGGATCCGGCGTACATCGAGAACCCTACGGTAGTCGACTTGGATTACACGTATATTTCGCCGGCGCTGGCTACCGCGAGCGGTCAGGCGGGCGCGGGTGCCGCGGTGCTGTTTCCTGGTGCAGCCGCAACGGTTCCCGGCGTGCGTGTCTCGCTCGATGACCCCACCGCTCATATCGACCAGGACTGGTCGGTCACGTACGAAGGCGTGCTGCCCACGGCCAATGGCATTTTCGCCGATATCGCCTCGGCGGATAGCAGTTATGAGACGCTGACCTTCGCTCCCGCGCCGGCGTCGGAGGATGCGGGCGGGTCGAACGGCGCGGATTTCTGCGAGCGTGGGATCGAAGACTGGAATACCGGTCGGATCCGCGCAAGCGCAGCCCTCGACGCGATGGCGGCTGCCGGGCTCTCTCCTCCTCCTTACGTCCAAAACCTCGGCCAATGGAGTGCGGACTACATCGAGATCACCGACGATCTTCTCGCCCCGGGCGACCCATACTGGTCCCTGCCTGTGAAGTCGACATCCGGAGGTCTCGAGAACCCGTGCTGGCAGGGGCTCACCGTCATCGACGGGACGGCGCTCGACGACGATGCTGCCGCGTCGATCGCGAACGAGCGCTACAACGCCTGCTTCCAAACGTACAATTCGGCCTCCAACGACGACTTCAACTACACGCGCGATTTCCCGATCCTGCAGGCGACCGACAATGCCCTGGTCGTCGGGCGCTTCGCCTGGCCCACGAGCACGGACGAGCTGCCGACCAACCGCACCATCGTGGGTCCCGATCCGAGCAACGTTCCCTACCTGAGGCTGGCCACGTGCTGTTTCCACCACCAGGCGGGATTCAAAGTGAGGGCCGGTGGCGAATGGGTGACCACGGGCCAAATCGGCCAGAATCCAGGAGTCGGACTCCTGAACCACGTCGTCGCGCAACCGGGGACCGGGGCGTGCGTGATCGATTGCGACGATCCCACGCGAACGCTCCTCAATGCCCGTGCGTTCGAGGTGCCTCCGCCCCCGAGTGCCTGCAATCCGGCGATGTCCAATGGCTCGTTGCCCGCGCCGATCGACCGAAATAGCGTGCTCGCGATGCGCAACCCGATGCTCTCGTTCGTGATGTGGGGGGGCTGCCCGCCGCTGAACGCAGCCGACGGCGGCGCGGTCGACGCGCAAGGGGATCACACTTTTTCGGCTCGCGATCAGCATTGGCAGTTCTCGCTGCGCGGCGGATTCAGTCCGGAATCGGTCGCGCTGCAGGGGACGTCGGGCACTCCGGTTTCGCCGCAGTCGATGCTCTACATCGCTCCATTCGAGCAACTCGCCGTCGTCGATGGCGCTCAGAACGGTCAGGGGCTCGTCGTCATCGACGTGAACACACTGGGTTTCGCTCACGCGCCGTACTTCTGATTCCAGTCTGCACGGCTCATCCGTGCCGGTGGCACCGCGGTGGACCTGCGACCTCACCCTTGGTACTCCGAATCGAGTCGCTGATGTCCAAGGCTCGCGATCCGTTGACGCCTGTCATGCGTCAGTATCAGTCGGCGAAAGCGGTCCATCCGGATGCCCTTCTTTTTTTCCGCATGGGCGACTTCTACGAGTTGTTCTTCGAAGATGCGGTGGTCGCCGCGCGCGCTCTCGATCTCACGCTCACCGCGCGCAACAAAGGCGCGTCCGACGAGATCCCGATGGCGGGCGTGCCTCACCACGCGGCGAGCGGGTACGTAAGGCGACTGCTCGATCAGGGGTTCAAAGTCGCGATATGCGAGCAGATGGCGGACCCCGCCAAGGTCAAAGGCCTCGTCCCGCGCGAAGTCGTGCGTGTCGCGACGCCTGGAATTGCGTACGACGACACCGGAATCGAGTCTCGCGAGAATCACTATCTGGTGGCGGTCGAGGGGGGGCAGCTTGCAACGTTCGGTATCGCTGCGCTCGACGTGTCGACGGGCGAGCTCGTCGCTTGCGAGTCGGAGGACAGCCCCAGCGCTCTCTCTGAGCTCGTGCGTCTCGATCCGCGCGAAGTCCTTCTGGGGCCCGGCTCCGCGGACCTTGGGGCATCTCTGTCCGCGGCGCTTCCCCGTGCGGTCGTCCGAGTCGAACCCGGGGTTATGACCGAAGGTCATGCCGACGAGATCCTCGATGATCAGCTGGGCGCCGGCGCGGCCCGGGCATCGAGCGCGGGGGTCTGCGCACGGCGAGCTGCGGCCCGTTGTGTGGCGACGGCGCGAGCCTGCGAGGCGGGTCGGCGACTGCCCGTCGCGCGACTCGAGTCGTACGTCATCGGAGAAACTCTGCTCATCGACGAAGCGACGCAGCGCCACCTGGAGCTTGCCCACTCCGTCGAGGGGTCGTCGCGCGGTTCGCTCTTGGCGCACATCGACACCACGGTGACGGCGCCGGGAGCTCGCTTGCTCCGCCGGCGTCTGCTCGCGCCTCTCGCACGGCTCGCTGCCATCCGGCGCCGTCACGACGCCGTGGAACTGTTCGTGATGCATCCGGGCCTGCGCCAAGAATTGCGGACCCATCTCGCCGACGTCTCCGACATCGAACGTTTGGCCGTCAAGCTCGCGCTCGACCGAGTGTTGCCGCGCGATCTGGTTGCACTTCGCCGTTCGCTGGGTGCGCTCCCGAGAATCGCCGACGCGCTCGCTCGCTGCCCCGATGCGTCCGCCCGGGAAGCGTTGGGCGTCGAAGCCGGCGGGGCCTGGATCGACCTGTGCGCAGAGGCTCTGGCGCTCCTCGACCGTGGCGTTTCGGCCGACCCGCCCGCGCGGGCGAGCGACGGCGGTGTGGTTCGCGATGGCTTCGATGCATCGCTCGACGAGGCGCGCCAGTTGATGCGTGGGGGGCAACGAATGATTGTCGAGCTCGAGGCGCGCCTTCGCGAGACGTCGGGCATTTCGAGCTTGAAGCTGCGAACCACTCGAGTGTTCGGGTGGTACGTTGAGGTCACCCGCTCGCAAGTGAACAAGGCGCCCCCGACCTGGCGACGCAAGCAAACGATCGCGGCCGGCGAGCGCTTCACCTGCGATGACCTGGACGTGCTCGCGGATCAACTCGCCCACGCCGAGGAACGCGCTTCTGCGCGTGAGTCCGAGCTCTTTACGGCCATCGTTCGCGATCTCGCGGCGTATCGCGAGCGGCTCCGAACCGTCGCGGGTCGACTCGCAGAGTGGGACGTGGCAAGTGCCCTTGCCGAAGTCGCCCATCGCGACGATTGGGTTCGCCCCGAGATCGACGACTCGCTCGATCTGTGCCTGGAGGACGCTCGGCACCCGGTCGTGGAGAGCCTAGCCGCCTCGGGATGCTTCGTGCCGAACGACGTGACGTTGAGTGCGGCCGAAGGGCGGCCGCGGCTCTGGCTGGTCACCGGTCCGAACATGGCCGGCAAGTCGACGCTGATGCGTCAGACGGCTTTCTGCGTCATTCTGGCCCAGATGGGGGCGTTCGCTCCGGCGCGCCGCGCTCGCATCGGGATCGTCGACCGGGTGCTCACGCGCGTCGGCGCGAGCGACAACCTGTCGCGTGGGGAGAGCACGTTCATGGTGGAGATGAAGGAAACGGCGAACGTGTTGCGGCGCGCCACGAGACGCTCGTTCGTCGTGCTCGACGAGATTGGTCGAGGCACGAGCACGTACGACGGTCTGGCGATCGCGTGGGCTGTTGCCGAGCACATGCATGACGTCGTCGCGTGCCGCGCCTTGTTCGCGACGCACTACCACGAGCTGACCGGTTTGGCCGATCTGCGTCCCGGCACCTGCGAAAATTGGAGCGTGAGCGCCCGCGAGCACGCCGGTGACGTCGTTTTCTTGCACAAGCTGCAGCGGGGGCCAGCTTCCCGAAGCTATGGCGTTGAGTGTGCGCGTCTCGCCGGGCTGCCCGAAGGGGTACTTGCGCGAGCGAAAACCGTATTGGCCGAGCTCGAGACGGGCGGGGCACTTCCGAGCGGTGCGCCGGCATCCTTGCGTGCGCGGTCTCGCGACGGTAGACCGCAACTCGACCTCTTCGACGGATCGGTGCCTCAGCCTACGCCGCCACACCCCGCGCTCGAAACCCTGCGCAACGTGGACGTCGATCGGTTGACCCCTCTCGACGCGCTGCAGCTGGTCGCAAGCCTCAAGCGCATGACCATCGCGTCGTGAGTCCAACCCGCACGGGTCTGCTGCCGTACGCCGCCGTCGCGTTTGCCGCAGGCTCGTGGGGTACCTGGGCGGTCTGGTTACGGCGAGCCGAAGCCATCGGTGCGATGCCTGCCGCATTGGAAGCCACCATCGTCATGGCCGTCATCACGGCGGGGTCGGCTCTTTCGATGCTCGGCGATCGCAAGACAAGGCCCGCGTCGAAGAGCGCCCGTGCCTGGGTGGCATGGCTCGGCGTCAGCGACGCGTTCAACGTCCTGCTCTTCTTCGCGGCGTACAAGATCACCATTACCGTTTCGGTTCTCACGCACTACCTGACCCCCGTTCTGGTCGCCATCGCGTCGCCGCTCTTGCTCCGAGAGCGGATCACCCGCCGAACGGCCTGTGCCGTCGCGGCATCGCTGGTGGGCCTCGCCGTCATGCTCGGCCGCCCGGACGGGGACGTCGCACCGGCCGCTTTGTGGACGAGCGCGGCGCTCGGAGCGACGAGCGCGATGTTCTATGCGTCCAACGTCATCGTGAACAAGTTCGTCGTCGATGATTTCTCGACCAGCGAGACCATGTTTTGGCACGGCATCGTCGCGACCCCACTTCTGGCCGCGTTCGTACCCTCGGCCGCTTGGAGCGCGATGAACCCGTCGGCCGCTTGGTTTCTATCCTGCATCGCAGTCTGGCCAGGCCTGCTCTCCGCGTTGGTGTTCCTCTGGGCGCTTCGGCGCATGCCCGCGACTCACGCTTCGACGCTGACCCTCCTCGAGCCGCTCGTGGCCGTGCTCTTGGGAGGTTTTGTGTTCGGTGAGAAGCTGGGAGTCCGTGCCTTGGTGGGCGCCGCGCTCATCCTGGGAGGGTCGCTTGCCGTGATGACGCAGGGCGCCACCGGATTCGCGCGGAAAGGGCTGCAAGGAGCCCACGTAGGTCTGGAACCGTGATCGAGGCGAGCGGAGAAATATCTGCGTCGGTAGCCGCGGCTTCCGCATACTCCAAAGCTCCCAACCAGGCATCACGGCAATTACTCCTCCACGGTGAACGGATTGAAATTCGTCCCTCGATCGAAATAGTCCTCGTGCTCCGAACGCTTGAGACGGTTTACGACCCAGTAGGTCACGGGTGTGAGCGCGATTTCGACGAACACCTTGAATAGCCAGTTGTGAATGACGATTTGAACGATCGTGGTGCTCTTCCAGATGCCGAAGAACGAGAGCGGGTAGAATATCGCCGAGTCGACGAGCTGTCCCGCGACCGTCGATCCGATCGTCCGCGTCCAGAGATAGCGGCCTCCGGTCATCAGCTTCATCTCGGCCAGGACGAAGGAGTTCACGAAGTCGCCGGCCCAGTACGCAGCGAGCGATGCTACGGTGATCCGCCACGTGTTGCCGAAGACTACTTCGATTGCCGGTTGCAACACGCGATTGAATGGCTCGTTCGGGTCAACCGGCAGATGAATGACGACGGCGCTCATCGAGGCAGCGAAAGTCATCGTGCCGAAGCCGACCCAGATGGCCTTTCGGGCTCGCGCGTACCCGTAGACCTCCGTGAAGACGTCGCCGAAAATATACGAGATAGGAAAGAATATGTTGCCGGCGCCGAAGCTGATGCCGCCGATGCCTGGCGCGTGAAGCACCACGGTCTTGCCCGGGCCGATCAGGTTCGAGCAAAGCAGAACCGCGACCGAGGCGCTCAGAAGGACGTCGTAAAACTTGTAGCTGCGCGCGGCTCGGTGAACGGTCATCGGCGGGATGCGGAAAAAGTAGACAGATCGAGCTTGCCATGGGCGGCGTCCGAGCGGCACCCTAAAGGAGACGCGCCGTTGCGCGTCTGCGAAGCGAAGCGAGGACGGGGCGCCCGTCCACGGCTTGCGTAGCCTTCTCGCCGATCTCGCCCCGATCACTCGAAGCATGCTTGCGCCCGAAAAGCGGGCACCTTAGTCAGGTCGAGAACCGGCAGCGCGCTTGCCGGTTCAGCCGACGCCCCCTCGTTTGGCGAACGCTTCTCGATGCGGTCGCCGACCTCGGCCTCAAGCTCTGGCGCTCGCGATACCTTCGGTTGGAGGCGCGCCCTTCGCGCTACGGTGGCTCGATGCGTCTGACGGACTCGATCGGCTATGGTATGCACGTTGGGGTCCATGGGCGAAGACCGAGCAAGGGACCGCTTCGCGCTTCACCAGGGGTGCTTCGCCGACGCCTCGCGAGCGCTCGCGTTAGCCTGATTCGACGTCGATGCGACGGCCGCGACTTCCGCGCACTCTGATGGGTTGGGTCGACCTCTCGTCGACGTTCGTCGCGTGGGCGGCGATGCTGGCGATGACGGTCTACGTCGTTTTGCCGACATGGGCCAACCGACAGCTGCTCGGCATTCACGATTGGGATCCGCAAGAGGCCATGCGGTTCCTGACCACGAAGACGATCCTGCATTTCCATCAATTTCCATTTTGGAATCCCTACACGTGCGGCGGGCATCCAGCGTGGGCCGTTGTCGAGGGCGACACGACGCTCGTATCTCCGTTTCTGCCCGCTTACCTGCTTTTTCCACTGGGGGTTGCGCTGCGGATCGAGCTCGTCGGAAACTCCTTGTTGTCCGTCGTCGGCACTTGGCTTTTCGCAGGTCGATGGACGCGGAGCCCTGCAGCCCGGGCCTTCGTCGTAGTTGTCTTTGCCATCAATGGGCGCTGGACGCTCCAAGCGACGGCCGGACATCCTTGGCATTATGCGTATGCGCTCATGCCATGGACTCTTTATTTCTTCGACAGGGCGATCGAGCAAACACTGGATTCGAAGCGCGCTTTGCCGGACACCATATTCGCCGGCGCGTGCCTGAGCCTGATGGTCTACATGGGCGGGATCTATCCGCTGCCGCAGACCGTCTTCGTCCTCGCTCTTTATGGAGCACTCTACGGCGTCACGCGACGCGACCTGCGCCCGCTCCTCTGCGTCGTCGCCACGGGAATGGCGGCTTTCGTTCTCTCGGCCCCCAAGCTCGTGCCCATGATCGAGCTCTTCGCCCGATTCCCACGCCTGACGGACTCGCCAGAGTGGATGGACCTCACGGTCTTCCTCGCCATTTTGACGTCGCGCGATCAGGACTTTATTTCGCGGCCCGTGGCCACGACGCATTGGGGTTGGCACGAATGGGGCATGTACGTCGGATACGTCCCCGTCGCCCTCATGGCCGTGAGCCTGCTTTGGGGCCGGGGGCAGCGCCTCGGCGCGCTTCGGTGGACAGCCATCATTTTGATCGTCCTTGGGTTTGGGAGTTTCAACCCGTATGCACCTTGGTCGCTATTGCACAAAGTGACCGTTTTCCGTTCGCAGCACGTCCCGTCGCGTTGGCTCTACCCCGCACTGCTCGCATCGCTGGCGGTGGCCGCGCTCGTGATCGAGCGCGCGATGGTCCTTGCTCGTGGATACCGACCTCTTGTCGAATTAGCGGCCATTGTCGCAGTTTTACCTATCGCACGCGATGTCGCGGACGTGGCGCGCATTCCGCTCGCGCACATTTTCAGCAAGCCTCCCCCGACGGCTCTCGACTCCATGCAGCCGTTTCATCAGGGATTTCACCTGCCGCCCGCAATCGGATATCCGACCGGTGGCGAATGGGCCCCGAGCTCGCTTCCCGCGGTCATCGCCAATGTCGGGACGACGGATTGCAGCACGTTTGCCGGATTTCACAATTGGTACAGAGACCAAAACAATCATGTCGTGGGGCTCGGCGCTCGTGGCCCGGGCGAGCCGGGATATCGAGGCGACGCGTTCATCGTCGAGGGGGTCGGGCATGCCGAGTTTGCTCGTTGGTCGCCAAACGAAGTGGTCGTTCGGGTTACCGGCGCCCGAAAGGGAGATCACGTGGCACTCGACCAAAACTACGATCCGGGGTGGCTGGTGAACGGAAGGCCTGCGCTGGCGGTGAGCGACGTCCCGGCTGCCACTCTACAGTCCTCCGACGAGACGGTCGTCTTCCGGTACCGGCCCAAAACGCTCTGGCTGGGGCTGGCGATCTTCGTCCTCGGCCTTCCGCTCCTGGTCGGAGCAGCCCGGCCCGACGCGGCGCGTTGGGTCGTCAGGCGAACACTTCGCGCGCGATTCCCAGAACGGCCTGCTCGACGGCTGCGTCCGACGTCAGGCGCACCGAAAAGCCCAGAGCGCTGAGCTTGTCCGGCGTGATTCGCGAATGCGGAAACGTCACCCGGCCATCCCTGCGCAGCTCGGCCTGTACGCGTGGGCTGCCATAGCGCCCCTTACTGGCGGCGTGGGCGGCTCGAACCTTTGCGCCAAGACCGAGACGCGCTCCCGCTTCACGAGCTGCGTCAGCGCCGCCCGCTCGTCCACCGTCAGATTCACCACGTAGCGTTTTCATGGCCCACCATGGAGCCCGCCCTCGTCGCCATGGAAAGCAAAACCCGTCGCCTCAATGGATTCGAGGTACTAGAGCCGGTCGCCTAGGCTCCGCTGCAGCTCGGAGCGCGTGAACCAGTCGGTCGCTCAGGCGCTCTACCTGGAGGACTCGGGCCGCGCTACACGTCATCGATGGTCAGTGCACTCGACGTTCTTCTTCGCGTTCCAGCGGTTCAGTACGCTGCGCGAGGCACCGTCGACTGGGTCGATCTCCAATGGTCAAGTCTTATTCAACAGCTCAAGTCGATCGCTCCCCGCGCCCGGGGGCGACTCCTCGACGTGGGCTGCGGTGAGAAGCCGTATGAGCCCATTTTTCGACCCTATGTGAAGGAATATATCGGCGTCGAACATCAAGAGACGTTCAGCGCTACCCACGCTTCCACCAGGTCGTCGAAGCCGGACGTCTATTACGACGGCAAGGTCCTGCCGTTCGAATCGCAGACGTTCGATACCGTCATCAGCGTTCAAGTCCTAGAGCACACGCCCTACCCGCAAAATCTCGTCAACGAAATGACGAGAGTTGTCAAGAGCGGGGGGCTCGTCATCGTGTCGGCGCCCTTCTCCTTCCGGCTTCACGAGGAGCCGCACGATTACTTCCGATATACTCCTCACGGCTTGCGCACGATGTTCGAATTGGCTGGCCTCGTCGTCGAGGACATTTGGAGCGAACGTGACTTGTGGAGCGTCATCGGCCACAAAATCAATTCGTTTCTCGCGTTTCGTGTGGCGCGAATCGAGTCGGTCGCTCAGTCGATCGGCAAACACGGACACGAGCAGGCTCCTTCGTCGCCACCGCGACTTTGGACGCTCCCCTTCGTTCTCCCGACGATGGGTGCCATCAGTGCGGCATCGCGCGTTCTCGATCGGATCGCACCGGACGGGAGCGAAGCACTGAGTTATTTGATCTTCGGCCATTCGCCGTAGACCGGCCCAAAACGCTCTGGCTGGGGCTGGCGATCTTCGTCCTCGGCCTTCCGCTCCTGGTCGGAGCAGCCCGGCCCGACGCGGCGCGTTGGGTCGTCAGGCGAACACTTCGCGCGCGATTTCCAAAACCGCCTGCTCGACGGCCGCGTCCGAGGTCAGGCGCACCGAAAAGCCCAGAGCGCTGAGCTTGTCCGGCGTGATTCGCGAATGCGGAACGTCACCCGGCCATCCCTGCGCACCGTCGCCGTACTGGATTCGAGCCGTCTTGAACGGAGACGCCGCGACACAAAGTTCGGCGATGCGCTTGACGCTCGTCACGTCGGCTGGCCCGAGGTTGTAGACGTTCAACCGATCGGGAGCATGATCGAGTACGTGGATGAGACCGGTAGCGCAGTCGGTGACGTGCAGATACGGCTTGGCCTGCCGTCCATCGCCGAGAACGTCGAGGTATTCCGGGTGCGCAAGGAGCTTCTTGCAGAAATCGAGGATGGCTCCGTGCGTTCCGCGCGCACCCACGACGTTTCCAAAGCGGCAGATGTAGCCGGTCATTCCGAAGCACTCGACGTACGCAGAGACCAGCGCCTCGCCCGCGAATTTGCTTGCGCCGTACAAGGAAATGGGCAAACGCCCCAAGTCCTCTTCGGCGCAGGCGTCGGGGCGATTGCCGTACACGGTGCCGCTCGAAGAAAACACAAACCGGCGAATCCCCGAAAGGCGCGCGGCTTCGAGAGCATTGTACGTCGCGATCGTGCCCTGATCCAGATCCAACCGCGTCCGCTCGAGGCCCCAGCGTGCTTCGGGATTGGCGGCGAGGTGAAAAACGACGTCGTGCGAGCGCATGGCGCTCGTGAGCGCGTCCAGGCTGAGCGCGTCTCCCTGGACGAGCGTGGCCCGTCCGCTCGCCAAGGGCTCCGCGATGAATTCTCGTTTGCCGACGCTCAGGTTGTCGAACACGGTGACAGGACCGCGCAGCACGAGACCTTCCACTAGGTGGCTGCCGATGAAGCCTGCCCCGCCGACCACGAACGAACGCATCACTTCGCCTCCTGCCTATCGCAAAAACTTCCAATTCGCTGAGCTCCAAGGAGCGTTTGGACGCGAACTGCGCTCGCGCACGAAACGGGCCCGCTCGTGATTGTAGCCGACGCGAATGTCCCTGAAAGACAGGGCATCACTCTCCGGCCATGAAACGACCTGTCAAGTTCCCTTTGACGTTTCGGTGCATATTCTCCTTCTGGCTCCCTTGGGTAGTCCAGACCAAGCAGCGATCCGGGTGAACGTTGCGTCGACGGTCGGTCATCCTGCGGTTCGGGGATCGAGCGTTGCCGTCCGCCAACATGGTCGGTGATTGGTCGGGTGCCCCTCGCACGGGTGCGGTTCATGGTGACGGGGGCCTCGTGGGCCATGGCTTCGGTTGGTGCCGAGGGCGCATAGCCTCCGTCTGGGGCCTGCTCCTTGCGAGTGGCCAGGCTGGCGATGATTGCTGTCCCTCGAGACTGCGGCGCGACCCTATGCACGGGCGGGCTCTCGGCAGGGCCCGGTCTTGTACCCCCCCCGGGCCACTGCGACTGCGGAGTGCGTTTCGCTTTGCTCGGCTCGCAATCCTCCTCGTGACGGTGCCTGCCGTTCTCTCGATCGGGTCTTTCTCAAACGCCGGCCGGGCTCTCCTTCGCCTTTCCTTCGGGCGTCCAATCTGTCACCATGGCCGCGGGCAGATGCTCTCGGATGCGGCACGCGGCGGAGTTCAGGCTCCTTGGAGCGGTGCGCTTCTGAAGCCGGATGCCGAGCTGCAGCTCATCCTGCCAGAGCGCGACGTCGACGATCCCGAGATCTCGATCGTCGTGCCCGCTCTCAACGAAGAACTCACCATCGGTGACTTCGTCGATTGGTGTCTGCAGGGCCTGCGCAGTGCGGGCGCTCGCGGCGAAATCCTCATTATCGATAGCTCGACCGATGCCACGGCCGAGATTGCCCGTGCCCGCGGCGCGCGGGTCCTCAAAGCCCCCAAGCGCGGCCTCGGTCGCGCGTACATCGACGCGCTACCGTACATTCGCGGCCGATACGTGATCATGGGCGATTGCGATTGTACATACGACTTTCGCGAGCTCAGGCCCTTCGTAGAGAATTTCAGGAGCGGCGTCGCATTCGTAATGGGCTCTCGCTTCCGAGGGTATATCGAGCCGGGCGCGATGCCGCTCCTTCACCGGTACCTCGGAACGCCGGTGACAACTTGGATCCTCAACGTCATCTTCGCAAGCCACTTCTCCGATATCCACTGCGGGATGCGGGGCATTACGCGCGAGGCGCTGCAGGGGATGGGCTTGCAATCCCAGTCTTGGGAATATGCGTCCGAGATGGTGCTCAAGTCGGTCCATATGAAGCTTCGAACCGACGAGGTCCCTATCCGTTTTTTGAGAGATCGGGAGGGGAGAGTCAGCCACCACAAGCGCGCTGGGTGGTTTTCCCCGTGGCAGGCCGCCTGGATCAATCTGCGCGCGATGTTCGTCTACGGGGCTGCATTTTTCCTCTATCGGCCCGGGTTCTTTCTTTTTTTTCTTGGGGCGCTGCTTCTTTTGCCTCTGTCGTTCGGCCCGCTCACCCTCGGGCCGATCACGTTCTCATTGCATTGGATGTTGCTCGGTCTGACGCTGGCGACCCTCGGGCTGCAGTGCGTGTATTTGGGCATCCTCGTTCAGGTTTTCTTTGACTACTCGGGCGAGGCAACGAAGCGATGGTTCGCTCGCTTTCCCTACAATCGAACCGTGGCGCTGTCGGGGCTGGCGTTTATGGCGGGCCTGGCCATTAACCTGTGGCTCCTTGCGCACTACCTCCGGAATAACTTTCGGCTCGCCTCGGGGCTGACGCTGAACCATTTGGGCGTGACGGGTCTCTTTCTCATGATTGCCGGATTCATCACATTCGCCTTCGTTCTCTTGCTCCAATCGACAACCGTCATCGTGTCGCGACGCTGAGATGAGGGCTCGGAGGGGCCTCTCCGAGGGGTCAGGTGTGCTACGGTTGGACGCCCGATGATGCCCAGATACGACACCGCGGCGAGCGCCAAAAGCACGACAGAGGTCACCCAAGACTGGAACGAGCACTGGAACGCGTTCGCCCTGATGACCGCGCGCAACCCGGCGCAAGCGTATCGAAGGAAGCTCGTATTCGAGCACCTCGCCCTCGAACGGTTCCAAGGACCGGTTCGCCTGCTCGACTTGGGGAGCGGCACCGGAGAATTGGCCAAGGACGTTCTTCGATGCCGCGCGGAGGCGTCTGTCCTCGGTCTGGACTGCAGCCCGAGTGGGGTCGATTCTCGCGAGGAGAACGGTACCGAACGCTCGTTTCATCCAACAAGATTTCACGCAGCCACTGTCGCTCGCAGCCGAATATGACGGGTGGGCCACGCACGCGGTATGTGCCGAAGTTCTCGAGCACATCGAGGACCCCGTGCAAGTCTTGCGCAACGTCAGGCCGTTGCTGGCTGACGGCTGTCGCCTGGTCGTCACGGTTCCGGCGGGGCCGATGAGCGCTTTCGACAAGCACATCGGTCACGTTCGCCACTTCGACCCAGGCTTGCTCGAGCGGACTCTGCGCCTCGCAGGGATGCGCGTGCTCGATCTCTATGGCGCAGGGTTTCCGTTTTTCAATTTGTACCGCCTGGTCGTAATCGCCCGCGGGACCAAACTAGTGGAAGACGCGACTCGGCCCGCCCGGGGGAGGCCGCCCCTCGCCGCCCTAGCGGCCATGGAGGCGTTCTCGTGGCTCTTCAAGCTCAACCCGCGTCGAACGACTCGAGGCTGGCAGCTGGTGGCGGTGGCCACGCCCCATCCATGATTCTCCCTCGGGTCTCCTCGGGCGCCCTGCCGCTTGACCTTGGAACGTCGTCGTACGCGTACATCGAGCGTCCCAATCCAGCTATCGTATCGCTTTTATCCAAACATGTCCTCGCGTTCAAGACCCACGCTCGCGTTCTCGATGTCGGGTGCGGATGCGGAGCCAATGCCCGGGCGTTTCACGAGCGCAGTCCTGCCGTCAGCGTCGTCGGCGTCGAGCCGAATCCGCGCGCCGCAGAGCTCGCGCGGTTGGCTTGCGACGAGGTCTTCCACGGCACGATGGAAGAGTGGCGCGCTGCCGCGACGAGGCCTGCACCCTTCGACGCGCTCGTGCTGTCGGACGTGCTCGAGCACATTGTCGATCCCATCGGGTTTATCCGTAGCCTCCAAGCCTTGGAGCCTGTTCGCGACGCCCTATGGATCGTTTCGGTCCCAAACTACGCGGTTTGGTACAATCGCGTCGCGACGGTTCTTGGATTGCAGGAATATCGCTGGTCCGGGCTATGGGATCGCACGCACCTGCGCTTTTTCACGCGCCGTACCGCGCAGCAGCTTCTCGAGTATTGCGGGCTCTCGATCATCGACGAAGCGTGCACGCCCTCGGTCGTCCAGTCGGCTGCGCCGACGCTCCGCAAATGGTTTGAGGGGGAGCTGCAGCGAGGCGAGCATTTGGCGATGTCGGAATCGCGCGCCTACAAGCTCTATCGCGACTGGGTAGAACCGTTCGAATCGCGGGTTTGCCAAATCTGGCCCGAGCTTCTCGGCTTTCAACACGTTTGCGCCGCCCGACTCGGAAATCGGGACGGACTCCGAAATCATGCAGACTCAGCGGGCACCGTCACGTCCGGCGGGTAACGTCAAGCCGGACATGGCACGAGACGTTCCACGAGATGGCTGCCTGCCTGGCCCGCCGACCGCGAACGAACGCATCACTTCGCCTTCTGCCTATCGCCAAAAACTTCCAATTCGCTGAGCGCAAGGAGCGTTCGACCCGCACTGCGCACACGCACGAACCGGGCCCGTTCGTGATTGAGGTGCACGATCCACCGATCGAATACGGTGTCGCGCCGTGCCACGTCTCGGAACGTCACGCCGTCGACCGAGATTTGAAGGGTAAGCGGCAAGCTGACGTCGAACCATCCGTCCACTCGGTTGTAGACATCGATGGTCGTGACGCGGTAAACGGCCTGCAGATCGACCGCCAACCAGGGGTCCGTTCCGGTATCGGTCGCGGCCCCGTAACTCGTTCCAATCTCTCCGTCGACCAGACCACTCATGTCGGGCTTGTTTGGATAAACACTGCTTGCGCTCACTGGCTTGCCATATGCGAGATCCGGCCAGTAGACCGCGCTTACGGTCCGATACGTCACGAACGCAATCAAAAGGGCCGTGCCGGCTGCTCGTCCCCATCGGCTCGCACGCACGTGCACGAGCGTCCGCGCCTCGACACCGGCGGCGAGCTTTGACACCGCCCGTTCGAGCGCGCTTCTCGTTCGTTCGAGTTCTATCCGTTCGAGGCGATCGAAATAGAGTGGGTGAGAAGTGCCCACAGCATGGCGCACCCGCTCGAGATCGGCCTCCCGGTCGGGGGCGATCGCGTCGGCGCCGGCGCTCACAATGCGACTCGCAAGCCGGTCCGGCGGTTGGGCTTCGGCCACCGTGCTCGCCACTTCGGCGATGAGCTGGGCCCTTAGATACGCGAGCAAGGCCTCGCGAAAAAGGACACACGCCGCGACAGGATCCGCCGTCTTGCGCGCCGCACGCCGACGCAAGTCGGCTGCCGCCCGATGCGACGCGACGATCTCGTGCTGCCCAGGCGAGTAGCCGCGAATGGTTCGCTCGGCCTCGCGGAGCAAGAAGAACTCGCCGATGGATGAATGATGCGAGAACACCGCGATTAACCTCAAGCGAGCCGAGCGGCCTGGAGGTGCGGAACCGATACGTGGGTCTTGCGATCGAGCGTCTGAAAGCGACCGCCGTCATCGCAGTACGCCCCGCCGAAGCCGCGCGGCCCAGCTGCGACGCGCGTCGTCTTGGTCCACACGGCCCGCGACCTGGGGTCGCCAACGTCGTCCGCGCCGAATTCACCCATATACACTGGAAGGCCTTTCTTTTCCGCCCAGGAAAGCGCCACGTCGAGCGGCGCCTCGGGACCGGCCATGAGCTCCTCGTAGTGATGAAACCTCGCCGCGGGAGCGCCCGAAGTCGTGATCAGGTCGGTAGCACGGCGCGAGGCGTCGAGGAACCGGGCCCGAGCCACAACTTGACGCGTCCCGAAGATCGCTAACGTCGTCCGATCGCGCGGCGGGTGATGCCTGGCCTAGAGTGCCCTGCCATTGCGGGTATCCTTTCGCCTCATGGCCACGCACTTGGCGACGACCGTGACGTTTGCTCGCGAGCGCTTCGGCGGTGCGTCATTCAATACCGCGCCGCACTCTCCACCGGTGTTCCAGGACATCGCGCACCAGCAGTCACCGGACAACGCCAAGCGCCTTGTCGTGTCTCGGTGGGATGCCGAACATTATATCGGTCTCGCGCTACGTGGCTATTCGCAGTGCCCCTGTCGCAAGCCGCTTCCGGACGAAATGCGGAGCGCCGTGTGCGACGCACCGTACATTCGCGGCCGACACCTGAACCCTCGGAGAGGCCCTCCGAGCTCTCATCTCAGCGTCGCCACACCGCCCGATTCGGAAATCAAGAGGGACTCCGAAATCATGCGGATTCACCGGGGTCCGCCATCTCCGGCGGGTGGCGTCCAAGCCGGACCGGACGCCCGGTTGTAGTGCCCCAACAAGCCTCGGAGTCTGACCCGAACGAGGTCCACCGGGTCGGTCATCGATGCGCGGAGTACGCGGATCTTGGACGGGCGGCGTTCTTCGTTCTGCACTACCGGGACGCGTCGGATGCAAGCGCCGAGGCGGATCGACGCGTAGAGGTACTCGATGTCGTACATGCCGCCGGAGACGATCTGCCGGCCCGCAAGTTCGCGGATGAGGGGGCCGCGGAAGGCTTTGAACCCGCATTGGGTATCGTAGAAGCGATTGGATCCGAAGACGATCGCGCGCTGCGCAGCAAAAAGGGCGCGAGAGAGAAGATAGCGCGCCGGTTCAGCCAGATTGCGGGTTAATGGGCGCTCGCCGATGACGACGTCGAACCCTTGGTCGTCGATGACGGACAAGAACCCCTCGATGTGCTTGAGCGGTACGGGCAGATCGGCGTCCATTGTGAAGACCACCGAACCGCTCGCGGCGAGCGCTCCGATCCGGACGGCGTCGCCCTTTCCACGATGGCGACCGTCGATGGGTCGGATGGTGATCCGCTCTCCGTAAATTCGTCGGCATCTTTCGGCGTACCGCCGGATGGCCACCTTGTAGGCCTCTCCGCTGTCGTCGACGAGCAGGATCTCGAAGCGATCACGGGGCAGCCCGGACAGATGCGACGTCAGCAGGTCGAGACTGTCCGCGATCTCGGTCTCTTCGAGCGTCGGAATGACGAAAGACACGAGCCGCATGGAATGTGCCGATTCGTTAGGCGGTCGGCTCATGCAGATGCATCGTCCGAAAGACGCGGAAAGGGAACGCGAAGACGTGGAACGCGAACTGCTGGCGTCGCAATGGGCGAAGTGGCCATACCGGGGTCGGACAAGGGGCGCCACCTCGGGCCGTTGAATTGTCGTGTCGTGGGCGACCCCGAGTCCTGGTTCCAGTGGCAACGGACCGTTTCGTTCTCGAAGAGGTTCGCGATATCGTCGCCGACGCCCATGAAGGTTGCGATGACCGGGATGGTCTCCGTCCTCGCGCTCTGCGCCGCGGCATGCACCCCTACGGCGAACGCTGCAACCCCGGTCGTTGCGTCGTCGCCGAACAGGGGTTCCGACATCCGGTTGAATCGGGGGATGAACCTCGGCGATGCTCTCGACGCGCCGAGCGAAGGAGCCTGGGGCGTGAGGCTGAGCGCGAGCGACTTTCCCGCCGTGAAACAGGCTGGCTTCGATCACGTGCGTCTGCCCATCCGATTCAACGCGCACGCAGCAGCCACGGCCCCGTACGCCGTGCAGCCGCAATTCTTCGAGCGCGTCGATTGGGCCGTTCGCCAAGCCCTCGACTCCGGACTCGGGATCGTCCTCGACTTTCACCACTACGAAGAACTCATGGCGGACCCGGAAGCACACCGCGAACGGTTTCTCGGGATCTGGCGCCAGATCGCGGACCGCTTCAAGGACCAGCCCGGCACGGTCGCGTTCGAGCTCTTGAACGAACCGTGTGATGCCCTCGTGGCTTCCGTTTGGAACGAGATCCTCGCGGATGCGCTCAAGATCGTTCGGGCAACCAACCCGACCCGCACGGTGGTCGTCGAGGGCGTGTTCTGGGCGTCGGCGAAGAACCTTCGAGACACGCTCGTCGTCCCCGAGGGCGATCCGAACCTCGTCGGCAGCTTCCACATGTATCAACCGATGCTGTTCACACACCAAGGCGCCGGCTGGATGCCGGGCGAGTACCAGACCCACGGCGTGGTGTTTCCCGGTCCGCCGGAGACGCCGATCGTACCTGTCCCGGCGGCAAGCGCCGTCGACTGGGTTCGGAGGTGGTTCGACCGGTACAATCGAGAGCCCGCCGAGACGAACCCGTGCAATAAGGGCACGATTATCGATCAACTCGACATGGCCCGCACGTGGGGTAACCGCCATCACCTGCCGGTTTACATGGGTGAATTCGGTGCCGACGACGTCGGCGACCCGAAGTCTCGCGCCGCGTGGACCCGGGCTACGCGCGTGGAGGCGGAGCGACGCGGCTTCGGGTGGGCTTATTGGGACGACGGCGGGCACTTTCAAGTCCTTGACCGAGGGACTGGACAGTGGGCCCCGTCCTTGAGGGCGGCGCTGCTGGACTGAAGCGTCGCGCGCGCCGGAGGCTCCCGATGATGCGCTCACGCCCGAAGCACTCGGAGGCCTCAGCGGCGCCCTCGTCGCGATCCAGTCGCGGAGGACACCGATCGTATGCGCAGAGCCATCCGCTCGCGGATCCTCTATTTCTCGACAGACTCGACCGCGTCGTCCTCAGTGAGATTCAGGTTTTCGGGGGCCAGTGACGCTGCCGATCAACGCAGGGTCGCAAGGTTCGTGACGGGGTGGTGATCGAGTCGCTGCTGGCTGTTGCTCCAGACGCCCCAGTAGCGCTCGACGCCGATGCGATGGTTGAGCACGACGTCGATCTCGTACAGAAATCCCGCGCGCCAAAGCTTGGTCGGAATGCGGGGCGGGAAAGCCATGTCCCGGTCGACGGGGTCCACGGGAATGAGACTGAACGGCGCACGCGCCTCGATCGTGGAGCGAACCCTGAATATCGAGTCGGGGTTGATCGCGCCACCCGCGAGGAACAAGATCTCGATCTGGGGGTGTACGCCGTGCGTCACTCGAACGCCAATGAGTTGAAGTCCTCGGTCGAAGTCGGCGGCGACCGATCGATCCAGTTGAGCGTCGATTTTTGCGCGTAGCTCCCGCACACGCGCGGTGGCACCCGTGTACACCGCGACGTTGTGCAGGATGCGTAGATTCTGGAGACTGGACTCGTTGCCGGAGGTCGGCGCCGGGCTCGGCTGCCCGAGGTGTACGCGCCACTCCCAGGTTTGAAGTGGATCGATACCGCCGATCTCGCGCACCGGTTCCCAACCTCCAAATACGAGCCATTCGAACGGGTTGGGTTCCCTCTCTTCGTAGTGAAACGCGTCGATCGGCGCGGGCGGTCGGCGTTGGTCCACCACCCAAATGTCGCCGTAAGCTTGAACATGCGCCTCGCCCGCTATGCGGGTTTGTTCGCCCGAGACGAGCCCGGACGCCCGTCCAATCCAATACGGGTGAGTCGTCGTCGATGGCTGACTCGCAGCCGGGTCCGTGACGGGTCGCTGCTCCCCGTGCCACGTCCAAGTGTGTTCCCAATACCAGCTGATCGACGGGCTTACATCGAGAACCCAGTCGGGCCGCTTGGAAGGCACGAGCAGGTGCTTGATGACGAAGAGGAGGTCGATGTCGCTTCGGATCCGAGCTCCGTTGTCGTCGTAACGACCTCCCGTCCGGCGCCAAACGAGAAGAGCTTGAGCAGCGTTCGGTGCCATGGCGAGCGACGGCAAGATCCCCAAGACCAGAGCTGCGCATGCGCCGATCGTTCTTGCCCGTGACGGACTGGTGAGGAAGCGGCACCCCCTCTGCGTCATACTGCCGACAGTGGCCGAAAGCTGCGCCATGCCGAGGGCGAAGTACTCCGCGAATTGATGCGGCCAGAACACGTGAACATCGGCGCCGCCCTTGAAAGCGACGTACTGCGCGGTCGCGCCGAGCAAGACCGACAGCGAGTAGGCTTCTTCGTCGCGGCGGAAAAGAAGAAGCCGCACGAAAACGACCGGCACCGCCATCTTGCCGAGGCCGATGGCAAGCGGGGTGAAGCTGAAGTCGATCCAATTCTTGCGGGCCTCGAGAGCGGCTTTGAGGGAAGCTATGCCGCCGCCGCCTCGCAGGTCTCCCGCGGCCAACCAATCGCCGATCTTGTCGGCCCGTTGGAACAGCCCAACCCACAAGAGGAATGTGCACACAGCGATGACCGCCGATAGCGCCCACCAACGAGCATAGGTTTTGAAATCGAAGTGCGGAGTCCATCGCGTCGGAAATACGAACGCCCGAAGAAAGCTCCAACCGAGAAGCGGTGCGACCAAGCAGTAGCCGGACCAATCGGCGGAGCACGCGATGGAAAGCCCCACGAGACTAGCGACTTCGAACCGAGTCCTTCGGGTGGCCTGGTGGACCGAATGGCCCCAAAAAAAAAGGAGAGAGCCGAAAATGCCCGGCGTCTCGAGGGCATTGAGAGTCGTGAACCCGACCGCGATCGGAACGACGACATAGGCGAACGTCGCCACGGCACCCACGACCGGGCCCCCCAATTGTCGGCCAATGCCGTATAGCAAAGGTGGGATCCCGATGCTCATCAGGATCGCCGGCAGATGCACGACGAAGTCGTGCTCGCCAAATATCCATAGAAGCAGTGCGGTAGCGTAAAAGCAACCGAACGGGTGGTGGCAGTAGTATGCGCTGGGAGGAGGGCATGTCCCTTGGAACGCGTATCCGGCGGGGTAGAGCATCTTGAACCGCACGATCGCCGCGGAGAAGCAGGCCGTGGCCGCGCTGCCCGAGTCCGAGTGACCATTTCCGGGGATCTGAAACATTCCCCACGCTGCGGAGAAGGCGAACCAGACACAGGCGATCAATGCGATGACCCTCGCAGCCCGATCGACGGTTGATCGATCGATGCCCGGGCCTGTCACGCTCGAAGCCATCGCGGCGGCACGCTAGCACGGTACCCAGGAGCTGCGCGACGGGCGATGCCCGCCGCTCGTCGGCCGACAGGACTCGGAGGGGCGTGGTGTCGGGCCGGGATGTCTATAGGATCAGTCTTCGACTCACCCCTGCATGGTCGGCAAGCGGATTCGCGTCAGCGCGGTAAGAGCTGGCTCGTCAATGCGCCGACGCTTGCTCGTGGGCCTCGTACGCCCGAGCGTCCATCAGCCGATCGATCTCCTTTGGATCGCTCGGTGCGATCACGATCATCCATGCCGCGCCGTAGCAGTCCTCGTTGACGAGTTCCGGCTTTGTCGCGAGCGCTTGGTTGATTCGGATGACCCTGCCCGCGACCGGCGCGTAGAGATCGCTGAGCGTCTTCACGCTTTCGATCGTTCCGAACGGCTTGCCTGTGCCGACATCGTCGCCCACCTTGACGTCGAAGTGGACGAGTGTCACGTCGCCCAGTTGCTCCACGGCAAACGCCGTGATTCCCACCGTAACCTCGCCGCCTTGCGCGAGCGTCCACTCGTGTTCTCGGGTGTACCGAAGGTTGGCCGGCGCAGACTGGCTCATCGATTCGCTCCTGATCTTGGCCGCTTGTAGAAGGGGGTCCGGACCACGACGGCCTCGACGTGCCTGCCGCGGCAATCGACGAAGAACTCCGTCCCTGGCTCCGACAATTCTGTCGGCACATAGCCGAGCCCGATGTTCTTGCCAACGGTCGGCGCCGGACCGCCGCTCGTGCAAACGCCGACCGGTCTCTTCTGCGTGTCGAGCAGCGCGTAACCGTGACGTGCGATCCCGCGTCCGACCATCTCGAAGCCGACGAGTTTCCGGGCGAGGCGCCCGAGACGCACGCCTTCGAGGGCGGATTTACCGATGAAGTCCGCCTTGTCGAAGCGGACGACCCAACCCAGGCCCGCCTCGAGAGGGTTGGTCGATTCGTCGATGTCGTTTCCATAGAGCGAGAGCCGAGCCTCGAGCCGGAGCGTGTCGCGTGCCCCCAGTCCGGCAGGCTTGATGTGAAAGGGTGCGCCCGCCTCGATGAGCGCGCGCCAAAGGCGAGGAGCGTCGTCCCACGCACTAAAAATTTCGACGCCGTCCTCGCCCGTATACCCGGTGCGTGCCGCAGTGCAGCGGACGCCCGCGAGAGTCGCATCGCAGAAGTGAAAACTCTTCAACGCCGATAAGCGAGCTCCATCCTCGCCCAGCCGGCCGAGCGTGTCGAATGCGCGAGGCCCCTGCAGGGCAAGGAGGGCGGTGGTGTCGCTCCGATCGTCGAACTCGCAGTGGTTCTCGGCGGCGCGCGCGAAATGAGCGCTCATCTTCTCGCGGTTCGATCCGTTGCAGACGACGAGCCAATCGCCCTCTGCACGCCGGTACACGATGAGATCGTCGAGGATCGTTCCCGTCTCGTTGCACGCGCACGTGTACATCGCCTGGCCATCGAGCATCTTCCTCGCGTCGCCCGTCACGAGGTAGTCGACGACATGGGTGGAATATTCGCCGCGAAGGTGAAGCTCGCCCATGTGGCTCACGTCGAATAGACCTGCAGCGCGTCGCACCGCGTTGTGTTCGTCGACGATGCCCGTGTATTGAACGGGCATCTCCCACCCCGCAAAGGGCACGAGACGGGCGCCGAGCGCGACGTGTTCCGAGTAGAGCGACGTCCGGCGCAGGGGGGAGCCGTTCACACGAGGCAGCCTAGAGGAGGTGCGCGCCCGACGCTACCGCGTCGTCTCCGATCCTCCAAGGCCGCCGCGACAAGGCGGCACACCGCGACACTCCCCACGTGAACGAACAGTGCGTGAGCCGACCAGGCGGGCGAGCGCACGACGAGGGCGCCTGTTCCCCCCCGCGAGTCGTTGCACGCGTTTTGCGCCGTCACGGCGATGCGGAGGAGGGCACAAAGTGCCCGCAGGACAAGCCCAGGAGCAAGCGCCGAGTCGGGGCGGGCTACGGCGTGGAGTACGTCTCGACGGGTGGGCAGGAACACAAGAGGTGGCGGTCGCCATGGGCGTTGTTGATACGACCCACCGGGGGCCAGAACTTGCGCATTCGCGTCCAGGGCGCGGGAAAGGCGGCCAGCTCGCGTGGATAGGAATGCCTCCACTCCGTTGCCATTACGGCCTCCGCTGTATGCGGCGCGTGCTTGAGCGGGTTGTCTTCGCGAGGAAATCGCCCATTTTCGATGTCGCGGATTTCCTCGCGGATCGCGATCATCGCGTCGCAAAAACGATCGAGCTCGGCCTTCGACTCGCTCTCTGTGGGCTCCACCATGAGGGTTCCGGCAATGGGAAAGCTCATCGTCGGAGCATGGTACCCGTAGTCCATCAGTCGCTTGGCGATGTCGTCCACCTCGACGCCGGCGGTTCGCTTGACCCCGCGCGTGTCGAGAATGCACTCGTGCGCGACCCTTCCGCGCTGGCCTCGGTAAAAAACGGGGAAGTGTCCGTGGAGGCGCTCCGCCACGTAGTTGGCATTGAGAATCGCTACTTGGCTTGCCCGCTTCAGGCCCGCTGCGCCCATGAGTGCGATGTACGCCCAAGAAATGAGCAGGATGCTCGCGCTTCCCCAAGGCGCGGCGCTGACCGGGCCGATGCCTTGCTCGCCGCCGACTTCGACGACCGGGTGCCGAGGGAGGAACTTCGCGAGGTGCTGCGCGACCCCGATGGGTCCCATGCCGGGGCCGCCGCCGCCATGCGGGATGCAGAACGTCTTGTGCAAATTCACGTGGCAGACGTCGGCGCCCACGTCGGCCGGTCGACACAGGCCGACCTGGGCGTTCAAGTTCGCGCCGTCCAAGTACACCTGCCCGCCGTGGGCGTGGGCAATGGCGCAAATGCGCTCGATGTCTTCCTCGAAAATGCCGTAGGTCGATGGGTACGTGACCATGAGCGCGGCGAGCTTGGGCGCATGTTCCTTCGCCTTTGCCTCGAGATCCGCGATATCGACGTATCCTCGGTCGTTGCACGCGACGACGATCACGCGCAATCCCGCCATCGCGGCGGATGCCGGGTTGGTACCGTGGGCGCTCGCGGGGATGAGACAGACGTCGCGTGCTGCGTCGCCCCGGCTATCGTGGTAGCGGCGGATGACGAGGAGCCCAGCGAGCTCGCCTTGTGCGCCCGAGTTGGGCTGCAGGCTTATCGCGGGAAATCCGGTGATCTCCGAGAGCATGGCTTCGAGCTGCTGGATGACGATCCGGTAGCCGTGCACCTGATCGACGGGAACGAACGGATGGATTCGGGCAAATTGCGCCCACGTGACCGGCATCATTTCGGCGGTCGCGTTGAGCTTCATGGTGCATGACCCGAGTGGGATCATCGAGTGAACCAGCGAAAGGTCCCTCGACTCGAGCAGCCTCATGTAGCGCAGCAACTCGGTCTCGGATCGATGGCTATTGAAGACCGAATGGGTGAGGTACATGCTCGCCCGTTCGAAGCCGCCAATCGCAGACACCGCCTCGCGCGCGAGCTCTGCACAGCTCGCCGCGGCGGGCGCCCCGTCGCCGAAGACGGTGAGCAGTACGTCCACGTCCGACGCCGACGTCGTCTCGTCGAATGCAATTCCAATCGAACGCTCGCCGATGCGGCGCAGGTTCATCCTGTGGGCGCGCGCCCCATGGATCCATCCGTCGATGCGATCGGGTTCGGCATCGACGCGCACCGTGTCGAAGAAGCTCGTGTGGGCGACGCGAACGCCCAGCTTGCGCAAGCCGAGGGCGAACGACGCTGCCAGTCCGTGAACGCGCTCCGCGATGGCGCGCAGTCCGTCCGGCCCGTGATAGACGGCGTACAGGCCGGCCACGACCGCCAGCAGCGCCTGCGCCGTACACACGTTGCTCGTCGCTTTTTCGCGACGAATGTGCTGTTCGCGAGTTTGCAGCGCCATGCGTAGCGCGCGCTTGCCGTGCGCATCCACGCTCACGCCGATGATGCGACCCGGTAGCCTTCGCACGAACTCGGATCGGCAGGCGAAAAATGCAGCGTGGGGCCCGCCGTAGCCGAGCGGAACGCCGAAACGCTGCGCGCTTCCGACGGCGATGTCGGCTCCGATCTCGCCCGGAGGTACGAGAAGCGTCAGGGAAAGAAGATCGCACGCCATGGCCACCGTCGTCGCACCCGCGTGTGCCCGTGCGATGAGGTCCCGAAAGTCACGGATCGCGCCGTCGGTTCCCGGGTACTGCAGGAGAATTCCGAAGGGCTTCCGCGGCCCGTCGAGAGCGTGCGCGGCGTCGCCCACCGCGATGTCGATGCCGTGCGCAGCGGCGCGCGTCCGGAGTACGCCGATGGTTTGTGGATGGCACGCGTCCGAGACGAAAAAAAACGGCCGTTGGCCGCTCGTGTTGGACGACGGCGCCATGACGTGCAGCGCCTCCGCGGCTGCAGTCGCCTCGTCCAAGAGCGAGGCGTTGGCGATTTCCAGCGCCGTGAGATCGCTCACCATCGTCTGAAAATTGAGCAAAGCCTCGAGGCGACCTTGCGCGATCTCCGCCTGATAGGGCGTGTACTGCGTATACCACCCCGGGTTCTCGAGCACGTTGCGCTGAATCACCGCAGGCGTGATGCAATCGGAGTAGCCCATGCCGAGAAAGCTCCGCCATGCCTCGTTCCCGGCGGCGATGGCGCGAAGCTGTTCGAGCAGGTCGTGCTCGGTCTTGGCCGGGGGTACGTCGAGGGGGCGGCTCAGCCGGATCGTGCTTGGGACCGTTTGCTCGATGAGCTGGTCGAGCGAGCCGGCTCCGACCTCCCGCAGCATTTCGGCAACGTCGGCGTCGCTGGGCCCTATGTGTCGTCGTACGAAAACATCACTGGGGTCGATAGAGACGGGCATGGCGGTGAGCCGCCATCTCTACTGCCGCATGGCGCCCTTTGCCACCGAGTCCAGAGTGCCCTAGCTTCGCGAGCCCCGTCGTACTAGATGCCGGGCGAGTCCGTCGTCAGTTCAAAGGAGACCCAATGTCCCGCTATCGTTTCACTTCCGAGTCTGTCACCGAGGGACATCCGGACAAGCTTTGCGATCAAGTGTCCGATGCCATTCTCGACGCGATCCTCGCTCAAGATCCACGGGCACGGGTCGCGTGCGAGTCGCTCGCGAAGACGGGGATGGTCGTGGTCGCTGGAGAAATTACGACCACCGCGCACATCGATTACCCGAAGATCGTCCGCGAGACTGTGAGCGAGATCGGGTACCTCGGGTCGGCGACGGGCTTTGATGCGAACACGTGTGCGGTGCTGACGGCCATCGAGCGGCAAAGTCCGGACATCGCCCAGGGAGTCAACGAAGGGGATGGTCTGCATAAGGAGCAGGGCGCGGGGGATCAGGGCCTGATGTTCGGATACGCCACCGACGAGACGCCCGAGCTCATGCCGGCGCCGATCCAGTACGCGCACATGCTCGCGCGCCAGCTGGCCGCAATCCGGAAGAAGAAGGTCGTCGACTTTCTGCGCCCGGACGGCAAGACTCAGGTTACTCTCGAATACGAAAACGACGTTCCCGTTCGCATTGACGCGGTCGTCGTCAGCACCCAACACGACGAAAAGGTCAAGTACAAGCAGCTCCGCGAGGCCATCGTGGATCTGGTCATCGACAAGGCTCTTCCGAAGAAGCTTGTCGACAAAAACACCAAGCTGCACGTCAACCCGACCGGTCGCTTCGTGATTGGGGGTCCGCAAGGGGACTGCGGACTGACCGGTCGAAAAATCATCGTCGATACCTACGGCGGGATGGGTCGCCACGGAGGCGGTGCCTTCAGCGGCAAGGATCCCAGCAAAGTCGATCGGAGCGCTTGCTATTACGCCCGCTATATCGCGAAGAACGTTGTCGCATCGGGGGTAGCAAAGCGCTGCGAGGTACAGGTGGCCTATGCCATCGGCCTCGCCCGGCCGGTGGGCGTGCACGTGAACACCTTCGGAACTGGCAAGGTTCCCGACGACGTTCTCGAAAAATACATCGTGACCCATTTCGACATGCGTCCCAAGGCGCTCATCGAAGAGCTCGGGCTTCTCGCGCCGATTTACAAGAAGACGGCCGCTTACGGTCACTTTGGCCGGGCGGAGTTTTCATGGGAGAAGACCGACCGCGCGGCGCAGATCGCGGACGCCCTGCTTTCGATCTCGTCGAAGAAAGCGCAGCCGTCCGGTGCGGCCGTCAACGGCGACGCGAACGGTCGCGGCCAACCGCACGTCGAGAAGAAGCCGCCGCGAAAGCGCGGACTCAGCGCGCAGTTCTGAGATCGTCTGCAGCGCTGCGCGCGTGCTCGTTCATTCGTCGGCGCTTCGCGTCCCCGCGGGCGGCGGTGCATGCGCTTCACGCTCGAGGTAGCGGAAGATGGTCCGGGGATCGACGCCGAGATCGCGTGCGGTCTGAGTTCGGTTCCCGTTGTTGCGCTCGAGCACTTCGAGCACGTATTTGCGCTGGAATTCCTCCTTGGCCTTCTCGAGCGGCAGAATCGAGGTTTCTTCCTCTTTGCCGAGATCCAAGTCCTCGGGCGAAAGCAGCGATTTGTCGCACAGGACGAGCGCCTTCTTGATGCGATTTTCGAGTTGCCGGACATTGCCCGGCCACGAGCCCTTCTTGATCGCAGCAAGCGCCTGTGGAGTGAACCCCTGAACGTGGGAGCCGAGCTCTTCGGCATACTTCGATAGAAGGGCTTTGGCGATGATGAGAACGTCGTCGCCCCGCTGACGGAGCGGCGGGAGGAAAATGTTGACCACGTTCAGCCGATAATACAAATCCTCGCGAAATCGCCCGGCGCGAATTTCGTCTTCGAGGACTCGATTGGTCGCGGCGACGACCCGAATGTCGACTTTCTCGGGTTTGCTGTCGCCCACTCGGAAAACGACGCGCTCCTGCAACGCGCGCAGAAGCTTTACTTGCAAATTGAGCGGCAGCTCGCCGATCTCGTCCAGGAACAACGTTCCCCCGTTCGCGACCTGGAACTTCCCGGGCCGTGATCCGACGGCACCCGTGAAGGCACCCTTGACGTGGCCGAAGAGCTCGCTCTCGATGAGATTCTCTGGGATGGCCCCGCAGTTGATCACGACGAAGGGGCCGTTTGCCCGCGCACTGCGGCGGTGGAGTTCCGCAGCGATGAGTTCCTTGCCCGTGCCGGTTTCCCCCGTGATGAGTACAGAGATGTCGGTCGTGGCGACCTTTTGCAGTTTCCGGAAGACCTCCATCATCGAGGCGCACACGCCGATGATTTCGCCGAAGCGCTTGTCCTTCAGTTCTTGGACGAGCTTCGCCTTGTCGGCTCGGAGCGCGCTCAAGAGCAGTGCGTTCTGTAAGATCAGGCTCGCTTGTGCGGCGAAGATGGAGAGGGCGTCGAGCTGCCCCCGCTCGAAGAGACCCTTCACGCGATCGTTGCCGACGTAGAGCACCCCCTGCACGTGTCCCTGTGAAACGAGCGGCGCGCACATGACGCTCGAAAGGCGCAATGCGAGCACGCTCTCGCTCGTGCTGAACTCCGAGTCGTTGAGCGCGTCGCTCACGATGATCGGGCGCCCCGTTTCGACCACCTTGCGCACGATGCTGTCGCTGATCGCCCCGCTCGCTTCGGCGATCGCCTCGTGACGTACATTTCGAGACGCGCGAATGCGAGCGGATCGGGCGGGCGACGAGTCGTCGCTTTTGCCTTCGCCATGGCTGAATGCGTCGTCGTTCAACAAAATGAGCCCTTTTTCGGCGCCGGTCACTTCGACGACCGCGTCGAGCATCGCTTCGAGCAGCGGCTCGACGTCCTTCATCGTCATCAGCTTTTCGCTGAACTCGTAGAGTTTGCGGAGCGCCGCGAGCTGCTGGTGAGTGACCTGAAGCTGGCTTTCGGTGAGCGAATCGCCCTCGGTCGCGTTCGGCGGCCGGCTGACGGTCGACGGTTCGTCGAACATGCTGAACGACAGTTCGACGTCGCCGAACGTCAATCGATCGCCGTGCACGAGCCTCGCCCGGCGCTTCTTCCTCCCGTTGACCAGGATCTCGCCGTGCTTGTCGACCTCTTCGAGGTTGAAGTCCCGACCATCGAACAGTACCTGCGCGTGCGTCTCGGCAAGTTCGGGGCTGGCGAGGGCCACATCGTTTCCGAGAGCACGGCCCACCGTCGTAACGGGCTTGTGGAGCACGAACGTGCGCGGCGGACCTTGAGCAGGAAACCACTTCAGAAGGGGCATCGCGGCAACCCGGCGGAAACGGGATGGACAACGACCGTACCTCAAAAATACCGGTCACAGGGGCCTGTCCAAAGCGACGGCGGGTGCCGGTCCTCTCGGTCCCCACGACTACCCGGCGACGTGGACCTGCGGCAAGGATGATTTTCGCGTCCTCCGAACCGAAATGCGAATGAACCGGGTAGTCGTTTGATTGACGCCTCATGCGTAACTGGGGCATAAGAAGCCGCGTCCTCGACTTCGCTCGGGACTCGCTGGAGGAGAAAACGATCATGAAGAATATCGGAATTGTCGCGCTTCTCGCGGCCGTGACGTCGCTTGGGGCGCTCGTGGCGTGCGGCGGTAGCTCACCGCCCGCGAATTCGCCCGACAACAGCGCCAGCAGCGCGGCTGCCCCGTCGGCCGCGCCGGCGGAATCGTCCGCGGCGCCGTCGTCGACCGCCGCGCCCAAGTGAGAAGGTGACTTCGGAGTTGCCGTCGGCGGTCAGGCCGTAAAGGTTCTGAGCCGCGCGAGGCCAAGAATGGGCGAGGCCGCCTCCAGGGGCTGCCTCGCCTCATTTTTGTCCGGCGCTTCAAGATAGGTCCGCGCTGCCACGGACACTCAAAAACTGCCGTAAGCTTGAAGTTCGGCGCCCCCACGTGGCGTTGGCCCAACCGCGAGCTGAAACGGGGGAGTAAACGACGGCGAGCCCGGTCCGTCGGTCATGTTCGCCGTCAGCACGGCGGCGATGGCCAGTCCCGCCACGCCGCCCACGGCGTTCGCGATGAATCCGTGGCGCCAATTGTCGCCGCTGCTGCCAAGATAGAAAAAATACACCGGAGTCGTGGCGAGCGTTCCGAGCACGTCGCCAATCCACATGTAGCGAATCGTCTGCCAAGACGGCACGTAGAGCGTCGACACCACGCCCGCAGCCACGATTCCGACGTTGTAGCCTGCGAACCCCCAAACCGCGGCACCGTCCTTCCAGTCGCCGCGCACCACGCCCGAGCCAAAGAGGATTCCGTTGAGCGCGCCCCATCCCGCCGCGCTCGTGATGAGGCCGAGACTGCGCGGGTCTGGCTGGAGCCATTCGCCGAACGCGTAACCCCCCACGCCGCCGGCAGTGGCCGTCACGAACGTGATCGACGTCCAGCTCCGGAAGTCCCAGGAATGGGGGCCCCCGTTTCCGGTGACCTGCCACTGCAGCCCGCTGATCGCGGCTCCTTCTACGCCGCCGAGCAGCAAGCCGGTTGCGACGGTCGACGGAACGCCGCGATCGAACTCATCGAGTTGATCCCAGGCGTAAAGGCCAATCGGCACGGCAGCGCCGAGCATGGCGGGTGCGATGAACGCGATGCCGGGATCCCCCTCTTTGCCGAGTGCGTCGATCCAGATGCCGGACCCGACCCCGTACGCGATGCCCGTTCCGTAAAGAAACGCCATCTCGTCGGCGCTCCGGTATCGACTGCGGGGGGGCGGGGGCGGTTGCAGTACTGGTGGCGGAAGCGGAAAGGGTGCCGGCAGAGGCTGCGGTCCCGGTGCGTACCCGGGCGTGTAAACGGGCTGGGGCTGGGGCGGGTAGGCCGGCTGCTGGTTGCCGGCTGGCGGGGCATAGACCGGCGCGGGGGGCGCGGGGTATGGCGAGGGCGGTGCGGCCGCTGCGGGCGGCGGCGCGTCCGTGGGCGCTGGCGCGGGCGGCGGCGGGTAGGCCTGCGCAACCTGTGCCGAGGCCGTGCCGCCGAGAACGTAAACCATCGAAACCGAAAGCAGACCCCAAGGGCGCATGGCAACCTCCGTCGATTGTTCAGGGTCGGGCGCGCTCGATGGCGCGCAAGTCGAACTCGTAGCCCAATTCGCGTGCCATGAGGTCACTGACGGCCTGATGAACGGGCTTGCCCTCGTGCAGCACCCAGTAGACCTCGGACGAGATCGGCATGTCGACCTGGAGCTTTCTCGAGAGCGCATACGCGCTCTTTGCGGCGGGAACGCCCTCGGCGACGTGACCGAGCGTCGCCAGAACGTCCGCCAGGGCCCGCCCTCTGCCGAGCTCCCGCCCGACCGTTCGGTTCCGGGACAAATCTCCGGTGCACGTCAACACGAGGTCGCCGACTCCTGCCAAACCTGCGAGCGTCAGAGCCGAGCCACCGCGCGCCATCGCTAGGCGCGCTACTTCTGCGAGACCCCGGGTGATGAGTGCGGCGCGCGTGTTGTGCCCGAAACCGAGGCCTTCGACGGCGCCCGAGGCGATCGCGATGACGTTCTTCAGAGCGCCGCCGCATTCCACGCCGACCACGTCGTCGCTCGTGTAAGTCCTCATGTACGCCGTGCGAAGCCTCTTTGCAGCGGCCGTTCGAACGCCCGGGTCGAGCGCGGCGATCACGACCGCCGTGGGCGATTGCTGCGCCAGTTCGCGGGCGAAGCTTGGGCCCGATACGAACGCGCAACGCCCGCGCGCGGATGGCGGAAGCTCGTCTGAGAGAACTTCATCCATGAACATGAGCGACTCATCTTCGATCCCCTTGGTCGCGCCGATGAAGATCGTGCCTTCACCGTCCGGCCCGATCGGCTGCGTCTTGTGCACGTAAGGTGCCGTCGCGCGGGCGACGTCGCGCGTCGCATGGCTCGGGACGACGAACACCACCGTCATGGCCTCGTCCAGAGCTCTAGCGAGGTCCACCGTGCACCGCACGTTGGGAGGCAACCTTACGCCGGGTAGATAACGGGCGTTCTCACCCGTCGCGTTGACGGCTTCGCACAGCTCCTTGCGCCGGGTCCAAAGCCAGACGTCGTCTCCCTTTTCGGCCAAGAGCTTGGCGAGGGCGGTTCCCCATGCGCCCGCGCCGAGGACCGCGGCCTTCATCGCGTCACGTTATCACCAAGAGTCACGGTGCATCGAAGCGCTCGCGCTATGCTTGAGCCGATGCCCGGGGCTGCGCGCTCGCTGCTTGCCCTCGTCCTCGTTGGAGTTGCCTCGGCGGGCGGCCCGGGATGCTCGGCGAACTCGATATGCAAGCTCGCCGGTCCCATCAACGATCCGTCCAACCGGACGCTGCGCCGCGATATCATGAGTTTTGGGCTGGGGGAGTTCTGCGCCCGGATGACGAAACGGAATGCGCCGCTGACGCTGGCGGCCGACGCGGCGGTCATCGGCCGCTTTTTCCCCCAGCACTGCGCCCAGCGGATGCTCGACAACGGGGATCTGTGGGTGCAGTTCGATGGCTTCGGCTACGCTTGGACGAACCTCTCGAGAAAAGTGACGTTCACCTCCGCCGCGACAATCCAGTATAATCAGGATTTCAAGTGCGCCGACGATGACTCGATCTACGCTTACTTCGACACGCGTTTGGTTTCGCCCCCCGACTTTCGCGTCCTTGGCATCGAGCAGCCCGTAGCGAATCTCGTTCAAAACTGGATCGCCCCGTTCACGGATAATTTCGGCCGGCAAATGGTTTCCGGTCAACTCGCCCAAGGGTTCACGGTCATCGAGCATACCGGCGGGAGCACGGAATTCAGTGTCGGGCATCTGCCTCTGGGACAGCACCCGACACACCCTTTCGACGTTCACGGCTCCAACCGATCGACCTACGAAAACCTGCGGACCGAAGTGCACGCGAGCGAGCGGGACTTCATCGGCCCCATCGAGGTTGACGGTTCCGGTCGCGCCATTTTTCTGCAAATGCATCTCGAGGGAGTTCAGTCGGTCGACGTGTTCGTCGTCCCCAAGGTCGAGGGCGACGCCTCGCTCGCGCTTTACGTCCAGTACGGTGCTGCCGGACCGCTCGCGTTCGTGCCGCGCTTTTCGGACGTTGTGCGTTTCGGTGTCGAATACCAGCGTGCAGTCCCCGTTCCGCCGGGTATGTACTACGTCGTGATCGACAACACGCCTTTGGCCGGACAGGTGGCCCCCCCCCCGGCGCCGCTCTTCGGCGTCCTGGGCGATGCTGCAGCGGTCGTCAACTACGCGATTCAGATCGGTGACGCACCGTGAAGAGCGACCAATCCAATCCCCCGGATGTGCGTGCGAGTGCTCCGGACGCGGGGGGGGGCGCGAGACGCACGAACGGCGCCCCCCCGATCGCTGGCGACCGCCGGGCCGTGCGCGCGGTGGACGAGGCGAACGCCGGCCCGCCGGCCGAACTCGAGACGGCAAAGCGTTCGCGCCTGCTGCGACTCGTCTACTGGGTGACTTGGTTCGGTCTGCTTCCGACCGTGCTCGCCTCGCTCACGATTTGGTTGCTTTCGCCCGCCGGCGGCGGCGAGCCGAACGGAGCGCTCGCGTGGATTCAGTCGACCGTCCGCTCGCAGCCGGTACCCGTCGGGATCGTCCTCTTCACCTTGTTCGAGATCGCCCTTTGGGCCGTCCGTCACGAGCTGCCGTTCGCTCGACATGCACATCCGCCGCAGCGTTCCGACTTGCCGCCACGCCTCCGGGTGACCTTCGAACGGGCCCGGAGTCTGCTCGACGAAGCCGACATGATTTTGGCAAAGCACGGGGGTGCACTCGCTCGCGAGCTGACGGCGAAGGAGCGCGAACGGCTGCAGTCCGAGCTCGATACTCTACGCGAGACGATGGCGCGCGTGCCGTTCGAAGAGCACGAATTCATTGACGCACTCGCCCGCGCCGACGGTGAAATCGACATTCGCCTCGGCCGCTGGCGCAAGAGCGAGGTGCGCGAATACCTCGAGGCCATTTTCATGGCGGTCGCCGTTGCGTTCGCGCTGCGCGCCTTCGTCATCGAAGCGTTCAAGATCCCGAGCGGTTCGATGATTCCGACGTTGATGATCGGGGACCACATTTTCGTCAATAAGTTCATCTATGGACCGGCCGTCCCATTCACGCATGCACGACTGTGGACGAGCATGCCGCCGAGCCGCGGAGACGTCATGGTCTTCGAGTTTCCGGAGCATCCGGAGCAGGATTTCATCAAGCGAGTTATCGCCATAGAAGGCGACAAGCTCGAGGCGCGGAGCGGTCACCCGATCATCAACGGGTGGGAAGTTCCGAGCTGTCGCGTCGGCTCATGGGCATACAGCGATTACGACGCGCCGATTGCGCGTCACGAGGGGGAGCTGTTCGTCGAGTATCTGGGCGGCGTGTCGTTTTTGACATTTTACGATCATTCGTCGGGCATGTTTCCCGAATACCAGGGCCCGTACTTCGCCAAGAAGGGCGAAGTATGGGTCATGGGCGACAACCGGAACAACAGCCACGACTCGCGCATGTGGTTCGGCGGTCAGGGTGGGGGGGTTCCTTTCGACAACATCAAGGGACGCGCCCTGTTCGTGTGGTTGAGCTACAGCGACAACGGCGTCGACTGGTCGCGCGAGGGCGCGCCGGTCATGGGTCGACCGAGATTGCCCCCGTCGGCACTCTCGCTGCTGCCTGAGTTCGAGCGGTGCCTGAAGAGCCGTCCGGCCGTAACGACACCGCCAGCGGCCTTGGGTGGGCTCCGGTGAGCCTCGGGTCCCCTGGACGGTCGAGCACGCGCGGCGCACATTGAAGGCATGTGGGCAGGTCTTCGGGCGGCTGGAGGCGGCCTAGCACTGGGCTTGGCGTTCGGGTGCGGCGCGGCGCAAAGCGCGGCGCAGCGTGATCCGATGCATTGCGAGCGCGATCCCACGTGCGCTCGGTCGCGCGGCGCATACTCCGACTGCTCCCAGCAGTGCGCCGACAATCCGGAATGCGTCGACCGGTGTCGCGAAGCGCAGATGGACCGCGGACTCGGGCATTGATGGATCGATCGCCGAGCCCGGGTGCGGTGTGTTGGCGCGGGGCGCGCCTCGCGCGCATCGCGTTCGTCGCCGCGCTACCGAGCGCCGGTTGCTCGTCGGGCGCGAGCACGACGCCGGACGTGCTGATGGGCGATGGTGCTGCGTCCCAGACACTCTCGGCATTGTGCTCTTTGGATGCGTCCGACGGCACCTCGTGCCTGACCGGATCGTGCGTCACGGCGGCCTTCTCGGCGCCTGCGACGGCCGTGTCCGTCGGGCTTTTCGCCGCTGTGCCGCTCGGGCAGGAACCGATCGCCCAGGAGCTTTTAGGCGCGGACGGAACCTGGTCCTTCGATACCTCGATGCTCGCGCCGGGGCCGCAATGGTCGCACTACTACGTGGAGATCTCGGCGCAGTTCGGTCTTGCCGGGACCTTGACCCGCGTCATCGGCCCGCTATCGGTCTCTTCCGTGGGCGGTCCCGCTACGGTGCGGTTGCAGCCCGCGCACGTCGAAGTGCTCGAATCGCGTGCGGCAGAGGGCGGTTCGATGCAGTTTCGCTCCGCGTCGGCGCACGTTTTCGATCCGAAGACCGGCGCAGAGATCACCGACGGCACGGCGGTCGTTGCAATCGGGGTGGGCGCAACGTCCGTTCCGATGCCGTGGGACGCGAACGCCAAGGCATACGACGTCACGTCTTCGCCGTCGCTCGACGCTCAGCCGACGTACTCCATGACTCTTTTGCATCCCGCGCTCGGTCCGACGCCGATCACGCTCGAACTCGTTGCCGACCTGACGACGTTGAACGGCGCCATCACGTCGCCCGCCGCGGACGCGATCGTCGACGCAGGGCCCATCGAGATCGCGTGGCAGCCGGAAACGGCTGCAGATTTCGTGCAAGTGGACATCTTCCAGCCGACCGACGCCCAAGCCGGCGACGGCGGCGTCGGGGACGCTGCCCCTGACTGGGATCCGAATCCGGTCTACGCGTCCCCGACAGCCGATGATGCGAACGCGACAGTGGAGGTCGTTCCGGCGGGGACGTTGACGCAATGGGGTCCAGCACTCATCAACGTCGTTTACACACTCGCGACGTGTCCGGCGACGGCGGACGGTTGCGTCTATTCCGGCACGGTCTTTGCGGAGACGATCAACGTCGTCGGGCCCGACGGTGGCGAACCCTGATCGGTCGCGTTAGGCGCACGAGCGTGGATCGGCATCGAGATCGGGCCCGCGGCACGGTCCGGGTGCTCACCAATCGAGTCGAAAGTGAATCGACTTTGGCCGCGTCAACGCTTGGTAGCCGATCGCGCTGAGGCTGACGCCGCGCCCCGAGTCCTTCCACCCGCTCCAAGGCAGTGCCGGATCGAGGTAGTCGCAGCGGTTCATGAACACGGTTCCGCACTCGAGTGCCCGCGCGAAACGCGCTGCACGGTCGCGATCGCTTGTCCATACGCTCGCCGTGAGGCCCAAACGCGAATCGTTCATTTTCGCGATGGCCTCCTCGTCCGAATCGACCGGCATGAGCGGCAGAATCGGCCCGAAGGACTCTCGCTGGAACAGGCGCATCGAGTGATCGGCTTCGCCGACAAGCGTCGCTTCGAAGAAGCGGCCGCGGCCGTCGACGCTCGCGCGATGGCCGCCCGTGATGATGCGTGCGCCGCGCGCTCTCGCGTCCTGCACGAACTCTTCCAGCTCGGCGATGTGGTGGGGCTGCGCCATGGGACCGAGCGTCGTGCTGTCGTCTGTGGGATCGCCCATCGTATACGCACGGATGAGACACTCGGCCGCCTCGAGAAAACGGCCGTAGAGCGACCTGTGCACGTACACACGCTCGACGGCACAGCAGCTCTGGCCCGCGTTGTACAGGGCGCCATCGACCACGTTCTCGACGGTCCGGGCAAGGTCACAGTCGGCCGCAACGTACGCCGGGTCATTGCCTCCGAGTTCCAGGCACGGTTGCAGAAAACGCATCGACGTCGCCAAGACGATGCGGTGTCCTCCGAACGCGCTGCCGGTGAAGACAACGTGATCCACACGATCGTCGCCTGCCATTCGTTCGCTCGTCGCGTGGTCACAGTGAATGGCTTGGACCAAGTGTTGGGGGGCCCCCGCCTCGGCGAAGGCCAGGGCGAAATGCTCGGCGCAGAGCGGCGACCGAGGGCTGTGCTTCAGGACGATCGCGTTGCCCGCGACGATGGCCGGGACCACGCAGTTGATCGCCGTGAGCAGCGGGTAATTCCAGGCGGGCAAGTCGAGCACGACGCCGAGCGGCTCGCGCACGATGCGCCGCTCGAAGTGGGCGATCGGGGCAAGCGGCGTGTCGGCGAGCGTGGCGTCCGCGATGGACATCATGTATCGGGCCCGGACTGCCGCGGTCTTGATTTCTCCGAGCGACTGAGCGAGCGGCTTGCCCATCATGCGGGTGATGTCGCCCGCGACGGCCTTGGCGTTCGATTCCAAGTGAGAGACGGCGCGCTCGCACAATGCCAATCGGTCGCGGAGCTCGCTCGTTCGCCACGCTCGCGCCGCGTCGCGCGCGCGTTCGAGTGTCGCGTCGACTAGATCGTCGCCCGCCAGTGCAACCGTGCACGCGGTTTCACCGGTGAAAGGATTGTCGACGACGAGGGTCCCGGCGCAATCGCGGTTCATGGGCAAATGAGCATAGCGCGCGAACCACGACTCCCGCCCGCGATCGGCGACCCGGAAGTGCACTCTGACCTGCGCGTCGAGGGGGCGCTCACGAGGGACCCGACCTGAGGGCGTGTCCGGTCGCAGTTTTGGCGCGCGAGAGTTTTTTCGGCTCCCCTTCGAACACGACGCGCCCGCCGTCGTCACCGGCTTCTGGGCCGAGTTCGACGACCCAGTCGGCGCAGGCGATCACGTCGGGATGATGCTCGATGACGACGAGGGTGTCGCCGCGGGCGACGAGCCGTTCGAACACCGTCAGCAGGCGGCGCACATCGGACAAGTGCAGGCCGGTCGTCGGCTCGTCGAGAACGTACACGGTCGGTTCGTGCCCCGTGCCCGCCGTGAGTTCGGCAGCCAGCTTGAGGCGCTGTGCCTCGCCCCCGGAGAGCGTATTGGATCCCTGTCCGATTTGAATGTAGCCCACTCCGAGGTCGTCGAGCGTCGCCAGGGGCCTCGCGATCTTCGGGTGGCGCGCGAAAAACTGTGCGGCATCGGCCGCCGACAGGTGGAGAACCTCGGCGATCGACAGCCCCGAGTAGCGCACTTCGAGCGTCGCCGGTTCGTACCGCGAGCCCCCACAGGCCTCGCACGGTGTGATCACGTCGGGCAGAAACGGCATTTCCGCCACGATGAGCCCTTGCCCCTCGCACGCGGGGCACCGCCCGACGCCGGTATTGAACGAGAACCGCGTCGCCGCATAGCCACGCGTCTTCGCGTCCGGCAAGGACGCGAAGAGCACTCGAATGGTGCTCCAGATTCCAAGGAACGTCGCGGGGACGGACCGGGGCGTGCGGCCAATCGGTGCCTGGTCGACCGACAGCACACGCTTCACGACGCCGTGACCGCTAAGTGCGCGATGCGGACCGGGGATGGGCGCGACGAGCTTCAGCGCACGGCGTAGCGCCGGATAGAAGACGCTTCGCACGAGCGTCGACTTGCCAGAACCACTCACCCCGGCCACGACGCACATCCGTCCGACGGGCACGCGGAAATCGACGTCCTTCAGGTTGTTCGCCCGTGCGCCCGCGAGCTCAATCCACGCGTCGGCCATCGGTCGCTTCGGCCGTTGGATGCGCGCGCTCTCCTGGAGGGCTCGGGCCGTCGGCAATCGCGGATCGGAAAGCACCTGGGCCGCGGGGCCTTCGGATACCACGTGTCCGCCGAGGCGGCCGCCGGCCGGCCCGAGGTCAATCACATGATCGGCCGCGCGGATCGTCTCGGCGTCGTGTTCGACGACGAGAACCGTCGAGCCCATGTGGGCGAGCTGCCTCAGATTTGCGAGCAGACGGCCCGTGTCCCGAGGGTGCAACCCGATGGTTGGCTCGTCGAGGACGTAGAGCGCGCCGGTCAGCCCGCTTCCGAGCTGCGCACTCAGCCGCAGCCGCTGCATTTCGCCTCCTGACAGCGTTGCGGCCGCTCGATCGAGAGACAGATATCCGAGGCCCACCTGCTCGACGAACGCAAGGCGACGGAGCAGCTCCGCGTGTGGAGCCCTGGCGATTTCGGCGTCCGGCCCATCGAATTGCCACGCGCGCGCTCCGGAGAGCGCCTTTGCGACCGATTGGTTCGTGAACGCCGCGTAACGCGATCCGAACAACCGTACCCCGCGTGGCACTGCGCTCAGGCGATCCCCGCCGCAATCGTCGCACTTCGCGTGCGGCCCGTCCTCTTCGAGCGCCTCGGGGCCTCCGAGGACGCCCGTCCCCTCGCACGTCGGGCAGCGGCCCTGCGGCGTGTTGAACGAAAACCAGCGCGGGTCGATCTCCGGCACGCCCGTCGCACATTTCGGACAGGTGCGCGCCGTCGAGAACATGCGTTCGGTGCCGTTGGGCTTGGCGCTCGGAGGCCCATCGGCCACCCGAAGGGCACCGTGGCCCCACGCGATGGCCCTATCGAAGGTTGGCCGATCGAGTTTCGACAGCTTGCCGTAATGCATGACGAGATCGACGGCGTGCTCGCGGGTTTTGGCGAGCTTCGGCGGGGGATCCACGGCCATGATGGCCCCGTCCACGCGGGCGGAGTGAATACCGGCGCGCGCCGCCGCCGTGAAGAGATCGAGGTAAGTCCCTTTTCGGCCGCGCACGGCGGGCGAGTACACGGTCTTGTTCGTGCCATCGCGCGACCCGACGAGCCGATCGAACAGCGCGTCGGGGCTCAGGGGCAGGACGACCGCGTCGCACTTGGGACAATGCAGCTCGCCAAGTTTCGCGTAAATGAGCCGCAGATAGTGTGCGATCTCGGTGACGGTTGCGACGGTCGAATTCGAGCCGCCCCGGCTCGTCCGTTGCTCGAGCGCGATCGATGGAGGGACTCCGGTGACCGAGTCGACGTCCGGCCGCGGGAGCGTCGGCAAGAACTGACGTGCGTACGGCGTCAGCGTTTCCATGAACCGGCGCTGTCCTTCCGCGAAAACGACGTCGAACGCCAGCGACGACTTGCCCGACCCGCTCGGTCCCGTCACGACGCACAACCGACCGTGGGGGATCGAGCAGGAGACGTCCTTGAGGTTGTGCTCGCGAGCGTGCGCGACGGTGATGGCGTGCGGGGCGGGGGTCGGTGTCGTCGGCGCGACCCGGGTTTCGATCGCGGTGGAGCGACGCAAGGCGGTGCCCGTCCGCGTGTCCGCTTCAGCGACCTGCTCCGGCGTGCCGACAGCCACGATCTTTCCGCCCATGGGCCCCCCGCCGGGGCCCAGATCGATCACCCAGTCGCACGCGCGAATCACGTCGAGATCGTGTTCGACGACGAGGACGCTCGCCCCTTCGTGGACGAGCGACTGCAGCGTGTCCACCACGTACGCGACGTCCTGCGCGTGCAGACCGGCGCTCGGCTCATCGACGATGAACAGCGTGCCCTTCGCCGTCTCCGAGAGACCGCGGGCCAATTTCAGTCGCTGTGCTTCGCCGCCGGACAACGTCGAAAGCGGTTGGCCCAAGGGCAGATAGCCGAGGCCCACTCGGACGATCGGGTCCAGCGTGCGGCGCAAAACGTAGTCCCGAGCGTCCGGCGGGTCGAACACGGCGCAGGCTTCTTCCACGCTGATCGCGAGAACGTCCGCGATCGAGCGGCCGCAATGCCGAATGGCGAGCACCTCGGGCTTGAACCGCTTTCCGCGGCAGACGGCGCACAGCAGCTGCACGTCTGCTAGAAACTGCATCTCGACGGTCTCGTAGCCTTCTCCGGCGCACTCCTCGCACCGGCCAGCGGCGACGTTGAATGAAAAGTGCGCCGGCGTGAACCCGTGTCGCAACGCCTCGGCCTCGGCGGCGAAGCGCGCGCGGACGCGATCCCACGCCTTGACGTACGTCGCCGCATTGCCGCGCGCCGTGCGACCGAGCGGCGACTGATCGACCAGGACGACGCAGGAAAGTCGATCGACGCCGGCCAGCGAGTCGTGCTGGCCGGGTTTGGCGACGGACAGATCGCCCATCGTCCGCGCCATCGCCCGATAGAGCACGTCGTGCACGAGCGTCGACTTGCCCGAACCGCTCGGACCGGTCACGCCGCAGAGCACGCCTAAGGGAAACTCCACGTCGACGTTCGCCAAATTGTGCTCTCGCGCTCCACGCAAGTGGAGCCACGCCGTTGCGGAGCGCGGAGTGTGGGGCGCTCTTCCGGCGCCTGCCCAGGCGCGACCGGTCGGCAAGTCTTCGCGGCGGGCCAGCCCTTCGGGCGAGCCGTCGAACAGAATACGGCCGCCGTGGGCCCCGGCTCCGGGGCCCATCTCGATGACGCGGTCGCACTCGCGCACAATCCCCGGATCGTGCTCGATGACCAGTACCGTGTTTCCCCCGCTCGCCAGATCGCGCATCACCTGAGCCAGCGCTGGGACGTCGGTCGGATGGAGCCCGACGGTCGGCTCGTCGAGGACGAAAAGTGTGCCCGTCAGTGCCGCCCCGAGCGCGGTCGTCAGGCCCGCGCGCTGTGCCTCACCCCCGGAAAGGGTCCGGGCCTGTCGGTCCATCGTGAGGTACCCGAGGCCGACCGCGTCGAGATAGCCGATGCGCGACGCGAGCTGATCCTGGACCCGCTTGCCTTGCGGATCGCGTGCGGCGTAAGCGCGGATACGCTCCAGCGCGTCACCGACGGTCAGCGCGTGCCATTCGCCCAGGTTGAGCCCGGCCACCCGGTACGCGAGCGCAGCGGAATTCAAGCGCGCGCCATGGCAGCGGTCGCATAATGCGTACTCTCGATACCGTGACAGAAGAACACGCACATGCATCTTGTAGGTTCGCGTCTCCAGCCATTCGAACCACGCTCGCAGTCCCGGGTACTTGCCGCCACGCCAGGTCCCCTCGCCATCGACGACGAGAGCGCGCTGGGCTTCGCTCAGCGTCTCCCAGGGTCGCTCCAGGGGGATTCGCGCCTTCTTGCAAAACTTCTCCAGCACGCCGCGCTCCCACGTCGTGCTGTGGCCGTTCCAGGGCTTGATCACGCCCTGCCGGATCGACTTTTTCGGATCGGGGATGACCTTGTCCCAATCGATGGCGATGTTCCGCCCGAACCCCCGGCAGGCTTCGCAGGCTCCGAGCGGCGAATTGTAGGAAAAAAGCCCTGGACGCGGGGGATCGAAAGCGTGGGCGCAACTCGGGCAAACGAGTCCGCGGGCGACCGACGTCGTCTCGGGATGCCCGGAGGCGCGCTCGCCGTGCACGTGGATCTCTGCCCGCCCGTGTCCGCGCGCCCACGCCGCTTCGATCGCCTCTTGCAGGCGGCCGGTCTCCTTCCGACTCACTCCGATGCGGTCGACCACGACCTCGACACGGACGCCCGGGGCGGTCGCTTCGCTGGGAGGCACGCGGTCGATTTCCGGCAAATGACCCCGCCGACGAGGATGCGGCGGTAGCCGTCGCGCGCGAGCGTGTCGCGGAGTTCGAGGAACTGCTCGGCATCGTCGACGCGGACGCCGTACGTGACCAGTGCGCGAACGCCGGGAAGCGATTCGGAGACCCGCAGGGCCGCGGCATGGGCGGAGGTCTCGACGGCGTCGACTCCGCAATCGCCACACCGCGGAATCGCTTCTCGTGCGAAGAGAGCGGCGAGATACGGTTCGAGGTCGGCCATCGTCGCAAGGGTCGATCGGCTCGACTTGACGGGCGCGCGCCGGTCGACGGCCACGGTGGCCGCGATCGGCTCGAGCTCGTCGATCGGCGGTCGCTCGAGGCGATCGAGAAACTGCCGTGCGTACGGGCTGAAGCTCTCGACGAAGCGCCGTTGGCCTTCGGCGTACAGGGTGTCGAGCGCGAGCGACGACTTTCCGGCCCCGCTCGGCCCGGTGATGCCGATCAGTTGGCCAGGGGAAAGACGGAGATCGACGCCCTTGAGGTTGTGCGTGCGCGCCCCGCGCAAGACCATCGTCCGCATGCCTGAGGTGCGGGGACGTTCTTCGGAAGGCGGTCGAAGGTCGGCGGGTAAATCCGGAAACGTCATGGGTTGCGGACTATGCCTCCGATTGATGCTCCTCGCAGCGGTTCGCGTGTGCTGGCAACCAAAACAGGCTTGACCTCGATCGGCTCGGCTCACCCTTCGACCGGCAGCTCGACACGAAAGGCTGCGCCGGAGTCGCCGCGCAGAAGCGCGATCGAGCCCCCGTGGGCTAGAACGATTCGCCGCGCGAGCGCTAGACCGAGCCCTGTCCCCCCCGAACGCGCGCCGACGAATGGATCGAAGACCTGCGAAGCGATCGACTCTGGCACGCCGGGGCCATCGTCCGCGACCTCGATGATGAAGCACCCGTTGCCGGCTCGTGCCCGTGTCGTCACGGTGGGCCGTCGCGGTGCGCTCGCCTGAGCGGCATTGTCGTAAATGGCGTGGAACAGTCGCGCGGCGAGCCCGGGATGGACGTAAATCTCGAGGCGCGCGGGATCGATTCGGTCGTCCCACCGCGCCGCGTCCGGTGGGATGTCGGCCCGGGCCGCCGCAAGCACGTGTTCGAGCGGCACGTTCTCCTTGCCGAGCAGATCGCCGCGTGCGAGCGCCATTACGTCGTCGACGATCGCGTGCGCCCTCCTTGCATTTTTCTCGATCTTCGCGAGATGCGGCGACGCTGCCGCGCTGTTGCCACGATCGATCTCCCTCCGCGCGACGAAGGCGGTCGACGAAATCACCAGCAGCACGTTACGCAGCTCGTGCGCCGTTTCAGCGGTGATTTCTCCCAAGGCCGCGAGCCGATCCGTTAGCTCGTCCTTCATCGAAGGATCCACGGGGACCAGCGTACCGGCGAGCAGACGGCACGGCCATGGCGCGCGCTCGTCGGATCCCGAGCAAAACGGCGCCAGGGGTGATAGAAGACAGAACCCGCAGGGTCTCGCACTGCGAGTTGTGGCGCGGTTGGGCTTTGGCCGTGGTTCGAAACGGCGTACGTTTCACTTCGAGGTCGCCCACGGGCTCCTACATGGCAGCCGTCCAACCGGAAAACACGATCGTCATCGGTGCATTGCTTGTTGGCAAGTACCGTGTGACCCGCGAGCTGGGTCGCGGGGGGATGGCTGCTGTCTATGAGGCGGAGCACATCGACATTGGCAAGAGAATTGCGCTGAAGATCCTTGCCGCAGAGCTTTCGAGTTCCGTGATCGTCATCGAGCGCTTCGTGCGCGAGGCGCGAGCCGCGGCGAGCGTCAAGAGTCCGCACATCGTCGAGGTGTACGACTCGGGCCGACTGGAGGACGGGCGGCCATTCATCGCCATGGAGCTGCTCGAGGGCGAGTCGCTCTACGATCGCATGGCGCGCGTCCGGCTGATCGACGCGACGACGACGGTTCGCATCATCGGGCAGGTGGCCAAGGGGCTCACCAAGGCGCACGCGATTGGCATCGTGCACCGCGATCTCAAGCCGGAGAACATCCATCTATGCAAGACCGATGACGGCGAGGAGATTGCGAAGATTCTCGATTTCGGGCTGGCAAAGTTTTACTCGCCCGTGGACGTCGACGAGAAAACCGCGCGCCTGACGCGCGAAGGCGCCGTGTTCGGAACGCCCGCGTACATGTCCCCTGAGCAGGTAAAGGGGCAGGGAAGCGTCGACCATCGGGCCGATCTATGGGCCCTTGGGTGCATGGCCTTCGAGTGCTTGACGGGCCGTCCCGTGTGGAACACCGATCAAGGCGTGGCGATGACCTTTGCGGCGATCGCCACCGCGCCGCTGCCGCCGCCCAGCCGGCTTCGTCCGGATCTGCCCCTCGCGTTCGAGGTCTGGTTCAACAAGGCGCTTGAGCGCGATCCGGATCAGCGCTTTCAGACTGCCAAAGAGCTCGCCGACGAGCTCGCGAGAGCGTTGGACACGGCGCCCATTTCGCTCGTCGGCGTGGGGGGGCCATCGAGCCTGGCGGAGCTCGAGATTGGGGCCGCGATCCGGGACGCTCCGCCGTCCTCGCGCGATCCTGCGGGTCGACCGTTGCTTTCGGCGTCCGTCCGCCCAATGGCCACCGACAGCGACGCGGCGTTGGGCGTTTTACCCGCGGGTCCGGCGCTCCATTCGCGGTCGGTGGCGCCGCCTCCGCCCCCCGGCGCCGGTCGCACCAGTCAACCGCTCGACCTTCTCAGCCTGCGCAATTCGACGTTCAGCGCGACCGACCTGCCGCCGACCGCTGCGTCGGAGCGGTCCCCGGCATCCCAGCCCACGCGCACTCGGTCGGGCTTCGGTCGCTTTTTCGCCATGCTGCTGGTCGCCGCCGGCCTCTGTGTCGCCGGATGGTTCGCGTACCCGAAACTGCATGCGCGGTTCATGCGCCTGAAACCCGCCCCGAGCGCGCCGGTGGTCGCGGCCGTCAGCGCCGCAACCAGCGCGGATCGGGCTCCTGCGCCTTCGTCTGAGCCGGTTTGGATGACGGCCATCGAAGAGGGGCAGCAGTTCCTCGCCGCGGGGGATAACGATAGCGCTCTGCGCAAGTTCAAGGATGCGGCGGACCTGGGGGGGGGCCTCACGGCGAAGTCGTTCGCTGACCAGTTGAAACTCGGGGCGGGCGTATCCGGGCCTTGCCGCCTGGCGGCGTTGTCGCATCCGCGCTTGGGCTACGGAGGAAACGTGGGTCGACCGGCCGTCGCCGCCACGTCGAAGGGCGCCGTCGTGGCGTGGACCGACGACCACGAGCAGGCCGGGCATGAACACGTGTACTCGGTCTTGGTCGACTCCACTGGACGTCCGACCTCGAGCGTGCGCGATTTGACGCCGGAGGCGGAGTACGCGACTCGTCCGGAGCTCCTGTCGGTCGGCGAACGCGTCGTGCTCCTCTTCTGGGACAGGGGCGGTCGTCAGCCCGGTGTCAAGGTGCGTTGGCTAGACGCCGACGGGCGCATCGGCGGAATGAGCATCGCGGTGGGTGCTTCCAAGTCCGGGCTCTACTGGCCGGCGATGGACCGAGCACCGGACGGCAGCGGCTTCTGGGTGACTTGGCAGGCGAACGCCGACAGGGAAGGCCCCGACCTCTTCTTGCGGCGGTTGGACGCAGATCTACAACCTCAGGGAACCGAGGTGCGCGCCTCCGACTACGAGCCGTACAAAGGCAAGGCGGTTAAGGTGGACGTCCCGAGCATTGCCGTATCGAGCTCGAACCTATTTTTGGCCTATACGCTGGAGCGGGATCGGCAGTTCTTGATCGAGCGCATGCGCATCCCACTCGCTGCGCCGGAACTGCTGAGCGGCGGAGTTTCGGAGAAGTCGGCCGCGAAAGCCCAGCACGAACTCGGCGAGACGATGGCCGTCAACGAAGACAAGACGAGCGGCGACTACTCGTCGATCGGGTGCACCAAGGACGCGTGTTTCCTCGTGTGGCACGAGATCGACAAGGGCGGAGCCCAGGCCGCGCTCATTGATCCCGCACGCGGAACGCTGCTGTGGCGAAAGCGTTTCGCGCCGCGCGGTGCGCATCCCGCCGTCGCGGTCGCACCCGATGGCGAGGCCGAGGTGGTCTTTTACGAGGCGGGTCGCGTACGCATTGCGTCCATTTCGCGCGATGGCGTTGGCCCGATCAGCACGTTCGCTCGGACCTCCGGAGACCAGCCGCGAGGCTGGATCACCGCCGGCCATGCCCCAGGCGAGTGGTTGGTCTCTTGGCTCGACATCGAGGGTGGGCACACGGAGCCGTTCTTGGCGCGCCTTGCATGTCGCAATTGACGGGTGAAGCGAACCGCACGCCGATCTCGCCGCCGGACGCGCCGCTCCTGGAGCCACTTTGGGTTTCCGTGGACGTTACAATGGGGGTCGCGGCCATCGTATTCACGACCCCGTCGGCTTGGCATACGACCCTCGTGGCCTTTGCCTTCCTTGCGGCGACGTGGAATCTCGTGTGGCGCCACGACGACGCGTGCGTGCGGCGAGCCGGGCTTGCGCTCGGGGGACTGCTGATCCCCGGGCCAATCGATGTGCGCGCGCTTCTCCGGAACGTGTGCCAAGCGCTCGGCTGGGGCATCGGTATGTCGGCCATCGTCGCCGTCCCATTCTTCGTCGCCTGGCGGCTATGGTGGGGCTCCCGGCTTGCCTTTGCCCTGAACGTGCGCCCCGCGCAGGCTCTCGACGAGAGCCTGGGTCAGCTCCTCATGATTGCTCTCCCCGAAGAGGTCTTCTACCGGGGTTACCTGCAATCGCGCCTGAACGAAGCCTGGCCGCCTCGCTGGCACGTCCTCGGGGCGGGGGTCGGACCGGGCCTGCTCGTTTGCGCGACGATCTTTGCGCTCGGGCACATCGCAACCGTGCAGTTGCCGGCGCGGCTCGCCGTTTTTTTTCCCGCGCTGCTCTTTGGGTGGCTTCGAGCGCGGACCGGCGGCGTCGGCGCGAGCATCGTGTTTCACGCGTTCTGCAATCTGTACTCGCAAGCCCTCGGCCGCGGCTTCGGCGTCTACTAGAGCCGTTGAGTCGGGAAGAGCTTGCTCACGTACGCAGTCTCGCGGGGCCTTGGGGCAAAGCCCCGAGGAAATCATCGAATACACCGCCAACCCGCAACGCAGGCGTACCCCCCGCAGCGGGCCACCGTTCAGCGGGGCGCTGTACGAAGAGGGCCGATCGCCCCGCATGCTATGAAAACGCGCGGATGAGCGCACGTTTCGACCTGCCGGAATTCGTCATCGATCGCGTCGTGGCCGTCGCGCTCGAGGAGGACCTCGGATTCGGGCGACCTGACGACCGAGGCGTGCGTCGATCCCGACGCGTCGGCGGTGGCCCACGCCGTCGCGCGCGGTCCACTCGTCGTATGCGGCGGTTCGGTGTTTGCGCGAAGCTTCACGCGGGTCGATCCCTCGCTCGTCGTTGCGGTGCACGTGGACGACGGGGCCGAAGTCGGCGCGGCCGCGCGAATTTGGACCGTACGCGGTCGCGCGCGTTCGATCCTCATGGCCGAACGCGTGGCGCTCAACCTGGTGCAGCGCATGTGCGGCGTCGCGACGATGACCCGTGCCTACGTCCAGGCCGTTCCCGTTGGGGCCAAGGCGCGCGTGACCGATACGCGCAAGACCACTCCGGGCCTCCGCGCTCTGGAAAGGTACGCGGTCCGCGTCGGTGGCGGCCACAACCATCGCGATGACTTGGGCGCAGCCGTTCTCATCAAAGACAACCATCGCGCGGCCTGCGGAGGAACGCGGCAGGCCATCCAGCGAGCAAGGGCGGCCGCACCGCACACCACGAAAATCGAATGCGAGGTCGACTCCCTCGATCAGCTTGACGAAGCGGTCGCCGCGGGGGCCGATATTGTTCTGCTCGACAACATGTCGACTCGATCCATCGAAGAAGCTGTCCGGCGGGTCGGCGACCGAGCTCTCGTCGAGGCTTCTGGGGGCGTGACCCTCTCCCGGGTCCCCGAGGTCGCCAACGCGGGGGTCGACGCGATCTCCGTCGGCGCGTTGACGCATTCGGTGTCGGTGGCGGACATCGGGCTGGACTTCGAATCGTGAAGGCCATGGCCATGGATTTGGAACGCGCTGCCGCTCTCGTCGCCGAGCGCGGCACGATGCTCGGTCGTCCACTGGTCTTGTTGCCGACGGCAACGTCGACCAACGACCTAGCCCTCCGGGCTGCCCGAGAGGGAGCGGCCCATGGAGCGACCTGGGTCGCCGAAGCGCAGACGGCCGGCAGGGGACGGCGCGGTCGTGCCTGGCTCTCCGTGTCGGGCGAGAGCCTCCTCTTTTCGGTCCTCTTGCGTCTTGTTTGCCCGCCGGCGAAGTTGCCCCCGATCGGATTGCTCTGCGGGCTGGCAGTGCGCGATGCGGTGGCGCGTGCGGCTCCGGGGGTTGCCATCTCGATCAAGTGGCCGAACGACGTGCTGGCGGCCGGTCGCAAACTGGCGGGCGTGCTCGTCGAGGCCGTGACGGTCGGCCCACGGGTCGAGGCGGTGGTCGTCGGGATCGGTATAAACGTGCATACGCGATCATTTCCGGACGACCTGGCGGATAGCGCGACCTCCGTGGGGATCGTCGTCTCGGGTGGCGCGCCGCCCGACCGCGGTATGTTGCTTGCGGACGTGCTCCAGTCGATCGATCACGATCTGCACGTCGTCGTCGCCCGAGGCCTCGGCGTACTTCGCGAGCGCCTCGCCGCCGCCGACGTCCTGCGCGGCCGTCGGGTTCGAAGCGATTCGGGCGAGGAGGGGGTCGCCGCCGGAGTCGACGACGAAGGCCGCTTGCTCGTACGAGCCGACGATGGCGTGGTCCAGCGCTGGGCGGCCGGAGAAGTGAATCTGGTGAAAGGCTAAGGAATCGGCCATGGCGTTGCCGGAATCACCACGATGCGCGATCACGGGCGCCGGCAACGGCTTCGGCCGCGCGCTGGCGCTCGGCTTGGCTCGCCGGGGAGCTCACCTCCTCCTGTCCGACCGAAGCGAGGACGATGCACAACAGACTGCGCGAGCGGCCCTCGCCGCCGGCGCCTCGACGGCGCGCGCGGTGAAATGCGACGTGACACGATACGAGGATGTCGAGGCGTTCGCCGGCGCTTGGGATCTTGCCGCCGACCTCGTCGTCAACAACGCCGGCGTGAGCAGCTCGGGTCTCGTCGGTGAGCTATCCATCGACGATTGGCGCTGGACGCTTGAGACGAATCTGCTGGGCGTCATCCATGGCTGCCACGTTTTCGTACCTCGCCTGCGCAGAGAGGGCTGCGGACACATCCTCAACGTCGCTTCGGCCGCCGCGATCGTCGCCCCTCCACGGATGGCGGCCTACAGCGTCGCGAAGGCCGGCGTCGTCGCGCTGTCCGAGACCCTCGCCGCCGAGCTGGTCGGTACGCGCATTGGCGTGACCGTGCTCTGTCCGACATTTTTCCGAACGAACATCGCGAAAGGCGGACGTTTTACGCACGCAGAGGACCGCGCTCGCGGCGAGCGCCTGGTCGACCGCGGCAAGGATCCCGATTTCGTCGTGCGTGCGGCGCTCGCGTCGGTCGATCGCGGAGAGCTCTACTGTCTACCGATGGCCGACGGCCGCTGGCTTTGGCGGTTGAAACGCCTGACTCCCGAGCGATTTCCCCTCATGGTTGGGAGAATGAGCCGGCGCGTACTGCAGAAGTAGCGCACGGAGGCGGACCCAGGTAAGCCCCCAACCCCGTCAAATCGGCTTGGACAAGAGAGCCGCACAAGGGGCGAAGATCATTAAAGATTCTCGTCGTCGGGGTTCAGGAAGACGAGTCTGATACCGTGGCCACAGCCCGTGAAGGGATTCCGAAGACCGCGCACCATCGCGAGTCCGCCGCCTTCCGTCGCCTGGCGGTGCAGTTGGGTCATCAGGTGCGCGAGCTGCGACAGAAGCTCGAGTGGACGGTCGAAGAGGCCGCCGAGCGCTTTGGCATCGAGCCGGCCCACGTCCGCCGCATCGAGGCGGGCCGCACGAACCCCTCCCTCGCCACGCTGGTCAGCATCGCGCATGGGCTCGGAACCGATGTCGTGTCGTTGCTGACCCGCCGCTGAGTCGCGCGGCAAAAATCACTCACTCCCCCTCTCGCCCCGTTGCCGCGAGCAGTCTCTTCAGCTCCTTGACATCGCAAGGTTTGTACAGACAGCGGGCTCCGGTTGCCGCGAGGGGCTTCGCGTACTCGGGCGCGACGCCCCCTGTCGTGAAGACGAAGGTGGCGGCTACCCCGGGGTCGATGGCCCGCGTGCGATCGAAGAGCTCAATCCCCGTCATGCCGGGCATCATCACGTCGCAGAGCACGAGATCGAAGCGCTCGCCGCTCGCGATCCGCCGCAGGGCATCGGCTCCGGAGACGTCGGTGACGACGTCCGCGTCGAACTCGAAGACCCGAGCGAGGGCGCGTGCAACGTCGGGGTGATCGTCCACGATGAGGAGACGCGGTCTGCGGCGCTCGGCCATTCGGCTTGGGGATTATAGATCATATAAGATCGAGATGAACACGGGCTTTGGCGCGCCGCGGGAGGCCGATCCGGCACGCAGGCTGGCCCGGGCGCCCTGCCCGATCGGATTTGTCGCGCAGAAGTTTCGCGAAACATCCGGTTGTCCTAGCCGGCTCAATTTCGTATAAGCGCGCGCTGCGGCTTCCACTACCGCTCCGTCGTCGCTCCCGCTTGGCAGGCACCTCGTTCGCGCTCGCATGCGCAGAGGCCCTGGCGCACCGCAAGTTTCGCCGCGTACCAATGTGCCCGGCGCCCCCGACCCATCATGCAAATCTTTCCTCGCTCCCTGAACAAGCTACCGCTGGTCGTGGGCGCGGCCGCGACGTTGGGCCTCGTCGCGGTGACGTTCCTCATTTGGTACTACTTTTCGCCCTGGTTCACCCAGGTAGGCTATTCGCCTCGGCAGCCGGTGCCGTATTCCCACCGGCTGCACGTCGGCCAACTCGGGATGGACTGCCGATACTGCCACGTCAACGTCGAGCGGGGGCCTCTCGCGATGGTGCCGCCGACCGAAACCTGCATGAACTGCCACCAGGTGGTGAAGACCGAGTCTCACGAACTGGATCCCATCCGAAACTCTTGGGAAACAGGCAAGGCTTTGGAGTGGGTGCGAATCCACAAGCTGCCCGACTACGTCTATTTCGACCACAGCGTGCACGTCACAGCCGGAGTCGGGTGCAGCGAGTGTCACGGCCGGATCGATCAAATGGAACGGGTGCGGATGGTCCAGCCTTTGAGCATGGGGTGGTGCATCGAATGCCACCGTGACGTGCGGAAGAATCAGGGCGACAGCGAGCACATTCGGCCGGTCGCGCAGATGACGAACATGCAATGGAAGCACGACGGCCACGTGGACCCGCCGCGCCAGCTCAATCCGCCGGAGAATTGCATGGGGTGCCATCGATGAGCAAGCGAGCGCCGTACCCCTCGCGCGATCCGTGGCCCGGGTCTCCTGCCTATTGGCGAAGCCTCGAAGAGCGCGGTCGCTTGGCGGATCCTGCCCTCAGTGTCGCCGTCGATGGCGTCGAGTTTGCCAAAGGCCATGTCGACACGCCACCGAGCGATGAAGCGCTGTCCGTTAGCCGGCGCGGTCTGCTCGGCGCGATGGCGGCGACGTTTGCTGCGGTGGGGGCCGAGGGGTGCCGGCGACCGATCGAAAAGATCGTGCCCTACGCGCAGATGCCGGAAGACGTGGTTCCCGGCGTGCCGTCGCACTATTCGACCGTGATCGGTCGCCGTGGCGAGGCGCTGGGTCTCGTGGTCGAATCCCACGAGGGTCGGCCCACGAAAGTCGAAGGGAACGACCTGCATCCTGCCAGCCTGGGGGCGGCCGACATGATCGCTCAGGCCGCGATCCTCGAACTGTACGACCCCGAGCGTTCGACGACGCCGCGGAGGTCGGGCGTGGCCGCGTCCTGGGCGGACTTCGAGCAAGACTTTTTGGGGCGACTCAAGGCCTTCGACAGGGACCAGGGCGCGCGCCTTCGGGTGCTCATGCCGCCAACGTTATCGCCCACCGTGCTTCGGGTTCGAGCGGCGCTTGCGGAGCGATTCCCCAAGACCCGCGTGCACACGTGGTCCGCCGTCAGCGACAGCAACGTTCGCGAAGGAGCGCGGATCGCGTTCGGTCAGCCGATGACGCCGCTCTACTCGTTCGACAAGGCGAAGGTCATCGTTTCGCTCGACAGCGACTTTCTTCAGACGGAATCGGGCAATGTCCGGTCCACGAGGCAATTTGCCGCCGGACGCCGTCTTCGTTCAGCGAAGGACAAAGACGCGACCCGAGACCCGATGACCCGGCTGTACGTCGTCGAGCCGTCGCCGACCACGACGGGCGCAAACGCGGATCACCGCTTGCGGCTGCGGGCAAGCGACGTGGAACGATATGCGATTGCGCTCGCGGCCGAGCTCGTGAAGCGAGGTGTTGCGCTCGGGCCGGAACTCGAACCGGTCGTGGCCCGACACGCGACCGCAAATGGGATTCCTCCCAAGTGGCTCTCGGTCTTGGCGAAGGAGCTTGCTTCGAACCTGCGGACCGCGCTGTTCGTGGTGGGCTCGCGGCAGCCGGCCAGGCTCCACGCGCTCGCGCACGCGCTCAACTCGGCGCTCGGCGCCATCGACTCAGTGGTCCATTTCGTGCCGGTGACCGATCCGGACGAACTGGACGCGGCGACCGATCTCAAAGCTCTCGTGGGCGCGATCGATGAGGGTCGCGTCGATGCCCTTGTGATCCTCGGAGGCAATCCGGTCTACGATGCGCCCGCGGATCTCGCGATCGGATCGAGACTTGCGAAAGTTCCGTGGACCGTGCATGCGTCGCTTCACGTCGACGAGACGAGTGAGAAGACCACGTGGCACGTTCCCCGGGCGCACGAGTTCGAGTCGTGGGGCGATGCGCGCTCTCTCGACGGCACAGTGAGCATCCAGCAGCCGCTCATCGCCCCGCTCTACGCCGGTCGAAGCGACATCGAATTCCTCGCACTTATGGCCGGATCGCCCGATCGGTCCGGCCACGACGCGGTGCGCACCACCGCCTTTGCCGAAACTCTCGCGGCCCGCTCGGTCACCTGCGGCCCGTTCGTGGACTACAAGGCAGATTGCCACGACGGTTCGGGGAAGTCGCTCACGCTGGGATCGTGGGCAGTCGACCGGGAATGGAACCGTGCGCTGGCGAACGGCGTGCTCAGCCGACCCAAGCCGCCGCCGCGCGCGGGCGTGCTGCGACGCGGCGACGTGGCGGCAGCGCTCGACGCGCACGGATCCCCGCCGCTCTCGGGTCCAGATGCGCTCGAAGTGACGTTTGCTCCCTGCCCGAAGATGGTCGACGGGCGCTACGCCAACAATACTTGGCTGCAAGAGACGCCGGATCCAATCACGAAAATCGTGTGGGACAACGCCGCAATCGTCTCGCAGGCGACAGCGAACGCGCTGGGCGTCGCCAACAAAGACATCGTTCGAATCGAGTCGGGGGAGCGCTCGATTGCGGCTGCTGTTTGGGTGGTCCCCGGACAGGCCGATCGATCGCTTGCATTGACGCTCGGCTGGGGACGGGCGAGAGCCGGCCGGATCGGCGACGGCCGAGGGTTCGACGCCTTTCCGCTCCGGACGACCGATGCGCTCGGGTTCGTCGTTGGCGCGAAAGTGTCCAAGACCGGGGACGCGCCCTATCGATTTGCGCAGACCCAGGAGCACGACTCCGCCGAGAACCGCCCCATTGCCCATGAAGCCACGCTCGCCGAGTACCGGATCAAGGGCAACTTTGCCGAGCTCGATTCACCGCCTCCGCGAGCTTTGCCGCTGTGGTCGCAAGCGGACTACAGCAAGGGTCACCAATGGGGGATGTCGATTGACTTGAACGCGTGCACGGGCTGCAGCGCGTGCATCGTGGCCTGCATGTCGGAAAACAACGTGCCGGTGGTCGGCAAAACCGAAGTCTGGCGCGGCCGGGAGATGCATTGGCTACGAATCGACCGCTACTGGGTGGAAGATCCGAAGCACGGAGCGACGGCCGACGATCCGCTCGTCATCCATGAACCGGTGATGTGCGTGCACTGCGAAGAAGCGCCGTGCGAGAACGTGTGCCCCGTCAACGCCACGACACACGGCCCGGAGGGGCTGAACGAGATGGCGTACAACCGGTGCATCGGAACGCGCTACTGCGCGAACAACTGCCCTTACAAAGTTCGCCGTTTCAACTATTTGAACTGGCACAACGACTCGGTCTGGAAGGAGACGGGCGGGCTGCCGGAGACGTTGCAGATGCAGCAGAACCCGAACGTCACGGTGCGCTTCCGCGGTGTCATGGAAAAATGCACCTACTGCGTGCAGCGCATCCAATCCGCCAAGATCCGGGCGAAACGCGAGTCGCACGAAGTGCATGACGGCGACATCAAGACCGCCTGCCAGCAGACGTGTCCGGCCGAGGCGATCGTCTTCGGGGATCTCAATGATCCGAAGAGCCAAGTGACGACCTGGTCGCGGACCGATCGGCGCTTCGGTCTGCTGTCCGAGCTCGGAACGCGCCCCCGCACGACGTATCTCGGCAAGATCCGCAACCCCAATCCGGAGATGGCCTGATGGCGTACTGGGAGCCGGTAACCGAGCTCGGTGAGGCGGCTTTCGTCCAGCCGGGCAGCACGCTGCAGGACATTACCAACGACATCGCCCGCGTCAGCGAGACGCGGGCGCCGCGGGGTTGGTGGATCTGCTTTCTGCTGGCTCTATCGTTCTCGGGTATCTTTCTATTCTGCGTCGGTTACCTCTTCTGGCGCGGGGTCGGCGTGTGGGGAAACACTGCGCCGGTCTATTGGGCATGGGACATCACGAACTTCGTCTGGTGGGTCGGAATCGGCCATGCCGGGACGCTCATTAGCGCAATCCTGTTCATCTTCCGGCAGCGGTGGCGAACAGCGATCAACCGTTTCGCCGAGGCCATGACCATCTTCGCGGTCATTTGCGCTCTCATTTTCCCGGGCATTCACGTCGGCCGCCCGTGGCTTCTGTACTACGTCTTTCCGCTGCCGAATCAGATGTCGGTGTGGCCGAACTTCAAGTCCCCGCTCCTCTGGGACGTCTTTGCCGTCGGCACCTACTTCACGGTCTCGCTTCTCTTTTGGTACACCGGGTTGATTCCCGATCTGGCGACGCTACGCGACCGTTCCATGGATAAGTGGCGTCAGCAGATTTACGGCTTCCTCGCCCTCGGCTGGAGGGGCAGCAATCGTCATTGGCAGCACTACGAGCGTTGCTACCTCATCCTCGCCGGCATTTCGACGCCGCTTGTGCTGAGCGTCCACAGCGTCGTCTCGATGAACTTCGCGACGAGCGTCATCCCGGGATGGCACACCACGATATTTCCGCCCTATTTCGTCGCGGGGGCCATATTCAGTGGCTTTGCGATGGTCGAGACCGTGCTTCTCATCGCCCGCTCGGTGTTCAAGCTGCACCGAGTCGTCTTGATGCGGCACCTCGAGCTGATGAACAAGTTCTTGCTCTTGACCTCGCTCCTCGTCGGGTACTCCTATTCGATGGAGTTCTTCATCGCTTGGTACTCCGGCAATCCGAACGAGATCGCTCATTTCTTCGTGAACCGGCCGACCGGTCCCTACTGGTGGGCCTGGGTGTGGATGATTGGCTGCAACGTCTTCGTGCCGCAGCTGTACTGGTCCAGGAAAATGCGAACGAGCATCCCGGTGATGTTCGTCGTATCCATCCTCATCAACATCGGAATGTGGTTTGAGCGTTTCGTGATCATCGTGTCGTCGCTCAATCGCGACTTCTTGCCGAGCGCGTGGGGCTATTACCGGCCGACGATCATCGACGTCGGCACGTTCGCCGGCACGATTGGCGTGTTTTTCACCTTCTTTCTTTTGTTCATGCGCTGGCTCCCGATGGTCGCGATGGCGGAGGTCAAGGGCACGATGCCGCAAGCCGATCCGCACCTGGCGTCCCACCGCAAGGTGGACGGCGTCCCGGCATCCGCGCACGGCGAGCTCCTCGCCGAGGGGGCGGAGTGATGGAAGCGAAAGCTGCGGCGGCTGCGCGTCGCACCCCGGCACTCGTACTCGCCGAGTTCGAGACCGCGAGCGGCGTGCTGCACGCGGCCGAAAGGGTTCGTCAATCGGGGTATGTCCGCTGGGACGCGCACACCCCGTTTCCCGTGCACGGCATGGACCGAGCTATGGGCTTGAAGGACTCGCGACTGGGGTGGATCGTCCTGGCGTGCGCTCTCACCGGGCTGTCCGGGGCCTTCGTCATGATGAACTGGATGAATGGGGTCGATTATCCGACCGTCGTCGGCGACAAGCCGCCGGGCGCCCCCGGCACGGTCCCGTCGATGGTTCCCATCCTGTTCGAGCTAACGATTCTCCTTTCGGCGTTCGGCGCCGTGCTCGGGATGCTGTTTCTCAACAAACTGCCTCGTCATCACCATCCCATCTTCGCTTCCGAAAGGTTCCGGCGCGCGACCGACGATCGCTTCTTCATCTCGATCGATGCCGAAGACCCGAAGTTCGACGTCGACGCGACGCGCGCGTTTCTCGAGGCCGCTCACGCGAGTCACGTCGAGTTGATCGAGGAGGACGCGTCGTGAGGCTCGCGGGCGCGGCAGTCCCGCTGCAGCGGCGATGGATTTCGCCGATGCATCTCGCACTTCCATGGGTCCTCCTGGGGTCCTTGGCCGGTTGCCGCGAGCAGGTCGGTTCCGATCCGCCCATCTTGCTGGAGCGGAACATGTACGACACCGAGCGGTACAATCCGGAGTCGTACTCCCAGTTCTTCCCGGATCACCGGACGATGCGTCCTCCCGTTCCGGGAACGATCGCGCGCGACCGGTACGAAGACGATTCGGCCATCAACAGCGGGCTGGTTGAAAACCAAGATGCGTACGTGATGACGGTGCCGCCGGCCGTGGTTCAGCGTAGCGGCGGCATGGAAAAGCTCGTCGCGCGCGGGCAGGACCGCTTCAACATCTACTGCGCCCCCTGTCACGGTCAAACCGGCGACGGCAAAGGCATGGTTGTCTGCAAGCGGCAGAACAGCACGGACGCCTGTCAGTCGCGGGGGTTTCCACCTCTGCCGTCGTACGAGGACGCGCGACTCCGGCAAATGCCCGACGGTCAGCTTTTCGCGACGATCACGCACGGGGTGCGCACGATGCCGGCGTATGGAGCCCAGATTCCGAAGGCGGATCGATGGGCCATCGTTTCGTACGTACGGGCTCTCCAGATGAGCCAGATGGGCACCCCTGCCACCCCCCAAATGGAGCCCAAGAAGTGAGCACGACCCAGGAATCCAACGCGGCTCGCTCCCGCGACTACCGCATTCCCACGAAATCGCGGTGGACGGGGGCCTGGCGGATCGCTGCCGCCGTGGGCGCCACGGGTTTCGGCATCGCGGCGTACGGCTTCCATGCGGACCCGGACCGGTTCCCGTTTGCGTACCTGTTCGGCTTCTTCGTCGCGCTGAGTATTGCTCTCGGCAGCCTGTTTTTCGTACTGGTCCTTTACATGACCAAGGCTTCCTGGGGTATCTCCGTCCGTCGCGTAGCGGAGCTCTTCATGCGTCCCATGGCGATCTTCGCGGTCCTCATCATTCCGCTCATCCTCACCCTGGGCCATCTCTTTCCGTGGGCTGGCGCGAAGCAGGTCGAGTCCGTCTCGAGTGCCGAGCTTTCCGACCCTCTCGCCGAGGCGCGCGGAATCGCCGAACGCGAGCCGTACGGCCTGCGGGACCTGCCCCTCCCGAATGCCGGTAGGCTGGTGCGGGCCGAGCAGCAGGCCGAGGCCCGCATCGTCGATCACAAGCGTGCCTATCTGGACCGCCGCTTTTTTCTCGGCCGATTGGTGGCCTATCTATTGATCTGGACGTGGCTCGCATACAAATACTTCAATTGGTCGACGGATCAGGACAAGACCAAGGCGCTCGCGAACACCGCCGCGGCGCAGCGATTCACCCCGCTGGGGCTCATCCTCTTCGGCTTCACCCTCACGTTCTTCGCCTTCGACTGGCTCCTGTCGCTCGACGCAACCTGGTACTCCACCATCTTCGGCGTTCAGGTGTTCGCCCAGTGCGCACTCGTCCAAATGGCGGCGCTCATCGTGATGACGTTGCTCCTTCGACGGAGCGGATTGCTCGGGGACACCGTCAACGTCGAGCACTACCATGACATGGGCAAGCTGCTGTTCGGCTGGGTGGTCTTCTGGTCGTACGTGTCTTTCGCTCAGTTCTTTCTAACGTGGTATTCGAACATTCCCGACGAGGTCAGTTGGTTCCACAAGCGGTGGGACGACAACGGTGGCACGTGGATGTGGGTCAGCGTCGTCATCGTCGTGCTTCACTTCTTTGTCCCCTTCTGGTTTCTCCTGTCCCGCAACACCAAGCGTCGTCTACCGCTTCTGGCGGCCGGCGCGACGTGCATGCTCCTCATGCACGTGGTGGAGGTGTACTGGATCATCATGCCCAACTTGGGAGCGCTCGACCCCAATCTGCTCGACTTGGGCTGCTTGCTGGGCGTCGTGGGCGTCTATCTCGCGGCGGTGCTCCGCGGAATGGAAGATTACGCGCTGGTGCCGGTCGGCGACCCGCGCCTCGTGCGGGCTCTGGAGTTCGAGAACGCTTAGCGGCGGATGGGTTCGCGACCGTCCTTCGGCAAGAAGAGCGGTTGCACGGAGGACCAAGGCAAGATGTCCACGGACAAGTCGGAGCCAAAAGTCGGACTGATTTTCAAAGTAGCCATTGGAGCGATCTTGACGCTCTTGGTGCTGCGGGTCGTGCTGGTCTCGTACTTCGACCGACTCGTTCAGGCGGAGGAGATCCGCAAAGTCGTCGGTGCGAAGCCCGAAGTGCTCATCGGCCAGCGCGCCGAAGAGGAGATTCGCCTCGGCCGTGGCCCTCTGCCCATCGCGCAGGCGATGCACCAGCTCGCGACCAAGGGTCGCCCCGCCGACTTCATGCCGGCCGCGTCAAAAGACGTTGCCCCCTTGCAAGGCTGGGTCCAGATGCCGCTCGAGGCCCCGCCGATGATGACCGCCCATCCGGCGCCGGCCTCGTCCGCCGCGTCTAGGGACGGTGGCTCGCTCGCCCCCTCGACCGCCGGAGTGGGCGCCCCTAAGTTCGGGGACGCTGGATCTCCAAAGAAGAAGCCGTGACTCCCCGCTGGGCCTGTCCGTTCGTCGCCGCCGTCCTGGCCGCCATCGTCGTCGCGCCGGTCCATGCGCGCGCGCAGAACTGGATCGAATCGAACCAGGTCGCGCCCAACACGACGCCTGCGGAGCTGACGGGCGTTGACATCGTCGAGCACCTAGGCGGTGCGCTGCCGGGCGACGCGATATTTCGTGACGCGGATGGCAAGCCGACGACGCTCGGCGCCTACTTCGATTCCAAAAGGCCGACGTTGCTCGTGTTTGCTTACCACACGTGCCCCATGCTCTGCAGCCTCGTCCTCGACGCTGCGGTCCGTTCCCTGAATGGCATTGCATGGACGGTGGGGCGCGAGTTCGACGTCGTCTCCATCAGCATCGATCCCAAGGACACTCCAGAGACGGCAACGCGCAAGCGCGCGCAGGTGGTCGGCTCGTACGGCAAGGCCAACGGGTCGGTGGCCGGATGGCACTTCCTCGTGGGCGACGAGGCGAATATCCGCAAGGTCACGAATGCCGTCGGCTTCCGGTACAACTACGACGCGCGGCAAAAACAGTACGCGCATCCCGCGGCGATTTTTCTGCTTTCGCCCGACGGGCGGGTCGCGCGCTACCTCTACGGCATCGAGTATTCGCCGAGCGATGTCCGTCTCGGCCTCCTGGAGGCGAGCGAGGGTCGATCCATCTCGACGACCGAACGGATTCTTCTCTACTGCTACCACTACGATCCGCAGGGCAAGCATTACTCGCTGGTCGCGATGAACGTCATGCGCCTGGGTGGGGTCGTCACGTTGATCGCCATAGGGTCGTTCTTGATCGCGATGTGGGCGCGCGAGCGCAGCCGCCGCGCTCGACCCTCAACGGCGCCGGCCGCAGGCGATCCGCGGAAGGCCGTAGGCCCAGGCCCTGACCCGCGCGTTCTCCGCTCCGCCCTGGGCACCGAAGCGGCTCGCGCCGCCCCAGTTCGACAAACCGGGGGACTCGACGGCCTCCCCCCGTCCACCTGGCCGAGGCAAGGATCATGAACGAGCAGAGCGCCCCCGCCACGTATCAACTCCCTCCACAGATGTCCACGGTCGCCGCAGAGGTCGACTGGCTCTACTACTTCATCTATTGGCTGAGCGTCGTCCTCTTCGTCGCCATCATCGGCGTGATGATTTACTGGGCGATCAAGTACCGTGAACGCCCCGGGCACAAGGCCGAGCCCACCGGTCACAACCTGCCGCTCGAGTTGGCATGGACGGTCGCGCCCATCTTCGTTCTCGTATTTTTGTTCCACAAAGGGTTCCAAGGGTACCTGGATATGACCATTGCTCCGCCGAACGCGATCGAAATCCGCGTCAACGCGAAACAATGGAGTTGGGAGTTCGTCTACCCGAACGGCGGTAGCAGCGACAAGCTGCACGTCCCCCTCCACAAGCCCGTCAAGCTCGTGATGGCCTCGGCCGATGTCCTCCATTCGTTCTTCGTGCCGGCGCTCCGCATCAAGCGCGACGTCGTGCCCGGGATGTACACGACCGCGTGGTTCGAGGCGACCCAGACCGGCAAGGACGACATCGCCTGTGCCGAGTATTGCGGGGGTCGAAGTGAAGGCCCCGCCGGCGCGCTCCCTTACGAGCCCACCAACGACCCGGACAATCCCTACGTCAGCGGTCAGATGACGGGACACTGGGCGATGCATTCGATGCTGTACGTGGAGTCGCAAGAGGATTTCGACAAGTTCGTCAAAAGCATCGGGGACAAGTGCGATGCGTACCGGTCCGAAGGCAAATTCTGTCCAGGCGAGGTCGCAGCTGCCGAGGGGCAGAAGCTTTCCGTGTCGAAGGGGTGCGTGGCGTGCCATACGACAACGGGCGTGCGGCTGGTCGGTCCTTCGTGGAAGGACATCTGGGGCAAAGACGAGTCAACCGACAAGGGAGACGTTCTCGTCGACGAAAACTACATCCGCGAGTCGATCCTGGCGCCGCAAGCGAAGATCGTGACGGGCTTTCCGGCCGTAATGCCGACGTTCAGCGGTCAAATCTCGGACCCCGAGATCGACGAGCTCATCGCGTACATCAAATCACTGAAGTAATATCACTTCGCGGGATCCAAGGCCCGAGCAGGAGCGAGCGGCATGGCAGCAATCGACATTCCCGTGGCAGGCGGACACCCGGCGGACGCTCACGGCGACCCGCACGCGAACTATTTGAAGGCCCGGCACGGGCTGGCGTCGTGGGCGCTGACGGTCGACCATAAGCGAATCGGCTTGATGTACCTGACGATGGTCTCCATCGCGTTCTTGGCGGGTGGAATCTTCGCGCTGCTCGTTCGACTCGAACTCTTCTCGCGCGGCAGGACGATCGTGGACGCGGAGACCTACAACCGCTTCTTCACCCTTCACGGCGCAATCATGGTCTTCTTGTTCATCATTCCGAGTGTGCCGGCCGCGCTCGGGAACTTCTTTCTTCCGATCATGCTCGGCGCGAAGGACGTCGCATTCCCCAAGCTTAACCTTCTAAGCTTCTATTTGTACCTGATCGGAGCCTCGATCGCTCTTCTGAGCATCGTGCTCGGTTCGGTCGATACGGGATGGACCTTTTACACGCCCTACAGCATCCAGACGGCGAATTCCGTCATCTCCATGACCCTCGGCGTCTTCGTGCTCGGGTTCTCGTCGATTCTCACCGGCCTCAACTTCCTCGTCACGGTGCACACGATGCGGGCGCCGGGCGTGACCTGGACGCGCATGCCGCTTTTCGTGTGGGGCATGTACGCGACCGCCCTCATTCAGGTTCTGGCGACTCCGGTGCTGGCGATCACGCTGCTGTTGCTCTGCGCCGAGCGCTTTTTCGGAATCGGGATCTTCGACCCCAAGCTCGGGGGCGATCCGGTGCTGTTTCAGCATTTTTTCTGGTTTTACTCGCATCCGGCCGTCTACATCATGATCGTGCCTGGAATGGCCATCGTGAGCGAGCTGATCGCGACCTTCTCTCGTCGTGCCATCTTCGGTAGCTTCGCTATCGCGATGAGTTCCGTCGCGCTGGCGATCTTGGGCTTCCTCGTGTGGGGGCACCACATGTTCGTGGCAGGTATGAGCGAGTTCGCCACCATGCTTTTTTCGGCGCTCACGTTCCTCGTCGCCATTCCGAGCGGGGTGAAGGTCTTCAATTGGACCGCGACGATGTACAAGGGCTCCATCGTCTGGGCATCTCCGATGCTTTACGCGATGGCGTTCATCTTCCTGTTCACCATTGGCGGACTGACGGGTCTGTTCCTCGGAACGCTCAGCGTGGACGTTCACCTGACCGATACCTATTTCGTCGTCGCCCACTTTCACTACGTGATGATGGGCGGCACCGTCATCGCCTTCCTCGGAGGCTTGCTCTACTGGTGGCCCAAAATGACGGGAAAGATGCACGACGAGTTCAAGGCGAAGGTCGGCTTCGTATTCGTGTTCATCGGATTCAATCTCACGTTCATGTCGCAGTTCATCATGGGCTCGCGAGGCATGCCCAGGCGCTACTACGATTATCTCCCGCAATTCGAGCCGTTCCACCGCGCGTCCACGATCGGCTCGTGGATTCTCGCGGTCGGTCTTTTCACGACCGCATACACGTTGCTCGAGGCGCTTTGGCGTGGAAAAAGAGCTCCTAGAAATCCGTGGGGTTCGGCGGGATACGAGTGGATGACGGATACCCCTCCCTGTGTCGCGAACTTTCACGATACGCCGATCATCACGCGCGGGCCGTACGACTATCACCTCGCCACGCCCGAAGAGTTGAACACGGGTTGGGACGAGGTCGAAGCCGAGACGAAGAAGGGCTAGGAGCGCATGGCGAATGTGAGCGAAGTGGTTGCGGGCGCGCCGGGCAGCAATGGCGATCACGCCCACCCCCACCCGGATTTCCTGCAGCACCATTTCGACACGCCGGCGCAGCAGTTCGCTGCGTCCAAGCTCGGAATGTGGGTGTTCATCGCCACCGAGATCCTCATGTTCGGAGGTTTGTTCTGCGCGTATGCCATTTGGCGTGCGCTCGAACCGGACGTTTTCGACCAAGCGCACCACTTCCTGAACAAGATCTTGGGAGCCACGAACACCGTTGTTCTGCTCTTCAGCAGCTTGACCGCGGCGCTTGCGGTCCGCTCAGCGCAGCTTGGCAAGCGAACCCAGACGTCGATCTATCTCGTCGTCACCATCGCGTGCGCGTGCGTGTTCCTCGTCGTCAAATATTTCGAATACAGTCACAAGATTCACTTGGGGCTGTTGCCGGGACACTGCTTCGGGCACCCTGGCTTCAGCGGGGCGATTCAAAGCGGCGAGGAGACCGGGACGTGTCTGCGCATCCACGCCGACCAGCCCGGGGGCAGTCCCGAATGGGTACGGGCCGTTGACGAGGACGGGCACGTCCAGTTGTTGTCACCACGCGCGAACATGTTCTTCGCGCTTTACTTCGTCATGACCGGGTTGCACGGGCTGCACGTCCTCATCGGAATGACGGTGCTCGGCTGGGTGCTCGTGAAGAACATCCAGGGGAAGTTCTCGAAGGAGTACTTCACCCCAGTCGATCTTGGCGCCTTGTACTGGCACCTCGTCGACCTGGTGTGGATTTACCTTTTCCCACTCCTTTACCTCGTCGGAAAGCCGGAATGACCTCGATGGCCAGCGATCCTAGCCACGCGCACACCCCCGTCGACGACGGTGCCGTCCATGCGCACATCTCGAAGCCCCAATTGTACTGGGGTGTCTTCGGCCTGCTCGTCGTCTTGACGATCATCACCGTGAAGGTGTCCTATTACGATTTCGGCTCGCTCAACATCGTCGTCGCTCTGCTGATTGCGACGATGAAAGCGTCGCTCGTCGCCGCCTTCTTCATGCACCTGCGGCATGACAGTCTTTTCAACACGCTCGCGTTCCTTTCCGCGTTTCTCTTTCTCTCGCTGTTCATCCTGCTCACCTACGACGACCTCGGACGGAGAGGACAGATCGACAACGACTACGGCGGGACCATTCAACTGGACACGGGCCTCGCCGCGCCCGGAGGACTTCCCGCCACCAGTGCGACGGCCAATGAAGCTTCCGGTGAGGCAGCTCCTCGGAGCGCCGGCGGTAAGGGTGGCGGCGCAGAGAAGAAGGAGTGACGGCGGGGGCGACGGTCGACGATCGCCTTTTGCGTGCCGCGAGATGGGCGGGGTCCGCTTGTCGGTGGACGCCGCTTTTCGGCACGAGGCGACGCGGCGCTGCAGCCGCTCGATTGCTCGCGTTCGTGTTGGCCCTTGGCGCGTGCCGCCGCAAGCACGTGCCGGTCGACGTGGTGCCCGATCTCGGGTATCCGGCTTGCCTCGAGGGTGGCTTCGAGAGTGCCGGAGTTCTTGTCGGGCAGGGTCACATTCGATCGGGGCCCCTTTCCAACGACAAGAGCGTAAGCGAGCGGTTCGAGTTTCGGCGCACCCCGTGCGGCGCCACTTTCCGGACGCGGCAAGAGTGGCCGCTCGCCATCAGTGACGTTGAAGTTCGCTACGACCGGCAGCTGCGTCCCATCTGGGCATGGAAGCGGATGACCATCGCGGGGTCGCGGCGCGCGGACGGAAACGCAGACATTCGGCGCTACGAGCTGCGCGAAGGCGGCGTGTTCATTACGCGGCGCGACGACCATGGGCAGGTCCGGTTCGAGAAGCTGCTTCCCGGTGGGCGGGTCGAGGTCCCGGCCGGGATGCACGTGGGCGCGGTGGTCGCCCCGGGTCGGGGCATGTTGACTCCGTGGTTGCAGCGCGCGAGGTTGGCCGTCGGCGCGACGCAGCGAGAGCTCGTGCTCGACTTCCGCGAGGCGGTCGAGACGCTCGAGATCGCTACGCTCGAGCGGAATGACGATCGGTTCGAAGCGTCGCTCGGCCGAAACGTCCGAGTGTACACGTTCTACGGGCGCGAAACCGTTTTCGCCGACGACGAGGACGTCGTCATCGGCGACCTCGCCGGGATGCGCCCGAGCGACTCTCTTTCGACCCCGGAGCCGGCGGCGCTCCCCACGTACGGGGGGTCGGACCCCGTGCACACGCCTTGAAGAAGCGCCTCGAACTCCCCGTTTGGGCGCTCCGGCCGAAGCAGTCGAGCGGCGGAGCCGCAAAACGGGCTAGAGGTTAACGGCATGGAGCCTCCGATCGATTCGGTCCCTCCGGGCCTGCCACTCGACATGAAGGTGACCCTCCTGGGGCTGGGTGTGGCCACCCTCACCGCGGCGGGTACGTTCTTCCAGAAGCTCAACGGTGTACGCCACGGAAACGCGTTCGTGAGCGTATGGCTCGTTTTGGCCACCGTGTGCTTTTTTCCAACCTTCATCATCACGAACCGGGTGTTTCTGATGGGCGGCAGGATGTCCTTGTTCGTGCCCGTGACGGCCACCACCTACGTCCTGTCGATGTTCATCGGCCGCTTCGGCTTCGGTGAGCCCGTCTCGTGGGACAAATGGTTCGGGTGCCTGCTCATTCTGGCCGGCGTGATCGCGATCGCCCGCAGCTGACGGACCCACGATCCATGCGCGAGTTCCAGTTCGACGGGCTCGTGGGTCCGACGCACAACTACGCCGGCCTGAGTCCAGGCAACGTGGCCAGCACAACGTACGAGGGGCAGCCGTCGAACCCGAAAGCCGCGGCGAAACAGGGGCTCGCAAAAATGCGTTTCGTGAGAGACCTGGGCGTCGCGCAGGCGGTCCTGCCGCCCCACGATCGTCCGAGCCTTGCGACGCTTCGACGGCTCGGCTTCCGCGGCAGCGACGAGGAGATGATTGCGGCGGCCTCGGCTGGAGACGGCCTGTACTTGCGCCTCTGCTCCAGTGCCTCGGCCATGTGGGCGGCGAACGCGGCGACCGTCGCCCCATCCAGCGACGCGGCGGACGCGCGCGTCCACCTCACGCCGGCGAACCTGGCTCAGATGTTTCATCGCGCGATCGAGGCACCCACGTCGACTCGTGTGCTGCGCGCGATCTTCGCGGACGCGACTCACTTCGTCGTCCACGATCCGCTACCGGGCTGCAGCCAGTTCGCCGACGAGGGAGGGGCCAACCACATGCGACTCGACACCGGATGCGGTGCGGTGCACGTCCTCGCCTGGGGCCGTGCAGCGTGGGGACATGGGGTCGGTCCCCGACGCCATCCTGCCCGGCAGACGCGCGAAGCCAGTGGAGCGATCGTGCGGCTTCACGGTCTTGCCGCCGACCGGTGTCTGTTGCCGCAGCAGCATCCCGACGGGATCGATGCGGGGGCGTTCCACACGGATGTGTTGGCGGTCGGCAACGGACGCTTTCTCATGTTTCACGAGCTCGCATTTGCGGAGGCCCGCTGGCTGAACGACGAGCTTCGCCGATTATTGGGTGACGATCTGGTCGTCGCCATCGCGACGAACACGGAGCTGCCGGTGAGTCGTGCCGTGGCGGCATACCCCTTCAACTCGCAGGTGCTCACGCTCGCCGACGGGTCCATGGCCGTCGTGGCGCCCGAGGACGCTCGAGAAGATGGCCCATCGGCGGCCTTTCTCCAGCGGGTCCTCGAAAGCGAAGGGCCGGTTCGCGCGTTGCATTACGTGGATGTGCGTGAGTCGATGCACAACGGTGGGGGCCCCGCTTGCCTGCGCTTGCGTGTGCCTCTGTCGCCCGAGGAGGCGCGGGCTCTGTCGGCCAACGTGCTCTTCGACGCGCCGCTCGATGCCGCGCTCCACTCATGGGTCGATCGCCACTACCGCGATCGACTGGTCCCCCCCGACCTTGCCGACCCCGCGCTGGCCCGAGAAAGCATGCGCGCGCTCGACGAGCTCACGCATCTCCTACGAATCGGCACGGTGTACGACTTTCAAACCGTGGCGGTAGGCGACGCCCTTCGGTCGGTATGCTAGAGCGACGCGGTTTCCCGATGCTCTTTACGCGCGCCCTCATCCCGACGATGAAAGACGCCCCAGCCGACGCGGCCAGCGCAAGTCATGTGCTGCTCGCGCGAGCTGGTTACATCCGCCGTGTCGGAGCTGGCATTTATGATTTTCTACCGCTCGGTCTGCGCGTACTGCGCAAAATCGAGCGGGTCGTTCGCGAGGAAATGGACCGGGCGGGTGCGCTCGAGCTGCTGATGCCCGCGCTCCTGCCAGCCGACTATTTCAAGGAAACCGGCCGCTGGGATCTCTACGGTGACGTGCTCTTTCGAATTCGAGACCGAAAGGGTGGGGACTATCACCTGGGTCCCACACACGAAGAGATCGTTACGGACATCGCCCGTCGTGAACTCAAGAGCTGGCGCGATCTTCCGAAGACGCTCTATCAGATCCAAGTCAAGTTTCGCGATGAGCCCCGCCCCCGTGGCGGGCTTCTCAGGTGCCGAGAGTTCACGATGAAAGACGCGTACTCGTTCGATGCGAACGAGGACCTCGCACTCGCCAGTTACGAGCGGATGCGTCAGGCGTACGTCCGCATCCTGAACCGAATGGGTCTCACGTATCGCATGGTGCAAGCCGACGCCGGCGCCATCGGCGGGTCGACGAGCGCCGAGTTCCAGGTGCTCGTCGACTCTGGCGAAGACGCGATCGTCGCCTGTGACAAGTGCGATTACGCCGCGAACCTGGAGGTCGCCGTGCCCGGCCTGAGCCCGGTCCCCTCCGCCGAGTCGTCGCCCGATCGCGGGGCCGATGCGGTAAGCAAAGCGTCCACCGCGCGCATCCATACGCCGGGACATGGCGCGATCGACGACGTTGCGAAGCTGCTTGGAATTCCCAAGAGCTCGATGCTCAAGTGTCTCCTGTACACGGCCGGGAAAGAACTCGTGATGGTCGTCGTTCGGGGTGATCACGAGGTCAACGAGGTACGGCTTGCGCGCGCCGTGGGCGTGGACGAAGTGTTTCTCGCCAGCCAGGCCGATGTCGAGCGGGTGACCGGCGCTGCGATCGGCTTCGCGGGACCGGTGGGCTTCGACGGCCGAATCGTCGTGGACCCGGCCGCGCAGCGGGTCTCGGGCGGCGTGACGGGCGCGAACCAAACGGATTGGCACCTGACGAACGTGCAATTCGGACGCGACTATCGTGGCCAGATCGTGGACGTGCGCCTCGCCGCGGGGGGCGACCCGTGCCCTCGTTGCGACGGCGGTACACTAATCGCTTACCGGGGGATCGAGGCGGGCCACATCTTCGTCCTCGGTACGAAGTACTCGGTGCCGATGGGAGCGACGTTCATCGATGAGAAGCAGCAGCAGCGCCCGCTCGTCATGGGCTGTTACGGAATCGGCATTTCACGTCTCGTGGCGACGACGGTCGAGCAACATCACGACGACAACGGCATTCGGTGGCCCATCGCGGTCGCGCCCTATCATGTGCACGTCGTCACCCTCGGGAACGAGGGCGATGTCCTCGCGACAGCGCGAGCTCTCTGCGACTCGCTGGAGCTCGCCGGGGCGGAAGTGCTCTGGGACGATCGGGACGAACGTCCCGGAGTGAAGTTCAAAGACGCAGATCTCATCGGCATCCCGCTTCGCGTGATCATTGGCGCCAAAGGTCTCGCCGCCGGACACGTCGAGCTGAAGACTCGCACCGATTCCGATCCGAAAAGGGTCGAGCGTCTGCCCATCCCCGAGGCGGCTGCGACGATTGCGGATCGGGTCCGTGTCGGGCTTCGGGGATGATACCGGCGGCTCCGACTCGTTCGCCCCCGGTCACGGTCGCAGGCGAGGTCGAGACCCGTGTGCCGGGCGGTGCCCCTGGGCTAGTGATCGAGGCGCGCATCCACGCTCCGACCGATGCCGTGCGTGCGGTGGTGCTGTGCCATCCCCATCCGCTGTACGGCGGAAGCATGCACAGTCCGGTTCCGCTCGTGATCGCGAAATGGCTGTCCGATGCGGGCAGAGGCCGGGTCGCATGGGCACGCTTCAACTTCCGTGGCGTTGGCGCGAGCACGGGAGTCTACGATGAGGGACGAGGAGAGGTGGACGATGCCCGCGCCGTCATCGTTCAAGTGCGTCGTCTCGTGCCTTTGGCTCACGTGGCGATATGCGGTCACTCGTTCGGATCGTGGGTCGGCTTGCGCGCCGCGCTGTGCGAAGAAGCGGTCGATCGGGTCCTTCTTGTGGCGCCGAGCGCACGCATGTTCGATTTCGAAAGCTTGTCGGTGTCGACTCGGGCGAGCGCGATTCGAAAGACGGTGTTCGTCGGCGATCGCGATGAGTTCTGCAGCGTCGACGACGCTCGAAGACTGGCCGAAGTGCTTGGCGCCGACCTGCAAGTTTTCGAAGGGTTCGACCACCATTTCTTGAAATCGCGGCGTGCCCTGGCAGAGCGGGCAATGCCCGTCGTAGCCCCTGAGGTCTCAGTTCCATGAGCGAGCGAAAGACGATCACCTCCACCGAAGCCGTTCACGCAGGCGACGACAAGTTCAAAGGCTACGAATCCGTGCCGATGCCGATCGTGCAGACGGCCACCTACACGTTTGCGGACAGCGCCGAGATCGCGCGGTATACGAGTGGGGAACATTCCGATCCCGAACGAGGCGAGTACGCCCGTTACGGCAACCCCACGGTGCGGGCGGTCGAGCGACGCCTCGCTGCGCTGGAAGGAACCGAGGATGCGGCGCTCTTCGCGAGCGGCATGGCCGCGGTGACGACGGGCCTCTTCGCTCTCGTCAAGAGCGGCCAGCACATCGTCCTCTTCCAAGACTGTTATCGGCGGACGCTCGAGTTCGTCAAGGACGTACTGACGCGCTTCGGCGTCGCGCACACCCTGTTGCCCGCGGGTGACGTGGCATCGTTGCCGGACGCGATCCGCCCCGAGACGCGTCTCGTCCTGAGCGAGTCGCCGACGAACCCGTATCTGTCGTGCATCGATCTCGGGCGAGTCGCGGCCGCGTGCAGAAGCCGTCGTACGGTAAAATCGATGATCGACGCGACCTTGGCGACGCCGTTCAACTGCCGTCCGACGACCTTCGGCGTAGATCTGGTCGTGCACAGCGCGACGAAATACCTAGCGGGCCACAATGACGTCATGGCCGGGGTCGTTTGCGGCCCGGCCGGCCTGGTGTCCATCATCCGCGACCTGCGTGGTGTGCTCGGTGGCGTGTGCGATCCGCACGCGGCGTTCCTCGTCGGACGAGGGCTCAAGACGCTGGCACTGCGCCTCGAAAGGCAGAATGCAACCGCCCTCGCGGTCGCCGAGTGGCTCGAGAAGCATCCGAAGATCGAGCGCGTCTTCTATCCCGGTCTCGTTTCTCACGCGACGCATGGCATTGCGCGGGCGCAAATGAGCGGCTTCGGTGGAGTCGTCAGCTTCATTGTCCGCGGGGGCCTCGCTGCGGCGAGCAGCCTCGTTGACGCCACAAGACTCGCGAGAATCGCGGTCAGCTTCGGCGGAGTCGAGACGCTGATCGAGCAGCCAGCCATCATGAGCTATTACGAAATGACGAGCGAGCAGCGCCGAGCCATCGGGATTTCCGACGGCCTCATCCGACTTTCCGTCGGAATCGAAGACGCGGGCGACGTCATCGCGGATCTCGAAGCCGCTCTTTAGCGGTCGCGGTCGGCGTTGGGGTCGCCGTCATGTTGGGGCGGTCGCGCAAGAATCGTCAGGTGCGAGGTCCGAGGCCTTCGAGCATGGCCAAAATGGCGCTCGCGCTTGCCGCGGCCTCGCGGACGGTCGTCGGAGCGTCGTTCTTCACCTCTTGCTCGTCGAGCAGTTCGGCGGGGATATCGAGAAGAAACCGGCTTGGCATTCGCGGCACCGCTTTGCCGCGCAGCACGCGTGCCTTCGCCCGGCTGAGGACCAGATGATCTCTCGAGCGTGTGATCCCCACATAGAACAGTCGCCGCTCCTCTTCGATGGGGGCGCAGCCATCTTCGCCGAGGCCGTCGGTTGCCCGGGCATCGATCGTGCGGCCATGGGGCAGATACCCTTCCTCGCATCCGATCAAGAAGACGACGTCGAACTCGAGTCCCTTGCTGCCGTGCAGCGTCGAGAGAGTCACGACGTCTTGGGCGTCGTCGAGGTCCGCGTCGATATCCAGGGTCAGCAGCTGCAAGAAGCCGGCCAGACCATCGGTCGCCGCGCCATGGCGCGCCTCGCGCCTCGCGAGGGTGGCCAGCACGCCCTCGACGTTAGCCCAGCGTTTGGCCGCCGCATCGGCAGTGGGGCCGCTGGTGTCGATCTCCGCCTTGAAGCCGACGCGCTCGACAATCGTGCGCGCGACTTGGCTCGGCGGTCGCGTCGACGACACGAGATCGCGCCGCGCCTCAGCCACCGCGCTTGCGAGAGCACGGCATCCGTCGCGTGCCGCAGTGCCGACGTCGTCGAACGCATCGACGCGCTCGACGGCCTGCCAGAGCGTCCAGCCGCGCGCGAGCGCCCCCGTCAAAAGCTTCTCGAAAGTCGCTTCCCCGATGGCCCGCGGCGGGTAATTGACGATGCGGCGCAGGCTGATTTCGTCGGCGGGGTTGAGCGCCAGCTTGAGGTAGGCGAGGGTATCCTTGACCTCTTTGCGTTCGAAGAATTGCATTCCACCTACCACGCGGTGCGAAATGCCCTGCTCACGGAGCGCCTCTTCGATGAATCGTGACTGGTTGTTCGAGCGATAGAGAACCGCGATTTCGCCGGGACGCCGCCTTTCTTCGCTCACGTAACGGCGGATCTCGCGCGCCACCCAGGCCGCCTCCGCTTCGGGTGTGGCGGCAATGGCGTGGCGCACCGGGTGGCCGCCGGCCCGGCGGCTGAAGAGGACCTTGCGCCATTTGGCGTCCGTTCGCTTCGCGATGACGGCGTTCGCGACGGCAAGAATGGGCGTCGTGGATCGATAGTTCTGTTCGAGCTTGATGACGCGTGCGCCTGGGAAGTGGCGGTCGAAATCGAGGATGTTTTTCACCTCCGCACCGCGCCAGCCGTAGATGGCCTGATCGTCGTCGCCCACGGCGCATACGTTTCCACGTCGCGCGCACAAGAGGCGAAGCATCTCGAGCTGCGCACGGTTGGTATCTTGATATTCGTCGACGAGGACATGGATGAACCTCTCTTGCCATCGGGCTCGGACCTCGGAGTGATCGCGCCAAAGGCGCGCGACCTCACAGATGAGATCGTCGAAATCGAACGCGCGGTATCGGCGGAGCGCGTTCTGATAACGCGGAAAAATGGCTTTCGTGATCTCGTCGTAGTCGTCTCCCTCGCGACAGGGGAGCTCGTCCGGCCTAAGGCCGGCGTTTTTCGCGGTCGAAATGCGCGCCAAGATGGCTTGGGCGTCGAACGTTCGGTCCGCCCCGGCCGCCCGCAGCAACTGCTTCACGAGCGCGCTTTGGTCGCCGTGATCGAAAATGGTGAAGTGGCCACCGAGCACGTCCCGCTCGCGCCCGAGCACCTCGAGACCGAACGAGTGGAACGTCGACACGGTAAGTCCGCCCACTCCGCTGGCGGAGCGTCGGCCGCCGCCCGTAGCGCCCTTGCCGAGGATCTTGCCAACGCGCTCGCGCATTTCGGCGGCGGCCTTGTTGGTGAACGTGAGCGCGACGAGAGCCCCGGGCGGTATGCCGCGTGCGACCAGTCGTGCGATCCGATGCGTGATGACGCGCGTTTTGCCCGACCCGGCACCCGCGAGCACGAGCAGCGGCCCGTCGCCGTGCTCGACCGCTTCGCGTTGGGCGTCATTCAACGGCGTTGATGCGACTTTGGGTGCGAGGGCCATCGGCCAGCGGTTCTTTACCCTCGGCGCCTTCACGGGACTAGATTGATAAGAGGGCTCGCGTATGCTCGACCGCATTGATGCTCCCGTGCCGCGTAGCGCACGTGCCCCTGGGTCTTGTCGCAGCCTGGGTCCTCTGCGCGCAAGCTGCGTGCGGCGGTTCGTCGCCTGTGCTCCGTGCCCCGTCCGCTGCCGCGATCTCCAGGGGGACGCCCGGGCCCGCGACAACTGCGGATCTGGGTCCGGTAGCTCTTCCGGCGAACCTCATCGTGTTCGGACGCATCACCAAGCCGAGCGCATCCCTCTCGATTGCACACGCGTGGTCGAAACTACCGACGCCGCAGTCCGAGCAGTTGAGCGAGCTGGTCGTCGGAGAACCCGTGGGGCCGCTCATCGATGTCGATCAGCCTGTCGACTTTGCCCTCGCCGTGAACCGACCAGGGGGCGGCCCTCCCTCCGACACCGCACTTTTTTCGGTGTCGGCAGGCATTCGGGACCTCGACGTCGCCAAGGCCGCTCTAACGGAGCGATACAAGCTGGTGCCCGCCGACAACGGCGCCCTGGTGATTCAAGGACTTGGCACCGCCGCGGACTCCGGCGCCGACGAAGAAGATCGCGACTCCCAAGCCCGCCGCACGTGTGAGCTTGCCCCTGCCTACGGGTCCTCGGCGACGCGGCTCGTCTGCGCGCTCGGAGATCCGAAGGCCTTGACCGAGCTTGGCCCCTGGCTCACGCGCGGCGCAACGCGTATGCGCTCGACCTCCGACGTGCGCGTCGACGTCCGGGTGCAGCCGATGAAGTCGCTCGTTTCCGACAAGTGGAAGACGATGTCGATTCTTCTCGGCGCGTTCACCGGCAGCTCGCTCGGAATTCCGAGCGTCCGCGAGCTCGCGATGGCTGCGGCCCAAGACCTCGTAAACTCCGTGTTGGATCTCGATACTCTTTCGCTGGACCTCCATTTGTCGGATTCCGCCGCTCGCGTCGTTCTCACGCAGAACTTCTCGGGCACGACGTCGTTGTTCGCGCAACTGGCGACCGCGAATGCCGATCGCGTCGGGCCGCCGCCCGCCCAATTCTGGCAAATGCCGTCGGATGCGGACCTCGCGGTCTTCGGAAGGGGAACTGATCCCGCCCTCTTGGCGCCCATCAGAGACCGCATGCTTAAAGTCGTCAGCGAGACACTCGCAGAGGACGGCGTAAAGTCACCGGACGGCCGAGCGCTCGTCGAGGCACTGCGCCGGTTTCCGCTATCGACCGCAACGGTTTACGCGCATGGGATCGACGTCGAGGCAGCGCGTAAATCGGTCGCTGTCGCAGTTTCCTCCGCTGGGGACGAGAGCGAGCAAACTGCAAGGTGGTCGTTGGCCAAAGACCTGGTCGGCTGGCACGTGGTCGAAATGGACGAGCCCGCCTCGGATTTGTCCCAAGCGCTGAAGGCACTGACCGCGGCATGGAGCCGGCCGGCCGTCGCCTCCGTGTACCGCGCCGGGTTCAGGGGGTTGCCCGCGGTCCGGTTGGCTCCCGCACCGATGCCGAAAGGCGGCGCGTGGCCCGTCACGGCGGAGCACTACGTGGTGGAGCTTCAGCCCCCCCCTCCCGCGCACCAGAAGGCGGGCGGGAAAACGCAGCCGGCGGCTCGGTCGGTAACGTTTCATGTCTTCGTGGTACCCGATGGAGGCCGAACCTGGGTGGGTGTCGGGGGCGATGAGTCGTTGATCACCGCCAAGCTGGCCTCCGCGATAGCGGGTTCCGGCGACTCTCTTCGCTCGATGTCGGAGCTGATGTTGCTCAAGGATTCGCATGTGGGTGCAGCGGGCTTCGTTACGATAAGAGGGGTCGCCACGGAAGCGATGGGCATCGCGGCGCTCGTGGGCATGTCGCCGCAGAGTGCGGCCGACACCTTGGCGGAGTTGCAGCGTTTGCCGGCTGCGGGAACCAGCGCGCTGAGCCTCACGTCCACGTCGAGCTCTTCGAAGGCTCCTGCCGCGGTCGTCACGTCCTTCGACGTGCCGCGCGCCGCCGTCGAGGACGGGATCGTCTGGGCGTTGCACCACGGCGGCTTCTGAGCGTTCATGCTCGTGGAAACGGGGGACCGCCGACCCCCGTCGCTTCGCCTCGAAAGTTGTCCGCGTGGGCGGACCTGGTTGAACATCCGCTTGCATGCACCCCCGGGTTCTCGCGGCGTTCGCATGCGCGCTTTGTGCATGGCTCGTTTCGGGCCGCGCTTCCGCTTGGCAGGAGGCACATGAGATCGGCGACGACCTCGAGCTCGAGGTCGAGCCGAGCGGCCTGGCGACGGTTCGGCACGAGATCCGATGGCACGTGGTGCACGGTCCTCTGAAGTCCTTTGACCTCACCAATGTCGACGGATCCGCGGTGGTCGAACCCCTGGTGAACGTCGACTCGGACGACGGACGGAGCTTGGCGGCACACGTCTCGAGCCAAGACGCGAGGACGGCTCGTGTCGTTGTCGATGACCCTCGCGCGACGCAACACGGAACGTTCACCTTCGACGTCCGCTGGCGAATCGACCTGGTCGCCGCGGGCGCTCTCGTTCGCGACGGAGCCACCTGGCGACTGAGCATTTCCCAGCCTGTCGCCGTGGAAGGCTTGAATGGGGCGCAGACCATCATCGACCTACCCGCCGCGCCGGACCCGCCGCAGCCTCTCGATCCCGAGACCGGCGCCGTCGATGACGGTGCGCTCGCGACGCTTCGCCGTGGAGTCGATCGCGACGTGCTGAAGCTTTTGCGGCCTCACGTCGCGCGCGGCGAATCCGTGAAGTGGGTCGTCCGCGTCGACGATCGGGCGTTATCGGGCGTCGCGGCGCTGCACCCGCCGCCTCCCGTCGATCCGCGCGTCTCTTCGGAACCGGACCGGATTCGCGGCGCGTCGCTTGCGGCGTCGATCGGCGTCGTCGGTCTTGCGTACGCTTGGTTGGTTCGTCGCAAATCGGGCGCTAAGGGCGCCGACCCGGGGGGCGGTGAAGCCAACCTGGAGCGGCCCGTGCTGCCGCTGCCGCTCGGGCTCCGATCGACCCTGAGCGGAGCAAGTTTGGCGCTTGGCATCGTGCTCCAAGTTTCGGACGAGGTGGGCGGCGGGGGCGTGTGCGTCGCGATCGCGATCGTCGCTGCGGCGATCCGCCCGAAAGCCCCGAGGGCAACCGCCAGGGGCCCTGGGCGCTGGTTCGTATTGCGGCCTTGCGACGCCTTCGCGGCACGGGCCCGCCCGAGCGACTGGCTCGACCTCGGCAGTCCGTCGGGTCGCATCACTGCGCTTCTGGTGGGCGCTGCCGTGACCGTCCTCATCCTCGTGCTCCGCAACATCTGGGCGGATGCTCCCTGGCTGGTCGGGATGGACGCTCTCGTGTTCGTTCCGCTTTGGATGAGCCCCGGCTCCCGTGCGGGGTGCCCCTATGGTGGTCGTGGCGCCGCACGTTGGCTGGCCCGGAGCTACCGCCGGTTGTCTCGAGTCGATCGGCTTCGGGTGGCGCCTTGGGCTCGCGTGGCGCAAGACGGCTCGATCGACGAGCTTCGACTGCTGGTTCTTCCGCGATTGGCGGTCCCGGGCCTCGTGGGGATCGAAATGGGGCTGGCGTGGAGCTCGACTCCCGTGGGTGGCGTCGGCTTGCCCGAGGTTCTCGTCCGCTTTCTCCATTCGAGCGACGCATCGAGCCGTCTGACCGAGGCGCTGCCCCGAGAGCGTAGCCTGCCGGGCCGCCGTCCGGAGGAGCGCGTCGTTCGCCTATTACCGCGGTGGCCGACGTGCGATGCGAGCGTCGTGCTGGCCGGCGAGCTTGCCGGTGTGCTCACCGATCGGCGCGCGGCACCATTCGTGTCGTGTTCGGGCCGAGAGCGCCGGACAGCACGCCTTGCCTCGCCCGGCCCCAGTCTCTGCTAAACCCCACGTTCGCCGCCATGGATCCGTCCGCCGTTCGCGTTCACCCGCACCAGGCCCTGGCGGTCTATGTTGAATCGCTCGTCGCGGGCGCGGATGTTGCGGTCTTGGGCGACGCGTCGTTCGGGATGGCCGAACGCCTGGTCGACCTAGGGGCCCGCACGGTCTACGTGTGGGACCCCGACCGAACCCGCGCACTTGCTGAAGCCGAGCGGGCAACGGCGGGCGTGCGGGTGCTCCCGTACTCGCCGCACGACCTCGTGGCCCGCAATCTCGACCTGGTCATCGTGCCGGATCTCGGGTCGTTCGACAATCCGGCCGATGTCATCGCGCGCGCTCGCGCGATGGTCGGTGACGCTGGCGTGGCACTCATCCGCGCAGCCAATCGCGAGACTGCGGAACACGAGTCGGATCGGGCGTTCGACTACTACGAGCTCTTCGATCTGGTCGCCGCTGCGTTTTCCAACGTTCAAATGGTCGCAGAGCTCGCGTTCGAGGGCGTGGCGCTCGTCGCGCTCAGTGAAGACGACGAGCCTCCTGCCGTGACCGTGGACACGCAGCTCGCCGACGGCGATCGAGTCGTTTCCGCGTTCGTGGCAGTCGCCGGCCAAGGGGACGCTCACGTGGAGGCCTATTCGATCGTCGAATTGCCGCCCCGCGATCGGGACGAGGAGGCGGACGGCACAGATGCCCTGCGCACCGAACTCTCGAATGCGCGGCTGCGAATGGAAGGCTTGGAAAGCGAGCTCATGCACCGTGCGGCGCGCTCCGCCGAGCTGGAAGCGGCGCTGGCTGCCGAGACGCATCACGTGTCGGACTTGTTGACCCAGGTCGATGAGGCACGCGCCGCGGCCGCAGCCAACCGTGGGAGCGCGCAGGCCGAAATCGAGGCGATCACCCAACGCGTACACCAGACGGATCGTCGAAGCGAACGGCTGGAGCGCGATCTTGCTGCAGCCGGTGAGGCGTACGCCGCAGAACTGGCGCGTTTCGAGGAGGCGCTTCGGGAGCGGGCCCAGGCGATTCGCCTACTCGAGGCGGAGATTGTTCGGCGCGACCAGATCGTTCGCGATCTCGTGAGCGCGCTCGATGAGAGCGGGTCCCCCCCCCAACCCCCGACGGGGGATGATCCGGTCGAGGGTCGTACCCTGCTCGCCGAAAACGCGCGTCTGCGCGAGCGCCTTGATGCGCTCGCTCTGGACTTGGCACGCCGAGAAGGCGAAGCTCGTGCGAGCAGTTGGAGCGTGGCAGAGCTTGAGCGACGCTTGGCGGAGCTCACCAGCGGCAATGGGGGCGTGCGTCGCGAGTCGGAGGCGGCGTCGATCGCCCCGTCGGACCCCGGCCGCGCGGAGCCGAACGCCGCACTCGTCGCCGCTCTCGACGAGATCGACGTCCTGAAACGGGCGCTCTCGCAGGAGCATGACTCCCGGCTCCGGGCCGAATCCGGCGACGCTCTCGCGCGTGCTCGCTCGGACATCGAGCGTTTGACCGTGCTCCTGGAGCAATCGACGCGGGAACGCGAGGCTTGCGAAGAGGCTTCCCCCCGCAGTCCTACATGAGGCCGTCGATCCGGCCACCAACCGACGACCGCATCCACAGCATGTTTTCGACCGCGGTTCAAGTCCCCACTCGCGCTGGGCCACCGCCCTCCAACCGCGATTCGCGTTGACACAGCCGGACAGCAGCTTAACTTGCGGCTCGCGAGCGTACCGCTTGCGAGCTTGCGTGTGAGCGCACACCCCGTTGCAGGGTTTGCACCGAAGACAACCCGGGCGCCGATGTCCTCCAAGCGCGATTATTACGAAATCCTGTCGGTCTCGCGTGAAGCGCCTACGGATGAACTACGCAAGGCGTATCGGCGCGAGGCGCTGAAGCACCACCCCGACCGTAACCCGAGCGATTCCTCGGCCGAGTCGAAGTTCAAAGAGGTGAACGAGGCCTACCAGGTACTGTCCGACGAGACGAAGCGGCGCGTCTACGACCAGTTTGGTCACGCGGGGCTCGACGGATCGATGGCCGGCGCTTCCGGATTCGAGGGCGGCGTCAGCGACGTTTTCGCCCATATGCAGGATCTCTTCGCCGAGATGTTCTCGAGTGGTGGAGGGGGACGCGTCCGTCGAGGCGGCGATTTGCGCGTGCAGACGCGCTTGCCGCTGAGGGATGCCGCGTTCGGATGCAAGCGCGAGGTAAGTGTGCGTGCGCCGGCACCCTGCAGCGACTGCGGGGGTAACGGTGCCAAGGCCGGCACCAAGCTCGAGACCTGCTCACAGTGCCGCGGCAGCGGGCAGGTGTCGAACGCGCGTGGGTTTGTGATGTTTACCTCGACCTGCCCGCGTTGTCGCGGCGCGGGCCGGACGATGAAGGAAGCGTGTCCGGCGTGCGCGGGACACGGGGCCGTCGAACGCACCCGGAAGGTAACTGTAACGTTTCCTGCGGGCATCGATTCCGGTCAGCGCTTGCGCGTGAGCGGTCAGGGAATGCCCGGGCCGGCAGGGGCCGCGGCCGGGGATTTGTACGTGGAGATTGACGTCGAAGAGGATCCTCGCTTCGAGCGCGACGGCGCCGACCTCATCACGCGCGTGAGTATCCCGTTCACCGATGCGGCTCTTGGGGCGGAAACTCGCGTTCCTGCCTTGGATCCGGACGAGGACTCCGCAACCGTGGCGCTCTCGATTCCCGCAGGAACCCAACCGGGTGCGCTGTTCACCCTCAAGGGCCAAGGTGTGCCGCGGCTCGACGGACGAGGCCGAGGGTCGCTCGTCGTCGTGGTCCAAGTGGAAGTACCCGCCTCCCTGACGTCGCGCGGACGGGAGCTTCTGGAAGAGCTCGTGATCGAGTTGCGCAATCAGGCGTCGGGCGGGCGCGAAGGAAAGCCGGAAGGAAAGCGAGCCGCGGTCGGCAAGTAGGCCATGATCGTCGATGTGGAGTCGCTCAAGGCCGCGCTTGCGCACGTGTCGACTCTGCGGCCGAGTGGTCGCGTCTTGTCGGTGGCGGGTCTGAGCTTACGACTTGCACTGCCGGGGGTTCGCGTCGGAGACGTGATCCGCGTGCGCCGGCGCGGCGATCCGCTTGTCTGCGAGGTCGTCGGGTTCGATGCGAACGGCGCGATTGCGATGCCGTTCGGCGCACTCGTCGGGGTGGGGGCCGATGACGAGGTAGAGTCGACCGGCGGCCCGCTCACCGTTCGAGCGAGCGAGGGTGTCCTCGGACGAATGCTCGATGGGCTGGGTCGTCCGATCGATGGGGGTCCAGTCATCGCGGGACAGGTCGTGCCCGTCGACCGAAGTCCGCCGAGTGCCCTCGATCGCCGCGCCGTCGCACGCCCTATCGCGACGGGCGTGCGCGTCGTGGATGGATTGATCACGCTGGGCGAGGGGCAACGGGTCGGCCTCTTTGCCGGATCGGGAGTGGGCAAGAGCATGTTGCTCGGCGCGATCGCCCGCGGCTGCGATGCAGACGTCGTGGTCGTCGCGCTCGTGGGCGAGCGCGGGCGCGAGGTGGCCGAGTTCGTCGATCGCTTTCTGAGCGCCGAGGCGCGCAAGAAGGCCGTGGTCGTCGTCGCGACGAGCGACGTCGCGGCCCTCGAGCGGCTCCGCGCGGCCCAGGTGGCCACTTGCTACGCCGAGTATTTCCGGGATCGCGGCTCGCGCGTACTTTTACTCGTCGACTCGGTGACGCGGGTCGCTCGTGCACAGCGCGAGGTCGGCCTCGCCGCGGGCGAGCCTCCGGCGCGCCGCGGATATCCGCCAAGCGTGTTTGCCGCGCTTCCGCGGCTGCTTGAGCGGTCCGGGCAGGGATCGCGCGGCAGCATCACGGCCATCTACACGGTGCTCGTCGAAGGCGGCGATATGGACGAGCCGATCGCGGATGAGGTCCGCGCCATTCTCGACGGTCATGTCGTGCTCGATCGGGCGATCGCGGCCCGAGGCCGATACCCGGCTGTCGACGTTCTGGCGTCGTTGTCGCGTGTCATGGACTCGGTCGCGTCGGAGTCGCATCGCAAAGCTGCTCGGCGCCTACGGGCTCTATTGGCTGCTTACGAAGCCAAACGCGATTGGGTCACCTTGGGCGCCTACGTGAAAGGAAGCGACAAGGAGCTCGACGAGGCTATGGGGCGCATGGACGCGATCGAGAAGTTTTTGCGGCAAGAGCCCTTCGACCGCAGTGCCTTTGAGACGACTGTGGCCGAGCTGGCGGCAGCGGTGCGTTGACGTACGCCAATAAGCGGCGTCGTCTACGGCACTGACCCAAACGGGCCATCGTGCTACTTCAGGCCGCCGCGATGACCCTTCTTCAGGTCGCCGATCTGCGCTTTGGGTACGCTGCGGAGACCCTCTTCGAGAACGTCACCCTTTCGCTCGCCATGGGCGATCGTGTGGCCCTGGTTGCCCCCAACGGCTCGGGCAAAACCACGCTTCTGCGCATCCTGGCCGGCGAGATCGAGCCGGATGCGGGGTCGGTCGTAGTGCGCCGCGATACGACGATTGGCTATTACCGGCAGTCCCACGAGATCGCGGCACAAGGCGACGTTCTTGGGGCGTTTCTCTCCGGGTTCGGGGCAGCCATGCAACTGCGCGAGGAACTTCGCCAAGCTCAACAGGATGCCGCGAGCGGCACGCAAACGGCGCTCGATCATTTGGCGCGAGTGACCGACCGGTACCATCTGGCTCGCGGCGATGAGCTCGAACACAGGGTTGCGGCGCTCGCGAGTCATCTCGGTTTTTCGGAAATCGATCTCACTAGGCCGGTCGCCTCGTTGTCAGGTGGTGAGCAGGGGCGACTTCGACTCGGTGTCGTCCTCGCGCAACGACCCGAACTCCTGCTCTTGGACGAACCTACGAATCACTTGGACCTGGATACGATCGGGTGGCTCGAACAATGGCTGTCGGAGTACCGAGGCGCCGTGCTGATCGTGAGTCACGATCGTGCGTTTCTGGACAATACCTGCAAATCGTCGCTTGAGCTTGGACGTCGCGCTGTCCGCCTCTATCCCGCGCGCTACTCCGAGTACGTGTTGCTTCGCGAGGACGAACTAGCGCGAGAGCGCGCCATAGCGGAGCGCCGGCACGACTTAATCGCCAAAACCGAAGACTTCATCCGAAAAAACATCGCTGGACAGAAGACGAAGCAGGCCCAGAGTCGCCGCAAGATGCTCGAAAAGATCGATCGCATCGAGCGGCCGGAAGACGTTTGGGCAAGCGCCGAACGCATCACGTTCCGATTCGCCCCCGCGGCGCGGACGGGAGACATCGTGCTCGACGCCTGCGGTCTTACCGCCTTCCGCGGCGGTCGCGCGTTATTTTCACACTTCGACATTCTCGTCCGGCGCGGCGAGCGGATCGGCATCGTAGGTCCCAACGGCGCTGGCAAGAGCACGTTGCTCAAGCTGCTCGCCGGCCGTGGTGCTTCGGACGATTCGGGCGTTCTCAAGCGAGGGACCAACTTGCAGGAGGGCTATTTCGATCAGCATTTGGGCGAGGTCGATCCGGATCTGACCGCCGTCGACAATGTGCGTCGCATTCGCGGCGACTTCACTGTCGAGGCGGCACGGCAATATCTCGCTCGCTTTCGTTTCTGGGGTGATGATCCACTCCGTGTGGTCCGTGGCTTTTCGGGCGGGGAGCGGTCACGCCTGGCACTCGCGAAACTGCTGCTCGATCCGAAGAACCTGCTCTTCCTCGACGAACCGACCAATCACCTGGACATTCCGGCCGCCGAGATTCTCGAAGAAGCGCTGGTCGGGTTCGAGGGCACCGTGTTGCTGGTCTCGCACGATCGCCGCTTTCTCGAGAATGTGACGACGCGTATCGTGAGCCTCCGAAGCGGTCGAGTCGATGTCTACCCCGGCGGTTTTCGCGACTACGAGCAAGCGCTCGTGAGCCGTGGCCAGCGAGACGCGGAATCCACCGAATCGGTGGCGCCTGATCGCAGCTCCCGTTTTGGCCGAGCTCCCGACCCACCGGCGAAGGCAGCGTCCGCAGTCGTCGCTCCGACCCTCGCGTCCGCCGAGGAGACCGACGTCGCAAGACAGAGGTACGAGTCGCAAAGACAGGCGGGGCGTGCGCTCGAGAAAAAGAAACGCCGCGTCCAGCAACTCGAAATCGCCATTGCAGCAGGCGAGCGCGAGCTCGACGTGCTGCGCGGCACCCTGAAAGAGGCGCCTGGAGACGGCTGGGAGAAGCTGAGCAAAATGGCGCAGGAAGAACGGGCTTTGACCAAGAGAGTCGACGCAATGCTCATCGAATGGGCAAAATTGTCCGAGGAGGTTCAGTGAAGGGGCGCCGCATCTTGGCCACGCTTTTGAGTGCGCTTCTCGCAATGGACGCCGGTGCCGCGTGCAAGCGCCGTGCTTCGTCGGCGATGCAAGATGCGGCGGCGTCGCTGCCCGTCGTGCGACCCGAGACCGAAGGACTGCTCCTCACGTGGATCGACGACAAGGGAGACTTTCACGTCGAGACCCGCGTTGCGGACGTGCCCGTCATGGGACGGGATACGGTGCGGGTCGAGAGCGAAGGCGGTGACCATGCCCTTGCTGTGGATCAGGTATTCGTGGTTGACCTCCGCGAGACGGGCATCGACGGCGCATATCCGGTCCGCACGATGACGCGCACGCAATTTGAGGTGCTCGCAGTCGCGCGCCGGGAGAAGGTGGGGCCCACACTAGCGAGCGCCGCGCCTTCGCCGCCGACCGTGCGTGCTTCTCCATCGAATTCCGAAGTGCCGAGCAAGCCGGCTACTCGCACCGTTGTCGTGATCTACGGCGCCGAGTGGTGTGGCGCATGCCACGAAGCGGCCCGTTACCTGCGACATAAGGGGATCGCATACGTCGAGAAAGACATCGAGAAAGACCCGGGCGCGTCGCAGGAGATGCAGGAAAAGCTTGCCAAGAGCGGGCTGCGTGGGGGGTCCATCCCAGTGATCGACGTACGTGGCAAGATCATGGTCGGGTTCAACCCGCCCGAGATCGACGCGGCGCTGGGTGAAGCCTTGTAGTGGGTTTCGTCTTAACGAGGCACCCGGATCACCCTGAGCGCTTCGCTCCGCCTCGACTCGCTTCGCTCGCTCGGCTCCGCTCTCGCGGACCCGGCTCGCACGACACGTCGAGGGGAGCGAATGCCGCTCCCCTCGACGCACCCCAGCAGGCGCGCAGGGTACCGAATCCTGAGCGTTTTTTCCGCCCCGGCTCGCACGACACGTCGAGGGGAGCCAATGCCGCGGCATTCCAGCGCCCAGCCGCAGAGCGGGGGTGGATGGCAAGGCCGGCACTTGACGCAAGTTTCAGGGTGGGGGACACGTGAAGGCGGGCTCATGACTTTGGTCGTTGCACTGTTGTTGCTCCTCGTCGCCAGCATTTGCGGCAGCATCGGCTCTCGCATCGCCGGCTATTCGCACATGGGCTGCCTGAGCTCGGTCGCGCTCGGCTTCGTGGGGGCTTGGCTCGGCGGATGGTTTGCGGCGCAAGTGCACCTTCCGGCGTTGTATGTTCTGCACGTTCGCGGGGAGTCCTTTCCGGTGGTGTGGTCCATCGTCGGCGCCGCGATGTTCGCGGCCGTCGTGAGCGCGTTGACGGGGCGTAGTCGCTACGGCTTCTGAGGGATCCTCCGCGCAGGGCTCAGTTGAGCCACTGATTCGAGGATTGGGAGGGACTTCGCGGCCGTCGTGAGCGCGTTGACGGGGAGCAGTCGCTACGTCTTCTGAGGGATCCTCCGCGCAGGGCTCAGTTGAGCCATAGTCGAGGATCGGGAGCGATTTCACCTCGGGTCGCCCTCTCAGGCACCGGCGGCGAACCTGTGCCCGTGCGACCGACCGGGGGCCGCGACGAGTCGCGCGGGCTCGGGGGCTTTGGGCCCAGCCGCTCGCGAAGCGATGTGAGAAGTGACCAGCCGAGGAAGAGAGCGAGCAAGACGGGACTCGCCGGCATCGATCCGCGCATGACGACCTCTCCTGAATGGATGCAGGGGCGGCCGGCGCGGTTGCGCGGCGCGAGAGTGACCCGGTCCCGTGCGCTCCTGCTGGGGTGCTCGAGGGGAGCGGCATCGCTGCCCTCGACGTGTTGCGGGGGCCGGGTCCCCGAGAGCCGAGCCGAAGCGCTCAGGGTGATCCGGGTGCCTCGTTACTCGAAGCGCTCAGGGCGATCCGGGTGCCTTGTTGCTCGATGCTTTGCTAAGCCCGTTTTTCCGATCGAGAACGCGTGCGTACACGTCGCGCTTGTTGCGTCCGCTCCACGCGGCGAGGCGTTCGGCCACGGTGCGGACGTGGTCTCCACGCGCCAGCGCTTCGTCGATGCGACGATCGAGAGCGGAGTCGTCGACCTCGGTACGCCGGTCGTCCGGCGCGTGAGCGGCGAGAACGAGGGCGATTTCTCCCAGCCATTCGCGCGGGTCGGACGCGAGATTGGCGCATGTGCCGGAGACGAATTGCTCGTGCAATTTGGTGATCTCGCGCGCAACGCATGCGCGACGCAGCGGCGTTGCGTCGGCCAAGTCCTGCAAAGTCGTTTGGACCCGTGCCGGCGCCTCGAACAGGACGACGGTCTCCGGCGTGTCCGCGACCACCGCCAATGCGTCGCGCCTCGCGCTACCGCTCCTCGGCAGAAAGCCCAAGAATCGGAAGCGACCTTCCCCCGCGAGGCCGCTGGCGACGAGCGCCGCCAATACCGCGCTGGCCCCCGGAATCGGGACGACGCGCACCCCTGCGGCGATCGCGGCGCCGACGAGCCCATGGCCGGGATCGCTCACGCACGGGGTTCCCGCGTCCGTCAAAAGCGCGACGTCTTCGCCTTGCGCGAGATGCCCTACGACGCGTGCCAGGTCGCGCTCGTTCGCATGGGCATCCAGCCGCTCGACCGTCTTGCCTGGGATGCCGAAATGCGACAGGAGTTGCCGCGATCGACGCGTGTCCTCCGCGACGATGCGGCCGCACAATCGCATGATTTCGAGCGCGCGCAGCGTCATGTCGCCGAGATTGCCAATCGGCGTCGCCACGACGTACAAGACCCCTGATACCGTCGTCACGCCACCTCGACTGCGTCCCCCATTTGATCGCGCAGGAACTCGCGCAGCCGGCCGGTCAGCCGCTGCTCGAGCTGCCGCACCCGTTCGCGCGAAATGCCGAAACGATCGCCCAGCTCTTGCAGCGTCAGCGGGTCATCGGACACGAGCCGCGCATCGAATATCGCGAGCTCCTTCTCTTTGCCGATGAGGGTTTGGCGAAATGTCGCGAGCTTCTCTTTGAGCAGCCCTTGGAGCTCGCTGTCCGCGACGCGCGCCTCGGGGCCTTCGACGAGGCTGGGCATGGTGTCGATTTTCGCGGTCGCACGTCCTTCGCCGTCGCCGATCGGTGCGTCGAGCGATCGCTCGCTCGCCTGAAGCCGGACCTCCATGTCGGCGACTTCGCTCTCGGGAACGTTGAGCTGGCGCGCGACTTCCTCGTTGGTCGGCTCGACCCCCATCGCCTGAAGCTCCGCCCGCTTCTTCCGTAGATTGAAGAATAGCTTGCGTTGAGCTTGGGTCGTTCCGAGCTTCACCAGGCGCCAGTTGTTTAAAATGAACCGAAGGATGTACGCGCGGATCCACCACGCAGCGTACGAGGACAGCTTGACGCCCCGATACGGATCGTACCGCTTGACGGCCTGCATCAGCCCGATGTTGCCCTCCTGGATGAGGTCCATGATGTTCTTGTAGGCACGTCGGTATTCGTACGCGATCTTCACGACGAGTCGCAGATTCGAGGTCACCAACCTGGCGGCGACGCGCGGATCCTGCGTCGTAACGAACCGCTCGGCCAGGGCTTGGGTCTCCTCCGGTGCGAGCAGAGGATGCTTCTGAACCTCGCGAAGGTATGCCGAGAGGGGATCGAACCGCTCGATGGACGCGACGTCGGTTCCCTTGCCGGTTTTCGGAAGCGTCGGGGGGATGTCGTCGTCCACCCCCCCGGCATCTGGCTCGACCTCGGCGATCGCATCGTCGCCGTCGATTCCCTCGCTGAGGTCTGATGATCCCGCATCCGCCGCTCCCACCTCGCCGGGTAGGTCCGCCCCATCGCTCTCGTCCTCGGCGTCTGGGACCGGTCGAGCTTCCGGCTCTTCAGATCCCCGCGGCTCGGGGGTCGCGGACGCCGGTTGGCGTCGCACCGGCACGGAGGCCGGCGGATGCTTCGAGGCGCGATGCCCTCTCTTGGTCGTCTGGCGCGGCTTGGTGGTTCGAGGCACGGGTGCTTCCTGGCGGGTGCTCGGAGAGGTGCAGGCGTAGCACGTGTGGGAGTTCGTCGGAACGCCGGACCGTGGACGGGTCTCGCCGCCACGACCGAGGTGGACGTCGGTGTCCCGGGCTGGCAAGGGCCTGGTATCCCGCCGTGCGTCACGGGGCAGCGACCTCGGGGAGAGCGCCTCGGGTGAAAGCGCATGTGGATGCCGCGCGATTGACAAGCCGCGACCGCTCGCGCAAACGTTCCGAGCGATGTGCGAAGGAGACGGTCCCACCGACGAGTCCCTTGCGCTTCGCGATGGCGACTTTACCGATGCCTCCCCGGGTGCGCGCCGGGACCTCCGGCGGCGAATGAGCGCTTGGGGGCGCGTTGTCGCTGAGCGTCTTCGCAGCCTCGGCCACGATTTCGCGGTTTCGGTCGTCGACGAGGCCGGCGTCGAGCGCCTGCTGTTCATGAGCGGAGCAACGGTGGCGCTGGCGCTGTCTCGGACGGGCGAGAACCTCCGGGAAGGGGTCGAGCTCTCGCCTCCGCAGGCCCGTCTCGCGAGGACGCACTTGTCGGATCCCGCGCGCGCGTTGCAGCTGACAACCGTCCTCGAGCAACTGCCCGAACAATTCATCGTCGCGCTTGGCGGAGATCCGCCGTCTCTCATCGCACCCCGAACGACGATGGACGATCTGCGCCAACTTCTCGATCGGGTCGAACGGGAGCAGAGGCCCCTCTGGATCGGCTGGACAGTTCCGAAGGACGTGGCCGTGACCCACGCCGCGTTGCTCGAAGAGCAATTGGCCGATGCTCTGGTTGCACTCGCCGGAGTGTTCGCTCTGGTCACGGGTGAGGGCGGCGAGGCGTCCCGGGTGCTGGCTGGCACGAAGGGGCCGCGACGCAAGCGCCCGCCAGCACGCGAGGAGGACGATGCGGAGCGGGGCACCCACCACGCGTCCTCTGGGCCGGCGCGGCGTCGGCCGCACCCTCGCGAGGAGACGTCCGATCGCGAGGTTCGGCCTGATCGCACGGCTGGGGTCGAACGCGACGGAGATGTTCCGGCGAAGGCCTCGTTCAACGCCAAGGCGCCCCTGCCGGCTTACCCTGGAAGACAGCGTCTCCGCGCTGGCCGAGCTGCGGCCTACGCTCGCTCCGACATCGGTCGTGGAACGCGCGTGCGGGTCCTCGAGGGTCCTTTTTCGGGCAAAGTGGGCGTGGTCCAGGAGCTCGACGGCAAGGGCGGCGCTCGAGTCATGCTAGGTCTGCTGGCCGTGCGTGTGGATGTGGATACCTTGACTACGCACATCGAGGGGCGGCGCCGTCCGGTGCTGTCGACCTCGCATCGAAAGCCCGTGCCGGTTCGATCGTGACAACGGAGGACGTGGCTACGGCATCGACTGTTTCCGGAGAGCCAGAACCTCCGGTGAGATCCGCACTTTCGTCCGAAGCGAGGTACCCGACCACGCTGCGGGGCCAGTTTCTTCGCCACGCACCCCAGTACGTGCTGGGCACGCTGACGTTGGCGGGGTTTCAGTTCGCAATGAACCGCATCGACTGGCAATCGAAGGCGGCAATCGACGACGTCTTCGGCACCGACCCTTCGAAAGCGTGGAGACCCGCGGCAACGATGCTTGCTTTGGCCGTCGCGGCGTTCGTCGCGCGCGTCGCCAGCCGTTGGCACCTGTTCAACGCGGGGCGCGACGCGGAGTACGAGTTGCGTTTCGAGCTTTTGCGCAAACTGCATCAGCTCGGCGCTGCCTTCTACCGCAAAATGCCGGCCGGCGAGATCATGAGCCGGTCGACGAGCGATCTACAGCAAGTGAGGATGCTTTTCGGATTCGGCGTCCTCAACGTGATCAACGTTTGCTTTGCGTTCGCGAGTGCGCTGCAGATCATGGTCGGGGTGAGTCCTCGGCTGACGATCGCCTGCCTGCTGAATCTGCCGCTCGTGACCGTGATTTCGCGCAGCGTGTCTCGTCGCTTATACCTGCGCATGCGCGAGAACCAGGCGGCTCTTGGCCGCATGAGCGATGTCCTTCAAGCGAACCTTGCAGGGGTGCGCGTCGTACGCAGCTTCGCGCTCGAAGAGAGGGAGCGCGCTCGGTTCGAGGCGACCAATCGAGAGTATCTGCGCGCGAGCCTGGCTCTCGCTCGGCTCCGCGGATCATTTGCGCCGACCATCGGCTCGGTCGCTGCAATCGGGATCCTGGTCTTCTTCTGGTACGGATCGACGCTCCTTCTGCGCGGTCCTACGCAGGGGGGCTTGTCTCAGGGGTCGTTTTTTGCATTTTGGAGTGCGTTTGCGCGCATGACATGGCCGATGATCGCCGTGGGCTTCGCGTTGAGCGTTGTGCAGCGAGGCCGGGCGGGATTTGCTCGACTTCGCGATGTGTTCGACGCCCGGCCCGAAGTGGTGGATGGGCCGCGCCGGGCGCCTCGCCACGTAAGCGGCTCGTTGTGCGTCGACCATTTGACGTTCGCCTATGGCGACCGTCCTGTTCTCGATGGCGTGAGCCTGAGCGTGGCTCCCGGCGAGTCGCTTGCGGTCGTGGGACGTACCGGTTCGGGCAAGACGACGCTTGCGCTTCTGCTTGCGCGCCTGCTGCCGACGCCTCCCAAAGCCGTCCGGATCGATGGCGTCGACGTATGCGAACTGCCGCTCGCGTCGCTGCGTTGCGCGATCGGTTACGCGCAACAAGATGCATTTCTGTTTTCGACGACCGTCGCAAGAAACATCGGCTTTGCCCTCGACGATCCCGACACACCGGCGGCTCAGGCAAAGATTCGCCACGCGGCCGGTGAGGCCCAGGTGCTCGAAGAAGCACTGTCCTTGCCCGACGGTTTCGAAACCGTGGTCGGTGAGCGGGGAGTCCAGCTCTCGGGCGGGCAAAAGCAACGCATTGCGCTCGCGCGCGCTCTGGTGTGGGAACCGAGGATCCTCATCCTGGACGACCCGCTGTCTGCGGTCGACGTCAAGACGGAGGGGGCCATACTGGACGCTATCGAGCGGCAATCCTCGCGTCGAACCGTGATTCTCATCACCCATCGAATTGCCGCGGCATCCCGCTGCGATCGCGCGGTCGTCCTCGAGGAGGGCCGAATCGTCGAGCAAGGGACTCATGCGGAACTCGTGCGTTCCGGCGGAATTTACGCTGCCTTCGCCGAGGAGCAGCAAATGGCACGAGAGCTCGAGGAGCTCGGCGAGTCGGATGGCGAGCTGGGACAGGCGATCGCCGAAGGGGCTTCGGTGTCGTGAGCGAAACGGTCACGAGCCGTGGCAAACGGGCCGACCGGGCGCTGCGGACGTTTCACGAAGAAGGTGCAATCGGCAAGGCCTACGACGCGCGCCTGCTGCGCCGCTTGTGGCCGTTCGTCCGGCCCCATGCCTCATTCATCGCCATATCGCTTGGAACGCTCTTCGTCATCGCGACCATCAATCTCGCGCGACCATTGCTCCTCGGCGACGTCGTAAGACAGGCCGCAGCGCGTGACCCGCGACGTCTCTGGCGTGACGGCCTGGGCCTGGGACTGATTCTCGTCGTGACGCAACTGCTCACGTACGTGCAGATGTACACGATGCAGATCGCGGGCGCGCGAGCCATGGCAGACCTGCGCACTGGGATTTTCAAGTTTTATCAACGGCTGCGGCTCCGTTACTACGACCGCACGCCGGTCGGCCGCTTGGTCACGCGCGCGACCAACGACGTCGACGCGGTGAGCGAGCTCTTCGCGTCCGGGGCCCTCAACGCGATGGGTGACGTCATTGCGCTGGTGGGCATCGTCGTGATGATGATCGTTCTCGACTGGCGGCTCTCGATCGTGAGTTTTGTCGGGTTGCCCTTCGTTCTTGGGATCGTCAACTACGTGCGGATGCGCTCGCGCGCCGCATACCGAGACGTCCGCGCTCGGACCGCGCGACTGAACGCGTTTCTCAACGAACAGGTCAACGGCATCGCCGTTGTCCAGGCGTTCGTCCGCGAGGCCGCAATGAGCCGCGAGTTCGACACAATCAACTGCGGATACCGCGAGGCGAACAAACAAGCGATCTTCTACGAAGCTCTTCTGGATGCCGCGATCGAGATGGTCGGTACCGTCTGCGTAGCCAGCATCCTGTGGTTTGCCGGACTCCGTCGCATCGGTGACCACCGGATCACCTTCGCGTTGCTGGTGACCTTCACACAGTACATTCGGCAATTTTTCGAGCCTGTCAGCTTGCTCTCTCAGCGCTACACACTGCTTCAAAGTGCTATGTCGGGTGCCGAACGGATCTTCGAACTCCTCGACGAGAAGGACGTTTCACCGGATTCGCCGGTCATCACTCAAGGGTTGCCGTCCGGCCCCGCAGACGAGGCCATCGCGCTCGAGCACGTGGATTTCGAATACAAGCCCGGCAAGCCCGTGCTGCGTGACGTGAGCCTCGTCGCGCGCCGCGGCGAACGAATCGCCCTCGTGGGGGCGACCGGGGCGGGAAAGACGACCGTCGCAAGCCTCCTGCTGCGGCTCTACGAGCCGCAAGGTGGCACCGTCCGGGTGCTTGGCCGGGACGTGCTCGCCTACGACCCGCACGCGCTTCGGCGACTGTTTTCGGTCGTCCCGCAGGACGTCTTCTTGTTCCCGGGCACCATCCTCTCGAACATCGCGATCGCCGATGCGGTGCCCGATCGGGCTCGTGCAGTGGACGCGCTGCGACGCATCGGCGCGCTCGAGCTCTTTGAGCGGCGGCGCTCCGAGCTCGGCGGAGCAGCCGGGATCGACGCGCGCGTCGACGAGCGCGGCCAGAATTTCAGCGCTGGGGAGCGCCAGCTCCTGGCCTTCGCCCGGGCGATCTACGGCGATGCACCGTTGCTCGTCCTCGATGAGGCGACGGCGAGCGTGGACTCCGACACGGAGGGACGGCTGCAGAGCGCGCTCGAAGAGGCTCTCCGAGGGCGCACGGCGCTGGTCATCGCCCATCGCCTCTCGACGATTCGGGCGGCCGATCGCATCGTCGTGTTTCACAAAGGACGGGTCGTCGAGAGCGGCACGCACGATGAGCTTGTGGCTCACCGTGGCGTTTACGCGAAGCTCTATCGGATGCAGTTCGCGCACCAGCAGGCGGTCTTGGCCGAAAGGCGCGCACACGAAGCGTTCGTGGACGCTCCGTCGGGATCGCCCTAACGCCTAGCGTGCAAGCGACCGGCTCAGGTCGATCCCCCTGCGCTCGCTTGCGCTTTGAGATACCTGTGGCAGGTGACGGTGAAAGGAGATCGAACGACATGCCGACTCGAAAAGCGACCGCCACGTGGGAAGGAGCGATAAAAACCGGCAAAGGGACCTTCAAGGGTGCAACGGGTCTGGCCGGCGCCTTCTCCTTTGCATCCAGGTTCGAGAGCGGATCCGGATCCAATCCCGAGGAGCTCCTCGCCGCGGCCGAGGCCTCCTGTTTCAGTATGGCGTTGAGCCTGGGCCTTGAGCAAGCCGGTGCGCCGCCGACGCGCATCGACACGGAGGCCGCGTGCACGATCGAACGGTCGGGCGAAGGGTTCAAGATTACCAAGATCCAGTTGTCCGTCCGGGCGCGTGTTCCGAACATCGATGCCGCGAAGTTTCAGCAGATCGCGCGCGCGACGAAAGAAACCTGCCCCGTTTCCGTCGCCTTGCACTCCGTGAACATCGAGCTCGACGCGCAGCTCGTCTGAGAACATCTGGGGTCGGACCTTGGGTGGCTCGGCGTCGCAGAGGGCTTGACAGCGTGATCTAAAGCCTTACCGCTCTCGTCCCATGGACGCGAGCGCGCAAGCCGTCACTCACTCATTCCAAGCGGAAGTGGCCCAGGTCTTGAACCTGGTAATCCACTCGCTCTATAGCCATAAGGAGATCTTTCTCAGAGAGCTCGTGTCGAACGCCTCCGACGCGCTCGACAAGCTGCGCTTTCGTGCACTGACCGAGCCGGGCGTGTACGACGGCGACACGACGCTGGCGATCCGTATCCGCGCCGATCGCGAGCACAGGACCGTGACGATCGAGGATACGGGGATCGGAATGACCGAGGAGGAGCTCGTGCGCGACCTGGGCACCGTCGCACGTTCGGGCTCTCGCGCGTTCGTGGAGCAATTGGCGAAACAGGGGCAAAAGGACGCGCGGCTGATCGGACAGTTCGGGGTGGGCTTCTACAGCGCGTATCTGGTCGCGGATCGGACGGAGGTCGTTTCCAGGCCGGCCGGGCCGGGGCAGAGCGCCCACCGATGGGTGTCGGACGGCAAGGATACGTTCACGATCGCCCCGGCCGATCGGAAGGATCGCGGCACGGCCGTCACGCTTCACTTGCGCGCGGATCAGGCCGAGTTTCTCGAAGACTGGCGCCTCCGTGAGTTGGTCAAACGGTACTCCGAGTACGTCAGCCACCCGATCCAGCTTGGGGTCACGAAGGGGACGGGGGCGGAACAGAAGACCGAGTACGAAACGATCAACACGGCGAGTGCTCTCTGGCAGCGGCCGAAGAGCGAGATTACCGACGAGCAATACGACGAGTTCTACCGTCACCTTGCGCATGGGGGCGGCCAGACGCCGATCGCGCGTTCGCACTTCAAAGTCGAAGGGACGCAGGAGTTTTCCGGTCTTCTGTACGTTCCCCGCGAGCGGCCGTTCGAGTTGCGGTTCGGCATGAAGCATCGCGGCGTGCGCCTCTATGTTAAGCGCGTTCTGGTCATGGAAGACTGCGAGGAAATCGTCCCCGACTGGCTTCGCTTCATCGTGGGCGTTGTCGACTCGGACGACCTACCGCTCAACGTGTCTCGAGAGATTCTCCAAGAATCGTCGGCGGTGCGCACCATCAAGAGGCAAGTTGTCAAACACGTGCTCGATGCGCTCGAGGCGACCGCGGCCGAGCGGCCCGACGACTACGTCACATTCTGGAAGGCCTTCGGCTCGTACGTCAAACAAGGTGCCGCGAGCGATTTCGAAAATCGGACTCGACTTGCGAAGCTTATCCGATACGAGAGCACGGCCGGCGAAGGGCTCGTCGCGTTGGCCGATTACGTAAAGCGCATGAAGGAGGGACAGGATTCCATTTATTACGCGATCGGAGAATCGCGCCGGGCTCTCGAGAGCGCGCCGCATCTCGAAGGGCTTCGCAAGCACGGATACGAAGTGCTGCTGATGACCGATCCCGTCGACGAATGGGCGAGCGACTCGCTCGGCTCGTTCGAAGGCAAGCCGCTCGTATCGGCCATGCGAGCGGAGCTGAAACTCGAACCGAAGGACGAAGCAAACAAGGATCACGAAGCCGACGAGGAGGCACTGCGACCGCTCTTCGATCGCGTCCGATCGGTTCTCGGCGCGCGCATTACGGAGGTGAAGTCGAGCGATCGGCTGACCGATTCCCCCTGCTGCCTTGTGCTGGCCGGCAAGGCGCCGCACGGGTTCGTCGAACGCCTTTTGCGCGAGGCGGGGCGCGATGTGGCCAAATCGGCTCGCATCCTCGAAATGAACCCGCAGCACCCGATCGTGAAGAACCTGCGCGTTCTGCTCGACCAGGGTGATACGCGCGTGGCCGACTGGATCGAGCTTCTCTATGACCAGGCTCTGGTGGCCGAGGGGGCCCCGCTCGACGACCCGAATGGATTCACGCGACGAGTGACCTCGCTCTTGACGGCCGTGTCGCAGGCAAGCATCGCCGCGCCGAGGCCGGCGTAGCTATAGCTCGGTCGCTCCGCCAGGCCGGACGACCCCCCGACGACCGCGGCAGATTCGCGGACACGCTACGGCAAGAGAACACCCGCCCCCGAGGAGCCCCATGCAAGGCAAGACCGTCGTCATCACCGGAGCCAACCAAGGAATCGGCAAGGCGTCCGCTGTGGCGCTCGGGGCCTTGGGGGCGAAAGTCGTGCTGGTGTGCCGGAATGCCGACAAGGGCCGTGCGGCGGTCGGCGACATCGAGCGTGCGGGCGCCAAGGGCGTCGATCTGATCCTCGCGGACATGGGCTCGCAGGCCGACATCCGTCGCGCCGCCGCCGAGATTCGATCGAAGCATCGTCGAATCGATGTTCTCTTGAACAATGCGGGAGTCTTCGTCCCGTCGCGTCGCATCACCGTCGATGGTCTCGAGGAGACATTTGCGGTCAACCACTTGGGCTATTTTTTGCTGACGAGCTTGTTGCTCGACGTCCTCCTGGCGAGCGCCCCGTCTCGCGTCGTGAGCGTGAGCAGTGAAGCGCATCGCCGTTCCAGGATGCGCTGGGACGATCTGCAATTCGAGGACGGTCGGTACAAGGCATTCGGCGCGTACGGGCAGTCCAAATTGGCCAACATCCTTTTCACGCGCGAGCTCGCGCGGCGCCTCGACGGAACGGGCGTGACGGCGAACTGCCTCCACCCGGGGCTCGTCGCATCCGGATTCGGTCACACGTACGGGGGCGCGTTTGGCGTCATGGTGAGCCTCGCTCGTCCTCTCATGATCGGGCCCGAGGATGGCGCTCGGACCTCCGTCTACCTTGCGTCGTCGCCGAACGTCACGGCGGTTACGGGAAAGTACTTCGACAAATGCAAGGAGCGTCGGCCGAGCGCTGCGGCTTTAGAGGACGGCGCTCCCGAGCGTCTATGGAGCATCAGCGAGCGGCTGACGGCCTTGCACGGAACGGGGACCGAGGTGGTGGAGAGCGCAGCCAACTAGGGTGGGGAGGAGCGCCTGGATGGCTTGAGCCTCGGTTTCGTGACTTAACGGTAGCGGTCGTGGTAGCTCAAATGGGATTCGCCGGGGTTGCGTCGCCCGAGCGTTCCTTCGCCGATGTCTCAGCCATCTCATCCGCTGTTCCCTCGCGTGTTGCGCCCTCGCCGTGCCGCCCCCGCGGACGCCGTACGCCCTACGCGCGCGGAGATCAATTTGCACGCGCTGCGCCACAACCTCCGCGTGGTGCGCAAGCACGCGGCCGGCGCCAATGTTTGGGCGGTTCTCAAAGCCGACGCGTACGGGCATGGGGCGCCCGCCGTTGCCCGCACGCTCGAGCGCGCGGGCGTCGACGGATTCTGCGTGGCGCTGCTCGAAGAAGGGATCGAGCTTCGCGAGGCGGGGATCGTCGTGCCCATCCTGGTCATGGGCGGACACTTTGGCCACGCGCACGAGGAAGCGATCGCCCGGGCGCTCGTTCCGGTCGTGCACGACCTCGAGTCCATCAGCGCCTTTGCGAGTCTGGTTCGATCGGGAACGGTCTCCGGGCCCATCGACGTGCACCTAAAAGTCGATACGGGCATGTCTCGCCTCGGCGCGACCATGCGCGAGCTGCCCAGCGTCGCCGCGCGGCTGGCCGAAGCCTCCGAATTGCGCGTCCGTGGTCTGATGACGCATCTCGCCTGCGCGGACGCTGTCGGCGATCTTGAAACGAACGAAGCCATGGTCCGCTTCGGCGAAGCCATGGCCGTGCTCGCGCGCTACGGCATTCGGCCCGATGTGCGCCACGCCGCGAACAGCGCGGCGCTGCTTCGCGGGCAAGCCCGCTTCGAGGCGGTCCGTCCCGGCATCGCACTTTTCGGCGTCGCGCCGCGGCTCGCGGGCAAGGCCCTGACCGACGAGCTCAAGCCCGTGATGCGAGTCAGGTCCGAGATCGTGTCGCTCCGAGAGCTCGATGCGCAATCCCCGGTGGGTTATGGCGCGACGTGGCGGGCATCCCGTCCGTCGCGCATAGCGACCGTTCCTGTTGGCTATGCCGATGGCTTCAGCCGCCACCTTGGCAACGGGGGTCATGTCCTCGTGCGCGGGCGGCGCGCGCCGATCGTCGGGGCCGTGTCGATGGACCTGACGATGGTCGACGTGACCGACATCGACGGCGCCAGCGTTCGCGACGAAGTCGTGGTGCTTGGCGCACAGGATGGCCCCCTCGGCAGGGATGCCATCGGTGCCGACGAGATCGCTGTGGCCGCCGACACGATTCCCTGGGAGGTCATGACGAGCATTTCGCGTCGCGTCCCGCGGTTCTATCGTGAGCCGTAGGCATAGCTGTACACTCGCCCGCCCGTGACGGACACCAGCGACGACGCCCCTCGACCGTCGATACTTGGGCGGCTGAGCCAGCTGGTCGATGTCGTCACCGATCCGGTGATGGGCTTGATGGACGAAGTGGGGCAAACCGCGCTGCTCGCCGGCCGGACGCTGGCCTGGGGCGTGCGCCGGCCCTTTCGGATAGGCCAAGTGCTTCTGGCCCTCGACTTCGTCGGGTGGGGGTCGACCTTCATCGTCGGTCTTGTCGGTCTGTTTACGGGCATGGCGTTTACGGTCAGCACGATCGTGGGGTTCCGGCAGTTCTCGGCGGAGGGGATGGTCGGCGGCGTGGTCGCGCTCGCGCTCGCACGAGAGCTTGCTCCCGTGCTCACGGCAGTCGTCGTCACCGCCCGCGCGGGCAGCACCATGGCGAGCGAGCTCGGCAACATGCGCGTGACCGAGCAGATCGACGCGCTCACCACCATGGCGGTCAGCCCCGTCCAATACCTCGTCTTTCCGCGGGTCCTCGCGACGACGCTGATGCTGCCGCTGCTGACCACGTGCTTCGGTGTCGCCGGCCAGTTCGGCTCCTACATCGTCGCCGTCATGTGGCAAAGGATCGATCCGGGAGCGTTCTTCGACCACATCACCCGCCTGCTCGCGGTGGCCGATCTGCGGATGATGGGCATCAAGAGCGTCGTATTTGGCTTCATCGTAAGCGTCATCTGCTGCAAGAAGGGCTTCTTTGCATCCGGAGGCGCGCGCGGCGTAGGCGAGGCGACCGCTCATGCCGTCGTGGCCAGCATCGTCGCCATCTTTGCGTTCGACTATGTCCTGACAACGATGCTCACCGACATTTGAGACGAGGCCACGCCTTCTTTCTCGCACGAGCTGAAAACCTGCGCAGCGTTCTTGCGCGTGCTCTCCTGTATGATGGACCCCGCGCCCGGCGAACGTCGCCGGCCAATTGAGAGGAGTGCCCGTGGACAAGGCACGAAACGATTTGAGCGCAGCCGTTCCGAAGTTTTGCCTGGCGCTCGAAGAATACCGCCGCACCCCCGAGGGGCGCGTGCGCACGTCGCAGGAAATGCTGGCAGCGTTTTTCCCGCACGACGACAAGACCAGCACCGATCGCATCTTGAAATACGTCCCGCAAGACGTCCGCGGGCCGATCATCGCCGCCTGGGGGATTCGCGGCATCAAGGCGGCGTTACGCGACACCGACGAGAAGGTGCAGACGGTCGTTCACGACGCGCTCATCGCGGGGGACATCGACCACACTGCCTTCGAGGACGGGCTGGCTCCCGAGACGCTGATCCGCTGGGTGCCGCTCGCCGACTGGTGGGCGTTCTGGCGCGGCGGCAAGCTGACCAAACAGGCGATCCACAAGGCCCTCACGACGGCCTACGAGTTGTATCTCTTCGATGCTCGGTGGTTTCTGGACACCGTGCAGGGCAGGGGCGGCGCTCTGAAGGGAACGGACGTTCTGTCCGAAGGCCTGACGAAAGAAGACCTCACGGCGTGGGTGCGACGCATTCACGAAGCCGGCGACGGGACTCCGAAGGGGATTGTCGCCGCGATCGGGTGGGACAAGATCGTCGGCAAGACGGCCAACGACGTGTTGGTCGCGGCCATCGACGCCATGGTCGCGAAAGTCGGCTTGGTGCTGAGCGGGCCGCGCGAGCCCGGGTCACGGGCCAAACTCGACTCGCATCCCGAGGTTGTTTCCGCGATTCCGGTTCCGGCGGGGGCCCCCTTGCGCTTGCCCGACGTGGTGGAGCGCGCGCCCGTGGATGAAGGGGCGTGGTCCTTGCCGCCTTCGCCTCCGGACGCCGCTGAGTTTGACCCGCCGTCGGAACCCACGGGCCCGGTGTCCCCTCCGCCCTCGGAAGAAGGCATCAACATCGTCCTTGAGGACGAGCTCGTCATTGGCGACCGTGCTCCGTCGTCCGCGCAGGCCGAAACCGCTCCGCCGGCGCCGGCGCCCGAGCCCGCCCCGGTCAAGGCAACGCTGCGCGATCGCTTTCCGTTCCGCCCGGGTGGCAAATCCAGCTAACGAGCGCGCGCTGCGCGAAAAGCCGAACGCCTAGCTCAGCGCGAGCATTCGGTCGATGGGCTTGCGCGCGCGATCCATCAATGCGGCGGTCATCTCGATGCGTGGCTTCAAGTCCCGGAGCGAGAGGTAAACCTTCTCGAGGGTGTTCTTTTTCATGAACGGGCATTCGTTGCAGGCGCAATTCGCTTTCGGCGGGGCGGGGATGAACGTTTTGTCAGGCGCTTGGCGGCGCATCGGATGCAAAATGCCCGGCTCGGTCGCGACGATGAACTCTGTCGCGGCGTTCGACACGGCGAACCGCAAGAGCGCTGTTGTCGATCCCACGAAATCCGCCACGGCGAGCAGCGCGGCTTCGCATTCGGGATGCGCGATGACCAAAGCGTGCGGGTGACGCTCCTTAAGGGCGAGGAGTTTTCGCAGACTGAAGGTCTCGTGCACGACGCAGCTACCCGGCCAAAGGTGGAGTTTGCGCCCGATCTTTCTTTCGAGATAGGCGCCGAGATTTTTGTCGGGTCCGAACAGGATCGTTTGGTCTTCGGGGATATTCCGCACGATCGTCTCGGCGTTGGACGACGTGACGATGTAATCGGAAAGGGCTTTCACTTCGGCGGAACAGTTGATGTAACTGACTACGGTGGGCCGCTTCTTCTCGGCCGTTGCACGCTTTTCGATCCAAGCCGCGAAGCGGTCCGCCGGACAGCCGCTCGCGAGCGAGCAGCCGGCCTCGAGATCGGGCAAGACGACGACGCGCTCGGGGTTCAGGATCTTCGCCGTTTCGGCCATGAAATGGACCCCGGCGAAGCAAATCACCTCGGCGCTCGTCCTGGCCGCGGCATGGGCGAGCTGAAGCGAGTCGCCGATCACGTCGGCAACGTCCTGGATTTCGCTGTCTTGGTAGAAGTGCGCAAGGACCACCGCATTCCGCTCTCTCTTGAGCCGATCGATCTCGTCCTCCAGATCAATCGAGATCGGAGCCGCGCCCGCCATGCCGCCAAACTAGGTCCGGCGTGACGGCTCGGCAACCCCGCGTCAGGTCTTGCCCAAGAGCTTCGAAGTCACGTGACGGCCGAGCTTCTCGGACATCAGGTTCGCGACGAACTGCTCGAGCTCTTGCCGCTCGGAGTCGTGAATGAACTTGAAGCGGATGCCCATCCCGGCGGGTCGCTGCTCGTCCGCTCGGCTCTCGTCGACCGTCCACATGACTTCGCCGCGCAACTCCAGTTGCTCGGTCTGTTCGGGAATGGAGAGAACGAAGACGAACTCGGTCCCGATGTCGAGCGGTTTGCTCGTGCGAATGAACGTTCCACCCTTGGAGATGTTCTTCGCGTAATCCGCGAAAAACGTGTTCATTCGCTTGTAGTCGACCCGCAACGTGATCGCATGACGGGGCGACTCTCGACGATCCGCCGGGTCCGACGGTGCGCGTGACTTCGCCTCCGAGACGCCCTCCTTGTCATCCTTGGTTTTTGGCCCCGCCATGGCTCCAGCACGAGACTACACCGCCCGCGCGACCCCGAAGCCAATAATGAGCGCGATCGCCACGCCAGCGATCCGCGACGGAATGCCGGGGGCCCGAGGTCAAGGCGAGGGGAAAGGCGGAGGCGGGGGTGGAGCGGACGTGGGCAGCTGGGTACTCGGTACCGCGGTGGTCGCCGGTGCCGTACTTGGTACCGCGGTGGTCGCCGGTGCCATCGTGGGTGGTGCGGTCGAGGAGGGGGCCGTTGCGGCCGGTGTCGTCATGGGCGGTGGGGGAGGCACCGGCATCGTCCCTGGCGTCGGCGTCGTCGGAGTACACGGCGGCGGGAGAGCCGCAGGGCCCGGGGGCTTGGCAGCCGTGCTCAGCGCGTAGATCAGATTGACCGTCGTCGACGTGTCGAGATCGACCTTCCCCGGCAGGGGCGCACGGTCGTATCGAGCATTGAACCCGACGCCGATCGAAAGGCCGCTGCCGATGTTGGCCGCGAAGAGCGCGTCATAGTTGAAACGATAGTCGTATTTGAAGGAGTTGTAGGTCATCAAGCTTTGCAGGTACTCGAAGCCGGTCGTGAAATTGACCTCCTTATTGAACGCGTGCTTGAAACCGACAAAAAGTCGCGTCGATTCGTTGGTGGCCGTCTTGTCCAACAGGATGGGATTGCCGTTCGCATCGACCAGCGTGTTGCCCATCGCGTCTTTCTGGTAGAGGGCCGAATTCAGGCGGTCGTCGTACTCGAAGTCGTACCCCGCCTCGCCCCACAACGACGTGGTGGCCGTGTGGTAGACGATGTATTTGACGCCGGGATCGACGTTGAAACGTACCTCGAGCCCGAGGAACCGATCGTGCATGGCCGTTCCCATCAAAAATAGGCTCATCTCGTCGAGAACGAAGCGGTCGTAGCGCAAGCGTCCCTGGAGGTTCTCCGTCGTCTCTCGCAGTTCCTGACCCGGGGCTGCACCCTCGCCGTAGTTTCCGATGATCGCTGCGCCGAACGCGTCTGCGCCGCGCCGCATCGCAAACTTGCCGTTGCCGGTCACCGCGGCCTGCTGCGAGTTGCCCGTCGACAGCTGCCCGCCCGCCGAGACCGTGGCGGTCGTCTCGTTCGTCTGTGGGTCGAACTTGGGAACGTCCTCGGTCGCCTTAGGCGCGGTGACGAGTGCTGCCGTGTCGGGCGGGGGTGCGGCGACCGGAGGCGCGTCGGCGCGCGCCCCGGCCGAGAGAAAAAGAAAGAGAGGAGTGGCAAGAAACGCACATTGGGTTCGCATCGAAGGCGCGCATGTGAGCACACACGATCCGAGCTGTCGACCTGGGTGCGCCGAGGGTCGGCCGATCCGCTCCCGACCGAACGCTGTCCCCATGGGGGTCCCGCCTCGCTGGTTCGCGTCGTCCCTCAACCATCGCTTGAGGAGAGCCGGCATCCGCAACGGGTCGCGGCCTCGGCGCGCTGGGCCGGCGTGAGACGCCGGGACGGCGGCTTCAATGAAACCGGACGATCCTGCCCAGCCGTCGATTCATGGCTTGCTGCCGTGCCTCCGCGGATCATCGACGCCTTGCGCGGCGAGAGACATCCGGTGCGATACGCGACAAGGGAAATCACGGTAAATGCGGATGTCGGCTTCCGGCGGTCGCGGGGGTCATGGCTTGGTCGAACAGCGCATCGTGCGCCCACGGACGGGCGGCTCGAATGGCGAGGTGCTCGCGGGTAGGACAAACGCGATTGGTGAGCAACGCGACGACGACTTGGGCATCGGGGTCCAACCATAAGCTCGTCCCGGTGAAGCCCAGGTGACCAAAGCTGCGCGGGCTCAACCGATCCCCGGCGCTCGACCCTTGCGGGCTCTTGCCATCGAATCCGGCGCGTAGCGTACCGCCCGGTCGTTCGCGGACGATCCACCGCAGGTCGACCTCCCCGAGCGGCCCGTGACGGTCGGCGAGTGAGTCGAGTACGGCGGCGCCAAATGTGAGCACCGCGTCGACTGTGGCGAAGATCCCGGCGTGCCCGGAGCCGCCCCTTCCCGTGACCGCCCACGCATTCTCATCGTGCACCGCGCCGGTGATGAGACCGCCGCGCCAATGCACATCCTCGGTAGGTGCAAAAGGACCACCGATGCCCCGCGCGGCGAGGTCGCGGACGGAGCCCGCGCAGTCCGCTACCCCGAGCGGCTTGAGGACGAGGTGCTGGATGGCTTCGCCGGCATCGCGCGCACCGACAGCACGCGATAGCGCCGCGCCCGCGAGCAAGTAGCCGAGGTCGCTGTAGACCGCAGGAAACCCGTCGTGCGGAAGGTCCCCGGTGGCGTCGATCCGCCGTGCCCTTGCGGCTTCCGACAGCGCGCCGTGCACGTCGACGCGTCCGCCGCGGACGAGCGGTGCGAACAAATCGCGGTGGCTGTCGATTCCGGCCCGATGTGCGAACAGCAGTTCGAGCGGCGTGCGCTCGTTCGTCGTGTGCCGCGCTTCAACCAGAAGGTCCCCGAGCGGAGTCCGCCGATCGATGCGGGCGCGCGCGAACGCGACCGCGGTCATCGGCTTCGTCACGCTCGCAAGATCGAAGAACATGTGGGTCGCGCCTCCGCTTTCCCGGACCCAGCCGCGCCCCTTTGGCTCGCGGGATTCTTCGCGTGCGGCCCCCGCGCGAAGCTCTCCCCGTGGCCCCGTTCGGCATGGTTCGCCGCCGGCAGGGCCTGCCGTGGTCGATGCTCCGCCGGGTGCGCGACCCCCATCCGATCGGGGCGGGCCGCCATGACGCGCCCAGCCCGCGGCGCCGAGTGGCGCAACACCCTCCGACACGATGCGTCCGGCGATGTCCTCGGCGCTCACGGAAGAATCTCGTGGTCGCATGGGCGACCGCGTTTCCAATCTTGGCCTTTCGAGCGCCCGCGGGCAACGACGTCGCGCATTGGACTTGGAAAGCAACCGCCATCGACGGAGGGCCGATGGGTGTTCGACAATGCGTGCGACCGCGGATGGCCCGAAACCGAGCGCGACGCGCGTCGTGTGGAGCGGCGTGCGGGTCGTCCGCAGAGTGTCGGCCCTCTGGGTCGGGGTGTTGGTTTGCGCGTGCGTCCCCTCCGCCTCGCTGACTCCGACGGCGATCGCACTGAATCGCGACGGCGCGCATGCGCTGGCCGAGGGGGATTTCTCTGTGGCCGAAGCCCGGATCGCCCTCGCGATCGAGTACAGTCCTCGCTTTATCGAGGCGTGGGTGAACCTGGGCCTGGTCGAGCTGAAGCGCGGCAACTTTGAGCGCGCACACCACGATTTCATCGTCGCTCGCGACCTGAATCCTGACCTGCCCGCGCCGCTTCACGCTCTCGGTCTCCTGGCAGCCCGGCAGGGGCACTCGGCCCAAGCGCAGACGTTCTACCGCGCCGCACTCGAGGCCGATCCCGGCTTCGGCCCCGCTCGCGCCAGTTTGGCGTGGCTCTTCTTCGAGCGCGGCGCCATCGAAGACGCTCGCGAGCAGTTTCTTCGTCTCACGCAGATTGCGCCCGCCTCGGTCGACGGGTGGGCCGGCCTGTGCGAGTCGCTTCTGCGACTGCATCGTAGCGACGACGCAGAAGGAGCCGTCATCGAAGGGGTGCGCCGGCTGGGCCGCAGTCCGCGCTTCGACCTTCTCGAGGCGCGGCTCTTTCTGCAGGTCGGCGCTTTTGCCGATGCCGAAGATCGGCTGGAGCCGCTGACGCGAAGCCCGAATCGGAAGCTCGCGGCGATCGCGTTGGCCTGGACGGCGATCGCCCGCCTCCGTCGGGGCGATGCGGCCGCGGCCGTCGATGCGTCCAATCGAGCGACGTCCCTTGCTCCGGACGACGGCGTCGTTCGTTACACCGTTCGCGCAACGCAGGATGCGTTCCAAAGAACACCTCCCTAAAGAGCGCGGGACCGGTTCTCGAGTCTTCGGGCGCGGCGTCCCGCGGCGCTTCGTTCGTTCGGCTAGCCGGTCGCGCCAAAGCCGCGCGACGCAAAGGGTGCGCGCCGACGAACTCCTGGCGCCGTCGGGGATGGCGCTCGAAAGCCCGGATGGCTCGCTCGCCCGGTGAGGACTGGCCGCTCCCAAAAGCGAACGGGTGCCTCGGCGCCGGGCGATCGTTGCTGTGAAGGGATCGGCACGGTTCTCGCAGGAATGCCCGCGCGATGTCCGATCTCGAACGACGCCGTGCGCGCATGGTCGATGCTCACCTCGCTCGACGGGGAATCGCAAACCCGAAGCTGCTGGAAGCCTTCCGTTTCGTCCCGCGGGAAGACTTCATCTCCGAGGATTTGGCCGAATTCGCGTACGACGATACGCCGCTGCCCATCGGCCAGGGGCAGACGATCTCGCAGCCGTACATCGTTGCGCTCACGATTGAAGCTCTCGGCCTGCAGGGCGGGGAACGCGTCCTCGAAGTGGGCACCGGATCGGGCTATGCAGCGGCCGTTCTGAGCCGCGTCGCCCGTGAGGTCTACACGATCGAGCGGGTCACTTCGCTCGCCGAATCGGCCCGAGAGCGGCTCTCGCGCCTCGGGTTCTCGAATGTCCGCGTCACGAGCGGCGACGGTTCGCTGGGTTGGCCAGAGCATGCGCCTTACGACGCAATTGCCGTCGCTGCCGGTGGCCCGAAGGCGCCGCCGGCCCTGCTCTCCCAGCTAGCTGTCGGCGGGCGTCTGGTGATCCCTGTGGGGAGCGACGACGCATCGCAAGTGCTCGTGCGGATCACGCGCGACAGCGAAACGGATTACAGGACCGAGCCGCTCACCGACGTCCGGTTCGTGCCGCTCATCGGCGAGCAGGCGTGGGGAGACGACGAGGCCAGGATCGTCGCGGCTCCGGCGCGCTCGCGCGGATCGGCCAATCTTCCGGCACTCGTTCGGGAAGCAGCGGAACCGATCGACGACATCGAAACGGCATCCATCGACGCTCTCATCGACCGGATCGGCGATGCGCGTCTGGTTCTGCTCGGCGAAGCGACGCACGGAACAAGCGAATTTTATCGCATGCGTGCGCGCATCACCCAAGAGCTCATCGTACGTCGCGGCTTCCAGTTCGTGGCCGTGGAAGCCGACTGGCCCGATGCGGCGCGCATTGACGACTACGTGCTCGGCGGCCCGCGGCGGTCAAAGGTTGATTTCACGCCATTTACCCGGTTCCCGACGTGGATGTGGCGCAACGCCGAGGTGCACGACTTCGTGGACTGGCTGCGAGCGCACAACGCCGCGGACGAAGCGCACAAAGTCGGATTTCACGGCCTCGACCTCTACAGCCTGTTCACCTCGATCGCCGCCGTACTGGCGTACCTCGACGACGTCGATCCGGACGCCGCGAAGGTCGCACGGCACCGATACGGCGAGTTGACGCCGTGGCAGAAAGACCCTGCCGCGTACGGGGAAGCCGTCCTCGTGGGGCGCTACCGCAGCTCCGAGTCGGCGGTCGTCGCCATGTTGAGCGAGATGCTGGCGCGGCGGATCGACTATGCGCGACAGGACGGCGAGCGTTTCTTCGATGCGGCCCAGAATGCGCGCCTCGTCGCCGACGCCGAGCATTATTACCGCGCGATGTATTACGGTTCAGCGATTTCCTGGAATCTGCGCGACACGCACATGTTCGAGACACTCAAGTCCCTGTTCGGATTTTATGGCCCCGATTCCAAAGGGATTGTCTGGGAGCACAACTCGCACGTGGGTGACGCGAGGGCGACCGAGATGAGTGCACGCGGCGAGCAAAACGTCGGCCAGCTGTCTCGAACATGGCTCCCGGAGGGGACGTACATCGTCGGCTTCGGTACCGATCACGGCACCGTGGCCGCTGCGTCGAACTGGGACCGACCCGTGGAGCGGATGCGGGTCGTGCCGGCTCGCGAGGGCAGCTACGAGCATCTCTTCCACCGGACCGATATGCGCGCGTTTGCGCTCCCCCTGCGGAGACCACTGCGCCGCGCGGTCCGCGAAGAGCTCGCGGCGCCTTTGCTGGAGCGCGCCATCGGCGTCGTGTACCGGCCGCGGACGGAGCTGCAAAGCCACTACTTTTACGCGTCCCTTCCGCACCAATTCGACGAGTACATATGGTTCGACGAGACGCGCGCGGTGCGTCCTCTCGAAGCCGGGCCGGCTTCCGACCGGAGCGATAGGGCCGACACGTACCCTTTTGGCGTGTGACGGCGGCCGCTCCAGTTAGTCGCGCCAGTCGGTACAGCGCCCTGTTAAGGGGTACCCAGCTGCGCTGCGTACGGGAGCGTTGCAGGCTGGCACTGTACTAAGATGATTTCTTTGGGGCTTCGCCCCAACCCCCCAATCGCCTCCCGGCGATTGCGGTACCCCGCCCAGCGGATCGCTTTGTTCTGAGGCGGTGTACTCACGCGGGCTCGCGAGTCCCTGGCGAACGTGTGGGATAGCGGTTCTGCGCGTCGGGCCGGCCCTCGCTCGGCATCCGACTTCAGGGCGACAGTTCCATCAGACTGTCGATCTCGTGGCGTGGTTTCGGGCTCGCCGTTCGCGCCCGCATTTTGACGTACTGCGGATCGTCTCGCTTGATTACCCACGATCCCCCACTTCCCAGGCACTGTCCACGGTAGGTGTCGTCTCCTTCGAGTGTGGCAACGTCGTAATAGTATCCCACGGCCTGAGTCGCCGGCTCAGCGTCATTGTCCAGGTCGGAACGTGTGCACGAAGCAAAGACGAAGGAATTCGGGAATGTCTTGGCGCAAGTCGATTTCAGCACCACGAAGCCCCTTGCCTCCAGCTTCCCAGGGTTGATCTCGTGGCCCGCTCGGAAGGTCACGTCTGCGCAATTGTCAAGTGTGTTTCCGCTTGAAAACTTCGCAATCGAAAACGTGGTGTGGGGTGCAGTCAAGAAGGAGCCGGGGGGGCTCGATGGCTCCGGTGGACGAACTCCGCCGTCGAGCAAGCCGACGAGCCCTCGAACGCCGAGCACGACGACGAAGATGCCTAGGACAGCCGCGCCGATATTTCTTGCGTAGCGCATCGGACGGGACACTCTACGCCAGGAACGTCCCGGGGCGCCCCGGCATTTGCCGGGCGACGCGGGTCCAGCGTGCTTGCGAGTACGACGCGTGCCGCGCGGGCCCACCGTGCTTGCACTGGACCCGTCGGCGGGGCGTTGCGATCGCCGCGTCCCGAGGGCACATTGGAGAGTAGGACCTTCCTGACGAATTGCGTATGTTGGGAAAAGCACGTGGCAAGCCGCAGGCACTCCCCACCTGGCTTCCTTCTGGGCATTTGCGCTCGCAGCGGATCCCATGTTTACAAGCAAAATTGCGCCGGCACGATAATTGCGATTTTAATTGAGCCGTTTCTCGAGGCAGGCGCCTCTGCACATCGAAGGGGTACGGCGTTGCCGGCGAAGGGCCCGTCCTCTGGGCAGCGCGCTGTAAAACGGTTGTCACACTGCAATCCATGCTTTGGCGCGTCCAAGGCAGTGCCACATTGATGGAGAATGGAGCCCACATGCTTCAACGAAATGTCTGGCGATCTCGGTTCGGGCAGGTGGGCTGGCCGGCGCTCGCGCTGGCGGTGGCGGCGTGTACGGGTGTCATCGGCACGGCTCCTGGGGATCCGGGAACGGGTCCTGGCCAGGCGGGGGGCCAGAGTCCGGGCTCGGCGGCGGCCGGGCCGACGGGTGCTGCGGTGGGTGCTGCAGGAGGCGGGGTGACGACAGCGGAGCCGCGCGATCCGGGGCGCGTGACCATTCGGCGATTGAACCGAGCGGAGTACGACAACACCGTTCACGACTTGCTCGGGACATCGCAGACGCCCGGCGCATCGACGTTTCCCGACGATGCTCCGGCCCTCGGGTTCGACAACAACGGCGACCTGCAAACGCTGTCGCCGGTTCAGTTCACGCTGTACCAGCAAGCGGCTGAATCGCTGGCGGCCGAGGCGATGACGCCGGGCACGGCGGAGTACACGAACCTGGTGACCTGCGACCTGACCACCGGGACGTCCTGCGCTCAGACTCTCATCACCAACTTCGGTCTGCGGGCGTTCCGGCGCCCGTTGACGTCGACCGAAGTCGCGAACTTCGTGGCTCTGATGGCGACGGCCGCACAAGAGGGAGCGACCGTCGACGTGCAGTTTCGCACGGTTCTCGAAGCGATGTTGCAGTCGCCGAACTTCCTGTTCCGTCCCGAATTCGATTCGGACCCGACGTCTCTGACGCCGCACTTGCTCAGTCCGTACGAGACGGCGTCGCGCCTGTCCTACATGATGTACCGCAGCATGCCGGACCAGGCGCTGTTCGACGCGGCGGCTGCGGCCACGACGAACCCGGCAGCGGGCTCGCTTGCCACGGTGGCCGGCGTGCAGGCGCAGCTGCAGCGCATGCTCGCGGATCCGAAGGGGGTCTTCGCGCCGGTGTTCGCGTCCATGTGGCTGGGCACGAGCGTCGTGAGCACGCAGATGTTCGATGCGACGATGTTTCCGGAATTCAATACGAGCCTGGCGACTTCGATGTTGGGCGAGGTCAACGATTTTTTTGGCGAGTTCGTGACGGAGAACGAGCCGGTCTTGCAACTGCTGACCGCGAAGTTTTCCTACATCGACAGCAATCTGGCATCGCTCTACGGAATTGCGGCACCGAGCGGAACGGGGCTGACGCGCATGACGTTGACGACGCCGGAGCGCGGCGGCGGGTTGCTCACGATGGCGGGCGTCCTGTCGGTCACGTCGTACCCGACCCGAACGTCGATCGTGAAGCGGGGGGCCTGGGTGCTCAGCCAGTTGATGTGTTCTGCGCCTCCGCCCCCTCCGCCCAACGTGCCGCCCTTCCCGACCATTACGGTGGACGGGGGTACGCAAGAGCAGATCCTGGCGCTGCACAGCGCGAACCCGGCGTGCGCCGTGTGCCACGAGAGCATGGACAACATCGGAAGCGCGCTTGAAAATTACGATGCGGTCGGGGCCTGGCGAACGGAAGACAATGGGGAACCGGTCGATGCCGACGGCATGTTTGCCGGAGCGATCGCCGACCCCGACGGCGGCGTGGGTGCGAAGTTCACCGGCGGGATCCAGCTCGCGGCCGCGGTGGCGGCGGACCCCCGGTTCGTGCCGTGCGTCGCCCAGAACGTGTTGACCTACTCGCTCGGTCGCGCGCTTGTCGCGACCGACACGCCGTACTTGGCCCAGATCACGACGCCTGCGCAGGGCGGCGGGGCCCTTGGAGTGGGTGACGTGCTGACCAACGTGGTGTCCAACGACACGTTCCGCATGCGTCGCGGAGATCCCACCCCTCTCCCGGACGGGGGAGACACGACCGACCCGACGACCAACCTGGACGGAGGAACGCAATGAGCATCACCCGCATTCGCGATAAGAACGTGACCTTCGACGCGAAGGCGCTGGCCGCCGAACGGCGCAACCCCCGCCGGCCGTTGGTGACTCGACGAGCGATCTTACGGGCTGCGGCGGCGTCGATCACGCTGCCGGTGCTCGAGTCGCTTCTCACGCGCTCGGAAGCGCGGGCGCAAGCCGCCTCGCCGCCCATCCGATTTATGAGCTGGTACCTGCCTTGCGGCGTCTGGGGTCCGAGCTGGTTCCCGGCCGATACGGGCGTCAACTACACGCTGAGCTCGACGCTTGCGTCGCTCGCTCCGGTCAAGAGCAAACTGCTGGTGTTTTCGGGCATCCAAAACACACCGGCGGTCAACCCGCAGGGATCGCACGGCTGTGGGGCCCCGGGCATGACCACGTGCATGCAGGGCCAGAAGCCGCAGATCCAGGTGGGCATTTCCGTCGATCAGGTCTACGCGCAGTCGCTGGGCACGGCCACGGTCATCCCGTCGATGCAGATTAGCGGCACGACGTCGACCTTCTCGGATACGTCGTACCCGTCGGTGTACAACGGCACGACGTCCTGGGCGAGCGCGACCCAGCCGCTTCCGCCGGTGTCCAATCCGGCGACCATTTTCAACCAGATCTTTGCCAATACCTCGCCCTCGGGCGACGCCGGCTCGGCCGATGCGTCGGCCGCGCTCGCGATGCGCAAGGCGCTGCGCAAGAGCGTTCTCGACGAAGTGACGGGCGAAGCCAATTCACTGGTCGCTCGGTTGGGGACGACCGACCGCCTCAAGGTCGACGAGTACTTGACGAGCGTTCGGGCCGCGGAATTGGCGGTTGAAGCGTCGATGTCGAACACGGTCTCGACCTGCGCCCCGGTCAACGCGGATGGCGGAGTGATGACCTCGCCGTCGTTGCCGACGGGCCCTCTGACCAACGGCAACGGGTATCCCATTGCCGACCCGCCGACGCTCACGGCGACGATGATTCAGCTCATGGCGCTGGCGTTTCAGTGCGACGCCACACGGGTCATCAACTACCAGCAGATGAACGGCGGGCACTCCTCGTATTCGAGTTTGCCCTGGCTCAACATCGACCAAGATCACCACGGCCTTTCGCACCACAACGGCAACGTCGCGACCGGCGCGCTGCTGGCTCAGATCGAGGCGTGGGAGATCTCGATGTTCTCGTCGTTCCTGCAGAAATTGAACGCGATGCCGGAAGGCAGCGGGACGGTACTCGACAACAGCATCATCTTCCTGTCCAACGAAATCTCCGACGGCAACGCGCACAATCAAGGCACGACCACCTACAGCACGGTGCCCACGTTCACCGCGGCGACGGGCAAGCCCATCCTGATCGCGGGGACTGCCGGCGGAAAACTCATCACCGGGCAACAGATCTCGTACAACGCCGAGCCTCAGGCCAACCTGTTTATCACCCTGCTCAATACGCTCGGCGTGCCGACCACGACCTTCGGCGCGGCCGGCACCGCCCCGCTCACAGGCCTGACGGCCTGAAAGCCCGACTCGCCGCCAGGCAACGCGCGGCGCCGACCGACATCGCGGAGGGGGGGCTCCCGCTTCGAGGCCCTGCTTGGCCAGCGGCTACGTCGTCGCGTCGCCATGGGTTCCCTTCTCAGGGAAGCACAATCCGACCGGGCGCGCAGTTGTCGCCGCCTTGGGTGTGGCAGAAGTTGCAGTCGGCATTCGTCTGCGGTGCCGTCATGGCGTTGGACTTTCCCTGGTACGAGACGACGGCCGTGAAGGGCATGACAACCGTCTGATCCGAGTAGAAATTTCCGACCGAGTTTGGGGTCAATGCAATCTTGTTGTTCTGAGCGTCCGTCAAAACCACGGTTGCGCCCTGAACGTCGACGCCGTCGCAGTAGTCCGGTTCGTGGGCCGTTGGATACACCGTCCCACCGATTGTGAACTGCAACCCATGACAATTGTAGCAGGAATAGCCAGGCTCCATGGTCGGGCCATATCCAGACATGTACGTTTTACCGCTCGTGCACTCGACGGGCGTGTTGAACTGCACTCCGCCATCGGTCGGTACTGGCGAGCACGCCATGGAAGAGGACGATGAGCTCGTGTCGGACGACGGACCCTCGGCGGACGTGTTCGCGCTGGATGACACACTCGCGCTGGATGACACACTCGCGCTGGACCCAGTTGCAACTCCGCCCAGATACGCCGGTGCGGAGCCGCCGATCACGAGAGGCGTATTCGTCGAGCTCGAAACGCCTCCCGCTTCACCCGCGTCCGCGCCGACGGTAGCCATAGACGTTGCGGGCACCCCATTGCCGTCAGGCATGTCGACGGTTGCAGGGATGTCGACGGCAGGCCCCAGGGAGCAGCCACCGACAGCGGTCCCGAGAACCGCGGCGAGGCGCCAGCCGCTTGTCCGCAGCAAGCTCATGAGCTGCAGTCCACGATGCAGTCGAAACGTCGGCGTTTCGAGCATACGGGACGCGCGTCGCGTCGCGGACGCAAACGACGGATCGATTCATCGTCAACGCAGAGTTCTGGTGTGAATACCATAAGAGCGAAGCTCCCGGATGCACGCGTGGGACAACCCCTGGGTGCAGTGCCATGGGGGCAAGGCTTCGGCTCAGGCCCGCACGGGGATTCTGCGCACAGGCTTTGCCAATTCGGGAGCGATCCCGGTGGTGCGGAGCGACCAAGCTCGCCGGCATGCGACGCCGAGCTTGAAGCGGAGGTTTATCACGGCTCCGATGATCCGGCCGCCGCCTGGGGTTCTGTGTCAGACTTGGCCCTGGCGGGCGCCGTGGGTGCGGCGCGTGGGCGCCGCGTGGGTCGTGCGTGGCTACTAGCCCGGTATAAGAGTGGGATCACCCCGGGCCAGTCCAATGGAAAGGAAGCCGGGTGAGGCGAATCGGTATCGCTGGGGGCGCTCTGGGGATGCTCGCATGGGTCGGTGCGGGATGCGGGTCCCCGGCCGCTGAAGGCACGGCTGCCTGTGCGCCGGCGTGCGGGTTGGAGCTGGTGTGCGATCGGAGCGAGCAGGCGTGCGTCGACCCCAACTGGGCCGAGTGGCCCATGCCCAATGCTCAGGTCGATGTGACGGCGGGGGCTCCCAACCCGGAAAGCTACACCGACAACGGGGACGGCACCGTCACCGACAATGTGACCGGTCTCGTCTGGCAGCAGTCGGCACCCCTGATCCAGTACACCCAGACGGCGGCTCTCGCGCATTGTGCCGCGCTGAGCCTGGGCGGCCATGCCGATTGGCGCCTTCCATCGGTCGTCGAGTTGGTCTCCATCGTCGACTCGACCACGTACAATCCGAGCATAGACGGCACGGTCTTTCCCGGCACGCCAGTGGACTACTTCTGGTCTTCGACGCCCTATGCGGGTGCCGCCGACAGCGCGTGGGGCGTCTACTTCAACAACGGCTACACGGACTATAACGGGGTGTCGATTATTTACTCCGTTCGTTGCGTTCGTTGACGATGCGCGTTCTGAAGACAAGAGGACATCCCATGAAGCGTCCTGGTGCCCGTCTTTTCGTCGTTGCGGTTTTCGCTGCGGTCCTTGCGACTGGAGTTGCGGGTCGCGCGTCCGCGCCGGCCGGGCACTATGCGACGGCCAACGGTACCGTTTACGACACCAAGACGAAGCTCACGTGGCAGCAAGCCGCTTCGTCCTCGACCTACACGCAGCCGGCCGCTGTGAGTTATTGCGCGGCGCTGGCCCTGAACGGTGCGACATGGCGCCTTCCGACGATGAAGGAGCTTCTGACGATTGTGGACCTTTCGGTGTCCCCCCCGGGGCCGACGATCGATTCCACGGCGTTTCCCGGCACCCCGCCGGACTACTTTTGGTCCTCGACGCCGTATGCCGGCACGGTCGGCAGCGCGTGGTCCGTCCTTTTCTACTATGGACTCTCGTATGGCAACGACGTGACGAATACGAGCTACGTTCGTTGCGTGCAGGCGGGATGACCCGCCGGCGATTGGATCGTTGGGAGCCGTCGTGTGGACCCTGATCGGCTCGGGCGAGGACGGTTGTCTACCGGCCCAACCGCGCGCAGTCGCTTTGCCGGCCGAGAGGCACCAAGGTCGCGCCGCCGAAAAGCTGCCCGTGCAAGGCGTGAGACGAACAATCCCGCGCGCCTCCGTCGAACGCGTATCCGGCGACAAGTGTGGGATCCGTGCAGTCTCCCAACGGTGCTCCATCCGCGATTTCGTGGACCGACAGCACTCGGCTCCACAGGCCGACCTCGTCGATGAATCCGTGGAAATAACGTCCGTTGAAGGTCAGGCTCTCCCCGATCGTGATCGGACCTTCGTTGCCGACGCGGGCGACTCCCGGGATCGGTCGCTGGGCTTCGAGGACTCCATCGACATAAAGGGCGATCCGATCGCCGGCGCGATACGTCGCGACCACCTGATGCCACGCACGCAGAGCGACGGCCGACGTCGAGATCACCGTGTTGGGTCGGCCGATCGCGACGTAGAAGTGAAAGCGGTTGTCGGGCTCGGCCAGCAGGTCGAGGTCTCGGGCGAAGCCCGACTTGCCGACGATATGGAACATGCGGCCGGCCGTCGAAGGCAACTCGTCGAAGTAGACCCATGCCGAAAGCGTCGCCTCGACGGCGAACGGGTCGGCAATCGGCACGGGCGCCGCCAAGTAACCGCCGGCGCCGTTGAGCGCGAGCGCTAGGTTGCACTCCTTCGTGGCGTCGTCGGTGTTCGTGCGTTCTCGACGCACGGACCGCTCTGCGGTCGGCACGGCAGCCGCGGTCTCGGCGGGCGCGCTCTCGACCCCGGGCCATTCCGCTTCGCCCGGCGTGCAACCTGCGATCGCGGCACCGAAAGCCGTGACGATGACTCGGCAAAGGTCAGGTGGCCCCATGGCACGGTCGTCAATCACCCAGGTGCACGTGCGCTTCGCGCGGGGCGAGCAACGCCGCCCGCAGCGACGGCTGGGTCGTGAGCATACGTACGCACCGGTTCCAGCGCAAAAGCGGATCCGGCAGATCCGGCCGCAAGGCCTCCGCCTTCTCGTAGAGCCGCAGAGCATTCTCGAACCCCGTGACGGAGCTGTGCGCCTCGCTTCGCTCCAAGTGAGCCTTGGCGGCGCGCTCCCACGCAACTCCGAGGTGATACGTGCGCTCGTACTCGTCCGACAAATGCTCGAAGGCCTGGATCGCTTGCTCGAGCAGCGCGGGTTGCGCCGATCTCAAGCGGTCCGTCAGCGCTAGTCCGAGCAGTTTCCATGCCGATTGGTGCTCGCTCTCCACGTCGAGAACGTCCAGACAGATGCTTTCGGCCTCCTCGGGCTGGTTCAGGTCGCGGTAGTGCTCGGCCTTCTCGATGGCGGCGCCCAGGTTCTCGCGCCGTAGCCGCTTCAGATTCAATGCCATCGTCAGCCTCCGATCAATCGTGGCCACTCGGTTTGATGGCGGGGCCGACGGCCTTGGGGGGAGGCCCGCCCGGAGCAACGATCGGCAACCTCGTCCTTCGCCTCTCGTCCGCGCCCGTCACCTTGTTCACGGCCCAACGGATCGGATCGAAGTAGGCGTCCGCCACCCGCTCTTTCAACGGGATGATCCCGTTGTCCGTGATGTGGATGTTTTCCGGGCACACTTCGCTGCAGCACTTGGTGATGTTGCAATAGCCGATTTTGAACTCGTCCTTGACGAGCGCACGGCGATCGATCGTATCCAAAGGGTGCATGTCCAGTGTCGCCAGGTGGATCAGGAACCGAGGGCCGGCGAAGTCGGCTTTCTTGTGATCGCGGATGACGTGGCACACGTCCTGGCAGAGAAAGCACTCGATGCATTTCCGAAACTCTTGGATGCGATCGATGTCGCGCTGCTGCATGCGCCACGTCCCGTCCGCATCCCGCGGGCGAGGCTTGAAGGGGGGGATTTTCTTCGCCATCTCGAAGTTGAAGGAGACGTCGGTCACCAGGTCCTTGATGACGGGGAAAGCACGCATCGGCGTGACGGTGATCGGTTCGCCCTCCGGGAAGTGGGACATGCGGGTCATGCACAATAGGCGCGGCTTTCCGTTGACTTCGGCGCTGCAGGACCCGCACCGGCCCGCCTTGCAATTCCAGCGCACCGCGAGCGTCGGCTCCTGTTTGGCCTGCACCTCGTGGATCGCGTCGAGCACCACCATGCCCGGATAGGTGTCGACCTGGTAGGTCTGGAGCGCTCCGCCCTCGGCGTCTCCCCGGAACAGTTGGAGGGTCGCGTTCTGGCTCATCGTCATGACTCCTCGAGTACCTTTCGAATTTCCGGGGGCGGATCGGGGTGTGCCGTCTCCTCGATGTGCATGCGAAACGCGGCGCGGCGGGCCACGATGTTCACTTTCGAGAAGTGCCCCCGGTCCATCTCGGGGAAGTCCTCGCGCGCGTGTCCGCCACGGCTCTCTTTTCGTGCGAGCGCGGCGCGCGCCATCGCCTCGCTGACGACGAGCATGTTGCGCATGTCGAACACCTGGTGCCAAGAGGGATTGTAGTGCCGGTTTCCGTCGACTTTCGCGCGCGACACTTCGTCCTTCAACCGCTCCACGTGGTCGAGCCCCTTCAGGAGGTCTCCTTCGTTGCGGATGATTCCGACGAACGCTTGCATCTTGTCCTTCAGGTCTTCGTGCAAAGCAAATGGGTTGGGGCCGCTTTCGCGTTCGAACGGCTGCAGCGCTTCGCGGGCGGCTTGGTCGATCTCGATCTCGTCGAGCCTCGCGAAGTCGGCTCGCTTGGCATACTTCGCCGCGTGCAGGCCTGCGATGCGCCCGAAGACCAGCAGATCCGACAGCGAATTGCCGCCGAGCCGATTGGCCCCGTGCATGCCTGCGGCGCATTCTCCGGCCGCGAAAAGGCCCCTGATTCGCGACTCCTGCGTCTCCGGGTCGACGCGAATGCCGCCCATCGTATAGTGGGCCGTGGGCCCGACCTCCATCGGCTCTTTCGTGATGTCGACGTCGCCGAGCTCTTTGAACTGGTGATACATGGCCGGTAGCTTGCGTCGGATATCTTCGGCGCTCCGGCGTGTGGCGATGTCGAGGAAGACCCCTCCGTGCGGGCTGCCGCGCCCCGCCCGGACCTCGCTGTGGATGGCCCGGGCCACGATGTCGCGCGGCAGCAGATCGGGGGTACGACGGGCCTTCGACGCGCTGCCCGAAGTGCTCTCGCGGAGCCACTGGTCGGCTTCCTGTTCGGTGCTCGCCGTCTCGTTGGCGTAAAGCTCCGGGATGTAGTCGAACATGATTCGCCGGCCCGTCTGGTTGCGGAGGGTTCCCCCCTCGCCGCGCACCCCCTCGGTGATGAGCGTGCCCCGCACGCTCGGCGGCCACACCATGCCCGTCGGGTGGAATTGCATGAACTCCATGTCCATGAGTTCCGCGCCGGCCAGGTAGGCGAGCGCCTGGCCGTCGCCCGTGCATTCCCATGAGTTCGAGTTGATCCGGAAGCAACGTCCGATCCCGCCCGTGGCCAACACCACGGCCTTCGCGTGGAAGAGGACGAAGCGCCCGCTGTCACGCCAATAGCCGAACGCGCCGCGGATTCGTTCTCCGTCGGTCAGGAGTCTCGTGATGGTGCATTCCATGTAGACCTGCATCCCGCAGTGGATGCCGTGCTGCTGCAGGGTGCGGATCATCTCTAGACCCGTGCGGTCACCGACGTGCGCCAGGCGGGGGTATTTGTGACCCCCGAAGTTGCGCTGCAGGATGCGCCCGTCCGAGGTGCGATCGAAAAGCGCGCCCCAGGCTTCGAGCTCCTTCACCCGATCCGGCGCCTCCATGGCGTGCAGTTGCGCCATCCTCCACTGGTTCAAGTACCGGCCGCCCTTCATCGTGTCGCGGAAGTGAACCTGCCAGTTGTCCTTCGGCTCGACGTATCCGAGTGCCGCAGCGACGCCCCCCTCCGCCATCACCGTGTGGGCCTTTCCGAGCAGCGACTTGCACACGAGTCCTACGCGGAGTCCGTCCGCGCTGGCTTCGATGGCGGCTCGCAAGCCCGCGCCGCCCGCGCCGATGATCAGCACGTCGTGTTCATGCGTTTCGAAATTGGTGTTCGCGTCTCGCGACATCCTGAGTACCTCGGCGTGGCGTGATGGGTGACTCGGCGAGAGGCGGCGAGTCGGGCTGCGAGCGAAAGGCGGAGGGCGGAACTTTAGAAGATCCTGACGTCGGTCAGGTTTCCGGTCGCCACGGAGCGAATGTAGAGGTCGGTGAGCCCGACGGAGAAGAGACTCATCCACGCGAAGATCATGTGTCGCTCGTTCAACACGGTCACGAGCTTCCACAGCGCGTGGCGTACGCCCCCGAGCGGTACGGTCGAGTAGCTGTTCACGCCGCCGCCGACGAGGTGTCGAAAGCTGTGGCAGCCCAACGTGTAGCCGCTCAAGAGAACGACGTTCGTGATCATGACGATCGTCCCGACCCCGGCGTGCACGCCATCCTGCCATCCCACCAGGGCGAGGATGGCGTCTTTCCAAAGGATGACCAAAAACACGAGGGCCACGTAAAGCGCGTAGCGATGCAGGTTCTGAAACAACAGCAACTTGGTCTCGCCCTGGTATCGATGAGCCTTGCGCTCTCCGACGGCGCACGCGGGTGGGTCCCAAGCGAACGCGCGGTAGTACGCCTTGCGGTAATAATAACAAGTGAACCGAAAGCTCAAGGGACCGGGCAAGATCAGCATCGCCGGGGTGAAGAACCCGAGCCCCCAGGATCGAGCCCAGTGGACGTCGAAGAACGGGGAATAGAACGGCGACAAGTACGCATTCCACTCGTACGCGCGTCCTTCGAAGGTGCGCCATGTCGCGTACGCAATGAATCCGCCCAAAACGAGAACCGTTGCCGCCGGGCCGACCCACCAAGCATCTTTGCGCAACGTTCCGCCGAACTCGGCAACCGGCAAGTGTACGGTCTTATTGGCCATCTCTTTCGTGGGCGTGACCCTATCCCCGAGAAGTCGGTTCCGGCAAGGGGAAGAGCCGCTGGGCCCAGTGGGCCATTCCGCAAGTCCGTGCGAATCAATAAGTGCAATGGTTCTTGCGGGATGGGCCACTGGCAAAGCCGCGGGAGCGGCTTGGGGGTAAGGCGCGGAGCCCGCGAAGAACAAGGCTAGTGGTCCGTTTGCGCTGCGCAGCAGCGCGCCGCGGATGGGCCCGCGGCGACTTCCGAACGGACCATTAGGGACAGCTGGTCGTGCCGTTCATGGCGCACGTTCCCGCCGTGCCGCCGTCTGCGCCAAGAATGCATCGCGACAAATCCAGGCAGCCGGGTCCGGCCGTCGTATCGCAGCCGGTTCCGTCGGCGGCGGCGCCCGTGCATGTCCCCGGCGTAGTCCCGCTGGCTCCCATGCAGACTCCGTTGGTGCCGCAAGGACTGTTCTGGTCGTTCACGTCGCCGCAAGGCTGACCCGCCGTGGCTACGGCGATGGCGGCGCATTCCGTCGTCATCGAGTTGCACACGAGGCCGTTGGCTCGGTCGCACCCGCCGTGGCCCCCCGCCTTGAGAAGCGGATCGCAGACGGCCCCGACGGTTTCGGAATCGGGCTGACACGTTCCCTGGGTGTTGGTCGTTGCATCCGAGCCGACGCACGACAGCCCGACTCCGCACGGCTGTCCCGTGCCGCAGGCGCCTCCGCTCGCGGCCACGACGACGCAGGTTTGCGTATCGCTCGTGCATACGACGCCGGGGCCGCACGTCGTGATCCCGGCGCAAGACGAACCCAACGTCGGTTGCGCGGCACACGTGCCGCACGCGGCCCCTGGAGCGATTGCGCAAAAGCCCGACTGACACTGGCCTGGGAACGCACACCCGCCGCCGACCCCCACCGATCCCGTCTGCTGCTGACAAGCCGTCGGAACGTCGAGGTCGTTCAGGTAGTCCGTGCACGGCCAACCGGGATACGCTTGCGAGCAGGCTTCGGTGTGGGCGGGGCTATTGCCCGTCGACGGAGCCGCGAGCGAAGTGGTGCAGTTCGCCGTGACCCGGGCCGTGCACGTCGCGGAGTCTCCGTAGCGAAGGATCATGTCTGTGGGCGAGCAGGTCTCGAGCCTCGCGCACTCCGCGTTCCCGAGGTCGGCGCACGCCTGGGCCGCACTCGGTCCGCTCGACCCGCGCGAACCGGGCGAGGTGCTCGATCCACCGCAGGCGAAGACCGCCGATGCCAAGACCGTAACTGCGATCCTTCGCTTCATCGTTGTGAGTCCCTCCGCTTGGATCCGTGGACTGAAAAAGCGCCATTACAGCACACTGCTCTCGGCCGCGGCCGGTCACGATTCGGCGTCGGGCGCAAACCCACGTCGCATGACATTTTCGACGATCACGCGGGGGAAGAGAAAATTCTCGAGATAGCCTTTGCCGCCGGCCTTTGTGCCGGATCCGCTCAGTTTGAGACCGCCGAACGGGTGGCGCTCGACGATCGCGCCCGTGATGCCGCGGTTCAGATACAAGTTGCCGACGACCAACTCGCGCTCGGCGCGCGCGAGTGCGACCGGGCTTCGCGAAAACAAGCCTCCGGTCAGCGCGTAGTCCGATGCGTTGGCCATCGCGAACGCTTCGTCGAGATCGCGGGCTTGCAGGACGGCGACCACGGGTCCGAAGATTTCTTCGCGCGCGATGACGGCGTCGGGCGGCACGTCCACGAACACCGTGGGGGGGACGAAGTACCCGCCGCTGCCGAGGATGTCCGGCGAAAGGCGGGCCTGGAACGCGAGCTTGGCTTCGTGCTTGCCGCGCTCGATGAGGTCGAGGATTTTCGCCCGCGCGGGTGGGTCGATAACGGGTCCGACCACCGTGCCGGGCAGCGAGGGGTCTCCCACCTTGAGGCTCCCGCACGCGGCGACGAAGCGATCGACGAACGGCTCGTATGCCTGTGCGACCACGATCAGTCGCGATAGCGCCGAGCACTTTTGCCCGCTGAATCCGAACGCGCTGTAGAGCGCCGCCGGGATCGCCTCGTCGAAGTCGGCGTCGGCATCGACGATGAGGGCATTCTTCCCGCCCATTTCGCAGACGACCTTCTTTAGGTTGGCCTGGCCGGGGCGCGTTTGCCCGGCCGCGGCCCAGATCCGTAGACCGACCGCGCGCGACCCGGTGAAAGCAATGAAGTCGACCTTCGGATGGGAGACGAGGACCTCGCCGATCTCTTCGCCGTACCCGGGCAGAAAATTCACGACGCCCGCGGGCAGTCCGGCGTCCAGCAGCACACCCATGAGCGCGGCGGCGATGACGGTGGTCTGCTCCGCGGGCTTCATGACCACGGCATTGCCGCCGACGACGGCTGCGACGGTCATCCCGCACAGGATCGCGATCGGGAAGTTCCACGGCGCAATCACGACACCCACTCCGCGCGGCATGAAGCGCTGCACGCAGCGCTCGCCCGCCACCGCCTGGGTGACCGTCCCCCGGTCGAGTTTGCGCATCTCGCTGGCGTAGAAGCGGCAGAAGTCGATCGCTTCGCTCACGTCGGCATCGGCCTCGATCCAGGGCTTGCCGGCCTCCAGGACGATGAGCGCGTTCAGGTCGCAACGGCGTACCTCCATCAGCCCGGCGGCTTTCTCGATGATACCGGCGCGCTCGTCGGCCGAAACCTGCGCCCAGCGGGGTTGCGCTGCCAACGCCGCGGCGATCGCAGCCTCGGCCTCTCGAACCGTTGCGCGGGCCCAGTAGCCGATGATCTGTGCGGGTCGTGCGGGATTGACGGACGCGACGAACTCGACCCCGGCGATCGGCTTGCCGCCGATGACGAGGGGCCATTGCGCGCCCAGCCGAGCCGAGACGCGCGCAAGTGCCCCCCTCATGTCTTCCCGGAGGTCGCTGCGGCCAAAGTCGCTGTTGGCCGCGTTCGAGAAGGCATTCGGGGTGGCCTTCGGCGGGGCTAGAGAGGTCGGCTTGCCGTCGAGGAGCTCGACGGGGTTTCGCAAGAGCTGCTGCGGCGTCGAAGCGCCGAGCGCCTTTGCGCGCAGGAAGCCTTCGTTGCTCGTGTTTTCGAGCAAGCGGCGAACCAGATACGCCATGCCCGGCAGAAGCTCCCCGACCGGGCAATACTCGCGCACGCGGTGGCCGCTGCGGATCAGAGCGATCTTGAGCTCGTCGGCCATTCCGTAGAGGGCCTGAAACTCGTAAGCCCGCGGATCGACCCCCAACCGCTCCGCTTGGGCGATCGCGTGGGCGGAGGATCGAACGTTGTGCGTGGCGAACGCCGGGGTGATCCGATCGATGTTTTCGAGAAGCAACAACGAGAGCGCCTCGAAGTTGGCGTCGGTCTCGGCTTTCAGTGCCCAAACGGGCACCGGCCAGCCGCGCTGCCGGGCGAAAGCGTGTTCGTAATCCCAATAGGCGCCCTTCACGAGCCTCACTCCCACGGTTCGGTGGCTCCTGCGCGCCCAGTCGACGAGGTCGTGCAGATCGCGCGCCGAGTCGCGCAGGTACGCTTGCAGCGCGATGCCGACCGAGGGCGCTTTTCGGAACTCGGCTTCTTCGAGAATCGACTTGAACAGCGCGAGCGTCAGGTCTTTGAATCGAAAACTCTCCATGTCGAGGTTGATGAAGGCTCCGACCTCGGCGGCGCGACGTAGAATGGGCCGCAGCCTCTTCTTGAGCGCGACGATCGAGTTCTCGGGATCTGCGGGATGAACGTCGGGCGTGAGTGCGGAGACTTTGACGGAAAGGTTGAGGCGGGGCAGCACGCCCTGCGGGCCGATGTCGCTGAAGCACGGCGTCGGATTCTTGGGCGACCGCTTGCGCGACCGTGTCGAGGACGTCGCGGTTGCGCTCGAGAAACGCGTCGGCCTCCCGGTCGCTCACGACGGCTTCGCCGAGCAGATCGATGGACGTGGCGATCCCGATGCGCGCGTTGCGACGCAGCTGCTGGACGAGGTCCGCCGCGGACTGCCCCGCGACGAACTGAGACGCCATCCGAGCGACGTTGGCCGTCACCGGCCCGGCCACGAGCGCCGGGGCGAACGACGACGCGGCCAGTCCGGCCTTGAGCGCGGGATTGAGTTCGACGGCCTTGTCTCCGAGATATTCCTGCAGGTGACGAACGACCTCGGCCGACGAGGTCAAAGACGGCAATACGTCGACGAAGCGGAAGAGCTGCACCTTGAACGCGGGATTCTTCATCGACCACTCCATCAGGCGGCCGTAGATGCCCTTTTTCGAAAGCGGAGCGGCAGCGTGAGCCGCGTCCATGAGCGCAAAGAGCTTTTGGCCCTGCGCCCGGACGGTGGCTTCCAACGCGGGATCCGGCGCGGGGTAAGTCGGCGAGTTCATCGCCGTCGAGGTTAGCGCGAAGGGTGGCTCAGACCCGATGGCCGTGGGCTGCCTTGCCCCTCGCGTGCTAAGCGCCGCCCCATGATTGCGGCCGACTTCGCACGCATCGTCGGCCCCGCGCTCGCATCCGCGCTCGCCATGAAGGGCTATGACACGCTGACTCCCGTTCAGGAGGCCGTGCTCGACGCGGCTCTCGAAGGACGCGATCTCCGGATCACGTCTCAGACCGGATCGGGCAAGACCATCGCGATTGGCTTCGTGGTGCGCGATTTGCTGGGCGACCTCCCGACGCCCCAGCACGGCGGCGCCGCGCGGCCGCGCGTCCTCGTTCTCACGCCGACGCGCGAGCTCGCCAAACAAGTGGCCGAGGAGCTCGCGTGGCTGTATGCGCCGCTGCGCGTGCGGGTCGCCGCCGTCACCGGCGGGGCCGGCTATCTGGACCAAAAGCGAGCGCTTTCATCCAACCCTGCCGTGGTCGTTGCGACTCCGGGACGCCTGCGGGACGCCCTCGAGCGCGGCAAGATCGACGCCGCGGCGCTTTCGGCCGTCGTTCTCGACGAAGCCGATTCGATGCTGGATCTCGGTTTCCGCGAAGACCTCGACGCCATTCTCGCGAAACTCCCAGAGGAGCGCCGATCGCATTTGGTCTCGGCGACCTTCTCGCGCGACGTCGTATCGCTCGCCGACCGCTTCCAGCGCGATCCCGTTCACGTTCAAGGCACCCGCCTCGGCGAGGCGCATGCCGACATCGAGCACGTCGTGCACCTGGTCGAGCCGCGGCAACGGGTCGATGCTCTGGTCAATCTTCTTCTGTCGGACGAGGACGCGAAGTCGCTGGTTTTCGCGCGAACGCGGGCGGACGTCGCCCGCGTCGCCGGCGAGCTCGCCGAGGCGGGCTTCGTCGTCCGGACGCTTTCCGGCGAAATGGAGCAGCCGGAGCGGGATCGAGCGCTCGCCGCGTTCCGGCAAGGTGGCGTCCAGGCCCTCGTCGCAACCGACGTGGCCGCGCGCGGACTCGACGTCCGCGACATCGCGCGCGTGATCCAGATCGAGCCCCCGACCGATGTCGAGACGTACACGCATCGGAGCGGTCGCACCGGTCGCGCCGGAAAGCAGGGCAAGAGCGTGCTCTTCGTCGTACCGTTGCATTATCCGGCGATCGCGCGTGGTTTCGCGCGAGCCAAGATTGCGTTTCGCGTGGAGCCCATCCCGCGTCCGGATGCCATCCAGCGGGCGCGAGAGGAAAAATTGGTGGCTTGGCTCGCGCGCGACGTCGACGGCGAGAGCATCGACCCCCAAGCGATATCCATTGCCGAGCGTATCGTAAAGAGCGACGCGCTCGTCCACGCGGTCGCGCGTTTGGTCGTCAAGGCCGGACTGCAGGGTCCGACGCGGGCTCGCGAGGTGCGCGCCGTGGCACCGCCAGAGGACGACCGTCGCGATCGTCCCCGCGCCCCCCGGACGGCTCCGGCCAAGAGCAAGCGTTCGGCGGACAGCCCCACGTGGGTAACCTTTCGCGTCAGCTGGGGTGGCCTGCACGGCGCCGATCCGCGTCGCCTACTCGCTGTCGCGTGCCGGCGAGGCCGCATCCAAGGCACCCAAGTGGGCGCGATCCGCGTCGAGGCGGCGTACTCTCTCATCGACATCGCGCGCGACGTCGCCGAGACGTTCGAGGCCGCCGCAAGCCGCCCGGATCCGCGCGATCCGCGGGTGCGAATCAGCCGCTCCGACGGGGCCATCGACGAGAGCGTGCCACCTCGCCCATCGGGCCCGCGCAAGCCCGGCAAACTCCCGCCACGCGGCGAGCGGCGCGGCGACGCGCCTCTGCGGCGTTCGGTCCGTAAGCCGTGAGACCGGGGTCGAGGTCGAGGCGCAGAGTGACAAAATTAGGGATTTGACGCAGATTCTGGGCGCCCAATGAGCCGAGACCCTCGTATCGCCCCATCCGATGCCCTCGTTTTCTTCGGAGCTACCGGGGACCTGGCCTATAAAAAAATTTTTCCCGCGCTCCAGGCGATGGCCGGACGTGGCAAGCTCACGTTTCCGGTGATCGGAGTCGCCAAGTCCGGTTGGGACCTCCAACAGTTCGTCGACCGCGCGAGAAAGAGCGTCACCGAGTTCGGCGGTTTGCGCGAAGAGGCCTTCCGGACGCTCGTCGGGCGTCTTCGGTACGTCGATGGCGACTACGGGGATCCCGCCACGTTCAACGCGCTCAAAGGCGAGCTCGGCGATGCCAAGAGACCGACCCACTATTTGGCGATCCCTCCGAGCATGTTCCCGACGGTTTCTCTGCGCTTGGCCGAAGCGGGGCTGCACACCAACGCCCGCGTGGTGGTCGAAAAGCCGTTCGGACGTGACCTGGAATCGGCCCGCGCGCTCAACGCGACACTGCATCAGTTTTTCGACGAGGCCTCGATTTTCCGAATCGATCACTATTTGGGTAAAGAGGCCGTCCAGAACATTCTTTACTTCCGCTTCGCGAACGCATTCCTCGAACCGATTTGGAACCGAAACTACGTCGAGAACATTCAGATTACGATGGCCGAAAGCTTCGGCGTGGCTGGCCGCGGCAAGTTCTACGAGGAGACGGGCGTCGTTCGTGACGTCATCCAGAACCATATGTTTCAAATCGTCTCGTATTTGGCCATGGAGCCGCCTTCGAGCACCTACGCCGAAGCGATTCGCGACGAGCAGGCGAAGGTCCTGCGCAACGTGAGAGCCCTCAGCGACGCGAACATGGTGCGCGGCCAGTTTCGGGGCTATCGCGACGAACCGGGTGTGGCCAAGGACTCGTACATGGCCACGTATGCGGCGCTCCGTCTCTTCGTCGACTCGTGGCGCTGGGATGGCGTTCCGTTTTTGGTGCGCGCCGGCAAGTGCCTCCAGATGACATGCACGGAGGTCATGGTCGAATTGCGCAATCCGCCGCAGGTCGTGTTCTCCGAACCGACGCCGTCCGTCGGCAATTACGTTCGCTTTCGTCTGTCTCCTCATGTCTCGATCGCGATCGGCGCGCGCGCCAAGCGGCCCGGAGAAAACATGGCCGGCCAGCCGATCGAGCTGTCGGTCGTGCAGCAGCCGAAGAGCGACGAGATGGACGCGTACGAACGGCTGCTCGGTGATGCGATGGCCGGCGACGCGACGCTTTTTGCTCGACAGGACGTGGTCGAAGCGGCGTGGCGCATCGTCGATCCGGTCATCCACGGACCGAGCGAGATGTGGGAATACGAACCAGGCTCCTGGGGACCTCCCCAAGCCGATCGACTCGTGGCCGCGATCGGTGGATGGAACACTCCCCGGTGAGCTTACGCCGAGCTAGCGTTCGGGGCCGGGTGTGGCTTCCGGCGGGTGCGTCCATGAAAGTCGGTCGTTCGGCCCCAACGCCTCGATTTCGTGGAAACGGGCATAATCGATGGTGCGGTCGCCGTTGGGCTCGATCGTCAGGACGTCGGCAAAGCGCGCATTGAGGACGATGTCCGAAAGCTTGTATTGGTATCGAGCCTGAATCTGCTGGGCGAGGGTCTCGTCGATGCCCGTGAAAGCGAGGAAAAGCGCGGCGCCCGATTCGGACAATCGCGCGATGGCGTCCGCACCGCCCCAAAAGGGGCTGGTCGGGTCGATGCGATGCATGGGCATCCACGAGAGGGCGAAGAGCGCAGTCCGATCCCGCACCAGCGGTAGCTCGACCGGCGTGCGAATGACGTCGCCCTCCTGGGTCCGTTGCAGCATGAGCAAGAGCACCCGCAGCTGTCCCTCCACGACCATGTTGCCGCGCCAGTTGGCGAGACGGAACACGAGGTGAGGAACGCCGTCCCGGACGTGAATCACCGCCTTCTCCGCGAAGAGCACGCGTGCCGTCGGGCGGGCGAATTTGGCGAACGTGACGCCGGTCATGAGCGCGATGCCCAACGTGCCGACCAACGCCTCGACGACCACGATGGCGTGCCCGTACCGGGTCGCGGGGGCCATCGCGCCGTAACCGATTGTCGCGAACGTCTGGACGCTGAAATAAAAGGCATCCTCCAAGCCCGGCGCGGCGTTCGAGACGCATCCTGGGCGTGCGGCATAAAGCGCGGCGAACCCGAGATTGGTCCCCACCCACATCGCCGTGACGACCGCGAAGAAGCGCCACCACGAAACCGTCAGTACCTTGTGGTACAGGTCCTCGAAGTACGAGACGCGCTGCCCACGCGTGTGCACGGTGAGAGAGGCCCGCGTTGCCGATCGGAAGCGAATCGCCTTCGGCTTCGGACCGGCTCCGTTCGACACCCGGCCGAGCATAGCGTGGCTGCGCGCCGATCCGCCGCCAAGGGCAAGCGCCGGCTCTCAGAGACTGAACGTTTCTCGGACCGCGACGAAAAAACGAGCGCCTGGGCGGCCATCGGGAGGGGTGGCAGCGGCTCGCGTCGTTGGGTTCCGCCGGCTTTCACAGATTGAACGTTCCTCGGACCCCGACGAAAACGAGCGCGTGGGCAGCCATCTGGATGGGCTGTACCGGTTCGGGTTGCTGTTGGGTTCCGGAGCGGATTGTGATCGCGCCGGACTGCGTATTGTACTCGCCGACGGTGCCCAAAAGGAACGGACCCACGCCGAAGGTCTCGCTAAAGCGCCAGTCGAACCCCGCCGTCAAAGACGCGAACTCCCAACCCCGATCGGTGAAGTCCTCCACCAGGGTCGCCCGCACATAGGTCGCTCCTTGCGGCACGACGGTGCTCCCATCGAAGCTCGAGTGCAGAATTTCGTAACCGGCGCCGAGTCCCACGTACGGATCGAATGGGCGCTGCGGCAAGAAGTGGTAGTCCCCTTCGACCCCGAAGCGATAATCTTGGGCGGTACACGACCACCCGCTCTGGCACGTCAGCGCGTAGGTCTTTAAAAACACCGGAGCGTACTGGCCGTAGACGCCGAGATAGAGCTCCGGAAGCACTCGCCAACCTGCGTCGACGAGGACCGGCAGAGCCCCGGAGCTCGCGTCGCTCAAATTCAATCCGTGGTAAACGACGCCCAGCCCGTACGTGTAACCGACGCGCACGCCCGTCTGAAAGCCGGTTCGCGGCCCGCGGGGTGCGCGTGACTCGGCCGCGCCGGGGCCGCCGGACGCGTCGTCGGCCGCTCGGGCTTCGGCTGCGACGCCAACCGCCGAGCAGACTGCGGCCACACAAGCGATTCGAGATGCTCTCGACGTTCTCATTGGGCCATGGTTGAGGGTCCGCCGCCCGGGCGCAAGGCCAAGGCGGCGTCCCTCGCAGGCCGGACCGAGATCGACGTCGGCCGCCGGGGCGGAAAACGCCGAACTTTATAGCCAATCTCGATGTCGGTGGCCGCTCAATCAGTGGGCCATCGATGCCGTGAGCCCCGCGCCGTCGAGCGCAGTCGTTCGGCGCGGAAGCGGTCGCTCCTCGAGTGCCGCGTCGATCACTTGGCACATCTGGGAGACGAACACGAACTCGATCTCGTGTTTGATTTCGTCGGGCACTTCGTCCAAATCGAACCGGTTTCGCTCCGGCACGATGACCCGCCGGATGCCCGCGCGATGGGCCGCGAGGACCTTTTCCTTGAGCCCACCGATCGGCAGCACGCGCCCTCTCAGGGTGATCTCTCCGGTCATCGCCACGTCCGGTCTCACTCGAACTCCCGTGAGCAGCGACACGAGCGCGGTCAGAAGAGTGACGCCGGCGCTGGGTCCGTCCTTCGGCATCGCGCCCGCCGGCACGTGAATGTGCACGTCGTTCTTGTCGAGGAAGTCTCTCGCGATGCCCCAGCGGTGCGTGTTCGCGCGCACGTAGCTGAGGGCTGCGGCGGCGCTCTCTTTCATCACGTCGCCGAGTTGTCCAGTCAGCGTGAGCTTGCCACTTCCTGGCATGAGAGTCGCCTCGACGAAGAGGATCTGTCCGCCGACCGGCGTCCAGGCGAGGCCTGTAGCCACGCCCGGCTCCGAGGTGCGCTCGGCGACCGGATCCTCGTGGCGCGCGGGCCCTAAGAAGGGCCGAATGTCTTCCTGGTTGCCCACGACGGTCGCTTCTTCCCGTCCTTCTGCGAAGCGCACCGCGACCCCACGAACGACGGCAGCGATGCTCTTCTCGAGCGATCGGACGCCGGCTTCGCGGGTGTAGCCGTCGATGAGGATCGACAGTGCGCTGTCGGTGATCTCGAGCTTGTCCGCTGTGAGGCCGTGCTCCGACAGCTGCTTGGGGACCAGGTGTCGCTTTGCGATGGCAAGCTTCTCCTGCCGCGTGTACCCGGGGATTTCGATGATCTCCATCCGGTCTCGCAGCGGGGCCGGAATCGTGTCGGCGACGTTCGCGGTCGCGACGAACATCACGTTCGACAGGTTGTACGGAATCTCGAGGTAGTGATCGGTAAACGTGTCGTTCTGTTCGGGGTCGAGAACCTCGAGAAGCGCCGAAGACGGGTCTCCCCGGAATCCGTCGTGTCCGAGCTTGTCGACTTCGTCGAGCATGAACACCGGGTTGGTGACCCCGACCTTCTTCAGTCCTTGGATGATGTTGCCCGGGAGCGCGCCGACGTACGTACGCCGGTGCCCGCGCAGAGCGGCCTCGTCGTGGACGCCGCCGAGCGAGATGCGATGGAACTTTCGCTCGAGAGCGCGAGCGATGCTGCGGCCGAGCGAGGTCTTGCCGACCCCCGGCGGGCCGATCAAGCATAGGATGGGTCCCTTCTTGTCGCCCTTGAGCTTTCGGACCGCCAGGTACTCGAGGATTCGTTTCTTCACCTTCTCGAGACCGTAGTGGTCGGCGTCCAGCACGGCACGGACGTGGGCGATGTCGGACGCATCCGGGGTGCTCGTCTTCCACGGCAGGTCGAGGATCCACTCGACGTAGGTCCGCACCATCGAAAACTCCGGCGAGCCGCCCTGCATGGATCGAAGCCGCTTGATTTGCTTGGCGACCACCTCCGCCGCCTCGGGCGAGAGCTGCGCACCGGAGGCCCGCTGTTCGAGCGCATCCAAGTCGTTGTCGCCGTCGCCATCGGTCTCCCCGAGCTCCTTTTCGATGGCCTTCTTCTGCTGTCGCAGCAGGTGTTCTCGCTGGGTCTTGCTCATCTCCTCTTGGACCTGCGCACTGATGTCGTCGCGCATCTTGAGGACCTCGCCTCGTCGAATCACACGCGTGAGGACGGCGAGTACGCGGGCCTTCACGTCGAGTGTCGCCAAGAGCTCGGTCTTGTCGGCCGTCGTCCCTTCCATGCGCCCCGCGACGAAATCGGCGAGCGCGCCCGGGTCGTCGATCGCGTTGATCTGAGCCGCAAATTCCGCAGGCACATGCAGCCGGTCCATGACCGTCCGCACGGCGTGCCGCAGGGCGCCGAACAATTGTGCGAGCTCTTCGTCTGCGGCGTTCACCTCTCGGGCCTCGTGGACCTTGGCCGTCGGAAGTGGGTCGCTGGACACGATCGCATCGAGCTCGGCGCGGACGATGCCGCGCAGAGTGACGACGGCACTCGGGGCCCGTCCAGGCGCGGCGATCACGTCGGCGAGCGTGCCGACAGCGTAGAGGTCCTGCGCTGCAGGAGCGTCGAGGGCCGCGATGTTTTTGGCCGTGAACACGGCCACGTAGCGGGACCCGTTGGACGACAAGCGTTCAGCCGCCTCGGTGCTCCTCATCTCGAGCTGGACGATCATGCCCGGGAACATGACGGCATCGGGCAATACGATCAGCGGAAGCTCGTCCGGAAAAGCGGGGCCAGCAGGCGGTGCAGAAGTGGGAGTGGCCATATGTGTTCCTCTTTCTCGCAGACGCTCCGGGTTTCGGGCGTCTGGGCGTGCGTCCACGCGTCCGTCTGCTTGTCAAGAGTGCGCACGGAAGCGCGGACCGGGTCGCCCCGCCGTATGAACGGTCGGGCCGATGTGCCGATGATGAAACCGTAAGCACGTCTTTGGATCGCGCTAGCTGTCGGGCTTCCGACGGGAACCAAGGATCCCCGCGGTCAGTCGCGACGACGGTCACCCACGATGCGCAAGAGGAAGAGAAACATGTTGATGAAGTCGAGATACAGCGTGAGGGCACCCACGAGCGGGAGGTTGGCGGCGGAGCCGCTTCGCTGAAACATCTCCTTCAGGCGCTGCGTGTCGTACGCGGTCAATCCCGCAAAGACGATCACGCCGGCAAACGTGATGAGCCACTCGAGCCCGCCGCTGCGCAAGAACAGGTTGACCACCGACGCGAGGATCACGCCGATCAGGGCGAAAAAACCGAAGCGGCCGACGGCACTGAGGTCGCGCTTCGTGACAGTCCCGAACGCGGACAGGGCGGCGAACGAACCCGCGGTCACGAAGAACGTCGCCGCGATCGAAGACGATGTGTAAACAAGGAAAAGCGTCGAGAAGGTGACCCCCGTCAGCGCCGCGTAGCCGAAGAACATGAGTGCTGCCACGGCGGTGCTCACGCGTGTTGCGAGCGCGCTCAGAGCGAAGACGAGCCCCAGCTGGCCGAAGAGAAGCGCGTAGAAAAGAATCCGGTTTCCGACAAAGAAACTCAGGGCGGCCGGGGAATTCGCCACGCCCAGCGCGACCAACCCCGTCAAAGCCAATCCGACCGTCATCCACCGGTACGTGACCCAGAGCGCATCGACGCTCGCGTCGCGGGAGAGGCTTGCGGATCGTTGTAGCGCGTAATCCATGGAGACAATGTAAGTCGCGAAGGGGGCAACGGGAAGGGGTTCAGTTTAGGTCGAGGTCGGCTGAGGTCGGTCGAGGTAAGGTCGAGGTAAGGTCGAGGTAAGGTCGAGGTAAGGTCGAGGTAAGGTCGAGCTGAGGTCGAGCTGAGGTCGAGCTGAGGTCGAGCTGAGGTCGAGCTGAGGTCGAGCTGAGGTCGAGCTGAGGTCGAGCTGAGGTCGAGGTCGGCAACTACCTGGATCGAAGCGAACTATGGATTCGTCGAACACGTGTGCGAGCGCAATGGCAACAAGGCGGCCAGCGAATGCGCCGGAGCCGAAGTCGCGCTTGTTACGTAATGGCAGTGCGCCTGTTACGTAATGGTTCTGCGGTCGCCCATTGCCGTTCCGCGGATGAAAAGCGGTTGGCTCATATCGTCGAACTCCGGTTCGTCGCACGGCCGCGTGGCCGTGGAGGCGCCGAAATTCGCGACCTCGGATCGCGAATCGGGCCCGCATTCCCATGAATCGCCGATGCCTCGGCACTTCGAAGTCCGCTGTACGTACAAGGGAACCAAGCGGCCGAATGCCTTCGAGGGGCTTCGCCGATTGTCGCGAACGATGTGGACGAGAGAGTCATACTTTGACATAAGCGGTAGGAGAACGCCATGAGGGCCCGGACATCTCTCTCAGATTGACGTCTCGACACACCTGCCATGACTCCAGACCAAGAAACCGAGGTTCCCAATGCATTCAGAGCAAGAAGGAGAGGCAATTAGGACCCTTGACAGCTCGCGTGAGCCGTCGCGGGCCCCAGACGCGTCGAATGACGAAACGGATGTGCAGGACCTGACGGCGAGACGCTACGCCAGGGCTGGGCAGAAGTACGCCAAACTCGTCAATCCCCAGGTTACCGATCTGCTCGAACGCCTCCGTATGGACAAATGCTACGTGCGCGGCGAGGGCCATCTGCTCGTCGACGCGGAAGGCAACCATATTCTCGATGCCGTATCCGGTTACGGCGCGGTTCCCTTCGGTCACAATTGCGAGTGGGTCTGGAGCGCCGTCCGGGACTTCGAACGGTCACGCGAGCCGGCCATCGTGCAGCCGTCCGTTTTGCCTGGCGCGGGGGAGCTTGCCGAGGCCCTCATTCGCCATGCCCCACCCGGGCTTCGCCACGTCGTATTTGGAAATAGCGGAACGGAAGCCGTCGAAGCGGCCATCAAAGCCTGCCGCGTGGCCACGAGGCGACTCGGGATCATCTCGACGGAAGGTGGCTTTCACGGAAAGACCTTGGGAGCCCTCTCGGCAACCGGAAGAGATTTTTTCCAGACCGGCTCCGGGGCGCCCGTGGCGGGCTTCCGCCGCGTCCCCTACGGGGACGCGGACGCCCTCGAACAGGTGCTGCGGGAGTGCGCCGCGAGCACGGCCGCCTTCATCGTCGAGCCAATCCAAGGCGAGGGCGGCGTCATCGAGCCGCCCGCCGATTACCTCAAAGCGGTCCGCGCGCTGTGCGACAAGCACGACGTTCTGCTCATTGTGGACGAGGTTCAAACCGGGCTGGGGCGCACCGGGCCGCTCTTCGCCTGCCTTGCCGAAGGAATCATCCCCGACGCCCTGACTCTTTCCAAAGCCCTTGGCGGGGGCCTTGTGCCGGTCTCAGCGTGCCTTTTGTCGCCGAAGGCCTACACGAAAGACTTCGCCTTGAAGCACTCTTCGACCTTCGCCGGCAACGCCTTGGCGATGCGCGTGGGTCTTCGAGTCGTCGAGCGTTTGGTGTCGGATGGCGAGGCCGTGCTCGAGAACGTCGTAAGGCAGGGTGCTTACCTCAAGCGCGGCTTGCGCGAAGTGCAGCGCGAGTACGGTTCGGTCATCCGTGACGTGCGCGGTCGAGGTCTGATGCTCGGTGTCGAGCTCGGCGTCGACCGCACGAACATCCGGCGAGGTCTGGGGGCTCTCTTGCCGATGCTCGGAGAGGGCCTCGCTCCCTTCGCGGCGAGCTATTTGCTCAATGTAAGCCATCTTCGGGTCGCCCCGACGTTGCACGGGACGACTGTCCTGCGCGTGCAACCACCTCTGACCGTCACCCTCGACGAATGCGACTGGATCCTTCGAGCATTCGACGACTTAGCGTCGGTGATGGCTTCGGGCCGGTCCGACCGGTTCGTGCGGCACTTGCTGCCACCCACCGAAGCGGTCGTTCGGAGTTCGGGTTTTTATCGCGTCACCGCACCTCACGTGCCGGACGCAGAGATACCCTCCTTCACCGACCGCACGGAGCTCCTGAAGCCGAAGGGCCAACCCGAGGAAGGGCGCTTTGCCTTCGTCTTTCATATGCTCGACGGAAAGAGTCTGTCCGAGTGCGACCGGTCCCTTGAGGGGATTGCGCCGTCGGACCTCGAAAGCATCGTTGATCGGTTCGCGGACTTGACGCGCCCGTTCGTTGTCTCACGGGTCCGGATCGAGTCTCTCGCGGGCCATGCTGCCATTGGAGACTTCATTCTCCTCCCCAAGACGACCAAGCAGCTTCTGCGTCTCTCACCGGGAGAGGCACTCAACGAGGTGGCACAAGCCGTCGCCTTGGGCATCGAGGGGGGCGCCAAGATCGTTGGACTCGGCGGTTACACCTCCGTCGTCACGCAGAATCTGAAACCGCTGTTGAAGCTTGGAGTTCCACTGACGACGGGCAACAGCTACACGGTGGTCTCGGCCATCGATGCGGCTCTGCAAGCGGCGCGGGTCGCGGGCCGTGACCTCCGGATGGCCCGAGCCGTCATCGTGGGGGGCGGCGGCAGCATCGGCAGCGCTCTGGCATCTCTGCTCGCAGAGCGCGTGCCGTCGCTCGTCCTCGTGGGGCGTGAGGGTGACGCGACCGCCGTGCGCAGCCGTTATGCGATGATCGTGGCGCGAATGACCCGCCATGCAGCGCGCCGACAGGGCCACGGTGCCGTGCTCCCGAAAGGATCGCTGGGGCACTCGCTCAGCCGGCTTCCGGTTGCCGCCGAGCTCGCTCGACGCGACGGCCGGCTCGTCTTGAGCGACGACGAAGAAAGGCTCGTCCTGAACCAGGTGCGCGGTTTGAAAGTTCGCTGGACAACCGATTTGCCCGAGGCGCTGGCTCAGGCGGACTTGGTCATTCTCGCCACGAGCAGCCCCGAGCAGTTGGTCACGCCCGAGATGGTGCAACCCGGGACGGTGATCTGCGACTTGTCCCGCCCTGCCAACGTGAGCGATGCGCTCTTCCGCCGCGAAGACGTCCTGGTCATCGATGGCGGAATCGTCGAAGTCCCGCAGCGACCGGATCTTGGTTTTCACTTCGGCCTGGGTCGGGGCCTCGCGTATGCGTGCATGGCGGAGACGATGATGTTGGCCCTTGAGTCTCGTTACGAGCACACGAGCCTGGGCCGAGATCTGCAAGAAAGCACCCTCGACATGCTCGGTGCGCTCTCCGAAAAACACGGGTTTCGATTGGCGGAGCTACGCGCCCGGCAGCGACCCCTTCGTATCTCTGAATCGAGAAAGCTGTCGCTCGCCAATCGCGGGAACCTCCGACTGGCGCGAGCCTGACCTGGAGGATCGCGCCCTCACGGTTGGGGCAGGGGTGGAAACAGGCTCGACGTCGTCACCGTCCCGGGGCGTACGATGAACGTGAGCGATCCCATGCTTTTATCGGCTCCGGACGAAAACGCGCTTGCCACGACCAGCCTGTCTGGCGCGGTCGTGGGAACGTTCAAAAACGCGCCGATTCCCGAGGCGTCCGTCGCTTTCGCGGATGTGACGGGAACGCCGCCGATGAGATAGTAACTGACCGTTTGCGAATCGGCGGAGTCCAGGGTGAACGATACTCCGGGCGCCGGGGTAAACAGGCAGTCGGCTGCATTCAGGAGAACGTGGCCGCGCATCGGATCCGGCGAAGTGCCGGTGGCCGCGGTGATCGCCACGGCCTCCCCCTCCGAGATGAGCAGCGTTCGGCCCCGCCACCCATCCGCGACGACGAACGGTACCGGGTACCATATCGAAGGAAACAGGACGGAGACTCCCGCGTCGCCCCCGGCGTCGCTCCCTGTGTTGGCGACTTCGCCCCCTGTCACGTCGAGATACCCGTCGAATCCGGCTAGTCCCGGCGGAACACTGAGTGTGACCAGGCCGGTCGTATCGGTCGTCGACTGGTCAATCGGAGAGCTGCACGTATAGTCGAGCTTGTCGCACGCTTTGACCACCGAACCGACGAACGGCTCCTCCGAGCTGAAGTCGACGAAGGTTACCGAAAATGTGATCTTGGCGGCCGCTGGAGGATTGGGCCACAGATTGTGGCCGCTGAGACACGACCAGTTCGTGCCCGGCTGACACGCCGAGGCGCACTGACCCGTGCAGCCGTACCAGGTCGCGTAGTCCGCCAATCCATCGGCAAACTCCGCCTCGCATGCGGTGGGGCAAGAACCGGCTCCGAAGCAATTCGAGACGCAAAGATTGAGCTGCGCACACGCTGTGTCGATGGCACACGTCGCTCCTTGGGCGCAGCAAGATGTCGCGAGACACGACTCGCAGTTCGAATTGCCCGAGACGAATTCCCCGCACGAGCTCCCGCAAGAACTCGGACAATTTTGCACTCGGCAGGCGCGTAACGCGACCAGCGTCGTCGGGAGTGTGTAAAACAAATTGCATTGCGCCATGCACGTAGCGTCGCTGCAGTTGGCGAGGCAGTCCGACGCTTCTTCGCATGCCGGGTCCGCGGCGCAAGCTTGCGCCTGCGCGCAGCAGTGCTGGTCGATGCACGAGGCGCAGGACGCGGAAGGTTGCGGCAGCGCGCCACATGGGCCGACGGTCGACGCGACGCTGTCTTCGCCGGCATCGGCCGCTTCCGCGCGTTCCGGGCGCTCGTGAAGCCCTAGAATTTGCTGGCAACCCGCCGAGGTTGCGACAAGGACAACGACGGCAATCGGCCCGAGCGAAAAGCCGTCCCTCGAATGGCGCACGGGGCCGCTCACTGCTGGTAGCTTAGAGGGTCATCGTCGCCGACCCCACGACGCGGCGCCGGCACCGCGACTCGCGGGAGAGCCGTACGTACCGGAAAAGTGTGAACTGGTTGTACATCGGCGTTCGGAGCGACAGGGGCCGCCACTTTCGTCATCTCCGCGGCGACGGTCGAGACCGCAGGCGCCACGAACGTGGGCGGAGTCGAAGCCGTAGTGGCGAGCAGCGGTAGTGCGGATCCGGACGCAGTTGCATGGGCCGATGGCTCGGCGACCAACACGCGCGACTGCAAAGTCGGGCGCCACATGACGACAACGAGGACGAGGGACAGAGCGACCAACGCGGCGAGCGAAAAAAACGCCGACCGCCACACGTTGGGCTCGGGGCGCGAACGGTCCTTCGTCATGGCCAAGCCCGACGATACCATGGCGTCCAACCGGCTTGCCGACGGCAACGGGGCTCTTTCCGAAGCCGTTACGGCGATCTGCCGTGACCCGCTCGACGAAGCGATCCCAACCTCGTAGGCCGGCAGTCCGAAAGCGGCGGCAAGGGCCTCGACCTGTTGCTCCGCCGAGGAGAATCGCCGCTCGGGGTCCAGCTGGCATGCGCGAAGAAACCAACAATCGAACTCGGGGCCGAAGTCCTGCCCGATCTCGGAGGGCGCCCGGAGCGGTTCATGAAGAATCCCTTCGATCATTTCCGTCAACGTGACGCCGGTTCGATACGGTCGGCCGGTAAGCAATTTGTACGCCGTGAGTCCCAAGGCATAGAGGTCGGTGGCTGGGCCGACTCGAGTGGGATCGCCGCGGGCCTGCTCGGGCGCCATGTAGAGGGGCGTACCGAGCAGCTGCCCCCACTGCGTGGATCCTACCGACATCGATTCGGCCGCAATTCTGGCAATTCCGAAATCAAGAATCTTGATCAGCGGACTGCCATCGTCGCGCCGGGTAAGAAATAGATTGGCTGGTTTGAGATCCCGGTGAATGATGCCTAGCCGGTGCGCCTTGTCCATGGGACCCGCGACCTGCCGCAACCATTCGACGACGATGGGCGGCTCGATCCGTTGATCGTCCGACAGCTGGTCGAGGTCGACTCCTTCGAGCAAGTCCATGACGAGGTACGGCGCACCACTGAGTTCGGGCGCGACGTCGGCATCGAAGATCCGAACGACGTGCTGGCTCCGAATTTTCGACACGACGAGCGCTTCGCGCTTGAAGCGCGCGATCGCGTCTTCGGATCCGCCGAGATGCGACGTCATCACCTTGAGCGCGAGAAGCTCGCCGGTCAGCGTGTGTTCGACGGAGTAAACGGTCCCGGTCGAACCTGCCCCAAGGACGCTCCGGGGTCGATATTTGCCCCCGATGATCTCCGGCAAGCTCACGCCGCGCATGGTAAATAGCTCTCCGGCCTTGTCAATGATGAGCCGCACGATGCGGCGCAACTGCGAACTTGAGAAACGCACATGAAAATTCTTGGCACCAGATTGGCAGCTGCCGCGGCATGCCTTCTTTTTGCTGGGACGCCAGCCCGTTCCGCGAACGCCGAGCCGTCGTTGGCCGACAAGACCGTGGCGACCCAGCTCTTTAACGAAGGGCGCATTCTCTTGGATCAGGGCCGGATCGGGGAAGCATGCGCCAAGCTCGAGGAAAGCCAGCGGATCGAACCCGGGGGCGGCACACTACTCAACGTGGCCCTCTGTCACGAACGGCAAGGCCGTACGGCCGCCGCGTGGGTGGAGTTCACCGAAGCCATGGGCCTCGCGAGACGCGATGAAAATGCGCTTCGCGTCGAGTTTGCGCGGTCTCACATCGCGCTGCTCGCGCCGCTCCTTTCACGGTTGGCCATCCAAGTTCCGCCGGGTTCCGACATTCCCGATCTCGAAGTCAAGTGCGACGGAAGCATTCTTGCACGCGCCGCATGGGGCTCGCCGGTTCCCGTCGATCCGGGAGAACACCTCGTCGAGGCCGTGGCTCCGGGAAGGCTTCCGTGGAAGCAAAGCATCCTCGTCGGACCGAACGCGGACAGCAAGACCGCCGTCGTTCCCGTGCTCGAAAGCGCCCCCGTTCGCGTCGAACCGGTAAGCTCTTCACCTGCGGCGTCGAGTCCGGGCGGCCCCGTGCGAGAGCCACCCTCCCCCGCCGCCACCGGATCGTCTCGTCTGGGGTCCGCGTCGGACCAGGGCGGTGGACGGCCCGAGGGCAGCGCCGCCCCCGCTTGGATCGCCCTCACCCTAGGGTTCGCTGCGGCGGGGGTGGGGACGTACTTCGGAATTCGGGCGCTCTCCGAGAAGAACGACGCGGACCGCGCCTGTCCGAACAATCTCTGCTCGACGCAAGGCGAAAGCGAAAACAGCCAAGCCATTCGATTTGCCAACTACGCGACCGCTGGAATCGCGGTTGGCGCTGCGGGGGTCGGTTTGGCCACGGTGCTCTTTCTGACGCGCTCGGGGGCCGCTCGACCGGCGCCCGACGCGAAGACTGCGGGCCAAAGCCCCGTACCCAGGCTGCAGATCGCAGACGCCGACCTCTCGGGGTGGCTCGGAGGCGCAGAGCTTCGGATCACGGGTCGCTGGTGAGCCTCCGCGCGCCCGCCCTTCTGGGCCTGGCGAGAGGCGTCGGAGTCCGCCCGTGGCCCTCGCCTATGGGGCAAAACGAGGCGGACATCGGCCTGCGATGAGCCTCGCGACGAATCGAAGCATTCAATAACGTAGTTCGCAAATCGTATGCATACGACGCCGCGCCGTCCGATCTCGGGCCAAGGAAAGCCCCCGTCTCGTTCGAAGGCGTATCAGAGGATGGAATCGGGCCACGAAATCGTCGCACTTCCTTTAGCTTTAGTGAGTGCGGCACGAACTCGACGTCGGCGTTCACCGCGAAGCCCCGGCCCGTTCGAGGCACGGGGCTAGCCGACTCCGAAGGGCAGATCACACTTAATTCCGTTGGAGCGAGAAGGGCCGATGTCGGCATATCCGCCCGCCTGTCGGCCGCCTCCGGACCCGGCTCAGCGCCGCCTCGCTAAGGGTGCCCATGAAGGACGCCTGCCTCCACTGAAATTCCCACAAAATTCCGAACGGAAAGAAGCCGAGCGCGCGATGTCGATGTGGGCCACGCAGTTGCGACGCAAATTTCCTATGCAAACGAAAGTTTCGAAGTTCCGCATGGTTTCAGTCACTTTCCGTGAGCCATTTTTTCGTGGTTTGCCACTGCCGTAACGAACGAAGCGAAACGAGCAAAACAGCCGAACGCCCCGGGGGGACCACACCCCCTCCGTTGCGGGCCGGCGCTTGCTGGTGCAAAGTGGATCGACCGCGCGGAGGCGTCACAATGAGGAAACTTACCGCTGTACACACGACAGGGCTGGCTGTCTGCACCCTAATAGCGGCCGCCTGCACCGGCGTCATCGGCAACCCGCCTGGGCAGAACGGGTCCGCGGGCCCCGGGGGCACCAGCGCCGCCGGGGGCGGCCCGAACAACGATACGACGGGGGCAACGTCTGGTTCGGGCACTCCGTCCGCTTCGGGCGTCAGCGGTAGCGCGACCGCAACCAGCGAAGACGGGGCCGCCGGCACGCCGACGATCGTCGACACGCTCTTCGGCTCGACGGCCAGCGACACGACCGCCGCGGGGACGATGGTGCTCCGGCACCTCGAGCAGTTCGAATACATCAATACCGTCACATCTCTATTCGGAGCCGCGGCCGTTGCATCCGCGGGCATCAACACGACGAACGTCCCGGCTGAGCCGCCGGTGCCGAACACGTCGAGCGGCTTCCCGCTGCCGGGGCTCGTCGACGTGACGACGGCCACCGCCTACCAGGCCGACGCCGAAGCACTCGCCACCGCCGTGCTTCCCAACGTTTCGACGCTTCTCAGCTGCACCCCCGGAACGGGGGCCGCCGACGCGAGCACCAGCGACCTGGCCTGTGCCAACACGTTCATCACGACGTTCGGTCAACAGATGTACCGGCGCCCGCTGAACGCGACCGAAATATCCGGACTGGTGGGCCTCTACCAGACCGGCGTTTCGACGCTCGGCCTCGACTTCAACGGCGCGATCGACTTGCTGATCGAAGAGATGCTCCAATCGCCAGGCTTCCTGTACCACTGGGAAGTCGGCCCCGGAGCAACGGTCTACTCCGGCACCGAAGTGCAGCTCGACGGCTATGCGTTGGCCAATCGCCTGTCGTACTTCCTCTGGGGCAGCATGCCGGATGCCACGCTCTTCGCCGCGGCGGCTGCTGGCCAACTTTCGACTCAGGCCCAAGTGACAGCCCAGGCCACGCGGATGTTGGCGTCGACACAGGCGCGCTCAGCCGTGGCGAACTTCTTCGAACAGTGGCTGGGGATGACCCAATTGGCCGCCCAGCCGAAGGACGCCACCACCTACCCGAGCTGGAACACGACGCTCGCATCCGAGATGGACACGGAATTCCAGAATTTCATTACGTCCGTCATCTTCGACCGCACGGGCGAGCTCAATGAGCTCTACACGAGCTCGACCACGTCCATCGACGGGGACCTCGCGACCCTCTACGGCGCAACGGGAGTGAGCGGCACCACGTTCCAGTCGACGACGTTGCCTGCGGCGCAGCGCTCGGGGCTGCTCACCACGGCCGCTTGGCTCACGCTGAACGGCGACCCGGCCGGGTCGAATCCGGTGTACCGAGGTCACTCGCTCTACACCCAAATGCTGTGTGGGATCATTCCGGCGCCACCGCCCAACGTGCCGCCTCCCGCAGCCGCCTCCGCGGGCGGAACGACGCGCCAGCGCTTCCAGATGCACGATCAGCAGGCGTGCGCGGTCGGGTGCCACAGCCTGATGGACCCCTACGGGTATACGTTTGAGAATTACGATGGCCTCGGCGAATGGCGGACGACGGACAACGGTCTTCCGGTCGATGCATCGATCGCGATCGCGCTGGACGGAAAGAGCGTCACCGTCGCCAATGCCGTCGCGATGACCCCGCTTTTGGCCCAGAGCCCCACCGCCCAAGAGTGCTTTACGGCTCAGTGGCTCACCTACGGCTTGGGCCGAACCGTTACGAGCGACGATGCCGCGTCGGCCCAAGCGGCCCAAACCGCATTCGAGAGCGCCAATTTCAAAGTAACCACCCTGTTGTCGAGCCTGGCAAGCTCACGCACGTTCCGCTACCGGACCCCGTCTGCGGGAGAGGTGCTCCAATGATTTTGAAAGAGAAATATTCGAGGCGAGCCCTCCTCAAGGCCATTGGCGGAGGCGCGGCTCTACTGCCCATCTTGAACAACGAGGCATTTGCTGCCGACGGCGGTCCCGATGCTGGCTTGACGAGCGGCGGCTTCCCGAAGCGGCTCATCACCGTCACCTGGACGAACGGCATTTACGGCTGCAGCAAGTGGAGCAACACGACGCAGGCGCTCACCGCGGCGAACCTCCCGGCCATTATGTCGCCTCTGTCACCGTACGTGGCGAAGATGATTCTCCCTCGCGGGGTCAATCTCCAGGCCGAGTTCGACGTAAACCAGTACGGCGGGCACTTTGGCTATCCGTGCATCCTGACAGGCACCCAAAACGGCTCCTCTCCATCGATCGACTCGCTCATCTCCACCCAATTGACGTCTCAGGGCGTGGTGAAGCCGCAGCTCAACCTCGGGTGTCTTCCGGAGGGCAGCTACACGAGCTGGAGCACGACCGGCCACAATACCCAAATCACCAATCCTTATACGCTATTCAACCAGCTCTTCCCGAACGCGACGATGTCGACGAGCCAGCTGTCGGCGATCTCGCAGCGGAGAGCGAGTGTCCTGGACCTCGTCTCCACCCAGCTGACGGCATTTCAAAACATCATCGGTACCGACGACAAGGTGAAGATTCAGAGTCACCTCAACTCGGTCCGTCAGCTGGAAATGGATCTGCAGGCGGCCGTTGCGACGTGTACCCCGCCGACGCTGACCCCTCAGGGCCTGTCGTTCAGTGGCATTACGAACTACACGAGTCAGGTCAACTTCATGATGCGTCTCGCAGCCGCCGCGGTGACCTGCGGCATCTCGCGGGCCGTTACGCTGGACCTCATCAACGACGGGGGCGGTGACATCTTGACCTTCCCATGGCTAACCCCGCCGATCAACAGCCCGGACTACCATGCGATCGCGCACCAAGGCGCCGCCGGTGCGACCAACAAAACCGCGATCGACACGTGGTGGTATACGCAGGTTGCAACGCTGCTGGCCGCACTCGACTCCTCGACCGAAGGGTCATCGACGGCGCTCGACAACAGTCTCGTCTTCCTCTGCAACGACATGCGTGAAGGCAACGACCATTACTCTGCCCAAATCGCCTTCGTCATGATTGGCAGCTTGGGTGGCTACTTCAACACCGGGCAGTGGGTCGCGCTCGCCGATACCCCGAATAACAAGCTGTTGACGACGATTTGCCACGGGATGGGGCTGCAAGTGGCGGGTGTCGGCGAGAGCAAGTACACGGGAGATGTCGACTCGTCGCTGACGTGATCGGCCGGCATTGAGTCAAACGTCCGGCGCGGAGTGAAGTGGCGACGGGCGCCTGGAAGTTCCCGCTCGCAGCAAGCCGCACCGCTCAGGTCGGCCTGCGCGGGTGGAACATGAGGCGCTCGACACCCATCGGCTCGGTTCCAACGGATCGATGGCGCCGGCATCAGCACGGCGTGGGGTGGGTCGCGATCGCCGCGATCCTTGCCGGCTGCGGATCCTCTTCCGAGGCTCCGACCGCGAGTAGCGTCACGGCGATCGCGTCGGCGGACGCCGGTGGGTGCACGTCGACCGGCCAACCGGACGCGGGCCCAGACGCCTCGGCAGGGCCGCCGCCGATCGTTGTCGATACGGTCGACTCGGAGACGCGCCCCGTCCAAGGCGTGTGCTCGCTCGACATGGCCGTCGCGGCGCTCGCCCGTCAGGCGGACTACGGTGGCTGCAAGAACGCCCTAGGCGCGACTTCGATCTCGATCCCCGGCGGTACGTTTGACATTTCGAGCGGGCTGTCGCTGGGGCTGTCGGCCGCGATCCCGACGGCGGTCTCCCTGGTCGGGCACGGTGTCGACGTGACGATCCTCGACACGAACGGCTCGGTCAGCCCTGCGGTCGACATCGACGGGTTGACCGTCACGCTGTCGCAGCTCACGGTGCGCGAAACCGCGCCGCTGACGACTGCGGCCACCACCGGCATTCGCCTCGATCAGAATGCCCTGGTGACGCTCGATCACGTGAGGGTCACGGGCTTCACCGATAGCGGGGTGTGGAATGCGAATGCCACACTGACCGTGACGGCGTCCACGATCGACGCCAACTCGAACAGCCGATTCGGTGGGGGTCTCTACCAAGCGGCTCAGGACGCGACGGCCGCTCCGACGACGTTCGTCAACTACAGTACGATCTCCGGCAACAGCGCTGTACTCGGCGGAGGCATCTACAATCTCGGTTACCTCAATCTCATGTATTCGACGATTGCCGGAAATACGGCGACGGGCGGAAAGGGCGGCGGCATCTACATGAAAAATGATTACCTCGAAACCGCCCACTGCACGATCGCCTTCAACGATGCGACGGCCGGCGGTCTTGGCGGGGGCGTTTACGTCGACCCCTCGATCCAAGCCAACGTTCATATCAATTCGTCGATCATCGCGGACAATACCGCATCGTCTGCGGCTCCGGACTATTCCGGACTCCTGAGAGACCCGTACACTCAGTTGTACGATGCGGACGTCCTGGGCAGCGCGGCCGGGGTGACGACGGGAAAAGCCTTCATCGACATCGTGAAGGACCCGTTGCTGGGTGCCCTGGGCGACAACGGCGGGCCGACACAAACCTGCGCGCTGCTGGCAAAGTCTCCGGCCATCGACGCGTCGCGCCCCTTCCCGAGGTCCTTGATGGACCAACGCCTCTATTGCGCCCCCTACGGATCCAAATCCGATGTAGGGGCTTTCGAATGGCGCCCGTGATCCACCGCGTCGCCGCTTTCCGAGTGATCGATCCGGGTGCCCACCGCATTTAAGGGGGGGACAATACGCGCGCGCGCGTGTTTACCGAGCCGATGTCCCCCCTATCGCCCGCCGACGCCCCGCACTTGCGCGCGGGGTGGTCGGCACGCTCGGGGCGGCCCGAGCCCTCGCGTCTGCGGGGGACGGCCCCAACTGCTACCGGATTCCCGTGCAGCCAATTTGCCCGTTGGCCGCATCATCGATGGCGAGGTCGTCGAACCATATGACGAACGGGCTCGCGATGGCGCCCGTCCCCTGGTAGAAGGTGGCGCCCACGATGACCGCCGTGTAGTCGGACATCCCGGTATTGCCGTTGGCTTTGGTCCCGGCCCCGCCGTCCGGTCCCGGACCGAACGAAAGCGAAGGCACCTCGACGGAATCCGTGAAGAAGCGGTAGGCCTGAGTTGTAACGTCCACATACCATTCGGCACAGTGCCACGCCGCATCGTAAGTCCAGCTGTACGGCGACTGCGTGCAGCAGCTGTCGCTCGGCACGTTGAAGAGCCATTGATGCTCGTTGGTGTTGGTCATCTCGACGGTATCGACGATGCGATCCTCGCCGCCGGATCCATTGAGCGAGACGAACGTGACGTGGAGATAAGTGTTCGGCTTGGGCGACGGTGACTGGACCTTGTAAAAGATCCGCCCCCAATGGTTGTAGGCCGCCGTGCCGATGCTGGCGATGGCTTTTTGAGCCCGGGCTTGCCCCTTGTCCATCGAATCGCTCTCCAAGGATTGCTTGCCGGAGTGAAACTCATTGCTCGCAAGAGCGACATCTGTGGGGCCAACCGCGCCATATCCTTGGAACTCGGTCCACCCGGTCGGATAGCCTCCTACCGTGCCGGTCTCGAAATCCTCACAGAGCTTGTAGGTCGACCCCGCGCAGGTCGGGAATGGCCCCCCATCGGCTTGGTTTACCGGATTGCTGACCACCATTCCACCGTCATTGCCCGCGCCGCCGCCCGACGACGAACTGCCGTTACCGGACTGCGGGCTCGTCGACCCGCTGTCGTCTGAAGGGCCGGGGCCCGAATTGCCGGTGGGCGCCGCACTGGATCCGCCCGCCGATCCACCGGTCGAGGAGGCACTGGCGTTGCTCGTGCCGAGGGAAGCATCGTTCCCCTCTGCGGCGGTCGAAGCGCTGGCGGTCCCCGCTTCATTGTCGCCGGCCGCTGCGGCGGCCGCTCCCGACCCCGTTCCCGCGACCGCTCCGTTCGTGCATGCCGGGTGCGCCATGAAAAGCAGCGCAAGCAGAGGCATCGGGGTTCGTTGCGCGACCCGCCAGCTCAGGCGCTTGAGACCGATTTGTCCGGGCGAAGTCACACGCATTTCATAGACTCCCTTTTGGTTTTGCAGTGGTCAGGTAGCAGAAGTTCGGCTCAAATCCGGCCAAATTGCGCCATCGATGCAGATTTGCATGGACGGTGGCATTCGCTCCACCGCGGTCTCGCCTCCCTCACACGCGTCGCCTTCGAGCGGGCTGCGCACGGCGCACTGAGCGCCATGGCGAGACGGAGTCTCTGACAGATCCCACGCGGGCCGCACCTGTGCGTTGCGGAGCGGCCACCCAAACGACCCCAAGCGCGCGAATAGCCGCCGCAAAAAAATCCTCTGCGCTCGCCTCCATGATCCCTGGCAACTGTGGGCAGCGAAGGACGTGCCGTCCAGTCCGGCCGGGCGCTTCGTGTGGGCCGCCGTGAGACCGGCGGGTCGCAAGCCTGAACGCGTTCGGGCTGACCGCGACGATTCGTGGGCCGTGCGCGTGCGTCGCTACTACTGTGAAACGATGAGCCGCGTCTTCGTGTCCGGCACCGCCGCGCTTGTTTTTGTCGGCTGTGGCCTGATCGCGCAGGGGCCCCAAGAGCTCGAGAAGCCCGAACCATCGTCGCCCACCCTCTTCGCGGCGAACAGCTCCGCGTCCAGTGCGACCGCGTCGATCGGTGTCGGTTCCGGCAGCTCGGGCTCCATGAGCTCCGCCTCGAGTGCCTCAGGCTCGACCACCAGCGCGGACCAAGACGGCGGCGATGCGGAAACCACGGAAGCCGGCAGCGACGGCGGCAACGGGCAACCCACGGAAGCCGGCGGCGATGGCGGCAACGCGCAACCCACGGAAGCCGGAAGCGATGGCGGCGACGCGCAACCCGTCGAAGGCGGCAGTGAGGGCGATGCGCAGCCCGCCGAAGCCGGCAGTGACGACGCTGCGAGCGTGGACGCGACCACCGCGGACGCCGTCGGCGGCAGCTGTGAGGGCGGGGCGACGCTGTGCTCCGGCGATGCCGTCGAGACGTGCGGTCTGGATGGACGGTGGGGCCCCCCTTGGACGTGCGCGACGGGCACCTGCGCGGATGGCGGTTGCGTGGGCTCGACGACGACCGCTCCGAGTTGTGCGCCGGGCGGGCTTGGGTTGACCGACTGCGGCCCCGGGGGCAGCGGGACCGAAAGCTGTTGCACGAGCCCGGAGGTGACGGGCGGGACCTTTTACCTGTCCGATGACCTCTTGGTCGGCGAGGATGGGGGTAGCCTGGGAGAAGTCCCCGATGATCCCGCTTCGGTGAGTGGCTTTCGGCTGGACAAGTACTTGGTCACGGTAGGCCGCTTTCGGCAGTACGTGAATTACTTGACGACCGCGGGCGGGGCACCGCCTGCGAACGGCAGCGGCATCCACACGCATGTGAACGGGGGTCTGGGACTGGTGAGCGAGATGAGCGCGCCGTCGGTCAGTGACGGTCTCTTCGGACCACCGGGACCCCCAGTGTACGAGACGGGCTGGGATGCGACCGACTGGAACGCGCAAATCGCTACTGGATCGGATGCACCCACAACGTGGAGCGCGAATCTCTCGTGCACCACGTCGAGCCAACTCCCCGTCGCTTCCGGGTCCAACAGAGCCGCGACGTGGTCGACGGTGGCCGGAAGCCAAGACAATCTGCCCATCAACTGCGTGGACTGGTACGAGGCCTACGCGTTCTGCATCTGGGACGGGGGCTTCTTGCCGAGCGAGGCAGAGTGGCAGTACGTCGAGGTGGGCGGCAGCCAGCAGCTCGAGGAGCCATGGGGCTCGGCCGCTCCGGGAACCCGCAACCAGTATGCGATCTACGGCTGCTTGTATGGCTCGGGGACCTGCGGGCTAGAGAGCATCGCGCCCGTGGGAACGGCGTTGTTGGGAATCGCCTACTGGGGCCAGCTCGACATGGTGGGCGAGGTACTCGAGTGGAACCTCGACTTTGCGGGCGGCTACGGCGGCACCCTCACGTGGTCGGCTCTTTCCGGCCCGTGCCCGAACTGCGCCTTTCTAACCCCGACAATGTCCCATGCTCTCCCCACGCGGGAGCGCGGGGGCGTCGCCTTCGACGAGGAGTATTCGACTCCGCAGCGTGGCGGCAACGTCGCCACCTACCGCGACGTCGGCATCGGGTTCCGGTGTGCGCGGACGCCCTGACGCGTCTCGCGACACGATTCGCCTGCCAGGGGTTCGCAACCGTCGAGGGGGCGCGACGAGGATCGATCCGATGGGCCGAACGCGAGCTCGGCGCCGTGGCCGGGTCGCTCATGGGACAAAAGCCAGCGCTTGCGCTCGATGCCGCCGCCGTAGCCCGTGAGGGAACCATCCGCTCCAATCACGCGGTGACAGGGAACCACGATGCCGACCGGGTTGGCGCCGATGGCGAGACCGACGGCTCGAAAGGCGGTAGGACTTCCGATGTGTCGGGCGATGTCTCCGTACGAGCGGGTCTCGCCGCACGCAACCGTGCGAAGCGCGAGCCACACGGCGTTCTGGAACGGCGTGCCCGCCAGGGTCACCGGCAAGGTGTCGATCGCACTCCAATCGCCCCTGAAGTAGGCGCGGATGGCCGACGTAAAACCCCCGGGATCCGACGCGGGCTCGAGCGACCAATCCTCGGCTCGCGCACGCAATCGGCGACGCATGGGCCGGCCATCGGTCCATCCGACCACCCGCAGACATCCCCGGTCGTCCGCGACGATGGTCAGCTGGCCGAGAGGCGTATCCGTGTGATCGACGAAAAATGCAGGAGCTTTACTCATGGCGGGTCCTTCGCCCCGGAAGTCGGGGGCAGGCGAGGGCGCCGCGATGCCGCATCGGCCGCCCAGAGGTGCTGGGCGGCGTACGCGCGCCACGGGCGCCATCGCTCGGCGTGTCCGACGAGATCGTCCGCGGACAGGCGCTTGCCCCCGAGGCTCGCGACGGCGCGGAGCAGACCCGCGTCGCCGGCCGGGAAGGCGTCCGGCTCTCGCGCGGCTCGGAGCGCGATGACATGCGCGGTCCAGTCCCCGACGCCCCGGATGGCGCGTAGCCTCGCTACGGTTTTCTCGACGGTCTCGAGGGGCTGGAAAAGCAGCGGGTCGGCCGCTGCGGCGTGGGCCAGATCCTGGATCGTTTGACGGCGGAGCCTCGGCACCCGCAGCCTTCCGAGGTCCGCGCGAGCCACCTCGGCTGCGCTCGGAAAGGCGCGATCGAGCCCGAAATCTTCGCCATGGCCGGGCACGAACGGCGCGCCGCACAGGCGCGCGAGATCCCCCGCATGCTGGCGACCGGCTTGGACCGACACCTGTTGGCTCAGGACCGCCCTCACGGCCATCTCGAATCCGTCCCAGCCCCCGGGCGCACGCAATCCGGGTCGTTTGGCGATCAGCGGAGCGAGCCACGGATCCCCCCGAGGTGCGCGCCGATGGTCACGACGTCGGCGCCGAGGTCGAACACGCTCCGAATGCGTGCGACGAGGGCAGGCAGCGCGCGGACGCTTGGAAAGCGCAGGGTCGCCGCGAGGCTCTGGACGTCCGGCCGATGGACGATCTCGACCGTGCCCGTCTGACCCTCGTGCGATACCGTTCGACGATAGATGCCGCGCTCGACGCGCTCGACGCCTTCGATGGCGCGTGCGCCGAGATAGGCCGTCATCGCGGCCCAGTCGTACGGAGGCCGATACCGGAGCCGGACGGTCACGCCCGTGCCCGCGAGCTGTGGCTCGGCCTGGGAGGCCCTGACCTTCCGGCGAAGGGCGCTCGGCGGTCTGTGGAACAGCCGCTGGAATGTCTCGTTAAAGCGGCGAATGCTTCCGAAGCCCGCGGCTTGGGCGATCTCGGCCATGGGCATTCGGGTCTCGTGAATGAGCTGCTTCGCGAACAGGACGCGCCGCGTTTGAGCTACGGCGATGGGGGAGGCCCCGAGATGGTGCATGAACAGGCGGCGGAGCTGCCGGCCGCCGACCCCCAGACGCTCCGCGAGCCAATCCACGCTGGCCCCCTCGCCATCGAGCTCGCCGGCAGTAATGAGCGCGAGGCCCCGGAATACCGTATTCGACGTTCCTCGCCACGATCCGAAGTCGGGCGCCGTCTCGGGGCGACAGCGAAGGCACGGGCGGAACCCCGCCTCCTGGGCCGCCGCGGCCGACGCAAAGAAGCGGCAATGCTCGAACTTCGCGGGACGTGCCGGGCAAACCGGACGGCAGTAGATGCCCGTCGTCGTGACGCCGACAAACAAGCGCCCGTCGAATCGGGCGTCGTGCGTTTGAAGCGCTCGGTAACAGCCCTGAGGATCGAGCATGATCGCGAACCCAACGTAATCTTCCGGGGCCTCCGGTGCTGGCGGTTTTCGGACCTGATCGCCAGTCGCAGTAACAGCCGGGCCTTTCCTTTCGTCGAGGGGAGATCCCATGCGAGTCCTCGCGGGCGACTATCCGGAGGGCGCCTGCCCCGGCCACGCCCAATGGCGGACCTCCGGTAAGTCTTCACCGTAGCGGTCGATGTAGAGCTTGTGCTCGACGAGCTTGTCTCGGATGCGTTGCTTGATGTAGGCCCCGGCTCCGCCCGTTTGGGGGAGACGGTCGATCGCATCCATCACGAGGTGAAAGCGATCCAAGTCGTTCAGTACGGTCATGTCGAACGGCGTCGTGATGGTCCCTTCCTCTTTGTATCCCCGGACGTGCAGATTCCTGTGGTTGGTGCGCCGGTAGGTGAGGCGGTGAATCAACCAAGGGTATGCGTGGAATGCGAAGATGACCGGCTTGTCGCGCGTAAAGATGGCATCGAAATCGAGGTCGCTCAATCCGTGCGGATGCTCCGACTGCGGTTGCAGTTTCATGAGGTCGACGACGTTGACCACGCGGATCCGCAGGTCGGGGAGGTGCTCGCGCAAAAGCGAGACGGCGGCGAGCGTCTCCAGCGTGGGCACGTCCCCGCAACAGGCCATCACCACGTCGGGTTCGGCGCCCTGATCGTTGCTCGCCCACGGCCAGATGCCAATGCCCTCGCTGCAGTGCTTGATGGCGGCGTCCATCGTCAGCCACTGCGGCGCCGGGTGCTTTCCGGCGACGACGACGTTGACGTAGTGCCGGCTGCGCAGACAATGGTTCATCACCGACAGGAGGCAGTTGGCATCCGGCGGCAGGTAGACGCGGACGACCTCGGCTTTCTTGTTCACGACGTGGTCGATGAAGCCGGGGTCCTGGTGGGTGAACCCGTTGTGATCCTGGCGCCATACATGGGAGGCTAGCAGATAGTTCAGCGAAGCGATCTTGCGTCGCCACGGCAGCTGCGAAGTGACCTTCAGCCACTTGGCGTGCTGGTTGAACATCGAATCGACGATGTGAATGAACGCCTCGTAGCAGTTGAAGAGTCCGTGCCGACCGGTGAGCAAGTACCCCTCCAGCCAACCCTCGCACTGGTGCTCGCTCAACATTTCCATTACTCGTCCGTCGCGCGCGAGAAACGGGTCGCTCGGAAGGGTACTGGCTTCCCACTGGCGTGCCGTTACCTCGAAGAGGGACTCGAGCCCGTTGGAGATCGTCTCGTCGGGCCCGAACACGCGGAAATTTCGCTGATCGACGTTGAGCTCCGCGACGTCTCGCAGGAAACGCCCGAGCACGTGGGTATCGCCGATGCCGCGCACTCCGGGGGAGGGTACGGCGACGGCGTAATCGCGAAAATCCGGCATTCGCAGGTCCCGCAATAAAATGCCGCCATTGGCATGGGGGTTCGCGCCCATCCGTCGGGCGCCTTTGGGCGCAAGCTCGGAAAGCTCCGGCTTCAGACCCCCGCCTTCGTCGAAGAGCTCTTCGGGTCGGTAGCTCCGGAGCCAGTCCTCGAGCAGCTTCAGGTGCCCCGGATGGGTGGCCGGGTCGGAGAGCGGCACTTGGTGCGATCGGGACGTGCCCTCGATTTGCAGTCCGTCCACCGTCTTCGGGCCCGTCCACCCCTTGGGTGAATCGAGGACGATCATCGGCCAGCGGGGGCGTGTCAGGTTGCCGTGGATGCGGGCGTCCGCTTGGATGCTTCGGATCTGCTCGACCGCAGTGTCGAGCGCCGTGGCCATCGCCTCGTGCATCGGCTCCGGCTCGTGGCCGCAGACGAAGTGAGGAACCCATCCGTAGCCGCGAAGCAATTGTTCCAGCTCTTCTCGGCTGATTCGGGCGAGGATCGTCGGATTGGCAATCTTGTAGCCGTTGAGATGCAGAATCGGCAGCACCGCACCGTCGGTGACGGGATTGAGAAATTTATTGGAGTGCCAAGCCGTGGCAAGCGGGCCGGTCTCCGCCTCGCCGTCGCCCACGACGCAGGCGACGATGAGATGGGGATTGTCGAACACCGCGCCGAACGAGTGGCTGAGTGAATAGCCCAGTTCGCCCCCTTCGTGAATCGAACCGGGGCACTCCGGCGACGCGTGGCTCGGAATGCCCCCGGGAAACGAAAACTGAAGGAAGAGCTTGCGAAGTCCTGCCTCGTCCTGGCTGATATTGGGATAGATCTCGCTGTACGTTCCCTCGAGATACGTGTTGCCCACCACGGCCGGACCGCCGTGTCCGGGACCCGAGACGTAGATCAGGTCGAGGTCGTATTTGTTGATGACCCGGTTCAAGTGCACGTAGATGAAGTTCTGCCCGGGGGTCGTGCCCCAGTGTCCGAGGAGCATGCGCTTCACGTCCGCGATCTCGAGCGGCCGCTTCAGCAGCGGATTGTCATAAAGATAGATCTGGCCGACGGATAGGTAGTTGGCGGCGCGCCAGTAGGCGTCGATCTTCCGGAGCAGTTCGGGTGTCAGCGTTCGGGTCGTCATGATCGTTCTCCCGAACCGTCGATCATCGAGAGGCCGGATGCAAGGACCCGGCGACGAGGCCCGGTCAAGCGCCGGATCGGGCCGCGCGCGTGCGCCGGGCGGCCCGGATCTCTTCTCCGGGATCTCCCGCTTGGCGTTCCTTGAGCTGCTCCCAACCGCGAGTGAATTCCTTGTCGACTCGTCCGAGGTGAAGACGCATCGCTGTCCGCGCCGCGCGTCCGTCGCGGGCCTCGAGCGCGGTCAGAATGGCCTGGTGATCGCGCAGGGTGGCCGTTCGGAGCTCGGGAGTCTGGAAGTGGTGCTCCATGCGCTTCCAGATGGCGCCCCGTCCTTGGTCCCACAGATTGTGGACGACGGCGACGAGCACGCTGTTGTGAGCCGCCCGAGCGATGCCGAGATGGAACTCCCGATCGGCGGGATCGGTGTCGCGCGTCTGCCTGTGGCCCTGCTCCATTTCCAACACGGCGTGGCGGACGGGCTCCAAGTCTCCGGGCTTGGCGCTTCGTGCCGCCTCCGCCGCGATTTCGCCTTCGATGAGCCAGCGCGCGCGCAAAAGCTCGAACGGTCCCTGACCCTCGGCCGTAGGATCGACGGCCGCGACGGGTCGGCGCGGAGCGACGAAGATGCCTGCGCCGACGCGGACTTCCACCTTGCCTTCCACCTCGAGAGCGATCAGCGCTTCGCGCACCGACGGGCGCGACACGCCCAGTTGGACCGCAAGGTCGCGCTCCGATGGAAGGCGCGCTCCCTCGGGGTATTCGCCGGCCGCAATCAAAGAGGACAGTTGCCCGGCGATCTGGCGGTAGAGGCGCTGGCTTTCGACGACTTGAATGGGCATCCCGACGGCTCCGAAGTGTCCACGGCGCTTCGCCAGGGCCTGCAAATGAGGGATCGACCCTCCTTACCACGCGCCGCCTCTGTCTGGACTTGGCTAAATGTCCTTCGACGTAAACCGTAACGGGTCGGTCTCGGGTGTCAAGTTGCCTTACTCCGGAGCACACGCGCTCCCATCGCGTCCATCGCGCGCGCGGGCCGCGGCAGCGGTTGCCGGACGCAGTCGCGACGCCGTCCATTAAGCGCAACGCCGGGTCGGCCTTGCCACGGACGATCTCATAACCTGTAGGCGCGTTTCGCGAGGTTGTAGGCGAGATCCACTGCGAGCTCGGCCGCTTCGTCTTCGTCGAGACGATGCTCGGTGACCCACTTGGCCAGGATGGCGCAATCGACGCGCCGAGCGACGTCGTGGCGCGCGGGGATCGACAGGAAGGCGCGGGTGTCGTCGTTGAAGCCGACCGTGTTGTAGAAGCCCGCCGTCTCGGTCACGCGCTCCCGGTAGGTGCGGATTCCCTCCGGGCTGTCGAAAAACCACCAGGCAGGACCGAGCTTGAGAGCGGGATAATGGCCCGCAAGCGGAGCGAGCTCGCGTGAGTACGCCGACTCGTCGAGAGTGAAGACGATGAGCGACAGGCGCTTGTCGTTTCCGAACCGATCGAGCAGGGGCTTGAGGGCGCGGACGTAGTCGGTCGCTGTCGGAATGTCCGCTCCCTTGTCTCTTCCGAATTTGTGGAGGATGTCGCGGTTGTGATTGCGGAACGATCCAGGGTGAATTTGCATGACGAGGCCGTCGTCGAGGCTCATTCGCGCCATCTCGGTCAACATCTGGCCGCGGAAGCATTCGGCTTCGCTCGGCGATACTGCCGATGCGAGCGCCTTGCCGAACAAGGCCTCGCACTCGGATCGCGAAAGATCGCACGTGAAGGCCGAAGGGTGACCGTGATCGGTGGAGGTGGCGCCGTGCGAGGCGAAAAAGTGCCGTCGGGTCGAAAGCGCCCGCAAATACCCTTGCCACGATCCGGTATTTTCGCCAGTGATCGCGCCGAGCGCTTCCACGCCGCGCGCGAATCCCTCGAACTCGGGATCCACCACCGGGTCCGGCCGAAACGCGGTGATGACGCGACCGTTCCAGCCGGACCGGCGCAACGCGGCGTGATGGGCCAGGTCGTCGAGGGGCGATTCGGTCGTGGCGAGCACCTCGATGTTGAATCGTTCGAAGAGTGCGCGCGGGAGAAACTGGGGCCGCGGAAGGCAATCGGCGATCCGATCGTAAATCCGGTCCGCCGATTCCGGCGTGAGCCGCTCGTCGATGCCGAATACGTCGCGCAGCGCATGAGTGAGCCACAGGCGCGATGGAGTGCCGCGAAACAGGTAAAAATGGTCCGCTAGCAACCGCCAGATTCTTCTCGAGTCTCGCTCCACGGGCTCGCCGTCCACGCGCGCGATGCCGAGCGCCTCGAGGGGTACGCCCTGGCTGTAGAGCATCCGAAACACGTAGTGGTCGGGGACGACGAGCAACGTCGCCGGATCCACAAAAGGCCGGTTGTCGGCAAACCATGCCGGATCGCAGTGTCCGTGCGGGCTGAGGATCGGAAGCTGCCGCGAAAGGCCGTACAGGCGGCGCGCGACGTCGCGGGTCGGCGGATCCGCCGGAAACAGTCGATCGTCGGAGAGCACCGAGGTCGTGGACACCGAGTCTAGCGCGCGGCTCGCGCGTACGCCCGCGCCGGTTGCAGGCGCGCCGGCCGCTCCGAGCAGAGCCCCTCGTCCGTCGCCTCCTTGATCGATTCCCAACCCCGGCTGAACTCGCGATGCACGCGCTTCAAGTGTCGGTGCATGGCGCTTCGGGCGGCGCGCGCATGGCGCTCCTCGATCGCCTGCAGGATGTCTTCATGGTCGCCCAGCATGTCGGCAAGCAACCGAGGCGTCTGAAAGTGGTGCTCCATCCTCTTCCAGATCGTGCCGCGCCCTCGATCCCAAGCGTCTTGAACCACCGTGCCGAGCACGCTGTTGTGTGCGGCGCGAGCGACCGCGACGTGGAACTCGCGGTCGCTCTCGTCGGCGTTCCGACCGTGCGCGTGGCGGCGCCGCATCTCGCTCACCGCGGCACGGATCGCATCGACGTCTTGGGCGCGCGCGTGACGGGCCGCTTCCGCGGCAATCTCGCCTTCGATGAGGGCACGAGCGCGCAGCAGCTCGAAGGGGCCTTGTCCTTCGGAGGCGAGGTCGGTGGCGGGAACCGACTGACTGGCCACGAAGATCCCGGATCCCACACGAACCTCCACCTTGCCGGCGACTTCGAGGGCAATCAGAGCTTCACGCACCGACGGACGGGAGACCCCGAGCTGGGCGGAAAGCTCGCGTTCGGAGGGCAGTCGCTCACCCTCCGCAAGCTCGCCGGACGCAATCAGTCTCGAGACTTGATCGGCTATTTGACGATAAAGACGTTGGTTTTCGATGGTTTGCAGCGGCATGTCCCACATGCTTCCCGAGTGAGAAAGTCCGACGCTGTCGGTGGACGACGTCGCGCCGCGAAGTCCCTATCCTCGTCGGTCTGAGTTGGACACATTCGTCAAAGTCAGTGTAAAGCTACCGGCCATTGGTCTGAATATCAAGTGGCCTGACCATGGAGTTTTGCGATGGCACGGTGCGGCAAGGCGGCGGACGGGCGTGAGACGAGGTGCGGGCAGGCCAGCCGTTCTCGCAGCCCCTCGACGCGGGTCCGGCTCGGTCGGCAAGCCGCGTGCGGAGTCGGTTCGTGACCGCGTCGGGCCTCGATTTGGGCGGTCAGGTCGCCGTCGTTCTTGGCGGGACCGGTGGCATCGGACGGGCGCTTGCGGTGGGGCTCGCGCAGGCGGGCGCCGATGTCGTCCCGACCGGGCGTCGGATCGATCACATCGATCGGACCGCAGCGGAGATCGAACAGGTCGGACGCCGTTCGCTGCGCATCGCGGCGGACGTGACCGACCGCGGGTCTCTCGAGCGCCTACTTGCGGCGACGGTGGGATCGCTCGGGAAAGTGGACATCCTCGTCAATTGCGCGGGCAAAATCAAGCGCTCGCCGACTCTGGATCTCGCCGAGTCGGACTGGAACGACATCCTCGAGACGAACCTCACGGGCACGTTGCGCGGATGCCAGATTTTCGGCAAGCACATGATCGATCGCGGGTACGGCCGGATCGTGAATGTGGCCTCGCTCACTTCGTTCGTCGCCCTCTACGAGGTCGCGGCGTACGGGGCCAGCAAGGCTGGGGTCGTGGCGCTCACCCGGTCGCTCGCCGTCGAATGGGGATCGAAAGGGGTCTGCGTGAACGCGGTCGCACCCGGAATCTTCCCTACCGATCTGAACGAAGAACTCTTGAACGGCACCGCGCGAGGGCGCGAGCTTCTCATGCGGACACCCCTCAAGCGATTCGGTCGGGTCGAAGAGGTCGTGGGAGCCGTGGTCTTTCTCGCGTCGCGGAGCGCAAGCTTCGTCAATGGGCAGGTCCTTGCGATCGACGGGGGCTTTCTCGCGAGCGGCGTCAACCAGTAGTCCCCCGGCTGCTGGCGGCGGCAGAGAACGACTCAATCGCCACCGAAAAGCGGGTCGATGTGTCGCTGCAGGTTTCGGGTGACGCACGGGGCGACGGTTTCTCGTCCGTCACGAAGCGCGGCCCGGAATTCCTCTCCCAGCTCCGCGGCGATCTTGAATGCGACATGCATCAGCTGGCGCACGTGAATGCTGAAGTCGGCGCAAGAAGGGTCGTGTCGAATGTGGTTGGCCAGTCGCTCCGCGCCAAACGTCGATACCTCGGATGGCGCCGGGAGCTTCGCCCGGTCGATCGCCACCACGGTCGCATACGGAGCGCACAGCTCGTCGTAGCGCGCGAACGCAGCCGCATAGATCCGCTTGGCGAGGTCGAGGCCGGCCGGCCCCGATAGCGTCACTCCGACGACCTCCTCCAGCCACGTCGTCCCCGCAGTCTTCAGGTGCAATCCCTGATCGGACTTTCGCAGAGCCGCGCGCATGATCGGGTAAAGGGAAAACTTGTCGCTGCCCGTGTGGACGCTCAGCTTGAGCGACGGCGGAAAGCCGAAGACGTCGATCGCATGGCGAACCACGGCCAGGTCGGCCTCGAATTCGCGCGCGAAAATGCGCGTGTCGCCGACGTAGTCGATCCCCTTGAGGAACTTTCCCGAAAACTTGGGCGCGACGGTCTGCGCGGGGATGCGCTCGCGGGCGAGCGCTCCGAGCACGAAAAACAGCTCCAGCGGCGACTGGGACTCCGAGGCCTCGTCGATGGACACCTCCGTGACGAACGGGTCCGCGCCCTTGGCGGCTTCGATCCGACGGTATGTCCGACCGGCCTCCGCCGCGGCGCACACGTAGCGGCGGCCGATTTCCCGAAGAATGGGTTCGGTCACCTCGAAGGCCGCATCGACGCCCGGGATGCGCAACGTGCCGCGAAATGGTTTCATGTCCCGGACGAACGACTCGATGGCGCGCTCGTCTGCCGATTGGCCGATGAAGTCCGCGACATCGAGCGTGAAAAAGTTGCTCGACGCAATGAACCGATCGACCGTCTTCACCCCGATGTGATCGGCATCGACGTAGTACGCGTACTGCCAGCCGGTGGCGCGCACCGCATTGTCGGCGGCGGCGCGTACGTCCTCCGGTCGGGTCCCGATGAGCGAGTGTTCGCGGTTCGACTTGTTCCACACGGGCACGATCAGGACACCGCGCTCTTCGGCTTTCCGAATGGCATCCAGTTGAGCGACGCCCTCCACGCCGAAGCGATCCCCGATGCCCAGCGAGTACTTTTCGATGATCATGGCGCTTGGTCTAGGCATGCGGTCAGCGCTGAATTCTCGCCGACCCTCCTCGAGCGAAGGCTCGGACCTGATCGATAGTCGCCATCGTCGTGTCCCCTGGAAACGTCGTCAGAAGGGCGCCGTGCGACCAACCAAGCCTCACGGCGTCCTCCGGGGTTTCGCCCGTGAGCAGACCGTAGAACAGACCGGCCGCGAAACCGTCGCCCCCGCCGACTCGATCGAACACCTCGATCTCGCAGGTGGGCGCGCTGACTTGCCGTCCTGCGATCCACGCGACGGCGCTCCATCCGTGGCGGTTGGCGGAGCGGACCTCGCGCAACGTCGTCGCCACGGCTTTGATATTGGGGTGCTTCGCGATCACCCGTTCGATCATGCGAAAGAAGGCATCCGCTTGCAGACCGGACCGGTCGCTCACGTTGGGACCCGGGACGCCGAGCCCGCGCTGCAGATCCTCTTCGTTGCCCACGAGGACGTCGACATGATCCGCGATCCGGCCGATGACCTCCGCCGCCTTGTTCGCCCCGCCCCAGACATTCCACAGCTTCTCGCGAAAGTTCAGGTCGAAGCTCACGATGGCGCCCGCCGCCTTGGCGGCCTTCATTCCCTCGAGAATCAGTTCTCCGGTCGTCTCGGAGAGAGAAGCAAAAATCCCTCCGCTGTGAAACCACCGCAACCCGCCGGCAAATATCCGATTCCAATCGAAATCGCCGGGCTTGAGCCGCGCCGCGGCCTCGTTCGCGCGGTTGTAGAAGACCACCGGGGGACGCAGACCGAAGCCGCGGTCGCTGTAGACGGTGGCCATGTTGGGCCCACGCACCCCATCGTGCGCGAAGTCCTTGGTGAAGGCGCGAACGCCCATGGCGCGGACGCGGTCCGCGATGAGGTTGCCGATGGGATAGTCCACCATCGCCGTCGCGATCGCTGTGTTCATCCGAAAGCAGTCGGCCAGATTGGCCGTGACGTTGAACTCGCCGCCGCTCACGTGAACGTCGAAGTGCGTGGCTTTGCGAAACGGAACGATGCCCGGGTCCAGGCGGTGGACCAGTGCCCCGAGGCTCACGAAATCGAGACCCCCGCTTGGGGGGACGATCCATTCGGTACTCATCGCGCGTCCCCGGCGTGTGCCTCCGTCACGAACGTCGCCGCGCTTCTCGGGGCCGAGTCGCCTTGCATGCGAAAGAGAAGCTCTCCCGCCTTGGCCACGTAGAGGACCCCGTCGTCCTCGCGCCCCATCCACTCTCGCGCATCGATCGTTCGAAAGTCGCGATAGCCGAGATTGATGGCCCGGCACTCGGCCTCCGGGATCTGCGTGGCTAGGGTGACGTGGATGCGGGGTCGTTCGACGCCGTTCACGAAGGTGCCGATGCCTTTCACGTGGGTCGAGTGCGCGAGCACGCCCCTGGGGATGTCCCGGAAGCGATCCATCTGGTCGACGAAATAGTCACGCACGTGATAGCCGATTCGGCGAATCATTTCCCCGTGCGTGACCGACAGGCGCGCGATGTGAGGCGCGTAAATGATGAGCTCACCGCCATCGGCTACGACCGGCTCGAGCTTGTAGGCGCACTTGCCCCCGACCCAAAGCTCGTCGTACATCGATGGCGCGCAGCTGAGTACGCCATGATACGGCCTTTCCGCGTACCGGATGTGGACGCGACCCGATAGGTCTGCGGCGGCGCTCCAAGCCTCTTCCGGAGCCCCGATGAACACGCCGATGAGCCCGCGATCGTGGACGACCAGGCTCACGCACTTGCGCTCGACCGGCACGAGCGCCGCGGCGCGGTCGACGATCGCTCGAACCGGAGTGTGCTTCGCGCCGATGATGCCGGGGTTCGTGATGAGCGCCCCCAGCCAGTGGAACATGTCGATGATTTCCGGTCCCGAGATACCCGGGAAGAGGTATTTGTTGCCGCCCGAGAAGCCGACGACTTCGTGCGGGAAGGTGGGTCCGACGATCAGAAGCAAATCGTATTCGAGCGCGACCTTGTTGATCGTCACGTTGACCCGTTCGCGCATGCGGTCCGCGGAGAGTGTCTCGACTTCGGACTCGGTGATCTCCCCGATCGAGACGAGCTGCCCCGGGTCGTTCCAACGGTGATTCATGAACCGGGTCCGGGCGTAGCGGCTGCGTCGCTCGTGTCCCGTGATGCCCAACCGCTCGTTGATGCCGTCGTCAGTCATCGGCGGATGCGTGCCGAGCGCAATCAAAACGTCGAAGCACGCCGCGTCGTCGGCCATCAGGTCGTGCAGAATCCGAAACAGCAGGTCGATGGGCGCGGTTCGCGTATGGTCGGGGACGATGACGAGAACGCGGCGGCCGCGGACGTTCCAGTGCGCGATCTCGGCGGCGCACAGCGCGCGAACCGCCGGTTCTTCGATCCCGGCATCGTTTTGTGCAACGCCGATCATGGATCGAGCTGCGCCCGCCCCATCTCCCGCGGCATCGGGGTCCCGGATTTCGAGCCATCGACCCGCCGCGGATCGTTCGCGGTGGTGCGTGCCGCACCCGCGTTCGCCAGTGCCGGGTCGCGGCCCACGACGAGCCGCTTCACGCGCCGGCCCCCCTCGGGGGGGCATGTCCCGTCCGCATCGGTGGTAAGGCGGACAGTACACCGATTGGTCGGGATATCAAGTGGCCTTACCATTGGCGAAGTCGCGCGGGAGGTTCGGATCGGCGCGGATCGGTCAGGCCTCTGGACCAGCACACGTCGCAAGCTACCACGAACCCGATCGAGCTCTTGTCGACTGCGGCGAAAACACGAGCGGAAACAAGGGTATAAGCATCGATCCACACCGCTTTGCCAAGGGGCGCGGATCGGCGGTCGGCCATGGCGACCGGTCGGCGATTGCTCTTACGCGGGCCGACCGTCTCCGTCACGACGCGGTTGCCAGCGTCCCCCTTGGATCCGCTGCAGCGTGTCGACGAGGGCGTCGACGTCGCCGCGCGTGTTGTACAGGGCGAGCGAGGCCCGGACGGTGCTCTCGAGACCGAATCGGCGCAGGATGGGCTGCGCGCAGTGGTGCCCTGCGCGCACCGCGATGCCCTCCAGATTGAGCGCTGCGCCGACGTCTTCGGTCCGTACCCCGTCGATCACGAACGAAAGGACCGACGCCTTTTCCGGCGCGGTTCCGATGAGCGTCAATCCGGGCACGCGTGCCAGGCACTCGGTGGCATACTCGAGCAACTCGTGTTCATAGCGAGCGATATTGGGCATGCCGAGGCCGGATACGTAGTCGAGGGCCGCGCCGAGTCCGACGGCGTCCGCGAGGCTGCCGGTGCCCGCTTCGAATCGCGACGGCGCCGGTTGGTACGTCGTCTTGTCGAACGTCACGTCGGCAATCATGTTGCCCCCGCCTTGCCAGGGCGGCATGGCGTCGAGGATCTCCGCCTTGCCGAAGAGAACCCCGATCCCCGTGGGTGCAAATACTTTGTGCCCCGAAAAGCAGTAGAAATCGCAATCGATCGCTTGCACGTCGACGGGCATGTGGCTCACGGCCTGGGCGCCGTCCACGAGGACCACGGCCCCCTGACGGTGGGCCATGTCAACCATGTCGCGCACGCGAAGGGTCGTCCCGAGCGCGTTCGAGACGTGAGCGAACGAGACGATGCGCGTTCGAGGCCCCAAGAGCTTGTCGTATTCGTCGAGCCGCACCTGTCCGCGTGAGTCCACCGGCGCAACGCGAAGGCAGGCGCCCTTCTCGGCACAGAGTTGTTGCCAGGGCACGATGTTGGCGTGGTGCTCGAGCCACGTGATCACGATCTCGTCGCCTGGGCCGACGTTTCTCCGTCCCCAGCTTTGAGCCACCAGATTGATCGCCTCGGTAGCGCCCCGCACGAAGACGATCTCCTTGGACGACGGCGCGTTGAGAAAGCGTCGCACTTTGTCGCGCGCGCCCTCGTACGCGTCGGTGGCGCGGGCGGCGAGCGTGTGTGCAGCCCGGTGCACGTTCGAATTCTCGTGTTCGTAGAAATACGAGACCCGATCAATCACCGACTGCGGCTTCTGGGTCGTCGCGGCATTGTCGAGCCACACGAGCCTGCGGCCGTGGACCCGCTCGTCGAGAATCGGGAAGTCTCGGCGAATCGTGTTCGGGTCGAAGATCCCCGGGGTCGATGGCGGCGCAGGGTTGAGCTCGGGCTGAAAGTCGTACCCCGGCGCCGCGGGCGTCGGGGCCGTCGGCAGGTCCGGCGCCGTGGCCGCTGCCTCCGGCCGCCCCACGGCGGCCGGCGCGCCCGGGGCCGCGCCGGCGCGGACCGACGGCGTGGCCGACGGCAAACCGGCGAGATCCAGGAAGTACGGAGCCTGCGACGGGGGCGGAGACGGCGCCGCAAGCGAGAACGCCGAAGGCAATCCCAGCTGGTCCGAGAAAAGGGTCGCAATCGGACGAACGTCGCTCTCCTTGGGAGCCGGCGCGCTCACCGGTGGCGGTCGCTGAAGCGGTCCGGGCACGGGGGGCAGCGCAACGGCCGACGAAGCGCCACCCGGAGCGATTGCGCTCGGGCCTCTCGGGAGCGCAGGCGCCGTGGCCGTCCGTGCGGGGTCCGGCGCGGCAACCGGAGCGTCCACGGCGGTCGGGGCGAGGACCGGCCCCGGCACCCCCGAGAAAAACAAATTGGCCAGCCGTTCGATCGCCCCGGCCATCGAGACGGCGCGAACGACATCGTCGCCGCCCGCTTCGACCCGAGCGTCGTCCGGGCGCGCTACGGTCGACCCGGGATCACGTGTACTCATAGTAGCTTTGCAGCGTAACGTTCTCGAGGACGCCGATCGCGTCGTCCGTGAGAACGGCCGCGGAGCAGTAGAGCGAGAGCAGGTAGGCCGCCGCGCCCCGTTGGTTGATGCCCATCAGCCGCACCGAGAGGCTCGGGCTGACTTCTCCGGGGATGCCTGGTTGGAACAGCCCGACCACGCCTCGCTTCTTTTCCCCCGTGCGCAATAAGAGAATGTTGGTGCGTCCGTTTCCGTCGATGCCGAGCTTGTCGGTCGGCACGAGTGGGATTCCGCGCCACGTCACGAACGGCGATCCGAAAAGGGTCACCGTGGGCGGCGGAACGCCTCGGCGGGTGCACTCACGTCCGAAGGCGGCGATCGCGCGCGGATGCGCGAGAAAGAACGCGGGCTCCTTCCAAATCTTGGCGATGAGCTCGTCCAGGTCATCGGGGGTCGGCGCGCCGGCTCGCGTCGAGATGCGCATGCTCGGCGCGACACTCGGCAGAAGGCCGTACGTGGCATTGTTGATGAGTTCGCTTTCCTGCCGCTCCTTCACCATCTCGACGAGAACGCCCAGCTGCTCGCGAACCTGGTCCATCGGGCTTCGATAGAGGTCCGAGATGCGCGTCTGAACCTCGATCGTCGTGGTCACCGTGCTCAGCGTGTATTCGCGCGGATGTTCCTCGTAATCGACGAACGCGACAGGCAGGTCGTCCGCGTCGCTCGGGCTGCACTCGATCCCGATCGCCGCCTCCTTGTCCTTCACCTTGTTGACCCGGTACGTCCCTGCTTCTACCGGAACCCAGGGCAAAAGAGCGACCAGCCACCGCGGGGTCGTGCCCAACCATTGCGGCGGTGTCTTGGTGGTGTTCGCCAGCTGGCGTGCCGCGGGCGCGCCGAGCGTGGGATGCGATCCTTGCGTCATGAATGAGCTCCTGGGGGTGAGCCCGTCTTCCGGGCCGCGCGAACCTAAGGCACGCGGCCAATGTCCCGCAAGGTAGGGGAGCGTGACTGCCGCGCTTTCCTCCGCTCACAAATCCGGACTTATCCGTTCTCGCGGATCGCGCCGGGATCTCTTGACGGACGGGAATCAGTCCGTCACGAGACTGCGCTCAGTTCGTCGTGGACGAGCGGCAGGCCCGCCTTGACCCAAGCGCGCGTACCGCCGCTCAAGTTGAAGACGCGCGTAAGTCCATGCGCTTCGGCGACCCCGCATGCCGTTTGGCTGCGGATGCCGGCGGCGCACACGAACAGAATGCCGTCGCCCGGCAGTGCGCTCTTCGGATTCGCTCTGAATTGGGCGAGCGGCACCAGCCGGGAGGCCGGCAGATGCCCGCCGAGCCACTCGTGCGGTTCGCGGACGTCGATCACGTGGAGCTCTCCGCGTGCGACCAGTTCGTAGGCGGCTTGGGGGGTTAACTGAATCACGTGTCTACTATAATGGACTTCGGACGGCGCGGCAACCCCTTTGGGGGGGCTTTGGCCCGAAGACGCAGTCCGGCATCCCCGTAGGTCATCACCAGGTACATGCGCAGCGGCTCGGACCCCTCGTTGCGGTACTCGTGCGGGACGTCGGCGTCGAAGAGAATCGCATCGCCACGGCCGAGCTCGTGGCGCTTGCCTGCGACGACCATGGCGAGCGTCCCATCGGCCACGACCAAGTGCTCCTTCGTTCCGGGCGCATGCGGGTCCGCCCGTTCGACCGATTCGGGCGCAAGCGCAAGCTCGTAGAACTCGACGACCGGTGCGGTGTCGAACGGAAAGAGTGCGCGCGACTTGAACGACCCGTCCTGCGACGTGAGAACCTTCGCCTTGCCGGCCCTCAACACGGTCGACTGGGCATCGCTGGGATCGCTGATCAAGGCGGAGAAGGGCACGGCCAGAGCGCGTGCGATCTTCCAGAGGACGTTGATGGTCGGCGTACTGCGCCCGAGCTCCACCTGCCCGAGCATCGCCCGACTCACGCCGGACGCGCGCCCGAGCCGCTCGAGCGAAAGCCCGCGTTTGGTACGAAGGCGGCGCAGGTTCTCGCCGACGACGCGTGTCACTCCGACCGAGGCCTCGGGCGTCGCGCCGGCCGGGTAGTCCGTTCGGAGGTTCAAGGCCGGCCGAGTGTTCGCTAAATAGGACATAACGTCAAGCCGCGGTCAGGGCCACGGAACAAACCAAAACCGAGCCCCTCGGCGGCGTTGGTGCGAGGCTTGCGCGGGCATTCGGTCTAGAATGCTGGACGTGGGGGCCGGGCCCTGCGACGAGCCGGCGACGGCTCTTTCTCGGGCCTCACCCCGCCCAAACACGAGTTCGATCTCGACGGGATCGTCCGCACGCCATTCACTTCAGCCTGCGGCCCGGTGCAAGCGCGAAACCGTCGTCCCAGGGGCCATCCTGCAGGGATGGCGTGACCGCAGAGCGTGAGTGCGTTAAGGCCACCGGCATGATGGCGTGCGTGCGAGCAATCGCGGTGGCGTCGGGCCTTGTGCTGCTCGCGGCGACAGCGTCCGGCTGCAAGGGATGCGCTCGTCGTCCGGGCGCCAGCGCTTCGCACGGCGGCGATCGCGCTCCGGAAGCGGGCGAGCCCGACCTCACGGCGGCGAGAAGCGAGCGGCTCGTCGCCCTCGAGGCGCCGCCCTGGACCGCGCCGAAGGACGCATGGGCTCTTCCGAGTGGTGCGAAATGGCGAATGGTCAAGCCGGGCAGCGGCGATGCCCTTGACGGTGCCTCTGCGGTTCGGGCCGAGCTGACGATCTGGAAGACCGACGGCACGCTCGCGTTTAGTTCGTACAACGGTCCCGTGGCTTTGCCATTGTTGTTGTCGGTTCTTCCCGGCGATCTGCGCGTCGCCTTCATGCAAGTCCGGGTGGGCGGCATCGCCCAATTCTGGCTTCCCCGTGACCTGATCGTGGCGGCGGCCAAGGCGGGCAGAAAGCCACGCATCGTGCCCGAAGAAGACGTGGTCATGCAGTACGAGCCGGTCTCGTTCGCACGACCGAGCCCGGCCGCCGCCGACCTGTCGTCAGGTCCTCGAGCGGCGGATGCGAGCGCAGGCGCCGAGACCACGTCGTCGGAGACCTTTCCGCCCCCGGATGCGGCGGGGCCACCCAAGGAGGCCCTGGCCGCGGGCGTCGGCGTCCGTTACGTCGTGCTCCGAGCCGGATCCGGGACGAGCGAGGCCGCACCGAACGCGCGCGTCGAGATGTCGATGACGCTGTGGCAGATCAAGGGTCTGCTGGTCGACGGGCCCGTAAAGAAGAACGAACCCGTCGCGACGACGCCGGAGCGCGCTCCCGGCGGCCTCTCCCAGTTCGTGCGGACGTTGCACGAGGGCGACGTCGTACGCGTCTGGCTCTCGCCGGATTGGGCAAGCCAGGTCTTTCCGGAGCTCGGCGGATTCGAGGTCGTGTGCGATATCGCCGTCCGTTCGGTCGGTCGGTAACGGGCGAATCGTCGGACCTTGCAGCGACGGTTTCGGGGTACTCGACGGCGCTGCACTAGGTACTAGGGGCCGTTCGGGCAATCCGACGGCGAGTCGCATGACACGATCGAAGGAATCAGCCCCTCCGGATGCGCGGAACGGATCCACCTGTCGATCGGCCAGGTCGACGTCCGCCCGGTGACGGGTGAGAAAATCTGCGCATCTCCTTCGCCCGTGGGGCGGACCAGGACGCCGAACGTCCCGTCCGCCCACGCGAAGACCGTGGCCACGCGCGGCAGCGCGTGGGCCGATAACGGCACGATCCGGCTGGGGAGTCGACTCGATACGGCGGTGCGGAGGGCATCGAGGGACGTGGGCCGATCCGGGACTTCCACCCCGGTGCCCTCTGCCCCAAAGTACGACAGGTAGTATCCGAGCGCGCCGAGCGCGGTGTTGCGCTCGCCGGTACGGAAGCGGGCGAAGGGGTCGGAGGTTCCCGTCACGAAGCGCGGCGCGAAGATCGCGCCGATGGCACCGGCCGCCTGCGCCGGCTGGCCCCGTACCATCTCCACGAGAGCCGGCGACACCCCGCACAAAGATGCGGCCAACGTCAGCATCGCGATCTGGCCGGCGCAAGCAAAGGCGAGGCTCGGGACGCTTCGCCGAGCCGGTTCGGATCCGCGGTTGTCCACGCGCTGGCCCCGGGTGGCGACGACGCTCACCGCCCAGGTGATCGCGCACAGCCAGGGCACAACCGCCGCCGCGCCAAGAAAGGGCGTCCGATCGACGAAGAGCGGAGCTTCGAAGCGTCCGGCGGCAGGCTCGCGAAACGGTGTCGCGTCCCGCAGCGCTCCCCAACGGTCGATGAGCGCGGACGGCCCCGCATTGCTCGCCCATACGATCGCGCGTCCCACCTCGATCGCGCGGAGCTGGGCCATCGCCAGGTGCTCGAACACGATCACCGAACTGCCGAAGGTCGAGTCGCTCGTGCTGACCGTCAAGAGCGCGGCGCCCGCATTCACGAGGGCCCGGCATGGCCGTGCGAGCACCGACTCCTGGCATACGACACTGCCGATCGAGGTGCCGGGCAAAACCGGAAGCGGTGTGTACTGCCCGCCCGCCGCGAGATGGCGCTCGCCGTACGGCGCAAGATCCACTTTGCGGTGCGTTCCGACCCACCGCCCGTCGGGGGCGAAGCCACCGACGGCGTTGGATTTCCAGCCATTCGCTTCGACCATGTACGACGTGAAGACGATCGCCTGATGATGAGCGGCCGCATACGATTGCCAGGCGTGTCGCACGGTCGGGATCTGCAGATCGAAGCGCCCGTCGAACGTCTCGGTCAAAACGAGCAATTCGACGTCGCGCAGGCGCCCGAGCAGTCCATGGATGCGCGCGGCGAAAGCGTCGCCGACGGCGGGATTCGTCATCCGGGACTCGTAGTAGGAGCCGTCGGCATCGATTTGCGGCACGCCGACTCGAATCGTGCTCGCCGCCGGTCGAGCGACGGCACGCGCGACGGCGGCCAATGCCGCGACGGTGGCCAGCGAGGCGACCAGCGGACCGGCGATTCGCGCCGCCCAGGCGCGTCCCGATGCCCCCGGCAGCCGCTCGACCGGCCGTGCCGCCACGACGATCCCGGCGGTGAGCACCCCTTCGATCACATCGGCCCCGACGAGCCGTGCCCCACCGAGCAACCCCGGTGCGAACGCAACCAGGCTCGTCGTCGCGCACTTGAGAGGATAGCCAAGGCCGTCGGCGGCCTCCATGAAGACCGCCCAACCGGCCGCGGTGGCGACGAAGAGCGGGATGGCCTGCATCCGACGGCTCGCCCAATGCGACCAGAGGGCAAGCGGCAGGGCGTAGAGACCGCAGCCGAGGGCCGTCAGCCCGATGGGAACGGCCACACCCCAGGTCATGGCCCCCAGAGACACAATCCCGAAGACGCCCAGGCTCCAGAATACCGCGTACGTCAGCGTCCGCCCGAGCGATCTCCGGCCCGCCACGGCACACAAAACCGCGACCGAGACGAAGAACGCGGGTGCGAAGTCCAATCCCGGCCGGCCGAGGCCCCCGATCGCACCTACGATGGCGGCGGCCCCGAACCCGGTCCGAGCCCGATCGCGCGCCACGCCGGGCGACGGTGCCGGCCGTTCGATCGGCACCGCGCTCGCCCGCCCCTTGTCCGATCCCCGCGCGGCGCCCACCGATCGATCGGTCACCGGTTGCAGCAGCAGAGCGTGCCGGCGAAGTCTGGACCGCAACCTCCGAAATTCAGATCCGGCGACGCCGTCAAGTAACCGCAGTCGTGCACCTGGCACGTGTCGCCGCTGTGATCGGTGACCGCTGCGCTGCCGGGCGACTCGACGCACACGTGAATCGGCCGCCCCCCACAGACCCCGGAATCCGACCCTCCCAACGGACCGACGGCGCATTCGGTCGACACGCCCGACAGAAATACGAGGTCGTCGTCCACCCAATAGTTTCCACTCGAAGCACGCAAGGGGTCGGGCGCGAGGGGGGCGGCATCGGCTCCGGCGGTGACGGCAGCGTCTGCGCCTGCGGGAATCTGTCGGTAATCGATCCACTCCTGTGCGGTGCAGACCCGACACCCGAGTCCGCAGAGCGTGGCGCGGTTCACCCACAACGTTCCTCCGGTGGCCGCGTCGGGACGGAGAACATCCAGGCAGCCGACGATCTGCGTCGTAAACGGGAAGTCCTGCTCGCCGCCGCTCACCGCGGCGCATGGGGGTCCGTCGGGCGCGGCGTCCGGCCCCGGCTGCACCGCGACGTCCATGGGCGGAGCGGTCTCCGCCGCATCCAGGGTGATCGAGGCCTCCGCCGTATCGGCGACGTTGACGTCCGGTGTGGCCTGGTCGACGGACGCGTCCACTCCGCCGGAGGACGAACTGTCTTCGTCGGCGGAGCTATACGTCCGCGTGGGGTAACTGCACGAGGCACTATCGAGCAGCGCGCCGGCCATCGCGCATGTCATGACGCTCACGAGCAGTGCCTGGTTGCGAGCCGTCATATCCAATAGGTCTCTCGGTCGGAACGGGCGCGATGCTACTGATCGCGTTGCGGGACTTCAAGGTGCCGGCGGGACGGCCCTCCGGGGGGGCGCGCACCCGACTCGGATCGGACCTCCGACGCCGTTGGGGTGCCGTCACCCGGGGCGCGCGCACCCGCAAAGCTTGCCGCGCCAAGGTGCGTGGAGGGGCGCGTACCGGCGCGAGCGGACGGGTGGGGCGCCCGCTCGCATTTTTCGGCATGGGCGCCCCGTCCCCCTTGCTAGGCTCGCGTGAATGGCCCGTCGTGCGTCTCCGAGGCGAAGCGCAGCCGTATTCACCGCCGCGTGGATGGCATGCGCGGCGATGTCGCTGCCCGCCGTCGGGCAAACCGATGTCGATCGCGCGGGAGCCCGCGCCGCGGCATCCGAGGGGCTCAAGGCGTTCGACGCCGGTCGTTGGGCCGAGGCTCTGGACCTATTCACGCGCGCCGAATCGCTCGTCCACGCCCCGCCGCATCTGCTCTACATCGCCCGGGCCCATCAGCAGCTGGGCCACCTCGTCGAGGCGCACGAGGTGTACATGCGCATCAAGAACGAGAACATTTCGCCGGACAAGCCGCAGGCCTTCCAGGATGCTCACGCGAACGCCGTCGCGGAGCTTGCCGTGCTCGAGCCCACGATTCCGAACGTCAAGATCGTGGTGGGGGGCGCGCCTCAAGGCTCGGTCTCCGTGTTGGTCGACGGATCCCCGATGAATGCGGCGTTGATCGGAATCCCTCACCCGATCGACCCAGGGCCGCATACGTTTCAGGCGACCGCCCAAGGCCTCGGGAGCAGTCCGGTGTCCGTGACGGTGCAGAAGGCGGGCAACGTCACCGTGACTCTCGACCTCAAGCCGACCGGCGACACCCGACCGGCAGCGGTTCCGCCTGCAGCGCCTGTCAGCGCGGTCCCGGTACCCCTTCCTGCGACCGCACCGCCCGCGTCTTCGACCCCAGCGCCGGCGTCCGTGCCCCCCGCCCCCGTGTCTCCCGCCGCCGCCCTGTCTCCGGCGCCGCCCTCCGAGAGCCACGCCTTCGAGCCCGGCCCCGAGCCCGCGCGCGACGAGACCCATCGAACCAACTCGTTGCGGACGGCGGCGGTTCCGGCCTTCGGTGTCGCCGCCGTGGGCGTCGGGCTGGGCGTTGCGTTTTTCATCGTGAGCCGTTCGAAAGAATCGGACGCGAGCTCCCTGTGCACGTTGCCGGCAGGGGTCTGTCCCATGGACAAGCAGAGCCAGGTCGTTTCGCTCGACAACAGCGCGAAGGGGGCTCGCTCGATTTCGGTCGCGAGTTTCGTCGTGGGCGGCACCGCGCTGGTCTCGGGCATCGTGCTCCTCGCGGCCGGTGGCAGCGCTTCCAGTGGAGCCGAGCACACCCGGGGGGGGCAGCCGACCGTCAGTCCCTGGGTTGGATGGGGATCGGCCGGCCTCCAAGGGGTGTTTTGAAGCGCGCGCCCATTCGGTCGGCTCGCTCCGACCGGTGAGCGGTTCACGGATCACGCATGCTGGTCGGCATATCGGACGGCTTGTGGCGCGGCCTTGTGTTGATGGCGTTGGCCCTGGCTCCGGGCCTCGCTCCGGTGGACGTGGCCCCTTCGCCATCCAACACCGTTGCCGCACTTCGGTGCGTCTTCGTCGTCGTTGTGATCGGGGCCGTGGCGTGGGCTGTGGCGGCGTGGCGCCGATTTTCTCCCGGGTCCGCCGCGTCGGTCGCCGGCACGCTCGTCGTCGTGTTGGGGCTCGGTGTATTCTGGCCGAGCGAGCGGTGGCCCTTGAGCCGTGGGCTCTGGCTTGTGGCGCCCATGGTCTGGTCTTGTCTCGCGCTGGGTGCCGGGCGGCTCGTCGCCGCATTCGACAGACGGCGGCCCGCGAGGCCTCGAATCTGGGTCACCGCCGCGCCGCTCGGGACGGCGATGGCGGGCGTGTTGAGCCTGGCCGTTGCGGCGCCCCGTTTGCGGTCGCGCGACGTATTGCTGATGGCCAATCCGGGCTTCGAACCCGCCGCGATGCAGGAGGCGGCGAGGCTCGAACGATCGGGCGACCCCGAGCGGGCGATCGATCGGCTGCGCGCGTGCGCCGACGCGAACCCTCGTGCATGCGCCTGCCTGTCGGGGGCCGTTCCGATCGCGCTCGACCGGCGTCGATGGGCCGACGTCCTCGCGTGGACGGGTCGGAAGGGCCCGTGCGTCGCGGACGCGCGGCTCTCGGGCGTCCGCGCCGAGGCGCTGGCGGGAGTCGGTCGGATTAAGGAGTCCGTCGAGACCGCGAGCTCCGCGTTGCAGCGGTTCGCGGCCGACCCGAACGCGGCCTACGCCCTCGCGATCGCGTCACGGATCCGCGGGGACCGCGTCGCGGCCGATCGGTACGCCCAACAGGCGATTGGGTCGGGCCGCGGAAACGTGGCGCGCCTGTTTCTCGGAATGCTGCGCATGGAAGGCGGCGACTTCGCCGGATCGCGCCGCGAATTCGAGTCCGTGATCGCGAGCGACCCGCACAACGTCGCCGCTCGCTACGATGTCGCCCTTCTCGAGCAAAAGGAGAATCACTATGGGCGCGCGCGGGAGGGATACTTGCGCGTCTTGGACCTCGACCCCGACTTCGTCGACGCGCGGTACAACCTGGTCCTTCTGACGATCGGCATCGGCGCGAAAGCCGAAGCCCGACAGCACCTCATCGAGCTCGAGCGGATTGCCCCGAGCAATCCTCGGATCCCGGGGCTCCAGAGTGTGCTGTCGGTCGATGCGCAGCCTCGCCCGTGACGAGCCTGTGTGGGACGTGGAGTTGCCGTCCGTTGACACCCATAGCTGAACCGATACGCTGCTGCTGTGCTTGGGGATCTTTCGAGGCTGCGGCGTGCAGCGCCGTGGGCGGTGTGTGCGGTTTTTGCGCTCGCGCTCGTTTCGTGCGGCGGCGGAAGCGCTCCGGGCGAGTCGGCGCCAATCGACGCCGCGTCCCGGGACGTCACGCCGGGGGCCAGCGGTCTCGGGGACGCCGGTCCTGCCGACGCGGAGACGGTCATGGAAACCGGGGTTCCCGATTCGGCTGAAAGCGACGACGCGGAGCCGGGCGAAGACGGGTCCGCGTACCGCGCACCGCCGCCGCCGGGACCCCCCGGCCAGGACATCGTCACCGCCGGCGTGGTCGCGTCGAGTCCGAACTTCACGCTCTACGCCACCATCGGCGAGGGCCCCGGCGGCAACGGGACGATGAGCTCGACGAATTACACGTTGATTGGCGGGCTCTTGGGAACGACGCAGCAATAGCGGAGGACGACGGTCGATGAGAATACGGCACCTTTGGCGTACGGGAGCGCTCGCGGCTTTAGTCGGATGCGGCATGGGGGAGGCGACGGCATTGGCTCGCGTCCCGGACCTGTTGACCCAGCAGGGGCGGCTGCTCGACGCGGCCAACAATCCGGTCGCCGGCTCGGTCAGCTTCGTCTTCACGATCTACGACGCCGCGACCGCCGGCAACGCGCTTTGGACCGAGACGCAGACCATTACTCTCGTGAGCGGCTATTTCTCGGCCCAGCTCGGGGAGACGACGGCGATCCCCGCCACCGTATTTGCGACCGGCGCGGTTCGCTACCTCGGTGTCAAAGTGGCGAGCGATCCGGAGATGACTCCACGCCAGCCCCTTGCCAGCGTGCCGTACGCCATGGTCGCGAACGACGCCATCGGCGACGTGCACGCCAACAGTCTGACGGTGGCGGGCGTCCCGGTGATCAGCGATGCCGGTGTCTGGGTGGGGCCGTCCTCCGGTCTCGCCGGGGCCACCGGCCCGGCGGGACCGGCCGGTGCAACAGGGCCCGCTGGACCTGCGGGCCCGAAGGGGGATACCGGCGCTACGGGGGCTACGGGGGCTACCGGCGCTATGGGGGCTACCGGGGCTACGGGGGCTACCGGGGCTACCGGGGCTACCGGCGCTACGGGCCCGGCCGGCGCGATTTCATCCGTGACGAGCGTCGCCGGCGCGGCCGCCACTTCGTCTGCGAGCACACTTGACCTTGCCAGCTCAACCGCAACGTGCGCGACCGGATTCGCGACCGGCGGCGGCTGCCTCTTGGGCGGGACCCAAGGAACGGTCAAAGAGAGCGAACCCGCGTCATCCACCGCATGGATATGTGAGTGCGCCGCGTCGAGCGCCACGGAGACGTGCACCATCACGGCGTACGCCGTCTGCGCTCAATAGCCGAAGTCCGGGTTGCTCTTCGGCTTGGGCGTCTCGACCTTCGCCGGTGTCTTGTTGACCGGCGCCGCGGCGGGGACCTGGATCACGGGCCGGGCGACCGCGGGTCGCACGTGCGCGGCGGTCGGCGGCTCGGGCGTTGGCCCCGCCGCTCCCGATTCGCCTGGGGCTCCGGTAGTCCCGCTTGCCGCCCCGGACGCGGTTGCGGTGGGGGGGTTGGCCGGCAACGAAGGGATCGGAAGAATCCGGCGCGGCGGTCTTGGCCAACACGACGGGCTCGCGGGGCTCGGTCGGCTGGGTCGCAGAGATATGCGAGGCGGCGCTCGCTCTGGGCAGATCCTCGGTGCCGCGGCCGTGCATCCAGCGGGGAATCGCCACCGCTGCCACGCCGACCACGCCGACCAGGGCGGCGAATGCGCCGAGGACCGCCGGTTTCCAGCCGCTCGGCTGCGGAGCCTGGGGCGTGGGCACCGGCGAGATCGCAGGACCCCAACCGGGTGGGCTACCCGGAGTGCCCCGAGGGCCCGTGGGGTGCGCCTGGCCCACAGCTTGTGGGGTCTGTCCCCCCGGCCTGGCTCCGACCGGATACGGGGTTCCGCGGCCCGGCAGCTGCCCCGGAATCGGCGTCTGACCGAACTCGCCGGGCGCGGCGCTGATTCTTAAGCTGATGCCCGCACCGGCCGCCCACACTTCGAGTGCGGATCGAAACTCGGCCGCCGACTGAAAGCGATCCTTCGGATCCCGCGCCATCGCTTTCATCACGATCGCACTGAAGGCCGGGTCGATGCCGGGCGCGGCCGCGTGAAGAGGCGTGATTTCGCCGAGCACGATCTGGAAGAGCAACTCGTTGAACGACTCGGCGGTGAAGGGTGGCCGGCCCGCCGTTGCCTCGTACATGATGACGCCGACAGCGTACAAGTCGCTGCGTGCGTCGGCCTCCGCGCTGCCGCGCGCCTGCTCGGGCGACATGTAGAGCGGCGTCCCCATCATCGCGCCGGCCCGGGTGACCTTCACCGCCCCGTCGACCTGTGCGAACTTCGAGATCCCGAAGTCGATGATTTTGACGAAGTCACGCTGGCCGGCCTTTTGTTTCAGGATGAAGACGTTGTCCGGCTTGAGGTCTCGATGAGTGATTCCGGCGCCATGAGCGGCGCCGAGGCCGGCGAGCAGCTGAGCGATGAGAGGCGCCAATTGGGCCGGCGTGAGCTGGGTGAGCTGCGTCATCCGACGGCTCAAAGGCTCGCCGTCGAGGAACTCCATGACGATGTACCGCTCGCCGTTGGGGAGCGCGCCGATGTCGAGGACTTCCAGAATGTGGTCGTTGCCGATGCAGCCCGCCGCCTGAGCCTCGCGCTCGAAGCGTTGCACGACCTCCGCGTTCTCGGCCACCGACGCGTGGAGCACCTTGATGGCCACCCGTCGCCGGATGCGGGTGTTCTCGCCCAGGTAGACGGCACCCATGCCTCCTTCCCCGATGCAACGCAGCACATGATACTTGCTGTCGATGAGGTTGCCGGGCTCTAAGGGCATGGAAAGCTCTCCGGAAGTGAGGCAATGCTAGCATGTGGGGCCGCCACGAAGCTTGACGCGCCATGCTGCGCACCGTTCGCGCCCTTCGGTACGTGATGCCGTTTCGCGAGGGCGGGTCGGTCCCCGCCCTCGTCGAAGGCGACGATCTTGGCCTGTACGTCGTGAAGCTCCGTGGGGCGGCCCAGGGGACCAAGGCTCTTGTCGCCGAGCTCGTCGCGGGGGAGCTCGCGCGCGCCGTCGGGTTGGCCGTTCCCGAAATCGTGCTCGTCGAGGTCGACCGCGTCCTCGCGCGGAGCGAACCGGATCCGGAGCTCAGCGCGCCGCTCGAAGCAAGTGCGGGACTGAACGTCGGCCTCGACTACTTGCCGGGAAGCATCACGTTCGACTCGATCGTGGGCCCGCCACCGGACGCCGCCACGGCGTCGCTCATCGTGCTTTTCGACGCGTTCGTGATGAACGTAGATCGTACGCCGCGAAACCCGAACCTGCTGTCGTGGCATCGACGGCTGTGGCTCATCGACCACGGTGCGTCGCTCTATTTTCATCACGCCTGGGGCCCGGACCATCTGCTCGACGGTACGCGTGACCCGTTCACCGAGGCGCGGCAGCACGTCCTCTGGCCCTGGGCGTCGGCGCTCGCGGACGCCGCGGTTCGTCTGTGCGAAGCCCTCGACGGGCCAGCGATCGGCCGGGTGGTGGACGCGATTCCAGAGATCTGGCTGGGGGCCGAGCACGGGTTTGCCGACGCAACCGCTCACCGTGCGGCGTACGTCGTCTGGCTGCGCGAACGCATGGCCTCCATGCCCGTCTTCTTGAAGGAGGCCGAACGTGGTCGCACTTTGCTCGTTTGACTACGCCGTCGTGCGCGTCGTTCCGCACGTCGATCGAGAGGAGTTCGTGAACGCAGGAGTGATCGTCTTCTGCGACGAGAGGGATGTGTTGGCGGCGCGTGTCGAGCTCGACGCGGCTCGGCTCCGCGCGCTTTCGCCCGACGTCGACGTCGAGTTGGTGAGACGCCACCTCGAGGCGATCCCGCGCATTTGCGAGGGCGGACCTTCTTCCGGGCCTATCGGTCGAATGACCCTGCGGGAGCGCTGGCACTGGCTCGTGGCACCGCGCAGCACCATGGTGCAGACCTCGTCGCCTCATCCAGGTTTGGACGCGTCCCCGGAAACGCTTCTCGAGCGGTTGATCGAACGCATCGTCCGTCCCCGGCCGGCCCTCGGGTGATCGGCTCGAGGCAGGGCGTTGCCCAGCCGGATTTCTAAAAAGGCCGCCGATGCGTAGCGCGGCACTCAGGCCGGAACCGTCGGACTTCTCGAAAGCGGCCGATCGATCCGGTTGAGCTCGGAACGCAACCGTCCACGGCCTCGACGCATCCGAGATGGAATCGTCGACGGATCGTGAGACAAGACGCAATGCGAGTGGCTCGTCGATCCCGCGGCATGGCCGCCGCCATCTTGCTTGGCTTCGGCGCCGTCGTTGGCGAAGTGCGCGCACAACCGGCGGAAGTCCAAAGCGGCCCGGTCGAAGGCCCTCCGATCGAGGATGCCATGCTCGCGCCCCCGCCGCCGGCGCCCCGCCAGATCGCATCCTGGGAGCAGGCTCTGGAGCTCATCCGTACCCGCTCGCCCGAATACATATCGAGCTACGAGGCGGTTCGGAGGGCCGAGGCCCAACGCGAAACGGCGCTGGCGGCCGTCTTGCCTTCGGTCGACGGGCAGGTGGCATTTGTCCACCAGCTCGCGCGTCCGCTGCGGTTTTCGATCGCGGGCCTCTCGGTCGTAACACCGCCCGCGAACGTCTGGGACTTCGGGGCCGCGGCGTCGTGGCCGGTCATCAATCCGCGCGGCATCTACGGCGTCGGGACGGCCGACAAGAACATCGACGCGGCCCAGCTGTCCTTCGAGGACAGCCGCAGGCAGATCGCGATCGACGTCGTTGACGCGATGCTGGCTACGCTGGCCGCCGCGCGCGTGGCCGACCTCAATCGCGTCGGCTTGCGCGCGGCACTCGATCGTCTGCGGCTCACCCAAGTGCGCCTGCAGTTCGGCCAGGGCACCGAAGTCGACGTCGACCGTGCCCAGCAAGACGTGGCCGCTGCGCGCGCCCCTCTCATCAACGGCGACGAGGGCCTGCGCCAGTCGCGCGAAGCGCTCGGCGCGGCTCTGGGCTCAGCCGTTCCCCTCGCCGCGCCCGTGGGCCTCGACTTCGAAGCCTTTGAAGCCGCCGTGGAACGGACCTGCCGGTTGAACGAGGACATCGAGCGGCGCCCCGACGTGGCCGCCGCGCGAACGCGCGTCGAGGTGGGCGAGCGGGCCGTTCGCGACGCCGAGCTTCAGTTCGCGCCGTCGTTCGCAGTCACATCGCAGCTCGCGTACACGACCGAGCCGGTGTTGGCGCCCTTTACGACCTGGTCGATCGCCGGCGTATTGAGCGTGCCTCTCTACGACGGCGGTGCGCGATACGGCGCGTTGCGCGACAGCCGGGCGGCTCTCGAGCAAGCTCGACAGGCGCTCGTCCGCACCCGTCTGAGCGCGATCGTCGGTTCGGCTCAAGTGCTGCGTTCCGTGGATGTCCTTCGGGCATCGCGCGACGTGGCGCTCCGGCAGCGCGACCTTGCGGCCGAGGTCGATCGTCGCACACGGGAAGGCTATGCCCATGGGCTTGGAACGAGCCTCGATCTGGTCATCTCGGCCCAGGCATTGCGTCAGGCCGAGATCCAGCTCGCACTTCTCGACTTCCAGGTCGACGAGGCGCGCGCCAACTCGGCTCTCATCAACGCGGAGTGTGTCTATTGAACGCCTTGGGTAGAGTGCTCGTCGCGATCGGCATGCTCGCGGGCGCGGCCGCGTGCGGGGACAAAAAGGGGCCTGCGTCGGCGCCGCCTCCTCCGACCGTGTTCGTCTCGACGGTCATGCGGAGCAACGTGCCGCTCTACATCGAAGCGGTGGGCACGCTCGACGGCTATGTCGACGCGGACATCCGTGCTCGCGTGCGCGGCTTTCTGCGGACCGAAGACTACAAAGACGGGTCTCCGGTGAAGTCCGGAGACCTGCTGTTCACGATTGAGCCCAACGAATACGCGGCGGCGGTGGCCTCGGCTCGTGCCAACCTCGAGCGAGCGCGCGTGGCCCGGGACCGAAATCGGATTCAGCTCGAACGCGACCAGGGCCTGCTCAAAGCAGGAATGATTTCGCAGCAGGACATCGACAACGCCACGGCGAGCCTCGCCGACACCGAGGCTCAGGTCCTCGCAACGCAGGCGCAGCTCCAGACAGCCGAGCTCAACCTGTCGTACACGCAAATTCGTTCGCCCATCGGTGGGGTCGCGGGGCTTGCCCTCGTCCGCGTCGGCAACCTGGTGGGTCAAGATGGCCCGACGCTCTTGACGACCGTCTCTCAAATCGATCCCATCCGCGTGAACTTCGCGCTGAGCGAGGTCGAGTACGTCGAACATCCGGAACGCTTCCGGCACCTCGAGATGCGCGATCTCGCCTGGGTGAAAAGACAGGTCGCCCGGCTCGATTCGGGGGGCGAGGCCGAAGGCCACGAGCCGGGCATCGATCTGGTCCTCGCGGATGGGACGGTCTACCCGCATCGGGCCATCATCGTCATGGCGAATCGGCAAATCGACGCGAGCACCGGCACGGTTCAGGTCCAGGCGTTGGCGGCGAATCCCGATGGCTTCTTGCGCCCGGGCCAGTATGCGCGTGTGCGCATCCCGCGGCCTGAGGCCGGCCACGATGTTCTCGTCGTGCCCGACAAGGCCGTCATCTCGGTTCAGGGGACCTATTCGCTCGCGGTCATCGATCCCGACAACAAGGTGGAGCTGCGCCGAGTCGAGCTCGGGCCGAGCGCGCGCGGCAGTCAGATCATCGAAAAAGGCATCGCCGACGGGGAACGCATCGTGGTCGAAGGAGTGCAGAAGGTGTCGGACGGCGCTCGGGTGGATCCGAGACCCGCTCCCGAGAGCATGCCCGCCGCCTCGTCCACCACGGGTGGACCGACGGCGCCCGTTTCGGCGGCCGCGAGAAACTAAGACGGAGGATAGCGGGATGGTGTCCGCCTTCTTCGTTCGCCGACCCATCGTCGCGATGGTCATCGCGATCCTCACGGTCCTGCTTGGTATCGTGTCGCTGCTGGGACTTCCCATTGCCCAGTTTCCGCAGATCCTGCCGCCTCAGGTCAACCTCACGACGACGTACACCGGGGCCGACGCGCTGACGATCGAGCAGTCCGTGGCGACGCCGATCGAGCAGCAGATGAACGGCGTCGACCGGATGCTTTACATCCAATCAACCAATGCCAACGACGGTTCGATGAATCAGACCGTGACGTTCGACGTCGGCACCGACATCGACGTCGACAACGTTCTGGTCAACAACCGCTACTCGCAGGCGCAGCCCTTCCTGCCCCAGGACGTCAAGAATTTCGGCGTCACGATCAAGAAGTCTCTGGCTTTCCCGCTGATGGTCATCTCGCTGTTCTCACCCGACGGACGGTACGACCCGGCATTTTTGGCCAATTACGCGCTCATCAACGTCAACGACGCGCTCTTGCGCGTGAAGGGCGTCGGCGACATCCGAAATCTCGGGTCTTCCGACTACTCGATGCGCATTTGGCTCAAGCCGGACCTCTGCGCTCGCCTCGGACTCACGGTTACCGACGTCCAGAACGCCCTTCGCGCGCAGAATGTCGTCAATCCCGCCGGGCAAGTGGGCGCCGAGCCCGCCCCCGCCGGGCAGCAGCTCACCTACACGGTCCGTGCGCAGGGAAGGCTCATCGAAGCCGAGGAATTCGCGAATGTCGTCGTGCGCGAGAACCCGGACGGGTCCGCCGTTCGGATCAAAGACATCGCCCGCACCGAACTCGGCTCGCTCAACTACCAGCAGTACGGCACCTTCAACGGCAAGCCGGCCGCCGTCGTCGCGGCGTTCCAGTCGCCGGGTTCGAACGCCCTCCAAGTCGCCGACGACATCAAGAAAACGATGGCCGAGCTAGCCACCCGCTTTCCGCCGGGGGTCGACTACAAGGTCTCGCTCGACACGACCGCGCCCGTCAAAGCGGGCATCCGCGAGATTGTCGAGACGCTGTTCGAAGCCATCGCGCTCGTCGTGATCGTCGTATTCGTGTTCTTGCAGAGCTGGCGTGCGACGCTCATTCCGCTCTTGACCGTGCCGGTGTCGCTCGTCGGAGCCTTTGCCGTATTTCCGTTGTTGGGTTTTTCGGTCAACACTCTTTCGCTATTCGGCCTCGTCCTGGCCATCGGCCTCGTGGTCGACGACGCCATCGTCGTGGTGGAAGCTGTCGAGCATCACATCGAAGAAGGCATGACGCCGCCCGATGCGACGCTGCGAGCGATGTCCGAGGTGCAGGGTCCGGTCGTTGCCATCGCGCTCATCCTGGCGGCGGTTTTCATTCCCGTCGCATTCCTAAGCGGTGTCACCGGACGCCTCTACCAGCAGTTTGCCCTGACGATCGCGGTGTCGGTGCTCATCTCCGCGTTCAATGCGCTGACTCTGAGCCCCGCTCTGAGCGCGATGCTTCTGCGGCCGCGTGGCGAACCAAAGACCGCGTTCGGCAAGCTCGGCGCGGGCTTCAACCGGTGGTTTGTCCGGGCCACCGACGGGTACGTCTCGGTCAACCGGCTGCTGTTACGCAAGCTCGCGATCCCGCTTCTTCTTCTCGCTGCGGTCGCCGCCATATCGGTCGTGTTGGGCCGCAAGATCCCGGCCGGGTTCGTCCCGGACGAAGATCAGGGTTATGTCGTGCTCGGTGTCCAGCTTCCCGACGGCGCGTCGCTGCAGCGCACGATGGCCGTGTACCGTCAGATCGACGACATCCTCGGGCATGAGCCCGGCATCCGCACGTACAACGGGGTCGCCGGGTTCAGCTTCTTCACGCGCACGGCCGCAAGCTACACCGGCACCGGCTTCGCTTCGTTCAAGCCGTGGGACGAGCGGCGCTCCGCCGACCTGACGTCCGACGCTATCCTGCGCCGAATCAACGCGGCGTTCGCGCGCATTCCGGAGGGACGGGTGTTCGCGGTGGGTCCTCCGGCCATCCCGGGGATCAGCGCTGCGGGTGGCTTCAGCATGATGCTGCAGGACCGGAGCGGCGGCTCCTACGATTTTCTCGCTCGAAACGTGCAGCGCTTCGTCGCCGAGGCACGCAAGCGGCCGGAGCTCGCCGGCGTGCGCCCCAACTTCTCGCCAGCGGTACCGCAAATGTTCGCCGACGTCGACAAGGACAAAGCGCTGACCGAAGGAGTGGCCGTAAGCGAGATCTACAACGCTCTGCAAACATTTCTGGGCGGGTCCTACGTCAACGACTTCACGCGATTCGGCCGGCAGTGGCGGGTCTTCGTGCAGGCAGAGCCCTCCTACCGAACGAGCGCGGAGGACATCGATCAGTTCTACGTCCGAAACGGGCGGGGCGAGATGGTGCCGCTGTCGTCGTTCGTCCATGTCCGAATGACCACTGGGCCCGAGTACACGGTACGATTCAACCTATATCGCGCGGTCGAAATCATGGGCGGCCCGGCCCCGGGCTACAGCTCCGGCCAAGCGCTCGATGCGCTCGAGGACGTCGCTGCCAAGACCCTACCTCCCGAGATGGGTTTCGCGTGGAACGGGTTGTCCTATCAAGAAAAGGTGTCGGCCGGCAGCTCGACGCGCGTGCTGGGTCTTTCGCTCGTCTTCGTGTTTCTCATTCTTGCCGCGCTCTACGAGAGTTGGTCGTTGCCGTTCAGCGTACTTTTGAGTACGCCGGTCGCGGTCCTGGGCGCGTACTTGGGTTTGCTATCTCGGCATTTCGACAACAACATTTACGCGCAGATTGGCCTCGTCATGCTCGTCGGACTCACGGCGAAGAACGCGATCCTGATCGTGGAGTTCGCCAAAGACCGACGCGATCAAGGACGGTCGATCGTCCAGGCCGCGCTCGAAGGAGCGAAGTTGCGACTTCGTCCCATCTTGATGACGTCCTTCGCATTCATCTTCGGCTGCGTTCCCTTGTGGGTCGCCAAGGGGGCGGGCGCCTCGGCTCGGCAGATGCTCGGCACGGCCGTCGTCTCGGGGATGCTCGCGGCGACGCTGCTTGGCATCTTCTTGATTCCAGCCCTCTTCGTAACGATCGAACGCCTTACGGCGCGAGAGCGCCGGCCGGGGTCCGTGGACGCGGAGGTCTCGATCGCCGGCGGTTCTCACGCGGCACCCGCCCGTGCCGAGTGAGGTCGCGACCCTCCTCCCGCCGCGTCGGGCGCCTCCGACGAGACGGCCGCGTTCACCGGACGCCAGCGATGGCGTCGGCTCGCGCAGCGAGCGAGTGGGCCGAGGCCGTTTCACCCAGGGCTCGTCGCGCATCCGCTTCGAGATGCAAGAGTTCGGCATAGCCCTTGGCCTTGTCCCGACCGAGCACGGCGACGACACTCGCGGCATCGAGCCGATCGAGCGATCGAGCGAGCGGGCCGGCGAGATCGGCTTGCGCTTCCATCGTCAAGGCGAGCGCCTCGCTCGGTCGTCCGCCGGCGAGGTGGGTGGCGATCGCGGCCAAGAACTCGTTGAGTTTCTCGATCTGGCGCAGCACATAGTCTTTCTCGAAGAGCCCCATACCTTCCGCGTACGTTAGTGCACCGCGCTCGAGGTAGCGACAAGCATCGGGCGGTGCGCGAGCGAATGCGCCGCAGCGAATTCGCGGTTTGGGCGGAGCACCGCCGATTGCGAGCAAAACCATCGCGTAGGGACGGTTTTGAGGGGACGTCGACGGCGGTGTACGAGTGCCTCGCTCGAGGCCGAGCCATCTCGCGCCACCCCATCGTCTCTTGACGATGTGTAGGGTCGGCGCTAGCAACGATTCATGACTCGCACGTCATTCGGGCAATCCGTATTCATCCGTTCTCTGCGTCGGACGCGGCTCGTCCTTGCGACGACGGGTGTTCGGCCGACTGCGGACGGAATCGGCAAGTGCGCGCGCGTCATCTGGGGCTCCGAGCCCTCCTCCCCTAGGCGGTAGCCTCGCGCGATAGCGCACGACAAGGCCGCCCGGGGAACCGCCCGAGGCGGCCTTCGCCGTTTTTGTCTCTTCAATCCGGATGAGGGTCTGTCGCGTCTTCGGTTGGCGCGTTTCGATGCGGGTTGCGCGCGCTTGGGGTTCCGGCGCGCGGAAGGAACTGTGGGTCATGTCGAGCAAATTGCAGATCCTCGTGGAAGCCGACGACACGGACCGATCGACCGCGTTTTACGAGGCTCTCCTCGGCGTGCCGCCTGGCCAGAGGAGCGAGACGACGGCTGTCTTCGATCTGGATTCGCCTCCGCTCGTTCTCACCGTCCAGCAGCGCCGGCAGAGGGGCGTTGCGTCGGACCGGCGGCGGATGGTCCGGGCGCACGTCCCCGGGGGCCGACACGGCTCGGAACCCGCCAAGGGCTTTCGGTACACCCTCGTCGTCAACGAGCCGCGGCACGTCGGCGACGCAGCCATCGCCCTCCGGCGAGCGGGCGTGCGCCTGCGGCTGGAGGACCAAGGGATCGAAGCCCGGGACCCGGACGACAACTCGTGGCGAGTTCGCTTCGTGGCGACTGCCGCCGGCCGTGCGGTGACCGCGACCTGAGAAGCGGATGGGCGCCGGACTCGCCGGACGCCGGACGCCGGGCGGCGACGTCTCGGATCGACCCGGCGAAACGTGCAGCAATGGTGACCGGCGACGTCGGTCGCCGCTACTCTACGGTCTGCGCGAAGGAGACCACGATGGCCAAGGGAATCGAAAAGGGAAAGAAGAACAACAAGCCGAAGGTGTCGATCAAAGAGAGGCAAAAAAAGAAGAAGGAAAAGACCGCGTCGAAGTGACGACGGGCGGCGGAGGGCGAAGCACCCGACGAGGGCGGGTAGCCGGGCCGGTCCGGACCCGTTCCCGCGCGCGCCGATGCTTTGCCCCACATCGACTCGCGCGCGGGGTCGACGATCATCGTCGGGACGGCCCTCCGGACCGGCAAGCCGGCGACTCCGCGTCAACGTCCGGAACTATGCGGTTCGAAGTCGGCGGGATCCGCTTCGAACCATCCGATTTCGGCGGCCGTAGCCGGCCCTACGGCCAGCTCATCGAGGGTCTCAGGCGGCCGTTCTTCGGTCGCCGAGAGCGGCACGTTGCGCGCCATCACCTCCGCGAACCGCTGCGGGAACCTCGGAAGCCGATCGGGCTCCGCCAACCCTCGGGGGACGAGAGTCCGTCCGGCCTCGTCGTATTTGTCGCTTGCGCCGAGCGTATGCAAAAGCTCATGCGCGACGACGAACAGCGCAAAGTCGGCCATCGATCTATCGAGCTCCACGGAGACGGTGCCGCGGCGCCCGCCTTCTTCGCTCTCGCCCTCGACCATTTCGTGCTCCGCGCGGGCGGGAGGGCGCGCCACGACATAGATGCACGAGTCGTACGGTCCGGGATCGAAGCCCGCTTCGCGGTCGACCTGCGAAGTCCAACGCCATAGTTGAAAGCTCTGCCGCGCGGCCGTCATCCAACCGTCGTCGGCCGCTCGCGGTGGGTCTTCGGTGGCGGCCGCGGGGCCGATGAACGTCAGCGCGAACGGGTGCAGCCAGTCTGGGCGGTACAGGTGGGACTCATCGGCCAAACGCGACTCGAGCGCCGGGATCCGATCTCGAAACGCGACGACCGCACCATCGCCGATCGGTGCGCGCTGCACGAGCACAATCGCGACCGACAGCGGCCGTTGCCAGCGGTTGCGCTCCCGGCGGCTGTGCACGTCGCGCCACGCCCAGATCAAGGCACCCGCGAGGATCGCGAGCAAGATGGATACGCGCACACGAAAGAAGAAGAGCCGGGAGCGCTCCGAGGCCGGCGACGGCGACGGATGGGCGGACCCACGATCCGGCCTCACGACCCCTCGCGCTCCGGAAGAACGGCCGCTCGGTCGCGCAGAATCTCCCCGGTGAACCACGATCGCAGATACGGGCCCCTCGGGACGGTGGCAATGACCTCTCCGTCGCTTCTGGGCGCCAGCGCCATCAGAACTCCGAGGCGCTGCGCGAGCGCGTCGACAATGAATACGGCAAGGTCCTCGGCGCGGCGCATCAGCTCGGCTTCGTCCTCGGGCGGGAGCAGTCGCCGGGGGCCGCTGGGTGCGTCGGGACGTCCGTCGGGGACCACGATTCATCCTAGCCGACAGGCGCGCAAGCCTGCAGTGCGCCGATCCGAAAGCGGATCGGATCCTTGGCAGGTGCGGGTGGACGAGCGCCCCTTCGAGCGAGCATGGTTGCGTCGTGCGTTCGGCGGGTCCTGATCGTCCGGCCTTGCGGAGGGGCCTCGCAACCCGCCGCGACGTCCTGTGCGGAGCCACGGGGGCCCTAACGGGCATCTTCAGCGAATCGTGCATGACGCTGCCGCCGCCCAGCGTGGCGCACGAGACCCTCGCTGGCGGGCTCGAGGTGCGTGGCACGCGCCTGTACAAGGGTGGAAAACCGTTCTTCGTGAGCGGGATCAACTACTGGGCGGCGACGACGCTCGCGCGCGACGGAGACTCGGCGGGCTGGGACCGCGTTCGGCGCGATCTCGACGTCTTGCAATCGCTCGGCATCAACGTCGTGCGCACGATGGGCGGTACGGAGGGACCGGATACCGAACCTTTACGCATCGTGCCGTCGATCCAACCGCGCGAGGGCCGGTACGAGGAAAGTGGGGTTCACGGCGTACAGCGGTTCGCCGAAGAGATTCGACTTCGCGGTCTATTCGCCATCGTGGTCTTGAACAACTTTTGGCCGTGGTCCGGAGGCATGGCTCAGTACCTCGCATGGGCAGGGCAGGGACCGATTCCGTACCCCCCGCCGATCGCCGGCGGTACGTGGAGCGGGTATGAAGCCTTCGCGGGTCGCTTCTATCGGATCGACGGCGCTCGGAAGGCGTTTCGATCCTATGTCCGCTTCCTGGTCCCCCGGCTGAAGGATAACCCTGCCGTCATCTGGGAGCTTGCGAATGAGCCGCGAGGGACGAACGACGTCGGATCGTACCGTCGCTGGGTGGACGAGACCGCGAGGCTCATCAAATCGCTCGCGCCCGGACAACTCGTGACCACCGGCAGCGAGGGCCAGACGGCGTCTCCCGAGTCCGCTGGCCTGGATGTCATCGAGGACCACCGAAGCCCAGCCGTGGACTTCGCGACGTTCCACTTGTGGGCTCAAAATTGGGGGTGGGTGCACCCCGATACGCTCGCCGCCGACTTTCCGGGGGCCTTGGCCCTCGCTCGCCGGTATGTCGAGGATCACGCCGCGCGGGCGGTCCGACTGGGCAAGCCCATCCTCCTCGAGGAGTTCGGATTTCCCCGCGACGGCGCTAGCTTCGACCCGGACGGCCCAACGCGGTTGCGCGATCGCTACTTCGAAGAGATCTACTCTCTCGTGTCTTCGCTGCTGCGCGAGACTCCCATAGCCGGCATCATGCCCTGGGCCTGGGCCGGTGATGCTCGCCCACCGCGCCCGGGCGAGTTTTGGAGACCGGGCGATCCTTTGAGTGGCGATCCGCCGCACGAGCCGCAGGGGTGGTACGGCGTGTATGCCCGTGACTCCACCGTGGCCGTCATCCGACAAGGGTCGGCTCGGATCGCGTCCTTTGCCCGCACATGATCGCGCGGGCGTCGATCGCGGGTGTGCCCGGCGCCACTGTGCCGAATTTCGTGACCGTCGACGCCGCATGCGGCCGACAACGCTGGAATAAGGCAGCCAGCGTGTACCGATGTCGTGCGCCGTGCGCGCCGATTTCGATCGATGGCGCCTTTCGCGACGCCTTCCCATTTGCGACCCTTGTCGGGTGTCCCAAAAAGCGATCTTCCGCGCGATCCTGACTGTACCCATCCTGCTGCTTGCCGGCTCCGCCGCAGCGGATTCCGTCGCACCCTGGAAGCCAGATGGCACCTCCGGCGGCCTCTGGGTCGAAAGTCGCGAGGTGCAGGGCTCGTCGTTCCACGAGATCCGCATCACCGCCGTCAGTTCGATCGGTCTCGTACGCATGTGCGACGCGATTTTCGGAAAGGGTCGCGAAGTGCAGTCGACCGTGCGGTTCAAGAAACGCGAAGTGTTGCGTGAGACCGCTACCGAGCGTTGGACCTACGAGCAGATCGAGGTCCCGTGGGTGGCGGATCGCGACTACGTCATGCACACCAAACTCGAGCAGCCCGCGTCGAGCGGCCGATGCGAAGTCTCTTTCGAGACCGAGAACGATTCGTCTCGGCCGCCTGCGGCGGGGTTCGTACGGATCCCCTGCATTCGCGGTCACTGGTGGGTGGCCCCCACCGCAGACGGCAAACTGTGGCTCCGTTACGAGGTGTACAGCGAGCCGGGCGGCGGAATTCCCGCGTTCCTCGCGCGAGGCGGTCAGCGCAGCTCCGCGATCGAATTCGTCAAAGCCGCCATCGGGCGCGCCGGTGCACCCGAGACGGTGGCCCGGGGGACCGGCCCGTGAACGAATCCGCGCTTCGCGAGAGCCTGGGCATTCCAGCCGACGCGCGGCGCGTTCTCCTTTTTTGCGAGAGCAGCCACTGGGACACCAACTGGCTCAGCACGTCGGAAGAGTATTTCACGCGGCGGCTCGAACCGATATTTGCCCATATCGTCACCGCGCTCGATCGCGATCCCAAGCGCATCTATTGCATCGAGAGCGTCTTTTTCCTCGAGCTCTACTGGGAGCGGCACCCCGAGCAGCAGGCGCGACTGACCCGCCTCATCGAGCGCCGCCAACTGCGCCTGATGTCGTCTTCGCTGACCACTCCGGACACGCTGCTTCCGCATCCCGAGGCCATCCTTCGCGACTACCTTCTGGGCCAGGATTGGTTGCGTGCGAGCGGCCTGTCGATCATGCCTCGCACCGCGTACTTCCCGGACAACTTCGGACACTCGCCGCATCTGCCGTCCTTGATGCGGGCGGTCGGCGTCGACGCTGTCGCACTGACTCGAATCGACGGAATGTATTTCATCGCGGCGGACTACCGCAGCAAAACCTCGTTTCCCCTCAAGGGATCGACGGCCGAGCTTCTCCAAAAGGAGCTACGAACGCTCGACTTCATCTGGCGTGACGACGACGGGGCGGAGGTGCTCTGCCACTGGAACGCCTTCACCTATTTTCAAGGCGACATGTTGGCGCACGCGGGGATCGTCCGGTGGAACGGCCACTGCGCCGCCGTGCCCTGGCGGACGCGGGGCCACGTCGCCCGGCGAATCGACGGCTTCGCACGGCAGCTCGAACCGCTCGCCCGCACACCGTATTTCTTGTGCCCCATCGGCATGGACTTCAACGATCCCATCGACGGTTTGCGCGATCTACTCGACCGCTACAACGGCGAACGGTACCCGCGGACGGGAACGTGGACGGTGCTTGCCGGACTGGACGACTACTTCGAATTGCTAGGATTCCACAGGGAAAAGCTCCCGGTGCTCTCGATCGACCCGAATCCCTACTGGATGGGCTTCTACTCGTCTCGGCCCGAGCTGAAACAACGCCCCACGCGAATTGCACGAGCGCTTTTGCTCGCCGAGAGTCTGTCGGCGCTCGGTCCGCGCGATCCGGTGCTCGAAGCGTCGCTTCGCAGCGGGTGGCAAAGACTGGTTCTCATCAACCATCACGACGCCATCACGGGTACGTCGCCGGATCGGGTCTGCCACGACGAGCAGCGGCGCTGGCTTTCCGCGGCCGAGGCTGCGGCGACCGTGGCTTTGTCGCGCGCCTCGGCCGGTGCCTCCGTGACGACGAGCGAACAAGTGCCTTCGACCCGAGGCGCCGGGCTGCGCCGCGTCCGCTTTTGGCGTGAGGGCCAGGACGTCCACGTCCAAACGGCGAATCACCGTCTGACGTTCTCGAAGGAACGGGGCGGGTGCCTGACCAGTCTCGTGATCGACGGCAGCGACCAGCTGCGGGGGCTGGGGTTCGATCTGCTCGCGTTTGCCGATGAGGGCGGGCTATGGAGAATGGGCCACGAGTACCGGGGCGGTCGGTTCGTGGAAGTCGACCGCGCGAGCCGAAGGCCGGCCCAGATCGAAATCGACGAAGTCGGCGATGCCGTCACGGTGGCGGTCACGTCCGACCTGCGAGGCGCGCGGTTCCTCCGAACCGTCACGTGCCGAAGCGACGACGCGCTGCTTCGTCTGCGGGTCGAGGGCGCTGCGCCTCGTCGAATGACTGTGACGTGCCGTTGGGCCATCGCCGGATGTCCGACGTCGATCGAAATGGACACGATAGGCGGCACGATCGATCGCCCGTTCGAGCGCGTCCATCAGCCGACGTTCTGGCCGGTGCCGTCGAGTGTCTCGCTGCGCCGACCGACGGGCGCCATTCACGTCGGCTTCGAAGCGCCGACGGCCGTTTCCTTGAGTCCCGACCACGCACTCGAGTGGATTGTCGCGCGCAACGCCCCCAAGGAGCGCGCCTTCGGGTGGCTACCGGTTCTGGCGCATCCCATCGGGGGAACGGTCGACGAGCAACAGACGCATCAGGCCGCGCTGTTTGTCACGACCGAGCCGTGCATTTCGCCCGCGATGCGGCTTCGACTCGATTTGGCGTGGCTGCCCGCGGCCCTCCGCCCGCTCAAGCACCTGGCCGGATCGCTCGTGCTCTGCGACGATCCGGCCGTCGCGTTCGTGGCCCTCAAGCGCGCCGACGTGGGCCCCGGGGTGATCGTGCGACTCGTCTGCAACGGCGCTTCGGAGCGATCGGTTCGGGTATGGCTGAGGTCGCGCGAGATCGCCTCGGCGTCGCGCTGCGACGCGCTCGAGCGAGACCTCGAGCCGATTGAGGTCATCGGGGGTCGTGCGGTTGTCCCCATGGCCTGCCGGCTCGTCACGGTGCGCCTGGTGCTTCGAGACTGCTCATCGATGAACTCGTCGCCGTGGCTCGCAACTCCCGAGTCCTCCGCGGTCGATGCTCCCGCGTGCGGGTAGTCCGAGAATCGCTAGCGAACGTACGTGATGATTCATATTAACCTCCACGCTACCGATTCATTGCAATGCCGATGCCCGCGAGTCTCCGGAGCGATCAGCCCGTTCGGATTCACCCGACGGCCGAATCGCGAGACAGGTCGTTGAATCGCTCGTCCGCGACTCGTTTCGCCAGTCCCGAGCATTCGGGGTTTGGAGCGGAGCCGGTTGCGCTTCGGCGGCGTTCGCGGCCGGGCAGGACCGGACCTGTGCGTTCGAAGCGCCCGGACGCGCGGAATCCTGGAACACGGGTGCCGGCTGCGACGCGATGGCCCCCGCGAATGCGGGCAGCGGAGAGCGAGAGTGGACGTCGGCGTACACCGACATGAAGACGCCCGCGAACAACGCCGACAACAACAACAGCGCGCCCGCTATCATGCGCATAGAGGCCGGTCGTTGGAACGCGCTCGCGCCGTCCTGCAGGAGGGCGTCGTCGTTTGCCGCAGGTTGCAAGGGCAACGTAAGTAAGGCCTTCGGACGGGCACGAATGCCAAGCGCGTGCTCGATGCGATCGCGTGACGCTCGCGCCAGGAGGGTTCCGTGCGGCGCAAACGCTCGAGCGAATTGCGCGACGTCCGCAAACCGGGCCAAAGGGTCCTTGTGCAGGCAGCATTTGATGGCCGCTTCCAGGCGGCGATCGACGCTCCGCGCGTCGCAAAGGAGCGGCTCGGGAGGCCGGGTTAGCACCGCGATGCTGAGATCGGAAAGGCTCGCCGCCGGAAACGGAGGCGCGCCCGATAGCCATTCGTAGGTTATCGCGCCCAGTGCCCAGACGTCGCTTTGGGCGTACGCCTCGTGCGGGTGGCACAGCTGCTCCGGCGCAAGGCAGTAAAACGATCGCAGAAGGCGGTCCGGCCGCGTCAAAGCAACCGACGAGAAACACCGGAGCGGATCTCCAAGCGCGGGGAGACCAAAGTGTGCAACCTTGACGGTCGCCGTGCCGTCGCAGCGTCGGGTCAAGAAAAGGCTGCCCGATTTAAGATCGCCGTGGACGCTCCCCTGAGCATGAGCCTCGGCGATCGACTCCGCAGCTTGCAGCACCCAGTCGATCGCCGTCGGCACGGCCAAAGCGCCCCAGGTGTGGAGGACATGGTCGAAGTTGTGCCCGTCCGGATACTCGACGACCGAATAGGGTTGCCCGCGGGGGAACGTGCCCGTGTCGAGAATGCGCACCGTGTGCTCGTTCTGGAGGCGCAACGCGCCACGGGCCGTCCGAAGGAAGCGATCGAACACTCCCGGATCGCGCGCCCATTCAGGGGCAAGGGTCTGGATGGCGACCCGACGATCGAGTTGGGCATCGTGAGCCGACAGCAACACGACGATGCGGTCGCGGCCGCACTCGCCTTCGATCACGTATCGGTCTGCCAGTGTTGTTCCCGGTTGGGGCAGCATCCCGCCGAGCCCTTGCGCAAGTCCGGTCATACGAGGCTCCTCTGCCCAGGCGCCCCGTGCGAAACGCGGGCCACGTCGTCCTGCATACCTCGCGCACTGCAGCGGGTTTGCGACGAGCCCGGCTCATCCGCTCGAGATCTCGGGGCGGCTCGGGCTCGGGTTTGCGATCGCGGCCTGATAGGTGCAGTGGCCATCGCCGATGCGCTCGAGGTCGGTCGGAGGCTCGGTCCAATCAGTCGCGGCCGTCGACGGAATCGCGATCGGTCTGGCCGTGGTGTGGGGCCGCGATCCGGAGCCGCGCAGTGTCGCCGGAACGCCCGAAGAGGAGCGCCGGCGATTGGGCCGCGCGCTCGTGCGGGTGACGCGGGACGTAAAGGACCTCGCGCGCTTGCTGCCGCCGGCCGAGGCTGATCTCTTTGCCCCCGAAGTCGTGATCCTCGATGAGCTCGGTCCAGTGCTGCTCCAACGGGTCGACCTGGGAGCCACGGCTGAAGAGGCCGTCCACCAGGCCACCTCGCAGGTGTCGACCGATTTGCTCTTGGATGCGCGCGCCCGTCTGCTCGACAGCCTGAGCCACGACTGGCGATCCGTGGAAGCGCTGCTTGAAGGGCGGGACGGGGACCGAGTGCTCGCGATCGAGTCGCTCACTCCGTCGGTCGTTGCGTCGCTCCCCGCCCGCGTCGTGGGAATCGTGGCGGCATGGCACGACGCTCCACGTAGAAGCGAGTACACATCCCACGCCGTGATACTCGCTCGCGGGCGAGGCATCCCGGTCGCGTTCGTCCGCCCGGAGACTCTCCACACCATCTCCGACGACGACACAGTCGTGCTGGACACGACCGGCAGCGTCGCCTCCGTCTGGGTGTCACCGGCCCCGTCGGTGGTCTTCGAGGCGAAGCGGCGGCACGAGGAGTGGATCGTGCGCTGCGCGCAGGACGAGGCCAAAGTCGCGGCTCCTCTGGCGCATCTTGGGCTCGACGTGCAGGTCAACATCGCGTCGATGGTCGAGCATGTTCCCGCCTCGGCCGATGGGATCGGGCTCGTGCGGACGGAGCTCGTGTTTTCGGGTCATCTCCTGGCTCCGTGCGAAATGGAGCAGTTCGCGGCGCTCCGGGCCATCGCGAAGCCAGTCGGGCGAGCGCCCGTCGTCGTCCGCCTCTTCGATGCGGGTGGTGACAAGCCGTTGGCCTGGCTGAAGCCGCCCGCCGGCTTCGATCGTACACGAGGCATAGAGCTCCTCTTCATGCATCCGGCGATCCTGGAGACACAACTCCGTGCTATCGCCCGTGCGGCCGACGGCATCGACATGCGTGTGCTCCTGCCATTCGTTCGGTCCGCGGGCGACGTCGATCGCATCCGCGAGAAGACAGCCCGGAGCCTCGCCGTGGGCGCGATGATCGAGACGCCGGCAGCGGTTCATCAGGTCGACGAAATCGTCGCGGCAGCCGATTTCGTATGCGTCGGCACCAATGATCTGTTCGCTCGGGTGGCTCGGCGAGAGCGCAGAGGTTCGCCCCTGTCGTTCGATGCGCGCGCCCTGCGCATGGTCGAACGTGTGATTGCGGCGTCGCACGCTCGGGGCCGCAAAGTGAGCGTGTGCGGTGAGATGGCGGGCGATCCGCATGGAGCACGGATCTTGGTAGGCCTGGGAGTCGACGCCATCAGCGTGGCTCCGGTCCGCTTCGCCAAGGTCAAGCTGTCGCTGCGTGACGTGACGGTCGACGATTGCCGACGCGTCGCCCAAGAGGCCGTGAGGCGAGGATGACACACTCGGGCGCGGGCGCGCACTGGTTCATCGGAGCCTAGTACCCCGATTCCGCGGAATGGAAGGGTCGTTTTCCGCGATATTCCCGACGGGATCGGGTCGTCTCACCCCTCCGTTTCATGGAATCGGGGTACTAGGGCGAACCGGCCCCTTGCTTCACGAGGCGCCGAGCAGGGTGGCCGATTCACCCATCACGCGCCACCCTCCCTTCGTATCCATCGGCGGCATGCCGTCTCCTCCGTATCGCGGGTCCTCCGAAGACCACAGGGGCGACCAATCCATGCCGCGTGGCGCCGCCAGCAGCGGCTCAGGCAGGTGGACCAGATGGATGTCGGCTCCGAGATTGACTACGAGAAGCCGATCGGCTGGCTCGGTTGGGCCGAAAAACCGCAAGACGAACGCGTGCTCACCCAGGACGGCCCCCTCCAATCCGTGCGACCCCTGGGCTCGAAGGGTGCGGTCGTTCCACCGCAAAGCGACCAGATCCCGATGCAACCGCAATACGTCGACGTTGCGCTCCCGTTCCGCCGCGTCGAGCTTGCACTTGGCAAAAACGTGCGGGTCGGACGGGTCGTCCAGCGACTGGTTCATCGGGGTGAGGCCAATCGAAGGAAACTGGGCCAAAAATTTCGCTCGTCCCGTCCGCACGGCGGCCGCTACGTCCGGAGGGTGACTCGCGAAGTAGACGAAGGGGGCGCTCGATGAGAACTCCTGCCCTTGGAAAAGCATCGGCGTTCCGGGACCCAGCAGCACGAACGCCGTGAGCGCGCGCAGTCGCGCCGGATGAGTGCGCGCATGCAATCGCAAGCCGCGCGCCGTATTCGCGACCTGATCATGGTTTTCGAGGAAGGTGACGAAACGTTCCGGCGACAGACCCCGGGTCGATGTGCCGCGACGCTTTCCTTGCCACGCGTATCGTTGCCCCTGAAATAAGTAGCCGTGTTTGGCCCCTGAAATGAATTCCTGGGCGGCCCCGCCGTGATCGCTGTAGTAGGCCTCTCGGTGCCCCGTGAGCGCCACGACGGCCGAATGATGCAAATCATCGTTCCAAACCGCATCGAGTCCGTACCCTCCGTCTTCGAGAGGACGGACGAGCGTCGCGTCTTGAGACTCGCACTCCGCGACGAGGATCGTGCCTCGCCCGCGCGCGCGATCGCGTACGCGCTGGCCCAATTCAGCGATGATGTGGCACGGCGAGGTGTCGTGGATGGCCTGCGTCGCGTCCAATCGGAGCCCGTCGAAATGAAATTCGTCGATCCAATATCCGGCATTGCTCACGACGAACTCCCGCACCCCGGAGTGGCCTTCGCGGTCGTAATTGACGGCAGCACCCCATTCCGTGCAGAGTTCCTGGGTAAAATAGGTATCGGAAAATTGGGACAGGTAATTTCCGTCCGGGCCGAGATGGTTGTAGACGACGTCGAGGATCACGCCCAGTCCGAGCGAGTGCGCATGGTCGACGAATCGTCGTAAATCGTCCGGCGTCCCATAGAGGTGGGTCGGTGCAAAGAGGTCGACACCGTCATAGCCCCAGCCGAAGTCGCCGGGGAAGTCCGCGACCGGCATCATCTCGATCGTCGAGCAAACCCCCCGCAGCCGGTCGATTTCGCGGGTCGCGGCAGCCCACGTGCCCTCCCCGGTGAATGTACCCACGTGCATCTCGTAGATCACCTGTCCCCTCAGGCGGATGCCGTTCCAGTTCGCGTCCGTCCAAGCAAAGCGCGACGGATCGACGATCTCGGATGGACCGTGCGGCCCCTCAGGCTGGAAGCGCGAAGCCGGATCGGGGAACAGCTCTTCGCTTTCATCCAGCCGGAAGCGGTATCGCGCTCCAGCGCCCGCGTGCGCGACCGCCCCGCTGAAGTACCCGCCATTCTCGGGAAGCAACGCCTGTTCCGCGCCATGCTCGAATACGACCGCGATCCGTTTTCGGCGTGGGGCCCAGACGCGGAAATGAGTGCCGCGGCTGAAAGGCTCCGCCCCCACGGGCAGGCGTCGGGTGAATGGCAAAGAAGGGCTCGTTCGGTTCATGAGTGAGGGACCTCGCGTGCGGTAACGCAAACGGGAGGCGCTTCGGGCGACACGGCCGGTGAAGGAAGCGGAGGGCGACCGCCGATCCATGAGTTGCGGGCGTGCAGCTCGCGTGCCACGCGGTTCGTCCTTCGGCCGTTTGCGGGCTCCGTATCGACCCGTTTTGCCCGGCACGATGTTCGCAAGCTCGGTGCGGCGATGTTCGCCTCCAATCCGCCAAACGCTCCAACAGTCACGATGAAAATGCCCAACCGAGTGCGTCTTGCCGACGACGTCGACGAGTCGGTCCCCGACGCGGCGGCCACGGCGCCGACGCTCCCATCTCGTTCCTCGCCGTTCGACCCGACATCGGCGGCGGAAGAGCCCCGGTCGGAGACTCGCGGCATCGAGGCGGCGGCTCTGATTGGCGACGTCTATCGGGTGATGGGAACGCTTGGCACCGGCGCGATGGGCACCGTTCTGCTGGCGCAGGACGAAAGTCTGCACCGCCGGGTTGCCATCAAGTTCATCCGGCACGATCTCATCGACTCGGACTTCCGCCTTCGCTTTATCGAGGAGGCGCGAGCCATGGCTCGCGTCAACCATCCGAACGTCTTGCAGATCTACGCATTCGGCGAGCACGGATGCGTTCCCTACTTCGTGATGGAGTTCGTTGACGGCATGACCCTCGAACAGTGGCGGGGTCGGAGGACAACGCCGATCGACATCGATCTTCTGATCCGAATCATCGAGGAAATCTGCCACGGGTTGTCGGCCATTCACGCCGCGGACACGCTTCATCGTGACCTGAAGCCGAGCAACATTTTATTGGACGCCAAGTTGAGACCTCGAATCGCAGATATGGGCCTGGCGGTCCTCCGCCGCGACCACGGGTCGATGCACTGCGAGATTGCCGGTACACCCACTTACATGGCACCGGAGGTGGCGTTCGGCCGCGCAGTCGACCCGGCACATCGGTCTCGGGCCGACGTGTACTCGCTCGCATGCGTGGCGTACGAGCTTCTGACGGGACAGCCGCCCTTCCAGGCGGAGACGCAAATCGCAATGATGTTGCGCCATGCGACCGCCCCCGTGCCGCCGCCGAGCCAGTTCAATTCCGCGCTCGCTCCAGATGTCGACCACGCCATCCTACGTGCGCTTGCCAAGGATCCGGCCGTCCGGACGCCGACGGCCGAGGCGTTTCGGAGCGAGTTGATGCTGGGTCACAGCGACCCCAAGCCCGAACGAATCTTGGTCGTCGACGACGACATCGATTCGGGGGAAGCGCTTCGATCGTTTCTGGAATTGAGATTTCCCGATGCCGAGGTCGAGTGCGTGGGCGACGGGTTCGGCGCCATCGCCGCCTTCGATTCGAAAGTCTCCCTCCGTCGTCATCCTTGACCTGTGCATGCCGGGACTCGACGGGCTGCAGGTCACCGAGCAGATTCGACGGCGCGAAGAGTCCAGGAGGGTCCCGATCATCATCGTGACCGCCTCGGGCGGGCCCGAGCAATGGGGCAAGCTCTCGGACCTCGGCGCCGACGGCTTTCTCGTCAAGCCCGTTTCGTTCGACGACGTAGTCGCCCTCATTCATCGATCGCTGCGCGAGCGCATCGCGAGCGTTTGCTCGGCGGTCGTCGGTACGAAGTGAATGGGCACGCCCGCGCGCGTACCGACGTTGCGAATCCGGTCGAGCGGCGTCTTGCTTCATCCGACGTGCCTTCCCGGTCGCCACGGCAGCGGCGATCTCGGCGCGGAGGCTCGGTCGTTTGTCGACTTTCTCGCGTCCGCCGGCCAAAGGTGGTGGGCCATGTTGCCGGTCGCTCCGCCTGGCTACGGCGAGTCCCCGTACAGTGCCCAGTCCGCATTCGCGGGAAGCCCTCTGCTCGTCAGTCCCGATCGGCTGGTGCAGGACGGTTGGCTCTCCCCCGGCGAAGTGGTGCCGGTGCGACCCCTTCCGGCCGAACGCGTCCACTACCTGCCGATGGAGAAGCACCGGATGCGTCTGCTCCGGCTGGCCTTCGATCGATGGAACGCGCGTCGTCCCGATGAGCGGGACTACGAACGTTTCTGCGCGGAACGTGAGGTGTGGCTGCACGACTTTGCACTGTTTCGCGCGCTCAAGCGGCGCCACGGCGGCGCACCGTGGACCCATTGGCCGGCGGGCGTTCGGTTGCGCGACCCGGCGGCTCTCGACGGGGCGCGAAAAAGCCTCGCCGACGAGATCGCATTCGAGCAATTCGTCCAGTACGCATTTGAGCAGCAATGGGGCGGCCTGCGCCACTACGCCGCGGCACGCGGCATTGGCCTCATCGGCGACATCCCCCTCTTCGTCGCCCACGACAGCGCCGACGTCTGGCAAGATCCGCGCGCATTTCACCTCGATCACGCGGGCGATCCCACATGGGTCGCGGGCGTTCCGCCCGACTACTTCAGCAGCACCGGCCAGCGATGGGGCAACCCGCTGTATCGCTGGGAGCGCATGCGTCGCTCCGGCTACCGGTGGTGGTGCGATCGACTGCGCGCGACTCTGCGTCGCTTCGACGCCTTACGCGTCGACCATTTCATCGGCTTCCAGCGCTACTGGCGCATCCCGGCAGCGGAACCAACGGCGGTTCGAGGACAGTGGATGAAAGGGCCCGGCGCGGACTTCTTCGCCGCCATGACCGCTGAGCTGGGCGAGTTGCCGCTCATCGCCGAAGACTTGGGGGCGGTCACGCCTTCGGTCTTCGCGTTGCGGGATCGCTTCGGCCTCCCCGGCATCAAAATCCTTCAATTTGCGTTTGGCAGCGATCCGAACGCACACACGTTTCTTCCGCACAATTTCCCGCGCAGGGCCGTGGTATTCACGGGCAGCCACGACAACGACACGACGGTCGGCTGGTTTCACGACGGGGGCGGAGGCGACAATCCCCGATCGCCGGCCCAGGCGCAAGCCGAGCGCGATGCGACTCGGCGCTACTTGGGGGTGACGGGCAAAGAGATTCATTGGGACATGATTCGCGCGGCGCTCGCGTCGGTGGCTCGTCTGGCGATCGTGCCGCTTCAAGACATCCTCGGGCTTGGTTCGGAGGCCCGATTCAACCGTCCGGGGACGGCGACGGGCAACTGGGCGTGGCGGTTCGAGCACGCCGTCGACTCCGCCAGCGCCGAGCGTCTCGCGGCGTTGGCGCGAACGTACGGGCGCCAGGGACCGGCAGGGACACGTCTGAAGCGAGGACGGGCGGGATGATTGGCTCGAGCGCGATCCTCGAAGGCGCAGTTCGCCACCCGGAGGTCGATCCCAAAACGTCGGGAACGTTCGGCAAGGAGCTCGCGCGCCGCCCGCGCCTCAGCGTGCCAAATACAGCACACATGGGGCATTTTTGCGCTCTGCCCACTCCCGCGCTGTCCAGGTTCCAACTGCATGAAAATCCAGGATCTTCCCGGTCTCTCGATCCATCGGCACGGCTTCTGCTGGGCTCAACGGCACCACCGGGTGCATGACGTCAACGGCGACGAACGAAAGGGCGCGAACGTGGAAGGACGCATTCTCATTATCGATGACGACGAAAGTATGTTGGACCTGCTTCGGGCCGAGCTGGAGGGCAGGCAATACGAAGTCGTCACCCAGACCTCTCCGCAGACTGCGCTCCAGCAACTCGCGGGTCACGACTTCAGCGCCGTCTTGAGCGATATCAACATGCGAGGAATGAGCGGCGTCGACCTATGCCGCGAGGTCGTCACCCTGCGCGAGGACACTCCCGTCATCGTGATGACGGCGTTTGCCAGCATCGATTTCGCCGTCGCTTCGATTCGCGCCGGTGCGTACGACTTTGTGACGAAACCAGTCGATGCGGACGAACTCGCTCTGACGATCGACCGTGCTCTGAAGCACCACGCGCTGCGCGAGGAGGTCAAGCGCCTGCGGCGCGCCGTCGGCGAACGCCAGGTCTTTGCCGACATCCTCGGGGAAAGCCCTGCGATCACAAAAATGTGCGATGTCATTGCTCGCGTCGCCGACACCGAAGCCAGCGTTCTCATTACGGGGGAAAGCGGCACCGGCAAGGAGCTCGTCGCGCGGGCATTTCATGCCCGAAGTTCTCGCGCGGCCGGACCGTTTGTCGCCATCAACTGCGCGGCGATGCCGGAATCGCTTCTTGAGAGCGAGCTGTTCGGCCATGCCAGAGGCGCGTTTACCGACGCCCGATCCTCGCGCAGCGGGCTCTTCGTCAAGGCGACCGGGGGCACGCTCTTTCTGGACGAGGTCGCGGAGATGCCGTTGCCTATGCAGGCGAAGCTCCTGCGGGCCCTTCAGGAGCGAACGGTCCGCCCCGTGGGAGGCGACACGGAAGTGCCGTTCAATGCGCGCATCGTCGCCGCCACGAACCGCGACCTCGAAGAGGAGATCGAACAGCGGCGGTTCCGAGAAGACTTGTTCTATCGGATCAACGTGGTCCACATTCATGTCCCGCCCCTTCGCCAACGCGAGAACGACGTCGTTCTGCTGGCCCAGAATTTCTTGCGTCAAGGCCAGCCCGGCGGCAGTCCGCGCGTCGTGGGCCTGAGGGTCGCGGCCGCCGAGCGCCTGCGCGCGTACCCGTGGCCGGGCAACGTCCGGGAGCTTCAGAATTGCATCGAGCGAGCCCTCGCCCTCTCGCAGTTCGATCACATCGGCGTCGAGGATTTGCCGGAGCGGATCCGCGAATTCAAGTGCCCTCGTCCCGTCGTTGAAAGCGCGGATCCTCTCACGATTCTGCCGATCGATGAAGTGGAGCGGCGCTACATCGCAAAGGCAATTGAGGCGCTCGGCGGAAACAAGTCCTCCGCGGCTCGTCTGCTGGGGATGGACCGCAGAACGCTTTACCGAAAGCTCGAGCGCTGGAGTACCTCGACCCCGAAGCCGGACGGCCCCCACGAGACGAAGGGGACCGCCCACGGGCGCTCCTCGAACGCCCTCTGTTGAACGGATGTCGTCGACCCGTGCACGAGTTTCCGGGCTTGGCCCTGCCTGATCCCGTGCATACGCAGATGCCTCACTCCGGTGGTTGCTGAGGAGTTCCGCTGCCACACGCCGCAATTTCGTGCGCCCGTTGCCGGCGGCCGCCTCGCAAGAGGTCTCCGTGGCCTTGGCGGCTGGGGACGAGCCCGATTCGGGGGGATCGTCGGGACACGATTCTTCTAGGGGCCAATAGGTCGATTCAAGCGTTCGCTTTCCCGCGAAGGCGCGGGGCGAAACCTGCCCGACTCCATGGCAGAGGACGGCAAGAAATAGTGGCTGTGCGCAGCCGTGCGATAGGTGCTTACGCACCAACCAACCCCGTGTCATAGTCGGTTGTCGCTGGCAGGAGCCGGCAACAGGATCGTCATGTCCAACAATGTGGCCTCCGATTCGAAGTCCGCGGTTCCGGAGGCGCCCCGTTCGCCCCCGAAAGACGACGTCGCGACGAAACTCGTCGCGCCGAGCGAGGGCTTCGCGCCGAATCGCCCGCACGAAGGCGCGTTTTCCCGCGATCTCCTCGTCGCCCTGCTGCGGTTCAAAGAAGGCGATTTCAGCGCCCGCCTCGCTTCCGATTTCACCGGCATCGACGGAAAAATTGCCGACGTCTTCAATGAGATTCTGGGTGTCAGCGCGCGCCGCTCCGTCGAGATCGCGCGTGTGTGCAGAGTGGTGGGCAAGGAGGGCAAGCTCAAGCAGCGCATGAACGTACCGGGCGCCGTCGGGGGTTGGGCCGATGAGGTCGTATCGCTCAATACGCTCATCGACGATCTGGTCTGGCCGACCACCGAGGTGACGCGCGCCATTGGCGCGGTCGCAAAGGGCGATCTCACCCAGGCGATGGCGCTCGAGGTCGATGGCAGACCGCTCGAGGGCGAGTTTCTCCGCTCCGCCCAGCTCGTCAACAAGATGATTGACCAGCTGTCCGTCTTCACCTCCGAGGTGACCCGCGTGGCGCGTGAAGTCGGGACCGAGGGCAAACTCGGTGGCCAGGCCCAAGTGAAGGGCGTCTCGGGCGTGTGGAAGGACCTGACCGAGTCTGTCAATCAGATGGCCGGCAACCTGACCGCTCAGGTGCGCAACATCGCGGAGGTGACCATCGCCGTCGCAAGTGGCGATCTATCGAAAAAAATTACGGTCGACGTTCGCGGCGAGATTCTCCAGCTCAAGGAAGCCATCAATACGATGGTCGAACAGCTTCGCTCGTTCGCCTCGGAGGTCACTCGTGTCGCGCGCGAGGTCGGCACGGAGGGAAAGCTCGGCGGACAAGCGGTTGTCCCGGGCGTTGCAGGAACATGGAAAGATCTCACCGACAACGTCAACTCGATGGCGTCGAACTTGACGGGCCAGGTGCGCAACATCGCGGAGGTGACCACGGCGGTGGCCCGCGGCGACCTCTCTCGCAAGATCACAGTCGACGTCAAAGGCGAGATTCTCGAGCTGAAGAACACGATCAACACGATGGTCGACCAGCTCAATGGGTTTGCCTCGGAGGTGTCACGCGTCGCCCGAGAGGTGGGGACCGAGGGCAAGCTCGGTGGACAGGCCCAAGTGCCCGGCGTGGCCGGCACGTGGAAGGACCTCACCGACAACGTCAACTCGATGGCGTCGAACCTGACCAACCAGGTGCGCAACATCGCGGAAGTCACGACGGCCGTGGCGCGGGGCGATCTGTCTCGCAAGATTACGGTCGACGTCAAAGGCGAGATTCTTCAGTTGAAAGACACGATCAACACGATGGTCGATCAGCTCAACGGCTTCGCTTCGGAGGTGAGCCGTGTCGCGCGCGAGGTGGGCACCGAAGGCAAGTTGGGAGGCCAGGCGGTTGTCCCCGGAGTCGCGGGCACGTGGAAGGATCTCACCGACAACGTCAACTCGATGGCGTCCAACTTGACCGGCCAGGTGCGCAACATCGCGGAGGTCACGACGGCGGTCGCCAAAGGCGACCTATCGCGCAAGATCACGGTCGACGTCAAAGGCGAGATTCTCGAGCTGAAGAACACGATCAACACGATGGTCGATCAGCTCAATGGGTTTGCCTCGGAGGTGTCGCGCGTCGCCCGGGAGGTCGGGACCGAGGGCAAGCTCGGCGGCCAGGCCCAGGTGCCCGGCGTGGCCGGCACCTGGAAGGATCTGACCGACAACGTCAATGCGATGGCCTCGAACCTCACGGGCCAGGTACGCAACATTGCCGATGTCGCGACCGCCATCGCCAACGGTGACCTGTCGCGCAAGATCACAGTCGACGTCAAAGGCGAGATTCTCGAGCTGAAAAATACGATTAATCGCATGGTCGATCAGCTCAATGCCTTCGCGTCCGAGGTCACGCGTGTCGCGAAGGAGGTCGGCACCGAGGGCAAACTCGGCGGTCAGGCCGAGGTCGATGGGGTCGCCGGCGTCTGGAAGAATCTCACGGAGAACGTCAACTCGATGGCCTCGAATCTGACCGATCAGGTTCGAAACATCGCCGAGGTGGCGACGGCCGTGGCGCGAGGAGACTTGTCGCGCAAGATCACCGTCGACGTGAAAGGCGAGATTCTCGCCCTGAAAAACACGATCAACACGATGGTCGATCAGCTCAACGCGTTCGCCTCGGAAGTTTCCCGCGTGGCCCGCGAGGTGGGGACCGAGGGCAAGCTCGGTGGCCAGGCCCAGGTGGGCGGCGTTGCCGGCACCTGGAAGGACCTGACCGACAACGTCAATTCGATGGCGTCCAACCTGACCAACCAGGTTCGCAATATCGCGGAAGTGACGACCGCGGTCGCCCGCGGCGACTTGTCGCGCAAGATCACCGTCGACGTAAAGGGCGAGATTCTCGAGCTCAAGAACACCATCAACACGATGGTGGATCAGCTCAACGGGTTCGCCTCCGAGGTCTCTCGCGTCGCCCGCGAAGTGGGGACGGAGGGCAAGCTCGGCGGACAGGCGCAAGTCCCCGGCGTGGCCGGTACCTGGAAGGATCTCACCGACAACGTCAACTCGATGGCATCCAACCTGACCAACCAGGTTCGCAACATCGCCGACGTCACCATCGCGGTCGCCAAAGGCGACCTCTCCAAGAAGATCACGGTGGACGTGCGGGGCGAAATCCTTCAGCTCAAAGACACGATCAACACCATGGTCGATCAGCTCAACGGGTTCGCCTCCGAGGTCTCTCGCGTGGCTCGCGAGGTGGGCACGGAGGGCAAGCTCGGCGGCCAGGCGCAGGTGCCCGGCGTGGCCGGCACCTGGAAGGATCTCACCGACAACGTCAACGCGATGGCTTCGAACCTGACGGGCCAGGTCCGTAACATCGCCGACGTGGCGACCGCGATTGCGCGGGGCGACCTTTCTCGCAAAATCACGGTCGACGTCAAAGGCGAGATTCTCGAGCTGAAGAACACGCTCAACACGATGGTCGATCAGCTCAACGCATTCGCCTCCGAAGTGTCGCGCGTGGCTCGCGAGGTCGGCACGGAGGGCAAGCTCGGTGGTCAGGCGGTGGTGCCCGGCGTGGCCGGCACCTGGAAGGATCTCACCGACAACGTCAACTCGATGGCGTCGAACCTGACCAACCAGGTCCGCAACATCGCCGACGTCACGATCGCCGTCGCGAACGGTGACCTCTCCCGGAAGATCACCGTCGACGTTCGCGGCGAGATCCTCCAGTTGAAAGAGGCCATCAACACGATGGTCGAACAGCTGCGCTCGTTCGCCTCCGAAGTCACCCGAGTGGCCCGCGAGGTAGGGACGGAAGGACGTCTCGGCGTCCAGGCCGTCGTTCCCGGCGTCGCGGGTACCTGGAAGGATCTCACCGACTCGGTCAATGCCATGGGGACGAACCTCACGGCCCAGGTGCGCAACATTGCGGAGGTGACGACCGCCGTTGCTCGGGGTGACCTTTCGCGCAAGATCACCGTCGACGTAAAGGGCGAGATTCTCGAGCTCAAGAACACCATCAACACGATGGTCGATCAATTGCGATCGTTTGCCTCGGAGGTCACGCGTGTCGCCCGCGAGGTCGGCACCGAAGGAAAGCTCGGCGGCCAGGCCGACGTGCCCGGGGTCGCCGGCACGTGGAAGGATCTCACCGACTCGGTGAACTTCATGGCCGCCAACCTGACCAATCAGGTACGGGGGATCGTCAAGGTCGTCACCGCGGTTGCCAACGGCAACCTTCGCCAGAAGCTGACGGTAGAGGCCAAAGGCGAGGTCGCGGCGCTCGCCGAAACGATCAACAACATGACCGATACGCTGGCGACGTTCGCCGAGCAAGTCACCAACGTCGCACGCGAAGTGGGCGTCGAAGGACGGCTCGGGGGCCAAGCGAACGTTCCGGGTGCCGCCGGGACGTGGAAGGACCTGACGGGCAACGTGAACTTGCTGGCTGCAAACCTCACCAATCAGGTGCGGGCCATCGCCGATGTCGCAACCGCCGTGACGAAGGGCGACCTGACCCGATCCATCCGGGTGGAAGCGCGCGGCGAGGTCGCGGAGCTCAAAGACAACATCAACACGATGATCGACAACCTGCGGGGCACGACCGATCGCAATCAGGAGCAGGACTGGCTGAAGACCAACCTCGCCAAGTTTACCCGAATGCTCCAAGGCCAGCGCGATCTCGTGACCGTCGGCAGGATGCTCCTCTCCGAGCTTGCGCCCTTGGTCGATGCGCAGCAGGGCACCATTTACCAGATGGACCGCAGCGAACCCGGCGAGATCCTCGACCGGTCGGGGATGACCCTGCGCCTTTTGGCGGCCTACGCGCAGCGCGAGGATCAGCCCGATCGCATTGGGCTCGGCGTGGGTCTCGTCGGTCAGGCCGCGGCGGAAAAACAGCGCATTCTACTCAACGACGTGCCGCCCAACTACACAGCAATCAAGTCGAGCCTCGGTGCGGCCCCCCCGACCAGCGTGATTGTCCTCCCGGTGCTGTTCGAGGGAGAGACCATGGCCGTGATCGAGTTGGCCGCCCTGAGGCCGTTCACGAACACCCACCTCCAGTTTCTCGACCAGCTCACCCAGTCGATCGGCGTCGTGTTGAACACGATCGAGGCGACGATGCGGACCGAGAACCTACTGCAGCAGTCGCAGCAGCTGACGACGGAGCTGCAGACGCGCCAGATCGAGCTGCAGCAAACCAACGAGGAGCTCGCGTCCAAGGCCAAGCAGCTTGCCGAGCAAAATGAAGAGGTCGAGCGTAAGAACAAGGAAGTCGAGCAGGCGCGCCGTGCACTCGAGGAGCAGGCGGCCGAGCTCGCGCTGACCTCCAAGTACAAGTCGGAGTTTTTGGCGAACATGTCGCACGAACTCCGAACGCCGTTAAACTCCATTCTCATCCTCGGTCAGCAGCTCGCGGAGAATGTCGGCGGCAATCTCACGGTCAAGCAAATCGATTTTGCAAAGAACATCCACTCGGCCGGCACGGACCTGCTCACCCTCATCAACGACATTCTCGATCTCTCCAAAATCGAGTCGGGTACGGTCACCGTCGAGCCGGAAGAGATCGCCTTCGTGAATCTGCGAGACACCGTCCATCGGATGTTTCACCACGTCGCCGAGACCAAGGGGCTCGGGTTCCATGTCGACATCGACCCTACGCTGCCGCGCGCGCTGGTGAGCGATCCGAAGCGCCTGCAGCAAATCCTGAAAAATCTTCTGTCGAACGCATTCAAATTCACGGCGCACGGCTCGGTGGGCATGTCGGTTCGCCGGGTGACGTCTGGATGGAACGCGGACCATCCCGTCCTCGGCTCCACGGCCGCGGCGATTGCATTCACGGTGGCCGATACCGGCATCGGCATTGCCCCGGAGAAGCAGAAGTTGATCTTCGAGGCCTTTCAGCAGGCGGACGCCGGCACCAGCCGCAAGTACGGGGGCACCGGCCTGGGTTTGGCGATCAGCCGGGAACTCGCCAATCTGCTGGGCGGCGAAATCCGTCTTCAGAGCAAACCAGGAAACGGCAGCACGTTCACCCTGTACTTGCCGCTGACGTACACGGGGCCGACACAGCGCCAGCTCATGGTACCCGCGTCGCCCGCGCATGCGCCGAGCGCAGTGCCGGTTCTTTCGATGGCGAAGGTCGAAGAGACCGTGGCCGACGATCGCGACGACATTCGCGCGGGCGACACCGTCCTTTTGATCATCGAGGACGACTCTCACTACGCACGGGTCCTACTCGGGATCGCGCACCACAAAGGGTTCAAAGCGATTCTCGCCAACCGCGGTCAACAGGCGCTTTCACTCGCTCGCGAGTATCTCCCCGCCGCGATCAGCCTGGATGTCTTCCTGCCGGATATGCTCGGCTGGACGGTTTTGAACAACCTCAAGCTCGATTCGCGCACGCGTCACATCCCGGTGCAGATGCTGTCGGTCGAGGAGCAGCGCCAGCACGGCCTGTCGCACGGCGCGTTCACGTATCTCGTCAAACCAGCGACGACGAGCGAACTGGAGAGCGCGTTCGACAAGCTGAAGTCGTACGTCGAGCCGCACACCAAGCGGCTTTTGGTGATCGAAGACAATGACGCAGAGCGGGCGAGCATCGTTGAGCTTCTCGGCCACAGCGACATCGAGATCGCCGCGGTGGGCACCGGGACCGAGGCGCTCGAGGCGCTGCGCGAGCGGCGCTACGACTGCTGCGTCGTCGATTTGCGTCTTCCCGACATGAGCGGCTTCGATCTGCTCGAGACACTGCGAGCCGAGCCCCAGCTCCACGACGTTCCGGTCGTCGTGTTCACGGGCAAGGAGCTTTCCGCCGAGGAAGAGGCCCAGCTTCACGCGGTCGCGAAGAGCGTGGTGCTGAAGGACGTCCAATCGCCCGAACGCTTGCTGGACGAGACTGCGCTGTTCTTGCACCGTGTCGTGTCGGGGCTCCCGGAGGGCAAGCGCAGGATGATCGAGCGACTCCACGGTTCGGCCGAGGCGCTGCGCGGTCGCAAGGTGCTCGTCGTCGACGACGACGCTCGCAACATTTTTGCCCTCACGACCATTTTGGAGAATCAGGAGATGGTCGTCGCGAGCGCGACCAATGGTCGGCAGGCGATCGAGCTCATCGAGCGCACCCCGGATCTGAGCGTCGTTCTCATGGACATCATGATGCCTGAAATGGACGGATACGAGACGATGCGCGAGATTCGCAAGGATTCGAGATTTCGCACACTGCCTATCCTCGCCCTGACGGCCAAAGCGATGAAGGGCGACCGAGAGAAGTGTCTCGAAGCGGGCGCCTCGGACTACATCGCCAAGCCCGTCAACACCGACCAACTGCTCTCCTTGCTGCGCGTCTGGTTGTATCGGTAGGAGGGCGAGATGCCGGACACGATCGATATCCTCGTGGTGGACGACGAGCCGCGCAACCTCGACTCTCTCGAGGCGATCCTCGATGACCCGACGTACCGTGTTCTTCGCGCGCAGGACGCCGAGAGAGCCCTGCGCGTGCTCCTCGAAAACGACGTGGCAGCCATCGTGCTCGACATCAAGATGCCGATCGTGAGCGGCTTCGAGCTCGCGCATCTCATTAAAGGCACCAAAAAATTCCGGCAGATCCCGATCGTATTTTTGACCGCGCATCTCGTCGACGATCGCGACGTGCTCACCGGCTACAGTGCCGGCGCCGTCGACTACCTGACCAAGCCGGTGAATCCCCAGATCCTTCGGCGCAAGGTGGCCGCCTTCGCCGAACTATTCCGCAAGACGCGGGCTCTGGCCGAGCTCAACGAGCACCTCGAGACGCGCGTGCAGGAGCGGACGATCGAGCTCGAGAAATCGGAGAGAGCGCTGAGGGCAGCGAACGACCAGAAGGATCTCTTTCTCGCCACACTGGCGCATGAGCTTCGAAACCCCCTCGCTCCTTTGCGTACAGGGCTCGACGTTCTGCTCAAGCAGCCGGACCAATCCCCCATTGGGGTGCGTGCCCTTGCGGCGATGAACCGGCAGCTCGATCACCTGGTCCGGCTCGTGGGCGATCTGCTTGACGTCTCGCGAATCAACCGTGGAACGCTCGAGGTGCGCAGGGAGCCGGTCACCCTGTCCTCCGTCATCGACCGCGCCATTGAAACGACCGGTCCCTTGTTCGCCAAGCGCAATCAATCGGTCGAGATCGATGCCGAGGGGCCGGTCCCAGCGTATGTGGACGCGACGCGCATAGCCCAAATCGTCGGCAATCTACTCAACAACGCGTCCAAGCATTCCCCCTCCGGTGCACCGATCAAGGTCGAACTCCGGCACAGCGGGGACATGGCCATTGTCCGGGTGATCGACCAGGGTGTGGGCATCGCTCCGGACCAGATCGAGCGAGTCTTCGATATGTTCACGAAGATCGAGCGCTCGCTGCACAGCGCGAACGACGGACTCGGAATCGGTCTGGCCCTCTCCCGACAGTTCGCCGAGCGACACGGCGGAACGCTGACGGCGGAAAGCGCGGGCGAGGGAAAGGGGGCGACATTCATCCTTTCAGTGCCCATCGGTCAGACGAAGCACCTCGTCGGGGCGCAGGCGCCGGAGTCCGGGACGTCCAATGAGCCGGAGGGCGGTCTGAACATCGTCGTCGTCGAAGACAACGAGGACTCGGCGGACATGATGTTGACCTGGTTGGAACAGCTCGGCCACGAGGTGCGGGTGGCCAACACGGGGCCCGAGGGGGTGGCGCTCATCATGGGGGCTCGTCCCGACCTGGTCTTTTGCGACCTCGGCCTGCCGGGCATGGATGGCGTCGACGTGTGCCGCCGCGTCGTCGTCAGCATGCCCGAGCCACCGGTGATGGTCGCGCTAACGGGCTGGGGCATGCAGGGCGACCGTCGGCGCACGGTCGAGGCGGGCTTCCATCATCATCTCGTGAAGCCGGTCGAGCTCGATCAGCTTCGCAGTGTCCTTGAGTCCGTTGGCCGCGCGCGGGGCGGCTGACGAGGTGCCCGTTGCGGGCACCTCGTCGGCGGCGACGCCGAGGTCGCCGAGGTCCTCGAGTCCGTCGTTCGCGTGCGGGGCGGCGAGCAATGGCCCGAGGCTGACCGATGACGCGGCTCTATGGTTGGGACCGTATCGAGCTCTTGCCGGAGAGGGCGTCCCGCGTTCGGTCCACCATGGCGGCGAACGGGCCGGCGAGCAAATTGGCCGTCGCCGATTCGATGCCAGCATGAGGCCGAGTCGGCGCGACCGATTCGGCGAGCGTGACGGCTTTGCGCATGCGTTCGAGGCGAGCCGAGTCGAGGACGCTTCCGAGGCGCTCGAACTCTTCGGCTTCCTCCGATTGGGCATGGGCGATGACGCGGTCCTTCAACGTCTGAAATTGCGACTGGAATTCGCTTGAATCGACGTCGAGCTTCTCGAGCTCGGTGAGCGCCTTCTTGGCCTCGTTCTCTTCACGCAGGCGCGCGTCGACGATGGCTGGGCCGTCCGGAAGGGTGCGCCGCGCCGCTGGGTGTACGATCTCCTCCTCCGCGGCCTCATGAACCGCGAGCATTCGGCGGAGCGTATAAAACACGTTCGCGCGCTCCTCTCCGCGTGTCGAGAGGACCCTATCCAGGAGTTCCTTCACCTCACGGTGTTGATCGTGGAGAAAAGCCACAACGTCGTTTCCCGTACGGATCATCGTTGCCATGGGCTCACCCAGTCCTTTCCTGTTGACGTGCCAAGGGTCGTGTCTCGTGCCGGTTGAGTGGGCGGCATCCCGTCGCGCCGCCGGCCGTGAGCCATCGTTCGGAGACTCCGAGGAGTGCGACACCGAACGCGATGAGCCCCAGAGCGACCAACGCGTGGCCGATGACGATGGCGTCCGATACACTTGAATCCGACGGATCTTCCCGCACGCCGATGAGGACGGCGATGACGATCGAGACGAACCCCAGACCCGCGCCGGCGGCCGCGCGGAGCAAGTCCAAAGCCCGCCGGTCGCTCCGCGTGATGGCCAGATGGTCCGTAGCCCCGAACCGGTACGAATCGACGCCCTCGGGCGGATCGTTGGTAAGGTCGATGTCGACTTCGCTCATGCCCCACTATCGGGAGCAAATCATGGGCCACCGTCTGGCGAGCTTCCTCGTCGGCATGGGCTTCGCTAACTAAGTACACCGCCCCAGAACAAATGGATCAAGCGGGCGGTGTACTTCAATCGCCGGGAGGCGATTGGGGGTTTGGGGCGAAGCCCCAAGGAAATCATCAGCGCCGCCCTGCAACGCAGGCGTACCCAGCGCAGCTGGGTACCGCTTAGCGGGGCGCTGTACTAAGACAAGCGAATGAGGACACGCGAGTGAGGGCGAGTGCAACCCGTCGTCACGCCCCGAGGGGAGCCGACCCCTATATCGCTCGCCTCCGGCACATGGGGGTCGTCGCCGTCCAAAGTGCCACGGTGGGGCGCGATGCGGGCGTCCGTTGGTCCGATGACGCTTGCTACCGACTCGGTGCCTCCCTTGCGTACGCCGCACTCTTCTCAATCTTCCCCCTCCTTCTTTTGGCCGTCACGACGATTGGGTTCGTGCTCGGTGACGACAACACGGTCCGGCAACGGCTTCTCGCTTCGGTAGCCGCGACGACCTCCCCCGCGGTCCGTTCGCTGTTGAACGATACGCTTCAGAATATGCAGTCCCACCGAACAGCCCGTGGTGTGGGGGCCGTCCTCGGCACGGTCACGCTGCTCCTGGGCGCAAGCGGCGTCTTCACGGAGCTCCAATCCTCGCTCAACCTGATCTGGCGCGTGAAGCCGCCGCCCACCCAGGGCATCGAGTCCGCGATCCTTGGCACCCTGAGAGCCAGAGCGTTCTCCTTCGTTGTGGTCGTCCTGGCGGCGTCTACGCTTTTGGCCTTGCTCGTCGTCAGCGCGGGGCTTCAAGCTCTTGGCGGGGTAGCCGACGAGGGCTCGGCAGGAAGAGCGCTCTGGCAGTGGACGGATGTCGGCCTGTCTTTCGCATTGCTCTCTGGGCTGCTCGCGGCCGTCTATCGCTTCGTGCCGAGCGCTCCGGTCGCGTGGCGCGACGTCGCACCGGGCGCCCTCCTCACGGCGATCTTGTTCACTGTGCTGAAGACCCTGCTCGCCTGGTACCTGGCTCACGTCGCAAGCTACGCGGCCTACGGAGCCGTGGGCGCCGTTCTGGGGTTAATGACCTGGATTTACGTTTCGAGCATCGTCGTGTTTTACGGTGCGGAGTTTTCTCGCGTGTATGCCGAGCGATTCGGCAGTCTCGTCGTCACCCATCCAGCGACTGAGACAACGAAGCCGAGCAAGAGGATGCCGGGCTGAGCCCGACGCTTGCAGGGGGCCAACGCCGGCACCGCTCCCACGCAACCGGTGGTTCAACGATGGGCGCGGCCGGCGAGTTGTGCCACGGCGTCCACGAGCGCGTTTGGCTCGACCGGCTTCGCCATGTGCAAGTTAAACCCTTCGACGAGGGCACGGGTCCGATCCTCGTTGCGGGCGAAAGCCGTGAGCGCAATCGCGGGGGTGTCTTTCTTGTCGTCGGCGGAAAGCGTACGGACACTGCGTATCAGTTGGTAGCCATCCTCGTGCGGCATACCGATGTCCGAGACGATCACCTGCGGAGTGAAGCTCTGCAACTCTTTGAGTGCGTCCGCCGCGCTCGCGGCCGATCGAACCTCCATCCCGACCTCCTCGAAGACGTAGGCGACCAGTTCTCGGGCGTCGGGCTCGTCGTCGACGACGAGAACGCGAATCCCCTCGAGCCCCAGGGGAGGAGTCAGGCGGACGTCTTGATGCTGGGTAGCGGGTACCCGGGGAATGCCCATCGTCGCCGAGACGAGCGGGCTAATCGGCAACAGAACGCGAAACAGTGCGCCCTGCCCCAACCCTGGGCTCTCGGCATCGACGGACCCGCCATGCAGCTCGACGATGTGTTTCGCAATCGAGAGACCGATGCCGAGACCCCCATGCGGTCGGGCGGAGGTCCCGTCGGACTGTCGAAAACTATCGAATACGTACGGGAGGAATTCGGCGGCGATTCCGACGCCGTTGTCCTGGACCGTCAACTCCAGATCGGATTCGACCCGCCGCAGGCGAACTTGGACGGTGCCGTTCTTCGGTGTGAATTTCACGGCATTGGACAGCAGGTTCCAGGCAACTTGTTGGAGCCGATCGCCGTCGCCTCGCATGAGCGCGTGGTCCCGCTCGATATCCATGGCGATCTGAACGCGCTTGGCATCGGCGGCCGGGCGCACACCCTCGATGGCCATATCGACGACGTTGCCGAGATCGACCTGCGACGGATTGATCCGAATCTTCCCGGTGAAGATCCGGCTGATGTCCAAGAGGTCGGCGACCAGCTGACTCTGGGCGTGCGCATTGCGTTGGATCACGTCGAGGGCGTGCTCTCGCTTCGCCGCGGAGAGCGTTCCACTGCGCATCAAGCGAAGCCAGCCGACGATGGCGTTCAAAGGAGTCCGCAGCTCGTGCGACACGATCGCGACGAACTCGTCCTTGGCCCGGGTGGCGGCTTCGACGCGAGACCGCGCGCTCTGCGAGAGCTCGTACAAGCGGGCGTTGTCGATGGCGACCGCGGCTCGCCGAGCCACCTCGCTTGCGAGCACCACGTCCTGTTCGCGATAGCGACGAGGAGAGTCGGTGTACCCCAGCGTCAGCGCCCCGAAAGCCGATCCCTGGACGGCAAGCGGCACGATTAGCCAAGACGTCGGATGGATGGCCCGAACCAGCGTTCGCTGCTCGTCACTCAGGGTCATGCGCTCGAAAAAGCCCGGTTCAACCTCCGAAACGAGGACCGGCTGTTCGGGTCGTACGGCATACGCGTAGCCACGCCGAGGATCGGTCAGAAGGGGGTAGTTCCTGTAGCTCGCGCGCAGCAAGCCCTCCTTCGCGGCATCGACGTGAAGCAGCGGTATCTCATCGCTGCCGTGGCCGTCGAGATGAACCGTGCAAAAGTCCGCCATTCGAGGCACGAGCAACCTCGTGAGCTTGCTCAGGGTCGAACGGTAATCGAGCGAAGACGAAAGAATTTGCCCGGCCTCCGCGAGAAATTCCAAGTTGGCCTTCTGCTTGTCGAGCTCCTCATCTCGATACGCGACGTACTCGGTCGTCGCTTGGGTCACCCCCACGCTGAGGCACTTCCCTAGGGTGTCGTGATCCTCGATGGATAACTGTGCGTTCGTCTCGCGTGCTATCCGAAGGATGCAATGGCGCAATACTCCATACTCACGAGTCAAGGCGCCGAGATCGTACCCGAGGCTAAAGCGCTGCCCGCCGTGTTGACGGGCGGTCTCGCTCGTATCGATGGCGTCCTGACTCATACGAACCGGTTCGTCCCGGGCGAGCTCCGCTACGATTTCGTCGAGAAACTCGGGAATGTGGTCGACGAGGAGCGACTGCGAGGTTCCGCGGGGGGACAGATCCTTCCGCCGTACTTCGGCAACGAACCGCGACACGATCGGGTCGCGGTAGTCCGTGAGAAGCTGCACAAGAGTGGGTGGGGTCATGCCGTCCGTGCCCGCCGCCGCCCGCCCGTTCGTCTGCCCATCCCGTGTGAGTTTCGGTTCATACCCGCTTTGCTGGGCTGGGCAAGGGATTCTCCACGCGGGCCGCGAGGCCGCGGAGCAGCCTCGGCCGCCGCGAAAGGGCGCGTCAACCCGTTTGGGGCGCATGTCACGCGCGCCTCCCTCCAACCGGCGTTGAATGAGGTGGGGCCTCGAGCGTTTGCTCCAGTGCCGACAACAGGGCATCGGGGTCCACCGGCTCCTTCATCGTTTCCGCCACACGGTCGACCCGGTCCCGGACGGTCGGAAGGTCGCGGCGGAGCTCTTCCATGAGGGCGATGAGCTTTGCGACCTTCTGCTCGGCCAACAAATTGACTTGGAGATCGAGCTGAGCGCGCTGTTCCGCATGGCTGGTCTGTCGGTTCTGGGTGATCAGAATGGTGGTAGTCATCAAAAGGGCAGCGAAGCCCACGGCCCCTTGAAGCCAAGAGAAAGGTGGCGGATCGAGAGGCTGTCTTCCGAAGCTAGGCGCCAGGAGATTCGCGCTGATCCAGAAGGCGGTGAAACCCAGAAGCAAATAGAAGGTGCGTGGCCGACCGACCTGAGCCGTGACCCGCTCGATGCGCCGCTGGTGTTCACTGACATTGCGTTCGACACGCGCTTGCAGTGCAGTCAGCGGTGCGACGTTCTCCTTGTGGTGTTCCGTTCCGACCTCCCTTTCCGGACCGACTGCCCAGCACACGCCGTGCCGACGGAGTCGGGCTGCGGATGGAAGGGATCTCCTCGGGGTAAAAGGCCAGTCGCGGGTCCCTGCGGTACGCAAACGCCACAGGTCGTGGCACCCTGGATCTAATGAGGCTCCGAGAGAGTGTGCGCGAGGGCGAGCAACGCCACGACCACGGCGGTCGAGTCCGGCGCCAGATCGATCTGGACTCGGATTTGGTCGAGCGCTCTTTCCAGCAGAAAGCAATCGAAGACCACTGCGGCGTGGCTTCGGTCCGGCGGCACGAGGGGCGAACCTTCCATCCGGTCGAGATAGGCCCGCAAAAACGACGCAGAGACCCATGACGCCCAATGAAACGCCCATGGTTGCGCGGCGTCGACATCGCTGTCGCGCACCCGCGCCGGGTCCAGAAGCACCTGGATCGCCGCAAACTCCAGCGAACGGGCCATGGACGCAACGTCCCGGAGCGACAAGCGCCTTCGGCGTCGTTCCGTCAGCGAGACGTCGCGCCTGCCGCCGATGTCGGTTACGATGAAGTCTTTGCCGGTATAGAGCACGTGGCCGAGATGAAGGTCGCCGTGCAGGCGAATGCACAGTGCGCTCATCGGGGTCTGCAAAAGCGGCTCGAAGCGTGCGAGCATCGCCGCCTCCTGGCCGACCACCGTATCGGCGGCCGCGCGCGCGGCCGGAGAAAGCGTGGGCATTCGCTCGCGTAGCAGCCGCAGCGTGCGCATGGTCACCGTGCGGAGCCACTGGTAGGTTGCGCGTCGATCGAACGCGGAATACGGTGCAGTCTTAAATCCGGGTTCGGCCGTCGGCGCGCCCAACGCCTGGTGCAGCGCGGCGATTCGGCGACCGAGTTGGGCCGCGGTTTCTCGGTAGATTCCGATCATCTCGGAGACCAGGACCGGCGGCTCCAATTGGACGAGCCGAAAGGGGAGATCCGGCCGGGGGCGGGGGCGGGGGCGGCGCGGTAGGGCTCCGTGCGAGCACCCGTTCGAAGTACCGACCGAGCTCTCGCTGCGTAGATCCCAGCCGTTGTCGACATGGGGCACAAATGCTTGCAAGAGTCCCAACGTGACCGGCTCCGTGCGACCGCGCTGGAGCTCGAGCACGGCGTGCTGCCTCGGGATGTTGTCTCCGCCGTCCTTTTCGAGATACTGCCCCATCTCGAATTCGGGACTCACACCGTCATCGAGGCGGCGGAACACGGTCAAGACGAAGCGATCGCCGTACCGGATCTTCGCGCTGGATCGGCCCTGCCCCAGTCTCCAGGAGCCTTCCGCACCCGTCTCGGATTCGACCCGCAAATCGCTTGCCGCGGCCGCGGATTGCTCGCTCGCCTTGGCCCAAAGCTCGCCCGTCTGGCCGACCGAGTGGGCTCGATTGAGGATGAACGCGAGCAGCGTCCGAGTGGCACTGGGCTCATCGAGAGCGTCGACCAGCAAGCCCCGGACGGGCGTGCCCGCCTCGCCCTTCAGGACGACCGCGGCCAGCACCGAGCGCAACGCCGGGGGCTTCTCTCCGGCAACGAACACGACCGGCAGCGCGTACAGCTGCCGTTGTCCGCCGGTCGTCTCCACGCGCGCGAGGAGCACGAAAACCGACCCCCCACCCGCATCGAGACGGAAAATGTCGGCTAGGCGCACTGACTTCAGCCGAGGATCGCGAAGGTCCGCCCCAGCGCACCGCTCGAGATACGTGCGCAGCATCGGCTCGAGGCGATGCTCCCGCAGAAGAGCCTCCACGCTCGAGCCTTCCACGGCGGCGAGCGGAACGACCGGCCCCGAGTCTCGCACCTCACCAGGCCGCTCGAGAGAGAACCAATAGAAATCGTGGGGGCCGAGAGTCACGACGTACGCCGCATCGCCGATCGCGGGAAACGACGTTTCGCCGAACAACTCGAACGGCGTGAAACCGCGGTACCGGCCGAGGTCGAGCGCCACGTATTGCGTAAATCGCGATAAGTTCGCGACGACCAGTACGCACTCGCGCTCGAACACCCGGACGAACGCGAGAACACGCGAGTTCGCGGGGCTCAAGAACTCGGTCGTCCCCCGACCGAACGCGGCGAAGCGTTTCCGCAAGTCGATGATTCGCTTCGTCCACCAGAGGAGCGACGTGGGGTTCTGCTGCTGGTTTTCCACGTTGAGAGACTCGTAGTGATACTCCGGGTCGATCACGATGGGCAGAATCAGCTGCTGCGGGTTCGCTCTCGAAAAGCCGGCGTTGCGATCCATGTTCCACTGCATCGGTGTTCGAACGCCGTTACGGTCGCCGAGATAGACGTTGTCGCCCATTCCGATCTCGTCGCCGTAGTAGAGGACGGGGGTCCCCGGAAGAGAGAAGAGCAGGCCGTTCAAGAGCTCCATTCTCCTGCGACTGTTGCCGACGAGAGGGGCGAGTCGCCGTCGAATCCCGAGATTGATGCGCATAGCGGCTTGATGCGCATAGGCGCCCACCATGTAATCGCGCTCTTCGTCGGTGACCATTTCCAGCGTGAGCTCGTCGTGGTTTCGAAGAAACAGCGCCCACTGACACGTGGCGTGCACCTCGGGAGTCTGCGCGAAAATATCGACGATCGGAAGCCGGTCCTCCTGGTGAATCGCCATGAAGAGCCTCGGCATGAGCGGAAAGTGAAAGTTCATGTGACACTCGTCCCCCGCGCCGAAGTACGAGGCAGCGTCCTCCGGCCACTGGTTGGCTTCGGCCAGCAGCATGCGGTTCTCGAAGCGAGAGTCGATGTGCGCGCGCAGATGCTTCAGGAATGCGTGTGTCTTGGGCAGGTTCTCGCAGTCGGTCCCTTCCTGTTCGTAGAGATAAGGAACGGCGTCGAGACGCAGGCCGTCGACACCCTTGGCCAGCCAAAAGTCGACCACGCCGAGCAGGGCCTCGCGGACAGCGGGATTCTCGAAATTGAGGTCCGGTTGGTGTGAGTAAAAACGGTGCCAGTAATAGGCCTGCGCTTCGCGGTCCCACGACCAGTTCGACGGCTCGAAGTCTCGGAAGATGACCCTGGCGGCGGCGTACCGATCAGGCGTCTCGCTCCACACGTAAAAGTCGCGCTCGGGCGAACCGGCCGGGGCGCGCCGCGCGCGTTGAAACCAAGGGTGTTGGTCCGAGGTGTGGTTCAGAACCAGTTCGGTAATCACTCGAATCCCGCGCCGGTGGGCCTCCGCGAGAAGAACCTCGAAATCGGTCAGGGTGCCCATTTCGGGATGCACATCCGTGTAGTCCGAAATGTCGTAGCCGTCGTCACGCCCAGGAGAAGGATAGAAGGGCAGAATCCACAGAGCGTTGATTCCGAGGTCGCAGAGGTAGTCGAGCTTGCTCGTCAAACCCTTGAAATCGCCGATTCCGTCGTCGTTGCTGTCGAAAAACGAGCGCGTGCGCACCTCGTAGAAAATCGCGTCCTTGTACCAGGTCGCGCCGTTACCGAGGGCCGCTGGCTCGGAAGGTCTGGAGGGTCCGCACATCGGTTCGTGCTGGTGCGAACCGCGTGCCGGCGAGATCCGGCGCCCAACACCCCAACGAGAAGACGAAACGCATCTTCAGCCCCGACGTTGTCGGGCGGGGCTCGAGTGCGGCGAGCTCAGGTTGAGCGCCGTGTTCACGAGAGACACGTGAGAGAAGGCTTGCGGGAAATTGCCGACCAATCGGCCTGAGCGGACGTCGTATTCCTCGGCCAGCAGACCGACGTCGTTGCAAAGCCCGATCAGCCGCTCGAACATCGCGCGAGCCTCGTCATGCCGGCCTTGCAGCGACCAGTTGTCGGCAAGCCAAAAGCTGCAGGGCAAAAACGAGCCTTCGCTTTCGGGTAGACCGTCCACCGAGCGTAGGGGCGCATACCTCCTCACCAGACCTCCGTCGATCAAACGGTTCTCGATCGCCCGCACCGTTCCCTGCACGCGTCGGTCGGAGGGGGGCAAAAAGCCCACCAGCGGGATCATGAGCAAGCTCGCGTCGACATCTTTGGAGCCGTAGAACTGAACGAACGAGCCGACCTCGGCGTCATAGCCCTGGCGGCACACGTCGTCATGGATGCGATCACGCACGATCCGCCAGCGTTCGATCGGTCCGCCCCCCCCGACGGCCTCGACGCGGCGCACGCCTCGATCGAACGCGACCCAGGCCATCACCTTCGAATGAGTGAACTGGCGCGGCGGACCGCGCACCTCCCAGATGCCTTCGTCGGGCCGATCCCAGCAGCCTTCGAGATACTCGAGCATCTTCCGGCGCAGATCCCATGCGTTCGGCTCGTTGCCGATCCCCCGCCGGTGGCATTGATGCAGGGCGTCCATGACCTCGCCGTACACGTCGAGTTGTCGTTGCTGAAATGCCGCATTGCCGATGCGCACCGGCGATGAATTCTCGTAGCCGGGCAACCATGAAATCTCTCGCTCGTCGATTCGACGTCGGCCGTCGATTCCGTACATGATCTGAAGCTTGGACGGGTCACCCGCGACCGCGCGAAGCAGCCATTGCCGCCATTGTCGCGCTTCCTCGATGAACCCATTGTGCGCCAAGGCGAGCAGCGTGAACGTGGCATCGCGCACCCAGCAGTAGCGGTAGTCCCAGTTTCGGACTCCCCCGATGGCTTCGGGAAGCGACGTCGTGGGCGCGGCAGCGATCGCTCCGGTAACGGCGTGCGTGAGGGCCTTTAACGTCACGAGCGAGCGCAGCACGATGTCGCGCCACTCGCCCTCGAACGTACACTGACCCGACCATCGTCGCCAACCAAGCTCGCATGCGGTGACCGCCTCGCGCGCATCCACGTCGGGTGGCGCACCGAGATGCGAGGGTTGCCAGCGCAACACGAATGAGAGGCACTGATCGGGACCGACCTCGAAATCGGCCACGGTCGTCATGTTCTCGCCCCGAAGCGGGACGTCGCTCTGCACGTAGACCGTGTCCGGTCCGGCAACGGCGTACACACCGTCTCCCTGCTTGCGCACCCACGGCACGATCGAGCCGTAGTCGAAGCGCAGGACCAGTTCGGTGCGCATCGCCACGCGACCGCGTTGGCCGCGCGCGACGCGAACGACCGTCGGAGTATCGGCGCCGAGCACCATGCAATCCGTGACCGTGACCGAGCCCCCGTCCGTCTCGAACGTCGTGTCCAAGATGAGCGATCCATCTCGGTAACGGCGAGTCGTGCGCCGCACCTTCTCGCAAGGAGCGACGAGCCAGCGACCGTGCTCCGGGCCTCCCAACAGCGCAGCAAAACACGCGTCCGCGTCGAAACGCGGCAAGCACAGCCAATCGATCGAGCCCTGGCGATCGACCAGCCCAGCGGCCTGACAATCGCCGATCAGAGCATAGTCCTCGATTCGAGACGGCACTGGAATGCGCCAAGCAGAAGGTGTACCGCGACCGTTCGACCGATCCCCATTCGAGTCGTGCGCGAAGACCGTGAAACCCTGCGGGCGCCTCGACCGTGGCAGCTTGGCTTCACGTTGTGGCTATTTCGCGCCTGGCCGTCTCGATCGGACTGCGGGCCTCGGGATTGCAAAGCCGAACTTCTTGAACAGGAGGCCGCTATGAACGAACTGGGCTGCATCAGGACTCTTCGCCGCGCTCTATGGACGACGTGTGGGGCCGGCGTCCTTATCTTTTCGTCGGCGTGCGCCGGAACCGCGAGCATAGACGGCTACGACGGAATGTATGTGGAGGCGGCTCCGCCCGGGATCGAGGCCTACCCCCGCTATCCGTTCCGCGATGGCTACATCTACGATGTTCACGGCCGCTGGTATCACCAGCACGGTGGCCGCTGGGTGGCCTACGCCCACCGGCCGCGCGAAATCGCTCGCGACCACGATCGCCGCTAGAATGAGCGTCCCTCTCATCGAAGGGGTCTTATCGTCGAGTCCTTCTCGGGTGCTGCAGGAGCTCGCCGGGACCGACGACCCCACGAGCCCCTTCGTCACGCGCGAGTGGCTGGTCACGAACGGCCTCGGCGGATACGCCTCGGGCACGGTGGCGAATATCGCGACCCGTCGTTTCCACGCATGGCTCGTGGCCGCGCTTCCGGCGCCACTCGGTCGGACGATGATGCTCGCACATGCAGGCGAGGTCGTCCGTCACGGGGCTGACCTCGCCGTGCAGCTTGGCGTGCAATCGCTGACCACGACCGGTGGGTCGCCGCTGCCGGTCGCACCTCTCTCGGTTTTCCGCCTCGAGTTCGGTCTCCCCGTGTGGCGGTACGACGCACTGGGCGCCGTCATCGAGCGTCGCCTCTCGATGCCCCATCAGCAGAATACCGTGCACGTGAGCTACGAACTTCTCACCCAAGGAGAGGTGCGCCTGGAAATCGAACCCTGGATTCGCTTTCGGCCGCACGGCGGGGCGCTCGATGCGCCGGCCTCCGGTCCCTACGCGCTTACGGTCGTCGACGATCGGTACGCCGTGTCGGCCGAGGGCTATCCATCATTACGGATGTACATCGACCACGACTCCAACGCATTCACGATCGACAAGAAGCGGGTGCGCGACGTTCATTACCATGCGGAGCTCGTTCGCGGCTACGACTCGATGGGCGAGCTCTACAGTCCGGGCTTCTTTCGGTTCACGCTCTCCAAGGGCAAAATGGCAACGTTCGTGGCGTCGACCGAGACGTGGCAGGTCATTGACGCGTTGCCCCCCGCCCTAGCGCGCACGGCCGAAAGCGAGCGACGGACGCGCTTGCTCGCCGCCGCGTTGCCGACCCTTCGCGATGGCCTGGGCGCTGACCTCGTCCTCGCCGCCGACCAGTTCGTCATCACGCCCGCCGGACGTGTCGAGGACGCCGCCCGTGTCCACGCCAAAGGCGACGAGGTGCGTACGATCATCGCGGGATACCCCTGGTTCACCGATTGGGGACGCGACACGATGATTGGCCTCGAGGGTCTGACGCTCGTCACGGGGCGCTCCGCGGAGGCAGGCAACATCTTGCGAACGTTCGCCGATTATGTGCAATGCGGGCTGATCCCGAATCTCTTTCCGGAGCAGGGCAACGACGGCCTTTATCACACCGCGGACGCGACGCTTTGGTTTTTCCACGCGCTGGACCGCTACCTCGCGTACACCCAGGACCGCGCGACCCTGACCCTCTTATTGCCCAAATTGATCGACATCATCGAGCGCCACATCGCAGGAACGCGCTACTCCATCCATGTAGATCCGGCGGACGGGCTGCTTTCACAGGGTGCCGAGGGGTACGCGCTGACTTGGATGGATGCAAAAGTCGGCGACCTCGTCGTCACTCCCAGGCGCGGCAAGGCTGTCGAAATCAACGCACTGTGGTACAACGCGCTACGCCTGCTCGTCTCATGGATCGATCAAGAGCGAGGGACGGGCCGTGCCCAGCGCTATGCCGAGCTCGCCGACCAGGCGCAGGCGTCGTTCAATAGGCGTTTTTGGTACGAGGGACGAGGCTACCTTCGCGATCTGGTGGACGGAGAACACGGCGACGACGAGTCCTTTCGGCCGAACCAAATTCTCGCCGTCGCTCTCCCCCATCCCATCCTGGATCCGACGCGCTGGGAACGCGTCGTCTCCGAGGTGCACAGACAGCTATGGACCCCCTTCGGGTTGCGGACGCTCGCCCAGGGCCATCCCGAGTACCAAGCCAAATACTTCGGTGATCTGCGGGCCCGCGATCTCGCGTACCACCAGGGAACCGTTTGGGCGTGGCTCATCGGGCCGTTCATCGACGCATGGCTCAGGGTCGGTGGGGACCGCGCGATCGCCCGGGGGATGCTCGAAGGGTTTGCGGCACACCTTACCGAGGCCGGCGTTGGGTCGATTAGCGAGATTTTCGATGCCGAAGCCCCGTTCTTGCCTCGCGGGTGCATCGCGCAAGCGTGGAGCGTAGCCGAGGTCCTTCGTGGCCTGGTGAAGACAGCGCCTGACTGATCCGCGGAGGCGGCGTCGCCTCGCGACCCGGCGGGGCAATCGCGGCTCAGCAAGCGGTGTGCACCACAGTGTGTCAGGTGACCACGGATGGGCCCCGACGCGCTGGGCGACGCGCCCGCGCTTTCCCCGCACTCAAACCCGCGGTCCGCGGCTCTATTCGCGGGATGGATCGAGGATTGCAAAAAGGCTGCGAACAAGGAGGCACTATCATGAAACTTGCAACTGCAACGGGCCTCGCGCTCGTCATTACGATTCTGACCGTTCGATCCCCCGATGCCGCCGCGCAGCCTGTCGCGGCGACTGTGGATACGACGGCGGAAACGGGGCCGAACACGGCCATGGTCAGCAGCGGCATCGGCATTTTCGCTCTTTCTTACGTGCCCGCCGTCGTGGTCGGCGCCACGAGCGGCCTCCACACCGATCGAACTCTCTGGGTGCCGCTTGCCGGACCGTGGATCGATCTGGCTCAGCGTCCCAATTGCTCGCCGGCCATTTCGTGCAACTCGGAAAACACGGCCAAAGTTCTCGTGATCACGGACGGAATATTTCAAGCGATTGGCGCCGTGACCGTCATCGGGGGCTTCCTTTTGCCCGTCCACGAGCGCGTGGTGCGGACGGCCGATCTTCGACCCACGCTTCGCCTCGGGCCGGCCAAGGTCGCAGGCGGCTACGGAATGGTCGCCCTGGGAACGTTCTGACCCCGGCGAAGTAAGAGAGAAAAAGAGGAAGGTGCCCATGCACATTCGCATCGGTTACGAATCGATGGACTCGGGTCTGGACCCATGAAGCCGTCGCAAGGCCTCATCGGCAGCCGACCCAACGACGGCCATGGGTTCGCGCGTCGGAACCCGTAACCCGTTCGGGCGCACGCGGTTCGAGCCGGGTCGCCTAGGCCGAAGGGGCGGCGGCTGCGCGTTCGCTTCCCGCGCCACGGGTTCCGTGCTCCGTCTACGCCCCGGGAAGGCGGGTCCTGTGGGTGCACGCGGCGAGGTCGGGCCGCGCCCCTTCCAGCCTTTGGTTCGTTCGGCCTTGAGCCCCCGTGGCCTCAAGGCCGTCCGTGGCGTTCCAACGTCAACCTACCGCCTTCAGTTGCACGGCCACTTTGGGTTTCGAGACGCCGCTCGCGTCGCAGACTATCTCGCGAAGCTGGGCGTGGGCGCAGTCTACGTGTCACCCGTTCTCCGCGCGCAGCGTGGCTCGGTGCACGGGTACGACGTCGTGGACCACGCTGTCCTCAACCCGGAGCTCGGGACCGTCGACGAATTTCGCATCTGGAACGATGCGGTGACGGCCTCGGGCATGGGTTTCCTCATGGACTTTGTACCGAACCATGTGGGCGTCGGCACGGGCGAAAACGCGTGGTGGAACGACGTCCTCGAGAGTGGGCCGAGTTCCCCATTCGCCGACTTCTTCGATATCGAGTGGGAATCACCCGAGCCAGTCCTCCGAGGCAAGGTCCTGCTGCCCGTGCTCGCTCGCCCGTTCGGGGAAGAGGTCGACGACGGCAAAATCGCCATCGAGCGGGACGGCGGCCGGCTTTGGGTCACGTATGCCGATCGGCGCTTCCCGGCGTCCCCCCGCAGCTACGTGATCGTCCTGCAGCGGGCGGCCGGACACCTCGCTCTTGGCGACGAGAGCCCTGCCCGGCGTGATCTCGAGAGCATCGTGACAGCGATACGACACCTTCCCGACCCATCGACCGCGAATGCGTTCGAGCGTCGCGAACGGGCGCGAGAGAAGGAGGTCATCAAGCGCCGGCTCAGGGATGTCTGTACCTCGAGTCAGGAGGTCGCGACCGCCGTCGCCGAAGCGATCCAGGCCGTCTCGTCGAGCCCGGAGCGGCTCGAGCGCTTTCTGGCAGAGCAGAACTACCGTCTCAGCTTCTGGCGGGTCGCGACCGATGAAATCAACTACCGGCGATTCTTCGACGTCAACGAGCTGGCGGCCATCCGCATGGAGGCACCTGCCGTTTTCTCCGCCACGCACGGCCTGATGTTCGAACTCATCGCCGAGGGCCGGGTGACCGGGTTGCGCCTCGACCATACCGACGGCCTATACGACCCTAACGCCTATTTTCGCGCGCTCCAGCAAGGCATCCATGGGGCTCTCGCTCGGGGTAGCGAGGACGACGACCTGCCATCGTACGTCGTCGCTGAGAAAATCTTGGCCTCCGGCGAAAGGCTGCCGCATTCCTGGGCGATTTCGGGCACGAATGGGTACGATTTTCTAGCGGCGATCAATGCGCTCTGGGTCGATCCGCAGGCCGTGGCGGCGTTCGATGACCTGTACCACCACTTCGCCGAGGGCCATCGGGACTATCAAGGCGTCGCGTATCAATCGAAGATCGATGTCATGTCGGAGACTTTTTCCGCTGAGATCCACGCTCTCGGCCACGCCCTGAAGCGAATCGCCGAGTCGTCGCGGCACGCACGCGACTTCACCCTGTCCAGTCTCCTGCGGGCCATTCAGGAGACGATCGCCGCGCTCGATGTGTACCGTACCTATGTGCGCGACGATGGGACGCACGAAGCGAGCGACGAGTCGCGCGTCGTTGCGGCGACCGAGAGGGCTCGTCGCCGCAACCCGACGATCGATCCGGCGATCTTTCAATTCGTGCGCGAAGTTCTCCTTCTGAAGCATCCGGGCGAGGCCGCCGTCCGATTCGCGATGCGCTTCCAGCAACTCACCGGACCCATCATGGCCAAAGGCGTCGAGGACACGGCCCTCTATCGCTATAACCGCCTCATTGGCCTGAACGAAGTCGGCTGCGATCCTTCGCGCTTCGGGTCTACCATTGCCGTCTTTCATGCGCACAACGCCGCGGCGCTCGCACGCTTCCCGCTGTCGATGACCACGACCACGACCCATGACACCAAGCGCAGCGAGGACGTTCGTGCCCGGCTGGCCGTTCTCAGCGAGGTCCCCGAACGGTGGCGAGTGCTCGTGTCGCGGCTCGAGGACATCGCACGATCGTCGGTCGTTTCCGTCGACGGCTTGCCTGCGCCGTCCCCTGCCGACGCCTACCTTTTCCATCAAACGGTGGTCGGCGTCTGGCCCTACGAGGGGGTGTGCTCCGACACCGAACGCGCGGCCTTCAAAGAGCGCGTGTCCGCTTACCTGGCCAAGGCGGTGCACGAGGCGAAGGTGCGTTCGTCGTGGAAGCATCCGAACGCGGCCTACGACCAGGCCGTCCGCAGGTTCGTCGAACGAGCACTCGACTCGCCGCGGTACTGCGACGCGGTCGACGATTTCGTGCGGTCGATCGCCACCTACGGCGCGACCAACAGTCTCGCTCAAGTCGCGCTCCGGCTCGCGTCTCCCGGGGTCCCCGACGTGTACCAAGGCTGCGAGCTGTGGAACTTCTCGCTGGTCAATCCCGACAATCGCCGGAGCGTCGACTACGCACGGCGCCGTGCCGCTCTCGACACCTTGGCGAGCCGAGGCGCACCGACTGTGGAGGTGGCGCGTGAACTCGTCCGGTCGTTTACCGACGGGCGCATCAAAATGCTGGTCACACACACCGGACTGACACTGAGGCGTCGCGACCCTGCGCTCTTTCTCGAAGGCGCGTACGATTCCATCGACGCGGGAGCGCATGCTGTAGCATTCGAGCGGTCACTCGCCGGCCGCCGGTTGATATGCGTGGTACCCCGGCTTGCCCTAAAGCTCGCGCGACGCGTTGGGTCCGACGCGCGCTGGCCTCTCGGAGCGGTCTGGCAAGAGCAGCGACTGACCCTGACTCGCTCAGGGCATTTCACCCATGTGTGGACCGGCGAACGGTTCGACGGCCAATCCTGGCCCATGGGTCGGGTGCTCGGCGACTTCCCGGTGGCGTGGCTGTACGCCGCGGAGTGAGGGGGAGCGTCGTTCATCCGGGCTGCCTCCGGCACGTCGCATGCTTTCCCGATGGGCATGCCCAAGACGGTTCCGGGTCTTCCGTACCCCCTCGGCGCCACGCCGGACGCAAAAGGCACGAACTTCGCCGTGTTCTCCGAGAATGCGACGAGTGTCGAGCTTTGCCTGCTTGGCGCTTCCGGCGACCAAACGCGCGTGCCCCTTCGCGAGCGCACCGCATTTGTCTGGCACGCACACGTGGCCGGCGTGCGTTCAGGAACACGCTACGGCTACCGGGTGAAGGGCCCTTACGACCCGGCCAACGGTCTGCGCTTCAACGACCGCGTGTTGCTGTTGGACCCCTACGCAAAGGCCGTCGATGGGGTCGAGCGCTGGGACGACGGATTGTTTGCCTACGAGCCGGGCGGCGACGACGCGGACTTGACCAAGAGTGAGCGAGACGTCCTCGGTGCGCCCCGCGCGGTAGTCATCGATTCGTCGTTCGATTGGGAGGACGACGCACGGCCGAACATCCCGTTTCACAGGACAGTCATCTACGAAACCCATGTCCGGGGACTGACGATGCGCCACCCCCAAGTCCCCGAGCGGATTCGTGGCAAGTTCGCGGGCGTCGCGAGCGATCCCGTCATCCGACACCTCAAGGAGCTCGGAATCAACGCCGTCGAGCTTTTGCCCGTGCACGCGTTCGTCGACGACAAATCGCTTTTGGACCGAGGACTGCGCAACTATTGGGGTTATCACAGTATCGGATTTTTCGCGCCGGACAGTCGATACCGCACGATCGACATTCCGGGCGAAGGCGTCCGCGAGTTCAAGGAAATGGTCAAAAAACTCCATCGGAACGGCATTGAAGTGATTCTGGACGTCGTCTACAACCATACGGCCGAAGGCAATCACTTAGGGCCGACCCTCTCGTTCAAAGGCATCGACAACCCCACCTACTATCGGTTGGACGAACGGCGGCGCTATTATTTTGATTACACGGGGACGGGAAACAGCCTGAACGTTCGCCATCCGCAGACGCTGCAGCTCATCATGGACTCTTTACGGTACTGGGCCACCGAAATGCACGTCGATGGCTTCCGCTTCGATCTGGCTTCGACGCTCGCCCGATCCCTGCAGGAAGTGGATCAGCTCTCGAGCTTCTTCACCATCATCCACCAAGACCCCGTGTTGAGCCAGCTCAAGCTGATTGCCGAACCCTGGGACGTCGGCGAGGGCGGCTATCAGGTCGGCAACTTTCCGATCCGGTGGACGGAATGGAACGGCAAGTACAGAGACGCCATGCGTGCGTTCTGGAAGGGCGATGGCGGTCTCTCGGGCGAGCTCGCCTACCGGCTGAGCGGGAGCAGCGACCTGTACGAGAACGATGGGCGACGTCCCTATTCGAGCATCAACTTCTTCGTCGCGCACGACGGCTTTACCTTGCGCGATCTCGTTTCGTACGACCACAAGCACAACGAGGCCAACGGCGAAGAAGGCAAGGATGGATCGAACGACAACGCGTCGTGGAACTGCGGGGCCGAGGGGCCCACGCAACTCGACGCTGTCTTGAGGCTTCGGGCGCGACAGCAGCGCAACATGCTTGCCACCCTGCTCTTGTCCCAAGGAACACCAATGATCTGCGGTGGAGACGAGCTCGGAAGAACGCAGAACGGAAACAACAACGCCTATTGCCAAGACAACGAGACGAGTTGGTACGACTGGCAACTGGATGACGAACGGACGTCTTTTCTCGCCTTCACGCGAAAGGTTATCCAATTGCGCTTGAGCCATCCCGCCCTGCATCGCGCAAAGTTCTTTAAGGGCCGGGCCCTCCATGGCGCCGACATCCGAGACATCATGTGGTTTCGCTACGACGGTGAGGAGATGACCGATCAGGATTGGAAAACGGCCTATACGCGCGCTCTGCAGATGCAGGTGGCGGGGCTCGGCATCGACGAGGTCGACGAATGGGGGGAGCCGGTCGTCGACGACGACCTGTTACTGATCATCAATGCGGGACACGAACCGCTCGACTTCACGACACCGGCAACTGACTTGGCAGCTCCCGAATGGACACTGCTTCTCGACACCAACGACGACAAGGCGACCGGGACGGTCGGTCCCCATGCCGCAACGCGGTTGGAGGCGCGGTCGCTCAAGCTGCTCGCCCGCGAGGCCCAGGGTCCGAGGATCACGCTAGCCCCCCGTCCATCGTCGCGACGCAACACTGACCCGACGCAAACGCTCCGGGCGGGCTATCGGCCGCCTTCGTCGGTGCGGCGAGCGGCGCGTCGGAGGAGTCCGGCGGCGGCTAAGGAGGCGGCGGGGGAGTGGGAGTGGGCCCCGGGGTCGGAGGAGTCGGAGCGGGCCCCGGCTGTGGAGGCGTCGGGCTGGGAGCCGGCGGGGTGGGGGTCGGCGCCGGAGGCGTAGGTACCGGATTCGGCGGGGGCAATGGGTTCGGCGTCGGCTGCCCGGGCTGCCACACGTGGGGCGTGTCGATTGCCGCCGCATCTGTGGCGCCAATGACACCTAGGGACGGCGCGAAACAAACGATCGCAAAGAGAGCGCTGCGGTTCATGGTGACCTCGAGAGTGAGATGGGTGACGGGCTGTCGAACACGTCCGGATCAGTCCCGGGACAGAGACAGCCTTGCCCCTCGGGACGTGAAAATCGGGACGTGAAGCGTTTTGGCGCGGAGACAGAATCCCGCTGCGTCGTAGAGCAAGACGCGAACCGGAACGACAGGGCCCCCGCCGTCCCCAGATCGTCGCAGGCCACGAGCCTAACGACGGGCCAAGACCCAGGTGACCGCGTAGCCGACCGCGGCCAAGACCCATATGACGACTCGGACGCGCGCGCGTTCGTGCCAGCCCCACCATGGGGTGAGGGGCGCGACGAAGAATGCGACCGGGGCGCGCCATCGCGGTCGGCTACGAGCAAGATGGATCGTCAGCGTGACGTGACTTGTCACAAGCGTGGCGAAAGCGACGACGAGTCCAATGAGGACGAGCCAATCTCGGGTCATTGCATGGTCCGTTGAAGCGTCGATGTCTCAGCCCTCTCGCGGCGCAGACGAAGCCACGAACTCGCACGGGACATGCCGTCCGACCGAAACCGCAAGTCGACGCCGTTCGGCTCGGCACGGCCGGTGCTTGCCGTGGGGGTGCTGCCCCGGACGGGCTGTTGCTACGGACCACCACCGCACCGAAGGCGTCGTGGCCAATCGTTAGGGCGCCTGGCATGTCGAGTGCTTGCTCGAGGGTGCGGCACCTTGAGGTGCCGAAACCGACGAGAGCTCGCCTCGGGCGTCTCGCGGCGCCCCGCCACGTCCCGTTTCCAACTTCGGTTCAGGCACATCGATTGCCGAGCTTCGATATATCCGATGGACAACTGCACGCGCTTGCCGTGGACGATTGGACCCATACGTGAAATCATTCCGACTCTCATCCATCCGGTGGCTCGGGGCGTGGCCATTGCGTGTCTTCTGGTGACGGTGGCATGCAGCAAAATTCCGCCCGGTCGTTCGGCGGTAGACTCCGTGTCCATTGTCGACGCGAAAGGGATTGAAGCGAGCCAGACCGAAGACCAAATCGCGACAGCAGCGTCGGCGAAGTTTCTATTCCTGTTTCAGGGCATCGCGTACGACTACTCGACGTACGATGAGGCCACGCTGCAACGCGATATGGCGCGCGTCGAGCGGTTCTATCGGTCGAAGGGCTTTTTCGATGCGCACGCGCGGGTCGCGCGAGTCCTCCAAGTCAATTCCAAGCACGTTCGGGTGCAGATCGTGGTCGACGAAGGCCTGGCGACCCTCAACCGAAATATCACCATCGTGGGCCTCGACGAACTACCTTCGCGGATTGCGGACGCCGTTCGCCAAGCGGGACGGGATGCGCTGGCTTCTGGCGATCGATTCGACGAGGCCAAGTTCAAGGACTCCAAAACCGCCGTTACAAGAGCGCTGACGGATCGGGGCTACGCCTACGCGACGGTCGATGCCCAGGCCGAGGTCGATATTGGCGCGCACGTTGCCGATTACGGATTCAAAGTCGTTCCCGGACCGCCTGCGGTCTTCGGGGCGATTGCGATCCAGGGGCTCGACCCGGACGGCAATGGGCCCCGAAAGGCGGAAATTCCCGAAGCCCCCCTGCGGCGCGCCATGGATATCCAGCCCGGAACGGCTTATTCGACGGCCCAAGTGGACTCCGCGACCCAAGCGCTGCTGGACCTGCAGGTATTCTCGGCGGTCCGCATCATTCCGTCGCTTTCGAATCCGCCGCCGGCCGACGCGGTCGTTCCGTTGACCGTCAAGGTGGAGCCCACGCGTCTGCGCGAGCTCAAGCTGGGCGGAGGACTCGAGCTCGACGAGATCAAGACCGACCTGCATGCAATCGCCGGATGGGAAAACCACAACTTTCTCGGCGGTCTTCGCGACTTCAGCGTCCAGTTCAAACCCGGGCTCGTCCTCTACCCGTACCGGGTGGATAATTGGAGTGGGACCTTTCACCCGATTCCCGAAGAGTGGTTGAAGACCGAGCTTCGACAGCCCGGCTTCGTCGAGGCGCGGACGACAGGCTTCATTCGTCCGGAGTTCAACGTCTTCCCGATGCTCGTCGAGGTAGATCCGTCGCCGAATTCACCCGTCCCGGGGTTTCGCGAAGTGAAGCTCGTGGCCGGCGTCGATCGGACCCTGTGGAAGAAGCTCTACGTGGCCCTCGACTACACCCTTCAGGTGGAGGACCCATTCTCGTACCTCTACCCGCTCGATCCGGATATTCGGACGTTGTTCATTTCTTTTCCCGAGCTGACCCTCCATCTGGACTTTCGCGACAGTGCGGTCCGTCCTCACAAGGGCATGTATCTGGGCAATGTACTTGAGGCTGCGGGTGGTGTTTTCGGGGGAACGGCGACGGATGTGCGGGTGCAGCCGGAAGTTCGAACGTACGTTCCCATCGCGCGTGGCGTCACGTTTGCGACGCGAGCATCCGTGGGCTTTCTCTGGGCATCGAACTACGGCAAACAGTGGGCGTCAGAGCTGGACCAGTCGGCCGCGATCGCGGCGGGCGGGGCGTCGCCGGCCCGTCTCAACCTGGAACGTGACGTCGAGACGATGTACTTTCGCGGCTTTTTTTCCGGCGGGCCCGCGACGAATCGAGGCTATCCGCTTCTCGGTGTCTCGCCGCACGGTGTGGTGCCGTTTCTCAACCCGGGCACCGCCGCGCAGCAGGTTCAATTCAATTGCAACCCGGCAGATTTCACGCCGAACTCGATAGCTTCCGCGCAATCGTGTTTTCTCCCCGCCGGAGGCTTCACGCTGTGGGAATTGCAAAATGCCGTTCGTTTCGATATCTCCGGGCCGCTGTCGGGCGCTCTGTTCTGCGATATGAGCGACGTATCGCCGCGAGAAAACGATATTCGCCTCGGCTACCTTCACCTGTCCTGCGGCGTGGGCGCGGCCTACGACACCCCGGTGGGTCCGATTCGACTGGACATCGGCTACCGCGTTCCGCCCTTGCAAGTGATCGGCTTCAAAAACGAAACCGAAGCGGCCTACGCCGATTCCCCGGACAAGCAACCCACGGGCGGCATCCAACCTAGAATTTTCGGACAACCGATCGCGCTGGCTTTCGGGATAGGCCAGGCGTTCTGATGTCGACGCCGGCGGTCTTGCGCCCTGTCGACTCGGGGGCTTGCCCGGCAGCCGATCGACACCCGAATCGGGTGAGCCCGATCCGCGTTCTTCGGTGGCTCGGAGCGTTCATCGGTGCCGCGGTCCTGTTTGCCCTGAGCGCCGGGGTCGGTTTGATCACCCAACTCGACACGCCGTGTGTTCGGAAGGTGGTCGCCGCGGAGGTGAATGGGGTTCTCGGACCTTTGTTTAAGGGACGGGTCCATGTCGACCGACTGGGTGCCCTCGGGGTCTTGGGTCTCGCCGGCATGGACGTGACGGTCGACGATCCGACGGGTCGTCCTGTGCTGGTGGCGCGCGGCGTTCGCGGTACGGTTGCCACCTTCGCCGCCGTGCGGTCGGCGTGGCTCGACACCAAGCACCCCCTCACGATCGACTTGAAGGAAGTCGGTGTCGATGAGCTCGACGTCCGTTTGGACACCGATTCCAGGGGCGAGCTCGATCTGCTCGATGCGTTCGCCTCCAAAACGCCGAGCACCGCGGCCAATCCGAACGCACGCGGCCTGCGCCTCGTCGTCGGCGCTCTCGCCGTGCGACACGCGCGAGCGCACGGGCAGATGGCGGGCGCCCCCTCGTTGGACATCGCCATGGACGACTTCGCCGGGACTCTCACCTACGCGCCTGACGTCCTCCAGGGGGACGTATCGCGCGCCACGTTAGCCGCTCGCCGCTTGGCCATGGGCGCCGACGTCACCGGGACGCTGCACGGCCACGTTCGAGAACCGTCGGACCCGAAGGCGAAAATGGACGCGTGGGTCGACTGGCAAGGGCTCGTGGCCGGCATGCCGCATGGGATCCACGCCACCCTCACACAAGACAAGCTGGATGCCACGGTCGACATATCGAGGATCGATCCCGAAAGCATCCGCGTGCTATGGGCCGCTTCCCCGATCGACCGATCCGGCACGATTCACGCCGAGGTGCATGGGATGCTTCCCAACGTCGACGCAACGCTGATCGCGGCGTTGGGGGCTGCTCGGCTCACGGCGAAGGCCCGTACGTCCATCGGGGACGAGAAGCGCGCGCAGGTATCATTCGAGGTGGCTGACATCGATGTCCACGAGTTTGCCGCCTCGGCGCCGAAGTCGCGTCTCGGTCTTGACGGGTTCGCCCGTGGGGCCGCGAAATCCGATGGCACCTTCGACATGGATCTCGGCGTCCGTTTTCGCAGCGGAAGCCTTGGCGCTTACGACGCACCGCCCGTATCGATCACCGCGACGGCCCGGCGTACAAATCCCGACACGCTTGCCGCGCATGCCGACGTGGTCGTCGACGAGCCCGCCGCACCGACGCGTCTCGCGCTAGCCGCCTCCGCCAAGGACTCGTCGTCGGTACTCGACTTCGATCTGACTTCAGACGTCCCGGATCTGGATCGGCTGCCGCAGCTCAAGCACCTCCTACGAGGTGCGGTGTCCGTTCGGGCAAACGGCGAACTCGACCTCGGGCGGTCAATCGTCGATGGCGTCGTGCACGCGCGCGCCGCCAAAATCATTCAGGGAGCGACGCGCGTCGACAGGGCAGTCTTGGATGCGGGCCTCCGAGGAGCGGTGGCTGACCCCCGGATCGACCTCGCCCTCCTTGCTCAAGGAGTGGCGATCGCTGGGCGGCATCTCGGCCGCGCCGACGTGACGGTCACGGGCCACGTGCGCGCCCCCCACGTCACCGCGTCGGTTCGCGGTCAGGATGTTCCGGACGTCGACGCGAGCGCAGACCTAGCGCTGCGGAGCGGAGTGTCGGTTCGTGCGCCGCGCATCGCCCTGTCGCGGTCGGGTGAGCGCGCCCTCGTGACGGCGCACGACGTGAGCATCGATGGGAGCGACATTCGCGTCCAAGGCGCGCGGATCGAAGGGATCGGTCACCCCGTGGCGGCGACGTTTTCGATGTCGCCGCAGCGCGTGCGAGTTCAGGCCACCGCGACCGAGGGGATCGACTTGGCGCGGGTGGGTCGATTGGTGCACGTCGAGAAGACGCTACGAAGCGGGACCCTGGCGTTCGATGCCGACGTGACCGCCCGAACCGATGGCGCCAGGGGCCGCGCGAGCTTCACGTTGAGCCGGGCGGCGATCGCGAGCGTCAACGATGCCGCTGTGCATCTCGAGCTCGAGCTCGAAGGTCGCAGGGTAACGGGCAAGGCGCATGCGCAAGCCGCCAGGGTCGGGTCGGTGGACATCGACGCGCGCAACGTCGCGTTCGCCGGGGCGGGCCCTCTGACTCGCTCGTCGTGGAAAGAGGTCTCGGGGTGGTTCGGAATCGAGGGCCGCGTCGATCTCGCCGAAGCGGCAGCGCTGATCCCGTCCCAGGACGTACCGCTCGAGGCTCATGGCGAAGTCACCTTCAAAGCGCACGGGGCCCGCGATCCGGGTGGCGCCTGGACACCCGACGTCGGCATTTCGGTGACGACGACGAATCTGCAGCTCGCGCCCGGGACGTCGAAGGAGCGCGCCATCGACGGCGTACTCGTTCTGCCGGCGCCGCGCTGGCATCTCCAAGGGGTCGACTTCAAGGCCGATGCGACTCTCGAAGGCCACACGGGTGTTCTCGAGCTGTCGACCCAGGCTCGGGACAGGACGGGCGTGTTGGCCGATCTGCAGGTCCGGTCAGCGAGCTTCCCCTACGAGGACGCGTTTTTGCGAACCGGCCGCCTGTCGACCGATCTGCACGACACGCCCTTCGACCTCCGTTGGGTCGTCCCCGAGCGCGGCCTTGGAACATGGCCGGATTGGGTCAAGCAAGACATCGTCGACGGCAGGCTCCAGGCGAGCGTCGCGTTTCACGGAACCATCCTGGCACCGACGTTGGATCTGGCAGCCACCTTGAAGGGCTCGCGCTTCTCGAGCCGCGCCGCGCCGATCGATTTCGACGTTCATGCCCACTACGACGGCCACGAAGCGATCGCCGTGCTCAAAGGCCGTTCCGCGGGGCACGATACACTCGACGTCGAAACGAAGTGGCAAGCCCCGATCGCCCCATTCATCGAAGGCGCGGCCGCACCGCCGTGGAGCGCGTCGGCGAAAGCGCACTTTTCTGGATTCCCGCTGCAAACCGTTGCCTTCCTGGACGACAAGGGGGTGTCGGGGCAACTCGACGGAGATTGCACCATCGACAGCTTGCATCAGGACGCTCGAGCGTTCGCAACACTCGCTATCGACCGCCTCAAAGTGGCAACGATCCCCTACAAATCGGGACGCATTCAGCTCGCGGCGGGCGGTCGCCAGCTCGACGCCGTGATCCACGTCGACCAAACCGACGGCTTCGCCGACGCAAAGGCGCACGGCGCGATCGACTGGGGCACGAAGGTCGCGCCCGCTCTCGATCCTTCAAAGCCTCTCGATGTGAGCCTGTCGTCCAAGAATTTTCGAATCGCGGCCCTCTTGCCTTTCGTCGAATCCGCGCTCGCCGAGCTCGATGGGCGCCTCGATGGCGATGCTCGCGTCGCGCTCGACCCGAAGACTCGTGGCGCCGCGCTTTCGGGCTCGCTCGCGCTCCGCGAAGGCAAGCTCGAAGCGGTGGCGGGCGGTGGCGAATTCCACGATATCTCGGCAAATGTTCGCTTCTCCCCCGATGGAACGATCACGCTCGACAAGCTTAAGGCTTCCGGGGTTACTGGCGCTTTCCAAGCGACGGCGTCGGCCCGCATGGCGGGAACGAACCTGCAGTCCGCGAAGGGCGCGATTGTGATCCCCAGCCGTTCGGCGATTCCGCTCAATGTGGGCGGCACCGACATCGGCACGATCGACGGACGGTTTGAAATCAGCGAATCCGCGGTGGACGGCCAAAATAGCGCGATGAGCGTTCGCGTGAACGTGCCCCAGTTGCGCGTCGTGCTTCCCGACAGCTCCCCGACCACTGCGCTTTCTCTCGGGCCGATGGACGGCGCCATTCGCATCGGCGCGCACCAAGGGCATCCAGCCACGTTCGTCCTGGTTCCCATCGACCCGATAGAAGGGTCCGATGAGCCCAAGCAAGCCCCGTCGTCGTCCCTGGCGATCGCGACGGACCTGGGCGACGTGCGCGTGGTCCGGGGGACCGACATCCAGATCGATCTCGACGGTCGCTTGAACGTCAAGACCGGAGCGACGACCGATGTGGAGGGGCAGATTCACCTAAAAAAGGGTGGCATGATCTCGGTCCAGGGCCGCAACTTTTCGGTCGAGAACGGCACCGTCACGATGGTTTCGGACCCCTCCAACCCCGAGGTCGTCGTCAAGGCCGGGTGGACGGCTCCGGACGGGACGATCGTGTACGCCAACTTCGTGGGGCCGCTCAGAACGGGCAAGGTCACATTGACCTCCGAGCCGACCTTGCCTCAGCAGGAAATCGTCGAACTTTTGATGTTCGGAACGGCGACTGGGCAGCAAGTGCAATCGCCTTCCGCCGATCCGACCACGAGCGCGATCGCTACGGCTGGCGGAGAGGCGGCACAGCCGCTCAACCACATGCTCAATCAGCTTGGGTTGGGTGCCGTGTCCGCAAACGTCGACACGTCGCAAGCGGAAACTCCGAAGCCCGAAGTCGAAGTCCAAATCGCCCGGGACATTTCGGTCCAGATTGCCGTTGTCCTGGGCCAACCGCCGCCGGGGGTGAATCCCGACCACACCCTTCTTACGCTGGCTTGGCGCTTTCTCTCGAAGTGGTCGCTCGCGTCGACGCTGGGCGATGCCGGAACTACGATTTTCGACCTGCTTTGGCAGACGCGATACTGAGCGCATGTGAGCCTCGGAAGAAGTGCCAGTCGGCGCGACGACGACGGTGGCGCTCGTTTCGGCGCTGCGCGATCGACGCGGGAGCCCGCGCCCCCGCGCTTCAGCCCTCGGTTCGGCCTTGGCATCGCCCCCGACGAGAACCCGGCATCCAACCGTTAGGTCAGAAGATCTCGCCGGCCGTCACATAGGCACCGATAGGCACGGCGTCCGGTGACCAGGCGAGATCCGCCCGGAGCACGAATGCGGTCCCCGAGGTGAGACGAAGGCCTGCGCCCACGCCGTATTTCACCCCTACGGCGGTTCCGTCGAGTTCGGGATGCGGGCTCGTGTCTGCCCAGACGCGCCCGCCGTCCAAGAAGGCTGCGAAGCCGAGCGACATAAGCTTGGACAAGGCGTGGAAGTCGAAAACGCGCGCTCGGGCCTCGATGTTACCGATGACCTTCACTTTCCCGTAGTACCGCTGAGCCGGAACTCCGCGGATCTCGCCGCCGAAATAGGTGTCTTCGAACCGGGGCAGTTCCGCGAAGGGGGGGCTGCCGAAAAGGACGTCACCGATGACGCGTCCTGCCAGGGTCACGCGCGACGCGATCGGCACGTACCCCCGAAGGTTGAGACTCGCTTCGCCATAACGGAAGGGCAGGATCCCATTGCCACCGGGGCTCCACTTGAATTTGACCTCGTCGAACGTGCCCGAATGCGGAGTCACCTCACTGTCGCGAGTATCGACCTGCAGCCCGTAAATGAACAAGCCTACAAGGTTTGGAGCGGTCGAACCGATGAGCCTTCGGACCTCGGCGCTGCCGCTCCGCAAAGCCTGCGCCAGGCTCGCGCCCGCGGGAATATCGAGCCAGCTGCCGGTATAACGAAAGCCGCTGATCGCGCCGATGTGGTCGCGGATCGCGAATCTCAGGTCGGCGAGAAAAGACGGATGAATGCGCCCGTATTCGAAATACGTCGTTGATTGTCCTGCAGGAGGGAGGACGCTCGAGGCGTTGCCCATGCCGTAGTAGGTGAGGGTTTGCTCGTCCGTAAACGACGGACGGACCTCCAGTTCGATCGGACGTCCCAGAAAACGTGGCACAGTGAGCTTGCCGTAGGCATCGATATACGGCACATCGACGCTGCCGTTCTTGAGACCGAAAGAGATGAGACCGGCGCTTTCGAGGTTCCAGACGTAGGGGATGTACCGGTTTTCAATTCGTGTCAAAGCGGTGAAGTAGCCGACCGCAACGCCGATATCCGTGCTGCCTCCAGCCGCGGGGACGAGCGTCACTTCGTCCTTGGAGTCGGATGGAGGCAACTTCGTTGCTGCCGTTGACGGCTTCTCGCTCGAGTTGAGCAGGTTCTGGCCCCGTGCGGATGCCTGGACGGTCAGCGATGCCGCAACGAGCAAGCTTGCCACACAGCGTGCCCCACTCGAGCGGTTCACACGCTACCGCTTCACGAGGCCCCTGAGATCGTGGGCTGACACGCTCCGAGGCTGCGTCACCGGCCCACTTCGTAGTGGAGCGGATCGTTGCCGGCTTTCCTGGCCCCTTCGTGGGTCAAGTGGGTGTCGGTTTCCCGAAGGTGAGAGGTGACATGGTTCTGAGCGCTGCTGACGACGGTTCCGATCCGCTCGCGCAGGGGGCGCCCCTGAGGCCCGAAAAGGACCGCTGCGCCTCCCGCAGCGGCCGCGCCCGCGGCAAACCAGAGGACCGATGAGAGAGGGCTCGGCGCGCGGCGCCTCCGGAGGCCGCGCAGAAGCGAACCATAAGACTCGCGCTCTCTCAGGTCGTTCATGAGACGAAGCATTTGCGTCCCCAGTTCGACCAGCGAACCGCGAGCCATCTTCGCCGCGCTTTTGGCGCGGTCGGCCATGTGTTCCGTGGTTGACGACATAGAGCTCATCGAAAATGTCCTTTCAGGGTTGTCGGCGCGCGGGATCAGCCCCTGCGCGGGGTCGAGATCTTCACGAGGTGCGTCTCTTCACCCCAACCGGTGTTGCAACCCGCGATCCAGCTGGCGTCATGAAGCATCGCGGCGCGCCCGCCCGGACCCTTCGCCATAGGCAATGCCCATGCCCTCGCAATCGCTCGCCGCGTGGTCACAAAGGCCCGACCGCCGGCAGCCACTTCCTCAGGCGGGCGTTAGCGTTCCCGAGGGCGCTCCTCGGTCGCCGCCTGAATCCAGTCGGCCTCCCCCCAACGGGCGTCCAACACCTCGCCCAGGTACGAGCGCCCGAGCTCGATGGCCGCATACGACGCCGCACTCGCGAGAACGGTGCGCAAGATTCGGGAGCTCAGAAACACGCCCGCTGCTGCTCCGACGCCGAACGCAATGCCGAGCACGGCGTAAGGGCTCTGCTTGATCTCCTCGTCGAGAGTGGAGGGCAGTCGAGCGACTGCGGCTTTGGCGCGGCGCGCAAACGCGCGGCTGTCGATGCGTGCGCGGCCGTTTGAATGCGGATCCTTCGGTTGGTGGTCTGCCTGTGCGGTATTCATGCGCGGACAGCGAGCAAACCCCGTGCCGCAAGGAGAGTCTAACGGTACCGCCGCTTCGAGCGCTTCAGGCTCTGGGTTGGCGGACCTGCCGATTCCATACCGCGTGGCTGAGCAGAAGCGCGACGATCGCGCCGAGCGCAGCAAAGGGCAGGCGCGTCGCACCAACCTGGGGGCGAGGCAGGAACGCACCACTCAGCAGACCCACGCCTAGGGCGCCGAAGACAGCCACGACGACATTCAGGAAAACGCCAACCAAGCCCCGGCGAAACGGCCATATCATCCCGCCGAGGCTGGCGGCGACACCCATCGCTGTCCAGGCCAGAATGTCGTCTGTAGAGACCATCGCTCCTCCATGGCTAGCGGACACAGGCCTTCGCGGAATCGCAAGGACAAAGCGCTTTCGCTCATTCGCCCATACGATGACTTCGTATGGGCTCCCTTCTTCATGGCGTATCGCGCGCCCAGCGCAGCCCGGGTACCGTTCAACGGGGCGCTGTACTTAGACGAGCGTTCGCCGCCCGACGAGGAGCGAAACGGCCGTAAGGATCAGGAACACGACGAAGAGGACTTTCGCGATGCTTGCAGCTCCCGCGGCGAGTCCTCCGAAACCGAGAATCGCGGCAACGATCGCGATGACGAAAAACACAGCAGCCCAGTACAACATGGTAGGGTCTTCCTTTCCTGAACTCGAAGACGGCACCTGCAGCACCCATGCCGCAGCCATTCGCTTCGACGGTTTGCCGACTGACGCGCAAAGAAGCGGACCATGGCGCCCGGTCGAGTCGTCGCGAGCCATCGCTCGCGGCAGCGGGCGCCGGACGAGGGCTAGGCCACGGTTGACTTGGCTTTCTTCGCGGTCTTTGTGCCGCGCTTAGTCGCCGCTTTTCGTGGCACCTTGTCGCCTTCTTGACGCGCTTCCGCGAGACCGATTGCAACGGCCTGTTCGCGGCGGGTCACGCGTTTGCCCGGACGGCCGGACCGCAACGTTCCCTCTTTGAGCTCGTGCATGGCGTTTTCGACCTTGGCCGACGCGCGAGGTCCGTATGGCCGCGATTTTTTCACCTTGGATGCAGGCATAGGAGTCTCCTTTTGATGCGTAGTCTTATCCAACACAGCACGCAGCATGCCGCTGTGGCCCTTCGCGGGCCCTTCAACCAGCGTGTGCGTCTCATGTCCTGTGTCGAGCCGCAGGCAAGCGGCACCTTCGTTGCAACCAAGATCGTCGACGGCGAGATCGGTCGAACGCGATTCGACCAATCGGCCACACCGCTGGGGCTCGGCTGCGCGCGAGACGGCGCGGCCGAAGAGGACGAGCGAAAGGCGAGGCCCATGATCGATGACATCGAAGGCAAGGCGGAAGCGGCATCTCCCAACGAAGAGCGCACCGCACATCTGATTCGTGTGGCGCTCGACGAGACACGCGAGCTCGTGCAGCTCGAAGTGGCACTGGCACGCGAGGAATTTCGCGAAGAGGTCGCTCAGGCAAAAATGGGGGGGATCGCCTTGGGACTGGCGGCGATGGCCGGGGTCTCGGCGTTCGCGATGTTTATGGTCACCGTCGCGCTTGCATTCGTAGTCACCTGGCTCGCCGCGTGCCTTATGGGCGGTATCCTTCTGCTGCTTTCCCTCACCGCCGGCATCCTGGGCTGGAGGGCGCTGCCGAAGCGGCCGTTGGGCGCAACTCGAGCCCGGCTCGAGTCTGGCTACAAACAGCTCAAGGAGCGCCTCGCATGAATGACCGATCCCGCGAGGACATCGCCCGGGAGGCGAATCGGGTCCGCGCGAAGCTCCTTTACACCGTCGAGCAGCTCGACAGGCGGCGACACAACGCACTCGACATCGGCCGCCGAATTGGCTCTCACATGGTTCCAATCGCGATCGCCAGCGGGCTCGTCGCCGTTGCCATGGTCGCGACCGTTGGAGTCGCCGCCCATCGCATCGCCACGGCACGTGCGCGCCGCCGCCGTGATCGATGGCAGCGGATCGTGAGCCTCTGGAACCATCCCGGTCGGGGACTCCAATCGCAACGACCCTCGTTTTGGTCCGAGGCGCTTCGCTCCATGGGGCTTAGCCTCGTCCAGTGGGTCGTCTCGGTGCCGGTTCGCCGGTGGGTCATCCATGGGGTCGAGTCCCCCAAGGCCCTCGCCATGCCTTCGCCCAACCGGCCGACTGCTGGGCCTGAGGCATGAACGCGCGAAGCGCCCGCATTCCGGCAACACGCGGCCCCCCACGCGGTCTTGCAGTCACGCCCGCGAGAACATCCGTCGCGCCGCCGTGCTGCCCCGGCCGGACATACGCGAAGTCGTGAATGGGAGTTTTCGCTGGATGATGCGTTTGAGCGCGAGTTCGTCTTGGGAACCCTCGGCGGGGCCCCCCGGCTTACCGCGTTCCCTGTTGCTCCGGCTCGATCTCCGTCGCGGCCATGGTGTCGAAGGACGTCGCGCGGCTGTGGGCGGTAAGCCTTCGCTCGCCGATCCAGAGCAGTACAACGCTGAACGCCATGAGCCCCAGGGCGATGAGCGCCCGGGCGATGACGACCGCGGCCGATACGGTCGGAGCGATCGACGCCTTGGAGGGAGCCGCCAAACCGATGAACATCGCGAACGCGAACGTGACGAGCGCGAGAGCCGCGCTCGACACCGCGATGGGAAACTCCAAAGCTCCGTGACGCACCGCGTCCGGCGCCCATGCCCAACCGCTCGATCGAAGCGCAGCCCGCCAAAAGCTCGTGCGCGAACCGGCCTGGGCGTCCGAATGGATCGCCCCCGGCGTTGCACGAGAGTGTTCCGGCGACGAGGCTGCGAGCGGTGGCGGGTACGACGACGCCCAGAGCCCCGCGACGGGCGGCGGCGGCCGCGCGACACAACCTTTCGGCGGAGAACGAGGTACCGGCGGGCGTCGGGTGGTGACCGGATCACGGTCGGCCACGCCGAGGCGCGAGTCCGTACCGTCGGAAGGATCACGCATCGAATCGAAAAGGGCTTCGTTCATGCTCCGAGTCATGAGCAATCGGTAGGCCACGCCTGCGCCGTCGGGGCCTACGAACTCCGCCCGTGCCTAGGTCGTCGTTCATCGAGGCAACGAGTCATTCGGGCCCGCGGGCAGACGGGTCACGGTCAACGAGGTTCCGTCCGGTGGGCACGGTGTCTCCTTCGGGGTCGAAGACGGCCTGCCCGTTGGCTTTCGCGTACGCCAACGCGGGGGGCGGCTGCAAAGCCACGCCCTTGTCGTCTTGCCAGGAGCTCGGCGCATAAAAAGGCGTCCCGTCCGAGGCGCGCACCACGACCCACGGCGCGTATCGGGCGCCGACCGGTGTTTGAACCCAGCGGCCCAGAAGCCAGTACCAGCGGCCATGGCGCAAGACCCACTCGCCGTCGACCCACGCGTCGGCTCGGGCCGGCCGTCTCGGAACGACTTCGATTCTTCCTGGCGGAGGACTCGAGGAAATCGCCGTAAGCGACGTCATCGCTTGAGCTGCATAGGGGGGATGGGGCAGCGATGCGCCACAGGCCACCAGGGGAGAAGTCAACAAGAGGCCGTTCGCCGTTCGCCGCACACCGATCCCGGAAGCACAAAAAAGACCGGCTCGATCGCCGCTGAAGCCCAAACGACAGTCGGGCCCACGCTCGCCTCAGCCCAGGGGGGGCCCGGGTGGGTCGGAGCCGTCGCGCGGATGTTCGTTCACGTCGAGGACGCCGAGCGAGGAGTTCGCCCGCCCACCGCTTCGTGGCCCAGCGGGCGTGTGCAAAGATGCGTCAGGTGTCCATTTTTGCCGCATTCGCCGTGGTTTCGAGCATCAGCGCAACGATGACCCGCCGAGAGGCATGGAACGGCATATGCGTTCTCTACGGTCGAGGGAATCCTGTGCATAAGGATCCGCCGTCGACGGATCGACGTTCGTGTTCGAAGGCATATTGGGTGGGGGCCGGCCGCCGCACGCGATGAGGGCGCACTCGGCGGTGAAGGCCGAGAATTGCGATAGCGCACTTATGAGACGGTTCATGGTACTACCCTCCGTGCCGCCGATCGGTTGCAATGTGGATACCCGCTATCGACCTCACGCCCCGGGTGCGCGAGCAACGCGCAAGACTACCAAACATGCGGAATCAGCCGCCATCGAACCTTGTGGCGGTAGTCCGCGTAGCCGGCCAGGTGGCCCAGGAGAAAGCGCTCCTCATCGAGGAGGCGCCACACGATGACGGCAACGAAAGGCGGAAGCGTTACGAGACCGACAAGCGAGCCGAGCGCCAACGGGATCCCCGAGACCAGGATGAGTCCTCCGACGTACATGGGGTGGGCTACGATCGCGTATGGTCCCGTATCGATCACCCGCTGCTCGGGAGCCACCTCGATGACCGAAGAGGTGAACGGGTTCCCGCGGAACACGACGAAGACAACCAGGAACCCCAGGAGCACGAGTACGTCGCCGGCCATGACGAGGGCCAGTGGGACATGCGACCAGCCCAACCGATGGTCGAGCCCCGGACCCCCCACCATCGAGAGAAAGGAGAGGCTGGCCATGCCCTGGATGATCCTCTGGCTCCGCTCCTTCTCGGCAACGGGGCCGGCATGGGTTCGCCGAGCAAGGAGTGCGGGATCCGCGCGCGCGAGGTAGAGCGTGATCGCCAGGGACGCCGCCGTGAATAGCCCAAGGAACACCCATCCCTCGACGAATCGCAGGGTTCCGGCCGACCCGAAGAGCACCAGCCCGAGAACGACGACGAGGTTCGTGAGCCCCATCACCGCTTTCCACATCATCCTCCCGCCTAAGAGCCGCCGAGGCTCAGTCCTGCCAGGTTTGCGACGATCGTTACGAGCTGCGCCGGTTCGATGGGTTTCGGAACGTGCATCTGAAACCCCGCGGCGAACGCACGTTGAGCGTCTTCTCTTCGCGCGTAGGCCGTCAAAGCGACCGCCGGCGTTCGCGCGCCTCGAGCGACCGGCAACGCCCGCACCCTTCGGATGAACGCATAGCCGTCCATCTCGGGCATGCCGATGTCGCTGACGATGCCGTCGGTCTTCGTCGTAGCGAGCTCACCGAGGGCTTCGGACGCAGACGTGGCGGTTGTCACGGTCGCGCCATGGTCCTGAAGAACCTGGCCGATGATTCCGCGTGCATCTTCCTCGTCATCGACGACGAGGACCGAGAGCCCATCCAGGCGGATGGTCGCTGGGCGGGTCGTGTTCCTCACCGTCGATGGATGCGTGGATCGGACGCTGGGAACGGCGCCGTGGGCAGGCAAGGTCACGACAAATTTGGATCCTTGACCCGGTCCTTTGCTGCTCGCGTGGATTGTGCCGCCGTGAGCCGCGACGAGCTGCTTCACGATGGCCAACCCGAGCCCGAGGCCGCCATGCCGGCGCGTCGTCGACGCGTCCGCCTGCCGGAAAGGATCGAAAATGTACCCCAGAGCCTCGGACTCGATGCCTTCGCCGGTATCCGTGACGCAAATGCAGACGTAGGAGCCCTCGCGATAGGCACGCACTGAGACGTTCCCGCCCTTGGGCGTGAACTTCACCGCGTTCGCGACCAGGTTCCATACTACCTGTTGCAAGCGATCGGCGTCGGCCCTGAGGGTCAACGAGGCGTCCACGTCGGCATGGATGTGGACCCCCTTGGCATCGGCAGCCGGTGTGACCGACTCGATCGCGCCTTCGACCCCTTCGGCGATGTTCGTCGGCGCTAGGTTCAACGACAGCTTGCCGCTGATGATGCGCGAGACGTCGAGGACGTCCTCCACGAGGCGTACCTGTCGGCGCGCATTGCGCTCGATGATCGAAAGGGCTCGATCCAGTTCTTCGGCCGGCTTTCGCCCGCGAAGCGTCATCGTCCAGCCCAGGATCGCGTTGAGCGGCGTTCGGAGCTCATGGGATACCGTGGCGAGAAACTCGTCCTTCATGCGGTTCGCTACGTCGGATTGTTCTCGCAACAGCCGCTCCGTCTTGCGCGCGTCCTCGGCCTGCTTCAACGCGAGCGCATTCTCCATCGCCATGGCCGCGCGGCGGGCGAACTCCTCGCAGAACGCGAGATCCTCTTCCGTATAGCGACGGCCTGAGTCCGCATAAATGAACGTCACCGCGCCTAGCGTGCGCTCGCGTCCCTTCAACGGAACGACCATCGCCGATTCGAGCCGTAGCTCGCGGAGGATGCGCAGGTGTGCTTCATCCCGAGCGCCGGCCTCGAGCAAAGAGGCCGGGATTTCTGGATAGAGTTCCGGCTTGCCGGAACGGATCACCTGCGGAGCTCCTGTGGCCGCGTTGGGATCGGGCGGATACTTCTCCCCGAGCTCGCGCGCCCACCGAACCTTCTGCGGGTCGACATGGGCGACGGCGACTTGCTGCGGGCCGTGAGCTCCGGGCTCGAGCAGGTCGACGCCGCACCAATCGGCAAGCTGAGGCACGGCAAGTTGGGCGACGCCGGCGAGGATGGCACGGTAGTCGAGCGACGAGGCGAGCGCCGCGCCGGCACGCGCGAGGAAATCGCGGCGGACTCGTTCCCGTTTCTCGATCGTGACGTCGCGAAACACGATCACGACCCCGAAGAGGGAGCCCCTCGCGTCGCGAATGGGTGCCGCGCTGTCATCGATCGGGATCTCGATTCCGCGTCGACTCCGCAACACCGCTTGACTTGCGAGCCCGACGACCTTGCCGTCGCGAACAACCCTCATCACCGGGCTTTCGCAGGGCGTTCGGGTCTCGTCCGAGAAGATGGTGAACACGTGCTCGAGCGGCCGTCCGCGCGCTTCGGCTTCCGGCCATCCCGTGAGCTGCTCGGCGATTCCGTTCATGAACACCACGCGACCCGCTGGGTCGGTAGCGATGACGGCGTCTCCGATGCTGCGCAACGTCGTCGCCAACCAGGCCTGGCCGCGCTCTTCTCGTTCGAGGCGGACGGAACGCAGCAGCGCCTGCGCACATTGCTTTGCGAGCGTGTCTACCAATGCGCGTTCCTCGGGTGGAAAGCGCCGATCCGTATAGAAGCCCATCCCGAGCAGGCCGATGCCACGTCCTTCGACGACGAGGGGCACACTCCAGCATGCGCGCGCCTTCTCCCCGTGAGCTTTTATGGTGGCGAGCTCAGGATGCAGCCGAGCATAGTCCTCGGCGGTTTCGGTCCACGCCGTCGCACCCGAGCGGATGGCCTCGAAAGCGGCGGGGCTGCTCGCTTCCGTCAGGCGACACGTCCGCTCTATCAACTCGGGTGCGAAGCCGCGATGACCGATGAGGTCCAACGCGCTGCCCGTCTCGTCGAACATGTACAGAGAGCACGTGTCGGCCTGCGCCACGCGCATTCCTTCGTCGATGATCGCGGCCGCAACCTCTTCGGGGGTACGTGTTTGGGACAGCGCCAGCGCAAGATCCGTCAACGTCCGAAGCGAACGAGCGAGTTGCTGCCGAGTGCGATAGAGCTCCGCGAAGACAGCCACCTTCGCGCGGATGGCTTCGGGTTGGAGAGGCCTTTGGATGACGTCCACAGCCCCTTCCGCATAGGCGCGGAGCACTTGCGAGGGCGCAGCGTCCGCGTCGGTGACGAAAAGGATGGGTACGGACCTCCCGTCGCGGGCGAACTCCTTCATCCGCATGGCCGTGTCGAGGCCGTCCATCCCGGGCATCTTCACGTCGAGCAGTACGACCGCGAAATCTCGCTGTCGAACCTCGCGCAACGCATGTTCGCCCGAGTACACGTTCACGAGCTCGTAATCGCCTGAGCCGAGCACCGCTCCGAGCGCGACACGATTCGCCGGCACCTCGTCGACGAGCAGCAAAGGAACCCTCACGACGGATTCCGTGAGCGAAGGTTGTCGTCATGCCCGGTCGTCTGGATGTTCACCTACCGCGCCTCCCTTACGGCCCGCTGTACGGTCGTGATCAGCGCCGTCGACTCGACGGGCTTCGAAAGGTGCTGTTGGTAACCCGCGGCAAGCGCTCGCTCGGCGTCTTCCAGCCGCGCATACGCGGTGAGGGCGATCGCCGGGACGTGTGCCGTGGATGCCAGAGCGCGGAGCCTTCGCATGAGTGTGTAGCCGTCCATCTCCGGCATGCCGATGTCACTGATGATCACGTCGAATGGGTCGCGTGCCCGATGGAGGGCCTCTTGGGCAGAGGGAGCGACGGCGACCGCAGCGCCCGCCCCTTCGAGTACGACGCGGATGAGCTCGAGGGAGTCTTCATCATCTTCCACGACGAGGGCGCGAACCTTACGAAGAGGAAGGTTCTTTTCATGGTTATCCATCGCGGTACCGGTCGGCTCCTCCCAAGGCTCCGTCTCCGAGCGCGCCTCTGGCTCCGAGCGCGACTCCGCGTCCGGGGCCGCCTCCCCCGGCTCGACGACGGAGGTATCCACGGCGCGAATGGGCAATGAAACGGTGAAAGTCGTACCTTGCCCGGGTCCGTCACTCTCTGCGACGACGCTGCCGCCGTGGGCTTCGGACAGGTGGCGAACGATCGCAAGACCGAGGCCGAGGCCGCCGTGTTGGCGTGTGGTGGTACTGTCCACCTGACGAAAGCGTTCGAAAATGTGCGGCAAGTGCGCCGCGGGGATGCCGGCTCCCGTGTCTTGCACGACAACGGTCATGTTCGAGCCTTGTCGCTCTGCGCGCACGGTGACCCGACCTTTCGAGGGCGTGAATCGAACCGCGTTGGTGAGCAAGTTCCACACGACTTGCTGCAAGCGGTCCGGATCGCCCATCATGGACCCAAGATCCGGATCGACGTCGACCACCAAGCGGACGCCCTTGGCTTCCGCGGCAGGCCGAACAACGTCGGCCGCGGCGTGCATGACCGTCGAGAGCTGCATCCGCGTCACACTCAAACGCAGCTTGCCGCTGATGATGCGCGACATATCGAGAAGATCGCTCACAAGCCGCGTTTGAGTCTGCGCGTTGCGCTCGATGACGTCGAGCCCTCGTTCAAGCTTCGCTCGGTCGCGGTGATCGTGTTTCAGCATGGTCGCCCAGCCAAGCATGGCGTTGAGCGGCGTTCGAAGCTCATGACCCATCGTCGCGAGAAATTCATCCTTCGCACGGCTAGCTTGCTCGAGTTCCCGGCGTGCGAGAACCTGATCGGTGACGTCGAACGCGCAGACCATGACGCCATCGACGACGCCGCGCCCGTCTACGAGGGCGGCGTATACATAATTGAAGTAGGCGTCCTGCAGCTCGCCTGCGGGCCCGGTAGGCATACGTGCGAGCTGCGCTCGCCCTTCGAATGTCGCGCCCGTCCGGTAAACTCCGTCCAGTTGCTCCGGAAATGGCTGGTTACGCATCTCCGGCAGGGCGTCGAGCCAAGGCCGGCCGACGACGTTCGAGTCCTTGCCCCAGGACCTCAGAATCGCGTCGTTCGCGATCTCGATGACGTGATCGGGGCCGCGAAAGATGGCGACGGGGAAAGGCGCCTGCATGAACGCGCGGTAGAGGTTCGCCCGTTGGGTTACCGCGCCGCGCGAGGCCTTGGCCGCGGCAAGTTTCGCCGCGATCCGCGCGAAGAGCTCCCGAGCTGTGAAGGGCTTCACGAGGTAGTCGTCGGCACCGGCGCTCAGCCCCTCGGCGGTGGCTTCTTCTCCCGCACGTGCCGATAAAAGAAGGACCGGGATCCCGCGCAACGAGGGGTCGCTGCGAAGAGCCCGGAGAAGCGCGAAGCCGTCGAGCCCCGGCATCATGACGTCAGTCAGCACGAGATCGGGCGGGTTACGCCGGATGCTCTCGAGCGCGGCTTGGCCGTCGCTCGCTGCCTCGACGTTCCAGCGTTCGCGTAGCAGGCGCGTGAGGTAGTCGCGCATGTCGGCGTTGTCGTCCGCGACGACAATGCGCTCCCGAAGTTCATTTCCGGTACGGTCGGCAACGAACGGGGGCGTGAAATGCTTGTCGTCCGTAGAAACCCAGCGCAATGCCTCTTGGACGTAGGCCCCGGCTCCGACGGTGGAGCCTTGGAGCGACCGGGCGGCTCGCAGGCGATCTTTGGGCAAATGGGCCGTTCCGTACGGGATGCGAAGGGTGAATGACGTCCCTTCTCCCGGACGGCTCTTCACTCGAAGTTCGCCGGAATGGAAGAGCACGAGCTCCTGGACGAGCGCTAGACCAATGCCCGACCCTTCGTGGCTGCGCGAGCGCACGCCCTCGACGCGATGGAAGCGATCGAAGAGGCGTGGCAAATCCCTCTCGGCGATCCCAATACCGCTGTCGGCTACCTCGAGCTCCGCGCCGCCGTCCACCTCCCGCAGTCGCACCGCAATCGTCCCTTCGAACGTAAATTTGAACGCGTTGGAGAGGAGGTTGAGGACGATTTTCTCCCACATGTCGTGATCGACATAAATCGCCTCAGAGAGTGGCGGACAGTCGACGACGAGCGTTAGGCCCGCGCGCTCCACGGCGGATCGGAAGCTGCTGGCCAGGTCCGCCGTCAGGGCGGCAAGATCCGTCGGCTCGTAGGCAGCTTCGGCCCGTCCGGCTTCGATCCGCGAAAAGTCGAGCAATGTGTTGACGAGTTTGAGGAGGCGTAGCGCGTTGCGATGCAGCAGATCGATGCGCTCGGCTTCGGCGGGATCGCGCGGACCGAGCGCTCGCATGTCTTCGATCGGTCCGAGCATCAGCGTGAGCGGCGTGCGAAACTCGTGGCTCACGTTGCTGAAGAACATCGTCTTGGCGCGATCGATCTCTGCGAGAGCTTGCACGCGGGCCCGCTCCTCTTCGCGGGCCGCGGCGTGGCTTGCCGCTTGCGAGATGCTCGCGGAAAGAAGGGTATGGAAGCGGGCATAAGGTCCGCCTCGTCGCAACATCGCGCTCATGCCCACCACGAGAAACCCGAAGAGCTGCCCTCCGCCCGACCGCTCTATCGGAAGCACCGTTGCGCAGCGCGCTCCTGCGATTGGTTCATCGAGCTCGACCACCGAGGTCGTCTTCTGGCCGAAGGGCCAAGGCGACGGATGGGCGTTCGCGATGACGAGCGGGGATCGCGGCGTGCCCTCCTCGACGTTCGCGGCGGCTGTAAGGCGAAGATCGAGCGAACCGTCGTCGCGCAGATAAAACAGTGCGAAAGGTACATCGCTCGGGAAGCGAGTGATGTGCTCGGCGGCTTGCTTACAAGCCTCGGCGGGGGTCGACGACTGAGTCGCCCCGGCGAGCGCGTTGAGCAGGCGCAACCGACGCTCTTCGATCACGCGCTCGGTCGTCTCGACCACAGCGCAGAACACGCCGCCTACGGTGCCTGACTCGATGCGTATCGGGCTGTACGTAAACGTGAAGTACGACTCCTCGGGCCGTCCGCCTTCGAGCCGCGCGAGCGGAAGCATGAGATCCTCGGACCACGTCGCCTTGCCCGTTTCCATCACCCCGCGCAGCATCGGCGTGATGACCTCTCCGATCTCGGACCAGACTTCGAGACCGGGCCGCCCGATCGCGCGAGGATGCTTGCCGCTTAAGATCGGCAGATACGCGTCGTTGTAGATCAATGCGAGCTCGGGTCCCCAGAAAAGCACGATAGGAAATCGCGAACTGAGGCAGATGCTGGCCGAGGTGCGCAGACTCTGCGGCCATCCGGCGATGGGTCCGAGTGGGGTCTTGGACCAGTCGACGGAGCGCATCAGCGCTCCCACCTCACCGCCGTCGTCCAAGAACGACTCGGCCGCTTGAAAAGGCACCTCGAGCCGCGTCGTGGTCATGACTTTCCGTACCGACCGGCCGGAGAGCGAGACCGCGCGCCCATCGGGCCCCTGACGCGCATCCCCCTCGCGGCGTCAACGTTGAGGGAATGTGCAGATGTGAGATTCACAAGCGTTACGGAACCACGATTCACGACGCTTGACCATCGGCTCGACACGCGAAAACCTGTTTCAGTGCTTGAGTTCGTTTGCGAGGCGAACGCGCAGCCCGGACGTAGCCGTCCCCACGATGCCGATATCCGCAAATGCGCCACGCTTGGGGCGTGCGTGCGCTAGGCAAACACAGACGCCACACCCAGCGTGGCGGTGCTGCATTCGACATGGGCGTTTATTGCATCAACGCCGCGCGCAATCTGTTCCGGGAAGAGCCCACGCAAGTCCTCGCGGTCCAGGTGCGAGACTCGGGCGATCGCTCCCAGGGAGTGGACGAAGCCACGACGGCGATTCTCCGGTTTTCCGGCGGACGGGTTGCGAGCGCGAGTATCGACCGAGCCTGCGGCTCGAGATGAACTGGCCTGCTATCGGCAATGTGCGACCGGTCGACGCGCCCTCACCCAGCAAGTAAGCGGGGGCCTTTGGAACGAATGAACGCGTCTCGCCACCGCCGGCCATGAAGCCGGCGGCGACGGCCGTCCTCACTCGATCGGAGTAACGTCGCGGTCAATCATGCGAGTTCCCTAGCCGCCGAAAAAAATCGTTGGCCGGTCATCGAGGCTAATTGCGGGATGCTCGGGGGTGACTGCTTTGGGTCGGCCGCGTGACCGTCGAACGCGGGTCTCGGCGTCTTACGCCGAGGCATTGCGCCGCAAATCCGAGGCCGGGTGTCGACTGGCGTTAAGCGACTCGACTCGAGTCGCGCGCGTTGCCAAGGGCTGCAAGAGCCGACTCGCAGTCGCGTACCCAGGGCTGGCTTACGGGCCGGCAAGGTTGCGCGCCGACTTCGTCGGTCCAGACCCGGAAACTCGTGAGCAGGCTCGATCCGAACGAGGTGCTTATCGCGACATCGGCGGCATCGCGCCCTCTCGCGATGAGGACGCGCCCGATGCGAGGCGTGTTGTGGCGAGCATCGAATGTGTACCATGTGCCGCCCAGGTACGCCTCGAACCACCCCGAAAAGTCCATGGGCGCGTCCGATGCTGGCACGCCGATGTCACCGAGGTACCCCGTACAGTAACGCGCCGGAATATTCATCGACCGGCAGAGTGCAATCGCAAGGTGAGCAAAGTCGCGGCATACACCGGCCCCTTCGTGATAGACCTCCCACGCCGTCTTTGTCGGCCGAGCGAAGCCGTATCCAAACTGGATATGGTTGTGTACAAAATCGCAGATCGCTTGGACGCGTCCCCACCCCGGGGGCGTGTTGGCGAAGAGCTGCCAGGCGATGGGCATCAGCAAATCGGCCTCGCAGTACCGGCTCGCAAGCAAAAACCGGAGGACGTCGTCGGGAAGGTCCTCCACCGGGGTCTGAGGTGCCCCGAGAGCGACGGGATCGTGCGCGCCGCTGTCGTTCACCAGGGCATCGGTGAAGACGCGCAGCGCTCCCGCCGGCGCGAGAACGCGAGTGCACCAATTGCCGAACGAATCGCGATATCCCGCGAGGGCACACGACGGCTCAGTCCCCACCGGGTCGGGCACGACAATGTCCGAATGCCGCGAAGAATGAATGCTCAGAAGGAGAATCATCGGTGTCGGTTGCGGGCAGCGGTACGTCAATTCATAACCGACGCGAATCTGCATGACTCCCTCTGTGTCTCCGCGGCCTCACTGGGGCCATTCGGTTCAAAACGTTTAGAGAGCGAATACCCGCGCCACATTGGTGGTGCCGTGAGCTTCTTCTCGTAGCTCGACGTGCAATCACCGATCCAATGGGCGAATACGAAGAGTCACGATGAGTAGGGCCGTTCTGTCGGCCTCGCTTGCAGCTTGCAATCAGCAGCCCGGACAGACTGAGACGAAAAAGGAAATCCAAGCCAACGAACAAGCCAGCAGCGCCGGAATGGAAGCGGAGCAGCGTTTCCGGAACGCACGGGCCGCGGCGGATGACCATATTGCCTCGTCCCGCATGGACTTCGTGAAAGCGGGACCTCAAAAGCTCGAACGGATATTCGAGCGCATCTTTGCCGAACGCTGCCGCACGTTCGCCCTGCGTGTTACCCCGTCGTGGTGAGGCTCAACGCGCGACGAGGCCCGTCGCACCGACAGGCAGGGCGCTTTCGACGGGAGGCGCGAAATCCGTCGCGCCGACGCGCGTGAGCGTTCCGGTAGGCTGAATTTGAAAAATTCCGATCGACGCTACCCCCGGGTTGAGGACGTACAGGAACTGTCCATCGGAGGAAATGGTTTCGTCATTCGGGCCATTGACGACGGTACCCGCCTCCGTCGTGCTGGTCTGTCCCGTCGTGGCGATGACGGCATTGGTCGCGGTGCCGATGTCGGTGAGATCTCCGGTGGTGGAGCTCACGGTGACCCCGCTGATGTCGGAGCCTTTCGCGTTGGCGACATCCCCGCCGTCCGACCACATCTGCCACAATCGTGCCATACCGCCGGAAATGGGGTCGCCGTTGCGAAGGACGATTCCCCCCCCAAGCGAGATGACCGCACACGCTTCTTGCTACGGCGGGGTCTTCTCACGGAGGCAGTCATGACAGGCGAACTGAACGGACAGAAAATTGTGCCCGAGTGAATCGAACTCATGCCGGACCGATGAGATCGGTCTCGCGCCGATCGGGAGGACGCGTTGAAGATCGTTTCGGCGGGGCATGCGGCTGGAATGGCGCTTGGCCGGACGCGACGGGAAACGGCAGAGGGCGCCGTTCTCGCCAGATTCATCGGGACCTGCTCGCCCGTGCCCGCGTTTTTCTCATTGGCCGTCGCGATCACTTCGGCGTGCTCGCCCGCATCCGCGATGCCCCCGGGATTGGGTGACGGGGGACGCGCCTCGCGCGCCGCGGCAGGCCCTATGGCGCTTGCCCGTCCCATCGGGCGCTTCGACACGCGCGATCCCGCGGGACCACGTTTTGGCTGGCCTGCAACCGCCATTGAGGCAGCCTTCACGGGGGTGGGAATCAACGTGCGCCTTCGCGACGAAGGGGCCAACGTTTTCGCGGTGGTCATCGACGGGGCCACTCCGGCTTTGCTGGCCACGAATCGGACGACGGAGCGTTACGTCTTGGCCCGGGGCCTCGGTCCGGGCCGCCACACCGTCTTGCTCACCAAGCGCACCGAATCGAACGTCGGAGTGGTGCAGTTTCTCGGCTTCGTCCCGCACGAAGGAGTCCTGCTCAAAACGCCGGAGCCCGCCAGGACGCGCCGGATCGAGTTCGTCGGCGACTCGGTCACGTGCGGATACGGTGATCTCGCAACGGATCCGAAGGAGCACTTCAGCCCGGCAACGGAAGACGAAACAAGCGCCTACGGGGCATTGACCGCTGCGGTATTCGGCGCGCAGCGCTCTGTCATCGCGTACTCGGGCATCGGTGTGTACCGAGACCACGACGGCTCGACGCGGGACCAAATGCCCGTACGGTTCAGGCGAATCTTGGCGGACGACCCGACCAGCGTGTGGGGCTTCCGCGGCCCCGCTCCGGACGCGGTCGTCGTCCATCTCGGCGCGAACGATTTTGCAAAAGGAGATCCGGGTGCGGTGTTCGAGCAAGCCTACGGTGGCCTGTTAAGCATGCTGCGCACGGTTTACCCGGACGCTGCCATTCTCTGCGCCGTCAGCCCCATGCTGACGGATGCCTACCCGCTGGGAGCGAAGAATCGAACGAAGGCGGCAGGATACATACGAGCCGCAGTGAACGAGCGCAGGCTCGCGGGCGATAGGCATGTTTTCTATTTTGAATTCGACGAGATCGTCAAGGCCGACGGGTTCGGGGCCGACTATCACCCGAGCCTTTCCAGCCACCGTCGCATGGCGGCGGAGCTCGCGGCCGTGCTCCGGTCGACCTTGGGATGGTAGAGGCGCCTGCGAGCACGCGCGCCCTACCTGCCTCGAAGTTCGTGGCCCGCGAGGTAGCGCCAGATTGCCGCCAACGCCGTCGTGTCCGCGAACACCTCCCCACATGGGGGTATCATGTTGCCCAATCACACCGCGCTAAAGGTCGCAGAAACCTTCCGTGTCCTGCATGCCCTCTTCCCCGGTCGCATCGATCTGGGCCTCGGCCGTGCTCCGGGTACCGATCCGCGCACCGCAGCGGCCCTCCGCCGGTCACGAGAGGCGCTCGCCGTCGACGACTTTCCCGAGCAATTCGATGAGCTCGCGCGCTACCTGGACGACGACGCTCCGCCCCGTTCCGGTCCGACGGGAACGATTCGCGCCATCCCGACCAACGTCCCCTCGCCGGAGCTCTGGATGCTCGGGTCGAGCGAGGCCGGCGGCGCTCTTCTCGCCGCGCAACGCGGACTGGGCTTCGCCTTCGCCCACCACATCAACCCGGAGGACTCGGTTCGCGTCCTGCGGGGGTACCGCGAGGCGTTCGTCCCTTCCGCGCGCTGGCCGAAGCCCTGGGCCATCCTCGCGCTGGCTGTCGTCTGTGCCGAGACCGACGAGGTTGCCGAACGACTCGCCTCGTCGAGCGAGCTCGCCATGGTGCGCTTCCGACAGGGCGTTCGCGACCCCCCCCTTACCGAGTGTCGAAGAGGCGATCGCGCATCGCTACGGCCCGGCGGAGCAAGCGTTGCGACGCGGAGGCAGCGCGCATTTACTCGTTGGCGGCCCCGCGCGGGTGCGCGCACGGATCGCTGAGCTCGTGGAAGCGTCGCATGCGAACGAGGTGATGGCGCTCACCCACATGCACAAACACGCCGACAGGAGGCGATCGTACGAGCTGCTGGTGGACGCACTGCGATCTTGAAGGTCAACATGGGCCTCCCCGACGACAGACGGCCTCGATGGAACGATCTTTGCCAGTTCCCCTACCATGCTGTTCACAATCCTACTCATTGTCCTTGTCCTCGCACTGGTTGGCACGGTCCCGGCGTGGCCATACAGCCGCGGCTGGGGGTATTATCCCAGTGGAGGCCTCGGTCTCGTATTGCTGGTTGTGCTCGTCCTGTTGCTGTCCGGCCATCGCCTGTGACGGTCGCGGTATCGCCTCCCGCAAGCGGTGCAAAGCCCGCGCGGCTGGGTACCTTAGGCCACTTGACTCGAGTTGCGCGTGCCGGCGCTTCGTAGGCGAGCTCGCTAGATTCCCGCCCCGTCGTTGAAGACCTCATGACGCAGCTGGGCCTGGCTGACGTGGGTGCCGGGTGCGATGCTATGCGTGAGCCATACGTTGCCTCCGACGCTCGATCCACGCCCGACCGTGATCCGACCCAGGACGGTCGCTCCCGCGTAGATGATGACGTCGTCTTCGACGATGGGGTGGCGCGGGATCCCCTTCACGGGGTTTCCGTGGTCGTCGGTCGGGAAGCTTTTGGCTCCCAGCGTGACGCCCTGGTAGAGCCGGACGTGCTCGCCGATCGTGCAGGTCTCGCCGATCACGACGCCGGTACCGTGGTCGATGAAAAACCGCGGACCGATCGATGCTCCCGGATGGATGTCGATGCCGGTGACGGAGTGGGCGAGCTCGGAGATCATGCGTGGAATCAACGGGACTCCGAGCCGGTGCAGTTCGTGGGCGATCCGGTGGTAGGTGATGGCCGTCATCCCCGCGTACGAGAAATTCGTCTCGTCCGCGCTCGTGGCGGCCGGGTCCCCTTCGTAAGCGGCGCGCGCGTCGCTCTCGAGAAGCTCGCGCAACGCGGGAAGCCGGGATGCGAACGCGTGCACGATCGCCGTGGCGCGAGGGGCATCCGCCTCGCTGACCGCCTCCCCGTGTTGCCCCTCGAACCGCAGGCCCACGCGAACCTGCTCCTCGAGCACGGCCAACGACGCGTCGAGCGTCCGACCGACGTAGTAGACCAGCCCTTCGCTGGACAGGTCCGATGCACCGAAGTGCCAGGGAAACAGCGCCGCTCGGAGCCCCGACACGAGCTCGGCGACCGCCGATCGCGAGGGGAGCGGTCGCCGCCCGAACGTGCCGCTCCGGCTGCGCTCGTTCGCCCGGCAGATGGCCTCCACCACCGCGCCGAGGGGCTCCGTGGTCGTTGTTGTTCTCTCGCTCAAGTCGCGATTCCCTGCGCGTCGTCAGATCCCCTCGAAGAGGACCGTGCTGAGGTAGCGCTCGCCCGAATCCGGCAGCACGACGACGAGGGTCTTTCCTTCGTGTTCCGCCCGCGCGGCGAGCCGCACCGCGACAGCAGCCGCCGCCCCGCTCGATATGCCGGACAGGATCCCCTCCTGGCGGGTGAGCCGGCGCGCGTAGTCGATCGCTTCCTCGTTCGTCACTTGCTCCACCTGGTCGACGATCGAAAGGTCCAGCACGTCCGGAATGAAGCCGGCGCCGATTCCCTGAATCTTGTGCGGTCCGGGTACGAGGGGTTTGCCCGCGCGCTTCTGCGAGATGACGGGACTGTTCGTGGGCTCGATGGCCACGGACAAAAGGGGCTTTCCGCGTGTCTTCTCGAAGTAGCGGGAAACCCCCGTGATGGTGCCGCCGGTGCCCACCCCGGAGACCAGAATGTCGACGTCGCCTCCCGTGTCGTCCCAAATTTCCGGTCCCGTGGTCGTTTCATGAATCGCCGGGTTCGCCGGATTCTTGAATTGCTGCAAAAGCACGTAACGAGCCGGATTCGAAGCGGCGATCTCTTCGGACTTCGCGACGGCGCCGCTCATCCCTTTGGGCCCTTCGGTCAGGACGAGTTTTGCGCCGTACGCCGCCAAGAGCTTGCGACGCTCGATGCTCATCGTCTCGGGCATGGTCAGCGTGAGGGGGTATCCGCGAGCGGCGGCGACGAACGCGAGCGCGATGCCGGTGTTGCCGCTGGTCGGCTCGATGATCTCCTTGCCGGGTCCAAGGACGCCCCGCTTCTCCGCATCCCACACCATGGCCGCACCCAGACGGCACTTGACCGAATACGACGGGTTGCGTCCCTCGATCTTGGCGAGGATCCGGGCGCGCGGTCGGTCTTGCAGGTGATTGAGGCGCACGAGCGGCGTGCGGCCGATGGACTGAGCGTTGTCTTCGAACCAGTGGGCCATGACATCCTCCCACAATCGCCGCCGCCGGTGAATGCTCGATTCGGCAAGCCGGTCGGCAGCTCGCGTCGAGCGTTCGTAGCACGAGACATGCTTTCGTTCCAACGTCGCTCCCCCGGCCCGCGTGGAGGCCATGGCAATCGCCAAGTCCATGGCGTACCACTCGGGCAGACGATTGACTTCAATCGGCAGTGCTTGGCCGAAGGCCTGGCGAACCTCGGCGGTGGCTTTTTTCAGAGCTTGCCCGGCTCGGGCTCGCTGACCCGGTCGCCGATCAACTACCAGGCTCAAGGTCACCGTCTCCCAGACGGCTTGAGCCTCGGGTTTCTTCCTAGGTCAGCCCGTAGCCGATGACGTCGAGACAGCGACTCTCGTGCGAGCTCCGATTTTCGTACGAGTGCGCTGCGTTCGCCTCGAAGAAAAGCGTGTCGCCCGGCGTCAAATCGTAGTTCTGGTTGCGCACGCTGACCCGGAGCGCTCCGGTGAGCAAGATCACGGTCTCGTGCGCACCGAGTCCATGGGGCTCGCTGTGAAGAATGCCCTTGGCATGAAAGCGAAGTTCGTAGATCTCCAGCCGAGCCGAGGCTCCCGAAGGCGAGAGCAGCCGGCTCTCGACGCGGCCGTCGCTCGTACGGAGCGGGGTCGAATCCCCCGACTTCAGGAGTCGAGCCGTCTCCGACTCATCCGGTCCGAGCAGAGTGTTGAAGGGCACCTTCAGCCCGACCGCGATCTTCCAGAGGACCGACAAGCTCGGATTCGATCGGCACGTCTCAATCTGCGACAGAGCGGCGCGGCTCACGCCGCTCGCCAGCGCGAGCTCGTCCAACGACAGTCCGCGCTCCTTTCGAAGGACGCGCAGACTGTCTGCGACGCGGCGGGCCAGCACGGCGGCGCCCACGTCGTCGCCGAGTCCGTCGACTTTGGGGCGACCGGCGGGCTTGTTCGGGAGCGGGGACGTCCGCTCCGGAGAGGGCGAAACGACTCGAGGGCCGGATTTGCGGCCGGGTGCCGGCGGGCTCATTCGATCGAATGTAATGCGAGGACCACCGGGCCCGCAAACAATTGGTGGCGGGGGGGGTTCGCCCCGGGCAGCCGTCGAGGTCGAGGTTAGGTCGAGGTCGGGGTATCGGCCGGTGGAGGTTGGCCGTGAGGCACGGTCGCATGGTCACGCAGCGTACCGCCGACCGCCGAGACGCCTCGATCCGTCTCCCGCATTGTAGACACTGGTCCAGTATGATAGACAATGGCGGCGAGGCAGGTCGAACATGCCGTATTCGAGGGTCGAAGAGGCCATCCGGAGGACCCGACGCGGCGAACCCGTCGTGGTGGTCGACGACGCGGAGCGCGAGAACGAAGGCGATCTCATCGTCGCCGCCGAGACCGCAACGCCGGAAGTCATCCGATTCGTTCTTCGCTACACGAGTGGCGTCTTGTGCGGCCCTGGAAGGCTACCCGTTGCGAATCGTCGAACGCGTGGCGCTCGTCACGGCCCCCAACGCTGAAAACATCGGCTATCTGTCGGCGAAGCAGTCCAAGCTCGGCCACATGCTCGGTTTGGCAGCGAAGGTCGGCCACGCGCCAGATCGGATCTCGGAACGGGTCGTCTCGAGGTAAGTTACGCGCCCGATCGGACCGTGGTGAGGTCTATATGGTTGACTAAGTCCACGAGATGGGTTATGAGTGACTGCCATGGGTTCCAAGGTGAACGTCCATGAGGCCAAGACCCATTTCTCGCAGCTTCTCGAGCGCGCGCACGCCGGCGAGGAGATTGTCATCGCGAAGAGCGGCAAGCCCTACGCCCGCCTTGTGCCGTTGGCCGCACCGGCTCCCCGCGAACCAGGGCTGCTGAAGGGCAAGCTCGGCGACGCCTTCTTCGAGCCCCTGTCTGAAGATGAGCTCAGGGCGTGGGAACGGTGACCGTCCTCCTCGATACGCACGTACTCATCTGGTGGCTTTTGGCTGACCGACGCCTGTCGAAAGCGGCACGCGCCATTTTGCGCGACCCGGCGAATCGGATTCTTGTGTCGAGCGCCAGCGCTTGGGAGATCGCAACGAAACACCGCCTCGGCAAGCTCACGGGAGTCGACGTGCTGGTCCAGGACGTAGCAAGGTGGGTCGCGCAGGCGGGCTTTGGCGAGCTGCCGATCACCATGACTCACGCGCAACGAGCGGGCACGTTCCCGCACGAACACCGCGACCCGTTCGATCGGATGCTCGCCGCGCAGAGCGAGCGAGAGGCCGTACCGATCGTCTCCGGCGACACCGTTTTTGCGACGTTCGGCGTGCACGTAGTCTGGTGAGTTCGCTTGCGGGAGCGAGCAACCGTGCGCGCATCTTTTTGATGCGGGACAAGCCGCAGCCGGAATGGTGCGGCACACATTCGATCCGGAAGTGGAACGGCGCCATGTCGTCGAAGAGGCGCGGGTCCACGAAGTCGTCGGCGTCAGCGCCCGTCTCCGCGCAATGAGTGGTCACACGGTCAAGGAAGCCTCCGACGCGCTCACGGTCTGCAGCAGGCCGGTCTGAAAGAAACGAGATGCGATGAGCTCATAAATTCGGAGAACCGAGCCGCAAGGCGAGTGGCGTGAGCGCTATCCCGTGTCTTTTATGATAGACAGTGGTCTATAATGAAGTCATCATCCGGTGCCAAGCCCCCAAACTACAACGGAGAGCGACCCCGTGGCGACCATGCCCCCAACCCCAACATCGATGCGATCCGGTTTACACGGCCGTGCAGGACGCCAGCATCGTCGTGGGAACGCCGGTGGACATCCTCCATCCGGCGCATCGCCTTCGTCCTCGGCATCGACATGACCCATCTGCGCTGCTCCCGCTGTTCCTAGCCACGGCGTCGCAAAAAGAACGTTGCGGCGTCGCGGTTCCGGAACATTCCACGAGGAGGTTCCCAGTCATGACGTTTTCCCATATGTCGTTTCGAGTGCCCTACGTTGGCGGTGCAGGGCTCGTTGCGCTCGGTCTGCTCAGCGTGTTGGCTCGCGCGGATTCTTCGAGCGCTGCGTCGTCCACGGTGGCTCCGGTCCCGATCGATCCCCCGCCGGTCACGGTGCTCCAGTCCAGCTCACGAGTGGCTCACGGGCTGATCTTCATTGCGCCGATCCGTACCGCCTCGCTCGCGATACCCAGCGGCGGCGCGGACGCCGGCGCGCCCGGCGGCGGTGTAGATGCCGCGGCGCCGGCCGCCCCGGCCGGTCAAGAGGGGCCCGAGATCCTCGACGATCAGGGCCGTCCTGTATGGTTTTTGCCCATCACGAACGGCCAGGCCGCCGCGGACTTTCGGGTTCAAAGCTACCAGGGCGAGCCGGTTCTCACCTGGTCGCAGGGCGAAGGGTTCGGCGGTCTCGCTCAGGGCCTGACCACCGATTACATCTTCAACAGCCATTACAACGTCATCGCGACGGTCACGGCCGGCCATGGGCTCGACGCCGACCAGCACGAGTTCAGACTGACACCGGAGGGGACGGCTCTCATCACCGTTTACGATGCCGTGACCGCTGACCTGTCGTCGGTCGGCGGTTCGACCAGCGGACTGGTTATCGACGGGGTCGTCCAGGAAATCGACATCGCGAGCGGACAGGTCCTCTTCGAGTGGCACAGCCTCGACCACGTGCCGTTGGTCGACAGCTATGAGCCCGTCCCCGCCTCGGCCACTACGCCGTACGACTACTTTCATATCAACGCCGTGAGCCCCGACGAGGACGGCAACTTGCTGATTTCGTCGCGGCACACGTGGACCGTCTACAAGCTCAATCGACACACCGGCGACGTCATCTGGCGTCTCGGCGGCAAACAGAGCGACTTCACGCTCGGACCGAACGTGGCGTTCGCGTGGCAGCACAACCCGATTGCCGTCGACCGGGACACGATTCGAATTTTCGACAACGAATCGAACGGTACGCCCGTTCTGCCGTACTCGCGCGTCATCTGGGTGAGGCGCGATGATGCGACCAAGACTGCGACACTCCTGCGATCGTTTGTCCACCCCGACCATCTGTCGGCCGGGTCCCAGGGCGGCAGTCAGGCTCTGGACAACGGCGACACGTTCGTCGGCTGGGGTGCCGTCCCGCGAATCTCCGAGTTCGACCGCGAAGGCAATCTCCTCTTCGACGCGAGTCTCGCGGCGGGCTTCGACTCCTATCGCGCGTATCGATTCGAGTGGGTTGGAAAGCCGGAAACGTGGCCGACGGCCACGGCCCAGGCGGTTGGCGGTACGACCACCGTGCAGGCGATCTGGAACGGCGCGACCGAAGTGGCGCGCTGGGAGGTGATCGGCAGCGGCGACGGCGCGTCCGGCGACCCGCGCCTGCTGGCATCCTCACCGTGGAACGGCCTCGACACGGCCATCGCGGTCGACGGCGATCCGAAATTCGTTCGAGTCGTCGCGAAAGACCGATTCGGCCGCGAGATCGGTCGTTCGCCCGTCACCGCCGTAACGCAGTAAACACAGCCGAGCTTCGGGCAAGGTCGATCGCCGGCGTCCCGGGGGCCGATCCCGGTCCCGACCGTCGGCTCGGCCTTGCGCCGAGGCGAAACGCGATCGTCCAGGCGGCGCGCCACGGAGTGTGCCTCCTCCCTTCGCCGCGACCAGGTGTCCCGGGCGACAACCGTACGGCCGTGGCGTGTAGGGCGTCGAGCGGCGCTCAGCGGCCTTTGCCGAGAAGGCTCAGCGCGGCGACTTGAATCGACAGAGCGCCACACATGACGGCCTCCCTCGTTTCAGAGGAAGGAGGGTGTGCGGCCCAACGGCTGATTTCGTCTCTCAGCCGTTCGGCCTGGGCCACCAGGTCACGAATCTCCGTTGCCGGCTCGATGCCGCCTAGGCAGTGGAGCGCGAGGTCGACGGCGTACCGGGCGCGGTCGACGCCGGGGTCGCGCGAGGGAAGCGAGAACAGGCGCGAGGTGTGTGGCGAGGTTCTATCGGCTTGTGTAGGCATGCAGGGGATCAACCATCGGGACGGCCATTCGATGGCGCACGTCGTCCGCGCATAGCATCGACTCGTCGGCAAAGTCGTCGAACTCGCGGCGGCGAAGGATCAGCCAGGACACGGCGCGACCGCCCATGGCGTCGAAGCGAATGCCGCCGCATCCCGCGCTGCCGGCGGTGGCGAGAGCGCTTCGTCACCGGCGGTCGCGATCCGACCCACGAACGACGGGTCAATCGGCGCCTTGCAGGGGGATCGGCAGGGTCTCGATCGGAAGCACGCCGTCTTTGAGGTCGTCGTGCGCCGTGTGGGTCGGGACCTTTACGGGCGCATGTTCGGCCACCAATCCGCGGTTTCGGCTCTCCCGATCCCGGGCCTCCGACACCGGGGCTTGATGGTGCATCCAGAGATGGATGAAGGCCGTCAGAATGAAGAAGCTCGCAATGAGCATGCCGCTGTCTGCGAAAGCCACCCGCGGGTGCAGAAGCGACGGTCGGCTGACACCCCAAAGCTCGGCAGCAACCGTCGAGAGGGCACTGGCGGCCGAGGTACCCCAGAGCAACCCCCTGGATCGTTGCAGGGCGCAAAGTGCGATGGGAAGCGTGAACAAGCCGCATCCGCAAGGCTCCGCCGCAGTGCAAAGCGCGACTGCCGCCACGAGCGCGGTGCCGGCGACGACGGTGGCTACCACCAGGGGTCTCCGATTCATTCGTTGCCGCTGCTGCAATTTCCGACCCGAGCCACCGAGGCCGCAGCCGAGAGGGCAGGATGCCGGTCGTACGAGCCCACCTTGTCTGCGCCGAGCCCACGCGGGACTCGGTGAGCGTTGCACGCCGAAGGACCGCCTTGCGGCCTTCTGCCCGGCTGCGCAGCAGTGAGTGGCCACGTGGCTCGCGCGGTGCTGACGCCGGTCAGGCAAGGATTACGGTCCGCTCTGCGAGTCGCTCGGCGTGGATCTCGTTGGCAAGCCGCGTCGGTTCTGCCGTTCATCCTCGAACAGCGCATGTGGGCGGCCGCGTCAAGAAAGCCGGTGCCGGCGACTGGCGGTCGCTCTGGAAAGCGACCCCGGGGAAGGTGGGCGCGCTGATCCGGGGTGTCGGCCCTTCCACGCCCTTCACCGGCGTGCCTCGCTAATGGCGAAAGCAAGGGCCCACGAGGACCGGACGCGCGTCGCAGCCGACCCACGCGAACGCCCGGTGCACAGCGAGATGGGCCGGACGCCCGAATCCGGCCACCGCCGTCGCCGGGAAAACGGGGTCTCCGATTCGTCACGATCCCCTCTGATCGGGCGAAGAAGCGCGCCAAAGGAGGATCCTCGGGCGGCGAAAACGAAAATACTGTGCATGACCTCGGGCACGCCAGCATCTGCAAGGGCAGGGGCACGTGGGAAGAGGCCCATTTGTCGGAGGGCACGATGGACGGCAGGGCAAGACTCGTGGAATGTTGCGATCCGGCCCGACGAGGCCTGGCGGAGCTCAGCGTCGCAGGTGGGCCCGACACGACGCGGATCGATGCGTTAGGCGACGCGGCGCGAAGCCGCCCAACCGAGACGGCACCGCGAACCGTGCGGCTCGTGGCGGGCGGTTGTGCTACCAACGGCACCTACGGCTGCCGGTCCGTCATTCTCGCCCAATCCATGGCCATAGGAGTCGGTGGGACTTGGCATTCGTGCAGCACCGAATTTTTCGCGTGCCAGGCGGCGCCCCAGCCAATCTTCGCCTTGACGCTCTCGCAACTGCATTTGTCTTTTTTGGTCTCGCGCGACGAAGAGTACGTAGCGCTTTCTGCGAGGGCGGGCAGCCGCACGTTCAATCTGGGCGACGGGGTCTACAACTATTTGCTGCTTACGCTGGCTCGTCGGCGGCTCGCCGACGCCGCGGAGCGGCTGGCCGATAGCGCGTGCGGGTGGGTCTCGCAGGAAGAACTTGACCACGACCCGACGATGGCGCCGACACAAATTAATATCGGAGTATTCCGAATGCGGGCGCGACTGCGGGGCTTCGGCGTCGTCGATGCCAACGCCATCGTCGAGCGCCGCCGAACGGCACGGCAACTTCGGATCGGCACGCCGCATCTGTCGGTGCTGCACGTCTAGGTCTCGCCATGTCTGCAGTGGCCGATCGTCACGCAGATGTTGCACGCGCGACTGGAGGGCTAGACCGTCGCGGGTGCCCGGGTGGGGCAGGTGACCGTGCTCTCGCCTCGCGCCAGACCACCCGCGGTGGGAGACATGTGGTAACGTCGCACACGCGATGTCTGTTTCGGCGGGCCGGGATGAGCTCCTCGAACGCATGGCGGTGGCGGTAGAAGCCCGGTTTTCCGGATGGCGCATCGAACGCAACGAATTTATCCGACGTCTCGAGTCGATCCTCGACGCCGAGCAGGCCACGGGCGGCCCTGATCTAGACTTGGCAGCGAGAGTTGAAAAACTCAGCATCGACGACGTCTATCTGGCGTACGGCTGCCTGATAGGCATCCCCGGCGCCATCGCATCGTTCGCGCGAACCTATCTACCGAGGATCGACGAATACCTCCGGTGCCTGCCGAGGGCCAGGCTGCACCGCGACGAGGTCCAGCGACGTCTCGAGGACCTCCTTCTTCTGCCCCAGAACGGCGCGCCTCCACGGATTGGTCAGTACCGTGGCCGCGCGCCACTGGACCACTTCGTGGCCGCCGTCGCGCGCAACGCGGCGCTCACACTGCTCAGAAGCGAGCGGCGCGGGCAACATGTGGTTGACATCGACCGGCTTGCGCTGCCCGCGAACGGGACGGACGAGCCTGGGCGGTACGCAAGCGGCCTTTACGAAGCGGTCGTACGAGACGCAGTGCGGTCCTCGCTCGCAACACTCGATCGCCGCCAACGAACCACCGTGCGGTTGCACCTGTCCGGGGGGGTCACGTTCACGCAAATCGCGCGCATGCTCCGGGTGCACCAGTCGACAGTGAGCCGATCCTTCGACGCCGCAATGCTCAAACTCCACGCGGACGTACTGCGCCAGCTGCGGACTCACGGCCTGTGCGATGCCGAAATAGAATCCGTGATACGCGACGTCCGCAGTCATATCGATCTGAGCATTTCACGCGTGCTGCGTGACACCGACGTAGACGACTGAGTCCCCTTTGCGTCTCATTCGACGAGAAGGACACCGCCCGACGCATGCCCCGCGCGGCGCTGCGTCTCGGGGTAAGCCACGAAGGACACACCGTCGAAAGGATCGCGGCATGCCGCTTCAATCATCGGTACGCAGGCGCCAAAAAGTCATCGTCGTCGGTGGTGGAGTTGCGGGGCTCACGGCGGCGCACGAGCTCATCGAGCGCGACTTCGAGGTGGTCCTCTATGAGCGGCGAATGGAATTCGGCGGAAAGGCCGCGAGCAAGCGTGTGGCCGTGACCGATCCGCACGGAGGGGTGATTGATGGCCTTCCTGCGGAGCACGGCTTTCGATTCTTTCCCGGCTGGTACCGGCACCTCCCGGACACGATGGGCCGAATCCCGATCGGCGGACGTCGAGATCGCGAAAAAGAGCGCAGCGTTCTCGACCACCTGGTCCCGACCGATCGCAACCTGCTCGTTCGGTACGGGCGCGAGCCGATGCCCGTCGTTCTCTACTCGCCGAAGAGCGTGGCGCAGGCGCGTGCACTCGTCGCGTTCGCTCGCCAATTAGTGACGATGGGGCTCCCCGCGCGCGATGTCTCCGCATTCTTGACGCGCCTGGCCGAATTCGTCCGCACCCCCGAGGAGGATCGGGAGCGGTTGTACGACCGGACATCGTGGTGGGACTTTATCGAAGCCGACCAACGATCGGAGGCCTTCCGCGCACTTATCGTAGCGACGACGCGCACGCTTCTTGCGGCGAAGGCCGAGGAGGCCAGCGCCTACACGATCGCGCTATTGGCGGTCCGGACGCTGTTCGACTCGCCGTTGAGGTCCGATTGCGTCCTCGATGGGCCGACTTCCGAGGTCTGGATCAAGCCATGGCTGCTTTACCTCCAGGGGCGAGGGGTGCAGCTCAAGTCTGGCTACGAGCTTGACTCGATCCATTTCGACGGCAAGAGCCCGCGGATCGGGTCTCTGTCCTTCGTGCGCAGCGAGAGCGCGGTCTGCCGCCGACAACTCCGGGAGGCCGGCCGGAGCCATGAACGAACGAGCGCGGCGCGGTTGCGGTTGATGCGCGAATATTCCGATCGGAATGGAACGAATGCTTCCGTTCGGACCTCCGAGGCATCCCTGGAGTCCATCCATTCCATTGCGGTCGAAGAACTCAAGTCGTTTGCCCCCGACGACGAGCGCCATACAGCCGACGCGGATTTTTATGTGTTCGCGCTGCCAGCCGAGCAAATGGCGTATTACGTGAACCGCTCGGCGACGATGACGTCGTACGCGCCGTCGCTCCGCCGCATCGTCCAGCTCAGTACCACGCTCGACTGGATGGCCGGGGTCCAGTTCTATTTCAAGTTCCCTTTGGACATCGCGCCCGGGCATATCGTGTGCGGGGACTCCGAATGGGCGCTCACGGCCATCGAGCAGACGCAGTTCTGGCGAGACGTTCCGCTGCCGCCGGGCGTTCAGGCGATTCTCTCCGTCGATATCAGCGCCTGGGGCCAAAAGGGACGCTTTGTTCGAAAAGAGGCATTCAATTGCACGCGCCATGAGATCGCGACGGAGGTGTGGGAACAGATCAAAGCGTCGTTCAATCGAAGCAACGAGCCCGAAGTCCTTCGTGATGAGATGCTCATCAAGGGAACTGTCGCCGGCAGCTTCAGCCTCGACGACGACATCGTCGATCGGTACGATCGCAAAAAGCACGCGGCCTACGCCCGTGGGGTGGACCAGGCGATCCAGCACGCGGCCGCGGTCGCCGAAGGGGCCCAAGCGCTTCTCGAGAGCGCGGCGGAGCATCCGGAGGCGCCGTTCGTCTTCGGAGACCGACTCGAATTCAACGCCGAGCCCCTCCTCGTGAACCGGCCCGGCTTCTTGCAGTTGAGGCCCGCCGCGCGCACGCCCATCGAGAACATGTTCTTGGCGGCGGACTACGTAAGGACGGCCACCAACCTCGCATGCATGGAGGGCGCGAACGAAGCCGCGCGCCATGCCACGAACGCGATCCTCGATACCTCGGGCTCTAGGTATCCGAGGTGCAAGACGTGGTCGCTGCAAGATGGCGAAGCACTCGCCGGCATGGCTTCCGTCTTGAGCTTGGTGAACCAGTGGCCCGGCGCCGGGGCTTCGCTGGAGACCGCGAGCGGGGCGCTGGACACGCTCGGCGGCCTCGCTGGACGGGCAACGGACCACCTCAAGCAATTTTGGAAAAGACCATGAACGAACCAGCCAAGGATCCAGCACACATGCCACCCATGTCAGGACCAGCGCTCACCGAGCACCTGCGGAGGATGCCGGTGAAGCTCGCATTTTGCTTGGCGATCACCTGCGATGGCGCGGACATCGTCTCGATGGCTCCCAGCCCAGTCCCTGGGGGTACGCGCCTGCGCGTGGCGTATCAAGGGGGCGAGGTCACCGTGGGCGAGGACAGCGCCGTGCCCAACCTTCGCGGCCAGGTGCTCAGCGGCAGCGATTGGATTCTGGTCGCCGACGACGGTGTTGCGACATTCGATGCGCGGCTTACTTTGGGCAAGAGCCGCAACGAGGTGCTGCCCTCGAGCGATACTCCCGCCGAACACGCGTACAAACTGGGGGTGAACGGACCCCTCGACGACTACCTCATCAACGCGCGGATCACCGGAGTGGCGGACTTCGGGACGAACGCGGCAAGCTTCGATGGCAAGCATCCCGTTGCGCTCCCCGTTGCATTCGAGGGGGCGGGGCCCTCCGTAACGTGGGCGAAGCCGCTCTTCCGGCAGCGATCCGAGAACTACGACCACTATGCGTTCCTACTTCGCCATCAGTGCATCGCCATCGGCCATGTGCACGTGGCGGATCGCAAGGTCACCCGGGTCGAGTTGAAAGTCTTTGCCCTCGGCGTTTCACCCTGAGTGTCGCATGGAACATCGAAGGTATTTCGTCGACCGGGCTCTTCTCTACCTCTTCTCGACCGACATCGAGTTTGGACTCAACTTCGAGCAACTCGGACTCGTCTCCATGGGCGCGCGCTTCAATCTGTTCTGCGTGTCGAACAGCACGCGGGTATACAACGTTCTTCGAGAGCGGGAGGTCGGCGCGTTGGCCTACGCGGCGGTGTCGGGCAAGCTCATCTGGGGTGAGGATGCATCATTGCTGGGCTCCGATGACGTTGCGATCGCCAACGTACGCGCCACGATCCAAACGGACGATGGAGCCTTGATCGATGCGACGTACAGGGGCGTCATGCCAACCGCACTGGGGGTATTTCGAGCGATTGCCGGGGGCGTGGACAAGATCGGCAAGCCGGAGACGCCCGCGGAGTTCCGCTTGGTCGTGACTCCCACGTATCAAACGGGGGACCAGAGATACGCGTGGCTCAATGAACTTCAGTGCGTTGGGTTCGGCCGGGTTCAGGAAGTCGACGGCACGTTTCGGCGCGTGACGTACGATATCTACGCGATGTCGTGAGGGACCTATGGATCTCGCAAACGTTCGCAAACGATTTCTCGATCGGAACATGAAATACGCGTGCTCGTTCGACCCGCGGCTATGGTTTACTACGGACAGCATGACGCGCACCCCGACCGGCGATCGGGTCATCGTCGTCCCCCGCTCCGCGCCGCGCGGCCACACCAGGGTGGGCGAATTCTTTCACGTTCACGACGAGACCAGCGTCGCCGGCGTGGACGACAGACGGCACAACTGCCCCATTGGAACCATCGAGCATATCGACGAGTCCGTCGTCTTTTTTCACGACGATCCCCACGTCGGCACGATCGAGGGGCGATTGCTGCTGAAGACGAATGACAAGGCCGCCATCGAGGTCTCGTATGCCGGCACCCTGCGCTTCCGCGTGTCTGCCGCTGCCAGTCTGAAGTTGGATCGCCCGCTGGAGGCCAGTGCGTGGATCATTCCGGTATTCTCGACGACCGACACGCGGTATCAATGGCTTTGCTCCCACGCGTGCGTGGCCTTCGGCACCTGGGTCGCGTCGAAGGACGCCGAGGCGGCGCGCGGACATAATGTCGATACGAACCTGGACGTTTACTCGAATGGCTGATGGGTGGCGGACGGTGCGTCGGCACCGACTCCGACTCCGAGACGCGCGAGGGTGCCCCTTGCGCGCGGTGCGGCGTCGTATTCGTGCGACGCAGCATGGTGCTGGACGAGAGCGAGTGTCAGGAGCGCCTCTTCGTGGGGGATCTCGAGCGAAATAGCCGCACGGCGGCCGCGCTGCCAGATCGCGATGGAACGCTTCTTCGCGCCCGACAGCCAGCATCTCGTGCCCTCGTGCAGGCAATACCGCGGCAGCGCGACCGGAAACGTGCGGGCCGCGGCGCGGAGGGTCTCACAGGAGCGGCGAGCCTTGGCCGCGTAAATCCGGTCGCGCGGTTCCGAGGCGACCCACGCCGCCAAGCGCACCTCGGCAAGACGGGCATACGGGTCGAGGCACAAGAGGTGGACCGTTTTTGCCGCTTCGATCCTCGCAGACGCGTCGTCGGCTGCGGCGAGCGCCCGGTCGCCGAATCCTTGCGAATGGAGCACGTACGCGCGCAGAGCGAACGCCCTTATTTGCTCGGGCAGGCCGAGCTGAGGGACGAGACGCTCGGCGTGGCGCAGGTTCTCCTCTGCAGCGTCGAGATCGCCGCGCGCCACGTGAACCTCCGCACGGCGGAGGAAGCCCCAGCTCGTCGTCTGGACGTCATTGCGTCGCACGGCCGAGTCAAACATCCGGTTGCACCATTCGAGGCACCGATCGAAGTCTCGACCCCACTCGACGGCGCAACGCAGGCCCGCCCCTTCCTCCCACCGCCGCCCAAAGCCGAGTTCCTCGGCGATCTGCATGACCCGATCGCCGGCTGCCGACGCGCGCTGCCAGTCGCCCAGGCCGCTCAAGTAGTGGCCATGAAGCACCTGGTAGTACGACTCGACTTCTGGATCGTAGGCCTCGCGAAGCGCACCCTCGGCTAGATCGAAGTACGCCCTCGCGAGCCTTGGAATCGGGACAATTCCCGCCGTGGCGGCCGCGTTGGTGAAGCCGACCGCTCGCATCGGCGACGGCGCACCCCGCTCGGCGAGATCCAACGTCGCGAGGTTCGCGTAGAGCAGTGGTGCGTATTCTCCGCGATAATAGTAAATCTGCGTCAAACGATCGTAGGCACGAGCGGCCTCCAGCAGAGCGGGACTCTTTCGCGGGTCCGACTCGACCCATCGACGAGCGACCGTACGGTGGATCAGTTGCCTCGCCAGTTTCACCCCCACGCCGAGGGCCATTCGAGCCGGGCTTTCAGGCATCGGCCGAGCAAGGAGCCGGACCGCTTCCAGCAGATTATGCTTGCTGGCGGAGAGGTCGCCCAACCCCTGGAGGGCATCTCCGATGCGCCTTGCCCAATAGGCGCGCCGCTCGGCCGGCACCGGCACGTACCCCGCAGCGCTGGCGGAAACCGCCTCACGGAAGAACCGGACCGCATCGGCGTTCGCCGACGTGCGCAGGGCGTTCTCCGCAGCTCGCTCGAAATAGTCAATCGCACGATCCCAGGCCTCGCCGTTGCGAAAATGATAGGCCATCTCGGCATGGTGGCCCGCGGCGTTCGGTCCCCCGGCGTGCTCTCTCTGCAGCGCCTCCCCCGCCGCGAGGTGCAGCGCCCTTCGGCGTCGTCGATCCATACGATCGTAAGCAAGCTCTCGAATCTTGTCGTGCACGAAGCGGAAGTCTTGTTCGCGGGCGCGCTCGACGAGCTGTCGATCGAGCATCTCGCTCAACCACGGCGAAAGGTGGGATTCGGGCTCGCCGCTGACTTCGGCAAGCATCGATGACCTGAACTCGCGGCCTAGGACCGACGCCACTTCGGCGGCACGGCGCGCTCCCGCGCTCAGCAGCTCCAGCCGTCGGACGAGCAATTCGCGGAGCGACCGCGGTAGATCCAGGACGTCGGCGACCGATCCGACGCCGGTCAGACGATCGGACCATGTCCATCCCTCGGCCGTGTGCGCCAACAGTCCCTCGAAGGCAGCCGCCCGCAAGTACTCGGCGACGAAAAATGGATTGCCCTGCGCCCGATCCGTCAGGGCGCGCATCACGTCGAGGGGCGCGGGCCGTGCCAGCATATCGCCCACCATGACCGTCAGCGCCGCCTCGTCGAGGCGCTCGAGCACGTGCGAGTGCACGTCCGCATGGTCGAGGAGCTTCGAGATCTCGCCCGACGCCTCTTCGAGTCGGTAAAGGCCGATGACGAGGATCCCGGCGCTCGCAAGAACTTCACCCGCAATGGAATCGAGAACGGCGAGCGACAGGTCATCGGCCCACTGCAGATCGTCGATGACCAACAGAAGCGGGCCTCTCCGACCGAAGCGCACGATGAGCTCGCGCATCGACTCCACGGCGCGCTCCCGTTCTGCGGGCGGCGGCAGAGCACCCCAAGGGGACAGTTGCCCCTCGAACAAGTGACCCAGGGTCGGTTCGTATTGGGACAAGACGTGGAGCGCCGGCGGCGACCCGAAGAGGTCCATCGCTACGTCCCAGGTCCGGCAGACGTCGGACGCGCGCTGCAGGAGGCCGCGGAACGGTTCGAGCGCGGTACCCGCGACCTGCGGCCCCGACTCCGAGGTGGGCGCAATCGCCACGCATTCTCCGGTCACCACCTCGAACCGGCGTCGCGCGAGCAAACGCGCCAATTCGGAGGCGAGGAAGGTTTTTCCGATGCCGCTCTCGCCCCCGATGAGAACGAAGTGCCCTTGCCCGCGCAAAGCTCCCCGTGCAAGTTCCTCGATTTCCCCGACGATGTCGTCGCGCCCTACGAGCCGCGGTCGGAACAAATACTGCGTCCGCGATGGGGAAGGCGGACGCGGAACCGTGGATCCCATCGATCCGAGAAGCTGCGCGACGATCTCCGCACTGCCGAGTCGCTCCCCTGGCCTCTTGGCCAACAGGCCATCGAGCAACTCGTTGACCGCGTCGGGCAGGCCGGCAACCAGATCCGATGCGGGCGTCGGAACGTCGTAAAGGTGCGCGTGCAAGAGGTCGTGCGAGGTCTTTGCCGTGAACGGAGGACGACCCGTAAGGCTCTCGTAGAGCATGCAGCCGAAGGCATAAATATCGGCCCGAGCGTCGGGGATTTGGCCACGAATCAACTCCGGCGCCAGGTACGGCAAGGTCCCGCGCAGCCCGCCCACTTCGAGGGTCTCGCGACCGATCGCTCCGCCTGCGCGCGACATGAGGCCGAAATCGACGAGGACGGGTTGGTCGTCGTGGCGAACGAAAACGTTCGAAGGCTTGAGATCGCAATGAACGATTCCTGCGCGGTGCACGAACGATAGGGGTTCGCACATTCGACTGAACAGCGACAGGACCTCGTCGAGTCTCCCGGCCGCCGCGGGGACAAGCGCCTGCAGGACAGGACTGGACCCCGGCGGGCTCGCTCGTCTCGAGGCCGGGTCTCCCCAGCAAGAGCGATTGAACGTCGCGAGCGTCTGGCCTTCGAGCAACTCCATCGCGTACCACGGGTCACCGTCGACGATGCCTTCTTCATAGATTCGGACGATGCCCGAGTGCCGCGCACGTTGAAGAAACGCGATCTCGTGCCGCATCGCGGCGAGCGCCGCCGGAATGCGATGGGTGATGGTCTTGACTGCGGCCGGCCGCGAGGTGCCCTCGTCGACCGCCGAGTAGACCACACCCATGGCGCCGCGGCCGATCTCGGCGACGACGCGATAGGGTCCGAAACGGTCACGGACTGCGCCTTGCAGCAGATCCGCCGTTGCCATTCGCTCGGACGCACGCGCAATCGCCGCGACCAAGTGAACCCAGATCGAATCCCTCTGGACGTCGGGGGCGCGCTCGGCGGTGAACGACCCCGCCGTCGCGGCGACGACGTCCAAACAACGCCCGCAGTGGTCCAGGTGCTCTTCGAATCGGGAGACGTCGGCGATCGGCAAATCGCCTCGAACGAACTCCACGACCCAGGTCTTCTCTGGACACTCCATCTGGTTCTCCGGACGATTCATCTGCGGAACGCAGGCCGGAGTGACGGGATCGCCTACCCGTGAATCATCCGCTATCAAAGAGAGCGAGCGAGGTCAACCGTTCTTCAGCGGACGCCGTCGATGCTCTTGCGGATGCGATCCATGGGATTTCCTCCACCGCGAGAGCCGTGTTATGTTCGAGGATCCCTCCAGTCGCATCGTTCCCGAGACCGGCGGTCGTAGCCGGGCGTACCCCCCGGGTAGCGAAAGATCGCAAACGACCCGCCCGTGGAGCCTCTGAGGAGGCGGGACGAGCTGCGATGCGGGCCGGTGCGATACCGGCGTCGACGGAGCGGCGCCGCCGGGTTAGCGTAACGCGCTTTTCCCATCGAAGGAGAAATGCCTCATGGCGAATGTGAGCACTGGACGGTTCTGCTGGCACGAGTTGGTCACCACCGATCTCACTGCGGTGACGAAGTTCTACGGAGATCTGCTCGGCTGGACGTTTCGTGACAACCCGAGCCCGGAGGGCGGGACGTACCGAATGTTCTCGGTCGGCGAGACGATGGTCGGCGGCGCCATGGTGGCGCCAGCGGGTGTGCCATCGGGTTGGCTCGTCTACGTCGCAGTCGATGACGCTGACTGGGCGGCGAGGAAGGTCGCAGATCTCGGTGGCAAGATCACGGTGCCGGCGACGACGGTCCCGGACATGCTGCGCTTTGCGTGCGGGTCGGACCCGCAGGGGGCCGCGTTCGGGATCCTCCAGCCGCTCGGTGCTGGCGCGCAACAGCACCCCTACGAAGGGCCCGCGCGCCCAGGCACGTTCTGCTGGGACGAGTTGCACACGACGGACATGGCGGCGGCGAAAAAATTCTACGGCAGCTTGTTCGGATGGGCCGGCAAGGGCGAAGCGGACGGTGGCGAGGCGTACTGGCACTGGAAGCACGCGGACAAGGAGATCGGCGGAATGACGTCGCATAGGGGGGGGCCGGGCGTGGCTCCGCACTGGCTCGCATACGTCGCGGTGTCAGATGTCGACGCGGTCGCGAAGAAGGTCGTGGCGTTCGGCGGCAAGGTGCTGATGCCTGCAATGGAGATCCCGAACGTGGGGCGGTTCTCGGTCGTCCAAGATCCGACAGGCGCCGTGTTCTCGCCCTTCCGCTCAGCGCGCGTCTGAAGGCTGCGGAAAGGCCAGGAGACGATGAAGCTCAATGGATGGGCACCCACGCGCACCCTCCGTGACAACCTTCGCGCGCAGGTTCGGTTGGACCGCCCGCCGCGTGGAAGCGAGCTTCGCTCCGATCCCGATGCCCGACAAGACCCGGCGATCGTGGGGACACGATGGCCGGAATCGGCAATCGGCGGTACCTCCTAAGTCATGCGACCCCTTCGGTATTCCATCAACGTCACGTTGGATGGGTGCTGCGATCATCGTGCAATGATCGCGGACGAGGACTTGCATCGTCACGCGGCCGAGAACCTCGATCAGGCCGATGCCCTCCTCTTTGGCCGGGTGACCTACGAAATGATGGAGGCAGCGTGGCGGTCGCCGGCGCGGACGGGGGCAAGGCCTGATTGGATGGTTCCCTTCGCCCGGACGATCGAGGCGGCAAAGAAGTACGTCGTGTCGAGCACCCTGGACCGGGTCGATTGGAACGCGGAGCTCGTCCGCGGGGATCTGGGGAAGGCCGTTCAGCAGCTCAAGCGGGAGTCGGGTAAGGGACTGTTCGTCGCAGGCGTGAAGCTCCCGCTGGCGCTGGCGGAACTGGGATTGATCGATGAGTACGAGTTCGTGGTGCAGCCCATCCTAGTGGGCCATGGGCCAGCGTTGTTCGCGGGTCTGTCGAAGCGTGTCGTCTTGAAGCCCGTGGGCCGGCTGGAATTCGGCTCGGGGGCGGTGGCGATGCGGTATGAGCCGAGAAGGTAGCCATCGGGGTCGCTGGGCGGCGAGTAGGAAGCGCAGTCGCCCGGGGAGTTCAAACGCAGCGGGACCGTAGCGCCTCGTCTATTTCCCGTACCCGGCGGCCACGATGTTGGCCTGGACGGCGTCAGCGGTCGCGTCCGTCGCGGCTCCGGAGGTCATGACCCCTTCGAAGAAATTTCCTTGGGCGCCGTTGGTGTTGTCACCGCCCATGCCGAGGATGATGGCGCCCTGCTTCTTCATCGGGTTGTAGCCGGTAGGACGCGCTCCGTCGTAGAAGGTCGTCAGCATCCCCGACTGTGAGTTCCCGCCTTTGAGCGCAAAGGTCCCGGATCGGCCTATCACCAGACCTGTGACGTAAGCGGAAGTCTGGGGCATGTCGGCCGCGTTGGCGGCGAAGCTCACTCCTGCGAAGATGCCGTTCTCCATGTCCGCCATGACCCAGGGGCCGGCTCCGCCGCCCTTTCCCCATTGGGACGCGGTGCCGAAATAGACCGCCTCCATGGTACCGTCGCTGTCGTCGGAATTGTTGGTCTCTGCGTTCCCGTAGTCGAAGCAGCAGCCAGAGTTGTAGAAGGTGCCGCTCGTCACCATGTACTCGGTCTCCGGCAGGTCGGCGGTAGCGGTGCCCGCAGCCTTGTCGTTCCGATAGCCGTCGCCCGCCACGATGTGGAGCCCATAGACCGGGTGGCCGCTGAGCGTGAGCGTGAGAGCCGTCGCGTCGGCCGGGTTGTCCGGCGTGGCCTTGCGCTGGCCGGGGGGCGCCGGCGTGAGGTTGTTCCCCTTGCCGGACTGGTCGTAGAGGATCGACATCGTGCACGTCGTGCCGGCGCAGAACGCGTCTTGCGTCGCCGAGTTGGCGAAGCTGCCGGCGCTCAGGACCCCGATGTCCGTGGTCGTGTTGTCCGACGCGCGCGTCACCTGGTAGAGGCTCCCGCTGTACGCGCCGTAGAGCGCCCGAACCGTGCTATGCGCGGCCATGCACGGCGTACCGCCGGAAGCGAAGATGTCGCAGACCCCGGCGCCGGCTGGCGCGACGCCGGTGTCACCCGTCGCGCCGCTATCGGCGCCTGCCAGGCCCGAGTCGGCGCCGCTGGATCCCCCGCTCGTGCTCGAGCCACTCGAACTGGAGCTCATGCCGCCGTCGCTCCCGCTCATGCCGCCGTCGCTCGGGCTCGTGCCCCCCGAACTCGAGTTCGTCCCGGCAGAGCCCGTGGTCGTGCTGCCCGAATTCGCGTTGGTCCCACCCGTGCTCGCGCCGCCCGAATTCGCGTTGGTCCCATCCGTGCTCGCGCCGCCGGTGCTAGAATCGCTGCCGGTGCTGGAGCTTCCGTTCGTCGCACCCCCTTCCAACGAGGTACCGGGTGAGGTCTCGTTGGAACCGCTCGAGCAGCCGTCCGCCGCAGCGATGGCCATCGTCGCCGCGCTCGCCAGGAATGCCGGACGGGCGATGAGAACCACCGAACGCGAATGCAGCCTCGTCTTTGCTGGATTCACGCATGAACCATACTGCGTCCAGGCTCGGTGTCACTTGTCGAAAATGCGCGGAGCGCGAGCAGCCAAATCGGTTCGCCGTTCCAGTCACAACGAACGATTCAACGTAACTTCTGTGACGCGCTCCGATGCCCCCGACCGTGAGCACATCAAGCGGGTCGTCGGGCTACCCGGAGACACAGTCTCGGTCAACAGCACGGAGATTATCTTGAACGGGCCCCATGGGGCAGTCCCCCTCTCCCGGCAACCGCCACGGTGCTCAGTCCAGCAAAGCCAGCAGCTCGTCGCGCGTAATCCCCCCAGCCTGGGCGGCCTCGCCGAGCGCGACCTCGGCGATGCGACGCTTGCGCTCTTGCAGGCCGAGGATCCCCTCCTCGACCGTATCCTTGGTGACCATTCGATAGACCATCACGGGACGTTCTTGCCCGAAGCGGTGGGCCCGGTCTGCGGCCTGCTCCTCCACTGCGGGGTTCCACCACGGGTCCAACAAGAAGACGTGATCGGCGGCGGTCAGATTGATGCCGGTCCCGCCCGCCTTGAGCGACACGATGAGCACCGGAGGTCCCGCTTCATCCTGAAATTCGTGGACGACCGCCGCGCGATCGCGCGTCGATCCGTCGAGACGTGCGAATCGGATGCCGGAGCCGTGCAAGTGCGGCTCGACGAGGTCGAGCAGCGACGTCCACTGCGAAAAGACGAGCGCCTTGTGGCCCTCGGCGACGGCGTCCTCGAGCGCCTCGATGAGCCGCTCGACCTTCGACGACGTTGAAGCGTGCTGCCCGGGAACGAGGCCCGTGTGACAGGCAGCCTGGCGAAGGCGCAGCAGGGCTTCGAGGGCGGCGAGGACTCCGCCGCCCTCGGCGATTTTTTCCGCCACGCTCTTGCGGGTTGCGACGCGGACGGCGTCGTAGACGCTGCGCTCCGTTTCATCGAGCTCGACGTGCAGCACCGCGTCGGTGCGTGACGGCAGCTCCGGCAGCACGTCTCGCTTCGTGCGCCGCAGCACGAAGGGACGAATCTTGGCGCGCAGACGCGCGCCCGCCTCAGGGTTGCCGCTCGCGATGGGACTCACGTATCGCTCCTGGAAGTCGCTGACGCCCCCCAAAAGCCCTGGGTTTGCGAAGTGCATCGCGCTCCAGAGCTCTTCGAGTCGATTCTCGACTGGGGTACCGCTGAGAAGCACGCGAAACTTTCCTCGCAGCCCGAACGCGGCTCGCGCCGTTTGGCTGCCCAGATTCTTGATGGCCTGGCCCTCGTCGAGGACGACCACGTCCCACGATTCTTCGGCGAGCAACTCCGCATCGAGGCGAAGCACCGCATACGTCATGAGCGTCACGTCGGCGCTCCGATCGATCTGCCGCTTCGGTCCTTGGTAGATCGCCGTGCGCAGACCGGGACGGAAGCGGTTGATCTCGTCGACCCAGTTGTACACGACGCTCTTCGGGCAGACGACGACCACGCGCCCGCGCAGCACGCAGATCGTCTGGAGCGTCTTGCCGAGGCCCATGTCGTCGGCGAGGACCGCGCCGAGCTCCGCGTCGCGCAGAAAAGCCAGCCAGTCCACTCCTTGCTGCTGATAGGGGCGCAAGGACGCGTTCAAACCGGAAGGCAGAGCCGATCGCGGGATACCGTCGAACTGTCCGAAGAGCGGCGCTAGCCGGTCGAGCAGCGGCGGACGCGGCGCTTCCAGCGCATCGCAGAGGGGGCCGATCGTCAACAGCGCGGCCGGCCCGAGCTTCTTGTCGGTCCCTCGGGCCGCGAGCAAATCGGCCACCAGATGCCCGTGTCGGGCGAGCCAGTCGGCCGGTAACGGCGCCCAGCCACCGCCTTGCAGCGGTACCAAGTCGAGCCCGTCTTGCCAGGCGCGGACGACGGCTCGGGCCTCGGCCCGCTTGGGCCCTGACTGCCGACCTTCTTCGTCGTCGCACTCGAACACGACGTCGTAGACATCGCCTTCGACGGCCAGCCGCGGCCGAAGCAGTCGTTCCGAGAACGCTTCCGAGTGCGTTTCGAAGCCGGTGTGCTTTTGCCATTCACGCAGCTTGGTGGCGAAGCGAATCGCCTCGTTGCCGTCGAGATCGACGCGACGGCCCGGCACGAGGTTCAATTCGTCGCGAAGGCGTCGGAGAGCTTCGCGCTCTTCGCTCGGACGGCGCGTCGGTATCGAGTCACCGAGCATGACGAGCGTGTCTCCATCGACCCGGGCTACCGCCGGGTTGCCGTAAACGAGCGTCGGCAAGACGGACAAGGTGTGGCCCTGGTGCGAGAGGTCCATCTCGATGCGCGGACGCGCGTCGACCGCCGCGCGCGGGAGTCGGTCGGTTGCGATGACGACGTCGACCTTGCGCTCGAGCTCGGGCAGCACGGTCGTGACGAGATCGGCGGCTTCGGCGGGCTTGAACTTGCGCTCGAGCGGCAGCCGCTCGAGCCATTCGCCCGTCGTCGACGCTTCCCCGATGGGGTGCAGGACATCGCCACACCGCACGACGCCTTTGGCCACGACCGCCGTGACGGCGGGGTCGCGCTCGAGACGCAGGACGAAGCCCCCCAGAGGCCCGTCTTCGACCCGAGCGTGCGGCAGGACGGTCTCGCTCGAGACGCGGATCGGGGCGCCCTGCAGGGTCACTTGCGCGTCGTTCGAGAGCGCTCCGAACAAGTCGGCGATCCTTCCCGGTTGCACGACGTCGCGCACGGGCATCCCCAGAATGCGTTCGGCACGCAGATCGTCGTGCGTCGGCGTCCAACCGGTCGGCGTACGGCCGCGCGCTACGCTGGAAGCGATCGAGTCGACGAGTCGTTCTTCGCGTCCGTCGGCGTGCACCAGGACGCGCAGCACCGAGAGCAGCCCGTCGCGCGTCGCCAGGCGATACGCGAGCCGCGCCGGCTTTAACGAAACGGCTGAGGTGAGCGACTCGCCCCGTTCGGCGGCTTGCGACGAGGCGATGATGGCGGCCGCGACGTGTGCGCACGGGTCGGTTTTGCCGTTGCAATCGCACGTCCACTCGGGACCCTCGGGATACAGCGTTACGGTGAGCGCGATCGCGTGCCCGGGGGCCCGCACGCGCAGCGTCATTTCGTCGGCGGTCGAACCGGCTGACGACACGGCGCCCTCCCGGGCAAGCTTCACCCCCTGGGACCAGATGCCGGGCAGGCACGTCTTCCGGATCGCTTCGAGGACCGCCAGCATCGAACGCGAGAGATAGCGGCTCGCTCTCTTTTCTCCAGGCGCGTTCGATGTGGATGGCCGAGCCGACCGTGCCTGGATTCGGGCGCAACGGCGCGGAGCGTGGCGGGAACCCATGCTTGAGCCCGCGGCGGCGCACGGCCGCCGTCGCACGGCACGGTTCGTGGCGTTTTCGCGCGTTTGGGGCGCGAGAAGACTCGCCCCGGGCACGTCGCCGGGACGGCGGTGAACGACAAGGGTCTGGGTCGTTCGCACGAGGGGCTCGATCCCGTCCGGGAAATCGGAAAAACTACGACCGCAAAACGCGACCCATCCACGTGGCCATGGGTCGAGACAGCCATCGGGCCACAAGCTCAGGCGGATGCTCGGTTCACCGCCAAAGGAGAAGTCACCATGTTGAAATGGATCGGGGGCGTCGCGGTTCTTCTCGTTGCCCTCTGGGCGTTCGGCGTCGCGCTCCACCTGTTCGGCTGGCTCGTCCATCTCCTGCTAGGGCTGGCGGCCATTTCGGTTCTCGTTCGCTTCCTCTTGCGTCGCCGGTCCGCCTGACGGGTGGACCCGCTTCGCGACCGAACCGCACCGCCGCCGGTCGGCACTCACACGATCCCGAGACGCTTGAACACGGGCACTTTCGCGTTGTCGACCAGGAGCGCAAAAACGATGGATCCCACGAACGTCCCTCCAATCGCGATCCAGGGCAGGGGAGCCATCGCGATGCCGCAACCCGCCAAGACCGAGGCGATCGAGAGATCCGTGACCGAGGAGACCACGAGCCATCGACTGGGGCGGGTCGACCACAAGCGTTGACGAGTTCGGTTCGTATAGGTCGTCGCTTGATTGCCGGCCACGATGACCACGAAGGCGAGAGACTGCAGCGTCTTGAGGGCCAGATGCAGACCGAATTGGCCAATCGCCAATACCGCGGTGCACAAAAGGAGCTCGGCGAGACCCATGAAGACCCCGGCGGCCGTCAGGTTGCCGACTTTCCATGCGCTCGGCGTGGGCGATGGCCGCACGTGGTCGGTCGTCAGGGCCATGCCGAGGAAATCGCCGGTGATCATGACGATCACCATCAACATCGGCGTCAGGATCGCATGTCCCGTCAAGACGAGCCCCAAGGCTAGAAAGAGGACTTGGACGACCTTCTTCGTCACGGAATTGATCGTATACGTTCGGATGCGCTGAAACGTGATCCGCCCTTCCTTGATGGCGGCCACGACGCCATCGAGCCCGGGCTTGGTCAGTACGATTCCAGCCGCCGACTTGGCGACGTCGGTGGCCGTCGAAACAGCAATGCCCATCTGGGCCTGCCGCAGCGCCGGCGCGTCGTTGGCGCCGTCGCCGCACATGCCCACGGTGTGGCCGGTTTTCTGGAACGCTTGAACGAGGCGAAATTTGTCCTCGGGAAGGACACCGGCGAAGACCGCGAACGTCTCGGGACGCACGCCCTCCGGGATCGGGCCGGGGGGGCAGATGGCGCCGTCGAGCCCGACTTCTCGCGCAATGATCCCGGCGGTCTCGGGGGCATCGCCGGTCACCATCACGGTGCGCACTCCCAACGTGGAGAGCTCCTGGATGAGCTTGGCAGCATCGGCGCGCGGCGGGTCGCTCAGGGCGATGATTCCGACGATCCGTAGCGGGGTCGTGCCGGCGGCCACCGCCAGAACCCGGAAGCCCTTTTCCTCGAGTTCACGGACCGTCTGGGCGGCCGTGGCGGCCGGCTCGGACCGCGGGGCGACGGCCGCGAAGGCGCCTTTCACGGCGTTGAACGGGGCCCCGCCGGGATCGAGGGCCGTCGCTTCGCTCATCTTCGTGCCGGGATCGAATGGCACGAAATGGGTCGGCTTCGGCAGCGGCGCGGGGCTCGCCTTCGCGCAGGCCGATCGAATGGCGGCGTCTACAGGATCCTGTCCGCCCTCCGAACTGGCGAGGGCCGCCATCTGCAGCACGTGCGCTTCGTCGAAGCCGGGTTCGGGGCGGACGGCCGTGACCGACAGCTCGTTCTGAGTGAGCGTTCCCGTTTTGTCGGAACATAGAACGTCCAACGTGGCCGCCTCGTCGACCGCCGACAACCGGGTTGGAAGCACGCCCAGGCGCGCCAGGACATTCGCGCCGATGGCCGCGGCCAGGGTGAACGTGGCCGACAGCGCCACGGGAATGGATGCCAGCACCGCCGTCAGAACCAGCGGAATGATCTCGCGCACCGGCATGTGGCGCGCATGCGCGTACCCGACGAGCAAAGCGATGATGCCGCCGTTGAACAGGGCCAGATTGCGGACCACACGCACCACCGTTTTTTGCTGGGTGCTCTCGACGTGCGCGGTTCGCACCAGTTCCGCCGTATGCCCGAACTGGGTGCGGCCCCCGGTGGCGGTGACGATCGCGGTGGCCTCGCCGCGTCGCACCAGCGCCCCGGCATAGGTGTGGATGCCGGGGCCAGCCTCGATCGGGACCGATTCGCCGGTCAGCATGGACTGGTCGAGCAGGATCGATCCCGCGACCAGTGTGACGTCGGCCGCCACCACCGCGCCGAGCGATAGTTTGACGGCGTCGCCGGGGACGATCTCCGAGGCGGCGACGTTCTTCCACGCACCGTCACGCCGGACGGAGGCCGTGAGCGCGAGGCGCGATTTCAGTGCAGAAAGCGTCGCCTGCGCCCGCCCCTCTTGGAAGAACCCGAGAGCGGCGTTGAAGACGAGCAGTCCCGCGACCACGGCCGCTTCGACGTACTCATGGAGGACGGTCTGCAGTACGATGGCCGCTTCGAGCATCCAGGGAACCGGTGCCCAAAACTTGGCGAGCGCCATCTGCCAGGCCCGTACCGAGCTGTCGGGCATCGCATTCGGGCCGTACGTCGCCTGTCGCGCGCGGGCCTCCTCGCTCGTGAGGCCGGCGCACGGATCCTTTTCACCGTTACCCTGCACCGAGGCGGGCGCCGTCATGGGACCGCGATTCGCGAAGGACCCGAGCTATTCATGAACCAACTCCAGACGATTGCCCGCCGAATCATGATCGAGCGCGGTCTTTTGCCCGATGTTTCGCCTGCCGTATTGGCCGAGGTGGCCGGTGTCGTGCACGCTCCCCTCGCGCAGACACCGGATGTCCGCGATTTGCGGGGGCTTCTTTGGGCGTCGATCGACAACGACACGTCCCGCGATCTCGACCAGCTGTCGGTCGCCGAGCGCTGGACCGGCGGCGCCGTCAAGATCCGGGTCGCCATCGCCGACGTCGATGCGGTTGTCCGGCCGGGCTCGGCGATCGATCAGCATGCCCGCACGAATACCACTTCCGTTTACACGGCCGCAGGGGTCTTCCCCATGCTGCCGGAGCGACTCTCCACGGATCTGACCTCCCTCGGGCAGGGCCAAGACCGTCTTGCGATCGGGATCGAGTGGGTGGTCGACGCCGACGGCACCGTGCGCGAGTCGGACGTTTATCGTGCGCTCGTGCGCAATCGCGCGAAACTCGCCTACGGATCGGTCGCCGCGTGGCTCGAGGGATTGGCGCCGGCGCCCGCGGCGATCGACGCGGTTTCCGGGATCGACGAGCAGATCCGAATTCAGGATCGGGTGGCGCAGTCCATGCGGACGCGACGGTTTCGCCACGGCGCGCTGAGCCTGCAGACCTTCCAGGCCCAGGCTGTGTTCGACGGCAACGATCTTGCCGACTTGAGACCCGACGAGCCGAATCGGGCCAAGGAGTTGATTGAGGACCTCATGGTGGCCGCCAACGGGGTGACCGCGACTTTTCTCGCGCACAAGGGTTTTCCGTCCTTGCGGCGGGTCCTGCGTTCCCCCGAGCGGTGGGGCCGGATCGTGACCCTCGCCAAGGACCTGGGCGACAATCTGCCCACCGAACCGAGCGGCGAGGCGCTCGCTGCCTTTCTCACGAAGCGCAAAATCGCAGACCCCGATCGATTCGCGGATCTTTCCCTTTCCGTGGTGAAGCTCTTGGGTCGCGGCGAGTACGTGCTGCAGTGGCCCGACGCCAAGCCCGCCGGACACTTTGCCCTGGCCGTGACCGACTACACCCATTCGACCGCGCCCAATCGCCGCTTCCCAGATCTCGTGACGCAGCGCTTGCTCAAAGCGGCCGTCGCCGCCCGGCCGGTGCCCTACACCGACGGCGATTTGAGCGCGCTCGCCACGCATTGTACCGTCCAGGAAACCCAGGCGGCCAAAGTGGAACGGCACGTGAACAAATCCGCCGCGGCACTGCTGCTCGCGTCACGCATCGGGCAACGGTTTGACGCTCTGGTGACCGGCGCCTCGGAAAAGGGAACCTGGGTCCGCATTGCTCACCCCGCCACCGAAGGCAAGGTCGTGCGCGGGTTCCAGGGGCTCGACGTAGGTGATCGAACGCGGGTCGAGCTCGTATCCACCGACGTCGAGCGCGGATTCATCGACTTTGCGGGACCGGGTAGCTCGTGAGCGGCCAGCCCGCATTCGACCTCGAAGCCTGGCTCGCGGCAGCCCCCGCGAGTCCACCTATCGTGCAGGCCGGCGACCCCGTCCTTCGCCGCGGCGCCGAGGCCGTTCCCTCGTCTCTGTTTGGAACCGTCGAGCTCTCGCAGCTCGTCTCCGTCATGGTCGACGTCATGCGGGCAGCGCCCGGCGTCGGCCTGGCGGCCCCGCAAATCGGCGTTCCGCTGCGCGTCTTCGTCGCCGAAGACTCCGAAGATCGTCTGGCCCACCTGGACGCCGACGTCCTTGCCGTGCGCGGTCGAACTCCCCTTCCTTTGATGGCGCTCATCAACCCGGTCGTCGTCGCCGTCTCGGAAGACCATGCCACGTTCTTCGAAGGCTGCTTGAGCGTGCGGGGTTACGGTGCGCTTGTCCGCCGGGCGGCCTCGGTCGACGTCGCCGGCGCCGACGTCAACGGCGGCCCCACTTCACTGCGGCTGCACGGGTGGCCTGCGCGGATCATGCAGCACGAATTCGATCACCTCGACGGAACCCTGTACGTCGACCGGATGATCCCCCGCTCGCTGTCGTGCGACGCCGAGCTTGCCCGGTGGGGCGGCCGGCCCGTCTCGGACGTGTTCCGGGAGCTCGTCGACCGCTGATCGTCGGTGGGTGCGCGCCGATGCAGCCTGAGAGCTACTTGCAGGTGACCACCATCTCGCCGTTGTCTCCCGGCCTTCCGATGGGCTCGCTCATCGAGTCGGGTGACGTGTAGCGATCTTGGTTGCCTCGCGAATCCACCACGTCGTAGCCCTTCGGACACGCATCGGACGCAAGCTCGCGGCACTTGGCGCGGTCGTGGGGGCAGCGAATCGACATCCAACCGGTTTGTCCCTCGGGCCCCTTCATGGGGATCACGGATGGGGCGCTGGAACCGCAGGCGAAAAGCACGATCGAGCACGAGACAATCCATCGCATGGGGCTTTTCGCTGTCTAGTGCAACCGGCAGCGCGCCGCGACCGGCCAGCGACTCGCACGGCCGCGGTCGCGTGCGCGCACCGCGGTCGAGGTCGGTGTCCATGCGAGGTCGAGGTGTCACGTCCCTTCCATTCGCACCTCCGCGGCCAGCCGAAGGCCCCGCGGGATGACGAGGCGATCGATCAGCGTGAAGAGTCCCTCGACGAGGAGCGCCAGAAGCGCGGCGGGGATGGCCCCTTCGAGGATGAGCGCCGAATCGTCGAGGTTCAATCCCGTGCTGATGGGCGCCCCGAATCCGCCCGCGCCCACGAAGGCGGCCAGTGTGGCGCCGCCGACCCCGATCACGGCGCTCGTGCGAATTCCGGCCAGGATGGATCGCGACGCGAGCGGCAGCTCCACGAGCACGAGCTGAGCCCAGTCGCTCAAACCGAGCGCGACGGCGGACTCGCGCAGGCCCGGGGCGATTCCATCCAGACCGGCGACCGTGTTGCGCACGATCGGCAATAACCCATAGAGAAAAAGGGCTGCGATCGCTGGCACGATGCCCGTGCCGAAGAGCGGGACGAAAAAGCAGAGCAGCGCCAGGGCCGGGATCGTTTGAACGACGCTCGTCGCACCGAGCACGAATCGTCCGATCGCTCGGTTCCGGCAGGCGATCACCCCGAGCGGGATTCCCACGACGATCGCCAGCAAGAGCGAGATCGCCACGATCCCGACGTGTCTCGGACCTTCCGTGCCGATGACCCCGATCATGCCGGACACGATCGACGGCCGATCTCGGCGCAGGCTTGACGCCGGATCGCCACCCCCTTTGGACCGCAAGAACTCTTGGGCGACCGAGGCGAACGTCCACCCGTCGATCTCCGCTCGCGCGTTGAGCCGGATCATCGTGGCCCCGTCGAGTGTCCCGGCCAGCGCGCGAATGGCCTGCATGGCGTCGGGAACGCGTCCGACGGCGTCGGTGCGATAGAGAAATACGGCCTGGTACGAAGGGAAGAACCGCCGATTGTCGGCGAGCACCGTGAGGTGATAACGCTCGATCTTGGCGTCGGTCGAATAGACATCCATGGCGTCGATCGATCCCCGCGCGATCGCCTCGTACGCGAGGCCGTGCTCGATCGCCTGCACGTGCAGGTCGGATAGGCCGTAGCGCGCGGCCAGTGCGGGGAAGCCGTCGCTCCGTCCCAGAAACTCCGGACTGAAGCCGAGCCGCAGGTCCGGACGGGACGCCAGTTCCGAAAGGGTGGAAAGGGGGCGTTCTTCGACGACTCTCGGCGCGACGGCGACGGCGTACGTGTTGTCGAAGCCGAGCGAATCGGTCATCGCGATTCCGTGGGGCGCAAGCATCCGGCGTAGCGCAGACAGGTCCGCGCCGTCCGGCGTCTTGAGGATCGCCTCGGCCAGGGTGCCCGTGTACTCGGGGTAGACGTCGATCGACCCTTCCTCGAGCGCTCGGAAGAGCAGAGCCGTTCCCCCCAGACCTTGCTCATGGGTGACGGTGGCTCCTCCCGCGCGACGAGCGGCTTCTGCCGCGATCTCCGCCAGGATGTACGATTCGGTAAATCGCTTCGACCCGATGCGCAGCGGGCGACGCTCCGCGCCGCTCGCGACGGCTGCCATCGCGATCCCTCCGATCGCCCATAGGACAGTCGCCGTCACGCGCACGGCGGTCGCGCCTCGATGAACTCGCGTACGAAGGGGTCGGCGGGCGCAAGGACCAGCTGTCGCATCGTTCCCTGTTGGACGACCTGCCCGCTTCGCATCAGGGCCACGTGGGTGCCCAGATAGGCGGCCTCGTCGAGGTCGTGCGTGACGAGCAGAACCGTCTTGCCCCAATCGAGGAAGATTTGTTTGAGGTCCTCGCGGAGCCGCGCGCGGACGATGGGATCGAGCGCCCCCATGGGCTCGTCCATCAGCAGAACGGGGGGATCGAGCATCAGCGCCCGCATGATTCCGACCCGCTGTTGCTCTCCGCCGCTCAGCTGCGCCGAATAACGGCCGAGCAGTCGCTCGTCGACGCGAACCAGCCGCGCGAGCGCCTCGAGGCGCGAAGCGATCCGGGGCGGCGACCAGCGGAGGTGCCGCGCCAAGAGCGCGACGTTGTCGCCCGCCGTGAGGTGGGGAAATAGGCCTCCCGCTTGAACGACGTAGCCGATGCGGCGACGCACGGCCTGGACCGTCTTGGGCGTCACGATCATCCCGTCGACCCGAACGTGACCGGCATCGGGGACGAGCAGCCCGCAGACCAGTCGCAAAATCGTCGATTTCCCGCAACCGCTGGGACCGACCAGTGCGAGTGTTTCGCCTGAACGGACAAAAAGCCGAGTGGGGTGCAAGACCCGCTTGCCATCGAGCGTCTTCGATACGCCGTCGAGTGCGATCACGAAGACCGCCCGGGAACGTCGACGATCTCGACCCTCATCGACGGCGCCCGCAGCGTCGGTTTCGGCGCTCGCACGCACGAGCGAGCCGGTTCGGGGGTGCGGGGCATTCGGCGGCTGAGCATCCCGTACATAATGCCGGTCCGAGGTCATGTGTGAGACTCTCTGCGGAGTCCAAAAGCCTTTTTCATGGCTTGCGCCGCGATGCCCCAAGCGCATAATGGTTGTGTCAGTCGTCGCGGCTTCGGACGGATGATCGCAAGCGCCGGGTAACGCTTTCGCGCGCCACTGGAACGCGCCCGGCGGCGGTACGGCCCGCTGTGGGTGCGTGCGCCAAGCGCTGACGAACTGGCAGGAAAGACATCTTTGATGGTGCGACAAAATTCGATGCAAGGTGGTGCTCCCATGCAGCCGCGCCGAGGGGCCTCGGCACACCCGTCGAGGGGCGGCGGCTTCGCGTCGGTCGTCGCTCGATGTGTGGCGGCAGCGGTGGCGATGCTTCTCGCGACGGCCTGCGGTGGTTCGTCTGCCAGCAAATTCACGGGAATCGGTCCGAGCGACCTTCTTGGCAGTACCAAATCGTACTCGGCCGACGCGTCGACGAGCCAGAATCCGAATCAGTTCGGCAATGGGGTTTCCATCCAGTGCAGTGCTGGAACGAACAATTCGTGCACGACCAATACGACATGCGCCGCGGGCAAGAGCACCACCATCAGCGGCACGGTGTACGATCCAGCGGGAGTGAACCCGATTTACAGCGTCACGGTTTACGTCCCGGGCGTTCCTGCGAATCAGTTGCCCGATCTGAGCACGCTGGGCGTGCCCGCGACGCTCGACGGCGCTGCGCCCGTGTGCGGGTGCGACAATTTCTATCCCCCTGTGGTCGCGAGTGCCGTGACCGACGCCACCGGCCATTTTGAGATCACCGACGCGCCGTACGGAATGCTGACCCTCGTCGTCCAGACCGGGAAATGGCGGATGGTGTACGAGAACATCACCATTACACAGTGCTCGAACAACGAGCTCGCCGACAAGAGCCTTCGTCTACCGAGAAACGCCACCGAGGGAAATCTCCCCGAGATCGCCATCTCGACCGGCGGATCCGACTCGCTCGAGTGCTTGCCGTTGCGCATCGGCGTCGACGCAACCGAGTACGCAGCCGGTGCGGCCGGTCCGGGCCACGTGCATATCTTCCAGGGCAACAACGGGGCCACGACCGCGCCGGCCGCACCGGCTTCAGGTACGGCGCTGTGGAACTCGGACGCGAACCTGGAACAGAACGACGTGGTCCTCTTCTCGTGCGAGGGTTCGGAAACACACGACATGACCGCTGCGGACCAGCAGCACTTGCTCGATTACTCGAACGCGGGCGGTCGCGTGTTTCTATCGCACTTCCACTACGCCTGGCTGCGGACCGGCCCGTTCGCCGCGTTGAACCTCGCCACGTGGCTTGCCAACACCCAAGAGGTCGATGACACGTTGGGCTTCCCCGGCGACGTCAATACGACCTTCTATGAGGGCAATCAAATGTCCATGTGGCTCGGCAATGTGGCCGCACTCAACCCGAACTCGGGCATTCCGTTGACGGCCTGCCCCGACTGCACCGTCGCGGGCACCCTTCCGGTCTTTTATGCGCGCCATAACGTCGTGACCCTCGACACACCTCCGTCCAATGGATGGATTCATCTCGATCCGAGCGTGACTCAAGCACCGAGCGCTACCCAGTACTTCTCGTTTGACACCCCCGTGGGCGGAGCGACGACGTGCGGTCGCGTCGTGTATAGCGATCTGCACGTGAGCGGAGGCCCCGCGGAGAGCGTGCCGCCCGGCCCGACCATGGGGACGACGTGTACGGGGGCGCCCCCCGCGTGCTTTTCCCCGGACTACCCGGCGGCTGCCGCCGCGGCGGGCATGGCGATGATGGGTGGAGGGGGAAAGGCGGGCATCGTGCCGAGCGGGTGCCGCGGTTACGGGACCGCCGCCAACGATCCCTCGCGCACGCTGTCTCCCCAGGAGAAGGCGCTCGAGTTCATGCTGTTCGACTTGTCGTCCTGCCTCGTCCCCGTCACGCAGGCGCCCACGCCCCCCGGGCCCCCTCGGTAATTGGGGCCCCCCCCACGCGGGCTCAGGGGAAGGGAAGGGGCATGGTCGGTCCCGCGCGTGTGACGTTAAGAGGGCAGGCAACTTCTCAGCGAGGGGGAGGGATCGTACCCTGGATTAGGAAGTGACACATCGTCGCCTCCGCCGCGTACGCGATGGCATTCTCCCAGAATTGGGGGACCTGATACGCGAACTGCACCGCCGGGTCGGGCGACCCGTCGAGGCTGCAGTAGCCCGCCGGCTGCGGACTCGGGTTCCACTGGCTCGTGTATGTCACCCACTCGTCCGTGTAGACGTACACGTGACCCTTGCCGACGTCTTCGTGGACCGCCGCGATCATGCCCCCGCTGGAACAGTCGACGATCGCGTTGGGCCCAGGGACGATCGTCCGCCCGTAGAAGGCCCCCACTTCGGTAATGCTCTGTCCGAGCGGGTCGGTCATCCCGTTGCCGAGCGTCTGAGCCCATCCCGCTACCGGATTCGAGTCGCCGAGACAGTATTCCGCGTTACCGGTCTCGACCGTGTCGAAGGTGTCGGTCTCCGTGTACATGATGTCGGTCAGCGCTTGCACGACCTGGTTGGCCGGACCGATCTCGCCCGAGGACCCCGCGGTGCATCCCGTGTTGCCGGGGCAATAGTCGAAACCGGACAAAACGATGACGCCCCCGCCGCCCTCAACCCACGTCTTTAGCGCGGTAAGTTCATCCGCGCTGAACGTCCAATAGCCTCCGCCCATGAGCGCCGGGTCTCCCGTGTAGCCGTAGGACGTGCCTTTCATCGTGACGGGGTAGACCGAGTTCGCCATCCACTGGAAAATCAGAACATCGTATTGCGCGAGGAATGCCGCCGACAAAGTCGGCTTTGCGGCGCTGGTGCACCCGACGTCGTTGCCGCACCCGAGCTGGACGGCGCCCGCGCTGCTCTCTGTGTTCAGGAACTCGACGAAAGCTTCCGTGTTGTCGGTCCCGCCTGTGCCGGCTTGAGCGCCCGTGTGCCCGCCGAGACCAAGCGAAGCGATATTGAAACAGGTGCACATGCCCGCATCGTTGCAGCGCGGGGGACGCGCGGCAGCGCCGTCGTCGTCGCCGCTCGCCGACGACCCCGAAACGAAAAGCGACGGCCCGCTCCCGGCCGAGATGGAGCCGGAGTTAGGGTTGCTGTTGCTGCCCGTGCCGGTGCCCGTGCCGCTGCCCGTTTGTCCGAACTGGTTCGTGCTCGTCGTGGACGTCGCGCAAGCGGCGACGGATCCGAGAATAAGGAGCCTCGTGAGGGCCCGAAAACCGGTGGGGCGTTGGCGCATAGGGTTCTCGAAACATTGCCACAACTTGTCGGCCTGTGAAGGCGTACAAAGCCGCTCCGTGACCGACCCGAGACGATTTCAGCGCCCGGTGCGCCGGGGATAGGGTGCTCGTTCCCCTGCAGCTCGATTTGTGTGCAGAGGTGCGACCGGGGTATCAAAGCCCCATGGGCAAATCGAGCGTCCGGTGCTTGCGCCATGCGCGGTCGCCGCCGCCGATCTTCTTCTCGGCGAGCTCGCGCATCATCAAATTGAGCGGCCAATACGCCACGTTCTGGATCCATGAGTGCCGAACACCAAAGTCGTATCGCCGGCGAATCGAAGACATCGAGTACATCGATCGCCAGGCCCGCACCCATCCCTCGCGCAGCACTTCCCGCGACATTCGCGCGGGGCTGTAAAAAGGCGCATCGGTGTCGTGGTCGCTGCTCAGCCACCACGCGTCTTTGGTCAGCCGCTGTTCCGCCTTCAATCGTTTGTACAACGCGGTGCCGGGGTACGGCGTGAGCAGCGCGAAGAGCGCCATCGTGACCTTGGCTTCAATGCAAAATTCCACCGTGCGCTCGAACGCGTCGGGTGCATCGTCGTCGAGGCCGAAGATGAAGCTTCCCCAGACTGCGATGCCGTGGTCGGCGAGGCAGCGAACGACCTCGCCGTATTTGTTGGGCTTGTTCTGCCGCTTGCCCGCGTGGCGCACCGCATCGTCGGCGACGGATTCGAAGCCAATGAAGAGCGCCCGGCATCCGGCACGGGCCATGACCGCGATGTTGTCGACCCGATGCAGCGCCGCCAGCGACGCCTGCGCGACCCAATGCTTGTGCAGAGGCACCATCGCCTCGAAGAGCTCGTGGCTGTACTTCGTGTGAATCATCACGTTGTCGTCGCCGAAGAGGATCCTCGACCCGCAGGTTTCGAGCTCCGCGAGGACTTCGGGCACCGGCCGAAACCGGAACTTCGTCCCGTTGTACGTGGACACGCTGCAGAATTCGCACGGGAATGGGCATCCGCGGGTCGTTTGGACGACGTCGAACGGAACGTAGTGGAGCGACGTGAACAGGTCCCGTCTGGGCTTTGGCAGGCCGACGAGCGGCTTCCAGTCATCATGCTTGTAGACGGCCCGGCGGATGAGCGATCGTCCGCGGCCGATCTTGCCTTCGCGCGCGTCGCGTACGACGTCTTGCCAGATCCACTCCGCCTCGCCGCTCACCACCGCGTCGGCGTGCTCGAGCCCCTCGTCGGGAAGCGCCGTCACGTGAATCCCGCCGAGGACCACGCGGCTGCCGCGCGCGCGGTAGGCGTCGGCGATCGCATACGATCGCGCGGCCGTCTTGGATCCCACGCTGATTCCGACGAGGTCCGGCGCGTCGGTTTCGCGCTCCAGATCGATGGGATCGATCCCGTCGTCGCGGAAGGTCAACTGGACGTCGTCGGGAGTGTGCGCGGCGAGCGTCGCGGCCCAGAGAGGCTTGATGTACGTCGAGTCCTCGTTGGACGGGGCGACGAGGTGGACCTGAAAGGGGCGCGCCATGGCGCGCGATCATAGCTCAGCTGAACCCGCGCTACGGCGACAGGCGGATCGAGTCCCACGCGCCCTCTCGACGCTCGAAGCGGATGCGCTCGTGCAGGCAATCGGCCCCACGCGTCCAGATTTCCACCGCCGTGGCGCTCACCAGGTAGCCGCCCCAAAAATCCGGGCGGCGAACGTCTCGACCCTCGTACTCGGCGGCGATTTGCCGCGATCGCGCCCGCAGCCACTCCATGCTCTCGATGGGGCGACTCTGAGCCGACGCGAGCGCGGACACCCGGTGGCCCCGCGGCCGCTGATCGAAGTACGCGTCCGACTCGGCCGGGGCAAGTCGTTCGACGCTGCCTTCGACGCGCACCTGCGCGTCCAGAATCGGCCAGAAAAAGCACGCGGCCGCACGCGGATTGCGGGATAGGTCGAGGCCTTTGCGACTTTCGTAGTTCGTGAAAAAGCGGATGCCGCGCGCATCCACCCCGCGGCAAAGTACGACGCGGACCGACGGGATGCCGTCCGGCGTCGCGGTCGCGAGAGCCATCGCTTCGGGTTCGGGCGCCCCGCGCCGCCGGGCTTCGTCGATCCAATCGGCAAGACGGCCGAGCGGATCCGTCATTGCGGCTTGTGCGCAACGGTCGGGCCGACGACGAGCGTTCCGGACGACCGCTGGGACTGACGGAACTCGCTGAGAATGATTTTGCGTGTGGCTTCCGGCAGAGCGCGGACAGCGGGAAAGATGATCTCTTCTTCGAGCTGCAGGTGGCCTTCCAAGAGCGACGCGAGCGTCCTGCAGCCGGCGTGCAACGACTCGCCGATTTGCGCGAGATCCGAGGGCCGAGCCATCACCCGCGCCCAAATTTGGTCGAGGCTCGTGATGGCCTCTTCGAGCGCGCGATGATCTCCGGCCATTCGTGCGAGCGCATGCTCGATCGCGCGTCCGGGACGAGTGTCGAGCAGGCGGGAAACGACGCAGTCTTCCTCGTCGCGATCGTGCAGCGGAAGGGCCGTGCCGAAGAATCGCCGAAGCGCCGACGCCGAGTCGGCGATCAGTCGAGGAGAGGCCTGCGGGCTGCGCGCGAGGCGCAGGCCAACCGTCGCGAAGTGCCGCGCCCGTTCGTGGCCGAGAAGCAGTGCCTCGACCGGGTCCTGGGGCTCGGGTTGCGGCCCTGGGGTGGTCCTCGACGAAAGCATGGGCGTCAGTTTCCCTCTTGGCTCGCGTTCACGCTACAAGAACCTAGCGCGATCGTCGCGATCTCGACGGCGGTCGCGGCAACCGCGTGGCATGGGCCGTGCTGGACCGGTCCTACTCCGTCGCGCCGACCGCGAAGCGGCCAACTTGGGCCCCGCTCATCTCGATGATGCCGAGCGCGGCGAATAGGCGCATCACGTGGTACGTAGGATCAATTTCGAACCAGCGCACCGCGAAGTTCGGGCTCATCGCGAACTTGTGATGATTATTTTGAAATAACTCGCCCGCTGTCAAGAAATCGACCGCCAGCGTGTTTCGCGAGGCGTCGCCGTTGTTGAAATTGCGGTATCCGTACTTGTGCCCGCACCAGTTGACGATGGCGCCGTGAACCGGACCCATTACGTAATGGATCGGCAGGAGCGCGAACATCCACGGATGGGTGGCGAAGCGAACGTAAAAAAGCGTGTAGGCCGCTCCCCACGCGACCCGACCGGCCCACGACTGGCCGAGCCGATCGATGAGCGGCCAGCGCGGCAGGCCACCGTCGAATCGCGCTTCCGGATGAACTCGGTTGTACGCGAAATCGTCGTACCGCTTCTTGGTCGCCAGCATCATCGACACGAGACCGCAGTGGTTGAGTGGCGAATGAGGGTCCTTCGGCGTGTCGCTGAACGCGTGGTGCATCCGGTGCAAAATCCCGTACCCGCGGGGAACGAGAAAGCTCGCGCCCTGCGTCAGGTAGGTGCACAAGTAAAAAAAACGCTCCCAACGCGGGCTCATCGAGACCATGCGGTGAGCGCCGTAGCGGTGCAGAAAAAACGTTTGGAAAAATACCGAGATCTGCCAGTGCGCGACGAAGAAAATGACGATGATCACCCCGGGTTCTCCTTGTTCGTCTCGCCCCCGCGAGGCCATGCGTGCACGCCGCCGCGCGGCGCGGGCCGGTGAGCGCGTCGTCGAGTGTCGTTCGCGACGCGGGCACGGTCGACTCCGCCAACATCGGTTCGAGGCCACTCGTAGCCTGGAGTCGCGCAACCGACCGTCATCGTTTGGTCATCCGATGGGCCACCAGAATCGCCCGATCGACTCCTTCGCTCTTTCGATGAGCCGGACTCGGGCATGGCGATCGGCTGCCGAGACGGGCTAGCGCGTGACATCGCTGGATCGTGGGAGTAGTTTGGTGACGCTTAGGGGTTGGGTTCGCGATGGTCGCAATGGGCCAGCCCCGGCGCCACTTGCGGGGAGAAAGGCCGCGTAACGTGGAATGGCCCCGGACGCGCCTGAGGGGTAGGCGAAGCGTTTCATCGCCCATGAATGCGGTCGGCGCGCATTGGTCACGGTTGCGAAACGGCCATGACACGAGTGCCGTGATAAAAACGGCAGAACGAGAGTTCGATATGCCTCGGGACGATCCCTCGAATGTTGCACCGCCAGGTTGTCCAGCCATGATGAATCTCGAGTTGACGGAACAAGAGGCTCGCCTGATGCGCGCTCAGCTCGTACGACACATCGTCGACCTCGAAGACGAGCTCGCCCGAGCCGAGCAGAGTGTGCTCGAGCGAGCCCTTGCGGTGGATATCCACGCTCTTCGCGAGCTCTACCGCAGACTCACCTCGCTGCTCGATTCCTCGTCGCCGCCCTCGGGAGTCCACGCCGCGAAGTTCGTTCGCTGACGTCGCAGCGAGCGATTTTCGCGAAATTCTTCCGAATTGGCTCTCCCAGTGACAGGATCGTCACGTGCGGCTCGGCATCGACTTCGGAACGACGCGGACGGTCGTGGCATGTGCCGACCGCGGCAACCACCCCGTGGTCGACTTCGTCGATGAAGCCGGCGACGCTCGAGGCTGGATTCCGACCGTTGTAGCCGAGCGTCGAGGAGAGTTTCGCTTCGGTTTCGACGCGCTGGCCGTGGCCGACGACTCGTCGTTTTCGTTGCTGCGATCGTTCAAGCGGTTGCTGTCGGGGCCGAACGCCGGTCCGGGGCAAAAGGTGGCGATCGGCAGCAGCGTCATCCCGCTGACGGATCTCATCGCCCATTTTCTTTCGCATGTTCGGGAGGCGCTTCGAACGCGCTCGAATCTTCGGCGAAAGCTCTCGCAGGACCCCGATCTGCAGACGGTCGTGGCCGTTCCGGCCAACGCTTTTGCGGCGCAGCGCCTGATGACTCTCGACGCCTTCCGACAGGCCGGCTTCACGGTCGGCGCCATCGTTCATGAGCCCTCCGCGGCCGGCTTCGAATACACGCATCGGCACCGAAACACCCTGACGTCGCGGCGCGATGTCGTCGTCGTCTACGACCTGGGAGGCGGGACCTTCGACGCCTCTCTTGTGCGCATGGCGGGCCTTCATCACGAAATCCTCGCTACCGCGGGCGTCGCCAAGCTCGGCGGCGACGACTTCGACATGGTGCTCGCCGAGGTCGCGCTCCGGATCGTGAACCTCGAACTCGGACACTTGCCGCCCCGGGCCGCCGAGCAATGGCTCGACCAGTGCCGCGCCGCCAAGGAATCGCTGAACGCGAACTCGCGCAAGATCACGCTCGACCTCGAAGCGGCTCTCGGGGATGGGGCGCCGCGGCCGGAGATTAGCCTGCCGGTTTCAGCCTATTACGAAGCGTGCATGCCGCTTATCGATCGGTCGATCGCCGCGATGCAACCTTTGACGGCCCGCGCCGAGAACGAGGCGGAGGCCGACGACATCGCCGGGATTTACGTCGTCGGCGGAGCGAGCGAACTGCCCATCGTCGGTCGCGCCTTGCGCGAGCGGTTCGGACGGCGCGTGCACCGATCCCCGTACCCGTCGGCGGCCGTCGCCATGGGTCTGTCGATCGCGTCCGACGAACACGGCGACTTTCGCCTCATCGACCGGTATTCGCGCACCTTCGCCGTATTTCGCGAAGCCGACGCCGGGCGCGAGGTCGTCCTGGATCCCATCTTCACCCGCGACGCCGTATTACCGGCGGAGGCCGAGGCCGTGACGTTCACGCGCAGCTATCAAGCGGTTCACAACATCGGCCACTTCCGTTTTTTCGAGTGCTCCGACGTCGACGACCTGGGCAAGCCGAGGGGGGATATGGCGCTCTGCGGCGATGTGGTGTTCCCCTTTGATCCGGCTCTTGCGCATCGAGAAGACATCGCGTCGGTACCGGTCGAGCGCCGCTTCGACCGCGGACCTCGGATCGTCGAGCAATACTCGCTCGACCACAACGGCATCGTCCGGGTGAGAATCCAGAACGCAGACGCCGGATACGAACGCGAATACCGCATCGGCGCGTAGACGACCCACCGCCGCCCGGTACAATCTCGGGCGATGGGCTACGAGCGCGAGGTGTGGGAGAGGCTGCATGCCGACCCCCGCTACTGCCCGGTGTATCCGCAAGACGTCGTCGTTCGCTGGGTCTTCCGCAACTTCCCTCGCTCCCGGTCGAGCGAGTACCGGATCCTCGATGTCGGCTGCGGGGCGGGTCGCCACACGGTCTTTTTGGCGCGCGAAGGCTACCGAGTGTCGGCCTGCGACGTGTCGGTCGAAGGGGTGAACGTCACGCGAAAGCGGCTAAACGAGCAGAACGCCCACGCGGCGTGCGCGGTCTGCGAAGCGGACGCGCTCGACTATCCGTCGGAGTCGTTCGATGGGATCGTCTGCTACGGGGTCCTCTATTACTTGCCTTTCGATCGGTACGGCAACGCCGTGCGCGAGCTCCGCCGCGTCCTCAAGCCGGCAGGTCGGGCGCTCGTCGTGACGCGGACCCACCAGGACTCCCGGTGCCTGTCCGCCGAGCGCGTGGGCGAACATACGTTCCGGCTCGGTTCGCTTTCGGACGGGGCGCCGTCCAAGGTGGAAGAAGCCATGACGATGACGTTTCTCGACCACGAGGCCGTCCGGCGCTCGTTTGCGGACTTCGAGTCGGTTTCGATCGATCGAATCACGATGACCTCGGCCGCGGGAACGTTCGTGGACGACGACTGGATCGTGTGCGCCGCGCGCGGACCGGCACAATTGTGATTGTTGGGGGGGCCACGATCAGAGGCGATCGGCGTGGTCGTGCGAGGTCGAGGCGCGCCCGTTCGGCGAGTCCTGGTAACCCGTGATCGTTGGGGGCCACGATCAGAGGCGATCGGCGTGGTCGTGCGAGGTCGACGCGCGCCCGTTCGGCGAGTCCTGGTAACGTGCCCGGATGCGACAACCCAGGGACCGATGCCGGCCTTAGCTGCCCAACACCTGCGAAAAGCATTCGGTACGCAGGTCGTGCTCGACGACGCGACGTTCGCGCTGGCGCGCGGCGAGCGGGTCGCGCTGATTGGCGCGAACGGAGCGGGCAAATCCACATTGGCGCGCATCTTGGCGGGCTTGGAGCCTCCGGACGAGGGAACCGTGAGCGTGCGGCGGGGGCTTTCGATTCGCTACCTCGCGCAAGAGCCCGATCTCGATCCGATCGCGACGGCGCGCGAGGTCGTCGAAGAAGCGCTCACGGCATGGAAGGATGCGACGACGCGCCATGCGGCCGTGACCGCCGAACTCGCGACGCCGTTCGGTTCGTCTCGGACCGACGCGCTCTTGGCCGATCAGGCCGATCTCGACGACACGATCGCAAGGCTCGGTGGGTGGGACCGCGGGCATGTCGCGCTCGACGTTCTGCACCAGCTCGGGGTGCGCGACGTGGACGGTGCGTGCGGACCTCGCAGCGGGGGTGAGCGCCGGCGCATTGCGCTTGCGCAGTTGCTCGTCGCGAGCCCCGACATCGCGATCCTCGACGAGCCCACCAACCACCTCGACGCGGACACGGCCGCGTGGCTCGAGGGGGTTCTCGCCAACGATTTCGGGGGCGCGATCGTCCTGGTCACCCACGATCGGTATTTCCTCGACGCCGTCGCCCAGCGCATCGTCGAGCTCGAGCGCGGACGTCTGACCTCGTTTCCTGGGGGCTACGGCGAGTACCTCGAAAAGCGTTCGGAGCTCCTCTCGCAAGAGCATCGCGTCGAGCAAAATCGCCAGAATGCTCTTCGGCGCGAGCGCGAGTGGCTGGCGCGGGGCCCGAAAGCACGGGCGACGAAGCAGAAGGCTCGCATTCAACGCGCCGTCGAGCTCGAGGCCCGGGGCCCGGCGACGGCCGGAAGGCCGCGCGAAGTGTCCCTCGTGGCCGCTGCCTCCCGCCAGCAGGGCAAAACCATTCTCGAGCTTTCGGGTGTGCAGGTGGCCGCCGCGCCGGGCGCGCCGACGCTCAACCTTCCGTTCGATCTCGTCGTCAGGGCAGGCGAGCGCATCGGCATCGTCGGCCGAAACGGCGTCGGCAAGACGACGCTGGTGCGCGCGATCCTGGCCGCGCTCGACGAGGCGAGAGGATCCCAGCGGCCCGACGCGGGCGCCGTGGTCACGGCCGGATCGATCGTCGTGGGCAAGAATACGCGCGCCGCGTATCTCGACCAGGCGCGGGCGAAGCTCGACGACGACAAGTCCATCTTCGACGACGTCCGGGGCGAATTCGGCAGCACCCTCGTCTCGCTCGGAATCCGCGGCCGGGAGGCGTTGGACCTTCGAAGCTATCTGGAGCTCTTTTTGTTCGATCCGCACAAGCAGCGCCAAAAGGTTGGATTGCTGTCGGGCGGAGAGCGGGCGCGGGTCGCCCTCGCGAAGGTCCTTCGGCAGGGGGCGAACCTGCTCATCTTCGACGAGCCGACCAACGACCTCGATCTGCCGACGCTTGGTGCGCTCGAGGAAATGCTCGAGGCGTTCGAAGGGTCGGTCCTCGTCGTCACGCACGATTGCGCGTTTCTCGATCACGTCGCCACGGCGATCCTGGCGTTCGACGCCGACCCCGGGGGAGGCGACGGCCCAGCGATCGTGACCCGCTACGCCGGAGGATACGAAGACTACGTGGCGCAAAGGGCGGCGGCCCCTCGCCCGTCCGAGGTCACCGCGCCGGTCGTCGCCCCGGCCCCTGCGCCGTCCAAGGCCAAGGGCGGTCTCACCTACGCGGAGCGCCTCGAGTTGGAGACGATCGTCGCCGCCATCGACGCAGCCGAAACGGGCGTCACCGAGGTCGAGGCGCTGCTGGCGGACCCCAAGCTGTATGCGGCGCGCGGCGCCGAGGTCGCCGGCCTCAGGGATCGCCTCGAGCGGGCGCGCGCCCACGTGGCGGCGCTGGTCGCACGGTGGGAAGCCCTCGAATCGAGGAAAGACCAAGTCTCCTAGAGGCGGACCATGCGTCCACTCAGGCCCGCACCGATGCAGCCGGCTGTCAGGCCAGGACTTCCGGTTCGGGCTTCGTGCGCCGGGTGGCGTACGCTTCGATGGCGGCATCGACGATCATGGCAAACTCTCTTTTCCGGGGCGGTCGGTGATCTTCGGCTCCGAAGCCTACCGCTGGCCGGGGTCGTCTCGGGTCGGCGCGCGCGCTCAGTTCACGCCGGGCGCTTCGCGTCCGGTTCGCTCGACGTACTCGGCGTAGCCCCCGCCGTACCGGTGGTGGCCCTCCGGAGTCAATTCGAGCACGCGGTTCGACAGCGCCCGTAAAAACTGCCGATCGTGGGACACGAAGAGCATCGTGCCTTCGAACGAACGCAGGGCCCGGACCAGCATCTCCTTGGTCGAAAGGTCCAAGTGGTTGGTCGGCTCGTCGAGCACCAAGAAATTGGGGGGATCGTAAAGCGTGGCCGCCAAGACAAGCCGGGCCTTCTCGCCGCCCGACAGCACGCGACAGCGCTTGTCCACGTCGTCGCCCGAGAATCCAAACGCGCCGGCCAGGGTCCTCATCGATCCGAGGGTGGCGAGCGGGAAGGCCCGTCGGAGCGACTCGATGACGCTCTCGTCGGGGTCGAGCAGCTCCATCGCGTGCTGCGCGAAATAGCCGATCTTCACGCTGGCCCCGACCGCGACGCGCCCGTCGTCGGGCGGTGTCGCTCCGGCGACGAGTTTGAGCAGTGTCGATTTGCCGGCGCCGTTGACCCCCATGACGCACCAGCGCTCGCCGCGCCGGATGAGCCAATCCAGTCCGGAGTAGATCGATCGGGTTCCGTACGATTTGGAGACGCGATCGAGCTTGGCCACGTCGTCGCCGGATCGCGGCGCGGCTCGAAACTCGAACTCGACGACGTGGCGTCGTCGGGGGGGCTCGACCTTGTCGATCTTCTCGAGCTTCTTCACCCGCGACTGCACCTGTGCGGCGTGGCTGGCTCGCGCCTTGAATTTCTCGATGAAGGCCTTCTCCTTGGCGAGCATCGCTTGCTGGCGGGCATACTGCGCCTCCTGCTGGGCGGCGGCGATTTCCCGTTGTCGCTCGTAGAAGTCGTAGTTGCCCGAATAGGTCGTCATCTCCCCGCCGTCGATCTCGACGATCTTGGTCACGAGACGGTTCAAAAATTCGCGGTCGTGCGACGTCATGACGAGCGCACCGTCGAAATCGCGCAAGAACTGTTCGAGCCAGAGGATCGATTCGATGTCGAGATGGTTGGTCGGCTCGTCGAGCAGCAACGCATCGGGTTTCATCAGAAGAATGCGCGCGAGCGCCACGCGCATTTTCCAGCCGCCCGACAGGTTGCCCACGTCCTCGTGGATCACCTCGTCGCGAAATCCCAGACCGGCGAGGATTTCGCGCGCGCGCGACTCGAGCTCGTAGCCCCCGAGGTTGTCGAACCGCGATTGGGCGTGCCCGAAGCGTTCGACCAGATCGTCGATTTCGTCCGCGCGCGCGGGATCGGCCATGGCGTGTTCGAGCGCGTGCAGCTCGCGCGCCGCATCGGAGACGTCGCCGGCCCCCGCCATCGTTTCTTCGAGCACCGACCGGCCCCGCATGTCGCCGACGTCCTGGCTGAAATAGCCGACCGCGGCGGTCCGATCGACCAGGACCTGGCCGCTGTCGGGGTGCTCTTCCTGCACGATCATCTTGAAGATCGTGGACTTGCCGGATCCGTTCGGTCCCACGAGTCCGACTTTGTCGCCTCGAAAGACGCTCATCGACGCGTCGAGGAACAGGATCTGACGGCCGTGTTGCTTGCCGATCGAATCGAGGCGGATCACGCGTTCGTCCGTCTGCGCGTGGCCGGGCGTCGGTGCCCGTCAAGCCGTTGGTGGGGGAGGGGGGCCGGACGAATCATCCGCGGACGCGCCAGTGGCCGACATACGTCTTTCCCAGATCGTCGCACGTCGGATCCGTGGCGACGATCTCCGGGCGGCCGCCTTTGCACACGAGCACCGTGTTTTGACGGAAGACGCGTCCGAACGCGGTCGCCTCATCGCGGTCCATTCCATGGACCAACCAGGCCGGTTCACGCCAGGTTCCGTCGGGATCCTCTTCGTAACCCACGCATGCTTCGACACGGTAGACGCCGAGCACCAACAAGTCGCGCATGACGACGTGGCGCTGCTCGTTGACCTTGCGCGGCAGCAGCATCGAACGGGGGTTATATGCGGTGAGCACGGCGAACGGCTTCTGGAGAAGCTCTGGCAGCGCGGAGGGGTCCGACGCGAGCTCGCCGTCGAGCGAGACGCGCAGCAATCCCGAAGGGGATGGAAACTCGTACACCGTTCCCAGGTAGCTCCGGAGCAGGTTCTGGTCCATGGAGGCGACACCGGATAGCACGAGTCCCGACGCCGCTCTCAGTGGAAAGCCGAGGCCGAGGTCGCGGTAGTCGCGGTCGCGGTAATCGCGGTAGTCGCGGTCGCGGTAGTCGGGGTCGCGGTAGTCGGGGTCGCGGTAGTCGGGGTCGCGGTAGTCGGGGTCGCGGTAGTCGGGGTCGCGGTAGTTCGGTCGCGGTCCTCACCCTGGATGAGCTAGGGCGTTTGCGCTTGGCGTGGCCGCCGGATGCGCCGTCGGGCGGTGAGGGGCAGGTTGGGACGACCCATCGAGGGGCATAAGGTCGACGTGCGTGTGCACCGACCTGGAGAATGCGATGCTTGGCGACTGCGGCTCAAAGCCCGGGGCTTCGACGCGAATCACGTGGCTCCGATCGTCGCGGGGATGTTCCGCCTCGTAGGGGTTGGTCGCGAGCGCCACGCCGTCGAGGAATATCTTCGCGCCGGACGGTAGCGCGTCGATCGAAACAACGATCGGCTCGGATGCCGGTGCGGAAGCCGCGGCCGACGGCGCCGCGGTCGGCGTGCTCTCGGTCGCGCGTTGGGGATCCGCCTCGTGGATGCCGTGAGTGCACGCGACTAGCATTGAAACGCCGGCCGTCGGCAGCGCGGAGATTCCCACGACCAAGCCGACGATGGGCGGCCAGCGACGCGCTTTGCGCGCTTGGGCGAGCCGCATGCCGCCCTCGCCGAGTGTCGGGACGAAGGGACGCCTTCGGTTCAATTGCGTCGGGCCAAGCCCGACCCCGTCTGATTTGGCCATGGTCGCCTGACTCGAACCCTCGCGCACCACCGTAACCCAGGGATGCGTTCGTTGCCCCGCCAAAACGCATGCCTTGATGCGACGGCGCACCCCAGCAAGGTCACGCGTGGATCGACGGGTACTCGGACGACTCGACGGTCCAGGGCTCCGTGCGAGCCGCGGCCAACCACTCTTCCATGGCCGGAAGCGCGAGCACCGCCGCACAGTACTCGTGCAGCCGAGGGTCGATGTCCACATCGTAGGTTCGGAACCGGAGCACGACGGGCGCGTACATGGCGTCGGCAATGGAGAAGCGGCCGAAGAGGAAGGGGCCGCCGCGCCCGAAGCGATCGAGAGCGTCACGCCAGAGCGAGCGCACCCGCTCGATGTCGCGCAGCGACTCGATCGTCCGACCGCGCCCGGGCAGTCGCGCGCGTGCGTTCATGGGCATATGCGTGCGCAATGCCACGAAGCCCGAGTGCATCTCGGCGCTGATCGACCGGGCGACCGCGCGTGCGCCGGCGTCGTCGGGCCAAAGGTGGGCCTCCGGGAACGCCTCGGCGATGGTTTCGCAGATAGCGAGCGAATCCCACACGACGACCTCCCCACGCTGCAACACCGGCACCTTGCCCGACGGAGAAATCTTGCGGATCGCATCGGGCGAGTCGGGACGGTAAAGCGGGATGACAACCTCGTCGAACGGCGCGCCTGTGTGCTTGAGCGCGAGCCAGGGACGAAGCGACCACGACGAGTAATTCTTGTTGCCTACCGCCAAGACCCATTTCGCCATACCGAAACCGTAGTGGGCTCCGGACCAACAAGCGACCTGTGAACCCACGGGCGGCCGGCGACTACGAAGAACGGCCCACGTGCTCTTCGAGTCCCTCGCAGCAAGGCCGCGATCGGCATGCAAAGGCGGGAGACGCGCGTGCGCGTGAGACGGGCCTCACAAAGGCCGCCAGGGGTCAAGCGCGTTTCACGCCCTTGCGGGAGTGAATCATGCGTTCAGGTGCGCGGCGGCGAACCCGGGGCCGCTCGGACGGAAACCGGTCCCGGACACAATCCAGGATGGCGTGTCGCTTTTGGTGATCGCCGCGCCCGTCGTCGGCGATGACTCGACATGCAGATTCGGACGGTTCGTTGTCTCGCGGCCACGCTGCTGGCGGGCACAGTGTGCCGACCGAGCGGCGCCAACGCGCAGACCACGCCGGTGCGTGTCGCGTACGTCGCGGCGGCAGGGTGCCCGCCGGGGCCCGACTTTGCGGCCGCCGTAGCGGTGCGCGGTCGGAACGTCCTCGCCGTGGACGACGATTCCCCTTCGGTCATTCGCGTCGCCATCGCGGCGGAACCAAACAGGGGGTACCGTGGGACCCTCCGGATGGGATCCTCCGACGAGGGCGCACGCGAGGTGCACGGCGCCACGTGTCGCGACGTCGTCGATGCGCTGGCCCTGGTGGCCGTGAGCTCGCTGGGGCCTGCGGAGGCGCTCCCGGCATCGCCGACGACGAGCGAACGCGCGATGGCTCCTCCGGCGCCGCAGCCCACACCCGCCGAGGCGCCCATCGCACCCCGCGTGGCGAACCTTCCGGATCGTCGGCCAGAGGACCGCACGCGCGCCGCACCGCTCGAACCGCTGCTCGTCCCGGCCGGAACGCTGACCTTCGACAGCACCAACTCGTTCGGCGTTTTCGGGGGAGTGATGACCGGTCTCATTCCAAAGGTCGTGGTTCCACGAATCGATTTCATCGAAGCCGCGCGGACGAACTTGGTCACGTCGCCCGATGGCCACACCTATCGGGTGTGGCCTACCGTCCGACTGCACGGCAGCCTGTTTCCTTCGCTGAAATACCACTCCGCTTACGGGATGACGAACGCCAGTGGCGGTCTCGCGCTGGGCGCCGACGTGTGCGGCGCAGTCTACTACGACCGAAACGGTTTGCAGGTTCTCGTGTGTCCCGAATTCATGGTGGGCTACACCGCCGTGACCACCACGACTCCGCCGGGCGTCCGGGTCGACAACGGTCTCGAGGGCTTCGGGACCGTAGGGCTCGGGCTGGACCTCACGTACGATGTCGGGCGTCATTTCCAAGTGGGCCTCAAGACGGGCGGCGCGGTCCTCCTAGGAGGGCTCAAAGCCGAGGCCAGCGACGGCGCGACCCTTATGCAGTCCTCGAAATGGAGCCTCCACGGGATGCTCGGCGCAGGCGGGCACTTCTGATGGCCGGGCGGTCGTTCGTGCGTTCCGACCCGGCCGCCGCCGCGGAATCGGCCGACTGCGAGCCGTCCACGGTCTGCCCTCCGGGTCGGCGCCGGGACGCGATTCCGAGGGGCGCCGCCTCCGAGTCCGAGGCGGCGATGCGCCGACTCTTCGAAATGCACTACACGTCGATTTGGAGGCTTCTCCGCCGGCTTGGCGTAGCGTCGGGCCAGGTCGATGACGCCGCGCAACAGGTGTTTTGGGTGGCCGCCCGAAAACTCGCCGAAATTCATCCCGGCAGCGAGCACGCTTTTCTCTACGGCGTGGCGATCCGCGTGGCCTCCCAGGAACACCGGCGGCGCAGAGCGGCATCGCAAACCCCATCAGCCGACAATTGGGCCCGTATGAGCGATCTCCCGTCGCCCGAGGAACAGCTCGAACAGCGGCAAGCCCGAGCCTTGCTCGATGCCGTTCTCGATCGGATGACGATCGAGCTACGCACGGTGTTCGTTCTCTGCGAGCTCGAAGAGCTCCAGGTGCGCGAGGCCGCGGCGATCGAGCGGATCCCGATCGGCACCGCAAGCTCGCGGCTGCGAAGGGCGCGCGAGGAATTTACGGCCATCGCGAAGCGCGTTCGCGCCACGTGGATGGCCCAGAGAGGCATGCGATGAGCTTCATCGACCGCGGCGACGACGAGTTCGAGCGCGCGCTGCGACACTCCGCAAGGCGCGATGCGCCCGCTGCAGATGCGACTGCACGGGCGTGGTCCCGGTTTGCCGTTCGGCTGGCGGCTTCGCCCGTGCATGAATCGCCCGGGCCTGTCAGGGCCCCCCTGTCGGTCGCGAGTCCGGTCCGCCGTTTCAGGAATGCGCTTGCGACCGCGAAGTGGGTCGTGCTTGGCGCCATCGGGGGCAGTGCGGTCACCTTCGCCCTGGTCGGCCGTCATGCCGGGCCACCCGCGCGGGTGGCCTCGCCTGGCCCCCCGTCGTCCCTTCGGGATCCATCGGCAAACGCTCCGGGCCAGGCAGCCCCGAGCCCTCGGGATGCCCTTGAGCCGCAGCCCGGCGCCGGTTCGGCCTCCGTCTCTTCAGTGTTGCCCTCACCGGGGCCCGCGTTGGCACGGGTAGCGCCGCCTCTCCCGAACGTGCCGCGGCGGGGCGTGGCTGCACCCGAGGCCTCGACCCTGGCTGCCGAAGTGGCTGCACTGGACGCTGCGCGCGGTGCGCTCGACGCCGGTGCCCCCGACGACGCGCTCACCCTTCTGCATCGCTATCTTCTGGACTTTCCGAAGGGCAAGCTCGTGCCTGAGGCGGAGGTGCTGGCCATCGAAGCGTGTGCCGAAAAGGGTGACCGCCTCCGGGTGACCCGCGAAGCGGCTCGCTTCTTGGAGCGATATCCGAACGCACCACAACGGACACGGGTGGAGCAATTGCGCCGAGACGCAAGCCCAAGTCGAAGTCCAGCTTCGCCGTGACGACGGAATGCGGTCCGCTTTGCGAATCGTTGGAGGTCCGGGTACGATTCCTGTCCTGGATGGCAAGGCCCCGAACACGCTTCGCAATCTACTGGTGCACGACGGCGGACGGCGACGAGGACTGGTTTGTGGTCGCCGACTCCGCCCGTACGGCCCGACGATTCCATGAGCAGCAGGAAGGCTACGAGAGCGGGGACGCCCGTGCCGAGCGGGTCACCCCTCTTCCCCCTGAACTTCAGGTTGACGGTGGCTGGCGGAACGGCCTTACGGGGAGCGTGATGGATCACGCGTGGTGGCCGAGCGACGATCTCCTCGTCGCGTGCGGCGGGGAAATCGCACGACAGCCACGTGGAGGCATCAGAGAGACGATGGGTGTCGTCTGCAAGGATGTCCGCTTCGGCGAGCGAGTCTTCCGGGCTGGAGACGTGGTCACCAACGTGCATCGGGCATTCGGGCGCAAAGAACCCCGCCTTTCGGTCTTCAAGGGCAGCGGAGGCTCCTGATTGAGGCGTCCCGGAAACGCAACTTCTTCGCCTGGATGCATGCCTTGCATGCATGACCGTCGCCCTCTGTTCTGCGAGCTGGGCGTGAGTCAGCCAGCGAAGATGGCATCCGCGATGCATTGTGTAACGTAGGCGGCACGCCCCGAGTACCGTTGCAGCGAGCACGAGCTGCGTGATTGCGGGCGCGCATTGCGGGTCGAAGCTCGCCCCGCCCCGGGGATTTCGCTCCCTACCGAGAAGCGGTTCTTGGCGCTCGCAGGGTCTCTGGAGGTGCAATCGTGGATAACGTCGACATCGCGCGCCTGTTCGATGAGATGACCGATCTTCTCGAGATCGAGAGCGGCAACCCGTTTCGCGTCCGCGCGTACCGCACAGCTGCGCGAACCATCGAAAATCTGGGCGAGCCGGCTTCGGCGATCGTCGCCCGCGACCCCCGAGGCTTGGCGGAGTTACCGGGGGTCGGAAAGGATCTCGCCGCCAAGATCGTGGAGATCCTCACGACGGGTGACCTTGCCTTGCGGCGCGATCTCGTGGCGAAGGTTCCGGAGAGCCTTGTGGTGATGATGCGCGTCGACGGCGTGGGGCCAAAGCGGGCGAAACTCTTCTACGACAAGCTTGCTCTGAAGACGCTCGAGGATCTCGAGGCCGCAGCCAAGGTTGGCAGGCTCCATTCCGTTCGCGGAATCGGCGAGGTCCTCGAGAAGCGCATCCTCCAAGGCTGCGCGGATCAACGCGCTCGCGCGAGTCGATTCCGCCTCGCCGAGGCCGATACGCATGCCGCGCCTCTCTTGGCCTACCTCAAAGCGGCGCCGGAGGTCGTCGCCATCGACATCGCCGGGAGCTTGCGACGTCGCCGCGAGACGATCGGGGACATCGACGTGCTCGTCGCGTCGAGCGAGGGGCCTGCGGTGGCGCGGCGCTTCGTAAGGTATCCCGAGGTGACGAAGGTTCTCGCACACGGCGAGGCCAAGTGCTCCGTCGCCTTGCGATCCGGGATGCAGGCCGACCTTCGCATCGTCGCTCCCGAGTCGTACGGCGCCGCGCTCCACTACTTCACCGGTTCGAAGGCGCACAACATCGCGGTTCGGACTCTTGGCGTAAAGCGCAACCTCAAGATCAGCGAGTACGGCGTCTTCCGTGGCATGCGCCGCATCGGAGGCCGCACCGAGCAAGAGGTCTTCCGCGCCATGGGGCTTCCGTGGATTGCGCCGGAGCTACGAGAGGACCGCGGCGAGATCGCCGCGGCTCGTGAAGGGAAACTGCCTCGGCTCATTGAGCCTGGCGATCTGCGTGGGGATCTGCACGTGCACACGGACGCGACCGATGGAAAGAACACGCTGCGCGAAATGGTCGAAGCATGCGCCGCGCGCGGATACGCCTACGTCGCGATCACCGACCACACGCAAGCGCTCCGCATGACCGGAGGGCTCGGTCGCTCCGGGTATAGACGTCAACGCCGTGCCATTGAAGCGATGCGCAAGGACTTCCCCTCGATCGCCATCCTGCACGGTGCAGAGGTCGACATCCTGGCGGATGGAAGCCTCGACCTCGATGACGACACGCTCGCAGAGCTCGACGTGGTCATCGCCGCGGTGCACTCGAACTTCGCGATGACCGGGGCGACGATGACTGAGCGCGTCCTGTCGGCACTCGCTCATCCGCGCGTCGATATCCTCGCGCACCCGACCGGCCGCCTTCTAGGAAAGCGCGAGCCCTACGCGATCGATATGGTCAAGGTCGTGAAGACGGCGTGCGAACGCGGCATTCTGCTCGAGATCAACGCCCAGCCGGAGCGACTCGATCTGTCGGACATCTTGGTGCGGATGGCGCGCGATGCGGGCGCACGGTTCGTGATCAACACGGATGCGCACCGCACCTCCGAGCTGGCGTTCATGCGTTACGGCGTGGACCAGGCGCGACGTGGCTGGTGCTCGGCGAACGACGTGGCCAATACCGGGCGATGGAAGATCCGCCGGCGCAGTCTACCGACGCGGGAACGGGCAGGTCGTACGCGAAGCTTATCCCGCGACACTGGCCGCTGGCACTGCTGCTGTACGTTGCCGGATTGGTCCTGGCGTGCCCCGTCGCAGCATCGCGCGCAGCTCTTTCAGTGGGCACGTACGACGGACCGTCGAGGGGGGCACCGCCACGCTTTCAGCAACTTTCTGAAAGGCCGCAAACGAACAGCGCGACCGCGCACACCGGAGCGATGCGACGGTGCCCGGACCGGCGGCCGGCGCGCACCGGTGCAGCGCGAGGGAACGCCCATTCGCGCCGACGCGTCACGGGTCGGCAACGACCCGGAAACCGGAGCGGAGTTTCCATCCCGTCCATGCACCGAAAAGCTCCGTCTTCCGGCGGCGGGACGACCTGTCCGAGCATGCTCGGCCTTGTCGGCCTGCGTCTCGTCGTCCTTTCGACCCTCGCCGTTCTCTCGGGCTCGTGCTCGAAGAGCGACAGCTCGGCGGCACCCATCCCGCCCTTGGCGTCGGCGAGTGCCTCCGCCGCGCCCGCGCAGAAGACCTTCACGGCAGGCTTCATCTACGTCGGCCCGAAGGGCGACTACGGGTACAACCAGGCCCACGCGGAGGGCGCGGCGGTCGTCGCGGCCCGGCCCGGGGTGAAGATCCGGGAAGAAGAGAATGTCCCCGAAACGGAGGCCGTCGAGAAGACGATGGAGAGCATGATCGAGCTCGACGGAGCGTCGGTTCTCTTTCCCACGTCGTTCGGCTACTTCGACCCCCACATCCTGAAGGTGGCCCAGAAGTACCCGAATGTGACGTTTCTGCACTGCGGGGGCCTCTACCAAGAGGGCAAGCACCCCAAGAATGTCGCGAGCTACTTCGGGTACATCGACGAGGCGCAGTACGTCTCCGGCATCGTCGCGGGCCTCACCACCAAGAGCAACAAGCTCGGGTTCATTGCGGCCAAGCCGATTCCCCAGGTCCTGCGCAACATCAACTCATTCACCCTCGGCGCGCGATCGGTGAACCCCAAGGCGACGACGTCCGTCGTCTTCACGGGCGACTGGTCGCTTCCCGTCAAGGAAGCCGAGGCCGCCAACAGTCTCGTCGATCAGGGGGTCGACGTGCTCACGATGCACGTCGACTCGCCCAAGGTCATCGTCGAAACGGCCGAGAAGCGCGGCATCTACGTGACCGGTTACCATACCGACCAATCGACCCTCGCTCCCAGGGGCTACCTGACGGGCGCTCTCTGGAACTGGGGCAAAGTCTACACGGACTACGTCAACTGGATCCAGGCCGGCACGCCGTACCCTCACGTCCTCCGGGGTGGTTTCAAGGAAGGCTTCATCAAGATGTCGCCTTACGGCTCAGCGGTGTCCGCCATGGCGAGGGCGAAGGCCGACGAGACGAAGGCCAAGCTGACGGACGGGTCGCTCGTCATCTACACGGGTCCCATCAAGGACAACACGGGCAAGGTGGTGATCCCGGCCGGGACGACCGAGATACAGACCGACATCCAACTCGAGAGGATGAACTACCTCGTCGAGGGCGTGGTCGGCAGGATCCCTTCGTGACGGAAACGGCTCCGTGGTGAAGGCCGCGACCCCTGGAGACAGCCCGGGCTCGTCCCCCGTGGGGGTGCACACGCGTGCGCTCGGGGGGATCTCCGGGCACGGTTCATGGTGGGGGTCGAGGCGCTCGTCATGCCGCTCGGCGGGATCGCGGTGTCGTTCGCGATCTTCGGCGGATTCGTCGGCCTGGCCGGGGCCCACCCGATGGACGTCTACTACCAGATGTACCGCGGGGCGTTCGGTTCCTGGTTCTCGTTCCAGAACACCCTCGTCCGCGCCGCCCCCCTGACGCTCACGGCGCTCTGCACGGCCCTGCCCGCGCAGCTCGGCCTGGTCATCATCGGCGGAGAGGGAGCGCTCGTCCTCGGGGCGCTCGGGGCCGTCGTCGCCGCACACGCGCTCGTCGGAAGCAACCCCGTGGGGGTGCTCTGCGCCATGGCCGCGGCGGCCTGTGCCGTCGGGGGCGCTCTGGTGGCGCTCGAGGGCGCGTTGCGCACGCTGCGGGGCGTCAACGAGACCATCAGTAGCTTGCTCCTCAACTACATCGCGATCGGGGTCTTCAAGCACCTGGTCGAGGGGCCCATGCGCGATCCGGCGAGCCTGAACAAGCCTTCGACGCGCCCGATCGGCGAGGCCTACGCGCTCGGAACGATTCCGGGCATGGACGTGCACTGGGGTCTCGTCTACGGGGTGATCGCGTGCGTAGCGGCCTACGTGCTCATGCGCCGCACGGCGTTCGGGTTCGCGGCGAAGGTCATCGGGGGCAACGCGCGCGCGGCGCAGCTGAGCGGGCTTGCCGTGCACAGGTACGTCATCGTCGCGTGCGGCCTCGCCGGCGCAGCCGCGGGGCTGGCGGGCATGGTCGAGGTGGCGGCCGTGCACGGCACGGCGAACGCCTCGATCATCGTCGGCTACGGGTACACCGGGGTTCTCGTTGCGTTTCTGGCGCGCCAGCACCCGCTAGGAATCCTTCCCGTCGCGGTTCTCGTCGGCGGCATCGGCGCGAGCGGCGGGCTCCTGCAGCGCACCGAGCACTTGCCGGACGCCGCCGTCAACGTGCTGCAGGGCATCCTCTTCGTTGTCATCCTCGCGAGCGAAACGCTCCGTGGCCGTTTCGGGGCACGGGTCGCGCGGGGCATCCGATCACCGCTGCGGCCGGCGCCCGCCGAACCGACGCAGAAGGCCGCATGAGCGACGGGGTCGCTGGCGTCTGGGGGTTGCCCATTGCGCTCGTCGGAGGCGCGCTGCGCGTGAGCGCGCCCTACCTCTTCGTGAGCCTTGGCGAGTGCCTCACGGAGAAGAGCGGCCGGATCAACCTCGGGCAAGAGGGCACCCTCGTTATGGGCGCGATGAGCGGGTACGGCGTCTCCTACCTGTCGGGATCACCCTGGCTCGGGGTTCTGGCCGCGGGATGCGTGGGCGTCGTCCTCGGCGCGGCGCACGCTTGGCTCTGCTCGATGCCGCGCGTCAACGACGTCGCGGTCGGAATCGCGCTGATGCTCCTCGGCACCGGGCTAGCGTTCTTTCTCGGAAAACCGCTTATCCAGCCGAAGGCCCCCCGGCTGTCGTCGTTCGAGCTCGGGGCCTGGAGCTCGAGCCCCCCGTGCGCGCCGCGCTCGAGATCAACGGTCTGTTCCTGGTCGGCGTCGCCGCCGCCTTCGCGATGCGCTTCGTGTTTCAGCGTACGCGCTGGGGCCTCGTCGTCCGCATCGTGGGCGAGGACGCCGACGCCGCGCGCGCGCTCGGCTACCGCGTGAACCGTGTGCGTTTCGCGGCGACCGCCGTCGGCGGCTTCTTCGCCGGCGTGGGAGGGTCGTTCCTGTCGCTCTACTACCCAGGCAGCTGGAGTGAGGGGCTCTCGAGCGGCCAGGGCCTCATGGCGGTGGCCCTTGTCATCTTCGCGCGCTGGGATCCCGTCCGCTGCCTGTTGGCGTCGCTCCTCTTCGGCGGAGCGGGCGCCATCGGGCCTGCGCTGCAGTCGATTGGCATCCTGGGGGGCTACAACCTCTATGCGACGGCGCCGTACGTGCTCACGCTCATCATCATGATCGCGACGAGCTCCGGGCGACGTACGCTGGCCGGCCAGCCCGCCGAGCTCACGGTGGCCCGATGACCGGTGCCCAGGCCTCTTCGGCGCCAGAGCTCCTCGGGCTCGCGCGACGAGGACCTCCGCCGTTGCTCGAGGCCGAAGGGGTGAGCAAGCGGTTTGGCGCGTTCCTCGCTCTGGACGACGTCTCGCTGCGCGTGGAGCCCGGCCATGTCCACGCGCTGCTCGGCGAGAACGGAGCCGGCAAGAGTACGCTTGTCAAGTGCATCATGGGGTACCAGGCGACCGACGGGGGCCGCATTCGCCTGGGCGATCGGGAGATCGTCCCCAAGAGCCCGCGCGACGCGCAGGCGCTCGGCATCGGCATGGTCTACCAGCACTTCACGCTCGTCCCCAACATGACGGTCTGCGAGAACCTCGTGCTCGCCCGTCCGAGCCTGCCCTTCGTGGTCGATTGGGCCGAGGAGCGCGCGGGGCTCGCGGCGTTTCTCACGCGCATGCCGTTCAAGGTGGACCTCGACGCCAGGGTCCGCTCGCTGTCCGCGGGCGAGAAGCAGAAGATCGAGATCCTGAAGCAGCTCTACCTCGAGTCGAGGGTGGTCATCCTCGACGAGCCCACGTCGGTGCTCACGCCCTCCGAGGCCGACGAGGTGCTCTCGATGCTGCACCGGATGGCGCGGGCGGGCGAGATCAGCATCGTCCTCATCACGCACAAGTTCCGCGAGGTGACGCAGTTCGCCGACGAAGTCACCGTGCTTCGCCGCGGCCGCAAGGTCGGCCACGGCAAGGTCGGAGAGCTGACCCCCCAGGCCATGGCGGAGATGATGATGGGCGGCGCCGTGGCTGCCGAGACCAAGGGCAGGGCGGGCGGCGCGGCGGGCGACACGCGCCTGCGCATCGCCGACGTGCACGCGGACGACGACGTGGGCGTCTCCGCGCTCCGGGGCGTAACGCTCGAGGTGCGCGCGGGCGAGATCGTCGGTATCGCGGCCATCGCGGGCAACGGACAGGAGGAGCTTGTCGAGGTCCTCGCAGGGCAGCGCGCTCGCACGTCGGGCACCGTTCAGGTGTCGGGAGCCGACTTCGCGCCCACCCGCGAGCAATTGCGTCTGCGCCGCGTGCGCTGCCTGCCGGAGGAGCCGCTTCGCAACGCGTGCGTAGCGACGATGAGCGTGGCCGAGAACATGGCCTTGCGCTCGTTCGACGAGCCTCGCTACGCTTTCTTGCGGGTGTTCGTGTCGACCAAGAAGATCAACGACACGGCTCTGCAGCTCGTGAGCGCCTACGGGATTCGCGCGCCGTCAATCCACACCCCCATCGGTCGCCTCTCGGGCGGCAACATTCAGCGCTCGGTGCTCGCACGCGAGCTTGAGGGCGATGTGGACGTCCTGGTCGCCGCGAACCCTTGCATGGGGCTCGACTTCGCAGCGGTCGCCGAGATCCACGGCCGAATCCGTGCGGCCCGCGATCGCGGGACCGCGGTGCTCCTCGTCAGCGCCGACCTCGACGAGATCTTCGCCCTCGCGACGCGGATCCTGGTCATGAGCGAAGGACGCGTCGTACACCAAACGCCGGTCGATGGGGCCGAGCCCGCCGTGCTCGGCCGGTTCATGGCGGGCCACGGGGCGCACGACGAGCCGCACGCGTAGACCGGGTCGTGGCGAAGGCGCGCCGGCGACTCACGCCGGAGGGAGGCGGGCGGGCGCTCCGGCTCGTAGCCGAACGCGCGCAGCACCGCCCACGCTTTCTCGCTCTTCAAGTACGCGCAGAATGCGAAGGCCGCAGCGCTGTCGGCCCCCCGGCGCAGCACCACCCACGCTTTCTCGCTCTTCAAGTACGCGCAGAATGCGAAGGCCGCAGCGCTGTCGGCCCCCCGGCGCAGCACCACCGCGTCCTGCTCTCCGCGCTACTCGCCGGCGCGTTCGTGACTGTCCACTTCGCGCGCGTCGTGGTTCCGCGTCGATGGCCCACCGTATGGTTGGCGCGGCATCGACGTTGCACGCTGTGCCTCTACGGAGCCTGGTTTGCGAGCTACGCCGCACTCATTGCGCTTGGCACGGGGCCCGAGTGCCGATGTGCCCGAGGGCGTGCCACTCGCAGGATACTGCTACACGTCGGGTGATGACGCGCGTTGAGGTTATCGCGCGACTGGTGCGCGCCTTGGGTGGCCGAGTGTCTCGATTGGATCGGGAGTCGAGGATTAGCTTGGGCCCTTCTCGACGAGATCCTTCAGGTTGCCAAGCCCCTCCTCGAACGCCCGGCCGATCATCTTGTCCATGTTCATGAAGACGCTCATGACCTTCATCATGAGGTTCTTGGGGCCTATCATGGTCCACGTCACGCGCGTGCCAGCGCCGTCAGGCTCAAGGGCGAATTCGGCGGTGTTCTCGGAGCGCATGGGCTTGGTGAAATGCAACGCGATGGAGACCTTCTGCGGCGTGGCGTCGATGATGGTCATGCTGCCGGCGCCGGCTTTGCTGTTGCCTTCCCAGGCATAGCTCGCCCCCGCGCCACGTTCGGCGCCGGAGAACGTCTTCTTCATCTGGGGGTCGAGCTTCTCGTAAGGCGACCACCTCTCCCACGCACGAAAGTCCTGGATGTGCGGCGCGATGCGGTCGGGCGACGCGGCCACGGTGGTGGAGCGAGCGATGCGAAAGGTATCGGCCATGGCAACCTCCAGCGGTGCGGGAGCACTCTAGAGCAATTCGAACGGCTCGTCCCGACCGGCGGCCGACGAACCGCATGGTCTCTACTTCCGCGGATGATCCCCGATTTTTCGCGTGATTCTGCTACTATCATCACCTCGGCCGCTTCGCGCGAGGCCCGTTGCCGTGCGCCGCTCGCATGGCACTGGATCCGAACCCGCGACGTCGCGGGCCTTGGAACGGTCGTACTTCTTTGCGGCCGGCCCGCAGGCCGACAACGTGTGCCGAGCCGTGCCATCCCCCGGTCGTGACGCTCATTCCATTCCGTTATGATCGGCACGGGCGTTCAGGGTACGGCCCGTCGTCAGGGCGCAAGCGGTCACGAACTCGGCACGCCTGTCGGCGGCGCGTTCGGCGGCCGGCATCAGAGTGAGTCGCCTCTCTAAGTTGTGCGCGGCTGCCCGTCAAGCCTGCGTCCGCCGCGGCGCTAGTGCGTCTTGTCTGAGTCATTCTCCGGTTCCAAGCCGAATCCGAGTAACCGCTCCGCGCGAGCCTCGTAGGGTCCGCAACGCACGGTGCGTCCAAGGTGGACGCCAAGAACGAGCAGGCACTTGCATCGAGGAGGATGAACATGCGCGCGACGATCGGGAGCGGTGTGACCACAGGGATCGTGCTTGGTTTCATGGGTCTGCTTGCGGCCTGCAGCAGCGGCAGCGCCGGGCCTGCGGGCCCTGCCGGTGAAGCTGGCGCGCCCGGTGCAACGGGTCCGGCGGGGCCGGCTGGGTCTGCTGGACCGGCAGGACCGGCTGGACCGGCAGGTCCGCAGGGCGAAGCCGGAGCGCAGGGCCCGGCTGGTCCCGTGCCCGAGGCTGCGACCTCCGCGCCTGCGGCCGTCTACATCCTGTCCAACGACGCAGTCTCGAACGAGATCATCGAGTACACGCGCTCCTCGACGACGGGTGCTCTCACTGCGTTCGGCGAGTACCCGACCGGAGGCGCCGGCACCGGCAATGGGCTCGCCAGCCAGGGGGCCCTCATCTTCGACGCAACGAGCAACCACTTCTTCGCCGTGAACGCCGGCGACAGCTCGATCTCGGAGCTCGCGCTCGAAGTGGACGGGAGCATCCACTTGCTGTCCAGCGTCCCGTCCGGCGGCACGGCACCGATCAGCCTCACGTTATCGGGCACGACGCTCTATGTCCTCAATGCCGGCAGTGCGACCGACGCCGGCAGTGCGACCGTCGCAGCCAACATCTCGGGTTTCACGGTGGACCCGGGCGGTCTCATCCCGATTCCCAGCTCCACGCAGCCGCTGAGCAGCGCGCAGCCCGGGGCCGAGCAGATCTCGTTCGTCCAGAACGGCGCCGTGCTCGTCGTCACCGAGAAGGGGGCGAACAACATCGATACGTTCGTCGTGACTGCCGGTGTCGCGGCTGCGGGGACCTTCACGTCTGCGGGTACGGCAATGGCGCCGTACGGGTTCGGAGTCTCGGGTAGCGGGCTGATCGTCGTCAGCCAGGCGACGGCGAACACGGGAGCGAGCTCCTACTCCATCTCGGCGACCGGCGTGGTGACCACCGACACGGCGTTCGTCGCGGACGGCCAGCTGGCCGCATGCTGGGTGGCCATCGTGGACACCACGGCGTATGCGCTCAATGCCCACAACGCGACGATCTCCGCCTATACGATCACCCCGGCCACCGGGGCGATCACGCTAGTGGGTAACGGCGTGGCGGCAACGACCGGTGCAGGCCCGACGGACGTCGCGGCAAGCCCGGACGGCGCATTCCTCTACACGCGCAATGGCGCCGGTCAGTCGATCAGCAGCTGGCCCATCGCCGCGGACGCTACCCTTGGGACGGTGACCACCTTCGCGGGCACTCCGGCGGCGTCAGCGGGTCTCGTCGTGAGGTAACGCTCGGCGTAACCAGGCGTCGGGGCCACTCTCGTACGGAGCAGCCCTTCGCGTGTTCCGAAGCAAACGGGTCGTTGTCGACATAGGACCGCGCTCGCCGTTTGCGAGACGCGTGCTCGGAACGACAGAGAAGCGCGACGCGCCCCTCCTTCCACTTCCATCCTATGCCAGAGACTCTGGCTTGCCGCAATCCCCCGGTCATGCCGCACAGTCTCCCCCGCACGCGAGAAACGACGGGCGCGACAGGCGAGAGGACGTGACGGATGGGCTGCTACGTGTTGGGTTTCCATGAGATCGACCAGACACACTTCGCGCTCGTGGGCGGCAAGGGCGCGTACCTGGGCGAGCTCTCGCGGATCGAAAGCATCCGCGTGCCGCCTGGCTTTTGCGTAACGGTGGGCGCCTTCCAGCGGATCATGGCGGAAGCACCGTCGATCGACGATCGGCTCGATCGGCTGTCGCGTCTGAAGCCGGATGACCGGGCGGTGATCCGCGCCCTCAGCGCGGAGATCCGCAGGACCGTCGAGCGGGTCGCCATCCCTGACGATCTGGCGGCGGCGATAACCCGCCGGCTCGCCCGGCTCGGCGAAGCCGCCTACGCCGTCCGATCCAGCGCGACGGCGGAGGACTTGCCGATGGCCTCGTTTGCAGGCCAGCAGGACACGTACCTGAACGTCGTGGGAGCGGCGGCGATCCTCCAGCACGTCAGCCGGTGCTGGGCCTCGCTCTTTAGCGAGCGGGCCGTGACATACCGCCTACGGAACGGTTTCGATCACCGGAAAGTTTATATGGCCGTGGTCGTGCAGCAGATGGTCTTCCCGCAGGTGGCCGGGATCCTGTTCACGGCTGACCCCGTCACCGGAAACCGGAAGGTCGCGTGCGTGGACGCCAACTTCGGCCTCGGCGAGGCGCTGGTCTCTGGCCTGGTGAACGCGGACGTCTACAAGGTGCGGGACGGCGAGATCGTCGCCAAGACGATCTCCGGAAAGCAGCTTGCCATCCACGCCTCGTCAACGGGCGGGACACACGGACAGGCGATCGAGCTCGAGCGGCAGCCGCAGCCAGCGCTCACAGATGCGCAGGTCGTCCGGCTCGCGCAGCTCGGCCGGCGGATCGAAGCGCACTTCGGCCGCCCGCAGGACATCGAATGGTGTCTGGTCGACGATGCCTTTCACATCGTCCAGAGCCGGCCGATCACCACGCTGTTCCCCATCCCCGCGGCCGGCGACGAAGACAATCACGTCTACGTCTCCGTCGGTCATCAGCAGATGATGACGGACCCGATGAAGCCCCTTGGGCTCTCCCTCTTCAAGCTGACAACCCGCGCGCCCATGCGCGAGGCCGGCGGGAGGCTGTTCGTCGATGTCACCCGGGGATTGGCTTCGCCAGCGAGCCGCGCAGGTCTGCTGGCAGTTTTCGGGAAAGGGGATCCGCTGATCCGGGACGCGCTCGAGACCGTCCTCGAACGCGGCAACTTCATCCGATCGCTCCCGGACGAGGGGCCCGTCGCGGTGCCATCGGGCGTCGCGACGGCTGGCGGTGCGCCAGCCCCACTTGAGACCGATCCGGCCATCGTCGTCGACCTGATCGGACGCAGCCAGGCCTCCGTCGCGGCCTCGAAGCGCGACATCGGGACGAAGTCCGGAACGGCGCTGCTCGACTTCATCCTTGCGGACATCCAGGAGCTGAGACGGACCTTGTTCGATCCGCGAAGCCATCAGGTGTTCATGTCGGCGATGGAGGCCAGCTGGTGGCTTAACGAGCAGCTGCAGGCGTGGCTGGGCGAGAAGAACGCAGCCGACACGCTCATGCTGTCCGTCCCCAACAACGTCACGTCGGAGATGGGCCTGGCGCTCCTGGACGTCGCGGACGTCATCCGCCCGCATCCGGACCTGGTGGCTTTTCTGGAGCACGTCGGGGACGAGAGCTTCCTGGACGAGCTGCCCAAGCTCGCGGGCGGGCCGGAAACGCGAGACGCCATCTGCGCCTACCTCGACAAGTACGGCATGCGTTGCGTCGGCGAGATCGACGTCACGAGGCCGCGCTGGGCCGAACGCCCCACGACGCTCGTGCCCCTGATCCTCGGCAACATCAAGAACTTCGATCCTGGTGCCGGCAAGCGGCGCTTCGAGCAAGGCCGGCAGGAGGCCTGGAAGAAGGAGCAGGAGCTGCTGGAGCGCTTGCGCGCTTTGCCGGACGGAGTGCACAAGGCCGAAGAGACCAAGCGAATGATCGACCGGGTCCGGACCTTCATCGGGTATCGGGAGTATCCGAAGTACGGCATGATCAGCCGCTACTTCGTTTACAAGCAGGCCCTGCTTGAAGAAGCCGAGCGCCTCGTCTTGGCCCACGTGCTTCGTGAGCGGGAGGACATCTTCTACCTCACCCTCCAGGAGCTCCGAGATGTCGTACGCGCGAGGCAGGTGGACGATCAGCTCATTGTCCAGCGCAAGGAAGCGTTCCGGTCGTATCAGGCGCTCACGCCGCCCCGGGTGCTCACGTCCGATGGCGAGGCCATCGCCGGGGCGTACCGAGGCCACGATTGGCCCGCCGGCGCGCTCGTCGGCCTGCCGGTTTCCGCCGGGATCATCGAGGGGCGGGCCCGCGTCATTTTGGACATGGCGGAGGCCGACGTCGAAGCGGGGGACATCCTCGTCACCGCCTACACGGACCCGGGCTGGACGCCCCTGTTCGTCGCGATCAAGGGTCTGGTGACGGAGGTGGGGGGCCCGATGACCCATGGCGCGGTGATCGCCCGGGAGTACGGCTTGCCGGCCGTCGTGGGGGTGGAGCACGCCACGCAGTGGATCCGGAATGGGCAACGGATCCGCGTGCATGGAACCGACGGGTACGTTGAGATCCTGTCCTAGCCGGGCCAACCCGTTCGGTCGAACAGGGGCAGCGTTCGAGTCGACGGCCGCCCATTATGGCGCCCACCGGCCGGCCTGCGCGCCCGGTCAACTGCGGGACGGACTTTGGGCTGCGCGGCCGGTCCTCGCCCGCGCGGCGGGATACCGGGGGAGCGTCTTCTATCAGGGAATCGAGATCCCGGAGTCGTTTATCTTGCGATCAGTGGGCAAACGCGCCTCGGGATTCACAGCTTCGCGATTTCGTTTAGGCTGACCACCAGATGGCCGTTCTGGTACTCAATTGCGGCTCCTCGTCGTTGAAGTTTGCGCTCGTCGAGCCGCAGACGGGCGACCGGTCGATCCAGGGGACTCTGGAACGGATCGGTACGGAGGGCGCCGTTCTCACCACGCGTCTCGCGGCAGGAGTGGAGCGTGTCGTGGCGCTGCCCCTCGCGGACCACGAACGAGCACTCGCCGCGGTCTTGGAGCGGCTCACCGAGGGCACGTTGCACCGGGAGGTCGAGGGCGTCGGTCACCGGGTCGTTCATGGGGGAGAAGAGTTCACCGAGTCGGTCCTGGTGAACGATCGTGTCGAGGCGTCGATCGCCAGAGCGTGCCGTCTGGCGCCTCTGCACAACCCCGCCAACCTTGCCGGCATTCGTGCGGCTCGAACCGCATTTCCGGACGTTCCTCAGGTTGCGGTCTTCGACACCGCGTTCCACCAGACAATGCCACCGCGCGCGTACCTCTTTGCGGTGCCCGACGCGTGGTACCGAACCCACGGCGCCCGCAAGTTCGGCTTTCATGGCACATCGCATCGGTACGTGGCGGGGGAGGCCGCCCGTCGGATCGGACGCCCGCCTGCCGAGCTCGACATGCTGACGGCACATCTGGGCAACGGCTGCAGCGCCTGCGCAGTCAAGCGCGGCAAGAGCGCCGATACGACCATGGGACTCACACCGCTGGCCGGGCTGGTGATGGGAACGCGCTCCGGCGACGTCGACCCGAGTCTCGTCGCGTACATGGCGTCGGCACTTGGGACGGATGCCCAAGGGATCACGCGCGAGTTGAACGAGCGGTCGGGGCTGCTCGGTCTGTCCGGACTATCGCACGACATGCGCACGCTGCTCGCGGCGCGCGATCAAGGTCACGCGGCGGCCGCCCTCGCGATTGACGTCTTCTGTCACAGGCTGTCGTCCTGCTTGCTCGCGCTCTCTGCCTCGCTCGAACGGGTGGACGCGCTGGTGTTCACCGCCGGCATCGGTGAGCACGCTGCGCCCGTGCGCCGCCAGGTTGTCGAGCGGCTATGGCCGCTTGGGGCCCGCGTCGACGACGAGGCGAACGCGCGCCACGGGTTGCCTTCGGGCTGCATCAGCGCGGAAGGCTCGGTGCCGATTTGGGTCATTCCGACCGACGAGGAGTGGATGATCGCCCGGGACACGCGCCTCCTGATCGGGTGAGGGGCTTCGAGGCGACCCATGGCTGACTTTCTCCTGCTGATTCCCACCGGCCCTAAGGTGGGCCTGACGACCGTGGCCATTGGCCTCGTTCGTGCGTTCGAGCGAGAAGGCATTCGGGTTGGGTTCGCCAAACCGATCGCGCAGCCGCGCTTGGGAGGGTCCTGCGAATCCGAGCGATCCACGGAGATTATCCGTGCGACGACGCACCTTGACACTCCGGAGCCTGTCACGCGCGAGCACGCGGAGCGGGCCATGCGCGAGGGCAATGAGCAGCGCTTGATGGAGGAAGTGGTCGCCCGAGTCCGGTCCATCCGAGAAAACGCCGACGTGGTGGTCGTCGAGGGCCTTGTCCCCACCGAGGACATGCCGTTCGCGACTCAGTTGAACGCAAGTCTGGGGCGGACCCTCGACGCCGACCTCATCTTCGTGAGCGCACCCACCGACGCAAGCCCGGATGCGCTGGTGCAATCCGTTCAGCTGACGGCCCGCAGTTACCCATCCGATCGCATCGCGGGCGTGATCCTCAACAAAGTGCCCGAGGTTCTGCGACCGTCTGCCACGCCCACCTCGATGAAGTTTTCTTCCTATCCTCCGCCGCCCGCTCCTGCCTCGACGTGCGCCTATGCGGGCAGCCTGCGCACGGCCGGGTATGTATGCATAGGATCCATTCCGCGTCGCGATCTTCTCGGAGCGCCGCGCGTGCGAGACCTTGCGCGAGCGCTCGCTGCGAGAGTCATTCGGGCCGGCGACCTTGACCGCCGCGTGTTGACCTTTCGTCTCGCGGCCATGACGGTGCCCAACTGCTTGAGCGCGATGAATCCCGGCACGCTCGTGGTCACTCCGGGCGATCGGAATGACGTCATCATGGCCACGTGCCTGATGATGCTACGAGGCGTCCCGGTTGCCGGCTTGTGGCTGGCTTGCGGTGTCGAGCCCGATGGGCGGGTGCTCGACCTGTGCGGCCGCGCATTCGAGCTGGGGCTGCCGGTACTTCTCGTGGACGAGATGACCTTGGAGGCGACGAGCTCCTTGCTTCATCTCGACACCGAGCTGCCCGTCGATGATACCGAGCGCATCGAGTTGGTCATGAGCACGGTGGCCGATTACCTCGATCGCGATTGGATCCGCACCAAGTGGCATCGCGGGCGCATTCAGCGACTTTCGCCCCCGGCGTTCCGTTATAGGCTCATCGAGCGCGCGCATGCGGCCAATCGGCGCATCGTGCTGCCGGAAGGGGCGGAGCCTCGCACGGTGCAAGCGGCGGCCATTTGTCACGAGCGCGGGATCGCGCGCTGCGTGCTGCTCGGCAAGCCGGCGCTGATTCGCCGTGCCGCCGCCGACCAGGGCGTGGAGCTGCCTTCCGAGATCGAGATCATCGATCCCGAGACCGTGGTCGAGCGGTACCTGGGGCCGCTGCTTGAACGCCGAAAGCACAAGGGGCTGACCGAGATCGAAGGCATCAATCAGCTCCACGACGAGGTCATCCTCGGAACGTTGATGCTCGCTGTGGGCGACGTCGATGGTCTTGTTTCAGGGGCCGTGCATACCACCGCGGACACTGTCCGTCCGGCACTCCAGTTGGTCAAAACGGCACCCGGCGTGCGCCTCGTGAGCAGCGTTTTTTTTATGTGCCTGCCCGATCAGGTCTTGGTCTACGGAGATTGCGCGATCAACCCGCACCCCAGCGCCGAAGAGCTCGCCGACATTGCGCTTCAGTCCGCCGCGAGCGCGGAGTCGTTCGGGATCGAACCGCGGGTGGCGCTCATCAGCTATTCGACGGGAACGAGCGGCTCCGGCGCGGAGGTGGCCAAGGTGCGAGAAGCCACGGCCCTTGCCCGGGCCCGCAGGCCGGACCTGCTGATCGACGGACCTCTGCAGTACGACGCGGCGGTCATGCCGGACGTCGCGTTCGCGAAAGCCCCCGGAAGCCCGGTCGCGGGACGTGCGACCGTGATTGTATTTCCCGATCTCAATACGGGGAACACAACGTACAAGGCCGTGCAGCGATCGGCGAAAGTCGTCTCCATTGGCCCGATGCTGCAAGGGCTTGCCAAGCCAGTCAACGACCTTTCGCGCGGCGCGCTGGTGGACGATATCGTCTACACGATTGCGCTCACCGCAATTCAATCCGTAGCGTGTATGTGAACCGACTCATTCGCCTGCTCAAATCGGCTCGCCGTTCGGGTGGGCGAGAGGCGCGGCCACGTTGAGGATGATACGCTTCCAGCGGTTTGGACGCCCCGGTCGAGCCCGCTGGGCCGCCGCAAACGATCGCGCTCACGATGTCCCGATGACACCCACCATCTCAGCGAGGACGCTCGAGACGGCGAGCGCGAGTGGCGTGTGGTCGCGCGTCCGACCCACAATCAACGCATCCGGCGTGGCGCCCAGCCTCGAGCAGAAGCTCGGCGATCCGGCCGGCGTTGCTCGCAGACCGCTGGCTTTCGCACGCGCCCCTTGCTGGCACACGGTTAGAATGGGTGGGGACATTTGAATCGGCCACGCGTCGGGGTGCGAGCGTCAGATGGGCGTACGGCGGTTCGTTGGGCCATTAGCATGCTGGCGATCGGGGGCTCAAGTTGCGGACCCGGTACTCGGCCGCTAGCCACCGTGATTGAAGCCGCCAACGACGCGGGGGTGGACGACTCGGGTACCTATCATTCCCCCAGTGCGTACACGTGCTGCGGTCCCGGAGAGGGACTGACGTGCTGCTCCGCGCGTGCAGGACTCCTGGGGTACGACCTCGAGCCGGACGGAGCGATTGTTCCGGTCGGTGATCTTCAAGCAGGACCGGAAGCCAACTGCTTTCCATACGGTGGAATTGTCGGCACGTGCGCCGACGACAGCGATACGTTCGCGGGGGAGGACCCTTGCACGATATGTTGTGCTGGCCTGACGCGCGTGAACGTGTCGGTAGCCGACGACGACGCTGGCCCAAATGCCTGCCAGCCCGTCTTGGCTTTGTTCACGTGTCTTCCGTGCGGGAACGGGATATGTGAGCGTCCGGAGGAGAATCGCTGTACATGTCCCGCAGATTGCCCCTAATTCTCAAGATCGGCGAGAACAGGAAGGACGGGTCGACCGACCTCGGCGCCTTGGTACACCAGGGCCAGCTCCGCGAGGATGGCCTTTGCGAGCGCGCTCTCTGGCGGGTGCTCACTCGATGGGTAGCCCGAGCCCATCGGCCGCCTTTCCTTCGCGCCGGAGAAGGGTCGCGGACCCGGGAGGAAGTTGTCGTGAGATAGGCACAATTTGTGCACAACCGACGTACGGGACGGCATACCAATCAAGGTTCCACTCAAAAACTTCCCCGCCATATCCAGCTGACCCCAGTAGCCAGTTCCCGGCGTCGCCGTCCCCACCGGCGGGAGGGTCGGCGGGTTGGCCGGGTAGTTGAAGTCATAGATCGCGTACTGGTTCGCCGTCCCCGGATCGTCACCCCCGCGCACCACACTCGGGCATTCCTGCCTTGCGCAAACGAGGAACTGATTGCGGGCTTCGACGAGCTTGTGAGCATCTCGCAACGTCTGGCCCTGCGACGACCTGCGGTGAAGGCGCAGGGGCGGTCGCCGGAGCGGTTCGAAACGGCGAGCTTGCAGCCTCCGGTGCCCCGACCGCCGTGGCAATCGTGGCAGGTTCGACCGCCCGACGGTGCGTGAACCAAACGCCCGCGCCGACCGCGACGCTCACCCCCACGATGCCGATGAGGCTCACGATAGCCGTCCGTCCACGCGGCCGGATCGTCGCCGTCCGACCGACCGGAGCCACCGTCTCCGGCGCGACCATCGTCGCCGCGCCCGACTGCGGCGAGGGCGGCAGAGCCAGGGCACTCGCCGAAAGCCCCGCCGCTTGGAGGATCCCCGTGATGCGTTCAACCGAGCCCTTGGCGCGCTTGGGGCCGAACTCCAGCAACGCCACGGCCAATTCGGCCACGTTGCGATACCGCTGGCGTCGGTCCTTCTCCAGGCACTTCAAGACGATCGCTTCGAGCTCGCTCGGTACGTCCGGACGAAAGGTGCGAATCGCGGGCGGCGGTTCGTTGGCGACCCGGATCGCCAGTTCCGTCACCGACTCGCCCAAAAATACCGGGCGACCCGTGATGAGCTCGAAGAGGATGACGCCGAGCGCCCAAAGGTCCGTCCGCGCATCGACGTCTTTGGCCGAACGCATTTGCTCGGGCGACATGTAAAGAGGCGACCCCATCAAGGCCGACGTCCCGGTGGCCGCCCCCGCCGCAGCCCCGCTCCGGTCGGTCATCTTCGAGATGCCGAAGTCGAGCACCTTGATCGACAACTGCCCGTCCGAGCGCCGGACGCAGAAGAGATTCGCGGGCTTCGAATCCCGGTGAACGATTCCGAGCGCGTGCGCGTCCGCCACGGCGACACACGCCTGAAGCACGAACTCGACCGCCTGCTCGATGGGCAGCGCGCCTCGCTGCTTGAGCCACGCGGCCAGATCCCCGCCTTCCAGATACTCCATCACGATGTACGGCGCGCCGTTCGGAAGCGTGCCGACATCGATGATTCGCGCGACGTGCTCGCTCTTGATCTTCACCGCGGCCCGCGCTTCCCGAGCGAAGCGGGCCACGGCCTCGCGGTTGTCGAGTGCCTCCGGCAAGAGAAACTTCAGCGCCACTTTCTCGTCGAGCTGCATGTGATGCGCGGCGACGACCACGCCCATGCCCCCGGCGCCGAGAACTCGTTCGACCCGGTATTTGCCGGCGAGGATGTCGCCTTCCCGAATGCCTGCCGCTGACTCAAAACTCCGATTCATGTCCGAGCCCACTCCCACCAGCCGAAGACCGCCGGACGCCTTGGGGGGACCATGCGCCAGCTCATCGGCTTTTGCTCCGTTCGTCAAGGCACCGCGGGCCCTATCGGGCGTGATGGGCGACGGCGTGACTCGTTGGGGATGAGGCGCCGCCCCACCGGGGCGATGAAAAAAACGGCGCCGTAGCCGCAGGGCGTTGGGCTTCCAAGTACACCCAGGTTGTGGCGACGGACCGAGGACGATTTTTCACAACGAGAGAAAAGCCCGTTGTCCCGTCGTGCCCACTGTCACCCTCTCCTCTCGTCGCCGGCGTGGCCCGCTGCGGCCTTCCTGGTCCACATCAGGACTCTAGGAGCACGTTGTCTCAGCGCAATGGCCCGGCGGTAGCAGCGTCGCGAGGTCTATCTCGGCGCCCGACACGAGATTGGTCCGGTCTCCGTCCACCCGCCCCGAATGAACGCCGTCGCCGGCGAGAACCGTCCATTAGTTGACTCTCCATGAGAAAGTGAGCGGTTGCTGGCGCGCTGGCCCGACCGTCCACTGGCGTGCGCCAACCCGCCCGAACCGCTCCGACCGCGTCACCGAGCAATTGGTGCTGCAAATCGGAGCAAGAAAAGCGGTCGATGCGGGCATGTCACGAGACGGCCGCAAGCGCGCCACTTCTCAACAGTAACTCCCGGGTCGTCCAGGGTCGTGGGGTTGGCGAACGTGGACCGTGACTCAAGAGCAAACCTCGGAACACGCGGAGTTAGAACCATGAAAGCGAAATTCACACTTGCGTCGATCCTTGCAGCCGCGGCCGTCGCCGCGCCGGCAGTCGCGAACGAAGGCCCGATCCCGCGCGGAATCCCGCATTTGGATCACGTGTTCTTCATCATGATGGAAAACCACGGGTTCAATCAGGTGATCGGCAACCCGAGCGCTCCCTTCATGAACCGCTACGCCAGCCGCGTGAATCTCGCCACCAACTATTACGCCGTCGCGCACCCGAGCTTGACGAACTACCTCGAGGTGACGGGCGGCTCGAACTTCGGTGTGTTGAACGATAACTCGCCCGATTGGCACGATCTCACGTGCACCCCGAACCTGGCGTCCGGAATTACCTCGTTTGACAACGGCACATTTCCAAACATCTGCCCGATTACCGGCACGGGCACGGATGCGGCGACTCCGGTGATCGACACCTTCAACGAGACGAGCCCGCCGCAGATCACGGCGGTGACCGAGATCGACGGCAAGATGTCGATTCCGGCTGCGACGAACATCTCGGGCAAGACCATCGCCGACCAGCTCGTGGCGGTGAACGGCTCGTGGCGCAGCTACCAGCAGAATCTGTCGCCCTCGGGCGCCGACAAGGTGGACTACAGCGACGGCTACTACGACAACAATTCGAACTCGACGCTCGCCACGCTGTTCGGCGCAACGGCCACCACCAACGTCGTGCACCTCTACGCCGTGAAGCATGACCCGTTTCCGTATTTCCTCAGCGTGCAAGAGGCCCCGGCTGGGTCGCCGCTCGGGCTCGACAACATCGTCAGCTTCGAGGGGGCGCACGGGCTGTTCGATGACCTCGAGAGCGGCCGCGTGCCGAACTTCTCGTTCATCGTCCCCGACCAGTGCCACGACCAGCACGGCTCGAACAGCGGGACGCAAGCCTGTTTCGAGGACCCGGACGACCAAGGAACGCTCGTCGGCTTGAATCCCGGTCTCATCTACCAGGGCGACCTCACTCTTCGCGGCCTCGTCCGCGCCATTCACGATTCGCCGGCGTGGACGTCCGGCCACAACGCGATCGTGATCACTTGGGACGAAAACGACTACAGCGCGGCGCCCTACCCCAACCGGGTCGCGCTGACCGTCGACACGAACTACGGCGTGCACGGCGTTCAGAGCGCGGCTTTTTACACGCACTTCGCTCTCCTTCGTTCGCTCGAGGGCGGCTTCGGTCTGCCGTGCCTGAACCACGCTTGCGACGAGTCGTCCGAGTCGATGGTCGACCTCTTCGCTGAGCACCGCTAACTCTCGCGTTTGCGCGGAGTGCGCCTTGGCTTGCGTCGCCAGGGCGCACGTGCCCTCGCGCGCCTTGAGGCTGCACACTGTTCCCGTCGCGGCGCGCGTTCGCGGCGTCCGAAGGGCGGTCACCCGAGAAGCTAAAACGCGGAGGTGCTCGCGCTCGGAGTGCCCGCGCGGCCCTGAATTGTATACTGGACCGTGGACATGACCAAGATCGATCAGGATGGGCAGCCTCACGAATCGGAGGTCTATGCCATTGCGCTCGAACACCGACCTTAGGTATGCGCGGCGCCCCTTGACTACGATTCGGGAGACCTCTTCGATGCAACCTTACGTGATCCGACAAGGCGATTTTCTGGACCAATTAGCGTATCAGTTCGGGTTCGACGCGGACACGGTGTGGAACGACCCGGCGAACGGAAAGCTCACCGCTATCCGAAAAGACCCGAACATTTTGGCGCCCACCGACGTCCTCTACATTCCAGAGGACGCCGGGTCGACAGCTGCCGTGCACAAACTCGCGACGGGCCAGACAAATACTTTCGTTGCCAATCCACCCAAAGTCACGATTTCCGTGAAGTTCGCCGACACCGATGCGTCGTCGTACGCGTCCAAGGCATTCACCGTAGCGGAGCTCGCAGACCTCGCCGGGTTGACGACCGACGGCGACGGCGTCGCGTCGTTCCAGGCTCCCGTCCCGCTAACCACCGCCACCGTGACGTTCACCGAGTCAGGGGAGACGTGGAGGCTTTGCATCGGCTCGCTCGACCCTGTCAACACGATTTCGGGCATTTTCCAGCGCCTGCAGAACCTCGGCTACATTCCTTTGAGCGCGCAGGTGAACGGAGACGATCTCACGCTCCTGCGCAGGGGCCTCTACTACTTCACGTCGCAACAAACTCCGCCGCCTCCCGACGCCGGGGACGACGGTAATTCCGAGCAGGACGACGATTCCGTCGAGAACGGCGATGCGAGCGGGAGCGCGGACACCGCAGACGACGCCGACACCGCATCCGGCGACGACTCCGCGAACCTGTCGTTCGCGGACGACCTCTGCTCCGACGATTGCGGCCTCTCGGACGATGGCACGCTCGAACCCCAGCTCCAATCGTCGCTGCTTCAGCGCCACGGCGGATAATTCGAGCGATCGAGGGATTCGAGACCGGACTGGCACCCGGTGCGTCGGGCCCTCCGTTCACGGTTTGCAGGTGGTCGCCAACTCTTGCTGGACCTTTTCGGGCACCGGCTCGTTCGTGTCGTCAACGCTGACCGTGAGATGCCCCGTCTTTCGACTCACGGTGTAGTCGACGCGTCCCTCGAATCGGTCGTGCGTGTGAACGCCGATGCTCGCGCTGAACGTTCCGTCGCCGTTGTCCTGCGGTCCGACGCCCCCGACGGCCTGATCGTCCGTGGATGCCTCGATGAGCCCGTCCACGAGCCGTTTCACGCGCGGAAGCGCGTTTACTGCGCGAGAAGCCGCCTCTTCGCACCGCTCCGCTAGGAGCGCGGACCAGGCCGCCTGCGTGCACGCATCCGTGGTCGCTTGCCCGCCCTGGCCGCTGTCGTCGGCCTCTTCGAGAATGCGCAGCTCGCCGTGCTCGGAATCCTGTCGCAGCACGATACGCGCGGGCGTATCGCGGAGTCGCGCTGCCGGGCCCGAGCGCTTCGCGAAGCGAGCCACCAGGAAGGCGCCCGGCGCCTGCCCGACCTCCACGTCCCCGACGATTTGCTGTCGAAACGAGCTGCCAGCGCCCAGCGCCTCCTTCTTATGGGCGAGCACCTTGTCCATGGTGATAACGTGCCCGTAATAACAGACGCGGGGAAAATACAGGTCCGCGAGCCCGGAGGCGTCATGCAAATCAAGGGCCTCATTCCATGCTTTGACTCGAGCCGAGACGCGCGACACGGCTGTGCCGAACGGCAGCCGATCTGCCAAAGCAGCAGGCGCCGCGAACGAGGATGGCGAAGCAGCAGGCGCCGCGAACGAGGCACCAGGCGCCGCGAATCCAGTTGCGGAGGCGGCGGTGCCCACCGCGGACGGCGCGGAGTCGGAGGTCTGACTGGAGTTGCGCGAGCATGCCGTGAGCAGCACAGTCGCTAGAATACGAGCTCGAGTCGTCATGAGCGGAGGGCGGCTAGGGTAGGGATTGGTTCGAAACTGCCGGAGCCTCGGTGGGAGCGACGATCGGCCCCAAGGTCTGATCGATCCTCTGTTTGGATCTCCTCATGCCGGCCTGGTAGTCCGATTCGTTCGCCGTATAGTAGTGCATCGTATGGAGAATGTGCGCCACCTGGTCTGTGTCTCCAGCGAGAATGGCCGGGAGGTAGTCCGCGTTCTTGCTTGCGTACTTCTGGTGCAACGTGACGTACCGATTCAGGCCGTCGGATAGAGAGTCGTAGGCGCGGAACCGGGACGCCGCGTGAGGCGGGTCAAAGACGACGATGACCTGAGTGTCCTTGCAACGCCAACCGTGAGCCTTCTTCTCATCGTCTGTCGCGATACGGGCAAGGTCGCCGGCGGCCGCCACCGCTTTGGCGGCGCCGTCCGGAGTCGTCACCTCCCATACGCCGTGAAGATACATGTGAGGCTGGTCCGCCGTTGCTTTGACGTTTCCGGCATTGTAGTTGTACATGTATTTGCCAAAGGCCGTCTCCGCACCCCATTGGGACGCCAGCGTTCGCGCCCCAAGCTCAGTCAGGTCGGGCCAGCTCGCTCTGAGTTGAGTGACGACCTCGGCGATGGATGGCGTCGTTCGTACCGTCGTTCGTTCGTTGGCGTTCGTGGTGTATTTTTTGCGATCGCCCTGCGCCAATATCGTGGTTTTCGGCGCAGGAGGCGGAGTTCCCGGCGGTGCGGGCGGTCCCGGAGCAATGGGCAGCGGGGGAGGAGTGGCCGATATCGTGTACGAAGCATTCGGAGAAGCAGAGGAGTCCGCAGGCGAGACGTTCCCCTCGGAAGCGATGTAAACGCCCTGGCAAAATGCCCCGTGAGAGGTCTGCGGCAATGCAGGCGAGTCCGACGGCAGCGTGACTGACCACGCAAAGGCGACCTCTCCTCGTCTTCCAGAGTAGGTCACCGTGCCTTCGAGTTTCCCGAGTGTCGGCTCGAGCGAGAGGCTGACGACAGCGCCGGGAGCAAGCGAATCCGGTGGCGGAGTCGTAAAGCCTCCCCATATTAGGCTACTGCCCGAGAAGGTGATCGCCTCTCCGGTCTGGTTCGAGATCGCGAGAATCCACGGCATGGCGCCCGCCGAGACAATAGGGCTCGCCCCCTCATCTGCCAAGGCGTTTCGACGGCGTTCCTGTGCCTTCGACAGCCGGCGCCTCGCGTCGATCCGAGAGAATCTCGAGGTTGGCTCTCGTCGCCTGGTGCACGTCGCTGAGACGCGCGAGCCCACCTCGGCTTCGGTGACCCAACAGCCGACAAACGCCACCGGCTTGGGCGTCGGGCCGCGCTTCATCGTCCATGGCATCGCGCTAGCCGCTTGCGTGTGGTTCCAACTACCATCAGCTCCTTCGCAGTCGGCAGGCGACCGTCTGCATCTCGAACTCCCACTCGTGAACCTCCGCACTACCGTGTCCGTGGCATCGAAGGGAGAGGATGGGGCGGTCTACTCGCTCGGCAAGTTGCCTACGGGTCGAGCTCCTCCGTCTTGCCGGGGAGCGCCTCGCTCGGTGGCGCGTACCTCTCCCATCCCTCTGCGCCCTCGACCAGCCACGCCCAGTCTCGTCGCATCGACTGCACTGCGCGCGCCGAGAGGGCATGCACCTGCGTCGGCGCGATGTTGAGCCGCGCGTACGCTTTCTCCCGCGCCACATTTCGAGCGGCAGCGCGCATCGAGGGCTCGCAGCCGCTCGTCGTGCAGAGGAAAAGCGCACGCTCGCCGCCGCCCGCGACCCAGTCGCGCGCGAACCCGAGGGCGGCTCGTGGATCGTGGGCCGAGTCGCCGATCACGATCCGGCGGTAGGTCTGCGGATCGCGACGCGCGATGAGCGCGACCTGGCTGCCACCCATCGAGAAGCCCGCGAGCACCAAGGATCGCGCGTCCTCGACCCACGTGCCGAAGGTCTTCTTCGTCGCGGCGAGGGCGCGAGCGATGCGCTGATTCGTGTCGGAAGCGTTCATCCATCCGAGTCGCGATTCGTTCCCGCCCCAGCCGCGCGGGCAGATCACGAAGGGGTATGCCTCCGTGATGGCGCGCCACGCGGCACAAGCGCGCTCGGGCTTCTCGCTTCCGCCGTGGAGCGCGATCATGATCGGCCGCGGTTCGTGCGCGCCGAGGGGCACGGAGACGACGCCGACCTTGTCCTTGCCATCGAGCAGCTCGAGCTGCTCGGGAAACCCGCCAAGCGGCGCGCGCTCGCCAGCGTCCCCGGCGGCGCGTGAATCAGGCCCATCTTGCGCGTCGCTCCCGTCGCTCGCGTTGCTCGCATCGCTGACGACGAGAGGCGGCGGCAACCAATCGCCGTGCGGAATCGCCCGCTCGGCCGGCGCGTGCGAAGCACAGGCAACCGCGAAGAGCACGAGTCCGATGGCGGCACCGAACTCGATCTGCTCCACGGCGAACACGTCCTACGGCCTCTTGGGGATCTTCCCTCGGATCCCCAAGAAACTCAAAGTGCATCGGGTTGCGCAACGTTGTGGCTGGAGCCGATCGCAAAACTTCTGCGGCGGATCGGTCGCGCCAAACGCGATTGGCGCCTGGGTCGAGGGCCCACTCGATGTTTTATCGCCCCGCGGGACGATCCGAGGCGGCCGTAGCCTCGCAAGTCTGGCCGCGACGGCGAGGTAGTCGGCTCCCGCCAACGTCGGCACGAGAGCGTTACGATGGGACCATCGTCGGCGGGAACTCCCATCGCCTACTCCTCCAGTACGTCGCGGTTTTCAGCCACCTCCTCGGTCGGCGAAGGGTCGCCGAGTTGCCCGTCGCCGGGTCGAAGCCCATCGGGAATCGCGGCCGACGGCATGATCGCGCCGCGCGTCGTGGCCTCGATGCCGACAACATCAGCGTCCCGTCACGTCGCGGCAAAGGGCGCCAAGCCTCGGTCCTTCCACGTATGCCAACCCTGCTTGCATATTGAACCCCCGGCGCAGTTCGCGCCTGTGAGAACCGGTGAGAGCAAGGCGGAGGCCAGTGGTGCAGCCAGTACGTGTTTGCGAGAAGCGCCCAAAATTCACAGTTGGGACGTGTGCGGTTCGCACGCCCGCGCGTGCACTCGGCGTGCGCTCAGCCTCAGCGCGTCGTTTGGGGAGTGGGGAGCCTGGAACCCCTTGGATCGATTGCACACGCGGATTGCTCGGGGGTTCTCACCCGGCGAGTGCGGTTCGCGTCCCTCACATCGAGCCCCTCGTGAGTGCCGACGACGCATCGGTCACGCACCGCGATCCGCAGGTGTCTTTTCGGGTACCCGGCAAGGTATCCCAGCTCTTTGCCGGTGCTTCCTGAAAAGTCACGCTCGGGCTAGACACGCACCTTGCGAGGTGACTCCATGGGCACAACGGACAAGACCGCACTCGTGACCGGTGCTTCGGCGGGACTCGGCGCCGAGTTCACGAAGCTCTTTGCGGCGAACGGGCACGACGTCGTGCTCGTTGCGCGGCGACGCGACAAGCTGGAGACGCTGGCGCGCGAGATCGAAAAGCAGCACGGCGTACGCGCGACGGTCCTCGCGGAGGACCTTACCGTCGCGGGAGCAGCGGAGCGAATCGAGAAGGCGCTCGCCGACCGCGGCATCCCGATCGAGTTTCTCGTCAACAACGCCGGTTTCGCGACCACCGGGCCCTTCGCCGACGCCGATCTCGGGCGCGAGCTCGCCATGGTGACCGTCAACGTGACAACGCTCGTGCACCTGACGCGGCTGCTGCTGCCGGCCATGATTGCGCGCAAGAGCGGCCGTATCCTGAACATCGGGTCGACCGCCGGCTTTGTGCCGGGGCCGTTCATGGCGAGCTACTACGCATCGAAGGCTTTCGTGAATTCTTTCACGCAAGCGCTTGGCTACGAGCTACGCGGAACGGGGGTGACGGCGACGGCGAGCTGCCCGGGTGCGACGGCCACGGAGTTTGCGGCCGTCGCCGGCACCGCCCGGTCGCGTCTGTTCCAGGGAGCCGTCATGGGCGCGCCCGAGGTCGCGGCGCACGCGTACCGCGCCATGATGGCTGGACACCCGATGGCCATCCCTGGAATCAAGAACAAGCTACAGATCGAGTCGCTTCGCCTCGCACCGCGGTCGATGACGATCGCCATGGCCGCGTCGCTCAATCAATCGAGCGACGGCCCCGAGATCCCGGCGAACTCGGCGCGGTAGCCCGCAAGGAGCTTGGGCGTCGCGACTCGTTTCGCCCTGTATCGCCTGGAAAAAAAGCACGGTATTGGCGGTGAGCCGTCGCAATAGCGAGTCCTTCTTTTTCAGAAGCGAGCTCTGCTCGGCGGGGCAAGGTTCGGGCCGTCCCGCCCAGTAAGCGCAACGCGCTGCAGGCCGGCCGTTAGCGGGCGCCGTTCAAGCGTGCCTCTGTCGGAATTCCGACGAGACCTGGCGGGCGAGCCGTAGCGGCTGGAACCATCGTTCAGATTGAGCGTCGGCACACCCGGCGCATCCTCAACCATTCCGATCCAACGACCACGACGGCGGGCCACCGGTGGAGACGGGTGCCCCGCCGTAAATAGACGGTGACGCCGAGCCAGTGGACCGCCTCCCACTGCCCGCCGCGGGCCTCGCGCGCGTGCGTCCCTCGCCTCTTGCCGAGCTCGGTCCGCCGCCGCAGAGGCCCACATTGGTCCGTTGCACGCTGACGACGTGAGTGGGAGACTGCGACCGGATGCAGCGCCGGAAGCACGACGGCCCCGAAGCACAAGAAGTAAGGCAATGAGCGCGACCCTTCCGAGCGTGTGCCTGGCCAGACACGGCGAAACCGCCTGGACGACTGCGGGCCAGCACACGGGACGTACCGACTTGCCGCTCACAAAGCGTCTGCTGCCGGTCGACGGCGGACGCTGCGAGGAAGTACTCGCGCAGTTCGGCAAGGCTGGCGTGGACCTCGATGCTCTCGCTGCCCAGCTTCAGGACAGGGCGCCGCGGCTTTTGCCACGTCGTGGAGCGACCTCATGGCGGTCATCGCGTCCAAAAGCGCCAGGTTGGCGGGCAGCGCATCCGCGACGGCTCGCTTGGACTGAAACGCGTGATAGCGACCGTCGCGAGCCAACTCGCATCGACAAAAGGGCAGGAGCATGGCAGCAGAGCTACCGTTGAGAGTACGACCCGCGACGACTGTGCCGGCGTGGAAGGCACTTGCCGAGCATCACAAGGCGGTTTCGAACCTGCATTTGCGCGAACTGTTTGCGGCTGATCCCAAGCGAGGCGAGCGGTTTGCGGTCCAGGCGGAAGGTCTTTACCTCGATTACTCGAAAAACCGAGTCACCGACGACACCATGAGACTGCTTCTTCGGCTCGCCGAAGAATCGGGCTTGCGAGCGCGTATCGACGCCATGTTTCGCGGCGAAAAGATCAACGTCACGGAGAGGCGGCCGGTCTTGCACGTGGCCCTGCGCGCGCCGAGGGACGCCTCGATTCTCGTCGATGGCAAGAACGTGGTGCCCCAAGTCCACTCCGTGCTCGACAAGATGGCGGAGGTCTCGGAGAGATTGCGCAGTGGCGCGTGGAAAGGTCACACGGGCAAGCGCATTCTCAACATCGTCAATATTGGCATCGGCGGCTCCGACCTCGGGCCGGTCATGGCATACGAGGCACTCAAGCACTACTCTGACCGCGGCATGACCTTTCGGTTCGTCTCGAACGTCGACGGCACCGACTTCGCCGAGGCGGTGGCGGATCTGCGCCCGCCGGAAACGCTTTTCATCGTGTGTTCGAAGACATTCACGACGCTCGAGACCATGACCAATGCCCACACGGCGCGGGCTTGGTCACTCGCCGGCCTAGGGGGCGACGAAGGTTCGGTCGCGAAGCACTTCGTCGCGGTGTCGACGAATGCCGAGGCGGTCGCAAAGTTCGGCATCGCGGCCGACAATATGTTCGAATTCTGGGATTGGGTCGGGGGTCGCTACTCGATGGACTCGGCCATCGGCTTTTCGACGATGGTCGCAATCGGTGCGCGCAACTTTCGCTCGATGCTCGACGGCTTTCACCGGCTGGATGAGCATTTCCGGACGGCCCCGTTCGAAAGCAACCTGCCTGTGCTTATGGGCTTACTGGCGGTCTGGTACAACGACTTTTTCGGGGCGCAGACCGCCGCCGTTCTGCCGTACGAGCAGTACCTGAAGAGGTTTCCGGCGTATCTGCAGCAGTTGACCATGGAGAGCAACGGAAAACACGTCACTCTCGATGGCGAACAAGTCAGCTGGGATACCGGCCCGATCTACTGGGGCGAGCCGGGAACGAACGGACAGCACTCGTTCTATCAGTTGATCCACCAGGGCACGCGGCTCATTCCATGTGACTTCATCGCGTTTGCTGAGCCGCTGAATCGGGTAGGAAGGCATCACGACCTGCTGCTGGCCAATGTGTTCGCTCAAGCCGAAGCGCTCGCGTTCGGTAAGACGTCCGAGCAGGTGAAGGCGGAGGGCACCGCGGACTGGCTTGTGCCGCATCGTGTTTTCGAGGGAAACCGTCCGTCCAACACGATCCTCGCCGAACGCCTTACGCCCCAAATGCTCGGCACGCTCGTGGCGCTGTACGAGCACTCGGTCTTCACGCAGGGCGTCGTCTGGAACATCGACTCGTTCGATCAGTGGGGGGTCGAGCTCGGCAAGGTGCTGGCACAACGCATCATCGCGGAAGTCGAAGACGAGCATGCTCCCCCTCTCGAGCACGATAGCTCTACCAATACTTTGATTCGCCGTTACCGCAGTCTCAGGCGATCGTCATGATGGGGCGATGGGCTGCAATTGGGGATGCTTGGCCTCGGCCGCATGGGCAGCAACATCGTTCGTCGACTTCTCGAACCTGACCATCCCTGCGTGGTGTTCGACGTGTCCCCGCAAGCCGTGAAGGAGCTCTCCGACGAAGGCGCCGTGGGAGCCTCGTCGCTGGCCGACTTCACATCGCGGCTCGCGACGCCGCGGGCGTGTGGCTGATGGTTCCGGCGGCGGTCGTGCGGTTCCCCCGATCGTCTCGGCGTTGGGTGTTTTTCGGAGCGACGGGCGATCTGGTCTATAAGAAGGTCTTTCCTGTACTCCAAGCGATGGTGAAGCGCGGCCACCTGGCCGTTCCGCTCGTCGGCGTGGCCAGGTCCAGATGGACAGGCGGCGCCGCACCAGGTGCCGACTGGCGCCTTTCGTTGAGAAGGTCATCAGCTCGGCATCGCCGCATACCGTGCCGATCGACTTACGGGCTGAGGGGCAGAGCGACCGGCAAGACGCACGTGTTGCCCACGCATGAAGGCGCTATTTCGATAGGGCAAGAACACTCGCCAAACGTGATTCCGCTCGTGGCCTCTTCGTAGCGAGCCTGCTCGGCGGCATTCACGGGAGAACCGCCGCAGGCGCACTCCGAGCTGCAAACCTGTCCTGTAAGGATGACGATGCAGTCGGTCGCGACGACACACGATTGATCGTAGGTCGACAGATCGATGTCGACGCACAGGCCCCCGTCTGTCGCAGGGGGCGTGGTGGCCGCGTCGGCGCAACCCGCTGGCTGAGTGCTTCCAGCCGCGCAAAGCGTGCACTGACCGGCTAGACAGCGGGCTTCTCCCTCGAAGGCGCAAGGGCAGCTCTCCAACTTCAAAGGCGCCGTATCGGACGCGAAGCGCGCGGACGCGCCCGTGTTAACGGGCGTATCGCCGCATGAGCACTGGCCTATGCAGACTGCGCCCGATCGGACGAGCGCACAATCTTGATCGCTGCCGCAGGTGAGGTCCGAGGGGGCCGGTTCGAAATCGATGCACCGCGATCCCCCGTCGGTCGTCCCCGCGTCGACACCTGAATCGGCGGTTTTGACTTCCGAGTCCCGGTCGCCTGCTTCCTCGACGCCGCCGTCCTCGGCTCCGCCATCCTTGGCCAATGGGGTACCGGAGTCGGAGCAACCCGCCGGCTGATTCGTGATGTCCAGCCCGCAAAGCGTGCACTGACCGGCTAGACAACGCGCTTCTCCGTCGATGGTGCAAGGGCACCTCTCCAAGTTCAAGGTCGCCGTATCGGACGCGAAGCGTGCGGCCGCGCCCGCGTTGACGGGCGTATCGCCGCAGGCGCATCCGCCTTGGCAGACTTCCCCCGTGCGCACGACAGTGCAATCCTGGTCTTGTTCACAAACCAAGTCGGCCGCGGTGGCTTCGAAATCGACGCATGCGGAACCGCTGTCGGTCGTGCCCGCCTCGGCGCCCGAATCGGCGGATTTGGGTCCCGAGTCATTGCCGGAGGGCGATGCTGCGCTGAATGCATTGCCCCCACATCCTGCGCCAAGCCACGTCACGAAAAGGATGGGAGCGACGCGGCGAAGAGTGGCGGAGAGGGGCATGGCTCGTGAACGGGAGCAAGATCAGCGCCACAACGTGGAGCGTTGGGAAAGGGCCTTTGAATCGTGGGTCCCCCCGCCGATGGCACAGTCGAAATGGCGCAACATAGGCGCGGCTGTCGCGGGACTCGCCCCCGTTGTTCCGTTCCAAGTGTCATGTCGAGTGCGACGGTTTCCCACTCAGCGAACGTCGCCGATTCGGGCGGGCAGTCGCACCGCGCATCCCAGCGCGAGAAGCTGGATCGACATGAGCGACAAGAACGGGGTCAAGAACGCGCTTCCGCCGACCCCGTGCGCCGTCGCGGTGGTCACGGCGAGCGCGACGACAATCGTCGCCATCGGCCCGCCCAGCCGCTGGACGATATTCACCGCGGTCGTCGCCAGGCTCAGCTTTTCCTTCGGGACCGACGCGTAGGCCGCCGAGACAGTCGGGATCCCAATCGCGCCCTGCCCCGCGCTTCGTAGGAGCAGGCCGATCTCGACACCCGCCGTCGTGAGCCCGCGCTGCGTCATCCAGACGAAGGGCAGCGTGCCGAGGAGCGTCAGTAAGACTCCGGCTCCGACGACCGCGCGGCACCCGAAGCGGTCCGTGACCGTGCCCATCAGCGGGTAGACGAATATCATCGCGACGGCAGGAGGGGCGAGCAGCCAACCCACGCGCTGCGGCGACAGTCCCGTTCCTGCGATGAGGTACAGGGGAACCAGGAACTGGTTTGCGTAGAGCATGCCGTTCGAGAGGAACTGGGTGACAGCGGCGTTCGCGAACAGGCCGTTTTCGAAGAGCTGCAGATCGATGAGCGCCGACGACCGCGCTCGGCGCGCATGCACGATGAAGCCTACGAGAAGCGTCGCTCCGGCGACGAGGGGGCCGAAGCCACGGCCGCGCGCCGCCTGCTCGAGGCCGTAGAGGAGCGCGACGAGGCCGGGGGAGAGGAGTAGAAACCCGAGGAGGTCGAAGGGCCGACGGTCCCGGGGGGGTTCGTCGCCCGGCAAGAACCACGCGGCGGCGGCCACCGCGAAGACCCCAATCGGCAGGTTCACGTAGAAGATCCAGGGCCAAGAGGCGTGCTTGAGGATCGCGCCCGCGAGGACGGGGCCCAGAATCGGCGCGATGAGGACGGGCACGACGGCGTACCCGAACACGCGCGCCATCTGCTTGCCGGCCACGCGCGCCATCATGAGCTGAGTCAGCGGGGCGAGGAGACCCCCGGCCATCCCTTGAAGGACGCGCGCGCCGATCAGCGCGGGCATCGAGCGTGCCGCGCCACAGCCCATCGACGCCACCGTGAAGAGGGTGAAGCAGCCTAGGTAGAGCCGCTTGGCGCCGACATGCTCGACGAGCCACCCGTTGAGCGGGAGCATCAACGCGAGCGCGAGCAGGTACCCGCTCACGATCCACTGTGCGCGCTCGGTCGAGGAGTGAAGGTCGTCGCGAATGGCCGACAGCGATACGTTGACGACCGTCGAGTCGATTTGCGACATGAACGGGCCGAGGAGGACGACCGCGACCACACGCAGGACGGCCGGGTCGAGTTTCGCGTCACGGTCGGTGGCGTCAATCGTCAACAGGCGCGGTGCTCGACCGCGGGGTCAGCGACGTGGTGCGCCTCGTCAGGCATGCAACGTCTCACGGTACAGCTTGTCGAGGGCGCCGTAGTGTCGCTCTGCGGCGCCGCGATCGTAGACCTCGGCGTCGTCGACCGCGTATCCGTGCTTGGCTTCGTAGTGCTCGATCTCGTAGCGGACGTGCCCTGCGTCGAGTTCGGCACGCAGCTTGGCTTCGGCCTCCGGCGGCAAGTCGCCGATCGCGGGGCCCAGATAGAGCCGCGACTGGATGGCCTTCGCTCGCGCATGCGGACTGTCCGGTTGATCCGTCACGAGCCCCCCGGGGTGGAACGCCGCGGTCGCCGCGATCCGATCGCCGAAGATCGTCGCCGCGCGCACGCTCGCATTTCCGCCCATGCAGTAGCCGGTCGTGCCGACCGGGCCCCGGACGTCGGGACGCACCGCGATGTGCTCGAGCACGGCGCCGATGGTCTTCTCGAGGTTCTCGTAGGCGAGCGCCGGCAGGTAGTAGTCGGCCATGAACCTTGCGCGAAGCTCGGCATCCCGAAAGACCTTCACGAGTGCCGCGAGCGTCACCGGGCCGCCGAGCAGATCCGATATCGGTGGCGAACGGTGGAACAGATCCGGTTGGAGCACCACGTACCCCCCGTCGGCGATTCGTTCGGCGATGCGCGTCTGCGCGGGGCGCAGGCCGCCCCCGTCGAAAAACACGATGACGCCGGGCCACGGGCCGCTGCCTTTTGGAATCACGACCTCCGTGGTGCACAGTCCGTCGGGCGTCTTTACCTGGATCTTGCTTGTGGTCATGGAAACCCGTGGCACGGCTCGACCTTGGAGCCGATTCGCAGGTTGCATCCTGACACGTAGGGCGCTCAGACGGGAAGCACAACTAGAATAGTCCCGTCGCGCCGGGTCACTTCCGGCGCGTCCGACGCATCGTCGGCTGGAGTCGCCGGCGGGCCGCAACAGGATCGAATCAGGAGACAGCCTGCGCCGGCACAAGGACGAGACCTTCTTCGCCGTCGAGGTCGAGGACATGCAGCGGGCCGTCGCGGACGAAATCGAAAACGGAAAACTCATGGCCATGCGCTTGAGCGTGGGCTACGGAGCAGAAGAGGACCCGCGCCATGGAAACCAGGCGAATTCGCAAGGTCGTCAAAGCTCGTGCGACGGTGGAGGGGGCTGGGGTCCATCTGCATCGCGCGATCGGCCTCGAGAACCCGAGGAGTACGACCCCTTTCTCTTGCTCGACGACTTCCGCTCCGATGTTCCCGAGCAATATCGGCGAGGCTTTCCGTGGCACCCGCATCGGGGAATGGAGACGATTACCTACGTCCTTCGCGGACGAGTCGAGAACGGCGACAGCCTGGGCCACCACGGCGTGATCTCGCCGGGAGACGTGCAATGGATGAGCGCCGGCAGTGGCATCCTCCACCAAGAAATGCCCCAGAGCGATGAGAGCGGCGCGATGTACGGCTTCCAGCTCTGGACGAACCTGCCCGCCGCGAACAAGATGTCGGAGCCGCGCTATCGCGGGATCGACAGCGCCGAGATTCTGGAGGTGACCGACGCGAGCGGCGCGACGATCCGAATCGTCGCCGGCGTCGCCAACGGCGTGACGGGGCCCGTACGCGATGTCGTCACCCACCCCGAGTACCTCGACGTCAGGGTGCCTGCGGGCAAGACGTTCACGCGTGCGACCCCGCGTGGAGACACCGTCTTCGCCTACGTGATCGGGGGACAAGGCGGTCTTCAACCACCAAGACGATCCGTATACGTACGAAGCGGAAGGCCGCCCGGCCACGCCCTTCCGCGGAGCGCCGTATCGGACGCGACCTGGGCGAAGATCGTTCGGGCCGTGGCAAGCTGAAGGTCGACCCCGACGGGTAGGCCTTCGAGAACTCAAACGCCCCTCACACATTCTCGGCTCCAGCAAAGCGAGTGGGGGTTGCCGTTAGGCCCACGACGCGCCGTAGGACCCCGGATCCGAGGTCAAATGATGAAAGCTCTGCGCGTCACGGCATCGGAGCACGCATCGAACACGATCCCGCAGTGGACGCAGCGGAACTCCACCCGGGAAGGCACCGACGTCCCTCCCCAAAGGGCGTAGAGCGTCCCGAGAAACGTGTACTGACGCTCGGGCGTCGCCGCGCGGTGCGTGCGGTTCGTTCCGCACGGGCAGGTGGGAAGCGCCGGCGGTGGAACCGGGGGCGCCGTGGTCTCGAGCGTCGGGCGTTGGTTTTCACGAAGCATGTCGGTCTCCTTGGCTGGGCCGGCGGAAGAGCCATGGCTGCCTGCCAGCCGCTCGGCCGCTTTTCGCAAGACGGGTGCCGGAGACGAGTCGACCGGGTTTCTGGCGCATTGTCGGCTCGATCGCGGTTGTGAGGCCGCCGATCGCCCGAGAGCACCACGACCCACCGCCGCGACCCTTCGCGGGCCCGCGACCGGTCGTGGCGTGGTACATGTCCGGCGTTTCCCGTGGATCGCGACGAACCGCTCGTAAACTCGCTCGATCGGGTTGCACTCGAGATGACCAGTACGCTCGAGCTCGACGTCGTGCTCGCGAGCGTGACCCGCGGACTCGTGGACGACCTCGGGGTCGCGCTGGCGCGCATCTGGCTGCTGGATCCGGGCGACGCAGAGATGCGGCTTCGCGCGAGTTCCGGTCTGTCGACGCGAATCGACGGGACCTACGCCCGCGTCGCTATCGGCGCGCGCAAGATCGGCCGCATTGCGGAGACTCGCCAGGCCCTGTGGACCAACGACGTGCTGCATGACGACCGGATCGCCGACCGGGCATGGGCACGCGACAACGGGTTGGTGTCGTTTGCGGGCTGGCCACTCACCTTCCGCGACGCGCTCGAGGGGGTGCTCGCGAGTTTTTCGCGCCGGCCGCTCGGCGAGGCCGAGCTCGCCCGCATGGCCCTATTTGCTCACCAGGCGGCGATTGCCATCCAGAACGCTCGACTTTTCGCCGAGGTCCGCGCTCTCGAACGGCGCATGCAGGCCGAGAACGACTATCTGCGCCGCGAGATTGCCGGGGCCGACGATCCCGCGTTCGCCGTGCTCTCGCAATGCGACGGGCTCCGGACGGTGCTCGATCAGATTCGCCACGTCGCCTCGACGCCCACGACTGTGCAGGTTCACGGCGAGACCGGGACGGGCAAAGAGCTCGTCGCGCGGGCCATCCACGAGCTCAGTCCGCGAAAGGCCGGTCCGCTCGTCCGGGTCAATTGCGCCGCGCTGTCGCCATCGGTCGTCGAGAGTGAGTTGTTCGGCCACGAGAAGGGCGCCTTCACCGGAGCCCAGCAGCGGCGCGCGGGCAGATTCGAGCTGGCCGACGGCGGTACCCTGATGCTCGACGAAGTGGGCGAACTGCCGCTCGAGACCCAGGCGAAGCTGCTGCGAGTCTTGCAGGAGCAGGAGTTCGAACGCGTCGGCGGATCGAAGCCGGTGCGGGTCGACGTGCGGATCGTTTCGGCGACGAACCGGAACCTCGCGAAGGCCGTCGACGCCGGAAGCTTCCGGGCAGATCTGTTTTACCGTCTCGCTGTGTTCCCGATCGAAGTGCCGCCCTTGCGCGCTCGGCCGGGCGATTGCGTGGTCCTCGCCAAGACGTTCGTTCGCACGCAGGCGCAGCGTCTTGGAAAGCCTATCGAGGGGCTCGAGCCGGAAGCGCTCGAACGACTTGTCGCCCATGACTGGCCCGGCAACGTGCGGGAGCTCGCCAATGTCATCGAGCGAGCGGCGATTGTGGCTGCCGGCACGAGTCTGATGGCCAGCGACCTGCCTCCGCTCTCACGCCGCGACGGCCGACCGGCACCGCCGGCCCATCGCGCGGGGCCCGAAGACGGCGCCGATCTGCGGCTCGAACACGTCGAACGGGTGCACGTGACGAACGTCCTCGAACGGACGGGCTGGACGATCGAAGGAAAGAAGGGCGCCGCAGCCCTGCTTGGCCTCGCCCCTAGCACGCTGCGTTCTCGGATGGCACAGCTCGCGATCGAACGACCCAAGAAGGGCTGAAAACCGCCGCGGTTACAGGAGAAGCCTCCCCCTTATCGCGCGCCGGGGCAAGGCGCGAACCTCGCGCGTGCGCTCTCGCTCTGTGCGCGAGCCGACGGCGGGCGCGGCGGGGCTCCATTGTCGTTCGACCTCGGAAGGCAGATCTTCACACGCCGCTGCCGGTGCAAGTCGTGCTTCCACGATTCCATTACTTCGCCGCTCGGGTCCACGTCCGTTTGAAAGCCGAACAGCAAGCGGATGTCTGCGTCGTCGCGAGTCCGCTGCGAGACGAAGATCTCGCCCGTGGCCAGCGCGCCTGCGAAGCCCAGACTCTCGTCGAGCCGGAATGTCGAGTTGCCACCGTACCACTTGTCGAGGGCTTGTCGCGCCCGCGCCGCCTCCTCCGGCGAAAGCGCGAAGTCGCCGACGATCCCGTGCGCGCGACGATAGGTGGCGAGCAGCGCCGGGAGGTCGGTTTGAGCATGGTTGACTTCGGGGTCGAGCGGCGGCGCCGGATCGTTGGCATTCGCCGGAGGATCCCACGAACGCACCTCAAGGGCGATCGCGGGGCCGAAAAGGTACGCGCTGTAGCAGGTCAGGCTCACCACCCGTCCGCTGAAATACACTCGATGATCACTGCGGACGACGACAAACGGCTCGTCGATTCTCACCTCACCCTCCGGATCCAGTCGATCTGTCTTGTCGGCCCACGGGCAGTCGGCGAGTCCGTGGTCGAGGTTGATGTCCAGGCCTTGCCGCTCGAACCGTCCGGCCACGTTTCGGCGCAGCCGCGGAGAAGAGATGGCCGCCACGAGAAGCGCGGCCGCGGCTCCACCGAACGCGATACCGACCGTCCTGCGTTGCGACCGCGTCCTCATGACATAACGTCTGCCCCGCGACCACACTTCGGCTCGGCCGCTTCACAGACCCTGACACTGCTTTTCGCCCGACGACAGGTTCTCGAGCGAGGGCTCGACCATCGCGCCGCCGGGTCCTCTCCCCAAGGCGGGAGAGTGAACCCCATGTGGAAAAACGTCCAGAAGTTTTGTCCCCACGGGTGGGGCCGGCTCGCAAGAAAGCTCATGACCGTCGGAACCCGAGCGCGAGGCCTTGCTGTTCCTGGGGATCCTGAAGGGCGCAGGCGAGACACTCAACCCGTGTCTCTGGCTGCTTCGCGCACATGTCCGCCGCGTCGAGAGCCTGGAGGGTGGTCGTCAGTTGCTGGATGGCGCTATCGATGAACCCGAAGCCCCAAAAGAAGGGTCCCTCAAGTGGCCCGTCGACGCTCCTTCCGAAACTTAGTCCACCTCGACATCGGATTGTCCTGCGGACTCCACCTGAATCTGACCGCCCCATTGGCACGCGAGCTGGCACGCGTCCGACACCGCCGGCTGCCCGCCCACGGTCACGCTTTGCGATCCGGGCGTCCACGGGGTTGTCGTCATGGGCACGCAGGGCTGCGGCGTCAGAACGCCCTGCGCGGCCGACGTAGCCGCGGCGACTTGCGGGTTGGTCATCGACATGCACATCCCGAATGGAGCAATATTGACGATGGGCTGCATGTCTTGAATATTGGCGGCCGAGGCCGAGTCGCCTTCAACTGCGTGGATCGGAAGGACGGACAACTGCGAGGGGGCGTTGCCCATCGAGCAGGAGAGCGACGCGCCCTGAACCACCAGTTTCGCCATGACTGACAGAACCTTAGCAGCGAACAGTTCCGCGATACGTCACCCGTTCGGGCGACGACGTGAACCGCTCGGGTCACGGCGCCAGCCGGACGCCGAAGTTGACCGCCGAAGGAGCCACCTCTCAAGGCCCGATTCCCACTCGGAGAGGCTCTGGACGGACGAATGATCGACATCCGCATCAACCATCAAGGCGCACCTGTTTCGGCGCCTGCGGGTCGTCTACTCGTAGGAGGGTCGCAATCATTTTTTCGCGCCGGAGTCGTCGGGAAACGAGATCTGGTACGACGAGTCGCCGACGAGTTCGAGCATACCGTTCGCGTCCAGGACGGTCACGCGCTGCTCATTGCCGGAGGTGAGCAGCACGCGTACATTCGCCCGCGGTTTGCCTTGCGAGTCGTTTAGCTGCACACGGGTGATCTTGACCGGCTGGCTGCTCGGTTGGGACGTCGATCCCGAGCCGCCTCCGAGCTTGACCTGAGATGCCTGAACGCTGGCGGAACTCGAATCGAGACTGACGACGGCGCCCGCCGTCTGTAGCTTCAGCGTCGCGGCGCCCACGGTCGCCTGATTCGACAGATTGGCGCTGAGGGTGCTGCCCACGATGCTCGTGGTCTTGCCGACCACTGACACGTTCGGACTGCTGAGCGTGATCCCGCTCGGCGATACGCAGATCTGACTGTCTCCGCATACGAGCGTGAAACCTTCGAGGGTCTCGACCTCGAAAGTCTTGGAAGCGTACGCCCGGCCGCGCCCCTCGACGTGCATGACGGCGCTCCGCATTGCGTCTCCCGTGCCCACGATGATCGCGCGGTGACCCAGGTGTCGCTCGGTGACGTCCTTCGTGAATGTTCCGTCCGTCTTTCCGATGGTTTGTGTGGTGACGTCGCCGCTCACAGTCTGTGATAGATTGGCCCCGACGTTGACGTTGCGCCCTCCACCCACCTGCAGCGTGTCGTCGACGCCGATGGACACCGTTCGGGCGCCGGCGACGTTCACCGACTGCTCCGCCCCGATCGCAACGAGCTGGCCCAGCGTCACATTGACTTGATGCGTCATCCCCACGCCGATCGATTGGGATCCACCCACTTGGATCGACTCGTCTCCTCCGACGTTGCGGCTGCGGTTGAAGCCCACCGAGAGCTGCTCGTTCTGGCCGACCTGTGCGATCAAGTTCCGAACGATGTTGCCCGTCTCGTCGTTCTTGACCAGCTTCGTCAGATCCTTCGCTGCCTGCATGTAGAGCTCCTCGTCCCCAGTGCGGTCCTCGAAGCGGATCTCGTTGCCATTGAAGCTTGAAGGTGTGCTCCGGGTGAGCACCCCGCTCTGGGTCTGGTTGGCGGGCAGATCGAAGGGCGGCATGTGCATGGCGTTGTATACGCTGCCGGTGACAATGGGGCAGTCCGGGTCTCCTTCCAGGAAGTCGACGATCACCTCTTGGCCGATGCGGGGCACGAACTGCGCGCCCCACCCGGTCCCCGCCCATATCTGGGCCACGCGGAGCCAGCACGAGCTATTCTGGTCATTGTTGCCTCTTCGGTCCCAGTGAAATTGCACCTTGACGCGACCGTACTGGTCCGTCCAGATCTCTTGCCCCGACGGGCCGACCACGGTGGCCGTCTGCGGCCCGCGCACGGAGGGTTTGTGCTGAAGGAGCGGCGGCCGAAAGACGGTGTTTGCCTGCGCGGCCCTGAACTCACATTCGAACGGCTCCTCCACCGCGTTCCCACTGCGTAGCTCGGAACCGCTCAGCCGCACGCGCGTGGAGCGGATCAGGTAATTCGCGTTTTGATCCGCGCGCGGATGATTGAACAGCGCGAAGGTGCTGCCGACGGCAAGCCCGCGTGCGTTGCTCTCGCCCGCATAGCCGCGTCGCTCGCGACGGGCTTGGTCGAGGCGGAGGCGCGCATACGTTTCGGCGGTCGCCAAAGTCGTGAAGCCGCCCGGGTAGTCGTAAGCCTTGAGGTTCGCGTTCGCGTCCTCGTCCGCCGAGGTGCGCGCGCAGTAGAGGGGCGTATTCGGTTTGGTAAAGTCGAAGTCCGCGACGGCGTACGCCCCCGTTTCGATCCTCGCGTCGGCCCGCCAGCGGAGCACGTACTGCATCGTCGGGTCGCTCCGCTCGGCCCCAGTTGTAGCATACGGCACACGCGCATACCCGGGCGCGGGATCATGGGAAGAGGGGGAGTCGGCGAGGACGAGCGTGTGTCTGCCGTCGTCCTGCCGGAAGAAAAAATAAATCCCTTCGCGTTCGAGCCAGCGGCACACGAAATGCAAATCGGTTTCCCGATATTGCACGACATACTCGCGTGGAGCGTACGTCTCGAACAGCGCGCGCTCGAAGGCGTCGAAGCCTCGGTCGCGAAAGATCTGCGTCACGACGTCGGGCACGCTCATGTTCTGGAAGATGCGGCAATCCGCCGCGAGATCGAGCTGCCAGAGCCATGGCCGCAGCGTCAACCGGTAGCGCGACAGGCCGTCGTCGCCTGTCTCGACGTACTGTAACTCCGACGCGATCCCATTCCAGTGTCGAACGCCGTCGTCCCCGTCGCCGAGATGCATGTGCACCGTCACGGAGTGGCCCAGCAGCTCGTCGGGATCGATGTCCGATCGGGGGCTCACGGCCTCGATCTCGAAGGCAAAGAGTTGCGAGATTTCTTCGAAAGCTGACATCGAATAGAGCGTCAACTGGTCGCCGAGAGGCGTGTCCATCGTGACGGCAATGGTCTGCGGCATGTCCATCGATCTCGCCTCCTTTCGCTCATCGTTCGTAACACCTGAGCGGTCTCCGGTCACCGGCAGACGCACAGCCTTGAGCCCGGACGGGCATTTCCGCCCGTGGCGCAGGCAGACAAGCCCTCAAATCGTAGCTGTAGTCCCTTTGAGTGACTTGAAAAGTACGTCGAAGCCGGGACGAGCGTGGGCGTAGACTCGTTTCTCTTCTGCGGTTGGCGTGCGGAGGAAATTGCGCCGTGCCGGTGCCTCAGGGCGACCGTTATGTACTCAAGGTCGATGAATGACTCCGGGGCCAAAGCGTGCGCTCCTGGCTCGTCTGCGGCTCAGCGGGACATGCGAAGCGTCCGAGCACGAGGGCCGCGACAGCGAGCGGGACCGAGTGGAGAACGATGGCGCCGAAGAAGACAGCGAAGACGGGCGCGACCGCCATCGGCAGGGGTATCCCGAGGATCGGTGCACAGAGGGAGAGCTCGTGTCGCCCACCGGCGAAGTAGCGCGCCCAGATATAGTAGATGGATAGGGCGCCGAGCACCGCAAGAAGAGCGCCTTTCTCGAGCCCGACCCGTGCCATGTCGTAGAAAAACGGTATCCGGAGCACCCCCACGCGTCCCACGAGCTCCAGCACTCCGAGAGTCCGCGCCAGCCGAGGCTCCGCCCCCTCGGCCTGGCACCCGGCGTCACGCCAAGGAAATACCAGGTACGCGAGATTGGGAGCGGCGACAGCCATCGACAGTGCCCCACCTAGCATCATGACTCATCGCTGACGTTTCACCTGGCGCCCGCGCAGCGAAGCAGGACCGTCGCGCGCGAGAGACGACCGCGGGATGGACGATTCGGGTGGCGAGCGCGGGACCTTAGGAGATGGATGCCGACGACGCCGGCGAGCAACGCGGCTGCTGTGAGCGACGGCCCATCGCCCCAGATCGCGTAGAGGGACCGGACTCGCGACCGCGGCAGATCCGCGAACAGGACCCGGTCCACGTTCGAAGGCGCTGCGCCACGCGCGCGTGCGTCCGTACGGATCAACGGCGAGAGACAGCCCGAACCTCGTCGCGCGCAGCAGAGAGTGCCCCGACTCGATCGCGCGGACCGCTGCCATCTCCGCGTGGACAGGATCGATGCCCCGCCAGTCCGACGACGGAACCGCCACGAGGTCGGCATCCGCTCGCGCTCGCTCGAGGCCCAACGCCGGAAAGTCGTCATCGTAGCAGATGGCGCCCGAGAGCCGTCCCTGAGCGCGGCACGATCGACGCCGGCCCCACGCCGGCGTTTGAAGGCTCGCCCAGCGCCGGATGGTGCTTCGCATAGGTCCGCTGCACCGCGCCATCGCGCAGCACGAGCCGGTACTCGTTGCGATACGCGAGTGGCCTCGTGGACGTCGGCACCACGTACGCCGCGACGACGTCGATGTCGCTCTCGCGAGCCACCGTCCGCACCGCTTCGACCCACGCGCTCTCTTCGTCTGGACACACGGGCGTCGCCGCCTCGGGCCACACGGCGAGCACTGCGTCGCCGCGTGCCGCCGCCCGCGTTCGTTCGAGGAGCGCGCGGTCCCGCGAATACGTCGCGTCGCGCGAGGGGAGAGGGAGGCCGCTGACGTCGGCGTCCGTCGCGATTGCCGCAACGCGGATTGTCGCGCTCCGCGCGACGTCGGCAACGGTCGTGTCCTTGCGGCACGGCTGCGGGGCGGGGAGTACGAGGGGGGGTCTGGCGTGGGGCGTGCGAGAGGGGCAGGTCGCGGCGAGCGGCGGTGGCATTCGGCAACAGTGCGTGAAGTCGACGCGTGACTCGGGCAGCGTCGCGGTCAGGAGGAAGACCTGATGAATCGAACGAGTATCGGGGCAACGGGCGCTCTAGAAAGTCTGCGCGGGCGGATGGAGCGGTGGCGAGCCGGATGCGGAGGCAAGCGATCGAGGGTGCCGCAGGAGCTGTGGAACGCGGCGATCGAGGTGGCTCGCCGCGAAGGGGTGTGGGCGACGTCGCGGGCGACGCGTTTGAATTACCAAGGGCTGAAGGACCGGATGAGCCGAGCGTCGACGGGCTCGGCGATCGAGACGACGTCGCCGTCGTTTATCGAAGTGGCGAGGACGGCAGACGGGGCGAGCCGGACGGTGATCGAGCTCGAGGGTCGAGGCGGAGAGCGGCTGCGCGTGGAGGTGACGGGCGCGAGCGGGTTGGACGTGGTCGGATTGGCGCACGCCTTCTGGAGACGCGAGCGATGATCCAGCTCACGCCGCAGATGCGGATTCTGGTTGCGGTGGAGCCGGTGGACTTTCGGCGGGGGATCGACGGGGTGTGCCGGCAGATCTTGTCGAGCGATCCGTTTTCGGGAGCAGTGTTCGTATTTCGAAGTCGTCGGGGGACCGCGATTAAGATTTTGGCGTATGTGATCGAAGACGAAGCGCTCGCACTCCTTCGCGACGGCGCGACGCACGTCGCGCGGGATCGCGCGGTAGCTCCCGAGGATCTGCGCGCAGCGGTCGTACCTCTACTTGCCGCGGCCGCGCGGCGCAAAGGTCGCCCGAACGTCCAACCCGGGGAATGGCTTGCGACTCGACTTTGATGCCGAGGGGACACCGATTGGGGTCGAGCTCACAGCCCCGGCGATCGTGACGATCGCTCAGCTGAATGCCGTGCTCGCTCCTCTCGGTATCTCCCGGCTCGAGACCGAAGAGTTGGCCCCGCTAGCGGCTTGAAGAGCGCCAGCACGCGGCATGCGTACCGTCGAGGTTGCCGCGAGAGCCGGCAGTGGCCAAAAACTCGTTCGGCACGCGACGGACCTTGCGGGACGTACTAAAAATGGTACGCGTAAGGGGTGCCGTCGGAGCCCCGGGCGCATCGCACCAAGGGCACGACGAAGGCTGCTGCGCCTCTCAAGTTGTCATGCGTCTTCTTCAAGACCGACAGAGGCAGCGAGCCTGTTCGGGATTGGCTCAAGGACGACATCCGGCAGGGGCACGTAAGACGATTGGGATAGACATCAAGACAGTTCAGGCGACCTGGCCCATTGATAAGCCGCTCGTTGACTCCCTCGGGCACGGACTGCGGGAGGTACGGAGTACCCACGACAAGGTCGAGTATCGGGTCATCTTCGCGCTCAACGAGAGCACGATGGTTCTCTTGCACGGGTTCGTCAAGACGACCAAGAAAACCAGAAAATCCGACATCGACATCGGGCTGGAGCGGAAAGCCATTCGGGAGAAAGTACGATGAACAAGCACGACGGTTCGACGCTCGACTCCCTCTTTGAGGAGTTGGGCGAATTGGAAGAGGTCAACGCGAGGGCGGCCAAGAAGATCCTTGTCATCGAGACCGAGCGGCGGATGAAGAAGCTCGGCCTCACGACGACCGCTCTCGCCAAGCGGATGGGCACGAGCCGCAACCAGATTCACCGCATCCTCGACAAAGAGGACGCCGGCATCACGCTGAAAGTGCTTTTTCGCTTGGCAGGAGCGCTCGGGGTGCCGCTGCAGCTCGGCTTCGGGTCTCCCGGTCTGCGAGCGAGGCAACCACGTCGGGCCGCGAAGGGGCGACAGGCCAGGCAGACGGAGCTGCGAAAACGACGCCGTGTCGCTGGCGTCGGTGACGGTCGTAGCGATACCGGGCCGGGGGGGCAAGGAAGAAGGGAGCCAGGGGGCGGCGCGGTGGCACGTCGCGTGGACCCGGCTCCGAGCGGCGCAGCCGGACGTTGGAGCCCTCGATGTTCGTAGTATCCCGTTGGACGTTGATGGACCCCACGGCCGAGAGGACATCTTGAACGCTGCCGAACAGTTGTCGAGATCCGCCGAGTAGCGATATTCGTCGAAATGCAGAAGCCTCAGAGATGTTCCGCCCTTGAACACGAGGGTGTGGTTCGCATCGTGGGCCGAGATGAGCGCGACGACGTGGACGAGCACGTAGTCTCGCTCGACAACGCGTGCATTCACGCCGTCTCTACTCGCGATCTTGGTGATCTGCGCCCTCGACGTCATTGATGCACGATGTTCTGCAGCTCCGATGGCAAGTGATCCCAACGAACCCACCACTTCGCGTCACGGTAGGACGATGCCTCGTGGCCCGGCTCGAGATCGACGTCACTGCTCGGCTTTCTCAGAGGTTCCAGCCGACCGGCCAAACCAGCAATATGGAGCGTATCCGCGAGGGAACCGATCCGCCGAAGCGCGGGCCCCCACGACAGCACGCGCGCGTAGTTCGTGAGCCTGTCCGCATCGACATTCTTGGAAGATGCTGCACCGAGCGCTTCCGCAAGAACGGCGATTCCACCTACGATCTCTGGGCGCGCAGCGGCATCGAGCAGCGAGCGTTCAAGGTCCGAGATGAAGACGCCATCCTGTTTCTTCGCCCCTACTTCAAGAGCAGTCTCGGGCTCCTGCACTATCGTGAGTCGCCGTCCGGAGAGCGTTTCGCTGCGCGTCGGCTTGGCGAGTGCGACTTGGATCGAGCGCGACGGATGTGCGAGAAGATCAAGTTGATCCAACGCGGTTCGGTACGCGACTCGATGTCGAACGTCGCGGAACCCTGCGGCGACCGAGAGAAGGACATTTTCGGCGGCAGCGGTCGTGCCGAGCGTGCCAAGTTGCCGGATGGCATAGTGCCCACGGCGAACGCGATCGAGAAGCCCGTCACGAACAAGTCGAGCGAGAAGGTTGCCCGTTGCGGCGGCAGATCGCCCGAGACGCACGGCAGCCTCAGCTGAGGTGAACTGAGTCAGACCCTCGCTGGCGAACTCGTCGAGGAACTTCAAACCGGTTAAATGTCCCATGCATCTCATAATTCACGGTTATCGTGAACAAAGCTATGTTTACCACTGTCAAAATAGTTGTCAACAGCGCGAAGGTCATGTTAAGCGTGTAAATCGCGTCACGTAACGCATGCGTCAGTTGTCACCCGCTGGTACTGGCGCGACCTGTCCTGGCTTCTTGGGCTGTCCGCCGGCTTCAGGCAGCGGCGCGGTAGTCATGATGAAGGCCGCCGAGCACGGGGATGGCCTCGACCGGGCCAGCAAAGTTGGCTCGGGAGCGTTCCGTGCGGACCGGAACCTGCTGGCCGATGCCCTGGTGAGGCCGAGCCGGGTTGAAGTAGCTCAGGGCATACTCGGCGAGGACATACCGCAGGTGCCGCTCCGACAGGATGATCACGTGGTCGAGGCACTCGCGGCGGACGCTACCCAAGAAGCGTTTGCACACCGCATTCATCAGGGGCGCCCGGACCGCGGTGTGCAGGACGCGCGTCCCGACGCCCGCGGCGACGCGGTCGAAGACGGCTCCGAACTTGCGCTCGTGGACGCGAAAGGCCGGGCGTTTGACGGCGCGCGAGGCGACGATGAGCTGCTGCCGAAGGAGCGCGTTCTCGGCGATGAGCTCGGCGCGGGAGCGGGTCAGGTCGGCGATGAATCCGCGCGCGACGCCCGAAGGACGGCACGCTTGGCGGAGCGCCCTCATCGCCCGGGCTGCCAGATCGGCGACCCTGGCCGCAAGCCGGGAGACGGGGACGCGGAGTACTCGCGATCCGAGCCGATCCGAGGGCGATCATCAAGGCTTGTTCGCCAGCGACTCCTGAGCGATCGTGCGGCGGAGGAGGGAAGTAGCCAACACAGCCCTCAAGCGCCGAGAATACGTCCATTGAATTCCAAGAACTCAGCCCACTCCGAAACGAAGAAAAGAACACGCTCTGCGCGAAACCCCTTGCCCACGCCACCGGTTCAGAGTCCGATTTGGCAGACCGATGCAAATCGAACCGAACGTCCGGAACCGCAGACCCATCCTACGCACGAGGGCCGGTGCGCCGGCCACCTGTTGGCTCCGAAGGACCGGGACGACAACCGTTGCGAAGAACAGCATCGAACCAATCCATGCGCACGCGGCGATCACGTGAACATAGACGGACGCGGTGCACACAATTTCAGAGATCACGGCGCCGACCGAGCCTCTGCATGATTTTTCCCGGCCCGTGCGCGACTCGCGCCCTCGCCGATCGAAGTGGCGTTCGTGCTCGGAACCGAGCGGGACCGGGAAGTCGCCCAAAGCCCCAGAGCGGCCAGAACCGCCAGGTCGGCGAAGAGCAGCCATGGCTCCTCTCGTCGTCCGCCGCGCTCACACCGCGGGCGGTAATCATGATGGAGTCCGCCTACCACGGCGACCGCCGCGGCAGAGCAAGCAGGAGTGCATCGGACACTTGACTCGCAATGGGGATTCGCTGGTCAATCCCCTGGTGAGATCGGCTTCAGGGGCGTCCGCTGTCGCGGCAACCGCGAACCGATTTGGCGAACCGACTTGGCGTGTTGCGTTGGTGTCAGGGAGGCAGCGTGGATCCCGCGTCGGTCGCCACGGTCAGTTGGGCCGGCTGCAGCGTGATCTCACTGGCGATGATGAACGAATTCGAGCCCGTGGAGATGCACCACTCGTCGAAGGGCGTCGGGTAGCCCACCGCGGGCAAAAAGCAGCAATTCGTGTCGGCGGGGGTCGCGCTCGTGCACGGGTACCAGATGGTCATGTCGTAGTTGCCTACTGCGTCCGGGCTGGTGACCGTCGTCGTGCAGCCCGCGATGGTCGAAGCTTGTGAAGCGCAGTCGAAAACAACGGCGTCGTCGATGTTCTTACCAAAGACCGGAGCTCCGACGCCGTTCACCGTCGCGCAGCCGTCGCTGGTGCACGAGGGAACGAGGTACGCGGATCTGGGAAACGGCGGAGGATTTTCAAGCTGGAGGGCGTTCGGATTGGTGACGCCGATCGGCGCGAAATAGGAGGCGCCGGCCACGGTACTCGCGCAATAGAGGTAACCTTGGCTCGAAACGCAATTGGATGGGTAGATTGATTCGGGATAGTTCGTCGTCGTCTGCCACGGCCCGATTGCGCCGTCCGAGACACTCGAAAAAAATATGGGGATCGATAGATAGTAGATGGTCGAGCCGGCAGCGGCGTAGTTGGCGGAGACAGCCGTCGGAAGGTCGGTCGTGTCCGTCCACGCACCGAATCCGCTCGCAGAGAGGGGCGCGACGTAAGAAGGACTGTAGCAGTCGCCCCCCGGCCCATCGGGAGGGCAATCCCCGGCGCCGAAGCAGTAAGCGTAGCCCCCGATGGCGACGCATCCCTCGGTCGCGGTTGGCGGCGGAGTTGTCGGAGCCCACGCTCCGACGCCGCTCGATGAAAGGGCGGCGTAGTAGGTGTCGTCGCCGGCGACACAATAGATGGTTCCGGAATCGACCAGGCATGTTGGAGCGAACACGGCATGCGGGTAAGGGGTCGACGCGGTCCAGGTGCCGATGCCTGGCGACAAAAGCGGCGCGTAGTAGACGTCCGCCGTGGTGCTGGTGCCCCCGTCGGCGTCGCCGACACGCCCCCCTACACAATAGATAGCGTTGGAGCTGACGACGCAGCTCACGTCGGCGACGGCCTCAGGATAGTCGGCTCCGCGAGTCCAAAACCCAAGCCCGGCCGAAGATAGCTGGCTGGAATACGTGGACGTGCTCGCCGCCCCGACGCAATAGACCGACCCTAAGTTTGCGACGCAGCTTTGTGGAGCGCAATAAAGGTTGGGCGTCGTACCGACGCAATCGTTCGCCGCAAGCGGGTAGTCCGCCGTGGACGCCCACGGACCAAGCGCACCGCTATCGCCTGTCGTCTGCGTGCCGGTATCGCCGGCCTGGGGGGTGCCACCGCTATCGCCTGTCGTCTGCGTGCCGGTATCGCCGGCCTGGGGGGTGCCACCGCTATCGTCTGTCGTCTGCGTGCCGTTATCGCCGGCCTGGGGGGTGCCACCGCTATCGTCTGTCGTCTGCGTGCCGGTATCGCCGGCCTGGGGGGTGCCACCGCCATCGCCTGTCGTCTGCGTGCTGGCGTCGTGCGGGTCGGTCGAACTCCCCGCGTCGAGGTGGAGACCCGTCCCGGCTTCGCCCACGGGCGGCGCGCACGCGACAATCGAAAAGGCGAGCCCTCCGGCGAGAAGGCGGCTCAGAGTCATGGGCGCCATAAAGCAGCTTTTGTGCCACGCACTTGTGCAAGCAAATCACGCGAATGGCGCGGTGCCAACGTGTGCCATGAAGCAATCGACGCCACGACTCACAAAGTGCGCGGGAGGGTGACCGGTCGAAAAGGTTGACCTGAGCTGGCTGCTACTCGCGTCCGCCGCAGGATCACTCATGAATGCGTGCAAAGACTGCCGGTCGACGAAGAGCCGCGGAAGAGGGTGCGGACACATATCGCGTCTTCATACGTTGGTACTTAGGGATTCGGGATCCGGCGCGCTACGGTGCAAGTGCGAGCGGCTCGAGGCCCATAGCGAGACGTCCGCGCTTGCGATCGCGGGCGGGATGGGCGCGGCGAGCGTTGGAATCGAGGAACTTGAGCGCTTCGGCGAGGGCACGACGCAATTGGCGCGGTGAGTCGAGGAGGCCGCGGAGGACATCGTCGAAGTAATGCTTGCCGGACGCGGCGGCTCGCTGGGTCGAAAGCTCCACCCCCAGCGACGCTTGCGCGAAGTGTGCGAGTGAACGTTTCAGAAGGGCTGCGAGCAGGCTCGCCCATATCATCGCTTTCGCGATAGCGGCCTTGCCCGTATCGAAGGCATGAAGGTTGGCGTGGGATTTGAACTCTTTGAACAGGAGTTCCACCTGCCAGCGGAGGCGATACAAGCCGGCCACGTCGGCGGCGGAGAAGCCGTTGCGAGCGAGGTTGGTGTGCAGGTACACGAACGTCTTGGCGTTGCGCTGGCCGCGCTTGTAGATCGCTACAATTCGCCCGCGATACACGAATGACTTTGCCTGCCATTCGATGTCGAGATCGACCGTGTGGGCCGGAAGCCGGTCCCAGTTCAAGTTTGGCAGAGCAACCTGGGGATGGGTTTGCCGGCGCTGTCGAAAGCGGCCCGAAGGGTGGGTCGAATCTTCTTGGTGCCGCGGACGATAAAGGCGCCGCCCGCTTGATCGACGTCGAAAAAGAATTTTTGCTCCTCGTACCCTCGGTCGGCCAGAAAGAGTCGCTCGCGGAGACTCATGGCCTCGGGACGGTAGGTTCGTTCCGGCTCCTTGTCGGCCGTCAGAGCGACGATGGGCACATCGTCGTTGAGCACGCTCATGGTGACGTGCAGTTCCACGGCGGCCGGCGAGATTTTCGTAAAGCGGCCCGGCCATGTGCGCCTCAAGTCGTCCTTGAGCGCGAACGACGTCCCGTCGTGAATGACAATGTCCCGAAAGGTCGACAGTTTGGGGGACACGGCGTGAAGAACCGGCTGGCTCATCTTCTGTACCGTCGCTTCCAGCAGCATCCGAAACATCTCTGGAAAGGACGTCTTCGCGAGCCGGTTGTGAAAGGGCTTATATCGCAGCGAAATGCCCGCGAATCTCCGGAACGTCCGCAGAATATCGGCCAACCACTTGGCCTGGCCCGACCCGAGCGTGGACAGCACCGCCACGACCATCGCCAGCGGCATCACCTTGCGCACGCGCCGTAGCCAGCCGCTACGTCTCGCGATCGCGGTCACCTGCTCCTCGCCGAGTACGTCGGTAAGCCGTTTCGCATACACGCCGACTTCGGCGCGTGTACCGTTCGATCCGTGCATCGGGGTCTCCTTTCGCGTGTCCCACAACACCGCGTCTAGAGAATCCCCGATGCCTTTGACTACCCAATTCGTGCACTATGCACGTAAGTGATCGACATCACTCGAGAAATAAAGATCCTACCTATGATCGCGTCTTAGGAGCGTCCGTTGTCACCGAGCGGCGAAAGATTTGGCGTATGTTTTGGCCTTTCCTCGCCGCGTGCCGACGACGAGCCACCGCGCCGCTCCTTCGCTCCCTTCTTCCTATGCCTCCTCGGCGCGGTATCGCGACGACCGTCACCGACGCCAGCAACATGCACCTATCCGCCGCCTCGGCGCGGAACCCCAACCGAATCCTGCTCGGGACGTTCGGCGAAAAGGGCCTCTTTCGGATCGACCATTACCTCGGCAAGCGGCCTGTCCACAGCGCAGGGGTCCCGTCGAGCAGAGGGTAGAAATGACTGCGCCACTCAGCGAGCAGCGGGCTCTGGCGGAAGTCGCGTATGCGGGCTTCCAGCGTGTCCCACTGCACTCGCAAGACTTGGCGTCGAAAGGTGGCGCGTGACGGGCGCGCACCGTCGTCCATGATTTGCTCGAGTTTCAAGAGCAATTCCCGGTACTTGTCATCCGAAGGTGGCGTGTGACAAGCACCCCTCTTTGCTTACCGGTGTGCGCGCTGCCGCGCAGCCTCCTCGGCGCGTCGCTCGTCCAGGCCCAGGAACGACGCAAGGGGTTCGTCCGAGCGTCGTGCCTTGACGTGGCGAGCATGGAGGGACTCGCCTAAAATCGTAGCGTATGCCGCTCGACACGGATGCGTACGCATTCGAGATGCAGCTGTCGGCACTCCGTCGACTTGGGCCGGAGGGTAGGGTCCGCCTGGCCGCCGAGATGAGCGAGGACGCGCGCCGCGTCTCGATCGAAGGAGAACAGCGACGCCGTCCGGACCTCACTGCGACGGAGGCCCGCCTTGCAGTACTGCGCAGGGTTTGGGGCGCCTCGCTCGCGGCTAGGGTCATCGAGGCAGCGGCGTCCCGTCGATGACGACAGAGCTGCAAGGCTTACTCGAGCGACTTGTGCGTCTGCTCGACGCGGCCAACGTTCCATTCATGATTGCAGGCTCGTTCGCGAGCAGCGCACACGGGCTGCCGAAGAGCCGCGGAAGAGGGCGCGGAACCATATCGCGTCTTAGGGGCTTCCGTTGTCACCGAGCGGCGATTTGGCGTTTTTTGCTTTTGGGGGAGGCAGAGGAGGGCGAGTGCGGGTCGGGCTCAGGGCGCTGTCGCCAGGATTCGCCGTCGATGTCGAGGACGTGGCAATGCTGAGTGAAGCGGTCGACGAGCGCCACGACGCACGCGGCTCCGGGGAATACGGTTCCCCATTCCTTGAAGGCGAGATTGGTCGTGAACCGTGCTGGCTCGTTCGTGACGGCGACTGACGATGGTGTGTAAGCGTCCGGCGCGCCCCGCTGTTGACCTGAGTCCAAGAATGGTTCAGGGGGGCGGGCCTTTCCCGCGATGAGGCCCCTGCCAAGTATCGGCGGCGAGCTTCTTGTCCCATTACTCGTCGCGATTGTTGGCGAGCACGCCAAGAGCGATCGTCGCGTTGACGTCGTTGCCGCGGCCGCAACAGAGCGCGACCATGCTTGGCGACTTCAGGCCAGTGGTTCAGGGGGGCAGAGGCGAGGCGCTGCGCTCGTATGGATAGCGGCACGTCGTGCTGGGGTCGCGTCGCGGACTGGCGCGACACTCTGCATCGACGTGACGACGCGCGACGCGTTCGGGGATTGCGGGAGTTGCGCCAAATCGGCGCGTTTCAATGACAACGGACGCACCTAAGATGTTTCCGCGGGGTCTTCCGCGGCTCTTCGTTGACCGATACCCTTTCGACTGGCTACTCGCCCGGCACGCTCACGAAGAGCGCGCGCCCGGTTGCCTCGTCGACGCGCTCACCGAGCGCTGAAGCAACCTGCAAGGGCGGCAGATTGTTCGGCTTCGACGACCCCCGAGTTGCGTGTACGCGGTCGCGCCCCACGAGCCGAACGGGGTGAGCGCGTAGACAGTCCACTCTCCGATCGCGACGTCCGCGTGAATGCGGGCGCTGCGAGCGCGGGCGCAACCCGGGGACGCACCGCACTCCATGTGAAGTACGCTGCGGTCTGGGTGAGCGCGATCGGCGGCGCGGCCAAGGGCACGAGCGCGAGGATCGCAGCTGTCTGTGCGCACCGAACTGGTCCTCGCTGTCGTCGATGAGGGCAACGACATGCAAGCCGCCGAGCGCGCTCGGTTATGGACTGAGGGAATCGGCGAGTTGGTTCAGGTACACCTCGAGGTTCGTGTAGCCACTACAACCCCAGTAGAGGATCGCGTCGGCTGGGTCGTTCGGGTTCAGGCCGTTCGCGGTCTCCCATGCGTCGGGGATCCCGTCGCGGTCGGTATCCACGGGGGGCGTGCCGCCTGCGAGCGTGCCGTACCCGTTGTTCGGGAGGCCCGTAGCCGCTTGGGTAGTCCAGAGATGACCGCTCGTTCCGAGCGACGTCACGTCCGCGAGGACGAGGGTATCGACGTCGTCCCGGGGCAGCGCGCCCGAGTTGGCGACGTCGTAGGCGTAACCTTCCGCCGCGCTCGCGCTATCGAACGAGCTCGTCGTGGGTGCGTAAGGGGCCGAGAGCGCGGTTATCCCGCCCGGGAGCGATATCGCCGACCCGTTCAAGGTTCCGCCCTTGGTCGTGTCGAGCATGTTGCCCACGAAATACATCGACTGGCTGCCCAGCTGAAAGAAAGCATCTCCGGAGTTGGTGGTGGACGGACCTACGATGAAATAGTTGTTCACGACGTCCTGCATGAATTTTCCGCCCGTGTCGCCGAGCGTGTAACCCGATTGGAAGTTGTAGACGACGTTATTCACGTACTGCGTATCGCCCTTGGCGAGCGGGTTCCGGTTGTGCGCGTTGGCAAAGATGTTCTCAAACCAGGTGACGGGAGTGCTGTCGACGTGCGCGTTGAACTGCTGCCCGATCGGGTCGGCGAGGATGGATCGTTGAAATGTCACGTTCCCTCCACTGTTAATGTCGAGGTTGTCCCAATCGCTGAACTCTACGGAGACGTGGTCGAAAATGAGGTTCATGTCCGAATCGGCCGCGATCCCGCTCTTGCCCGTATCCGGGTCGTCGGTCCCTTGGCGAACGCGGATGTTGCGCACGATCTCGTTGGACGAGTTGCTGAACGAGACCTCTCGCCCCTCGATCGCGATGCCGCCGCCCGGCGCCGTCTGGCCCGCGATGGTCAGGTTGGCGCTGCAGCTCAGAGCCGAGGTCAGGTTGATGATTCCTCCCACGTCGAAGACGATCGTGCGAGGCCCGGAGCTAACTGCGTCTCGAAGCGATCCGGTGGCGCCCGTGTCGTCGAGTGTGGTTACGTGGTAGGCGGCGCTCCCACGCCCGCCCGTGGCAGCGGCTCCAAAACCGACGGCGCCGGGAAAAGCGATCGGACTCCCGGGTGTGCAAGCATCCTTATCGGGGACGTTCGCATCTCCAAGGCTCGCCACGTCCGTTGCCCCTCCTGTGTCGACGGCGCTCGCCGCGTCACCGATACTCCCAGCGTCGCCGGCGGCGTCCCCGGCATCGGATGCGCCGCCTGCGTCATCGCCCCCAAGGCCGGAGCTGCCGTCGGGCGCGGCGTTCATGGCGGAATCGCCCGAGCTCTGTCCCGAGGCGTCGGACCCCCCTGAACCGTCGACCCCTCCGGACGCGTCCGACCCAAGGGAAACCGCCCCATGTGTCCCCGAGCTGCAGCGCAGGGTCGCCGCGAGCGACACGAAAAGCCATGCGGTGGAACGACGATGGTTCATATTTGCCTACACGCGGAAGTTCTGTGTTAAACTTCTGGCGCCCTTAGAGACAAGGAATGCCCCACGCCTCAAGGGTACTCAATGTATTTCCGCATTGCGCGTCTCTTCGTAGCCGCGCATCCCCGCTAGAGCTCATCGAGGCGTCGTTTCGACGCCTCAGCGCGCAGTGGCTAGCGTCGGAGGAGATATGGCTGCGAAGTGCCACGGTTCGGGTCCGGCGCGGGCTCGGCGCCGACGTTGGGTCGGGCTGCCAGCGCCGAGGAGAGCGTCGGCGTTGGAGTTCCCAATATCCCTCGTCGTCGAGCACAAGGCCGTGAGCCAGTAGGGAAGAGGGTTCCGGTTCATCCTGGCCGGGGACCCAGGTGGCCGGTCGTCGCCCCGTCGTGAACCTCTGGGTGACTCGGCTGTCCGACGAGCGCCAAGTGTTGGTCGAGCTCGCCTTTCGCTCGGTCGACGGTGCCAGCGACAAGATCGGTTGCGTGAGCGTGTAGTGGGAGCCTACGCCCCGTGGGTCTGTCGCCGTATCGCGCGCTCCTTCCGTCCTCGGTCACCGGCCTGCGTCCGTCCACGCTGTACGCCCTACGACGCACGGGCGAAAATGCGGACGTGAAGTGGGACCAAGGGCTGCTCTTGGTTCGGCGTTCGCGCGATGGAGATGGCCAAGACCAATCATGACCAGGTCATCAAGTTGCCTGACTTCGTGATGTCCGCTCTTCGCTGGAAGGTCGACAAGCAGCTCGTCACACGCGGGACATGGAGCGGAGCGAACTCCTATTTCCCGCGGAAACGGGCGGGTTCCGTCACAACTCGGCGCTCGCGAGCCCGTTCCGGTCGATCGGCCGGATGATGGGGCTTCGCAAGCAAATCTCGCCGAAAGCCATGCGACGCTCCTTCCAAGACACGATGCGGGAGGCGCTGGTCGCCGACGTGGGCAGCATCTCGGGCATCTGACCGAGCAGATGCAGCAGCACTATTCAACGGCGCGCGGACACGAGCAGCAGGCGGCCATCGCCCGCATCATCGACCTCACCCGTCTGACGCAGCGGATGGGCGGTAACGGGTCGCGATGGACAGCAAAGTGGGAGCCGAGTAGCGTATCAGCTAACTAGCTAAAATTGCTTGCTTTTTTGTAGGCGCGATAGGGTTTGAACCTACGACCCCTACCGTGTCAAGAGAATCATCCGTTTCTGGTCGCTTCTGGGCGTGTCTTTTCAATGGGTTAGCGTTTCCCAGGCGTACTCGAGCATCCCCTTCGTTACGCCAAATGAGTGCTCTCGTGGGTGCTCCGAGGAGCTCCGCGGGGTGCTCCACTTGACCCACGCCGATGCAGCAGCGGGTCTTTCCGATTCGGCGCCTGCCCCGGTGGTCTTCCGAGCCCAAGTCGTCGTCCTCGGCGAGGCACGTCCTCCACCTAGCGCGACCACCATCGGTGGTCCCATGCTGGACCCGCTTAACCAAACATGACGCCGTGCGTTCGTCGCTTCTCGTCCGCGGAATCGCGGCGCGATGCCGTGTGTCGTGACATCGCGTGACCGGATGTCGCTCATCGCACGAACGCTTCGGGGTTCGGTCTGCTTTTCGGGTCCCCCGCAAAGTCGCATGTGTAAGCCATTGACTTACTCGTCCGCTGGCTTACGTTCGTCGAGTGCGGTTCGAATGGGACCGGAAGAAGGAGCGGCTCAACGTTGCGAAGCACGGCGTCACCTTCCGCGAGGCCAAGGAGCTGTTCACCTCCAAGGTCGATTTTCTCGAACTCTACGACGGCGATCACTCCCAGCTGGAGGAACGGTTCATCGCCATCGGTCCCATTCGTCGCGGGCTCGTTCTCGTCGTTTACACGGAGCGTAGTGAGGACACGGTGCGCATCATCAGCGCTCGTCGGGTCACCAAAGACGAGCGAGCCCTTTACGTCGAGTACATGGAGAAGCGGTCATGAAAGGCATCCCTGAACTCAGCCGATCCGATTTCGAGCGGACCCTTCGTCGCAGCCAACGTCAGCGCATCATTCGCGGAGAGCTTCAGCCGGGCGATGTGGCGGCGCTGCGTCGGTTCATTGGGCTGACGCAGGCACAGTTCGCCGAGGCGCTCGGCATTAGCGTGCACACGCTTCGCAACTGGGAGCAGGATCGCCGAAAGCCGGAGGGCGCTGCCCTCGCGCTCTTGCGGATTGCCGCGCGCCATCCAGGTGTTGTGCGTGAGAACGTACCGACTGCCGCATGAAGCCGCGAGCCTGCCTGTCGTCAGCGTCATCGCCGCCGCCACTTGTCTCGGTAGCTCGGCGGCTCCTCGATCGGTTTGACGGGCTCCGTGGCCCTCTTGGCGATGAAGATGCTCGCGTCGCCGTCCTTGATCTTGATTCGCCCCTTGAGGCGACCGTCGTTGCCGAGCGTTGCGCTTCCGGTTCCGCTGACCTGGTCGAACTCCCAAGCGCCCTGCCACGTGAACGAGACGCCGGTTTTCGTGGGCTTCGCGTTCACGTATGCCAGCAGGCAGTGCATCCGCAGGCGATCGGCATGCCCGGTCAGCGAGAGCAGCGCCGGTCCCAGGATGTTGAGGTCGACATCGTCCCACTGCGAGGTCTCGACGATGCGCCACCAGCCCCGATACTCGCGCGGAATCTCGGCGTCAGTCACGACGCAGGGACGGTACCAACGCGAGCGTACGAGGTCACTCCTTCCAGCAAGGCGGGGTCAGGCTTCGACGAGAGCCCTCAGCCGATCGAGCGCCTGTAGACGGACGCGTAAATCCGCGGGAAAGGCGACGTGGAAGCAGTGCGCCGCCGATCCCGGCGCTACCTCCTGAGGAAGGCGGCGCCGGGCAGCGGACGAGAATGGCTCAGCGAGGGAGGGGCTTGTCGTGGTGGTTGTGGTCACGCCCGTCGACGACGTTCTGCTCGGCGAGTCGATATTGGCGGATATGCCTGCGTAAAGCGCGCATGGCATTGAGGAGGTCGCGAGTGGGGGGATGATTGGCGCCGCCGCGTGTCGACGAGGAGGGGTCGAGGCCGATGGCGAGAAAGCGGCGAGCCGCGATGAGTGCAGCGTCGAGCACGAAGAGCGGACCGAGTTCGGGCGCCAAGACGATGTCCCACTCGGAGGGCGCAACGAGCCGCTGGCGCGGCGGCGTCACACGCGCCTCCGGGCGGAGGCGCCTCGCGAGCGGGGCCTGGGTTGCGGAGGCGGTGGGGAGTTGCCCGGCTTTTGCCGGTAGGAGTCGGCATCGATGTCGATGGTGTGCAGATGCTGGGTGAAGCGATCGATGAGAGCGACGAGGCAGGCGGCGCCGGGGAATACGCCCCCCCATTCCTTGAAGGCCAAGTTGGTCGAGATGATGGTGGAGGCTCGTTCATGGCGCCGGCTGATGATCTGGAAGAAGAGGTCGACGGCGCGCTTGTCTACGGGCACATATCCAAGTTCGTCGCATACGAGAAGATCGACATTGGTATAGCGCTTCATGCGTCGCTCGACGGCGGGCAGCGACTCCTGTTTCAAGAGATCGGCGAGCGCCGAAACGACCGGGGTAAAGCAGACGGTCATGCCGGCGCTGAGCGCGGCGAGGCATACGTTCTGCGCAAGCATGGTCTTACCCACACCGCTTGGGCCGCGAAAAAGGACGTTCTCGCGGCGCTCCACGAAGCCCAAGCCGAGGACATTCTCGCATAGGGCGCGGTCGATCTTGCGCGGATGGCTCCAGTCGAAACGGTCCATCGTCGTGTGCGCCCCCACCGTCGCCATCTTGGTGCGGGTGGCGAGATTGCGTGCTTCACGCTGCCGGCGCTCCATTTCGACCAGCAGCTCGACGACCTGCACGTGCGAGAGGCGGTTGGCGGTCGCGTGCGACAGCAGTGCCTCGAGCTGCTCGCGCGACGCGCAGAAGCCGATGGCCCGGAGCTCGTCGACGACGTCGCTCACGACTCACCCCGCTTTCGGTCGTAGGAACCGAGGTCGTGGGGCACCACGATGGCGTCGACGACGTGCGCGCCGAGCACGATATCCACCGGCATGGGCCGGTCGGTTCGCTGCCGCTCTTGCTCGCAGAGAAGGGCCAGCGCGCCGATGTCGTGCGTGCCGCGCTCGCCCATGACGCGCACGGCGTAACCGAAGATCTCCAGCCCGTAGAGTGTGAAGAGCTTGCGCGCATGCCCGGTCATGAAGTTGATGTTTCGTCCCTGCTCGACCCAGCGTTCGTAAAGCACCGAGAGCTCGGGCACGGCGCCGAGCAGCTGGTCGCGTATCGTGATGGCCTCGGCTCGTGGCCGCCCCTCGCAGAGGGCGCGGCGATGCGCGGGGTCGTCGATGCGCTGACCGCGTCCCCACGAGCGTCGGTGGCGCGCCACCTCTTTCTCCCCATCGAGAAGCCGCACGTGATCGTCGTCCGCCACGAGCGTCAGCGTCGCGCTCGCGTACTTCGGCGGCGCCGAGTAGCGGTTGGTCCCGAGCCGTACGCTCGCCGTCTTGTCGACGGCGACAGGCAACACCAGGTCCGCCGTCGGCATCGGATTGGGCAGCGGCATCAGGCGCTCCTTCTCCTCGGCGAAGACCTCGCCCACGCTGCGGCTGGCGAGGGTTGGGTGGCGACGCGTCATCACGACCGATTCGATGTGGCGCCGCAGGCCGAGGTTTCCTATCTCCAGACTCGGGATCGAACGGCCCGCGAAGAATCCTTCTTTGAGCTCGCGTATGGCTCTTTCGACTCCGCCCTTGTCTTCGGGCGTCCGCACGCGCGCGAGCACTGGTTTGACGCGAAGCTGTCCGGCGAGCTCGATGATCCCGGAGTGAAGCCGCGCGGCGCGACCATGGCGCTCGATCACGACGATCTTGGGGTTGTCGAAGAGAAGCTGCCGTGGCACGCCACCGAAGAAGCTCAGCGCGCGCAGGATCGAGCGCCGGAGCGATTCCGCCGTCATATCGAGCACCGACTCCGCGTACCGCATTCGCGAATACGCCAAAAGCATCACGAAGACCCAGAGCGCCCGCATCCCTCCCATGACGGAGAGCTGCCCCACGTGACCCCAGTCCACTTGCCCTTGCTCGCCCGGCAGGCGCTCGCAGACCAGGTACGCCTTGCTCGCCGCGCGCGGACGGATGCCTTTGACGAAGCGCTCGACGAGCTTTGCGCTGCCCCGAAACCCGCGCTCGGCGATCATCGTGCGCAGCCGCGTCGCGCGCAGCCGTGGATACCTCTCGATCTGCTCGAGGATGAAGCCCTTGTACGCGTCGAGCTTGCTCGGCCGAGGCTCGCGCGCGGGCTGTCCAGTGGCGTCCTCTTCAGCGGCGCCCTCGTTGTGACCCACCCCGCGGCGGGATCGTGAGCCAGGGGGGCCGGTGAACGGTGGCCCTCTGGCGGCGTGATCGTGATCCACCTGGTTGCCCAATAGCAAGCCGTCGAATAGGGCCGGCGCGGGCTCGGGCACGCGCTCTGCATCGAGCCTCTTGCGACCCAATGAAGTGCATAGCCATGATCGCAGCGCGAGGAGCGGGGCCGTGTTGCCGCGTGTTGCCACGTGGCAACGCCAGGCCGGTGCACGGCGCCCTTCCAGGTGTGCACGACCCCAGCGAGCGACGAGCTCGTTCGTCGGCTGCGAGTGGTCGTGGCATGCGACGTGCGTGAGCAAATTCCATATTTTATGAAGCAATATCCAATACATAGATAGCCCTCCCGCCGCCACCCGGTCGGCCCGTCGAGAGTCGCAGTCGATCTGCCGTTTGCTTCACGAGCACACGCTGCGGCCCAGCCCTTGCCGCGCGTTGGAGGTGTTGGCGAATCGACGTTCGAACAGGCCATCTTCGACGTTGACGTCGGCCTCGTGCGGCGCGGTTGCCCTTGTTCTTGACGGAGCCAGCGCGCAAGGGCTTGCGCTCGGGATTCTAGAGTCAGCGTGCAGCGCGGCTCGGCACTGCCGGGCGCGCGGGTGCGCAGAGTCCTACCGGCGTCTTGCTTCGGGGCTCCCACTGCCGAGGCTCTCGCGACGCTGTCAGCGCCCTCGCGATCGGATCACTCTCGCGATCCAAGTAGACCGATTTCGAGAGAAGCGACGACGACCAATCTCCGAGCGCGCACGAAAGCGAGCCGCGATGACGGCTACGCGGGAACGGCTCCGGCTGCGAAAGTCAATGCGCGTATCCCACCGACCGGACCCGGCCGTCCACCGCTGACCTTGGCGGTAGACGGGTGGGTCACGATCCCGCCGCCGCCGGCGTTGCGCTGGGACCATGACGTGGATCACGAGAACGCCCGGAAGTGGATCACTTTAAAGGCGCCGCTGAAGGCGTCCTGGGCGAGCACGCGCGTGACGACGTCGTGGTGCACCCCCAGCTCGGCGGCCACCGTGCCTTCGGGCCACTTCTCGGCCTGCACGAGCCGAAGGATCTCGCTCTCGCACTCTTTGCTGACTGTCATGGCGACACCCCCTGCAAGCAGACCTGCCGCAGATCACCGAAGCAGCCCAATCCCCCCAGACGGCCCGCGCGACGGCGATGCGCCGGACCGCGCAGCATCACCTCCACGTCGAAATGCAGATTGCGCACGCCGAAGCCCAGCGCGTCCTCCAGCCGCAATGCAGACATAGATTCCTCGGTATCCGCACAGAGAACAACGCAGAGCGGGCGCTGCTGCCAGAGCGCCAGCCCCTCGAGCAGCGTGGAGGCCGCCCGCGGATGCGCCGACGCCGATGGGCCCAACACCGCCCGCATCCGTTCCTCGCGCCCCTCCATCATCAGGATCCGCGTCGCCTCGCGCCGGGGATCCATCGTCACCGTCCATCGATTCATCGGTCCTGCTCCTGGCCGCCTCGGTCGCCGCCTCCGGGTTGGAGGCGAGCGCCGCGCCGCGCGAGCGCACAACACGCGAATCGGCACTCCCACCAGAAGGGGGATCCGTTACGACCTGCCCATCCGTTCCCGGCGCGACCGGCGCCACCACGCCCCGCTGCCGAGCCTTGCGGCCTCGCCGGCCCGGATGTGCTTGGCGAAACCAGTGCTGCCGGTCGCGGTTGTTCTGCCGACCCTCCACCGTCGTCGCTTCCAACCGCCGCGCCGTGCGACAGATCCGCGCGCGCCCTACCCCTTGGCACGCCTCGCTGCAGTAGCGGCGCTCGCCGAACCAATCGCACCTGGCGCACGCGTAGAACCCCTCGCCGCAGGCCCCACAGCACGCAAAACGAAGCGGCTGCTCGACTCCCTCATGCTCGTGCACGCGTCCATTCCACGGACGCGTGATGCGCACGGGTTGACCCGGCGCTTGCTCTCAGGCACCGTCCGCGGCGTCCAGAGCCGCGTCCGCGTCTGGGCCGAAGGCTCGGGGTTGCCGCCCTGGGCCTTCACTCTTTTGTGCGTCCATTTCGTCGCGCCTTCTACGCCAGCACGCGCGCCGACACGAGCGGGGACCCTTCCCGCCGGCTCTCACGCAAGAGGATGGCCTTTGCGACCCGTCCTGAACGAATGCTCGGGCGTCCTACGCCCTGACGCGTCCCGGATCAGGCGGTTCTTCGCGTCGCTCTACAAGCGCCTTGTCCCATTGCTTGGAGATCTGGTCCAGGTGCCGCTGCGCCTCCTGCAGGCGGCGTGGCTGAAGCTCCCAGACGCTCTCGCGTCCCTCGCGCATGCCCCGCACCACGCCCGCCTTGGCGAGGACCCGCAAGTGCCGCGTGATGGCCTGGCGCGTGACGTCGGTCCCCGCCGTCAGCCGCGTGATGGACAGCGGGCCTTGCTCGCACAGCCGGGCGACGAGCCCGAGGCGCGTCCGATCGCCCAGCGCCCCGAACAAGGGCGCCGCCGTCTTCAGCGCCCGTGCCCCGCTGCTACGCGGCATGTGAGAGATACTTTTCGATGAGCTTGGCTTGATGAGTCCACCCTCCCTCGTTGGCGGTGAACGCCTGAGCCCGGCGGGCCAGCGGGATGCCGTCGAAGCCGGATTCGGTGATGGTCAGCAGGGTGGCGCCCTCGACCTCCTCCAACTCGAAAACGACCAGGGTGGTGGGCTCGCTCGAATAGTCCACGGCGGGATCGATGGCGAAAGGGTGCCAGCGAAACGAAAAGAGCCGCGCCGGTTCAAGGCGGTCGACCGTGATCTCGAAGGGCTTCCCTTCATGGGGCTTCTGGAGCTTGGCCACCTCTTCGTCGACGGTGGTCGGAACGATCCTTCCGGTCATGCGAGCGCCCGCGACGAAAGGTCCGTCGAAGGCCACGCCGAACCAGGCCCCGAACTGCCGCGCGTCGCTCACCGCACGCCACACCCGCCCCAGCGGTGCTCGAAGCAAGACCTTCTTCTCGATGCGATCCTTGTCGGTCGCCATGTGCAACCTCCTTGTTGCATGTTTCGATAGCGGCGCACCACGCGACATGCAACCACAATGTTGCGTCATGGTGGCGAAGCAACGCCGAGAGGTGCCGCTGGGACGATGAAATGCCGATCAGCCGCTTCGCTTTTGCTTGGAGTGGGTCGCGTGCTCAGGCTGCTTGCTCCACCACTGCTCCAGCACGTCCGTGATGATCGCGTTTAGCGAGACGCCCCTGTCAATCGAAAGGTGCCGCAAAGCTGTGTGAAGGTCCTTTGGAAGCCGAAGCATTAGTCCCTGCCGCCCATCCTCCGCCGGTTCGCTCTTCTTCGCTGCCACGACCGTCGTCGTACACGAACCATGGCGGCTTGACAGTGTGATATCACGACATCAAGATACAACTGCGGAGAGGTTTCGCTCAAGATGAGCCGCGAAAGCACGGCGGGCAAGCAGATCAGCGTCCGAGAAGGGTTCGACATGGTCGCGGCTGTCGTCGAGTGCCCGAAAAGAGCCAGATCTTGCGTCGACGGGGCGCAAGAAGGGGGAGAACTTCGGGCAAAGCCGCGGCTCGATATTGTTCCACGCCTCGGAATGACCACAACGCTTCGCCGCCGCGACGGCGAGCGCGCAGCTCACGCATGGCGGCCCGATGATCCGCTCGCCCCTCCGGGCTGCGCTGGTGACGGGCACGGGCCTCGCGCCGGCTCCGGGCGCGGCCGCGCGACCGGCATGCCTCACCGCAGTACGCGTGACCTCGATCGCAGCAACGGCAGATGAAGAAGACGGTTCTGCACCACGCGCACGGACGCATCCGCAACGCGTCTTGGTCGTCTCGGGAAGGATGTCGCCGAACGAGCTCGATTCAAGATCGTTACTGCGGATCGCGAAGCAGTGCGGGCGCCGGCCGATCCGGATCGAGCCGACGGATCGCCTTGACCAGCCGCGCGCGGCAACAGTCGCAGTAGTGGCCCTCGCCTAGCTCGTTCATCAGCATGACCGCCCGGCGGTACTGTTCTGCCGCGACGTCGCCCGAACCTCTCGCCTCGTGCACCTGACCGAGCCGCTCGATTGCCAGAGGCTCGTGGGGATATTCCGACTCGAGCTGGCGAGCTGTCGCCTCGGCCTCGTCGTACTGCCCGGCGTCGATCTGTTCGAGCACCCGCTCGGCGAGCCCGTCGACTTCATCCAACGCCCGCGACTCCTGCAAAACCTCCCGCGCCCGCTCCAGCACCGCCGCGGCGACCGTGGGCCCTCCGTCCACTTCCGCAGCCTGTCGCTCGCTCTCCGCTCTTAGCCGTTCTGCCCGCTCCTCAGCCTCCACTCGTTCGAGACAGCATCGCTTGAACTTCTTGCCGCTGCCGCACGGGCACGGATCGTTGCGTCCGACCTTGGCCATCGCCCGGTGCTCCTACCCGATCTCCAACCGGACTGCACTGGCCGGCAATTCGTTCATGTTCCGCCGCTTCTTCGCGAGCGCGGACACTCCTGACGTCCTTTGGAACAAGGGCGTCATTCTCGTTCGGCGCTCGCACACGCTCGGATGCGAAATCATGGACATGACGAAGACGAAGCTTGATCAGCGCATCAGCGTGCCCGCTGATGTCGTTGCCGTGCTTCAGTGGCACCTCGATACGCAGCTCACGACGTCCGAGCAGCAGGCGGCTGAGCTTCTCTTCCCATCGAAGGCTGGCACGTTCCGTTCGGAGTCGTCCCTCAAAAAGCCGTTCGCCGCGGTGTGCGAGGCGATCGGGCTAACGCAGCACTTCACGCCGCGCGGCTTACGCAGAACGTTCAACGATCTGGCCCGTCGCGCGAAGGTGAGTTCTCTTGTCACGAAGAGCATCTCCGGTCATGCCACCGATCGGATGGAGGAACATTATTCGACGGTGAGCGAGACGGAGCAGCGCAACGGCATTGAAGCGCTGCTGCAACGGGTGAAGCCGATCCTGCCGACGGAGGATGCGGACCGTGACGGCTTGGCGACCCGCGAGGGCGGTACGCCGCCCAGCCAAGTGGGTGCTCCGCTGGGTGCTCCTGGGGGAGGAGTGGGTGCTCCAGACGGGAGCGACCTTCACTAACTATGCGACTTTGCTTGCTTTTTTTGTAGGCGCGATAGGGTTTGAACCTACGACCCCTACCGTGTCAAGGTAGTGCTCTACCACTGAGCTACGCGCCTAGAAGTTGGAACTCGAACAGCTAGCGTTCGCTCTACGCGCTGTCAATCGCAGGGAGCGAGTACTGCCTGACGATTTGTCGGTCGCAGAGTCGTCGCGCGTCGTATAGGCGAGCCGCCACGCTCTGGGCGGACGCGTATTGTACGACCTTGCGCTTTCGTCTCTTCACCCTTCGTCCAGCCCTAGCTCACGCGGCTCGAGCCGCGTCCCGGTCGAAGCGTGCTGGCCGTCTGACCTCCGCCCTGACTGCTCGCTCCTTGTTTGAATGAACCGGCGGCGCGATGCGCTTGGCTTGCGGCCTGGACCTCGACCAACATGCGGCCCCTTCGGGCGCTTCGCATCGCGCCATGAGCCTCCGCACTCTACGCAGCGGTGGCCGGACGGGAGCCTCGCCTCGCACGGGTCCTCGGTAATGCGAGGTGCTTTCAGCGATGGTAGCTTCCGGGGCCATGGAGAGCCGTTACGATTCGGCGGCGGCGGCGCGCACCATCCAAGAACTCGCTACGCAAACGTCTGAGCTGCTCGCGCTGCGCACGTACACCGCGCGGCTGATCGGAAGCGAGCCAGCGCTCGTGCTGCACGGCGGCGGTAATACCTCAGTGAAAGCGCGCGCCACGACGTTGCTCGGCGAGGTGCTCGATGTGCTGCACGTCAAAGGCTCGGGCCGGGATCTTGCCACGATCGAGCCACGAGGACAGCCGGCCGTACGTCTGATGCCACTTCGCGCCCTAAGGCGACTGGACGCGTTGACCGACGAGGCCATGGTCAATGAGCTTCGCACGAACCTGCTTGATGCCTCGTCGCCCGATCCGAGCGTCGAAACTCTCCTTCACGCCCTGCTTCCCGGCCGTTTCATCGACCACACCCACGCCGATGCCATCCTCGCGCTCTGCAACCAGCCAGACGGCAAAGGGGTCTTCTCGTCGCTCTTCGGTCCCCGGCTCGTCTGGGTACCGTATGTCATGCCGGGCTTTGCACTCGCGAAGCGCTGCGCCGACGCGTTCGAGCAGATTGCGGGCGCCGAGGGGCCGCCCGCTCTGATGGTGCTAGAGAAGCACGGCCTGTTCACGTGGGGCGAAACCGCGCGCGAAAGCTACGAGCGCACGATTGACGCTGTTTCCAGCGCCGAAAGGTACGCGCTTGAACGTCGTCGCTATGTGGCGATGCCGGGTAGCGCTCCCCTGGCCGCCTGTGAACAGACGGTGTTGCCGGCGCTCCGTGGGGCGCTCGCAAAGCTCGCCAATGAGTCGTCCGAGCGCGGCCCCATCGTGCGGATGCGATCGAGCGACGCGATCCTCAGCCTGCTGGCACGCCCGGATGCCGCAGAGCTCGTTGCGAAGGGGTGCATGACGCCCGACCACGTTCTTCGGACCAAGCCGACGGCCTTGCTCGTGCCCAGCCCCGCGTACGGCGATGCCGCGAAGCTCGCATTCCAGCTGGAGGCCGCGATTGCCGACTATGGGCGAAGATACGATTTGTATTTCGACTCGATGTGTCGGTCAAAGGGGGTTACGAAAACGAAGCTCGATTCGTGGCCGCGCGTCGTTCTTTTGCCGGGGCTCGGCGCGTGCTCGGCCGCCAGCACGGCACGCGAGGCCGACATCGCTCTCGACATCTACGAGCACACTTCAGCCGTCATGCAGACCGCGGCTGACGTAGGGAGTTACGCGCCGTGTTCGCGCTCCGACTTGTTCGACGTCGAATACTGGAGTCTCGAGCAGGCGAAGCTCAAGATCGCCGCGCCGCTGGCGCTGTCCCGGTGTGTCGCGCTGGTCACGGGTGCGGCCAGCGGAATTGGCCAGGCTACGGTACTCCAGATGCTCGCGGCGGGCGCTCATGTGTCGCTCGTGGACCGCGACACGGAGGCCCTCGCCGCGATTGCTCACGCGCTCGGAGCGACATACTCGGATCGGATCCTTGCGACGGTGGCGGACGTCCGCGACGCCGACGCTGTCGACGCGGCCGTTGCGCGCACGGTCCGCGCGTGGGGGGGCTGGACGTCATCGTGTCCAATGCCGGCAACGCGCCCGAGGGCCGGCTCGAGACGATTGGGGGGCAAGCGATGCTCCGGGATTCGCTCGAGCTCAATTGCTTGTCGCACGCGTCGGTGGTTCGGGCGGCGGTGGATGTGATGCGGGCACAGGGACGCGGCGGCTGCTTGTGTTTCAACATAAGCAAGAGCGTGTTCAATCCCGGTGCGGGGTTCGGCCCGTATGCTATCGCAAAGACGGCGCTCTTGGGGCTGATGCGCCAGTTCGCCGTCGATCTCGGTCCGTTGGGCATTCGTTCAAACGGCGTGAACGCGGACCGCATTCGAACGCGCTTGTTCGATGGCGGTGTGCTCGAATCGCGCGCCGCGGCACGCGGCCTGAGCGTCGAGGCCTACTTTCGGTCGAACTTGCTCGCCCGCGAGGTCGCGGCTCGTGACGTCGCCGATGCCTTCGTGTTCCTCGCCACCGCGCGCGCCACGACCGGCTGCGTCCTCACCGTCGACGGAGGCAACCCGGCCGCATTTCCTCGATGACGCCGCGACGCCAGCAGCTGGCGGTCGCAGATCTCCGCGCGGCCGGGACCTGCTGGCTCGGGGTTTGCGTTTCTCGCGTCCTGCCCGATCGTGACCTACGGGCGTGACCCGGGAGATTCGGCCGGAGGGTACGTCCGTCGGCGATGCGTGGCCCTGGCGATCTCCCGGCGTTGAGGCCAAGTAGTGGGATGCGAGATGGGGTACCCGATGGCGCGCTCTACATTGCCTCCCGTTGCATCCGAGATGGAGCCACGCTCTCGGTGCGCGAGCCTTGGTCCGACGCTGAGCTCGGTCGCGTAGTGCTCGCCAACGCTGCACACGCCGAAGAGGCCATTGCGGCGAGTGTGCGTGCGTTCGCCCGGATTCGGGAGCGAACGCCATTCGAGCGAAAGCTCATCCTCGAGCGCGTTGCGCAAGAGATCGAGGCGCGGAGCGAAGTTTTCGCGGAGCTCATTGCGCGTGAGGCGGGCAAGCCCATCACCCTTGCGCGAACGGAAGCCTCCCGCGCGGTGACGACGTTCCAACTTGCCGCCGAGGAGGCGACTCGGATGGCGGGTGAAGTGATTCCGCTCGACATTACCCCGAGCTCGCGCGGTGCCACGGGGATCTGCGTTCGCGTCCCCGCGGGACCCGTCGTCGGGATCGCGCCGTTCAACTTTCCTCTGAATCTCGTCGCTCACAAGATTGCTCCGGCGATCGCGTGCGGTGCGTCCATCGTTCTAAAGCCTCCGCCCCAGGCGCCACTCAGCTCGCTGCTCCTCGCGGAATGCGTGCGTCGATCGGGTGCACCGGAAGACGCCGTCCAAATCGTGCCTTGTGAGGTGAGCGTTGCCGAGGCGCTCGTGCGCGACGATCGCTTCGCGACTCTTTCATTCACCGGCAGTGCCGCGGTCGGTTGGCACCTCAAGTCGATTGCACGCAAGAAGCGCGTTGTCCTCGAGCTTGGGGGAAATGCGGCAACGATCGTGCACGAGGACGGGCAGCTCGACCGTGCGCTCGACCGCGTCGTCGCGGGTGCGTTCGGATACGCCGGTCAGGTCTGCATCAAGGTGCAGCGGCTGTACCTCCACCGGCCGATTGCGGATCGTTTCGTGGCTCGGATAATCGACCGGACGCGGTTGATCGAGCCCAAGTCGCCGTTGGACCCGACGGGGGTCTGCGGATCCATGATCGACGAAGGAAATGCACGCCGTGTCGAGAAATGGGTGAACGAGGCGGCGCGGGCCGGAGTCCGCGTTGCCTGTGGAGCCAAGCGCGAAGGCAACCGCTACTGGCCGACCGTGCTCGACGTCGAGGGCGACGGGCATGGCCTGGACGTGGTGGACGAGGAAGTATTTGGCCCCGTGCTGACCGTCCATCGGTACGACACGTGGTACGAGGCCTTGACCCTGGCGGACTCGACCCGCTACGGCTTGCAGGCCGGTGTGTTCACCGATTCACGCACTCGCGTCGCCGAGGCGTTTGCACGGCTGCACGTGGGCGGCCTCATCGTGAACGATGTTCCGACCTTCCGCGTGGATTCGATGCCGTATGGTGGAACGCGCGACTCGGGTTTGGGTCGCGAGGGCGTGCGCTTCGCCATGCAGGAAATGACCGAGCGCAAGCTGCTCGTGGTTCACGACGGGTGAGGGCGTCCAAAGCCCGCTAAACTGGTCGAGTTGCGCCCGATCCGGCGTGCTGCCGAAATGGATTGGCTTCGAACGCGACCGGTTGACGATCCTCGTCATTCGCCCTAGGCCGTGCCCATGCTCCCCGATGACGAGTCGGTTCCACGCGTGCAAGTACCCCGAACGTTGCGAGCGCGATCGGTGGGACCCGAAGATCCCTTGCCGAACGTCAAGAACGTGGTGCTCGTAATGAGCGGCAAGGGTGGCGTCGGGAAGAGTTCCGTCGCGACGAACCTGGCGATGGCACTCTCCCGCGGCGGGTATCGCGTCGGCATCCTCGACGCCGACATCTATGGCCCGTCGATTCCAACGATGCTGGGGGTGTCGGGCCGCCCAGTCTCGCTCGACGGCAAAACCATCGAGCCTCTCGATCGCTTCGGCATCAAGATCATGTCGATAGGCTTCTTGCTCGAGGATCCGAAAGCGGCGGTCATTTGGCGTGGACCCATGCTGCACGGAGCGCTTCAGCAGTTCATGAAAGACGTCAGTTGGGGCGAGCTCGACTTCCTGGTCATGGATCTTCCTCCCGGAACCGGCGACGTGGCGCTCACGCTATCGCAGCGGGTGAAGGTGACGGGGGCGGTGATGGTGACGACTCCGCAGGCCGTTGCGACCGACGATGTCTACAAGTCCGTCTCGATGTGCAAGAAGGTCAACATTGGTATTCTCGGCGTAGTGGAAAATATGAGCTTTTTCGTCGACAGCGTGGGCATTCGCCACGAGCTCTTCGGCAGCGGGGGTGGTCAAGCCGTCGCCGACTTCGCAGAGGCACCCCTCCTCGGGCAGGTGCCGCTCGAGTCGACGGTGCGCGAATGGGGTGACAAGGGAACCCCGGTCGTGCAGGCATTGCCGGCTACCGATGCGTCGAGGGCCTTCGTGGCGATTGCCGAGCGTGTCGTCGACGCGTGCGAGCGGACGCACGGCGAGGGCGACGACGACCTCGTCATCGATCGAAGCGGCGGAACGGCCAAGAAACGCTTGCCCATAGCTCGTTGACGCACGCGCCGGCTAGCGACGTTTGATGGCTGCGAGTTGTCGGGCAGGCTGGGTAGGCCCATGGCGTGCGAAGCTGCGTACCGCGTCGATGTCGCGTTCCTCCTTGAGCAACACCCCGAGAAACGGCAGCTCGTCGACGAAGCGATCCCGGCCAACGCCGGCATGCATCAATACGGTAATCCAATCCACCAGTTCGCTCGTGGACGGGGGTTTGCGGATGCTCGGGACCGTGCGGATCTCGTAGAAGGCTTGGACGGCTTGGTCGACGAGCGCGTCATCGACGTGCGGATGGTGCACGCGAACGATGCGCTTCATTCGGTCAGCGTCCGGAAAATCGATGAAGTGAAAGACGCAACGGCGCAGGAAGGCGTGCGGTAGCTCCTTTATGTTATTTGAAGTGATAATCACGATCGGTCGGTCGGTCGCATTTACCTCGTCTCCGGTCTCGGGAATGACGAATCGCATTCGGTCGAGCTCGTGGAGCAAGTCGTTCGGAAATTCCAGATCCGCATTGTCAACTTCGTCGATCAGCAGCACGACACGATGGGCGGAAGCGAATGCGCGGCCCAGCGGGCCGAGCTTGATATACCGGCGAATCTCTTTCACGTCGATGTCGCCAAAACGTGCCTCGTAAAGTCGCTGCACGGTATCGTAGAGGTAAAGCCCGTCCTGGGCTCGTGTCGTGGACTTGATGGGCCAATGAAGCCAATCCAGCGACAAACTCTCGGCGATGGCGTGCGCGAGTTGCGTTTTACCGGTGCCGGGCTCGCCTCGGACGAGCAGGGGCCGTTCCAGCGCGAGCGCGCAATTGACGGCCGTCTCGAGAGACTCGTTCGTCAGGTAGGTCGGAGTACCGGCGAAGCGGCGAAATGCACGAGGCACTTTGAATTTACAAATAGCACGATTTCGACATGATGCCTACGGTATCGTCAATTGCTGCCTTCACCGCAACGCGATCCTCCGAGCGTGTGCGCTACGACATCGTAGTCCCCCACGGGCGTGGACCGCGGAATGAAGAGGGCTCCCCCAAAGGAGCCGGCATCGTCGGTCGCTAACGTTCCGACGGGCCACTGTTTTCCCGTACGAGGGTCCCGGAAAGACACGTCGACCGGAAGGTTGACGCATGTTTGGTCCTCGGTACGCACCGTTCCTCTGACGCGCAGGGGTAAACCCCGGTGTGCGTCGGTGTCCGTGACTTCGAGCGTGATGGTCGAACGCGGCCAAGCTCCGCCCGTTGAATTCACCGTGCGGGCGCCCGCAGACATCGATTCGGACGAGCCGTCGCCCGGCGTTGCGGCGGGTCGGCTGGAATTCGGCGGTTCCGTCGAACGCAAGCGGGCCGCGGCAACCACCTCGTCGCCGCGCTCGCTGCCCGCGGGCCACCCAAACGGATCCGCCGGCGGCGCGTACGCCGCGCGACCCTCGGCGGCACCCAGGTCGCTGATGTTTCCGGCGCCGCCGAGGTCGATGCGTCGCCACATGCTTCCGTCATGAACCTCGACCCACGCGTGTATCTCGTTGAGCACCATTCGGGTCGGAATGCCGAGGCTCTGCGCCGTCACGAGGAACGCAAACGCTCGGTGTCGACAGACGCCCGAACGGGAAAGCGCGAGGTCGAGATAAATGCTGCCCCGCGAATGCGGAGGCTCCTTCGAATCGGAGAAGCCACGAAAGTACTGCACGAGCTTCGAAATGGCATCACGCGGCCTCATTCGCCGGCTTACCCCGATTGCGTGCTGCACCACCGCCGCCTCGCGGGCGACGGGGTCAGGCAGCGGAGGGACGAGGGGTAAATCGGACCACTCGGCGTCGCCCATCGGACCGCCGAAAGCGGCGCGAGCGATCGCCAGCACCATGACGAGTCGCGCGCGCGTCGTGGTCACGGTACCCATGGGCTCTACGAACCAGTTGTCGGCGCCGTCGTGCAAGAGGCGAAACGGCAGTTCCTGGGCACCGACGGCGAGTCGCGTGAAAACCGGGTGCGCGTTCGGGCCGATGCTCGGAATGCGCACCCGCCCAGCGTGCGGTATCTCGATGACGAGGTCGCTGTAGAATATGTCGTCGGCCCAGTCCGGGGGCAGGCCGGTGGCGAGGGGCACCCGTCGCGGATCGCGGACTTCGAGCGTGTAGTCGTCGCGGACCGCGTCCAACGCCGTGAGCCGCTTGAACGGCGCGTTGGACGGGGAGAAAGGGTCGTCGTAAGCCGCCCCGTCCGGTCGGCGGGTGTCGCGGTCCGGGATCCAGCGGCCCTCGGCCTCGCCGGAATAGGCGTGGTCGAACGACGACGGAAGCCGCCGCGGATCGGGCGCACCGACGTTGCCGGCCGGCGTCGCAATCGCTGCCGGCAGATTGCCGTCGAGCACCACGTGCATCGCGAGATCCTCGGCCGGATCGGCCGGAATCGGCTCGTGCAAAACGGCGCCCTCGGTTCGGCCCGAGGCCCGCGTGGCCAGCGTCGGGGCCACTGCGACCGCCAGGAGCAGTAGCCTGCGCAGCCAACGTTCCTGCCTCGCCGCGCGGAGCATCACCGTCGCGTCCAGGTACCCGGCTCGTAGAAATAAGTTCCCTCTCGGATGGGGTAGCGTGGCGCCCGCCAATTCGCGCCGGGCGGGGCGTCCTCCCAATGTCCGGGAATCCATACGTACTGCATCCCGGTCCAATGCCAGTAACCGGCGATCCAGACTGCGTGGGTGTTCGGGGGCGGCGCACGCTGCTCTTGCACGGGCTGCGGCGGCGGTCCGCTGACGGCAATCCCACTCCAAGGCGCAGGGGTCGCCGCTTCGACGACACATCCGGTCAGCCCCATGGCCACGATCGCAAAGCAAAGGCGCGCGCCGAGCCCTCGATGCATTCGCCTATCGAACCTCCACCCTGGGCGATCCGGAAGCGCCGAACACGCCGAACGCTTCGCCTCCGCGCAACCCAAGCTTACCATCCGCAGAGGCATCCGCGCTCTAGACCCCCTTTCCGCGAGAGACACCATGACTGAATCCGAGCTCCGAAGCGAATTGGCGAACCTCTCCGCGCCTTTGCGCGCGCGCCTCGACCGGTCTGGGTTCGATGGGGAGCGCCTCGTCGCTCTCGCGGCGCCCCTATTTGCCCGCGCCAGGGGCGAAACGACGTTCGATCGGGAAGCGCGCAATCGCGTGTGCGGCCCCGTCGAACTGCCGCGTCCCGAAGACATCGGCGAGTTGCCCCTCCCGGGCACGGAAGCTCACGAGCGACTTGCGTCGATCGGTCGCCAGGCGCTAGCCCGCGGAGAAGTCGCCCTGTGTGTCTTGGCGGGCGGCATGGCCACCCGCATGGGCGGCGTCGTAAAGGCCCTCGTGGAAGCCTTCGACGGGCGGACTTTCCTCGATCTAAGGCTGGCTGAGAACGCTACGCTCTCGCGGAGCGCTGGAACCCCGATGCCGCTCTGGCTGATGACGAGCGAGGCAACCGACGCGCCCATTCGCGACGCGTTGGCGAGTCGGGGTGCTCCGGCGCACGTTGCGTCCTTTACCCAAGACCTGGGACTGCGACTGACCCGCGAGGGGCGACTCTTCCGCGGAGAGGACGGTCAGCCAAGCACGTACGCTCCCGGCCATGGGGATTTGCCGGACGCTTTGCGCCGGTCCGGCTTGCTTTCGAACTTCGTGGATCGCGGCGGCAAGCACGTGTGGATCGCGAATTTGGATAACCTTGGGGCGACGGTCGACGAGGCGCTGCTCGGGCAGTTTCTCCAGCGGTCGGAACACCTTCTGGTCGAAGTGGCGCCGAAGGTGGCCGGCGACCGCGGCGGAATCCCAGCGTGGGCGAACGCCGAAGACGACGACGGCCGTCTCGTGCGCCGTCTTCAGGTGCTCGAGGAGTTTCGACTGCCTTCGGGGTTCGATCCCAGCGCCGTGCGCGTCTTCAATACGAATACGTTTCTGGTCGATGCTGATGCGCTTCTGCACACGCGGATCCGCTACCGATGGTTCGAAGTGGAAAAGAAAGTCGGAGATCGGGTAGCGGTTCAGTTCGAACGACTGCTGCAGGAGCTCACGGCAGCCCTCGACGCGGCGTACTTCCGTATTTCTCGCGAGGGTCCCACGTCGCGTTTTCTTCCGGTCAAGGATTTCGACGAGCTCCAGCAGCGCCGCGATGCGATCCGGTCGGTGGCGCGGGCGCGGGGGATGAGCTGACGGGACGAACCGTTGCATCCGCACCGGTATCCGAAGGAACCTGCACATGACGCAGTCGATTTCCAATGCCGCCTTCCGTGACGCCCTGGCGCAATTTGCCAGCGGCGTGACGGTCGTGGCGGCAAACAGTCCGTCCGGCCCCGTGGGCTTCACCGCAACCGGCTTCGCGTCGCTCTCGCTGTCGCCCCCCCTCGTTCTCGTTTGCGTGGGCAAGGATGCCAGTGCATATCGCGAGATCGTCACCGCGATTCACTTCGCCGTGAGCATCCTCGACGAAGGGCAAGCGTGGATCGCTCGACAATTCGCGCGTTCCGGGGCCAACCGATTCGAGGGTATCCCCCTCGAGGGGGCGGGAGTGGCGCGGGCGCCGCTCATCGCGGGAGCGATCGCGCAAATTCAGTGCCGCGGCCACGATCGGTACGATGGCGGGGATCACACGATCGTGATCGGCGAGGTCGTGGAGGTGTCGGTCGGCAAAGGCCGCCCCCTGGTGGATTTTGCGCGGCAATTCGGGGCGTTCGTCGCCGAGCCGAGTCCCGGCTAGGAATCGCGTCGCCGGCCGGTGCCCGAACCCCCTTTTTCGGGGGCTGGTCGCTCGAAGCCGGGCGTAGCGGTGGCGGCGTCGATGGTCCGATGCGTCATGGCAGCCGCGGTCGGTCTATCGAAAGCGTCACGGCGGGCGCGAAGTGATGACATGCCGCGACGCCTGTACTAGCGTCGCGCGCCGAATCAATGGCGCAAGCACGCACGACGAATCGCGGGAGCGACGCGCGCATCGGCAGTACCGCCCGAATCCGCGGTCGCATTCACGGGGACGGCGATCTCGTCGTCGAAGGGCAGGTCGAAGGCGCCGTCGCATTGCGCGGGGATCTCACGATCGCCGAGGGGGCAATGGTCTCAAGCGAAGGCATCGAAGCCACCTCCGTCACGATCGCTGGCGCGCTCGAAGGCGACACGTTGGCCAGCGGCGCGGTACGGCTTGCGGCCAGCGCGCGTGTTCGAGGCAATATCCGAGCGACCGCGATCGTCATCGACGACGGCGCCCGCTTTTCGGGGAGGCTCGATTGCGAGTTCGATCTGCCGACGGAGATCGGCGGGGTTTCGCGCGGTGAGCCGCGCGGCCGTGCTTCAACGCGGCGCTAAACCTCTCCCGGTGTGAAAATCCAGGCTAATCGGAGACATCATGGCGAGCACGGTCATCGGCGCAGGGATCACGATCGAAGGCGAGATTACGACGGAGGAGGACATCGTGGTCGCAGGCACCGTGCGCGGTAAATTGTCCGCGAAGGAGGCCGTGACGATCGAGTCGGGCGCGACCGTCGAGGCCGACGTGCAAGGCGGATCGCTCGCCGTGGCAGGGACGCTCACCGGCAACGTCACAGCCGGCGATCGCGTCGATCTCCAGTCGGGTGCGCGGGTGGTCGGAAACGTCAAGGCCGCGCGAGTGACCATTGCCGACGGCGCCCAGTTCAAGGGCAACGTCGACATGGACGTGTGAGCCATGGCCGACAACAACACTACGGTCATTGGCCATGCCGCGCGGGTTCGTGGCCGGCTGACGGGCGAAGTCAGCGTCCATGTGCACGGTTTCGTCGAAGGCGAGATCGCGGTCGAAGGCGATGTCACGGTCGAGTCCTCGGGGATTGTCGACGCCACCATTCGGGGCCGGCGTCTGGTAGTCCGGGGAGCCGTCCGGGGCGATTTGATTGGGGGTGAGTCAGTCGGCCTCGCCGAGGGTGCTCGGGTGGTCGGCGACATTCGCGCTCCGCGCGTGGCCATCGCACATGGGGCGCTTGCGCGTGGGGCTGTGGAAGCCGGGGACGAAGGCGAGGCGTCGGCCGTCGGGGCTCGCTCCCAGTCGGTGGGGAGGACCGCCGCAAGTCCCGCCAGTCGTGGCGCGCCGCCGCCTGCGAAGGTCGTTGCGACGTCGCCCGTAGTCCGGGCCGCTGCCAGGATCGAGGTGGCGGCTCCGGCGCCGATCGGGGCGGCCAATTCGAGTGCCGAAGCGAAGCCGAGCCACACACCAGCCCGTCGCCCGCCGCCGCCCGTCGTTCCCACACTGAAGAAAGCGAAAGGTCAGGTCCTCAAGAAGAGGGAGCGCTGACAGCGGGTGGGATCGTTCGAGCTCCGCAGCGTTTTTACAGTCGCGCAACGTTGCAGCTCGTCGGGAGAACCATGCGACCTTGCGCCGGTTCGGGTGGCGAGCACGAAAGGGGTTTTCGAGGTTGGGCGCCACGCCGACCCCACGGCGGGCGCGTTCGAAGTCGCCGGCGATCGCGGCGACAAAAACGCGCTTCATGGGTGCACCCTGGGCTTGCGCAGCGCTATGCTCGGGATCCGACGGAGTTCGGGTGGAACCTCGACGCATCGACATTTTGAGCGATTCGACAGGCGAAACGGCCGAAAAGGTCGTGCGCGCTGCCATGCTGCAGTTCCCGCACTCCGGGGTGCAGATCCGTTTGCACCCGCGCGTTCGGGCAAAAGAGGCTGCGCGCCCCATTCTCGAGAACGCTTCGAAAGAAGGCGCTCTCATTGTGTTTACCGTGGTCGGGCCAGAGCTGCGCGAGTACATCCACGCGGCTTGCTACGAACTGAAGCTCGAAGCTCTGGACGTAATCGGTTCGCTCATCGGGAAGCTCGCGACCTTCCTTGACCGGCAACCCATCAATATGCCGACGGGCAAATTGGCGCTGACAGAGGAGTATTTCCGGCGCATCGAAGCTGTGGAGTTTGCGGTCAAGAGCGACGACGGCAAAGAGCCGCGGAACTTCAAGAGGGCGGATTTGGTGCTCTGCGGAGTGAGCCGGACCAGCAAGACCCCACTTTGCACGTTGCTGGCGCAGCGCGGGCTCAGGGTCGCCAACCAGCCGATCGTGCTGGGCGTCCCGTTGCCGTCCGAGCTCGAAGAGGCTCCGCAAGAACGCATCGTCGGGCTCACGATCGAGCTTGATCACTTGGTCGAGATCCGCAAATCCCGCCTGAAGCAACTCGGCATGCCCATGGACCCGGGTTACGGTCTGCGGGATCAAGTGAAGCAGGAGCTGGACTACGCGAACCACATTTTTGGCGATCATCCGAAGTGGCCGGTCATCGACGTCACGGGCAATGCGATCGAGGAGACTGCGGTGATTATTTTGGAATCACTCGGCCGCCGCGACGACGCGACGGACTCCGCCCGGACCGGGCCGCGCTGACCGCTTTCTGCCGGGCGTCATCGAGGGCGGCGACAAGAAGCCGATGATGGGGCTGCGTGGCTGTGCCGTGCGACTGCTGGGCATTCCGCTGGCAGCATGCTCGCGCCCGGCGCACGTGACCGTGGAGGCCGACGCCTCGACCTTCTCCGTTTCGGCGGCCATTCCGGCCTCCCGTGCCGCTGCCTCGGTTGCCGAGGAGCCACCGACGGTTCAGCGGTGCGGCGAGCCCGCCGATGTAACCTGGTTCACTTCGCCGGAGCGTCCGGTTGGAGGCCAGCCGCTGCGTGTCGTCGCCGTCATGGATCGGCCCGTCGATGCGCGACTGACGGTGAGCCTGCTGCCGGAGGCGACAGCGGTGGATGTGCTGGAGCCTCGAGGCGGTCCGCCCTTTTTCTGGCTTGCGCGAATCGCAGCGCCGGGCGTGGGAACGTGGCGGGCCACCCTTCGCCGCAGCCCCGAGTGCGGGGCAGCGACTCTCGCCGTCAAGGAGGGCAGGGTGAGCGCGACAGCCGCCGCGCCGCTGGGCGTGCCACGGACCTCCTTATGGGCGACCCGACACGCCTGGTCGCCGTCGATGGAGGACATTTACTCGGCGTGGGTGGAGCAGCTCTTCGACGCGCCAATCGGCGAACAGTCCACCTTTGCCGCGCTTCACGACGTGCTGCGGGACCCGCGTCGGAATTTTCTCTTCGATCACCTGGGGATGCACGAGGACCAGCAGGGAATCACAGTCCGGCCCGATTGTGCCGATCTCCCTTATTTTCTGCGCGCGTACTTCGCGTTCAAGTTGGGGCTTTCCTTCGGTTGGTCGCACTGTTCGCGAGGCGAAAACGGCGCTCCGCCTCGCTGTTCGGACTTCGCGACGAACGAAGACCCTTTTCCGCCGTCGATCGACCCGCCGACGACGTTGCCACCGTGGGCGGACCCGGGTCGGGATCGCTCCGGTCCATGGGAGAACAACATAAAAAGGCTCGGCGAGTTCTTTCGTACGACGCTCGCCGACGCGGTCCAGTCCGGCGCCGGCCGTACGCCCGCCGATGCCGAGGAGAGCGATTTCTACCCCGTGACTGTCTCGCTCGATTCGCTGCGTCCGGGGACCATTTTCGCCGATCCGTACGGTCACGTGCTCGTCATCGCGTCGCGCATTCCTCAGGCTGCCTCGGCTTCGGGCGTTCTTCTCGCGGTCGACGGTCAGCCCGACGGCACCGTGTCTCGAAAGCGGTTCTGGCGAGGCAACTTTTTATTCGCGATCGATGCGGCGCTCGGAAGCGCTGGGTTCAAGCGCTTTCGCCCCATCGTTCGAGAACCGGTCACGGGGCACCTCGTGCACGTGAAAAACGCCGACATCGCCGACTACTCGCCGACCGATCAGTACTCCGCCGGCGTGGAAGGGTTCTACGACAAGATCGAGGACTTGCTGTCACCCGCTGCCTTGAGCCCAACTCAGGCATTGACCGAAACGATCCAGGCACTCGAAGAGCAGGTCAAGACACGCGTGACCTCGGTGGACAATGGACGGAGGTTTCTGGCGAGCGGTCGGTCGGTCGCCGATATGCCCGATGGTGAAAAGATCTTCGAGACCACGGGAGCTTGGGAGGATTTTGCGACCCCTTCGCGTGACCTCCGGCTCCTCATTGCGATCGACGTGATGCGCACTCTGCCGGGACGAATTGAAAGGCGCATCGAACACTACGCCGAGCCGGAGAAGTTGCGCGCCGATCAGGTGCGCGAGGACCTCGAACGACGAGTCGCGCTCGAGTTGCGAGATCGCAGGTTCCGATACGTGCGCAGCGACGGGTCAGAATGGGAGCTGTCACTGGAGGACGTGGTGGAGCGCCAAGACGCCTTGGAGATGGCCTACAACCCGAACGACTGTGTCGAGGAGCGGTGGGGGGCTTTGCCCGGGACCCCGGAGGCGGCCACGTGCACGGCCCATGCGCCGGCGGCGCAACGCGACAAGATGGCGGGGTACCGCATGTGGTTTCACGATCGTCGGCGTCCGCCACGCTGAAGCGCGCGTGTCGGCCGCTCTGCGCCGCGTTTGCCAGTGCGGTGTCGGGCCTTGCGCCACCGATGCTGTGCTAACCACACGAGCCGCTCATGTATTTCCAAGACGTGATCCTGGCACTCGAGGCGTTCTGGGCGAAGCGGGGTTGTCTCATCGTGCAGCCTTACAACAGCGAGGTCGGCGCCGGGACATACAATCCTGCGACCTTCTTGCGCGCACTGGGTCCGGAGCCGTGGAGCGTCGCTTACGTCGAGCCGTCTCGACGTCCGGCCGACGGTCGGTACGGCGATAATCCGAATCGCACGCAGCAGTTTCACCAGTACCAAGTGATCCTCAAGCCTTCGCCGATCGACATCCAGGACCAATACGTGGAGTCGCTTATCGCGCTGGGAACGAGGCCGGCGGATCACGACGTGCGTTTCGTCGAAGACGATTGGGAGTCGCCTACACTCGGCGCGTGGGGTCTGGGCTGGCAAGTCTGGCTCGATGGGCTCGAAATCTCGCAATTTACGTACTTTCAGCAGGTGGGTGGCTTCGATTGCAGGCCGGTCAGCGGGGAGCTGACGTACGGTCTCGAGCGCATTTGCATGCACCTGCAGAACGTCGAGTCCTTTTGGGAGATGCAATGGGCGCCGGGCATTTCTTATGCGGAGCTCGTGCGTCAGGGCGAGTGGCAATGGTCGACCTACAACTTCGAGCAGGCGGACGTCGCCGCGCATTTTGCCCGGTTCGACGAGTGCGAGAAGGAGTGCAAGAGGCTGCTCGGCGTCGGGGCGGACCCTGCGAAGAAGCTCGTGTTGCCCGCATACGATTTCGTGATCAAGGGCGCGCACGCGTTCAACGTCCTCGACGCGCGCGGCGCGATTGGCGTGACCGAACGGCAGCGATTCATCGGCCGCGTCCGCGCCATGGCCAAGGGAGTCGCCGAAGCGTGGTTGGCGCAACGCGAATCTCTGGGCTTTCCGCTGATCAAGGCTCGCGTTGCGGATGCCTTCGCCGAATCGAATCGACGCGGATGAAGCCCCACGTCGCGTGTCTGTTCGCTGCGTGCGTTGCTTGCGGGCATCCGCTCGATGCGCGCTACGCTCCGCGTGAGCCGGGGTGCGCCGTCGAAAAATTCCCGGGCGCTCCGAAGTCGGACGTGGACGACCTCGGAATCGTGTCCGTCGACTGCAGGTCCGAATCATCGTGCGATCGCCAACTGCTCGACGGCGTTTGCGCGCGCGGCGGCGATGTCGCCTGGGGTTTGGCTGACAACGCCTTGACGGCAACCCATCGGGTGGCCCGTGCGGCGCACACGAGGCGGTCGGCACAGAGCCCGCGCGAGCGCGGATGCCCGGTGCAGCTGTTCGAGGAGGCGCCACCCATGCCGACCGAAAACATCGGGCCCGTGTCTGCCCTTTGCGCCGAGGACGATTCCCATGAGACTTGCCTGCGGGAGCTCGAGGACCAAGTGTGTCTCCTCGGCGGTGACGTACTGTGGGAGGTGGAGGGGCGCTTGGTCGAAGGCAACAAGCATCACTTGCGGGGCCGCGCGGCCCACACGAAGTGACGGAGGCCGCGTTTCATTCGAGGCATTTTTCGAATGCCTCGGGGGTCACGGCGTGCATGGCGCATTCGAACTCGACGCGGCCCACTTCGGAGCTGCAGTTCTTGAAGGCGTCGTCGCCGCGAGCCTCGCGTTTTTCGCGCTGCCGCTCGGACTCGATCTGGGCGGCCGAAGCGTCCGGGTCTCGAGCGGTGACGACGAGTCCCGCGTACCGGTCGACAAGCTGCTCGCATTCTGCGGCGCTCGCCTTGGGCCGGCAGGCCGATAGTCCCGCCACGAGGGCGCATGCCAGAGTGCAGACCGGAGCCGCGCGATTCATCGAAGGCATTGATCCAGCTCTTGCGCGGTGTTCGCTCGCTTGACGCAGGAAATCGTCCAATCCGTCACCCGCAGGCCCTCGCACGATGTGAGTTCACTCTGCAGTTCCGATCGGACCTGCTCCTCGCGCTTGCGAATGGCGGATGGGTCGGTCAGGCTCATCTGCCTCATCTGGAGTTCCACGCTCCTGTCGACGATGAGCCGACAGTCGCCTTCCGTGGCTCGGCGACCGCACCCTGCCGCGAGGACCCCCGCTGCGACGGCAACGCGGCCGAGCGAGGCAAAGCGGAAGCGCACGCGCGCACGCCTAGCACGTTTCCGACGGGCGTGGCGCTCGGGCGGCCGCGGAAGTACCCGCGCCTCAAACGCGAGGTCCTCGGCACCGGGATCATTTCCGCTATGATCGTTGGTGGCAGCGCCGAAGGAGCGCGCGATGTGCGGTCGTGGCTCGATCGATTTACAGCCGGGGTCATCCCCGAAGGGGCCGCCCATCCCGATGGAGACTCGAAGTGAAGCCTTTCGAATTGCTACGAGCGCGGTCCCTCGGCTTATGCGTGGGCGCGGCACTTGCCGTGTGGCCCCTTCCTCTCTGGGCCGCCACCGGTGGATCGGACACGGGTGCGTTCCAACGAGCGCTCGCAAAGGGAGCCTTCACGGCGCTCGCCGCCAGTTACGGCTTCGGCCTCGTCACGAGCCTCACGCCGTGCGTGTACCCCATGATCGCGATCACGGTGTCGGTGTTCGGCGCGCGGGAAGCAGCCAGCCGCACTCACGGTGCGCTGCTGTCGTTGACGTTCGTTCTGGGTATTGTGTGCCTCTTTGCGCCGCTCGGGGTGGTCTCGGCCTTGGTCGGTCGCGGCTTCGGAGCCGCTCTCGGCGATCCACCGGTGGTTGCGGCGATCGCGCTCGTCTTTCTCGCGCTTTCGGCTTCGCTCTTCGGGGCCTTTGAGCTTGCCCTTCCGCCCGCGTTGAACAACCGCCTGGCGAGTCTGGGAGGTGCCGGCTTCGGTGGCGCGTTTCTGCTCGGTCTCATGTGCGGCGTGGTCGCCGCCCCGTGCGTCGGGCCCTTTTTGTTCAGTTTGCTCGGGTGGATCGCGACGACGCGCAACCTCGCGCTCGGCTCTGCGGCGATGGCCTCCTACGGACTCGGCCTCGGCACGTTGTTCTTTCTCGTGGGCGCCTTCGCCGTCAATCTTCCAAAGGCGGGCGCGTGGATGATGGGTATCAAATGGCTCGGGGGCGTGGCCCTGGCGTACTTGGCGCTGGCCACGCTGCGCGACGCGCTGCCGACTGATACGGTTCGAAAAGTGGTCCTTCCCGGGGCGCTCTACGGGGCGGTGGGAATCGCGATTCTCGCCGTTGGCGTGGGCCTTGCGGCCGTCCACGTCGCCGCCGAGCGACGCCGCTCGCCGATCGCGAGGCTTTCGAAGCCAGCCAAGATCGCTTCGATCGCGCCGGCTGTCATCGGACTTTGGGTGGTCCTCACCTGGTGGCAAATCCGTGTGCCGCAGCTCGCGTGGGAGGCCTCCGAATCGACGGCCCTGGCACGGGCCACGAGCGAAAGGCGACCCCTGCTCATCGACTTCGGCGCGAGCTGGTGCGGCGCGTGCAAGGAACTGGAGCGAGAAACGTTTCCCGACCCACGCGTTCGCGCCGAGGGAGCGCGCTTTGTCGCGCTCCATGTCGACGCCACGAACGAGGACGATCCGGAGGTTGCTCGTGTTCTCCGCAAGTACGGAGCGACCGAAGGACTGCCGGTCCTTCTTCTTTTAGGCAGCGACGGGAAGGAGGCGTTCCGGTTTACGGAGTTCGTCGCGCCAGAGCGTCTCGCCCGAGCACTCGTCGAGGTTCGGTAAGAGCCTTCTTGCGTCCGTTAGAGTCCACACGAGAATCGGGGTTGCTGCGAGACGGAACCCGCCGCCCTCGGTCGATTCGAGAAACGCGGCCACGCCACGACCGCCTGCAAGGGCAGCCTGACCTTGGCCCGCGTTCGCGCCCGGGCTTGAGAGCTCAAGAGGCTCTCCGAGCACAACCCCGCTCTCCGACAGCGTGATCGCCCGCAAATCGTGCTTTGTCGGGGGACCTTCAGTCCAAACGAGCAAGAAGCGATTGCCCGGTAGCGCGACGACGCCGGGCGACATCGCTTGCTCGCCCTTGCCGCCGGGCGGCGGATTGAACGAGGTCGGTTCCGTCGATAGATCACCCACTTTGAACCGAACCGAGCGCAGCTGCCATGCTCCGGCGGGGGACGCGCGATCGGCCCAGGCGAGGAGAACGACGCCGTCGTTCATGGCGATGGCAGGGGCTCCGACGCCTCCGCCCAGGCCGGCGAAGCGACGGAGCTCGCCGAGCGCGGTCAGCGTGTCGCGGCCCGCCACAAGGCCAACTTCAACCCCACCCGAATGCCGGAAGGCAATGGCCGTCGTCGACGCGCCACCGGAACGGTCGGTTGCCGCGCGCACGGCCTCGATCTCACCGTCTATCGGCCAAAGCCGACCGGCTGCAGCGCCGCCCGGACGCGACCATACGATGGTGGCGTCCGAAGCGCCGACCTGAAGGGGGGGAACGGTCGCGATCGTGCGCCGCCCGCGGATCCCCTCCGTCTCGCCGTCCCCGTCGACCATGGCGAGCGGAAGACCGTTGCTGGAGAGCCCGGGCGTCACCCGAACGATCGTCGACGAAGAAGGGGCCGTTACCTTGGAAATGACCGACAGGGTGTTCGGGTCCAATCGGAGCGACTCTGCTTGACGATCGCGTGCCGCGAAACCGACCAGCACGTCGCCTCCGAGCACTCGAAGTTCGACTCCAGCGTTGACCAGCGCGCTTGGGGCGAGGACCTTCGGGGAGCCCGCTACGACACAAGGGGCCAGAATGGGCCGATCCTCCGATGCGGGTGCCGACACGCTTGCCGTCGAGGGCGACTGGACCGATCTGCGGTCCGGCTCAACGGGGCCGGCGAATTCGCCCGGAGCCGAATGCTGCGTGGCACTCGGGTGGCGGCGAGCAAGCGAGAAGACCACCACGACGACTCCGAACCACAGTCCGGCGAGCGCAACGGCCGGTAGAATCCACTTGGATCGATTGTCCTTGCGGACCGGTTCCTCCAGCGTGACTCTCGCCGGCGCCGAAAGGCCCGTGCCGAGTCTACGTGCGCGCAGACGCGTGCCGAGCTCTCGCGTCAACGCGAGGAAACGCGCGGTCTGCCCTTGGGTCGTCGCCGAGGAAAGAATCGTTCGCGTGCGAGCCGCGATGCGCGCCAAGAAGGGATGGACCCGTCGCGAGTGCGCCGAGATGCGCGCCAAGAGACGCGTGCGGAGCCCTTGAGCCATCGCGGGCAGCGCCCGTGTCGTGTGCTTCAGCCGTGTGAGGGCGGCGATGAGGGGTGTCTGCGGAGGGCCGATGTCCTCCGCCTCGGCGGCCTCCGGCTCGCTTCCGTGGATCGATTCCGACACCGAGCGCTCCGGTGACGGACCCACGCTGCTGTCGGCGTGCGCCGTGGGGGGAGCCGCGAGACCTCCGTGCGGCGCGGCGGCGTCGGACATTGGGGTGCCGTCATCTCGAGCCGACTGAGCGCCGACGGGCAGCGTCAACGCGGTGTCGTGAAGTTCCTCCGCGGCGGGGATCCGAATTTCGCGATCGACCTCCGTTGCCGGCGTACGCGGAGGCAGGCTGGGGTCGGCCGTTCGCGGAGGCAGGCTGGGGTCGGCCGTTCGCGGAGGCAGGCTGGGGTCGGCCGTTCGCGGAGGCAGGCTGGGGTCGGCCGTTCGCGGAGGCAGGCTGGCCTCGGTACCTCCCGTTTGCGGAGGGGCGTCGGCGGTTCCGGGCAGAGTCGCATCCGGCGTTTTCGGTGTCAGACTGGCGTTGGCCGATCGTGGCAGGGAGCTGTCCAGGGCCGAGTGGGCCGTTCGCGGAGGCAGGCTGGGCTTGGCCGTTCTCGGTGGCGGGCCGATCTTCGCTGCGGGTTGGGCCGTTCGCTTTGCGCGCTGCGGTTCGGCTGGCGGAAACGACGCCGCCTTGGCCGGACGGACGAAGGGGGGTGGCACGGTAGGCGGTCTACGGCTTTCGGCCACCGGGGTGGGTGGCCGTCGGGAGACCGGCGGGGCCTGCCGAATTGCGTCGGTCGTCCGCGGCGGCGGTGCCCGCAGTTCATCGACAAGGACGGATCCGCTGAGCTCCTCCGCCTCCGCCTGCGACTCGCGAGCATCATCGACCGGGAGCAACGCCGAGGTACTAACCTCTTCGACGACAAGAGGCGGTCGGCGTGGTGGCGCGCTCCGCGGCCCGGCGGACTGGCCTCGCTCTTCATCTCCAATTCGCGGCGCCGAAGAAGACCTGGCTCCCGGCGCGTCATTTGGGCCACCGTTGCCGGGGCTGCGAGCCGGCATCCTCGGCGGCGGTAAGGGGGGCCGCGAAGTACCGCCGAGCTTGGTGCCGCCGGAAGGCTCGACCTTGCGATCCCTATCTTCGCTCACAGGATACCTTTGCGATACTAGCGCCGAAGAAAACAAAAGGCTTTGCCCATGCGCGATGGCTGGCGGTCGCACCCAAACCGGCTGGCTTCACTCCTCGAAGGCCCTACGACGACGGCAGGCTCCCACTACCCATCTGCTTGTGCGACGACGGCCGATTCGACCTGTGAAGCACCCGCCGATCGGATGGCGTGTTCGCATGCGCGGAGCGTTGCGCCGGTCGTTCGAACGTCATCCACGAGCAGGACCTTTCGATTCGCGAATGGGTTTTGCGCAACGAACGCGCCGGAAACGTTGGCTGCGCGCATTCGGCGATCGAGCATCGCTTGTGTCGCCGTCTCTCTCGTGCGCGTGAGGGCCCGGGCGCACATGGGGGCGCCGAGGCGTCGCGCGATTCCGCAGGCGATGAGCGTTGCCTGGTTGAATCCGCGCTCGGCCAGACGAGACGGATGCAATGGAACCGGCACGATGACCGCGCCGCTCAGAGAGGTGCGCTGCGGCTCGATGGCTCCCCAAAGCAGATCGCTCAGGGGGCCAGCGATTTCGGGCCGACGCTCGTACTTCAAGCGAGCGATGGCCCACGCGATCGCTCCGCCGTAAACGAACGCGGTCGTCACCGATTCATGGGTCGCGACGAACCGCTCGACGGTGTACGCACAAGCTCGGCAAAATGCGACTCGCGATCGGACGGGCGCATCGCATGCTGCGCACCGAGCAGGGACACCCGTCGGGGCCACGAGATCGCTGCCGACAGACGAAAACCGACGAGGAGGATGCATCCTACCCCCCCCTCGGCCGCCTGCGTTCGAAGTTGCTCGTCAGGTTGCCCGTGGCCACTCGTCCGCGGTCACGGCGAACACGAAGTGGTCTTGCCATGCCCCCGCGATGCAAAGGTATCGCTCCGCGAGCCCCTCACGCCGGAAGCCGGCTTTTTCGAGGACGCGCTGGCTTGCCCGATTGCTCGGCATCACCGCCGCCTGCACGCGATGCAACCGCGCAAATGCGAACGCAAACGTGGTTGCCGCGCGCACCGCTTCGGTCATCAGGCCACGGTTTTGGCGGTCGGCATCGATCCAGTACCCCAGGTATGCATTCTGAAAGGCGCCTCGCAGGATGCCGCCGAGCGCGACGCGTCCGATGACGATCGATTCGTCGCCGCGCGGGATGACGAGCAGCACGTACGTCTGGCCCTGCCGCCATTCGCGGCGATGCCGCAAGACGGCCCGCGAAACGGCGGTCAGAGAGGCCGGATCTTCGCCCGGCGTGGGCGCCACGCTCCACGGTTTCAGGTGTGCGGCATTCTTGCGGAGTGCGTGGCGCATTCGAGCGACGTCGGACGTGCGCGGAGCTCGCAGCACCAACCGTTCGGTCACGATGCGCGTCGAGAGCGGCGTCGACACGGGCCCATCGGGCGGTGCGCTCTCAGTCATCCAGACTCAGATATTCATAACAGTTGCACGGGGTCGACGTCGATCGATGAGCGCACCCCCCGCCCGAGCCCCGAACGACATCCGTCGATCGCGCCGAGGACCAGGCGAAGTGCCGTCCGCTCCGACGCACGCAGCATCAACCGGAAGCGAAAGCGGTTGCGGATGCGGGCGATCGGCGCGGGCGCCGGGCCCTGCAACGTCACTCGCCCGCTTCGCACGGACTCCGTCGCGCTCGCGACCTGCGCCAAGGTCTTCGAAGCGTCGCGAGCCTCGCCCTCGTCGAGGGCGTCGACCCGCACGAGTGCAGAGCGTGTGAGCGGCGGGTATCCAAGTTCGCGGCGATCGGCGAGCTCTCGCTCGAGGAACGCATCGACGTCGTGTTCGGCCGCGAGCGCGATGGCCGGGTGCTGCGGATCCCATGTCTGGACGATGACGCGTCCGGGCGTGTCGCCGCGACCTGCACGACCCGCCACCTGAACGAGCAGCTGGAACGAGCGCTCCGCGGCTCGAAAATCCGGAATACTCAGCGCGGCGTCCGCATTGACGACTCCGACGAGCGTTACATTTGGCAGATCGTGGCCTTTGGTCACCATTTGAGTTCCGATCAGGATATCGATTTCGCGCGCCCGGACTCGGGCCAGGATCGCTTCGATTTTCTTTCCCTTCGCCACATCGCGGTCCAATCTGGCGACCCGCGCGTGGGGGAAGGCGGCCGAGAGCGTCTCTTCCAGCTTTTCGGTACCGACGCCTTCGAGCGCGAGCGCCTCGGCGCCGCACGCGGCGCAACGCGGTCCGAGCGGCGCCTCGAAGTCGCAGTAGTGGCACCGAACGGTGCCCGAGCGCTTGTGGAACGTGAGTGCCACCGAGCAGGATTCGCACATCGCCACTTTGCCGCAGGCCTCACAGCGAATGCTGGGCGCAAATCCCCTGCGGTTCAGAAATAGGATCACTTGCTCGTGCGACCGGAGCGTGTCTTCGATCGCGCGGTACAAGGGCATGCTGATGCGTCGGTCGCCCGTCGGACCCGGACCGATGCGCCGCAGGTCGATGAGATCGACGCGGGGCATTGGTTGCGCCCGCGCACGGTCGGGCAGCCGGAGCTTGATTGCGCGCCCGGTCCGCGCCAGGTGTTCGCTCTCGAGCGAGGGCGTCGCGCTGCCGAGCACGCACACGCCGCCCGTCCGACGCGCTCGCCAGATGGCCATGTCGCGCGCGTGGTAACGAACGCCTTCCTCCTGCTTGAAGCTCGGGTCGTGCTCCTCGTCGACTATGACGAGCGCCAGCCGTCGGACCGGCGCGAACAGAGCGCTCCGTGCCCCAATCGCCACGTCGACCTCGCCGACCCGCAACCTCTTCCACATGGCGTGCCGCTCGCGCGGCGTCAGCCCCGAGTGCAGGACTGCGACCTCGTCTCCGAAGCGCGCACGGAAGCTCGCGACGAGCTGCGGGGTGAGCGCGATCTCGGGAACCAGCATGATGGCGCCCTTGCCGCACTGGCGAGCCGCAGCGATTGCGCGAAGGTAGACCTCCGTCTTGCCGCTTCCCGTCACTCCGTGAAGAAGAAATGTTTGCGGTCGGATGGACGCAATCGCCGTGGCGATGGCATCGACCGCCGCGGTCTGCGCGTCCGTGGCGCGGTGCGGCGCGTCACGCGCGACCGACCCGCTGAAGAGCGGATCCGCGGGAGCATCGCGCTCTTCGACCACCACGAGGCCAAGCTTGAGGAGCCCTTTCACCGCGGCGCGGGCGTTTCGCCATCGAGACTCGAGCCGACCGACCGGCTCCGCACCTGCCGCGCGCAAGTACGCCACGATCGCTTTGGGTTGCCCGCGCAGCGTGCCCGGCGTTTCGACCTGCGGCGTCGCACGAACCCACTGAACCCGCCGCGTCGCCACGCCTCGTGCGCGATCGAAAAGCGTCGGGTCTTCGAGCTCGCGGGCGGTCTCTCGATCCATCGGAGGCAAGGCGAGGCGGACGACCTCACCGATGGGCGCAAAGTAATACGCCGCGAGGTCGAGCAGAAAGGCAAGTAGGTCCGGCGGAATCGAGGGCTCGTCATCGACGACACTCGTAAGCATCGTCGTTCCGCTCGGCGCCTCGCCCTCTCGCAGAGCCAAAACGACGCCCACCAGACGACGCGTCCGGACCTTGCAGACCACCCGGGCGCCCACGGCCGCGCGCGAGGCCAGCGCCTCCGGCACGGCGTAGGTGAAGGCACGTGCGACCGGTACCGGCAGCGCGACGTCCGCCAACAACACGCCTAACGCACCGCGATCGCGAGGGCAGCGGTCACGAATCCGATGATCACCAGGACCGTGACGGCCGCCAGCCTCAGGAGGTTGCGATCGCTCGGTCCGGCCGGACGCCGATCGGAAGGCGGGGCGATGGTACTCGCATGCAGCGGGGTGGGCGTGGGCACCTCGGGCGTGAGCGCCGTCGGCTTCAAGGGCGACGGTCCCGTGTCCGATCGCCGTTCAGCGTCGGCAGTCGCCCCCTCTGGGCCCTGGTCGGACCCGAGGGCAACAAACACGATAGGGGCGCCCCGCTCCAGCGCTTCCGCCGCACGCTCGCGTGCTCGCCGCTTCGCGACGATCTCCGCGCCAAATGTCTTCGCAAGCCAGTCCCCGAGCTGGAGGGGGCTCGTCATCAGCTTGGCCTGGATCGCGTAATCGTGCAGATCTCGCTGCATGGCCGCCGCCGACGGATAACGCATCTCGCGGCGGGGTGAGAGCGCCTTGCCGACGATCTTGCGCAGCCGATCCTCGGCGGGTAACCCGCGAGTCGGAAGTTCCGGGATCTCGGCGCGACGCGCGCGTTCGATCAAGGTCGGACCGCCCTCTTCGGGTGCCTCCTTGTACAGACGCCGCCCGGCTGCGAGCTCCCACAAGACGATTCCTACGGCGAACACGTCTGCTCGAGAATCGATGGGCTCACCGCGGGCCTGTTCGGGGCTCATGTAGCCCGCCTTGCCCTTGATGGCCTCGTCGAAGTGATGCGCGGCCACGGTTCCAATGGCCGTATTCGCTCGTGCGATACCGAAGTCGCAGACCTTGACTTCGCCTTCGAACGATACGAGCAGGTTCGAAGGCGACACGTCGCGATGAACGATCCCGAGCGGTCGGCCCGCCTCATCCGTTCTGCGGTGCGCGTAGTCGAGACCGCTCAGAGCTTCGCGGATGACGTGTGTCGCGAGTTCAAAGGGGATCGGCACTTTGGCGCGCGAACATCGACGCAGCAGGTCGTTCATGTCGAACCCCTCGACATACTCCATGGCGATGTAGAGCCGTCCGTCTTCGCGTCCGAGATCGAACACTTGTACGACGTTGGCGTGACTGAGGCCCGCGGCAAGCTTGGCCTCGTGGACGAGCATCTCGCTGAAGCCCGAGTCGTTCGCGAGTTCGGGAAGGATCTGCTTGACGACGCAACGCCGCGACGCTCCAAATTCGGATTTCTGGCGGGCGAGGTAAATTTCGGCCATGCCGCCCTTTCCGATGAAGTCGAAGAGGGCGTAACGGCCGAACGAGCGCGGCAGGGCGATACTGGGGGCAGCCGACATCCGTAGGCAAAGGTCATCGTACCTAGGTTCGCAGCCGTCAAGCACCCCGGCGTCGGTCGCGCCAAATCCCGCGGTAGCGCGCTTGGCGCGGTCCCGCGCTCGATGTCGTGCGCGGAACTCGCGGAAAATGGCCGTGGAGGCCGGGAGTTTGCCCCGGACCCGTGTGAATGCACCGCGGATGCGCTCTCTCCAGGACCACGACGGTTGGCTCTACCGGGCGTGACAATCCCCCGATCTGCAGCACGAGCCAGTGGTCATCTCGAGCGAGGGTCCGCATAATGTCCCCATGTCGTCGCCTCCCCCGCAGGGACGGTCGCCGTCGGCCACCGAGGCGTTCTCCGACGACTTGGCGGTGACGGCGGCAGCTCGCGTGGACGGGCCCCCCGTTTCGCGCCTCGGACGCTTGGCTCGCCTCGGCGCGCTCGCGCCGCGGGCGATTCCCATCGCCGCCGAAGCCGTTCGGAGGGCCGTCGGTGGGCGCCGGAGTGAGGACGACGAAGCACAAGCTCGACGGCGGCTCGTCCAGAACGCGAAGAAGACGGCCGACGCGATGCTCAAGACTCTGGGAGAGATGAAGGGCCTGCCGCTGAAACTCGGTCAAATGGCCTCATACATCGATGGGCTCGCTCCACCGGGATACGAGGAAAAGCTGCAGCGCGTGCTCGTGCGCTTGCAACAGAAGGCGCCCCCGCTCTCGCCCGAGGCGGCGGTGAAGGTGGTGCGCGAGGACTTCGGGGCCGACCCCAGGGAACTCTTTGCCCGCTGGGAGAGCGAACCGTTCGCGGCCGCCAGCATTGGCCAGGTGCACCGCGCGGTCACCCGGGCCGGTGAGACCGTTGCCGTCAAGGTGCAATACCCGGGCATCGACAAGGCGATCGAGAACGATCTGAAAAGCCTTTCCCTGCTCGAGTCGATCATCGCTCCGATAGGGCGTCGTTATCAGTCGAAGCAGACGCTCGAGGAGATTCGGAGCGTGTTTCTCGCCGAGGTGGACTATCGCGTCGAGGCCGACGCGGTCGAGAGCTTCCGTCGCATTCACGAGGGCGATGACGAGATCGTCGTGCCACGCATCCTGCATTCTCTGTCGAGCAAGCGAGTGCTCACGATGGAACTCATGGGCGGCCTCGACTACTCCGAGTTCTGCGAGCGTGCCCCGCAACGCGATCACGACGCGGCGGGGGAGACGCTCGCGCGGTTCATGTTCCGCGCGCTCTGGCGTCATGGTCTACTCTACGCTGATCCGCACCCGGGCAATTACCGTTTTCTCGGCGGCGGCCGCGTGGCGTTTCTCGATTTCGGCTGTCACAAGCGCATCTCCTCCTCGCTCGTGGAAGGCATGAAGCGGTACATCACGGCGCTCCAGCGGGGGGATATGCCCGCATTCCTGCGAGCGTGCGTCGACGTTCTCGGGTACGACCCGAACGACGAGGAAAGCTTTCGACTCTACACCGAATACACGAAGCTGATTCTCCAACCGCTCGTGGTCGACGCACGATTCCGATACACGAAGGAGTTCGCACGCGAGAGTGTTGCATTCTTGGTACGTGGCGGACGCCGGATCGTCTTCAAACCAGACGACAAGTTGCCAAACCTTCCCGCGCCCGTCCGCATGCCCACCGACTTTACCTTCGTCAATCGGCTGCAATGGGGTTTCGGAAGTGTACTCGCCGGACTCGGCGCCGAAGCGAACTGGCGGCGGCTTGTTGCGCCGTGGGTCGAAGGGGCGGTCTTTCCGATCCCGGGAGAGGTCGAAGGGGCGGTCTTTCCGATCCCGGGAGAGGTGGCCCGCGACTGACGTCGCACGGCTCTGCCGACGTCGAACGCGGGCGAATAGGGGCTTGCCAAGCGCCTGAGAGGCGAGCATGAATTCGGCCCAATCCGCAGGCCCCACGGACGAGTAGGCACACAAGCCCGGAGGCAAGGACGACGAGCATGAAAAAGACAATCACCCTCATGACTGCAACGTTGGCTGTCGCATTCGCTGGAGCCGCCCTTTCCGCGTGCGGCAGTGGCGACGACAACACCGTCGCGCCTCCGTCGACGACAGACGGTGGTGGCCACGACGCGACGACGACCACCGACTCGGGCGGCGATGGCGCGACCGATGCGGTCAGCGATGGTGCGAACGATGCGGCCGGTGATGGCGCGAGCGACGCGGCCAGCGACGGTGCGAGCGATGCGGGCAGCGATGGCGCGAGCGATGCGGGCAGCGATGGTGCAACCGACGCGGCCAGCGATGGCGCAACCGACGCGGCCAGCGATGCCGCAACCGACGCGGGCGATGCTGCAACCGACTCGGGCGTCGACGGTGCCACCGACGCCGCGACGGACGCGGCCGGTGACGGTGCCATCGACGCGGGGTAGCGAGTTTCGAGGCTAGTCGAGCAGGGGGCCGCACACTCGGTACAGCGCCCCGATAGGCGGCCGAGCTGCGCCGGGGTACGCCTGCGTTGCAGACTGGTGCTGTACTAAGGTGGTTTCCTCGGGGCTTCGCCCCAACCCCCCAATCGCCTCTTGGCGATTGAAGTACACCGCCCGGCTGATGTCTTCGTTCTGGGGCGGTGTACTCAGGCTCGCGCCGTGGATCGCCTTGAGTCGCCTCTTCGCAGCTTTTCTCATAGAAGCCATCGCACTGTCGCTCGCGAGCAGCGCCGCCGCGCATTCCATCGGACTCTCCCGAGCCGACTACCGCGTTTCGGGCGACGTTGTCGTCGCCACGTACGTCTTCTCGGGAGCCGAGGTCGCCGCTGCCATGCCCGAGGTCGACGTCGATCACGACGGGCGACTGTCGCCCGCGGAGATCAGCCAGGCCGGCGAAGCCGTCGATCGACGCGTCGTGGACGCTACGATCGTCGACGCAGACGGGTCGACTTGCCGCCCTCATCTCGATTCGGTCGAGGCCGCCTACGGGGACGGGGTTCAGATCCGCGCCTCGTTTCGGTGCGACCATGCTCCGCGCACGCTGACGATCGACTGCAGGTTCATCGCTGCCTTCTCAGCCGGCCATCGCCACCTCGCGACGGTGTTTGCACACGCCCACGAGACCTCGTTCATTCTCGTGTCCGGTCGGGAGCGTCTCGCGCTGACGCTCGACGCGACGACCCGTGCCGGCTCGACGTTCGGAGCGATGGTCTGGACCGGGGTCACGCACATCTGGACCGGCTACGACCACCTCGCTTTTCTCTTCGGCCTGCTCTTGCCGGGCGGTCGCCTGCGTACGCTCGTCGGCATCGTGTCGGCGTTCACCGTCGCGCACTCGCTCACCTTGGCTCTGGCGGCGTTGGGCGTCGTGTCACCCGCCCCCTCGATCGTCGAGCCAGCCATCGCGCTCTCCATCGTGTACGTGGGGCTCGAGAATCTCTTCGTCTCGCATCCGTCCAGACGATGGCGAGTCACCTTTTTCTTCGGTCTCGTGCACGGCTTCGGCTTTGCCGGAGCACTCCGCGAACTCGATCTGCCGCGCGCGCAAATGCCGATCGCGTTATGTGCGTTCAATCTGGGCGTGGAGATGGGGCAGATCGCGGTGGTCGCGGCGGTGCTGCCGATCATCGTGTGGGCGCGGCATCGTTGGGCGTTTCGAGTTTGGGGGGTTCGCGGGTTGAGCGTCGCGCTCTCGCTCGCGGGTTCGGTCTGGTTCGTACTGCGTGTCGTGCGGTGACGGGCCGATCTGCGCGTGGGACCGTGCGTCGGCTCGCGGAGCGAGGCCGGCTTGGTCCGTCGCGCACTGGCGTGCGGGCGACGAATCGCGCCGAGACACGCTATCGTGATGCGCCCATGGGGTCCGCCTCACCGGCCGCTCGATCTTCGTCGAGGCGTCTGCGCAGTCCGAGGATCGATGGTGGTTCCGGCGCCTCGTCCGCGGCTCCGCCTCTCTTTCGGCACGATCCGGCTCGCTCGTATGGAGACAGGCGAGGGGACGGAATCGTGCTGCATGCCGAGAACCTCGGCGCGATGCGCCGTCTTTCGGCGGCCCGATTCGATGCTCGCTTTCGCTGCATCTACCTCGATCCGCCGTTCAACTCAGGGAGACGCTTCGCGGAGTACGACGACACGCTCGCGCCGAGCGTGTGGCTCGCCATGATGCGTGAACGCCTGGAAGCCGCGCGCGCGCTCCTCTCCGAGGATGGCGCGATCTTCGTCGAAATCGACGATACGGGGCTCGGACCGTTGCAAGTCGTGATGAACGACGTTTTCGGTCGCGACCAGCGAGTCGCTACGATCACCGTCGTCCGCAGCGCTGCGACGGGGCACAAGGCCAAAAACCGCGGCCCGGTCAACGTCGCGGACTACATTCTGGTGTATGCGAAGGATCGCGCGCGGTGGCGTTGTCATCCCGTCCTACGCGAGCGCGCCGGCTACGATGATGCCTACCGAACGTGGCTCGTCAATCCGAACGATTCACCGGATGCATGGCGTTTTTGCCCGCTGGCGGCCCACGTCCGCCGGACGTTGAACGGTGTCGTCTCGAGAGACGACGTCGAGCGACACGCATTGGCCCACGCCGCGCACGTCGTCCGCTTCGCGCAGCCCCGTTACGAGGCGGTGAGTCGCGCCGCACGGGCGCTCATCGACTGCTCGCGGCGCGAGCCGGGTCGGGTGATGAGGCTCGTTCGCCCCGGGCGCAAGGACTTGCTGTTGCGCGCAGGTAACCGAATCCTGTTTCTTGCCGACAAGGTTAGGGAGAGCGACGGGCGGCCGGTGATCGTTGAGCCGATCACGAACGTCTGGGACGACGTCCCGTTCCAGGGGATAGCGGGTGAGGGGCAAGCGCGCTTCGTGCGAAACAAGAAGCCCGAGAAGCTGCTGGCGCGTATCTTGGCGCTTTCGACCGACCCGGGCGATTGGGTGCTCGACGCATTCCTCGGAAGCGGCACGACCGCCGCCGTCGCGATGAAGATGGGCCGGCGTTGGGTCGGCATCGAACGGGGCCCTCACGTCGACGAGCTCGCCCTTCCTCGCCTGCGGCGCGTGGTCGACGGAGTCGATCCGTCCGGGGTCACGACCACGTTCGCGTGGAAGGGCGGTGGCGGATTCGATGTTTGGACGTAACAGCGCCGGCGGCATCGCGTTGACGCTTGCGTTGGCGCACGCGTGCGGCGCCAAGGACGCGTCAATCGCGGCCGCTCCGCCTCCCGCGACCTCCGACCCGACGGCAGTCGCGCCGGCTCTCGCCGTGGCTGCGGCACCCGTTCGGCCGGCGCCCCCTTGGTCGCCGTTGGTGCGTGACGCGGAGTGGGATGCGGCGTGGCGCGCGCTCGAGGCGCTGCCGGAAGCCGACAAGGTGCGACCCGACGTGCGCTACGTCCGTGCTCGGGTTGCTCTGGCCCGGGCGGACATGGCGGTCGCGCTGCCGCTGCTCGATGGGCTCGAGACGACGTTGCCGCTTTTGGCGGCGGACGTTGCACGGCGCCGCGCCGAGGCCGAGCTCGTGGTGGGACCTTTCGCAGAAGCCGGCGAATGGTTTGGGGCACATGCCGCTCCCAGCGCACAGATCGAAAGTGCTCGCGCGTTCGCAAAGGCCGGCGACGCCCGGCGCGCCCGTGCAGCGGTGGAACGCGTCCTCTCGAGCGACAAGCGGACGCGGGCGCAAGAGGGGGAGGCGCGGGCGTTGCGCATCGCCCTCGCGACCGTCCCCGATGAGGTGGAGAAGGCCGATGTACGATGGCTCGCCGTGCAGGGTGCGGACCTCGCGGTGGCGTCGGACGCACTCGCACTTCGGGCCAAGGTCGACCCCGATCAGCCGCTGACGGCAAACGAGCTGCTCTTGCGCGCCCGCGTCCTCTCGGACGCCGGCCGCATCGACGATGCATTGCGTGCGGTCGACCTCGCTCAGCTCGCTCGGCACGCCGACAAGGTGTCGCGCTCCGAACGGCTGCATGTTCGCGGGATGGCGCTGTTTCACGCGCGAGGCCGCGGCAGCGAAGCCTCCAGAGCGCTCTTCGATGCCGCCGCTGCAGGGGGGCCGACGGCGGCAGAGGATGCGTTTCATGCCGCTCGTGCGCTCTCGCGTGCCGATCGGGACGAAGAAGCGATCGTGGCTTACAACGATGTGCCGCGGCGATATCCCAAGTCCACGTGGGCCGAGCAGGCGGGCTATTTCGTGCCGTACTTGCGCATGATCCACGGCGAATGGCGCGAGTGCGCTCGCGGCTTCGGCGCGTACCTGCACGCGCACCCTACCGGCGATCGGGCCCCGGACGCTCGCGCGAGCGGCGCGCTCTGCAGACTGCTCGACGGGGACGCCAAGGGGGCGCGCGCCGCCTTCGAGCAGCTGGTCGAGGACGAGGCCGAGCCGATCGTCAGCGCACGAATGGCGAATATGGCGGCGCTTGCCGCGTTGCACGACGGGGATCGTACGCATGCCATTGCGCGATGGACGGACGTGGCACGGTCGAGGCCCCTGTCCTGGCCTGCGCTCGTGGCCCGTGCGCGGTTGGCGGAAGCCGGGGCTCTGGTGCCGCCTTCCATCGATCCTGCCGCCGAACCGGCGTCGCCGGATCCCGGAGCGATCAACATTTCCATCCCGCCACCGGCCGACTTGCTCGATCGACTGGGCCTCGATGAGGATGCCGAGGTCGCGCTGCGCGAACGCGAGAACTCCATCACGAGCGGTGCCGGTCCCCACGCCGCCGAGGCCCTCTGCGTCGTGTACGGCAAGCTCGGCCGAGCCAGGCGACGGTATCAAATTGCGCAATCGTTGCCTTCGGCGTTCTTCGCATTCGCGCCGACGTCCCGCACGCAATGGGCTTGGGACTGCGCCTTCCCCAGGCCCTACCTCGACGTCGTTCGCGACGCCGAGGCGCGAGAGCAGCTGCCGAGTGGCTTGCTCTGGGCCGTCATGCGCCAGGAGAGCAGTTTCGATCCGGACGCCGTATCGCCGGCAAAGGCCGTCGGCCTCATGCAGCTGCTGCCCGAAACGGCTCGGCCCATCGCCGAGGAGCTCAGCCTGTCCCGCGAAGACGCGCGCCTTACGAGCCCGTCGTACGCGATCCGCGTCGGGGCGCGTGCGCTGCGCAAACTGATCGACCAACTGCACGGCAACGTCCCGCTCGCCGTCGCGGCGTACAACGCCGGTGCCGAATCCGTCGAGCGATGGCTTGCGGGCGCCCCAGGCATGCAGATCGACACCTTCGTGGAGCACATTCCGTACAAGGAAACGCGCGATTATGTGATCCGGGTCATGGGCAACTTGGCGCGCTACGGATACCTCGGCACGGGCGATGGTGGGGTCCCGGCCGTTGGACTGGCGCTTTGAACGTCTGGATCGTCGATCGGAGCCAGCGTTCGCGCGGGCCGGCTCCCCGCACAATCACGGGCGGATTCGCGGGTCACCACGAGCGGGTCACCACGAGCGGGTCACCACGAGCGGGCGGACCGCCTCTTGGGACGCTGCGAGGCCCGCGTCCTGCGCGCGCTGTCGGAGAGCACGCGGGTGATTTCGTCGAGGCCGCTTGCCGCCACGAGCTCCTGTCGCGCACGCGCGTCGAACGTTGCGCGAGCGATCGATGCAAGAATACGTACCTCCTCTTCGTACGCCTTGGGTGGCATGAGGAGCAGGAACACGATGCGCGCGGCTCGGCCGTCCGGCGCGTCGAAGTCGATCCCGGCCGGCGCGAGTCCGAGGGCGAGCAGGGGACGATCCAGACCGTCGACGGCAGCGTGAGGAATGGCCACCTCGTCACCGAGGCCGGTGGCGGCGACCCGTTCGCGCTCGATCACGGCGTCGCGCGCTCGCCGCTTCATGCCGGCCAACAGGGAGCCGAGCGCACGGACGAGCTCGCCAATGGCCTCGGTCGGGGTGTGCGCATGAAGCTCGGCTATGAACCCGCCGCGCCGGAGGAGGGTCACGACATCCTCCTCGGCCTCGTCGCGGTACAGCAGCCGCTTCATCGCCGGGCCGCTGACCAGCGAAGTGATCAGGGCCATCAGCACGAGTGCCACGAAGATCCGGTCGGTCAGCAGCCCTGCATCGCGCGCCAGGTCGGCCAAGATGAGGCCCATGGCCCCGCGTGCGTTCATTCCGATGCCGACCGCGGTGGCTTGCCGCCACGGCAGTCCGCCGATTCGCGCGCCGATCGCGCATCCGGCCAGCTTGGGGACGGTCGCGAGGACGAGGATGAGCGCGCAGAGCCGCACGTCGAACGCGCTGACGAAGTCGACCCGCAGCCCGATGGAGGCGAAAAACACCGGTGCGAACACGTTGATGACGAAGTCCTCGATGGCGCGTCGTGTCCGCACCTTGATACGCTTGGAGCCACCGACCGTGAGGCCTACGACGAAGCCACCGAATACCGCGTGCAGGCCGATCGCTTGCGTCGCCGCTGCGCCGACCAAGGCCAGCAAGATGACGACCGAAAGGATCCGGCCCGACCCGCCGGTTCCCATGCCTTCGACACGGCTGAGGGCTATGTCGAGGATGCGCCGGCCGCCGATAAGTAACCCGGCCGCGAAGAGTGCCGTGAGCGCTGCGGTTTTCGCGAACGAGCCGAATGCCAAGCCTGTTCCGTGCATGGGCCCGAGCAACAGCGACAGCGCGAGCCAACCAGCCAAGTCGTCGATCATGGCGGCGGCCATGACGAGCAGGCCGACGTCCGATTTGAAGAGGCCCAGGTCGAGCAACGTCTTGGCAATGACGGGAAGCGCGGAGATGCTAAGCGCCACACCCATCAAGAGCGCGAACGTCGTGCGCCGCGAGGGGTCGAGCAGATCGGAGTCTGGCAAAAGAAAGCCGAGCGCCACGCCGCACGCCGCGGGGAGCAAGATTCCGAGCACGCCGGTGAGCAATGCGACGGCTCCGCGCCGCCTGAGGACACCTAGATCGATCTCGAGGCCGACGACGGCGAGCAGCAGGACGGCTGCCACGGTCGTGTAGGCGCCAATCATCGCCTGAGGCGTGCCCGGGCTGAACAGCCAGAGTTGGGTTCTCGGAAGAAGCCGCCCCAAGGCCGTGGGCCCGAGCGCGATCCCGGCGCCGAGCTCTCCGACGATGACGGGCAATCCGATCGCCCGCGCAGCCTCCCCGAGCGCCCGCGCCGCGGCCAAAAGAGCGGTCAGCGCGAGCAAGAAGACGAGGACGTCGTGGTCATTCATGCGCGTTCATCCCCTGGCCGGGGCGCATCATGGTAGGACTTGCACCCAGTGTGGGGCTTGGTCGTTGCGGCGCTCTGCGTTGCTCTCAACGGTTTCTTCGTCGCCGCGGAGTTTGCCCTCGTCAAGGTGCGGGCTACGCAGCTGCGCTCGAGGGCCCGCAAGGGGGAACGCAAAGCCATCGTAGCCGAGACGATTGTCGGCCGGCTGGACCGTTATCTCTCGGTCACGCAGTTCGGCATTACGCTGGCGAGCCTGGGTCTCGGCTGGATCGGGGAACCATCGCTGGCGGCGCTGCTCGACCGCGTCGCAGTCGCTGCGTTCGGGGTGCCGGCCGCGGGCGCCGTTCATGTCGTGGTCGCCGTGGTCGCGTTCGCGATTCTCACGTTCGGGCACGTTTTGCTGGGTGAGCTCGTGCCGAAGCTCATCGCGATCCAACGATCCGAGGCGACGGCGCTTGCGGCCGCCATTCCGCTGCGCGTCGTGTACTTCACGTTTCAGCCCTTGCTTTGGCTGCTCGAACAGGCATCTCGATTCATCTTGAGTGCCGTAGGCATGTCGCCGGATGTCGCCAGTGTCGAGGGCCGCTTCAGTGAGGACGAGATTCTGTCGATTCTCGCCGCGAGTGCCGCGCGGTCGCCTCGCGGCCGCGCACTGGCGGAGTTGCTCGAGCGCGTCATGCGCTTTTCGCAGCGCGCAGCGCGCCATTCGATGGTGCCGCGCGTGGACGTCGTGTCGCTTCCGGTACAAACGAGCGGCGCGGACGCCGACGAATTCGTCCGTGCGCATCAGTACTCTCGCGTGTTGCTCACCGTCGGTCGGTCGCTCGACGAAGTCGCGGGGTACTTGTATGCGAAGGATTTCTTGCTCCACGCCGAGGCGCGCACGCTCCCGAGCCTCGTACCTCTCCGGCGCGACGTTCTGTTCGTGCCCGAGGTACAGAGCGGCATGGATGTCCTGCGGGAGATGCAGAGAAAGCAGGTTCCCATCGCCGTCGTCGTCGACGAGTATGGGGGCACGAGCGGGCTCGTCACGATGGAGGACCTGCTCGAGGAGATTGTCGGCGAGATTCGCGACGAGTTCGACGAGGAGCCGCAGAAGATTATTCGCGAACCAGGTCTCGACGAGGCATGGGACGTCGACGGACGGGCGGCGATGGAGGAGGTGCGTTCGGCGCTCGGCATCCAGATACCGAACGCGGACCTGGCCGAGACCATCGGAGCGTTCGTCGTCGAGCTTTTGGGGCGGTTGCCGCGTGCCGGTGACCGGGTCGAGCTCGCGCGCGGAGCCATCGCGGAGGTGACCGGAATCAGCCGCAGGCGCGTGACGCGGGTCCGGGTCCGGATCCAGAAGCTTTCGGACGACGCGGCGTTGGCGGAGCGGTCCGGCACGAATCCATGAGCAGGCGGGCTGTCGGTTCGTGGCTGACGGTTGGCGCGATCGGGGTCGTGACGATGCTCTCGGCCTGGCTCACCGTCGTCAAGCTCCGGGTATCGACCGATCTGTCGTCGTTGTTCCCCGGCTCAGGCGACGCCGCGGCGCTCTCACGCTGGAACCGCGCGTTCAGTGGGCGAGACCCGGTCCTTCTCCTCGTGAGCGGCCAGAGTCCGGAAGACGTCGAGCGGGTAGCGGACGACGTCGCGGACGGGTTACGGCGCGCCCCTTCGATCGAACGGGTCATCGATCGAGCCCCGGCGGTCCCGCCGCCGCCCGACCCCACACTGGCCTGGGCGCTTTCCGGACCGCAGGCGCGCGCGCGGCTCGCTGACCTCGTGACGCCCGAGCGGATGCGCGCACGGCTGGCCGAGACACGTGCCCTGCTGCTTGCGCCGCCCGCGGACGCGGAGGCGGAGACCTGGCTCGCTCGCGATCCGCTGCGGCTGGGTCAAGTGCCGTGGGAGTCGCGCACGGATCTGGCGGGTGGTGTGACGGCGCCGGCCGGCGCGGCCTTCACCGCCGACCGAGATCGTGCGCGATTGGTCGTGGTCCAGGCGCGCGGCAGCGCGTTTGTATCGGCTGACGCGAATGCAGCGATGGACGACGTGGATCGGGCTCTTCGCACCCGTGCGCGGCCGGGTGTGACCATCGAGGTGGCGGGCGGTCACGCCATCGCGCGTGCCACCGAGCGGATGCTCAAGCGCGACTTGGCCGTGAGCGGAACGCTGTCGATCGTCCTTGCGTCGCTGGCATTCGTCGTCACGTTCGGCCGCGTGCGCGCCCTTGCCGCGGTGCTGCCGCCGCTCGTGGTCGGCACACTTTGGACGACGGGTCTCGCCGCACTGTTTCCTTTTGGGTTGAACGCCTTGGCCATCGCGTTCGCGGCCGTCGTCGTGGGAGTCGGGGTGGACACGGGCGTGCACGTTTACGCCGCGCTGCTCGATGCGCGTCGCGCTGGGCTCGCCGGCGCGGCCGCCGCCCGCGCGGCGCGATCTTCGACTTGGATGCCGACGATCACGGCCGCGGGCGTCGCCGCCGTCGCGTTTGCCTCCCTTGCTCTCAGCGGTCTGCGTGCCATGCAAGAGCTCGGGTTGCTGTGCGGTGCCGGCGAGTTGTTGACAGCGGTGGCCATTTTGCTCATCACACCCGAGATGGGTGCGTTTCTCGAGCGACGCTCGACACCGCCGGTGCGGTCGTCATGGTGGATCGAGTGGCTCATCCGCGCCACCGCAACGCGCGGCCGAGCCGCAGTCGCACTGGGCCTGTGTGCGACGCCAGTAGCCATTCTCGCCGTCATCGGGTGGCCTCCACCCGCCGATGCTCTCGTGGCCGTTCGCCCTCGCGCGATGGCACCGCTTTTGGCCGAACAGCACATTCGATCCCTGTTCGGCGGTCATTCCGGCCAATGGTTCGTCTTGACGATCGACTCCGATCCAGAGTCTGCGCGGGCGCGGGCAGATCGCGTGGCCGAGACGCTCGAGGGCCTCGAGCAATCCGGCGACATCGACAGCTTCGACGCGCTCGGGACGCTTGCGCCCGCTGCGGTGACTCAGCGGGCGCGCTTGGCCGAGCGCGACAGTCTCGATCTGCCGGCTCGACGGGGCTTTCTCGAGGCGGCCCTTCGCGAAGAGGGCTTCGACCTCGGCGCCTGCGCCCCCGCGCTCGACGCGTTCGCTCACCCCTCGCACGATCTTGTGCCCGATGCCCTCGGAGGTGGAGAGGCGGCTTCCTGGTTATTCGCGCGGCACCTCGCGCACGACGGGCCCGACACGCTGGTCGCCACCTACGTGCGACCGACCGGTGGCGCATCGGCGAACGCGCGCGCGCGCGCGGCCATCCTCGCGACCGACCCGGCTGCGCTCGTCACGAGCTTCGATGCGATCGACCAAGCGCTCCGCGACTCGCTGCATCGCGATCTCATCCTCGTGGGTGCAGTCGCCCTGGGCGTCGTGGCCGTGGCGATGCGGGTAGCTCTTCGGAGCGCACGCCACGCGCTCGTCGCTCTAGCGACGCTGGCCTGCGAAATGGGAGCCGTGGGGGTGGCCATGCGCGCCTTCGGAATGCAATGGCACGTCTACGACGCACTCGTTCTGCCCGTCCTCTTCGGCGTGACGATTGACGAATCGATGTTTCTTTTGCATGCCGCCCGCCACGGTTCGATGGCCCAGGCGCTTCGAACACAAGGACCGCTCGTGGCCGCTACCGCGCTGACCACCGCCGCCGGTTTCGGCGCGCTAGTCGCGTGTCGCTTCGACGGACTGCGCGACCTCGGCTCGATCGGCACCGTGGGCGTTCTTGCCGGCCTCGTGGCCGCGCTCGTCGTGGTCCCCGCCGCCGTTCGCGCATTCGAGCGGAGCCCGGAGCTCGGATCCCGGTCGTGCGAGCCATCGTAGTGAGCCGGACGACGGTGCCGGTTGCGCCGGCGGCGCGAGCGCCCTACGTACGCGCATCCGAGCGAAGATGCCGCGCGTGACGCTGACCTCCACGCTTCGGGAGCAAACCGGCCTCACGCCGGAGGAGCTGTCGGCCGGTCTGCAACCGACTCCCGAGTCGCTCGAGCCGCTCGAATCACTCTTGCCACCCGAGGGCATCGTCGCGTCGCGCGTCGGGGACGTGCTCGCTCGGGTCCGCGGGCCCACGCGGCAAAGGCTCGATGTCGCGGGCGTACACGGTTGCGCGGGAGCTGCGATCGTCGCGGCCTTTGTCCGTCAGGGACGCCGCGTCGTTTTCGTGGCACAAGACATCGACCTTGCGCGCCGCTCTGCGGACGACGTCGGATTCCTCACGCGAGGCTCGTTCGACGAGAACGCGGAGGAGACGGGCGAAGGCGACGTGATCGTCTTCGCCGCGAACGAATCCTCGCCGTACGCCGAGGTCAGCCCGGACCGCCGTGCCGCGATGAGCCGAATGGCGACGTTGTTCCACCTCGCGCAGAACAGGCCGTGGCGCGTGCTCATCATCCCTGCGACGGCTCTTGTACGCAAAGTCGTTCCGAAGGCTGAGCTCACGAGGCGCGCCGATCGAATCGTCGCTGAGTCGGAGATCGACCGCGACGCGCTCGTTGGCGCGCTCTCCGAGGCGGGCTACCTGCGGGTTCCGGTGGTCGAGGACCCCGGCAGCTTCGCGGTTCGTGGCGCACTTCTCGACGTCTGGCCGCCATCGAGCGAATGGCCCGTGCGGGTCGAACTTTACGGTGAGCTCGTCCTGTCGCTCAAGCCGTTCGACCCCATCGAACAGAAGACGATCAAGGACGCGGCGGAGCTCAAACAGATTCTGGCTGTCACCGGCGCGGGAGGCGATCCTCGATCCGCGTACCGTTGCGCGAGCACGCTCGCGACTCACGCAGCTCGCCGACTCGATCGACTGGCCGACGACCAAGGTTCGGGCGCTCCTCGACGACGTCACCAGCGGCAGGTCCTTCTTCGGTGCCGAGGGCTTTCTGCCCGCGTACTACGAACGAATGGACCCGATCCTCGCGTACGTGCCCGCGGACGCGGTCCTCGTTCTCGAGGACCCGCCCAGCTTGACGCGCGCCGTTCGCAACGAGCTCGAGCGCGCGCGAGCGGACGCGGAGCCGAAGAGCGGCGACGGCCCCAAGTTCCTTCCCGAAGCCTTCTTCGCCGACGAAGAGGACGTCGCGCGCGAGATGGGCTCGCGCACCGTCGTTGCGCTGCACCGTACGCTTGCCGTCGGGCGGGCCGAAGGCGGCATGGGTTCGTTCGAGAGCCCCGCCGGCGATCCACTCCACCTAGCGTCGCGCGATCACGACGATCTCACGCGTGCCATCAAAGTGGCGCGGTCCGCGAAGGGCAAGAGCGCGGGGCTCGCGCCGCTCGTTCGCCGAGTCCGTCACTGGCTCGATCACGGGATGAGGGTCTTCGTCACGGCGCGAGCGCAGACACAAGCCGAGCGTCTCGTGATGCTGCTGCGTCACCAGGATGTCGCGTGCAAGGCGCGACTGTCGGCGTTCGACCCCGCTTGGCTGGACGAGCCGGCCCAAGACGGGGTTCAGGTGGTCGTCGGACCGCTCGCGCGCGGCACGATCATCCCGGCGGACGGGTTGGTGCTCGTCACCGAAGAGGAGATCTTCGGCGCGCGCACTCACCACCGTCGTGACAAAACGCGGTCCGCCGATCCGGCAAGGCCATTTCTCGAAGACCTGCGAAGTCTTTCGCCGGGTGACTACGTCGTGCATGGCGAACACGGGATCGGCCGTTACCAGGGCCTCGTCCACAAGAACGTCTCGGGCCTGACCGTCGACCTCATCGCGATCGAGTACGGAGGCGGAGACAAGCTGTATTTACCCGTCTGGCGCCTCAACCAGCTCGAGAAATACGTTGGCGGCGAGCACGCCCAGCCGAAGCTCGACAAGCTCGGCGGCAGCACGTTCGCACGCACCAAAGCGCGCGTGGCACGCGAGGTCCGCAAAATGGCCGACGAGCTACTGCGTCTTTACGCCGAACGGCGGGCGGCGGCGGGCGACGTGCTGCCGCCCGCAGACGACGACTACCGGGCGTTCGAGGCCACCTTTCCGTTCGACGAGACCACCGACCAGGCGCGCGCGATCGACGACGTGAACCACGACCTCGAGTCGCCCCGGCCCATGGACCGCCTCGTGTGTGGCGACGTCGGCTTCGGCAAAACCGAGGTGGCGTTGAGAGCCGCATTCCGAGTCGCGATGAGCGGCAAGCAGGTGGCCGTCCTCTGCCCGACGACGGTGCTCGCACAGCAGCACTTCCGGACGTTCGAGGCGCGAATGGCCGGCTATCCCGTGAACCTCCGGGCCCTGTCGCGCTTTCAATCGAAGAAGGAACAAGAGGAGACGGTCCTCGGTCTGAGAGACGGCAAGGTCGACGTCGTCGTCGGCACGCACCGGCTGCTTTCGAAGGACGTTCACTTCAAGACGCTCGGACTACTCGTCGTGGACGAAGAGCAGCGCTTCGGCGTGACTCACAAGGAGCGCATCAAGCAATTGCGCGCGCAGGTCGATGTGCTCACCCTCACGGCGACGCCCATTCCGCGGACTCTGCAGATGGCCGTCACGGGATTGCGCGACTTGTCGCTCATTACGACGGCGCCGGTCGACCGGCGTGCGGTCCGCACGGTGGTCACACGCTGGGACGATCAGGTCGTGCGGGAGGCCGTGCAGCGAGAGCTGGCGCGCGGCGGGCAATGTTTCTACGTGTACAACCGCATCGACAAACTCTACGAGAAGGCGCAGCGTCTCCAAGAGCTCGTGCCGACCGCTCGAATCGCTGTCGCCCACGGACAGATGAGCGAGACCACTCTGGAGGAGACGATGCTCGACTTCGTGGACGGCCGTTACGACGTCCTGGTGTCGACGGCGATCGTGGAAAGCGGGTTGGACATCCCGCGGGCCAATACGATGATCATCGACCGGGCCGATCTCTTCGGCTTGTCGCAACTCTACCAGCTGCGTGGACGCGTCGGTCGAAGCAAGGAGAGGGCGTATTGCTACCTGGTCGTGCCGCCACAGAACGTCATGAGCGACGAGGCCCGATCGCGCATCGAGGCCCTTGAACGCCACACTGAGCTCGGCAGCGGCTTCCAGATCGCGTCACTCGATCTCGAACTGCGTGGTGCCGGCGACCTTCTCGGTGGAGAGCAATCCGGCGACGTGGCTTCGGTGGGCTTCGATCTCTTCTGCCGCATGCTGGACGAGGCCGTGCACGAGATGCGCGGCGAAGAGGTGGTGCACGACGTCGATCCCGAACTCAGCTTCGACGTGGAGGCGCTCTTGCCGGATGCCTACGTGACCGACGTCGGCGTGCGCCTGTCGCTCTACAAGCGGCTTGCGAGCGCCGTGGACGAGGCGCACGTTGTCGAGATCGCGGCGGAGATGGAGGACCGCTTTGGCGCTCCCCCCGAGGAGGCGCGACGCTTGGTCAAACTGATGGCGCTCAAGACGGAGCTACGCCGGTTGCGTGCGCTCGGCTGCGAAGCGAACGCCCGCTTCGTGACGCTGCATTTGCGCGAAGACACGCCCCTCGATCCGGCGAAGATCGCTGCGATGATCCGCACGTCGCGCGCCACGTGGAGGCTGACGCCCGACATGCGTCTTTCCCGTCGGTTCGACGAGGGGGCCGGAGACGGGTTGGCGAATGCCGAGACTGCGCTTTCGGAACTGGCGGCTCGACTGAAGGACGCGTGACGCTCGTGACTTCGGCAAAGGAGGCGAACGAGCGCAGCGAGCCCGCGATGCCGGCGCTTCGTCCCTCCGCCGCCGAGACCGCGGAGAGCCGGGGTGCGGCTCCGGGCAGTGCCGAGGCGCTCGCGCGGAGCGAGCGATACGCATTGGGCTGGGCCGCTGCCGCAGCGATGGCCGTTGTTTGGTGGATCGTGATGCCCGTCGGCGTCGGACTTTTGCTCGGAACTCTGTTGGCCTTCGTCGTTCAGCCCATCTACGAACGTTTCATCCCCGTATTCGGCCGCCGAGGAGCGGCGCTCGGAGCCGTCGGCGTGACGGCGATGAGCCTCGTTGCCAGCGCGGGCGGTCTGGTATGGCTGTTGGGCGCCGAGGGCGCGGGACTCGCGCGTCAGCTGATCGACGCGGTCGGCCCGCGCGGGGGCGGGAGTCGTCTGATCACGCTGTTCGGCCATATGACGGATCGGTTCGGGGTCACGCCCGAACAGCTGCAGGACCGTCTTCAAGGCGCCGCAGAAGGGGCCGCGGCTCGAGCCGCGAGCCTCGCCGAAGCGCTAGTGGCGGCTTCCGCATCGACGCTGCTCGCGCTTTTTTTTGCGATGCTCACCATGCACTTCATCCTGCGCAATTGGCAGAGGGTATCCATCCGCGCCCAGCAGGCGCTGCCCCTGAGGCCGGACTACACGCGCAAGCTCTTCGAAGAGTTCCGGCGTGTCGGACGAACGACGCTGCTCGGCACGATCGGTACCGGGCTCGCGCAGGGTATCTTTGCGACCATCGGATACGCGATCTGCGGGGTTCCCAAGCCGCTGTTCTTCGGCGCGGCGACGGCGGCGGCGTCGCTCGTTCCGGCCGTCGGAACGATGCTCGTCTGGGTCCCGGTCGGGGTCGTGCTGTTCCTGACCGCACACCCTCTGGCTGGCGGTTTCGAGCTTGCCTGGGGCGCGGCCTTCGTCATGGCGGTTTGCGACTACGTCATCCGGCCGCACTTGGTCGGGGCGGACGCGGAGATGCCGTCGCTCGTCACGTTCGCAGCGCTATTCGGGGGCGTCGAAGTGTTCGGCCTCAAGGGCCTCATCATGGGCCCAGTGCTGATGGCGCTTGCGATTGCCGTTCTGCGGCTTTATGTAGACGAAGCTGCGAGCCGTCGGCAGAGTATGGCCCATCTGGCCCAGGCCACAGAATCGGGTCCGGCGTCGGGCAAGAGTCCACCCCCGGCCTGAATCGTCGGAGGATGTCGTCGACGCGAACGTGATCGAAGGCCGCCCGACGGGCTGCCTCGTCAGGGCGCCCATCGGTTGCCGCCGCGTTCGACCGGACCCCTGCATAGGAATGCAACGCACGTCTTTTCTTTTCTTGTCGCCTCAGCGGCGTCATCATGGTTGCCATGAAAACTCGGGGAGAGCAGCCGAAACGCGCGGAAGACGCACAGGCGCGGCCGCGGCGCGCGCCATCCACGCCGCCCGATTCCAATGGGGCGTTTTTGCGTGCCTTGGCCGATGCGCTTCGCGACATCTTGCGCGACGAGCACAGCGCCGCCTGACCGGCGCCCGCGAACCGGGCGTGCCAAAGCTTTTGCGCGCACATGATCGGTGAGTCGACTCTTCGAGACAAGACGCTTTTCATCACGGGGGCAAGCCGCGGGATCGGCAAGGCGATCGCGTTGCGGGCGGCCAAGGACGGGGCACGGATCGTCATCGCTGCCAAGACGGTCGAGCCGGATCCGAGGCTACCGGGGACGATTTATTCAGCGGCTTCAGAAGTGGAGAGAGCCGGTGGGCGCGCGCTGGCCTGCATCGTGGACGTTCGCTCGGAAGACGCGATCCGCGCAGCGGTCGCTCAGGCCGTGTCGACATTCGGCGGCATCGACATCCTCGTGAACAACGCGAGCGCCATCAGCTTGACCGGTACCCTGGACACGCCTGTCCGGCGTTACGATCTGATGCACCAAGTCAATACGAGGGGCACTTTCGCGTGCTCGCAGGCGTGCCTGCCGCACCTGCTCCGGGCCGCCAATCCCCACATCTTGAACATCAGTCCACCGCTCGTCCTGCAGGAGAGGTGGTTGTCGCCCCATGTGGCCTATACGATGACGAAATTCGGCATGAGCATGTGCGTCGCCGGCATGGCGGGCGAGTTTCGACAGGCCGGCGTAGCCGTCAACGCGCTCTGGCCACGAACCGTGATTGCGACCGCGGCCACGCAAAATCTTCTCGGGGGCGACGCCATTGTTCGCGGTAGCCGAACGCCCGAGATCATGGCCGACGCGGCGCACATCGTGCTGACCCGCCCCAGCCGCGAGTGTTCGGGCCAGTTCTTGATCGACGAGGATGTCTTGCGCGGCGCAGGCGTCACCGACTTCGAGAAATACCAGACGGTTCACGGCGCCGACCTCATCAACGATCTTTTCGTTTGAGCGGCCATGGATGACGCCGACTCTGGGAGCTTGAGGCGGGAGATCCTCGACGGCATTGGGTCCGTTTTGTACGAAGAGCTTGCCGCCGAGGCGTGGGGGCGCGTGCTGGTCGAAGTCGTCCGGGCTCCCAACGGCTCGATCGTCGTCGCCGGCATCGATGTCGAAGAGGTGATCGGCGACGATGCGCGCGTCGACGAAGTCTTCGGCGGTGACAAGGCGCGGGCGGTCACCCCACTGCTCGCCCGCGCGATCGAGGCCCTGTGCGCGCTCGACGGCTTGGACGTCGACGAAGTTCGCGGCGGCACCTTCGCGCACTTCGTGGACACGACGTTCGCGTGGCTTCCCGGGCTGGTCCATGCACCGAGCGTGGCTTTCGATCGAGCACGGGACGATGTCGTCGTTCGGTTGCGGGCGAAGAACGAAGATCTCGAGGCGCGCTTCGGATTTCCAAGCGGCGGCACGCCGGAAGTCGACTTAGCGCGCGAGCGCGTCCAATTTCGGACCCGAGCGGGATCGATCGTCCGCGCCCGCGCCACGCTGCTCGGCACGTTCGCGCTCAAGTCTCGCACGTGGGGCTGGGGTGGCTCGCATCCCAACGTACCCGAAAGCGTCCGGCGCGCGTCGGCCGCCGTCCTCGACTCCATCCTCGAGCGGGACCTTTGGGAGCTGTCCACGCCGATCTTCGCGACCGACGAATCCACGGCCTGGGGACTTGCCGCGTTTGTATGCGACAGGGCCCGTGGCGATGGGGTGCTGTGCAGCAGCGAAGAGCAGGGGGGGCTCGCGTTTTTCCTGCTTCGCGATCTCGACGTGGAGTGACGAGGTCGCGGGTCGTGGGTCGCCTCAGCGGCTGGAACGATGCCGCGCGATAGTCGTCAGGGTGGGCCGTGTGACGCCGGCGACGTCTTTGGAAGCGAAATAGGCTCTGAGGACGTCGCGCGCGACAACGTTGGCCTTGACTTGCCACGCGGGGCCATTGACGACCAGAACGGCGATCGCAACCTGTCCCAGGCCGGACTCGGCTCGCGCGGGGGCGAAGCCCGTGAACCAGGTGTAGAACCGATGGGTCGCGGCGTCGGTCAACGTTCCCGTTTTTCCCGCCACCGGGAGGCCCGGCAAAAAGGCGCGGCCGTGCCCGTCGTGAAACGCGTGCCAGCAGGTCCCTTCGCTGACTGTGTGTTCCATCATGGCCGCGAGCTGTTCGGCGGTGTCGCGTTCAATGGCCCGGTGCGAGAAGGTCGAGGGCGATGCCGACCCCAGGACGACTCCATTGGAAGCCATGACTCGGTCCACGATGGTCGGCCGCACAGTCTCGCCCTGTCGAGCCACGATCGCGCTCATTTCGGTCGCTTCGAGCGGCGACAAGGTCGTGTTCCAAAAGCCCGCGGCGGTGCGCGCGAACTCCAGGGGATCGCTGGGTACGCGGACGCCGCTCGTCTGAACGGGCACGTCGAACGCCATCGGTTGTCCGAAGCCGAATCGGCGCGCCATGGCCTCGAGCTGAGGCGGGGAGAGGTGTTGGGTCGCGAGGCGCGCAAACACGGTGTTGATGCTGCGCCCCATCGCCCCGGCCAGCGTCGTGCACCACCGGTCGCGCTGCGGATCGTCGATCAGGTCCGAGCTCTTGATGCGCTGCTCGCCACCCGAGTAGCATTGCTTCGTGTCCGCTCCGAGATGGGCATCTTCGATCAGGGCGGCGGCGGTGACGATCTTGAAGACGCTCGCGCTGGGAGCGAGGGCTTCGGCGCAAATGTCTCGGGGCGTCCCCCAATCCACGTGGCTGGCGTAGACGAGCAAGCGACCCGTCGGGACGTCCATGAGCACCACGGCCGCTTCGGGCAAGTGATGCGAGGCCAAGAGCGCACTGGCCGTGCGTTGCAAGTCGCCGTCCAGCGTCAACCGAGCCGTTCCGCCCGCGGTGGGGGCGATCAGACCCGCGTCGTCCGCAGTGATTCGAAGCAGGTCCAAGCCTTCGACGCCCGTCGGTTCGGGCGACGGTACCGTCTCATGCGGGAAGGCCGGCCTTGCCTCCGCCACCTGGGCGATCGAAGGCTGCGCTTGGGCCCCGGGGGGAATCGGTGGAGGGATCGAGCGCTGCGCGATGCGCATGAGGCCGATCGTCGCGACCCCGATCGTCGCCGTGACGGCCGCTGCGAGCATCGAGGAACGACGCATGGCCGTTCGATCTGGCATGCCACGCGCTGAGCGGCCAACAAACGAGCCGGAACGGGATCGGCGCTGCGCGGATCGCGACCGCTTGCGCCATACGGTAAGCGGCGAACCAACGAGCCGGAACGGAAATCGGCTCCCCCTCCCCGGCTCGCGATCGCTTTCGTCATGAGGCATACGGAAGACACGGTTCCATGACGCATCCATCGTCGCATTCGGTCGCGGTCGCGGTCGCCGTCACGGCCTTCCTTGCAGGAATTTTCGGCGCGCGGGGCGCGTTCGCCGATCTCCACGCCGGGGCCCCCGCCGACGGCGGCCTTCCCGCCCTCGATGTTCGTGTGGATCTGGCCCACGCGATCGTCGACTCGAATGGTACGGCCGTTCCGATTGGTCTCGATCGAGCCCAGTTTCCGGCCGAGGAGGCCGTTTCCATCGAGACCGTCTCGATCGGTCAGCACAAGCACGTCATTCATGTGCGGGTTCCGATACGAGGCGCGGGACGGGATGGACCCGCGTGGGAGGCCATCTTGGCGGGGGGCCGTCCGCGCCCCTTGTGGGCGGGGGTTACGGGTCTGACCGACGGCGATCCCGGCGAAAGGACGGGAAAGGCGATCCAGATAATGGCCGTCGGGCCGACGGCCTACGTGCTCGTCGGAGACATCCACGAGGACAACCGAATCTGCGGACAATCGGCCACCCTGATCGACCCGCAAGCGCTCTACCCGGCCTCGCTCGAGTTCAAGTCCGCGACTGTGCATCGGCTGAGTGCCGAACAGCGCGCCGCCTCCCAGCCCATCGACGCCCGACCGCTCGCAGGTCCCTTGACGCCACCGCTGTCGAAGCTGCTCGTTGCACGAAGCTCGAGCGTTGCCGGCTCGCGTGGATTGGAGCTCGTGGACGGCGACGCGCAGACGGTTTGGCAGGAGCTTCGCCCGGGCGCGGGCCAAGGGGAATTCGTCGTGCTCGCCGCGCCGAAGGACGTGCCCATCCCGCGTTTGGCGATCGTGCTCTCACCGCCCAACCCCCGGGTCTTCGATCAGGGGGCGGCGCCCAAGACCCTGTATGTCGTCACCAGCACGCAAACGTTTCGAATTGCGATCCCCGAGGATGCCTGGACAAAGCCCGGCCAAGCGTACGAGGTCGACTTTCCGAAGCCGGTTGAGACGTCCTGTCTCTCGCTCGTGCTCGACGAGGCCTACGCGCGCGGGCTGGCTCACCCGGACGTGGGAGTGGCCGAGCTCGTCGCCTATTCCGAATTCGACGTTCAGGGCGACACCCTCGACCAGGTGGCGAAACGGCTTTCAAGTGACTCCGGCGTCGCGGCAGCCGAGACCCTCGAGCGCGCCGGCCCGAAATCGCTCGCGGCCGTCTCGAAAGCGTACGATGGTCTCGACGCTCACGGTCGAGCCCTCGCGATGGACGTCGCGGCGAGCGTGGAGCCATGTCAAGACGCGGCGCCGTTGCTCACGCGAGCGGTCTGCGACAACGCGGGGGAGGCGTCGCGCAAGGCTCGAGAAAAGTTGGAGCGCTGTGCAGGGGTCGCCGTCGCGCTCGCGGCGCGAATGCGTCAGGACGCCGAGTCGCGTGCTTGCGTGGCGTCGTTGTTTGCGACGATCGCGCCCGGCGAGGCCCTCGAGCCCATCGCGAACGCGCTCGCTGCTGCGTCCGAGGCGGACCGCGAGTCACGTGCCGCTCTGCGTGCTGCCTTCGGCGAGGCTCTCGGACGGGTTCCTCCGGGGCGCTTCGCGACTCTTTTGGGCAATCCGGCGCGCAGCGTCGCGGCGCGGCTCGAGCTCATGCGCGCGGCCGATTTTCGCGTGACGGAGGCGCCGCGCGAGGTCAACGCGACGGTGACCGAGCTGCTATCGACCGCTCCGACGATTCGTAACCGGTACCTCGCGCTCGGGCCTCTCGGGTGGTTGGCGCGAGCGGGGGACCCAGACGCCGCCGCGCGGATCGTCGACGCGCTCGCGCACGACGCCGAGTGGCCCGTGCGCCTGCATGCCGCGGAGCAGGCGACGGGAGTGCCCTCGGCGCACGTCGAGCTGATCCGAGCGGTCCACGATCCGGAGCCGCGCGTGCGCGAGGCGGCCCTCGCGGCGCTGGTCGTTTCTCCGTCGCCCGACGCGGTGGAGCTCGCTATCGATCGGCTGGCGCACGACGACTGGTGGTTCGTGAAGACCCAGGCCGTGAACGTGCTCGTCACGGCGAAGGCGAAGTCCCGCGCGGACGACGCTCTCGGCCTCGGCTTGCGCGACCCGTCGCCTCGAGTGCGCCGGTCGATCGTGGTCGCGCTCGCAAGCCGTCGTGCGGTGGCTTGGCGCGCCGCCATTCGGGACCGGTTGGCCGACAAGGACGAGGACAACGACGTGCGCGCCTCCGCAGCGACGGCGCTCGGTGCATTGTGCGACGTAGACTCGACCGGCCGGCTGACGGATCTGGTCCGGGGCCTGTCCGTGTCCGGCAACGACTCGAACGCCGAGCAGCTCGGATTTGGAGCGCTTTTGGGGCTTTCCGCCCTGCATCCGCGCGATCTGCAGGCCCGTCTCGCTCCGCTCTTGGCGAGTGGCTCGCCGCCGGGGGTGCGCGCCGCAGCCCAGCAAGCGCTTCTGGCAAAACCGCTGTGTCGATGAGACTCGACGGCGGCGCGACGTGCCGCTAAAACGTGACGGGCGATGAGCGACATTCCGCGCATTTCGCCGCAGGAGGCCAGCGAAAAGCTCGCCTCGGGGTACACGTACGTCGACGTTCGAACAACCGAAGAGTTCGAGGCGGGCCATCCGCTCGGAGCCGTAAACGTTCCGATTGCTCATGCCGGCGCCACCGGGATGGTCCCTAATGCGGATTTCGTGCGCGTGATGACCGCTTCGTTCTCGAAGGACGCGCCCATCGTCGTGGGTTGCAAGGCGGGCGGGCGGAGCCTGCGCGCCGCACAGCTTCTCGTGGGGCAGGGCTTCACCAACGTCGTCGACCAGCGCGCCGGGTGGGATGGCGTGCGTAACCCGTTCGGGCAGCTGGTGGAGCCCGGGTGGTCCCGAACGGGCCTGCCGACGGAAGTCGGCCAGCCCGCCGGCCGGTCGTGGGCCGACCAGCTCAAGAGCGCCGGTTGAGCCTGCCCCATCACGGCCCATTCGCGCGGTCGTAATCCGCGGCCGCGCGATCGACCTCTTCGAGATCGCGCGAGGCACGTTCGGCTTCCGCCTGGAGCTCGGCCGTAAACAGCGTAAGGCCCCAGATGCCGTTTTCGCGCCGGCGAAAGGCGTAGCGGGTGCCCCGCGCCGTCACGACGGTCGCCCGCTCGCCTTGAATCTCCACATGTGCGGACCCGGACAAATCCCGGTCGAGGCGCGCGGTCCAGCCACGCAGCGTCGCGAGCCGCGCGAACACGTCCGGGCCGTCCGCTGCCTCCGCCTCATCTTTCCACCGGTCGAGCAGCGTGGCGCGCTGGTCGGCCGGATAGCTTCGCCGAACGCGATCGCACGCTTTCTTGCGCGCGTCCCCGATGGTGTACGCCGCCCACTGGGCTTCGGTCTCGAGGTACGCGAAGGCGTCTTTGGGGCGGCGTTCGGCTATCGCGAGAGCGATTCGCGCATACGCCCCTTCGGGCGTCGTGTCGGACGGGAAGGGGCGATGGTCGATGATCCGGGTGCCCATCCAGACGATGCACGCGACCGCGAGAGCCAGCGCAAGCGCGGGCCAGCGAGTCACCGAGCGTCGCTTCACCGGGCGTCGCTTCACCGGGCGTCGCCATAGCATGCGATAGCCTTTACGCTGGCAAGTTCATGTGGCTCGGATCGCGCGTCGTCGTTGTCGTCCCCGCGTGGAACGAGGCGCCTCGCATCGAGCGCGTAGTGCGAACGATGCCGCATTGGGTCGACGCCATCGTCGTCGTCGACGATGCGAGCACGGACGGTACGGCGGACCGAGCCCGCGCGGTCGACCGTTCGGGGATCGATCTGGTGCGCCACGAGCGTAACCGCGGCGTGGGGGCCGCGATCGTTACGGGGTATCGGCGCGCCCTGGAGACGGACGGGAGTCCGACCGACGCCTTCGTCGTCATGGCAGGGGACGGGCAGATGGATCCGGTCGATCTTCCGGCCGTCGTGTCGCCCATCGCACGCGGCGAAGCCCACTACGTGAAGGGATCCCGCTTCGGCGTGAGCGGCGTGGTCCGCGCGATGCCCGTCTCCCGGCTGCTCGGAGGGCTCGTGCTTTCGTGGGCCACCGCATACGCGATTGGCGTCTCGATCTCCGACAGCCAGTGCGGCTATACGGCCATCGCGCGGGGCGCGTGTGCTCGCCTCGATCTCGACCGACTCTGGCCACGGTACGGGTACCCGAACGACCTTTTGTCGCAGCTGGCGTTGCGCGGCCTGCGAATCGCCGAGACCGAAGTGCGGCCCGTCTACGGCGATGAAGTCAGCCGACTGAAACCGCATCATGTGCCCATGATCGCCGGACTCGTCGCGCGCGCGTGGCTGCGTCGGGTTCGGCAATCGCGTTCACGCGAGCGCTCGGTCTAGGATCGCAGGAACATGCGCCAACGCACGATCCAGATCGAACAATTTCTCGAGCTCGGTCGGGTTCAAGTGTTCCATGAGCTCGGCGTCGGCCGCGAGCAGATCGCGAAAGCGCCCCAGGCCTTGCCAGGCGCGCATCGCGTTGCGCTGCACGAGGACGTAAGCCTGTTGGCGCGGCATTCCCGCTTCGACGAGCGCGAGCAGAACTGCTTCACCAAAGTAGAGCTCGGCGGCACGCTCGACGTTTCGCTTCATGTGGTCGGCGTACACGACCAGCCCATCGACGAGTCGGGCGCCCCGATCGAGCATGAAGCCGAGCGTTGCCGTCGCGTCGGGTCCGATCATGCGCTCGACCGAGGAGTGGGAGATGTCGCGCTCATGCCACAGGGAGACGTCCTCCAATGCCGGGACGACCGCGGCACGAACGATGCGCGCCAGACCACATAGGTTTTCGCTCAGAATCGGGTTGCGCTTGTGGGGCATGGCGCTCGACCCCTTCTGCCCCGCGGTGAAAGCCTCTTCGACCTCGGCTACCTCGCTTCGTTGCCAGTGCCGCACGTTGGTGGCCAGTCGCTCGATGGCTGCGGCGACGAGTGCCAGTGCGGCGAAGTACGCGGCATGTCGATCCCGTGCCACGATCTGCGTCGCTACCGTTTCGGGCTCGAGCCCTAGGGAGGCGAGCGCGCGCCTCTCGAGCTGCGGCGACAAATGTGCGTACGTCCCGACCGCTCCCGCGATCTTGCCGACAGCAATCTCCCGGCGGGCGGCCGCCAGACGCGCGCGGCTTCTTGCGAACTCCGCATGATGTCCGGCCAGGGCGAGTCCGAACGTGATGGGCTCGGCGAAAATGCCATGGCTGCGCCCCATCATCGGAGTCGTAGCGTGCTCGCGAGCGCGGCGTGCCAGCGCCGCGAGCATGACGTCGCAGCGAGCCAGCAACATGTCCGCGGCGTCTCTCAGCAGGATCGCGAGCGAGGTATCGAGGACGTCGCTCGACGTCATGCCTCGGTGCAGCCATCGGGCTTCGAGGCCTGCGAGTTCCTCGACGTGGGTCAAGAATGCGATCACGTCATGCTTCGTCGTGCGCTCGATTTCATCGATGCGCGCCGGATCGAGAACGAGGTGCTTGCCGCGTAGGCTCGCGGCGGTCCCGGGGGGGACGACCCCAGCCTCCTCCATGCTTTCGCATGCGGCCAGCTCGACGTTCAGCCATACGGTAAACCGGTGCGCGGGCGACCAGAGATCGGCGAATTCGGCTGGCGTGTAACGAGGGATCACCCATCGCGAGTACCACAGGTTGCGGTCCGCGTGGGGGGCTCCCCCAGTGGGGGACACCGACCATGGTTCGGCGGGGCGGCGGCGCGATTCAAGCCCGCCCGTAGATCGGGACCGAGACGCCACTGACGTGCCGCGATTCGTCGCTCAGCAGGAATGCGATCAGGTCTGCGGCCGCCCGTAGCGGGACCCAGCTGCTCGGATCCGCGTTCGGCATCGCGGCGCGGTTTGCGGGCGTGTCCATTGTGCTCGGCAGGATGGCGTTCACTCGGACACCGTACTGCAGGACCTCTGCGGCCGTCGCTCGCGCCAGTGCGACGACGGCGGACTTTGCAGCCGTGTACGCGACCGCGCCCTTGCCGGTCCACGGCTGCTCGACCACGCGCGATCCCACCACGACGATGCTTCCGTTGCGGCCAGCCACCATGGCGGGCAGCAGCGCGCGCAAACTGCGGTACGCCGTTTCGACGTTCGCCAGCATCATCGCTCGCCAGGTTTCGTCGTCTGTCTCTTCGTGAAGCGGTCGTCCGCCCCCCCAAGCGCCGGCGACAATCGCCGCTCGCGTCGGCCGGGCCCCAAGCTTTCGCTCCACGCGATCCAAGGCAGCGAGCCAGGTGGCATCGGTCGCGACATCCCCCGCGAACCAGGTTGCGCCGCTCAGTGTGCCGGCGAGCCGCTCGAGGCGATCCGCGTGTCGTTCATGGTCCAGTAGCGCCACGGGGTGGCCGCGCAGAGCGAGCACGCGAGCGACCTCGGCCCCTAGAGCGCCCGTCGCCCCGGTGACGATCCCGACATCCGTCATAACGGCAATCCTAGCCTCATGCCGCTTCGTCGCGCACGTCGTCGAGACGGGCCCGCAGCTTCGTACGCGCACGCTCCTCGAGTTGACGCACTCGCTCCTTGCTGACGCCCAGTTCCATACCGATCTCCTGGAGCGTGCGTGGCTCATCGGCCATCAGCCGCTCTCGAACGATGAGCCGCTCGCGATCCGTCAATTCGGTCAGCGCCAGCCTCACGGCCTTCCGGACCCGCTCGGCGGTCTCGCGACGGCCAACATCTTCCTCGGGCGTCGGACACGACGACGCGAGCCCATCGACCAGAGCGCCCCTCTCCGGCGTCTGGACGTCGATGCTCGCCTCTCGCGCGGCGAGGATCGGCAGAAGCATCTCTGCGCGCTCGGGGGTCAACCCGCTGACTGCGGCAAGCGTCGCCGCATCGCAGTTCGACGCGATCCGGAAAGCCCGAAGAGCTCGGCGCTCCCCCTTGGTGGTGCCCAGCCGCACGACGCGGTAGGCGCGCACCACGTGCTCCCGGATTTCCGCCCGGATCCAATATGCGGCATATGTGGCCAGTCGGCAGTCCTTTCGGGTGTCGAACTTGATCGCGGCGCGCAGCAGCCCCACGTTGCCTTGCTGAACGATGTCCTCGAGGGGTAAGCCCCAGCGACGATACTCGAGTGCGATCGAAACGACGAACGGCAGACACGCCACGACCAGGCTATGTTCGGCCCGGCGATCTCCGTCGTGCAAGCGCTTCGCCAGTGCTCGCTCGGTCTCCCGGTCGAGCGGAACGATTTCCGCAAGATGGCCTCGGTAGGTACGAAATGCACGACTCTCGCTCGGCGGCATGGTGGCTCCTTTCGCAATCGCTTGGCGGCGTGCACGTGAAGTGCCATCGGCCATAGCCCGAATTCGGGCCACGTTGGAGCCGAATGCGCGAAAACCACGCAGTTGGGCCTCCGCAGATAGCGCAGGCTTTTCGCGATCGGCGGGGCCCCCCGGCCCCCGCGTCCCTCATGCGTCGATGACGAGACCTTCGTGCGCCGCGATGACGCCGGGGAAGAGCGCCTTTGCCCGGCTCTCCTTCTCGCGGACTGCGGCGTCGTTCTGAATGGGATCGTGATGAAAGAGCACGAGCCGCACGGCGCCCGACGCCTTTGCCAAACGCACGCCCTCTTCGAACGTGCTGTGGCCCCAGCCCGTTTTGGGGCCTCCGGTGCCCGCGCTTCCAGCGTACTCTTCGGGCGTATACTGGGCGTCGTACACCAAGACATCTGCGCCGCGCGCCAAGTGCACGAGCTTGGCATCGACGCGACCCGCGTAGTGTTCGGTGTCGGTGGCGTACACGAACACTTTGCGGCCGTGCTCGACTCGGAACGCGTAAACGCCCTGAGGGTGATTGCCGCTGGCGTTGGTCACGCGGACGGGTGGCCCGTCGTCGTCGATCACGACGGTTTCGCCCTCGACCAGGTCTCGGAACCTCATCGTTGCGTCCATCGCGCTCAGATGAACCGGGAAGTTCGGGTGGTCCATCTGGCCGGCCAACGTCTCTTCCAGAGTGCGCGATACGTTGTTGCCCCCGTACAAGTAAAACACGTTGCCGGCGACGAATGCCGGCTCGAAGAACGGAAACCCTTGGATGTGATCCCAGTGCACGTGGCTGAAGAACATGTGGGCCGTCAGAGGCATTTCCTTCAACAGCTTCTTTCCGAGCAGTCGCAGCCCCGTTCCCCCATCGAAGATGAGAATGACCTTGCCGGCGCGAACCTCGACGCAACTCGTATTGCCCCCGAAGTGCACGGTGGTGGGCCCGGGCGTCGGGATGCTGCCGCGGACGCCCCAGAACGTGATTTGCATCGGCTTCCCGTCGCTCCTTTGGCCGCAGCTCCCTTCCGACGATCGTACCTCGTTGGAGCAAAGAAGGGTATTCCTTGTCCCTGTGCCGACCGACGAATCCGATACCCGGCGCGAGCCATTCGCGGACGCGATCGTGGTTCTCGGTTGCGCGGTGCGTCTCGACCCGGACGGACGCCTGGGGCCTGGCGCGCTTCGTCGTCGCATCGATGCGGCCGCGAAAGCCTACCGCCTTCGAGCGAACGACCGCACCGTGGTCGTCGCGAGTGGGGGACGGCGCTGGCGCGGGGGTGTCGAGGCGGACGTGATGGCGCGTGAGCTCATTCTCCGAGGCGTGCCCGATCGAGTCGTCATTCGAGAGCGCTGTTCGCTCACGACGCGGGACAACGCCCGGTTTTCGGTCGGCATCCTCGAACGACGCGGAGTCAAGGCCGCGGCTATCGTGACGTGTGCATGGCATCTGCCGCGCGCGATCGACTCATTCGCGCGCGCGGGTCTGACCACCGAGCCCTTGGGCGTGTGCGACCCTAACGCCCCGGCATGGACGGATCGGATCGGGCGCGCCGCTCGCGAGGGCTTTCTGTCCTGGGTTCAAGACGTGGAGGCGAGGATCGCTCGTGCGCGCTGCAGGGCCCGCCCGGCCGGCGCGGGAAAGGGATAGCGACGCCGCTGGGGCCCGTCTCGCCGCAACGGCATCGCGTGGTGGATCGCGAGGCAGGGATCGCCGTTTTCGCGACCCGAACCGGTGCGTCGTCGACGCTCGCCCCGGCTCTCGCCATGGCCTGCGCGATCGCCTGCTCGGCGATCGGCTGCTCGCATCGTCGGTCCCCACCGCCGTTGAGGCCAGCGGCCGACTCCTCCCCGCCGACCGACATTCTCGCGGCCATCGCCCGGGCCGAGGACCGCCGCAGGGTCGACGAGCTCCCACGTGACGCGCAGAGCAGCCTCGACGTTGCCGTTCGCCGTGCGGCGGCGCGGGCATTGGCGCGCATCCTGGACCGCGACGACGCTCCCCTGCTTCGGGCCCTCGACGACGAGGACGACGAGGTGGTCGCCTGGGCGAGCTACGGGCTCGGAGAGTCGTGCCATGGGCGTGAGGATCGCCATGTCCGCGCCCTGTCTGCACGGCTCGTTTCGCTCTCGGAAGAGGGAGATCCGCTGGACTCCGGGCCGAGCACAGGGCGCGACGCGCTCGCTCGCCAGGCTCGGTCGACGTTGTTGCGGGCCCTGGGCCGCTGCGGAGGCGATCTGGCCGAAGCGACCTTGCGCGCGGCGCTGTCGGTCGGGGGAAGGGCCTCCGAAGCCGCGGCCTACGCGCTGGGCGACACCTCGGCGCGCAAGGGTGCCCTGTCCGACGAGACCGCGGTCGCCCTTCTCGATGCGGCCCGGGCGACCGCGCCGCTCGACGCCGCGCTTTTCCCATTCGGCCAGCTGGAGACGCAAATGAGCAGCGAGCTCTGGCCTCGCCTCGCCGCAGCCGCGCGCTCGGCACTCGGCCGGCCCGGGCCGCACCGTCTCTTTGCGATCCGTGCGCTCGGCCGCACCGACGACCCGGACGCGGGGGCGGACCTGGCCGGGGTCCTTTTGTCCGAACAGGCAACGCCTGCCGAGCGGGTGGAGGCCGCGCGAGCGCTGTCCCGGGGATCCGTCGTCCGAAAACTCGCTCTCGCGCAGGCGTTCGTGTCGATGGTAGGCAGCTGGGCCGACCCGTGGCTGGGCGACCGCTTCGCGGTGCTGCTCTCGGCCGTGGGGGACCTCGATGTCGGAGTGCCGGAGCGAACCGAGACGGCGCTGTGGGCATTGGCTCGCGCGAAGCCCGATCGCGGCGCCGATCCGGCCGTGATTCGTCGGGTCTCGGCGCTCCGATGCGCCGCCGCGGCCCACTTGGCACGGCACGCCTGGGACGCCGACATTCTGCGCCAGTGCGACCTCGGTGACGGAGAAGCCGGAGAGCGCGCACGGCTCGCGGCGCTCGACTTCGGCACGATGGATCGCGCCCGGCGCGCCGCCTGGAGCGAGATCGCCCGTAGCGCTCATCTGCGCGTGCGGGAGGCGTCGATCGAGGCGATCGGCCGGCACCCCGAGCTTTCCGACGCGGCTCGTAGCGCGATCGCGTCGGCCCTCGCCGCAGATGAGCCCGGGCTCGTGGCCACGGCCGCGAAGCTTCTGCAGTCTCATCCCGAGCGCATCTTCACGTCGGCGGTGCGGGAGGACGGCGGCTCACCGGACGCCGCGGAACGCGCGGTGGCGAACGCCCATGTCCCTGATCCGGGGATTGCGCGGGCGCTCGGGGTTGCGCTCGCACGGCCATGGCGAAGAGACCTGGTCGAGACCCGCGAAGCCCTGATCGACGCAGCGATCGCCAGCGGCAGCGGGGAGGGTCGTAACTACGCGCTCAAGGCGTGTACCGACCCGAGCCCGACGGTCCGATCCCACGCGGCCAAGGCACTTTTCGTCGCCGGCTCCGGCCCGAAAGGGTGCGACGCTCCGACGACGGCCTTTGAGCCAGCCGCCGAACTCGCCCACGAACTATCCAGCCCGACACGAGTCGTCCTCGATGCGGACGCGGGATCCGTATCCATAACGTTCGATCCGGTGCTCGCGCCGGTGGCGGTAACTCGCATCGTCGCACTGGCGCGATCCGGCTTCTACACGGGCGTCTCATTCCATAGGGTAGTCCCAGGCTTCGTGGTTCAATTCGGAGATCGCGGGGGCGACGGATACGGGGGCTCGGGCGATCTGCTGCGTTGCGAGACATCCCCAGTGTCGTTCGAGCCCTTCGACGTGGGCGTTGCTCTCGCCGGGCGCGACACGGGCTCGAGCCAACTGTTCGTGACCCTTGCCCGATACCCCCACCTGGACGGACAGTACGCGTGGGTCGGAAATGCGGTCGGCGACTGGGACGCGATTGCGGAAGGCGACGTGATCCGATCGGTTCACGTGGAAGACTGAAACCATGCTGCTCGCCATCGACGTCGGGAACACGAACATCGTCTACGGGCTCTTTGACGGCGAGAAGCTCACCCACAAATTCCGGGTCGAAAGTGTGCGCGGTCGAACCTCCGACGAGTATTCCGTGGCGCTGCGCGCGCTCCTCGCAATGCGTGGGGTCACTGCGTCCATCGTGGACGCCGCGATTGTCGCCTGCGTCGTTCCGTCGCTCACCGAGCCCATGATGCGTTTGGTCCGCGACGGGTTTGGTCGCGAGGCCGTCGTCGTCGGACCCGGGATCCGGACGGGAATGGCGATCCTCATTGAGAATCCGCGTGAAGTCGGGGCGGACCGAATCGCCGATGCGGTGGCCGGTTACGAGCGAGCGAAGGGGGGGGTCATCGTCGTCGACTTCGGGACGTCGACCAATTTCGACGTCGTTACGCCCAAGGGGGAGTACCTCGGCGGAGTTCTGGCCCCGGGCTTGCAGATCAGTGCCGACGCGCTCTTCACCAGGGCCGCCAAGCTGCCCCGGGTCGAGGTGGCCAAGCCGCCGCGCGTCGTCGGTCGCAATACGGTGCACGCGATGCAATCCGGCATTGTCTACGGGTACGTGGGGCTCGTGGACGGTTTGGTCGAGCGGATTCTCGCGGAGCTGGGCCATCCGTGCGCCGTCATCGCCACGGGCGGCTTGGCGCCGCTCATTGCGCCGCTGTCGAAGACCATCCAGGTCGTCGACGAAGATCTCACCCTCGTCGGGCTGCGCATCCTGTACGACCGAAACATGGGCTAGCCGCGCGACCGCCAGCCCGCCCCGACCTTATGCTTTGCCTTGCGTCGCTGTCGGCAGCTGCTGTTGTTGCTGGGCAAGCATTTGCGAGATCGCGCGAGAACGCTCGATGGCGAACTGTTTGACCTCGCGCGTCGGGCTGGTCGCCAGCTTGTTCAAGAGCGCGGTGATCCTCGGCAAGTCGCGCAGCTGAAAGAGCGCCTCGAAGTAATTGTGTGCGACCCTCACGTCGCGCAGCATGAGCGCTTCGTGAGGCGCAAGGAGCTTCACGACCTCGTCGATCTTGGAGGCCTGCCCGTAGAGCGCCGATAGGCAGACCAGCGCGAGCGCGTCGCCGGGCGCGCGCGCGACGGCTTTCTTTGCGAATTCTATCGCGCGATCGCGCGCCGATTCGTCTTTCGATTCGGCCGCAAAGAAACCCTGAAGGGCGATGTAGGGAGCCGCCGACTTTGCGTTGACCGGCGCACTCGCGACCTCTTCGATCTGCCGCAGCATGGCCTCTTCACCCGAGACCTCGCGGATCGAGTTCGCCAGGTACGCCCAGGAATCGACCGAGTTGTTGTCGATTTGGATGGCGCGCTCGGCTTGCTCGCGCTCCGCTTTGCGGTCGCCTTTCTCTTTCATCACCCGAGCCAGTTGCAGGCTCGGAAAGGGCGAGTCTTTGAGCAAATTCTGCGCGCCACGAAGTGTGGCCTCGGCCTTGTCGAGCTTCTTTTGCGCCAACTGAGCGACGCCGAGGCCCAGCCAGTCGTCGCCATCTCCGCCGAGCGCAACGATCTTGGAGAGAACCTTTTCGGCCTTTTCGTGACGCGCGTATTTGATGAGTTCTTGCGCAAAAATACGCCCTCGGTTGAGGTCGTCCTTGCTTTCGATCCAATGCTTCTCCAGCCCGCCGAGCAAGTCTTCGAGCCCGATCGCGATCGGCCGGCCCTGATCGTCCTGGACCTGGACTGCCGGGCCGTTGAAGCCGAGCAGCTTCCACACTTCTTCCATCGTCAGCGCGACGGGGCCATCGACGATCCTTTTCTCGACGGGGGTCCCATTTGGATTGATGGGCAAGAGGACCAGCGCATTGCCGGGCACGCCATTCGGGAACGACGTGACCGGAGCGAGGATGGCCGCGCCCCCTTTCAGTTGGATGGCGGCACCTCCCCCGCCGACCGCGGGAGTACCTGGAACGCCGGGCGTGTTGGTTTCCGTATTGGACATGCTGGGGTGCACTCTCGTAGCACGAAACGGGTGAGTGACGCGGGCCGCGTACGAGGCGAGCGCTGCACCATTTCCTGGTTGCGTGCGGAAGGCTCCTCCGGCAGTGTCGCCGGCTGGAGCTGAGCTGCCACCCATGCGCCGTCCACGTATCGTCATTGCGGCACCGACTGCCCTCACCGTAATCCTATCCATCGCGTCCGCCGCCCGCGCGGACGACACAATCAAGCGCCCCGGCGACCACCCCGTCTATGCGGTCGAGCTCGAGCCGCATGGAGTCTTCGGTTGGGGAGGACCTTACGGGAGCGATGGCGGGTTCGGCCTGGGCGGGCGGTTCAGCATTCCCGTCGTGCAAAACGGGTTCATTCCCACCATCAACAACAGCATCGCGGTCACGTTCGGGCTGGACTGGGTGCACTATTCCGGCTGTTACGGCGCGTTCAATTGCTCGGCCGACTACATCGAACTTCCGGTCGCGATGCAGTGGAACTTCTATGTATCCCAGCGCTGGAGCGTCTTCGGCGAGCCCGGTATTTACATATTCCATGGCTGGCTGAGCAGTTGTTATTATTACGACGGATTGCACGTAAGCTGTCCGGGCGCTCCCCTCGAGACCAGTGTGCTGCCGGCGTTTTACGTCGGTGCCCGGTATCACTTCAGCGATAAGGCCGCGCTGACGATGCGCGTCGGGTTTCCTTCGGTGTCCGTCGGCGTAAGCTTTTTCCCCTGAGTCAGGTAGCGCTCGCGGACTCGCCCGAGCGTTGATGGCTCCGACACGACGTGCGGCGCAATCGCGTGCCCTGGTAGCGTCCCGCGGGCGTCCGCCTTAGAGTTTTCGACACCCTATGACGGTTGCGCACTACTTGGTGGCTATCTTCGGACTTGCCGTGCTCATGGTCGTGCACGAAGGCGGTCACTATTTGGCTGCCCGCCGGTTCGGAATGCGCGTCGTTCGCTTCAGCATCGGGTTCGGCCCGACGGTGTGGAAGCACAAGCCCAAGAACAGCTCGACGGTGTACCAGCTCGCTCTGATTCCGTTCCTCGCATACGTGCAAATTGCGGGAATGAACCCGTACGAAGAGAGCGACCCCAAGGACCCGTCGAGCTACGCGAACGCGCCCTTGCGGGCTCGAATGGTCACGATCGCGGCGGGTCCATTGACCAACTATTTGTTCGCATCGGTGCTCATTTTTTTCGGTCTGCTGATTGGCGGCAAGGAGGTTCCGGACGAAACCTCGATGCGCGTCGTCGTCGAACCGGGGCCGGCTCAGCTCGCCGGAGTCAAGAACGGAGATCGCGTGCTCGAGGTCGAGGGGCGTGCCGTCTCCACGTGGGACGAGCTTCGCAAAGCGATCAGCGCGCATCCGGGCGAGCCTTTGACACTCACTCTGGCGCGTGGCGATGAGATCTTGCACCCGAGCGTGACGCCGGGCGCTCGCGGAGACAAGGACGAGGGCCTGATTCACGTTCGAATGCCGGTGCTCGTCCAGCCCGTCGGTGTTCGAGAAGCGGCAAAGATGAGTGTCGTCGCGCCCCCTCTTTTCGTCTACGAAAATGTGCGCGCGATCGGGCGCGTCATCGCCGGCAAGGAGAAGCTGCAGGTCAATGGTCCCGTCGGGATCGTGAAGGAGACCGCGAAGCAAGCGCAGCGGCCGGGGGTCCTACTGCAGTTTCTCGGGATGCTCAGTGCCTACCTCGGTGCGTTCAACTTGCTTCCCTTTCCGGCGCTCGACGGCGGCCGTTTGCTCTTTTTGGGCGCCGAGGCCGTGTCGCGACGCAAGCCGGACGCGAAAGTCGAGGCACGCGTGCACGCGATTGGCCTGTTGATGCTGTTGACGCTGATCGCCTTCGTGACGTACGCCGACGTTCTGTCGAAGTGACGCGGAGCCGCTCGCGGATACGGTCCGCGCGTCAGCCGCCGAGGCCGAGCTTCACGGACATCTGGGCACCCAGTTCCGCCGAGCGCTCCGACGCCGCCTCGACGGCGTCGATCAGCGTCCTTCGAAGCGCGCCGCTCTCGAGCATGTGGAGGCCCGCGATGGATGTTCCCCCGGGGCTCGTGACCATGTCCTTCAAGCGGCCCGGGTGCTCGCCGGTCTCGAGCAAGAGCTTCGCGGACCCGAAGACCGTCTGAGCCGCAAGCAACAGCGCCGTATCTCGCGGCAGCCCGGCTTTGACGCCGCCGTCGGCGAGCGCCTCGATAATAACCATCACGTAGGCTGGCCCGCTTCCGCTCAGTCCCGTAACGGCGTCGAGCAACGCCTCTTCCACGACGACCACTCGGCCGACGGCCTCGAACAGTTCACGGGACATGCGCAAATCGCTCTCGTAGGCGTGTGCCCCGGGGGCGATAGCCGTTGCGCCGGCTTGCACGATGGCCGGAGTGTTCGGCATCGCGCGCACCACTCGCGAGCCCGGTGGAAGGCGGTTTTCGAGCGCAGCGAGCGTGACTCCGGCCGCGACCGAGACGACGAGTTGGTCGGCACGAACATCGTTCGCAATCTCGGTCAAGACTTTGTCGAGGGTCTGAGGCTTGACGCCGAGCAGCAGGACGTCGCACTCGCGCACGAGCGTCCGGTTGTCTCCGGTCGTACGGATGCCGTGGCGAACGTGCAGTTCCTCGAGCCGGTCGACCTTGGCGTCGCTCGCCATGATTCGATCGGCGGTCACGCCACCGCCGACAAGGAGCCCCTTGATGAGCGCGCCGCTCATATTGCCGGCCCCGAGAAAGCCCAAGCCGATGCTGCTTAGGCCCATGACCGAGCCCAAGTCGCCAGTGCCATGACGATCCACTGCTCCACGAGCGATTGGGGGAACAGATCGTCTTCGCCCAGATCCCTTGCGAACCTTTCCCAGCGCGACTGCAGCACCGCGCGGCGTGCGACGGTCGGGTCATCGATGAGGGCCGCGGCCCAGGCGATGCCGAGTACGGAAAAACGCTCGTTCGCGGCCAGATCCACATGCCGGCCTGCGAGCGTCACCGGCGCGCCTTGTCCGACCGAGGCGAGCGCTTCGCCGCGCCAACGCCTCGGAATGGTGAGCGTCCCCACGAGCGCCGCGAGCCGAACCCCCAAGCCGGGATGCAAATCGGACAGCATGTAGCGGATCCCGTCGACGGCAGCGGCTCCGAGTTTGCTGCGTGCTTCCACCCGCTCTTGCGCCTCGCGACGCGCGGCCTCGACCTCCGGTTCGGCAATGCCCGTTTTGTGTGCGACGACGCGAATGGCGTGTTCCTCGCGTGGATCGATTCCATCCGCCGCTGCGGCCAGCCACGCGCCTCGAACGATGGCGCGGGCGACGCCGTGATCGAGTTCGCCATAAACGTCGAGAGTCTCCGGTGCGATCGGCGTCTCGGCCAGCAGCGCGGTCGCATCCGGCTCTGGCAGACCGAACGCCGCCACCACCGCCGCCAGCGTCGTGATCTCTTCGGCGTCGAGCGGCCCATCGGCCGCGAACACCGCGCGCAAGGTGCGGGTCGCCAAGGAGCCGCATCGCTTGACCCGGGCGATGTCTCGTTCGCTCGGCTTATTCGAAAACAGGCTCCGGAGTCCGCGCGCGCCGACCTCGAGCGTTACCTTCTCCCGCACGACGCCCATCATCGGGATCCACCCCGGCGGCGAGAGCGGGGCCATTGCGCGCACCATGTCGATCACCCACGCGTCGAAGTGGGTCAGCATTCGGGCCTGCGGTTGGCCATGAATCGCCGCGGCGTAAGCACTCGCGCGCCGGTGGGCGAGCGCTTCGAGGATGTCCTTGTCGTTCGCCCCGGCGGCGAAGACGAAAATCGCGTCTTCTCCAAGGACGCCCAGAAGCCGAGCGAGCGCTCGGGATGCGCCGTCATCCGGAATCGCCGAATGCGCAGGCTGTTCGATGAGACCTTCAACCATGGGCTGCGATATCGCGACGGTAGCGCATCCGCCGAGGCGACGACCAATCGAAAAGTCGACCTCGGGATCGATCGGGATGGCCGCCGCTGTCGGGATTCGGTCAGAGGGCCATAAGAAGCTGCTGCACCATGCGGTACGTCATCCCCCAGAGGATGCGCCCGTCGAGGTGCACGCAGGGCGTCTCGACCGCCCGGCCGCCGCCCGTGTACGTGAACGTGGCCGGTGCCCCCGAAGCGCCCAACGCCGTGAGCGGCACCCAGAGAACGTCCCTCACTTCGCCGTTCGTCGACAGCGGGCTACCGCCGTTCTCGACGGCGAAAACGAACTGGGCCACCCGGACGCCGTTGACCCGAGCCGCAACGTCGCCCAATCGAGCCAGCAGGGCCGTTTCGGGGAGCCGCAGGCCGACCTCCTCCTCTGTCTCGCGGAGCGCCGTGCGCAAGAGCGAGTCGTCGGTTCGGTCCCGCTTTCCACCCGGGAACGCAAGGTGTCCGGACCACGGATCCCCGGCGCGCTCGGCCCGTTCGATGAGGAGGATCTCGACGTCATCATGGCCTTCGCGGACGATCGTCGCGACCGCGGCGGAAGGCTCCTCCGGCGTCGGTTCTGGGGCAGGCCGGCTGCGCAGCCGCTCCTTGACCGAGATCCAATGGACGGGTGCCATGACGCTTGCTCCTTCTATCGCGGAATCCCGGACCCCGCCGCGCGGTGGGCGAACCGCGCCCGGTCGCGTGACTGCACTTCGCGTTCACGGCAGCGCTAGCTCGCGCGTGTCGTGCTCCTTCCCATCGCGCAGCAAAGTCACTCGCAGCATGCGTACCTCGGCCGCGACCACGATGGGTACCCGAACCACCGCGTCGCCCGCCTTTGCGGGCAGCACGACATTCGCGCGGTTCCACGGACTCTCGAGCTCCGAGGAGGCGAGCGACGCGCGCCACGGCCAACGGGTCCCAGGTGTCGGAACGACCTCCACAGCCAGGCGCCAGGCGCCCGGCAAATCCGGGTACCGGTGCGGCAGAGTGCCGGCGTAGGGCGAGAAGGCGAGGAAGTTCGCCTGTCGGCCGTACGCCGGTCCCGTGCGGCCGAAGACCGGTGGCTGGGTCGGCGTGTGCGCCGGAGCGTGCACGCTGGCCTCGACGACCACGCCGTCGGCCTGGGCCAGCGCCCGCACATCCGTGAGGCGCGGTTCCTCGAGTGGGCCTAGAACCCGACCTGCGGGGTCCAGCCAGAGCGATGCCTTGCTACACGGCTCGTGGATTTCGTCGCTTGCGAGAGTGGCACACGCGCCGCATTGACAGCCGTCGCACACCGGAAGCTCGGTGTCGCCGAGGAGGCCTCGTTCGGCGCGAAGCCATTGTTCCAGTGTGATCTCGTCGGGCGAGCCCGGACGGCTCTCGAGCCAGGCGTCGTGGTAGCGCGCGGCGGCGTCGACGCCGATGTAACGCACGTGCCAGGGCTCGCTCTTGTAACCCGTCTTCGGATCGATCGGCACGGGTCGATCCGTGCGCGTCGCGCAGCGCGAAGCGCCTTTGCGGTCGTCGGGATGGATGGGATAGGAGACCACGAACCCGAACCGCCAAGCGAAGTCGTCGAGCCAGGTGCCGCCACGCGTGCACCCGAAGCCGTCGCGAAAGACCCCCCGGCCCGTTCGAGCTCCGTCGTCCATCCACTCCTTGGTGAATACGTCGAGCGTGGTTCCCAGCTGATGCTGACTATGGCCCGGAAGGGCGCTCTGTTCGGTGGCCTCGCAGAATCCTCCGCGAGCCTGACGTGCCCAGCTGTCGAACACCCAGCACTGGGTCCCGAACCCCCTGAATGCGGACTGAACGCGGCCCTCGATGCCCTCGGCGCGCATGGCGTCGAACATCGCGTGCAAGGCCATGGCCGCGTCGCGCCGAAGGCACTCGCGCTGCGAGCCGCACTCCGCGGCCGTGCGTGCTCTGCCATCCTTCAAGTCGACCAGATCGGTCGGCGCGTAGTCGGGTGCGAGCGCACCGGTCGGAGAGCGATTGACGATCGCCAGCCAATCGTCGCCGTTCACAAAGGCCACTCGCGTGTCGGCAGGTGCCAAGAAAGAATGAAACGGACCGCCGCGCTGCAGCGTGGGGCACGTGTAATGACCGATGGGGGTCGCAGGGCCGAAGGGAAACGCGTCGGTCGCCGTGAGGGTAGCGGTCGGGGTCGCCGTGAGGGTCGGGGTCTGGGGCGCGGTCGGGGTCGCGGTCGGGGTCGGCGTCACCAGGGCAGGGAGCGGCGTGTCCGTGTCGCCCGCCCTTGCCGCATGGCACCCACTCACGACCGCCAACCAGGCCGTTGCGTATCGCAGCACGATCACCACTCGATCTGGTACCGCGCCGGGTCGTTCCCGTTCACTCGCATGACCATCCGTGACGCGCTCAAGTGCACCGTCGCATGGGCTGCCGCAGCCCGTCCGGGACCGTCGTCGTCGAGATTCTCGATGAGGCTCTGCACGGTGATGTACGGGATCGCTGCGATCACGTCGAGGTGGTTCCAGTGCAGGTGCCCGTTGATGACGGCGCGCACCCGATGCGATTGCTCGAAGGCATGGCGCAGCTCGGCGCGCTCCTTGACGAGCGCAAGGTGCGCGCGGCCTGGCCACCAGCGCGAGTCATCGAGGGATTGCTCGCTCGCCGAATGATGCATCAACACGATGGTGGGAGTGTTCGCGGCCGCCAGGTCGGCGTAAAGCCACTCGATCTGTGGGCCGGGGACGCGGACTTCGACGTCCTGCCGCTCGATCGTATGCAAAACGATGAAGTGCCACCCGGCCACGTCGAACGCATAGTAGAGGGGCCCGCTGCGCCCCCAAAATTCGTTCAAGTCGTTGCGGTTCAAGTGAATCATGTCGTGGTTGCCGGCGACGTTGACGATGGGTGCGCGCGACTGCCGCAAGATCGTCTGGCATTGCCCGTATCTCGCGAGGTCCGCCTCCCGCGATTCGTCCTCGATGTCGTCTCCGAGGTTGACGACCAGATCGGGGTGAACGACGTCGTTCATCCGGTTTACGAAGTCGCGTGCGAGTGGGGCCGCGCGATGCGTCAGCTTGCGAAGTTTGCCCTGAAAGCGAGCTTCCGGCCCAAAGTGCAGGTCGGTCACGATGCCGATCGTCAGAGGGTCCGCCATGCGCTCCATGCTATCAGGCTGGCGGCATCGGCTGCCCGGTTGCCTCGGTGCGCGCTCAGGTGGCGACCGGTCCTTCGGCGCATGATATTCGTCCTCATCATGCGTCCCATCGTGATCGGTGCCGGCAGGGGCAGCCGCCTCGGGCCGGAGACAGACGACACCCCCAAAGCGCTCGTGGCGGTGATGGGCAGGCCGATGCTCGAATGGATCGTCGAGTCGCTAAGTGCGGCAGGGTTCAAGCGACGCGACGTCGTCTACATTTGCGGATACAAGGCGGACGTCGTGCGGGCCCGATATCCCGAATTCACGTTCGTCGAAAACCGCGACTGGGAGCACAACAACATCCTCGCATCGTTGCTCTGCGCTCGAGACGAACTCGCCGATGGATTCGTCTCGAGCTACGCGGATATCGTTTATCGTGGATCCACCGTACGCCGGCTCGTCGAGGCCGCGTACGACAAGGTCCTGGCATGTGACACGGACTGGCGCCGGCGCTACGTCGACCGATCGCTTCACCCCGAGAGCGATGGAGAAAAGATGCTCGCCGACGGCGACCGAATCATCCAGTTGTCGAGGCGAATCCCACCCGATCGAGCCACCGGCGAATTCATCGGAGTGACGAAATTCTCTCCCGATGGCGCCCGAGAGCTCGTCGCCGCCTACGACGAAGCGCGATCCCGTCACCAGGGTGCGACGTGGCGCGAGGGACGCAGCTTCGAGCGCGCTTACCTCATCGACCTGTTTCAGGACATGATCGAGCGAGGTTCGGCGTTTCATCGGGTCGACACGGACGGCGGATACATGGAGATCGACACCCTCGAGGATCTCGCGTGCGCCCAGAAGTGGTGGCGCGAGTCGCGTCCGGAGTGACCTCGGCCTCCGCGGAGATCCGGCTCGAGGGCGTGACCAAGCGCTACGGGGCGCATCGGCGGCGCGAAAGCCCCCGGGCCGAAGCGGCCGAGGGCGCGCTCGATCGCGTCACGCTTTCGGTCGATCGTGGGGAAATCCTGGTCGTAGTGGGTCCGAGCGGTTGCGGAAAGTCGACGCTTCTGCGGGTCATCGCCGGCCTCGAGGAGCCCGACTCGGGGGTGGTGGCCATCGGTGGCCGTCCTATGACGGGCGTCGCGCCGCAAGAGCGCGACGTGGCGATGGTGTTTCAGGGATACGCGCTCTATCCGCACATGACCGCGCGGCAGATCATGGAATTTCCGCTCAAGATGCGGCGAGTGCCCAGCGCGCGCCGGACGGATTCGGTCGTCGAGGTGGCCGGGCTTTTGCGGATCGAGCATTTGCTGGATCGCCGCCCGGCCGAAATGTCCGGCGGCGAACGGCAGCGCGTTGCTATGGGTCGAGCCATCGTCCGAAAGCCGCGGGCGTTTCTTTTCGACGAGCCGCTGTCCAACCTCGATGCGTCGCTTCGAGGCGACTTGCGCGGCGAGATTTCAACGCTCTTGCGCCGTCTGGGCGCCACCGCGATTTACGTGACGCATGACCATGTCGAGGCGATGACCCTTGCCGACCGAATCGCAGTGATGCGGGCGGGCCGGCTGCTGCAAGTCGGAACGCCGCGCGAGGTCTACGAGCGTCCGGCGACAGCGTTCGTCGGTGCGTTCCTCGGCTCGCCGCGGATGAACTTCGTCGCGGCGCGGGTCGAGGGCGACGCGATCGTCGCCGGCCCATTCCGCTGGTCGCGTCCGGCCGTGGGGCTGCCGGAGCGATTCGAGATCGGCATCCGTCCCGAACACGTTCGACTCGGGGATGCGGGCGAGACGGGACCGGACGCGCCGGCTTGGCAGGGCGGTGAAATCGTGGCCGTCGAGCCGCTGGGGGCCGAAAGTCATCTCATCGTGCGGGTTGGTGGTCTCGACCTTCGCGCCCATGCGCCGGGCTTCGACGCGCGCCGCCGCGGCGATTCGGTGGGAGTCTTCGTCGACGCGTCGAGGATTCTTCTGTTCGAGGCGGAGGCGGGTCAGAATCGCCTCGGATGACGATTTGCCTCAGGGCGAGTGGCTCGCGGGCAGGCCCTATCGCTACACTCGGTTCGAGGGGCGTGAGACGGCATCGGTGTCCCGTCGTAAGCTGGCGGGTCGCCGTGCCGCCTTCTCGCCGCGATATGCTCCGCGTGACCGCTGCGGCGTTTGCGTCCGCGCCGCTCGGCTGCGCCCCGCGCGATCGTGGAACCCGTGAGCGCGGCCGCGTCGTCGTGACGTTCTGGTACGCATTGGGCGATCTGAACCGCAAAGTCTTGCTGGATCGTGTCGCCGCATTCAACGCCAGCCAGTCGCGCATCGAGGTCAAGCCGGTCCATCAAGGGGACTATTTCGAGGCGCTCGCCAAGCTGCGCACCGCCATCGCCGCCGATCGGGCGCCGACGCTTTCGCACGTCGTGCTTGAGGTGCTGCCGTACCTTGCACGCGCCGGCGTGCTCGAGCCCCTCGACCGGTACGACGCTGCCGGCAGTATCCCCTTTATCCCGGCGCTCACGCAGGCGGGATCGTTCGCGGTGGATCCGCGCGATTCCGTCTTCGGGATTCCGTTCAATCGATCGACGCCGATCGTCTTCGCGAATCGGCATGCTCTCGATCGCGGCGCGGTAGCACTGCCGTCGAACTGGGAGGAGCTCGTCGACGTCGCGCGCCGACTGACGTGGCGCGCCGCCAACGGCGAGACCCGCTTTGGATTCGAGGTGCCCATTTCCTGGTGGTATTGGGTCGCGATGGTGGGGCAGGGCGGTGGACGGCTGGTCGACGACCGCGGACGCGTCACGCTCGGCGGCGACGCCGGCGAGCGCGCGATTCGCTTTTGGCAGCGGCTCGTGCACGAGGACAAAGTGATGCGTCCTCCCGCCGGCCGCGACTACCAGGCGTGGCAATCGACCAACGAAAACTTCTTGCGAGGAGGCGTGGCGATGATCTGGAGCAGCACCGCGTTCGTCCGCTACCTCGAAGACAACGCGCCCTTTCCCGTCGTCGCGGGTCCGTTGCCCCGCGGGCCGGTCCGCGCCAGCGTTCCGACCGGGGGCACGATGTTCGTGATTCTGCGCGCGGCACCCGAGGAAGAGAAACGGGCGGCCTGGGAGTTTTTGCAATGGATGTGCGACGCCGATCAAGTGATCGCGTGGTCGACCCGAACGGGCTACATGCCCGTCACGAAGGTCGCCGTGGAGCGGTTGATCGCGCAAGGCTTCTACGAACGTCACCCCAACGACCGAGTTGCCTACGATCAACTCGCCGCCGTCGAGCCGTGGCCGTGGGCACCGGAGCTCTTTCGTATCGAGCGCGATGCGGTCGAGCCGCGGCTCGAGGATGCGGTGTTCGCTGGGCGCGACGCGCACGAAGTGATGCAGGAGGCGCGCGAGGACGCGCGCAGACCCGGGTGACGCCCCGTTCCCGATGGCATCCGTGGACGATGCTCGGACCGACCTTGGCTCTGCTGGTCGTATTTTTCATCGTTCCCATCGGCATCGCGGCTTACGAGAGTTTCTTCTCTTGGGATCTGATCACGCCCCCCCGGTTCGTCGGCGGCGACAACTACCGAGCCGTCGCCGCTCATGGGGAGCTCGTCCGCATAGCGCTTCGAACGCTCGGCTACAGCGCGCTCGTCGTCTGCGGCACGATGTCGACCGGACTGGCGCTGGCGCTGTTGCTCGATCGCCCGGGTCGCGTGGTCGCGTTCGTCAGGGCGAGCATTTTCAGTGCGTACGTCGTCAGCTGGGTCGCCGTGGCGCTCTTGTGGATGTGGATCTTGGATCCGAACGCGGGCATCGCCGGAAGCGTGTTGCGCGCGTTCGGCGTAACGCAGCTGTCCTTGTTGGGAGATCCCCGCTGGGCCCTTCCGACGCTTGCCTTGGTGGGCACGTGGAAGCTCACGGGATACGCGATGATCGTCTTTCTCGCGGGCTTGCAGAACATTCCCCGGCCGCTGCAAGAGGCCGCCGCGCTCGATGGAGCGCGCGCTCTGACGCGACTGCGCTACGTCACGCTGCCACTTTTGGCCCCCACGGCCGCCTTCGTGGCGACGACGACCCTCGTCACGAGCTTTCAGGCGTTCGACATCGTGCGGATCATCACGCAAGGGGGACCGGCACGCGCGACGGAACTGTTCGTTTACGCGATCTACGAGCAAATATTTCTGGACCTTCGCGTCGGGCGGGCGAGCGCTTTGACGGTGGTCTTCTTCGCCCTTTTGCTCGCGGCGTCCGCCCTTCAGCTTCGCGTGTGGAACGTGCGCGCAGGCTCGTCGCGATGATCCAGGACCCGGCACGACGCGCCACTTCGATGACGCTCGCTGGGGCGGCGGCGGTCGCGTGGATCTTTCCCTATGCGTGGATGATTGCGACGTCGTTCAAGACGCTGCCGGAGATTGTGGCGCACCCGGCCGCCCCGTTGCCTTCCCGACTCGACCTCGGCGCTTACCGTGAGGTCTTCGCGGCGATGCCGATCGCACGGTACATGGCCTTGAGCATCGCCCAAGCGGCTGCGATCGCCGTGTCGCAGATCGCGCTTGCCCTTCCGGCCGGGTACGCGCTGGCGAAGCTGCACTTCGTCGGTCGTCGGTTTGCCGCAGCACTCGTGCTCGCATGCTTGCTCGTGCCGGCACAGGCGACTTTTGTTCCCGTATTCCTGATCTTCGCGAGGATTCGCCTCGTCGACACGTTCGTGGCGCTCGTTCTGCCCTTCGCCGCAAGCGCTCTGGGCACCTTTCTCGTGCGCCAGGCTCTGGTGAGCGTTCCGGATGCGATGATCGAGGCGGCGCGAATGGACGGCGCGGGCGAGTGGACCATCGTGTACCGCATCCTCGGGCCGATCGTGAAGCCGACGCTCGTCTCGCTTTTGCTCGTGAGCTTCGTGTTCCACTACAACGACTACTTCTGGCCCCTGGTCATGACGACCGACGATGCGGTCCGGACGCTGCCCCTCGGCGTGGCGCTGTTGCGCGAGCAGGGGACCGGCGTTCGCTGGCACATCGTCATGGCGGGCAACACGATTCTTTCGTTGCCGGTGCTCGCACTGTTCGCGGTCGTGCAGAAGCAGCTGACCCGATCCGTCACCGATCGTTCGATTCCGTGAATTCGATGATGGATGAGTCGTACAAATCGCGCACGAGCGCGAGTGCGTCGTCGTGGCTCATCGCCGATACCTCGATGATCGTTTCGAGATCGAGCGAGCCATCCATGAGCGAAAGCAGAAACCCGGCCCGGTGATCGAGCGGAAGCCGCTTGAGCGCGTCGCCGGTTACCGTGACCCTCGGCACCCCGGTTACGGATCGCGCCCAAGCATCGTTGGTGCCGAGCGGATCGATCCTCCGCGTCGCCAGGCGAACCTCGGACGCTTTCTCGTTCGAATCGTCGGCCGCGGCCTTCGCCCACCGATCGGAATCGCGAGCAAATTGCGGGACGTCAAACGCCGGCGGCACGGTCGGTCGTGTGCTCGGTCGCGCCCGCATATCGCATTATACGGCCAAAATGGCCTCGTCCACGACCCGAACCGTTCGATCGAAATTCGTCGACGAACACAATCTGGACTTGCCTGCGGCCCGCGCCCACGATCGCGCCCAAACCGCTCGACGTACGCTGACGTGCGACCGCGTCTTTCCGCGCGCGAGAGCCACCCGCACTTCGTCCTCACAAGACCGCGTTGGTTCCGTCCCATGGCGGCGGAAGAACCTTGACGATCGGGACGGCCGATGCCGTCCCTTGAAAGCCGGTCGGTCCGACAGGCCCGGCATTCGTCGAGCCCGCGCCGGCCTCCGCGCCTGCGTCCACCAGGTCGCCCGTGGCCGGCGGCCCGCCCTCACCGCCGGATCCTGCCGCTGCACGAGGACCGGTCGGCAGGACGAACCGCGTCGACGCGTCGTACGCCGGGACCGGCGCACCGGCGGGCCCGTAAACGATAGCCGCCGAGACTCCGGCAGCTCCTCCCTGGCCGCCGGAGCCCCCCGCGCCGTTGCCCCCGTTGCCGCCATTTTCCCAGGTGAGCAGCGTGCTACTGAGCACGTACCCAGCCCCGCCCCACTGGCCTGCCGCCCCATCGCCGCCGCGCCCCCCGTCGCCCCCCGCCGCGGTCGTTACCGTGCACGATGAGAGCACCACGGTGCTGTTCCACGCGAGCAGCGCAATGCTGCCGCCACCGCCCTGGCCGCCCGTACCCCCGGCACCCCCGCACCCTCCGGCTCCGCCTGCGCCCCCGGTCTGCCTAATCAGGCCGTTATGCACAAAGCCCAAGCCTCCGCCGCCTCCCTGACCGGGCTGCCCCGCGGGACCGTCGCCGCCCGCCGTGGGGTTCCAGGTGAGCGGACTCTCCGATACGTTTCCGTAGGCGGCAGCGCCCGACGCCGCGGGCCGCGGGGGCCCGTCGGCACCGGGATCGCCGGGCCCGGAGCCGTTCGACGGAGCCCCATCGTGACCGGCCACCATCCAAGCTGGCGCAATCGTCGGATTCGAAGTGCCGGCGCCCGACGCACTGAAGAGGCCGGCATCGACGCTGTACGCTCCCTCGCCCGAACCGCCGGTGGAACTGTCGTCCATGTATCGGCAGATGTTCGTCAGCCCCACCCCGGTGATCGACGGGCTCAATGTATCCGCAGACCCGAAGTTCGCAGCGCCTGGTCGACCGTCGGCTCCATTGGCACCGGCGCCGGCGACGAGCGTGACACGCGTGAGTCGAACCGCGGAATTCGCGACGATCGCGGCGACGCTGGATGCGCCGGCGTTCGAGTTCGAACCAGAGTCGTCGGGGCTCGCACCCCCGTCCGATGCGGAGGTTGCGTCGGGAACGGTGAAGGCCAGATCCTCGACCTCGATGGGTGTCGCGTTATCGAGATCGGTGATGGACAACGCGTAGCCGTCCGACGGCGAAAGCACGTCCGTTTCACCGCCGTCCCAAACCCAGCCGTCGGCGCACGCCAAGCCGCCGTAAAGATTCACGGGGTTCGACTGGATCGTAACCTGCTCCGGGTAGTTGCCGTCGCAAATAAATAAACGGGTCTTGCCGCTCAGGTGCGCGATCGCAAAACCGATGGTCGCAAAGGGGTGCTCCCTCGATCCATCGCCCTGGTCGCTGCCGGCGGCCGCCACGAAGACACCGTAGGCCTCGCTCACCAGGCATGACTCCGTCGATGGATCTCCCGCCTCGAGGTCGCACGACATCGTGGCTTGCTCGGCCTCGGACTCGAGCGGTGCGCCGTCGAGCGCAACGCCGGACTCGAGCGCAGCGCTCGCGTCGGACTCGGGCGGAGCGGGGATGTAAATCGCCGTGCCATCCGCCGTGCTCGAGTCGAACCCATCGAGCGTCGCACTGGCCTCTGTGGATGAGGCAGGCGGGGGCGCGTTGAAGGACCCGCCGTCGCATCCGACGCCAGCTCCCGTCGCAAGGCCGAGCCCGGCCACGACGGCCGATTTGCGGACCGCCCGCCATCGCGCCTCCGGCGGGGGAGCGCACGCAAAAGGGCCGCGTGTCGATGGCATGGCCCGTCGCTCCTTTTCCCAAGGCGGGTGCCCTGGCACCCTCTTCGGGCGTGACCGACCGACCGTTGCGCACGTACGAGCCGCGGCCATGGTTCAGCGTTGGATGGGAAGGCCCTCCGCCTCCCAGGCGAGCAGGCCCCCTTCGAGGAAGGCCACCGGCATTCCCTGCTCGGCGAGCTTGCCCGCGAGCTCTTTGGTCTTGTCTCCTCCGCGGCAATAAAGCACTGGCTGGCCTGCGAGCATGTGCAGTTCGGCGAGGCGGCCCTCCAGTCCTTCGATGGGCATGTTCACCGAGCCCGGCAAATGCGCACGACCAAAGGCGATGGCGTCGCGCGTGTCGATGGGCACGACGGCCTTGGCCGTGAGCAGTTGCGCGAGCTCGCCGGGCTTGAGCGCCCCCGCCGCGCGCGGCAAGAACGGCTCTACGAGCTCCTGCATTTTTTTCTTACGAATGGCCCCGACGACGGAACCCTGAATGCGTCCCTCAGCGACGATCATGAACGTGGGTACGCTCTGGACGTTCAGCTGTTGGGCGATGACCGGCGCCTTGTCGACGTCGATCCGGACGACCTTCGCACGGCCTTGGTATTCGCGCGCGAAGGCCTCCACTTCCGGTGCGATCGCCTTGCACGGCTGGCACCAGTCCGCGGTGAACTGCATCAGTACCGGCAGCTCGCTTCGCAGCACTTCGCGCTCGAAGTTGCGTTCGGTCACGTAGGGCACGCCGCCGCCGCCCTTCGCCGAGGGGTCGGCGCTGGGTCCGTTACCGCGTCCTCGACCGCCGAAGCCACCCAGGATCGTCATGGTGTGGGGATTTATACGCACGCGCTAGGTCTCGTCGAGGGCTGTCGACCGCGTCGCCGCGCGGTGACGCCGAATGGACGCGTCCGGCAGCCAACCACGGCGGCGATGGGTCGAGACCTTGTACACCGCCCCAGAACAACGGGATCCGCTGGGCGGTGCACTTCAATCGCCGGGAGGCGATTGGGGTTTGGGGCGAAGCCCCAAGAAAATCATCTTAGTACAGCGCCAGCCTGCAACGCAGGCGTACTCAGCGCAGCTGGGTCCCGTTTATCGGGGCGCTGTACTAAGGGCGGCGTCCCTCGGACGCTGAGACTTCGTGGCGATCGGCCGCGGCTTGGTTTCCTTCGCGAATCAGCAGTAGAATCGCGCCTCAGGCTTGCTAACGGAGATGGCTACGAAGGACAACGACACCGACCCGTCGACTCCCCGGGCCCGCCGGACGCTGTCGCTGCACTCCGCTGCGGGCGGGTCTGTCGATCCATCGTCCACGCAACGGCAGGGGATGGCCGCCGAAGGCGCGCCCGCCACGGAGCAGGCCGGCGCTCCGGGTGCAAGCAAGCCCGAAGCCATGTCGGGCCCCGAAGAAGGCGCATCGGGCCTCGTGACATCGGCGCGAAAATCCAGTGCACCCAGTGCAGCCGACGACAGGCCGAATGAGACGGATCCGGGTGTTGGCCCGCCCGCTCCCATGCGGAAGTTGCCGCCCCAGTCGATTGGGGTGGTCGTACCGAGCCCCGGATCGACTGCCCGCACGTTTCCTCCTCCGATCGGGTCGAAGAAAGATTCGATCGAATTGCTGTTGGCCGGGCTCGCGGACTCGCGCCCGGACCGGACGAGGACCGCCCCGCAGACCGACGGCGAGGCCGCGGTCGTCTACCATGCCGAGCACGCGGTTCGGGCGGGCAGCAGCCCGCCCGTCCAGCCTTCCCGCGTGCTCGTAGAACGGCCCCCGACGCCCCGGGCGATCCCGTTGGCCGCTCACGCCCAGCGAGCGCGAGCTCGATCGACGAGCGCTGCCGAATCGACCACGGCGGTGACCGAGAAAGGCCGTTTCGACGCGCCTCTGGTCCGGCGAACGATGATGGCCCTGGTCGCGGGACTGTTCGTCGTGATCGTGATCTTCGCTACGCTCCGAAGCGTGACGTTCCACCGGGACGCCGAAGATACGGTATCGATCGCGCCCGCGGGGGCCATTGCGGTTTCTCCGATGCCGTCGCCGCCGCCGCCGCCGGCTGTTTCGGCCGTGTCGCCGCCGCCGATCCCTGTAGCGTTCCCCGAACCCGCACAGCCCGACCCACGTCCGATCGCTGCGCCGCAAGCGTCCGCTTCGGCGGCCGTGGAGCCCTCGGCCACCGGGGTTGTGTCGGCGGCGAGCGCGCCGTCGCGGCCTCCGACTTTCGTTCGAAGACGGCGACTGAGGCCGCTGATGGTTCCGATGCCGTCGGCGACGGCCAGTAGCGTCGGCGAGTTCAAGACGTCGTTCTGATTGCGCGATCCGCCGTGCGGATCGCAATCCAGACCTCGATGGCGACCCGGACAACGACTACCCCGACCTCGATCGCAGGACCCGACCCCGGCCTCGATAGCCTCGAGGGCGACCCCGGCCGCAGGCCGGACCGCAGACCCGGACCGCGACGTCCGGCCGGGCACGCGCGCTAGAAGCTGCCTTCCGCTCGAATCCCGACCTCGGACGGCGTCACTTCGGGCACGATCCAGGCGAGTTGGGGTCCGTTTTCGCCCTTCGGCCAAAGAAACCAGGTGGCCGCGGCACCGGCCGCCAGGATGCCCGCCGTGACGTAGAGCGCGGTGGATCCCGTGGCCGCACGGTTTTCCGCGCGCACGGCGTCATTCAAGGTGGTGCACGATGGGTTGGTGCTGAGGCCGAAACAGGAACTGTTGCCGGTCAGTTGCGATCGATCGGTGGCGGCGTGGTTTGCGTCGCTCTGCGACGACAACCCAAGGTAGACGCCGATGCCGGCCGCGACGACGGCGGCTCCGCCGAGGACCGAGACGGTGATCGCGCGCGCGGGCGACGGCGACGTGCGCCCATCGGCGACGTTCGGATTGCTTTGGGTGAGGGCCGCGTCCATCGACGGCGGAACGGGCGCGCTGGGCGCCTGGTTCGGTGCCGCGCTCGTCGCTTCCGGGGTGGGTGCCGTGTCGGTGGCGCCGACGGATGCGAAGCTCACGTGTGCGATTTGTCCCGCGGCCACGTCGACGGGGACCGACTTGAAGGAGTCGGCCAACCTCGCATCGATCTGATGGTGTCCGGGCAGCACGTCCAACGGTTCCGGAAAGGGCGCCACTCCGATGATTGCGTCTCCGTCGACCCGAACCGTCGAGCCCGGCGGCGCCTGCACATCGATATGGCCGGTCCGCGCCATGAGACGATCGGCATGCTGCTGAGCATCTTCGCGGTCCGCCGCATTTGCTTGCGCGTCGCGCGCGACGCGCTTGAAGTGATCGAGAGCCTCGATCCAGTGCTCGGTCTTCTCTTCGGCGAGCGCAAGGTTCCACAGGATCGCCGGACGCCTGAGGACGGCATACGCCTGGGCAAACGAAATCCGGGCGGCCTCGTAGTCGCCGCCCTTCACCCTTGCGATCCCCTCCTCGAATCGCGATTGCGCATCGCGCACCGCGGGATCGTCGTCCGCACCGGCGGTTCGTGGCACCCCGATCGACAAGGCAGCGGTCAAAGCGATCCAGGGCACGGCAAATCGCATGGATCGCGCTATCTAGCGCGGCCCCTTCGAAATGGGCAAAGTTCAGAGTCGGCCGGTCCCGTTCGGATCGGACTCGCTCGGCGTCCCCTATGTCCGCCGTGCTCGGGCAGTGGTAGACGGACCCCGTAAGATCATGGCTGCTCGTAACGCTTTGGATGGGCGCGTGGGGGACTCGGCAGGCAGCTTCCAGAGCGAGTCCCGCGCACCGCGGACGGGGTTGCGTCGCGATCTGGTTTGGTTCGTGATCGCAAACCTGGCCGTTTTCTTCGTGGTCCTGGCCTATGGCTGCGGGCGAATGAGCGGCGGCGGCTGCTCGGACAACGCGACGTGCCCTCCGGCCGATGGGAGTGCAGAGGCCGATGGGGGCGTGGATGGGAGCCCGGGCGCCGACGCCGTGTTGTTGGGGGAGGAAGACGGCGGGGACTCCAGCATTGTGTTGGTCGAGGCGGACGCCACGCCGTCCGAGGCTTCTACGGACGCGACGCTGAACGCCGATGCGGATGCGGAGGCGGGAACGGTGGTGCCCTGCGATCCAGCGGCGGATCCAGCCGTCGAGTCCTGCCTGGTCAACGAGACGTATGGGGTTTTCGTGGATTCGGTGAATGGCAACGACGGTGCCGCGGGGACGCGCGCCCAGCCCCTGAAGACGATCGGCGCGGGCATTGCCAAAGCAGCAAGCGCGATGGCGCTAAGTTCGCTTGTTTCTAGGGTGTACATCTGCGACGGCACATACACGGAACAGGTGCAACTCGGGGCATCGACGGACGGCATCAGCCTTTACGGCAGTTTCGATTGCGTATCGTCCTGGCTGTACGCGAGAAGCGCCGGCGTGCCCCCGCTCGTCACCGTGGAGGGGCCGACCGCCCTGTATGCGCTTCGCGTCAACGGAATTACGAAATCGGTGGTCATCGAGGACATTGCGTTCGACGTCCCGGATGCAGCGGAGTCGGGTGTATCGGACGGCGGTGCCGCGGAAGACGGCGCGTCGGACGGCGGGGCGGGGGATTCGAGCGCCGCAGCCGGAACCGGCGGCTCGAGCATCGCCGTGTTCGTGAGCAACACGAGCGGCTTGCTGCTTCGCCGGTGTACCGCATCGGCGGGATCTGGGCAGCCTGGGCAGGATGAAAGTACGCCCTTGCCGTTCGTGGATGCCGGGCCCAACGGGCAGGCGGGAACCGCCGGCGCCGGCGGCCCCGCCACACCCAACCCGATTTGTCCAACGAGCGTCGGGGGTGCCGGCGGGGCGCCGGCCGCCAGCGGAACGAACGGGGCCGACGGCCTGCCGGGGCCCTCAAACGGGGACACGGTTCAGGCGTGCGGCAACGGCACCGGGGGTCTGCCCGGCATCAACGGCGACGGCGGGACATCCGGTGCCGGCGCCGCGACGTGGGCTACGTTCACCGCGGGCGGCTGGACTCCCGCGGCCGGCGCTCCCGGGGGCGCCGGGGATGTCGGTCAGGGCGGCGGGGGGGGGGCTTCGGTCGATTCTGACGGGCGGCGGCGGGAGCGGCGGGGCCGGCGGGTGCGGGGGTGCGGGCGGCGCGGGGGCCGCCGGGGGCGGGTCGAGCATTGCGGTACTCGTCTATCAGTCGACGATCGATCTCGAGCAGTGCTCGCTCCTTGCGTCGGGTGCGGGTCGCGGGGGCAACGGTGGCTCTGGACAGGTCGGACAGGGGGGCGGGGCGCGTGGCAACGGGTTCGCGAGTAGCGATACGGCGTGTCCTGGAGCGAGAGGCGGGTCGGGCGGCAGCGGGGGCGGAGGGGGGGGTGGCGCCGGCGGGGTCTCCGCGGGGGTCGTTTGGGCGGGCATGACAGCGCCGACGATCGACGGGGCGAGCGTCTCGCAAGAGGCCAGCCTCGCCGCCGTGACGCAACTGGGCACCTATGGGGCCGCAGGCCAAGCCGGGACCGGAGGCGCCGCGGCGGGGGCTGGTGCGAGTGCCGGCAGCGACGGCACGCCCGGGATGGCCGGCACGGGCCCGCCTCTCGCGGTCATGCACTTTGTTCCCTAGCCGGACCTAGCCCCAAGGCTTCGCCGTGTGCCGGCCCTCCGGTGCGTTTGGGGCGTTGCGGCGGCAACCGGGGCCCGTACGCGGCCGATAGGCCGGGTATGAGGCTCAGGCCACTGCCGATTTCGCCCCCTTCGAGAATGGCATCGACTCGACGGTTTCGATCGCCGCACGCCCGCATCGGCCGTTTCACGAAGGGACCGCCGCGGCTTGCGGTCGGCGCGATCTTCTTCGCCATGGGATCGATGGCCCGTGCCGATCCCAGCCCGGATCTGGCGCCCGGCGAGCACGAAACCGTCCTGCCCCGTCTGGTGACCCTGGGCGGCAGGCTGGGCGCCGTGCCGGGTCGGTCGCCGGACGCGACCTATCCGCGCGGGACGATTTTCATTGGGTGGTCGCCGGATCGGCAGGGCGCGGCCCTGGCGGAATGGGACGTCGATCGCGCGCATCTGTTGCGACAACGATCGTTTGGCTGGCAGGGCGGGGACGTGAAGGTGGCCCGTTCGGGTAACCGCGTCGCGATCGTCGCCAACACGTTGGCGCGGGCGCGCGTCAAGCTCGCCGTCGTGGACGCCACCGATTGGCGTCTGGTGGCGTCGAACGATCTCGGAGTCGCCACGTTCGCCGCCGTCGCGATGAGCGGATCGCTCGTCGCCGTGTGGCACGACGCAGCGCCGTACCCGCTCGTGGCGAGGCTGAACCTGTTGCAGGTCGATCTCCTGGATCTCGCGGGACATGTTCTCGGAACGCTGTCGGTTCCGTGGACGGGAGCGCTCGAGTGGCCGGGGCCGTGGGTGGCCGTCATTGGAGATCGCGCCTACGTCGTGGTCCCGGGAACGCCTTCGGGCTCGATCGCGATGGTGGGTCCCGATGGGAATATCCTCAAGCGATTCGCGCTAACCACCGAAATGGCGGCGATCAGCGCTCACAACGAACGACTCGAGGTCGGGGCCGGTCCGGTCCTCGAGGAGCTATCGCCCGAGTTCGAGGTCCTCGATCGGCGCCGCTCCAAGGTCGACGTGCTAAAGCCCGTCGTCGGGCAGGATGGACGGATTGTCGGATGCGGCCGTGTGTTGTCGGCCGCGCTCACGGTCCAGGCCGTCTTGCGCGGCCATGCGACCCGATGGTGTCACGACGCGCTGTGGTCGGGCGGCACGGCCGTGGTGATTGGCTCGGCCGAAGTCCCTTCGAGTTGGGCCTGGGTGTCCTGGTTTGACCCAGGCGAAGCCGATCGGACAACGCCCGCGGAACCCGGATGGTCGTTGCCGGATCTCTAGGCTGAAGGCGGGGCGGGGCGGGGCGGGGCGGGGAAATTCAGTCTAGGCCCTCCGGGATCGCGATTGCGCTCCCCCGCGAGTGTGCGCGGTGCCGGAGAGCGGGCCCCGGCAACCAGCTCGTGCCTTACCCGATCCGATCGCCCGCATCGGCCGTCCGCCGTGTCCGTCTACGGCGCCTCGACCGCCGGCCCTCGCGCGCGATACGCTCGGCCGAGTGCCGGACGAGTCGAGCGGAGAGACGACCAAGCAGAGGGTGGATCGCGAGCTCAACGAGCTGCTCGGTGAGCTGCGAGTCGCGCTGCCCGGCGTCCAGATGCTCTTCGCATTCCTGCTGACGGTCCCGTTTTACGCGCGCTTCGAGACGTTCCGGGGCCTCTCTCGCGCCGTTTTCTTCGCGACGTTCATGTGCACGACCGTCGCCGCCGTGTTCATGATCGCGCCGTCTTCGAACCACCGGCTGTCGTTTCGCGCACGCGACAAGGAAGAGCTGCTCTTGCGAGCCAATCGTTTTGCGATCGTGGGCATAGCCCATCTCGCGTTGGCGATGTGCGGGGTGGTGTTTTTCATTGCCGCCATGGTCGTGGGCATGGAGTGGGCGCCGGCGGCGGCCGCGGCCACCGCTGTGCTGATCGGCGGCACGTGGTACGTGTGGCCCTTCGTCCGCAAGATCGAGGGCCGCGCACGGGCTTGAGGGGTCCCCGGGAGTTCAGCGATCGCCGCCCGAGACAGCATCGACGACGCGCGTGCTCGTTGCCTGCAGCGAAGGGGGATCCTCATTCGCGGAGGCGATCTCACGGCCGTCCTCGACGAGAAAGCCGCCCACCTGGCGGCTCCACAAAGTGGCGTACACCCCGCCCCGGGCCACCAGATCGCGGTGACTGCCGTCTTCTACGACATGCCCCTTGTCGAGCACGAGCAAGCGGTCGAGATGGGCCAGCGTCGATAGCCGGTGCGCGATCGCAATCACCGTCTTGCCCGTCATGGCCTCGGCCATGGCCGCCTGGATGAGCGCTTCGGATTCGCTGTCCAGCGCAGACGTGGCTTCGTCGAGAATCAGGATCGGGGCGTCCTTGAGCAGCGCCCTGGCGATGGCGATGCGCTGTCGTTGGCCGCCCGAGAGCTTCACGCCGCGCTCGCCGACGAGCATTTCATAGCCCATCGGCAGGGCCATGATGAAATCGTGGGCATGAGCGCGCCTCGCCGCCACCATCACCTCGGCGTCGGTCGCTTCGGGCCGGCCGTAACGAATGTTTTCCATGAGCGTGCGGTGAAAGAGGACCGCATCCTGCGGAATGAAGCCGATGGACCGCCTGAGGCTCTGCTGCGTCACCTGGGCGATGTTTTGGCCGTCGATGGCGATCGCCCCACTTTGGATGTCGTAGAGGCGCATGAGCAACGTGGCGAGCGTGCTCTTGCCCGCCCCGGAGTGGCCGATCAAGCCGACGCGCTGTCCGCCCGCGATCGTGAGATTCAACCCGCGGAATACCGGCACCGCACGATCGTAGAGAAAGTGCACCTTCTCGAACGAGACCGATCCGCTCGAGACCTTCAAATCGGTCGCGCCCGGGCGATCGCGAATGTCTCGTGGCACGATCAGCATGTCGAGCGAATCGCGGATGCTGCCTATCATGTCGTACGTATCTGGCAGGGCATTGGCCATATCGAACACGTTGCGAATCAGCTGGATCATGAGCGTCATGACCAACAAGAAATCGCCGACGGTGATGGTCGCCCGAACGAGAGCGTCGAGGGCGAGCGGCAGGAGTGCGGCGTAGATCACGACGTTGAGCGACTGCGCGGCCAACCGCATCTGCACGAATGCGCGGTACTGCGCTCGCTGGGCTTCAAAGGTCTCCGCCACGGAATGACCGACGATGCAGTCTTCTCTCTCGTGCGCTCCGAAGAAGATCACGTTCTTGATGTTCGTGATCGAATCGACGATTCGCCCCGTGAGTTGCGCCTTCGCTTCGCTGTGCACGGCGCCGAAGGCCGCGATCCGGCGGCCCATGGCGCCGGTCACGCCGATGTACACGGCGAGCCAGGCGAGCAAGACGAACGCGAAGAACGGCTTGGCGCGGAAAAAGAGCACCAGGAGCAGCGCGCACTGCACGATGAGCGGCAGGTAGTCCCAATTCGCTCGCTCGAAGAGCGTCACGGTCTGTTCCGGCAAGAGCATCGCGCGGTGCGCCACCTTGCCGGTCAGCATGTTGTCGAAATACGTAGGGCTGTGCCGTTGCACATACCGGAACACCAGCTGCCGAGCTCGTGCCAGCACCGGAATGCGACTCCGGTACGAGCAGAGCCAGGCTACCCATTCGGCGAGGATCGTGAGCGCAAGGACCACGAAGAAGCCGAGCAGAGGGCGCAGCAGATCGTCTCGCGCCCGGGCCGCATGCAGGTCGATTCGGGTCGCGGTGTCGATGATGCGCTTGGTGGCGTAAAACTGGAGGACCGAGAGCGCTCGAAGCGAGAACGAGGCGACCATCATGAGGATGACCGTGCCCCGGTAGGGACGCGCGAAAAGCCAAAATAAACGAACGATCGACCGAGGCAGTGTCTCGGGGACCTCGGTTGTGAGGGGCTTCACGATGCGCGCACGGTGTCGAAAAGGATGGCCACGAGCTTCGACACGTCGCCCTGGAAATGGCTCGATGGGCGCCTAAATCCTACCCCACGAGTCGCGTGCAATTTAGTCGGAACCGCTTGTTTGGTTCAAGCCAAGGCAACAACGTTACCGCGTTTCGAGCGGAGCCGAGAGGGCGACTTGCCCCCGCGCCGAGCGCGAAGGCAAAGGGTCGGTTGAGCCGAGGCTGAGGGGGCGCTCTCACCCTGGAACCGGATCGTCGTGTCGCGTACCCTTCGTTGGACCCTCCCATGACTCGGTTCACTTTCCAGGGCATCGATCATGTGCAGCTCGCCGCTCCGCCCGACTGCGAGACCGAGGCGCGCGGTTTTTTCGGCGAGCTGCTGGGCCTCCCCGAGGTACCCAAGCCCCCCGCATTGGCCGTGCGAGGGGGCGCATGGTTTCAGTGTGGCGCGCAACAGATCCACGTCGGAGTCGAGAAAGACTTTCGCGCTGCGAAGAAGGCTCACCCCGCCTTGCGCCTCTTGGACGAAACTTCGTTCCATGCGCTGTGGCAACGGCTGAAGCAGGCTGGGGTTCCGCTTCGCGAGGACGATGAGATCGGAGACTCGCTGCGGTTCTTCGCCGATGATCCGTGGGGCAACCGACTGGAATTCGTCGCAGCGAAAACCATTGGGTAAATGGAGCGGTCAACGCGCTAAGGCGTCGTCCGTAAATCATGGAACGGATTGGCGCGGGCCGATGGGCGTTTCCGCGATACGGGAGAGCGCGATACCAGGTCCGCAATTCATGGACGGCGCCTAAAGTGCCGGATCGGCGTTGGAGGTCGGGGTCGGTCCCGTCAACTTGGGGCTATGCCCTCTTCCACGGTCGGTCGGTCACGCGACCCGGGCCCGTCGCCTCGCCTTCGGGAAACCGCGCCGCAAGGTCGGCGCAGATGCGTTCGAGCTCGATCCGGTCCTCCTCGGTGAACGCCGCCGGCTGGTCGGAGTCCACGTCGAGAACGGCAAGCAGCGAACCCCCAGGCGACACGACCGGGACGACGATCTCGGAACGCGTGGCGCTCGAGCATGCGATGTGACCGGGAAAGGTCGCCACGTCGTCCACCCGTTGGGTGCGAAGTGTGCGCGCCGCCGCTCCGCAGACGCCTCGCGAAAAGGGGATCCGAAGGCAACCGTGTCCACCTTGGTAGGGCCCAACGATGAGAAGGCCCGGCTGCGCGACGCGGTAGAAGCCGGTCCAGTCGAAGGCGTCGAACGCCGCGTGGAGCTCGCACGCGATCGTGGCCAGCGCGGCGATCCAGTCGTCCTCGCCATCGAGCAGATGGGCGAGCCGGTCCCGCACGTGCGCGTATCGCTCTCGACCGGCGGTCGGCTCGCCCGGGACCCTCACGCACCCGAACAATAGCGGCGTCCGTGCGGATGCGCTCTCCGGGTCATCGCCGTCCCCCGTGGCCAAGCGGGGCCGCCTTGATCGCGGATGCGGCGTACGAGCGCATACGGCAAATCGGCCTCGGCTTCACGGCCGCCGAGGAGAGCTCTCCCGTGACACACCCGCCGTCGACATCCGGACCTACCCTGGCGACGCATCGTCGGGGCCGCGGAGCCGGGGAGGCGAGCGAGTGTCTCGAGCGGGAGGCGAACCCAGCCGGACGCGAACCTCGCGCGTGCCCGTGGCAGCCGGATCCACAACAATTCGGTTCGAATCGAGTCTCGTGCCGTCCAGCGTCATCGCAGCGACGCCCGTCGCCACGCGGTCGGGATTTTCGAAGACGAGGTGAATCGTTTGCGCCCCGAGGCGAACCCAGGCTTCAAACCCCTCCCAGCTCGGGGGAATGCACGGATCAATCCGTAGCTGACCGTCCTCCTTCCGGAGGCCGAGAATCGCCTCGATGCCGAGTCGCCACATCCACGCCGCAGCCCCCGTATACCACGTCCAGCCACCACGCCCGACCCATGGGGGACAGCTGTAGACATCGCCGGCGAGTGCATACGGCTCGACTCGATAGCGCACGGCGTCCTCGTTCGTGCGAACGCGCAGGACCGGATTGAGCAGGCGAAAGATCCGCTCGGCGCATTCCCCGTCGCCCAGGGCCGCGTGGGCGAAGCCGAGCCACGTCGCGGCGTGCGTGTACTGCCCTCCGTTTTCCCGAACCCCACGCGGGTAGGCGCGAACGTATCCCGGGTCGTGCAGAGTGCTGTTGTAGGGCGGCCAAAAGAGCAGCACGAGCCGATCGGCGTCGCGTACGAGCTGCTCGTCGGTCGCGCGCATCGCTGTGCGCGCCCGGGTCCCCTGGCCGTCGCTTCGACTCGAAAGGACCGCCCAGGACTGGGCGATCGAGTCGATACGGCACTCGCGGCTTTTGGCCGAGCCGACGAGCGAACCGTCGTCGTGGAACGCTCGAAGATACCAGCCGCCGTCCCATGCGACGTTTCGCAGCCTCGTCCGCAACGATTCGGCCCGCGGCGTCCATTTCAAGGCCTCGACCGTGTCGTTTCTGCGCATGGCCAGGGCGGCAAAGCAATCCATCGTGTCGCACAAGAACCAGCCGAGCCAGACGCTCTCGCCACGCCCCTCCGCGCCCACGCGGTTCAGTCCGTCGTTCCAATCGCCGTCTCCCATCAGCGGCAACCCGTGGACCCCTTCGGTCAAGGCGCGTTCGAGCGCCCTTCGGCAGTGCTCGAAGAGCGGCGCCGTGGACGCCAACGTTCCGAATTCGGCGTATCGGTCGTGCTCGGACGGCAGCAAAGGTGCTCCCTCGAGGAACGGAACGGGCTCTTCGAGGATCGCCGTGTCTCCCGTGACCGAGACGTATTCGCTCGTGACATAGGCAAGCCACGCCATGTCATCGGAGCACCGTGTGCGGACACCGCGACCGGAAGGGGGGTGCCACCAATGAAGAACGTCGCCTTGCTCGAACTGGTGCTTGGCCGCCTCCAAGATGTGCGCGCGCGCGATTGCCGGAGCGCCGTGCAGCAGGGCAAGAACATCCTGAAGCTGGTCCCGATACCCGAATGCGCCGCTCGACTGGTAGAAGCCCGTGCGCCCGAACACACGCGAAGACAAGCTCTGGTAGAGTAGCCACCGGTTGAGCATCAGGTCCATCGACGGCTCCGGCGTTTTGACGCGGATGCTTCCGAGAATGCCGTCCCAGAACGAGCGCAATTCGTTCCACGCCGTATCGACCGCGGCCGCTTCGCGAAAGCGGGCCACGAGGTCCAGCGCGTCGGGGCGAGTCGACGATTGCCCGAGGATGAAATGCGTTTCCATCTCCTCGCCCGAACCCAGATCGATGTGCACCTGAAGCGCCGCGCACGGATCGTCGCCCAGATCGGTGCGCCCGGAGAGCCCCCAACGCTCGAGCGCTTCGGGACGCGCCGCATCGCCGCGTCGCCCCAGAAACTCACCGCGATCGGCCGTAAACCCGTGTGCCGGCTTCTGCGACGCCAGGAACGCGACGCGTCCGCCAAACTCCGCGTTCCAGTGGCATGTGGCCAGTAGGCAGGAGCGGTCCCGGTCGAAGTCCGACACGATGTAAGGCCGTTGCGTCTCGCGCCGGCTGCCGAGAACCCACTCCGCATAGTAGGTCGCCGTCAGCCGCCGGTGCCGCGCGAGCGTGTTCTTGAGCCGAAGGCGCACGACTTTGAGCGTCGCGTTGGGCGGAACGAAGACCGTGAGCATTTGAACGAGACCGTGGCTCTCGCGCTCGTACGTCGTGTAACCGGCGCCGTGGCGGATGAGCGTATATCCACCGCCTCCGGCAGGCAGGGGCGTGGGCGACCAAACCGCCGCTGTCTCTTCGTCTCTCAGGTACAGGGCTTCCGAGGGGGTATCGAAGACAGGATCGTTTCTCCAGGGGGTGAGCCGGTTCTCGCCGCTATTGAGCGACCACGTGACCCCGAGCGACGACTCGCTCACCAGGCACCCGAAGTCCCGGTTGGCGAGGACGTTGCACCACGGCGCTGGGGTCGACCTCGCCGGCCCGACTTCGAGGACGTACTCGCGACCGTCTTCGGAGAAGCCGCCTGTGCCGTTGTCGAAGGACAATGCGGGTCGCAAACGCGGTTGGTCGGCCGTCTCGTCGACGAGCGTCGGTTCGAACCGCGGCAGCATCGGGGGGCCTTCGACGGCACGTCCCCATCGCGCTCCGAGCGAGCCCTCACGCGTATCGAGCACGACTCGCGCACAGGCCTCCAGGTGGCACATCTCGCTTTCTGGGACGCGATCGGCGGCGACCACGAAGATGCCGCCGTGCCGGTTGAGCCAATCGTCGGCTCCGTTGTCGGAGAGCACACGCTGAAGGGTTCCCGATCCTTCGGTCAGGTATCCCGACGGGTGCTCGTCGATGAGAACGAGATCAACCGGCACGCCGCACGCTCGAAGGTAGCGCTGAGCGGCGAGTGTTTCGGCGAGCAGGGGGACGTTGGGGTCGCTCACACGCACGAGCACGATCGGCTCGTCGCCGGAGATGCCTCGACCCCAGAGACGGCGTTGGCAAGGTGGCGCGGCCGCCCTCGCCGCAGCCGGGGCGCGCAGAGCCGGATCGCCGAAGACCAGTGCCGAGAACAGGCGCTGAACGGTCGGCAACAGCGCGGGTTCGATCTTCGCACTCTGCAGCCGGCGGGAACTCTCCTGCTCGGCATCGAGAAAGGTCCACCGAACGCCGTGCATCGATCCGTATTTTCGGGCCAAGTCGACCGCGGAACCCCTCGATCGGCCTACCGTGGTGACGAAGGCGAGCTTCACCGAGCCCATCGGCGCGAGATCGACGCGCGCCATCAGACTCATGATGGGATCGAGCACCGCGCCGATGCGACCGCGAAGCCCCCGCTGACCGGCGACGAGCGCTGCCGGCGCTTGAGGGCTCTCGCCGCGTCCGAAAAAGGCTCCGCGATCGGTTTCGTAGCCGGCGAATGCGACGGCGGCGCCGTCGCGAACGAGGCGATGCACGACCACCGCCGGTTCTTCTTCGGGCGACTGGGGGCGGCGGGCAAAGAGAAGGGCGTCGAGTTCAGTGAGCCGTTCGCTCTCGACGAACATGCTCGAAAAGGCCGGATGCGTCGGCGCCTGCTTGGTGTCGAACAGCACGGGCCTGCCCGTGCTCGTCACCGTCAAATGCCGCGGGCGATTCGTTTCGTTGTGAAGCGTGATCTGACGCACTTCGACGTCGTCGGTCGCTGCCACGGCGACGTCGACATGGACCGATATGCCTTCGTTGCGCCGATGGAACTCGACTTTGTGCATCGCATACGTCGTTCGACCGTCTCGCGACGTCGCCATCCAGATTTGTCGAGTCTCCTCGTCACGCAGATAGAACCACATCCCCTCGCCGTCGCGCGTGCCGTCGGGCTCGTAGCGCGTGAGCGCGAGCCCCTGCCAACGGAGGCCGCCGCCCCCGGAGCTCGTCAGCCAGCTCGTCAGGCGACCGTTGCTCAACACGAACCCTTGCAGACCCGCCGGATCGACCGATGACCACGGGGCCGGAGCGCGCGGCGGCGGCACGGCCTCGGCAGCGCCCCCGACCTTGGCGCCGTCGGCGACGGGCCACTCCGCCGGCGCGGCGTCGGGCGCACGCTCGTTGAGCAACACGTCGCCCGTCTCGACTTGCGGATCGGAATGAAACCGGTCGACCATGGTGCGGCGGTTCAAGAAGTTGCCGAGCGCCACGAACAGCATTCCTTGGTGGTGTGCCATGTACGAGCGCACGACGGTGAAAGGTTGTCCGCGCGGTGCGTGGTCGAGCGGCAGGGGCGCGCGGTCGGGGGTCAAATCGACCGCCTCGAACAGTCCGTACGCTCCGAGCATACCCATCGCTTCGAGCGCCATGACGTTGTGGACGACCGCCCGCGGCCGGATCGATACGGCAAGGATCGACGCATATGGAGTCACGACCTGATCTTCTTCGAGTCCGCGCTTGAAACCGAGCCCAGGCACACCGAAGGAGCGGTATTGATACGTTTGGTCCGCGTCGACGTGCGCGTACGCCGACTCGGAGATACCCCAAGGGCTCTTGTGGCGCTTGCCGTAGGCGATCTGGGCTTCGACCGCGAGGGCGCTCGTCCGGGCGAGCAGCGTACCTTCCTGGCTTCTCATCAATAGACCCGGCATGAGGTACTCGAACATCGTTCCGCCCCACGACAAGAGCGCCGGGTCGCCGGCCACCTGCGTCATCGGTCGACCCAGGGCGTACCAATGGGACTCGGGCACGTCGCGCTTGACGATCGCCACGTAGCTCGCGAGCCGTGCCTCCGACGCCAATAGATCGTAGTGATGCAGATCGACCTGGTCGATGGTCGCGTCATAGCCGATGCGAAAGAGCTTTCTTTCCTCGTCGTAGAGAAGTGCGAAATCCATCGCGCGCACCTCTTCGTCTGCCCGCGAGCCGAGCGACAGGAGCTCTGCGATCAGAGCCGTGGCGTTGGCCTCCGCAGCGCGAAAGGCTTCCACCAGCCGCTGCGCCGATAAGTCGAGGACGGCGGACGCTTCTCCGCGCGAACGCCGCTCGGTTTGCCTTGCGTCGAGATCGAGCCGAAGTCGCTTGGCGACGGCCGGAATCTCGTCGAGCCGCAGATCCGTGGGCAGATCGATGGCGTGAGCGGTCGCTTCGTCGGTCAGCGCGAGCCAGGGCAATAGCGCGTCGAATTCGCGCCGCATCTGGCTGAGCTGCTGGTGAAGTCGGTCGATCGCGGTTCGAAGGGTACGCAGCAAATCGGCTTCATGGCGGGCCGCGCCGGTTTCGAGAAACGCGAGGAGTTCGCGATCGAGCTCTGCGGAGGTCACCTCGCAGAGGGTCCGAAGCGTAGCGTGGGAGTCGGCAAGGCCGCTCTGCGCGCGAAGACTCACATCCTGCATGCGTGAGACGATCGACCGAAGCGAGTCGACCGCACCGAGCGGGGCCGACATGATGACTTCCTCGAGAAGATCGATCGAATCCGAGAGACCCTCCCATGCCTCGGCGCGAACGACGGGAGCCGCCGTCACTTCTCGGCACCCGTGCTTCAGGGCGAGGAGGCACCCCGCAAAGTTTCCGCTGTCGACCGTCGATACGTAGCGGGGAAGCAGCGGCTGCAGGTTCGTCGTGTCGTACCAATTGAGAAGATGGCCTTGGTAATGGGGCATCCGCGTGATGCTGTCGAACGCTCTGCGCAGGCGGAGCGAAAGCTCGCTCGGACCGATGTAGCCAAAGTCGTACGCCGAGAGCGTCGCCAGGAGCATCAAACCGATGTTGGTCGGGGACGTGCGATGGGCGGTCTGCTCACGCGGCTCTTCCTGGTGGTTGTCGACCGGCAGCCACTGGTCGTTCGGCCCGACGAACGCATCGAAGAAGCGCCAGGTGCGCCGCGCGAGCAAGCGCAGCTTTTTTCTCTCGCTCGCCGTGATGTGTTCGGTGCGCGAGCGCGGAGCCCGACTCACCCAACGCGCGAGCTCGGGGGCCAATAGCCAAATCGAAAGGATCGGTGCGGCCGCGATGCACGCCGAAGGTCGCACCCAGACGACCAGAGCGCCGGTCAAGATAGCGATCAAGGGCGACGCGATCATCGTCTGCCAAAAGACGGTGCGGGGAGATCGCGCACCGACCGTGAACGCCGCGTGGGCGGCGCTCGTCCATTGCAACAGGTGCTTTCGCGTGATGGTCGTTCTCACGAGGACGCGTACGACGGCGTCCACGACAATGGCAGCCTCGTAAGCGAGAAACGCCACCGCGAGCGCGTACCGCGCCAGGTTCGCGAGGCGCATTCGATGGCCGCCCGTGAGCGCCGGCAGGATCGGCGCGAGAAGGATGGCCAGCACACCCAGCGTCCAGAGCGGCGCACTTGCCGGCAGGCAGGTCCAGCCGAGGACGAGCAGCGCGAGGATGAGAGGGCTCGTGAGGCTCCGCCGAAGATTGTCGGCGATCTTCCAGCGATCGATGCCCAGCAGGGTATTTTTGCGCCGGTCTCCGCTCGCGGAAGGCACGCTCGCGAAGAGCCAAGGAAAAAGCTGCCAGTCGCCCCGCACCCATCGGTGCATCCTCAGGGCGTATGTCGCGTAGTTCGAGGGGTAGCCCTCGAAGAGAGGGATGTCGCTCGCGAGGGCGGTTCGTCCGTGGATCCCTTCGAAGAGGTCGTGACTGACGAGAGCGTTCTCGGGCGCCCGCCCTTCGACGCTCCGCATGAAAGCGTCGACGTCGTAGATTCCCTTTCCGACGTAGATCCCGGAGCCGAAGAGGTCTTGATAGAGCTCCGAGCATGCGTGCGTATAGATGTCGAGCCCGACGTCGCCGGCAAAGATGCGCGAAAAGCGGGTCAGACGCGAGCTCGAAGGGGACGTCTCGATGCGAGGTTGCACGATGGTGTATCCCGCTACGACGCGACCCGTTTTGGCTTCGAACACCGCGCGGTTCAACGGGTGCATCAAAAGCCCCACGAGCCGGGCCGCGCTTCCCATCGGCAGCTGCGTGTCGCTATCGAGAGTGATGACGAAGCGAATTCCAAGAAGCGATTGGGGGTCGCCTACATGGCGGGAGTAGCTCGTCGCGGTGTCCCCACGAAGCAAGCGATTGAGCTCCTCCAACTTTCCACGTTTGCGCTCCCACCCCATGAAGCGCTGCTCGGACGGATTCCAGGGCCGATCCCGATGCAGGAGGTGAAACGGACCGCGCCCATCCTGGCCGTGCCTCGTGTTGAGCGTCTCGATTTTCTGCGACGCGCTCTCGAGCAGGGACTTCTTCTCCGAACCGGGATCGAGCGCTTTGGCGTCTACGTCATCGGTGAGAAGTGCGAACTCGATCTGGGGGTCGGGATTCGAAAGATAGTGGAGCTCGATCTGGCGGATCATGGCCGTCACGTCCTCGGCCCGCCCGAGCAAAGTCGGGATGACGACGAGGGTTCGCGCTTCGGCGGGCAAACCTTTCTCGAAGTTCAGCTTCGGCAAGGTTCGCGGCGGCAGCACTCGCGCGAACACGACGTGCAGAAACGCGAGGGCTGCCGCCGACGTCGGAATGACGGCGACGATGACGGCCACGCCAATCCACAGGACGCGGGCGCGGTCATTTGCGCCGGTCGCTACGAAATACGCGGCCAACGCCAGCAGGGGTGTCCAGGTCAAGAGCGTCAGCGGCACGAGATACGAGACCGTCGGCCAACGTGTGATCGCTCTGCGGAACAGCTCCAGGCCCACCGGCCGGTACCCGAGCCGCTGCTCCAGGGCATGCCGTCCTTCGGCGATCAGGTAGTAGCCCACGTGGCCGCGACGCTCGTCGGGTGCGTGGTCGCGCGCGAAGGAAGTGACGAGGTTGGCCACGCTTTCCTCGGAACTGCCCGTGGCCCACGCCAGCCTCTCGATGACCTTTCGGTACGAATCGCACGTCTCGAAATCCATCCGTGAATACACGCGCGAGGGCTCGGTCCGCAGGATGGCTTCGACGCGGTTTGTCTTCTCGAAAAATGCTTTCCAGTCGATGACGTCGAGCACGCGCAGCGCGCGAATCGACCGCTCTACGCCCACTTCCGGGTCGACCACGATCGATTCGATCCCTTCGCCGGGACCGTCCGTGCGACGGCGCGGGAGAACCCGACGATCTCTGTCGCGGCCGGGGATGCCTGAAATCCTCGAAAAACTCGAGAAGGTGCTCGAGCACCGCCGCCCGCAGCATCGTGGGTAAGGCCCACAGCTCGGCAATCGTCAACGGCGATACGGCCTGATAGGCATCGACGAAGCGGCGCAAGACGGGCAAATCGAGCATCATCGTGCTCTTGGCCACGAGAGCGCGCGCCAGCACGTCGATGCGCGGCCGGCCCTTTGCCGGACCGGACGCGAGTTGGGGAAGGTGGCGCACGAAGCCTTGCGGGAACTCTTCTTCCACCTGTCGCGCGACCCGGCGAATCAGGTAGTAGTTGTCGAGAAACCACTCGGCGGCTTTCAGAAGCTTGGCGTCGACCGGAGAGGTGGCCGCAAGGTGCTTCTGGACGCGCTCCAGGCGGCGCGCAATCGGTCGCGGTTCGAAAAAATGGGTCGTGAACCTCCGGGCCCGCGCGAGATCGCGCTGCCCTTGGGCCAGGGCGCGCGCATCCGCTTCGAGGGCGACGGCATTCGCGCTGCTCTCGACCGTCGCGGCGTCTGCACTGGCCGTCACGCCCTCTCCGACGCGTAGCTCGCGCGCAACGACGGCGGCGAAAGTTGCGCATCGACGTTTGGAATGCGGTGAGCGTCGCACTCCGGCAGGTCTTGCAGGACCAGCACGGGGATCGTCGAATGGGTGAGAAGAAACGCCGTGACGCTTCCGAAGGACCGCCCCGAATCGCAGGCCGATCCGTGTGCGGACAGGACGATGAGGTCGCTCTGCTCCCTCTGTGAGACGTCGAGAAGGCACTGGCGTTCGTTCGAATGCCGAACGACCAGCGTTCGAACCGACGTCACCTCACGGGCGAGTTGCTGCTGGAGGTGCTCCAAATAGCGCTTGGCGCCGAACTCGAGACGCTCGGCGAGCTTGCGCACGAGATCGATGTCTTCGGCCGCGTCGAGCAGTGCGGTCGGGAGAGGTTCTTGAACGGCGTGGACCAGCAGCAAGGTCGCGCCCGAAGCGTTGGCGATCCGAGCCGCGGCGGGCAGGACGCTTTCGGTTCGCAGCGAGCCGTCGAGCGGAACGAGGATGCGCTTGGGAGTCACCTCCGTAGGGGCCATTCTCGACGAATGAGCGATGAACACCGAACAGCGCGCGAGCGACAGCACCTGCTGCGCCGTCCGGCCGAGGCTGCCCACTGAGGCTCCCCCGTCGCCGCGACTGCCGAGAACGATGATGTCCGCGGCGATTTCAACCGCCAGATCGACGATCCGCTCGGCGGGTCGCCCTTGCTCGAGGCGGATCTCGGCCGGCTCCCCCAAGGCGAGCGAGACTTCGCTGTCGAGTCGCTCGAGGTAGCGCTTGGCCTCTTGCCTGGAGATTTCCCAACCGAGCGCATCGTTCATCGGCCGAGCATGGTCCTCGTGGTGCGGTTGCATCACCTGCACGATGGTGATGGCGCCTCCGAAGGTCTGTGCGAGCCAGACCGCGTAAGGGACACAACCCTCTGCGAAGGACGAATGGTCGACGCAAACGAGGATGCGACGCCGGGACGCTTGGTTTGCTGCTCCCGGAGCATTCGAGAGGGAAGCGGTCATCTCGCCCGCCGGCGTCGTCGTCGTCTCGAAGCCGCTTCGCGCCTCGGGGGGGAATGGGATGCGCGCGTTCGAAGGGTGGACGTTGGGCATGGATGAGTTCCTTTCGGGTGCACACCTGACGACAGCGCCCGACGGGTGGTGCGCTACGCGCAAGATGCAACTCTCGCGCCAGGCACAGAAGCCTTGGCGCAGCGACGGAATTGCTATTTCGATAACGTCTGGTTCGCAGTTCGCGAAGTGCGACGCGGTACTCAGATTTCCCCGCCGTCTTCGCGCGGGTCAGCGGCCTCGCTCGAAAGGCGGGCCGCGACGACTGCCCCCCTTTCCGTATAGCCTACAATGGGGCCGAGCGCACATCCGGCTCCTCGCGGCGACGACGGGGCGCGATCCTCCTGGGGACCGCCCTAGGGCTCCGGGGCCATGCTGAAAGCGCGGAAAGGGCCGCGAAGACGGGTGGCGTCGGGCTAAACTGAAGTTCCCCGCCCGCCGGGACATGCCTACATTTCGGGTCAATTTTGCCGATTCCACAGCAAGATCGCGAACTTCGGCGATTTTGGTTCAGGAACTTCAGGCTAAAGGGTACCAAATACCACGCTCGTGGACGGATAATCGAACGGCACCTCGATGCAGGTGGTTTCGGAACAAGTTGAACTCAGCGGGGAGAATGCCGCGGGCGCACATGCGCACATCCTGGCGATGTACCTTCCCGGCGGCGCGCAACCAGGCATCAAGCAGGCGCCTTCGAGCACCGGTGGTGGTTCTTGAATCAGACCGGGGCAGCCGACACCGACCGCGTAGAACACCCCGTTCCAAGTTTGCGTCACGGTACCCGCGTCTCCGAGCGCGGCCCAGAACGAGCCGACGGGGGCGCTGAAGAAGCCTCCCATGCAATCGGCGCAGTCGGCTCCGCCCGTCAGCCCGGTGGGCGACAGGTAGAGCTGATCGCCGGCGGGGCAGAAGATCGTGAGCCAGTTGAATGCGGGCAAGGGGCTGTCCCCACTCGTGCAGACCCAGTCCCCGGATGCGGCGTACAGCTGGAAGGTGATCGTTTCGGATCCGCAGCCGCCTGCATCGTCGACGGTCGCTGCGGCCAGGGTGCAGCCGCCCTCCGCGGTCTCCTCTGCGTCCCCGTCGTCCAGGCTAAGGCTCGAATTCCGCGATCCGTCGAGATCGGTAGCCGCATCGACCGTCAGACTCGCGTCGATTTTCGCGCCCGTGTCGGAGGTGAGGGTCGCATCCGCCTGGCGCTGTCCGGAGTCCTCGTGGCTCGCACCCAGAGTGCCGGACGGGGGCTCGCCCCTCGGGTCGTCGCAGGCCACGGCCGCTGGGAGCGCCGGCAGAAGAGCGAGTGCCGAAACGCGCCGTAGCCAAGCCACCGGTCGCCGGGGGTGCTCGAACTTCACGAGCTTTCAGCACCTCCCGGCCGCGTTGCGACCGCCACAATTAAAATCGTTCTCATCGCGTCAACCGGCACGACGCAGCTTAGCGTTGCGAGCGCCGGCACGGGGTGCCGCTCGACAATCGGCGAGGCGTGGGAGCGCTCACTTTTCATGCGGCCTCCTGATTTATCGTCTCCCCAGCCATTGCGGCCCGTCTCCGTCCGCGATTTCGGTTTACGGCGGAGGCCCCTCCCCGCATGATCGGCGATGGGATCGGGGTCGGGGGTCGAGCTTCGTCCGAGGGTCACTTATCCCTTCGGCGCGTTCTTCACGTACTTGTCGAACCAGCGGAGCATCTCGTAGACCAGCTGTTCGTTCGATTCCATGGCCGAGTACCAGTGCGGCTCGTGCGGCAGCATGACGAGGCGCGTCGTGCCGCCGTTGCCTCGGATGGCCTCGAAGAGCTTCGTGGCCTGCAGAGGCGTGGTGCCCGGATTCGCGTCGTCCTGACCGTGCACGATGAGCAGCGGGGTCTTCAGCTTGTCGGCGAAGAAGAACGGAGACACCTTGAGGTACACGCTCTGCGCCTCCCAGACCGACCGGCGCTCGTTCTGGAAGCCGAAGGGAGTGAGCGTCTTGTTGTACGAACCGCTCGTGGCGACGCCGGCACGGAAGAGGCTCGAATGGGCCACGAGGTTCGCCGTCATCAGAGCGCCGTGGCTGTGACCCGTCACGCCGATGCGGTCGGGATCGACCACCCCGAGCTGTACGGCCTTCGCCACCGCCGCCTTCGCGTCGGCCACGAGTTGCTCCAGGTACGTGTCGTAAGCCTTCTTCGGGTCCCCGACGATGGGAAACGCCGCCTGGTCGATGACGGCGTATCCGGCCAGCAGTAACAGCCTGTAGCCTCGCAGGCGCGTGAACGTCTCTTCCGATCCGGTGACCTGCCCGGCCTTTGACGCCTCGGCGTAGTCGAGCGGATACGCGTAGAGGATGGCCGGAAGACGTGTCCCCTCCTTGTAGTCGGGGGGCGTGTAGAGTGTGAACGACAGGTCCACGCCATCGTCGCGCTTGTACTTGACGAGGCGCTTCTTGATCGCGCGTACCGCCGGCGTCGGATCGGGGATGTGCGTGATCGCGCTCGGGGTCGACGCGTACGCGGGCTCGTCGGCCGGTGCGCCCGCCACCCCAGGCCCGAGCGTCCGCAGAAACGCGTTCGGTGGATCCAACGGCGATTGGTGCCACGTGAGGAAGGTGCGCATGTTGGTCCCGGTGAACGCGAGGAACCGCTCGTACGACGATCGGTCGCTCCGGAAGAGGCGCTCGGTCTTTTGCGTCTTGAGATCGAAACGGTCGAGAAACGGCCGGTCCCCAGCGGGCGACGATCCCGTGCCCGAGAGGTAAATGGCATCGCCATCCTGCTGCACGACCCAAGCGCCGTTCGGCAGCTGCCGGGATACCGGCCAGCCGGGGTCCTTGTAGTGCTCGTCGGTCGAGTGATCCCAGAATCCGGCGCGGTGAGGCTCGAGGATCGTCGACGTTCGTCACGAACGTGCGCGTCCAGTGCCGATTTTCGTCGTACTCGCGCAGGAAGGCGACACTCGGCTGCTCGCCCCAGGACAGCCCATCGAACCGCTGCTCGGTGCGCGTGAGCTCGACGGGCGACGCTGTGAAAGGGGCTGCGTGCCGCATGATTTTGTCCCGCGCGGCCACCTTGACGTTCCAGTCGCCACCGTCGAGCGCCTCGGCCCAGAGCAGCGTTGCGGGCTCGGTCGAGCGCCAGGCGAAGTCTCGCGGTCCAGTCGGAACGCCGTGGATCGGAACGCGATCGGCGAGCGGGAGCGACGCCACGAGGTGAACGACGGCGCCCGAGCGATCCCGGACGTCGACATCGTGCGGGAAGCGATCGTAGGTCGTGACGTAGGAATACGGCTTGTGGATGGACGTAACGAGGATGTGCTCTCCGTCGGGCGCGGCGTCGACGTCGTCGTAGGCGCCTGGCTTGCCGAGGGGCGTGACCGTCCCCGTCGCCGTGTCGACCCGTGCGAGCTCCGAGGTGGCGTAGTAATCGAAGAGGTCCTCGTCGTGCTTGTTCGTGAGCGTGTCGCGCGTCTCGTACGTGCTGCTCTGTCCCTTCTGGCCGCCGGTTTCTTGGATGCTCGGGCCGTTGGGCACGAGGGGCGCTGGCGGGGGTGCACCGAGGCCGTCGGGGACGAGCTTGACCAGGAGCGTTTTTTGGTCGGCCATCCACTGTGCGGTGCTGCCGAGCATGGGGTTGAGCCGCACGCCCGGTACGGGATGCGCCCCGCCGCTGACCGCGTCGCCGATCCACAGCTCGACGGCGTCGGCCGTGATGTTCTGGAAGGCGAAGCGTTGGCCGTCGGCGCTCCAGAAGGGCCTGCCTGGGCAGGCGCCGGGCGGAAGAGCGATGTGAATCTGGGAGCCGTCGGCAATGCGCGCGAGCACGTAGTCGGTTGCGCACGGGGTGATGCCGTAACCGCCTGGCGTGTCGTGGCGGCTGTGGTTTCTGGGCTCGACGCGCACGCCGGCGAGGCGGAGGAACGGGGTCGCGACGCGCGACATGGGCGGATAGTCTTGCCACGACACGAGGAGCAGCGTGTCGTGCGTCGGGCTGACGAACGGCACGGGCGGCGAAGGGGCGTGCAAGACGTCGAGGATGTTCTGCGGGGGTTTGTCGTAACCCGAGGGCGCCTCGGGCTCGGGGGCCGGTGCCCGCGCCATGGGGGTCGTCGCGACCGCAGAGGCGGCGCCTGCCGACGGCACAGGCGGCGGCGAAGCGCTCGGCAGGACGGGTGCGGGCGTCGCGCACGCGGCGACTGCGACCAGGGCCGGAAAGCAGGTTGAAAAAAGGGGTCGCGGCACGATGCTTCGCTTATCCGCCTGGGAGTGAAAGGCGTCAATCGGCTTCCTCGGGTTCTCCGCTCGGATCCGCCGCCGTTCGAGACCGAAGTTCGGGCGCCCAGCAGGGCTCGGTGTTCGGAGGCGCTTCACGCGAGGTCGAACACGAGGACTTCGCCTGCGTCGAGCCCTTCTACGTGGACACGTTCCTCTTTCGAGAGGGCAGCGCCGTCCCCGGCCTTGAGGTCCTGTCCGTTGACCCGGACCTTGCCACGGGCCACTTGAACCCAAGCGTGCCTGTCGCGACCGAAGTGGAGATCCGCGCGCTCTCCCTCGTCCAGAAGACCTGAGTAGAGCGCGGCATCGGCGTGGATCGTGACGCTGCCGTCGCGACCGTCGGGCGAGGCCACGACGCGCAAGCGTCCGCGTTTCTCGGCATCGGTGAACGCCTTCTGCTCGTAGCTCGGCTTGATTCCCTGCTCATTGGGAAGCAGCCAGATCTGAAGGAAATGCACGAGTTCGGTTTGCGACGCGTTGTACTCGCTATGGGAGACGCCGCTGCCGGCGCTCATTCTCTGCACGTCGCCCGGACGGACGATCGAACCAGTCCCGATCGAGTCTCGGTGCTGAAGACCGCCGTCGAGCACATACGAGATAATTTCCATGTCTCGATGCGGATGGGTCCCGAAGCCTCGGCCCGCCTGCACGCGGTCCTCGTTAATCACGCGTAAAGACCGAAAGCCCATGTGCTTGGGATCGTGGTAGTCGGCAAAGGAGAACGTGTGGCGCGAGTCGAGCCAGCCGTGGAAGGCGTGGCCGCGGTCTTCGGCGGGTCGGACGATCACCATGGGCATATCACGCCGGGACCGGGCCGAATTTACCGGCCTCCACGTCGGCAAAGGCCTGCTTGATTTCCTGAATCGAATTCATCACGAATGGCCCATACTGAACGATGGGTTCGTCGAGCGGCTCGCCGGCAAGAACGATGACGTGGGCCGTTCCTTCCGCCGTCAGGACGACGGCACGCCCGTCGTTGGCGAAGACGAGCAGCTCGCCGGCACTCGCTGAGACGCCGCCCGCCGTGACGGTCCCGTCCGCGACTACGGCGAGGACGTTGTAGCGTGCCGGAAGGGGGACGGTCACCTGTTCTCCGGCGCCGGCACGCACGTCGAGCATCGTGATCGGCGTAAATGTGCGGGCGGGACCGCGCGCTCCTTCGTACTCGCCGGCGACGACGCGGACGCTGCCACCGCGCGCCAGCCGTACGGTTGGAATCTCGGACGCGGCAATGGGCTGGTAGCCGGGTGCTGCGCTCTTGTCCTTACGGGGAAGGTTGACCCACAATTGCATCATGTGCATGCGCCCGCCGCGCCGGGTGAGCTGCTCCTCGTGGAACTCCTCGTGGAAGATGCCGGCTCCGGCCGTCATCCACTGAACATCGCCCGGCCCGATCACTCCGGAATGGCCGGCGTTGTCACGATGAGCGACCGACCCTTCCCACGCGAGCGTGACGGTCTCGAAGCCGCGATGGGGATGCCATCCGACGCCGCGCTTGCCTTGCCGGAGCGGAGCGAAGGATTTCGGCGGCCCATAATCCATGAGCACGAAGGGACTGACGCGCTCGGCGGGAAGGTTCGCGCTCGGGAAATACGTCGATACGTGAAAGCCGTTGCCAACCCAGTGGAACCCAGTGCTGCGGTGGATCGCTTCCACCGTACGAACACCTGTGGGGGAAGCGGGCGTCGGGGCGCGGGATTCGCTCATCGTGCTGTTCATGGCAAGGTAAGCTAGCCACGGTGCGCGTCTCGCGAAATAGGCGCGCCGCGCCCGGGGCCCGAGGGCGCAAGAGGGGGATCGCCAGAGCAAGGACCAGGGTGGTCTCGGCGGCGATCCTCTCGTCGCCCAGGCGCGTGCGTCTTCTCTTGCGCCCGCTCTGGCCGAGCTGCTCATCTGTCGTCCGAATGATCGCCGCAGAGCCGCTGCAAGGAAGGGTTCAGGCCGGCTGGCCCGGGTCGACGCCGGATCCGTCCGAGCGAACGTTGCTCGAGGGGCCGCACACGCGCCGTCACGAGCTGCAGCAGGCGCTGCGGATATTTGCCGAGTGCATCCGCGGCTTCCGCGCCTTGCACTTCGTCGGCCCGTGTGTGACGGTCTTCGGGTCGGCTCGATTTGCGGAGGGACACCCCTACTACGGGCTCGGTGAGGAGATTGGTGAGCGTCTCGCCTTGGCGGGCTTGACCGTCGTGACCGGGGGTGGGCCCGGCCTGATGGAGGCCGCGAACCGTGGCGCGAAGCGCGCGGGGGGGCGTTCGATCGGTTGCAACATCCTGCTGCCCAAGGAGCAGCGCCCCAACGCGTATCTCGATCGCATGGTGGAGTTCCGATACTTCTTCGTGCGCGAAATTAATGCTGGTGAAGTACTCGTACGCGTTCGTCGCGTTGCCGGGTGGCCTCGGAACGCTCGACGAGTTGTTCGAGACCGCCGTTTTGATTCAGACCGGCAAAGTGAAGCAATTCCCGCTCGTGTTGCTGGGTGCCGATTTCCTGGGGTCCGTTCGTCACCCTGCTGCGGGATCGATTCCTCGCAGCCACCACCATCGATCGCGAAGACGTCGATCGGTTCGTGATCCTGGATTCACCCGCGCAGGCCGTGGAGCTCATTCGCGAACGAGCCCTGCGCGAGTTCGGCCTGACCTACGGGCCGCGCGCCAAGCCCCGTGTGCTGCTCGGAGAACGGTAAGGGACGGACCCGGGCTCAGACCGAGTCGCGCGCGCGGCGACGAAGCGCGAAGCCGAGCACCGCGAGGAGCCCGAAGAGTGCCCCGGGTGCGGTGTTCGCGGGAGAAGCGCCCACCTGACAACCTCCGTCCGAGGCTTCGTCATGAGACGCTCCCGAAGCCGCCGGGGGAATTGTCGCAGCCCTGGCCGCGCCCCCGTTTGCGGATGAGGCACCGGAGGTGGCGGTCGCGGCCGGCTGGCCGCCGCCGCCCGAGCTGCCGGTACCGGAGGCGCCGCTGGACGGGGCGCTGGCGGTTGGGATGCTGCCCGAGCCGTTCAGCGTCGTCCCAGAGCCGGCCCCGGTTGCGTTGACGGACGTGGAGTACGGGGGAACGCAGACACTTTGCGAAGGAGGGGCGACACCGGCATCGAAGTCGCAGGGCAGGACGACCGCCGATCCGTCTACGATGAGAGCCGGCTCAGCGCACGCGATGCCGTTGTACACAGCGGTCGGCTGAGCCACGCACGTCCACGTTGCCGGACACTGGCTGTCGGTGGTGCACACGACGGTGTCCGCCTGGCAGCTCGACGTCGAGAGGGTGGTCGTGACACAGCCCGCGTCCACGGTCACCGGCGGCGGAACGACAAGGCCGGCATCGACGGCAATGTTCGGAAGGTTCGTGGCGACTGGCGGCGCGGCGACCGACGTCGATCCTATGCCGGCGCCCCCGCCGCTGCCACTGGCTCCCCCGCTCGCGCTGCCCCAGCAGCTCGTCTCGACATCCGGCACGCACGTAAAGTAGTCCCCGCAGTCCGAGCTGACGGTGCAGGGAAGGTCGTACCTAGGCACGCACACGCTCGGTTCGGTCGTCGTCGTGCACGTCGGGGCGATGGGGGGCGGGCACGAGGCCTCGTCTTTGCCGCAAGCTGGCGATGCCGGAGTCGAACAGGTTTGGTAGGTATCCGCGTGGCACACCATGCCCGAAGCGCAATCGCTGTCGGTGGAACAGGGGGCGGGCTGGCACGTGGAGGTGGTAGGGCTGCACGTGATGACGGGAATCGCGCACGTCTGGCCCGGAGGGCAGATCGGCGTCGGGGGGCATGCCGCGATCTCGGAGACCTGACAGGTGAACCCCTTCGAGCAATCGCTGTCGTGAGAGCACGACGTGTCGGCGCGGGCGCTGGCGGGGATGATCATACCAGCCACCGCCAAGAGCGCGACGACCGGGGTGCGAAGCGAGTCCACGCGTTGGGCGCGGGCCGTGCGGGATGTGACCATGGGAAGTTTCTCCGGTGGCTCATCGCGTGCGACTCGGACGCGAAGCGTGTCCGAGGACCTCGTAGCCACGCCGGGTTCAAGTGCACGAGCCCTGCCATGGGCATTTCCTCGCGATCTTGCCCAAAAGACCGGTGCCCGGGCGTGCCAAACTGAGCAAGTGCGCCGACCGTCCGGATCCGCCGGCCATAGGCGGCCGCCGCGGCGGTGCCCCATCGCGGCCTAACGCCGATCGCGCGGTCCGGCCCGTGGTCGATCGATCGCGGTGGCCGCGGGCGGGCGGCGCAACCGGTCGCCGCGCAGCGGCCGTGGGCCTCGGACACCGGGTCGCCATTGAGGCATCGCCATCCGACAGGTTCTGTAGCCAGCGCGTGCGGTTTGCGCGAGTATTCGACGGGCGAGTCGTGCGGATCGGCATTCAAGGATGACCAGCTCCGGTACTGGCAGGTGGCCGAGGGTCCTGTCGTCACTCGTCCTCGTTCTCGCGGCTTGCGGCCCGTCGGGAACCATTCCACCGTCCGCGCGGACCGCCGCCGGGGCCGTCCCCCAGGAGGCCAACCACTCCGTCGCTGCCGATGACGCCGGAGCCTCCAGCGCCGCTCCGGTGCGCTTCATCGAAGACGATTACGCTCGGGCGCGTTCGGAGGCCCGCGCGCGCGGCGTGCCGCTCTTCGTCGATACCTGGGCTCCTTGGTGCCATACGTGCCTCAGCATGCGTGCGTTCGTTTTCACCGACGACCGCCTCCGATCGATTTCAACTCGGTTCGTTTGGTTGTCGATCGATACGGAGCGCGAAGACAACGCGGCCTTGGTCACGAAGCTCGGCGTGAAGGTCTTGCCGACCTTATTCGTCCTCGATGCGCACGACGAGCGCGTGGTGTTGGCCTGGCGGGGCTCTCTCACTGCGCGGGAGCTCGTCGCGCTTCTCGACGACACCCGAGGCGGCGCGGGTCCGACGGGCCCGCTCGCCGTCGACGCGCTCATTGCGCGCCAGAGCGGCGATGGTCGGTTGTCGGAGTGCTTGACCGCGGCTGCCCGCGAGGCCCCCAAGATGCCCCCGGGCACGGCGCTCGCCGATGTCGTGCGTTTCGGGATCGGATGCGCGCGAAAATTGCCTTCGGGCGCACCCGAGAGAGGGCGGCTCGCCGATCTCGCGGCGCTCGGGGAGCGCCTGGTGTCCGACCCGTCACAGCCTATCCTCGCCGACGACCGTTCTGATTTGTACGATTCCGTGATCGGCGCATACCGCGACCTGGGTCGGAACGGCGATGCCAAGCGATTGGCCGTCGCGTGGGGGTCGTTTCTCGATCAACAAGCCGCCCTCGCGTCCTCGCCGCGCGCTCGCGCGGTATTCGACGCACACCGGTTGATGGCCTACGAGGCGATCGACGAGCCGCAGCGCGCCGTACCGATGCTCGAGCAGAGCGAGCGCGATTTTCCGGACGACTACAACCCGCCGGCGCGTCTCGCATCGGCGTACCTCGCGATGAAGAACTACGACGAGGCGCTCGCGGCGGCGAAACGAGCCCTCGACCGCGCCTACGGACCCCGCAAGCTGCGCCTCTGGTCGTTGCAAGCCGACGTGCGCGTGGCGAAAGGAGACGTCGCGGGGGCACGCGCTTCGCTGCGCGCCGCGATGGACTTCGCGCGGAGCGTGCCGCTCCCGGAGGGCTATCCGAAGCAGGTCGAGGCCATCGTGAAGCGCCTCGCCGGGCTGTGGTAGACGGCCAGCCGGCCGATCCCAGGAAAAACTTTGCGCGAGATCGCAACGGATCCGGCGAGCGGCCGATGGGACGGGCATGCCGTCACCCCATTCGCCTCAATCCATGGCTGTTACCGCACGGCGGGCGCTCGCCACCGGCTTCATCGTGATCGTCGCGCCCGTCATCGGCTCTTCAGTGTCGTGCGCGCATGCGCAGCCCGCGGGCTTCGTGTCGCCCGGCGACGACTGGGGCGCCACGGACGCTGAAGCACCGCACTGGCTGCCGGCCTGGCCGGGTGCCCCTCTCGCAGACGGGTCGTTCGAAATCGCCGACGCTTCGGCCGCTCTCGCGTCGGACGTCATCGTGGATGTCGCGTTCGAATCTGCCGCCGAGAGCGAAGCCGACGCCGGCGCAGGGCCGGCGTGGACGGCTCCAAAAGACAGTTCGACCGGCGACGCCGAGCCGGGCCCCTTGGAGGCCGCTGCGCCGGCACCCGGAAACCCGGCCGATGGGGACGTTCGCGGTGCTGAGGAGCCCGAGGACGATGCGGGCGAGCAAACCGATGGGGCGGTTGCCACGGCGTTGGCCCCATCGCCCGGGGAACTGCTCATCACCGAGGTGATGTTCGATTCATCCGGACCCGCGCCGCAGTCCGAGTGGTTCGAAGTGTACAACGCGACCGATTCGGCGCTGTCGCTCAACGGTCTGACCATTGTGGATGGCTATTCGCACATGGAACTCATCGCCGCGACACCCCCACCGGTCGTCGCCGCGAAGGCCTACGCGCTGCTCGTTCGCAATCGAGCGCTGGCCGTCATCGAGTTCCTTCCAGCCGCTTCCATCGTCTACGAATACTCGAGCGGTCTCGCTCCCGAAGACGGCATCGAGATCGATAACAGCGCGACCGGTGCGGTGGCCCTGTGGAACGGAGCGGTGGAGCTCGCCAATGTGCCTTACGGGGGATGGAACATGGCGTCGATTGGTTCGAGCATCGAGCTCGTCACGTTGAGCCTCCCCGGCAGCCAAAACCCGGGAGGGTGGTGCATTGCGCAACACGCGTGGGAGACCGGGTACGACTTTGGGACGCCCGGCGCACCGAACGATTGCCCCTAGCCTAAAGTACACCGCCTCAGAACAAGGGATCAGCCGGGCGGTGTCCTTCAATCGCCGGGAGGCGATGGGGGGGGTTGGGGCGAAGCGCCAAGGAAATCATCTTGGTACAGCGCCAGCCTGCAACGCAGGCGTACCCAGCCTAGCTGGGTACCCTCTCATGGGGCGCCGTGCCAAGCCTAGCGACCTCGACCCCGCGAGCCTGTGGGGCGCGTTATCCGCGCATGTCTCGTCCCAGTTCCTCGCCGCGAAGCCTGGGGTCGAGCGCATCACGCGCAGCGTCGCCGACCAGGTTCAAGGCGAAGAGCGTGAACAGCAGCATCGTGGTTGGAAACACGACCAGCCACCACGCTTCGGGGTGAGTTCGAGCCTCGCCCAGGGCTTCGCCCCAGGACGGGGTCCCGTCGGACGCGCCAACGCGCAGGAAGTCCACCGCCGCCTCGATGAGCACGATGGAAGCGATGCCAAACGCAGCTGCGACCAAGACTGGACCGATGGCGTTCGGAAGGACATGGCGAACGAGGATGCGCCGCCCGGAGGCGCCGAGTGCGCGCGCCGCGGTCACGTAGTCGCTTCCGAGCGTAATGAGCACTTCGGCCCGGACGATGCGCGCGAGCTCGGTCCATCGCGTGAGCGCGATCGTCCACACCAGCGTCGTCGTCGTCGCGTGCGGCACGACCGCGCCGACGACAAGGACGAGAAGGAGCGTCGGAATCGCCACGAGAGCTTCGACCGCGCGCGACACCAACCCGTCGATCACGCCGCCGAAGAAGCCGGCGGCCGCCCCTAGCAGCAGTCCGATCGCGACGAGAGCCGTCGACCCGGCAAGCCCGAGCCCGAGCGCCGCCCTCGTACCGTGCACGACGCGAGCGAACAGATCGCGTCCTTGTGCGTCCGTGCCCAGACCGTGGCCGGCGGTGAGCGGCGGAGACAGGACGGATTCCGGATCCCGATCCATGGGCCCGTGTGTGGCGAGGGGCTCAATGAGCCAATCGCCGTGCCGACGCTCTCGCTGCATTCGGCCGCAGTCGGTGTTGGCGAGTGCCGCGGGGTGTGTGATGTTCGGCAAGACATAAAGCGTGCCATGCCAATGGCATACCAGGGGCAAATCGCTCGCCAGGAAATCCGCCAGGAGGGCGACGACGGCAAGCACGCCGAGGATGAGTCCACCGAGGCGGGCCAAGCGACTCTGAGCGATCCGAGCGACGGCAATGCGCGTCATGGTCGCGTACGGTGCGGCGGCGTGACCAGCGGCGACGACGGAGGTGCGGACGAGCCGTCGGGAGGAGGTCTTGCGCCGCGACAGTTGCAGCGCCCCATGCGACTCCGGCGCGGGAGGCTCGTTGTCGTTCACGGGGCCAGACCGCCTCGCCGCCGACCTAGAGCCTCGCGGACGCGCGGGTCGAGCGCTCCGTACGCGAGGTCGCTTGCCACGAGCCCTAGGGTGACGGCGATCGCGGCGCCAAAGAGCACCGCCATCAGCCACGCCGAATCGTGGGATTCGATCGCGCGAATCGTCTCCCGGCCGATTCCGGGCAAGTCGAAGACCTCCTCGACGACGAACGCGCCGCTGAGCAGTGCCGGTAAACTCAACCCGGCGACTGTTACCGACGGCAAGAGCGCGTTGCGTAACGCATGACAGACGAGCACGCGCCACGGAGGCACGCCCTTTGCGCGCGCCGTCCTAATGTAGTCTTGGTGAATGACGTCGAGCATCGCCGAGCGCTGCCAGCGCGCCAGCGTCGCGAGCGAGCCCGCGGCGAGTGCGGCGACGGCCCAACCGATTCGCGCTCCGCCGCTCGGGAGTGCGGCGGTCGCGCGCCGCAAGAGCTCCGCAACCGCGAACGTCGGGGTAGCATACATCACGAAGAAGATGGCCGAGCTCACGACGTCGAACGCGCGCCCCCGCCGCCAGGCGGCGAAGGCCCCGACGGGGACCGCGATCGACCCGCTCACGAGCATCGCCAGGGCGCACACGAGCAGCGTCAGAGGCGCCCGATCGCGAAGCTTGGTCGCAATCGATTCGCCATCGACGGCGCTGACGCCGAGTTCGCCGCTCGCCACGCGCCGCAGCCACTTGCCGAAGCGCGTGTCGGTGACGACCGAGACGATCCCATCGACGCCGTTCAACTTCGCGAAGTCCGTTCCGTACACGAACCACCATTCGCTCCAATCCGCGACCGTGCGGCGCGCGTACTCGCTGTCGCTGTCCGGCTCGACCACCTTGCCCCGTTCGGCGGCGTGACGCGCCAATCGAGTCAGTCGCGCCAAGACGGTCGGATCGTCGGTCGTCCGCATCGCGCGCACGAGGGGCTGAAGGGCGAACGTGTCCAACACCCGCAGGTCGCGTTCACGAGAGTCGCCGCCGTACTCCACAAGCCGTGCGACGGCGCGGGCGGCCGCGGCACGCGTGAAGTCCAGGGCCCGGTCATCCCAGAAGCGGGCCCAGAAAAGCGCGGCCACGTCGGGCTCGGTCAGGTCGCGCCCGTCCGCGATCTCCATTCGCCGCGCGACGCGTGCGAGTGCGACCGCAACGCGACGTCTCGCATCCGGAGGCAGGGCTTCGAGCTCGGGCAGCACGTAGGGCAATGCCGCTCCCCCCAGGCGTCCCAACTCTCGCTCCGCGGCTTCGTGCCGCGCGCCGCCCGACGCCACATCCGCGAGCGCCTGGCGCGCTCTCGAGCGCACGTCGCGCGGAGCCGGGTTGAAGAACGACGGCAAATCGAGAAACCGCGCTCGACGCGCCTGCTCGAACGCATCGGCCGCCGTGGTGTCGCTCGGGTTGCGCGGGGGAGCGGGCTCCGGCGCGAGCGTCGTGACCAGGAACAGTACGAAGCTCGTCGCGAGCAGTGTGGGGATGGACCACAGGACGCGACGAAGGGCGTAGCGAAGCATCCCGCTCCGTTATACGCCCCCATCCAATGAAATTCGCAGACTTACGCGAGCGGGCCGAGCGCTGGATCGCGGACGACCCGGACCCTGTGACGCGAGATGAGCTTCGGGCGTTGCTGACCTGCGAGGACCTTGCCGAGACCGATCTGGAAGAGCGCTTCGCGGGCCCGCTCGAGTTCGGCACGGCGGGGCTTCGAGCGGTGATGGGCGCCGGGCCGAATCGCATGAATCGTGCCGTCGTGGCGCGCGCGACCTGGGGGCTTGCGCACGAGATTGTGGCCACGGTGGCGCGCGCTGGCGAGCGCGTGGTCGTGGTGGGCGGCGATGCTCGGAAGATGAGTCGGGAGCTGTCCGACGACGTGGCCGCGATCTTGGCTGCCGCTGGGCTGCGGGTTGTGCTTTTCGGCGCCCCCGTGCCGACGCCCCTGGTCGGCTTTGCGGTCAAGCGCCTCGGCGCCGCCGCCGGTGTCGTCATCACGGCCAGCCATAACCCGCCCGATTACAATGGGTACAAAGTCTACTGGGAGGACGCGGCGCAGATTGCGCCTCCCGCCGATGCCCGCGTCTCGGCGGCCATCGGTCGGGCCCCTGCGGCTCGCGACATCGAGCGACCCTCGCTTTCGGCTCTGCGCCAGGCCCATCGCGTCGTGGACGCGTCGCCGGAAATCGAATGCGATTACCTGGAGGCTGTCCGGTCGCTTTCCGTACACCCCGAGGAGGGCGACCGGCGACTGTCGATCGTGTACACGCCCCTTCACGGCGTGGGGGGGCGCTCGTGCGCCGCGCATTCGAGGATGCGCGCTTTACGTCGTTCCTGAGCGTTGTCGAGCAGGACAAGCCCGACGGGACGTTTCCCACGGTAGCGTTTCCGAATCCTGAGGAGCCCGGTGCCCTGGATCGCGCCTTGGCGCTGGCCGCCGAGGTGGGCGCGGACTTGGTGCTCGCCAACGATCCCGATGCCGATCGACTCGCGGTCGCCGTTGCCCGGACGAAGGGCGGTCGAGACGCGGTCGCGGGACGGGGCGCTTCGCTGCAAGCGGCCGACATCGAGACTCCGAAGGCGGCCCCGCGCGCCCGATCGTATCTCCAGCTGACGGGCAACCAGGTTGGAGTTCTGCTGGGCCATTATCTGTTGACCGAGAGGGCTGCGACCTCGCGGCCGCGGGCCGTGGTCACATCCATCGTGTCGTCGCCGCTTCTGGGTCGCATCGCCTTGGATTTGGGCGTGCACCACGAACAAACCCTGACTGGCTTCAAGTGGATCGCCAAGCGGGCCATCGAGCTCGAGCACGAGGGCTACGAGTTCGTGCTCGGCTACGAAGAGGCCCTCGGCTACTGCGTGGGTTCCGTGGTCTACGACAAGGACGGAATCTCCGCGGCGCTGATCGTCGCGGAGATGGCGGCCGTGCACCGGGCGCGCGGCCGGACCCTCTGCGACGTTCTCGACGAGATTGCTCGGCGTTGGGGGGTTTTCGTGAGTGCGCAGGTGAGCATCGCACGCGAAGGTGCCCGCGGTCGCGCGGCAATCGGTGCCATGATGGACGCGCTGAGAACGCGGCCCCCGTCGGAGGTAGCGGGCGATGCGGTCGTCGGGATGGCCGATTACGGAGCGAGCGCGCACCTGGATTTTCGCACCGGGGCGCGATCGCCGCTCGCGCTCCCCTCGAGCAACGTTCTGTCCCTTGAGCTTGCCTCGGGCAGCCGGATCATCGCGCGCCCGAGCGGCACGGAGCCGAAGGCCAAATTCTACTTCGATGTCTGCGGATCCGTCGGCCCCGCCGACACGGTGGCCGAGGCGTCGGCCCGTGCGGAAGTCGCCATGCGGCGCCTCGCCGACGCATTTGTGGGGCCACTGGCTTGACACGGCACGACTTTCCCATCATTTTGCCGGCCCCCTGCTGCCTTGCGGGGTCAGGTGCATCATGCCGAAGATGAAGACGAAGAAGGCGGCGGCCAAGCGCTTCCGGATCACGGGCAAAGGCCGCGTTCGCCGTCCCAAGGCCGGTGGCAATCACGGGATGCAGGAGAAATCGCGCAAGCGCCTCCGACGGCTGCGCCAGAACGACATGGTCCACACATCGATGGAGAAGCACGTGAAACGCCTTCTCCCGTACGGCTGAAGGACGAACCATGCCCCGCGCCAAACGAGGATTCAAGGCTCGCCGCCGCCGCAATCGGATTCTGAAGGCAGCGAAGGGCTACCATAGCGCCCGTTCGCGCCTCTTCGCCTACGCGAAGGAAGTCGTGATGAAGGCGTGGGTGTACGCCTACGCGCACCGCAAGCTTCGCAAACGCGACTTTCGACGGCTCTGGATCGCGCGCATCAACGCCGCCGCTCGGCTCAACGGAACGACGTACTCGCGGCTGATGCATGCCCTGAAGAAGAGCGACATCGGACTGGACCGCAAGGTTCTGGCGGACATTGCCGTGAGCGACGCCGCCGGCTTCGGCGAAATCGTGAAGAGCAGCGCGAGCTAACCGGGGATCTACCGCTTTTTGGTCATCGTTGCGATCTTCGCGAGTACCTCGGTGATCTTGAATGGTTTGGTCACGTAATGCCGAGCTCCGGCGTTGATTCCGCCCACCAAGTCGATGGGCGAGCCGCGAGCCGTGAGAAATAGAAGGGGGACCCGTTGCAGCGTGGGATCTTTACGCAGCAACTTCGCGAGGCCCAGCCCATCGAGCCGCGGCATCATGATGTCGCTCACGATCGCGTCGGGGGTCGGAATGCGATCCAGTAACTCGCGAGCCTCCAGGCCGTCGCTGGCCTCATAAACGATGTAGGTCGTTCCGAGCGCTCGTACGAGCATCGTGCGAATGGTGGAGTCGTCGTCGACCACCAGCACCACCGGAGCCGCCGCGTTCGGCATGGCCGCCGGCTTCGGCGCCTGTGGAGGTACCCGGGTCGAGGTCTTCGGATCCTTCGGTCCAGCTCCACCGGTGTTGGACATGCGTACGAAACCTCGGCTCTTATGTAGTACAGCGCCCCGTTGAACGGTACCCAGCCGCGGGACGGGCGTGCCCACGAAGCCCATTGTGTCGCTTCGCGAGCAGGACCCAGCTCGGGACGGGCGTGCCCACGAAGCCCATCGTGTGGCTTCGCGAGCGGGACTCGCAGTCGGTCGCTCCGAGCCCGTCTGCCACCTGTGCTAATCGGGTGCTTCTCGCCATGAACACGTCCGATCCCGGTGCGATCCCGCAATCGATCGAGCGCTCGCTTTCGGTCTTGAGAGCCACTTTCCGGACGCGCTTCGAAGCGGCAGCCACCGAGCAGTCCTTGCGCGATGAAAATGCGAAAATCCTCGGAAAAAAAGGCGAGTTGAAGGCCATTTTGAACGCTGTCGGGTCCGTTCCGGCCGAGCACCGCAAGGCCGTGGGCGAACTTGTCAACTCGCTGCGGCGCGACGTGGAGGCTTCGTTCGAAGAGCGCCTGCGCGCAATCGACCGTCTCCGGCGCGCCGCCGAACTCGAGGCTCCGCCATTCGACGTCACGCTGCCGGGCCGCGAGCCGGCTCCGCTCGGGCACCCCCATCCGATCTCTCGCGTGCGCGACGAAATCGTCGATGTTCTGGTCAGCTTGGGATTTGCGGTGCACGACGGACCGGAGATCGACGTCGAGGAGAACAACTTCGCCAAACTCGGATTTGCTCCGGATCACCCGGCCACCGACATGCAGGACAGTTTCTGGGTCGATGTCGCCGGAGGTCCAGCCGGCGAATCGTCCCGGACGTTGCTTCGCACGCACACGAGCAATGTGCAGATTCGTGCGATGTCGACGCGCCCGCCCCCGATGGCGTTCATCGCTCCAGGGGTGGTTTATCGTCGCGACGACGATGCCACGCATTCGCCGATGTTTCACCAGATCGAGTGCTTCCTGGTGGACGAGCGCGTCAGCATGGCCCATCTGAAGGGCGTTCTGGCCGAGTTCGCCGAGCGCTTCTTCGGTGCCGGAACCCCGATTCGTTTGCGGCCGAGCTACTTCCCGTTCGTCGAGCCGGGCGCCGAAGTGGACGTAGGTTGTCCGTTTTGCAAGAGGCAGGACGGGACGCGCGTAGGGTGCAGCGTCTGCAAGCGCACCGGGTGGATCGAGATTCTCGGCTGCGGCATGATCCATCCGGTCGTCTTCGAGAGCTGCGGGATCGACCCGGACCGGTGGACCGGGTTCGCCTTTGGAATGGGCATCGAGCGCGTGGCGATCGTGCGGTACGGAATCCCCGACATTCGGTTGCTGTTCGAGAACGACCCGCGGTTCATTGCGCAATTCTAGTGTCCTGTCTTCGAGATCTAGCTGGATCATTCGGAGCGCCTCGAAGAACACGACGCTAACCGAAGCCGCGGGAGCGGCTTCGCGTGCGCCCCGGGACCCGCAGAAGGCACCGGCTCTCCCCATGGAGCCACCGCTGAGCGCGACGCCACCTCGACTCAGAATCGGACCGATAGGTCCAAAGCCGCGCCTCCCGGCAAGGGAACAACCGCCGCCCCGGTAGCGGGTGGGGCCGTTGACCGCCCGCTGGGCCAGAACAGCCAGCCGAAGACAGCGCCGGCGCTCAGCGCACCCGCACCGGCAAAGAGCGTCGTGCTCGCCTTCAGATCGGCGTGTTGCGTGTCGACCTTGCTGCGAAGGGTGGCGCACATGGCGATAGTCGTGGCGCTCGTCGCTATCGTGCAGGCATCCATCGGGCCGAGCTTCGCTCGGATCGACGTGGCATCCGTCTGGTTTTGATCCCCGGCGAGAGAGAAAAAAATGCCGGTGGCCAGGGCCGCGAGGGCCCCGAGGGCCAGCGAGCCGGCGACGACGTGCCGGGCCGATAAAGCCCGCTCGTGGGTCGCTTCGACCGGCTCCGCGCCCGACGATTCCACCGAAGTCGACGCGGATGGTTCGGAGGCATTCGCCGCCTTGAGCGTGACGCTGACCCCGCGTGCCTTCTCTCCCGCGCGAAGAACGATCTTCTGGTCCACCGGCATGCTGCCCGGGCGCTCGAAATGCAAAACGTGCTCTCCTGTGTCGACTTCGATCGGCTTGCCGTCGAGAACGGTCGCAAAAGGGGCACCGTCGAAGGTCACCGCTACGTCGGTCAAATCCGTACCCTGCTCGTCCTTGGCGCCGAGCACGATGGTCGGCGCGTTCTCGTCGATTTCGTGCAGCCACTTGGTACACGACTCGACGACGACGCGCGGACACGAGTCGGCCGAGCAACGGACGAATGCCGTGCGGGCCGCGCGATATTTCCCGTCGTCACGCTGACTCTGACCCTGCTCGGCCGCAGCGATGCACGCCTCCTTGTCGCCCGGCGTCTTATTGACCGTCCTGTCGTCGGCGCTGCTGATCGCGGGCACCACGACGAGCGCCATCATGGATCCGACACGGGCGGCGCGGATCGGTCGAACCACGGCTCTCGCCCACCGCGGGGTCGAAGGGCGATCGCGCATCACAGGCAGTTCGGCTTGAAATGAATGTGTCCTTTGGCGTCGGCGGTATACGGGGGGTTGCACTCGCCGGGCGCCGAGACACTTGGGGGGGCCGGCCCGGGCGCGCTGGTAACGGCTGGAGGAGCGGCTCTCCATGGCTGCGCTCGGGCGGCCGGCGGCGGAGCCGCTATCCGGGGCGCCGAAGAAGCGGCCGTTGGCGAAGCGGACGCCGGTACGCTCGATGTTGCCGCGGGCGGTGGCGGCGCACCCAGCATGATCACCGGCGGGTTGCCCGGCGGTGCAAGGCCGCTCTTCGCCATCGGCTCGACCGAGCGCGTTGCGTGCGACAGAAGGCCGACCGCGCGCGTTTGCGAAAATACGACGAGCCCCAGAAGCAGAACGAGCGCGCTCACCGAAATGAGTAGAGTCGATACGAGCTTGCGCGAACGGCGCTTGCCGGATGGCACGGTCGCACGGGCAAGCGACAAGCTGGAGACTTGGGAGACGTCGGGTTGCGTGCGCGCGGACGATGGAGCCAAACCGTCTCGCGGGGTCGGTCGGCCCCAGACGAGGCTTTGCATCTGGGGCGACCGCCGGGCCACGCCGGTCGACGCTCCGACCCCGTCACGAGAGGCGGCCAGCCAATCTTGGTCCACGGCTTCGGAGGCGGACCGCTCGATTTCCGCGACGTGCGACGCGCGCTCACGAAGCTCGTCGGCGGCCGTCGCTTCGACCCATTCGCCAATTTCAGTCGGCGATGCGATGCCGATGCACGCGTCGAGGTCGACGGCCATCTCGCGCGCCGTCGCGTAGCGCTTTGCGGGGTCTCGCTCGAGGCCGCGCAATACGACCCGGTCGAACGTGCCTGGCAGCTCGGCCACGATGGAGCTCGGCTCCGGCACCTCGGCGCACAGGACGCGCGCGAGCACGCTCGCCTCATTCTCGGCGTAAAATAGGCGCTTGCCGGTCAACGCTTCCCACAGGACCACCGATGCTGCATAGACGTCGGTTCGGCGTGTCAACGGATCGCCGCGAACTTGCTCCGGCGCCATGTATGCAAGTTTGCCCTTGAGTTGACCGTCGCGCGTCGTCTGCAGTCGACCCGAAGCCTTCGCGACGCCGAAGTCGAGCAGCCGGGCGACGCCGTCGGTGCCGACCAGAATGTTCTGGGGAGAAACGTCGCGGTGGACCATGTCCAGCGGTTCGCCACGGTCGTTTCTTGCCTCGTGGGCGGCGTGCAGGCCCTGAAGGACGCCGCTGACGATGCCGGCGCCGACGAGCGGCGGAACGCGCGCGCCACGCTTGCGCATCGTTCGGACGAGCTGTCCGAGCGCCGCGCCGCGCACGTATTCCATCACGAGGAATACCTCGTCGTCCTCAGCAACCACATCGAGGGTTGGAACGACGTTCGGGTGCGTGATGCGAGCGGCGAGCCGCGCCTCGTCGAGAAACATTTTGACGAAGTCCGGATCGCGGGCGAATTGCGCGTGCAGCCTCTTAATGGCGACAGGTCGGGCGAAGCCGGCCGGGCCCACCAGCCGTCCAAAGTGGACGGTCGCCATCCCGCCCGACGCGATCTCGCCGTAGAGCACGTAGCGCCCGACGATGCGCGGGGCATTGGCCTGTAAAGCTGCAGCCATTATCCTCCTTATATGGTAACCCGATGTGTCGGGGATCGGCTACCCTCGGGCGACGATCGGGGGGGTACTCGACGACCGACGTCGGGGGGGCCGGCCCACACGGAGAATCGGTCGCGACGTGTCGATCGCATCTCCGCAGAGAAACAAATATAGTTTCATTTCATATGTTTATGGCGCGTGCGCATGTCCCACACGTTTCGCGCCTACATCGGTACCTCGTTCGAGGCGGGGGAAGCTTCGCCCGGCATGCCTAAATGACGAGCCGCCGCGCCACAACATAAGCGTCCACTAAGATCTTCCATGCGCTGTCGTCTTGTTCTTGGGTTCCTCGTAACAGGTGTGTGTTCCGTGACGTTCGGGTCGGGCTGCTTCTCGCAGCCTAGTGCCGACATGACACCGAACTCATCGTCCGCGACTGCGGACCCACCGGCATCCACTTCGGCAGGGCCTCGCGGTTGCTCGGTCGACGGGGGCGCCCCCGCGATTGCGCCGGGGGGCTACTACACCAACGGCGCGCAGGTATGCACGGCCGACGGCCAGCCCCACCTGTTCCATGGCGTCGACCGACCTTCGCTCGAGTGGTCGCCGGTCGGCGAATCGATCTCGGCCGCAGACTTTCAGCAGATGGCATCGTGGCACGCCAATACCGTTCGTATCGCCACGAATCAGGATTTCTGGCTTTCGGGAGCGGCCCTCTACGACCCCAACTACAAGTCGACGATCCAGAATGCCGTGACCTGGGCCGAGCAAGCGGGTCTCGACGTCATCCTCGACCTGCACTGGTCGGACCGGGGCAATTTGAATATCACGATGGCCGGCGGAAATCTGCCAAACGGCGCCCAGGCAAACGACACCGTGGGATACGACAACCAGCAGCCCATGGCGGACGTCAATTCCCTCGAATATTGGAAAGAGGTCGCGGCTACGTTCCAAAACGACGGTCACGTCCTCTTCGAGCTCTACAACGAGCCGAACGACGTCAGCTGGGATATCTGGCTCAACGGTGGCCAGTATCAAGAGTACCAGGTGGTCGGGATGCAGCAGCTCTACGACGCCGTTCGCGCCACGGGAGCGAACAACCTGGTCGTCGTCGGGGGACTCAACTGGGCGTTCGATTTATCGGGTGTCGCGCAGTATCCCGTAATTGGATACAACATCCTGTACGCAACGCATCCGTACAAGCCAAAGAGCAATTGGAGCACGGCGTTCGAATACCTGTCGACAGGGAACATCGCGCCCGTCATCGCGACCGAGTTCGGAGACTCCACCCCAGAGCACTGTACCGGCGCCTGGGACCAGTCTCTCATTGCGGCCGCCGCGGAACCGACGCTTCAAATATCCTGGACGGCCTGGGCCTGGTACGACGGCGACCCGTGCTCGTTCCCGTCGCTCATCACCGATTTCGACTCGTACACTCCCACCGTGCAAGGACAGGTCGTGTACGACGCGCTGATGAGCGATCCGGCCCCTCAACCGTGGATCGACTCGGGCGTCGCGGGCGGATCGGTGGACTCGAGCGTGGACGACGAAGGATCCGATACGGCCACGACAGGAACCGATGCCGGCACGACGGGGGCCGACGTGGGCGCGGCGGAGACCGACTCAGGCGACGGGGCGGCCCCCGTCGACGGTCCGGCGGCCGCAGATGGTTCGGCACCCGCAGATGGTTCGGCGCCCGCCGAAGCGTCGACGCTTCAAGCGGATGCGGGTCTGGACGCGCCCACCACGGACTGACCCGCAGGGCGCGCAAACTCGCGCTCGCGCACCGTTGCGCGACCGATCACGGACAGCCGGTAAACCGAACCGTGTCGATCCAAAGATCGTAGTCGACGCCGGTCTCGGTGATCTGCCACTGCATCCCGTAAAGCCTCGCCTTGTTGATCGCCGGAGGATTCGGGTCCCCCCAATCCTTCATTTGCTTCATGCCCGCAAACGGGATCGTGTATTTTTTCCACTGTTCGGTCAGCGTCAGATCCGCGCCGAAGTCGTTGAAGCATTCTTTGCAAACCCGGCCGTCCGGATCGGTGTTCACGTCGGGGACCTTGAGCCGAACGGTCTTGGTCGACTTGGGACCGACCTTCGCATAGAAGGAGACGCCCGTGTATTTCGAGGCGTCGTAAGGCCCTTTCGGATCCGTGAAGCTGAATCCAAGGCCTGCGAAGAGCGGATCTCCGTTGGCCGACATCTTGCCGAGCATGTGCGCAGCGTATTTCGATCCGCCAGCGCCGTCGGGCGACATCAGAAACTTGGTGTGCGCGGGAGGCGTGATGGTCGAGCCCTGCTTGTCGACGAACGTATACCAATACCCGTTGCGCCCGCCCTGCGTGCTCACTTGGTTGTTGTTGTCTTCGCATTCATCGATCACGTAATCGGGTTCGGTACAGTCCTTGTCCGGCACGGTGGCCGGACCCGGAGGCGGTCCGGCCACCGCCACTCCGCTCCCTCCGGCGCCCGGGTTGGGCGCTGCGGGGACCGCGGCCGCCGGGGGCGGGGCCGCAGGCGGCGCCGCTTGTGCGGGGCTCGCGCTCGACTGGGGAGCCGGTTCGTTGTGACAGCCCAGCGTCGGGATCAGCGCCAGCGCCATGAACGCGAAATGCGATTTCATAAGCATTATGAATAGTCCTCAGGTGGAACGACGGCGCGAGAGGCTACCTGTCGCGACTCGGTCGAGCAAGGGTGTTGTCCACGCTCAGTCGGGCCAGGCCCGTTGGTATTGCCGCACCATTTGATCGATGGCCGCGTTGGTCGACTCGTCCACCACGCACCGGGCGGCGTCGGCTTCGTACCAGGCCACCTGCTGCGCGGCTCCGCGCGAGTAAGGAATCACCGCGCGAAAGTCGGGAACTACCCTTTTGATCTTCGTATTGTCAAATACCATGCTGTGGGCTTTGTCGCCGAGCAGACTGGCCCCCCATGCGGGATCGAAGGCGGCGATGAGATCGGAAGGAACGTGCACGATCCGCGGCCGAACCCCGATCGCGCTCGCAAGAAGCCCGTGAATCTGGTCCCAGGTGAGCGTCTCGTCGGAGGTGATGTGGAAGGAGTCGCCCACCACGCCGTCCTGTCCGAGAAGGGGAACGAAGCCGCGGGCGAAGTCCTCGTGGTGGGTGAGTGTCCAGAGCGACGTTCCGTCGCCGTGGACGATGACCGGCCGCCCGTGGCGCATCCGGTCGACGACCGTCCAACCGCCGTGCACGGGGAGCGACGCCGCGTCGTAGGTGTGCGACGGGCGCACGATCGTCACCGGAAAGCCCTCGGTCCGATAGGCCCGAATCAGGGTCTCTTCGCAGGCTATTTTATCGCGAGAATATCCCCAAAAGGGATTGTGGAGAGGCGTCGACTCCGTCACGGGCATGCGCGAGGGCGGCGTCTGGTACGCCGAGGCGGAGCTGATGAACACGTATTGACGCGTGCGTCCCCGAAAGACCTGGATGTCGCGCTCGACGTGATCGGGAGTGAAGCCGACCCACTGGACGACCGCGTCGAACCGCCGGCCTGCCAACGCGGCGTCGAGCGATCGCGTGTCGTGCGCGTCGCCGCGAAGCCACTCGGCTCCCGACGGCACCGGATGACGGTCCGTCCTGCCGCGGCAAAGGATCGTCAGCTCGATTCCGCGCTCCAGGGCGCATCGCGCGCACGCCGAGCTGATGATGCCGGTTCCTCCGACGAAGAGAACGTTCATAGCCGGCGGATGGTACCTCCGTCGGAGTCTCCGTGTCCGCATCGAGGGACGCCGACGCGCTCTCGATCTTGCGACGCCCTTGCGCTACGCCTGCGCGCACACGATGAAGGCTTCGGTCCGCTGGCTTCGCGAGCTTTGCCCTCGGCTTCCCGACGACCCGGCTGCGCTTGCCGAGCGGCTCACCGCTGCCGGGCTGGAGGTCGAGTCCACAGCCGAGTTCGGACTCGGCGCCGAAGCATGCCTAGTCGCCGGCGTCGTGTCGGTGCGGCCGCACCCGTCTCGCAGCGGACTGCGGCTCGTAGCGGTCGACCGCGGGGGTAGGTCAGAAGAAGTGGTTTGCGGCGCGCCCAACGTGCCGGATCCCGGGGGTCTCGTCGTTTTGGCACCACTCGGGGCCCATCTTCCGGCGAAGGGGCTTACGATGGAGCGGCGATCGATCGCCGGCGTTCCGAGCGAGGGCATGCTCTGCAGCGAGGCGGAAATCGGTCTGAGCGACGATGGAGACGGGCTGCTCGTTCTTCCCGACGGCACGGCTCGCCCCGGCACGTGCCTGGTCGACGCCCTACCGGCCGCGCGCGACACGATCCTGGAGATTGGGCTGACGCCCAATCGGCCGGACGGTCTCGGGCACGTCGGCCTCGCGCGCGAGGCCGCGGCGCTCTTCAACGTGTCCTTTACCTCGCCGGATCCAACCGATCCGGAGCGCAGGTGCAACGATGAGTTCGCACGATACGCGAGCATCACGATCGAAGACCCGGATCGTTGCCCGCACTACGGAGCGGCCGTGCTCATCGACGCGCGGATCGCCCCGTCGCGACTCGACGTGCGCTGGCGTCTGCACTCGCTTGGCGTTCGCCCCATCTCGAACGTGGTGGACGTCACCAACCTCGTGATGCTCGAGCTCGGGCATCCGATGCACGCGTTCGATTTGGACCGCGTTCGCCGACGATCCATCGTGGTGAGGCGCGCCCGCGAAGGCGAGCCGATTCGCACCCTGGATGGCGTCGAACGCACCCTTTCGGACGACGATTCTAGTCATCGCCGACGGCGATGGCCCCGTCGCGATCGCGGGGGTGATGGGCGGTGGCGACAGCGAGATCACGTCCAGCACCGAGCGCATTCTGGTCGAGTGCGCGTATTTCGATCCGCGGGGAATTCGCCGCTCGGCCCGGCGCCACGGGCTCCACACCGAGTCGAGTCATCGCTTCGAGCGTGGCGTGGATTGGGGCGATACGCGCGTTGCTCTCGCCCGCGCTATGTCGCTCCTGTCGAACTGCGCGGGCGCCGCAGCGGTCGTCCCCGCCTGCTTGGTTGAAGCCAAATCGCTTACCCGCCGGTCCGTCACGCTCCGCCACCATCGCGTCGGCGCGTTGCTCGGAGCCGCGGTCGACGTCCCCGCGATGCACGCGATCCTCGGGCGGCTCGGATTCGCGTGCCGCGCGGCGCATGCCGACAGGGACGTCTGGGACGCGCCGAGCTTCCGCCCGGACGTGTCGCGCGAGGTGGACCTCGTCGAAGAGGTTGGCCGCGTGCGCGGCTACGACGCGATTCCAACGACCATGCCGGCCATCCAAGCCAGCCGCGATGCGGGCCCTCGTCAAGCGCTCGCCCGGCGCGCCCGAGAGGCGGCGGTCGCGATCGGTCTACTCGAGGCCATCACCTACGCATTCGTCAGCCCGAGCGACCTCGCCCGGGTCGGCGCACCCGCCGCGACCGTGAGGTTGCGCAATCCGCTCCGCGAGGAGCAATCGGTCATGCGTACGAGCCTTCTGCCCGGGTTGCTCGCCGCGGTGGCCCACGCCCGGCGGCACGGCGAGCGCGATGCGCGTCTCTTTTCGGTTGGCCCGCTCTTTCTGGCGGCTCGCGGACCGTTGCCCGAGGAGCGGTTGGCGCTTTCGGCCTTGATGGTCGGCGAACGCAGTGGGTGGCTCGGCAGGCCGAGAAGCGTCGACGTTTGGGATGCCAAGGGCGTGGCGGGCGCGCTCGTGCTCAGGCTGCTCGGGCGTGAGGCGACGGTCACTCTCGCCGTCGCGGGCGATCGTCCGCCTGCCCTGCACCCACGCGGGGCCGCATGGATCGACGTCGGCGGTCGGCGCGTGGGATCGCTCGGACCGCTGCACCCCGATGTGACCGATGCGTTCGAGCTCGGCGGCGCCGCGGTTCTGGTGGACCTCGATTTGTGCGCCATCGAAGCCGTCGGTTCACGTGCCCTTCAGTTTTCGCCGCTGCCGCGGTTTCCCGCGACGACGCGCGACCTCTCCGTCGTGGTGGTCGACGGGGTCGCCGCCGGCGAGGTGGAAAGTGCCGTTCGTGAGGCCGCTGGGGATCTGGCGGAGAGCGTGGCGCTCTTCGATCGCTTCGTCGGAGGCAGTGTTCCGGCCGGTCATTCCAGCCTGGCGCTGCATGTCGTCTACCGGGCGCCGGATCGAACGCTCACGGACCCCCAAGTCGACGATCGCCACACGGCGGTGGTGGCTGCCGTCGAAAAGCGGTTCGGCGCCACGTTGAGGAGCTGACAGGCGCTACCCTTCGGTCGACCCATGGCATCGTCGCCACCCACCTCCGCCAGCGCGCTCGTCGGCGCGGTCGTCTCGCGCCGCTTTAGGCTTGGCGCGAGGCTGGGCGAGGGCGGCATGGGCGAGGTGTACGGCGCGGATCCGATCGACGGGGGGCCACGGGTCGCGCTCAAGATCCTGCGTCGTGAGTTCCTTGCGTCATGCGACGTCCTGACGCGCTTCCTCGACGAAGGGCGGACGTGCATGCGGCTCGTGCATCCCAATATCGTGCGCGTGATCCAGTGCGCCCAGGCCGAAGACGGCTCGCCGTATCTCGTGATGGAGCTGTTGGAGGGGGTTTCTCTCGGTGCCTACATGAGGCACGGGGCGAGGGTCCCACTCGCCCGCGCAGCTCCGATCGTCCAAGGGATCTTGAGCGGCTTGGCGTGCGCCCACGCCAACGGCATCGTGCATCGGGACCTCAAGCCCGCCAATGTCTTCTTGAACCGCGACGCGAAGGGGGCATTTGGTGTCAAGGTCCTCGACTTCGGAATAGCCAAGGTCATGGATGTCGCGGGCGGCATGGGCACCCGGACGCGGACCGGCATGCTCTTGGGAACGCCTGCGTACATGAGCCCCGAGCAGGCTCGAAATGCTCGAGACGTCGACCGACGCGCTGACCTCTGGTCGGTCGGCGTGCTGTTCTACGAGATGTTGACCGGGCGCGTCGCGTTTCCCGCTCCGACCGAATACGCGCGCCTGGCCGCGCTGCTATCGGTCGAACCGGAGCCCGTGGAGAAAATTGATCCGGCGCTCGCGACGCTGTCGCCGTTCCTTCAGCGTGCGCTCAAGAAAAATCGCGACGAGCGCTTCGCCACGGCCGTCGAGATGGCGCATGCGCTTGCCTCGCTCGTTCCCGACGCGACGCGGCGGCCGGATCTTCCGATCGGCGATCCGGCGGAAGCCGGGGCGTTCAGTCGGCTCCCCGATGTCGCGTCGGTGCTCGTCGCCGCGCCCGGCTCACCCGGCTCGTTGCGTGCGAGCGCGCCCGCGATGTTACCCCCCGTTCCGGGGACCCCGTCGCCGGCGCGAGGGTCCGGCGTGAAGCCGTGCGCCTCCGGGGCCACGCTCGCCAGCGCCGACGCCCGGCGCGGCGCGATCGAACCGTCGCCTTCGGTCGTGGTGATCGCCGCGTCGCCGCTCGACGGAACGATGCCGTCGAAAGACGGTTCGGGCTACATCCGCACGAATCTGCGGAGGGCAGTCGCCTTGCACGTGGTGGTCCTCGTCGTCGCCTGCGCCCTCGCCGTGGGATTTCTGCTCGGCTGGTCTTTGGGTCGAGGGAGGGTGCCCTGAGCGCGGTCGGCTGCGAGCCCGATGACCGCATCCTTCACCGATCGCGAGCGAGGTCGCTTGAGGGGCTGCTCGCCATCTTGATACGGTCTGCTCATCCGGAGCGTGCCATGACCCAGACCCAAGCCGCGATCGATCCGCGCTATCTCGAAATCTTGCCGCAATGGCTCCGCAGTCTAGGCGAAGACGTGGCGGCCATCGGTGGCGCCATCGAAGCCCTGGGGCCCGACGACGAAGCGACGCGGGCTCTGGTGGCGGGGGTCAACTATGTCTTCAAGTCGCTCGATCTTATTCCCGACGGCATCGAAGACCTGGGCTTTCTGGACGATGCGTTCGTCATCCGCGTGTCTTGCTCCTTCGCGGTCGCGGCACGACCCGAGCTCAATGAGGGCGTGCTCGCGGGCTTGGCCGCGGATGCGCGAGCCGTGCACGAATTTCTGGGCGACGATTACGCTCGCTTGGAAGCCTATGTGAAAGGCGCCCGGAAGGGAGCCGCGAGAGGGCGCACGGTCGAAGAGATCGTCGTCCACGCGCCGGTCCGCCAGGGCTTTCTCGACGACCTACGGGCTTGGTCGGCGGCGTATCAGGTCCCCCGCTTCACGAGGGATCCGAAGACGCTCGTCAAGTTGAAGGCGTTTCTCAGCGCCAAACTGTCCTAACTACGGCGTGCGACTGTCGGCCTTGTTGCTGTTGCCTCCGCCGTGGCTCTGACCGTGCATGACGGCAAGCAGTTCCTGCAACAGATCGCGAGCTTCCGGCTTGGTTTTTAGGTGATTGAGCAACAAAAGCGACACTTCGCTGAAGGCCTTTTCGAAGCCAATGCCTTCTCGCGTGCGAGCCGCGACCTTCTCCCGCCCGCTCGCTAGGTCTTCCTCGAGCGCTTCGGCGTATCGCGCGAGCTGAGCGCGCAACTCGTCGATCTGCCGCCGCAGGTCGCGGGCCTGGGCCTCCTTGAGCTGCGCCTTTTGCTCGTGCTCCTTGTGCTGTTCGCGGCGTGCCTCGACGAGCGCCGCAGCCGCGCCAGCGCGTTCGAACGTCGCGCGCAGTTGCGCGGCCGTGCCGGCCGCTTGATCGGCCGATTGCTTGGCCTGCTGAGCCGCGCGATCGGCCTGCTGAACGGCCTCGCGTATTCGGACGACCTCGGCCTGCTCAGCGGCAAGTTCGCGCAGCGCACGCGATTCCTCGTGCGCGAGCTCTTCGACCTTGCGCCCGATCTCGGCGCGTAGTGCGCGGCCTCGCCGCTCGAGGGCTTCGAGCCGTCGGGTATGACTGGCCACTTCGCCCTCCAGCCGGCTCGCCCGCGACGCCAGATCCCAGGCTTGTGAAGACGCGGTCTGTACGTCGGTGGGCGTGTTGCTTCCGGGATAGGCGCGCGACACCATCCGCGAGAACAGGGCGGCGCGGCTTGCCCACTCGATGACTCCGGGTGACTGCGGCGGCGGCGGCGGAGGGGGAACGGCATTTTCGCCGGTCGTGGCGACTTCCCAGGGGGTGCTCGGAAGGCTGCGCTGCAGGGCCTTGAGCTCCTCGTGCATGTGGTGCGCGTCTTGAAAGCGCTTGCGCCGATCCTTCTCGAGAAGCTTGATGACGATGCTCTCGGCGGCGGGCAAAACGTCGGGCTTAATCGATCGAGGTCGGGGGGCGACCGCCGTTCGCTGCATGTCGAGCAGGGTCTCACGGTCGTCACTTCGGAACGGGAGCTGCCCTGTGAGCATTTCGAAGAAGAGCACGCCGAGCGCATAGAGATCGCTCTGCGCGGTCGCTTCTTCGCCGCGTGCCTGCTCGGGCGACATGTACTCGGGTGTTCCAAAGACGGCGCCCTTCGGCGCGAGGCGCGGGTCCATGGCGAGATGAGCCAGACCGAAGTCGAGAATCTTGACGAAGTCCTTGCGGCCGCCTCGCGTGGTCAAAAGAATGTTGTCGCTCTTCAAGTCGCGGTGCACGACGCCGAGGTCGTGAGCGCGCGCGAGGGCTGCACACATTTGTTCGAGGATGTCGACGCTGCGCGCGAGCGGCATCGGCCCACGGGCCAGTTCGCTCGAGAGCGACGTGCCCACCAGATACTCCATGACGAGATAGAGTTCGCTCTCCTCCGTCTCGCCGATGTCGTGGATGTCGATGATGTGCGCGTGATCGACCCGATTGGCTGCGCGCGCTTCGCGCAGCATCCACGCACGCAGATGGGTTTCGCCCCGCAGATCGGGGCGGATCAACTTCACCGCGACGACTCGGTCAATCAGGACGTGTCGAGCGCGGTAGACGACTCCCATGCCTCCTTCGCCGATTCGGGCTTCGAGGCGATAGCGGCCCGCGATGACGCGATTGAGCATCGGGTCCGCGGGCTTCGCTGGTTGAGCAACTCGCTGTGGGCCTTGCATTCGCCTCTCTCCGCTCGCGGACTACGCGGGCATCGACGTCGAGATCGTATCAGCGCGGAAGCCCGACGGGGAACGTGGATCGCGGTGTTGGCGTATTTCCTCGAACGGCGGCCGCGCGCCGACGGGACTGAGCGAGTGCCACACCCAGCCGCTGCGGTCCCCATTGGCCCCCTACGTCCCACACCCGCACCGTGCGGGTCACGAGTCGATCCGCGTCCACGTCTTTCATAGGGCGGACGCTTGGACCGGAGGCCGGACGGTCGCGCAACGGGGCGCACGATCGCGCAACGCCGATCCGCCGGCCGACCTGAATCCCGCTACGCTCCGCAGACAGCCCGCCCGCCGATCCGGACCGCGAACTCGCGGGTGCAAGGGCGCCGAGATGCTCTCTCAGAACGCAACGTGCAGGACAGGCATGCGTAGCTCCGTTTGCGCCGATCGGATACCGTACTCGCGTTGCTCCGCGACGGAGTACACCGGGCGCACATCGGGCACGGGGACGCCGACGCGCAAAGCGCCGCCGTGAACGTCGAGCAACGACTGCGGGGGCGGCGCGGGTGGGGTGGACGCAGGTGGGGAGGAAGCCGGCGGAGTGACGGAGGCCGGCGTACTCCCGGGCGCCGGAATGACGACGCTGCCGCCAGGAGCGCCCGGCTCGGGCATGGCGCCGGTCGGCGGTTGATCCTCGACGGCCCCCTCCTCGGGGAAGTAGCGCGTCGCGTTGAGCATCAGCACGATAGCGGGAATGACGAGCGCGAGACCGCCCGCCAACATGTACATCGGCACCATACCGTCGGTACTCGCTTTCTCGATGAAATACCCTCCGGTCGCGCCGGCCGCAGCTCCAAGGCCGCCGCCAAGCGCGTAGGCCCAGCCCGGACGGGCGCCGGCCAACGCCTCGGTGATCGTCACGACTTCCGCGCCGAGCAGCCCGCCGCCGACAACCCCCTTTCCGTCCGGTGAGACGTTTGGGGACTCCGCTCGTGCTTGTCTCAGGGGCGCGGTCATCGCGGCGACACCAAAAAGCGCGGCGGTCGCAATGGCGGCCGGCCGGTATGTCGTGCGGTGCAAGGCCATAGTCTTCTCCGTACCTCGTCCGTTCGAGGGGCTCAAGCTAACACGTAGTTCACGGGGCTGCGCAGAGAATCCGGGCGCCGCCGCCGGCCTTTGCCATGGCCGGCTCAGGAGTTCGCCTCGCTTCGATCGGCGATGCGAACTAGGCTCTCGCCCCGTGGCGTGGATCTCTTTTGCGACGGCGCTGATTGCGGTCCATGTCCTGGCCAACGTCGTCTGGATCGGATCGCTCTTGGCGGTAGCGCTGCTGATTTCCCAAGCGGACTCGGCATTGGATCCGGCCGACGTCGCGCGGCTGGCGGGCCGCGTGCACACCCGCTTGGCGGTTCCCGCATTTCTCGCGAGCTTCGGGGCCGGTGTGGTCAGCATCGGGCTTTCGCCGCTCCTGTATGCGCACGCCCCATGGTTTCACGCGAAGCTCACGTTCGCGCTCGGAGTCATCGTCCTGCATCATGTCATTGGCGCGCGGGCCAAACGTGTCGCCGCCGGCCGCGTGACGTCCGCCCAGGGTGTCGGCGTTCTCGGCATCGTGACCTTGGTCTGTGCGGCCGGAGCCGTGCTGCTGGGGGTCGCGAAGGCGCTCCCCGGTTGAAGAACACGAATTTAAGGTGTGCGGCGTGGCATCCGAGCGGCCCAGCTGCAAGGACCCACGAGGACAGCGTCCCGCCCTACTCACCGATTTGCGATCCACTCGATCCGGCAGGGCAGTGGGGTGCCCGCCCAGTTGCCGCAAAGTGACAAAAGGAGCCGGGGCGTTCAGGCTGGGATGAAGACTTGGGCGCGCCTCGGACTCCACCACAGGAGCTCGGCCGAGGGATCGACAAGCCACGAGCCGCGGGTCAGGGTGGCTTGCGTCCTGTGTTGAGTCCCTTGGAGATGCCCGAGAGCGCTTCGCCGATTTCGCGCGCCCGGTCCCGTTCGAGCAGGATGGCCGGGTCGTGTTCGTCGCCAAACGCGATTTCCACGACCAGGCTGCTTCGCGTGTTGGCTTCGGACAGATTCGTCGAATCGAGCTGCGCCTCCGGCATCGTCGGCAGCATCGCGCGAGCGCCAAGCTCGAGATAGGCTGCACGCAGCGACTCGAACATGTCGCGTGCCGTCTGCCAGCGCGCCTCGCGCTCGAAGGCGAGCGCTCGGTCGACCGCCCGAACGAGCGCCGACCCCGCTTGTGGGAACACCGTGGCAAGCGAGGGGGCCGGCTCGACCATCGCGGCGATGGTCAAATCGAACTCTCTCTCCGCCTCGTGGATGCGCCGACCCGTCAGCGACCGGAAAAGGACCGCGCCGACGGCGAAGACGTCCGTCCTCGAGTCGACCCGGTCCGGTTGACCTCGCGCCTGCTCGGGCGCCATGTATCCCGCCGTACCCATGACGATGCCGGCGGCCGTCGGGACGAGCGAAGGGGCTCCGTCGCGCACGCGCGCCAGTCCAAAGTCCAGGAGCTTCGCGTGGCCCGTCCGCGACACGAATACATTGGCCGGCTTGATGTCTCTGTGGATGACTCCATTCGCATGAGCAAACGTCAACACCTCGAGGACCTGACCGCCGATCGCCAGCGCGTCGGCCACCGGTAGCTTTCCGCCCGCTCTCGACAGCAGGGTCGACAGGGAGTCGCCCTCGAGCAGCTCCATCACGAGAAATGGAGAGCCGTCCTCGGCTATGTCGTCGTCGAGAATGGCGACGGCACCGGGGTGATCGATCTTGTTGGCGACGTACCCCTCCATCAAGAAACGCTCGCGGACCTGGGCGTTCGATGCGTAATGCGGGTGAAGGATCTTGATGGCTGCGCGTCGGCCGTTGCGGTGAGCCGCCTCGTAGACTGCGCCCATTCCGCCGACGTCGATCAGTCGATCGAGTCGCCACTTGCCGTTCAAGACGCGACCGATGCGTGCCTGGAAGGCGGCCTTCGGGTCGCTGGAGCCTGGGATCACCTGGACCAGGATCGGGGACGGCGCCCGCCGGCGTCAAGGGTCGCCCGACGCGGGAATGAAGCGGGCGCGTCGGACGTCAAGACGTCGCTCCGATGCGTGGGCTGCGGGAGGCGCGATGCGAAGCGTCCAAACGCAGCTACCCCTGCGCGCACCGGCGGCGGCGTGTTACACAGCGTCCCTCCGCGCACGCAAATTCACTCGCGTGCGACCCCGGCGTGCCCCTGAGGAATGGCCATGTACGACGTCCGAGCCCTCAACGATCTCGTTGCCAAAGAGAGTGCATTCGTAGACCGCCTGCTCAACGAGGTGGGCAAAGTCATCGTCGGCCAACAGTACATGGTCGAACGTATCCTCGTAGGCCTCTTGACGGGCGGGCACGTGCTGCTCGAGGGCGTTCCTGGGCTCGCCAAGACGCTGACGGTGCGGACCCTGTGCGACGCGATCCACGCGAAGTTTGCGCGCATCCAATTCACCCCCGATCTGCTCCCCGCAGACCTCGTGGGCACAGTCGTCTACAACCAGCAACGCGGCGAGTTCACGTCGAAGCTCGGACCCATCTTCGCGAACCTCGTCCTGGCCGACGAGATCAACCGTGCCCCAGCCAAAGTGCAAAGTGCGCTGCTCGAAGCGATGCAGGAGCGGCAGGTGACCATCGGCGAGAAGACCTATCCGCTGCCGGAGCCGTTCGTGGTCATGGCCACGCAAAATCCCATCGAGCAGGAGGGAACGTATGCCCTGCCCGAAGCGCAGATCGATCGGTTCATGCTGATGGTGAAAGTGGGTTACCCGACGCGCGAAGAAGAGCGCAAAATCATGGACCGAATGACCCAGCCCGAAACGGTGCGCGCCGAGCCCATCGTCACGCCCAACGAGCTTCTCGACGGCCGCAAGATCGTCAAGCAGGTTTACGTCGACGACAAGGTCAAGGAGTACATCGTCGACGTCGTCTTCGCGACGCGAGAGCCTGGCAAGCACGGCATGAAGGATCTCGCACCGCTCATTGAGTTCGGAGCGAGCCCTCGCGCGAGCATTGCGCTCAATCTGGCGGCCCGAGCCCACGCCTTCTTGCGTCATCGCGGTTACGTCACGCCCGAGGACGTGAAGGCCATCGGGCCCGACGTCCTTCGTCACCGCCTCGTTCTCACGTACGAGGCAGATGCGGAAGAGGTCACGAGCGAGCAGATCGTCAAGCGCGTCTTCGAGGTGGTCGAAGTTCCCTAGGTACACCGGCCCGGCCAAGAGCCAAGGGGTCAGCCGGGCGGTGTACTTCAATCGCCGGGGACCGACGCCCGGGCCTGCGCAGCGAGGGCGGGTGTTCACCCTGCGCTACGCACTCAGGCCGACTCGAAAGCAGGCGCCCCGGCCCGGCGCGCTCCAAACCGAGAACGTGGCGTCCATCCGACGGGCGTACTCGCGGCACAAGGCCAGGCCCATGCCGGTTGCCCCTTCGCTGCGGCGAGTCGTGAAAAATGGTTCGAAGATCTTGTGGCGGGCGCTGGCCGCGATCCCGGGGCCGTTGTCCCGGACGGATACGATGACGCGGTCGCCCGCACGGTAGACATGGTAGCGGACGCGCGCGGCGGGCAGAGACCTCGCTGCCTGCGCGGCGTTCGTCGTCAACTGGAAGACGACTTGCTCGAGCATCGCGGCGTCCGCACGCGCGGTGAGCGGCTCGATGCAGCTCTCGACTTCGACGCCGCGAAGCGCCTCGGAGGCGCGGTGGATGACCCCGGCCACGACGTCAGCCACGCGAACGGTGTCGAGCTCGGGAGTCGACCCGTTGACGAACGGTCCGAGGCTTGCCAGAAGCTTCTGCATGCGTGTGACGCTCGAATCGAGGTCCTGAAGCGCAGCCCGGATGACTGACCCGTCGAGCCGGCCCTCTCGCGAAAGACGTGCCACGTCGTCGCGGATGAGGTCGAGGTTCATGGCCGCGATGCCGAGAGGGTTTCCGAGCTGATGGGCGAGGCCCGCGCTGATGCGCCCGACCGACGAGATGTGCACGTCCGAGTCGAGGACGTGCGCGAGCTCGGGCGCCGGAAGGTCGGTGTCGCGCGGCTCGAGCGCGGCGGAGAGCAATTCGGCGAGCTCGGTGATGTCCCAAGGCTGTTGCACGCACCCGGACGCGCCCGCTTGGCGCGCCTCGGCGGCCCCTTCCGCCGACGCGACGATGCCGATGACGGCCGCGTCCGCGCGGGTCATCCGCCGAACGTCCGCCATCCGCTTGTGGGGTTGTTGACGGGCGTCGATAACGACGACTGCGGCGTCGTCGAGGTGTTCGAAGCCCGTGACAACGAGGTTGAAAGACTGCAATTTTTCGATGAGCTCGCGCGCCCAAGCCTCGTCGTCGGCCGCAAGCGCAATCCGTTTGCTCGGCAAGGCGGCCGGGCCAATCAGCGAGTCGGGTTCATCGCCGTGGCGGTCGGACGGTGGCGCCACGCGTCTCGGTAGGGAGCGAAAGGCGTTGGTCATCCGCGTCAATGGGGGTCGTATGCCCCTCGGCACAGGTACGGCGCGATCGCGCCGTCCATTAAGCAGCCGACCGCGGGCGCCGGAAGCGACCGGCGCCAGGAATACCGAGACTCGCCCGATTGTCGGACCGCCGTGCTAGAAGAGGCCGCCTCTCGGCGCCTACCTCGGGTCGAGTGGTTCGAAACATTGAGTTCGGCTTTCGAATTGCCTATCCCGGCCACGCGCCTAGAGGAACCGTGATTCCGAAGGAGCTCCTCGCGGCTCTCCGCGTCATCGAGATCCACACCGCGCGCCTCGCCAACGAGCAGCTGTCGGGCACCTACAGCTCCAGTTTCAAGGGCCAGGGGCTCGCCTTTCGCGAGGTGCGCCCCTATCAGCCCGGCGACGACGTCCGGGTGATCGACTGGAACGTTTCGGCGCGAATGAACGACACCTTCGTGAAGGTGTTCGTCGAGGAGCGAGAAATGACCGTCATGCTCGTCGTCGACTTGTCGGCGAGCGAGCGGTTCGGCACGCGGCGTGCGCCCAAGACTCGAGTCGCCAGCGAAGTCGCCGCTCTGCTGGCTTTCAGCGCGATCCGAAACAACGACCGGGTGGGGTTGATCGTGTCCACCGACAAGGTCGAGCGGATCGTCGCCCCAAAAAAGGGCGAGAAGCACGTGATGCGCGTGGTTCGGGAGATTCTCGGCTTCGAGCCCACCGCGCGCCCGGCCGGTGATCCCGGCTTCGGGCTCGACGATGGCCCTCCGAACCGCTCTCGGATCGGGGCCCGTACCAACCTCAAGGCGGCGCTCGAGTCGCTCGCCCACGTTTCGCGACGCCGCAGCATCGCCTTCGTCGTGAGCGATTTCTACGACACGGGGTACGAGCGCGCCCTCGCGCTCGCCTCCGCGAAGCACGACGTCATTCCGGTCGTCTTGGTCGACCCCCGCGATTCGACGCTGCCGAACGTCGGGCTCGCCAGCTTCGAAGACCTCGAGAGCGGGGAGAGCGTCGTCGTCGACACGGCCGATGCGGCCGTCCGGGCTTGGTACTCGGCCTCCATGAAGAAAATTGCCGAATCGCAGCGCGCGATATTCCACAAGCTCGGGCTCGATGCCGTCCAGATCGAAACGAGTGGTTCGTTCGTGCGCCCGCTTCGCGATCTCTTCGCGCGGCGTGCCCGGAGGATCCGACGATGAACGCGCGTGGACGCATCGCCGCGGCGCTGTGCGGCGCGGCACTGGCCGGGGCCGCCGGGGTCGCCCGGGCGGAATGCGTAGAAACGGCGCCTTCCGGGCCGGATCGGCCGCAACTCACCGACACGTTCCCCAGCCGCGGGACGAGCGGCTACTCGGCCACGTTGCATGTCGTCGTCTCGCATGGCCGCGGCGAGACGGTCCTGCCGCGAGGGCTCGAGCTGCAGAGCGAGAGCGACGCTGCGCGAACGCTGAAGGTCGCGGGGTTCGCCTTGCCCGATCAAGAAGCCGGCGCCGGGGCGCGTCTGTCGAGCGGCGACGCCGACGGCAGCGGCGGCAAGACCGGACGCCGGCGGACGACGCTCGATCTGCCGCTGCTCGCGCTGCCGAGCGAGCCGGGACGCCGGACGCTGACGCTGCCTCCGCTTCCGGTCGCGATTGCCCGCGCCAATGGAGACGTCGTGACTCTCTGCACGGCATCCCATACTCTCGTCGTCGACGATCCGACCGCTTCGACCCCGAACGCGCAGCCGAAGCCCAATCCGCCGCCGCGGGCTCAGCGCGAGGAATGGGTCGTCCTCGAGCGCGCGCTCTTTTGGGGGATCCTGGGCGTTGCCGTCGGCTCGCTCTTGGCTTGGCTCGTCGTTCGATGGGTCAAACGACCCCGGCCCGTGCCCCCGCCTCCGCCGCCGCGGGTTCCCTGGGAGCTCGCGCTCGAGAGGCTCGACGAGGTACGCCACGCCGGATTGCTCGAGACGCATCGGTTCTCGGACTTCTTCGACCGGGTCAACGACGCCGTGCGCGAGTACCTTGGGGCGCGGTTCGGATTCGATGGGCTCGAGTCGACGACCGACGAGATCCTCGTGGCCTTGCGCGGCATCCCGCACTTCTCGCTACCGCTTCCGGAGCTCGCGGCCTTCTTGCAACAGTGCGACCTCGTCAAGTTCGCCGATTGGACGCCGGCGCTCGAGGAGTGTCAGCGAACGCTGCTCCAAGCCGAGCGCATCGTACGCACGACCATGCCGCCGGCGCGCGACCCGTCCACGGTTCCGATGGAGGCTCGCGTATGAGCCGGGTGCCTGCGCGCTGGGTGCGCGGGGGCGTCGTCGCCCTCGCGACGGTTGCGACGCTCGCGATCGCTTTGGTTGGGCCCGCGGTCGCGCGCGGCGAAGCGTGGCAGTCCGCCCGATGGACCGCGTGGCCCGGGGTCTTGGGCCCGCACCCTTCGACGGCGGATGCGCTCGCGTGGTTCGCGCGAGTCGGTTGGTGCGCGGTTCTCGGTGCGGCGTTACTTGCCGTTCCGTACGTCGTCTGGCGCATGACTCTCGGCGCGGACGCGCGCGTGCCCCGTCTCGGCGTGCCGATGATCGCTCCCATGACCCTCGGACCGCGGGGGATCCGTACCCCGTTGCGCGACGCCCCGGGCGTGCTGCGGGGCGCGGCGTTGGTTCTTGCGGTCTTGGCGCTTGCGCGTCCCCAAAGTGTGCTTCGCAGCGAGACCGAGGAGGAGAAGGGCATCGACATCGTCCTCGTGCTCGACTTGTCCGGTTCGATGAGGGCCATCATGGACGCCCCTCGGCGGATCTGCCACCCGGTGGCGGCGCAGGCGCGCGCAAACGCCCCACGCGCCTCGACGTGGCCAAGGACGTGCTGATCGATTTCGTCCGGCGTAGAAAGACCGATCGCATCGGGGTGGTCGTCTTCGCGACGCGTGCCTTCGTCTTGTCCCCGCCGACTCTGGACTACGGTCTCATCGCGTCGCTCGTGTCCCGCATCGAGATGGGCGCCATCGACGGCAGCAAGACCGCCATCGGCGACGCCGTCGGCACCGCGGTGGCGCGCGTGCGCCGGAGCGATGCCCGAAGCAAAGCGATCGTGCTCTTGACCGATGGCGACTCGAACGAAGGGATCATTTCGCCCGAGTACTCGGCCCGCCTCGCGAAAAAGGAAGGCGTTCGCGTTTACACCGTTCAGATCGGCAACGGGGACATCGCCGAGCTCGAGACGGGGACGGATCTCTTCGGACAACCCGTTTTCTCGCGGGTGCGCTTCCCCGTGAATCCCGATCTGCTCCAATCGATGGCGCGTGAGACGGGCGGCGAGGCGTTCATCGCCACCGACAAGTCCGGGCTGGAAAGCAGCATGCATTCCATCCTGGACCATCTGGAAAAGACGAAGTTCGAATCGCAAGCCGCGGCGATGGAAGACCTTTTTCCTTTCTTGTTGGTGCCCGCCGTGATCCTGGTCGCCTTCGAAGCCCTCGTGCGGCTCGCGCTCGTGCGGAGGTTTCCGTGAGGTGGGGTCACGACTTCGGATCCGCGGCGGGCATTGTCGTGGCCGTCTTTTGCGCGCTCGCATTCGTCGCCTACGCGGGCGCCGTCGGGTGGGCGAGCCTGCAGCATGGGCGCTCGGTGCGGGCGTTCGGCGAGCCCAAGGTGGTCGCTCCACTGATGACGTATGACGCCACGGGCCGGCGCGCCGTCAAGGGGGTGCTCCTCGTGCTCGCGATGCTGTGCGCATTCGTCGCACTGTCGCGCCCCAAGTTCGGCAGCGGGACCAAGATCGTTCCGGCCACGAACCTCGATGTCATCGTGGTGTTGGACTACTCGAAGAGCATGTACGCGCGCGACATCGTGCCGAGTCGGATTGCGCGCGCGAAGGCCGAGGTGGCCCGGCTGATCCGCGACTTGCCGGGGGCGCGTTTCGGGGCGGTGGCGTTCGCGGGTGAACCGATGAGTTTCCCGTTGACGAGCGACGGCGCGGCCATCGCTCAGTTCTTTCGGCAGCTCGAACCGAACGACATGCCGGTCGGAGGAACCGCGACCGCCCGCGCGCTCGAAGCGGCGCGTGAAGTCTTCGCACGCGATCCGAAATCGCGGGACCACGTACGGGTGATCGTGCTCGTCACCGACGGTGAGGATCTCGAGGGCGATCCGGCGGCGGTTGCCGAGAGCTGCGCAAAGGAAGGGACACGGATCGATGTCGTTCAGATCGGCGGCCGCACCCCGGAGGTAATTCCCGACGTGGGGGCGGACGGTAAGGTCAACGGCATTCGCCGCGGCGACGACGGCAAACCGCTGACGACCGAGCTCTCCGCGGACGGCGAAGCTCAGCTGACGCGCGTCGCCCAGGTGACCGGCGGAACGATCGTGCGCGCCGAGCATGGCGAAACGGGCATCGACCAAGTCGCGCGAGAGCTTCAGAGGATGATGCGCGAAGAGCTAAGCGAAAAGGTGCAGACGGTGTATGCAGAGGAGTATGCGTGGCCGCTCGGTCTCGCGGTCGCGCTTCTCCTGTGCGAGGCGCTGGTCGCGGAGGCCCCTCGGCGGAGGCGACCCGCATGAGGCGCCTAGCGCGGGCAACGCTCGCCGCATCGGCGTGGATGACGGGCGCGTGCACGCTCAATCCCGTCCGACCGTTCGAGCGCGAGGCGCCGGCCGTGGTCGAGGCGATCGCCGCCCTCGATGCGGGCGACGCCGCTTCGGCGGCGGCGAAGCTCGAGGAGTATCTGTCGACCGGAGCGTGCAAGGATGGCAGCATCGGCACGCCGAGCGGTCTCGCGCGGCGCGCCGACGGCACGTTTGACCTTGGGCTCGCGCTCTTCCGGATCGGAGAGCAATTTGGGCGTCGCTTCGGCGACGAGGAGATCGACGCGGGGGTTAGCGAGGCGGCCCGTGCTCAGCGACACGCCCAGATCACGTGCGCACGACGACTCGTCGAAGCGATCGCCGACGAGTACGGGTCGGAACTGCGTGCGCGCGCCCGGTACTTGGAAGGCAATCTCGCGTTCCTCGATGGCGAATACGAGGAAGCCGTCCGGGCCTACGACCGGGCCCTCGTCGTCGCACCGGGTCAGGCCGACGGGGGCGAGCAGGTCGGGCGAGATGCCGCGTGGAACCGCGCGATCGCCCTGCGCCGCATCGAAGACCGGCTGGATTCCGGTACTCCGGATGCATCCGGCGACGCATCGCCGAAGGGCGACGCCGGTCGCGACGGAGGCGACGATCGCCCCAACGACGCCGGTCACGAAGGCGGATCGGGCGCCGAGGACGGCGGGGGTCCGGACGCGGGCAGCGACGCAGCCGAGCCACCTCCGCCTGGTCCCGACGGAGGGGATCGGCCGCCCGAAGCGGGCGCCGCGCCGCCCGCCACCGATCAGGACGAGCGAATGCTCGACCAGCTGGAAAACGCGCCGACGCTTCAACAAGAGGAGGCAAAGCGCGCCGGCAAGAAGCGAGTGCGAGGTATGGTCGACAAATGAAGTGGTGGCCCGTGCTCCTGGCGTTCGGCCTCGGCACCGGCCTGACGCACTCCGCCTCGGCCGACAGCCCGCCGCTGGTTCAGGTGCAAGTCGACGCATCCGTCGTGGGTGTGGGCGACACGATCCACGTCCAGCTGAGCGCGACGAGCTCCGATGCGATGCCGAGCGATCCGCGGCTGGGAGCGACTCCCGGGTTCATCGTTCGAGGCCAAAACCAGTCGTCGCAGACGCAAATCAACATCGGCGGTACGGCGACCGAACGCTACACGCTCATCGTCGACTGGCAGATCCAGGCCGAGCGAACGGGGTCGTTTTCAATCGGGCCCCCGAGCGTTGCCATTCACGGAGCTCGCTACGCCTCGCGTTCCATCGCGCTGCGGGTGGTACCGGCGGGTCAGGCCCCGGCGCCCAAAACGCAGCCCGCTCCGCAACAGTCGCCCTTCGGCTTGTCGCCTTTCGACCCGTGGCGCGGGCTGTTTCCAGACTTTGGCAATGCCCCCGAGCCCGCGGCACCGCCCGTAGCCGTCGACCCCAAGCTCGCGCTCGACGCACCACGCGACTCGGTCTACTTTCTGCGCGCCACCATCGACAAGGCGGCGGCGGTCGTGGGCGAGCAGGTCACGCTCAACGTCTACGAATACCTCGACATGTCGAGCGGTAGCTTCGAACGTGAAGAGGACCACGACCCGCAGGTCGCTGATTTCGTGAAGCACTCGCTGATCCGCGACGATCAGGATGCGCCGCTCGTCGGCTATGCGTCGATCGGCGGGCGAACGTGGCGCGTCACTCTCGCCCGGCGCTGGGCGTTGTTCCCGTTGCAGGTGGGGGACCTCGTCATCGGCCCAATGAGCGTCACCATCAGCCCGGCCCACCAACGCGGCAACGGAGCCTTCAAGCGGACGAGCGAGGCGTTGCACGTGCGCGTGAGCGAGCCCCCGATCGCCCGAAGGCCGCCGGGCTACGCGCTGGGCGACGTCGGACGATTCTCGCTGCGGGCCCAGGTCGATCCCCGAGACGTTCCGCAGGGTGGCGCGATCGGAGTCCACGTCGAGCTGGCAGGTACGGGCAACCCGCCAAGCGCGTTGACTCCTCCGGCGACCGACGGCGTCGAGTGGCTTTCTCCGGAAGTCCACGACGAACTGGGGACCGTCGGACACGATGCCTACGGGGGGAAGCGATCCTTCGACTTCGTCGTGCGCCTCAAGCGGGCCGGGGACATCCAGCTCGGGCAACTCACATGGCCGTATTGGGACCCCGAGCAGAAGAAGTACGAACTGGCCCGCGCCGCCCTAGGTGTCGTGCACGTCTCTCCGTCGGCGTCGGCCAAGGATCAGCCCGCCGCCTCCGCGCCCGACCTCTTGCCTGGGCTGCCGTCGCTGCGCGACGTCCTCGAAGGAACCCCCGCCGCGCGCAGGCACTGGGACGACTCCCCCGTCTTCTGGTTCGCCGCCGTGCTCGGCTGGCCTTTGCTCCTCGGAGCAACGATGGGGGCGATCGCGGCGGGGAAGAGGTTGAGGCTCGCACTGCGCGGACGCGCGACCTCACCCGCGGCGGAGCTGCGCGAGCGCATCGCCGCAGCGCGCGAAGCCTGCCGCGGCGAGGACGCGCGGGGCGCCGATGCGGCTATCGCGCGAGCCCTCGAAGCGGCCACCGTCGCCAGCGCCGGCGTGAGCGTCCGCGGCGCGGTAGGCGACCAGGTCGTCCGTCGGCTCGAGAGCGCCGGAGTCGACAGCGGCTCCGCGTTGCGCGTCGCCGAGCTGCTGCGAGAGTGCGAAGCGGCCCGGTTTGCGCCGGAGGCGGTCGACGTGGCCCAGGCGCGCGACCGTTGGGACAGGGCCCAGCAGGCGATCCGACACCTCGAGAGGACCGCATGATCCGCTGCGTGCCGATCGTGCTGATCGTCGGGGCCGGCCTCGCCTTCGCTCCGCGAGGGGCCCAGGCCACCGAGAACCCCGACGACGAATCGGCGAGCCTTTTCGCTCTGGGCATCAAGGCGTTGCACGACGGGCGCGCCGGCGATGCAATCAACGCCTTCGAGGCGTTTGCGGATCAGGGTGGGGTCGACGCGACCGCGAGCTACGACCGGGGTTTGGCGTACGCGATGCGCGTGCACATCGGCGCCGAGAAGCCCGGCGACCTCGGCCGCGCGGCTCAAGGTTTTGAGGAAGCCCGATCGCTGTCGCACGATCGACGGGCCGTCGACGACGCCTCGCGCGCGCTCGATGCCGTTCGCAGCGAAGTGGCGCGGCGGCGGCTGCGCGCGGGGCAACCCGCCGACGTCGATGCCGGCCGGTCGCTCGCGCGTGCGGTCGCGGGGCTCGTGAGTGAGGACGCGTGGGCCGCGCTGTGCGTCGTGGCGTCCATGGCTTTCGCCGCCGGGCTGCTCATTCGTCTCCGGGTAAGCGGGCCCCGCCTGCGCGTCGGCGGTGGGGTCACGGCCGGCGTGGCGGTCCCAGCGCTCGCGCTCGCGGTCGCGATGACGCTTGCGGCGCGCCACGACCGATTGGAGCTACGGGAAGCGGTGGTCGTTGCGCCCGGGACCCGCCCGACCGACGAACGTGGAATCGTCCTTCCAGGCGCCACCTCACTCCCCGAGGGAGCGCTCGTCGAGGTGATCGATGAGCGCGGCACGTCCACCCGGGTGCGATTCGGCGCCGTCGACGTGTGGGTGGCGTCGACCGCTCTTCGCGCTCTAGCGCGCTCGTAGGAACGCGCCGGTCAGTTTTGCACGAGCTTCATCCCGCCCGCTATGAGAGGTTGCACGGGCGTGATGTCGCTCACCGGCGTGTCGGCGATGTAAAGAAACTTGAGCTTCTTGAGCGACACCAACGGCGCAAGGTTCTTTACCTGTGTTTTTTTGATGCTGAGGCGCTCGAGCTTTTTCAGATTGGCGATGGGGGTCAAATCCGAGATCGAATCTTCGTCCAGCATGAGCTCGGTCAGGTTGACGAGCGATCCAACCGACTTCAACTCTTCGTCTCCGATGAGCGTGTGAGCCAGATCCAATCGGTCGAGGCGCTTGAGGCCCTCGATCGGTCGCAGGTCCTTCACCGGGCTGCTCGCGACACGAAGCGACTCGAGCGTCGTGAGCTTCTGGATCGGAGTCAGATCTTCGTATTCGCCCGGTCCGAAGAAGAGGTCTTTGAGCGACGTGAACATGGGGAAGATGCACGGGTCGATCTGGTGAATCTGAAGGCTGCCCTGCGCGCCCGACAGGTTGATCGATTTGACGAGTGCCAAATCCGACACGGCGATCGGCCCTTTGTCCTTGCCGAGCTTGCGCCGCACTTCGTGCTCGAGCGTCGCGTCGTTGCCGAAGTCGACGGTGGCCGAATGCGCCGGGCAGTCGGTGGCAAGCTTCTTCTTCCAAATGGGTGCGGGCGGGGCCACCGGAGGTGTCGGCAACGGAGGCACGCTCGCCAAGGCCGCGGCCGATGTGGTCGTCGACGGCGACGGCGCGTGGGTGTCCGGTTGGTCGCAGGCGGCGAGCGGGAGCAGCAGCAACAGCGGGATCGCTCTCGTCAAGGTCATCGGGCGACGATAGTAGCGCCGTCTGCGCGGCGCTGGGGGCCTTCCGCGCGGGTAAGATCCACGACCATGGCCTCGTTCACTTCTTCCGGAATCAGGCCATACGCCTCCGCCGCCGCGATGAGCCCGGCGTTCGGCGCGAGCTGCGTTAGAAATGCCCGCGAGTACGGCGTCGCTCGCAGGCCCCGCAGGCGCGTCACCAGCCGGGGCATGCCCCGCGCGATTGCGCCGCGCGCCTCCGCCAGGTCACCGAGGTCGACGCACGCATCGTGAAGTGCGAGAAATACCGGCGTCTCGTTGAGCAGGCTCGGCGATCCGCCGTCGAAGAGCCCAGACGCCTCGCGCGCGAGCGCCCTCGACCGTTCCGAGTTGCCGCATCGTCGCTCCGACTCCGCCCAGAGGCCGAGTGCCACCGGCAGAACGTCGAGCATCTTGGTCGCCCGATACCCTTGCGTGGCAGTGCGCAGTAGCGTGCGAGCGTCCGCCTCCGACGCGTTCGATCGTAGGATCTCCATGCCCCGATAAAAGAGGATCCCCAGGGTGGCGCGGTCGTGCGGGACCCAGCTTCCGGCGACGGCCGCGTCGGCCGTGGCGCGCGTCTCGATCAGCGCGGCGTCGAGAGCCGCGTCGCTGCCGAAGGTCGCCGCCCAACAGAGAGCAATCATTTTGCCGTGGCGTTCGACGCCCGGCGAGCCGATGGCCTGCGCAAGCGCGATGCCGCCTTCGATCGCGGCGCGAGCCTCCGCCCTTGCGCCGACCGTTGTCAGCGCGAACCCCACGTTGATCGTGAGCATGGCCTCGCGGGTCTTGAGCCCCGCCGCACTGGCCGTGTGCGCCGCGCTCCATCGAGCCTCGAGCGCGGCCCCGACCTCGCCTTTGGCCTGCCGCACCACCGCGAGAGTCTGCCACGCGTCGACTTCGGCGCTCGCCATGGCGTAAAGCCGGGAAAGCGTCAGCAAGAGCCCCGCCACGTTCTCGGCGGCATCGAGCTCGCCCGCGTACGCGTAGCGCGCCGCCAGGGCTGCGGCGCACCGCGCTTCTTCATCCGTCACGGACGCATCTCGGGCCGCGCGTCGCACTTCGTCGAGCCGGGCGCTCGTGTCGGGTCCACCGCCGACGGCGTCCTGGTAACGTACGCGCGCGCCGCGGGCTCGCACCTCGCTCGCGATGTCGTGGACGGACTCCTCCATCGCCCGCACGGCCGTTTCGCGCTCGGCCGCACGCAGATCGAGCCGGTTCCACGCTTCGTCGAGGAGTTGCGCGCGCGCAAACTGGGTCGGCTTGTCCTCGGCGAACGCAAGCGCCTTTTCGGCGAGCGCCACGGCCTCCGGAAGCGCGTGCGCTGCGAGAGATCGTCGGGCTGCTTTTTCGAGGTAGCCGGCCGCGGTGAGCCCGTCGCCCCCGAGTTCCAGGTGGCGCGCCACGACGGCGTCGTCCTCGCCCATCGTTGCGAGCCACCGCCCGGCGCGCCTGTGGCATTCGCGCAGCAAATCCTCGCCGAGCGATGCGTAGGCGACTTCGCGCATGAGCGCGTGTTTAAATGCGAATTCTCGTGTCCCCGGGAATCGCGCGTGGGCTTGCTCGACGAGGATCTCGGCGGCGGTGAGATCGTGCACGGCGTCGGGCGCGCGGTCGACGCCGATCGCCAGAAGCCCTACGTCCCACCCCACGTGGCCGAAGACCGCGAGTTTGGCGGCCGCGTCCCGCCCTGAATCGTCGAGCGCGTCAAGGTGCACCTGCAGCGCGGCCTCGATGGTCGGCGCGTCGGATGCATTGCGTCCGGCGGCGGCGAGGCGGGCGAGCTCTTCGGCGAAGAGCGGCAGTCCCGCGGATTGCTGGGCGATCGAGTCGGCGAGGGCCTCGCCGCGGTCGCCGTGCGCACGGTCGCCGAGAATCGACACCGCGATGGCCCTCGCGTGCCGTCGCGACAGAGGCCGCAGCTCGATGCGCACGTGGTCGCGTCCTTCGAAGCGAGCGGGATCGTCGCGCCAGAGAGTCGGGCGCGCCGCCGCGATCACGCAAAGGGCCCGGCCGCTCGCTCGCGCCAGCAGATGATCGATCCAAGCCATGCTTTCGGTATCCGCCCATTGTGCGTCCTCGAGGACGAGAACCAGAGGGGTGCGTTTGGCCATGCCGAGGGTGATGTCGGTGAGCACCAGCCACAGCGCGTCTCTCGAGCCACGGGCGTCGTCCAGATGCGGGAGGGCCTCGTTCGTGACGAGGCGTGCGAGCAGCTCGCGGGAGGCGACCGAGCAGGGCACGCGCGTCCACGCGAGCAGGGCTTCGGTGGCTTCGAGCGCCTCGTCCATTCGGGCGCCGCGCGCCATTCCGGTGAGTCCTCGGGCCACGTCGCCGACGGTGCCGAGGGCGTGGTTCCGGGCGAACGATTCGCTTCGGGTGAGCAGCACGCGCGGGGCGGACGCGTGGCTCGCGATGCGCGAGAGCGCTTCGCGCTGCAAGCGTGTTTTGCCGATCCCGGGGGCCCCGGTGATGGTGACGACGATCGGGGTGTCGTCGTCGACGCCGCGTTCGAACGCCGCGACAATCTGCGCGAGCTCCGCCTGCCGCCCGACGAACGGCGCGCCGCCGACTGTCTCGCGCCGCCCTCGCACGGGCACCCCCACCACGGCGCTCCCGTCGTCGTTCAGCTGCAACTCGAAGCGTCCCCTCGTCAGCTCCGTCGTCGTCGTGTCGGCCAGCACCTGGCCGCGTTGCGCGTCGCGCGCGAGCGCCGCCGCCCGGTCGACGACTTCGCCGGTAGGTCGCGTCCGATCCATGCGCGTGCGCCCGGTAGCCACGCCTACCGTCGCGCTCAATCGGGCGATGCGCAGCCCCAAATCGAGCGCTCGCCCGGCCTCATCGCCCTGAGCCTTGCGCACCCCCAAATGACAGACGATTGCGTCGCCGCCGAGCTCCGTGGCGTCCGCGCCGCGCGCTCGCAGGTGCGTCAGCAGGCGAGCGCGCGGTGCGCCCTTCGGGACCTGAGTGGCGACAATCGTCGTCACCAGCCGCGTGCCACCGCCTTTGCCCGTCGTCGCCACGCTCGCCGCCGTCGCCTGGTAACCGCCGTCGATCTGGGGTCGCCGGTTCGAGTCCGAGCCGAGCGCATCGGCTATTTCGCGCAGCTCGCGGCCGACCTCGGAGGCCGAGGACGGACGCTCGCCAGGGGCTGTCGCGAGCAATCGTGCCACGAGATCGTCGAGGCGACGCGGTGCGTCCGGATAGATGTCGGCCAGCCGGGGCGCGGGAGTCGTGACCAAACGCGCGAGGATCGCGATGGGGGTCGGGCCCACATGCGGGGGCCGCCCCGTGACCATCTCGAAAAGGGTGGCGCCGAGGGCGTAAAGATCGGCGCGCGCGTCGACCTCGCCGTCACCGCGCGCCTGCTCGGGCGCCATGTATGCGGGAGTTCCGACGATCGCGCCGGTGCGCGTGAGCTTCGAGTCCACGGCCGACGCCACGCCGAAGTCGACGAGCTTGACCCGAAACGGGCCGGATTGTCCCGGTGCGCTGCCGAGCAGGAAGATGTTGGACGGCTTGACGTCGCGGTGAACAATCCCGGCCGCGTGCGCGGCCGCGAGCGCGTCTCCGACCTGCGCGACGATCCCCAGGCAATCGCCGAGCGGAAGGGGAGCGCGCCGCTGGCGCTGTGCGATGTCCTCGCCCTCCAGCCACTCCATGGCGACGTAGGGTTGTCCTTCGTCGAGTTGACCGAACGCAACGACCCGCACGATGGCCGGATGGTGCAGGGCGGCGAGCAATCGCCCCTCGCGCCGGAAGCGTGCTTCTTCGCCGGCGTCGATGCCGGGCAGCGCAATGACCTTCAGCGCGACCGGCTGTCCGCTTACCTGATCGTGGGCGCGGTACACGATGCCTACGCCGCCTCGGCCGACCTCGCGCTCGAGCACGAATCGCTGCGCGAGCAGCGGCGGCCTCGCTCCTGTCATGATCGCTTCCTCGATCCAAGAGCGAAAATCTCGGTGCTCGTCGCACGGGTCCCCTCGGGACGGATGAGCCGCTCCGATTCGTACCAGCGGCGGACCTCCGCCCGTGCCGCCGGCAAGTCGTCGCTCATGAAGATCTTGCCCACGAACGAGCCCCCAGGCGCGCCGAGGGCGGATGCCGCCGCGAGCGCGCGCAGGAAGAGCTCAAAGCTGCGCGCTTGGTCCGTTGCGCGGTTGCCGGTCGTACGGGGTGCCATGTCGCTCAGCACCACGTCGTAGGGTGCGAAGCGGCCGAGGTCTTCGTTCGTCAACGACAGCGCGTCGCCCCGCACGAACGAGGAGTTTGCCGAAAGGGCGATCGTCAGTGGTTCGCGGTCGACCGCCAGAAGCTTGCCGCCGTGACCGATGCGCTCCGCCGCATACATGGCCCAGCTGCCGGGAGCAGCGCCGAGGTCGAGCACGCGCATGCCCGCTTTCAACAGGCGTGCGCGCCGATCCATCTCTTCGAGTTTGAAGACACTGCGGGCCGGGAATCCCGCTCGCTTCGCGGCCTTCGTGAAGTGGTCCGGCTTGGCGTACGGGTTTCGGCGCGCCGGCATGGCAAACGGTGAGTTTGACGGCCCGCGTGCGCGCGTCAACGTTCTATGTGCTTCCCCCCCCAACCCCGTGGCTGTCCGACATTCGGACATCGGACCGCAACGTCGAGGGGGGCTATGGTTCTGTCTTCGAGATCCGCTGAATCATTCGGAGCGCCCTCGAAGACAGGACACTCGCCGAAGCCGCGGGAGCGGCTTCGCTCGGAAGAGCGTTTTCCCGAGGAAAACGCGGGGGCGGGAGCCGCCCCCAGAAACCGTCTACTGTCCCGGCGACGCCGCATAGCGGCGCGGTCCGCTGCATTTATGCAGCGGCCCTCAGAGACGGGACACTAGCGCTTCGTCGACTTCTTGGCGCTCTTTACGGCCTGGCGGACGAGAACAAAGCCGTTGCGTGCGCCGGGAACTCCGCCTGCAAGGAGAAGGAGATGCTTTTCCGCGTCGACCCGGGCGACCTTCAAATTGAGAATCGACACGGTCTCATTGCCGTACTGTCCGCCCATTTTCAGGTTTGGCAGCGTTCGCCCCGGCGTCATGTTCGTTCCGATCGAACCCGGATGCCGACGGTACTCGTGGGTGCCGTGGGTGGTGACGGCGCCGGCGAAGCCCCACCGTCGTACCACTCCGGTAAAGCCTCGGCCGCGGGTGGTGCCCCGGGTATCGACCCTCATGCCCGGCTGGAAAATCTCATCGAGCTTGAGAGGCCGACCGATCTCCCATTTGGCTGCGAACTCGGCATCGCATCGCAGCTCTTTGAGCAGGCGCTTCGGCGATGTGTTCGCCTTTTTGAAGAACCCCGCTACCGGTTTGCTGGTGTGCTTGTCCTTGCGATCCTCGAAACCGAGGATCAACGCTGTGTAGCCATCCTTCTCTATCGTGCGTTTGCCAACGACGACGACGGGGCCGGCCTGGATGACGGTGACCCGGGTGACGGTTCCGTCTTGCTCAAAGAGCTGTGTCGAGCCGACTTTGCGGCCGAAAATGCCCGGCTGGATGTTCATGCAATCTGCGCTCCAGTTCGCTCGCGCGTTCTTTGCCGCTGGCTCGAAAGCCGCGGCTCATGGGCCCGTCGGTGCGCGCCGTCCACAAGCGAAAGGGACGGGTGGGCGTTCGTGGGCCCACGGCTCCTTCAGGCGGGCGCGAACGATAGCTCGATGCTCAGCTCCGTCAAGTGCGGGAAAGGTTTCTGGCTTCGGCCCGGGGGCTCGCGGTTCGGGGTCGGCGTCGTTTGGAAACGCTCCCTGAGCCGATTGGCGCTTGGCGGGGGGTGTGCCGCGGCGGTACCCTGGTGGCAAATGCCCGTCGCGAAGCCGGTGACTTGCCTGTCGTGTGGCTTTCAAAGAAACCCACCAGGATCGTCGCGGTGTGCGTCTTGCGGCGCCAAGATGGAGGATCTGGCCCGTTCAAAGCGCTCGCGCGAAGACGAACTCGCCGGTCGTTACCAGCAGGAGGGCGTCAGCGTTCGCTGGCTCGCGATCGCGTTTCTCGTCCAAGGCGTCCTGACCGGCGCTCTCGTGTTCGGGCTGCCTATGGTCATGCCGATGCTCGACTTCGAGGGCCAAAACGGCATGCTCATCTGCGTTCCCGTATGGTTTCTCGGGGGCTTGCTCGTCGGGATGGTGTCGCCCGGTCGCACGTTCGTCGAGCCGGCCGTCGCCTCGTTGCTCGTGGCGATCCCGACGACGTTCCTGCTCATCCAGAGCCAGACGGTTCGGACGATGCCGGTATTTCTGTATCTCATCTTTGCCGCGATCGGCATTTTGCTGACGTTGATCGGCGCTTACATGGGCGAGCGCATCCAGGTTGGCCCGCCCCCCAAGCCGGCGGAGTGACGGCCGTCGATGTCGCGATCATCGGAGGCGGCCCGGCCGGCTCCGTGTGCGCCGCGCGCCTCGCAGCACTGGGGCGCGACGTCGTGCTTCTCGAGCGAGAACGGCATCCGCGTTTTCATTTGGGCGAGTCGCTTTTGCCCCACAGCCTCGGTGTTCTCCAGGCCATCGGGATCCTCGACCGAATGCCCGGCCGCTTCCTCATCAAACGGGGGGCTCGCTTCGTCGATGGATCAGACGAGCGGCGACCGGTGCGATACTCCTTTTCGGAAGCGTTCGACGCGAGATGGGATCACGCCTTCCAGGTGCCGCGCGACCAGTTTGACGAGCTTCTCTTCCGACGCGCCGAATCTTGCGGGGCGGACGCGCGCGAGGGTTGGGAAGTTACGCGCGTCGTGGTGGAGGGATCCCGGGCCGTCGGAGTGGAGACGCGCGGTCCCGATGGGGTCACCCGATCGATCGAAGCGCGGTTCGTCGTCGATGCCACCGGACGCGATGCGATGGTCGCGCGCGCAGCGGGACCCCTCGAACGCATCCCGGGGCTCGATCGAACGGCACTTTATACTCAAGTGCGGGGTGCTTGGCGCGACGTCGGTGATCGGGAAGGCGACATCCAAATCGTCGTGTTCGGCGAGGGCACTGACCGCGGCTGGTTCTGGCTGATTCCGTTTGCCGACGGCCGAACGAGTGTTGGTGCGGTCGTGTCGGGGGCCTGGATAAGTAAGCGTCGTTCAACCGGTGGCCCCGCGGATCTCTTCCGGGAGGCGCTTGCGAGTGCCCCTGCGGTCGCGCGCATGCTCGACGGATCCGAGTCGCTTTTTGCGCCGCTCGCCACCGCGGACTTCAGCTTTCGCGTGCGATCCATGCGAGGGCAGGGGTGGCTGGCGCTCGGAGACGCGTCGGGCTTCATCGACCCGCTCTTTTCGACGGGGGCGCATCTTGCGATGACCGGGGGGCTGCGAGCCGCGCATGCGATGGACGAGTCCCTGCGAGCCGGCGATTTCGGTCCCGAACGCTTTGCCGATTGGGAGCGCGAACTGCGAATCGGCGTCGATCTATTCGTCGGGGCGGTCCAAGCGTTTTACGCGTCCGACCTCGTGTCGTATATCTTCGCCGAGCCGCAGCACCCTTTTTTGCGCCGCGCGATCACATCGATGCTGGCGGGCGACGTTTTCGACGAAGATGCGCGCTGGGCGCGGGAGATGCGAAAGCGCTTCCCACCTCGCAGCGGATAGGCCCGGCCCCTTTTGGCTCAGATGTCTTTTTGATCGCGAACGCGTGCGGCCTTGCCCGCAAGGTCACGCAGGTAGAAGAGGCGCGCCCGGCGCACGACGCCCTTGCTGACGATGTCGACCTTCTCGATCCGTGGCGAATGGGAGAGAAATATGCGTTCCACACCCACGTTGAAGCTTATCTTGCGAACGGTGAACGTGCTCCGCGCGCCCGCCCTGTGCCGCTTGATGACGACGCCTTGAAACACCTGCGTGCGCTCCTTGTCGCCTTCGATGATTCGATAGTGAACCCGAACCGTGTCGCCGACGCGAAAATCGGGCAGGTCCGCTCGCAGCAGCGAAGACTCGAGTGCGGCAATGGTAGGCGACGTATTCATGGCGAAGCACCCGGCATCCGGCTGGAAAGCGACGGAAAATCCGGAGGGCGCCTTAAAGCATGCGATACACCGCGTGTCAACGCGAGGCGGGCGCTTGGTGTCCAGGGATCCGCGAGGACGATGACCTCTCGCTCCAGAATGAATCCATAGGCTCCCGAAGAGTCGGACGTCGGCGGCGGCGCCTTCGAGCGGGACCCGACGGCGACCGCGACAACCGCGACCGCGACTACGCCGACCGCGATTACCGCGACCGCGACCCCGGGGCCCGCCTGCGGACTCCTCGGGTTCTCGGGAACAACGCGATCGAGACGGTGTCGACTATGTTGGAGCGACCGGCGTGCCGCGCGAAACACCCTCTCTTCCCTCCACGCTCGAGATCGGCGGCTCCGGCCCGGGCGACCAAGTCGACCCGGATCTCGTCAGCTTGCCGGATCCTCCGCGGGCCAGGCAGTGGCTCGCGATGCTCGTGCTCGTCGTGGGGACCGTCGCAGCCGTTGCCATGGCGGTCCTGCTGCGGCGCGACGCCGCTTATGCGTTTGCGTCCACGACCCCGTCCGGGGTGGTCGACCTGCGGACGGCGACGCAAGAGGCGCTGGCTGCGCACGACAACGCCTTGATCCGAGCGGAGGGGCTGCTCGGGGCCGCAGGGGGGATTCGCTACGAGCGACCGCTTCGAGACGACACGTTTCGAGCCCTGCCCATCGTCGGCCGTACCGAAGGCGACGGCGTGTGGGTCGAAGTCCGAGTCCCGTCGGGTCAAGAAAGCGGTCGATGGGAACCACCTCGGGCCTTCGTCGGGCGGCTCGTTCGCTTCGACGAAGTGGGGCCGCGTCATCGCGGTATCGCCCGCACGATCGAAGAGACGACGCGGATGCGCGTCGGGCCGAGTGCGTTTCTGCTCATCGATGGGGAAGAGCCCACCCGGGAGCGCTGGGCAGTCCTGCTTTGGGTGATGTTTTTGGGCTTTGCCGCGTGGAACGCCGTCGCTCTGGCGCGGCTCGCTCGACCCGTAAAGTGAGCCGCTCCATGAAAGTCGCGATCATCGGCGGTGGCGTGATGGGATGCACGACAGCACTGTCGCTCGCTGAACGAGGCATGCACGTCGTGGTCTTGGAGCGTGCGGTGCCGGGGGCCGAGGCGTCCAGTGCGGCCGCAGGAATCCTGGGTGCACAAGCCGAGCTCAAGGGGCGTGAAGCCGACGCGGCGATCTTCGTTCGAGCGCGCGACGCCTGGCCGGCCTGGGCTCGAGCGCTCCGCGAAGGAAGCGGCATCGACGTGGGGCACCGCGTTTCCGGCGTGCTTTGCGTGGGGCGCGACGAATCGGAGCACTCCGATCTGGCCCGTGAAGTCGCGTGGCAGACGCAGCGAGGGCTCACCGCGTCGTTCATCGGCGGAGCGGAGGCGCGCGCGATCGAACCCGAACTGGGCGCCCAGTTCGCAGCGGCTGCCCACTTCCCCGACGACGCACAGGTCGACCCCCCGGCCCTTCTGCGCGCGCTGACCGTGATGCTCACGCGCAGCGACCGCGTCACCGTTCGCAGCGGGACAACCGTGGATCGGCTGATCGTCGAGCGCGATCGCTGCGTGGGCGTTCGGCTCGACGATGGAGAGACGCGGGCCGACGCCACCGTGATCGCGGCCGGAAGCTGGTCGTCGTTGATCCCGGGGGTGCCCTCGGCACTTCCCGTCGTGCGTCCCAATCGAGGGCAGCTCGTGCTTCTCGACGAACGGCCCCCTAAAGTCCGCACGATCGTCTTTGGCGCTGGCTCCTATCTGGTGCCCCGTGGCGATGGCCGCGTGGTGTGCGGGTCGACGATGGAGAACGTGGGCTTTCGTCGGGAGGTGACCGCCGCGGGCGTGCACGCCATCCTTTCGGGGGCGCTGGCGTGCGTTCCGTCGCTTGGCCTGGCGCAATTGGCAGCCACCTGGTGTAACTTTAGACCGCGGCCCGAATCCGGCCAGCCGCTCGTCGGGGCCTCGCCCCTGCCTGGGTTATTCCTGGCGACGGGACACGATCGCAACGGGATCCTGCTTTCCAAGATCACCGGGGACCTGGTGGCCGATGCCGTTCAGTCGTTCACGGGTTGAAATCCGGCGGCGGCGCCGGGGCAGGGCGCGATTCGGGCGGCGTCGAATCGGTGGGCGGTGCCGCAGCCGGGTGTGGCTTGGTAGCGGGAGCCACCTTCGGCGGGGGCGCTGCAGCAGGCGCGCGCTGTGGGGGCGACGCGTCTTTGTGTAACGACTTCGCTTCCTTTTTGCTCTCCTTGTCGGCGGGGATCGGCCGCTCGCGAGCCGCTGGCGGCCGAGCGGCGCTCAGCGCGTCCCCCTTTGAGACGTCGAAGCTCGGTGGCGTGTTCGGATCGCATCCGGGGGCGAATCCCGTCGCGTCGAACTCGTTCGTTAGGCTCCCGGATCGAACTTCGTGGCCCTTGGCGTCGTTGAGGGCCGCCTCGATACGCACGTCGTGCTTGCCGGCGCGTGACGGCGAACAATACGAGAGCAAGTAAAAACTTCGCGTTCGGCCCTCGATCTGGGCCCCGATCTCATCGAACGCTTTGACGATGGCATTCTTGTCGGCGGCCATCGCTTTGCCGCTCTTTCCGATCGCGTCGAGGCGCGATGGCCGGATCTCGCCCCCTAGACCAATGGCAAAGACGTCGAAGGGCATTTCCCTAACGTGCTGGAGCATCGCGGCCTCCGGAACGCGGCTTGCGCGATCGGTACCATCCGTGAAGACGACCAGCGTGCCGAATCTCAACGGTTGGGGAGCGCGGCTCAGCGCAACGTCCAGCTCATCGAGTGCTTTGACCACCGCTCCGTTCAAGTTGGTGCTCGGGTCCCGCGGCTTGAACGTCGAGAGCTGCGCTATGCCCGCTTTGGCGCTGCCGGGCTGGTCGGTAAATGGCACGATCGGGTACAGGTCGGGGGTGCCGTCGAAGGCATAGACGCCGACCTTCTCTTGCTTCTCGATCCGCTCGGTAAAGGTCCTGACCGCCTGCACGAGACTGTCCACGCTACCGCTGCCGCTCACGCTTCCGCTCATGTCGACCAGCAGCAACGTGTAGTGCGCCGCTGCGACCTCGGGGTTGACGATCGTCTGCTTGCTCTCGTACCGCGAAACAAGCTGCCCGTCTTCGTAGATGCGAAATTGGTCGGCCGTCAGTCCGGCAACGGGACCGCCCCCTTCGGTCTGGACTTTGAAATAGACCGCCACGTTGCTCGGCCGCTGCTCGGCCGTCTTGACCGTGGTGAGCTGAAGACCCGCGCAACCGATTCCGAAATCGAGGACCAAAACGGCGACGAGAAGGTGGAGCGCGCTGTTCACGGCCGCAGTCTAACGCCACCGCCGGAAGTTTGTCCGTTCGCCTGGCGTCGCCTCGTGATCCGGGTGCTGCGACCCCAACGCCGAACGGTCGCGTCAGCGCTCGATGGCGAACGAGCGTACGATGGCGTCGCACGTCGATCGGTAGCGCTCGAACGCGGTGGCAGCCACCGAACACGTAACGACGTAACCGGTGCCGCGAGAGGCCAAGTCGGCCTGCATGGTGCGATAGGCCACGGTGGCAGGCGGAATAGGAGCCCAGCGTGCTTCGACGACCATCGTCGGGTCTCCGTCGACCACGTCGTCGTGGTTGCTTTCGATGGTCGCTCGCGGGTCGCGCCGAAGCGACTGTTCACTGGCGCGCGCATAATCGTACGACTCGCTTGGAAATGCTTCTCGGACCACGATCGCGTTTGCGTGGTAGTCGTCGACGGCTTGGGGATCGGCGGCTACCCAGAGGCCGTTCGTGCTAGCCTCGGGCTGCGGTTCGTTCGTCCAGGTGGATGGAACGGCGATGCGCCAGCCGCTGCCCGTCTGTTCCGTGAAGCCTGCCGGAACCTGGGGTCTCATGAAGGATGCGACTCGGGTGTGCTTCGTGCCCTGGCAACCGGCTGCGGTGAACAGCGTGGCGACAGCGAACGCCAGCGGAGCGCGGCAGAACATTCGCTACAGTCTAGGCGCGGACGTCGATCGCGATCGGGCAAACTCGCGCGGCGGCCGCCGGTACGACACGTGTCGCTCCGACCCATCCCCCTCTGGAGGCAACGATGCGCTGGTCCCACGACGTCGCGTACTTCTTTGGCGGGGCCTTTCTGGCCAACGCCATTCCTCACTTCGTGAACGGCGTCTCCGGGCGCCCGTTCCAAAGTCCGTTCGCCTCGCCGCCAGGCCAGGGGTTGTCGTCGTCGACCGTGAACGTGCTCTGGGGACTCTTCAACCTTGTCGTTGGATATTGGCTCGTCTGCCGGGTCGGCACCTTTCAGTTGCGCCGGACGAGGCACGTGGTTGGGCTCGGGCTCGGGGCCTTGCTGATGTCGCTCATGCTCGCAAGGGCCTTCGGCAGGTTTTACGGAGGTCTCTGAATCTGAGGTCGGTTCTGTCTAATCGCGCTTTCGCTTCTTGCGTTCTGACGGGGTCGGCTCCAGCGGCGCGATCGGTTCGCCGACGGGCGAGGCAGGGATGACGACGTGATCGGGCGAAAGGGCCGCGGGCACTTCGGCTTCCGTGTCGCCTGCGCCGAGTCTGGTGGCCGGACCGATCGCCGGGTTGCGCTGGCCCTTGCGTTCGGCCATGTGAAAGGTGAGCACGCCGCCCAGAAGAACGATCGCGATCGACGCGAGGACCAGCGCGGCGATCACGACCGGCCGCACCCGCGGCGAATGGGGCGCTCGGTCCGACGGTATCGTGGGGACGAGCGTAGGGGGTTGGGGCGCCGTGGGCGCGACGGCCAACGGTAGGGTGGTCGTCGTGTCCGCGATTGTGGGCAGAACGCCGGCTGGAGCGGGGCCGGCGGTTTCGCGGGTGCGCAGGACGAGCACAGTGACGTTGTCGTGTCCTCCCCGTGCGTTGGCGAGATCGACCAACCGGCCGACCGCTTGCGCGGCGGGTTCGTTGGCGACAACTCCCAGGATCTCGGCATCGTCGACCAAATCGGATAGACCATCGGAGCACAGGACGAAGGTATCGCCGGCCACGTGATGGACGGGTTCGGTGCGAAGCTCGACGTCCGCGTCGGGTCCTATTCCGAGCGCACGCGTGATGCGGTTCGCGTCGGGATGATGGATGGCTTGATTCGGCATGAGCAGGCCCCGGTCGACCAGATCCTGGACGATCGAATGATCGCGCGTCAGCCGGAAGATCTCTCCCTCGTGCACGAGGTACGCACGGCTGTCGCCGACGTGCGCGACCTCGGTCCCGAAGCCGTGAGTGAGCGTCGCGACGACGGTGCAGCCGGGGCGGCCTAGCCCGATCTCGCTCGTGCGAAGGACGTGCACGCGACGATTCGCTTCTTCGATCGCGGTGCGAAGGACCTCGGCCGGCGCGGATCCGTCCGCCGCGTGATCGAACATTTCGACGATGGTCGATAGCGCCAGCTCGGCCGCCTCCCGCCCCGCTGCATGCCCTCCCATCCCATCGCACACGACACACAAGTGCCCGAAGCGCGTCTCACTTCGACCGCACACGTCCTCGTTGATTTGCTTGAGCGGGTCGCGCCCCGGGTCCGATCGCTGGCCATAATCGACCGCCGGAAGGGTCGGAACCGGCTGCATGGCAGGCTCCTTCATCCATCGAGCTGCACGTTGAACTCGAGGGGGCCGAAGCGAAGAGAACTCCCAGCCGGCACCGGGGTCCAGACACCGGGCTGGACCCGGATGCCGGATACCCATGTCCCGTTGTTGGAGTTTTCGTCACGCACGACGAGCAGGCTGCTGTCGAACTTCAGCGTCGCGTGCACTCCGCTCACGCGCGGCTCGGCGAGGAAGACGGAGCACTGAGCCGGGTCGCGGCCGACGCGAACCTCCGAGCCCGCGCGAATCGTGAACTGGGTATGGGTACCTCGGAGCGTGGCGCCGGTCGCCGCGAAGGGGGTCGCACCGTATGGATTCGTCGGGGGTACGAGCGGTTGGGCGCCGAGCGCTCCCGTAGGAGGAACGCCTTGAGGTTGGGCGCCCGCGCTCGCCTTGGTGACGTCGAAGGGCAGAGGCTGTCCGCACGAGAAGCACACCGAGGGCTGGCCCGGAGTCGCCATCGTCGTCATGCCGCAGGACGGACAGCGCACCTGCACGATTGGAGAATTGGGCATGGCGCTCTGGGCCGAGTCGCGCGGCCCAGCGGCATGTGGAGCCGGCATCGGAGCCGGCGCGTGCATGAAGCCCTGCGGGCCGACCGGTGGGTCCGCGCTTGGGAGCGCCGAGGTGGCGGCCAACGGGTCGGCGGGAGGCATTGCGTACCCGGTTCCCGGTCCGCCGTATCCGGGGGGCGCGCCGCCTTGGACCGCCGGGGCGTAGCTGCCCGGCAAACCGCCGCCTTGCGCACCTGTGCCGTAGCCTCCATGGGAGGCACCGGTGCTATGCGGTGCCATAGGCCCATAGCCCCCCGAGGCTCCGCTCCCGGGCGCGGGCCCGTAGCCGGCGGGCATCGCACCGTAGCCGACCGGCGGTGGCGTGATGGCGGCTCGTCTTCGCCCGCCGCCTCCACCGCGAACGAGTACGATGGAGAGCAGAACGATGACGACGAGAAGCCCCGCGATCCCGGCGATGAGGGGTGCCGATAGGGGCTTCTTCGTCGCCTTCAGCGTCAGCACGCTCTTGTTGTCGACCGCTGAGGCGCGGTGGGCCTTGTTGTCGTAGACCACCAATCGCGCGACGACGTTGTCACCGGCCCCGTCGAGCACCTTGTCGTCGTCGGGCACGACGAACGTCGCGAACCCGTCGCCCGTAGCGACCGCCGCGCCCAACATGTGCTCGGCTTGAAGCTCGCGCATCGCTTTCTTCGCGACTTCGGGGTCTCGGGTGTTGGCTTGCGCGACCGACCTCGTTCCGGCCGGGATGAAATACGCTTCGGCTCGCTGCTTGTCTCCGCCCCAGCAGAAGTCGCCGTACACGCTGAATTGCCCGCCCGGATAAAGCGGTGCGCTTTGCGCCGCTTTGAGCGTTCGGGCCACGTCGACGTCCAGAGGCCACTGGGTCGGGTCGATCCCGATGGGCACGTCTCGGAACGTGCCGTCGGGCGCGATCGTCGGGTGGGTGTTCTCGAAGACGAGATTGAACGTTTGCTCGACACTCGGGTTGATGCAGCTCATCGTCCAATGAACGAGCCACATGGCGTTGAAGCGCGACCGCACCAAACCGATGATGGTTTTCGCTTTTTTGTCCCCCTGTCCCTCTTGGACGATGTCGAAGAATCCCCCAATCTCGGGGTTCGCGAGCGACTGCATGAACTGCGCTTCGTTGTTTCGATAGATGCTTTCGGTGAGGCTTGCGCTGTTCGGAAGCCAGACGGACACGACCGGCAGGGGCGTCTTGGGCAGCGACGTGTTGTCTTCGGGGAAACGCCCCCGGTCGAGATACTGGTGAAACAGGTCGGCGCTCGGACTTGCGCTCTCGGGGTCTCCTCTTCCTGCGCCGTTCGACAGGACGACCATCGCCTGGTGAAGGGGCACGGTCGCCGGCTGATCGGAGTTGCCGAGGGAGCCGAACGCGTCCACCGTCATGCTCTTGATCTCGGAGAAGAGGGCGCGATCGCGTCCGTGCGACAGGCTTGTGGACTTGAAATCGTTGAGCGCGTTTCCGAGATCGGCGCGCTGCTTGAACGTTTTCCAGGTCGTGTCGCGAACGACCTGCACGTCGTCGAAGAACATGAGGTCCATGAGAATCGTTCGGCTGCATCTGCTCGATGAACTCGTGAGCGATGGCGCGGGCGTCTCCGAAGCGCGCACCCATGCTGCTCGACGAGTCCACGGCGACGAGCCATGCCGTGCCGACGTTTGGGTCCTTCGACTTGCCCCAGGGGGTCTTGTCCACGAACTTGGTCAGCTGGTCCTCTCCCGAGACTTTGACGAGCAAATGCGCGTTCTGCTCAGGGAAGGGAAACGGCTCCCAGAGCGCTCCAGCCTTCTCGAGCTGATCGCTCCAGCACGAGAGCGTCGCGGCCCCGGTAGCGTTCGCGCACGGCTGAAGGGCGTCGCTCAGTCGCTTGAACTGCACGACTTCAACGACCGTCGTCAGCGTGGGCTTGCCGTCTTTGATCCCGGCGCGCGGGTCGATGCGCAAGATGTGCGCTTCGGGCGTGGCGAACGCGTTACTCGCCAGGGCGACGGAGAGCACCGACAGCAGGGTGAGCAGGACGAAATGGAAAAGTCGTCGGGTCATCTCCTCGAGACCTCGTCGGTTCGACAACGCACGGTACTCTCGATTCAAACGCGGCCGATCACCTTTACGACGGTGGTGAATCCGCCGAAGCGAATGCGATCACCGTCTCGCAGTTCGCGCCGACCGCCGTAGCCGACATGCTCGTCGTTGATGAATGTGCCGTTCGTGGAGCCCGTGTCCTCGATTGTGACCGTACCGCTTGCGCCGTCGACCACGAACGCTGCGTGGCGCGACGAGATAGTCGGATCCTGCAGCGCGATATCGAGACCCTCGCCTGTCCCGAAACGCCCGACGGTCAAGCGCCCCGCCGTCAGCGGCCAAAAATCGCCGCTCGGGTTGGTGCCGTATGCGACGAGAAAGCCGCGGAGGACTTTGGGCGGCGCAGGCTCGCGCGCGACGTCGGGGGGGAAGGACGCATACGGGGCGGGCGGTGGCGGTCCGCCGTAAGGAGATGGGGAGGGGTGCGCGGAGCCGCCGTAGGGCGTCCCCGGTGGGGGCCCGTACCCGGCGAGGGGCGCCAGGCCGGCCGGCGGCGCCGCCGGCGTTCCGAAGGCGGACGCGTAAGCCGCTTGCGGGGGCGGAACCGCAAACCCCGGGTCGGACCCACCGAACGGGGCGGGCGGAGCCGGGGTCCCGTACGGGCCGCCGGCGGCGGGCCGTTGGGGCGAGTAGGGCGGGGCGGCGCCGGGTTGCGCGTATCCGCCGTACGCGTCGTTCACGTGCATCGGCTCGAGGGCAATCGGGTGTCCCAGTCCGCAATAGCTCGCGCCCGGGGCGATCTCGTGGCCGAGCTGGCAGCGTGCCGTTAGGGCGCCACCCGCGCCGGCTTGGCCCGTCGCCGGATAGCCGGCCGGGCCGCCTTGCCCGGCCGAGTACGCAGTCGCGGCCGCTCCGTAAGCGATCGGATCCGCCGGCGCGCTCGACCGGGGGATGGGCGTACCGCAGACGCTGCAGAACTTGTCGGACGGTTTGACGACGGTGCCGCATTGCGTGCATGCGCTCATGGTGTCGCCTGTGTTGCCTTCTGCGCGTTGGACCGCTCTACCCACTCGGGTCGGTGGATGCGCGCGAACGACAGCATATCGAACCTGCAAGGGGAAATGCGAGCCGTAGCCCGGCACGACCCAGTGGATCGCCGAACGGACAGGGGTCAGTGCTCCGCCAGCGAGGCCGCGGCGAGTACGGCCACACGCAACACCTCGCGCACGGGGACGCCGTGAGTCCGTGCGGCGTGGGCGCACGCCTCGAACTCGGGTTTCACCACAGCAGGACCGAACGGTCCGCCCGCGACCTTCACGGGGATCGGCCCGTAGATCGTGTCGACCCGATGCTGGGTTCGCGGCCGTTCGACGCGCGCGACCTCGTAACGCCGCACACCGAGGCTCGTCGTTTCGCGCAGCATGGCGCGGGCGACCGTGTCGGCGCGATCGATGGAAGTCAGGGCCGAGATCGTCCATGCAGGCCTGCCTTTCTTCATCGTGATCGGAACCGCCCACGCGTCTAGGGCGCCTACGCCGAGCAGCGACTCGATCCAGCTGCCGGCCAACTCGCCGGTGGCATCGTCGACATTGCATTCCAACACGGCGTGGGTGGCGATCGTCTCGGCGGCCCGGGGTACCCCGAGTGACGTTCCGAGTACCGCGCGAAGCAGGTTCGGCCGGTCGGCCAAATCGGTGGCTCCGGCGCCCCATCCGGTGCGTTCCGGCGCCATCGGCGGCCATCGGGACGAGCCGAGGGCGTGGGCGCCGACGATGGCGGCTCCGGTGGGCGTCACGAATTCGAAGTCCATGCCGGCGTCGTACGTGGCCAGACCCGCTAGGCACTCGACGGTCGCCGGAGCGGGCAGAGGCAATGCGCCGTGCGCGGCTCGCACGAACCCGCGGCCCATGGGCAGCGGCGACACGAATAGATCCGCCGCGAGATAGGCGAGCGCGGCCGCGCTGCCGACCACGTCGACGACGGCGTCGACGGCGCCCACCTCGTGGAAGTGCACCTCGTCGATGGGGTTCCTGTGAATTTTTGCTTCTGCGACGGCCAGTCGATGAAATGTTCGCAAGGATCGCGCCCGAACATCGTCGTCGAGCGGGGCGTTCTCGAGCATCGCTCGAATGCTTGCGTACGTGCGAGGCGGCTGGGACCGATCCACGTGCACGTCGAACGACGTGGCGACGATGCCACTGCGGGTCCGGGTGCCGAAGTGCAAGTGAAATCCGGCCATCGGCAGCGCCGCAATCGCTTCGGAGATCGTCCGGGCCGGCACTCCGAGGTCCACGAGGGCCGCGATGATCATGTCGCCTGCGACTCCGCTGGGGGCGTCCAAGAAGAGCACCTTGCCGCGGCCGGATCCGCGCCCGAGCTCCGGGTCGGCGGCCGGTTCGATCGCCGGATCACGTCTCGAGCCGAAGGAGTCGTGCTCGTGATGGTGTTCGTGCTCGTGATTGTGTTCGTGCTCGTGATGGCGCTCGTGCTTGCGGTTGGAATCTCCGCTGGGGTGGTCGTGCCCTTCGTGCCCCATGGTCGGCCCCTAGTAGCGCTCTCGCGTGCGCAGGATCCGGGCGGCCGCGTACGCTGCCCCGAATCCGTTGTCGATGTTGCAGACCACGATGCCCGACGCGCAGCTCGCCAGCATGCCAGCGAGTGCGGCGAAGCCCCCGAAGCTTGCCCCGTACCCAATCGATGTGGGCACTGCGATCACCGGTCCGGCCACCATTCCGCCAACCACGCTCGGCAAGGCCCCCTCCATCCCCGCGACGACGATGACGACGCTCGTTCGCTCGAACACGTCGCGCCTGTAAAGGAGTCGATGGATGCCGGCGACCCCCACGTCGTAGACGCGCTCGGCGGCGACGCCCAGCATCCGAAGCGTCTCGGCGCATTCTTCGGCGACGGGCATGTCGCCCGTTCCGGCGCTGACGAGGGCGACGGGTCTCGATCCCAAAGGCGCGATCGGACCGCTCTGCAAGGTGCCGACGCGGGCGAGATCCGCGTAGCGCAACTCGGGCAGACCCACACGCACTTCGCTCGCCTTGTCGGCGTCGAGACGCGTGACGAGAACGTTCTGCCCGGTGCGCGCCAGCTCGCGTGCAATCCCTACGATTTGCGCGGCCGTCTTCCCTTGACCGAAGATGACTTCGGGGGAGCCCAGCCGGAGCCCTCGATGGTGATCGACGGCCGCGTACCCGAGGTCGGCGTACGGCAAGTCGCGCAGCTCGCCGAGCGCATCGTCGATGCTGGTCGCCCCTCGGCGCACGCCATCGAGAAGCTCGCGAAGCTTTTGAGGATTCATCGCAATCCGCGCGCGAGCCTAGCACCGCGCCCGGCGCAGTCGACGCACTGTGCCGGCCGACCTACCTTCGCTGCGGCATGCCGATCGTCTTCGCTCACCTCTTCGGGCTCGTCATTGGGGCCGCTCTCGCCTGGGTGGCCTCGCCCACACTGGGTTCGAACGAGGGACCGATCGTTCTGTCGCGTCCCTTCCCAGTCGTCGTCGCCTTTGCGACTTTCGTCTGGTTTCCGGTGGTCGGGTATTTCGCCGCTTTCCACGGCGATTGGTCCTACCTCTACCTCGTGTCGACGCGGCAGCTTCCGAGCGCCGTCGACCTCGGGCTCGTGCTGCTCGCCGTGCTGGCGGTGGTGGGAGGTTTTTGGCTCGCTGTCGGCCCCGTCCGAACGCGCCGCACCGGTTTGCTGGTCGCAATGATAGCCGTGCCTGGCGGTATGGCGACGGCGTCGCTTCCGTTCGTGATTCACCGGCTCTCGGTGAGCGGCACATTCGCGCAATTCCACGGTCGCTTCGGGACCGAGCCGATTGCGGCGAGTACTCTCGGAAGGGGCGTGCTGTTCATGGGGATCCTCGTCGCGGCCGGGATCGCCTGGACGGTGCGCGCTCTGATGCGGATGGGGTACGACGCTCCCGGCTGAACGATGGGGAAGGCGGAGCCAACGGTTCGATCGGCAACACGGCCCGCCGGTCGAGCTTCGGCCGTTGAGCTCGCGGTGGCCGAGCTGCCGTGCAATCACCGTCGCTTTACGAGCGCCTGCCCTGCTAGCATGCGTGACATGTGGGTGAGAGGAGCCGCGATCCGCCCGGTACCGCGGCATGCTGTCCTCGACGCCCATACATTGCAAAACATTGAAAGGGAGCTCGCGGAAGACTCGCCGGGTGCGCGCGAGGAGTTGGATCGCGCATTCAACCGCTTCGAGGCGACGCAGCCTCAGCTCGCCGACGCGCTTTCGCGGCTGCTGTCTCGCCCTCTCGACGACACCGCGCTGGCGCTCGGGTACTTTTTGACGATCGCGGTCTGGCTCGCCTTCGAGCGTACGTTCGGATCGACGCGGTTACGCGAAGTGTCGCAGGATGTCCTCGAGGCCACGGAGCAGGCGATCGAGCTCGAGGAAGAGCTGCGCGGGGCGCAGGGCGGTGAGCCGTTCGATTTGGATGACGTCGTGTCGGTCGAGCAGCCAAACCTTCTGGCTTTCGTCCACGGACATGTCAACGCCGCCGTCGATTCTGCCGCGCGGGAAGACGACTCCCTTTCGCACTCTCGGGACGTCGACGTCGACGACGTGCATGTCGTCTATCGCGGAGTCGTGCTGCTGACCCTTTGTCTATCGCACGCGGTGATGGCGCTCGACGGCGCCTCCCGCAACAGCCGAGAGCTCATGGCATGAAGGACGATCGAGCCGTCCATCGCGCACGCGAATCGACGCCACCCCCTCCATGCACGATGGATACCGCCGCCGTCGCCCTCCACACGCAATGAAGACCGAGGCCGTTGTCCTGCGCGCACACGGCGGCCTCGACGTGTTGGTGCGAGAGACCCTCGATCTCGCCGATCCGGGCCCGCGCGAGGTGCTCGTCGCCGTACGCGCCGTTGCGCTGAACCATCTTGACGTCTGGGTGCGACGCGGTCTGCCGAATCGAAAGCTCGACTATCCTCATCGGCTCGGCAGCGACGTCGTCGGCGAGATCGCAGCGATCGGGCCGGGCGCGCGTCACGTGTCCGTGGGGGATCGCGTGGTGATAAACCCTGGCCTATCGTGCGGCGTCTGCGAACGCTGCCTGAGCGGACGGGACACTCTTTGTCGCGAGTACGCCATTCTGGGCGAGCACGTGAGCGGGGGCTACAGCCGTCACGTCGTCGTGCCGGACACGAACGTCCTGCCCTGGCCGGGCGACATGGAGTTCACGGAGGTTGCTGCGGTGCCGCTCGTGTTTCTGACCGCCTGGCAAATGATCGTCGAGAAGGCCCGCGTTCAGCCGGCCCAGACGGTGCTCGTGCACGCGGCGGGCAGCGGGGTGTCGAGTGCGGCGATTCAGATCGCAAAACTCTTCGGTGCACGGGTGATCGCGACGGCCGGAAGTGACGCGAAGGCCGAGCGCGCCCGCGGCATCGGGGCCGACGAAGTCATCAACTACACGACACAGGACTTCGTTGGCGAGGTGCGCCGCCTCACGGGAAAGCGTGGGGCCGATGTCGTCATCGAGCACCTGGGGGGCGATGTGATGACCAAGAGCGTCATGGCTGTTGCGAGCGGTGGGCGGATTGTGACCTGCGGCGCGACGTCGGGGTTCGAGGCGAAGATCGATCTGCGTCACGTGTTTTTCCGTCAGATCGAGATCCTCGGTTCGACGATGGGTCCCAAGAGCGCGCTCTTTACCATTCTCGAGCACGTGCGGGCGCACCGGCTTCGGCCGGTGGTAGACCGGGTCTTGCCGCTGTGGGAGGCGCGCGAAGCTCATCGTGCGCTCGAGGCGCGCGAAGTCTTCGGTAAAGTCGTCTTGAAGGTCTCGTGATTCGGTTTGCGCGCGCGTCGGCCCGGTCGGTCATGGTCACGTCGCTCGCGATTGGATTGGCGGGCGTGGCCGCGGGGGCCGTTCGCATTCTGCCTTGGTTGCTCGACCCGTCGGTGCCATGGCCGGTTGCGGCGCCGTTTGCGCGCGGCTTGGCCGCAGTTGCGTTCGAGTCCGCGTTGCTTTTGGGCTGGCCGATCGGATGGTCGCTGGCGTGCTTTCGGCTCGTCGAAAGCGGCGAGGCGCTCACGCTGCAAACGCTGGGGGAGAGACCCCGGACCACCGTGGCGCGACTCGGGTGGCAGGGCGCGGCATTCGCGATCGTTCTCGGGGGGATCGCGATCGAGTACGGGCGCGACGCGAGCGCGCCGGGACGCGTCGCCACGGAGCTCTTGGAGCGGGCGCGAGTCTCGTGCGCCGCGGTCCGCGTGCCGACCACGTACTCCGTTCCATTCACAAGCTTCACTTGGCTGTGCGTCCAAGGACAGCCACCACGCCTCGTGGGAAATCTGCCGGGTCCCATGTCCGCGGCGATCCTCACAGCCCGTGACGCCCGGATCGCGGGCGACTTTCGAGCCGTCGAGCTCAACGATGCGCGCGTACTGTTGCCTGGCACGCCGTCGATGGCCGTGCGCGTCACCTCCCTCGCCGTGCGCGGAATGGCGCCTTGGGCTCAGGCGTCGAACGTCCCGCCGATTGTGCGCGCGGTCGTGCTCGCGCTGAGCGCCTGCATCGCAGCGTCGCTCAGCGCGTATCGCGTGTTGCAAGGCGCGCTTCGAAATCGGCTCGGTGTGCTGGCCTTCGGCGCCGCCGGCCCGCTTGTTGCGCTCGGGCTCATGCGTATCCTCGAAAGGGCGGGCGCCAGGCCCGCGATGTTCGCCGTAGTGCCCCTTGCGAGTGCAACGTGCACGCCGCTCGCGGCTTGGCTTGCATCGCTGCTGCAGCGCTTGCCGATCCGAATTCGAGCTGCTAGCACACACTCAAGGGTGTAAAGCCATGGGCAACGTCGGCGCTACGGAAATTCTGCTCATTGCGCTTGTCGCGCTCCTCCTCTTCGGCGCGGGTCGGATTGCCGACATCGGCAAAGGCCTCGGGCAAGGCATCAAGAACTTCAAGCAGGGCTTGAAGGAGGCGGACGAGCTCGACAGTTCGAAGGCGGCGAAGCAGCTGCCTGAGAAGGCCACGTCCAAAGACGAAGCGAAGGCCTGAGAGCGCGTTCAACTCCCCCTCGTTCGAAGGGCCCACCATCGCCGCCCGTCGCGCTGACCCGTTCGGCGGTCGACGCGAGGCGCTTATCGCTGGGTGCGTCGCTCGAAGGGCGCAGGCGGTCGGCCACTAGGACGAGCAAAAGCACCGGCGAGACAGCGGAATCGAAAACGCGAAGACCCGCCGGACCCACCGTGTCGCGTCGAAGTGCGGTCCGCCACGTAGCCCGCGCTCACTTGGGCGCGTGGTCGACCACGAGGACGAGCAAAAGCACAGCGAGATACGGAATCGAAAACGCAAAGACCCGCCGGGCCCACCGTGTCGCGTCGAAGCGCGGTCCACCACGCAGCCCGCGAAAGGCAAGCGCGAGGAACCCCACCCCCGCCGCGAGAGCTGCCAGCTCGTAGACGGGCCCGGCCATCCCGAAGGGCTCGAACAAGAGCGACGACGTCACGAGCAGCACGGTCCAGAGCGCAATCATCTCTCGTGCCGCGCGCTCGCCATGCTGGACGCTGACGACCTGAAGTCCGGCGCGACCGTAATCGTCCATTCGAAAAAGGGCAATCGCGGCGAAGTGCGGGACTTGCCACAGGAACAGAAACAGGAAGATCAGGAGGCCGCCGAGGCCGAGCCTTCCGGTCGCGGTCGTCCATCCCAACAGCGGCGGGATGGCTCCCGGCACCGCCCCCACGAGGAGCGCCAGGTGACTACGACGTTTGAGAGGCGTGTAGACCGCGACGTACGCGACAAGCGAAACGAGGCCCAGGAGGCCCGTCGCGATGTTGACGAGAAAGAGCATCGGAACCGAGACGAATGCGAGCGCAAGCCCGAATGCAAGCGCGACGTCCGGCAGCAGACGGCCCGCGGGCAACGGCCGGTTCCGGGTGCGGCTCATCTGCCCGTCGACGTCGCGTTCGCACCACATGTTGAGGGCGTTGGCCGAGCTCACGATGAGAGCCGTTCCGATGATCGACAGCCAACGCGCCCGCGGCCCGGGGCTTGCCGGCGCGATCTGCATCCCGGCAGCCTCCGTAAGAAGAACGAGCGCCGTGATGCGCGGCTTGGTAAGGGCGATCAAGTCGCGAAAGAACAGACCCGAGCGACCGCGCGATGGCGCCACGCTCGTTTTGGACACCGGCACTTCCCACGGGGCGGAAGCCTTTACCGTCACTGGGAATTCCGTATGCGCCACGCTCGCAGGAACCTCGCTCCGGACCCACCGTCATGTAGGGCGGCTTCCCCCGCTTGGCAAGCGGCACATCCGGTTGGGCTGGCGAAGCCGAGCATCAGGGCGCCCGGCTACAGCCAGCCCGCGACGATGTCAAGACACCGGGCCGCCACCCCGCGCACCGCTTGCCTCCACCGCCAAGGCCGCGTCTTCTGCCTCGCGCCGACTTCGATCGTCGATGAGCGTTCGCCACATGGCGCGCTCGTCCATACTGGCGAGCGCGGTCCAAAGTGCTGCGGCCACCGCGCACAGCGCGCAAAGTGGGGCGTCAAAGGCACCTCGGCAGACCAGGGCGAGCGCCATGCTGGACACGATCGCGACGACCTGACGGGTCTGTGTGGCCGCCACGAGCGCCAGCAGGAGGGAGGCCGGGACTAGAAACGTCGCCAACGCGTCCAGCCCCAAGGGCGGAGGAACGCCGGGAGCGTCGGCCAGCGCGGAATGCAGAATCGCCTGCCAGAACGAGGCGCCGGAGTGCACGCCACTCGCGACGCCCCAGGTAATGACCAACGCCGTTGCGAGCGCCGCCGATGACGCGAGCTGCCCTCCCCACTTGCCGCGCGTCCCGAGCCAAGTCACTGCGACCAGTTGCCCGGCTGCATCGAAAAGAATGCTCGCCGTGGCGAGGCCCCGGCTCGTGCCGAAAAGGGAAATGTTGGCCGTTTCTCCCGCTCGCGCGGCGAGCTCCCATGCTCCGAGCCGCGCCATGGCGCCGAACGCGAACGCGCAAAGCACCCCCGCGACCGCGCGAGTGTGAGGCGTGCGCGCTCCGCAATAGGCGCCCGCCAGGCATACGATTGCCGCGATGGACGCGATGAGGACGGCGAGCTGCGGGGGGATTCGACCATGAAGGGCGGGTGCCGAAAGTGCAACGATGGCCGCGCCGCCGCCGATGAGCGCCACTCGCGGCAGGACCGGTACTTCGTTGGCGCGCACGAGGTCGAACAATCCTCGGAGCGTGACCGTGACCAGTAGCCCGAGCAAGAAGTAGGCAAGGACGCTCGACCCCCGACCGATGGCGACGACCACGGGCTCGCTCGCGTTGCCGGCAATCCCGGGGGCGATGATGACGCCGGCGATGCCGGCCGCGACCGCCGCATACGCTGCCGACCGCAAAAGCCATGCCGAGGAGAGCAACGGCGATCGCGGCGCACGAGCCGGTTGGGCCAACGCGCGGCCCTTGCCCGCGGGGGAATCACGCGTCACCTCGGCAATCGTCACAGCGCCCGAGCCTAGCGCAGGGCCAAGCGATTAGGTCTTCGATTGCGGTGTCGAGGGCGGAGGCGGCGGGTGCAGCATGAGCCCTTCGCGCGCGTCGTTCGGACTGGGCGGGGGAGCGCCTCGTTCCTTCGACGGGCCCGGCGCGGGCGTCGTCGGAAGCTGCGGTGCCGGCTCGTTGGTCGGCGCGGGTACGTTCAGGATGAACGGCGACGCACCCATGGTGGAGCACGCGAACACCTCGTCGCGATGAAACTCCCAATGCAGGTACACGTTGCCGTCCGGGGACACGATGGCAGTCGGTGCGGGCCCGAACGGTTGTGCCCGGTCGACCGCGTCCAGCGCGGCGATGTCGAAGGCGGTAATCCCGCTCGTTCGAACGATGCCCATTCTCTTTAGGCGCCCGTCCTTCGTGAGAACGATCTCGAGGCGTGTCACGAGATGCTGATCGTTCATCGGGTGGCTCGGGGGCAATGCGTCGAGCGACTCGAGAAACGACTCGGCGAAGATCGGATGAATGCGATTGTGCATCCCGTTCAGGTAGGTGGCGAACGGCACGGCGGCCGCGTTCAGCGACGTCTGGTTGCCTGGCTTGACGCTCGAGACATAGTTTTCGATCGCGCTGCGCCAGCGCTCGAAGTTGGACGCGCTCCAGGATCCTCGATGCTCGCTCCTGCGCCGTTCGCCGTCGGCGAGGCGCAGCTTGCGCAGGCTGTCCGAGCCGACGACCGATGCGATCTGCCCCTGGCTCAGATTGGTATTGAACGAGCCGGCCGCGGCCCCTTGGCCGAGCCCCGGCGTGGTCCAAAGCTTCCCTCCGGGAAGCGTCGGTCTGGGCGTGTCGGCGTTCGGACGCGTAGCGAACCCATCGGCGCCTCCCTGCTGGGCAGGGTTGAAAGTCCAGCCACCGTTTGGCGAGGTTTCGACGTCCGGTGAGGACGGAACGGCCCCGCCGGGCGCTGGTTGGGGTTCGTTCGGCGTGGCCTGTGGCGTGGACGGTTTCGGTTCGTCCGCCGTATTCCGTGGGGACCCCGCCGCCGGCTGCGCAGCGAGTGCCAATGTCATCGTGGGGCGCGGCTCGGGCTTGGGCAGCCGCGGCTCGTGTTGCACGTCGACGTCGTCGCCTCGCTCGCCCGGAGCGCGCTTCTTCTCGCCCTTCTGATCCTCGCTGTTGGCGAGGTGGTTGTTTTCGCTGTCGCCCAGTTGGCTTTCGCTCCCGCGGTGGTTTTTTGCGGGAGTCGGCCGATCGTCGTCGCGATCGTGCGACGTCATGGTCGCCCGCGTCTCTTCTTTGACCCGGTTCGCCTGATCGGCGATGAACTTGGCGGTCGGGTTGTCGTCCTGGTTCGGCTGCGTATGCTGAACGATGGCAATCCGCCGGTCTTTGACGGGGTCCGGATGGACGGGCGGCTTCTTCTCGTCCGCCTTTTTCTCGACGAGCAGGATGCGCTTATCTTCCTTCGGCTTGTCTTCGTGTTTCGGTGGCTCGGGCTTAGCCGTCGGTGCCGGCGGCGGCTTCGGCGGAGGTGGCGTGGCGATGGGCGGAGGTGGCGGCGGCTCCCCCGGAGGTTCGTCGGTCGGCTCACCCAAGGAGACCTCGAACGTTTGCTCGCCTTGCTTGGCGAGGCTGCTTGCCTCGCGAGAGAGCCTCCAGAGTTCCGAACGATCGTCGTGGACCTTGGCGATGACGAGTCCGCCCGTGCCAAAAAAGAAGTGCGCGCAGATGGCCGCGCAAATCCACAGGCCGAGGGGGATGGTGACGTCTCGCGTCCGCATGGGTCGTTCAGGACGGCTTTTACGGTAAAAAGCCCGGGTCGGCAGCTTCGCCACCCCTTCCCGCGCTCAAGTTATGCACGAAGGCCGACGCGTCGAGTCACACTGAAACGTACCACGCATGGCCCGGGAGACCAGCACCACCCTGCCGAGACCCTGGCAAGGGTGCGGGCCCGGCAAACGGCCGTACTGCTAAGGGAGTGTCCGCCCAGATGATCGTGCCCTACGAGATCCGAGGAGCCACGCCAGCCGACGAAGACCAGCTTCTCCGAGTTGCGCAGCACTTGAACACGGTCAATTTGCCAGCCGATCGCGAAGAGGTCCGCGGGTTGCTCGAACACGCCCAGAAGAGCTTTACGGGTGCCGTCAAGGATCCGCGTCGGCGCGAGTACGTGTTCGTCGTCGTCGATCTCGAAAAGGATCGAATCGTGGGCGCGTCGATGATCGTCGCCCAGCTCGGCCGCCGAGACGCCCCGTACATCTATGTCGACGTTTCCGAGGAGGAACGCTACTCGGCCACCCTCGACAAGCACTTCCGACACGTCGTCCTGAAGATCGGTTATTCGTACAACGGACCCACGGAGATTGGCGGTCTCATCGTTGACCCCGAATACCGCAAGCAGCCGGAACGGCTCGGGCAGCTTATCTCCTACGTGCGTTTTCTTTATTTGAAGATGCATCGCGAGTGGTTTCGCGATGAGCTACTGGCCGAGCTCCTGCCCCCGCTCGAGCCGGATGGGACATCGCACCTGTGGGACGCGCTCGGCCGCAAGTTCACGGAAATGACTTACGCCGAAGCGGATCGGCTATCGAAAAAAAATAAAGAGTTCGTCAAAGGACTGTTCCCCGAAGGGGCGATCTATGCGTCGCTTCTGCCGCAAGATGCGCAAGACGTCATCGGCAAGGTGGGCGTACAGACCAAGGGTGTCGAACGCTTGTTGCGGCGAGTGGGCTTCCGTTACGCATGGCGCGTCGATCCCTTCGACGGAGGGCCTCATTTCACCGCAGCAACCGATGACGTCACGTTGATCCAGCGCGGCTTCCACGCCCCCATCAGCCGACTGCTCGAAGCCTCCCACGGCTGGAAGCTTCGTGCCCTCGTCGCTGTGGAAGGCAGCGAGGAGCCGTTTTTCCGAGCACTTCCGACCCGGTGGGACGCAGAGGTCGGGGGCGTTGCGCTGCCGCGGGACGTTGCGGGGTTTTTGCGTGTGCGGCAGGGGGACGAGGTGTGGATGCTGCCACTCGATTAGCCGGGCCGGTCGGTCGCCTCGCCGTCGCAAGTCGTCAGCCCGTCGCACGAGCGCGGCCCGACCGCGAGAACCGCGGCCGCGACAACCGGTACCGCGACCCCGAGCTCAACAGGCGCGATGGCCCTCGCTCGGAAAAATTTTTCCGGGATTCAAGAGATCCTTCGGGTCGAACGCGCGTTTGATGCCTCGCTGCAGCGCGATCAGATCGTCGCTCTGCTCGAGACGCAGATAGGCCGCTTTGGACACTCCGATTCCGTGTTCGCCGCTGAGGGTCCCTCCGAAATCGATCGTCGCGCGCATCAACCGATCGATCGCGCGGTCCACGGCTTCGCGCTCGGAGTCGTCGTCCCAGAGGAAATTGACATGCAGATTGCCGTCGGCCGCGTGCCCGTAGGCCAGATGCCGGACGCCGGTTTCGGCTCCGATGTCGTCCACCCGTGCGAGCAGATCGGCGATCCGTGTCCGCGGCACGACGACGTCCTCGCTCAGTTTGTGACGGGCGAGACGCCGGGTTGCCTTGGACAGCATCCGACGAGCGTCCCACAGTCGGTCGCGCTGCGCCCCGTCGTTGGCCACGACGACGTCGACGCACCCAGGGCATGCGCTGGCGACCTCGCCGACACGCAGCAGAGCGCTCTCGGCCGATTCACCGTCGACCTCGATGAGCAGCATCGCGCCCGCGCGTGCGTCGACCGCCACTCCGGCTGCGCGGACGGCGTCCAGCGTTTTGCGATCGAGTATCTCAAGGCAGCGGGGAACGATACCGCTGCCCACCAGCAGGCCGACGGCGTCGGCCGCGCCGCGAACGTCCGAGAACAGCGCGAGCGCCGTGGCGACGAGCGGCGGCTTCGGGATGAGCCGCAGCGTCGCCTCGGCGAAGACGGCGAGAGTCCCCTCGCTGCCGACGAGCAGCGCCGTCACGTCGTAGCCCGTTACGCCCTTGACGGTGCGCTTGCCGGCACGCACGATTTGGCCTCCCATGAGGCACGCTTCGAGGCCCAGCACCCAGTCGCGGGTCACGCCGTACTTGAAGGCTCTCGGCCCGCCCGCGTTCTCGGCCAAATTGCCGCCGATCCGGCAGCTGTCGAGCGAGTTCGGGTCCGGAGCGTAAAAGAGACCTTCGCGTTCGACGGCCGCGTGAAGGTCGCCTGTAATGACGCCCGGTTCGACCACAGCGATCAGGTTGGCGCGGTCGATGTCCTTGATCCGGTCCAAGGCATGGGTGGCGAGCACAATGCCACCGGCGACAGGCACCGCCCCGCCGGTGCGACCGGTTCCACCCGCGCGGGGGGTGACCGGCACGTCGCACGCGTCGGCGATCGCCAGCGTGATTGCGAGATCCGCCGTGCATCGTGCGATGACGACGACGTCGGGTGCCCGACTATCGACGTCGCTGTCGTCGGTGGCGTACGTGGCGCATGCGTCCGGACTCGTCAGCACTTTGGACGGCCCCAGGCGCCGCTCGAGGTCGATCTTGGCGCGCTCGACCGCCGCACGCGTCGGCAGGCGGACGTTGGGTGCCGCGAGGACCATGCGGGGGATGGTAGCGCGGACGCTTCCCCCCGAGCGACGCGGCGTCACCGGTACCCGCTGGCCTGCAGCTCGAACATGTGAGCGTATCGGCCGTGTGCGGCGACGAGCTCGTCGTGCGTGCCTTGCTCGACGATGCGTCCATGGTTCAAGACCACGATGCGATCGGCCATTCGGACCGTCGGGAAGCGGTGCGAGATGACGATGGTCGTCCGGCCGCGTGCGAGGGCTCGGAAACGCTCGAACACATGGTGCTCGGAGTCCGCGTCGAGCGACGCGGTCGGCTCGTCGAGCACGAGGATATCCGCCTCTTGCCGCATGAACGCGCGGGCGAGCGCGATTTTCTGCCACTGTCCGCCCGACAGCTCCATCCCGTCCTTGAACCAATGACCGAGGGAGGTCTGAAGGCCGTGCGGCAGCGCCGCGATCACCTCGGCGGCCCCGCCTTCCTCCGAGGCTCGAGCGATGCGCACGTCGTCGTCGAGGTGGTCTACACTGCCGAGTCCGACGTTGTCCCGGGCCGACAGCTGATACTGATTGAAGTCCTGGAAGACGACGCCCAAGCGGGCGCGCAGCGTCGACTCGTCCCAACTCGCGATGTCGCGACCGTCGAGCAGCACTCGCCCCTCGGTGGGCTGGTACAGGCCGGTCAGGAGTTTGACCAGAGTGGTCTTGCCTGCACCGTTGTCGCCGACGAGGGCGAGACTCGTGCCGCGTGGAATGACGAGAGACACGTCGCGAATCGCCCAATCCGGTTGGCCGGGGTAACGGAACGAGACGCGATCGAACGCAAGGCCCGGCGCACGCTGCGCCGCCACCGTATCGGCGGGCAACCGCGCCGGCGCAGGTGAGGACCCCGAGTCGAGAAAATCGAACAGGTTCGACATATACAAATTCTGCTCGTAGATGCTTCCAATCGAGCCGATGATGGCTTGGAACGCCTGTTGGCCCTGCCGAAAGGCCACGACGTAGAGCGTCAGGTTTCCGATCGAGATAGTCCCGCGCGCCGCGGCAAGCGCCATGACCAAATACGCGCCATAGAAAGCCACGGTCGCGATCAACGACAGCAGCTGCCCGGCCGCCCGTCGCACCGCCACCGTCCGGTCGTCTTGAAACAATCGGCCCGCCAGATCCCGGTAGCGACCCAGGAGTGGTGGGCCGAGCATGAAGAGTTTGACCTCCTTCGCGTGCTCGTCGTTCGCGAGGACGTGCTCGAGATAGACGAGTTTCCGCCATTCCTGGGAGCGACGATTCCTCAGCTGAAAGGTCAGCTTCGATGCCTGCATCTCGGCGGCCGTGGCCGGTATCGTCGCAGCGAGGAGTATCCATACGACCCACGGACTGAAGCGAAGCAGCAAGGCCGCATACCCCGCGAGCGTGACCACCCCCTGCACCAACCCGAAGCTCTCGCGGACCAGCTGAAGAGGCCGGGTCGACGCCTCGCGCCTGGCGCGCGTCATCTTGTCGTAAAACTCCGAGTCCTCGAAGGCAGGCAACGGAAGTCCGACGGCCTTCTCGAGGATCGCGATGTTGACATCGATGCCCAAGCGCAGTCCGAGGATCTGGGTCACGAGGGCGAGCGCTCGCTGAACGACCGTTTGTGCGGCCACCAGGCCGAGCTCGATCGACACCCAGACCATCGTGTCGTGGGCTCTGCGCGCCACGACGCCGTCGACGATGCGCTTTCCGGCCCAAGCCGTGGATGGGGGCACAAGCGCGGCGGCCACCGTCATGACCATGAGCGTCGCGGTCAGCGTGGGCGAGGACTGCCACACCATGCGGACGGCCCGCACGGCGTGCCGGGTGCTCCGCCCGGCCTCTTGGAGTCGAGATGTCGCTGCCGGCGCGCCGCTCACAAGCGAACGTCGATGTAGACGTTTCGGCGTAGCTCCTGGAGCCACTGTTTGCGGGCGCGCTCGAGGCCTTCGAGCAAGGCCCGCTGTGTCATGTCACTCTTCACGTCTTCGAAGGGGGGTACGCGCGCTTCCCCGAGCGGCATCAGGATCACGATGACCTCCTCCTGGCCGGCGGCCACGGGGATTGGGTCCGAGATCGTGCCCGGCTTCATCGTGTGGATCGCCTCTTGAATGGGAGCCAGCAGATTGGCAATCGGCTGCGATCCATGCGATCCGCAGGCGTCCTTGGTCGAAACGTCGTCGCTGTATTGCGCCACGAGCCGGCAGAAGTCTTCCCCGTCGCGCGCACGTGCAACGATCTCTTGCGCGAGCGCGGTCCGCGCTTCCAGCTGAAGCTTGGTCGCCATCGGGGGTACGCGAAGCGCGAGGATCCGGACGTCGACCGGCTCCTGGTCTCTCAACTGTTGAACCCAGTGTTGGTATGCGGTCCGCGCGTCGTTGTCGGTGACGCGAACCCGCGGACGCACTCGCAGTTCAACGAGCTTTCCCTCGAGAATTTGCCTTCGAATTTCGTCGCGGAAGTCTTGCTCGCTCATGCCCCGCCGGTGCACTTCTTCGAAGACATCGGCCGGCGTCACCGAGCGGCCTTGCTGAGCTTGCGCTTGCGCCGCGATGTTCTCGATCCCTCGATCGATCTCTTCCGGCGTGACGGTGATGTGCGATCGGTCGGCGTGCTGTTCCTCGAGGCGATCGTCGATCATCCGATCGAGCACCTCCTTGTACATTTCCTGTTCTTGCACACTGATCACGTTCGTGTCGCGGGTCTGCATGCGGATCTGAACCCGCCCGGCCTGAGCCCTGTGCAGGAGATCCGTCCAGAGAACGGGTCGCTCGCCAATGACGGCGACGACGCGCTCGATGATCGTGGCATGCGCCTGCCCGGCACCGAGGAGGGCGGCCGCCATGGCCAACGCGGTGAGGTGCCGAGCAAGCTTCACGGAGGGCATCGTCGTTCCCCGTGACGCGGGCTCCGTCATCGCTTGCTGTACTGGAAGCGCTTGCGCGCGCCAGGGCGCCCGTACTTCTTACGCTCCTTCTTTCGCGCATCGCGCGTGAGGAAGCCGGCGCGCTTGACCGCACCTCGTTTCTCCGGGTCGAACGCGATGAGCGCTCTCGAAATACCGTGGCGCATCGCCTCGGCCTGTGCGCTCTTGCCGCCGCCCACGCAGGTCGCCCACACGTCGAACTGGTCCTGCGCTTCGATGAGTTCAAGCGCCTGACGAAGAACCATTCGGGACGTCTCGCGCTCGAAGTACTCGTCGACCGGGCGGCCGTTGACGACGATCGTGCCGGTTCCCGGCTTCAACCAGACGCGCGCGATGGCGGTTTTTCGTTTGCCGGTGGCGTAGGTGCGGGTGTCTGCGGTGGCCATGTTCACTCGTTTACGATTGCGGCGGTCGCGGAGCGGACTGCTGCGGGCCCACGATCAGGGGCTTGGGCTGTTGCGCGCCATGAGGGTGGTCAGGGGTCGTGTAGATTTTTAGCTTGGTGAGCATCTGGCGGCCGAGAACTCCCTTGGGAAGCATGCCGCGCACAGCCTTCTCGACCGGGAACGTCCCTTTTCGAGCAAGCAGATGCCGATAGCTTTCGCTCCGGAAGCCGCCCGGGATGCCCGAGTGGTGGTAGTAAAACTTCTTGTCGAGCTTTCCGCCGGTAAGCGCCACCTTGTCGGCGTTCACGACGATCACGAAGTCGCCTGTATCCTCGTGCGGCGTGTACTGCGGCTTGTGCTTGCCTCGCAAGACATGGGCCACCTGACTTGCGAGGCGCCCGAGAGGCTTGCCCGTCGCGTCGACCACCCACCACGAACGCGACCCTTGGGCCTGCGCTTTGGTCATGACGTAGGTTCGCTGGGAACCGCGCGAAGGAGATTGCGGCTGCGTGGAATCCATGGAAGCTCGACCGGTGGCTGTGGCGGCGGACGCTCGTGAGCCCCCACGAAAGTCGGAGGGCCGCGGAACCTACGTGGGCCTCGTCCGCCTGTCAAGCGACTGTACTTCGACTCGACCCCGAGAGCGACCGCAACTGCCCGCCGCGCCGAGCCTCCGACTCCAACCTACCTTAGAAGCCGCCGTCGGGACGCCACTTCGGAACGTCGAGGGGGCCGGGTCGGTCGTGGAGCAACTCGTGCGGAGCGAAGGCGGCTTTGTAGGCGAGCGACGCGCACCCCGCGACACGATATCCGAGGTAGACGTGTGCTCGGCTACCCGCTCTTGCGTCGTCGATGAGCGCGACCACGTTGGCCGTGCCGAGCGAAAGACGGGCGTAATCCGGATCGTAAAAGAAAAAGGCGGCCGAGAGCGCGCGCGCCGTCATGTCGAAGAGCCCGACACCGACCAGCGCGCCGTCTGCGTCGTCGTCGTAGTAGGCCGCCTCGCGAGCGCATGGATGCTGGAAGCCGAGCTCCAGTTCGTAACGCTCGCGTGTCTGCGGGTTGGCTTCCCACCCACGCGCGCTCTCGCGGTTGGAGTGCCACTTTGCGTAGAGCGCAAGGCGAGCGTCGTCGACCCGGGGGGCGCCCACCACCCGGCGCAGCTGCGCGCAGGCGCGTTGGGCTCGCCGCTGGCCTTTGGTGGGCGCGAAGCGAGCGACGTCGACGCGTAAGCTCACGCATTCCGCGCACGCGGCGCAGGCGGGGCGGAAGTAGATCGGTCCGAAGCGACGCCATCCGCGTTCGAGCAGCCCGTCCATTTCGTGGACGCCCACTTCGAGCATCACGCGCACCTCCAGGCTCGCCCGCCGATCGGGCAAGTAGCTGCACGGGCGAGGCTTCTCGATGAACCGCTCGAGGGTACGCATGGGCAGGCGATCCGGCGCGCTCCCATGGGCGCGCGCCGAAGGGGGCGGGGTCGAATCTAAGCGTAGCGCCACCCTGGCGCATTGGCGCGGTCGTTCGCGAGGCTCGTGCTAGTCTGCCGCGCCGGCACGTTGATTACGCCCGTCTCCGAGAGCCCGCCGACGTACAGCATCGTCGTGCCCGTCTTCAACGAAGAGGGCAATGTCGAGGCTCTTGCCGCCCGCGTCGTCGCCACGATGGACAAAGTCGGGGCGCCGTTCGAGTTGCTTTTCGTAGACGATGGATCGCGCGATCGGACGCCCGAGCGGCTTCGGCAGCTTGCGGGCCGAGACCCACGAGTCAAAGTCGTCCGATTCACACGCAACTACGGCCAGGAGGCGGCGGTCGAGGCAGCTTACCTGAACGCTCGCGGGCGCTGGATCATCCAGATGGATGGCGATTTACAGCACCCCCCCGAGGAGGTCCCGAAACTCATCGCCAAGCGTGACGAGGGCTACGACGTCGTCTACGGCTTGCGCCAGGACCGCCAGGACTCGATTTTCCGCGTCGCGGCTTCGCATGCCATGCAGTGGGGCATGCGCTCGATGATGGAAGTCGAGCTTCCCGACGACGTGTCGACCTTCCGCTTGATGAGCGCCCCCATCGCTCGAATGGTTGCCGCGTTGCCGGAACGGCGCAAGTTCTTCAGCGCGCTCATCGTCTGGAGCGGAGCCCGAATCGGCGCGGTGAAGGTCGCGCATGCCCCGCGGCACACGGGCGCCACCCACTACAGTTTCACCAAGCTCCTCAACCATACGTTCGACCTCATCGTCGGCTTCACCAGCAAGCCGCTTCGCTACATCGGCTCTCTCGGCCTCGCGTTCGCCGTCATCGGCCTGGTGCTCGGTGGATGGGTAATCGCACGCAAGCTGCTCTGGGATTACGGCATCATGGGCTGGCCTTCGCTGTTCGCAGGCGTCGTGATTCTCGGCGGCATGCAACTGATGGCGACGAGCGTCATCGGAGAGTACATCGCGCGCATCTACATCCAGGCTCAGGCCCGACCTCTTTACAACGTTGCAGAAAGGTTGAACTTTCATCCGTCTGATGCGCGCGACGAGCTGCAGCGGGTGTCGGTGATGCCGAACGATCCCTTGCCTGATCCATCCGGAACCCCGACTTCGCCTGTGAGCAAGACTCTGGCGTCGCCGTCGACGGCGCTCGTGGATGAGGCCTCTTGACTCGCATCGTGATCGTGGGATGCGGATTCCCGCAGCTGTCGCTCGTGCGGCAGGCCAAGCGGCGGGGACTCTTCGTCATCGGAGCCGATGCCAACCCGCTCGCGGTGGCGGTTGCTTATTGCGACGCGTTTTTCCAAGTGTCGACGAGCGATGTCGAAGCCGTACTCGACCTAGTGCGACGAGCGCGAGCGGACGCCATCACCACGACCGGCAGTGAAGTGTCGCTCAAGACGACGGCGTCGGTCGCGGCGCGCCGGGGTTTGCCGTTTTACGCCGATTCCGAGACGGTGCGCCGGTGCCAGGAAAAGGATGCCATGCGCGACGCTTACGCGGCGGCCGGGCTGACCGTGCCTTCGTTTGCCCGGTGCGAGTCGTTCGAGCAGGCGCGCGATTTCGCGCATCGCACCGACTATCCGCTCGTCGTAAAGCCCTCCCGAGGGTGGGGCCAAAGGGGCGTTGCCCGTGTCGAGAACGATAGCGAGCTCGACGGCGCCTTCGGCGAAGCGCATGCGCATTCGGCACGTGCCGGTCTGCCCGTCGTCATCGTCGAAGAATGGCTCGAGGGTCGCGAGTTTTCGGTCAATGGATGGATCGAGGACGGCCGGCTCGAGAGCTACTGCGTTACGGAGCGCATGACTTTGCCCGGATGCAAGCCTCTTGGCGTGATGATCGCGGAAATGGCTCCGTCCGGCCTCACGCCGAGCGACGAGGGGCGCGTCGTGGACGAAGCAAGGCGCGGTGCGGCCGCGCTCGGGCACACGCGCGGCCCGTGCTATTCGCAGGTCGCGTTGGGCCGGCGAGGTTGCGTCTTGTTCGAGACCGCCGCGAGACTCGGGGGCGGTTTCGATGGCGACGTCACTCGTCTCTTCTCCGGCGTGGACCTCTACGATCGGGTGCTCGGCGTGGCATTGAACGATCCCGCGTTGGAGCGGCAGGGCGCGACCGGCCCCGCACGCGCCGCCGCGATCGCCCAATTTTTGATCGCCCGGCCGGGCGTCGTGCGTGCCGTGAGGGGCCTCGACGCCGCGCGCGCGGCATCGGGCGTCGAGGACGCGCAGTGCTTCGTCCCGGTGGGCGGCCGGGTGCTGCCGCTGACCGACAGCGCGAAGCGTGCGGGATACGTTCTGGTGCATGGCTCGTCGCGGCGAGAGGCCATGGCACGCGCCGACCGTGCGCTCGCGCTTCTCGGCGTGGACACGTGCGAGGAACCTCGCCCGGGGGCAACCGCTTGACGACCCAGGCCAACGGGACCGGCTCCCCCGGCGTTTGGCAGCTCTTGAGAGAGCGAGCTTCGCGCGACGCTCTGTACGGCGTCGCGTCGTATTGGGATGCGCGGGCATCCGCTCGCGGGGGCATGGCGCGATCGCTCTGGCCTTCGAATGCCTTCAACGTCGTGTGGGACGCGCGGCAACGATCGCTTCTCATCCGGTCGCTCGGGTCTGTGGAAGGCAAGCGCGTCGTCGACATCGGGTGCGGTACGGGACGCATGGTCCGGTTCCTGTCCGAAGAGTGCGGGGCAGCCCACGTGGTCGGAGTCGACTTCTCGCCGGCCACGGTCGGAGCCGCGCGCGACGAATCCGCGGCCCTTCTGTCGTCGGGGCTCGTGCGCTACGAGCGCGGTGACGTGGTGGCCGGTCTCGACGCGATCGGCGTCGGTCAATTCGACGATGCCGTGGTCCTCGGCTGCCTGTCGGTGGCGTGCTGCGACGCGGCGTCGCTCGAGCGCGCGATCGGCAACGTCGCGCGATTGGTTCGCGGGGGGGGCCGTGTGTTGTTGCTGGAGCCGATCCATCGTTCGCCGATGTTGCGGCGTGTCCTGGGCCTCGGCCTCGAAGAATGGATCGTCGCCGCGAATCGCGCCGGCCTGCTGCTTCGCGCGGCCGATCGAATGGGGTTCGTACCGGTCCGGGCGCTGCTGAGCGTGCGCGATCTTCCCGGCCCCTTGGTCCGTCCGATGTTCTCCGCAGGAGAGTCGCTCCTCGACTCGGCGCCCTGGTTGTCGTTTCTGTCCGACTACAAGCTGCTGCTGTTCGAACGGATCCCATTCGCGTGACCCTCGCGACGACGGCACTCCTTTTTATGGCGGCCGCCATCGGCGGAGCCATCAACTCCGTCGCGGGCGGGGGGAGCTTCGTGGCGTTTCCGGCCTTGCTTTTCGCAGGGGTTGCGCCGGTTCCCGCGAATGCGACGAACACCATCGCGCTGTGGCCCGGCAGTGTCGCGAGTGCCCTCGCGTACCGGCGGGAGCTCGCTGAGGTGCGCGGGGAGCTCGTTGCCTTCGGAGTCGCAAGTCTCGCGGGTGGCCTCGTCGGGTCGCTGCTTCTGCTGGGTACGTCCAACCAGACGTTCGTCCTGCTCATCCCGTGGCTGCTGTTCTTCGCCACGCTTCTCTTCTCGTTCGGTGGCACGGTGGCCCGCCGCCTCGCGCGCGGCGCTCGTGCATCGGTCGGCGTCGCAGTCGCCACGCAACTCGTGATCAGCGTGTACGGGGGCTACTTCGGCGGGGGCATGGGAATCATGATGCTGGCCGTCCTTTCGCTCCGAGGCATGACCGACATTCACCGGATGAATGCCCTGAAGACGTTTCTCGCTACGCTCATCAACGGCGTCGCGGTCGTGGCGTTCGTCGTGGCGGGCGCAGTGGCCTGGGAGCCGGCCGCGGTCATGATCGTCGGAGGCATCCTCGGCGGGTACGCCGGCGCCGCGGTGGCTCGTCGCATCCGTCCTGCACACGTGCGTACGATGGTGCTGGTCGTGGCCTGGACGATGACGGTGTACTTCTTCGTCCGGACGTACTGGCCCCGTCCTCCCATCGTGTGATGGGGGCGGCAGCGCCGCCCACCCGGTGCGATCGCGATTCGATTTTTGCCGACGTGGCCCCCGCGCCCCGCTCGCGGCATGGAATCTCGGAACATCTACAGCCACTTGAACGCGTGCGTCGCAATTTCTTCGCCGATCGCAAGCGACGCGGTTGCAGCTGGCGAGGGAGCGTTCAGGACGTGGACCATGCGTTCGCCATGCCGGATCTCGAAGTCGTCGAGCAGCGCGCCGTCGCGGGTCACTGCCTGGGCGCGCACGCCGGCACCTCCGGGCGTCAAGTCGGACGCTTGAATCTCGGGGACGAGCCTCGCGCACGCCCGGGCAAACGCGCTCCGGCTGAGCGATCGCCATTGTTCCGACATCCCGGCTCGCCAATGCCGTCTCGCCATGCGCCAGAACCCGGGCCACGTCGCGACGTCCCAGGCGTCGCGCACGTCGAGGCTTGCACGGCCGTAGCCTTCGCGCGCCATCGCGAGCACCGCGTTTGGACCGGCCTCGACGCCGCCGCCGATCCGGCGCGTGAAGTGGACGCCGAGAAACGGAAACGACGGGTCGGGAACGGGATAGATCAGGTTTCGAACGAGGCGTTGACGATCGGGGGCGAGCATCCAATACTCGCCTCGGAACGGCAGAATCGCGACATCGATCGAGAGGCCTGCGAGCCGCGCGACGCGATCGCTTTCGAGACCGGCGCACGCCACGAGCACTCGGGCCTCGACCTCCAAGGCGGATGACGCGACGACGACACGCCCATTGAGCCGCTCGATCGCCGTCACCTGCGATCCCGTGTGCAGCGCGGCGCCGAGTCGCGCGAGCTCGGCCGCAACCGATCGCGCCACTTCGCGATAGTCCACGATTCCCGTGTCGGGGACGAAGAGCGCCTGCACCCCCGTCGCGTGCGGTTCATGCTCCCGGAGCTCGTCCGGGCCGAGGCGCCGAATCGCTGTGAGCCCGTTGGCCAGACCGCGTCGCTCGAGTTCCTCGAGACGCGGAACCTCCTCCGGTCCCACGGCCACCACGACTTTGCCGCATCGGTCGAATCGGACGTCGTGTTCTTCGCAGAATCGCTCGAGGAGCGCCCGACCGCGTGCGCACGTCCGGGCTTTGAGCGAGCCGGGCTTGTAATAGAGCCCCGCGTGGATGACCCCGCTGTTGCGGCCGGTCTGGTGAGTGGCGAGTGCGGGCTCCTTCTCGAGGACCACGACCGACAAGCCAGGGCGAACTCGGAGCAGAGCCAGCGCCGTGGCCAGCCCGACGATTCCCCCGCCGATGACGACTGCGTCCGCACGAGTCACGCTCACGAGGATCGCACTATAAGCTTGTCGTCGAATGTCGCACGAGCACAGCGCGTTTCGTTCCGTCCCGCGCACGGGGGTCATCTACGTAACGACGGAGGCCCAGCGTCGGGGGTTTTCGTCGGCGGATCCGGCGTGGTGCAACCTGGGCCAAGGACAGCCGGAAACCGGCGAGCTTCCTCTCGCGCCGCCCCGGGTCCGGCGCGTGGAGATTGCCGTCGACGATCAAGAGTACGCCCCCGTGACGGGTGTCTGGGAGCTGCGCGAAGCCGTCGCGTCGCTGTATAACGCGCTCTACCGTCGAGGGTTACGGTCTCAGTACTCGGCCGAGAATGTCTGCATCTCGGGCGGTGGCCGTGCCGCCCTGACAAGGGCCGCCGCCAGTCTCGGTCCCATCAACCTCGGCCACTTTTTGCCCGATTACACGGCATACGAAGAGCTTCTCGACATATTCAAAGCGTTCACCGCCATTCCCATCCTGCTCGAAGGCGAGCGTGGCTACGCCTTCAGCACGGACGATCTTCGTCGCGAAATTCTGGGCCGCGGCTTCGGCGCGATCCTGATGAGTAACCCGTGCAATCCGACCGGCAAGCTCGTCGATGGCGAGGATCTCGCGCGTTGGGTCGCGACGGCTCGCGAACTCGATTGCACGCTGCTGCTCGACGAGTTTTATTCACACTACGTGTATCGGTTCGCTTCCGGGCGGCTGCCGGTCGAGAGTGCGGCCCGATACGTCGAAGACGTCGACCGCGACCCCGTCGTCGTGTTCGACGGACTCACGAAGAACTGGCGTTACCCGGGATGGCGCGTCACCTGGACGCTTGCACCGAAGGACATCGTCGATGCGCTCGCTAGCGCCGGGTCGTTTCTCGATGGCGGCGGGAGCAAGCCGCTGCAGCGGGCCGCCGTGCCCTTGCTGGCCGAGGAGCATGTGGTCGCCGAGACGAAGGCGATCCAGAACGCCTTCCGAGCGAAACGCGATTACCTCTTGTCGCAGCTGGACCGGCTCGGGGTCCAGATCGATCGGGTGCCGGACGGGACCTTTTACGTCTGGGGGAACGTCGAGCGGCTGGCTCCGCCATTCAACGAGGGAATGGGATTCTTTCGAGCGGCGCTCGAGGAAAAGGTCATCGTCGTCCCGGGCGAATTTTTCGACGTCAATCCCGGCAAGCGGCGCCATGGGCGGGCGTCGCGCTTCCGGTCGTACGTGCGGTTTTCGTTCGGGCCCGCGATGCACGTGCTCGATGAAGCCGTAAAACGCATCGAGCGCATGCTCACATCCAGCGAACCGCCGCTCGCGTGAGCCCGATTGGAAAGGCCGTACCCCCGTCACATCGAACGAGCCGCCGCGGCCACAGCGGCCGCCGTGATTCCGCGCTTCTCCATGATCACGTTGCCGGGTGCGCTGCTGCCAAACGCGTCGACGCCGATCGATCGCCCCGTCGGGCCGACGAATTTTTGCCACCCGAAGGTGACCCCCGCCTCGATGGACACCCGGCGTGTGCACGACGGCGGCAGGACCTCGTCCTGGTACGCCCGCGTTTGGCGCTCGAAGCGCGTGAAGCACGGCAACGACACGACGCGCGTCCCAGCGCCTAGTTCGCGCGCCGCGGCGACGGCGTGCTGCACCTCGCTGCCCGTGCCAATGAGAAGGGTCTGGAGCGCGGCCGTCTCGCGCACGAGCACGTAGCCGCCACGGCGCGCGCCCTCGCGCTTGGCCTTGCCGTCGCCGGGTAGCATGGGCACGGCTTGTCGCGATAGCGCCAGCACCGTCGGCCCGTCCAGCCGCTCCATGGCCGCAGCCCACGCACCGGCCGTTTCCTCCGGGTCAGCGGGGCGGATCAGGTCCAAGTTCGGAATGACGCGAAGCCCCATGATGGTTTCGACCGGCTGGTGCGTCGGCCCGTCTTCACCCACGCCGATCGAATCGTGCGTGAAGACGTAAATGACCGGCAGATGCGACAGCGCAGCGAGGCGGATCGTCGGTCTCATGTAGTCGGCAAAAACGAGGAAGGTCGCTCCGTGCGCCCGCAGTCCGCCATGGTAGGCGATGCCGTTGAGCACGGCGCCCATGCCATGCTCCCGGATTCCGATGCGAATGTTGCGGCCGCTTCTGTGGTCCGCGTCGAAGTCGCCTCCGTCGGCGATGTAGTTGAAGGTCGAGCCGTACAAGTCCGCGCTGGCACCGATGAGCTCGGGCACCTGCGTGGCAACGGCCTGGAGCGCCGCTTCCCCCGCCTTTCGTGTTGCGATCTTGGCGTCGGCGGGGAAGATCGGAATTCGGTCAATGAGGTCGGCCGGTACGGTCTGCGCCAGGGCTCGGTCGAGAGCGCGAGCGCGGTCGGGGTCTTCGGCGCTCCACGCCTCGAAGCGGGTCTGCCACTGCGCATGCGCTTCGGAGAGCTTCAGTCGGTGGGCGGCAAAGAACGATCGCACTTCGTCGCTGACGAAGAACGTCTCGTTGGGCAGGCCGAGATGCTCCCGCGCTTGCGCGACGAACTTGACGCCCGCTTCGCCGTGGGCCTTCTGCGTTCCGGCGACCTCGGGGATGCCACGACCGATGAGCGTTCGCGCGACGACGAACCGCGGACGTCCACTCTTCGATGCCTTGGCACGCAAGAGCCCCGCGTGCACTTCGCGCAGATCGTTGCCGTGATCGATGCGCGTCACCTCGAAGCCGTACGCCTCGTACCGCCGGGCGGTGTCCTCGCTTTGAGATTTAACCGCCATCGCGTCGAGCGTCACATCGTTCGAGTCGTAAATGATGATCAGGTTGTCGAGTCGAAGATGCCCTGCCAGCGCGGACGCTTCGGAGGCGACGCCCTCTTGCATGCACCCGTCTCCGGCCAGGCACCAAACGGTGTGGTCGAAGAGTCGAGAGTTCGCAGCGTCGAAACGGGCCGACAACATCTTGGCCGCGATGGCGTGGCCGACCGCGTTGCCCACGCCCTGACCAAGAGGACCGGTCGTCGCTTCGATCCCCTCGGCGGTTCGGAACTCCGGATGTCCCGGGGTGCGCGATCGCCACTGCCGAAACTGCCGCAGATCGTCGAGCGAAATCGGGTAGCCGCTCAAGTGCAGCCACGCATAAAGAAACATGCTTCCGTGGCCGGCCGACAGGACGAAGCGATCGCGGGCGATCCATTCCGGATCCCCGGGATCGATCCGTAAGAGATCGCCGAAAAGGGCCGCTCCGATCTCGGCGTCTCCCAAGGGGAGGCCGAGGTGTCCGGAGGCGGCCGCTTGAACGGCGTCCATGGCGAGGCCGCGCGCAATCGTGCACGCGGCGGCGAGCTTGTCGAAATCCGGCATGGGAGTACCCCCGGTTAAAGCACTTTTTTTTGCGTCGCGGGCGAGTGACTGCGGACCCTAGCGCCGCTCGACGAGTGTGCCGCTACTGACCCGCGCAGCAATAGAAGAGCACGCCCGCGGGCGTGGGCACGGACGCGACGGCGCATTCGAGCGACGGTGCCGGGGCGGCAATGGCTGAATCGGCCGGGTCGGGGCTCGTGCAGGTGAACCCGTAGGGCTGACTTTCGCCGCACAATGCACCGCCGTTCGGGATGCAGCCACCGCCGTCCGCGACGGCCAAGCCCGGGGTGGCGTCTGCATCCACCGGCTCGGATCGGTCGGCGACGACGTCCGGTGCTCCGGTGCCGAGAGCCGCGTCCGGGCCGGCCGACCCCGAATCGCTCGTCGCCCCGACGACGGCGTCGGTGGCGGCCGTGTCGGCGGCCGTCGATGCGGCCTCGGCAGGCGCGCCCGTCTCGCCGGCGTCGGGTGCCGTCGTTGCCGCGTCGGGGCCGGCGCCGGCGTCGGCGGTCGGACAACCACTTGGATCCCACGCCCACGCGAACGTGGTCGTCGTACAGTCCCCGGGGCCCGATGCGCAATTCGCGGTGCCGTCCGAGTTGAAGCACCAGCCACACCCGTTTACGGGCGTGCACGTTTCACACGAGCTGAATGCGCTGCACGCGGTGACGCCTTCGGGAACTTGGGGGTAGTCGTCCCCGGACGTATCGCAGGCGGCGGTGGCGAGCGCGATCGAGCAAGCGAGCACGGCGGTGGCGAGGCCCTTCATCATGGCGGAGCTCAATGTAGCGCACCGCGGAGGGGCCGCATCCGGGACGCTGCCACGCCCACGTGGCGGGCCGAGCCGGCTACGGACGCTGCCCGCGCCGGGACATGGTGAGCACGGCGCGGAAGACGTCGGCGACGCCCTCGACGTCGAGCTTCAATTCTTGCGCCCAGGTGCGGCGTGTGCCGAGGACTTCGGCCTCGCGCGCGCCATCGAGCACGGGCGCCCCGAGCGCGGCCTTTGCCCGGGCTGCACGCTCTTGCAGCTGCGATCGCTGCGCCAGAAGATTCACGATTGCGCGGTCCACCGCGTCGATGTGCTCGCGTGTTTGCTTCAGCTCGGGCGACCCCTCTCCGAGACCGGGGATCGCGAAGCTCGTCGCGTCCGTCGGTGCCGCGTCGCCTTCCGCGGCCCGCGCGTCGAGCGCGCGGTCGATCGCGCCCAGCGCCTGGACGAGCTCTTTGCGCGCCTCCGCCGCGAAGGGGTTGTCGCGCGCGATGGCCGCGAAGAGATGACCTCCATCGGAGCGGACGGTCTCGATCGTGCGCGACAGCGCCTGAAAACTCGGGGGTGCGAACGGCACTTCCATTCCGGCTCCCGCATCGATCATGCCCTTGGCCACGAAAAACGTGAGCGCGTGAGTGTGCGCCATGACCCGATCGTGTCCTTCGGGCGTCTGCTCGATCACTTCGCACCCAATCCGTTCGTACAGCGCACGGACTCGTGCGGCCGCCGCAGGGTGCTGGCGGGCCGGGCAGATGACGACACGCAGCGGCCGCTCGGCCAACGCCAGGCTGACCGGCCCGAACAGCGGGTGGGTGGCGCACCACGGGATCGCGTCGCCCAACACCTCGTCGAGCGCGTTTGCGGGACGCACCTTGACGCTCCCGACGTCGAGGACGACCTGACCGGGGTCGAGGTAAGGACGAAGATCGATCAGCGCTTGTCGCATGCGCGGCACGGGGACGGCGACAACCACGAACGACGCACCCTGCGTCAGGTGCTCCAGGGACAAGACCCGAACGGAGGACGGCACCGGCGCGATGGGATCGTACGCGCGATACGGGACCCCGGCTTCGACCAGAACTTGGCCGAGCGCGCGTCCGAAACGGCCGTAGCCGAGCAGGGCGACATCGTCGTGCGCCATGGGCCGCCACTGTATCATTCGCGCGGCGTGACACCGCGACGACGCATGCGATCATGAGCTCGTGGCCCGACGTTTCGCCTCGATTCCGTGGACGGCCGGGGGGATCGCACTGCTCGGGGGCATGGCTTGCCGGCCGGCGCCCCTCGATCTCTCGCCCCTTGGCCCGCCTCCGCCGACCTGTCCGGTCGGGGGCTGTCGGCCGCCGGGCGCGGCTTCGGAGCGACAGTGCCCACCCCGGGACGCCTGCTCGACCGGTGGCGGCGCCCCGTGCGGGGGCGCGCCGGCCCAGGAGTGCACCGCGAGTGCCCTTTCGGCATGGGGCGCATGGCCAGACGATTGGCCCATCGACTGCGTGGCGGCGATGCTCTCGGAAGCGTGTGAGCTCGACGACCCTCGCGCGTGCGGTTTCGCCGGTCGGATATGGATCGACGGATGCCGCGTCCCGCGTGACGTGCAGCGCGGCCTGGGCATGCTGCTTCGAGCTTGCGACCGCGGCGACGCGCCGGCCTGCGTGTTCGGTGCGCGCCGTCTCGCGGACCCTCTGAACGAGGGCGTCCAGGACGGCGCGCAGCTGCGCAGCCGACTCGAACTGGTGGGGTCGTGCTGGAGTGGACAAGCCGACGCTTGTTATCGGGCTGGGCTGCTTTTCTACTTCGGCCGTGAAGCGTTTCCGCGAGACCGCTCCCTCGCGGCCCGCGTCTACGGGCGCGGCTGCGATCTCGGCGACTCACGGGCGTGCAACAACCTGGGCGATGCGCTCGCGTACGGTGACGGCCTGGCGCGCGATGTGGCGCGAGCCGCGGCTCTTTTCGACAAGGCGTGCCACCTCGGAGAGGCTCTCGGGTGCGCGAACCTCGGTTACATGGTCGAGCATGGCGAAGGCGTTTCGCGCGACACGTCGCGGGCCCTGAGCCTTTACCGCGACGCGTGCACGACCGGAGACGTGTACGGCTGCCTGCACTCGGAGATGATCGTCGCGGCAGCCGGGGCCTTGCGCGATCCGTCTCGAGCGCTCGCGCAGTGGGCCCAGGCGTGCGAGCGCGCGCGAGACGCACGCGCCTGCGCGTTTGTGGGCGTGATGTACGAAGACGGACCGGACGGGCTGGCGCGCGACGAAACCAAGAGCATGCAGGCGATGTCGCGCGCGTGCGATCTGGGCGATGTACGGGCGTGCGACTGGGTCAAGTCCCACAGCGGTAGCGGCGACGACGACGAGTGATCGGTCGCGGACGCATCGCCCGACAGCGTGCTTGCAAGCCGGCGCGGCGGGCGGTGCCGCGATTAGCTCGGCACACGCCTCCAATGAGGCGTGGGGCTGCGTTCGATGCGCAGAAGCGCACCGTCCTCGACGGTCGCCCAGGGTTCGTCGGTGACATGTTGGGAGGCCACAAATACGGCCGTCCGCTGGTCAGACCACGGAGTTTCGTACGTGGTGCCATCGCGACTCGTGCGGCTGGGGACGACGGCGTCGCCGGGCCCGCGCTCGAGCAAGAACATCGATCGGCCGAAGCGATGGGCGTAGGTCGTGGACCCGTCCGAGAGAAGGAAGTTGAACGCTCCGAAGTCGGGCCTTTCGCGCGCGGCACGCGCTGCCGACCCGATGGCGCGGTCTGTCTCGGGCGACGCGAGCGACGCGGTCGCCCCGATCTCGTCGAGGCGCGTGAGCAGCCACGCGAAGAGAAGCTCACTATCGGTCTCACCGGAGATCTCGGCGAGCTGATGCGACGAGGTATGGGCTCGAAGCCAGGCGGTGTCTTTGACCGTTCCGTTGTGCGCGAAGACCCAGCGGCCATGCTCGAACGGATGGGTGTTCGCGAGCGTCGATTCGCCGACCGTTTTTTGTCGAACGTGCGAGATGAGGATCTCGCCGCAACTTCCGACAGCCAGTTGGTGAAACCGCTCGTCTTCCCCGGCGCACTCGACGCCCTTGTCAATCTTCCAGCAATGGGCGTGTGCGTCGAAGACGGCGATGCCCCAGCCGTCGCGGTGTTCGCGTGAGAGAGCGGCGAGCGAGCGCGGGGCCTCGCGCAAGACGACTCGAAATTCCGTGGGCTCGTTCGACGCGATGCCCAACAAACGGCACATGCTTACTGCAGCATAGCGCCATTCGGCCTTCGGTGGGATGGCGGCATCGTTTCCGGAAAGGACATGGCCTTCACCGGCGACAACTCGCGGCTCGCTCCCAGCAGGCCCGCGACGCACGCTCTCTTTGGAGTCTTGCCCCCGCCTTTTACGAGGGCTACGTCTGATTGCCATGTCCGACACATCCGGCGCCAAGTCCACTCTGTCCGTCGGTGCATCCAAGTTTTCCTATTTTCGACTCGCCTCCGTGTATGCCAAACACCCGCAAGCGGAACGGTTGCCGTTTTCGCTCAAGATTCTGCTCGAGAACCTGCTACGCACCGAGAACGGCGTCTCCGTTCGCGCCGAGGACATCGAAGCGCTCGCCACCGTCGATTTGAAGGCTCAGCCCGCCCGCGAAATCGCGTTCACGCCCGCGCGGGTTCTGCTTCAGGACTTCACGGGCGTGCCGGCGGTCGTGGATCTGGCGGCCATGCGCGACGCGATGAAGCAGCTCGGGGGCGACCCGAAACGGATCAATCCATTGCAGCCTGTGGAGCTCGTCATCGATCACTCGGTGCAGGTCGACGCTTTCGGATCGAGCCAAGCCTTCGCGCTGAACGCGCAGCTCGAGTTTGCGCGGAACAAGGAGCGTTACCAATTCTTGAAATGGGGGCAGAGCGCATTCCGCAACTTCAAAGTCGTCCCCCCGGACACGGGAATCGTCCACCAAGTCAACCTCGAGTACCTCGCACGCGTCGTCATGAAGAGCGAGGACGGCACGACCGTCTATCCGGATACCCTGGTCGGCACCGACTCCCACACGACCATGATCAACGGCCTGGGTGTTCTCGGCTGGGGTGTCGGCGGCATCGAGGCCGAGGCGGCCATGCTGGGCCAGCCCGTGTCGATGCTCATCCCGCAAGTAGTGGGGGTGAGGCTCACCGGGGCTTTGCCCGAAGGGGCGACCGCCACGGACCTGGTTCTCACCGTGACCGAGGTGCTGAGAAAGAAGGGTGTCGTCGGCAAGTTCGTGGAGTTCTTCGGCGACGGGCTCGCCCAGCTGTCGCTCGCCGATCGAAGCACGATCGCGAACATGGCCCCCGAGTACGGCGCGACGTGCGGCATCTTTCCGGTCGACGCCGAGACGCTTCGGTACCTGCGATTCACAGGCCGCGACGAGGCACACATCAAGCTCGTCGAGGCGTACTTCAAAGAGCAGGGGCTCTTCGTCGCGCCGGCGGCGAAGGATGCCGTGTACTCGGAAGCGATCGAGATCGACCTCGCGTCGATCGTTGCGAGCCTCGCCGGACCCACGCGCCCTCAGGACCGCGTCAAGCTCACCGAGTCGAAGGCGAGCTTCCGCGCCTCGCTCGAGAAGATGCTCGCCAAGGTGCCGAAGGCAGGTGCGGGGGACGCGAAGGGCGCCGCGGCCATCAACGGCGCGAGCACCGAGCTCGGGCACGGAGCGGTGGTCATCGCCGCGATCACGAGCTGCACGAATACATCGAACCCGAGCGTTCTCGTGGCGGCCGGTCTGCTTGCCAAGAAGGCCATCGAAAAGGGCCTTGCCCGAAAGCCGTGGGTGAAGACCAGCCTCGCGCCCGGATCGAAGGTCGTCACCGAGTACCTCGTGAAGGCCGGTCTGGCCACGTACCTCGATCGCCTCGGTTTCCAGACCGTGGGCTACGGATGCACGACGTGCATCGGCAACAGCGGCCCGCTTCCCGAAGCCGTGTCCAAAGCGATCGAGCAAGGGGGGCTCGTTGCGGCCGCCGTGCTGAGCGGCAACCGCAATTTCGAAGGGCGCATTCATGCGGAGGTCCGCGCCAACTACCTGGCATCCCCACCGCTCGTCGTCGCGTACGCGATCGCCGGCACGGTCGACTTCGATCCGTACCGCGAGCCGCTCGGCACAGGGACCGACGGCCAGCCGGTGTTTCTCAAAGACGTGTGGCCGTCGCGCGCCGAGGTTCAGGCGGCCATCGATCAGTCTATCGACCGAGCGATGTTCGAGCGCGTATACGGACGGGTCTTCGACGGCGACGCATCCTGGCAGAAGCTACCGGTGTCGACTGGAGATCTGTACGCCTGGGATCCGCAGTCGACGTACGTGAAGAACCCTCCCTACTTCGCCGGGATGACGCGCGATCCGGCACCCGTCGCCGATCTGGTCAGCGCCCGTGTCCTCGCCGTGCTGGGCGACAGCATCACGACCGATCACATCTCGCCGGCCGGTTCGATCAAAAAGAGCGGTCCGGCGGGCCAGTACCTTCTTGAACGCGGGGTCGACGTCAAGGACTTCAACTCCTACGGGTCGCGGCGCGGCAACGACGAAGTCATGGTGCGCGGGACGTTTGCGAACGTGCGCTTGCGCAACCTCTTGGCGCCGGGAACCGAGGGCGGGGTGACGACCTACCTTGGTCCATCGAAGAGCAACGGAGTGAGTGTCGACACCCCGAGCGTCGTCAGCATTTTCGATGCGGCGATGCGATACGCGAAAGACGGCATTTCCCTCGTGATTCTCGCCGGCAAGGAGTACGGCTCGGGTTCTTCGCGCGACTGGGCAGCAAAAGGCACCAAGCTGCTCGGCGTGCGCGCCGTCATCGCCGAGAGCTTCGAGCGCATCCATCGCAGTAACCTCGTCGGCATGGGGATCCTGCCGCTGGAGTTCGCATCGGGCGATACCGTGGCGTCACTCGGGCTCACCGGCCGCGAGACGTTCTCGATTTCCGGGGTCGAGCAGGCCATCGCGACGCGACGCGCGACGGTTCGGGTCCGACGTGCCGATGGGACACTGTTCGAGTTCTCCACCACGCTGCGAATCGACACGCCCCAAGAACGCGAATACTACCGGCACGGAGGTATCCTTCCGTACGTGCTCCGACAGCTCTTGAAATCGTCGTAGCGGCGCGGTTGCCCGCGCCACGCGCGTCAGTTGCAGCCGATTCGGCCCGTCGCGGAGAGCGCGACGTCGTCGATCCAGAGGGTCATGAGGGGGCCGCTGAAGACAATCCAAGCAAAGCCGAGGCTGTCGAAGGTAAACGCTGGAAGTGTCGGGAGGCCCGCTTCCCACTGGTCGGTGACCATCGAGACCCCCGGCGGAAACGTCAGTCCGGTCACTGGTTGCGACCCGACCCAGGTCTCGATGGACTTCGATGCGCCGGACGTATGGAACTCGACACACGTCCACGTAGAGGCCATAGGGTAGGTCGACTGCGCACCGCCGCTAGTATTCTTGTCGGGCAACACATGACTGTCATCGGTCTGCCACATGAACACGTTCGTGGCATTTCCGGCCCCCTCGGAGGCGAGTTGCAGGAAGCTGCTTTGATCGCTGGAGGTAATGCCGCCGTCGCCGTCGGCCGAGAAGGCTAGTGTCATCAGGACGCTGTGGTCGAACGTCATGCTCGTGCTCGTCAGACGGAGGTAAAAGCGACCATAGACGTCGGTGGCGCTCGCGAGGTTCGAGAATGCGCTGCGACTGAGCATCACGGGTCCGCAGGAATCGCCGCCCGTGATCTTCACGGAGTTCGGTGGGCTATGCGAAAACGCGTTGTCGACGACCACGGGATACTGCACCGCGCCTTGCCCGCTGCATCCCTGTGTCCCCACGACGGTCCAGACGCTTGCGGCCGGCACGCTGTTGACGGTGTCGGTGTCGAAGTCGTCGCAAAACGCGAGACCGCCGCTGCAGCCCAGGCCAGCGCTGGCGTCGCCGCCCCCCGAGTCCGCCGTCGTAGCGCCGCTGTCGGGTCCGTGTCCATTCGACTGCCCGCTCGCCGCGCTCGACCCCGTCGATGACGTGGAGCTCATCGCTCCCGCCCCGCTGTCGGGCACTGGGAGACTCGACCCCGAGCTGCCGCCGGTCAAGCCGGAGGCGATGCTGGCCGTCGACGACGTGGAGCTCATCGCTCCCGCCCCGCTGTCGGCGGCTCCCGGGGGGGGACCTGCGCTCGACGAGGTGCAGGCGTGAAGAAGAACAAGCGAGCCGTAAAACGCGACTCTGATTTGCGCCATGATGGATGATGGAGCCCGGATCGATCGTCCGTCAAATCCCCGGTGGAGGCCGCGAACTCAGGGTGGACCTTTCGCCACCCTCGCCGCCGCCGAGCCGCAAGAATTGTCCGGAGATCGGGTCGTAATCGAACACGTCGCCGGTCGCGATGCGAAAGACCCAACCGCTCATCTTGAGCCGTCCGGCGTCGAGCCGGCGCGCGACGAAGTCGAACGATCGCAGGTTTTCGAGCTGCACGAGCACATTTTCCTGCACCGCGGCGGTCATGCGCGCCTCGCCCTCGAGGTGGCCGTATCGTTCTTCAATGAGCTTCGGGATACGCGACGATTCGGCCAGCCACCGCGAGACGAACCGCAGATGGCCGACGCGATGGGGGTTGAGGATCGCATCGATGGCGCCACAGTTGGCGTGGCCGCAGACGATGACGTGGTCCACTTCGAGCACCTCGACCGCGTACTCGATGGCCGCCGAGACGCCGCCCAGAACGCCTCGTTCCACGGAGGGGACGATGTTGCCGACGTTGCGCACGATGAAGAGGTCACCCGGCGCCGCGCTGGTGATGAGGGTCGGCACGACGCGCGAATCGCAGCACGTGATGAAGAGCGTCTCGGGGCGCTGCCCCGTCTCGGAGAGACGTTCGAAGAGCCTGCGGTTCGAAGCAAAGTAGTTGGCCTGAAACTGATGGATCCCGGCTTCGAGCTTCTGCACGGGCCGACTCTACCCGACCCTATGCCCGCAACGAAACAGGCCTGCGCGGTCGGCTGGGGCGGGGGCGCACCTTCCGAAGCGACCCGACTCGAAGGTTCGTGATGACGCCCTCTATACTAGGCTCCGCACGATGTCCGCGGTGTAGATGGCGCTTGGAATCACTTCGCATTCCGCCCAGCACCCCGGGCACGCGTCCACCCACTCCCGCGCGCTGTCGGCTTGAGGGGAGCGCCAAACGTCGGCAAAAGCATCGGTGCTGAGGTTGCCGACGGTCTCGGTGTTGAATTGGCAGACAGGGACTCGGCCATCGGGCAGCAGACGCAAGTGGCTGCGAAGCGCGACGCAGCGCGGGTGCGGCTTCGGGTCCGTATCGCCTCGGAGGCGTGCGAGCAGGCCGCGCAGATAGTACCGCTTGCCGACGCGCTCTCGGAGACGCAAGCGTTCGGCGGCTACGAGTTCGCGTTCGACGAAGCCGACGACGTCGGCGCCCTGCAGGGCGGGGTGCAGCGGGTAGCCGTTGCGCACGATCAAGTGTTCGGCACGCTTGCCGCGAAGCTTGATCGAGTACATGGCTGAATCCGAGTACGCGAGAACGGAGTGGACGTCGACGCCGAGCGGTTCGACCGCGCGGCGGATGGCGGCGTTGTCGTCCATCGACTGCTTCGAGATGACCGTGTGGTTGACGGACACGCGCACGCCCTGGGCGACGAGCACGCGCACGGTGTCGATCGCCCGGTCAAACGTCACGTCTTGGCCGCGGTTTTCGTCGTGCTCTGGGGGCATGCCATCGAGCGACACCATGAACGCCAGCCGGTCGATTTCGTGGATCTCGCCGAGTGCGTCGACGAACCGAGCGACCCGATCGGGAAACGATCCGTTGGTGGTGACGTGCAGCACCATGGGCGCTGCGTGTTCAACGACGGCTCGCGCCACGTCGACCAGGTCTTCGCGGAGAAACGGCTCTCCCCCCGTGAGACGGACGACGTCGAGCTTGCCGATCTTGGCGAACAGGTCGGCGATCTGCTTGGCCGTGAGCTCGCGGCCGGGCTTCACTCGCCACGAATCGCACATCTTGCAGCGGGCGTTGCAGCGGTACGTGACGAGAAATGTGCACCACGACGGCCGCGGGGGTGTGCTCCCCGTCCGGTTGTCGAGCACGGTCAGAGCGTAGCGGGCAGCTTGCGGCAGTCGGCGCAGGCTCGGCGGTTCGGGGGCTTCGAGCACCGGCGGCGGCAGGGTGCCCGCGAAGCCCGTCATGCCGGCCTCCATGCGCCGAGCGGCGCGCTCTGACGCGCGCCGCCGAGATCGCGGGCGAACGTCTCGAGCGCCGCGATCGACGCCTCGCGCCCATCCCGACGCAGGGTGCGGGCCCGCTCGGCAAAGCGCCGCTCCTCCGCAAGAAACCGGCGGATCGCGCCTGCCGTGAACGATGAACGATCGATTCGCGCGCCGACCCCCAACCGCTCGACGGCGAGAGCGTTCATGCGCTGCTCGGGGGTGTTTTCGGGCGCTACCAGGATCGGTTTGCCCAGATGCATCGTCTCGCCGACCAGCTGGTTGCCGGCCGTGCTCAACACCGCGCGGCAGCTGGCGAGGTCGTCGAGGAACGCGGAGTCGCCCACGCGCTTATAGACCAGATTCGCGTCGGTGCCGCGGTGGCGCTTTCCGTAAATGATGACCGGCAGTCGAAGCGATCGGAGTTCCTCCATGACCCGGGCGGTGAGCTGGTGCTCGGACTGATTGAAGTAGACGAGCAGGTGATCGCCGGGGCGCGCGGTGGCACGGCGCACTTCGTCACGCAGCAGGGGGCCCACGACACGGACGCCGGGTCCCGGCGATTCGGGATCGAAAAAGCTCGAAACGACGACGCGCTGGGGGCGTCCATTGAGCGCGCGGTACGCGAAGACGTCGCGAAACACCTGCACCGTATCGCGCCAGGCGACGGGGGGTCGGCACCAGGCCATGATGCCGAAGTGGTCGAACCCGATTCGCGGAATCCCGAGCGCTGCGGCGGCGCGGTGCGTCCATGGGTCGGCGTCGCAAATCGCGACATCGGGCTTGAAGTCGCGAATCCGTCGGACGACGTTGCGGAAGGTCTCGCCGCCGAAGACGAGATCGGCAACCTTGCGGAAGTTGCGTTGGAACGTGAGCCGTACCGACCGCTCGCCACGCGCACCGTAGATGTAGCCGAGCGACGGTATGCGCTCGACCGGGAATCGCGAACAAAGTGCGTCGTGGGCGTCTCCTCCGACCAGGATCAGAACGTCGTGCCGCTGCCGAATCTCCGAGAGGACCGCCTCGGCTCTCGTGGCGTGGCCGCGTCCGTAGCCGAAGATGCCGTAAACGATGCGCATGCCGCGCTCCTTTCGACCCGCAAGGCATCGAAGCCCATTTGAGTGTCAACCGCGTGACATTCGAACGGTTAATCGCGACGCGACCCGATCAGTGGTTGCTGCGAATCGTCACGATGGGACGGCGCCCCGTTCGGACAACATGCTCGGCAACGCTTCCGAGCAAAGCTCGAGCGAGCCCGCGCCGGCCATGGGTCCCGATCACGACGAGATCCGCGTCGATCTCGTCGGCGACGGCGTTAATCTCCTCCCACGCCACCCCCTCGCGGAGCACACTATCGATGGGAATTCCTCGCCCAAGACGCTGGTCGACGGTCTTCTTCAGCGCATGCTGCGACGCGTCGGAGATGCGCGCCGCCATCTCCGGTGTTGCCACGATCGTGGCGTCCGGAAAGCCGGCGATCGGAATCTCGTACGAGTGCATGACGGTAATCGACGCGCCGAGTCGCTCGGCCAGCGTCATCGCCCACTCGAGCGCATGATCGGAGGTTTCTGTGAAGTCGGTCGGGACGAGGATTCGGCGGAGTTCGGCCATGCGGGTCCTCGCAGGGCTTCTACCACCTCGGCGCGTGCGCGCCGAAGCGGATCCACCTATCCATCGGGATTGAGCCACCGCTCGGCCTCGGGCAAGCCGGCGGATGCGTTCTGCAGGGCTTCGAGCCATTGCGCGAGTGGAGCGGCCGGCCAGGCCGAAGCGGACTGGTTGAGCGATCGTCGCGCGACAGCCGCTCCGAGCGCGCGGGCGAAGGTCCGATCGGTTGCCGACCGCGTCGGCGCAGTCGCTTCGGCGGGTATCGGATCGGTCGGCGGACCGCCGCCCATCACTCGCGCGAGTGCGCGCTCCGCGAGGATGTCGAGGATCGCGGTCGCGGGCGGAAGCGATTGGAGGCTCAAGAGTTCGCGAGTGGCTCGCCCGAGCGCCGCGTCGACGTCGGCGGGCGGGCCTCGATCGAGGGCGCGCAGGCCGAGGGTTCGACCCGCAGGCTCGCCAATCAGGGCGAGCACGGCCTCGTTCCAGGCGAAAGCGGGTGCCTTGCGGCCGCAGGTGGCCAGATCGGTCAGGGGCGATCGCGTCAGTAGCGAGCCAATCGTCGCTGCCCAGATGGCCCGGTCGACGGCGATGGGAGCGAGATCGACAAGCGCGGGTCGCGTGCGAAGAACCGTGACCCGTCGCAGGGCGGGCCAGGCCTGGACCCGAGCCGGAGGGTCGCGCCCCAAAAAGCGACGGGTCTCCGACCACCAGGAGACTTGGGTGTCGGTGCGCCGAACATCCAGAACGCGGGCGAACCAACTGTGGCGGGACAAAGCCTGCTTGGCGTTGGCCGGGACGGGTACGCTTTCCAGGACCGCGATGGCGCTCTTCAGAATCCGTCGCGCGGCGCCTCGCCGAAGCAGCGTCGAAAAGCCCGGGTTCGCGGAATGCAAGAGGTCGTGAAGCGCAGCGGCGAGGAGCCAGTCGGCGGCAGCCAGATCGGGCACGGTGTCGACGGGCGCGAGACTGCGTGCGCGACGCACGCGAGCCAGGGTGACTTCACGGACGAGAAGCCCATCGCTTACGAGCCGCGCGTCGCGCAGGGCGCCGGCGGCGCGCGGTCCGATCGCAGCCGAGGGTACGACCTCGCCGCCCAGCACGAGCGGGGCAACGACTGCGGAGAACAATCGGTCGGCGAGGGCTGATGCAGGCACGTCGCGCCGGTCAGGATCGGGGGGAACGACCGCCACCGTGGAACCTCGGGAGCCCGATCGACTCGACACGCAGATCGATGGGGCGATCATCGAGCGATTCGATCTCCTCCGCGGCGAGAGGCTGCCAGGGAGGCGCCTGGATCAGGGCCGCTTCCAGCGAAGCGAACGCCGCTCGTTCAAGCGTCACGGCACGTCCGTCGTGGCACAGGAACAAGACTTGCGACGGCGAAATATTCAACGCACGCGCCAGGACGTCGGCGGCGACGTCGGGGACCGACTCGTACCCAGCCGGCACGTAGATGTGCGGATGGACCTCGCTGAAAAATGTGCCGATGGGCAATCCCTCGATGCCGGCGCTCGACCGAACAATGGCCCCCTCTCGAGTGAGTGCGATCTGCATGCGTTCGAGGGTCGATCGGGGCAGCGCATACGCCACCTGGCGCAGAATGCCGAGCTGCTCGGGGGCGATCCATGTCGCGGTCACGCTGCGCCAAGGCCGTGTCGATGGGGCAAGCCGTAGGCGGACCCGCACTTCGTTGGGGGTGGCGTCGAGCGGTATCGTTTGCGAGCCGTGTGCGGCGCCCCCGAGCTCGATTCGCGCAAGAGCGAGGACGTCCCCCATCGGGGGCAAGCGCTCGATGACCCATGGGTCGTCGCCCCGGCCGCGCCATAAAACCAGTCCCGCGGCGTCGAAGAGTGGGCAAGCCTTCAACTGGACCGGGTGGCGGAAGCCGACTTCGACCGCGACGCCGGGCGCGACCGGCACGAAAGAAGTGACGCCAGGGGTCGAGTTGAGCAGCGATTGCATACGATGGGGAGGGGCGGGTACCCGTAGGACGAAACGGCGTCTCGACTCCTCGTCCAAGGCGCTTCGGGGTGGCCACTCCACGATGCAGACTTCTGCCCGCACGTCGGAGCGGACGAAGTAGTGGACGATCGCGGGGCCGAGTCCGGGTTCCGCGATCACGATTCGAGGACCGGGTTCGAGCCGCGTCGACGCGTCGGCACGGGGGAAGACCCGCAGCAGCACCGAACGCAGGTCGACAAGCTTATCCCGATCGTACGTTTGGCAGAAGCGGTCGTGATAGAGCGCTAGCGCCGCGTCCGATCCGGACAGCTGGGGTGCGTCGTACCCGAAAGGGCCTGCCGCGTCGCGGTACTGAACGAAGTGGCGCGTGGTTCCCGTGAACGTCAGACCGCCGACCAGCCGCCCGGTTTCGGCAATTCGGTCCATTCGCTCGGTTGATTCGGCCGCGAATTCGAGGACAATCTCACGCTGACCGATCGCCGACCGGGCGACGTAGAGATCGAGGCTCGGCAGCAGGTCTTCGAGCGACCGATCGCGCGTGTAGACCGCAAGCAGCGCCACGAGCCGATCGATCGACGGCAGCAACACGAGACCCTTCGCGCCGAGCGCGACGCCCTTCGAGTCGAGGCTCAGCCCCGGCGTGTGAAGGCGCGGCTGGTAGAGAGCGATGCGTTCGAGCACGGACAGCGGTTGTCCCACTCAGCATAGCCGACCGCACAGACCTCGACGTTTGCCGCCTTCGGCCGGGGCCGTTACTCGGTCGCGTCTTCGAACCAGCGCGACCAGATCTCGACGGCGCCGAGAACCGCCGCCGCGACCGTTTCGGTGCGCAGAAGACGCGGGCCGAGCGAGACCGCGCGCCACCCATGTGCGAGGGCGAGTTCGACCTCGGCCTCGTCGAGGCCGCCTTCCGGTCCGCACGCGAAGGCGAGGTCCGCGCCGCGCGCGAGGCTTTCGAAGAGGGGGTGGGCAAGTGGAACGGTCGCGCCCTCCCAAAGGCAAAAACGTGCTTGTGCGGCATCGGCCCGCTCGATCGCCTCGCTCCAGCCCGCGGGGGATTCGATGAGCGGTGCATCGCTGCGCCCGCATTGCCGCGCAGCCTGTTGGGCGATGCGCGCCCAGCGGGCCGTACGCGATGCGGCGCGCGCGGCATCGAGTCGTACGACGCTGCGCTCGGCAGCGGCGACGACGACATGCGTGGCCCCGAGCTCGGTCGCATCCCGCACGATGGCGTCGCATTTGTCCCCCTTGGCGATGGCCTGGACCCAGGTGAGACCCCGACGGACGATCGCGGCCCCTTGCCGCAGCTCGGCGATGCGAACGACCACCGAACCGCGTTCGACCCGGACTGTCCGCGCATCGCCTTCGCGGCCGGTTTTGGGGTCGAATGCGATGAAGGCGTCGCCGGCGCGCAATCGGAGGACCCGCGCGAGATAGTGCCCGACGGCTCCCTGGAGGCAACGTTCTCCCGGGGACAGCCCGACGATGGGAATGCGTCGATCCATTACGAGCGCAGCACCGCGGCGATCCATTCGCCCTTCTGCGCGACCCGTTCCACGTGCAGATCGGGGTACGCGCGCCGGACGCCCTCCCATTGTGTCTGTGCGACGTCGGTTCCCAGAATGCCGCTCAGAACGAGGGTGCCGCCTCTCGTCAGTCGACTCGCAATCGGCGCCGCGAGGGCGATCAGCGTGGTGGCTTCGATGTTCGCCAGGACGATCGCGTAATGCTCCCGGAGCGCGTCGACCGGCGTGGAGTCGGCCAGAACACGGCCCGCCACGCCATTGCGATCCGCATTGTCGCGTGTGACGGCCACCGCCTCCGGATCCACGTCGATGGCGCGGACTGCGGCCGCCCCGAGCGCAACGGCGGCGACAGCCAAGATGCCGCTGCCGCAGCCGACGTCGAGGACCTGCGACCCGCGGACCCCCGCCCTTCGATCGGCGAGGGCTTCGGCAACGAGCCGGGTGGTCTCGTGAAGCCCCGTGCCGAACGCCCGGCCAGGTTCGAGGGTGATGACGCGTTCGTCCGCGACCGGAGAATACGTCCGCCATGGGGGGCGGACGACGACGCCTTCGCAGAGAAGAAACGGTTCAAAGTGCTTTTTCCATTCGTCACGCCAACCGTCGCCTACGACGTAGTCAATGCGCGGGGACCATTCGCGCGGCAGTGACGCCAAGGCGCATCGTGCCTGGTGCTCGGCTGGGAATGCGGCCGCGAGGATCACCTTGTCCCCTGCCGGCCGCACGATCGTCGCTGCGTCGCGCTGCTCCACGCCAACCGCGCCCAGATCGAAGAGCAGCGCGCCGGCCTCATCGGCCTCGGATTCCGCGAGCTCGACCACGACGTACGGGTAACGGGGCTGGTTCGCCGGCAAGATCATCGGGGCTCAAGGGGGGCTAGCCAGGAAAATACCGCTCGCGAGCTTTTACGCTCGTGAGCTTGGTACGAACCTTTCTTCCGCGCGGCACAGGCTCGCCTGCGTCGAGGACGATCGCGGTCAAACGGCCTCCGTAGACGCAGCCCGTGTCGATGCCCGTGGCCCAGTCGTGGAGCTGCGGCTCGGTGAGTGCGTTGTGCCCGAAGACGACATGAGGGGGCCCGACGTAGAGTTCGCCCCAAAGGGGCGACGCGTTCTTGTCGTCGGTCCAGCGCCCGTTCGCCTCGGCGGAGCGGATGCGCAAAAGCGCGTCTCTCGGCGTGCTCGAGATCTTGCGGCCGGGCACGACGCCCGCGTGGACGATGCGCGCACCGTGCTCGGGGACGTCGAGCCAGAGGGGCATGGCCTCGAGAATGCGCCATTCGGCTTCCGACAGCGTCGCTGCGAGCCTCTGGTGCTCGCCCTTCAAATCCGCGACGCCGTTGCGAGCGGAGAGAATCTTGTCTTCGTGGTTGCCGCGCACGACCGTTGCCCCCAACCGTTCGATCGCGGCCAGTACACCATGGGAGTCCGGGCCGCGCGCGATGACGTCGCCCACGAAGATCAGCCGGTCGGACCCTTGGGCGAACCGCACCGCCGTCAACAGACTCTCGAGCTCGGCGCGGCATCCATGAACATCGCCGACGACAATCGTCCGAACGGTGGAACCCGATTCAAACGACGCCATCGAGCTTCGCGCGCTTCGGGATGACGACTGTCCCCCGTTCCGTGACGAAGAAGCGCTGTCTGTCGGCTTCGCGGTCGAAGCCGATGACAGTCCCGGGCGGGATTTCGACGTCCTTGTCGATGATGGCGCGACGAATCTTGGCGTGGCGGCCCACCCGGACGCGCTCGAACAGCACGCTCTCCTCGACCTCGCTGAACGAGTTGACGCGGCAACCGACCCCCAGCACGCTGCGATGGATGCGACCGCCCGAGATGATGCACCCGTGGCTTACCATCGAGTCGGTTGCGATGCCGACGCGGGCCTGCGCCTCGTCGCGGAAGACGAACTTCGCCGGCGGGTCGTGCGTCGCGCCGGTTCGCAGAGGCCACCTGAAGTTGTAGAGGTTGAACTGCGGGTGGATCTCGATGAGGTCCATCTGCGCCTCCCAGTAAGCGTCGATGGTTCCGATATCGCGCCAGTATCCGAGGTTGGGTCCGTCTTCGCCGGGGACGACGTTCGTCGCGAAGTCGTACGCGTAAACGGCCGCACCTTTCGCGACGAGACGCGGCAGAATGTCGTGACCGAAGTCGTGCCGACTCTCTTCGAGGTTCTCGTCTTCCTGAAGCTCGCGCAGCAGCACCTCAGGGCCGAAGATGTAGTTGCCCATCGACGCGAGGCACCGGCTCGGATCGCCCGGCATGGGCGGCGGTTCGGCAACTTTCTCATGGAAGGCTACGATGCGCCCCCCGGCGTCGACTTCGAGGATACCCAGGTCGCCGGCCTCGTGGCGAGGCACGGGAATCGCGGCGACAGTCGCGTCGGCGCGGGCGTCCTGGTGAAACGCGACCATCTGGCGGACGTCCATCTTGTAGACGTGGTCGCCGCCGAAGATGCATACGAGCTCCGGACGTTCGTCGTTGATGACGTGCTGGCACTGCCACACGGCGTCGGCCGATCCGCGATACCACGTCTTGCCCGTCCGCTGCTGGGCCGGGATCGCCTCGATGAACTGATCGAGGATCGGGGCGAGTCGCCAGTTTCGAGCGATGTGCTCTTCCAGCGAGGCGCTCTTGTATTGTGTGAGCACCTTAATTTTGCCGAGCCCCGAGTTGACGAAGTTCGACAGGACGATGTCGATGATTCGATAACGTCCTGCGAACGGGACCGCGGGTTTGGCCCGGTCCGCGGTGAGGGGTGCGAGACGCTTGCCTTCGCCTCCCGCAAGAACCATGACCAGCACCTGACTCTGGTCGAAACCGAGCGAGTGACGTTCCGCGGGTCCGGACATCGGCGTGGCATCCTAGCGCGCGATCGCCGATGCGCGATCGCGTTTCGCCTTCATGGGTCGATCGTTTCTACGATGCGCTTGCCTCGAGGGCATGGAAGAGCGGGCCGAGATCCGGGCGCGCGCGAAGCGGCTCGCAAAAGCGGGTGGCCAGTTGCAACAAACGGCGCTCGTGGCGCTCGGATCGGGCATTCAGATCGACGAGCCGCGCCTGGGCGGCAGCCCGGCCGCGGTCGATGCCCTGCTCGTGGTTCGCGAGAGCCGTGCGCAGCTCGGCGAGCTGATACTCGAGGTCCTTTACGGTCCGTTCTCTGTCGTCGGCGGCCTCCAGGCCCGCGCGTTCCCGTGCGCGTGCGTCGAACCACCGAATCGACGGCCTCCGCGCAGGCCCGATGGGCCTGCGCGAGCTGGCGATAGGGCTCCTTTTGCGCAGACCGTCCCTCCCACGTCAGGAGCTCGCGGTGGGCGTCGGCGAACGCTTGTTGAGCACGCGCTGATTCCGCGGCCAGTCGCTCGACATCCGTTCGCGTCGAGCGAACGCCGTCCTTCGCTCGCGACGCGTCCAGCCCGAGCGCATCGACCGCGAAACCGAGGCGCTGCCGGCCTTCGCGTCCCCGGGCGTCGATCTCCTCGAGAATCCGCTGCTCATCCGCGCACGCGGTTCTGGTCTCGTCGACTTCGTCGACGAGGCGCCGCAGCTCCGACAGCGTCCGCTCCGGGTCGCTCGGGGGCCGGCCACCGTAAGCTCTCGCAATCATTTGATCGAAGACGCCGACCCGGCGCCGCCATTGCTCGAGGGCAATCGCCGGACGGGTCCGCGCTGGCCCGGGCGACGAGCTTTGGGGATCGGCCTCCGGTTCGGGCGGTACCCGCGCGCCGAGGGAGCGTGCTAAGCTTACCAGGTCGCGCTCGATGCGGTGGGCGTCGACCGGTCGCAAACGAGGGTCCTTTTCGAGCAGCTGCAGGATGAGCGCGTCCACCGGCTCCGGCACGCGGCGGTTGATGGATCGCGGGGATGGCGCGGGCTCTTTCATGTGCTTGATGAGAAAGCTGGCCGGATCGCTGGCCTCGAACGGAAGCCGCGCGGTCGCCATCTCGAAGAAGATGACTCCGACCGCGTAAAGGTCCACGCTCGGACCGGTTTCGCCACCCATCACGCGTTCGGGCGCCATGTACTGGGGGGTTCCGAATAGCTCTCCCGCATGGGTCAGACGCGTGTCGGATCGAGAGCGCGCGATTCCGAAGTCGAGAATCTTGACGAGGTCCGTACCGTCTTCGCGGCCACAAATGAAGATGTTGTCCGGTTTCAGATCGCGGTGGACGACTCCGAGGTCGTGCGCCCTCGCGATGCCACGCGCGATTTGGATCATGATGGGAATCGCACGGGCGGGCGCCACGGGCTCTTCGTCGATGAGCGCGGACAGGGTTTGGCCCTCGAGCAGCTCCATGATGATGTACGGCGTGCCATCGGAGGTTTCGCCCTGGTCGAAAATTTCGATGACGTTCGGATGCGCGAGCGACTGGGCGCTCTTCGCCTCGCGCCGGAACCGCTCGCGCACGTTGGGATCCGAAGCGAGCGCGGGCTTCATGACTTTGATGGCGCACGGGCGATCGACGAGCTTGTACCGGGCGCGATAAACCGTGGCCATCCCACCCTCGCCGAGGAGATCCTCGACGACGTACTGGCCCGCAATCGTCGTTCCGAGGAACGGGTCGCGAATGTCGACCAGTTGCGCGCCGTCGACGAAGCAGTAGACGGTGTCGGGCGGGTAGCGGATCTGGCAGTGCGGGCAGGCCTTCATCGCGCGGCGCGGTCGAACGCGGCTCGCCACGAGCCCATCCCATCGGCCGCATTTGTGCAAGGGACTGTGCGCCGTCCCACCCACGAATTGTGCCGGAGGCTGCCACATGGGAGACTCGCCCGAGTCGGCATCCACGGCGTAGGAGCATGCATGCATTACCGATTGTTCGGGCGCACGGGCCTGTACGTCTCGCAGCTTTGCTTTGGGGCGATGACCTTCGGGGGCAAGGGGTTCTGGCAGGCCATCGGCCGAACGGCGCAAGAAGAGGCCGATCGGCTGGTCGGAATCGCTCTCGACGGCGGCATCAATTTTTTCGATACCGCCGACGTCTATTCCGAGGGCGAATCGGAAACGATCCTGGGCAAAGCGCTCGGGGCTCGGCGCCGCGACGTCATCGTGGCCACCAAGGTTCGCGGGCGCACGGGACCGGGTCCAAACGACGTGGGCCTGACACGAGGGCACATCCTGTCTTCCATCGACGCCAGTCTGAAGCGGTTGGGGACCGACTGGGTCGACCTGTATCAGATCCACGGCTTCGACCCGGTGACGCCTCTCGACGAAACGCTGAGGGCGCTCGATGACCTGGTCCGGGCGGGCAAGGTCCGCTACGTCGGCTGCTCGAACCTGGCCGCCTGGCAGATCGCCAAGGCCAATGGACTGGCGGCCCTCCACGAATGGGAGCGGTTCGAGTCGCTGCAAGCGTACTACACGATTGCCGGTCGCGACCTCGAACGGGAGATCGTGCCGCTGCTGAACGATCAGCACATGGGTCTCATGGTGTGGAGCCCGCTCGCCGGCGGACTGCTGAGCGGCAAGTTCACGCGCGACTCCAAGGGTCCGGCGGGCGCCCGACGCGCAACGTTCGACTTTCCGCCGGTCGATCGGGCGCGCGCCTTCAATTGCATCGATGCGATGAGGAAGGTCGGCGACGACCACCGCGTGAGCGTGGCGCGGGTCGCGCTCGCCTGGTTGCTCGCGAAGCCTCACGTGACGACGATTATCGTGGGTGCCAAAGACGAGCAGCAGCTTCGTGACAACCTCGCCGTCACCGATCTGCGACTCAGTTCCGACGAAATCGCGGAGCTTGACACGATCAGCGCCCTGCCTGTGGAGTATCCCGGTTGGATGCTCGAGCGGCAGGGAAGCGATCGCGCGCTGAAGGGTTGATCCGGGGTCGGTCGGGGTCGGCTCGCTCGCCGTTGCCTGCGAATTTGACCGCCCCGGCGCCGCGTGCGAGCGTTTTGCCCAATGCTGAGACCGTCCGCGTGCCGAATGATCCGCGCCGCGGGGGTATGGGCCATTTTCGTCGCCGCGACGGCGCGCGGCGGGGAGGCCCCTCGGGCCGCGACGGCCGCGACGAAGGACGCGCCGCCCAAGACTCGGAGCTCGGCGAACGGCTCGAAGCCCGGACGTGGCGTCGATTCGAACGCACGTCGAGCCATCGCGGGGGGACCGACGAGCGACGACGTGGCCATGGGCGCCGAGAGCGCCGAGAATCCGCGCTCTTCGCGAGGCGGAGCGAGAGCTCTTTCCGGGGGCTTCGCCCGCCGTCGGAAGCGCCTGGCCGACTGAGCTCCGGGCCGTGCCAATCGATGGCTTGCCGAGGGTCAACGCGACCGGGCTGCCGGCGAGCGTGCCGCCGCCGCCGCCGCCCTCGTCGGACGACACGGCTCTCGGCTGGCTCGACCGTCTCGAGTTGCCGGATCTGCCGGTCCGGTGGGACGAACGCGTCGTGCGGTACTTGCAGTTCTTTCGCGACGACCCGCGCGGTCACGCGACGTTCGCCAACTTGTACCGGCACTCGGGGCGGTGGCGCGATCTGATGCGCAGCGTGCTCCGACAGAAATCGCTTCCCGAGGACCTCGTGTGGGTCGCGATGATCGAAAGCGGGTTCGACTCGACGGCCCACTCCTGGGCCGGCGCCGCCGGACTCTGGCAATTCATGCCCGAGACAGCCAAGATCTACGGTCTCGTTCTCGATCGCTGGGTCGATCAACGCCTGGACGCGTCGGTTGCGACGCAGGCGGCCGCGGATTTCTTGAGCGACCTGCATCGTCGCTTCGGAAGCTGGGAGCTCGCCTTGGCTGCATTCAACATGGGGTATGCGGGCCTTTCCTCGGTCGTGCGGCGGTACAACACCAATGACTTCTGGGCTTTGGCGCGAACGGAGGGCACCCTTCCATGGGAGACCACGCTTTACGTGCCGAAGGTCCTCGCGGCGGCCGTCGTCGCGCACAACCTGGCCGCGTTCGGGTTCGGCGAGATCGCCCTCGACCCTGCCGTCGATTCGGACAGTGTCACGGCTGGACCCGGAACCGCGCTTTCGACCGTCGCCCAGATCGCCGGATGCTCTGTGAAGGAGGTGGAGTCGCTCAATCCCGAGTTGCGCTCGGGTCGCACCCCACCTGCCGTCGAGGGCGCCGCCGCCTACGTCGTGAAGGTGCCGCCGGGCAAGGGGGCCAGTGTCGCGCAGGGCCTTGCACGCATCCACAAGGACCCGCCGATCCTCGAGCGCTACGTCGTGCGTTTCGGCGAAACGCTCGATCAGATCGCGGCGGCCCGCAAGACGACGACACAACGGCTCGTCGAACTGAACGCCATCTCTCCCGGCGAGGCCGTTCGCGGCGGCAACGTCCTGCTCGTGCCTCGATTGGACCATGTCGGTTGCGCGGCGGACGCTGCTCCTCTGGGTCCGTCCGCCGGCGCGTCATCGCCCTCCGGTCAAAGGCCGACCGTCGTCGTGCCGGCGGAGGGATCCTCGTATCCGGATCGCAAGCGCGTCTTCTACCGAGTCATCGTCGGCGACACGCTCAGGGCGATTGCGAGCGCGATGCACGTGTCGCAGGACGACCTGCGGCGCTGGAACGGCCTGGATCCAAGCGCCCGGTTGCAAGAGGGCATGACGCTGCAAGCCTACGTGCTCGCGAGCACCGATCTCTCGAACGTGGTCGTCGCGTCCGAGGCCGACGTTCAGGTGCTGACAGTGGGGACGGACGAGTTCTTCGCGGCGCTCGAGCGGGAAAAAGGCTTCAAGCGGGTGACGGTCGTAGCGAAGCCAGGCGATACGATCGAATCGATTGGACGACATTTCGACGCGTCGGCGCGCACGATGGAACGGATCAATCGGCGCGGGCGGGCAGAGGTGCTGAGGGGCGGCGAGGCCATTGTGGTGTACGTCCCCACGCGCATCGCCGATCGGCAAGACGGCAAGACGGGGGGGCGCGTGGCGGCCTGGGTAGCAGAGCCGGCCCCGAACGGGCCGCTGCCGGCGCCGCCGGTCCCTGACTTGATGCCCTAGAGCGACCGCGACTTCGAGCTCGGGTCGACAGCGAGCTTACAGCGAGCTCGACCTCGACGGCGCCGTGCTAAACCATGGGTGCACGGCGGATATGTTGACGACGACAGCCATCGTGCTTGCCGCGGGGCACGGTACCCGCATGAAGAGTGCGATGCCCAAGGTGCTGCATCGCGTATGCGGACTCCCGATCGTCCACTTCGTGGTGCAGGCGGCGCTCGACGCGGGTTGCGGCGAGGTGATCGTCGTGGTCGGGCACCGGCGCGAGCAGGTGGAGGAGTACCTCGCGCAGACCTTCGGCGGCCGCGTGCGTACGGCGGTGCAGGCGCGGCAGCGGGGGACCGGCGACGCCGCGGGTGTCGGGCTCGCCGCTACGAGCGATCGCGCGGAGCGCGTTCTGGTCGTGAACGGCGATGTGCCGCTCGTCCGCGGTGAAGACTTGCGCGCGGTCGCTCGGCCACTCGACGAGGGCCAAGCCTCCGCCGGTCTGTCGCTGGCTACGTGCAAAGTCGACGATTCGACCGGTTACGGGCGCGTACTGCGCCGAGACGGCAAGGTCGTGGCGATTCGGGAGCACCCCGATTTGCGCAATGACGATGAGCGGAGTGTGCGCGAGATCAACGCCGGCATTTACGCGGGTTCGGTCGCCCTGTTTCGAGCCGCGCTTGAGTCGCTCGTGCCCGACAACGCGCAAGGAGAGCTTTATCTCACCGATATCGTTGCGTTTGCATCTCGCGCCGGAGAGAACGTGGCCACGGTGACGCTCGGCGCCGACGTGCTTTCGGGGGTCAATGATCGCGAACAGCTCGTGCAGATCGAGCGGGCCATGCACGCGCGCATGCTGCGTGGCTTTCGGCTGGCCGGTGCGACGATCCGCGATGGCGTCCGCCTCGACGCCCGGGTCGTCATCGAGCCCGACGCGACCATCGAGGCCGGCGCTGTCCTGCGCGGCACGACGAAGGTGGAGCGCGGCGCGCTGGTCGACGTCGGTTGCGTGCTCACGAACGTTCTTGTGGGGGCCGACGCCGTGGTCAGGCCGTACACCGTCGGCACGGACGCTCGCATCGGCGCTCGCGCGCACGTGGGTCCCTTTGCTCATATTCGGCCGGACAGCGACCTCGGGGAGGAAGCCCACGTCGGCAATTTCGTGGAGACCAAGAAGACAAAAATGGGTCGGGGCGCGAAGGCCAACCACCTCGCCTACCTGGGAGACGGCGTGATCGGCGACGGCGCAAACATTGGAGCCGGGACGATATTTTGCAATTACGACGGCGTGCAAAAGCACACGACGACGATCGGCCCCGGCGCCTTCATCGGGAGCGATTCGCAGCTCGTGGCTCCGGTGACGGTCGGCGCGGGGGCCTACGTGGCGACCGGCACGACGGTCACCCGAGACGTCCCGCCCGATGCGTTGTCGATCGGCCGTACCAAGCAGGTCAACAAGGAAGGGTACGCTTCGCGGATCCGAGCACGCTTCAAGGCCGAGAAAGAGGCGAAGGGTCGGGTCAAGTAGGCGGCCGATCTCGCCAACGGGTGCTATCCCACCAACCTGACTTCGGACCCATAACAACGAATGGACGCCATCGTCATCCGGGGGGGGGGACCGCTCTGCGGCTCCGTTCGAATCAGCGGAGCCAAGAACGCCGCGTTGCCGATTCTGTGCGCGACACTGCTTTCGGACGGTGCGAGCCGGCTGCGAAACGTCCCCGCGCTGCGCGACATCGAGACGACGGCCGCCCTTCTGCGATTCTTGGGGCGCCAGGTGGTCGTCGCGACTCCGGAGGTCGACGTGGCCGCAGGATCCAGCGTTCGCCCCGAGGCGCCGTACGAGCTCGTGAAGCAGATGCGCGCAAGCGTTCTGGTGCTCGGCCCGCTCGTGGCTCGATTTGGTCATGCGAAGGTCTCGTTGCCCGGAGGCTGCGCGATTGGCGCGCGGCCGATCGATCAGCACCTGAAGGGGCTGGAAGCGATGGGATGCGCCATTCGCCTCGAGCAGGGGTACGTCGTGGCGGAGGGCCCGGGCGGTCGCGGGCGTCTGCGCGGCAGCGAGATTTGCTTCGATATTCCAACGGTGACCGGCACCGAGAACCTGATGATGGCGGCGGCGCTGGCCAAGGGGCGAACGACGCTGGTCAATTGCGCTCGAGAGCCGGAGGTCGAAGAGCTCGGTCGCGTGCTCAACAAGATGGGTGCCGAAGTGGACGGGGCCGGGACCGACGTCATCCACATTCGCGGTTCGGAGCGGGGCGAGCTTGCCCCGTTCGACCATGCGATCATCTCGGACCGGATCGAGGCGGGCACCTACATGATCGCCGCGGCCATCTCCGCAGGGAGCGACGTCATCGTCGAGCGGGCGGAGCTCGGTGACCTGGAGGCCCTGGTGGTCAAGTTGCGTGCGGCCGGCGTCGAGGTCGCCAGCGAAGGACTGAACGTTCGTGTTCGGCGCGTGGGACCGCTCCGCGCCGTCAACGTGACGACGGCGCCCCATCCCGGTTTCCCGACCGACATGCAGGCGCAGTTCCTCGTGTTGATGTGCTGCGCCCGCGGCGAGAGCGTCATCAGCGAGACCATCTTCGAGAACCGGTTCATGCACGTGCCCGAGCTGCAGCGCATGGGAGCGAGTATCGCGTTGCGTAGCAACACCGCGGTCGTTCAGGGCGTAGGCAAGCTATACGGAGCGAGCGTCATGGCCACGGACTTGCGGGCGAGCGCTTCTTTGGTCATTGCGGGCCTCGTCGCCGACGCCGAGACCGAGGTGAGGCGCGTGTATCACATCGACCGAGGCTACGAGCGAATCGAGGAAAAGCTGCGCGGGTTGGGAGCTCGCATCGAGCGCGTCAAAGGCGCGGAGTCATGAGCGTGCTGACGGTTGCGTTGCCCAAAGGCCGTGTGCTTCGCGCGGTGGCCCCGCTGTTCGCTCGAGCTGGAGCCGACTCCACGGTGCTGCTCGCCGACGATCGGACCCTCGTTCGGGAGTCGCCCTCCGCCGGACTGCGCTTTCTTTTGCTCAAGCCCGACGATGTGCCCACGTACGTCGAGTACGGCGCCGCGGACGTGGGGGTTTGCGGGCGCGACGTGCTGCTCGAACGGGCCTGCGAGGTCTATCAACCGCTCGATTTGGGGGTCGGTCGGTGCCGAATGGTGGTTGCGGGCATTGCCGGACGCGCAGAGCCCATGGGCGTTCCGCGGGTCGCGACCAAGTACCCACGGTGCGCGGCGCAGCATTTCGCCCGTCGCGGCGTGCAGGCCGAAGTCATCTACGTTCAGGGATCGGTCGAGTTGGCCCCGATCACGGGGCTTTCCGATCTCATCGTCGACCTCGTCGAGACGGGGGCGACTCTCGCGCAGAACGGACTCGAAGAACGCGAGGACGTCGCGGTCATCTCGAGCGTTCTCATCGCCAATCGGGCCGCCTTCAAGCTTCGGCACGACCGAGTGCGGTTGCTGATCGACGCGTTGGCGGACGCCGTCCTGTCCCAGGCGCTCGCGTCGAGCGATAAGGGCAGGAGGCCACAGGAAGACGCAAAGGCGGCAAACACGGACTGAGTTGTGCACTCGAGGCGCGCTTTCCGTGACCGTCCTCCTGTGATCCTCTCGCTGTCGGTGTCGGGGGACGAGGACCCGCGCTAGCCTTCGAGCAGCGCGTCGGATGCCGAGTCGCGCGTCGCCGATCGCGCGCGGATCGGTGGGTCGGCGATTTCGGGCCGGCGTTCGTACGGCTCCCATTCGCGGACCTGAAGCGTTCCGTTGACCGGAACGGCGTCCAGCCGGATGTTGAGCGAACCATCGCGGTTGGTGAAGCCGACGCCGACGCGAACCCAGTAGGATTTGCCTTGGCCTCGGTCGATGATGGTGTAGACGGATTTCATATTCTTCGAATTGTCTTCCATAGCGATCTCCATTCGGATCCATCGGGAATGCGCCCGAGTGCGCATCGCGGCAGATTCCGTTTGCGAGCCCCGTGCCGCGCCGATGCGGCCAAAATTCGCGGTCCCCTGGCGATGGCGTCCCGTCCCGGACGGACCGGAACCGTCCCGGGCCGTGTGCTCGGATGGCCGGACGTCGCGGGCCGCTGGGCTCCCCGGGGCGCGCCGAGACGGTCTAGCCCAGGAGCTTCGCGACCAGGGCGCGCCAGCCGGTCGCGGCGCGAAGAGGCTCGGCCGACGCGATGCATAGGAGGGCGGCGGTGAGGTTGTCCGGCGTGCGCCGCGCGTTGGCTCGCTCGATGAGCGCGGAGCATGCTGCGTCCGAATCCGTGCCGCTCGCGATCTCGAGCAACTCTCGGTCGGAAAGAACGTTGTAGAGCCCGTCGCTGCAGACCAGCAGCTTGTCGCCACTCGTGACCGGGAACGAAATCCGGTCGACAGCGGCGATGAGCTCCCGCCCGAGACTGCGCGTGAGCGTGGAACGGTCGGGGTGATCCTTCATGCGGTCGGCGCGCACGAGGCCCATGCGCCGCTTGTCGGCCGCGACGGTGTGGTCCTTCGTTTTCTGAACGATGCGGCCGGCGCGAATCAAATACAGGCGTGAATCGCCGACATGCGCGGCGTGCGCGAAGCTGCCGTCGACGACGACCGCCGTGAGCGTCGTCGACATGCCACGCAGTTCGGTGACGATCAGCGCGCGGTCGTGGACCTCGATGTTGGCCTTCTGCACGGCGCGGGAAAGGCGCTTGGCTGGCCCCCACGACGCCGGGCTCTGCCGGTACGCGCGGAGAGTCACGTCGATCGCGGTTTGGCTGGCGATCTCGCCCCCTTCGAGACCGCTCACGCCGTCGGCCACGGCGACGAGAACGTGCCTTTCGCTTTCGATGTGGACGCCGCACGCGTCCTCGTTGTGAGGGCGCTCGGTGCCCGTGTCCGAGCGCGTCGCGAAACGGACCGCGCCTTGGGCGCGGTCGTCTTGAGTCACGGTGGCCATCGCCATCTCGAGATGACTATTCCACATTCGGCCCCACGGCGAGAGTCATGTAAAAGAAACGTAGCGCGGACGAGGTCGCCCGACGGGATCTTCGATTGGAAACGCATCCGAAACAGACAGAGAAGATTCGCGTTGCGAATAAACTGAATCGCCCGCGCAATTGTCCGGAAACATCCGGGAGGTAGGCTCGCGCGTCGTCGTCACCAACCAGGGGACAGCAACATGCCGGACATAACGAAACCAGCGGACTCTGGACCGTCCACGAGCCGCGCTACGCTCGGTCTGACCGGGCTCACCATCAACGCAATGGCCCTGATCGCGCCTGGCGCGTTTCTGTGGCTTACTTTCCAGATTCAGGCGCTGTACGGGGCGCCCATGGCCGGAAGCGCCATGTGGTTCGGAATCGTGTTTGCGCTCCTTCTCTGCCTCGCTACGGCAATCAGTTACGCCGAGCTCTCGAAGCTCTATCCGGGCGCCGGCTCTTCGTACTTCTTCGCCGAGCAGGCCTTCCTATCGAAAACCCACGCGTACAAGTTCGCGCGGCTGGCCAAGTTCATGACCGGCTGGGCGAGCCACCTGTACTACTGGGTTTACCCGGGGTGCATGGTCGGGGTGACCGCCCTGATCAGCGGATACCTGTTGAACCAGTTTTTCCCGGACACGTTTAGCGGCAGCTTCAACAGCCCGCTTTTCATGTACCTGTTCTGTTGGGTGTTCGCGATCGGCGTCGCCTATATCGCATTCCGTGGCGTCTCCGGGACGACGACGGTCAACATGGCAATCAATGCCATTCAGATTTCGGCCCTCATCGTATTTGCGATCATCGCCATCGCCTATCGAGTCCAGCACCCCGAAGGTTCGCAAGGCTTTCAGCTGAAGAACGGCACCCCCATCGACTACGTGGTGGCTCAGGAGCCGGTCGTCGTCGACGGTAAGCCGAAGCTCGACGACTCTGGACATCCGGTCTTGCAGGACAAGATGGACGAAAAGACGGGCGACCCGGTGCCTGAAATGAAGGGCGGCAAGCCCGTCCCGTTCATCCTGAGCTACGCGCCCGACCAAGCGACCACGATGGATCCGGTCGACGCCGACCATCCGAAGGACCTCACCCCGCACTTCCAGTTCCACACCGGTGCGGCGTCGGTGGTCGCGCCCCACGGGTTCTCGTTCATGTTCATTCAGGCGTGCGTCGCCATTCTGATTCTGGTCGGCTTCGAGTCGGTCACGTCGATGGGCGAAGAGGCGAAAAACGCCAAGCGTGACATCCCAAGAGCGGTCATCCTGTCGCTGCTCATTCAGGGGCTCGTCTGTTACCTGTTCGAATACTTCGCCGCGAACTACATGCTGAACTCGGGTTACACGCTGACCAACGCTGGCGCATCCGGCGCCCCGATCGGCGACCTGATGGTGATCGCGGGCACATGGCTCTTCGGCTCCTATTCGGCCGGTCGAGCGTTCATGCTGATCCAGGCGTTCACCGTCTTTCTAGCGCTCATCGGCACGACGCTCTCCTGCTTGTCCACCGGCGCTCGCGTGACGTATGCCATGGGGCGCGACGAAGAAGTCCCGTCTCACTTCGGCATGCTCCACGGCACGACCCTGACGCCGCATCGCGCCATCTGGACGCTGGCCATCCTGTCCGCGGTGCTCGGCATGATCACCGTCACCGTCTACCTCGGCGGAACGACGCCCGCGCCGCTCGACGCGAAGTACCACAACCTTTGGTACGCCGTCGGCCTCTTCAACCCGGACGTCATCGCAAAGCTGCCGAACACGCTGGTCATCATCACGCTCATCAGCAACTTCGGGACGTTTCTCCTCTACATGATGACGTGCATCATCTGCATCGTGGCGTTCCAAGAGCACCACATGTTCCATGGCTTCAAACACATGGTGGTCCCGATCTTCGGGCTCATCGCGAATCTCGCTTGCATGCTCTTTTATCTCGTCGGCCCGTTCATGGTCAGCGGGATGAGCCTGAAGGAGCCGTACATCGCGCTCGGCATCTGCGCGATCTGGGGCGTCTTCGGCGCCATCTATTTCCTCCGGGCGAGTAAATCCAAAGCCAAGCCGGTGATTCTTTCGGAGAAGCCTGTGGCTGTCTCGTCTTAGGGACCCGATCACCCCGAGCGCTCGCTCCGCCTCGACTCGCTTCGCTCGCTAGGCTCCGCTCTCGCCGAACCGGTACGTGCGACCCGTCGAGGGGAGCGAATGCCGCTCCCCTCGAGCTCCTCAGCAGGAGCTGTGGGGAACTTTGTCGGGCTGGGGACCCCGGTGTGGGAACCTTTATCACCCTGAGCGCCTCGACTCGCTTCGCTCGCTCGTTGGGGGGGCCTGGCGCTCGATTGGACGGACCGTGATAGAGATGCGCTCGCGCATGCGCGAGATCATCCAGGGCGACCGTCTCGACCAGTACGAGCTGACCGAGCTTCTCGCCCGAAGCGGCATGGCCTCCATTTTCAAGGCCATCGACCAGCGGACGGGATCGACCGTCGCCGTGAAGGTGCCGCACATGCAGTACGAGAGCGACGTCGCGTTCTTCGAACGGTTCCGTCGAGAGGAGCAAATCGGTCAGAAGCTCGAGCATCCGAACATCGTTCGGGTGCTGTCGCCGGAAAAAAAGAGCCGCATGTATCTGGTGATGGAGTTCGCCGAAGGGCGTTCCCTTCGGGCCGTCACCAAGGGGCAGCGCCGCTTACCGGTGTCCGAAGCGCTCGACATCGCAGCCCAGATTGGTCGCGCACTCGTCTACATGCACGCCCAGGGCGTCGTGCATCGCGATCTCAAACCCGACAACGTTCTCTTGGGAGCCGACGGCCAGATCAAGCTTCTCGACTTCGGGATCGCGATGGACGAGGCCGCGCGGCGCCTCACATGGTTCGGGCTTTCGCCGCCGATGGGTACCCCCGACTACATGGCACCCGAGCAGGTCAGGGGTCGGCGGGGCGACGCGCGGACCGATGTCTACGCACTCGGCACGCTGCTCTACGAAATGATCGCCGGTGAGCTGCCGTACACCGCCGGCAACATCCACGCGATGATGCGCGCGAAACTCAACGAGGACCCCCGACCCCTTCGGGACCTCGTGCACGACGTGGATCCCAAGGTGGAAGAAATCGTCATGCGCGCGATCGCGCGGTCGCCTCGCGAGCGTTATCCGTCGGCCAAGGACATGCTCGTCGACCTCGAGAACCCTTCGCAGGTCATTCCGCAGGACCGTTCGGCTCACGAAGTGCCTCACTTGATCGATCGGCTTCGCTTTCCACGTCGGATCGTTGCGCCCATGGTCTTGGCGCTCGTGATTGGCACGTTGCTCGTGCTCACGTGGGCCAGCGGTCATTCTTCGCGGCGTCGCGATCCGCCGGCCCCGGCGACGATCGCGCCCCCGAGCGCGAGCGCAAGCCCGTGATCACTGCCCAGTCGCTGAACCTCGCGTGGACTCTGCTCTGCGCTTTTCTAGTGATGTTCATGCAGCTCGGCTTCGCGATGGTCGAGACGGGGTTTACGCGCGCAAAGAACGCCGTGCACACGATGGCGATGAACTTCGTCATCTATCCCATCGGCATCATGGGCTTCTGGCTCTTCGGTTACGGCTTCGCGATGGGAGGGGTGCCGGGATGGAGCAGTCTGGGGCTCGAAAGCGCGCCGCACCTGGAGATCGGCTGTCACGTCGGGACCCGTTTTTTTGGCTTGATCGGCGGTACCAAGTTCGCTCTCGCGAGCGTGGCCCACGATCCGTCGAATCTCGCGATGTTTCTCTTCTCGGCCGTCTTCATGGACACGGCCGCTACCGTTCCAACCGGCGCTTTGGCCGAACGTTGGAAGTTTTCCGCGTTCGTCGTCTACGGCCTTTTCATGTCGATGTTTCTGTATCCGCTCTTCGCCAATTGGACGTGGGGAGGGGGCTTTCTCTCGTCTCTCGGGCAAAACTTCGGTCTGGGGCACGGCCACGTCGACTTCGCAGGCTCTTCCGTCGTCCACATGACCGGCGGTGTCACGGCCCTCGCCGGGGCCGTGGTCATTGGACCCCGCATCGGCAAGTTCCGGAAAGACGGGACGGTGGCGATGATGGAGGGGCACAACCTGCCGATGGCGATCATGGGGACGATCGTGCTGGCGTTCGGATGGTTCGGTTTCAATGCCGGCTCGACGCTCGCCGCCACCGAGTCGCACATTGCCGAGATTGCCGCGAACACCGCGATTTCGTCGGCGTCGGGGGCGCTCACGGCGCTCTTTTATGTCTGGCAGCGGCACAAGCGCCCGGATGTCGCCATGGCGTGCAACGGTATGCTCGGGGGTCTCGTCGCCGTGACGGCCCCGTGTGCGTTCGTCGCTCCGCCCGCCGCGGCTCTCATCGGCGTGGTCGCCGGATTGGTGGTGGCGTGGTCGGTCGGGGCGCTCGAGAGCAAGCTTCGCGTCGACGACCCCGTCGGCGCCATTGCCGTGCACGGCGCGGGCGGGGCTTGGGGCACCCTTTCGGTGGGGCTTTTCGCGGACGGAAGCTTTGGGGAGGGGTGGAACGGCGTCAAGGGACCCGTGCGCGGACTGCTCTTCGGCGACGCAGGCCAGCTCGCGGCTCAGAGCATCGGGGTGGTCACGAACGCGCTCGTGGTCTTTACAATCGCGTTCGGGTTCTTTTACGGACTCGACCGGCTCATGGGCATCCGGGTGGCCGCCGAAGTCGAGTGGGCGGGACTCGACGAGATGGAAATGGGTTCCCAGGCGTACACACGCGACTGAAATCCGAGCGACCCCCCGCGCGATTGAAACCCGTGCGAAACGAACTGTTTGGTAGCTATCATCCGTCGCGAATGGATCTGTCACGGTACGACGCGAGTCCGTTCTACGACGAAATGTTCGACCCCGAGCACCGACCGCGAGTCGGCTGCGAATTGCTCGCTCGCACGCTGTCGTCGCTGCCCGACGCCGACTTGGCAAGGCGCCAGCGCGCGGCCGAGCGGTCCCTGCTGCACGCCGGCATCACGTTCAACGTGTACGGCCACGAAAAGGGTACGGAGAAGATCCTGCCCTTCGACCTCGTGCCGCGCGTGGTGCCCGCGCGCGAATGGGCGATTATCGAGCGGGGACTTGCGCAGCGAACGCGCGCGCTCAATCTGTTCATCGACGATGTGTACCACTCGCGGCGGATCGTCGCGGACGGCATCGTGCCCAGCGAGATCATCGAGAGCGCGACGTCCTACTTGCCCGGCTGTCGCGGGCTCGACCCGCCGCACGGCGTCTGGTGCCACATCACCGGCACCGACCTCGTTCGCGACGGCGACGGCCAGTACTACGTCCTCGAAGACAACCTGCGCTGCCCCTCCGGGGTGTCGTACGTGCTGCACAACCGTACGATGATGAAGCGCACCTTCCCGCGGGTCTTCCAAGAGTCGCGCGTGCGCCCGGTCGACGCGTACCCGAGCGAGTTGCTGCGGGTGCTCCAGAACGTGCGTCCGCGGGGGATCGCCACGCCGACCGTCGTGGTCCTCACGCCGGGCCCGTACAATTCCGCCTATTCCGAGCATTCCTTTCTTGCCCAGCAGATGGGAGTCGAGCTGGTCGAATCCCGCGACTTGACGATTCGAGATGGGTTCGTCTGGATGCGGACGACGCGTGGAATGGCGCGAGTCGACGTCATCTACCGCCGCTTGGACGACACGTTTCTCGATCCCACCGTGTTTCGCCGCGACTCGATGCTCGGCATTCCAGGCATCATGGGTGTCGTGCGCGCGGGTCGGGTGACGCTCGCCAACGCTCCCGGAACGGGTGTCGCCGACGACAAGGTCGTCTACGCCTACGTCCCCGCTATCATTCGGTACTATCTCGGCGAGAACCCGATCCTGCCGAATGTCCCGACGTACCTGTGCTTCGACGAGAAGCAACGCGACCACGTCCTGTCCAATTTGCACAAGCTCGTCGTCAAAGCGGCCAACGAATCGGGCGGATACGGAATGCTCATCGGACCCCAAGCCTCGTCCGCGGAGCGCGCGGCGTTCGCCGACCACATTCGCGCCAATCCGCGCAATTACATCGCTCAGCCGCTGCTCGCGCTCTCGCGCGTGCCGACCTTGGTCGGTGATTTTCTCGAAGGTCGTCACGTCGACCTGCGCCCGTACATCCTGCACGGTGGCGACGACATCTTCGTACTGCCGGGCGGGCTCACGCGAGTGGCCCTCAAAAAAGGGTCGTACGTCGTGAATTCGTCTCAGGGAGGGGGCAGCAAGGACACCTGGGTCCTAGCCGATGACGTTTCGCACAAGGACGGGCAGGCATGCTGAGTCGCGCCGCCGACGCGCTGTACTGGATGTGCCGCTACGCCGAGCGGGCCGAGAACGTCGCTCGCTTCCTCGACGTGAGCCTGCAGGTCATGCTCGATCTGCCGGACACCCACGACGACCCGTGGGAAGGTGTCATCGCCGCCACCGGGGAGGCGGCGTTTTTTACCGAGCGGTACGGCGCGGCGACGCGCGACGCGATCGTGCGGTTTCTCACGATCGACGCCGAATCGCCGTATTCGATCGTGTCCTGCGTGCGGCAGGCGCGCGACAACGCGAGGTCGATTCGCGAGGCCATTTCTTCGGAAACCTGGGAGCAGATCAACAAGTGGTATCTGCTCGTGCGGGACGCGGCGACGCTCGACGCCGTCGTCGACGACCCCCATGACTTTCTCGCGGCGGTCAAAGAGGCGTCGCACCTGTTCGTCGGCGTGACGTACTTGACGATGACGCACGGCGAGGGATGGCACTTCGGCCGTCTTGGTCGGCTGCTCGAGCGCGCTGATCAGACAAGCCGAATCGTGGATGCGAAGCAGCAGCTGCTCCTCGCGCGTCCCGCCGACATCGGAGCGAGTCTCGACGAAATTCATCTTTCGGCGCTTCTCCGTTCGGTGAGCGCGCTCGAGATGTACCGAAAACGATACGGCCGTTTCGAGCACGTCGACGTCGTCGAGTTCCTCGTGCTCGACAAGCTTTTCCCGAGGTCGATTCGACACTGCCTGAGCAAGGCGCAGCACTCGCTCCAAGCGATCACCGGGACGCCGGTCGATGCCAGCGGAACGAAGCCCGAGCGGCTTCTGGGGCGGCTCAGCGCCGACTACGAGTTTGCGATTGTTTCCGAGATCCTCGAGCAGGGCTTGCACGAGCACCTGGACGGTTTGCAATCGAAGCTGAACGAGGTGGGGTACGCGATCTACGACACGTTCTTTGCTTCCCGATCGGATCCGCTCGTCGAACTGGCCCGAGCCGAAGCGGCGCAAATCCAGTGAGCGGCGGGGGGGGCCGGCCCGCGCGATCGATGCCGCTTCGGAGGCTCATTGCATCCGATCGACTCGAACCTCGACGTCGAGCGTTTCGCCCCCTCCGCCCACGTAGATCGTGCCGGAAGTGGGCGTCGCGTCGAGATAATTGCGCCCCACGGCCAGCCGCACGTGATGGGTGCTCGTCACGGTGCCGTTCGTGGGATCGAGGCCGCGCCAGCCGACCTCCGGCAGGTAGACCTGCACCCACGCATGAGACGCCTCGGCTTGCCGCTGATTCGTGTCCGTTGGCTTCGTGAGAATGTACCCGCAGACGTAACGGGCCGGGACGCCCATGAGGCGCGCAAGGCAAATGTAGAGGTTCGTGAAGTCTTGGCAGACCCCACGGCGCCGGGTGTACACGTCGAACGCCGTCGTCCCGAGGGTCGTTGCGCCCTGGACATAGGTGTACTCGCGGTGGATGGCGTCGTTCAGATCGAGCAAGGTATCGAGCAGGTCGCCCTGGTTACGACTGACGAAGCGCATCGCGTAGTCCAGTAGCTCCATGAGTTCGCTCTCCGGAAGCTCGGGCGGCTGCAGGAAGGGCTGCAGCATGTGCCTTTGCCACGGCATCCAGACGAGCGGAATCGCCGATCGCACGTGCCGGAGGTCGAAGGCGAGCGGATCGCTGTCGAGGGTCTCCACCGAGGAGCGCGCGATGATCGTGAGTTCGCGGTACGGGGTTTCGATCACCACACGGCGCGCTCGATTTCCGAAGACGTCGTCGAAGTCATGGGCACGGCCTTCGACGGATACGGACACGTCGCACTCCATCAATCGCTGAAGGCGATCCTGCATCGGAAAGAGCCGAAGCAGGTGGGTGCTCCGCTCGACCGGAAGCGCATACCGGTAGCGCGTCTGATGCGTGGTCGACAGCCGCGTTCGGGGCTTGCGGGCGCCCTCGCGACGCTCCGGCCGGGTTGGTGGGAGGCTGACGGCGGGCGCGGGAGCCGTGCCTGGGGTCTCGTCGGCAAGCAGGTCGCCGACCACCGCCCCCTGTCGCAACGAAACGAGCTCGCCGGGAGCGAGGCGCCGCCAGGACAAGGGCGCGCCGGAGCCTTCGTTGTTCAAGGGCGACGACGAGATCACACACCCTTTTCGAGGCTTGCTCCCCCGCCGGGTGAGGTCGATACGCACGTCGGCGTCGCCGAACGCGACGCCCACGTACGGCGGTCGGAGCTCCGCGAGAAGCAGCCGCCGCGGGCTGTAGCGATCCGCGTACGCAATGAGATCGCTGCCGTCGCACAGGACCAGGTCGAGGCCCCCGCGTGTGTTCAGATCGAGCAGCCATCGATGCAAGATGCGCGGATCGGCTTCGGCGAGCGAGCGCCAGCCGCGCGCCGCGATGCGGGTGAGCAGGCCGCAAAACACGATCTCCGTATCGGTCGCGCCGACCGGCTCGAAGGCCGGCTCGAACTTCTCGTCGAGGCTCGACGTCAAGCTGCCGGCGTGACCGATCATCCACTCGCGGCCCGCCCAACAGCGGACGAACGGCTGCGTGTTCGCGTCCGTGTTGGGGCCCCACATGGCCGTTCGCACGTGAAGCACGAAGAGCGACGACTCGAGGTGCTCCCAGGCCTTCACGAGCTCGCCTCGGATGCTGCCGCGAGGCGGCGCGGGCTCCTTGAGTACGGACGCCGAGGGTTCACCCGCGGGGTAGTAACCGAGGCCCCAACCGTCGGGTAACGACTGTCCCGGCTGAAGACAACGTAGGTCGAACGATGGGGCGAGTTCCCCCTCGAACGACATTGCAAGCAGGTTCGGCATTGAGTCGTAACGTGGCCGGGTCGATCGCTCGCGTCAACGCCCATCCGCGCATCCGGCTTGGCCGTATTCGCGCGCTCGTGATACGTGCTATCTGTTTGATTTGCGCGGAGGCTTGCGATGGACCCGCACGAACTGAGCAAAGAGCTCCAGACATACGCCCGAATCGATGGCGACACAGACCCAACGCGTCGAGCGTTCTTGGGCGGTGCCGCAGCCGTGAGCGCTGCGGCGGTTCTGCTCGGGGCTTCGACTGCGACGGCGCGGACGCCCGCGGGGCTTCCGGCCCAGCCGCCTGCGGGCTTCGTTCCCTTGTCCGCTCCTGGGCAAGTGGTGCGAGTCAAAAAATCCGGCTGCCTCGAAGCGAACCACATCTTTCCGAAAGTCGATGACGCGAAAGAGATGCTCCAGCGGGCACTCGCGGAGCTGACGGGCCGGGCTGAACTTGCAGACGCCGTGAAGGCGTTCGTGCACCCGCAAGACAAGGTGTGCGTGAAGGTCAACGGAATCGCGCTTCAGAATATGGCGACGAACAAGGAGCTCGTGCTGCCCTTCATCGAGGCCATGGTCGCGTCGGGTGTGCCCGCGACCAACATCACCGTACTCGAGCAATACCCGGGCTTCATGGCCGGGACGCGCATCACGGCCAGGAACGTTCCGGCCGGCGTCACCGTCGCCTGGCATGCGAACAACGACGCGACGATGGACTGGCGCGACATTCCCGGAACGCAGCGGCACACGAAATTCGTGCGCGCCCTGACGGAGTCGACCGCGCTCATCAACTTCGCGCTGGTCAAAGATCACTCGATATGCGGCTACACCGGGGCGCTCAAGAACATGACGCACGGCTGCAGCGTCAACCCACAGGATTTCCACGATCATCACGCCAGCCCCCAGATTGCGATCTTGGCGGCCCAGGACGTGTTGCGAACGCGTCTGCGTCTCTGCGTGATCGACGGCTTCAAGCTGATGGCGCACGGCGGTCCGCTCTACAAGCACCCCGAATACGTAACGGCTCACGAGTCGGTCTACGCCTCTACGGATCCCGTTAGTTTGGACTCGATCGGATGGGCAGAAGTGGAGGACGCTCGGGCCAAATTCGGCCTGAAGTCTCTCACGGACGAAGGCCGGCCGCCGGCATACATCCAGGCAGCCGCCGATCTCGGCGTCGGAATCGCCGATCGGGCGAAAATCACGCTCCGAGAAGTGACGCTCTGACGGGCGGAATAGTCCATAGTTTCGCGCTCCGGAGCGAGCTCCTGTAGGATCGCTCGGTGGCGTCCGACTCCGAGCGAACTCGCGTCACCCGACTGAAGGAGGTCGCTGGTTCGACGAGTGGGCCTTCCGGCGCCGCCTGCGTCGTGGTCATTTACGGTCCGGAGCTCGGCAAGCGCGTGCAGCTCGGGACCGCGCCGTTCGGCATCGGGCGATCGGCGCGAAACGATTTGGCGATCGATCAAGAGAGCGTCAGTCGCCACCACGCCCGCATCACGTTCGATGGGGCGGACTACTGGCTGCACGATCTGAATTCGACCAACGGCACGTACGTGAACGACGGCTTGGTGCGGGAACAACGTCTCACCGACGGAGACCAAATTCACATCGGACGGTCGATTCTCAAGTTCATGACCGGCGAGAACGTTGAAGCTCAGTACCACGAGGAGATTTACCGTCTCATGACCGTGGATGGCCTCACGCAGGCGTTCAACCGGCGCTATTTCAACGAAGTCTTCGAACGCGAGTTCAACCGATCGGGGCGCTATCAGCGCGCGCTCTCGCTGATTCTCTTCGATATCGATTTTTTCAAGCGGGTCAACGACACGTTCGGCCATCTGGCGGGCGACAGCGTGCTTCGTCAGATCGCGGCAGCCGTGAAGCCCCGCCTACGCCGCGAAGACGTATTCGCCCGCGCCGGCGGCGAGGAGTTCGCCATTTTGCTGCCGGAGATTGCGCTCGAGGGCGCGCGCATCACGGCCGACAAGGTGAGGCGCATCGTCGAGGCGTCGCGTTTCAAGCACGAGCAACAGGTGATCGCCTGCACGATCAGTTTGGGCGTGGCGTCCTTTCAGCCTGCCATGGCCGACGCCACGACTCTTTACAAGGCCGCGGACGATTGGCTGTACCAGGCCAAGCAACGCGGCCGTAACCGAGTCGAGGGCTAGGCGAAAAGCTAGGTCGGCGGGAAGCTCGACCCCGCTGAGCGCTTCGCACTGGCCCATCGTCTCGTCTCCTGCTGGGGTGCTCGAGGGGAGCGGCATTCGCTCCCCTCGACGTGTCGTGGAGTCTGTACGGCGAGAGCGGAGCCGAGAGAGCGAAGCGAGGCGGAGCGAAGCGCTCAGGGGTGATCGGGGTTTCGCCAAGCGATTTGCCGTCCTCCAGTCTAAGGGCACGCGATCGGCACGGGGGCGCCGGCCGCGATCCACGAGCTGACGATTTCGAGCTCGGGCACGGTGAGCGCCTGCGGGTTCGGCGCGGTGGACGTCGGGTCGGCGGGGTAGGGCATCTCCCGCCCTGGAATGAGCGCGGCGAGACGCGTACGTTCGGCAGTGGATAGCGCGATCGGGCAAAGATCCCCGTCGGCATCGCAGGCGACCGAGTACACGCGGGCCTGATTCGGGGCAGCCGCGTCGGCATCCACGGGGGCGCCGGCGTCACACGGCGAGGACGACGCACTCGACGAGCACGGTAGCGATGGCGCCGCCATCAGAAGCTTGTACATGAGCCAGCTGTGCGCTGGATTGCCGGAGGTCGGCTCAGCGACTCCGCCGCCGAGCTCGGGCGCCGCGCCGTCGACCCCGGAATCCACGAACAGCAGTTCGGGTTGGGGCCCGGGATCGATGATCGGCACGTCTTGTGTGAAAGCGAGCGTCGGCGCCTCTGCGACGCCGGCCAAAGGGCCCGTGTTGGACTCTTCCGCCACACGCCCGATTGCCGTAGCCATAACGCCTTGCGGATCGGTCAATTCCAAACCCATGGCGGGCAGCGCGGGCGCTGCGCCGTGACACCCGGCGCCGCCGCACTTGCTCGCGAAGATAGGCAGGACCAGGCCGCAGAAGTCGGGCGGCGATGTCAGCGGCCCCTCGGCGGTCCCCGCGTCGGGCTCGATGAGAAATGTCAGCGAGGAGGGTGAGGACTGTGAAAGCGTCGCTCCGTCGATGGTACGCAAACCGAAGGTGTCCGTCGGTCCGCTGGGCGACACGATCGTCAGCTGGTAGGCCTGCCCAGGAACAAAGGCTTCGTCCGGCAGCGGCGTGATCGTCACGACCCGCGCCACCGGGTCGTACGTGATGGTCGGCACCAGCGCTGCCGCGCTGTTGCCCACGAGTTCTGCCAGAACAAACGTCTGACGGGCGATGCTGAGAGGCAGGAGCAAGCGATCGAACGACAGCTCGATCGAGTCGCTCGGAGCGAGAAATCCACCGCGCACGTTCGAGTCCACAAGGTGCACGGCAGGCCCCACCGGGACCGATTCGTTGCTCGCCTTGCCTTGATCGCAGGCGGCCGGAAATAGGGCTAGACCGATCAGCTCTCCGAGTAGAGCTGCAGCTGCTCGCGCACGACTTCTTCGCTGACGCCGGTTCTTAGATGGTCCTTCAGGACGTCGGCGAGAGTGAGCAAGAGTTCGTCCACCCCCTTGTCTTCGATGAGCTTCTGCAGCAGCTGCCGCGCTTCGCGACTCTCGTCGTTGCGCAAGAACTGACGGACGGTCTCGAGAGAGATCTCGCCCTGAAAATCCAGGTACATATTCTCTAAGAGGTAGCGAACGAGTTCTTTCACCATCGTCCTCCTCGGCCGCAGGCATGGGGGGGGGTGTGCAAGGGATAGACTCATATCCCTCGCGGTACGGCGGGTGCAAGGCCGTTTTCGTCTTGTCGCAGTCTTTCCGCAATCCGTCGTCCCCCAAAACGGGATGCGTCACCTTTTCTTCGCAGCCCGCAATCGACGAATGGCTCATCGGCATTGAGAAAGGACCGCGTCTGCCGGCTCGTGACAAACGAAGCACGGACGCGGGTTTCGGTTGAACTGGGTAGCGCAGCGGCCTACGAACCCCGACGTGTGTGGATCGAATCCGCCGCCGATGCCGAGGGCTCCGTGGCACGCGACGCAGTCGCGCTCGGTGTGACAGCTCACGCAGACGTTCAGGTTGCGTTCGGCTTCGAAGCCGTGACTTCCGGGTTTGCGCGGCGGATCGCTCCAGATGCTCTTCGGCGGATGGAAGCGCCCGCTGTCCTTGGCGTTCGCTGGACTCGATTCTGCAACTCCAACGCGCAAATGGCAGTCGAGACAGAAGCTTTGCTGCTGGTGGCAGCTGGTGCACCGCTCGGTGTTCATGCGCGCCTCGATCGCGTGCATGTTCAGATAATCGTTCGGGTGAATGTCGCGCGGCCGGGTGCGCCCGTCGTGGCAGTCGGTGCAAAAGTCCTCTTTGTGGCAGTTCGCGCAGAACTCCGAGTCGTCCGCAGCGACCGACTTGTGCCGCTCGATGAAGTCCGGGGTGTGCTCGGCGTTGTGCAACCAGCGAGGCGGGCGCAGCGTTCCGCTTGGGAACATCGTCTGGATCCGGGCCGTTCCGTTCGGCCCCGCCAAGTGGCACGTTTCGCAAGCGCTTTTTGCGTCGCCCAAGGACGCCGGGTCTGGAGCCTGGTGGCAGCGCAAGCAGCCGCTCATTCGCGGAAGCTGGTCGCGCGTGGCCAGTTCGATCTCGCGGACGGCGCCGTGGCACTGCGGGCATGCGATGTTCCGATCGGCGTGGGATTTGTGATCGAAAACGAGATTCGCCCTCGGAAGTTCGAGAGGCGCGACGCGGTTCCCGTCCTCCGGGCGGTACCCTTGATGGCACGTGGCGCACCGGCCCATGGCAGCGTCGCCGGACCTTACGAGTGCCAGATTGGAGTGATCCGTGGCGTGGCAGCGGTCGCAGACTTCGCCGACCGGCGTGAGCCGATCGGAGGCGCGTCGGCTGGTGGTCGCGCCGGGATGGCACGTCATGCAGGTGGCGCCAATCTCGCGTCCGAGATGTTTCGCGTGATCGAAGCGGATCGTGATGTGTTGGGCCGGGTAAATGACCTGGCTCGGGCCCGTGTCCGGGTTGGGCGCCCCGGGAGGAAGCAAGCCGTGGGGCACGGGGCGGTCGTCGGGCAACGGGGCGACGCCGTGGACCGTGGGGCCTTCGCTCTGGGCGAGAGCGATCGGCACGATCACGAGCAGGGCGAACAGGGGCATGAGCGCCCCGACGAGGCCGAGCGCGACGAAAGACCGAAGCGGCCGGAAGACCTGGCTCCTCATTGTTGCGCGGTCTCCCGGGTGTGCTGCGGCAGCTTGCCCATGTCGAGCGAGAGCAGGAACATGAACCGAAAGCGCTGCCCGACCAGAGCGTTGAAATCGTGCTCCCACTCGAACGAGCCTCGGCACCGCGGGTCGAAGCGGTACCCCACGTTCGCGACGTATTGGAATCCCGTGGCCGACCGATCCGGACGCAAGTCGTCCTTCCACTGCCAAAGCCCCGCGCGGCCGCCGACCATGTAACGAGTCTCGATCACCTGTTCGGCCGACACGTCGCCGCCCACCCGATCTCCTTCCGACCCAAAGTCGCCGCTCGCGTGGGCGGCGATGCGCGTCTCGCCGGTGTGCCAGCGTGCCGACACGTTGCCTCCCTCGTCGAACGGATGACCGTTGGTGGGGTAGTAGCCTCCGGCGCTGTTGGGCGAGGGCGACGAGACGAAGCCTGCACCGGGGTCGAACGGCGCCGTTTGCACGGTGGAGACCCGTGCATGCGCATTGCCGGCGACCGAGAGGCGTCGATCGATGTCGACGTTCGCACGGATACCCAGATCATTTCTCGGCTCCCCCGCGAAGAAGTTCCAGATGCTGTCCCCGTCGAACGCGGGGACGTAGTAATCGTAGTCGGCGCTGACGGTGAGACGTTGACCGAGGTACCCGTCGAGCGACGCGTAGGCCGACGTGATCCCGGCCCGGTAGAAGTCGTAGACGATCCCGGCCTTGACGGCCCCGATCGCGGCAAGATTCGCATCGACCGCGTAGCCCAACCGATCGGACGAAATGCGCGTTCGGTCGTAGACCGCGGGGCTGCTGCCGTCGGGGAACTCGGACACGGTCGACGGTCCGGTGTCGTACACCCGCCGGTACGTCAGTCGCCCATGAATCCAGGTTAGTCCGACCGACTCCAGCGCGACGCCGAGCGCCGGGGCCATTTCGGCAGGCTGGAACTCGGGGTAAAGAAGCGGCTCGAAGCCGGTACGGTCTCCGCGCCAGACCCCGTCGGCCTCGAATCGCGAGGTGCTGAGCGACATCCCGCCGCGTTGCTCGAGCCCGCCGTAGGCTTCGGCCTTGACGTGGTACGGCGTTGTCACACTGACTTCGCCGCCGTCGAAGGACCACCAGCCGAGCACGTCGGTCACGTACTGTCGACCCACTTTGAAGCCGAGCCAGCCTCGCGCGAACCGGCGCCCTTCGAGGTAGAAGTACATCAGGTCGACCGCTTGCGGCGTGAACCCCGGCACGACGCTGCCGAAGATCGTCGGGTCGGATGTCGCGCTCGGCGCACCGTAATCGGCGTCGTAGCGTACGCGCAGCCGGATGCTGAGATCAGCCGCGTGCGGGTCGCCCTCGGCGGTGCCCAATAGGTCGTACGCACCCAGACCAAGGGTCGCGGTGAGACGCCGGCGCTCGAGCAGAACTTGGCCAGTCGGCGAGGTGACGTCGTAGAACTGCGCCGCGCTGTTGGCGGTGACGTCTCCGTCCAGCGCGCGAGCGTCCATGCCAACCAGCATCGCGCCGAACGCCGCCGTACCGGCTGCGCGCTGCACGAAGCGGATCGTCATGTCCCTAGGCCTTGGTGGCGCCGAACTCTTTCTCGAACCGATCGTCGAAACTGTCCGCCACGGCGGCGAGATGCCGGACCGTTTGCTCGACCTCCTCGGCCCCGAGGCCGGCGGCAGTCCGTTCGCTCACGGCCACGACGCGATCTCCGACGAGGCCGAACGCGGCGTTCGCCAGGCCGCCCGCGTTGAGCTCGAGCACTCTGCGGATGAGCGCCGCCTGGTTGCCCGCATGGGTGGGCAATGTGACGACGGGCGACACCACGCGCAGGTAGGTGACATCCTCGCTCTCCTGAAAAGTCACCGTCAGCAAAACGGAAGCACTGCCGCGCTTGAGCGTCCAAACCGCTTGGCTGTCGCTCGCAGACCGCCCGCGCGTCGTCGTCGGATCCAGTCCCAGTTTGCGGATGGTTGCCTCGACGAGCTCCTTCGCCGCTTCGAACTCTGTGTCCACCATGCCTCCCGCGACGGCTTTCCCGTCCGTTTCGTCCGAGTGTTAGTGTTTTCGCGCTTCGGCGAGCTGCCGACAATCGTTCCGCCGACGACGGGTGTCAACGAACATCGCGGCACCAGGGTACCGGCAACGGCGCCGGCGGGCCACCCACGAGTCACCTTTCCAGGGGACTAGCTTGACCCCTCGCATGTGCGGGTGGCACTTTAACCGTCGAGGCGGAGGCCCTCCGAGAGTATGTCCGACAGCCAGCAGCGCTATCGCGTCATCGAACGGCTCGAATCGGGCGGCATGGCGGAAGTCTTTCGGGCTGAAAGCGAGGGGCTTCAGGGCTTTCGCAAGCAAGTCGCGATCAAGCGCGTCCTGCCGCATTTGTCTTCGAAGAAGAAATTCATCTCGATGTTTCTCGACGAGGCTCGCCTTTCGGCGCAGCTGTCGCATTCGAACTGCGTCCAGGTGTTCGACATCGGCGTCGGAGACTCGGCGTTCTTCATCGTCATGGAGTTCGTCGACGGCGCGAACCTGAAGGCGATCATCGAGCACCTGAGGAAGACGGGCCGAGACTTCCCCGTCGAGGCCGCCGTCTTCATCAGCCTCGAGCTTTGCAAGGGCCTCGCCTACGCGCACGAGCTCACGGACTCGAACGGGGTTCCGCTGTTCATCGTCCACAGGGACATGTCGCCGCCCAATGTCCTCGTCACGAAGTACGGCGAGGTAAAGATCGTCGATTTCGGTCTCGCCAAGGCCAACAGCCAACTCGAGAAAAGCGAGCCGGGCATCATCAAAGGCAAGTTTTCGTATCTGTCCCCCGAGGCTGCGATGGGGCAGGACGTCGACGCGCGCACGGACATCTTCGCCGTCGGCATCATTCTCTGGGAGCTCCTGGCGGCTCAGCGCCTGTTTCTCGGCGATACCGACTTTCAGACCGTCAAGAAGGTCCAGGCCTCGAGCGTTCCGAGCATCTCGCAGATCAACAAAAAGGTGCCCCAGGACCTCGAACGGATCATCGTTCGCGCGCTCGCGCGCGATCCGGCGCAGCGTTACACGACGGCGCGTGCGCTCGGACAGGACCTGTCGAAGTTCATGTTCCGGTACGGCGTGCCTGTCAGTACGTTCGACATTCAACAGCTGGTCCAAGGCGCGATGAAGGAGCGCCAGCGGTATCGTCCGCAACAGACGAGCATCATCGACAAGCTGATCGAGGAGGCGCTGCTCGAGTTCACATCGCTGACCGACGATCCCGCAGGCGCCTCGGTCCCGGTGGCCGCTTCCCGGTCGAGGTCGAGCGACGTGCCACTCCTGCAAACCGGCTCGAAGGTCGCTACGGCGGGCGGCGGCTACCTCGACATGGGTTCGTGGATCGAAGAGATTTCGGTGAGCCAGAAGCGGCAGCCCATCGAAACCGCTCCCTCGACAATCCCGCCCGCCGTCACCGCGGGCAATCTGGCCGCCCTCGAGGAGGACTTCGCGGGCATGCTGTTGCGTTCGCAGCCTCCGGCCGCTCGCCGGGTCGTCGGCACGCCGAGCCCATCGGGCGTGGCCTTGGCCGTCCCCGCGCCGCGGCCTGCCCTTACGCAACCCGATCCGACGCCGGCCCCGGTGAACTTGCCGGCGCTCGCCCGCCGATCGAATGCGGGAACGAAGGTCGGCGTCGCCGTGGCGCTCGTCGTGGTCATGGCGGCGGGCGCGGCCGCATGGCTCACCCACGTGATGCATCCCTAGGGCGCGGGTCCTAGCGCACGGTATGGATGCGATCCGGAAGCCGCTAGTCCTACTCCCTAGCCTTTCGAAACGTGGTCCCCTTGGGGTCGCGCGATGGCCATTTTTCCGCTGCTCGGCGGACGGTGATCGCGCTCGCGGACCGACTTTTCGAGCCCCCCGTAGGATTCGCGAACGCGGTCGAGCTTCCGATACAGCGTGCGGCGATCGAAACCGAGCACTTGCGCGGCGAGGGTCTTGTTGCCGCCGACGGCTTCGAGCACTTTGACGATGTAGCGCCGCTCGACCTCGTCCATGGTCAGCAGTTCGGCGGGATCGTTCGACTCGACGGCGATGGTCGCCGTCTTGTAGTCGCGGATTTTCTCGGGCAGGTCGTCGACGCCGATTTGCTCGAATTGCGCGAGTGCCACCGCGCGTTCGATGCAGTTTTGCAGTTCGCGGACGTTGCCTGGCCAGGGGTAGGAAATGAGCTTGTCGGCCGTCGCGCTCATCATTCCAAGAACGGGCCGGCGACTCTGCGCCGCGTACCGCTCGAGGAAGTGCTGGGCGAGCAAAAGGATGTCGCTGCCACGCGATCGCAGAGGCGGGACGTGAACGCGTACGACGTTGATGCGATAGAAAAGGTCCTCGCGAAAGCGCTTCTCTTCGACCTCGGTCTCGAGGTCTCGATTGGTCGCAGCGATGATGCGTGCGTCGAACGGCTGCTCTTGCTCGCCGCCGACGGGCCGGACGGTGCGTTCTTGCAGGGCCCGCAGCAACTTGGCCTGCATTCCAGGAGGCATTTCGCCGATTTCGTCCAGAAACAGAGTGCCCTTACTGCCCTTGATGAAAAGGCCCGGACGCGCGTTGCGGGCATCCGTGAACGCGCCTTTGACGTGTCCAAAGAGTTCGCTCTCCAGAAGATTTTCGGGCATGGCCGCGCAGTTGATGGCGACAAAGGGCCCGTCCCTGCGCCCGCTTTTCGCGTGCAGAGCCTTCGCGACGAGCTCTTTGCCAGTCCCGCTCTCTCCGGTGATGAGCACGGTCGTCTCCGTGTCGGCCACCCGCGCGACGAGCTCGCACATTTTCGTGACCGCCGCGCTCGTGCCCAGAATGCCATTGAAGCGCCGTGTGCCATCGACCGCTTGCCGCAGCCGCTTCACTTCCTCACGAAGCGCGCGATGCCGAAGCGCCCGATCGATCGTCAAGGCGAGCTCGTCCATGTCGCACGGCTTGGTCACGAAGTCGTACGCACCCGCTCGGATTGCGGCGACGGCCGTCTCCATGTTCGCGCAGCCGGTGATGACGATGACGGGAATGTCTTCGCGCCGCGCAACGAGCTGCTTGCAGAGCTCGACCCCACTCATCCCGACCAGATTCACATCCGTGATGATCAGGCCGAAGTCATCCCGCTCGAAGCTCGCAAGCGCTTCGACGGGCGTGGGGACCGACGTGACCTGGAACCCGCGCTGACGGAGCTCGCTTTCGAGCACCGTGCACATGCTTCGATCGTCGTCGATAAGGAGAATGGCTCGGGTCATTGCCTCGGCCCTTGGTCGCCACTCTATGGCGGGCGGGACGATTGCGCTACCGCTTCGCTCGCTCCGGGGCTCGGACGATGGGCGTGGGCGCAGCGCCCTCGGGCCGCCCCGAGGCATCGTCGCGCTCCCGGTCGCGCGTCCAAGCGAACCGGACGCGGCCGTCGTCTCAGGCCAAGTCTTGACGCACCGGCCCTCGATGCGGATAAGTGGACACGTTGGCATCCGGCGACCGGCGCGTGCGTGGGCTCGCAGCGGGCGATGACCCGGAACACGATGGATATTTGGCCGGACCCTCGCGCATGCCCAGCCCCTTCGTCCTCGCTCTCCGGGACGCGCGATCCCGGATCGCGTCGGCCGCGGATGCGTGCGCGACTGCCTCGGAACGCGTCGCGGCTCGTCGGCTTGCTCGCGAGATCGATCAGACCCTCGGGCGTCTCGAGGGAACCGACGCCGATCGGGACCTCATCTCCGTCGTCTGCCACGACCTAAAGGATCCGCTGGCTTCGATTGTCATGGGGGCGGGGTTTCTCAAGCGGACGGTCGCGCCCGATGAGGGACCCGTCCGTCGGGTCGTCGATGCGATCGCCCGTTCGGCCGCCCGCATGAACCAAGTCGTCGGCGATTTCCACGACCTCGCGAAGATCGACTCTGGGATGATCGAGGCGGACCGGCGGCCCTGCGACGTGGGGTCCGCATTGCGGGCGGCTGCAGCGCCGTTCGAGGATCTGGCGAGTGCGCAAGAGGTGCGATTCGAACTCGACGTCCCCGTGGCGCCGCTCGTGGCGATCTGCGATCGCGGGCGGCTATTGCAGATCGTATCCAAGCTCGTGGGCAATGCCGTGCGCTTCACGCCCCCGGGGGGCCGGGTCGCCCTATCGGCCTCATACGCGAGCGCAGAAGTCGGGCCATCGGCCGACGGCGAAGCGGCGAACGGCGGGACTCTCGAAGCGCGCGACCCGCAGCGAATCGTTCGGTTCTCCGTCGCCGACACCGGCCGTGGCATCGCGGCCGACCGACTGGCCACCATCTTCGATCATGCCGCGAACGCGCGGCGAACGCCCCGTGACGGCCCCGGGCTCGGGTTGGCCATCGTGCGGGGCCTCGTCGAGCTGCAGGGCGGCGCCGTCCGCGTCGAGAGTCGAATCGACCAGGGAAGTATCTTCTCGTTCACGCTCCCGGCGGCTGCCGTGTCTTGAGAGCCCGAGCCGGCCCCGGCGCGCGGTTCGAGTGCGTCCCGGTCGTGCCGCTCCCCGGGTGGGCGGAAGTCCGTCATCCGCCTGGAACTCCCGCGCAAAACGCTCTATGAGCGCGGGCCATGAGCGACGTTCGGATCGAGTCGGACAGCATGGGCCGCGTCGAAGTGCCCGCGGACAAGTATTGGGGCGCCCAGACTCAGCGTAGCGTTCAGAACTTCAAGATTGGCGGCCATCGCTTCGGCCGGCCCGTGATCCGATCGTTCGGCATCGTCAAGAAGGCCGCGGCGATGGCGAACCGGGAGATCGGCAAGCTCGACGGCGCGAAGTGCGACTTGATTGCGCGCGCGGCAGACGAGGTCATCGGCGGCACGCTCGACGGCCACTTTCCCCTCGTCGTCTGGCAAACCGGCAGCGGCACGCAGTCGAACATGAACGCCAACGAGGTCATCGCCAACCGCGCCATCGAGATCGCCGGAGGTGTCCTGGGTTCAAAAAGTCCGATTCACCCGAACGACGACGTCAACCGGTCGCAGTCGTCGAACGACGTCTTCCCGACCGTGATGCACGTGGCCGCGGCGCTCGAAATCCGCGAGCGGTTGATACCCGCCGTGACGGCGCTCCGCGCCACGATCGAGCGCAAGAGCGAGGCGTTCAAAGACATCGTCAAAGTCGGTCGCACCCATTTGATGGATGCGACGCCGCTGACGCTCGGTCAGGAGATGGGCGGCTGGGCCGCGCAACTGGCGTTCGCGGTTTCGGGCGTCGAGCGATCGCTCGACGGTCTGTACGAACTTGCCCTCGGCGGAACAGCGGTGGGCACGGGCTTGAACACTCACCCCAAATGGTCCGAGACGGTGGCGCGCCACATTGCAGGGCTCACGGGTGTTCCCTTCCGGACGGCCGCCAACAAGTTCGCGGCTCTCGCAGGCCATGAGGCGCTTGTCGCGGCGAGCGGCGCGATGCGGACGCTTGCGGTGGCGTGCTTCAAAATCGCCAACGACGTTCGCTGGCTCGGCAGCGGCCCGCGCTGCGGCATCGGCGAGCTGCATCTGCCCGAGAACGAGCCCGGCAGCAGCATCATGCCCGGCAAAGTAAACCCCACGCAGGCGGAGGCTCTGACCATGGTCTGCGTCCAGGTCTTCGGCAACGACACGACCGTCGGGTTCGCGGGAGCCAGCGGCAACTTCGAGCTCAACGTGTACAAGCCCGTCATCGTGCACAACGTTCTCGAGAGCTGCGCGCTTTTGGCCGACGCCTGCCAGAGCTTCAACGACCATTGCATGGTCGGCATCGAGCCGAATCGCGACGTGATCGCGCATCACGTGGAGAACACGCTCATGCTCGTGACGGCTCTGAACGAAGTGATCGGCTACGACAACGCAGCAAAGGTCGCGAAGCTCGCGCACTCCAAGAACATCACGCTCCGGCAGGCCGCGGCCGACCTGGGCCTCGTCAAACCCGAAGACTTCGACACGTTCGTCCGTCCGGAGAACATGGTCTCTCCGGGGTGAGGCGAAGCGCGCTCGCTCGAAGGAGCGCCGGGGTGGCGCATTTCGAGGAGGCCGAGAATTTGCAACAACGTTGCATCCTCGATGCTCGACCGAGCAAGGCAGGGCCGGTGCTTTGAACTCTTGAAGTCGGGCGCCTACGCAGTTCCGGGGCATCCTTCGCGATGCGCCACGGATTCCGCCTAGTACCCCGATTCCATGAAACGGAGGGGTGAGACCACCCGATCCCGTCGGGAATATCGCGGAAAACGACCCTTCCATTCCGCGGAATCGAGGTACTAGCGCCGCAGGCCGAACCTTCGGAGTCCGAATCGGCGCGCGCGGCGTCGATGGTCATGCGGCTGAGGGGGGAGGGACCCCTTAAGCATTCGGCTGAATGGTCCGTAGCACCATGCGCAGGAGTTAACCGGCCAAAGCGCGGCATCAAGGCTTCTTTGGCCAGACCTTTCGCGACGGCATGGAGCGTCGAAGTATGAAGCCGGCCCCTCGCAACGATACGGTCCATCGTACTGTATTTGACACTGGCGCGAGTCGACTGCGAAGCCTCTGCGGGGCAATCGGGCTTGGCAATCGGTCGGAGTCGATCGTCGATGTCTTCGGGCGTTTGATTGATCCTTGGGGCCATAGAACCCTTGGAGACTGCCCCGTCTGGCCGTCGTACATCGGCGATGATCACACTCCGATCGAGTTCTCGCTGACCTTTGGGGCCAAACCCGAAGTGCGCATCTTGTTGGAGCCACTCGGCGACTCTCCCTCGCTGGTCTCGAACCGGGACGCGGCCGTCGCTCTTCTCGAATCCATGGCGTCGGAGTTTGCCATTGACCTGATGCGTTTCGAACGGATCCAGAACTTGTTCTGCCCGGCCACGCCCTCCGGCCTTTTCAGCGTCTGGATTGCCGTGGCCTTTTCGGGCGACTCGCGTCCCGATTTCAAAATATACCTGAACCCGGCCGCCCAGGGACAAAAGCTCGCGCCGGCGCTTGTTGAGGAAGCCCTCGTGCGCCTCGGGTTCCCCGGCGCGTGGCCAACCGTCAGCCGCAGTCTCTTGCGACGCGGGCCCGAGTGGGACGAACTTAACTATCTCGCGCTCGACCTGAGCGAGTCCCCCGACGCACGGGTCAAAGTCTACGCGCGCCATTTCGGCTGCTCGGTGACCGATCTCGAGGCGGTTGCAAGTGCGTCACGCTCGTACGATCCGGGCGACTTGAAAGCGTTCTTGGGGCTTGTCGCTCCCGACGCGGAGAACGATGTCTTCGAAGGTCGCTCACCATGCACCTGCTACTCGTTCGTGGGCGGCCAAGGAGATATTCCGGTGGCCGCGACCACGCACTTTCCCATCAATAGCTACGCTCCAAACGACGGTGCGGTGCGACATCGCGTTTTGGCTTGCCTTGAGCGTTTCGGGATTGCGTCGGACTCGTACGCTCGCTCAATAGGGGCCTTCGCCAATCGGCCTCTCGACGAAGACATGGGTATGCACAGTTACGTATCGTTCCGCCGCTATCGTGGCGAGGCACGTCTGACGACGTATCTCGCGGTCGAGGCTTACAGGCCTGGTACGGTGGAAGCGGGCTCGAACGGGCGAGCCAGTGGCGTGGTCGAGGTCGCCAAGTGCTTCGGCCAGTTCGACGCCATCAGCGAGCATCCGTTTTGCCGCCGCATGGAGCGCGAGCCAATAGACGCGCGGACCCTTTGGATCCTTCTCGCCAACCTGGATGCGGTAGACCGTGGGTCTGGGGCTTGCGAGAAGCTCCGCATGCTCCCGCAACCGAGCGAGAGCGCCGCGACCTTCAAAGGACCGCCCGATTCGACCCTCGACGCGTGGCTCAGGCCGGGGCGCTCGCTCGACTCTCGACTCGCCGCGATTGCCGGTCCGTCGAACGCCGACGAATTCGCGACCGCCTCCATGGCGGTCGAGTTCATGCAAGGCCAGCTTGAGCGTTTCGCGAGCAGTGCACTCCGGCGCTGGCTGCGCTCGGCCGGACCAGCCGGATGCGCAAACGCGGGTCGTGTCGCAGTTGACCCGCAGGGGCTTGACACGAGAGAATTCTCGGCGGGACTCGGGGCGTTTGGGCCCGAGAGCGCAGTCGCGCGCGCCGCGTGGCAATTTCTCGATGATCTTTACTCGCTTTGCTACGGCTGCGAGTCGCCTTCGCGCGATCCCTTCGAAGCGCAGCCCTAGAATAGCCATTCGCTTGCGTCACTTCCTCGACACATTCACGAAACTAAGTACACCGCCCCAGAACAAAGGGATCAGCCGGGCGGTGTACTTCGATCGCCGGGAGGCGATTGGGGGTTTGGGGCGAAGCTGCAAGGAAATCAACTTAACACTACTGCGAGGGGTACAGCGCCAGCTCGCAACGCGGACCTACCCAGCGACGCTGGGTACCGTTTAACGGGGCGCTGTACTGAAGGACGTTACGCCGAAGGGCGGGCCAACGCGCGCTCACGATGGCCCAGGCTCACTGCCCGCGGGCGGCGCCCGGTCCGCCGCATCAACGCAATCGTCGATGCTGGTCTCTTTCATCACGGTCTACGCGCCCGTGTAGGCCGGTGGGCGCAATCCCCATTGCAGAAGAGCACGCGAGACGATGAGCGGGTAAGCGAGTCGTAGGCATCGCGCCGGGGGCAACAAAATAACGCCATTGCGAACTTGTGCGAGCTGTTGGATCATGTGTCGAGGTTTCCACATGCTCGATAGGCGCCATTTTCTTGCAGGATTGGCATCGACTACGGTTCTTGGTTTTAGCCCTACCGCTCGCCTGTGGGTGAGCGTCGCGCACGCAGAGTCCACGTTCGAGTCGGTCCCCCCACTCGATGGCGTCCTCCTCACTGACCCCGCGTCTCGAGCCGCCGACGCGGTCGACGTCGGCAACATCGTTCACCTGACCCCGATCGCCGTGTTGAGACCCGGCTCTGTCGAAGACATCAAGAAGATGGTGCGATTCTGCCGTCGGTTTCACATTCGAATTGCGGCGCGCGGACAGGGACACACGACGTTCGGTCAGGCCCAGGTCGAAGGCGGTCTGGTCATCGAGATGAGTGCCCTCGATACCATTCACTCCATCGGCCCCGACACAGCGGACGTGGACGCCGGTGTGCTCTGGAGGGATCTTGTGGAGGCCAGTGTCCCACTTGGCCTGACTCCTCCGGCGCTGACAGGCTTCACAGGCCTCTCGATTGGCGGCACGCTTTCCGTCGGCGGGATTTCGCCGTCGTACGCGCAGGGCGCGCTAATCAATAACGTGCGGGAGATCGAAGTCGTAACCGGCGCGGGCGACGTGATGCGCTGCTCTCCCCAACTCAACACCGACCTGTTCGCGGTGGTACGCGCGGGGCTTGGTCAGTGCGCCGTGATCACACGCGCGGTAGTCGACCTCGTGCCGGCCAAGACGTTCGTGCGCGTCTTCCAGCCGAGTTACACCGACAACGCGACGTTTTTCGCCGATCTGCGAACTCTCGTCGCGAGAGAAGAGCTTCGCGACATCCTCACGATGTGGGTTCTCAACGGTAGCGGAGGCTGGATCTATGGCCTCAGCGCGGTCGCCTACTTCGACCCGGCGACACCGCCCGACGCGGCTTTTTTGCTTCGCGGTCTGAGCGTCGCCCCGGCCAACGTGCCTTTCGTGGACGTTCCGTATTTGCCGTACGTGCTTAGTGTCGATACACAGATCGAGGAGTTTATGCGGGAGGGGTTGTGGGACGGCGTTGTGCACCCTTGGTTCGACGTCTTTCTTCCAGAGTCGGCCGTCGAGCGCTATGTCGGCGACGTCATTCCAACTCTTGCCCCCGACGATGTGGGAGCGACGGGCTTTCTCTTGCTTTTCCCGCACAAGAAGCGGAGGTCCACGAGTTCGTTCCTGCGTCTGCCGGAAGGCGACGTGGTTTATTTGTTCGATATTCTGACCGCGGCCGCTGCGCCCGGCCCGGACCCGGCCTTTGCGACTCGGATGCTCCGTCGGAACCGCGCCTTGTTCGAGAAGGCCCGCGTCGTCGGCGGGACTCGCTACCCCATCGGTTCGATCCCCTTCGACGAAACGGACTGGGTGGAACAGTACGGCGCGCAATGGAGTGAATTGATGTTGCTCAAACAGCGATTCGACCCGGATGACCTTTTGGCGCCGGGGCCCGGAATTTTTGGGAAATAGTTTCGGAGTGCACACCGACCGGGTGACGCCTATCGGTTAAATCCAATGGTAGACCTGGCAAAGGACATGTTCCTCCGTTCCCTCGCCGAACCGTTCAAGACGAAGGTGGTGGAGAGGGTTCGCCTGCCGGATCGCGCCGATCGCACGCGGGTGCTTGCGGAGGCCTTCTATTCGCCCGCTTACATGAATTCCGCCGACGTTTGTATCGACTTGGTCACGGATAGTGGAACGGGAGCTATGAGCGATGAGCAATGGTCGGCGCTCATGCGCGGTGATGAAGCCTACGTGCGCTCGAAGAGTTTCTTGGCGTTCGAGAGGACGGTCCAAGAAGTTTGTGGATTTGCGCATGTGATTCCGACGCACCAAGGACGTGCGGCCGAGAACATCGTCATGGAGCTGCTTCTGAAGCCGGGCGATATCGTGCTGAGCAACACCCACTTCGATACGACCAAAGCGCACGTCGAGCATCGGGGCGCGACACCCATCGATCTCGTATGCGAGCGCCTATGGCGGTTTCAAGAGCCGCATCCGTTCAAGGGCAATGTGGATCTTGAGCGGTTGGAAGTGGCACTGAAGCGTTACCACGACCGCGTCCGGCTCATCGTGGTCACCGTCCTCAATAACATGGCGTGTTCGTCTCCAGTCTCAATGGAAAATATTCGCGAGACGCGGTCACTGGCGAAGCAATATAATATACCACTATTTTTGGACGCCTGCCGATTCGCGGAAAATGCTCATTTCATAAAAGCTCGCGAGACCGGTTACGAGAGCAAGAGCATTCCCGATATCGTATCGGAGATGATGTCCTATGCCGACGGCTGTTGGATGAGCGCGAAGAAAGATGCACTCGTCAATATCGGTGGATTCATCGCCACCAACGATCAGGATTTTGCGCGACGTTGCCAGGAAAAATTGGTGCTCTACGAAGGGTTTTATACGTATGGGGGTCTTGCCCGACGCGATCTAGAGGCAATAGCGGTCGGGCTTCGGGAGGGCACGGACGAGGACTACTTGGCGCATAGAACCTCGTTGGTTGCGTACTTGGGTGAGCGAATGGAGGAGGCAGGTCTCGTTGTAAGTAAGCCGATCGGAGGCTCTGGCGTCTTTGTGGATGTCCAAGCTCTGTATCCCCATCTGGGTCCAGAAAAATTGCCTGGAATTGCGCTATTCTCTGACTTCTATATCGAAGGTGGCATTCGGGTCGGGGCGGCACCATTCTCGATGTTCACACTGTCGTCGCAGGGCGAAATTACCGAGCGAATCTTTCAGTTTGCGCGGTTTGCGATCCCGCGGAGGGTGTACGGCAAGGCGCACATGGATTATGTCGCGGAAGTGGCCCGCGTTGTAAAAGCGAAGGCATTGTTGAATGCTGGGTATCGACTTGTCGAAAAGCCGTCGGTACTTGGTCATTTTTTTGCCAAGTTTGCTCCACTTGGCTGATCGCGAAGCAAATCAATGACTGTTCGTAATAAAACTCTGACTTTCGAATTTGTGTCGGATGTTTTGCTGGTCCTTCGCGAAAATGCCGTGACGCCTCGCGACGAAGATTGGGACGCCTTTCTGAAGGTGCTTGTCGAGAATCGTGAAAACTTCGAAAAACTTAGGATTCTTGTTCGGACGGAAGGCGGTGGACCCAACGTGCTGCAACGCAAGCGACTTCAGAAGGCCCTTGGCGGTAGACCGATACGAGTCGCGGTGGTGACGAACAGCATTCCGGTCCGCTTCCTCGTTTCATCGATCGCCTTGCTGAACCGGGCCATTCGATCTTTTGCCATTGATGAGATCAAAGGCGCATATGAACATCTGAGCTTGACACCCGCCGAGATCCGGCTTGCAGACGAAGCGATCGTGAAAATGAACGAAGTCGTCGAATTCTAACTGGTTGGCGGGGCGGGCCCGGCAAGAGTGTCGCGCTTTCGAAGTTCGGACTCGCTCGAAGCGCGGTCAGCGGTCTCCCCCGGGCGCGGCAGAATCAGGCGTCGCGACGCCGCACGAAGCGGTCGCCCGGAGAGAACGCACGGCGCTCACTTCGAGTCGGAGGAGTCGGGGCCCGGCTCGGGCGGCGAAACCAGCGTGTCGGCCCGGGACGCTGCGGCGTCGACCGGTTCGGCCCGGAGCAGAAGAGCGCCGATGCGAAATTCGTGACCCACCGTGGCCAGATCGATCGGCTGGTGGCGCTCGAGCCGCCGTGTGCCCTCGCGGACCCAGGTGCCCTGACGGCTGCCCTCGTCGGTCAACAGGAGCTGGCCTTCGCGCAGGTCGATGCGTGCGTGGCGACGCGAAACAAATCGGAACTCCAGCCTGCAATCGTTCGACAGATCCCGACCGATGCGGATCGGAGTCGTGTTGAACACGATGACGTTTTTGTGTCCGGAATACTCGACACACAAGCGGATGAGGGTCACCGGCGCCTCAGTACGGCAGCGTGCACGCTAGTGGGATAGCTCAGGAGGTCACGGGTTGGCGACCGAAAGCGACCGAAATTCGGTGTCTTCGCGGCCCGTGCGGCCGAGCCCGGCGGCCAGCAACGACGCAAACTGCCCGAGGTCATCGACCTCGAAAGGTCACGCCTGCCCAACCCGTCGCCCGAGCCACGCTCCCACGGCTCCCGCGACGATCATCATCGCTCCGTGACCGACGAGCACGTGGTAGGCGCTGTCGTCGGGGCACACGAGGTTCATCATCACGGCAGCGAGCGCGCCGCATGCGACGCCGAGGGCCGAGACTTTCAGAGCGGACCCCGTGGCGAAAGCGTGCCGGAATGCCCATGCCGCGAGGGCGAGCGGGCCGCCGGCAAAAATGGCGCTCCGCACCAGGCAGTTTGCGGTGCCGAGCCAGAAGCTCTCGCTCCACTCGACCGGAAAGGCGGCCGCTGTCGCCGACACGAACAGGCCGACAGCGCCGACGGTCAGGGCGACGATGCGGCCGGGCGTCTCGCCGAGGCCGCGCGATCCTTGTCGGGTGGCGGCGGCCAGGGCGATCGCCGCGGCAGCGAGCGGGATCAGGACGCCGAGCACAACGATACCGCTAGGGCGTCCGCCGCCGTGGATTCGGAAGACGGCAAGCCAGCACGCGTCGTATGCGAGCGCGGCCGCGAGAGCACCCGCACGCATTGCCCGCACGCGCGATCGGGTCGGCGAGACAGGGCGTGCCGGCACGCCGAACGAGGGCAACGGCGGCCGCGCGCCGTCCGCAAAGGGATCGGGAATATCCCGGAGAAGCTGAAGGTCGAGGTCGGGTTTCACGACGTCAACGCCCCGCCCCGGCGGCACGATCGAGTGCAGCGCGCAGCGCCTCGTAGGCACGGAACGCTCGGATCTTGACGGCGCCGACGCTAGCACCAACCACCTGTGCGGCCTCGCTCACGCTCAAGCCCTCGAAGCGCAGCAAGAGGAACGCTTCGCGCTGCAGGGTGGGCAGCTCGCTCAGCGTGCGCCGGACCACGTCGAGCATTTCCTGTGCGGCGAGCGCTTCGTCTCCGCGCGTGTCCACGGCGGCCTCGGGCTGCTGCGCGTGATCGTCCTCGGCCGTCGATCCCGCCGTCGTCGCGGGTCGCGCCCGCACTCGTCGGACATGATCACGAAAAACGTTGCGCCCGATCGCGAGAATCCACGGAACGGCCGGCGCGCCGGCGCCGAAGCTTCCGCGGGCGCGGTGCACCCGAAGAAACGCCTCCTGAATCAGGTCCTCGGCGAGCGCGCGATCTCCGCAGAGGCGGATGAGGAAGCCGCGCAAACGCGGCGCGCCTCGCCGGTAGAGCTCGTCGAACGCAGCGTCATCACCGCGGGCGTAGCGATCCATCGCCTCGTCGAGCGCTCGGTCCGACGGATCCGCGCCCCGGCTTCGCTCGCCGGGGATGAGCGGCAAGGGCCGCGAGAGGTTGTCGGTCGGCTCGACCATGGACCGTGCCCGGAAAGGATTGGCACTCTCCCCGATAGGCACCCACATCGTCAACAGTCCCCGCACGCAACCTGGGACGGTGATCGCAGTCGCGACAGAAGGCACGCCCAGCACGCTCGGGTTTACGCACGCGCAGGCGCAACGTTATCCGAACGACACGCCGGAGAAGAGCCCGCTCGAGACCCACTCGCGAAACCAGGCCATCACGCGCGCCACGGCGACCTCCTCGCTGAGGTCGCCGAAGCCCGCCGCTGCCCGCTCCAAGGAGGTGCCGAGGGTGGCACCGCCCCAAAGACCGTTCAAGAGGTCGAACATCGGGTCCGACAGATCCATGCGCCAGACCGTGGGTCCGGAGCGGTACACGGCGGCAGCGGAAGCGCAACGATCCGGGATCGCTTGGCTTTTGCCCTCGCGAAACGCCTGAAAGTATGTGTTTACGGGGTATACGAATCGCAGGAGCCGAAATGCGGGCGTCGTCGTCATTCGGGCGTCTACCCACCGCTCGACGGGCACGTCGCGCAGCCCCGACAGCGTCAGGGGTTCGGTGCTTGCAGCGTGGATCACTTCGACGATCGCCCATTCGAGCGTGGCGAGGTCCGCGAGGAACGCGCGAGGCGCGATCGATTCGAACGACTCCTGCACCCGACACCATTCCGACATCCGGCGGCCATAGGCGTTCAGATTCGGGGAGGTGGACGGGTACAGCGCGATGTACGCGCGGGCCATTCGGTCGAACGCCGGCTCGCCCACCGCCGCCTGCAGCGCGGGATAGTCGTCCGCGAGACATTCGATCAGCCGCAGGTGGTAGGCGTGCCGGTAGACTTCGAGACGTTCGAGGCAAGACAGCCGCGGTCCAGGCGTCAGCACCCGGTCGGCGTCGGAGGCCGACGGAGCCGCCGCCGTCTCGGGCGACATCACCGCGCGCGCAAACCACTCCTGCCGAGCACGCAGCGAGCCGTCGTCGGGCGGCGCGTCCGGGGCAATCGCCGGTGCGCTCGTGGTGCCGGGCAGGCGCCATCGAACGACAGGGGTCGCACTGGCGCGCTCGCGTTCGACGACGGTTTCGACGATCGCGCGGCGAGTCACGATCCGCCTCCCATGAAATGCCGGGCACGGAGCGCTTCGGCGTGGGTCTCGTCGAACGACGGAATCTCCGCGTCCCACTCGAGCAGAACGGAAGTGCCGCCCCCGAGCCGATAGGCATCGCCGAAGAGACGCCACACGTCGTCCACGACGGGACCGATATGCGAATCGATGACGTGGGTTCCGTGATTCGTATGTCCGGCCACGTGCATTTGCACGACGCGATCGAAGGGGACCGCCGCCAAGTAGACGCGCGGGTCGAACCCGTGATTGAAGGCGGAGACGTAGATATTATTGACGTCGAGCAGAATGGCGCAATCGGATTCTTCCGCCAGTCGGCCCAAAAATTCCCACTCGCGCATGGATGCGCCCGCGAACTCGACGTACGTCGACGGGTTCTCGAGCGCCAAGGGAGCGCCGAGGAAGTCTTGCACGTAACGGACTCGCGCCGAGACGTGCGCCAGCGCCTCTTCGGTGTACGGCATCGGCAGCAGGTCGTGCGTGTTTTTGCCCGAGACACCCGTCCAGCACAGATGATCGGAGACCCAGCGAGCGCCTGTGCGGTCGCGAAGGACGCGGAGATCGGCCAGGTAGCCGCGGTCGATGGGATCGGTCGATCCGATCGACAGCGACACGCCGTGCATCACAATCGGGTATCGCCCGGCGATCGCATCCAGGTAATCGAGCGGCCGTCCGGACGTCTGCAGGTAGTTGTCGCTGATGATTTCGAACCAGTCGACGTCGGGCTGATGCTCGAGAATGTGACGATAATGCGCGGTACGCAACCCGAGGCCAATTCCGAGATTCGCAAGGCCGAAACGGTTGGCCATGATCACCCCATGCTCCTCGCGGCGGCCGACGTCCAATGAGGCGCGGTGCGCCGGCGCGTGCATCGCCGGCGCCCTCGAGCGTCGACTCAAGCCGTCTTGCAGCCTCCTTGACCCTTGCAGTCGTTCTGGGCCTTGCAGCCGTGCTTGTCGGTCTTGCAGCCGCCCTGACCCTTGCAATCGTTCTGGCCCTTGCAGGCGTGTTTCGCCGGAGCCGCCGCCGTTTGGGGCGCGGCGCTGCCCGACGCGGCAGGCGCCGCCGCGGCCGGCTGCTGCGCCGGGGGCGTTTCACCGGCACAGCCGGCGGCGCCAAAGAGAATTCCACCCACAGCCGCTGCAATCAACGAATGCGATATTTTCATGATATTCCTCGTGAGTTGACGGTGTTTGATCGTGCCCCGCCTCGCTGGGCCGCGATTCGAATACGTGCCCGGTGCTTTTTCGTTTCGCTCGTTCTTCTCCCAGGCGGGCGGCGGCGAGGGTTGCCCCATCCGGCCGCGCCCGTCAATCACATCGAGGTGGGGGGCGTCGTGATCGCTCTGCGAATCGAAGCTCGCGGAGCGTGGTCGTCGAAGGTGATCGCCGTGCTCGCGACCCGGACGCCAAGATCGGACCATAGCGCGGCCAGATCGACCGAGCCGGGCGCAAGAGCCAGAGCCCGGTACAGTTCGGAGACCACGGTCGTGCCCGTCGCGCGGTCGGCGGCTTCGAGAAAGCGCGCGATGTCGACGGTCGCCGCGGCGTCATCCCGGGCGCCGATCAAGCCGCGGAGCACGTCATCGAAGGACCGGTCCCCGCGCGTCGCTTCGCGGATCCGAACGTCGGCGACGAAGCAGAAGAGGGCTCCGCCCCAATACGTACGGCCCCAGGTTCGGGTTCGATCGAGACCCCGGTCGCCCGCCTCGGGCAGCCCCTGGGGGAGGCCTTGCGCGAGCTCCCGCCAGTATCGTTCGGCGGTCACCAGCCCGGCGCGCGCCCGCACGATCGGCTCGACGTATGTCGCAATCCCCTCGTCCAACCAGGCGTGCGCGTGCCCGAGCGACGGCAAGGTGGCGTGGATCAGTTCGTGCGTAACGACCCAGTCGTCTCGCGCGGCCTCGGCCGTCAGTCCGTCGGCCGGTCGAATTACGACCGCCGGGCCGCCCTCGGTGATCGTTTCGCCGCGGGTGCTTTGGCCCAACCCCGGCACGATGATCACGAGCACTCTCGGCACCGGCAAGGCGCCGTAATAGGCGGCCAGGCTCGAGGCTCCGCGGGCGACCCAAGCCGTCAATTCGGGGGGGGTGAGCGGCAGGCCACGGGGTGCAAGTGCCACGTCGATCCGCGCGGCGCCAACGGGGATCGTGTCGAGTCGAAAGGAGCCGAACACGGCGAAGCTCGCATTGGCCATGTCGGCCGTGGCAGCCTCGAACGTATCGGCGGAACCACCAACCGCACGGATGCCGGTCGCGAAGTGCGTCGTGCCCTTCGTGGTCACTCGAAATCGAAAACGATTGCGGCCAACCGGTTCGGTGGGGCGGAGCAGCCACGTGGAGGGTGGCGCGACGATCGAATCGCCGGCAGCCAGCGCCGACTCCGCGTCGTTCAGACGGTGCGCCGCCTCGTCGAGCGCAAACCCGTAACGGATCCGGCATCCCCCGCGGCATGGCGCGACCCACGTAGTGCCGTCGCTCGGCAGCGGCTTCCAGCCGCCGTCCACGGCGTATTGGGGGTCGCGTACGAATGGGGCGCCGTCCGGGTCGACTTCGAGAGCCTGCGCTTCGGTGGGCGCAAAGTCGGCGGCAATGCGTAGAACGTTTGCCGCGGGGCCGACCGCTTCGACGGCGTACGTCCAGACGAGAGGCGGGCCGGAAGGGGGCGCATGAAGCGCGCGAGCGCCGCCGGGGGTCTCGGGCATCGAACCCGCACAACCGGCCAAGGCCAACGCCGAGGCGAGCATCCAGGCGGACCCCGCATGCGAGCCGCGCTGTAACCGGGCCGGTGTTTTGCCGTACGCTGGAACGGAAAGCACCACCTCGGTCTTGGAGGGCTGTTCGATGACGAACGCTTCGACCTTCATTCTGTCTTTGCGCACGCGCTGGCTCGACGCGATCGAGCCTATTCGATGGTTGGCACCTTTGCTCGGTCGGCTCGCCGTCGGCCTTTTGTTCATGAGCACCGGGTGGGGAAAAGTTCATGACCTGGCCAAAGTCGCGGCTTTCTTCGAGAAGCTCGGGATCCCCGCTCCTGGTTTCAATGCGGTTCTCGTCGGCACCAGTGAACTCGTCTGCGGCACGCTGCTCGTGATCGGTCTGCTGACCCGGTTGGCGACGATTCCGCTCGTCGTCAGCATGGTCGTCGCCATCGCGACGGCGAAGAGCAGCGAGATCCATGGGCTGTTCGATCTGGTGGGCGCAGACGAGTTCACGTACCTTGTCGTTCTGATCATGATCGCGATCCTCGGGCCGGGCTCGGTGGCGCTCGATCGGCTGCTGGTAGAGGGATTAACACGTAGCGAAGCGAAACCCGGGGTTGGTGGCGAAGCGAGACCCGGGGTTGGTGGCGAAGCGAGACCCGGATCACCCTGAGCGCTTCGCTCCGCCTCGACTCGCTTCGCTCGCTCGGCTCCGCTCTCGCGGAACCGGGCGGCGCGACACGTCGAGGGGAGCGCCGCTCCCCTCGAGCTCCCCAGCGCTCCCCAGCGCTCCCCTCGAGCTCCCCAGCCGGAGGAGCCGTCGAGAGCCGTGACCGGCCCGGATTGGTTGGGAAGCCAACGATGCGCGAGGGGCCGCGAAAAATTCATTCGCATGACAAATAGCCGTTGTAAGTGAATCGTCTGGGGGGTATGGTCTGGGCGTTTCGATGCGAAGGTCGGCGCGTGCTCTGCACCCCGACGCCGCGATGGGCGTCGCGCGGCCGCGCCGCGCCCGCGAGGAGGCCATGAACATGTCGAACGCCACGAAAGCGCGCCGAATGGCGGACTCCGACGAACGACGCACGTCTTCCGTGCGCGCACAGACAGCCATCGTTCGGACGCTCGCCGACGCATTGAGGCATCACACCGCCTCAGGTGAGGCGGCGCAGAGTCTGCGGCAACAGCTGGTCGAAGAGGTTTCCCGGCTGCGGCTGAACTTGGTGACCCCCGCGTTCCGCGGGCGCTGATCCCCTGCGCGCAGGACGGCGCGTGGCTGGCGGCGGGGCGGAATTGAACTCACACCCAGTCTCACGTGCGTCACACGAAACGCGGCGGACACGATTTGATGAGCCGATGCGGCCTGCTTGTGTCAGTGATGCAGACGTGCGTCATCCGACGTCATCCGACGACCGGGCCGATGCGATGGGATGCGTGAGAGGCGTATGACTGGGTCGCTGGAGTATGGCAGTCGAGCAATGCGGCGGCGTTAACTATCCTCGTGTTCCCCCCGTTTGCCGTTGAGTGAATCGTTCGTCGGACGGCAGCGTCCCGAAGCGGAACCGTTCGCCTAGGGACGGCCCGGTTAGCTCGACGATTGGGTCTGCCGCACGAAAGGGCTTCATTCCGTGATCACCTCAGGCATTGGGTCAACCGGGCTCTCATGAGCGCGTGGCTGTTTTTTTCGCGCGCCTCGGCCGTTGCCTTGGTCTTGGCCGTACCCATCGCCGCGCTCACCGCCTCTGGAGCCGGGTGTGCGAAAAGCGGCGAGGAGCCGCCGCCGCCGGGAGGGGGCTCGCAGAGCAGCGTATCAAGCGGCGGCAGTAGCGTGGCGACCAATTCCGTCGTCGATGCGGGCGCAGGGCCTACGGCCGTCGCCGCGCTCGGCATTCCTATCTTCCAGGCCTCGTGTGTGCCGGGACAACCGAAGGTCGATTGGTCGCCGGTGCGGCGAATCTCCCGCGTCGAGTACAACAACATGGTTCGCGACCTCTTGGGCGACACGACGCAACCAGCCAACTCGTTCGAACCCGAGAGCCCCATGGCCAACGGGGTGAATTTCGACACCAACACGTATTCGGGTGTGAGTAGCCTCATCGTTCAGTCGTATCTTCAAACGGCCGAGACGCTCGCGGCGACGGCCGTCTCGAGCACGAACAACCTCAATAATCTATTCAATTTGAACAACGTTTCAGGCTGCAGCACTCCGCTGAGCGACGCCTGTGCGCAGCAGTTCATCGCTCAGTTCGCCAATCGCGCCTTCCGCGGACAGCTCGACGTCGCGGAAGACGGTGCCGATGCGGGCATTACGTCATCGAGCCTGTTTACGCTCTATCAGGACGTTTCGACGACGATTGGCGATCCGACCGCGGGCATTCAGGCGATCATCACGGCGGTGCTCGAGTCGCCTCGGTTTCTCTACGTCCTGGAGTTCGGCAACGGCAGCGCAAGTGGCAATACCGTCCCTCTGTCGCAGTACGAGATTGCCGGCCGACTCTCGTTGTTCCTCTGGCGAACTGTGCCCGACAGTGCGCTCATGACCGCGGCCGCCAACGGCCAGCTGGCTACGGCGGCCCAGGTCCAGGCCCAAGCGCAGACGATGATCGCCGACCCCAAAGCGAAAGACGCGCTCAACGATTTTGCGGTGCAATGGATGGAACTGCAATCGGCACCCACGGCCGGAAAGGACAGCCAGTACACCGTCTGGAACAGTCATCCCCAGATCGGCGAAGAGCTGCTGGACGAAACGGTCACCGACTTTTCGCAAGAGGTTTTGCGGAGCGGTGGGACGCTCTCCGACCTTTTGACGACGTCGTCCTCCTACATCAATAGCGACCTCGTGAGCTTGTACTTTCCCAACGGGGGTGCGCCCGCGACCACGGGCGCGACGGTGGCCGTCTCGGACCCGGCCCTGACCCAGACTCCGAGCACGTTCACCCAGACGCCGATCCCCAACCGGTCCGGCATTCTGACCACCGGCGCGGTGTTGGCCACCACCTCGCATACGACGCTCCCTTCTTCGGTCCTCCGGGGCAAGCTCGTACGCGAAGAGATCCTCTGCGATGTGATTCCACCTCCGCCTCCCAACGTCCCCGCGGTGGCGACCTCGGTCCCCGACGGCGGAACGACGCGAAGCATTTTCGCGGCCCACGAAACAATACCCCATTGCGTGGCGTGCCACCAATATATGGATCCGGTCGGCTTTGGGTATGGCAACTTCGATGCCACGGGTGCCTACCAGTCGCAGGATGCCAATGGCTTTTCGGGAACGTTCCCGCCCATCGACGCCACGGGCCAGGTCCTCGAGATGCCCGGCGATAGTTTTTCGATTGCCGCGTTCAACGGCGCCACCGCCCTCGATACGCAGTTGTCGACGGCCACTCAGGTGCAACAGTGCTTCACGCTGGAGGAATTTCGGTACGCGCTCAGCCGGGTCGAGAATACCGACGACGCCTGCTCGGTGCAGCAGGCGTTCGCGAGCTTCACGTCGGCCGCGTCGAATGGCAATATCCAAGATCTCATGGTGGCCCTCACGGGCACTGACGCATTTTTGAATCGTTCGGTCGTCCCAGCGGGCAACGAGTGCGTCGTCGGAGGGAGTGCGTCCCCATGAATCGAGTCGCATTGAATCGGCGCCGCTTTCTCAAACTCGTCGGCGCGAGCGCTCTGTCGTACCCGTTCTTGCGCTCGGTACCGAGCTACGCGTCGGGAGATGGCGCAACGAGCGGGCCGGGTCCGTATCTTGTCTTGCTGTTCACGGCGTGCGGCTGCGTTCGCTACCAGTGGGGAGCCACCGTGCCTGGCCAGACCGCGACGCCGACCGGAACGATGGACGTCGTGACCAGTCCGCTGTCGTTTCGGCCCACTCTTTCGGCGTTCGCGAGTGCGGGTCCTGCGGGCGCCGACCTGAGCAAGTACGTAAACGTCCTCGACGGGCTGCAGGTCAAAGGGGCCGGAGGTGGCTCGCACGAGGCCGGGATGGCCGCGCTCTGGACGGGGGCAACGGTATCGAGCAACAACACGATTGCATCCGCGAGCATCGATCAGGTCATCGCGCCGCTTTTGGCCACCCAGCTGCAAATCAACAAGCCGCAATCCAATGTCGCGCTGATGGCGCAGAGCAGTGCGGACTACCCGCAGCGTTCGGTCCAGACGCGAATGCTGTACGACTCGACCGGCAGCTGGGTGGACCCGTATCTCACTCCATCCGCCGCCCTGAGCGCCCTCTTTCCAAACGCCTCAGGTTCGTCCAGCGCGTCGTCGGGGCCGGATCGGACGGCGTACATTCGCCAGAAAGTGGCGATCCAGGTCAACGCCGACCTGACGGCTGTGCAAAAGCGGTTGTGCACCGAGGATCGCACTCAGTTGCAGAACGTCCAAGCGCTCTACAACCAGGTCTTGGCGCAGCTGGCGGCGTCGGCAGCCGCGGCGGCTTCGTGCTCGCCTCCTTCCATCGGTGACGCGGGGGCAAGCAACAGCTCGAGCAGCTCGAGCGGGGCAGCGACGGACCCGTTCCCGATCTACGCCCAGGCGATGGAGAATATCCTCGCGATGACGCTCGCGTGCGATTTGACACGGGTGGCGAGCCTGCAGTTTTCGCATGCCCTGAGTCCCGTTACGCACACCTGGCTGAGCACCACCGCCGCGCCGCAGCAGGAAACCCATCACATGTATTCGCACAATGGGGCGTCGTGGATTGGGTCTTTTGGCAACGACTTCTACAACACCGCTGGTTACAACGGCGTCACGCCGAGCCAGTATCCGCAGCAACTTATCAACATCGAGCAGTGGTATGCCCAGCACGTCGCGAGTCTGGCGTATACGTTGAGTCAGATTACGAGCGGATCCGGGCATCTGTTGGACCAGACCGTGATGTGTTGGGGCAGCGAACTCGATCAGGGCAACATCCACAATCACGACGACACGCCCTTCGTCCTCATCGGCGGTGGCGCCGGCAAGCTGAAGACCGGCGGACAAGTCGTGCAGTTTCCGATGTCGGTTCTGGGCAATAGCGCCCAAAACAACATGATCGGAACTCGCTTTCAAAATGATTTGCTCGTTACGCTGGCGGAGAAGGTCATGGGTGTCGACATCGGCGGAACATTCGGCAACCCCAACTACTGCACGGGGCCTATCACGGAAATTCTCGCCTAAAACGGCGGGGCGATGTCGATCGCGATCGTCTACGTGGGCTCCCGCCAACGCCGTGCGCCGGGTACGACGTGCTCACGAACGTACGGGCAGCCGCCTGTGACCGTCGGGACGGTCATGACTTCACCGGCCCGGATCGGGAGCCGGATCGACCGCGACGGCGCAACGAGATGAACGGCTTCGCCCGCCGCATGTGCGCCTTGGCGCTGCTGCTCTTGGCGGCCGTTTCGAGCGTCAGGACGGCTCGCGGCGACGGCCATGGGTCCGAAGTTCACCTCGACGTGATCCGGTGGCAGGTGATCGCGCGCCAGTCCGGGCCGGTCAACTATTACCGAGCCGTGAATGATCCTGCAATGCCGTTCGTGCGCGCACAATACCGTCCGCCCGAGTCGACGACGGTCTTGGGCTTCCAGGTTGCGGACACGGATCGCAAGACGGCGGCGCGGTTGCGCTGGCAGTGGCGCGCGCTCGCGCTGCCGCGGAGCGGCGACGAATGCGTCGACGGCAAACGGGACTCGGCGGCGGTCGTCTATGCGACGTGGAAGGCTCTGATTCGCTGGTACACGCTGAAATACGTCTGGAGCTCGGTCGGCGCGCGCGGCGCGGTATGCGATCGGAAGCGCAATCCGTTTCTGGCCCAAGAAACCGTTGCACTCGAGTCGGGCGGGCCCACGGGGGTGTGGCACCAGGAGGACATCGACCTCAAAGCGGAATTTCGTCGTCACTTTGACGACGGGGATCCGCGTGGCGACGTGCCCGACTTCGTCGGGGTCGGGATCATGACCGACGGCGACGATACCCAGACGGACAGCGCGGCGGACTACGCCGATTTCGTACTCGTGCGATGATCGCGGTGTGAGCGCGCGGGGATCGGATCCATACCGAGGGGTCGCGGGCTACCGAGCGCGAGATGTGGTGCGGGTTCCGGGTCTTCTGAGTTTGTGCCGAGCGCCTCTTGCCGCAGCATTCCCCTTCGTTTTTCGGAGCCCTGCTCACGCGATCGGGCTGCTCATCGCGGCGGGGCTGAGCGACGTCCTGGACGGCTGGTACGCGCGTCGCTTCCACCAGCAGACGATCACCGGCGCGGCTCTCGATGGTGCGATGGACAAGCTATTTGCCCTGTCGGTGCTTGCCACATTGGTGCACAGCCGATCGCTGTCGCTGTTGCAAGCCCTCGTGTTGAGCACGCGCGAATTTGGCGAAGCGCTGATCCTGGGCTTGTCGTTGGTCTTTCGGACCCGGGCCGCCGATTCCGCCCGGTCGGCCAACGTCCTCGGCAAGCTCGCCACGGGACTTCAGTTTGCGACCGCCGTTTTCGTGATCCTGGGACAGGGTCCGCGAACCATCTGCCTCTACGCGACCGGGGTGTGCGGTGCCCTGGCCGCGATCGGATACGGCGTTCGCGAGTTCGGTCGCGCGCCCGAAAGCCCGTAGCGTTCGACCCGATCCGCCCGTTTAGGCCCACTTGGAAGCCCAGCGGAGCTCCGAGGAGGTCCCCGGCGATGCAAGCTCCGCTTCGCCGAGGTCGACGCGAACGAGCTCCGTCGGAGACCGCAGCGTTGCGACATCCTCGATGGCTTGCATGAGGCGAACGTCGGTGGCTCGGACCACGTCCGCCTCCGCCGGATCGTGCTGGAGCACGACCGCGCCGACCACGGCGGGTGTGACGCCGAGCGCCAGGCTCTCGTAGATGGCGTGACCGAAGACCACGGCGTGGGCGTTGCCCGACGCGATGTGCGACCGGAGCGCTCCCTTGCCCTGCATCCGCAGGTGCCATCGGATCTGCTCGGGATGGCGCGCGAGCACGGCGACCCCCCCCTCGTCGAGCAGGGCGAGCGCGTCGAGCTCCCGGGATCGATGGGTAGGCAGAGTCCGATCGCCGGGTGCCATGCGGCCGGCGATCGCCCGATGCTGGCGGGCATGCAGCGCACGCTTCGCCCGCGGGAAGGTCCCCCAGACGAGCGCGTTCATGAGGTCGTGCCAACAATTCCGTCTCGTCGGGACCTCGCCGTCGAGCGTCACTCGCGCGTCGTAGAGCTTGCGCAAGTCGACGGCGTGCCCGCGTCGCCGCCGCGGTGCGGCAGGCACGAAGCGTACGGGGGCGTCCTGCTGGAACACGCGATTGAGCGCCTGGACGGTGGGAAAATCTTGGCTTCTTCCGAGAGCCGCGCCGGCGCGGCGCAGGGGCCAAAACAGCCCGTTGCCTTCGAGGAAGTCCGGATCGAACGGAGCGGCGCGGCGAACGGCGACGAGCGGCCTCACGGCGACGATCATGACCGAATGCTAGAGTGCCGTCGGCACAAAATCGCTCGGCCAGCCCGACCGACGTGCGCCCGCAGCAACGGTTTGTGCCGAGCCGCATCGAACCGACCCACGTTCGGAGCCTGAAATGACCGTGCAAACGAGGCCGCTCTCCGCCGGATTGGACGCCGAAACGACCCGTCGTACAGCCTTCGCAAGAGCGCTGCCGCCGTTCATCGTCGTCGTGGTGCTGGGCAGTGCCCTTTTGGGTTGGCAGGCCTGGGAGCGGTCAAGGCCTTACGAGTGGAGCGGTACGGTCGAGGCTCGGACGATTGCCGTCGGCTCCCGGGTCGGCGGGCGCATTTTGGCCGTACGCGCCAGGGAAGGCGACCGAGTGTCGGCGGGACAGCCTCTCGTCGAGTTCGAGCCGGGCGATGTCCCCGCTCAGCGGTTGATCGCGCAGGGCCAGCTCGACGAGGCCAAGGCGACGCTCGACAAGTTGAAGCGTGGGGCAAGGCCGGAAGAGATCGAGCAGGCCAAGGCGCGCGCGCAGACGGCAGGCGCGGCGTTCGAGGAGGCTCGTGTCGGGGCGCGGGCCGAGCAGATCGCCGCCGCGAAGGCGCGACTCGTCGCGGCCCAGGTGGCGGTCGACAAGGCCAAACTCGACGCGGATCGCGCGGAGAGGCTGTTGGCGACACAGGCGATTTCGCAGTCCCAGCTCGACGACGCACACACGACCCTCAAAGGGGCGCGCGCGCAACGCGACGCCGCGGCGCAGGAGCTCGAGGAGCTCCAGAACGGATCGCGCAGGGAAGACATTGCTCAAGCCGCCGCTCGTGCCGCCGAAGCTCGTGCCAATGCTCGTTTGGTCGAGGCCGGCTCGCGCGTCGAGGACATCGCCGCGGCGCAGGCTTCGGTTGAAGCCGCACAGGGCAGACTCGATCAAATGGAAGTGATGTTGAGCGAATTGGTCATCCGGTCACCTCGCTCGGCACGCGTCGAGTCGCTCGATCTGCGCCCTGGCGACATCGTGGCGCCCAACGCGACGGCCGCCTCGCTGATCGAGGACGATCAGCTTTACGTGCGGATTTACGTCCCCGAGACTCAGATCGGCCACATCCGCCCGGGACAGGAGGTGCCGATCAACGTGGATTCATTTCCCGATCGGAAATTTGCTGGTGTGGTCGAGCACATCAATTCGGTCGGAGAGTACTCGCCTCGCAACTTGCAGACTGCGGACGAACGCGCGGATCAGGTGTTTGCCGTGCGGGTCGGAGTTCCCGGGGGCCCGGGTGATCTGCGTGCGGGCATGGCCGCTTTCATTCACGTTCCGAAGTGACCTCGACGACGATGATCGCAAACGACGTTCACGCCGGTGCCGCGATCCTCACCCGCGCGTTGACGCGTCGATTTGGCGATTTCACCGCCCTCGACCAGGTGGATCTATCGGTTCGGACCGGGACGATTTACGGACTGCTCGGTCCCAACGGATCGGGTAAATCGACGCTCATTCGCATTCTCTGCGGACTTCTTGCTCCGAGCTCGGGTTCCGCGAGTGTGCTGGGTCTCGACGTGGCGACGCAGGGCGAAGCCATTCGTCGGTCGATTGGCTACATGAGCCAGAAGTTCGCTCTGTACGACGACCTGACCGTGCGCGAGAACTTGGACTTCTACGCGCGCGTGTATGGACTCACCGGGCCGAGGTTGCGCGCGCGCCGCGAGGCTGCGATCGAGCTTACCCACATCGGGCCCTACGTGTCGCGTCGCGCCGGCCTGCTCTCGGGTGGGTGGAAGCAGCGCCTGGCGTTGGGAGCGGCGCTTTTGCACGAGCCCCGGGTAGTATTTCTCGACGAGCCCACGGCAGGGATCGATCCGGTGGCGCGTCGCGAGCTCTGGGACCTGCTCTTCAAGTTGGCTGCCCAAGGGATCTCGCTTCTGGTCACGACCCATTACATGGACGAAGCCGAGCGCTGCGGCGAAGTCGGATACTTGTACCTGTCCCGAATGATCGCCACCGGCACGCCCGCGCAGCTCAAGGGATTGGCGTCCGTGAACGAGCCGGGAACGCGTCGGATCGAAATCGAGACGCACGCGGACCCGGCGCGTGCGCTGCTCTGGATGCACACGCAGAGCTATGTCGCGAGCGCAACTCTCTTCGGGCAATCTGTCCACGCCGTCATCGAGGCGCACGTGACCGACGAGCAGATCATCGATCGCGTCCGTCACGCCGGCTTCGATCTCGCGACCGTGCGCGAGGTGGAACCGTCGCTCGAGGACGTCTTCGTGGCTTTGACCGAACGAGCGGCGTCGGAGACCGATGCGAAGGCGAGGATCCCGGCCGCAGCGCCGCCGGCCGCCAACCCCGGATCGGCATCGGTGGGCTGAGTCATGAGGGCCGGTTTCATGAACTCGTTCGTCGCAATCTTCATGAAGGAGTTCGTGCATATGCGTCGTGACCGGGCGACGCTCGTCATCGCGCTGGCGATTCCGGTCTTTCAGTTGATTCTCTTCGGGTTCATCGACCAGACCGTCTCGAATCTGCCGACCGTCGTCGTCGATCAAGATGAGACTCATTATTCGCGCGAGCTCATGGACAAGCTCCGGGCGACGCACACGTTCGAAATCCGGCGCATCACCCCCGATCCGCACGCCGCGCGCGAAGACATCGTGTCGGGCCGCGCGCGGGTCGGCATCATCATTCCGCCCGACTTCCACGACAAGCGTGCACGGGGCGAAGAGGCCAAGCTGCTCGTGCTCATCGACGGCGGCGACGCGAACGTCAGCGCCCAGGCACTCGCGTCGGTCAACGGAGTGGCTTCGGACGAGAACCTGCGTGCGGTGACCGACAAGATCCAAGTGGGTGTGACACCGACCGAGAATGCGCTCAGTGTCCAGCCCATCGTCTTATTCAACCCCGACGGGCGAACGGCCAACTTCATCATCCCGGGGCTCATCGCGATCCTGCTTCAGATTGTCGCGATCGTGCTGACAGCCATCTCGATCGTGCGGGAGCGCGAAAAGGGGACGCTCGAGCAGCTGCTGGTGACCCCCATCGACCCGCTCGGTCTGATGCTCGGAAAACTCGCCCCCTACCTGTTCGTGGGCCTCGTCGAAATGGCGCTGATTCTCGTCGCGATGCGCTTCGGTTTCGCCGTGCCGATTCGCGGCGATCTGACCTTTCTCTTCGTCATGGCGCTCATTTATTTGTTTGCGCTGCTGTCGATCGGGCTCGCCATCAGCACGCGAGCGCAGACGCAGGCCCAGGCCCAGCAGATGGCTCAAATGTTTCTTCTCCCGTCGATCTTCTTGTCCGGGTACATCTTCCCGACGCCTGGACTCCCGTTCGTCTTGAGGTGGATCGGCCGACTCCTGCCGGCCACCCACATGATTGAGATCGTGCGCGGCGTCGTGCTGCGTGGTGCGGGTCCCGCGCAGCTCTGGCCGAACGTCGCCGCGCTCGTCGTGATCAGTATCGCGATGGTCTCGCTCAGCGTTCGGAACTTCCGGAAGCGGGCTCTTTAATAATTCACCTGGATCACCCTGAGCGCTTCGCTCCGCCTCGACTCGCTTCGCTCGCTCGGCTCCGCTCCCGCCGACCTGGTGTTCGCGACACGTCGAGGGGAGCGAGTGCCGCTCCCCTCGAGCACCCCAGCAGGTCCAGCAGGAGCGCTGTGATGCGGGTCGGGATCACCCTGAGCGCTTCGCTCCGCCTCGACTCGCTTCGCTCGCTCGGCTCCGCTCCCGCCGACCTGGTGTTCGCGACACGTCGAGGGGAGCGAGTGCCGCTCCCCTCGAGCACCCCAGCAGGTCCAGCAGGAGCGCTGTGATGCGGGTCGGGATCACCCTGAGCGCTTCGCTCCGCCTCGACTCGCTTCGCTCGCTCGGCTCCACTCCCGCCGACCTGGTGTTCGCGACACGTCGAGGGGAGCTCGCTTCGCTCGTCACCGGCCGTGCTTCGACGGCGCCGAGGCGTGAGCTGGGGCGCGTGCTGGAGCCGGGGCGGGCGCGTGTCGGGCTTCGCCCGGGCGATTCTCTTGCCCGCGATTAGGGGGCGACTCGCCATGGGGTCGTTCCGTCTCACCATGGGCGGCGCGTTCCGTCTCGCCATGGGCGGCGCGTTCCGTCTCGCTATGGACGCGATCCGGCGGCGCGCCCCGCTCACCGGCTCTCATTTCGGCGTGCGCCGGAGGACGCGCTCCATACCGCACAGCGACCGAAGGCCGTCCGAAGTCGCGCGCGTGAGCGAGCCCTGGCTCGTTGCCTGTGACGCGAACGACGCGTCCGGGTTCGATGCCGATGCGCGCCGGAGGCGGTCCGAAGAACCGGCCACCCACGCCGCGTCGCTCTTCGAACGGGTGCATGTGGACTGCGATCGCGTCGCGCTCCGGCCCCCGGACGAAGCGCTCGAACACATGGGGATGAAACAGATCGCCCGATCCGCAGTAGACGAAGCGCGGAGATACCCCAAAGCCGATTTCCACGGCCAGTCCGCCGCGCCAAACGAAAGCTGGCGGCGCGGGCGCCCACCCGACGAACCCCACACCCGGCTCTCCCGCCCGCCAGGACACCCAGGCCGGGGCGTATTCGCGTCCTGGAATCCATGACCAGCCCAGGCCTACGGCATTGACCCAACGCCCGTAATGGAACGGCGCCCATCCCCAATCGTAGTCGCTGACCCACGTGTAGTCGTCGCCATAGGCCCAATGGCCTGCGGAGCCGTAGGGAACGAAGTCGGTTCCGACCGTCTCGGGATTGGGCACCCACACGGTGCCGTAGGTCGTATCGTCGACCCAGCTCCCGTTTGGATCGAGGGCGGCATGGAAGTCGACGAGCGCGCTCGGATCCTTCTCTTCGTAGCGGTCGTCACCACTTGGATCTTGAGCGTTGGCGAGTCGTGGAAAAAAGACGACCGGAGCCGTCAGGGCCATCAGCAACCATCGAGGGCGAATGTTCATCGTCACCGGGTTGAAACGATAGCATCGTGTCTCCGTGGCCGTCGCGGCCAGCCTGTCGCCAGCTTCCGAGGGCGCCCCGAGCTCGGCCGCTTCGCGCGCGCGCTGCCGACGATCCTTTACATGCAGCACACTGAGTAGGCGTTCGTCGCCGTCACATTCCCGGTCGGCTGCGGCTGTTTCGTCACGGAACACGTGCCGGCCGTCAAGGTGAAGTTCGCCTCGGCAGAGCCTGGGGAGTTGCTGTAGCCTCCGCACGTCACCGTGCTGGCCAAAGCGGCGCCTGCGCACAGCGACCCGTTGTAGAGGCTGGCCCCCCCCGAACAGCTGCCGGCGGTGGGCGTGGGGCTGCATGTGCATGCCCCGCACCCGCGTCCGTCGGCGAAGCTCTTGTAGACGACGACGGGCTGGGCGCTCGCATTGTACGGAGCGGGGCATGCCGTCTGCACGCCCGGCTGATAGACGCACAGCTCGCTGCCAAACGGTGCGGTCGGCTTCGGAAGGCACTGGTTGGTGGGGTTCGTGCAGCCGCCGGGGACGTCGACTCGCCCGGCGTACGCGCAGATCCGAGCCGTGGTTTGCCAGCTCGGAGGCGCGCCGCTCGGCGTTACCGTCGGGGTGCACGTTCCGGCGGAAGCGACCGGTGCTGTCACCTTCCAAGCGCCGTCGACGCCGCCGCCGGTACACGTAAAGGCCGTGCAGGCGTTCGATGACAGGGTGACCGTCGCGCACAAATCGTAGCAAGCTTCATCCGTATAGATCGTGGCGGTGCCCGAACATTTCTGCCCGGTCGCCGCGCACTGGCAGGGACACGTGTCCGGCGCGGCGATCAGCCCCCCGAAGGCGTCGACGGCGGTCGCGTATCCCGCCGGGCAGCTCGGCACCGAAGGGGCCGGATAGCCTCCGGTCCACAGCAGGACTGGACCGATCCACGTGTTGGGCACGGGCGGGGCACACTCGTAGGCGGCGCAGGCCGGCTGATCGGCGCAGTCGATGTGCCCATCGCATGCGTTGTCGATGCCGTCGGTGCAGTTCTCGGGGGTCGGCACGCAGACGCCCGAGTCCGGCGGTGGCCCGTTCGAGCCGTCCGAGCCGTCCGGAAGGGTCGGTCCGCCGCCGTCATCGATCAATCCGTCCGCCGCATCCGCGGACGTAGTCGCATCGCTGCCGTCACCGGTGTCGTCCAGCTCGGCAGCGTCGGCGTCGGCGGTGGCCCCATCGAGCGGTGGACTCGCCTCGAACGCGTCGATCGCTTGGGTCGCGTCCCCATCTGCGTCGGCCATCGCACTCGCATCTTCTGGTTCTGGACACGTCGAGGTCTCCACGCAATCCGGAGTACCGCACCCGTCGACGACGAGGGCCATGCCGCACACGACCCCCCCACCCGCGATACGCGCCAACATCCGCCGTGAAAATCCCATAAGGCTCCGATACAGTCTGACCGCGCTAGATGGCTTCGGAGCAAATTTCGCGGCCGCTTGGTGTGGATACGCGCATGCGGTCGTCCTTGGGATAGTGTGGGAGTCTGGGGGCACTCGATGACCCGACCGTTGCGTTTGCTTCTTATCGAAGATAGCCCAGATGATGCGGAGCTTCTTCTCCGTGAGCTCCGCAGCGCAGGATTCGACCCGCAGTCTCGAAGGGTCGCCACCCGCCACGATCTCGAGCGCGCTCTCGACGTGGCGTGGGATGTCATTCTTTGCGATGATCGCTTGCCCGCGTTCGATGCGTCGGCCGTTCTCGCCATCGTTCGCGAGCGGCAAATCAGCACGCCCTGCATCGTCGTCTCGGGGACGGCGAGCGAGGAGCATGCCGTGACGGCCATGCGCCACGGCGCGCAGGACTTCATTTCGAAGGACCGACTTGGCCGCCTGGTCCCCGCCATCGAGCGCGAGCTGCGCGATTCGGAGGTCCGAATCAAGCAAGCGATCACCGAAAGTACATTGCGCGCCACCGAGGCGAGCTTCCGGGGGGCGTTCGAGCTGATTCCGGACGGGGTGCTCGTGCACCGCGACGGCCATGTCGTTCATGCCAACGGTGCAGCGGTAACGCTTTTGGGAGCGGCCAGTGTCGACGATCTCGTAGGACGCTCGGTGCTCGACCTATTCGCCCCTTCCAATCGAGAGCTCGTTCGCATGCGGTTGGACGACGGCGACGCGCTCAAGGAGCGAACACCGCTCGTCGAGTTGTCGATGGTTCGGCTGGACGGGCGATCGGTCGACGTCGAGACGACGGCGATGCCCGTGCTCTTCGAGGGCGAGCCGGCGATCCTCGCGGTCGTCCGAGATGTGTCCGCCCGCCGGGAGCTCGTGGCGCGGACGATGCACATCGACCGCATGCTGGCGATCGGAACTCTGGCCGCCGGCGTGGGCCACGAGATCAACAATCCGCTCGCATACATCATGGCCAACCTCGGGTACGCGGGCGAGGAGGTGGCCCGCGTGCGGCAGACGCTCGAGCCGCGGCGGGCAAGCAATCCCGCGATCGCGTCGCTCTTGAACGCCTTGTCGGAGGTCGTGCTCGTTCTCGGAGAGGCCGACGACGGCGCTCGACGCATCCGCGACATCACGCGCGACTTGAAGACTTACGCGCGCGCCGACGACGACGCGCCACAGCTCGTGGACGTGTGCGAAGCGGCGGATTCCGCACTGCGCATGGCCGCTCCCGAACTGCGCCAACGAGCTCGTGTGACGCGCGAGTACGGCGAGGTTCCCCCGATCGTGTCGAGCCGTTCGCGGGTCGGCCAAGTGCTTCTCAACCTGATCGTCAACGCGGCCCACGCGATCGGCGAGGGTCGACCGGAGGCGAATGAGATCTCGGTGCGAATCCGATCGGAGGGCCCCAGCGTCGTCATCGACGTGCGTGATACGGGCTGCGGCATTGCCCCCCAGCATCTCGAGCGCCTATTCACACCATTTTTCACGACGAAGCCGATGGGGAAGGGGACTGGGCTCGGGTTGTCGATTTCGCGGCGCATCGTTCGGTCGCTCGGCGGCGACATCCACGTGCAAAGCGACTTGGGAAGAGGAACGACCATGAGCGTCGTCCTGCCGGCGGCGCCCGCGGCTTCGACCGTCGAGACGCCGACGCCGGCGCCGGTCGCGCGCCGGTGCCGGATCCTGTTCGTGGACGACGACCGCACGGTCGCGACGGCATTTCAGCGCGCTCTTTCACGAGAGCACGACGTGGTCGTGGTCGATAGCGCCGGCGAGGCGCTGAAGAGGTTGGGACTCGGCGAGGCGTACGATGTCATCTTCTGCGATTTGAACATGCCCACCATGACGGGGGCCGACCTGTTCGAGGTCATCGAGCGCACCCTTCCGAAGCTCACGTCGCGCGTCGTCGTCATCACCGGAGGGGAGACGGACGCGCGGACGAGAACGTTCGTCGAAATGCGACGGGCCCCCATCCTGGAGAAGCCGCTCGACATGCGGCAAGTGCGCGCGCATCTAGCGAAAGTGGCGGCGGGGTTGGCCGCGACTCAAGAGATATAGCGGGTGCGGCTGCGCATCAGAGCCACGAGCTCCTGCTTGGACGGGGCGGCATCTCCGAGCGGAACGACCCGGCGGGCAAGCTGGTCGTAGCGGCCGAGCATGAGCAGCAGCCACACGCCGAAAAAGTCGATTCCGGTGAACACCAGTGCCTCTTGGGCGGCGTAGGTCGCCACGTTTTGGCTGAACTCTTGCGGCATCTCGGTCCAATGGCGTGTCTGCTTGAGGTGATGGCCGATATGGTATCCGTCGTTGAAGCAACGCCTGTTGTACGCGGAATTGACGCACGTAATGCTGTTCCGATAGCAGTTTTCGGGAGCATCCGCGTCGATGAACGCGTGCTGCGCCCAGTTGCCCGCCATCATGGCGAAGCGCACGATGATGAGAGGCAGGACGAACACCACAAGGGTCGCACGCCAGTTGAAGTACAACAGTACCGAGACGGCCACCGCGAACCCCAGCTCGCCGCAGAGAGTGCGCACCATCAGCGCGCGCCGCTTCTTTCGCGCGAAGTAGCGCGTCAGCTCGAGTGTTCCGCCGAAGAAAAAGCGCAGGAAGTACCGCGCAAAGTCGATGGGGCTGTCGCGCTGATAGGACATCGTGGAGCTGATGTCGCCCTCGAGGTTGTTCTCGGGGTGGTGCATGCCCACGTGGTGCGCGAAATACGTCTCCGGCGACTCTCCGAAAAACGGGCCGAGAACCGACGGCACATAGAGGTTCAGCCAAGCCCAGGGGCGCTTGAAAAGGCGGCGGTGGCTCGTGTTGTGAAGCATCAACACGAACGGACCCAGGAAATACACGACCAACGCGAGATGCACCGCAGCGAGCCAAAGGCGAAAGGCCCCCGGGACGAAGAGGACCACTCCGGTCGGAACCACGGTGACCGTGAGCAACGCCATGAGCTTCAGGAACGGCGTGTCGCGTCGATCGTGGATGAAGCGCTCCGCCATGCGATCGAAGCTGCGGGGCTTGTCGGGCTGCCGGTAGGTCGGGTCGTTCAGAACGAGATCCATGGCGCTCGGGGCTTTTACGCCCGAATGGGACCCTTCGTCGAGGGCGAGCTGAACCGCGCGCCGCGAGAGGCGCGCCGGGGCGCGCCTCCCCCCGGCTTTCCGTTCAAATGGGACCGGGATCACGGGGCCCAGTTGAGGGCCGCTTCGGTCTCATGAATGGCTCGGTCGGTGGACTCGATGGCTCGCTCTCTCCATCCGCCGTGGTTGTGTTCGGCGTTTTCGAGATGGCCCCGCGCGCTGCGGAGATTTTCGAGCGCGGCCCGCATCCGTCGGAAGTCGCCTTCCACGGACTTTGGGTCTGAGTGGGAGTAGTTCGCAGATGCGGCCTGGTGGCCGACGACGAGTACCAACGCGGTGGTCGAGATAAGAGCCAGCGGTTTCCAGAATGTCATAAAGAATCTCCTTATCGGTCGCGATTTGCCGTCGCCCGTCTCGCGGGCAGGGTGGGCCAAGTATCGCCAGAGCAAGTGACGGCGGGGAGACAAATCGAACCCGCAACGCCACGGAAGGGCGCGAAGGTGCCCGCCTTTCGTGACGGCGTCGCACATGCGCCGCCGTCGGACTCGGGCCGCCGTTGGAATCGCGATCGGACCCGGCGAGTCGCGATTCGGACCCACGCACTCGCGGTCGGCGCTCGCGCCGTGGCCGCTCACATCCCTGGAAAGCTAGGCAGGTCGCGCCGGCGGCTCTGAATCGGCTGGCCTCGGACGCAAGTCGGCGCCCACATGGATGCCGCACTCGCGTCGGGTCGAGTCTTCCCACCACCAGCGGCCCGCGCGCTCGTGCTCGCCGGGCAGGGTCGGGCGAGTGCAAGGTTCGCAGCCAATCGACACGAATCCGCGTTCGTGAAGCGCGTTGTGCGGGACGCCGTGTTCGCGAATGTAGTGCCAGGTCTCGGCCGAGGACCAGCGTGCGAGCGGATTGAGCTTAACGAGTGTGCCCGAACGACCCGTCGCGCTGCGATCGCGCTCTACGACCGGCATGGAGGCCCGCGTCGCCGGACTCTGGTCCCGACGTTGGCCCGTGGCCCAGGCGTTGAGGGTACCGAGCATCCGCCTGAGAGGTTCGACCTTGCGGATGCCGCAGCATTCTTGGTGGCCCTCCTCGTAGAAGCTGAAAAGCCCCTTGCGCTTCACGAATGTCTGAAGCTCCGGGGCCTGGGCGGTCATGATGGCGATTCTCGATTTTGTAGTGCTTTCGGACGGCCTCGATGAATCGATACGTTTCCGGGTGCAACCGCCCCGTGTCGAGGCAAAAGACGGAAAAGGGCAACCCGATCCCAGTTGCCATGTGCACGAGCACGACGTCTTCGGATCCGCTGAACGCAATGCCGAGCGAACTGCCCCACCGCTCGAGGCCCCACCGCAGGACGTCGGCCGGAGGGCGGTCGGCCAGTTCGACCGACATGCGCTCGAGTTCTTCGTCCGAAAGGGTCGCCCCTGCGGAACCCACGGGCTCGGAGATTGAGCTCAGGTGCTCCCGGACGAGTTTGAGAACGCTGTCGACGACCGTCGTCCCCGAGGATCCGTCGCGGACGACGAAGAACGGGGCGGCGTCGACGCCGAGCTGCGTGGCGAGCCGTGCTCCCGGTGACGCCGGGTCGCCCTCCTCGGCCCACTGGACGTCGTCGATGCGGTCCCAGAGGCCCCGGCTTCGCAGGAGGTCTTCGGCCTGGACGCATTTTCGGCATGTCTGGCCATTCGCAAGGCGCTTTTTCACCATCGTCACGTGCATGGCGGCAAAGAGCATAGTCACCCCCTCGCGTCGAAGCCCGCTCCTGGCCCGCTACGGACTCGGCGTGCCGAGTTGACCCTGCGGCGAGGTCCGCCTAGGGTCGGCCCCGTGAATCCGCAAGAACTCGACGATATCGTGGCCGACCATGACCTCAACCGTCACCCCTTCTACAGGTCATGGCGAGCCGGCGAGCTGAGTCGGTCGACGATAGCCGTATACGCAGCCGAGTACGCCCCGTTCATCGATTCGATCGAGATCGGATGGAGCGCCCTGGGCGACCTCGATCACGCAGCCGAAGAGCGGCAACACGCCGCCCTTTGGGGACGCTTCCGCGAGGCTCTCGGGTCCGGCGGCGAACCGCGGTGCGAGGAGGCGGCCGCGCTGGCTCGTTGCGCGATCGACGCGTTCGGCGACCGGAGCGAAGCGCTGGGTGCGCTTTACGCGTTCGAGGCGCAGCAGCCCGCTACGGCGGCGCGTAAGCTCGAAGGGCTGATGGATCACTACGGGTTTTCCGACCATCAGGCCGCCTACTTTCGAATCCACGCGAGCGACTACGGCGAACGCGATCGGCTCGCAGCCCACGCCGCCCAGCTTTCGCCGGATGACTCGGCTCGCGCCCGAGACGCCTGCGAGAGGACGTGCCGCGCCATGTGGAGCGCTCTGGACGGTATCCTGCGCGACGGTGTGGCGGCCCCTACGGGGTCTTGACGGGCACGCGGCTCATGGCGCGCTCCGCCATGGCGGCAATCGTGAGCGAAGGATTCACGCCGGGATTGGCCGATACGGCCGATCCGTCCACCACGTAGAGGCCGTCGTATCCGAAGACGCGGTGCTGCACGTCGATGACGCCGTCGTCGGCGCTCGCTCCCATGCATGCGCCTCCGAGGACATGCGCCGTCGAAGGCGTGCCGAGCAGCGTTTCGGTCACGAGACTCATGGGAAGTCCACCGATCTTCTCGGCAAAGCGCCGACCCAAAGCCGTCGCCTCCGGCATCGACGCGCGAGGCGCACGCGACGGATTCCCGAGGCGGGTCACGAGTCCGCGCCGGAAGCCGGTGAACACGCTCCGTCCCAAACGAAGCGACAAGTCGCCTTCGAGCGCTCTCATGTAGAGTAGAATTTGCGTGCTCTTGGCGAAGTCCTTGACCATGAGGGCGCGCAGCCAGGCCCGAGGATCACGGGCCACGGTCCGCACGGCGCCGGCGATGCGCGAAAGGATCGTGGGTCCGGGGGCGTGCGGTACGGCCAGGAGCCGAAAGAAGCCCGACCCTGAGCCGTAGCGGACGGGCTCGAGGTGGCTGGCATCGTCGGTCTGCAGGATCGAGGTGATCGCCACGCCCTCCGACAGATCGTCTCGACCGGGCGCCAACACGGCGATCAAGGCTTCGCTGTTCGTTCGCACGAAGTCGCCCAGGCGCGGGGACAAGTTCGGAAGCGCGTCGGGCATTTCGCGCATGCGCAAGAGCAGCGGAATCGTGCCCATGACGCCGCCGGCGCAGATGACCTTGTCGGCGGAGATTTCATGGACCGTCCGTGCCGCACCGAACGTGTCCTTCGCGTGCACGACGAAGCCTCCTCCTCCCGGTCGAGGCCGAATGGCGACGACCTGGGTCGCGGCGCGCACGTCGGCGCCACGGATTTCGGCAAGGTGGAGGTAGTTCCGGTCGAGGGTGTTTTTGGCCCCGACCCGGCAGCCTGTCATGCAGGCTCCGCAGAAGGTGCATCCCGTGCGATCGGGCCCTTCGCCACCGAAAAACGGGTCTTGACTCGTTCGACCGGGGGTGCCGAAGTACACGCCGACGTCGGTCGGCCTGCAGTCGTCTCGCCGCCCCATCTCCCGGGCGATTTGCTGGAGGACGCGGTCCGCCGGCGTCTCGCGCGGGTTGGGGGACGCCCCGAGCATTCGGCGCGCGGTGGCATAGTGGCGGCCGAGCTCCTGCCGCCAGTCGCCGAGGTGCGACCACGACGGCGACTTGAAAAAGCCCTCGTCCGGGTGTGCGAGCGTGCCTGCGTACACGAGAGAGCCGCCGCCGACCCCGACTCCATGGAAGATCGTGAGGTGCTCGAAGAACGACATCTGGAATATTCCTCGCAAGCCGATCTTTGGCATCCACAGCCAGCGCCGGAGGTCCCAGTTGGACTTCGGAAAGTCGACGGGCGCATACCGTTTGCCCTTTTCGATCACCAGGACGCGGTAGCCCTTCTCCACAAGCCTCAAAGCAGACACGCTTCCGCCGAAGCCCGAGCCGACGACGACCCAATCGTAGTGGTCGATCATGCGTGGATCCTCTCGAAAGCAGCTTTACGAAACATCCCGGTGTTTTGCGCGAAATACGAGGACGGCAGTCTGGGCCCGCGCCCGCGACCCTTCGGCCCGGCGACGAAAGGACAGCGTCCATGACAGCCAGCGTTTTTCGAACGGAGGCGTCAGCTTCCGCGAACGGTTACACGTCAAGCCACGGGAGCATTCACCCGAGAGAGCCCGCTGCGGGCTTCGGTTCAAACGTGTTCGGCCTCTCGGCGATGAAAGCCCACCTCCCCAAAGAGGTCTTTCGATCCGTCAAGCGAACCATCGAGACGGGGCATGCGCTCGATCCGAAAATCGCCGACGTCGTGGCTGCCGCCATGAAGGACTGGGCGCTCTCGAAGGGTGCCACGCACTACGCGCACATCTTTTACCCGCTGACCGGACTCACGGCGGGAAAGCACGACAGTTTCTACAGCCCCGACGGCGAGGGCGGCGCGATCGCCGAATTTTCGGGCAAGACGCTCGTTCAAGGCGAGTCCGACGCTTCGAGTTTCCCGAATGGAGGCATTCGCGCCACAGCCGAGGCACGGGGCTACACCGCCTGGGATGTCACTAGCCCGGCATACCTGTACGAGACCAGCAGCGGCGCGACGCTTTGTATCCCGACCGTGTTCGTGTCGTGGACAGGAGAGGCTCTCGACCTGAAGACGCCGCTTTTGCGCTCCAATCAAGCCTTGAACACGCAGGCGACACGGGTTCTCAAGTTGTTCGGGCACGCGAACCCGGCCATGGTCGTTACGTACGCCGGCGCCGAACAAGAGTACTTCTTGGTCGATCGCAAGGACTACCTTCGGCGACCGGATCTGATCAATGCCGGGCGCACGCTCTTCGGCGCCAAGCCGCCGAAAGGGCAGGAGTTCGAAGACCATTACTTCGGGCCCATCCCCGAGCGCATCATCTCGTTCATGATCGCGACCGAGCAGGAGCTCTTCAAGTTGGGCATCCCCGCGAAAACCCGGCACAACGAGGTCGCGCCGGGCCAATTCGAATTGGCTCCGATCTTCGAGACGGCCAACATTGCCGCTGACCACCAGCAGCTGATCATGGTCGTGCTCAAGCGCGTCGCGGAACGGTTCGGACTCGAGTGCCTTTTGCACGAAAAGCCATTTGCCGGCGTGAACGGTTCGGGCAAACACGTCAATTTTTCCATCGGGAACGCAACCCAAGGAAACCTGCTTGACCCGGGGGATACACCCCACGAAAACGCACAGTTTCTGGTGTTCTGCGCCGCCGTGGTTCGGGCGGTTCACAAGTTCGGTGACCTGTTGCGCGCGTCGGTCGCCTCGGCGAGCAACGATCACCGCCTCGGGGCGAATGAAGCCCCACCCGCCATCATTTCGGTATTTCTCGGAGAGCAGTTGGACGACGTCTTCGCGCAAATCGCCGCCGGCGGCGCCAAGTCGTCCAAGTCGAAGGGCACACTCGAAATCGGCGCCGACACGTTGCCCAAACTTCCCAAGGACCCCGGAGATCGCAACCGGACGAGTCCCTTTGCATTCACGGGCAACCGATTCGAGTTTCGAGCTGTCGGCTCGAGCCAGTCCATCGCCGGCCCCATGATTGTCCTGAACACCGTCGTGGCGGAGTCGCTCGACTACGTGGCGACGACGCTCGAAGCCGCCGTGGCGGCTGGTAAGCCGCTCAACACCGCTATCGGCGAACTTCTCGCGACGATCGTCAAAGAGCACTTTGCGGTCGTATTCAACGGCAATGGATACTCATCCGAGTGGCACGCGGAGGCGGCGCGCCGAGGTTTGCCCAACCTCAAGACGACCGTCGATTCCCTGGCCGCCCTTCAGCGGCGCGAGGTGATCGAGCTTTTCGACAAATACAAGGTCCTCTCTCCGAGAGAGCTTCACAGTCGTTACGAGATCTCTTTCGAGCACTATTGCAAGAGCGTCAACGTGGAAGCGAAGCTCGCGCTCAGCATCGCGAGGACGATCATCCTACCGAGCGTTCTTCGCTACCAACGCGAACTGGCGGAAACGGCTATTGCCGTCAAGCATGCCGGGCAGGCGGCCGACACCAAACTGCTGGGCCGCGTCACGTCGCAAGCTTCTACGCTCGAAGCCCGCATCGACATTCTCGACAAGGCCATGTCGGAGCACGCCGGCCACTCTGCCGTCGAGGAGGCCAAGCATTTCTCCGATGTGGTCCTGCCGGCCATGAAAGGCGTACGCGAAGTCGCCGATACGCTCGAAGGCCTCGTTGCCCGAGATCGGTGGACGCTGCCCCTTTACGAGGACATCCTTTACATCCAGTAGCCACGATGAGGGCGCGGTCCCACCGTCCTTGGGTCCGCGCCGTCGCGGCCGTTTGTCCAAAGCCATACCTAGCCGCGGCACGGACCTTCGCGCCGCGAGCGGGGTCCGTTCGGGTTCGCGCCGTGGTCGCGGGGTGTGAGCCAAGCCGGGCGTCATGCGTGCGCCCGGCGGCCCTTTCGGGTCGGCGGGGCGGTGCACGGTAATTCGGCCGCACGATCTTCGTTTCGCACGCGGAAGCTTTCAGATTTCTCCGGACGTCGGACCGAGCAAGCGATAGACGTCGGTCCGCCGGCTTGCGGGCGTGTCGTCCCAATGGCCGAAGACCTCCCACTGGACACCGTGGCGAATGATGTTTTCCGCCTGGCACCAGAGAGCGACGGCGTCGTGCGCGCCGGGAAGATCCTCGTAGCGACCCATGTGAACCGTCCATACGGCGCGGCCCGCGGGCGTTCGCGAGCAGCACACCCCCTGACGGTCCTCGAAAGGCTGTGCGACTTGGACGCCGGCTTCGAGTTCGACGTCTCGGCTCGACGGGTCGTGGTAGACACACACATTCTGTCCGAGCTTGCCGATGGCCGAACCGCGAAGATGAGCGTAGACGCGGTCGATGAGGCTCGGGATTGCCGTGGCAACGGCCCCCCAGCCGACGCGTTGTCGGACCGAAGCGAAGGCGGTCGGATCGACTTCGACGACGCGAATCACGTAGCCCATTGTAGGCAGCCTAGCGCGCCGGAGACCCGGACGCGACGGTACGGTGGGGTCCGCCGCTTCGTCATCGTGGGTCGGAACGCGGCTGCATCCGACGATTTCAGCCTCGACGATCTCGCCGGATCGAGCGGGCGCATCGACGTGCTTCTGCGTTGCGTGCGCGCATCCCTACTTCATTCTCACGGCCTACGACGCGACGTCGCCGTCTATCTCGTGCTCGGGGGCGGGCCGCGTGCCCCGAGGGTGTTGCGCTTCGACGGGGCCACCGCGAAGTACATTCGCCCTGACGAGCGCAGCCTCGCGACGCTCGCGAAGAAGGTTCTCGGGTCGGGGTCGGATCGCGCGACGGCCGGATTCGTGGAGGTCAAGCCCGGGATCGCCGTTGCAAACGGCGGTCTCGACGTCGTCCTGCCGGATCTGGTCGGGGCGATGCCGTTCGTGCTCGAGGAGGACGCGCCGGACATTCGCGATTGCCCCGATCTCGACCAACCGGACGTGGCGTTTTTCGTCGGCGACCACCTCGGCCTGGACGAAGCGACCCGGACGCGGCTGCTGTCGATGGGTGCGCGCCGGATCGCGGTCGGCCCGACGAGCATCCACGCCGACGACGCGATTGCCGTCGTCGGCAACGAGGTCGATCGGCGCCAAGCGGCCCGGTGTCGGCGGGAGTGAGAACGCATCAGAACGCGCACACGCGACTGCCGCGCGTTCGGAGCTTGAGCCTGACCAGGGTATCGGCGATGGCCTCTTCCACCTGCGCTTGGCCGATCGAGCGCAGGAATGCGCCGTAATCCAACAGCCGCCGTCGAAGGACGTCGTCGACTTCGACCCGGTTGTCGTCAAGGATGCGAACGCGCTCGGCATCGTCGTCGCTGAGGTCGAAATTGATGTAGCCACGGCATTGGGGCGATCCACAGCGACAAGGGTCTCGGTCGGGCTCGTTGTGGCTGACCCACCCGTAAAAGATCGTCACCTCCTCGCCAGGCGCGATCGTCCGGCTGCACTGGATGCGCCCCGCGCCGTCCGAAAAGATCGCCGCGTTGGGGTTGCAGCTGTGGTTGCAGAGCCAGCCGCCCGGTACCGACACGTCGGGAATGATGACCGATCGCTTCTCCGACAAAAGCGTGAGCCGCGTCTCCGCCGCAACCGCCGCCTCCGGGTCCCTCACGTCTACCTTTCTCTGCTTGGGCGCGTAGGCAACGATGACGTCCCCTGAGTCGAAGCGCCGGCGGGCGAAGACTCCCCGGCCGGCAATCGAGCTCGTGCGAAACTCGACCGGAGCGAGCCGGAACATCGGCTTGAGGGGACGGCCTTTGCTCATCGGTCAAAGCACTTGTCGGATCGGGCCCGCCCGCAACACCGAGAGTACTCGACGTGGCGCGCGACGGGCAGGGTCCTAGCGGCCTTGACCGTAAGCGCGCGATTTTCCCGTGGTCCGCACGGGGCCGCATCGCGCGCCACGCCGGGCGCGGCGCGCAGGTTGATTCGATCGAGCTGAAAGAGCACTATGACTTCGGGGTGTGGTCGGTGGCGGCAAAGGTCGGGGACGGCAGGTTGATGGCCTCGGCGCCTGCACGCGCGCAGGGCCGCGTCGTGGAGATTCGCGTTGCCCGGCTTTTGAATCCGGCCGACGTCGAGTCCTTGCATTCCAGCGTTCGCGCAGCGATTGAACGCGCCGGTATAGGTGCGACCATTTGCGCCGACTGTCGCCGAACACTGCCTCTGTCGGGTCCTGTTGCGACCGCCTGGTCTCGTCATATGCGGAGCGCCAATCGCTCGATCGCCCGGAGCGCCCTCTTGCTCGACCCATCGAACACGATGTTCAACTTGCAGCTTGAGCGCATCGTTCGTTGTGCCGGCAACCCGACGCGCCGCCTGTTCGCTGACGTCGACGAGCTCAGTGACTGGTTGGCCTCTGAACTCACGGAATGGGAGCGTCAGGCCCTGCGTGCCTTTCTCTCCGAGGGCGACCGCCCGTGCTCGCTCGTCCCGTGAAAGGGGCAGCGCTCTATTCCGCGCGCGAGGCCCAGGTGCCCGCAATGGATGCCTGCGAGCGCCATCAGCTGGCCCTCCGCGCAGCACTATCGCGTGTCGCCGCGCGCAGGGCCGAAGCGAGGGGTCTCGATCGCACAGGCGGGTTGCACAAGGAACGGCCAGCGCCCAGCTCTTTGCGATGGCCGCCAACGACTCGACCGCCCCTAAACGGCGGCGCTGGTATTTCGTTCGTGAAGAGCAACGGTCACGGCAGGTGGCTCATCGGACCCGCCCGAGGAACCGCCATGGCCCACCGTTCATTTCTCGAGGAGCGAAACGTGTCGCCGACGGCGTTGTCCGCCATGGAGGGCTTCCACGCCGACATTGTACGCCAGGTGCAAGAGTGCGTTCGCCGCGATCCGGTCGTCGTCGTTGGAATGGCGCAGAACCCGCACGTGCGCAGGGTGCGCCAGGCGCTCGACGGGGCCGGAATTGCGTACACTTACCTGGAGTACGGCAGCTACGTTTCCCAATGGCGGCAGCGGCTCGCGATCAAGCTGTGGAGTGGGTGGCCCACCTTTCCCCAAGTGTTCGCGCGCGGAATCCTACTCGGCGGTGAGGACTTGACGAAGGCTGCCATCGCCGATGGTTCGCTCAAGTCCTCGATCGAGCACGCCGCGTTCGTCTCGCCCTGAGAACGACCAATCTGTCGGTGGGGTCCGGTTGCTGTCGAGGTCGGGTCGCGGCGCCGTCCGCCGTGGATTTCGAAAGGGCGCGGTGCCCAGTGGCCGAGTACGCTAGAAGGCCACAGCGCAGATGCAGACTGGGCGCGCAGGCAGAATGATCCTGATCGCCGTCGTGCTGCTCGCGGGAACGGCCGCGGTCGGCACGGCGCCGAGCGCACGACCCTTTTTGGCGCGAGGCTGGGCGACCGTAGTTTCCTCCCTATCGGCTTGGTCGGCATCCTCGACGACGGCGCCGAGCGGGACCGCGAACGCGAACAGCAGCCGCGAAACCTCCCCGGCGCCCCACCGCCAGACGGCGCCTCTGTCGAGCGCCCAGCTCGGCGCGCCTCTCGTGCACGGTACGATGCTCACAGCCTGCGGGGCGCCCGACGACCTCAAGGTGGTCGTGACCGTCGGCGTGAAGATGGGGCGTGCCGCCGACGTTGTCGTGAAGACCGTCCCCCCGAATTCGGTGGTCGCGGCCTGCATCGAGCGAGCCACCCGCGAGCTTCAGTGGGACATCAGCCCCAAGCTCGAGCATGTGACCGTGACGTACTGAACCGAGAACTCTCCGTCGAATGCCGGCGTGGGAGCGCGGTCGGATGGGCGCATTCGGAGACATGGAAGTGTCATCCTACGAGCGCGGTCCAGGGGGCGCATTCGAAGACACCAAGTGCGTCGTGGCGGACGGAGTGTCATTTGTAGGCGGGCGGTCGCTAACGCGAACGCGCGGAGACGCCAAGCGGACGGGGCCGTCGCGGGGTCGAGGCTTCTGCGCGCGTTCTCTCGTTCAGCCTTGTCGCTTACACCAGCGGCCAAGCACTCCCGAAACCCCGACCCGGACCCAATGAAGTCTCGTATCGCGAAATGGGTTTGACTCGACTCCGATGAGTAGGATTTGCCTGGAACATTGTGGCAAGACCGCTAATCGAGAGATACCATAAGCAATGTAGATTGATGCGAGGGTCGGCGCACTGTCACGATTCGGCCGCCACACGAATTTCGCTTATCGGGAGCTAAAGCCGCGGAGGGTCGGGGCCGTTGAAGATGACTCCCGTTGGAGACTCGCAAAGGCCGAAAAGCTCGCACCATTCGAGGGTAGGCAAGATGGGCAGCGTAAGCGTCACCGCAAACACCGGCAACGGCGACCAAGGCCCTGAGCGCATGGGTCCGTACGCGATCTACGATGCGATCGGGAGCGGGGGAATGGCCACCGTCCATCTCGGCAAGTTGCGGAGCGCTTCGGGATTCACGCGAACGGTAGCCGTCAAACGAATGCACGCCGAGCTCGCGAGATCGCCCGAGTTCGTCGCCATGTTCTTCCAAGAGGCTCGCCTCGCGGGACGCATTCAGCACCCCAACGTGGTCGCCGCACTGGACTGCCTCGCGGTCGACCATCAAGCCGCTCTGATCATGGAATACGTGCATGGTCTGTCGCTCAACCAGTTGATGCGCAAGCCCATCGTCCTCCCACGCTCGATTGCGTCCGCAATCGTCGTCGGAGCCGCCCTCGGCCTGCACGCCGCGCACGAGGCGGTCGACGAGAACGGGATAAACCTCGGCATCGTTCATCGGGACGTTTCGCCCCACAACATACTCGTTGGTGTCGATGGGCTTGCCCGAGTGCTCGACTTTGGGGTCGCAAAGGCCGCCGAGCAGGCCCAACTCACCCGAACCGGAGAGGTCAAAGGCAAGATTGGCTACATGGCCCCCGAACAGCTCCTGGGCGAGAGGGTTGGCCGACAGGCAGACGTGTATTCGCTCGGTGTCGTCATGTGGGAGCTCTTGACCGGGCGCCGGATCTTCGCGAGCGATGCTCAAGCTCAGATGATGATGAAAATCGCCACGTCCCAGATCGATCGACCTCGCAACGTCAATACGAGTCTTTCGTTGCAGATCGATGAGGTCGTGATGAAGGCCCTCGCTCGATCTCCCGAGTCCCGATTCCAAACGGCTCTGCAGTTCGCCGCGGCCATCGAGTCGTGCATCCCGCCGTCGGGTCAGCGCGCCCTGGGCGAATGGATTGCGGCCGCCGGAAAGGAGGAGCTCGCTCGGCGTTCGGAAACCCGGGCGCGAATCGACCGCAGTCCGGCGGCCCAGACCGAACGGGAATCCGAGGACAACGAGTTCACGTCGCGTTACCGGGACAAGGATTTCGCCAAGCACGGGGTCAGTCGGATCGCCATGATCCGGCGTCGGTCCCCTGCGAAACTTGTAGCCGTCGCGACCGCGCTACTCGGGGCCGCAGCCGTGGCGACGGTGGGGGGAGCCTACTGGTTGCGTTCCCATGCGGGGGCAGAACCGAACCAATTGCAGGCGAATGCCTTGCGGGCAACGCTTGCGTCCGAGGTGCGCCCCTTCCCGGTGGATCCTTCCGAAGGGCACCCGTCCGAGGCGCAGCGATCGGAAATGCCCCCTTCCGCACCGAATGCCGACTCGGTTGCGACGGCCGTATCGAGTGCCGTTCCAGGTTTGTCGACTCATCACGAGGAGGTCAGTGCGCTGCCGGCTCATAGCGATGCGCCCAGCGCCAAGGTCGTCGATCCAACGACGGCGGACGTTGTGGCATCGCGGGGTGTGGCGCGCGTGCCGACCCGCCCGCGCGCGCCGAAACCAAAGGGCTCGAGTTCGCTCCAATCGGAGTTGGGCGCCATCGGCGGGAGGGAGTGACCTGTGAGCGGCGGGAGGCTCTGCGATGGATCCAGTGAACGCGCGACAGCCGACGGAGACGGGAATGCATAAGGATCGGTTTCCCGTTGTCTTGGGTTGTTTCGTGGCCTTTTCGAGCGCCATGGTGACCTCCGAGCAGGCGCGCGCCGGTGACGCGGCGGCCGCCGAAACGCTGTTTCGGGAAGGGTCGCAACTGCTCGAGGCCGGCCGCATCGACGAGGCGTGTCCCAAATTTGCGGCGAGCCAGAGGACCGATCCGGCCCTCGGCACGCTGTTTTACTTGGCGGTCTGCCACGAGAAGCAGGGCCTCACGGCGTCGGCGTGGGCCGAATTCTCCTCGGCGACCGATTGGGCGCAGCGGTCGAACCAGCCCGAGCGAGAGCTGTTCGGCCGCAAGCACCTCGCGGCACTCGAAGCGAAGTTGTCGACCGTCGTCATTCGTGCGTCGACGGTCTCCGGGATCCAATTGCAGGTGGACGACGGGCTAGTGACCGGCGCCGCCCTCGGGACACCGCTCCCGCTCAATCCAGGCGAGCACACCATCGAGGCCCGCGCGCCCGGGTACGAACCTTGGCACACGCGCATCACCGTGGCCGCTGTGAGAAAGACGGTCACGATCACAGTTCCCGCATTGACCCCGACTTCGGCCCCGGCGGACCCGGCTCCCCCGAAGGTCTCCGCCTCTCTGGCCACCGCCCCCGCAGAAGACGAGTCGCGGATTGCGGCCGGTCGGTCGGCTTCGCGTGCCCTGGCATGGACGTCGGCGGGTCTCGCGGGGGCAGCCATCGTTGCGGGATCGGTGTTCGGTGCGTTGGCGTTCGGCGCGCGCGACACGGCGCAGTCCGACTGCCCGAACAATCGGTGTGTGCCCGGTGGACTCGCCGAGATCGATCGCGCACGCACGTACGCAACCGTGTCGACCGTCGGTTTCGGAGCCGGCATCGCGGCCGCCGCGGCAACGGCCTATTTTTGGATAAGGGGTCAGGCAGGAACGATCCCCCGAACCTCCGGGAGCGGGCCGGTAACGGTCGTTCCCGGCGTGGGCGCGCACGAGGCCAGCTTGTCGCTTCTCGGGCGATTCGAATGACAGGGTGCGCGCCGGGAGCGCAGTCGGTCCGTACCGCGATGCGGGCGCTGATTACCGCCCCGGTTTGGGCACTGGGGGGATGCAACCTCGTGGCCAACCTCGGCGAATTCGACAACGCCGTCGCCGATACCGTCGAGGCGGCGCCGGATGGCGAATCGCTGATCGGACCGGTCGCGGAGGCGAGTGAGGCGGGCGCCCCGGGCGATTCGATCGTGGGCAGCGAGGAGGGTGGCGAATCGACGGACGCCGGGGTGGACCCGCCGGATACGGCGCCCGAGCCCGCGGCTGACGTCACCGGCGGGGACACGGACGATGCCATGCATGATCTTGTGGACGCTGCACCCGTGGCCATGGACGTGGCGGACGCGACCGATGCCGCGTCGGGTGCTGCCGACGCCGCGTTGGGTGCCGCCGACGCGGGTAAGCCCGCAGACCCGTCCGACGGCGGCACGTGGTGCGCCACCCACGTCTCGTCCATCACGGTCGACTGTCACGACTTCGACGAAGGGCGATCGGCCTCTGCCGGATTCGCCAGCAACTACTTTTCGTCCGTCTTCGCGAACGTCACCATGGCTGCCTATGCCCCCGGATCGGCTCCGAGCGCGCTTCTGATCACGACCCCGCTGCTCGCTGCCGGCGCCAGCGCCGCGTTCGAGCAATTCAACGACACCGTGTCCTTCCACGACAAGATCGAACTGAGCTTTGCCCTGAAGATCGCGAACTACGACTCCGCGGCGCCGGACGTGAGCCTGTTTCGCGTGTCCTATGAGGACAACTCGTGGGCGGAGTCGCTCGACTTCCAGCAGGTCGCGGCCAACTTCATCGAGACGGCATCGCCGCCCGACGGCGGAACCGACCGCGGGATTCACACTGCGGCGCAGCCGTCCACGCTGACGGATTGGACCAACGTGGATGTCTTGTACGACTTCGCCGGCCACACGGTGACGCTTTCCTACAACGGTGTCGCCGTTGTCATCGACCAAGCCATCCAGAACCTGGCGCCAGGGACTCCGTCGATTTTCGTCCAGGTCGGCCTCAATTTTTTGCAGGCGCCGACGCAATCGATGATGATTTACTACGACAACATTCTACTCGAGACACCCCCGTAGCGGCATCCGCCTGGTGGCGTTTCGGACGGCTCGCCAAGGCACCGACGGCGTTGTTGCGAGCCACCCGGCGGGCCCTCCTCAGGGCAGCAGGTCGACAAGGACGTTGTCGATGTGCACGCGGCAGCCCGCCGAGACGGCACTGAGGTCCTTGATCTGCGCGCCCACGTCGAGCATCGCCGTGGAATCCAGCATGCTCGCCGGGGGCGCGTCCATCAGTTTCACTTCGTTGAGGGCGACGGAGTTTCCGACCGAGACTGTGGCCGTCTGAGCGCTCAGGTCCAACGTGAGCGTCAGCAAGAACCAGTTGGGGTCGACGGGGAGCGAGCCGAACGGATGGCTTGTCCCAGCGTTGAGGCCGCCATCCGTCCCAGATGTGAATTCCACGAGGTTCGATGCCGTTGCGGTGGCGGTTACACCGACCGAGTAGGATCCCGGCGCAGCCGCATTGCTCAGCGCAAACGACAGCGCGACGAAAGCCACCCCGTCCGCGTTGAGGCATCCAAGGCCGAGAGAAAATTCCGTCTGCAATGTTACCTGCGACGGACTTGAAGACGACTTCGTCGACTTCATGGTGGCGACCAGAAGGGCGTCAGCGAAGTCGCCCGCTTTGGCGAGCGCCGGGGTCTCGGCGAGGGCCGACTCCGGTGCAGAAAAGAACAGGGTCGTATCCGCGACGACCTTGGGGCCGTTGCCCACTGCCGCGCCGCTCATGGTCATCACCGTGAATTTGCCGGGCACGCCATCCTCATCGAAATCTTCGCAGAAGGTGTGGCCGCTGTTGGCCGCGCAAAAGGGCAGTGCTGCTTCGCCGTGGGCGTCGGCATCGGCCCCCCTATCGGCCGGCGAGTCCACGATCGACCCCGCGTCCACGACGGATGCGTCGCCGCCGGCTTCCGCAGCGGCGGTAAATGAACTGCCGACACAGCCGGCGGAGGCCGCTCCACCGCTCGCGAGACAAGCCACCAGTGCGGGCAAGACCACGATTTTTCGCGTCCGATCTTCCCGCACTCCCCGCGCGTCGTCCGGTTGGGCCATCGGCGACGGCTACTTTTGCTTATCGAAGATCTTCTTGCGAAGGGCTTCGGCGCGGTGCTGGCTATCCATGGCCTGCTGTTGAAGGGCTTCGGCCTGTTTCAATCGCTTTTCATTGGTCACTCTCGCCCGAATGTTGGTGGCTTCGACGAGGGCCTGGACCGCGATGACGACCGCGTTTGCGCTTTCTTCCATCGCCACGAAGCAGATGCGCTCGGTGGTCGCCGCGCCCGTCGAGTCATGCGCCGGCCGGATGTTCATTTCGGCCGGTGCCAGGGGGTTGGTCGAGCGCAGCTGTTCAAAGAGCTGCTTCCAATCGTCGGAAGGCTGCTCCTTGAAGGCCAGCGAAAAGTTGACCCGACCGTCGGGATCGACCCGGATGCTCTGCGGATCGTTGGGCCGCGGCTCCTCTAGAGCGATGTCCATTTCAATCGTAGGGATCATGAAACGTTTCCTCGTCGAGGGCCTGGCGCGATGTCTCGCGGCGACGGGTGCCGCCAGACGGATGAGTCAAGCATCGCCGGGAATCTCGGGCAAACTCAAGCCGCAGCGATCCGCGTGACCGGGGCTTAACCTGGGCAGCCTCCGACCGCGACCCCGACCGCGACAACCGCGACCGCAACCCCGACGACCCCGACCGCCGACAACCGCGACCGCGACGAACCCGACCGCTCACGTTTCCGCAAAGCCGTCGATCGGAGAACGACGTTCCGATCGAGGGTAGCGCCAAGAACTGAGTGCCGAGATCAGCCTTCGTCAGAACCTCGACGAATCCGTCTCCATCCCGCGATCCGGCGAGCGTTCAACGATCCAGCCGGGTCATCGTTTGGCCGTCATCAGGAGCCTCGCGCGTGAGGACGGCTTGCAGTAGGTACCTTCGTCGTGAACGCTCGCCCCGCTTGGATGTCGCTCTTGGCGTTGGCCGGCGCGTGCAGCTCGGCGCCTGCCACCGGGTCGCCGACGACCGCCGACTCCCGCGCCACGTCGCAGTGCGGCAGCCTCACGTGGGCCACCCTGTCTTGCGCTTCTTGCACCGACCAGAGCTGCTGCCCCGTGGCCAAGCTGTGCGGGCCGGTCGCGGGCTGCGTCCCGTTGAGTGCATGCAGGGCTGCTTGCGATGCAGGCGACACGACGTGCGCGGGCGGATGTGCGACGACCTACGAGGGCGCGATATCGAACTACAACGCAATTCTCAATTGCCAGGTTGACTACTGCGCGCAGAGCTGCCCGCGCTAGTCGGCCCGGCCGCAGCCAGACCCTTTTGCGCGGCGCATGCTCGACCGATTCTTGCCTCACCCATCCCCGTTCGAGCGCTTGCTGGCGCGCGGCTTGCGCCCGTTCGCGAAGGTCGAACCGGCGGAGGCCGTCACCGCGTCGGGCATGCTGGTCATCGTGCTGTTGTTGATGACCGCGTATTACTTGCTCAAGACGGCGCGGGAGCCGCTGATTTTGCTCCAGGGCGGAGCGGAGGTGAAACTCTACGCCGAGGCGGGGCAAGCGCTGCTCCTGATCGGGGTGGTGCGGGCCTACAGCGCAATCGCCCGACGTGTCGGGCGACTCAAGCTTCTGGCCACCGTTTACCTGTTTTTCGCGTCGAACATGGTGGTGTTCGCGGTGCTGGCCCGCACCCGGATCCACATCGGCCTCGCATTCTTTCTCTGGGTCGGGATTTTCAGCTACACGTCCATCGCTCAGTTCTGGGCATTCGCCGCCGACATTTACAGCGAGGACCAAGGCAAGCGTCTATTTCCGATCGTCGGGGTCGGTAGTTCAGTGGGCGCGGTTGTCGGCGCGCGCGCCGCAAAAGCGATCGTGCCTTTCGGCGCATACGCACTCATGTACGGCGCTGCGCTGCTCGTGGTCGTGTGTGTCCTGCTGCTGGCTTGGGTCGACCGGCGAGCCCGCGCCGACGATGCGAAGGCTGGAGGTCACGCCAAAGTGCAGCCCGACGAGCCGGTCGGGGACGACACCCCTTTGCGTCTTCTCGCCCGCGACAAGTACCTGATCCTCATCGGGGCGCTTACCTTGATACTCAATTGCGTCAGCGGCTTGGGCGATTACATTCTGGACCGCACCCTGCTCTCGCACCTGGGTGACGCCCGGGCCCTCGGGATGTCGCCCACGACATTTATCGGATCGTTCAAGGCCAGCTACTTCGGCTGGTACAACCTCGTCGGCGTCGTACTGCAGCTGTTCGTCGTGTCGCGCATCCTTTTGCGGTACGGCGTTCGCGGGGCACTTCTCTGCCTACCCGTCGTCGCATCGATGGGCTTCTGCGCGTTCACGCTGGTGCCGGTGCTGCCCCTCATCCGCGCAGTCATGATCGCCGAGCGAAGTCTCGACTACTCGCTGACCAACACCTCCCGCAACGCCCTGTTTCTCGTCGCGACGCGCGTCGAGAAATACGTGGGCAAAACGCTCGTCGATACGGTCGGCGCCCGATCGGGGGACGTCGTGTCGGCGTTCGTCGTCTTGCTGGGGACGCGCATTGGAATGCCGACGGCGGGCTTCTCCGCGATCTGCGTGTGTTTCACCGGAGCTTGGATTGCGGTCGTCGTGGCGATTGGGGTCGAGCACCAGCGTCGAATCGCGTCTTCCTGAAGTTGCATCGAGTCCGCGCGCGCGGGCGGCAGCGGTTGACGAGACGAGGATCCACCTTCACTTCGGGCGAACCGTCGGAAAAAAAGGGTCGGAGCGCCAGCGTCGGATGAGAACGTGGACCGTCCGGCGCACACCCTCCGTGGGGTCCGAGACGAGCCGGGCTTGGGTCCCTGCGACGACCCGTCGCAACCGACGTGAAGGGCGCATCAAATTGCGCCGCACCGGAGATGCTAAAAAGTGCATCAAGATATATTCGATCGATACGATTTCCGCAGTGACGGGGATCGCGCCGCACCGCGCGTAGCCTCGTAATTGAGGCAGTTTGTAGGGTCATGTTTCGAGACCGAGTCCAGATCAAGACGTGAAGATTGCATATGTTTTAACTCATCGCGCGGCGCCGCATTTACTCCATTGGGGTGCACTTTTATCAAATTTTTAGTGCCCGATCGCCTACTGTCCACACGGGTGCGAGGCCGCTGCAAGACACGGTTCTGTGGTCGGTGAACTCGCCCAGCGGCGACGGCGCCGCCGCGCGTTCTCGCCGGAGGCCGCGCCCGGCGGTGCGCCGGTGCGCCGCGCCCTCATCAGGAGTATCAAGATGCTTGGCTCGCTCTCTCGCGCTCGTTGCGCGTGGATCGTCGCATTCGTGGTCTGGGGGGCGGAGTCGGTCGCGTACGCGCAGTCGACCGTTCCGCGGGAGTCGGCGCCAGCCCCACCGGCGGTGCCGCCGGAGCCAACGACGACTCCATTCTCGGCACCAGCGCCGCAGTCGCCCCGTCCGTCCGAGCCGACGCTCGCCTCCGCTCCCACGCAGAGCACGGCGCCTCTGCCGGCCGGGCCGGCTGCGGCGGCCTCGGTCGAGAAGCCGGCGGAGCCGTTCGCGTTCGGCGACTTTGCTTGGCTCAACGGGGCGAACCGGCAGCACAAATCGCTGCTCGACAGCGAATATTTCACGGGCAGTTTCCTGCTCGATGTCAACTATGCCTACGGGTTCAATCGGCCCATCGACGACACGGTCGTCGGATCGACTGCGATCTCTCGATACAACGAGGTGACGCTCCAATTTCTCGGTTTTGGCGGGGACTTCCACTGGGGCAACACCCGCGGCCGATTCATGACGCAGTTTGGCACTCGGTCGACGCAGATCCCCCGGAACGATGGGAGCATCCTTCGCGGGCAGTTCGATCTGGCGACGGCGCTTCGGTACGTGAGCGAGGCATACGGCGGCCACCACTGGGACGTGTGGCACGGCGTCAACCTCGACGTCGGCATTTTCATGTCCTACGTCGGGCTATTTTCGTACGCGAGCTTCGAGAACTGGGCGTACCAGCCGTCCTTTACGTCCGACAACACACCTTGGTTCTTCAACGGCGCCCGCCTCCAGGCATTCCCGACCGACAAGTTCAAGGCGGAGCTCTGGCTCATTAATGGATGGCAGACGTACGGCAAGTTCAACGAGCTGCCCGGAGTGGGGTTTCAGGTGCTTTGGCGCCCGGACGAGTCGTGGGAGTTCGTCTCCAACGGCTACGTCGGCTGGGACACCCAAGACGACCCGGGCCGGATGCGGTTCCACAGCGACAACAGCATCGAGCTTCGGTACTTCAATTCGCCGGGCTCACTGCTTCATCGAGCCGCCTTCTCGGTGACGGGCGACATCGGTGGCGAGCAAGGCGATGGCGTCACCCCCTTCGGCGGCGGCGGCAAAGAGGGGGGCTGCACGGAATCGACGCCGTGCACGCAGAACTTCGTGAGCGGAATGGTGTACCACCGCATGTGGTTCTGGGAGGATCACATCGGGTGGACGTTCGGCGGGGGCACCATGCACAACCCCGGGCGGTACCTCGTCCTTGCGCCCACCGGCGCGGCGACGCCGGGCACGCCGGTCACGGGGTTCGACATGAGCACGGGAACGAAATTCGACGCGTGGGACGCTTCGACGACCATCCAGTGGATGCCCAATGAACTGGAGACGTGGGAGATCGAATATGTCCACCGTGAAGCGAGCGTTCCGTACTTCGCTGGACACGGCGGAGTGACCTCGCCGGATGGATACACGACGACGACCGTGCCACGCGGATGGCAGCCGGACCTGGTGCGATCCGAGTCCAAGATCATTGCCGCTCTTCTCATCCGATTTTGAGGCCTCCGCAGGCGAATCTGGGTGAGCCGAGTCGGGCTCGGAGAGGTCCGTGCGCGTAATAGAGGAGCAATTTCTGCGTCGTAGGCTCTGGCGGCGCACCGTAGGCGTCGGGTAATCGAATGGAGAGCGTCATGAAAGCGGCAATGGACTCTTCGACTTGGATCCGCCTCGGCGGCGTTTTGCTGGCCGTGGCGATTGCGTGCTTGGTCGTTTCGGCCGGCTGCTCTGCGACGGCCGATGGGGACCGATGCGATCCGCTCCTCAGTCACGACGAGTGTGCGAACTCGCCGACCGAGCAATGCACCTGGATCACATCCACGAACCCGGACGGCACGCCGACCCCCGCGAACGCATGTGCCGCCGGCTTGGCATTTTGCTGCGCGCAAGACGCGAACGGCACCATCACGAGCACCTCGGCGAACTGCCAATTTCTGGCGCAGTGCCAGAAGGCGACGTACTGCCAGACCGACCCGGAGCCGGACGCGGGAGACGACGGGGGCCTCACGGCATTCGTGACCGGGCAGTTCTGCCGGCTCGGGACCCCCACAACGCCGGAACCCGACGCGGGGTCGTCTTCACCCGATGCATCAGACGGATTTTCCACAGCGGACGCGGCGGACGGGTCTTCCGCTCTTGATACGGGGTCCTCGGCACCGGACGCGGCAGACGGGTCGGACGCGGCAGACGGGTCGGATGCGGCAGACGGGTCGGACGCGGCAGACGGGTCTACGCCGGACGCAGCAGACGGTACCGGGGATTGAGTGTCCGCGCGGGGGGACCACGACGGCGCAGCAGACACCCGATCCGGGGAGGCGATGAAACGCCGAGCGCGACCGCGGACCCTGCTGCGCTTTTTCGTGTGGGTGGACACAGATGGGGAAGTCATTGGGCGGTCGCATCGGACGGCACGGTCGCATCGGACGGCACGGTCGCATCGGACGGCACGGTCGCATCGGACGGCACGGTCGCATCGGACGGCACGGTCGCGTCCGGACTGCCGCCGCTGTCCTCCGGGTTGAACGCAAGGGCCTGGCATGTCGGGACATCGGCCCCGCAGGGTCCGCTGGAGCATGCGTAACCGGGGCCAAGGGACATGGCGCACTCGGTATCGGTGCTGCAAAGCGTCAGACATTCCTTGCCGAGCCCGGTGCACCCGCCGTCGGTCGAAGGCAACGACTCGGACAGACACCGGAGCCCCGACCCGCAGTCGCCGTCTTCTGTGCACGACACGCCTTGGAGCCCGGAGCTACCCGGGCCGCATGCGACGAGAACAACGAGAACGGCGACTGCCAGCGAGGCCGTTCGGTGCATCGCCGCTACCGCTACTGCGAATGCCGTGAAAGGTCGACTTCGAGGTGAGACGCCCATACGCCAGGCGGTGGTCACCCAGTCACCGCCGCCGCGCCGCGAAACGTTGCGCGCGTTCGACCAGGCGTTGCGCTTTCTCGCGGTCGTCGATCAGGACCGTCACGACGTACCCATCGCCGGTTGAAGTCGCTTTGATATCAACCCATGACCCGGGCAATACGTAGGGGTCGTCGGGTATCGCTCGGGCGCTGCCGAGGGTGACCAGGGACTCGTGGCATTCGGCGCTGCGCTCGAGCGCATCCGCCGATAGGATGGCCTTCGGTCGAAAGCGCAAGCGGGCTCCCCGGAGCCGCATGGACCGGTCCATGCCGGACGGGACGTAGAAGTAGGCCGGCTCGACGCCTTCGAGATCCGATGTCGAAAGGGCCAGAGCGTCGACGGCCTCGTCGGGGTGGTCGCAGCGCGAAGCGATCTCGCGGGCGCGGTCGACGGGCGTACGCATGTCCGGCCAAATAGGATTGTACGCGCAGCCCACCCAGGCGATCGAGACACCCGCGATCCAAGGCATCGTTCCGTTCATGATGCGTCGAGATCCATCGGAGGCGTGCTAGCCGATGGTCGCTACGGCGCGCCGACAGGCCGTTTCTCGCGATTACGAAATCTGTCTGAAACAAATACCCGATTATTCGGCCAGCGCGCGCGCTCGCTCGATGATCTGCCGGGCGGCTGTAACGTCTCGGGCCGTAATCGCGATGCGGAATCCGTCGCCTGTCGCGGACAGAGCGACGCGCGCGTCGTCAACGAACAAGGGGCTCGTTCGGTCCGCGACACGGTCGCCGACCACCGCATGGTGGGCCAAATGGCACTCAAGAACGCGGCCCAGTGACTGCTCAGTCATTCCGGGGGCTGCCCGCAGGTACACGGCGACGCCGGCGGGTTGAAGAATCGGGTCCTTCGGATAAGGGCGTACGCTGAGCGGCTCGATGGCGGCGATTCGGTCGCGACGGGCGAGCGGCCCCTGGTCGCGGTCGGACTCCGGCACCTCGGCGCATGTGGCTTGTTCGACTTCGCGCAGCCGCTCGGCCGCGGCCCAGTGGCTGTAGGTGGTCGCGCCGAATGCACCCGGCGGCGACAACCCGTTCGCCGCTAGCTCGTGGTTTTCGGCGGTCGTGCGGCGAATCGAGTCGGATTGCGTGGCGCAAGCGCCTGTCGTGAGACCCGCGAACAGCGCAGCAAGGACCAACACGAACGAATTCGCTCTCATCATGAACAACTTCCATCTCCGCGCGCGACAAGGGTTGCAGGGGTGCTCGCCGTACCCGACACACTAGCCACGAAATACATATTCGATGCGCAAATAGACTGCCTTGATTCGTAATGAAACTATAAACGCTCGCGAGCGCGCACCTTTGTTTCGACGCCGCGCGGGTCGCGGTTTCGTGGGCGGACTGGATCCAGACCGGCAGCGGCGTGGATTCGCGAAGTTTCGTTGTCGATTGCGGCGTTCAGCAGATGAGCGAGAGCTCCGTGAGGGCGCATTCGGGCCTGCGGACCTGCTTGAGAGCGGCTCGGATCACGCGCCATCAACGTGACCCGAGATGCGCCGATGTGCGAATAAAAATGGGATAAATAGTTGGGGTCTTGTCATCCGGCGCCCGTAATATGGATCGCTTGAGCCCCCCGTCCGTTTCTCAATTTACGGCCTTTTGATTGCCCGCCGCACTACAAAGAAAAGCGCCGATGATTCGCCGATGCCCCCCCCAGGCTGGTGTTCCGCGATGAATGGGCAGTTCGCCGCGGAGCCTTTGGTCCTTGTGGTCGAGGACGACCTTCCGCCCGGGCGATCGATCGTGTCCAACCTGATCGGCTTCGGCTTTCGCGTCGAGCAAGCGCCAGCGCGTGTCAGCGCGCTCACTCGAGCGGTCGGCCATGAGCCCGACATCGTCGTGCTCGACGCTGTCCACCTGGGCGCGGACGCCGTGAGGTTGATGGCGAGGATTCGCGCTTGGACCGCCACGCCTATCGTGGCCATTGTCGACGCATCGCGACCGAGCCAGCGAGGGGCCCTTCTCGACGCGGGAGCGAACGATTACATCGTTCGCCCCTTCGCGTGGACGGATCTCGCGGGACGCTTGCGCGTTTGGCTTCGCCAGAAGGGTCGAATGCACGCGCAGCGCTTTGCATTGCACTTGGCCACCGAGCGGCTGCGGATCGATCGGGATCGCCGCACCATCGTCGTCGAGGGCCGCGAGGTACACATCACACCGCTTGAATGCAAGCTGCTGCTTATTCTGGCGCACAATCCGGGACGGGCGATGACCGAAGACCAGATTCTGGCTGCCGTCTGGGGTCCGAAGGCGTCGCCCCGCGCGCAGTACCTGCGGGCCTATGTACGGCATCTCCGGCTCAAGTTGGAGAAGGACCCGACCCGGCCGAAGTACCTGGTGAGCGACGCGGGCGGAGGTTATCGATTGAACCTCGGCTAACGCCTGGGCTCTGCGCGCGGCGGACCGTCCGCGTGTCTGCGGTCGCGTCAAAGAGCGCTCTGTCCGGCGCTGAGCGCGGCATACGGTCTCGGTCATGGCCAATGCAATAATCGCATTAGCACAGCCTGCGGCCTGTCAACGAGCCGTACATTTCGATACGCGCCTCATCGGCGAATCGATTGGAGTACGAAAACACATAGCCCTCAAACGGACATCTGCGCGAAATGTTCGTGTGGGATCGGCTGTCCCAGCGGGCCGGCCGAAAGGGCAGCGACGACCCCTTGCCGGCTGCGATTGGGGAGCCCCGCCCGGTCGCGCGCCACACCCGGCGCCAGTAAATAACACGTAAAATGTACGACCAGACCCCCCCGTGCGCCTCGAAATGGCGCACCCGCCCGGAGTAACCTCACCGTTCCGAGGATGGCTTCGACCGCGCGCCGGCTCGGAACGGCAAACAAGTCGCGCCTACGCGAAATGTCGCACACCCACGGCCGCAGCGTGACTTTCGGGACCCACTGGCGTGGCGAGGCCTTGCTGCTCGTGAGCGCGTTCTCGATCGTTGGATGCGAGCCCGATGTGCAGGTCACGAGCAAAATGGCGGCGGACTTCCAACCCGCGCAGCACGCGGTGTCGGTTTTTGGCGTTTACAAGGATGGGCAGCTGAGCTCCGATTCGTGGGGGGCCGTGAAGGCGCAGCTTTCGCCCGTCTTCGGGGGAGCGATGTGCGAGGCGGCGTACACCGAATCCTTCATCACCGCGAACCCCGCGCTGTCGGCGGCCATCGCCGACGTGAGTCGCGACAACGGGTTCTCGGACGCCTTGCTGGCGAAAATCGCGGTCGGAGCCCGCGGCGACCTCGTGCTCGTGCTGACCGTCGCCGGCCAGCTGCCCACGCACCCGAAGGTTTCGCTTCCCAAAGAGGCGGAGTCGGGCCATCAAGCATCCCCCATGGGACCTCGCTCGACGATGGGGCGTCCCAAGCTGGAGGACCCAAACGCCATCGACTTGGCAGCGACGCTCTTTTCCGTCCCGGAGCACCGATCGGTTGCGGTCGTGGGCATCCGATACACCGGCCGGAACATCGACGAGGGCGTTGCTCAATTCGTTGCACGTCTCGCCCAAGCGCTTCCCGGCGCGAGATGCGCGGACTGGAACTGGGCCAACAAGCCGGACGCGGAGAGCGTCCGGCAGACCGCCAACCAAGACTGACACGTCGATCGGGGGCGGTGAACGGGCGCGGCCGAGGGGCCCTGCCTGGTCGTGGATCATCGGGTGGAGATCGCGAGACTGCTGGGTCCCGCACCGCGGGCTAGCCTGCCCAGCCTCTCGGTTGCGTAACCTTCCGAGCGCCCGGACGTAACCTCCACCGTGGGCGTCAACGCAAACAAGGCCAAAGGCAGAGGGGCTTCGCTCGGGGCAATGGTCACCGCGCTGGGGCTCCTGGCCGGCGCTTGCGCCACGCCGGTGTCCTTGCCCGCGCGCGCGGCGAGCATGGCAGCCAACGAGTGCCGGGATGCGCTGCCCGCGGAAGAAGAGGCGCGAGCGATCGAGTCGATCCAGGTTCTCGAGGCCCGTCCGAAGTTCCATCAGAACGCGTGCAACGGTGTATGTACGGTCTGGGGCGTCTACCTCGTCGTGCGGCCGCCGGGAGGCGTCGATCCCGAGCGCTTCGCCAGGATACTGCGATGCCACAACCTCCGCGTGCTCGACGGCGAGGTGGACGCGTCGCGGATACCGAACGACCCGTATGGCCTGCGCGACTCGTGGCTCGAGATCGAGGTGAAGCCCGACGCAGGCAATTACATCGTGACGCTGGTCGGCGACCATGTCTCGGACACGCTGCGCATCTTGCAGAGGGCGAAAGCCTACTCGGCAGCGCACCGGGCGGGAACGCTCTAGCCGCCGCTTCGTAGACGCATCGGCTCGTGCGCACGAGCGCGGTCATCGCACGGACGGACGGCCTGCCGTCGTCGTGGCGTGGAGCATTCGCCCGCCTGATTCGGGTCGGGGCGGAGGATTGGCGTGCGCAGTACGGAGGGTGCGTCAGGATCCTGGGGTGACTTCGTCTACGGGCGGGGTAGGCTCCTGGGCTCCTCCGAGGTGACCCCATGGGAATCCATCCGCTAGCGATCTCGACGGCGTCCGGTTTGGCCTTTGTGTTCGCGTGCGAGACAGGCGTACCGCCCGCGACGGCTGCTGCTGCTGCAGAGCACGAGCAGTGCGATTCCCGAGTGACCGCCCCCGCGGCGACGCAGCTCCTGCAGGCGAACGCCGTGCTGCGCATCCAGCCGCTTTACCATCACATCATCGTGAACCCGAACAACGCCGAAGAGCGGCCCTCCGGCGTCAAACTGGTACTCCGTCCGCCGACCGGCGTGACCGCCGAAGAGCTGACCCGAATTCTGCAATGCCACAGCGCCCGTGTGCTCCTGGGAAAGGTCAATCCAGCCGAGATACCGGACGACCCGTATTGGCTTGCCGACCGATGGCTGGACATCCAAGTGACACCGGAAAATGGCAACTTCGCCGTGACGGTATGCGCCGACTCCGTGGACGACAATATCGAGGTGCTAGGCCGCGCAACCCGATATGCGCACGAGCACATGCTTGCCATCGAGGAAAGCATCCCGTAGCATCCGAGGCATGGACGGCATGGCGCCCGTTCGCCTGGACGCGGCAGGCGTCCTGGCCGGCCCGGGGGGCCCTCGCCCGCGAGTTCGCCCAGGCTGCGTGTTTCGGAGCGCGGCATCGAGGAACGCGAGCGAATCGCTGGCTCGGCGACGGTGAGGGCGGGGGCCGTCGCCAGCGTCCGCATCGGGTAGGTCAGTCTTTGCGGAGACGATATCCGATCCCAGGCTCGGTCAAGAAGTAGTACGGCCGGGCCGCGTCGATCTCGAACTTGCGGCGCAGCTGGCCCATGTACACGCGAAGGTACTGCGTGGCGTTCGTGTGCGCCGGGCCCCAGACGGCCATCATGATCTGCTCGTGCGTCAGCACCTCGCCGGCCCTGCGCATCATGGTCTCGAACAGCTTGTACTGACGCCGCGTGAGCCGCACCTCGTGCCCGCGCACGAACGCCTGGGCCTTGCCGAAGTCGATGCGGAGCGGCCCGACCTCGAGCGCCGAGCCCAGCGAGTGCGCGCTCGCGCGCTGGCGGTGACGAAGCCACACCCGGACGCGGGCGAGAAGCTCGCCCGTTGCGAATGGCCTCGTCAGGTACTCGTTCGCGCCCGAGTCGAGCGCCGGGATCTTGTGGTTCTCGTCCTCAGGTTCAGCGAGGATGAGGATGGGCGCATCCGACCACGCCCGGAGGCTGGTGGTGACCTGGATGCCGTTTAGGTCCGGCAGGCCGAAGTCGACGATGACGATGTCGGGGTTGTATGCGGTCGCATGCGCGAGCCCCTGCCTTCCGGTGTCGGCTTCGATCACGCGCATCCGCTGGTCGCAGAGGACCGTGCTCAGATAAGCGCGCGCGCGTGCGTCGCTCTCGGCCAGGAGAACGAGCGGCGTGACCGCGCGCTTCGCGCGCGCTTGGACCGGAGGGCCGGACCTCGGGATCGCGTTCGACGGATCGTCGTCCAGAACGACGGCAAGTGAGGTCTGCATGGGATCTCTCCATTTTTATCTCTGATTTGCGCGGAGCGTCGGCATTTTCATCTCAGATTTGCGCAAGCTCGGCGCCACGATTTTCCACGTTTTTGCGCCGAATCACCGAGGCTCCTCGCGCCCTCTGTCTCGGCGGCGCTGTTGGAATAACCGCAGAATGCGAGGGCATGTATGTCGTCACGGTTTCGACCGCACGGCGTGGTCGTGATCCGGCCTTTTCCACATTCGCTATCCCAATTTTGATTCCGCCAGGAAGCTACAATTAACGTCTTTTTTATTTCGTTGCGTCCTAAGGAAGCACTCGTAGCTCACTGAAGCCACGGGTCGAAGGCCGTCGCCGCAAGGCGACCTAGCCGTCACCGCCGCGGCTCCGGCGCATGAATCCTCACGCGTCGATGGCGGTCCCTTGTCTTCGTCGAAAACGCGAGGAGTTCCATCTATGAAACGTAAGTCGAGCCTTCGCAGCCTGCGCTTCGGTACCGTCTTGGGCGCGCTGTCCATCTCCGTGGAGAGCGTGGCGTTCGCGCAGCCACCTCCCGCCGAGACGCCTCCGCCCGCGGCCCCGCCGCCCGCTGCGGCGCCCGCGGCCCCGCCGCCTGCAGCTGCGGCCGCCCCTGCGCCGGCGGCCCCCGCAGCGACTGCGCCGCCCGCGGCCCCGACCGGGTTCGCCGCGCCCCCCACGCCTGCCGCGCCCGCCGCTGCGCCCCCGCCGGGCCCGTTCGACGGCATTGCCCAGACGGAGAGCCCGCCCTTTGCCCTGGACTTCGGTTGGATCAACGGTACCAGCCGACAGAAGAAGCCTGTGATCGACACGCCGTTCTTCACCGGCGAGTTTCTCGTTGACGTCAACTACACCCAGTCCAAGGCCAACCCGATCGACCATACCGTCATCGGGTCGACGTCGATCGCGCGAGACAACGAGGTCTCACTCGCCTTCTTGGGCCTCGGCGGCGACTTCCACATCAAGAACACGCGTATGCGCATCATGACGCAGTTCGGGTACCGCGCCGTGGAGATTCCGCGCAACGACTTCAGCACCTTCCATGGGCAGTTCGACTTGCAGAACACGCTCCGATACATCAGCGAGTGGAACGGCGGATACCACTGGGATGTGCTCCACGGCATCAACGTCGACGCGGGCATCTTCATGTCGTACGTCGGCCTGTTCTCGTACACCGCATACGAAAACTGGATGTACGTCCCGTCGTATACCTCGGACAACACGCCCTGGTTCTTCAACGGCATCCGGACGCAGATCTTCCCGACCGACACCCTGAAGATCGAGCCTTGGATCATCAACGGCTGGCAGTCGTACGCCAAGTTCAACGACATGCCCGGCTTCGGTGGCCAGGTGATGTTCCGTCCCGTCGAGTGGATCTCGATGAACTCGAACGACTACTTCGGCTTTGACGCCCAGGACCTATCGGGCCTTTACCGCTGGCACACGGACAACAGCTTTAACATCCGATACTGGAACAACCCGGGCGCGTCGGTCATCACACGCCTCGCCGCGTCGTACACCTTCGACGTCGGCGGCGAACACGGGGACGGTGTCGCGTTCTCCGGCAAATCGCCGGAGTTCCAATGCAGCGTCGCAAAGCCCTGCCCGGCGCGCTTCATCAGCGCGATGACCTACCAGCGCGCCTGGTTCGGCGACCAGTTCGCGGTCACCGTCGGCGGCGGCTGGATGACCAACCCCAGCCGCTACCTCATCCTGACGCCGACTGGAAATGCCCAGCCCCTTCCCCAGCCCGAGAGCACGGCACAAGTCGCGTACGTCCCACCCACGAGCCCGTATGACATCAACTTCGGCTCGAAGATCACCATGTGGGACTACGAGGCCGGCTTTCAATACATGCCGAGCGACTATTTCACGCTGGACGTCGAGCTGAACCATCGGGGATCGAGCGTTCCGTTCTTCAACGGTCACGGCGGCGACACCTCGCCCGACGGCTACATCACGACGCCTGCGGGTCCGGGCTGGCGGGCGGACCTGCAGAAGTCCGACGACCGAATCATCATTGCTTGGCTGGTCCGCCTCTAAGCGCGGCTTGGAATCTCGGAGATCACCATGAAGCCTACAAAGACTGTGAAGAGCACTTTCATGACCCCGATCCATCTCGCTCGCCTAGGTGTGCTGCTTGCGGTTGGCTCAGTCGCGCTCGCCCTGGCGCCAGCCGGCTGCATCGGCGGATGGGCCTACGGCAACGTTCCCGAAGGCGACCGATGCAATCCGTACGACAGCCACAACGAGTGTAAGAGCGGCCTGGCCTGCACCGTCTCATCGTGGCAAGTGGCCAACCAGGGCCTCGTGTCGGCCCAGGGAACCGTCGTCCCCTTCCTCACCGCAGGCTCCGGGCCCACGCTCCCGTTCTGCGCCGAAAACTACTGCTGCCCGGTCGACAGCAACGGCAACCTCACGCCAAGCAGCAACCCGTATTGTCAGGCGGGTTGCAACGGCGGAGCGGCGTCGATTTGCACCGCACTCGGAAACAACACGACCGCCCCTTACATTGGTGTGTGCGATTTCGCGGATGGGGGTGTGTTGCCGCCGGAGGAGGACGCCGGCGACGGGGGCACACCCGAGGCGTCCGCGGAGGCGAGCACGGAGGCGAGCACGGAGGCGAGCACGGAGGCGAGCACGGAGGCGAGCACGGAGGCGAGCACGGAGGCGAGCACGGAGGCGAGCACGGAGGCGAGCACGGAGGCGAGCACGGAGGCGAGCACGGAGGCGAGCACGCCCGCCGATGGAAGTAGCGGAGACTGAGAGGCACTGCTGACAGCACGAACCGCCGTCGCCTCCCTTGCTATGCGCATGAACGCGTGCGCGCCCCAGGGGAGGCGATCGCTGGACCCTGAGCGAGCTCTCTGTTCTTTTCGGTGGCGGGTGCGGTCCCTTGCGATCGACGTCGATGCCACTTTGTGTAACATCCGGACCGCAGATGCGGCGATTCCTTGCTTGGTCGTGGGCGGCATCGATGGCTCTCTCGGGCTGCGGCTCGTGCTCGTGGTTTCCGCTTCTGCCGGACAAGCGGACGACCGTGGACCACGCGCATGAGCTCGACGAAACGTGTGCGCAGGATGCTGGACCGTTGGCGGCTGATGCGCTTTCTCCCTCCGTCATCGAGAGTGTCCAGGCAGCCTATATCCACGTGAACCAGGAGCGGGGGGCGACCTACGCCTGCGCGGTGCGGAGCTGCACATGCGGCCGACGGTGACCATCCCCGTCGGCGTGCTGCAGCGCGCTCTCGAGTGCCATGAAGCGGCCGTCACGTTGGGAGACGCGCCGGAGCTCCCCGAAGATCCGTACGTCCTGCCTGGTTCCTGGCTCCAGATCGACGTCAGCGTCACGAACGAGGGGCTGATGGCGGCCGTGCTCACGAACACCCCTGACGACGCGCGGCGCGTCATAGAGCGAGCGCACAGGTTCGCGCCCTCCGCGCGTCTGGTGATCGCGCCACGGCCGTGATGAATCAGGGTCCCATGCGGCCGCGTCGCCAAGGGTGCGCGGGGGACGGGTGTCGACGAGGGCGCCGAACGGTCAGCCCCCTTGCGGGTTCACGCAATCGGCCTGCGCCTGCGGAGGGGCTCCCCTAAACTGGGCATCGCCTCCGGCATCGTTCGTGATAGTGACCGTGCAGGTGGAGCCCGTTACCACGACGGTGGCCTGTCCGGGCGTCGGGGAAGCGCCGCAGAAGCAAACGGTGGACCCATCGCTCGCGGTGACGACGCAGCAGGTGTTGAGGGGTGGAAAGGATGCCGCACCCGTGCAAGAGAGCGCACCTACGGAAAGAGCCAGGCCGAACAGCGCGGGGATGCTCGTTCTCATCGCAGACCATCTTGCCCCATGGAGTTCGGGTTCGCCAAGGCTCTCGCCCGAGCCCCGTGAGGCCTGCCTCTCGGTCTCCCTGTTCCCTGCGCGATTCGCCCGGACCCGAGGGGCCATGGATCTTCGATGGGCTTTCTGGCGCTCCGGAAGTTCGTCGACAGAAGCGAAAGCAGCAAGCACGAGGGGTGGCCCCATGGAAATTGGGAATGGATATGAGTCATGGGTGGATTATCAAGTTTCACTTGGGCGCGGTTCGCGGCCGACGTCCACGGGAGCGGTGAGTGCCGCGTGGGTCGGCGTTCGCATCTTTTTTTCTGCCGTCCCGAAGCACTCGTAAACGGCGTGCAGCCTTCGGGGCCGCGACGTTGGCCAGGGCCACGGACGACTCCCGCGCGGGCAGCTCAGGGAAAGCCACCCGTCGCTGACCCCGACCGGTAAGCGAACGCCCATCTCGCGCGTGGCGAGGACAACGGGCGGTAGCGTGTGGACGCTGGCGGCGGGGGGGCCCTTGACGAAGGGCCCGTGCCTCGGCGAAGCTTACTCTTCATACGTTCGGGCGCGCGGGGCAGTGTGCATGTCAGAATCGGAGACCGACGCCGACGAACAGCTCGCACGCGCTCGCGCCCGACTGGGCACCACGCTACGGGGCAAGTACCGGCTCGATCGCATTCTGGGCGTGGGCGGCATGGCCGCCGTTTACGCGGCAACCCATCGCAACGGCAATGAATTCGCCGTCAAGCTGCTGCATCCGGAGCTGTCGCTCAGCAGCGACCTGCGGAACCGTTTTCTGAGGGAGGGGCAGGCGGCTGGCGCGGTTAAGCATCCGGGCGTCGTGTCCGTGCTCGACGACGACGTAGCCGAAGACGGCACGGCGTTCCTCGTGATGGAGCTTTTGCGCGGCGAATCGGTCGAAGCAGTGTGGGAGCGCCTTGGCAAACGCCTGGCCGGTCGCTTCGTCGTCGACATCGGAGTCGAGCTGCTCGATGTGCTTGCGGCCGCCCACGAGCGCGGCGTCGTCCATCGGGACATCAAGCCGGCCAACCTGCTTCTCACGCTCGACGGACGACTCAAGGTGCTCGACTTTGGCATTGCCCGTCTCCGCGATGCGGCTTCGGCGCAAGCCACGCGCACCGGGATCACGATGGGGACGCCGGCCTTCATGGCGCCCGAGCAGGTGCTCGGCAAGACCACCGAGATCGACGGGCGGACGGACGTGTGGGCGGCTGGCGCCACCCTTTTTACGCTCGCTTCGGGGCGCCTGGTGCACGAGGCCGACACGGTGCAGCAAATCATGATTGCGGCGGCCACGACGCCTGCCCCCTCGCTGGCGAGCGTCCTGCCGGGCGCTCACCCGTCGCTCTGCGCGGTCGTGGACGGCGCGCTTGCATTCGCAAGGGGCGACCGCTTTCCCGACGCGGCGTCGATGCGCGATGCCTTGCGCAAGGTGTCGGCAAGCCTCTACGCCGGGGCCTCGCCTCAGCGGTCGCTGCTCGAGCTGAGCGAGGCGGCGAGGAAGTCGGCCGAGTCGACGCCGCACTCGATCCCGGCCCACCCGTCGTCGCCCGCGCCGGCCCCCGTCGCCTTGGATCGAGCGCCCGCCGCGTCGGTCCCGTACTCCGTCCCTGTGCACGCGCCGTCGCCCGGGCCTTCGCCCGCCGCGTCGGGGTGGGTGCCTCCGCCCCCGCGGCCCATTCCCCAGCCGCTCGCGGTCCGTCACGGGGGCGCCGTGTCCGAGTTCGTGACCGCGCAACCGGTGTCGCGCGATTCGCCTTCCAAGAGCCTGGCGCGCGCGAACTCTAGGCTGGTGGTGGTGCTCGCGTCTTTGGTCGGGGCGTTGGTCGTTATGGCGACCGCTACAGTGGCCGTCGTCGGCTCGCGATCCTCGACGAGCGCCCCTGCCGTGCCGGTGGTGGCCAGCACCCCCACCGCCTCCGCCACCGCGAACAGCCCGAACAGCGTCGAGGTCAATGTCATCAATTACCCGAGCCCGACGTCGAAGATCGTCAACGCGCCGCCCGTAGCACCCGCGCCCGCCGGATCCGGGCCCGCCAAGCCGGAGGCCCCGACCTCGATGCCCGAGGTCGTCGCCGGCTCGGCCGGTGCCGCGACGCCTTCGTCGGCCTCGCCTCCGGCGCGTCCGATGGCCCCGCCGGCTGCACCGGCCATACCCGCCAAGCCGAGCCCCTCGGCAAAGCCCGCCTGCTTCTATTACGAAAACGGGATCAAAAAGTGGCGCCGGGAGTGCCTCTCGCAATGATGCGATCCGTCTTTGGATGGCCGCGTCGCAGCGGTCTGGTTGCGGGCGGGTTGTGGATCGGGATCTACGCCAGCGCCTGCCAGATGCTATCGGGCATCGGGGCAAAACCACCGACCGTAGACGAATGCGCAACGGCCGACGAGACCGCTCAGGCGCTTCGGAAGAACGGCAACCTCCGCGCGGCCAAGCAGCAACTTGCCGTGTGCGTCAACAGCGCCTGCCCGGCGCCGGTGCGCGAAGACTGCACGGAGAGGACGACCGAAGTCGACAAGGCGATGCCGACGGTTCTCTTCGATGTCAAGGACAGCTCCGGAATCGGCGTCACCGCCGTCGGCGTCGTCATGGACGACGTGGCGCTCACCGATCACGTCGACGCTACCGCGTTTGCAGTCGACCCCGGCAAGCACCGCTTTACGTTCACGGCCGCGAACGGCGTTGCGGTCCAGAAGGAAGTCGTCGTCCGAGAGGGCGAGAAAGGCCAGTTCGTCACGGCGGCGTTCGGGCCGCGCGCGGTCGGTTCCGAGGTCGCCGCCGGGGCCGACGCGGGCGTCGCGCACGGTCCGCCGCCAATCGGTGACGACCAGAAGGCTGCCGCGCGGCTGCTCGGCACCGAGGGCGTTACGATGTCGCTCGCGGGCGATTGCGCCGGCGCCGTCGATCGGCTCGCGCGAGCGGAGGCGCTCGTGCATGCTCCCACCACGGCACTGCCGCTCGCCCGGTGCCAGCTCACCCTCGGGAAGGTGGTCGAGGCCATCGAAATCTTGAATCGCTTGGTGCACGAGGCCCTATCCCCCGACGCCCCCAAATCGTGGCTCGAAGCGCGAGCTCAGGCTCCGGCCCTGCTCGCCGCGGCTGAATTGCGCGTCGCGAAGCTTCAAATCCACGTCGAGCGAACGACCGACGCCGGGGGTGCGGGAAGCGACATCCAGCTTGCGGTCGACGGCGAGTCCGTCCCGTCAATCCTGATCGACCACGACCGGCCGACCAACCCCGGTCCGCACCGCGTCACGGTGGTGGCGGCGGGCTTCGTGCCCGCCGAGGCCGACGTGACGCTGGTCGACGGGCAGTCCCAGGCCGTGTTGCTGCGCCTGGAGCCACAGCCCGCCGCGCTGGCGATCGCGGGAGCGGTCCCCGGGCCCGCCCAGCCATCGGCAGGAGCCGAGTCGGCCGCGACGCCGAACCGCCTGCCGGCCTACGTGGCGTTCGGCGCGGGCGGCGCCGCAATCGTCGTCGGAAGCGCGTACGGCGTGCTCGCCTTCCAGGCCAAATCGCACCTCAGCTCCGCGTGCAGCGACCTGGTTTGCCCGACCTCGTCGCAGGGCGACATCAACGCCTACAAGAGCGATCCGGTCATCTCGACGGTCGCTTGGGGGGTGGGCCTCGCGGCCGCCGCGGCGGGCGTCTACTTCTGGGTCTCTGCCGGACACCCCAAGCCGCCATCGGCGGCGGGATTGGCCGTCCGCCCCGTCCTCGCGCCCGGAGCCGCAGGCCTCGTCGGGACCTTCCAATGAGTGCGGTGCGATCCGGCTTCTGGGCCGTCCTGCGCGTACTCGTGCCCCTCGGGGCGCAAGGCTGCATGCTGCTCGTGGGCACCAACGACTACACGACCGACGGTGGGGCGTCGGCGATGAATGCGGGCGGGGCGTCGGCGACGAGCGCAGCGGGCACGGGGGCGTCGGCGACGAGCGCGGCCAGCACGGGGGCGTCGGCGACGAGCACGGCCAGCACGGGGGCGTCGGCGACGAGCACGGCCAGTGCTGGGGCAACCGGTGACGACGAGGGGCCGGGGATGGATGCGTCGTCGCCCCAGCCGATCACGCTGCAGGGGGCCTGCACCAATCTCGAGACCGCCCTGTGCAACAAAATCGAGAGTTGCGACCCATTTTACATCACGGAAACCTATGGAACGGTCGCTGGTTGCGTTCAGCGCAGCCTCCTCGCGTGCCCGCTCATCGCGGCCGCGCCGAGCGACATCGAGGCCTGTGCGCAGTCGACCCCAGCGGAAACCTGCGATCAGCTGTTCAGCAACAACGAACCCGCCGCGTGCAACTACGTGGGTCCGATGCCACAAGGCGGGGCGTGCAGCCAAAACGCTCAGTGCGACACGCGGACCGAGTTCTGCGAGGGGGATCCGGGCCAGACTTGCGGCGTGTGCGCGCCACGCGTCGGGGCCATGGGGGCGTGCAGCGACGACTCGGTCTGCCAGCTGGGCCTGTCCTGCGCGATACCGAGTGGTGACACCCTCGGCACGTGCGCCGTGCCGGCGGCCGCGGGCGAGGAGTGCGACGACAACCAGCCGTGCGCAGGGACCCTCGTCTGCACGGAAAATGGCGTCTGCGGGCTGGCGCTCGAGGTCGGCGCAGCCTGCGCGAGCCAGGAGTGCGACGAGTCCCAGGGTGTCTTCTGCGATACCGAGCTCGAGGTCTGCACGCAGTACCAGGCGGCTTCGCCCGGTGACGCGTGTGGCTTCTGCGCGGCATCCGGCTTCTGTCGAACCGACTCCGACTTGGGGACCGGAACCTGCCTCGCCGCGGCCGCCGACGGCACGGCGTGCGACGCGACCAACGGCCCCCTGTGCACGCCGCCCGCCGCGTGCACCAACGGCCTATGCGAGCTGCCGGTCGCGCAGGTCTGCAACTGACGCGGGGCGATCGGAAGCTCGAGTTACTCCCCGGGTGCGGTCGCCGGATGGCTCGACAAGCCCGGCAGGCCGCCGTCCATCTCGGCGAGCTCACGTTGCCCCCGGTCCAGGTCGGCGCTGGAAGAGAAGCGCTTCTTGATCCACACCGTGACATCGTCGAAAAGCGAGTAGGCGACCGGCGTCGCCAACAGCGTGAGAGCGAGCGACAGCGTCTGCCCTCCCACGACGACGCCGGCGGTGGCGCGGTTCATCCCCGCGCCGATGCCGCGCGAGGTGATGAGCGGGATCATCCCCGCTACGAAGGCCAGGGTCGTCATCAGGATCGGGCGAAGTCGGTCGCGGTTGGCCTCGAGGATGGCGTCGAGCCGCGTCCTGCCCTCGGCGCGCAGATGGTTTGTGTGATCCACTTGGAGGATGGCGTTCTTCTTCACGACGCCGAAGAGCACGATGATGCCCGAGCATCGACAACAGGGACAGCTCCTGTCCGAACAGAAGCAGCGACAGCAGTGCGAAAGGCACGGTGAGGGGAAGCGACAGCATGATCGTGATCGGGTGCAGCCACGACCCGAACTGCGCCGCCAGGACGAGGTACATGAAGATGAACGAGAGGCCGACCGCCATTGCGAAGCCTTTCACGGCGCGACCGGTCTCTTTGGTCAGCCCCGCCGGCACCGCGTGGTACTCGGGAGGCAGGTGCTGGTCTCCGATGATTCGGACGAGCGCATCCGATACCTCGCTTTGGCCGACGCCGGGAGCGACATTGGCCGTGATCGTGACCTGACGCTGCCGCGCGAGCCGGTTGATCAGCGACGGACCGGTCGTGGGGACGAGCTTCACGACCGACGAGAGCGGCACGGTCTTGCCGGTCTTGGTCTGCACCGTCATGACCGAGATCCCGGCCAGATCGGCCCTGTACGCAGCGCCGGCGCGGGCGCGGATATCGTAGTCGTTGCCCCCCTCCTCGTAGGTCGAGACCTTGAGACCGCCGACCAGAAGCTCGAGTGCGTTGGCCACGTCGGCTACATCGACGCCGAGGTTGCCGGCGAGCTCGCGGTCGATCTCGACGTGCACCTCGGGGTTGCCGACGATGAGGTTGGAGTCGACGTCCACCGCCCCCTTGGCCTGCCGGAAGCGCGCCGAGGATCTGGCTCGTGTAGCGGGAAAGCTGGTTGAGGTCGGGCCCGCTCAACGTGTACTGGACCTGAGCCTGCGACTGACCGCTCGAGATCTGCGCCGTCTGAGACACGTCGATGCGAAGGTTCTTGGGCTGCAGAGGGATGACCTCCTTGCGGACTTTGTCCATGATCGCGAACTGGTCATCGCGCCGGTTGCGCGGGTCGACGAGGTGGACGAAGATGTTGGCCAAGTTGCGGGTGACCGACGAGTCGTTGCCGATGGTGACGAGAGTGTGGTCGACGCCTGCGATGGCGCGGATGTCGCGCGCCACACGCTCGGCCTGAAGCCGAGTCTCGGCGAGGCTCGTCCCCTCCGGCGCGCGGACGTTGACGTCGAACTCGGCCACGTCATTGGGTGGGGTGAAGCCCTTGGGCACGGCTGCGGCGAGCGGGACGCACGAACCGAGCGTCGCGCATGCCAGGACGACGACGACCCAGCGGTGCTGCATGACCCAACTCAAGACGACCATGTAGAGCGATTCGATCGGCCGATAAAAACCGTCGACGAGCCGCTCCAGCAAGGACTTGTCGGCCGACCGTCCGTCGGCCGGGGGGCCGTGGAGCCAGCGCGCCGCGAGCATCGGCGTGAGCGAGAAACTGACCAGGAGCGAGACGAGGATGGCGAAGGCCATCGTCAGGCCGAAGCTTTTCAGGAAGCGCCCGATGATCCCGCTCATGAAGGCCACAGGAAGGAACACGGCCATCAAGGACAGCGTGGTCGCAAGCACGGCGAGGCCGATGTCGCGCGTCGCGAGGACCGCAGCCACGAAGGGCTTCTGCTTCTTCTCCTCGATGAAGCGGACGATGTTCTCGAGCACGACGATGGCGTCGTCGATGACGATGCCGACCGCCAGCGCCAACGCGAGGAGCGTGATGATGTTGAGCGTGAAGCCCATCGCCCACATCAGAGCGAAGGTGCCGACGATGGACACGGGGATGGCCAATGCGGCGATGACCGTGCTCCGCCAGTTGCCGAGGAAGATGAGCACGATCACGGCTGCGAACAGGGCACCCAGCACGAGGTGCTCTTTGACGGCGTTGACGCTGGTGCGGATGGAGGCCGACTCGTCGCGCACCACCTTGAGCTCGGAGCCCGAGGGAAGCGACTTCTGAACCTCGGAGAGCCTCGTTTTGACCGAGTCGACGACGGCGACGGTATTCTCGCCCGACTGTTTGCGGATGGATAGAACGACGCTTTCCTTGCCGTCCTCGACGGCCGAGGTCTTGGGGTCTTCGACGCCGTCCTCCACCCGTGCCACGTCGCCGATGCGCGTCGGATGGTCCTGGCTCTCCCGGATGACGATGCGGCCGATCTTGGCCACGTCGTCGACGCGCCCCTCGACACGCAGAGACAAGCTCTTCGGGCCGGTCTCAATCTGCCCGCCCGGAACGCTCAGGTTCTGCTGCGCGAGCGCGCGCTCCACGTCGACCGCGGTGAGTCCGGCGGCCTCGAGCTTGAGCGGGTCGAGCCAGACGTTGATTTGCCGCCTCTTGCCGCCGAGGATGTTGACTTGTCCGACGCCGTTGATGCTCTCGATTTGGCGGCGCACGCGCTTGTCGGCGAGCTCGGTCGTGTCGCGGATCGTGCCGGGGCTACTCAGCGTGACGTACAGAATGGGGGACGCGTCGGGGTCGACTTTGGAGACGACCGGCTGGTCGATTCCCTTGGGTAGATCGGGCAGCACGTTGTTGATGTGGTCCCGCACCTCCTGCGCCGCGACATCGGCGTCCTTGTCGAGGTTGAACGTGATGATGACGAGAGAGACGCCCTGGCTCGAACGTGGATCGCAGCTCGTCGATGCCGCTGATCGTGTTGACCGCTCCTTCGATCTTGTCGGTCAGCTCCGTCTCGATCTCCTCGGGGGCCGCGCCGTTCTCGGTCGTCGTCACGACGATGGCGGGGAAATCGATCTTGGGGAACTGGTCGACCCCGAGCGAGAAGTAGCCGAAGGCGCCGATCACGATGAACACCAGCATCAGCACCCAGGTGAAGACCGGTTGCCGGATGCACAGCGACGCGAGCCATTGCATGCTTGTTCCCTCGTAAACTGCGGGCTATTCGGTCTGCACCCCGTCGAGGGCGCCAGGCGGCGGAGACACGACGACGCTGTTCCCCTGTCTTCACGCCGTCGGCGATGGCCACGAGATCTCCGACGCTCGGGCCCGACCTGCACGACGCGCTCTTCGAGGTGGCCATCCACCACGGCGAACAGACTGTCGTTGTCGCCGTGGTGGACGAGCGCCTTCTCGGAGACGACCGGCAACGTCACCTCGCCCACGGGCAGCTGTGCGGTCACGAACATGCCCGGCAGAAGCGCGCGGTCGTGGTTGTCGGTCACCGCCTCGACCACGAGATCGCGCGTGGCCTCGCGGATCTCGCCGCCCATGTACTTCACCGTCGCGGTGAAGGTGCGGCCGGGCAGCGCCACCGTCTCGAACGAAACGGCGAGCCCGGCGTGCACGCTGCCGACGTTGGCCTCGGGCACGGTGAGCTCGAGGCGCAGCGGGTCGTCGACCAGGAGCGTGACGACGCGCGTATCGGCGTGCACGTAGTCGCCGACGTGGACGAACCGCTCGGCGATGACGCCGCTGAATGGGGCGCGGATGGAGGAGTCGGTGAGCGTCTGCACGGCCTGCGGCGGCACGGACGTGCGCGGCCTCTTCGCTGGCAGCCTGGGTCTCGCAGCTCGTGCTCTGCTTGTCGTACTCCTGCTGGGTGATGGCCCCTTTGGCGAGCAGGCCCACGTAGCGCTGGCAGTCGGCCCTCAGATTCTTGAGCTGCTCGGTGGCGCTCTTCGCGTTGGCTTCCGCCTCGGCGCGCGAGAGGGCGGCCGAGCGGGCGTCGAGCTGGGCCAGGATCGCTCCATGGGCGACGTGGTCTCCCCGCTCGACGAAGGTCTTGGTCACCCGGCCGGCGGCGTTGGCGGCGAGGTCGGTGCGTTCGTTGGACGACAGCACTCCGGTCAGGCGCAGGACCTTGGGGACGGGCTGCTCGGTGACGAGCACGGTCTCCACATGGATCTTGGCCGCGGGCAATTTGCGCTCGACGGCGGCGGCCGATCCGCTCGTGCATCCTGTGGCCCAGACGCCGCTCGCGCATCCTGTGGCCCAGACGCCGATCGTGAAGCCGTGAACGGCGAGCGAGAGCGATCGATTCATGGCGTCTGCCCGACGAGCTGTCCTGCGTCCAGCCGCAGCGCCACGCGCGCGTAAGCCAGGTCCGCGTCGGCCTGAATGCGGGCCACGTCGGCGGCGAATGCATCCTGGCGCGCTTGCAATACGTCGAGCTGGGTCGCGACCCCGTTCTCGTAGCGGTCTTCTGCGAGGGAAGCGGCGAGCTTGGCGGCAGTGACCTGTGCGCGCGACGATCGCGCCGACTGGATGTCGGCGCGAATCTGCTGCCAGTCTTGGAATACCGCGTCCTCGGCGGCCTGCCGCGCGCGATCCTCGTTGGCGCGTGCGGCTGCGGCGACCGCATTCTGGGCGCGGATTTGCGCGAGGATGGTGGTATCGAGCTTCCACGACGCGGCAACCTGCAATAAGTAGATGGCGGAGTGGCCTCCGACGAACGCGGTGGCATTGGTGAACTTCTCCTGCGCCGAGGCAAAGACCGTAGGAAGCCACCCGGTTTTCGCCGCTTGCGCACCGAGCTCGGCCTCCGCATGGGTCGCCGCCGCGCTCAGCACCGACGGCACTCCGTCCGCCATTCCCGTCCAGTTCGCGAGGGATTGCTCCTCGTGCAGATCGTCTTCGGGAAAGGAGGTTACCGGCTCTGCGACAAGCCCCGAGAGCGAGTAGAGGTCGCGCCGGGTGTTGGTCACGGCGAGCTCGGCCGCGGTCACGCTCTGCTCGGCCTTCGCTTCGTCGGCCAGAGCGCGCTGAACGTCGAGTTCGGAGCCGGTGCCGCTCTCCTTGCGGTCGCGCGCGAGACCCACGTTGTGTTGTGTGACCTCCACGTTCCTTCGGGCCGAGAGCAGCACGGCTTCAACGCCCACCAGCGTGTAGTAGTCATGCAGCACGCTTTTTTCCACGGTGAGTTCTGAATTGGCCTCGTCGGCGCGCGCGCCGTCGAGTACTGCGCGCCCAGCGGCCCGGCGGTCCCAGTTGGCGATGTTGATGAGCGGCACAGTGAGCAGCACGTTGCCGTCAAACTGATTCTGCGGTTGGATAATCCCTCCGCCGGGCAAGGACGCTGCGGGAACGGCGGTCAAGGAGGCTGCCGGAAGGAGTGCCCCGATCGAGACGAGGTACTGGTTTCTCGTGTAGGTCGCCCCGGCGGAGACGTTGGGTAGAAGGTTGCCTGTCGAGACGTCCAATTCGGCGTCGCGCTGCGCCGTCGTTGCGTGGGCGGCGCGGTTCTGCGGGTTCCACGTCTTGGCGTGCGCGAGGAACTCCGTGACCGGCTGCAGAGCAAGTGCGGAGCGTGTCGAGAGGGTATACACCGCCGCCAGGGCCAGCCCAGCGCCGAGGTGACGAAGGAGCGAATGCGTCATAGCGCGGTCGGACCATGCAACGAGAAGTTGCGATAACGACCGATGCCGGAGCGCATCGAGGCGTTGCTCTCGATTCGTGCGCCTTTAAAAAAAGGCGGACCGCTCCGCCAGCGGCGGGGTGGGGCGGCCCCGGTTCGCCGCAACGAGTGGTTGCGGCAAACGCGGCACGGGCACACGTTAGAAGCCATGGCCATACGGCAGAACGCGAAAAGAACGCCTCGGGGGGCGCGTACGGTCCGCACAGGGGGGCGCAGCGCGCGCATCGTCGCCGAAGTTTTGCGAGCGGCCGCCGCGGAGCTGACCCGAGTGGGCTACGCAGCCCTTCGGGTCGAGGATGTGGCACGAGCCGCCGGGGTCAATAAAACCACCGTGTACCGGCGCTGGCTCACCAAGATGCAGCTCGTGTCCGAGACGCTCGCGCGCGAACGCGAGCGCTGCGTCGTCACCCCCGATACCGGGTCGGTACGCGAGGATCTCCGAATCATGCTTTCTGCGTTCATCGAGCAGGGGCGCACGCCACTGGCGCGGGCTTGGTGGTCGGAGCTCGGCAATACCGAGGTGCGGGCGATCATGCGTGGCTTTCGCCATCATTTCGAATCCCAGTGGGCCAAGGTCATCGCCCGCGCGATGGCCCGGGGCGAGCTGCCGGCCGATACCTCACCGCTCTTTCTGGTCGAGATCGTCGTGGCACCGGTCGCAGGGCGTCTGGTGCGCGGCGAAGAGTTGCCGACCGATGAATTCTGCATCCAAATTGTCGACCTCGTGCTGGCCGGCGTCGCTTCGCTCGCATCCTCGCGCCGCACCGCCGCACCGCCGCGCCATAGCCTCGACGATCGACCGGTGGCCCGCTAGCGGCCCCGACCGCGATGACCTGCCATGGGCGACCGCGATCCGTCGAGGATCCTTACGAGCCGCGCGGTCTCTGCTAAGCCTCAGTGTCGCGGCGGCCGAAGCGCGGACGTCCCTCGTCGATCCCGAACGAAACGCCCATCGAATCACGGGAAAGAAAGTGGGAAACGAGCGCCCCATCCGTTCGTTGAAACCAGTGAAGAGGAGGACGACCCATGAGCAAGAAGAGTGCAGCCGTCGCAGTCTACGCCACTCACGACGAAGCGGACGCGGCCATCAAGTCGCTTCAGAAATCCGGTTTCGATATGAAGAATCTCTCCATCGTGGGCAAGGACTTCCGTACGGAGGAGCACGCCGTCGGCTATTACAACACCGGCGATCGCGTGAAGTTCTGGGGAAAGACCGGTGCCTTCTGGGGTGGCCTCGCTGGAATCCTTTTTTCATCGGCATTTCTCGTCATCCCGATTGTGGGCCACATCATCGTCCTCGGTCCGCTGGTGAGCTCCATCATTGGCGGGTTGGAGGGTGCGGCCGTCGTCGGGACGACGAGCGCGCTTTTCGCCGCACTGACGGGGCTCGGGATTCCAAAGGATTCGGTGATCCAATACGAAAACGAAGTCAAGGCGGGGAAGTTTCTCGTTCTTGCCCAGGGTACAGAGGAAGAGGTCGCTCGAGCCAAAACCATCCTCGGTGCGTCGAGACCCGCGACACTGGCGATTCACGCGACCTGAACGCTGTCACACCGGGGCCATCACCGAAACGACACGCGTGTGCCTTCGTGCACCGAAGCGCCGGGGTGCATCACGACGATGACGTCGGTTTCAAGGCCGCTGACGATCTCGGTCTGCAGCAGACCGCGGTGACCCATCTGCACGTCGCGAATCACAGCGCGCCCTCGCCGCACGGTGAACGTGGCCCAGCTGGCACCTTGTCGAAAAAGAGCGCTCGCCGGCACTTGCATCACGTCCGGTTTCGACCAGACGGTGATCTCGATTTCGGCGGCGAACCCGTCGCCGAGGGCTCGCCAATCCTCTGACGGCCCCTCGGGGTCCAGAACGACATTGACCCGCTGCTCGTCGACACCAAGGGCAGAAGTCTTGGTGAATGCCGAGGGCTCCACGCGACGCACTTTCGCCCTCAGGGGGGGCTCGCTGCCCCAATGAACGAGGCGGGCGGGCATCCCGGGTCGAACTGCAACCGCGTCTTGCGACAGGACCTCCACGACCAGCTCCAGCGCTCGCGGATCCCCCACCTCGATGAGGGCCGTGCCCGCCTCCACGACGCCCTCGCTCTTGTGCAACACGTGAAGCACTTGACCGTGCACCGGTGAAGTCACCTCGAACTGCTCGGAGGGGCGAGCGCCAGGCAAAAACGTTTCGATCGCCGCCCGGGCTTGCTCGATGTCGTGTGCGGCGACTTTTTCGGAGAAACGAGCCGACGCAAGCTCTGCTTCGCGCATGCGAGCGTCGGCCGCCGCCTGATCGAGCTGCGACGCCGGCAAGGCGCCCTGCTTGGCGAGCGCCTCGACGCGGGCCAGATCGCGATGCGCCTCGTCGTCAGCCGTCTCGGCGCGGGCCACCGTCGCGCTGGCCTGCCGTTGCGTGTCGATCGCCGAGGCGAGACGTTGCTCCGCCATTTGGCTCGATCGCGGGTCGAGCAACGGGCTCGGCAGCGGCAGCAGTCGAGCCAGCACCGTCGCCGGTTCGACTGCGTCTCCCTCGTGAAGATCGATGCGCGCGAGGGTTCCGGCGACCGGGGCCGACACGATGTAGCGTTCCCGAACCCGGGCGCGGCCTTCGTTGACGATCGTGACGTCGAGCGGTCCCCGTACAACGCGAGCCACATCGACCTGCACGGGACGCTCGCGCAAGGCGACCGACACCCCTGCGAGCAGGGCCGCGGCCAGGAGAATGCTGACGATCCGAAATGGCCATTTCATCGCTGCACCCCTTAGTCGCGGGCTTTGAGAACCATCACCAGATCGAGGCGATCCGACTGCCTTCGGACGACCATGGCGCTCAGCAGCGCAGCCAGCAGGACCACGCAAGCAGCACCGACGTACGAAGCGGGCATGATGGAAACCGGAATCCGTATCAATTCCCGGTCGATCGTCGACAGCGTCAGGCCACCGATCACTCGACCGAGGTACAAGCCGGGAGCGATTCCGAGAACGACCTGGATCACCTGCTCTCCGAGCAGGACGAACGCGAGCTCGCTTCGCGTGAATCCCAAAATTCGCATCGTCGCGAGATCTCGACTCCGCAGCTCGAAGGCAATGCGCGCATTGTTGTAGACGACGCCCACCGCAATGGCTGCGGCGAAGACGGCCAAGACGACCTTCATCACCACGAGAACATCGCCTTCCTCGGCGCGCACGAGTCCGCGGTCGACGCTCGGACGGCTGACCGAGGCCACAGCGGGCAAGCCGTTCAGCCGCGCCGAAACCTCGTCGACGTCGCCCGGGTCGACGGCGAGGAGCACGACGTTGGCCCGCGGCGTCTCCCCCATCAGGTGCGCCAGCGCCGTGGCATCCATGTACGCCGCGATTCCCAGGAAATCGTCGACGAGCGCGGCGATGGGAACGCGGACCTTGCGGCGATCGGACTCGAGCACCTCGATGTCGATCTCGTCGCCCGCACGAACGCCGAGCGCTTCGCCGAGGGGTCGAGACAACGAGAGACCGGCTGCAGGCAGCCGCAGCGGGCGGAAGTCGGTGCCGAGCACCCGGTATAGGTCCATCCCCTCGGCAAGACCCAGGATCGTGGTCGTGCGAGTGCGGTGACCTGCCCGCAGGCGTACGGGGACCTGGCGCTCGCCTTCGGCGTAGCGGACTCCGGGAATGTGAGCGGCATCGCGCACTGCCCGCCACGGGTGGGAGTCATCCAGGGTAACGGTGACGGCTTCGCGGTGCGAGACCTCGAACTGAAGCCGAAGCATCTCGTCCATCGAGTCGCCCATGACGCTGCCGGCAACGACGATGGCGGTCGCGAAGGCAATGGACCCGGCGGAAAGCAGCATCCGCCACGGTTGGCGCTGCGCATCCCTCAGCACCATGCGCGCAACCGGACGGAGCAGGGCGTAGACGCGGTCGAGGCGCGTTCGGTGGTAGCTCGGCGGGGCCTCGGGCCGCATGGCTTCGGCGGGCGGAATGCGGACGGCCCTCTGTACGGCCGAGAAGGCGCCTGCCACCCCGGCCACGACGGCCACGCTGGTGGCCTCCGCAATCGCCCGTGCATCGAACCGAAAGAGGTAGATCGGAAAGCGAAAGTACCGCGCGTACACGACCAAGATGCTTTTGGCCCCGACCTCTCCCAGAACCCAGCCGAAAACGACTCCCAGGGCGCAGATCGCCAGCGCGAATTGCAAGTAGTGGGCGGCAAGCTCTCGTGTCCGATAGCCGAGCGCCTTGAGCGTCGCGATCTGCTCGCGCTGGGAACCGACGATACGAGACAGGAGCACGTGCAGAAGGAACGCCGCGACGCCGAGAAAGATGATGGGCAACGTGGTCGCCGACCGTCGGAGCTGCCCGATTTTCTGCTCCACCAACTTGCTCGAGGGCTGATCGGCGCGACCCACGGAACCGAGGCTTCCGTACGGCTCCAAGATCGTGTCGACGCGAAGAAGGGTCTCGGGCTCGTCGGCGCCCACGGCGAGCTGAATCGTCGCGTCATTGAAGCCGCCGGTGAGCCCCATGGACTCCGCCAGTGCGTCTTCGTCCATCCACGCGATTCCGAAATGCCAGGGATCGGGCAGGCCGGTGCGCGGCTCGGATGCCCACACGAACTCCGGCGAGACGGCGATACCGACGACCTTGAGCTTCGAGAGTCGCCCGTCGATGACGGCTGTCACGGTCGATCCGGGGACGAGACCCCAGGTCTCGGCGAACGTTGCGCTCAGCAAGATCTCGTCGGACCTTCCCGGCTCTACGTGTCTTCCGGATAGGATCCGCGTCTGGTTGAGCCGGTCCTCTGCGGGCCAGTGCACCGAGACGAAGTGAAGGACGACGGCTTCGTCGCTCGTTTCGATCCTCGCTCGAAAGTCGCCGACGACGCGTCCCTCGACGGTCGCGACACCCGGCAGCTCCCGGAGACGATCGAGCACGGCAGCGGGCGCCCGCTTGAGGCGGGCGAAGACGTCGGCGAAATGCGCGTCTTCGTAGAAGGCGTCCTTCGACGCTTGCACCGACGCCGCGGCGGACACAGCGGCCACGAAGCTTGCGATGCCGCATCCTATGACCAAGGCGATCGTGAGGCACTGGTTGCGCAGGCGCCATAGGTCACGGATGAGCTTGAGATGGATGGTTCTCACCAGGCGATTTCGCTTGGGGTCTTGCGAACCGCGTTGACTCGGTCGCTCTCGATCCGTCCGTCTGCGAGAGTCACCACGCGGTGGGCCATCTCTCGGATGGGGGCATTGTGCGTCACGATGGCGACGCTCGCTCCCGTTTCGCGGTTCACGCGTTCGAGCACCTGGAGCACGATCCGTCCCGTCGCCGCGTCCAGAGCGCCGGTCGGCTCGTCGCAAAGCAGGATTTCCGGCTTCTTGACCACGGCTCGTGCAATCGCTACCCGCTGCTGCTCGCCGCCCGACATCTGGGAGGGATAGTGATCGCGGCGCGCAAGGAGTCCGACGAGACCCAGGGCGTCGTCCGGGGACATGGGCCGGTCGGCCATGTCGGCGACGAGAGAAACGTTCTCGCGCGCCGTCAAACTGGGAATCAAGTTGTAGAACTGAAAAATGAAGCCGATATGACGGCGTCGGTACTGCGTCAGTTCCTCCTCGGTCGGATGCGACAAATCCCGCCCGTCGTACGCGAGCGTGCCCGAGGTAGGAACATCGAGTCCCCCGAGGATATTGAGAAGCGTGGACTTGCCGCTTCCCGAGGGCCCGAGCAAGACGACGATTTCGCGCCTGTGCAGCTCGAAATCGACGCCGCGAAGCGCATGCACCTCGACCTCGCCCATCGGGTACGTCTTCACGAGCGCCGACGCGCAGATGGCGATCTCGCTCGCGTGCTCAGTCACGATGCCTGCCAAAATCGCCGAATGGCGATGGCGAGGAGCGGTGGTGGGCTTCGGCAGCCGGGTCGAAGAAGCGCGGGCGCGGCACGGCAAACGGAGTCCTATAAACCATGGGCTTGTCTTGGGCACCACGAAGAAGGGGCTGCCGACCGTGTCCGTTCCGAACGACCGGACGGAGCCCACCGCCAGACGCGCGCGTCACCCCTCCGGGCAGGCGCGCACCCCAAGCTAGACTGAGCTCGACGTGTGACGTGCCGGAGCCGAGCGATGAAGCGCACAGTTGTCGTGATCACCGCCGTAGCCTCGCTCGCCTGGACGCCGCCGGCGCCCACGAAGACGTCGGGCTGTCGCGTCGACGGACTCCTGCCGGACCGGTCCTGCACCCCCGGCGCAGTCGCCACGACCTCGATCGCCGTCGTCTGCCACACGTCGACACGCGGTCGGCGCGACGTCTCGCGAACCGTGCGTCGCCGCGTCTTGGAGGCCTACGGTCTTGCCCCTCGGCAGCCGCCGGGCGCTTACGAGATTGACCACTTGATCCCCTTGGAGCTCGGAGGCTCGAACGCACCTGCGAACCTCTGGCCCGAAGCGGCGCCGGGGTTTCACGACAAGGATCGCGTGGAGAACGAGCTCCACGCCCGCGTCTGCGCGGGCGCCATGACCCTCGAAGCGGCCCAGCGGGCGATTGCCGCAGATTGGCGGCAGATCGCGCGCTGAGCGACCGGGCACGAGCGACACGCATGGCCGTCAAGTGCGTGACGGTGCCATCGGCTCGACGGCGGATCCCCTTACCGAATCCAAGGAAATGGCGGCTCCCGTTGCCCGACGAGTCGAGCGGCGCGGGCGTGCTCTTTGCACCAAGCGGTGTCCCATGACTCCGTCGAGGCCCAACGTCGTGATCGCCACCCCCTGTTACGGAGGCCTCATGACGCACGTCTACGTGAACTCGCTGCTGAGGCTGATGGGCTCCCAAGAAAAGCAGGGGTTCGGCCTTGGGCTCTTCGCCGCCGCCCACGACTCGCTGATCACCCGAAGCCGTAACGCGTTGGTCAAAAGTTTCCTCGACGCTACGGCCGCGACCCACCTACTGTTCATCGATGCGGACATCGGCTTCGAGCCTTCCGCCGTGCTTCGCCTACTCCAGTTCGACGTGGAGGTGGCGGCCGGCATGTATCCGCTCAAAGTCGTCGACTGGGCGAGGATTCGAGCCACTGTGGGTCCGGATACGACGGAGGAGACGCTGCGCGAGTCGGGTCTGCACTTCGTCGGGGTTCCGTGTACGGGCAGCGAGCGTGAAGAGCGCGGGGGCTTCGTGACAGGTCAATACGCCGGCACCGGTTTCATGATGATCCAACGCAATGCCATCGAGCGCATGGTGGCCGCTTACCCCGAGACGGCCTACCGCGCGATGCACACCTATCCCGCCCAGATTCCGCAGGGCGCACCGTATTACAACTTGTTCGACTGCATGATCCATCCGGAAACCGGCGCCTACCTGAGCGAAGATTTTGCCTTTTGCCATCGCTTCCGGAAGCTCGGCGGCAAGGTGTGGCTCGACACGACGAGTCGGCTCACCCACGTGGGGTCGATGGAGTTTGTGGGGAATGCCGCCGCGGAGATGACGAAATGCGGCGTGGCGCTAAGCCTCGACGATCACGAAGTCGCCGCAGCCGAGTGAGTCGGGACGTCGACCCGGGCGCCGTCCAGCTCACAGCTCATCCGGGACCGATACGGCAAAGCCGTTCGGGCGCCGCCGACTCCGGCGAAACGTTGAGCGCGCGCGGGAGCCCTCCGTACCTCTCGAGTCGGGTTGCTGCCGCAGAGCTGGCTGACGTCCCCGCGTGCCTTGGACGACGAACCCCAATTCGAAACAATCGGAGACGCTTAAGTCGCTGTTGCCGTCACTCCGTGCCATCCTGTTTGCGGTGCAAAGGGCAACGTCCACGCACAGCAGCCGAGAGTTCGAGACCGAGCTTCGCGAGCTGCAAGCCCGCCTGCTCGCGATGGGCACTCGGTGTGAACGGGTCGTCGAGTTGGCGTTCGGAGCGTTCTGCGGGGGGGCCTTGGAGGTCGCGCGGGAGCTCGAAGTGCTCGACGCGCGCATCGACCGCGACGAGCTCGAGATCCACGCGCTCATCGTCCGGATGCTGGCGCTGAGGCAGCCGGTCGCCGACGATCTTCGGTTCTTGACGACCGCGCTGCGCCTTATCACGGACCTCGAACGCATCGGCGACGAGGCAGTCAATATCGGCGAGCGGACGGTCCAACAGGACAGTCCCGGGCAGCCGATGGCCAGCGGCGAACTCTCCTCGATGGCCGATGCGGCGCTGGACATGCTGCACCGTGCACTCGATGCCTTCCTGAGGTGGGACGACACCGGAGCCTACCAAATTCTGGGCTGCGATGACGCGGTGGATCGGCATTGTGCAGCCATCATCGGCGCGATGATCGCCCATATGTCCGAGCACCCCGCGGAAATGCAGGCCGGTCTGCGGGTGATTCGGGTGGCCAAATACCTCGAGCGCATTGCCGACCATGCGACCAACGTGGCCGAAGAGGTGATTTTCATGGTTCGAGCGGACGACGTTCGCCACGGTCATTGGCAGGTCTCGGCCGGATCGCGGCCGGGATAATCGCACCGAGCGCGACGCCGCCCTGTGTGAGAGGACGACGGGGCCTCTAGCGGGGGGACCCTCCATGCGTTGGCCCGGGCTGCTTGAGATCCGGTTACCGGAGCGCGGCGACCTCCGCTGACAGTCGGGCCACCGACACAGGCGTGGGTGTCTTCAGCTCGGGCGCGAAGACCGCGACGCGCAGCTCCTCGAGCGACCAACGAAGCAGCTGGACGGTCTCCTCGGCGCGGGCCGTCGCCTGCTTGGCGAAAAACGCGGCCCACACGGGTGCGACCAGGGCGAGCTTTTCGGAGTCCTTGCGAGGGTCGGCGATGGCGCGTCCGAGGCGCGCTCGCGCGGCGCGCAAATAGCGCGGGAAGTGATCGAGGCGGGCCAGCGGAACCCATGTCAAAAGATCGAGCGGGAAGAGCAACGCGACGTGGGCGCGGATCTCGGCAACGGCCGCACGGGCGCCGGCGTGCTTCGCAGCGCTCTGCAACGCCAGCAGCGTAGCGTCGAGCTCCGACGAGGTGCGCGCGATGGACTCGGTGAAGAGACGAGCCGTCGCATCGATGCGGGGCGTACCCGCCGCGAGCAGATCGTCGAAGGCCCGCTTCGTCCGTGGAAGGGGCGCTGGGTCGCCCAACCGAAAGGCCTCTTCGACGATTCTCGCGACGACCCTCGACCGAAATGCGTCGTGATCGGCTCGCGTGCGCAAAGCGCCGCCGGGATCGGCGAAGCACGGTGGAACTCGGGAGGCGAGCGCAGCGATGCGCCCGCGGGCGCCAAGAGCGACCAGCCGCCGAACGCCGGCGCGAGTGGCCGTCTCGGCCGCGCCCGGCGACTCGAGCAACGACAGGTCGACACACGTCTGCCGATCGACGAGCGCAGGGTACGCGCGGACCTGCGTGCCGGACACCCATCGTACGACGAACGCCTCGAGCTCGCCGAAGTCCCAGGTCGTGACTCCCGTGCGCTCCCAGCGAGGAGCGGGAGCCGCTTTTTGCCAGGCCGCTCGCGCGTGCGCGCCATGCTCCTGGAACAGCCGGTCCATGTCTTTGCTCTGCGCGATGACTGTGCCGTTCTCGCCGACGACGCGGCACATGAGCCGCAGGTAATTGGGCACGGCATCGGGGCGAAACGATTCCTCGGCGACGTTCACCCCGCGACACTCGGCGATGGCCGCCGCGAGCGCCGGAAGCATCGGACCCTTGAAGGGCTCCAGGCGCATAGCGAGCTCTTCGGACAGTTTCGCGATGGAGCCGAGTTCGCGCCGGATCGGGCGCGCGAGATCCTCCAGCAGCGCTGCGATCTTCTCTCGATGCCACCCCGGAATCGTCCAATCGAGTTCGCGCGGATCGAGCTGTGGCAGGAGTACGAGGGGGACGGTCAGCGCGATGCCGTCGTCGTCGGCCGAGGGATCGAAGCGGTAGGCCACCGGCAGCTCCACCCCGTGCAGGGTGATGGCGTCGGGGTAGTCGGACGGCACGAGGCTGGGGTCGGTCGCGAGGATGTCTTCGAGCGAAAGGACCAGGGCGTTCGGGTCTTCGCGCTCGGCGGTCTCGCGCCATGCTTCGAACGTCTTGCCGTTGACCACCGATGGGGGCACGCGCCGGTCGAAGAAGGCCATCACCGCGTCGTCGTTGGCCATCATGTCGCTTCGCCGCGCCTTGTCGCGTAGCCGTGCCGCCTGCTCGTAGAGGTCCTTGTTCTTGGCGGCAAATGCGCCTCGCGTCCGGTACTCGCCACGCACCAGCGCGTGGTCGATGAACATGCGCCTCGCTTCCGCAGGCGAGACGCTGGCGTAGTCCACGCTGCGGTCCCGAAAGACGGGAAGGCCGAAAAGCGTAGCCTGCTCTCGGATCGAAGCGCGCGCGGATTTCTCGGACCAGTGCGGATCCGAATAGCTTCGCTTGAGCAGATGCGGCGCGGTCTCGAGCAACCACTCCGGCTCGATTTTCGCCGCCACGCGCGCAAATAGCCGTGTCGTCTCGACGAGCTCGAATGCCATGATCCACGCTGGGGGCTTGGACGCGAGAGACGACGACGGGTGAAGGGCAAACCGTGTCTGCCTGGCTCCCGAGTAGGTGCGATGTTCGGCGCTGTACAGGCCGACCTTCGAGGGTAGCCCGGTGAGGATGGCGAGGTGCAACGCATCGGTGCGCTCGACCGCGAGGGGCGCTGCTTGGGCGTCGGCCGTTCTCGCGCGACGATGCGGCTCGGTTGCCGCGAGACCCAGCTCGCGCACCACGTCGTCGATCTGCTGGTGTACGTCGCCCCACTCGCGAATGCGAGCGAACGAGAGAAAGTTGAGTTTGCAAACCCGCCGTAGGTGGGCGATCCCCTTGTTCTCGGCCTCGCGGACGAACGTCCACATCCGCAAAAGGCCGACGAAATCCGATCGCTCGTCGCGAAAGCGCTCGTGCTGCTGGTCGGCCCGTTGCTGCGCGTCGCGCGGACGCTCGCGTGGGTCCTGGATGTTGAGCGCTGCCGCGATGACGACCGATTCGGGCAGGCAGCCTCGGTCGGCTCCTGCGAGAATCATACGGCCGATGCGTGGGTCTACCGGGAAGCGCGCCAGACGCTCACCGACGGCGGTGAGTTCGCGCCGTGCGCCCAGGGCGCCGAGCTCTTCGAGTACCCGGTACCCTTCCGTGATCGATCGAGGCTCCGGCGGATCGAGAAATGGAAAGTCTTCGACGTCACCGAGTCCGAGAGACTTCATCCGCAAGATAACGCCCGCCAGACCCGTGCGCTTGATCTCGGGGTCGGTGAACGCCGGCCGCGCCAAGAAGCTGGGTTCGTCGTACAGGCGCAGGCAAACGCCGTCGCGCACGCGGCCGCAGCGTCCTCTGCGCTGGTCGGCGCTCGCCTGGGAGACCGCTTCAATCTGCAAACGGGTCGTGCCCGAACGGGGATCGTAACGCGAAATCCGCGCGCAGCCGGTGTCGACCACGTACACAATCCCCGGGATGGTCAACGACGTTTCGGCGACGTTGGTGGCGAGGATGACTCGTCTTTCGGGGATACTTGCGAAGACCTTGGCCTGGTCGGCGCCCGAGAGGCGCGCGTAGAGGGGCTGTACGACCGTGTGGCGGAGGCCTCTTGCGGCAAGCTCCTTCTCGGTCTCCCGGATCTCGCGCTCGCCGGGCAAAAAAACGAGGATGTCGCCGTGCGGGTCGAGCGACGTCACGTTCACGACGGCATTCGCGACGGCCTCGGGCAGATCCGTATCCTCGGGCGGCGGTTCGTAGAGGACGTCGACCGGGTAACTACGCCCTTCGACCGTGACGATCGGAGCCCCGCCGAAAAAATCCGAAAACCGCTCGGTCTCGATCGTCGCGGAGCTGACGATCACTTTCAAGTCAGGCCGTTCGGGCAGGATGCGCTTCACCCACCCGAGGAGGAAATCGATGGTCAGGCTTCGCTCGTGCGCCTCGTCGATGATGAGAGTGTCGTACCGACGAAGCAGCCGGTCGCCGTGGATCTCCGCGAGAAGAATCCCGTCGGTCATGAACTTGACGTACGTGCCTGGCGACGTTCGATCGTCGAAGCGGACTTGGTAGCCGACCTCGGTCCCGAGGGGGGTTCCGATCTCGCTCGCCACGCGCGCGGCTACGCTCGTGGCTGCAATGCGGCGGGGCTGTGTGACGCCGATCCGTCCGACGACGCCCCGGCCCATGGCGAGCGCAATCTTGGGCAGCTGCGTCGTCTTGCCGGATCCCGTCGCGCCCGCGACGATGATGACAGGGTGCTCGTCGATGGCCGACGCGATGTCCCGCACGCGCGACGAAATGGGAAGCTCGCATGGGAAACTCAGGGGCGAGCCGGTGTGGATGGGAGGCGCGCCGCTCATGCGGCGCGTGGATTAGCACCTGCGTAGTCGGCGGTGTTGCGGACCTCGGCTTGTCGCCGTCGTGCGACTCCGTCGGCCTCCGGATGAGCCATGCCGATCTCGTCGGTCCGCAACGCAGTGAAGACCGTGGCGGGCCTCTCGACGGGCCGTGACGACCTCGCTGGGTCGTTGGCGCACAAGAGGCCGTGATGTGCGCGGCATCGCTTCGCGAATTCCGATGCGTGCCCTTGCGTCAACGGTCGAGGCGTGGCGGCTCGTGCGCCCGGTTCTGACCGGACTCGCCCTGGCTCATTCTCTGGCAGTCGCCCTACAGGTTGTCGCCATCCATACTATGAAGATCGGAATCCATCTGTGGCGCAAGGCGTGCCCGAGGAGCGACATGCGGGCTCCTGAACCATCCCCTGAAATCCAAATTCTCGTTACGGCAAAAGAATGCGCTCACGTAGGAACAGTGCGCCGTTCAAATCGGAGATTGGCGCGACGGATTCCGAATCTCTGCCTTCTGTTGAACCATTATGAGCACTGTAAACCCTGAACCATTGGGGAGCGCGCAACACGTGACCCGGAGCAGCCACCCGCGATGATGAGTCGTCGACGCCGAAGGATGATTCGGTCTTCGCTGGCGTTGCTCGCTGTGCTGTCGACGGGTGGAGCTTGCGTGAGCGGCAACGCCGTAATCGACGCGCCCGGAGGCGACAGCGGAGCGGCCGAAGGGACACGCAGCGGTGCCACGGTCGGAAGCGCAACGTCGACGGGTCCCTCGACGGAAGCCCTCGTGGGTGGTTCTTCGTCGGGGACCCCCCGGGCGGGCAGCTCGGGGGACTCGGTGGGAAGCACCGGCACGGCGAGCTCCGAAGGCACGAACGGCGTTGCCGCAAGCGGCATGAGCGGCGCTTCCGAGGGCAGCAACACGAGCGGCGGGGCGGACAGTGCCGACGGCGGCTCCGCGGATGGCGGCGCCTCGGGCAGCATGAGCGCAACCAGCGGCACGACCGAGGTCTGCACGAGCGGTGTCTTCTATCAAGGGACGCCGGGGCCGACCATGGACCCGGGAGACACCTGTCCGACCTGCCACAGCAACTTCGAGATCGCCGGCACCGTGTATCCGACCGCTGACGAACCGACCGATTGCGATGGAGTGACCGGCAGCACTCTCTCGGTGGTGATCACAGACGCGAAGGGCAACGTGCAGACTCTGGCCGTTAACGCCACCGGCAACTTCTATTCGATGGAGGCGGTCGCCATGCCGTTTCATGCGAAGGTGATCTCGAAGACCACCGAGCGAGACATGGTCGACGCCCAGTCGACCGGCGATTGCAATTATTGCCACACGCCAACGGGCTTCAACGGCGCACCCGGTCGCATCATGGCGCCGTAGGCCGCGAGCTCGGTCGCCGGGTCCCCCGGCTGTGGCGACGCACCCGGCTTGGCTCGCGTCGCCCCCCCACACGATTCGCGCCACCGTGGAAGCTCGATTCGCGCGCCGACACGCGTACCGGTCGGCATCTTCGATTCGCGGGCGCATGGGAAATCCCAATCGGTCGAGCGTGAATCGCGAGTCCGCGGTTCTTTCCATGGCTCGTCGGCACACAGAAAAAAAGGGCACGATCCGCAGGGTGGGCAGCGTAGACAAGTGCGATGATTTCTGTCCGGACCGCTCTGGTTGCGGGCGAAACCATCGACGAAGCTCGCACCCAGATACGCCTGGCATGGCCGATCGCACTTGCGCAGTTCGGCATGGTGGCCCTGAGCCTCGTCGATACTGCGTTCGTCGGTCGCGTCTCGCGCGTCGAACTTGCGAGCGTCGCTCTCGGACGTTCGCTGTCGTTCGTGATCTCATCGATCGGGTTCGGCGTCGCCTCGGCGATCGACCCGCTGGCGGCCCAGGCGCTCGGTGCGGGCGAGCCGGACCGCGCCTGGTGTGCCCTCACGCGGACGGTTCGCGCCGTCACCCTGCTGAGCGTGCCGGCGGTGGCCGTCACGGTCGGTGCTACCTGGCTGCTGTCTTGGGCCGGTGTTTCTGCCGAGGTGGTCGTCCGCACGCGGACGTTTCTTGTGGCGCAGATCCCCAACCAGATCGCCCTGACCGTCTTCTTTGCAGCGAAGTCCTTTCTCCAGGCGCGCGGCGAGACGCGCCCCGCGCTGGTCGGCTCAGCCCTTGCCAACGTCTTGAACGTTCTGGTCTGCGCGGCGATTGTTCGGGGAGACGATTCTCTGCATGCGCTCGGTCTGCCGGGGTTGGGCCTTCCCCGGCTCGGCGCAGTCGGAGCGGCGATTGCGAGTGACGTTGCGGCGCTGGTGTTGATGGGCGTCGCTCTCTTCGCGGCGCGGCCGTTCCGTGTGCCCTTTGTCGGTGATGAGGTGAGCACCACCGAGGTCTTTCGGCTCGGCATCCCGATCGGGCTGCAGTTTGCCGCGGAAATCGGCGTCTTTTCGCTCGCCGCATTGCTTGCCGCCCGGTTTGGTGACGTCGCGCTCTCGGCGCATCAGATCGCGCTCGGGCTGGCGAGCTTCACGTTCATGGGCGCACTCGGCGTCAGCGGCGCGACGGCGGTACGCGTCGGCCTCGCCATCGGAGCGCGCCAATCCCCCCGCCGTCCGGGCTTCGTGGGCATGGGGCTGGGCTCGGGGGCGATGATTGTGGGCGCGCTTGCGTTCGCGGCGATTCCGGGCACGGTGGTGCGCATCTTCACGGACGACAGCCTCGTCGTTCGGGTGGCGGTGCCCCTCGTCCGCGTGGCAGCGGCCTTTCAGATGTTCGATGGACTTCAAGTGGTGGCGGCCGGAGCGCTTCGTGGGGCAGGAGACGTGCGGCTGCCGTTCGTTGCGACCGTCGTCGCGCACTGGTGTGTGGGGCTGCCCGTTGCGATCGTCTTTGCGTTCGCCGGTCATTTGGGCGTCGTCGGGTTGTGGTTGGGCCTCACTGTGGGGCTCGTGGCGGTGGCGATCGCGCTCGCGGTCCGCTTCGCGATCCTGTCGCGAGGTTACGGGTAATCGGGCAGAAGCAGCGCTTTACCGCCCTGATCGGCTCGACATGGCCCCGCTGTCGCTTCCAGCGCCCTCAAGCGTTCGCGGTTGACGAGACGCCGAGGTCGGGCTGCAATCGCCTGGAAGTGTCGCCACGACGCGCGACGTAAGCGAAGCGGAGTAATGAGAGCGTGCTTCGAGAGGGCGACATTCTGGCCGGCAGGTTTCGCATCGAGAGGATATTTGTGGGGCGTGGCTGTGCGCCTCTGGTCCGCGCCTGGGACACGCTGCTCGAACAGACGGTGGCGGTTTTCTTCCCGCCCCATCGCGAGGGTGAGGACACACTGACCCGACTGTCTCGAACGGCGAGAGCGGCCGCCGAGATCAACAGCGATCACATGCTCCGGCTTTTTCACGTGGGCACCCTGGATACGGGCGAGCCGTACAGCGTATTGGAATGGCTCGTGGGCAGCGATCTCGGTGTGTGGCTGCGCCGGAAAGGAGCCCTGCCCATCAAGCAGGCCGTCGACTTCGTCATCCAGGCTTGCGACGCGTTGGCGGAGGCTCATTCGCGCGGAATCGTCCATCGAAACATCAAGCCGGGTTATCTATTCGCCGCCGAGCGGCCCGACGTGGAGGCGTCCGTCAAGGTTCTCGGCTGGGATCTCTCGACGACGCTGCGCTCTGCGTCCGCCAAGCAGGCGATCTCCGATGCCGAATCGCGATCCGACCCGCCCGAAGCGACGTTGAGCGGAACGCCGCTGTACATGTCCCCCGAGCAGCTGAGGGGAACTCGGGATGCCGATGAGCGCACCGACATTTGGGCGGTCGGCATCACGCTGTGCAGGCTCGTTACGGGTCATGCACCCTTCATGGCCAACTCGGCTGCGGGCATTGTTTCGGCGATTGTGTCGGGCAAGCGGCTGCGGGAGCGATTCCCGCGCCTGCCGGCGGGTCTCGAAGCCGTGATCCTCCAGTGTCTCGAGACGGACCGTGCAAAGCGTTATCCGAACGTACCGGAGCTCGCAGGGGCGCTTCTGGATTTCGGATCAGACCGCGCAAAGCCGCTGGTCGAGCGCATTCGCACGTTGCCCCAGCGCGGTTCGTCGCGTCGGCCGGAGGATGGAGCGCAATGACGTCATGGGAGCGCTGACCCGGCGCCCGTGTGCACACCGGCGCCTTCATCGCCATCCGATGCGACCCGCCAGATCGTGCCGTTGCCGTCCTCGCTGACGAAGAGCGCTCCGTCGTGGGCCACGGCGACCCCAACGGGGCGGGCCCAGACCGCAGCGTCATCCACGACGAAGCCCGTCATGAAGTCCTCATAGTCACCCGTTGGGACGCCGCCCTGCAGCGGGACCGTGATCACCTTGGGCCCCGTGCGCTTGCCGCGGTTCCACGACCCGTGGAGCGCTGCGAACGCGGCACCCCGGTACCGCGGCGGAAAGGCCTTCGCGTCGTAGAAGGTCATTTGCAGCGAAGCCGAGTGAGCTTGAAGTAGGACGTCGGGCACGATCACGGTGCTGGCGAGCTCGGACCTCTCGCCGGCATGCCGTGGGTCTTCCTGATCACCGAGGTAGAACCATGGCCAGCCGTAGAACCCGCCGCGACGCACGCGCGTGATGTAGTCGGGGACGAGATCGTCGCCGAGCCCGTCCCGCTCGTTCGTGGAGCACCAGAGGTCACCCGTGCCTGCGTGCACGGCGAGACCCACGCAGTTGCGGATGCCGCTCGCGTAGACATGCCTGTCCCGGCCATCGGCATCGAACACCAGCACGTCCGCGCGGTCGCGCTCGTCGGAGTCGCCCTCGGCCACGTTGGATCCGGAGCCGACGGAGACGAACATCTGCTTGCCATCGCGGGAGAACGCCACGTCGCGTGTCCAGTGCCCCCCTTGCACGTCGGTGAGCGACGCGACGACGGTTTGCGCTTCTCCGCGAGCCGTCATGTCGCCGTTGGCATACGGGAAGCGAACCACCGCGTTCGTCTCGGCGACGTAGACCCACTTCGGGTCGGGCCCGGGCGGATAGAACGTGATTCCGAACGGCCGGTCGAGTCCCGATGCGAAGATCGAATTCCTCTCGACTGCGCGAGCGCCATCCGCAGCGCGCAGTGCGCGTACCCTGCCAGCCTGGCTCTCGGCCACGAACAGGTCACCCCGGGGGGAAACGCGAAGCAGACGCGGTCCGAGCAAATCGTGCGCGAAGACGTCCACGCGGAAGCCGGCAGGCACGTACGGGTCTGCGCCTGGAGGCGGCGCAACGACGTTCGGACCGTTCTGGGCCGAAAGGGTCGCGTACGGCGGTGGTAGGTCGGCGGTCGTGATGTGGCGACGCACGCCGGGTCCGTCGCCTCGGTAGTCGCCGAAGGCGGCGGGTCCGGTGCGCAGGCCAGGGGACGCGGGGGGGGCGGTTGCGTGCGCCGCGGCTGCGGGCGACGAGGTGTCGCCGGGCGCGAGTGTGGCTAGGTAGTCGACGACGGCGCGCCGTTCGAACTCGTCCGGGATCGCCGTCGGCATCGTCGTGCCCGGAACCCGCTGCGCCGGGGCGGCCAGGAAGCGATCGAGCGTTGTGCGGTCCCATGTGAGCTGCGCCTCGCGCAGGGCTGGCGAATACCCGAAAGGCATCGAGGCCGCCTTCCGCCCGAGGACGCCGCCGAGTCCGGGACCCTGTGCGGAACGCTCTCCGGTCGAGTGGCAGAGGGCGCAGCGCTGCTCGAAGATTAGGCGACCGGATTCGGCCGCATCCTGGTGCGGCGCCGGCGGTCGATGTTGGAGGCGCGCGGAGGCGACCACGCTGGCACCGAGCAGCGCAAAGCATGCAACGGGCGCGAGGCGACGCATCACGGCGAGCCCATCAGCCCCGTGCCGAAAACCGCAACGTGTGCGTTCATGCGGCTCCCTTCCACCAGCGATCGACGGGGCCCGATCCGGCAGCGTTCAGCTGGATCGCTGCGGCGATATCCCCTATCCCGAGAGGCCGTACGACGAGCCCGCGCAGCAGACCGTCGTGACCTCGGCACGCTCGGTCCAGGAAGTGGCTGCCGGTCCATGCGGGATGATCAGGCACGTAGGTGTCGTGCGGTCACGGAGGTAACGCTCGATGGCTCGGGAACGCTCTCGGGCTCGTTCACACGGTCACTTTACCGACGAACGAGGGGGACACCAAGGACGTCGGACGATGGCGCCGACGCCAAGATGCGCTGATCCGCGGCATCGCCCTGACCGATTTTGCTCGGTTTGGGTATTCGCAAACGGGCGAGACTGAGGACAACAACGACTATGGAAGGAAGTGGTGGAGGCGCCGGGAATCGAACCCGGGTCCGAAAACGGCTTGCTCGCGCATCTACGTACGTAGCCGGCACTTTGAATCGCCTCGGGTCGCGCCTGACGGCGGGCTCTCCCCGAAGCTAGTCACCTGTTCGGTCTCGCCTCGCGCCCGGTGACCCGGCATTCGGCTATCCAGCTTGGTTACGCCCTTCGGAGGGTGCTGGAAGGCCCTTCCGTCGGACGGCGTTCAGTGCCTAATTAGGCAGCGAGCGCGATCGCGTTATCGTTCGCAATCATATGTTGCGCGGGTTTTTACGTGGGCCAGCGCGCCACGGTACGCAGCAACGAGTTTGCAGTCTCCGTCGAAACCGATCGCCCCCTTCTTTTAGACATCCTCAACGTCACCCAAGCATACACAGCACGCGGCTGGCCGCCACCGCGTCAACCCGGTCGCTCGCCGGGCGGTTCGAGTCTCGGCCGAAGGGGTGCCTCAGCTGGGGGCCAGTGCCATCACTCGTCCGGCTTCGAACCAGATGGGGTCGAAATCCACGGCTTCGGCGGCGAATCGGGCGCAGGAGAGGCGCTCGGCTTCCGCATGCGCTTGGTGCCACCGCTCCTCGGTCAGCGGAACCGCGTCGCGATTGACCCAGAGCCAGGCAAGGGCCGTCGCGTCGCACTGAAGCTCGGTCCACGCGCGTTCTTCGAAGGGACCGTGGTTATGGAAGTGCGCCCAATCGTGAAGGCCCCAGAAGAGGCCACGTAGGCTGTCGGCGGCGAGCCACATTAAGTCGGCCGGCCGCTGCCGGTGCGAGAACAATTGATTGGTCGCCTCGTCGATAGCCCAGGGCGCGAGTGCTCGCGCTTCGTCGTCGAGCCCGAGCCCGAACACATGCACGCGCGCCATCTCGGAGGGCAGGAACTCACAAGGCTGCCGAAGGACGAAGGCCATCCCGGCAGGGTTGGTCCCGTCGATCGGCGAATCACCCCAGCCGATCGCCGGTCGTCGCCATTCGAGCTCGTCGCTGGGGCACCAACCAAAAGCGTCGAAGACGTGGGACGGCGCCATTCGATACGCGGGCGGAGTGCGCAAACGTACGATTCGGACATCCGATACCTCGAACGCGGCGCGGTTCACGCGGTCGGTGTAACATGAGTCGAGGGAAGGCGAACTCGCTCGCACTTTGCGCAGTCGGGTGTGCCGAGCTAAGGCTCCCGACTCAAGGACCCGCGATGTCTCCGACGCAACCGTTGCCGCCGAAGAAAGAGGTCGCGTTGGCCTTGCTCGAACGATCGAGCGTGTACGTTCATCTGGATCCTCGGCAGCAGGCGGCCGTCGTCCCGCCCTGGTTCAAGAAGCAGCCGCAGCTCGTTCTTCAGGTCGGCCTCAACATGCCGGTTCCCATTCCGGATCTACGCCTGGACGACGAGGGCATTCAATGCACACTCAGCTTCAATCGTGCGCCGTTCTTCTGCGTCGTGCCCTGGTCGAGCATCTTCGCGATGGTCGGTGAGGATGGCCGAGGGATGGTGTGGCCCGACGATGTGCCCGTCGAGGTGGCACGCCAAGCGCAGGAGCGGGCCGACGGCCCCGTTCGTCGAGAGCCGTCGAAGCCGACGCCTCCGCCGCGGGAGCCCAAGGTCGAAGCCGTGGCGAAGCCAAAGCGTTCGCGCAAGCGTCCTCCGCTGGCTGCCGTTCCGGGCGGAGGCGAGGACGCCACCGGCAGCCGTGCGCACGCCAAGCCCGAACGCATCGCTCCGCCCGCGGCGCGGCCTGCCGTCGCGCAGCCGGACGTCGCGCGGCCCTCGGCGTCCGGGGCCGCCGGATCGGCACGCAAAAAGCGAGAGTTGCCGCCGTATCTTCGCATTGTGAAGTGACAGAGCCCTCACCCTTCGAAGGCTGTCTTCAGGGGGCCTTCGCCAAGCCATCGACGAACGGGTTGCCCTAGGCAGTACGCTCTTCCGTCAAGCTCGGCGCCGTCAAACGCGGCCCTTCGTTGAGATTGAGACGAACAGGCAGCACGACCATCGGCATGCCGGCGTGCTGAAGCCGCCGCTGAATCATGAATGCACTTTCGTTGTGCAAGATGCGCGTCACGAACGTGTCCTCATCGAAGATCAGCTGGCCCGCAACGAAGAGCGCGCGCGGAAATCGATGGATGACGTCCGCCGCGATGCGCTCGGCCTCGACGGCAACCTCGATACCGGTCGAGAATTGGCTCTCGGCGGGCAGCCCCAGCCATTTTGCGTACTGGACGTATTGGTCGAGTGCTTTCTGCACTCGCGCCTCCAGCTCGTGAACCTCGGATATGCCTTTGAAGTTGCCCGAGTCGATCACGGCCACCGAGCAAAACACGATCCCCTTGAAGTGACCGGGAAACATGCGAAGAAGGGTGAGAAGCGCGTGTCGCCCAAGTCCGCCGTACCCACCGACGAAGAGTACGGCCACTGGTTTCGTGCGGTCGATTTCGTTCGCGGTGTCGATCCCATCGGTGACGGCCGGGCTCTGCAGGCGCGAGCCTTCGCCGAGCGGGTCCGCAAGCTCGACGTCGAGCCGGCGAATGGCGATGACCACTCGCGCGTAATGGCGCTTGATTCCCAAACAGAGGGTTACGAGCAGGCCGGTCACGACGAGCGTGAGCCAGCCGCCGGCCGTGAACTTCTCGAACACGGTCACGATCAAGATAGTCAAACAAAGGCCCAGGCCGACGATGTGAATCGGCAAGTGCTTGTACCAGTCTGGCTGTTCCTTCCGGTGCTGCACCCAGAAGCGGGCCATGCCCAAGTTGGACAACGAAAAAGTCAGAAACACGTTGATCGAATACATGACCACGAGCTTCTCGACGTTGCCGTGGGTATAGAGGAGCGCCGCGATCGAGGTGCCGCCCATCAGCATGACCCCGTTCTGCATGCTGAGCGTCTCGGAAAGTGCCGCGAAGCGGTGCGGCAGCCATGAGTCGACGGCCATGTTGGCCATGACCCGCGGGCCATCGACGAAACCGGCCTGGGCCGCGATCAACAGCAGACCGGCTTCCGACGCGAGGGCGACGGTCACGAACCACTGGCCGACCTGCCACCCGCCCAGGTGCCACCCGCCGGTGACGCGCTCGAGCAACACGGCATTCATCGTCTTGTCCTCGTCCGGCATCGCGTGGACGAGCAGATAAGCGAGGATGATGCCGCCTGCCGTGACGGCCAAAGACGTGGCCATGAGTCCCATGGTTCGTTTGGCCGTGCGCACCTTGGGCTCGCGCATGATCTGCACGCCGTTCGAGACGGCTTCGATCCCGGTGTACGTACCTCCTCCGAGCGAATAGGCGCGAACAAAGAGCAAGAGCGCTCCCAACGTACCGAGGGAGCTCACCGTATGCCCGTAGTTGACGCTCGTCTGGTGTGCCACCGACGTGATCTGGCTCAGATTGCCGAAGATCGCGATGACGAGCAGGATTGCGTGCGTGACGATAAACGCGATAAAGACCGGCAGGATAGCCTGTACGGATTCCTTCACTCCGCGAATATTCAGTACAGTCAATGCACCGATGGCGACAATCTCGACGACGAGCTTCGTGCGCTGCACAGGGTCGAGCCAAGAGCCGACGTCGTCGGCGTTCAAATGCAACGCTGCTTGACCGAACCACGAGCGCGGAACCATGCTGAAGATGGCGTCGCCGCCCGACGCGATGGACGTCGTGATGGTGAGCACATAGTCGACCAACAGCGCGCCCCCGCTGACGACTCCGAAGCGCGGCCCCAACAGCTTGGTGGCCACGACGTACCCGCCGCCACCCGATGGAAAGTGTTCGATGATTCGCGAATAAGCGTACGAGATGATGAACACCGTAACGGCGGTGCCGAGCGCCAAGCCTACGGCGAGCGACGAATAATCGTGTCCATTCGCCACCAATTCCCGAAACGCGGCTTCCGGTCCGTACGCCGACGACGAGAGTCCATCCGCCCCAAGTCCGACCCATGCCAGCATGGCAATGAGCGAAATGCTGTGGAAGGTATGCGCAGAATGAACGTCCTTCGGGGCACCGAACAAAAGAGTCCGTAACTTCTTCTGCATCTTGCCCTCACGTTCTTTCCTTCCACTACTTCCAATTCCCCCCCAGCGATCCTTCGTGGTCTAAGGGGGCATCGGTAGTGAGGCGAGTGCGGGCACAGCGCAGCCACTCTAATGCAGTCGCAGCGGCCGTCAAACACGGAACGCCGCCGACAAGTCGATCAGGGGACCGGACCGTCGGTCGGTCGGTCGCCGCCGGGCAGGAGCTCCCGCAAGGTGGCGCGAAGTTCGGGCGGCCCCCGATCCATGGCTTCGCGCGCGAGATCGACGATCTTGCGAGACGGCGCGCGTCGGACGGCAGCCACGGCAGCCGCCCTGTCGACCGACGTGCCATGCTCCAATATGCCCAACACGAATTCGGTAGACTCGCTCGTATCGCATCGAACGAGGGCCGTGAGCGCCGCCGATCGAACGCTCGGCACCGAGGACTCATCGAAGATTCGCCGCAGTGGGTCGAACGCGTGCGCGAAGTCCAAGGAGGCTAGGGTATTCGCCGCGTCGTCGACGAGCGCGGGATCGCCTTCCCGCAACGCGGCCCGCACCGTCGCGAAGCTCCGTTTGAAGGGCAGTCTCGCAAGCGCGTCGAGCACCGTCCGTTTGACCCCGAGGCCGCCTTGCGCGAACAGGGCCTCGAGGGGCGAAAGGACGGCGTAGTGAGCGACCCGCCCGAGTCGCGTGGCGAGATGCATCTGGGGAGCCTCGACGGAGGCTTCCCGTGCGGCGCCTTCGACGTGCAGCGCAGCCAACCGTGCCACCATGGCCGCGCGGCGTGTGGCATCGACGCAATGCGAATCGACCATGATGCCCGCGCACGCCTCGGAAGCGCTTCCACGCTGCTCCCACTCGAGGACATCGGCGTGCCAGACGTGACTGACCGTCAGGCTGTTGCTTCGCGCGCCGCGCTGCAGCGTCGCCCCGGTGGGCTGCGCCGGGTCGGTGGTGGCGGCGTAACGCAGCGCCGCGCGCGCGTAGTGTTCGCGCCGTACGGGATCGAGGTCCAAGCCCGCCAATTCAGTGTAAATCTGGCCGACACGTCCGAGTTGCTCGACTTCACCGAACGCGAGGATGGCTGACAACAGAGCGTTCGCAATCGTCGCCGGGGGCGATCCCCGCTGCATTTGCTGCTTGGCGGCCGCGCGCCACAGCTCGCCCTGCCGCGTCGTGTAGCCCTGCGCTTGGTCGGTCATCCGCAGTGAGCGCGCGTAATCCGCCGCGTCGCGGGCAAACGTCGCGGCCGCACTGAATTCCGACTGCTCGACCGAATCTTCGATCGCCGAGTCGAAAAACTCGAAAGCGAAGTTGCGAAGGCGGTCCTCGCGCAGGATTCGAGTGGCGTTGGCGTATCCTTCGAGGACATTCTCGAAGGCTCCGTTCTCGCGTCCGACCTGAATGAGCACTTGGAAACAGTCGAACGCGCGTTCGCGCCGACCGATGGCTTCGAAATGGTCAGCCGCATGCTCAAGCCGCCGGACGCACGACGCGAAGCTCTCTCGTGCTTGTACGCCGTCGTTGCAGCGGCGTGCGCAACGAGCAAGGTTGAAGAACACGAGCGCCACGACGTACGTGTCGCTGCCCTCCGAATCGCGTGCGAGCCGCGCCCAGAGCGTCCGCGCCCGATCCCAGTCAAACGCCCTTTCTCGGTAGATCGCGGCGGCTGCGATCCGTCCGGCGCACTCCATTTCGCCCGCCGCGTCGGTGAGTCGCCCTTGGGCCTCCGCGGCCACGGCGCGGTCGAGGGGGGGCACGCGAGACAGGATTGGGCGCACCCTGCACCACGCCGACTCATCGCTCGACGCCGCGTGCGCAAGCACCGTGAGCGCCGAGCGCGTATCGCCCACTTGGACGAAGGCCCGTTCCAACGGCAAGAGCAAGGTGCGATATTCGCGTTCGGAGATCTGAGTCCTGCCCGCCGCCGAGACGAGCAGGGCGATCGCTTGCTCCACGTCGCCTTTTACCGTCGCGGCTCGAGCCTGTTCCCGCAGAGCCGCTAGGTGTTCGGGCATGCCACGTCGGACGGTCAATGAGCCGGAGGAAAGCTTTGGCGTGCTTGGTGACGCCTAGCGCGCCTGGACAAGGCGAGCACACTCTCGACCAGGCCGATGAGCACGTAGCACGACAGCAGCCAGACCAGGACGAAGGCGGGGCGCGTTTGCAGGCTCACGATGGCGCTGGAGCCGACGGTGAAGGCCACGAGCCCGAACGTTCGCAAGTTGAGCCGAACGTCCTTGAAGCTACGAAACTTGATCGTCGAGACCATGAGGAAGCTCATGAAAATCGTGAGGGCGATCATGGCCCAGACGTACTTTGGACCGAAAAGGCGAAGCTCGTCGCCCATGGCATGGTTGGCCAGCACCAAGGAAATGAGGATCCCCGCGGCACCCGGGACGGGCAGCCCGACGATGTACTGCCCCGGCTTGGTCGGTGCGCCCTTGTCGCCCATCGACAGGACGTTGAACCGCGCGAGCCGCACGGCCGCGGCGGCGGCGAAGATGTAGGATGCCACGAGTCCGGGGAAAGGCCGCTGCCACAGTGACCACTTGTAAACAAGGATGGCGGGTGCGACCCCGAAGCAGACGACGTCGGCCAGCGAATCGATCTGGAGCCCGAAAGCGCTCTGAGTCTTGGTGAGCCGAGCCACCCGTCCGTCAAGCGTATCGAAGAACAGCGCAAAGACGAGCAGCAGCGAGGCCCGGTAGTAGTCGTCGTCGCCCTGGGCCGTCGCGGTGATGCGAACCGAGTCGAATCCGCAAAATACGCTCGAGAGCGTGATGATGTTTGGCAAGAGAAACAGCGTCTTGCGCAGGTCGAGTTTGCGGCGAGGGGGCGGCAAGCGATTGGCTCTACGGGATCCTCCCGCAGAACCGGCGGGGGGTAAAGGCGCGTGATTAATTGGCCCGGGTGGAACGCGCGCTCTACGCTGCCGGTTGGATGAGACCGCACGTGCCTGTCCGTGCTCTGGCGACGCTCGTTCTGGTCTTGGTTGCCGGCTGCGCGCGCAGCGCCGAGGAACGGCAGCTCGACGCGATGCGAGCCGACATCGATCGGATCCAGCAAGAACGCGATCAAGAGGATCGGTCGAGTCTGCCGTCTGAGACCGCCGAGGCTCCCTTGGCCGGAAGTGTGGACAAATCGAGCGCTCCGGCACCGTTGCCCGCAGCGGACGTCGTTCAGTTGGGTGTCTCCGCCGACGATCCGCCCGCCGACTACGCCGACCCCGACGACACGACACCGCGCCCGCGCATTCGCGTGTTGGGCTCGCCGCGCGTGAACGGGCGCGACATCGAGCAAGTCGACGACGTGAGTCCGAACGGCGTCCGATCCCCTTCGCTCGATCCCGAGGCGAAACGGGCGTACGACGCGGCTTTGACGCTCGTGGCGGCCAAGAAATACGAGCCTGCGCTCGACCTACTGGCCGCATTTCTCGTCAAGTGGCCCGATCATCCGTACGCCGACCACGCGATGTATTGGCGAGGCGAATGTTACTTTGCGGGCGGCGATTACGCGCGCGCTTCCGAGCAGTTCGAGGGAGTTCTCGCGCGGTTTCCCGCCGGCAGCAAGGTGCCCGACAGTCTGCTCAAGCTCGGAATGTCTCAGGAGAAGCTCGGAAACTCGGCCAAAGCGCGCGATTGCTTCCAACAGCTGGCCAAAGAGTTTCCGCAATCGGACGCCGCGCGGCGTATTCCGGTCGGATCCGCAGGAAGCAGCCGATGATATCCCGGTGCTTCGGGCCGTGCGTCGCCGGTGCCCTCATCTTGATTCCCGGAGTGGCCCGGGCTCAAGCTGCACCTTCGGCACCAGGGGCCCCAGCGGGCGGTGGCGGCGCGATCGTTCCGAGTCCCGTTCCGCCCGCCAATCCTTCGCTGCCGGGGTCCACGTACGTCCCGATGCCGGGTCAAGGCGCGTACGGCAACCCCCAGTCGCCGAACGGGACTATCGGCGGCGGAAACGCGACCGAATCCAGCGCACACCCCGTGACCGGCGACGAGGAAGACTCGTTCGACCTCGGGTCGCGCGGCGGCGACGGAAGCGCGTTGCATGGGTCCACCGACGGCCCCATCTTCCTGCAGGGCTATCGACCCCACGGCATCGCCAGCGCCACCGGCGAGGTGCCGCCTTCGCACGTCGTGCGCCGCGGAGACACGCTTTGGGGCCTATGCGACGAATACCTCGGAAATCCGTACCAGTGGCCGCGCGTCTGGTCGTACAACCCGCAGGTCAAGAACCCGAACTGGATTTATCCCGGCGATGAAATTCGGCTGAAGCCCCCGAGCGAGTCGGCTGCGGCACAGCCGGCCACGTCGTCGAACCAGGCGAACGGATTGAGGCTCGTCGAACGGCATCGGAACGTGCCGAACGGCACGGTATTTCTACGGGATCAGGGCTGGATTCACGACGAATCGGACGACGTATGGGGTGAGATCACGGGGGCTCCGACCGACAAGATGTTCCTGTCGGATTCGGATGAGGTGTACTTGACGATTCGGCGAGGCCACGACCTCCGACTCGGCCAGCAACTGACGATTTTTCGGACACGGACGACCCAAGCCGCCGGAGCGATCGTTCAAGTCCTGGGCACCGTACGAGTCGATGATTGGAATGACAGGGAGCGAACCGCGCGGGCGAAGGTCATCGAGTCGCTGGACGTCATCGAGCGCGGCGCACGGATCGGCCCTGTGGTGCGCATGTTCGCGATCGTCGAGCCGAAACGCAACGACATCGACCTGCAAGGTCACGTGCTCGCGAGCCTGCACCCTAATGAGTTTTTCGGGCAGAATCAGGTCGTATTCATCGACAAGGGGCAGGCCGCGGGCCTAAAAGCGGGCAACCGTCTCTTCGTGATGCGTCGCGGCGACGCATGGCGTCAGACACTGCTCACGGCCGACATGAGCTTCCGGGTGTCGGCCGACGACGAGCGTCCGATGCCTCCGATGGAAAAGAACTCCGGGGTCGGATCACGACGACCGAAAGTATCCCGAGGAATTCATCGCCGAGCTTCGGGTCGTCGACCTGAAGAAGGACAGCTCAGCGTGTCTTGTGACCCAGGCGAAGAGCGAGATCGAGCTCGGGGATGTCGTGGTCGCGCGAAAGGGATACTGAACTTCACGCCGGCAAGCGACAACGAGCCGTGCACCCCGGCGATCGAGCCGCGCCGAGAGCGAGGGACACCGGGTGGACGGCGCGGTGCGCTCCACGGGCGCTATAAAGGAGACCCGTGCGTTTCGCGATCGATCGGTTGTGCGCCGCGGCCATGCTCCTGTCGCTCGTCGCGTTTGGCGGCCAACGATCACCGGTCGGGCTCAGCGAAAACGATGAGCCCACCGTCGTCGATTCGTTCGACGACAACGGCGACGAAGTGGACGAGTCGTCGAACTCCGACGAGCGGCCCCTCCTATCGCAGGCCGATGCAGGACGCGTTCGTCCTCGTGGCCATTGCCCGTCGAGTATGGTGAAGGTCGGGGTCACGTGCATCGATCGCTACGAGGCTCCCAACCGTCGTGGCGCCAAGCCGCTCGTGATGCAGTCCGCAAACGATGCCGTCGCATGGTGCTCCGCCCATCAGAAGCGCTTGTGCACGGAGGACGAATGGATCAGCGCCTGCGAAGGCGACGAGCACCGCACCTATCCTTATGGCCGTGACCACGTCGACGGGCGGTGCAACGACGACAAGCCGTGGCGACAAGTTCACGAGGCGACACTGGCGAAGTGGCCCGCGACGGAGGCGCGCGTGCACGCTCAGGAGCTGTACCAAGCGGTTCCGAGCGGCTCGAAGCGCGAGTGCGCGTCGGGCTCCGGCGTGCACGACCTCACGGGGAACGTCGAAGAGTGGGTCGTGCGCACGCGCGAGCACGCCAACCCGTGGCCATACTTGCTCGCTGGTTGCTACTGGTCGGGCTGCTACGGCGGCTCCAAACCGACGTGCCATTCCACCAATGATGCACACGGACCGGATTTTCGGTTTTACGAAACCGGGTTTCGCTGTTGCCGGGACGTCGACCGTTAGGCGGGTTACCGCAAATCGTGGATTGGATCAGGCGCACCCATGGCTTGATGCATGAGCTTCGATGGGTGGGAGCGAGATCTTCTGGTTCGTTCATTTTCTGACGATGCCTTCGTCGGAAGCCGGCGTGGGCCGTGTCGCCCGTTCGCGCTCAATCGTACCGTTCGCTGTGAACCTGCTCTCGCGCGACGTCGAGATCCCTCCTCAAGATGTCCCGAACCGAGCCCACCATGCGCTGCAATCCGCAGACGAACACGTGCGGCGTGCCTTCGCCCCGCGACGCCAAGTCGCGCCAGAGTTCTCGGACGTGGGCCTGGACGTAACCGCGTCGTCCCGCCCATGTGGCTGCGGGCCGGGACAGCGTGGGTTCGAAGCGAAACGCCGGGTACCCCGCGGCCAGGTCCCTCCACTCGGATCCGTAGAGTAGGTCCGAATCGTCTCGCACCCCGAAAAGGAGCCACAGGGGGGCGACCGACTCGGCGGCGACGGCGGCGCGAATCATCGATCGGAGAGGGGTGATACCCGTTCCGGTCGCAATCATGAGCGAGGGCGGGGCGCCTACTGGAGCGCGGGTGAAGAAGCCTTGAGGTCCGTCGAATCGAAGCTGCGCTCCGGGCTCGAGAGCGTGCAGCCATGTCGAGCCCAGACCTACCCGGGTGACCGCGATCTCGAACCGCGGGGACCGCTCGGGCGCCGAGGCGATCGAGTACGATCGCTTCAGAATCGGCGCATTCTCGTTGGCGACGGGAAGCATCACGCTCACCCACTGACCGGCCTCGAACTGCAATGCTCGCCCATCCAACCGGTCGAAGACGAGCTCGCGAACCGTCGGCGACAGAGTTCGCGATCCCACGAGCCGTGCTTCGAATGGGGGAGGAATCGGCATGTGGATTATGGGTGCACCTTGGGCGACCCGCGCGCGGGGCCCGTCATGGCCGGTAGAGAGAGCGCCTCCGGCCGGTACGCGTACGCTGGCTTTACCCGCGACAAGGAGCGCAGCGTCCGCTCCATCCGGAGCAGGGCGTTCAGGGTTTCGGACGTGGAGAGAGAGGTCGCGCGCGCCGCTGCGAGCACACGATCGATCGCCGTGTTGGCCGCGAGCGAATGGAACACAGCCCCCGGCAGCAACGCTACAACCAGAGGGCGGTCCGTCCCGACCACGCGTCCATCGAACAGCTGGTCGTGTCCCGCGTCGAGCTCGGCGCACGACTCGTCGTCGAGCAGAGACAAAGCGAGCTGGGCGCCGCTCCAGACGTCGATGAGGATGCGACCGTCAGCCCGGAAAAGTCCACGGTGTGCTCGCTCAAGGGCCGGCAACCAAATGCGCTCCTGCGCCGTTAGGTCGGCTTCGACCGCACGCCCGAAGCGACCGTCGGTCACCGCGTCGCACCAAAACGCGCGGCTGCGCTCCTCGAACCAGGCGTCTTCGGGTGCGAACGCGCCGGTGCGCACCTCGAAGGCGGCGCGCATCGCGGCGACTCGAGGAATGTGCGCCGCTGCGCCTCCCAGTTGAACGATTCGACTCACGGCCTCGAGCAATCCCATGGCGCGCTCGGGCTGGTGTACGCTGAGTGAGTCTGGTTCGCATGGAAAACCGCGTCTTCATTCCCCAGGCCGCGCTCGATCGGTGGATGAGCGACGGATCGGCCGATCTGCGCGAGGGGGAGCTCATCGTTACGGCCGGCGTGGCCGGTGTCGCGCCGGAACTCGCCTCAGCCTTGGCGCCGGGACGGCGTTTTCGCTTGGCCGAAGCCATTTACATCGTGCGCGAGTTGGCCGCCACGGGTGATCACGACCTCGTCGGTCGAGTCAAGGGCCGCACCGAGCTCGATGAACTAGGCGCTGAGATCGTGCAAACGTCGATGCTCGTCGGAGACTCCGCCTACGACATCGAGCCAGGTTGGCTTGGCGTTCCGGCCGTGACGCCCGAGGCCGAGGCCGAAGTGGGCGTCGTCGAAGTGGCGAACGCGGTCGTTACGTAGCACGATCCGTTGGCGTGACCCTCCAGCTCGCAAACGCACTGTTCGCTGTGACGGTGGTCGCGTACCTGGCTGCGTCGCTGCTATTTGTAGCGGATTTGTTCGGCTGGGCCGGCCAAGCCAGAACGTGGGCGCCTCGGTTGGTGGCCTTCGGCGTTCCGTTTCACGCCGCGCACATCGTCGTTTGGTCCGTCGTCTTGCACGTCTGTCCGGTCGAAGGCATTCATTTTTCGCTCAACGTCGCATCGCTGTTGGTATGCGCGGCGTACCTGGTCGTGCGGCGGCGCTATCGCGTGGACGCGGTCGGCGCGTTCGTCGCCCCGCAAGCGCTCGTGTTCCTGCTCGCATCGCGTTTCGTGGGGCCGGTCGATGCCGAACCGCGGTTGAGGAGCGCCCTCTTGCCGTTCCACGTGATCAGCAACCTTCTCGGGATCGCTCTCTTTACGCTGGCGTTCGCCGCGGCGGTCGCCTACTTGCTGCAGGAGCGCCGCCTCAAGCAAAAGTGGCTTGAGGCGGTCGAGCGCCTTCCCGCCGTCGACGCGCTGGATCGCGCCGAACACCGCTTCCTCGCAGCGGGTTTTCCACTGCTCACGATTGGCGCGCTGACCGGGACGATTTGGGCGCGCGAGGTCGAGGCGGGCGGTGCCGCCGACATCGCCCGGGCCGTGCTCTCGTACGTCTCCTGGGCGCTCATCGGAGTCGTGCTGCTGCTGCGCGCTTCGGCCGGGTGGCGCGGTCGGCGCGCAGCCGTGGGAACCATATTGTGCTTCGGATTGACGGTGCTCGTGATCGTCGCATACTTGGTCAGGAGCATCACCGGCGCGGGCGGACACGCATGATCCTGGTGGTGGGTCTCTCGCATCGTACGGCGCCTCTCGACGTTCGCGAGCGTCTGGCCGGGGGTCCGGCGGCACTTCCTGCGGTGCTGGCCCGGTTGGCTGCGCGCTCGGAGCTCGAGGAGTCGATGTTCTTGTCGACCTGCAACCGCGTCGAGGTCGTCGCGCGCGTCCGACGAGGCTTGGCGGGGCTGGATGGCGCGCGTCGCGCGATTCGCGAGGAGCTTGCCCAGCAAGGGGGAGCCGTCAGCGGGGACCATCTCGCGCCGTATTTGTACGAAAAGCGCGACGACGATGCCGTGCAGCACATCTTTCGCGTGGCGGCGAGCCTCGACTCGATGGTCCTCGGCGAGCCGCAAATCCTCGGTCAAGTGAAGGACGCGTACGACGCTGCAATCGCCGCAGGCACTCTCAAGGGGACGCTCGCGCGTTGCGTCAGCCGTGCCTTCTCGGTGGCCAAACGCGTTCGCACCGAAACGAGCATCGGCGTGGGGACGGTGAGCATTTCGAGCGTCGCCATCGATCTGGCCCGGCGCATTTTCGGCGATCTATCCGACCGAACGGTACTGCTCATCGGCGCCGGGGAGATGGCGGAGGCAGCCGCGAGCAGTCTGGTCAAGGGGGCGCGAACGCTGCGCATCTGCAACCGGAGCTTTGACCGAGCCGCGTCACTCGCGAGTACGATGCAAGCGTCGGCCGTGCCATGGGGCGAACTCGCGGCGGAGCTCGTCAGCGCCGACGTGGTCGTCGCGAGCACGGCCAGCCCGACCTACGTCGTGACGGTCGAAATGGTCAAACGAGCGATGAAGGCGCGCAAGGGTCGAACGCTGCTTTTTGTCGATATTGCGGTGCCTCGCAACGTCGAGCCGGCCGTTCATGGGATAAATAACGTGTACGTGTTCAACGTTGACGACCTCGAGCAAGAGGTTGCACGTGGCCTCAAGGCGCGACATGCGCAGGTCGAAGTCGGCGAGCAGATTGTCGCCGAAGAAGTCTCCCGATTCTTTGCCTGGCGGCGAGGACTCGAAGTGCAGCCGACGGTCGTGGCCATGCGGTCGAAGGCGCGTGCGGTGTTTTTTTCGGAGTTCGAGCGATCGCTCGGTGGCCGCCTCAAGCACCTCGCCGAGGGCGACCGGGCGGCACTGACTCAAATGCTGGAGAGCGCGCTAAACAAGCTGCTTCACACCCCGACCACCCGGCTGAAAGCGCGTGCCGCCGAAGGGGAGGACGGGATGGAGCTCGCGGCAGCCATGCGCTTTCTCTTCGACCTGCAGGAGATTGCGGTGGCCAAGGAACACGAGGAGGGTGAGGTGGCCGCGACTTCTTTTGCCTCAGCCGAGGGCGACGAACGGCTCCCTCACTGACGGCTGTGGCGAGGGCGCCAGCTAACGCGGTTGGCTCTTGGCACGGGCCGTGGCATCGGTGGTCTCGCTGGATCGCGGCCCGCGTGCGGGGTCCGGCCGCATTTCGTGATCCATGGATCTCCGGGCGAGGGGAGCCGGCGTGACGATCGGAGCGCGCGCCGGAGGGGGTCGTCCTCTTCTCTCGACGGCTATGACGCACTTGTGGGCTCAGGCGAGTCGTCGACCCAAGGCGAGCCCGAGCGCCTCGGCATGCGTCTCCGATGCGGGCCACGGGACGGTTCGTTCGGCCTCGCGGTAGCGGCCGCCGTCCAAATCGGCCACGAATGCACGCAGGCGAATGTCGTCTCCCACGCGATCGGCGTGGGCTCCCAGGGGCATCTGGCAGTCGCCGCCCAGGGAAACGAGAACACCGCGTTCCGCGGCTACGCACGTCGCCGTCACGGGGTCGTGGAATCGACGAAGGAGAGTTCGCACACTCACGCCGTCGTCACGACATTCGATAGCCAACGCGCCCTGCCCGGGAGCCGGCAAGGATAGCGGCAGGGCCAGTACCTCGGTCTTGCGGTGTCCAAGGCCCAGCCGGACCAACCCGGCGCCCGCCACCACGATCGCGTCGTACTCTCCCGAATCGACCTTGCGCAGACGCGTGTCGACGTTGCCACGCAGCGACACGATCGTGATGTCGGGGCGCAGGCGCTTCAGTGCCACCGCGCGGCGCAAGCTCGACGTTCCAATGCGAGCTCCAGCCGGCAGGGCGTCGAGCCGCCCGTGGCGCGGGGCGATGAGAACGTCGTGTGCGTCTTCGCGCGCAGGAACGCACGTCACGACCAATCCTGGGGGAAGCTCGGCGGGGACGTCTTTCATCGAGTGCACGGCGAAGTCCGCGCGGCCGTCGAGGAGGGCTTCCTCGATTTCCTTGACGAACAGCCCTTTGCCCCCAACCTCCGAGAGCGGCCGGTCCTGGATCCGGTCCCCGCTCGTGACGACTTGCAGCTCGGTGGTCTCGACGGATGGTTCGACGGCTCGGAGGCCCGCCACGAAAGCGCGGCACTGCGCTAGCGCCAACGCAGACCGCCGGGTCGCGACGGTGAGGCTTCGCTCGGAGACTCTCATAGCCGAGTAGGTGTAGCCGACTTGCCACGGGGTCGCCGATGGCCTAGCTGTGGCACGGCTGTGCTAGTTCGTGCCCGCTGGTCGCCGATCGCCTTCGCAGCCACAGCTACCGTGCTGCTTTTCTCGACTGTCGCGCGAGCGCGAGCGCGAGCGAACACGCCCGACCCCATGACCATCGACGTCCCCGGGTACGGCGAAGCTTACTATTACAAGCCCCGTACGCGCGCGCGGCGGCCCATCTTGCTTTACCTGCATGGACGAGGAGGCAGCGCTTTCGAGGACTGTCGCAAATGGGCTCGAGTGGCTCGTCAATTTGGCTGGATCGTGTGTCCGGAGGCTCCGGCGGTGGGCGAAAACGGGGGTCGCACCTGGAACAACGATGCCGGTACGGCGAAGAAGGTCGTCGATGCGACAGTCGCGGCGTTGATGGAACAATACAAAGGGCGGATTCGAACGCGCGGGGACGTGCTCATCGGATTTAGCGAGGGAGCCTTCGTCGCCCAGCAAATCGGCCTGCGCGATCCCGCTCATTGGAGCCGCTGGCTCATTCTCGCTGCGAACGATGAGTATTGGTACGGCGACGCACCGCAGCTTTTGGAGCAAAACCGTTCGAAGATTCGGCGCGTGTACCTCTTTACGGGCGAGAACGACGACGTTGCCGAGAATACGAAGCGGGCCGGCGAGATGCTCAAGAGCGCGCGAATCCCGGTGCGCGTCCGCATCGCGCCGGGCCTCGGACATGAAATTCCCGCCGACCGCATGATCACGAACTACCGGCGTCCGCTGCGCTGGCTCATTCGAGGTTGACGAACGGTCGACCGGTGGCACGTCCGATTCGGGCATAAACCACCGCGCCCAGGTGGACCGTATGAAGGGGCATGCGCTGCGTGCCCACTCCGGCCGAGAAGGGATCGACCCATCCGGAGCGAGCCAACTTCGACGCGGTTCGACATCTCGGGCGTCGTTTCGCCAGTGCGCGCGTGCGCGAAGTGCCGCTGCTTCGTGCCGCGGAGCTCGACCAGCGCGCCGACCCGACCGGCAGCACGCGAGTCTGGCTCGCCCTGGAAGCGCTCCAGGTCACCGGAAGCTTTCACGTGCGAGGGGCGCTCGTGGCCCTGGAGCGAATCGCGGCGACGGCCAAAGACTGGCACATCGTCGCTCCCAGCGCTGGCAACCACGGAGTTGCCGTCGCGTACGCGGCCTGTGTCCTTGGCATGTCGGCTACTGTGGTGGTTCCGCGCACAACCGCACGAACGAAGCGCGAGAAGATCGAGCGGTACGGCGCGGAGCTCGTGGTTGCGGCGACCAATCTCTACCGAGACGCCGAAGCGCTTGCGAGCGAAATGGCCTTCTCGCGAGGCGCCGCGTTCGTCGCACCCGGTGCCGACGTCGACCTAGTGACGGCGAACGGCGGGTCGCTCGGAATCGAAATCGTCCGAGCTCTTGGCCGCGTTCCCGAAAGGGTTCTCGCACCCATGGGCGACGGCGGGCTCGCCACGGGCCTCGCCTGGGCGTTTTCGGCCGACGCGCACGCCCACCCGGATCGCGCTGTGTGGGGGGTTCATCCCGAGGCCCGATGGACGACAGGCGTTTGGCTCGACAGCGAGGACCCCGCAAACCATATTGACGCCGACGCTCCGACCCTCGCCGAGGAGCTGGGCCCCGGGATGTCGGCCGAAGGGATGGCCCAGGCGCGCGCCTCGCTCGCGGGCATCGTCGTGGCGCAAGAGGCCGAGATCGCGGCGGCCATGGCGCACGCGTATCACGACATGGGCATCGTTCTCGAAGGCAGTGCGGCCGTGGCTCTTGCGCCCGTGCTCTTCGGGCTGCCTGCGCATGTGCGCGGCGGTAATCTGGTCGTCGTGCTCACCGCGAGGAACGTCGATCCGGAACGTCTGGACGCCGTGCTTGTTCGGGCGAGCTTGGCGACGACCCCCAAAGTGGACGATGGCAGCCGCCATTCAGTGGGTCGATCGAGTGGCCATCGCGAGACCTGATAGGCTGTTCGAGCGATCGTGACCTACTCGGCCTCCGCTCCGTCGTTGCCCAAAGCGAAGGTCGTCGTCGATCAGCTCTTGCACGACAACCTCCTCAAGCCCGATCAGCTCGACGGGATCGCCGCTCGTCTGCAATGGTCCGGTGAGCGCGTCGAGGAGGCCATTCTCGAGCTTGGACTGATGACCGAGACCGAGATGCTCAAGTCGCTGGCCGCACATTACAAGGCGCATTTCATCTCGGCGGAGAAGCTCGCGAAGGCCGATGTACCGCGCTCCCTCGTCGCGATGATTCCTCAGCGCTTCGCGGAGAAGGTCGGTGTGTGTCCGGTGGCCTTCGACCCCAAAGCCCACGCACTGAGCGTCGTAACGGCCGACCCAGCGGACCTCGAGTCGCTCTACGAGGTACAGCTGGCGTCGGGAGCGCGCGAGGTGAGAGCGGTGCTGGCTCGCCCCGCTGCGGTCAAGGCGCTCATTGCCAAGGTGTACGGGGGCGATGCACGCGCCTTTGCCGTGTTCGAGCGGCAGGCCAACGTGCAGCTCGGGGCGTTGTATGAGCGTGGGAATCTCATCGTCGACAGCGGAGACGTGGGCCCCGTGGCGCGGTCTACGCCGTCGCCGCACCCGCCCGTGCTCGAGCTGCCGTCGAAGGCGGCTCCCTCGAGAGCCAACGTTGCCAAAGCGTCCGACGCTCGGAGCTCGAAGCCGCCGGTCCAAGCGCCGCCGGTTTCGAGCGACAAGGGCGTGTCGGAGGCCTCGTTCGTCGAACTGCTTCACGTGCTCGTCAGTTTGCTCGAGAGCTCACGCGCCGATCTGCAGGGACACTCGGCTCAAGTCGCCCGACTCGTTCGACGAATGGCCGAGAAGATGGGGCTCGACACCGCGACGACCGCCATCCTGGTCGCGGCGGCGTTCATCCACGATCTGGGCAAGGTCGGGCCCTACCATCTGACGGCGTTCAACTGCAGCGAGTACGACGGGCACAAAGTCGCGGCTCAGAAGGCGCATGGCGTCCCCGCGCGGCTTCTCGAGCCCGTGCGCCTTCCGGTCGAGACGATGGACTCCGTGAATCACATGTACGAGCGCTTCGACGGCAAGGGATTTCCCGACCGGGATGAGCGGAAAAGACATCCCATTGGGATCGCGCCTTTTGGCGATCTGCGACACCTTCGCCGATCTGACAAGCAACCCTCGCAATCCGTTTCGCGCCACTCTGTCGCCGCAGGACGCGTGCGCCGTCCTCGCCAAGTACAAGGACCGAGTCTTCGACCCGAACCTCGTGGATTTGTTCAAGGCGACCATCCTCGGGGAGGAGCTCACGTCGCGTTTGCTGGCCACTCGTTCCCAGTCGCTCGTGGTCGACACCGATCCGGAGGAGACCATCGTTCTCGAGCTTCGCATGAGCGAGCAGGGGTTTGTCGTCAAGACGGCACGCACGGCGGAGCAGGCGCTCAAGGTGCTCGCGGAAGGTGAAACCGACCTCGTCGTGAGCGAGATTGACTTGGGGGCGAGCGACGGGCTCGCCCTCATCGCCGAGGCTCGCAACCATCCGTGGGGCAAAGACGTTCCGTGGGTCGTCTATACCCGACGCCAGGAGCGAGCCATTGCGCAGAAGGCGTTCGAGCTCGGGGTGCTCGACTACGTGACGAAACCTGCGTCGGCCGACGTGCTGGTCGCCAAGCTCAAGGCCTTGCTCGATCAGCGCACGACGCCGCGCAATCATCAGGGCGTCAGCGGATCTCTTCGCGAGATGGGGCTTGCGGACATGGTGCAGGTGCTCTTTCACGGGCGAAAAAGCGGAAGTCTGAAGATTCGGGCTCGCGACGGGGCAGGGGAGATTCACTTCGCGGAGGGCAACGTCGTGGATGCCCTGTGGCGCGAGCTGCGCGGAGAAGAGGCATTTTACGCGATGCTCAAGGTCGCGGAGGGGGAGTTCTCGCTGGACCCTTCGTTTCGCGCGAGCGGTCGAGTCATTCACCATTCGAGCGAAGCGCTTCTTCTCGAAGGAATGCGGCGTCTCGACGAGGGCCTGAGCTGAGATCACTTCTTCGGCTTCACGAACTCCACATCCCACTCGACCGTGACGTCGCTCGGGGCGGCGTACGGAGGAAACCAAATTTTCTTGAATGCATCGGCCGCGCACGCGCCCACAGGTTGCCCGGCGTAAGGCGCCGGAACACTCACCTGCTTGACGTGACCGTTGCGGCCCAGCGTGACGCTGGCCTTGGTCGCGCCCCAGGGACCGTTGGCTTGCCCATCGTCGTCGGTCGCGGCACCGCAACTGGCCTTGATCGACCGGGCCGCGCGCTTGAGCTCCGCTTCGACGGCCTCGCGATCGTACGACGTCGTATCGCCGGACGGATGCTCCGTCGCGTCGCCGCTCGACGCGGCATTCGGACTCGAACTCGACGGGGCCGCCGCTTCCCCCGCGTCTCTTTCGCCGGCCGGCGGAAGGCAATCGCTGCCCTGGAGCACCGTGCCCGCCGGGCACGTGGGGGGCGAGTTCGCTCCAGTCGGCTGAGCTCCGCAGGCGGCGAGCGCGGTCATGCACAGTGAACCAGCCAAGGATCGTGTCCTCTTGGTCATACGGCCATCATACCCCTTGATCGTATGGCCACCATACCCATCAGCGATCGGTGATCTTGTAATCCTTGATCTTGTAGAGAAGCGCGCGGTGGCTGATCTCGAGCAGCTCCGCGGCGCGGGTGCGGTTTCCCTTGGTTTTCTGCAGCGCGCGGCGGATGAGAATCTGCTCGATCGCCGAAACCGTTTTTTTGACGGACAGCTCGCCGCTGGCCAGGTGCACCTGGACCGGATCGAGCGCGTCGCGGATGCGTTCCGGAAGATCGCTCGGCTGGAGCACGTCGCTCTCGGCCAGCACCATGGCCCTCTCAATCGTGTTTTCCAGCTCGCGAACGTTACCGGGCCAAGCGTACTCGAGAAGTTGCTTGCGAGCTTCCGTTGACACGCCTCGAATCGAGGTTCCCAAGCGCACGTTGTTTCGCGCGATGAAGTGATCGATCAACAGATTGACGTCCTCGCGGCGGCTCCGGAGCGGCGGGATGTGGATGGGAAGCACGTTGATGCGGTAGAAGAGGTCCTCGCGAAAGCGACCCGCCTTTACCTCCGCGGCAAGATCTCGGTGGGTTGCGGCGATGATGCGCGTGTCGACCTTGACATCCTTGGTATCGCCCAGGCGTCGGATGGTCTCCTCCTGCAATACCCGCAAGAGCTTCACTTGGAGGTTGAGCGGCAACTCGCCGAGCTCGTCGAGCAACAGCGTTCCGCCGCTCGCCTCTTCGAACAGTCCTCGGCGATCCGAAGTTGCATCGGTGAACGCCCCGCGCCTGTGGCCGAAGAGTTCAGACTCGAGCAAATTTTCTGGGATTGCCCCGCAGTTGATCGCCACGAACGGCGCACCGCGGCGACTGGACCGCGCGTGGATGGCTCTGGCGACGAGCTCCTTGCCCGTTCCACTCTCCCCGGTTACGAGCACCGTCGTCTTGAAGTCGGCAATTTTCGTTACCGTCCTGAAGATCTCGAGCATCTCCCGGCTCTTGGCGAGGATCGATTCGAACTGGTTGTCCTTCTGGATTTGCTCCTTGAGTGCCCGGTTCTCCCGGCGGAGCGTTTCCCGCTCCTCGGCTTTGCGAAGCGCGAGCACGATTTCGTCGGGTTTGAAAGGCTTGCCGACGTAGTCGTAGGCGCCCGCTTTCATGGCGTCGATCGCCAGATCCACGTTGCCGTATGCGCTCATCACGATGACCGTGGCCGGATGCTGCTTCGCTTTGAGGGCAGCAAGGAGGTCGAGACCTCCCATCCGCGGCATGCGCACGTCTGTGAGGATCACGTCCGGATCGAACGAGTCGAGCGCGGCAAGCGCCGCCTCTCCCCCTTCAGCGACCTCGACCTCGTACCCATGCTTCTTCAGTAGGGTGCGAAGGACGAGGCGAATGTTCTCCTCGTCGTCGACCACCAGGATACGGCGCATTGTACGAAAACTCTTGCGAGCAAGAGTACTTGTAAAGGGCTGCCTTCGCGAGACCGATCTCCGAAGCCCGCAACGTTTGCAACGGCCGCGAGGCGGTTTCAGTCGCGTCGGGGTCGCTCGCGGTCGCCATGGCCATCGAGGTCGGTTTAGGTTGCGCGTCATGGACACCGGCCTCGACAGGTTCGCCGCGCATCGTGAGTTGCGCGCGTCGCTTCGTGCGATGCGCGTCGGGTTGCTTGCGCATCCCGCATCGGTCGATCGACGGTTGGTCCATGCGAGGCGCATCCTCGAGGACGTCGGCGTTCGGGTGACCCTCGTGCTCGGTCCGGAGCACGGCTACGGAGGCGAGGCGCAGGACATGGTGGGTGTTCGGGACGCGCAGGATGCCTTCGGCACGCCGGTGCGAAGCCTCTACGGGAGCCGATTCGACCAGCTATCCCCCAGGCCCGAGGACCTGGCCCGAATCGACGTCCTCGTCATCGATCTGCAAGACGTCGGTGCACGGTACTACACGTTCGTCTGGACGGCGGTGCTGGCGATGCGCGCGTGCGCGAAAGCGGGCGTGCGGGTTCTCGTGCTCGACAGGCCCAATCCGATTGGCGGCGACATTTCACGCATCGAGGGCCGACGGCAGAAGCCCGCGTACTGTTCATTCGTCGGTCTGATCCCGATTCCCGTGCGTCACGGGCTAACGCTCGGCGAAATGGTCGCCTGGCGCGCAGAGGCCGAGGGCCTCTCTCGGGACCTCGTCCAGGTACTGGGCGTTCGGGGGCTCGACCGCGAGGCCGACGCGAGGAAGTGGGATCGGCCGTTTGTGATGCCATCGCCGAATATGCCGAGTTACGAGACGGCGCTGGTTTACCCCGGCGCGTGTCTCGTGGAGGGGACCAACCTGTCGGAGGGGCGCGGGACGACTCGCCCGTTCGAGCTGGTGGGGGCGCCGTGGATTGATGGGGTGCGCCTGGCGGATGCGCTTCATGAGCTGCAGATGCCCGGCTTTCGCGCTCGTCCGGTCACCTTTTGCCCCACGTTTCAAAAGCACGCTGGACGTGCATGTGGGGGCGTGCAGGTTCATGTGACGGACCCAAGGTCATTCCGACCGTTTGAGACCTACCTGTGCCTTGTGGCTCTCGCTCACGCCCAGGCCCCCGGCCAATTTGCATTTCGTACGGACCCCTACGAATTTCGGGACGATGTGCCGGCCTTCGACCTCATCTGCGGGGACTCGGACGCTCGCACAAGGATTCTCCGCGGGGACGATCCGCGTGGTCTCGCGGGCGCGGTCGCCGCCGTGGACGACGGGGACCGTGCGATTGTGGATGAGGCTTTGCGAGCGGCCCATGCGCGCAGCGTGTGATCCGCAGTCGGGTGGGAACGAGCTCGCCGCCCGATCGACCGCCGCCGTCCATCGGAATAAACAAGGCCGCTCGGGCGTCGTGATTTTGAGCGCGCGGCCGATCGTCGATGCTCGGCCCGTGGCTGGCTGACCATGCCCGTTTTCCAAGAAATGAGCGAAACCCGCTTGCTCGCCCCCCGTAACGTGTTGAGGTAAGAAGTGCTGTGGCTTCTGGCCGTCGCGGCTGTTTTCGCGAGGGCTTGAACCGTGAACCTTGAGGGCTTGCGCGTGCCCCCTCCCCCACCGCGCAAGTCCGCGCGTCCGGGCGGCCTCACGGTCGTCCGGACGCGTTTTTTTGTCTTGCCGACCGGTTAGGCGACCGACTCGGCGAGCGGCCCGACGATGGGCGATAGGCAAGCATCACGCGCACGGCGGATGTCCTGCAATTCGAGCGAGAGCACGCCCAAGGGCTGGACTTCGATGACCAGTGCCGTCCCGTAGGTGTCTCCGATGCGAGCCGTCGGCACGCCCGCGGCATGGGCCATCGCCGTCACCGGGTCGACCTCCGTGGGGGCGAGGCTCACGACGACGCCTGACGCAGTTTCGCCGAACAACATCGCCAAAGCGTCGATGGGTGATGGGGCCGGAGCGAGCTTGATGCGCGCGCCGATCGATTCGGCCCCGGTGACGCAGCACTCGGCCAGTGCGACAGCAAGACCGCCGTCGCTCACGTCGTGGGCGCTGTCGAGCCGGTGAGATCGAGCCAGTTCGAGAAGAAGTCTCTGCAGCCGCACCTCCGCCTCGAGGTCAATGAGCGGACCGTCACCCTCCAGCCGGCCCATTCTGCGGACCAGCCACTCGCTTCCGGACAGGGCTCGCGCCCCGGTGGCCGCTGGGATGCCCAGGAGCAAAACGGCTCTTCCGGTGCCTTTGAAGCCCGCCGTGACGATGTCGGCTGAATGCTCGATGAGACCGACGGCGGCGACGGTGGGCGTCGGCAGTATGGATCGCGAGGTCACACCGCGCTCGCCGGGCACGCGCAGAGCGGTCTCGTTGTACAGGCTGACGTTGCCGCTGACGATAGGCACGTCGAGCGCCCGACACGCAGCCGCGATGCCGTCTATGCTGCGCGCGAACGAGTCCATGACTTCGGGCCGCTCGGGGTTGCCGAAGTTGAGGCAGTCCGTGATGCCGATGGGTTGCGCACCGCTGCACACGAGATTTCTGCACACCTCGGCAACGGCCATGGCCGCCCCGACGAACGGATCGAGTTCGCACATGCGGCCGTTGCAGTCGACCGCGAAGGCGAGATTTTTTTCGACCGTTCGTCGATCTGGAGTCTCACATCTCACTCGCACGACAGCGGCGTCCGAGCCGCAGCGGACCCGCGTGCCGCCGCGCACGATTTGATCGTACTGGCGCCAAACCCAAGCTCGCGATCCGATGTTTGGCGACGACAGCAGGTCAAAGAGCTCCCCCGAAAGATCGGACGGGATCGGGATCGTCGCGGGACCGACGCCGGTCGGCTGCCGCCCTGGTGTCGAGCGCGTCCGGTCGTAGCAGGGTGCGTCGTCCGTGAGCACGCCGATCGGAATGTCGCAGACGATTGCGGGATGCCCGTGGGGGGCCGCGTGCGACGCCAGCGGGTCGTACCCCGGAGTGGCTCGTACCACCCAACGCTTCGTATCGGTCACGCGACCGATGATCGCCGCGTCGAGTTCCCAGCGAGCGCACACATCGAGGACGCGCGACTCTTGGCCGGGCTTTGCGACGAGAAGCATGCGTTCCTGCGACTCGCTGAGCAGAATCTCGTACGGCGTCATCGCCTTGGCCCGCCGCGGGACGCGATCGAGATCGAGCTCCACGCCGTTGCCCGCCCGGCCCGCCATCTCGACGCTGGACGACGTCAGCCCCGCGGCCCCCATGTCTTGAATCCCCTCGAGGACGTCCTGCGAGAAGAGCTCGAGGCACGCTTCCAGCAGGAGTTTTCCCATGAACGGATCGCCGACCTGCATGGTCGATCGCATCGCAGGCCGTTTGCCGTCTTGACCGGATGAGGCGGTCGCCGCGAACTCGTCGCTCGCCATCGTGGCGCCATGAATGCCGTCGCGGCCTGTTTTCGCGCCGATGTAAAGGATGCTGTTTCCGATGCCGGTTGCCCGCCCGTAGAACAATCGATCCGCCGGGGCGATCCCGCAGGTGAAGGCGTTGACGAGAATATTGCCGTCGTAGCGTTCGTCGAACTGAAGCTCGCCCCCGACGGTCGGTACTCCAATGCAGTTTCCATAGCCGCCGATTCCCGCGACCACCCCCCGCAGCAACTCGGGCGTTCTGGGGTGCTCGGCTCGGCCGAAGCGAAGGGAATTGAGACTCGCGATGGGGCGTGCACCCATGGTGAAGACATCCCGCAAGATGCCTCCGACGCCCGTCGCGGCCCCTTGATGGGGCTCGATGAAGCTCGGGTGATTGTGCGACTCCATCTTGAAGACGGCGGCAACGCCGTCTCCGATATCGACGACCCCGGCATTCTCGCCGGGCCCCTGAATGACGCGCGGTCCACTCGTCGGAAGCCGTCGCAGGTGCAGGCGGCTCGACTTGTACGAACAGTGTTCGCTCCACATAACGCTGAAAACGCCGAGCTCCGCGTACGTCGGCGTTCGGCCGAGCGCGGCGAGCACTCGGCGGTATTCCTCGTCACTCAGCTTGTGACGCTCGACGATTTCCGGGCTGATCGGAGGGTCGTTCGGAAAGCTCGCGACGGACATCGATTGCGCGATCTGAAACGAGAGGGGCGAGATGGAGCAAGCCTAGCGCCAACGGGCAGTCGCGCGAAGGCGGATCGCCGCGATTTCGAACGCGTGCTACCGATGCCGCATGCGGGCGTGTGTCGTCGTGTTCCCGGGTTCCAATGCCGACGCAGAGATGATCCACACGCTGCGCGAGGTATGTGGGGCGCCGACCGCCGTCGCGTGGCACACCGATTCGGCGCTGCCAGACGCGGTCGACCTGGTTGCGATTCCCGGTGGGTTCAGCTACGGCGACTATCTGCGCACCGGGGCGATTGCCAAGGTGAGCCCGATTGTGCGCGCTGTGCGCGCGCACGCCCTTCGCGGCGGCTTCGTGCTGGGCGTGTGCAACGGCTTTCAGATTCTCACGGAGGCGGGAATGTTGGCCGGCGCGCTTACGCGGAACGCGCATCAGCGGTTCGAATGCGGGGATTGGTTCGTCAAAGTGACGGCCGAAGGGCCGTTCACCCCGCGTGTCGGTGAGGTCTGGCGGCTACCGATCGCCCACGGGGAAGGCCGGTTCCAAGCCGACGCCGAGACGCTTCGCCGCTTGGAGGGCGAGGGGCTCATTGGGCTCCGCTATTGCGGTCGGGGCGGCGAGATCGAAAGTCGCGCGAACCCGAACGGCAGTCTGCACGCGATCGCAGGGATCTACGGGGGCCCCCGCAAGAACGTGTTCGGGCTGATGCCCCATCCCGAGCGGATGAGCGAGTCCTGTCAGGGCGGCGTCGACGGACGAAAGCTGTTCGAGAGCGTGCTGGCCGCCTGATCGCAATTCGGACGGGGGTCGCGTGGGGGCCATCCCGTCAACGCCGTCACACCTCGAATTCGGCTTTCTCGAGGATCTCCGTAACGCGCCACAAGAACGAGTTGGCGGCGACGCCGTCGACGACGCGATGATCGTACGAAAGAGCCATGTACATGAGCGGGTGGATCGCGATCTGGTCTTCGCCTTCCGCTTCGACCACGACCACGCGCTTCTGAATTTCGCCCATTCGCAGGATTCCGACGTTCGGCTGATTGATGATTGCGCCGCCGAAGAGGTTGCCCTTGAGTCCGGGATTGGACACGCTGAACGTCGCCCCGCTCAGATCGTCGATCGTGATCTTGCCGGCCTTGGCGCGCTTCGCAAGATCGTCGATGGCGCGCACGACGCCGCGCACCCCGAGCTCGTCGGCCCGCCGGACCACGGGAACGACCAGGCCGTCTGGCGAATCGACGGCCACGCCCAAGTTGATGTCGTGAAGGATCACGTAGGCGTCGTCGATGACCCGAGCGTTCACCTGCGAATTCTCGCGCACCGCGCGCGCCGTCGCCACGACGACGAAGGCGAGCATGGTCAAGCTCATTCCCTCGGCCTTGTATCTCTCTTTGTTCGCGTCGCGCAGCTTGCTCGCTCGGTGCAGATCCACTTCTGCGACCGTCACGACGTGGGGCGAAGCGAACTTCGAGTACGTCATGTGATCGGCGGTGATCCGTCGCCGCCGCGTGAACGGAACGACTTTGTCGCCGTCGCTTGGCTTGTACGCGGGCACCTTGAATGCGCCGAACCCGACACCCGGTATCGGCGGAACGAAACCACCGCCGAGGTTGATGACCTGCGCCAGCTGTGTCGTCTTTGCCGCCGCTCGGGGTGGCGGGGGCGGCTCGATGGCCGGCGGCGGCAGCGCGGAGGAACGGGCCGATCCAAGCGGGTTCGGCCCCGCAGGGGCAGACGCGCCCGCGGCGCGCATCACGTCGTCCTTCGTCACGCGGCCGCGTTCGCCCGTTCCAAGAACGTGTTCCAGATCGACGTCGTTCTCGAGAGCCGTCTTGCGCGCGACCGGCGTCGCCAGTGGACCGCCCATGACGCTCCGACCCGGCGCGATCGCGCCGTCTGGCGCCGGCGCGTTCGCCGCCGCCGGCATCGACACCGGTGCCGGCGCGTTCGCGGCCGCCGGTATAGAGGCCGGAGCACCCGGGGCCTCCGACAGGCTCGCGTTGCTTCTCGCGCGGTCGTCGATCTGCGCGATGAGGGTCTTGACCGGCACGACCTGCCCCTCGGCCACCAGCAACCTGGCGATTCGCCCCGCCGCCGTCGCGGTCAATTCGGTGTCGGCCTTGTCGGTCGCGATGGATACGATCGGCTGATCTTTGGCGACGACGTCTCCTTCGCGCACGAGCCACTTGGCAATGGTCCCCTCACTGACGCTCTCGCCGAGCTGGGGAAGGGTCACGTCGATGAGCATGGGCCGATCGCTCTCCAACCGCGAATGGGACGCTAGCCTATAGCGTCGCTGCTTGGGACCGCAATTGCGCGACGAAGTATCCGTCTGTCCCGTGCACGTACGGCAAGAGGCGGAAGCAAAACCGGTCGCGCCCTGCGGCCGCTACGGCCACGGGCGCTTCGAACGGAGACGGAGAAAGCTCGGGTCGCGCACGCAGCAGGGCCTCGATGACGTCTTCGCTCTCCTCACGCAAGACGCTGCAGACGACGTACACGAGGGTGCCTCCGGGACGCACGTGCCCGGCCGCGCGTGTGACCAGAGCAATTTGCGTGCTCGCCATGGACCCCAGGTCGGTCGGGTCGCGCCGGAGGGCGATCTCGGGGCGTCTTCGCAAGGTTCCCACACCCGAGCACGGCGCGTCGACGAGCACTCGATCGTAAAGGCCATTAACCTCGCCCGAGCCCGCACGCCAATCGACAGCGAGGGTGCGCCGGGCGCTCAGTCCGACTCGAGCGAGCTCTTCGCGCAGACGGGTCAGCTTGGCTGGGATCGCGTCGCAGGCGTCGACCGCGCCGCATTGTCCCACGGCGCGCGCCAGCAGCGCCGTCTTGTTGCCACGGCCCGCGCATGCGTCGAGGACGACTTCGCCGGCCCGCGCCCCGACGGCGAGCGCGGCAACCTGGGAACCTTCCTCCTGAACCGACCAGGCGCCATCCTGCCACCCCGGTAGTTGCTGAGGTTTGCCGGCCCCACGTGCCACGATGGCCATGGGCGAGATGCGCCCCTTCTCGAACCTCCCATGCGGCGCGGCGGTACCGAGCCGGTCAATCCACGCGTCGCGTTCGGAAGCACGCTCGACGCGGAGGCCGACCGCGGGCGGCTCGAGGCCGTAGCGGAGAAACGCGAGCGCCCCCTCCGTCGATAGCGTCCGCTCGAGCGCTTCCCGAAGCCAGATCGGGGTCGAGCCGATCAGCGCCTGCTCGCGGGCGTCGTCGCCAAGTGCCGGCACGCGCGCCGACAGTCTCCTCAGAACGGCATTCGTGAACGATGCGACGCGTTCTCCGCGCGCTGCGCGAGCAGCGGCAACGGCTTCGCTCACCGCAGCGAACGGCGGGATGCGCGTGAAGACCAACTGGTACGCCGCGACGAGGATGACCGCGCGGATACGCGCGTCGAGCTTGTGAAGGCCACGGGGTGCGAAGGTCGCGATCTGCTCAAGGAGCCACGGCGCGACCCGCAGCGTCCCATAGACGAGTTCGGTAGCCAATGCGCGGTCGCGGGTCGCGAGCTGCACGTTGCGGGTGAGCTCGGATTCCAGCACGGCCGACGCGAACGCGGCTTCCCTTTCGACGCGCTCAATCACCCGCGTCGCGACGTCCCGGGCATCGCTCACGTCAAGAGTTCTCGAACTTGCGTCACGATGACGTCCCAGCGCCGTTCGACGTCGTTCTTGAATGCAACGAGCATCAAGAGAACGAGCATGATCATCCCGGCAAGGCTCGCCACCTCGCGCGCCCGCATCGGGAGCGGGCGTCGACGAGCCGCCTCGAAAACGAAGAACAACAGGTGCCCGCCGTCGAGGACCGGGATCGGCAGTAAGTTGATCATGCCGAGGTTGACCGAGATCAGAGCCATCGCCCAAACGAAGTAAGCGGCACCCTTGGCACCGGCTTGGCCGGCGATGTCGTACATGGTGATGGGTCCACCTACGCTCGAGAGGGACACGCGCCCCTGGGCCAATCGAAGCATGCCGATGCCGATGAACTTGATGACGCTCGCCGTTTCTTCAACGCCGTGCGCGAGGGCGTAGAGCACTCGGTGGGGGTTTGGCACGAGGCGGTCGGGCGCGATGGGCACCCAGTGGTCGGTCCGGAAGACGTAGCGCTCGTAGTGTTGGCCGAACTCGTCGTTCCATTGTTCTTTGCGCAGCTGAAAGAAGCCTCTCGTCAGCATTCCGTCGCGAATCCATCGAAGTTCGTGCATTCGGTCGGCGCCCGCGACAAGTTCGTCCTCCATCGGATCGCCAGAGTCTTTGGGGCGTGCCGTCCAGCGTCGTGATGCGGTCGCCCGGTCGCAATCCGGCCCGCCATTCGCTGGACGCCTGCGGCACGAACGCCACGTACATGTCCGCGTTCTCGATGCCGGTCCGATCGGCCACGTCGACGGCCCGCGCTTCGGCGTCGGGGGGCGGGGTGCTGCCCGGCAGCCGTGGCACCGGTGTCAGCTGGGCGACGCCCGGCTCGAGGACGGCGAGCTTGCAGAGGCCGCCGAGCGCGCTCGGGGCGTCGACCGGGCGCAAATAGCTGAGGACGACCTGATCGCCCCGGTTTTGAGCCAGCAGATCGACGAGATCGACGAACCGATCGACGCGACGCCCGTTGAGCGCTGTGATGCGATCGAATGTTTGAAGCTTCGCATGCCCCGCGGGGGAGTCCGGCTGCGTTACGCCGATCACCGCCTCCGGGAACCTGGGGTCGATCCCAATTCGTCCCGTGTGCTCGACGATGTCGAGCTCCTTAACCTCCTTCTCGTCATCGGGCGTGACGATGACGTCGATTTCTCGGCCGTCTCGCTTCACCGTCAGGGTTACAGGAGTTCCGGCGCGCTGTGCGATCACGCGCTGCACCTCGGGGAAGCTTGTCACCTCGCTGCCGTCGACCCGCTCGATGCGGTCTCCGGGCTTGAGCTTTCCGTCGGCGGGTTTGCCCGGGATGACGACTCCCACGGTCGGCGGCAAGAACTGCTCATCCTCGAGGAACACCGAAGTGTACAGAGCGATGGGAAAAAGCAGATTCATGGCCGGCCCGGCCAGAACGATGACGACGCGCTTCCAAAGCGCTTGAGCTTCGAATGTGCGGCTCCGCTCCTCCGGCAAGATCGGTTCGCTCGTCTTGCTCTCCTCGAGCATCTTTACGAACCCCCCAAACGGGAGCAGAGCGACGCAGTATTCCGTTTCCTTGCCGCGGAGTCGCAGGACTTTTGGACCGAAGCCGATCGAGAACGTGAGAACCTTAACGCCGAAGATCTTGGCGAAGGCGAAGTGGCCCGACTCGTGAATGAAGATCAGCGAGCTGACGAGCAGAACGAAATACAGAAGGTCCACGGCGATCCGACTGGGCAGCGGAGTAGCACACGGCCGCGGTGGTGCGCGTCGTGCGCCGCTCGGGAGGTTCGAGAGCGAATGACGCGGCCAAGCCATCGGGCCTTGCCCATTCGACCATGGGCGCTCGGACAGCGATCCGGCTCGGCGCCGGTCGCGTCAAAGACGCTCCGCGACGATGAGCCATTCGATCGGACTCATAGCCTCCAGTCGAGCTTCCCAGAGCGGAGAGAACGTTTCGCGCCACTCGCTCGCTTCGAGAAGTCGAGTCTCGATCGACGTGCGCGCCACCGCGTCTTCGAACACGCACGTCTGCGTTCCGGTACGCGTGACTCGCCGCTCGTCCGAGGGCGGGAAGGAGGATGCCGCGTCGAGCCATGCGGTCGCGGGAACCTCCGCCAGGAACCGCCCGCCGCGCACGAGGACGCGACCGAGTTCGCGGACGAACCCGCTGACGGTGGCCTCGCCCGGCGGGTGCGCGAGCGTTCCGTGCAGGGCAATGGCGGCGCCGAACGTCGCATCGGCGAACGGCAGAGGCGTTTGCCAGAAGTTGGCCAGGACGAGGGGGATGGGGCGTGCTCTGCGGGCGCAGATCGCGAGCATCCGGGGCGAAACATCGAGCCCCGTCGGCTCGTATCCGCGATCGAGGAGCGCCGTGAGTTCGCGTCCAGGTCCTACACCCAGGTCGAGCACCCGAGCTGGAGCCGGCGGCAATTCGCGCAGGATGCGGGTCATCCGACGCCGCGACTCGGCGGCCGGAAGCGCGTACACCCGGTCGTAGCGTTCAGCGATCGCGTCGAAGAAGCGAGCGGGGTCGTCGACGCTCATCGGGCAAGATCGCAATAGGCGAGGTAAAGCGCCTCGTGGATGCCTGCGAGCGCGATGGCCCGGCGGACCAGCCCCGCTCGCTCGCCATCGCTCCACCGGGTTTCCGGTCGTCGAGAGGCCCCGCGGCTGTGGGCGCGCCCGAGGAGCGCACCGAGATGAGCGATCAGCGATTCGAGATCGCTCGTGTCGAGCCGCGCGAGATCGAGCTTGTCTTCTTGCGGCGCCAAGCGCCGAACCAAAATGGATCGACGGCCGATGCGCGTACTTCCCATCATGCGCGGCGGGTGGGCAAGGCACTCGACCGTCGCGGTGCGCACGCGTTCGGCGGGTTCGAGGTTCGCGGGGGCTGCGAGATTCGCGCCCGATGGCTCGCCTTGCGACTTCATGTCGAAGATCCAGCCGCCATCGACGTCGCCCCTTCCCCGTACGAGAACGGCGACTCGCAGGCAGCCGAGGCTGCCCGTGCCGGCCACTCGAAACGCAGCGTCGATGACTTCAAGCGACTCGGGCGCCATGCGCGCGGCTTTGGCAAGACCTTTGGCGTACTGCCCGAACGCGCGCTCGCATTTCGCGCGCAACTTCCGCGTGAGCTCCTCGAAGCGATCGCTGCGGATGAATCGGCGTTGGCCTCGCACGACCTCCGTTCTCGCGTCGAGAAACGACTTGCGCGAGCGCGTTCGAACTTTGTCGATGAGAGCCGTGACCACGTGCGGAGCCGACCCAGCCCGTCGACGATCGAACGCCGCGTCGACGTACGCATCGACCAGGGCGTGGCAAAGCTCCAACGTGCGAATTCCGTTGAAACCGAATCCACGGGCACCGAGAACGGCGCTCGTCGCCAGCCGGAGGACGTCGAGCCGCCACGGCGCCATCATGGCGTCGTCGAAGTCGTTCAGGTCGAAAACGATCGGCTCGTTCGCATGCGACCCTGGCGTCTCGCGCTTCGAGAGCGCCCCGGCGCGATAAGCGCCGAAGTTTTCGACGTGCGCGTCACCGACCAGCCACCCCTTGCCGCGAGGGCCTTCGCGCAGCCAAGGGTCGCGCCCGAGCAGCTCGTAAAAGAGGGGGGCGGATCCTCTCAACAGACCCAGGGGCGAAGCCGTCATGCGTGCCGATTTGTGCGTCAGCAAATGTGGAAAGCGCGCGACGCGTGCTCGATCGATTTCCAGCTGGCGATGAGCGAGGCGGATGGGGTCGACGGTCAACATTCGCACGGGGCAGAAGGCCGGACGTTACCGGATCGGTCGGCCCGCCGTCGAATCGAGACGACTCGCCGACAGTGCCGCGTCCGCTGCATTTATGCAGCGGACTTCAGAGACGGGACACTAAAGTGATCCGGTGCCCCGGATCGCCCAAATACTCGAGCGCGGCGTTGCGGGCCCCCGGCCGTGGCACCGCGGCGTCTCCCGTCCGTGGCTGTGGACCTTCGGACGCAGCGTCGCGCGGAGACTGGAGTGGCCCCCGCACGTGCGCGTCGTTGCCGTCGGAGGTGCGACTCTCGGCGGATCGGGCAAGACGCCGCTCGCCATCGCCTGTGCGATGGAGCTTTCGGCCGTGGCTCGAACGATCTTGGTGGGGCATGGCTACCGAGGTGCGGTTCGCCGCACTCGGTTCGTCTTGCCGAGCGACGCGCTCGGCGCGGTGGGCGACGAGGCGATCGTGGCTGCGCGCGACCTCGAGGCCTCGGGTCTGGGGGCGCGGGTCGTTGTGGGACCTACACGATCGGCGGCGATGGCGTGGGCCGCCGGCAAAGCGGACATCCTCGTGCTCGATGGCGTGTGCCAGACGGCGCCCACTCGAGCGTCGCTGGCGCTACTCGCCGTCGATGCCGCCAAACCATGGGGGAACGCGGCAGCCTTGCCGCCGTTCGGAGACTTGCGTGCGCCCGTCTCGATGTTGCTGGAGGCGTGTGACGCGATCGTGCCGATCGGGGATCGCGCCGGGCCGTCGCTCGGCTTCGCGCAACCGGGTCGCACGATGCCGATTTGGCCCGCCAGCGTGGAGTCGCGGGGTGCCTGGCTGCACGCTGGGCGCTCTAGCACCGCTCCTCGCTCGGAGCAGCTCCTCCTGTCCTGGGAGACCCTTCGGCCGTTGCGCGTGGGCCTCGTGACGGCGATGGCCAGGCCGGACCGCGTCGTCCGTGACTTGGCACTTCGCGGTGTGCGCCCGTGCGCGGTCGTGTGCGCGGCGGACCACGGGCCTGTGGGCGCCGGCGCCGTTCGCGCCTGCTTCAAAAGAGCGCAGGCGGAGCGCGTGGAGGTCTGGCTATCGACCCCGAAGTGCGCTTTGCACGTGGATGGCGCGAGGTTGGGGGCCCCGGTGGCGGTTCTGGAGTACGGTCTCGGACTGCCTCCCACGCTTGCGGCACTCCTTCGGGCGATCGCCCTGCCTTGACCGGCGGGGGTGCGAGCAATAGCCTCAATGCCTACGAGGCATTGCCCAGAATGCCCGCGGGCGGCTCTGCACGTCGCGCCGCAGCAACCGGATCGTGAGGCGACGCGCGTGAGCGAGTCCGAGGAGAAAACTCGAGTCACAGCCATCGTGCAGAAGCCGCTCGGGGGAGACGAAGGAGCCCCGAAGGGCAACGACTGCCTCGTGGTCATTTATACGAAGGAGCCGTCGCTCCTTGGCCGCCGCTTCGTCCTCGACGCGAGCCCGATCCGCATTGGGCGTGGCGCCGAAAACCACATCGTGCTCGAAGGCGATAGCGTGTCGCGCCGGCACGCTCACTTCGAGCAGCGGGGCGGGGCGTGGTGGTGCGTCGACGACGGCTCGACCAACGGCTCTTACGTCAACGACGACCAGATCATGCGCGAGGCTCGCCTCGGCAACAACGACCGCATCAAGATTGGCCCGACGATTTTCAAGTTCCTTTCGGGTCAAGACGTCGAGGCGCAGTACCACGAAGAGATCTACCGGATGACCATCATCGATGGTCTCACGCAAGTACACGTGAAGCGCTATCTGCTCGAGTCGCTCGACAAGGAGATGATCCGCGCGCGACGCCACGTTCGCGACCTCAGTTTCTTGATGCTCGACATCGACCATTTCAAGAAAATCAACGATCTTCACGGGCATCTTGCGGGGGACTACGTGTTGAAGGAAGTGGCGCGGCTCATCCAACAGCGCATTCGTCGCGACGAGGTGTTGGCGCGTTACGGCGGTGAGGAATTTGCGATCATCCTGCCGGAGACCAACAGCGACGGCGCCCGCGCGCTCGCCGAGGGGCTCCGAGAAAAAATCGAACAGAGTCGCTTCATCTTCCAGGGCGAGGTGATTCGAGTCACGATTTCCATCGGGGGATCAGTGCTTCCCGAAGGCGATCGCACGAGCACAGATTTGATCAAGCGCGCGGACGAGAAGCTTTACGAGGCGAAACGTGCGGGACGAAACCGCGTCATCGTTTGAGTCCGCCTCTGCCGTCGCGGGCCAATGACCGAACGACTCCCTGAAATCCGAATCATGCCCCCAGGACCGGGGTCTCGTGCGATGGTCGCTCGCCTCGCTGCCGTCGAGTCACCGTCGGTCGACGCCAGGCGGGAAGCGCGCGCGCAAGCGAGCGGCTCGGATCAGACGGCGATTGTCTACGCGTCCGCGTCGGGGACCAACGTCCTGGACGTCGACGGCAATTGCTACGTCGACCTGGCCGCAGGCTTCGGTGCGTTGCTCCTGGGTCATGTGCCGGCCTCCGTAGCGCGCGCCGTCGAGGCGCAGGCAACCAGTCTTTGGCTCGCGCTCGGCGACGTCTTTGGGTCTGACGCGAAGGTCGCACTTTGCGAAAGGCTTGCGAAGATCCATCCGGCGCCGGGTGCCCGCGTCATGCTCGGATCGAGTGGGGCAGACGCCGTGACGGCCGCGCTGAAGACCGCGGTCATCGGATCCGGGCGCGGCGGCCTGATCGCGTTCGATGGCGCGTATCACGGGCTGTCGCACGGCCCTCTGGCCGCGTGCGGGCTGCGCCCCGAATTTCGCGAGCCGTTCTCGACGCAGCTCAACCCGCACGTGTGGTTCGCGCCCTATCCGGTCGACGAGTCCTCGCTCGATCGCTCGCTGCAGGTGGTCGAGGAGGTTCTTCGGCGGGGCGACGTCGGGGCCGTTCTCGTCGAGCCGATCCTTGGACGAGGGGGGTGTGTCGTGCCACCCTCCGGCTTTCTGCCTGCCCTTCGCGCGGCATGCGACCGGGCCGACGCGTATCTGGTCTGCGACGAGGTCTGGACCGGGCTTGGCCGTAGCGGGGCCTGGCTTGCGAGTGCCGATGCGGGGGTCGTCGCCGACATCGTATGTCTGGGCAAAGGCCTCGGCTCGGGACTGCCCGTGAGCGCTTGCATCGGCAGCGCGCGCGCCATGCAGGCGTGGGGCAAGCACGGGGGCTCGACGATCCACACGGCGACCCACTTCGGCGCCCCTCTCGCGTGCGCCGCGGCAATCGCCACGCTCGACACGCTGCAAGCTCAGCAGCTGCCGGAGCGCGCGCGTGTCGTCGGAGAACGCTGGCAAGCGCTGTTGCGCGACCGGGTCGGAGGGCGAGGGGTGCGCGTCGTTCGTGGCCGCGGTCTGATGATCGGGGTCGAGATCGAGGGGGGCTCCGTCCGTGCTCTTCGCGTGGTCCGCCGCTTGTTGCAGCGCGGGTGGATCGTCTTGACAGGAGGAGCGGAGGGCGACGTGCTCACCCTCACCCCGCCGCTTACGGTCGATGAAGCTTTGCTCGAAGCCTTTGCCGATGCGCTGCGCACGTGCCTGGCATGACCCCGATCCAAGCCCGGAGCGAGTCGCTTCACCTCAGGGTGCGAGCGATCGTGCAGGCGTTCGAGCAGAGTCGGGCGGCACCCGAGCCATTCGATGCGCTCGCCGCCGACCTTGTCCGGTTTCAAGCCGCGACCGTCCCGGGCTACCGGCGCCTGTGTTTGTCTCGTGGCATCGATCCCCAGGCGGTCGTGCGAGCCGAGCAGGGACCCGCTGTGCCTACCGATGCGTTCAGGTTGGCGCGAGTCTTCGCCTTCGCCGACACGGACGCCGCGTTCGTGTTCCGGACGAGCGGCACGACGATCGGTGCGCGCGGCGCCCATGCCATGCGACACACCCGAACCTATGACGCGGCGGCACTCGCGTTCGGCGGGGCGATGCTCGCGCGCGACCTGACCCTCCCCGTGCCCGTCGTGACGATCGCTCCTAGCGCGTCGGAGGCGCCCGATTCCTCGCTGACGCACATGTATGCCCTCTTCGCTCGTGAGTTCGGGCCGTCGAGGGCTGGCGAAATGACGTTCATCCATTCCGGGTCGTTGCAGGTCGAGGCGCTCAGGCAATGCGTTGCCGCGCTGCGCCCGGATGTTCCGGTCATTGTCCTTTCGACGAGCTTTGCCCTTGTACACTTGCTTGATGCCCTGGGTGAGGAGACTCTGGCCCTGCCCGCGCGAAGCCGCGTGGTGCAGACGGGTGGCTTCAAGGGAAAGTCGCGGGAGGTGGCGGCTTCCGAGCTCCGCCGGGGCCTGGCTCGGTGCTTCGCCGTGCACGAGCGGTCGGTCGTCTGCGAATACGGAATGACCGAGCTTTCGAGTCAGTTCTGGGAGGCCACCCTCGTCGACGAAGGGGCCGCGCCCGGGGTTTACTTCGAGCCGCCTTGGGCCCGCGTCGTCCCCGTCGATCCCGAGACGTTGGTGCCGGTTTCTCATGGGAAAATCGGGATTGCCCGGATCGAAGACTTGGCGAACGTGGATAGCGCCTGGGCCGTTCTGACCCAGGACCTCGTACGCCGTGTTGCCGGCGGATTCGAGCTCATCGGTCGCGCGGCAGGGGCGCCGATGCGGGGCTGCTCGATCGCTCTCGACGAGATGCTATCGGCGTCGCCATGATTTGCGGCGGGTCCGCGTGATGCGAACGCTCGACCAGCGGGTGGACGACGTGCGGCGGCTGCTGCGCGCCGCGCAGCGCGTGTACGACGCACGTGCGGCGATCGTTCCGCAAATTGCGCGCTCGACAGGGCTGACGCAGGAAGGGGTCGAGCTTGGATTCGAATCGCTCGAGCGACAGGCATCCGATGCGGATCTGCGCACCCTGGTAGGGGGAGCCGGTGACGCAGAGCGGGTGCACGTCGTGCTCTCGGCGAACGCATTTGTCGCGCCACTCCGGGCTCTCGCCCTCGCTCGTGCCACGTCGACTCGGGTCAGTGTGCGCCCATCTCCAAGGGAACCGAACCTGACGCGTGCGCTCGTCGAGATGTCGGGCGACGACGCGATTGCGATAGTGGACGACCGCGACCTGTCTCGCGTCGATCGAGGCGAGATCCACGTGTACGGTCGCGACGAGACCATCGCCGCTGCGCGCGCATGCGCTCGCCCCGGTATCGTCGTCCGCGAGCACGGAGCGGGCCTCGGAGTCGCCATCGTCACACGCTCCGCGGCCGTCGAAGCCGCGGCCGAAGCTTTGGCGGTGGACATTGTTCTTTTCGATCAGAGAGGCTGCCTCAGCCCGCGCCTCGTTCTCGTCGAGGGCAATGCCGACCGCGGCGAGCGGTTCGCCTCGGCGCTCGACGAGCATCTCTCGGCATGGGGCCGTCGTGTACCCCGCGGCGCGCTCTTCGAAGCCGAGAATCGCCGATGCCGTCGTTTGGCGCGAGGCGCTGGCGTTTGCCGGCCGACTGTGGCGCGGTGCGTGTCACGACGTCGCGCTGGCGCCGCCTTCAGGTCCGCTGGCGATCCCGCCGCCGGGACGTTGCGTTCACGTGCTGACGGCGCGCTCGCTCCCGGATGTCGCGGCTCAAATCGCGCCCGTCGCTCGCTTCGTCGTCGCCGTTGGCACGGACGATCCGAGAGCGGTCGAGGGCGTGGCGGCGCCCGGCGCGCGAGTTTCTCTCTTGGGACGCATGCAGCGTCCTCCCCTGGACGGTCCGGTCAATCGCCGCCCATTTTGACGCCGACTGGGGCCCGGCTCATCCGTCCGTAGCGCGATTCAGCGCACCGGTCGGTCTCGCTTCGCTTCACACGCCCTATGTGCGCCCATCGGGCTTATCTCTTACGTGGCTTCGCGAGCCGTCTTGTTCGGGATGATCTGCACACGCCGTTGGGGCTCTTCGCCCATGCTCTCGGTGCGGACGCCTTGGATTTCGCGCAAGGCCATGTGAACGATCCGCCTCTCGCGCGCGCTCATCGGGTCGAACGTGATCACTTTGCCCTCGGTGGCCACCCGCTGGGCCAAGCGCCGCGCCATTTGCGCCAATTGGTCCTCGTGTCGCGCTCGGTAACCCTCTGCATCCACGATGATGTGCCGGCGCGATTCGCCGGGTCTCACGACGACGCGAGCCGTCAAATACTGGATCGCGTCGAGCACGTTTCCCTTTTTGCCGATGATGCGCCCCGCGTCGGGCCCTTCGAGCTCGATTCGGATCTCGTCGGGTGAGCCCTCGCCATCGTCTGGCGCGAGGTTCACCTCGACGCTCATCTGCATCGCTTTCACGAGTGTTCGGACGAAGGCGAGCGCCTTCTGGGTCTGCGCGTCGAGCGTCGACTCGTCGATCGCGGGAGTCGACTGCGGATCACGACCCGATCCGGCATCGGCACTTGGCCCCGGCCCGCTCGAGGGGCGTGGCGACGCCGAGGGTCTCTTCGATGACGCCAAATGAATGTCGGTCTTGGGCGGCTGCCCCGATCCTTGGTGCTCCTCAGACACGAGCCTTTCCCTTCCGCAGCGACGCGGTCGTTGCCGCTCCTTGATCGCGCTTCTTTGAACCGTTGTCTTTTTTCTGCCCGTCGGTCAAGGCGATGACGCCACCCTGGGTCGACGATGGCCCCTCCCCACGCGGGAACACTTTCTCTATCACGAGCTGCTGGGTGATTCCGAGCACGCTGTTGGTCAGCATGTAGACGCCCAGAGCGGCTGGCAAAAACAGCATCATCACTGTAAAAATGCCCGGCATCAGCCAGGTCATCATCTTCTGCTGCATCGGATCCATCCCCTGTTGCGGGACGATCCTCTGCTGCACGATCATGGCCACCCCCAGGACGAACGGCAAAACGAAGTACCGGTCGGGCGCGGACAGATCCGAGAACCACAAGAACCGGGTGTGGAAGAACTCCACGGCCGTTTGAAGCGTGGCATAAAGCGCAAACCAGATGGGCATCTGCACGACGGCTGGGAGACACCCACCGAGCGGGTTGACCTTGTTCTTCCGCCAAAGCTCCATCATCGCGAGGTTTTTCGCCTGCGCATCGTCCTTGAATTTCAGGTTCAGAGCGTCGATTTCGGGCTTGAGCCGACGCATCGCAATCGTGCTCTGAATCTGCTTCCAGGTGAGCGGGAACAGTGCGAGCCGCAGGCCGATTGTGAGCACGATGATCGCGAGTCCCCAGTTGCCGAACGTCACGTGGGCATGAATCCAGGCGATGATCGCGACGAGCACCTTGGCCACCGGCGAGAAGGTGCCGAGGTTGATGAGGTCTCCCAAACGAGGCCAACCGCCGGCGGCCTTCGCGAGCACGTCGCGTTCCTTCGGGCCAAAGAAGGCGATTTGGCGATAGGTTGCTGACTCGTGGGGCGCGAGCGTCCGGGGCAAATACGCGAGTCGTGCGTGGTAGATGTGCCCCGCTTGGTCGTCGTCCGGCCGTTGGCTCGCGCCGTACCACTGCTCCGCCAGGATGCCGCACGCTGGCTTCTCCGTGCCGCTCCCGGGGTTCGCCTCCAGCGGGGTGAGCGCCTGGGCGAAGTAATAATTGGCGATCGCCGCGTACCGATCGTCGAGAGGTTCCTCGAACCAGAACGGAGGACTTTTGAAAGCGTCGTCGTCCTTGGCCTTGCGCTTGACGTCGCCGTCGCGGGCGCACTCGAGGGTCGTCAGAAATGGCGATACGCGTCCGAGGCGGCCCTTCACCTCCGCGTTGGTGCGCCAGGCGAATGCCTCGATCGTCGTCGCGTGCCTTTTCGGAACGTCCGCCAAGTTCGTTACCGTCGTGTCGACGTTGAGCTCGAAGGGCCGCTCGCTCGCCGAAAGGCTCTTCACGATGAGAACGGTGTCGTCTTCATAAGTGAAGCGGCAGCGCGTCTCCCCCTGCTGCTCGACCTTCCAATCGAACCGATCGTATTTCACCTGCTCGTCGGGCAGAGCCGGCTCGCCCGGGTTCGTTCGAAAGGTCGTCCTCAAGTTGCGCCAGCGCTCGATGTCCGGCGTCGTCGACATGTCGCCGGCCTGTGTGCCGGCGTAGCGAGCATCGGTCAAAAAGAAATGGGTCAGCCCGGCGCCGCGCGACGAGGCCTCCGCGCTAAAGCGCTTGCCTGCGATAGTGCAGCGGGTGCCTGACGGCGGCGGAGCAGGCAGCGGATGGCCTGGCACGGCGTCGATCACGTCAGGCGCAAAGCCCGGCGCGTCGACGAAGCGCTGCGTGGGAAAGTCCTGGGTCTGCGGGCCCGACTTTCGACCCACCAAGAAGTAATATCCACCCAACGCGATAGCGGCGTAGACGATCCAACGCAGGAGCGAATTGCGATCCATGAGATCTCAGTCCGCCGCGTGCGCGCGTAAGGCGGCCTCGGATGGCGGTGAAGGGTGTGAGCTCGAAGTGAGCCGGGGCGAGGGGGCAGGGTCGTAGCCGCCGGAGTGAAACGGGTGGCACTTACACAGCCGGCGGATCGAAAGCAAGCCGCCCCGGACGATGCCGTATGAGCCAATGCACGCGGCGGCGTAATGCGAACACGACGGTTCGAAGCGGCACGCCGGCCCGAGCAGTCGGGAGAGCGTCTGCTGATACACGCGGATGAGCGCGATCACCATGCGAGCGATCATGGTTTTTGGGTCCGAATCATGTCGTCGAGCCCAGGATGGTCCGGTCCCTGCGCGCGCGCCAGCGCTTCCGTAGCGCGCTTTTGCAAGAGCCGCTCTACGGAGCGCCACTCCGCCCGAACGGCTGCCAGGCCAAGCTTCTGCGCGCCCGGACGGGCGATCACGACCACATCGACGCCCGTCGGGATCAAATCGGACCACGTTCGAAAGCACTCGCGGCACAGGCGTTTGACGCGGTTGCGCTCGACCGCGTTTCCGACCTTTCTCGAAACCACGAGCCCGATGCGCGACGCTGCGAGCAAGGGCCCCGACCTCGACTGGGCGGCCAGAAGGAGAATGAAGTGCCCGGTCGTGACCCGGCGCCCCATACGCTGGGCGCGGACGAACTCGGCGTGCCTCCGCAGTCTCCGATGGCGGTCGAACGCGAGCGCCATCAAAGTGCCGGCGCGGCGATCACTTCTTATAGATCGTCGGAACGAGGCGCTGCCGTCCCTTGCGGCGGCGATTGGCGAGAACCTTGCGGCCGCCACGGGTCGACATGCGGGCGCGAAAGCCGTGCGTGCGTGCCCGGCGAACGTTGTGGGGCTGGTAGGTGCGCTTCATGACGGTCGATCTGGAAAGGTTTCGAAGCAGAGCACCTCGGGCCCCTTCCGGTCAAGCACCGTGGCCAACAAAAGTGAGACGGGTTGTCGTCGCAGGTGACCGGTTTCGCCCTCAACGCGCCCCCGCCGGCAAATCCGCCCCGCTTGGGGCCACCGGTCGTGCGGCGTTTCGACGTCCGCGTTCCGCCCGCGCCCTGTTCGACTGGGGTGCGATTGTTCTACTGTTCCTGAGGTGCCAGCGAAATTGACGCCGCCCTCTCCATCGACCGCCAGGACGGCGTACGGCCATTGCATCGGCGGGGCATTCCTCGCGTTCGCCGCCGTGGCTCTTCCGGCTCGCGCGCAGCAGCAAACGTTTCACCTCGATCGGCTTGAAGTTCCAGGAGCCCCCGACGACGGCGTCGTGATCTTCCGCCCGGTCACGGAAGAGCGTCCGACGTTCTACGCCCAGTTGGCGCTCGGTTTTTCGCTGGATCCCCTTCGCACGAGCGACATCACCAAGAACGAAGCCGCCCAGCACGCGTCTGCACCCGACGTCGTCACGACCCAGCTGTCGACCTATCTGTCGGCGGGGTTCGAGCTCTTCGATCGGATGACGGTCGGCGCCACATTTCCTGCCGCTTGGATTGAAACGGGCAACCAGCCCAACTACCCGGTCGGCGTCTTCGGCGGCAATACCGCCCCGACCGCGTTCTCGACGACCGGCCCTGCTCTGGGCGACACCCGATTCGACCTGCGCTTCGTGGTCTGGCGAAGTGACGTCGCGGCCCTCGGCGCCCAAGTCAGCGTGTTCGTTCCGACCGGGGCCGGATCGTCGACGAATTTCGGCGGCGACGGCTCTCAACTCGAATGGATGCCGATGGTGTCCGGTGAATGGACGCCTCGGAGATTCCCGCTGCCGTTGACGTTCGTAGCGAATACCGGGTTCGACTTCCGCCACGACAATTCCATCAATGATCCGGTCGGGTACGGCGGTCTGCCAAGCGGACTCGGCATCGGCGATGAATGGCGTTGGGCGGTCGGAGCCTTGATGCCCGCCCTGTCGCGACGCGTCCGGCTCGGGCTCACGATATTCGGGCAGACAGGAATCAAGAGCGACTCGATCATCGGCGACACTGCCTTCACGGCTCAAAACACTCCCATCGAGTGGAACGCGGAGGGTCGGTTCAAGCTCCCGTCCTTCTTCGAGATCGGTCACTGGTTCGCTGGGGCCAGTGTCGGGACGCGCATCACCGGAGGTTATGGCGCCCCGGATCTGCGCGTGGTCGCCCTCATCGGCATGAGCTTGCCCATCGAGGAGTCAAAGGCGTCGTCGCCGGAGGCGCGGCTGCGCGAAAACATTCGCGGCTCGCTGAAGGACACCGACGGCGATGGCATTCCGGATGAGCTCGACGCTTGTCCGACCCAGCCGGAGGACCACAAGGACCCCGATCCGATGGACGGTTGTCCGAGTTTGCCCGATCGCGACGGCGACGGCATCCCGGATGAGTACGACAAGTGCCCGGACGAGGCTGAGGACAAGGAAGGCGTCGAGGATGCCGATGGTTGTCCGGAACGCGACTCCGACGGCGACGGCATTCCGGACGCGAAGGATGCGTGCCCACGGGAGCCCGGCGAGCCGGACCCCGATCCCAAGAAGAACGGCTGCCCCGAAATTCATCCGCTTGGAGGGCTCGGCGGTTCGCGTTCTGCAGCAAGTGCACTTCCAGACGGCGTCGGCCACAATCCTGCCCGACAGTTTTCCGATGCTTCACGAAATCGCTCAGCTGCTAAAGGCCAATCCGGACATCAAGAAGGTGCGGATCGAGGGGCACACGGACAATCACGGCGCAGCCGCCTACAACCTGGACTTGTCCAAGCGCCGCGCTGCCAGCGTGCGCGAGTGGCTCGTCGAACACGGGGTCGAGCCGGATCGTTTGGAGAGCGAAGGGTACGGCCTCACGCGGCCGATCGCGTCGAACGATACGGACGACGGTCGCGCTCAGAACCGACGTGTCGAGTTCAACATCCTGCAGCAAGGCGCGGAGGGGGGTCACGGCGGCTCGTCCCCCTAGAGCCCCTTGGGCGGCACTCGTTCTTGCCGTGGCGTCATCGGCTGGCGACGTCCTGGCTCAGGGCGATTCGGTCGACGGCGCTCCGCCCCCCCCTTGGGCGAGCGCCTCGTCGTCGCCCGTGCCCGTTGATGATGCGTCGCTCGCCGATCTCGAACGCCAAGCGTTGCATCGATGCGGGCCCGGCGACGCTGGGCTCGTGGCCGCCGCGCGATGGATCGTGGCGCAGAAGCTGCGCGGCGCACCGATGCCGGAGCTCGATGCGATCGCGTTCGCGCAACGCGCATCGGGCGAGCCTCACCCCTGGTCTCGGGCGTGGGCCGAAACGGCGCGCGTCTTGTCGCCGCCCGGCGCCCTCCGGGGGCTGGATGAGTGGCTCGGCCAACGGAGTCGAAATGCCTTGCGCCGGTGTGGGGCCGCGACGGGCGCTGGACCGGGCGGCACGCGGACGCTCGCCGTCATCGTCGTCGACGCCTTGGCGGATTCTGACTCCGCTGCCGACCCGGGTTCGCGTGGGACAGTGGATTACGGTGGACGGCCGGCTCCGCACCCACGCGGATGGAGCCAAAGTCATCGTGCTCGGGCCGAGCGGAGCGCCGCAGCCGCTACCGACGTCGTTCGACGGGGCGGTGCTCCGCGCTAGCTTCGCGCCCGACCGGGCCGGCGAGTTTGCTATCCAGGTGATGGCTGACCTACCGACGGGCCCGCGCCCGGTGCTCGAGGCAAGCGTTTTCGCCGACGTCGATCCGCCGCGACGCCAATCGGACGCGGCTGCCCCCGGAGAGGATCGCGCCGCGTCTCTGTCGGACGATGCCGCGATCGCCGAGATGGTCGGGGCGGCCCGCTCGTCCGCCGCGCTTCCGAGCATCGTCCGCGACTTCCGTCTGGACGCCCTCGCGCGCGACCACGCTCGCCGGATGGCAGACGGGCAAGAGCTCGCGCACGATGTCGGCGACGGCGACCCGATCGATCGCATGCGCGGGGCCGGACTCGACGCGCGCGATGCCGGCGAAAATGTCGCTCATGCCCGCAACGTGCTCCTCGCTCACCGCGCGATGTGGGCCAGTCCTTCACACCGCGCGAACACCCTACGCAGGGAATTCGACCGCGCCGGGTTTGCCGTGGCGCGCGACGAGCACGGTGACGCGTGGGTCGTCGAATTGTTCGCAGGCGGGCTGCGGTGACTCCCCCACGGCTCTCGGAGACGGCCGATGTTCACCGCCCCGTTCGGGAGCGCCTGCGTTCTGCCCGATAGCCGATGGCAATGCCTGCGCGCAGTCCTAGAACGAACGCAGCGATCACCACCAAGGCGACGTCCAGGGCCGGCAGCATCAGTTGATCGTGAAGCTCTTGCGGACCTTGAACGGACTTCCGCCGAAGGCCGGGACGCGCACACCGCGGAAGCGGGACGCGACGCAGGCGCCCGTCGGCGTACCCTCGAACGGCGGCCCGTCGATCACCGCCGATTGAACGGTTCCCCCCGGCAGGAAAGTGACCAGGACGTGGCCCGTGCCCGTCACGTCGCCCCTCTTGCACGACTGGGCACTCCCGGCAACGGCGCCCAGGCGGCCTTTGGCTTCACCCATGTTGAACGGCTGATCGGATTCGGGCGCGGCCGTGGCCTTTATCGGCGGAGCCGCCTCTCTCGCACTCGGAGCTCTCGCTTCCTTGGTCCCCTCGAGGGCACGAGGCGCAGGCTCTTCCTTCTTCGACGCGGGGGTGGCCTCCCCGGGACCGACGGGTTCGGCACTGGCGACGGAAGTCGGTGCGGCTGCCGGCGGGGTGGGCAACGCCGCTGGCGGGGCGGCAGCTTGTGGCGCCGACGCGCTGGCGCTTGTCTTTTCGGGATCGGCGGCCTGGGCGCTCTTGTGCATCAGCTGCATGGCGCCGCCGACCGCGACGACGACCACCAGCGCACCCACGCCGAGCGCGATGGAGATGAGGCCAAGGCGGCCCTTGGCCCCCGGCGCCAGGCTGCCCCGGCTCGCGTTCCCCGGAACGTCGAGGGCGGGGGCCGACAGAATCGGCGCCGTGAGAGCCGGCGTAAAGCCGGCCGAAAGATTCATGATGTCGTCGAGGCCGCTGCTCCTCTTCGGTGCGTCGCCGCTCGAAAATTTCGCACTCAGCTGACGGATGTCGATGAGGCCGGACGCCTCGGAGTCGACCCGAGCGGCGCTCGGTGGTCGGTCGCTCTTGCCCGTCAGCGTCGAAAGCGAGAAGAGAACGCTGTTCTCGTTGCGCGCCCCTGTCAGCTTCTGCGCGTCGTCGTGCTCGTGCGGCTGCGGCAGTCTCGCGGGGGCGCTGGTCATCACTTCGTCTTCGCCACCGGCCCGGGCAACCGCTCCAAACAGATCGGCGACCGGCGCGCGCCCGCCGGCACGCCGCGCCGCGAGAGCCGTGGGGGCGGGGCCGTCCGTGGCCATCGAAGTCCCGTGATCGGCCCACTGGCCGTGCTCGGCCGTTCGAGGCGCACCGGCGTCCGGAGACATCGCGACGTCCAACACGTCGAGAGCGGGCCTCGAAGCCGCTCGCGCCGCGGTTCGGCAAGCCGCTTGCAACCCGGGAATTTCGCGGAGCGGCGCCCAGTCCGCCATTCCGTCTCTCCAGCAGTACGTTTCGTCATCGACAACGCCCGCGACAAAGGCGGCGACGATCTCGTCTTCCTTCATGGTTCGCTGATCGCCTTCCGCTACGTTGACGGTCCAATCGTCTTGCGACGGGTCGACCGGAGCGCCCGCGCCGTCGGCCAGATGGCTCGGCGATCCTGCGCCCGCGGACGGGTCCGCCCCATTGACGACAATCGTGGATCCGCACTTCTTGCAGCGTATCTTGACGATCTTTCCGAGGACTTTTTCGTCCGCGATTGTGTATTTGGCCTGGCACGCCTGGCACGTGATCTTCATCGGGACGTCGGAGTTTACGTTAACACGACGGCGAGAACACGACGACCAAGCCGTTGTCAGTTGAGCAGGACGAGCTGCGTGCCGTCTTTGCCGCAGAACGCCGCAGTCCCATCGAATCGCCCCCCGCACGTGGGACAGATCTTGCCGCGCGCCGACGCTGGGGGCGTACTGAGCATGGCGGCTGGTACGAGATCGTCTCCGTCATGTGGGCAGGTTCGCACTCCTGGGTTGTATCCCCGATGGCAGGTCGGGCAGATCCCGCCGACGGGCCCGGCCGCAATGTCTTCGTGGCCGGCTACCGACACCAGTCGATTGGCGTCGAAGGGACAATACGTAGAACCGGCCACGAACTCGCGGTGGCAGGACGGACAGAAGAGGGGTCCGGTGGGCCCGAGCCCCGCCGCAGCCGCATCCGCCGTCGCCTGTTGAGCGAGAGCCACGCTTTCGACGTGCGCCCGGGCTTGGACGGCTTGACGCTCGTCGCGCTCTCTTTTCAGACGGTGGTACTCGCGCATTCGATCCGCGTGACGTGCCTGGGCTGCCCGCTCGAGGCGACGCGCTTTGCGCCCGCGAAGCGCCCCGAACGCTGCGACGATGGCCAAGATCAGTGCCAGACCCGTGACAATCAAGATGAACAGGATGCGTCGCTCGCGCGCTCCGTCTTGGGTTCTGGCCCCGGACGCGCCGAGTGATGTCGTCGCCAACGCGACGACCGATGGTTCGTCGCGTTCGCCGTTGGGGTCAAGGCCGGACTGGGCGAGCAGCGCCTCGAATTGGGCCGCTGAGGTGACTTCCACGGAGGCTCGCGCACTTCGGCCGGCCGCCGTGGCGATGACGTCGAACTTCGCGTCCGTGACCGAGCCCAACGGGACATTCAGGATTCCGGCCGAATCAATCGACGGTCTCGACTCCGCAGTCTTGGCGTTTTCCGCCCGGGGTGCGCCGACCGACCACTGGATGACCGTGTCCGTCGGACAGCCGTTGGCGTCGAGCACCCGAGCGCGGAAGCGGTAGTTTTCGCCGAGGCGCAGAAGCTTGCGGGAGGGTCTCACCTCGAGTCGAGCGGGCTCGCCTGGCACGGCGCACGGGTCCTCCGGCGATGCGGGTGGGGGACTGGGGCCCGCGGTGCGCTCGATGTGGGTAGCAGGCGCGGCACTCGCCAGGGCCGCTACAGGCGGAGTCGAACTGCGCGTAGCAGGGAGGCCTTGGGAGGGGGCGACGTGCGAGAGCGAGGCGGAACGGGTCACGTCTGCGACGCAGTGAGCGCCCTTGATGGTAAACTCGTAGCGTCCCGTCTCGGCCATGGCGACGGAGCCTGCGCCCGTAAAAAAGTAAGCCGTGTTGACCACCGCGTGTCGAGCATCGCCAGGCGGCGTGGTGCAGCGCGTTCGCCATGTGCGTCCGTCACTCGAGTGCGTTTCGGGCGCCAGCGTCGGCATCGGGTCGACGCATCGATCCGTACGCAGAGATTGGCTTCCGACGGCAATCGTGATCTCGCCGCGATCGGTTCGGAGCGTCGCCTCGCCGCCCGGCAGCAGGGTGCGCGACACGGGCGGAGGTCCGCATGCCCCGCTCCATTGTTGTACGGTAAACGTTTCCGTAACGGGCGTCATCGACCACGCTCCGTCGAACGGCGATCCGTCCGCGCTCTCGGCGCCCGACCGATCCGCGCAAAGCATGAACGCCAGAGCGAAACAAGTCGCCAGCGCAAGAGCACCGAACTGCCGAAAGTTCACGTGAGCGGGGGCCGAGCCTAGCAGAGTCGCGTCGTCGATTGGCCAATCGAGGGGGCCATTATGGTACGCTCGGCTGCGCTTGGAGAAGAGGCACATTCCGGAGGTTGGGCACCCTGCGCGACGGTATCCTCCGAAGGTGGGCGGTCCCGCGCGGCTCATTCGCGGCACAGTCGCGGTCGGCGTCTCGGCCGCCGCAATGTCGCTCTGTCCGTCCCGCGCGCTCGCGCAATCGACCCCCAATGCCGTCACGAACGGCGATGGGTTCGACACGCACCTCTTTCGCCCGGCGATGGACTCGAAGGGGCTCTTCACCGTCAACGGCACGGACGTGCTCGGAGCAAAGGAGTTCAGCGTCGGTCTCGTCATGGACTACGGGCATGCCCTGCTTCGGACACCCGGAGGCGGGCAGCTCATCGACCACTCATTTCAAGGAACGCTCCAGGGCAACTACGGCATCCTGAATCAGCTGGTGGTCGGTCTCGATGTGCCCGTCGACCTAGAGTCCGGCGGCGCGACGACCGATCCCGAATACACGGGCCTGTGGAGCTCCCAGAAGCTCGCATTCCAAGGCATCGGGTACCTCGGCGCGCATGCCAAATGGCGCATCACCCGGGTGGAGCGAGGTTTCGGCGTCGCGGTGGGGTTGCAGCTCGGCGTCGGTCTGGGAGACGCCGCGGCAAACGCCGCTGCCGACGCCGGGTTCTTCTATTGGCCCATGCTGATGCTGGAGAAACGGTTTGGGCGGACGGGCCAGTTTCGGATCGCGCTCAACGGAGGCTATAGGGGGCATTCCGCGAGCACGACGACGTTGCCGCTGCGCCACGGCACTTTCTCGGACGGCAGTCTGTTTACCTACGGCGGCGGCCTGAGTTTTCGGGTTCTGGAGTCGGTCGATCTTGTCGCGGAGACGTACGCCACGGTTCTGCTGGGGGACGCGGATCCAGGCGTCAGGATGAGCAACGAAGTCGTCGGCGGGCTCAAGCTCTTCGTCGAACGCAACTCGTACATGATGATCGGTGCCGGCCCACGATACACGAATGGCTTCGAGACGGCCGACCAGCGGGTGTTTCTGGGTTTCGTCTTCGAGCCGTCGATCGGCGATCGCGACGGTGACGGGATCAAGGACGACGTCGACAAGTGCCCCGACGATCCCGAAGACTTCGACGGTTTCAACGACGAAGACGGCTGCCCGGATCCCGACAACGACAATGACGGCATTCCCGACGTGGACGACCGGTGCCCGAACATCCCGGAAGACCGCGACGGCTTTCAGGACGCGGACGGCTGTCCGGAGGGCAAGGACGGCGATCGCGACGGCGACGGCATCCCGGACTCGAAGGACAAGTGCCCGGACGAACCCGAAGATCGCGACGGCTTCCAGGATGCCGACGGGTGCCCCGATCCGGACAACGACAACGACGGAATTCCGGACAAGATGGACCAGTGTCCGAATGACCCCGAAGACAAAGACGGATGGCAGGACGCCGATGGCTGCCCGGATCCGGACAACGACCACGACGGCATTCCCGACGTGAAGGACAAGTGCCCCAACGAACCCGAGACATACAACGGTTTCGAGGACGAGGACGGATGTCCAGACACGGGAAGTGTCATTATTCAGGACAACAACATCGTCATCCTCGACAAGATCCAGTTCGCGTACAACTCGGCAGAGATCCTTCCGGCGTCGGACAAGATCCTCGACGCCGTCGCGACGACGCTGTCGCACCACCCGGAGTTTGCTCTGATCGAAGTGGCGGGGCACGCCGATGAACGCGGGAGTGACGACTACAACCTGCGGCTCACACAAGATCGAGTGAACTCGGTCGTGCGCGCACTCATCGCTCGGGGGCTTGACCACGTACGATTGCGCAGCAAAGGGTACGGCAAGTTCTGCCCTCTGGACATGGGGCATAGCGAAGCCGCGTGGGAGCAAAACCGGCGCGTCGAGTTCAAGATCGTCAAGACCCAGGACGGGCCGACGGGTGTCGAACTCGGCTGCCCGAATGCCACCCAGCACGGCGTCGCTCCCGAACCGGTTCCCTAGAGCCATTCGAGGGGCCGGCGCCGGCCCGCCTTGCCCCCCGGGCGCCACCGCGACGCGGCTTACTGCCTCCTCTGGGCGAGAACGGCGCGTGCTTGCTGGACACACGCCTTGTCGCCGAGGTCCTTGCACGTGCTGATGAGGAGCCGGACTTCTGCGTCGGAGGCCTTGCCGCCGTAGACGCGGGCCTCGAGCTCCTGTTTCAAGGCGAGCTTCGAGTCCGGCGTTCCTAGAAGCGCCAGCTGGCGTTCGCGCTCTTCGACGCCCCCGGCCCCGGGGCCTGCCGTGGCGGTACTGGCTGCCACTGCCGGAGAGCTGGGCAATGGCGCGGCGACCAGTCCACTCCGCCGGGTTGCGTCGCTCCGTGTCGCGGCCGCGCTCGCGTCCTGCCGATCGCGGCTCTTCGACGGTGCCGACGAAGCGCGTGACAGATCCAGAGCGTTGGTCGGCTCGGCGCCCGAATTCGCGTCGAGTTGCTGCAAGCGGTCTGCGGCCAAACCGCGGTGTGCGGGATCGACCCCGATGCTCTGCGCGACGCGATTGTACAAGTCACGTTTGGCCGAGATGTTGGCGATCCCGTCCGCTCGGGCGATGATCGACTCGGCCCACCGGCTCTCGACCTCTCTGAATTCCTCCGTATCGCGCCACCGCGACGACTTTGGAAAAGCGGCGTCGAGCTTCGCGTGCGCGGTTTCGCAGTCTCCCCTGTCGCACTGCTTTCTCGCTTCCGCAAGGACCGCCTGCTCCGGTGACGACGTCGCGGCGGGCCCCGATGCTCGCATCCGCGGCCGTGTGTAGGCCCAGGCACCCATCGCGCCAGCCGCAACGATCACGGCGAATACGGCGACGGGCAGGCTACGGTACGGATACCCGGCTCGAGCCGCACTCACCTTGCGGGCGCTGAGCATCGTGAACTCTTGGCCTCCGGCGGGCCTGAATATTTGCCCGGCGCCGACGAACTTGAATCGAACGTCGCCGAGCTCGATGATGTCGCCCGGCTCCACGATACCGCGGCGAAGATCGGCACCGTTGACGCGCACGCCGTTGCTCGACCCCTTGTCGACGATCTCGAACCTGCCGTCGCCGAGCGCGTGGACTTCGCAGTGGAGCCGCGACACCGAGTTGTGATTGACCGAGACGGTGGCATCCTCCGCGCGGCCAATGGTCATTCTCTCTCGATCGAGCGGGAACTCGGTTCCGGGCGCCGGGCCGGCCAGCATGACCAGGCGATTCGGGCGATCCAGCAAACCAGCCGCTCGCGATTGCGGCGCGCTCGGCACCGTTTGCTTCCAGTCCCCCTCCGTGACCGGCTCGGCGTCGTCGGCGAGCGCCTCGTCCTGAACGACGATTCGGTAATCGCCGACCTGGATCAGGTCGCCGTGCCCGAGATCCTGCGCGTGGGTGATGCGTAGTCCGTTGACGAAAACACCATTGTAACTCGTCCGATCTTCGACCGCGAAACGCTCTCGTTCGGGGCTATGCGATTTCTTGTAAATGCGAGCGTGATCGCGCGAGACGTTTCGCTCCGTCAGCCGGATGACGTTTCCTTCGCGACGGCCTATCGAATACTCGTCGCGCGTGAGTGTGACGACCGTGCGCTTGCCTTCGTCGTCCTCGATGACCAGCTTCCACATGGCGGTCCGCTCGCGCTCACGGTCCGATCAGATGAGATCGGGGGAAATGGAATCAGGCGCGGAACTTCCGGCAACGCGTGACGAGCGGCGTGTCAGCAAGTGTAGCGATCTCGCCACGCGGGATGCAAGCATGGTCGCTATTCCACCCGTTGCGGCTCGCCGGCAGGCAAGAGCGCGAGAAACCAGTCGCGAGCCGCCGTGACCCGGGCATGGTCTCGACCGTCGAACGTCAGCTTCGTCTTGTATGTCGCATCGAGCCATTTGGGGTAAGAGCCCACGGACACATCGCGAAATTGAGAGACGACTCGATCGAGCAGCGGCTTCAGCTCGCCCTCATCCATCTTGACGTAAACGGCGCGAGAGACGAACGCCCGACCTCCGCCGAGCTTGGCGACGACGACCGGAAGCTTCATCCGGAACACCTCCGGGATGCCCGGTAGAAGCCAAGTGTTGCCGAGGCGGATCGTCGGCCACGTGATTCCGGCGGCGACTTCGAGGCTAGCGCCTTCCGGCAAGAGCGCCATCCGAAGGTGCCCCTCGGTGCACCGCTCCTTATAATGCTCGCGCAGCATCGACTCCATTTCCGCAGATGAGACGACTCGTACACGAAAAGCCTGGGCCACTCCTTGGATCGTGACGTCGTCGTGCGTTGGACCGATGCCCCCGCTCGTAAATAGCCAGTCATGGGTACGAGAGAGCTCGTCCACCTCGTGCGCAATGGTGTCAACATCGTCCATGACGATGACCACGCGGCGCAGAAGGACGCCCAGCGACCGCAAGGTGTCCGCGAGTACGCGAACATTGGCCTCCTCGACTTTTCCCGCGAGGATCTCGTTGCCGATGACGAGTGCTGCCGCGGTCGGCGGTTCCATTGCAAGCTCGGTCCCCACGTTACACGGATTCGGCGGTTGTCCCCGGTTCGTAGTACCCTAACCCAGGCGTAGATGCGTAAGCTGCTTGTGGTCGAGGATTCCCTTTCGGTGCGCGCATTCGTCCGCGCCGTGGTCGAGGCGCCGGATTTTGCAACGCCTCATGGAGGGGTGGAAGTCATCGAAGCAAGCAGCGGCTTCGAAGCGATGCGCCTTCTTCCACGCGGTCCGTACGACCTCATCATCACCGACATCAACATGAGCGACATCAACGGCCTGGAACTCATTCGCTTCATCCGCAACTCCGCCCACCACGCATCGACGCCACTCCTCATCGTATCGACCCAGCGGGCCGAGCACGACGTCGCGCGTGGCCTTTCGCTTGGGGCGGACGCATATCTCTCGAAGCCATTCACGCCCGAGCAACTGAGGGCGTCGTGCGAGAGCCTGCTCGAGGAGCGACATCCGGTTGGAGTTGAGCCGGTCGACTCGGGACGTTGATGCCATGGTCGAAGGCGGGGGCGGCGGTCGTGGCGACGCGGTAGACAAAGCCCGCGAAGAGTTTTTCAGCGAGGCCCAAGAACTCATCGACACGCTAGGGCGCGACTTGCTGCTTCTCGACGCTTCCCTGAAGAAGGGTCGGGTCGAGGCAGAGGTCATCAACGACGTATTTCGCGGAGTGCACACGCTCAAGGGGCTGTCCGGCCTCTTCGGAGCGACGCGCATATCGGTGCTTTCGCATCAATTCGAAGACGCACTCGACGATTTGCGCCTCGGGCGCATGGAACTGACGACCGCGATTCTCGACTTGTTGTTTCAGGCGGTTGCGCTCTATTCGCGACTGCTCGCCGTCGAGAAGGGCGACGCGGTGGAGCCAGTCCAGGAGGTCGAAGAGCTCCTTGTTGCGCTCGGTCACATCGCGGCGCCGAGAACGGGGAGTACGGCTGGCGTCGTGGCCCAATACGATCTCGACCCCGGCCTGTTCGGCGTTCTCACCGAGTACGAAGAGCATCGCCTACGGGCCACGATCCAGCAGGGCCTCAAGCTCTATCGCATACGGGTTCGCTTCGCGCTGTCGACCATCGATACGGCACTCGAGGATCTCAAGGCCAAAGCTCGACCGCACGGAGAGATCATCACGTACTTGCCGACGGGGTCGCCCGTCGACTCCGAAGCGATCGAACTCGAGATTCTGATGGCCAGTCACTCGCGACTCGAGCCGCTGCGCGACGCCGTACAGGGGCCCAACGCGTCGATCGAAGAAGTTCCGCGTCGACCGACCGCAGCCCCGCAACCACCGGTCGGATCCGTTCAATCCGGCCGCGGCTCCACGGCGGATGGCTCCAAAGCGCCATTCCAAAAAAACGCCGACGGTGCCATAGCGACCGTCGCCCGCGCGTCCGACGACCCGGACTTGTCGGTTGTCGATCGCCCAGAGCCCGCGTTGACGGGACCCGGCCTGCGAGGCCAGTCGCGGGCATCGGCGTCCGGCCATGATCCGGCGCCGTCGGCGGGCGAAGTCTCGCTTCGTTCGGTCAGCCAGACGGTTCGGGTCGATATTCGAAAGCTCGATCGGCTCATGACGATCGTCGGCGATCTCGCGATCGTCAGGACAGCCATGGCGAGGTTGACGGAACGCGCGCGCGGCGGAACGACGGGCCCGCGTGAAATGGCTACCGAGTTGCAGCGACTCAGTCGCACTCTCGAGCGCCACCTGGCTCAAATGCAGGGAGGGATTCTCGAAGTGCGAATGGTCACGCTGGGCCAATCTTTCGAAAAGCTGGCCCGCATCGTCCGACAAATTTCGCGCGAACTCGACAAGGAGGTAAACCTCGTCGTCACCGGGGCCGAGACCGAGATCGACAAGCTGATCGTCGAAGAGCTCAGCGATCCGCTGATGCACATGATCCGCAACGCGATCGACCACGGAATCGAGCGGCGCGCCGACCGACTCCGGGTCGGCAAGCCGGCGGTCGGTACCATCGCGTTGAACGCATTCCAGAAGGGCAATCACGTCGTCATCGAGCTCGAGGACGACGGCGCGGGCATGGACTCGAACGCGCTCCTCAGCGCCGCGATTCGGAAGGGGATCGTGACCGCGGAGGAAGCTCGGGAGCTGACTGCTCGAGAGGTGTTCGGGCTCGTGTTCATGCCGGGCTTTACGACGAAGGAAGTCGCGACCGATCTCAGCGGCCGGGGAGTCGGGCTCGACGTCGCCAAGACCAACATCGGGAAGCTCGGAGGCGTGGTCGATATCGCGAGCGACGTGGGCATCGGCACCAAGATGACGATCACGCTGCCGATTACGTTGGCCATCATCAACGTGCTGCTCGTCGATCTGGCCGGCCAGCTCTTTGGCATCCCCATTTCGACCGTCGAGGAGGCCATCGCTCTCGAAGAAAAACACGTGCGGGCCATCGAGTCGCGCGAGGTGCTCAGCGTGCGCGGGGCATCGCTGCCCATTTGCCGCCTCGACCGCCTGTTCGAGTCGAAGAGAGGGCGCCCGGTCGGGCGTTCGTTTGTCGTCATCGTGCGTGTGGCCGAGCGAAGGCTCGGGTTGGTCGTCGACGCGCTGGTCGGCCAGCAGGACATCGTGATCAAGCCGCTTGGCAAATCGCTGAAGACCGTTCGTGGGTTCGCCGGCGCAACGGAGCTCGGCGATCAGCGCGTGGCGCTGATCTTGGACGTGGCCGCGCTCATCGAGGAAGTGATCGCGCCGGCCGAGACGCGGTTTCTCGTGGCGGCGGAAGACTCCAGCCGACGGGCTGCCGGGGTTCGGAGGGCTTGACGATGGTCGATCCGGGACGGGCGAGAAACGACCGGCGGGCGGCTCGCCGCACGGGCAATGCCGGCAAGCGCACCGAGTATCTGGCGTTTGGCCTCGCGGGAGAGACGTACGCCGTCGAAATCGCGCACGTCGCCGAGATCCTCAAGCCCCCGCCGATCACGGAAGTGCCTCGCGCCCCGTTCTCCGTGCTCGGCGTCATCGGCGTGCGAGGCAAGCTCGTGACCGTGATGGACTTGCGGCGGCGCTTTCACGTTCCCGAAGCACCCGCCGACCGAAAGACGCGCATCCTGCTCGCGGACGTGGGTCGAAGCGAGCAGATCGGACTGTTGGTCGACGAAGTTCACCAAGTCTGGAGGCTGGCCAGCGAGGATATCGAGCCCGCTCACATCTTGGGCTCCGATCAACCGGCGCATGTCGCCGGCATCGGCAGGCCACCGGGAGGGGCTTTCCTGCTTCTCATCGACCTTCGCGCGATCTTCGAGCCGGCGTGAAAGAAGGAGCACGGGCATCGTGTCGAATCGAAACCGCCATGACCCCTCCAAGAGTCTCGTAGGCTTCGTGGTCGGAGAGGTCCACTATGCTGTTCCGATTGCGCGCGTGAAGGAGATCGCCAATCCGATGCGGTTGGTGGAGCTCCCTCACGCGCCGGCGGCCGTGATCGGCGTGGCCGAGTTTCGCAGTGACGTCGTGCCCGTGGTCGATTTGCGCGCTCGTTTTGGGCTCGCGCCCACGGCACGCACGCGAAAGACAAAGTGGATCGTCGTCGACGTGGCGAACCGAACGGCGGCGCTTGTCGTCGACGCCGTCACCGAAGTGTTCGGAACGAAAGGAACCGAGCTGCAGGCTGCACCGACTCTCGGGGGCGGGGAAGACGTGCGCGGTATCGCGGGGGTCACGCGCTACGACGGCAGGCTCGTGTTCGTGCTCGACGTCAGTCGACTCCGAGAACTCACGGACTCGCTCGCTGCATCGGGGCAGATCGGCCCCGGCGCGCAGTTGTCCGCTCGGCCTCCGGAGCCGTCGGCGTGAGCGACGCCGCAGCCGCTGTCCGCTGGTTGTTGGACCAGGCCGAGCCCGAAGCGCGGCGTGTCGCGGTGCAACAGATTGCCAAGGTCCGCGGGCGCCAGGCCCCGGAGCTCTTGCTTCGCGCGCTTGGCGACGATGACTGGCGCGTTCGCAAAGAGGGAACCCTGGTCGCGCCTGCCCTCGAGCAGCGCGAAGAGGTCATCGCTTCCTTGGTTGCCGCACTCGAGGAGACCATCAACATCGGTCTTCGCAACGCCGCGGTCGAAGCGCTCGTCGTCATCGGTCCCGACGCGGTGGGGGCGTCGGTCGATGCGTTGTCCCGGCTGGACGCCGACGCCCGCAAACTCATCGTAGAGGTTCTCGGCGGCATTGCCGACGCGCGGGGAACATCGGCGCTGGCGCTCGCGCTGACCGACGACGACGAGAACGTGCGCGTGGCCGCCGCCGAAGCGCTCGGGACCGCGGCACTGGCCGGAGAGGACTCGCGCGAAAGGGCCATCCGGGCGCTCGCCGATGTGCTCGCCACGAGCAACACGTTCTTGAAGATTGCCGCGCTCGAATCGCTCGCTCGCTTGGCCGCATGCTTGCCGTGGGGGATCTTCGAACCACTCGCCGCCGACCCGCTGCTCCGTCGATACGCCATCGCCGCGGCGTCGGCGTCGCGCGAGCCTCCGGCCGTCCGGGCCCTGGCCAAAGCCGTCGGAGACGCTTCGCCCACGATCGCGCGCGATGCATTGGTCGCGCTCGGCGATCTTCTGGCGGTGGACCCCCACGATGATGCCCTCGTTGGGGCCGCCCGCGAGGCACTCGACGCGGCCGGTCACGAGAACGCCCGTCGCGCGGCGGGCGATGGAGAAGATCCTCGCGCTCGCGCCGGGGCTTTGCTCGTGCTGGGTCTGCTGAGCGATTCGGCGGACGTACGCTTGCTGGCCGCGGCGCTCGGAGACGACGACGTCGCCGAGCGCGCGGACATGGCGATTCGGCTATTCGGCCCGGCCGCGATCGCCCCGCTCCTCGACGTGGCACGCGGGTCATCCCCTTCGGTGCAAGCGGCCATACTCACTCTCGCAGCGTCGTTCGAAGGGGCGAGCGTCTTCGACGTGCGCGCGGCTGTACGCGCAGCGCTTCGATCGACATTCGCCGAGGTTACGTCGTGTGCGGTCGAGGTGCTCGGCATGGTGGGCGATGCCAGTGATCTTCGTCGTGCCGCGAGGTTCGTCTGGCATCCGGACGAGCGCATCGCCGCCGCCGCCACCAATGCCGTGTCGGGGCTCGCCGCTCGGCACGTGAGCGCGGCACGCGAGCTTCTGCGCGAGTCGCAACCGCCGAATGACCCGGTGGTGCTTGCGTGCATTCTGCTCGGCGCGATCGCCACCATCCAGCCGCTTTTGCCGGACGACGTGCGCATCCTGCAGCGCGCACTGTCGCACGACCACCCGCAAGTCCGGCGCGCGGCCATCGATGCGCTCGCGCAGTCCGGCGGTTCTGCGGCCGCGGACGCCGTGGTCTTCGCTCTTTCCGACGAGGAGCGGGAAGTGAAGCTTGCGGCCGTCCGGGCGCTGGGACGTCTCGGAAGGGTCGAACCACTGATCGCGGTCATTGCGGACACCCGAGATGCCGTGCTCACCGCGACGGGGCTCCGGGCGCTCGGGGAGGCGGATCCGCAGCGCGCGGTCGCTGCGGCTCGTCCGCTCGTGCGCCATTCGGACCCCGCCATCGCCTGCGCCGCGGTGGAGGCTATCGGTGCACTCGAGCGCGCCGACCGGTCTCCCGTGTCGGACGACCAGCCCAATCGCGAACAAGTGCTCTTCGCTGCACTGGATCACGCCGACACGGAGGTGGTCAAGCTTGCGCTGTCACTCGTGGGGTCGCATCCGGGAGCTCAGGCGCTGGTGCGTCTAGGACTCTGCCTCGACCATCCGTCGCCCGAGATCCGTCGCCACGCGGCCGAGTTGCTGGCGCAGGACAAGGGGACGGTATCGCAGGGGCTTCTTCGGGTGCGTTACGAGCGCGAGCAGGATCCCATCGTGCGCGAAGCCATCGCGCTTGCCGTTAGTCTTCGGCCCTCCGGCGACCCTGCCGGCAGCGAGCGCGGGGATTCGGGGGACGATTCACGGGAATTCGAGGCAGGGCAATAGTGCGCCGGGTGCCGCCCTCCGCGGACGGGATCACGCTCAAAGCGGACGAGTTCCGGCTCTTGCGCGATCTATTCGTGGCGCGCACAGGTCTCCACTTCGGCCCCGAGACGCGATTTTCACTCGAGCGGCGTCTTCGCGAGCGCCTTATCGTGCTCAAGCTCGCGTCGTTCGCCGAATATCACCATTATCTGCGCTTCGCCAAGGCTGCGGATGCGGAGTGGGACGAGGCGGTCGATCTCCTGACGACGAATGAAACCTATTTTTTTCGCGAAGAACGTCAGTTGCGCGCATTTCAAAACGAGCTCTTGCCGCTCCTTCACCTTCAAGCTCGACCGCAGCGCAGGCTGATCATCTGGAGCGCGGGCTGCTCGACCGGCGAGGAAGCGTACACGGTCGCCATCCTCGTGCATCAGTCGGGCTTGTTTTTGCCTCGGCGCACGTCTTTCGATGCGGACGTAAGTGGCCGCGTCAACGGGGCGGCGCCGCCGTGGGACGTGCGGGTCCATGGATCCGATATTTCCCGTCGATGTGTGGCCGCCGCGCGCCGCGGCGTCTACTCCGAGAGCAGCTTCCGAGTCACGACGGACGAGCAGCGTCGTGCGTATTTCGTGGCGCGTCCGGAGGGGGGCTGGCAGGTCAGTGACGTCATTCGGCCCCTGTGTTCGTTCGGTCAGATGAACCTGCTCGAGGACCGATCCCGCGCTCTCGGTCGGGTCGACGTCATCTTTTGCCGGAACGTGCTCATTTACTTCGACGCGCGCGCGCGCCGGGTGGCCATCGAGATGCTGTATCATCGCTTGAACCCCGGGGGCGTGCTGCTCCTGGGCCACTCTGAGTCGCTGCTGAACGTCACGACGGCCTTCGAGCTGTTACATTTGAAAGACGATCTCGTGTACCGTAAGCCCCTATCCGCGCGCAGCCCGAGCCAGTCTCCGGGCCCACTTTCGTGACCCCCCACCGTGCGCGTCCCATCCGGCTGCTCGTCGTCGACGACTCGGCCTACAACCGACGAAACATCGCGGACGTCTTCGCCGATCACTCCGAGGTCGAAGTCGTGGGCAAGGCGGCTGACGGCGAAGAGGCGCTCAAGCTCGTCACGCTCCTGAAGCCGGACGTGGTGACTCTCGATCTCGAGATGCCGCGGATGGACGGGTTCACGTTTCTTCGCATCCTCGCCGCGACGACGCCGACCCCCGTCATCGTCGTCAGCAGTTACTCGCAGCGCGAGAACGTCTTCAAAGCGCTCGAGCTCGGGGCCCTCGATTTCGTCGCCAAGCCCGACCGGCTGACGCCCGAGGCGATGGAGGTCCGCGAAGAACTGCTCAAGAAAGTACTCCTCGTCCGTTCGCTGGGGCCGTCGTTCGTGCCTAAATCACTGGTGCGGCGGCAGGGCAGCGGGGCGTTTACGGTCGATGGAGCTGCGGCCGGGTTCGAGCCCGCCCCGGCGCGGCCTGCTGCGCTGTATCGGCCCCCGAAGCGCGTCATCGCGATCGCAAGCTCGACGGGGGGGCCGAGCGCCCTCCTGCAGCTCTTCGCCCGCTTTCCCGCGACGACGGCTGCGGCGTTCGTGGTCGCACAGCACATGCCCGACAAGTTCACGCGGACGTTCGCCGAGCGACTGGACAAGCGTGGTGCGGTGCGAACGGTCGAGGCGACCGACGGCGATTTGCTCGAGCCCGCGACGGGGTTCATCTGCCCGGGGCGGAAGTGCATGGAGCTCGTGAAAAAAGGGTCGGAGTTTCGGCTGCGCGTCGGTCCTGCGGCCGCCACCGACCGTTACGTACCCAGCGCCAACCGGCTCTTCAACAGCGTGGCACCCCTCGGTCCGTCGTGCATCGGCGTCGTTCTCACGGGCATGGGCGACGACGGGCTCGAGGGCGCGCGCGCGATTCGCGACGCGGGCGGCATCATCATCGCCGAATCCCAAGAGACGGCCATCGTGAACGGGATGCCCGGCGCGGTCGTGCGCGCGGGCCTCGCGTCCGAGGTCCTTCCGCTGCCAAGCATCGGCGAATATCTATCGAAGTTCTGATCGCATGGCCAAGCGTCCCGTGGCTCGAATTCCTGAACATCGGGGCGCCGAACCGCTCGGTGACCCCGTACGTGCGATCGACGCGACGCAGCAGCAGGACGATACCCAGTTCGACCGCACGCTGCGGCCGCGAACCTTCGCCGACTACATTGGCCAGACCAAACACAAGGACAATCTGCGCGTCTTCGTCGAGGCCGCCCGGCGTCGCGGCGAGCCGCTCGATCATCTCCTCCTGTCCGGTCCGCCGGGGCTCGGTAAGACGACCCTCGCCCACATTCTGGCGCACGAGATGGGCGTCCAGGTCGTTACCACGAGCGGCCCCGTGATCGAACACAAGGGGGCGCTCGCAGCGCTTCTCACGACGAAGCTCCAGAAAAACGACATTCTGTTCATCGACGAGATTCACCGCCTGAACCCCGTCGTCGAGGAGAGCCTTTACCCGGCTCTCGACGAGTCGATCATCGACATCATGACCGGTGAGGGGGCGTTCGCGAGCGCCGTGCAGATCCCGCTCCAGCCGTTCACGCTCGTGGGGGCAACGACGCGAACGGGACTGCTCACGGCGCCTCTGTTCTCGAGGTTCGGCCACGTCGTCCGGCTAGACTTCTACCCTCCCGAGGATCTGGCTCGCATCGTCGTCCGGAGCGCCAGGCTCCTCACCGTGAGCCTTGATGCCGAAGCGGCGCACGAGATCGCCCGTCGCTCCCGCGGGACACCGCGCATTGCCAACCGGCTGCTGCGCCGCGTTCGCGACTTCGCCGAGGTGCTCGGCACTGGGCGCATCGATCTCGAGGGCGTTCGCGACGCCTGCGCGAGGCTCGAGGTCGACGAAGCCGGTCTCGACGAAATGGACCGGCGTTACCTCACCGTCGTCATCGAACACTACGACGGAGGCCCGGTCGGCGTCGATGCACTCGCGGCCGGGCTCGCCGAGCCGCGGGACACGCTCGAGGACGTGGTCGAGCCGTTCCTCATTCAGCAAGGTTACGTGGGCCGGACGCCGCGAGGTCGCATCGCCCATCGAAAGGCCTACGAGGCGCTCGGTAAGAAGCCGCCCGCACCGGGGGCTCCGCCGGGAGAGCGGTCCGGAACCCCGCAGCGCGATCTGTTCGACTGAGCGCGCAATGTCGACAAATGGGGACGGAGAGGTACACTTTTTGGCCGTGCCGGGTGGTCCCGTCCTTGTCGTCGACGACGATACCGTCAGTCGACACGTCCTCATCCAGGCGCTGGCGCACGCGGATCTTCCGCATATGGCCGTCGCGTCGGGCACCGAGGCACTCGCGCAAATCGACAAGATCAGCCCTTCGATCGTGTTGCTCGATCTCGTGATGCCGCCACCCGACGGCTACCAGATCTTGCGTATTCTGAGATCCCGACCCGATACGCGCGACCTTCCTGTCGTCGTGTTGACGGCCCTCGAGGCGGACGAGGAAATCGCAAAGGTCTTCGAGGCCGGGGCCGACGACTTCGTTCGGAAGCCCTTCAAGCCCGTCGAGCTGGTGGCGCGGATACGGGGTCAGCTTCGCATTCGTGGATTCGTCGAGGCGCTCGCGAAGAAGGAGCAGGACGCACGGTTGGTGCTCGAGCTCACGCGCGCCCTGGCGTCCAACCTCGACTTCCGGGGCATCCTCTTTACCGTCGTCCAGCGAATCGCCGAGGTGGCCAAGGTCGATCGCGTGAGCATCGTCCTCGTGCGTGAGGCAGGCGACGTCGGATACGTCGTCGCAGCGAGCGACGACGAGCAGCTTCGCGACTTGCCGATCGATCTCGCTAACTACCCCGAGATCCAGCAGGTGCTGAGCAGTCGCGAACCTCTGGTCATCGCGGACGTAGCGACTCACCCACTGCTCGAGATTGTCCGTCACGAGGGGCACAAGAGCGTGTTCAGCTCGCTCGCGATCCTGCCGATCCTTTACGAGTCGCGCCCCATGGGGGTCCTGTTTCTTCGAGCAAAGCAGGCATTCACGTTCGCGGATCGCGAGCTCGGGCTCTGCCGAACCGTGTCGAATGCCATGGCGATCGCGCTGCGCAACGCGCGGGTGATGCAGACGCTGCGCGATCAGACGCAGCAAGTCACCGTGGCCCGCTTCGAGGCCGAGCGTCGACTGCGGACGCTGCAGCGCTACGCCGACTTTTTCGAAAGTGCGGCGGATGGCATCATCGTCATCGACGCAGAAGGGCATCTCTTGTTTTCGAATCCGCGCACGCAGACCATCACGGGCTACAGCGAGGCCGATTTGCGGGGGCGCCGGGTCGGAGATTTGCTGGCGGGCGAGGACGCGGGCCTGGCTCACGATCTTCGTCTCGGCTTCGCGCAGGGGCGGTATCCGCAGAACGTCGACGTCCACGTGCGCAAGAAAGGGGGAGACGTCGCGATCTTGAGCGTGAACTTCAATTCGGTGCTCCGTGAGGAAGGCGTCGTACTCTGCACTTTTCGCGACGTGACCGCCGAACGTGCGGTCGAAAACGAACTTCTCAAGACCAAGGACTTCCTTCAGCGCATCATCGATTCGTCCGTCGATGCCATCGTGAGTGCAGACCTTCGCGGCCGTATTTTGCTCGCGAACCCCGCTGCCGAACGGATTTACGGCATCCCCGCGGCCGAGTTGCTCGGGTGCGACGTGAGCACCCGATATCCTCGAGGAGTCGCGCGCGACGTCATGCGCCTGATACGGGCCGGAGGCGGTCGCGTGCAAGGCCTTCGCACCGAGCTCCTCAATGTGAGCGGAGAGCCGGTCCCCGTCTCCCTCTCGGCGGCGCTCATCTACGAAGCCGGGGTGCCCGTTGGCAGCGTCGGCATCTTCACGGATCTGCGCGAAAAGGTTCGCATGGAACAGCGCCTCGCGCAGGCGCAGGAGCAAATCCTCGCCCAGGAGCGTCAGGCCATCGTGGCGGAGCTGGCGGGCGCCGCGGCCCACGAGCTCAACCAGCCGCTCACGATCGTGATGGGGTATGCCGAGCTGCTGAAGCGCCGGTTGGAGCCCGCCACGGCACCTCACTCGGCCGCCGAGGTCATTTTCAACGAGGCGGAGCGGATGGCCGATATCGTGCGCAAGATCGGCAAGATCACCCGATACGAGACGAAATCGTACGTCGGCCGGGCGCGCATTCTCGATCTGGACCGATCGGCGCCCGCATCGGTGCGCGACGATGACGTCCTGGCGGCTGCCAACGACGATCGGTCCGCCATCGTGAAACCCGTCGCCGGTCAGCACGGCAAATAGGTGTCCCGCATGCGCAAGCGTTCGATGGATGGACCGGGCAGCCGGGGGGCAGAGACGCTCGGCGACGGCGACGGCGCGGCTCCGGTCAGCGACACGGAGCTCTCGTCATCCCGACCGCGCGTGCCGGACCTGGTGCCGAGTGCATGGCTGGACCGCCTTCTCGTCGCCGCAATCGATCTGCCGCTTCCGAGCGGGGAGCGCGCCGTCGTCGAGACACTGATAGCGGCTGCGGCGGACATCGTACCCGCGCATGCGGTGGGCGCGTGTCTCGTGCCCGAACCAGGCGCGAACCGTCTCGCCCGTGTGGTCGTGCGCAAGCTTCCCGAGGGGGTGAGGGACCGACCGGGCCCCAGCGATCCGACCCGGATCTTCCCGGAGTTCGCGCACGAGTATGTCGTCGGCGTTCCGTCGGACCCGATGGGATCGACGCTGCACTTGGCGTCCGATGACGAGAATCTGGACGCTGCCCGCTCGCCTGCGGTTCGTCTCATCGAAAGAGTGGCGATGATCCTCGGACGTGCGCTCCCGAACGCCCGGGCTGCCGTGGCGGCTGCCGCGGGCGCCAACCGAAACACGCGGCGTCTCGAGAGAAGAATGATCCAGGCCGAAAAACTGGCCACATTCGGACAGCTGGCGGCCGGTTTGGTGCACGAGCTCAACAACCCGCTCACCTCGATTGTCGCTTATTCGGACTTTCTCATCCGCAAGGCTGCCGAAGAGGGCCGTCGCCGCGAAGCGGACGACGTCGAGAGGCTGCGCCGGATCAGCGAATCGGCGAATCGGATGCTTCGATTCACGCGCGAGCTCGTGACGTACGCACGACCTTCGAGCGACGCGACCGGAGCGGTCGTCCTGCAGGAAGTGGTCGACCGGGCCGTCGCGTTCTGCGAGCACGTTCTGGCGGCGGCTGGCGTGCGCGTCGAGCGGCGCTACGGCCCCGACATCCTCATCGTCCGTGGCGTGAGCGAGCAATTGGTCCAGGTATTCGTCAACCTGCTCACCAATGCGTGTCAGGCCGCCCCCCCGACCGGCGGGCGCGTGGTCTTGACGACATCGGTGCGGGTGAGCGAGCGAGATCGTCGGGCCGTCGTCTCCGTATCCGACAATGGGGCCGGCATTGCCCCCGAGCACCTGCCGCAAGTCTTCGTTCCGTTCTTCACGACCAAACGAGAGAGTCATGGCACAGGCCTCGGTCTTTCCATCGTGAAGAGCATCATCGAAAGCCACGACGGCGAGATTCGCGTCGACAGCGAGGTCGGGCGCGGTGCTCGATTCGTCGTCGAGCTCCCGGTCGACAGCAAGACGTGAAGGAGGGGCCGGGGCTCCCGGTCCTTGCCTATCTCGTTGCGGTCGAGCCACCGGCGCGGTCGTTTCATCGATGGCCAAGCCATCGCGGCGCGTTTTCCTGAAACTCGTTTACACCGGCTTTCGCGGTCAGCTACCGTTTGCGCCGGAACCCGTGATGATTCGTGTGTCGCGAAGAGCGAGGGCCGTGCGTCCGGCGTACATTGTCTCCACCCTCGTCTTCGGGCTTGCCGTGATTTTCGGCGCGCCTCTCTTTGCCGGCGCAATCCCCGCCGCGACTGTTCATGGCAAGGTGGTGGGGTGGGAAAAACTTCTGCCGCAAGTGTACGCCGAGGGCGCCAAGAACGACTCACACAGTTACACGTGGCGAGAGCCGTCGCCCACGGTGAAGCAAGATTTTCGGAAGCTGTCCGCGAACGTCTCGCGTGACGTCTGCGTGGCGGCGCTGGCCATCGGGTCGCAAGGGCACGAGCACGACCCCGTTTCGATCAAGGTAACGGGCGGCCGCATTACGCCCGCGACGATTGTGCTGGCTCCGGGCTCGCGCCTCAGCTTCAAGAACGTCGACCCGTTCGCGCATACCCTCTACGAGGTGGCGAACGACAAGTGGGCGGCGAATCCTCTGGCCCCGAGCTCGACGCGCGAGTGGGCCGCAACGGCGCCGGGCCTGCACGTGATTCGTGACGAGCTCTTCCCGAGCGTCGTCATGTACATCGTGGTCGATGCGGCGGCTGTCGAGTTCGCGCTTCCGGATCACGAGGGTGGCTTCGCCATGGCCCTGCCGCAAGGTGACTACACCCTGAAGGCATTTTTCGACGGCAAACCCGTCGGAAGGGAGGCGCCGATTCACGTCGTCGGCGGCGTCCTCGATATGAGGGAGCCCATGGTCTTGGGAGGCGGTGATTCGAAGTGATGGTCTTGTCGCGCGTATGGTACGTCCTTCTCGGCGTTGCCGTCGCCGTGGCGCTCTACGTCGTCTACGTCGCGGTGGGCCAATACAATCGGCAGACCATGCGCGCGCTCAAGGAGGGGCTCGCGTCGGACAGCCAGACGGTCGAGTGGGCCCTCAAAATCGACGCTCGGCGTCGCATCGACGCGCTCCTTGTAGGCAGCGTCGACGCCACGTTGCAGCAGGCGCTGGTCGCCGCAAACTCGACCAAGGATGGCCGCGTCTCCGATAAGTCCAAAGGCGACGCCAAAAAAGCACTCGCTTCGATCAGCGACAACATTCCTGCCGACTGGCGGAGCGACGCTCTCTTCGCCGTCGATCGTGACGGGCAGGTCGTCGCCCAGGTCGGCTTCGACGCCGTAGCCGGGAACGATGACTTCGAACTCGGGGGCTACGGGGCGGTCAACGACGCACTGCACGGTTGGCTTCGCGACGATGTGTGGCTGCTCGGCAGCAAGATCTATGTCGTCGCTGCCCGTCCCGTGGAGTACGACGCCACGCAACGCCCGGCGGGCGCGATCGTCGGGTTGAAGGAGGTCAGCAAGAAGTTCGCGGAGGACCTTGCGAAGAGGACGCGCACCAGTCTCGCCTTCTTCGCGGCGGGCAGGAGTGTCGCCAGTGGCGTCGGCGTCGAAGGCTTCGATCCGGAGCAACTCGACGCCATCGGCAACGACCTGAAGACCGTCGACGCCCAGGCGTACGGCGAGGCGGGGCGCACCGATGCGCGAATGCTTTCCGACGATCTGGGGGCCACGTATGCGCGATTGCCCGGCGACATTTGGCCCATGGGCGGAGGATTCGCCGTGGTGCGCACGCGCACCGTTCTCGCCGGACCGACAAGCTTCTTGAGCAACGCCGACGATAAGGACAAAGCCAACGTCCCCTGGCTTCTGCTGGTCTGCGTGGTTGGCGTGGCTGCGGCCGTGGGCCTGGCCGCCACGGCGATCGAGCACTCGGCGCCGCTTGCCGAGCTGGTCATGCAGGCGACTCGTCTCAAAGAGGGGACGATGGAAATGCTGCAAGTGGCGCGTCTGCGCGGCGCCTACCGACTGGCAGCTCAAAACATCAACGAAGGCATCGAGCGATCGATCGAAAAAGCCGGTGGGGTGACCCGCAAGCCGGCCGATCTCGAAGCGATCCTCGGACCGGCGCCAGCCCAACCGTCGATGAGCGCTTTCTCGTTCCTGAACTCCGATGCCGGTGTGGCGCCCGACCTCCCGCCGCCGGTTCTGCCCGCTCGGCCGCCGCCCCCCGCAGCCACCAAGCCGCTACCGTTCGGGGACATTCCACCCTCGGCGTTTTCTTTGCCCGATGCGCCGTCTCCCGGTGCGAAGCCAGCTCCTGCACCCCCAGGCAAGCCGCTCCCGCCTCCGACTTCCTTACCGCAGGGGCTGCCGCAATCGCACTTGCCGCTGGTAAGAGGGGTCGCCACCATCTCGGGCGTATCTCCGAGCGATGACGACGACGCCACCACGGTCGGTGCCGTGCCGGCCGAGCTGTTGGCGCAGGCGACAGGCGACCAGGTCGCCCCCGAGGAGAGGTCCGAATGGCTTGCGGTCTTCGATGATTTCGTCCGGACCAAGCGCCAATGCGGAGAGCCGGTCGACGGGCTCACCTTCGAGAAGTTCGCGCGAAAGCTCAAGGAGAATCGCGACGCGCTCGTGCTGCGTCACGCTTGCCGGCGAGTCCGATTCAGTGTGTATGTCAAGGACGGGCGCGCCTCGCTGAAGGCGGTGCCGGTGCGCCACTGAGGAGATGTCACGACGGGGGTTCCGGTCCTGGCGTACCCCCGGCCGCATCGCTAACTTTGGCGCGCCCATCCATGAATCATTTGCAAGTGCGCGAGGTCATCGTCGTCGGATCGGGTCCTGCCGGTCACACCGCGGCTATTTATGCTGCGCGGGCGAACCTGAAGCCGTTGATGATCGAGGGGCTCACGCGCGGCGGCATTCCGGGCGGCCAGCTGATGATCACGAACGACGTCGAAAACTTTCCGGGATTTCCACAAAAAATCGCAGGCCCCGAGCTCATGAGGGCCTTTCGTGAACAATCGCTGGCCCAAGGCGTCGAGATCGTCACGGACGACGTCCTTCGGGTGGATCTGCGCCATCGACCGTTCACGGTATGGGTCGGCGAAGACATGGTCGAGTATCGATCTCGCACCGTCGTCGTGGCGACCGGAGCTCAGGCCAAGTGGCTGGGCCTCGAAAGCGAAGCCGCACTGCTCGGCAGAGGGGTGAGCGCGTGCGCCGTTTGCGACGGTGCATTCTTTCGCGGCCAAGACGTTGTGGTGGTCGGCGGCGGCGACACGGCCATGGAGGAGGCGACGTATCTGGCTGGTCTCTGCCGGAGCGTTACGCTCGTACACCGCAGGCAGGAATTTCGCGCGTGCAAGACCATGCAGGACAGGGTGCTCAACAACCCGAAGATCCGGGTCGTCTTCGATGCCCAGGTCGAGGAAGTGCTCGACGTGGGCCTCGGCGAAGTGACCGGCGTTCGCATCCACGTTCGTACGAAAGAATCGGTGGTGGTGCCCTGTACCGGCCTCTTTGTGGCCATTGGCCACACCCCGAACACGGATCTGTTCCGAGGGCAGATCGAACTGCACGACAGCGGCTACATCAAAACGAAAGCCGGAAGCACCTATACGAGTGTGCCGGGAGTTTTTGCTTGCGGTGACGTTCAGGATTTCACCTACCGCCAGGCGGTGACGGCGGCGGGGAGCGGATGCATGGCCGCTCTCGATGCGGAGCGCTGGATGGTTATGGCCGAAGGCGACGCCTGATCTCCTCGGCGCGAGCCGTCGCGAGCCTCGTGTGGAGTGATCCGTTGCCGGTGTTGACGTACGCTCGGCGCGGCAACCGATGACGTCCTCCGCTCCTCCCCCGGACGGGATCTTGACCGAGCGCGAGGGTCAGCTAGCGCGCGTCCCGTTCTTCGACGGACTCACGCAGGAGGCCCTGGCGCTCATCGCGCGCGCCACCACGGAAGAGTCGCACGTCACGGGAACGAAAATCTTTCAATATGGTGATTTGGGCGACAAGCTCTTCATCATTCTCGATGGCAAAGTGCGGATTTCCCGCGAGATCGCAGGTATGGGCGAGGAGGCCCTGGCCATCCTGGGTCCCGGTCAAGTGTTCGGCGAAATGTCGCTCATCGACGAATTCCCGCGGTCGGCGGATGCCCGTGTCCACGAGCGTTGCCGACTGCTGGTGATCCGGAAGGAGGAATTCGACGACCTGTTATTTGTCCACAAGGACCTCGCGTACGAGGTGCTCTGGAACTGCGTGCGGATTCTTTCGGCTCGATTGCGCGAGACGAACGACAAGCTCACGTTTCTGACGACGAGCAGTCGCTTTTGAGCAGCCGGGTTCTCAGCCCGGATCCGGGTGCCGTCACACGGCGACAGCACGTGTTTGCCGTAGTGGCGCGCTCCGGCCTCGTCGGATTCGCGCTCGTCGCCGTGGCATGCGGCACAGTCCCGCCGACCGCGCCGTGGCCAACGGTGCCGGAGCACTCCGCGGCATCCGGGGCCGCTTCCGCCCCAATCCGCAACGCGAACGACGGCAAGGAAATGCCATCGGAACCCACGCCGGCCCCCCCCGGCGTGCTCGTACCGACACCGCCACCTTCGGCTCCGATCGAGATGAAGTCCCCGCAGCCGAGCTCGCGGGTCGCCGATTTGCGCGCTCTCGGCCTGGACGCGACCCATCTGCCGTCGATCGAGCGGGTCGACCCGAGGGCGCTGCGAGGCGTCATGACGCTCATCGCCAAGTCGCTCGGAGTCAAGTGCGCCGACTGCCATCAGGAGGGCGACTTCGCGGCGCCGACTCGCCGAAAGAAGATTGCTGCGCGCATGTGGGACGAGTTCGCCGTCAGGCTCTCGATGGCCGACGGATCGCCGCTGTTCTGCGACTCGTGCCATCAAGGTCGTGTCGTGCAACTGGACCGGAGCGACGAGAAGCGGCTCTCGCATTGGATGGACGACAACTTCGTCGCGAAGCTCGCGCGTAAGGACGGACAATCGCACGAGTGCGCGACATGCCACGTGGACATGAAGATGCGCTTTCTTTCGGAGTGGGCCCGGTGAACTTTTGCGCCGCTTTCTTGACGATAGAACGTGCGTTCAGTAGCTTGGGCATACGCGATGCAAGGCCTTACGCAGCGGCAGCAGATGGTGCTCGACTTCATTCGTCAGTCGATTCACGACCGCGGCTACCCGCCGACGCTTCGTGAAATCGGCGCTCGCATGGGGATCCGGTCCACCAACGGGGTAAACGATCATCTGCGAGCGCTGGAGCGCAAGGGTTACCTCACGCGCGAGGATATGAAGTCTCGTGCGCTTCGACCCACGACACTGGGAACCCCTTCCGGCGACGCGCACATCTCGGAGCCCGCAAACGACGTGGACCTGGTCGAAGTGCAGGTCGTGGGCCGTGTCGCTGCGGGTCTCCCGCTGCTTGCCCAGGAGCATATTATCGACACGGTTCGAATCGATCGGACACTCGTCAAAGGTGGGCGAGAGGTCTTCGGCCTGAAGGTGCACGGCGATTCGATGGTCGACGCGGGAATCCTGAGCGGCGACTACATCTTCGTCAAGAAACAGCTCACCGCGAATCGCGGCGAGATCGTGGTCGCGCTCATTGGGGATGAGGCTACCGTGAAGTACTATTATCCGGAGAAGGACCATGTTCGCTTTCAGCCGGCGAACAAAAGCATGGCACCCATCTACGTGCGAGCCACCGACTTCAAGCCGACGATGCTGATCGGCATCGTCGTTGGCGTTTTTCGGCGCGTCTGACTGACGCCGAGAGCGGGTCCAAGACGTAGCCGCGGGGATTCGGTGAGTTCGCGCCGGGCCGTGGCTTGACCTGCCTGCGCTCGGACGCCCCAGAGGCGGTCCGCGACCGCGTTCGTGGCAGCGGCATCGCCGCACCGCGGCTCACGGCCAAAGGATACGGGTCTCGTCTGCCGTTCGTCCCCGAAACCACGACGCCAACCGATCCCTGAATCGACGCGTCCCTTCATGCGCACCGAGTGGGGCAAGTCTGACGTCGACGCTTTGCGTCTGCTTGCGACCGTCCCGGCGAATCCTTCTCACTGCATCGACAGGTGCTCTATGCTTCCGCCCCCCCGGAGGAACGCGACGTGCACCGAACTGCCATTGCCGCTGCCGCGCGGCTGCTTCTCTCGTGGACGCTCCTGATGGCGGCAAGCGTCGTCAGCGCTCCGGCGTTGGCTTCCGACGCACGAATCGAGCGCGACGCGCGAGCACTGCAGAAAGCCGCGATCGAAGAAGACAACTTGAACATGAATTACTCCGTGGCCGTGCGCAAGCTGCAGGTGGCCGTGAGCAAGTGCGGGAGCGACAAGTGCGGCACGTCGCTCAAGGCCACACTCTTACGCGACCTCGGCGCCATGCAGGTGCTCAGCGGCAGCGTCGACGAAGGCAAGGCGACCTTCTCGCACGCTTTGCAGCTCGACCCTTCCATCGAGCTCGACCCCGCTTACAAAAGCGCTGCGCTCGACGGGGTGTGGAACGAGGCCAAGCGCAAGGGCAAGGGCGCCAGCGTTCCGGCCGAAGCCGCTCCGACCACCGGCGACTTCTCCCACACCCCGCCGACCGAAGCCCTCGTTCGTACGCCGCTCGCCATCTACGTGGAGTACCCGGCGGGCGACTCTCTCGGCCGCGTCCTCGTCAAATACAAGGGCGCGGGCATGACGGATTGGAAAAGCGTCGACCTCAAAAAGGTGGGCGACGGCTACGGAGGCCTCATCCCCTGCAAGGACGCGACGCAGGGAACGATGCAATATTTCATTCAAGGTTTCGACCCGAAAAACCAGCCCGTGGCCATGTCCGGCAGCCGCACGGCTCCATTCACCGTGGAGGTCTCGCCGCAAATCAGCGGACCCGTGCCCAGCCTGCCGGGGCGATCGCCGCCGTCGCAATGCGGCGACAACGAAGCCGCTCCCGCGCCTTCGACTGCCCCGGACTGCCCGCCGGACTTTCCAGGCTGCAAGGCTCCGAAAAAAGACCTGGGCGAGGCTTGCGCGAAGGACGAGGAGTGCGGCAGCGAATCCTGCGTCGACGAAAAGTGCGCCGCCAAAAAGGCGAAGGGTGAGGATTGCGAGTCCGATTCCGAGTGTTCGAGCGGGACTTGCGGCGACGGAAAGTGCTCCGACAAAAAGGGGTCCGGGTCGTATTGCGAAAGCGACGACGAGTGCGCCAGCGACCGGTGCGAAGACAGCAAGTGCGGCTCAGGAACGAGCGCCGACTTCCATCGTTGGTGGATCGGAGTTGCAGCGGCCGGCGATTTTTTTGTCATGCCTGGCGCCACGAACGTCTGCAAGTTGAACGGTGGCGGCAACCATACGCTCAACTCGGCCGGGTACAATTGTGTCGATCCTTCCGACGGCGACAACTTTCCGCCGAACTCGGCGACCAACACCAACATCGTCGCGGGCGACGTCCAGTCTGGCGTAGCCTTCGGCAACGTGCGCCTTCTTGCGAGCGTCGACTACGCGCTCAGCAAAAACTTGCTCGTCGGATTGCGGGGCGGTTACGTGCTGCGCACCAATCCCGCCAAGGCAGAGCCTCGCGCCGCGTTCGCGCCCATACACCTGGAAGCGCGGCTGACGTATCTGTTCGGGCGGGACGCTCTGGTCCGGCAAACATTTTCGCCCATGGTTCTCGTTGCGGCCGGGCTCGGAGAGTTCGACGCCTATATTCCAGTCAACGTGGCGTTGACGAACCCAACGACGCTGCAAGCGGAGAACGCGTGGCTCACGGCAGGGCCCTATTTTCTCGCGTTGGGGGCTGGCGCACGGTTGAAGATCGGTTCCAACGTCGCGGCAACAGGGGCCGTCAAGATCGAGACTGCGTTCGGAGGAGGCACGGCGGGCAAGCTGTTCGGGTTCGCGCCCGAGCTCGGGGTGCTCTTCGGTCTTTGAGTCGACCCGTGCGACGAGGTCCGGCAAAACCGCGCTCTCGGCGTCGAGTGGGTCGAGGCCGATGGCCGCCGACCGTCATTCGAAGACGAGCAACCGGCACTCGATCGGCCCGTTGTAGAGAATCCAGAAGCGATTCGGTCGGCGCCGGATCGTCCGCGGGATCTCCGGCGAGCCGGCCAGAATGCCCGTCGTGTACGAGCGCATGCGCTCGACAGCGCGCGCCAGGCCGACGTAGAGACGGCGGTCGGCGTCGATGCGCTCTCCATACGGCGGGTTCGTCACGAGGAACCCGGACGGCTCGACCGGTGCGAGGTCATGCACGTCCTTTTGCTCGATTCGAAGATCGACGCCCGCCCTGTGCGCATTTTCGCGAGTGCATTGGACGGCCGCTGCATCGACGTCGCTCGCCATGACGATCGGGGCTTCTTTTCGGATCGAAGAGCGCGCATGGTCTCGCAGCTCCCGCATGCGGGCGCGCAGAGCGTCGTCACAGGTTGCCCAACGCTCGAGTCCGAAGGCTGCTCTCGAAAGTCCCGGAGCCTGTCCGACCGCCCATGCTGCGGCTTCGATGGCGATCGTGCCGGCACCGCACATGGGATCCACGAAGGGGCTCTGTCGATCCCAGCCGGATAGACGAATGACCGCTGCGGCGAGCGTCTCGCGCAGGGGGGCCGGGCCCGATCGCACACGCCAACCGCGAGCGTGCAGTGACGCGCCGCTCACGTCGAGATAGAGCGTCGCGTGATCGCGGGCGAGGTAAACCGAGACGCCCACGTCCGGATCGTTGCGGTCGACGCAAGGACGAGCTCCGAGGCGGTCGCGGATCACGTCGACGATGGCGTCTTTGGTCTTTTGGGCGACGTATTGGGAGTGGGTGAGACGGCTCGACCGGCAACTGGCTCGTACCGCAAGCGTCGTACGGTGGTTCATCCAGGCGTGCCAATCGATCGCGCGCACGCCATCGTACAATGCGGCTTCGTCGGCGGCGCCGAAGCTGCCGATTTCGAACAAGACTCGAACGGCCACGCGCGACCACATGCATGCGCGGGCCGCGTCGAATAAGTCTCCTTCGAAGTGGACTCCACCGCGGTCGGCCCGCACGCGGTGCAGTCGCAATTCCCGCAGCTCGTCGCGAAGCGCGGGCTCCGTCCCTTTGGCAGCGGTCGCAAAGAAGCGCACGGTTAGCGGAGGGTCTCAGGCTTCGGCCGCGGGCGCTTCGCGAAGACGGAGAACCGCGTCGATCGCGGAACGAAGCGGGTTCGGTGCCGAGCCTGTCCTTTCCAGTACGGGACGCACGACCTACGCTCACGGGGCCGGAAGGGTGTCGTGGAACTCCCGCAGACGGGCGATCGCGCGCGACAACGAAAGCGCGAACGTCATGTGACCGCCGGGCAGCCACTCGATCGGCGGCTCCCCCCATGCGCGCCACTGCCGTTCGACGACCGCCGCAGGAATGTAAATGTCGTCTCGCGCCATGATCCACAGCTGACGCTCACGGGGCAAGAGCGGCCGCAACGACTCGAGGCCGAGGCGGCTGAATATTTGCCGGCGGCGCGCCGGGCCGACACCGAAGCGCTCGAGATCCGACTTCATGCGCCAAAAGATCGGAGCGTCCTCAATCGCTTCGGCCAGCTGAAGATGGCCGATGATTGGAGCGATGTAGTCGGGCAGGGGTGCGACACAAGCCAAAACCATCGCTACGGACGCCCCCATGCTGATGCCCGTTACGCCCACCTCGGTGTAACCCTGGGCACGCAGCCATGCCACGAGCGTCCGTGCATCGAGGCACGATTGACGCACCGCCTCGAGGGAGCGAACGAGGTCGGCCGTCCAGAAAAACTCCCCGTGATAGAGCGAGTTTTTGGGTTTCCGCGTCCCGTGGAAAGGCAGTTGCAGATGCAACACGTCAACGCCGAGCGCGTCGTAGAGTCGCGGAAGAAACAGCGTGTGCCATGGGGCGGGCTCAAGCCAGCCGTGAACGTACACGAGGGCGCGCTCTCGGCTTGCGCGAAGCGGATGCATGAAGCGCGCGGTTGCGGTCTGATTTCGGACGTACTCACCCGCGTGGCGCGCTCGATAGTGAGGGCAGAGCGGAGCGTGAGGGCTGTGCCACTGCAGGAGTTCCACGACGCGCTCGCCGCGGTGCCCCGAGCGGAGTCCACGCCGCTGGAGATCGCGCGGGACCACCGGGTCGGGGAAAAAGACGGATAACGGCACGTCCAGATACGGGCCGAGATCGTCGACCGTATTGACTTGAGCGCTGCGCAGGTGCACAAGGCGCGAGAGACCGCCGACGATGCGGTCGACGCTCCGTCCGAAAGACGCCATCCCGCGACGAGCCTAGCATCATCGTCGCCTCCGGCGCCCTGCGCCGTACAAGCGGAGCGAATCCAAAGCGCGCCCCACCTCCCCCACGGCGCATCGCGGACGGCAGTCAGCGCCGCACAATCGTCTGCGTGCGCCACGCGCTCCACGCCAAAAGGAGCCCGCACGCCGCGGCGGCGAGGCCGGCGTCGACCGCGAGCGCGGCCCCTGGCCCCTTCGCGCGCCAGAGGGTCCCCGTCAGAAGGCCGGCGGGCAGGGCCGTGATCCCGCCCACGAAGTTGTATGCCCCAAACGCTCCGCCGCGGGCATCGGGACGCGCAAGGTCTTTGACAAGCGCCTTCTCCACCGGTTCCGTCAAGCCATAAAAAACGCCGTAAAGGACGAAGAGCGTCCAAACGTGCCACGGCGCGTTCGCCGTTGCGAGCCCGAGATAAACCGCCGCGTAGACGACCCAACCCGCGGCGATGAGTCGCACACGCGGGGCCCGATCGGCCCAGGCGCCTCCGACATACGCCCAACCTACTTTGGATAAATTCAGAACGGCCCAGAGGATGGGAATCCCGGCGGTCGAGACGCCGAGCGACCGAGCGCGAAGGAGAAGGAAGGCGTCGGAAGAATTGCCGAGTGAAAAGACAAAGAGGACGGCGAGATACAACACGAGCGGGCAATCGAGGGCCCCCGTGACCGACGGCCGACTCCGCGCGGGAGGGCGCGTCGAATGTCGCGATGCGGACGGCGATCGGGATTTCGATCCGGGCTCGGGGACGAACGCGACGAGCGTGACGGCCACGAGGCCGGGAACGGCTGCCAGCCAGAAGATCCGACGGATCGGCCAATGGCTCGCTACGAGAACCGTTGCGAGCAACGGACCCAGGACCGCGCCGACGTTATCCATCGCCTGGTGAAAGCCGAACGCGTGTCCGGCGCGGTCACCGGCCGCGTCGGCAATGAGCGCGTCACGCGGGGAGCCGCGGACCCCTTTGCCCACCCGGTCCGTGACGCGGACCGCGAGCACATGCCAGGGTCGAGTCGCCACAGCGACGAACGGGCGCACGGCGCTTGCGAGGCCGTAGCCAAAAAGAACAAGGGGCTTTCGCCGCCGCATGGCGTCGCTGATGAAGCCGGAGGCCAGCTTGAGCAAGCTTGCCACCGTGTCCGCCGTTCCTTCCACCAGTCCGACGTAGGTGGGGCCTGATCCAAGCGATTCAACCAGAAATACCGGCAGGAGCGGGAAGATCATCTCCGTGCCCACGTCGGTAAACAGACTCGTGAACCCGAGAAGCAGGACAGTCCGCGGCAGGCAATCCGCTCGAGGTCGCATTCGGGTGGCCTCTAGCATGCGTGCTAGGCAAGCGGCCGCGTTCTCGGTTGTCTTGTTCATTCGCCACGGGCCGCGTCCGCCGGTCACGTGTACCGGTTCAATCCCCGTTCCTGAATCGGGCCTCGGCGGGGTGTGCACTCCGTCCGTTCACGCGAATCCGGATCCGCACGAAGACCGGCTGGTCACGTGGGTGGCATCGAGTCCACCAGGGGCCCTCAGCTCGGCCGATTCACCAGGCATCGCGGGGCCGTCGCCGGCCCCATTCCCGCCACCGATCGTAGTCGTGGATGCGGGATCGCCCAGACAGGAAGAAGCGCAGAAGCACCAAGCCCGCGACGAAGCCGCCGACGTGGGCCATGAACGCCACGCCGCCCACTTGGGTATTGGCTACCGCGTTCAATAGGTTGGCGACGAAGAAAAGTGCAATGACAAGCCAGGCCGGGAAGGTCAGGAACAACCCGAAGAAGAACCACAGGAGGAATACCGGATTGAGCACGGTGATGGGGGAGTGCGGGTAAAGCAACGCATAGGCCGCCAGCACCGCTGAAATGGCTCCTGACGCGCCGACCATGGGCATCGCCATGGCGCTTGGGTCGCCCAGCGCGGCCACGGCCTGGGCCGCGGCCGCGCACGCCCCGCCGATCAGGTAGAACGCGAGGTAGCGCAAGTGTCCCATGGCGTCTTCGACATTGTCACCGAAGATCCAGAGGTACAGCATATTGCCCCCGACATGCATGAGTCCCCCGTGCATGAACATGCTCGTGAAGATCGTCTCGACCGCGAACGTGGGGTGGGTCACGAGCTCCGCTGGGACGAACCCGAACCCCCTCGCCAGCGCTTCGGGATCGATGCCGTTCGCCACCTGGACCTGCTCCCAGAGGAAGACGACGACGTTCGTCGCGATGAGCGCGTAGTTGACCCACGGCACGGTACGAGTCGGCAGGTGATCGCGAAGCGGGAGCACGAGGCACCTTGACATGGATCCGCGTGCACGGCTCGACTAGCGCGGTCGGCAACATCTCTGCCCTTCGAGGCCCATCGCGTCGGCACGACGCGTTCGGGTGGACATCAGAATGTCCAGCCGAAATGACACAGGAATCTCGGCACGAGGGCGGTCGTTGCGGCCATGTGCACCACACCGAGGCCGACGCCCGCGCCGACGATAAAGCCCTCGTAAAAGATCTCCTGTGTACCCAGGTCCAGCGCAAGGCCCAGATAGGGCTGCGCACGCGGCGCATCGCCAACGCTCGCGCGAGTCGTGACGCCCATGAGAAGCGACGGTCCGAAGAAGGGGCCGTGAAGGGCTCCCAGCTCCGACCACCCGTAATGGTAGCCAACTTCGCCTCCGAAGCCGAGCGACGAAGAGGTCGCGAAGCCGAAACCTTCGGACAACAAGCTATGCGGGCTGCCTCAATCGGTGCCGAAGACGAGCGCGTTCGGCGACAGGACCACAGCATGGTGCGGAGCGAGCTGCGCTTCGACGTTGGCGCTCAGTCGTCCCAAAAACAATCCGAGCGGGTTCCACGTGACGGCCACGCTCCGCCGAGGGGCCTGTTCGAACATCGGGGCGGGTTCGGTACGCGCGTCGACTCGAGCTTCTGCGCGCCGATGCCCGCTCGTGCCGACGGAGGTCTGGAGCGGCTGGCGCCGCGCCGGCTGAGGCGACCCGCTTGGCGCAGGCTCGGGAGGTGGCGGCAACGACGGGACCTCGCTTGGCTCGTCCAAAGGCGGCAGCGGAGGCGGTGGCAGGTCCGGCTGCGCGCTCGCGGCCCTCGCACAAAGCAGCACCGCCGGCGCCGTGCCGTACCAAGACTGGACCACGCGTCGCCACCATGGCGGCGAACTCACTCGGGCGGTTTCGGCTTGCGGATTTCGCTCTCCTCGCGTGACGCGTTCGTTTTCGACCCGCCTTCTGCGTCGCGATTTGCCTGACGTTCTCCCTTGTTGCCCAAGACGCCTCGCTCGATGGTCGCCGCCACGTTCTCGATCGCGCGCCCGACCTCGCGGGCGCTGGCGACGACGACCTCCTCCAGATCCTTGGTCGGAAGCTTGCGCGCGGCGGTGCGTGCGGCGCGGAAAAGCAGCCCCAAGCCCTGGGCCACATCGCTCAGCGGGTTCGGTGGCTTCTCCTCGGTCATGGCTTCAATGTTGCCACGGGCGGTCGCCCTGTCGAGAACCAGCGACGGCGGCCTTCATCGGGGCGTCGCGGCCTTGCGGTGTGGCCGCCAGGCCGTCGAGCGATCGCGGCCGGAACGTTTCGACACGTACAAGGCGTCATCGGCCGCCTTGAAAAGCGATTCCCAGTCACGGCCGGCTTCCGGAAGGGTCGCGACACCCACGGAGCATGTCACCGAGACGACGCCGTTCGGCGCGCGGAAAAGCGTTTTGCCCAGCTCGTCGCGAATGCGCTCGGCGAGTAGCATCGCGCCTTTTTCGTCCGTCTGCTCGCACAGGACGACGAATTCCTCGCCCCCAAACCGGGCCACCACGTCCGTCGAGCGCTTCTGCCGCTTGAGGACGTCGCCCAAGCCTCGAATGACGACGTCGCCGACGTCGTGACCGTGCGTGTCATTGACCCGCTTGAAATGGTCGATGTCGACCACCAGCACGGACAGCTTGCGGCCGAACCTCGTTGCGGCCGCGATCTTCTGCGCGGCCGCGTCGAGCATCGCGCGCTTGTTGAAAAGCGACGTCAGCCCGTCTGTGGTGGCCATGGTCTCGAGCTTGTGCACCATCCGCGCATTCGAAAGGCTCACAGCGAGATGGCTGGCCAACACTTCGAGCGTGGGGCGCACCGAGTCGCCGAACGCGTGGCGCCGCTTGGCGCCCAAAATCAGCGTTCCGAGCGCTCGGTCATGGATGACGAGCGGCAACACGAGCAGGCTCGGGTAGGACGGCCACGGGACGCGCTTGCTTAGGACGACCTTTTGGCCCCCCTCGTGCTCGCCCCGATACGGCAAGGGGCACCGGTTCTGAACCACCATCGAGACAAGGCCGGCATTGTGCGCAAATCGGATGCCGACCAAGTCGTCGATCTCGCCCCGCGAACTCTTCGCGGCAACGACTTCGTGCGATCTCGCCACATCATCGAAAACCGTGACAGCCGCAACGTCGAAGCTTGCGATTTCGCGTGCCGCTTTCACCCCAGCTTCGACGACGTCCTTCTCGCTCAGGGCTGCCCCAAGCGACTGCGCCGCACGATAGAGCTTGCCTTGCTCGACCTTCGCGCGCTCCAGTTGCAGAAATACTCGCTCATTCTGAATCGCCCGCAGGCAGAATCGCGCGGCCTGGGCGGCGACCTCTTCCTCGTGCGGCGTAAATGGCGTGTTCTCCTTTCGATCGACCACCAAGACGCCGCGCAGGGTCTCGGAATCGAGCACCGGGATTGCCAAGAGCGCTCGAATCGGGCAAGGGGTGACGTAGTAGGGTACTTTGAACGAAGCTTTCAACCCGTGGAGAGAGACCCGCGCGCGATGGGACAACACAGCTCCGAGCACACCATCGCCCGCCGGGATCGGTGCGTCGCGCACGTCGTCGGAGGTCGTCGAAAGCTCGCTGATTCGAAGATGCGTGCCAGCGTCGTTCAGCCAGAGGAGCACCGCGGTATGCAGATCGAGCGAGCGTCGCAAAAGGTCGAGCGCGTAATGGACCGACTGATGGATCTCCTCGACGCTCGCTCGGGCCAATCGGTCGTTTCTCGCTTCGTCCCGATCGCCGTTCTCGCCCGCGCCGAGCAAGCGGTAGCTTCGCGCGTCCTCTTTGAGTCGAACGAGCTGAGCCTCGAGTCGGGCGCGCGCCGTAGCGCGAACGCGAGCGACCTCCGCGCGCAATAGCAGAAGGTTGACGAGCGCGAAGGCGGCATAGAATGCCGCGTGCAGGCACATGGACGACAGGGCTTCCTTGCCGGAGCCGAAGTGCAGAGCCGCTTCGAGTCCGACCACCCAGACGATGACGAGGGCGCTGGCGAGTGGCCGAGCGAAAGCGGCGAGGAACGCAATGAAGACGTAGAGCAGCGGCGACATTCGACCGCTCAGACCTCCGTCGAACCGCACGAGCGCGGCCTCGATCGCCGTCGCGATCAACACGCCGATCTCGAAATCGAGCAGTACGCTCGCGTCGCCCGTTTCGCGCAGCTTGCGACGAACGCGGATCCCGATCAGAACGGCCCAGAACCCGACGGCCGTCGCAAGGCCGGGACCGATGTCGGCGCGGGCTCCGCCCAGAGCGAAATACGCGCCGAGAGCACAGGCTCCGAGCGACCCGTGACCGCGCCGGAGCAGCGTGCGCAGCGCGAGCGACGCCCGGACGAGCGGTTCCATCGCAACGACAGCTACCGGAGCGAATCTTGCGGGGGCAACAAAGCGTTGAACGAGGCGGAGTCCGGCCCGGGATTAGCCGATGCATCGAACCTGTCCTATGGATGGTCGGCCGTGATGTCGCCCGCGCCTTTGCCTTCCAGGCCGCGCCCCGTGGTCACCACACCCACAGGCGGCGATCGACGGGTGCCAGCCAACTGGCTGGACGAGGCGCCCGTCACGCGCGCGCTTCTCGCGCTCAACGTCGCCGTGTTCGCCATGCAGGTGGCCCTCGCGCACCAGGTGGCCCACCTGCCGGTGCGCGAGGGGCTTGAGCTCGGCGCGAGCTATGGCATGGCCACCGTGGGTGAGTATCGGTGGGAAACCCTCCTTACCGCGTGCTTTCTCCACGACGGGGTGGTTCACCTCGGGTTCAACATGCTCGCCTTGTGGCAAGCAGGCCCGCTCGTCGAACGCTCCGTCGGGTCGGCCCGCATGGCTCCCTTGTATTTGGCTGCCGGAGCCTTCGGCAATGTCCTGAGTGTCGGCTACGGATGGGTCCATCGCTCGGACGCTTTCAGCGTCGGCGCCTCCGGCGCTATCTCGGGCGTCATCGCCGCGGCGGTCGTCGTCGGATGGCGGGTGCAGGGTTGGCGCGGACCGCTCACGCAAGCGATGCTCCGATGGCTAGCCTTCGTCATCGGCTTCGGTGTGCTGTCGAACTTGAGCGGCGGCCGGATCGACAACGCGGCCCACGTGGGGGGGGCGGCTGCGGGCGCCGCCATAGCGCTCACCTGGCGTGTGGGCCGCCGCTATTCCGAGCGTGCGGCCACCGCGATCCTGGCGGCGTGTGCGGCTGCCCTCGTTGCATGCATCGCGGTGGTCGCGTGGCACGATCGAACCGACCGCTTCGCGACGTGGATGCTCCAGGACCGGAAGGAGTTTACGCTCGAGGCCATCGAGGAGGGCCGCTGCAGCGACGCACAGGCCGGCTTGCTGGCCGTCGAGCGGCTTCGCGCTCCCATGGCGCCCGTCACGTCGCTTCGAAACCGGGTCGTGAGTACCTGTGGGCACTTGACGGATCACTGAACCCCTTCCGCCGATCGCCACATCGTGTGAATCTCGGCCCCCCATGCCTTTCGAGCATCGGCATCACGCCCGTTGTGTTTGCGCCGGCGCCGGCTTCGCGGAGCACGCACTCGCCGGGCGCCCATTTGCCTTTCCGTCGACCTCGCGCCATTTCGAGCGCGACCGACCCTTTGCCATCGATCATCTCGCGCTCGAGATCGCGCTCGACGTTGCCGACCGGAGCATTCGGGCGACCGCGACGCTCGACGTGCGGCGCATCGATCCGTCGGTCGAGGAGCTCCCGCTCGATGCCGTCGGATTCGACGTTCGCGACGTCGCTGTCGACGGTCGGTCCACGATTTGGCAGTACGACGGCAGGGTTCTACGAATTCCGTGGGATGCCGGTCGGGGCCGGGCCTCCGTCGTCGTGACCTACCGGGCAACGCCGAGGCGGGGTCTCTACTTCATCGAGCCCGACGAACACTATCCGGATCGGCCGCGCCAAGTGTGGTCGCAGTGCCAGGAGGAGGACGCACGGCACTGGATCCCCTGCCACGATAGCCCGCATCTAAAGATGACCACCGAGATCACCGCTCGCGTCCCGGCGGGCTGGTATGCGCTGTCGAACGGGCTACTCGTATCGAACGACAGGCCGGCGACCGGCGACTGGACGTACCACTGGAAGATGCAAGACCCGCACGCCAGCTATCTCGTCACGCTCGTGGCTGGCGAGTTCGCTGCGGTCGTCGACGAGGTGACGCTCGGCGGTCGGGCCATTCCCATCTCGTACCTCGTTCCCAAAGGGCGCGAAGGCGACGTCCCACGCACTTTCGGCCGCACTCCGGCGATGATCCAGCACTTCAGCGCGGTCACGGGTGTGGCCTACCCCTGGAACAAGTACGCGCAGATTGTCGTGGCCGACTTCATCTTCGGCGGCATGGAAAACACGACCGCAACGACGCTCTACCAGCACATCTTGCTCGACGAACGCGCCGCTCTCGACGTCGGATCGGACGATCTGGTGGCTCACGAGCTCGCGCACCAGTGGTTCGGCGACTACGTCACGTGTCGTGCCTGGTACGAAGGTTGGCTCAACGAAGGCTTTGCGACATTCTTCGAGCACGTTTGGCGCGAGAAGGACCTGGGCGCAGATGAGTACGCCTACGGGGTGAAGGCCGATCTCGACCAATACGTTGCGGAGGCGCAGGGCCGTTACCGGCGGCCGATCGTCTGTCAGGACTACGACGCGCCACTCGATTTGTTCGACCGCCATCTCTACGAGAAAGCAGGCCTGGTCTTGCACGCGCTCCGGACGGAGCTCGGCGATGCGCTTTTCTGGCAGGGCGTGCACACCTACCTCACCCAGAACGCGCGCGGAATCGTCGAGACGCGGGACCTGCAGCGGGCCATGGAAGCCGTGAGCGGTCGCGGCCTCGGCCGGTTCTTCGAGCAGTGGATCTACAAGCCCGGGCATCCCGAGGTCGACATCGAGATCGCCTGGGAAAGGGGCATTCTGTCCATCCAGGCGAAGCAGTCGCAGTCGACGGCGGACGGCGTGCCGGCCTCATTCGAGTTCTTGCTCGAGTTCGACATTTTCGAACCCGACGAGCGCTCCGCGCGGCGTTCGGTCCGCGTGACGGACAGGCAGCAGGCGTTTGCACTGCCCGTGCGCACGCGCCCCATGTTTGTCGTCGTCGATCCGGACTTGCGCATCGTCGGGGAGGCTCGCCTCAAAGTGCCCGCCGACATGTTGCGGTCGCAGCTGTCGAAGGCGCCCACGGCGCGCGGCCGGTGGCTGGCTGCGCAGGCATTGGCGCGCGTCGACAATCTGCCGACCACCGAGGCCCTGGCACGAGCCCTCGCCGACGAATCGGAATTTTGGGGAACGCGCGTGGAATGCGCCATGGCGCTCGCCAAGATTCGAGCGCGAGCGTGCTTCGATGCGCTGAAGGCCGCGACGGCGACGGCGCACCCCAAGGTCCGGCGGGCGGTAATGGACGCGCTCGGCAATTTCCGAACGAGTGAGGCCTTGGAGGCGATCAAGCCCCACGCCCTGCGCGACGACAGCTACCTTGTCGAGGGCGAAGCGGCGCGGGCCCTGGGCCGCACTCGGCAGTCCGGCGCTTTGGAACTGCTGGTCGACCTCCTCGAGCGTTCGAGCTGGTTCGACGTCGTCCGGGCGGGGGCAGTCGAGGGACTCGCAGCCTTGCGCGACGATCGCGCTCTATCGCACCTGAGCGCGCGCGTCCGCTACGGGCATCCGTCGCGTGTGCGACGAGCGGCCATCATCGCCCTGCCGAAAATCGCCAGCGATCGCAAAACGCGCGAAACGATCGAGCAGCTCCTCGACGACTCCGACTCGATGCTGAGGATCGATGTCGTCCGAGCGCTCGGGGAACTCGGCGATGCCAAGGCGCGTCCGGCATTGCGCGATCGGCTGGAAATCGAGCTCGACGCGCGGGTTCGCCGTCGCATTCGCGAGGTGCTGCGCGACTTGGCCGAGCCGAAGCGAGCGTCGGAGCAGCTTCGAGACGATCTAGAAAGATTGCAGGCCGAGCACGTTGAACTCAAGGTGCGCCTGGCGAGTGTCGAGGCGAGAGTCGCGGGCGCGATTCCGCCGGACGTGGCCGTTTCGGGCTCTGCGCACCGTAGCGCGATGCCGTCGAAGAAGCGCGCGAAGAAAGGTAGGGCCGGGTGACGGGAGACTTTCCCATCCGGGTGGACCAACGCGGGGCCGTCGCCATCTGGACTCTCGACCGTCCAGACCGCGCGAACGCGCTCTCGCGCGCGGCGCTCCTCTCCATCGGAACGCTCGCGCGAGAGGCCGCGACGAATCCATCCATCCGGGCCGTCGTGCTTACGGGATCGGGTGAGAAGGCTTTTTGCGCCGGCGCCGATCTCAAGGAGCGCCAAGCGATGAGCGACCAGGACGTCCGCGACCAAGTCGATCTGTATCGCTCGGAGCTCGGTGTCCTGGACCGCTTACCGAAACCCGTCGTTGCGGCAATCAATGGCGTCGCGCTCGGCGGCGGGCTCGAGCTCGCGCTCTGCTGTGACTTGCGTATCGCCGCGGGTCACGCCCAGCTCGGGCTGCCCGAGACGTCGCTCGGCGTCATCCCTGGCGCCGGAGGAACGCAGCGCTTGCCGAGAGCGGTCGGCGAGGGTCGCGCGAAGGAGATGATCCTCTTGGGTCGACGGCTCACGGCGTACGAAGCGCTCGCATGGGGCTTGGTCCAACGGGTCGCGCCCGTCGGCACGAGCGTCGTCGAGGATGCTCTGGAATGGATTCAACCGATTGCCCAAGGGGCGCCGATAGCCCTAGCCTCCGCGCTCGAGGCCATCGACCAATCGTACGGGGTGACGTTGGACGTGGGGTTGGAGCTCGAGAAAGTCAGCTACGGCAGGACCATTCCGAGCCACGATCGACATGAAGCTCTTCTTGCGGTGTCACAGAAGCGCAAGCCGCGCTTCGAGGGGAGGTGAACGATGCGCGCGTGGTGGCTCGTGCTGCTCATGGGGTGCGGCGGATCCCCGCCGCGGACGGCCGACGGTTCGGAGGCGAGGTCCACCGCAAACTCGGCAGGTGAAGCGACGACGAGCGGCACCGCGGGTTCAACGTCGGTGACGCCTTCGACGGGCAGCGCGACCCCGTCTCTCGCCTCGGCTTCGACCCCGGACAACGACGGCACCGTGGTCATCGGCGCCATGGCCGCCACGGGACACTTCGACCCCAAGTCGACGCTCGACGACCTGCGACCCGATCTGATGGCCTGCTTTCGCAGGGTGCACGCTTCCAATCCGGCCATCCACGGCAAGGTCACCCTTCGCATCCAGGTCGACGAGGCGGGCCTAGTCCTGAACGTCGACGCTCAGCCCGGCGGTCCGGCCAACGACCCTGCGCTCATTGCCTGCATACGCGACGATTTCAAAGCGAATGCTCACTTCGCCAGGCCCGGCGGTTCGGCGACAATCGTTGCGCCCCTGGTGTTCCATCCCTGATTGTCGGAGTCCGGAAGATGCCCATCGATTCAAAGCTCGACGACACGTTGTCTCGAATCGAGAGGGGTGGAGCGACCAAATACCATCAGAAAAACGCCGAACAGGGCAAACTCTTCGCTCGGGAACGCATCGCTCGCTTGATCGATCGATCCAGCTTCGTGGAGGACGCGATCCTGGCAAACAACATCGACGCCGACCTTCCAGCCGACGGCGTCGTCACGGGGACGGCTACGGTCGCGGGGCGGCCAATCGCACTCATGGCCAACGATTCGACCGTGAAGGCTGGTTCCTGGGGCCGTCGCACGGTCGAGAAGATCTTGCGCATTCAGGAAACGGCCGCGCGGCTGCGCATTCCGATGCTCTATCTCGTCGACAGTGCTGGCGCTCGGATCACGGATCAGGTCGAAATGTTCCCGGGGCGCCGCGGCGCGGGGCGGATCTTTTACAACCAAGTGCAGATGAGCGGGCAGGTGCCACAAGTGTGCCTGCTCTTCGGTCCGAGCGCCGCGGGCGGGGCATACATCCCTGCCTTCTGCGACGTCGTTGTCATGGTGGACGGCAACGCGAGCATGTACCTGGGCAGCCCGCGTATGGCTGAGATGGTCATCGGCGAAAAAGTCACGCTCGAAGAGATGGGCGGCGCGAAGATGCACTGCGCCGTGAGCGGTTGCGGCGACGTCCTCTGCAAGACCGAGGACGAAGCGATTGAATTCGCGAAACGATACCTCGCCACGATGCCGCAGAGCTTCGAAGATGCCCCGCCGCGCGAGGCCGCCCGACCCCCCAGTGCGTCAGGCAAGCGGATGGAAGACTTGGTCCCCGCCGACGAGAACAAGGCCTTCGACATGATGACGGTCATCGCGGAAGTGATCGACGCGGGATCGTGGCTCGAGATCAAGGCGCTCTTCGCACGCGAGATCGTCACGGGCTTCGCCCGGGTCGACGGACGCGCTGTGGGCATCGTCGCCAATCAGCCAAAATGGCTGGGCGGCGTACTGTTTGTAGACAGCGCGGACAAAGCCGCGCGGTTCGTCTGGTTGTGCGACGCCTTCAACGTCCCCCTGCTGTTCATGGCCGACGTTCCGGGCTTCATGATCGGTACGAAGGTCGAGCGGCAGGGGATCATCCGATCGGGGGCGAAGATGATCGCCGCCGTCAGCGAGGCCACCGTCCCCAAGATCAGCGTGGTGGTGCGAAAAGCGTACGGAGCCGGTTTGTACGCGATGTGCGGTCCCGCTTTCGACCCCGACGCATGCATCGCTTTGCCGACGGCGTCGATAGCCGTAATGGGCCCGCAGGCGGCGGTCAATGCCGTCTATTACAACAGGATCCAGGAGGTGCCCGACGGGCCCGAGCGACAGGCGTTCGTTGCCCGACTTCGCGACGAATACCGGGCCGACATCGACATTCTTCGGCTGGCGAGTGATCTCGTCATCGACGCGGTCGTCTCGGGCGATCGACTCCGCGACGAGATACGAGCGCGCCTCGAGCGCTACTCGGGCAAGCGCGAGCGGCGCGTGAACAAGAAACACCTCATCGCGCCGATGTGACCCTCGCCTGGCGGCACGGAGTTTGTGGGGCGGCCGAAGGCAACCCAGGGCCGTTATTGGGCCGCGGCCGACTCCTCGAGGGATACGTCGGTGTCCGGCTGGGTCGCTTGCGGCTTCATGGCGGCGCTCGGGCGGGCGCGAGTAACCTGCTCGAGCAGCATCGTACCGGCCATATACCCGTATCCTGCCGTGAAGAGGGCGGCGAACGGCGTGGCGATGAAATGCCCCGTGCGCAGGGAGGCAACCGTGCTTGCGAACGAGATGACGCACAGGATGCTCTCGGCAAACGGGACGGAGAGCGCCGTTCGATACCGGCCCCCGACGCTGGTTCCCTTCTTCGGGGTTCGCACGAACTCCCCCGCCATGGTTCGGAAGCCGCGCACGAGCGCGCGGGTAATGAGCGGCGTCAGCCCGACACCGACACCGATGAGCGCTGGAACGATGAGCAAAGCGTCGCGAGCGCGTCGTCCCTGAGCCCGCTCGGCGGTCGCGTAAAACGCCGCCAGCGAACCAGTTGTCCCGAAGAAGAGCGGAATGTCGATCGCGACAATGACGAGCGAGTTGGATCCTGGCAATAGCAAAACGAGGGGCAGCAGAATCACGCTGAGCAATAGGGTCAGGGGATACGCGAAGTGCGGTGTGAGATGAAAGAAAGCTTCTGCGCGTGCACTCAGCGGAAGCCCCGAACCAAGCACACGCCGCAACAGTTTCCTCGACGTTTGCACCGTTCCGGTCGCCCATCGGAATTGCTGAGCGCGGAACGCGCTGATGTCCTCGGGAAGCTCGGCGGGCGTCACTACGTCTTCTCGGTACACGAAGCGCCATCCGAGAAGCTGCGCCCGGTAGCTCAGGTCGAGGTCTTCGGTGAGCGTGTCGTGCTCCCAGCCGCCGGCGGACTCGATGGCGCACTTGCGCCAGACCCCGCCCGTACCCGCGAAATTGAAAAGCCAGCCCGCCGCGGCGCGAACGCGGTTTTCGACGAGGTGGTGGCCGTCGAGCATCAGCGCGCCGACGCGGGTAAGGATCGAATGGCCGCGATTAAGATGTCCCCAACGCGTCTGGACCATCGCTACATTGGATTCGTCGAAATGTGCCATAATGGCGCGGAGGAAATTCGGTGGCGGAAGGAAGTCCGCGTCGAAGAGTGCAACGAACTCGCCCTTGGCCACTTTTAGCCCAGCGGCCAGAGCCCCCGCTTTGTAGCCGATTCGGTCGGTGCGATGGAGGTGGACGACGTCGAGCCCCGCCCGCTGCAATTCATCGACACGTCGCCGAGCGATCTCGCGGGTTTCGTCGGTCGAATCGTCGAGGACCTGAATCTCGAGTCGATCGCGCGGCCATTCAATCTTGGACACGGCGTCGATCAAACGACGGACGACCGTCGACTCGTTGTAGATGGGAAGCTGAATGGTCACCTTCGGCAAAGTGTTCGCCGCCATCTCGATCGCACCAATTTCCGGCACTCCGCGCTTGAGGACTTCGATTTCTCGGCGGAGATGAGCTGCCATGACCACGAGATACGACCGGTGGATTCCGTAAACGGACAAGACGAGCAGAATGGCGGCGTAGAGCACGCACAGCGTGACGCTCATGGGGGCGCAGGTAACCACACGTGCGGGGTCCACATGTCAAAAACCTGTATTTCTTCGCACTCGAATGTCAAAGAACGCCGGCTCCACGCGAGGTCGGGCGTCGGCTCGAAGATCGAGTCGGTCTTGCGCGGTCACCCCGCTGTCGTTCAAGCATGGCGTTGATCTCGACGCCCCCAACGATGCAAATGCTCGTGAGATAGAGCCACATGAGGAGCACGGCCACCGCAGCGAGGCTTCCGTAAAAGAGGGCGTACCGAGCGATCGATGCGGCGTAGACGCCGAAGCCCCAGGATACGAGCAGCCAGCAGACCACCGACGCGAGGGTTCCGGGCCAAACGCGTGCTCGCGTGCCCGCGGGTCGTTCGATGGAAAAGCGATAAAAGCACGCGAGCAGGACGCTGCCGACGGCGAGGGTCAGCCCCGCCGCCAAAGCCTGTTCAAGCGACGAATGCCGGCTCCTGCGATCCTTCTGCGGCGCTTGCGATGCTGCGGAGAGCGGTGGGTGGCTCTTCGGGTAGCGCTCGAAGGGCCGCGCCATCGCAGCCGTGGCTCCGGTGCGGGCGTCCCGGGACGCTTCGTAGGGGTGCAGCGCCGCATCGATCCGGACGAGAGAGGACGCGACGACGCACGCTGCAATCAAGCCGAAAGCCACCCACACAAGCGAGACAGCTCGCTTTTTCCAGTACGGCCGCAGCTGCCCGTTCGCCACGTCGAAGACGTCGAGCAGGTTGTGCACCCCGGAGGACGCGGCCCAGAGGTAGCCGAGCGCTCCTACAGGGGCTAGGGAAGACTTGCTGCCGGCGAGTCGTTGCACCTCCTCGCGGACGATGCCCTCGGCCGTGACCGGCACAATCTCAAGCAGGGGCTCGCTGAGTGCATCTACGCCTCCGCGGCGCGCCACCTGACCGACAAGGAATCCGAGCAACACGAGCAGCGGAACCAGGCTTAGGAACAGCCAAAAGGCCACCGCCGCAGCCGATCGGAACGCGCCGTGCGAGGCCATCGCTCGCGCGAGGCGTCGTCCCGCGCCGAACAGCCCCATAGGGGAAGGGGCCGAGGTGATGGGCATGGGGAGGGGCGAAACCGCCTCGTCGGGGGGGTTGGCCGGTCCGTTCTTCACACGGAGCGGTCAAGCCGCGGTCCGTCATCGGAAGCGGTCGGTGATCGCACGATGCACTCATGCATGGACAAGCGCGGCGGCGCACGCCCCAGTCATCATAGAGGCGCGGAAGGTGGCCACTTTGGTCCCGAGGGCCTCGAGAGACGCCTCGTTCAAGGCGCTTTCGAGCGAGGGGTGAACGGTTCGTTCCTCGAGCCGTGCATGCGTCGCGAACGCGTCTGCGAGATCCGAAAGCCTTTGGCGAAAAACGGTCCTGTCCCCCGTGCGGCCGGTTGCTTGGATGACCGCCGTGCGCACGCGCGCGTGCCGGACGCGATGGGCCGCCAAGTCGTCGACCATGGCTCTCTCCGCTGCCGGGTAGAGCAGGCTCTCGTCGGCGGCGAGATGCGCCATGAGGTCCGCAGCCAGAGCGTGGAAGTCGTCATCGGTGACGTCCCAGATCGAGCCGATTAGCGCGAGCGCTTGTTCAATGTTGCGGTGGTCTCGTCGAAGAAGCATCGTGGCTTTCATGAATATTTCAATACGTCGCGATGTGATTATAAAACGATAAAATCATCGTAAATTCATAGTGCGATGTTTCGCGTTCGTGTCTAGACGTATTCGAGCGGCGTCCGCCCGGCAAGTCGCACGGCGTCGGGAAACGAGCCGAGACCCTCTCACCCGTTTTTATACGTTCTTGATGGATGGACGACACGGCAATGGGCTAGCGTCCTGTTGTCGAGATCGGCTGGATCCTTCGGAGCGCCTCGCGGTCCGCCCGTCGTTGTCATCCTGAGTGGGAGCGTGCCGCGAGCACCGAGCCCAAGCGTTCACGGTTCTCCGGGAGCTTCGGGCAGACCGTCCAGCAGGGGAGCGTTGGCGTCACGCGGCAACAAGAAACGAAACGATGCGCCGCCTCCGGGCCGGTTCTCGCACCAGATCGTGCCCCCATGGACGGCAATCATCCCGCGGCAGATCGTCAACCCAAGCCCCATTCCGCCGGTGGTCGGCGGCGCCGCTCGCTTGAATTTCTCGAAGATGCGTTCCTCCTGTCCCGGCGCGATCCCTGGGCCGCGGTCGGCGATTTCTACCTGCACTCCACCGTCCTCGCGCGTGGCTCGGATGTCGATGGGACTGCCGGCCGGAGTATACCGAACGGCGTTCTCCACGAGGTTGACCAGGACTTGTTCGAGCAACGTCGCGTCGAAAGGAGCGAGGGCCGCGTCCGGAGCGATGGCGACGCGAACCGGGCGGTTCTGAAGAGGTTCCTCCATCCGATTGAGCGCAACCCCGAGCACCTCTTCGAGCGGCTGCCATTCTTTGCGCGCGTGCAGCGCGCCAGCTTCGAGGGAAGTCATATCGAGCAAATTGCGAACGAGCCGATTCAGCCGACTTGCTTCTTCGGAAATCGTTTCTAGGTATTCTTGGCGGCGGGATGCGGTGAGTTCACTGTTGCGATCCAACAGAGCCGTCACCGCCCCCTTTACGACCGCAAGCGGTGTCCGTAAGTCGTGCGATACCGAGCTGAGGAGCGCGTTGCGAAGTCGCTCCTTCTGGACGTCGAAGAGCGCGCGCTGCGCGTCCTCGGCGATCTGGGCGCGTTCGAACGCGAGGGCCACCTGCGTCGCGAATGCGTCCAGAAGATCGCAGTTGTCCGGATTCTCAAAAAAGTCCGGCAATGGCGGTGTGACGAGGACGCCGAAGATGGCGTTCGACCCATTCAGGGCGACCAAATGCTGGCCCGTCGGCGCCAGACGCGTCGCGGGTCGCTCGCTCGCTTTCGTGGCGGTCGCGATGAGCTCGACCGCCAGGTCCGACACCGCCGGGCTCGGCGATTCGGACTCGGCGGTCTCGGGCGCCGTGCCCGATCGACGCACGCTGCCGGCGCCGTTGGGCAGCAGCACGGCGACGTCATTTCCGAAGAAGTCCCGCAGATGCCGGTGCGCGACTCGCGCGATATCGTCACTCGAGCGTGCGCTCGAGAGCTCACGGCTCAGCGCGTAGAGTCTCGCGGTTCGCAGTTCACGCCGGCGGACCTGTTCGGCGCTGCGCCGAATGCGCTCCATGAGGTTGGCGATCACGAAGGCCACGAAAAGCATGATCGCGAACGTGACGACATAGCGCTTGTCGTTGACCGAAAAGCTGAGGTACGGCTCGGTGAAGAAGAAGTCGAATGCGCCGACGCTCAGCACCGTCGCAAGCAACGACGCGAGATAGCCGAACCGCATGGCGACGACGACGACGCCGAGCAGATAGAGCATCACCACATCGGCCACTTTGTGGTCCAAGGCGACCCGACAAACGACGGTATCGATCGCCACGATGGCGATGCTTGCAGCGACGGACAAGCCCACGGGACTGCGCCTGAGGACCACAGTCACCCGTTCGGGCGCTATGTATTCGCGGTCAGGCGTTCCCGCAGGCATCGATCGGCAATCTCTAGAAGCGGTGCTCTAGCCGAGGTTCAGTCGGTATCCGCCACCGGCCTCGGTCACCAGGTATCTCGGCCGGGTCGGATCCTTTTCGAGCTTCAGTCGCAGCTGTCGGACGTGGGCGCGCAAGTATTGGGCTCGTGTCGATGCCTTGGAACCCCAGAGAGCGGCGAGAATCTGGTCTTCCGTCAAGGTGCGGCCCGGATTGTGCGCAAGGACCAGGAGCAACTTGCACTCGAGTGGCGTGATATGGACCTCGCGACCATCGACCACGAGAGTTCGACGATCGCGGTCAATGCGCAAACGTTCCGTGGCCATGTCCAGCGCGAATCGTTGAGCCTGCATTCGGGCCTTCTGCCGCAGCCACACTCGGATGCGCGCGGCGAGGTCGCCCTGGGCGAACGGTCGGACGACGTAGTCGTTCGCACCGGCGTCCAAGACCGCCGCTCTTCGGCCGGCTCGCGCAGCGTCGAATACGGCGACGATGGGCGCCGACGTCCAATCTCGAATTCTCGTCGTGATGCCCACGGCGTCGATGCCTGGGTCGCTCGCGTCGACGAGAACGACGTCCGGCTCGTGACCGACCGCGCGTGTCAACGCCGCGACGCGCGCTGGCGCCTGCAACGTCCGAAATCCGAAACTGGCGAGACTCGAGACGAGAGAACGCCCCGTCCGGCGCTCGTCTTCGACCACCAAGACCAGCGGCTGGGCGGAGAAGGCGCCGCTCATCGCGAAGCACCAGCCTCGTTGGAGCATCGATGAGGCATCGGCGTCCTGTCTTTTACAGCGTCGAGCAATCAAAAAAGCGTAAATTATAGGTGACGCCGAATCCTGGCGAGGCTTGAAGACTCGTGGTCCCGATCTATTTTTACTTCCTGCTTATGCTTGATGCATGTAAATTTACGTTACAATTACGGTGGCGCTGCGTATATACCCAAGCGACGACCTCGCTACCCGATACTCATGGCCCCTGACCCCATCCGTGCCGAGGAAACGATCCCCGCGAGCGAGCGGCAGCGGGGCGACGCCGGCGGGCCGAACTCGCGTCCGATCATGCCGCTCATTCTAGTGGTCGAAGACGACTCGCGGATGCGGAAATACCTTCGCTCCACGTTGATGGACGAGCGGTTCCGCGTCGTGGACGCGGAGACCGGGTCTCAAGGGCTCGTGCAGGCGGCCGGTCACAACCCGGATTTCGTCGTTTTGGACTTCGCGCTTCCGGATCTTGATGCCGTCCAGGTGACTACGAAACTTCGTGAATGGACACCTGTGCCCATCCTCATTCTTTCCGCCCACGACGACGAGCACGACAAAATCGCCGCGCTTGACGCGGGCGCGAACGATTACTTGACGAAGCCATTCGGCACCGGAGAGCTTCTGGCGCGAATTCGCGTATGGCTCCGCCACACGCAGCGTGCCGACACGGATTCGCTCGAATCGGTGCTCGAGGTCGGAGATCTACGTATTGATTTTGCCAAGCGAATTGCCTCCGTGCGGGGGAACGAAGTCCGGTTAACGCCGACGCAATACAAGCTATTCGGCGTCATGATGCGGAACGCGGGCAAAGTGCTGACCCACGAGCAGATCTTGTTCATGGTATGGGGTCCTGCTTACACGAAGGAAACGCAGTACTTGCGCGTATACATGGGCAAATTACGCCAGAAGTTCGAGGTGGACCCGGCGCGCCCGAGATATTTCATTACCGAGCCGGGCGTGGGTTACCGTCTCCGTATCGCTAGCTGAGCCCGATGAGAGTTTCTTGTATCCAAACATTCGTTTTAGAAACGATGCGATGCGCGGGTGGTCAACGTTCGATTCATGCCCGAGTCTTCGTTTAGGGATCGCAGTCCCCAATACCCCGGATGTAAACGTATCGTAAAAAGAGCACCACCTCCGATAGGCCCGTTGGCGGGGGTGGAGCTTTGCGATTACCTTGACAGTGAGATGCCGGCCGACCCAACCGTCGCCGTCGTGGAGGAGGGCCGCGTGGTACGCTTGTTCGGCGATCGCGTGGAGCGGCGGTCCGACGTGGCTCCTCCGGGCAACGACGTCCGGCTGCAGAGCGTTGACGCCGCGCGGCCCGACGCCGTGCGTGGGCGGCTCGACGCCGAACTCGAACGGACGCTGCGAGAGCCGGTGTCGACCATCGCGATGGCCGCCGACGTGTTGCGGCATCAAGTGAGCGAGGCCCAGAGTGCCCACATAAGCGCGATCACCGACGCCGCGCGGCGCGCCGACACGATGATGTGCGATCTCCTGAATTTCGTGCGCAGCGGAATGGGGGGACTGACGGCCACGCGCCGCCGCGTCGACCTCACGGTCCTGTGCGAGCGCGTGGTCGATTCGATCTATATCGCTCACCCGGACCGCTCGATGATTTTCACGTCGGATCGACGTGTCGACGGCAATTGGGATCCGGACGCCATCGAGAGCTTGCTGTCGAAGCTCGTCCACAATGCCATCACGCACGGAGCGCCCCGACCGGCGATTCGCATCAGCGTCAGGGCCTTGCCCGACGAGGCGCTCATCGAGGTGTGGAGCTCTGGTTCGATGGCCGTTCGCGATTTGCGGGGGAGGCTCTTCGAGCCGTTCTCGGCGGGCCGCTCTTCGAACTCTCGCGGGGCACGCGGGCTCGGATTGGGGCTGTACTTGGCGCGAGAGATCGCGCGGGCCCATGGCGGAGGCATCGAGGTGCGGAGCGAGGACAACGACGGCACGACGTTCCGAGTCACGTTGCCGCGGTCGTAGGCGTCCGCTCCGGCTCGTGTCGCGAGTGCAGCCCGCCGGTGGCATGCAAGGCCAGCTGACCCGGTGTAGCGGATATTCTGTTCAGGTCTGTCGGATGCCAGGCAAGCTGACCCGTGTAGCGGATATCCTGTTCAGTCCGATCTTGCGTGTCTTCTGGCGTCGATCGGCCTGGGACCCCGCGTTCAGCGGGGTTTAGTCTGCCAATGGCCCCTCCAGGCTCAGGCCGCGCGAGGCGCGGCACGCGAACACTGGCGCGCGCCGTTCCGAGGTCGTATGGTTTCCGAAATGTTTCAGATTGAGCCCAACCCAAAAATATTCGGCCATTGTGGCGGTCGTGGATGGCCGGAGGTCGCCTCATGAATCGAGTCGCTTTGGGCTTGCTTCCGATCGCGCTAGGGTTCGCCACGGCGTGCGCCATCGCTGTTCCCCCGGCGACACAAGCCGCGCAGGTCGAGCGCGTTCAATGTGACTCGGGCGCGGCGGAAGCCAACGACCTGCGCATCGTGCAGGGTGCTTCGGTGATCGCAGCTGAGCCGCTCTATTCGCACGTTCTGACCGGTACCGGTGCGGAGGAGCGGATCGATGGGGCGAAACTGATCATTCGTCCGCCCGCGGATGTTTCGGCCGATCGCATGACCCGGATCCTGCAATGCCACGGGGCGCGCGCGCTGCTGGGAAAAGTCGAGCGTTCCTCGCTCTCGGACGACCCGTTCTGGCTGCCCGACACGTGGGTAAGCGTGGAAGTAAAGGTCGAGGACGGTAACTATGCCGTTACGCTCGAGGCCGGCGACACTTCTGGGAATCTCAAGGTCGCGGCACGCGCCAGAGCCTTTGCCGCGGCACATCCGTTGCGCGAATCCGCCGCGGTCGAATAGGGACCTCGCTCTGGCTCGTTTTGCGCTCGTTGATGCGGGGCGGGGCGCACCGTGACCCCGCGGAACCGGGCCGCTCTCGGGCGTCGCGGGCCTCTTTGCACGCCGACGTCAGGCCACTGCGTCCTGCGCCGGCGAGCGCCGGCGATTTCGCGTGGCGGCCTCGATGTCGTACACGAAGGCGACGACGTCGTCGCCCTCTCGGTCCAGCGACTCGAGGATTTGTGTAGCGACCGGGGGATTCACCAACGCCTCGATCTTCACGTTTCCCGACTCGAGGTCCCCGTACCGTCGCCCCTTCCGCTCACCGCGGCCGTTGACCAAGGAAACGGTGTAGCCCCGAACGCGTAGCTTGGCGAGAAGGCCTTCCAGACGCTCTTGGAGAGTCCAGCATGCGACCATCGTGATGAGTTTGAGCTTCGTGCTGCGGGCCTTGTTCGCCATGAGCCGTGTTCTCCCGTGCTTGTGTTGCGGAGCACGTGCCGAACGGGGTATTGAGCGCGGCGTCCATCGAGCGTAGACACGAGAGGACGCTGTGGATCTGAATTGCAAGTGTATACCCGATCGGGCCTTCGCCCTCCAGTAAAGGTCTAATAAAAAATCCGCCAACCCGCGTCCGGCGTGGCGCTAAAGACGTGCCTTTCATCGACGCATATTCGTGGATTCAGGAAACGTTTCGGACCCAAAAGGACCGGTCGCGGGGTCGTCAGGTTTCCAAACGAAGTCCATCATCGGGGAAGCTCTCGGGAATTCGTGTGCTTCGCGCGAGACTGCGTGGCCTTCCAATCCGACGGTTCGTGTCGGCCGTATTTCCGATTACGAGAATCCGTTGGAAGGACGCAAGCCTCCTGAGGATTGTTCTCCGCCTCGACTATGGCGGTGGCGGCCGCATCGACGCGAAGCTTGCCTCGGGCTCTCGTGACGTCTCGCGCGAGCGGTCCAGCGCGACCTTGAAGAGGACGGGTCCAATGATCTCGTTGAGCGCAACGGTCGCGATCGCCAACGCCCGGAACGGCGTTCCGATCGACGGGAACTCGCGAGCCACGACGACGGTAAGCCCCAGCGTCATTCCGGCTTGCGAGATGAGCCCGGAGGCGGCCCAGCGCCGCAAAAGCGGCGGGTCCGCCGCCATGCGGGAAGCGGTCCGGGCGGCAGCCCAAGTCGTTAGACCCCGGGAGGCGAAGAAAAGCAGCGCCGCCGGCCAGAGTGCTTGAAGCAGCGGAACGTCGAGGTCCGCACCAGCAATCGCGAAGAAGACGACATAGACGACGGTCGCAGTCTGCTCGATGTATCCGATGAATTTGTGCCCTTGCTGCGACATGTTGCGAACAATGAGGCCGGCCACCATGAAGGTGAGCAACGAGTCGAACTGCAGGTAGTCGAGCACGCTTGTCGCGCCGAATCCGAGCAGCAGCAGAACGACGAGCATCTGCCGATTCACGAGGCGGAGGTACGCGGCGATGACCAGGCCGAGGGTGGTTCCGATCGCCACGCTTCCGAACAAGTCGTGGCCAAGCCTGACGAACGCTCCGGCTGAAAATGTCGTGCCCGGGTCGATCAGCGGGCGAGCGATGCCGATCACGGTCGCGACCAGAATGACGACGACGACGTCCGAGACCATGACGAACGCGAGCGTGAAGGTGGCGAGCGCCCCGCTCGCGCGCGTCTGCGTAAGAATGCCGAGGGTCGCCGAAGGGCTGCGCGTCACGCTGATCGCCGCCCAGCAGAGGGCGACGCCGAGGGCTGCGCTCGGCGCGAGCGAGCGCGCGAACGGGACCATCGGCCGGGCGACGTAGAAGAGCGCCGTCATGACCGCCAGCCCCGCGAAGGTCTGGACGAGCAATGCCCAGAAGAGGCCTTTGGCACCCTTGCGCAGGGCGCCCAAATCGAGCTCGGCGCCACCCGCCAGCGCGATGAGAGACAGCGCGAGTGTGTTCACTGGCGACAGGCTCTTGAGCGTCGACGCATCGAGAAAACGGAGCACGTGGGGGCCGGACGCGATCCCCGCGATGAGATATCCCGTCAGGTGCGGGAGGCCGATCGGCGCCAAGAGCTCGCTCGTGAGCGTCCCGGCGAGAAGCAGAAAGCCGATGGCGGCGATGGTCCACGACTCGCCATGGGTCTCCGGCACGAGGCGCGTAACGTAGAAAACGATTGCAGCAAACGCTCCGAGCAAGACGGCGTGCGAAAAGCGGGTGCCGGTCGCACCAAGAGCCTGCGCCGTGGCCATCACACGAGGGCCTTGTGGGGTGCTGGCGTCTGCGCGGTGACCTCTTCGATTTCGCCCGCGGCGAGCAGCGAGCGTCGCAGCCGCGCCGGCCCTACGAGCTCGCCCACGATGGCCGACAGCACGACCACGGCCAAGACCGTATCGCCGACCGTGCCGGGGAACCGAAGCGCAAAAGCCAGCCCAACGCAGATCGCCAGCGATCCCGACGACATCAGAGACAAGCCTACGAGCACGCCGGCCTTGCGAGCCGACGGGGAGCCCGCGCAGAGCACCCAGCCCATGAGGATCGTGCCCGCAATACGTGCCCCGATCGCCACCGCGGCCAGCCACGGCAGAAAAGGTGTCGCTCGAAAGTCCAGCCGAGCGCCGGCCAGCAGAAGCGCGGGCAACAGGACGGGGCGTTCCGTGGGTCCGACCATGGCTCGCAGTTCGCGGCGGTGGCTGGACAGGGCGGCCACGGCGATGCCCATGAAAAATGTCGTGGTGAGAGTTGCCAGCGCAAGGCGTGCGGCAACCCCGATCGCCAGCAGGCAGACTCCGAAGAGGACCCCCCACGTGTCCTTTGTCGCAATCTCGCTTCGCAGCAAAAGCGCTGCGCCTGCTCCGAGGAGAATGGCCGAACCGACGGTCAGGGCAGGCCACTGCCACAGCGGCATTGGACAAACGACGTCGCGCGACGGATCGAGCGCGAACAGCACGGCGACCGCTACAAGGGGAAGAAGGCTATCGACGTGCGCCACCTCGTCGAAGCTCCGGGCAAGCGGGCCTGCTCGCACCCGATAGCGGTCGGCGACCCACCGAACGGCGCGACGCGCGGTTTCCGCGCAGGCGGCACCGAGGCCACCCGACAGAAGAACGCGCTCGGTCCCCGTAAGGCCCGCCTGCAGCCAGCGTGTCGCGAGCCATGTTGCCACGGCGACTCCCCCGCCCGTGATCCATGCGCTCATGGACCCGAGAGCGAAGCTGCCGCCGCGAACGCGCCGATCGTCGGAAAAGCCGAAGTCCAGGCCGACCGCGAAGGCCAGCCAACCGATGGCCACTTGCACGACCGGCTCGAACGCCGTCAGGTCCTTGGCGCCGACCAGGCCGAGCACCTGCGGACCCAGTACGAAGCCGAGTGCCGCATACTCGACTCCAGAGGCTAAGCCGGACCCGCCACCGGAATGCCGCGTCATCAGAAGGCTGCCGAGCGACGACAGCACGAGCAATCCGATGAGGAGCAATACGGCGTTCACGAGAGGCTCTTCATCTCGTCGCCGCGCCCGATGCGCGTCCGAGAGCAATCTGCCGATCGGCGATGGCGTGCGCAACGGCGTCCGCAAGCGCCCCGGCCCCCTTCGAATGTTTCGGGACGCCCGAGACCCGCCACCGAGCACCATCGGCATCGAGCGACAGGAGCTCGACGCGCGCCCGTTCGCAGGTCAGAAGGACGGCGTCGAGGAACGCCTCCTCGACGTCCGCCGGCCTCTCGCGCGGGTCGACGACCACGTCGATCGTGGTCAAAGGCGCCTGGCCCAGGACTCGGGTTGGATGCCAGAGCCCCAAGAGCTGGGGAACGTGCACCTCGCAGCCAAACGCGTCTTCGATGACGAGTTCGAGAAGGGTCACGTCGCGTACGATCCCCGTTCGGCCGCCCGCCTCGACGAAGTCGCCGAGACGCAGACGTCGGCCAAAGACGGCCGGTACACCCGCCGCGGCGCACGCGAGCACGGGGGTGCATGCGATTCCGATTGCGGCAAGCGCGACGACCCCCGCCCGCGAGAGCGCGCCATCGTCCGTTCCGGTGATGAGCGGCGCGGCGAGCACGATGGACAGGAGCACCAGCCCGGCGCGCACAAGCACGCTTGTCGCCGCCGCGAGGTCTCGCGGCAGCCACGCGAGGTGCGTTTCGCCGCGCTCGACTCCGCCGAAGAACAGGCCCACGAATCGGACCGCGACGCCGAGCGCGACCGCGGCGATGGCAGCGACGACCACCAGCGGCAGGGCAGCCCCTAGCCGACCGATGAGCGCCGACAGCGGCACGAGGACAAACCCCGCGAGCCGGTCGGTATAGGGGCGCGTCACCTCGAAGCGCGAGAGCGCGAAGATGAGCCACGAGTACGCAACCGCAAACTGCGCGAGACGATGCGCAAGCGCGAGCGAGATGGAGACCGCGCCGCGAACCGCCACCGGCCGGACGACTTCGATGCGCCCCAATCGAAGAGCCGGGATCCGGTCCGGGTGGGTCTTCACCCAGGCGCGAAGGCGGCCCGAGAGGTCGCCGACGCGGCGGACGACGAGGAAGGCAAGCAGACTGGAGAAGACGAGCAGTGAAAGAGAAAACACGTGCTCGGCAATGGCGCTACGACGACGCTCCGTCCGAAGTGCGTCGTCGATTTTCGACGCTACGCCGGAAGCGTAAACGTGCAGAGTCACGTCTCCGCCAGCGGAGGCGGCGTCGTCCTCTCCGAGCGCAACGATCGGGGATTTGCCGACGAACACCACGGCCGTTCCGGGCTGCTCTTCAACGCGCGCGGTCGGCTGGTCGGGGTCTTCGAGGGTCGCGTCGAGCGCCGTGCTCGCAGCCCTCGCCCGATCTTGGGCCGAGAGCCCGGCGCGACTCGCCCGGAGCCCGAAGATCGTGCGCTCGTGCACCCGCACGTCGAAGGCCCGCCCGACCGAGCTCGACGTCGGGGCAGCGCCGCCCGGCGTGGAGGTGACTGCGCTCGGCTCGAAGGCGGCGCTCCGCGCTGATGCAGGGTGGACCAGGGCCAACGTCGCCGTGACCGCGAGCACCCACGCCGACAGGGTGATGACGACTCGTGGCCATCGAACCGTTCGCGCCCAACGCACCGTGGACTCAGCCTCGGCGTGTAAGGGGACCCAGGTCAAGGCCATAAACCCCGGCTGGACCCTACTCGCCCGCTATCGTGAGCAACCAGCCGTGGGGCTCCCACTCTTCTTGGCCGGGATCGAACGGTCGCTCGGTACTGCCGACATTGACACCCACAATGAGCGTTCGGGCCACATCGTCGAGTGCGTCGACCGTCATGGATGCGCTTGTCGCGCGATCGAGCGACCGGACGGGAATCTCTGCGAGCGGGTGGCCCGCCCCGTCGAGCTTGACGATGATCCAGCGCATCCGCGCGTAATCCTCCCATTGCGCCTCGACTCGAAGTCGCGCCCCGATCGGGGCGCCGGCGTGGTCCACCAACACGTAGCTCGCGCCGGTGGGTGCCACGGGCTCCGGCGACGCGAGGCGGCGCGCGTGCACGGGCCACGGCAGATGCCAGGCGACCGACGGGAATGGGGTGGTCGGGCTCGAGGCGCGCCAGACGGCGAACTCGACGAAAACGTCGTCGAGGGTCGATCCGGGCCACAGCGCGCCGTTGAGCGAAACGCGCAGAACGTCGAATCCTGTTGGGGCGGGGGCCCAGTGCCCGTCCTCCCAGGTGGCGGCACGCGTGCGGGTCGGCGAAAGCGCCCAGAGACCTTCCACGAGAGCCCCAGGCCGGGTGCCGAACCTCGCGTCGAGCCAGTCGAAAAGGATCGACGCTCCCCAATCGAACGGGACCGAGCTCGAATCGACGATGCAGCGGGTGGGATGCGATTGAAAGGCCTCGAGGTCATCGCGGTCGATGGGGGCGCATGGCGTCGCCAGTCGCGCGAGCATCTCCGTCTCGGCGGCGGCGCTGCCCGGGTCCGTCGCGGGGGCGGATCGCCAGAGCGAGCCTCGCGCGATCGCGCGTGCGATGGCGCGGTCGAGCGCGCAACCGGCGGCGGTCCGCCGCTCGACGAGGCCGAAGCTCGAGCCGCGGTCGAACGCAGAAGTCGGTTCCCGTCCGACAAATCCGGCGGAGGCTCCGAAGGCATCGCCGCCGCCGACGGCGCGATCGACCAGGTAGACCTGCCAGCGCTCCCCGTATGCCCCCTCCGGGGCTGGCAGACCGAGCGGGCCCGTCAGCACTCCCCAGGCGTCGTCTGCCGCCGCGATGAGGGCCGCGCCCGTGGCGGGTGGCGTGTTCCGCGGGGCGCGTACACAGAAAGGATAATGCACCGAGCAGGCGCGGGGCCAACCGTCGGCTCCGGCCGGCGGCACGGCCCATTCGACGGCAGGCCCGCGTCCGGCCGTGCTCCCGGCATCCTCCGACCCGACGTCGCCGGCCCGAGCGGGCGACGTCAGGATGGCCATGGCCAAGAGCAGCCGCGAGTTGGACAGGGGATGGAGCGCCTTCACGAAGTAGTCGCTTCCTCCGACGTGTCGATTTGACACCCTCTTTGTCGCACCCGTATAAGCTCAAAGAAAGCACGATGACGGCCACTTCGTTCGATTCGGCGCGCGCCGTTCGGTTCAATCTGCCACGGGGGACCGTGCAGGCCGCTGGGATGGATGAGCGACTGGTGCTCGTTCCCTGCTCAGCCCTGGACAATCTCGTCCTCTCGGTGTCGTCCGAGGCGGTCGAAGCCTTGGGCATGTCCATCGGCGCCGCCATCGGCACGCGCGCCGCTGCGCGTGTGTCCGACATGCAGTCCGCTTCGGTGGAGGAGTTCGTCACGCAACTCGCGGGCGAGGCGGCCATCGCGGGCATCGGCTCGCTCTCGGTCGAGCGCTGGGGGCGTGCGCTCGTCGTCGTCCTCGACCGGTCGCCCCTGGCGAGCGCATGGATTTGTCCCGTCGTCGCTTCCGCCCTCCAGGCCGCCTGCGGTCGAAAGGTGGCCACCCTGCTTCTTTCGCGCGACGCCGACAGCGCGCGGGTTCTCGTCAGCAGCGAGCGAGGCGTCGCGCGGGTCGGCGAGTGGGTCGCTTCCGGCGTGGCGTGGGGCGACGCGCTGGCGAGGTTGCACACGGGCGGCACGCGTGGATAAGGCGCGAACGCTCGCCAAGCTGCAGGCGCTCCTCGAGCGGATTCGCTCGCGGGCCAGAGAGCCGCTGCCGCGCGCCGCCCCAGCGCCGGAGCCCGCTGCGCCGGCCGTTCAGACATCCACTGTGCGAGACCCACCCGTACCCATACAGATGGCCGCCGAGGTCCAACCGTTGGAACGGCCGCCGGCCGTCGTCGGCGTGGACGATTCCCTCGGCTTGACCACATGGTCGCCCCCTGCGGCTGCCGCCGAGCCCCAGCCCGAGCCCGAGCCCGAGATCGACATCGAAGTCGAGGTTGAAGTCGACGTCTCCGATGTGGGCCAGCCCGGCGTCGCAGAGGAAGTCCGGGCCGTTGGCTCGCCTCTCTCCGGGGATTCGGATAGCGCCGAGCGATTGGTGGTCGCCGCGGCCGCTTCGGAGCTGACCGAGGGCTCGCTATCCGAGGAGACGGCGGGCGCGCTCATCGCCTCCGGCACGACGACGGAGTTGGCTGACGCGCCGGGCGGAGGATTCGACGCCGAGGAGCCCACGGGTGCCACGAACGGGTTCGAGGACGACGAGTCCGCCCCGGCATCTTCCCGTCGTCCGGTCGCGGCCGTGTCCGAGAATCACCTGACGTTGGCCTTCGGCTCCGACGAGCCCGAGCCCCCGCGGCACACGCCGCCACCCGAGTCCGGGCGCCTCCCTGCTCCATCCGGAGAAGGGTTCGATGAACGGACCTCCGCGCGCGAGGCACGCCCCGGCGAATCAGCGCAAACCTCGATAGGCGAATTGCTGCCCGACGCGACGCGAGCATCGCTCGAATCCGCAAGCCGTGTCCCCGACGTGATCGGCGAGGCGCAGCGCTTCGCGCCGGCGACGTTCCTGGCCTGGCTCGATGCCAGCATCGAATTTTGAACCGCGCGCTCAGCGGATCCAGGTTACGCTTGCGTGGTTGAGCCACGTGCGCTGTCTGCGCGCGAAGAGGCGCGTGGCGCGCACGATGGCCCCGGCGAGTTCGTCGCGCGGGATCGCACCGCTTAGCATTGCCCCGATCTGAGCATACCCGACGCTACTCATCGCTCGAGCTCCGCCGTATCCCCGTGTGCGCAGCGATTCGACCTCCTCAATCCAACCGTTTGCGAGCCACGCATGCACGCGCGCCTCGATGCGCCGCGAGAGCTCTTCGGGCTCCCACGCCGGAGCGATGACGCGCGCTTTGAGGCGTGCCACGGAAAACCCGTGCTCGCGTTGCCACACGCTCATGGGCTTGCCCGTGAGCTCGTGCACTTCGAGGGCGCGGCTGACGCGCACGAAATCGTTCGGGTGCAGCCGCGTCGCGATGTCGGCGTCGACTTGTCGCAGCCGCGCGTGCAGCGCCGGCCGTCCTTCCTGCTCGACGATCGCTCTGTGCCGTGCGCGCACGTCGCGATTCGCGCCGGGCGCGGGCGCCAGCCCGAAGAGCAGCGCTTTGACCCAGAGGAACGTTCCTCCGCACACGATGGCGGTTCGACCGCGAGCGCGAATGTCGTCGATGGCACAGACGGCTCGACCCGCCCACCAGGCCGCGTCGACCGGTTCCGACGGATCGACCGCTGCGACGAGGTGATGCGGCGCGCGAGCGAGCTCCAAGGGGCTTGGTTTTCCGGACCCCGCGTCGAAATCACGATATACTTGGACGCTATCGGCGCCGACGATTTCGCCGTCGATCCGGGCCGCGATCTCGACGGCGAGTGCGGTCTTGCCGCTCGCGGTCGGGCCGACGATGGCCAAGATTTCGTCCGGGTGCTTCTGCGCAATCCGCAGCGCATGCTCAACGACCGACACGGCGTTCGAGCTCGTCATAGCCAATGCGCGTGATAATGGGTCGTCCGTGCGGACAGTGTCCGGCGAAGTCGACGGCGTCGAGGGCCCGCAGGAGCGCCATGGCTTCTTCGCGCCCGACCGTGTCGCCAGCCCGCACGCTGCCGTGGCATGCCATGGTGGCAAGGACGAGGTCGACCGCTTGGGCAAACGGCCGCCTGGCCATGCGTCCAAGCTCGGCGACCAAGTCGCGAACGATACGCTCGGGGTGGGCGCGCGCGAGCCAGGTCGGCACGGCGTGCACTGCGACGGCGTTCGGGCCGACCGCACGCAACTCGACCCCGAGCTCGGCCACCTCGGCAGCGTGCTCCTCGAGAATGGCCACCTCGGCGGCAAGCAGCTCGATCACCTCCGCGACCAGCAGTCGCTGCATCGCGATCGACCGGGACGCAAACGCACTTTGCAGCCTATGGAACGTGACGCGTTCGGCGGCTGCGTGCTGGTCGATCACGTACAGACCGTCGGGGCCGGCACACAGGAGAAACATCGCGCGGACCTGCGCGACAAAGTCGAGCGTGCGATAAAAGCCAGGGCCATCCAGCCGCGTCTGCGCGGGTGAATCGTCCTCCGCCCTAGGGGCGGCCGCTACGTCGGCGATGGCCAATGCCGCGCCATCGGGACGGATCGGCCAACCGTCCGAGACTTGGACCGACGCCGCATGCGAGTAGCCGTGAAATGCCGCACTGGGCGTGACAGGTGGGTCGGAGACTTCGCCATCCGAAGAACTACGAAAATCCGCACTGGGCATGACGTGTGGGTCGGAGACCGTGCTCGTTCCGACGGTGGGAGTTGGCCCAACGCCAAACGTTCGTGATCGCCCGAGCGCCGGGAGCGCAAACGCTCGCCCCAGCGCGGCATGAAGCTCTCGAGTCGTCGCGTCATGCAGTGCACGCGCGTCCGCGAAGCGGACTTCGGCCTTTTGCGGGTGGACGTTGACGTCGACCCGGTCGGGAGGCAGGTCGACGTAGACCACGCCGACCGGATAGCGCCCTGGTTCCAGGACGGATCCGTAGGCCTGCGCGACGGCCCGGGCGAGAGCCCGATCGCGCACTGGGCGTCCGTTGACCAGCAGTCGCAACCCGACGGCGCCCGCGCGCGCGCGTTCCGGCGAAGCAAGATGCGCATCGATGCGGAGCGCGCCGCGCTGCGCAACGCACATCTCCAGGTGCTCCCCTTCGAACGCTTGCAACGCGCGCTCGTGCCTCGACTGAACGCGCAGCCATTGGCGCGCGGCGCGCCCGTCACGGACCAGAAAAAAACTGACGTCCGGGCGTGCCAGGGCGGCCAAGAGAAGAGCCTCGCTCACGTGAGCGGCCTCGGTCCCCACCGACTTGAGAAACTTGCGGCGCGCGGGAACATTGAAGAAGAGGTCGCGTACATCCACCGTCGTCCCGACGGAGCCACCCGCGGGGTTCACCCGGGGCACCCCTCCTCCGTCCACGACGACTTCGGTCCCCTCGACGGCGCCGCGCGCGCGCGTGAGCACGCGGATCTTTGCGATGGATGCGATGCTGGGCAGTGCCTCTCCCCGAAAACCGAAGGTCTCTAGCGCGAACAGGTCTTCCTTAGCCCGGAGTTTGCTCGTGGCGTGCCGCTCGAGCGCGAGCCGCGCGTCGTCGGCGTCCATTCCGCGCCCGTCGTCGCTGACGCGGACCAAATCGGTGCCGCCCTGGCCGATGTCGACCTGAACACGTGTGGCGCCGGCGTCCAGCGCATTCTCGACCAGCTCTTTGACGACGCTCGCGGGCCGTTCGACGACCTCTCCCGCAGCGATCTGGTTCGCGAGGTCGCTCGGCAGTCTTTGGATCTCACCCATGCGCCGACTAGCGCTCCTCGATGGCTCCAGCCGCGGCATCGAGGAGCTCGCGCGACTTGCGGCGGGTCAATGCCACGACGATCAACGCGCTCGCGACCGTGTAGAACGTGAGTTCGATGGCAGGCACGGCACGGGCCACGCTCGAAAGCGCGCGGACGGTGTCGTCGGCGCGGACGCGATCCGGCGTCCCTTCGCGAATTTGCGCTTCTTGCCTCGCCTCCGAGAAACGCAGGTCGGCGTCGAACACGTCACGCAACAGCCAGAGCCCGGCGGCATTGGTCGCTGCCTGGGCGACCACCAGCTGGATGAGCGCCGCGCGGGACCCTTTCGTCCCGCCCATCGCGCGGATTGCGAAGACGACGACCGCGCCGCCCAGCAGAAGCGTCGCCACGGCCAGGGGCCAGCCGCGCGCCTTCTCCGCATCGAGGACTTGCAGAAACGCTTGCGCTCGGGCCACGACGACCGCGCGCTCAGCTTGATCGGCGATGCCTTCGCCCAGCAGCGACGTGTCGACCGGATCGCGATACAGCGCGACCGTGTTGTAGCCGCGGCATGCCCCCATACTGCCGAGTGCGAGCGCCCCGAGAAGGGCGAGCACCAGGTACCAGGGGCGCTTGCGAGCCGCGATGGCCATGCCGTCAGTGCGGATAGCATGAGCGGACGGCGTCGGGCACGCGCCCGCGGGGACGGGCCGCGCCACGTTCGACCCCGAGCACGACGGATCGGCAGTCGAACCGGCTCTAAGGCGCGCAGCAGATGGTCATCGCGCCCTCGAGCGTGAGGCTCTCGATCTGCGAGCCAGAATATTGACACTCCAGATCTTGGGCCATACCGCCCGTATAGTCGTACGATTGGAACGTCGGGGCGGCCGCGGTCGCTGGAGAGGGTCCACACGTTCCATCGGCCTGCACGGCCCATGGAGCGCCGTGGCACGCAGGGTCCGGATAGAAGTTCACCGTTCCAGAGCACGTCCCGGTCAAGGTGCAGGGGCAGTCGCCGCACGAGATCGAAAGGCTCGTGCCGACCAGGTGCACGGCACCCAGCGGTCCAGGCGGACAATCCCATTGGCCAGTCCGGGCGATGCACGGTGCGTACGGGTCGGCGACCTGGGGCGTGCACACGTCCCCAGTACATTGCGCCGAGGTTGGGTCGTCCGGTAGGCACGTGCGTCCCTCGCTTGCAAACGTCACGCGATCAGGAACGACTTCGCCGGGAACCGTGCAGGATCCGCCCGCTGGCGCAGGTGGATCGAACTCGACGTGCGTCGCGGACGAGAGGACGGCAGGCACGTCCGTGTTGCACCCTCCGGCCAGGTCGTTGGCGAGCGACGCCGCTTCGGACGCGCATCCGACGGATGGGAACGGGCTCGAATCGTAAAAGAACGGGATGGGGCCCGACGAACACGAAGGGGTCGTCTGCAGCGCGCAGGACCCGCAGGTGCATGCGTTGGAGACATCGGGGCTTTCTTCGACGTCGATGGATTGCTGGCCGAAGCCAGCAGGGCACGGCGCCATCTGGGAGGTCGCGAAAGCGACGAGCATCCATCCTTCGGGGACGACGATGCATCCGGCATCGGAATCGCAAGGAGGGCCGGCTTCGCCCTCGACGTCTGCCGCGGCATCCGGCCCGGCATTGGACGCGGCATCGGGGACATTGGACGCGGCATCGGGGACATTGGACGTGGCATCGGGGACATTGGACGTGGCATCGGGGGCATTGGACGCCGCATCCGGCGCAGCATCGACTGCGGCGAGCGGAGCATCCGGTGCAGGAGCATCGGGCGCGGCGTTGGCCGCGTCGAACGGGGGCGAGACGGCCGCCACATCGCTTACGCCCTCGTCGCCGGCTTGCCCTTGCCCGTCTGGCGGTACGGGCTCCGCATCCTCCGGGCCAACGGTTCCGTCGGCGTCCGCGGCTGTGACACTACCGGCGTCGGCGTCCGACAGCGGCCCCAGTCCGTTCATGTCGAGGGCACAAGCGCTCGCGAGCATCCATGCCCCGACGGCGACCCACCCCCCGCGGGCAAGCCTGCTGCCACTCGTGGAAGCTGCCCCCCTAATTCTTCTTTTGCGAGTCTCCAATGGCCTTTTGTATTTCCAGAATGAGCGGGTCGGGCGGAGGCTCGGCAGGGGCCGCGGAGGCTGCCGGAGGGACGTCGCTGGCCTGGGCAGGTGCGTTGTTGGCCTCCCCCGTTGTCCCGGGCCGTGCGCTCGGAGCAGGCGTGGCCTCTGCGGTCGCGCCCGCTGGAGCGATCGTCTTCGTCGCCGTTGCGGACGCCGGCGCATCATCGGTGTCGGGTGGAGATTCGGCAGGGGTGGGCGTCGGTGGTGCAGCTACGATGGCCGCCTTTCGTGCCGGGGGGCGCGCCGATGGCGGAACAGCAAACGGGGAACTCGATCGCCTTAAAATCGGCTGCGGCGCGCGGGGCAAGTCGTTGACGTTGGCGGTCGCAACGACCACAGGTTGCGTCGTCGTCGGGCGTTGTACTTCCGCCGCCGACTGCGGCGTGCGCGTCGGCTCCGCAAGCGGAAGCCCTCGAGCCGTCGCACGATCCGCAGGGGCGTCGAGGCGCGATCCCAGCAACACGCCTGCGCCCACGAGGATCCCGGCCAACCCGACGCCGCAGGCAACGAGGACGGAACGTTGGTTCCGGGTCGTCGTCGCGACCTGACTTCGCGCGGCCGGCGGAACCGACGCCACGAACGGAGGGACCGAAATCCGAGAAGGCATCGGCGTCGCGATGTTACCCGGCGGCGGTGCCGGCAAGGGTGAGAGCGGTGCGACAAGCCGCGCGGCCGAAAACCGCTCCACCGATACCGGGGTCGGCACGATGCTCGGTTCGGCGATCGCTTCTTCGAACGCGTACGGGGGTCGCGTGCCCGCGGGCGCCAGCGGCCGAGGCAGCGGGCCCGACGGCCGTGCAGCCGCAACAGCGGGCGGATGAGGGGCGGGGAGCGCCGACGAAAACGACACTTCCTTGGCGATCTTTCGGAGGACCAGCTTCTTCGGAGGTCGGGGCGGGGCGCCGGAGTCAGAAGTGGACATGATGTTCTTCGCGTTGGAAAATTGCGCGATGAGAAGTGAGTCAGCCCACTTTGTGGCACACGAGACGGCGGCGCAAGGCCGTACTGCAACGCCGACCTCCTTCTGACCTCCACTTCCGCGCTCCCTGACGCACCGGGTCATGGCACTTCGGCTGCGCTTAAGTCTCGCGTCGAGCCGCATCTCAGCGGGCCGCATGCAAGGGAGCCCCGAAATCGACCACTGGAGGCAATGTGGGCCAATGTCTGGTGTTCAGCCGTAATGGTTCTTCACGCTGCGGGCCAAAACTCGGGCGGCGCCGACACGGATCGGCCACAATCGCCGCCGGCATGAATCGCGAGCCGTCGGAGCTCAAGCACTTTCGCGCAATGCTCGAGGCTTACATGGCGAAGAAGGGGCTGCGGGCCACCGACCAGCGCAGGCTGATTGTCGAGACCTTCTTTCGAGCCGAAAATCACGTCAGTATCGAAGAGCTTCTCTCGCAAGTCCGCGCCAAAGACGCGCGCGTGGGGTATGCGACGGTGTACCGAACACTCAAGCTTCTGACCGAGTGCGGGGTGGCGAACGAACGCCGATTTGGCGACGGGCTCACTCGCTACGAGTTGGCCGACGACGCGACGCACCATGACCACCTCATTTGCGTCGAGTGCAGCGACATCGTGGAGTTCGAAGAGCCTCGCATCGAGGTGTTGCAGGAAAAGGTCGCGCATAAGTACGGCTTCGCACTTCGCTCGCACAAGCACGAACTCTATGGCGTGTGCCCCCGCTGTCAGTCGAAGCGATCCGGCGGAAACTGACGCGCGGCCGCGAGGGTCAAGCCGCGGCGAGGGAACGTCGCTCGGTCACGATCCAGCCCATGACGACGTCGCCTTCGGTCTCGGGAGTCTCGGCGACGAGCTGAAAATCGTACGCGACGCCGACCGTGACTGCGGGCGGCGCGAATCGCGGCAAAGCGCGATCGTAGTGGCCGGCTCCGTAGCCGATGCGATGCCCGCGCGGATCGACGGCGAGCGCGGGCACCACGATGAGGTCGAGAGTCCCCGGAGGCGCTTCTGGTTCCTGCAAAGACGGCTCGCGGTGTCCGAACGGGTGCACTCGCATGGCCTCCGGGCTCGCAACGAACCGGAAGGACAACGCACCCGTGGCCTCTTCCACGACAGGGTAGGCGACGTCCATGCCCCGTTCGCGCAACCGCGCGTCGAGCGCCCGCAGGTCCACTTCGTGTCGCGGCTCGATAGGCCAGAAAAGTGCGACTGAACGTGCCCGAGCGAGCGGCTCGAGGGCCGACAGTCGCTCGACGATTCGGGCGGATTTTTCCGCGCATGACGATGCCGGAAGCGCATTTCGCAGCGCGCGCATGCGCTTGCGAAGCTCGATCTTGACGCGACGACGCAGATCGTCTTCGGAAGACGAGCGAACGAAGCCGTGAGGATCGCCGGGCATGGGCAAGGAGCGTCGATCGGCTACGGGACCATGGATTGTACCGAGCAGGTCGCGAGCTTGATGCAGGTTGTCCCCTGTGGCAAGCCGGCATCCGTCGGCGGGGCCAGGGTGTCCCCGTCCACGCGGCGACCGCGCTGGCAAATGACCTCTCTCATGACACTACGGAGGCTCGCGCTCGCCGTCGGGATCGGGCTTTTGGGTTGTGCCCACGCTCGCACCCCGAGCGGAACGTCGAACCCCGTTCCTGCGCCCGTCACGGCGGCGGCCCGGGCGGAGCAATCGTGCGGCGCCGAGGTCGATGGCGCATCGATCGCGTTCAGGGCGCTCCGCGACCGAGTCCTCGATGGACTGCTTGCCGACGACCCCGCCTTGGCGCGCGATCTCGGCCTTCACGAGTACGATGGCCGCGTGGCATCGCTTTCGCGCGACGCGATCGCTTCGCGCACGGCCCGCCTGCGAGCGGCGTCCGACGAACTCGCGGCGGTTCCGCCCAATGCCCTCGACGACGACGAATCGCTCGACCTCGCGGAGCTCGTGCACTGGGTGCAGACGCGTCTTTTCTGGCTTGCGGATATGGACGCTCCGCGAAAATATCCGGCGTTCTACGAAGATTTGTTCTCGGTCAGCGTCTACGTCGACCGCGATTATGCGCCCTTCGAGGTGCGCGCGGGCCATCTGGTCGCCCAGGAAGAGGCCGCGCTCGCAGAGCTTTCGCATGCCCGCGAGAATCTGACGGTGCCCCTGTCCAAGCCTCTCGCCGAAGTGGCTGCTCGAAATTTCGCCGGCTTCGCCACGTACCTTCGCGGCGACGTCACGAGGTGGATGAGCGGCACCCGCCAGGGCGAAACGCGCAGGCGCTTCGTCGAGGTGAACGGCGCCCTCGCGAACGCGGCCGACGATCTGAGCGCGTGGCTGCGCAAGGAGTCGGTGCGCGGCGACCAGAGCCACGTGCTCGGGCCGGAGCGCTTCGCAAAGTTGATCCGCGTCCAAGAAGGGCTGAGCTTGTCGATCGACGAGTTCGCGCAGATGAACGAGGAGAACCTCGCTGCGAACCGGCGGGCCTACGAAGCGCTCGCCCAGGCGGTCCGGCCGGAGCCCGCGACCGAGTCGACCCTTTTCGCCGACGCGGCGTCGCTCATCGAGCAGTCCCGGCGCTTCGTCGTGGACCACGGCGTCGTCACACTGGCGTCGCAGGACGCCGTCACCGTGCGCGAGACGCCGCCGTACGAGCGCTGGAACTTCGCATCGATCGAGATGAGCGGGCCCTTCGAGCGGGCGAAGAGCGCATTTTATCAACTGACGATTCCCGACCGATCCTGGCCCGCGACCGAGCGGCAGCAGTACCTGGGCTCGAAGGGGGACCTGCTCGCGACGACGGTCCACGAGGTGGTTCCGGGTCACTTCGTACAGGGTCGCTGGGCGGAGCGTGCACCGACGCGCGTCCAGAAGGCATTCTCCGACTACGCGTTCGTCGAGGGCTGGGCGCACTACGTCGAGCAGATGATGATCGAAGAAGGGTTCGGCCGGGATGACCCGGCCAATCGCCTCGCGATGCTCGGCCGCGCGCTTCTGCGCAACTGTCGATACGCCGCCTCGGTCGGTATTCACGTGAACGGCATGACCATCGAGGACGCCGAAAAGCGCTTCATCGCGGACTGCCATCAAGATCGCGCGACGGCCCATGAGCAAGCGATGCGGGCGAGCTTCGACCCCGGGTACTTCGCGTACACACTCGGCAAGCTGCAGATTCTACAAATTCGGGAAGAGGCTCGAGCGAAGTTGGGTGGGCGCTTTTCCTTGCAGAGGTTTCACGACGCCCTTCTCAGCCACGGAAGCCCGCCGCTCGCGCTGATCGCCGCCCGGGTGTTGCGCGATCTCGGTGATAAGCCGGGATCATCGCCCGAAACCATCGGAGCCCCCTGATGGCCTGTCTGGGCTCCGCGCGGCCGCCGGTTCACGACATCGTCACGTGGCCGTCGCTTGCATCGCCCTAGGGGGGCGGTAATCTCCTACACGAGCGCAAGCACGCGCTGGCGACCGCTGCGCCCGGGATCGGGCGCACCTCAGGGAAACGCACAATGCCGACTCGGCACATCGCTCTCGCTCCGGAATCCGGCATGAATCCGTCGGACTTGGCGCGCGTGAGCGCCGCTTTGCAAAGGCAAGTCACGCGCGACCTGGCGCCGATTTGGCACGTGTCGGCCACCGTCGACCCGTTTCCCAGTCTCGAAGACGTGCCGGCGGGATATTGGCCGGTCATCGTGACGTTTCGCCCGCTCGGTAGCGAGGCCGGTATTCACGTCGACCAGAACGGCCAGCCGTACGCTCTCATCGAGATGTCGCCCAGCTGGTCGCTCACGGCCAGTCACGTGTCGATCGAGATGATCACCGATCCGTTCGGGAGCCGATCGTTTCCCGGCATGTCGCCGCGTTCGGACCAGGGCGACGTCGAGTTTCGCGGTGGAGTGTGCGACCCCTGCGAACACCCGGACCACGCGTACTTGATCAACGACGTTTTGGTCTCCGACTTTTGTACGCCGGCTTTCTGGGAGCCCACGTCCAGAGAACAGCGGAGCTTCACCGGGGCGATTCAAGAGGCGCATCAGGTTCTGCCGGGTGGACACATGTGCTGGTACGACCCCACCAGCAACACGTGGTGGCTCAGACAGCGTCGCATCACCGACGGCGCTGTCACGGATATCGAGGTCGGTGTCGCCGACCCCGAACGGGGGACCGTTCGCGAATTTATTTGCCAGCACTCCCTGCACCTGCAATCGACGAAAATGACGACGGAAGCGTTCGAAGCGCGCGTGGGCACCACGCGCCAACGGGCGCTGCGCGCGTCCCAATCGAGGGCCTACTGGTTGCGCTCCGCGATCGATCGATCGCGCGTCGTCCATCCTCTCGAAATGGAGGCCGAGGTTCGGGCTGAGCTGCAAGCGGCCCGCGCAGCGCGCAAATCGTTGGATCGGCATCGGGAGGATGGCGCGTCCACGGGGCGTCCCCCGCGAGACGTGCAGCCGCGTGCGTCTACCCCGGGCGCGTCGTTCCCGCGTCGTCGCAATCGGGCGGGCGCGGACGAAGACGCGTTCACCGTCGACGAATCGGCCCTCGAACAGTCGGTCCTCGAACAGTCGGCGCTGGAGCAAGAGATCTCGCAAGCTTTTGCGCGAGCACGCGAGGCTCGCGCGGCCGCGGCCGCGGCGACCAAGCCGTCCGTCGCTCCGGTGGTGGACCGAGCCCCGAGCCGCGAAGCGATGACTCCCCCCGCTCCGCCGGTGTCGGAGTCCCAGCCGCCGCCGTCGTACGGCAGCGGCCGCGGGCGAACGTTGCCGCCGCCGTTGCCCGCGTCGTTGCCCCCGCCCACTCCGCCGCCGTCGCGAGTGGCGTCGCGCTCGGAGCCAGCGCGCGCCGACGACCGCCGCACGCTGCCGCACGGGTCGATGGGCCGCGGCGGGTCGATCGGGGAGGGATCGATCGCGGCGACGACCGGATCGATCCGGCCGACATCGTGGTCGGGTCAACCGGCGTTGCCCGCCGTCGCTTCGACTCGGAATAGCTGGGCGGTGACGGTCGGCGTCGTGGCCGTGGCCCTGATCGCTGCCTCGGCGTTCGTGTTGCGCAGAAGCGATGGCGCAACCGCGGCGGCGGGCCCGGGACCCGCTGCTGCTCCGGCCGCCGCGGCGCCCGTGATGGCCGCTTCGCCCGCGCCCAGCCCTACGCTGATCGTCGACCCCGCCGCGACGGCCTCCAATCCCGCGGTCGCGCCCGCACCCAGCCCGAGTCCCGTGGTCAATCCCGCCGTGACGGCGGCACCCCGCATCGCGACGCCAGCGGCCGGCGCGGTACAATTGCCGGTTGTCGCGGTCGCCGCCAAGCCCAGAGCGCCCGCCGCGCTGCCGTCGCCTGGGGTGCCAACGCGGGCCCCCGCGGCCGCCAGCCCTGCAGTGCGATCGATGCCGGCCGCGAATGCGCCCCCCGTCCTCCCGTCCGTGCCCTCCGCGGAGCCCGCTTCTTCGCCGAAATCGACGGGCGTCGCCGTAAGCGATACCGCCGACGAGTTCGGCGGACGCCAATGACAGGACCGACCGGCGTGCGGAAGATCCCCGCGGCCGTCGCGATCGTGGCGTTATCGTTTTGGTCCGCCTCGGCGCACGCTCAGCCGAAGGACGACGCGGCGCGCGCGGACATTCTGTTTGCCGTGGCCAAAGAGCTGCGCGCAGCGGGCCTCTACGCCGACGCCTGCCCCAAATTCGCCGAGGTGGAGCAACTCGCGCCGGGGATCGGCATCATGCTCCACTTGGCGGACTGCTATGAGCACCTCGGCCGTTCCGACAGTGCCGCCTTGGAGTATCGCAAGGCCGAGACGCTTGCACGCGCGCGAAGCGACAAGCGCGTTTCCGTGGCGCATGCGCGCGCGGAGGCCCTCGAGTCCAAGATCAAACGCACGACGATCGCCGTCGCGAAGGCGCCCCAACCGGACGGGCCTGGGGCCCATTCCGAGATCAGCGCGAGCGGCGATACGGTGCCCGCCGACGTCACGGTGGCGGGCCCCGAGAACGCGGCTTCTCCGGCTGCGATCCCTGCCGTCGCCAACTCCGGCTCCGCCGTGACTGCTTCCGCTCCAGGCGCCGGATCGATGCCCACCGCTCCTCCCAATGCAGAGACTCCAAATGCAGAGCCGCCCGCACCGACGACAGGGCATGTCACGCGCGCTTCGCTCGAGATCGGACTCTTGAGCGGCGGAGCGGTCGGGCTGGGCGTGGGTGCCGCACTTCTGGCCGTCAAGAACCAGGCGATCACCTCGGGCGGCGATTCGTCGGCAGCCGGGACGGCCTCCGCGGTGGCGTTCGTGGCGGGTGGGGCAGCGATCCTGTCGTCGATCGTGCTTTACCTGACGGCGCCGCCCGACAAGGGCGTGGCGATCGGGGTCTCGCCCATGCCGGTTGCCGCAGGCGGCGGCGCTCTGCTTCGAGGAAGCTTCTGACGTCGCTGTTTGGGTCAGGGCAACGTGCTGCAATTGGACAGCGAGCCGGCGGTCCCGGCGTTGTCGACGCACTCGACGAGGCTCGGCGGGATGCCGCTCGAGGTGCCCCCTACAAGGACGACGGTCAACGCGCTGCCCGAAGCGGCCGATACGGGGGTCGTGGTCGACACCGAGGTTGGTTCACCTGTGCCGCCGTCCGGTTCGGTCACGCCGCTTTCGGGTTGAATCGCGCCGTGCAGTAATGCGGTGATCGTGGCGTTCGCGAGCGCCGAAAGCGTGAGGTAACCGTCGCTGTCGACGCTGGGTGCAGAGGCGTCCGCCGCAAGCGCGGCTTGCGCTTCGGCCTTGGTACTCGCGGTTCCGAAGGCGATACCGGAAAATTCGGTCTTCGTCCCAATCTTCAGGTCGGCCTCCGGCCAGGACGGGACGGCGTCGACGACCCGCAGCGTCACGGCACTCGGGGTCAGCGCGTCGTCCAGGAAGCCGACGACCTGCAGGGCGGAATCGCCTCCGCTGGGATGCGCTTCTCCGACGAGAGCGATCGTCGCGAAGGTGTTGGCGGCGAGCGAGGGAAGGGGCGTGGCGTACGGGAGGATGCTGACCGCGCAGGTGTCGGCCCCGGCCACCACGACCCACGCGTCGTATTGGACAGCCGCCGGAACGCTCACGTACGCGCTCACGAAGGGAAACGCGACGTCGCCGGGGCCTGCGTCGGTCGACGCAGCGAGATCGGCCGTAATCGGACCCGTGAACGCCAGGGTCCCGTGGGGCGCGACGCACAAATCGATCGCCGGCGAGTCCGGCGACCAGTTGGCCACGCGCAAAAACGCACGCGATGACGATTGCGCCGCACCGGCGTCCGTACTCGCCCCGTCGCTCGTGCCATGTCCTCCATCGCCCGCGGCGGCATCGGCGACGGGAACCGGCACGACGTCGTCGTCACCCGCGCCGCAAGCGATCGCACACGCGCAGACCGTTGCCGTGATCACAATCCAGACGGTTCTCATGGCTGTCCCGGGCTCGCCGCTGGCTCCTCTTCGTGGCGTGTGCGCGACCAGACGGCAGCGATCTCGTTCGACGCGTCGTCCAAGGCGCGGTCGTTGAGAGCCTCGCGTGCGAGGCGACCTCCCGACGGCGGTGGAACGAGCGCTCCCACGTTATGCGAAACCGCGAGCCGGGGCTCCACGTGGCCGGCAGGCACGACGAGGGGAAATTGCCCCTGGGCTCCCTCGACCACGCCCCAGGTTCCGGTAGGCCGGCGACCTACCGAATCGACATGAGGGTGGAGGAATACGAGCGAGCGGCTTCCGATGGAAAAAATCGCCTGGCCTTCGATGATCTGTCCGATGTCGCCGACACTCCCGCCAAGCGTTCGAATCCACACTTCGCGGTCGAGGCGTCCGGCCACGGACCGTTCGACGCGGGCGCGCGTGTAGGTGACGATGCGGCGATCCTCCCAGAGCGCGTGCTGTTCGATCGGCGTGACGACCGCGACGGCGCTCGCCTTGTAGATCAGCTCGCCGAAGAGCGCCATCACCGATACGCTCGCGCGAGCGTCGCGGAAGCTCGCCGCGCAGACTCCCAGCACGGCCAAGGATAGGCCGAGAAACCGGGCGACCGCGCGTGCGCGACGGGAGGTCCGACGGGTGCGCCGGGCCCACGCTCCGAGGCCCACGAGGCCGCCCGCGGCCAGGACCATGCCGTTGCCGTTCGTCCGCCCGGGCGTGACGCCGCAGCCGAACAGCGTATCGGTCGCGACTAGCGCGTTGCCGCCGTCTCCCTCCGACGAATCGGCTGCGACGACGCTCGCGTCGAGAGATCCGCATTGGTCTTCAAAACCCAAAGGGGGCTGTGGCTGGCACAGGGTAGAAGCGAACGCTCCTTGCGCCGTGCTCCGGCTGCCGTCCGGACTGTATATGGAGCAAATCCCGGTGACGTCGTCGGGCTCCAAGGTGGTCGAGCCTGGATGATAGAAGGCGTACATCACCGCGGTCGTGTCGGCGGTATGGGCAAGACCGAGGAAATGCCCCGCCTCATGCGTCAGGATGCTTGCCAGGTCGTAGGCTCCTTGGGGGGGCGTGCCGTCCGCGACGATCACGTAGCCCGCCGTGTTGATCTCGATGTCGGCGCCCAAAATCTCGCCCGTCGTCAGATTGACGGTGAGCGTCGTGTAGCCGATGGCGTTGGCGCTGTCGTCGTAAGGCCAGCCGTTGTCACGGAAGATAATGACGTTGTTGTGTTCTTGCGAGGGGACCGCGTCGCAGTCCACAGGCGGAAACGCGCTCGCCAGGATGCTCGGGTTGCCCCCCGCGGCGCACGTCGCGGTGCTCCAGGTCGTAAAAGCCTGTTGAGCGACCCGCTCCGCGTCGCTGAGCGAAACCTGCTTGCTCGCGTTTCGTTGGAGGCTGTAGCTCACACATTGATTTCTCCAAAAAAGCGGAGGCAAGGTCGTCCCCGCTTCCGGAGCGGTCGTGAAGCAACCGAGCACGGTCGGGTCGTAGCCGGCCGGGGCGCTCTCGGTCACCTCTCGACAATAGGCTCGCGCTTGCCTCGCCCCCAGCATCACGACCAGCACGCTCAGCACGGTGCGCGCGGAGCGGCGAGGCGGTCGCAAGGAAGTCATTGGAGTTGCGCAGCGATCAAAAGTTCGCACGGACGAGCGCGCCTGCTCCGCCCGAAAGCGGGGCCGGGACGAGCATCCACCCCGTGCGCGGTTTGGAGGTCGGGTCCGTCAGGAAAACGACGAGCGAAGAGACGAGTGCCGCTCCTCCGACGGCAAATGAAAGGGTCGCGGCGGTCACGGCCTCGTTCTCCAACGAGGGATCGCAAGGGCAGTTGTGGCTCGCCAGTACACTTCGCCTCACCACGAAAAATGAGCCGAAGCCTGCGCCGACGGCGCCCAGGCCCAAGAGACCCAGCTCGACGCCCAGCCGCGCCGGGCTCTGTCTCGCGGGAGTCGCCCTCTCGGTCACGGACAGCGCCGCGGGGGGTCCCGAAGCAGCCGACTCACCGGCAATCGAACGGTCTGAAATCGAGAAGGTCGCGGAAGCAGCCGTTGCGGGCGCCGCCGGGGTTGCCATCGGTGCCGGTGGAGTTGCCGCAGGTGCCGCGAGGGTTGCGACCGGCGCCGGTGCCGTCGCTGCCGGCGCGGGCTCGTCTGCTTCTACGATGGCAGCGAGATGGGTGGCGTCCAGGTGGGCGTGAAGGGTCCGCGCGGCCCGTCCGGGCCGATCGAGGGTGACCACATGATCGCCGGGGTCTACCGCGAGCGAGACGTTCCAGCGTTCCGGGGGAAGGGGGGCGCCATCGACCAGGACTCTCCGGTCGTCCTGTGGCGCTGCCGCGGTGATCACGACCGTGAGTCGGTTGACTTTCGCTTCGAGGGCTTGGGCGCGCACGTGCGCGAGGCCGGCGCGCTTTTCGTCGCCGCGAGCGCGTGCCAGCGCTTCGGCTTGCCGAAACTGGGCCCATGCGCTCGCCGGCTTTCCGGTGTGCTCGTAGCAGTTGGCCAAATGGAGCGTGACGCCGACACCCGCCGCCAACCTCTGGCTCTCCGCGAACATCGGACAGGCATCGGCAAGCTGTCCGGCATTCTGCAATTGTTTGGCGGCGTTGAAGAGCCCCTCGGCGCGCGAATCGTCCGCGGGCTCGGCCGCAAGAGTGGGGGACGACCCCAGCCCCAAGAGTCCCCAGGCGGTCGTTGCGAACGTGCGCCGGGCAGCACGAGCGATCGCGGGGCAGAAAACGTTCATGGGACGTTCACTTGGGTACCGGGCACCTACGGACCTTACTGCAGGCAGGGGTTGCATCCGTTGCCTTGCGCGCAGTTGAGGATCTGGTTGGCGATGCCCGACGGGTTTGCGCCGGTCGTGTCGGTGTAGTTGTTGATGATGTCGTTCGCGTCGGTCTGCGGGAACGTGAAGCCGGCGACTTCCGGGGCCAAGCAGGCCCCGTTGACGTTTGCCCCGCGAGACGAGCAGGCCGTTGGGCCCACTTGGTTGAACCCGCTGACTCCACAATAGCAGAACGTATCGCCCTGCGCGCTGGCGGCGCACTGCTGACCGGTGGCGCCGGTCATGCAATCGAGGGCTCCGAGGCACGCCGAGACCGTGCTGACCGTCGCCCCGCTGCCATTGGTGAACGTGGTGGAGCTGCCGACGAAGCCCGCCGTTCCAATGTCGTCGCATTCGCGGTTTCGAACACCATGGATCGGATCGTCGAGGCAGGACCCTGCGACAAGGCAGCTCAGGCAGTTGCCGGTCAGGGTGGGGGAACCGGCGTAATCAGGCCCTGCGGTCAACACGCTGCCCGAGGCGATGTCGAGCTGCACGAACGCTGCTTCGGTCCGCGAGCAGACTCCGCTGGAGCGGTTGGGGCAGGTGATGCAATTCGTCTCACCCGCTGTGGTGCAAGCCGTCAGAGGCGACGCGTTGCCCGGACCATCCCCGCCGGCTTCAACGTGGGCCGAGTCGAGTCCGGCGTCGACTGTTGTCGCGTCGAGGCCCGCGTCGACTGCGGTCGCGTCGACGACGGTCGCGTCAGCGACGCTCGAGTCCGCGATGCCCGCGTCGAGGCCGCCCTCGCTGGCCGATCCGTCGATCGCGCCCCCATCGTCGGTGGACCCGCCGCCCGCTGCGGGCTCGTACGTTCCAACGCACGCGCGGACGTTGACGCTCGCCGCCGGAAAGGGCTGGCACACGGGGCCGGAGTAAACGAACGTGGCCGTCGCGTTGGTCGTCGCGGGGCACGCCGGATCGGAGGTCGAGCTGACCAGCTCGGGCAGCGCCTGGATGTTGGGCAAGACCTGTATCGGCGGCGCGGGTTGAATCCCGAACGCGTCTAGGGGCTGGATGGCGATGTTCAGGGTCGCGGACGCAGTTCCCGCGTTGGCCATCGGGATCGAAAAGCCGCTCGTGCTGTCGGCTGCGTAGAATGGCCCTTGTGAGTCGGAATCGGGCCCACCGCCCTGCGGCAGCGATAGAACGGCACCATTGAGTGTCCATGAAATCGGGACTGTGAAATCGGTTGCCGGCAAGCTGGCGATGTCGATGATCAATTCGTCCGCGTAGGGCGCCGATCCGGGAAGCACACCCTGGCCGGGGCTGACGGGCTTCGGATTGACGACGATGGTCGCCACGCCATTGGGCGCCAACATCCCAGAGCCCGAGTCTGCGAACGTGTACCAGGTGCCCGCCGAGAGGCGGATCGTGTAGGGCAGCTGTTGGTTGGTCGAATTCGTGAGGGTCACGGACTGCCCGCCGGGAGGAGATCCGCCGCAGTCGGTCGTGGGGAATACGAGGCTCCCCGAAATGGTTGCGACCGGGCTCGCATTGGAGGAACCGGAGAAATCGATGGTGGGCGTCATCCATTGACTCGGCAGGGCCGCGCAGAAAGCGTCGGTCGCGCTCACTTGCAGTTGTCCCTGGTCGGTCCAGTTTCCGCTGGCGGAGGGCGCAGAGAATTGACCGACGAGCGCGGTCACGCTGGCCGGCGGCACGGTCGTGGGGTTGCTTTGCAAGCCGAAGATGCCTTGTGTCGTAAGCCCCTGCAGCGTCACGGTCGCCGGCGCGTTGCCCGTATTGCGGACCGATGTGGAGAAGGTGCCGATCGAACCGGCCCCAACCGTTCCGAAATTCCATGTGGTCGACAACGGCGTGTCGGCAATGACCGCGCCGCGCGCCTGCATGGCGAGCGGGACGACGTGCGGGGTATCGCCGGCCGCGTCGGTCATGATGGTGAGCCGGTCGGTGAATGCCGACACGTTGTTCGGATCGGAAACTGCCGGAATGGCCGAGGGGACGACCGTGATGGTGGCCGAGCCGCCAATCGCGATCGCGGTCGTCGGCACCCCGGAGATCGCAAAGGGCGAGTTCGACCCCTCGCTAAGAGTGACGGAAGTCACGTTGAACGGCTGATTGCCTGCATTCGAGATCGTCAGCGTCTGAGTCGTTCCCGTTGAACCGCAGTTGACGAGACCGTAGGGATCCCCTGGTTGCCCGAATGCGAGCGTCGAGGCCGAAAGGGAAACGGATCCTGCGGTGCCCGTTCCGCTCAAGACAATGGCGCCGGGCAGTCCGGCGCATACCGGGTCCGACGTGACGACTGAAAGGGTCGCCGGATCGGCTCCCATGCTCGTTGGATCGAAGGTGACGGTCTCGGTCGCCGCACTGCCGGCTGCGAGGTTGCTTGCCGGCTGAGAGCCTGAGTAGGCCGCTGCGCCCGCGCCCACGCATGCGAACTGGACATTGGCATCCGACGACCCGGGGTTGGCACCGTTGGTCACCGTGAAGGTTTGGCTGAGGCTCGTGTCGAGTGGGACCTGACCGAAGCGCAGAGTCGAGACGGAGACGGACAATTGATCGCCCAGAGGGACCTCGCTCAAGTTCACGACGTGAGGCGGATCCAGCGGGACATCCGTCGTTACCACCAGTTGCGCCGCAAGCGCAGCCGGGTTCGGATTCGGCGCGGGGGAAGCGACGGCGGTTGCGGTCACCATCACGGTGGAGCTCGCCCCAGGAGGCAAGAGTCCGGGTGGCGTACTGGTCGTTGCGCTGTAGATGGCGGCTCCGGGCCCCGTGATTCCGCCCAGCGTCCAAGTGAGGTCGGCCGTTCCATTGTTGGATACGACGAATGTCTGCGATCCGGGGGCCGGGCCTCCACAGGTGGCCGGAAAGGTCAAGAGCGTCGGGGTCACGATCGGGCCGCCGCCGATGGCACTTCCGGAAAGCGGCAGGGGCGCAGGCAGCACCTGGCAGATCACTGTGGTGGAAGCGACCGTCAATGCCAACGAGCCCGTGGTGGCGCCGCCGTGGACAGGACGGAACGAGATCGACTCGTCCTGCTCACTGGGTGCGGCGCCGCTGGCCTGCGCGGCAATGGTGAAGTTCGGTGTCGAAACGCTGAATGCGGACGCGACGCCCGAATCGTTCGTTATGCCCCCACCGTCGGGTAGAACGCCGCTGCCACTTTCGGTTGCCACCACTGTGATGTTCGCGGAGGCGTTTCCGGCATTCGTAATTCCGAAACTCTGTGGAGGGGTCGACTGAAGAAGGATGCCCGCAGAGCCGAAGTTGCCAAAGCTGCTCGCGTTCAGGGTATCGAATGCGAGCACTGCCCCTTCGGGCTCCTCCGTCAGCGTGAGTGAAGTGCCCGCGGTAGAAGGGTCTGCATCCGTGTGGATGACGACCGTTGCGCTCACGGGATTGAGGGATACGGATGGCGTCGTGGACGACGGGGCCGCAACGGCGGGCGCTGTAAACTGGATCGCGAGAGCGCCGCCGCTCGGCGCAATGACCGATCCCACGGCCGCGTTGGTCCCGAACCCCCCCATGCCGCTCGTGTCGACCGCCGTGATGCGGGCGGCGGTCGTCCCGCCGTTCGTCAGGGTCACGGTTTGCGGCACCGGTGCCGCACCGCCGCACGGGGTGAGCCCGAAGTCGAGGGTGCCGCTGCTCGGCCAGCCCGTAAGGACGCCGCTCGCGGTACTGCCCGTGAAGGTAACTTGACTAAGGCTCGAACCGCAGACGACACCGGTCGCGGTGATGAGCGCGCTCGCGATGACCGGGGCGCTTCCGGTAGGCGTGAACACCGCGGTTGGACTCGCGGTTTCGCCCGGGTTCAGTGAAAATTCCACCCCCGCATCGGCTTGTTCCGCGAACGCGATGCTCGCGACCGGAGCGATGCTGAAGGTCCCGGGGGCGTTGCCGGTGTTTGCCAACTGCAGCGCGAGCGGCGGCGCGGCGACGCCGATCTCGCTGGAAGCAAAGGTGTATTCAGACGTCCCCGTGAGGGTTGCACCGGTGGGTGTCACCGAGAGCGCGACCGCCAGGCTCGTGTCGTTCGGATCGTTCGTGAAGAGCGACAGCGAGCCCGTGATCGGCGAGCCCGCAGTCGCCGAAGCCGGCACGTTTGCGGTAACGGTCAAAGCGCCCGACGCGCCAGCGGCGAGCGTCAAGGAACTTGGGCTGACGGCGAACGTTGGGCCCGTCTCCGTGACCGATACGGCAAGGACAGAGCCGCCTGTGTTCGTGACGGTCAGGGTCTCGGTGACTTGGGGCGTTCCGCAGCCGACTTCCCCGAAATCGATGGTGTTGGCACTCAGCGACACGAGCGGAGAGGCAGCGGATCCCGCGTCCCTGCTGCCGACCGTCGTGGCGTCAGGCGCAACGGCTGCGTCACTCGCATCGGGGGTGGATGAACCGTCTGCGGAGCGGGAGGCCTCTCCGCCTGCATCCGATAGGGCCGAGACCGGGCCGCCGTCCGGCACGGGCGAAGCGTTGTCGTCGCCCGAGCAGCCGGCAACGAAGCCGACACTGCCAAGTGCCAAAAGAAGGCTCGCGCGGGTGTAGCTCGATTGAAGGCTCATCGTACGCGCTGGCTCCTCGGCGCCGTAAGATCGACGCTTTTTACGCAATGCCCCGCGGGCCGCAAGGGATACGGCTGACTGTCTCGGCACGTCACACGGCGATCACGCGATCGCCACGCAGATGGGATGCGCCGCTCTCCCCGGGCTTCGAGTGGAGTATCCAAGGCTCGGTCTGCTTCCGTAAGAAATAGCGATGCTCGTCTCGAGACCCGAAAACCAGTAATCCTATTCGACATTTGCGTTGCCGCCACCGGCGAGGCTTTAAACAGAAGAAGGCGCCGGCTTTCACCGGCGCCTTCGATTCCGTTGGTTACAAGCTTCGCGTTCCGATCAGACTACTGCAGGCAAGAGGTGCAGTTGTTGCCTGCCGCGCAGTTCAGCAGCTGGTTGGCGATACCGGACGGGTTCGCGCCCGTCGTGTCGGTGTAGTTGTTGATGATGTCGTTCGCGTCGGTCTGGGCGTAGGTGAAGCCCGCGACCTCCGGGCCCAAGCACGAGCCGTTGACGTCCGCTCCGCGTGAGGAGCAGCTGGTCGGACCGCCACCGTTGAATCCGCCCGTTCCGCAGTAGCAGTACGTGTCGCCCTGCGCGTTGGCGGCGCACTGTTGGCCGGTCGACCCGACCATGCAAGCCAGGGTATTTTCGCACGCCGTCACCGTGCTGCCGGTGACTCCGCTGCCGTTGATAAAGGTCGTGGACGACGTCGTGAGGCCCGTCGTGCCGAGGTCTTCGCACTCACGACCCTTGACGCCGTGAGCCGGATTGTCGAGGCAGGAGGCCGCGACGAGGCAGCTGAGGCAATCGCCGGTCAGGCTCGCCGTGGCGTAATCGGGCCCGTTGGCCGTTACGGCGCCCGAGGCGATGTCGAGGCTGACGAAATCCGCTTCGGTCGTCGTGCAGACGCCGTTCGTCCGGTTCGGGCAGCTCACGCAATTCGTCTGGCCCACGGCGGTGCAGGGAACAGGCGGAGGGGCCTTGCAGACCCCGCTGGTGCAGTTGGGCGCGGTCGAGGGGCATACGTTTCCGCAGCTGCCGCAGTTGTTCACGTCGGTCGTGAAGTTGACGCAGACTGAACCGGCATCGGTCGTACAAGCGTTCGGGGTGGGCGCGAAGCAGGCGATGCCTCCGCCGGCCTCGCAGACCACCGTGGCCGTGTACTGCTGGAAGTTACCCGGCGCCGGGGTGCAGACCTGACCGGCATCGACGCCGCCCGGGGCCGCGCCAATGAGGCCCACGGTGAGAGTAACCGACGCGCTGCCTGTGAACGAACCGCAATTGAACGTCGCGTTCGCCGAATTCGGGTTGGTGATCGTCGCGCCGGAGGCCGTCGTGCTCCATACGATCGTCTCCGTGCCGCCGCTGCCCGTCGTCGACGCCGAGCTGAGCTGTGCGACCTCCGGGGGCAGGACTTCGGCGGGGCTGATGGCGAAAGACGAGATGCCCGGGCATACGTAGGGGCTCTGGTTCACAAGGACGACGCTCGCGTCGACATAAAGAGAGCCGGTGTCGAGGATCGTTGCGACGGACGAATCCGCCGGGACTGTGCACGTGACGACGATGGTCGCGCTGCTGACCGCGCCCGCCGTGACCGTGATGCCGGACGACGTGCCCGAGCACGGGTCGCCGTTGCTGTCGGATCCGCTGATCGAGAGGATATACGTGCCCGCGTTGATCCCGCCGGCGACGAATTCGACGGATTGAGCTTCGTGGCCCGCGTCGTCCGTGATCTGCACCGTGCCCGTGTAGGGCGCCGCAGCATCGTTCGTTGAGCTCGAGATGGTCCAGCCGAGCGCATTGACGTGGACGCCGTTGCCGATCGTCAGCGTCGCGCCGATCGAGCCGACGGTGGCCTGGCCCGCAGGGCCGTTCGTGGCGCCGACGGTGTTGCCGCCCGACGTGCCCGTGCTGCCCTGTTGGCTCGAACACGCGGCGAGCGATATCGCCGCCACGGCAAGACCGGCAGCGATTGTGTTACGAATGAGTTTCATCGCGATGACCTCCAAAATGATGTTCCGTTGACATGCCCAGTCCCCCGGGGAAGGACCGGGGTCCACGTGCGTGCGCCGGCCTCTCTACAAGATGCGAGCCAAAGGGTCCGGGATCTCGATTTCCCTTTGAACGCAGGTGGTCTAATCGCTCTCATCGGTATCGTCCAGCGAAATGGTCCTCCGATTTTCGGAATCAGTCTACGATTCTCGGAGAGATTTGGCCCGCAGCGTCACGCAAGTTCACCATCTTGTCGCAATTCACGTTTCGGTCGGTGCTAGCTAAGGGCGACGGCTCGCACCCGCAGGAGGTTGAATGCGACGGGGCGGAAGCTTCATAATCGGTCTCGTCGTCGCTCTCATCGCCGTCGCGAGTTGCGCACAGGAAGAGTATCCGGAGGCGTTGTGGTCGGCCCAGCATCCGGGCGCGACAGCAGCCGACGGGGGGGGCACGAGTGTCGCGGCCGCGCCCGCGGCTGGGCCGCTCGATTGCCGCCAGGCCCAGGCGGAGTCGCTCCCCGCGCGGCTGGTCGCGATGTCGGCGAACGCGCCTCCGAGCGCCACGGTCGTTCTGGTGTCCGATCTCTATCAGGAGTTCGTCGAAGTCTGTGGGGCGTGCCACGGCCCTTCGGTCGATCCTCCAGGCAATGGAGGATTCCAGATTATCCAGTCGACCGACTTTTCTTCCCTCATGACCGCATCGGTGCTCCAACACGTCACGAACTCGGTCTGTCCCACTGCAGAGGATCCCACCAATCCAAACGATCCCATGCCGCCCTGCGCGAGCCCGGACGGCGCAACCTATTCGCAAAGGCTGGATAGCGATCCCATCAAACAGTTTGCGGAACTGGTTGGAGAATGGTTGCAGGCCGGTAGCCCGAGCTCCTTCAGCCCCGGCGGCGATGCCGGCCCCGGCGGGGAAGCCGGTGCCGCCCAGGATGCGGGCGCCGCGAGCGCGTACGTCCTCACGCCGCAATCTGGAAACGCGATGACCAACATCGGCAACTGCATCCCCAGTGCGGCGATGGTGGGCGTCGACGTTGAGAAAGCCACGGCGCTGGACGCGATGTTTGCAAGCCTGACTGCCCAGGCGAGCGGTTCGGCGTTGCAGGTGATCGGTCTTCCGCAGAACCTATCCGACACCGACCTATTTACTCTCGACAGCCAGGCCCTCGCCCAAGAGGGGGTTTTGGCGTACGCCCCCGGCTACCCGCTCTGGTCCGACAACGCCGGCAAATTGCGCCACGTACGGGTGCCGCACGGGCAGTCCATCCGCTTCAACAAGACGACCCAGCAGTTCGAGATCCCGCCCAACACTCGATTTTACAAAACTTTTATGAAACAAATCATCGATACCGACGGCAGCTATCGGTACCGCAAAGTCGAGACACGATTGATCGTCTCGCGCCCGGATCAGAACAACCCGGATGGAACCGCGGTGGCGCAGAAGGCGCTCTTCGGCAGCTACCTATGGAACGCCGACGAAACCGAGGCAGTGCTCGTCCAAACGCCGCTGAACGATGGAGAACCGTTCGCGGACACGCTGTTGCTTTACAACACCGACGAGCCGTTGGCCGCGGACATCTTGTCCGGTCAGCCGGCCGACCCGCAAGAGCAGCTGCTCGAGAACGGGGCGGCACGTCATTACGCGATCCCATCGAGCCCGCGCTGCATCGAGTGCCACATGGGTAGCGCAAGCCAGGCCTTCGTGCTCGGCTTCACGCCGCTGCAGATCAACCGCCGGCCGGTCGGTGTCGGCGGGGTCATCGAGGCCACGGGCCCCGACGAGTTGACGCAGCTTCAGCGATTCATCGACGCCGGGATCATCACGGGCATCGATACGATCGCCGATGTTCTGCCGCTCGAGCAGTCGCAGGGCGCGCGCACGCCGCGCAACGAGTACGAGCTGACGGCTCAAGGCTACGTGCTCGGCAATTGCTCGCACTGCCACAATCCGCGCGGGTATCCCAGCGTCGAGAATCCTGTGCTGACGACCGTGCTCGATTTTCTTCCGGGGCCCAAGGGAGGCGTATTTCAGTTTCCCCTCGAGAGCTACAGCCCGCGTATCGGTCGGGGGCTCACGGGGACGACGCCCATCCCGTACATCACGCCGTCACTCGTCGATCTCCCGAAGCTCGACCCCAATTCCGGCGGACAGGCCGCAGACTGGTTCGTCAGCGCAGGCGCGCAAGGGACGAACACGGTGGATTACGCAATCTACGCTCCTTGGCGAAGTATCATTTATCGCAACGTCGATGCGGCTTTTGCCTATACGGACGACTTCGCGCTGTTTCCGCATATGCCCATGAACACGCCGGGATACGATCCGCGCGCCAAACAGATCCTCGGCGACTGGATGGTCAGCATCCCCTCTGTGCGAAAGCAACCGGAGATTCCCGAGTACGCGTATCGGACCGACGGTTCCGCGTCGGACAACATCAACGGCCCCGTCGTGGACACGACGCCTCAACCGTATGTCGAAGTGCTTCCGGGGGCGCCGGCGTACAACAGCGCCGTCATCGCCGCGCAGCAGCGGTTGGCCATCCTTCATACGGGGGTCAACCAAGCGGTCGCGTTGGCGCCGGGCGGCGTCGTCTACTCGAAGTATGCGGATCGCGGTCAAACCGGTGACATCATCGATCCCGAGGTGACGGCGGACCCCATCTGCCACCCGATCCCCGTTGGCGAACCGGACTTGTACTATACGCCGCTGCCCGAGCATCCGGACTGGGTGGTCACCGATCTCACCGAACCGCCCGGCGCGTGGGCGCCGAGGCAACCGAATTGGCCCCAAGTGTTGGTCGAGGGGCAGGTTCCTCCGCAGGGCACGGCGTGCACGGGACTGACCGGTGAGCAAGCCGCTTACGCCGACCAGATCGATGCCGTGCAATTGCTGCCGAGCGTCACCCTCGACCAAGTGCAAGCTTACGCGACGGCCAAACAGCCGTTCGGATTGTGGCAACAGCAGGCCTCGTGCAATTTCTCTTCGCAGCCTACGGTGAGCTCGTTCACCGGGGCCCAACGGCCGCATTGGATGGACGTCACGAATCCACCCCCGGACGCTCCCGTCTACATGGAGACACCCGGGGAGGCCATTTTCAAAATGATCTGCATCAACTGCCATGGTCCCGACGGCGCGGCGGACGGCCGAATGGCACAAAACCTCGCGACGATGACCGGTGGCAACGCGCGTGTCGCGGACTTTCGCGACGGTCTGTTTGGGCCGGTGGGTGCGGCGGAAGACATGAGCAATCGCCATGCGGTGTTCGGGATCACAGCCTTGCAAGCCGCCGTCCCGGACGCGTCCGCCAATTGGGTGGGAGACACGGATGCGGGGATTGCGGTGACCGACGACGATCGAGCTGCGCGGTACATGGCGTGGATGGGCCTCGGAGGCACGTCCGTGAACATCCCAGTCGCGATTCTGGAAATCGTGGCCATCACGCAGGTGCTCGACCAGGTGAGGACGCTCGCCGCTTCTTCCCTTTCGGCGAACATGCTGTCGGAGACGAAAGCGCTCTGCCTGGGCCTTTTTGGGCCCGGCTTCGCCGATGCCCAAAACGGCGAATTCTTCGACCCTACTCCGGGTCACGGGTATCTCGACGCCAAATTGACTCATTTGAACGACGCACTGATTCCTGAAAACGGCGACGCCGAGCTCTGGCTGAATCTCTGTTCGATGGCGAATCCGGCGCCGGTTCATCTGCTTCAATTGGACCCGCACGGATTGCTCCAACTGACCGTCGCGCCGACCCAAGACTCTCAGTACGATCTCGAGATCCAGCCCCAGTCGCTTGTGGCGGCCGCCAATTACCCGGCGGGAGCTTCGGTCGGCGACGAAGGCGCGAACGTTCAGCCGAGCCTTCAACCCACGAATCTTTGGCCTTGGTGCGTCGACAACACGGCCGCCACGGCGGCTCAGTCCGAGTGGCTGCAATCGAATTCCATCCCGGTCTGTCCGGCGAGCGTCATCGCGGCGGGTCAGGGATGTGCGGCGAACCCGACCGCGGCGTGCTTCGGCAACGACGCAGCCAATCAGTGGGCCGTTCGTGGCGCGATCAACGCCGGAATGTCCGTGTTTCTGTACCTCGAGTTCATCGAAAACTCCGGGCCGCCACCCGACTACAACCAGTGCAGTCTTCTGAACTGAAGGGGCGACCTCTTCGGCCGCTCGGCGGGAGCCTGGCGCAGCGGGTGCTTCAGCGTGGCCTGGTGGTGCTGTGGTTGGGCATCATTCCAGCGTTATTGACGGGCCTCGTGCTGCGCTTTTTGGTGCCGTGGCGCGGAGAAGGACTGCTCGGCGTGGCGGCCATGCTCGGGCGTCAGTATTCGCCGTACTTGGCCGCAGCCCTTTTCCTGTTGTTTGGCGCTCTTGTGCGATATTGGCGTTATGACTGGCCCGGCGCGCGCTACACGCTGAATCTGCCGCCGGGCGTGGCTTCCGGCGAACGAGCGCGAGAGCGGCTGGCCGAGTGGGCGGGCGATACGGCGATTTACGAATGGCTGAGGTCGCGTAGGACGCGGCTGTACCGAACGCTCGATCGGGAAAAGAGAATCGAGGTCGAACGCCGACTCGGCGAACTGCGGGCGGGCCTGGAAACCAGGGACATCGAACGCACGCGCACGGCTCGTGCAGCCCTCGAGGCGATCGCCGCCGCCCTGTTGGTCCGGTATCGTCGACGCCGGTTTCTGACGACGGTCCTGACCGTTCCCGCGGTCGCTTTTGCGGTTCTTGCGGTTCGCGCTGGCATCGCCGAGCCGTATCGGGTGCTCAGCACGTCGATGTTGCCGACGCTCGAGCCGGGCGATCGCATCCTGGGCAATAAGCTTGCGGTTGCATGGGAGTCCGACAGGGTGCCCCGCCGCGGCGACACGGTCGTGTTTCGCGCCTCGGCCCTCTCGTTGGGGGCCGAGAGCGCCCACGTCCCCGACGTTCTCGTCAAGCGCGTCATCGGCCTACCGGGAGACCGGATCACCATGCGGGGCAGCGTGCCGGTCATCAACGATTGGCTGGTGCCGACGTGCGACGCGGGCGATTACCTGTACCTGCTCCCCGATGCATCGGGGAACGCGCTTCGCGGCCGAGTGTACGTCGAGTTTCTCGACGACCGGGCGTACCTGACCGTCCACTCCATCCAAGCCGCGTTTCCGGAGCCGTACCGGGTCAAGCCGGGCGAAGTCTTCGTGCTCGGAGACGATCGCAGCAATAGCCTCGATTCCCGCGCGTACAACGATGGGCATGGAGGCGGCGTGCCACTGCAGGCGCTGCAAGCGCGCGCCCAGTGGTTTCTCGTGGGGACGCATCGGTCCGGCGACGCCGACTGGGGACGATGGTTCGCCCCGATCGACCGGCTGCAAGCTCGATTGCGCCTCGAAGGATTGGACACGGGCATGCTGCAGTCCGGCATCCTCCGATGCCTGCAAAGTCGACCGACGCAGACGCATCCGCCCGCCCAGCCGTCCAGCGGCAGCGGCAGTCCGGGCCCATGATCGCGCCCACGACCCGTCGGCTCATGGTGGCCTTCGCGCTGACGGCGCTCTTTGCCAGCGCCTTGGCCGCGCTTTGGGTCCTGCCCGGCAGAGAGATCGAGCCGCGCCGAAAGGCGACCTTCGAACTGGACGAGCCCGCCGCGCTCGGCGCGGCGGCGAACGCATCGGGCTCGCTTTTACGGAAATAGGTGATTTCCAACGAATTGCCCATACCAATGGGAATGTCCGTAGAAACGAACATCATTTCCTGTTTGACGATGATCGGCCGGAGCGAAGTCGGAAGTTATTTTCCGGGAATCGGAGGCTTGGGTCGTCGAGCACTCGCGGCAAAGTGCTTCTGGTTTCCGTTATCATCAATGCAATTGACTAGTTACGCGATCCGGTCGGGCGAGCGGATCCGTGGTCCGGTCCTTGTAGGGGGACTGTGCGCCGTTTGCGCGGCTGTCGATGGTCGTGCGCGGGCGTGCGGCACTTGAATCAACCGGAGGTTTCCGAAATGAACAAATCGATAGCGATCGCCACGTGTCTGGTGGTCGGCGCAGGCGTGACGGCCGCGGGGGCACTGACCGTGCCTAGCAAGTACTACGGCTCGGACACGCTCGAAAACGTCACGAAAGACGCCATTACGAACGCAACCGGCTTGGGCTCTGGCCAGGCCGGTAACTACCTCGCGGGCGGATCCGGAGCGGGTCAGGGCGCCATGGCGGCGAGCAGTTTGCTTGCGGCCACGCAGCAGACTGCGCCGATGAGTAAGATGCTGACGAACGGCGTTTGCAACAAGCTGGGGGGGACGAACGGCTCGGCGGCGACCAACGCGAACGGCATCGTCATCGGCATGGACGCGGTCGACATTCTGGCGTCGTCGACGATTCCCGCCATTACCAACGGCGGACGGGCAGTATGCAGTGATTCGTCCCTCGCCGACCAGAACGCGCAAGAGCCGAATGGTCTTGCCTACAGTGGGTCGATCGCGGCGGGTGTGCCGTTCGCCAACGCCGCCGGGAACACGCAAAATTGGAAGTGGACGCTGGCGCTTCTTTACGGAGGACTCGACTTGTCGGCCCCGGCGGGCACTCTTCCGAACTGCCTCAGCACGGCGCGGGCCGATTTGGTCAACAACTGGAGCCTCTTATTTCAGAACAACAGCACGTGCACCAACGGGTCGGCCAACGCCGAAGTCTGCGGTGACTCGGTTCACCTCGCGGCGGGCGACGGGACGCACGTACCGCTGATGCATGCCTTTCGACGCGACGATGCGTCGGGTACATCCGATGTCTTTTCGTCGCTCATCGGCTTGCAAGTGCTCATGCCGTCGCCGTCGGCGTCTTCCAACAACGGATTCGGCGCGAGTCCCTACTGCAACGCCCTCAACTGGGACACGAACGTCAACAACAACAACGGCGGGTTCTGCGGCGGTGCAATCCTCGCTACGGGTCCAAACTCAGGGAATCTGACTTTCGGCCCCGACGACCAATTCGTCGGTCCAGGCGGTGTGCCCGATACGAATTCAAATTGCACATTCGTGTCGTTCGCGAGCAGCGCCGTCAGTGGCACCGAGAGCTGCCCTGGAAATGCAGGTACGGGCCCTCTACCTGGAGGTTTAGGAGGTGGAAATCATCGCATGCCGCCGCCGGGCACGTGGGGCAGTTCCAGCCCTGGCGTCGTCGCGGGTCCGGCCATCACCGGCAATCCGAGCAACTTCGACGTCTTGCCCACGAGCTTCCAGGACAACGACCCGATCCGGCGCACCTGTATCGGCACGATCTCCGGCGGCCAGACCACCAACGTCCTTGCGTCGAGCGAGCAGGTTTGCAACCTCGACGGCAAGCTCGGCCTGGTTCTCGCCATCCCGGCTTCGGACTTCATTACGAGCCAGACCAACCCCGCCGGCACGCCCGAGGTGCAGTACCCGACGGCGGCCTGCACGGGTGCGCAGCGGCTCGGCAAGCCGGTGAACGTCCTCAATTGCGCTCCCTTCCAATCGGCGACGCACGCGGGAGAGTGTCCCGACGGCGACGGACTGATTGGAACGAGTTGCGAAGTCCCGATCGCGACCTCGCCGCTGACCTCGCAGTGCATCGCATCCAAAACGGTCTCGGTCGTCTCGCACAAGCGGTCGCTCGGCTCGCCCGATGGCCGTGTCTACAACCTGTTCATGCGGGACGGAACGACCACGGACGGCTCGATCACCTACATTGAAGAGAGCATCCAAAATGGCACGAGCTCCCCGCCGACCGTCGACTTCATCGGCGGAATGGGAACCATCCACAGCATCGCGACGGTGTGGAACGACGGCAACGTGCCAAGCACGGTCACGCTGGCGCTGACTTCGCCGCCGAACGTCGGCTGCCAAATGGTGGATGCGACCGATCAGATCGCATGCCTCGTGCAGGCCGACCCGTGCAGCCTCGGGTACGCGGGCGACGGTGGAAAGTCGTGGAACACGCGCCAGAACGGAGTCGTGTGCCAGACCCTCGCGGCTCAGGGTATCTGCGCCGGCACCGGCACCAACGGAACCCAACCGCCCTACTCCACGAGCTCAGCTCTCGCGCCGTTCGTCTGTCCGGCTCAATGCATCGGCAGCGGCTTGGCGGGCCCGCAGAGCACCGACTCGCTCCGAATCGACCAGACGTATCCGACCGAGACGACCGTCACGAATCTCGGCTCGCAAAGCGTCGAGTACCAGATCGCGCGCAAGCTCTACTTCAACTCTCTGGTTGGTTTCTCAGGCATTACGGCCGGTACCGGCGCGTATGCTGACACGGCCACGGGAGAGCTGACGCTGGCCCAATACGAGGCCAACAATCCGTCGACGCAAATCAATCCGATCCTCACGAGCGTCGGCTACTTCGCGCTCGGTGGCCAGACCAACTCCACTTACAACGCGCCGTTCTGCGAGGACTTCAACGAGGCGCTCGTCTGCGGATTTGCGACGAACACCAACGGCTGCACCGGCAACGCGGGAAATAACTCCGTTCTTGGAGTTCCGGTCGATCTGCCAAGCCAGGGGTCCATCTGCGGCAACGGCATTCAAGAGCCCTACGAGGAATGCGACAACGGGACTCCAGACTTGGCCGGGGCGGTCAACGGTGGCAATGGCTCGTCGGGCAACAATTGCTCGACCATCTGCCGATGCTCCGGCACGACGTCATACGAGAACATCGGGGGGACTGGCTACAAGTGCCAGTGACGAGAAGGAGACGTCGCCGCTAGACTCGTCGTCTAAGCGAACGGCAACAGGCGAAAAGGCGCACCCCAGCGATGGGGTGCGCCTTTTTCGTATCGATCACCTTGCTAAAGCAGCGTTCCGAATCATGGAACGGCGCTTTAGGCCAGCCGAAGGCGCTGGCCCTGGTTGCCCCACGGACCCCTCACTGGCATTTGAAGCCTGTTCCCCCGACGTTCTCGTACGAGAAAATGGGGGCGCATCGGCAGGTGTTGGTGCAGTTGTTGCCTGATGCGCCGTTGCCGCCGTTCACGGCGGCTCCGGTGCCGCTCGTGACGCCCGGAGTGCCATTGTCGCATTCCTCGTAGGGCTCTTGAATGCCGTTTCCGCAGATGGACCCCTGGCTCGGTAGATCGACGGCAACACCAAGAACGGCGTTGCTTCCGGCGTTGGTGAGGCAGCCGTTGACGTTGGACGCTGTCCCGCCCGCGCCGGCTGCGGATCCGCAGATGAGCTCCTCGTTGAAGTCTTCGCAGAACGGCGTGTTGTAGGGCGCCGTAGCCGCGGAAGGCAGCGTGAAGAAACCGACGGTTGTGAGAATGGGGTTGATCTGGGTCGTCGGATTGTTGGCCTCGTATTGGGCTAGCGTCAGCTCGCCCGTGGCCGTGTCCGTCTGACTGGAAGTCCCGGCGGTAATCGCCGAGAAGCCAACCAGAGAGTTGAAATAAAGCTTTCGCGCAATCTGGTACTCGACGTTTTGCGAGCCGAGATCCGTGACGGTCGTCTCGGTCGGATACGTCTGGTCGATTCGGATCGAATCGGTGCTTTGGGGGCCAGCGATACCGGTCCCAAGGCACTGCGCCGGGCAGACGAACGGCGCGAGGGCGGCGCTCGTGGAGTAGGGCGGTTGGTCCCCATTGGTGCCGGTGCCGGCGCAGACGCCCTGATCCGCGAGGGTCTGGCACACGATTCCGTTCTGGCGCGTGTTCCACGTTTTGCCGTTGTCGGCGGCAAAGCCGAAGCTGCAGGGGTCGGCCTGCACCAAGCAGCCGATCTGATCGTCGGCGACGACCATTTGGCAGCCGACGTTCGGCGGGCCGGAGGTAACGACGAGTGCAGCATTGCTCGCGACGCTGCCGTCGTTCCAGACGGTTTCGACCGTGTGGATGCGACCCATACCGCCCGCGAAGTCGATGACGACCGGGGTGCTCGTGCCGTTTTGGAGGGTCTGCTTGATGTAGGCGATCGACCCGTCCACCGTGTCTCCGTCGCGCATGAACAGGTTGTAGATGCGCCCGTCGGGCGAGTTGAGCGTTCGCTTGTGCGACACGACGGAGACGGTCTTGGACGCGATGCACTGGGACGTGAGCGGCGAGGTCGCGATCGGGACTTCACAGCTCGTGCCAATCAGTCCGTCGCCGTCGGGACACTCTCCCGCGTGCGTGGCCGATTGGAAGGGACCGCAATTGAGGACGTTCACCGGTTTGCCGAGCCGCTGCGCACCGGTGCAAGCCGCCGTCGGGTATTGAACCATCCCCGCGGGTGAGGTGATCGTCGGAATGAAGTCCGAGGCCGGAATGGCAAGAACGACGCCGAGCTTGCCGTCGAGATTGCAAACTTCCTCGCCGGACGCGAGGGCATTGCCCGTTTGGCCGCCCGAGATCGTTCCGATGCAGGTGCGCCGGATCGGATCGTTGTCTTGGAAGCTCGTGGGCAAGACGTCGAAGTTGCTCGGATTGCCGGTGATGGCGGGCGCGTTGCCCCAGGTGCCGGGCGGCGGCATGCGGTGGTTTCCACCTCCGCCCGACACGGCGCACGTCTCGGCGGTATTGACGGCGCTGGTCGCGAACGACTTGAACGTGCACAGCGAATTCGGATCGGGCACGCCGCCGGGACCCACGAATTGGTCGTCGCCTCCGAAGGTCAAATTGCCCAAGCTATTGACCACTCCGCCGCAGAACCCACCGTTGTTGTTGGCGACGTTGGTGTCCCAGTTGAGGACGTTGCAGTACGGGCTCGTGCCGAATCCGTTGTTGGCCGACGCCGACACGCCCGGCATGAGCACTTGCAAGCCGATGAGCGATGAAAAGACATCGCCCGTGCCCGCCAAATCGTCGCGCCGAAAGGCGTGCATCAGCGGTACATGCGTCCCGTCGCCGGCCGCAACGTGAACCGAGTCGCCGCAGACTTCGGCGTTGGCCGACCCGTTGCTGCACGTGCTGCTGTTCTGAAACAAGAGGCTCCAGTTATTGACCAATGCGGCCCGCGCCGTGCTGGCGCAATCCGGGAGGGTGCCCGCGGGGGCCGACAGGTCGAGGCCTCCGTAGAGAAGCGCCAGCGCCCACTTCCAGTTCTGCGTGTTGCCGGCGGTGTTGGCGAACGGCACACCCGCCGCCGTCGTCCCGCTGTAGGCAAGGCCGCTTGGATCTTGTCCATTCTGGTTGGACGAGTTGCTGCATGTCGACGTGGCCGGAATCGTCGACGACGCCAGGATGTCGACCGCGTCCATGCCGATGACGATGCCGCTCGCGTTGGTCGCGGCCGAGCCGTTGGTTCCCCCGAGCTTGTTGCACACGCTGCTGTTGAGCATTTTCGTCATCGGCGCCGTCTGCTGCGTCGAGGCCTTGACGGTGCTTGTCGCCATCGCCGATTGGCCCGCGGCCGACCCGCCCGCGACATAGCTACTGGCCTGGGTGGAGCCCAAAGCGGGCGCGGCCGAAATGGCATCCTTCGTGACGTTGGTGAGCGTGTCCGAGCCGAAGTACGGGGCCGGCACGGTTAGCGCCCCCACGGCCGTGATGCCCGATCCGACCACCAGGCCGGTGGCGATCGCTATCGATGTTCTCATTTCCGAAATTCTCCGATTGCAGTTCCGACGCACTTGCCCGACCGACCGATTTCGGAATGGGCCAGCCGACTATGTCGGGCTGCGGATGTGTCCGCAATCGTAGACTTTACGATTCCGCAACGAACGGCGCACGATTGTGCAACGCACGGCAACGGGACGGCCTCCATGCCGTGACGCGCCGACCGGACGGCGAAGGAGGCCCGCGGGCGAGCGCACAAAATGAAAGAAGAGGCGCATCCCACGAAGGGGATGCGCCTCTCTCGATTGAGGCTCTCGTTATTCGTTCGCGGTCTGGCTTGCGGGTCCGGTGAGGCCGGCTCTCACTGGCACTTGAAGCCCGTGCCGGTGTTTTCGTAAGAGAACGTGCCTGCGCAGCGGCAGATGGTCGAGCAATTGTTGCCCGATCCGCCGTTGCCACCGTTGACGGCGGTTCCGGTTCCGCTCGTGACGCCGGGGGTGCCGTTGTCGCATTCCTCATAGGGCTCTTGAATGCCGTTGCCGCAGATCGACCCTGTGCTCGGCAGGCCGACGGCGACTCCGAGAGTGGCGTTGTTTCCCGCGTTGCCGGGGCACGCGTCGACGTTGGACGCCGTCCCGCCCGCGCCGGCCGCGGCTCCGCAGACCAGCTCCTCGTTGAAGTCCTCGCAGAACGGCGCGTTGTACGGGGCTGTAGCGGCGGAAGGCAGTGTGAAGTAGCCGACGCTCGTGAGAATCGAGTTGATCACGGGGACGCCGCTGACGACCGAGGCCTCGTATTGGGCCAAGGTGAGCTCGCCGGTGGCCGTGTCCGTCTGACCCGAAGTCCCGGCGGTAATGGCCGAGAAGCCCACAAGAGAGTTGAAGTAGAGCTTGCGCGCGATCTGGTACTCCACGGTTTGCGAGCCGAGATCGGTCACGGTCGTTTCGGTCGGATACGTCTGGTCGATCCGGAGCGAGTCCGTGCTTTGGGGGCCGGCTAAGCCGCTGCCGATGCATTGCGCCGGACACACGAACGGCGCGAGGGCTGAGCTCGTGGAGTAGGGCGGTTGGGTTCCATTGGTGCCGCTGCCGGCGCAGACGCCTTGGGCCGCGAGGGTCTGGCAGACGATTCCGTTCTGGCGTGTGCTCCACGACTTGCCGCCGTCGGCTGCATACCCGAAGCTGCAGGGGTCGGCTTGGACCAAGCACCCCACCTGATCGTCGGCGGAGACCATCTGGCAGCCGACGTTCGGCGGCGAAGTCAGCGCCAGCGTGGCATTGCTCGCCACGTTGCCGTCGTTCCACACCGTCGCGATGGTGTGGATGGTTCCCATTCCGCCGATGAAGTCGACGGTCGGCGGCGAACTTGTGCCATTTTGGATCGTCTGTTCGATGTAGGTGATCGATCCGTCCGTGGTCGTTCCGTCCCGCATGAACAGGTTGTAGACGCGCCCATCGGGCGAGCCGAGCGTCCGCTTGTGCGAGACGACCGAGACCGTCTTGGATGCGATGCACTGCGAGGTCAGCGGAGAGGTCGCGATCGGGACTTCGCAACTCGTTCCAATCAGTCCGTCGCCGTCGGGACACTCTCCCGCGTGCGTCGCCGATTGGAAGGGACCGCAATTGAGGACGTTCACCGGCTTGCCGAGCCGCTGCGCACCCGTGCAGGCCACTGTCGGGTATTGAACCTCCGGCGTGCCAGCGGGGTTGGTCTGGCTCGAGATGAAGTCCGAAGTGGGGACAGCGAGGACGACTCCGAGTTTTCCGTCGAGGTTGCAAACTTGCTCGCCCGATGCAAGGACGTTGGTCGTCTGGCCTCCGGAGATCGTTCCGATGCAGGTGCGCCGGATCGGGTCGTTGTCCTGGAAGCCGGTGGGCAGCACATCGAAGTTGCTGGGATTGCCGGTGATGGCCGGAGTGTTGCCCCACGTGCCCGGCGGCGGCATGCGGTGATTTCCACCGCCGCCCGTCGTGTTGCATGTTTCGGTACCACTGACGGCGCTGCTCGCGAACGACTTGAACGTGCACAGCGAATTCGGGTCGATGACACCGCCGGGGCCGACGAATTGGTCGTCGGGGCCGAAAGTCAGATTGCCCAGGCTATTGAGCTGTCCGCCGCAGAACCCACCGTTGTTGTTGTTGACGTTCGTGTCCCAGTTGAGGGCGTTGCAGTAAGGACTCGCGCCGAATCCGTTGTTGGATGAAGCCGATGGCGACGGCATGAGCACCTGCAAGCCGATGAGCGACGAGAAGACGTCGGATGTGCCGGACGAGTCGTCACGCCGGAATGCGTGCATCAGCGGTACGTGCGTTCCGTCGCCCGCAGCAACGTGAACCGAGTCGCCGCAGACGTCGGCGTTGTTGCCGGATGGCGCGGCGGGAGAGGCCGTCCCGTTGCTGCACGTGCTGCTATTTTGAAATAACAGACTCCAATTGTTGACCAGAGCCGCGCGCACCGAGCTGCTGCAGTCCGGAAGCGTGCCCGCTGGGGCCGACAGGTCGAGGCCTCCGTAGAGAAGCGCGAGCGTCCACTTCCAGTTCTGCGTGTTGCCCGCGGTGTTGGCGAACGGCACGCCCGCCGCAATCGAGCCGCTGTAGGCAAGACCGTTCGCTTCCTGCGCGTTCTGGTCGGCGACGGACGAATCACTGCAGACAGCCTGCCCGCCGTTGGTAATGGCCGGGATCGTCGACGACGCCAGAATGTCGACCGCGTCCATGCCGATGACGATGCCGCTCGCGTTGGTCGCGGCCGAGCCGTTCGTCCCCCCGATCTTGTTGCACACCCCATTCGTCAGCATTTTCGTCATGGGCGCGGTCTGCTGCGTGGAGGCCTTCACCGAACTGGCCGCCATGGCCGACTGACCGGCGCCAGAGCCGCCGGCGAGGTAGTTCGCTTCCTGGCTGGAGCCCAACCCCGGTGCAGCCAGAATGGCATCCCGAGTGACGTAAAGAAGTGAATCCGACCCGTAGTACGCCGTAGGCAAGGTCAGTGCCCCTGCGGCCGTAATGCCCGCGCCGACCACCAAGCCGGTGGCGATCGCTATAGATTTTCTCATTTTGCCGAAACCTCCAAAGTGCTGTGCCGACGCCGTGCCATGTCCCAATGGGCGCGCAGGCGTTCGTTTTAACAGACGAACGCTCCGTCGAAGCATCAAACGGGCCCATCGGCCGAAAGAGCAGGTATCTTCAACATTGGCACGTACAATCAGACACTTAGGATCCGCGCGAAGACGATGGCCTCAGCCCCGCGATCAACCGATTTTCGGAATCAAGCCACTGATTATCGGAGGGCAGTAGACGGCTCTTTTGTCATGGACCCCGTGTCTTCGCAGGCGACCTGAGTGAACCGAGGGTCGCGCCATCCGGCGTCATGCGGACGACGACCCCCGCGCATCGCGTTTCGGTCGCGAACGATCCGTCGATCCGAGCCCAACGTCGATCCCTCTTGCCGATCCGCCTGACGCCCCGCGCGGGAAGTGACGCGTCGGCGTGCCCTCGAAGTTGCGCCGAACCCTTTACGCGATTTACGCGATTTTCGGCGTCAAGCGGCGCCGCAGCAAGGCCCTGCCTGCGATACCGGCCCCCCCAAGGAACAAGGCAATCGCGACGAAAACGAGAACCATCCGCAGTCGATGCCTCTTCTCGGTGGCCAGCGTGGCTTGCTTCATGAGGTCGACCGAGAGGCCGACGGATCTCGCGCGATCCAAAAGCTTGTTCGCAACCTCGAATTGGCCCTCCTGCATCGCGAGCGCCCATTGATAGGTGAGCGTCTTCCGGTCATCGGGAGCCCGCGCCGAGAGCGCAGCGGTGCATTCTCGGAGCTCCGCAACGTTCGACGTGCGAGTGCCGACCTCGCATTCGAGCTCCGCGCTCGCCTCGCGGCCTTCAGGGTCTTCCTGCATGTGGCGGATCACTTGCTTGAGCGCCGCGGTTTCTTTTTGACTGAGCGGTCCGGGCTTGGCGAGTGTCAACTGGACGAAGCGCGTATAGTCTCGGACTTTGGCTCCGTCGCGGAGCAACGCTTCGCCGCAACTATTCACGGCATGGTCGTGATCTCCCAGAGCCTCGTATTCCTCGCACAACTTCGCGTACGAAACCGCACGGTCGGGCACGGTCTGGGCGAGCGCCTTGTAATATCGGACGGCGGCCGCGTGGTCTCCGGCTTTGGTGGCCCGCTCGGCTTTCAGCGCGAGGTCTTGAAGCCAATAGCCAAATTGCAAAGGATCCGAATTGCGGGTCTTCTCGTCGGGAATGCTATTTTCGGGATGAGCATCGTCGATAGGCCAACGACTGAGCCAGCCGCCGCGCGGAAGCTCGTCGGCTCGCGCCGTGCCCGAGATCGCGCAAAAAATGAGCACCCCTAGAGCCGCCGCCGCGCGTCTGCCGGACCCGTGCGTGAGGCGGCGGAGGACCGCATGGGCCACCGTGACGGCGACGGCCGTCGCGATGGACAACCACCCTGCCCAGAAGCGCCAGGGAGGGCAGCGCGAGTCGATCAGCGAAACGATGCGGCGCGTCTGAGGGTCGGACGGAGCGAGCCGCTCCAATTTTTCGGCACATGCTTGCAACATGAGTCCATCTCCAATGCTTTCGGCGATATCGCAGGCCATCGCCGTCGGCGTCGGCGCGCCCGGAGAATTGTGGTTTTCCGTAGAGGTGATGGAAAGGGCCAGGTTAATCTGTGCGACCGTCGGTGCGGTCGGGCCATCGACAAATGCGCGGACGAGGGCCCGGATGTTGGGATTGGTGTGTCGCCCGGCGAGCGCTTGAGAGCAGGCGTCGATCGCGTCGTTGCGGCGGCCCAAGACGACCAGCGCTTCGCACTCGCGACGCCGCGGCAGCGCAGCGTGCGGCAGCTCGGCCTGCGTCTGGCGAAAGAGCGCGTAGGCGGCCTCCATGTCACCTGTGAAACCCAGCGCTTCACCTTTCTCGAGCAGATCCGCGGCATGAGGGTTCCGGCGCTTCATGGAGTCCATCTCGGCTTGGTCCCAAGAATCTCGCGCGATCGCCGCGCTTGCCGTGAACGGAACGAAGAGCGCGAGGAGCCCCATGAAAAGGACTGCCTGTATATCACTGCAAGCAGGTCGTGCACCCATTGCCCTGCGCGCAATTGAGGATTTGGTTCGCGATTCCGGACGGATTCGATCCGGTCGTATCGGTGTAGTTGTTGATGATGTCGTTCGCGTCCGACTGCGGGAAGGTGAAACCAGCGACCTCGGCCATCAAGCACGGCCCGTCGACGCTCGCGCCGTTGGACGAGCAGGTGGTTGGACCGAGGCCGGCGAATCCGCCCGTGCCGCAATAGCAGAATGTCTCGCCCTGAGCATTGGCGGCGCACTGCTGCCCGGTCGGACCCAGCACGCACAGTAGCGCGCCAATGCAGGCCGAAACGCTGCCGACGCTGGCTCCGCTGCCGTTCGTGAATGTGGCCGACGTCATGCTAAATGTCGGGGTTCCAATATCGTCGCACTCGCGATTCTTGATGCCGTGCTGGGGATTGTCGACGCATGAGCTAGCGACGAGGCAGCTGAAGCAACTGCCGGTCGAACTCGGCGAACCAGCGTAGTCCGGTCCGCTGCCGGTGACCGCGCCCGCGCCGATGTCGAGCGCAACGAACGCGGCCTCGGTCTCGGTGCAGACACCGCTGCTGCGGTTCGGGCAGCTCACGCAGTTCGTTTGGCCGGCCGACGTGCAGGGCACGAGAGATCCCGCCTCGCTCGTCCCGCTCGGGCCTGTTTCGCTCGCGCTCGCGTCGGTCGCCCCGGTTTCGGGGGCGCCCTCGCTGGCCGCAGAGTCGGGCGAAGGCGTCGCCCCAACGTCGATCGTGCCGTCGGAAAGCGTCGAATCCATTTCCCCATCGGAGATCGCGGAGTCGCTGGTGGCATCTTCACCGCCGGCCTCCCGTAGCCCCGCATCGCGCGCGCCGGCATCGGGGATCGCCATCTCTTCGACCGTCGCGTCTTCGCGAGATGCGTTCGGAGAGCCGTCCGGCTCGGCGCTCATTGCGGGATTCGTGGTCGCCGCTGCGGCGCCCTCGTTCTGCGCGCCGGTTGCGTCTTGCCCGGACGCCGCGGTCGCCGCGTCCAACGCGCTCACCGCGCCGGCGCCGGACGACCCGTCATCGGACTCGCCAGTATCGGAATTGCCCGGCAGGGCCGAGCTGTCGCCGACGTCACTGCAGCCGCCGGTCGCCGTCGCCATCACGAGCGCCGCCATGAATCCGCCAAGGCTCGTGTGCCACGAACGCGGTGCCACGGAGGATTGCGTGTGACTCACAGCCCACCGTCCAAGCAATCATTTTGCTGAGCGACGTTGAAAACCTGATTCAAGCGTGATCCGCAAAAGCCCATCACGGTCGGGTCGTTGTCTTCATAATTGTTGATCGCGTCGAGGATGGTGGCGGAGGTCTGCTCGAGACTCGCCAGCTCGTCGGTCGCGCACGGGCCGGGCGGATGGGGATCCGACGCGCACACGGTTGGATCCGTTTCGGACCCGCAAAGGCAACTGATGACGTTGGTGCCGCACCCGCTCGCCATGATGCATTCGTAAAGTTCGAGACACAGCGAGTACCGGGGTTCGGCAGCGCCCGGCCCCTGGACCGCCGTTCCGGCGTCTTCGCACCAATTGCAGGGCGGAAACTGGATATAATCGAGAGAGGCCTTCGGCGCGGTCGCGGTCTCGCACTCGTCGGCAGCCGTACTGCCGAGCCATCCGTATGTTGCGCACGCGCTGCCGTCCATGGCTGGAATCGCGGATCCGTCAGCGGCGAAGTCGGACGGGATCTGCACACTCTCACGGCCCAACGCAACCAGATCTCCGCTGCGTTCCGGAATGAAGGGCGGGCAAGTCGGCCACGGGTAACCGGCCTCGGCGGCATCTGCGGTCGCGGACGGCGGGTTCACCTCGGGAAGAGTCTGATCGGCGTAGAAAATGGCGACGTCGAACGTCAAACTCGCATCTTCGTCGTCGCCGGTCGTTGCATCCGAGGCGTCCACGGCGAGATCCTCATTCGCGTCCTGCTGCTGTTGGACCGGCAGGTCTTCATGCCCGTTCGTGCCCCCGCAAGCGAAGGCGACGAAGCCAACGATTGCGCGAAGGGCCATAACGGCCATCGATACGCGAAAAGCGGCGCCGATGCGCGCCGCTCGAGAGAGTGACCGGTGGACGATGGTGCTGTCCATGGTGAGGCAGGGGGCCTTATGCCAGCGTGGTGAGATATGAAATGCGACGTTTTGGCAACACCTGGTCGCTTCAGCGACGGCGGCAAACCTCGCACCCCCCTTGCCTAGGCGGATCACGGCGCCTCCGGATGGGAGCCGCACCAGCGCCGCCACATCCATCGGAACGCCGACTCGAGATGGCGAGCGAAGCGAGGGCCGTCCATCAAAGCGGAGCGCTCCATGCGTTGTCGCAGCTCCGCCCGGAGGGACCCGAGTCGAGCCAGATCGCTCGCCAGCGCAACCGCGGCGTCGACGTATTGTTCCGCCGTCGTAGCGACAAGATCATCCAGTCCGAGGTTACGGGCGTAGCAGAGTCCCGCGCGTCCGAGCGCCGTAGGGCCCACCCGCGTGATGACCGGCACGCCCATCCAGAACGCGTCCAGGCTCGTCGTGTGCCCGTTGACCGGAAACGTGTCGAGGCAAATATCGATCCGCTTGTACACGGAGAGATACTCGGCTCGCGGCTGATAACCGACGAACTCGATCCGGTCGGGATCGACGCCGGCTCGGGAGAAGGCGTCGCGCACACGCGTGCGGGATTCGCCCGGATAGGCCAAGACAACCATGTGCGCGCCTTCGACCGCCGCGAGCACTCGGGCCCAAAGCGCAAACACTTCGGCGCTCGTCTTGCCGAAATTGTTCAAGCAGCCGAACGTGATCCATCGGTTGCGGAGCGCGGGCGGCGCGTTCACCTCAGGCACTCGCGTGAGCGGGTCGTAACACCAGAACGAGTCGGGCAAGCGAACCGAGTGCTCCGTGTACCAGCCGCTGACGTCGATTTCGGGAGGGTCCAGGAAAACGTCGGTAATCCGGTAGTCCATCGCTTCAAGGCCCGTCGTTCCTGGATACGCGAGCCACGCCAGTTGCACGGGCGCAGGCTTCGAAGCAAAGAGCGCCAAGCGATTCTCGCCCATGTGCATCGTCAGGTCGACCAAGAGGTCGATGCGGTCGCCGCGAATGGCCTCGTTCGCCTCCGCGTCGGTCCGCGATCGGATGTCACGAAACTCGTCCGATAGGCCGCGAATCCGGCGGGTCCGTTCGTCGGGACTGGCGACAAATGAATAGCAGAATACTTCGACGGCGCGGCGGTCGTGATGCTCGAGCAGGGGCACGAAGAACAGAGCCTGGCAATGCTCCCGGAAGTCCGGCGAGACGTACCCCACCCGAAGGCGTCGATCGGGGTCGCGGTCGTTCGTATGTGGGCGAACGCGGGCGGTCTTGGGCCCGACCTGACGCTCGCTCCATCGAATCGCCTCTTGCGCGACGGATCGCGCGTCCTGGGTGGGGTCCCACGACAGCGCGAACACGAGATTGCTGTGGGCGATTCGGTCGTCGGGCCGGCAGTCGAGAGCCCGCCGGAACGAGGCGATAGCCTCTTCGACGCGGCCCTGCTCCTTGAGCACGACACCGAGCTCGTTGTGGGCGCCCGCGAAGCTCGGATCGATTTGGAGTGCGCGTTCGCAGGTGTCCCGAGCCTCGTCCAGTCGGTGGACTCGAGAGAGCGCTCCCGCCAAGCTCATGTGGGCGGCAAGCAGCCCCGGCTTGAGCGCCAGCGCTGTCTTGAAGGCGGCGATGGCGTCGTCGAGACGGCCCTCCCCGTAGAGTGTGAGGCCCAACGTGTAATGGGCTTCCGCCAGACCCGGGTTGAGCGCAACCGCCCGATGCAAGCTCGCCATTGCCTGAGCCACGTGACCCAATCGCCGGTAAGCCTCTCCGAGGTTTGCGAAGAGGACGGCCTGTTCCGGTGCGCGGCCAATGGCGCGCAGGAGGACCTCGATCGCGTCTTCGTTGCGCCCCGTCTCGAGAAGAACCGAGCCGAGCAGATGCAGCGTCACGAGGTGATTCGGATCCTTCGTGAGGATCTGTCGATAAAGCTTCTCGGCGGTCGCGACATCTTTGTCACGATGGTGCTGCATCGCGCGAGCCACCCTTTTTTGGAGGGCCGGACGGTGAAGCGCCATGGGCGTGCGGATACCACGCAGGGATGGTACGGGGAAGACGGCCCCGGCGTGCGAGCTGCCGCGGTTACGCGCGACCGTTACCTCGGGTCACAGCCCGTATTTGCGCACCTTCTCGTAAAGCGTGGACACCGCGATCCCCAGCGTGCGAGCGGCAGCCATCTTGTTGCCGTTGGCAACGAGCAGGGTCTGGCGAATCGCGGCGCGTTCGATGCGAGCCAGAGTCTGCCCGGCAAGCGGCAGATCCTCGACCCATGAGGTGTCGTCGTTGGCCGGCGTCAGCAGACGCAGGTGGTGCGTATCGAGGAAGCTCGCGTCCGGATCGACGAATGCCACGGCGCATGCGAGGACATTCTTGAGTTCACGCACGTTGCCGGGCCACGAATGCATTCGGAGTACCCCGAACGCGGCATCGGACAAGCGCAGCTCCGGGCGGCCCAGATCCTTCAGGAGCGATTCGATGAGCTGTGGCAGGTCGTCGAGGCGCTGGCGAAGCGGAGGTACCTGGACGACCGCCACGGCGAGCCTGAAAAAGAGGTCTTCTCGAAAACGGCCGGCTGCCACGTCGGCGCGGAGGTCTCGGTTGGTCGCCGCGACAATCCGAACGTCGAGCGGACGCTCGGCCCGGCCGCCGACGCGTCGCACTTTTCGGCTCTCGAGGGCACGCAACAATCGCGACTGGAGATCGAGCGGCAACTCGCCGATCTCGTCGAGAAAGAGCGTGCCGCCATGCGCCCGCTCGAAAGCGCCGGGGTGGCCTGCAACGGCACCGGTGAACGCGCCCCGCTCGTGCCCGAGCAGTTCGCTCTCCGCCAGATTGGCGGCGACCGAGCCGCAGTCGAAAACGACCAGGGGGCCGTGCGCCCGCGTGCTCTGTTGGTGGATGGCGTGGGCAAGAATGTCTTTGCCGGCTCCCGTTTCCCCGACGAGCGTGATGCTGACGTCGGTCGCCGCAAATCGGTCGAGTACTTCGAACACCTCGTGCATCGCGGCCGAACGAGCCACGACCTGCCCGAAGCGCCGAACGTTGCCAATGTGCACCGATTGGAGTCCCAGCTTGGCGACTCCCGAATTGGGCCTGGACCATTCGAAGGCCGAGATGGGCAGCTTGGCCGGCGAAGGTGGCACAATCGCGTCCACGCCTGGCCTGTCCTTCGGATCGATGCGTCGAGTCTCGGCCAGATTTGTCGGATGCATCATGCGAAGTCTTCCTCGACCGTGCGCAGGAGCGCGCCGCGATCGAGGCCCCTTGTACCGAAGTATCGGCGGGCCGATTGCCACGACTGCGAAACATTCCGAAGGCTCGTTGGATCCTATGGAAATCGCCTGGAAAATCGAACCTTTCGCATGCAATCTTCCGCAGATTGCTGCGCGGTGAGTCGACGGATCGCTCGGGTGCGAACGGGATTGCCGGTGCGACGGTCGTCGTGGAACCCCCCGAGCTTCGAGCGACGCGAAACGTCACAAACTGTTCACGCGCCCCCCGCGCCGGCACGCCTAGCCTCGCGCGCTCGTGCGCACTTCCGAGGGCCATGACACGGCGAGAGGGTCGGGCCTGTCGATGAGCGCGAAGGCTCTCGCCTTTGCCGGATGCCTCGGAGCACTCTTGCTTGGCGCCGACAAGACCGCGTCTGCCCAAATGACGCCTTGCGGCAGCGCCGGGTCGAGCCTGCCCCTGCTTTACGTGGTCGGGCCCAGCACGACCGAGGGTTCCGGCGTCTTGCCGCTGGTACAGGTCGTGGCGAACGCCGTTTCCGCATGGGCGCTCGTCGTCTACGTGCCAACCCCTCCGTGCAGCGCGCTTCAAAATCTGGCGATGGCCACCCCCGGCAACACGGCGGCTCTCACCTTGAATCCCACCGGTAGCACGACGGCCTGCATGGCCGATGCCGTGGCACCCGACCTGGCGGTCTCCGACGTGTATCCGGACACCTGTGTGCAGAACTTGGGCATCGCCCCGCTGACGAGCTCCGAACTCGACTTTTTGGGGCCGGTCCAAACCTCTACTATCGTGACGGCCTCATCGTCGTCGGAAAAAGTCATCAGCGCAGATGCGGCCTATGTCGTGTTCGGCTTCGGCGCGGCCAACTATGTCGTCAGTCCGTGGAGTGACCCGGCTTCGATCTTCGTTCCCGACCAGCAGTCCGGTCCCTTGAACTTGATCGGCGCAACCATTGGTCTGTCGCCCTCCAATTGGGCCGGCGCCGCGAATTCGACGATTACGAGTACGAGCAACCTGACGAAGGCGCTCAAAGCCGATGCCACGCCCAGTGCAACGATTGGCATCTTGCCGGGAACCGTCGCGTCGCAGACGTCCGGAATCCGCGTTCTCGCCTATCAGCACTCCACCCAGCAGTGCGGGTTCTTGCCCGATTCGGACTCCCTACACTTCGACAAAATCTACGTGCGCCAAGGCCGCTACACGCTTTGGGGGCCGACGCATTTCCGTCGTCCACGTCGACGCCGCGGGCACGGTGCTCGATCACACCGGCCAGCCGAGCGCCGTGCTCCGCGCGGCCCTCGACGCACTGACCGCCAGCGCCCCGGGCGGAGCGCAAAGCGGTGCGGACGTGGACTCAAGCGTCTACGCAGAGGGCGACGCCGGAACACCTGCGATTGACCCTCAAAGTTTCACGCGGGCCGTTGCGAGTGCGTCGTTCGTCCCGTGGTGCGCGATGCAGGTCTTGCGCACTGCGGATGGCGCCGCCGAGGCCTCGTACCAGGCTCCGGCCCCGTGCGGATGCTTCTTCGAGAGTGCTCTCGGAGCGACGACGTCGCTCTGTCCGACGTGCGGATCGAACGCTGACTGCACCGGAACCGCCGGGACGTGCCGTTACGGCTACTGCGAGGACCAGTGATGAATTCACTCCGGCTCGGGATCCGTCTCGTTACCGCCGTCGTGAGCGTGGCGGCCGCGTTTGCGCCGGTCGTCGCGTGCATCGGCGGCGGCGACGACGACGTCGTGCCGGTTCCGACCGCGGACAGCGGGGCCGCCGCGGGGGGCGACGCGGGAGAGGGCGGCTCTCGCGATGCCACGGTAGCGACGGATGGCAGCTGCGTATCGGACACCAGCACCTGCAACTCCTGCACGGCCCCAGACGCGGATCCATCCAACCAGTGCTCCGCGTTCACGAGCGGATGCACGGCGTTCGACGCGGCCCGAGTCCCCCAACACCCGACACTCTGAAACGGGTCGCGGGTTGTACGTGCGGGGCTTCGTTCACGATTCGGGGCCTTTAGGGCGCCTTGAGCCGACAATCCCGCCCCATGGATGGGTGTGTAGCCTGGGTCATCGCGAGCCACGCCAGACCTGGAATCGCGTAAGCCATCCCCGGTGGTGCCACAAGCGCACGGCGCGCGAGCGACAGGGCGCCGCCGACCCAAGCACCCAACGGGATGACACCGGCGTCGGACAGAAAGTCGAAAACCGGTACCGCGATGACGGCGGCGACGATCCCGACGGCGAGCGATACGGACCCGAGCAGGCAGCGAACGGTGCGTGGCGGCCATGCGGCGGCCAGCGACAGAAAGGTGGCCAGTTGAAGATAGCCGACCCGCCGGAGATCGATGATCCCCGCATGCCGAACGGGGCCGTCCGGGAGATCCTGTTTGACATCGATGACCCCCCGCCACTCGGGCTGCCGTTCGCTCGGCCGCGCAGACCGGAGCGTGAAGGAGACATTCGACGTGACGGAGACCGCATCCGCCAATGCGGTTGCCGCCATGCCCACCGAGTCGACGAAGGCTCGGCCGAGACCCGGCCATGGCGCAATGAGGATCGCGAGCACCACCCCGAAGCGTCCAAGCGAAGCCGCGAGCGATCGCCTAGCCGGCAACACGTTCGCTGACTCCGTCGCCCCCGGGCGTCTCAGTCTGGGTGCCCATCCAGCGGAGGCATACGACGAAATCGAACGCCGCGAACACAATCATGAGCAGCGGCCACAAGTCGTAATGCAAAAATGCGAATGCCGAATAGACGAAGACCCCTACCCAATACAGAGCGAACAGGCGAATGAGGTTAAAGGCGACCAGCGCGCAAAGTCCGACGACCAGGGCAACCATTTTCGCCACCACGGTGCCGAGACGGCCAAGACGGCGGCGGAAAAAAGGATGTTGGTCTCCATGGCGTCGCAGCTTTTCACGATCTGCATCGAGAAGCGCCCGGAGACCGTGTTTCCGTGCGCCGACACGCTCGGATCGAACATCGCGATGGGGACACGCACCATGCGCGTGTACATCCGCAGATATTCGGCGGTCCAGCGCTCGATGGTGGACTCACTGGCGCGGGGAAAGTAATAGACGCTCAATAGGCATGCAGCGATGACCGTGAACGCGAGCACGAACCTGGCTCGACCGTCCTCGGCGAAAGACCACGGACGCGGTCCGACCGCGTTCCGCGAGCGACGGCGCATCCCTCGAAGCCCTTGCATTCGAACCACTAGACCGCAGGGCGACTTGAAACGTGTGTCATCCCGGTGAATTTTCGTTGCGGATGCCTTGGGCATGCCGGCGCCCAGCAACGCCAACGCCAGCGCGGAGAGCGTCCATTCATCACGAGCTACCTCGCTGGGACGCCCACCGGCATCCAGGCCGGGCCTTCGCCGGGCCACTGCCGCGCCGGCGGAGAACGGCAGCCAGCCCGGGTTGCAGCGCCCGTTCGTTATCCTAGACGGGAATGGCGAGCCAGGTCCGGCTCCCATACGGTTGGGACCCCTTGACATCGTCCACTTAAGCGGACATGGTTTGCCTGTATGCGTCCTGGGATTCGCCGCGTCGGGCCGTTCGAAGGGCTGAAGGGCACATGAGTACCTTCTTTTTGAGCGAAGAAATCGACCATGGACCGACCCGCGACAGCCGCGGCCCGACCCCCGTACGCGGCGCGTTACCGCCTCCGGGCGCGTACGTGCTGTCCGGTGTACGAGCGAAACTCGTTTTCCACGGCCCGGATGGTGCGTCGGATGCTTTGAATGAAGGGGTTCTGCGCGAGTGGGACGCCCGAGCCGTGCCCATCATCGTGATTGCTGCGAACGGCGACGAGCGCGATCGTGTGGTGCGGGCTCTCGCCGTTCAACTGGGGGCAGTGGCGCAACACGGAACGGCATCGAGCGACAACGTGATCGAAATCGGAGGACTGCGCATCGACAAAGAGGCCCACCGCGTCAGCGTGGGCGACGTGCCCATCGCTCTGACCGAACTCGAACTGAAGCTTCTGGTCACGCTGGCGGCCCGGCGGGATCGCGTGCAGGACCGCAGCACCCTGTTGACCGACGTTTGGGGGATCAGCGGAGACACCGCAACGCGAACGGTAGACACGCACGTGAAGCGCTTGCGGGGCAAATTGCGGGGCGCTCGCATCTTCATCGAGAGCGTTCGCGGAGTGGGCTATCGGCTGAGCGAGACCCCGAGCCCGCAGGCCGCAGACATCCGGCAGCGTCCGGATTGTGCGAACGACACGCAGTCGCCCTGCGGATCGCTCGCTTCTGCGCGACAGGCCACCCGCGCGGCGGCCGCACCGACGTGTTCGGGCATCGATCCTCGCTCGTCGTAATGCCGGTGCCACGACTGGCCCGCGACCGGACCCGACGCGAGCCAACGGGTCGGCCCACCACTGAACACTACTGCCGCAGGCAGCGGCAGTGCCAAAACGGGCGAGGTCTGCCGGGCCCGCGCGGACGACGCGACCCTCGGCAATGCGCGAGCGTCATGGGCACCCGTGGGCCCCGCGGGCGACGAAGCCAGCGCCGCGCGCCACCGAACGCCTCCGCCCATGGGCGATCAGCGCCCATCCCAAGACGGTAAAGACGACGGCGCCTCCCGGCGCCCTCGGAGATCCGGGCGCAATCGAGCCACACCCGTGTTGATAGACCGCATCGTTAGTGGCATTGAAAGCGCCTTGATCGAGGTTGGGGTCCGTGCCGTTTTTCAGGTCCGTGATGAGCTGAGGCTCCGTCGCTTCGATCGCGGTCAGCGCGGGCGCCGCAGTCGCGCTCGCCGTATACGGCATGGCTCCGTTCGCCTGCATGAGGCTGCCGAAGTCGGTGAGCGGTGTGCCCCCCGGTACCTCGTTCGTGAGGGATTCGTTGACGTGGCAGAGATGGCACCCATCCGGCGGGTCGACCTTCGAAGCGATCCAGTCCGACGGAAGCATGAGATAGGCAGCTACCGCGCCCGGAAAGTCGGGCGTCGCCCTCGCGCTTGCGCTCGGAACAAATGTGCCGAAAAACGCGATCGCGACCAGCATCGCTCTCGGTGTGTTCATGCCAGCACCATTTCTACCCTGCCGCGGCACGGCGAGCCTCTCAGAGAAACACATGGAACTGAGCGAGCCAGGTGAGCGAACCGACGCGGCTGGATGGGACCGATACGGTGCCCGCAATGCCCTGGCTCGTGTAGATGCCGTCGAGTCGCAAGTCCACGTGGGGCAGGCAGAACCATACCGCCGACAGCCAACCGTCCAAGGACGAGGGCTCGTACTCGGCGCCGCTGTTCATGGCTTCGCCGGTGACCATCAGATGGAACCCCTGCACCGACTCGTAATCGGCCTGAAGGAACGCCGCATAGCCGCCACGGTGCCCGTTCCACGTGAGCGACTGGTACACCGAGTCGGCCTCGGCCAAGAGCACCAGGGGCTGGACGGGCGCGAAGCGCGCGAACAGTCCGTTGGCATAGCGGTAGTCGGTGACTCCGTAGACGATGTCGCGCGTGGCGCGCGTAAATGAGCTGCTTGCGCCCAGCGCGAACGTGGTGATCGGGGCGTACTCGGCATAGGCGCTGTAGCCGCGTTCGCGAAATGCGTCCGGATGGATCTCGAAGTTGCCGGCGATCGCCATCACCTCTCCCCGGAGTTTGTCCCTGGCGAACGACTGCGACACGCCGTACTCCTGCGAATCATCGAAGTCCGTACGCGTGAGCGAGCGCACCCAAAGCGTGTGCTCGATCATGCGAATGCCGAAGGGCAGGGCCATTCGCCCCGCACGCAAAAGCCAAGCCCCCTCGTCGTCCAATTCGGCCCCCACCCAATGCTCGCGCGATATGAGGTTGTCGCTGGGGGTCGAGGTGAGCGACGCGAGCAAATCGCCCTCGGGAACGTAGCCGATGCTTCCGGTCGCGCGAAAGCGGCCGATCTTGATGTCTCCATACAGATCGGCGCGCATCGTGATGAATTCGTCTTGCAAAGGGACGCCATCGGCCTTGTTGCTGTAGAAGGCCTCGCGAAAGTCGCCCCCCAAGCGCACCTGCCCAGGCAGCGGCGCGATGAGCCCCCAGAGTAGCGCCGAAGTGCGATCGGCCTCTCCCGAGTCGGAGGCCTCGCCGTAACGCATCCGCAAGAGAAGGTCGCTCTGCGCGCGCCCGTAATCCGTCAGTGCACCGGCTCCACCGGAAGGATCGGTGTGGCAGGGCATGCAGCTCGTGTACCCGTGGCGGATCATCCACGGGTACGCGTGCGCGCTCGACGAGAGAAGCAGCAGCGCGAGACACATCCCCAGGGACGATGCCCAGTAAATCGGACGTGGCGCTTTCATTGAGATTTAGCCACCGGGCCGCGCAAGCACGCGCACCGAAGAAGCGATGGCCCCATTACGGTCGGACGCCGCCGGTCGGCAAGAGTCTTTTCTGTGACGCTTGCGACACGAACCAGAGGCGCTCGCGCGGGGCGCATCTCACGGGCTTTGCTGCCCCAAGATCGCCGCGTCCGGGCGGGACGCCCGCCCACCCAACCTCTACGAGGTCGACCGCAACTACGAGGTCGACCTCAACCGCCTTCGCGCGCCGAACCCCAGCGCCGTCGCAAGAAATGCGATGAGCGCGGCGATCCCGCCGGCGGTTCCCGGTTGGGACACGGAACAGCCCGTTTGCACAGCGGGCGGCGTCCCTCCCTCGGGAGTGTCGCTCGCTACGCGTTCGGCTCCGGGAGGCTGCGGGGTGTAGAGAAGCTGCGACGTGTCGAACAGATTGGTCTGCGCGCGCGACAGGATGCCCTGCATCGTCGCCGCGTCGAGCGTCGGCGCCCGGCTGAGAATCCACAGGTAAGCCCGCGAGGGGTGGCCGACCACGGCATACTCGTAATTCGACCCGACTTCGAGAATCCAGTAATCCCCCGAGAATCCGCCGACCGTGACCGTCAGCTTCGCCGGCACCGTCGGGTCGGGCACGCTCGCGACCATCGAAACGGTGTTGAGCACGCCGTTGTCGCTCCCGACGTTGCACTGGTTCACGAAGCTGAGCGTGCCGTCGGACGCCTGAGTGTAAAAGGCCGTCGTGCCGTAACAGTCGGTCTGGGTGGTCCTTGGCAAACGCGCGATCTCGTACCACTTGCCTTGAAAGCTGGAGAGGTCGACGTTGTCAGCGACGTCCAAAGGCGGGTTTGCGGCGCAGCCAAGCGCTCCGCACGCGATCGCGACAGTGAGAGCAACGAGCAGGAAGAAGAGACGGCTCATCGGGCGGCCCGAGCGTAACAGCCGTTGGGATTAAAGTGTATCCAGAATGTGAACTCTCAATGACCCTCGCCCGAGAAGCCGCGAGCGGGCCGCGAGCTCGGGTAGGGCGCCCCACGGGCCGTCCCGATCGACACATGGGGCCCGACCCGGCGCGGCGGAGGCAAGCCTCGTCATCGAGCGGCGGGACCTTCGTTACCAGGCAGCCAGAATTCCGTCGACGCTTTGCTTCGGTACTGCGAACGTGGCGTTGATTCCCGATACGCGGGCGAAGTACTCCTCGAACGGTCCGATGCGTGTGAGGGCGCCGACCGTGATGCGCCGGTCGGTCGGCGGTCCACCGCCGCCGTGATTGGAGGCTTCAATCTCGAGGGTCGGTTGGTCGAAACCTTCGCCGGGCAACGGCCCGCCGGGGTGAACGGCATCCTGGGCGTAGAAGGCGCCGATCGCCCTGGCGAGCTTTTCGTCCGACCCGGAATCGACGTCCTCGTGCGCGTGTGTCAGGTGGCCCCGCGCGCCGTCGAGCACGCATCGCGCGCCGCCACGCACGAGCGTGAGGCTTGTGAGATCCGCCGGGTCGAGGCGCAAACGCGCCCGGTCGATGGCTGGGTGGGAGGCCAGTAGACGCAGGGAAGCGGGAGCCACGAGCACCGCGTCCCCGTCGAGGGTCCGCGCGTAATCGCCGCCGTCGTGAGCTCCGCCGAAGATCAAACCGACGTGCGCGGCCGTTCCTGCGTCGCCGGCCGACGAAACCGTCAGGACCACCGAACACGGCGCCGGATGTCGGAGGCCGAACGTACCGTCGTCGCTCTCGGTGATCCAAGCGTCCGCCTTCGCTCGGGCGAAGGCGTCGGCCAGATCGGCGGCGGTGGGCGCATCGGCGGAGAACCCTGCCGGAGCGCGCATCGTCCACCGGCCGTCGCGCAGCTCCAACCGCTCGGGTTGCGGCCCGCACGAGTCGTCGATGGCGACGACGTCCGCGGGATCGATGGGTTTCGCCCAGAGGTCTCTCGTCCGGAGTGCGATCGGATGGGGCTCGAACCGTCGCGCCACCTCGCGCGAAAGCCGCACGACGGCACCGTCGTCGTTTCGGCGTCCGACCGTGATTCCGTCGGGACTGGCCGCTCCTAAGTCGATGACCTCCGCCGTGCCGCCGGCCGTGCGAACCAACGTGGCGCGCGCGCGGATCGGGAAGTGCTCGCCGGGCCGCGACCTGCGCACGTCGATGGCACGGGCCCGCGCGAGATCGCCCAGCAGTGCCTCGGCGGACTCGCTCTCTCCAGGGGTCAGGTCGCGCTCTTCGGGCGCACGCTCGTGCCACCCGGAACCGCGGCGGGCGAGATCCACACGAGAACCCGCGTCCCCGAGGGATTCGAGGCGCAGCTCTTCGACTTCGTCGCCGTGTGCGGCGAGGAGGCGGTCGTCGACGAGCGTGTCCGTCACGCTCGTGAGACCGTCGAAGACGTTCTTTGCTACGCATGCCGACAGAGTCGTGGGCTCCGTGCGCGAAACGATCACGTCGCTCGCGCGGTTCGGGCAAGGACCACCCACGAGGAGCCGCAGGAGCGGGCGATCGGCGTTCCGAGGCCAGAGCGCTACGGTGAGACGGGCGCCTGCGGCGGCAACCGTCCGCGCTGGGTCGTCCACGAACGTTTCGACGCGCGCGTCGGCCAGTGCCGCGAAGACGCGGTCGACCGCGGCGCGCGACGCACGAAGCCCGTCCGTGGCCCCGACGCGGAACCCGCTTTCGCTCCGCTCGAGCGTATAGCTGCCGGTTGCCCCCTCGACCCGAATGCGGGCCACTTCGCTTGACCCGTAGGGCACGAGCGTTCGGTCGCGGTAGGTTTCGGCAGTCCGCAGCAATTGCACCTTGAGGGTGCGGCCGACCACGAACGTGCCTTCGCCTTCGATGCGCAGGTAAGCGGCCCCTTCGGGCCGCGGAGCATCGGCTCCGAGCGCGAACTCGTAGCGGAGCCTTCCGACCGAGACGCTGCCGCGCATACGGGGCGCATCGAGCCCAGCCGCGTCGGCGTCGGGCACATCGCGGATGCGCTTCGCGAGATCGAGTTCGCGAAGCAAGGCATCGACCATTCCGGAATCGGCGATCTCGCGGCGCGGCGACGTCAGAAACCACCTCGTCGTGTCGCTCGGATCGCGCTCGAGTACGAGGTTCTCCGTGCCGTGAGTCAGGTCGACCCTGCGCACGTCGTCGACGCGAAGGCTCGGAAACAGATCGGTGCGTCGAGCACTTCGATCGGCGTCCGAAACCGTGCCGCGGTCCACCAAGTACGCGTAGGCCGAGGCGCCCGCCGCGAGCAGGGCCAGAACGACCGGCGTCAGCGCGCTCTGGACCTTCATCGAGGCCGCTCCTCGGGCTTGCTCGCCTCACGCACGACCTCGTACGGCTTGTCTTCCGACGACTTCCGCCATGCCCACACGACGGCGCCGAGCAAAGCGGCCGCGAGAGGCATCAGCACGAGAACGTAACGGCGGACTTCGTCCCTGCCCTGCTCGGAGACTCGGATGCCCGCCGAGACCTCGGCGCGATCGGGCACATCCACGAGGGTCGGTCGTGCGGCCAGCCAAGAGATGGCGCTGTCGACGAAGAACGCGGTGCCATGCAGGGCTCGGGGTTGCCGCCAATTGTCTTCAGCCATCACGTAGCGACTGCCCACGACCACGACCCGCGGACCGTGCGGATCGGTTGCGGCCACGCGCGTGCGTTCGGCGGCCATGGCCAAAACGAAAGGTCCGCCCAGATCGTGCGCGTCGCGCGGCGGCGCTTCGTTCCAGGTCGACGCGCCGGCGAGACTCGTCTTGGCGAAGGCTCCGTCGCCCGTCACCAAGAGGTCGGCGGCCCAGGGCGCACCCGGCGTCCCCAGCCGCTTTAGCGATCGGGCGTAGAACATCGCGGTGCGTGGCGGGTGCGCGTCCGCGCCGCTGCCGACGAGGCTCGCCGTGACAGGGTGGGGGCGCGCAGAGACAAAGAACCCTTCGCCGTGGGTGTCCGGAACGGCGACGGCAGGGTCGAGGTCGTGCACGAGATCGTCGTCGAGACCGATGCCGAAAGGCGCGAGGGCAGCATCGAGTCCCGCGGCGGCCATGCCCGAGTCGGTGCTCGCCTCGATCGGGCCTACGGCGGCAAACAAACTTCCGCCTCTCAGGAGCCAGGTCCGAAGCCGATTCGCTTCCTCAGGGCCGAAGGGGGCGCGCGGTCCGGCGACGACAACCACGCGGCAACCGGTGAAGGGCTCGCGCGCGTCGGGCGCGGCCGTCTCGACACTGGTCAATTCGTAGTTGTCCTTCTGCATCAGGTCGCGCACACCGCCGAGCCACTCGCTTTCGTCTTTGCCTGGCTCGAGGGACAACTCGCCGTGGCCGACCGTGAAGCACAGCTTCGCTTTCTCGCCGCCGAACAGACTGCGGATGCCTTGGGTCAGCGCGCGCTCCTCGCGCGGCTTGACGTGGACGTCGTCGGCCTGCTCGACCATGTCGGAGGGCGTCAGAAACCAGTGCTTGTCGCCGCTCGCGAGGATCACGACCGCGTCGGTGGCGACGCGCCCGTCCTCGGTTCGGCCGGCCTCGAGATTGAAGCGTCGTTCGACGTCCACGAGCTGCACGGCGTCCCGATCGGGATCGATCCAGTGGACGTCGACGCGCGACGATGCCCCTTGGTAGGCGGTCAGGAGCTGACGCAGACTCGGCTCGAGGGGGTCGCCCGGCCCGGAGATCGCCCACACGTCGACCGACCGGTCGAGCGCTTGCAGCGTCTCGAGCGTCGCTGGGCTCAGAGACCAGCGCTTGTCCTTGGTCCAATCCCAGCGAGCGAAGTGCCTCGCCCCCAAGACGTCGACGACGGCGCCGAGCACGACGGCGGCCACGATGCCCAGAAGTTGAAGGGCCTGAGAGCCGTCCACCGAAACACGGAACGCCTTCATCCCCACCTCCACGCATCGACCGCTCGTGTCGCGACGAACAGCGGCAGGACGATGAGCGTCACGTAAAATACGACGTGGCGTGAGTCGACCACGCCGCTCGCAAAGTCGTTCATGTGCGCCCACACCGAAACGTAGGCGCAGACGTCGTGCATCACCAATCCTTGCCGAGTCACGAACTCGCCGATGCCGAGAATGAAGAGCACCAGAAGAACGAGCGCCGTCCAGATCATGGCCAGAAACTGGGACTGCGTGAGCGCGCTCGCGCAGCAGCCGAGGGCCAGATACGCGGCGCCCACGAGCCCTATGCCCGTGTAGGCGCTTGCCGCGGCGTGCCAGTCGAGCGTGCCGGTGCGGCCGAGGATCACCAGGTAGAGCACCGTCGGCAGCCACATGGCGATGTAGGTCGTCAAGACGGCCGCGTACTTCGCGAGCACGACCGCAGCGCTCGAGACCGGCGCGGTCATCAACGTCTCGATGGTGCCGCTCCGACGCTCCTCGGCGAACAGGCGCATGGTCATCGGGGGCACGAGCAAGAAAACAACTAAGTAGAGGAGGACGGTGTTCCCGAAGAATGCCGACAGAGGCGTCTCGTCGCCGGTCACGTCCGTCTGATGCGCGAAGTGATCGACGAGCAGAAAGAAATGCATTCCCTGCACGATCAAAAACACGACGATGAGCACCCACGCGAGCGGGGTCACGAAGAACGCAAAGAGCTCGCGTTTGTAGATCGGCCAGAAGGACTTCATGGGCCGTCTTCCAGCGGCGCCTCTTTCGTCAGGGTCTCGAAGACGTCTTCGAGGGAACCGCCGGTCGGCAGCGCCTCTTTCGTCAGGGTCTCGAAGACGTCTTCGAGGGAACCGCCGGTCGGACGAACGCCGCGCACTCCGAGACGCGCCGTGACAAGCGCCGCCACCGCTTGCTCGATCGCGCGGGCCCGCTCTTCGCCCGCCAACGTCTGGACGAAGCTCACGCGCAACCAGGCAACGTCGCCGGCCAATCCGGGGGCCCGGCCGACTCGATCGATGCCGCCGACTTGCCCCAGTGTGCGTTCGGCGACTTCGGAGTCCCCCCGCACCTCGATGTCGACGGCGGTCGGATGGCGCATGCCCCGAATCGCGTCGGTCGCACCCTGCGCGACGAGTTTGCCGCGATGGACGACGAGCACCCGTGTTGCGCACGCTTCGACTTCACTCAGAATGTGGGTCGACAGTACGACCGTGTGCTCGCTTCCGAGTGCGCGGATGAGAGCCCTGGCTTCGCGGATCTGGTTCGGATCGAGCCCCGCGGTCGGCTCGTCGAGGATGACGATGGGAGGCTTGCCGACGATGGCGTCGGCCAGGCCGACCCGCTGCCGATACCCCTTTGACAAGTGGCCGATGCGCTTGTTGGCGACTTCGACGACTCCCGACAGTCGCAACGCGTCGTCCACGTACGCGCTGCGTCGACCGCGCGGAACACGCTTGAGCTCCGAGCGAAAGCGGAGGTACTCAATCACCCGCATTTCAGGGTAGAGCGGCACCGATTCCGGCATGTACCCGATGCAGCGCCGGGCTTCGAACGAGTCTTCGACGATGTCGTGGTCGGCAATCGTGACTTTTCCGCTCGTTGGGCCGATGAAGCCGGACAGGATACGAAGGGTGGTGCTCTTGCCGGCGCCGTTCGGCCCGAGGAATGCCACGACCTCGCCTCGGCCGACGGCGAACGACACGTCATCCACGGCCACGCGGGCGCCGTAGCGCTTCGTGAGGTGGGACACGCGGATCACGGTGCGGGCGTTGTAGCGCGGACGGCACGCGAAGAGGGAGTGGAAGCGAAATGCAGGCGTGCCGCCTCGTCGATGCGACCAGGCCGGGTGTGCTAGCAGGCGCACGGCGAGTCCGTGAAGAGAGTCGGCTGGATGTTGGTTGCGCTGGGATTGGCGGCGTGCGGACGAAGCGAGGCTGTGATGCCTGCGACGGCCGCGCTGGGCGCCCCGGCGTCGTTGGCGGCGACGCCCCCTGCTGCGACCCCGACCGCGACCCCGACCGCGACCCCGACCGCGACCCCGACCGCGACCCCGACCGCGACCGCGACCCCGACCGCGACCGCGACCCCGACCGCGACCCCGACCCCGACCCCGACCCCGACCCCGACCGCGACCGCGACCGCGACCGCGACTCCGACCCCGACCCCGACCCCGACCGCGGACATGATTTTCGTGCCCGGGGGTTCGTTCACCATGGGTGCGGACGTCGGCGGGCAAGAAGACGAGCACCCGGCTCACACGGTGACGCTGGGTGCGTTTTGGCTCGACCGGACCGAAGTGACCAACGCGAGATGGGACGAATGCGTTGCGGCGCGCGCCTGCCGTCCCAAATCCGAGGCGGTACGCATGCAGCATCCTGACTTCAACGGTCCGAATCAGCCCGTCAGCGGCGTTTCATGGGACGACGCCCGCGCGTATTGCCAATGGCGCGGCAAGCGGCTGCCGCGCGAAGCCGAGTACGAGAAGGCTGTGCGCGATTCCGACGATCGGCGCTTCGCATGGGGCAACGAGGCGCCGACCCACGACCGGACGGTGTTCGCGAGCGGCCGCCCGGAAGATGTCGGAACGCATCCGGCCGGGCGAGGGCCTTACGGGCATGACGACGTCGCGGGCAATGTCTGGGAGTGGATGGAGGACGAATACGACCCGTACGCGTACCGGCGCGCGACAGCCGGCGAGGGGAAACCCGGAACCTGCGGCGAGATCCAGGCCGCTTTGGACGAGTTGCGCCGCGAGCACAAGCAGGGGTTCACCGGAAGCAACCCCATACCGGAGGAGTGCGAGCACTCGATCCGCGGCGGTGCATACAACTACGATGCGCAGGGCCTACGCGCGACCAACCGGGTGCATCATCCCGCCCGCTACCGCATCCCGATGCTCGGGGTGCGGTGCGCGTCGGGCGCGGACGAGGCGGGCGTGCGCGCTCCGTAATGCGCGTGGGCGGTAGACTCACGGCGAGAGGCCGCGCCACCCTTCGTAGGGATGAACCGCGAGACCTGCGAACGCATCGAACGAACCGAGACGCTTTCGAATTTCGATCTGAGCCGAATCGAGGGCCTTCGCAGAAATGCCGCACAACGTGGTCACGGGCTCTTCGCGACAGACCGTCTCCATGGCGACCACTACCGATCGCGTCTTCGCGTCGGAACCCCTGGCACGGCGCTCCTCTACTCGACCTACCTTGGCGGTAGCGACAACGATCTGGGCAACCGGATTGTCGTCGATGCCTCGGGGAACGCGGTCGTCGTGGGCGAGCTCGGGGCCGGTTCGACCAACTTCCCGACGGTCTCGCCCATCCAAGGTGCGGAGGACTGGCTATTCGACTCGTGCACTATGCACGCATAGGGATCGACATCTCGAGATTTTGCGACGACCACCCGAGTCACTCTTGCCCTCACCCGCGTAAAACCAGGTGAACGGGTACAGCGGGCCTAATTGCCGGCGACGCGGAACGAGGCGCTCACATCGATGTCGGGCTTGACCGTTACGCCCAGATAACTCGGCACGTTGATGCCGAAGTCATTCATATTGAGCCGGAATTTCCCTTGGGCCGAGTTTACCGTGCCGTCGCTCTTGGCCGTATAATGGACGGATACGGGGTGCGTCTGACCGTGGAGGGCAAGGGATCCGGCCACGTCGGCGTCGACCTGACTGCCGGCAGCGGGAACTTTCAATGCGCTCTTGGCAACTGTGAGAATCGCCGCAGGATACTTGGCAACCTCCAAATACTTTTCCCGCATGTGATGGTCGCGAAGCGAGATGCCCGTCCCCAGGTTTGCCAGGGCTACCGAGATGACGACGTTGCCGTTTGCCTCGGAGACGGAAAGATCGGGCGTTGTCCCTTCGATCTTGAAGCCTGCGGGGCCCGAGGCGTCGAATGTGACGTGTGTATCGCTCGCGGACGACAGAGCGGCATGACCCATGGCACTGACGCTCGCGAGACCAAAGGAGCCTGTAACGATCCAGAGACGCAAATGTCGCCGCATGGTGTTGCCTCCGCGCCGCGTGGGCTTGCGACGCACAGGCGAAATACTAGCAGCGTCGACGTCGCGGCAAGTCATTTGGGACGCGTCTCCCACATTACTGTGGGAAAAAGTACGAACGCGCGCATGTAACCAGGTCGCGACCGGAGCGTATGCTGGTCGAGGTGTCGCTCATGAAGCCTGGCGTGATCTGGCTGGTTCCGCTCGCTCTCTCTTGCCACACGGCGACGGCCACGACGGGCGCGGCGGCTCAACCGCCGTCGGCGAAGCTCAGCCCTGCTTCTTCCGCAGTTCCGGCTGTCGACCACGTGGGCACAAACCCGGGCCACGCGGGCAACGGGACCCCGCTCGTGCCGACGGGTCATGATGCGCTTGCGGCCTTCGCCGCAGGCTGCTTTTGGGGCATCGAGGACGCGTACCGTCACGTGCCCGGCGTGGTCGCCACGGCGGTCGGCTACGCGGGCGGGCACACGAGCGATCCGGATTACGAAAAGGTTTGCACGCATTCTACGGGCCATGCCGAAACCGTTCTCGTCGAATACGATCCGGCTCGGATTCCGTACGAGCAGTTGCTCCGCGTATTCTGGAAAATTCATGATCCAACGCAAGTCGGCGGTCAGGGCCCCGACTTGGGCGACAACTATCGGAGCATCGTCTTCACGTTCGACGCGGCTCAGGCTGCCTCCGCGCGCGCGTCGATGCGGGCCGAGCAGAAGCTCAACGACAACCCCATCGTGACCGAAATTCGCCCGATGGGAACGTTCTATAAGGCCGAGGCGTACCACCAGCAGTATGCCGAGCGAACGGGACACCACGGCTGCCCGATCCGAGTGCCGGTCGAGGCGCTTTGAATCACACGACGCGGGGCAGGGCGCGGGGGTGACCCACGGCTTTGCGTTGGAGCCACGCGAGATAGACCAGCATCCCGGCAATGCCGACTGCAAACAGCACGAGCCCCGCGTTCATCCACCGGGGCCAATAGCGAACGTGCACGTGATGACGGCCCGCTGGCAGTGCGACGACGAGTTGCTTGCGCAGCTCGGCCGTCGTGCCGATGTCGGTCTGCCAACCGCGGTCGTAACCGCTGTTCAAGAGGATGAGGGTTGGGCGACTCACTTCGGCGTCGAACGCGAACGTATTCTGAGTTCGACGGACATTGTGCACGACGGCAGCGTCGTCTTTCGCGCGGGCTTGCGGGTAGTCGCCCTCCCACAACGGCGCGCCCGCGGAAAAGGCCCATTCTTCCCAACAGTCGAGTCGGCCTCGATTCTGCTGTGGCTGATCGATGAACGACGCCAGCCCGGCGCCTCCGATGTACAGCCGCGATGACGGGGGCACGGCGCGGCTCGGCGGTTCGTGGAAAAAGCGCTCGCACCAGTCGGTCTGGACGCTGATCATGTCGCCGACGCCGATGAACGCAAGCCCGCAGAGCGCGGTCCAAACGGCCTTCGGCCAGGACGGGTCGCGCGCCCAGCGGCGCGCCAGGCGGTCCAACCGGTCGAGCGCGATTCCGGAGAAGGCAGCCAGGAACACGGTCGCCCAAGCCACGAAGCGCGATGGTACGCGCAGCTCTTTGAATGGGAAAACGTGCCCCTTCAGGAGCGACCAGGGAGCCACCTTGGCGAAGTGACCGAGCATGAGGCTGAATGCGAGGACGAACAGCGCCACGAGCCACGCGCCTTGGCCGGCCGACAACAGCAATCCGACCGTGGCGAGCGCGAGCACAAAGGGACCGAGATAGTCGGCGTACTCGGTCCAGACATATTGCTGGCCTTCGACCGGACGGTCATGATCGCGCCTCAAAAAAATATCCTTGAGGGTGTCCCAGTGCATCCGATCGGTTTCGGTGCCCAAGCTGCGCGTGTGCCATCGGAGTTGATCGATGACCGGCAAGAAGCGAGTCGCTCCGACCGTCATTGCGACGGCGAGCACCATGAGTCCTGCCATCGCGATGCGCGGAAGGCGTCGCCAAGGCCAACACCGGGTCAGCGTTTCGGCTCCGAGCAGAAGGAGAGCGTGGGCGAGGGGGTATACGCCTCCTTCGTGAATCATCACGGCGACGACCAGGCCGAGGCCGACGGCCGCGCGATGGTCTTGCTCCGCGCGTCGCCACAAGAGGAGCATCAGGGGCGCGTAGAAAAACGGCACCCAGTTGACCCCACCCCCCGTCGTGTGGTGCCAATGAACGCCGGCAAAGGCCCAAACGGCTGCGGCTACGAATGTCGATGGCCCCGACAGTCGAAGCTCGTGCCGAGCGAATAGCCACATGCACACGAAACCGATCGCCGTGTGTACGACGTACCAAATCTCGATCGCGCGCGTGCTACCGACCCACGGCATGATCCAGAGAAGCGGGGCTGCGATGGGCGACTGCGGATTGTCCCAGAGCGGAACGCCGCCGCATTCGTAGGGGTTCCAGAGCGGCAATTCGTGATAGCGCGTGACGCTGACGCGTCCCGCCTCGATCATTTTCTGGAAGAACTGACCATCCCCCCACTGCGTGTTCGGGTAGAGCTCGAGCATCGGATGCCACGCTGCGAGACTCAGGATGAGGCCCAACGCGCCGATGGCCGCAAGGCGAACCGACGGGCGGGAGCTCAGCGCGCGCACGGACGATCCAGGACTCATCGATGGGGCGAGTGAGTCGCGCAGGCGCTCTTGCCGACGTGGTCGATGACCGGAAAGCCCACGAGTGCGCCGGTCCTCGCCATCCGAGCATGACCTTACCGAGCATCGCCGCGCTGTTCCACATCGCGTTTAGGCGGATTCGTTCGGCAGTCCCATGCGGTCGACGGCCGCGGACGTTCGGGGCTGGAAGTGAGCGCGGCAACGGGGCGAGGTGGCGCGCCGTCGAACGCGGTACTATTCGCTTGGATTGCGAGACGATCGAGCAAGCCCGCTATGAACGAGACGCTTCAGGATGGACGCTTCGTCCTGACCGGGCTGCTCGGCGAAGGCTCGCAAGGTCGTACGTTCGACGCCATCGATCGTCATGACGGACGTCGCGTGGCCGTCAAGCGATTCGACGTGCGTGGCGCGAGCCGCTGGAAGGACGCCGAGCTTGCGGAGCGCGAGGCGCGTGTCCTTCAGTCGCTGTCCCACCCCAAGCTCCCCCGCTACATCGACCACTTCGAGGAGCAGGGATCTCTCTATCTTGTGATGGAGAAGGTCGAGGGGGAAACGCTGGCGAGCCTGCGCGCTCGCGGTAGGACGCTCGCGCCGGCCGAGATTTTTCGCTTCCTCGATGACGCCGCCGACGTGCTCGACTACTTGCACCGACGGCCCGTCCCGGTCATTCACCGCGATCTCAAGCCCGGCAACGTGCTGCGGCGCTCGGATGGGTCGTTCGCGTTCGTCGACTTCGGTGCCGTTCGCGACAAGCTGCGTCCTGAAGGCGGGTCGACCATCGTGGGTACGTTCGGGTACATGGCTCCCGAGCAGTTCCAGGGGCGCGCGCTGCCCGCATCGGACGTGTACGCCGTGGGGGCCACGGCGCTTTCGCTGCTCACCGGTCGTGAGCCCGAGACGCTGCCGCATCGAGGCCTGGCGATCGACGTTCGAGCGTCGGTCGAGCCGAGCGTCGACAGGGCCCTCGCCGGTCTGTTGGAGCGCATGCTCGAGCCCGACCCGGATCGGCGGCCGGCGCGCCTGCGCGCGCTGCTCGACGAGCTCCGCGCCGGTAGCGGCGATCGGCGCTACCCGTTCGACGGGCGAGCGCCCGGTTATCGGGGCGTCACCGAGCACATCGAGCGTCGCGTTCGGGAGTACGAGCGTCGCGTGATCGAGTTCACGCGACAGGCGGCCGATGGGGGCGACGGTGCCGAGCGATGGCATCGCAAGGCAGAGAAATGGCGTAAAGGCGAGGAGAAGTGGCGAGCGGCCCTCGCGCGCCACCTCGGCGCCTTTGCGACGCAGGCGGACCGACGCACGCTGCGACGCGAGCGACGCGCCGTGCGCAGGGCGGCACGCCGGCGCCATGGGCGCCTGCCTTGGCCCGTTGCGTTGCTCGTTGGGATCGGTCTCACAGTCGCCATCGTCACCGTGTTCGTGGCGACTCAGGTCCTCGTCCCCCTGGTTCTGCTCGTCCTGTCGCGGATCTCATCCAGTGCGGGGCTCTCGCGGGCGGCGGTCTCGGTTCGAAAGGGCGGCAGGACGGCGCGCGCGAACATGGCTGCCGCGCGTCGGTCGCTGATGCGCGGCGAGCACGGTGCCGACGACACTCTTGCCGGCAGTGGACAAGAGGATGATCCGGCTGCCGTCGGGCGCGTGCGGGTGAATCCAGTGCCGTCGCCGGAGTCGGAAGGCGACGCACGAGAGCCGGCCGACGACAGCGACGCCGTCGAAGCGGCGGCGAGCGACCTGGCGCGCACGAAAAGCTAGAGCGCTCTCGCGCGCACGCACACGTGGCGCCGCCTCGAAGCACGCGCTCGCGTCAAAGTCCCGCGCTTTCCCAGACCGAGAACGCGGCTAGTGCCTGTGCGTAGCCGCGGCCTCGACCGCCTTTTTGACGTCTTCGTACTTCGGCTCGTTTCGCGGCTCGGTGCTCACCCACGCCCACGACACGTTGCCGTGCGGCTCGATCACGAACACCGAGCGCGCCGCAGCGGTGATACCGATGTTCGCCAGGTTCTGGAAGACGACGTCGTATGCCTGGATCGCCTGGTGCTTGTGATCGGACAAGAGCGGAAAAGGCAGCTGTTGCTGCTTCTTGAACTCGGCGAGTGAAAATGGCGAGTCGACGCTGATTCCCAACACCGTAGCGTTGAGCTTCTGGTAGTCGGCAATCGCGTCGCGGAAGGTGCAAAGCTCGGTCGTGCAGACGCTCGTGAACGCAGCCGGGAAGAAGGCGAGGACCGTGACGTGGCCGTGTTCTGGGAAGCTCACGGCCTTTCGCTCCGTATCGAACAGCGTGACGTGTGGCGCGTGGGTTCCGACCTTGATGGCCATGAGCGGCCTCCTTCGTGGATGACGGAAATGCATGGTGCCACGAACGAAGACGTGATCCCAGAGCTCTCGTCCGCCTGCGCGCATGAGCGAGGGACGCATCGTTCGGTTCGCGCTATGTTTTTGTCCGTGCGGCGGCCCGGGCGTTTCCAAGTCTTGCGCCCCGGGTTGGCCCCGATCGGCCTGAGCGCATCGCGCGCGCGGATCGGAGGCGAGGAGCTGGCGGTCTTCAGCTTTCCGGTTCCACCGCCCGCTTTGCCCGAGACATTGAGTGCGGCGGAACGCGAGGTCGCTGTGGCGTTGCTCGAAGGCTTGTCGAACTCGGAGATCGCGGTCGCCCGACGCACATCGGCGCGAACGGTCGCCAACCAGGTCGGGTCACTGTTTCGAAAGCTGGGCGTCCGTTCCCGTGCCGAAGCGGTGGCCGCACTCGGTCGCCTTCGGCGCGTTTGACGCCGCTCCCCTCGGCGCGGATCGTCGGCTAGATCCATGCAGAGTGCATCACGGCTCGTGATCTGCAGAGGCCTTCGCGCGCCGTCACGGGCTGCCGTTGCGATCTCCGCTTGCGATTGGGCGACAGCCGCTCAGCCCTCGAGCCCATCGATGGAACTGCTGGATTTCTCGATCCAAATCGAAGCTCCGGCTGCTGGACTCGAACCAGCGAGCAAAGCACGCCGGAACATCTGGAAAACAAGCCGAATGGTGCGGACGTCGGCCGTGCTAATTCGTCACCCCTCGCGACCGTTCGCGACCGTTCGATACCGCCCGATACGTCGCCAACGACGGATGCCGATATCGAACGCGCCATCGTAAAAGCCGTCTCCGCGGGCGCATTCGACGTCGCGCGGGTGCTTGCCGCGCAGCTTGAAAATAGGCTCCTGACGAGGATGCCGGCGAACGTGGTACCGATTCGACGCGAGCGTGTCTGACGTAATTCGTAGTGTTACTTTGTAACATTACTTGACGTCTCCACTTACGTGGATACAGTGCTTCAAATGAAGCGCGATCGATGGCTTCGAATCCGGGCGACTTCCGAAGACCTGGAGATCCTCAAACGCGGCGCGCAGCTACGCGGTCGCAGGGTCTCCGAGCATGTCCGCGAGCTGCTTCGCAAGGATGAGCGCGAGGCTCGCGCTGAATTGACACTGAGCCTGTCAGCATCCCAAACCCTATAAAAGCAAACGCGCGCCAACCTTGCCGGGGGACGCGCGCGATTTGCCACGGAGAACGCAGATTGAAAAATGCCACCGATTCGTCGTCGCGCAAGACGGCCGACGTTTACCTCACGAAGTCCGAACTCGAATACCTTGCATCGCTGCCAGAAGCGGAGGGCCTCCAGCTTGCGGAAGAGCGGATCGTCGCTCGGCAAGAGCTCGAACGTCTCGCACGAGATCGCGCGGAGCTTGCGAATGAGCGCGCAGGGCTGGCCGAACAGGCCACGCAAAAGGCCGCCAGGCTGCGGCACCGCGCAGATCATCCGGAGCGATACAACATGGCTTTCGTCGTTGATCGCCCGCCGAGCTTCGCGAGGAAGCCGCGTTGCACGATCGGCTCGCTCGCGAGCTCATGACGTTGACCACCGCATCGCCAGCGCATCGTGCGATGCCAGCTCCGCGCCCGCTCATTCACGCCCGCCCGCGCGGTCATTCGCCTCGCCCGCAGAAGTCCGCGAGAGTTTCGAGCGGAGGTGGATGCGACGATCCATCGCCCGCGGAGCCTCCAAAACCTCGCCCCGGCCAGCCGGTAGGGGCACCGCTACTCGTTTCCGATCGAAGCGCATTCGCCCTCATCGGATTGAATCCGCGCCCGTTCCGGACCTTTGTCCGTGAGCGCGGACTCCAGACCTCGAAAGTCGGACGACGCACCGTCGTTCGCGCCGATGTCCTGCTCGAGGCCCTCGGGCTCGCCGACGTGCCTGCGACGGAGACGGCGAAGCCTGCCGTTGACTGGCGCGCTCGCGCGACACTTCGCCTTGTTGCTGGCGGGAATCGAGGCGGCCAATGAGCCCCGCCGACGTTTCCTCGTTCGACGCAATCCAACGGCTCTGCCAGGCGTTGGAGATCAAGCCGACAGTTTGGATCGGCTTCAATTCACAAACCGCTACGTGGTTCGCAGCGTGCCATTCGCTGCCTATGGCCGAACAGCACAATGCACCGGAATTGAACGCGGCACTCGCGAATCTCGTCGCCGAGCTTCGGTGCCTGGCGATGGCCAAGCAGGAGAAGCTCGCTGCCGTCGCTGAACTGATTGCCGGCCCGGTGTCATCGTGAGCGCCGCCCCCGATTCGGCGCTTCAATACGTCACACGCGGGTGGTCGGTCTTCCCGCTCAGACCGAAGTCAAAAGTCCCGGCAACGGAACACGGTTTCAAGGATGCGACCCGAGACGCGTGTCAAGTCTACAAGTTGTTCGGCAGCGAACGCGACTACAACCTCGGAATCGCGACCGGAGCTCGTTCGGGATTCTTCGCCGTGGACATCGACCCCCGTCACGGCGGAGACGAAACCCTCGGAGCTCTCGAGCGACAATTCGGCCGACTGCCGGAGACGATCCGTGCTCTCACCGGAGGCTCGGACCAGGGCCAGCACATTCTATTTCGCCAGCCGGAGGGCGTGCGGCTCGCCGGTTCGCTCGGCGACGGAATCGAAGTAAAAGCCGACGGCGGCTATATCGTAGCGGCGCCGAGCATTCACCCTGAGTCTGGGCGCCCGTACCGCTGGGACCTTGGCGCATGCCCGGATGAAACGGCACTTGCGGACGCGCCTGCGTGGCTTCTTGAGGCACTTACCGCGGACACTCGGCCCCCGATCAAACCGCTCGACGGCGCCGATGCCGCCGACAGTGTGATCGGTCATGCGTTCGAGCTCGCTGAGATGCTCGGCGACATGTTGCCCGGGGGCAAGCGCATGGTGCGTTGTCCGTGGGCGAACGAGCACTCTGACGATCGCGGCTTCGGCAAGGATTCGAGCACCGTCATCTTGCCGCCGACACGGTGTCCACGCGATGGCCATGTCCCCGTCCGCATTGCCACCACCGACCATTCCAGCCCAACGCCCCGGAATACGGAAGGCCAATCCGTCAAGAACCGTGCCAACGCGGCAATGAATCAGCAACCGGGCGCATCCACGTGCCAGCGCATACGCCCGCCGGGCTCCTAATGGGCTCGCCACGGGCTTTTCGCTTGACCCCGTTCTTCGGTGCTCCGTACGCTCGGACAACGGGGGGTCAAGGGGGCGGTGCGCGTCAAGGGGCTAATCCGGAGCCGGGTGATGCCATCAGCGAGGTGGCGGGCAGTCTGCCTCGGTGCCACGGGGCTCGGCTGTACCGGGCGCCCGGCTACGCGGCAGCGGCGACCGTCACGAGCATTCGGCTCACTTGCTGCGCCGCGAATACCGAGCCAGTGCGGCTGAAGCGTCCCTCGGCGGCTTGGCCACCTTCGACGGACGGCGGGCGTGGCGATCCACTCGACCGAGCTCCGCAGGGTGGCGGCCGCTCTCACTGCTGAGGCAGACCGGCTCGACGCCGTGCCCGACCAGGCAGCCATCGTGAGGCGCCCGCACGGACCGTGACCCTATTCCGTGCGCGCAGATGGCCCGCCACGGGTCGCCAGCGTCGCGACGGCGCCGCGCCCGGTTCGACGTCGTCAGTGCCTTGGGGAGGACATGTCATCGATGGCGGCAGCAAACTGCCGCATCAGCATGTCGCGCAAGAAGTTGATAATCGCCGCGAAGTCGGGCTCGGCGATGTCATCTTCGGTGCTCTTCGAATCGACCTCGCGCTGCGATGCGTCGACAACACGGAGAGCATCGATGTAGGCGTCACGGTTGTCGTAGATGAGCGATGGCATCGAGGGCACGCCCGGGAGCATTCGCCCCTCCCTCATACAGACGATCAAATACGCGATGGCACGCGAAGTCCGGCCGTTGCCACCAGCGAACGGATGGATCCAGTTGAAGCGCCACAGGGCGTATCCAGCGCGTTCAAGAGCCGAACGACTTTTCCCGCGGTTGATCCAGTCGATAGCGTCGCGAACGTGAGCTTGGACCAGCGAGCAATGCGGAACCTTATGCTTGCTGTTCTGAATGAACACGTCTTTGGTAGCGTCGCGGTAGCGACCACCGCACGGATAGATCCCGTCAACGGCGATGCTTTGGAGCTGGAGCACGTGCGACTCTCGTAGTTCCGTTACACCGTCTTCGACGAGTTGCGTGAGATAGTCGAGCTGCTCGACGCCGTTCCGCGTTTCCAGCTCCGCCTTCCTGGCTGGATCACAAATGAGAGCCCCCTCGGGCACGGCCGACTATTCCCCGGCTACCTTCTGATCCACAGCACGCTCGGCCATCTCACGTGTAACGTCGTTGTTTTCGATTTTCGTGTTGCCGTACGCCCAATCGACGCGTTGGTCGCGCGTCGGCCTCGACGGAAGCTGTCCGGAGTTCTGGAGCGCCCTGACTTTTTCGAGCAATTCCTCGTAAGTGCTCATGTTTTCGCTCCTCTTCAGGTGTATATCGTTGTGACCGTGACTAATGTGCAGCTATTGTATACGGGTTGGCAAGTACCAACCCGTAAGACAAGGCTCTTTTAAGGAGGCAGGGAAAGGGCTCAGCGACACGGCCGGGCTTCGCCTGAGGCCGCCTACGCGGCCGCCGCTTCGCTCACGATCATCCTTGCGACCTGCTGCGCCGCAAACGGCCGGCCCGTGCGGCTCGTGTGTCCTTCGGCGGCAAGGGCGGAGGCCACTGCGCGGAGGCTTCGCCCCTCGGCTGAGAGCTCGCGGGCGCGAGCGATGACGGCTTGCTCGGATTCGAGCGCGACGAGACGCCCGTCGACGGCAGCGAAGCCGTAGGGCGCATCGCCTCCGGTCTTCTCGCCACGGGCTCGCTTGGCGCCGAGCGCTGCCTTCGTCCTGGCACGGATGAGAGCGCGCTCGTAGGCCGCTGCGCCGTCAATGACCGTACGCATGAAGGCGTCCGCGGGAGTCGACCCATTCCCTTCTCCCGCCGCGCTCACGACGACCGCGCCAGCGCTCGCCGCAGCTCGCTCGACGCCGGCCGTGAGCACGACGTCGCGGGCGATGCGATCTCGCTTCGCGACCACGAGCACGCCCGCACCGTGCTCGCGCAAGCTCGCCAGGGCGGCCAAGAGTGCGGGCCGTTCGTCGATGGCGTCGACGCTGCAGACACCCTGGTCCACGTGGAACGCGGCGACCGTGATGCCCTCGCGTGCGGCCCACGCTTCGATGCTGGCGCGCTGAGCTTCGGGGCTGAGCCGCTGGTCTTCCTTTGACACGCGAATGTAGGCGACAGCAACGAGGGGCGAACCGACTTTGACGCGCTTGCTCATGCCTCTATCTGTAACACTTCGTTCGATGCGTGACAAGAGTGCACGCATCACAACGTAGATAGACACGGTGTGTTGATGCTTGCGCGGACGCTGTTTTACTGTACACTTGTGCACATGAGCAAGCCGAATACCGAATGGCCCGTCGTCGTGCGACTGTCGTCCGAAGATCAGCGGGCGCGCCTCGCGCGTCTCGAAACGGCCATGTCCGCGAAGCTCGGCGCGAACGTTCCGCGCACGACGATCCTCGAAGCGGTGCTCGCGCGCGGGCTCGACGCCTTGGAACCGGAGTACGGGATCAAAGTTGCGAAGCGATGAACGAGATCGTAGCCGTCGTCCGTGAACTCGGCCCCGACGAGCGTCGGGTGCTACTCGTGCTCGCGCGACGTCTGCTCGCGGGACAGTGCGCATACGGACGCCTCGACGTGGCCAGGGACGGAAGGGACTGGCGACGCGAAAGGGCCGACGAGCTCGCGGACGCGCTCGTCTACGGGGGCCATCGCCGAAGTGGCCGCGACGCTGCCGGCAGTCTCGACCCCGGCCGCCCCATCCGACGACGACGAGCCGTCGCGTGGTGACGTCGTCATCGTCGAAAACGCACACGATGACACCCCTTGCCTTGAATCCGAAAGGCTGGCCCACTTGGGTGCGGACAGAGTCGCGTCGGAAGGGGAGGGTTGACCGATGGTGCGGTCTGGGGCGGCGACACTTTGGGGCGCCATGATGGTCTCGGGCTGCGGATCGTCGTCGCCGAGCATTTACAATTCATGGATCTACGTCAACGGTGGCGGGACCGCTGGGTTTGCTCTCGATTTCAAACAGAACGGCACATACGTTTCTCAGACGTTGGAACTCACGTCCTCGACGTCAGCAGACGTGCAACTAGAAACCGGCACGTTCGCGATTAGCGGTTCGACGATCACCTTTACGCCTCAGGACTGGTCATGCGCAGATTTGAACGATCCGCCATATTCGGCGACATACACGCTGACCGACAGCAGCTTGGAAGTTGCGGGGCCTACTGGGCTGACGGTGCTTCATGTCGACTCGAGCGCCGGCACAAACAACTTCACCGAGGTCATCGGCTGTTTCACTGCCGGAGTCTTCACGGAGTCGACGCTCGGCTGCGGCGGTGCAACTTGCTCCGCGGCTACAGGGTGCTGCGCAGGCTTCTCGTGCGTAGCGACCACTGCGGGTAGCCCCGCGGGGACATGCGCCGCAAACTGCACGACGAACTCTCAGTGCGCGTCGGGGTGCTGCGCGCCGCTATCTGACAATGCGGGCGCTTGCCAGGCGTTGACAGCCTGCAAATAGAACGAAGGGTCGAAGACTATGAGCCGACCGAGCACCGGGACCGTAGCGTGGCGCCGTGACGTCGATACGGGCGACTTTTGCTGGCATGCGCGCTACACGCGCGGCGACAAGACGCGAACGAACTGGATCGCTCTCGACCCGAGCATCGGCGAGGGCGACGTCGCGAGAGCGAAGGCGTCCGCGGCGAGCCTGGTCGGCACGGCCAAGTCGACCAGGAAGGACGGCAAGGGCGAGACGGTTGCCGACTACAGCGTGCGATGGCTCGCGGATCGCGTCGGCCGGGTCGCGTCCGTGGCTGATGACCGCGCCCGCTTTCGGCTGCACATTCTGCCGATTCTTGGCGCGCTCGAAGCGCGATCGTTCACGCGCGATGACGTCGAGCGTCTGCGCGACGACCTCGACCGGAAGATCGCCCGGGGGGACTTCTCGTGGAAGTCCGCCGCGTGCGTCTGGACGAACGTGTCCAGCATGTGCGCCGACATGGTGAACGCCAAGAAGCGCGAGCTTCGGACTCGCGACGACAACCCGGCAAAGGACGTGAAACCGCCGGATCGCGGCGCTCGCAAGGCGAAGCAGTTCCTTTACCCCGACGAGTTCCTAAAGTTCGTGTCGTGCCCCGCAGTGCCGCTGCGTTGGCGCCGAGCGGTGTCCCTGGCGATCTACACCGCCGCACGCGACGGCGAGCTTCGGGACTTTCGCTGGGACGCGGGCGACATCGACCTCGGCCACGCCGTGCTGAACATCACGAAGGCCTACAACGAGCGCACCCGCAAGGTCGAGAGCACGAAGACGGCCGAGACCAGGCGATTCACGATCGAACCGAACCTGACGCCGCTGCTGCGGGTGATGCACCGGGATGCGCGCGGAAAGGGGCTCGTGCTGACCTGGCACGACCGGCACATGACGCGGTCGCTTCGCAGGTGGCTCCGCAAGGCGGGCGTCACCCGGCCCGAGCTCCACACGGACACGCCGACCCGCAAGGCGCTCACGTGGCACGACTTGAGAGCGACGGGCCTGACGTGGATGGCCGTCCGTGGAGATGACCCGCTCAAGATTCAGCAGCGGGCCGGGCATTCCACGTTCGCCACGACGCAGATCTACATCCGCACCGCGGAGAGTGTGCGCGCAGGCTTTGGTACCCCGTTCCCCCCGCTGCCGAGTTTCGTCATCGAAGCGTCAGTGACGGAACCAGAATCACCGTCGAGCCAAAAACAAGGCGATTCGAGCTCCGGCTGCTGGACTCGAACCAGCGACCCGGCGGTTAACAGCCGCCTGCTCTACCAACTGAGCTAAGCCGGAAAACTGTGGCAGGCGCTTCTACCGTTCGCGGCCCCAAGCCGTCAAGAAGGGGCCTCATACGGTAGCGAATGCGGCGTCGGAGATGTCGATCGGCGTCCGGTCCTCCTCGGCCATGAGCGTGGCTTTGAGCGCGACCGCCGGAAGCACGTTTCGAGAGAAGTAGAGGGCGGCGGCGACTTTGCCTTCGTAGAACGCTGCGTCGGGGTGGCCCGCGGCGACCGTGCTCTTCTTTTCCAGCGCGATCGCCGCTCCGTCCAGCAGCATCCACGCCACCGCGGTCTCGGCCATCATCTCGAGGAACCGATTCGCGTGAAGGGGTACCAGCGTCACGTTGCCCGTTTGGAACCACGTGAGCATTCGCATGGCGCTCGCGCCAAGAGCCTCCTGAGCGAACGACAAGGTTTTCGCCGCCGGGCCGAGCGTCGGATGCGTGGCTGTCTGGCGCACAAACTGCCCAATGTCGGCCAAGAAGGCGCGCAAATTGGCCCCGCCGGCCTGACCGAGCTTGCGGCCGACGAGGTCCATCGCCTGGATATGGTTGGTCCCTTCGTAGATGCTGAAAATCTTGGCATCCCGGCAATATTGCTCCACCGGGAAATCCCGGGTGTAGCCGACGCCTCCGTACGTTTGGATGGCGGTCTCGCAGACGCGGAAGCCCTGGTCGCTGCCGTATGCCTTGACGAGCGGAACGAGCAGATCGACCTGTCCTTGGTGATAGGCGGCCTTCGCCTCGTCGCGGTCGCTCAATGCTCGCGCGCAATCGGTATGGTGCGCGAGCTTCACGGCGAGTGCACGAACTCCTTCGACGCGCGACTTCATGTCGATCAGCATCCGGCGAACGTCGGCGTGCTCGATGATCGAGACACGAGGGGCGGTCGGATCCTTCCAGTGTTTCATGCTGGAGCCCTGCTTGCGCTCTTTGGCGTACTCGAGCGCATTGAGAAATGCGCTCGAAGCGACGCTGATCCCTTGAATGCCGACGGCGATTCGCGCGCTGTTCATCAGTCTGAACATCTGCGGCATGCCCTGGTTCAGCTTTGCGTCCCCGCCAACGGGCCATCCGAAACACTTTCCTGCGTCGCCGAAATTGAGCAGACACGTCGCCGAGCCGTTGATCCCCATTTTGTGCTCGATGCCGGCGACTTGGACATCGTTCGGCTCCAAGAGCGTGCCGTCGTCGTGGGCACGGATCTTGGGCACGATGAAGAGCGTCAAACCTTTGGTCCCCGAAGGCGCACCCTCTACCCGTGCCAGCACGAGGTGGACGATGTTGGTCGTCAGATCATGGTCTCCGGCCGAGATGAAGATCTTCGTGCCGCGAATCGAATAGCTGCCGTCGCCGTTGCGCGAGGCGCTCGTCTTCGCGCTGCCGACGTCGCTACCCGCCTGGGGCTCGGTGAGGCACATCGTTCCGCCCCAATGTCCGCCGAACATGCGCGGGCAGTAGATCCGCTTCTGATCGTCGGTGCCGAATGCATGAATCACCTCGGCAGCGCCAATGGTCAGGCCCGAGTACATCTGAAACGCGGTGTTGGCGCCGCTGAGCATTTCTTCGACGAGCACTTGCAACGCGCTCGGGGCGCCTGCTCCGCCCCACTCGGGATCGACGCCGATCTGCTTCCATCCCGCTTCGTACAAGCTCTGCCAAGCGCGTTTGAAGCCATCGGGGGTGACGACGCTGCCCCCCTCGAGCCGGCACCCTTGCGCGTCGCCGAGCGCGTTGAGCGGTCCGATGACCTCGCGTACCCACCGGTAGCATTCCGAGAGCGTCGACCTGCACTCATCGGGGCCCCAGGCCTCGAAAGGAGGCCGTCCGAGCAGTTGGTCCAGGCGAAACTGCTCGAGCAACAGGAAGTTCAACTCGCGGATGTCGGCCTTGTACCGGTTGATGGTCGGAATGGGCTTGGACACGGCGGCGGCCTCCTCACGATCGTTCGACTCCCCAATGAATCGCCATTCAGTTTAATGCCACCCGCGGTCTGGCGCTAGCTCGGTCACGCCGACGTGTCTCACGCCGAGCGGGCGGGATTTCAAAGCGCAGGTGCCGGCGGCATTACAGCTGCGCACGAACGAGGACGAACTTGTTGCAGAGGGTCTTGTCGGTGACTTCGCGGTACGATTTGGCCGCGACCTCGTTTTTCAGACCCCCGAGGCGACCGTGCTCCGTGATGAAGTAGAGGACCTTGACGCCGGCTTCGCGCTGCTTTTTCAGCCATGTGGTGAACGGCGCTCCCGTCGACACGAACGCGGGGATGCGATTGCCCGTGTAGAAGTTCTCGCCCTTCCAGTTCATCTGGTAGGCGACCAGCACCTCGTCGCGCGACGCCCGATCCGCGTAGTAGGCAGCGATGATCTCGTGCTGGCCCCAGTGCTGGGCGGTACGCTGCATGTATACGTCGAGCCCCCATAGGCCCCAAACGAAGCCGAGGACGCACACAGCGGCGACGGCGTGACGGCGAATGACCCGTACCGCGAGCGCCAAGCAAACCAGGGTCGCTACGGCGCTAAACCCGACCAAAGCGGCCGAGAAATCGAGCGCCTCCGGCCATGGGCGCCGGTAGTTGTACGTGAAGAGATGCAAAAGCCGAATAGCGCCCGGTTGATCGGCCGACTCGCCGCGGAAGATCAGGTCGCGCGCGACCACCAGAAGCAGCAAGGCGGCGGCGACTGCACCTCCAGCCAGCATGCGCGAAGCGTGCGCACTCGGCTCGTCGTCTCGCTCGAGGTTGCGGTCGTCGGGGGGTCGCAGCAGGAATACGACGATGCCGATGAGTGCCGCGCCTGCGACGAACAATAATCCGCCCAGGAGCGGCGACCCCGGCGACAGCGGGCTCTCGGGCTGCTTGAAGCCCATAAAGGACCCAGGTTGAGTGCGCGCAATGCCGACGACCATCAGTGTCACCCCGGCGAACAGGCCGGATAGGTAAAGCGGCAGTGCCCCTCGTTGCGCGAGAGCGCGTTGCCCCAGCATGTCGTCGAGCACGAGGCCGACGAGCATGGCCACCGGTGGGACTGCGGGAAAGATGTAGTGGTGAAACTTCGTGCCCATGTACGAAAAAAGCGCGAAGCCGAAAACGAACCAAAGACAGAGGAGCACCGCGGCGTCCGACCGGGCCTTGTCCTGCTCCGAGTCTCCGCACCGAAGCCACCAGAGCAAGCCGATCGGTGCGAGTCCCGTCCACGGGAACAAGGCGTAGCCGAGCTGCCAAACGTAGAAGCGGAAACTCGTGTCGTCGCCTTCGTTCGTGTCGTGAACGTGGTGGAACGCCCGATTGAACATGTCGTGAAATATCAGTCGATCGGTGAACGGCGCACCATGACGCACGTACATCGCGACATACCAAGGCATTCCCACGGCCAGCAGCAAGAGCAGCCCGGTGACGATCTCGAATTGAGGAATCTCGCGCACGATGCGCACGACGCGTGTCACGAATTCTTCGCCGGGACGGGACGCCGCCAGATACGCGAGCGTGACCAGGACGGGAATCCCGAACCCCGCAGGGCCCTTGCCGAGCGTGGAGACGGCCGCGAAAAGCCAGCCGGCCAGATAGCAAAGACGTCGAACGCGGCGCTCTCCCCAGCTCATGTACAACGTGACGCCCAGAGCCAGGGCCCAGATGCCGCCTTGCACGATGGGCTCGAATGCGCCGAACAGCCGCCAGACGACCTGGTTGAATCCGGTTGGTTTGCCGGTCAGATGAGGGATGAAGGCAGGCAGCGTGGAGTGACATTCTTCGTTACCCGGCAAGCCGCAATTGCCCAGACCGGACCCACTTCGAAACTCGTCCCAATGCCAATGGAACCCGCGCGCGCCGGGCCGCCAGAGAAACTCGATGTTGCGAGAGCACAGATACAGAATCTGTGGCAAGGCGCAGAGGAGGATCGCGCCGAAGACGAGGTGCCACGCAGTGAGTCGAAACCGAGCGCGGCCGACGATGACTTCGTAGGCGCGAGCCTCGGTTTCCGGAGACGCGTTGAGTCCGATCATGACGAATGCGATGCTTGCCGTCATCGTGGCGACGAACGGCATGTCGGTCATCGTTTGATGTGCGAGAAAATACCAGTCGGGCATCGTGGCGAGGACGAGGCTCCCGAGGAACGCGGCGCGGCGCCCGAACGCCTTCGCGACCGCCTTGTACAAGACGTACATCGCCAGAATCGTCACGAGCACGACGGGAGCGCGCACCGCCCACTCGGGGTGCATGATCGGCGCCGTCCCGTTGCCGATGAGCATCTTGTCCGGCTGATAGTGGACTCCGAGCGTCGCCATCGCGATCGCCTGCATCCACATGTCGAGCACGGGCTTGCTCCAGAACCAGCCGTCCTGCGCCCACCAAAGGCTAATCCAATCGTCGCGGGCCAGAATCTCTCGAGAGACCTCGCCGTAATGGGTCTCCCACGGATCCCAGAGCGCCGAGGTACCCATGAGTGGAAAATACAGTGCCGCGGCGATTGCGATCACCCAGAACCCGTGACGCCTCCAGAGCGGACGCTCCACGCCCGCGTCTTCGAGCTGCCACGCCCCAAGCTTTAGACCCAGGTCGAACAGGGTGGCTACGCCTCCGACGAACGCGAGCGTCACCACGACTCCCCACGCTTTTTGCGGCAACACACTGCCCGACGAGGCGAATCCCAACGCGGCGACGAAGGCGAGCCAGGTGCTCGCGCACGCGGCAAGCGGACCGGCGAGCGTACGGAGCGTCGTCGACCTCGCAACGCGGTCGTTTGGATCGTCGAACGTTCCAAGCAAATCCATCACGCCCCAGGTCGCGACCCCGACGAAGATCGTCCCGACCGGGACGCCCCATCGCCATTGGCCTTCGCGGCCCATCAAGACCAAGGACGCGATGGACGCCAGGACCATCGGCACCCCGCCGCGCACGAGCCGTAGCGGGTTCCCAGGGCGCAGCAGTGGCGCGGACTCTCGTGGGGCGTCCGAAGCGGCGGTGCCGTCGTTCCCTGACTGGGGCTTGGGGACGGTGGAACCCGTCAGCACGCTGGCCCCCGAGCCGCCTTCGTCGCGCGGCGAAGCGCCCGGGTCGGCACCCTGCGGCGCCGTCATGTAAGCGATGAATGCCGCCACGAACGATGCGGCGGCGCCCGCCCAGAGGGCAACGGGCAAAACGGCACCCCCGCGGTCCGTCGCGCGCAACGCGGCGCTTATCGCGATCATGACGCACCCGCTGACGTTGAGCCATCGCCGCATCACGCCCGCCTTGGCGGACAATGCGACGTAGCGAACCGGCTCGCTGGTGTTCGTGTCGGTCATGTCGGAAGCTGTCGGCGGATAAGGGCCGGCCAAGCCTGCCGACCGCGCCCGACGGCATTAGCAACTTTGAGCGTCGCGCACTAGGAGTTCGTCGGCCTGACCCTCAAAGCTCGTCCGCGACCCGCCGTGCCGCGACGAGGCCCAACTTGGCTTCCGCCAGGGCCTGCCGCTGCGCGAGGGCCTCGTCCACGACCTCCTTGGGCGCGCGATCCGCAAAGCCCGGTGACGCGAGCTTCTTGTCGATGGCGGCGAGCTCCTTGTCGATCTTTCGGACCTCGCGTTCGATGCGTGAGCGCTCGGATTCGGCGTCGACCAGGCCTTTGAGGGTGACGACGACCTCGATAGGACCGTGTGCGCTCGGCACGAGGCTTACGGTTGTACCCGTCTCTCGCACTCCTGCCGTGCTCATGAACTGCGGCAGGTTCCGGGTCTTCACGAGAAAACGGATGGCCGTGCCGTGGTCGCGCAGGAATCCTAGGACCTCCGCGCTATCCGACCGGACGCTCATCGGAACATCGGTCTTGTGCTCGACGCCGTGCTCGCTGCGAATCGTTCGGGCGGCGGACACGACCGACTTGAAGAGGTCCATCCATTCATCCACACCGGCATCGCGGCTCTCGCCTTCCTCGTTCGTCATGGGGTAGGGTGCTAAGGCGAGCGTTGCTGGGCGCGAGTGGGGACGCGGTACGCGCTGCCACAGCTCCTCGGTGATGAAGGGCATGAAGGGGTGCATCAGGCGCAGGCTTCCTTCGATCACATACGCGAGGGTCCGCTGCGTTTCGGCGACGAGGTCCGGGGGGGCCCCCTCGCCGTCGATGGGGTGGCGCAGGATGGGCTTGACGAGTTCGAGGTACCAGGAACAGAGCTCGTCCCAAAAAAAGTGGTAGACGGCCTGAGCCGCCTCGTCGATCCGAAAGCCGTCAAGCCCGTCACGCGCCCGTTCGACCGCCGCTGCGAACCGAGAACGAACCCAGCGGTTGTAGAAGCCGCGGGCAGCGTCGCGATGCCCGTCTTCACGGACGGCGACGGGTGTGTTGTGCAGCCGGGCCCGCGCCGCTTGCGAGTCTTGCCCCCAAGCGTAGTCGCCGAGCAGCTCGAGGGCGAGGCGGGTCGCGTTCCAGATCTTGTTGAGGAAATGGCGATTGCCCTCGATGCGCTTCGGCGCGAGCGCAATGCGCTTGTTGCTCGGTGGGTAGGTCGCCAACGTAAACCGTACCGCGTCGGCACCAAATGCCGCGAAGCCCGCGCCCATGGCCGCCGTCGACGGATAGGCCTTGCGAAACTTGGCGAGCGCTTCGCCATCCGGCACCCCAGGCTGGGTACTCTTGACCATGTCGGCGAACGCCTTACCGTTGACCAGGTCCAGCGGATCGATGACGTTGCCCTTCACTTTGCTCATTTTCTCGCCCGTCTCGTCGACGACGAGGCCGTGAAGCAAGATGCGTCGGAAGGGGACGTCTCCGGTGAAATGGATGCCGAACATCATCATTCGAGCGACCCAAAAAAAGAGAATGTCGTAGCCCGTCTCGAGGTCGCTCGCCGGGTAGAACTTGGCAAGGGCGGGGGTCGCCTCGGGCCAACCAAGCGTCGAGAACGGCCAGAGCGCACTCGAGAACCATGTGTCGAGTACGTCGGGGTCTTGTCTCCAGGGGTTTTGTGGCCCTTCGTCGCCGATCCCATCGGGCCGCTCGCGCGCGACTCGGATTTCGCCATTCGGGCCATACCACGCAGGAATCTGGTGACCCCACCATAGCTGTCGAGACACGCACCAGTCCTGAATGTTTTCGAGGAAATGGTCGTACGTCTTGGTCCATTCCGCGGGGAGGATCGTGACCCGGCCCGAATGCACGGCGTCGAGAGCGCGGTCCGCCATGGTCCGCATTCTCACGAACCACTGCGTCGAAATCATCGGCTCGACGACACCGCCGGACCGCGAGCAGCGAGGCAAGGTCAGCATGTGGGGCTTGCTGCCTCGCGCGAGTCCTTTTTCCTCGAGCGCCTTCTTGACCGCGCGCCGAGCTTCCTTCCGATCCAAGCCCGCAAAGCGCCCGGCGTTGGCGTTGAGCGTGCCATCGAGGTTCAAGATGTTGATCTCTTCGAGGGCGTGCCGCTTGCCTGTGGCGAAGTCGTTGAAATCGTGCGCGGGCGTCACCTTGACGGCCCCGGTGCCAAATTTCGGATCGACAAGAACCGCGTCGGTGATGATGGGAATGGTTCGGTCGACGAAGGGATGCCGCGCCCGCTTGCCGTGCAGCATGCGGTAACGCGGATCGTCCGGGTGGACGGCAATGGCCGTGTCACCCAGCATCGTTTCCGGGCGCGTGGTCGCGACCACAATCTCGCCCTGATCGTCGACCGGGTACGCGAACTCGAACAGTTCGCCGCTCACTCCTTCGTCGTTGTCGACTTCGAGATCGCTGAGCGAGGTCGCGCACTCGGGACACCAATTGATGAGCCGCGTTGCCCGGTACATCAAGCCTTGCTCGTAAAGGCGCACGAAGGCCTCGACGACGGCGACATTCATCGGAGGGTCCATCGTGAAGCGGGAGCGGGACCAGTCCGCGCTCGCGCCGAGCAGGCGCTCTTGCTCGAGGATCCGGTCGCCCGTTTCTCGGCGCCATTCCCAGACGCGCTGGACGAATTCGTTGCGTCCGATCGCGTGACGCGAGACGCCCTGCCTTGCGAGCTGCCGCTCGACCACCAGCTGTGCCGCGATCCCCGCGTGGTCCGTTCCGGGCTGCCAAAGCACGTTGTAGCCGCGCATGCGATGAAAGCGCACGAGTGCGTCCTGCAACGTGATGAAGAGCGCGTGGCCCATGTGCAAGGATCCCGTGACGTTGGGGGGCGGCATCGGAACGACGTAGGCCGGACGCTCGTCCGCAGCGGAATCGGTCGCGGCGAAAACGCCATGGTCTTCCCAAAAGCGATACCAGCGCGGCTCGACGACGGCCGGGTCGTACGGCTGGTCGAGTGCTGGGGAGGCGGGGGCCGGGGGAGAAACGCGATCCGTCATCGGAGGCCTGGCGTAGCGCGGTTCGGCGGAGACCTCATCCCCGGCGCTCTCGTCCGTCAGGTACCCCCATGCGCCACGACGTTATGGCCTCGGCGCTCACGGGTCCGAGTCCTCGGGGCGGTCCCCCGGCGCTGTCCGAACCTTCTTGCGGCCCCGAAAGATGAGCTTTGCATCCTGGAGCGACGCGCCTTGGATGAAGTAGGCGCCCGCCGCGGCACCTATGGCCATCGTCGCGCTGAAGGCAACCCCGGCGGAAATGACCGGTCCGCCAGCGGGGGCGACGACCTTGACGAGCGCTCGGACGGCTTCGCGGAGCAGGAACGCCACGCCGACGTTTGCCCCGAGACCCGCGAGAAACTCGGACGCTCCACGTCGGTCGACCGAGCGCCCCGCTATCCATGCGATGGAGGCCACAAGGCCTGCCTGGAGCGTTGTCAAAGGGAAAATGTCGGCAATCGGAATCGGTGCCGCCGCGATGCCGGCGCATACCGCGGCAGTTGCCTTCGTGAGCGTGGCGGCAAGCTCCTCCTGCACGACGCGAGCGCGTGTGACGCGCGCGAGTTCGGCGCGACCCGCCTCCGGCAGGTGTCGGAAGAGGATGGAGGCGAGATCATCCATTCGCCATCGCTCGTCCGCACGGAGCGTTCCGTCGGGGCGCCATGACATGTATACGGACACTCCAAGCGTCGCGACGTGGCGCTCGTGCAGCCGGGCCCGCCGTTCGATCTGCAGGGCGACGGCGTGTTCGGCGGCCGCCACGTGGCGCCGCTTCTCGTCGACTTCCTCAGGTGGCTCCGTGTCGGCCGAGTGCAGTCGCACGCCCTTGGGCTCGAGCAAGTCGCAGTGGGTGACGACGGCAATGAGGGGCGGTTCGCTCCGGTGTGCTCGTCGAAGTTCGTCGTAAACGCGATCGAGTGCGTCGAGATCGCGATCGATCGCGGCGTCGACTTCGCTCGCCTTCGCCACGAACAGCACCAGATCGGCGAATTTGGCGCGAAGCTCGAGAGCGATCGAGTCGATAGCGGTCTTTGCATCGTCGGCCTCGGCAGGGGGCGACCCCTCCTGGATGCCGCGGGTGTCGAGGATGGACAGAGCGCCCCCGTCGCGCTCGTAGTCGTACCAGCGGCCCCGCCCCGTCTGTGCCGTCACGTGCCCCAACTCCGCCACTTTCGCCCCGAAGAGCGCATTGACGAGCGACGATTTGCCGGCCCCGCGCCGTCCGACGAGCACCAGAGCCGGGGGCCGCTTCTCGAGGACGACGGTTCGGAGCGTTGCGATCCGCATGCGCAGATCTTTGGCGATGTCGACGGGGAGTCGTTCGAGCAAATCCTCGAGCCGCGCGATGGCGCGCGCCAGCATCTTCAGGGCTTCGTTGTCGGCGGGCATCGACGAGATTGCCGATCGGTGTGGCTGCGCCCCCGCCGGCTTCGCTCAGCCTTCCTTCATGATGCGCGCAATTTCCTCTTTGATAAGCGTTTCGGCAAGCTGGGGGACCACCTCCCACACGGCACGCTCGACCAACTCGCGCGAGAGCGCGAGGACGGCTTCGGCCTGTTGCCGGGTCAGCCCGATTTCGTCGAGTTTTCCGGCAAGCCGACCGTTCACCGTCGTCACCGCATCGCCGACGTGCTGGGCCGTCCCGGTCGGTTGACTCGTCGCCCCGGAGTGGACCGGCACGATTGTCGGCCCGACCGTTGGCGCCACCGTTTGAGCCTGAACCGCAGGTTGGGGCGGAGCCGCTGGTTGTGCCCCAACGGCCTGTCGAGCGGTATACGGAACGCCCGAAGGCGCCGTGCGCGACAGAGACGGAGGGCCGGCCACGGGAGCCGCGGGGCCAGGCGACGAAGCGGTCTCGAACGACAGGGTGTGGGCCCGCTGCGTGGACCACGCTGGCTTCGGAGGCGCCGCCGCCCCCGGAACCGGAACCGGAGCAGGCTGTGGGCGGGGCGGAGTGCCCCCGAAAGCGATGGCCGCGGGTTGCACCGCTGCGGCCGCCCCCGCGGGCGGGGCCGCCCGGCTTGTCTCGCGGGCAACGAGAACCCTTTTCACCTTGTCGATGAGGGCCTGGGTGTCGAAGGGCTTGTCGATGAAATCATCGACCCCCGCGTCGCGTCCGCGGTTGGCGTCGTAGGGGGCATAACGGCTCGCCATCAGCACCACGGCCAAGCCGCCAGCACGGGCGCGCAACTCCTTGGCCAAGGCGTAGCCGTCGTGGCTCCCGAGCGAGGCGTCGATGACCGCTACGACCGGTTCCTCGGCGAGCCCGGCCAAGGCGCTCGACGGGCCTTCCGCGCCGATGACCCGAAAATCCTCGCCCGCGAACGTGATCTCGAGAACTTTGCGCATCGTGACGCTGTCGTCGACGGCCAGCAGGGTCTTGGGCACGTGGCTTTCTCCGCTTCCAAACACAGTAAGCGATGAGACCGATAATGGGTGCGCGACGCCAGAGGTGTCAAGCGACGCGGGCCACGCCATGGTACAACAACCCCAGCTCCATTGGCGTTGCGAACGGTCGTCGTGACCCGGGATCTCGAGGGGCCGCTCGATCGGGCGGTCCGGACGATCCTCGAAGCAAGCTGGGGGAAGGCACGGTCTTGGATCGAGGCGGGAAAGGTGCGCGTGGCCGGCACGGTCGCCACCGAGCCGACCACGCGCGTCCGTGCGGGACACGAAATCTGCATCGACGAGGGCGCGACGCGCTCGAGGCCTACACGTCTGACGGAAGACCAGGTCGTTTACGTGGACGCACAGGTGATCGTGGTCGCGAAGCCAGCGGGCGTCAGTACCGTGCCCTTCGACGATCGCGAGACGGATACTCTCGAGGGCCGCGTCCGGGCGTGGATGGATCGAAAGCGAGTGGCGCCCGGCAAGCAACGGCCCAACCTCGGCGTCGTGCACCGCCTGGACAAGGAAACGAGTGGGCTGGTCGTGTTCACCCGCACTTGGCTCGCCAAGCAGAGCCTGGCTGGCCAGTTCCGGCGCCACAGCGTGCACCGGCGTTATCTGGCGATTGCGCACGGCCGCGTCGGGGCGCGGGCCTACCGGAGCTGGCTCGTCGACAACCGTGGCGATGGCTTGCGCGGATCCGTCCGTGGCACGCCGCCGACGCACGCTCGCGAAGCGATCACGCACGTCGAGCCGCTCGAGGCGCTCGCTCAAGCGACGCTGGTCGCGTGCCGCCTCGAGACCGGGCGCACCCATCAGATTCGCATCCACTTGAGCGAGTCGGGTCATCCGATCGTAGGCGACCGGGTCTACACGCGACGCTACAGCGGTTCGTTGATCGAGGCCCCGCGTCTGATGCTCCACGCGAGCGAGCTCGGTTTCGTGCATCCGGCCACCGAGCAGCCGGTTCGGTGGGAGCGCGCGATGCCGGATGACATGGCTGCAGTCCTTGACCGGCTCCGCCATACTCCACAGGGATGAGCGGGACGCTCACGCAAGCCTTGGGGGGCAACGATTTTCCGCGATCGGCGAGGTCTCCCGTCTCGGCATTTTTCGAGGGACCGCGCAAGGGCCCGACAATAGTGCTAAAAATGGATCCGATCGAATGTCCGAGCTCAGCGCCCGCGCCAGGCAGGTGCTTTACCACTGCGTAACGGAATACGTGGCCACCGGCGAGCCGGTGGGGTCACGAACGCTCGCCAAGAAATCGGGTCTCGATCTCTCCCCAGCGAGTATCCGTAACGTTCTCGCCGACCTCGAAGACATGGGGTACTTGCGACAGCCGCACACGAGCGCGGGACGAATTCCGACCGACCGTGCGTTTCGCTTGTTCATCGATGCTCTGATGCACGTTCGCGCGGTGACGAACGAAGAGGTGGCCGCCATTCGCGATCGCTTCGCGTCGTTCGAGCCCGGACAAAACGTGATGCGCGAAACGGGCAAGCTGCTCTCCGAGTTGACGGGCACAGCGGCCGTCGTCTCGGCGCCGCGCGCCGAGACGCTTGTCCTCAAGCAGCTCCGGTTTCTGCGGACCGGTCCCGACGAAGTGCTGGCCGTACTCGTCATCAAGAACGGGGCGGTGCAAAATCGCTTCCTGCGCGTGGCGATGACCGAGGCAGAGCTTCAGCGCATCCACAATCTTCTGGATGACGTCGTCGAAGGTCGAACCCTCGGTGACTTACGGGAGCTGTTCGACCGACGCTTGCTGAGCCAGCGGATCCAGCAGGACGAGACACGGCGCCGTGCGTTCGAACTGGGGGCCGAAGCCGTCGGCGACGCGGCCGACGGCGAGACCGACCTCGTCATCGAGGGCCAAGACCGCTTGCTCGAGAAGCCGGACTTCGACGACGTCGGGCACTTCCGGCGGCTCGTCACGGCCCTGGACGCCCGAGAAAAGCTCATCAAGCTGCTCGACTTGGCGATCCAATCAAAGCGAGGTCACGTCGTCGTCGGAGAAGAATTCGGCGACTTGGGCGACGGCCAACTCGCTATCGTCGGCGCGGCCTACACCTCCCACGGGCAGACGGTGGGAACGGTCGGCGTCATCGGGCCGACACGCATGGATTATCCGCGCGTGTTGCCGCTCGTGGCCGCGACGGCCAGTGCGATGAGCGAATTCATGGAACGATCGGAAGGCGGCAAGAAAGAACCGGACGAGCAATGATAAGCTACCGGTCCTCCGATGACGCACTCTCCGCCGGACCTGCCCGGCGCCCAGACGACCGATTCACCGATCGATCGCGCTCTGACGCTTCTCCTCGCTGAGGAACCGGAAGCCGCGCTGCGGTGGAGCGCGGCGGTCGTCGAACGAGATGCTTCCATCCCGAGCGCCCTGGTCATTACGTGCCGGCTGCTCGAACAGATGGGCCGCCCCGAAGCGGCGATTGAGGGCTTCGAGCTCGCCGTGCGCCGTGCGATCGATGCCGGCAATCTGCCCCTGGCCGTGGCGGCCGTCGCGGATCTGCGTGCTCTAGGGGTCAACGTCGAACCATCGCTGGCCGAGGTCGCGGAGGCCTTCTGTCTCGGTTCGATCCGCCTCCAAGACAACGAGACGCCGCCGCCGCCTTTGCCCAACTTCGAGGGTTTCCAGCCGCTCAGCTCATTTCTCAGCGGCCCCGCGCTGACGTCGAAGGCTACGCAGATTCTGCACGCCGCAACGCGTGAATATCGGGAGGCCGAGGGGACCGAGCTGCCGCTGGTCGCGCCGCTCGCGTTCTTCAGCGCGTTGTCCAAGGACGCCCTGAGTGATCTCGTCGCCGCATTCGAGATGATCACGGTTCCGGCTGGCGAGCGGGTCATCACCGCGGGTGAGGAAGGCGCTGAGGCGTACATCGTCGCCCGCGGCGAGCTGGAGGTCACACGCGCCAACGAGGACGATCAGGACCCGCCCGTGGTGTTGGCGCGGCTCGTGAGCGGTGCGCTTTTCGGCGAGATGGCGCTTTTGTCGCGGGCGCCTCGAGCGGCGAATGTCGTCGCCACTCGGCCGTCCATCCTGCTCGTCGCGAAGCGGGACGCACTCGAGGCCGTTGCCGAGAAGCGACCCGAGGTGGCGGTGGAGCTGGCTGCTCATTGCCGCCGGCGCATGGTGGCCAATCTGGGTCGCACCTCCGGTGTCCTCATCGCGGTCCCCCCAGCCGAGCGAGCGATCCTCGTCGAACGATTCGAGACACGCATCTTCGAACGGGGAGACAAGCTGGTCGTAGAGGGAGAGGAGGCCCAAGGCCTGCACCTCGTGGCCTCGGGCGAGGTTGCGGTCGTGGCGCACGAGAACGGCGAGTCCATCGTCGTTGCGACGCTACCGGCTGGCGAGACGGTCGGCGAAGGCGCACTCCTGCTGCGACGGAAAGCCAATGCGGACGTCATCGCGGTGCATCCGACCGTCACGCTGTTCCTGCCGCGCGAGGAATTCCTCGAGCTGGTCGAGGCGCACCCGAGCATCTTGCACGGACTGTACATGACGGCCGTCCGCCGTGACGACGAGACCACACGCGCGCTCGACTCCGCGCCCGCTTCGGCGGCCGTGGACTACGTGCTTCTCTGATGGTCGAACGGCATCCGCCCGACGCCCCTCACCGCGCCGCCACGATCGTGCGCCTGCCGGCAGCGACGAACACCGTACCGCCGTTACGCGGCGGGTTCACGCCGGCCGAAGCGCGACAAGCCCGCCGTCTGGCAATCGTCACGGGGATCGTCGGCGGCTTCTTCGTGTTGGAGCTTGGGGGAGCTCTTTTCGCGGACAGCCTCGTCCTCCAAGCGGATGCCATGCATCTTCTGATGGATGTGTTGGCGCTGGGCGTCAGCTTGCTCGCGATGCGACTGGCGGTTCGGGCGCCGACCGCGCGCTTCACATTTGGACTGCGGCGAGCGGAGCCAGTGGCCGCCATTTTTAGCGCTGTTCTCGTGCTTTTAACCACGGCTTGGATCGTCGTCGAGGGGGTCGTCGCGCTTCGCGGGCACCCTTCACCGAAGGCGGGCGCCATGCTCGTTGTGGCGCTCGCGGCTCTCTTCGTGAGCGGCTTGAGCGCGTGGCTCTTGCACGACGTCATCGGGCAAGCGCCCGCGGATCCGCATGCCGGCGATTCGACCGATCCGGCGCACCATCCTCTGCCCGGTCGGATCGAACACGGCCATGCGCTCAACCTGCGAGGTGCGGCGCTTCACCTGGTCGGCGATACCCTCGGGGCACTTGCAGCGGTCGTCGCCGCGATCGTGGTTCGCTTCGGGGGTCAGCCAGCGGCCGATCCCGTCGCCGGCTTCGTGGTCGCCGCGATCCTGTTCGTCGGCTCGATGCGCTTGCTGGGACAGGCGACGATGGTGCTGCTCGAAGCGGCACCGGCCCATCTCTCGTCGCTCGCCGTCCGTGGCGCGATCGATGCTTTTCCCGGCGTGGTGGCCGTCGATGCGCTGCACGTGTGGACTCTGGGTGCAGGACACGATGCGATCATGGCGTGTGTGCGAACGACCTCGAACGACCCCACGTTCGCACCGAGGCTTTCGGCCCACCTGCGAAGCGCAACCGGTGCCGAGTACGTGACGGTGCAAGTCGAGCCGCCCCCCGACTCCTGACGGCTCGATCGAATCTTACGGACGGCGCCCTCCGGGAGATGCCCCGCCCAGAAAGGGCGGCAGGAATCCGGCTCAGCTCACCCACAACCATTCCTCGTTGGTTCGGACGGACTTGACCGAGCGTGCCGCATTGAGTACGCCCCATCGCCGATGCGCACATTAGCCCGTCCCATTCTCGCCACCGCCCTGGTGGTCGCCTTTTCGATCTTTGGCAGAACCGCCGCCGCGGAAACCAAGGTGGCCGTCGTCGACGTGCAGCGTGCCGTCATGCAGACCGAGGAGGGGCTCCGCGCCCAGGCGACACTCAAGAAGATGTTCGATAGTCGCCAGCAGGAGCTCAACAAGCGCCAGACGGATCTTCAAAAGCAAAAAGAGGACATCGACAAGCAGGCGAAGGTTCTCTCGCAGCAAGCATTGCAAAAGAAGGTCGACGACTGGCAAAAGCAGATGGTCGAGCTCCAGCAGACGTTCGTCGAGTACAACAAGGAGCTCGAGAAAAAGCAGAAGGAGATGACGGATCCGATCTTCGAGCGCGTTCTCGGGGCGATCAAGCGGGTGGCTGGTGCCGATGGCTACGACCTCATCGTCGACCGTGCGACGGTGGCGTTCTCGCGGGGTGACTTGGATCTCACCGACCGAGTCATCCAAATGGCGAACGGGGCATTGGTGGGCGGCAACGCTGGGTCGCCGCCGGCCATCAGCGGATCGGCCACGCCCGCGCCCGTGCGGGCCCCTGCCCAAGGCGGCTCCGCGAAGCCGTGACGTGGGACGGGGTCGTCAGACTCCGCCAACAGGCGCTCGACGTGTGGGCCACCGTCTACGGTGGCAGCGTCGTCGGCGATCGAAAGGTTGTCCCTGTCGCGGTCGCTCCGGTCGGCAGCGCCGGTCCAGGTGACATTGCTCCGCTGCTTGTCGGCCGCTTCGTCGAGGCCGCGTTACAGGCCACGCGGCGCGGTGCAGCGCTTTTGGTTCAGGCCTCGCTTGCACCGGCGGTCAAGCGCGCCGAAAGCGTCTGGGTTCACGAGCACGCAACGTGGGCCTTGGCCCACTTGCTGGATAGCGCAATCGTTCCGGACGACGAGCCGGTCATCGGCCCCGGCTGTGCCGTCGCTCCCAGTGCGGTCATGGGTCCGCGGGTTGTCCTCGGATCGCGCGTTGTCATCGGGGCCTGTGTCGTGCTCGGGCACCCCGGATTCGGGTGGGCGCGCGGTCCGGAGGGGGCCGTCCGCAGTGTTCCGCAGCTCGGGGGCGTCGTGATCGACGACGACGTGGCGGTGGGGCCGCTTTCCACCATCGACGCCGGAACGATCGCGCCGACCCGCGTTCGACGCGGCGCAAAGCTCGATTCGCACGTGCACGTGGGGCACAACGCGGACATCGGCGAGGGCACGCTGGTCGCGGCGCAATGCGGCTTCGCGGGGTCGGTGACCATCGGTCCAGGCGTCCTCGTCGGCGGACAAGTCGGCGTCGCCGATCACGTCGTGGTGGGCAAGGGCGCGCGCATTGCGGCGAAGAGCGGCGTCATCGGTGATGTACCCGCCGGCGCCGTCGTGGCAGGATACCCGGCCGTAGCGCGCATGCGCTGGCTGCGTGCGCTCGGCAGGTTGTACGGTGCCTCGAGAGAGGATCGTTGAAAGTCAGTACCGGCATTGAGATCGACCGAATCCTGCGGATCTTGCCGCACCGATGGCCGTTCGTCCTCGTCGACCGTGTAACAGAGGTCGTGTCCGGGGAGCGCATCGTCGGCCACAAATGCGTCACGGTGGCCGAGCCTTGGTTTCAGGGTCACTTTCCCGCGCGTCCGATCATGCCGGGTGTTCTCATCGTCGAGGCGCTCGCGCAGATCGGCGGCATTCTCGCGTACGCGACCGAGCCGTTTGACCCATCCAACTCGCTCATGTACTTCCTCGGCATCGACAAGGCGAAATTCCGCCGTACGGTCACTCCGGGCGACCGCCTCGATCTGCTGGTCACGATCGCGCACCACCGCACGAACGTGTGGAAGTTCCACGGCGAGGCGTCGGTCGACGGAACGCTTTGCGCCAGCGCGGACTTGCTGGCGAGCGTCGTGGACCGCCAGGGGTGACCGCCATGGCTCGGGTGCACGCTGCAGCGATAGTGGATCGCCGCGCCGAGCTGGCCGGCAGCGTCGTCGTAGGGCCCTATGCGATCGTGGAGGCAGGGGCCGTCCTATCGCGGGGGTGTGTGATCCATCCGCATGCCGTCGTCCGTTCCCGAAGCGTCCTCGGCCCGAGGACGGTGGTGCATCCGTTCGCCGTCATCGGCGGTGAGCCGCAAGCCAAGAGCGGGGGCACGGGGCCGGCGCGCGTCGAGATCGGAGAGGGGAACGTCTTCCGCGAGCATTCGACGGTTCACGGAGGCACCGAGGGCCGTGTGACCCGGATTGGGGCCTTCAATTGGTTCATGGTTGGGTCGCATGTCGCCCACGATGTCGTCGTCGGATTCGAACTGTGTTCTGGCAAACGGGGTCCAGCTGGCCGGTCATGTCGTCGTCGAGGACTGGGTGAACTTCGGAGGACTGAGTGGCGTCGCGCAACGGGCTCGTATCGGCGAGAGTGCATTCGTCGCGGCGGCCGCGGCATGCGAGCGTGACGTTCCCCCGTACGTCATCGTGCAGGGCGATCGGGCTCGCGTCCGGGGAGTAAACGTCGTTGGCCTCCGGAGGAGGTCGGTACCGGAGTCGAGCATTCGTGCGCTCAAGCGGGCCGTCGCCAAACTATGGCACTCCGGGGTGATCCGAGCCCAAGCATTGCGCAGTCTCGACGCCGAAGCCGATCCATACGTCCGTGCGCTCGTTCGAGCGCTGCAAATCGCCGCCGACCCGTAGCGACAAGTCTCAGCGGCCGCGAGAGCCCTCGTCGAGGATGTCTTGGAACGCCCGGTCGAATTCGTCGTCGGCGCCCACCGCCGCCGCACGCGACGGCTGCTTGGGCTCGAACTTCTGAAGCCGCCGAATGCGCTCGTGAACGTCGCGGAACGAGGGCACGAGACGTGCGGTGCGTTGCAGGTATTCGAGCGCCTGCTTGGTCATTTTCTTCGCCTCGTATGCGGCTCCGACCTCGTAGCTCAGGGCGGCTTCCTGCTCTCTCGTGCGCTCGGCCACTTGCAGACCGCGTAGGAACGCCTCGATCGCCTCGTTGAGATTGCCGCGCTCGATCTGTATCGTCCCGATCATCGAGTGGCAGACGCATGCGCTCTTCGGATCGCGCGTCGCCATCCCGAACTCGCGGATCGCGTCGTCGAGCAAACCCATTTCACGGTACGCGACACCGAGGTCGTAGTGGCTCTGCGTGTCCTCGACGGTGATTTGCTGGGCCACGCCCGCTTTGAATTTCGCGAAGACCTCCTCGACGTCAACCTGTTCGGCAGGCCCCGCGATACCCCTCGATGCGCCCGGTGCGCTCAGCAGAGCGCCAGCGTCGTTGAATGCGCGCTCCCCGGCGGGCGACGGACGCGTGCCAGAGTCTCCGTGAGCACTGCGTTCTTGTGCCTCGAGCTCGGTCAACCGATCGCGCAGCAGAGGATGGTTCGGCACGCGCGATAGCTGCTCCTGCAGGATCGTCCGGGCGTCGTCGAACAATCCTCTCGAAGCAAAGAAGTCGGCCTCTTCGAGGGCGGATTCGAGTTCCGGGATCCCGCGTTGGGGGGCTCCGCGCCGGCCACCCGGTGCCGAGGCGGCCTGACCGTTGTGCGCCGCGCCCGACTCGCTTGACTCGTGAGGCCGGTCGAGTGGATAGCTCGGCAACGGCCCGTCCCCGAATGGATCGTCAATGGCGTCGATATTCGACTGCAGCGCTGCTGGCTGGGCGGGCGCCGTTTCGCTCGAATTCGAGAGACCGTCGTCGTCGGGGCTGATTTCTTCCAGGTCGTACGACGGCAGCGGGGCTTCCGGGTCGTAGCTGCTCAATGGCGCGCGCATCGACGCCGTTTCGCGAGCCTCGTGAACGTCGGTATCGGTCCCTTCCTCGACGAGCTCGTAGCCGAGGTCGCGCAGCATGCGCGTCGCGACGGCATTGTCCGGATCGAGCGCCAGCGCATCCTGAAGGGCGCGTGCGGCCTCCTCGCCGTCGAGAGACTCGACGAGGATCTCGGCGATCGCGAGGTGCTGGCCGACCGCGCCGCCGACGTTGCCGGATTCGACAAGGAGGTCGCGCAGCATCTCGCGAACCTCGAGCGAGCGGGGCGCAAGCCGCAAGCCCTCCTCGAGCGTCTGGATCGCGGCCCCGAGCCGGCGATGGCGTCGAAAGCCGGCGGCGTCGGCCAGAATGCGCGTGACGTCCTGATAGGCAGCTTCCCGGGTGCGGCCGTCGCCGGTCTCCTCGACCTGGTCGAAGCCCGTATCGGCACCTTCGTTCCCGTTCTTCGAGGAAGCGTGCGCCGCCCTCTTCGCGAGCTCGATGGGCTGTTCCTCGGATTCGATGTCGTCGTCGACGACGTCTTCGTACGTTTCCTCGACGGCGGCTCCACCATCGTCGAGGCCTTCCCCCTCTTGCCACGCCGTTCGAGCGAGGGATCCGTTCGCTGTGCGGGCGGGGGTCTCGAGTGCAAGCTGTTGGACGACCTCGTCGTTCGGAGCGAGCTTCTGCAACTTCGAAATGAGGTCGCGAAAGAGGTCGGTTTTGCCCGATTCCCGCGCAATGCGCGCCATCTCCTTGTGGACTTCGATGGCCTTGGCGGCCTGACCGATGTTCGTGAAGGCCCGCGCGAGCAGTTCCAGCGTGTCAATGTCACGTGGATTGGCCTGGAAGCAAATCTGCAGCTTCGCGAGAGCGTGCAGCCCATCGTTCGGGTTGCCGCGCGCCAAGTACAGCTCGGCGGCCAGCCGGGCATGCGACGGATCGGCATTCAGCTGCAGCATGCGCTCGGTCACGCGCAGAGCGTCGTCACGTCGCTCGAGGCGCATCAGCTGTCCGGTGGCGATCCCGAACTCGGCCACGGCTTCGTCGACGCTCTTTGCGTGCGACAACGCCTCGGCAAGACGCAAATGCGACAGGGGGTTGGTCGGATCGACTTCGACGATCCGACGGAACACTTCGATGGCGTCCTGCTCGCGGCTCTGGCGCTGCAGATACGTCGCCATTTCATCGAGTGCCGCAAGCGCATCGCTCGTCAGTCCGAGCTGCTGATACAAGTCTGCGAGTTGGGGGGTGACGTGCGCGTATTTGTCCTCGAGCTGGGGAACATATTTCGTTATGATTTCACGTATTTGCTTGAACACGGCAACCGCTTTGAGCGAGAAGCCCTGGCTCGCATAAAACTTCCCCACACGCTCGTAGGTGGCGATGGCGTCGGCGTACGCCTCCATCTTGGACTGGAGGTCCCCGAGCTTCAGGAGCGTCCGCGCATCGCTCGGATCTTCCTGGAGGATTTTTTGGTACTCGATGGCCGCCCGGTCGTAGCGCCTCTTTTCGACGTACTTCTGGGCGGCGGCGAGTGTCTTCTCGCGGTCGATCGCCACGTTTTACGACTGCTCCCTCCGGCGGCGGCCGCTCGCTGGGCGTCCCGCAATTTCAGAGTACCTCGATTCGAGACCTGTGGCGCGATGTTTGGCGCCGATTGCGTGCTCCGGGTCAAAAATAGCACCCATGTAGGTGCTGTATTGCGCCGGCCGCGCTCGACGACGGGTCGCGCCGTATCTAGGTTCGGACGGCTAGGGGATCCATGCCTACTCAGTCGACGAAGTACAAGGCCCCGTTTGGCGCGGAAGGATCCGCCGCGGTGGATTCGGCCCTGGCCGCGAAGCTGCTCGCGGTTGCCCTGAGCCGTGGGGGAGACTATGCGGATCTGTTCTTCGAGTACCGCGCCGCGGGGGGGCTCGTTTTCGACGAGGGAATCCTGAAAACCGCATCGCGCGGCGTGTCGATGGGGCTTGGCGTTCGCGTCCAGCGAGGGGACGCGACCGGTTACGCGTACGTCGAGCAGCTCGACTGGGAGGCGATGAAACGGGCAGCCGAGACGGCGGCGCAAATCGCCAGCGGCGCCGGTTCCACCGAAGCGACGCACGCGCAGTGGGTCGAAACGGCTCGGCGCTACGACCTCGACCAGGTAAGTCTGGACGTTCCCGGGCCCGAGAAGCGGCAGCTGCTCGAGCGGGCGGCGGCGGTTGCGCACGGCTTCGATGCCCGCATCGTCAAGGTCGAGGCGAGCCTCTCCGAGGAGATCCGCGAGATTCTAGTCGTGACGAGCGATGGGTTGATGGTGCGCGACACTCAGCCACTCCTCCGCTTTGGGGTGCGCGCGATTGCGGAGAGAAACGGCAAGCGCCAGGAAGGCTCGAGCGGCGGCGGAGGGCGCACGACCATCGGGTACTTCGAGGACAAGAGCCCCGAGTGGCACGGGCGGGAAGCGGCACGACAAGCCGTGACGATGCTGGATGCGCAAGACGCTCCGGCGGGACAAATGGAGGTCGTCCTCGCACCGGGCGACAGCGGCATCTTGCTGCATGAGGCGGTTGGCCACGGTCTCGAAGCGGACTTCAATCGCAAAGGAACGAGCAACTATGCCGGCAAGGTGGGCGCGGCGGTCGCAAGCGATCTCTGCACCGTGGTGGACGATGCGACCTTACTGAACAGCCGCGGTACGATCAACGTCGACGACGAGGGACACGAGCCGCGGCGTTCTGTGCTCATCGAGAATGGAACGCTGGTCGGGTATATGCACGACCGGCTGAGCGCGAAGCATTACGGGCTCGCGCCTAGCGGCAACGGGCGTCGCGAGAGCTTCGCGTGCGCCCCGATGCCCCGGATGACCAACACGGTCCTGCTCGCCGGACCGCACGACCCGGAGGAGATCCTCAAGAGCGTGAAGCGAGGCGTGTACGCAAAAAAGTTTGGCGGCGGCCAGGTCGACATCGCGAACGGCGACTTCGTGTTTTCTCTCACCGAGAGTTATCTGGTCGAGGACGGTAAGATCACGGCCCCCCTCAAGGGTGTGAATCTCATCGGAAACGGCCCCGACGTTCTGCGCCGGGTGACGATGCTCGGTCACGACGTCGAGTTGAGCGACGGGATCTGGACGTGCGGGAAGGACGGCCAGAGCGTGCCGGTCGGCGTGGGGTGCCCGACGATAAAAATCTCGTCGATCACGGTCGGCGGTACCCGGGTGGGGCGGGCCTGAAGGCTTTTGCCGCCACGCGCCGGCCAGCCCCTCGCTCCGGGGCCGAGGGTCTCGTCCTTTCCGGACATCCGCATATGAATACTCGACTGAGGAGGGCATGTTACGATATGGACCGGGATCCGTGGGCAAGCCCGGGTCATTCGTGTTGGTCGTCGGTCACCGAACGTTGGTCGACGGCCCCGAAGGAGCAGCTGCGCTGCTTCGTCAGCTCGGGTCCGAGGTGCGGACGCTCGATCTGTGGGACGACTTCGTCTCCATCGTCGAGCAAGCGCGGTCGGGGGGTGACGTGCGCGCGATGGTGTTCGAAGCAGGCGAGCGCCCGGACTTGGCCGCCGCCGCGCTGCGAGCCGCGCGCAAGGTGCCCGAGCTCAGCGAAATACCGACCATCGTCACGCTGCCACCGCGTCAGATCACGGGGTACGATCCGGCGAGCGGATTCGACGACTTCATCGTCGTGCCGTGTGTCCCCGGCGAGCTTTACGCGCGAATTCGAGCGCTCGAATGGACGCGCAGCGAATTTGCCACCGAGGAGCGCCTGAAGATTGGCTCTCTCGTCGTCGATCGGGCTGCGCACGAAGTGAGCGTCGACGGGCGGCGGGTAACCCTGACGGCGAAGGAATTCTCGCTGCTCGCCTTCCTCGCCGCGAATCGCGGTCGCGTATTCTCCAGGGAGACACTGCTTGCGCGCGTTTGGGGAAGTCGCTACGAGGGCGGCGCGCGCACCGTCGACATTCACGTTCGCCGGCTGCGCGCCAAGCTCGGGGACGCATTGCCGCTCGAGACTCTCCGCGGCGCCGGGTACAAGCTGCGCGCGCCGAGCGACGCGGGAAAGTCCCGTTGAGCGCGCCTCGCGCGCTCATCAGCATCGGCTGTCCTTGCGGAATCGGACCGGAGGTGAGCGTTGCGGCTGCGGCGGCCGAACGGCGCGTCCGCGTCGTCCTGGTCGGCGACGTCGATGCCGTGCGCGCCGCGGCGTCCGGCCGTGGAATCGCCCTGTCGCGCGTCGTTCGCGTGTCGGGGCCGGCGGAAGGCTTCGGTCTGGCCCGGGACCCTATCGCGGTCTGGCAGCCCACTCGTGCTCTGGCGTTGCGCGACCGGCGTCCCGGAGCGCCCACGCGAGTCTCCGGCCGCGCGCAACTCGGCTGGATCGACGCCGCCTGCGACGCCGTGGCGGCGCAAGCGGCGGACGTGCTCGTGACCGGTCCGGTCAGCAAGGAAGCCATCGCCCGATCGGGTGCGGTCGGGGCAGCGGACTTCATCGGACATACCGAGCACCTGCAAAAAAGACTGCGATCGCGCGAGGTCGTCATGGCCTTCTGGTCGCCCAGGATCGTGACCGCCCTTGCGACGACACACATTGCGCTGCGTCGCGTCCCTCGTGCCGTCACCCCGGCGCTGGTTGCGCGGGCGACGTATTGGCTCACCTGGTTCTTGGCTCAGCTTACGGGCCGCCGGCCCCGCGTGGCGGTGGCCGCGCTCAATCCTCACGGCGGGGAAGGGGGCCTGCTTGGTCGAGAGGAACGAGACAGCATCGTGCCAGGGATCGCTCGCGCGCGCGCGCGGCTCGAAGCATCGGGGATTTCGGCGAGCATCGACGGGCCGGTGCCTGCGGAGAGTGCATTTCGCTTGGCGGCGGGTCAGCGATGGGACGGGATCGTGGCGATGTACCATGATCAGGCGACCATTCCGATGAAGCTTCTGGGCTTCGGCGATGCCGTGAACGTGTCTTTGGGTCTGCCGATCGTCCGAACCAGCGTCGATCACGGCACGGCTTACGATCGAGCGGGCCAGTGGACGGCGGATGCACGCGGTATGCGTGCAGCCATCGCCCTTGCCGGTCGGCTCGCGCGCATCGGCCGAGACGCCCTCGTCTAGCGAGCGCCCCACACCGCCCAGGCGAGCCACCCGAGCATCGCGATGCACAGGCCGAACGCGCTCAGCGTGATCGGGAGAGGAACCCTTCCCGGACGGGGCGTTTTCGTCGAAAGCAGCAAGTGGGTCGCGGCGACGACGATGGCATCGACCTTTTTTTTCGCGCGCCCACCCTTTTGAGGGTCGTCCACGAGCGCGCGATATCTGCGGGCGATCTCGGGCAACGCCTGCGTGTGGAGCGCGTGATCGAGCAACGCCCGGTGCGGATGGTCCTCTTCCCATGCAGCGAGGACGCGCTCCCACAGGGCATCGAGCACGGGGTCCGTGGAGTCAGCCATCTCGACCGCGTGTGCGTTCGGCGGAGTCTGTCCGGCCGGTGCTTTGGACGCCCGCTCGATCAGCCGCCCCACGACGGCCCTCATGGAAGGGCGATTCGCAGCTCGCGAGCAAGATGCGAGACCGCCTCAAAATACGAGGATCGATCGTACGGCTCATTCAGGATGCAGAAGTCGCGGCCGGACAAGCCCACGCAGCCGAAGCCGTAGGTGCATTCGATGCAGCCGATGGATCGGACGAGGTAGGCGCTGCCGAGGCAACCATCGCTTTCTACGCAGTGGTGGCAGGCCCAGCACCGTTGACAGCGTACGCAATGGGAACACTCCGCGCAGTCGGTGCACGACGTGCAGTAGTGGCAACGTGCTAGTCCGGTCGAACCAACACAGAACGTGCACTGGCTGCATCGCTCGCAACGATCGCACGCATAACAGGTCGTATTGCGCCGAAGCGGGGCCCGCGCGACGAGCTCCGCCAGCGCACCCTCGAACTGAGCGCCAGTGAGTGAACGGACTTCGCTCATGCCAAGGGTCGACTTTTCTGACGTTCGGGCCCGGGAGGTCAAGACGCTCGCCTGGGATGAGCGGCTTTTTTGGCCCGTCCGCACGGCTGTGTGTACCAATGTGCGATACGGAGGCCTATCGATGCCCGGCTCGCAACTATCCTATGTCTCGCTTTCATTCGCAGCAGCTCTCGCCTGCGTTCTGACTCCCGCGCTTGCGATCGCGTCACCCGCTTCACCGACTCCGGCTCGGACGGATCGCGACGCCAGGGCCAAGCCCTGCGCGAAGGCTCCCGTCGAGGTCGTTGCGGGCGCCGACCGCGCCACGTTCCCGCTCGCAGCGTGCGACGGAGGGGCGCTGCAATCCGGGGTCGACGAGTTTTCGATTCTCGCGAGGCCGGCAACGGCGGCCAAGCCGACCGAGCCACTCCCCGCGCTCGCAAAGAGCAACGGGACGGAGCTCGCCCCGGGCGTACGCCGCGTCGATTCGCGTCTGGTCGAGCGCCTGCAGCTCGTCGTGGATCACTTCGCCACGGAGAATCAGCCCGCCCGGGTGGTGCTTCTCTCCGGGTATCGTCCGCGCGGATCCGGCAGCTATCACTCGACGGGTAGGGCCATCGACTTCCGAATCGAGGGCGTGAAAAACGATACGCTGGCTGCCTTCTGCAAGACGCTTCCCGATACCGGCTGCGGCCTGTACCCCAACGACGTTTTCGTTCATATGGACGTCCGAAATTCCGGCACCGGTCACGTGGCTTGGGTCGACACGAGCCGCCAGGCAGCCATCGTCCCGGGCCGCAGTGTCACGGCCGGCGCCCCTTTGACGCCACCCAAAAATCCGCCCTCGGCTTCGGCGAGTGCGCCCGGGCTGTCGATCGCGAAGCCCATCGAGCAGAGCGACCTGGGGCACGCCGACGCGGCCAAAGAGAAGCTGCCACCGCTACCCGCGAAAGAGCGACGGATCAGCCGACGCAAGCGCCACAAGAAATCCCATCCGGAAAGCCGATCGATCTAGAGGGGGGGCAAGGGTGCATCGACGGCGGTGCACCCGTCGGCTTCGCCGATCCGCCGACACCGGCGGGACGGTCCCCGCGTTTGCCCACGGCTCTAGCCCAGTGCGCAGAAGCCCTCGTAATCCACGTAGCCAGTGATGGTCGGGTGGGGGCCACACACGGGGCAGGCGGGATCCCGTCGCAGCTTGAGTTCTCTGAACTTCATCTTGAGACTGTCGTACGCGAGGAGGCGACCGGCGAGTGTGGTGCCACGCCCCAGCACGATCTTGATCGCTTCGGTGGCCTGAAGAGTCCCCACGATTCCACATAGGATGCCCAGTACCCCGGCCTCCTGGCAGCTCGGTGCGAGGTGCGGAGGAGGCGGTTCCGGATACAGGCACCGGTAGCAAGGGCTCGGCGGCACTCCGAGCCGCTTCGCGGCCTTCTCCGGAATGAATGTCGTTACCTGGCCGTCGAAGCGAAAGATGCTTCCATGAACGACGGGTTTGCCGAGCCAGACGCTTGCGTCGTTGACGAGATAACGCGTAGGAAAGTTGTCGGTCCCGTCGATCACGATCTCGTAGTCGCGAAATAGCCGGTCGACATTGGCGCCCGTCAGTCGCTCCTTGTGAGCGACGACTTTGACGTCGGGGTTCAGATCGGCGATCGCTTTGGCCGCGCTATCGACTTTTGGCGTTCCGACGCGACTCGTCGTGTGGACGATCTGTCGCTGCAGATTCGACGCGTCGACCACGTCGGCGTCGACGATACCGATGGTTCCCACGCCCGCCGCCGCCAAATACAGCGCGGCCGGGGAACCGAGGCCGCCCGCGCCCAGCAACAGCACCTTGCTATTCAGCAGTCGCGCCTGTCCAACCTCGCCGACCTCGGGCAAAAGAATGTGACGGGAGTACCGTTCTCGTTGCGCGTCGGTGAGCGCCGGCGGTACTTCGACCGGAAAACCGAGATCCTTCCACCGGACGAAACCGGGGTTTGCGGTCTCCACGTTCGTGTATCCAAGCTCCTGCAGGGTTGCCGCCGCCAGCGCCGAGCGCGTCCCGCCGGCGCAGTATGCGACGATGGGTGCCGTCTTGTCGGGGAGCTTCTGTTCGGCTTGGATCTCGAGAAAGCCGCGCGGCAGAAAGACCGCCCCCGGGATGTAGCCGCCGCGCCACTCGTCTTTTTCCCGCACGTCGACGACGGTCACCCTGTCACCGGCTTCGATTCGACGCTTGAGTTCTTCCAAGCTGACTTGTTTGACGCGCCTACGAACGTCTGAAATGAGGTCGGTATAGGTGGTGGGCATCGAGGCTAGGCCACAACTTAGTACAGCGCCCCGTTGAACGGTACCCGAGCTGCAGCTGGGTACGGCTTCGTTGCAGGCTGGCGCTGTACCAGGATGATTTTCCTTGGCGCTTCGCCCCTAACCCCACAATCGCCTCCCGGCGATTGAAGGACGCCGACCGGCTGAGCCCTGGCTCTGGGGCGGTGGCGACGATGGAAGACGCGTTTAGACGGGCACCACCTCCGTCATCCGAGCCAGGAGCTCGCCGCCGTCGCGGGGTCGCTCCTCGATCGGGCCCGTGCAAGCGGCTGCGAGGGCTTGGAGCGACGACGTCGCGTCGCTTTCGGCGCCGAAGCGAGCGAGGACCTCTTCGAGCAATCGGCCGAATCCGTAAATATCGTCACTCGGGTCGCTCACGCGGCCAGCGCGGCGCTCGGGGGACACGTACCCGGCACTTCCTGGGACGCTTGGGTCGCCCGCGCGCCTCGCGCTGCCGAAATCCGTCAGAACGGATCCATACGGCGGGAAAAGAAGCACATTGGCTGGCTTGACGTCGTGGTGGACCCAGCCACCTGCATGCACTCGCGCGAGCGCCCGTGCGAGCGAAAGGGCCCACCGTTGCGTCGGCGGGGCCAGGATCGCGTCACCTTCCGTTAGATAGGCGTTCAGGGCGCCGAGGGCGCACCACGGCATGGCGAGCCAGCCCTCGTCGACATCCACGTCCAAGATGCGCACGACCCCTTCACCCGCCAACGCCGTTGCGACGGTTGCCTCGTGCGTGAGCTGGGCGGCGTGGCGAACCGGGTGGTGATAGAGTTTGACGGCAAGGCGTCGATCCAGGTGGCGATCGAGCGCCTCGTACACGGTGCCGGTTCCGCCTCGAGCCACTTCTCGGAGGAGACGAAAGGACGCGTGACCGCGCTTGCGTGGGCGTTCGCCCTGCACGGCGCCGTCGATCGGAAGCATGGCCGACGTTGCCCCGGCCTCCATCCATTCGCGCGGCGCGGGTGCGATGACGGCCGTCGTGGCCCATCGGGCGCGGCGCTCGCGCGCGCCCGGCCAATCGATGTCGTGAAAAAGGATTCGTTCTACGAGCTGGGACGCTGCCGCGAAGTCACCGCTCAGTCCGAGGAGGTCCGCTCGCATCATGAGACCGGGGTTCGACGCCGTCTCTGCAAGCACCCGCGCCGCGGCATCCACTTCCCCGCGGTCGGCGAGCTCGGAGGCGACGGCCATGACCAGAGGATCGGCAAGTGGCGCTCTCGCGTGGATTCGCAGAAGAAGATCGATGGCGCGTCCTTGGTCTGGCGTCGTCCGTAGGTCGCTCAGGGCCCGCAGCGCTTCTTCCGTCGATGGCCCGCCGACCGCGCCGAGGAGTGACAAGCGCGCGAGGAGATCTGACGTCATCGCAGGACCGTGACCTGCGGCGGTCCTCCGCGCTCGCTCGCGATGGCGTCTCCAGCAACCAACGTTGCGCGTTTTGGCCACTGAATCCAGGCCGAGAAAGCCGCAGGGGCGTCGTCGGTGGTCAGCTCGACCCAGTCGTCCGTGCCTCGCTCCAGTCGCCAGCGCCCGATGCCGAGCGAGCACACGCCCAGTGAGGCGATGTAGCGCCGCCCGGCGATCTCGATGGCGAGGGCTTCGTCGCTCCAATCGCTCGCGGCATGGATGGCCAGGCGCACGTGTCCGCCGAGCCAAAGTTCCAGGCCGCGATCGACCGGTACGTCGTGTCTCAGCGGCGCGCCGCGCAGCGAAGTGCCGTGGCGGCTGCCGAGGTCGCGCACTACGACCTCGCCGTCTCGCCGAACAATCGCCAGGTGAGCGCGGCTGAGCGCAGCGGACGGGACGCGGATGAATGCCTGATGGGACTCGGCGCCGCCACGGTTCGGGGATCGACCGACGACGACGGACTCTCCGAGCAGCAGCCTTGTCTCATACCCGCGGACAACCGCGTGGACCGTGCATCCAGCCGCACGCTTTGCGCGAAGGTCCAGTCCGCGTCGAATCAACGATTCGTCGTTCGACGCAATCGCCAGAGCCGCCGCTTCGCGGCGCGCTCCGCTCGCGACGAGAAAGTCGAATTCGTCGGTCGCGTGGCGGCGTACCGACATCTGGGTGCGGTGGGCTTGCTGAGCCCTGAGTAGATCATCGAGCGTGTCGATCGCACCCGCGTGCTCCAGAGCACGCGCCTGCCCTTCGACGTCTCCGGCACGGGCATAAGCCTCGGCCGCCCGTTCGTGTTCCCCGAGCCCTTCCAGTTCGTGGGCGGCACCGAGCAAGTCGCGCCGTAGGCCGTCGGTCAGAGGCCCGCTGGCCGTCGCGGCGATGACGGTCAGTGCGTATTTCCTCCGAGCCCGCTCGGCGACTTCACTGGCCGCGGGGGCCGTCGCTGCGGCATCGGCGTAATATCGCAAACGAACGACAAGCTGGGCTTCTTGATCGCCGCGGAGGATCGTGACGCGGGCCGCCTCGTCGGGGCGCCCAGCCACGGCAAATAGAGCGGCAGACTCCGTGAGGTCGCCGCGAAGCTCCGCGGCGCGCGCGTGCACAAGCGCTCGAGCGCTCCCGGGCCGGTGGCCGAACCAGCTTTCGAAGATGCGGGCCATCGACCTACCCTGTCGCCCTTCCTAGGCGTAGCAGCGCGCGACGAATCGCGCCCGGGGGTTTCGTTCTGAGGCGTCGGGCGGCGCCCCTGTGTAAGCTGGGATGCGTATGGCCAACAACAACCGCTTGGGCGAGCTGCTCGTCCGCGAGAAACTCATCTCTTTATCGCAGCTTCGCCGCGCACAGGAAGAGCAGCAGAAGTCCGGACACAACTTGGGCTATACGCTCGCCAAGCTCGGGTACGTGAGCGACGAGGAGATCACCGGATTTCTCAGCCAACAGTACAAGGTCCCGACCATCAATCTCGAGGAATACGAGATCGATCTCGACATCCTGAAGCTCGTGCCGAAGGAGCCGTGCGAGCGCCACAAGGTCGTTCCCGTGTCGCGCACCGGCAACTCGCTCATCGTCGCCATGGCGGATCCGACCAACCTAAATGCCATCGACGACCTCAAGTTCCTGACCGGCTACAACATCGAGCCGGTCATCGCGAGCGAAACCGCGATTCAGAACGCGATCGAGAAGTACTACAACGCCGGGCCTTCGTACGACGAGGTCATGGCGGGCTTCGACGAAGCCGAGATCGAATTCAGCGGCGAGGAAGAGGACATCAGTCTCCTCGAACTCGAGAAGGCCAGCGAAGACGCACCGGTCGTCAAGCTCGTCAACATGATGCTTCTCAACGCGATCAAGAAGGGAGCGAGCGACATTCACATCGAGCCGTACGAGAAGAAGCTGCGGGTCCGCTATCGGGTCGACGGCGTTTTGGCCGAGGAGATGACGCCGCCGCTCAAGCTGAAGAACGCGATCACGAGCCGCATCAAGATCATGGCATCTCTCGACATCGCCGAACGGCGCTTGCCGCAAGACGGGCGAATCAAGCTCAAGCTCGGAAAGAGCCGCGAAATGGACTTCCGCGTTTCGGTCATGCCCACGCTGTGGGGCGAAAAGGTGGTCATGCGGTTGCTCGACAAGGGCAACTTGCAGCTCGATATGGCAAAGCTCGGCTTCGACCCGAAGCCGCTCGACGACTTCAAGTGGGCCATCAATCAGCCATGGGGCATGGTGCTCGTCACGGGCCCGACCGGCTCGGGCAAGACGACGACGCTCTATTCGGCGCTGTCGGATCTGAACAAAGTCGCTCATAACATCAGCACCGCGGAAGATCCGGTCGAGTACAACCTGCACGGGATCAACCAGGTGCAGATGCACGACGAAATCGGTCTCAACTTCGCGATGGCGCTCCGTGCGTTCCTGAGGCAGGACCCGGACATCATCATGGTGGGCGAGATTCGAGACTTCGAGACCGCCGAGATCGCCGTGAAGGCTGCATTGACCGGGCACATGGTCTTGTCGACGTTGCATACAAATGACGCGCCGGCGACGATTTCGCGTTTGCTCAACATGGGAGTCGAGCCATTTCTCATCACGGCGAGCGTGAACCTCGTGCTCGCGCAGCGGCTGGCTCGCAAGATCTGCAGCGATTGCAAGCAGCCGATGAAGTACGAGCGCAAAATCCTCGAGGACTGCGGATTCTCCCCCGAACAGCTCGCCAACGCGAAGCTGTCGAAGGGGGCTGGCTGTCGAACGTGCAGCGGCAGCGGGTACAAGGGGCGGGTGGCGCTCTACGAAGTCATGCGGTTCTCCGACCACCTCAAGGAGATGGTGTTGCAGGGCGCGTCGACAGCGGAATTAAAGATCGGCGCGACGAAGAACGGAATGAGCACGCTTCGAGCGAGCGGCATCAAGAAAGTGCTCGATGGAGTCACGACGCCCGAAGAAATCATGCGCGTGACCATGTCCGATTGAAGGACGCATGAGCCAGCCTGCCGAACCAAAAGTCAACCTCCACCAGCTGCTCCGGACGATGGTGGAGAAGGGCGCGAGCGACATGCACATCACGACTGGCGCGCCGCCCTTGCTGCGCGTGGATGGGAGCATCGTGCCGCTCAAGCTGCCCCCCCTCGGTCCGGTTGACACGAAGCAGCTGTGCTTCTCGGCGTTGAGTGAGGAGCAGCGAGCTCACTTCGAGAAGCACAACGAGCTCGACCTGTCGTTCGGTATCAAGTCGCTGTCGCGGTTTCGCGCAAACATCTTCACGCAGCGGGGCGCGGTCGCGGGCGCCTTCCGCACCATTCCCTTCAAAATTTTGAGTTTCGACGAGCTCGGGCTGCCCCCCGTGGTCGCCGAGTTCGCGAACAAGCCGAACGGCCTCGTGCTGGTGACCGGTCCGACCGGGTCGGGTAAATCGACGACCCTCGCGGCGATGATTGACAAAATCAACTGCGAGCAGAGGCTGCACATCATTACCGTCGAAGACCCAATCGAATATCTTCACCCGCACAAGCTTTCGGTCGTCAACCAGCGCGAAGTCGGCGCCGATACGGAGGGGTTCAAGCAGGCTCTCAAGTACGTTCTGCGGCAGGATCCCGACGTCGTGCTGGTCGGCGAGATGCGTGACCTCGAGACGATCGAAGCGGCGCTGGCGATCGCCGAGACCGGTCATCTCGTCTTCGCGACGCTGCATACCAACGGGGCCATTTCCACGATTAACCGGATCATCGATGTATTTCCGTCGCATCAGCAGCCTCAGATCCGAGCGAAGCTGTCTTTTGTACTTCAGGGCGTCATATCGCAGCAGCTGTTGCCGCGGCACAACGCGCCCGGGCGCGTCCTCGCGCTCGAGGTGCTCGTGCCGAACCAGGCGGTGCGCAATTTGATCCGCGACGACAAGGTGCATCAGGTCTATTCGCAAATGCAGGTCGGCCAGGACAAATACTCGATGCAAACACTGAATCAGAGCCTGTTTTCACTCTTTCAGAGGCGGCTCATCTCGCAGGAAGAAGCGACGTCACGCTCGGTCGAGCCCGAGGAGCTCCGCATGATGATGGAGGGACGCACGACGATGCTGAGTTCGGGGGCGCCTCCGGCACGAAGGTAGTCCTACGGCCGTGGTCGCGGACCGCTCGTCGACCGGGGCGAACTGCGCCCATCGCGCCGACGAGGCAGAACCGAGCGGCCGGATTTCTTTCACTCGAACGTCGGTCGTCGTCTGCTGCCGTGATCCACCCGGCGCAGGCCCAGCGACAGGGCGGCGGCCACCAGGTCGGGGTGAAGATTTCCCGTGGCCAGCACTTTCTTGACGTAGTCGATGCCGCGCCGCTTGTCCTTCATCGCGCCGAACGCGGCGGCAGCGATGACGCGAGTCTCGAGCGGCGACGATTCGGGCGGCGCGTCGAGCGACGCCGTCTTGCCCTTGGCAGTTTCGATGGCCCCGCTCGCCGCGCTCGCGTAGGCGCTGAGCCACGTCGCGAGCGGGCCGAGCGCCAGGGGATATCGTGCGAGCAACGCGGTGACCTCGACCGCGCGCCCGCGAGCGACCAGAACGAAGACACGCTCCCAAAGAACTCGGGCCGTCACCGTGCCGTGATCCAGCGCGGTCTGCGAATAGCCGTCGGCTGCGTCGAGTCGCCCTTCGTAGCGGGCCAACCTCGCGAGGCGCAACGCCCGAACGGGTTTGGATTCGGATTCTTTGCCCCACGTCGCGGAGATCTTGTTTGCCGAGACCAGGTCGCCGACGTTGAGCGCCGCGTCCATCGCGACGATGTCGCTCCAGGGGGCGCCGTCATCGGCCATGGCCTTCAACTTGGCTGGCTCGAGCGTCAGTCGACCCGACAACGTTCCGCCGGCCATCGCCAGAGCGGAGAGCGACGGCAGCTTGCGCGCGTCGGCTGGCAGCGAGTCAAGCGCCCGCGCGACCCCGTCCGGATCGACGCGCTCGTACGCTGCTGCGGCGCGTACGACCGTGACGTCCGGCGAGGGGTCGAGTTCCTCGGTTGCCTTGAGCGCCTCGTCGAGTCGCCCTGCGTTGAGCGCGACGCGAGCGGCAAGGGCACGTGCAGGCTCGTACACGGCGGAGAACTGAAGGGCAGCAACGGCGGCTTTGCGTGCGAACACCTCGTCGCCGAGCGGAAGTGCGATGCTCCCCAGCCAAACGGCGCAACCAGGGGATTCACACGCGGCCAATCCTTTTTGAACGGCCGCTCGCGCCTCATCGATCGCACGACGATCGATCGCTCGAATGGCCGTCACGGCGTAGGGCACGAACTTGAGCCCCGAGGGCAGCGCGTCCACGTACGTCGCCACGGTGTCGACCTCGGGCGGCACCGGTGACGGTTCCCGCATCGGGTCACGGCCCCACGCGAGCGCAACGAGGGCAACAGGTTCGGCACGGTCGGGCACCCGGGCTCGAAGCGCTTTGGCCAGTCGCATCGCCTCATCGGCGTCGCCGTCGAAGGCCGTAGCGCGCGCGAGGCCTACGCGTGCGACGAGCAGGTCGGCGTCGAGCTGCGAAGCCGTGAGGTAGCGTCCCCGCGCGCGCCCGTCCCCAGCGCGCTCGAGTGTGGCGCCTGCCACCAACTGGTACCAAGCGTCGCCGCTTGCTGGGCCGTCCCATCGTGGCAGAACGGCCGCCGCGCCGGCCGTGTCTCCCTGCAGCAAGAACGACGCAACCTGGGCGAAGGCGTATCTTTCCTCTGGGACCCCGACATCCTTCGCTCGAGCCATCGCGTCCTCGAACGCGACGTCGGCACCGCCCTTTACCAGTCCAACCAGGGCGCGCTCTCGCGTCCAGTCGAGAGCGGCTCGCGGACTGCGCGATTCGAGCTGGAACGCTCGAGCGAGATCCTTCTCGATCGAGGGCAGAGTGTCGGGTCGTCCGCCGTGCAGCTGCGCTTCGATCTTCGTCAGAAGGGCCTCGGCAAGCACGTGCTCTTCGGCCCGCTTGTGTTTGTAAAATTGGTAGACACCCACCCCGGCCACCAAGAACAAGGCCAAGCTTGCCAGGATCGCCTGGGGGCCCCTGCCCTTCGGTTTGGGCTGCGCACGGTCCCAGACCGGGGACGGCGCGGGGGCGGCGTGGCTCTCGAAGACGCCGGCGAGCGCGAGCGCGTCCAGCACGTCACGTGGGTGCGGAACCCAAGGTTCCCTGCGCGCCGCCTCCGGTGTCGCCGCGGGTTCGGGGGCCGCCCGGCCATGCGACGGACGAATGTGAACGGCGCCGTTGGAGGCGGGCATCGCCTGGTTCATCGCGTGGGTCCGCGCCGCGGGCGGGGGTGGAGGATTCCGACGCTTCGGCTCGGGCAGCGATGCGTGATCCGGCGTGAGGAACACGCGGGTGTCGACGTCGGAGAGGCTCGGCGGCCGTCCGTTTTCGAAGGAGATGTGCGCCACCTCGGTGGCAACGGCGGTCTCGCCTTCCGTCGACTGAAGCGGCCGTAAGCCGCGGGCTCTCTCGAGCCAAAGGCGAGTCGCCGCGTCGGGCGGTCCGAGCAGGACTGCGCGATCAAGGACTTTCTCGGCGCGTGTCGCGTCGCCGCGCCGAAGCAATACTTCCCCGAGCCACCGGTAAACCCGCGGGTCGGTCGTCGCCTGCTTGCCCGCTGCGACGAGTACCGCCTGTGCTTCCGCGAGTCGGTTGGCCTCGATGTACATGCGTGCGACCGACACGAGCACCGTGACGTCTCCGGCGTGGCGTCGCGCAGCAACGGCACCGACTTGGGCGACCAGCGAGACCCGCGGACTATCGCAGAGCGCATCGCATAGAGCGACCGTGGTCGATGCGCTTGGATTCTGCTTCCAGCGCTGAACGAGGTCGTCGATCGGGTCGTTCATGAGATGATTGATGACTCCCCATTGTGCCGCCGAACCGGTCTGCGGCGCGAGCGAAACTCACCCTGACACCGGCCGACGAATGCGGCCGATGTAGTCGGATGCGTGTGAACGCAGAAGGAAGGGCCCCGAACGCGCACCGCCGTCTTCGGCCGAACGTATAGGCCCCGGGGGGAGCTACGGCTCAGGATCCGATCTTGTTAGTCCCCGACCATGCATGGCCAGATGCAACGGGCGGAAACGACTCGCTCGCGGGTGCCGATCGCGATCGCCGGGCGCGAGAGCCCGAGCCTCGAGGGTCACCGTCGTCCCGGTGGCGTAGCCTCGGATCGCGTTCCGGCTGGGGGTAGCTTGAGCTCCTTCATGACGAGCTGAAGATCTTGCCACGCTTGTCGTTTGGCCTCGATTTGTTGCGGGCTCGGCCGAAGCAAATAGGACGGGTGGTACGTGGGCAAAACGAGGGTGTGCCCGCGATACAGTTTCCACTCGCCGCGTATCTTGCTGATGCCGACCTTCGTGTCCAGCAGGGTCGCGGCCGCCGTGTTTCCGAGAGCGACGATGACGTGCGGCCGCACCAAAGCGAGCTGCTCGTGCAGGTACGGAATGCACGTCGCGATCTCTTCGGGCTCGGGTCGCCGATTGCCCGGAGGGCGACACTTGAGAATGTTGCATATGTACGCGTCACGGGCCGGCGTAAGCCCCATTGCGCCGATCATCTGATCGAGCAACTGCCCGGCGCGCCCGACGAAGGGCAGCCCTTGCGCGTCCTCTTCGGCGCCGGGGGCTTCGCCCACGAAGCAGAGAGCAGCTTCAGGGTTGCCACGAGCAAACACGGTTTGGGTGCGTGAGGCGCCCAGGCTGCAACGCGTGCACGATGCGACTTCGGACGCCAGGCGAGGGAGCCGGACGTGTCGATCGACGCGCTCATCCGCCGAGGACGTTGTGGTCGCGCCAGCGCTGGCGGTCGTCTTCGCCGTGGCGCTCGCCGTTGTCGCCAGGGTGGCGGCTGTCGCCGTGGAGGCAGTTGTCGTCGTGATGGCGGTCGGCCGCACCGCGTCCGTCTCCTCGCCTCGATGCGCGCCGGCCGTGGCGCGTCCCCCTCTCGGAAAGCCTTCCGTTCCGGCGTCCTGGTGCCACTCGAGATACGCGCGCAGCGACGCGGCAATCGCTCCCAGATCGGATCGAGCGTCGCCCCGCTTCATGTCCGTCCCTAGCCTCACCGGGTAAAATGAACCGTCACGGCGAACACCGACGCGACGGGGTTTCCGTCATGGTCAAGGGCGACACGATAACGCTGGGTCAGCGCGTACCTTCGTGCTTCTCGCCCGAACCCGCTGCCGGGATCTTTCAGGACGCGTACGGCCGACGCCGTGCCGTCGGAACGGACGTCCACCTGAATCGTAACGTCCGCCACGTTGATTTGTGCTTGATCGGCCTCGGCCGGAAATGGCACGTCCCAGTCATTGCTTTCGACCGACGCCCGGCGCGATCGATCCGGTCCGGGAGGCGTTCGCGCGATCGGCTGCGATCCAGCTGTCCCGTTCGGATTCGCGAGTCCCCGTACCGCCGTCGGGCTCGTGCCGTTGGCGGCCGTGATGCCGCCGGCGTAGGAGTCGGCGTTGCCGGAAATGATTGTGTTCCCGGTCAGGTCGACTGGTTCGTTCGGATTGGGCTCCTGGGTGAGCACCTTGCCCGCCTGAGCGGGCGCGGGTGCGGGCGGCGGCGCTTCGCGAGGTGTCGGCCGTGGCGGCGGAGGTGGCTCGGGCTTGGCCTCCGGCTCGGCCGTGGGGGGTGGGGCAGGGGGCGGCTCGTCTCGGACGACGTCGATCTCCTGGGCGGCCGGCGCAGCGCGTACCGGGCGTTCGGTCATCGTTACGAGAAGCGACAGGACGCGTGCGCTCACCATGAGTCCGAGCAACAGCGCAACGGCGGCGAGAAAGTAGGCCAACCACCGGGCCGTGCTCGACGACGAGGCGTCGAGCGCGAGGACTCTGGTCATCGGATCGTCGGACGGCAACGTCATGCCCCCCGCGGCGACCAGCACGCGGACGTCGAGAGGCCCGGAGCCGTTCGCCGCTCGCCGAGTTCCGCCGGACATGGCTCGAGACTCTCGCGAGTCGCTCTCAACGCGGTGCCGGCGCGATGGGCGTCACGCCAAACGCGATTTTGGACACGTGCGCCTGCTTGAGTAGATCCAGCACGTGAATCACACGACCGTGCGTGACGGCGGCGTCGGCTTTGATCACGGCACGCAGCTCCGGATGCAGATCCTGGGCCTCGCGGGCAAGCCCGAGGATAGCGTCGTCGCTGGCGATCGGCTTCGTGTCGACCATCGCCCGACCATCGGCGGCGAGGATGATGCTGAAGACCACCTGGACGTCGTTGGTGCCCGTCGCGGCCTTCGGCAGGTCGAGCGGCACGGTCTGGTTCATGACGATTTTGGTCGTGACCATGAAGATGATGAGAAGGACGAGGGTGATATCGACCAGGGGCGTGACGTTGATCCCGGTGATCGAGTCGTCCGGGCTTTGCGAAGCGCCTCCCGCCATTGAGTTCCTCCTAGTTCCTTTCGGAGCCTTCCGCCGTGTCGCCCCTCGAACGCGAGGCCGCCCCGGCGCGCTCCACCGTCTTGCTCTCGTCTCCTGCGGCAATCGGGATCGCCTTCAGATGCGCGAGCAGCACGTGCCCGAGCGCCTCTGTGTTCGCGACCGTTCCGCGGACGACCCGCTGAAATGCGTTGAACGCCATGACAGCGGGCAGCGCAATGAGGATACCGATCGCGGTCGCGACGAGTGCCTCGGAAATGCGAGCCATGACCGCTTCCGGCGCAAGTTGCGTGGATTGTCCGGCCGCAGCCATCTTCACTTTGCTCAACTCGTCGAACGCGGCGACGATGCCGATGACCGTCCCGAGCAGTCCAATGAATGGGGCGTTATTCCCGAGCGTTCCTAGGAACGCGAGGCGCTTCTCGAGCTTGAGGCGTTGAAGCGCGCTTGCCCCCTCCATGGCCTCTTCCGCCGCGTCGACGCCGTGGGCGGCTTCCACCACGCCAGCGATGACGACGGCTGCCTCGGCGCTGCGGGAGGCCTCGAGGCGCTGCCGGGCGCCCTCCAAGTCTCCGCCGCGGAGCAGCCGTCCGAAATCGCGCATCAACCCTTCGATATCGTCGCGCAGCGACCAGTAGAGCCATGCACGCTCGAGCATGATGGCAAGGGAAATGATGCTGAGGACCAGCATGAGCACGAGGATCCACCCCGTGCCGAGGCCGACCATCGCGCTTTTGACTCGCTCAATCAGTGAGTTCACTCGGCATTTCCTCGTCGTCTCGTGCGCCGCCGTCCTCGCGCGCTTCGTCGATGGCCAGGGCGGTCGCAAGAACGGTCGTGGCGTAGGCACCCTTCGGTAGCACGAAGTGGACGCGTACGCTGGCCGCGCCGTGACCGGAAATATCGTCGGGAGACTCCGAGATTTCCCAGCGCAGGTCTTGTACCCAGACGCGCAACGCGCGGCGAGTTCCTTCGCCCAAGGCCCGAGTGCGAGAAATGTCGGTGCCGACCCCGAGGATTTCCGAGGTCAGGCGGTGCTCCAGTTCCCCCGGCCTACCCTCGGCGGCGCGCATCCGAACACCGACCATGGGTCCTGTCGGTGACACCTCGCCGGTAACCGCCCGTTCGCGATCCGTCTGAACGTCCGAACAGACGAAGAGCCCGCCGGATGCGCGACGCTTCAGCACGTCGCCTTCGAGCGGCGTCGCCCACGTGTCGTCGCGTACCCGGGCTTCGAGCACCGCGTTGAAGATCGTGGCTTGAAGCGATGACCACAGCAGACGCAGCATCCGCGGGTCGCGCGGACCGTGCTCTTCGCCCCGGAGCCACGCCAGCGCACGGGCGGCGTTGTCGCCGGCGCTGCCGAAACGTTGCGCGCCGAACGCGTTCGGCACGCCGCTTTTGGCGATTTGATCGAGCGCAGCCGACACCTGCTCGAGACCTTGGCGTGGGACGTCGCGCACGAGGATGTCGAACCGATTGCCGGCCAGGTGACCGGGCTTGAGCTTGTGGCCGTGGGGCGTCGCGTCGTGCACGCGGATGCCGGCTAGCGACAGGTCGCGTGCTCGCTGCGCCAGCTCGAACGCCGAAGATGCGCCTCGAGCGTGAAGCGAGACGGTCTGCGTCGTTACGGCGCGTCGGTCCTTCATGCCTGCGAAGCCCGCTTGGCGCGAGTCGCAAGCGAGTGCTCGCGCGATCGCCCGTACGGCGTCCGGGGTCGTCCAGTCGGTCTTCGTGAACCGGATGAAGACGTGCTCCCCCGCGCCGCTCGGCGCGTACGAGGGGATCTCTTCGACGACGAAGTCCTCCGGCCGCTCTTTGATTCGGCCGCGTGCCAGGGCGATGGCCATGCCGCCGGCGAGCGTACCGCGCTCGCAGCCGGGGTTCGAGCCGTGTCGACACGGGCCGGGCGATCGATGCCGAGAGGCCGCTAACCGAGTTCGTGCGCCATTTCGTCGCGAGGGCTTCGAAAGTACTGCTGCGGCGAATAGAAGAGAAAGTTGCTCACCCGCGACGTGTACAGGCAAGCGTATTCCTCGACCTGGGCTCCGAAGCTCGACTCCTCGTTCTCTTCTTTCAGCAGCGATCCCCAGAAAGGATGAAACCTCTGATCGACTCGCCGCTCGATGGCGTGGACCTCCGCATCGACCCAACGCAGCCGCGCTCGAACCCGATCGATGGAGCGCTTGACGCGACCGCGTTCGGCTTCGGTTCCGCCGGCGCCGTTGGCGTTCGCGTGCCCGTGCTCGAGACGACGCGTCAACTCCTTGAACCGGTTTTGGTAAAAGCGCAGCTCGTCTTCGAGCCGATCGCGCCCAGTCTCGAGCAGTTCGGCACGGGCGAAATCGTCGCGACACGAGTCGTGCGCGAGGACCTCTCCTTCGAGCTCCTGGATGATCATCGCCGTCCGCCAAGCGCTCTCCTTTTTGCTGCGCAAGATGTCGCCGTAGATGTGGTCGCCGACGTACAAGATGTCGTCGCCTGCGGCGCCCAGGGCGCGCTCGAGATCATGGAGGTTTCCGCCCTCGTAGATGTGGCCGCGCTCGAGCGGGAAGCCGGCCGGCTCGAGCCGGTCGCCGTGATGCATGAAGAGCGGGCGCTTCTCTTGAAAAAAAGCGGGCTTCGTCGCAGCGACGACCACGACGTCGAAGTAGTTGCGCCAGTGGGGATATTCGCTCATCCCGCCGTCGAGCAAGTAGGCCATCATGCGATCCGTGTAGGACCAGCGCGAATTGGTGAGCAGAAACAATTTTTTCCCGGCACTTCGCAACTTATGCAGAGTCGGCGCGAGGTTCGGATCCTTGGCCACGAAACGTCCGAAGTCACCGGTGACGGTCTCGAGAATGGTGCCGTCGCGGTGCGCCTCGTCGATGCTCTCGCGAATATCCGTAAACGCACGCGCATAGTCGATGGGTTGGCCACGTTCTTCCATGGCGGCGACCAGCGCCGCGTAGAGCGCGGCCTCGCTCAAGGCGTACAGGGTGTCGATCCAGTGGTAGCGCGGCGTCGCCGGGCGGATTTTCTTCGAGTGGTAAAGCTCTCGGAGCTCGTCCGCGCCGAGTTCGCGAAAGCCGTGGTATCCCTTGGTCACGAACTTGTAGCGGTTCATCTTCAGGATGTGACCGAACCGCTTGTCGATGAGCAATCCACGGACCGGAAAAAGGGTCGAATAGTGGATGTCGCGGATGAACTCGGGATAACCCCGCGCGACGAGCTTCTCGATGGTCGCCCTGATGGACAGCTCGTCCATTTCTCGCTGGTCGTAAATCGCCAGCGTGTAGTCCATATCGAAGCCGACCCACGCGATGTTGGCCAGACGCAGATTGCGGTTGCAAAAGATGCGGCGGTGACGGGCAATGCCGGAGGCCTGGCGCGCCAGGAACTCCTCGATCGGGAGCGACAGCTGGGGAGAGTCCACGGGATCTTGGCGGGAGCGAGGCCGGCTCGCGCACCCCTTTTCAATCTTCCACGCGCCGTTCGGCGTTGCAAACGACTGAGCCGCTCGAGTGTTACTCGACCCGCCCGCTGCGCGAGAATTTGGTTCGCGAAGGCCCCGGCGCGTCGTTCGCTTCGATCGCCTCTGTGGCGAAGTCGTGCGGCTCCACCGCAGGCGCTCGGGCCGCGTCGGGGGAGGGCAACCACTTCGGCGCGCCGGGAACGTCGCTGCAGCAGCGAAAGCCAACGAAATAATACTCGAAGCCGGGCTCGTGGCTAAACGTCATCGGGCGGCACTGGCTCCGGACGTGCCCCCAGGCCCCCCCCTTCAGCCCGGCCCAATGCGAGGCCTCCCGCGGCGCGACGTCGCTCGTGACCCACTCGTCGAAATTGCCCGTCATGTCGTACACACCGAACCCGCTCTTGCACGACTCCATCGAGCCGCTCGGAACGCTCTGGTCGAGCCGAGCGAGTTCGCGAGCCCGAATCCCATGGTTTTTGGATTCAAAGTAAAATCCGCCGTGGGGTCCGAATTTCTTCGGCTCGACATAAAAATTATCCATGTTGCACTCGTTATGATTGCGCGCCCACCCATACGGAAACGGGGTGTGCTCGGGGCCTTCGCAGGCGGCTGTCCATTCGCTCGCCCAGCAGAGGCGTTTGCCGAGCGATCCGCAGGTGGCCTGCGCTTGGTACCAGTCGAGCATCCAGACGGGGTGAGCGCCCCGGCGATTCGGGTACTCGTAGCGATCGATGCAGAACGCGATGCGACGCTCCGGAAGGCGGCACTTTTGCTCATGGGCGAACGCGTGACAAATGGGCAAGTGATTCGTTTTCTCTTGCTCCATGTCGATGCAGCGACGCTCGACGTCAGGGCAGAACATCGTATCGACGTAGGCCATGCCATCGGGGCATGGCGACCCGTTTGGGGGCGTTTCGCCGCCGGCGGCCGTATGAGTCGGCGTGCGCGGCAAGGCTGTCGCGGACACGGCGGGCGGCGCCCCGTCTCGGTCGGTTTCGGCCTCGGGGCCCGGCTGCGACGGCAGTGGAGAAGTTCCGCAGACCACGACGACAAGGGAGATCGCGAAGGCGAACGCCGCAATCGAAGACGATCGCATCGACGGTGCGCAACCTCTCACGCAGCTGCCGCGTGGGGCAAGTCGGCCCTTGGGGGTAGGCCCCGTTGAACGGTACCCGAGCAGCGCTCGGTACGCCTGCGTTGCAGGCTGGCGCTGTACGAAGAGGATTTCCTTGGGGCTTCGCCCCGGCGATCGAAATGCACCGCCAGGAGGTCCCCTTTTGCTCTGGGGTGCTCTGGGGCGGTGTACTTAGCTCAGGATCCGATCGACGAGTGCGTTGCCGCACGCATCGACGATGGCGTCCGCCCCGGCCGCTTCGAGCTCCGCGCGCGCACGCGCATCCAACGCGACGCCGATGACGCGCGCCCCGATGGCACGCCCCGCGAGCACGTCCCGGTCCGTGTCGCCGACGACGACGACTTCGTCCGGCCGGTTACGGCCGCAGCGGTCGGCCGCGAGGCGGACGATGTCGGCGCGCGGCTCCGCGTCGCAACCGAAAGCTCCGAGTCCGAAGTCGAACGTCGCGCCGAGGCCCGCCGACGTGAGCTTGATGCGAGCTCCTTCGCGCACGTTGCCCGTTGCGATGCCGACGACGATACCTTTCGCCCGGAGTTGCTGGACCGCAGAGTTAACCAGTCCGACCGGACGGTAGCTACGGGTCTGAACCACCTCGCCCAAGTGGGCAAGGTAACGCACGAGCAGCCGGTCGATCGCTTTCTCGTCGTCGTAGACTCCGGCTCTGAGGAGCAGGGCCCGCACCAGAGCACGATCGGTCGCACCGGCCACGCGGAGACCGTCGGTCGTGCCCTCGATCCCGTAGCCGTCGCGCATCGCCCGATCGAGCGCCGTCCGTCCGGGCCCTGGCGGAGGTCCTTGGTACGTTACGACGGTGCCGTCGAGGTCGAAAAGCACGATGCGGGTTTGCACGCCGGGCCCAAGGGTACGACCATAATAGCGAGGTCAGTCGTCGTCATCGCGCTCGCGCCGCGGATCTTTCGACAGATCCGCCGTCACTTCGTCGACCGTTGCGGCGCCTGAACCCGGTCGGCCCGATTTCGCGCTGGGGGGTCGGACGCTGCTGGATCGGCGAGGCGCTTTGGTTTCCCGGGCCTTCGCCGGCGGTGGCTCGGTCGGAGCCTCGGATCGATTTCGTGCCTCCTTGGGAGCTGGACCGCTCTCGGGTCGCGCCACCTTGACGCGTCGCAGATCCGGCTCCGTATCGGGCTCAGGAGGAAAGGGCTTCTTTCGCTGCATAGCCTAAAGGGGATCGCGTTAGCGTAGCCCCGAGGCGCAATTTTTCAACGGCCGCACCCGCGGCAAGCCTGCCCCATGCAGGACAGAACGCGTTTGGCATCGCCTGCCATGAGCCGTCTCCAGCGGCGAGACGACGCCTGCGGTCCGATGGACGCGTCGGTCTCGTCCCGATCGCCCCACGTCACGCGTTAGGGCATCGGCGAACGGGAGGGCGAGCGATCGGGCAAGAGAAGGGCCATCACAGCCGGGTCGACGACGCCTTCAGGGGGCGCGGATTCGAGGAGCGGCTGCATCGGTGCGCTCGAAAGCGTGTTCCAATAGAGGGTGCATCCGGCGCGCCGTGCCCGCACGTGCCACAGAGCGCAGGCAAATGCCTTGGCCGTGTAGGTAGGGTCGAGAAGCAAGCTCGCTCGTTCGCGAGCTGTCCGCAGCGCGGCCTCTCCATCTTGTGTCGGGTGACCGTATCCGCGCCCCAAGAACCGGTCGTCGAGCGTGAGACAACGGCGGATTCTCGCATGGGACAAACGCTCGCCGAAGCGTCGTCCGCAGGCTCGCGCGAGCGCGGCCGTCACGATGCCCAGAGCGCGTCGCAAAGGAACGACGCAGACGCCGACGACTTGCGTTTTCATGCGTTCGAGCGCGAAACCGGCCGCCAGTCCCGCTGCGGTACCGCCGGAGCCCAAGGCGACGACGCAGACGTCGGGCTCCGGCATGGCGCCGCTGCGCACTTGCGCGGCGAGCTCACGAGCCGCGTGGAAGTAGCCCATCGCGCCATCGACGTTCGATCCGCCCGGCGGCACCAGCCGCCCGCCTGCAACGGTCCGAAGGCCGACTATGAAAGGGACCGCTGCCATCGACCGAGCGGCGAAGGGTCTCAGTCCGCAAGCAAGGCCGGCGCGAAGCACTTCGACGGCGTGCGCCGTCCGAGGCTGTGAAAAGAGTACCGCCTCAACGTCCAACCCCAAGCGGCGACCAAAATACGCGGTGGCCAGGACGTGATGACTGCCGACGGCACCGACGGTCACGAGGCGACGCGCGCCCGCGGCCACGGCTCGCGCGAGAATCATCTCCAATTTCCGAACTTTGTTCCCTCCGTACGCCGGGTTCGTCCGATCGTCGCGTTTCACCCAGAGGTCGGCGCCGGGCGCCGAAAGTGCCGCGAGGTGCTGCACAGCGGTGGGATACGTGCCGATCGCGATCGGAAGCATGGCCGGGAGTTCCCAAAGACGGTATCAGGATGGGGCGAATCATCGTTGCGTCGAAACACGTGGGAAACGTATGAATGGTACCCACCGCACGAGGCCGTTGTCTCCAGGCTTGCGGCGGCGCTCGCGACGAGGTTCCATCGGCCCGGCGCGAGAGGACGAATGAAGAAGATCGAAGCCATCATCAAGCCATTCAAGCTCGACGAGGTGAAAGACGCCCTCGCCGAGGTAGGTGTCCAGGGAATGACGGTGACCGAAGTGAAAGGCTTCGGGCGCACCGGCGGGAAAAAGGAGGTGTACCGAGGCTCGGCGTACGTCGTCGACTTCGTGCCGAAGGTCAAGATCGAGGTGGTGGTGCCCGACGAAATCGTGCACGACGTACTCGACGCGATCGAGAAGAGCGCGAAGACCGGCCGCATCGGAGACGGAAAAATCTTTATCGTGCCCGTCGAAGAGGCCGTTCGCATCCGCACGGGCGAACGCGGAAAAGAAGCCATCTAACGGACTTCAGCGGTTGGCGTCTTGCCCATAATTACGTCGGTCGGGACCGTGCCCGGCCGACGCGTATGAGGCGGGGGGTTAAGTTCAGGTTTCCGGAGGAAATATGACACCCAAGGAAGTGTTCGAGCTCGCAAAGAAGCACGACGTCAAGTACGTCGATCTGAAGTTCATCGACTTTCCCGGCGTGTGGCAACACACGACCATCCCAGCGAACCGTCTGAACGAGGGACTCTTCGAGGACGGCCTGGCATTCGACGGGTCGTCCATTCGGGGATGGCAGCCCATCAACGCGTCCGACATGGTCATGATCCCCGACCCGGAGACCGCGAAGATCGATCCGTTCTATTCGACTCCGACGCTCAGCGTGATTTGCTCCATTTTCGATCCCATTACCAAGCAGCCGTACTCGCGCGATCCACGCCACATCGCGAAGAAGGCGGAAGCGTATCTGCGCCAAACCGGAATCGGTGACACGTCGTTCATGGGCCCCGAGGCCGAGTTCTTCTTGTTCGACGACGTCCGCTTCGATCAGTCCCAGCCAAACTGCGGCTACTATTACATCGACAGCGTCGAAGGCGCCTGGAACAGCGGTCGCGAAGAGTTCCCGAACCTCGGGTACAAGACGCGTCACAAGGAAGGGTACTTCCCCGTTCCGCCGACCGACACGTTGGCCGAGCTCCGGCAGGCCATCATGACGACGCTGCAGGAGACCGGCGTCGAAGTCGAAGTCGGACACCACGAGGTCGCGTCGGGCGGCCAGTGCGAAATCGGTGTGAAGTTCAACCGGCTGAGCGCCTGCGCCGACCAGCTCATGTGGTTCAAGTACGTCGTCAAGAACGTCGCGCGCAAGCACGGCAAGGCGGCGACGTTCATGCCGAAGCCCATGTTCGGCGACAACGGAAGCGGCATGCATACGCACCAGTCGATCTGGAAGGAGGGCAAGCCGCTCTTCGCGGGCGACGGCTACGCGGGCCTTTCCGACATGGCGCTTCACTACATCGGAGGGATCATCAAGCATGCGAAATCGATCGCGGCGCTGACGAATCCGACCACCAACTCGTACCGCCGACTCGTCCCTGGCTTCGAGGCGCCGATCAATCTCGCCTACTCGAGTCGCAACCGTTCGGCCAGCGTGCGCATCCCAATTACGGGACCGAATCCGAAGACCCGTCGCATCGAAGTGCGCTTCCCGGACCCCAGCTGTAACCCGTACCTTGCGTTCAGCGCGATGCTGCTCGCCGGCATCGACGGCATCCAGAACAAGATCAACCCGGGCGATCCGCTCGACAAGGATATCTACGCCCTTTCGCCGGAGGAGTTGAAAGAAGTGCCCCACATGCCCGGCAGCCTCGAGGAAGCGCTCGACGCCGTCGAGCGGGATCACGAATTCCTCGTGCGCGGAGACGTGTTCACGAAGGACGCGATTCACGAATGGCTGGACTACAAGCGCAACCGTGAGCTGACCCCGGTTCGCATGCGTCCGACCCCGTACGAATTCTATCTCTACTTCGATATCTGACCGCGGGTTGCATCTCCGGCCGACCCGATCCGGCCGGCAAGCGCGGAGCCTCCCGGCCCGCCGGGGGGATCCTAGGGAGGCGATCCGATGAGCGCGAATCGAGTCCTGATCGCTACGGCAGTGCTCTCCACGCTGTCCTGGCTTTTGCATCGGTACGTCTGGGCCCGTCTTCTCCGGGATGGGATGTGGCCGGAGCCGTGGCGCACGGGGCTCACCGTCGGCGTGTTCGCACTGGGCGCGCTGATTCCGGTCGCGTTCTTGGCGATACGATTTCTTCCACGCGCGGTCCACGTGCCGATCGCGTGGGTGGCCTACACGTGGATGGGCTTCTTGTTGTACTTGGTGCTCCTGACGGCGACATTCGACGCGGCGCGCGGTGTCGCCGCTCTCGCGCGGACGCAGCCCCTGGACCCGGAGCGACGTATCGCGTTGTCTCGCGCGATCGCCAAGATCGTGGTGGCCACGGCGGGTCTGGTTGGACTGGGTGGGATTGCAAACGTGGCGCGCGGGTTCGAGCTGCGCCGAGTGCGGGTGCCCATAGCCAAGCTGCCTCCGAGTGCGTCCGGCTATTGCATCGTACAGATCACGGACGTGCACGTCGGGCCGACCATCGGTCGAGACTTCGTCGACGCCATGGTGAGGGCGACCAATGCTCTTGCGCCCGACCTAGTCGTCATCACGGGCGATTTGGTCGACGGAAGCGTCGATCAGCTGCGGCACCTTGTCGAGCCGTTGCGCGATCTGCGAGCGAAGGACGGGATTTTCTTCGTGACGGGCAATCACGAGTATTATTCTGGTGCGAACGAGTGGATTGCTCATTTGGGGCAACTCGGTATTCGCGTCCTTCGAAACGAGAGGGTCGCCATCCGCGACGTCTTCGATCTGGCGGGCGTCGACGATGCAAGCGCGAACCGGATGCTGGCCCACCATGGCCAAGACGTGGCGCGGGCGCTTTCCGGTCGCGACATGGATCGCCCCGTCGTGCTGCTTGCCCACCAGCCGAAGGCACTGAAGGACGCGTTGGCCGCCCGCGTCGACTTGCAACTTTCCGGGCACGTGCACGGCGGGCAGATGTTTCCGTTCAACTGGATCGCGCGGATCGATCAGCCACTGATTGCAGGACTCTATCGAGTGGAGCAGACGTGGGTCTACGTCAGCACGGGGACGGGCTACTGGGGTCCGCCGATGCGGGTCGGCCCCGGGGCAGAGCTTACGCGCATAGAGCTGGTGGCGAGTTCCGATCGCGATGCCGAGTTGGGTCCACCCTCCGAACGCGAGGCCCTGGGCTAAGCGTCCTCGTCGCCGAAAAGGAAAAGTTGCGGTCCGCTCGCTCGACGGGATCGTGCGGTCCGACGGGGAGGGGCGTGCTCGCGGTGCCCGGAGGCCACCTGCGCCGCGAAGATCGTCTCCACGGCGGCGATGCCATCGGCCTGCTCGGGAGTCTTGTCGTCGCGCACGCGTACGATGCGCGGAAACCGTAGTGCAAAGCCGCTCGAGTGGCGCGCGGAGCGCTGGGCGCCGTCGAAGGCGACTTCGATCACCACTTCGGGGCGCACGAGCCGAATGCCCGCGCGGACCTCGACCGTGATCGCGACCAGCCGCCGGGTCATCGCATCGATTTCTCGATCGGTCAGGCCACTGTACGCCTTGCCGATCGGCACGAGATCGCCGCTTCGCCAGACCGCGAACGTGTAGTCACTGAGGGCCCCGGCCCGCCGCCCGTGTCCCCCTTCTGCAGCGACGATGACGACGTCCAACGTCGCATGAGCCCTTTTGACTTTGATCCAAGAATGGCCCCGACTTCCGGCTTCGTAGGGTCCGTCGGCACGCTTGAGGACCAGGCCTTCGTGGCCTCGAGCCCGCGCAGCGTCGAACGCCGCGTCGAGCGCCCGATCGAGCGATAGATGAGAAGAAAGCTCCGAGAAATCATGGGTGACAATCGCCGACCGTCGCGTCGCGAGGAGTGCCTCGAGCCGGGCGCGTCAATCGCGCCATGGGAGGTCGAGGATCGACCCCGAAGCATCGGCCAGAAGGTCGAACGCGACCAGCGCCACCGGGGTCTGCCGGATGTCTTTCTCCGACGGTCGGGACTTCCTGAGACGCGCCTGCAACACTTGGAAGGGTCTCGGACGCCCGGATGGCCCGATTGCGACAATTTCGCCGTCGAGGACGAGCGACGTGGCGCAGTCCCGCAGGGCGTCGACGATCTCGGGGAACGCGCGGGTGACCCGATCCAGTCCGCGCGCAAAAACGGCGACTTCACCGTCGTCCGTCCGGTGGACCTGAGCACGCACGCCGTCGATCTTGTCTTCCACAATGAAGGCGTCGGGCGCGATCGCGGCCGAGCGGGTCTCGAGCGGTGTCGCGAGCATGAAAGCCACCGGCCGCCCCACTGCGAGGCGGGCTTCGTCGAGTTTGCCCTGATGCGCGAGGACTGCGAGCTCCCCGACGTCGGCGATGAGTGCGGCGGCTTTCCGCACGAGATCGGGACGGGCTTCGAACGCGCGTGCGATGGCTCCGTGGACGACGCCCTCTTGCGCTCCGATGCGCATGCCGCCTCCGAGTGCCTTGGCCAGGTACTTCGTTTCGAGGGGCGTCGCGCGCGCGAAGGTCGCGTCCAGGATGGCACGTTTCGATGCTCTCCCGGGTTCACTCGCGAGAGCGTCGGCGAGCCGGACGACGTCGGCCAGTCGGACTCCTTCACGCTCCCAAGCCCCCTCGATGCGGCTCGAAAGAAGCGCGAACGCTTCGGCCAGCTCGCCTGCCGTGCGCGCGCATGCGACGACGACCGGGTCGTCGAACCCCGTGGCCGCCCGCACGACGTCGAGTAGCAGCGACCCTCCGACGCCGAGCGTCCGGCCGTCGCCGATTGGCAGGAGGCGGCCCGCAGCGATGCGGCTCGCCGTTGCGAGCGCCGTCTCGTCGCCTTCGAGAGCAATCTCGCGAAGGGCGCCCGCAATCGCTTCTTCTTTGCCGATGCGCGATCGCCGAGCTCGGGCTGCATCGAGGGCGGCGGCAAGTCGCCTCACGATGACCCTCGGTCGTCGATCGGTCCGAGCGCGAGGGCGTCGGCATCGACGCCCCGGCGACGGAGCTCGTGAGCCAAAGGTCGAGCCTCGCCGCGCGTCACGTAGACCGATCTCGCGCCGGACGAGGACACGAGCGCCAGCCACCGATCGAAGTCGGCCTGATCGGCGAACGCGAACCCCGTGTCGGCTTTCTTTTGGGCCAACGCTGCGTCGAGCACGGCCCAGCCCGAGGCGTAGGCTACGGCGTGTCTCTTCGGGGCCTGCCGTTCGGCCACCCGACTGTCGGGTCGAGCGAGGACGACCGCGCCGCGCCGCACCCCCGCGTAGCCTCCAACGACGCCGACGGGAGCCCCGATCGAATCGTACGCCGTGCAGGCGCGCAGGACTTCCGCGTCCGCCACGACGGGCAGCCCGCGATTCGCGAGCGCGTGTGCGAGCGATTGCGCAGGCCCAGGGCTCTGGACGAGGACGAAGGGCGTGCAGTCCTCGGCGAGACGCGCAGCGCACCACCCGACGATGTCCGCAGCGACCCGCTGCATCGGTCTGAAGCGAAAGATCGGAAGGCCGAATGCGGAGGTGATGACCAGCTCGTCGCATGCCACGGCTTCTCCCGGGGGCCGTGTAGCGTCGGGCTCGCTGCTCCAATCGCCCGTGTAGACCAGGCGTCCGCGAGGATGGTCGATGACCAGCTGTGAGCCGCCGAGGACGTGTCCCGCACGGGCGATGGACAGCCGGGCCGTGCCGCCGCCGTACCGAGATCCGATGGCCCATGGAATGGTTTCGCCCCAAGCCATGGGGTGCGCTTCCCGGAACGTCCAGCCGAGCGCCTCCGAGAGCGCGATCGTCTCGGGCGAGGCCAACGCTCTGGTGCCGGTCGCGCTCGCTGCCGCGTGAGCGTGCGAGACGAACACGGCCGTTTCGGGACCAACGGGCGTCACACCGGTCGGATCGAGCCAGAGATCGAGAGCACGAACGAAGAGTCCGTGGTCACCCAGGACGACACCGAGCGGTCCGCCTCGGGTGCTCACCGGATCCTCGATGCCGGAACGTCACGTCGCTTTCGCGACGAACGACTTGCAGTTGCCGCCGGGGTTGATGGGTCCCTTGACGACCTTGCACGCGCCGCAGGCGTTCGGTGCAGCAGGAAGAAACTGCTGACAAACCGAACACGTCTTACCCGGCTCCATCGATGCGTCGACGTAGGCGAGCAAGGTTCGGACCTGAAGGTCGGCGGGCGACAGGGCGCTCGTATCGGTGCACGCCAAAGGTGGAGTCTTCTCTTTGCATCCCGTCGCCCCGATCGCGGCGAGGGCGCCCATCGCCGCAGTTTGGTGCAAAAGATCCCGACGCGAGAGTCGGTTGCTCATGGTGGCCTCCTTCGAGAGGCTCATTTCAGGGATCCCACCGACCGGCGTCCAGGCTGCCGCCAGCCGGGTGGCCCGCCCGTCAGCGGGAGAGCACCCAAAAGACGACCAGGCCAGCAGCAATTCGGTACCAGCCGAAAGGCTCGAGCCCGTGCTTGCGCAGGTACTTGAGGAAGCTGGCGATCACGGCCCAAGCGACGAAAAACGAAACGACGAGACCGACCGCGAGGCTGACCCCTCCGACGCGGGACGCGAGGTCCGCGCGCGCCTTGTATCCTTCGAACAGCGTCGCCGCGCCCAGCGTGGGCAGCGCGAGCAGGAACGAAAACTCCGCCGCCGTCGCGGTCGACAGTCCGGCGAGTTGTCCCGCGACGATGGTGCACATGGATCGGGAAGCGCCGGGCCACAGCGACAGGCATTGACCCAAGCCCACCGCCAGCGCCCGTTTGGGCGTCACCTTGTCCAGCCCGTCTTCGCCGCTGCCGAAGGTGTCCGGCGGATGAACGCCCCGGTTGCGACGCCCGACCCAGCGCTCGATCAGGATCATCGCAACGCCCCCGACGACGAGCGCGGCGGTGACGGGAATCGGCCCGAACAGGCGGGCCTTGATCGTCTTGCGCAGGAGCAGACCGGCGACGGCGGTCGGCGCGAACGCCACGGCGAGGGCGGTGAGCAATTGGAACGAGGCCGCATCGCGCGCCGCGAGCCCTCGAAGTTTTTGACCGAGGAGCGTCCAATAGTGTGCCACCACGGCGAGGATGGCTCCGAGCTGAACCACGATTTCGAACGAAGACGTCGCGGGGTCATCGTCGCTCAAGCCGAGCAGGTGACCCACCAGAACGAGGTGCCCCGTCGAAGAGATCGGGAGATATTCGGTCAACCCTTCGACGATGCCGAGCAGGACCGCAATCTTCGGGTCGCGCGCAGTCGCCGCGGCGTGCAAAGGCATGGGGGCTTTCCACGTAGCACGACGCCATCACGGGGAAGGGGAATCCGAATGCGGTCCTTTCGGGGACGCACCGCGTTTCCCGCATGCCGCCGTGCGTCGAGGCATCCGACTCCACCGAGAGTTGGCAAGGAGGGGGTCTGGCGCCGATGTCATGGGGTGCGCCTGCCGAGTCTTTTTGAAGATCGGACCGGGCTTTTCGGTTATACCAACCGGCGCCGGGCGGTCGGACTCCGTGGCGGGGATCGATGAGCTGGCGGGCCTCTGGCCTGTCGTTCGCTGCGGGGGCAGCATCGACTCGGTCTTGGCCACTCGCCGAAAGGGAAACGTTCATGTTCAACAAGCCTCTCTCCTTAGCTGTCACGATCCTGGGAACGACCGTCTTTGCCTGGATGGCGGCTTGCTCGTCGTCCAAAGAGTCGACAGACAACAGCAGCAGCAACACGGGTGGCGCCACGAGCAGCAGCAGCAGCAGCACCTCATTGGGCAGCGGCACGAGCAGCAGCAGCAGCGGCACGGGCAGTTCCGGTACGAGCAGCACGGGCGCAAGCGGCGATGGGGGCTCCAGCCCGCTCCAAATCGACAACCAGTCGGCGGCTGTGGGCTCCCAGCTCCAGTTTGGATCGAGTGTGAAGGCGCTGGTCCCGTCCGGCGACAAAATCGGCACCTGGTACACGTACGGCTGGAACGCGGCGGCCGGCCAGACACTGACACCGGCCCAAGGGGCACCGTTCAGCTTCACGACGACCACGGGCATGTTCACGCGGGCCGCCTGCGTCAGCTCGGCGGGCTATGTCGGATACTCGGCGGGCGAGGGCTTCAACTTCGCGACGGCCGACGTCGACTCTTCGAACCCGCCGGCCGTGCCGTTGAACGTGAGCAGCTTCACGGGCATCACCTTCTGGGCCATGAGTACGACTACGGGAACACCGATGGTTCGGGTAAAGTTCCCCGACGATCAGACGTACGGGTCGGATCCGACCGCGCTCTGCCAACCAGATGCGTCGCTTCCGACGGGAGACACGGCCGGGCAATGCGATGACGACTTCTGCGATAACGTGACGCTGACGTCGTCATGGACCCAAGTGTCGATCCTCTTTTCTAATTTGAACCAGAGCAGCTTCGGTGCCACTTTCCCCGGCGGTCTCGATACGAAGAACGTGTTCGGCATCCAGTTCGAGAATGAAGGCGGAGGGACCACCGACGCGGGCGCGCCGGGGTTCCAGTACTGCATCGCGGACATCAACTTCACGCAATAGGTCCGACGGGCGCCACGATGCGACCCACTCACGCGACGAGCTCGACGACCGAATCGAGCCCGTCGCGCAGTTCGCGCCAAGACGCTACCCTCGGCGCCGTGTCGACTGCCTCCGTGCCGTTGGTCACGCGACTTTGGTTCGCGTGGCTCTGCTTCTTTAAGGTTCTTTTCGATGGACGCTTTGCGTCTCGAGCGTGGGATGCTCGGGACGCACACCGTCTGCCGCCGCCGCCGACGGTGTCTGGGCGTTCCGCCTCGCCCGCCGTGGGGTCGCGGGTCCCGGATCTCGAGAGTCGTGTCGCGAGCTCAGGCGCACTGCGCGACTCGGCCTCGTCCGCGCCGTCGGCGACCGCGGCCCTTCAGCTCCTGTCGCTTTTGCAGTCTGAAGGGCGGCTTGTCGACTTCCTCGAGCAAGACGTCGCCGCGTTCTCGGATACCGATGTCGGCATCGCCGCGCGGGTGGTGCACGAGGGTTGCCGTCGGGCTCTGCGTGCCCACGCGAGGGTCGAGCCGGTGCGGCCGGAAGGCGAGGGGCAGCGGATCACGTTGGCCGCGGGTTTCGATGCCGATGCCGTGAAGCTGGTTGGCGACGTGAAGGGGCAGCCGCCGTTCGTCGGTGTCCTGCGGCACAGAGGGTGGCGGGTCCTAACGATCGAGCTGCCGCAACGCGTGGGCGAGCATGACCCCCGCATCGTAGCGCCGGCCGAAATCGAGCTCGAGTGATGCGCTTCGCTGCCGGGATCGACCTGGGCACCACGCACTGCGCGATCGCGGTCGCCCCTCTCGAAGTCGAAGGCGCGCGGCCGGACGTGGTGAGCGTCCCGCAGCTCGTCGCGCGGGGACAGGTCGAAGCTCTCGCGCTTTTGCCCTCATTTCTCTATTTCGCGCATGCGAGCGAAGGCCCGCAGGCGTTGCCCTGGGACGCCCATCGCGCGTTCGCCGTAGGGCAGTACGCCCGCGCCCGAGGGGCCGACGCGCCGACGCGTGTCGTCGCGAGCGCCAAGAGCTGGTTGTCGCATCCGTCCGTCGATCGCCGCGCGGGAATTCTTCCGGTCGGCGCGCCGGACGACGTCGCGAAGATCTCTCCCGTCGAGACCTCGAAGAGGTACCTCGATCATCTCGTGCAGGCGTTTGAGGCCCAGTTCGGAGCGGACGACCGCCTGACCGATCAGGACGTCATCGTAACCGTGCCTGCGTCCTTCGACGCCGGGGCGCGCGAGCTGACGGTTGAAGCAGCCCGACAGGCCGGGTTCGAGCACCTCACGCTGCTCGAGGAGCCGCAGGCGGCCCTCTACGCCTGGACGCTCGCGATGGGCGATGCATGGCGCTCCCACGTGCGGCCGGGCGACGTCGTGCTGGTGATCGACGTGGGCGGCGGAACGACGGACTTTTCGGCGATCGCTGCAATCGAGAAGGACGGTGCGCTCGAACTGGTGCGCGTTGCCGTGGGCGATCACATCCTGCTGGGCGGCGACAACATGGACCTCGCGTTGTCCCACCTCGTGCGCCAAAAGCTCGAATCCGAGGGGCGTGTTGTCGATCGCTTCCAAGCTGCGAGTCTGGTCCACGCGTGTCGGGTCGCGAAGGAGCGTCTCCTGGGCGATGCGTCGCTCGACCTCGCGCCCCTCGCCGTGGCTTCGCGGGGGTCGTCTCTGCTCGGCGCGACGCTTCGTTGCGACCTGACCCGCGACGACTTGACCCGTGTCCTTGTCGATGGCTTTTTTCCCCGCGTCGATGCCGAGGCTCGACCGGCGACACGATCGCGCTCCGGGCTGACGCAGCTCGGGTTGCCCTATGCGGCCGACGCGGCCGTGACGCGCCATCTCGCTGCATTTCTCGGCCGGCAGGCGCGCGCGCTCGAGCACTTCGCCGGATCGGCCGGCCGCGCGGGCGGCGCCCTTTTGCACCCGACCGCCGTTCTCTTCAACGGCGGTGTGATGAAATCCGCCAGTCTGCGGGCGCGAGTGATCGAAACACTGAACGCGTGGATCCAAGAAGACGGGGGCGATGTCGTCCGCGTTCTGCAGGGCGCCGACCTCGACCTCGCGGTGGCTCGGGGCGCTTGCATGTACGCCCTCGTCCGCCGCGGCAAGGGGCTCCGCATTCGGGGAGGGACGGCTCGTGCCTATTACGTCGGAATCGAGAGCGCCGTCCCGGCAGTCCCCGGTCTCGCGCCTCCCGTGAGCGCGATGTGCGTGGCGCCATTCGGCATGGAAGAGGGGACCGCCGCCGAGCTTCCGCCCCATGAGCTCGGCGTGGTCGTCGGCGAGCGCTGCACGTTTCGGTTCTTCGGATCGAGCGTACGGCGGTCCGACGGAGCCGGAACCATGCTCGAAGAGTGGCGAGCCGACGAGCTCGAGGAGCTCCCGCCCATCGAGGTTACGCTTCCTGCGGACGGACGTCGCGAAGGAGACGTCGTGCCCGTGCGACTCCGACCGCAGGTGACCGAGGTCGGGACGCTGCGGCTGGAGGCCGAGCCGCTAGCGCCGCTCAAGGCCGGCGAACTGTGGCGCGTCGAGCTGAGCGTTCGCTCGAACGCCTGAGCGAGAGGGGCGCGATGTCGGCTCGTTACGCCGTAGGCATCGACCTCGGCACGACGCATACCGTGGTGGCCTGGGCGCCTCTCGAGGGGGCCGATACGCCGCGTGTTTTCGACGTTTCCCAGCTTGTCGGACCGAGTGCGGTCGAACAGCGACCGCTATTTCCATCCATGCTTTACGCGCCGGCCGAGAGCGAACGGTTCGAGGATCCGTTCGGCGACGCCCCATGGGCGCTCGGCGAAATAGCGCGGTGTCGCGGCGCGGAAGTCCCGGGACGCACCGTCGTATCGGCGAAAAGCTGGCTCGTCCATCCAAGCGTGGATCGGCTGGCCGCCATTTTGCCATGGGCCGCCGCGGAAGGGTGCCCCCGCTGCTCGCCGGTCGACGCGGTGGCCCGACTGCTCGTGCACGTGCGCCGTGCGTGGGATGCTCGCTGGCCGGCCTCGCCGCTCAGCGAACAGGAACTGGTGCTGACCGTTCCTGCGTCGTTCGACGAAGTCGGCCGAGAGCTCTCGCTCGAGGCCGCGCGGCGTGCCGGCCTTTCGCCCAAGCTACTCGAGGAGCCGTCGGCGGCCTTTTACGACTGGATGTCGCGTGCCGGCACGGACGGGGTCAATCGCCTGATCCACGAAATGTCCGGCGACGCGAGGGTGCTCGTGGTCGACGTCGGTGGAGGCACGACGGACTTGTCCCTGATTCGTGTGGCCGGGCCCGACCGAATCACCCGAGTCGCGGTCGGACCGCATCTGCTGCTGGGGGGCGACAACATGGATCTGGCGATCGCACACGCAACCGAGCCCCGGCTCCAGGCGACAGGCAAGCTCGATGCGTCGCGTTTCGCACAGTTGGTCGTCGCGTGCCGGGCCGCCAAAGAGACGTTGCTGGGCGATGGTTCGCCGGAGGTGGCGCCGGTCACCGTGCTCGGGGCCGGCGCGGCCCTGGTGGGGTCCGGCCGCTCCACGCCTCTGTTGCGCCACGAGGTCGAGCGACTCGTGCTCGATGAGTTCCTTCCGCTCGTTCCGGCCGATGCCCGGCCGCAGCGCGCGCGCAGTGCGCTCGTTGCGTTCGGGCTGCCTTACGAGCGCGACGCAGCGGTCACGCGCCACATCGCGGCGTTTCTCGGCCGGCACGTGGGCCCCGGACAATGGCCGAACGCCGTTCTTCTGAATGGCGGGGTTTTCCGATCGGCGCGCATCGCCGGTCGGGTTCTCGAGGTCCTTCGCGCTTGGCGGGGCGGCGTCGTGGCGCATTTGCCCGGCGCGGACCCCGATTTCGCCGTGGCGTGCGGAGCGGTCGCTTACGCACGGGCTCGCCTTGGCCACGGCATGCGCATCGGCGGTGGCTCGGCGCGCGGCTACTTCGTCGGAGTGACGGCGGAGGGGCCTTGCCCCCGCGCGGTTTGCGTCATCCCGCGTGGCGCCGAGGAGGGAGCGGTCCACGTGGCCCGCGGCCGAACGTTCGCCATCGCCGTCGGGCGGCCCGTCCGCTTCGATCTTTTCGAGAGCGATGACGTCCATGCAAGTGCGGGCGCTGTCGTCGAGGTGGACTCCGTCCGCTTCGCGCGTTTGCCTCCGATCGCCACGACCTTCGCGGCCGGGGTCGCAGGCGACGTCCGCGTCGTCATCGAGGGAGAGCTTACGCCCGTCGGCACCGTCGATCTGGCGTGCGTCGAGACGAGCGATCCCAGCGAAGGCGGCGCCAGGACGGTCCTAGCTCCGATGGCGGATGAGCCTGCGGCGCGCCGATTCCGGCTCGCCTTTCAGCTTCGCCGTGACGAGGGGGAACCGGCGAGTCGCCCGCCGTTACCCGTGCCACTGCGGCGGATGGACACGGTGATCGATTTGATTGAAGGCGTGTACGGAAAACCCCGCGGCGGCGGGGCCGGACGCGAAGTCAAAGACCTGCTGCGCGAGCTCGAACGCCTGCTTGGCGAGCGCAGCGAATGGACCACCGAGATCAACCGCGCGATTGTCGACTCTCTAGCCCCGAAGGCCGCCGCGCGCCGCCGCTCTGCCGACCACGAGCGCATTTTCTGGCTGCTCGCCGGCTGGTGCATTCGCCCTGGTTTTGGCTATCCGGACGACGCGGCTCGAGTCGCCGGGCTTGTCCCGCGCTTCGAGGAACGACTCGCCTTTGCGGGTGAGGTTCGTGGCTGGCAGCAATTTTGGATCGCCTGGCGGCGCGTCGCGGGTGGGCTCGACGAGCCGACGCAGACTCGGATGCGCGACAGCGTCGACCCGTACCTCGCGCCTTCGGACGCGAGGCGGCGTCCGAAGAAGGCGTGGCTGGCGCTCGACGAAGCGCTCGACATGGCCGCGACTCTCGAGCGGGTTGCTCCCGCTCGTCGCGCGGAGCTCGGCGGGTGGGTCCTGGAGCGCACGTGGACCGATCGCGATCCACGTTTGTGGTCCGCCATCGGTCGGCTCGGCGCGCGGGCTCCGGCCTATGCGAGCGTCCACCACGTGGTCGCACCGCTCGTCGCGGAGCGGTGGCTGGATCATCTGCTGCGCGAGAAGTGGGGCTCGATTCCCACGGCCGTGCAAGCGGCGCTTCGGCTCGCGCGCATGACCGGCGACCGCTCGCGCGACATCGACGAACGGATGCGCCGCGAAGTCGAGCAGCGCCTCATGGCGGCAGGCGCGAAGCCTGAGCAGGTCATCACGCTGCGAGAAGTCGTGCCGATCGACGAGATCGAGCGGGTCGCGTTTCTTGGCGACGCGCTACCGCTCGGGTTGCGGTTGGTCCGCTAGCGCGGCGCCGAGTCGACGGCGCTCGAAGACGATCATCTCGCCCATCGTCTCGTGCTCACGAGTGCCGATTCGTGTCATGCCCACTTTCTCGAGGACGCGCACCGACGCGCGATGCCACCCAAACGTCGCGGCTTGCACCGCGTGCACCCCGCGCTGATCGAGCGCCCAGCACACGCATGCGCCAACGGCCTCGGTTGCGTATCCATAGCCCTGCGACCCTTCTTCGACGCCGTAAGCAATCTCCGAGATACCTTGGTCGTCCGGTTCGCCGCGGAACACGACGCTTCCGACCACCCGCCGATGGCCTGGTTCGGTCGCCACAATGATGACGCGGGCTCCCCAAAGACGGGCTGCGGGATCGGCTCGGATGTCGTCGAGGGACACGGCAAACGCGCGCTCGATGAGCTCGCGGTTGGGCCAGCGCTCCGGCATCCGGGCGAACGCGAGCGACTCCGCGTCGTCACGGCGGCCGAGCAGAACGGCCTCGACCATCGCCACGGTCACGGGAAGCAACTGAAGTCGCGGTGTTCGAAGATACGCGGTCATGCGCCGTGCCGGCGCATCGACGATACCGGGTTACCCGACGCCAGCCCAGCCCTTGACGACGTCGTCGAGACGGCGCTGCTCGTCCTCCTCGAGCAGCCCAACCGCGACGACGCTCAGGCACTCGGGTCGTGCCAATCGGCGTGCGGCCTCGCATACTTCGCTGGCCGTCACCCGAACGAGCTCCGCGACGTGCTCTTCGACGGTGACAAAACGGTCGAACAGAAGCCCTGCGGCGAAGAATGCGGACGTCTCTTCCGTCGAGTCGGCCAGCGCGCTCGCATCCCATGCGATTCTGCGCCGGATCCTGTCGAGTTCGTCGTCGGTCGGACCGTCCGATGCCAGCTCGCCGAACATGGCGAGGATTTCCCCTGCTACCCGCGCGGCGCGCTTGTGTTGCACCCCTGCGGCCACGTCGACGACCCCGTCGTCTTCATAACCATCGTATCCGGCGGACACGTCGTAGCAGAGGCCGCGCGCATCGCACAGACGATGGTACAGACGCGTGGACATGCCATCGTCGATGACCCGCATCAATACGTCGAGAGCCGGTCGGTCCGGATCCGTCTCCGAGAATGCGCGTAGGCAAACGCGCAGTTCCGTCTGGCTCGACACGCTCTCGACCACCTCGAGTCGAGCTTTTTTTTGCGTATGCGGCGGCGCCGCCGCGTGGATGCGCGCGCCCCGGGGCAGGCCCCCGAAGTCGCGCGCCGCCAGGCGCATCGCCTCGTCGACGTCGACGGCACCGGAGAACGCGAGAACGACGTTGTCGGCCGTATAGTGGATCGCGTGATGCTTGCGCAGCGTGGCCTCGTCGAACGCGCGCACTTGAGCCTCGTGGCCTGTGATTGTGAGTCCGAGCGGGTGGTCGCCGTAGATGAGCGCACGCGAGAGATTGTCTGCGTCGACCTGACGGCCCTCGTCATCGACGTCTTCGAGGATTTCCTCGAGCACGATGCCGCGCTCGATGTCGATGTCCAAAAAAGCCGGTTCTGAGAGCACCTCACCGAACAAGCCGCAGGCCTCTTCGAGCGAGTCAGGAGGCAGTGTGAGCGAGAAGATCCCGTGGTCTACCTGAGTCGACGCAAAGAGCGAGCCGCCCAAGCGCTCGAAAGCGAGGTTGACTTCATGGGCGCTCGGCACACGACGGGTCCCTCGGTAGATCATGTGCTCGAGGAAATGGCCGATTCCGTTCGTCGCGCGGGTCTCGTAGCGTGACCCGACGCGTGTCCAAAGCCCGACGTGAGCTCGATGAAGCCGCGGTTGCGGTGCGGCGACGACTTGGATTCCGTTCGGCAGGACGGCGCGTCGGTGCTCGATCACGTTAGTATTGGTCCTCGTCCTCGTCCGTGCCTGCGGCGCCGGCGTCGGTTCGCGCCTCTTGGACAAACGATTCGTCGATCTTGATGGCGTCTTTTGCATTCGCGCGAAGGCGCCGTACGTACAGAGCGAGGGCTTCGTCGCGCTTCGCGCGCAACAGCTCGGCTTCCAGTGCGTCGCGATCTTTTTCGAACTCGTCTCTCGTCGCGATTTTTCGCTGCTTGAGTTGGGTCACGACGAAGCCGTCTCCGGTTCGAACGGGCTCGGTCTGTACGTCGCCCTCTTTGGCCTCGAAGGCGAAGTTTGCGACGCTGTTGGTTCCTTCGGGTGAGAGCCCGGGAAATGCATCGCCACCCCGGTTGAACGCGCTCGACGTTTGTGGTTGCGGACGGTCGCCGTCGGTGCTCGCGTCGAACCGGGTTGCCGCGATCGCCGGGCCGGCCGCGGCCGTGCCTTTCGCACGGCTCGGGCCGGTCGATCGGGGGACACTTGCAGGAGCTACGTCTGGACCCGCATCCGCGCCTCGCTTCTCGGAGCCCATCTGCAGGACCCGCAGGGATTCCGTCTTCGTCGTTCGTACGAACGGTGCTATCGCTTCGTTTACGGCGTCTTGCGCGGCTAAGCCGCGCCGCAGGACGTCACCGATCCGGGCGGCCACAGAACGGGCTGCATCGGTAGCCTTGGCTTTTGCGTAAAGGGTGTGCGCCAAGCTTCGCTTGAGTGGGCCATCCAGCTCGGCGCTCGCCGAGGGGTCGTCCCTTGCAATCAGGTGGTAACCGAACTGGGTCTCGATGACGCCGGCGGTGATCTCACCGGGCCTGAGTGCGTCCGCTGCGGCCCTGAACGGAGCGACGAACCCGTCCGTTTTCTCGCCGACGTCGCCGCCTTGCGCCGCACTCGCCGCATCGTCGGACGTGTCGCGCGCAACTTCGGCGAACGGCTCGCCGGATTGGATCCGCGCTTTTGCCCATGACGCCTTGGCGAGCGCAAGCGCCTTCTCGTCGTCGGACGCCCCATAGGGCAGCTTCACGAGGATGTGCCGGATGTGCCCGCTCTTGGGCGCGTCGTCCTGTTTGCGCTCCTCGAAGGCCTTGTCGAACTCGGTCTGATGTTCTTTGATCCATGCGTCGACATCGCCGGGCTTGGCGTCGACCGCCCAGCGAGCCGCCCACGTCTCCTTGACGAGAATCCACGTGACGGTCGCAGTCGTGTAGCGTCGCTCGTACTCGTGCCACGCCTCCGAGGAGCTCACGCGGATGGGATCACGCAAAATATTACGCATCTTTGCAGCGAGCAACTCGCGCGACTGCTCTTCGCGAAACTCGGTCGGCGAGCGATTGCTGATGTTTCGGATCTGTCGCTCGTAGATCTTCATGTCGAAGGCCTTCGTCTTCGAATCGCGGAAATCGACAGGGATGGCGGCGTCGCGATTGTTGAAATGCGCCTGTGCGACGTCTTGCGAGATGAGACCACCGCGAGCGTACGACTGGTACATTTGTTGAAGAACCGTCTGCAATACGCTCGGGTCCGCCGCCGGCACGCTGACGCGCACGAAGCCGTCATAGAGCTGATCGGTGACTTCATCCTCCGTTACCGCGATGCGCAGCCGGCCCGCTTCGTCGTCGAGCAATTCCCGCTCGATGAGTCCGTCGAGTGCGACGCGCTTCAAGTTCATCCGGCGCGACAGATCGGCGCTGCGCGACGGCATGAGCATGCGATACGCTGAGCCGAAGTCCTTCGGATCAATGCAGCGCCCGCGAACGCGGGCCACGCACGTTTCGCTCAGGGAAGCCGTTCTCTGGGACGCGTTGGGCCGAAACTCAATCACGAATGTGAGTATCGTCGCGAGGATGATCGCGCCGTAGAGGACGCTCGATAGGCCTCGCTGGCGGAAGAATGCAAGCATGGGACGGCAGCCCGTCTATCACGCGCCTCCGGCTCCGTCGACGCTTCCGGCCCGCGCCCCGGTACCCTGGTTCAAGCGCGCTTCTCGAGCCCCAACGCGAACTTCACCTCGAGGATGGCGTGACTCAACTCGGTGGCGATTTTCGCGTACGTGACTTCGTAAAACACGTCGAGAGTTCGCTCGGGGTCGCCGGGATCCGCCACGCGCATGACAGAGGTCCCCTGTTCCGAAAAGCCCGCGGGGAGCGACGAGGTTGCCAAGATACGAACCCGCTCGAAAAGACGGACGTCGTCCTCGTTCGGGAAGTCGGCCTTTTGCACCCGAAAGACGACGCGCACCTCGAGCGGGTCTGCAACCAGTAGCCGGACGCCCGAATCCATGATCAGGTTCTCGCGCGGCCGCTCGGCGAGAACGATCTCGTCACCACGGGTTCGGAACACCTCGAACCCGGCGTCTACGAGGGCTCGCTTGACCTGCGCCGCATTGCGCGGATCACGGGGGGCGGAGGACTCGGACATCGTTCACCGCGCTCTTCAGCCAAAGCCCGGAATCGCTACACGAATACGTCTGCGGGCGGGTCAGGGGCGCGACGCCTCCACACTATGGCATTTTTCGACCCACTGCTATCTTGCCGACTCATTGCCCTTGAAGAATCGTCGTAGCTTGACGCCGGCGGCGTGGTGGGGGACGTGCATGGGCCGGAGCGGCGCACACCGCGGGCTCGGCTCACGCGCATCGCTCACCCCCGGCAACCTCGCAACGGCACGACGGCCGGCGGGCAACGGCGGGAGCCGGCCCGTCGCCGATGTCGATTTCCGAACTCGTGATAGATAGCAGCGTCGCGATGGCGAGCACCAAGAGCCGTTTGCCCGACTGCGGGCTCTATAGGACCACCAAGCCCCTTCCCGACCACGAGGGGGAAGTGCCGGCGGGCACCCTCGTCTATTTCCACAACCACTCGGATTCGGGGCTCCCGGTCGTTATTGCGCCCGAGCACAACGTGCACAATCGGTGGCATTTTCACGGAAGCGGCATTCCGTTCCGCGGCTTGTCTTGGGCCGATACTCTCACGCGGCTTCCCTCCGAAGGCTTCTACGTGTTGAAGCGCGCTCTCTCGTTCGAGGGGGGGGAGTGGCCAAAGGCCACTCTCGTGCAGCTGGGCTTTACGAGGACCGGAGACCCCATCCTGTTTATCGCCCAGGTGCGCGCGCAGCTACAGGAAAACGATTCTGTATTTCAGCGACCGTGGGGTCGGCGTCACCGCGGAGCAGCTTGCTTTGCTCGAACCGGTACAGGTCTTTGCCGAGCCGATTCCGGCGGGCGTTCACTCCACCGGAGTCCACTGACATGTCGCCGTGTCCGTTGGCCGACCTGCGCCGAAAGGCATGGGCTGCCGAGGCCCGGGTCCGCGTCCGTCACGGGAGATCCATCTGGGGCGTCCAGGAAGCGTCCAAGGTGCTGGCACGGGGGTCGCGTAGCATCGCTTCCCGCCACCTTACGCCGGGCGGTGAAGCATCGATCCAGTGGTAGCTCGGCTCCCGTACGTCGAGGTGAACGAATTGCGTACGTGGGTGCGTGTACACCCCTACGCCGACCCGTGGCATCATCCGCAAGTAGGCCGCGAGTTCGGACGACCGGACTCCGTCGAGCTTGAAGTCGATCGCCTCGCCCGTGCCGTGGCGTGCCGCGCCGGTGCGCCAGCCGGATACGACGAGCACGGAGGCGCCGCGGAAATGATAAGCGGCTTTCATCACGAGCTGTTCGACGCGCGTAGAGAGGGGGTGGATCGGGTCGTCGTATCCCGAGGCGATTCGATCGAACGCCTCGCACGCTCCGGCGTCGATCGAGCCATCTTCTGCATAAAGCCGAACCCGAGCATTCGCGCGCGTGGCGACGTGCCGGACCTCGATGGGATCCAGGGCTGTGGCCCAATGCGCGACGCGAGGACGGGGCACGTCGGCGGTCAAGTGCGATTCGTCGCAGATTTGCGGCTCGCGGCCGCCGCCGTAGGCGGGGGCATCGCGCGCGGCGAAGAGGACCAAGAGACCGAGCCATTTGGCAAACCGCATGGGCGCCTTCAAAGCTGACGCAAGAAAGACAGCTGCGCTACGCTCGCCGGCCGCCCTGATGGATTTGCGCGCAGATGCCCACGTCCCCTTCCCCCGCGGCATGGTCTTCGCCGCTTATCGCGACGACATGCCGCACGTTCTGCGGTACTTGCCCAACGTTCGGAGTATCGAGATCACGTCGCGAAGACAAGAGGGTCCTCGCGTCGACGTCGTGAACGTCTGGCATGGTGGAGGGCAGATTCCGAGGGCTTTGCGGGCCGTTCTCAACGAATCGATGCTTCAGTGGACCGACCATGCGACCTGGGATGCGTCGTCGTTCCGCTGTGAGTGGCGTACGCAGACGCACGCGTTTCCCACGGCCGTCACGTGCAGCGGATGCACCGTGTTCATGGAGGACGGTCCCCGCGCGTCGCTGCTCGAGATTCGCGGCGAGCTCACGGTCGATGCCAAGAAGATTCGCGGGGTCCCGTCGTTCGTGGCTGCCAACCTGAGCCGGCTGATCGAAGATTTCTTGGTCGCCAACATACGAGCGAATTTCGCCGAAACCGCTCGTGGACTCGCGAAGCATCTGACCGATCGCGCCGGTTAGCACTGCCATGGAAATAACGACATAAGTCGTTGAATGTCCATCCAAGGGGGGGGTGGGCCAGCTGCCCATCCGGTCTGTCGCGGAGTAGATCAGGGTCGAGCGATTTGGTCGAGCGCGAAGGCGTATTCGTCGGCAAGCTTTTCGACGGTGGACCGAACCAGATCGGCGCCTCCGTGGCCCGAGTGCTTTTCGATGCGCAGCAGCACCGGACCGCCGACCGAAGCCCATTGGAGCTCTGCCGCGAACTTTCGGGCGTGCATGGGGTCCACCCGGTCGTCGCTGTCTGCGCTCAACAGCAGCGTGGCCGGGTACCGCGTGCCTTTGGTGACGTGATGGATGGGCGAATAAGCATAGAGAGCCGCAAAGTCGTCCGCGTCATCCGCCGATCCGTACTCGGTGACCCACGTCTTGCCGCTGCCGAACAGCTGGTACCGAAGCATGTCGAGAAGCGGCACTCCGCACAACGCAACGCGGAACAAATCCGGTCGCTGCGTGATGGCAGCGCCGACCAGCAGCCCTCCGTTCGAAGCACCCATCGCGACGAGCTTTTCGGGTACCGTGAGTCCAAGTCGGACGAGCTCTTCGGCGACAGCATAGTAATCGTCGAACACGTGCTGCTTTTCGCGTCGCATGCCGTGACGGTGCCACCCTTCGCCGTATTCGCTGCCGCCGCGCAAATTCGCGACCACCCAAATCCCGCCGTGCTCGAGCCACGGGAAGATCGACGACGAGAAAACGGGCGTCTGCGCGGCCTGAAACCCGCCGTAGCCATAGAGGATCGTCGGCGCTTGCCCGGTGGGGCGCAGGTCCCCGGCGCGCACGACGAAAAAGGGGACGCGCGTGCCGTCGCGACTTGCCGCAAAACGCTGCTCGACGACGTATTTGGAGGCGTCCACGGGAACCTTCAGCGTGTACCAACTCGATGTCTTGCCCGTGGAGACGCTCGTTTCGAAGATCTCGGTCGGAGACGTGAACGATTGGAACGAATAATAGGCGATGTCGTCGTCGGGCTCGCCGTAGAGCGCGCTCGCGGAGCCCAGGGTCGGCAGCACGATGGCACGAACGAGTTTCCCGTTCTCGTCACGCAGTTCGACCTGGCTGACGACGTCCTTGAGGTATGCGAGCGAGAGATTGTGTCCCGCGAGGGTGAGGGCTTCCAGAGTGGCATCGTCGCGTTCTGCAACAATCTCGACCCATTGGTCTCGGTCCGGGCGCTCCGGGTCGACCCGAAACACCCGGTATCGCGGGGCGCCCTCGTTTGTCAAAACGAAGAAGCGATCGCGATCGACGCTGACGTCGTAACGTGCGTCCTTGCCCACGATGAGCGGCCTCCACCGCGGCTCGGGGGCATGCAGGTCTTGGAAGTAGACGTCCGTGCTGGTCCAACCGTGCTCAATCGTCGCAACGAGCCAGCGTCCGTCGCGAGAGACTCCCGCGCCGATGAACGTCTGAGGATCCCCCGTTCTTCCGTGCACCACCGGGTCGGTACTCGGATCGGTTCCGAGTCGGTGATAGCGAACCTCGGCGTACCCGGGCCGATCCGCCACAGGCACGCTGCCGGCGGGGGGAAGCCACGTATAGTAGAAACCTTTGCCCGACGGCTCCCACGAAGGCCACGCATATTTGGCCCCTTGAATCACATCGATCGCGCTCTGGTCTCCGGTGGCGACGTCCATCACCGTCAGCGTCGCTTCGTCGGAATTGTTCTGCTTGACTGTGTACGCAACCTTCTTGCCGTCGTACGAGACACTCCACACTCCGAGCGAGAGGCTTCCGTCGCTCGACCAGGGGTTGGGATCGAGCAGCACCGTCTCTGGCCCGTTGCGGCCTTCCCTCCAATAGACCGCGAATTTCTCCTTGCCCGCGTCACGTTTCGGGAAAAACCACCGGTTGGCGTAGTGGCGTGGCGCGCCAACGGTCTCCACGTAAGAGAGCTCTTTGAGGCGCGCCGCGAAGGCTTCGCGTCCTGGAAGACCTGCGAGGATCGCTCGCGCGATCGCATTTTGGAGGGCTGACCAGGCCTTCACTTCCTGGCTTTGGTCGTCTTCGAGCCAGCGGTAGGGATCGGGGACCGCGATTCCGTGCAGCGTGTCGGTCGTGGCTCCCCGGCGCGTCGGCGGGTAGTTCATGGCTGCGTTGGGGGCGGGCGTGGAGTCAGCGGGCATCGGGGTCGACGTGGGAGAGGGGGGAGCGGCGCCGTGGGGCGGTCGGGCGGATGTCTCCAATCGGCCAGCGCACGCAGCGCCACCGAGCGAGAATAAGAGCGACCACGAGACGGCTGCCGACGGCTTCACGGACCCCGCGACCATAGCCCGCGCGAAGCGCTGCGGCTCGCCTAGTCCCCGGAACAGAAGTTCCTGGCGGAACCTCTGTGCTTCGCCGACGCCTTCGGCGTCCTCTGGGGGACTAGACGTTTTCCTTGGGCTCCGCCCAACCCCGAATGCGCCCCGCGACTTCGCTAGTCCCCTGGCCTCGCTCTTCTCACAGGAATCACATTACCAGGGGACTGGACGCAAGCTTGAGGCGGCCAAGTTGTAGACTGCCTGCGCGTTGCACGTCCGTCCGCCCAATCTGAAGCTCGGCCGCGAACCGCTGGACCTCGGCGGTGCGCCGCGCATGCGGCCCACGACTCGCTTGCGGATCTTGCTTCGCGAGCACGGACGCAAGCTTTGGTGGATTCACTCGGGGTACGCACTCGCTCTCGGCGCCGGGGTCGTCGCGTTCGCAAGGAAAGGCTTCGAACATGCGCGCTGGCTGGCCGTCTCTCTGGGCGTGGCGTGGTTGCTCATGGTGGTGTTCTTTCGGGTGTTTCGGTCCGACGATCCGCCGAGCGCCTTCGACGAGGCGGGCCGCGGAACGCGCGTCCGCTTCTACGTAATGACCTACGCCCTCAAGAATCTTTATCAAGGGATGCTGTTTTTCTTACTCCCCTTCTACTGGCAGTCGACGACGTTCGACGCGGCAAACGCCTGGTTCGTGCTGGTCCTCGCGGCGTGCGCGGTGATTTCGACGCTCGATATCGTCTTCGATCGCGTGCTGATGCGACGGCGATGGCTCGCGTCCCTATTTCACGGTATCACCCTTTTTGGCTGCTTGAATCTCGTGACGCCAGCGCTCTTCCCGGACACGCGGACGCTCTGGTCGTTGCTCGCGGCGACGGCCATTTCGGTCGTCAGTTTTTGGACGATCCACGTCACGAATCGCCAACTTAAAAATAAGATTTACATCCCCATTTTCGCCATGAGTCTCGCAGCCGGCATGGGGGTGGCGTACGCGGCCAGGGCGGCCATTCCGCCGGTCCCGATGTACGTATCCACGGCGGGGGTCGGTCCCAAACAGCTCACGGACGGACGACTGGCCATGGCCGTCAAGACGTTGCACCCGTCTGTCATCCAGGAGCTCATTGCCGTGACGGACGTCGTCGTCCCCGGGGGCAAGGGTGACCAACTTCGGCATGTGTGGCGCCATCAAGGACGGGAGGTGCACAGGCAAAGCGAACAGACATCCCGAATCGCCGGGCCCAAGGGCGTGGTGCGCTTGCGCTCGTCGCTTCGCGCAAACGACTTGCCGACCGAACTCGTCGGCCGATGGTCGGTGGACGTTGAGACCGAAGACGGGCAGCTTGTCGGACGCACGGAGTTTGATGTCGTCGAGTGAACAGTCGAGCACGAATCGTGCCACATATGGGATCAAACTTTGCTGGAGCGAACCTTGGGCCTTCGAGCACCCAAAGACGCGAAGCCCGATCCCAACCGGAGGTGACGATGGAGAGTCTCGTGACGTATCTCGTCGCAGCGATGGTCGCATGGGTGCCGCCGCATGCTCAGGCACCGATCGAATCGCCCGAACAAGTGAAGGCTCGATACGAAGATATAGCGCGCGATCTGGCGTCGGTGATTCTCGACGAAGCGGAGGCGCCCCTCTTTGCCGGACACGATGCGCGCGCCCAGACGGCGCTCCTCATGCTGTCGGTCGCCTCGTACGAGAGCTCGTTTCGCAAGTCCGTCGACGATGGTCTTGGCCGTGGGGACGGAGGCAGTTCATATTGCTTGATGCAAATCCGCGTGGGGCAAGGCATGACTCGCGAAGGGTGGACGGGGCCCCAGCTCATCGACGATCGAAAACGATGCTTTCGAGCCGCCCTTCACATGCTGCACGGCTCCTTTGCAGCCTGTCGCTCATTCCCACTCGACGATCGCCTGAGCGCATACATAACGGGGCACTGCTTCGTCAGCGCGTCGATTTCACGCCTTCGCGTCGCCAGGGCGCGGGCCTGGTGGAGCACCCACGCTCGCCCTCGACCAGGGCCGGACGCGAGCTGAACATCGGACGGGCGCATTGCCGCCTCGGTCGCCCAAGTTGCCACGGCTTCGATCGCGCCGAAGTTAGAACGTGACGACGTCCTTGGCTTATGGATGAGACCAAAGAGCGCCTGATGTCCGAGGCATTCACTCCCCAAGAGCATCCGCCCGTCCTCGGCACGCCGGCAACGTCGACATCCGCGCGCCCCGTGGTTCGAGGGATCCACAGGGGGGCGTCGGTCGGCGCGTGGCGCTTCGTACGAGCTTATACGACCACCTTCATCGTCATCGCGAGCTACGTCGCGCTGGCGGTGCGCGCGCGTGTGTTTGGTCGAATCTGGCGGGACGCGCACATCGGCGCCGTCCACACGCGAAATGCCCGGCGCGTGTATCGGGCCATCGTGGATTTGCAGGGACTGTTCATCAAAATCGGTCAATTGCTGTCGATCATGGCGAATTTCCTCCCCGATGAGTTCCGCGTCGAGCTGGAGGCGTTGCAGGACCAGGTCCCTCCGCGGCCCTACGCGGAGATCGCAGAGCGTCTCGAGCGCGAACTCGGTCCACGAATGGCCATGATATCGTCGCTTGAGCGCGAGCCGATCGCGAGCGCTTCGCTTGGGCAGGTGCACGGGGCCTATCTGGTCGACGGTCGTCGCGTCTGCTTCAAGGTGCAGCACCGGGAAATCGATCGGATCGTCGTGCTCGACCTGGCCACGATTCGGCACATCATGCGGATCGTTCGATGGTTTGCGCCCGTTCAGGGGCTCGACGCCTATTATCATCAGATCAAGGAGCTCTTGTCGCAGGAGCTCGACTTCGAGCTCGAGGCCGACAACATCGAGCGGATCGCCAGAAACTTCGCGAAAGACGACCGCGTCGTCTTCCCGGAGCCGCTGCGCGAACTGTGCACCCGACGGGTGTTGACCACGACGTTCGTCGAAGGCGTCAAGGTAAGCGATGTAACAGCGCTCGACGGTTTGGGTGTCGACAAGCGAGAGGTCGCACGGCGCCTCGTTCGCTTGTACTGCCAAATGATTTTCGTCGACGGCGTCTACCACGCCGACCCCCATCCGGGGAATTTGCTGGTGCAAAAGGAAGGCAAGATCGTTCTACTCGATTTTGGGGCCGTCGCTGAACTCAGCCCGCGCATGAGGGAGGGAATCACGGAATTCCTCGAAGGGGTTCTTCGACGCGACACGGATCGGCTTGTCAAGTCGATGCGCAAGATGGGGTTCATTTCTCGCGCCACCGATGACACATTGAGCGAGAGGATCATCGAGTACTTCCATCGGCGGTTTCAGGAGGAGGTCCGTCTCGACAGCTTCAACTTGAAAGATCTGCGCATCGACCCTCAGAGGGGATTGGAGAATCTTCTCGATCTGCGACGTATGAACATCGGGCTGCGCGAACTGTCCGGTGCATTTCATATTCCGAAGGACTGGGTTCTTCTCGAACGCACTCTCTTGCTCGTCTACGGCTGCTGCTCGCTTCTGGACCCCGAACTCAATCCGGTGGCGATCATTCAACCGTACTTGCATCAGTACGTGCTCGGAAGCCGTGATTTCGCGCAGATCGCCATGGAGTCCATTCGCGACGTCGCGATGGGTGCGATGACCCTCCCGGAAGACGTCCGTCGGTTCTTGACCAAGGCGAGCCGTGGCGAGCTCGAAGTCCGGGTGCGAGGATTGCGAGATGCAACGACGGCCCTGTACGCAGCCGGTCGCCAGATGATCTACACCGCAATCGCGCTGTTCGCAGGGTATGAGGGACTCGACTGTTGGCGGCACCGTGAACTGTTGCTGGCTCGCTGGCTCGTCGGTGTTTCGATCGCCAGCGCGATCCTTTTGCTCGGGTCCAGCATTCTGTCGCGACCCCGGGGTCGCTGAGTTTTCGTGTATCTTGCCGTTTCCATGCCTCGTCACCTCCTGGCGATCGATCAAGGGACCACGGGCTCGACGGCGCTCGTTGTCGAAGTGGTCGGCGGTTGTGCGGGCCGAACGCTCGGCCGATCGACGGCCGAGTTTCGGCAGCACTTCCCCCGGCCGGGGTGGGTCTCGCACGACGCGATGGAAATTTGGACGAGCGTGGAAGAGTGCGTTCGCGATGCGCTGAGGGCGGCCGGAGTCTCGCAAAGCGACGTCGCGGCGATTGGCATTGCGAACCAGCGCGAGACGACCCTCGTTTGGGAGCGTGAAACGCGCAAGCCCATCGATCTCGCGATCGTTTGGCAGTGCCGGCGCACTTCCGCCGTTTGCGAGGCGTTGAAGGCAGACCCTCGCACGGTGGCGCGCGTGCGGGAGAGGACTGGGCTCGTGATCGACGCGTACTTCAGTGCAACGAAGATCGCGTGGCTGCTCGACCACGTCGAAGGCGCGCGGGAGCGCGCCGCCCGCGGCGAACTGGCCTTCGGCACGATCGACACCTTCCTCGTCAGCGAGTTGACGAGTGGTGCGGCTCACGTCACCGACGTGACCAACGCATCGCGCACGCTGCTGATGAATCTCGCGCGGGGCGAGTGGGACGCCGAAATGTGCGGGCTCTTTCGAGTTCCCGAGACGGTGCTTCCCACCATCGTCGGGAGCGCCGAAGTCGTCGGACGCACAAACGGCGTCGGCTTCTTGCCCGATGGGGTGCCGATCGCGGGAATCGCGGGCGATCAGCAAGCGGCGTTGTTCGGACAGGGCTGCTTTCGCGAGGGCGATGCGAAGTGCACTTACGGCACCGGTGCGTTCGTCTTGATGAACATCGGCGACCGTCCAATCTGGAGCGATCACGGCCTGGTGACCACCGCTGCGTGGCGGATTAACGGCGCTACGACGTACGCGCTAGAGGGCAGCGCATTCATTGCGGGCGCTGCGGTTCAATGGCTCCGCGATGGACTCGGCATCATCCAAGCCGCGAAGGACGTCGAGGTTCTCGCGAAGCGCGTCTCCAGCAGCGAGGGGGTCGTATTCGTCCCCGCGCTGGCCGGCTTGGGCGCACCCTATTGGGATCCCGATGCGAGAGGTACGATTACCGGCCTCACGCGCGGAACGACCGCGGCTCATCTGGCCCGCGCCACACTCGAGGGGATCGCGTTCGAAGTGGGCGATCTCTTGGATGCCATGGTCAAGGACGCGAAGCATCCGCTGGCGCGGCTGCGCGTCGACGGGGGGGCTGCTGCCAACGATACCCTCCTGCAGTTTCAGGCCGATGTCGCCGACGTGGTCGTCGAGCGTCCGGCAGACGTCGAGTCCACCGGACGCGGCGCCGCCATGCTGGCGGGCATCGGTTCGGCTCTTTGCTCGGGGTTTGACGAAGCTGCGCGTCTCGTGCGGTTCGAGTCCAGGTTCGAACCGAGATGGGCGCAAGCCGAGCGAGCGGCCCACTGGGACCGCTGGACGGATGCCGTGCGCCGCGCGCGCTCGGTGCGTCCGAGTCCGCTTTGAATGCGGGTACTTCCGCAGCTGCCGTTTGACGGCGCTCAGCCCTCTCGCATGCCTCGAAGGACCGCGGGTCGGAGGCCCCCCTTTCGCGCCGGGCGTGCGCGTGCGATTCTCGGAGAGAGCGCACGCATGCGATCGACGAAAGTGCGTCTCAGGTTCTTCTGCCGGCCGTTACGCGCCCGAGCCCGGCGCGCTTGCGCGTTCCAGCACGCTGGATCTCGGACAGCCGGTCGCTTCGAGGCCGGTCATTTCGCCGGAGAAAGGAAAGCCATGTCGAGCAGCAATGCGGGGGATCGCTCGGGGTCGGGCACCGTGCCTGCGCCCTTGCGCGACGTGCCCGTGGACTGGGAGGCGCTCGAGGATGCCTTCGAAAACAACGCGCCCGAGGTGCACAGCTATTTGCATTTGACAACGGGCGAAGTCTTGCGAGTGGTCGACGGCGTCGCCGACCCGCAAATGCACGTGCGGATCGCGTCGGACGGCACGTATTTGCGCGTCGAGCCTGTCAGTTCACGCGAGCAATATCGCTGGATGGAGCGCTTCATTCCCACGGTGGACGACACCGAGCTTCGGAGCAAGCTCTCGCAGGCTATCGACGGCAAGGGGGCGTTCCGTCGCTTCAAGGACGTGCTGATGAACTACGCTACCGACCGCGAGCGGTGGTTTGCGTTTCGCAGCGAGCGGCTGCGGACCTTCATGGAGGCCTGGTTGAACGCTCACGCCATCCAATCGGTCGCGAGACAAGCGTGGTCGGATCCGGCGCCGGCGCCGGCGCCGGCACCGCCGCCCGAATCCGCTCCGGAGTCGACCGAGGATTCCGCACCGAAATCGCAGAGTGGCCGCAGGCTCCGCAACGCCGAGACCTTGCGCCAGAGCTTGAGAGAACTTGGGGAGACGCTCGGACCGAGGGATCTCGAGATCGTCGTAGGGTTCGCCGAGTTTCTCAAAGCTCGGCGGGCTGCCCGCAGCTTTGCCCATCATCACGATCACATGCTTCAAGAGCGAGGAGCGACGGCACCTTCGACGTCGGAGGATTCCCTGAAGAAGGGCGACGAATCGTCGTGAATTCACGGGGCGGCTCCGCAAAAGTCCTTGCGACATGGGCCGCGATGGTCTTGCCGGGGGTCGCGCTCGCAGACGATGCACCGACGCACGCCGTCGTCGATCGCGCCGTGGTTCGGTTCGTCACGGCCGAGACAGGCGGATCCGAGCGGCCGCGCTTCGTCTTCGAGAGAACGCTCGCGCTCGAGGCACGGCTCGAGCTGATGGCAGAGCGGCCGGAGGGTTTGGGCGAAGGATACGACGAGCGGCACGTGAGAGCCGCGCTTGACCACGACATCGGGGAGGAGGTGCTCACGGCTCTGGCCGAGAAGCTCATCTCGGGCTCGCCCTCCGGGCGGCGGCCGACGGAGCGGGATTTGGCACGTCTTCAAGACGAGCTTACCCTGGCGCTCTTCGAGCGGCTGGGAGGGCAAGGTCGCGTCGAGGCGGCGGCAGCCGCCGAGCAGCTCGACGCATCCGAGGTTCAGGCTTTGTGGCGTCGCCGCGCGCTTGCGGCCTTCTACGTGGATCGGGCCGTTACCCAAGTTCTCGAACCGAGCGAGGAGCAGCTGAGAGAGGTGTTCCGTACCTCCGCGCATCCGTATCGCGGCAAACCGTTCGAGGAGGTACGGACCCCGCTGCGACGCTGGTTCATCACGGAGCGCCTGCGCGCCGCAGAGAGTGCGTTCATGCAAGGGGCACGGGCGCGCCTTCGCATCGTACTCACCCGGTGACGAACCGAGCCACCTCGTCGGCTACCGTCTCGATCACTTCGTCGGGCCTCCGCCCGGGCCGCTTGGGCAGCGAGAGGGAATGATCGGCGCCCTCGACCACGAACAGACGCGAACCCTGCGAGAGGGATTCGACGATCGGGCGAAGCTCGTCCGGACGTCCGAACGGATCGCCCGAGCCCTGGACGAACAGCATAGGCGCGCGCACCCGCGCGAGATGAGCCGCGCGCAGCTGCTCAGGCTTGCCCGGCGGGTGAAGTGGATATCCGAGGAGCACGAGGCCGGCCAATTGCGGGGCGCCGACGTCGTCGTCGCCGGCTACATGGGTCGCGATGCGCCCTCCCATCGACTTGCCGCCGATGAAGAGCGGAACGTCCGGAGACGACCATCGAACCCGCAGTGCGGCAAGCGCGGCGCGCCAAGTCGTCTCGAGAACGCGGGTCGGGTCCGGTGCGCGCCTTCCTGCAGAAACATAGAGAAAATCGAACGTGAAGACGTGGATCTTGCGTCTTGCTAGCGCGCAAGCGATGCCCACCATGAAGGGATGGCTTTGCCGCCCGCCCGCTCCATGACCGAGTACGATGCGTGCGCAAGGCTCACCCGTGGCGTAGAAAAGCCCCGATCCGGTCCGGCCATCTACCTCGAATGTGAAGCCCGTCGAGCTCACGATGAATTCGAGGTAACACGCGATGATTCATGCTGGATAGCCGAAAGGTCGTTCTCGTGGCGCTCGCCGGCAACGTCGCCATCGCCGCCTGCAAGTTTGCCGCCGCCGCGGCGTCGCACTCGACGGCGACCCTAGCCGAGGCCGTACACTCGCTCGCGGACACGGGCAATCAGGCTTTGCTGTTGATCGGCATGAGCCTGGCGGCACGCCCGCCAGACGATCGGTTTCCCTTCGGACGCGCCAGTGAGCTCTATTTCTGGCCCTTCGTCGTGGCGCTGCTCCTGTTCAGCATAGGTGGGGCGTTCGCCGTCTTCGAGGGGATCGAACGATTGGCCCATCCGGTCCGCGCCGAGGGTCGCGCTATCAGCTGCGCCGTGCTCGGGCTTTCGCTGGTCATCGAAGCGACAAGTCTTCGTGCCGCCCTCGTGGAGTTCGGAAAGGTGACCGGCGATCGTCCCGTGCTGCGTGCCGTGCTCGATGCACGGGATCCGACGATCCCGCTCGTGCTTGCCGAGGATGCGGCTGCGATTGTCGGACTGATCGTGGCGCTCGCGGCTCTCGGCGCGAGCGCACTCACCGGGCAATCGTTCTGGGACCCGATGGGGAGCGTCTTGATCGGTCTGCTCCTCTGCGCCGTTGCACTGGTGCTTGCGAAGGTCACCCACGGACTCCTCATTGGCGAAAGCGCGACCGCCGAAGATCGGGTGCGAGTCGTCGAGCTGACGTCCGGCGTGGATGGGGTCGAACGGGTCACGCAGCTTCTGACGATGCATCTCGGACCCGACGTCATCCTGCTGGCGCTCAAGGTCGCGTTTCGTTCCACGCTGACCGTCGGAGAGGTGGAGCGTGCGACGAACGAAGTGGAGGCACGCATCCGCGCCGCAATGCCGCGGATGCGCAAGATCTTCATCGAAGCCGATTCGCGCGGCGATCGGAGAGGCGTGGGCGATTCCGGACGAGCAGCGGACTAGGAGTCCGTTCCCCAAATCGCGCGCCTCGGGCTTGCGACGAGTGCTACGGGCTCCGAAAGGGCCGAGGCCGTGTCGATGCCTCCGGCCGCCCTTTCAGGTAAGCCATACGCCCGTTACAGCCTCGCCCCCGTGGTGCCGGTCGCCCGATCGAAGGCGACGGACGCACGTCGATCGTGACACCTCCTTTCGAAGCGCGTCTCGAAGCGCGTCCGCTCCGTGTCCGTGCAGAAGAAAGACGAAATTTCGTCCTTCGTTGACGGCCCGATCGAGAAAACTCATCGCCACGGCGACTCCGTCGTCGACACGGAGTCCGCGCAGGTCACATGTATTGTCTCGCGTCCGGATCGGCATCTCTTCACTGAAGCGGCCCGATCGGTTTGCGCCGAGCTTGGCGGCTCGGGCCGTCGGGTTGGGAAGGGATTCGACTCGGGTTGCCGCCCGGAGCTCGGTCGCATCGACGGTGAGTTTGAGAGATCCCGCCACAACACGCGTGCGCGTTGCCTCCGCAGCCTGGGCGAGCCATGTGCGCGCCAGTTCCCCAGTGTCGGCAAACGGAAGTGCGAGGGCCACTTCACGCCCTAGTGGACCCGCGCAACGATCCGCGAGGGCACCGAGGACACGATCCCATTCGAGGTCTGCGCGCGTTTTGGCCGGGCAGGGGTCGGGTCGCAAGAGGAAGGTGCGAGGATACTTGCATGCGCCGGGCGTGCGCGGGGATGATTGGGCCAATGAACCTCGGTTCTGAGACAGTCGCGATGTCCGGTCGCCGAGCAGCGGCGTCACGCGTCGCCAGGGGACTGCTCGACAGGGGTCAGCCGGGCGAGGCCGTTTCGGTCCTCGCCGCATCGGCCGCGTGCGGGCCCAACGATCAGGAAGGCCAGAAGTTGCTCGCCGAGGCGCTTCGGATCGACCCCACATCGCGGCTCGCGCAGCTCGCGTTCGAACGCATGGAGGGCATTGCCGGCGACCAGAGCATCCTTGACCAGGCGATTGCGCGTTGGTCGGCCGAAGAGGTCGGGCGTCTGGATCGCGAGCTCGCACGCCCGTCGTTCGTGCGGGCGCAACTCGGCTTCAACAACAACGTCAAATACAAAGATCGCACGTTCCACATTCAGACCGAGGACAGCGGTCTCGAGAAGCCGCACATCATCACGCACCTTTTTGCCGACGGTGGCCACGTCATCCGAAGCCACAAACGGTCGTATGCCGAGCACGTCCGCCGCGAGGATGTTGCCCTTTACGTCCGCCAGCTCATGAAGGCACAGCAGTTCGAGATGGCCATCGCCCTGCGCGAAGGCAAGTTCGACGAGATTATCGACGGACGCGCAGTCGGCGGCATGCACCTTTTGGACTACCCGCCCAAGGTCGACGTTCAGAGAATGGCCACGCAGAAGAAGTCGCGTGTCGACGCCGCCGGCGAGATCGCGGCTGCAACTGCGCCCGAGGCGGTTGCCGCCCCGCTTTCGTCCGCCCCTCGGCGAGCGCACTTCCGAGTTACCGTCTTGCGTCGAGTGGGTGGAGGCCCGCCCGCGTACGAGCCATTGGCCTCCGAAGCGATTGTGGGCTCGACCGGTGTGATCGCGCTCCCGGGCGAACGGTTCTGCCATCCGCGTGAAGCCGCGATACGGTTGCGCGACGATCGCCTATGGCTCCAGGATTTCGAGGCCGGAAACGGTGTCTTCTTGCGAATCCGCGCGCCGGTGGAGCTCGGCCCCGGCGATGAGTTTATTGTGGGTGATCAGCTCTTGAGGATCGAGCGCAATCCTGTCCCAGCCGATAGTCCCGATCCCGGTCCGACGTACTTCTATTCCTCGCCCAAGTGGCTTTCGTCGTTCCGGGTCGTCCAAATCTTCGAAGGAGGTGCCCTCGGTGCATGCGTGCTGGCACGGGGGACGACATTGCAGATCGGATCGTCGTATGGCGACTTCGTGTTTCCGAGCGATCCGCTGGTCAGCGACGAGCACTGTTTCATCGAAGAACAGGCCGGTTCGATTCTCCTCACGGACCTGGGCTCACGGACGGGTGTCTTTGTCCGCATCAAGGGCGAGCAAGAGATCCTCCACGGCGACGAGTTTTTGGTCGGCCGGACGCGACTCGTCGTAGAGCTCACGTCCCGCTGAGTTTCTCGCGCGAGGTCGTCAGACTGCCGCGTGTCCGCGCTTCATGTGCACCGCGAGAGTGTGGTGGCCGCACTGCGGGCACGGCGGCGGCCGGTGACCCCCAAGGTGCTCCTCCTCGAGTTGCCGTTGCTCGTAGGCGCGTTGAATCTCCTCGAGAGCAGGAGGCAGGGGCGCGGGCCGGACGCGCATCGCCGCGGCCTCGGCCCACGCGCCACGCCAAGTGCAGACCGTGCAGCGAAGAGTCTTATCCATGGGCGGCATTCTTACGGCTGCGCCCGGGTGGAGCAAGCGTTTTGGGCCCGAGGCGGCGATAAGCTCCGCCTCTAGCCGAGAACGTGAACCCGAATGGAATTGGTGCTCCCGCTGACGCCAACGGGTGCCCCGAAGACGATGACCACCCTCTCGCCCGGGGACCCGTAGCCAGCCGCTAGCAAGTCTCCTGTGCACCAGTCCACGAGCTGATCCGTGTCGTGCATCGCGGGTATCTCGCGAGGAACGACGCCCCAATAAAGCGCCATTCGGCGCCGTGTCTTGGCGTTGGCAGAATAGGCAATGATTGGCACATCCGGGCGCGCCAGGCTCACCGTCATCGCGCTGAAGCCACTTTCCGTGAAGGCGACGAGGTACTTGGCGCCGATCTCGCGGGCCGTGTTGCAAGCGCCGCGGGCAACGGCCTCGGCGACGCTGGTCGCTCGGGAGAGGTACGGAGCATGCTCGAAAAAAGGGCTGCCTTCCGCCTCGAGCGCGATCCGGCTCATCATCGAGCACGCCAGCGTCGGGTGGTCGCCCGTCGCAGTCTCTCCCGAGAGCATGAGACAGTCGGTCCCCGAGTACACGGCGGTCGCGACGTCGCTCGCTTCCGCACGCGTGGGCCGAGTCGACTTCGTCATCGATTGCAGCATCTCCGTCGCGACGATGACCGGCCGGCGGACACGCCGCGCAACGGCGAGGATTTGTCGCTGGATCACCGGAACCCGCTCGGGTGGAAACTCGACGCCTAAATCGCCCCGGGCGACCATCACGCCATCGCTTGCGGCGACCACGCTCTCCAGATTTTCCACCGCGTCCGGCGTCTCGACCTTGGCGACGACCGGCGTCGGCGCGCCCCACGCCTGGCAGATGTCGCGGATCTGCTGAATATCCGCCGCCCGCCGGACGAAGCTCATCGCGATGTAGTCGATGCCGCTCGACAAGCCGAACACGAGGTCTTCCTTGTCTTTTTCCGTCAGCGCAGAGACGCGCATCGTCTTGCTGGGCAAGTGGACCCCGACGTGGTCGCGCATGCCCCCACCCTGGTCGACGCGCGCTCTCACTCGCTGTGACTCGACGCCGACGACGGTGAGAACGAGGCGCCCATCATCGAACAGAATCCGGTCGCCCAAGCGCACGTCGGCCGAGAGTCCCTCGTATTGAATGGGCACGACGCGTTCGTCGCTGGATGCGTCGCCTTCGAAGAGGGTCACGTCCGCACCGGACGGCAAATCGAATTTCCGTGGGAACGACCCGGTTCGGATCTTCGGTCCGCAAAGGTCTTGCAGGACCGCGACCGCCTTGTGTTCCAAATCCGACGCTTTGCGCAACCGGGAGAGCCGTGCGCCGTGCTCCTCATGCGTGCCGTGCGAAAAATTGAAGCGCGCCACATCCATCCCGGCCGCGATGAGTCCGCGCAAGCCATCCAGGGAGTCACAGGCCGGTCCGAGCGTGCAAACGAGTTTGGCGCGACGCAGTGACGACATTTGGTTCAAAGGGTAGTTTAACCGAGTTACGGATGGGAGTATGTGCGACTTTGCGCTCCCCCCTTGATCCGGCGCGAGTCCGGACGCTACTACAGGCTGGCCTCGCATTCGAGTGATTCGCCATGTCCCTCACCCGTGACGCGTCAGGTCTTCTTCGTCTCGGCGGCATCGACCTGGCGGATCTGGCGACGCGGGCTGGCACCCCGGCGTACGTTTACGATCTCGATGCAATCGCCGCCGAGGCTCACGCCCTGCAGCTTGCGTTCGATGACGCATCGCATCTCGTGGCCTATGCCGTCAAAGCGAACACGGCGGGTCCGGTGCTTCGGGCGGTTGCGAGCGAAGGATGCGGGGCGGACGTAGTGAGCGCAGCGGAGCTTCTCGTCGCCACGTCGTGCGGTATGGCGCCGGAGCGAATCGTGTTCAGTGGCGTTGCGAAGACGAACGAGGAGATGGATCGCGCCATCGCGTGCGGTGCCCGCGGAATCGCCGCGCTGCAGCTCGAAAGCGTCGAAGAAATCACCCGTGTCCGGGCGCGCGCGAGCGCCGCGGGCCGCAGGGTGCGCGTGAGCATCCGTGTGAACCCGAGCGTCAATCTCCAGGGGGTGACACACGCCAGCATTGCGACGGGCCATGATGCGGCGAAGTTCGGCGTCGCGCTCGAAGACGTGGGCCGTGCCGTCGAACTCATCGGAGCGGCCGGCAACCTGGATCTGGTCGGCATGGCGGTACACGCGGGCTCGCAGTTCACGAGCGTATCGCCCTACGTCGAAGCGTGCCGCGTCCTCTTCGGGGTCACCCGTGCTCTGCGCTCGGACGGTCGTGCCGCGTCGCTCGCGTTCGTCGATTCGGGCGGAGGTTTCGGTATCGATTACACGGCGCCGCCGGCCGCGCGCCAGGACGGCACCGCTGCTCCCTCCACCCTGCCTCAGCCGGCGGACTTCGTACGCGCCGCCCGCCGGGAGCAAAGGCTCGTCGGCCTGGACGATTTGGCGCTCTACGTGGAGCCGGGTCGGTCGCTCGTTGGACCCCATGGAATCCTGCTCGCCCGTGTCATTCAGGCAAAGGTCGCGAGTGGAGCTCGATGGTCGATGATCGACGCCGGGATGAACGATCTCATTCGCCCTGCCCTCTATCAGGCTCGCCACCGCGTCGTGCCGGTGGACCGGCAGGTGGACGAGGCGACGTCATTGCCGTGGCGGGTCGTCGGTCCGGTCTGCGAGAGCAGCGACGATTTCGGACAGCACTTCTTTCCGCCCAAGCCTCCCCCTTGTGTCGCCATCCTGGACGCGGGCGCCTATGGGTACACGATGGCAAGCTCCTACAACGGTCGACAGCTTCCCATCGAAATTTTCGTCTCGAGCGGACGGGTCGTCGCCCAAACCAGCCGCCGCTCGATTCGAGTCGTGGGCCGCGGAGCGCGCCAGCTACTTGTCCGCCTTCTGAGACCCACGCCCCGGCGTCATTCGCGGAGGAGGCACGGACTTCGGGAGACCCGCGGGGGAGGCGGTGCGAGCCCGCACCACCTGACCGTCGGCTAGGATTTCGACTCCGATCGTCCGGCATCGTCGCGCGAGGCGGTCCAGATCCACTCCCGCCAGCACCAGCAGACCCCCCGGAGGGGAAGGATCGACAAAAAGCTCCTGAGTCGGCCGGCGAGTTCGGAGCATTTCGCGGACGTTCGGGTCCTCGACCCAGAGAAAGCCGTTCGCCGGTGCCCATGTGGCGCGGCCGACCACGACGCTCGCCTGCGCGAGCGTCCGCGAGAGCGACTCGGGCAAGGGCGCGAGCGCTTCGATTCGCGCGCGGAGCACGTCCGCTTCGAGACCCGCGGAAAGGGCGCGTGCCAGCGTCTGCGGGGCAATCATGAGATCGAGCGTTTCGGCCGCGCGTCCGACTTCGACGAGCGGCGCGATGGCCAGAATGGCGCCGACTCGAGCTTGCGGACCCAGACGCAACACGTGCGTGTCGAGGAACTTGGACGGCGCTCCGTCGTTCGCGGGCACTTTGTCGGCGACCAGGGCGCGGCCCCGGGCGGTCAGGCGCAGCGCCATCGGGCTGCCGCGGGGTTCGATCTCGCCATCGTGCGCGAGGTCTTCGTCCTCGCCGAGGTCGAGGATTCCGAGCGCCGGAAGGCTTTCGTGCACGATGCGGCGTGCGACCTCGATCGGGTCCACCGGATCCGCGCCAACGCGCTCGGCCCATCGGCGCAGCAGCCGGGATAGCCCGGGCACCCGGTGGTCGCTCTTGAGCCAACGCGCAAGCGACGACCACGGAACCCATCGGCCCTCGCCAAGCTCGCGCAGCGCCTCGAGGACCATCTCGCGCACGACGCCGGCTGGGCTCGTGTCGCGAGATTCCGCGGCCAGTCGGAGGATCTCCGGCTCGTTGCGCGCTTCGTCCCACGCGCCTCCCCGTCTCCACGCGACGAACAGCTGCACGGTCAGATCTTGGAGTGTGAAAGTGCCGGGAGGCGAGGACGTATTCGTAGCCGAAGCGTCCCAAAGTCCGATGGCGCGCGACAGGGCAACGATGAGTGCCACGTGTTCGGGGTCGCGACCGAAACGTGCGGCGAGTTTCTGCACCAACGACTTCGGTGTGCCGACCCCGGCGCGCACCTCGAAAACCGTTCCGGAGGGGCTGCGGCCCTCGGGCGTTCGCCCCGCCTCGCGAGAGGCCGTGGCCAGGCCCATGGCCAGGGGCGACGGATCGAGCGAGAAGCGAGCTCGGCGAGGAGCGTGATCGCCCGAGGCAACGAACTGCTTCACGGCAAGGCGTCGCGCCTCGCGCTCGCTGTGATGGGCCGCGCCGATGATTGCACTGACCTCGGTCGGTACGACGTGCCGATTCGGGTGAACCGGAATAAGAAGGCCTCGCCGCTCCAGCGAAAAGCCCACTCCGCGACGCGAGGGCGTCGCGCCTGTTGCCGTGCGAAGGCGCAAGGGCTCGCGCTCCAGCTCCAGGAGCTCTTCGGTGTCGACTTCGCCGCCGTCCGAATCGACCCCTTCGAGGACGCGGCGCTCGGTTCCGGATAACTTGCCGATCTCGTCGGATAGCTTGACCGGGTCGCCCAGCACCTCCCATGCGCTCTCCAGAGACAGCGCGATCGGCGGCGTGGCCGGTCGGCCGAGATAATGCGACGCAATCGCCGTCGTCGTCTCGAAGGAGGCCTGGGAGAGCAGGGCCCTCAGCCCCCGGGGGTCCTCGCCTTCCCACGACTTGAGCTGCACCAGATACGCGGAAGGAAGAATGAGCTCGACGCTCGTTTCCGCCGAACGGGCAAACATGAGCCCGCGAGCGAGCAGAGGCTCGAGAGCCGGAGGCACGGACGTGACCCGGAGCGAGCCGTGCGCCTCGGCGACGCGATGGATCAACTCCGTGCACGCAGGGTTCAAACGGCTTGCGTCACGGAGCTCGGTCAACGACACCAGAGCGCGCGCGACCTGCGACGGGACGTCGATCCGTTTTGCCGGGTCGATTCGAATGGCGAGGCGGTCGATGAGCCCGTCGAGCTCACCTTGCGGCAACGCCCGCAAGATGTCGGTCAACCGATGGTTGGCTTCGGGGGCGAGCGAGGTCGACACGGCGGGATCAACGCGAGAGCGTAGCGGAGAACGGAGCCTTGTGCCCTAAGCACGGCGAACCGCACGGCCAAGTACCGCGACACGTCACCTTGGCGCGAGCGGCAAAACGATGATCGTCATGCTCGCAGCGGCACCTGTGAAACGGTTGTCCGGTCGAGTAAGGTGAGCGCCTCGAGGGCATGGTCGCACGCCAGGGCCGCAGCTCACTCGGCGCTTTCAGGGCCGGAGTGCCGTCGGCCGCTGGCTCTCGGCGTTCCTCGGAGTTGCGAATCGAGTGGCCTGGGCGGGTCTGGGAGCCCGGCAAAGCCGCTCACCCGGGCCGTGAGTTGGCGGTGACCGTCGAGAGTGCCGGCACGAAACCATTTCCCGGAGTGACGGCGGTGGATCCGCCGCAGGGTCGTCTCATTCTGGGCGATGCTCTCGATGTGGCCACGGCCCTGGCGCGCGACGGGTTCGGCGGCATGGTCGACTTGGTTTACGTCGATCCGCCCTTCGCTTCCCAGGCTGCCTATGTGTACGAGGCGCGGCTGGATGGGCCCGCTGACGGTCGAGTTCTCCGGACCAAGGCGTACGACGATCGCTGGGATGGCGGAGGAGTGGCCGCCTATCTCGACATGCTGGCTCCGCGCTTGGAGTCGCTGGCAGAGCTGCTGACCCCCGCGGGCACGATCTGGGTCCACGTCGACTACCGTGCATCGTACCTGGTTCGGCTCATCCTCGACGAGATGCTAGGGCGGGAGGCGTTCGTCAACGAAATCGTCTGGCGGCGCGCGCCGAACTTGGGCCGCCAGGCGGCGAGCTCTCAGTTCGGACGGACGCTCGACACGATCGTGGTCTATGGCAGAAGCGATCGTGCCGTCTTGGTACCGCCGACCCGCCTCGAGCCCATCCCGACGAGCGCCATCCGCTGGGACGACGCCGGTCGCCCATTCGTCGCCGCGCCGCGCGGCGACTACACGGACGGTTCGATCGAGCGGCTCGACAGGGAAGGCCGCGTGCACCGGGCAGCGAGCGGCAAGGTGTATATCAAATATTTTCTTGTGCAAAATAGCGATGGCGAATGGTGTCGGGAACGCCGCATCGACGCGCTCTGGACCGACGTGCGACCGCTCCGGCACGCGGCTTCCGGCGAGCGAACCGGATTTCCGACGCAGAAACCTCGCGCACTGCTCGATCGGATCGTGTCGTGCGCGTCGCCCCCCGGTGGCCTGGTCGTCGACCTCTTCGCTGGCAGCGGTACGACGGGCGAGAGCGCATACGCCCTCGGGCGTCGCTTCGTGCTGGGTGACGCCTCGCCGCTGGCGACCGCAACCGCGCGGGCTCGGCTGCTTCGCGCGGGCGCTTCGATCGAAGTGCAAGATTGCGGTCGCACGTCGCCGGTCGCCGACGCGCCGCGTGTGGCCGTCGATCGTGTCGGTTCCGGCGTGCGTGTGCGCTTGGTGGCCCCGCTCGAGCCACTGGCTTGGGCGGTCGGCAGCGCGGCCGACGCCCGAGCACCGCTCCGGACGGCGTGGCACTCGGAGCGAGTCCCCGGCAGTCGCGCCCGCCGCGTACTTGACGAGGCGCTCTTCGAACCCCCTTGCGGCCCTCTTGCAGTCCGTGTCTGGAACGACGACGGCACCGTCGGCACGTGGGTTGAGGAGGTCGCGTGATCCTCCGCGATCCAGTCCACGGCCTCGTCGCATTCGAGGCCGACGAGGAGCGAATCGTGGAGCGACTTCTCGACACGCCCGAAGTGCAGCGTCTGCGCCGGGTGCGCCAGCTGGGGGTCACGTCGCTCGCGTTCCCGGGCGCCGAGCACTCTCGGTTTGCGCATGCGCTCGGGTCGGCCTTCGTCATGAAGCTCCTTTTGGCGCGGCTGCGCGCGATCCACGGCGTGCTTCCGGAAGCTCAGCGAATCACCCGCCAGCGGGCGCAGCACGCGTTGGCCGCGGCACTGCTGCACGACCTCGGGCACGGGCCCTTGTCGCACCTGTTCGAAGAGGCCATTCCGGGCACGCCGGCGCATGAAACCTGGACGGAGCGAATCGTGCTCGATTCGGCCACCGCTGTTCATCGAGTGCTTGCGGACGCGGATCCAGCGATGCCCGCGCGTGTCGTCGACCTCGTTCACGGACGGCACGAACTCGCATACCTCGCGAAAGCGGTGAGCGGCGAGCTGGACGTCGACCGCTGCGATTATCTTCTTCGCGACGCGCACGCGACGGGCGTCCGCTATGGCCTTTACGACCTCGACTGGCTCCTTCGAAGCCTCTGCTTCGGCCCGGTCTCGGCTTCCACGATTGCCGCGCCCGAGCTGGCCATCGATGGAGCCAAGGGTTTGCCGGCCATCGAAGCGTTCATCACGGCACGGCTCTTCATGTTCCAACAAGTCTACCTGCACAAGGCGACGCGGGCAGCCGAGTGGATGATCCGAACGATCCTGGCGCGCGCCGTTTCGGTTTTGCGATCCGGGGCGCGACTCGACGCCGTGCCGGCGGCCGTCGTCTCGGCGGCACGTGAAGAGCCGATTCTTCTCGGAGACTACCTGGCTCTCGACGATGACGTCCTCTGGGTAGCCATGCGCGCCTGGGAACAGGCACCCGACGCACCGCTAGCGGACCTATCCAGGCGAATTCGGACCCGCTCGCTGTTCAAGACGCTGGAGCTCTTTGGCGAGCAGGCGACGATCGACGGCCGCGCGCGTGCTCTGGCCGTTGCCCGCGACGTCGCCCGCCACCGGGGATTCAATCCCGACGTTTACGTCGGAGTCGACGTCGCGAGCGATGAGCCGTTCGGAGCCAGGGACGCACCGCTCACGGTGGTTTATTCGAAAGGGCCAGCTCGCCCCCTACACGAAGTTTCGTTTTTGCTGGGACGGCTCGCGGGACAAGTTCTCTCGCGCGTTCGCTTGGTTCTCGCGCCGGAGCTCCGTGAGCCGGTCACGCATGCCCTCGGGATTTGAACGCGCGGTCTTCGCGGCGATGTCCGTGTCGTTCGTGCTTGGCGCAGTCCCCTCATGGGCCGACGGCGCGGCCAATCCGACATACGGGCGCATGAATGGCGACCTCAGTCTGGTCGTGGGTGCCGGGGCGATGGTGGTTCCGGGCGCACCGCGCGTCGAAGGCGAGATCCGGATCCGATACCTCGACACGGCCGGCGTCTTCGCCGCTTACGAAGACGGTCCCCTCGTCGCCTCCGATTCGGAGCCGAGACGCGCCCTCAGCACCGGCGTCGAGCTCCGGCCCGTCTTTCTCGCTCGATGGTTGAACGGACTCGAGACCGAGCGCGCTCGTCTCGACATGGTGCTCGATTCGATCGGCCTCGATCTTGGAGCGATTTTTTTGCAGCCGCGGGCAGGGGGGTTCGCGTCGCGATCCGGGCTTCTGGTCGGGCTTGGCGTCGAGATTCCGATATTCGCGAATGCGTCGGGACCTTGGATCGACTTGCAGGGTGGCATGCGATGGAGCGAGGAAGCCGTTGCACTCGGCATCGTGCGCGGACTCGTCGATCGCAGCGCTTTTCTGGCGATCACGCTCTCCTGGCACCAATTCGTATCCACTCACCTCGTCGACGTTTGGGACGAGGCGCCGCAGTAAGCGGCGGTCAAGGTGTGCCGGGATCGCGGCCGCGCGGGCCCATGGCGCTTTCCACGAGGCCGGCCAACGCGCAGTTGTTGGCCTGACGTTGCATGGCGTCGCGCGTCTCCGGGTCCGTGACGGGCCGCTCGCCGGTCGAAATGACGCGCGAGCTGCCCGATCGTCGGAGACGCAAAATCTCCTTATTCGTTCGGAGGTCGAAGACCTCGACGCGCGCCGGGTGCGCAATGAGCTGAAGCGCTTCTTCCGTCATGAGGCCCGCCTCGGTCTGCTCGGCGTCGGCGACGGCTTCGTCCAACACCAAGAGGAAAAATTGAGCACGCGTCACGACATCGACGGCGATCGGGATCTCGTCGCGCACGGCGGTGTCGTACTGCTCTGAAAAGACGCGCATGCGCATGTCGCCGTCGGCGTCTTTTACGGCGCGAACCCACGTGTCGCCCAAAATCCTCGTTGCGGCATAGGCTCGCCCGAGGTTCCACGGCTGCTCGGCGAACGCGCCCCCGTCAATCTCGCCCCGAAGCCCGCGTTCGTTCGGCTCACGCAGCAGACAGCTTGCGAACGCGTCCTTTTTGGCGTCGGCGGCGACCCGACGAATGTCTCCGACGGTCATCGCATCGGCTACGCGCATCCGAAGATACAGCCCCGGCTGCGTCCGGAACGCACCGCCACGGGCCTCGGGCTCGACGAGGTCGCCGGCGTAAGCCCTCGCAGCGCCCAAGACGTCTTCTTCCAGGCGATCCCGGAGGGGGAACCACCGAACGCCCAGTGTCGCCTCGAGCGCACGCTGCTTGGCAAGCAGAGCTTGCTTGTCGGAGTTGAGCTCGCGGCTGCTGACGATCGTGTGCAGGATCAGTCCGAGTAGGACAGCGCCAGCGGCCGTGAGACCAGCCCGCATCGTCCAGCGGGGACCGCGCCGCGAACGCTCTTCGCGTGCGCGAGAGATGGCCGGAAGGCCGCGAGGGCCCTTCTTGAGGTCCGCCATGTCGAGGTCCGCCACCGGAACGCAAGGCGCCCGGTATCCGAGGAGATCAGCGTGCCGTCTTCGGCAGGTTGTTCACCATGAAGCTCACGTTTGGGAAACCAGCGAACGCTGCCGTTTGAAAGACGCTCTTCACGATGACGGCTTTGATGTTCTGATCGATCTGAAGCATCACCACACCGGGAAAATCCTTGTTCGGGTGCGTTTGCTTCCAGAGCTCGCGCTTGGCTTTGAGGACGTTGAAGAGCTCGTCGATTCGTTGCATCCGATCGGACTCCTCGATCGCGCGCGTATTTCCGGTCGGCGAACCGTCGACCAAGATCTCGCTACCGACCACGGCCACCATCGGCGCGTCGATCATGTCGAGCGTATTTTCCGCCTTCGGCAGGTTGAGCCCCTTGGCGATGGGCGTTTCCCCGCTGGCACTGAACGTCATGAGCAAGAACACGACGGTCACGACGAGAAAATCGATCATGCTCGTCAGCGACAGGGCGGCATTCGTCGAACGATGCCCGCCGCCACTGACTTTCCGTTCGACGAACTCGAGCCCCACGTGATGCATGAGGCGCCGGTTGGGCTGCTGGATGGCCATCTTGAATCCTGGTGCGTGGACGCGAGGGTTTAGCCTGGGGTCAGTTCACCGCGAAGGTAATGTTGAACGCCGGCACTTTCTCGGTCTTTGGGCCGAGCTGCATGTCCCGGTGCGTTTGGTAAATCGCGTCGATGACGCCGATGATGTACTTGAATTCGGTCTTGTTGTCGGTGTGCAGAATCGCTTGATCGACCTTACGGTCCGTCGGGTTCGAATGCTGCCCCTTGGCCTTCCACTCGCTCTCGACCTTGTCCGCCAGGTCGGGAAAGCGCACGACCTGAACGGCCCCTTGATCGGTGACGACGTCCTTGCGTGGGACGTCGATAGAGTCGACCGTTGTGCTGCCCTGCTTCCAGATAAGGACGAACTTGTCCTCGGATCGCATCTCCACGTGAAGTTGCTTTTCCGGCTCGACCTTCTCTTGTTCGACGTCGGGACGCGGCGGGCCGGGCACTTGAGCATCGGCGTTGATCCGAGCCATGTGCGTCCACACCGCCGTGATGAGAAGAAACGAAATGGTCACCATGAGCAGGTCGATCATCGGAATCATGTTGATGTCCGAATCGACCTTCTTCCGCCCGCCGCCACCGCCACCGACGTCTACGCCACCCATGGTGCTCTCCGCTGCGCATCCTCCGCGGCGCGGAGCGACTCATGCGAGCTCCGCGACGCGAATGAGCGGTTTGACCGTTGCAATGCGACCATCACCCGGACAAGCCGCCCAAGTTGACCTTTTGCCGATTCGTCACGACGAGGTTGAGCACTTGCACGCTCGCCTCGTTGATGTCGTCTTCGAGCGATTGCGTCTTGCCGTTGAGTACGGCAAAGCCGATGAGGCCCAGGATCGCGACAATGAGTCCGAACGCCGTGCAGTTCATGGCTTCCGAGATGCCTTCTGCCAGGATTCGGGCTTTTTGACTCGGATCCACGCTCTCCCCCGAGACGGCCCCGAAGCTCACGATGAGGCCGGAGACCGTTCCGAGCAAGCCGCTGAGCATCGAGAGGTTCGCAAGGAGCGCGAGATACCCGGTGTTCTTGGCGATTCGCGGAACTTCGCGAAGCGCCGCTTCGTCCATGGCCGCTTGGACCTCCTCGTCTGGACGGTTCACTTTGACGAGCCCCGCCTGCACGATGCGCGCGAGCGGCGCATTCGCTGCCGAGCACATCTTGACGGCCTTTGCGATGTCACCTGCGAGGATGCACTTCTGCATCGTCGCAAGAAACACATCCTTGTTGATGGACGCGCCGAAAAGGTAAAGCGCCCTTTCGACAATCACGCCCACTGTAATGATGGACCAGAAGAGGATGACGTACATCCCCCATCCGCCTTCCTTGAAATGCTTCCACACAGCAGCCATCGAACCGTCCTCCGTCAGGTATTTGTCGGCAGCGCTTAGGGCGCCTAGTCACCCGGGCGGTCGGCCCCGGTGCACCGAGTATCGTTGCGAGCGATGAGTTGACCTCGAGCGGGTCTCTTAGTTCCCAGTATTCACGCTCGTGCCAGCCGCACGAGAGCGTCGGGACGTTATCTGAATGAATCGGCGCCAAGCAAGCCGCCTGCGCCAGTACGTGGACGCCATCGCCCGAACGGGCGCCCGGTACAGCGCTCAGACGCATGAAGACCACGAGCCTGACAGGTGATGCGGAAGGACGTCAAGCGAGTTGGAGCCGGATCAGCCCCTCTGGCGACATGTATTCTCACAGTCGCGCACAGAGCGACAGGTGCAACGAAGTTTTATGTCGCTACGTCACTGGAATGGCCTGTCGCGGCACAGGAGGGCCGCGGCCGGGGCTAGACCGCCGCCGGCCCACGAAGGTCGACCGGGCTCCCGACCGGGTGGCGAAGCCGCCGCGACAACCTGCGATCGGCGCCCACGGCCCGGCCACCTTCGTCCTCCGCGGCGTGTCGTCGTTGACTCCAGCGATCCCGAGGCGCTATCGTCGGCGATGCAAGGCCCGCTCGCCCGTCTTCGGGAGCGGGGCGGGCGACGCAATGAGCGAGTACGTCTGGCCGATCACGGGGTAGGCAAGGGCCGTCCCCGAGTGAGGCCGGCCGCGGGAGCGGGAGATGGAGTAGACGCGGAGCGCGGTGACCCCGCGATCCCCAAATTGGCGTGTTTTGAAGCGCGTGCCGTTATACTGGGCGCGTACAGTCGAATAAACCCGAGGCGCGCAGGAAGCGCCGGTCGATCGCAGACTTAGAAAGGAGCGGCGGGGAATGTTGGTGGTCCTAGTTGCGGAGCAGGCGGCCCAGGCCGCGGGCGGGAGCGGGGGCCTCATGGGCGCCTTCAAAGAGCGTCCGACGTTCCTGGTTGCCAACCTCATCGTGAGCGCGGTCGTCATTGCGATGGTCATCGAGCGCGTGGCGTTTCAACTCTCGAAGTACAGCGTGAATTCGAAGGAGTTTTTCGCGCAGATCAAGAAGTTGGTTACGGCAGGCAACATCGATCGCGCCATCAAGCTCTGCGACGCCGGGGACTATCCGACGCTGCAGCTCGTGAAGGCGGGGCTGACGCATGCCAACAAAGGCCCAGACGAGATCGACGCGGCAATGAGCGAAAAGATGGGCGAGTTGCGACCCGCAGTGGAAAAGCGGATCGGCTCGCTCTGGTCGCTCGCCAACATCGCGACGCTCATAGGCCTCCTCGGAACGGTCACGGGGCTCATCACGACGTTCAATGCCGTATCCGATCCGCGATTGTCGGCCGCGCAGCGTCAGGCGCAGCTGTCGCTCGGCATCTCGGAGGCCATGTACAACACGGCGTTCGGTCTCGGAATCGCCGTGACGTGCATGATCGCGCACCTATTTCTCCACCAGCGAGCGAAGAACATTCAGCACGATCTGGACGCTACGCAGGAGCGTGTGTTCAACCTGCTCACCATCCAGACGCGTCCCGGCAGCTACTGATCGCGACGGGAACCCGCGATGCCGGATACCGAAAAGCTCAGCGCGGCGCAGCGGAGCAAAGTCCGCCGCCTATCCAGGCCGCAAGAGTTCGCACCCGACGAGGAGGGCGGCGAGCTCAACATCGTTCCCTTCCTCGACATCATTACCAACGTGCTGATGTTCGTCCTCGCGACGATTTCGGTCACCTTCACGACGATGATCGACTCCGAGCCACCGCGCGCCGGAGGTTCGAACGCACGCCCGCCGACGAAGCCGTCGCTCTCGCTCAACATCGTTGTCATCGACAAAGGGTTCATCGTGTCGGCCTTCGGGCAGCGAATCGGCGAGGGATGCCAAGGGCCCGGCTCGGGACTGGCCGTTGGACTCAAGACATCGGATGGCCGGCAGGACTATGACTACGCGTCGTTGACGTCGTGCGCAAAGCGGCTCAAAAATCAGGTTCCAGAGGCCGCCGAAGAGAAAGCCGCAACGCTTACGGCCAACAAGGACATCCCGTACCAAGTCATCATCAGCACCATTGACGCGATCCGCCGCGGCGACGACGGGCAAGAGCTTTTCCCGGACATCAACTTCGGAGTGCCCAAGTAGCCATGAGCGAGCCGCCCGTAGGGGTCGAGCAGAAGACCGCCAAGCCTGCGCCGCAAAAGCCGGCCAGCCTTGCCGTGTACAAGCGCGAGCTGCGCAAAGCGATTGCGCGCAACCAGGTCGAACCCGAAATCATGTTTCTGAACATCACGGCAATGATGGATATGATGACCATCATCCTGGTGTTCCTGCTGAAAAGCTTGAGCACATCGACGGCATCGTTGCCGCAATCGCAAGACCTTCGGCTTCCCAAGAGCGTCCTCACTACAGAACCCGACTCCGAACCCGAGGGCCTGCCGGTCATCGTATCCAAGTCGCAGATTATCGTGGGCGAATCGGTCGTGGGTCCAGTTCCGCCCGATGCGGCTCAGTACGGGGTCGAGGCGAAGTACAAGCGTGGGTCGCGCAACGACTACTTCATCGTACCGCTCGGCAGCGCTCTCCAGGCATGGCGCGATGCGGACAAGCAAATTCGGCTGCGGACGGGCAAGGATCCCTCTCGGAGCGAGGCGATCCTCATCGCGGACTCCTCGACGCCGTACCGACTTCTGACCGAAGTGATGTACACGCTGGGGCAGACCGAGTTTTCTCAGTTTCACCTGATGGTCCTGCAAAGCGACAAGAGCAAGTAGCGTCGCCCTCAAAGCCGCTCCCGCGGCTTTGCTAGTGGCTCATCCCGCAAGAACCATTGCACTTATCGATTCGCGCGACTTGCGGCAATGGGCCACTAGTACCCCGATTCCATGAAACGGAGGGGTTGAGACCACCCGATCCCGTCGGGAATATCGCGGAAAACGACCCTTCCATTCCGCGGAATCGAGGTACTAGAGTCCGATGAGCGGTGTCGAGCGGGTTGGTGGCGCGTAAAACCGTCGCATGGACACGTTCATGACGAGGCCGACGCCGATCAAGATCGTCATGACGCTCGAACCTCCGTACGAAAAGAGCGGCAACGTGACGCCGACGACAGGGAGCAGCCCGGTGACCATTCCGAGGTTGAAGACGACGTGCCAGAAGACGATGCTGCCGACGCCCACGGCGAGGACGGCGCCGAAGCGGTCTTTCGCCGTCGACGCGATTCGCAAGCACCAGAACACCAGGACTGTGTAGAGCGCGACGAGTGCGAGGCTACCGACGAACCCCCACTCCTCCGCGAACACCGGAAACGGGAAGTCGCTGTGCTGCTCGTGCAGGAACATGAACTGGTTCTGCGATCCCTTCATGAAGCCCTGGCCGAACAGGCCTCCGTTTCCCACCGCAATGCGCGCCTGATGCGGGTCCCAGTTGTAACCGAGGATGTTCTCGTTCGGATTCAGCCACGCATTGATTCGCTCGTTCTGGTACCCGCGCAGACCGTGGCTCCAGAATAAAGGGGCCACTACGGCCACGGCAATGCCCAGGCCGATGAGGCTGTGCGCTTGGATGCGCATCAGGGCGCAGACCGAAACCAACACGAGCACCAAAATCAGGCCCGTGCCGAGGTCGGGCTGAAGCATGACGAGCGCCGTGGGGACGGAAGCCACGAGAGCCGGGACGATGAGGTCCTTAAGGGTCCTGCCCTCGTTCTTGGGGTCGTCGTGCAAATACTTGGCGAGCGCAATGACCAGAAAAAGCTTCATGAACTCGCTCGGTTGAAAGCTGTAGGATCCGATGTAGATCCATCTTGAGCTGCCTCGAATCTCGCGTCCGAGGATGAAGACGAGGAGCAGCAGCACGACGCCGACCGCGTAGAGCGCATAGCCCAGCCGCTCGTAGTGGCGGTAGTCGATCGCCGCGACGACCGTGCCGAGGATGCCGCCGGCCACCAGCCAGTAGATCTGTTGAATGTAATCGTCCGAATGTGCCCCGCGAACGACGCTCGTGGCGGAGTACAGGTTGATGACGCCGATCACGGCGAGCGCGGCGACCGCGATGAACAACGTCCAGTCGAAGTGATCCCTCGCGTGTCCCGATAGGAACCCCCCGCCTTCGGCGCGCAGCCTCACGGTCGCGACCCCTTCGACCTCGTGGCCGACGGAGAATGACCGAGCCGCATCGATTGCAGGCGCTCGTACTCGCGAATGATTTGCATGGCGACCGGGACGGCGACTTCGGGGCCGGAGCCGCCGTGCTCGACCAAGACCGTCACGGCGACTTCGGGCGATCGGGCGGGGGCGAAGCTCGCAAACCAGGCGTGGTTCTGAGACAGGAACCAAGCGAGCTTCGTGTCGTCCTGCTTCTTCGCCACGTATCCCGTCTGGGCCGTGCCCGTCTTGCCCGCCACGTCCAAGGATGGATCGCGCGCGGGATAGGCCGTGCCGTTCGGGTCGTTCACGACCTCGTTGAGCGCCTCGGTCACCCGCTTCAGGTTGTCGCCGTCGATCGCGATTTGACGCCGAATCCGTGGTGGGAATTCTTGGACGACTGCGCCGTCGCTCGTTTCGACCGCTCGCACGACCTGCGGCTGGTACAAGGTGCCGCCGTTCGCGATGGCCGAGTATGCCAGGGCGAGTTGCAGAGGAGTGACGGTCACGTCGCCTTCGCCAATCGCCATGTTGAGCGTAAATCCTACGCGAAACTGGCCGCGGTAACGGAGCGCGTACCACGAGCGGGTCGGAATCCGTCCCGGGGCTTCAGGGTTGATCCCGAGGCCGGTCTTCTCCCCCAAGCCGAATGCCTGCGCGATGCGTGCGATGCGGTCCATCCCGACCGTCTCGGCGAGGTGGAAGAAGTAGACGTTGCACGACCTTGCGATGGCCTGGTGAAGCCGTACTGAACCGTGAACGTGGCTGCATCGGAAGATGCGACGTCCGAACATGACGTACCCTTCGCACTTCTCGACGTGCTCGGGGTCGACGAGGTGGTCTTCCAGTGCCGCGAGCGCGCTGAATGGCTTCATCGTCGATCCGGGTTGAAACGCGCCGCTCATCGTCTTGTCGAGTACCGGGCGCAGCGGATCGGCGTACAGGCGGCTGAATGCCTCGCGCACGCGCGCGTGCCCGGCACCGCCGGACAGGTCGTTGGGGTCGAAGTCCGGCTTGGAGTAGAGCGCGAGCAAACGACCCGTCCTCACGTCGATCACGACGACCGCGCCGGCGGCGTGCGGGCGCATCGCTTTCTCGATGGCCTGCTCCAAGTCGACGTCGATCGACAGCCGCAGGTCACGCCCGGGGATCGGATCCATGCGCGCGGGTGGATCGATGAGCCGCTCGGACTCGGGACCGGATCGGTAACGGCCCCTCGCGTCGACGACCCGTTTCTCCCAGCCTCGCTGGCCACGAAGGTACGGCTCCCACGCGTGTTCGATTCCCGTCGCCCCGACCGTGTCACCCGCTTCGTAGTCGAGCGGATTGAGCCGTTGCTGATCGTCGCGAGACAAGTCCTCGTAGCCGGGTGGCCGGTATTTGGACAGCGCGTCGGCGTCGATTTCGGCGACGTATCCGAGCATCTGAGCCCCCAGGCTGTTGTACGGATAGAACCGGACGGGGACGCCGATCACGTCCACGCCTGCGAGCTCGTCGCGATGCTGCTTGAGCTCGGCGACCTCGTCGCGCGGGACGTCCTCCCTCACGAGGATCGGCGTTCGCCAGCATGGAGACTTGTCGTCGTCGTGCGCGCAAGCGGCGCGAATGCGCGACTCGAACCCCCGGCGTTCGTCGGGATTGAGCCGCAACACTTCGGCCAGCTTCGGCCACGAATCCGGGTCGTGCGCGAGCGGCAGGCCGTTGCGGGTTCGGACCGGCCTGGCGCTCGGCATCACTCGGCCGGGAACAATTTCGACGTCGTACGACGGTCGGCTCGATGCGAGGACTCGGCCGTTTGCGTCGCGGATGACTCCGCGGGTCGTGGGCGAGATCACGCGACGAATGATGTTTTCGTGAGCGACCGTGGCGTAGGTAGACGCATCGACGACCTGAAGTTGGAACAGGCGGACGACGACCGCTCCGAACGCCAGGAACGCGGTCAGAGCCATCCACTTGTAACGGCGCCGGAACTCGCCGACATCCGACCGCGATACCAGCAAACCCGTCACGACGCCGCTCCCGACGCAGGCTGCGACCGCAGAGCGCTGCCGGTCGCGCCGTCGATCGCTTGGGCCGCGCGAAACACGAGCGGCGCGATCGCCGCCGTCACGACGGCATGCGGCAGTGCAATAGGGTAAAGCGACTTGGGAACCCAAGCATCCCTTCCGAAAATGGCGAGCAGAACGAGGACCATGGTGCTTTGCAGGATCGAGAACGCAGCGACGAGCAGCACCTGCATCCAGGTCGTTTGTGCGGCCAGGCGAACACCAGCCGCGCGAGCGAGCACGAACGTAGCCACGTAGGTGAACGTGTAGAGACCCACCGGCGCGATTCCGATCACGTCGGTGGCGTAGCCGAGGACGAACGCAACCGCGGCGCCTCGGGCCAATGAATATTCGTGAACACCCATGAACAGGATGAGCGGCAGAACGAGTGTCGGGATCGGCCGGCCGAGGTGCGCATGCCAGAGCGAGACAGCGAGCACGTAACCCAGGAGCACCGTGGCGGGCAGGACGAGATCGGCGCGGAACGTCGTCACGGCGCGGGGGTGCCCAGGCGTGTTGCGAGCGCCTCGGAAGACGTCGACCGTGAGCGCGAAGGCCCAGATTGCGGCAGCCGCGCCCACCGGCATGCCGTCGAGCGCTCGGAAGACGTTGCCCTGCAGCAACAGCAGCCCCATTCCCAAGGTCAGGAGCGCAACGTGGCGCATCAGAGCCTCCCGCGCGGTCCGTTCAGCAATGGAGTCCCTGTCGCGGTCGTTGGCGCGGGCTCCTCGCCGGGGGTGGTCACGAGAACGACGACCGCATCCAAACGTGAAAAATCCACGGTGGGTGCGGCGTCGACGTCCTGATCGCGGCCGAGCTCGCGCTTGATCACACCGGTGATGCGCGCCACCGGGATTCCTCGCGGAAACCAGCGTCCTTTGCCGCTCGTCATCAACAAGTCGCCGATCTGGACCTCGTCGCGCGAGTCGACCATTTCGACTTTGCAGCCATAGCGTGCAGGATCGCCGGTTCCCCGCACGAAGCCGCGCGCGCGAGTCCTCTCGTCCTCGACGTCGACGCCGAACGCAGCGTCGACGGCGAGCTGAACATCGACTGCGTCGCCAGCGACGTGTAGCACCGCGCCGACGACACCGTCCGGGGAGACGACGGGCATGTGGGGCCGCACCTCGCGGGCCCCTTTGTCGAGCACGATCCGTGTGACGCGGAAGAATTCCGTATAGTCCTTGCCGATCACTTGAGCGCTCACAGCGTCGCTCGGCATCGAGTCCTTGAGTTGAAGCAGCCGTCGCAATTGGCGGTCGTCGGCTTGAGCCTGTTCGAGGGCGTGGACCCTCTCGCGCAGGCGCGCATTGTCGTAGGCGAGCCGTTCGTTATCGCGGCGCACGTCCACGAGATAAGCGTAGTTCTGCCAGGCGTCGCTCACGCCTCGTGCCAACATGGCCGCCGCGACCTCGAGCGGCGCCGTAACCCGAAGGACGGTCCGGTCCATCGCGCTCTGATTCTCGGGCAATTTCATGTTCGCCTTGAGGACGAAGAATGGCACCGCGAGCAGCAGGGCCACGATCGCGAGATCGCGATAGCGTTTGAGCGCGGAGGGCAAGGCGAAAATTCCAGAGAAATCCGACCGCGAACGGATCGGGTGCCCAATCTAATACCGCAAGATGGGAGCGTGCACCCTGCGCGCGGCGTCCGGCCCGACCCTCAGGCGATCGTGACTTCTTTGAGCAGCTCCATGTGATCGAGCGCCTTTCCGCTCCCGAGTACCACGGCGCTGATGGGGTCGTCGCAGACCATGACCGGTAGCCCGGTTTCCTCGCGCAAAAGCACGTCGAGGTTGCGAAGCAGCGCCCCGCCGCCGGTTAGCACGATGCCCTTGTCGACGATGTCGGCGGCCAGCTCGGGCGGAGTCTTCTCGAGCGCTGTCAGCACGGCCTCCACGATGGCGTGGATTGGCTCGGTCAACGCCTCGCGGATTTCGTCGCTGTTCACGACGACGGTCTTGGGGACGCCAGCGACGAGATCGCGACCCTTGACCTCGGTCGTGAGCTGCTTTTCGACGGGGTAGGCGTTGCCGATTTGAATCTTGATCCGTTCGGCCGTCTGTTCGCCAATCGCTAGATTGTACTTACGCTTCAGATAGGCACTGATCGCCTCGTCCATCTTGTCTCCGCCGACGCGCACGCTCTGCGAATAGACGATTCCGGCGAGCGAGATGACGGCGACTTCGGTCGTGCCACCGCCGATGTCGACGATCATATTTCCACTCGGCTCCGTGATCGGCAACCCAGCGCCGATGGCAGCGGCCATGGGTTCTTCGATGAGATACACCTCGCGAGCTCCGGCGCTCTCTGCGCTTTCTTTGACGGCGCGCTTTTCGACCTCGGTGATTCCGAATGGCACGCAGATGATGATGCGCGGCTTCACCAACGTTCGGCGGCTGTGGGCGCGAGCAATGAAGTAACGGAGCATGGCCTCGGTAATCTCGAAGTCTGCGATCACCCCGTCGCGCAGCGGGCGCACCGCACGGATGTTTCCCGGCGTACGCCCCAGCATTTCCTTCGCTTCGCGCCCGACCGCGAGGACCTTGTTGCCACCGCGGGCGTCGCGTTGCACGGCGACCACCGAGGGCTCGCACGACACGATGCCTTTGCCCTTGACGTAGATGAGTGTGTTCGCGGTTCCGAGGTCGATCGCCAGATCGTTCGAAAACAGGCCGTGAAGCCAGTCGAAGATCATTGTGCGTCGCTCCTTGCCGTGAGTACGCCCAGTCTCCTCGGTCGTGCGACCCCAGTGCCGCGCGGTGGATGACGGACAAGATGAACGAGAGCGAGCGCTCCCGTGCCCCCGGATCCGGAAGGCCAGGGCGCTTCTAACATAAGCGGCGGTCCGAACGTCGGACGTTTGTGCCGGACTGGACGTGCGACCAGCAGCAGTGCGTCAGCCGCCTGGCGCGCCGCACGCCCGCCCTCCCCCCGCTTGGTCTCGACGAGCACCCTCGACTCTTCGAGCCGTCGGTGCCCCACGGGTTTCCGACTCGTCGATGGGGCGTCAGTCGGCACACATCCGCTTTTTCGCCGCGCGCCTCGCCCGTCCCACCTTTCGCTGCGCCATTCTCGCGCGATCAACCCTTCGAGATCTTGCCTTCTTTGTGCGCGAAGTGCTTGCGGCAGGCGGGGCAGAACTTCTTGATCTCGAATTTTTCGGACATCGTCCGCTTGTTCTTCGTGGTGGTGTAATTCGCGCGCCCGCAGTTGCCGCACGTCATTTTGATGATGTCACGCATGATCGCTCCGTACTCTCCGATCCAGTTCGATCGGCATCCCGCCCGGAGGTCCGAGCTGCCCGCGTCAGGGCGGCAGAGATTACGCACACCGTTGGCCCCGTCAAGGTACCCGCCCCGGCGGGATACTCGAGCTTTGCACCCGGGGGGGGCCTCGGCCGCCGCCATGCGGACCGCTCAGGACTTCTCGGCCGGTCAGTCGTCGTCGTCCTTGCCGTAGTCGACCAATCGCGTGCCCCGTGGCTCGTCTCGTTCGACCCGCTTCTTTTTGGGTCCCCCTCCGTCTTCGAAGGATCGCTTTCGCTTCTCTTCATGCGACGGCTTTCGGTGGGTCTGGCCGCCACCGGGGCCGCCACCACCGCCACCAAAGGCTGGTTGAAAGGGCGCCGCGAAGCCGCCGCCGCCCTCCGGTCGGGTAGGACGATCGCCCTTCGGGTGAGCCAGATTCACGACGAGCCGCCGATTGCGAAGGTCCGCGGTTCGGAGCGCGTCGGCCGCGCTCTTTGCGGCCTCCGCGCTGGCCATCGTAACGAACCCGAAGCCGCGCTTGCGCCCGTCGGCGTCCATGGGCAGGTGAACCCGGACCACGCTGTCGGCGACGGCCGTGTTGATGAGAGTCTGTACCTCTTCCTGCGTCGCATCGTAGGGGAGGTTGCCGACGTAAAGCGTCCGGTCCGGCGCCTGCGGCGGGCCCCCGGCCCCACGCGGTCCGGGAGGACCCCCCGTGATCCGCGGTCCCGGCGCGTCGCCCCGTTTCGGGGGCTCCGCTTGAAACGGGCGTACCGAGATCGACTTGCCCGCCTGCATCGAGCCGTCGAGCGCATCGCGCGCCGCTTGGGCCTCCTGAGCCGTGGCCAGAGTCACGAAGCCGAAGCCGCGCGGTCGCCCGGTAGTCCTATCTTTCGGCAAGCTGACACTGACGACCTTGCCGCCAGTCGCCTCGAAGAGCTGCTTGAGCACATCCTCGGAAATGCTGTCGGGCAGACCCGCCACAAACAACTTCGCGTCCTCGTTGGCCATTCGATCACTCACGACCTGTCGTCCGTTCCCTTGTTCAGAGCAGCGCCGGAGCGAGCGTGGACGCGTCGCGCGAGGCGTGTGACCCGAACTACGGTTCACGATATCTAGCACGAGTCGCCCGTCAACTGTCGCCACCGGTCGCGTTGCGTGCGTCTTGCGTGATGTTGGCAACGTCCGCCGGCAACGTCGTGTCGTTGCCGGCCGCCCCATGGTTCACAGCCGCCGCCTGGCTCTTGCCCGGCCCGGACTTGCGTAGAGGGATCTCGAGTACGAACGTCGCGCCCCGACGGGGGCCGGCTCCCGCCGCCCTCGACGCGCCAGTGGCTCCGACTTCCCACGTGGTCTCGACCCAGGCCCGCCCGCCGTGACTTTCGGCGATGTGCTTGACGAGCGCGAGCCCGATGCCGCTTCCCCGCACTGGAGCGGAGGAGCTCGTCGTGCGCGAGGTCGACCCGCGAACGAACCGTTCGAAGATCCGGTCCCGGTCCTCCAGCGGAACGCCTGGGCCTTGGTCGATGACCCGTACGACCACGGCGCCGTCCTTCCTGGATGCCTTCACCGTTACCACCTCGGTCCCGGGTGCGTACTTCAGCGCGTTGTCGATGAGATTAATGACGGCGAGTTGAATCGCTCGCTCGTCGATGGTGACGCGCGGCAGATCGGGATCGATATCCGCCTCGAGCTCGATGCCCTCGCGCTCTGCGCGATACCGGTAAACGTTGACGGCCTTCGAGACGGCGTCTCCCACGCTTCCATCGGCAAAATCGTACGCGTCGCGTCCCCGCTCGACGCGCGCAAAGTCCAGCACGTTCTCGATGAGCGAGGAAAGGCGCTCGCTCTCGCTAACGATGATGTCGAGGTACTCGCGCTGCTTGGCTTCGCTCGTCACGCGACCGGATTGAAGCATCTCTCCGAACATGCGCACCAGGGCGAGCGGAGTCTTGAGCTCGTGGCTCACGTTCGCGACGAACTCGCTCTTGAGCGCCGACATGCGTCGCTCGCGCTCTGCAGCAACGAGAATGGTCGCGACACCGAGTACGACGATGATGCAAGAGAGAACGACCATGACGAGTTCGAGCATCGCCCGGTTCCGGACACGCGCCGTGAGCTCATCGCCGGCGCTCGGCGAGACCTGTACCCGCCACCCGTAGAGCGTCGTCGGAAAACGAACGGCCACGGTAAACTCGCCCGTCCGGAGTGGGGGGCCGAAGATGATGCGTCCGTCCTCGTCGACGACGTTGACTCGACTCGGCTGGGCGCTCGTCTTGGTCTCGCTCCGTTCGCGTTCCGAGAAGAGGGGCGGCATCGTATCTTTCACGATGCGCCCGATGTCGTGCCAAGCGACGACCAGGATACGATGCGTACGCGGTGGGTCACTCGGTCCGTCGGTCGGGGCGGCGAGCAGCGCGCGCTGCCAGTAGCTAACGAGATAGCTCTGGCCACGGTATTCGCGATGCAGGTGCCGCAGTTCGTCGGGGCCCTGCTTGGCAAGCTCCATGTCGCCGCACATTCGCTCTACGAGCAGCCGGCGGAACGCCTCCTCCTCGCCGAACGCTCCGCCCGCGCGTGACGCGAATGCGATCACCGTGTGGGTTTCGTCGAGCACGAGGATGGCTCGGACCGTCGGCGTCTCGCGTTGCGCGGTCGGAATCCATCGCTGGGCGAGGTCGGCGAGACGGGACGGCTCCGCGATGGCGAACACGACATTGTCCTGCTCCACGATCCGCTTATCGAGGCGGTCCGCCTTCTCGTTGGCCAGCTCGAGTGTGGCCTCGAGGACCGCTTGCTGTCCGAGCCGTTCGACCTGCAGCGTGGTCCGAAAAGTGAAATACAGCAGAGTTCCGACTGCCGCGAGCAGCGCCGGCAACAGCACAAGACTCCCAAGCCTTTCACGCCGGCGTGACATCCGAGGGCTGAGTCTAGCGACGGATGCGATCCGGCTCCGTCACGACCCCATGCTCTGCCACGAACTGAGCAAACTGTTCGGCAATGTACGCCATCGCGTACGCATCGGAGTCCGCGAACGGCTGGCCGTCGAGCGGGTCGAGCAACTCGAGAGCGCCGAGAAAGCGCCCCGCCATCATCGCGGGGGCGACGAGAGCCCCGCGCACTCCACCCATGGCCGCGTATCTTTCGAGCGATTGCGACTCGGCTTCGTTCGCGTAGGTTAGGACGATGGCTCGACGTTTCCCCGTTGCGGCATGCAGGGCAAGGTCACCTTCGGGATATCGTCGGAGCAAAAGCGACTTGGCGGATTCACCCCGCGTGTTGATGACGAGGAACTCGCGCCGGTCGATGTCGTAGATGTGGACGATCCCCGCTCGGCACGGTATTTTTTCCATGCTGAGTGCGAGGCAGAAGGCGCCGGCCTCGACCGCGTCGCGCATGAAGTGGAGCTCGTGCATCGCCTCGAACAAGTCGGCGATCAGAATCTTCGCCGCGCATACGGGCGCGGGGCGCACTCGGTCGATCCGCCGTCGATCCGATCGGTGCTTGCGAAGGTGCTCCGGCGATTCCAAGGGATGGCTCTTCGGTCCGGACCCCTCCAGGACCCGCCGATAGCCCCGGCTCGAAGGATGCCCCGACGCGGTCTTCGGGTCGACGCAGGGCGTCGACCCCTTCGGCGCGCGCAAGCGCCTCGGCGGGGGAAACGCGCGAGGACGCGCTGGGTCGGGGCGGATCGATCGTCGGCGCCTCGGCCTCGCCGGTGGGGCCACTCGGGGCTCGCTGAGTAGCTGTCTCGGCAGCAGTCGGATCGATGGGCAAGCTGAGGCCGTTCGAGACGCGCCCGGACACTTGGGCTGGCGACGCGGCCGACGGCGCGTGCGATTTCGACGCCGACGATTGCGTCTGCCGACGCGGAAAGGAAACGACGGCCGTCCCCTGCCAATCCTTCCAGGTCAGCGTTGCGAGGGGCGCGACGGGCGGCCGCCCTTCGAAGGGGACGTCGAACGCCGCTAAGTTGACGAGTTTGCCAACGGGGAGCGGCGTGAGCACCGTTCGCAACACCTCGAGCTGGACCCGCAGCAAGCGCTCGGCCATGGAGCTCGTCGTGCCGGAAGGAACGAGATAAACGTACTCTCGGTACGTGAGCGGCAGCGCCGGCGTTCGGTCTTCCTCGCGCTTGAAGAGGATGTGGGACGCCACGCCGGTCGGCGGGGCAGGGGTCGAAGGCGTCCGGTCCGCCGGCACGACCGCCTCCGCAGCGCCCGCGGCCGATGTCTCGATGGTGGGCACGCGCGGGGCGGGCGGAACCTCGTCCGCGGCCGGCCGAGCGACCGAGCTCGGAACCGGTACGGTCGAGGCAGCGATCTTCGGCGCTTGGATCCCGTGCCCCGAAAGCCTTGGCGGAATGCTCGAGGCATACCGAGAAGGAGAACTCGTCACGTAGACTGGTGGATTGGCCCACGCCAAGGTTTCGGCCTGAAGGGGCGGGACGCTCTGCCGGGGGCCTAGGGTTTCGCGCGGAGGGCCACTCGGCCGCGGGTTTACCGCCTCGGTGGGCGCCGCGCTCGGCCGAGGGCCCACGTCTCCCGCCGGGGTCGCCGATTCCTGCGGCCCAGCCTCTTGGTCCGGGCGGTCCGCGCCTTCGCGAAAAGCCGGGCGCACTTGGTACCGAACGCGCGACGTCGGATCGACTGCCCGGCAGCCACTTTCAAGCAGTTCAATCGAGAAGCCGCTCAACCCAGCGGTTTCACCGCGCTCCGTTCGCACGGCGATGAGAGCGCTCTGCCAGGTGTCGGCCTCGATCATCACGGACTCGGTTTCGGAACCACCGCCGAGCGGCGTCACCTCGACGAGCCAGCGCATGCGTCGCTTCGCCTTTCCCGGAGAGGGCACCATACCGGTGCCGACGAACTCTTATCAGGGCGTCGTCCAGACGGTCAACGCGTCGTCGGCGCGATCCGCCGACCAAATTTCTCGCACCTCGTCGCATCACTCCGCGCGAAGCCCGTCGGCCGGACGGAGCTGAGCTGCGTAAACGGCCGGAAAGATCGTTGCGACCAAGCAAATGACGATCGCCACGATAGCGGGAACTAGGAACTCGATCGGGTGCATGGAAATGGGCAAGTGGGAGATGAAGTACACTTTTGGATCGAGCGGAAAGCCGTAGGCCAGAAGAAATCGGCACGACAGCCAGCCGATGAAAACGCCGAGCGTCGTGCCCGCCAGGCCAATCATTCCGCCCTGATAAAGAAATATTCGGAGGATCGCATCGTTCTTCGCCCCAATCGCTTTGAGAACTGCGATTTCCTTCTTCTTCTCCAGAACGACCATCGTGAGGGTCGCGATGACCGTGCAAGCCGCGACCAAGATGATCAAGCCAAGAACGAAGCTCATGCCAATCTGCTGGATGAGGAGCGCCGTGAAAAGGCCATGGTTGAGCTCACGCCAGTCCATCGTGTGATACATGCCGTCGTTCAAGAGGTGGTCGATCGTGTGCGCAATCGCATGCGCATGATCGATGTCGTCCACTTTCATCTCGATGCCGGTGACACTGTCTCCGTACTCGTAGAAGGCCTGCGCTTCGTAGAGGTCGGTGTACACGAGCTTGGAGTCGTACTGATCAAAACCAGCTTCGAAAACGGCGATCACCCGGAACTCCTTTGCAATGGGTGATCGTGCGCTGCCGAACGCGATCCCGATCTGCGGGGAAGTCACCTGGACGCAATCGCCGAGGCCTACGGCCAGTTGGGTCGCGAGGGTCCGGCCCACCACGATGCCCGGCATCTTCGCGACCTCTTCGGGGCTCTTGCACGGATCCGGATCGATCGCATCGGGGAGCACATCGTCCTGCGGGAGCTCGCTCTTGTAGCCGCCGACGGGCGTAAGGTCACCCTGCGGCGCACCTTTCGGCAGGGTGGCCTCTGTGCCGCGGTGTGCCTCGGCAGCGGCCGTAGGCGGGGCCGATCGTCGCGGTTCTCGGTTCGGAGAGGCGAGACCGGGACTGCGGTAATCGTCGGAGCTCGCGTCCGCGCGATCCATCGCGCGCAGAACCTCCTCTTGCATCAAGCGGAGGAGCGATTCTGCGCCCGCGTCCCGACCGGAGTCCGGAGGGCCTGCGACGTCAATCTCGTCGCGCAACGAATCGGCGGCGCGCTCGATCGGCCGCGCACCAGGTCGTCGCAGCCCAGCAAGGCTTCCGGCGACGATGTTCTTGGGCAAGTCGAGCACCTTCAACATGAGCTCGGGGTCGACGCCCTTCAAGAGAACACCCGTGGCCGTTCGATCGCCGCTCGTCACCATCATGGGGTTGATGACGAACGGCGCGACGCCGATCACGCCGGGCACGTGCTCGACTTTCTCCATGATGTCCCGGTACTCCCGGAAGTCGATCGAATACTTGAGAACGAGAACGTGAGCGTTTACGCCGAGGACTTTTTCGCGAAACTGCTCTTGAAACCCGCCTGTGACGCTCATGACGATCGTGAGAGCAGCCACTCCCAGCGTGACGCCGCCGATGGCGAGCGCCGTGCTGATCGAAATCATGTTGCGCTTTTTCGACCGCAGATACCTCAATGCAACCGTGAACGAATATGCCATCTCGACGATCAGCCTGCGCCGTGTGTACGACACGGACCTCCTACCATATTTCGACTATTCGTGCGGCGACCGCATTCGGGACCACTTCTTGCGTGAACGCCATTCGAGAGCCTTCGTCGTGGAGCCCGACGGTCGCCCGCGGTGACCGCCAAGGCTCCTACGCCGCGCCGCCGCGTGTAGGGCGTCCTCGCTCCGGGAGCGCCATAAAACCTGGCGGAGACCGGGATCCGGTACTGGTAACGTTAACGCTCGAGTAATCTTCGTTTGAGGTTCCATGACCGATGTGCCGAAGCCGCCGGGAGCGTCTCCCGTCCGCCCGATCTCGGCGACGTTGAGTGCGGCGATGATCGATCTGCCCAAGCGCGCCGGAGTCGATTCCGTCGAGTCAGACCCCGTGCCGCCGAGCGCTCCGATCGATCCGTACTTGGGCGTCACGCTGGACGGACGGTACCTTATCGAGCGTCGGGTCGGCGAAGGCGGAATGGGAGTGGTGTACGCCGGTCGGCACAAGGTGATTGACAAGCGAGTGGCCATCAAGGTTCTGCGCCGCGACATGGCGAACGACGATGAGCTCAACGAGCGCTTTTTGCAGGAGGCACGCGCCGCCAGCGCGATCGGCAACCCGCACATTGTCGACATCAGCGACTTCGGACGGCTGCCGGACGGATCGACGTATTTCGTCATGGAGCTCCTGGACGGGCAGAGCTTGAGCGACGTTCTGGCCCAGGCGAAAGGGCCGTTGCCCGTGCCAAGGCTCTGCCACATTGCCAAACAGATTGCTCAAGGGCTTGCCGCTGCACATGCGGCGAGCATCGTTCACCGAGACCTGAAGCCCGATAACGTCATGCTCATCAATCGTGGCACCGAGCGCGATTTCGTGAAGATATTGGACTTTGGCATCGCCAAGGTCGGCAGCGGAACGAAGAAGATGACTCGGGCTGGAAGCGTCTTTGGCACGCCGCACTACATGAGCCCCGAGCAAGCCGCGGGCGCGGTCGTCGATCACCAAACCGACGTCTATGCGCTCGGCGTCATCTTGTACGAAATGGCGAGCGGCAAGGTCCCGTTCGATGCCGACAATTTCATGGGAATCCTAACCCAGCACATGTACAAATCCCCGGCGCCGATCCGTGCGTTGGTGCCCGAAGTGGACATTCCCGCCGGGCTCGAAGCCATCATTCTCAAGTGCCTGACGAAAAAGCCCGAGGGCCGTTACGCCAGCATGGATGCGCTCGTCACCGACCTCGCGAAGCTCGATCGGGGAGTTCTTCCGGACGCCGTTCACGAGATGATGGCGCGGTCCGGTGGCTTCAACGTCCCGGCCGACTATTTTCGGTCGGCCGCATCGATGCCGGTTCCGGTCCCGGCAACGCCCTCGAGCGCGCCGAAGCGTTGGCCGATCTATGCCGTGATTGCGGCCTCCGCGACCCTCGTGGGCATGGTCGGAGTCGTCGTCATCGCGAAGATCCCGGTCAGCAAAGCGCAGCCGACGCCGGCGTCCGTCGTGCCGAGCGTCGTGGCGCCGATGGTCAGTCCCCCGGGCCCAGGTCCGGGTCCGAATGCGACTGTCATGGCGTTGGCGTCTGCCGCGCCCAAGGTCCTTCACGAGGTCCTGGTGAGCGTGGTTCCTAGCGATGCGACGGTCACTCGCGACGGCACGGTGCTCGGTCAGTCGCCCGTGGCGCTGCACCTGGTCGAAGGCGAAGACGCAGCGCTGGTCCTGGATCGAAAAGGATTCAAAACAAAGGCGGTTACCGTCAAGGCGTCCGAGCCGAAGCAAACGTTCACGCTCGAGGCGCTCGTGACAAGCCCAGCCGCTCCGGTTCGAACGCGCATTCCGACGCAGGAAAAACCCGGCGCGACGGCGCCGGTAGGGGCGGGTGCGATCGACGACGTTGGGGATCCGTTCACACGAAAGCGGTGACGCGACGGTGGGCATCCGGGACGCTCGGGTAATAGGCTGCCCGGGCGGGCCAGGGGCGTGAGCTTGCAAAGTACAGCGACCCGCCAAGCGGGACCCTGCTGCACGGGGTACGGCTGCGTTGCGGCTGGCGCTGTACTTAAGACGGTTTCGTTGGGCCTTCGCCCCAACCTCCAATCGCCTCCCGGCGATTGCAAGTACACCGCCCGGCCGATCCTTTTGTTCTGGGGCGTTGTGTGCTTTAGTCCCCGCCGCTCTTGACGAACTGCGACCCGTTCCAGACGTAACGAACGCTCGCAGGAGCTGCCCAAGGCAGAAGCAACGGTTCAGTGTCGGTGCCGGGCGGATCTTGCGCCCATGGGTAGGTCCGCGATGTCCAGCCGAAGACCCGGCCCGGCGACGCCAGCACGTCGAACGACCGTCCACCCGGCGATGGAACGAATTGAACCATGCCCTGCACGCGTTTGCCCGCCTGCTCACGAGCCGACTCGATCGCGAAAATGCGGCTGATGGTTTCGCCGCTGACGTCGTAAACGAACATCACGTCCGAATCGACCGCGGTGCGTCCCGCACCCACGCGCCGAACGCCGCGTACCACGAGATCCGCATCACCGTCTCCGGTCAGGTCGCGCGCCGACAGGTCCTGGATATCCTGGGGCTCTGCGAACTGGGCCAAGGTCGAGTAGGCGTAGCCCCTCCCTTCCTTGAACCCTGGGCCCAACACCACGATGTCCCGTCCGATAAGCAGGACCCGTTCCGGTCGATCGTCGCCGGCAACCTGCACTTGAAGATCGGTCTTGGGCCGAACGCTTGCCGGTACGCCGCGGTCGCGCCGGTATGCGTCGAGGACATCGGCCGCCAGATCGCCACCGCGGACCACCTTGGGAGTCGGGGGCTCCGGTGCTCGCGCCTCCTGCTTCGCGTCGTCGGGTTCGGTGCCTGCAGCGACCGCCGCTGCGGGCCGGGCTTCCTTTTGGAGCACCTCCTTCGCTTTGGCGAAGCGCGATCCGTCCCATCGGTAGGCCTGCGATCGCACCCCGCCCCAGGGCAGCAGAATGGGCTCCGCGTCCAGCGCAGTCGGCTCCTTGTAGGATGACGGATCCCACCCGGTTGCCGGGCGTACACTCACGTCGATTTCGCCACGAGAAAAGCGTACCGCGTTGTCGACCTGCCGATCCGACTGGCGCACCAAGACCTCGTGCGTGAATGTCACGCGCGGCTCACTCTTGCGGTCCATCGCCGTGAGCACTTCGAGATAATCGCGCGACCCGTCGCCGACGCTGACTCGACGAACGACGACCACGTCCTTTTTGCCTCGCCCCGTGACATCGCGAACCTGCAGGCTTATGAGCTCGCCGCCGAGATCGCGAAAAAAGAAGCCGGTTCCGCCCAGGTAGGATGGCCCGCATATGGTCAGATAATGCTCGAAGACCGCGATTCGTTCGATCGTTCCGTCCCCGGTGAGATCCGCGACCAGGTCGGCGATCGGCGCCGTTTTGGCGAGTCCTTTCGGCGTAAGAAGCTGCTCGATCATCGAGAGCTCCGGCTCGCTCGGGATCCACGGCATCGTGGCGGGATGGCGCGGGTCGCCCGGGCTGGTTGCGATCACCGTCTCGCCGTGCACGTACCGCGCAAGTCCGTGAATCCCGACGCGCGTCGCGCGTGCGTCTGCGAGAGAGCCCCACGGGATCGCCGCTTCGATGCTGTATCCCGTGCCGGTAGGCGCCTCCACGATCCTCGCGCCAGCGACGCTGCCGTGGTTGCCGAGGCGCACGCTGCCTTCGCTCTCGCCGGGTGTGCCGGCGTAAAGGGCGATATCGTAGCTCGCGTACGCGCCGGCCGACCGCGGGATCGCCAAGACGATCTCCACATGGTCCTGCCCGGCCAAGAACGAGGACTCCGTCACGTCGGCCGCGATGTAGAGCTTGGCTTCGTCGTACTGCAGACCGACCTTCATCTCCGTCTTCGGATCCGAGCCTTTGACGGCAACGTCTGCTCGCGCGAGCGGCGGCCACTCGGTGAGGACTCCGTCGAGTTTGACCGGCCGGTCCTTGTCGACGTGCTCGAGCTGCAGGCCGTCGGCCGCGACTTCCGACGCCCCGCCGCCTCCTCCGTTCAGCGTCTGGATCCCGTGGGCGGCGGCATATTCGCCGAAAGATCGGTCGTCCCCCTCCGCTGGGCTCTCGGGTCCGGCTATCTGCCGTTGCCCGGCCGAGACGCCTCCGCAGGCCGAGAGGGTGAGAACCGACGCACATAGCAAGCGACGCATCGCCGTGAACGATAGCAAAACAGCGGTTCAGGGCCCGCGGCGCGACGGGGGGCCGAGCCACGAGACACGGGCGGCGAACAACCGTTCCACCAGCTTGAGCGCCTCCACGGCCGGCACGATGGACGCGGAAAGGACAAGCAGCCACTGCCACTCACGCGCGCTCATGGCGAACGTCTGGAACACGGGGCGGAGCGCGGGGACAAGGACGGCGACCAAGTGAATTCCGGCGCTGATGGCCACCGCGCTCACGAGCACCAGCGGAAGGACGGGCCGAAGGCCAAGAAACGAAGACGTCGCGGAGCGACAGTTGAACGCGTGCCACAGCGGGCTCAGGGCCAACAGCGAGAAAGCCATGGCGCGACCGTGCTTCGTGGACGCGGCGTCGTGCATCCTCAGGGGCAACGAGTAACACGCCATCGCCGCCACTCCCATCCACGCCCCCACGAACGCGATCCCTGCCCAGTCCCGCGCCGACAAGAGCCCAGCCGATCGAGGTCTCGGCAGTTCGCGCATCTGCGTCTCGTCGGGAGGATCCACGCCGAGAGCGAGCGCCGGCAGGCCGTTCGTGACCAAATTAATCCACAGAATCATGAGCGGAGTCAGCGGGTCCAGGTCGGTGAAGAAACTGACGGTGAAGACGGCTACGAGCAGTCCCGCGTTCGACGACAGCAGAAAAAAAACGAACTTCTGAATGTTGCGCCATATCGATCGGCCCTCCCGGATCGCTTCGACGATCGTCGCGAAGTTGTCGTCGGCGATCACCATGTCGGCAGACTGCCGGGCGACGTCGGTGCCGTTCTTGCCCATCGCGATTCCAATGTGGGCTTCGCGAAGTGCGGGGGCGTCGTTGACGCCGTCGCCGGTCATGGCGACCACCTGCCCGCGATTCTTCAACGCGCGTACGATTCGCAGTTTTTGCTCGGCGCTGACGCGCGCGAAGACGTGCACCCGGTCCACGACGGCGTCGAGGTCCGAGTCGGACAGTTTGTCGATTTCAGTGCCCGTCAACGAGTGCAACTCGTCCTCGCGGGCATCCGAGCCGAGCCCGAGCTCTCTGGCGATGGCCAATGCGGTGAGCTTGTGGTCGCCCGTGATCATGACCACGCGCACGTGGGCTTCCGCGCAGAGCCGTATGGACTCTTTCACCCCTTCTCGCGGCGGGTCGACCATGCCGACCAGACCCAAGAACGTCAAGCACGTCTCGATGTCGCCGGTCGCGTGAGTCGTGACGTCGGCGGCGCTCCAATCGTCGGAGGGGGGGGCGAGCTCACGCCGGGCCACAGCGAGAACGCGAAGGGCGAGGCCGCTCATGCGCTCCGACTCTCGGAGAATCGTCCGCCGGGACTCGGCGTCGAGCGTGCAGCGTCCCTTGTCGGTCTGATACGCCGCGCAGAGCGGAAGAAGATCGTCGGTGCTGCCCTTCGAGTGCACGATCTCCCGACCGCGATCGTCGAGCGCGATGACCGTCATTCGCTTGCGGTCGCTGTCGAACGGGAGCTCGCGAACGACGCGCTGGGAGTTCGCGACGTCATCGCGCGAGACTCCCGCCTTTGCAGCGAGGGTGAGCAATGCGCCTTCCGTCGGGTCTCCTTCGACGCTCCAGACCCCGCCGTGGGCGTGCAGCGCGGCGTTGTTGCAAACCGCCACCGTTGCGAGCAAATCGGAAAACGGGTGACTTATGGCGTCGACCCGTGCACCCGTCGCGTCGAGGATTTGGCCACGCGGATCGTAGCCGCTGCCCGTGATCGAGTAGCGGGCTCCGCCCGAGTACACTTGCCGGACGGTCATTTCATTCTGCGTGAGCGTGCCGGTCTTGTCGGTACAGATGACGGTCGCCGAGCCAAGGGTCTCTACGGCGGCGAGCTTGCGGATAATGGCACCTCGCTTGGCCATGCGCTGCATCCCCAGGGCGAGCGTGATGGTCGTGATCGCCGGGAGCCCCTCCGGTATGGCGGCGACCGCGAGACTCACGGCTTCGAGAAGCAGGTCGTGCCACGTGCGTCCTCCACGAAGTGCCCCTCGCGCGAAAAGGAGCGCCGAGAGCGCCAGACACGCCCAGAGTACGCGCTTTGCAAACGCGTCGAGCTTCTCTTCGAGGGGTGTCGTGCGGTGGTGGCCGCGGTCGATCAGGGCCGACAACCGCCCGAGCTCGGTCCGCGATCCGGTCGCGACCACGAGGGCGCGCGCCTTCCCCCGTAAGACGCTCGTACCGACGAAGAGCATCGTGCAGCGATCGGCGAGCGGCGCATCGTCGGCAAGCGCCGCGCGCGCGTCCTTGCCCACGGGGACGCTCTCCCCGGTCAGCGCACTCTCTTCGGCGGCAAGGTTGATCGTTTGCAACAGCCGTGCGTCCGCGGGGACGGCGTCTCCGGCCTCGAGTTCGAGCATGTCTCCCACCACGAGTTGCGACGCCGGGATGGTGCGTACGCGGTCGTCTCGTCGGACCCGCGCGGTTGGAGTCTGCATCCTTTCGAGGGCATCGAGAGCCGCTTCCGCCCGCCGTTCTTGCACAAACCCGAGCACGGCGTTCAGCGCCACGATGAGCAAGATCGCCGTCGCGTCGCCGTAGCGCCCGAGAAACGACTCGCCTCGGCGTCCACTTCCGGTCGCGATGGCGATGGCGGCGGCGACCAGCAGCGTCAAGACGATGGGGTTCGCGAACTGTCCGAGGAGCTGAACGACGACGCTCCTACGTTCCGCCGGTGGCAGCTCGTTCGGGCCGTTCTGCGTCAGCCGGTCCTCGGCCTCCGGTTCAGTCAACCCCCGGATCGGATCCGCGCGCAGCCGCGCGAGCAGTGCTTCGGGTGATTCGGTGTGCACCGGCGACGATGCATGACGCTCGGCAGGGGGAGGAGCCGCCATCGACCGGTGGTACCACGCCGCCCCGACTCTGCGGGTTCGGTTCAGCGCCCAGCTTTGCGCTTCGTGTCCGTCTGATGCTCCGCCTCGAGCTCCTCGAGTGCCGCCGCGAGTTCCGCTTGGTCGGTACTGGCCGGCGACGCGGTCGTTTCCACCCGCGCTTGCACAGGCGGCGCTTTTGCGCTGGCCTCCTCCGGCGGAAGCATCCCCATCTTGCGCTTGAGCGCGACCAGATCGTCGTCGGAGCTGTGCGTACGTTCGAGCTCCTGGAACTGCTTCGCGACCGAGTCGCCCGAGAATTCTTCCGCAAGGTCGGTTTGCGCTTCGGCTTCGGCTTCGATCTGATCGATCTTCTGCGACATGCGATCGAACGTTTCGAACGCGCTGTGATCGCGCAGGCCGCTCATCGTCTCTTGAATGGCCTTCTGCGCCTCCGCCCTTTTCTTTCGCGCGATGAGCACGTTGCGCTTGCGCTTCGCCTCTTCGATCTTGTCGTTCAAAAGCCTGAGCGCCGTCTTGAGCTGATCGACGGCCGTCTTCTGCTTCGTCCACTGATCTTTGAGGGTCGCGCTGAGATCCTCGTATTCGCGCTTTCGGGCTAGTGCTTCTTTCGCCAGCCCCTCGTTTCCGGCGCGAAGCGCCAGCATCGCGCGACGCTCCCATTCTTGGGCGTTGGCCGTCTCTTGCTCGAATTGCTTGGCGAGGCGCTTCTCGTCGGCGATGGACGCAGCCACCTGTTTTTTTGCCTCGACGAGCTGGTTGTTCATGTCCAAAACGACCTGGTTCAGCATCTTCTCGGGATCTTCCGAGCGGCTGATGAGGTCGTTCAGGTTGCTCCTGATGAGTTGTGCGAGGCGGCTAAAGATACCCATCGGTTCACTCAGTCGAAGCCGGCTTCAGGCCTTCCTTGGCCATTCGCGCGAGCTCTGGAAGTTGCTGTGCGAGGACGACATCGATTTCGTCGAGTGTCGCCTGAAGTTCGTTGAAGTCGAGGTTCTCGAGCTCCAGCGCGCTCGACAACACGACGCGCGCCTCGTCGATTCCGTAACTGGCGTGGACGAGCTGGCGCACGTTGAGTTCGAGCAGGCGACGGTAGAGTGCGGTGGGGTTGGATCCAGGCGCAATGTCGCCGATGTGCACCCGGACGACCACGAGCGGTGGCTCTACTCGAACGGCGATGGGAGGCATCCCCCCGGCCGTCCCGACGAGAAATGTGCCCGGGCGGTCCTCGAGCGACCGGTACGGTCGGTTCAGCCGGAGCAAGTACGCTTCGACGTCCTTCTCGGTGCGCATGGGCCGGGAGCCTAGACGCGTGCGGCCTCCGACTCAACGCTCGATCGCAGCCGATTCTGTTGCATCGCGCGTTTGAAGGCTTATGGGTATTGGGTCGATGGCCACCCCAGCTCCCCCGCGCCGTGCGCAGGCATACGTCATCCTCCCTCTGGCGCTAGCCGTCCTCGGCGCCATTTTGGCCGCGCAGACCGTCGGCCGCGACCCGCGCTACCTCGTGGGTCTCGCCGCGCTCGCGGCTCTGCTTGCGGCCCCGACGGCCATCGGGCGATGGCGCATGCGCAAGATCCTGATCTCTGGCGACGTCGAGCGCGTCATCGGCACGTGGGAGGGCTCGGTACGGCTCGTGCCGCACCGAGACACGATGGCCCCGCTGCTCAAGGCGACAGCGTATGCCGCCTATGGCTGCATCGAGCCCTCGCGGCGCGCTCTCGATCGCGCGGCTCGAGGGCCGGCGTGGGACGCCGCGCTCGAACAGCGCCTTTTCGTGGAAACGCTGCTGGACACGTTCGAGGGAGACAATGACGCCGCCCTTCGCAAGGCGTCGGTTCTCGAAGGCCTTCCCGTGCCGTCAGCCGGCTTGCTTGTGCGCCGTCGCATTGCTCTCTTGCGCCGCGGCCTGGCTGCGCTCGTCCGAGCGTTCGCCCACTCCAGTCGCCGCAATGATGCGCACCTTCTGGCCAGGGCCGCCGCCGCATCGCCGCTCGTCCATTGGGCAATGCGGTATGCAGCCGCCATCGTGGCGGTCGATCAGGGGCGGGCTCGCGACGTGTCATCGCTTCTCTCCGGAGCACCCGAGTGGCCCGCGCAGAGTGCCTTTCATACCTTTCACCACGATCTTCTCGCGCGGGTGGCGCGGGACGGGGCCCTTGCGGCCCCGTCCTGAGCGATGATCGGGTCATGAATGCGACTCCCCGAAGCGCAACTCAGCTTACAATTTAGTGCTGATGACCGAGGCATTCGCCCGCGGCGATAGGCGGCCCCAGCTCGAAAAGTACGAAATCCGCGAGGAGATCGGACGCGGGGGGATGGCGACGGTATACCGCGCGCTCGATCGGCGGCTCGGACGCGAGGTGGCGGTAAAGGTCATTCATCCGCATCTGCGCGAATCGTTGGAGGTGGCCTCGCGCTTCCGTACGGAGGCTCAGGCGGTGGCCAAGTTGCGTCACCCGAACATCGTCGAGGTTTACGACGTAAGCGGTGTGGACGAACCGGAGCAGTACCTTGTCGTCGAGCTGGTTCGGGGTACGACCCTGCGTCGCCTCCTGCAGGATCTGGGGCCCATGCCGCCGGAGATTGCGGCGGCGATTGCCGTCGAGCTTCTCGAAGCGCTGGCTCACGCCCACGCGTGTGGGGTTGTCCATCGTGACCTAAAGCCGGAGAACGTCCTCATCGAGCACCGCTCCGCGCCGTTCGCCGCGGCCGACAATCGGGCTGAGCGCGGCAGCCGGGTATCGGTCAAGTTGACCGACTTCGGAATTGCGAAGCTCCTCGACGCGCAGGGTGTCACCTCCACGGGACAGGTTCTGGGGAGTCCGGCGCACATGGCCCCGGAGCAAATCGAAGGCGGCGAGGTCGACGCGCGATCGGACGTCTTCGGCCTCGGGGTGCTTCTCTACGAGTGCATGGTCGGCCATTTGCCGTTCGAGGGGAGCAACCCGGCACAAGTACTACGGCGCGTGCTCGATGGAACGTATTGCCCGGCGAACCTCGAGGAGCCGCGCATCGGCGCTCGATGGAGCGCCATCATCGACCGCGCGCTCATGGGCACACGCCAGGAGCGATTCGCCGACGCACACGCGATGCGTGACGCCCTCGTTGCGGAGCTCAAGCGCCTCGGCTTTTGGCCTGCCGATCGGGATCTCGAGGCCGCGTTGGACGATCCCGCGGCATTTGCCGCGTCGCACGCTCAACGGATCGTCGAGCGGCTCCGCGAGCTCGCGGACGAAGCGCGAAGGGGCGGCCGGACGCTCGCGGCCGCGTCCGATTACAACCGCGCCTTGGCGAACGCGCCGGATGACCCGGGGCTTCTGCGAATGGTCGCGCGAATCCATCGGGTAGAGCTTCGCAATCGGGCTCTTCATCGACTTGGCGCAGGGCTCGCCGCCGTAGCGGCGATGGCGGCCGTCGGATACGGGATTCATCGAGGGGTGCGCCGTGGGTTGGGGCATCACGTTCGCGGGACCGAACGCGGAGGCCTTATCGCGCCTCTCCCCGCGGTCGCCGACGGTGCATCGTTGGCGGAGCCGCGCACGGCAGCTTCGACGATCGCGCCAGCCGAGAGCGCGAGCTCGTCTCGCTTTGCGCGCGCAGCCCCTTCGAAACCGATCGAGCGCGCGCTCACGATCGATCTGACGCCGCCCATGGGAGTCGTCGTGGCCGTCGACCGCCAGCCGGCGCTGTCGGTGAGCACCGGAGACGTGCTGACGGTCGACTCGCATGCGCACGTGCTTTCCTTTTCCTGCTCCGTTTGCACGGGCATCCAGGTCCCGGTAGCGTCGGGCGATCGAGACGAGACGCTGTTCGTTTCGGTCCCCATCAAGCCCGCCATCTTGGTGGTCGAGGGCGACGTCGAAGTGACCTATCAGATGACCGAGCATCCGGCGATCACCGTTCGCGCCGGGACGAATACCATCGCGCTCAAGAGCGCATTCGAGCGCGTCACCGTCAAGCAGATCGAGACGGGAACGTCCGTTCCCGTTCGACTCGAGGCCGGTAAGACGGTTCGTGTTCGCTTTTAGACTCGACGAAAAATCGGTTGCAGTCGTCGAGGGCATGGATGGATCGTTCCGGCGTGCGCAAGGCGCTGACACGGGTCGTAACGACGTGGGCCGCACTTTCCGCTGCCAGCGGGCCTTCCGACGCGCGCGCCGACGCATCGAGCGACGTCGAGAAGGCTCATAGCGCGTATGTCGCGCACAAGTACGAAGACGCGGAAAAACGTCTTCGCGCGCTGTTGGACGCGCATGCCGGGCCGCTCGACAATCCGGATGCGGTCGCGGACGCTCGCATGTACCTCGGCGCAGTGCTCGTCGCCGAGGGCAAGAAGGACCAGGCGGCTGAGGTATTCGAAGCCTTGCTCTTGGATCGACCCGACTACCAGCCGGACCCGCTGCGGGTATCGCTTCAGGCGATCGACGCGTTGATCGACGCTCGGACGCGACTGCGCGACAGACTGGAGGCGATCACGGCGCAAAGAGTGCGAAAGGCGCAAGAGGAGAAAGCGAGGATCGAAGCCGAGAAGCATCGGGAGGCTACGCGGTTGGCTCTCCTCGAGAAGTGGGCGAGTGAAGAGGTGTTCATCGAGCACAACTCGCGCTGGAAGGCCCTCGTGCCATTCGGCGCGGGTCAGTTTCAGAATCGGCAACCGACGCTGGGGTGGTCGTTGGTTGTGACTGAAGCTCTGTGGGTCGTTGGCAGCGCAGTCGGGGCTTCTCTCACGGTGTACAACGTCAATCAGGCGAACGCGGCGATTACGCGTCGAGACGCGACTGCGGCGCAGGCCTACCAAGGTCGGGCTCACGATGCGGCCCTATGGGGCGACTCGTTTGCCGCGGCATTTGCCATCACCGCGCTCGTCGGGATCGTCCATGCGGAGGTCACCTTCGTTCCGCAACGCGTCGAGGTGCACAAGCGCGCCATTCCCGACGTCACATGGCGGCCGTTCATGGGCCCCGGCGCATTGGGCGTTGTCGGGACTTATTGAGACGCGGCTGTGGGAAGGCCTAGCGCCCGGCTGGGTTTTGGGCCATTTACACCGACGCCGGACGACGATTGCGGGGGACCGCGAACATCCCCAATGTGGGGCCAAATCCTTAATAAGAGGCAAAGTGCGCATCGGCACCTACACGATTCCTACTGGACTTACGGTACTGTTGTCTTTTTATGGTTGCGCCGCACAGTCGAACTCTTCGTCTGGCGGCGGCAGCTCGAACGGCAGCGCGTCGAGCGCCTCCGAGACCAGTTCGACCTCGACCGGTTCTGCGGGGGGCGGGGCGAGCAGCTCGAGTCAGGGCGGCTCCGCCTCGAGCGCATCGGGTAGCTCCGGTTCGGCGTCGAGCAGCAGCTCGAACGGTGGCGCAAGTGCCACATCGAGCTCCAGTTCGGGCGCTGGCGCGTCCGCATGCACGTTACCGAGTGGGTCAACACCCACCGGTGCATTTGCGTTTCCTCAGAACAAGAAACTCTCGAACTGCACGTATCCGAGCGCGGCAACCCCAGAGCTCGTCTGCAACGCGTACAACAAGTGGTACGCCGGTATTACCACCACGACCGGAGCGCCGAGCGGTCGACGTGTCTACGACAAGACCTTCGACTCGGGCAACACGACGTCGGAGGGCATGGGCTACGGAATGCTCATTGCCGTGTACATGGGAGACAAGCCCACGTTCGACGCGTTTTGGCAATATGTCAAATCCGAGTTGTTCAACGGCTTGATGGGCTGGCACATCAATGCGACGGGCACTGCCATCGATCAGCACTCGGCGACCGACGCCGACGAAGACATGGCCTGGGCGTTGCTCATGGCAGACAAACAATGGGGCGGCAGCCCGTCATCCGGGGGAGGCACGTATCTGTCGTCGGCCACGAGCATGATCAGCAGCATCAAGAGTTCCGAGATGACCGGCAATCTGCCCACCGACGGCGACTACAGCGCGCCCGTGACCCATCCGGATTACGCGGCTCCGGACTACAATGCCGAATTCGCGACGGCTTCCGGCGATTCGAGCTGGAATGCGGTGAGTGCGGCCGAGTATGCGGCATTCGAGTCGGCCCGCAACGCGACGAGCGGCCTCATTCCGGACGCGACAACAGGAACCGGCAACAACGTCTTCGGCTTCGACGCGTGCCGCGCGCCGTGGCGCGTCGGTGTCGACTACTGCTGGCACGGCAACGGGACGCAGACTTTCGGGCCAACGCAGTTTCTGGGGCCGATGATGACCACCTTCAAGGGGTTGGCCGGAGCCACCTACCCCGGGACACTCGAGCTTCCGCTGAGTTTGACCGGATCGCCCATGGCCGGCGCCACGACGACGGGGACGACGACGCAGCCGTCGCTTACCGGTGCGATTTCCGGGCCCGCTGCCGTTGCCGCGATGATGAGCTCCGCCAATCAGGCCTTCATCGATTCGTCGTGGCTTTGGCTGAAATCCTATGTGCCCACGGCGTCGACCGGCGGCATCTACGGCGCGGATGGGGACTACTTCGGTAGCACCCTGGCACTGCTCGCGATGATCATGCTCGACGGAGACTTCATCGATTACACCAACCCGCCCCCCTGACGGGTTCCGCGTCGGGGCCGTCGCGCGCCTCGCGCACCGCCGCGGGCCAGGGTGGGCGAGGAATCGTTGCTTTTTCCGATCGCCATGGGCCGTCGTAACGCTCAAAGAGCTTCGCGAACGAACAGATCTTCGAGCGTTTCCCTTTTGGGCATGATGCTTTGCAGCCTCGCCCCCTCGGCGAGGACGCGCTCGACCACGGCGCGCACGGCGGCGTCGCCTTCGACCTCCATCACCAGCGTGTCGCCCACTTGGCGCGCCGAGCTCGTCACAGGCTCGAGACCCAGGCGAAGCGCGTCCGTCGCCCCGGCCACGGTGATCTCACTGCGGCGCTTGCCCTCCGCGAGGAGCTCGTTGAGAGATCCCGACACGACCACTTGTCCCTTTCGCATGATGGACACGCGATCGCAAAGCATCTCGACGTCACTCAGAATGTGACTCGAGAAGAAAACGGTCCGGCCGCGATGGCGCTCCTCCACGATGAGGTCGCGCACCTCCTTGCGTCCGACCGGGTCTAGGCCGCTCATCGGCTCGTCGAGGATCAGTAGCTCGGGATCGTGAACGAGCGTTGCGGCGAGGGCGGTACGCTGCAGCATGCCTTTCGAAAGGGACTTGGCCGGTCGATCGATGGCCTCCGCGAGGCCGACCCGTTCGATGACGCCGAGGACTCGTTCGCGCAGCCGAACCCCGGATAGCCCGGACAGTCGAGCGCAGAGCGTCACGAACTCGCGCGGCGTCAGGTAAGGATGAACGTATGCATTTCGGGAAGGAAGCCGACCTGCGCCATCGCATCGGGCGCCGGGATACGCGCGCCGAAAATTTCCATCCTGCCGCGCGTCGGGGCGACGAGTCCTGCCAGCATCTTGATCGTCGTGGTCTTGCCGGCTCCGTTCGGTCCGAGGAATCCGAAAATCTCGCCGCGCCGCACGTTCAGGCAGACGCCTCGCACGGCATCTACACGCCGCCGGGTAAACGGCTTGCGGTACTGCTTGGTCACGTCGACCGCGATGAGCACGGCTTCGGTCACGCCTTCTTTTCCTCCGATCGCGTGTCGGGGGGCCCCCGTTCGGGGAGCTCGTACTCGTGCAGCTTGTATTGGATTTTTCGCGGGCTGACCCCGAGCACGGTCGCCGCTCGGGACGTGGATCCGCCGCAGGCCTCGAGAGTTTTCAGAATCGCGTAGCGCTCCAGATCCGCAATGGTGGAACCGGGAATGGGAGGTGGTCCGTCGCGTTCGCTGTACGGGATGACCGCGGGCGGCAGGTGCTTTCGCTCGATGTGCGCCCCGTCGCACAGAACCACCGCACGCTCGATGACGTTTTCGAGCTCGCGGACGTTGCCCGGCCAGCGGTACTCGAGCAACGCGCGAAGGGCATCGTCGGTGAAGGTGTCGATCGTTTTCCCATTCTCGGCCGCGTAGCGTCGGAGGAAGAAACTGGCGAGAACGGGAATGTCCGCGCGCCGATCGCGGAGCGGGGGGAGCTCGATCGTGACGACGTTCAGCCGGTAGAACAGGTCCTCGCGAAACGATCCCTTCTTGATCTCGGCGCCCAGATCACGGTTGGTCGCAGCGATCACGCGGACGTCGACTCGCAGCGTTTCGTTGCCACCGACGCGCTCGAACGTCCTCTCCTGAAGGAAGCGAAGAAGCTTGACCTGGACGGCGGCAGGCACTTCGCCGATTTCGTCGAGAAACAGCGTTCCCCCGTCGGCCTGCTCGAAGCGTCCTTCGCGTCTGGCGACTGCCCCAGTGAACGCCCCGCGCTCATGCCCGAAGAGCTCCGACTCGAGGAGCGATTCGCTCAATGCGGCGCAGTGGAGTCGCACGAACGGCGCCTTGGCCCGAGGGCTCGCGGCGTGAACCGCCTCGGCAATCAACTCCTTGCCCGTTCCACTCTCGCCGATCACGAGCACGCTGGCCCGGCTGGGACCCACTTGAGCGACGAGCTCCAACACGGAGTCCATCGTCGGGTCGCTCGACACGATGTGACTGAACGCATTTCGCTCCCGCAAGCGATCACGGAGCCGCTGGGCCTCCTGGACCAAACGAGCCTTCTCCATGGCCCGCTCGACCACGGCGCCGAGCGCTTCGGGGTCCAGCGGTTTGAGAAGATAGTTCTCGGCGCCCTTCTTCATGGCCAGGACTGCACTCGATATCGTTCCGAAGGCCGTCATGACGACGAACGCGGCGCCCGGGGCCGCGGCTCGGGCCTTTTCCATGAATGCGATGCCGTCCAGTCCCGGCATCTTCAGGTCGGTCAGGATGACGTCGGGAGCGAACTCGTCGATCTTGCCAAGGGCTTTGAATCCGTCGGCCGCAGTCTCCGTTGCGTACCCCTCTTCGCGCAAAATTTCGCTCAGCGCTGCACGTGCGTTGGATTCGTCGTCCACGATCAGAATGCGGCCACGGTGCGGCATGTGCAGGATGCGAATGCTTTTGACGAAAGGCTTGTGGAGAACGAGCCTAGCTTAGTGATAAAAACCAGCCGGTGAGAATTCGTGGTCGACGCGCATGCTTACTCCGTGTGCGCGCATCGGGGAGAGGCATGAACCACTACCGCGCGTGGATTTCGACTATAGCGAGAACGGCTGGGGCCGCGGTCGTGGTGTGGGCGCCCATCGTCCACGCGCAATCCACCGGCGGGAGCCCACCCCCCGCCGCCTCCTCCGCGCCGTCGAGCGTGGCGGTCCCGGGCGGATCCGCTGCACCCTCGCCCGCGAGCGCGCCCTCGGCGAACAGCCCTCCGTCCGCGTCCGCCGCGGCGACAGCGCCACCGGCGACACCGGCGACTTCGGCTCCGACGGCCTCCGCTCCGGCCGCACCGTCTGCCGCAGACGAGGCTCCGGCTGGCGACGGTTCCGCCTCGCAGGTCCCGCCGTCCGGGGAGGGGGAGGAGTGGGTCGCGCGAGATCGCGACCTCGACGAATCGAACACCCTGACGGGCGGTGCCGGGCTGCTTCGAACGCAGCACGCCGAGAGCGGTTCACCCGGGCAATTTCGGCTCGGCTTCGTGGCCGAGTGGTTCCGCGCCGGGTTCCTATGCACATCCGCGTTCCCGTGTCCGACTCCGAACGGCGGCGTCCCGTTGACCCACGACGTGCTCGACCATATTGGTGGGACGCTGTCGCTTGGGGTGTCGATTGTGAAGATCGGTCCTGGAACGCTCGAAGGGTATGCGTCGACAACGACCTACGCCAACAGCGACACCGCCAACAATCCGGCGCTGCTCCAGGTGCTCGGCGATACGAACCTTGCCGTGAAGTACGTCGCACCGATTGGCGACGTGATGCGCGCCGGGGCGTTCACCGAACTTTGGCTGATCAATGGGTCCGGCTCCGTTGGGCTCGACGGCGGCGGTACAAGCGCGAAGTTCGGTGGTGTTGGGACGGCCGATTTTCGCGGGTTGGCCTCGCCCGTGCCTCTCCGATTCAGCGCCAACCTCGTGTATTCGCTCGACAATACGGGAGCCGTACTCGCCAGTACCGAGTCGGCGCTCGGCACACCGGTCACACGCATCGAGCGCTACGGTCTCGGCGTGAACCGTGTCGATCACGTCGACGTGCTGCTGGGCGGCGAGGGCCTTTTTGCCGAGGAGCGCGTTCGGCCTTTCATCGAAGCGCACGTTCTCGTCGCGAGCAATCGGCAACAGTACCAGTGCCCGCAGGTCAATCCGAGTGGCGACAACTGCTTGAAGTTCGACAGCGACGCGGAATCGACGTTGACGATCGGCAGCCGGTTTTTCCCGTGGAAGCGTGGATTCTCAATCCTTACGGCACTCGACATCGGCTTGACCGGTACGAAGAACTTCATCGAGGAACTGCAGCCGATTGCGCCGTGGACCCTCTACATCGGGGGCGGCTGGGCGATCGACACCTGGGACCGGCCTCCCGTGGTCCGGACGGTCGAGAAAGCGATCGAGAGAGGGCCCACGACCGTTCACGTGGTCGGCTTCGTGCACGAAAAGGACAAGAATGACGCCGTGGCTGGCGCGATCGCGAGCTACCGGGACCGAGCGGACCTCACACCCCTGGCCACCGGAGCCGACGGCAAGTTCTCCGACGACGTGCCGCCCGGCGCCTACTCGTACGAGATCCGTGCAGACGGTTACAAGCCGGCCACGTGCGACGCCGACGCGACCAAACCGGCGCCGGGTCCTCAGGCGCGAGCCCAGGTCGACATCGATTGTCCGCTCGAAGCGGTTCCGCGAGCAGGCACGGTGCTCGGTGTCGTGCGCGACGCGGACACGAGTCAAGCGCTGGCCGGCGTGCAGCTCGTGTTGACCGACCCGCAGCACAAGGAGCTGCGGCTCGCGACGGATGCCAACGGACGGTTCCGTTTCGAGGCCGTGGCACCTGGGACGGGCGAGTTGAGCGTGATCGCGGACGGCTACCTCGCGCTCGTAACGCCGACCGATGTCAAGGCGCGCCAGGAGAGCACGATCGATCTGTTGCTGAGGCCCAAGCCGAAACAGCCGAGCGTCGTCGTGACCGCGAAGGAGATCACGATCAAGGACCAGATCCAGTTCGCGCTGGACAGCTCCGTGATCCTTCCTCAGTCGTTCGGTCTGCTCACGGAGGTCGCCGATACGCTCATTCGGCACAGCGAGCTCAAACACGTCGAAGTCGAAGGCCACACGGACAACAGCGGCACCCCGGATCACAACCGCGTGCTGAGCGACGAGCGGGCGTCCGCCGTACGATCGTGGCTCGTTCAACACGGCGTCTTGGCCGACCGACTCGTGGCTCGCGGCTACGGCCAGGACAAGCCGCTCGTTCCGAACGTCACGGCAGCGAACCGCGCCCGAAACCGACGAGTGCAGTTCATCATCCTCGAACGCGACGCGACGATCCCGGGCTCGGCGCCTGCCGATCGGAAGCCCGAGCCGCCCGGCTTCTGACGACGGCGGTTCAAGGGACTTGATCGGGGTCGGGTGCGAGGCTACGGTGTGGGGCCCTGTTTGGTGGTTTTGAAGAGCGCGGGACCCCAAGTCGGGGCCCGCGTTTTTTTTTGGCACGGCTCCCACCCGCTCGGGCACCCAGTCATGGCAACCACCTTGAGCTCTACCGTTCACGGCGTCGATCGCGAGGCGCTCCTGCGTGTCGTCGAGCCGATCGCGCACGCTCACGGGGCGGAGCTCGTCGAGGTCGAATTCCGCCCGGAGCGTGGCGGCTGGGTTTTGCGAGTGTTCGTCGAGAAGCGGGGGGCCGCGGAGCACAACCTGTCGACACGCGACGCGGCCGTGACGCTCGAGCTGTGCGCGAACGTCTCGCGCGATCTGAGCCCGGCGCTGGACGTCGCCGATCTGATACCGCACGCCTATCATTTGGAAGTCAGCTCGCCGGGCGTTGAGAGACCGCTGAAGGGGGAGAGAGACTTCGTCCGGTTTGCCGGCCAAAAAGCAAAGGTGAAGCTCCGGCGCGTGCCCGACGGCATGGCGGGTCCTCGGGTCATCGTCGGGACCCTCGACGGAGTCGCGGGAAACAAAATCAGAATCATCGAGGGCAGGGGCGTTCGCGAAGTGCCTCTCGCTGACGTAGACAGCGCACGTCTCATTTTCGAATTCGGCACGCCCGCGGTTGAGCCGCGGCGTGGCTAGGGAACACCGAGGAACATCATGGCGATTCAACAGCAGCAGTCCGGCTCGGGCGATCTGACGCTCTTGCAGGCCATCGAGATGGTGGCCAAGGACAAAGGGATCGACAAGACGCGGCTCGTCAAGACCGTCGAGGAGGCCATCCTCAAGGCTGCGCAAAGTGTCTTCGGGGCGACTCGCGAGCTCGAGGCGCGGTTCAACGAGGACACGGGTCAAGTCGACCTCTTTCAGTATATGACCGTGGTCGACGACGTGGCCGACGAAGATCGCGAGATCGCGCTCGAGGACGCGCTGCGCCTCGGCCTCGAAGCAGCAATGGGCGAGGAGCTCGGGTTCCAGATCTTCTGGCATCCTTTGGATGCCAAAAAGGCTGCGGAGCAGGACAAGGACTACGGAGACATCCTTCGCGTCAAGCAAGCGCGCCAGGCCTTCGGTCGCATCGCGGCGCAGACGGCCAAGCAGGTGCTCATTCAGAGAGTTCGTGATGAAGAGCGCGATCTCATCTTCAACGAATTCAAAGATCGAAAGGGGGAGCTCATCAAGGGTGTCGTGAGGCGCTTCGAGAAGGGCAACAACCTCATCGTTGACCTTGGTCGCACGGAGGGGATCTTGCCATTTCCGGGAGCAGACACCGCGCGAGACCTACCGTCCCGGGGATCGAATCGTCGCGTACGTGAAGGAGATCGACCGCGAAGCGCGCGGTCCGCAGGTCATCTTGTCGCGCAACGATCCGCGTTTGGTCGAGAAGCTGTTCGAGGCGGAGGTGCCCGAGATCTACGAAGGAATCGTCAAGATCGTCGCGTGCGCGCGCGAGCCGGGGGCCCGTTCGAAGATTGCCGTGACGAGCCGCGATGCCGATGTCGACCCGGTTGGCGCTTGCGTCGGCATGAAGGGCGCGCGGGTGCAAGCCGTCGTGCAGGAGCTTCGTGGCGAGAAGATCGACATCGTGCCGTTCGATCGCGATCCGGCCCGTTTCGTGTGCGCGGCGATCCAGCCGGCCGAGGTGAGCAAGGTGATCGTCGATGAGGCCGACGGACGTATGGAGCTGGTCGTCCCCGACGAAAAGCTGTCGCTGGCGATCGGGCGTAAGGGCCAGAACGTGCGGCTCGCCGCGCAACTGTCCGGGTGGAAGCTCGACATCATCAGCGAGAGCAAATTCAAGCAGATGGAAGAGGAGGCGGTTGCGCAGCTGCAGCAGATCGAAGGCGTCTCCGAGGCGATTGCCCGGAGCATGTATCGCCTGGGGTTCCGTACGCTCGAAGAGCTCGCCGAGGCGAGCGAGCAAGAGCTCGCATCGATTCCGGGCTTGGCCGGCGCCGACGCCGCGTCACGCGTGCGATCGAACGCGGAAACGACCATGGAGCGCCTGCGGCAAGACCGGATTCGAGCAGCGTCGGCGCGGACCGAGCCGCTCACCGAGCGAGAACGCCTGCTCTTCATCCGAGGCGTGGGGGAGCGTACCGTGCAGTTGCTGGAGGATGCGGGCTACCGGACCGTCGAGGACATCCTGCGAGAAGACGAGGACAAGCTGGCGATCAAGACCGGCTTAGGGATCAAGAAGGCACGCGCCATCAAGCATGGCGCGGAGCACTTCCTGTCCAGTGAATCCAAGGCCATCGAAGCGGCCCGGCGGGAAGCCATTGCCAAGGCGCGGGAGTCGGCTCAGGCGGCGGCTCAACCTCAGACCTGAGCGGAAAAGAAAGCATGCGGGCGGTAATGGACCGACGACGAGACGCCGACCGGCGAACGCCCACTCGGACGTGCGTTGGCTGCGGCTTGCCCGACGCTGCCGCTCGGATGGTTCGAGTCGTCATGGCCGAGGCTACCGGGCAACGTGCGCGATTCGCTGAATCCGCGCCAATCGATGCCGGTATCGTCTTCGATCTCGCGGGCGGCTCGTTCGGGCGCGGCGCGCATGTTCATGCTCGCACGGCCTGCCTGTTGAAGGCGCCCCGGGGCATCGCTCGATCTTTCCGGCGGAACGTCTCGACCGGCGCCGACGAGATGGGGCGACGGCTGGTCGCGGCTTGCGACCAAAGAATGGTCGGACTCGTCCTCGCCTCGCGACGAATTGGCGCACTCGACATCGGTGCCGACGCCTCGTTCGAAGCCATTCGACGCGGTGCCCCGCTGGCGATCGTCGCCGTGGATGCCGGAACCGTCGCGTCCAGCTTGGAGGTCACACGCGCGGTAGCCGAGGGGCGCGCGATCGCGTGGAGCAACAAAAGTGATCTCGGGGGCTTGCTCGGGGAGCGAGCCGTCGCAATTTGTGCGGTTCGCCACGATGCGATTGCGCTGGAGCTGAAGCGGATGCGCGCTGCGGCCGACGCGGGCGTGGCAGTGACGAGAGAAGGTGCGGAATGCAGCAGATGTCCGGAGGCTCGATGAGCGGAAAGGTGCGCATTTACGAGGTCGCAAAGCAGCTGAACCTCGATCCCAAACAGGTGGTCGGCCTGTTTCAGGCGATTGGTATCTCCGACGTCCGCAACCACATGAGCTCTGTGGAGCCGGAGGCCATCGAGCGCGTCAAGCGGCACCTCGAGAAGCAGCGGACCCACGACGTCGTCGAGGAGCGTGTCCGTTTCGGGGTGGTCAAACGCCGGGCCGTCGCCAAGCCGGGGTCGCCCACGCCTCCGGAGCCTGCTCCGGCCCCATCGCTCCCGCCGTCACCCTCGCTTTCCTTGCCCGCTCTCGACGAGCTCGTGGTGGTTCACGAGCAGAACGGCCGTGCGTTGCCCGAGCCGGTCGCCGCCCGCGAAGGGCGCGAAGGATCCAGAACCACCCCCAAGGAACCGAGTCGTCCGCCGGTCGTCGAGGACCGGGCGACGGCGCGAACGAGCGAGCCCGCGCCGGTCCCCGAAGCGCAGCGGCCGCGTGTTGAGACGAGGGCGGAAGAGGAGGTCGTGGCCGTCGCCGTCGCCGAGGCTTCGCCCGTTTCCGCTGCGCCGGCGGCGCAGGCCGCGCCGGCTCCGCTGCCCGAACGCCCGACGGACGATACGGTGGCGGCAGCCGCGCCCGCGCCGCCTCTGCCGGAACCCGCAGTCGCGTCGAGTTCTCCACCGATCGCCGTACAGCTCCCTCCGCCGCTGCCGTCGCCGGCCCCTGCACGGCGATCCGAGCCGCACCAGGACGCCGTGGTTTCTGCACGATCGGGCGCTGCGCCGAAGACCGGCGTGGAATATTGGACGGGGCGGCCAGGGGTGCCCATGCCGGCTCCGAGCGCCACCACCGCGCGCGCCGCTTCCACGCAGCCCAACATGCCGCGTCGCGTTCAGTACGACCCTCGCGCCGGAACCGCGGGTGGTCCCGGTGCGCGGCGCGACGTGCGTGCACCGGGCCAGCAGCCCGGCCGACCGATGATGGGTCGCACTCCGGGCGGTGCCGGTGGACGGCGACCGATGGGCCCGCTACCTCCGAAACGGCCCCCGATCATCTCGACGCAGGAGATGAGTGCGCACAAGAAGGTCATTCGCATCGAGAGTGACGTGACCCTCCAAACCATGGCTCAGCGCATGAGCCTGAAGGGTACCGAGCTGCTGATGAAGCTCTTGTCGATGGGGATGAGCAACGTTCACATCAACACGACGCTCGACGCAGACACCGCCAAGATCTTGGCCAGTGAGTTCGGGTGGGAAGTGGAGGATGTGAGCAAGAGCGAGGAGCAGACCATTGCCGAAGCGCGCGGGGAAGAGGAAGAGCGCGACGCCGATTCATCGAACTTGCGCCCACCGGTCGTGACGGTGATGGGTCACGTCGACCATGGCAAGACGAGCCTGCTCGACCGGATCCGGAAGGCCAACGTCGCAGGGGGCGAGGCCGGGGGCATCACTCAGCATATCGGCGCTTACAAAGTCGAGACGAAGCACGGAACCGTGGTGTTTCTCGACACGCCGGGGCACGAGGCGTTCACGCAAATGCGCGCTCGCGGCGCGAGTGTGACCGACGTCGTGGTGCTCGTGGTTGCCGCCGACGACGGAGTGATGCCTCAGACCAAGGAAGCGATCGCGCATGCGAAAGCGGCGAAGGTTCCGATCATCGTCGCGGTCAACAAGATCGACAAACCGCAGGCGGATGTCGATCGCGTGCGGCGCGAATTGGGAGAGCAAGGGCTCGTTCCCGAAGAATGGGGGGGCGACACGCTCTTCGTGAACGTGAGCGCGCTGACCGGCGAGGGAGTTGACCGGCTGCTCGAAGCCATCCAGCTCCAAAGCGAGCTTTTGGAGCTGCGGGCGAGCCCCGCGAGGCCGGCGAGCGGGACCGTTCTGGAGGCCCTGCTCGACAGGGGCCGCGGACCGGTGGCGCGAGTGCTCGTGCAGGATGGGACCTTGCGCGTGGGTGACTTCGTCCTGGCCGGCGCCGGCTTCGGCAAAGTTCGCGCGATGACCAACGAGCACGGCAAACAGGTTCAGGAGGCGACGCCGGCGACGCCCGTCGAGATTCTCGGCTTGAACGAGGTGCCCAACGCCGGCGATCGCATGGACGCAGTCAAGGATCCGAAGAAGGCGCAGGAGATCGCCGAGAGCCGCAGAGGCAAGATGGCGAAGAGCCTTATCCCATCGACGGCCAAGGTGTCGCTCGAGGAGCTTTCCAAACGGATCGCCGAGAGCGGCCAACAGGAGCTCCGCGTGATCATCAAGGGCGACGTTCAAGGATCGGTCGAGGCTCTCGCCGATGCCTTGGCGAAGCTGACTGGGGAAAAGGTCCGGTTGTCGATCATCAACGCTGCGGCCGGCGCCATTACCGAGGGCGACGTCAACCTGGCGATCGCCTCAAAAGCCATCATCATCGGGTTCAACGTTCGGCCCGCGGGCAAAGCGAGCGCGTTGGCGGAGGAGAACAAGATCGAAATTCGTCTCTACTCGATCATTTACGACGCGCTCGAGGACGTGAAGGGGGCCATGGAAGGGCTCCTCCCGCCGACACTCGTCGAGAAGCAGCACGGCAAGGCCGAGGTGCGCCAAGTCTTCAAGGTGAAGGGCGTTGCCGTTGCGGGTTGTTACGTGACCGAGGGCAAGATCGTCCGTAACGGAAAGGTGCGCATCGTTCGCGAAGGAGTGGTCGCCTGGGACGGAAAGATCGCGAGTCTCAAGCGTTTCAAGGACGACGTGCGCGACGTGGCGGAAGGCTTCGAGTGCGGTATCAGCCTGGAGAACTTCAACGATCTGAAGGAGAAAGACGTGCTCGAGTGCTACGAGGTCGAGGAGATCAAGCAGAGGCTGTGAAGACGACGCCGGTTCGGCTGCGCAGCGTGGATGTCCCGTCCGAGGGCATTGCCGATCCGGGCCCTGCACGGTGATGTTTGTGGGGGTCCTTCGCTTGACGTTCCACATCCCTCATGCGCGATCGCTCAAAGACAAACGGCGCGTCATCCAGCGCGTTCGCGATCGCGTGCGCTCGCGCTTCGACGTATCGATCGCCGAGGTCGGGGCCCAGGACACCCACCAGCGAGCCGTATTCGGGGTCAGCGTCGTTTCCGGCGATTCGGCGGCGTGCGATTCCGTCCTCGAACAAGTGGCCCACGTGGCCGAGTCTTCGCGCGATGCGGTTCTGACCGACCGCACGACCGAGGTCATAACCATCGGCGACGACATGTATCCCAGGAGCGATCATGACCTCTGAGCCGGGGATGCGGGCGAAGCGCGTGGGGGAAGGAATCCGAGAGCAGGTCGCATCCCTGCTCGCTCACGAGGTCAAGGATCCAAAGGCAGCCGGCGCCGTCGTGACTCGGGTCGAGATGACGGCCGATCTTCGGACCGCCCGGGTGTACGTCCGCACGCTCGGCGTGACGGACGATGCAACTCGCAGGCGCGAGCTCATCGGCGCTCTGCGCCGCGCCTCTGGATTGTTGCGGCGCGAAGTGGGCCGTCGGCTTGGGTTGCGCTATGCCCCGGAGCTTCGCTTCACTTACGACGAGGGAGTGGACCACACGAGCCATATCGAGAAGCTGCTGGCCGAAATCTCCGAGGAGCGTCGCTCGCGCTGACGTGGCGCTGTTCGGCCAAGACGACGCTCCTGCTGCGAAGCACTCACATCAGGCGCGTCACGTACCATGCACCTCGCCACGCCGTCATCTCGCGAATCGACATCGCGTGGGTTCGTCCATCGACCACGAACGTCAAGCGGCACTCCCGGATCGTCCAGAGCGGCTTCCTCCATGCGTGATGGCGGGCGGTCTCCTGCGTCATGGCGTGTCCCATCTCGAGCGACACGAAGCGCGCTCGGTCGAGGCCGGGGTGGCGTCGGCCCATCGCGCGGATCGCGCGCCGGAACGGTCGGGCCACGCGCTTCTCCCAATCCTTGCCCGGATCGGAAACGTCCCGAGTCGTAAGCCAGCCATCGCGCGGGAACAGGATGTCGGTGGCGAGTTGAGAGTCATCTCGAGCGATCGCCTCGAGCAAATGCCGCGCTCGCGTCGACAATTCTTCGCCGGAGCTCGATGGGATGGCGTCGTCGGGGGGCGGCGCCGCATCGATTTCGGTGGCGACCGCCGCATCGTTGCCAGGACCGCCGCCGGCTTCGGTTGCAACCCGACCGCCCTCCAGGCGTGAGCCGCGACACCCAATCGACAGGCCGACGAGCGCGACGAGAGCCGCGGAGCGCAGGCCCGCGTCGCTCTTTCTCATGGGTCGGTCCTGCTCATGCCAGCATCGGCAGCGTGACGAGATCGACATGAAGCACCTCGTCGAAGGCCTTGATCTCGGCCAGGCAGGCTTCGGTCGGGCGCAAGAGGAGGCGCAGTTTGGCACACGCGGCGACCCCTCCTTCGAAGACGGTGTTCGTTACTTCTTCGACATTGATGCCGTGACGCTTGAGAACCGCGAGCACGTGAGCGAAGGTGCCGACCTTGTCCATCATCCGGATGACGAGCTGAAATCGCGCCGCCGTCGATGAAGACACGTTGACCACGTTCGGCACCGTGGCTTCGAGCAAGAACGAACGGATGATTCGCACGGTCTCGGTCGCGATGGCGAGCTGTGCCTGATCCGTTGCGGCTGCAATGTGCGGCGTCCCATACACGAGTCCCCCGGAGGGATACGGTCGAAAAATCTCCGCGGTCGGAAATGTACGCGTTCCACGCGGTTCGTCTGGATAAACGTCGAGCGCGACTCGCAGTCCCCGCTTTTCGACGGCGGCGAACAGCGCCGGATAATCGATTAAATCGGCGCGGGCGGTGTTGATCACGCTCGCGCCGTGGGGCAGCGTCCCGATGACTCGCGAGTCGACGATTTGTCGGGTGCGGTCCGTGAGCGCCAAGTGGAGCGTCAAGATTTGACTGCGTGCCGCGAGCTCCTGGATGGAGCTCGCATGAGCTACGCCCATTTCGGCGGCACGCGCTGCCGTCAGGGACCGGCTCCATGCGAGCGGCAACAGACCAAAGGCTCGCGCGCGCTGCGCCACCTCACGCCCGATGGCTCCGTACCCGGCGATGCCGAGCGTCTTGCCGTAGAGACCCTCGGCTTTGCCGTACTCTTTGCGCTCCCATTTGCTGGCCCGGAGCGAAGCGACCGCGTCGGGAATCCGCCGATCGAGCGCGAGGATCAATGCGAAGACCAGCTCCGCCACGGCCGATGCGTTCTTGCCTGGACAGTTGGCTACGTAGATTCCGCGCTTGCACGCCGCACGGACGTCGATGGTGCCGTACTCGGCCCCGGCTCGGACGATGAGGTTGAGCTGCTTGGCATGGTCGATCGCGGCTCCCGTTACTTCGGTCGATCGAACGACGAGAATCCCGATGCCGTTCAGTCGCTGCTCGAGACTTTCCTTGGTGAGTTCGGGCTCGTAAACGACTTCGAATCGGTAGAGTCCTGAGCTCTTCGATGGCGCGTGGATGAAGCTTGTCGGCGATGAGCAGCCGCATGGCGGCTGACCATGATACCTGAATCGAGCAGCGACCGCTCCGCCGCGAGCGAGAGCCGAGAGGGACTGCCGCCGGCGCCGGCTAACCACGGATGGGCGTTGTGCGCCCGCCGAACCGCACCGCGGCGCCGTCGGGTTTCCCTTCGACCAGGATGCGAGCGATCGATGTTTGCGCGTGACGTGTGAATTTGGCCTCGTACGGTCCTCCGGGGGTCCGGCCCTTGACCGTCGTGTAAAGCGCTCCGTCCGACCCGACGCGGGTGGCCTCGGGCAGCCAGGGCTCTTCGTCGCCATCGTTTAGCCGAAGCAGGACGCGCTCCGGCTCGAGTGTCACGTCCGCTCCGACTCGATCGGGCTCGAAGCGCACACCCTCGACCAAGTAAGGGGCATCGTCGACCGTCAAGTACGTCCAGTCGTATCCGTTCGACAGCACGTAACGCCCGTCGTCCGGGTGCCGCCCGATCCATCGCCGCAGCGCGGCCACCAAGCCCGGATGCTTGACGAGTTCGCAATCATGCCAAAATCGGCCGCTCGAGTCGAGTCGCAGCGTGCTTTCTCTCGTGCGCCCTTCCGGGCCGGCGGCTTTGAAGAAGCCGGGATGATCAGAGGGCCGCATAGGGTTCGCGAGCCGACATTGGACGCATTCATGCCTAGGGGCAACCCTGCTTGACGCACTCAGGCCAGGGTCCTACAAGCCGAGTGCGTTCAAATTATTTCGAAGATTGTTGCGGAGGCCCGGCCATGGCGTGGGACGGAATGGGCGCGTTCGTTCGCGCGCTCGAGCAGCGATCCGAGCTCGTGCGCATTTCTCGGCGCGTGGATCCCAAGCTCGAGGTCTCGGCGATCGCCGATCGCGTCATGAAGGCCGGTGGTCCCGCGTTGCTTTTTGAAAACGTGGGCGGCTCCCCGTTCCCGCTCCTCATCAATGCCTTCGGGTCACGGGCGCGCATGTCGTTGGCGCTCGGCGTCGATGACATCGAAGACCATGCCCGAGCTCTCGCGGAGCTCGTACGACCCCCGGCGGGGGGGCCGGAGGCATCGTGCAGTTGGTTCGCAAGTTGCCTGAACTCGCCCACGTTCCGCCACGAGCGGCGGCAAATGGGGCGTGCCAGCAGATCGTGAGGTCGGGCGGCGACGTCAACCTCGACGAACTGCCGATTCTGACGTGCTGGCCGGGCGATGGCGGGCCGTTCATCACTCTTCCTCAGGTCATCACCCGGGACCCGGAAACCGGGGTGCGCAACGTCGGCTGTTATCGCATGCAGAAAATCGATCGGACCAGTACGGCTCTGCATTGGCAGGTGCACAAGACGGGGGCACGGCACTTTCGCCGAGCGCAGGAGACCGGGGCGTCGCGTCTTGATGTGGCTGTGGCGCTCGGCGGTGACCCGGCGCTCACGTACGCCGCGACCGCGCCGCTTCCCGACGGAATCGACGAATGGATGTTCGCGGGGTTCCTCCGCAAGCGGGCGGTGTCGACCGTCCGCTGCAAGACCATCGACCTCGAGGTGCCGGCCGAGGCCGATTTCGTTCTCGAAGGCTATGTCGATCCGCGAGAGGACCTCGTGGAGGAGGGCCCGTTTGGCGACCACACGGGCTACTACACGCCGATCGATCGATTCCCACGATTCCACGTGACGGCCATCACGCGGCGCACGGACGCCGTTTATCCCGCGACGCTGGTCGGTCCTCCGCCCATGGAAGATGCGTGGCTCGGTAAGGCCACCGAGAGGATGTTTCTCCCTCTGCTCCGAATGCTGTTTCCGGAGATCGTCGATATGAATTTGCCCGTCGAGGGCGCCTTCCACAACCTCGTTCTCATCTCCATCAAGAAGCAATACCCCCACCACGCCTCCCGGCTCGCCCACGGACTGTGGGGGGCGGGGCAAATGACGTTCTCGAAGGTCATCTGCGTCGTGGATGACGATGTCGACGTGCAGGACGTCCGGCAAGTGGCATGGCGACTTCTCGCAAACCTCGATCCGAAGCGTGACGTTGCGTTCGTCGAAGGCCCCATCGATCAGTTGGACCACGGCGCAAGCCAACCGCTTTGGGGGAGCAAGACATGCATCGACGGTACGCGCAAATGGAGAGAGGAGGGGTACATGCGTGAGTGGCCGGAGCCCTGCCGCATGAGCGAGGACGTCTTGGCGCGGGTAGCCGCCCTATGGCCCGAACTCGGCCTCGGGCCGGGGCGAATCCAGCCGGCGCCGTCGGGCAACGGAAAGCATGGAACTTCCACGATGATCGCGCGCGCACTGGTCATCGCGCGCGATCTGCTCGGCGTGGGTCGAGCATGAATCGCGATCCGATTCCCGACATCCGCGCGCGCCGCGGGGAAGAGGCCGTTCACGGAGCGGCCGCCCAAGGGATGTTCGATCGGATCGCGCCGACGTACGACGTGCTCAACCGCGTGCTGTCCGCAGGGGTTGACGAGCGCTGGCGCGATCGCGCGGTGGCAATGCTTGCCGGCGCGCCGTCCGGCCCTGTTCTCGATCTCTGCGCCGGAACGCTCGACCTCGCGGCGCGGATCGAGTCGGCGCGCCCCGGCGACCCCATCGTTGCAGCCGACTTTTCGCGGGCCATGCTCGAGGCCGGTCGAGCGAAGGCGCCTCGGACCGATCTCGTCGTTGCCGACGCCACCGCGCTTCCCTTTCGAGACGGGGAGTTTTCGGGAGTCGTATGTGGCTTCGGTATGCGCAATCTAGCGGACCTGGTCCGGGGCACGAACGAGGTGCGGCGGGTGCTCCGGTCGGGGGGCGTGTTCGTAACGCTCGAGCTGTTCCGGCCGAGTCGCATCGTGACTCGAGCGTTTCATCAAGCCTATGCGAGCATGATCCTGCCGCTGCTCGGAGGTTGGGTCTCCGGCGATCGTGGCGCCTATCGGTACCTCGCACGGAGCATGGCTGGCTTCTTGACGCGCGAGGAGTACGAGGGCGTCTTGAACCAGGCGGGCTTCCAGCACGTGTTCGGGTTCGATCTGACGCTCGGCATCGCTTCGATTGTCCGGGCGGAGGTCGGGTCATGAAAAAGAAGATCGTGGTCGGGGTCACGGGCGCGAGCGGCGCAGCGTACGCGCGCCGGTTGCTCTCGGTCCTGAGCGTCCGCGAGGACGTCGAACTCGGCGTTTGCGTTTCGAAGACGGCGCCCGAAGTCTGGGCGCTGGAGTGCGGGGGGGATCTTCGCGAAGCGGTGCCGAAGGCGACTTGGGGGCCTCGTGACTACCGGGCGCCGTTCGCGAGCGGAAGTGCGGGCTGGCACGCGATGGTAATCGTGCCCTGCTCCATGGGAACCGCGGCCAGGGTGGCACACGGCATCTCGGATACGCTGTTGACGCGAGCGGCCGACGTGATGCTCAAAGAGCGGCGCCCGCTCATCGTCGTGCCCCGCGAAACACCTCTGAGCGTGGTCCACCTGCAGAATCTTCTCGACCTTGCGCGCGCAGGCGCGCTCGTGTTGCCAGCCATGCCTTCTTTCTACGGCAAGCCCAACTCGCTCGAGGAAGCCATCGACACGGTGATCGGTCGCGTCCTCGATCATCTGGGTCTCGAGCACCGTTTGGTACGTCGATGGGGTTCCGCGTGAGCGCGCTCGTGGATCGCGCCATCGATTCGGCCGGCCTCGGCGAGGTGCTTGGGGCCCGGCGCGATGGTGCGCTCGGCGACGCGGAGCTCACGCGGCTTCGCGAAGCGGATTTGCTGGTCCTCGGCGCGCTTGCCGATCGAGTTCGAGCCCACGAGGTTGGCCCCGAGGTGCGCATCCACGTCCGGGAACCCCCCGCCGATGTCCCCGCAGACTTCACGTTTCCCGACCCCGGTCGCAACCTCACGGGCCTCGAGCTTTTGCGTGAAATCGCGATTGCGCGCGTGACGGGACCCTTTCGAGCCTGTGTGAGGGTCGATTGGGTGCGCTGTGGGATGGAGCTCGCGCAGGTGGCGCTCGGGTTCGGAGCCAATGAGCTCGTAGGTACCATCGCCACCAAGCGCGGCCTTCCGATCGCCGACGGCGAGCTCGTCGGATTCGGGCAAGAAAAGCCGGCGCGAATCGGCTCAGACGGCCAAGCTCAAGGAGCTTGCGGGTTGCATACGCCGCGCCGCCCGACGACCCGTGGTCGTCGGGCACGAGCACGAGGTCGAATTCATGGACGGCGCGTCCCCCATCCAGGAGAAGACGGGATGATCGAGGCGATCGGCGAGAAGGTCGTGCGCGGCGAGCGCCTCACGTTCGACGACGGGCTCGCCCTTTTCCGGCACCCGGACGTCGTCGCGATTGGACAGCTCGCCAACCGGGTCCGTGAGCGGATGCATGGGGATCGGACGTATTTCAATCGCAACATGCGCATCGAGGTGACCAACGTGTGCGTTGCCTCGTGTCTATTTTGCTCGTTCGCCAAGCTCGAGGAGGGTGGCCCGGGGGCACGCACGATGAGCCACGTGGAAGCGTGGCGGGAGCTCGAGGCACGCATGGACGATCCACCGGGCGAGATCCACATCGTCAACGGGCTGCATCCGAGGCTGCCATTTTCCTACTACGAGGAGCTTTTGACCGGCTTCAAACGCATCAAGCCGGACGTTCACTTGAAGTGTTTCACCGCCGTTGAAATTCATTTTTTCGCGCGGCACTTCGGCATGAGCTACGAAGTGGTGCTCGATTGTCTGCGCGCCGCGGGGCTCGACAGCTTGCCCGGCGGCGGCGCGGAGATTTTTCACCCGGAGGTGCGCAGCCGAATCGCGCACGACAAGGCTACCGCCGACGAGTATCTCGACGTGCACCGTGTCGCGCACGGGATGGGTATGCGAACGAATACAACGATGCTCTACGGTCACGTCGAGACGTTCGAGCACAGAGTCGACCACCTACTGCGGCTCCGCGCACTGCAGGACGAGTCCCGTGGCCAGCAGGCGTTCATCCCCCTGGCGTTTCACCCGGACGGCAACGGGATGCGCAATCTTCCGGCGCCCACGGCAATGGATGCGCTGCGAACGATCGCGGTATCGCGTCTCGTGCTCGACAACGTCCCCCACATCAAAGCCTATTGGGTGAGCATGACTCCCGAGGTGGCCCAGATCGCGCTGCGATTCGGCGCGGACGACCTCGACGGGACCATCGTGCACGAGACGATCTACCGAGCCGCGGGGTCGCGCTCGCCGGGTGCCATGACGGTTGCGCAACTGGTGCGGCTCATCCACGAGGCCGGCCGCATTCCAGTCGAGCGCGACAGCCTTTATCGAGTCGTGCGCGAGCATCCGCGCGCGTCGGTGGCCGAGGCCGCGCTCAAGGTGCGCGACCGCAATGCCCGAAGGCACCTCGAGGTGTCGTCGTGAGCCAGCCTCGGCTGCGCGTAGCGGCCGTTGGCTTTCTAAACGCACGTCCGCTCTACGAAGGGCTGGACCGGGAGCCCGCTCGCGCTCGAATGCGCCTCGATTGTGGCGTTCCGAGCGAGGTGGCTCGTCGAGTCGCGGAGGACGAAGCCGACTTGGGGTTGATGCCCGTCGCCGCCGCGGCGACCCTCGGCGACCTGCGGATGGTGCGCGGCTGCGCCATCGGAGCGAAGGGTGCCGTTCGCAGCATCTTGATCGTGGGCGAGGAGCCCGTCGATGCGCTCGAAGAGATCGCCATCGACCTGTCTTCGCGCACGAGCGTCGTGCTGGCGCGACTGATCCTTCGCGCGAGAAATCGGGGGCGCGAGCCGCGCCTGGTGGGCAAAGAACACGGCGATGCGGTGCAAAGTGTCTCGGGCAAGCGAGGCGCGCTGGTGATCGGCGATCCGGCTCTCGAGATCGAGGGGCGCTTTGCTCATGGGATCGATCTCGCCCAGGCGTGGCGGGAATGGACCGGGTTGCCTTTCGTATTCGCGGCATGGTGCGGTCGGGCAGGCGCGCTCTCGGCGGATGACGAGGATTTCATCGCTGCCGCAAAGATCGCCGGACTCGAGCGGCGCGACCAAATCGCGGACGAGCATGCTGCGCGCACCGGGCTGAAGTCCGCCTCCCTGCGCTCCTATCTGCGAGACGCGGTCCACTACGAGTTCGGCGACGAAGAGCGTCGCGGTTTGGAGCATTTTTACGACAAGGCTGCGCGCGCGGGTTTGTTGCCCCGAGCGCGCGTGCGCTTCTTCGACGACGACCGGCGCAACGCGTCCTTGCGCTCATCGCTCGACACTCTTCTGTCGAGCGCGGCCGCGGGCGATCGGCTGAGCGCCGCCGATGGAGAGCGGCTCCACGCCGAGGCGTCGTTGTTCGATCTGGGGCTGGCCGCGGATGCAGTGCGGCGACGAAAGCACCCGGCCGACGTCGTCACGTACATCGTGGACCGAAACGTGAACTACACCAACGTTTGCACGACGAGCTGCCGCTTTTGTGCGTTTTACCGGCCGATCGGGCACGCCGAGGCGTGGGTTCTTTCGCGTGAAGAGCTTGCGAACAAGCTCCAAGAAGTCGTCGATGCCGGCGGCGTGCAGATCCTTCTCCAGGGCGGACTGCACCCCGAACTGCGCATCGAGTGGTACGAAGACCTATTTCGTTGGATCAAGCGCGACTTCGGGCTGGGTCTGCACGCGTTGTCACCCGAGGAGATTTTGCACATCGGCCGTCTCGAGGGTCTGCCTGTCCGCGGTGTACTCGAGCGGCTCCATGCCGCGGGCCTCGATAGCGTCCCGGGAGGCGGAGCAGAGATTCTCGTGGACCGCGTGCGACGAAAGATCGCGAAGGCGAAGTGCAGCAGCGACCAATGGCTTGGGGTCATGCGGGTCGCTCACCACATGGGCTTGCGTTCGAGCGCAACGATGATGTACGGCACGGTCGACACCGCGCGCGATCGGATCGGTCACCTCGTCAAGGTTCGCGACCTTCAGGACGAGACCGGGGGGTTCACGGCGTTCTTTTGTTGGGACTTCCAGCACGAGCGCGGAACTCGCATCGAGCCAGGTGACACCGGTACGGTGCTTTACCTGCGCCAGCAGGCCGTAGCGCGCATCATGCTCGACAACGTAGATCACGTCGGCGCGTCCTGGGTGACGCAGGGTCCGGAGGTGGGTCAAGTGGCCCTCCGCTTCGGCGCGGACGACTTCGGCAGCGTCATGTTCGAAGAAAATGTGGTGTCGAGCGCGGGGACCACGTTCTGCATGAACGCGTCCGCAATGGAGCATCGCATCCGCGCGGCCGGCTTCAAGGCTGCGCGGCGAAACGTACACTACGAGTGGCTCACCACGCCGTCGTGAGGCTGGCTCGGATGCGCGCCGTACACGCTGAGGCTGTGGTCACGGGCGACGGGAACGCGATTCGCGACGCCGCCGTCGTCGTCGATTCGCGCGGCGAGGTCGTCGACGTCGGTCCTGCCGGCGAAGTTCTCCCGCGCCACGGTGGCATCGATGTCGAGCGAGCCCGCGGCGTGTTGCTGCCCGGGCTCGTCAACGCGCACACCCATTTGGAGCTGAGTGCTTTGCGCGGGCGCGTGCCCGGGGGTGCGGGCTTCGTTCCCTGGGTGGAGCACCTCATCGGGGCGCGGATCGAGTCGCATCCGGAAGAGGACGCGGACGCGATCGAGCGTGCAGTCGATGAGCTCGATGCGTTCGGCACCGTTGCCGTCGGCGAGGTGACGAATTCTCTTGGAGCCGTCCGAACGCTCGCTCGCCGAGGTTTTATTGGTTGCATATTCCACGAAGTCTTCGGCGTCGATGCCGATTCCGTCGAACGGCGAGTCGCCGCGCTGCCTCGCATTCTCGAGGAGCGCGTTGGCGAATGGCCGTCCTCGCAATTGGCCTATGCACCCACTCCGCATACCTTGTACACGACGCACGAGAGCGTCGTACGTCGTCTTGTAAGAGACGCGCGCGAGAGCAACGCGCGTGCGAGCGTCCATCTCGCCGAGCATGCGCCGGAAAGACGCTTTCTCGAACACGGGGACGGTCCCATCCGGACCTGGTACGAACAGCGGCTGAAACTGCGTCCAGAGAGCATCCACTGGCCGGGCAAGGCTCCGGTTGCGCTTGCGGACGAGTGGGGCGTGCTCGCCTCCCATGTGATCTGCGTGCATATGACCGATGCGCGTCCAGACGAACTCGACCTGGTCGCTCGGCGAGGTGCACCGCTCGTGTTTTGTCCGCGCTCGAACCTGTTCATCGAGACGCGGCTGCCCCCTTTGCTCGCCGCGCGCGCGGCGGGAATCGTCGCGGCACTGGGTACCGACTCGCTGGCCTCGAACGGATCATTGGACGTGCTCGCGGAGGCGCGCGCGCTTTCGGATCGGTTTCCGACTGTGCCTGCGACGGAGCTCGTACGCATGGCCACCTGGGAGGGCGCCCGCGCGTTGGGTCTGCCGGGCATTGGCCGCATCGCACGGGGCGCGCATCCCGGGATCTTTCTCATCGAGGGTCAACCGGACGGGGACCCGTGTGCATTCGTCCTCGCCAACGTGCGAGCGTCGCGTCGGTGGGTCGCGCGCCGCTCGGAGAGCGGACGATGAATGTCCTCGCGCGTCTCCGAACGTACGGCTCGCTGGTCGCGTTTGCGCACACGGTCTTTGCGATGCCCTTCGCCGCAAGTGGTCTCGTGCTTTCGCTGGCCGTACCGCACCGACCCATGACCGCTTGGCGAATTGCGGAAATGGTCGTCTGCATGATTTGTGCGCGCACGAGCGCGATGGCATTCAACCGTTGGGCGGACCGCGACGTGGATGCCCAGAACCAGAGGACCCGAGGGCGGCATCTGCCGACCGGGACGGTTCGTCCCGGCGAAGCGCTCGCGCTCTCGGTCGTCGCCGGGATCGGCTTTCTCGGGGTCGCCGCACGGCTTGGTTTCTGGCCCGGAGTTCTTGCGCCTTGGGTGCTGGCGATTCTGCTGGGGTACTCTTACGCAAAGCGATTCACGTGGGGAGCGCACGCCTGGCTCGGCGTCGCGCTCTCATTGGCGCCAGGAGGCGTGTGGGTAGCCATGGGGGCGCGGCCCGGCACCGGCATTCTGCTCCTCATGGCTGGGGTGGTGACTTGGCTGCTCGGGTTCGACGTCCTCTACTCGCTGCAGGACGAGGCGTTCGACCGCCGCGTGCAGCTGCACTCGATTCCAGCCAGGTTCGGCATGCGCCGCGCGCTCGATATCAGCGCGGCCGCTCACGTCGTTACGATCGTGGCCTTCGCGGGCTGTGGTATCGCGCTGCATCGTGGTGTCCCCTACGGCTTCGGGGTCGTCACGTGCGCCGGATTGCTCGTATACGAGCATTGGCTTGTGCGGCGTCGGGGCCTTTCGGTTATCGACCGCGCATTTTTCGACGTCAACGCATGGGTCAGCGTCGCGTTCTTCGTCCTCGTTGCGATGGACGAAGTGGCACGCCGATCGAGCTAAATCGTTTCGGGCCAGCTGCGCGAGTAACGAGTTACGCGGGGTCCGTCTTCTAAGTCCGGCGGATCCATCCGCGGGCGCGCTTGTGCTTGCGGCGAGTACAGCGCGGCGATGAACGGGAGATGAACTGGCATTATCCTGGTACGCAAACGGACCACGAGCCTTCCAGTCGCGTTGTTCTTCCCGGGCTCCCCCGCGTACCTCCAAAGCCGCTCCCGCGGCGTTGCGAGTGGCACGTCCCGCAAGAACCATCGCACTTATGGATTCGCGCGACTTGCGGAGTGGACCCCTAGTACCTAGTGCGTCGAGCACTTCATCAGGCACATCAGGTCGCCGTTGCAACCGCAGTCGTTGCCCGCTTTCTTGGCAGCAGGCGGGGCCGGAGCTGGAGCCGCGACAGCGGCTGTGTCGCCGGCTGCGGGGCTGGCGCCTGCCGGCCTAGTGGGTGCCGGTGCATGGATGCTGACTCCGCCGCCTCCGGGGTACGCTTTTGGCTTGGGGAACGCGGAGGCCGAAGAAACTGCCGAAGCGGACGGGATTGCGCCCGCCGCCGCTGTTGCAGATTCCACGGGGGCGCTCGCGGTCCCGGTCGGAGCTGGGATCGCGGACGCGGTCGCGCTCGCGGCGGTGACGCTGCTTCCGCCGGCGATCTTGGTGCCAATTGCGATGCCGGCGCCCAGAAGGAGAGCGACGAGCGCGCCGCCGCCGACGACCAGTGGCAAACGGCTTTTCGGCCGGTCGCCGAGCGGCGATGCGACCGCACTTGTCGGCACGCCGAGTGGCGGCATGGCGCCGATCGGGGGCGAAAACACCGCGGCGTCGGCCATCCCGACGGGCGGCCGCATCGATTCCGTCTTGGCCGCCAGCGCCTTGAGGTCGATGAGACCCGAGTCGTCATCGGCAGCGGCTTCCGCTCTATCCACCGTTGCGCGATGTTCCGCCGTCTTCGTAAGAACCGCGAGTGAGAATAGAACGGAGTTCTCGTTGCGCTCGCCTGGACGTTTGCCGGACCCGTCATCGAGCAGCGCAATGGCGGGGCCTTGGGTCGCCGCCACCGCGGTTTCGGGGAAGCCACGCAACTCGTCCGGGCTGATCTTGGAGGCGAAGAGATCTCGCGCGCGGGTTTCGCGTTTGACGACGGCCGCCCTCTTCGGCTCAGTTCGGGCCGTCGTGGTTTCCGGCGCTGTCGTCGTCGGCTCGGATGCGTCGGCTACCGCACGAGAGTCGTACACACGCGTCGCGTCGCGCCCGTCGTCTTCCTCGACGGCACCTGCCTGCCCGGGATCCGCAGCGTGGGCGGTGTGAGGGTCGCGCGCGAACCCATTATTGGCAACGGCGCTCGAGGGTGGCGACGCTTGGACGGGCGGCTCTTGGACCTGGAGCGCGGAGACAACCGCGTCGACTTCCGCGAGCGCCTTCCAGTCGTCCATTCCGTCGGTCCAGATGAAGGTGTCCTGGGTGACGACCGCGGAGTTGTACGCGTCGACGAGCTCGTCGAGGCTCATGGTTCGCTGATCGTTCTCTGCGACGTTGACGTGCCAGGGCCGAGGGTCGATAGGTTCCCGCTTGCCTTCGCCCGACGTGCGACTTCCGCCGCTCGGCACCGGCGCTACCGATCCATTGGCCGCAGCCTGACCCACCCCATCGACGACGATGGTCGATCCACACTTTCGGCAACGTATCTTGACGATCTTGCCTTGGACCTTCTCGTCGGCGACGTTGTACTTGGACTGGCACGACTTGCAGGTGATCTTCATGTGAGCCCGATGGGTGCGAAGCAGTGTACCTCGATGGCCGTTTTCCCGCCTGCTTTTGAGCCTCGGGAAGAGGCCGGGAGCGCCGACGGCGGTCGCTATCGAGTCGGACGACGGCGGTCGCCGTCGTGCACCCGGCAACGCAGCTCTCCGCAGCGTTGAGGTGGGCCGTGCACGAGGCTCGACGTGGATCGCCGCCAACGATCGAGCTTCCGGTCGGCGCCGCCGGGTCGGAGCTACCTTCTCGACGCCCCTCTGAGAATCGTCACCGCGCAGGAATGTGGCCTCGCCCTGGAATTTCGCGGCGAGCATCGGGCCTTGCGGCTCCGCGCCGGCTGCGCCTGCGGGGGAAGGCTCGGCTGTGGGTGACCGGAAGAACATCGCGACTCGCTGTTCAAGCGTGGCCTTGCGTGGCAGGAACTCGCCACGCACGAGCTCCGTCTCCCCTTGTGCCTGTCCATCAAACTGTTCGAGCGTCCCACCTTTCGGCACGCCTTGGAGCTGCGTTTCCTTCGTCGCGGCATAGACCTGTGTGCTGACCGTCAGGCTGACCCGTTCTCCTTCGATGCCCTTTACGCGGAAGGCACGGTAAGCAATGACATCCACCCCCCACCATGGCATTCGCGTTTCGGCGATCCACTGAGCGCCGACGCCCACGGCTTTCGACGGTAACGGTACGAGCAACAGCATCAGCGCCTCGGCGGCGTTTTTGGCCATCGTCTCGAGATCCGGACGGGTCGCTTTGCCGAGGAGGACCTGCTCTTCGCTCGTGCGTCCGTCGGGTGTGACTTTCACCCGGATCTCCGTCCCCTCGAGCGACGCAATTTCCCTTTCGGTCCCGGGCGGAAGCTCGCCGTATTGCTCCTTGGCGGGAATCGCCTTGCGGATGTCTGCCAAGAGCCAGTCGCCACCGCTGTCGTCTTTCTTGGCAGCTCCGAGGGCGAGGGTCATGTCCACCGTCGGCAAGGCCGCGCGCGGCCCCATTTGCGTGGCGACTTCGAGGATCGCGCTTCCGGTTGAGAGCCTGCGGGCCACATCGGACGGTACATTGTTCGGCGCCGCTAGGTTTACGCGCGGTTCGTCACCGTCGTTGACGAGATCGACTGTCGTCGCTGCGCCCTTCGGGTGGCGTTGATCTGCGGCACCGGCGGCGAACACCCCTTGAGCCGGGGGCCCCCGATCGGCCGTCGAGGAAGACGTGGCCGCGGCCTGCAGGGCTTTCTCCAGTTTCGGATCGGCCGTTGCGTATTTGCCGGCCCCGGCCTCCGCGCGCGCGGACCCCTCCGAAGACGGTTGCTTTTTCTCTTCGCACCCCGCGGCGAGGACCAGGATGGCTGCGGCCTGAGCAATGACCACCAGTCTGCGAATCGAGCGGCGCATAGACGCTCATTTACCATACGCAGCTCTGACGACACGCCGCCCGCCATCGAGCGGGCACGCTGCTGACTCATGCAGAACGGCGTGCGTGTCACACGGGCCGCTCGCTGGCCGTTCTTATCCCTCGGTAGGCGCTTCCAGCGCGGACTGCCCTTGCCTCGCACCCCTACGCGGGGCGTGCTTACGCCTCGGTCGGAGCCCCAACGGGGCACGCGACGCCCGTTCCGCCCGATCCGCAATACCCGCTCGGGTTTTTAGCCAGGTATTGCTGATGATAATCCTCCGCGTAATAGAACTCTCCTGCGGATGAGATCTCGGTGGATATGGCACCGTAGCGCGCGTCCTTCAGTCGCTTTTGATAAGCGTCGCGGGAGCGGGCGGCCGCGATGCGCTGAGGCTCATCGGACACATAAATGGCGGATCGATATTGGGTTCCGACGTCGTTGCCCTGCCTCATGCCCTGCGTCGGATCGTGGCTCTCCCAAAAGACGCGCAAGAGATCTTCGTACGCGACCTTGGCGGGGTCGAAGACGACGCGAACGACCTCGGCGTGGCCCGTTTGGCCCGTGCACACTTCACGATACGTGGGGTTGGGCGTGGAGCCGCCCGCGTAGCCGACTTGGGTCGAGAAGACACCCGGGATCTGCCAAAAGTCCTTCTCGGCTCCCCAAAAGCAACCCATTCCGAAGATGGCCTGCCGCAAATCAGGGGGAAACGGCGGGATCGTGGGGGTGCCCAAGACGAAGTGGCGATCGGCCACTCGCACGCGTTGAGGACGGCCTGGTAGGGTGTGTTCGGCGGGCGTCACGGTCGACTCTCGGGTTCGTGTGGGAGACATCGTAGCCGTTAGCTGTCCTTAGCGCGCGGGAGCCTGGGGGCAAACGGACCGCGGGACGATCGCTGTACGAACGGATTCGGCCGCCGAGAGTTCACACGGCGATCGGCTCGCTCGCTATGGCCGTTGCGCGGATCGTGCGAACGGAAAGAGCCGCGGATCTTGGGGCCTCATGGCACGACCACTGTCGGACACGATGGCGTCGGTGGAATTCGAAGGGGGGGATTGACGCGCGCCCTCTCGGGCCTTCCCCACGCCGCGAGCAAGGCGAAGTGCTCGAAGGCGCACGGGGTCACCTCCGCGGAACGGACGTCGTCCGCGCGCATCTCGAGGCCACGCGCGATCTGCGAATCGCGGCGATCCCAGTCCGTTCGCCCGGGGCCCGCGCTCCAGCGACCCGCAAGCGAGCCGAGCCAGACTGCTGCGGCGGTCACGACGCAGACCGCGCCGGCGAGCCGAACGCGGGATTGAACGGTGCGTGCCGCGAGCGCGGTCGAGTCGGTACCGATGCCTGCGACGACCCACCAGACGGGCGAGAGGGCTCTGGCTGGGTGGTGGGTGGGCGCGCCATCGCGTACGTCGCCGATTACGAGAAACGCGACGATCGCCACGATGGCAACGACGGTCCAGCCCCACCGCGCGCGCAGCGAGGAGTCGACGCAGAGGGCCCAAAGCGCAACGGCGGCGCACCCCGCCAGCTCCGGAGTCTCGGTGGCGAGAGCCCGTGGGAAGCCGAGCAACTTGTCTTGCACCGGAATCTGCGCGGCACCCATGGCGCGCCGAAAAGCGCTGACACGAGCGAGAAAATGCAGCGGATTGCCGTGCGCGTAGGCATTCCAGACCATCCACGATACCGGGCCGGAGATGGCGACCAGAGCACATGCCATCTCACGAACGGCGGCGCGGCCGGAAGAACCGCGAGCCCGGGCGAGACACAGCGCCGCGAAGACCGCGGCCGCAGGCCAGGCTTCGTAGCGTGACAGCGACGTCACCAGGAGCGCCCCCGCCGCCACCGGACGCGCTCGATCGCTTGTCATGCCCAACAGTGCGGCTGCGACGAGCGCTCCCGTCCAACCCTCTGGAACCGTCGCTACGCCGAGCCACGCGTTCCAGGGCAGCGCCATCGCGATGGCCGTTCCGGTCCATGCCGCGGCGCGATCGACGCGTACGGCGCGCATCGCGAGATACGGGGCGGCAACGCACGCGGTCCCCATGACGATCGCAACGGCGCGTGCGACTGCCAGGCTTCGCCCGAACAGGATCATCGCAGCGCCCTCGATCCAGAAGGGCAACGGCAACCAGCTCGTTCCGCTCGGGTCGAGTCGCGGCGCGTGAGCGAACTGTTCGGAGATCACGGTGCGGGCGTAATCGTCGTCCGAGACGTGCGAGAAGCCGCTTCGCAGCACGGTTGCGCTGACGGCCAGTTTGAGCGCGTAAAGCAGCGCAACATCGAGGAGTGCGCCGCGCGACCCGCGCTCGTCGGCAGGCCGAGCGCGGACGTCGCTCGTCACTTTCCGTCGGCGCCGGGAGCCCCCTCGGGCGCCGCACTGGTCTTGGGCTTGGCCTTGATTCGCGTGCCCTCGTTACCTTTTCCTTTGCGCTGCTCTTCGACGATGCGTTGCTTCATCGCACGATCGCCCGAAGAGGACAGGTAGGCCAGCGAGACGCTCGTCAGCATAAAAATAGCCGCACACACGGCCGTCGCTCGGGTGAGAATGTTGCCGGCTCCTCGCCCGCCGAAGACTTGCTGCGTGGCTCCGCCGCCGAACGCGGCGCCCATTCCCCCCCCTTTGCCCTGCTGCAAGAGGACCACAAACATCAAAAAGCAGCAGACGAAGATATGGACGATGTCGAGCAGGGTGATGACCATGGCGAGTGAGCCTCGATGGCTAGCGCAATTGCGGTCGGGTCGCTTCGGGCCGGGCTGCTATCGATTCGGCGGCACGAGCGATGGGACCGAAGTGTGCGACGTCGAGACTCGCCCCGCCGACCAGCGCGCCGTCCACGTCGGGAGCGCTCAGGAGAATCGACGGCATTGTCGGGCTTCACGGATCCACCGTAGAGGATGCGAGTCCGATCTGCGAGAGCCGCGGAGGAGCCTCTCAGCCACGATCGGATGGCCTGATGGACCTCTTGCGCCTCGGCCGGCCCGGCGTTTTTCCCGGTCCCAATCGCCCACACCGGTTCGTATGCGATGGCGACGTCGCTTGCGGCGTCGGCGATCAAGCCGAGGAAAGCTCGAACCTGCCGCTCGACCACTTCGAGGGTACGGGCGGCGTCGCGTTCTTGCAGCGTCTCGCCGACGCAAGCGATGGGCACCAGACCGTGTCGCAGAGCGGCGGCGACTTTTTCAGCGACGAAGGCGTCCGTTTCGCGGAAGTGCTGCCGCCGTTCACTGTGGCCTACGATGACCCAACGGCAACCGGCCGCAACCAACATCGGCGCACTGATTTCGCCGGTGAATGCGCCCGACTCTTTCGGGTGAAGATTTTGCGCCGCAATCTGAACACGACTTCCGTCGCATTCGTGAGCGCAGGCGGCCAGAGTGGTGAACGGTGGCGCGATCACCACGTCGACGCGGGGCAACGCCGCCGCGAACCGCACAACGGCCATCGCAAGGTCGACCCCGGTTGGTCCTCCGTGGTGCATCTTCCAGTTGCCCGCAACGAGCGGGCGACGGTCGCGATTCAAGTGCCCTCCGACGAGCGCAACACCTCGATGCCCGGCAGCTTCTTGCCTTCAATGAGCTCGAGCGATGCGCCGCCACCCGTCGATATGTGTTTCATCTTCTTCGCGATGTCGCCTCCCGCTGCGTTCACCGCTGCCGCGCTGTCGCCGCCGCCGACAACCGTAAACGCACGCGAATCCGCCATCGCACGGGCGATGGCGAACGTCCCGTTCGCGAAGGGATCCTTCTCGAAAAGCCCCATGGGCCCGTTCCAGAATATGGTTTTTGCGGCGACGAAAACCTTCGAAAACAGGTCGACACTTTTCGGTCCAATGTCGAGCGCCATCGTGCCCTGCGGCACATCGTCTACGCTCACCGTCCGTCCACTGACGGCTGCGGTGCTCGCGGCGACGACGACGTCGACCGGAAGAAGAACCTCGACCCCTCGCTCTCGTGCCTTGTCGAGCAACGATCTTGCCAGTGGCAGCTTGTCCGCCTCGACGAGGGACGCCTGCATGTTTTTGCCGCGCGCCGCAAGAAACGTGTTCGCCATCGCTCCCCCGATGACGAGTGAACTGACTCGCTCGAGGAGCGACTCCACGACGGCGATCTTGTCGCTGACCTTGGCCCCACCGAGCACTGCGACGTACGGCTTTTCCGGGGTCGTGATGATGCGGCCCAGCGACGCTATCTCCTTCTCGAGCAAAAACCCGCAGCCGCGGTCACGGAAAAGCTTCGCGAGCCCGTACACGCTCGCGTGGGCTCGGTGGACTGAACCGAACGCGTCGTCGACATAAGCATCGGCCAGCGACGCGAGATCGCGGCAGAACGCCTCGTCGTCCTTCTCTTCTTCGGCGTGAAAGCGGAGATTCTCGAGCAGGCACACTTGGCCGCCGCGCAAATCGTAAACGACCTTTTTCGCGGAATCGCCGATGCAATCGTCGGGCAGCGAGACCTCCTGTCCGAGCAGCTCGGCGAGGCGCTTGGCGCAAGGCTCGAGGCTGAACTTGGGGTCGGGTCCCTTCTTCGGACGGCCCAGATGGCTTGCGCAGACGAGCCTCGAGCCGCGTTCGAGTGCGTGCTGGATCGTCGGAAGGGCCTCGCGGATGCGCGAGTCGTCGGTGATCGTGCTGCCATCGAGCGGCACGTTGAAGTCGACGCGCAAAAAAACGCGCTTGTTCTCGATAGGCAGGTCCCGGATGGTCCGGATCCCTTGCAACGGGTTGCTCATTGGGGGCGAGGTCTCCGGTTCCGGTTCAAAGCTTCGAGGCGACGAGCTGAGTCAGCTCCACCATCCGATTCGAGAAGCCCCACTCGTTGTCGTACCAAGAAAGGATCTTCGCGAACCTCTCACCGAGTACCTGCGTCAAGGTCGCGTCGAAGATCGAAGAATGGGGGTCACCGATGAAATCACCCGAAACGAGCGGGATGTCCACGCAAGCGAGAATTCCCTTCATCGGACCTTCGGACGCCGCCTTCATGGCCGCATAGATGGCGTCCTTGGTCAGGGGCTTCTCGGATTCGAAGGTCAAGTCGACCACACTGACGTCCGCGGTTGGCACGCGCATCGCCTGCCCGTCGAACTTTCCCTTGAGCTGGGGGATGACCTCCGACAGGGCTTTCGCCGCGCCAGTCGTCGATGGAATCATGTTCACGGCGGCGGCGCGGGCCCGACGTAAATCGCCCTTGCGATGGGGGATATCGAGCACCGCTTGGTCGTTCGTGTACGAATGGATGGTGGTCATCAAACCGCGCTGAATCCCGAAGTTGTCGAGCAGCACCTTCGCCACGGGGGCAAGACAGTTGGTCGTGCACGATCCGCACGAGATGATGGTGTGCTTCGCGGGATCGTAGACCTCGCTGTTTACGCCCAAGACCACCGTGGCATCCTGCCCTTTGGCCGGCGCGCTGATGACGACCTTTTTCGCGCCGGCGCTCAGGTGGCCCACCGCCTTTTCCCGGTCCGTAAAAAGGCCGGTGCATTCGAGAACCACGTCGACGCCCAAGTCCTTCCACGGCAGCTTGGCCGGGTCCTTCTCCGCCACGACTTTGGGACGAAAGGCGCCGAAGTCGATCGTATTTTCCAGCGCCTTGGACGGATGCTCCGCGCGGCCGTGAACACTGTCGTAATTGTACAGGTGCGCGAGGGTCTTCGCGTCCGTGAGGTCGTTGATCGCGACGAGGTCGAGATCCTTCACCTTGCGCTCGGCGATTGCACGCACGATGCACCGGCCGATGCGGCCAAACCCGTTGATGGCGATCTTGGTGGACATGATTGGGCTGCTCCTGAGCTGAGGAACCCAACGCTAGTCCCGCCCTTGTCGCCGAGCAAGGCATCGCCCCGCCCGTTCTTGCCGATCCGGCCTCCCGGATGGGTGATCGTGCGTGGTGCAGGGGACTCGTGGTGCAGTGGGGTTGGCGTCAGCTCCCGCTCGTTGCCGGTTTGGGCGGGCCGCCGAAGATGCTCGCGACGCGACGCTTCTCCTTGCTCGCCTTGTCCTTTTCGGCGTACGTGGGGATGATCACTCGATCCCGCTTCGGCAGCTCGCGGCCCTCGAGGACCGCATGGATCTCTTCGGCGTCCAGCGTTTCGCGTTCGATGAGCAAGTCAGCGAGACGCTTCAGGGTCTCCCGGCTCGTCGTGAGCAGGTCCTTCACCCGGATGTACTGCCGCTGCACGATCGCACGCACCTCCTGATCGATCTCCTGGGCGGTCTGTTCGGAGTAGTCTTGCGTGCGTTGCGCGTAATCTCTCCCGAGAAAAATGGATTCTTCCTTCTTGCCGTAAGCGAGTGGCCCGAGCTTTTCGCTCATCCCCCATTCACAGACCATCTTGTGGGCGATCTCAGTCGCCTTCTCGATGTCGTTGCCCGCGCCGGTGGTCATGCGCCCGAACACGATTTCTTCGGCGATTCGGCCTCCCAAGGCGACCGCTATGCTGCTTTCGGCCTGTTCCCTCGAAAGGTTGTGCCGATCGTCCTTCGGCAAATACCACGTCACCCCAAGGGCCGGGCCACGTGGAATGATCGTCACCTTGTGCACCGGGTCGTGGTGAGTGATGAGAACAGAGATGAGCGTGTGCCCGGCCTCGTGAACGGCTGTGGTGCGCTTTTCTTCATCGCTGATGACCATCGAGCGCCGCTCGGTGCCCATGTAGACCTTGTCTTTCGCCAGTTCGAAGTCGGCCATGTTGATGGCATCCTTGTCTTGGCGCGCAGCGAGAAGCGCTGCTTCGTTGACGAGATTTTCGAGATCGGCCCCGGAGAAGCCGGGCGTTCCACGCGCGAGTACCTCGAGGTCGACGTCCGGAGAAAGCGGGGTCCGTTTGGCGTGGACACGCAAGATCTCTTCGCGGCCCCGAACGTCCGGGCGCGGCACGGTGATCCGGCGGTCGAAGCGACCTGGGCGGAGAATCGCAGGATCGAGCACGTCCGGTCGGTTCGTCGCGGCAATGATGATGACGCCGTCATTCGATTCAAAGCCGTCCATCTCGACGAGCAACTGGTTGAGCGTCTGCTCTCGTTCGTCATGGCCGCCGCCGAGCCCGGCGCCGCGATGGCGTCCCACGGCGTCAATTTCGTCGATGAAGATGATGCACGGGGCGTGTTTCTTGCCCTGCTCGAACAGGTCACGAACGCGGCTCGCGCCAACGCCGACGAACATCTCGACGAAGTCGGAGCCGGAGATGCTGAAGAACGGAACCCCTGCCTCTCCCGCGATCGCACGCGCAAGCAACGTCTTGCCGGTTCCCGGGGGACCGATCAGGAGCACTCCCTTCGGGATGCGTCCGCCAAGTCGCTGGAACTTCTTCGGATCCTTCAGAAATGCGATGATTTCTTCGACTTCGTCCTTGGCTTCATCGATCCCCGCCACGTCCGCGAAAGTGACTTTGTTCTGCGAGTCGCTCAGCATGCGCGCCTTCGCCTTGCCGAACGACATCGCTTTTCCACCGCCGGCCTGCAGCTGGCGCATGAACAAAAAGAACATGATTCCGATGAAGAGCATCGGAAGCAGCGTCACGAGCGTCGACGACCAGAACGGGGTCGAGTCCTCTTTCTCGAAATAAATCTTCAGCTTGCCGTCCTTGCCGAGGGGATTGTTCTCGAGGTCCTGGACGAGCGCTTCGTCGGCCACGGGGCCCAGCGTCTCCATTTGCTGGCTTTTCCCATCGACGACGTGTGTGAACGTGTACTCGTGGTCTTTGACTCGAACGTCGGTTACCTGCCCTTGGTGCACCCAGGATGAAAATTCCGTGAAGCTTACCTGCTGTTTGCGCTCACTTGGTTGAAGGACGTTCCATATCGCGAGGAACATCACGATCAACAGTACCCACAGCAGAAGTGTCTTGTGCGATTGCTTCACGTAGACCTCGTCTCGGTTCGGCCGGCGCGAGAGGGGATGCTCAGCGCAAACCTCCCGGACGTCATCAGTCTAATACCTAAGATGCGTAACATCGAGGGACGGTCGCATCCAGCCCAAGTGGGGTAAATTGCCCCCCAGGGCTGAGCGGCGGCGCGCCTTTCCGGTGCTTTTCCGACCGCCTCCGCGATTTGGGTCAAGCTTTCGTGGCGCAAAGTTCGTCCGCGAGCGCACATAAGTGCTCGACCGCGCGGGGGTTGAGACGCTCGAGAGCCGGGAGAATCTCGTGCCGGACGCGCGTGCGAAGAAAGCGTGGATCTCGATTCGACGGGTCGAGGCAGTGCGGAATTTGATGTCGGGTCACGTGGGATTCGATGTCCGATCGTCGGGCGCGGATGGCGGGTCGAACTCGGTCTCCATCGCGGGGCGGCAGCGCGGCCAGGCCGCGATACCCCGTTCCACGCAAGATGCGCATGAGGATCGTCTCGGCGCGATCGTCGGCGTGGTGGCCCGTCGCGATCCGACTGGCGCCCGCACGCTCCGCCGCGCTCCGGAGTGCCTCCCAGCGCCCGGCTCGCGCTCGAGCTTGCAAGTTGCCTCCGGGCGCGATCTTCAAGCGTGTGCGCTCGAACGGAACATCCAACGAACGCGCGAAGATTTCTGCGACGTCCAGCTCGTGCGCACTCTCCGACCTCAGTCCGTGATCGACGCCATGCGCGAAGAGGCCGAATGCAAGGCTCCTGCGGAGACCGGAGAGGACGTGCAAAAGGGCCATGGAATCGGGTCCGCCGCTGACCGCGATCAGCACCGTCGCCCCCCGTGGAACGAGATCGCGCTCCCGGAGCACGGCTCGCACGAGCGTGGCCAAGGTCGGAGGATGAGAGCGGGCCAACGAAGGCGTCCTAAACGGTCAGCCGATCTCGAACGTCTTGCAGAGCTCGATGGCGACCCCTTCCAGAGCGTCGCGTCGCGGCGCCGCCACGTATCCGAGCGAGCAGCAAGCGAGGACGTCGTCGAAATGGCCGCAATCTTCGCATGCGAACCGGAAGTCGAACCGAAGAGCTTGCCTTCGGAGTCGTTCGTCGACCAGCGTTTTCACCGATTGCGCCGATCCAGCGCGACCACGGCCTCGACGTGGCTGGTCTGAGGGAACATCTCGAACGTCGTGGCCGCTCGGACGGCGTAGGCGCTCTGCAGGACGGCAAGGTCCCGTCCGAGAGTGGGTGCGTCGCACGAGACATAGACCACGTGCTTGACGCGCGAAGTCAAGAGCCGTCGAGCGACGTCGAGTGCTCCCGCTCGGGGCGGATCCAGCACGACGACTCTCGTCGCGGAGTTCCACGCGTGGTGAGCGGCGTCGGCTTCGATGACCGAGGCGCGCAAGGCGCGTGCGGCCAGATTCGCACGCGCCGCCTGGCAGGCCGCCCCGCTGGCTTCGACGCACTCGAGCGTGCCCACGCGGCCCGCCAAGAGGACGCTCAGGTTGCCCGATCCGGCGTAGAGCTCGACCGCCCGGTCCACTCGGCAAGCGCCGACGTGTTCGGCGACGCGGCGGACGAGCATGGCATTGGCCGTGGCATGCGCTTGGGAGAAGCCCCCCGGCGCCAAGCGAAGGGGAAGACCGTCTGCGGCAGTCGTCCAGGGCGTCGGGTCCCCGATGCGAGCCGGGCGCGTCGCGCCATCGATGGCGATCTGCGCGCCCGCAAGCCCGCCGGCGGCGACGCCCCGCTCCAAACGGCCGAATACGTTCGCCGCGAGTTCCCCGGTCCAGCTGATGTGAAGGACCGGGCGGCCCTTGTCGCCCTGTGCAATCTGGACGGCCCCCTGACCGACGGACCCCTCGAACAGCCCACACAAACTGCGTCGCGTGAGCTCAAGGACCGGTTCGAGAATGGCGCAGTCATCGACCTCGACGGGATCGCGCGTGCCCGCTTCGTGAATGCCCACGATGACCCGGCCACCGCGCGGACAGCGCACGTGGATGCGCGCCCGCGACCGGTAGCGCAGTCCTTGGACAGCAGGCGTCGCTTCAATCGCGATGTCGCGAAACTCGAGGGGTAGTGCCGCGCGCACATGTTCGGCGTGAATGCGTGCTTGGGCGGTGAGCGACAAGTGCATCCAGTCGCAGCCGCCGCAACGGTCGGCCCAGGCGCAAGCCGGCGCGACGCGATCGGTCCCGCTCGCCAGCAGCTCGAGCAAGCGCCCCCGCGCGGGACGCGTCGACACGTCCGCCTCCAAGCGCGCGCGGTCTCCCGGAGCGGTGCGCGGAACGAAGATGGCTCGCCGTTCGCCATTCACGTCGGCGTGAGCCACACCGTTGCCGCCGGGCGCCAGCGATCCGATCGTCGCTTCGAAGGCCAACGGACGGGCGGTACGCATGCGTCAAGGAAACGGCTGCGCGGGCTGGCCGTTCTCGAAATAGAAGCGGAAATACCCGGTAAGGTGTCCTCGGCAACGCGGAGGCGGACCCAGGCCGCCGGGACAGACCTCTCGTGGGTCGGCGAAATACAAATCGAACTGAGCGTCGCTGAGGCGCTGCTGCGCGTTGGTCTCGGCGGGGTTGCCGTCGAATAGGCTGCTAAACACGATCGTGCTCGTCCCGGTGGGCGACGAAGGACCGGCCTCGCCCGCACCTGGTTCGGTCGCAAGCGCCACACTGGCGTCGGCGCCATTCATGCTGGCGACAGGGGTGCCGTCGAGGTCCGCGTCCGTGACGACGTCCGCGTCCGAAGCGACGGTCGCAGGCGCGCCGCACGGCAAGGGCTCTCCGCCTTCCGGCTCCTCGCAACTGGCGCCGTCGGGCAACGAGACTGCGGACATCGCGTAAAGGGCCACATTCTGGGTGCGGCAGGAGGCGTTCAAATAAAGCGATGCGTGCACGATCGATGGGTTGGCCACGGCTTGGACCGGGACGCCGGGCGGCGTCACTCCGGCCGGTAGCCCGACCACCAGAGTTTGCCCGAGAAGGCTCGGACGCGGGCTGCCGTCGGACGCGGGATCTCCGCGGATTTCGCCCGCATCGTCCACGAGGAAGGCGATGCCATCGCTGAAGGTCTCGTAGTCGCCTCCATTTTGAATGCGAATCTGCATGGCGTCGCCCGGCGACGACGGGACGGCGGCGAAGAAATCCGGATGGAGATTGAAGCTGCCGGTCCAGCAGTCGAAGACGTCGAGCGTTCCACTGGCTGCGCCCGTCCCTTCGCCTTGGGTACAGGACGGCGCAAACCCGACCCCCAGCAGGGCAACCAGCGCGACGCTGACGCAGGAGGTGCGAGGGCTCACGCCGAAGAAGGTAGCGTAGACGCCCCGTCGTCGGCACTGTCGTTCATGGCTGCGGCGATGCGCCCTCCGCCGAGCACGCGATCGTGTGCATAGAACACGGCGACTTGGCCTCGCGACACCGCCCGAACAGGCCTGTCGAAGACGACGCGCGCGCCCCCGTTCGGCAATGGCTCGACGAGGGCGTCGTCCCCGACGTGCCGGTATCGGACGCGGACGCGAGCTCGGACTGGAAGCGTCGTGCCTTCGGCGAGCGCCACGTGGCTGAGCTCGGCGCCGCGTGCCTGCAACCCGCGCTCGTCTCCCACGTGAACCGTGGCCCGTTCGGCGTCGATACGCGTCACGAAGGCGCGGTGGCCGAGCGCAATGCCTAGACCTCGCCGTTGCCCGACGGTGAACCGATGCACACCGTCGTGCTGGCCAATAGTGGCCCCCTGCTCGTCGAGGATGGCCCCCGGGCGAACTCGTCCCGTGGCGCGCGCCGATACGAAGTCCACATAGGCGTGAGATGCCGCGGGGACGAAGCACAACTCTTGACTCTCGCCTTTATGGGCGCCCGGCAGACCGCGCGCGATCGCTTCCGCGCGAACGTCGGCCTTGGTCGACTCGCCAAGCGGAAACGCAAGCCGATCCAGCCATTCGCGGGGACTGGCGTACAAGAAATAGCTCTGATCCTTGGCCCGATCCGTTCCCATGGCGAGGCAAGGCGAGCCTTTTTCGTTGCGGACGATTCGTGCGTAGTGGCCGGTCGCGACGAACGAGGCACCGAGTCGTTCGGCGAGGGCGAAAAGCTCGGCGAGTTTCACTTCCCGATTGCAAGCCGTGCACGGGCTGGGTGTTTCCCCTGCGAGGTACGCGTCGACGAAGGGCTCGACGACCGTGCGTGCGAAGAGGGCGCGGCGGTCGAACGTGAAATGCGCAAAGCCAACCGCATCCGCCACGCGTCTCGCGTCGTATTGGTCCTCCGGGGCGCAGCAACGGCCGTGACTTGTGCCGGCGCTCGGGTCAGCGGAATAGTCCCAGAGATGCAGGGTCACGCCCACGACCTCGTGGCCTGCGTCGTGGAGGCGAGCCGCGGCAACCGACGAATCGACGCCGCCGCTCATCGCCATCAGGACACGGGTTTTCGGAGGCAGCAAGGGGATCGTGGGCTGCGGCGTAGCATGGCTCCCGAAGAAATCCGCGGCCTCATGCTCCGACGTCGTCCCGGCTCTCTTGGAGGCCGGTATCCTCGTGGCGGAGCTCTCTGGCGATGAAGTCAATGGCGCGGGCGTGAAGGCGGCTGCCCCAGGATTTCGAAAGGCCCACCGCCGCGGCAGCCTCGTCCAGCGTTTCTTCGGCAAAGTAGTACCGCTCGATCAATGCGCGCTGCGGCTTCGACAGGCGCGTGAGAATGCCTCGGACGTGCTCCATGAGCTCGGCACGAGCGACGAGATCCTCCGGGCTCGAGTCCTGCGCCGAGGCTTCTGCGCCCGCCTGCGGAGCCGGCGCAAGCGTTCCGACGGCCATCGCCGTAGCGATGCCGGCGAGGTAGGACGCCAATCGCTGGTCGGCTGCCTCGGCCGTGACCGTTCGCTGCGTGGCGTCCTCCTCGTCGTACCGTTCCTGCACGGTGTCGGCCGCCGATAGCGCGCGCAAGTCTCGATACACGCGACGGGGAAGGGCGCCCCAGCGGCGCACCCCGTCGATGATCGCGCCCCGAATGCGCAGATTGGCCCATCGCCGAAACGGCACTCCACGACCCACGTCGAAGGTGCGAGCCGCCATCAGAAGACCCTCGCGTCCGAATGAACGCAAGTCGTCGAGGGTGGTCGGCGAGCCCCGACCGATTCGCCGGGCAAGCTGTCGCGCGTTCGAAATCGACCAGATCGAGTTCCGACTCGAATCGGCTCAAAACCTCGGGCGGGTCGCTCGGGCGCACGCCTCCGTCGGGCGGATCGGGGGGGTTCTCTCCATCGGACGGCACGGGCGCGGATTACGATCCGTCGCCAAGCGATTTACGTCAAGATGGGTCGGCGGTATCGTGACCGATCTACGCCATGGCAGGCGACGCGGATCACAAGCCGGCGGAGGAGCGTCCGAGCGGCCTTGGGCTGGAGGCTGCGGTGCCGCCCCCTCATATCCGCGACGCCTGGCGAACGTGGCTATCCGCGCTCGCCACGGACGCGGACGCCGCGATGGCCGCGGCACTCGCGTACGATTCGCTTCCGCCCGAGGCGCGCGATGCCTGGCTCGACGCCCTGGGCGTGGACAGCGACCATGTCGATGTGCCGGCGATCGCGCTTTATGCTCCCCTGCTGGCGGTCGAGTCCGATGTCGGACGCCGCGACCGCATCCACTTGGCGATCTCGTCCGACTCGCGCGGCGGCGCGCCGGACGTCCAGGATGCACGCGCCATGCGCGGCGTCGGCGACGACGGCACGCACGCGTGCGTACTCGTCGCGCCGGTGTATCTCCAATTCGTTCAAGTGCTTCGTTGCCGTTACACCCCGAGCGGGGGGTTCATCGCCGTCCACCACGAGCCGCTCCGTCATGCGGGCGATGTGACGGCTATCCGTGAGGTCGAGGGGGTCCCGGTCGAGCCAACTCCTTTGCGCGTCGTTGTCGAAGAGCTCGCTCACGCCATCCTCGCCGACAAGCGCAGTCGTCGGGCAACACCCTCGGCGTTGGCCTCGATTGCCCACCTATTCGTTCCGCAGCTGGACGATCAAGGCCGCGACGAACCCTCGCGTCCGTGAGGCATCTCGGATAAGACGGACCCGCGATGTCGGACCCGCTCGAGGGCCGTTGCGGTACGTGTGCTCGCTTCGTGCGGGTCGTCGAGACGATTGCCGATACCGGCGAAGTGAAGCACGCAGGCGACTGTCTTCTCGGCGTGTGGCCTTCCCCGCTTTACGAGACGAGCACCTGCTCGCAGTGGGTCCGGCGTGGCGAGTTCAAAGCGCGGCCAGGGGCCGTTGCTCGGTACAAGGGCGACGTCGGCTCACTGTCTGTGCGGCACGCGCCGTCGCGGGGCGAGATTCGGGATCGCGAGGATCGCGACGATCGCGAGGCGGACCCGGTACTCCCTGCCCGTGGCGCGTGCAGCCCCGGGCCTGCACGAGGGCGTAGAACGGTTGGCGACATCCACACATTCGCGCTCGAAAGGGACATCGTCGAGATGGATGCCGAAGAATTTCGTAAGGTGCTGGCCGAGGTCATCCGCGACGAGTTGGGAATCGGCGAGGTCGACCTCGCCGGCAAGTGGGACGGCGGCGAAATGATCCTCAAACCGGCAAGGGCAGGGCTTCAGGAGAAGCGCATCCCGCTGGACGTCCTGTTTCACAAAGTCATCATGATCCGCGAACGTCTTCGCGTGCTCGAGCAGAAGATCAATGGCCACCCCCGGCTCGGCGACGACGAGAAAGTTCAGCTTCAGCAATACGTCACCGCCTGCTACGGGTCATTGACCACCTTCAACGTGTTGTTCGCCAATCGTGAAGATCAGTTCGTGGGGCAGAAGGGCGAAGATTGAAGCCGCGACGAGCGCCCTCATGGCGTTGTGTGCAGCCGGGTGTGCTGCCTCGGTGGGATCGGCGCGACCGATCACGGCTCAAGCTGGTTCATCCTCGCGGCCGGACCCTGTCGCATTTGCTTTCGACTCACTGGACGATCGCCCCCTTACCTCGGAATCCACGCGAGGAAAGCCGACCGTTCTCGCGTTCGTGACGACGGCGAGTCTGGCCGCGCAGGCCCAGGTCGATTTCCTCGTGGCGATGGCGAAGCGCGACGGCGAGCGGATTGGCTACGGTGTCGTGGCGCTCGAGCCGCCCGAGAATCGAGAGCTCGTCGAGCTCTACGTGAAGGCGCTTTCGATCGGTTTTCCCGTCGCCATCGCGGACTTGCAAACTCTGGTGGGCGCGAGCGCCTTCGGCGACGTGCGAAGTGTGCCTGTGACCGTGGTGCTCGACTCCGTTGGCCGGGTCGTTTGGCGGGTGGATGGCCGGGTCGCCCGCAGCGACGAAATTCGTGCGGCCATGCTGGGGCTGTAGAATTTTTGGTTGGGTCCCGCCCGACGCCCGAACCCCCCGTCCTGTCAGTGCACATCGCCGACGAGCAGGGCGAACGCGCCGACGAGTACCTCCTCCGGCGAAGCCCCGCCTTGCTGGGCGCTGCCATTCCGATCGATCGAGAAACCGTGGTCGCCGAAGACGAACAGGAGGGTGTGTGGGACGAGGGTCTCGGCGTGACGCGCGATGACGTCGGCCGTCGCGTCGGCAATCTCGGGGAGCACGCGCATCACGGCTCCACGCGCGGAACCGAGACGTGACTCGACGAGGTCGAGCTTGTGGATCTCCCGCGGACCGACGCGCAGCCTGCGTACGTACTCGGCGGTTCGGCCCCGATGTGGCTCCGCGTCCGCCTCGAGCTCGTCGGGGACACGCAGGGCCTCGACGCCCCTGGCTATCGTTTCGAGCTGGCGCATGGTCGTGGTCGGCAATGCACTCCAGAGGAGAAGCTCGTCGGCGAGCACGGCGCGCGAACCGAGCTTTACCGCCAGCCGCTCTTGCACGAGGCGCGACACGTCCCATCGCATCCCGTCGACCAGCAGCAGTCGCGTCGACCGCGCGCCGTGCAGACGCGCGATTCGCCCCGCCAGATCATGGACCTCGAGAACCATGCGCGGCCGCTTCGTCGTAGCCGCGAACGTCGCGAATGCGTCCGTGTAGCTCTTGACGAAAGTGTTCCGAAATTCGTCGTGCGCGCCTTTGGCGCGGGGATCGTCGAGTCCGGATGCGATCGCGCCGTTGAGCGGCACGTAGCTTTCGGTGAAGAGCTTCTCGAGCACCCCGAGCGGCTGAGGGCCTCGGGCGGCGGAGAGCTGGAGAGCCCACGTCCTCCATGGTTCGCTCCGATCCCCCTCGGCAGCTGCCGCGCTGCGGATCGAAGGTTCGATCTCCCGATCCGCGTCGACCACGTTTGCAGGCGTCCGATGGGCCGATGGTTGCGCGGGGGCCGCCGTCGCAAAACCTTCCGACTGTCCAACGGCGGTGCTGGCGAAGCGGACCGAATCGGCTGCGATGACCTGTTCGAGCGGCATCGGGTCGCCGTAGGCTTGGGTCCGAGCGTCGCGTGCATCGAGCAGCACAAGGATCGGCGGATCCGGCGCCGCCTTCGCGAGCCAGCGCAGCGTGGCGCAATCCTGTGGCTCAAGCGCGCCGAGCGGGCCGGCTGCGGCGCGCAACGGCCCAAGCACAACCGCAATGCCCTTCGCGCCAGCGCGTCGGGCCCGATACATTTGGTCACTCAGGGCGGTCTCGCGTTGTGCGAGGCTGGCCGAGCTGCCGAGCCCCGCGATGGCGACCCCGGGTCCTGCCTCGCCGCGGGCTCGAAGCGCCCCCTCAATGGCGTCGTCGATGACGTCGCCCAGTCGGCCGCGTATAGAGGGGCCGATTCCATCGAGCTCGGCGACGACCCAACCCGCGCGATCGAGTGCCTCGCGGACGGTGTCTCGTTCGTCCGGCCGGACGAAGCGAACTGTTCCGAGCGGGTCGAGCGCGAGCGGACCGGAAGGCTCCACGGTGCAAGGGCCGCCGGAGTCCCGAAGTGGATGCATGGTCACGGCTGCGATGTAGTCACGCGCGGCTCGCATTGGCCCAATTTGTGGCGGGGCGTGTGCCCGTTGACCCGGAGCGGACCGATGTTATCTTCGAGACTGTTCCCTCTGCCAGGTTCGAGATTGCCGGCATTACATGGATCCCGAACAACCACGAACCAGGGGGGCTCTGACCGCTCGGTGTGCAGGCCGGGCCGACTCTCGACGAGCCGGATCCACTCGGAAGCCTAAAGCGCGGTCAACGCTCCCCACCTAGCCGCTGGCTAGGGGTTCATGTCGTCCGGCACACGGCCCAGGCGGTAAGGAACAACCTCGTGCGCGAAAGCGCACGCGGATCTTCCGTGACGGGGGCGCTCGGCAAGAGCGCCCCCGTTCGCTTTCGCGCACGCTCCGTTATGTGAGTTTGTTTGCGCGCCGGACGCATGGTCGAACCGTCGGTGAAGTCGATGGGTGCGGGGTGCTCGAGTTCGTGCTCGGCCGCTCATTCGAAATACAGGGTGGCTGCTTCGCCGACTCGCGCGACCTGTGCGTCGACGATGTCGATTACGGTTTTCTTGCGCGCATCGGCTCCGCTGACGATGCCGTTAGACAGCAGGGGTTCGCCCCGCGAGTCGGTGCCGAAGGCTTCGCGGAGGCGGATCGTGTCCAGGGCGCGAAGCTCGGCAACGAAGCTACGTGAAAATCGGATCACCTGACGCAGTACCGCCGCTTGGCGGGAAAGCGATTGTTCGGGCGGAGTCTCGAAGAACGCGCCATCGTTGTCGACATAGAGCAGCGTTCCGCTGGCACCGTCTCGTGCGACGTTTCCGCCGCTCCATCGATCCCAATTGGCCGTGATGTAGTCGAACGCGAGCAGGGTCGAAATGGCGCACGCCAGGGGCCGATCGGCGTCCTCGATACGGACGTCCGGATCCATGAGCCACGCTTGCCATCGCGCCCGCCATGCCGGTCGCTCCAGCGCAACCTCCTCATAGCGCTCAATCCACGGCATGAGTGCGCCGCGCACGCGGCCGTTCGGATCGACCTGCGCCATTCGATCGAATTGAACGGCGCCTTGCTGTGTCATGGCGGGTCGCAATTCGGACGCCGCGAACTCGTGTGGGATCGCACGCGGAACGTTGGGAAGGCCGAGCGCTCGCGCGAGCCGATATGCGGCGATTTCGCCTTTGTATCGGCAACACCCGAGGGGCAGGTTGGACCGTGGCTTGAACACCGCCAGCAGGCCGTTCTCGAACGTGAGCTTTAGGACGTACGAAGTGTGCCCGATGCTCTTTGCCGTGCGCAGGCGGGTCGTGAGGTACGGGTCGGCGTCGGCGTCCGCGCGGATCGTCGCCTGAGGCGTCGCGCGTGCCCCGTCGGTCGAGGGCGCGTTCTCGGGTGGCCTGAGGCTGGAAGAGATCGAGGCACCCGCGAGGGCGCTCCGATTCCATATCCCGGTCGATGCGCTCTCTTTGCCACAGGCCGTGACCAGCACCGCGGCGCTACAGCACACGCTGGCGAAGAAAGGTGACGATGCGCGCATTGACGAGCTCCGGCTGCTCGATGGGCGTGACGTGCGTTCCGCGCTCGACCATCAAGAGCTCACCGTTCGGGATCATCTCCGCCATGGCGCGCGCGAGAAACGCGGGAGTGAAGGTGTCCCGCTCGCCAGCGACCACGAGCACGGGAACTTCGATGCGCGTGAGCAAGTCCCCGGCCGTGTGGCGGCCCGCCGCACGCAGCATCCGCAGAAACATCGGGAAATCCACGTGCGTCATATGGATGAGGTAAGGCAGCATATCCTCCGCGTGGACACGCTCCGGGTCGATTTCGCCGGCCTTTAGCGCGAATTTGAGCGACAGGCGGGGCGGCAACCGGCTCCATAGAGCGCGCACGAGATCCGGGAACCTCTCCACCACGTCGAGAAATCTCGGCAGGATCAGGTCGAGCAGCGGCACTCCGTGGAACGTACTCGTGACGTTGCCAAATGTGCCGCAGAGCAAGACGAGGCCGCGCACTCGCTCGGGCCTCTGCCGGTAGGCTTCGAGCGCAACCTGGCAACCCATCGAGTGCCCGAACAGCACGCACGGCGGATCGCCGACGTGGCGACGCACAGCCTCGAGGTCCTCGGCCAGCGCGGCGATGTCGATCCGATCCGGGTCCGCCGGGGGCGCGCTACGGCCGTGTCCCCGATAGTGCCAGTGGACGACGGGCACGATCGACGCCAGAGCGTCCCATAAGTACTTCCAGATGAAGCCGTCGCAGAGGATACCGTCGCTCAGTATCGCATGCACGTCTTCGGGCGCGTACCCCCCCTTCGTATGCGCACATAAAGTCGCGTGCCGTCCGGGCCGAGTGCGAACGACTCTCGAGCCTCAAACGGCCGCGCCGTCGGCACCGAGTCGTTCGCGCTCAGCCGCCTTCCTCGTCATCGGAGCCCTCGACGTCATTGACGCTCGGCAGTTTTTTTATCTCAGTCCTCGAAATCTTCCACGCGCGTTGCACGACCCAGGAGAGTGACCGGTCGAGGCGGGCCGCTTCCTCCTTGATCTCCTGCAGCATCGATTCGGGGAAATACAAGCTTTGCTTGCGCTTGTCTGTTTTCGATCCCGGCAAGTTTGCCGTCGAATCCTTGTCACTCGTCGCCAAGGTTGCCTCCTTCGGGGTGAGCAGCGCGTAATGTGAGGCGGGGCGCTGCGTTCGCCTGCACCATGGTACCGCTACTATCGGCTTCCTTACGAGTGGGATCAAGCTAAGCGCTTTGTCACGCGACAGATGGCCGGTCCATCGCGATCGGTCGCAGCGCCCGGCCGAATCGCCCCGGCTGGCGCTGCCCGGCGATCCAGGCCCCCGGGCGAGCGGCGAGGACAGAGGCCCGCCGGGTCGAGCTTACGCCGCGACCGAGGCCCTTCCTGGTGTATGGCTCGGGCGCACTTTCGATGCGCGGATTAGCTTTCGACCCATGGGTCGATCGATGGCGAAGCTCGTACTCGTTCCCGGTTGCATCGTCTCCGCGTTTGCCGGAGGAGCTTGCGTTGCCGCATTCGACCATGGGGCGCGCGCCTCGGGGGACGTGCCGTATGCCGCGCTCGATCAGCTCGGCCGCGTCCTCGTCGAGGTCGAAAACGAATACGTGGATCCCGTGAACCGGACGAAACTCGTCGACGGCGCCATCAAAGGTATGGTCTCCGAGCTCGACCCGCACTCGAGCTACATGTCGCCCGACGAATTTTCGGCGTTCGAGAGCGATACCGAGGGTCAGTTCGGAGGGATCGGTATCGAAGTCGAGGAGCGCAGCGAGCAGCTCATCGTGCTCGCACCGATCGATGGATCGCCTGCTGACAGGGCCGGCATTCGCAGCGGCGACATCATCGTGAGCGTCGACGGTCAGGATCCAAGCGCGCAACCACTCGACAAGCTCGTGAAGCGCCTTCGCGGAGCGCCAGGCTCGCACGTGAAGGTCGGCGTACGACGTCCCGGCGCCTCCGACCACTTGGCGTTCGACCTCGTTCGCGAAGTGATTCACGTGCCGAGCGTGGCGTCCAAGCTTCTCTCCGACCGCATCGCTTACATTCGCATCAAGCAGTTTCAGGAGCACACGCACGACGAGCTACTCGACGCCGCGGGTCGCCTGCGCGTGCGCGCGAGTGGGCCGCTGTCCGGGATCATTCTCGACCTGCGGGGCGACCCTGGAGGGCTGGTCGATCAAGCCGCTGACGTTGCGGATGAGTTTCTCGACGGGGGCATCATCTACACCACGCGCCACCGCGGTCTGGTCGTCGATGAGATCAAGGCGAGGGCCAATGGTGCGTTCAGTACCGAGCCCTGCGTGGTCCTCGTCAATCAGTATACGGCGAGCGCTTCGGAGCTCGTGGCCGGTGCGCTGCAGGATCACAAGCGCGCAATCATCGTCGGCGAGTCCACTTTCGGAAAGGGAAGTGTCCAGGCGATCGTCTCGTTGCCCGGCGGCGCCGGGATGCGACTGACTGTTTCTCGCTATTACACGCCGAGCGGCCATGCGATCCAGGCGGATGGCGTGCATCCGGATGTCGCCGTCGAGCTGAAGAAGGAAGAGGGAGGCATGTCCTTCAGGGAGAAAGATCTTGACGGACATCTCGCCGCCGAGACCCTCGCGCCTGCGGGCAAACCGAGAAGCGTCGTCATCCTTGCAATCGACGGGGGAACGTCGCCGACTACGGCCTCCGGCAGCGAGGCACGCGATATTCCCGACGATCCCGACAGGGGCCCGGATCCGGTGCTCAAGGTCGGATGGCAGGTGCTCCGGCAAGCGATCGCCGGCCGCTCGTCGCCATGAGTCCTGCGGCGGCCGCTCCCGCGCGGACTCCGCTCGAAAGCGATGTGAGCCATCCGCGGGCAGCGTCGGCCACGACTTCGCCCGCCGCAAAGATCCCCGATACCCCTCGGGCGGCACCGTCGACGCCGGTCAGTATGCCCGCCCGATTCATCATTGGGCTCTGCGCGAACGGGGAGGCGATCGACTCCGGCGGGGCTCCGAAGAGGGAACCGGGCAGCTCGAGCGCCCGGCCGTTCATGCCCATCCAGACGGGCGCGTCGATCGTGATTCGCAGCGGCGGCTGGGCCCGGGCGGGCAGCGTCGTCGCGAACGTAGCCTCGGACGGCGCGTACTCGAGGCCTCCGCCGACCAGCCCCCCGATGGCCAGGACGACGGCATGCCCCTCGAACGATGCCCCTTCCTCCGTTTCGACGCGCCACATCGCTGGGCGGATGTGCAAGCCTCGCGCGCGCAGGCGCACGTAGGTGGCGCCGCATGCGCGGAAGGCGCGGTCGCGAGCGCGCTCGAAGCGCAACCCTGCGGGGCCGCCGGGGAGCGCGACGGCCTCTCCGCAGCAAACGCCGGCGAGGCGCGAGAGATCCTCTGCGCGAGCACGTTCGACGCCCAGCATCGGCGGCAAAACGACACCGTTGTACGCTCCACCCGCCGCCGCGAGATCCCGGCGCAGCCGTTCGGCGAGCCAGATCAGGCGAGCATCGTCGTCGTGACGTGAGGCGAGTTCCGCGTCCGGCAGCACCTCCTCGTCGGAGTGGCGCAGCACGGATGCGTCGACGGCGCAGTAAGAAGGGCCCCAAGCACGCGCGAGCGCGTCGGCGTCCCACCCGGATCGCTCGCAGCGGGCGACCGCGACGCAGGGGTCCACGAGGGCAGCCACGTCGAGCAGCGCGGAGTCACAGCCCCGTGCATGTCGAACGACGCCGGCGGTCGTAACCAGTGTCGCACCCGCCTGCGGAACGAGGTAGCCGCCGAGGGCTTCGAGCGTCGCGCGCACGTCGGCGTCGATGACCTCGTCATGAGCCGTGAGCCGCGTGTGCCAAGGCGCGAAATCGAGCGCGCCCGTTGTGAGCATGGACGCCCCGGTTCCCCCGTCGAGAACCGTCACCTCGGCCCCGGCCTGTGCCGCGGAGATGACCGCTGCTGTGCCGGCGATTCCCGCCCCGATGACGACCACTCGCCGAGCCGGCGATGCGTCGCCCTCCGCCACCGGCGCGATCAAGTCGACTCACCCAGCGACGAGCTCAAATGCGCTGACGTCAACGCCTCCTGCCGAGCCTGATCGGGGCCGAGCGCGACGGCGCGCGCGCGCGTCTGCCGACCGATAAACTCCAGGGCCATCTGCCGGCCCATCGCCGGGGCCAGGCCTAGCTCACTCACCACGAGCTGCCCGCATCGAGCGGCACAGCGCATTCCTCCGCATGCGCCGAGTCCCAACCGCGTCCGTCGCGCGACGTCATCGACGGTCTGGGCCAGCTCATGCCGAATCGTGTACCGCACTTCGGCTTCCAGGACGGGTTCGCACGGGCATGTCACGTCCCGTTCGGTCCGGCAGCGCGCGGTTCGGTCGAGGATGTCGATGGCGCGTCCGCCGTATCGGTAAACGAGTCGTCGCGCCGCTACCGGCGTAACGGCGTACTTGGCGGCTATCGCGATCGCGTCGGGAATGCCATCGCCTCCCGGCAGCCGGCGTGTGTGTGTCGAGCACCTCGTGTTCACGGAGAATTCGCGCGGCGCGACGACGTCGCACAACTCCTGCGCGAACAAGCGGTAACTCGCAAGCTTGCCGCCGATGAGCGAGTAAACGCCGGGGGCTCCATCGCTGCCGTGCTCGACGACTCGGTGGTCGCGCGACAGCGCATCTTCGTTGCGCCCGTACTCGTACAGTGTCGGCCGCACGCCCGCGTACGTTCCAATCGCACGAGCGAGCCGCACGCTCGGAAATACGCGCGCAATGCCTTGCACGAGGTAGCGCACCTCTTCGCTCGTCGCACACACGTCGTCGAGGTCACCGTAGAAATCATCGTCGGTGGTACCCAGAACGCTGACGTTTTGCCATGGCTCGAGAAAAATCTGTCGCCCGTCGATCGCTTCGGAAAGAATGCCGTAGTTCGTGATGCGGCGATCGAGCACCACGTGAATTCCCTTTCCGGGGCGGACGCGCACGCGCGCCTGGGGCAAGCCCCCGAGTGCGGCCGTCACGGGCGCCCATGCGCCGGTCGCGTTCACGACGACGCGCGCGCGCACGCGCAAGCGCCTGCCCGACAGGCGGTTTCGCGCCTCGACGACGTATCGGCAGGGCTCACCGGTTCGGGCCGCGCGCCCAATCGATTCGACCGTCGTATGCACGTGCACGCGGGCTCCGTGCTCGATGGCATCGAGGGCGTTGAGGACGCAGAGGCGTGCGCCGTCGACTCCCCACTCGTCGAACGACACGCCACCCACCAGTCCTCCGATGAGGCCTGGCTCGAGCCGGCCGAGAGCGTTGGCGTCGAGTCGGCAATGAGGTTTCCCGCGCTTGAGTGGCTGATAGTCGTCGTACGCGCGGAAGTAGGCGTCAACGAGTTCGAGTGCGACGCGCGCCGTCGGCCCGTCTCGAAGGGGCAGCAAGAACGGGATTCGAAAGAGCAAATGCGGTGCGATGTGCTGGATGTACCCCGAGTCACGGCACGAGCTTTCGGTGACGTGTGGGGCGCGCGAGAGATAGCGCACCCCGCCGTGAATCATGCCGCTCGAGTTTCCGCTCGCGCCGAACGCCAGATCGTGGCGTTCGAACACAACGACGCCGAGGCCGCGAAGCGCCAGATCGCGCGCTACCCCCACACCGTTGATGCCCCCCCCGATGATGGCCACGTCGGTCTCGTCCGAGTTCGACGTGTCGACCCAAGGCATCGCCGCGGCACCCGGAGCGAGCGACGAGATGGATGGGGCGGCGGGCACGACGGTTGGGCTCATACCACGTGGCGTTTACGTCTCGTCCGAGCTCGCGCGCGCCCGCTTGGCGCGGCGGGAAAAGCGTTCGAGTACGCCGTCCACGACATCGAAGAGTTCGCGGTTGCCGTCTTGCCGGTGCTTGGCCACGCGGCTCGCATACTTCGGCGCTTCGGCCAAAAAAAGCCGCAGTAGATCCGCTTCGATGCGGGGCGCTTCAAGGCCGTAACCAATGTGCTCGAGATAACGTGCATTGAGAACCTGCTCGTACTGGTTGCCGACCGGGACGCTCAGGATGGGCTTGCCGAGAAACAGTGCTTCGCCGATGAGCGATAGTCCGCCGTTGCACACGACCGCGCGTGCCGTCGCGAGGTCATCGACAAATCCGTCCTCGCTGAACTCTTTGAGAATGCAGTTCCCGCGCTTGGCATTTCTCCGGAGGCCGTAGACGACGAACTCTCGCTCGCGGACTTGCTCCAGCTCGTCGAGCAGCTTCGTATCGCTCGTCGAGGTTTGATAAACGAGCACATGGTCGCCGAGACGAGCACGTTTTTTCGCCTCGACGATCGGGGCCCGGAGAATGGGCGGCACGAGCGTCGTATCCTTTCGGAAACGGTTGCGAATCGGCGCCTCGAAAAACGTGGTCACGACGTAGTGGCTGCAGCCGGGCAGCTTGGCTCGAACGAACGCCTTGGTCATTTGATAGTCGACCTTTACGCCGACCTTTGCGAACTTTCCGAGCCTGCAGCGGCTAATGATCTGTTGGTTGTCGATCGACACGATGGGGATCCGGTGCCGCTTGGCGAAGAGGTAAGCGAATGAATCGAAGTCGCTGATGACGACATCGGCCCGGAATCGGGCCACCTTGTCGAAGTAGGCTCCGACGTTGGTCGCGAGCATCCAGGGAGCGGCGAGGACGTTTCGCGCGAGCGTGCCGTCACGATCCACGCGGTTGTCGACGTAGCGAATGGTGAGCCCGCGGATTTCCACGACATCGTGGAACGACTTGGCCAACATCGCATGCGCGCGGCCACTGACGACGATCTTGACGTCGTGTCCCCGCTCGACGAGGTGCTCGCAGACGACCTTGCTGCGCGTCGCATGCCCCATTCCCTCGCCGACGACGCCGTAAAGGATGCGCATGGCCGTGCACCACCCGAGCGCGGGTGCATCCTATCCGCGAATTCGGACCGACCAGGTCAGCTTCACGAGGCTCTTCATGACGTTCGGGACGCGCTTGAACAGGTTGATGCTGGGGGGCCGCTTCTCGATGACATGCACGGGCACTTCCTTGATGACGATCCCGCCGCGGTCTGCGCGGATGACGAACTCGCTGGCAAAGACGTCCTTGTCGATGAGGCATGCCCGAACGACGTCGAGCAGGGCCAGGCGCCGGAAAGCCTTGAGACCGTGCGTGTCCGTCCCACGGAAGCCGAGGAGCAACCTGAGCAGGGTCGAATAGGCGATGCTCGCTGCATGCCGGATAAGGGGTCGCTCATCGGCAGAGCCTACGGCGAGTTTGCTCCCGATGACCAGATCGGCCTGGCCGGTCTCGAGAATGTCGACGGCATGTCGGTGAAAGTCGGTGTCGCACAGGTCGATCTCGTCGCAGATGACGAGGTCGCCACGCGCGAGGAGGATGCCTTGCTTCAGCGCCTTGCCGTAGTTCGGTTCCCCTAAGCTGATGATCTTGACCTGTCCGTCGGCCTCGTCACCGTACTTGGCGGCGAGCTCGTGGCCGATCTCGACCGTCCGGTCCTTCGAGCCGTTCTCGGCAAGAATCACCTCATAGCTCCATCCGAGTGGCTTGAGCCGCTCCCGAAGGTCGACCACGGCGGCGTGCAGAATGGCCTGCTCGTTGTAGATGGGAATGACGATCGAAATGTGCGGATCTGCCAAGTGAGGCATCGCGCGGGGTCGCTCAACGGCTGCCATGGAAAGGTGCGTGCTAATTACGAGAAACGCGGCGGTTTGAATAGGGGCTGGCGACGATTTCGCGCCGCTCGCCGGACCGCCCCTGCACGGGGTGGCCTCCGTCCGCACGACGGAGGGTCTTGGTCAATCGAGGGTTGTCACGAGCGCCCGCGCCTCGACGATATTGTCCTCGATCGCGCAATAGGTCCAGCGCCCGTATCGCCCGAGCGACCAGACGCCGCGTTCCGCCAGCCGTTCGGAGATTTGCCTTTGCTCCGCAAGCGACGCCTGCGTGATGTGGACGTATGCGGGGTCCATGACCACCGAATGCTCGGCCACCAGGCGTTGGCCCTGGACGACGCCTTCGCGTTTCAAGTCGGCCAAGACGCGCTCCCGCACCGTGGCGCGGTCGATGGCCGCGTCTTTCGGAAACCCCACCTCGACGTACAGGCTCAAGCGATCGGCGTCGAAGATGTTGTCGTACCAGCCGACCCGATAAAACACGGTGGCCTTGTCCGGGTAGTACGTCCAGTGGACGTCGCGATCGCCCTTTGCGTCGAATCCGAAATTGAAGACCAAGACCTTGTTCCACGCCCAGGTCGAAGGGTCGCGGTCGATCCCGCAGAGTTTCGCGAAACGGTTGAGTGGCGCGCTCGAGACCAGGCGCTCGAAGCGGATTTGGCGGCGGTTCGTTTGTGCGATTTTGCGATCGAGGTCCACAGCGACCAGCGGCTCGGTGAGCGCGATGGCACTCGAGCGGACGGCCGTCGCAATCGCGCGGACGTATTCGATGGCCCCGCCTTGAGGATAAGTGAACGTAGCGTTGTAGCTCGCGTTGTCGGGCCGCTTCATGTTGCGCACGACGTCCGTCAAGTCGGCGTAGGGAAAAAAGCGGCCCATCGCATCCTTGTCGAGCGCCGCCAGGTCGCATGCATAAAGCTTCTCGTTGTACGGAACGAGGAACCGCTCGCAGATGCCTTTGCCGAACCGGGCGTACAGCATCTCTTTGAAGTTCGTCTCGGGAGCGGGTCGCTCGCGGTCGACGTCGCTCGATCGCGCGAAGTAGAGGTCGTGGAGGCAGTCGATGAAGTCGTCTTGCGGCAGTTGATGGATGTTCTTCTGAAAGGGAAAATCGACGCGCCGCCCCCGATACGAGATGAACGACTTTCTCCGTATGACCCTCACGTCCTGTCCCGGCATGCGGTCACGCAGCCATCGTTCGATTTCGGCGTGCCGGAAATGAAAGAAGTGCCCCGAGTAATCCCAGACGAAGCCGTGGCTCTTGACGGTCTTGCACCATCCGCCGATTGCGCTTTCGGCCTCGAGGATCAGGTAGTCGTCATCGCCTCGTTCCGAGAGAGCCGCCGCCGTTGCGAGTCCGGTCACGCCGGCGCCCACGATGAGGGTGCGGATCGAATCCATCCATCCTCCGTTCCGTTCCGTTCCGTTCCTTCCAAGCCGCGCTTCAGAGTTCCGTGTTCGCGGCATCGGCCCTCTAGCGCTTGCGGAATCCGCCGTCTAGAGCACATGTTCGACGCTCTAGGCGATGCGGCGCGCCCTTTGGTAACTGCCGAGGTGCTTTACCATGGGGCAAGTCGCGCGAAGCCGATCGATGCCGCGGATGACATTCGCGTCTTCGCGGTGCCCCTCGAGCTCGGCGAAGAATACGTAGTCCCAGGGCTTTTCGCGACTCGGTCGTGACTCGATGCGCAGCAGGTTGATCTCGGCTTCGTCGAACACGGTCAGGACGCGAAGCAGCGCGCCTCGTTCGTGCGCGTCCCGTAGGTTGAAGGCGATCGACGTCTTGTCGTTGCCGGTCCGCGCCGCGTCGATAGAAGAGACGATGACGAAACGCGTGAAGTTCTCGGGATGATCTTGGATGCGCTCGCGAAAGACGGGCAGTCCGTAGATCTCGGAAGCGAGCCGGCTGGCGACCGCGGCGCCTTTGGGGTCCGTCATCGCCTCGCGAACCGCTGTGGTCGTCGAAGGGGATTGCACCAGTTGGGCGCCTCCCACGTTCTTCGCGAGCCACACGCGGCATTGCCCGAGCGGTTGGGCGTGCGAATAGACGCGCTCGATGGCCGCCAGGCTCGTCGTTCTCGTGAGAAGGCACTGCGACACCTCAAGCTCGAACTCGGCCCGAATGAGAAGATCGCCGGCGACGAGCGCGTCGATCGCGTTCGGGACGGATCCTTCCGTCGAGTTCTCGATCGGAAGCACGCCGTCTTGCGCTTGGCGGCGCGCCACCGCGTCGAACACGCCGTCGAATGTCGTGGCTTCGAGGTAACTCGCGGCAAGGCCGAAGAACGCGCGCGCTGCGGCGTGGGAAAACGTCCCTTCGGGTCCAAGATAAGCGACCCGGATCGGCTCTTGCAGAGCGAGACAGGCACTCATCACTTCGCGGAAGACGGCACGGATTGCGTCGGCAGGGAACTTTCCGGCACGCGCCGCCAGGCGATCGAGCACCAGCCGCTCGCGATCCGGGGCGTATGGGGGTAACCCCGCCAATCGCTTCTCGCGGGCGACGTCCGCCATGACGCGCGCACGGTCGTCGAGGAGCTCTAGAATGCGGTCATCGATCTCGTCGATGCGGGTTCGCAGTTCGTCCAAGGACACGCACGAAACCTTAGCGCAGAGCGGCTTGGGGTCCATTCCGCAAGACGCGCGAATCAATAAGTGCCATGGCGGGGTCTGAGCGCTGGCGCCCGGCCGCCCGTCGCGGTAACGGCTTCCTGGACGGGCTCTGTTTACGGGCGCCACGTGGCCCACGTCTCGCAGAGCTCCCTGTGTCCTGAAAGGAGCGCGTGCACCGATGGCTGAAGGCTTGAACCGTGTGATGCTGCTCGGCAACTTGGGGGCGGATCCAGAGCTACGCGTGACGCCGGGCGGTCAGGCTGTCCTCAAGCTCCGACTTGCCACCAACGAGACCTACCTCGACCGCAACAACGTTCGCCAGGAGAGGACCGAGTGGCACCGTGTGACGATCTGGGGCCGCCGCGCTGAGGCGCTCGGCAAGATTCTGCAGAAGGGCGACCTTCTCTTCGTCGAAGGGCGATTGCAGACTTCGAGCTACGAGAAAAATGGAGAGAAGCGTTATTCCACGGAGGTCATCGCCAACAACGTCGTCTTGCCCGGCGCGGGGCGAGGGGCGCGGGGCGAGGGCGGACGCGCCGAGAGCGGGCGTCCCGAGGGCGCCCGCGAAGCGGGGGCCGCTGGGCGTGGGGTTCGCGACACGTCGGACGCTCCGTTCGACGAATTCGCCGAAGTCGGGGCGGCGGCCGGATCCGGCGGCCCCACGAGCGGTGGCGACGACGACATCCCGTTTTGAACGGTCGTCTCTTGCGAGACGCTCGGCGAGTCGCTACCTTGCTGGGCCGTCATGAAGGAAGGCATCCACCCCGAGTACGGTCCGGCGCGCGTGGCATGCGCCTGCGGCAACGTCTTCGTCACGCGCTCTACCCACGGGGACATGCAGATCGACGTCTGCTCCGCATGCCATCCGTTTTATACGGGCACGCAAAAGCTCATCGATACCGCCGGCCGGGTCGACCGCTTTCGGAAGCGTTACGAAAAAAAGGTGCCTGCCGCGAGGGCCCTAGACCCGAAGGCCACTGAGGCCAAGTAGCCCGGGCGCGCAAGAGAGCACTCAACCATGGCCTCCGAGCAATCGCGTCCGTACATCGGCGGGCAAGCGGTGCTTGAGGGTGTCATGATGAGGGCCCCTGCGGCCTTTGCCGTCGTGGTCCGACGACTCGACGGCAGCCTTCACGTGCGAATGCGCGGCATGGCCGACCGGAAGGGCGGCCCCGCACGCTGGCCGTTTATCCGCGGAATCGCTGGCGTCGTCGACTCGCTCCGTCTCGGGAGCGAGGCGCTACGGTTCAGCGCCGAGCAGATCGAGACGGACTTGGCGGGTCATCCTGGGCGCAGCCCCGGCTTGGGGGTTCTTTCGGCGCTGGGGTTGACGGTGTTCGCGCTTCTGACGCACGAGGAGGGGGGGCCGGCCGATTGGGCGCCCGCATCGACCCATCGAGCGGGCGCCAGCGGGTTCGTGATGTTGGCGATTGCCATCGCTTTCTTCGTGGCGCTACCGCAGGGCGCCGCCGCGGCCGCCAACCGAATGTTTCAAATGGGCCTGGAGGTTCAGAGCGCCTGGTTTCAGGCGATGACCGGGGCTATCAAGCTCCTGGTCGTGGTGAGCTATCTGCTCGTCATCCGGCGCGTGCCGGAGATCCGTCGCGTATTTCAGTACCACGGCGCCGAGCACAAGACGATCAGCACCTACGAGGCCGGCCTTGAGCTGACTGTGGAAAACGCCCGACCGAAGACGACCCTGCACCCGCGATGCGGCACGACCTTCCTCGTCATGGTGGCGCTCGTATCGATCCTCGTCTTCACGGTGGTCGGTGCCGTGCTTCCCCGAATTCATACGGGAAACGCGCTGTTCGACAACGTCGTGTTTTTTGGCGAGAAGTTGCCGTTTTTGCCCGTGCTCGTCGCACTGACCTTCGAGCTCCAACGCCTCTTTGCCAAACGGGCGTCGGGCGGCGCGTTGCGGGCGCTTCTTTGGCCCGGGTTCTTGGTGCAGCGAATCACGACGGCCGAGCCGGACGACTCCCAGCTCGAGGTCGCTCTTGCCAGTTTGCGCGCCACGCTGGCCCGACCGGAGCGAGCTGACGGCGCGTTCAGCGCCGCCGACCGGCGCTATCCGAGCTTCGATGCGCTCGTCGCGGCTCAAGCGTCTGCGCGGGCGGCCCGTTAGCTGCGACTTGTCGCCACCCGTGCAGCTCGGGCACGGTATGCTTTGGGGCCATGCTTCCGATTGCCAAGCTCGAGCAGCTCGTGCGCCACTACGGAGACCTCGAGGAGCTTCTCTGTCGCCCCGACGTCCTCTCGGACCGGCAGAAGCTGAACAAGTTGAACAAGGAGCGGAGCGATCTCGAGGCGCTCGTTGGGGCATTTGCCCGATACCGCGATCTGGACAAGAGGATTCACGACGACGAAGAGGCGCTCGTCGATCCAGAGTTGCGCGACCTGGCGCAGGCCGAGTTGCCGGACCTCGTCGGCGCACGCGAACGGCTCGAGCAGTCCATCCAGGCGCTCCTGCTGCCACCCGACCCGCATGACAAGAAGAATACCATTCTCGAGATTCGCAGCGGCGAAGGCGGCGAGGAGGCAGCCTTGTTCGCCGCGGACATCTTTCGGATGTATGCCCGGTACGCCGAGAACAAGGGGTGGAAGATCGACATACTGTCGATGAGCGAGAGCGCGACGGGCGGGATCAAGGAATGCATCGGACTCGTGAGCGGGAAAGACGTGTACTCGCAGCTGCGCTTCGAGGGCGGTGTGCACCGCGTGCAGCGCGTTCCTGCCACCGAGCAACAGGGCCGTATTCACACGTCGACGGCGACCGTGGCCGTGCTTCCCGAGGCCGACGAGGTGGACGTGCACGTGGACGAGAAAGACCTGGAGATCAGCATCGCCGCGAGCGGCGGCCCGGGAGGGCAGGGCGTCAACACGACAAACAGCGCCGTTCAAGTCCTGCACAAGCCGAGCGGTATCATCGTCAAGTGTCAAGACGAGCGATCTCAGCTGAAGAACAAGGCAAAGGCACTGAAGGTGCTGCGCAGCCGTCTGCTCGATCTCGAGCGCGAAAGGCAGGATGCGAACGAAGCGCAAACTCGCCGCAACATGGTATCGACCGGAGAGCGTTCGCAGAAGATCCGGACGTATAATTTCCCCCAGAACCGCGTGACCGATCACCGCATCCGGCTGACACTCGCGAAGCTCGATCGCGTGATCGAAGGCGATTTGGACGAGCTCGTGACCGCGCTTCGGACGAGCTATCAAGCCGAGCGCCTGCAGCAAGCAGGGGTGCAGAGCGGGGCGGCGGCCGTCCGTTCGCCGGTTGCGTCGGACGAGGAGACCGAAGGTTGAATGCGCGCGGCAGTCGATCGCGATGCCGTCGTCGTGGGTCTGACCCTCGTTCCAGGGCTTATTTCGCGCAATCGGAGCTATGCGCTTTTCGAGGACCCGGAAATGCGGCGCGCGCGCGTACGCTCGGCTTTGTTGCGCGGCATTGTTCGGCAGCTGTCGGGTGGCCAGGGTCAGGTGGAGGCCGTCGAAGTCGTGTCGCGAACCGGTGGTCGAGAGCTGCGCTACCGCCTCCCCGGCTTGCGGGTGCACCGGCGCGCCGTGCTGAGCGATGTCGAGTACGCTTGCATCGCCTACTTGGCCGGTCGCGCAAACGTATCCGGTCTGCAGGCAAGCGACGAAGACCGGACCCGGATCGACGCCGCGCTGCGCCGCCTTTCAGCGGGGCTGAAGGTGACCGGAATCGATGGGTTCGAGGATGCGGGTGATCGGACACCGCGGCCCTGATAGGGTCGTAAGACGGCCATGACCTCTTGTCTGTTCTGCAGCATCGTCGCGAGGACCACGCCCGCGGATATCGTTTTTGAAGACGATGCCGTGATCGCGTTTCGCGATATCCACCCGGTGGCGCCTGCGCACGCTCTGGTCATCCCCAAGGCACACGTCTCGGGAATCGCCGACGCGCCAGCCGGTGACGCCGAGGGGCTCGGCCGCGTCCTCCTCGCTGCGCGCGACGTCGCTGTGAACCTCGGACTCGCGGACGGCGGCTATCGGCTTGTCCTCAACCAGGGGCAGGATGCCGGGCAGAGCGTCTTGCACCTGCACTGCCACGTGATCGGCGGGCGGTCGATGGCGTGGCCGCCGGGCTAATGGACCCCTAGTGGCCCAGCGAGCGGGCGTTCATGTCGGCCGAAGACGAGACACGGGGTGCACCGGAGAGCGCTGCGCCCGTACATGGGGCGCGCTGTCGGGGGAGGCGGGTCTACGCAGTGTGTTCTGCGTATCGACCTTGCACGATCGCGGATTCGGGCGAGCGCCTCGAGGGGTGACGCTGACTCGGGCATTTGCCTGCTACCGTTAGTGGGTTGGTACCCAAGCAGCGAGATCGAGAATCTGCCCGAATCATCGGGCGCTATGTCCTCTACGACGAGATTGCGTCCGGCGGCATGGCGACCGTTCACTACGGACGTCTCCTCGGTCCGGTCGGCTTCTCGCGCACGGTAGCGATCAAGCGCTTGCGTCCGCAGTTTGCGCGCGACCAGGAATTCGTCGCGATGTTTGTCGACGAAGCGAGGCTTGCGGCGAGAATCCGGCACCCGAACGTCGTGCCGACACTCGATGTCGTCGCCACCGACGGCGAGCTCTATCTCGTCATGGACTACGTGCAGGGCGAATCCCTCTCCCGCCTTCTTCGGGCCTCGCGCGCGAAAGGCTCGATTCCGACCGACGTTGCATCAGCCATATTTTGCGGCGCATTGCACGGGCTCCACGCCGCCCATGAAGCGACCGACGAACACGGAAAGCCTCTCGGCCTCGTGCATCGAGACGTGAGTCCCCAGAACATCCTCGTTGGCGTCGAGGGAATCGCACGGGTCCTCGATTTCGGCGTTGCCATGGCCGCAGGCCGCGCCCAAGCGACGGGTCATGGAAGGATCAAAGGCAAGCTAAGCTATCTTGCGCCCGAGCAAGTCCACGGAATTGCAACCAGGCAAACCGATGTATTTGCAACCGCGGTCGCTCTCTGGGAGGTGCTTACGGGCAAACGTCTTTTCCAGGGCGACACCCCTAGGCAGATCCTGAGCCAGATCTTGACGACTGAGATCGCTCCGCCGACGTCGCATGCGCCCCACCTGTCGCCGTGGGTCGACGCGATCGTCATGCGCGGGCTCGAGAGGGATCCGACCAAGCGGTACGCGACGGCGCGAGACATGGCGATCGATCTCGAAGCCTGTTTGGGTTTGGCGTCGCCGACTCAGGTGGGCGCATGGGTCGATTCGGTCGCACACGACGCTCTTGTCGGTCGTGCAGCGATCGTCGCCGAGATCGAAAGCGCCTCGTCCCAGTTCCGTGACGTTACCTTGTCCGCCCATTTGTCGGGCCCCCCATCGGTCCCCGCCCCCGAATCGGGAATCTCGGTAAACCATCGCAGTGGCGTCTTGCGGTGCGAGTCGTCCGACGCCCATTCGCTCTTGCCTCCGCCGCCTTCCGTGGATTCGGTCCCGGGTCCAGCTTCAGGCAGCCGGCGATGGGGTCGCCGCGCGATCGCGCTTGGCTGTGCCCTCTCGCTCGGGGCCTTGGCGGCAATCGCTCTCTCGCAAGGGCCGCGACGTTTCGCGTCAGCCCACCCGAGTTCGGCGTCCTCCTCAACCGTAACCGTTCTGTCTGCGGCCTCTGCGGCACCGAGTCTGTCGGGCGCTGCGCCCAGCCCGCCATCCACGGTTGGGCCCGTCATCGGAGGTCCCGATTCCGTCGTGTCCATCGCCGCCACGGCGGCCGCCGTCGCTTCGGCTTCGGTGGCCCCAACGCGGCCTCCGGTTCGCGCCGTGGTTGACCGGCAGGCGACTGGAAAGGCCAAGGCACCTGTCGCCGCGGCACCTGTCGCCGCGGCACCTCTCAGCGCCGACCCGGATTGCGAACCTCCGTATTCGCTCGACGCCCGGGGCCACAAGATTTGGAAGGACGCATGTTTCCGAAAACGAGACAGGTAGCTCCGCGCTCAGGAGTTGGGCCGGCGCTTCTCATCGGTCTTGCTCTTCTGGCGAGATCCCGTCGCGCCGACGCCGACGACACGGCAGACTGTATCGCCGCCTCGGAGGCGGCCCAAACGCTACGCGATCAGCGTGCCCTGATCGAGGCGCGAGACAAGCTGTCCATGTGCGCAAGGGACGTCTGCCCCACTCCCATTCGCGTCGACTGCATCCAGCAGGGGCTCGAGGTGGACGCTGCGACGCCATCGCTTGTGGTGCGCGCGAAGGACGCCCACGGCGACGATGCGACCGAAGTCAAAGCCTTCTGCGACGGGACTCTTTTCGCGACCCAGCTCGACGGGAAGTCGCGCGCCGTGGACCCCGGTACGCACACGTTCCGCTTCGAAGCAGCCGGCTTGCCCTCCGTCGAACGACGGATTGTCGTCGGCGAAGGCGAAAAGAACCGATTGGTCATCGTCGAGATGGCGCCCGCGCTTCTGCCGCCGGTGTCGAGTCCGCTTCGCTCAACGCCCACGCGCGAGACACCGAGTTCCAGGGGCCTGCTCGTGCCGGGGTTGGTCGCTGGCGGAATCGGCCTCGCGGCAACGGTGCCGATGAGCGTCTTATGGCTCTCGGGGACCCGCGACGTCCACGACATGCGAACGAGCTGCGCCCCCGCCGCGGGCGGGGCCGGTTGCCCGGCGGACCGCGTCGATTCGGCTCGAACGAAGCTCATTCTCGGAGACGTGTTCATGGGCGTCGCGGCTGCCGGCATCGGCACCGGAACGGTCCTCGTGCTGCTGCACTCGCCGAGCACGACAAAGGAAGGGGCCGCCGCTGTGGGCCTGCAGGCATGGCCGACGCTCGGCGGCTGTGCCGTGGCTGCTGCGGGTCGGTTCTGAACGGATCACTTCGCGAGCTTGGTCACGCTGCCGGCCGGCCCGCCGGTCACCCAGTAGACGGCCGTATCATCCACGGCGATTCCCTGAGGATCGTCGAGGCCGCTGACCAGCGGCGGAGGCAGCGGTCCTTCATTTCCGATCGGAACCCGATAGAGCGCTCCTTTGGTGTTTCCCGGAGGACCACAGGCCGCCGTGCCCTGATCGAGAAAGTAGACGGAGACCCCGTCGGAGACCACGGCGAGCGGGCAGGTGAGGGCACCGGCCGCGATCGTCCTTTCGGTCGCGACGGTGCCGGCCTTGATGTTCTCGTATACGCTCGGATTTGCGGAACCGCCGGTCCAGTAGACATACGTGCTGTCGATAGCGATCCCGACGAACGTGCCCGTTCCAATCTCGCTCACCGGGCCGCCGGCCAGCGGCACACTCTCGGCCAGCCCGCCGCCGGCGGTCTTCGATGCGTAATACGCATTCGCGCCGTCGATCGCGATCCCCGCCGGCGTCGTTCCGTTCTCTCCGGAGACGTTCAGCTGTACTGCGGGGACACCCCCATCGCTGTTCGCCGGGGCGGACATGATCTGATTGCCGGTTTGGTCGGTCCAGACCACAGTCGTCCCATTCGAGGCGATCCAGTCGGGCTCGGCCTGATTGGTCGCGATGGTGGTCAGCGCCGCGCCCGTCGGGAGTGCACGTCGTACCTGACCCGATGCAGTCTTATTCGTCCAGTAGACGAACATGCCGTCGGAGGCGATGCCCTGCACGTTCTGCGCAGCGGGTCCCGACACGACGGGCGTGGGCGTGCCCTGGCGCGTCAACGACTTGCTCACTTTGTTGATCGTGCCCGCATCGCTGTCGGCCCAGTAAACAAAAGTCGAATCGATTGCGATGCCGACCAATCCGCTCGTCACCGCCAGCGTGACCGGTCCGCAGAGGCCGGAGTTGCACTCGCCACCTTGGCAATAGTGACCGCAGAGCCCGCAGTTGAGCGGATCGGCCGCGACGTCTGCTGCACACGCATCGCTGGAATCGGTCGTCGACTCGGAGTCTTGCGGGCGGCCGGCCTCGCCCGCTGTCGGCAGTGTCGAATCGATGGCGAAGCCGGAATCGGCCGTCGACGCCGCATCGTTCGGGCTGTCTGGTTGGGTGGGCGGTCGCGGCGCCGAATCACCGGGGGCGCCGCCGTCGGCCTGCTGGGGCGCCGTTGAATCGTCCGGCGTATCGGCATCGGCGGCGATCTGCGTGTCGTCGGTCAAGGCGCCGTCGAGCACGGGGAGGCCCCCGATGTTCCCCGCTTCATCGCCGGCAACTTCGAGGCCGTTGAGCGACGTCACCAGACTGCAGGCTCCGAGCGACAGGCCCGCAACGACGATCGGGGCCACGCGCATCCACCGCACCCAACAAGGATATCGCATCGCGCCTGCCACGCCGCGCAAATTGTCGAGCACGACATGGCAGTAAGTTGGATTCGTCATAAGGGGTAACGAAGGCCAACGCAATCCATTACGTGAAATACGCTACATGGGACTCAGCCTATTGCCGTGTAGACGGGTCGGGGCCCGGCCCATCGTAGAAATGTCGCACCTGAGCTCCTGGACACGCATAGGGACACGGTGAACGCTCTCGGAGCGGATGGGCGCTGCGCGTCGGACCGTCGACCCTCGTCTCGCCGATTCCGTGCGGAACGAACCTTTCGGACGCCGACGCCGCGAGGATCCTCGAGCGGCGTCCCCGGCGCAAAGATCAACATTCGAGCTCCGCGTACGACGGGGCTCGGCGTCGCCACCGCCGACTCCGATGCTGCCCGGCCGAGCGCGGCGCGTGTCCGGTGATGGTGGGGCGGCCATCGCGGTGTCGGGATCCGAGCGCCGGAATGGGTCACACGGATCACCCGCCGCTTGCGCGTCGCCTGGCAAAGCCGTAGGTGGGCAATGACACGTGGACCGCATGCCGACACCTTTCAACCAAACCGACCGCCCGCTGATGCAAGCCCTTGTCGCGGGACCGCTGGTCCTCGATGGCGCCATGGGGACGCAGCTGTACGAGCGGGGGGTGCTCTATAGCGCGTGCTTCGAGGAGCTGAATTCGTCACGCCCCGAGCTCGTCGCCCGCGTCCATGAAGATTACGTGCGCGCGGGCGCTCAGGTCGTGGAGTCGAACACATTTGGCGCGAACGCCCTGAGGTTGGAGAAATATGGCCTATCCGGGCGGGTCCGCGAGCTCAACGTGGAAGGTGTTCGAATCGCGAGAGCGGCGGCCGGGACCTACGCCTATGTGGTCGGGGCGATGGGTCCGAGCGGCTACTTTCTCGGTGAGGCCGGGCGGGTAAGCGGCGAGGATCTTGCCAAGGTCAAAGACGTCTTCGCGGAGCAGGCCAGGGCTCTCGTCGAAGAAGGCGTGGACGCCCTGCTTGTCGAAACCATTCGCCAGACGCCCGAGCTTCGCATGGCCGTCGAGGCGGCCGTGGAAGCCTCGGAGGGACTCGTTCCCGTCATGGCGAGCGTATCGCTCGACGACCGCGGCCTCATGGCCGAGGGAACTGCGGCTGAAGAGGTGGCCCGGCTCGCGCGGGAATGGGGCGCCGGCGTCGTGGGTGTCAACTGCTCCGAGGGGCCGATGGCGGTTCTCGCGGCGGTCGAGAAGATGGTGCCCGCAGGCTTGCCCATCCTTGCCGCGCCCAATGCGGGTTTGCCCCGACGGGTCGACGAGCGCATGGTCTATGTTTCCACTCCCGAGTACTTCGGCGTGTATGCCCAGCGCATGTTTCGCTTGGGCGTGCGGCTCGTGGGCGGCTGCTGCGGAACCACGCCCGATCACATTCGGCGGATTGCGGCCTCGGCCCGGATGGCCGGAGCGGGTGCGGTTCGGGAACGCGGATTCGCCGTCGAGCCGGCCTTGGCGCCGGGAGCGAGCCGACAGGAGATCGGCGCCGTCTCCATCGCGCCGTTCGAAAGCGGCGGGCATGCGACGATCAGCTCATTGCCCGATAGGATGATCGGTTCGTTGCCTCCCGTGCCCTTCGCGGAGAGAAGCGACCTTTCGTCCAAGATCGCGCGGCGCAAATTCGTCGTCTCCGTCGAGGTCAACCCGCCCGTGGGGCTCGACCCGTCCCGCGCGGTGGCCGCCGCGAGAATGCTCAAAGCGGGCGGGGTCGACGTCGTCAACGTCGCCGACGGGGCGCGGGCGCAGTCTCGGATGAGCAATTTGGCCCTCGCCGTGCGGATCCAGCGCGAGGCTGGCCTCGAGGTGATCTTGCACGTGTGCGGGCGCGACAGAAATTTGCTGGCCACATTCGCTCACTTGTTGGGAGCGCATGATCTGGGTCTGCGCGATCTGGTCATCATCACCGGCGATCCACCCAAGATGGGCGACTTCCCCGATGCCACCGCCGTCTACGATCTCGACTCGATCGGTATCCTCAAGCTTGCGACGCGGCTGAACCACGGCGTCGATCCGGCGGGCAAGCCTCTCGGCGCGACGACGCGATTTCTGCTCGCCACCGGCGCCGAGCCGGCGGCTCTCAATTACCCCCGCGAGATCGAGCGCTTGCACCAGAAGAAAGCGGCCGGTGCCGAGGTCATCATGACTCAGCCGGTGTACTCGCCCGAGTCGCTCGATCGCTTCCTCGACGACGTGGCTCCGCTCGATGTACCGGTGCTGGTCGGGCTCCTGCCGCTCGCGAGCTTCCGCAACGCCGAGTTCTTGCACAATGAGGTGCCCGGCATGCAAGTTCCCGAATCGATTCGCGATCGAATGCGAAAGGCTGGGACGGGTGCAGCGGCACGAAGCGAGGGAGTCCGGATCGCGCGCGAGATGCTCGCCGCGGTTCGGCACCGCGTTGCGGGCGCGTACGTCATGCCGCCGCTTGAGCGCCACGAGCTTGCGCTCGAGGTTCTCGACGGTTTCATGGATGCGTGATGATCCGGGTGGTGGATCGCCCGGAACCGCGACTCGCTTCGCCGCCCCCCGCTCGGGTATGGCTCGGATGCGCGGCGGCTTTCGCCACTCTGTCCGTCTGCGTCGGATGCGGGAGGTCATCGTCCGAGCGGGCGCCTTCCTCCCGAGCGCCGGCCGCATCGGTCGAGCAGCCGCCTCGCCATTCCGCACCGGCCGGAGATGTCGTCTTCGCCCCCATGCGGTGCACCCCGGGGGCTGGATCATGGGATTTGGGCGATGGCGGAGCCCCCGGCCGCGTGGACGACCCGTTTCAGGACGAGTTTGAGGTCGGAGATGCCGTCAGGGATCCGACCGGGACCGCGGTTGGTGTCACTCATCGGACGGCGGCCGGTCGGACCGCGGCGATTGCATGGATCGCTCAGGATACCCGAGGGCCGGCAGATCTGTTCGACTTGGGCCCCACGTTGGGGGACGGCCCGCCGCCGAGACTCATCCGGGGGCCCAACGGCCTGTTTGCGGCTGCATATGGCGTAGCGCGGGTGAGCGCGCGGGCGGATGCCGCGCGCGACCTCGTCGTCTACACGGTGCCGGTTCGGGCACCGCCAACGGTCCGCGAGAGCATTTCTCAGCAGCGCGACGACTCGTTGGCGTTCGACGTGGCGGTTTCCGGGTCGAGTGTGCTCGCGGTGTGGGACGAGGCGACGAGCGGTGCACGGGGCGTCATACGGTACGCCGCGATCCAAGGCGACGCCGGCGCGACGCGGGATCTCTCGCCGCCCGAGTCCGACGCTGAAGCGCCACGCATCCTTGCGTCCCCCGGCGGCTTCACGGCCCTCTGGCTCGCGCGTCAATCCGAGGCGGCGATCGACGACGCGCGAAGCAGCCTGGCCGTCGAGGTCCCCGGTGAGCTCCGAGCGTTCGGTTGGATCGAGTCGATCCGGGTGGACGAGCGCGGTGTCCCCAGAGGACCGGCGCGACCCCTGACGTCGATGAACGGGCATGTGTCGGCGTACGACGCGCAAGCTCTCGACGACGCCAGCGTGCTCGTCGTAGCTCGCGACGACGGTGAATCTACGGACGGCTCAGGAGGCACTCTGCTTCGAGTTCGGATCGCAGGCGACCGAGTCGATCCGCCTCTGGCGTTCTCGATAGACGGTTTGGGTCGCGGAGCTCCGATGCTCGTGGACGGCAGGCCCCTCTGGCTGTCGTGGATGGGCCCACACGAGCAACTTCGCCTCATCCCGCTCGACGCCATCGGAGCACCCGCGGGGCCGCTCAGCGCCGAAGAGTCGTTGAACGACGCGCGTCCGCTGCTCGTCTTGTCGGCTCCGCCGGATGCACCGGAACGCTTCCTCGTGGCCACACCGTTGCGCACCGAAGGGCAGCTTCGGACATTTGCGTGTGCGCGCCGATGATCTCATCTCGTCGTGGCGCTTCCGTCCGAGGCTGCTTTCGACTAGGTTACGGCGCGTGGCAGTCGCCGCCCGGCAAGGCCCTTTCCACAACCGGACAAAGCTCGGTCGGCGGTACGCGACGCGGGCCCATAGCTCAATCGGTCAGAGCCCCCGGCTCATAACCGGGCTGTTCCTGGTTCGAACCCAGGTGGGCCCACTGGCTGACGCGGCAGCCACCTGCCCGAGAGCGGCAAACCCGCGTCGGAGCGCGGCCTCTCGCGACGGAAACGAGGCATGGCCGTCGCACTCGTCGCAGAGGATACGAGCGTGCGCTATGTACTTTGACACCCCGCATCGTTCGCCATCGTTCCGGAGAGTGACGCATTGAGCATCCCCGACCATATTCGCGCGCTCGAGAAACTCGCGCAGATTGATGCAGAACTGAAAGAACTTCAGGACCAGCTCGCGCAGGAGCGCTCGACGCTCGACGGCTTGACTTCGGGCATCCGCAAGCTCGACGAGAGGCTGACGATCGATCGGGCATCGATGGGCGTGATGGAGAAGGCCCGCGGTGAGCTGCTGCTCGATGTCCGCAACATGAGCCAGCAGCTCGACCATTCCCGCGACAAGCTCTCGCGAGCCCGTACCGAGCGCGAGGCCAACGCCGCGCAGCGCGAGCTCGAAGAGCTGCGCAAGCTCGTCCGGGATCGCGAGGACGAGATCGGCAAGCTAACCCGGGACGCGGACGCCGCCCGGCAGCAGATCGAGGGGACGGAGGCCGACCATCGCAAGCTAGCGGACGAACTGGGAGCCCGAGAGGGTGACATCAGCTCGAAGCTCGGCGAAGCGGAAAGCAAGGCGCGCGTCAAGCGGGCGGAACGCGATGCCGCCGTCAAGGCGTTGCCCCCGCAGCTGTATCGCCGTTACGAAATGATTCGATCGAAGCGTGGCAACGCAATCGCGCAGACGAACGATGGGACGTGCAGGGCCTGCAACATGGCGCTTCCGCCACAGTTGTTTCACCGGCTCCGGCGAGAGCCGACGCTCGAGCAATGTCCCTCTTGCAACCGGCTCATCTACTTCTCTTCGCCACAGGCGGTTGCTGCTTCGGCCGCGCCGGAGCGCAGTTGAAGGCCTTCGCCGTCCGAGTGCCCCCGCGCGTTCCGCGCGCGCGAAGTCTTCGGGAGCGGGCAATGGCCGAGGTGGTAGGCTGGCGATAGTGTTCCCGGGGCGCGTCCCGACATGAAGAGCTGCCCGAAGTGCCAGCGCGTGTTTCCGGACGACGCCGGCTTTTGTCCGGCCGATGGTACGGCGCTCACCGCGGCCAGTATCGTGCCGGTCGCGCACTCCCAGGAAGACCGGCGCATCGGAGCTCGGCTCTGCGGCCGCTACGAGATTCGCCGAACGGTGGCCGACGGGGGTATGGGACGCGTCTATGAGGGGATCGACAAGCAGACCAATTCTCGAATCGCCCTCAAGGTCCTCCACGACGATGTCGCCAGGGACGAGGTCGCGCTCGAGCGTTTCAAGCGCGAATACGAAATTAGTGCCCTATTGCCCCATGAGCACATCGTCAAGGTTCTTGATTTCCAGCGTGACACGGTCGCTGACACCTGGCTGCTCGTCATGGAATTTCTCGAAGGCGAAGAGCTTCGCTATGTCCTGAAACGCGAGAAGGTCTTGCCGCCCGAGCGCGTCGTGCGGGCTCTGTCTCAGGTGGCTATCGGCCTAGACGAAGCGCATGCGCGTGGCTTCATTCACCGCGACCTCAAGCCCGACAACCTGTTTCTGTGTGGCCGGCGCGAGGGCGATACGGTCAAGATCCTCGACTTCGGTAGCGTCAAGGACACGTCCGTCGGGAACCGAAAGAAGCTCACCGTGCTGGGCACGACGATCGGCAGTCCCTATTACATGGCTCCCGAACAGGCGCAGGGCCTCGAAACGCTCGATCCGCGCGCGGACGTGTTTGCGCTCGCCGCTTTGACGTACGAGTGCCTGACCGGCGAGGTCCCCTTCGTCGGCAACAACGGTCCGTCGATCCTTCTGGCGATTCTGACCAAGGACCCGGTTCCGCCTAGTTTGAAGGCGAAGGACGCGAAGTACCGTGTTCCGCCGACGGTGGACGAGGTGCTCGAGCAAGGCCTTGCAAAAAATCCGGGCATCCGCACGGCGAGCGTTGGAGCGCTTGCGGACGCGATAGGTCACGCCTTCGGCCTCTCGGGCGAGCATCGGCAGTGGGCATCGACCCCCCAGCAGGAGCTCGGACGGCAAATAGCAGCCGCGTTGCCGTCGCTCATGGCCGCCAAGATTGCCGCCGTGGACGTCGCCGCCGATCCGTTCGCTTCGGCCGGGCGATCGGCCCCGATCGCGAGCGGGTCTGCACTCCGGGGAGGGCGCTTGGGCAACGACGAGGCTTTCGACGCCGTTCGGAACGTGGATTTGCTGCCCGCCGGCGTTCCGTCGGCCAAACCCGGGTGGCTGCTTCCGGTCATCGTGGGGGTGCTTGCGCTCGTCGTCGGCGGAGCCGTGACCCTGGTCGTCATGGGCCGTTGACCCCCCCGTCGCGAATAAATGCCGAAACGTACGCCGGCCGGCCGTGACGACCCCGCTTCGCATCCTGACCTACAACGTGCGTTACTTCGGGCATGCCACCCGAGGCATCGCGAGCACGCGTCGCGCCATGCTCAGGATCGCGGAGGCGATTGCCGGCCTCGTGCCGCTTCCCGCGATCGTGTGTTTGCAGGAGGTCGAGACACGATCGATTCGATCGACCGTCGCGCACCGAGGCGGCGAGACTCAGCTCGAGAGGTTCATGCAAATGCTCTCCGCCGCGCTGACGGCCGCCGGAAAGCCGGACGGCTATGACGCGTACTACTTTCCGGCCCACGCTTATCGGATCTCCCCGGGCGTGCACGCGTATACGACGGGTCTTGCCATCTTGGCGCACGAAAACTTCGCGGTCGATCACCATAACGCCGAGATGCCGCATGACATCACTCACCGTCGCTTGCATCCGATCCGACGCTTCAAGCAAACGCGAATTTGTGCCCACGTTCGCTTCCGCGATCGCGAGCAAAGCGGCCGCGATCCGATCGACGTGTTCAACACGCACTTGAGTCTGCCGAGCACGTTGACACGGGCATTTTGGACCGAGCCTCGCCGGCTGGGTTGGGGTCCCAACCAGATCGAGGAGGCGCGAAACCTCGCGCGCTTCGTCGAGCGCGAGAGAACGAGCAGTCGCTTCGTCGTCGTCGGAGATTTCAACGCACTGCCCGGCTCACCGGTGTATCGGTGTCTCGTCGACGAGCATGGGTGGATCGATGCATTTGCGCAGCGCTATCGCTTTTCGGTCGACGAGATCGCCGGCTGGCCCACCGCCGGATTTCTGCGAATGCGCATGCACCTCGACCACGTGTTTGCGGGGGCCGGACTCAAGTGGCTGGACTTCGACGACACGCATCCGTTTGGTGATCCGACGGCACCCTTTCACGGCTTGTCGGACCATATGCCTCTCGTGGCGCGCTGCCGGGTCGTCCGAACGGCTTCGGCGCCGCCACCCGCATGACTCCGGCTGCGCACGCACCCGGGCGGAGTCCACTTTGCAGCGGCGCGCGCTTTGGACGGTACTGTGTTCGTCGAAGCCGTAGAATGAAGTCTGACTTTTTCGAGGATCGGAACATGCCGGCCAACGAGACATCCAGTGCCCTGACCGAAGGCGTGCGCGTCACGGTGCGAAGCAGCTACGTCGCAGATCAGTCCGTGCCCGCCGCGCGACGCTACGTGTTCGCGTATACGGTCCGAATCACGAACGAGGGGGCGGAGCCTGCGCAGCTGCGGACGAGGCATTGGGTCATCCGCGACGCAAACGGCAAGGTCGAGGAAGTGCGGGGTCCAGGGGTGGTCGGCCGTCAGCCCTACCTGAGCCCCGGAGAGCACTTCGAGTACACAAGCGGATGCGTCCTGCAGACGCCGACCGGCGAGATGCGTGGGACGTACCAAATGCAGAGGCCGGACGGGCGCGACTTCGATGCGGTCATCGCTCCGTTCTTGCTGGCCCTCCCTCACTCGTTGAACTGAGCCGAGAATGCCTGGACGGTGGCGCGAGCGGCAGTCGCGTTCCCTTGGCCGCCGACGATCTCGGGGGAGCTGTGTGGTCAGAAGGCGCCTGGGCTAAGCATCCGTCATGGACGAGTCCTCGTTTCAGATGCTCGCCGACCAGGCGTTTTCTGCGATCGGCGACGCATTCGACGACGTCGACCCCGACATCGTCGACTGCGAAGTCGCTGGAAACGTCGTCACGCTCACGCTGCCGGGCGGAAAGAGGTGCATCGTGAACACGCAGCGACCGACGCGTCAGATCTGGTTTGCGGCCAACGCGCGAGCGTGGCATTTCTCTTGGGACGCGAACACGCGGCGGTGGATGGACGACAAGGGCCGGGGCGACGAGCTCTTCGCAACGATCGCAAATGTCGTGAAGGATGCCGTGGGGCTCGATCTGGCTTTCCGATGACCACGGCCTACGAAGTCATCGGCGGCGAAATCAAGGTGCGCGCCGTGATTGGCAAGCTTTACGACAGGCTCTTCGCCGATCCCATCGTGGGTTTTTTGTTCGTGGGCAAGGACAAGCGTCACATCGTCGACCAGCAGGTCATCTTGACCTGCGCGTTTCTGGGGGGGCCCGCGCGCTATACGGGTCGACCGCTGCCGCAAGCTCATGCGGCGTTACCGCTCTTGCCCGGTCACTTCGATCGCCGTCACCGCGTTCTCTCGCAGGTTCTCGAGGAAGAAGCGGTGCCGGAGGACGCGCGCCGAACGTGGCTTGACATCGACGAATCCCTTCGTGCGAGTGTGCTCGCGGCGGCGCGTGACGCGCGGGACAAGACCCGCGATCCCGCGTAACGGACGCCGCCCGTTCAGACGGCGGCGAGTCCGCGGGGAACGTCGAGTTTGTTCTCGGCCACAATGGACTGGCGGTCGTGTGTCGAAAGTGGCAACTGAGTTCGCGATGAGTCAGGTTCGCAGCACATCCGGGAACGACTCGACGAATCCACCCGACACCGACCAGGCCGGCGATTCCGACGGCTTGACCGACGATCACTTGGTGACCACCCAGATGCCCACAGTGGCGAGGCCGCCAGTTCGCGTCGGTTCCGCGTCCTCGGCTGCGGCTGGCGCCTCGTCGTCGGCGCCACCCCGAGCCGTGGCGTCCTCGGCGCCCCGGCGGGACGTCGTTGCAGCTGCGGGATCGACCGGCAAAACGGCGGGCGAGGGCTCGAGCTGGTGGCGCGCGCTGCTGCAATCGACGCGACCGAATGCGATGCCGGATCCCCTGTCCGACGCGAGAACGACGCGGCTGCGGATCGCCGTCACGTGCGTGGCTCTTGCCTTGCTTTGGATGGCCATCGCGCTCGCGATCGGGCTGCGCGATCCTCCGTCCGACTTGCTCGCCCCCGCGATCGTAACGGCGGCCGTCGTCGTGGCCCGCGCACTCATCGCCGTGGGGCTCATCGCGTTCAGTGCGACGCTGCTCCGAGTGGCAGAGCGTCTTTTCGCCGCGGTCCGGGACGGGCGGCCGGACGACGACTCCAGCCGGAGCTGAGGCCATGCGCAGTCCGCCCGCCTGCGCATTCGCGGGGCGGGGGAAGGAATCCTGCGGCTTTGGGCGGCGAAGTGGCCTTGGGCTGGACAAGCCCTGCATCGACGAAGTGGCGTTCGGCGAGCCGTGCCGTTGCCTTTGAAATAGTGTGGACGATGAGGGTCTCTCCCGACATCTCCGTACGACGCTTTGCGAGCCGGCTTCCAAGGCAGAGATGGGGGCGGGCATGGCCGCACTTGACGCGCGACGGCGAGAAACCTAAAAGGATAGTCAACTCTAACATTCACGTAAGAGTGTTAGGTTAGAGTTGACCTATGCCCGACCATCATCGACTCCCTCTCGTGGTCCGTCGCGCCGATCCCGGCGGCGGGGCGACGGCCGATCTGGGCCTTCCAGGCGGTGACGGATCGCCTGCGCGCGAAGACGCGCAGGAGCGCCGAGGTCTGATGCAAGTAGGCGATCTAGCACGAGAAACTGGCAAGACCGTCCGCGCCATTCGTATGTACGAAGAACTTGGGCTGCTGACGCCGGCGGCTCGATCCAAGGGTGGCTTCCGTCTCTATGCGCGCGAGGCACTGGTCCGCATCCGCTGGATCAGCACGCTCCAGGAGATGGGCTTCAGTCTGGGCGATATCCAAACCATCGTCCGTGAGTGGGAGCACATCGCGAGCGCGCCGGGCGCGATGAAGCGCATGCGGCAGGTGTACGTGCGCAAATTGGAAGAGACACGCGATCAAAAGCTGCGGATTGAGGCGCTCGAGCGCGAACTGGAGTCGAGCGTCGAATACCTGGACACCTGCGACGTATGCGATCCGCAGCGGCTGCTCAGCGCGTGCAACTGCTGCGATCTGCACGACAAGGAGACGGACGTGCCCGAGCTCGTTCTCGGGTTCAGAGCGCGTTGATTGCACGTTCAAGCGTGTCGTTTGCGCAAGCGTCAAAGGCCTACATCGGCTGGCACGAACCACGAACAAGGTAACGACGATGGCTGTGAAGCTCCCGATTTTCATGGACAATCACTCGACGACGCCAGTGGATCCCCGCGTCGTGGACGAGATGATGCCGTACTTCACTACGAAGTTCGGTAACGCCGCCAGTCGCGGTCATTCGTTCGGCTGGCAGGCCGAGGAGGCGGTCGATCACGCGCGCGAACGCATCGCTCGACTCATCGGCGCGAAGGACGAGAAGGAAATCGTATTCACCAGCGGCGCGACCGAGAGCGACAACCTCGCCATCAAGGGCGTTGCCGAGTTCTACAAGGACAAAGGCAATCACATCATCACGACCGTGACCGAGCACAAGGCCGTTCTCGACACGTGCAAGCGTCTCGAGAAGCAGGGCTTCGATGTCACCTATTTGGGCGTCGGAAAAGATGGACGAGTGGACCCCGACGACGTCAAGAATGCGATTACCGACAAGACGATTCTCGCGAGTGTGATGCTCGCGAACAACGAGATCGGTACCGTGCAGCCTTTGGACGCTATCGGCAAAATCACCCGCGAACGGGGCGTGCTTCTCCACAGCGACGCCGTGCAGGGGATTGGCAAGGTCGACTTCGACGTCCAGAGAATGAACGTGGACCTGGCATCCTTGACGGCCCACAAGATCTACGGGCCCAAAGGTGTCGGCGCCCTGTACGTGCGGCGTAGCCGGCCGCGTGTGAGGCTGGCCGCACAGATGGACGGGGGCGGCCACGAACGAGGAGTGCGTTCGGGGACGCTCGCCGTCCCCCTCATCGCCGGCTTTGGCAAGGCCTGCGAGATCATGACGCTTGAAGGCCAGGCCGAGGCGGCGCGGCTGCGTGCACTGCGGGACCGTCTGCGCACGCGCATCATGACCGGTCTCGAGGAGGTGTACCTTAACGGGTCGACCGATCACGGTCTTCCGGGCAACCTGAACCTGAGCTTCAACTTCGTCGAGGGCGAAGGTCTCATGATGGCGATCAAGGATGTCGCCGTGAGCTCGGGATCGGCGTGCACGTCGGCAAGTCTCGAGCCGAGCTACGTCCTGCGCGCGCTCGGCGTGGGAGACGAGCTTGCGCACTCGAGCATTCGATTCGGGCTTGGGCGCTTCAACACCGAGGAGGAGGTCGACTACGTGGCCGATTTGGTCATCGATAAGGTGCTTCGACTTCGGGATCTGTCGCCACTGTGGGAGATGCACAACGAAGGAATTGACTTGAAGAGTGTGGAGTGGGTCGCGCATTGACGTGCATGGCCGACGTGCCCCGTGAGTGTGCGACAGTGACGACGATGCCAATCGATTTTTCAAAACGATAAGGACCGAACCATGGCGTACAGCGACAAAGTCATCGAGCACTACGAGAACCCGAAGAACGTGGGAACGCTCGACAAGAGCGATCCGATGGTCGGCACCGGTCTGGTCGGCGCTCCTGCATGCGGCGACGTGATGCGGCTGCAAATCCGAGTCAACGAACAAGGCGTCATCGAAGACGCCAAATTCAAGACATTCGGTTGCGGGTCCGCGATCGCGAGCTCCTCGCTCGCCACCGAATGGATCAAGGGCAAGACGATCGACGAGGCCGAGTCGATAAAGAATTCGCAGATCGTGGACGAGCTCAATCTGCCGCCGGTCAAGATACACTGCTCGGTGCTTGCCGAAGATGCGATCAAGACTGCGATCGCCGACTACCGCAAGAAGCGGTCGGATCGCAAGGCCGCCTCTATCGCGACGTCCGACGAAAAGGCCTGACGGCAGCAATGGACACGACGCATCAACAAGCCCAGGGGAAAGAGCCGAACCTTACGGTCTCGAGCGGGGCCGTCGAAGCGATCGCCAGGCAAATGAGGAAACGAGGTACGCCCGAGGCGAGCCTGCGCCTCGGCATTCGAGGTGGAGGCTGTTCGGGCTTTACGTATGTGATTGAGTTTCACGACGGCCAGCCCCACCGACGAGATCGCGTCCTCGACTACCTGGCGACGGACGGAACGAGAGTGCGCGTCGTCGTGGATCCAAAGAGCCTCATCTATCTCAACGGTACGGTGCTCGAATGGGAACAGACGCTGATGCGCCAAGGATTCAAGTTCGCCAATCCCAACGAAAAGAGCGGCTGCGGCTGCGGAAGCTCGTTCTCGGTGTGATGAATCCATTTGTGGCGCTGGGCCTGGCCCAAACGTTCGACGTCGATCCGGCTGTCGCCGAGGCAAGGCACCGCGAGCTTTCGCGTGCCTTGCACCCCGACCGCTTCGTGGGCACGAGTGCGACCGAAAAGCGCCAGGCGTTGGCGAAAGCGGTGGAAGTGAACGAGGCATGGCGGATTGTGCGGGATCCGCTGCTGAGGGCAGAGGCGTTGATCCGGCTGAGCGGTGTTTCCGTGCGAGACGATGACGGCCCCAAGGCCGATCCGGCGTTTCTGATGGAGATGCTCGAGAGGCGCGAGGCTCTCGCCGAGGCGAAGGGCGCGCGCGACCTGAGCGCTGTCCAGAGGCTCGCCGAGGCCATTCAGTCCCGAATCGGGGCGGTGCAGAGTGATCTGTCGGGCGGCTTCGCGCGCGGCGAGCATGGCTCGCTGGTTGGAAAGGTGGGGGAGCTCAGGTTCTATCGGCGCTTGCTCGACGACATTGTTGCGGTCGAAGACGAACTGGCGGCGTGAATGGCTCTATTCGAAATATTCGATCCGAAAGCGAACCCGCGGCCGGTCGGCATCGATCTGGGCACGACCAACTCCCTGGTCGCTTACGTCGCCAACGAACGTCCCGTTGCGATTGCCGATTGCGACCTCGAGACGCTCGTACCCAGCGTCGTCGCGTATTTGCCGAATGGCGAGGTGGTTGTGGGCCGCCGTGCTGTACGGCTGGCGTCGGAGCATCCGCGCGACACGATCGTCAGTGTGAAACGGTTCATGGGTCGCGGCGCCGACGACCCCGAGACGCGCCGTCTCGGTCCGTACGCGTTCGCTCCTCCGACGGCCGGGGAGGCCAACACGGTTCGCTTCCAGATGACCGGAGGAAGAGTCGTCACTCCCGTCGAGGTGAGCGCAGAGATCTTGCGTGCGCTCAAGGCGGTTGCGGTCGACGCTTTACGGAACGTCGGTCCCGCCGTGATCACCGTTCCGGCGTATTTCGATGACGCCCAGCGGCAGGCTACGCGAGACGCTGCGCGTCTCGCCGGTCTGGACGTCCTGCGCCTTCTCAACGAGCCTACGGCCGCGGCACTCGCGTACGGGCTCGAGAGAAAGCACAACGGCACGTTCGCCGTGTACGACTTGGGGGGCGGCACGTTCGATGTCACGGTGCTCGTCCTCGATGAGGGGGTCTTTCAGGTGCGGGCCACCGGCGGCGACAGTCAGCTCGGCGGCGACGACATGGATCGCGCCGTCGCGCACGAATTGCTCGGAGCACTCGGTTTCGAGGGAATCCAGCAGACTCCCCAACTCGTGCGACTCGTGCTCGACGAGGCTCGCAAGGTCAAGCACGCGCTGACCGTTCAGGAGACGGTCGATGCGGGTGTGCCGGGCCAGCGTCGCCTTACGCTCACGCGTGCGCGGTTCGACCAACTGATTCGCCCTCTCCTCGAGCGCACGGGTGCTGCGTGCTTGCGTGTGTTGAGGGATGCGGGGATCAAGGCGCAGGACTTGGACGGCGTGATTCTCGTCGGCGGTGCGACTCGCGTGCCTGCCGTGCGCCGCTATGTCGCCGAGCTTTTCAAGAGAGAGCCGATGGACGACATCGATCCGGACCAAGTGGTCGCTCTCGGAGCAGCGATTCAGGCGGACCTGCTGGCGGGGCTCGGGCAACGCGAGGACGTCGTGCTCCTCGACGTCATCGCCTTGTCGCTCGGCATCGAGGTCGGTGGTGGCGTCGTCGACCGAGTGCTGCCGCGAAATTCGACGATTCCGTGCGCTGGGCGCGCGACGTACACCACGCAGGAGGACAATCAAACGGGCTTTGAAATCCATGTGGTACAAGGCGAGCGTGAGCTCGCCGCCGACGACCGGAGCCTCGCGCGCTTCACGCTCAAAGGTATTCCTCCGATGCCGGCGGGAATGGCACGTCTCGAGGTCACCTTCGAGGTCGATGCCGACGGGCTGTTGAGCGTGCATGCCAAGGAGCTGACGACGGGAGTCGAGCAGACGGTCGCCGTCAGGCCGAGCTACGGGCTGGACGATGCCACCGTCGAGCGCATGCTGCTCGAGGCGCTCGATCGCGGCGAGGAGGACCTCGTCAACCGGCGGCTCGCGGAGAATCGCGTCGAAGCTCGACGAATCCTCGCGGCGGCGCGCAAAGCGATCGACCTGGACGCCGATCTTCTCCAGCCCGGGGAACGATCTCGAATCGAGAGCGCGTGGGCCGCGCTCGAGAACGCCGTGTGCGGCGACGACCCGGGGCATATCCACTCGTGCGTCGAGGCGCTCGACGATGCCACCAAGGCGTTCGCAGGTCGGCGAATGAATCGCGCCATCGCGCGGGCCATCGAGGGCAAGCGCGTCGACGCGGTCGAGCGGTCGGTGGAGCATGCCAAGGGCGTCGAGCTGGCGCACGCTCGCTGACAGCGGACACGGGATTGATGACGACAGTTCGCTTCAAGGGGTTCGGCGAGGTCGAAGTGCCGGTGGGTACTACGCTTCTCGAGGCCGCGACGAAGGCGCGTTTCCCGGAGGGCAGCGCGTGTGGCGGCGTTTGCGCCTGCTCGACGTGCCACCTGTATGTGACGCGGGGTGGAGCGCTCCTCAGCGAGCAGCAGGACGAGGAGGCGGACATTCTCGACAAGGCGTTCGACGTCCGCGCGATTTCCCGGCTGGGATGTCAGTCGCGCGTCGTCGGAGAGGGCGAGGTTGAGGTCGAAATCAGTCGCGAGAGTCTGGAGGCATACGAAAACGAACACCCGGCCGAACGCGGGAAGTACACACGGCCGGCACGGGCCTCCGAGGGCTAGGGTCCGTTTCGTACGTCCCGCGGAACTCGGCGTGCGCAGCTGCACCGCGAAGACGGACCACCCGCACGAGTCTTGTTTTTCCGGCGCTCCGCCCCCGAATCCCCAAACCAGCTCCCGCGGCTTGGCGAGTGGCCAATCCCGCAAGAACCAGTGCACTTGTGCATTCGCGCGGACTTGCGCAATGGCCCCCGAGTCCTGGTGCTTCCCGTCGGTCGCGGCGCGGTCGGCTCAGCTCAGGCGGATGCCCGGGGCCGGGTACCTCGCGCAGACGTCTTTCACCTCATCGGCGATCCCCGCAAGGCTGATCTCGTCCGAGGGTCGTTGCGTCACCCGATCGATCCAGTCCGCGATACGGAGCATGACGTCCGTGCCCATGCCGCGTGAGGTGACCGATGGTGTGCCGATGCGAACGCCCGAAGGATCGAAGGGCTTGCGTGCGTCGAAGGGGACTGCATTGTAATTGAGCACGATTCCCGCCCGGTCGAGCGCTCGTGCCAACGGCTTGCCGGTCACCCCCTTGCCCGTCACGTCGACGAGCATGAGGTGATTGTCGGTTCCACCGGTGCTCACGCGGAAGCCGCGCTCGGCAAGAGCGCGCGCCAAAACGCGGGCGTTTTCGACGATGGCCTGCGCGTACAGCTTGAAATCGGGTCGCGCGGCCTCGTCGGCAGCGACGGCGATCGCTGCGGTCACATGGTTGTGTGGTCCGCCTTGCAGGCCGGGGAACACGGCCTTGTCGATCATGGCCCCGTACTCCTTCTTGCAGAAAATCATGCCGCCGCGCGGGCCACGAAATGTCTTGTGCGTCGTGGACGTCACGACGTCGGCCACGCCGATGGGCGAGGGATGGACCCCACCGCATACGAGCCCCGCGATGTGCGCCATGTCTGCCACGAGGAGTGCTCCGACTTCGTCGGCAATGGCTCGGAAGGCCGCGAAATCGATGCGTCGCGGGTACGCAGTCGTGCCGCACCAAAGAAGCTTGGGACGATGTTCGCGGGCGAGATCGCGAACCTGATCCAGGTCGATGAGATGGTCCTCCCTTCGCACTCCGTACTGGACACTCTTGAAGTACTTGCCGGTGATGGACACGGAGTGGCCATGAGTCAGGTGCCCGCCGGCCGAGAGCGATAGGCCCATAATCGTGTCGCCGGGTGCGCAGAACGCGAAATAAACGGCGAGGTTGGCGGGGCTTCCCGAGTACGGCTGAACGTTCACGTGCACGTCGTCTGCCGTGACGTTGCCTGCGGCAGTGGAAGCGAAGAGGGTCTTGAGCCGTCCGATAGCCAACTCCTCGATCGGGTCAATCACCTGTTGCCCTTCGTAATAGCGCTTGTGGGCATACCCCTCCGAGTACTTGTTCGTAAGGACCGATCCGGTGGCCTCCATGACGGCGCGAGAGGCATAGTTTTCGCTGGCGATCAGGCGAATCTTGTCGTGTTCGAGGCGGCTCTCCTCCGCCACCAAGCGGGCGACGGCGGGATCCGATTCCGCAAGCGACGGATTGAAGGCAGCATGAGGCGAGGACATGCGAAGGGATGTACCAGAGCGGCTGCTGGCGCGCGATGGGCCGTGCTAAGTCTGCGGCATCATGCTCCCGCTGGTGCTCGCCGCTTCGGCTCCCGCGACCACCGCCATTGCCGTCAGTCAGCCGCCGGAGTCGAATGGCGTCGAATCGGCGTCCAAACACCGCAGCGGCGTCGTCTTGGGCCTGGCGCTGGGCGTCGGCTTCGGCCATGGGGCCGGGTACCCCAACAACGCCAACGACATCGGCACGGCCGACTACTCATCGAGCGGCTGGATGCCCGGCACGAGCGGCACTCTTCTGCTGATGGGCGCTTTGACGGACTATCTCAACTTCGGGTTCTGGTTTGCGCAGGCTGGCTTCAGGGACAGCTCGCAGAAGGCCAACCAACTTGGCATCGGCCTTCGCGTCGAGACCTTTCCTCTTATGGCCCTGTCCCCTCGGTTATCAGGCGTCGGAGCCTTTGCCCAGTTCGGTCTGGGTGTCGCGAAGCTGACGACGCCGGGGCTGCCGGACGCGGGCGGAACGCAGTCCTACGCCGGCGCGGGCGTCTTTTACGAGTGGCCGGTTGGCCACTTCCTCGGGGGTCACGCGGGGATAGGTCCGAGCCTCGAGTACGATGCCGTCTTCACGAGACCGTACGACGCAAGTGGCCTGATCGCGAGCGCAAGGCTCGTATTCTACGGCGGACCGTAGCCGACGGCTGAGGACGGCACCTGCTATCGTCTCTGGCGTGGCTCCCTCCGACCCGTTTGGGCTTGTCGGTGAAGTGCTCGATGGACATTTCCGCGTCGAGCGCTGCGTCGGCGAAGGGGGGTTCAGCATCGTTTACAAGGGGACCCATGTCGGGCTGGGCGAGCCCATTGCCATCAAATGCCTGAAACTCCCGGCTGCGCTTGGCTCCGCGATCGTCGAGTCGTTCATTAAGCGCTTCCGCGACGAGAGCCGTCTGCAATACAAGCTGTCGCAGGGCCATCTGCACGTCGTGCGCAGCATTGCGAGCGGAACGACAATCGCCCCTTCGACCAGCGCCCTTGTCCCGTTCACCGTACTCGAATGGCTCGAGGGGCGATCGCTTGCGGCGGAGTATGCGGACCGTCAGGAGCGCCGTCTCGGCCCCCGTCCACTGGAAGAAGTGGTGCGATTTCTGGACTCTGCAGTCGATGCGATCGCTTATGCGCACGCCCAGGGCGTGGTCCATCGGGACCTCAACCCTGGGAACTTCTTTTTGGCGAGAACCCCGGCTGGCGTGCGGGTCAAAATACTGGATTTTGGGGTCGCCAAAGTCATGGCGGACTCGGCGCTGGCGATGGGCCCCAGCGCACGCACCATCGGCAACATCCGCATGTTCGCACCCGCGTACGGGGCGCCGGAGCAATTCGATGAGCGCGTCGGCGCGATCGGTCCGTGGACGGACGTCTACGCGGTCGCCCTCGTCGCGCTCGAGGCGCTTCGAGGAGCACCGGTCGTGGACGGGGAACACCTGGGCGAGTTTGCGATGAAGGCGCTCGACCCGGTGATTCGCCCGACTCCGCGGCGGCTCGGGAGTGCGGTCGGCGACGCCGTCGAGCGAGTGTTCGCGCAGGCCGTGGCCTTGAGACCCGGAGATCGACCGCGGGACGCGGGAGAGTTCTGGGGCATGCTCAAGCATGCCATGCACGCAGATTCCGACTCGGGCCGTCCTCCACATGCGGAGCCGTCCGCTTTCAGCCGCGAAGGCTTCGGCAACACCGTAAGCCTCGGGGAGCGCCTGGCGTCCGTAAGAGTGCCTGACGAAGTCGGTTCCCAAGCCGCCAACGCCGATTTGGCGGCCCGGGGTCGAACGCTCCGCGTGGATCGCAGCCCCGTAAGCCACGCGCCCGGGGCGGGGCTGACGGGGCCGGCACCCGAGGACAGAGCCGTCCGTGCTTCCGAGCCTGCGCCGCGGCCCTCGTCCTCGGTTACACCGGCCCCGATCGGGACGGCTGCGCCGATCGCCATTGTGGTCGCGCTCACGCTTGCCGCGCTCGGGATTGGGGGCACTCTCATTTGGTACGCGCGCTCGCACCCTCATGACGCGCCGGTCATGCATCCGTAGGGCTCGCACCGGTCCGCCTTTCGGACGGGCTCCCGGAAGCGAGAGCTCGACCCGATCGCCTGACGGTGGCACAAGGGACTTTAGAATGTCCGTCACCCGAGACCCCATTTCGCGCGCGCTCTTCGAGCGGGCGCGAAAAGTCATCCCCGGCGGCGTCAACAGTCCCGTCCGCGCATTTGGAGCGGTCGGGGGCACGCCGATTTTCGTGTCGCGCGCCGAAGGCGCGCACCTCTATGGGGCCGATGGGCGGCGGTACATCGACTACGTCGGCTCATGGGGTCCGATGATTCTCGGTCATGCCAACGCCGCGGTGGTGGCCGCAGTCGCCGATGCGGCTTCGCGCGGGACGAGCTACGGCGCTCCGACGGAGCTCGAGGTGCGCTTTGCCGAGCGTATTTGCGCCATCTATCCGTCGATCGAAATGGTCCGCGCCGTTTCGAGTGGAACGGAGGCGACGATGAGTGCTGTTCGCGTCGCCAGGGGCTACTCGGGGCGCGATGTCGTGGTCAAGTTCGAAGGGTGCTACCACGGGCACGCCGACTTTCTCCTCGTGAAGGCCGGCAGCGGGGCGGCGACCTTCGGCGTTCCGGATTCGGCCGGGGTTCCCGCGGCGACCGCGGCGAACACGCTCACGCTGCCTTACAATGATCTGGCCGCGCTTCGCTCCTTGTTTGCGAATCGCGGCAAGGAAATCGCTGCGGTCATCGTGGAGCCGGTCGTCGGCAACATGGGCGTCGTACCGCCGGCCCCCGGCTTTCTCGAAGCGATCGTGAGCGAGTGCGCGCTCTACGGGGCCCTGTCGATCTTCGATGAGGTCATGACAGGTTGTCGCGTGGCTCGCGGCGGAATGCAGCAGCGAGCGGGGTTACGACCGGACATGACCTGTCTCGGCAAGATCGTCGGGGGTGGTCTGCCACTCGCCGTCTACGGAGGCAAGCGCGCCGTCATGGAGCGAGTGGCCCCCCTGGGCCCGGTCTATCAGGCTGGCACCTTGAGTGGAAATCCCGTGGCTATGAGCGCGGGTCTGGCGACGCTGGATCAGTTGGACGACGACCTGTACGAGCGCCTCGAGGCGCTCGCCGCCCGGCTGGAGAGCGGCTTGAATCAGTCCATTGCGGCTCACGGCGTCAGCGCATGTGTGCAGCGTGTCGGATCGATGATCACCCTGTTCTTTGCCCACGGCCCCATCCGCTGTTGGGGACACGCCACTCTCTGCGACACGAAGGCTTTCGCACGTTGGCACCGTGCGATGCTCGATCATCTCGTCTACTGGCCTCCGTCCCAGTTCGAGGCCGCGTTCGTGAGCGCGGCGCACACCGATGCCCTGATCGACGAAACAATCCGGGTGTCCGACGAAGCGCTTTCGGGCTTCGAGTAATCGAGATTCCGGCGGCCGCGCCCTCGGGGCGCGCTACTGTAAAGCGGCGGGCGTGCGCTCTTCGTCCAGGACTGCGCTCACTCGGTTCTCCGGGTCGACGTGAACCACCCGCGGTTTGCGTACGGCGGCCTCGTCTTCCGTCATCCACCCATAGCTTGCGAGGATGACGAGATCGCCCGGCCTGACGAGATGCGCTGCGGCACCGTTGATGCCGACCTCACCCGAACCGCGTCGCCCGGCAATGACGTACGTCGAAAGTCTGGCGCCGTTCGTCACATCGTAGATGTCGATTTTTTCATTGGCGAGAAACCCAGCCGCGTCGACCAGATCGGCATCGATGGTGATAGAGCCCACATAGTTCAGGTCGGCGCGGGTAACCGTCGCCCGATGGATCTTTCCAAGCAAAAAATGCCGCAGCATGTTCTCCTCGGTCGGGGCCACGAATGGGTCCCCGCCTGCCTTTGAAAATGAGGCCAGCCGGGTCGCAGGTCAATCCCGCAGCTTAGGAACCCATCCAGAACCCCGTCCCTTCGTCTCGGCCGCGCCGGTCGGTCGGGCTCGGTTCGTCAGGCGAGCCTTGAAAAGTCGGCAATTCTAAGCATCGACTGGGCGCCGAACGCCAGAGTTTCGAGACGCTTGGGCGTGAACGGGTCGTTCGGATCGTTCACGAGCGTTTCCAGGAAGATGCGATCGAGCTCCGTGGCGACCCGTTCCATGCTCATGAGGGCTTCGCGCACAGCGTCCTCCGACGTGAGGGTCTGCGTCGCGGCGTCGAGGGCTTGAACCAGCTTCTGGATGGCCCGATCGTCGGCTTTCGGACTCCTCTCGAACGCAGCAAGCGGATGGAGTTGCGGCCGAGCTTCGCGACTGATTCCCCCGAGCCGTTTGGCGATCACCTTCGCCTTGTCGAGCCACGACTCCTTGGCGTCCACGACGGATTGAAGCACGCGCGCCCGCGCTGCAGCGGCGACGACGTTTTGCAAAGCCGCGGGTCCGCTTCCCGCGAGCACCGCGTCGGCGACACTTCCGCTCGTAGAGCTGCCGAGGAGTCCTCGCAGGCGCTCGGTGGCGAACTCGTCGAGCTTCGCGATCGTCTCCTCTCGCGACAAGTCCAGAAGAGTGCCTCCGTAGCCGTCGTAGGCAAGGCCGACGACGGTCGAAAACGCAACCGCAGAGTAGCCACGATCGATGAGGGTGCGCAGCGCGCCGATGCATGCGCGTCGAAGCGCGAACGGGTCTGCAGCACCGGTTGGAGCGAGGCCCACGGCAAAGCAACCAGCGAGGGTATCGAAGCGATCCGCGAGCGCGACCATGGCGGCGACGTCGTCCTGGGCCACGTCGTCTTGCGCGCCGACGGGCTTGTAATGGTCACGGATCGCGTCGGCCACGTCGCGATCCTCGCCCCGCGCCGCCGCGTAGGCGCGTCCCATGTCGCCTTGGAGCTCGGGAAACTCGCCGACCATGAGAGTCACGAGATCGCACTTGCAAAGCCGCGCTGCGCGATGGATTGCGCGACGCCGTGCGTCGTTGACATGGAGCGTATCGGCGAGCGCCTCCCCGATGCGAACGATGCGATCGACCTTGTCGCGGACGGTACCGAGCCGATGATGAAATACGATACCGCGCAGTTTCTCCAAGCGCGCGTCGAGCGGCGTCTTCTGGTCCTCCTCCCAGAAAAAGCGCGCGTCGGCCAGACGGGCGCGCATGACCCGATTCATTCCAGCGCCAATGAGATCGGGCCGATTGGCGGTATTCACGACGGCGAGGAAATGAGGCAGCAGTTCGTCGTCGCTCTTTTGTACGCAGAAGTATCTCTGATGTCCTCGCGCTACGGCGCGAATGACGGCCGCCGGTAGCTCGAGCACGGCAGCGTCGAAAGAGCCGGTGATGACATGAGGCTCCTCGACGAGCGACGCGTTCTCGCCGACCAACATCGGCTCGGGGTCGTAGGCTCCCTGCAGGGCCCGAGCGGCAAGGTCGACGCGGTCCATCATCGTCCGGACGCGCTCGTCGCGATCGACCAAGACGTGACGTTCGCGCAGTTGCGCCACGTAGGTCTCGGCGTTGGTCACGTCGAACGGGGTGGGTGCGAGGAACCGGTGCCCGCGCGACGTTCGGCCGCTCTTCGCGCCGGCAAACACCATGGGGACGACTTCGTCTCCGGCAAGAGCGACCAGCCACTGCACTGGACGCCCGAACGTCGCATCGAGGTCTCCCCATCGCATCGACTTTCGAAAGGGGATGGATCCACATACGGCCGTCAAGGCACCGCCCAGCAGATCCCTGGCGAGGCCACCTTTCTGGACGCGACGGCCCACGACATAGCGGCCCGGCCTCTGCTTGGGTCCGGCCGCTCTCTCCACGACGTCGAGCTCGGTCACGGCTACAGCGATTTTCGCTGCGAAGGCTTCGGCCGCTCGCGTGGGCCTACCGTCCTTGAACGCCGTCGCTTCGGGAGGCCCGACCACCTCCTCGTCGAGATCGAGCTGACGCGTTGCGACGTCTCGAACCAAAACCGCCAGCCGGCGCGGGGTGCCCAAGGCGTGCACGGTGCCGTGCGTGAGTCGGGCTTTGGCGAGCTCGTCCGCGGCAATTCGGGGAAGTGCGTCGAGTGCCCCGTCGACGAACGAGGATGGGAGCTCTTCGACGCCGATTTCCAGCAGAAGAGGCAGAGCGAAAGGCTCGAGCATGAACGGAGCGGAACACTTAGTACAGTGCCCCGCTAAACGGTACCCGAGCTGCGCTCGGTACGCCTAGCGTTGCAGGCGGGCGCTCTACTAAGACGGTTTCCCTGGAGCTTCTGGCCCGAGACCACCCATCGCCTCCCGGCGACGGAAGGTCACCGCCCGGCTGATCCCGTTGTTCTGGGGCGGCGTACTTCAGTGCGGAAGCGATGCGAGGTCGAGGACCCGGGCGTGCGGGCGGAGCGGTAGTAGCGTAGCTCGTGCGATGCCCGGCCCGCCCCGATACGTCTTCGATCCCATCGGGATCGTGCGCTCGCCCTTCGTGGAGAGGGTTGCGGCACCGCGGCAGGCGGTCGTTGCGGCCGACGCGGTCGGTCGCATCGAGCTGTATCCCGGTCATGGATACGAGCACGCGCTCGAGGGGCTCGAACAGTGGCATCGGGCGTGGGTTGTCTTCGTGTTCCACAAGAACGTCGAACAAGGGCGGGGATGGCGACCGAAGGTGACGCCGCCGCGAAGCGAGCAGAGACAGGGCGTCTTCGCTACGCGATCGCCGCATCGACCCAACCCCATTGGTCTTAGCGCCGTGACCGTTGAGCGGGTCTCTGACCTCGTGGTTCACGTCCGCGGGATCGACATTCTCGACGGCACGCCGGTGCTCGATCTCAAGCCGTACGTGGCCTATGCCGATGCCCATCCCGATGGGCATGCGGGGTGGCTGGCTGCAGCGGATCCGGTAGCGCCTTGGCAAGTGACGTTCTCCCAGCACGCCCAAGCCCAGCTCGAGTGGCTGCGGCTCCACGACGTCGACTTGGCGCCCGCGATCCGGTCGACTCTTGCTCTCGGTCCGCAGCCGCACGCGTATCGACGCATCCGCAAGCGATGCGGCTCGATGACGTTGGCGATCAAAGATTGGCGGGTCGACTTCGCGATCGCGGGGCGGACCCTGTCGGTCGACGGATTGCGCACCGGGTATCGGGCGCGCGACCTCGCAGCCAACCCCACGCTCGAACTCCATAGAGCGTTCGTGGTGCAATTCCCATCGAGCGTTTGAGGTGCAGCACGTCAGTCGCCGAAAAGATCGAGCGTTCGCCGATCCGCGGACGCCCTTCGAGCGCGCTTCTCACCCCAATGCCTGAGGGCTTGAATTTTTTCTTCATAAAGTGTGGCCAGCGGGATCAATTCGCGTGCGGCGGCACGCAGGTGATCGTGCGTGAGCGGCTTCCGTTCTGCGTACGCCCGAAAGAGTCCTCCGGTGACCATCTGCTCGATCTCGGCGCCGGACCAATGCTCGAGCGGGTGGGTTAGCTCTGCGACCGGGTAGGTCGCAGGATCGCGTCCCCGGCGCTTGAGGTGCACGGCGAGGATGAGAGCCCTCTCCTGAGGCGACGGCAGGTCGACGAAGAACACTTCGTCGAATCGGCCGCGCCGCGCCAGCTCCGGCGGAAGGCGGTCGACTTCATTGGCCGTTGCCGCCACGAACACAGGGGCCCGCCGCTCCTGGAGCCAGGTTAGAAAGGCTCCGAATACCCGTGCTTGCGCCGCGTCGCCGGACTGTCCACCCACGCCGCTCAGGCCCTTTTCGATCTCGTCGACCCACAGGACCACGGGGGCTACGGCTTCCACCGTGCGCGCCGCCTCATGGATCGCGTGCTCCGGTGAGGCCGCTGCGAACACCTCGGCAAAGTCGAGACGGACGAGGGGCAGCGAAAGAACGCGGGCCGTTGCTTTGCTCACGAGTGACTTGCCGCAACCCTGCACTCCGCTCACGAGCACTCCGCGCGGCTCAGCCAGGCCGAACGCTCGTGCGCCATCGTCGAACGCGAGGACGCGCGTTCGAAGCCAACCCTTGAGGACATCGAGCCCCCCGATGTCCTCCAGCGACACCTCCGCATCCACCAGTTCGAGACACGCGCTTCTACGCAGCGCGCCACGCTTTTCGGCGATCACGTGGCGTAGGGCGTCGGCGCTGTCGTCCTGTGCGAGCGACCGAGCGAAGCGGAACGCGCGGCGTGCCTCGTCGAGGGTCAAGCCGAGGGCCGCGCGAACGAGCGCGTCGCGGAAAGCGACGGGCGGCTGGTTCTCGGCATCGAACGCCGCCGAGAGCGCCTCGACGTCCGGAAGGGGTAACGTCAGGATGCGCACATCGCGATCGAGTTCCGGCGGTAAGCTCGCCATCGGCATCACGAGCACCAGCGGCAGCGGGCGGCGCGTGGCGGCGGCATCGCGCAAGGCGCGCACCACCCGAGCCTCTCTCAGCCATGGATGGAAATCGAGCATGACCCACACGATGTCCGGGTCGCCCGACCGCGCAGCCTGTTCGAGAGCGGCGATGGGGTCGCGCGCTTCGGGGTCGTGATCGAAGCCTCGGGTGGCGGTCCACTCGACGACTCGCTTCGCCCGGAAAGCGTGACCGACGAGCGTGATCGCTCGACGCTCTTCGTGGGTCACGACGCAAACGATGGGAGTCGTCGCGATCGCAGCCGCTCGCAAATCGCGCAGGAACGACGTTTCCATTCATGCCTCCGTCGTGACGCGCAGGACTTCTTCGAAGCTTGTCATTCCTTTCGCGAGCTTTTTGATGGCGGCCTCGCGCAGCGTTAGAAGGCCATCGCGGCGGGCCTGCTTCAAAATCTCCGCGGAGCTCGATTTGCCCGCGATGAGCTTTCGGATCTTGTCGTCGACCTCGAGAACTTCGAAGAGGCCGGTGCGCCCGTACAATCCGGTTGAACGGCACGAAACGCATCCCTCACCCAAGGCGACCATCAGCTCGGGCTCCTGACCCTGAGCGCGAAGTTCGTCCATGTTTAAGCCAAGGAGCCCCATTTGATCGGCGGTCAAGAACGTCTCGACGCGACACGACGGGCACACCATCCGTACGAGGCGCTGGGCGATGACGCCGACCAACGTCGACGAAAGAACGAATGGGTCCACCCCGAGCTCCAGAAGTCGGGTCACCGCGCTCGACGCGTCGTTCGTGTGCAACGTGGCGAGCACCATGTGCCCCGTCAATGCCGCCTGAAGCGCAATCTCGGCCGTCTCGCCATCACGCACCTCCCCGACCATGATGATATCCGGGTCCTGACGCAAGACATGCCGGAGCGCTTCGGCGAACCCGAACCCGATCTTTGGTTGGACGGAGACTTGATTGAATGCGTCGACTACGATTTCGATGGGGTCCTCGATCGTCACGACGTTGACGTCGGGCGTCGCTATCGACCGGAGGGCTGCGTAGAGCGTTGTCGTTTTGCCGCTGCCCGTCGGGCCGGTCACCAGAAGCAGGCCATAGGGTCGCGCGAGAAATTTTTCGGCGATCTGGAGCTGGGTGTCGAACAGCCCGAGCTCGGGCACATCGCGCAAGAGCGCGCTCGGGTCGAAGATACGAAGGACCAATTTTTCGCCAAACGCCACCGCAATGGTCGAAACGCGCATCTCGACCTCGCGGTCGCCCCGCGCGGTCTTGATCCGTCCGTCCTGTGGCCGACGCTTTTCGGCGATGTCGAGACGAGCGAGAGTCTTGATGCGCGACACGACCGCCGGGTGGACCGCCTTCGGCAACGTGTGAACGTTATGAAGGACACCGTCTATCCGCATCCGTACGGCCGAATGCTCGCGGCGCGGTTCGACGTGGACGTCGCTTGCGCGCTGGTCGAGCGCATAGTGCAACAAGTACTCCACTGCGGCGACGACGTGGCTGTCGGTTGCCTCGATCTCGTCGACGCGCTTGAGTTTCACGTAGCGCTCGAGGTTGCCGATGTCGACGCCGGTGGTGGCTTGTTGCTCTGCCGCGTCGACCGCGCCGCGGAAACCGTAAAAGTCCGTGATGAGCCGCTGAATGTCGCTGGGGGTGGAGACGACAAGTCGCGGCTCCCTCCTCACGTGCGCCTCCAACGCCTGGACCAGCGCGTGGTCGAGAGGGTCGCCGACCGCGACCGTGACGGTCCGATCGTCGGCGGCGACGACCAGCGCGCCGTGCCGACGCGCGAACGGCCGCGAAAGAAGCTGCGGTGCAAGCTTCGCATCAATCTTGAGAGGATCGAGGTCGATGAAGGGCAAGCCGACGTGGTGGGCGAGCGCCTGCATCACGGCACGTTCCACGAGAGGAAACCGTGCGTCGCCGGCCTGGCCGAGGCCCATCGCAGCGATGACTTCGGCGGGGTGCACGTGTTCGCCGCCGCCCCCGCCGGCCCGCCTGCGCGTCCCCGTCGTGCGCGATCGGATCAGTCGCGCATGCATGGTGTCACCTCGAGCAATCGCGTCCCGGCGCTGAGCCTCCGTCAATAGACCGGCTTGCACGAGCAAGCCGCAGAGGTAATCGAGGGTCAGGACCGCGCTGGCCGCGGGGGCTTTGGGGGACATGGGTACGTTACGCGTTCAGCGTACACTGACGTCGAGGTCGACGGTTGCGGTCGCCGCGCTACTCTGGCGGCTACCATGACCCCGCCCTCCATCGACGCCGAGCTCGCCGAGCTGCTCCGTCTCGGTGATCGCATCGTCCGTCTTGCTCGGGAGCGCGGGGGGGCGGATCTGATCGCCGAATGCGTCCTCCGCTCGGGCGCCGAGCTTTCTGCGCGCGTGCGGAAAGGTCAGCCCGAGCTCGTGGAGGAGGCGGGGACGCGTTCCGCTGGACTCCGGGTCATCCAGGACCAGCGGGTCGCGACGACGTCCACGAGCGATCTCACGGAGGCGGGCATTCATCGTTTCGTGTCCGATGCCGTGGAGCTCGTGGGCTTGTCCCAACACGATCCGTTCGCCGGACCGGCGGATCCGAAGCTATTGTGCGACCCGGCCGCCATGCCGGATCTGCAGCTGTACGATCCCGCCGGGGGCGGCGTCGATGCGGCTCAGGCGATTGCGATGGCGGGCGAAGGCGAGGCGGCGGCGTTCGCGTTCGACGCGCGCATCACCAACAGTGAGGGGGCCACGTTCGGGCGTACCGCCGGCGGCGCAGCCGTCGTTCTTTCGAGCGGCTTTCGCGCGAGCAACAAGGGATCGTATCAATCGCTGAGCGTCGTGCCGGTAGCCGCGGACGAAGGCGGCAAGAACCGACGTGGCCACCATTGGACGGGGCGTCGCCACCTTGCGGAGCTGGACTCGCCCGTTTCCGTCGGTCGCGAGGCGGCGCGGCGCACTCTCCGAAAGCTTGGCGCTCGCACGGTGCCGACGTGCGAAGTCCCCGTGGTCTTCGATCCGGACGCGGCGCGTAGCATCCTCGGGATGCTGGCCGGGTGCGTGATGGGCGGTGCGATATGGCGGAAATCAAGCTACCTGGTCGACCGAGAGGGAACGCGAGTCGCCAGCGATCTGGTGACCGTCATCGACGACCCGCTGATCCCGCGTGCACCCGGATCGCGTCCGTTCGATGGAGAGGGGCTTGCCAGCCGCCGAAACGTCGTGATCGACCGAGGGGTGCTTCGCATGTACCTCTGCGACAGCTATTCAGCGCGTAAGCTCGGGCGCACGAGCACGGCAAGTGCCTCCCGAGGGGGTGGCGCTTCGGTTGGCGCGAGCACGTCGAATTTCATTCTCCAACCTGGGACCGACTCGAACGATGCCATCGTCCGCGGTACCCCGCGCGGTCTCTATGTGACCGAAATGATGGGGTTCGGGTTCAACGCGGTAACTGGAGACTTCTCGCGAGGGGCGACCGGGTTTTGGATCGACAAGGGTGAGTTGTCGTATCCCGTCGGTGAAGTCACGATCTCGTTGAACGTCGACGCTCTTTGGCAAAGTGTCGACGCGGTTGGCAACGATCTCGATTCTCGCACAGCCACGGCCGCGCCGACGATTCGCGTTGCGCGAATGACCGTCGCGGGCGGCGACGTGGACGTAGCATCCCGATGACCCCGGACGACCTCAAGGCCCTCCGCAGGGAGCTGGCGTGTACCGCGAAGGAGCTCGCTGGAGCCCTTGGAGTCGACCAGGCAACGGTGCTGGCTTGGGAGAGGGCAGAGCGCTTCCCAACGAAAGCCTACATCGAGCGGATGATGGTCATCCGCGCCGGGGGCCCGGGCGCCGTTCCACGTAAATCGAAGGCCGGGGCTGATTCCGTCCACGCACTCGCCGACCCGGTCGTCTGGGAGATCCTCCGGAAGCTCGTGGCACACAAGAAGTTGCGCGACGAGGTCTCGAAGCTCGCCGAGCCGTATTCGGACCCTGCAAAGGATTGACGGTCGCTGGGCCCTCGCGACCCCGCGAGCTACGGCTCATCATCGAGGTCCCCTGTGGGCGGTGCGCTAGGGATGACGGTGGACGGATCATCGAGGTCCCCTGTGGGCGGTGCGCTAGGGATGACGGTGGACGGATCATCGAGGTCCCCTGTGGGCGGTGCGCTAGGGATGACGGTGGACGGATCATCGAGGTCCCCTGTGGGCGGTGCGTCGGGGATGTCGGTGTCGCGGTTTTCGCCGTCGACGTCTGCCGGGGCGCCTGCGGGCTCATCGGCCCGATCGAGTTCGGGCGTGCGCAGAGTGTCTGGTTCGGTGAACGCCGCGCCCAGTCCCTCGTCCGCAACCCGTCGCGAGTCCTCCGAGAGCTCCGTGAATTCGCGCAGCGTCGGCAGGTCCTTGAGCGACTTGAGCCCGAAGAATTGGAGAAAGTGCGTCGTGGTTCCGTAGAGCAGGGGTCGGCCCGGCTCATCCTTCTTTCCGAGGATCCGCAACAAGTCGCGCTCGAGGAGGAGTTTGATGGTCGCGCCGCTGTCGACCCCACGAATCTCGTCAATCTCGGGACGCGTTATCGGTTGCCGATAGGCCGCGATGGCCAGCGTCTCGACCTGTGCGCGAGTGAGCTTCACCGGGCGCTCGGCGCTCAAGTCGCGGACGAACGGAGCGAACTGAACGCTGGTGCGAAATGCCCAGCCCCCCGCAATCTCGTCGAGCACGATCCCACGTTGGCCGTAGTGCTCCTTCAGTTCGCGCATCATCACCTTGACGTGCTTGAGCGGTGCAGAAGCCATCTTCGCGAGCTCAGCGGAAGGTTGGGGCTTGTCGCTGGCGAAGACGAGGGCTTCCAGCAGGCCGCGCAAATGCTCGTGGGAAAGGTCACGAGCCTGCTCGACGTCCGGCGAGACGTCTTCGTCGACGCAACGGGCGACCGACGGCCCGGGCTCCGTGACCTCGCGAGACTCGCCGGAATCCGACTCGGTGGCGGGCGGGATCGGGGGAGGCGCGATGGCCTCGTGCGGTCTGCCTGCCGCGTTTTCCGCGTTCGCTCGGGCCGCGTCGAAAGCAGCGAGCTCGGATGAGCCGCCCCCGCTTTTCTGCGGGCTCACCGCGGGTCTCCCTTGCCGTCGTCGGTGATGGCGATTTCGACGTAAAGCGGTCCGAGGGGCTCACTTTGGAAGAGGCGCGTCATTTTGAGGCGGGTCATCTCGAGGAGGGCCAAAAATGTGATCACCATGTCGAACTTCGTCGCGGATCCTTCGAACATCTCTTCGAACGCGAGTCGCTTTCGCGCAGTGACGAGATCGAACAGCTCACCAATCCGATCCGTGACGCTGATTCGATCCGCAACGATGTCGTGCGACAATTTGATCTTGCTTCGGTCCAGCACGCGCTGAAACGCATCGACCAGGACGAAGAGCGGGACGTCGCTGAGAGGCGGCAATCCCTTCCGAGTCGCCTCTTCAACGGCCATGCCACGCGGAAACACGTCGCGGCCGGCAACGCCACGGGAGGCGAGCTGCTCGCCAGCGTGTTTGTATTTCTGGTACTCGAGCAAGCGGCGGATGAGGGCTTCGCGCGGATCGATTTCCTCGAGGTTCTCTGGGTCATCGTCCTGCCCGGGCGGTGGCACCGGCAACAGCATCTTCGACTTGATGTGCGCCAGCGTCGCGGCCATCACGAGGTACTCGGACGCAACGTCGAGCTGGATGAGTTGCATGACCGCGAGATAATCCAAGTATTTTTCGGTCACGAACGAGATCGGAATGTCCAGGATGTTGAGCTCGTGCTTTTGGCAAAGGTGCAGCAGCAAGTCGAGCGGGCCCTCGAACTGCGGAAGATGCACAGACCAAGGTGCTGCGCCAGAACCGGAATCGGAGGCTTCGCCGTCGGACACGATGGGGCGAACACCTTAGGCAAAGCACACGGGCGGAAGCAACGGGCGCCTGGGGAGGCGCGGGGAGCGCCCCGCGAAGAACCGCCCCGCGTGCGCGGACAGGGCCGCTGAGGCTACCATGGGCGCGGTGGTACCCGACGGCACACGGCGAGCGGGGGTCGACGGAGCGACGCCCAAAGCTTGTCCGTCGTGCGGAACGCGATACGCCGCAGACGCGCTCTTTTGCTCGCTCGACGGCGCGCCCCTGACGACCTCACCGGGTGCCATCGCGGCGGCCGCGGCGAGTGACCCGTACCTGGGTCGCGAGATTCTCGGCCACATCGAGATCCGACAACTCGTCGGAATCGGCGCGATGGGGCGCGTCTACCGTGCATTTCAGAGGGGCATCGATCGCGACGTGGCCGTGAAGGTCCTCCACCGCGAGCTCTCTGCGAATCAAACGCTTGTCGCGCGGTTTCAGCGGGAGGCGAAGGTGGCGTCGCGACTTGCGCATCCCCATGTCGTGCACGTCTTGCTCGTCGGGCAGCTGCCGGACGGCGCCATCTACATCGTCATGGAGTATCTCGACGGCATTTCTCTGCAGAGCGCTTTGGCCGCTGCGGGCGGGGCCATGCCCCTGCCGCGATCCCTGCACATCGCGTTGCAGTTGTGCGACGCCGCCGGCGAGGCGCACGCTCAAGGAATCGTTCATCGCGACCTCAAGCCTGAAAACGTGATGTTGGTTCTTCGCGCGGACGATCCGGATTTCGTCAAGGTGCTCGACTTCGGCATCGCCCGCCTCAACTGGGACGAGCCGTCGACGTCCACTCAGGCGGGGCTGATCTTTGGGACGGCGCGTTACATCTCGCCGGAGGGAGCTCAGGGCGACCGGGTGGGGCCCCAGGGGGACGTCTACTCGATCGCCACGATGACGTATCAGATGCTGTCGGGCCGGACGCCGTTCGATGCGGACCAGACCGTGGCGCTTCTCGTTCAGCAAATTCACGATGCGCCGCCTAGCCTCAAGGGCATCGAGCGATCGTCGTACGTTCCGGATCTCGTCGCCTCGGTCGTCATGCGGAACCTGTCGAAGAGGGCCGACGAGCGCTCCACGGATGCGCGCGCGTTCGGTCGCTCGTTGCTCGAAGCGGCGGTCAGCAGCGGGTTGAGCGCGCAGGACATTCTGGCCAGGCCAGCCCTGCTCGGAGGCGGCCGTGCTTCCCATGCGAGCGTCGTTCAAATGCCGTCGATGCAGCGCACCAAACAACTTACCCTCGAGCCCAGCGTTGCGGCTCGGATTGAAGCGGCACCCCGGCAGGGGCGCGCCTCGGAGCCGGGCGACCGAGGCATTCACCCGACGGCCTACGAGACACCCGCGCTCCTGGAGCCGGAAGACGTGGGCCGGCTGACCACGCGAACCGAGATTACCGATCCGGCGGGTGCGCCTCCTACCGCTGAAACGACGAGATGGTCGCCCCCCGCGGGCTTCGGCGTCAGGCTCGCCAAACCGCCATGGGCCGACGTTGACGCGACGATGGACGACCAGCAAGCGTCGCGCGCCGTCGCCGGACCCGGTCGCGTCACCCAGCCGCCCGCCTCCCAGGTGCCCTTATCCTCGTCGGGGATTGGGCGTGCCCCCCCCACCACGAACGCGCCTTCATTCTCCGTCGACGCCACCCTCGCGGGAGACAAGGCCGCCGTCCACGGCTCTCCGGCAAATCGCCGAAGGGTGCTGCTCATCGCGTCGATCCTCGGCGTCGGCGTCGGCATGGCCGGCTTGGTCTGGCGCGGGCTTTCGAGCCGGGCTCCGATGGGCGCCGCGCCGTCCGTGGCGGAGCTCCCGCATGCCGATCTGGCCGCAGTCGCTCCCGCCAGTCCTCTTGGGGAACCGTCCGAGACGGACTCTGCCCGTGCATTGGCCACACACGTGCTTCCGGCGTCCGAGGGGTCCGTCGTTCCTCCGCTGGCGCGCGTGTCTGGGCCGCCGTCCGCTTTGGTCCCGTCCCCCGCCACAGCGCTGCGAGTGGTTCTGGAGACGTCAAGCAATCAGCCAGTCCCGGGGCAGCCCGTCGACTTCGAGGCCCGAATCGTGGGCGGGGTCGGAGCACGAAAAGTGGAAGCCGCGCGGTTTCGGATTGTTGGACCGGGACTCGCGGCGGGGACCGAGCTGCCTTCGCCGGACGATGGCTCAGGCGTCTTTCGGACAACATTTACGTTTCTGCAGCCCGGGCGTTTCGACGTGCGATTCGGGGCGCGCGCCGACGGTGTGTCCGTGGGAGCGTCGCGCGCCGTGTCGGTCGGAGACGGTGCTGCGTCGCCTTCAGCCACCCCCGCCCCGACCGAGACGATCGCAAAGCCGCAGCAAACAGGGAAATGGCTGTGAAGCTTCACGCGATCGCTGCCTTGCCGTTCATGACGGCAATGGCCAGTGCCGTGCGCGCGGACGACACGCGCGAACCGACCTCCGTGCTTGACCGTCCGCACACGATCGCCGTGCTCGAGGCGGGCATCATCGCTCTGCCGAGCGCCCCCATCTCGGCGTCGAACCGCGGCGGTTCGACGCCTCTCGGAAGTGTAGGCAATGGCGACGCGACCGTTCAAACCGGCATTCACCTGCTGTACCGCCCCAGTCGCGACTGGGCCGTTGGCGCTGGAGCTATTTTCGCACCTCATCCGACGAGCGACGACAATTACTTGGCTCCGAGCCTTCCCAAGCGCACGCACTCTCGAAGCTACCTATTTCTCGGCGGCGAAGGAAGGTACTATCCTTTTCACACTCGGTGGTTCGAAGCCTGGGTGGGGGCGACGGCGGGCAGCATCATCATCGCCGATCGGTTTACGACGGATGACGTTCCGGCGGTTCCGACATTTCTCGGCACCCCCACGGTAACGGTGTCGACCGAGGGTTTTTCCGTCGGCATCCAGGCCGGAGCGGACTACCTCATTACCGACCAGTGGGTTGTCGGTTTCGCCTTGCGGGCCGATCGTTGGTTTCTCCCTGCCGAAAAGCCGTTCTCTCAAGAGACGTCGTGCGACCCGCTCGGGGACTGTCCGACTCTGACCGGGTCGGTGGCCGCGTTCGAAGGCGGCATTACGATCGGATATCAATTGCCGCTCTGACGTGGCGACGGTCGCCGGCATTTCCGCCAGCGCCGCCGTGCGGCGCGCTGCAGCGGTTCCGCTCACGGCATGGTCATGATGGCTTTCTCCAACACCCCAGCGAATCGCTCGAAAACGATGCCTATCACCACGAGTGTTCCGAGCGCACGAACGGGGGCGATCAGGGCGTGCACGTGGGCGGGCGATGCCGCCCGTGCAACCAGGGCTGCCGCGATCTCGAGGACCACACTTGCGGCCAGCAGGGGGCCTGCCAGCGCGACCGCAAGCCAGATGCCACTGACGATATCGTCTCGAGCGGCAAGCAGCGGGTGGGCGCCCCCGGGATGACGTGCCAGGAGCGCCGCGACGCGCGCCGGCCGCCCGGAGGCGAGGAACATGGCGCTTGCCAAAAGCGAGATCGGGATGCCGAGGGTCGTCGGCGCACGACCTTCCGTGGTCGATCCACGGAGCGCATCGGGATCGCCGCGAAGCGCATCGGCCAAGCCGCCGGCCATGGTCGCGGCCCAAAGCGGGATCGCCGCCGCGAGCGCCACGGGAAGCCCCCGCGCCACCTCCGCCAGGCCTTCCAGGACCCATCGTTCCGATGTTCCCGCCGAGATGGGAGCGATGGCCGCGCATACGCTCGCCGCAAACACCAGGCCGAAAGCAGCCCTGACCGGAACCGGCGTGGCCCGAAGTCCGAACGCAGGGACGATCACGATCGACGGCATGACCCGCGCCCAGGCGAGTCCCAAGCCGCCGATGTCGATCCCCTGGGTGGCAAGCTCGTCGAGTATCGGTTCAATCGACGGAGTCATCGGTCGGCATCGACGCGCGCGCCGAGTCGGTTGTCAAGGCAGTCTTCTGCTCTTCGCGTTGCCGTACTTGCGCGTCAGCAATCAGTTGCCACATAGTGGGCCGTGCCCAAGCGACATGGTTCCATGACGGCGCCTGCCGTTGGCTTGGACGTCGATCCCAAGTCCGGAGTCTTCACTCACCGGCTGCCGGTCGAGAGCGTACCTCGACTCGTTCTCTCTGCGGCCGAAGTTCGGGCCTTGCCGCTCGATCACCGGGCGGGCTTCATCATGTGGTTGATCGACGGCCGATCGAGCGTCGAAGACGTCCTCGACGGTTGCGCGATGCCGATGGACGAGGCGATCGCAATTCTGCGCGCACTCGCCGCGATGGGCGTCATCGCCTTCGATTGAAGGAGGCTACGGTTTGGATGGGGGGACGTTCATGTCACCGAATGCCCCAACTTCTTCTTGCCATCCTGAAAGAGGACGTCGATCCGGGTCGCTTCGACGCCTAGGACGAGTCCTCTTCCGAACTTCGGATGCAAAATGAGATCGCCCTTCGAGTACCGTGAGGCGAGCATGAAGGGGATGAACGAGCCGTCGGGCTTGGCTTCGACGTCCGCCCAGGTTGGTTCTGCTTCCGCTGGTTTGGCCCAAGCGGGCGCGTCGTCGTCTTCAGACGGGCGGCTCGGGCCCGAGTTGCGTTGTTTGCTGCGTTTCATCGACATGGCGATCCGCCCTGTAGCGCAGATCGGCCCCGCTGGGGAGAACCGAGTCGTCGCGGTAGCATCGCCCCGATGTTCGTGACGGCGGCACGTATCTATCGGGAGACGAGGAAAAGGCACGATCAGCTGTTCAACACCTATGCGATGCGTCCGATTGCGGCGCTCGTCGTGGCCGCCGTCGCGCCGTCACGCGTGACGCCGAACCAGCTGACTCTGGTCAACCTGGGCATTTTCATCATCGCGGTCGCGATGCTCGTGGCCCTACCGTCCTGGGGAGGGGGACTGGCTGCGATAGCCGTGCTCGAAGTGAGCTATTGTTTCGATTGCGCGGATGGCATGCTCGCTCGCTACAAGAAGCTGGCTTCCAAGGTGGGGCATCTCTTCGACTTTTTCACGGACGAACTCAAGGCGGTCTTGCTCGTAGCCGCGCTCGCCGTGCGGGGATGGCTCATGGGGGGCTTTGGCGTCGATGCGAGAGTCTGGGCCGCGCACGACGCACGCTTTCTGTTCGGAGGTTTGGTCGGCGTCGTCGTCGTCGCCTCTGCCATCTCCCTCACCAATTTCGTTCGCCGTCCGGAACTTTCGGGGCGCGAAACGACGGTCGAAGCGTTTTACGAGGCCAACGTGTCGGCGCCACCAGAAAAGACCCATCCGCCCACGTCCGCCGCGCGTGCCGCGTCGCTCATCGCGACGTTCCTCCGCTGGCTCAATCACTATCCCAGCCACATTTGGCTCTGGGCCGTTGCGGGCCGGATGGACGCCTACTTTTGGATTTACCTGGCTATGAACTCGGCTTACCTGGCACGCGGTTGGCTCGGGCTGCTGCTGCGATTCGGCCGTGTCGGATGACGCCGTCGGGGCAGAGTCGTGTCGGCCCTTCACCGCGTGAAGACGGTGTCGTCGGGGTCGGACTTTGTGGAGCGAATCCCTACGGTCATGCTGGCGCCACGAAGACGCGTTCCAGCAACACCGACCTTCATCTCCACTAGCCGGCGCGACGTCTCGAAAGCAAGCTGGATGCTCAGCGTTCGCCCCAGCACCCGCAGTGTCCGCCTCGCCCGCCGCGTTGGCGTCGAGGCGACGTCCGGATCCGCATCGATGGCCGCAAGGGTCGCCCTCGTCCTGCGGGCGTCGAGTGTCACGATAGCGGCCACGATCCCAGTGGCCGAGACGGCACGCGCCCAGCCGGAAGCCGTCACGGCGGAGTCCGAGGCTCGCAGTCATCTCATCCTCGCGCGTCGCGCCGCCGCCGCTTCCATGTGGACTGCGGCGCTCGCCGAGTTTACGCGGTCGAGCGAGCTCGAGCCGTCGGAGGCCTCGGCCGAAGGGATTGCGAGGTCGTACGACGCGCTCCACGACGATGCGGCGGCGTATCGGGCATTCCGAGGGCTTCTCGACGACTACCCCAAAGACTTGAGTCAGAGTGTGCGGGTCTACGTGGCGGCAAGACTCGGCATCTTGGCCGCCGCGACGGCGATGGTGGTCGTGCGCGTGAACCAAGCAGAGGCTCGGGTTGTGCTTGACGGCGCCGATCTCGGCGACTCTCCGTTGGTCGATCCGGTTCGCGTGAACGCGGGTCTGCACCGAGTCCGCGTTACCAAGCGGGGTTTCAAGGACGTCGAGCAAGTGATTCACGCCGTTGCCGGAACGAACGACACGATCTCGATTCTCTTGGTGGCGGCGAGCTCTCCCGCAGAAGGCGCCCAGAACGGGCTCGGCCCCGTGGAAACGCCCCCGCCGGTTGCGCCGGTCGAGCCTTCGGCCGTCGCCGTCATCACGTTCGACCGCAGGGGCACGATCGCGATCGACGGTCGAGTCGTGGGAGAGGGTGACTTCCGCGGTCCGATCTCGGTCGGTTTGCACGTCGTGCGGGTGACTCGCTCCGGCTACGAGCCATTCGAGAAAACGATCGTCGTTCGAGCCGGGGCGCCTGTCGAGCAACGCGTGAAGCTCATCCCCGTCGCCGTCGTCCCCAGAGCGACCGACGCGCGACCGGACAGACGCGGCGTCTACGGTGGATGGATCGCGCATTTGACGTTGGAGCCTGGAGGCGAGAACGGAGACGTCTGCTCCGTCCCAGGTGTCACCCATTGTTCAACCTCGTCGCCGTTGGGGGGTGGGTTGATTGGCTACCTGGGATACCTTGTCGACCCCGTCGGCATGGACGCCCTGTTGGGAATCCAAGCGGACGCATCGACCGTCAACGCAACCGTTCAAGGTCAAACGGCCAGCGTCCTCGTGCCGCGAGTCGGCGGCATCGTTGCGCTGCGAGCGCGTCTGGAGTGGCAAGCCGGCTCGTCCCGGCTCGTGATGGCAGCCGGCTTCGGCGCGGCCTTTCGCGAGGTCGGACTCGTGGCCGGAGGGTTCGAGTCTGCGGCGTACTGGGCGCCTGCGGTGACCGTCCAAGGGGCAGTGAACCTTCGCCTCGGCCACACGACGGCGCTTTCTCTCGGTTTGCTATTCTGGGCGGAGAATGCGGGCGACGGCGTATCGCTTCAGCTCAAGCCGCTCCCGACATCCGCGCCAGTGCTTCGCTCGACGCAAGCGTTCTTCCTCCCATTCGTCGGCTTGGAGTTCGGTCCGTGACCCTCCGATCTCGCTCGACTGCAGCCGTCACCCTCGCCATCGCATGGCTGATGGTCTGTGTGTCGGCGCGTGCCCAATCGGAAACCGCCTCGCGGAGCATCCCGCCGCTCAGCGCGACGCTGCCGGCCGGCGCCGAGGTCGATTACGAAGCGGGACGGCAAAAGCTCGCAGAACACGACTTCGTGGGCGCGTTGTCCCGTTTCACGAACGCATACCGGCAGGTGCCCGATCCGCGCCTGCTTGCCAACATGGGCCTTTGCGAACAGCGCCTGCAACACTGCGCGCGTGCTACCTCCTTGTTGGATCGAGCGCTGGCCACGGGCGAGGCGCTGTTCTCGCCGGGGCAGCGGAGCGAGATTCGTGGACTCGTGGACGCGTGTCGATCCCACGTGGGTCGGGTCGCGATCCGCGTCAGCGAATGGGGCGCAGCAATCTACGTCGATGACCTCGAGGCGGGCCAATCTCCGCTCGCGTCGGAGGTTCTCGTCGATGAGGGAGCCCATCGTGTCCGCGTCGCGAAGCCCGGCTACGTCCCTCTCGTCGAAACGGTCTCGGTCCCGCAAGGGGCGCGCGTAGCGGTCGACGCTGTGCTGGAGCCAATGACGCGGCTCGGAGCCTTGTCGGTGCGGGTTGGGCCGAACGACGAGATTGCCATCGACGACCGGTTCATGGCCAAAGGGAGCGTTGAAACTCGCGTAGTGTCCGGGATTCACACCGTCACCGTTACATCCGACGGCAAGCGTCCGTATCGCTCGATCGTTCGGATCGAGGAGGGCCAAACGCGTACGCTCGACGTAACCCTCGAACCGGACCGACGAGTCCCAACGTGGCTCTGGGCGACCGGCGGAGCGGTGCTCGCAGCCACTCTCGTCGTGGGGATTGCTTCGGTATTCCACTCGTCCAATCCCGGGCCGTAGCCGACGGCGATCAGCCCGGCGCCGCCGCCCGCCTGGCCGAGCTCCTCGAACATTTGAGTCGTCGGGTCGACGACGCCCCGAATCGGCCGGCACCCGTCGCCGCTCTGGTCGGTTTACCTAGCTCATTCGCGGGTGTCCGCGGCGTCGGGCAAGGATGCTGCGCGACGGACTAATGACCCGCGGCGGCGCCCCCTGGTCTCGGCTTTTGCGCGAGCCAGACGACCGGGATCATGAGCGCGGTGGCGACCCCCAAGATGAAAAGCGCGTCCAAGTACGCCAGCTGCGTCGCCTGCTGTACCAGTTGCCTGTACATCGATGCCGTGGCCTGTCGCACTGCGTCCAAAGAGCCAGCGCCCGCGTGCGCGAGTGCCCGCGAGATCGCATCGACTCGGTCACGATAGGCCGCATCGTAGCCCGTCGTGTGGGCCGCGAGGTACGCTTGGTGAGTTTGGGATCGCCGGGCGATGAGGGTCGTCACGAATGCGATCCCGATGTCGCCCCCCATGTTGCGCGAAAGGTTCATGATCCCGCTCACCTGGTTGTACTTCGTCACCGGAACACCGGAGTACGAGATCGTCTGAATGGGAACGAAGAGAAACGCCAACCCGACCGATTGTATGGCGCGCAGCTCCACTGCGGTCGCAAAGTCCATGTGCAAGTCGATCTTGCGAGTCATATAGAACATCGATCCGCTGAGCACGAGGAACCCGAACGCCACCAGCAGGCGCGTATCCGTCTTGCCCACGAGTCGACCGACAAGCGGCAGGAGGGCAATGACGACCAAGCCTCCGGGCGACAGCGCCATTCCGGCCTGCTGCGCCGTGTACCCCATGAGAACTTGCAAGTACTGTGGAAGAAGGACGGTCGTTCCGAAGAGCGCGATGCCGAGCATCAGCATCAACGCGTTCGCCACGGCGAAGCTGCGCCGCTTGAACATTCGGATATCCACGATGGGCGCATCGTGGGTCCATTCCCAGGCGATGAACGAAACGAGCGACACGGCGGCGACCAGCGAGAAGCCGGTGACGAACGACGAGTGAAACCAATCGTCCTCTTGCCCCTTGTCCAGCACGACCTCGAGGCTGCCGAGTCCGATCGCGATGAGGGACAACCCCAACCAGTCGACGCCGCCGGCCCGCTCGCGACCCCATTTGAGGTGCGGCGGGTCCGACACGACGCGGTTCGAGAGAATCAGCGACGCCAGGCCCACTGGGATATTAATGAAAAAGACCCAACGCCACGAGAAGTTATCCGTGATGAAGCCACCCAAGGTGGGTCCAATCGCCGGTGCCAGCACGACGGCCATTCCGTAAACGGCCATCGCCATTCCGCGCCTTGCGGGTGGAAAGGTGTCCGCCAGAATCGCCTGCTCGCTGGGTCCGAGGCCCCCGCCGCCAATGCCCTGGAGGATGCGAAAAAAAATGAGAGATGACAGGCTCGGCGCGATGCCACACAAGAACGACGAAGTCGTGAACAGCGCCACGCAGGTCATATAGAAGCGCTTGCGCCCGATCTTGCTGGAGATCCAGCCGCTGATCGGCAGGACGATGGCGTTCGAAACGAGATAACTGGTAAGCACCCAAGTGCTTTCGTCTTGGCTCACGCTCAGGCTTCCAGCGATATGAGGAAGCGAGACGTTGGCAATGCTGGTATCGAGGACTTCCATGAAGGTCGCCATCGTGACGACCAGGGCGATGACCCAGGGGTTGCGACCTCCGGTCCAGCCGGTCGCGAAGTACGCGGGGGGTCGCCCCTGCTCGGGATCGGGCGCCGACGCGCTTGGACTCATCGCACGCGCACTCGCGGTTCGACGCTCATGCCGATGCGAAGTCTCTCGACGCCCGCCTGATCCGGATCCAGCTTGATCCGGACCGGAATACGCTGAACGACCTTGACGTAGTTTCCCGATGCATTCTCCGGCGGAAGCACGCTCAGCCGTGAACCCGTCGCGCCGCCGATGCTCTCGACGGATCCATTCAGGTCGATGTCGAGAGCGTCCACGTGCACGCGCGCTCGCTGTCCCGGCGTCATTCTTTGGAGTTGGGTCTCGCGATAGTTGGCAGTGACCCAGAGCGAATCGGTCTGGGAGATTGCGATGACCTCTTGGCCCGGCGCGACGTGGTCACCGACGGCGATCGATTTCTTGGCGACGATCCCGGTCACGGGCGCGAGGATTTTGGCGTACGAAAGATTCTTTTCGGCTTGTGCGAGTTGCGCGTTGGCGAGCTCGAGCGACGCCTTGCGCCACGTGACCGACGCCTTACGGGTCGCAATCTGGCGTGGCCCGTTCGACTCGACCTCGACAAATCGGCTCTGCAAGCTGACGATCTGGGCCCGTTGTTGCGCGACGCGGTCTCTCGCCCCCGCGAGCGACTCCTCGAGCGCATGGACATTGGCGGTGGAGGCAGCCGCTGCATTGGCCCGATTGTCGTAGTCGGATTGGGAGACGGCCCCCTGAGCGAGGAGTTTTTCGGACCGTTGCTTCTCGAGTTGTGCGGTTCGATCGTTGGCGGCCGCTTGAGCGAGCTGGGCCGTGAGCTGAGCCACTTCCTTGAGTGCGGCTCCGAGCGCCGCCTGCGCGGCGGCGAGATCCGATCGGGCGGAGGTCAGAGCGCTGGTGTTGGTCGCCACGGTGATCGGCACCGACGGGTCCTCGGCCTGGAGCTGGGCTTCGGCCTGCTCGACCTGAGCGTGCGCTTGGTCCACCGCGATTCGAAGATCCGTCGGATCGATTTCGGCCAGCACGTCGTCCGACCGAACCGCTTCATTCTCGACCACGTATACGGCACTGACGACGCCGGATGTCCGGGGGCTCACGTTGCTGATGTTGCCATCGACTTCGGCGTCGTCGGTCTCTTCGTAGCGACTCTCGTGAAACCAGTACGCGACGGCCGCCGAGGCGACGAGCAGCGCGATCGCGACGGCAAGGACGGTCCGGCGGGCGACCGGGCGGCCCGGTGCGCCGATCGCTGTGCCGGGCGTGGGTGCGGGGTCTTGAGCCATGGGCGCGGATATCGCCATCTTATCCCTCGATCCAGGATCGGAGTTCCAGCCTCTGATGCCGCGGGCACGAGCCGGGTTACGCATCACCCGGACCGTGTGTCGCGCTTGCCAAGCCGCGTTTAGTGCACCGTGCGCGAGCTAGGGCCAAGCATACCCCGCGCAAGGATCCACGCGCCGGTCAGGAATCGAGCTTGTTGAGTTTGGACGGCATCTTGCGCGGACGGTGCGCTAGAGCCCCGAACACGCTGGATCCCGTCGGCTTTCTGGGGCTTTCTCGCCTCTCGCGGCGTTGCCCCTCCTTACCCTCCCTGCTGCAGCACTCCTAGTCGCTCGCGCCTTGCGAGAGGCCAAAAGCCTTGAAATCTTCGGTCCGCCAACACGTTCGGCGCTCCAGCGGCAAGGGTTTGCCTGGCCCTCGCGGCGGCAGGGGGGTGCAAGCGGTTTTGACGGGTCGCCGTGTATCGCGGGCGAGAGCCGATGCAAGGTGCCGTGGTCGGGGTGATGCGCGGTCGCCCATGGGGTTATAGTGGCGTCGTGGACTCGGGCCGCGCGGATCTGACCGTCGTACCGCGCGATGTACTCGTCATCTGCGAGCGCTTGCGTGGCCACGGCAAGCGGGCTTGGATCGTCGGCGGCTGCGTGCGCGACCTGCTCATCGGACGTGCAGCGAACGACTGGGACGTCGCGACCGACGCGCGCCCGGACGATCTGCTCCGCCTGTTCCCGCGTGCCATTCCGACGGGCTTCGAGCACGGCACGGTGACAGTCGTCGCCGCCAGCGGCCACTACGAATTGACGACCCTGCGGGGCGAGGGGACATACTCGGACGGCCGACGCCCCGATTGGGTGGAGTTCGTCGATGACATCACGGCGGATCTAGCCCGCCGCGACTTTACGGTAAACGCCATCGCCCTGGACCCCTTGAACGGCCGGATCATTGATCCGTTCGACGGACGGGGCGATTTGGAACGGGGCATCCTCCGTGCCGTAGGCAACCCAAAGGAACGGTTTGCGGAGGACGGATTGCGCGTGCTGCGGGCTGCACGCTTCGTGGCGACCCTGGATCTGGCTCTCGACCCGGACACGGAAAAGGCGATTCAGCCGACGCTCGATACGTACCGTAAGGTAGCTCAGGAACGAGTGCGTGACGAGTGGGTGAAAACCATGATGGCGCGCTGCCCGTCACGTGCCTTCGAAGTGATGCGCCGAACCGGAATTCTTGAGGTCACTTGCCCCGAGCTTCTCGAGGGCGTCGGCATGGGGCAGAACCGCTGGCACGCGTTCGACGTGTGGCGACACGGGCTCGAGTGCATGGACGCGTGTTTGGCCGATCCCGCACTTCGAATCGCCGCTCTGCTGCACGACGTCGGGAAGCCAAGGACGCGCGCATGGTCCGACAAAACGATGGATTTCACATTCTTCGATCATGACCGGGTGGGGGCCGAGATCGCGGATCCCATTCTCGCGCGGCTGCGCTTTTCGAATGACGATCGGTCGCGCATCGTCGCGTTGGTGCGGCATCACGTCTTCCACTATTCGGACGAGTGGACCGACGCCGCCGTGCGCCGCTGGGTCCGTCGTGTCGGCCCCGATCGCGTCGCAGACTTGTACGTGCTGAACGAGGCGGACGTGCGTGCGAAGGGTCGCGATGTTGCCGACGACCTCGCCGCCCTCGCTCGGCTCAAGGTACACGTCGCACGTGTCCTCGCCGAAGGGGCGGCCCTTTCGACTCGCGATCTGAAGGTCAACGGGCACGACCTGATGCGCGAGCTAGGCATCCGACCCGGCCCGGTCGTGGGAGAAATCCTCGACGCGTTGCTCGACGTGGTGACGACGGATCCGAACGAGAACGACCGGAGCGCTCTTTTCGCCCGTGCGCGGGAATATTGCGACAGCAAGCGGGCTCGAACTCCGTGATTCGGCACGCCCGAGACGCCCTTCGGTTGGGCCAGGGGGCGGGCCCCTTCAGTAACGGCTCGTGCACGGCCCGCCTCGTGTCCCGTGCTCGATCGCCAGGCGAAGCGCGTTTCAAGCCGGCGACGGACGCGCTAGCTTCGCGGCGTGATCCAAGGCCTTTGGTTCGGCGCTGGGCTCGTGGTCATCGTCTGGGTGACGAACGTGTGTGCGCAGGCGGAGCCCGCCGCGCCGGTGACGCTTGCCGTGGGGGATTGGCGCTTCGATCCGGTCCTCGAGTTGCAGACCCGCGGTGAGTACCGTCATGACTTGGACGATCGGGATCGCCTCACTCTCATCGAACGCGCTCGGCTCGGCGTGGATGCCTCACGCGGCTCGTTCGAAACGCGGCTGGTTTTCCAGGATGCGCGGTCGGTCGAGCTTTCAGGCGGTTACTTCATCGCGGGACCTCCGCCCATTGCCTCCACCGGGGCATACGAGGCCTGGGCCGAGGCTCATACGGATGCCGCTCGACCAAGCTACCTTCGGGTCGGCCGCCAAGCCGTGGTCTGGGGGGAAGGACGACTGCTCGGGTCCGCCGACAGGTCGCCGACGGGTCGATCCCTCGATGCCGTCAGGGGACGGCTGGTCGTGGACGACACCGCGGTCGAGATCCTAGGGGCTGTATTGCAGGACTGGCCATCCACGCCCGGGCTTTCGATCGATCCGTACGGCGAGCTGTTCGGGGCGAGGACCGAGTGGGCCTCCGATCCTCTTTTCGCCGTGGAGGTCTATGCGCTGGCTCGCTTGGCTCGGCGCGATCCGAGCTTGCAAACCGCAGTCGAGGGTCAGACTTACACGGCATCGGCGAGGCTGCATGGAGACGATCGGCGTTGGACCTGGGGCGCCGAGGCCGCGTACCAATTCGGCCACGTCGATGGCGTGACCCGGTTCGGAGAACCTGAATTCACGGGTCGCCGCGCGGCCTGGGCGGTCGCGGGCCACCTGGCGCATACGTTCGATCGGGCGTATTGGGAACCGACGGTCCAAATCGCTGCCGCCTACGCGACGGGGGATGAGGCGGGGGCGACCTATCGCGCCTTTGATCCTCTGCTGCCCGACGTTCGTACCTGGCACGGAGCCGCCGAAGCGTTCGCTTGGTCGAATGAGGCCGAGGGGAGCGCGCGCGGGGCCATCGTTGCCTGGACGGAAGGCGTCGTGGCCCTCGAATATCGATACGTCGTACTTGCGCAACCAGGCAGCGGCTGGCAGAGCGCCTACCTCCAGACGATCGGGCAAGCGTCGGCAAACACCCACGCTGGGCTGGGTCACGAGGTCGACGCAACCATTCGTTGGTCGCCCTGGGCCCCCGTTCTGCTGGAAATAGGCTACTCCGCGCTCGTGCTCGGCGATGGGGCGAAGGCCATCCTCGCGACACGCCCGACCGGTGTGGCCACCCTATCGCACTGCGCGTACGCCGAAACGAGAGTCGACTTCTGAATCTGAGCCGAGACTCACGGGTTCGGAGCGATCGCGGTCTCCCGGGATGCGACGCCCGTCTCCTAACGACGGTGGATCGAGTTGGATAGCGCTAATTGAGCCAGCGTCGTGTGGGTCCAACGTCCGCGTGGATGAACCAATCATCCTTCTCCGGGTATACACCGATACCTCCGGTCCACCCAAGGCCGCGAATCTCCTGCTCCATGAGTCGTGGGTCGAGCCCTCGCTCGTCGCCGGGGGCCACGACGCGGAAATCGCACGCATGTCCGAGGGTGTGCTGACTGTGCGAAGCCACATGATGGCCCTTCTTGCGAAGCATCTCGTTCAGCTTTGGGCTGCGATACCCGCTGACGATCTCGATTCGGGACGCGGGGTGCCTCGCCGCGAGAGCACGAAGCAGTTGCAGCAAAGCGGGCTCGATGGGGTGCGTTGCTCCCGTGACGCGATCGCTTAGGAATGCGTCGAAGCGAGGCATCTCCGGCCGCAGCGAATCAAGGACGATGTGCTCGCCGGTGTGGACGTCGACGAGCGTTGCGAGCACGGGCGTGTCGGCCCCTTCGTCGACGGTCGGGCCCTTTTTGGTCCCGAGACCTGCGCCGTGGGGTACACGCGCTTCGGGGAACGCCGGATCGGTGACAAGCGTTACAGCCGCGATCGCCGCGAAGAGACAGGTAGCGATCTTGATTCCCACGGTCACGAGCCGACCGTAACACCAGTTCGCCGGCCGGGCCGAGAGCGTCGGGCCGTTTCTTGACGCACCCCAGCCGGTGGCGGAGTACCCTCCGGCAAGCATGCTATCGAGCGCTCCCTCCATTCTGACGACCGAAGGGTCGGTTGGGGCCCGACACGACGAGAGTCGGCTCGTTCGTCGGGCAACGCCCGGTCCGACGCTGTACTTCAATGCGACCTTCCCCGCCGAATCGGACCCGCGGGCGGTGGTCGGTCTCATTCATGGATTTGCGGATTACGGCGCGCGCTATGCGCACGTCGCGCGCGCTTGGGCCGGGCGCGGACTCGCCACGATCGCCGTGGACCTGCGCGGCCACGGCAGAGCCGAGGGGGCGCGGGGCTCCTGCTTACGATTTCGTGAGTACCACGACGACGTGACGGAGCTAAAGGAGCTGGTTCGCGAGCGAGCCGGTCAGCTTCCCGCGTTTCTCTTCGGTCACAGCTTTGGGGGACTCGTTGCGGCATGCGAAGTGCTCGAGTCACCGGCCCGGTGGAAGGGCCTTGTCCTCACCGCTCCGAATTTTCGCGTCGCGGTCAAGGTGGCTCCGCTCAAGCTATTGGCAGGGCACCTCGCGTCGCGCTTCGTCCCATGGTTCGGGTTTCCTGCAGGTCTCAGTGGATCGGACCTAACCCACGATTCGGCGATCGCTCGCGCGTACGACGAGGACCCGCTCGTCTTCAAGAGCGTGAGGGCCCGCTGGTACACGGAGATGCTCATCGCGCAGACTCGCGCGATGGCCAACGCGGCGTCGCTGAAAGTGCCGCTCTACATTGCGATGGGGACCGCGGACCGCGTCGCCGATTTCGCAACGGCGAGGGCCTTCTACGATGCTGCCGGCAGCACGGACAAGACCTGGGATCCGCGCGAAGGGCTTTACCACGAAGTACTCAACGAGCCGGAGTGGTCGCAGACCGCGCAGCGCATGGCGGACTGGATGCTCGCGAGGGTTTAGGTCTCGGCCGACGCACGAACCCGAAGTTGTCCCGAACCTCGTCTCAGGCGCGCTTGACAGGCCAGCCGATGGCAGGCCGGAGTATCGCCCATGAGCCTCAGCAGATCCGCCTCGCTTTCTGCTGGCGGCTCGAGGAGATCGCCCCCTTCCAGGACATGGATCCGACAGGTACCACAGCTGGCGCTGCGGCAGCCGAACGGCACGGGTGCACTCCATTCGTCGCAGAGGTCAAGCAATCGGCCTCCGTCCGGGGCGTTCACCTCGAGCGGTGCATGGTGGGACGATTCGAACACGACGATGGGCACGTGGGGAATGACTATCGCTTTTCCAGCAAGATCGCGTGCTCCGCCCGGTGGCCGTCGCGGAAGGCCGCAGAGCTGGGGCCGTGAAAATGAGGACGCGCCTGAGACGCGCGGGCGAGCACTTCGAATCCGGCGTCGGGCGCGATCGCCGCGAGGACCGCATCGGCGCGGATGGCTTGTTGGCCGACGGCGGAGTCGGCGAGTAAAAGGATCACCCGCCCTGCAGGGCGACAGACGCGACGCATGGCACGGAGCGCCCGCCCCAACTCCAGCGCCCAGGCCTCCCGAGCAGCCTGGGCGTCGAGCCGCTCGTAGTTTCGCCGCGCCCCGATTTCGCCGCTGCCTAGCTTGCCCGCGTCCAGACCGAGCCAGCGCAATCGGACCGCATGATGCGAGAGGTAGTCATACGTTCCGACATAGGGAGGCGACGTCACGATCACATCGACGGTACTTGCGGCCACGGTTTGCAAACGGGCCGCGTCGTCCAGGGCGGTCACCGTCGATGGGGCGTCCACCGGTGTGCGCCGAGCGAACTCGGCGAGGCGCAGCGACAGCTCGTCGGCCTTTCGCGCGAACAAGCGTGACGCAAACCCCGCCGCGATCCGTCGGACTTGGACAGAGGCCGACGTGTCGGAAGCCCGTCGGCTCACTTTGACGAGGATCGCGCTCAGGACCAACTCGAGCGCGTCGCGCAACGGCGGATCGCTCGAACACTGCTCGACGATGCCAGCGCGCAGCGAGTCGAGCTCGAGCAGCACGTGGGGATCGAAGAGCTCCACGTCTTCGCGTGGATACCGGCGGGTGGCGCCGGCGCGCCGGATTCTGCGCGCTTCGGCGAATGTGGCGATGGATCGGGCCGCCGAAACCATCGAGGCTAGAACCGAATCGGGGTACCGCGTCGTTTTCAAACGAGCCAGGCGAACGGCCAGCGGATTCAAGTCCGTTCCAATAGCGCGTCGCGAATGGAGCGTGGCTTCGATCAAGACCGTGCCGGATCCACAGAACGGGTCGAGCACCGTTGCGCCCTCTGAGCTCAGCGTGCGCACCAGTCGGGAAGCCGTGGTCGGGTGCATCCGCGCCGGATACGTGTGAAATCCGTGCACATGGGCCCGATCGGCATCCTCGGATGACCCCGAGGACGGGGTGACGTCCAATGTTTGCGCAAGCGCTGCGGCCAACTCGGGGTCGCCCCAGGTGGCAACGGCACCTCCGACGTGCGTGAGCGAGCGGCGCTGCTTCTCGGCGCGCGGGGGCTCGCCGTCACGGTCGTGGCGTCGACTCCCGGGGGCCGACGCGCGACGATCGCCGTAGCGAGTCGTCATGGCCGAATGATGGACGTCCCGACGGGCGGAACAAGATTGAATTGTGCTGCCGTGACGGGCTCGTTCACTTTCGGGTTGATGAAGTCGAACCGATTCCGGTTGCCCTGGCCATCGATCAGCATCACGCGCCGCACCTGCGACGTCGCGGCGTCCACGTAAAACAGAACTTTGGAGTACGAAGGCGTCGGCTGCTTCGGGGTCCCCACGAGAACATAGCCACCCGGGAACTTCATGGAGCTACCGGCAAGAATCTCGAAGTGGAACGCATCCGCCAGCTTTCCGGTGCCCGTCAGGAACGACAGCGCAGCCGGATATTGCGAGTTGTCGATCGGCTGCTCGTACATTTGCTTGTTGGCGGCTTCGTAGATCTTGATGAGCGTGCCGTCGGAGACGACTCGATTGTCTTTCGGGTCGTCGTAGACCCACTCCATTTTTCCCGGCTTGGCGAAAGTGACGTGTCCGCGCGAGGTCTTCTCTTGGTTGTACGCTTTCACCCAGAACTTCTGCTCGAAGTCGCTCGTGAAGGTGGTCGACTTATCGTAGAACGTCTGCACTTTTGCGACCGACTGCTCGGCATTGGCATGGGCGGCGGAATCCGCATGGTCCGCGCCGTTGTCGGCGTCAGCCCGCGCGGCGCAGGTGAGAAGTGCGAGGACGATAAACGCGATGGGGGTGCGCATGACGGTTGTGCAAATGTAGTGCACAAACAAGCGCACGCTCTGTCCCAATTGCAAGTGTTGCGCACGTTGATCGCGCGGTGCAGTTCGGTTCCCCGGGCTCTCGCGAACGCCGCCGGACGCTAGGGGTCGGTTTCTCGGAAGTCCCGCAGATCCATCCGCGGGCGCGCTGCAGCACCCGCGCAAACGGACCCCTAGCCTTGTTTTTCCAGGGCTCCGACCCGTCCCCAAAGCCGGGGGCGGCTGTGGGGGGTGGCCCATCCCGCAAGGACCCTTGCACGGATTCATTCGCGCGACTTGCGGGTTGGACCGCTAGGATCGTCCCCGCTGTCGCACGGCCGGCGCGATGGGGCGCGCACGTTGCAAGTGCGTGAGAGCCAGCGCGAGCGCGTCGGCGGCATCGGCGGGTGGCGCCCCGCTGAGCCGGAGCACCACGCGCACCATCTGCGCGACCTGACTTTTCTCCGCTCGGCCGCTGCCGACGACGGCCCTTTTTACGAGCGCCGGTGCGTACTCGTAAACGGGAAGTCCCGCGCGCGCACACACGAGAAGAGCCACTCCGCGTGCATGGCCGAGCTTGGCCGCCGCTTGCGGGTCCTTTGCAAAGAAGAGCGCCTCGACACTGGCTTCGTGCGGCGCGTGGGCGCCGAGAACGGACATCAACGCGCTCTCGATCGCGACGAGCCTCACGGCGATTGCGGCTTTTTCGTCGGTGTGCACGATTCCGTGTGCGATGTGGAAGAGGCGTGTTCCGCGCTGCTCGACGACGCCCCACCCGAAGTGGCGCGTGCCCGGATCCAGCCCGAGCACGATCGGCACTACGCGGAACTCTCGAGTGTCGCGAGCTCCTCGTCGGAGATGTCGAAGTCCGCGTACACGTTCTGCACGTCGTCGTGGTCGTCCAGCACTTCCGCCAAATTGAGGGCGACTTGCGCGTCTCGACCGGTAAGGGGCTTCTTGATCTTCGGAACGAATGCGATGCCGCTCGATTTGGGCTTGATCCGGCCCTTATCGAGGGCGTCGAGCACATGTGCGAGATTGTCGGACGCCGTCGTTAGGTGCCACTCGTCGCCCGCGTTCTGGTAGTCGTCGGCGCCCGCGCCGACGGCGACGTCCATGAGCTGGTCTTCGGTAACCTCTTTGCCCACGGTGATGACGCCCTTCCGGTCGAAGGCCCAGCCGGCAGTTCCCGCGGCGCCGAGCACGCCGTTGTGCTTCTCGAAGATCTTTCGGACCTCGGCCACGGTCCGATTGCGATTGTCGGTCATCGCTTCGACCAAGAAAAGGGTGCCTGCCGGGCCCGTCCCCTCGTACATGATTTCTTCGTACGCGGCCCCCTCGATCTCGCCCGTTCCACGCTTGATGGCCCGATGAATCGTATCGTTGGGCATGGACTGGCCCTTCGCGTCGCCGATGGCCTTGCGAAGCCGCGGATTGCCGCCCGGATCGCCGCCGCCCATGCGAGCGGCAACGGTGAGCTCCTTGATGAGCTTCGTGAAGAGCTTGCCGCGCTTTGCATCGAGCGCACCCTTCTTATGCTTGATCGTGGCCCACTTCGAATGGCCGCTCATGGTGAGTTACCGTTTTGGCTAGCCATGGCAAAGCCGAGCCCGGGAGAAGGCCGCAAGGGTAGTTAATGGATCGCGCGGCTTCAAGCGCGGCGCAGCATCCGCGATAGCAATTTCACGGCAACGAAATGCTCGTCCCCGCCATGAAGGCATCGTCGGTTCGATGGGCGCTTAGGACGAAGGAATCGTACTCTTCGGTCGGAACGGTGCCCGTGGCGACCCCCAGGATGAAATCATCCTCGAGGACTGGCCCGTTCACGCTCAGCTTTCGCGAAGCTTCGACGAGCTTAGCTTTGACGTCCAGAGGTCCCGGCATGCGCGCGACGATCGCCCCTGGGGGGAGATCGAGGCGCCGGTGGACGTGGTATTGGACCGCGGCGCTTACGGCCAAAGGGCTTTCTCTGCCGGATCGGGTCGCGAACGTCGCGGCCAGACTCGATACGCGTGCCCGTGGCCAAACCCAATGGAGCGGGTCCAGGCCGGGGAGCAGCCATTGGTGCGCTCGGCTTCCCTTGCTTTCGAGTTGCTCCGATTGGGCGTAGCCGCTGACGCTGACGCTCGCGCGCAGGCTGACCTGCCAGCTGCCCTCGGTGGATGCGAGCTCGACGTCGTCGACGTTGGCCCATGGAAGCCACCCGAGCACCACCTCGCGCAACGCCCGCTGGCGCTCCGCACCGACGATTCGAAATAATGCCTCGGCGAGCTCTTGGGCCTCGCGACCACGCAGTACGATCGCGAACGTTCCTTTGGCATTGCCCTCCCGATCGAGCACAAGCCGTACGTCCACTTCGTCGCGTTCCTGACCCCAGCCGGTCGACGGAAGGGCAGCTATAGTTCCGTCGGACCGAAGCGCGAGCCGGCCTCTGAGCTCGGGCGAGATGCGGCCGGCCGGCAACGGGGGACCCGCGACGTCCGCGTCGATCCAGACGTCATCTACTCCCGACCCTCTGGGTACGTGGGCCACGACCAGTGGGTGAACGAATCGACCGTAGTGGGGAGGAAACGACGGGTCCGCGCTGTACGGGTCGTTTTCTGCCACTACCAGATCGCTCGCGATGCCGAACTCCCGGAGGCTTCGCAGTACGAGCCAAGCTCGGCTTCCCGCGTGGGACGCCAGGAACGTGCGGGCTGTTTGCGTCTGCACCGGGGCGATTCCGCCCCCGTAGTCGCTCAGGACGCCCGGGTCCGCCTCGCGCAACGACTGTCCTGCCGCTGCGACGATGGAGTCGACGATCGCGCGTGGATCGTCGCCGGCCCCAGCCACGGATCCTCGTGCCCAGGCGACAATCTCTGGATCGTGCTCGTCGAGGCTGGCGACGGTCTCACGCAGTGCCCGCGCGATGCCGGCCCACAACGCAGTCGAAAAGCTCACGCTCACGTTGCGGTCCATCTTCGGCACGCCGTCCTCGATGCGCCGTGCGGGGCGGTCCACAAGTTGCCATGTCAAGATGCGTTGGGCTCCCTCGATTCGCTCGGTCGGTTTTCCCAACAGAACGTGACTCCAAAGCGCCCCGTGCAGATCGCGCGGTAAGGATAGCTCGATCGTCGCCGAGTGAACCGCAGTGCGCTCCGGCAGCAAGTCCGGAGTGTCGATGCCGATGTCGCCTGTGTCACCGGGGAGGGACCAGCCTTCGTAGAGGGCCTCGACGATGTCTCCCTGCTCGAGCTGGGACAGGTCGGCGTGAGCTTGGGCGGCCCGGGGCGCGCGGTCCGGTTCAAGAATGCGTCCATCCTTTTTGAGAATTCGGCGGCGCAAGGCGCGAAGCGCGCTACGCCCCCAGACGTCGGGGGCCGCTGCCTGAGCATTCTCTTCGACGTCCGTCGTGCCGCGGACCCGGCGCTCGTCGAACAGAATCCAGTGGACCAGACCGCTGCGCAAAACTTCGTAGCGCTCGGTGTGCACGAGAATGGCCGTCCCGGCATTGGGAAGAATGGGCTGCGCGCGATCTTCGGCAGCAACACGTTCGGAGATGGGGTCGAACTCACGGCTCGGGTCGCTTCCCCAGGCCCGCAGGAGCGGTGCGATCGAAGCCGGCGCATCCGAAGCCGTCGTCGCGAGCGCGAGCAGCCGAGCCTGCGCGTCCTGCGATCCCGATCGGTTGGCGTCGCCGGTCAGCAGTGCGAACGCGGACATCGTGCGCTCCGCCGGGAGCATCGCGTCGAACACGCGTACGGCGGTGGGGAGGTCTTTGGCGATGAGGGCCTCCTGCAACTCGAATGGCAAAAAGATGGAGGGCGCGCCCAGAAGCGCGCGAAGCCGCGCCAACTCTCCGGTCACGCGCGCGTGGTCGCCGACTTCGCGCAGTGCATCGAGGCAGTCGGTCGTATCGTGCGCGATCGGACGGGCCAGATCGCATGCCGCGGCGACGAGCTCTGCTCCCACACGCGGTGAGGCGGCATCGTCGGCGTCGGACACGAGCGCGGACCGAGCGAGCGTCCTCCGTGCTCGCTCAATCGCGGCTCGGGCACGGTCGAACAACCGTTCCCGTCCCGCAATCAGCGCTTCGAATGCGTCGAGGACCGGCGACGGCGCGCTCTTCGAACGCGAGCGGGTCTCGTCCAGGTCGCGGAGCGTTTCGATCCCGGCCTCATCGTGGCCGCGGCGCACCCCCGCCAGCACAGCGTGGCCGATCGTCGCCTCCCAGCTGGTCGGCCATGTCTCCAAAACGCGTTGGTACGCGTTTCGAGCTCGTTCGGCTCGCGTGGCCGGCGAAAGGTCCCGAGCGCTTTCGACGGCACGCGCATAGAGCAACGCCAGGTCGGGTCGCGAGTCCGCGCGCGTTGCCGTCCTCGAAAGCTGCCGCTCCGCATCCCGCGGATCGCCCTCCGCGAGTGCCGCGGCGCCCGCCAGCAGCGCCTCGTCGTCGTCTCTCGCCTCCGGGGCAGCGAGGGGTTCGCTGCCGGTCACGCTCCCGCCCGACCTCGAGCCGACACTGGGGGCATCGATGTGCAGCGGCGAACCGCCCTCATCGAAGGCATCGATTTCGACGGCGTCTTCGCTTTTCGCTGTCCCGACGCGCACGACGAACCGGGCAGTCCCGTTCGACACGGCAACGCGAGCGAAGCGCGCCGCCTCGCCGTCGCCGAGTTCGAATGGACGCTCGAGAATCACCCTTCCCGAGGCACGAATCTCGGCCGCTCCATGAGAGCGCAACACGACGCCGATCCTTTCGGATCGCGGGATGGCGACGTCCACGACGACCTCGCGGACGCCCGGGTGGGCGCTCTCGGCGTCGAGTTCGATTGCGCAGCCCCGGCCGCCAACGGCGATAGGGCGGACCTGCGACTCGAACGCGCCGCCGGTGTTGTACGAAGGCTCGATCCGCGCATCGACGCGATCGAGCGGCGAGGGGTCGTGGACGCCGGTCACCGGCGCCCAAGTGACCGGGCCGATGACGAGTGCCTCACGCGCGCAGCCGCTCTCCCTGCGGTCCAGGTCGGCCTCGTGCGTGTCACCCCTGCGCTGCGCGAGGGTCATGAGAGCACGCGCGATGAGCCCCTTGGCGAAGGGTCCGCGGGCGACGCTCTCGGCGTGAGAAAGCGCGTCGGCGATGGCGCGCGACTCTGGAGACCGTCGCTCGAGAGCCGCGTCGGGCGCCGCTCCGCCGAGCAACGGCATCTCTCGTTCGACCAGGGCGTCGAGGGCGGCCTCGATGGTTGGGACCTGCCATACATCCCCTTCGGCTCGGGCGGCGACGTTCACGATCTCGAGATAGGCCTGCACGGCCTCTGCGGGCTCGCTCGTCATATCCAAACGAAATGCGTTTGCGAATGCCGAGGGGAGATTCACTCGGCCGCTGGCCGGCGCGCGCGCCACGGGGGCACAGGCCGCAAGAGAAACCGCCAGAATGTTGACGAACGTGGCAACAAGCGGCCTCAACGGGCACCGCCCGTGGCTGCGACCAGCCGTACGCTGCGGTGCATCAGCGCGTCGACGCGTTGAATCCATTGCCGCCAGGATGGGTATTGCTCCACGGCGATCGCGCTTTGATCGAACACGACGGTTCGGTGGATCAAAATGGCGTTCGGTTGACGCGGATCGCGTGTCACGTCGAGGTGGGCGCGGCCGAACGGCCCGCCGTTTTCGTCGCCTCCTGCGGGAAGCGCGGCGAACGTCCAGTTCTTGGGAGCAACCACGCGAATCGTCCGCGCTTCGCTTCGGGGGGCGACGGAAGGCGGAAGCCAGACAGGCAGCGTGCGCTTGACCAGCGGCGCGAGCTGCGACGCGATGGTTTGCGACGGTGAGAGGGCAACCACGAGTTCATTGCCTTCGTGACGAGCCAAACCACTCGACGTCGCGCGCCATTGCACGACCGCCTTGCCGTGCGGCAATTCACCGTGGAAGTCGACCTTCTTGTCGATCTCGACTGTCGGAAACCAGGGGCCCACGAGATGCTCTTCGACCCATGGCGCCCGGGCGCCTTGTTCGGTGAGGTAGGTGCGGAGCCAAAACGCATCGTCGCCACTCGCGCGCTCTTCACCGTCGAGGTCTGCGCTTCCGTCCGGCCTCAACGCAATGGTCCACGTCGAGTCGACCCCGTGGTCGCTCGGTGAGCTCGAAGGAAGAAGCACGACCTCGGCGGGTCCGTCCATGCGCAGCGCCGAGGCGCGCGCGTCCATCGAGGGCAGCGGCCCCAGGCGCGACTGAGGACTCGTGGCGTCGAGAAACATCCCGCCCTCGGGCCCTGGCAAGTAGGCGATTCCATGATCGAAGAGGGGGACGGCGGCCCCGCCCGCGCGCAACAGGGACGGCTCCGCGGTAAGCCTCGTTTGGACGAGGACCTCTTGCGCGACAATTCCGACGGCTCTTAAAAGCGTGATGAGCAACAGAGCCTTGTCGTCGCAGTCACCCTCGCGCCGCGCGAGCAGCTGTTGTGGACGGTTGGGCAGCCACCATTCACCACTCACGTAGTTTACGTATCGAATATCGTCGGCGACGAAGTCGAACAGGGCACGCAGTTTTTCGTCGCGACTCGACTTGCCTCGAGTGAGCTTCGCTGCGAGCTCTCGAACCTGGGCGTCGGGATCGGTAAAACCACGCACCGCCTCGCCGTACCAATCGCGGAACGCGCGCCAGTCCTTGAACGTGGAGAGGACCGCAGTCGGGATGATCTCGCTCAGCGGTGGGGCGAGCGGCTCATCCGGCACGTTGACGGGTCGGTCCCACACCAGCCGAACGACGTGATGGCTTCCTTCGTCCGTGTCCTCGCGGTGATCCGGACTGCCGTTGACCACGTCGACGTAAATCGGGCGATCGGCAGGTGATTCGACGATCACTTCATTATGAAGAACGGGGTGGGTAGATTGGCTACCCGCATAGTCGAGGCGATAAAATGGCGGGTCGCCGCGTCCGCCAACGGGGCCCGCCGTCCAGGACCGGAAAGCGACTTCGACGACATCGCCCGGCCCCAGATCCGGCCATCGAATCCGGGGCTTCGCATTGTCGCTGGCCTCCTCGATGGGAAACGCGATCTCGCCGTTCCTGCGGTAGACCCGCGCACGTACGATCTCGGTCAGATCGCCTTCGGCCGGTACGTCCTCGTAGAGTTCGTCCTCGGTGCGTGGTGAAATTTCGATTTCCCGCGCGTATTGGACGAGCTCCGAAACACGTCGGTCGGCATGCATCACGACCGCCCGCATCCAGTGCAACTCGCGATCGGCGACATCGGGCGGCGCGGCTTCCCTGCCGCGTGGCAGTGCATGGTCGCTCCCGACCCTCGGAGCGGTCGCCGCTGCGGTTGCGAAAGGTTCGTGCCCGGTGGCCACTCCGATCGCGCCGACCAGCTCCCCGCTCTGTCCTCCCCGCCGGCGCGCGAGGAATGCTTGCGGTGAGACGAGGTATTTCTCGTCGTCGTGAGGCTTGCCGCTCGGCGGCGTGCGCGTGCGCAGGGAGAGTTCCGCTCTGTAGCGAACCTCGCCCGGGTCGAGTTCGCGCGCGCGTCGCAACGCGGCGGAGATCGCTTCGTCGCGCGTGCCATCGCCTTGAGCCGCGCCAATCTCCTGCGCCAGCCCTGCCCAGACGCCGGCGTGATTCGGCGCCCAGCGAGCGAGCTTTCCGTAGAGTGCGCGCGCCTCCTCGTGCGCGCCCGCATGGGCCACGGTTTGGGCGACCGACAGCGCTTCGTCCGCGTTGTCGACGCCACCGGCGAACGCCCGGCGCGCTGCACCGACGAGCGCGTCGCGTCCGCGCGATTGAAGCGACAGGACGCGGGCCGCGCCATTCTCGCCCCGCTCGGCGAGGCGCTCGCGCGTCTCGGAGGCGAGCGCGGGATCATAGGCGATCGCAAGGTCGGCGAGGCTGTCGAGCAGCGCATCTGGTGCATCCGTCGCCGCCCGCGCGAATTCTGCCAACCTGCGTTCCGCGCGCACGCGGAGCGCATCGGTGCCCAACGCGCTGTCCACCCGCGACGCAAGGAGCGCCGCTTCGGCGTCGTGCGCCGAGTCGATCTTGGCGGCGAGAAGAGTCGCCATCGCCCAATCGGGCAGGCCGGCTTCCAGGTGCCTCTCGACCAGGCGGCGTTCGACGAAGGCGCGGGTTCGGGCATCGGCCGACGGGCTCGAACGAACGCGATTCAGCCAAGCGCTGCGGTTCGCGCCGCTGGGGGTGATCCAGGCCGCCATGGCCAAGGCGTCGGCGTCGACGTCCCCGTCTGTGAACGCCGCGAGCAGGCCGGGGGCGCGCGGGCTTCGCAAATCGTCGGCGCCACCCAGGGTCCTTAACAAGGCCGCTCCGATCGAAGCGTCCCGTCCGGCCCCGGGCTGCTTGAGCGCTCGCCCGAGTGGCGTGGCGACAAGGTCGAACGCGGGCGCGGGACCGCGCCCGGGCCGCGCCCCCTGACCCGATAGATCGGCGCTGGCAGTCACGTCGCGCGGGGCCGATCCATTCTGATCGGTGACCCGCAGCCGAACACGCCCGTCGTCGTCGAGAGCCCCGGAACAGACCTTCGCTGCGAGCAGGTGCGTTCCGGCCTCCGCGTGTACGCGCGCTGCGATTCGATCGAAGCGGAGCCCTTCATGGACCGCATCGTCTCGTCCGACGTTGGCGCCATCGAATACGAGGCGCGCCTGTCCGGTCGCAGCCAGCCTGAGAAACAGGCTCTGCTTGGACGCGACCGTCAGCTTCGTCGCGACCCAACTGCAGCTCTCCTTGCGCGGAAAGACGAAGAGGTCCAAAGCCACCCCTCGAGCCGGCGCGAACGCACGTGGCACCGAGCGCCAAGCCACCTCGTAGCTGCCCCATGAGTAGCGGGCTCGCATGTCGCCGAAGGCCGCATCCGGTGCTTCCGGGCCGTCGTGTGCGTCCAGACCCCCACCGGTGTCACGGAAGGGGCCGAGTATCGACAAAGCGTCGATGATGCCGATCCTCTCGTCTTGCTCGGCGCCCGACTCGGTTCCATCGTCGTTGGCAAGCATGCGACCCAGCAGTGCGGCCTCGCCGCGTACGTCATCCGGCTTGCCGCTTGAGTCTGCCGCGATGCGGGCAAGCGCCTTGGACGCGTATCCTTCGGTCGCTCGGCTGGCGAGCGCCGCGATGGTCGAGAGTGCGGCCAGCTCGTCGCGCACCGTGGCGGTGGGCCCAAGCGCTCGAGCCGTGGCATCGTCGACCATGGCGTCCGGCGTTTCGTCGGTCCAGCGTAGCGCCGTCGCCGACGGATCCGGCGATGCCAGGTCGTTCGGTGCCGTCCGGGCACTTGGGGTCCAAGCGAGTACGATGGTGAGGGCGAGCGCGGATGGGGCGTACGGCAAACGGCCGACCAAGGTGTGGGGACTCTAGCCAGGAGTACCCGCTGACGCGAACGCTGACGGGCTTCGATGTGGGCTCCTCTGCGCCTCGAGGCTATTTGGAGCTCGACGGGGCACGGCCGTTGTCACGCGACGCACGCGGCGTTACCCGAGGATCGGGAGCCGAACCGTACCCGTTGGCTTCGGGAGCGCGAGCTTTTGATTCTTTGCGTAGACGGAGTGCCGGCCTTTCGTGCGGTACCACTCGGCTACCGTCGCCGTCGAATGCATTTTTTCGACGATCTGCCGCCAGCCGACACCTGTATTGTAGGCGCAGAAACTGATCTCGCCTTCCTGAGTGCCATACGGAATGATGCACATCTCCGTACGCCGAAAGTCGTAATTGAACAAATCCTGAAACCACATCCCCGCGACAAAGAGAACGCGCCACTCGAACTCGCCGGCGTCGCCTGGGTGATCGCCGACCTTGGCTCCACGAGCCCCGGTTTGGCTCAGGAACTGACGAAGCAACGTATAGAGCCCGAACCCCTGCGGAGCACGGCGTGCGTCGAAGCGACGGCACAGCGCGACGGCGAGCTGCGCCAGCGTAATGGCTTTGGGCTGCGCGGAGTCGGTGATCTCCTGAATGTCCTCGAGCAGGCCCTCAAGGTCGAGCACTTGCGCGAGCGGCACCATCTCGCGCGTCCGCTTGTGGACCAATAGAGCCGTTCCGATGCCACAATTCGGGTGGCAGCCACACTTGAGGGCACCCCAATCCGCCCGGTCGGCCAACAGGAGGTCGGTCAGATCTCCGAAGGCGCCCAGCGCCGAAAGCGGAAACCAGTCACGCATGGGCTCGGTCGAACCGAGCTGGTCGTGAACATCGTGCGCAAGATGAGAGAGCGTGTACCGCTGCGCTCGCCGTCGCTCGTCCGAGATGTCTTCGTCGCGGCCGGTGAAACTGACGGGCTGGAACGACACGACGGTGACCTTGTCGGCATTCTCGATGGCGAACCGAAGCACCTGGCCCACTTGGTCGTCGTTCACGCCTCGCACGACCGTGACGACGAGGACGACGTCGATGCCGGCCGCGTGCAAGTTTTCAATGGCCCGTAGCTTCACGTCGAACAAATTGCCGACTTTGCGGTGCGCGTTCGCTTCCTCGCCTAGCCCGTCGAACTGCAAATACGCGATTCGCAGACCCGCCTCTTTTGCCTGCCGCGCGAACATGGAATCTTGGGCGAACCGGATGCCGTTCGTCGCGCATTGGACGCAGAAGTAGCCGACATCGGCGGCGTACTTCAGAGCGCGAAGAAAATGGGGAGACAAGGTCGGTTCGCCGCCCGAAAACTGCACGCTCATCTGACGGTGCGGCTTGACGGTAAGCGAGTCGTCGAGAATGCGCTGGACCTCGCTCCATTCGAGTTCGTGCACGAACCCGACTTGATTGGCATCCATGAAACATGGATCGCACATCATGTTGCAGCGGTTGGTCAGATCCACGGTCAACACGGAGCCCCGGCCGTACTTGATGCTCGACGTCCCGTGGTTCCGGAGCTTCGTCGGAGGAGACGCAAAGTCGCGTCCGGGGAACAGGCGTTCGATTCGAGCGCTGAACGCCGCGTCGATCGAAATGACGTCGTCGATTTCGCCGTGAGAAGGGCAAGTTTTCGTCATCACGATATGGCCCTCCCGCTCTTCGATACGAGCCCGGACCTCGCCGGGTCTGCCCTCGATCAACGTGCGCACCTCGGCACGTCCTTCGAGGATCGCCGCGCGCGCCTCCTTGACGCAACGTGGGCAAAGCGAGTCGGTTTCCCTCGGCCATCCGAGCTCAGGAAACGTGCGCTCGCGGCGCTTCAGCAGCGGAGCAGGGGCCCACTTGGGTTGAGGGGAACGCCGCTCAAACCTCTTGTTGTAAGCGCGCAACAACCGCCAGAGAGCATTCGCAGCCGACCGGAGACTTTGACTCATACGGAGCGGAGTCTAACGTCACAAGCGCTAAGACGAGGGAGCAAATCGAACCGCGGGACCGCGAAACCGGCACCGGCGGTCGTCGCCTCGCCCCAAGGGTCGAGACACCGCCCCGCCTGGGCTTCGCGCCCTACGTTCGCGCACGACCCGAGGCGCGCTCCGCGAGACGTCTCGACGACCGAGTTCGGACCGCGTGCAGGTCGGAGAGGCATTGGATCGCGATGCGTGGCCAGAGGCTCATCGATTCGTCCGGGATGCGCGGCTCATCGATTCGTCCGGGCATGGCCACACGCGACCGTTGGCGAGCGCGTGGCCTCTTGCCGCGGCCCATGAACAGGGCAAGGCCGATCCTTCGGTGACGAACGCGACACGAGACGGTGACATGGCATCGGACGCCACCGAATGTCCATGACACGACGACCGCTGACTGAGCGAGCGATGCTAAGCATGCTCGGACTCATCGCAATGAAGAAAGCGCCTTTGCCACCGAAGCTGATGTGTCCACTTGCCATGGCACTGCTCTCCATGGCCATTGCGCGACGCGCAGAGGGTCAGAATCTTTTCCTGTGCTGTGACGTGGCGATTCGTCCGGATGGCTCGTGCATTTCTCAGAGTACGCCCTGTGCGGAATCGACGCAGTACGGTATCGGACTTTCCAATGTGTCGGCCAGTGCCGCTCAAGCGTACCCTCTTGAACCCGGCTACGCCGGCGCGGTCTTCCGGCCTGGCGTGGACGGCTAGGAGCCAGATCACGCCGTGGGTCGGATTTTGCCTTGACGCCCCATCGACGAAAGACCCCACGCACTCCGTCGCCTTCGGCCGCGTACTCGATCGACGCAGCCACGGTGAAGGCGATGAGCCACGCGCTGCTCGATGCCTACGACCGCGCCGATGAGGACATTGTCGCGGCGGCGCTCGGACCGGCCTTCGTTCTGTTCGATGAGCGTCGACAGCACGTCGACTTCGCCTGCGAACCCCCGTTCGAACGTGGCACTCTGGGCGACCGCCGGATGCAGGACCTTCATGGCGGCGCGCATGTGGTGACCCTTGCGCACCTCGAGGACGATCCCCCGCGCGCGCGCTTGAATCGATCGGCACCGAGCTACTACGACGACAGCCGCATCAAGGAGCCACCATGACCACCCATTCGAAGAAAAACGCGCTCACCCGAGAGGCCCTCCTCGCCCTGCTCACCGACGCCGAGGTGGCGAAGGTCAGTGTGGCCGAGGATGCACCGCGTCTCATTGAGGGCGACGAGTACGTCGACCTGGCGGACCCCGCCGCGGGTGTGCAGCAGATGCAGGCGACGCCGCGAACTCCGCCGGGCGACGCCCTTCCGCGGAGCGCCGTATCGGACGCGACCTGGGCGAAGATCGTTCGAGTCGTGGCGAGCTGAAGGTCAGCGCCCTCCCGACCGCGTCATCTGCACGGAGCTCGTGACGTCACGGCGACGCGCCGCGTGCACCGTTCACAGCGGCATCCTTCGATGCGTCCGAAGGTCTGCGCTTGAGTGCTCCGGCGTGTCCGGACGGACGGCGAACGAGCCCCGCGGAAACGCGCTCCGCGGGGCGTGGCTAGGAGGTGGACGATGTCGGCGCGCGGATGGCGCTCAGGGTCGACAACGCGGGCGTGTGTGGGAATGCGACGCGCTTGCGCACGCGACGGATGCATCACGACCCGGTGCATCACGAACAGACGGCGCGGTCGTGCTGTCCGACGCGACGTTCACGGGGCTTTGCACGTTCGCGTGGGCGGGCTCGACCCGCCGGCGTCTGCCGCGTGAGGCCTTGGCGGCGACGCTCTTGAAGTGACTGAGATGGTTGCGCAGCGTCGACGGAGTCACGTGCAGTCCCTTCTCCGCGAGCATCGCCGCGATGTCGCTCCACTCGTACCCTTCGATCGCATCGCGTGGAGTTCGGACGCCATCATCTCAATCGCTCGAATGCGGCTCCGGTGGCTCCGCAAGCTGTAATCGTCTGAAATCGGCGCATGTTTTGGAAGCGGCTAGTTATAGGTTCAATGGTTCGGAACCCAGCGCGGGCGGTGCGCTCCGCAGTCTCCGGCCGGTCACCGGTTGGGGAAGAATGCGCGCGTCGGAGGCGTGGCTGGCGCTCGGGAGCTCGGTCGGCGTGCGCGATCGCGGTCGCCTTCATCCCGCTTCTTGCGTCGCTTGGCGCGTGCGACGTAACGCTTTCCGCCACGGCCTCGATCGGTCAGCCGTGCCAGATCGACGAAGATTGTCCGCCGGGCCAGCGCTGCCTTGGCACTCCGAAAGGTACGCTGTGCGAGCTCGCAGACGCGGATGCTACCGTCGCGAACGACGGCGCACCGCAACCAGGAAGCGGATTCGCTGAGGGGGAGCCCCCGCTTGAAGTCGATGCGAGCGACGCAGACGTAACCGACCTCGGCGCTCAGGACGATGGCGAAGCCGATGCGAGTGGGGATGCGGCGAGTGACGCAGACGCAAGCGACGTCGAGGCTCAGGGCGAAGCCGATGCGAGTGGGGATGCGGCGAGTGACGCAGACGCAAGCGACATCGGCGCTCAGCACGATGGCGAAGCCGAGGCGAGTTGTATGACCCCGTTCCCCCCTTCCACCCTCGTCCTCTTCGGGGGACAGGGCAATCAATTCTTCGGCGACACGTGGTCGTGGAACGGCGCGTCTTGGTCCCAAGTCGACGCGGGTGATGCGGTGAATCCGCCTCCGCGCCAAGCGGCGGCCATGGCGACGGCGTGCGGCTACGCGGTTCTCGTGGGTGGAACGGGGCCTTTGCCGAACGACGGCGGCTCCCCCATCAAAGGTGACGCATGGCTGTGGAACGGCAGCCTATGGCAGCCGGCGGCGCCTCCTCCCACGGCTCGTTCCGCGGGCGCCGCCGCGACGCTCGGGTTCACGTTGTACCTCTTCGGCGGCGAGGGCCCAGGCGGGATCGACCCCACGGAGTCGGGACTCCTCACCTGGGACGGGATAGCCTGGTCGACCCCGCCCCAATCGAGCCCGTTGGGGCCGGCCCCGCGCGTATTCCCTGTCGTCGTTAGCGTCGAAGGCGGCCTGCTCGTTTTCGGCGGACAGGATGCTTATGGCGACGCCTTTCCCGACACTTGGCTGCTGAACGCCACGTCGTGGCAGGAGCTCGACGACGGGGGCGCCGACTCTGGCCCGGCCTTGGGAGCGGCGGGCGCCACGAGCGTCGGAGGATCATCCGTCGTGATGTTCGGCGGGCTGGACGAGAACTACGATACGCTGGGGGACACCTGGCTCTGGAATGGGGGGGCTTGGTCGAAGGTCCCGGCAGACGGCGGCCCTCCACCGCGCGCCTATCCCGCGATGGGAACCCTCAACGGCCAGGTCGTCATGTTCGGCGGGCAGGACGAGAACTCCCATCCGCTGGGGGACACCTGGCTCTGGGACGGTGGAAGCTGGGTGCGCGGACCGGATGCGGGGCCGCTTCCCCGCACAGCCGCAGCGATGACGGCTTACTGACGTTCGAATCGACTAACACATACCGCAAAAAAAAAGGAAACGACAATGCAAAATTACTCCGGTTCCGTAGCTGTTGGCACGAGATTGTATGTCGGCGACACTGTGACCTCACTAGACGGCCACTATGTCATGGAGATCGTGCCGACGGGTATCGTCCTTAACCTTAACGGACAAATCATCCAGTGGCTCCTATCTGGCTTCGTCACTCTAACGAGCGCAAGGCTCACGGCCGAGGCCTTGGTCATCTACGCTTCGGGCGGCCCCTACGCCATTTCTTTCAACGGATTTATGGCGGTCCAGCTCTGCGTCGAGGACACCGGGCAGGTCGATGTTTTCGACGTGAGCGGCAACGCTTACTGTCCGTTCAACAGCGACCAAGCGCTGCAGCAGAGCGGCTTTCCAGGCCCGAACGACTCGGGCGAAAAGGTCGCGTGACAAGGCCAGGGCAGGACCCGTCCGCGCAGGGTCTCACCAGTCGTGGTCCAGCCCTACGGCGGCTCCGCCTCCGAGCACCGGTCCAGCTGTCGGGATCCAGGCAGTCACGGCCTTGCGACTCGGGCGGAAAAAGACGGCGGTCACCGCGCCGGCAATTAGCGCCGCGCCGGCTACCGTAAACATCGTGTTCGCGACCCACCCGTCGGTCTTTGCCCTTGCAATCTCGGCGAGACCGGCAGCGTTGTATCCCGCGCGGGCGGAGTTCCGACTCGCGGCATTTCTATTGGACTGATACGCAAGGCCGAACCCTCCCCCAACGGATGCCGCGCCGATGGCGGTTGCGCCAGCTGCCCATAAGGCGACCGTCCACGAGGAGCCCTCGCTGCTATTCAACGGAGCTTTTCCGGTCGCGGTGGACGTCGTCGCGACGCTGAAGAGCGGCGGCGAAGAGGAGCCCCTGCTGCTATTCAAGGGAGCTCCTCCGGTCGCGGTCGGTTCGAGCTCCGGAACGAGCAGGTTCGGCTCCACTCCGGCGGCCACCACGAATTCGTGGCTCCAGGTCTGGTATCCGTCGGCTACCGCCATGAGCTCGTGCGTCCCCGGGTCGAGGGGAACTGGTAGCCCCCACACAGTTCGCGGCAGCGGCGTGCGATCGATCGCTACCATGACAAGGTCGCGTGCTGCTTGCGGCGCTACAGTGACGGTCGCGTGGACGAGATCTCTCTGCAGTGCGTTGGCCCGGGCGATGGCGGCCTCCTGCCGTGCGTGCTGACCCTTCGCCGCGGCGGCGGCGGCCGCTTCGATCCACATGGACCACGCGGTCGCGGTGCGTCCCATGCGCTCGTAGCAGTAAGCCAAATTCAATACAGTGCCGACCTGTGGATTGAGGATCTCGCTTTCGCTGAGCTCGGCCGAGGCGGTTAGGAAGTCACCGTCGGTCATGTGCTGCTTAGCCGATGTGAAGAGAGCGGCTGACCGCTCACGATCGGAAGGGGTAACGGCCCACGCCGCGTGCGCTTGCGCAACCGATCCGATGGCGACCAGGTACATCGCGAGCTTTGTCACCGGGATGATCCGCTCCTTTCTCGGCGGAGCATATCCGAACGTGGTGACGGGCGGCGCGGCGTCCTCGACGCGAATGGATCTCATAGGCTGAAATCAACGCCGCGAGACTGTCACGCGGCCATTGCCGATCCGCAGCTGACCAGGCCTGCGCTCGACGATGTTTGGGCCATCGACGACGCCGCTGTCGATGAACTGCTGGCGAATCCGAAACACCTCCACGTTGACCTGACTGCGCGTGACGCTCGAGTTTCGGCAAAGGGTTTCGAGATCGACCCAGCCGGCGGCGGTCTCCGGGACCGCGTTGCGGTCATCGGCAAGGCGCCTCCGCGCCAGGGTGAGGAGTAGATAGTGGTGGGCGCGCTCGCCCAGATCGAAGACACAACGGTCGCCGCGGGCGCGAATTTCGACGTGCTCCTCGTCGAGCGACACGCTGAACTCGAGAGTAAGGTTCCGAAGCGAAACCTTGTTCGGAACTGAGTCGGCACGGGTCGTGGCCCGAACGCTCGTGGGACAGGAGAATCGCCACGCGCGGCCACCGCAGCGAAACACACGAAGGTTGCTCAACGGGAGGGGGAGCGCGTCCCCCTCCTCGAGCATCCACGAATTCCCGGGGCCGCGGTAGATCATCGCCTTGGGGTCCTCGGCTGACGGAAGAGCCAAGAGGTCGCCCTCGATAAGCACGGGCGGGTCGCTCTCGTCGATGGGGACAACCATGACGGCCGGCGGGGAGTCCTCGAACAACTCCCACGCCGAGCCTTGGCTACCGAAGGCGATCCGCGCCCCCTTTCCCAGTCGCTGCTCGAGGCCTGCGGGGATGCGGCGGTCGTTCAGCCAGGTGCCGTTCAAGCTCGCCAGGTCGCGAAGCAACCACGCTTCCCCGTCGTACCGTAGGAGCGCGTGTTGGGCGGACACGTAATCGCTCTCGAGATGCAGTGAACAGGTCTGCGCCCGACCGATGCTGTGCTCGGGTTCGAGGGGGACCGTTCGCTCCGTCGTAATCTCCCGTAAGAAGGCCATTCGCAAATCCCGGTCAATAGGTTGGTCGTGCGCTCGGTTACTCCTGGGTTTGAAGGAGGGACTCCAGCGAAGACTCCGCCGCAGAAGTGGATGGCGCGGGGACCGAGTCAACCGTTGGAGATGCGGCAAGCGTGAAGCGGCTCCTGAGCGGACGCGTTGTGGGATCAGCCTCGCGTCCGGCTCTAGATGCCACCGGGGCTCGCTTGTCCACGTCGATAGTTCGTACCGCCGGGCCCGCTTCGTCCGCCGACGATCGGTCGCTGGAGCCGGCACCGCCATCGGCACTCGCGGGAGGGACTCGCTGCGCGAAGACCTGCGGTGCGGCGGACGCCTGGATCGCGGGAGCGGCGACTGCAGTTGCGACCGCGCCGCTTGTTGGCGCCGGCCAGTGCGCTCTTGCTCGGTGAGTCCCGACCCAGACTGCCAGCGCGAGGACGGCAGCGCCGGCGAGCACCATCCGACTGGCGTGCGCCATGTGATGCGGTACGGATGCACTGACCGTCAAGGGCCCGGGCGCACCGGAGACGCGCGTCGACCCCATTCGATTCGAAGCGAATGGCATCAGCGCTCGCACGAGTTCGGAAACGCTGGCGAAACGGAGCTGCCTTTCGAACTGCAGGCACCTGGAGAGAACGGCCTCCAGCCCCGCAGGCAGGTCCGGCCAACGGTCTCGCACGCAGAGTGCCTGCTGGGATTTCATCTCGGAGTAAAGCTCCACGATCGACTGGCCACGGAACGGAAGCTCTCCGGTCACGAGCTCATAGAGCGTCACCCCCAGCGACCAGATGTCGGTGCGGACGTCGATGTCGTGTGCCATCTGCATCTGCTCCGGCGACATGTAACAAGGAGAGCCGATGGGACCGCCGGACGTGCTCATGCCGGCCGGCCTTTCGGTACCGATGGGCAGCGTCGAGGACAAGGCCGCTTTGGCCTTCGAGACCCCGAAATCGAGCACCTTGATCGTTTCCGTTCCGGTAGAGCCGCGGACGACGAAGAGGTTCGCGGGTTTCAGATCGCGGTGGATGATCCCCTGCCCGTGCGCCTCGGCGAGGCCGTCGCAGGCCTGAAGGACGAAATCCACCGCGAGATTGAAAGGAAGGCGTCCCCCGGCGCGCAATCGCGCTGCCAAATCGGCCCCCTCGAGGTACTCAAGCTCGATGTAGGCCGTGCCGCTCGATAGGCAAGCAACGTCGTAAACCCGCACGACGTGTGGATGAGCTAACTTGGCGGGTACGCGCGCCTCCAGCTTGAACCGCGCCAGTGCATCGGGATGGCCGAGCGCCGAGGCCACGAGAAATTTCAGAGCGACCGTCCGGTCCAGATTGAGGTGGCGTGCGGCCACCACGACGCCCATCGCACCGGCCCCGATCACCCGCAGGATCTCGTACTTGCCGGCGACAACGTCGCCTATCTGCAGTCCATTAGGTAACGCGACCACGACTTGCACCACACAGCGAGAGAACGCCGATGTCAAGGTGTGGGGTTACTCCCCAAGGTGGGCGCATCTCGATTGGCGATTCCAGCGCAAAGGACAGCGAAGGTCGTGGAGCCGCCGGTTGGCCCGTCCGCTTTGGCGGCAAGGCTTTCGCCCGGCTTTCGGTCGTCGTTCAGGCCGTCGACGAGCGATTCGCGCGCGCACGCGCCCGAGGGGCGCGACTAATAGTCTGAAAAACCGCCGGTTTCTCATGGCGTCGTGGACAGCGGCGGGAGTCGGAACGAGGTGCTGGACACGGGGATTCACACGCACAAGCTCGCGGAAGGACTCGAGCAGGCCTTCGGTATCTTCGAGCCGGAGATCGCGAATCTCGAGCGACATACTATCGAGGCCGCTCGGGTTGGACTTGTCGCTCGAGGGCATCCTACGCGACACGCGTGCGCGGCGGGAACGCTCGCCCGTCATTCCCTGACGCATGCCGAAGTTCGACCTGTCGCGACGCGCGCCAGGCCGCCTCATTGGCTTGCGCGGCAAGCGCACCCGGGTTGGCCTCGAGGATCCGACGCGTCGCTTCGTCAGGATTGAAAAAGTCCGCGCCCGCGGCAATGGCCATTTCGCCGAGCACGCTGCTCTTGCCCGCTCCGTTGGTTCCTGCGAGGACGTAGATGCAGGCCCTTTCAGGCATGCTTCTATCGTGCGGCTACGCCCGCCACAGCCGCGGCTCCGAATTCCTCGGGCGTGGCCTCAAACGCCTTCTTCATTCCCGCCCGCGCCCGGGGGGTCTGCATCCGGACGAACATGGTGTCGAAATCGGCGCTCAACGTGTCGAGCGTGCGCGTGCGTCGAGCAAAAAACGCTCGGAAATCGTCAAACGAGATCAGGACCTTCAGCGGCGCCTTTAGAGTGATCCACTTCTGGCGACCGAAGTGATCCACCCGTCGCCGGGGTCGGGGTGGCGGCAGCGGCGGGATCGTGACCCACCCCTTGCTATCGGAAAGGGCGCGCGTCAGGGCCAGTGGCTCACCCCGAGGTGCTCGGCCGGGCGAAGGGGGGAACCGCCAAGACGCCGGTAGGACTCGCGAGCGCTCGGGCTCGCGGCTCAGCGTGGGAGTCCGGCTATCAGAAGGAGTTGTCGTCCGTGGGATCGTGCGCGGGTGGCATTGCCGCTTCGCGGACGGCGTGGCGGTAGCGCCAGAGCGTTTCGCGCAAGGTGGCGGCCCTGCGGCAGATCGTGTGGGCGAGGAAGACGACAGGGCCTTGGTCGCGTGGCCTATGGAAGTCGTCGATGAGCGTCTGGTGCTCGGCCAAGAGCGCGTCGGCAGCGAGGTCGAGCGCGTGTTCGAGCAGAATGATGGAGGCGAGCTCCGGCGCGACGACGAGGTCCGGGACGCGGGGCGGAGGCGGAGCGGGTGGAACGCGGCGCGGGCGCCTCACGGCGCCGTCGCCCGAGTGGGTGCGACCGGCTTGCCGGCACGCTCGGCAGCGACGTGCTGGCGGTAGCTCGGTCCGTCGATGTCGATACGAATGGCATGCATGGCGAGCCGATCGAGAATGGCGGCGGCGACGGTCGCGTCTCCCAGGTAGCGTCCCCACTGGCGCAAATCGATATTGGAGGTGACCGCGGTCGAGAGCTTGCCGTGCCTGCGATCGACGAGGTTGAACAGAGTATGGGCGGCGGTGGGCTCGTCGTCGCGCTGGCGCCCCAGGCCGACGTCGTCGATGACGAGCAGGTCGGGTCGTGCCCAGGCCTTCAGGCGTCGGGGGTAGGTGCCGTCGGCGAGGCCGGCGTGCAGGTCGGCGAGCAGGTCGACGCACCGCGCGTAGCGCAGGGAGATGCCCTGCACGCAGGCGCGCAGGGAGAGAGCCTTGAGGATGTGACTCTTGCCGGTGCCGCTCTTTCCCGTGATGACCAGGTCGTCGTGGCGCCTGACGAAGTCGAGGCGGGCGAGCTCCAGCACGAGGCTCTTGTCGATCGAGGGTTGGAAGTCCCAGTCGAAGGCCTCGAGTGTCTTTCGCTCGACCAGGCCGCTGACCCGGATACGCCGGTCCAGGCGTGCGGCCGACTTGTGATCGACCTCAGCGGCCAGGACGTGCTCGAGCAGGGCGGTGTGTCCGGGTCGCTCGCGGGTGGCCCACGCGAGCCAGTCGTCGAGCGTGGAGAGCGTATGGGAGAGGCCCAAGTAGCCGAGGTGCCGGCGCAGGCGATCGATCACCACGACGGCCTCGTCAGAGGCCGGGCCGGTCACCCGGTCATTGGAGTCTGGTTTATCCGTTTTGGTCTTGGCCATCGGCGGTCTCCACGGGGCGGCGGGTGGCGAGCGGCAGAGCGTCGTACTCGGCCAGATCGCGGGGGCGTGTGACGACGGGACCGAGCGCGTCATCGATGCGCTTGGCGGTGTCTTCGGCGACGTACTCGTCGAGGGTCCGGGGCGGAGCGCGTCGGGCGAGGATGCGCTCGACCGAGGCCGCGTCGAGCGCGCCGAACCGAACGGCGTGCGCGAGGGCGGCGTCGACGTCGGCGCTGTCGTAGCGGGCACGCAAGAGCAGGATCTGCCGGGCGTGGTGGGTCCAGACACGGGTCACGTGGGCGCCCGAGAGCTGGAGCAGGAACGCGGCGGCCCCGTCGCCCATCTGCTCGAAGGTGGCGCGCAGCTTGTCGACGTCGATGGGCGACCGGCTCTCTGGGCGAGGATGCAGCCCGAGCGGATCGATCTTGTCGCCGCGTCCGCGCGGTCGCAGCTCATAGCGCGCCAGGCAAGCGAGATTCGGCCCGTAGACGAACAGCTCCGTCTGCGTGATGCGCAGCGGCAGGAAGTCGGTCACATGGTCGTACGGCACGGCGTAGCGGTTACCGAGCCATTCGACGTACCCGTCGATGCTGCAGAGTCGATACGTGACCCGGGCGGTGTCGTACGGATGCTTGGGCAGCGGCCGCAGATGAGGCGCCTCGTCGCGAAACCGATCGAGGGCGGACAGCCCGTGACGCTTGCGCGGGTCGACGACGCGAACGAGCCAGTCGGCGAGCTGCGCGGCGAAGTCGTCGCGATCGCGGAAATGAGCGGCCGTTGAGAAACGATCGCTCGTGCTCCCAGAAGCTGCGTTCGACGCGCGGCTTGGCGTTGGGTTTTCCTCGCACGGCGGCGGGCTGAATGCCGTAGTGCGCGGCAAAGGCGAGATACCGAGGATTGTAGATGGGCTGGTGGCCTTCCCACCGGAGCACGACGGGCTTTTGGCTGTCGTACTTGCAGCCCGCGGCGCAGCCGCCGAAGCGCGCGAAGGCGCGCTCGTGGCCGTCCATGAGCGCGAACAAGTCCGGCGAGCCGAAGACGTCGAAGGACTTGCGCTTCGAATAGACCAGGACATACGAGAACAGCTGCACAGTCTCGGAGAGGCCGGTCGTGTACGTGAGCGTGTAGGGCGACCAATCGTTTTCGGCCATCTCACCCGGTCCGAACACCGGAGCTTCGAGGCTCGGCGTCGGCTTGGCCGCTGGCCGCACGCGCCGCATCTGCTTCTTGACGGCGGTGTAGCCGCCTTGGAATCCCTCGTCCTTGAGGATCTCCAGCACGCGCTGCGCGGTGATGTCCGGGTAGCGCGCGAGCAACTCGCTCACGCGACCCTGGTAGGCGTCGATCTTGCGGGAACGCGGCGCGCGCACGGGCGCAGCGGCCAGCGCGGCGTGCCCGTCGTCGCGCTCGCGACCGTGGGTCCGAAGGATCTTCTTGATCGTGTTCCGACTGACCCCCAGCGCCCGCGTGATGGCGCGCCGGCTCATCCCCTGGGCCGTCAACACGACGACCTGGTGGATCAATTCCTCGCGAGAGCGCCAGTGCACCGTCATGCCCTGCTCGCTCTCTCGGTCACGGCGGTGATCGTTTTCATCAGGCCGCCCAACACGCCATGGAGGTTGCTGAGATCGGGGCCCACGACGTCGGCGGCGGGTCCCAACGCGGCGAGCGGCATCCCGGCCAAACAGGCCTGAAGTCGCCCCGCGCTCCGTCGAATGGTCGTCACGTCGAGCGCGATCGTCTCGGCGATGCTCCTTGCCATGCGTGGGCGGCCGCGGCGCGCAGGCCGACCCCCGTCGCGCCAGCGCGCCAGCACCGCCTCATGCCCCGGCCCCGAGTCGTCCGCGAGCTCGCGCACCAAGAGGGCCGTCTGCCGCACGGTGAGCCCGCGACGGATGACGACCGCGGAGACCGCCGGCTGGTTGCCACGTGGCAACGCGCCGACGAGGATCGCTGCCCGCGGCGCGAGCAGCCCGAGTCGAACGTCGGCTTGGACCGACGAATCGAGCGCTTCGACCAGCATCAGGCGGCGACAGACCCAGCTCTTGTGGCAACGAAGCAGCGCAGCGATCGCCCCTTGCGTCACGTGATGCTCTCGATGCAGGGCGCGCACGATCCACGCCTCCTCGAGCGCGGTGAGCCCGCGGCCAGCGTGCAGCTCGCGCATCTGCACGGTGGCATCGACGGCGCCAAGGTCGGTGACGACGGCGCGCAGATCGCGAAGGCCCAGCCCTCGCGCGGCGCGTAGCCGCTTGAAGCCGTCGAAGATCTCGACGGCGCCATCCCGCTCGAACGCGCGCACGGCGGAGAGCTGGCCGTGCTGCTTGAGCGACGCGCGCATGGCGGCCAGCGCGCAGGCGTCGGCGAGGCGCAGCCGCGACAGGCCCTCGCCGAGATCGGCGACGGCGACGAGGCGCTCGGCTTGAGCAGCGGCGGTCACGGCCGCGAATCCACCACGACTCGTTACCCGGCACGAGACCGGCCCGTGACGCTGTCCAGGTCCAGGCCCGATCGGCAGCCGTTTTCCCCAGCTTCCAGCGCGCAGGGTAGCTCGTGACATGGGCCCACTCTGTCCACTTTGGCGGGCCCAAAAGGGCCGATTTTCCGCAGAATTCGCCCCAGATCGCGGCGGAGGGTAGCTCGTGACAGGCTCGCGGCCTTGTCCACGATCTGCTGTGCTTTACGCAATAAATCCGCGCTGTTGCCGTCCGAGGGTAGCTCGTGACATCCGGCCGCCTCGGCGCCGTCCCGGCGCCTTTGCTGGCGTGCGCGCTCGTCGGCCCGCTGCTCGTCCAGGTCGTTGCGCCGCCTCCGGCGCGCCTGACGGTTGCGGCGCTGGCCGCGGCACCCCTCTCCGCACACAACTTGGTGATCGAGCGCGCTCACGGCAGGTGTGAACCACTTCCGGCACTCGCTGCATCGACGCCTGGACATCGACGCCAGCGTCCGGCGAGACGCCCTCGATCGCGCGTTCCACGGCGCCCCCCTGGATCACGATCCCGCCGCCCGCGGCCGCCCCTTCAGGCCGTGCCGTGGATCACGATCCCGCCGTGCAGTGGATCACGACGAGGGCGCCGCTGAAGTCAGGACGGCCTTGGGCGTGTTCTGCTTGTTGATGACGACGAAGCCGCGGCGCGCGGTCGTGTCGAGCAGGTCTGCGAAGGCATTGCGCGCGTCGGTCGCGGACACCTCCGTGAACTCCACCTGCCTCGAGGAGACGTTTCGCGACGTGGCGACCGCCTGGCGCACCTCGGACATCTGACGGTACAACGCGATGGCACGAGCGACCGTCTCCTCAAGAAGGGCGGGCTCCGGCGAGCGTTTCAGTTCGAAGAGCATCCAGTCCTGCTTGCCGCGTCGGCGCGTCCGGCATGCCGCTGCCCCAGCGGGGGGTGGCACAAGTCATTGGGCTACGGTCCCAGCCCGAACATGCGCTTCAGGCCCTTGCGGCGTCCCGCACGGCTGGCGCCTAACCGAACGTCTTCCCGTCGAAGCCCCAGAACGACGCCGGCACGTCCGCGAACACGACGTATGTGCGGTTCGTCGGCACTCCGAGCGCGTCGTGCACGAGCTTGCAGACGGCCTCGGTCAACCGCTTGGCGCGGTCACCGCCCAGTCCGCCGATGCTTTTGACCTCGACGAGGCAAGAGGCCTCGGGCGAGCCCGCGAACGTCATTCGGCTGCGCGGTACGAGGCACGTCATCACGTAGCTCTCGGGCTTCCCGAGGAGGCGTGCGGTTGTCGAAGACAAATCCCGCAAGAGCGCCGTCGCCTTCTCGTCGGCAAGCGGCTCGGCGGACGCGTACACGGTAACGAGCGGCATGTCGCCAGGGTGCTCCCGGCGCGGCGGATTCTCAACCCCCCATTGCGGCGCGGCCTATCTCCGACGCGACCGCCTGGAGCCGATGCTCGGCGGAGCGGCTGTTCGCTCCGTCAGTCGCCGCTCGGGCTCTGACCGGCACGTGCGTCGGCGTTCATCCTTTCGCGGCCATTTTCTTCGCAGCAGCCAAGGGCGCGGATTCGGGGTCGTTCAGAGCAGCAAAGTTACACGGGTGAGCCCACGCAGAACTGGCTCGGGGCGTCGCAATACGCGAGCGATTCGTACCTGTTCGGAAAGATCGACCAGTTCCGGATTTACGACCGCGCGCTCAGTGCGGCCGAGGTGCCGCAGCTCTTCACGCAACAGGAGTGAAGAAGAGACCGCGGCGATCGACCGAACTATGTCGACGGTTCGGCGCCTGCACCAAAAATTCGACGGGCGAGCGCATCTTTTCGCCTCTGTCGTTCGTGGTTCGGGGGAGGCTCGTCGATGACCCCGTACTCTCCTTTCGCTCGGAAGAATGAAACGGTCTTTCGCCAGGACTGCTCGGTCCAGTGCGACATTCGCCCGCGATCTGAAGCGAGCCGCCGAGGAGGTTCGAGATGAGTAAAGCGACGGGGAACGGGACCCCAGCCACCCCGTGGAAGTTGACCACGCCCCCCGGCACGGCCGAATACGAAGCCTATCGCGACTCCGCCGCCACACCGCCGGCGCTCGTCGTGCGGGTGGGAAAGACGGAGCTTCGGTACCAGCTCCGATGCATCGAGGATCTCGTCGAGATGCTCGCGCGCCACGGGGACTGGATGCCGCTCGGTGCCGCCGACGAGCAAAAGCCGGCCTCTGAAGGATCGGTGGAAGCGTGGGGCCGCGCGCAAGACAACCCCGTAAAGGGTTGGTACGGCCTGAAGAAGGGGCTGCGGGGCCGCTTCGCCATGTACGTGCCGCCGGTGCTCGAGGCGCTCGGCCTGGCCGAGTTGGAGCACAATCCGAAAAACAATCGCATTCGCGCCATCGTCAAGGCGAAATGAGAGACGGGATCGGCCATGGGGGCGCGAGTTTCAAGGTCGCCACGGCTCACGAACCCGTAGCATCGTCGCCCATGACGGATCCCCTTCACGACAGTGTCGCGAAAGCGCGAGAGGAGTTCTTGGCGACCGTCGAGGGGATTCGCGCCGAATTGCACAGGTACTGCGCACGCGTTACGGGCTCTGTCATCGAGGGCGAGGACATCGTCCAGGAGACCCTGGCTCGAGCGTTTTATACGCTGAGTCTGAACTCGAGCCGCCTGCCTCTCCGGCCGTGGCTGTTTCGGATTGCGCACCATGCCGCGCTGGATTTTCTGAAGAGCCACGGTCGCCGGTACACCGAAACGCGCGCCGAGATGTCCGAGATCGCGGCCGCCGACGACGCCCCCGACCCGGAGGCGGTGCGTGCAGCGCTGATCCGTTTCGTCGCGATCCCTCTCAGCCAGCGGAGCGCTGTGATTCTAAAAGACGTGCTCGGCCATTCGCTCGAAGAAACCGCTGAAACGATGGGGACAACCGTCATGGCCGTCAAAGCCGCACTCGTCCGAGGCCGCAGGAATCTTCGCGACACGGAGGCGAGACCCGCCGTCGCGGACGCGACCCTTCGCGCCGAGCTCGCACGCTATGCGCGCCTGTTCAACGCGCGCGATTGGGACGGACTTCGGTCCATGGTGAGCGAGGACTGTCGGCTCGATCTCGTCTCCAAGGCCCAACGCCGCGGAAAAGAAGTGGGCATGTATTTCTCGCGCTATGCGAATGAAGACATCTCGCTTCGAGTCGTGCGTTTGGAAGGACACCTCGTTCTCGGCGCCCACGCCGCCGGTTCGCCCGAAGCGACGTATTTCATTCTACTCGAGTGGGAGGAAGGTCGGGTGAAGTCGATACGCGACTACCGCTATGTACCGTACATCGCGCGCGATGCGGACGTTGTCCCTGCGGCGCCTTCCGAATGAGGGTGAGGCGGCGAGGAGACGACCCCTTTGACATGGAGAGCGCGCCATGGAAAGCGAGCGCGCCGGAAGGAACACCGTGACCACCGAACTGCACTACCTTTTGCTCACCGCCATTCTCACGGGTGCGCTGTGGATCCCCGTCGTGAGCGGCTACGTATCGGCCCGTGGTCCATTGAAGCCCGCAGACTACAAGGTCGCCCCGACCTCGCCTCTGCCCCCGTGGGTGCATCGCGCCAACCGAGCTCACTTGAACGGGGTGGAGAGTTTCGCCCCGTTCGCCTCGGCGGTGCTGATTGGACACGCCGCGGGTATATCCAACTCGGTGACCGTGGTCTCGACGATCGTCTTTTTTTGGGCAAGACTGTCGCACGCGGTGATCCATGTCACGGGCTTTTCGATGTTCCGTGCGCGCACTCTCGTGTTCACCGTAGGCTGGTCCGCGTTCATGACGTTCGCCGTCGATCTTCTTTGGAGCGGCGTCTGAGGTTGCCCGGTCCCGATGCCCGAACGAGTGCCAAGCGAGAGGCGAAAAAAGGCATCGCGCGAGCCGACGGGACGGACGTGACGCACGCTCGCGTCGGACACCAGGTCGCCGGCCGGACTGCTCTGGTCCAGGCCGCTCCTCATCGCGCCCATGATCTCGGGTTGACTGCGGCGAGCGTGTGTCTTAGTTAACCAACTCAGATGCGGCCCGCTCCGTACGCCTCCGCGGACAAGCGCGCCGAGCTCGTTGCCGCAGCCACGCGTCTCCTTCACGCGCAGGGCTTCCACCGTACGACACTGGCCCACGTCGCCGAATCGGCGAAGGTTCCCCTCGGAAACGTCTACTACTACTTCAAGACGAAGGACGCGCTCGCCGAAACGGTCATCACGGCACAAGAGCAGGCGCTCCGAGTACGCGTCGCGTCGTGGACGGGCGCCCACCGCGAGCCTCGGGCTCGCCTCCACTGCTTCGTCAGGGCACCTCTCGACTTCGCAGATGGCATCATCCAGTTCGGTTGCCCGCACGGCAGCCTTTGCCAGGAGCTCGAGAAGCTCGGCCCCGACGCGCCCCTCTCCCGCGCCGCGCAGCGCCTTTTGGCCGTCTACATCGATTGGGCCGAGGAGCAGTTCCGGGCCCACGGCGTCGCGCGACGCGAGGCGCGTGCCCTGGCTGCCGACCTCGTGGGCGCGGTCCAGGGGGCCATGCTGCTCGCCCACACCCTGCGTTCGAAAGAGTTGCTCACGCACCAGCTCCGCCGGATCGAGAAATGGCTCGACGGCGCGCTGGCCTCCAAACCCGCAAGGAGTCGTTCATGACCCAGGACCTTCACGCCACGCTTCTCAAGGACAGCATCGATACCTTCATGCAGGGCGTGGCCAAGCACGCTCCGCCCGAGGTCCTCGCGGGTCTCGGCGCCGAGATCAAGAAGCTCGCCGAGTCGGGGATCGCGCGCCAGGCGTTGCAGGTGGGCTCCAAGGCGCCGGACTTCACTCTGCCCGACGCGCACGGCAAGCCCGTGACCCTCTCGACGCTGCTCGCAAAGGGGCCGGCGGTCGTCACGTTCTACCGTGGCGGCTGGTGCCCGTTCTGCGATCTGCAGCTGCGCGCCTACCAGGGCGCGCTCGGCGCGATCCACGACCTGGGCGCGGAGCTCGTCGCCATCTCGCCTCAGACGCCCGATTACGCGCTCACCGACGTCGAAAAGAAGCAACTCACCTTTCCGGTCCTCACCGACAAGGGCAACCGCGTCGCGCGGGAGTTCAAGCTCGTCTTTGCCTTGAGCGACGAGCTCAAGAAGCTGCAGACCCACTTCGGCAGCGTTCTACCGAAGTTCAACGGCGACGAGTCATGGGAGCTGCCGATGCCTGGAACGTTCGTGCTCGATCGACAGGGCGTCGTGGAGTTCGCGTCGGTCGACCCCAACTGGATGGTCCGGGTCGAGCCGGCCGCCATCCTGGAGGCCCTTCGGGCTGCACGCGCGTGAGCGCGGGATTGCACCGCGGATCCGCGCTGTTCGCCGTCGTCGCCCTGGTCGCCGGTTGCTCGAAGCCGGACGTGGACTCGAAGGCTCCAGCCACGAGCGACGCCTCGTTCGGGCCGAGCGCGGCAACGTCCGCATCGACTGGCCCGTCTGCGGCCGCCGCGGCGCCTCATCTGAAGGATTATGCGGACCCCCCGTCCGACCGGGTCGGGACGCTCGCACCGGGCACCGGAATACCGGTCGGCCAGAAGGTGCCCGACGCCCACGCGCGCGACCTCAACGGCGACGACGTGTCCCTGTCGTCGCTCTACGGAAAGGGCCCCATCCTCCTCGCGTTCTACCGTGGCGGCTGGTGCCCGTATTGCAGCTCCGAAAACCACGCGTTGGCGACGGCATACCCCGAGTATCAGAAGCGAAACGTCACGCCTGTCACGGTCAGCGTCGACACACCCGACGCCGAGGCGAAGACGAAGGCGACGTACGCCATCCCGTTCCCGGTGCTGAGCGACAGCGACGCGACGATGATCGCGGCGTTCCACGTCGTGAACAGAGTGGACGACGCCACGCTTGCGAAAATGAAGGGGTTCGGCGTGGATCTCGAGAGCTACTCAGGCAAGCCGCACCACGAGATCGCTATCCCCTCGCTCTTCCTGATCGATCGCAGCGGCGTCGTGCGCTGGGCGCACTCCGATCCCGACTACAAGGTCAGGCCAAGCACGGCGCAGATTCTCGCGGCGATCGACGCGGCGAAACTCGCGGAGAAATAACCTGCCGCGTGTCGCGGCGATCAGAGCTTGGAACCTTTCGAGCTCGTCGCCTCGCAGCTCCTCGGACAGGCGCGCGCCCTCTCGGCGAAGTGAGCGCCGTGCGAGAGTAGCCCGACAGCCCCCGACGCAACGAGATCGCGGGGCTCGCGCCGGCCCTGCTGGCTCCTCGGCCAAGGGTTGCCACTCCTATCGGCGCCGCGACGCTGCGGCTAGCGCCGTCGTGCCGAACTCCCACATGTTGTCGGCGACGTTGATCGTGACCCCAGGCGGGACGATCTCGTCGATGCGGTCGAGCACCTCGCCGGACAGGGCGATCCCGTCGGCGGCAAGGTAGCCCTCGAGGTGGTCCATCGTGCGCGGACCGATGATCGCGGAGGTGACGGCCGGGTGGTGGATTGCGAACGCGACCGCCATCTGGACGAGCGTCAGCCCGGCCTCGTCCGCCAGCCCGCCGAGTGCGTCGGCGGCGTCGAGCTTCGCGGCGTTCGAGGGGTCGGTCGCGTCGTAGCGCGCTGGGAGGCGCTGCAAGCGTGCCGCGGAACCCGGCCCGCTGACCTTCCGGCCCTTGCGGTACTTGCCTGACAGCCACCCGCCGGCGAGCGGGCTGTAGGCCATGACACCCATTCCGTAGCGCTGGCAGGTCGGCAGCGTGTCGTATTCGATCGCCCGGGTGAGCATGGAATAAGGGGGTTGTTCGGTTCGAACGCGGCCGTGGCCGCGGCGATCGGAAGCCCATTGAGCTTCGACGATCTGAGAGGCGGGGAGCTTCGACGTCCCGAAGTATCGGATCTTGCCGGCACGCACGAGGTCCGACAGGGCACCGAGGGTCTCGTCGATATCGGTGCTCGGATCGGGAACCCCCACCTGATAGAGGTCGATCCAGTCGGTTCCGAGGCGGCGCAGCGAGCCCTCGACCCCTTCGACGATCCACCGCCGCGATGCTCCGCGGTGGTTGGGGTCCTTGTCGAACGGAGGGCCGAACTTGACGGCGAGGACCACGCTCGCGCGCCGTCCGCCCGTGAGAGCCTTGCCGATGATCTGTTCCGACTCGCCGGCGGAGTAGCCGTCGGCGGTGTCGATGAAATTGATCCCAGCGTCCAGCGCTTTGTGGATGATCCGGACCGCGTCGTCGTGATCCGGGTTGCCGAACGCGCCGAACATCATCGCACCCAGGCACATCTGGCTGACGGTGACGCCGGTGCGGCCGAGAGGTCGGTACTCCACGAAGGGTTCTCCTGGTTCTGAGGAAGTCGTCAGCTACGCGCCCATTGCAGCGCGTCCGCACCCGCCGGCAGGCGCATGGGGGACGACGGGTCGTTCACTGCGCGCCACACGGCCTCGGCGACGTCACTCGACCGAGTGATTGCGGTCGCCGTCTGCCAGCGTGCCATGATGCTCTGAGCGAGGTTCGCGTACGCCTCCGGAAAGCCATCCTTCATCCGCGCCCGCGCGTTGTTGCCGAACTGCGTGTCCGGAGCCCGCCCCGGGAGTACCAAACGCACGCGAATGCCGAAGGGCTCGAGCTCGAGCGCCAGCGACTCGGTGAAGGCGTTCACTGCGGCCTTGCTGGCCGTGTAGACCGAGAGCAGCGGCAGCGAGCGCAGCGTCACGCTCGACGTGACGTTGACGATCACACCGGCCTTGCGTTGACGGAACTGAGGCAACACCGCCTGGGTCACCGCCATCGTACCGAGGGTGTTGGTCTCGAACACCTCGCGCGCGTTGGCCATCGGTGTCCCTTCGAGTGCGTTCAGCCAGCCGATCCCAGCGTTGTTGACCAACGCGTTGAGCGGCCCTGCAGCCTCCACGGCCTGACGGATACTGTTCGGATCGGTGACATCGAGCGCGAGTACGCGCAGCCGGTCGGAGCGGGGGAGCAACCCCTCTCGCGGCGTGCGCATCGTCGCAACGACGCTCCAGTCGTGCTTCAGGAAGTGCTGTGCGGTTTCGAGACCGAAACCGGACGAGCATCCGGTGACCAAGATCGTTTTCATGCGGAGCTCCTGTTGCCGGCGTTTCCAGCGCACCCAGACCGTAGGGCGCGCGAACCGGACGTGCTACCATCGGCAGTCCATATTTCATTGGCGTGAGTCCGAATGGTCGACCCCCTCGCAGAAGTCGTCATGCTGCTCCAGCCGGGTGCTCCATTCTCGAAGCTCGTCAGCGCCCGAGGCCCGTGGCGCGTTCGCCGCTCGGAGGCCGGTGAGGTCTTCTACTGCCTGATCCTCGACGGTGTGTGCCGCCTCGCGGCCGCCGGACACAGGCCGATCGCGCTCCAGAAGGGGGACTTCGCGCTCGTGCCCTCGGCGTACGACTTCACGGCATCCAGCCTCGAGCTAGCTGCGGAGGACACCCCGCCCGTCGCGCGGCACAGCGGCGAATTCAGGCTCGGCGTTCAACGGGGTGAACCGGACGTTCGGATGCTGATCGGCCATTGCACCTTCGGTTCCCCGGACGCGGCCCTCCTGGTTTCGCTGCTCCCGCGACTCGTGCATCTTCGCGGCCAGCAAAGGCTCGGCACGCTGGTGGAGCTCCTACGAGAGGAGTCGCGGGAGCGGCGCCCCGCCCGTGACGTCATCCTGGCCCGGCTGCTCGAGGTCCTCCTCATCGAAGCCCTGCGTTCGACCGCAGAGACCGGGGCTTCGTCGGGCCTCTTGGGAGGCCTGGCCGACGACCGGTTGGCCGTGGCCATACGACGAATGCACGAACGTCCGACCAAGCCGTGGACGGTCGCGCAGCTCGCGAAGGAGGCTGGGCTATCACGTTCCACCTTCTTCGAGCGCTTCAGCCGCGCCGTGGGCGTTGCCCCGATGGAGTACTTGCTCGGCTGGCGTATGGCCTTGGCGAAGGACCTATTGCGGCGCCGCGGCGTGACCGTCGGCGAAGTCGCCGAACACGTCGGCTACAGCTCAGCGAGCACCTTCAGCGTCGCATTCACGCGCCACGTCGGACTGCCGCCGAAGCACTACGCACGCAGCAAGCAGGCCGAATCGCCGAACCAGGCGCTATCAACGGGAAAAGGTGCCTAAGACTGCAGGATGCGGCCTGGCTCGACCTCGAAGTGCGCTCGGACCAGTTCGCGCGCGACGGGCTGCCAAGGACCCAATATCCGGCGCGTTGGATCATGCCGCCAAGGCGCTCGCGTCAGCTTGCGTGCTCGTGCAGCGCGCCGGCCACGCGGATTTCGCGACGACGCAAATCTACTTAAGAGAGCCGGAAAACCTCACTCACGGCTTCGGCCAAGTGTTTCCGGAACTGCCAAAAAACCTGGACGAATCGTCCCGGGAATCGTCCCAAAGTGGGTCAATTTTGACGAAGTCGATGATATCATTCAACAAAGTACGTGGCCCCTCCGGGGCTCGAAATCTCGTGGTCGCGCCCGATTTAGGCGATTCGCCGCGGATCGAACAGGTAGGCGTCGCGACCCCCGATCCGCCACCCCTACCTAACCCCGCGGATCCTGGTCGGCCCGACGGCCCGGACGATTGCGCAGACGATTGGATCGACGTCGTTCGGGTACGCGAGCTCGTCGCAGCCGCCGCCCGGTTGACGCCCACGGCAGGACCGGTGGCAGTGCTGCTCCGCGAGACGCTCAAGGCACTGGAACCGCGGGCTGGGGCACCAAGCCCATCGACCGCGGTTGCGCGTCAGGGGTAGCGACGGCGCGGTCTCGCCCCGGCCGCAGTCCCCCCCCCGATGAAAAATTCGCTACCCCAAATCGATTGACGAAAATGACGAAACTCGACTTTCGCGCCTCTCACTGCGGCGACGTCGACACCGCACTGCGAGCGGAGGGAGTCCCCCAAGGTGAAAATCGGGGCCCCCGTATCCCGTGACGAAAATGACGAAACTCGGCGGGCCATCGTTGCTGCCGTTCCGCGTGTCGAACCAAGCAGTCCCGTCCTGCTCCGACTACTCACCTACGCGTCGACAAGCCGTCGTTGGCGCCGCTTTGGGGCGCTCACGCTCGGCATCGTGTCCGGTCGTTCGAGTCCAACGCTGACCTCGAGTCCAAGCGCATGCGCCACCTTCGAAAGCGTCTCGAGACTCGGATTCTCGTCAGGGTTCTCGAGTTTAGCGATCTGTTGCTGGCTGACGCTGGCGAGCTTTCCGAGCTCAGTCTGCGACAGCCCTGAATCACGTCGCGCCCAACGGATCTGAAGCGCGGCGGCGAGACCGGGCCGGATGGTTACGTTCGCGACGGACACGCCCCGAGGCGCGCTGGTGTGCTCAACCGGCCGCGGCGGAACCTTCCCATCGACGAGATGAGCTTCAAGCCAGCCTTCGAGCGCCTCACGCGCCATCGCGGCGAGATCTTCGCCGTCCGAGAACGTCCGACACCCGTGTCGAGGAACCACCGGAAGACAGGTTGTAGTCGAGCTGCTCGCAGCGCTGCCGCTCGCGGCGCACCGTGTACAGCGCCATCAGCAGCATCGACTTGAGCAGCCGCTCCGGCGGGATCGAGGCCGGCTGAGCTCGGCGTACATGGCGTCGAATACCGGAGACAATCTCGCTAGCGCCTCGTCGGCCAGCTTCTTGATGGCCCGCAGCGGGTGGGTCTGTGGCACCCGCGTCTCCGGCGACATCAGCACCAACATCGACGATCGCTTCTTGTCTTCGCCTCGCATCGTGCGCAACAAGGTCGGTTTCATAGGGCATATGTCGATCCTCTCCAGCGCGCCTTCGGCAGCCCGCTAGATGTTCTCGTCTCGCATCGACGGCGTGAACGTGATCCCGAGGCGCAGTCCTTCCGGCGACAAGAACCGGCTGACGATCTGTCCCCACGGCTCCTTCTTGTTCTTCGCGAGCATCGATAGCCGCGCGCCGCGAGCGCCGTCGTCGCCCTCTCCACACGCTGTCGACGTCGAGCTCCAGCCACCCTTGCGGCGCGGGAATCTCGGCGAGCCACGAGTCCTTGCCGAAGCAGGACTGCGCCGCTTGCGATAGCGGCCACAGGCGAACGTTTTCGCGCCCTCCAGCCCGTCCGTGTGAAGGTAGCCGCCGGTCTCCTCCTTGAAGCGGATACCGAGAGCCTCGCCGTAGAGCCGGCGACTCGCCACCGCATCACGAACGATCGGACCGAACCCCGCGACGAACACAACTTTCACGTTTCCGAGCTCGTTCATGTCTTTCGTATTATGGAACGAGCCGGCTCCTGCGTCATGCGAGCTGGCGTTGGCTTGCCTCCGGCCTCATGACCGAAGGAGAAACCGAGCCAGACCGGTTTTTCAGCACCTGCTAGAAGCTACAAACGGCCCCTCCGATCTCGCGGCGGTCGGCATAGCCCCCATCCGGGCACATGCGTTCTGCTCGACGCCACGGCGTACCCTCATCGAGGGCTGTGGTACAGGTCCGAACGATGGGTGAGCGACGGACCGCAGCCGAAATGTCTGGCGAGTTTCTGCGGGAGGCTGGCGTGCTTGTCGCGGTTCTCGGCATGCTCGAGAAGATCGTTTTGGGCGGCTGGCCCTCGCAGGGCTGGACGGCCGCCGTACTCGGTGCGGGCTTGTTTCTCGCAGTCCTTGGAGGCATCATTGAGCTGCGAAGGCGATGAACGTGGGCGAGTACACCTACCTCGTGGGTCTCATCATCATGGGATTGGTGGTCTTCGCCTTCGGCATGGCGGCGGCGGCACGCGAGCGCCGCGCCTATCGTCGCGATCATCGCGACCCGTCGGCGCGCGCGCTTTAAGTCATTGTCCAGAGCCACGCGCTCCGTCACTTGGGCAAGCGTCGAAGCCGGTGCCCGTCCGTCGTAACCCGGCAAGCCGACCTCTCGCGCCATTTGCTGTAAGGTCACAGAAAGCAAGCTCGCGCCCGGGAGATGCAGCTCGGCGGGCGAATCTCCGAGCTCGAAGCGCGTGCCGACGACCCTGAGTTTCAACGCGGTGCTTGACAACGTAGGGGTCAAACCCAACGCGCGGTAGCCTGCACCCGTCGCAGGCACTACCATCGCCGGCACGGGTGAGGGGGCCGGGGGAATGCGACCAGAGGGCGATCGATTACGAAGATCCATCGTAGGGCTCGCCATGGGCGAAACGCTCGGGATCCAACCGAACGCGCTTCAAGCGTCCGTTCCATTCGGCCGCTCTGGGAAAGCGGTGTCACGATGTCGAGTCGTCCGCGAACTGCCTTCCGACAGCAACCGTAAGCCGATTCGCAGCGACGGCGTCCGCTCTGTCCGACACGTTCATGGGCGCAACTCCGACTCGGGCCGTCGGTTGGACCCTGAGCCCAAGACGACCGGAAGCATGATCAAGAACGCCACGCTAACGCGAGTGCTCGGTTGCCTCGCAGTCGCCGGATGCGGAACAAGCGCCGGCTTCCTACGCGACGCCACCACGGTGAATCAGCACCAATACCGGCAAGAGGTCGGTGCCGTCCGCTTCATGCGAACCGCGGCTGGGTCCGCGTCGACGGGCGCGCTCCTTTGCGTGATTCCCGTGAGCGGCGGCCAGGCACCGTACAAAGAGGCCATGGACGTACTTCACAAGAACGCGTCACTCAATACGAACGAGGTACTTGAAAACCTGCGCGAAGACCACACGATTACTTCGTATCTGGGCTTCTACTGCACCTTCGTGCTCACGATCAGTGCGGACGTGATCGAGTTGATTCCGCCGGGGACCGCCAATGCGGCTTCCGATTCCCGCGCACTGCCGACTCAGCCACAGAAGGAGCTCAGCGACCTGCGCAAGCCGGCACCGACGTCGCCCGTGTGCGAGCTCGCGTATCAGCAGCTTGGCCCCTTCATCCGACCGTTTCGGTCTCTCTACCCCAATGTCACGTTCTTGGAGCCGCCTCCTCCCCGGGCCACGTTCGTCACGGCGTGCGCACAACAGCCGGAGGACGTCCAACGATGTCTCCAGGCGGCGTATCTGACTGCAAACACGGATGGGTGCAAAGACGCGTTCAGTCAGCTCGCATCCAAGGACCGGCAGCGATTGTTCTCGGTATTTCTCAGCGATTACGAATAGGCTGCGATAGGTCGATGCCGACGGGCTTCGCGCACGCGCGGCGACCCTCGGAAGGGTGCACTTGTTCGAGCGGCGATTTGAACGCAGTGCGACCGAGTCTGCCGCGCACCCAAGCGTCGGACTTCAGCCGCCCTCCGCTCGCGTCAAGCCCCCCTGAATCTCGTACATGCAACCCAAGCGATCGGTAAACGTCTCTACGATTCCGAGCAATCCCATCGAAGGCGAAACGCGCACCGACGTGAACGTCCAGTCGATGCCCGTGTTGCCACCCAGAGCACAAGTCTGGGGCTCGAACACGAGAGTCGCGACACCCGCATCGACGACCAAGGCGAGCGAGCACCCCTCGCCGGCGTCGAACAAGAGGTCCACTTCACCCGCGTCCGTCGGCCCAGGCCCGGCGCGGAACGTGACCGTCACCGACGGCGGATTCGCCGAAGCATCACCAGAGAGTCCGGCCGCGTCGGGACAGTCGAACGTCTCCATTTCCATGAGCGTCCACGTCCCGAGAAACGAACCAGCGCCACTGGCATCGGACGCGATCGGACCGCCATCACCCGAATCCCCAGCGTCCGCCGCACCATCGGCAGCCGAGGTCTCCACGAAACCATCGGCGGCATCGGCGATCCCGCAGCCTGCCCCGCACGAATCCGCGGTCGCATCGCCCGCGGCCACGTCGAAGCCGCCGTCCCCATTCGCCGCATCAGCCAGGGTCAAACACGTCCCGCCTTCTGCGCAGCCGTCCATCGCCGCCGCGTCGGTGCTCCCACCGAAGCCGTCTCCCAGGCACGTGGCGCTATCGTGGCACGAGTCGTCGACCACGCAGCTCGACGCGAAGGCGACCGCGGAGCATGCGGCCACGCCCGCCACGATCCAAGGGACCCCGCGATTCATGTCCCAACCGCGGCGAGCTCTCGCGTAGCGCGCAGCCCCAGGCGGCGCCGCTCGACGTCACCGGTCCGGTACCCGGCGCAACGCGGCGGCCCGCGCCCCATCGTGGACCCCGCCGCGACCCGCGGGCGCGCCCGAGTCCCTGCGCCGGGCCGCGGTCGCGAGACGCACCCCGCCAACGCATCGCTCGCGTCGGGGTCCTCCCCGAAGCAACGGTAAGGCCCGGACGTCACTGCGACTCCGATCCCTCTCGGCCGCCCGTGACGTCCTCGTCGTCCTCGGCGACCAAGCCGTAAGCGCGCACGGCCGCACGCACCGTGGGCCGTTGGCGGCCGCTCGCTTTGGCCATCTTCTTCAGGCTCCCGCGGCACGCGGCGTAGAGTGCCGTGTAGTAGCGCCGCTCGAAATCCTGCTTGGCGGCCTCGTACGATCCGGCTCCGCCATCCACGGGCTCCTTCAGGCGACCGGCAGGCACGGCAGGACCGAACACGAGCGGACCGTCCGTCCATCCCACGAGCGCGACCTCGACCAGATTGCGGAGCTCCCGCACGTTGCCGGGCCATTCGCGGGTCCGGAGCATCTCCAGACTCGCGTCGTCGACGGGGGCGTCGGGGCGTCCGAGGTCTTTGAGAATGTCTTGGATCAGGAGGCCGAGGTCATCCAACCGATTGCGGAGCGGGGGCAGTTCCACGGTCGTTTTGACGAATCGAAAGTACAGATCTTCGCGGAACCGCCCCTGGTTCAGGGCGCGACTCAGGTCGGTGTGCGACGCGAAGAGGCTGCGGACGTCCACTTTGCGCGGTTGATCGCTTCCGACCGGCCGCACCTCTCGGTTGTCGAGCGCGCGCAGGAGCTTGACCTGCATGGCCAGACTCATCTCGGCCACTTCGTCGAAGAAAAGCGTTCCGCCGTGGGCCTCGACAAAGAGCCCTTTGCGATCGGTTTCGGCTCCGGTGAACGCCCCGCGGACGTGACCGAAGAGCTCCGATTCGAGGAGCTGCTCGGCCATGGCGGCGCAGTTGATGGCCAGAAAGGGCTTGGATCGGCGGGGGCTTGCGTCGTGGATCGCTTGGCGACGCGCTCCTTGCCCGTGCCGGTCTCGCCCCGGATCACGATCGACACGGAGCTCGGAGCGAGGCGGCGCAAGGTGGCGAAGAGGTGGAGCATTTCGGGAGTCGTGCCGATGAGGTCCCCGAAGCGGTGATCCGGGTCGAGCACGATTTGCTGGGGCGTTTCGGGCACGAAGCGAAGCCGCTGGGCGCCGCATCGAAAGTCGCAGGGGGCGGTCAGATGCATGTCGGTGACCGCGAGATTGCCGATGAACGTGCCGTTGCGTGACGACAGGTCGACCAGTCGCACGCCCTTGGGGGTCGCCTGCACCTCGGCGTGCACGGTGCTGACGGTCTTGTCCTCGAGCACGAGCGCGCAGGAGCGGGCGCGCCCGATCGTGAGCCGTTCGATGCCGACCTGCAGGCGGGTGTCCTGGCCCACCACCTCGATGCGGCCGCCGCGGATCGCAACGGACTTCGTGCCCTCGGTGAACGTGGTGCTCTCGTGGTCCTGGGTGCGGGTCATTGCTCTTTCCACCTTTCCACTTCGCCGGGGTGTCGACCGTGGCCTCCCACCGTGTTGCTGTTCAGCGTTTTCCGGGTCGAGCGCGTTACCAGACTCCCTGGATCGCGGCGCCGGCGGTCCGATCGCCGACGAGCGGCACGGGGCGCACGGCGTCCGCCGCGCGTCCTTGGATCGCCGGCCCCACGAACCAACTGACCACTCCGAGTACCGCAAGACCGCCGGCCGCTGCGAAAAGGGTATTGGCGACGGCCCCGTTCAAGCGCTCGGCGTTGCGGTTCGCATCGAGCGCCCCACACTGGGCGGCGGGCATGGGCGGCAGACATCCCGACGGGCCCACGTCCCGGGCCAGGCCTTGGGCGTCCGACTTGTGGTGCTCGAACCCCACACCGAAGCCGATCGCCACGGCGGTGGCCGTCGCCGCGGCGGCTTCGAGCCAGACAACCGGGATCCAACGGCCGCGCGATCGTCCGGTTCCGGTCGCATCGGCCCGGGCTCGTGGGGTGCCGTTCAGGCGTGCGATCTCGGCCTCGGCACGAGGCAACCATTCGTTCCGAACGATGTCGACCGTGTCCGGCGACGCGTCGCTTCGGCTCAGGTATTGCCGGAAGTGCTGGGCCGCTTCCACGGGATGACCGGCGTTGCTCTCGGCACCAGCGAGGTGCAGCAGTGTCTTGGTTTGCGGATCGATTTCAAACGCCTGCGCCAAGACTTGGCGGGCCGACTCGTAGTGCCCCTGCTCGAACAGGGCGGCGCCGTCCGCGGCCAAGGCCGCCGCGCAATCCGCGGGCGTCTCGTTGGCGGGGGAGGCCGCCGCCGGCGGATCGGCCCACGCCCGCGACGGGCCGGCCAGGGGCCCGATGAGGATCGCCCCCGTCGCCAACAACCGTCGCATGAGGATCCGTCGCAGCACCCGCCCTGCTCCCTCCGAAGATGAATTCGCGTTGCCTCGGTCTCTCCGGACCATCCGTGAGAATCGGGGTCGATCGCCCTGCGCGCCGACCCCAGTCGGACCCTCGCGCAGGGCGTGATTCTGGGAATCCGCGATCACGACACTGGGCAGCTCGGGCTCGGGCTCACGGGCGGGCACGGGGAATGCGGTGCCGCTGTACCGCACGAAGTTGCCGCCGTCCGAGCACCTTCGGACGGGCAGGGGGTGCGAGGGGCGATCTCGGCCGACACTCTGCAGGAGGCGACGGATCTCCTCGCCGATCGGACCCTTCGTGCCGTCACGCACCGCGTGAGGTCCGACCGAGCGTTGTCCCTCCGGCGTCGGATGCGACTGCAGCTTCCGCGCGGCGAGGGCGACGCCAGCGCGGTTGTCGTGCTCGCGGCGCTCCGCGGGCTGCACCCGCCGCGGCCCCTCTTCGACGGGAGGGCCGCACGGCTCGGTGTCGTCGCTCGCTGGGGAGCGACGGGGTCTCCGCGCGGCGTCCGCGGCCCATATGCGGTCGTCGTCCTCGCGACGATCCATAGGCCGCACCGCCCACGGCTCCTGCTCGACAGGAGGTCCGCACGGCTCGGTGTCGTTCGGTCCACGGGCGATCATGGCGCTTTCGTTCCGGCGGGGGATTCGGGCACCGGCTTCGGCAACTCTTTGATGCCAAAGAAGTAGTCGTCCAAGTTGGCGGGCGCGGGCAGGGAAGCCGTGGGTTTGGGACGCGGCGGAACGGCCGGTCGAGCCGAGGCGATCGCGCGGGGGGGCCCGGGGCGGACGCGCGTTCCCCCGGCCGCGCGGGCGTCTGCCGATGCGTTTTGTGGAGGGGGGCCGGCAAGGATGATTTCGTCGATCGTGGGTCGTAAGGCCGGCGTTCGACCGGCTCGGAGATCCGCGATCACCGTGGGGCGAGGGGCAGCGCCGTTCTCGCGTTCCACGGCAAAGGCGACCCCCGGCGGGGCGATCGCACTCCCGGTCGCGGTTTCCGGAGGGGGTCCGGCCAATATGAGCTCGTCGATGGTCGGTCGTGCGGAGGTCGATCGAGCGGCAGTCGGTTCCGGAGGCGGCGCGGGTGGCGGCATGGAGTCCGGCACCGCCATGGAAACATCGTCGCGGTGAGAGGGCTTGGCTGGCGGTGCGCTGGCTTGGCTCGCCTGGACGGACGGTCGCGGCGCGGGGATCGCACGGGCTGGCCCAGACGCGAGGGCGGGCGTCGTCGAACTCCGTGCCCCCGTATCCACCGTATCCGCGGCCGCCGTTTCCGCTGGCTTTGGGTCAGGCGGAGCTTGGGAAGCCGCCGCGCGATCCACCGCGGCAGCCCACGCCATCACGAGAGCCGACGGCGGTGCGGCGGCCGATGCGGGTTCGAAAACCGGGGCGGCATGCCGGGCTTTCCACCCGCCCCAGGTGGTGGCGATCGCAATCGCGCCGGTGCCGATCAGGACGGCAGCTGGCCCGATGCGGCCCCGCCGATAGCCCCGATGTGCCGGCACGCCCGTCCTCGGGAGATCGACCCGCACAACGGCGGGCTCGGACGGGGGCGAATCACCGGCGGGCACGGCAACGCCGTCCTCGGCATGTTCGGGGCTCGGTTCCTCGGGACCGGCGGCGGAGCCGGGCTCGGGGCCGGGCAGGGTGACCGTCGTGCTCGTGGCTTCGAACGGACGCACAACGTCGGTGAGACCGATGCGCGCAACGTCCATCCATTCTTGGGGCAAGGAGTCCGCGGGCTTCCCTGCCAAGGGCTGCGCGATCGGTGGGGTCGGCAGATCCATTCGGATCTTCGGCGAGGCCTCTTCGAGGGCCGCGAGCTCGAAGAGCCCTTCGTAAAAGTCGCCCATGCTCCGCTGCCGGTCCTGGGGGTTCTTCGAGAGCGCTCGGAGTAGACACGCATCGACGCGTTGGGGGATCCAGCGCTTCCAGCAGGACGGCGCCATGGGTTCCTTGTGCCGATGCGCTTCGATCACCGCGTCCTCGCACTCCTCGTCGACCGGCCACGGCAAGTGTTGCGTCAGAATTTCGTAGACCAGGACGGCGACGGCGTAGAGATCGACCTGGGGGGTGACCGGCTCGTGACGCCACACCTCGGGCGCCATGTAGCGCGGCGTTCCGGCGATTTCGTGAGGGGTGCGGGCGGTGTCGATCACCTTGGCCACGCCGAAGTCGAGCAATTTGACTTGGGCATCGGCGTGGGAAGGGCCGTGCAGAAACACGTTTTCCGGTTTGACGTCCCGATGCACCACAGGCGGATCGTCGCGATGGGCATGGCCTAGGCCGGCGCAGATCTGGCCGGCGATCTTCCAGACGACCTGCGCCGTCAGGGGGGTGTGCCGGTCGCGGATCACGGCTCGAAGGGTCCGGCCGGCGAGCAGTTCCATCACGAAGAACGGGGACCCGTTCGCGAGCACGCCGCAGTCGCGGACCTCCACGATGTTCGGGTGGCGCAGGCGCGACAGCACGTCGACTTCGCCTGCGAACCCCCGTTCGAACGTGGCACTCTGCGCGACCGCCGGGTGCAGGACCTTCATGGCGGCGCGCATGTGGTAACCCTTGCGCACCTCGAGGACGATCCCCATGCCGCCCTCGCCCAGGACGCCATGCATCACCCAGTCGGTGCCCGGCACCCGCTCGCCCACGCGAAAATCGGTCGAATGTGCCGACTTCATGACCACTCCCTCGAAACCGGCTGGGTCACCGTCTCCCGTTGGTCAGGAACGGTGCCGACATGCTCTCACATTGCTTCCCGGGTGGGGGAGCGATTTCGTCGGGGGGGACGCTCATCCCATGGTTATGGACGAGGTCGTTTGCAAAGCCCTCTCGTCCTGCTCGCACCCGCGAGTGCGTGGCGGGTCGCGCTGTACCTCGGAGCGGGCGGGCCGATCAGGGAGGGAGGCATATCGAAGAGACATCGTTGGTGACGCAGCATTCCCAAACGCCATTGAGTGACTCGCAGATCTCCGGGCCGTTGCACCAACGGCTATGCCCAGGCACTGCCGCTGCGTCTGTGGAGCCGGAGTCGAGGAAACCCGCATCGGCGATGCAGAGAACGGTGAAATCCGGCGGACCGGAGACCATCGTCTGGGGCGCGTCCGGGGCCGCGTCCGGCGCCGCAAGGCAAGCACTTCCCGCGACACATTGTCCCTGCCGGCAGCACGGCGCGAACTCCGCCGGGCAGTTGCAGGGCAACTCCTGCACGGCGCCTGAGCCAAGGGGCGTTTTGGCGACATCCGCATTGAACTGCGCGAGGGCCGTCGCGCTAATGGCGGACCCGCCGCACAAGCATCCGGCAACGCAATAGTCACCCGCAGAAATCATGCTGCAGTCGGTGTCGACCCCACAGGATTGATCGTAGTTGGACGCGACGATCGTGCAGGCCGAAGCGTCGAACCCCGCGCCGACCCCGGCATCGACTGCGGAGCTTCCGGAAGCGGTCTCGGTGCCTGTGCTTTGGGAGCTGCTCGTGCTGAGGGACGTTGAGGCAGACTCCGTTGAGCGTGCGGTGCTCCCGGTGGTGTTGCCGCCGCACGCCACGAACGCCACAACCATCGAGAGCGCTCTGACCCGTCCTTCGATGCGCCACGACGGCATCGGCCCGCTTGAAGTATCGGCCGCGTCTGTCCAGATCCTGAGGATCATCAGCACGGCACGGGACCGCTGACGGCAAACGCCATGCGGATCCAGCCCCTGAGTCTCGCAGGCCTTCATACGACTAATGTGCGGCATTGGGGCTGATCGCGTTCGGACTTTCCACGTTTCAACGTGCCGCAACTTCATCGGCGAAGCGATCGGTGGCCGCGGGGCCCGCGAATCGAGGAGACTCGATCTCCGTGGCGTCACGGAGACCTTCTTCGCCGTCGAGGTCGAGGACATGCAGCGGGCCATCGCGTTTTACGTCAGCGCGCTCGGCGCCACGGTGATGTTCTCGTCGGCGGGTTGGTCATCGCTGCGTATCGCGGGCGTGCGCGTCGGCCTCGCTCTGAGTTCCGAGCCGTCGTAACGCGTCCACAGTGGTGCGGGAGCAGGGTGCTACCGTGTCGCACGTGGGCGGCGTCGTCGTCAGAAGAATCCGGCCCGACGATGCGCTGGCAGTGCGCGACATCCGACTCCGGGCCCTCGCTTCCGATCCACTCGCGTTTGGCTCGACGTTCGCCGCTGAGGTTCTGCGCTCCGAGGCGGTCTGGATCGAGCGAGCAGAACGACAGGCGGCTGGGTCCGATCGCACCATGCTGCTCGCACTTCGCGACGACGTTATCGTCGGCGTCATTAGAGCCGACCGCGACACGGATCGCGAAGACGTCTTCGGGGTCTACGGGGTGTGGGTTGCACCGGAAGAACGGCGAGCCGGCATTGGTGCGCGTCTCCTCACGGCGATTGAGAAATGGATACTCGGCAGCGGCGGGCGGATGGCGCAGCTCTTCGTCTCGGATCAAGCGCCGAGCGCACGCCGTCTCTACGAGCGTGCCGGCTATCTCCCCGATGGTCGCACCGAACCCTCACCGCACGCGGGCGTGACCGAACACGGAATGAGCAAAGCGCTCGCAGTTGCCCAGGGCCATGTCCCGACTTCATGACCACTCCCTCGAAACCGGTGGGGCCACCGTCTCCCGTTTGGCGGGAACGCTCCCAGTGATGGGGCGCGATTTCGTGGGTGGATGCTCGTCACATAGTTTTATGGACGAGGTTCAAAAGGGCCGTTGGCGGTCCTCAGCGAAGCTTCATGCGACGTCAGCGACCTCGTAAAGCATTAACAGGCCCGAGACAGCCCGCACACCATTTCTTCATTATTCGCGCGGGCCGCGCGCGCGCTTGAATCGATCGGCACCGAGCTACTACGACAGCCGCATCAAGGAGCCGCCATGACCACCCATTCGAAGAAAAACGCACTCACTCGAGAGACCCTCCTCGCGCTCCTCACCGACGCCGAGGTGGCGAAAGTCAGTATGGCCGAGGATGCACCGCGTCTCATCGAGGGCGACGAGTACGTCGACCTGGCGGACCCCGCCGCGGGTGTGCAGCAGGTGCAGGCGACGCCGCGAACTCCGCCGGGCGACGCCCTTCCGCGGAGCGCCGTATCGGACGCGACCTGGACGAAGATCGTTCGGGCCGTGGCGAGCTGAAGGTCGGGCGCCCTCCCGACCGCGTCACCGTGCATGCAGTTCGTGACGTCACCGGGACACGCCATGTGCACCGTTTGCAAATGCCCATCGGCATCCGCGATGCGTCCCGAAGGTCTGCGCTTCAGCGCTCCGCCGTGTCGGGACCGGACGGACGAACGACTCCGGCAGAAACGCGCTCCGCGTGAAGTGGTTAGGGGGTAGACGACGTCGGCGCGCGGATGGCGCTCACAGTCGACAACGCGGGCGCTCGTGGCGAATGCGATGCGCTTGCGGACGGAATGGATGCATCACGACCCGGTGCCTCACGACCCGACGACCCGGACGTGCTGTCCGGCGCGACGTTCACGGGGCTTTGCACGTTCGCGTGGACGGGCTCGACCCGCCGGCGTCTGCCGCGTGAGGCCTTGGCCGCGTCGCTCTTGAAGTGACTGAGATGGTTACGCAGCGTTGACGGAGTCACGTGCAGTCCCTTCTCGGCGAGCATCGCCGCGATGTCGCTCCACTCGTAACCCTTCGATCGCATCGCATAGAGATCGGACGCCATCATCTCGATGGCTTTCCCGTATCGGACTCTCGTCTCCGCTCGGGGTAGGGCTTTTCGGAAACGCTCTTGCAGCTCGGCGACATCCGATACGTCGATAGTCTTGGCATCCATGCGGTGACCGTCTCCTTTCTCGTGGCGCGGACGTTCACGCGTCACCCGTTCGCGCGCAGTCGCGCGGCCAGGGACACGATGGCTCAGGCGTGTGCGTCGACGGAGAGTGCGATGCGCGCGAGGAGCGCGCCGCTCTGTCCCTACTGGTAATATGCGCAGGTCATGTCGTCAATGGCGTCCACGTCATCTGCGATGATCGCACCCATCGATCGCGCGAGGCATCAACCGAATGCTGCTTGTTCCTACCGATTGTGTTCGAGCGCTTTGCATGACGCATGGGTGATGCGCACGGTGAATCCACGGCGCATGCATCGGTGATGGGGATGAGCGCGCACCACCAACGCAGCGATGACGAGAGTCGTGAAAATGCCGAACAGGGGTGAGGCGAAACCCGGAGCAAAGCGGAGGGCAAGATAAAGGATTGGATCCACGCGTGAGTTAAGATGGCAGAATTATTTAGGAAAGTATGGATCCACGGGCATAGGGCGTGGATCCACGACATCGATAACCTATTGACCGCATTAGCGAAAACGTAGATCCACTCGTGAGCGACCTGGACGATCTCCCTATTTTCAGGCCTCGGATGGGCCGAGGGCCAAAACGGGCGCCTCGCGGCGAAAGAAGCTCGTTTCGCGGCGCCCTTTTGTCGAAGATTGCGCGGAGCGCCCGCACGGCGCAGCGGCGAGTCGCGCGCTCGCGCGTCGCCGTGCCGCGACCGGATGCGAGTGCGCGCCGGGCGGTCGTCAAGGTGCACGTCGCGCGCCTGGGGGCCGGCGGCGCGAAGGCAGCGGCGTTGCACCTGCGGTACATCGAGCGCGACGGTGTTGAGAAGGACGGCTCCAAGGGCGTGGCGTACACGGCCGACGGGCCGGCTCGGGTCGAGACCTTCGAGCAGCCGCGTGCCGGGGAGCGCCACCAATTTCGGTTCATCCTGTCCCCGGAAGACGCCGCGGAGCTCGATCTCACCGCGTACGTCCGGCGCTTCATGGCTCGGATCGAGCGCGATCTCGATCGCAAGCTCGAATGGTTGGCCGTCAATCACTTCGACACCGACCACCCCCACGCGCACCTCGTGATCCGCGGCGTCGACCGAAGCGGTCGCGAGCTCCGGCTCGACCGCGGGTACATCTCGAACGGCTTACGCCCTTCAGCGGCGCCTTTGGAGTGATCCACTTCGGGTCACCGAAGTGATCCACCCGTCGCGGGGATCGGGGTGTCAGCGGCGGCGGGATCGTGACCCACCCCTTGCTATCGGAAAGGGCGCGCGTCAGGGCCGGTGGCTCGCACCCGAGATGCTCGGCCGGGCGAAGGGGGGAACCGCCAAGACGCCGGTAGGACTCGCGAGCGCTCGGGCCCGCGGCTCAGTGCGGGAGTCCGGCTATCAGAAGGTGTTGTCGTCGGTGGGATCGTGCGCGGGTGGCATCGCCGCTTCGCGGACGGCGTGGCGGTAGCGCCAGAGCGTTTCGCGCAAGGTGGCGGCCCTGCGGCAGATCGTGTGGGCGAGGAAGACGACAGGGCCTTGATCGCGTGGCCTATGGAAGTCGTCGATGAGCGTCTGGTGCTCGGCCAAGAGCGCGTCGGCAGCGAGGTCGAGCGCGTGTTCGAGCAGAATGATGGAGGCGAGCTCCGGCGCGACGACGAGGTCCGGGACGCGGGGCGGAGGCGGAGCGGGTGGAACGCGGCGCGTGCGCTTCACGGCGCCGTGGCCTGAGTGGGTGCGACCGGCTTGCCGGCACGCTCGGCGGCGACGTGCTGGCGGTAGCTCGGTCCGTCGATGTCGATGCGAATGGCATGCATGGCGAGCCGATCGAGAATGGCGGCGGCGACGGTCGCGTCTCCCAGGTAGCGTCCCCACTGGCGCAAATCGATATTGGAGGTGACCGCGGTCGAGAGCTTGCCGTGCCTGCGATCGACGAGGTTGAAGAGAGTATGGGCGGCGGTGGGCTCGTCGTCGCGCTGGCGCACCTGCCCCAGGCCGACGTCGTCGATGACGAGCAGGTCGGGTCGTGCCCAGGCCTTCAGGCGTCGGGGGTAGGTGCCGTCGGCGAGGCCGGCGTGCAGGTCGGCGAGCAGGTCGACGCACCGCGCGTAGCGCAGGGAGATGCCCTGCACGCAGGCGCGCAGGGAGAGGGCCTTGAGGATGTGACTCTTGCCGGTGCCGCTCTTTCCCGTGATGACCAGGTCGTCGTGGCGCCTGACGAAGTCGAGGCGGGCGAGCTCCAGCACGAGGCTCTTGTCGATCGAGGGTTGAAAGTCCCAGTCGAAGGCCTCGAGTGTCTTTTGCTCGACCAGGCCGCTGACCCGGATACGCCGGTCCAGGCGTGCGGCCGACTTGTGATCGACCTCAGCGGCCAGGACGTGCTCGAGCAGGGCGGTGTGTCCGGGTCGCTCGCGGGTGGCCCACGCGAGCCAGTCGTCGAGCGTGGAGAGCGTATGGGAGAGGCCCAAGTAGCCGAGGTGCCGGCGCAGGCGCTCGATCACCACGACGGCCTCGTCGGAGGCCGGGCCGGTCACCCGGTCATTCGAGTCTGATTTATCCGTTTTGGTCTTGGCCATCGGCGGTCTCCACGGGGCGGTGGGTGGCGAGCGGCAGAGCGTCGTACTCGGCCAGATCGCGGGGGCGTGTGACGACGGGACCGAGCGCGTCATCGATGCGCTTGGCGGTGTCTTCGGCGACGTACTCGTCGAGGGTCCGGGGCGGAGCGCGTTGGGCAAGGATGCGTTCGACAGAGGCCGCGTCGAGCGCGCCGAACCGAACGGCGTGCGCGAGGGCGGCGTCGACGTCGGCGCTGTCGTAGCGGGCACGCAAGACCAGGATCTGCCGGGCGTGGTGGGTCCAGACACGGGTCACGTGGGCGCCCGAGAGCTGGAGCAGGAACGCGGCGGCCCCGTCGCCCATCTGCTCGAAGGTGGCGCGCAGCTTGTCGACGTCGATGGGCGACCGGCTCTCTGGGCGAGGATGCAGCCCGAGCGGGTCGATCTTGTCGCCGCGTCCGCGCGGTCGCAGCTCATAGCGCGCCAGGCAAGCGAGATTCGGCCCGTAGACGAACAGCTCCGTCTGCGTGATGCGCAGCGGCAGGAAGTCGGTCACATGGTCGTACGGCACGGCGTAGCGGTTACCGAGCCATTCGACGTACCCGTCGATGCTGCAGAGTCGATACGTGACCCGGGCGGTGTCGTACGGATGCTTGGGCAGCGGCCGCAGGTGAGGCGCCTCGTCGCGAAACCGATCGAGGGCGGACAGCCCGTGACGCTTGCGCGGGTCGACGACGCGAACGAGCCAGTCGGCGAGCTGCGCGGCGAAGTCGTCGCGATCGCGAAATGAGCGGCCGTTGAGAAACGACCGCTCGTGCTCCCAGAAGCTGCGCTCGACGCGCGGCTTGGCGTTGGGTTTTCCTCGCACGGCGGCGGGCTGAATGCCGTAGTGCGCGGCAAAGGCGAGATACCGAGGATTGTAGATGGGCTGGTGGCCTTCCCACCGGAGCACGACGGGCTTCTGGCTGTCGTACTTGCAGCCCGCGGCGCAGCCGCCGAAACGCGCGAAGGCGCGCTCGTGGCCGTCCATGAGCGCGAACAAGTCCGGCGAGCCGAAGACGTCGAAGGACTTGCGCTTCGAATAGACCAGGACATACGAGAACAGCTGCACAGTCTCGGAGAGGCCGGTCGTATACGTGAGCGTGTAGGGCGACCAATCGTTTTCGGCCATCTCACCCGGTCCGAACACCGGAGCTTCGAGGCTCGGCGTCGGCTTGGCCGCTGGCCGCACGCGCCGCATCTGCTTCTTGACGGCGGTGTAGCCGCCTTGGAATCCCTCGTCCTTGAGGATCTCCAGCACGCGCTGCGCGGTGATGTCCGGGTAGCGCGCGAGCAACTCGCTCACGCGACCCTGGTAGGCGTCGATCTTGCGGGAACGCGGCGCGCGCACGGGCGCAGCGGCCAGCGCGGCGTGCCCGTCGTCGCGCTCGCGACCGTGGGTCCGAAGGATCTTCTTGATCGTGTTCCGACTGACCCCCAGCGCCCGCGTGATGGCGCGCCGGCTCATCCCCTGGGCCGTCAACACGACGACCTGGTGGATCAATTCCTCGCGAGAGCGCCAGTGCACCGTCATGCCCTGCTCGCTCTCTCGGTCACGGCGGTGATCGTTTTCATCAGGCCGCCCAGCACGCCATGGAGGTTGCTGAGATCGGGGCCCACGACGTCGGCGGCGGGTCCCAACGCGGCGAGCGGCATCCCGGCCAAACAGGCTTGAAGTCGCCCCGCGCTCCGTCGAAGGGTCGTCACGTCGAGCGCGATCGTCTCGGCGATGCTCCTTGCCGTGCGTGGGCGGCCGCGACGCGCAGGCCGACCCCCGTCGCGCCAGCGCACCAGCACCGCCTCGTGCCCCGGCCCCGAGTCGTCCGCGAGCTCGCGCACCAAGAGGGCCGTCTGCCGCACGGTGAGCCCGCGACGGATGACGACCGCGGAGACCGCCGGCTGGTTGCCACGTGGCAACGCGCCGACGAGGATCGCTGCCCGCGGTGCGAGCAGCCCGAGTCGAACGTCGGCTTGGACCGACGAATCGAGCGCTTCGACCAGCATCAGGCGGCGACAGACCCAGCTCTTGTGGCAACGAAGCAGCGCAGCGATCGCCCCTTGCGTCACGTGATGCTCTCGATGCAGGGCGCGCACGATCCACGCCTCCTCGAGCGCGGTGAGCCCGCGGCCAGCGTGCAGCTCGCGCATCTGCACGGTGGCATCGACGGCGCCAAGGTCGGTGACGACGGCGCGCAGATCGCGAAGGCCCAGCCCTCGCGCGGCGCGTAGCCGCTTGAAGCCGTCGAAGATCTCGACGGCGCCATCCCGCTCGAACGCGCGCACGGCGGAGAGCTGGCCGTGCTGCTTGAGCGACGCGCGCATGGCGGCCAGCGCGCAGGCGTCGGCGAGGCGCAGCCGCGACAGGCCCTCGCCGAGATCGGCGACGGCGACGAGGCGCTCGGCTTGAGCAGCGGCGGTCACGGCCGCGAATCCACCACGACTCGTCACCCGGCACGAGACCGGCCCGTGACGCTGTCCAGGTCCAGGCCCGATCGGCAGCCGTTTTCCCCAGCCTCCAGCGCGCAGGGTAGCTCGTGACATGGGCCCACTCTGTCCACTTTGGCGGGCCCAAAAGGGCCGATTTTCCGCAGAATTCGCCCCAGATCGCGGCGGAGGGTAGCTCGTGACAGGCTCGCGGCCTTGTCCACGATCTGCTGTACTTTACGCAATAAATCCACGCTGTTGCCGTCCGAGGGTAGCTCGTGACATCCGGCTGCCTTGCCGCCGTCCCGGCGCCTTTGCTGGCGTGCGCGCTCGTCGGCCCGCTGCTCGTCCAGGTCGTTGCGCCGCCTCCGGCGCGCCTGACGGTTGCGGCGCTGGCCGCGGCACCCCTCTCCGCACACAACTTGGTGATCGAGCGCGCTCACGGCAGGTGTGAACCACTTCCGGCACTCGCTGCATCGACGCCTGGACATCGACGCCAGCGTCCGGCGAGGCGCCCTCGATCGCGCATTCCACGGCGCCCCCCTGGATCACGATCCCGCCGCCCCCGGCCGCCCCTTCAGGCCGGGCCGTGGATCACGACCCCGCCGTGCGGTGGATCACGACGAGGGCGCCGC
>CAVOKF010000006.1:0-517386 GCA_963696385.1 uncultured delta proteobacterium
ACCGGGCAGGGAGCGGGGACTGGTTGAACCACCGCCGCAGCATCGGTAGCCGTAGGGTCGAGGATGACGGCGGCCACGAGGGCCAAACTCGCCGCCACCGAGTCGCAGTCTGTGCCCTGCACCTCGCGGCGCAGATCCTCCCCGTCGAGCGGCCCGTCGAGTGGATGGAACGTCAGTTGGCCGAAGACCTGCCCGTCGTCGGCCCGAAGTTCGACTCGCATGGACGGGGCACGTTCGTCCGCTTGGGGCTCTCGAATGCGCACGCCGCGCGCCTCCAGACGGCCGAGGAAGGCCTTCGACCCGGGCAATTGGGCGCTGCCTTGACGGTGAGACGGACGGGATTACTAGGTCGATCGCCGGACGCCCCGGCCGCCGCGACCGGCGCGTAGACGAGGAGGATTGCGAGCACTGCGATGGGTCGAGCGGACATGGTGGCGCAAGAACGAATGATTCCGCGGAGAGGCTTGATCGATCACGGATTGGAACTTCTCCCTCCCTTCGGCCTAAGAGCACCCCATCTGGAGGAACGCTGAACGCGACAAATTGGTAGAAGCTCTTGCGATCGCCGCTCAGGTGGAGACGTGACTGTACTTCGTGCGAAAAATTGCGTCTCGTTCGACCGCTTCGAATCTCAACCTACGTCTCGGGGCCTTGCACGCGAACTTCGCTGCCCGATGCTCCGGCGCCCTCAAGCGCCGAGAAGGGATACGTCCATTGCATTCCAAGAACCCAGCCCACTCGGAAACGAAGAAAAGAAAACTCTCTGCGCGAAACCTCTTGCCTCACGCCACCGGTTCAGAGTCGATTTGGAGTCTGGATCGTCGAAAACGCGCGCCATCGGATCGAGAAACACGGTAGCAGCCTCCTCGAACGACACGCCGTGCTTGCGTCGGTTCACGACCGCCTTTGCGGCATCCCATTCGAAGGAGAAAGAGCCGGCATCGAAGCGAACCGTGGTCATGAAACGCAGCACAACATCAGGATCTCACGTTAGCAGGCGCTACGGCGGCCGCCGGGCCGCCCGCCGAACGGGTTATATGTGACCGCCGCGGTTTCCGCGGCTCTTCGTTGATCGATACGCTTTCGACCGGCTACTCGCCGACGTCGTCTCGATCGCCGAGCCCGTCGACGCTTGGCTCATCCGGTCCTTCAGCCCTTGGTAATTCAAACGCGTCGCCCGCGACGTCGCCCACACCCCTTCGCGGCGAGCCACCTCGATCGCCGCGTTCCATAGCTCCTGCGGCACCCTCGACCGCTTGCCTCCGCATCCGGCTCGCCACCGCTCCATCCGCCCGCGCAGACTTTCTAGAGCGCCCGTTGCCCCGATACTCGTTCGGTTCATCAGGTCTTCCTCCTGACCGCGACGCTGCCCGAGTCACGCGTCGACTTCACGCATTGTTGCCGAATGCCACCGCCGCCCGCCGCGACCTGCCCCTCTCGCACGCCCCCCCGCCAGACCCCCCTCGTACTCCCCGCCCCGCAGCCGTGCCGCTAAAGGCGGCCGTGCCTTCCCATAAGTGCCTTCTGCTGCTCGCGGATGGATCTGGCCGAAGTGGCCCATGCCGCGGCTCCGCACTTTTGAGCAAGCAACGTGCGTTTGACGACGGAGCTACTCCGCCAAATCGAGCGCAATGGCGAGGAGGGACGCGTGATGCTGGTGGCCAGCCTGGCGGGCATCACGCCGCTCGGCATGCCGCAGCAGCTTGGGTAGCTCACGCGCCGGGAGCTTCATTCCACGCGTCCACCGCACGAGCATCAGCTGGTACGGGTCGGCAGTGCTGCAGGGCGAACGGATCTGACTCACGGCTCCTTCTAGATTCCCCATCTCCAGAGAATTACTCAGCTCCGAGGCCGGGCCACGCCCTCCTTGACCGCACCCCCCGGCAGAGCGCACAGTTTTGCTACGGCGATATGGAACCCTATGTCATCAAGCAAGGCGACCATCTTGCTCTTCTTGCTTACAAGTTCGGTTTCGATGCCGATGCCGTCTGGAACGACCCCGCCAACGACGCCCTTCGCAAGGTTCGGCCCAAACCGAACATTTTGCTGCCCGGTGACCAACTGTACATCCCCGACCGGGTCGACAAGAAGCCGGTGACACTCGTCACGGGAGAGCTGAATACCTTCGTCTCTCCCGATCCACCGACGGTGACAATAACCCACCAGTTCGTCGGCAACGACGTCTCTGCTTACGCAACGAAGGCGTACTTGGTCCGGGAGATCGAGCAGCTGACCGGGCTCCAGACCGATGCCGACGGCGTGGTGAAGTTCGAGGCTCCCGTGACGCTCGACACCGCTACTGTCGTCTTCACCGATACGGGCGAGTCGTGGGCGCTGGCTATTGGAAATCTGGACCCGATCGACACACCCGTCGGCGTCTTCGAGCGACTCCAAAATCTCGGCCACATCGATAGCACCGCCCAATACGATTTTTGGTGCTTGGCAAACAACCTCGACGTGATGCGCAGCGGTCTTCGCTCACTCAAGGGAGCCCAACCCGGCAGCAACCAGGCTGCTCCAGAGCCGGCGCCATCCGAGAGCGGTCCCCCGTCCTCGGCTCCGCCGAGTGGCTCGGGCTCGGCGTCCTCTTCGGGTCCACCGCTCTTGACCCAGGCCGGCAGCCTGGATCTGATGAACAGCGACATCTGTGGCCTGGCTGACGATGGCTCCCTCGACGCCGAGACCGCTGGTCTGCTGCTTCAGGTCTACGGTCACTGATGTTGAAAACCGATCCTTTGTGCGAAGCGATGCCTCACGGCTGAACCGATGAGCACCTGCTGAGTAGAGCGCGTGAGTACAGCAATGGCTGGACCTAACGATCCCCGCAAGGCAGGCGCGTCCCCTGCTCCGGCCCCATCCGGTTCGGGCTCCTCCGTTCCTGCCGGTACCCCTGCTCCCACGATCGTACCGGTTGCGCCTGGCGAGAACGGTCATAGCGTGGCTCTGGCCGGTCCTGGCATCATCTACGCCAACCTGCGGGCACGGCCTGTCGACGGCGTTCCCCTCGCTTACCACCTTTATATCGAGTAAGTAAACACGAGCACGAACGAGCGGCTCATCTTCGAGGCGATGCCCGACTACACGAAGGGAGTCTTCGTGGACGGACGCGAACAGCTTTACGGGTACCTGCACGGTATGGCCCCACGTCCCTGGGGGGTGCCTCGGGCAGATCCCGAAGCGACTGAATCCTTGCCGAGCGCACATGAAGCCGAGGACAATGCCTACTCGCGCATGACCGGCGTGAATGGCCGCACGAAGTATCTCCTGGAATTTTGGCGGCGAATCTACAACACGCGCCATATTGTGTACGACGCGACCGGCAACAATAGCAACGTCTGGGCGGTCACCGTGGCGACGGGGAGCGGCCTCGAATGGCCGGATGGATTGCCCGTTTGGCGCGGCGAGTTGCCGGGGATTCCTTGGGCGCATACTTTCCGTGCAAATGACGAGGGTATGTTGTAGTGAGGGCGGATCTCCTCGGCGGCGCCGCCGGCCGCGAGGCGACGTCGTGGATTCGCATGCCGGGAGCTTTTTGATATGGTCACCGACATCTTTTGGGTGCGTATTTTGAAAGGTCGTTTCGCTTTATTTGTCGCAGTGGTGGCGTGCCTCGTCGCTTTCATTGGGATTCGTTGCGCTGTTCGCATTCAGATCGACAGAGCGTTGTATCGGACGTATCCAATGCGCGACCCTGTCGAGCAAGCCGCTCGCGCGCACTTCACTCAAGCGAAGGAAATCAGGGAGGCGGAGGCGTCGCTCGGATTGCTGGCGGCTGTCGTCGCCATTCCTGTTGGCGTCCTGCTTGCGCGGCGCGAGTTGCGACGGTCTCGGAATGACGCGCCCTGAATGACCGAAAGCCCTCACCGAGGATGCGCGGGACACATGGTGTTTCGCGAGTTCGCTTTCGATGAGGCTGTTCGACCTGTCGTCGTGCGTCATTCCCGACACGGCGACGCCCCCTACGAGCGTCATTCCGATCATTCGGTAACCCGCCACTTGCGACGGATGAAATCGCGCCCAGGTATCTCGCGTGTGGGCGAGTAGTAAGCCCAAAGTGCGTCGGTCGACGAAGAGCCACGGAAGAGGGCGCGGAAACATATCGCGTCTTAGGGGCGTTCGTTATCGCTGAATCGGCGAACCGATTTGGTACGTCGAGGAGGTGCAAGACCACATCTACAGGTTTCGGCGGGCCATGCACCCGCCGAACACGCAGATCCACGAGTGGCACCCGGGGATCGACGCGGTCGAGTGCAACCCGCGGAAGGACTGTGCGTCGTGCTGACGTGGAACGACGTGCACGACGAGCTCGCGCGGCGGCCGCCGCGAACGGTGTTCCCGCTGGCTCGTGGGGCGCTGCCCGACCCGCGGGCGCTGGGAGCTCGCGAGAGCATCGGGCTACCGCGCGGCCAACGGGGTGATCTGCGCTTTCCTCCCGACGCCGCGTGCCGAGGGCTGCACGTGCAGGCCTTCCCCGACCGCTGGGAAGCGCACCTCGACCAGGTGCACCCGGAGTGCGACTTGCTCGGTCACCTGCGACGCGACGCCCCCACGGCGCTCGTCGCGCTCGTGACGGGGGCGACGGTGGCTTTCATCGCCGCGGCGACGCGTTACCGCGCCGCGCGGCCCGTATGGACGAGGTGACCTCATGCCCGTAGCGAAGGCGCTCGACAAGAAGTGGCTCTTTCGCGAGCTCGAGCGCGACCGAAAGAAGAAGGCGCGTGAGAAGATCGCGAACCTCGCCGAGCAGCTCCGCGAAGCACGCCGGCGCCGAAAGCTGGCGCTCCGCGAGGCGAAGGAACGATGCCGCGCCGAGCGCATCGCGGCGCGCGAGCGTGCCCGCGCGATGCGGCTGCGCGTGCTCGAGGAGCTGCGCGAGGCGATGCGCGCGGAGCGCCTGGGCGCGCGCCAGGCGTGCACGGCGCGCCTGGGCGAGGCTCGAGGGATCAAGGACTCCATCTTGCGGGCGCGCGCCGAGCTCGAGGCGGAGAAGAAGTACGAGGCGGACCTGCGCCGCATCGAGCGCGCGAACCGCCAGCGCCGGAAGGAGGCGCCGCGCGTGACGCGTATCGAGCGCCAGGCGGAGAGCGACGACGAGGTCCGCTCGAACATTCCCCCCGAGCTCGTCGCGCTGTTCGAGCGCGTGAAGCGCGGGATCAAGGCGTCGCCCCGCATGTCGCGGACAGAGGCGTTCCTGCACTACGCCGAGGAGAACCCTGACGACGTGCTCGCGGCTACGGAGGACAAGACGGATGCCCTCATCCGCGAGCTCGAGGCCCAGCAGAGGGAGGCGCGCCGTTCGCTGCACCGACCTCCGCCTCGTCCGCCGCGGTACACCCCCGAACAGCTTGCCGAGGTGCCGTTTTGACCCGCTATGGTACATTCTCGGGCATGAACGGGCACGGCACCAACGGGAGCAACGGCGCTACGCGCAGGCGCGCGAAGGCGCCGAAGCGCCCCAAGGGCGGGGTGACCAAGGCTCAGCAGGTGGCCCGCCGCAAGTTCATCGCGGAGAGCCCGGTGAAGCCGTCGCGCGAGGGGATGGAAGCGATCCACCGCGAGCTCGTCGGCAGCGAATGAAGGCCAGCGGGATCACCGCTGACACCGGCTTTCTCATCGGTCTGGAGCGGCAGAAGCAGCGGGCGATGGACCTGCTCGGCTACGCGAGTGCGAGGAAGCTTCGGATCAGCGTGCCTGTCGCAGCCGTGGCCGAGTGGTGGCGTGGAGACTCTCGTCAGGCTCGGATCCTCCGCCTCGTCGCAGCCGAGGACATGACGGAGGCGCTCGCGAAGAGCGCGGGCGAGGCACTTGCCGCAGTCCCCGGCGCGACCGTGGTCGACGCGATCGTGATGGCGTCGGCCGCGGCTCGCGGGGGGGTGGTCTACACCTCGGATTTCGACGACCTGTCGCGCCTGCGCGCCCACTTCCGGGCCGTGCGCGTTCTGACCGTCTAGTCCAGCTCCCAGGATCCACCGCCGGGCCGATTGCGTCCGCGCTCATCATGCGGGAGCGTCGGCTGCCTGCTGGTCGCTGACCAGTCGCAGAAGCTGCTTGGCTTGCGCGACGAGGTGGTCGTAGGTCATCACGGTGATGTTGTGCATCCTTGCGTTGAGTCCGCGGAGCGCCCGTGTTTGCTCCGGGCGCCATTTGTGCGATCGACCGATCACGATGGTCGCGCGTGGGTGGTACGCAACGAGTAACGGATGCGCCTCGAGCGAGCGGCTCATCGTGTCCTGCAGGGCGTCCATGTACTTGTGGGCCTGACCAATGGCGCGAGACGCATCCGAGCTGAAGTAATACGACCCGTGCGACCGGTCCGCGCGCAGCACGGTGGCGTCGGGCCGTTTGAGCTCGACGACGTCCCGAAAGCCCGCGAGGTCGGTAAGCAAGAGATCGACAATGTTCCGGGCGTCCAGGCGTCGGACCTCATCCCGCATGACGTACGCGTGGCCGAACGCCCACGGATGGCGCTCGCACCACTCTTGGTAGACGTCTTCGCGGGCTTCCCCGGTCTCGAGCGCGCCCGTGAGCTCGTCGGCCGCCGCGTGGAGGTCGGCAGTGCGAAGTGCGCCACGAAGAGCTGTGGAGAGATGCCCCCGAAGGCGCGGATCTCGAAGCTGCGTCACAACAGCCGGGTCCGCCAGGAGCTGAGCCAGGACGGCAACAAACTCCGCGCGCTCGTTGAGCGAGAGGGCGGAGAAGGCGGCCTGCAGAGGCTCGATCGTCATGGGCAACGCGGAGCGGTTCGGCAGCTCGGAGAAGAACTGCTCAAGCTCCCGCAGCGTCGCTGGGCGCATCGCAAAGTGCCGCGCTACCGCGGCGCGTGAGCCGTGCTTGGCCAGCACCGCGCCGAAATCTCGCATCGTGCGCTCGCGGCCAGCGACCAGCGCCCAAGCGCGCAACAGCTGGTTCCTGGTTTTGCCGGAGATCAGGCTCCCCGGCCTGTGCCGTGAGGAGAGCTCGTCGATCGCTTGCTCGAGGTCCCAGTCTGGGTCGAAGGGGTCGTCCATGGAACCAGCGGGCGGCTGCTCTCGCCGTGGGGCAGCCGCAGGCCTTCTACCGTCGCGGCGAGCCGATGTGAAGGCACGTTGACGGGGCGGCGTAGATCGCGCTTGATAGGTCCGTGACAGCGCTTGCCGAGGAGATTGAAGGAGGGCGTCGCCGTCGCCAGGCGACCGACGGCAAGCTACCGAAGCCTCACCCGTTCCTGAAGTGGGTCGGCGGGAAGGGGAGGCTCCTCGAGCAGTTCGGAAGCCTGCTGCCGCCGACGTTCGACAGGTACTTCGAGCCGTTCTTCGGCGGTGGCGCTCTGTTCTTCTCGCTCGCCCCGCGGAGCGCGGTCCTCTCGGACGTCAACGCGGAGCTGGTGGACTGCTATCGCGCGGTTCGCGACGAGGTCGACGACGTCATCGCGGCTCTTGGCGCGCATCGCTACGAGAAGGCCCATTTCTACGAGGTGCGAGCACTCGACCCGCGGTCGCTGACGTTGTCCGAGCGCGCGGCGCGGACGATCTTCCTCAATCGATCCGGCTTCAACGGGCTCTATCGCGTGAACCGGCAGGGGCGCTTCAACGTCCCCTTTGGCCGCTACACGAACCCCACGCTCTGCGACGCGTCCAACCTGCGGGCCTGCTCGCGCGCCCTCGAAGGCGTCGAGCTACGCTGCGGCGACTTCGCGGCTGCCGTCGTCACTGCGAAGCGCGGGGACTTCGTCTACTTCGACCCGCCGTACGTCCCGGTTTCGACGACAGCGAACTTCACGCACTACGCGGCCGGGCGGTTCGACTGGGCCGAGCAAGAACGGCTAGCGAAGCTCTTCGCGGATCTTTCGCGTCGGGGGGTGCTGGTGATGCTTTCGAACGCTGACACGGCCGAGGTTCGCGATCTCTTCGACGGCTTCCGCCTCGATCGGGTTGCAGCGTCGAGGAGCGTCAACTCGAACCCGGAGAAGCGGGGGAAGGTTGGCGAGGTCGTCGTCCGCAATTTTGGTCCGGGAGCTCGGCCGACGAACGGCGCGATCGTGCCACGCCGCAGACGCCAACCCGCTCGGTGACGGGCGCTAGGTACCGATCTGCACGCGCCACCGCGTGTAGTGAAACGGGGCTAGCTCCTTCTGCCACGCGGTCAGCGTCTGAGCTCGCCTGCTCGCCGTGACCGTGCTCATTGTAGGTACCGCCCCCCGGATGAAAGCGTCAGCTGACTCGGGGTCGAGCTCGACGAGATTCGAGACGCCGGCCCAAGTGATCCATGCGGCGCCGCAGTCGCTCTCCTCGAACAACACGGCGACGGACATCCGTCGCTGATCCTCGCCTAGTCGAGCCACCTGTTCGCCAGCGCCAGTCAGCGTGTTGTGCTCCGACAGCAGACGGAGGATGCGGCCGGCATGCTTGTAGTAGTTGACCTGGCGCGCTGACACGTCGAGAGCTTCTGGCGTGACCGCAGCCCCGTCTCGGAGAAGATCGAGAAGGCGAAACACTCGCGTCAGATCGTCTGCCTGCGGGATCTGACCTGTGTCCAGCCTCGTCGAGGCGAAGGCCCGCACCGGCGGCAGCACGCTCTTCGCCTCGGCAAATGTCACGGTGATGGGCGCCCGTCGAAGCGGCTCGTCGCCTTGCGCGTCCACCATGATCACTTCGAGCGTCGCCTTGTACTGCGTGAGGGTCTCTAGGAGGACGCGGTACTTCTGCGCGTCGATCGCAGAAACGGTCAGACGACCTTCTAGCGTCGCGCTGTCTGCGCCCAGGAGCTCCCGCAGCAGCTCGAACGCGCGCTGCGAGTCTGGCGCCTCGTCGATCGAGGCGTTGATGACGTACGAGCCTGCTCGTCCCTCAAGGGGGCGCATGACGGGGCTCAAGTCGAAGGCCTCGCATGCAGACTCGAACAGAGCCCGCCAAGAGTCGATGACGGGTGAGACCACGCCAAACGAGGGCCTCGGCGTCGGATCGGACACCCGGATCGCTTGGACAGGTGCCCCCACCTCGCACGAAGCCACGAGAGCTCGACCCTCTACCTCGCGGCGCCGCAGGAATTGCTGTGCGTCGAGTAGCGCCTGCTCATCGGGAGCTGCGCGGACCGCATCCGCGACAGGCTTTCCGAGCGCCTCCAGCGCGCCGAGGGTGGCCCTCCAGAAGGGGAGGTCGTCGAGCCCCTTTCCCCTGGCACGGGCAACGATCTCCGTGCGGTCGGCCGATGCCTGGGGGTCGTCCGACTGACCGGGCAGTGGTGCGCCCGAAAGCTTGTTGATGATGTCCGTCAGAACGCGGCGCGGGAACGAAGCAACCAGATCTGTCTCGGTGGCGGCGACCAGAGCGTCGATCGTCGCGTCATGCACGACGGCCGGCTGACCCAGGGTGCGGCGGACAAACCGGGGGAGGTCCATCAGAAGGACCCCGGGAAAGCTTTCATCGCTCCGGAGCCAAGCACTCACGGCGGTAAGAAGGTTGACCTCGGTCGAGGTGTCGCCGAACACGGCAGCGGACATCAGGTCGAGCGTCACGATCTCGGCGAATGGCGGACGTTGCTCGAGCCGCTGGGTGAGCAAGAACGACAGCGTCCGCGCTGCAAGCGTGTGTCGCAGTGGCCGCAGGAGTGCCCAAAGCCGAATGAGGCCGAGCGCCTCGTCGGACTCGAACGCGCGTACGGCGAGCTCGATGGCCTTTGCCTCGGCGACGAGATCGACTCCGGCCGCTCCGTCACCGAGCGAGGTGAACGCTCGCGCCGCAGCACGCAGGGCTCTGGATTGCTCGTCGGTCGGACTCATACAAACGCCAGTCCCGTGATTACCTCGATGTCGACGCGTGCGGTCTTGTTCCGCGGTGGAAGATTCCGGTTGCGGAAGGACCGACGCACGGGAGCGTTGGCTCCGCCAACCTGGTGCGCGTTCGTAACATACCGTCGCGCATCAGCGAACGCCTGAGCTCTGAGGCCCTGTTGGGCCGGCGTGCACCCAGCCTCGAGCGCGTTGAGGTCGGCTTGCGCGTCCGCGGCAAGGCGGGGTGTTGGCTGCGCCCACGGTCGCGAAAGCTCGGGCGCTATGTCGACGCCCTGCACCTGCAACCGCCCCCGGTGGACCGGCTGCGCTCCTGCGGCGTTCACGCTGCGCCGCTCTTCGCAGGCCGCGCCGCGCGAGCCTTCGCGTCGAGGCGACGCCCGCGAGGTTTGGGCTTGCGCACCGTGGGCTGCTCGACGGCCGCGGCGGCCGGCGCCGGTGTCGTTCGGAGGTGCTCACACCAACGCCGTAGCGTTCGGCCCCGACGCTTGACCATCCCGGGTGGGAGATTGCTCCGCTGCTGCAGGAAGGTCTCTGCGGAAGAGGGGTCGACCTGGTCGATTGTGGATGCTCTGGACCAGGCAAGCCAAGCTTGCCCGCAAGCACTCTGTTCGAACTGACCGCGAAGCACAGCGGCGCGCCTTCCGGCCGAGAGCGCGAGGACCCGGCGACCCGTGGGCGTGATCTCGCCGCCCGTGGAAACCAAGCCGAGCATGCGCGCTGCGTGCTTGACGTAGTTCACGTGACGATGAGAGAGGTCGAACGTGTCCTCCGAGAGCTCACCGCGGCTGCTCAAGACCGAGACTGCTTCGAGGACACGCTCGATGGAGTCGAACTGCGGGATCAGCTTCGAGTCGACTCTCGGGTCACCGTTGGTACGCATGCGCGTCTCCTAGTCGTTTGCGCGAGCAGGCCCGGGAAACGTCCTTGCTCAGTTTGTACGGTACTCCAGGCCGCTTCTACGGTCGAGAACGCCCGGATGTTCGCCGGCACCTCGGGCAGGGACGCGTGCCTACGACGTCTCGACGCTGAGGGCCTCGTAGAGACTGCCGAGCTTGCTCGCGGGGAACGCCTCTCGTCCGGCCTCCAACCTCGCACGCGCGCCCTCGACGCCCAGCTTGCGCACACCTGGTCCTGCGAGACGGACCGCGCCCTGGTGCCGACGTCCGTCGCGGCGGGCCGATGTACGGAGCGGAATCGCGGCGGCATCGAGCCGCGAGCATCTACTCCAATGAGTAAAAGCTCGCCCCCGGCCCCGGGCTGCGCGTGCAGGACGCCGCGTCTACGACGCCGAGAGAGGTCAGATGCCTGAAAGCGCGATGCGCATGGCGATGGCGAGGAGAGCCTCCGCATGCAGCGCCGCGAGCGCGCCGTCGACGAACTCGGGTTTGCTGCTGACGCGGCTTCCGCTTCATGGCTCGGTGAGGAGCGTATACAGCCCGCCTAGCTTGCCTGCAGGGAACGGCTCCTTCCCGGCCTTGAACCTCGACACCTGCGCGCGCTCGACGCCGAGCTTGCGCGCGAGCTCGGCGCCGAGGCCGCGGCGCTCGGCGGTTTTCCGCCGGAGCAGTGCGCGCACCTGGTCCTGAGAGACGTCGGCCGACGCGCGCGTCGGGAGGGGTCTTGCCGGCGGGGCGACTGGCGCGGCGGCCTCGACGCCGGCGACGTCGACGGCGGCGGCCTTCGCGGCGGCCCGAATGAGCTTGCGCATGACGCTCGAGAGCGAGACCTCGACGCCGAGGTCCTCGAGCTCCTGGCGCTCGCGCTCGACGAGCCCCTCGAGCAGAGCGCGATCGCGCGCGCTGAGACGCAGGGTGACGAGCACCGACGGTCCGTCGCCCATCACACCAGCCCCTTCGCCGGGTTGTTCACGAAGACCGTCGCGTGCTGGATGTACCCCCGCGCGACCCGCTCGGACTTGTGGCCGGTCTGCCGCATGATCGCCTCGAGCGGCCGACCCTTCTCAGCCGCGGTGGTCATGAAGCCGGAGCGCAGCGAGTGCCCCCCGTAGCGCGAGGGATTGAGGCCCGCAGCGAGCGCCGCGCGCTGGACGACGCGCGCGACCGACCGATCCGAGAGGGCCGTCTTCGCGACGTGTCCGTGTCGGTCAACGGCGCGGAAGATCGGCCCTTCGGTGATCCCGGCGGCGTCGAGCCATGCGCGGAGCGCGCGCACGGCGCACAGCGCGGGGGAGGACGCATACGGGACGCCCTTGTCGAAGCCCTTGCCCTCCTGGTCCCCCTTGGAGCGTCGAACGTGGACCAGGAGGCCCTCCGCCTGGAGCTCGACGTCGGCGACGTTCAGCGCGACGAGCTCGGAGCGGCGGCACGCGCTCGACCACCCAAGCGTCAGGAGAGCGCGGTCTCGCAGCCCGACGAGGTCCTCGTCGAGCGTCGCGACGAGTGCCGCGAGCTCGTCGTCGCTCACCGGCGCCTTCTTCGTCGACGACGTCCCGATCTTCCGGCGGATGCCGGCCATCGTCTCGCGCACGGCAGGTTCGCCGCGTGGCCAGACAAACCCGCGCGAGCGGTGCTCGTGTGCGATCGCCGCGAGGGTCTTCTCGATCGTGGAGACCGCGGCGCCGGCGTCGGCGAGCGCGGCGAGGTACACGGCCACCGTCGCCGGCGGCGCCGGGCACGCGGACAGGCCGCGCGAGGTGCACCACCCGTCGAAGCCGGCGAAGCTCGAGCGGTACGCGCGCCGGGTGCTCTTCGCCTTGCCCTCGGCGACGTAGCGCCGGGCGCTCTCAACAAGCTGCTCGATGGACTCAACATCCGTGGGCGTTCGGCGGGCGAGGGGGGCGGGCATGGGGTCCTTAGGGGCCGGCGGGTCACGTCCGAGAAAGGGTGCTTCTCGGACACGAGGTCCTGCGACCGCCGATGGCCGTTGGCACCCTCGCAGATGTTGAGTGTATTACAGTCGCTATCTTCGCGCCATCGCCGGCGGCCGGCAGCGGCGACCCAGGCGTTCACGCTCGGCCGTCGCCCCGTGCACCCTGCCGAGAGGCGATCGCTCTAGACGACTTCGTCGGGAGCCAGAGTGCACGGAGCCGGCGCCTCGTGAGGATCGATCTGAAGGGTCGCGTGGTCGATGTCGAAGCGCTCGTGAAGTTCGTGGCAAACCCCAGCGAGGAACGTCGGCTCGCACGAGTTTCCCGGCATGACCAAGTGCGCCGTCAGCGCGGTCTCCGTCGTGCTCATCGCCCAGATGTGCAGGTCGTGGACCTCGATCACGCGCGGCAGCGAGCACAGGAACGCCTTCACCTCCTCCGGCGCGATGTTCTCCGGTACGGCGTCGAGCATGAGGTTCATTGACTTACGCATCAGCGACCACGTTCCCGCGAGGATCGTGAGCGCGAGGACGATGCTCACTGCGGAATCGAGCCAGAGCCACCCCGTGCCCATGATGATCCCGCCGGCGACGGCGACGCCGAGGGCCAGCGCAGCGTCTGATGCCAGGTGCAGGAAGGCGCTCCGGAGGTTCAAGTCGTGCGCGCGATCCCTCATGAACAGCAGCGCGGACGCGGCGTTCACGCCGGCGCCAATGAGGGCGACGACGATCATCGTAAGGCCCTGGGCGGGCTGGGGCGCAAGGAGGCGACGGAACGACTCCCACGTGAGCCCGCCGGTGACGAAGAGCAGGATGAGAGCATTCGCCACCGACGCCACGATCGTCGAGCGGCGATACCCGAACGTCCGGCGCGTCGATGGTTTCAGCGTCGCGAGGGCCGTCGCGCCCCATGAGAGCCCAAGGCCGAGCACGTCACCAAGGTTGTGCCCGGCGTCCGCGATCAGCGCCATGGAGTGCGCGATGGCCCCAAAGACGACTTCGACAATAACGAAGGCTAGGTTCAGGGCGATGCCGATGAGGAACGCCCGACCGACGCTCCGCGCGTCGACATGGTGGTCGTGGTCGTGATGCTCGTGGGGATGTCGGTTCGATCCCATGGGGGCTTCCCTCAGTCCCGCGCGTGCGGGGGTAGGACGACGGGAGCCTCCGGCGCTCGGTCGAACGAGTAGATCACGCCGAGGCCCGCGCGCCAGTGGTCCACCTGGTAGTCGGCCCGGTAGTCCTCCGCGACCGGGAGCGACACGTACATGAAGAACCGCGTGCGCGCCGCTGGCATCCAGACGACGGTCGGGCTGGCGAAGACCTCCCAGCCACCGCTGACGAGGTTCGCGCCGTTGATCACGTCGGGGTCGTGAACTTCGGCGGCCAGTCCCATCTGCAAGCTGAGCATGTGGGCCTGCTCGTCCACCGGGGTGTACGCGAACCCCAGGCCGGCGAGCCAGTTATCGCCCTTCTTGGATCCTGTGTCGTCGGTCGCGTTGAGCCGGTAGTAGCCGAGGCCTACCGCGGCGAAGTGGCTCCACTCGAAGCCGCTCATCGCGGCGAAGATGTAGTTCATGGGGCCGTGAAACGGGGCGTAGTCCTTCTCGCCCGTCGGAGGCTCGAACGCGACGCTGAGGAGGGCGAAGTTGCCGTCTTTTCCCGTCGCTCGCTGAAGCCCGGTGAAGTCGAAGCGGTACGAGGTGCTCACGAGCAGGTTCTCGCGGGCAACGCACCCACCGCACGAGCTGAGGGGGCCCGTCTGTTCGCCCTGCGGCGTGCGCGCGTTCTCGTAGGTGAACGTCTGGACGAGCGCCAGCGACCAGGGAACCGATCGGAACGGCGTAACCCCGGCGCTGAGGATGTAGGCCGTCTCCTGGTCGTAGGTGCTGCCGTTGCCGAAGACGTGCTCGTGAGCCTGCAAGCTCACGAACCCCTCGGACTCGACCGCGAGCGACGACTGGGGGCCGAACAGAGCTTCGTGATGCGCCGACGCTTGTCTAGACGACAGAAGACCCAACAGCGCGGCTGCACTCGCCGCGTACTTTCTTCGCTTGCACATGAACGTTACTCCACGAACAGCCGCGCCCCTTCGCTCGAAGGAGCGGGCGAGCCGATGCCTGTGGGGGCGCAGCTCGCCAGCGCGCGAAGCCGGCCAACGTGCGCACCCGGTTGTGAACGACGTTCAGGCTCGGGGCGGTCGGTAGACGGACGGCAATGGCGGTCCCGGAGGACCCTCGTCGTCGCCGTCGCACCCGAGCCGAAGCGAAGCCTCTCGGGGCGGCACGAAGTCCGTTGCAGCGGCCGACCGCGAAAGCGAGGCCCCGCTCTGGTGCGCGTGATGGCAGTTCGGACAGCCGGGAGGGCATTCGTGGCCTGCCGCGTCGTCGTCGTCCGAGTCGTCGTGGTGGTGCTCCCCGACGCTCACGACCTGCACCAGGTCGCGGACGAAATGCACGACGCCCGAGAGCTGGACGGAGACGAGCACCGTGAGGACCTGGAGCACGCCGAGGAGCGAGCAGAGCACGCGGCGCGGCTGATGGCCGACCAGGATCCAGCGGGAGCTGCGCTCGCGGTTCATAGGCTTACTTCACGTACGCACGAACGATGTCGACGAGCTCGTCGGCTGCGCGCGCGCGCTTCGACGAGAGCTTCTCCTCGGGGTCGAGGACATGGAACCGGATGTGGTCTGAAGTGGACCCCAAATTTCGGACCACCCCTTAAGGTAGTAAAGACGGGCCTGCTCCCCGATGACGAGGAGCAGGATCAATGAAAAATACACGCACGAAGCACACGGCAGAATTCAAGGCGAAGGTTGCGCTTGCGGCGATTCGGGAGGAGGCCACGGTCCCGGAGCTGGCGCGTCGATACGGGATTCACCCGACGCAGATCTTCAAGTGGAAGAAGACGTTCGTGGAAAACGCAGCACGCGTATTCCAATCCGAGGGGGCCAGGAGCGATGGTGGCGAGGAGCGCGAGCGCGAGGCGGAGCTACTCAAGAAGATTGGCGAGCTCACGGTTGAACGCGATTTTTTATCGCGCGGGCTCGGGCGGCTGCGGTGAAGGACCGACGCGCGATGGTGGCCCCGGACAGCAAGGTTTCGGTCCGCCGACAATGCGAGCTTTTGCGCGTATCGCGCTCGGGCCTGTACTACGTGCCCGAGCCAACCGAGCCCGAGGAGCTTGCGCTGATGCGACGGATCGACGAGCTCCATCTGCGGTTTCCGTTTTACGGGAGCCGCAAGCTCGCAATCGCGTTGCGAGGCGAAGGCCACGAAGTGAATCGAAAACATATCCAGCGACTGATGCGGGTCATGGGGCTGGAGGCCATGGCTCCTCGGGCGCGCACGAGTCGGCCGAGTCAAGAGCACGCGATCTATCCTTACCTCCTTCGCGGCCTCGAGATCAGCCGCATCAATCAGGTGTGGGCAAGCGACATCACGTACGTGCCGCTGGCGCACGGCTTCGTGTACCTCGTCGCGATCCTGGACTGGTACTCGCGGCGGGTTCTCGCCTGGCGCCTGTCGAACACGCTCGATCCCGGCTTCTGCGTGGACGCCCTGGAGCAGGCACTTGCCCACTTCGGTGCGCCCGAGATCTTCAATACCGACCAAGGCGCGCAATTCACGTCCGACGCATTTACGAAGGTGCTTCGGCGACGCGGCATTCGCATAAGCATGGACGGCAAGGGCCGCTGCATCGACAACGTGTTCGTCGAGCGGCTTTGGCGATCGGTCAAATACGAGGAGGTGTACCTGCATGCCTACGAAGACGTGCGCGAGGCGCGCGCCGGGATCGGTCGCTACATGACGTTCTACAACGAAAGCCGCCCGCACCAAGCGCTCGGCTACCAAACACCCAGGGCATTCTTCGACGCACTGTGGTCGGGCAAGGCTGCGTGAATTCTTTCCACCGTCGTCCACAGGGTCGCTCACAACTTGCCAGTCTCCCCCCCGCCCCCCCCCTCAATTGCCACCAGACACGTGGAAGTCTATGTGGACGACCGATACGAAATTCACGACGAGAACAACTACGACTTGACTTTAGATATCCCACGAGCGAGAGAAAGAACGAGAGCAGGCCCTACCTTAACTGCCGACCAGTTTGGTCCGAACGAAGGGGTCCACCTCAGTCCTCGACCATCTCGGCGACCAGGCTGTTCAACGCTCCGCGAGCCGCGGTCACTGTCGTCAGAACGTCGTAGCAACCCTTCTCCTCGACGATCGCGCGCTCGATGGCCTCGATCTGGCCTCGAATGCGACGCACGCGAGCGATCAACTTCTCCCTGTCTCGTGCCGTGTGCATGCCGTCGGAAGGATACCCCCATAGGGTATCCTGTCCAGCGCGCTCGTTTCGGTCGTTCAGGGTCTAACCGCCGCGTGCAGTGGTCCTCGCATCCGCGCGCGATCGACGCGGCCGCAGTTGCACTCGGTACGACCGCCCCGCAAGGCGCTCCACGCGAGCCTTGACGAAGCCGACGAGATCGCCGAGAAGACCCGTACGCAAGGGGAGTAGTTCACACCGCCCAGGCGGTACGGGGAGATCGACATGCTGACGCCCTCGGGCGTCCGGTCCCCCACCTCGGCCTCCCGAGGGGAACGAGACCTTCGACCAGGACAGTCCTGGCCGAGGTCTCGTGCGCTCCCGCCCACGACGTCCCGGCCCGGAGAAAGGCCGGAGATGTTCAAGGAAGCGGTTCGGTTCACGTTGGGCGCCCTGACGGTCGCGTCGATCGTCTCGGCATCGAGGCTTGCGCTTGCCGAGCCTGGGGACGATCCTCGATGCAAGGGCACGCACAGCCTCGCGTCGCCTCTTCCCGACGTCTGCCTTGGCCTCATCGACACCGACCGGCCACATCAGACGGATACGCCTCACGTCGTGCCCGCCGGGCATCTACAGGTCGAGTCGGCGCTCGCCGAGGTGCAACTCGGCGGCACCGTGGGCGAGCGAGGCGGCGATCGCAGCGGGCATGTCGTGCTGTTCGACGACAACTACAAGGTCGGACTGGTCTCCAACGTCGACGTCCAGCTCCTCGTCGCGCACGCCGCCTACGATCCCGCCGCGGGCGCGCTGCTGCCACCGGGCCCGTTCGAGCTTCGCGCGAAGTTCAACATCGTGGATGAGCGGGGCTGGATTCCCGCCATCACACTCGTCCCATGGATCTTCCTGCCCGTGGCACCGTCGGAGGTCTTCCGCGCGGGACCGTACGTCTTCTGGGGATGGGAGCTCGGCGAGCACTTCGAGCTCGAAATGAACGCAGGGGTGCTGTTCGGGGCGAGCCCAAAGCCTCCGGCCGCCATCGTGCTGGCGTCCGCTCTCACGTTCAAGCCCATCGAGAGCTTCGGTGTCTTCGTCGACATCTACACGACAGGTCCCGATGCTGCCCTCGGTACCGGCGTGCTTTGGGCCTTCACGAGAGACGCGCAGGTCGACCTCGGAACGTACATCGGGGTCCACGGCGACGAGCCGGTTGCGACGCCGTTCGTCGGGTTCTCGGTCCGCCGCTAACGAGCGGGGCTCGGAATGCCTACGCGTGTTCTTCGATCGCGGCGATGTGGCGCTCGCTCTTGCTCCGCGAGTAGTAAGCCCAGTGCGACCAGGCAAGGCTGGTCTGAAAGGAATGAGATGCGATGAGCTCATAAAATTCAGAGAGTCGTCCAGCGGGTGCGAACCCCGCCCGGCGAAGGGCCGAGCCCGTCCAGCCGGAAGCGAGGCTTGCGCCGGCCGCCGCAAGGCGTTCGGCGATGCGTAGTCACGCAAGTGAGTGGGCCGTGGGGAATGCAGCCACGAAAACTACATCAGTCCGGATGCCGAGCGCTTTGGGCAGCGCGAAGGCGACGGCGGCTGCTGCGCAGCAGGGCGAGCAGGAGCCGCATCCGGCGGGGTCTACGACCACGGCACGCCACAAGAGGACGAACCAGACACCTGGGAGGCCCTCGCTTTTCCTCGGTGAAATCCCGGAGCCACGGAGAGCCGGTCACCCGTCTCCGACGCGCTGAGCGCACGCGGATGCGCGCACGGCCGGCCGAGCGCCTCCCCGTGAGGGGCTCCGCGCAGAACAAGCATTCGCGCCGAGGTAGGCCGCTGGCGAGGGGAGACCGGAGCCACGGCCGAAGGGAGCGGGGGAGTCGGAGGGCCGCATACGAGCGTGGACGTCGGGGAACGGATTGGCACCCGGACCCGGCCGAGCAAAGGCGGCCCGTGCTGAGTTGAACTTCAGGAGGGAACCATGCCCGACGCATCGACGTTGGAAGATATGTCACCGAAACTATTGAAGGTAGTGGAGCGAGCGAAAAGGGAGCCCGAAGGACGGTTCCACTCGCTGGCACATCTTATCGATGTGCACGCCTTGATGCGAGCCGACAAGCGCATGCGCAACGATGCGGCGGTCGGCGTGGATGGGGTCACGAAGGAGCAGTACGGGCAGGCCCTGGAAGAAAATCTCCGAAGCCTGCACGAGCGGTTGGTGGCGAAGCAGTATCGCCATCAGCCAATCCGGCGTGTTCACATCCCAAAGGAAAGGGGCAAGACACGGCCGATTGGGATTTCTGCGTACGAGGACAAGTTGGTCCAGGACGCCCTACGCGAAGTGCTGGAGGCGATATACGAGCAGGACTTTTTGGAATGCTCGTACGGCTTCCGGCCCGGTCGCGGTGCCCATGACGCCATTCGAGCCCTCGACCGTATTGCGCATCAGGGTAAGGTGAGCTGGATTTTGGAGGCCGACGTCGTGTCCTTCTTCGACAGCTTGGATCGCACCCAGCTGAAGGAGATGCTCCAAATTCGGGTGGCCGATGGGTCGCTGATGCGGCTGATTGGCAAGTGCTTGCACGTTGGGGTGCTCGACGGCTCGGAATACGCCGAGCCGGACACGGGCGCAGCGCAAGGGTCCGTGCTCTCGCCGATACTCGGCAACGTCTATCTCCACTACGTAATGGACCTGTGGTTCGAGCGCGATGTCAAGCCGCGTCTGCGCGGGGAAGCTCACCTCGTGCGTTATGTGGACGACTTCGTGATGACATTCGAACATCAGGACGACGCGGAGCGGGTGATGGACGTTCTGGGAAAGCGGATGGGGCGTTTCGGGCTGACCCTGCACCCGGACAAGACCCGCCTCTTGCCCTTCCGGCGTCCGCCGGCGGAGCAAGTTGGCGGCAAGGGTCCGGCCACCTTCGACTTTCTGGGATTCACGCTGTACTGGCAGCGCTCCCGAAGCGGTCGATGGGGAATGACGTGCAAGACACGGAGTGCGCGCCTACGACGGTCGATTCAAGCCGTCGCGGACTGGTGTCGTCGCCATCGACACCTTCCGGTCAAGGAGCAGCACGCCGCGCTCACGAGGCGCATCCAAGGTCACTTCAACTATTTCGGCATCAGCGGCAACTTTCGCAGTCTGCTTCTGTTTGCCGAAGAGACGAAGCGAGTTTGGTATAAGTGGCTCCGCCGTCGGAGCCAACAAGCGCACCTCACCTGGGAAAAGTATGACGAGCTTCTGCAGCGTCTTCCTCTCCCGCGTCCCCGCATCAAGGTCCGAATCTGGGGGACGTAACCCACGAGCCAGCTCAGCGGAAGAGCCGGATGGTGGCAATCTCCTTGTCCGGTTGTGCGTCCAGCTAAGGCTGGCGCGTTTTGTGGGAGCCAGTCCCACCGAGGCTAAGAACCAGAGGCCTCGTAGCTTGAGTGGTAGGAAGGAGAGAAATCGATGACCTAAAGCCCACTGACAAAGCCATCGCAAGGATGGTGAGCGAGTCCCCGGGCCGTAACGAAAGTGAACGCAGAGGTGGCCCCGAAAAGGAGAAACCCCGGAGGCCGAGCCCTCAACCGGAGGGCGAAGGCAGCACGGCACACCACAAACTGGTTGACGTGGTGGACCGCTCCGGCGGGGTGGTAGCGACGGCACGGAGACAAGAACGCGCTGGAAACTGGAGAAGCCCTCCTCGCCCCGACGAGAAATCGACGGAAAAAGGTAGGTCGTATAACCGGCAACCCCGGGAAGTCGGCCGAAGGCGAAAGGGTGGCGGAGGGGCCGGTAGTAGCGTCGAAGCGGGGTAATGCCCGTGGAGCGAAGCGGCCCTGCTGTTGGTAATTCCTCTTACGAAACGGAAGGCAGGGGCGATATGATAAAGGCGCCTATTAGTCTGCAGGACCTGAGACGGAGGATATACGCGAAGGCGAAGGCTGAACCAACCTGGCGTTTCTGGGGACTGTACGTCCACGTCTGCAAGACGGAAACGATTGAGGCCGCCTACGAGATGGTTAAGCAGAACGATGGAGCGCCGGGTATCGACGGCGTCACCTTCGAGGCCATCGAGGCAAGCGGCGTCGAGAAGTTCCTCGGGCAGATACGGGACGAACTAGTCTCGCATCAGTATCGACCCATGCGGAACCGTCGGAAAGCGATACCGAAGGATGGGGGCAAAACTCGCGTCCTCTCGATACCTGCAATCCGCGACCGTGTGGTCCAGGGGGCACTCAAGCTCATTCTGGAACCCATTTTCGAAGCTGACTTCCAACCGGGGTCCTACGGCTACCGCCCGAAGCGGTCGCAGCATGGCGCGGTCCGCCGGGTAGCGGAGGCCGTCGTCAGGAATAAGACCCGGATCCTCGACATCGATTTGCGAGCCTATTTCGACAACGTTCGGCATCATGTGTTGCTCGAAAAAGTCGCAAAGCGCGTGAACGACGATGCGGTCATGACTCTCCTGTCGATGATTCTCAAAGCATCCGGTAAGAGGGGAGTTCCCCAAGGCGGGGTAATTTCACCCGTGCTCAGCAACCTGTACCTCAATGAGGTCGATAGGATGCTCGAGCGCGCCAAACAGGTCACGGCCGAAGGCAAGTACGCATATGTCGAATATGCGCGCTTTGCTGACGATCTTGTGGTCCTCGTGGACGCCTACCGACGCCATGCCTGGTTGCTGCAGGCGGTCAACCGTAGACTCCGGGAAGAATTCAGCAAACTTCACGTGGAAATCAACGAAGACAAGAGTCGACTCGTGGACCTCTCGAAAGACGAGAGCTTCGGATTTCTCGGCTTTGACTTTCGTCGCATCCGCAGTCTCCGCGGTGAATGGCGTCCGCATTTGACGCCGCAACGCAAGAAACGGACGGCGCTGCTGCGCAAGCTCAAGGACGTGTTCCGACGTTTTCAGTCCCAGCCGGTGGAGCGGGTGGTGCAGATTATCAATCCGATTCTACGCGGATGGGTGCAATACTTTCGAGTGGGTCACTCGAGCCGATGCTTCGGCTTCGTCAAGGACTGGGTGGAGAAGAAGGTGAGGCGACATCTGATGCGTGCCCGGAACCTGCCCGGTTTCGGCTGGAAGAGGTGGAGTAGGTCATGGCTCTACGGAACGCTCGGGCTCTTCAATGGGTACCGAGTGGCTCCGCGGCAGGACATGCCGAAAGCGCTCCCAGCACGATAGGTCCCATAAACCTTGGCGCGAAGCTGGCAGGACAGCGGAGTGCGGGAAATCCGCCTGCTCCGTTGGACGAGGCGGGGACTGGAAACGGAGCGATGGAGAGGCAAGTGAGGCACCGTCAACCGAAAGGGACGGAAACAGATTGGCCCCCCTGCACGCCACCGCGCCAGTCCTCGACCCTACCCGGCGAGGGCCCCGGGGCCAGTAAGCGCCCGGGGCTACTCGACAAGTGCGTCGGTCGACGAAGAGCCACGGAAGAGGGCGCGGAAACATATCGCGTCTTAGGGGCGTTCGTTATCGCTGAATCGGCGAAAGATTAGATGAACCGGTGGCGGCGCGTCCTGGACCGCCCGGCACGCCGCCCGGCACGGGTGCCGCAGCCTCGAGATCGATCGCGGGGCGTCTCGAGAGCAGCCCCCGTGCCGGTCGTCGGTCATCGAAAATAGCGACCGACCTCCCGCTGGATTATCCATCCGACACCCCCGCGTGCTCAAAGGCACAAAGCGAAGTGGGGGCCGAAGGGAGATCGATCATGCGGAGCATAGGATTGGATCTTGGAGCGCGCCACATTGCGTATTGCGAGATACGGAACGGAGAGGTCATCGATCGGACCTCTGTGAAGAGGCTGGACCAACTCAAGTCGCGAATCGGCCCCGACTGTCCACCTGCGCGGATTGCGTTTGATGCGTCGCGTGAAGGATGGCACGTGCACGATACCCTCACGTCGTGGGGGCACGATGCGAAGATGATCGATACGACGCGGGTGCGTGCGATGGGCGTCGCGCATCACAAGCGCAAAAACGATGCTCTCGATGCTGAGGCGGCCGCACGTGCCGTAGACCAAGGACGGATCCCCGAGGCGCACATTCTGTCTCCCGCCCGCCGAGCCCTGCGCGCGCAGTTGAGCGTGCGCGGCGCGCTGGTCGAAACACGTGCGCAGTATGTGACGACGATACGCGGGCTCGGGCGCGCGGCAGGCGTGCTCCTTCCCACATGCACAACCGAGAACTTTGTGAACAAGGTTCGCGAGAGCTCGCTCGACGACGCGACGAGCACGCTCATCGCGCCGCTCCTTGCCGTGCTCGTCGGAGTCGAAGAAGAGCTCACCAAGGTCGAACGGACGCTTTCGGAAATGGCGATGCGTGAGCCCATCACGAAACTTCTCGCCACCGCTCCTGGCGTCGGCCTTATCGTGGCGTCCACCTTCGTTTCGGTGATCGACGAGGCGAAGCGCTTTCGCAATGCGCAGGCAGTCGGAGCGTACCTTGGTTTGGTGCCGTCGGAGTTGACGACAGGCGGACCTGAAAAGCGGCGCCTGGGCTCGATCACCAAGCAGGGCAACACGTATGCGAGAAAAATGCTCGTCCAAGCGGCGTGGCTCATCCTCAGGTCACGCGACATGGACGACCCGATTCGCCAGTGGGGCGACCGCATCGCCAAGACGCGAGGCAAGAGAATCGCCGTCATCGCCATCGCACGAAAACTCGCCGGCGTCCTCTGGGCGATGTGGCGCGACGGCACCGCTTACGATCCGGTGGGACAGGCCAAGGCGAGCGCAAAGGGCACTCGCAGAGAGGCTCGTTCGAAAAACGCGAATGCGGAGGCGCTCGAACGATCCGCCAAGAAACTCCAACGGCGGGCTCCTCGCCGCAACAAGATTTCGGAGGACGTCGCCATGACATGAATCGTCACGACTGTCTCCGATGCGCCTTGAGCGCGTAGCCTAAGAGCACCCCATCTGGAGGAACGTTGAACGCGACAAATTGGTAGAAGCTCTTACGATCTCCGCTCCGGTGGAGACGTGACTGTACTTCGTGCGAAAAATTGCGTCTCGTTCCACCGCTTCGAATCCAAATCTACGTCTCGGGCCTTGGACGCGAACTTCGCTGCCCGATGAACGTGAAGAGTCAATCGAGAGGTAGCTCGCCAAGCCGCGCGTTCGGAGCGCTCCCCTTACTGTCACCGTGCTCCGGCGCCCTCAAGCGCCGAGAAGGGAAACGTCCATTGAATTCTAAGAACCCAGCTCACTCCGAAACGAAAAAAAACTCTTTGCGCGAAACCCCTTGCCCACGCCACCGGTTCAGAGTCATTGAATTCTAAGAACCCAGCTCACTCCGAAACGAAAAAAAACTCTTTGCGCGAAACCCCTTGCCCACGCCACCGGTTCAGAGTCCGATTTGCGCCTTTCCTTGGGCCATGTCGAGCCCCCCTCGTGCACGATGCGGTTGCCGGCTGGCGGCGGCCGAAGCCGCTCCGGTTGCCGGAACGGCCCATTTGTGGCATAATTCCTGCGGAATTTCGAGGAGTTTGACGATGGCGAAGCCCCTGACCCCTGCTGACCTGCCTGATGACGTCGCGCAACTCGCGCAAGCACAGATCGCAGCCGGTCGGTTCGCGTCGGTCGAGGAATTCCTTCGCGCGACCGCCGCGGCGTTCCGCCTCACGGACCGAGTCCCGGCGGTCGATGACGAAGCCGCGTTCGTCGCGGCCGTCCATGAAGGACTCGCAGACCTCGCGGCGGGGAACGTCCGGTCTCACGAGGACGTCGTCGCCGACACCGAGCGGCTGTTGGCCACGTACGAAGACCGACGCCCTCAGTAATGCGGCTCGCTTGGACGCGACGCGCGGAGCGCGACCGTAAGCGGATCGTCGCTTACGTCGCCGAGCGCAATCCCGCCGCCGCGCGCCGCATCGTCGCCGCGATCGACGCGCAGCTCGAAGCGGTGCTGGATTTCCCGAACCTTGGGACGCAGGGGCGTGTGCCAGGCACGCGCGAGTTCGTGGTCCTGCGGCTACCGTACATCGTCGTCTACACCGTGATGGAGGACATCGTTTACGTCGTCCATGTCTGGGATGGGCGGCGCGACCTCCTACCGAAGCCGTAGGGCGGGATCAATCGTCGCGAAACCACGACGACAGCCACTTCACCGCCCGTCGGCCATGCTCCTCCGTGCCGCCTCGAACGCGCTTCGACGCGACATCGATCCCCACAACCGTCTCTTGCATCCCGAGCGCGCTACAGAAGAGCATGCATGCGTTGAAAAACGCCAGCACGGCACCGCCGCCGTCCTTCAAGTTCCCGAGCTGCCAGCTTCCGGCGTATGAGACGACGAGAGAGGCCACGAAAGCCGTCCTGGGTCCACTATGCCGGTGAGCTTCCGAAACGTATTGGTCAGGACTGCGACGAGAAGCGACGCGCCGGCGTAAGTGCCGAGAAACTCCCATGTAACGAATTTCGGTGTTTGAGTCGAGGCCGGGTCGGCCATGTCTATCCCTCCCTTTCGTATGAACTCACGCTGACAGGGCCATTCTTCTTGCCGCTCATTCGTCGGCCCTGCCCGATGCCAGCGGCCAGGCACAGTCTCAAGTAGTCGAGCAGTGGCTTGGCCTCGACCGCGACGCTGGTCATAAAGTCGCGATCGCCGCCGACGACCATGCCCAGCCAATTGTTTCCGGCCCTATCGAACACCCACGATCCGGAATCGCCCGGCGTCGCTCGCTGCGGCGTCCGCCGCCTCGTACGCCGCGGTACACCCCCGAGCGATCTGGCGAGGTGCCGTTTTGACCTGCCGTGGTACATTCTCGGGCATGAACTCGCGCGGCACCAACGGGAGCAACGGCACTACGCGCAAGCGCGCGACGGCGCCGAAGCGCCCCAAGGGCGGCGTGACGAAGGCTCAGCAGGCGGCCCGCCGCAAGTTCCTGGCCGATAGCCCGGTGAAGCCGACCCGCGAGGGAATGGAAGCCATCCACCGCGAGCTCGTCGGCAGCGAATGAAGCTGAGCGGGATCACCGCTGACACCGGCTTCCTCATCGGTCTGGAGCGGCGGAAGCAGCGGGCGATCGATCTGCTCGGCTACGCGATCGCGAGAAAGCTTCGGATCAGCGTGCCTGTAGCAGCCCTCGCCGAGTGGTGGCGCGGAGGTTCTCGCGAGTCTCGGATCCTGCGGCTCGTTGCAGCCGAGGACATGACGGAGGCGCTCGCAAAGAGCGCGGGTGAGGCGCTCGCCGCAGTCCCTGGCGCGACCGTGGTCGACGCGATCGTGATGGCGTCCGCCGCCGCTCGCGGCGGGGTCGTCTACACCTCGGACTTCGACGATCTCTCGCGGCTGCGCGACCACTTCCGCGCCGTGCGCGTTTTCACCGTCTAACGTTGGGCGCGGGCACGCGGGGCGGATGCCTGGGTGGGCGGCTTAGAGAGGCGATCTCTGAGCCAGATTGGCGAGACTTCGGCCTTGCCGCGCCGTGCAGCGAGGCGTTTGATGGCGGCATGGCGACCCTCGCGAAAGAATTCGTGCTGTTCCTCAAGGCGATCAAGGCGAACGACGGGACGGCCGTAACCAAGCACGGGACCAACGTCATGGGGCTCTACGCGAAGGGCATCCTTGGCGGCTGGGGAGCTCGAGCAAACGGCGTGCTCCCGGCACGTGAAAGTATCGGAGCGGGTGTGCCCTTTTTGCGGAGAGACCGCCGCGCGGCCGTCGACGGGCGATCCGTTCCGACGCATGGCCGCGGCGGCTGCCGTCGCCGCGGGGCTCACGGCGTGTTCCAGTTCCGGCACGTCCAGTTCCGGCACGCCCTTTTACGGCGCCCCGGGCCCGGAGTCCGACGCGACGGGCGGCGCCGTCGCGTCGGAGTCCGGAACGCTCGGAGGCGAAGATGCGTCTTCGGTGGTCTTGTTCTATGGGTTCGGCAACCCTGCCCCGGTGCAAGACGACGCCACGACCGGCGCGTCCGATGCGCACGAGGACGGGCCGCCGGAGCGGGAAGATGCGCCGTCGGTGGTCGCGTTCTACGGGATCGCCAATCCCGTCCCCGTCCAGGGCGACGCCACGACCGGCGCGTCCGATGCGCACGAGGATGGCCCGTCGGAGCGGGAAGATGCGCCGTCGGTGGTCGCGTTCTACGGGATCGGCAATCCCGTCCCCGTCCAGGGCGACGCCACGACCGGCGCGTCCGATGCGCACGAGGATGGTCCGTCGGAGCGGGAAGATGCGCCGTCGGTGGTCGCGTTCTACGGGATCGCCAACCCCAAACCGCACGGGTGAGCGCCTGGGTCAGCTCCGGTTCACCTTCTGACGGTGATCGGCTCTCGAGAGCGACGAGTCCGCTTGCGCCCTCTCACACCGCGGTCAGCTTGCTCGACGCCAGCACGAGGTGCAGCTCGCGGATCACGCCGCACCGGTCCACGTCGCATCGCACGATGAGCTTCGGCGCGAAGCCTTCCCGCACGTGGTCGTATTCCAAGAGCAACGCCGGTAGCCCGTTTACGAGCCGCGACGCGAAGCGCGCGTCTCCGCCGAGTTTCTTCTGTACTCCCAAGAAGAACCGCACGACACGATCCGCGCCGATCACCGGCCGCAACGCCGCGCGATACTCGCCGCCGCCGTCGCTCAGGAGGCGCACGTCGTCCGTGAGGCACGCCGCGGCGGCGCTCACGTCGTTCGCGAGCAAGGCCCCGAAGAATCGTTGAAGCGCGCCCATCGTCTGCGCCCCGAGCGACGCGCGGTCCGCCGGGCAATCGCGATCGTACGCGGCCATCGCACGCCGCGCGCGGTGGTGCACGACCTTCACGTTCGCTTGCGTCAAGGACAGCGCGTCCGCGGTCTCTTCCACCGAGTAGTCGAGCATGTCGCGGAGGAGGAGCACCGCCCGCTGCGACGGCGTGAGTGCCTCGAGCGCCACGAGGAACCCGAAGGACGCCGACTCGCGCAGCTCGTAGCGCGCGTCTGGGGGGACCTCGCCGGCGGGGACGTCGGCCACGTCCTCGCCCGTCGGCGATGGCAGCCAGGGCCCTACGTACTTGCGCACCTTGCGCCGACGGAGCGCGTCGCGCGCGAGGTTCATCGCCACGCTGACGAGCCACGGGCGCCACGGGGCGTCCGGTCGCGCAGGAGTATGCGCCAGGGCGCGTGCGAACGTCTCCTGCACGATGTCCTCGGCGTCCGCGGTCGACCCCGTCATTCGATAGGCCACGCCCCACAGCAGCCGCTCGTGCTGCCGGTAGCTCCCTTCGAGCGACTCGGTTCGGGGCGCGGTCATCTACTCGGCTTCATGCTCACCCTCATGCGCTTCACGGCGTCAGGCGACCTGGGCCACCTCCAAGGTAGCCGCGATCTCGTCCGCCGCGCGCTCGGCGCTCGCCAGCGATGCGTCGAGCAGCATCCCTTCGCCGCCCACCCAGTCGCCCACCACGAAGACGTCCGGCGCGTCCGGGACGCGCGGGGGCGGGCGCCCCGCGAGGCCCCCGTCGCGCGCGGTCACGATCGCGTTCGTCGCGATCATCGCCGGGAGCCAGCGCCGCTCGACGACGACGGCCCGCCAGCCCGGTTGAAGAAGGTCGAGAAGCTCCTCGAGCTCCGCCTCGTCGCGCGCGGCGTCGCCCTTGGTGCCCGTGGGGAGGTACTTCATCGTGCTCACGAGGGCACCCCCTGGCGGCGCCACGCGCGCCGTGCGCGAGTGCACCGAGAAGTACGTCGGGCGGTCCACGCCGAGCGCGAATGTCGCGCGGTCGTTCGGCAGCTTCGACAGCGCCACATCGAGGCACGCCGCGCGCGCCGGCAAGCACCGCTCGGCCCATGCTCCGAGCGCGCTCGACGCGACGATCGACCGCGCCGACGCCGGCCCCGTCGCGAGCACCAGCGCCCGGCACGTCACCGCATCGCCGTTCTCGAGCGACACGCGCCATCCGTCGCCCTCGCGCTGCGCTGTCGCGACCCGCGCCTCGGTGCGCACCACGGCCCCAGCCGCGCGCGCCTCCCTCTCGATGCCAGCGACGAGCGTCGCCCAGCCGCCGTCCACGTACACGACGCCCGGCTTCTGCGCGATCCGCAGCTGCGCGAGCGTGGCCCCGGCGCTCACCGCGCCGGGCGCATTCGCGTACGTGGCAACCCGCACGAAGGCTTCGAGCGTCGCGCGCATCGCCGGGTCGGGCACCTCCGCCCGGGCGAAGTCGCTCCACGTCACGCCGGCCAGCTTCGCTGCATCGAGTGATCCGAGCCGCGCGAAGAACGACGCACCCTGGAGCTTCGCGGCCCACGGCACCACCGACGTCGTGATCAGCGATCCCACCGTCCTTGGCAGCGTGTGCGCCTTTCCGTCCAGCACGGCTAGCCCCGACACCGGCGGCTGCTGGCCCAGCGGCTTCACGCCAAGCGTCGCGAAAACGCGCGCGGACGCGCCGCCTGCGTACAGGGCGTGCGGCCCTTGGTTGAACGCGAAGCCGGCCTTTTGCTGGGTCGCAGCGCGGCCGCGCGTCTTCTCTCCGCGCTCGAGCAGGGTCACGCGCCGCCCCTGCCGCCCGACGAGGGCTGCCGCCGCCAGCCCACCGAGCCCGCCCCCCACCACAGCCACGTCGCAGGTCACGCCGTCCATTTCGGCCTCCTCGACCAGCAACACGCGCGAGGTCGTCCAAAGGTTACAGGCCCGATCGCGCCGCCGCCGCTCCCCATCCCGGCCAACATCCCTCCGAAGATCGGGGGGCGATGGGGGTGCCGCTTGGTCCTGGGCGACCGCACGCTCCCCCTTGCGACCGGAGCCACGCGGGTCATTATGGGCGAGAAAGGTCAACGCAAGGGGCGATCCAATCGCGGGACGTGTCGTGTGTGCGGCACGCGCTGTGCGTTCCAGGGCAAGCGATGAGGGGGTTCTTGCATCGTGGATGGAGAGCTTCGGCATCTGTCGCCGTAGGACTCGGCACCGGTATCGTCGGGGAGCCTCTCCGACACGAAACGGAGACCGCCGGTCGCGCAGAGCTAGTTCGCGGTGTGGGGCGCCGAGCACTGTGAACATCTCCGATCCGGAGGGCCGGGGAGCCGGCAAATCGTGCGCGCACCTGCATCGATCCGTACGAGTTCCCCGACGCGGCTTGGAATACCCGGTTGTGTACGTCACGGCGCGCGATGCTGTGCCTCTTTTCACGGCGCGCGATGCTGTGCTTCTTTGCGAAGCGGTCGGCAGGCGCATCGGCGACGCGCACGAGTGGGAAGGCGCCTGGGCCGGAGCCGTTCGGGAGCCCGACCGCGAATACGCGTGGGGACAGTCCCGGGCGGAAATGCTCCCGCGCTTCGTGATCGTGCATGAACTCGCACCCTTGCGGGCGGCCGGCTTCGACCGATGACGGCGGCACTGATCCTTGTCGGCGCCGCGATCGGCTCGATCATCGTGCTGCCGGTGGCCCACTGGGCCGTCTGGTTGCTCGTACCGCCGCTGTCGCCCCGTTCGCTCGCCAAGACCGGGCACTTCGTCGCCGTTCGCGGCATGGATGCCTACTACGAACGGCACGGCTCCGGTTCACCGCTCGTGCTCATTGCTCCCGGTGGCAGCCACACGAGCACCTGGCGGTTCAACGTCGGCGCCCTGAGCCTCTCACACGAGGTCTGGACGCTCGACCTGCCCGGCTCCGGCTACTCCGACAAGCTCGCCACCTTTGCGTACACGCACAGGAGCTACGCGGAGTTCGTGCGGGACTTCATGACGGCCGTGGGGATCCCGAAGGCGGTGGTCGCCGGGCAGTCGCTCGGTGGTACCGTCGCGCTCGAGTTCGCGCTCGACTTCCCCGAGCGAACCGCAGGCCTCGTACTCATCGACGCCGGCGGCTATCCCCATCGCGGGACGCCAGGAGTGCCCCGTTCGATGGGCTATCGGACGATGAACGCGATCCTGATGTCGTTCTCGTCGTACCCGAAGGTCGTCCAATCCTTCTTCTCGTATCTCTATCGCGATCCGACGCCCTTCGCGCGCGACTCGGCACACGTTGCCGAGATCTGCGCCATCAACCGGACACCGAACGCCCGAAAGGCTTGGTACTGGATGCAGCGGGCGCTGCACTTCGATTTTGCCCTCCCAGACGTGAGCCGCATCAAGTCGGTGGCGGTCCCGACGCTGATCCTCTGGGGACGCGACGACCGCGTCGTGGATGTCCGGACCGCAACCCGATTCCAGCAAGACATCGCGGGGTCGCAGCTCGTCGTCATCGACCACGCCGGCCACTCGGTTCACGAGGAAAAGCCCGAGGAGGTGAACCGGGCGATTGCCTCGTTTCTGCACGCCATCCGGTGGTGAGCCTGCGCCAGGCTGGGCTTTGCGGTGCGCTGTCCGATGCGATTCCGAGAAATGTTCCGCCGAACCAAGGTGCGGTCGCCGGCGAGCCACGCCTTGTCCGCCCCGATCGATGCTCGGCTCGGCAAGGCGGTTGGAAGCGCACGCGTTGCGCAAGCTCCCTCGCGAAAGGGGGGACTTCGTCATGGCATCCAGCGACCCTGAGCACACGGAGCACAGCGGCTACCGATGAATCCTGCCACCGTAGCTGGGCGCGGCGCGGCGCGGCGGTTGCGGTCCCGATCGTCTTGGGCCTGGGGCCCATCGCGGCGAGCTTCACGGCGTGCCCGCTGCCCGCGCCGCCGGCGTACGAGGGATCCCTTCCGCCCGCGGCGCCGCCGTCCTCGATGCGCGTTTACGCCATCCCGACGGGCGTGACCAAGCGAAGCGCCGGCTTTGGCTACCGGGGAGGATCCCTATTCGACGCGCGCGACTTCGCGATGACCGCGGTGCTCGTGCGACACCCGAAGGGCGACCTCTTGATCGACACGGGGCTCGGACGCGACATCGACGCGCGGGTCGGCGCGATGCCGTGGTGGTTTCGCGCGGTCACCCGCTACGTGCGCGGGCGAGTAGTTAGCCCAGTGCGACGGTCGACGAAGAGCCCGCGGAGGCGGGCGCGGAAACATATCGCGTCTTAGGGGCGTTCGTTATCGCTGAATCGGCGATTTGGCGCGCTACCACGCCGTGGGCGAGGAAGGCGTGCAACTGCGCGCGATCGCGGACGTTCTCGGGAAGGGACTGCGAATGCCCGTTCGCTCGGTCACGCCCGACGACGCGCCCAGCTACTTCGGGTGGATGGCCGCGCTCGCAGGCGAAGACATCCGCTCGGCGAGCGAGCAGACGCGCGCTGGGCTGGCAACCGATCGCACCGGGATTGATCGCCGACCTCGAGAAGCTCGAGTGGGTGTGAAACGATCCACGCGGAGGCTCCGATGAGGACCATGTTGATCTACGGGGCCACGGGCAAGGCCGGACGCCTCGCGATGGATGGCGCGCTTGAGCGGGGCTGGGCCGTCACGGCGTTCGTGCGCAATCCCGACAAGGTACCGGAGGCGCTGCGTGCGAAGGTGACGGTGATCAAGGGAGATCTCTGCGACGCGGCAGCCGTGTCGGCGGCCGTTCGCTCGTCGCGGCCCGACGCGATCGTGGACGCATCGAGCGCGCTCCCGTTCGGTCACGCCAAGGGCCAGCCGGCCAACAACGCGGACCGTTCGATCTTCACGAAGGCAACGGTGGAGGCGCTCGAGGCCGAGGGGCGGTTGGCCGATTGCGTGATGGTCATCGTCGGCGGCCAGCTCCTGCCCGAGCCTGGGGGCACGATCGAAAGGTGGTCGCTGGCGGCGCTGGCGTGGGTGATTCGGAACACCGCCGCGAGGAAGGCCTGGGCCGAGGCCGAGGCTTGGGTCCGTTGGTGCTTCGAAGGAGCGCCGACCACGTTCCGATTCATCTACGCACGCCTCGGCCAGATGGTGGAGCAGCCGTCCCGCGGCGCGCTACGTGCGGAGCCGACTCGGAACAATATCCAGCACGGAAGCGTGTCCTACTGCGACGTCGCGGACGTACTGGTGCGGCTGGCATCTGACCAGGAACGCATCTGGGAGCGTAAGGCGGTCTTCTTCAATTACGCCACGACGTGACGAAGTCATCGGTCGTCCGCTCGGCCACCGTTCCGAGCCGTGCCACCCGAGACGTTCGGGCTTCTTGGAACCTCTTCGCACTCGACCAGCCGTCGTCCAGCCTCGGTGCGCCAAGGTCGACCTGCTCCACGCCTACGGCGACCCTCTCGTCGGCGAGGCCTCCTAGTTTAGGAGAGAATTTGTCCAGCCAGCAAACAGGTCGACCCATTTGAGACGCGAAGCGGGCCAGTTCACAACCCGATTTTGCGGTGACCTGCGGGCCTTCTTGGTCGCTGCGCCCCTAGCCGCCTGCGGACCCGTCGCAGCCTCAATTTGCCATGTACCGAGCGTACGGTCGCTCGGGCGTGGGCGGAGTCACGCCTGCCACCCAGGCGGGACTGCCCTGCGTTACGATGGTGACGCTCGCGCCCATGAGTCCGGGAGACGTCGCGTTGATGACCGTCGTGCCCGCGTAATAACTGCGAAACTCGATGGCCGCCTGCCCGTCGAGAATCTGAATGTCCGATTGCGGGCTGCTCGACGGCGGAGTGAACGTGATGCTGGGCCCCGTCGGAAACTCGCCCGGGCCCGATTCGACGGTTAGGGTGACGCTCACGTTGTTGCTGATGGGGGCTCCGGTGGAATCCAGAACCGTAACGACCAACTGCGCGTCGTCCGTGCCGTCGGCGGCGGCGAGCGCGGACTTGTCGGCCGTGAGCTGCAACGCGGCCGGCGTACCGTTGACCGGCCACGTCGGCGGCGGAATGTTCGCATAGGCGTTGCGATACCAGTACCAGGCGCGCTTCGGCAGTCGAAAGTAATCGATGATTCCGGTCTCCGAATTGACGGTGCCATAGGGCGTTCCGTAGTCGAACGCGGCCCACCGCGCCTGCCCGCTGCGCCACGCGAATTCTGTCGGAAAGCCGTTCGTCAACTGCGAACTTAGGTTACCCCAGCCGGGATCGTACGCTCCCGGTCGAGTCGCGACGACGCTGCCGTATTCCGTTACGAGGTTGGCGATGCCCGGGTTTTGAAACATGGCAATCACGGCGCCGTCGCCGTTGTATCCGGCGATGTCTCCGAGCAAGTCGATACGCGTCGTGGCGCCCTCCGGCCGCTGGGCGCCTCCGATGCCGGCAGGTCGTGTCGGATCGAGCTGGTGTGCCAGCGCGACCTCTTTCGACAGCAACGCTCTCATGAGCGGGATGGTCGCCGAAGCCGTCGCAAAGACTTCGTTGCACATGCTCCACGCGACGATGCTCGGATGGTTTCGATGAACGCGGATCATGTCGGTGAGGCTATTGAGCACGCTCGTTTCGAAGGGTGCCTGATCGGCGGTGTTGTTGGGGTAGGCACCGGCCGTCATCCAGGTCCCCTCCCCCGTTCCAGCCCCCGCACCCCAGAAATTGTTCTCCGACCAGAACAAAACGCCGAGCTCGTCGCAGGCGTCTCCGAACGCAGGGTCTTTCGGGTAGTGCGAGCCTCGGATGAAGTTGAATCCCGCGCTTTTGACCATCGTCACGTCGCGGACCAGACCGGCATTCGTCACGCCGTCCACCCACCCGGCGTGGTCCTGATGCACGTCCGCGCCGTGAATGTAGTAGTGCGAACCGTTCAGCGTGAAGCCGGTGCTGGCGCTCCAGCTGAACCATCGAAAGCCGAAATTCGTGGTGTAATTGTCTACGGGCGTCGCCCCGTCCGAGACGGTGCTGACGGCCTGGTAGAGCGTCGGGTGGTCGGGATGCCAGAGCGCCGGATTGGCGATCGTCGGTGTGGTCTGACTGAACGTGACGGTCGTGTTGGCCGCAACCATTTGGGTCGAGGTCACGCTCGTCACCATCGTTCCGGTCGCGTCGACGACGTCGGTCTGGACGGTGCAGCTTTTGGCGACCGAGTTGGCGTTTTGGACTTCGGTCTGGATATTGACCGTGGCCGACGTCGCCGACACGGTCGGCGTTGTCACGAACGTGCCGTACCAGGTCACGTGCAGCGGATCGGTCACGACGAGGTGGACGTCACGGTAGAGGCCCCCACTGAATTCGTGGTCCCCCGCCCGCGGCGCCAGTTCGGCATTCCAGTTGTTGTTCAACCTCACGGCGACCACGTTGTCGCCCACCATCGCGGCGCTAGTGATGTCGTAGGAAAACCCGGTGTACCCGCCGAGATGTTCGCCAATGAGCTGGCCGTTGACGTAAATTTCCGCGTCTTGAAACGCTCCCTCGAACTCGAGAGATAGGCTCTTGCCCGACCACTCCACCGGCATGGTGAAGTGCTTCCGATACCACCCGTAGCCAACGTAGAACTGCGTCCACATGAAGTAGGGCAGACTGAACGAGTGCGGCAAGTTGACGGGGTTCCAGGCGGTATCGTCATACGTGCTCGCCTGTGCGCCCGCGTAGTCGCCGAGCTGAAACGTCCAGCTCTGATTGAGGTTTATGGTCTGTCGAAGGGTCGACGCCGTGGAGGCCGCGTCCGAACCCCCCGCGGTGGCGTCCGCACCCGCCGCGCTGTCGGCCGCCGCTCCGTCGGTGGCGGCCGCACCCGCCGCGCCGTCGGCTGCCACGGCTGCGTCGGTGGCGTCCGCACTCGCATCGAGACCACCCGCGCCGCTGGAACCGCCATCATGGTTCTGGGCACCGCCTTCGCCTCCTCCGGGACCGACCCCGTCGCCGTTGCCGGAATCGGCCGGTCCGGACAAGGCACCCGACCTGGCCATGGAGCTTGAGCCGCAGGCGGACGAGAACGCCCCGTTCAAGAGGGCAAGCACCGTAAGAGCAACAACTTTCGCCTTATTCAATTCGCCTCTTCGGCTCCACGCGATCGCGCGGAGGGGTGCTCATCGTTGGCCATGACCCAAGTTTGTCGGCGCCTTCGGTTAGTGGCCGAGGGGCGACCGCCTCGTGAAACGAAGTGCGCGAGACCGAACGACGACTCAGGCGCCTCGAGCGCACGCCTGCGAGACGACCTCCCAGGCGAAAGAGAGCAATTGCCGCCTGATTGGATAGTTATGCGGCGAGCGGATCTATGAGCGAGCAGTGAGGAGGTCGCGGAAACGGGTTCGCGCGACGAGGCGGCGCCGGCGTTAGGCTTCTCGCGAGAGAGCGCCACGCCGGAATGTCCCGCGCTCCTCGCCGTCACCCCCGAGCCCGGTGTGCCCCGCTGAGAGCTTGTTCACGCCACGCCACGCCACCGCCTCCGCCACACGGCAAACGCTACGCCCATCACGAGTGCCCCGAACGCGCCGTTCGCGCCACCGCCTTCGCTCGTTCGGCACGCACAGCCCCTCGCATTCGAGCTCGCGCTGGGAGGTGTGACCCCCCCGTCGTCGCTCGAGAGGGCGCCTCCCGCGCCATCTGCGCCACCCTGCGGTCCGCCACCCTGTGAGCCTCCGCCCTGAGCGTCGGCCGTTGCAAGCGCGCCGACTTCGTCGGACAAAGCAGCGTCGACGATGGGGCCACCCGCGGCCGTGGCATCCACGCGCTCGGACGCGTCGGCAAGCCCGCTGGAGCCGGTCGAAGCGCCTGCGTCGGCGGCGCTCGATTCCGCTTGGGAGGCGTGCGAGCTCCCGCCGCCCGAGTCGGTGCCGTTGCCCGAGTAATAGCTTGCGTCGATGCTGCCGCCGTCGTCCGGCTCGAGAGGGCAACCTGCGCTTCCGGGGCCTGGGTCGTCGCGATCGAGGGACACTCCGTCGAACGGAACGACGATGACCTTGCTGCCATGGTTGTCGTTCGCGAGATCCAGCGTCTTGTCCACGTCGACGACCGCCAGACTGAAGGCGACGACGTGGCCCCCTTGCAAGAACACACCGGGTCTCTCCGCCTTGTACCAGTTGTTGACCGTTCCGTCCGTGTAGCGCACGAAATCGGTGGTCGGATCGTAGGCCAATCCCTTGTTGGTCCAGTTGTGAATGCCATCGGGCGACGTGAAATGATACGCCTTGCGGGCGTTGTACATGTTCGCGACCAGGTGGTACTGCCCGCCGCTGCACCAGACCACCGGGTCTTCGTAACCCTCGGATTGAAGATCCGGAATGGTCGTCTGGATCACATACGGGCCGAGGATGTTCTCGCTGCTCACCATCACCTGAAAGTTCCTTGAGATGATGAGGAAGCTGCCCTGAGCGCTCTGCCAGATCGTTTGGTTCTCCGTGGTCTGCGTCGCGATGGGGAACCCGTTGGCCGTGATGGAGATGACACCCTGCGACGTCCACGGACCATCGAGCGAGGTCGCCCTATAGATGTTGCCGGGGCTATCCATGAGGGCAAAGCTCCCATCGTTGAGAACGATGCCCGTCACGTTCTGTTCCTTGCCGGTGAAAGGACTACTGGTGCTTGGGATGTACGATCCGATGACCGTGTCGTTGCTGATGCCTTCGACGAGGACGGACTGAGGCCAGTCGGCAAAGCCTTTGTCCTGAGGCCAGCGCCCGGCATAAATGTGGAATTTCCCGTCCGTATTTTCCAAGATCTTCCCGTCCCAGTACTGCCACGTCATGTTGGTCGAGTCTTCGAGGCCGTTGCAGACGTCCCGCGGAAGAACGGAAGCCGCGCCCCATGTGTTCGAGGTCAGCGGACAGATGATCGGCGTCGGCAAAAAGTAATCGATCAGCGTTTTCGTCCCGGCGTCCGGCGCTGCCTGCGCGCGGGCCGGCGACCCGGCTGCCGTGAGGAGTGCAACGAGGGCCGATTGGATCGAGCGAACCACGGTTCGCGTTTTTACGCCCGGCGTCGCGCGATGGCGTCGGTCAGCGCGCCGCGTCGGGTGGCCGCCAGGCGGGAAAGGCTGAGCCGCGCGGTCGTTGGCAACGCCGCGCGCGCGGGGGAGAGCTTCGGAAGGATGCATCCTGCTCGCTAAGTGGCCGGCGATCGAACGTTTCGTGATCAAAACGGCGGGCGCGTGCGTTCTCCCCGAGCCGCCGCAGGACGGGAAGTAGTCCCGTGCCAGCCGACACAGTGTTGTTGCCGCCGACACGGTGCCCCGAGGTGTGCCTCGCATCGCCAGCTCGCACGCTGCGGTAGTCTTTTCAGCCGAACGGCTTCCTGTCAGCTACTGATGGCGTGAATGTTCGCGGCTCGCGAACCATCCTTCTCGGAGCCATCTGTCTATGGATCTTTTGAAAACGCGGCCTAGTACCTCGAATCCATTGACGCGACCGGGTTTGCTTTCCATGGCGACGAGGGCGTGCTCCATGGTGGGCCATGAAAAAGCGCTACGTAGTGAATCTGACGGTGGACGAGCGGGCGGCGCTGACGCAGCTCGTGAAGCGTGAGCGCGTCTCGGGCCTGAAAAGGCTTCGCGCAAGCATTTTGCTGAAAGCCGACGAAGGGCTGACCGATCAGGAAATCGCGGACGACTTGGAGGCCGGGCTCGTCACGGTGGAGCGCGTGCGCAAGCGCTGCTGCGAGCGCGGCGTCGAAGCGTGCCTGGAGCGCAAGCCCCAAGACACCCCGTCGCGGCCGCGAAAGCTCGACGGGGCCTCGGAGGCGCGGCTGGTTCAGATCGCTTGCAGTGAGCCGCCCGCAGGGCGGGCACGGTGGACCATCTCGCTTCTCGCGGACCGACTCGTCGAGCTGAAGGTGTTCGACTCCGTCAGCCCGAGCACGGTCCATCGACCCTATGATCCGGACCGGCCGCAGGTCTGTCTCGACGAGACCAGCAAGCAGTTGCTCGAGCACACCCGCCAGCCCGTTCCTGCGAGCCCCGGCACACCGGCCCGCGTCGATGACGAATACAAGCGGTGCGGCACAGCCAACATCTTCGCTGCCGTGGAACCGTTGACCGGGCAATCCGTCGTCGAAGTGACCGAGCGACGCACGGCCGTCGACATGGCGCATTTCTTAGCCCGCCTGTCCGACGAGACCTACGCAACCGCGACCGTCATCGTCTTGGTCATGGACAACCTCAACATCCACGATCTTTCGTGCCTGTACGAAGCATTCGCGCCCAAAGAGGCTCGTCGTCTGGTCGAGAGGTTCGAGGTTCACCACACCCCCAAGCACGGCAGTTGGCTCAACGTCGCCGAAATCTTCCTCTCGACCCTATCGATACAGTGTCTCGACCAGCGCGTCGGCAGCATCGGCGCGCTCCACACGATCGTCTCCGCGTGGCAGGCTTCGCGACCCGACCGCAAGGTCAACTGGCGCTTCACCACGGCGGACGCACGCATCAAGCTGCGCCGCCTCTACCCTTCCATTCCGTAGAACCGGGGTACTAGCTCATTTCGGGGCCCTATTCCGCAGCCCGCGCGCTCGCTGTCTCCGCTTCCCAGCCCGGGTCGCCCACGCAAGACGCGAGTAGTAAGCCCAGTGCGACCAGGCAAGGCTGGTCTGAAAGGAATGAGATGCGATGAGCTCATAAAATTCAGAGAGTCGTCCAGCGGGTGCGAACCCCGCCCGGCGAAGGGCCGAGCCCGTCCAGCCGGAAGCGAGGCTTGCGCCGGCCGCCGCAAGGCGTTCGGCGATGCGTAGTCACGCAAGTGAGTGGGCCGTGGGGAATGCAGCCACGAAAACTACATCAGTCCGGATGCCGAGCGCTTTGGGCGGCGCGAAGGCGACGGCGGCTGCTGCGCAGCAGGGCGAGCAGGAGCCGCATCCGGCGGGGTCTACGACCACGGCACGCCACAAGAGGACGAACCAGACACCTGGGAGGCCCTCGCTTTTCCTCGGTGAAATCCCGGAGCCACGGAGAGCCGGTCACCCGTCTCCGACGCGCCGAGCGCACGCGGATGCGCGCACGGCCGGCCGAGCGCCTCCCCGTGAGGGGCTCCGCGCAGAACAAGCATTCGCGCCGAGGTAGGCCGCTGGCGAGGGGAGACCGGAGCCACGGCCGAAGGGAGCGGGGGAGTCGGAGGGCCGCATACGAGCGTGGACGTCGGGGAACGGATTGGCACCCGGACCCGGCCGAGCAAAGGCGGCCCGTGCTGAGTTGAACTTCAGGAGGGAACCATGCCCGACGCATCGACGTTGGAAGACATGTCACCGAAACTATTGAAGGTAGTGGAGCGAGCGAAAAGGGAGCCCGAAGGACGGTTCCACTCGCTGGCACATCTTATCGATGTGCCCGCCTTGATGCGAGCCGACAAGCGCATGCGCAACGATGCGGCGGTCGGCGTGGATGGGGTCACGAAGGAGCAGTACGGGCAGGCCCTGGAAGAAAATCTCCGAAGCCTGCACGAGCGGTTGGTGGCGAAGCAGTATCGCCATCAGCCAATCCGGCGTGTTCACATCCCAAAGGAAAGGGGCAAGACACGGCCGATTGGGATTTCTGCGTACGAGGACAAGTTGGTCCAGGACGCCCTACGCGAAGTGCTGGAGGCGATATACGAGCAGGACTTTTTGGAATGCTCGTACGGCTTCCGGCCCGGTCGCGGTGCCCATGACGCCATTCGAGCCCTCGACCGTATTGCGCATCAGGGTAAGGTGAGCTGGATTTTGGAGGCCGACGTCGTGTCCTTCTTCGACAGCTTGGATCGCACCCAGCTGAAGGAGATGCTCCAAATTCGGGTGGCCGATGGGTCGCTGATGCGGCTGATTGGCAAGTGCTTGCACGTTGGGGTGCTCGACGGCTCGGAATACGCCGAGCCGGACACGGGCGCAGCGCAAGGGTCCGTGCTCTCGCCGATACTCGGCAACGTCTATCTCCACTACGTATTGGACCTGTGGTTCGAGCGCGATGTCAAGCCGCGTCTGCGCGGGGAAGCTCACCTCGTGCGTTATGCGGACGACTGTGCGCCACGACGGCGCTGAAGCACGCGTGCTACGTTCTCTGCGATCGAGTCCGTTGCGACGAAACTCATCTCGGTCGCGAAACCACTCTTGCGCGCGAGCTCCGCCTGCTCGATCGCGGCCGTAGTTCGGAGCGTCGTCTCCACCGCGAACGACTCCCGCCGCTCGATGTGATCGAAGACGAAGCGCTCGCACTCCATCGCGACGGCGCGACGCACCTCGCGCGGGATCGCGCGGTAGCTCCCGAGGATCTGCGCGCAGCGGTCGTCGATGTTGAACGCGTCGACGCCGAACGCCGACACGGGGAAGTACCGGGTCTTGCCGCTGCCCGGAGGACCGGCCACCACGATCATGCGCGGACGCGCCATCGCCGCTTAGCCGGTCTCGACCGTCGTGCCTGATTCGGGGAGCATGTCGGGCGGAAGCTCGCGCGAGACGAGATCGCCGTTCGGGTCGATGATGCCAAGCTGCTCGAGGCGGACGCGCTCGGCGGCAATGCGCGCGGCGGCGAGCGCCATCACGCGCCGATCCCACTCCTCCTCGTCCTCGGCGCGATCGAGATCGAGGTCGTCGAAGGGGGCGCTCGGGATCGGGGCGACCGGCTCACTCGCGCGCGCGTGCATGACGAAAGGATGCCCGATCGGGGGCGGATCGGCCAGAAATGCCGTCGGGCGACGCGCGGGCCGCGCGCGTCAGCATGTCAAGTCGCACATGTACCCGCTTCGCAGCCTGCATCATCACGATCGCAGAGCTGATGAAGACCTTGCATTTTCGCGCCGATTCGTGCGTCGCCATCACCGCCGTCACTATTGAGCGAATCGGAGTACCACTTGGCTTGACCGGAATCGGTGAGCACGACGGGGGTGGGCTGCGGGTCCACGGCCACATAGCCTGCCCGCAATACTCGATGCCGTCCGCGTCAACCCGTTCCTCGGACATCGCTGACCGATGGGATACCTCTGATGGCCAATCGCTCGACGAGAGCGGGATCCAATTCAACTCCCACCGTCTACGGGGGGCGGCCCGTTCTCGCACCCGGCATCCGTCCACGGGCAGCGAGCAGCCTTGCACTCTCGGTAACGAAGCAAATGCAACCACCGTTGCACGGATTCAATGACTCCCGCGCTGCCGCGTCGCCTGCGTCGCCCTTCATTGCGGCGTCGCCTCGTGACGCGTCGGTCGCTCCGTTGGCGCCCGAGTCCGCGCCGGCGTCGACGAACGACAACGAGCTCGAGCCGGTGGACCTCGACGAGCTCGCGGAACCGCTCGCCGCTCCGTGACGATCTCGCGCAGCACCATGTACGCCGCGTCCTGGAGTGCCCGAATGAGGAAGTGCATGGCCTTGATCGACGCAACGAACGCCTGACCCGGCCGCCAAGCAGCGTTCGCGGCCCGGTCGTCTCCTCTGTCGTGCCTTGCTCGGCCAGCCGCGTCGAAGCGAGGTTTATCGCGCCCTGGGCCGAGTGACCGACGTGTTGGAAATGACGGACGCCGGGTGCGAATGCCGCCACGTCGATGATGCAGGTATCGAGGCGTCGTCGAAGACTTCCCAGGCGTCACCGCCCCGTCTGCGCGTCGGTGATCATCGACGGTGGCTCCCCTCGGAAGCCGGAAGAGGTGGCGCATGTGCTCCTCGTTCCACAGCGCGGCGAGCGACGAGAACGCATGCGCCCACGCGGCTTCAAGGTCCTGCTCCAGGGGGCCAGGGCTGAACGTGTCCGGGATCACCCTTCGAGCGTAGCGCGCGGGAGCCGTGCGCCCTCGCCCTCGATCCCTCGGCGGACGGTGCATGACCTGACGCCCGCCCCCTGGTACCGTGCGGCACCGCGGAGGAGACGATCAAGATGGCCGCGAAGCGCGTGGCGATGATCAGGGGCGTCGGCAAGTCGACGCTGACGGTGAACCTCGCCTTCGAGTTGGCCGGCGTTGTGGGTCGCGACAAACAACGTGCTCGTCGTTGACCTGGACCCGCAGTTCAACGCCAGCCAGTACATGCTCGGCTCGGCGCGCTACAAGAGCGACGTCGTCGCCACGAATCGGCCCACTGTCTGGGACATCTTCGAGCAGCGGACGCGAACGCCAGCTAAGACGATACCGGCGCCGCCGAAGCCGGCCGACGCGATCGTCAACGTGCAAAGCTGGTCGACGAACAAGCTCGATCTTCTTCCGTCCCGGCTCGAACCCGCGTGGTCCCTAAAGCAACCCGGCGGAAAAGAGCAGCTATTGAAGGACTTCTTGGACCAGGTGGCCGACGACTACCACCTGATCCCAATCGACTGCGCCCCAACCGAATCGGTGCTGACGTCGGCCGCGTACTTCGCCGCAGATCAGGTCGTCGTCCCCGTGAAGCCCGAGTTCCTGTCGACCATCGGTCTTCCGCTGCTCGCGACCTCGATGAAGGATCACAACGCGCTCCCCGGGGCGCCGCAGGTTGCCGTGACGGCGATCGTGTTCGACCACGCTTCCGATTACCACCCGGAAGAGGCTCTCGCGAAGCAGGAGGTGCACGGGGTCGCGAAGACGCACGGCTGGCCGGTCCTTCCGAGCGAGGTACCTTACTCGCGCTCCTTCCCCAAGGGTGCGCGAGAGGGGAAGCCGTTGCGGACGACCTCCTACGCGCGAAAGGCTCAGAAGGCGAAGTTGACGGCGGTGACTGAACGACTTTGCGAAGGCCGTCGGTGTATGAACGACCGGGGCCTCGACCTTCTGAACGACCTCGTGCGCCTGCTGAAGCGCTACGGTCCGGACGAGTTCAAGCGCCTCTCGACGATGCTCTCGGACCCGTCCCTGGTCGAATCGCTCCGAGCTGTGCTCGACAGGGTTCCAGCGGTCCCGCCGAAGCGCCCGGAGCGGGCCGAGAAGGAGAGCGCCGACAGCGTGCCTGATCCCAACCTCGACGTGTTGAGGTCACGTCTAAGCGACCCCGCGGCCTACCCGCACGTTCGAGACCTCATGGACGAGGCGCGCAGACTTGGCGTCCACATTCCGCCGGCCGGCTTCAAGAGTCGGAAGGACGCGGTGGGGGCCGTCGTGCGCCACTTTCAATCGGTGCTGCCGACGGAGCTGGCGGCGGCTGTCGAACGCCTCCACGTCGGGGACCGCCGGGGCTCGCTCCAGGAGTGGTCCTCTATCATCATGGATCGGAAGCGCTGACCCGCGCGGCGACTTCCCGGGGAGCACCTGTTCGCGGCACGCCTTGGGCTTGCCGGAGGCGACACCCGGGGCGACGAGCGAATAGTCGCTCCAAAGCGTATCGGCCAACGAAGAGACCGGGAAACCGCCGCAGTCACATGAATTCCTTTGGGGCGTTCGTTCTCACTGAAACAGCGGACCGATTTGGCATACGCCGACGTCTTTGTGACCTCCGACGGTCGGCTGAGAGCGTTCGCGAAGAAAGTGTCACCACCGGTGCGCAGACGTCAAAACGGGTCGTGTTCGACGTCGGCCTCGCTGAGGATGAGGCGAACGTCGCGTCGGTAGCGTCGCAGGGCGAGTTGGAGTCGGGCGGCGTGGCGCAGGACGGCGCGCGCGCGCCGCCGGACGCGGGGTCGCGCACGAGCGGGTGTTCGAGGATCAGGGCGCGTTCGAGGGCGCGCAGGGCGGCGTCGGCGACATCGAGGACGATGATTTCGGGAGCGAATAGAAGCCTACGAAACTCCTCGACGGTCATCGTTTTCGTGCCGCAGCGGCGGGTTTGGGTTTGGGGGATTGGGCGAAGACCTCGAGGAAGAGTTTTTCGTCGAGTCGAGGTAGCTCGCGATCGGCGGCGATGGCGAGCAGCTCGTCGGCGAGATTCATGAGAACGCGGTAATTGCCGGCGGCGTGGTCGGCGAGGGTGACGCGCAGCTCACTGGTCATGAGGTTCTGGTTGCCCGCCGCGGTGAGGAGATGGTCGAGGCAGGCCAGGAGCTCGTCGCGGGAGGCGTAATCGAGGGCTCGCCGTCGGATTCGCGAGCCGAGCGGCAGGAGCTCGGGCGAGCGGAGTCGTTCGGGCAACCGGGCATCGCCGGCGAAGATGACGCGGAGCAGTTTTTGGCAGCAGCTCACGAGGATCGATCTGGCAGCTCGCCCCTCAATCTTCTTGATCCTCGAACCCTCAACCTACGTGACGCCGCTCAATGCGGTCCTGTTTGCGCAGGCACTCGGTGATGCCGTTGAGCGAGTCGCCCACCACGCCGTAGATGCGACTGACGCCTGCCGTCGCGAGCCTATCCACCACGAGCTTCGCTACGTTCGAATGTGCCATGCGCGTCACCCTCTTCGCTATGATTCGAGGTTCCGGATCGACCTCGACCGACGAGCTATCGGACCCCAAAGCGGAGGCCAATGGTGAATGCGACCGACGCAACCACTTCGAAGCTGGCGTGGTGGGCTGCCATCCTCCACGGGGTGAGCGCGGCCTTCGTCGCGGTATTCTGCTACTCGACGGCCCGCCTGGTTCCTTCGTTGCCGGAGCCGTACTGGGCCCCCATGGCGGCTGTGATCGTGCTCTACCCCGACCGTGAGGCGACCAGGAAGGCCGCCGGCCAGCGCTTCCTCGGGACCGCGATCGGCAGCCTCATCGGTTGGGGCGGCGCGGCCTGGTGGGACGGGAACATCCTGCGCTATGGGCTCGCCATCCTGGTCGCCGTGGGGTTGTGTTACTTGCTGCGGCTGGAGGCGGCTGCACGTCTCTGCGCGGTCGCAGTGACGGTCATCACGCTGATTCCCCGCTCCGAGTCGGCCCACCTGATCGCGTTTCACCGCTTCGTCGAGGTCACCTACGGTGTGGCCTGTGCGCTGGTCTACACCGTGTCGATGGATCGGGCTCGACGGTGTCGGCGAGGCGGGCGTGGCTTGACGTGAGCCGTCGCAGCGCGTCCGTCACCGGCGCGGACGGCAAGCGACGTCATGCGTCCTCCTGTGCGACCAATCCAAAGCGAGCCAGCGGACTTGCGGGGCTCGAAACGCGTCTCGTCGTCGGCCGACGCGCTTTCGTTGCCCACTCGTTCGGGGCGGCATTGTCGATGAGATGGACCGTGGTACGAATGGAGCCCCCGGGCGCACCTCGCCGCGTGACTGCATGACATCCGGAGAGAAAGACCCGATTGACGAGGGCGCCGGCAATCCTCCTCGCAGAGAAGGTTCCATCCCGATGCGCCCCCCGCGTGCGGACTCGACCACGCCGTTCAGAGGCATGCTGTGCTGCACGCTGAGGGACCGTCGAGGTTGTGGGCGAGCCTTTTTTTTCTCGGAACGCTGCCTGGCTGCGCAACGGCCACGCTGCGCGGTGGCTACTGCGCACCCCCGTCGCGGGCTGCTCTTTCCCTGGCTCCCGACCCGCCACCGGCAGACAGCGCGCCGCGCGAGCAGCATGTGGCCGCCCTCGTGGGTCTAAGCGGCATGACCTCCGAAGTCACCCCGTCGGACCGCGCCCGAGTGCAGATTGTCGAGAGGGTCGAGCTCGCGAGCCTTGCGATTGGGGCCGCTTCAGCGGAGCTCGACTGCGAGAGTGAGAGGGCCGAGCAGGCCGCCGACTACCTGGCGCGCGCGCAAGCGAGCAGCGTGCAAGGCCTGACCATCGGTTCAATCGCTGCAGCGACCCTCACGGGCATCGCGGGAGTATTTCTTTCTACCCGCGGTGCGCCTGCTCTGGCGCAGGACACGCTGGCCGCTTCCGGAGGCACCGTGACCGCCGGTCTCGGTCTCGCTTCGTTCTTCGTTCTGCGGAGAACGAGCTACGAGCACGAGCGCAACCTCCTCGCCGACGTTTGGGTGGGCCCTGCGAGGTCCGAGACGTATCCCCCGGTCATCTGGACGTACCTGACGCGCTCCGCGTTCTCGAACAGCCAGCGTGCACCCATTCGCGATGGGATCGTCGGGCGCTGGAAGCAATTTCGACAGGTCGAAGATTCAGCGACCGCCGCGATGCTCTTCGGTCGTGGAGGTTCGTACGACGTCGACTCGCTGCGCTTGCGCGCCGCGATGCTCGACGAGGTCAGGGCCGAGGTCGAGCTGGCCCGCCAGGATCTGGCTGCGCTCGCCGCGAAGCTTCTGCAGTGACCGCCCTTCGGAAGGTCTCACCCGCGGCCGGCGGCGCCGTGGTTTCGGCTTCGGTCGGCGCAAACGCATCGAGGCGAGTAGCCAGTCGAAAGGGTATCGGTCAACGAAGAGCCGCGGAAGCGACCGCGGAAACATATCGCGTCTTAGGTGCGTCCGTTGTCGTTGAAACGGCGAACCGATTTGGCACCCTCCGTCGCCGGCGGTAACACCTTCCTCCCGTTACTCGAACCGACAATCCCTCATGATTACGTTCATCATGAGGCCGTCGACTCGCCCGACGATCTTGACCCGATCTCCTTTCGAAAAGCTTGCGGCCCGGGTGACTTGATCATCCGCAAGCAAGCACTGGACAACCGGGATCTGAAATTCGCTGCCGTTACCAATGGTCACATAGGGACTGTCCGTGATGTCCTTTTTGACCTCGCCGACGATCCCCGAGGTCCGAATCCAATGTTGCTTATAGCGAACGTCCGCGCGCACTTCGTTGTCCGAATACTCGCCGAGCAGCGTGGAAAGCGGCACGGCGTACGTGTTGGCGGTGGGTGCTTGGTTTGGGTTCACCATAGCGTGAAGGATCGATTGTCCCCGCGAACCGTCGCTCGTCGACGAAGCGACGTGGTCAGACGATGCGCCGCGCACGACCGCCATTAACAGCAAACCGAACAGCACGGTGGCCAACACCTTCGTGGATGCCTTCGTCCTTCGATCGGTCCAGAGAAGAAGCAGACCGATTGGATAGACAAGCAACAGCGCCAGCCCGACGACAACAGTGCTATGGTACCAGCGCGGCCGCGACTGCGGATGAACGAAATGGCCGGCAATCGGAAGCCCGCAGCCGCCGCACGCGACGGCAGCATCGGATACCGATCGGCCGCAGTCCGGGCAGGAGATGAGTGCCATGCGGGCAGCTACCAGCGCCAATTGCGCGCCGCGGCTGTCGCGATCTGGACGGCGATTGCCAAGAGTCCCCTCACCGCATAATCCTATACTGGAACGAGTGCCTGAGTCACGCTGGATACGGACCGACATCGCGACCGCCGGCGGGGCGTGGTCGCACGGGCGGTCGCGCTCGGGTTCCGCCCGCAGCGCGAGCACCTTCAAGCCGATCTCGTCGACCGGGGCATCATTCTCAATCGCGAAGTGCAGCTTCGACCGAGCCTTGCTCCGAAGCGGGGGGGAGCGCACCGACGTTCACTTCGAGGAAGTCCTGCATGGTCGAACAAGTGGATCGGCGAAGCGACCCGAACGACCATTGATACTGGCGCCGGGCGCCTCTGGTTTGGTTCTCGTAGACCCGGTCGGTGCCCTCGCGGCAACGGGACCAGCTCGGCGCTGGCTTCACGAGCACAACGGCGGGCAGGACCTAATTTTGGGGATCGCGGCTCCGGGGTTGTTTCCAGTGGCTCTTTCGACGCCGCCACGTCAACTCGCCCACGTGCCTCGGCCGCCCCAGTTCTCGCCCGAGATGCAGGCTGTGGTTTTCGCCCTGCGCGATGCCAAGCTTCTCGCCGAGGTCGTTCCGCGTTCTTGCGTCCTCTCCCGCACGGCCGTACCTTGACGGTAGGCGCACGTGGAACTCGACCTGAATATCCAGCTCGCTTCCGGATGGCGAGCCACCTCGGCCCTGGTTCTGCCGCAGTCGTTCCTTGCGGTGGTGACGTTTGAGAGCGCCAAGGGCGTAGGCGAATAGTCGATGCAAAGCGCAGCGGCCGAGGAAGAGACCGGGAAACCGCCGCAGTCACATAAATAATAGGCGATTTTGCGACTGCGCCCGTGACGCGTGCGATGAGCGTCGAGGCGTATCGGCGCAGTTGCTCAATCGTCCACTTGGACGGAGCCGCAGCGACGGAGCCGAAAAAATTCGCTGTCGGTATTCCCGTCGGCGATCGCGAACGCGCGCCGACGCTCAAGGACCTTGCTTTGAGCGTCTCCAATGCCCACCCCTCGCTGGCGTGAGGGGCAGGTCAGACGAGCGTCGGCGAGTGCGCATGGCCAGCAGCACGAGCCTAGTACCTCGATTCCGCGGAATGGAAGGGTCGTTTTCCGCGATATTCCCGACGGGATCGGGTGGTCTCACCCCTCCGTTTCATGGAATCGGGGTACTAGTACCTCGATTCCGCGGAATGGAAGGGTCGTTTTCCGCGATATTCCCGACGGGATCGGGTGGTCTCACCCCTCCGTTTCATGGAATCGGGGTACTAGCCCCAAGCGTGTCGGTTGAAAACAGAGCTCGCTGGTTGCGCCGATGCCGAGCTGCCGCGCAGCGGCTTCGTCCAAGATTCCTTTGGGGCGTTCGTTCTCACTGAAACCCGCGAGCCACAATTCTCTGCACCGCGTCGAGTTCTTTGCGTGTCGCGTCGAGAAGGCTCTGGCGCTTGTGTGCGCGCAATCGGCAATCGTGCGAGATCGTGGTTCTTGCATGCGATCAACCGCTCACCGGCAAGTTTTGGGTCCCGCACGGAAAACAGATTGCGTTCGTCGAAGAGTCCGAGTTGCAGAACGCCCGAGTGCACGAGGGATCGAATGCGACCGCTCTTGAGCGCGGTAACCCAGGTCATCCCACCGGTTTTGCGAAGCGACGAAATCTGTTTCTCCGTGATCATCCCGCGGTCACCCACAATCACGAATCCGCCAATCCCGAAGTCGGATCGAACACGCTCCACCTGGTCGAGGAGCGTCGTCGAATCGGATGCGTTTCCCTCGTAAACCTGGACCGCAATGGGACAGCCCCGTTCATCGGTGAGAAGGCCATAGTTGACCTGCAGCTTGCCCTTCTTGTCATCGCGGTTGTATCCGAGCTTGGCAAGCGGACATTGGCGTCCTTCAAAATAGCTCGATGACAGATCGTAGAGCACCAACCCTTGCTGGCGCAGGTGACGCGTCGCCAACTTCTTCTCGATCGCGTCCTGCCGGTCGAAGAGCCAATCCATGGCGTCATACAGGTCATCTTCGGTCGCATCCGCGATCCCGAGGTCTTCGGGCAGGGTCGTGGTCTTCCAGGCCCTCGTCGTCGCGAGCTTGCTCTGGGCATCGGTGATGCGCGCCACCAACAGGGCCATCACCAGATCGCGCTGGCGGCTTGGTTGTCGGTCGATGAGGACCTCGAGCCCCAACTTGCGAATGACTTGCCGAACGGCGTCGACCGCACCGTGGCTTTGGTCGCGGACCTTTCGGATCGGCCCGTCCGGGCCAAACAAGGGCTCCCCGCGGAGCGCTCGCCGCATCCCCTCCACCTGCTTTTCCGTCAACGACGACAGGTTCGCCAGCGTGCGCGACTTGACCCGTCCGCCCTCTCGATACGACTCGCGCAGCAGGATCGCCGGTGGAGAGCCGCGGTTCGGAACGGTTGCGATGTACATGCCTCCGCATCATGCACATCGAATCGATAATGGAAAGCTATTTCTATCTGTTTACATGCCTACATTTCGGGTCAATTTTGCCGATTCCACAGCAAGATCGCGAACTTCGGCGATTTTGGTTCAGGAACTTCAGATTAGCACGCCGCACTCGGGGCTCGTTGTTCACGCGAGCTGGAGCTCGAGTTGGTCCGACGGCTCGGCCGTGGTGGCTACTTTGGCGATCGGCTGGTTCCCAGGGCTCGGCTATCTCTAGCGGAGCATGTTTGCCGTCATGACCATGCTCGCCGCCGCCGTCGTCGACTTGCTTCGGTCGCGACGGTCTTTGTTCGCTGAGGTCGCCTTGCTGCGCCACCAAGTCGCCATTCTGCAGCGGTCGGTCGCCAGGCCGAGGGTGACCCGACTCGACCGGATCGTGTTGGTCGCGCTCGCTGCCTTGACGCCGACGTGGAGGAATGCGCTGCGCATCGTCCAGCCCGAGACGCTTCTTCGCTGGCATCGCGCCGGCTTCAGGGCCCTGTAGCGCTGGCGGAGCCGACCGCGCTCCGCAAAGCGCCTCCCCGCCGAGACCGGCGCGTTGATTCGTGTCCTTGCGGGGAGCGTGCGTAGGAGGGCGATTCCTGAAGCGGGATCCCTGTCTCTGGGGGGCGGAGAGGGCGACGGGGTAAGGCTGCCGGGGGGGACGAAAGTTTAGGGTTGCGTTCTATCGCGTTGCGCGGTACGTGTCGCGCTCGTGGAAGCGGTACTTCGGCATAGGGGACGCGCAGTCGACACGGACGATGTCGCGTTTGTGCGAGAGCTGATCGCGCAAAACCCGGGAGCGAGTCGTCGGGCGCTGTCGTTCAAGATTTGCCAGGCATGGGGGTGGGCTCAGCCCAATGGGACGTGGTGCGACGCGATTTGCCGTGGGCTGATGCTGCGACTGCACCGGGAAGGCCATGTGGAGCTGCCTGCGGCGCGATGGCGAAGCAAGCAGCCCCGTCGCCACGCGGTGGTGCAGCACATTGAGGTCCGCGTCGCCCCGCTGGTGGCGCGTCTTGCGGATCTCGGGCCACTGGACATCCGCCAGGTTCGCCGCACGCCGGAGGAGACGCTGGTCAAGTCTCTCGTCGAGCAGCATCACTACCTGGGCTACGCGCATCCGGTCGGCGAGCACCTTAAGTACCTCGTGTCCGCCGGAGGGCAACCGATCGCGTGTTTCTGTTGGTCGTCGGCGGCGCGCCATCTGGGGCCACGCGATCGATACATCGGTTGGTCCAAGGAGCAGCGAAAGGCCCGGATTCGCTTGGTCGCCTACCAGAGCCGATTTCTCATCCTGCCGTGGGTCGAGGTGCCGCACCTGGCGTCGCATCTGCTCGGCGCGATCTCGCGCAGGCTGTCGGACGATTGGCAGCAGGTCTACGGGCATCCGATTTACTTTACGGAGACATTTGTCGATCCGACCCGTTTTCGCGGCACGTGTTACCGCGCCGCCAACTGGACGGTTCTCGGGATGACCGCCGGCCTCGGCAAGGACGCTCGCGGCTCGATTCCCAATCGTTCCCTCAAACAGCTGTTCGGATATCCGCTGGTCGGCGACTTCCGAAAACGCCTGCTCGGTGGGTACTGACGTGGATCGCATGCCCGTCCGTGACGTCGACCTGAACGACCTGCCGCCGATGCTGGAGCGCATCCGGGCGGTCGTCTGTGACGACGACTACCACCTCATCGAAGCGCTTGCGACGACCGTGATCGAGACGACCCGCGAGCTGCGCAAGACCCAGGCCACGCTGACGCGGGTGCGGCGCCTCTTCGGACTCACGGGCAATGAGAAGACCGCTCACATCAAGGCCGACGTGGCCAACCCTGCGTCGCAGACGGCCCATCCGGCGGTCGAGCCGCAAGACGCGCCCGCGAGCGATCCCAGCGCCGCCCCCGCGGCCGCGGAGAGTGCGCCGGAGCCATCGGCGCCCCCCACGAAAGAAAAGCGCAAGGGTCACGGACGCGTGCCCGCCTCCGCCTATCGCGCGGCGCAGCACGTCACCGTGGATCACGAGTCGCTGCGGCGGGGAGACTCGTGCCCGCTCTGCACACAAGGCCGTGTCTACGAGCTGGCCGCCCCCGCGACCCTCGTTCGGATCGTCGGGCGGGCTCCGCTGGGGGCCGCCTGCTTTCACTGCAAGCAGCTTCGCTGCGGCGCCTGCGGCCACGTGTTCACCGCTCGTCCGCCGCCCGAGGCCCAGGGAGAAAAGTGCGACGAGTCCGCCAGCAGCACCGCAACCAGAATCCGCATCTGCGGCGTGAGCTGGATCATCGCTCGCGTCTCCAGAAGGCGTGCGCCAATCCGACCACGTCCAACCCGCTCGCGCCCGTCACCTCCACGCGCAGCCGCTCTCCGCCTCGACCCTCGAGCTCGATCACCGTCCGGCTCGCCCCGTCCGCCGTCCTCGCCGCCGGCATCGCCACTTCGATGAACGACGGCGACGTCGTCTCGATCGCCGAGCCCGTCGACGCTTGGCTCATCCGGTCCTTCAGCCCTTGGTAATTCAAACGCGTCGCCCGCGACGTCGCCCACACCCCTTCGCGGCGAGCCACCTCGATCGCCGCGTTCCATAGCTCCTGCGGCACCCTCGACCGCTTGCCTCCGCATCCGGCTCGCCACCGCTCCATCCGCCCGCGCAGACTTTCTAGAGCGCCCGTTGCCCCGATACTCGTTCGATTCATCAGGTCTTCCTCCTGACCGCGACGCTGCCCGAGTCACGCGTCGACTTCACGCACTGTTGCCGAATGCCACCGCCGCCCGCCGCGACCCGCCCCTCTCGCACGCCCCCCGCCAGACCCCCCCCTCCTACTCCCCGCCCCGCAGCCGTGCCGCAAGGACACGTTCCTTTGACCCGCGGCGGTACAAAACGCGATCAGCTACGCATCGCCATGGGCCGAGCGAGCTATCTTTCCAGAGTTGCGCTCTCGTTCAAACTGGCCGAATCGCGGTGGGGTAAACACCAGGGCGAAGACGGACTCTACGATCGCTCCTGCATTCCCTGCGCCCCAGCAGGGCCGGGAGGCGAGGGCTCCTCATCAACGATTCCGAGCAGTCTGGCGGCCCTCTTCTTTGCGTCCTCGAGACGGACGAGCAGCGAAGCGCTTTCGTTCGGTGGCAGATAGTGCCGCACGATGGCCTCGCCCAGATCCAGAAACTCTCCGTCCGCCTCGTCATTGCGGCGCGCCTGCTTCAGCCTGTGCATCCGGGCCAGCAAGGGATGTTGTCGCGACCAACTCGACGCGAGGAAGAGCATTAAGACGACCCATGTCACGGCGACTCCCGCGAACGACAGCACGACCGCAAAATACCAGCGAACCGACCGGGCCGTGAGGGCGGTGACAATCGCTCCGGTCGCCATGGCGAGCACGAGGGGCAGGCACCCCAACGGTTCGTGACGCTTGCAGACTTGGCCCACGGCTAAGTCGAGCTGATTGCAGGCGGCCTCGATGTCGGCCAGGGCGCGGGCGACCTCCCTTAGGCCGGCAAGGTCCGTCCTGCCCCGCGTCCCGGCCATCGGAAGGCGCGAAGCGGGTCTGAACCTGCGGATTTGAGCCCCGGCCCAGTGTTCCGCCCGAACCTCGACGGCAGGGATGAACCGACCGCAGCTGCGGCACACGAAGTCGTCGGTTCGCTTGCGGTACCGAAGCGACCTCCGTCCACACGAGAGGCAGGCGGGCGATCTGGCCACGACGCCCCCCGACGTAGCACGGCTATGCGGAGACGCGAGAGTCACCCCGTTTCTGCTCTGTCCGCTACGCGATCCGCGCCCAAAGCCGCTCATGCACGAAGTAGCCGATGGTCGTGTAGACGTTGCTGACGATCATGAAGCCGAGCGCAACATCGACCTTGTGCGTGAAGATATAGATGGCGAGAAAGTCGAGGCAGACGGTGACGACGCGGTACGCGAAATGAAGTGTCCTCGCCCTCTCATGACGCTTCGGATATGGCCCGACGGATCCCTTGGCACGGTTGAGGCGGACCCTGATCAAGCGTCCCGATCGGCGCTGACGAAGTCGAAGGAGAGTCCGCGTCGTTGCTGACGCCGGTTTGTGTCATTGTGCTTGCTCTGAAGTGCAACGGATAACGTCCACGCACACCAGCCGGGACTTCGAGACCGAGCTTCGCGAGCTGCGATCCCACCTGCTGGCGATGGGCGCTCGGTGTGAACGAATCGTCGGGCTGGCGTTCGAGGCTTTCCGGCGAGGAGATCCCGAGCCTTCAGGGACCTTGGAGTGTCTCGACGCCCAGATCGATCGCGATGAGGTTGAGATTCATGCGCTCATCTTGCGGATCCTCGCGCTGAGGCAGCCCGTCGCCGGCGATCTGCGCTTCCTGGCGACCGCGCTGCGGCTCATCACGGATCTCGAGCGCATCGGCGACGAGGCGGTCAACATCGGCGAGCGCACCGTGAAGCGGGACGGCGGTGCGCACCAGCTCGTCGACGGCGAACTCACCTCGATGGCGACCGCCGCGCTGAACATGCTGCATGACGCGCTCGACGCGTTCGTACAGTGGGACGACGAGGTCGCCGACCCCGTCCTCGGCTGCGACGATGGAGTCGACCAGGGTTGTGCGACCATCATGTCTGCGATGATCGCGCATATGTCCGAGCACCCGGGCGAGGTGCTGGCCGGACTGCGCGTGATACGGGTGGCCAAGTACCTGGAGCGCATTGCCGACGATGCGACCAACGTCGCGGAGGAGGTCATTTTCATGGTTCGAGCGGACGATGTGCGTCACGGGCAGTGGCAATCCTTGGCGGGACCGAGACATCGATGATCGGAAACGTCGAGCTGATCGAACGCATCGCCTTGGGCGCCGCGCTCGGCGGAGTCATCGGCTACGAGCGTGACCGGCATCGTCGGCCCGTGGGCCTGCGCACGCATCTCATTGTCGCGATGGCCGCGGCTACATTTACGGTCCTGTCGGCACAGTTCGTGTACTGGCAGCACTACGGCAAGGACGACCTCGTCGAAGTCGACACGGAGCGCATTGCGGCGTCCGTGGTTTCGGCGGTCGGATTCCTCGCGGGTGGCGCCATCCTGCGCACGGGGATCACGGTGCAAGGCCTCACCACGGCGGCAGGTCTCTGGCTGGTCACCGCCATCGGCATGTGCGCGGGCGCGGGCATGTTTGTCGTGAGTATCGCCGTCACTGCGATGGGCATTGTGGCGCTTACGGTCCTTCGGCGGTTCGAAGACAAGGACGATCACTTGATGCGAAGGCGTGTGTCGGTGGTCCTGGGAGAGGACCAGCCGGGCATCGGTCGCGTCGTATCCGTGCTCACGGAGTTGGGTGCGACGGTCTCTGAAGTCGAATACGAGCGTCGGCTCGACGACGGAAAAAAGCGCATCGTCGCGACGTTCGACGTGCAGTTTGCCGATACGCTGGGGGTGGCCAGAATCATCGAGGGGGTCGAATCGGTCTCCGGCGTTCGGCGCGTGCGCGTCGCGCACCCTCTGTAAGGTGCACCTCTTGTTCGGTTCGCAGATCGGGAATCTTCGTGGCGCCGGAGCTCGCATCGTAAACCCACGCCCGCCCTGACATCGAGTGCACCTATCTCCGCTCACAGCTCGACCGCTTGGCCAAACCCGATCTCAGCCAAGGGCTATCGATTGACGCTCGCCGTGGGGGCTGGCAGCGTTTCGCGATGAGCAAACGGCTGACCAAGGGCGCTCATCTGCTCGATGCGCCGACCATTAGGCGAGTCGTGAAGTCAGGTTAGATGGGGATCTACCACCTGGGGTATTTTCAGCCTGGCGATGGCTTGGACATAAGGGTTCTCCGTGTTGGACGCTCAGACGGAGACCTTCAAGCGCGCCTGCTCCAGCACGCGCAGAGCCAGCTCGGCGCGTGGGACGCGCGTGGATGCAGCTACTTCTTCTTCGACTACGTCGATAGCGTCCAGAAAGCGTTCATCGGAGAGTGCGAGCTCTACCACAGCAACGGGAACCCACCGCGCAACAACGACCCCAAGCAGCACCCGCTCCAACCGCAGGGCGTAGCAAGGAAAGTGCTGTGCCCAGAACGAAATCGTCCGCACTCGAAGCCATAGAAGCATGATAAAAGGGTCGCGGGGGCCCGCCGTGCCAACTATTTTTCGGGATCCGCGTTCTCGCTCAAACTGATCAAAGGTGAACCGAGCACCGGCGCACGGACCTTGTGAGGGTGAACCGGGCGTCCGATTCGATTCGTCGCCGGGCCGCGGGCAGGCGAGGTACGGTGGCCATGCCCGCTGGGTCTGTGGCTGCCCCCCCGGCCCGGTCTGGCGGGCATTATTCGCATTCTGGTGGCCGGCCGCTGAAGCGTCAGCTCGCTCTCCTCGATCTGCTCGCGCGGACCTCGCGAGCGGGAGCCCAATCCGTCATCGCCACGCACTCGCCCATCCTGCTCGCGTGCCCTGGGGCACGGATTTTCAGCTTCGATCAGATCCCGATCTCCCGGGTCGGTTACGGGGACCTCGAGCACGTCGTCATTACCCGGGACTTCCTCAACGACCCCGGACGGTTCATCAGGAGATAGCCAGGACTTCGCCGTCAGGTGCGCGGGCGCCGCCGCCCCTGCGAACGCCCTTTCGGTGACGGACTGGATCGTGAGCGCTGACGTGTCCGGGGTCGAAGACGTAGCCAATCGGCCAATTCGTGGCGAGGAATTTTCAGCCCTCGGGCTCGCGCGAGACCTTGCAGCTCTATTCCCATGAACATGAAGGCGAGCAGCAGCGCCTGAACCCCGAGCGGCTTCCCTCGTCCGTCCGTAATTCACAAGCGCAACGATAGCCGCCAGCCTCGAGTTGCTCAGGAAAGCGAAACCGAGCCTCGACGCGGACGCTGGAGCCGTCGAGGGTCGCTGAGAAGCGCCTCGTCAGACTAGTACCCCGATTCCATGAAACGGAGGGGTGAGACCACCCGATCCCGTCGGGAATATCGCGGAAAACGACCCTTCCATTCCGCGGAATCGAGGTACTAGTAGTCGACATAGCAATCGGCCCTAAGTTTCGTATACTATACCGACGCCGCTAGGGGGACCGTGTCAAGCGTCCCCACGAATGGCTCGGCGGCCCCCACCATGATTGCATCCGCATCGGCTCCGCTTGGGCTCGTGGCCGACGGGAACTACGTCTATTGGATCAATGGCTCGGGCACGAGCATCATGAAGGTGCCACTCGCTGGCGGTGCCGTGACGACACTCGCAACCGGCCAGAGCGCCACCGCAATCGCTCAGGATGGGTCGTCGCTGTATTGGACCAACGCCTCCGCGATCATGCGGATTCCGAGGACCGGAACCTGCTGGCCGATGCCCTGGTGAGGCCGAGCCGGGTTGAAGTAGCTCAGGGCATACTCGGCGAGGACATACCGCAGGTGCCGCTCCGACAGGATGATCACGTGGTCGAGGCACTCGCGGCGGACGCTACCCAAGAAGCGTTCGCACACCGCATTCATCAGGGGCGCCCGGACCGCGGTGTGCAGGACGCGCGTCCCGACGCCCGCGGCGACGCGGTCGAAGACGGCTCCGAACTTGTCGTCGCGATCGCGGATGATGAACTGCGGCGCGTGCCCGAAGGGCGTCGCGTTGCGAATCTGCTGCGCAGTCCACGCTTGCGTGGGAGCGCGCGTCACCGACACCTGCACGACGCGCTTGGCGTTCACGTCCACGATGAAGAAGGCGTAGATGGGACGGAACCAGATGTCGTAGGTCTGCAGGAAGTCGCACGCCCAAACGGTGTGGTTTCGCAGGAAGGTCCGCCAGCGTTGTCCGGGGCGAGGCGCGACGGGCCCCGCGCCGCCTCGCATATACCGTTGAACTGTGCGCTTCGCGATGCGGACGCCGAGCTTCAAGGGCTCGCCTCGAATCCGCTCGGCTCCCCAGGGCCGGTTGTCGGTCGCCATGCGGTGGATGAGGGCGACAACCTCCGGCGCGACGCGCCGTTCGCGTGGACCGTGCTGGCGGGATGCCCGCCGCCAGAACACTCGGAATCCTTCCCGGTGCCATCGCAGGACCGTCTCGGGCTTGACCAGGAGCATGGCCTGGCGCCACCCGCGATAGAGGCTCGCGAGCAGCACGAGCAGGCCTCGCTCGTGGACGCGAAAGGCCGGGCGTTTGACGGCGCGCGAGGCGACGATGAGCTGCTGCCGAAGGAGCGCGTTCTCGGCGATGAGCTCGGCGCGGGAGCGGGTCAGGTCGGCGATGAATCCGCTCGCGACGCCCGAAGGACGGCACGCGTGGCGGAGCGCCCTCATCGCCCGGGCTGCCAGATCGGCGAGCGTGGCCGCAAGCCGGGAGACGGGGACGCGGAGCACGGCGCGATCCGAGCCGATCCGAGGGCGATCATCAAGGCTTGTTCGCCACCGACTCCTGAGCGATCGTGCGGCGGAGGAGGGAAGTAGCCAACACGGGGCGTTGGACACGCTCAAAGCAAGGTCCTTGAGCGTCGGCGCGCGTTCGCGATCGCCGACGGGAATACCGACAGCGATTTTTTCGGCTCCGTGAAACCGGCATGCCATCGGTGTATTCCGAGCACGGGCGCGTGAGCCAAGTTCCCCGCTTTTAAAGAGCAGATCGCGTGCCGAAGCGTTGTCGCTGCGGCTCCGTCCAAGTGGACGATTGAGCAACTGCGCCGATACGCCTCGACGCTCATCGCACGCGTCACGGGCGCAGTCGCACAATCGCCTATTATTTATGTGACTGCGGCGGTTTCCCGGTCTCTTCGTTGGCCGATACGCTTTGGAGCGACTATTCGCTTTCGATCGAACGGATGCGGTTTCACACCCATTACTTTTATCACGATTGCGTCCATGGCAACCCATGTGTCGGTCGGTCGGGGGGCTCGCGCTACATCGTTCAAGCGTCATGAGGGGACGATCGCGCAAGCCGAGGAGTTTTCGAACTGCGTCAGGAAGGGGGAGTCAGGCGCCCGACGTGTGCCAACCGCGACATTTCAATCGTGGGATTTGCACGTAAGGTCAGTTCCCGTCTTGCGAGAGCCACAATGGGCGCGCCTGGTCCGCGGCTTGCTGGTCGTCGGTTGTGCTTTCACGCCAAGCGCTCATCGCCTCCGTGCTGCTTGTCGCGCTCACCGCGTCCTGCGGCAGCTCCCCGGCCGGGCCTGACATGATGGACGCGGGCCCTGGTGACGCGACCAGCAGCGCAGCCGACGACGCCCACGGCGGAACCACAGAGGGCGGTGATACGAGCGTGGGCTCGACAGAATCCGACGGCGAATCGGGGACCGACGGTGCGCCGTACGACGCCTCACCGGCCGACGCGGAAAAGGGAGACGCTCGGGCACCGGCCGACGGCGGAGAAGACGCACCGCCGAACGCCGTCGTGGACGGCGGAGTGGCGTGCGGTCCCAAGCGGTGCGATCCCGGCCTCGACTGCTGCGATCCAAGCTGCGGCCTCTGCGCATTGAGCACCGTCTGCGCGGAGATGGGGGTCTGCGCTCCCCCGGCGGACGCGCAGCCGCCGAACACGTGCGGATCGCAGACCTGCTCGCAGCGGCAGGTATGTGTCTATTCGGTTCTCGGCGGTACCCCGGCCCAGTGCACGCCACTCAACGACGCGGACTCGTGTGCGTCTGGAACCTCGTATACGCCGACGTGTCCGAACCTGAACGACCGTCCGGGCTGTATCGGGCCTTCGCCATCGCCGCAGCCTCTGGGGTGCATCGACATTCCGGCGTCCTGCGGCACGGTCCTTCAATGCGCGTGTTTTCCACCCGGCGTGTGCGCCGACGCGGGTGGCACCGCGACATGCGCCATCGTCAACTCCCTATCACTCACGTGCGCCACCGAGTGAACGGAAGGAACCGCGGGGTCGAGCTCGTGGAGCTGGCGCGGCACCGCTCGCGCGCTGGTTCGGTGGCGCGCATGCCGGTCGTTGGTGGCTGGTCCTCCAAGTCTTGCCGATTCGCAAGGCAAGCTGACTGCAAACTTTGGCATCAACTGGGGCCCCGCGCGCCACCGTGCGCTCACGTGCGGCGTGCGCTAGCGCTAGTACCCCGATTCCATGAAACGGAGGGGTGAGACCACCCGATCCCGTCGGGAATATCGCGGAAAACGACCCTTCCATTCCGCGGAATCGAGGTACTAGCCCCGATCTGACATTCGTAGCGAAAAGGTTGTGAGACAGGAAATCGCCTGTTTGTTCGTGTTTGTCTCGCGTTGTAAGCACGTCGGTCGACGAAGAGCCCGCGGAGGCGGGCGCGGAAACATATCGCGTCTTATATCGCGTCTTAGGAGCGTCCGTTGCCACTGAAAGTACCGTCCAATTGGAGCTGCCGCGCTCGGCGCTATTTGCATCAAGCGACACGGTGGCCGATCCGCTGGCGCTCGGGAAGTGGCTGAAGATCAAGGCCTAGGTTGATCCCGGGCCAGCCAGGGCTCGGGTGGGCCGCGCCGCGCGCAGGACTGGAGGTCCGCAGGGTCACCCGTTGCGCCGCCGCTCAAGTGCCGAAATGTCGCGCACGGCACCGCACGAGGCGCTCGTCGTCATTAGCGCGTACGCCTTGAGCGCGGTCGATACGTGGCGATCGCGGTTGGGTCGCCACGCGTCCAGACCGCGGGCGTCCATGCGTCCACGTCGAGCCTCAAGGTCGGATGGGCCAAGGAGAAGTTCGATGCGTCGAGACGGGATGTCGATTCGAATGCGATCGCCATCTTCGATCAAGGCGATCGCCCCGCCTTCCGCGGCTTCGGGCGACACGTGTCCGATGCTGAGACCCGAGGTCCCGCCGCTGAAGCGGCCGTCCGTGATGAGGGCGCAGACTTGCCCGAGGCCTTTGCCCTTGAGAAATGAGGTGGGATAGAGCATTTCCTGCATGCCCGGTCCGCCGCGCGGGCCCTCGTAGGCGATGACGACGACGTCGCCGGGGGCGATTCGATCGGCCAGGATGGCTTCGCACGCAGCCTCTTGCGAATGGAAGACCCGCGCGCGGCCGTCGAAGCAGAGGCAAGACGGGTCGACGCCCGCGGTCTTTACGATGCATCCATCTTCGGCGATGTTGCCCTGCAGGACGGCAAGGCCGCCGTCGCGCGCGTAGGCGTGTTCGGAGTCGCGGATGCAGCCCTTTGCGGGGTCGTCGTCGGTCGATTCGAAGTAGGTGTCTTGGGAGAACGCGTCGCGTGTACGGACCCCGGCGGGCGCCGCGAGCGCCCGTTGGCGCGCGCGAGTCGCGGCCGTGGGCCGCCGAATGTCGTTTGCGTCGATTGCCTCGCCGATCGTGGTGGCGTGGACGGTGAGCGCGCTGCGGTGGATGAGACTCATGCGATCGAGTTCACCGAGGATGGTGAAGATACCGCCCGCGCGATGCACGTCCTCCACATGGTAGTTGGAGGACGGGGCGACCTTGCACAGGTTCGGGACCTTTCGCGAGAGTCGATCGATGTCGGCCATGCCGAAGGCAACGCCCGCCTCATGAGCCATGGCGAGCACGTGCAGTACCGTGTTCGTGGATCCGCCCATGGCAATGTCCAGAGCCATCGCGTTCTCGAACGCCTCGAACGTCGCGATGCTGCGAGGAAGCACGGAGCGGTCGCCGCCGACGTAGTATCGCTGGGTCATTTCGACGAGCTGGCGCGACGCGTTGTCGAACAGCTCGCGACGCATGATGTGGGTGGCCAGGAGCGTACCGTTTCCGGGCAGCGCGAGTCCGATGGCCTCGTTCAAGCAGTTCATGCTGTTGGCGGTGAACATGCCCGAGCAGGATCCGCAGGTCGGGCAAGCCGCGGCTTCGATACGGGCGAGCTCCTCGTTGGCCACGCGCGCGTCACTCGAGGCGATCATCGAGTCGATGAGGTCGAGCTTGCGCGCGATGGGCTGTCCGTCGCGGCCTCGCGTTCCGACCAGGCGGCCGGCTTCCATGGGCCCCCCGGAAACGAAGATGGTGGGAATGTTCAGGCGCAGGGCCGCCAGGAGCATCCCCGGCGTAATCTTGTCGCAGTTCGAGATGCAGAAGAGCGCGTCGGCGCAGTGCGCGTTGACCATCGTCTCGACCGAGTCGGCGATGAGCTCGCGGCTCGGCAGCGAGTAGAGCATCCCGCCGTGCCCCATGGCGATGCCGTCGTCCACGGCAATCGTGTTGAACTCGACGCCCCAGCCTCCCGCCGCATCGATGCTCTTTTTCACCTGCTGGCCGACGTTGTGCAAATGGACGTGCCCCGGAACGAATTGCGTGAAGCTGTTGGCGATGGCGACGATCGGCTTTTCGAAGTCGCCGTCGGTCATACCCGTGGCGCGCCAGAGGGCGCGCGCGCCGGCCATGTTGCGGCCCGAGGTGGCTGTACGACTGCGGTAAAGAGGCATGGCGGCAGGCACCGTAGTGGAGGATTTGGTGACGTTCTAGGCGAGCGGTCCGAAGCTGAGTCGTATCGTCAAAAGGAGTCTGGATGGGCGCCCGCACGCTCGATCTCGGCGAGGCATGCGAGCGTCTCGAGCGCGTCGAGGGTGTCCTTCAGTGTCGGGATCGCTCCTAGCGCGCGGGAAAAGCCGCCGTCGTCGGTCTGGCAACCGGAAATGTAGCGGCGAATGCGGTCGCAATCGGTCGGCCGACGGCCGAATCGCTGAAACAGACGCGTGCCCGCACGCTGCACCTCGATGCTGGTCGACGTGGCCTCGGGCGTCACGTTGAAGCCCCACGGTTCGCCCTCGCACCGCGATGCGTAGACGCAAACCTCGCTAGCGATGCCGACGCCGAGCGCGTCGGCCAGTTCGACCGCGATGGCCGTGTCGACGAGGTTGGGCCCCGGAGAGCCGAATCCGCCGCCGGTGCACGGCAGTGCGCACAGCCATCTCGCGAGCGCATCGCGGATCGCGAGGTCAAGAGCGCCGCCCCACGTCTGCAGCACTTCGACCGACCGCCAGATGTCGAGCAATGTCGCGGCAGTGGGGGACGCGGTCGAGAGAGCTGGCGCGCGCGAATCTGGCTCGCTGGCCGGCGGGCCGAGGTCTCTGGCGATGCGGTCGAGAAAACGGTCGGGGCCCCGGCGCGGCGGGGCACCCACAAGGCGGAGGGCGGAGAGCGTAGCCCAGCCAATGACGAGGGTTGAGTAGTCGCCGGAGCCGTGTTGCTGCGCCTGAAGCCAGGTCGCGCATCGCTCGCGATCAGGAACGTCGGCGCCGAGCCATCGAAGAGCGGCGATCGCAAAATAGGTGTCCGGAGCGTTCGGTTCTTCCACGCCCCATGCCCTGTAGAAACAAAACCCTCCGTCGGGCGTCTGTCGACCCAGCGTGTATCGACAGGCGCGGTCTGCCATTGCCGTGTCCCAGGGGCGAACGACCGCGACCCCCTTTGTGTTCATGGGGCCTCCCTTCGGGCTCGTGCGAGACGCCAGGCGAGCGCTCGAGCGCGCCAGGTTCCCGCTGCACGAAGTGCCGGGACGGCTCGAAGGCCGAGTGCGGTGATGGAGTCTTTCACCACCTGCCGCACGCGGCGATCGCGGTCGGCAAACATTGCCGAGAGCTGTGCGGCGCCCGCCTCGCCGTACGCGGCCAGGGCTGTCGCGACCCGCTGTCGAACTTGCGGATGCGGATCGTCCCGGAACGCTGTGATCGCGGCTACCGCCGTCGCGTCGTGAAGTCGCTCGAGAGTGGAGGCCGCAAGGAGCCGTGCGGGCGCGTCGTTGTCCTTGGCGATCGCAGCGAGAGCGTCGATGACAACGGCTCCGCCGATGCGTCCGAGCGCGTCAATCGATCGCCGCCGCCGACGGCGATCGTTCGGGTCGGCCTTGGGGTCGATGGCGAGGGCGTGCTGGAGGGCTGGGATCGCCGGGCCGCCGACCTTGGCGAGAGCCTCCTCCGCATTGTCGGCCTGCCACCACGCTCTTGACCCGAGCGCGTTGACGAGGACGGCGATGGCTCGTTCATCCAGGCGCCCGCGGCCACAGAGCGCGAGGGCGGCGGCTTGCTGCACGTCCGAAGAGCGGTCGTCGAGCGCCCGGTGCAGCACGTGCTTGTCGTTTTCAAGCTCTGCGAGCAGTGTAACGGCGGCCGCCCGACCCCACGCGCGATCGGCCCGCTCGTTCTCGGTCCCTCCCGACACGGCAGCGCGATCGAGGTGGGGACATACGAGATCGCTGGCAAAGCGGCGAAGAGCGTCGGACGCCGTTCGGCCGGTCACGTCCGAGTGCAGCCGGTCGACCAGGACCGGGATCGCCCGAAGGTCACGCAGGCGACCCAGTGCGGTCGCGCACGCCGGGTACGCCTGGATTCGCAGCGCGGACATCAGGGGCTCAACGGCCCTTCGATCGCCGATTTCGCCGAGGTTCTCGGCGATGCGATTGACGACCACGGACTCTGCCTGCGCCAGGACGGAGTCGAGTGGCCGCTCGATCCCGTCTGCCAGCCCACGCAGCAGGGCGTCCACCGCAGACGGCGATCCGATGAGGCCGAGCGCGTCGGCGGCGAGGCTTCGTGGCTGGTCGGTGGACTCGGAGGGGCCGCGCAGGAGCCGCTCGAGCGGTGGGATTGCACGCGCCCCGAATGCGACCACTTGGGCCAGCTGCTTGGGACCGTCGTGCAGTGTGCGAAGGGCCTCGACGGCTCGCGCGGGCGTGATGAGCTGGCCTGCTGATGACTCCTGAGACAAGGCTCACCTCCGTGGTGATGACCAGGTCCGTAGGAGTCATCAGCTCGCCTTGCGGTGAGCGATTTCGGTGAACTCCATCACCGTGTGGGCGCGGCTTGAACCCACAACCAAAGCATAGCGGATCGGCGGGCCGGTTGCACTGCTTCGAGGCTGCGCCGCGACGCGACGAGGTCGCCCGCAAGGCCTGCTTCTGACCGCCAAGAGTCGGCGCTCGGTGACCTCTTGCCAGCCAAGTCGCTTCGCGTTAGGCCGAGAACGTCGACGGTGGTGGAGTCCACCGAAACCGTCGCCTCGCACCGGGCGGGGTGAACCAATGACTCCTGCGGCCTTGGTCTAGGTGCTGCAGAGAGCGGCGCCTTGTCGCTGGAAGCGAGGCGCCCGTGATCCGTACAAAGCCGCGCGCGAAAAGAGGGAACGACGGGTCAGGACCCGTTATCGCGGGGTGGAGGTGAGCTCGCCGTGGCTGCTGGCGGCTGTCTGGCTGGGGCTCGCGCTGCTGGCGACGCTCCTGGCCATTTGGCCGCGACGGTCGCACAGCTCATCATTGGCGCCGCCGTGGGCCCTGAGGCGCTCGGTGCAAAACTCCGTGGATCGCGTTCCTTTCTGGGACCGGTGCGATCGTGCTCACATTCCTTGCGGGCGCCGAGCTCGACCCGGCGGTATTTCGCGCGAAGCTCAAGCCGGCGGCTGGCGCTCGGCCTCGCAGGCTTCTTTGCGCCGTTTTTCGGATGCGCGGCCTTCGCCCACTACGCGCTTCATTGGCCGACTTCGAGCGCGTGGCTCGTGGGCCGTCATGCTCGAGCTCGGCCTGAACGTGACCGAGTACGGCAAAATGCTGCTGGCGGCGTGCTTCGTGAACGACATCGGGACGGTGATCGCGCTGGAGCTCATTTTTGCGCCCTCGCTGGTCTCCCGTGGGTGACGCCGCGATTCTTCAAGCGTTACGGCGGACGGCCGTCGGAGCTCGAGGCCAAGTACCTGCTGCTCCTGCTTTTCGGCTTCGGCGCTCCGGCTTCCTGGGCAGACAGCGCCCCGGTGCTTCCCGCCTATGTCATCGGGATGATCCTGGCGGGCACCGTGGGCAAGGACCATGTGCTCATCCGGCGGCTCCGCACGCTGACGTTCGGCCTACTCACCCCTTTCTACTCCATCCGCGCCGGGTCGTTCGTCTCGATCCCCTCTGTGATCGCGGCGCCGCTCGTGTGCATCGCGCTCTTGGCGGTCAAGGTCGCGACCAAATCGTGCGCGCTCGCACCGACGTCACACGCACTTGGCTTCCCGCACAGGGAGACGGCCTACACCATCTCGACACGATGAAGGAGCAATACGAGAAGGAGTTCGCCGCGCTTCGCGGGCGCGTCGCGGAGCCGAGTGGCCTGCGCACACGGGTCGAGGTCGGCCACCCGGCCGAGCACATCGTGGCCCTCGCGGAGAAGGAAAAGGCGGACCTCATCGTCATGGGCCGGCGGGGCATACGGCGTCGCCCGGTGGATGCTGGGCTCTGTGTCCGAGCGTGTGCTGCGCTACGCGCATTGCCCGGTCACCGTCATCAAGTGACGCCCGGACCCGAGGTTGCAGCGGTCAGTGGTTTGGGGTACGTAGAGTCACAAGCGGTGGTGGAGTCCACCCAAACCGCCGCCTCCGGCTGAGGCGGCCAATGACTCCTGCGGATGCGCCGTGGCACCGTAGGAAGTACGCCATCGGCGCCCCGAATCGTTGGAGGCGAGTGCGATGGCGAGAGTGCTTCTTATCGGATTGGCGGGCGCGCTCGGAACGCTGGCGCGCTACGGCATCGGCCTTTGGTCGGGCAAGGCGCTCGGCACGGCCCTGCCGTATGGAACGTTCATTGTGAACGTTACCGGGTGTTTTCTCATCGCGCTGGTCTCGCAGATCGCCATCTCGACCACGCTCATCTCGCCGACGCTGCGGCTCACGCTCACGACGGGGTTCATGGGGGGCCTGACGACGTACTCGAGCTTCAACTACGAAACCACCAACCTGTTGCGTGAGCGCGGGCTTGGCGAGGGGCTCACGAATCTCGTGTTGACCCTGGTTGCCTGCTTCGTCGCAGGGATGCTGGGGTTGATGACGGCCCGGCGGCTGGTCGCCGAGTGAGGGACTGGAGGGCACCATGCGAGTGTTGGACGGAGAGCAACTGCTTGTGCGGATCTTCATTGGCGAGGATGCGAAGTGGCATCACACGCCTCTGGAACGGGCGCTGCTCGAGCGACTGCGCCGTGAGGGTTTCGCCGGAACGAGCGTGTTTCGGGGTATCGCGGGCTTCGGCGCCTCGAGCATCATTCACACGGCGCATCTCGTCGACCTGTCCTCCGACCTGCCCATCCTGATCGAAGTCGTGGACGACCAGGAGCACATCGACAAGCTGATCCCGATCCTCGACGAGATGGTGACGGGCGGCGCGCTCATCACGATGGAGCGGGTACGGGTCATCCGGTACGCGCCCGCCAAGCATGGATCGGACATCCCTCCTCCGCCGCCGAGCTCGGTGCCTGGCGCATTGCCCAAAGGCTAGCGAATGCATCCTTGGCACGACGTCTCGCTGGGGGAAAGCGCCGGCCATGGCTTCACGGCGGTCGTGGAAACTCCGCGCGACTCGCGCGTGCAGTACGGCCTCGACCTGCGGAGAGGTCTCTTGCGCGTCAAGCGCGTGCTCTTCAGCGCCGTGCAGTACCCCGCCAACTACGGGTTCGCGCCCCGAACGCTGGCCGAACACGAGGATCCCGTCGACGTCCTTGGGATGGGTCAGGAGCCGAGCCATCCGCTGAGCGTCGAGCGAGCGCGCGCCGTCGGTCTCTTGCGCATGGTTCAAAGCGGCGGTCGCGACGACAAGATCCTTACCGTTCACATCGACGATCCCGCGGTCGAATCGTACCGCGAATGTAAGCAGCTGCCGCCCTCCCAGCTCGCCGAGATCGAGAAGTTCTTCCGCGACTATCGGGCGCTGGAGCGGGTGGAGATCCGCACCCTCGGATTGGGCGATGCACGCGAGGCGATGCAGCACCTTGCCGAGGGTGCCTCGGCCTACGCGGCGCGCATGGAGCATGGGCGAGCGAGCGCCTGATCCGTTCGACGTGCTGGCCGAGGCCGCACGGGAGCTGGGCGACGACGCGACATTCGCCGACCTCGTGGCGCTCCGGCGTCGCCTGGACGAGGGCCGGTTCTTCGTGGCGTGCGTCGGTCAGTTCAAGCGGGGCAAGTCCACGCTGGTCAACGCGCTCGTGGAGGCGGCCGTCTTGCCCGTGGGCGTCGTCCCTGTGACGGCAGTCATCACGGTCGTTCGTCACGGCCCGGAGTTTCGTGCACGGGTGCGCACGGAGGATGCTGCAGACTGGGTCAATGTTCGCGTGGGTTCCCTTGACGAGTACGTGACCGAGGCCAAAAACCCCCAGAACGAGAGGCGTGTTCGTGCCGTCGAGGTGGATGTGCCGGCCGCGCTGCTCGCGTCCGGGATGTGCCTGGTGGACACGCCCGGGCTCGGCTCCGTGTTCGCGGGCAACACGGCGGCCACGCGCGAATTCGTGCCGCACATCGACGCGGCTCTCGTCGTCCTCGGGGCCGACCCGCCCATCTCGGGACAGGAGCTCGACCTCGTCGCCGAAGTCGCACGGCAGGTCGAGCCCCTCGTGTTCGTCATCAACAAGGCCGACCGCCTGTCGGCGGCCGACATCGAGCAAGCTCAATCCTTCACCCGCGAGGTGGTCGCCAAGCGCCTTGGGCGTGCAGCGCCCGAAGTGCTCGTCGTGAGCGCCACCGAACGTCTCGCGGGCCACCGGTCGCGCGACTGGGACGCGCTCGAGGGCGTGCTCGGGGCGCTCGCGCGCGATGCAGGGGCCGATCTGGTGGAAGCCGCCAGGCGCCGCGGCCTTTTGCGGGCGACGACGCACCTTTCGGGTGGGATCGAGGAACACAGGGCGGCCCTGCTCCGGCCAATCGAAGAGTCGGAGCGACGTGTCGAAGCCCTATCGCGCGCGATCGCAGACGCCGAGCGCGCGCTAGGGGAACTGGAGCCGCTTTTTCGGGTCGAGGAAGAGGCATTGCGGCGCGGACTCGAAGCCCGGCGAGCGGCGTTTCTGCAGGGCGCGGCCGACAACGCCGTCCGAACGCTTCGCGCGCGCCTCGAGGCGACGGCAGAGCCAGCGGCCGCGCTGCACTCGAGAGTGTACGAGCTCGCGCAGGACCTCGCGCGAGAGCACGTCGAAGCGTGGGCGCATAGCGTGCGGCCCGATGCGGAGGTCGCCTACCGCAAGGTCACGGATCGCTTCGTAGCGCTGGGCAACGACTTCTTGCGCCGCCTGAAGTTGGCCGATCCCGACGCGTTCGCGGCTCTGCCCTCGGAGCTCGAGCCGGAAACGGGCCTCCGCGCTCGATCGGAATTCTTCTTCACCGAAATGCTCACGATCGCGGCGCCGCCCCCTGGCCTCGGGCTCCTTGACGCGCTGCGTTCCCGCGAACGGGCGCTCCGGGCCGCCCATAGGCGCGCTTCGCCGTATCTTCTGCGCCTGCTCGAGACGAACAGCGCGCGCGTCATCAACGATCTGGGCAGCCGCGTGCGCGAGAGCGGCCGAAGCCTTCGGAGCGACATCGCCTCGCGGCTTCGCGCGGTGGCGACCACCGCGAAGAAGAGTGCGGATTGGGCGCGAGCCTCGCAAGCACGTGGCGACGAGTCAGTCCGCGCCGAGCTCGCGCGACTCGACGCGCTTGCCCAGCATATCGCCACCGTCGAGCGACTCGGACGCGCAGTCTAGAGGTGGCCCCCGCGCATGCCGGAGGGATCAGCATGGCGGCGTGGCGTCCGGAAGTGGCCCCGCTCGCCCCGAGGGTCCGCCGGACAGGATGACGACTGCACCAAGCAGCGACGTGGCCAGCACGAGCGACATCGCGGCGACCGGCTGGATCGCCCAAAGTGCGCCGACGAGGACACTGGAGACGAGATCGCCGATGCCGTTGACGGTGGCGAGGAGACCGAAACCGGTGCCGCGGATTGGCTCCGGCACAAGGCCGGCGGCGGTCGTGCTCTCTACCGTTTCCCAGAACCCCATATAGAGGCCCGAGACGCCAAAGACGACGCCAAACTTGGAGAACGAATCGCCCGGCGCAAGCAAGGCAAGCGCCGGGACGGCCGCAATCAAATACCCCGCGGCGAGGACGCGGCGGGGGGGAAAGCGATCGGCCAGGGCCCCTGCGACGGAGCAGGCTGCCGTGTAGACGACGTTGTACCCGACGTAGTACGCCATCGCGAGAGTCGCCGCGTGGCCATGGCCTAGGCGAGGCGCCCACGCTTGCGTCGCGAACAGGATGAGCAAGGTCTTGGAGAAGTCCCCGAGACCGGCGATTCCAACGCCGAGGAGGAACCGACGGAAGACCGGTGGCAGCTCCTGCCAATCGCCGAGACGACGCGCGGAGGGGGCAGGCGCGTGGGGCTTTTCTTGGACCGCGAAGGTGATGAGAAATGCGGCGAGCAGGCCGGGGACAAGAGTGAGCGCGAATGTCATGCGCGTCCCGAGCGCGGTCGACACACCGAGCGCCAGAAGCGGGCCGACGACAGCCCCTGCGCTGTCCATCGAGCGTTCAAGGCCGAAGGCGCGCCCGCGCGTCTCGTTGGTCGTGGCTTCGGTGAGAAGGACGTTGCGGACCGGTGTCCGCATGCCTCGACCCAGCCAGCCGAAGACGCGACCGACCAGGACGTGCCAGGTGCTCGTCGCGAAGGCGAAACTGGCCATGCCCGAAGCGGTCATGAAGTAGCCCACCACCGCGAGCGGCTTGCGGTGCTTGAGCCGGTCCGAGGTGACGCCGGACGCAAGCTTGGCAAAGCTCGAGAGACCGTCGGCGAGGCCCTCGATGAGGCCCAGGGCGCCCGCGCCCGCGCCGAAACCGGCCAGCAGCGCGGGCATCACGGTCGTGGCCATCTCGTGGCCGACATCGGACAGCAAGCTCGCGAGGCCGATGGCGAGAACGGTTCGGTTCAGCCAACCGGTGCGGGCGCGCGTGGGTGGGAGCCCGGCTTGCGTCGGAGCCATGTCACCGATGGAAGGAGTCCTGCAGCCCTGCGGAAAGAGATTCCTACGTCAGCGCTTGGCGTTGGGGAATGCCTTCCAGCCTTGGTACTGGGCTCGCGAGCCGAGCTCGTCCTCGATCCGGGCGAGCTGGTTGTATTTGGCGAGTCGTTCGCCGCGGCAGGGTGCGCCCGTTTTGAGTTGTCCGGCGCCCGTCGCGACGGTGAAGTCGGCGATGAAGTCGTCGGTCGTTTCGCCCGAACGATGGCTGACGACGCAGCGATAGCCGGCCGCGCGTGCCGTCCGCATCGTTTCGAGCGTCTCGGTAAGGGTGCCGACCTGGTTGAGCTTGATGAGGACGGCGTTGGCCACGTGCTCTTCGATTCCCTTGCGCAGGATCGCGGACTGCGTGACGAAGATGTCGTCGCCGACGAGCTGAATGCGACCGCCCAGACGCTCGGTCAGGATCTTCCAGCCGGCCCAGTCGTCCTCCGCGAGGCCGTCTTCGATGAGGACGATGGGAAACTGGCGCGCCCAGTCGTCCCACAGGTCAACCATCTGCTCGGGCGTGTAGCGGCGCCCATCCGACTTGCGCAGCACATAGCCGCCGCCCTCGAAGAATTCGCTCGCCGCCGGATCCAGAGCGAGCACGACGTCTTGACCCGCCCGAAATCCCGCTTGCTCGATGGCGCGAAGGATCACCTCGATCGCTTCCACGTTGGCGCGCAGGTTGGGCGCGAAGCCGCCCTCGTCGCCGACGCCGGTGCCATACCCCGCCTTCTTCAAGGTCGCCTTGAGCGCCTGGTACACTTCCGCACCCATCTGCAAGGCGTGGCGAAAGGTCTGCGCCCCCACCGGAGCGACCATGAATTCCTGGAAGTCGACGTTATTATCGGCGTGAACCCCCCCGTTGAGGACGTTGAACTGGGGGACCGGCAGCAGGTTCGGCGCGCCGTCGGTGGCAAGCTCGACATAGAGCGGCCGGCCGTGCGCCGCGGCACGGGCTCGGGCCACGGCAAGAGAGGCGGCGAGGATTGCGTTCGCCCCGAGGCGCGCCTTCTGGGGGGTTCCATCGAGGTCGCAGAGCGTCCGGTCGATGGCCGCTTGATCTTCCGCATCGGCGCCCACAAGCGCGCGGGCGATGGCGCCGGTCACGTTCCCCACGGCCTTGAGCACGCCTTTGCCCGAGAACCGCGCCTTGTCGCCATCGCGAAGCTCGACGGCTTCGCGGCTTCCCGTCGATGCGCCCGAAGGGATCGCTGCGCGTCCAGTCGCGCCTCCTTCGACGACAACATCGGCCTCGACCGTCGGAAGCCCTCGAGAGTCGAGGATTCCACGAGCCCGAATTTCTTTGATCCGCATCGTCTTGCCTCCTCTTATCGAGTCGCGGCAAGACGTCCAATCTCCCGCGACGCATAGCATGCCCGCAGGAGTCATTGGCGGTGTTCACGGGCACCGCGGTTACGGCGGACTCCACCGCCAAGGCCCTCGCTACTGCAAACGGGAACGCACCGCAAGAGCCGCGGAGACGAAGCGACCTCATGGTTCGCGCGCATTGACGCGGCTCCACTCGTGATTGGCGCGGCACGACGCGCGCGTGCCCCGCGATGCTCGGGGCGCTCAGGGCTGGAGTCGAGCAGGGCAAGGGCCTGCCTGAGGACTTCAAGAGCGTCGGGTCGGGCGCGGTCATCGATAGCGCTCGGCGGCACGGATGACCGAGCCGGTACGGAGCCAGTCGACTCGCGGTTGTCCGCCGCGCCACGAGCTCGGGTCCAAGAGTGCATCGGCGAAGTCGACCGCGCGCCCAGGAAGTCCCTCGGTCGCCGCGACGAGCGCTCGGAATTCTTCGCGGCCGAGAGCAAAGGGTAGCGAACGCGCCGTGAGGAGCGACCCGAGGAGCGCGCGAATCGAGCTTCCGTGCAGGGGTGTGAGCTCCATCTCGCGGTGGGATAGCGCGAGGCCGCGAACCCGATCGCGGTCCCGCGGCTGATCGACGTCGGCGGCCAATGCGATGCCGAGGCCCATTCCACGCACAGCTTTGAGAGCCCCTTTGAACGCGGTTCCCGTGCGGCCGAGATCGTCCAAGAGCAGCATTCCTGGGGCGCGCTCGGCGGCGATGCGCAACCGACCGCGCCACTGACGCTGCGTCGCTGCGGGAGCCACGGAGGGGTAGGCTCGGCCGAGGGCCTGGGTGAAATCGGCCAGCGAAGCGGTGCGGATGGCGAGCCCGCAGGGTCGCTCGCGCTGGCGCGCGCGGCGCTCGAGGGCGCGCAAGAGGGCGGACTTGCCCACGCCCACCGGACCATAAAGGACGACGACCTCGCCGTCGTCGAGCCACGCGCCGAGGGTCGCGAGCGATTGCTCGCGGCCAAGGAGAGTTTGGGCGGTCATCGGTCCGCGAGGATCCGCGCGTCGGCTTCGAGCGGATCGTCGGAGACAAGGTGGACCCCGTGCTCGCCGAGTCGGCGCGCGGCCGCGGCCGCGCGGGGGTCGCTCGCATCGGTCCGTGCGGCGTGATCGACCAGGAGCGCGAGTTCGAGGGAACGGCCGAGCATCAGCGAGAATCGTCTCGCACCGGCCTCGAGCACCGCGGGACCCGCGGTATGGCCGCGTTCGAACCACGCGCGGGCGTGTGCGACGGCGCTCTGGGCCGCTCGCGCCGCTCGTGTGCAGCCGCTCGGGGCCCCATGCGACAGGCACCGGGTGATCTCGCGCTCGACCAGAGAAAGGCCCCCGAGTTTGGACAGCACGTGAACGACGTCGAGCGAGAGAACGTTGGTCGTGCCCTCCCAAATGGGGAGCACTTGCGCGTCGCGGAGGAGGTGCGGCACGCCCGTGTCTTCCACATACCCCGCACCGCCGAAGGCCTCGAGGACCTCGCTGGCCACCGCGACGGCTTGCTTCGCCGTGGTCAGCTTGGCGAGCGCCGTGAGGAGACGCAGGAGACTGCGCTCTTCCTCCTCGAGAAGGTTGGCCTCCTCGCGCCCGAGAAGCTCGACGACCCGGAATGCAAGGAGGAGCGCGCCGAACGCCTCGGCTTCCAGTCCTGGCAGCGTGTCGAGGTGAAGCGGCTTGTGCAAAAGGGGAGCGCCGAATGCGACGCGCCGATGTGCGTAGCCGCGAGCGAGATCGAGTCCGCGTCGCATCTCGGCGCAAGCCAAGACGGCATTCCACGTCCGAGTCACGTTGAGCATCGGCGCGATGTGGTTGATGCCACTCGAAAGCCCGACGACGGGGATGGCCGGCACGCCGTCAAGCGTGAGCTCCGCGGTAGGCAGCATGCGAGTGCCCAGCTTGTCTTTGAGCCGGTTGACGAAGATGTGGCAAAGGCGGCCCTCGTCGTCGCGGGGCTCGAGGTAAAAGAGCGCAAGACCCTCGCCGCCAGAGGGATTGCCTTGCGGCCTCGCGAGCGTCAGCGCGACCTCGGAGGTCGCGGCGCTGGTGAACCCTTTGGTCCCAAAGAGGCGCCAGTGCTCGCCGTCTTTGCGGGCGACGGTCTCGGAATTCGACACGTCGGAGCCGCCGACGCGTTCGGTCATCCACTGCCCGCTCGTCCACGCGCGTGCGGGGTCGCGGCTCGTAAGTTGCGGGACGGCGCGATCGATGAGCGCGCGGTTGCGATGGACGATGAGGGTTCTGGCGGCGCCGTCCGTCATCGCGAGCGGGCAGGCGTACATTTCCGTTGATCCGTGAAAAAGATAGGCGAGCGCGAACTGATGGATGCGCGCGTGGGCGCCGTGTCTTCGTTCGTAGGCGGTCGCCACGACGCCTCGCTCCGCCGCGATGCGCGCGGCTTCGTGCCAGACCGGCGTCACGTCGATGCGGTCGATTCGGCGACCCCAGGCGTCCCACGCCGTCAGCTTCGGTTCCGAACCGCGATGCTTCTGTTGCAGCTCGAAGAGAGGGCCGGCCGACAGCGCGCCCATCTCGAGGAGCTCCGGTTCGACGGCGCGGTAGACGTCGTGCGGAAGGGCATGGCGCAGGTACGAGACGAGCGCGCAATCGGCCGTGTAGGCCTTGGCCAGCGCGGGAGGGCTTTGGAAGAACGGCTGCATGGCTCGGTCGCGCTGGGGTACGCCGGCACGGGGCGCCGGGTCCCGGGGTCCTTTCATGGGAGGTTCATCCACAAGAGGCGGGGAGGATCGCAGAGAAGAGCTGTGGTCGAGGCATGCGCGACCGCGATGCGATGGATTGCGGCCACCGGCGCACCGAGCACCCTGCAGACGGCAACTCGGATGATGGCATCATGTGTGACCGCGAGCACGGTGGCGCCGGGATGCGCTCGGCTGGTGCGTGCGACGAAAGCCATGATGCGGTTGAGCGCCGTAAGGACGCTCTCGCCGCCAGGAAAATGCATGCCTCCTGGATCGCGCTGCCAGGTGGTGAACAGGGGTCGGCCACGCGGCAGCGGCCTGCTGCTCGGTCTTGCCTGCCCATTCGCCGTAGTCGAGGTCGTCGAGATCCGGCTCGACCTGGGCTTTGGGGCATGGGCACGGTCTACGAGGCCAAAGACGAGCTGCTGCAAAAGGTCGTCGCGCTTCGCGCCATGGCCTGGTCGAGTCGGTCGAGACGCCGCAAGATAAGCGCCCGTCGCTCGTGCCGTCGAGGTACTGGCGCAACGCGTCCTCGAGTACCGCGCGCTCCGAAAGCCCACTGGCGGCGGAGTATTTGCTGAGTCGGTCGCGAAGCGCAACGGTGAGACGCGTGCTGACCCGGACGCGCCGGACTTTGGAGGGGACCATGGCGAAAACTCCGATGGGATTGCCCTGCGGTGGGCCGCTACAAGCCGCGGTCTCGGTCCGGCGAGCGCACGAGAACGTGACCTTTCGCGTCGCGTGACTGACCACCGTCTTGCCGACGTGGACGCGCAGCTCGGGCGACGCCGGCACCAGCACGAAGCGGGCGCCGTCGCTCACGACCGCGTAAGCGTCATGCTCCTGCAACGGCCGAAGGCGCCCTCGAAACGTCGAAGGAGCCTGAGCCAGAAACGCTTGCCCCAATCGCGCGGCGACTCCCTCTCCCACCGCCCTGCGTTGCAGCTCGCGCAGCTGGGTGACCCGGTCCGGGTCGCTCGGGGCGATCCCGAGCTGGTGCAACACGAGCCGCCGCTCTCCTAGGGCTTGCCGCACTGCGGCGCCGAACCCGTACGGAGCGAGTGGAGCCACCTCCGGCTGGTCGAGCCAAACAGGACCCGGATGACGCACCTGCTCGCGGAGCGACTGCGCCTCCCGACGCATAGCAACTCGTGACGCACCGGAGTCTGCACGGTGTCTCTCTTCGAGCGCACCCAGCAAGTCGGGCCGAACTCTCCATTGGCCGGGCGACTCGGCCGTGGGCGAGGCCCAGGCGCCCGAGCTCGCGCAGTCGGTGATGAGCCCATGGCGACTCGCCGTCGGCCGGGGCGGCGCCCGGGTCGAACGCGTAGACACCGCCGTAGGCGCGCGCGACTGCGGCAATGTGGCGATCGATCGGACGCACGGCCGGCGAGATCCCCCGTTCAAAGCTCCTCGACCGAACGCATATCCAGCGGCACATGGTATTCGGCGCCCGTCGGCGTCTCGAGCACCGCGTAGAAGTCCCCCTCGAGTTCGTCCGAGAGTCCCTTGCTTGCGACGGCGCCGGCGGCGGCACGCCCCCGAGCCACACGGCCCCGCGCCACGCGCGCGAGGAGCGCGCCGCGAAACGAGCCTGAGCCGTCGCGCGAAGGCGCACGCCGACCCCGGCCCAGACGAGGCCTGAAAATAGGCAATTCTTCGGGGTCGGTCACAGTGGGCTCTACGTTTTCAGGTATCAAAACCGATACTTACCAATCGCGTGGATCCACGGCGAGTCGCCATGATGTCGAAAAGTAATCATGATTCCGGTCACATGCAACATTAAGGCGCCAGCCATTTATCTTGCCCTTCGCTTCGCTCCGGGTTTGCCCCCTCTCGACAGACACCACGGCAGACACTTTTCCGACTGTTGTTCCGTCACTCGAACGACACCACGGCAGACACTTTTCCGACTGTTGTTCCGTCACTCGAACGACACCACGGCAGACACTTTTCCGACTGTTGTTCCGTCACTCGAACGACACCACGGCAGACACTTTTCCGACTGTTGTTCCGTCACTCGAACGACACCACGGCAGACACTTTTCCGACTGTTGTTCCGTCACTCGAACGACACCACGGCAGACACTTTTCCGACTGTTGTTCCGTCACTCGAACGACACCACGGCGGACACTTTGCCGACTGTTGTTCCGTCACTCGACGGACACGATGGTGGACACTTTGCCGACTGTTGTTCCGTCACTCGACGGACACGAGGGTGGACACTTCGCGTACTGTTGTCGCGTCACTCGGCGGACACGAGGGTCGACACTTTGCGGACCGTTGTTGCGTCACTCGACGGACACGAGGGCGGACACTTCGCGGACCGTTGTTGCGTCACTCGACGGACACGACGGCGGACACTTCGCGGACTGTTGTCGCGTCACACGGCGGACACGAGGGTGGACACTTCGCGGACCATTGTCGCATCACTCGACGGACACGACGGCGGACACGTTGCGGACTGTGTTGCGTCACTCGACGGATACGACGGCGGACGCGTTGCGGGCGCCGCGCGGACGGTTGTTGCGTCCGCAACAGGCGGTTGCGCGGGCGGTCGCTAGCAAACCGACTGACAACGTTACGCCCGAGCTTGCTCGGTGGTCCATGAGGGCCGTATGCAACGCGGCGTATGCGCAAGAGTGTCGGCGTACCGGGCTGGGGTCCCCACCCCACCGTCTCGGCTGCGCACTCGGCAGTCAAACGCACTGACGTGCGCACGGGCAGGTGCAGCGCAGCCCTTACCGCCACCGCGTTCCCGGGCGGCGTGCCGCGACTTCCCTGCCCGGTGTCCCACCAGACCGGACGCGGTCTTTCGTCATGGCGCCGTATCGCTGGCCGTCCTCGCGAACGTCTTGTCCGTGGCCCCGGGCAAGCAGTAGACCCCGTTCCTCCGATGACAGCGTGACGCGGCATGCTCAAGATAGTTCGTTGCGGAGCCTTGGATCCGGGACCGCCCCGATGTCGATCGGTTCCTCCAAGCCCCGTTTCACGGACAAGCAGGGCCAGTATCCCGCGTTCATTCATACGTACGTCCTGCTGCGCCGTCGACCTCCCGCCGAGGCCGACATGCAGCGCTACTTCGGCGTCACCCCCCCTTCCGTTCATCGCATGGTCGTGGAACTGGAACGACGCGGACTGATTCGCCGTCTTCACAGACAGCCCAGAAGCATCGCCCTTCTCATTCACGTTGGGGAGATCCCTTCCCTACGGCCGCACACGATCGAAACGGGTGGGCGCGGATGAAGCATCAGCAGGTACCCTCGCTGCACGTCGCGGTGCGCGCCGGCGCGTCGGTGCATGAGGCGCTGAAGACGGCGCAGCTGTGGGAGCTGCGCGAGGCGCTCGAGATCGCGGTCGAGCGTGACGATCACGAGACCGCTCGGATCCTGCTCGCGCACGGCGCGTGGGTGGATCATGCCGGCCGGCGATGGGGCCGGCGCGGCGGCGCGATGCACGCGGCACTGTTGCTCGGGCGCAGCGTGCCCATGCTCGAGGTACTGCTCGACGGCGGCGCGTCGATCGCCACGCGCGACATCGAGGGGCACACGCCGCTCGCGATCGCGGTGCGCGTCGCCCGCGACGATGCCGCGGCGCTGTTCCGCAGCCGCGGCGCACATGACACCGAGGCAAGCGACGCGGATCGCCGGATCGGCGCGTGCGTGCGGGGTGAGCGCCCGACCGGCACGGCGCGCTGGCGCCGCGGCGACCACCAGCACCTATGCTGGGCGGTGCGGACCCACCACATCGCCGCGATCCCGGCGCTGCTCGCGATCGGGCTCAACCCCGATGTGCCCGACGACGACGGAGAGACCGCGCTGCACCTCGCCGTGTCGGCCGGATCGATCGAGGCGGTCGACGCCCTGCTCGACGGCAACCCGCGTGTCGACGCGGTCGACTTCCGTAGCGAGACGCCGCTGACACGCGCGCTACGCGACGGTCACGACGCGATCGCCGACCGGTTGCGGCGCGCCGGCGCGGTACCGCAGCAGCCGGTCAATCTGGCGGAGGCGTTCGAGGAGGCGGCCGATGCCGTGGTCGACGGCGATGTGCCGCGACTGACCGCGCTGCTCGATGGCGAGCCGCGGCTCGTCCACGCACGGTCGCTGCGCGAGCATCGGTGCACGCTCCTTCATTATGTGGGTGCGAACGGCGTCGAGCCGGAGCGCCAGCGCTCTTCGCCCAACGCGCCGGCCGTGGCGGCGCTTCTCCTGGCGCGGGGCGCCGACCCCGACGCGCCGGCGCTCCTGTACGGCGGCGGGGACACGACACTTGGCCTCGCGATCACCAGCGCGTTTCCCGACCAGGCCGGCGTGATGGCCGACCTCGTGCGCGTTCTGGTTCGCGGCGGCGCGAGCGTCAACGGCCCCGACGGCGACGCCACGCCAATCCGCTACGCGCTGCCGTCCGCGTGGGCGGCGCTCATCGAGTGCGGCGCGATCGTCGATCTGTGTGCGGCCGCGTCGCTCGGCCTGTTGGATCGCGTCCGGCAATTCGTGGCGCCCGACGGTGGTGTGCAGGCGGGCGCGCGACTCGGCCCGCCGCGGCCGGCTCAGGAGGTCAAGGACGAGGCGTTCTTGGCTGCGTGCAAGGCGGGCCAACCGGCGATCGCGGCGTACCTTGTCGACGCCGGGGCGCGCATCGACGTCCAAGGCAACCAGGGCATGACCGGCTTGCACGAGGCGGTGTGGCGCTGCGATCACCCGACGGTCCGGATGCTGCTCGAACGCGGCGCGCCGCTGGAGGTCCGCAACGACTACGGCGGCACCGTCCTCGATTTCACGGTGTGGGTCACTCGCCATCAGCCGGGCAAGGGCCGCAACTGGCGCAGCCTCGTCGACATGCTGATCGCAGCGGGGGCTGACGTCGAAGCCGCGGGCGGACCTGCCGCGATCGAAGCGGCGCTCCACCAGGTCGAGCTTTCTTCCCGACACTGAATCGCGCTGCTCCCTGGGAATGGAGAGTCAGCGGTTACGCTCATTCGGCGCGGATCCGGCTCGAAACGCAGGCGTATGTCTTCTCTACCGAGCGAATGGGCGATCCGCCGTCGTGGACGCGAGCGTCGAGAACGACGCCGGATCATGGACCCCTTTACCGAGTGATCGTCGATTCGAAATGGCAACGATCTATTCGATGATGGAGAGCCGTTCGAGGGATGACGGTCTGTCGTAGGGGCCGTCAGCCATTTCGACCGCCCTCCCGATCGTTGACCCGTGGCCGCCGGCACGCCACAACCATTATACAAATGATTGTAAGCACTTAGGTCGGATCATTCCTTTAGCGATTGCGCTGGCCCAATAATTGCGGTACGCGTTTGTTCGTGGACCTTCCTCTGCGCGTGTAGCGCCCTTTGGTCGAAGCCGCTTACGGAGCGCTGAGCCTATACGGCTAACGCGCTTTCGGTTGAGCCTTCGAGAGTACGCGCCGCACTCGGCACATCGGTGTCGTACGCCCGAAGACTCGCTTTCTTCATGGGTCTCACAATCCGCGATCGGGGTGGGCGTGATGGACAGCCACAGTGATATTCTAGCGATGCTCGCCGAAGCGGCGGGGGTTGCGCTCGAGGGCGACGTGCTGACAGTGGAGGAGCTTGCCGCGCAGCTGCGGGTTAAGCCCAAGACCGTCTACGCGGCCATTCGACGCAAGCAAATCCCCGGCATCCTGCGCGTGGGAAGACTCATCCGCATCTCGCGATCGAGCGTGCTAGCTTGGCTTGCCGGCCAAGATCGCGAAGCTCGCTCACGGAGCCAACGATGAGCGTGCGCAGCGAACGGCGCCGAGACAAGGTCTCGGGCAAAGTACGGGAATATTGGATGGTCCATGTCGTAATCCAACTGCCGGATGGACAGCTTGTGCAAGCGCGCAAGGCACTTTCGAAAACGAAGGTGAACAAGCGCGAGGCCGAGGCGTACGAACGGCGACTGCGGGCGGAGATGCTCAATCCGTCCGCGGTGAAGCCAAAGGAGGTCCCCACACTCAAACAGTTCTGGCCGACGTTCCTCGCATGGGCGAAGGGCGAGCGGCACAAGGCGAGCGGCATCCACTCGAAGGAGTCGATCTACCGGGTGCACCTGGCGCCCGCGTTCGACTCCAAGCGGCTCGATCAGATCGATGACGCAGCCATCACGCGCATCAAGTGCAAGCTCGCTACCGCGGGCCGCAGCCGCAAGACCGCGAACAACATTCTGGGCGTGCTGTCGAAAGCCCTGCGGCTCGCGGTCAAGTGGAAGGTGCTCTCGCAGATGCCCTGCGAATTCAACCTGAAACCAGTCAAGAACATCCGCATCGACTTCTACGAGTTCGCCGACTACGACCGGCTCGTCGACGCCGCCGGCAAGGTCGGAAGCCGCTACGCGGCGCTCGTGCTTCTCGGCGGCGACGCAGGGCTACGACGCAGCGAGATCATCGGGCTTCGATGGTGCGACGTGGACTTTGCAAGAGGTCAGCTGCGCATCGTGCAAGCGCAGTGGAAGGACACGGTCGACACCCCCAAGAGCGACAAGCCGCGCATCGTTCCGATGACCGACGCGCTGACCGATGCGCTCAAGAGGCACCGGCATCTTCGCAGCGAGCGGGTTCTATGCTTGGACGACGGCAAGCCGGCGCCCGGGCATGTGCTTCGCGACTGGCTGGAAGCGGTGCAGCGCCGGGGCGGGCTCGAGGTACGGGGGAGCCTTCATAAGCTCCGCCATACGTTCTGCTCGCACCTGGCGATGCGAGGCGCGCCCGCCAAGGCCATTCAGGAGCTGGCCGGGCACGCCGATCTGGCGACCACGATGCGGTACATGCACTTGTCGCCGGCGGCGCGCGACAGCGCCATCGCCCTGCTCAACGTGCGCAACCACAGCAACATAGCAGCAACGATCGGTAGCGAAGTTCGTAACTAGCTGAATTGCTTATGGAAAGAGAGTGGAGCTGACGGGAATCGAAAAGGTGGGCCAAAGCGCGACGAACCCCAACAAACATACGATAGTCGCAATTGGCTCCGATCGGTCAAGGTCCGAAAATGCGCCAGTTCGTGACCGTTCGAGCGCGTTGGCGTCAATTGGTGAATCCGAATCCGAAATAGTGAGCGATGCGGCCCTCGAGCGAGCGATCGTTGACGCCGTCACGATGGGGCTTGGGGACGTGGCGCGCACGCTCGCGACCCGACTCGAGGAGCGGCGGCGAGCACTCGTGCCGACGAACGCGGCGGACCTGGCGACGGCGCTTGTGGAACAAACGCCCAAATGACTCATACGGCTCGCCGCTTCTTGGGCCTCGGCGGCGCATCCAACGCCCGCACGGATCCTCCGCGCGCTGTTGCACGGCGTGGAGACGGGCGGTGGCTCTCCATCGCCAACCGCAGGATACGGTTGATGCGCGTCTGGTAACCCTTGCCCAGCGACTTGAGCCAAGCGAGAACGTCCGCGTCAAGACGAATGGTGAGTTGGCGTTTCGTCGGCGGCCAGGGCACGCGCATCGCATTGGCTAGAAACGCCTCGTCGAGCGGCGGAATGTCCGTATAGTCGAGGGTCTCGTCGGTGAGACGGTCAACTCTCTCCAAGTCGCTCTTGATAGACTTCTTGCTCACGGCGGTTCGCCTTTCTCATCGAGATGATGCGCGTCGCGTCGTCGCCGCGCGCGGTATGGGCGACGACGACCACGCGACCGGCGAGCACGCCCAGTGTGATGAACCGCTGCTCGCCATAGTCGAAGCGGTTATCTTCGAGGGTAACGGTCGGGCCGTCGAACACGAGCGGCGCGTCCTCAAAGCTGAGGCCGTGTTTTGCGAGGTTGTGGCGAGCTTTCGCTTCATCCCATTCGTAACGCACGTGTAGCTCTTTTTGTAGTTACATTCAAGCGAGGGAAAGCGGATTGAACCGGGCTACGGTCACGTACGGTTTCGGCCAACGCTCGGCCCGGCACTGCGTACGGCATCGTCGGAATGAAGTCGTCCAACTCGTCGTGAAAACGACGCAGTCGTTCGAGTACCCGTCGATCCACGCGCGACCTGGCCCGTCGGAGAGCACGCGCAATTAGTTATACCGCAAGGAGTTCTTCGCGAACGAAGTGCAAGCGGACCATTTGGGTGCCTGATCCTCTTCGAAGTGACAGCGCACGGCATCGCGAATTTCGTCGTGAAGCTGAGCCACGGTATCCGCCTCCGTGAAGATCCCCAGGGCGCGCGGTATAGCCGCCCTCGGCGGCTTCTTCGACGACGAAAATGATCTCGCCCATGCTTAGCCTCAGTCAAGGTAGCTGACTTGCAGGCGAGCGACACGGCGCCTGCCGTCGCTCTGCCAGACGTTCTCTTGAATTCAGGGGTGCCGTCCAGTGTGCAACCCTTATCGCGCTCTGACCCGTCGAGGGGACTGGCGCACGATATCGGCGAATCTAGTCGTGCGAGATCGCACTGTGATGCCCTCCGAGCAGATCTCGATCTGATCGCTCGCCGCCGCCGTCAGCGGCATCGCCACGAACGCCGGCGCAGTCGCTCAGCGCAGTCGGAGGTTGCCGTAGTGATGACCCGCGGCACATCGACCGCGCGATCGACAGCTGCTCGGCGTGGGCGCGCTACAGCGACCGACCGGGCGGCGCTTCCGCGAGTCGGCGGACTGCACCACCGCGTATTCGAGGGCCGCGTTCACAAGCGACAATGGCCCTAGTGCGCGCGCGGAGCTACACTCGGTTGGATCCCCTTGAGCGCGCATACCGTGACCGTTAGCGTTGAACTCCCCGTAACCGGCGGCGCCACCGCGCCCGACTCCCGGCTCATCGGTGACGAGCTCCGCGTCCTCTGGATCATCGAACAGGTTCGGACGAAGCGCGTCGGCGTCGGCAAGGGCGCGGAGCTTGCCGGCATGCCGCGCGCGGCGTTCATGCAGGCGCTGGGCACGCACGGCGTGCCCGTGATCGACTACCCGCCCGCTGACCTGCAGGGCGAGCTTGATATGCGGGAAATGGGTTGATCGTCGTCCCCGACGCGGGGCCGCTCATCTACCTGGGCGGAGCCGGACACCTCGATCTCCTCCGCCGCCTCTACACCGAAGTCGTTGTGCCTCGCATCGTTCTCGATGAGGTTGTCGTTGCGGGCGCGGGCATGACAGGAGCCGACGCCGTGGCGGCCGCGCACTGGCTGAGAATCGAGGACGTCGCTCCCGACCCCGATCTGCTGGACGTGCTCGACCGCGGAGAGGCAGCCGCGCTTCCGCTTGCCGCGCGCCTTATGGCCACGCTTCTCGTCGACGATAGCGCCGCGCGAGCCATCGCCGGCGCGAGAGGCATTCGGGTCGTCGGGACGATCGGCCTGTTGCTGCAAGCGAAGCGGAGGGAGTACCTCACCGCGGTGGGCCCCGTAATCGCGCAAATGGAGCAGCTTGGAATGTACCTGTCCGCGCTACTTCGCGAGGAAGTCGTCCGGCTCGCTGGCGAGGACGGCTAGACAAGTTCCGGGCTGAGTGATTCGGCGTCAACCGGTATAGGACCACGTGACGTAGCCAGGTACGTCGCGACCTCGATGAGGGGCACGACGCTCAGACTTCTTGCTCACGGCGGTTCGCCTTTCTCATCGAGATGATGCGCATCGCGTCGTCCCCGCGCGCGGCATGGGCGACGACGACAACGCAGCGGGTGAGGTGAAGCGCCGATTTTTCGGCTGGCCCCAGACGTGACCAGAAGGGCCAGCAGTGCCGTCTCAAAGGTCCGCCGGAGCGGACGCGCGCTTGGCTTAGCAATTCCGTCGAGCCGCGGCGATGCCAGGCGAGCGACCGTTCCAGCTTGCGCCCGGCGCGGTGTCCCTCTACCTCCGATTGCGACGATCCGCGACGCCCGAAGGATTGCCCGGCTCGACGGCGAACAGTTCCTCGGTGCTTACGGCCGTGACGGCCTTGTCGAGCCAGTCTTCGAGGGTAGCGAGGTCGGGACAGCCAAGGATGCGCTCGTGTTGTGCGGCCGAAACGGCGAGTCCACGGCGCTCGAGAACGCGGAGGATCGATCGGGCTTCGCCCTCAGCCTTGCCCTGCGCGAACAATCGGCGTTGCGTCTCGCTAAAGAACTGCTGGCCTTGAGGAAGCATCTCGAAGCTCTTTCTGGCGGCTTCGCCGAGTGAGGACTCGATCAACGCGAAGCATAGCATCTTCAGCGACTCCGGCAGACCCGCGGCCCCCACCGCCGCGGCCGTCGCGACCCGAACCGCGGTGGGCACGTCGTCGTCCCGACCGTGCGCCATGACCGATAGCACGGCCAGGTGCGGCTCGCGCACGGCGACATCGACGTCTGTGATAACCGGGATGCCCTCCGGCCCGATGACGAACGCTCTCCACGCCAAGCCCCCGCCGAGGTCGACGGTCTTGGCCGCCCAGCGGGCCGTATCTGCGTCGGGGGTGACCACGAGCACCACGAAGGGGCACCGGTGTCGCGCTCGGGCGCTGACGGCGTACATCGGCCACGTGAAGGGCTTGTCCCGATCGACGTGGAGTTGCGCTTCGAGGATGATGCCGAAGACCGTTTGGCCCTCCACGAGCAAGACCACCGCATCGGCGTGGTACTCGGTGGGAACGAGAGCATTGAGCGAGGCCTCGGCAAGACGAGCCTCCGTGAACACCGGCAGCGAGACGTGCAGCAGTTCACGCAACAGGTCCGCCGCGAGCTCGGGCCTCTCGCGCACCAGCGCGATGATCCCTTCGTGGAGCAGCGACGGCATCGCCGCGACACTACCCGAGGGGACGAGCGAGCGCACCCCCGCGCCGCAGCGGCAGCACGTCCGGCTCAGCCCCGGCCTGGCCCGTCGCGATCGCCTCCGATTACTCGTCTCCATTCTGGGCTGCGAATCCGTTCTCCCTACCGGGGGATTACTCGTCCTCGTTACTCGTCTCGCTTAAGAAGCTCGGACGAGTAGACGAGTATTCGAGCGGCAGCCGTCCCGGACGAGTGAGGACGAGTGAGGACGAGTGACGCGGTACTCACGATTCTTCCGGGGGAGCCATGTGGGATAAGAAAAGGCGCACGCCCCGACCGCGGCCCCTCGCTTTGCGCGACACGACCGTGCCGGCATCGAGCAGGTCATGGATGGCCACTCGGACGACGGAAACGCGCCGGCCCATTTTGGCAGCGATGTTGTCGGCCCCCGGAGCGCCCGGGTGGGCCTCGATGTGGCGGCGCACGTTTTCGGCCAGCTCCGCGAACTCGACCGAGGCTCGTGCGTCGGACTTCGCGCCCCACTCGGCCCGGTCCACGTGGACGACGCGCAGCCCCCAGCGTGGGTCGCGCTCGTCGGCCATGTCGTCGAACCGAAGGGCGAACGGAGCGACCGTGTGTCCGTGGACGCGTTCCTTCTTGTGTTCCACATGCGTCATCGACTTGCCTTCCTCGCCCGCGAAGACGAAGTGCGATTGCGCGGTCTCCGTTTTGGCCGTCGTGCCGTGCACGTCGTGCATCGACGAACGCATCGAGCTGCCGTCGCGCGGTGGCTTGACGTTGTGATCGATCGTCACGATGACGCATCCAGTCCGCGTACTGACCTGCTCGAGCCGGTCCGCGACGAGCTGCACGGGCCCTCGCTTCCACTCGTCGGTGTTCGGGGTCGCCCCCCGCCATGAATCGATGACGCAAAGCGAGATCCCGTCGAGCAGCCGCAGCAAACGCTCGCAAGCGTCCGCATCATCCAAGTAGAAGCCTGGTCGGCGCAAATACCCGATGGACTTGTCGAGATCCCGGAGTTCCACGCCGCGCACGCGCGACAGCCGCTGCAATCGCTCTTGACTGATGCGTTGCCCCTGGCCGTCGAAGTCCAGAGTCAGGACCCGCCCGCGCTTGCACTTGAATGTTGCCCAGGCGTCGCCCCCCGCGGCCACGGCAAGCGCCACGTCCGCCCAGGCGAGCGACTTGCCGGAATACGCATTGCCCGCGACCAGCGTACGGGCGCCGGCGGTGAGCAGCAGTCCCGGGCAAAGCCAGTCGACGGCCGGCAGCGGCTCGGCCAGCTCGGCACCCCAAAGCGGTTCGGACACCGGCGCGTCGCGAACGCCCTCGAGCTCGGGCCCGCTTCGCCCCTCGTCATTGCCGGGCGCCAGCAATTGCTCGAAGTCCCATCCCAGCTCGGTCATGCTCGCCCCCGTCGCGCGCTCAGAGCGCGGGTGATGGTCTTGCGCGCTTGCCGCTCCGGCAGTCCCGCGCGCACCGCCGCACGCAAGAGCGCTCCTGCAAGGTCGGCACTGCTGATCGGCAGTCTCGCAAGCGAGTCACAGGCTCGGTAGAGAGCGACATGCCGCGTCTCCTTGGACGCACAGGCGACGCGGTCGCAGTGGCGTTCGAGAGCCACGTTCATGTCCCGGTCGCCGGACGGTGGGGCCCCGCGGGGAGCCGGTGGGTTCATTCGTCTCGCACCGGCTATCGCCAGAATTCGATCGACATCGAGCGGCGAGCCCTCTCCAACCAGCACAACGTGCGTTGCGCCGGGCGGAAGGGTCGGCACCGACCAAAGGCGGCAGGGATCCTTGGTGGCGGCGTCGACCTTCGTGTCGTGTGCGACCACACGCGCGCACCGGTTCCAAACCAGTCCGTGCTCCTCGGGCGTCATCGCCCGCGAGACGACCAGGACCGCTCGCCAGCAAGGCGCGTCCGGGCGGCTCGACGCCGTCGAATAGACGATGTGGCGATACCGTCGCAATCGCTCGTGCGCGCTCTCGGGGGTCATCGTGCCCGCGTCATGTTCCAGAGCGAGTGCCGAGACGCTCTCCACGTGATCGCTGGATCGAATCCCGTCTCGCAACGACGCCAAGACGAATGCGCCGGCGCTTGCCGGATCGGCGGTGACGATCGGATGCTCCACCCACCGCACGAGCTCGCGAAACGTCACCTCGAGTCGGATGCCGCGCGGGGGACGGAGCGCGAGCCGTTCAGGGCCGAGCAACGTCATTGCGATCGCGGGCTCGCTCGCGCACGTGCACCCCTGCAGCGAGTGCTCGGGCAACGTCTCGCTGCCTTCGAGAGCCGCGCGCTCGGCGGCGTCGAACGCGCGGCAAGCCGGGCAGCGGCTCATCGACCCCCTCCCTTCGGTTGGTCCACGGCGCGCGACGTGCCCTCACCCGGCACGCGCAGCCCCAGGTCGCGCGCGACGTGGGCCGGAGACCACTCCGCCTCCTGGCGCGTCAGGCGCGCGCCGCTCGCGGGAGGTGCCTGCAAGTTCGAGCCTTGAGCGGCGAGCCACCTGTCGTAAGCCTCTCGCGGAACCGTCACCCAACGTCCGAGCCGCACCGCACCCGGAATCTGGGGCGCGAGCTGCCGCCACGCTCTCGGCCGCCGCGCATACTCGCGCGGCCGGGGACCGTCGCGGTGGGTCGAAAAGGCCGCCGGCTCGGCCGCCAATCCCGCCGAAAGGCGCGCGAGCACGATCTCCGCCGCGCGCTCGGCGACTTGCTCGAGATCGAGGGACGCCCGGCGCGACTCCGCGATCGCCGCCGAGTGAGCGCGCGCCGGCCGACGCCGCATCTGCTGCCGCGTCATGGCCCGCGCCCCGTGGACGGTACCTGGGGAGCGTCGGCTTCATCGGAGATCCGTCGACGGTTTGGACGCCCAGTTCCCCTTGTACCCGCCATCGGAAAGTCTCCAACTCCGAGCGGCCGTCGCACCCGCAACAGGGCTGGCGCAGACGTCCGCTTCGCGATCGCGTGGGCGCCGCAGCTCAAAGGCCTCGCGCTGCGTGTCGCGGGCGTCTCCTCCAATGTCGCGAGGACTCGCGACTCGAAGGCAGGACCTGCGGAGGGACCAGTGCAATGATTCCGAGCGCTTTTCACGGGTGGACTCCGAATACTGAGATGGCGCGGTCGCACGCGGATGCTTGGCGGTAACAGCGGAATGCCCAACGGCGCTGGGCGCCGATGCGGGGCTGCGAACAAGGCGTTTCGTGCTACGGTCTAGGCAACCGGCGGGCCAGACCCTCAACCGCGGCTAAGTATTTGAAATGTGGCCTTTCGGAATCGAGTTTCGGCCCCAAATTCGGTCAATGATTGACCACTACCGGGAAGCCATTGACCAGTTTTCTTCGGCGCGTTGCTCGCATTCTCTGCCGGAGGCTGGAAGAAACGGTGTCTATCCAAGCGGACCCCCGACAAGGGCGCTGCGACGTCTTATCGCGCTAGCGATTCGAATTTTTGCAGCCGGTCTGTTCAGACCGTCGGTGAAGAGCCCGACGCGTGTGCGCTCGGCAATGCCCCAATCCGATTGGTTCACGCGAATGGGTACGTGGGTCATGCGCCCCCTAACGCAACTCGCAGACCTGACGAGTCCGGAGGCCGTCATAGGTGTAAGTGCTGGGAATGACGGGCACTGTGGAATCGTTCAACGTGGGGGTGGTCAATCATGATTGACCCCGGGGGGTCGATATCCATTGACCCCCCAAAGGCGTTGAGGGGCACGGCTGGATTGGGGGTCAAGGGTCGGCAGCGTTGGGTCATGGACCCCGCTATCGCAACGGGCGCGCCAGCCTCCGATGGGAGGCGCGCGCTTGCGAACCGCTTGAAATGATGATGTTTTTAGCTCGTGTCTTCCGAGTGAACCCTGGGGAATGATTCACCAGGTGGTCAGCAATTCCTCACCACCCCCACTCACGACGCGTCCCTCCCGGATGGCCCGGACACCGGCGTCGCAATTGGTAGGTCGTGGCATCACCGGCACTGTCGAAAACGAGTCAAGCCAGGTACACGAGAGAACGCACGATGACCGCGAGCACGGAACGGGAACCCATGCATCCGCCGGGCGAGGGCCTCGACGTCGGCTTGTGGATCGCCCCGGGCCTCCTGGCGTTAACGGGGTGTGGACGCCATCCTGAGCGCGGAGAACGTCATGCCGCGACGCGAATGACGACGCGGGGAGACTTGAGCGCGCGATCCATGGCAGCGTCCCAGCGATCACTGAGGGCCAGTGCTCGCAGATGGACGATGTGTTCTCCGGTTCGGCTTTTCCAGCGCGACCCCGACCGCTTCATACGGACGTTGAACAAGGTCTTGCCTGTCGCCTCGACGTTGCCACTGCCAATGGGCAGCTTCTGTCGGCGCGCGTCCGCATAGTCCATTCGCTCGGCGTTGTTCGTGAAGTAGGTGATGGCTTCGTGGACCGGCTTGTCGTGGCCGACAAGCACGTCTTCTTTCCCGGATTCGTGGAGCTGTTCGAGGATGGCCAGGCGCGCGCTACTGGTGTTGCAAAGCCGCATCTTCCAGCTGGCGAGCAGCGGCTTCACTTCCGTTTCTGCAGCGATGACTCTCGCTGCCGCTCCGAGCTTTTCGATGACGTGCCAAAAGTCGATGAGCAGCGCCACGACCTTGCCCGCGGCGCCAAACGGCTCCTTGGTAAATTCCGCATCGAGCAGGTTCCACATTTCAGGGGCGCCGTCGCACAGAAGCATCACCTTGAGATCGGGGCGCTTGGCCAAGAGTTCCACCACGTCACCGGCCATGCCCTCGCACAATCCCGCGGGGTCACCGGCCGCCATCGTCCCGTAGCGGATCGTGTAGAGGGACTCCCCATGCTCGTCGTGGAGCGTGACCGTCCCGCAATACGCCATCCGGTAGACCCGCTCAATCGGGCGTTTGGGGGCCCCTTGGGCAGGTCGGCCAGGCGGACGACTCCGTGGCTCCTCCATGGGTACCGAGACACGGTCAAGCGACACGCTCACACTTTTGGCTCCCTCCGGAACTTCGAAAACCTCGATCAACGCCTGCTCGATCTGTCGGTGCTGACCGACGTATCTCTCCCCAACGCTGTGAGCGACGTGCTCAAAGCTCGCGTGGCTGTACGGCAGGCGGCCGAGGCGCTTGCCGCTCGCTTCCGCCTCCCGCGAGGTTCGCTGCTGCACTTCAAACGCCATTTCCCGCGCCGTGGCAGGCAGCCAGACGCCATCGACCGCACCCGCCCGCAGCGCCACCGGGTCGACGACTGGGCCATTGCGTTGCCCCGAAGGCCGATACAGCGACCGCTTCACGGCCACCGCGCCCGCCAGCGACATAAAACGGGTCTCCGTCTCGGCGAGAACGCGGTGGTGCAGCACCTTGTTGATCATCACCCGGGGGGCGCTCACCGCCAAAGCCGACAAGGCGATCTGGTGCCCCACCTTCTCCACCTCGCCGCTCTTCTCCGCTATCCGACGTTCAAACGCGGCATAGTCCACCGCTCCACCGGTCCGAGCACGGTCGACCTCTGTTTTGACCACGTCAACCAACGCCTGCACTGCAGAAACCAGCCCGCTCAACTCTTCGGGAATCTCCAACACGATGTTCGCCATGGGTCGCCCACCTGAATCGGGCCGCGAAAGCGCGACCGGATGATCAGTAGATCCATCGGCTCGGCACATGCACCCGTGTTCAGACATGCTCCGTGTCGATTGCCGTAAGGAAATACGATTCCGCTCAGGATCAAATCCACACCCCGTTAACGTTCGTCAGCGGCGGGCTCCGGAAGGTGGCCACGCCGGTCCCCGAGCTCGCCTCGAAGATGCCGGGCCCGTCGAGCAACAAGGACTGGCCGATCGGCGCTATCCGCAGATTTCTCTCGGTGCCCCTCCGTGTTCACAAGTTGGGTGCCACCGTCGGGAGCCAGCCCGGGCAGCCCGTTTTCACGGTTCGTGTACGCGCCTCAGCAAAGGCCTCGATCCGTAAGCGCTTGAGCGAGCTATTCGGCTACTCGCATTCGGTCCTGTTTCCAGACTACCCTGGATTCGCCACGTTCGGCGCGGGCCACGCACTGAGGAGCGTCAAGTGACAGAGCGTGGCGCAACGGGCGTGCCCGTCTACCAGGAGTACATGAACCCGATTCTGGACGTGCTGCGTCGAGAGGGACGACCTCTCACGATCGAGCAGCTCGATAGCCACGTCATTGCGGAAATGAAGTTGGCTCCCGACGTCGCGGCAATTCCTCATGACGCCGAGAAGCCCGATCGAAGCGAAGTAAGTTATCGAATCGCGTGGTCCCGGACGTACCTGAAGAAGGCCGGTCTCCTCGACAATCCGACGCGCGGCCAATGGGGCGCTTCGGAGAAGGGCCGTAGCGCCGGAGCGATCGACGCGTACGAGTTGGCCTCGGAGATCGCGCAGGCGTCGAAGGCGGCATCTGTCGCAAGGGCAGCCGCCGGTGAGTCGTCGGAGAGCGACGGCGAAGGGGAAGAGGACGAGGAGCTCCTCGCGGCGCGGGTAGGCGACGAGCTCGCGCGCCAGATCCGGTCCGCCCACGAGCAGCTCGCCGCGGACGGTCAGCTCCTCTCGGCCGACCAGGCGACACGCTGTTACGGACGCTTCCGCGATCTCTTTGGCCCCGACGTGCTCGGCGGCCTCGACGGCGAGGCGCTGCTCACGAAGATGCATGGGCGCGGCACAAAGGACAGCCTGGTCTATTGGTTAGAGTTCAAAGACGACGACGAGTTCCCTGCACGTTTCGGGAGCATCGGCGGCGGCAGCGCGCTCAAGTTCGGGATCTATCACGCGTGGCTACTTCGGCGATCGGCTGGGATTCCCAGGGCTCGGCTATCTCTAGCGGAGCATGTTTGCCGTCATGACCATGCTCGCCGCCGCCGTCGTCGACTTGCTTCGGTCGCGACGGTCTTTGCTCGCTGAGGTCGCCTTGCTGCGCCACCAAGTCGCCATTCTGCAGCGGTCGGTCGCCAGGCCGAGGGTGACCCGACTCGACCGGATCGTGTTGGTCGCGCTCGCGGCCTTGACGCCGACGTGGAGGAATGCGCTGCGCATCGTCCAGCCCGAGACGCTTCTTCGCTGGCATCGCGCCGGCTTCAGGGCCCTGTGGCGCTGGCGGAGCCGACCGCGCTCCGCAAAGCGCCTCCCCGCCGAGACCGGCGCGTTGATTCGCTCGATGGCGTCCAACAACTCGACGTGGGGGGCGGAAAGAATTTGCGGAGAATTGCTCAAGCTCGGGATCAAAGTCAGCAAACGCACGATCCAGAGGTACATACGCGCAGCCCGGCCGGGCAGACCGCATGGGCAGCGCTGGTCCACGTTCTTGCGAAACCATGCCCGCGAAGTCTGGGCGTGCGACTTTCCGCAAGCCTACGACGTGTTCTTCCGCGCGATCTTTGTGTTCGTGTTCATCGAACTGGCCTCGCGCAGAATCGTGTTCGCGGCGACGACCCGTGCGCCGTCCCAGGCGTGGGTCACGCAGCAGCTCCGCAATGCAACGCCGTTTGGCGAGGCCCCGAAGTTTTTGATTCGCGATCGAGACGACAAGTTCGGGCCCAACTTCGACGCCGTCGCTCGCGCGAGCGGCATCCGCGTCCTGCGCACGGCCATGCGCGCGCCGAACATGAACGCCATCTGCGAGCGTTTTCTCGGGTCGCTGCGTCGCGAGTGTCTCGACCACGTTATTGTGCTGGACGACGTCCACCTGCACGCGTCGTCACGGAGTACGTCCGCTACTACAACGCCGCTCGGCCGCACCAAGGGCTCCGCCAGCGGATCCCGGTGCCCCCGAACGGCTCCGCGGCCGCCGCTCGCACTACAGTGGAAGGAAAAGTCGTCGAACTCCCGGTGCTCGACGGCCTGCACCACGACTATCGCCGGGCCGCCTGATCTCCGCGATCGTCCGTTGGATCCGTCAAGTAGCCAGCACGACCGCTTACGATCCGGTGGGACAGGCCAAGGCGAGCGCAAAGGGCACTCGCAGAGAGGCTCGTTCGAAAAACGCGAATGCGGAGGCGCTCGAACGCTCCGCCAAGAAACTCCAACGGCGGGCTCCTCGCCGCAACAAGATTTCGGAGGACGTCGCCGTGACATCAATCGTCACGGCCGTCTCCGATGCGCCTTGAGCGCGTAGCCTAAGAGCACCCCATCTGGAGGAACGTTGAACGCGACAAATTGGTAGAAGCTCTTGCGATCTCCGCTCCGGTGGAGACGTGACTGTACTTCGTGCGAAGAATTGCGTCTCGTTCCACCGCTTCGAATCCAAATCTACGTCTCGGGCCTTGGACGCGAACTTCGCTGCCCGATGAACGTGAAGAGTCAATCGAGAGGTAGCTCGCCAAGCCGCGCGTTCGGAGCGCTCCCCTTACTGTCACCGTGCTCCGGCGCCCTCAAGCGCCGAGAAGGGAAACGTCCATTGCATTCTAAGAACCCAGCTCACTCCGAAACGAAAAATAGAAAACTCTCTGCGCGAAAACCCTTGCCCACGCCACCGGTTCAGAGTCCGATTTGGACTGCATCGGAGCTCGGTCGCGCGGGTGTCTCGCTCGCCGATCTGGTCGTGACCCTGAAGGAGCTCGACGAGCTCGGCGTCGCTGCCGCGCATTCGTGACCATGCGCCGATTACGGTACTGCCGAACGAAGCGAAGACGAATCACGGCCTGACTGTGACGCCCGGACGCCCGGGGGGCGCCATCCTGCATTGAGCACGTGACGACTGTGGCGGAATTGCCAGAAGGACGCCCTTTTGATTCCGCGGAATCGAGGTACTACGCTTCGTTCGGCGCTTTTGCCGCGGCGGCGACACGGAGACGACCGAATGGACTCGCTTTCCACGGATGATGGGGCATCGACGCAGCGCGCCCACGAGGAGGCGCTTATTTCCGCTCATGGCTGCTCGGGTCCGACCCCGTGTTGATCGCGTCTCTCACCGCGGCTCAACCGGCTGCTCGACCGCTCGACGTCGGGTGGATCGGGCCCGAAGATTGCGAACGACGGGATGCCTTTGTGAGCGAGATCGGTCAAGTCCTGGGCGGCTCCCAGCCGCACGAGCCCTTGACCGCTCGCGTCGAAGTCACTCGTGAAGCGACGGGACGATGGCACGTCGTCTTGGTGGTCGACCGAGACAACATCCAGAGCCAGCGCGCATTCGAGACCGCCAGTTGCGACGCCGCCGTGTCGGCCGCTGCGCTCATCACGGCGATTGCATCCGACGAAGGCGTGCTGCCGCAGTCGCCCCCTGTTCTCGTCATTCCCCGACGGCTTGCGAACGAAGCACCGTCGCCGGCTTGGCCGCGCGTCTTGAACGGGCTCCAGGTCGACATCGCCGTGGCGGGCGCCGGCGAGTACGGATTGTCGCCCGCCTTTGCACCCGGCGCGGAAGTCTCGATAGGAGGATCGCTGCCGCGGTTGGGCGGTGTTGTCCACTTGCGCGCGCTGGTGACGGGCGCTTACTTCGCCCCGCAGACCGACGCTTTGCCCGGGCACGTCGAAAGCGCCGAGTTCCAGCTCGTCGCCATCTCCGGACGGGCGTGCACCTCTTTCGGGACCGGGCGGTTCGACGTCGGGCCATGCGTCGGCGGTGAACTCGACCGAATGTCGGGAACGGGAGTAGGAAGCCCGACCGTCTTTACGCCCGGTAAGGGCGGCGCGACCTGGGGCACCCTCGTGGGCTCCCTGCTCGCGTCCGTGCGCCTGACGGGGGATGTCGGCCTCTTCGCTCGTTTCGACGCAAACGTCTCGACGGCGCCTCCCCGCTTTGATGTACAGACCCCGAGCGGGCGACAACTCGCGGAGCGGCCCTCGCCGGTTGCGGCCCGTGCTGCTGCCGGTGTCGAGTTGCTTTTTTTTTGACGGAAGCGCCACCCAACGCGCACCAGCATGACCGAGGATGACCGCACTCCGTCCAGCGCTCGATGCCGCAGCCGCTTCGCTCGGAGCGCGCCAAGATGTCGCCGACCCTCTCGCGTTCGCAAACGTCTACGAGGAGCAGTTCGCGTTCGTATGGCGAAGCGCCTGCCGGCTCGGCGTCGACCCATCTCATCGGGATGACGTCGTTCAGGAGACGTTCGTCGTCTTTCACCGCCGCCTGTCGGAGTTCGAGGGCCGGTCGTCCGTCAAGACGTGGCTTTTCGGGATTCTCGTCAACGTCGTTCGAGCCCACCGGCGAACCTTCCGCAAGGGACACGAACGTCGGCCCCCGGCTGCAGCCGGTCCCGATCTCGAGACTGTCGTGGACACGTCCGCCAGCCCGCATGAATGCGCCGCTCGTGCCGAAGCTGCGCGTCTGGTCATGCAGCTTCTCGCCGCTCTCGACGACGACAAGCGAGCGGTGTTCGTGCTCGCCGAGCTCGAGCAGATGAGTGCGCCCGACATCGCGCTCGCCCTCGGAGTGCCATTCAATACGGTGTATTCGCGCCTGCGTTTGGCCCGACGGGAATTTGCCGCGGCCGCTGCGCGCCACCGTGCGCGCGACGAATGGAGAACCGGATGACCGATCTGCATCCCGAGGACATCGCACTGTTGGACCTGGCGCGCGCCGGGCATGAGCCCAGCGAAGCCGATCGGGCACGGGTGCGCAAGGCGCTCGCCGCCAGCCTCGGCGCGGGCGCGGGATTGAGCGTTATGGCCGCGGCCGGCGCCGCGGGCGGGGGCGCTCCCGCGACGGCGGCATCGAGCCTTCTCGGTATGGGGAAGGTCTTGGCCGCCGCGGCGATCCTCGTGGGCACCTTGGGCGGGGGAGTCTTGATATACCACGAGGTGCGCAGGCCTCAGCCGCTAGCGCACCGTGCAAAAACGGGATCGCCGCGCGATCCCCTTGCCGAGGCTTCGAGCGAAGGTTCGAAGGCGTCGCCGCCTGACCGGGGTGCGCGCGCGAGCTCGGTCGGGGCGCTCGCGCCATCCGGCCGCGTCGGCGCTGCCGATGACCTGCTTCGCGACGTGCGGCCCAAGGCATCGACCGACTTGGCGCCGACGGCAGCGCCGGTCGCGGGCTCCGCACAGTCTCGGAGCGCCGCTCCCGGGGGACTGCTCGCGGCGTCTTCGGCGGCAGCGAGCCCCTCGCCCCCGGCTCGGATAGCCAACGTGCCGGGCGGCGAGAGCCCTCCGGCTGCTCGCGACGCCCTAGCGACACTCGAGGCCGCACCGGTTGCGGCCCGCTTGGTCGAAACACCCCTCGCGCCGGCCGAACCGACGACAATCGAAGCCGAAACGCGACTCGTTCGCAGTGCATTGCAGGCCCGCCGTGCCGGCGATGGCGCCCGAGCGCTTCGGCTGCTTGACGAATATGCACACGCGTATCCGAACGGTGTGCTCGCCGAGGAGGGCGCGGCCGAGCGCGTCTTCGCATTGTGTGATCTCGGCCGGATCCAAGAAGCCCGAGCGGCATCCGCCGAATTCACGCGCACTCGGCCCCGCTCGATGCTGAGCGAGCGTGTGCGCGCTTCGTGCTCGGCCCGTGCGAACCCTTAACGGATCGCGGAGGAGGGCGACACTCACGAGGCAACGCGAAGGAGGCCCACCGATGCGCCATCAACGGACGATCGTTTCGATGTACTTGTCAGGAGTTGCAGCCGTGGCAGCTGGCCAGGGATGCGGCGGTTCGGTTCTGATCGGCGTGGAGAACTCCAGTGCATCAAGCGCCGGAACTTCGGGCTTACCAAGCGAAGACGGCGGTTCAGGCGCCAATGGCGTCAGCGCGAGCGCTTCCAGTTCGAACGCTTCCCGATGCACTACCTCCAGCCAATGCCTCATTCCGTGCCCACTTTCAGCGGCGCCGTATTGCCGTTCCGATGGCACCTGCATATGTGCCAGCACCGGCGGGTGCAACTGACCGGTACGCCGTCGCGACTTTAGGCGAGTAGTTAGCCCAAAGCACGTCGGTCGACGAAGAGCCGCGGAAGAGGGCGCGGAAACATATCGCGTCTTAGGCTGAAGTTCCTGAACCAAAATCGCCGAAGTTCGCGATCTTGCTGTGGAATCGGCAAAATTGACCCGAAATGTAGGCATGTACGACGATAGAAATAGCTTTCCATTATCGATTCGATGTGCATGATGCGGAGGCATGTACATCGCAACCGTGCCGAACCGCGGCTCTCCACCGGCGATCCTGCTGCGCGAGTCGTATCGAGAGGGCGGACGGGTCAAGTCGCGCACGCTGGCGAACCTGTCGTCGTTGACGGAAAAGCAGGTGGAGGGGATGCGGCGAGCGCTCCGCGGGGAGCCCTTGTTTGGCCCGGACGGGCCGATCCGAAAGGTGCGCGACCAAAGCCACGGTGCGGTCGACGCCGTTCGGCAAGTCATTCGCAAGTTGGGGCTCGAGGTCCTCATCGACCGACAACCAAGCCGCCAGCGCGATCTGGTGATGGCCCTGTTGGTGGCGCGCATCACCGATGCCCAGAGCAAGCTCGCGACGACGAGGGCCTGGAAGACCACGACCCTGCCCGAAGACCTCGGGATCGCGGATGCGACCGAAGATGACCTGTATGACGCCATGGATTGGCTCTTCGAGCGGCAGGACGCGATCGAGAAGAAGTTGGCGACGCGTCACCTGCGCCAGCAAGGGTTGGTGCTCTACGATCTGTCATCGAGCTATTTTGAAGGACACCAATGTCCGCTTGCCAAGCTCGGATACAACCGCGATGGCAAGAAGGGCAAGCTGCAGGTCAACTATGGCCTTCTCACCGATGAACGGGGCTGTCCCATTGCGGTCCAGGTTTACGAGGGAAACGCATCCGATTCGACGACGCTCCTCGACCAGGTGGAGCGTGTTCGATCCGACTTCGGGATTGACGGATTCGTGATTGTGGGTGACCGCGGGATGATCACGGAGAAACAGATTTCGTCGCTTCGCAAAACCGGTGGGATGACCTGGGTTACCGCGCTCAAGAGCGGTCGCATTCGATCCCTCGTGCACTCGGGCGTTCTGCAACTCGGACTCTTCGACGAACGCAATCTGTTTTCCGTGCGGGACCCAAAACTTGCCGGTGAGCGGTTGATCGCATGCAAGAACCACGATCTCGCACGATTGCGCGCACACAAGCGCCAGAGCCTTGTCGACGCGACACGCAAAGAACTCGACGCGGTGCAGAGAATTGTGGCTCGCGGAAAGCTGGTGGGCAAAGCAGCGATCGGGCTACGGATCGGAAAAGTGATCAACAAGCATAAGGTGGCCAAGCACTTCTTACTCGACATCCATGATTCCACATTCGAGTATCGCCTCCGCGAGGATCGCATCGCAGAGGAGGCAGCACTCGACGGCGTATACGTGATTCGTACGTCCTTGAGCCAAGAGTCGACCAGCGACGAACAGGCCGTTCGCCATTACAAGAAGCTCGCGAATGTCGAACGCGCATTCCGATCCATCAAGACGATCGACTTGAAGGTGCGCCCCATTCACCACCACTTGGAAAACCGAGTCCGAGCGCACATCTTCCTGTGCACGCTCGCTTTCTACGTGGAGTGGCACATGCGCGAAGCGTGGCGACCGGTCCTCTTCTCGGACGAGGACCAGGCTGCCAAGAACACGAGAGACCCGGTCGCGCCGGCCACCCGGTCGCCCGGTGCACTCGATAAGGTCGCCACCAAGCGAAGCGAGGACGGGGCGCCCGTCCACAGCTTCCGTACCCTGCTCGCCGATCTCGCCACGATCACGCGAAGCACCTTCGCGCCCGTCGGAGCCGACAACGAAGGCCAGACTTTCACTATGCTGACCGTCCCGTCACCCGAGCAAGCGAGAGCCCTCCAGCTACTCGAAGCCATCGCCGTGTAGGCAGTAACTCAGGCCACGATTTCGACGAATCCAGGGAAAATACGCCGAATTGTGTCCCGGCGGGCGGGGAACTTCAGCTTAGGGGCTTCCGTTGTCACCGAGCGGCGAAAGATTGGATGGGGCGGCGGACGCGGGCGGGGACTGAACGAAGCGCGGGGCTACGACGGTACGAACGCGGAGGGTGCCCATGGAAGCGATCTCACGGACGATCCAGGTGGACGGTGCCGACATCTACGTCGCGGAGCGTGGGACCGGTGAGCCGCTCCTCCTGCATCACCGAACACCGCGACGACACGCGCAAGGAAGCGATCGAACACCAAGAGCTTCTTCTCGGGTCGCTTCGGGTCGGAGCTCAAATCGATTCGCCGTTCAGCGACGCTGGCCATACGGGACTGGCGCACCGTTACCGGTCAGCGAAGACGCCGTCCGAACCCCTGCTTTCCCGACCCCGACCCCGACCCGCCAGTACGCCCGTAGCCGGACGCAATTCCTGCGGACGTCGGCAGATCGTTCGCGGAGTGCGGGCTCTGCGGAAAGCCGACCGCCACGAACGGCTCGCCCGATCGGGTCCCTCTCGTCTGCTCTCGCAGGCCCGACTCGTGCTTCGTTGCAGATCGACATGGCGCCGGGGCAGACGCGCACTCGCAAGGATCCGGCAGAGCGCGGCCACCTGCGTCTCTTCTACCGGGATTGGCGCCCTACGCGCCTCGGGCGGATCGTGAACGGAGCCTGGGCCTGGCTCTCCGGGATGGGCCTGACGTCGCAAATCTTGCTCGCACTGCAGGTGAGGGGCCGCAACACCGGTCTCGTTCGTACGACGGTACTCGTGCCTGTCGACTGCGATGGCCGGCGCTATCTCGTGTCGATGCTCGGCGAGGCTTCGGAGTGGGTGCGGAACGTCCGCGCCGCGGACGGAGAGGCCTTCATCAAGCGAGGCGCTCGCCGGCCGGTGCGACTCACCGAAGTGCCTCCTGGAGAGCGAGGTCCCATCCTCAAGGCCTACTGCCGCGTGGCTACCAGTGGGCGCCACCATTTCCCCGTTCCCGAGGACGCACCCCTCTCTGCGTTCGAGGAAATTGCCTCCGAGTATCCGGTCTTCCGCATCGACCCCGGATCGACCGTGACCCCAACTACCCAATCCCGACCCCGTGAACGCCGGCTGCCCCGCTTCCTGGCGGACCCGTGACTTCAAAGACGCTGCAGGTTCCGCGCAACCCGAAGAGGTCCTCCGGACAGGCACAGCCATCGAACGTCGAGCCACCGCCTTCCGACTCGGGGCTTGGTCGCCTTCCGGTGCCGGACGGCACGACCCCGACCCCGACCCCCGACCCTTTTTTCCCGATCCGCCGCTACGGCCCCATGCCCGGGTCGAAGATCGGGCGCAACTCGGACTCGCCCTCGAACTCCGGCCAGTGCTTCCGGTGGAGCTCCATGAACTCGGTCGCGACGCGGATCGCTTCGGCTTTCGAGTCCGTCTGGAGGATCGCCCAGCCGCCGATGACCTCCTTCATCTCGGTAAACGGGCCGTCGGTCACGGTGAGCTTGCCGCCGGCGAGGCGGATGCGAACGCCCTCCTTGCTCGGGAGGAGCCCGCCCGTCTCGACGAGCGTTCCGTCCTTCAGGGACTTCTGGACGAACTGGCCCATCGCCTCCATGAGCGCGCGTGGCGGCCCGGCCTTTCGATACGACTCCGCGTGGCGAATGAACGTCAGGTATTTCACGGTTTCTCTCCTTTCAGTTGCCTCTGTAGGCGCGATCGAGCGTCGCGATGTCCAGCTTGACCATCTTGAGCATGGCGTCGGTGACCCTCTTCGTGCGGGTCACATCGCGGTCGCGCATCATCTCTTCGAAGACCGCCGGGACGATCTGCCACCGGACGCCGAAGCGATCGATGAGCCACCCGCACGCCTGCGCCTTGCCCCCCGCCTCTAGGAGCCCGTTCCAGTAGCGATCGAGCTCCGCCTGATCGTCGCAGCACACGACGAGCGACATGGCGTCGTTGAAGTCGTGGTGCGGACCCGCGCTTATGGCCCGCAGCCGCTGTCCGAAGAGGGTGAAGTCCACGACCTTCACCGAGCCGGCCGGTCCGCTCGGCGAGTCGCTCGGCAGCGCGGTCACGTGGTCGATCCGCGAATCTGGGAAGAGGGACGTGTAGAGCTTGGCCGCCTCCTCGGCCTCTTTCGCGTACCAGAGATGCGTCAGAATCTTCGTGCGTCGTGCTTCTGTCATGACCGGCCTCCTCTCAGGCATCTTCGATCCAAGGACGAACGTGCGGGCACCGAGCCGACACGCCGGCAACGTTTTTCTCGCAGACCCTACCCGGCCTCCTTCCTTCGCGTCAGCCGGTCGATTTGCAGCCGAATGTGCGCCGCTTCCGCCGGGGACTTGGCGAGGGCGAGCGCGCGATCGAACGCCTCGCGCGCCTCGTCGCGTCGGCCGAGGTCCACAAGCAGAGCGCCGCGGACGCCGAAGAAGTAGAAGTACCCGGACAGGTCCTTTGCCAGCGCGTCGAGCATCGCCAGCGCCGCGGCCGGACCGCGCAGCTTGGCCACCGCGACGGCGCGGTTGAGCGAGACCACCGGCGACGGCTGGAGGCGCTCGAGCACGGCGTAGAGCTGTTCGATCTCCGCCCAGTCCGTGTCTTCGAAGCAGGGCGCGCGCGCATGGATCGCGGCCACGGCGGCCTGCACCTGGTACGGCCCTGGGCGGGCGTGGCGGAGTGCCTTGTCGAGCAGCGCGAGGGCCTCCGCGATGCGGTCGCGGTCCCACAGGCCACGGTCCTGATCTTCGAGGAGAACGAACGCACCCTGCGCGTCGAGCCGCGCCTTCGATCGCGAGTGCTGAAGGAGCATGAGCGCGTTGAGCCCGAGCATCTCGGGCTCTCCCGGAAACAGTCGGAGGAGGAGCCGGGCTAGACGGATGGCTTCGTCGCACAGCGGGACGCGCACGTGGGCGCCGCCGCCCGTCGCCGAGTACCCCTCGTTGAAGAGGAGGTAGAGGACGGCCGCCACGGCCGCCAACCGCTCTGCGCGCTCCGGCGCGCCCGGCGTCTCGAAGGGGATGTCCTCCGCGGCAACGCGGTTCTTGGCCCTTGTGATCGGCTGCTCCATCGCGACGTCGGTCACCAGGAACGCGCGGGCGATCTCCGGGACGGTGAGGCCGCAGACGATCCGCAACGCGAGAGCGATCTGCTGGGTGGCGAGAGGGCGAGAATGTGCGCCGTACTCGGGCTCGAACCGTGGCTTCTTGCGCGGTTCGATATGTTGTTTCGGCAAACCGAAGCAAACGCTGAAGACGAGAGACGAGTCGCGCGCGCCTGTCGAGCCGAGCGTCGCCGGTCCTTGCGCTTGATCTCGACTCACGGCACATTGGTCAGCAAGGGAAATGTTCCAAAGGCGGGTGCGGGTGATCACGGCCGCGATCTGGGTCGTTGCCGCCTTGGATGAATGCGGAGGACGAGTCGAGCCGAATGGCGGCACGTCGGCGTCGGAGTTGGAAGGCGGCGTGCTCGGCCAGAGCGTGGCAGTCAGCTCGACCCAAAGCAGTTCGGGCGCCACCGAGGCCGGTTCAAGCGGTTCCTCGGTCACGATCGTTTCAGGCGTAAACGAAGCCAGTTCAAGCGCTTCCAGTTCGAGCGCTCTCAGTTCGGGTCCGTCGACTTCGAGTCGTTCCTCCGGTCCAGCAATCATCCCACCCAGCTGCCAGGTGGGCGGGCCGGGAATGACCGATTGCGGACCCGGGGGAAGCGGCAGCGAGAGCTGCTGCATGAGCTTGGAGGTTACGGGCGGGACCTATTACCGAACCTACGATGAACCGATCGTGTTCGGCACGCCCGACGGCGGTCCGACCCTCGCCGCCGACGGAGGTCCCGCCGGGTTGGCCGACCCGGCGACGGTGAGTGGACTGCGCCTGGACAAGTATCTCGTGACGGTGGGACGGTTCCGGCAATATGTTAGCTATTTTAACGGGCCCTACGGGGGCGCCACCCGCGAACGGCAGCGGCATCCATACGCACTTGAGTGGGGGCCTTGGACTGGCCAACAGCGCAAGCTCGGCGACGTACGAGACGGGCTGGGACGCGGCGGACTGGAACACGCAAATCGGAGCGGGGGCCCGCGCGGCGGGCACATGGAACACGAACCTGGCGTGTGGGGCGCCGGTCTTCCTGTCCAACGACACGTGGACGAGCACGGCGGGCGGTCAGGAGAACCTTCCGATCAACTGCGTGACTTGGTATGAGGCGTACGCGTTCTGTATTTGGGACGGGGGCTTTTTGCCGAGCGAAGCGGAGTGGGAGTACGTGGCGGCGGCGGGAAGCCAGCAGCGTGAGTATCCGTGGGGCTCGACGGATCCGGGGACTGCGAACCAATATGCGATTTACCAAGACTATTATACGGCCAATCTCACCCACATCGCACCGGCGGGAACGGCGACACTGGGAGCGGGTTACTGGGGTCAACTGGATATGGCGGGGGAAGTCTGGGAATGGGCCTTGGATTGGTACATGCCCTACGTGAATCCGTGCACAGATTGCGCCTTTGTTCCTACATCCTCCGTACCAGGAAACCCGAACCGGGTGATCCGGGGCTGCTCCTGGGGGAACGGTCCGGCAGGCCTCCTGCTGCCCCCTTGGCGCGACCAGATCGACCCGGCGACGCGCAGCGTTTCCACGGGGTTCCGGTGCGCGAGGACGCCCTGAACGCAATCCGCAACTGCCGTGCGGCGAAGCCGTGCTCGGCGACCTCGACGAGTCGGGCAATCTGCGGGTGGGCAGCGCGCTCACGGCGAAGTACTGACGTTCGGATCGCGGTTGCGCGCGAGCTCTTCGACCGCATCCGGTTGGACGCGGGCTTGCCTTAGCCATCGTATGTCGGGTCCCACGCGTCGCGCCCGTCTGTTACCGTGGACAACATCGAGCATCTTGGGAGGAAAGGTCGAACGATGATCCGGACAGACACGATGGCCCGCGCGAATTGTGGGATCGCCGCGCTCCCCGCAAGAAGCGTTGCGCGCGTTTCTTCGTTGAGAACGATCATCGGCTCGGCATCGGCGCATACCGTGCCGATCGACTTTACGGGCTGAGGGGCATAGCGGCCGGCAAGACGCACGTGTTGCCCACGCAGGAAGGCGCTATTTCGAGAGGGCAAGCGCACTCGCCAAATGCGATTCCGCTCGTGGCCTCTTCGTAGCGAGCCTGCTCGGCGGCATTCACGGGAGAACCGCCGCAGGCGCACTCCGAGCTGCAAACCTGTCCCGTAAGGATGACGATGCAGTCGGTCGCGACGACACACGATTGATCGTAGGTCGACAGATCGATGTCGACGCACAGGCCCCCGTCTGCCGCAGGAGGCGTGGTGGCCGCGTCGGCGCAGCCCGCAGGCTGAGTGCTTCCGGCCGCGCAAAGCGTGCACTGACCGGCCAGGCAGCGGGCTTCTCCCTGGAAGGCGCACGGGCAGCTCTCCAACTTCAAGGGCGCCGTATCGGACGCGAAGCGCGCGGCCGCGCCCGCGTTGACGGGCGTATCGCCGCATGAGCACTGGCCTATGCAGACTGCGCCCGAGCGGACGAGCTCACAATCTTGATCGCTGCCGCAGGTGAGGTCCGATGGGGCCGGTTCGAAGTCGATGCACTGCGATCCCCCGTCGGTCGTCCCCGCGTCGACGCCCGAATCGGCGGTTTTGACTCCCGAGTCCCTGTCGCCTGCTTCCTCGACGCTGCCGTCCACGACGCCGCCGTCGGCTCCACCCTCCTTGGCCAATGGGGTGCCGGAGTCGGAGCAACCCGACGGCTGATTCGTGATGTCCAGCCCGCAAAGCGTGCACTGACCGGCTAGACAACGCGGTTCTCCGTCGAAGGCGCAAGGGCAGCTCTCCAAGTTCAAGGTCGCCGTATCGGACACGAAGCGCGCGGCCGCGCCCGCGTTGACGGGCGTATCGCCGCAGGCGCATCCGCCCTGGCAGACCTGCCCCGTGCGCACGACCGTGCAATCCTGGTCTTGCTCACAAACCAAGTCGGCCGCGGTGGCTTCGAAATCAACGCATGCGGCACCGCTGTCGGTCGTGCCGGCCTCGGCGCCCGAATCGGCGGTTTGGGGTCCCGAGTCCTTGCCGGAGGGCGCTGCTGCGCTGAAAGCGTTGCCCCCACATCCGGCGCCAAGCCACGTCACGAAAAGGATGCGAGCGATGCGGTGAAGAGTGGCGGAGAGGGGCATTGCCCGTGAACGGCAGCAAGATCAGCGCCACAACCTAGAGCGTCGGGAAAGAGCCTTTGAATCGTGGGTTCCCCGGCCGATGGCACAGTCGAAGTGGCGCAACATGGGCGCAACTGTCGCGGGGCTCGCCCCGTTGTTCCGTTCCGCGCGTCGTGTCGAGTGCGACGGTTTCCCACTCGCGTCGAGCGCTGTCCAAGCGGGAGCCGAGGTGATCACCCTTGCGCGCCGGGAACTTTTACCGTCGAAAGCGCCCGGGGGAAAAATGCCCTCGTCGACCCTCGTGAGCCCAAGCAGCAGCCGCCCAATGCCTGCCGGGCCGCTCGAGCTCCCAGCGCCCTCCGTACCACACGCGACCGCGCGGTCCCCATGCCCAGTAGCCGGGGATCCAAAAGTGATTCGGGGACGGGCGAAGAGGGGCGACTTCCAGCCGGCGAGGGCCCCGGGGCCAGTAAGCGCCCGGGGCTACTCGACAAGTGCGTCGGTCGACGAAAAGCCGCGGAAGCGGGCGCGGAAACATATCGCGTCTTAGGGGCTTCCGTTGTCACCGAGCGGCGAAAGATTAGATGAACCGGTGGCGGCGCGTCCTGGACCGCCCGGCACGCCGCCCGGCACGGGTGCCGCAGCCTCGAGATCGATCGCGGGGCGTCTCGAGAGCAGCCCCCGTGCCGGTCGTCGGTCATCGAAAATAGCGACCGACCTCCCGCTGGATTATCCATCCGACACCCCCGCGTGCTCAAAGGCACAAAGCGAAGTGGGGGCCGAAGGGAGATCGATCATGCGGAGCATAGGATTGGATCTTGGAGCGCGCCACATTGCGTATTGCGAGATACGGAACGGAGAGGTCATCGATCGGACCTCTGTGAAGAGGCTGGACCAACTCAAGTCGCGAATCGGCCCCGACTGTCCACCTGCGCGGATTGCGTTTGATGCGTCGCGTGAAGGATGGCACGTGCACGATACCCTCACGTCGTGGGGGCACGATGCGAAGATGATCGATACGACGCGGGTGCGTGCGATGGGCGTCGCGCATCACAAGCGCAAAAACGATGCTCTCGATGCTGAGGCGGCCGCACGTGCCGTAGACCAAGGACGGATCCCCGAGGCGCACATTCTGTCTCCCGCCCGCCGAGCCCTGCGCGCGCAGTTGAGCGTGCGCGGCGCGCTGGTCGAAACACGTGCGCAGTATGTGACGACGATACGCGGGCTCGGGCGCGCGGCAGGCGTGCTCCTTCCCACATGCACAACCGAGAACTTTGTGAACAAGGTTCGCGAGAGCTCGCTCGACGACGCGACGAGCACGCTCATCGCGCCGCTCCTTGCCGTGCTCGTCGGAGTCGAAGAAGAGCTCACCAAGGTCGAACGGACGCTTTCGGAAATGGCGATGCGTGAGCCCATCACGAAACTTCTCGCCACCGCTCCTGGCGTCGGCCTTATCGTGGCGTCCACCTTCGTTTCGGTGATCGACGAGGCGAAGCGCTTTCGCAATGCGCAGGCAGTCGGAGCGTACCTTGGTTTGGTGCCGTCGGAGTTGACGACAGGCGGACCTGAAAAGCGGCGCCTGGGCTCGATCACCAAGCAGGGCAACACGTATGCGAGAAAAATGCTCGTCCAAGCGGCGTGGCTCATCCTCAGGTCACGCGACATGGACGACCCGATTCGCCAGTGGGGCGACCGCATCGCCAAGACGCGAGGCAAGAGAATCGCCGTCATCGCCATCGCACGAAAACTCGCCGGCGTCCTCTGGGCGATGTGGCGCGACGGCACCGCTTACGATCCGGTGGGACAGGCCAAGGCGAGCGCAAAGGGCACTCGCAGAGAGGCTCGTTCGAAAAACGCGAATGCGGAGGCGCTCGAACGCTCCGCCAAGAAACTCCAACGGCGGGCTCCTCGCCGCAACAAGATTTCGGAGGACGTCGCCATGACATGAATCGTCACGACTGTCTCCGATGCGCCTTGAGCGCGTAGCCTAAGAGCACCCCATCTGGAGGAACGTTGAACGCGACAAATTGGTAGAAGCTCTTGCGATCTCCGCTCCGGTGGAGACGTGACTGTACTTCGTGCGAAAAATTGCGTCTCGTTCCACCGCTTCGAATCCAAATCTACGTCTCGGGCCTTGGACGCGAACTTCGCTGCCCGATGAACGTGAAGAGTCAATCGAGAGGTAGCTCGCCAAGCCGCGCGTTCGGAGCGCTCCCCTTACTGTCACCGTGCTCCGGCGCCCTCAAGCGCCGAGAAGGGAAACGTCCATTGAATTCTAAGAACCCAGCTCACTCCGAAACGAAAAAAAGAAAACTCTCTGCGCGAAAACCCTTGCCCACGCCACCGGTTCAGAGTCCGATTTGGCGGCATCACCTTGCGCACTCGCCGTAGCCAGCCGCTACGTCTCGCGATCGCGGTCACCTGCTCCTCGCCGAGTACTTCCGTAAGCCGTTTCGCATACACGCCGACTCCGGCGCGTGTACTGTTTGATCCGTGCATCGGGGGTCTCCTTTCGCGTTGTCTCACAACAGCGTCTAGAGAATCCCCGATGCCTTTGACTATCCAATTCGTGCACTATGCACGTAAGTGATCGAGATCACTCGGGAAATAAAGATCCTACCTATGATCGCGTCTTAGGGGCTTCCGTTGTCACCGAGCGGCGAAAGATTTGGCCAGCCCGGGACGCGAACGCGCGGGCGCTTGATCTTTCCCTCAACGGGTCCGATGCTAGCCGCCATGACTGGCAGCCCAGTTCCGTCGTATGAGCACGAGGACTCACCCGAGGTGGCGGCCCTGCGTAAGCGCATCCGTGGCGAGCCGCTCTCAGCGGCGGAAGACGCCCTCCTCGCGTCCGCGACGCGCAAGCCGTCCGGGCCCGGTGTACTGCACGCCGAGGTAATGGCCGAGCTCGCCGAGCGCGAACGCCGCGGCGAATGATCGTAGTTTGGGACGAGTCCGCCCTCGAGAGCTGGCGCCGCTTGTCGCTGAGCGATGCGAGGGCGGTCGCCGAGGCTGTCGAGCGATGGGCGCAGACGGGACAGGGTCTCGTCGTAGCCGTCGACGGGGAGTTCCAGCTCTTCGTCGGTCAACACGTCGTCGTGATGCTCGTGGCCCGCGATACGCTCTACATCGACCGCGTGCGCCGGGCTTAGGCCCTCAGCAGCTCCGGGGGAGCCCTGCCGCCATCCGCCGGAAGCAGTATCGGCTTCGTGAATGGTCAGTCGGCGTGTCTCAGCGCGTCCAACTTCCGCTCGGAGGCTCGCGCCGAATCGCGTTGATCAGTCGCCCGGCGAGGCGAAACGGGCGGCCCGAGCTGCTGCCCATTACGCTTGAAGGATGTGGTGCGAGCGATCCGCGCGGCGGTGCCCATGGCGCGCGGTTCGTGCAGGAGGCATCGCCGTCCTCTTGGCACTCGTTGCCTTGGCTGTTTCCGGCGCGGTCTACAACTGGTTGGCAGTTCGACATCTTCGCAGCATCTACCCGCCTCCGGGCGAGTAGGAAACGAAAAGCGTGTCGGGCGATGAAGAGTCGCCGAAACCACCGCGGTCACATATAACCCGTTCATAAGTTGGTACTTAGAGATTCGGGATGGCGCTCGCTATCACACAAGTGCGAGTGGCTCGAGGCCCATAGCGAGACGTCCGCGCTTTCGATCGCGAGCAGGATGAGCGCGGCGCGCGTTGGAATCGAGGAACTTGAGCGTTTCGGCGAGGGCACGACGTAGTTGGCGCGGCGAGTCGAGAAGGCCGCGGAGGACATCGTCGAAGTAATGCTTGCCGGACGCGGCGGCTCGCTGGGTCGAAAGCTCCACCCCCAGCGACGCTTCCGCGAAGTGTGCGAGCGAGCGTTTCAGAAGGGCTGCGAGCAGGCTCGCCCATATCATCGCTTTCGCGATAGCGGCCTTGCCCGTATCGAAGGCATGAAGGTTGGCGTGGGATTTGAACTCTTTGAACAGGAGTTCCACCTGCCAGCGGAGGCGATACAAGCCGGCCACGTCGGCGGCGGAGAAGCGCTTGCGAGCGAGGTTGCTGTGCAGGTACACGAACGTCTTCGCGTTGCGCTTGCCGCGCTTGTAGATCGCCACAATTCGGCCGCGATACACGAATGAATTCGCCTGCCATTCGATGTCGAGATCGACCGTCTGGGCCGGAAGCAGGTCCCAGTTCAACTTCTGGCCGAGCAACTTGGGGATGGATTTGCCGGCGCTGTCGAAAGCGGCCCGAATGGTGGGTCGAATGTTTTTGGTTCCGCGGACGATGAAGGCGCCGCCCGCTTGGTCGACGTCGAAAAAGAATGTTCGCTCCTCGTACCCTCGGTCGGCCAGAAAGAGCCGCTCGCGAAGACTCGCGGCCTCGGGACGGTAGGTTCGCTCGGTCTCCTTGTCGGCCGTCAGGGCGACGATGCGCACATCGTCTTGGAGCAGACTCATCGTGACGTGCAGTTCCACGGCGGCAGGCGAGATTTTTGTAAAGCGGCCCGGCCATGTGCCTTTCAAGTCGTCCTTGAGCGCGAACGACGTCCCGTCGTGAATGACGATGTCCCGAAAGGTCGACAGTTTGGGGGACACGGCGTGCAGAACCGGCTGGCTCATCTTCTGTACCGTCGCTTCCAGCAGCATCCGAAACATCTCTGGAAAGGACGCTTGCGCGAGCCGGTTGTGAAAGGGCTTATATCGCAGCGAAAGGCCCGCGAATTTCCGGAACGTCCGCAGAATATCGGCCAACCACTTGGCGTGGCCCGACCCGAGCGTCGACAGCACCGCCACGACCATCGCCAGCGGCATCACCTTGCGCACGCGCCGTAGCCAGCCGCTACGTCTCGCGATCGCGGTCACCTGCTCCTCGCCGAGTACTTCCGTAAGCCGTTTCGCATACACGCCGACTCCGGCGCGTGTACTGTTTGATCCGTGCATCGGGGGTCTCCTTTCGCGTTGTCTCACAACAGCGTCTAGAGAATCCCCGATGCCTTTGACTACCCAATTCGTGCACTATGCACGTAAGTGATCGAGATCACTCGGGAAATAAAGATCCTACCTATGATAACCCGTTAGGGGCTTTCGTGGTCCGTGCAACGGCGATTTGGCATCTCCCCGCCCATCTTAGGCTCACACGCAGAACGCGTCTTGTCGATCGGTCTGCCGCGAGCACTGCCCCGCGCCTTGTGGAGCCGGCGCCCGCAAGGGATTGCGAGCGCTCTTCTTGCGTGTCCCGCGGCTGGTCGAGGAGCTCGGGGGCGTGCGCGCAGACTCTCGCGCCCATCGAAAAGATCGACGTGCTCGTACTCGACGACTTGTTGCTCACGCCTATGAAGGACGCGGAGCGCCGCGATCTCCTCGAAGTGCTCGAAGACCGTTACGACCGATGCTCGACGGTCATCACATCGCAATCACCGACCAAAAGTTGGCACGCAGCGCTCGGTGATCCGACGATCGCCGACGCGATTTGCGATCGCCTGGTGCACAACGCCCACGTGCTCGCGTTACGCGGACCCTCCATGCGGAAGAAGAAGGGCCTTTCGCCCAACCAGGAAACCGAACCCACCTGACCACCCCTCGTCGCTTCGCTCCGATCGTGATCGGGTGCGTCGGAACGGTTGATCGGGTCCGTCCGGAATGAGCGATCGGGTCGACCGGAATACGCAACCGACGTCGATCTCGGCGCCGAGTACGCCTACTGAACCCATCGCGTCGAGAACTCCAAATGGGACTCTGAACCGGCAGTGGACGCCCCTAAAACGCGATATGTTTCCGTGGCTCTTCGTCGGCCGACACGCTTTGCTTGTCCTATCCGCCCATTGCGTATCCGGAAACGGGCACACCGCAGGGCGGGGTGATTTCGCCGATTCTGGCGAACATTTTCCTGCACGAGGTGCTCGACGTCTGGTTTGAGCGCGAAGTTAAACCAAGGCTTTCGGGCAAGGCGCTGCTCGTCCGCTACGCGGACGATGCAGTGCTTTTGTTTTCGCATGAAGTGGATGCCCGCAAGGTGCTGGACGTGCTGCCGAAGCGATTGGGTGCGTACGGCCTGGCGCTGCATCCCGAGAAGACGCGGTTGGTGGAGTTTCAGCGCCCTGACCGTCGCTCATCGAAAGTCGATGGCGGCGACCGAGGTCCTGGCAGCTTCGACCTACTCGGCTTCACGCACTACTGGGGCAAAGCTCGCTCTGGCAAGTGGATTGTCATGCGCAAAACAGCCAAAGACCGCTTCCGGAGAGCGGTGTCGCGGGTCGCGCAATGGTGCAGGGAGCACCGGCACGACGCCATCCGCGAGCAGCAGAAGGCACTTGGGCAAAAGCTGCGTGGTCACTACGGATATTACGGAATCACCGGGAATTTCCGCGCCATCGCGCTCTTCTGCCGCAAGACTATTGCGTTGTGGCGCCGGTGGCTCAACCGCCGGTCGCAACGACGCCATATGCCTTGGAAGCGAATGCGGCTTCTGCTGGAGCGCTACCCGCTCCCGCCGCCTCGCATCGCTCACCCATTTCTCCCGCGCGCAGCGAACCCGTGACCGAAGAGCCGGATGCGTGAATTGCGCACGTCCGGATCCGAAGGGGGGCCGGGGAGACAACCTCCCCGGCCTACCCGACTGACAACGAGCGCCCCAAAGGCCTTTTATGTGACCGCGGCGGTTTCCGCGTCTCTTCGTCGGCCGACAAGCTTTGCGCCGCCTACTCCCCCGACTTCTCGTGGTCCCGGCGTTGCTCACTTCTCGCTCTGCTCCGCCGTTCCAGCAGGTCGCTGGAGACCACGAGACCTGTTGCGGTAGGGACGGCCCTCGCCCTGAGGTTCGGGCCGCCCCCCGCGCGGATCCCGGCGTGCGGAACTACCGCACCGGGCTCTTGCCTTGGGTTCTGACGCGCATGGGCAGCGATGGAAAGTTTCAGCTTTCCTTGACCTCCTCTTTCCCCAAGCTTGCTTGGCGCACTGAAAATCCAGGCTAGCCGAGCCGGCACGCTCTGCGCGCCGATGGCATTCACGATCTGCTGCGCGGCCCACGCGGCGTACGGGTGCGCCGTCACGTTGACGTGAACTGGTCGCCGACCGCTTCCACGATGGGCACTCGATAGACGCCGGACTTGAGAGGACAACCTCCAGTCGCTCCTCGACCGCCCGGAAGGTCACAAAACACCTTGCTTAGTCGAAGCACCGGCCATATAGTCCGCATGTAGCGGGGTGGAGCCCCAGGTGTCCGTTCCGCGGACGCGAAGGTGGCTCTGAAGGGCCATGCACACACGCTAAAAGACAATCATCAGTAGATGGGAAGATCGAAATTCCGGGTCACATCCAGCTAACCCGTATAGAGAGGCTACAATGCGCAACCAGTGCTACGTGACGATCGCCACCGTATTTTTCGCGGCGCTCTTTGGCCAAGAGTCCTCTGCGTCCGCGTGCACCTGGGGGGATCCCAATTGCGAATGGGTCCAAATGAACAACCCCACTGGCGTGGACAAAAATAGCTTGATCGCCGTCAGCGTGAATTCGGGACCCAGCCAGAGTAGTGTATTCTATTTCGTGGCCACATCTACCGGCGTTTACGAGGGGATCGTCAGCACTCCCCAATTGAGCAGCGTAAATTGGGGCTCGGTGGGCACCCTTAGCGAATTTAACGAGTCGGATATGAGGCAAATCACCGCCGACAGTAATCCTGGTGGAGATCTTTACTTGATCGACAGCATCGGTAACCCTCTTTTTTACATAGTCAACGGCTCACTCGGCCAGGGCCCGAACTACAACCATGGCCCTATGGGCACCATTATTGGCATTAGCAGTGAGACCCCCTACGAGCCGGCTCCGGGTTACCCGTTTAAAGTGTGTCAATTTCCTACCGATATAGCCGTCGATGAAGAGTTGAATGTCTATGTTGTCGGCTGCGGCAACAACTCGTTTTGGGTCGCACCACATACGGGTTCCAACACCTGGGGACGGTGGGCCTCGTATGCCGTCGGAGGGGCTGCAAACCTAGTTGCCGTTGGAGCAAATGCGAATTTTGCGGAGCAGGGCCCATGGGTTGTCGACGCAAACGGACTCACGTTTCAAGTGCAGTCGAACGGCAACTCCGCTGCAATTGCGCGGCCCGAGTGGATCAGCAACACTGCGCACTCAATCGGCGTGTATGGTCAGAATAACCAGGCTACCGCGATTGGCGGGGAATCCGAAGTATGCCAATGGACCTCGGGGTCCGGGGGGGGGTGGAACTGCCCGTTTCTCGGTGGCCAATCAGTCCAAATATCTGTGCAAGGGTACACCGTGTTTGTCGAAAATTCGGCCAGCAACCTATTTACTTACTCGAACGACATCGTCTTTTAACTAGGATTGGCGTGCGAAGCTGCTGGCTCCGTGCGTCCTTGTGAATTCCCTTGGCGCTCTCGAGGGCCTGAAAACCAGGTCGTACACCAAATGGGACTCTGAACCGGTGGCGTGGGCAAGGGTTTTCGCGCAGAGAGTTTCTATTTTTCGTTTCGGAGTGAGCTGGGTTCTTAGAATTCAATGGACGTTTCCCTTGTCGGCGCTTGAGGGCGCCGGAGCACGGTGACAGTAAGGGGAGCGCTCCGAACGCGCCGCTTGGCGAGCTACCTCTCGATTGACTCTTCACGTTCATCGGGCAGCGAAGTTCGCGTCCAAGGCCCGAGACGTAGATTTGGATTCGAAGCGGTGGAACGAGACGCAATTCTTCGCACGAAGTACAGTCACGTCTCCACCGGAGCGGAGATCGCAAGAGCTTCTACCAATTTGTCGCGTTCAACGTTCCTCCAGATGGGGTGCTCTTAGGCTACGCGCTCAAGGCGCATCGGAGACAGTCGTGACGATTCATGTCATGGCGACGTCCTCCGAAATCTTGTTGCGGCGAGGAGCCCGCCGTTGGAGTTTCTTGGCGGAGCGTTCGAGCGCCTCCGCATTCGCGTTTTTCGAACGAGCCTCCCACAGACGCAGAGGACCCGCTGCTGTGAAGAACGTTCTCTGCGCGCCATCAATGGAGGCGCAACGATAGCTGCTCTCCAAGTCTCTCCGGTGCGCCCTCGCCCGCAAAGTGATCGACGAGCCGATCGGCGAGGAGTGCGATCGTCTCACTCGTCACATCCTCCCCGAAGAGTGGGGCGTCGAGGAATCGCGCGAGCGCGGCGAGTAGTAAGCCCAAAGCACGTCGGTCGACGAAGAGCCGCGCAAGCCGCGGTGGAAACATATCGCGTCTTAGGGGCTTCCGTTGTCACCGAGCGGCGAAAGATTAGATGAACCGGTGGCGGCGCGTCCTGGACCGCCCGGCACGCCGCCCGGCACGGGTGCCGCAGCCTCGAGATCGATCGCGGGGCGTCTCGAGAGCAGCCCCCGTGCCGGTCGTCGGTCATCGAAAATAGCGACCGACCTCCCGCTGGATTATCCATCCGACACCCCCGCGTGCTCAAAGGCACAAAGCGAAGTGGGGGCCGAAGGGAGATCGATCATGCGGAGCATAGGATTGGATCTTGGAGCGCGCCACATTGCGTATTGCGAGATACGGAACGGAGAGGTCATCGATCGGACCTCTGTGAAGAGGCTGGACCAACTCAAGTCGCGAATCGGCCCCGACTGTCCACCTGCGCGGATTGCGTTTGATGCGTCGCGTGAAGGATGGCACGTGCACGATACCCTCACGTCGTGGGGGCACGATGCGAAGATGATCGATACGACGCGGGTGCGTGCGATGGGCGTCGCGCATCACAAGCGCAAAAACGATGCTCTCGATGCTGAGGCGGCCGCACGTGCCGTAGACCAAGGACGGATCCCCGAGGCGCACATTCTGTCTCCCGCCCGCCGAGCCCTGCGCGCGCAGTTGAGCGTGCGCGGCGCGCTGGTCGAAACACGTGCGCAGTATGTGACGACGATACGCGGGCTCGGGCGCGCGGCAGGCGTGCTCCTTCCCACATGCACAACCGAGAACTTTGTGAACAAGGTTCGCGAGAGCTCGCTCGACGACGCGACGAGCACGCTCATCGCGCCGCTCCTTGCCGTGCTCGTCGGAGTCGAAGAAGAGCTCACCAAGGTCGAACGGACGCTTTCGGAAATGGCGATGCGTGAGCCCATCACGAAACTTCTCGCCACCGCTCCTGGCGTCGGCCTTATCGTGGCGTCCACCTTCGTTTCGGTGATCGACGAGGCGAAGCGCTTTCGCAATGCGCAGGCAGTCGGAGCGTACCTTGGTTTGGTGCCGTCGGAGTTGACGACAGGCGGACCTGAAAAGCGGCGCCTGGGCTCGATCACCAAGCAGGGCAACACGTATGCGAGAAAAATGCTCGTCCAAGCGGCGTGGCTCATCCTCAGGTCACGCGACATGGACGACCCGATTCGCCAGTGGGGCGACCGCATCGCCAAGACGCGAGGCAAGAGAATCGCCGTCATCGCCATCGCACGAAAACTCGCCGGCGTCCTCTGGGCGATGTGGCGCGACGGCACCGCTTACGATCCGGTGGGACAGGCCAAGGCGAGCGCAAAGGGCACTCGCAGAGAGGCTCGTTCGAAAAACGCGAATGCGGAGGCGCTCGAACGCTCCGCCAAGAAACTCCAACGGCGGGCTCCTCGCCGCAACAAGATTTCGGAGGACGTCGCCATGACATGAATCGTCACGACTGTCTCCGATGCGCCTTGAGCGCGTAGCCTAAGAGCACCCCATCTGGAGGAACGTTGAACGCGACAAATTGGTAGAAGCTCTTGCGATCTCCGCTCCGGTGGAGACGTGACTGTACTTCGTGCGAAAAATTGCGTCTCGTTCCACCGCTTCGAATCCAAATCTACGTCTCGGGCCTTGGACGCGAACTTCGCTGCCCGATGAACGTGAAGAGTCAATCGAGAGGTAGCTCGCCAAGCCGCGCGTTCGGAGCGCTCCCCTTACTGTCACCGTGCTCCGGCGCCCTCAAGCGCCGAGAAGGGAAACGTCCATTGAATTCTAAGAACCCAGCTCACTCCGAAACGAAAAAAAGAAAACTCTCTGCGCGAAAACCCTTGCCCACGCCACCGGTTCAGAGTCCGATTTGGCCACCGCTTGGGGGGGCTCGCCCCAGGTCAAGTAGACGTCGACCTCGCGCGCCGCGACGTCGTGCCCCGCGTCCGACGAGCCTCCGATGTAGATCGGCGGGTGGGGGCGCTGCACCGGTGGATAGAGAATCTTGGCGCCGCGTACCGAAATATGTCGACCTTCGAAGTCAACGGTTTCGCCGCCCAGAACGCGTTTGAAAATCTGCAAGAACTCGGAGGTCGCCACGTAGCGCTCGTCGCGTCGCAAGTAGACGCCATCGCCCTCGGACTCGGCCGGATCGCCTCCGGTGACCACGTTGAGCAAGACGCGCCCCCGGGAGATGCGGTCGAGTGATGCCGTCATGCGCGCGGCGAGGGTCGGTGAAAGGATCCCGGGGCGCAGAGCGACGAGAAAACGAAGCCGGTCGGTCACGGGCACCATGGCGGAGGCCACCACCCATGCGTCTTCGCAGGATCGTCCAGTGGGCAAAAGGACCCCGTAAAACCCTAACGCATCGACCGCCTGCGCGATCTGCCGCAGATACGGTAGGTCGACGGCCCGAGCGCCGTCGGCGCTTGCCAGAAAGTGACCGTCACCGTGGGTGGGAAGAAACCAAAAAATGTCCATCACTCTCGTGGCCGCCCCGCAAGTCTCGCGCCCGCGGCGGCCACCCTCGAAAAGGGGGGGAAAGCGGATTCGGGGCTGCTGCCCACGCAGCAGGGCTCCAGCAACGGAGTTCGCTGCGCAACACGTGTCCGGGCGGGGGCGACGTCCGCCACGTGTCGCAGCGGACCGGACCTGTCGTGGTGGACAGGACCTTCGACATCCCCCCGAGGCTCCACAGCCAGGCTTGTCCGCAACCCGCGCGACCGCTCGCACCGGCATGTGGCCTGCACGTGGTCCGGCATGACCGACCTGCTCGCTATAGCCGACGGCCTGGCCCGGACCTTCGCGGCGACTGCGATCGAGCGCGACCGCACCGGAGGGACCCCGAAGCGCGAGCGCGATGCCCTGCGCGCAAGCGATCTCTTGACCATGACCATTCCCGTCCGCCTCGGCGGCAGCGGGGCGGACTGGGCGACGACACTGCGCGCGGTGCGGACAATCTCGCGCGCGGACGGATCGCTCGGACACGTTTTCGGCTTCCAGCACCTGTTGCTTGCCACCGTTCGCCTCTTCGGCACGCCCACCCAGTTCGATGCCCTGGCGCGCGACACGGTGAAACAGCGGTGGTTCTGGGGCAACGCCCTCAACCCGCTCGACACGCGAACCAGGCTCGTGCAGCGCGGAGACGAGTTCGCGATCTCGGGCACGAAGAGCTTTTGCTCCGGTGCAAGGGATGCGGACATGCTCGTCGTGTCGGCGACCGATGCCGTCAACGGTCAGCTCATCGTCGCGGTCGTGCCCGCTTCGCGCCCCGGAATCGCCGCTCACGGCGATTGGGACAACATGGGGCAACGACAGACCGATAGCGGCACAGTCGTCTTCGACAACGCCCGCGTGCTCGAGAGCGAGATCCTCGCGCATCCGGGACCGCTCGGCAGCCCGTTCGCCTCGCTTCGGCCTCTCGTCGCCCAGCTCACACTCGTCAACGTCTATATCGGGCTGGCCGAGGGTGCCTTCGAGGCCGCCCGGACGCTCACTCGCGAGCGAGGCAAAGGTTGGTTTGCCAGTGGGGTCGAACGGATCGTCGACGATCCGTACGTCCTCGCCTCGTTCGGTGACCTGTACTGCGAGCTCGAGGGCGCACGGTTGCTCGCAGACGCGGCCGCGGCGAAGCTCGACGGGGCGTGGACCCGCGGGGACGAGCTCACGACCCACGGGCGCGGCGAAGTGGCGGTCGCCGTGGCCGCCGCCAAGGTGGCCGCGACGCGCGCGGGCTTGGAGGTGACCAGCCGGATCTTCGACGCGACCGGTGCGCGTGCGACGACGGCGCGTCTCGGACTCAATCGCTTCTGGCGCAACCTGCGGACCCATACCCTGCATGACCCGGTCGACTACAAGCGCCGAGACTTGGGGCGCTGGCTTCTCACCGATGAGTGGCCGGCCCCCTCTTTCTACTCGTGAGGCGATGGGCTCGCACCCGCGTGTGCTGCTGTAGCAGCAGGAACCCCGCAGCCGGTGCACCCCTCGGCGCAGACGACGCGACGTGGGGTCGAGTCGCCTTCTTTTTGCGGCGATTGGGGCCGGCACAAAGCCTGCTACTGAGGCAGGGCGAAGGCGAGTGAACCGGACCTATCCGAAGGAGCGCACGATGAGTACCGAGACGAGCACACGCGTAAACGAACCCATCAAGTTCGCCTACTGGGTTCCCAACGTGAGCGGGGGCCTGGTGATTAGCACGATCGAGCAGCGGACCGACTGGAGCCTCGACTACAACGTGAAGCTCGCCCGGCTCGCCGAAAACAATGGGTTCGACTACGCGCTGAGCCAGGTCCGTTACATGGCAAGCTACGGGGCGGAGTTCCAGCACGAGTCGACGACCTTCAGCTTCGCACTGCTCCAGGCGACGCAGCGGCTCAAGGTCATCGCGGCCATCCACCCGGGCCTCTGGCATCCGGCCGTGCTCGCCAAACTCGTTGCCACGCAGGACCAGCTGAGCGGGGGCCAATCGGCCGTGAACGTCGTCAGCGGGTGGTTCAAAGGTGAATTCACCGCGCTCGGAGAGCCTTGGCTCGAGCACGATGAACGCTACCGGCGGTCGGAGGAATTCATCCGCGTGCTCCGGGGCAGTTGGACCGAGGACCATTTTTCATTCTCCGGCGACTTCTATCGCATCCATGGGTACAACTTGAAGCCGAAGCCCATCCAGTCCCCACACCCGGAGATCTTCCAGGGCGGCACCTCTCGAGCGGCGCGCGACATGGCCGCTCGGGTCTCCGATTGGTACTTTTGCAACGGCAACACGGTCGAAGCGATCCAGGCACAGGTCGACGACATCCGACGCAAAGCCGTCGAGGTCGGTCGGCGTCCGCCGAAGATTGGGATGAACGCGTTCGTCATCGCCCGCGACACGGAAGCCGAAGCGAAGAAGGTCCTCGACGACATCGTCAAGCATGCCGACCGCGAAGCGGTCAACGCGTTCGGCGACGCCGTGAAGCAAGCGGGCAGGGCGTCTCCCGAGGGTCAGGGCAATTGGGCCAATTCGACGTTCGAAGATCTCGTGCAATACAATGACGGCTTTCGGCCGGGATTGGTCGGTACACCGGATCAAATTGCCGATCGGATAGCCGAATACAAATCCGTCGGGGTCGATCTGGTGCTCGCGGGATTTCTTCATTACCTGGAAGACGTCGAATACTTCGGCAAACGAATCCTACCGTTGGTGCGCGCGGCCGAGTCCAAGAATCGCGTCGCTGCTTAAGGTCCGGACGGCTTTTTGTTCATGACCACCGCGCTGCTCGACGTTCAGAACGTATCGCTCGCATTCGACGGCATTCTCGCCCTGGACGACGTGAGTTTCCGTGTCGCCCGGGGCGAGGTCTGCGCGCTCATCGGCCCCAACGGGGCGGGCAAGAGTTCGATGCTCAATGTCGTGAGCGGGCTCTACACGGCCAATGCCGGGGACGTCCTCTTCGAAGGCGAGCGACTCACGGGCGTCGGGGAGCTCGCGCGGCGAGGCATCGCCCGAACCTTTCAGAACATCGCTCTCTTTCGAGGTATGACCGTCCTCGAGAACGTGGCGCTCGGAACCGACTTCCGCGGTCGGGCGAGCTTTTTCGAGCAGGCTCTGCGAATCGGGCGAGCGCCGCGCGAGGAGCGCCGGATGCGGGAGGAAGCGGCCGTGGTCATGGACTTGCTCGACATCGCGAGCCACCGCACCGACGTGGTCGGACGGCTTCCGTACGGCCTGCAAAAGCGCGTGGAGCTTGCGCGCGCCCTCGTGCCGCGACCCAAGATGCTCCTGTTGGACGAGCCGATGGCGGGAATGACCGTCCACGAAAAGCGGGACATGTGCGGCTACCTCCTAGGTGCCCACGAGAAGCTCGGAACGACGGTCGTGCTCATCGAACACGACCTCGGGGTCGTGATGGACCTGTCGGATCACGTCATCGTGCTCGACTACGGCAAAAAGCTCGCGGACGGCACGCCCGACCACGTTCGTGCCGATCCCGCCGTCATCGAAGCGTACGTCGGTTCGTTCGCAACCTGAGGACCCGCGGATGTCGTTTTTCATCGAAGTGCTCCTCGGCGGCCTGCTCTCGGGCGTGATGTACACCATGGTCGCGATCGGGTTCGTGCTCATCTACAAGGCGTCGGGCGTGTTCAACTTTGCGCAGGGCGCGATGGTGTTGTTCGCGGCATTGACATTCGTGTCGTTGACGGAGCGTGGCTTTGCCTTTCCCCTCGCATTCATCGCGACGCTGGCCGCCATGCTCCTGCTCGCTCTGGCGATCGAGCGTATCGTGCTCCGCCCGCTCGTGAACGCGCCACCCCTGTCGCTCTTTCTGGCGACACTTGGGCTCGCGTACATCCTGGAAGGTCTTGCCCAGACCCTGTGGGGCACGCAAGTGCACGGTTTGGACATCGGGGTGTCGGACGCGCCCATCTCCGCGGCCGGTGTATCGGTCAGCCGATTCGATCTGTTCGCGGCGGGCACAGCGGCGACTCTCGTGGCCACACTCGCACTCTTTTTTCGCCTGACGCGTTCGGGCGTCGCCCTCCGCGCCGTGGCCGACGACCCTCTCGCCGCCATCGCGGTCGGAATCGACTTGCGACGCCTTCTCGCGCTCGTGTGGGGCGTCGCAGGAGTCGTAGCCCTCGTGGCCGGCCTGCTTTGGGGGGCGCGCGTGGGGGTGCAGTTCTCTCTGTCGCTCGTCGTCCTCAAAGCGTTGCCCGTCCTCATCATCGGAGGCTTCTCGTCGATTCCCGGGGCGATCGTCGGTGGCCTCATCGTGGGCGCCTCGGAGAAGCTGGCCGAAGTCTACGCAGGCCCGTGGGTGAACGGCGGCATCGAAACCTGGTTTCCGTATTTCATTGCGCTCGCGTTTCTCCTCGTTCGTCCGGCGGGGCTTTTTGGCGAGCGATCGGTGCAGCGAGTCTGATCATGCGGATCGAAGCGACCCCCTGGTCCGAACCGAACACGTCGACGCCTCCGCCGCGCACCAGCCTGTTCGCGAGAGCGTCCGGGCGCGCCGTCGTCCGGATTGCATTGGCGGCGGGGGGGACCGGCCTCCTGCTGGTGCTGCCACTTCTCGTCGACGACTACGTGCTGAGCGCCGTCCTCGTGCCGCTTCTCGCCCTGTCGCTCGCTGGCATCGGGCAAAACTTCGTGACCGGCTACGCCGGGCAGCTGTCGGTCGGGTCAGCCGCATTCATGTCCGTGGGCGCATTCGCGGCATACGACCTGCATCTGCACCTACACGGTACGCCTCTGCTCGTGTCTTTGGCGTTCGGCGGCGTCTCGGCAGCCGCTGCGGGTGCCTTGTTCGGCTTGCCGAGCCTGCGTATCCGGGGCTTTTACCTGGTCGCGTCCACGCTCGCGGCGCAGTTCTTCGTCGAATGGTTGTTCACGAAGGTCGGCTGGTTTTCGGGCAACAGCGCATCCGGCGTGATCACGGCCCCCCCGCTTTCCATCGCCACGGTCGACCTGTCGTCACCCGGGGGTCACTACTGGCTGTCGCTTCTCGTCGTCGCCCCGTTGACGGCTGCTGCCTACAACCTGGCTCGCGGGCGCATTGGACGTGCGTGGATGGCGGTACGCGACATGGAGACGGCCGCCGCCGTGGTCGGCGTCCGCACCGGTCAGGCCAAGCTGCTCGCCTTCGCCATCGGCTCGTTTTATTGCGGCGTGGCCGGGGGACTTTGGGCGTTTGCGTATCTCGGCACGGTGGAGCCCCACGGCTTCGACCTCGATCGTTCGTTTCAAATTCTATTCATCGTGATTGTGGGGGGTCTCGGCAGTATCGCGGGCAGCTTTCTGGGGGCCGCGTTCATCGTGTTGTTTCCGATCTTCTTGGACCAACTGGCAACGTTCGTAATGGGCGGGTCGGTCGATCCGGGCGTATTGCAAAATATCGACAAAATCATCTTCGGTGGGCTCGTGATTGCTCTTTTGGCAAAACAGCCCGCCGGCCTCGCCCGCCTGATCGAGATCGCGTGGCTGCGCGCTCGTCGCTGGACGCTGCGATCCGCCTGACGTCATCCTAAAACAATAGACCCTCAAAGTCCTCGTGACGAAAACCGTGATAGCGCGCCGCAAGGCGCGTTCGGAGGTCCATCCATGCTTCGTACCCGCGCACCTGGTTTTGTCCCTTTCCTCGCGGCGGCACTGCTGACCACAGCATGCCGGTCGCGCTCGGAGAACGCGTCGGCTGCCGTCCTCGCGAGCCCGGCGCCGGGCACCGTGAGCCCCGGGAAGGAGTCAGCGGGCAAAGAGCAATATTTTCCGCTTCAGAGCTATCGCGTCGGGCCGTATGCCGCCGGTGGAAGTGGATTCTTCGGCGGCTTCATCGACTACATGCAGCTCGTCAACATTCGCGACGGAGGCGTCAATGGCATCAAGCTGACCTGGTCGGAATGCGAGACCGAATACGTGGTCGAGCGCGGGGTCGAGTGCTACGAGCGACTGAAGGGCGGTCTCAACGGAGCGCCCGCCGCGGCGATGAATCCACTCAGTGTAGGGATCGCGTACGCGCTCATCGACAAGGCCACGACGGACAAGATTCCCCTGATCACGATCAATCACGGAAGAACGGATTCGACCGACGGACGAGTCTTTCCCTACGTGTTTCCCTTGTCGCTCAACCCCTACAGCGAAATCTCGGCGATCGTCAACTACATCGGTCAACGTTCGGGCGGCCTCGACCACCTGCGGGGCAAGAAGATCGCGGTTCTCTATCACGGCTCCCCTTATGGCAAGGAGACCCAGCCGATCGTCGAACTCCTCGCGCAGAAATACGGATTCGCGTCCACTCACCTCGAGGTGCCCCACCCTGGCACCGAGCAAGAGTCGCAGTGGCTGCAGATCAAGAAGCTCGCCCCTGACTGGATCATCTTGCGCGGGTGGGGAATCATGAACCCCGTCGCGCTCAAGAACGCCGCCAAGATCGGATATCCGGTCGACCATATCATCGGCAACATCTGGAGCAACTCCGAGGAAGACGTCATTCCGGCCGGCGCAGCCGCAACGGGGTTCATCGCCATTACGACGCATCCCTCGGGACGCCAGTTTCCCGTCCTCCAGGACGTGGACAAGTACGTCCTTTCGGCGGGCAAAGGGAATATGACCGACCCGAAGCGGGTGGGCACCGGGTATTATAATCTGGGGATCAACAACGGCATCTTGAACGTCGAAGCCGTGCGCGTGGCTCAAGCGAAGTTCGGCAACAAGCCTCTGACCGGAGAGCAGGTTCGGTGGGGGTTCGAGCACATTCACATCGACGACGCGCGTCTCAAGGAATTGGGTGCCGTGGGGCTGCTCCAGCCGATCGAACTGTCGTGCTCCGATCACGAAGGCGGGGGGGCGGTACGGTTCGAGCAATGGGATGGCAAGGAGTTCAAGGTCATCAGCGATTGGATCAAAGCCGATCGCGCTCTGTTGCGTCCGATCATCGAAGCCTCGTCCACCAAATACGCCACTGAAAAGGGTATTGCGGTTCGCGACTGCGATGCCGAAGCTCGACTCTGAGACGGAGCTCCGGAGACGAAGCGGAACCGAGGGCCGTCCGCCCTCCACCCATAAAGAGGGTAAGGCCCATGGTCGCAGAGGATCCGTTGCTCGCACTCAACGCGGTCGAAGTCGTGTACGACGAGATTGTCGTCGCTCTTCGCGGCGTTTCTCTCGAGGTTCCCGAGCACGGCATCGTGGCTTTGCTCGGGGCGAACGGTGCCGGCAAGAGCACGACGCTCAAGGCTGCGTCGGGGTTGCTGACGGCCGAGCGGGGACGCGTCCGGGCGGGGTCCATTTCGTTTTTGGGCCGACCGATCGCGGCGCGCAGCCCCGTACAACTCGTGCGTGAGGGCCTCGTGCAGGTGTTGGAAGGAAGGCACTGCTTTCCGCATCTGACCGTCGACGAAAACCTGGCCACCGGCACGTATGCGCGCCGTCCGTCGCGCGCAGCGTTGCGCCAGTCGCTCGACCGGGTCTACGCGCGCTTCCCACGACTCCGAGAGCGGAGAACGAGCGCGGCTGGCCATCTCTCCGGGGGCGAGCAGCAGATGCTGGCCATCGGTCGGGCACTCGTGGCCGAGCCCCGCCTCGTGCTGCTCGACGAACCCTCGATGGGCCTTGCGCCCAAGGTAGTGGAGGAAATTTTCGTTCTCGTGCGGCAGCTGCATGAACAGGATGGGGTGGCCTTCCTGCTTGCGGAGCAAAACGCCGCGGCGGCGCTCGCCGTCGCCGACACCGCGTACGTTCTCGAGACCGGCCGCGTCGTCACCGGGGGCACCGTCGCGGAGATTCGGGCACGGGACGACGTCCGGGACCTGTACCTGGGGGGCAGCAGCGGACAGCGAGCCAGCTTCCGCCCGAGAGTCGAGGGGTCTGCACTGCAGTCCCCGCATTGAGCCGGGCCCCGCATCGTAGCGGGGATCCGGCAAGGAGAGGAATCGATGACCATTCGTCACAAGGCGATCGCGCCCATCGCGATCGCAGGGGCAATCTCCATGTGCGCGCACGCCGCGCGAGCCCAAACCTCTTCGGCCGGCGCCGAGGCACCAGCGCGCGAGCCCGCGAGCACGCCGCAGGCGACGCCGGGGCCCACGAGCCCCGTGGAGGCGACGCCGACGCCGTCGAGCTCCGGAGGCGCGACACCGACGGGCGCACCGGCGGCGATCCCCGCGCCCACGAGCCCCGCCGCGGCTCCAGGGGTCAAAACGGCAACCGCACCTGCATCGGGGCCAGCGTCGCCTGGCCAGCCGACGGCCACCGCAGCCGAGCCGACGGTTCACGCCAACGAGCACGAGGGACTGAGTAGTCAGGGAGCTGCGCCCGCATTGGCCACTCCTGCCGTTCCCGAATGGATGAAGTGGATGAGAGGGGTGACGATCGGAGCGGGCGTACTTCTCTGGTACTACCAACCAATTCACGTCCCTGGCGTAGAAAACGACGTGAGTGTCTTCTGGGCCAGGCTCCTCGTCGACGGCAAGTGGGGCATCTTCGGCCTGCACCTCGAACCGCGCTTTCGCGACACCAAGCTGCGTCCCTTTTTCGACGGACCCGCATGGCTTCAGGAGGCGTACGCATCCGCCGATTTCGGGAACACGCAGCTGCGGGTGGGCAAGACCTACAGCCGATTGGGACTCTTCTGGTACACGTCTTTCTACGGAAATGTCCAGGTGTACGACGGGCTCAAATTGGACCCCGATTATGGGGCGACGCTCCAGGGCGATCTGGGAAAGGCAACCGATCCGGTCAGCCTAGGCTGGTGGCTTCAATACTTCGTCGTCGATGGCTCGACGAACGTGTCGCTCGAGAATCGGGACACGATCTCCTACGCAGGGGCTCGCCGCCGCAATCAAGTCATCGGTCGAGTGGAGCCGCGATTTGCATTCGGCCCGGCCAAGCTCGCGCTGGGTGCCTCCGGGGAGTACCTGGAGGCGACGGGCCTGCCGTCGCTCGATGCCCAAAATGTCTGGCGTGCGGCCGCCGACGCCACGTTCACGGTCGGTGACCTTGTGGTACGAGGCGAATACCTCCATCAGGGAGGTCTCACCGTAGCCAACTTCCCGTACACGGGTCGGCCGTCGGGCAACAACGATTACGTTTTGGCGGGAGCTGAATACACGATCGGGCCGGTGACCGGCGTTTATACGTTCAGCCTGGGCAGCTACAACGATGTCTCGTATAAGGAGACGATGCACGTGCCCGCGATCAGCGTCGCCGTGAGCTCGAACATTTCGCTCCTCGGCGAGCTCGTGTTCTGGTCGAGCACGTCGCCGACGGGCAGCTCGCTCATCGATCGGAGTTTCAACGTCACGCTGCATGCCCATCTTTAGGTGAATCGCGCACTCGGCCCTTGCGGGACACAGACAGCCCTTTCGCTGGCGGGTGGATGCCGACTTCTTGCAAGAAGACGACTCCGCGCGCCGGCGAGAGGCGCTTCAGGCGGGGGCCGCACTCGCTGACGCGCACGGTTTCCGGGGCGCGAGCCCTGGGTCGCCCGCACCGTGCTGGAGCTCGTGACCGTACAGCCCGAGGCCCGCCGTCCCGCGAAACGACGGCACGTATGCAAGCCGTTTTCCCCTGAGGGGCCCGGCTGTTTCGGCCATCGATGCCGACGGGAACCCCTCGGAGGGTCCTCGCCGTTGGCGAGGCCGCAGGCCAGGGCCACCCACGGCGCCGTACGGGGTCAGAACCCAGCGGCCGGCCGTTTCGGGGCGGGTGCAGTACACCCGAAGGATGCACCCCGACGACCGACTCGTGGGGGACGACCGGTCGGGTGCTTCCGACCTTTCAGATTGAGATCCGGGGTGGTTGCGCGGTCAACGGACCCCTTCCCTGCCCGGCGCAGCGCGACTGACCGCCTCAACTCCATGCGTGAAGCGGCGGATTGACCCCGTTGAGGTAGTAATTGCCGAGGATTGCGTACTTCCAGCGGACCGGATCGTGAAGGGTGTGCGTGCGAGCGTTTCGCCAATGCCGATCGAGGGCGTGCTCGGCCAGCGTCGATCGGGTGCCGGCGAGCTCGAAAATCTTGTTGGTGGCCAGAATGGCCAAGTCGGTCGAAAAAATCTTGGCTTTGGCCACTTCGATTTGCGCTTCGGCGACCGTTTGGGTAGTGGGCTCCGCCACGGCGCGGTCCACCGCGCGCCCCGCCCCGTCGAGCAACGCCTGGGTCGCGCTCAATCGGAGCTCGAGGTCGCCAATCGCCTGAATCGTGTACGGATCGGCGGTCGCCGCCTCCACACCGCTATCGACCCAGGCTCGAGTTTTCGTCTTCACGAATTCGATCGTGTCCTCGATGGCGGCCCGAGCGATGCCGGTGTCGACGGCGGCCTGGATAATCTGGAAGATCGCGCCGTCGGCGGTCGGGTGGTCGTACCCTTTGTAGCCGGGAACCAGGTGCGTCTTTGGTACCTTGACGTCTTTGAGCAGCACCGTTCCGCTGAGGGTGGTGCGCTGTCCAAAACTCGACCAATCGTCGATGACGCTCAAGCCGGGCGCATCCCGCTCGGCGATCGCGTACCAGGCCCTACCCTGATCATCGAGCGCCACAATGGGCACGAGGTGCGCGAGTAGCGCGCCGGTCGCGTAAAACTTCCGGCCGTTGACGAGCACGTGGTCGCCCTTGTCGTCGAAGTGCGTCTCGAAGTCGACCGCGCGCTTCGACCCGTATTCGGAAAACGCGTTGCCGAACCGAAGGCCGCGGAGGACTGCGGCAAACAAGAGCTTCTGCTGGGCCGGATCCGAAACGGTACGAATCGCGGCCACAACGCCGAGATGATTCTGCGGAATCTGACCGAGCGACGGGTCTGCGGCCGAGATGATTTCGATGACGCGCGAGAGTGTGACGTACGACACTTCGGGCCCGCCGAACGTCTTTGGCACATTGATGGACCAGAGACCGCTCTGCGAAAAATCATCGAGTTCTTCGAGCGGTCGCCGCCGTGTTCGGTCCCGCTCGGCGGCGCCTTTGGCAAACTTCTGGGCGAGCTCCCGCGCGACGGCGATGGCTTCTCGATCGTCACGAATGATGTGCGCGGGGTGTTTGGGGCGGGCCACCGCCGGCACGGGCTCGGTGGCATTCTGCGAGGAAGCGCTGGTCATGGAACGTCTCCGCAACGGACGCAAGCATCGGCCGTGCCACGGCAACTGGATACGGCGACGCACGAAAAGGCGGGCCCTGGGCGTTGCTGTGCACCCGCAGGTGATGAGCCTCGAGCAGCGAGTGTTGGCGGACTGCTGCTGGACGCGCAAACGGCCCGCCGCCGCGAGGTGGCGAGGCGAGCGAAGGTTAAGATTCCTTTGGCAACGTCCGCTGTCGTTGAAACGCAGACCCATCGGCAGTCCCTTGAAGCGGTCCGCGTAGCCGCGCGGCGGCGGTGTCCGCTCACTGAGACACGAGCGCGTACATGGCAAAGGTACCGGGATTGTTCGCCACAATGAGCTTGGGCGTTTTCCACTGACCGGCAACCAGCCGCGTGTGATACGGCACATACATACCGGACGACTGCGGGGAGCCCCCGAAGACGACCTCGGCCGTGGCGGTTCCGACTCCCGCCGCGAGTCCCACCTGGGCGGAATCGATGGTGTCCAGCCCCCACGATGCAAAGACCGTCGTTGCGGTCGACCAATTCGTTCCGTCGAACTGCGAAACATAGGCGTATTGGTTCACCGAGATGAACGCGAGAATGGCTTGGCCATCCGGCAGCGCCAGCATCGGTGTGGCAAAACTCGGGCTGGGGCTGTCGCCCGCGCCCATGTTCGGCCGGTTGGGATCAGTGTTGTCGACCTTGGTCGGCAACCCAAAATCCTGGACGGTCGACCAAAGGCTTGCCGTCCGGGTGGCAAAGTGCAAGTCGGACATGGCGCTATCGGTGTAGACGACCATGAGCTCAGCACCTGTTCCGCTGAGAGCGATCAGACTGGGAGCAAACGATGAGGTCGCGGCCGCCGACGCAGTCCCGGATTCGATCACAGTCTCGGCACCCCATGTGCCGTTGGTGCGGTCCACGGCGACCAACGCGCCGTCGGCAGACCGAACGTAGGCCACTGTGGCGTCCGCCCCGCGTGCCGCGATGCTGGGCGCGCCCCCCGTCAGCGCCCCGATCTTGGTCACGGTCGACCACGAGCCGGTGGCTCGCGCCGCACTCGATTCGGCCTTCGTGCCGTCGCCGGCAAAGGCGATCTCCGGGGATGTCGAACCCACGGTCAGCGACGGGGCGCCGGAAGCGGTCACTGCGGGGCCGATGGCAGCAAATGGCGCCCATGTGCCGGCCGCCCAGGTCGCGAATTGAACGGGCCCCGATGCCCCTGTCACGTCCGCTGCATCGGGCGAGTAGTAAGCCCAAAGCACGTCGGTCGACGAAGAGCCCGCGGAAGCCACCGCGGAAACATATCGCGTCTTAGGGGCTTCCGTTGTCACCGAGCGGCGAACCGATTTGAACAGAATCCAAAGCGCACGTCGCCCGCGCGGCGCTGCATCAGCACGCCGCACTCGGGGCTCGTCGTTCACGCGAGTTGGAGCTCGAGTTGGTCCGACGGCTCGGCGTCTTGCGCATCGTCGGTCGGGTCGCGCGCCCGGGCGACTGGCGGCGCCTCGGTCGGCAGGCCGAGATGGGCAAGGATCTGGCGCACGGGCTCGCGCTCGGTGATCACGGCGAGCACCCGCAGTCGGCCGTGGCACTTCGGACATTGCAGAACGTCGAGGTCAAACGTTCGCCTCAAGAGCGTGGGCCAGTCCACGCGAGGCGAGGCCGCGTAGATGGCGCCGCCGAGCAGCCGTTCCCAGTGGCTGACGGCAAGCACGTTTGGTGCGAGCGCGATGACCTCTCCCCGGAGCGCGAAGATGGGCAGTGCGGCCGGCCCCGCCTTTGTCGAGGAAACGCCGGCCGGCGCCGCACTCTCGACTTTGCTCGCTGTCGGTGCCGCTGCACCCGGACGCGCGGGGCCGGGACCCGCCATCGGATCGGTGACCGGCTTGGCCGCGCTCGACACGGGCGGTGAAGTGGGCGCGCGGGGGCAGGCAGGAGCCGTCTCGGGCGGGTTCGGTACCACGTCGCGTCGCCAGCTCGAGTGCGGCCCGAGCACTCCGCTGTAGCGCACCAGAGGGTACCGAGGGGGCGCAATGATCGCGCTCAACCGCGCCATGAAATCCATCGCGCTCATAATCCGGTACTTGCCTCGGCCGCGACGGACGTACTTGAGTCGATAGGCCACCCGCCCGCCGGGCAACCTACGAAGTCGCTCGAGCGAGAGCGGAGGTCGCGCGCCGTAGCGCGCCAGTCGTTCGCGACCCACGTGATCACCCGCTTCGATGCGGACGCCGGCATGAACATTGAACCCGTCTCGCTCGACCGCGCCCACGAGCCCCTCGGGCCGCGCCTCCCGGTCGTCGTCCTTCGACCCGTCGTCGTCGTCGTTCGACAAGGTCGAGACCGTGCCACGGCCCATGGCGATGTCCGCGCAGGCGTCGAGGGCGGTCTGCGACGGCGGCTCGTTCGAGCGGTCTTCGAGCGGCGTGTCCTCCACATGGCCGTGGCGGCGCAGCCACGCCACGCTACGGTTCATCACACGCTCGACCAGCGCCTCGAGCTCGACCGGCGTCGGAGCGGCCGCCGGATGAAAGAGCACACGACGGTCCGGGTCCCGGGTGACGACGCCATCGAGCACCAACACGTGAAAATGCACGTTGAGATTCAAACTGCCGAAGCGTTGAACAAAGGTTACCGCTCCGCACTGCGCATCCTCGAGGCCCTCGCGCTGGGCGCGAGCGCGGTAGCGGGCAAAGATGGCCTCGACGAAGATGCGGCCCAGGGCTGTGAGAACGTCGGCCTTGAACGCCGCAAGCTTGCGCAGCTCGTACGGGAGCGACAGAACGTATTGCCGCACAGGGACGTCGGGCAAGACTCGGTCGACCAAGTGGGCAGCCGTGTTGGCCATACGCCTGCCGCAGCAACTGGGGCAGAGAGATCTTCCTTTACAGGAAAAAGCCACAAGCAAGTCGTGGCCGCATGAGTCGCAGTGGCAGCGCGTAAATCCGCACGCAAATACGCCGCAATTCAAGTACGCGCGCAGCTCCGCTTCCACGTAGCGGGGTAGCCCTCCCTCGTAGTTCTCGCGCGCGTACGCGAGAAACGATTCCAGATTCTCGCGCACCAATCCGTACAGGACCGTTTCGGTCGGGCGACGGGGAACGTAGGCGGGCGCGAGAGCGGCCACGGGCGCTCGAACACGCCTTTTTTCGTGCCACGCTCGCGCGACTGGATTTCACGGCGAAAGCAACCCGCGTCGGGTGACCCGGTCAGGTTCGAGGGTGACGCGGCCACCGCAGCGGTCGTCGCCATCGGCCTCCCGCAGACCGATGCGGGACCGCACGTCTGCCGCCATCGAGTCCGCTGGCCCGCGGATCTCGCTCGCGATCGGCCCACGCCCACCCATTATGCGGGCGCCCGCTCGGCCTCTCCGCCGCCGCCCCCTTGCGGCAGCCCATCGGTGAAGCGGTGGCCATCCGAGAACCGGTCGGCAAGGTGCGCGACAAACTGCTTCCATTGGCCCTCCGCAGCTTGCCGAGCCACCGGCTTGGCGCCCTCGGGGACGCCCGGAGTGCGCGCAAACCATTGCCGCAAGTAAATCCCAAACGCCTCCGACAGGAGCTCGAGGTCGTGGTGATCGCGTGCCATGGCCTGGTCGAGTCGGTCGAGACGCCGCAAGATAAGCGCCCCGTCGCTCGTGCCGTCGAGGTACTGACGCAACGCCTCCTCGATGACCGCGCGCTCGGAGAGCCCACTGGCGGCGCAGTGTTTGCTGAGTCGGTCGCGAAGCGCAACCGTCAGACGCGTGCTGACCCGGACGCGCCGGACTTTAGGGGTGACCATGGCGAAGACTCCGATGCGTTGTCCTGAGGTGGGCCGCTCTACAAGCCGCGGTCTCGGTCCGGCGAGCGCACGACAACGTGACCTTTCGCGTCGAGTGACACTGAGGTGGACCCCTTCGTTCGGACCAAACTGGTCGGCAGTTAAGGTAGGGCCTGCTCTCGTTCTTTCTCTCGCTCGTGGGATATCTAAAGTCAAGTCGTAGTTGTTCTCGTCGTGAATTTCGTATCGGTCGTCCACATAGACTTCCACGTGTCTGGTGGCAATTGAGGGGGGGGGCGGGGGGGAGACTGGCAAGTTGTGAGCGACCCTGTGGACGACGGTGGAAAGAATTCACGCAGCCTTGCCCGACCACAGTGCGTCGAAGAATGCCCTGGGTGTTTGGTAGCCGAGCGCTTGGTGCGGGCGGCTTTCGTTGTAGAACGTCATGTAGCGACCGATCCCGGCGCGCGCCTCGCGCACGTCTTCGTAGGCATGCAGGTACACCTCCTCGTATTTGACCGATCGCCAAAGCCGCTCGACGAACACGTTGTCGATGCAGCGGCCCTTGCCGTCCATGCTTATGCGAATGCCGCGTCGCCGAAGCACCTTCGTAAATGCGTCGGACGTGAATTGCGCGCCTTGGTCGGTATTGAAGATCTCGGGCGCACCGAAGTGGGCAAGTGCCTGCTCCAGGGCGTCCACGCAGAAGCCGGGATCGAGCGTGTTCGACAGGCGCCAGGCGAGAACCCGCCGCGAGTACCAGTCCAGGATCGCGACGAGGTACACGAAGCCGTGCGCCAGCGGCACGTACGTGATGTCGCTTGCCCACACCTGATTGATGCGGCTGATCTCGAGGCCGCGAAGGAGGTAAGGATAGATCGCGTGCTCTTGACTCGGCCGACTCGTGCGCGCCCGAGGAGCCATGGCCTCCAGCCCCATGACCCGCATCAGTCGCTGGATATGTTTTCGATTCACTTCGTGGCCTTCGCCTCGCAACGCGATTGCGAGCTTGCGGCTCCCGTAAAACGGAAACCGCAGATGGAGCTCGTCGATCCGTCGCATCAGCGCAAGCTCCTCGGGCTCGGTTGGCTCGGGCACGTAGTACAGGCCCGAGCGCGATACGCGCAAAAGCTCGCATTGTCGGCGGACCGAAACCTTGCTGTCCGGGGCCACCATCGCGCGTCGGTCCTTCACCGCAGCCGCCCGAGCCCGCGCGATAAAAAATCGCGTTCAACCGTGAGCTCGCCAATCTTCTTGAGTAGCTCCGCCTCGCGCTCGCGCTCCTCGCCACCATCGCTCCTGGCCCCCTCGGATTGGAATACGCGTGCTGCGTTTTCCACGAACGTCTTCTTCCACTTGAAGATCTGCGTCGGGTGAATCCCGTATCGACGCGCCAGCTCCGGGACCGTGGCCTCCTCCCGAATCGCCGCAAGCGCAACCTTCGCCTTGAATTCTGCCGTGTGCTTCGTGCGTGTATTTTTCATTGATCCTGCTCCTCGTCATCGGGGAGCAGGCCCGTCTTTACTACCTTAAGGGGTGGTCCGAAATTTGGGGTCCACTTCAGTGATTCTCCCCCGCTACCCCCAGACCGTCACGAGACGATCGTCAATCCCATCTAGACACCATCCTGAATCGGGTCTCGACAGAAACGTCCATCCGCGACACCGACCGAAGTCCATCGCGACACCCGCGACGTCCATCCACGACACCAACCGACGTCCATCCACGACACCGGCCGAAGTCCATCGGCGACACGGACCGACGTCCATCCGCGACACCGACCGAAGTCCATCGCGACACCAACCGACGTCCATCCACGACACCGGCCGACGTCCATCGCGACACCAACCGACGTCCATCCGCGACACCAACCGACGTCCATCGCGACACCAACCGACGTCCATCCGCGACACCAACCGACGTCCATCGCGACACCAACCGACGTCCATCCGCGACACCAACCGACGTCCATCCGCGACACCGGCTCAACGTCCATCCGCGACACCGGCTCAACGTCCATCCGCGACACCCCCGACGTCCATCCACGACACCAACCGACGTCCATCCGCGACACCGGCCGACGTCCATCCGCGACACCGGCCGACGTCCATCCGCGACACCGACCGACGTCCGCGACCACGAGACGGCAGGCCTCCATGCATCAGAAGGTCGAGCGAAAGGAACTTGAATCACTGCGGCGGGCAGCCAGGGACGACATTGGTTCGGCGCGCATCCCCGTCATGACTGCCTCCAGGAAAGAAACGGGACTCGCTGGGGTCGAGGGGAACGCCCCGCCCCCGGCCCGCATGCGCGCTAAACTCCGACCGTGGCTGGCATGCGCTCGCTGGTGTCCACGCTGTGTTCGCCGGCATGCGCCGGTCGGCGTCCGGCCACCCCCGAGGGGCAGGCGGCACGGGCTGCGGTGGTCGAGGCACTGCGCGGCGCTGGGCTCGATCCGTTCGAGCAACCGGTGCCGGGATGCGGGGGTGCAAACGTTCTCGCGAAGATCGAAGGCGACGCCGAACGGTACATCGTGGTCGGCGCCCATTTCGATCACCTCGGACGAGCGCAAGAGGGCGTTTATTGGGGAGCCGACGACAACGCCGCCGCCGTTGCGGTGCTGGTCGAAGTCGCGGCTTCGAGCGTCCGGGATTGGGACGGTCGAGGCGTAATCCTTGCCGCGTTCGATGGAGAGGAGCCGCCGTTTTTCGGAACGGGAGCGATGGGCTCTCACGCATTCCTGGCGGATCCCCCCGTGCGCCGGGATGCGATCGATTTCATGGTGTGCATGGACCTCGTCGGTCATCGAATCGGTGGCGAAGGGATGCCCGACGAACTCGGGCTATCGCTCTTCGCGCTCGGTGCCGAGAAGAGCCACGGCACTCATGGGCTCGTTCAAGGCCTTGCCCGGACAGAATCGGGGGTCATCGTTCGTGGCGCGAACGCCAACGTCATCCCGCCCCTTTCGGACTACGAGCCCTTCTGGCGGGCGAAGATTCCGTTCTTGTTTTTGACGGCCGGTCGCTCGCGCATCTACCACACGCCCCAAGACACGCCCGAGAAGCTCGATTGGCCGAAAATCGAAGCGACGGCTCGGTGGCTCAAGGGTTTCGTACGCGCGACGCGTATGCGCTCCGACGCCGTCTCGTTCGACGAAGGGGGATCCAACGACGCCAGCACGCTCGACGCGGTCGCCGACATGGTTCGCGCGCTGTCGGCCGTCTCGTCGGAGGCTGCAAGCGCTCTCACCTATGTCACGGCGCTCCGGGCTCACTGCGATAGCTCGGGACGACTGCCCTCGTCACGCCAGGCCGAAGTGGCCACAATCGTCGCGATGATCGAATCGCGGCTGGCTTAGCCTGAAGTTCTCCGAGTGAACCTTCAGCTTAATAAATCAGCCCAAACGGGCCTCTGAAACCGGTCGCTCGTTGACCGGGTATGGTCCATCATTGACCGGTTTCGCGACTCTCCAATCGAATGATTGCGGCTAGTTACCTATCCCTTATAGCTCGGCACGATGGTTGCTGTCTATGGGGCATGACCGAACGCACGGCTCATGGACCTGCCCCTCGGAATCGCCGCCATCGCCTTCCGCCGTCGGAACCGATCAGGGCTAGCGTCGTCGCCCCTCGTGGTGAGGGCCGCAAGCGCGCTTCGCCCCGGCCGCCGTCACGGAGAGAGCCCGCGAGGTTGACCCTCGATCTCTCCGATGACGGGATGGCCAAACTCGCCGATGCCATCGTTTCGCGCCTGCGCGAAATGCTGGCGCCGGCGGCTCTGCCCGACGAACGCTACCTGACTCGAGCCGAGGCGACGCAGCTCGGAGTGGAGCGTCGCGCACTGATTCGGGCGGAGCGCGCGGGAAAGCTCCGAGCATTCAAACCGGGGCGAAGAGTCATGTACCGCCGGGGCGACGTTCTCGCCCTCGTGGAGCGTTGCGGCACCGACCCTGCCCCTCCGCGCGAATCGCCCCGCGGAATGGACCCGCTTGACCCTTTCGAGCGCGCACTGACGAGCGCTGAGCGCCGGTCGGGGACGGGGCCATGAACGGCCGCAACGCGGACGAGCGATTGTTCCCACGAGCGCGAGCGCGCGCGTTTTCACGCAAGCAGCCACCCCGCATCGCGCACCTATGATCGCGAAGGGACACCGTGTTTTACGCAAACCAAGCTCCACGCATCGCCGTACCCCATGATTGCGAACGCGCCCGTGTTTTTCGCAACCACGCCAGTGCATCGCCGCATCCACGACCGCGAAGGCACCCCGGTTTTTCGAGACCCAGGCGCCCGGCGAGGTAGCCGTTGCCGGAACCGCGTGGCGGTCGGCAACGATCCGTCGAGTCCGCCCGAGCAGTGGAGCCGAGACGGCCAACGACCGCGGGCCGACTCTGCACAATCCCTGCTCGGCGCGCTGCCGCGAAGGCGAGTTCGATGTAGAGTTTGTCCGCCGCTCCCGAGTGGCGGTTAGGGCGTAGCGGAAAAGGCGCTAGCGGACAGAAAAACACCCCTACCGGGAGCCGCCGATCGAAGGGAGGGACGAGCATGCCGAAACCACGTACCGGAGTCGTTTGGTATGACGCGCGCCGCGGCTGCTACCGCATCAAGCTCACGCTCAACGACGGGGCTCGGCCGACGATCGACCTTTCTCCGACCGCGCGTTCGGCGTTGGCCGAAGAGCGCGCCCGCGCGGTCGCCGCGGAGCGCTCACGGATTGCGCGCGACAAGGGCCTTCGCGCCGAGGACTTTGGCCTTGCGCCTCGCGCCGCGCAGGGCGTCGCCGCAGAGGGCCACGGCGAAGCCGGACCGACGACCGACGACATGGCGAGCTGGCTGCAGGCGTGGACCCAAAACCGACGCGGCCGCGGGCTGTCGACCGCAGACGAGACGCGGCGTGTCTTCGAGCTGCACATTCGACCGGTCATCGGCTCGCACGTGCGCGTGTGGACACGCGACGATTTCCGTCGGCTTTCCCGCACGCTCGACGAGCGCGTGCAGGGCAAGCACATGTCGTGGAAAAGTGCCCGCAACGTCTGGGTGGTCGCCACGAAGATCGCCGCCGACGCCGCCGGCTCGAAGCTCGACGAGCTGCGCGTGCGCGACGACAATCCAGCGGTCGGCGTCCAAGGGCCCGACCGCGGCCCGCGCAAGGCCAAGCAGTTTCTCTTTCCGTCCGAATTCGTTCAATTCGCCGTGTGCGCCGACGTGCCGCTCGCGGCCCGGCGCGCCGTGGCCGTCGCGATCTACACCTACCTGCGAGACGGCGAGCTGCGCGCCCTTCGTTGGGATGGCGGCGACCTCGATCTCGACCACGGTGTGCTGAGCGTCACTCGGTCGGTACGCCACGGCGCGGTCAAGGCCACCAAGAGCGGCCAGACTCGACGATTCGGGATCGAAGCGCCGCTGCTGCCGCTCTTGCGAGCGATGCGCGAACAGGCCCAGCACAAGGGTCCCGTGCTGCGGCTGCGCGAAGACCATATGGCCCGGCTGGTGCGGCAATGGCTCTATGCCGCCGGCGTCCGCCGTCCTGAGCTGCACGAGGGATCGCCGACCCGCAAGCCGCTCACGTGGCACGACTTGCGGGCGACCGGCGTGACCTGGATGGCGGTACGCGGCGACGATCCGCTCAAGATCAAGCAGCGCTGCGGGCACGCGACCTTCAGCACAACCGAGCTCTACATTCGGGAGGCGGAGGCCGTCCGCGACGGCTTCGGGGAGGTCTTCCCGCCGCTGCCGGAGGCCCTCATCTCGGGGTCCGAATCGTCCGGGGAATCGTCCGGCAGCGGGGGGTCTGGCGTGACACCAGCGTTTTCTTCGTTGCGCGGGCAGGATTTGAACCTGCGACCTTCGGGTTATGAGCCCGACGAGCTACCAGGCTGCTCCACCGCGCGTCGTGCTCGCCGCAGCGAGGGACGCACAACCTACTTGGCCCGAATGTTATGTCAAGGCGTGCACGCGATAGAGCGTCATGGGGTGGCTCCTGGCTCGCCTTTGGCCTCGACCTGTGCCCTTGACCTTTCGCTTACTCGGCGACCCCTAGTGCACCGCAACGGAGGCACGGTCAAGCATCCGCCTGCGCAGTGGCGTCGTCGGCCCCGTGACTCTTTAGAACACAATCCGTCCCAGATCCTTGATCTCATCTCCGTCTCGGTGCACTAGCGACCTTCAGCGGCGGCGAGCTTGCGCATGCGAGTCGCTAACGACACCGACGGGTCGGTCGTCCGGTCCGACCCAGGCAACGAGGCCTGAGCGTGTTTCTGGCGCAGCTGCGGCACCAGCAGATGGGTGGCAGCCAGTGCCGGATGCTCAAGCTATTCATTGCTGAAGTAGCCCGGGTTCGCCAACCTCGTGGTTATCAACGTGCCCACGTTGGCGACGAGCGCTTCCGCCATCGGCACGAGCTGACGCACGCATCGCGCGCTGCATCGCGTCGGTTGCAACGATGATCTGATCTGTCGCAGGCCACCGAAAAATGTGGAAATGTGAGCGACGAGGCTTGGCGCGAGCAAGAGCCCGTCGAGTCTCCGAAGGCGGGTGGCCGCTGCGCACGCCGTAGGGCGGCCGCACGCAAGAAGGCGACGACGATAGGTGGAGTCGCCCCAGCAGCGCCGCGAGCTCGAACTAAAAGAGCGTTGCGAGGAAGAAAGGGTGTCCTGCAAGCTCGATCGCGCGTAGGTCGCCGTGTTTGTCGATGGCGGAAAAACCGACGTCCAGTCGCTCTAGTACCTCGATTCCGCGGAATGGAAGGGTCGTTTTCCGCGATATTCCCGACGGGATCGGGTGGTCTCACCCCTCCGTTTCATGGAATCGGGGTACTAGCGCCTCGCGGTACTTCGGATTCACACCGAACGCGCAATGGTACCTCTCGCGAATCGTCTCGCGCTCGTAGATCGAAGCCAAGCGCGAGCTGAGGAGGCGCTGGACCTCACGCTCGTCTTCGCGGAACGCGCACGTGAGACGATGGATGACGGGATCCTCGGCGCCCGGGCTCGATTCTTCGTGATCGGCGGATGCCATGCCTGCGACGTTCCGCGCGATCTCGATCAAGGCATGCTGGAACCCGCCGCACGTGCCGACTGCGATCGCCTTGCCCGGAATACGCATGCCGACGAACGGGAGGCGCGTCGCGCGTAGCGAAACGCGACGAGGGCGCCCTGGCACACGGGCCGCCTTGGGACGCACCAGATCCCGTTGAAGCCGTTGAACTCATCTCCCGCACCCCCCCCCGCCGCAAGCGCTGCTGTCGGAGCCACACGTGCGCAACCTGGAGCGGGCGCGCGGGGTTCAGGCCCACCCACCCCAACGCTCACACGAGGACACGTGCGGTCGGAGTCGCCCGATCCGAGCGCGGCAGCCGTGGCAACCGGCGCCACGAAGGTGTATTCGTGCGCATCGTATCGATCGTGAGCCGCCCTTCACCAATCGCACCGGCCGTTCCTTCCGCCGAACAGTCAGTCCATCCTGCGGGGCCGATTCGGCTGCGAGAACGTATGCGACGGCAGATCGCCGCCGCGATTGCGGCGGCCGCCGAAGAAGTTTTCGCCGAAGAAGGCTTGCGTGACGCGCATGTCGGTACCATCGCCGCACGTGCCGGGGTCGCGGTCGGTACGCTTTACAACCATTACGACGACCGCGACTCTCTATTGGCCGCGCTCCTTCGAGACCGGTGCGATGGCCTCACCCGGGTGCTCGACATGGCACTCGCGGCGGTCGAAGGCGCGCCGGTTCGGGACGAACTTGTCGCCTTCATCACGGCGTACTTCACGTTCTTGTCATCTCACCGACCCTTTTTCAAGATGCTGCTCGAAGGCGAGCTCAGCCATCTGCAGTCGAGCTATCCCCGCGCCGCGACGCTGCCCTCGGACTGCTACCGGCTCATCTTTCAGCGGATTGAAGGGATTATCTCTCGGGGTGTAGCAAGGGGCGCGCTCTGCGCCGAGCGGAGCCATCTCTACCCCTGGCTCGTCGCCGGCATGATGCGGAGCCTCGCCGTTCGCGAAGTTCTCAAGCTCCAGCCACTCGACGTCGGGGATGCGGAAGCCCTGGTCAACGTCTTTCTGCAAGGCGCAGAGCTCGCATGACCACCGCCACCCTGGACACCGCCTTCTCCCGAGGGCCCGCTCGCGCCCCTGCACGGCCGGTCAACAAGTGGGTCGTGACCATCTCCGTGACGTTCGGCACGCTCATGGGGGCGATCGATTCGTCGATCGTCAACGTCGCCATTCCCCACCTGCGCGGCGCCGTCGGCGCCACCGTCGAGGAGATCACCTGGGTCACCACCGGATTTGCGCTGGCCACCGTCCTCGTCATGCCGCTCACGGCGCTTCTGGGAAGACTGTTCGGTCAAAAGCGCGTCTACCTCGCCTGCCTCATTCTGTTCGTCATCGGTTCGGGCCTCTGCGGAATGGCGCGCAGCCTTCCCACGCTCGTCGCCTTTCGCGCCATGCAGGGATTCGGCGCGGGCGCCCTCCAGCCCACCGAGCAGGCCATTCTGCGTCAGACCTTCCCGCCGAAAGAGCAAGGGATGGCGATGGCGCTCTTTGGGTTGGCGGTCATGATCGGCCCCGCCATCGGTCCAACGATCGGCGGCTACATCGTCGACCACTACAGCTGGCCGTGGATTTTCTACATCAACCTGCCTGTCGGTGTCCTCGCCGTCTTCATGGTCACGAACTTCGTACACGAGCCGGAGGATATCAAGGAGGCCAACCGACTCGCGGCGGAGAATCAGCGCAAGAACATGGACTGGGCCGGCATCGGACTGCTCAGCGTGGGCCTGGTGTCGCTTCAATACGCCCTCGAAGAGGGCAACCAGGACGACTGGTTCGCATCGCCGCTCATCAGCGGGTGTTTCGTCGTCGCCGCCATTGCGATCGCCTTTTTCATCGTGCGCGAGCTAACGGCGCCCGTACCGGCCGTCGATATTTCCCTTTTCCGGGATCCGGTATTTCTTTCGGGCACCCTCATCGGCGGCATCATGTTTGCGATGCTGATGGCCCTGACGTTTCTCTTGCCCGTGTTCATGCAGGAAGTGCTGGGCTTCACGGCCATGCAGTCGGGCCTCGCCCTGATGCCGCGCACGATCGTCATGATGATCGCCACCCCGTTCGTGGGGCGCCTGTACAACAGGGTTCCCCCCCGTGTGTTCGTGGGTTTGGGCGTCGTGCTGTTTTGCATCAGCGCCTTCCAGATGAGTCACTACACGCTCGACACTTCGGCGAGCGGCGTCGTTTCGACGCTCTTCTTCCAGGGGCTGGCCTTCAGCTTTCTCTGGGTACCCCTCACGACCGTGGCGCTGTCCACCATATCGCGCCACAAGCTGGCCGACGCCACGGGATCCAATTCACTCGTGCGCCAGATCTCCGGTTCGGTCGGGCTCGCCATCTTTGCGACCATCCTTTCGCGCCAAGAGACTACGGCTCGGGCCGGACTGGCGGCGCATCTTTACGCCGGGCGACCGGAGGTCATCGCGCGACTTGCCATGGACCAGCAGCTGCTCGCGGGCCGCGGCGGGCTGGACGCCACCACCGCCGGCCGGGCCTCACTCGGCATGATGGAGTTGCTGGTCGACCGGCAGGCAACGGTTCTGGCCTTCGAAAAGATGTTCCTATTGTCCGGAATCCTCTTCGCACTGGTCTTGCCCCTGCTCTTTTTTCTCAAGGCGCCGAAGGCGATGAAGGCCGACAAAGCCGCGCCGGCCGACGTGCACGTGGAGATATGACGATGGAAGCCGATGTCCGGAAGTCCCCGCTCGAAGGAAATTCCCCCGCGTCCGGCAGCCCCCGAGGGGCGGTGAATGTCTCCGACACCAACGGCCGCAACGCCGCCGCAGCCTTGTCCGAAACCGCGTCCCCACGCTGGACGGGGCGCGCCCGGCGCGGCTATACGGTCGTCGCCTTGGCCACGGTGGCCCTTCTCGGCGGGATCGGCGGCTACTACCTGCTCACCGTCAACCAGGAAAGCACCGACGACGCCCAGGTCGGGGCCGACATCGTCCCAGTGGGAACGCGGGTCGCAGGGCTCATCGTGAGAGTGAACATCACCGAAAACCAATTGGTCAAGAAGGGCATGGTCTTGGCCGAAATCGACGATGCGGACTACTCCGCGCGCGATAAGGAGGCCGCGGCGGAGCTGAAGACCGCGCAGGCGCAAGCGGCCGCTGCCGATGCGCAGGTGCAAGTCGTGGAGGCCACTTCCAAGGGCGGTCTCACCAGCGCGCGCGCCGTCGTGAGCGGGTCCTCGGTTGGGGTGACGAGCGCACAGGCACAGAGGGAGGCCGCGCGCGCGGCGCTGACGCGCGCCGAGGTGGACGCGAAAAAAGCGGAGCTCGAACTGAACCGCGCCAAGGAGCTGCGTGCGGCAAACGCCATTCCTTCACAAAATCTGGACAACGCCCAGGCGGTCTTCGATGTGGCGACGGCTGCCGTCGCGCAGGCCCGCGCAGAAGTCACGCTCGCGGACCAAACCAGGAACGCGGCGCTCGCTCAAGTCTCGGAAGCACAGGGCCGCCTCAGCCAAAGCGCACCGGTCGACGCCCAGATTGCGACCGCCCACGCGCAGGCCGATCTCGCCCATGCCCACGTCGAGAGTGCCAAGGCCGCGCTCGACCTAGCGGATCTGCAGTTTTCGTACACCAAGATCGTCGCGCCCGCCGATGGCATTGCCTCGCGGCTCACGGTTCATCCGGGGCAACTCGTCACCGTCGGTCAGCCTGTCATCGAGCTCGTGCCGACCGCAACCTACGTCGTGGCCAACTTCAAAGAAACGCAGCTCGGAAGGATGCACGCCGGACAGAAGGCCGAAATCAGCGTCGATACCTATCCGGGCCGCACATTCGAGGGCAGGATCGAGAGTATCTCGGGCGGAACGGGGTCGAGCTTCTCGCTTTTGCCGGCCGACAATGCGACGGGCAATTTCGTGAAGGTCGTGCAGCGAGTGCCCGTGCGCATCGCCTGGGTGAACCTTCCCGAGTCGGCACCGATGCGGGCGGGGCTCTCGGCGGACGTGACCGTGCGGGTCGGCCAGTAATGCGCGCACTAGGCCTTTGCGCAACGATCGTCGTGGCCGTGCTCGAACCGCGGGTCGCGCAAGCGGAACCCTCGGTTCGCACCATCACGGTGGAGGAGGCCGTCGATCTGGCGATGGCCTCCAACCCGCGGCTGCTCGCCAGACAAGCGAGCGTGCGGGGCGCCCGGGAGCTGGAGGATTCGGCCACCGCCCGAATGCTTCCTTCGGTACACGTCTTCGACGAATTCCAGTATTACAATAGCGACTTCGAGATCCCGTTCGGTGGCGAGAAATTCAGCGTGAGACGGCAAGGCATCAACACGCTGGCCGTCTCGGCGGATCAACCCATCATGGGGCTCTTCCATCTGTCGCACGAACAGGCCGCGCAGGCGCGTGCCGCCGACGCGACCGAGGCCGAGCTCGCGACGGCACGAGCCGACGTGAAGGAGGTGGTCGAGGTGGGCTACCTTCACCTGTTCGAGGCCAAAGCGCTCGAGGACATCGCCCAATCTTCCGAGGAGCAGCTCGCCGAGCAGGTGCAGGTCACCCTCGCGCGGGTGAACGCGGGAGTCTTGACGAACGCGGACCTGCTGCGCGTTCAGGTGGCCGTCGCCAACGCAAAGCAGCAAGAGATTCTCGCACACACGCAAGGACTGGTGGCGCAGGCCGGCCTCTTGGCGACTCTCGGGCTGCCGATGGACGGTCAAGGGTTCGAATTCGTGGAGCCCAAGTCGCTGCTCGCCCGGGCGAGCGCGGCGCTGCCCGCGCTGAGCGACGCGCAACGCGACGCCATGCGCTCGAGGCCGGAACTCAAACGGCTCCGATTGCAGGTCGAGTCGCTCGACCACACCCGCCACGCCCGGATGCTGTCACTGCTCCCCGACGTCGATGCCGAGGCGGCCTACAATCACCTGGACGGCCAGATCCTCGCTCCCACCAACGCGGTGTTCGTCGGTTTGAAGGTCAACTGGAATGTCTGGGAGTGGGGTGCCTTATGGCACGCGCAGAAGGCCGCCGAGGAGCAGACGACCGTCCTCGAGCACGACCTCGAAGATCAGGGGCGCCAGATCGGTCTCCAAGTGGCGACGGACCTCGCGGAGGCGCGCGCCGCGACGAGCGCCGTCGACGTGGCGCGCGAAACCATCGCGAGCGCCGAAGAGGCCTACCGGGTGACCGCAGCCTTGCTCAAGGCGGGGAGCGCGACGACGACCGACCTACTCGACGCCCAAGCGGCACTTACCCAAGCACGCCTGAACCTCATCCGCGCACAGTACGAACAAGCCATCGGGCAAGTCGCGATTGCCCGGAGCTTGGGGCAATGATTCCCTCGACGGCGCGCACGGCGGTCGACGACCACCACCAGGGACTCGAGATCTTGCCGGTTCTCAACAAGATCGATCTTCCGGGAAGTGTCGCGCAGCCTAGCCGCGTGCGAGGGGGTGGGTGGGATCCGAGCGCATTCGCGGCCCGCGGCCCTGAACGATCGGCACGCGAATCTCGCAGCTCCCTGTCGTGGGTCCTTGGGTGGGTCCGGCCCTCTACTCAGTACTTTCGCCATGAGCGCGCTGCCCACCCGCAGATAGCCCGACTCGTCGAGGTCGCCGATCACGGCGGGGATCGTATTGCCGAGCATTTTCTTCCAGCCCGGCCCCATCATCGCCTTCGCGAGGATGGATCCGCCGATGCCGGTAAAGCCGGTGTGCTCGAACGTGAGCCGCGTCCCGGATGCGTGCGGCTCAAGCCGGTAGGTCACGAGCGTCGGCTTTCCGTTGTCGTCGCCCACCCACGACATGCGGAGTACCGATGGCTCGCGTGCCTCGAGAACTTCGCACTCGACGAACCCGCGCCATCCCCGCTCCGGCTTGGCCACATATCTGAAGTGGTTGCCTGCGACGGGCTCGAACCCCTCGGGGCGCATCCCCCAGAGCGCCATCAGCGCGGGAACGGTCAGCACGCGCCAGACCTTCGATGGCGGGTGCGCGTAGTCGCGCAGGATGCGAATGTCGCTCATCGACGGTCCTCGAGCGTGGCTCCGGCGGCGACGGTGTTCATGGTCGGCGTCTCCTCTTCGGACGGGGAGTCCCGTCGAGGCCTGGGTTCGTCGATCGCCTTACGCTCTTTCGCTTCGTTCGGCTGGTCGGCCGTCCGATATGTCAAGAGCCGGCACCGGATGCCATCGCGTTCGATCTGGACGTGGGGTGTGCCGGGGCTACGCTGCCCGTCGTGCCGGAAACCGCTGCGACTTCTCCCAGGCCGTCTCCCCGAAAACCTTCCGGCGACGCTGCGAAGCCTCCGTACGCGTCGCTCTTGCGATGGGTCCTTCTGGCGCTGTTTCTCGCGGGGGGCTGGGCCTATCAAATCCACGACGCAAAGGAAGAAGCCGTACCCGAGATCCGATACAGCGACGTCTACGCGCTGCTCGACTCCAGCAAAGTCGATTCGGTCACCCTGAGAGGCCTTCAGATCCGCGGGAAGCTGAAGGACGCCGAGAAGGTCGATGGCCAATCGGTCACCACGTTTCGCTCGCTTCTGCCCGCGGTGGAGGACCGGGCCTTCCTGCCGTTGCTTCGCGAAAAGGGAGTTGCCGTCACGGTGAGGAGCGAAGAGCAGACCCCGCTGGTCCGCATTCTTACGGCCGTTCTCCCTTGGGTCCTCATCCTCGGGGCGTGGGTCTGGATGTCGCGTCAGGCCGCGGGCGCCATGGCGGGTGGACCGATCGGGCGGATGCTCACGGGCCGGTCCACCCGCGTGGATCCCGCCGCGCGGGTGCAGGTGAAGTTCGACGACGTGGCGGGCCTGAAGAGCGCGAAGCGCGACCTCAGTGAGATCGTCGACTTCCTGAAGGCTCCCGCTGACTTTCGCCGGTTGGGTGGAAAGGTGCCGCACGGCGTCCTGCTCGTAGGACCGCCGGGAACGGGCAAGACGCTGCTCGCGCGAGCGGTCGCCGGAGAGGCGGGCGTTCCGTTTTTCTCGGTGACCGGCTCCGAATTCATCGAGCTTTTCGTGGGTATGGGCGCCAAACGTGTCCGTGACCTCTTCGAGCAGGCCAAGCAGGTGTCGCCCGCAATCGTCTTCATCGACGAGATTGATGCCGTGGGTCGATCGCGAGGCGCTGGATTGGGCGGAGGCAACGACGAGCGCGAGCAGACTCTGAACCAGCTCCTGTCCGAGATGGATGGCTTCTCCCGCAACGAACTGACGATCGTCCTTGCGGCCACCAACCGGCCAGATGTCCTCGATCCGGCTCTGTTGCGACCGGGCCGTTTTGACCGACGCGTGATCGTCGACCGACCGGAGCTGGCCGCTCGCACGTCGATCCTCGCCGTGCACACGCGGGACAAGCCCCTCGCCCCTGACGTGGACCTCGGGGTCGTTGCAGCGATGACTGCGGGATTCTCCGGCGCGGATCTTGCCAACCTGGCCAACGAGGCCGCGTTGGGGGCGACACGGCGCAAGGCCGACGCGATCCAGGCCAGCGATTTTGCCGCCGCCTACGACAAGATCGTGCTCGGCGATCCTCGCGAGGCCAAGCTCGACAAAGTCGAGCGCGAGCGTGTGGCCATCCACGAGTCGGGCCACGCCGTGGCCGCCTTCTTCGAGCGGCTGGCAGAGCCGCCGGCCCGCGTAAGCATCATCCCGCGCGGAATGGCGCTCGGGGCCACGCAGCAGACCCCTGGAGTGGATCGGCACCTGTTGTCGCAGCCCGAACTCGAAGCGAGACTTCGGGTTCTCATGGGTGGATACGCGGCGGAATCGCTCGTGCTCGGCTCCGTCTCCTCCGGAGCCGCCGACGACCTGCGCAAGGCGACGGAGATTGCGTTCGAGATGGTCGGTCACTACGGCATGAGCGAACTGCTGGGGCCGGTCTTCTACGAGCACCGGACCTCGCAGCCGTTTCTGGGGCAGCAGATTGCCCTCGAGGGAACAACGAGCGACGCGACTGTGCACACCATCGAGCAGGAGACCGGTAGCCTGCTGAACGAGGCTCTGCGTACGACACGCAACGTCCTATCGACGCACCGGTCCGCCCTCGATGCGCTCATCGCCGCGCTTCTTGCGCACGAGACACTCGAAAAGGACGAGTTGACCCGGTGCTTGAGTGCGGCGTCTTTGCCGGAGGCCGGTGCGCCCTCCGGATTGTCGGGGGCAGGCCCGACGCAACTCGCATAGCCTCCAGGCGTGCCTTGCCGCGCTCGGTCCGCCCCGATCCATGGCCGTGAACGACGAGTGCATCGGACGCACCTACGCGGCGACGCGAAGAGGGGACCCACGCCCCGATCCATGGCCGTGAACGACGAGTGCATCGGACGCACCTACGCGGCGACGCGAAGAGGGGACTCACGCCCCGATCCACGGCCGTGAACGACGAGTGCATCGGACGCACCTACGCGGCGACGCGAAGAGGGGACCCACGCCCCGATCCATGGCCGTGAACGACGAGTGCATCGGACGCACCTACGCGGCGACGCGAAGAGGGGACCCACGCCCCGATCCATGGCCGTGAACGACGAGTGCATCGGACGCACCTACGCGGCGACGCGAAGAGGGGACCCACGCCCCGAAGCCATCCTGCGGGACCCGCTCGGCGGTCACGGCAGGGTTCGATGCTTCAGATCGGATTTGGAGGAGGTGTCTCGAATCGGTCGTGCGGCCGTCGTCGCATGCTGACCGAGCTTGTCGGCGGTCACGGCAGGGTTCGATGCTTCGAGATCGGATCTGGAGGAGGTGTCTGGAATCGCTCGTGCGATCGGATGCTGACCGAGCTCGGTGTCAGCCAGAGGGTCCCGGTCGCCGAACTCCCGTGAGCGAGCCTCGCGCGGGTCGCTACGTCGGGCCGTTCGCAGGCATCGCGCCGAACCAACGCGCGTCCGCGAACGACGACGTGATCGTATAAATGCACGTGGCGGCGCCCTTGCGAAAGCACGCCGTCTGCGCCACCGAGCCCGGGCAGCCGACTGCCGTGAGAGCGCCGGCGAGGATGCCCTGCTCCATGATGCAATGGTGCGGAGTAGTCTTCTCCAGTTCGGCGTAGCCCGCTTCGAAGCGAAGGACTTTCCACCCACCGATGGCCATCCCGCGGTTCGCGTGGTGGTACATCGCGTCGATGCCGTAGACGATGTCTCGGGCACAATGGGCCGTCTCGACGACGCGCTCCTTGTGGGTCATGTCGAAAAGCGTCCGTCCCATGCGCAGAAGGCCGTAGTGACCGAGGGTTTGATCAATTTTCTCCATCAGATCGAGCAGCCACCCGATCGGATACCAGCCGTTCGGATCGATCTCGGCGATGCGACGGCTCTCTTCCGCCCCGAGCAATTGCTCGGGCAGTTTCAAGATGCGGTGCACGGCCAGAATGTCCGAGCCGAGCGTCTCGTGCCGGCGTCCGATGTATCCGCGGGGGCGCCTCATGGCTGGGGTCATGGCCAATCCTTCTGCCGCGCTTAGCGGGCGCGCCGACGCCGCTGCACGGCGCCGGTGGCGAAACGCTCTACGATCATTGTAACGGGGTAGCGTCCTCGACGCGCACGCATTTTCCGAGCGCGGGGGACCGCCGTGGCGACAACGTATCCAAAGGGAAGACGACCGACATGGCGCGATTCAAAACTTCCGCACATTTGGTTTCCTGGGCGGGGCGCTGCCCTCGCGCCGAGGAAAGCGCCGGCAGACGACGCTCGACTCGCATTCGCCGCGGGGCTCCGTGGCTCATGACCACCCTCGTGCAGTGCGCCTGGGCAGCCATTCGCACCAAGGACTCTTAACCTGCGCGCCCAGTTTCATCGCCTCAAGTCCCGCGTTGGGCTCATGAAGGCGATCGTCGCCGTAGCCCCCCTCGATGCTCACAGCCGCGTACCACGTGCTCACAACTGGCAGCGAATACAAGGACCTAGTGCACGTGCGCGAGGTAGGGCCAAGCATACTCGCGCAAAGATCAGCGCGCTGGCCAGACGGATCGAGCTCGTTGATAGTGGATGGCATCTGGCGCACGGTGCACTAGTACCTCGATTCCGCGGAATGGAAGGGTCGTTTTCCGCGATATTCCCGACGGGATCGGGTGGTCTCACCCCTCCGTTTCATGGAATCGGGGTACTAGTTCCGCTGGGCAGAAATTTGGCCAGATTCCGCGTTTCACGATAGCGGAGCGGCATGATCAATTACGCGGCGTTGGCGCACCGTCGGCACGGCGGGCGCCCGACGGTGCCGCTTGTGCTCTCGGCCGAAGAGCGGGCGAGGGTGGAGGCGGCCATGCGCCCTGCGACGGCCGAGCAACGGATCGTACGTCGGGCGACGGCCCTACTGATGATGGCGGACGCGGTGCCGGGGACGGACATCGCCCGCGCGGTGGGGGTGCACATTCGCACGGTGCAGGAGTGGCGTCGGCGCTTTGATGCCGAGCATCCGGCCGACACGCTTGCGGACGCCCCGCGCTCGGGACGCCCGCCTCTCTCTCTCGGACGCCGACGCCGCGCGCATCGAGGCCGAGGCGTGCCGTCCACCCGAAGATGTAGGCGTGCCGGTCACGCACTGGTCGGAATCGTTGCTCGGCGAGCACGTTCGCCAGCAGGGGATCGAGGTCAGCGACCGCACCGTGGGGCGCATCCTGCACGACGCCGACCTTCAACCTCATCGCCAGAAGATGTACCTGACGTCGCACGACGAGGAGTTTCGCTGAGAAGCGCGATGACGTGTTGCGCCTCTACTACGAGACGCCCACCGACGAGCGCATTATCTGCCTCGATGAGAAGACGGGCATCCAGGCGATCGAGCGCCGCTACGCGGACATCCCCATGCAGTCGGGGCAGCCGGTGCGCCGCGAGTTCGAATACATCCGTCACGGCACGCTCTGCTGGATGGGTGCATTCGACGTGCGTCGCGGTCGCCCCTTCGGCTTCGCCTCCTGCGACCACAACAGCGATACCTTCATCGACCTGCTCGATCTCGTGAACCTCTGCTACCCGGCCGGGCGCGGGCACTTCGTGATGGACAACCTGTCCGCCCACGACACGCCCGACGTCAACGAGTGGCTCGACGAGCACCCGCGTTGGACCCGACACTTCACGCCCAAGCACGCATCGTGGCTCAACCAGATCGAGTGCTGGTTCTCCATCCTTCAGCGACGCGTGATCGCTCGAGGTTCCTTCTCCTCGACCGAGCAACTCGCCGAGCGGCTCAACGCCTACGTCCTCTGGCACCTGCGCACTGACCAGCCCTTCCACTGGTCCTACCGCCCCAAGTCGTGGGGCGAATCCGGTGGGACTTCCGCCGAGCGGAACTAGTACCTCGATTCCGCGGAATGGAAGGGTCGTTTTCCGCGATATTCCCGACGGGATCGGGTGGTCTCACCCCTCCGTTTCATGGAATCGGGGTACTAGTGCACCGTGCGCGAGGTAGGGCCAAGCATACTCGCGCAAAGATCAGCGCGCTGGCCAGACGGATCGAGCTCGTTGATAGTTGATGGCATCTGGCGCACGGTGCACTAGGCGCTGCACACTTCGATCGACGAGACCACGCCAAGCTCGCCAAACGGCTCGTACTACGCCTCGAAGGCCTGGGCCTCAAGGTCTCCGTCCCCCAAGCGGCGTAGGCCTCGGGTTTCTTGCTAGGCGCGCCAGCCGGCGGGCGCTGGACGGCGCGGTGCGGGAAAAGACAGTCAGCCGTGCGCGTCTCGTTACTTGAAGGACTCGCGGGCAGGTTTTTTTTCATCCTTAATTGGCCATTCCGCGCGTCGCCTAAACTAAGGCGCCGTCCGTAAATAATGGAACGGATTGGGCGCGCGCCGATAGACCTTCCTCGATACTGGAGAGCGAGATTACAGGTCCGTAATTCATGGACGACGCCTAAGCGCAACGCGGGGCCAATCCGCAGCGAGACGCAGACCTGCTTGGCGTCATCTGAGGTGGACCCCTTCGTTCGGACCAAAATGGTCGGCAGTTAAGGTAGGGCCTGCTCTCGTTCTTTCTCTCGCTCGCGGGATATCTAAAGTCAAATCGTAGTTGTTCTCGTCGTGAATTTCGTATCGGTCGTCGGTCGTCCACATAGACGTCCACGTGTCTGGTGGGAATTGAGGGGGGACGCCGGACGTGGGCGGTCGAATCTCTTCGATCGCCGACGCCCACGCGAACTTCGCACTACAAGTTTTGCAGTTGGATTCCGAGCTGCAACGAGTTGGCTACGGGTTGCGGCCCGCCGGACGAGCCACGATCGACGTGCTGGTAGGTGGCGACGACTCGGGCCATATAGCTCTTGATGACGAGGGCGAGCGCGCCGTCGAACACCGTCCACCCCGGATCGATGGCCTGTTGTAGCCTCACGAGCGGCTGCAGTTTTCCGATTCCGAGGTCGGGGGTCAAATAGCTGAGAAGGAGATAGAACGAATCATGGGGCGCTTCGGCGACCACGCCGTCGGTCCCGATCAACGTCGATGACGCGCCGGTCACGTAGCCCGGGGCAAACGAGTATCCCTTGTTGAAGTTGTAAAATTGTCCTTCGACCGTGAACGTTCCGGAGTCGGTGGCCTCCTCCACGAGAGCGTCAGCCATGAAAAGGGCCGTGTCTTTCGGCGTCGCGGTCGTCGTATCGATGGAGCCTGACTTCTGGTACTGGGCGCCCAGTCCGATCGTCGCGACGCTTTTCGCGCCGTAATACGTGCTCGACCCAAAATAGCCGGGTTCGCTGCCTTGCAGGCTGTACGAGACGCGACCCGAAACATAGGGCTGCGTGCCGGGGCCGGACACGTCAATGCCATACACGCCAGCGTAGTACTTGAACTTGTCTTCGAACGCGTTGCCCCACAGGGTCACGCCTTGGTCGCGGCCGTTCGCGTTGTCCTTCGGCCCGAGTGGTGGACTTCCCGCGACGTAGAAGCCGGGATAATTCCAGGGGCTCATGAAAAACGGTCCCGTGAAGTTCGAGCGATCGGAAGGAACGAGCAGGCGGCCGGCCCAGATGTTGAATTCCTTGATCGGCTGGTATTGGGCAATGAGGTCCATGACCCCCACGGCGCCCTTTGCCGCCTCGAGGTCGGTGCCGACGACCAGTTCGCCGTTGAAGTTGGCGACCCAAGAAAATTGCTCGGTGACTTTCCCGTTGAAGCGTGCTTCGACCGTCGAGTCGTAGGCGTTGTCGAGGTGAACCTCCGTCATCTCCTTGGGCTTGTCGGGGTCTTGCAGGCGAAGCCCCGCGCGTACGCCAAAGCTGTAATTAATCTTGAACGGATTCGGGGCCGGCGGGGCCGGAGGCGGAGGAGGCATCGTCATCGCAGCGACCGGCGGCGGCGGTGGCGCCATCGGCGGTGGGGGCGGGGGCATCGCAGGCGGGGCCGGCGGCGCCTCGGCAGCGGGCGGTGCCGCAGCCATCGGGGGGGCCGCCATACTGCCCGCGTCCACGGCCGCTCCCACGGGGGCGGCGGCGGGAGACGTCTGGGCGAGCGCCGCCCCGGACAGCGTCACGACGGCGACCACAGACAAGACGGAATGTAAGATTGCAGATCCGGCTCTTCCTCGAAGCATCCGACTCTCCTCTCGCAACACGTGATCTCCAATGCCCCGGCGCCGTGCCGACGCGATAAATGCCCCGGCGCTGCACCGACGCGATAAATGCCCCGGCGCTGTGCCGACGCGACGGCCGACCAGGGCCGACTCAGCCGTACTAATCGACGCGAGATGTCGTGGCGATTTCGTCTGGATAAACATTTGATGCATTCGCCGACTCGCCGGACGCGCTCTGCGCCCTTTGCGGCGATTGGCATCGGGAATTCTTTGCGTTATGGGTTTCCGGCACCGGGTAACGGGCTGCATACCGCAACGAAATCGCTTTGAAACACTTTGCCCGTTACGAGAATCGGCATGGATTACGTGGCGGCAACGCCCTATCCCTGGCCGTTCGACGGAGATCTTCGGCGCGACAACACGGCGCTCCTCGTCATCGACATGCAAACGGATTTCTGCGGCGTAGGCGGATACATCGACTTGCTGGGATACGACATTTCACTCACGCGCGCGTGCATCCAGCCGATTCGCCGCGTGCTTGGCGCATTCCGGGGGGCGGGGTATCCGGTTTTTCACACACGAGAGGGCCATCGACCCGACCTTTCCGATCTGCCGGCCAACAAGCAATGGCGGTCGCGTCGAACAAGCTCGGGAGTCGGAATAGGCGACAAGGGGCCGTGCGGGCGCGTTCTCGTCCGCGGCGAGCCCGGCTGGGACATCATCCCCGAGCTTGCCCCGAACGCAGGCGAGACGATCATCGACAAGCCCGGTAAGGGGAGCTTCTGCGCCACGGATTTCGAGCTCATTCTGCGGCTCCGAGGCATCCGCAATCTTGTTCTGACGGGCATTACGACGGACGTCTGCGTGCATACGACCATGCGGGAAGCCAACGACCGCGGGTTCGAATGCATGATTTTGCGCGACTGCTGTGCGGCCACCGATCTCGGCAATCACGAGGCTGCGTTGAAGATGGTTACGATGCAGCAAGGGGTATTCGGTGCGGTGAGCGAGTCGGCGGCCCTGCTCGACGTCTTGGTCTGAGGCTTTTCCAACAGGCGCTCAAATTTACGCTGTCGTGAGGGTCCTCGTGATGGGAGGTCGTCGCGAGGGTCTTCGCTTCGTGATGGGAGGTCGTCGCGAGGGTCTTCGCTTCGTGATGGGAGATTTGTCGCGAGGGTCTTCCCTTCGTGATGGGAGGTCGTCGCGAGGGTCTTCGCTTCGTGATGGGAGATTTGTCGCGAGGGTCATCGTGATGGGAGCTCGTGGTGGGAGATCGGGTCGCCGAGGATGCGGTGCTTACCTTTAACGTTGGCGCAATAGGACGGAAACACCGCGCCTTCTAGCGTGCCGAATCGATGCTTTGGCGCCACGTACAGCAGTGTTGCCAATCGGCTTTGCGGGCCTCCGAACAATGCCCCTTGTCCGGCGTCCGGTGGACTCAGGGGCCTGGAGGCGCCCACCATGGTTAGCGTCATCGTCAACGCCGAGCCGCAGCCGGTATCGATCGACGTCGATCGCACGGCTCTCGTCATCATCGACATGCAACGCGATTTTCTCGAGCCCGGTGGGTTCGGCGAAGCCCTGGGCAACGACGTTTCGCGCTTGAACGCCGCCGTTGGGCCCTGCATGGCTTTACTCGAGAGCGCGCGGGACAACGGTCTGTTCGTCATTCACACGCGAGAGGGGCACCGCGCCGACATGGCCGACGCGCCGAAGGCGAAAGTCGAGCGCGGCGCCCCCTCGCTTCGGATCGGAGACAGCGGGCCCATGGGGAGAATTCTCATCCGCGGCGAGCCGGGACACGACATCGTTCCCGATCTTTACCCGCGCCCGGGCGAGTCGGTGATCGACAAGCCTGGAAAGGGCGCGTTCTTTGCGACGGACCTGCACCTGATTCTGCAGAATCGCGGTATCGAAAACCTGATCGTCTGCGGCGTCACGACCGAGGTGTGTGTGAACACCACCGTCCGCGAAGCCAACGACCGGGGATACCGGTGCATTGTCCCGTCGGATTGCTGTGCGTCTTACTTTCAGGAGTTTCACGACGTCGCCCTGCGCATGATCAAGGCCCAGGGCGGGATTTTTGGATGGGTTTCGGACTCGGCCCGAGTCATCGAGGCGCTCTCGTGACCGACCCGAATCCCCGAGGTGAACGGCCCCAGCGCGAGGAGCAGATGCCATGGCGACAGAGATGACCGCGGCGATTCCGGGTACAGCAGCGAAACCGAAGCTGTGGACTCCAGGCGACTGGAACGCCTACTTCGGCTTCGGAACCAACATCCTCGTCAATCTGCTCACGCTGACCGGGCTATTGAGATTCGTGCTGAAAATGCCGGATTCGCTGGTCTTCGGGCGAATCTTGCCCGCCACCGGTCTGATGATGTGCCTCAGCACGATGTACTACGCATGGCTCGCGTACCGGCTCGCTGCGCGAACGGGCCGCCGCGACGTCTGCGCCTTGCCGTCCGGCATCAGCGTGCCGCACATGTTCGTCGTCACGTTCATCATCATGCTCCCGATCGCGGCCAAGACCGGAGATCCCGTCAAGGGTTGGGAGGCCGGGCTGACGTGGGTCTTCATCCAGAGCTTCGTGCTGATGGCTGGCGGGTTCATCGCTCCCTTCATTCGCCGGGTCACTCCGCGAGCGGCGCTGCTCGGTACCCTTGCCGGCGTTTCAATCGCGTTCATCTCGATGCGACCCGCGCTCGAGATGTTCATGACCCCGGTCGTGGCGATTCCCTGTTTTGCGATCATTCTGGCAAGCTGGTTTGGCGGGGTGCGGTACTTCCGCGGGACGCCTGCAGGGCTCGTCGCCATTGCCGTCGGCACGGCGATCGCTTGGGCCTCCAGCGCTCTGGGACTGCACTACGGCGGGATGAATCTCGCCAATCTGACCGACGCGCTCTCGGGGTTCCATTTCGCGGTTCCCTTGCCCGCCGTCGATCACGTTTTCTCCGGCTTCCAATTCCTCGGAGTCATTCTGGTCACGGCCATTCCTTTCGGAATCTACGATCTGGTCGAGGCGATGGACAACGTCGAGAGCGCAGCCGTCGCGGGTGATTCGTTCCCGACGACGCGCGTGCTCACGGCCGACGGGGTCGTCAGCTTGATCGGCTGCCTGATGGGCAATCCGTTCATCAACGCCGTCTACATTGGCCATCCCGGCTGGAAGGCCATGGGAGGCCGTATCGGCTACTCCGCGGCGACCGGCCTCACGGTCATCATTCTCGCGTGGCTCGGGATCATCTCGGTCATGATGGCCGTCATTCCCGTGGTCGCCATCTCGCCGATCCTCTTGTACATTGGAATGCTCATCGGCTCGCAGGCGTTCCAAGAGACGCCGAAAAGCCATGCCCCCGCGATCGTGCTCGCCCTGACGCCCCACGTCGCAGCGTGGGGCAAGTTGCAGATCGACAACGCATTGGGCGCGGCAGGGACCAACGCCTCGGCCGTGGGTCTCGACAAGCTCGGCCAAGTGGGAGTCCTGTATCACGGGCTCGCAGTCATGGGAGGGGGATCCATTCTTGGGGGGCTCGTGCTCGGCGCGATTGGGGTCTTCATCATCGAGCGCGAATTCATGAAGGCATCGACGTTCGCGCTCGTGGGCGCGATATTGACCTTCTTTGGCTTCATGCACGGCGAAGCCCTGGGCATCGGGCAAACTCCGACCGTCGCCCTCAGCTACTTCGTGGTGGCCGGGATTCTCGCCGGATGCGGCAAGTTCGCTCACGTGACGCAAGGCGCCCCGTCGCACGCCGCGGTGGAGCACCAACCGATCCTCGAACCAGGCGAATGACATAAGTATACCGCCCCCAGAACAAAGGGATCCGTCGGGCGGTTTACTTCAATCGCCGGGATGCGATGGGGGGGGTTGGGGCGAAGCCCCAAGGAAAATCATCTTAGGCGCCGTCCGTAAATAATGGAACGGATTGGGCGCGCGCCGATAGACCTTCCTCGATACGGGAGAGCGAGATTACAGGTCCGTAATTCATGGACGACGCCTTAGTACGGCGCCAGCCTGCAAAGCAGGCGTACCCCAGCGAAGCTGGGACGTTCAACGGGGCGCCAGGGTTCTTGCGACGTAATTTCGAGTTAGGACGGCGGACGGTAAAACAAGGGGGATCGTGAATCGGCGGCGCCCCGGTTGATTGTGGGAATTTTTCGAGCGGCGCGAGCGGATCGGGAGAGCGAGATTACAGGTCCGTAATTCATGGACGACGCCTTAGTACGGCGCCAGCCTGCAAAGCAGACGTACCCCAGCGAAGCTGGGACGTTCAACGGGGCGCTGTACTAAGGTTTTGCGCACGAGATCGTCGGACAGTTCGGCAGGTGGCTTGGGCAAGCCGTCGCCAGCGTGGCCGTTTATACGGCCCAGGTTTTGCGCACGAGATCGTCGGACAGTTCGGCAGGTGGCTTGGGCAAGCCGTCGCCGGCGTTGCCGTTACACGGCCAAATGTTTGCGCACGAGATCGTCGGACAGTTCGGCCATTTTTCCCGAGGCCACGACCGTTCCGCGATCCATCAAGAAAAACTGTTCGGCGGTCCGGCGTGCGAACGGGAGCTTCTGCTCGATGAGCAGCACGGAGACGTTCTCTTCGGTGTAGAGGCGCCGAATGACGTCGCCGATCTCGTGGACGATGTTCGGCTGGATCCCCTCGGTCGGCTCGTCCATGAGTACGCATTTGGGTTGCAGCGTCAGCGCGCGTGCGATGGCAAGCTGCTGTTGCTGCCCGCCCGACAGGTCGCCGCCCCGTCGACGCATCATGGCGCGCAGCACCGGGAAGAGGCGAAAGACGAGATCGGGAATGTCGCGAGATCGCCCACGCGCGAGCGTGCCGACGCGAAGATTCTCTTCGACGGTCAAGTCGGGAAAGATCTCGCGCCCCTGGGGGACGTAGCCGATGCCCACACGCGCCCGCTCGCTCGGATCGGCGCCCACGAGCTCGCGACCGTCGAATCGCACGCTGCCCGAGCGTATCGCGACGGTCCCCATGATGGCCCGCAAGAGCGTCGTCTTGCCGACGCCGTTGCGTCCCATGACGCAGGTGCACGACCTGTCCGGAACCGTGAGCGTCGTGCCGCGAAGCGTATGGCTCCCACCGTAGTATTGATTGACCTCGCGAGCTTCCAGCACGTCATGCCCCCAGGTAGACTTCGACCACGCGCGGGTCGCTCTGCACCTCTTGCATCGAACCTTGCGCCAGCACGCGCCCCTCGTGCAAGACGGTGACCGTCGTCGCGATGCTGCGAACGAAGTCCATGTCGTGTTCCACGACGACGACGGTGTGCTTGCCGGCGAGTGAGGCCAAAATTTCCTCCGTACGCTCGATTTCCTGCTGAGTCATTCCCGCGACGGGCTCGTCGACGAGCAGCAGCTGCGGCCGTTGAACCAGCAGCATGCCGATCTCGAGCCATTGCTTTTGACCGTGCGACAAGAGACCGGCCACTCGGTCGCGATGCTCGGTCAGCCCGGTAAGCTCCAACGTCCGTTCGATGGCGAGCCGCTCCTCGGCGGACAACCGCGCGAACAACGTTCGCACGACGCGTTTGCTGCCGTGAGTCGTAAGCTCGAGATTTTCGAACACCGTATGGTTGGGAAATACGGTGGGCCGCTGAAACTTGCGACCGATGCCGAGGTTCACGATCGTGTGCTCCGAGAGCCGCGTGAGGTCGCGCCCGTCGAAGCGCACGCTGCCCGAGGTGGGTCGCGTCTTTCCTGTGATGACGTCCATGAGCGTCGTCTTGCCGGCGCCGTTCGGCCCGACGATGCAGCGAAGCTCTCCCGCCTCGAGCGACAGGGTGAGCTCATCGAGCGCCCGGAACCCGTCGAAGCGTACGGTCACCTTGTCCACTTCCAAGAGCGCGGTCATGGCCGCGGCTCCTGATGGACCGGCCCGCCCCCGACCGTTGGGGTCGGGACCGGTCCCTCGGGCTTCGATCCCGTACGCCGAAGCCTTCCGACAAGGCTGCCGCGAGCGCGGGCGAGGGCGGCGAACACGTCTACGATCCCGCCGGGCAGGAGCAACGTGACGAACACGAAGAGCCCGCCCAGCACGAAGAGCCACGCCGTCGGGAACGTCGCCGTGAGCCAGCTCTTCAATCCGTTGACGAGAAGAGCCCCGACGATGGCTCCGGCCAGGGTGCCACGGCCGCCCACCGCGACCCAGATGGCGATTTCCACCGAGTTCGACGGTTGCATTTCGCTCGGGTTGATGATGCCCACCTGGGGCACGTAGAGCGCGCCTGCGATCCCGCAGATCACGGCCGAGAGCGTCCAGATGAAGAGCTTGTACGCCACGGGGTCGTACCCGCAGAAGCGCACCTTCGCCTCGACGTCCCGCATCGCCGTCAGCACGCGCCCGGCCCGGGATCCGACGACGGCGCGGGCGAGCAGAACGGTGAGCGCGAGCGCCACGCCGCTGGCCGAGCACAGCACGGCCTTGGTGGAGGGATCGCGCAGCGAGTAGCCGAGGATCCTCTTGAAATCGGTGAGACCGTTGTTTCCGCCGAACCCCGTCGCATTTCGAAAGAACAGCAGCATCGCCGCGTAGGTGAGGGCCTGCGTGACGATCGAAAAGTAGACGCCGCCGATCCGGGACCGGAACGCGAAGAACCCGAACACGTAGGCGAGGATGCCAGGGGCCAGAAGCACCATCAGCGCCGCGAACCCGAAGTGCTCGAACCCGTGCCAGTACCAGGGCAGCTCTTTCCAATCGAGGAACACCATGAAGTCCGGCAGGGCGCTCCGATAGTTTCCCTCGGTCCCGATGGCGCGCATCAGGTACATGCCCATCGCGTAGCCTCCGAGCGCGAAGAACAGGCCGTGGCACAGGCTCAGGATGCCCGCGTAACCCCACGCGAGATCCATCGCGACCGCCACGATGGCGTACGTGGTGAGCTTGCCCATGAGAGAGACGAAGTACTCGGAAGCGTGCAGGGCACTCGACTCGGGGGGCACGACGTTCAACAGCGGGACGACGACGCCCGCGAACAAGCACGTGGCCGCGACGACGCCGACCTCCCACGCGGGTCTCCCGCGCTTCGAAAGGGGAGGAGGCATCGTCACCTGCCCACCATCCTCGAGAAGAGCGCTCGCGGCTCGACGCGCCTTTGGAGGCGGCGGCGGAACCGACGCGGTCACGTGCCCTCCAGTCCGCGTCCGCGTGGAGCGAACAGCCCTTGCGGTCGCTTCTGGATGACCAGGATCACGGCGACCAACACCACGATCTTGCCGAGAACGGCCCCCGCGATGGGCTCGAGGACCTTGTTGAGGATCCCGAGCGAGAACGCTGCGACGACGCATCCGACCAGTTTGCCGACGCCGCCCAGCACGACCACCAGAAAGGAGTCGACGATGTAGCTCTGCCCGAGCTCGGGGCCGACGTTTCCAAGCTGCGCGAGGGCAACCCCTCCGAGACCCCCGACCCCCGATCCGAGCGCGAACGTCCAGGTGTCCACGCGCCGCGTGGCAATCCCCATGCAGGCGGCCATCGGCCGGTTCTGCGTGACGGCGCGAACCCGCAATCCGAGCGACGTACCCCGGAGCATGTACGACACGAAGCCGACGACGACGATGGTGAAAAGAACGACGGCGACTCGGTTGTACGGAATCACCACGTCCTCGAAGACCTCGGTGCCGCCCGCGAGCCAATGCGGGTTTTCGACGGCGACGTTCTGGGGCCCGAAGATCGAGCGAACGGTCTGGATCAGGAGCAGGCTCAACCCGTAGGTCGCGAGCAGCGTCTCGAGCGGGCGCCCGTACAGGAAGCGGATGACGGAGCGTTCGAGAAGGGCGCCGACCCCCATGCACGTGAGGAGGGCCACGGGAACGGCGAAGACCAGATACAGCGACTGGTACTGCGGCAGATGAGCGTGAAAGAACGTTTGGGTCTCGAACGTCGCATAGGCCCCGAGCATCAGCATTTCGCCGTGCGCCATGTTGATGACGCGCATGAGCCCGAATGTGATGGCAAGACCGAGGGCGGAGAGAAGCAGGATGCTGCCCGTGCTCAGGCCGTAGAGGAGGTCTGCGGCGCCGTCGACCATGAATTGCTTTCGGGCAAGCGATCCAAGCGCGCTCGCCGCGGCGGTCCGCACCCGCGCGTCCGGCTCGGCGAACGAGCCGTCGTCGAGTTTGGCCGAGAGCCCCTCGAGCGTCGAGCGGAAGCGGATGGATCCCGAGGCCTGGATGGCGGCAATCGCGCCGAGCCGCCGCTCCGGATCGTGGCTCGCCAGGTCGAGTTCGGCGAGCGTGGAGACGAGAGCTCGGCGCACGGCGGCGACCTTCTCGCGCGAAAGCGCGGAGCGCATGGCCGGCACGTCGTCCTCGTTCGAGCGATTGGCCAGGGTCGCCACGGCGGCCAGCCGGACTTCGGGTGCAGGCGCATCGAGTTCGAGCCGCGCGATGATCGGATCGAGCGCTCGCCGGACTTCGTTGTCCATCGTCGGCGGGGAACCGGCGCCTTCGACGGCTTCACCCGTGACGGCATCGTGCCAGACGCCCCTGCCGTCGCGCACGCCCACTTTTGCGTGGTCCACGATGACGACGCTGCCGTCGCGCAGCGCTTCGAGCAGACCGAGCGCGCGCGGATCCCCACTGGCGCCGATCGCTTGCGCGGCGCGGGCGACGGCGTCGCCCGAGGGCGCTGCCAGGGCGCTCACCGCCGCGGCGAAGTCGCTTCCTTCGGCCCGCGCGAGAGGGCCTGCGAGCAGCCACGCCGCGGCCACCACGAGGCCCAGCAAGGGCGCGCCTCGGTGGGGTCGCGGCGGTGCGGCGTTTCGCGTCATGGGGTCCGAATCGCTGCTCCGAGGGTCAGCGGCGTGCGACGGCTTCCGAGCTCGCGTACTTCGGCTCGGTGCAGTTGCCGCAGACCCATGGATACGTCCAGTCGGCCACCTTCTTGGCACTCTCGGGAATGAAGGGGCTCCAGGCCTGCGCCCGAATGGGTCCCTCCGATTTCCAGACGACTTGGAACTGCCCGTTGGCCTGCACCTCGCCGATGAAGACGGGCTTGTGCAAGTGATGGTTTTTCGCGTCGAGGGGGATGTCGAAGCCCGAAGGCGATCGGACCGTCTGGTAGCCGAGTGCCTGACGTACCGCGTCGACGTTGGTCGTGCCGGCCTGGTCAACCGCCTGGGCCCACATGTGCAGCCCAATGTACGTGGCCTCCATCGGATCGTTGGTGACGCGCTTGTCGCCATCCGGCAGGTTGTGTGCCTTCACGTAGTTTTTCCACTCCGCGATGAACGCCTTGTTTTCCGGCGTGTCAATCGACATGAAATAATTCCAAGCCGCCAGATGGCCCACGAGCGGTTTGGTGTCGATGCCGCGAAGCTCCTCCTCACCGACGGAGAACGCCACGACCGGAATGTCGGAGGCCTTGAGGCCTTGATTCGCGAGCTCCTTGTAGAACGGGACATTCGAGTCGCCGTTGATGGTCGAGATGACGGCCGTGCGCTTGCCAGCCGCGAATTTTTTGAATCTCTGCGACGATGGTTTGATAGTCGTTGTGACCGAACGGCGTATATTCTTCTTTGATATCGTCGTCTTTCACGCCCTTCGAGTGAAGGAAATAGCGCAGAATCTTGTTCGTCGTTCGCGGGTAGACATAGTCCGTTCCGAGCAATACGAATCTCTTGGCGCCGCCGCCCTTCTCGCCCATGAGGTATTCGACGGCCGGAATGGCCTGCTGGTTCGGCGCGGCGCCGGTGTAAAATACGTTGTAGGAAGATTCTTCGCCTTCGTATTGAACCGGATAAAATAGTAGTCCGTTGAGCTCTTCGAAAACGGGCAATACCGACTTGCGCGACACGGAGGTCCAGCAGCCAAAGACCACCGCCACCTTGTCCTTTTGAAGAAGCTCGCGCGCCTTCTCCGCGAAGAGCGGCCAGTTCGACGCCGGATCGACGACGACCGGCTCGATTTTGCGCCCGAGGACGCCGCCCTTGCCGTTGATCTCTTCGATCGTCATCAGGGCGACGTCGCGGAGCGACGTCTCGCTGATCGCCATCGTTCCGGAGAGCGAGTGCAAAATGCCGACCTTGATCGGCCCCCCCGGCGCTTCCGCGGGAGCTGCGGCCTTGGGGGCCTCGGCGCTGGCAGCGGACTCCGCCGGCTTCGACTGATCGGTTGGCTTCGCCTCTTCCTTGCAACCGAGGAAGGCGACTTGGCACAAGGCAGCGAGCACGACGGACCATCGTCTCATCGGAGGAGGACAAGTCATCAGGGGCTCCTTTTTTTAGAAATTTCCGCCGCTAACCCTTCGGCGCGACCCTGACGAGACTGCCCTCTCGCTTGTTTCCGCGAGTTGTCGCCCCGATTAACTTTTGCCTTTCGAAACCTACCGGGTCCAAGGAAACGGGCGCGGTCCTGAACGTGGGATTCGCGGAATGACGCGTCGCGCCCATGAAGGCGGGGGCCTGCTCTCGCCGTTTGATCCGTCGAGCGAGAACCGGGCGTTCGGGGGGCGAGAACCGGGCGTTCGGGGGGAGCGAGAACCGGGCGTTCGGGGGGCGAGAACCGGGCGTTCGGGGAGAGCGAGAACCGGGCGTTCGGGGAGAGCGAGAACCGGGCGTTCGGGGGGCGAGAAGCGGGCGTTCGGGGAGAGCGAGAACCGGGCGTTCGGGGGGGCGAGAACCGGGCGTTGGGGGAAGCGAGGCCAGCCAAAGGCTCGAGGTCATTGCGCGCTGGGGTCCAAGACGGCCTCGGCCCTTGCCTGCAAGACGAGCTCGACCACCCTGTCGATACCGACGTCGTTCTTCGCCTGAGCGAAAACGAAGGGCCCTTCGCCTCGCATCGCGCGGGAGTCTCAATCCATGACCTGCAAGTCCGCGCCGACGTAAATCGCCAGATCCGTCTTGTTGATGACCAACAAATCGGACTGGGTGATCCCGGGGCCACCTTTGCGGGGGATCTTGTCTCCCCCGGCGACGTCGATGACGTAAATCGTGTAATCGACGAGTTCGCGGCTGAACTGGGCGGCCAGATTGTCCCCCCCGCTCTCGATGAGCAAGAGGTCGGGACCGACGTCGGCCGTCAGCTGTTCCAAAGCGTCCAGATTGTGGCTGATGTCCTCGCGAATCGCGGCGTGCGGACAGCCACCGGTCTCGACGGCGCGGATCCTCTCCGCGGCAAGCGCCCGGTGGCGATGGAGGAAATCGGCGTCCTCGCGCGTGAAGATGTCATTGGTCACGACCCCCAAACTCAAGCGCTCGCGCAGGCGGACGCAGAGCGCGAGCGTGAGCGCCGTCTTGCCGCTGCCCACCGGACCGCCGATGCCGACCGTGAAGGATCGACGCGCGTAGTCGCGCCGACCGGCCGGTGGCCTGTCTCGGAACAGGCCGGGGTGTCGCCCGTGATCGTGGTGGTGACCGTGCAGATCTCGGTGCTCGTGGTCGTGATCGCGCTCGTCGTCGTGGGCCATGGATTTTCCGAACCTCAGCTCTGAAAGAGTCGCGCATACAGGCGATCGTGCGTCGCGGCGACCACATCGACGACCGGCGCCACGTTCGCCGCTTCGCTCGCGCGCAGTCCCCTGCACGCCGCCAGGACCCGGTCGAGCGTCGGGCCGTGCCGGTCCTGGATCCGCTGGGCCTCGTGCGGCCCGACGACGCCCAGGCGAACCGCGGCCGACAGGATGGCGCGCAATGCGGAATGCAGGTAGAGCCCGAGCGCGTCGCTTTGGTCCATACCGAGCGAAGCAAGCGTCGCGCCGAAAAGCGGCGCATGATGGGCGGCCACGTCGCCGGCGCGGATGCGCTCGGCGAGCGCGGCGATGGCCGGTGCGTCGAAGACGCGCGCGCATGTCCCGATGAACGCCCGGCCCTGCGTGCGGCTCGCGCGGTTGGCGACATGATTCGTGAGAAACGCGTCGACCCGGCGATCCATCGCCTCGATTTCGTGCGGGGCGTCGAACGTGGCCGTGACGAACGGAAGCGCCGCATGGCCGACGTTCCAGAGATGGACGCCGGCGTACGTCTCGAGTTCATCGGCGGTGCGAGGCTGGCCGCGATGGATCATCGCTTCGAGGCCCGCGGAATGGGCAAATCCGCCGACGGGAAAAGCCGAATCGGCCATCTGAAGCACTCTCCAGCGCGAACGGGCGGTCACGGGACCTCAAAATAGGTGATAGAGCTGGGCGAGGGGCAGCACGGCCGCCGGATCGCAGGTGAGGCGAACTCCGTCGGCCCGGACCTCGTACGTTTCGGGGTCCACGGCGATCGTCGGCAGTGCGTCATTGTGAATCATGTGCCGTTTTCCGAGGCCGCGGCACCCTCGGACCGATAGCACTCGCTTGGCGAGGCCGAGATCGTCGAGTCCTCCCTCGAGCTCCGCGCGCCGCGACACGAACGCAATGCTCGTGGCGCCGGCCGCGCGCCCGTAAGCCCCGAACATCGGACGCATCACCAGGGGCTGAGGGGTCGGAATCGAGGCGTTTGCGTCGCCCATTTGTGCCCACGCAATGAAGCCCCCCTTGACGACGATTTCGGGCGTCACGCCGAAGAAGGCCGGCCGCCACAGCACCAGATCGGCCCATTTGCCCACCTCGACGCTCCCGATCTCGGTCGACATGCCGTGCGCGATCGCCGGATTGATCGTGTACTTGGCGACGTAGCGCTTGATGCGCACGTTGTCGTCGTCGCCTTGCTCCTCGGGGAGCCGGCCGCGATCCGCCTTCATCTTGTGCGCCGTCTGCCATGTCCGGGTGATCACTTCGCCGACGCGCCCCATCGCCTGGCTGTCGCTCGACACGATGCTGATCGCGCCCATGTCGTGCAAAATGTCCTCCGCGGCGATCGTTTCTCCTCGGATGCGGCTCTCGGCGAACGCGACGTCCTCGGGGATCGTCCGGTCGAGATGGTGGCAGACCATGAGCATGTCGAGGTGCTCGTCGAGGGTGTTGACGGTGAACGGCCGCGTCGGATTCGTCGAACTCGGGATGACGTTCGACTCGCCGCAGACGCGAATGAGGTCGGGGGCATGCCCGCCGCCCGCACCCTCGGAGTGATACGTGTGGATCGTTCGACCCTTGAACGCCGCGATCGAGTCGTCGACATAGCCCGACTCGTTCAGGGTGTCGGTGTGAATCGTGACTTGCACGTCCTCGCCTTCGGCCACTCCGAGGCAGCAATCGATGGCGGCCGGCGTCGTCCCCCAATCTTCGTGGAGCTTCAGCCCGACCGCGCCCGCGCGGATCTGGTCGACCAGGCCCTCGGGCGAGGAAGTATTGCCCTTTCCGGTGAGTCCGATGTTGATCGGCAGGACATCGGTTGCCTGCAACATCTGGCGGATATGACGCGAGCCCGGAGTGCAGGTCGTCGCATTCGTCCCGGTCGCGGGCCCGGTGCCCCCCCCGACGAAGGTCGTTACGCCGGAAGCGAGCGCCTCTTGCGCCTGCTGCGGGCAGATGAAGTGAACGTGCGAGTCGATCGCGCCGGCGGTCACGATGAGCCCTTCGCCGGCGATGGCCTCGGTCGTGACACCGATGATCATCCCCGGCGTGACGCCGGCCATGACGTCTGGATTGCCCGCCTTGCCGATTCCGGCAATCCGGCCACTCTTGATTCCGATGTCCGCTTTGACGATACCCGTCGCGTCGATGATGAGCGCGTTGGTAATCACGCAATCGAGCGCGTCGCGGTCGCTCACGCCCGCTCGTTGCCCTTGCCGATCGCGCAATACCTTGCCCCCGCCGAACTTGCATTCGTCTCCGTACACCGCGTGGTCGCGTTCGACTCGGGCGACCAGGCCGGTGTCGCCCAACCGAACGCGGTCCGCGACGGTCGGGCCGAACATGTCGGCGTAGTGCCGGCGGTCGATCCGAGCGCTCATGGGGCGCCACCGGGCGAGTCCATGACCGAGGCGATGGCGACCAGGCGGACCGTCTTCCGATCGCCCGGCTCGAAGCGAACGGCGGTGCCGGCCGGGATGTCGAGGCGTCGACCCGCTGCGCGCTTGCGATCGAACAGGAGCGCGGCATTGGTCTCATCGAACGGATAGTGACTTCCGACCTGAATGGGGCGATCGCCGACGCTCTCGACGACCAGATCGATGGCCTCGCGCCCGTCGTTGATCACGATCTCGCCGGGACCGACGAGCAGCTCGCCGGGGTTCGACGCTCGGGCGTGTGCGCTCCCCGCGATGGGCGCGAAGATTTCCGGCCGCGGCACCGGCAGGAACGTGCCGTAGAGCGCAAGATCGAGGTCGACGGTGGACAGCGCGATGGGACTATGAACCGTCACGAGTTTCGTCCCGTCGGGAAACGTGCCTTCCACCTGAACTTCCGTGACGAGATCGGCCACTGCCGGCATGACGTGCAGGCGTCCCAGAATGCGCCGGCCGCGATCCATCAAGTCGGCCACCGACCGGCCGTCGCGGATGAACTCCAGAAGCTGGGTGGCGATGAGCGCGACGGACTCCGGGTAGTTGAGGCGGATCCCGCGAGCGAGGCGCTTTTGCGCGAGAAATCCCGCCCCGTGCAAGACCAGCTTGTCGACGTCGCGAGGGGTCAGGTGCATCGCGCGCGAGCATGGCGCATTCGCTTTGGCCCGTCACCATTTTCGAGCGAAAGGGTCGTCGCCGAGCCATCGCGCGAGGGACCTGAAACTCGGGCGTAAGACGTGCGACGCGTTCTCGAAACGGTGTGCGGCGACACGCACGACGACGCCGTCGTCCTGCAGCGGACTCGCCGCCCAAACGCTGGTGGCATCGTCGGTGGACGGCGCGAGCGGTCCGAGCATCGCTCGGCGCACGTCGGCGAAGCGGGGTCCGATCGCGACGAGCGATGCCACCCATTCGTACGGTGCCATCCGCTCCGCGATCGACCCATGAGCCGGATCCAAAAGCGTCGCGTCCACGAAGATGGGTTCGCCGGCGCGCGTGATCTCGGTCCTCGACTCGAGACGAGCGAGCTGCCATCGCTCACCGCGTGCAGCGCGTCCGCACGATGTCGCGTCGAAGAGGAGCAGTGACGCATTCGCTGCGAGCGAGACGTCGACCCTTTGGGTGTAGCGAGCCCCGGCGAAGGGTACGACCGGGTCCGGGAGGATGGCCATCGTCGCGCCTTCGGCAACGTGAACTTCGAGCCGCTGCGAGCAGCCGCGCGGCGAGCGGTACACTTTGGTGGAGGCCTGAGTGCACACCAGGCCCGACGAGTCAGGCTCCGCATCGAGGATCAGATCGACCGCATCGCCATCGACCAGCCCACCGCCGAAACTCGACAGAAATACCCACGCGGCGTGACCGTGATTGCGCGGCGTGAGGATTCGCAATGGACTGGTCGCGAACGCTCGGGCGAGGACCGTCCGGTCCCCCGTTCGTCGGAAGGCGATCGATCCGCGCCCCGGCCCTCCTGTGGTAAGAGCATCGCGTGCGCGTGAGCCCATCGGGTCAGTCGCTGCCATTGGACATCGCTTCGCTGCGGCGAGGGTACCGCGACTCGAGCATCCGCTGCGTCGATGTCGCGGAAACCGTCCTCGCCGGGATCGCGGCCGATAGGACGGCGGGAATTTGGACGGCGCTCCGCGCGAGCGACGAGGTCATCGCCGAGGCGCGATCGCTCGAACGGGCTTATCCGCCGGGGTCCCGGCCGCCGCTCTACGGGATCCCGTTCGCCGTGAAGGACAATATCGACGTGGGCGGGGTGATGACGACGGCGGCGTGCCCGGAGTTTGCGTACCTGCCCGGCGATTCGGCACCGGTGGTGGATCGGATCCGTGCGGCGGGCGCTCTTTACATCGGCAAGACGAACCTCGACCAGCTGGCGACCGGACTCGTTGGGGTTCGGTCGCCATACGGCGTCCCGCCGAATGCCTTCGATCCTCGATATGTGTCCGGCGGCTCGAGCTCCGGCTCCGCCGCGGCGGTGGCTCGGGGATTGGTGAGCTTCGCCCTCGCTACCGACACCGCCGGCTCGGGCCGCGTCCCGGCGGCACTCAATCACATCGTAGGGCTCAAGCCGAGCCGCGGACTTCTTTCGACGCGTGGAGTGGTGCCTGCGTGCCGTTCGCTCGATTGCGTCACGATCCTCGCGCTCACGTGCGAAGACGCGACGGAGGTGGCCGCCGTGGCGACGGCATTTGACCCGGGCGATCCCTATTCGCGAGCCGAAGCTTCCCGTTTTCGATGGCGAGCGGACGTCTCCGGCCGGCGCTGGCGGATCGGGGTTCCACGGCCGGAGGACCAGTCGTTCGACGACGACGCCGCGCGCGAGCGGTTCGCCGCGGCTCGCGCGGCGCTCGAGCAAATGGGCGCCGCGCTCGAGAACGTCGACATGACGCCGTTCTTCGAGGCCGGCCGGCTTCTCTATCAAGGCCCCTGGATCGCCGAGCGGCTTTCGGGATTCGACGAGTTCCTCCACACGCATCCCGAGGCGCTGCTGCCGGTCATTCGAACCATTCTGAATCAAGGAGCCGCATTTCGGGCCACCGATGCCTTTCGCGGTCTCCAATCGCTCGCCGCGTTGCGCCGAGCGGTGGAGCCGCTTTGGACGACGCTCGATGCTCTGGTTCTTCCGTCGGTCCCCGGCACCCCCCGAATCGACGAAGTCCTTGCCGATCCGATCGCGGTCAACACGCGGCTCGGGCTCTACACGACGTTTGCGAATTTGCTCGATTTGGCGGCCGTGGCCGTGCCGAGCGGAATCCGTCCAGACGGTCTGCCCTCGGGTGTCACGTTCGTCGGGCCTTGGGGCAGGGATCCCGTACTCGTCGCGTTGGCATCCGCCTTTCACCGTCGCTCTGGTGGCCCTCTCGGGGCGACGGGATGGCCCTGGCCGGCACCCGCCGAGCAGGCCGAGCAACCCCTGGAGGGCCGCCTGCTGCTGGCGGTCGTGGGAGCACACCTGTCCGGCATGCCGCTCAATCATCAGCTCACCCATCGGGGGGCCCATTGCGTGCGCGCGACTCGGACGGCGCCTTCGTATCGGTTGTACGCACTGCCGGGGACTCACCCGCCCAAGCCGGGCCTCGTTCGTGTCGGCGATTCGCACGGCACGAAAATCGATCTGGAGGTGTGGGCTTTGCCGCACGAGAGCGTCGGCTCATTTTTGGAGGGCGTGGGCGCTCCGCTTGCGATCGGAACGATCGACCTCGAAGACGGGGGCAAAGTTCATGGCTTCCTCTGCGAAGCGCACGCGGTCGCCTCTGCCACCGACATCTCGTCGTTCGGCGGATGGCGCGCGTATGCCGCGCATCAAGGCTGAGGCTCGAGCCCGCACAAAAGCCGAGTCGCGAAGGCGGGAGGGGTCCGTGGCCGCGCACGATCCGGCGGCGATCCTTCGGTCCTCGAACTGTAAACGCGCGCTAAATTCGCACCCCGGCACGCTCGGGATACCCTGCGGAAACGGTTCTGGGCCCATGGTCGGCCCATGAAGCTAGTCCCTCGATTCCGCGGAATGGACGGGTCGTTTTCCGCGATATTCCCGACGGGATCGGGTGGTCTCCCCTTGCCGTTTCATGGAATCGGGGTACTCGCGGGCCTCGCGACTCGGCTCGATCCGACGTGGGTCGCGATGGGCGGCGGCCGCACGCCGGGTTGGGTCCACGAGGCAGGCATTCGGGAAACGGGCAGCCCACTCGGAAGGGTGGGGCCCTCGGCGCCGCCGACGCCCGACGACCCGCAGGATGCGTCGTGAGCTCCAAGGCCCCGACCCCTCGTGACAGCCCGTCGGGCAGTGCACGCCCATCGGGATTCCAGGCGCAGATCAAGGGCGCGACCATCGGCGACCTCGTTCAGATGGAATGTCTGGCCGGGTCGCGACGGGTCGTCCGCGTGACGTCGGGAAGCAACGTCGGCTTTCTCTATTTTCGTGGAGGAGCGATCGTCCATGCCGTCGCGCGCACGCTGAGCGGCGAGGCCGCCGCCCTCGACATGCTGTCCTGGAACGAAGGCTCCTTCGAGCCCGCCGAGCGCGAATGGCCTGCGAAAGACACCATCGCCTGCAATTGGCAAACGCTCCTCATCCGTGCGGCCCAGCTTCGCGACGAGCGCATGGCGCCGAGCCTGCTGGCGCTTCGCCCCGGCGCCCTTGGGCGCCAAGTCGGCGAGAGCATCGAGATCGAAGCGACGCCCATTCTGGTCGCGGGCCATGTTTTGCGCGGCGAAGACTTCGAAGTCGTTCTGCGCCTCGATCCGGGGGGCGGGATCATGGAAAATCAAGGCGCCACCCAGGATTTCGCGGACATCGTCGCGTACGCGTGTCGCCTGACCGAGCTCGTGGGCAATCAGCTGGGGGTCGAGCGGTTCCGTGCGATGGAGTGCATCTTCAAGAGCGGACGCTGCTTTGTCGTACTCGAGCGCAACGGAGAGGTGATCGCACTTCGGCCGAGGCCAACGACCGAGGTGTCGGCGATCCGCGAGTTACTGGGAATCTAAGGAGCCAGACCATGCCGAGCATCGAGGGGACGCTGCGAACGCTTCGTGACGTTCAGGGGGTGTACGGCAGTTTTGTGATCGCCGGCACCGGCGCGCTCGTGGCCCGTGACCTGCCCGCCGTGTTCGACGGCGACCTCTTCGCGGAGGTGGGCCCGCGCATCACGCGGCTGTACGAGACGTTTCTCACCGGTGGCGAAGAGCTCGACGCGTGTATTCTACGCTACTCCGAGCACAAGATTTACATCAAGAGGATGACCTGGGGACTCATCGGCATCATCTCGGCTGTGACCGTCAACATGCCGGCCTTGCGAATGGTAGCGAACCTCGTCGTCCGCCGGATCGATCCCGAAGTCGCCGCCCCGGTGCGCCCGCCCGTCGCCCTCGCGCAGCCTTTGACCGAGCTGGCAGCCGCGCCCATCGTGACCCGGTCGTCGCCGCCTCCGCGCCTGACCGCGGAGCGAGCAGAGCCCCCGGTTGTGGATCCCCAGGACGGCAGGGATTCCACGCCCCCCGGGAGCGACGGGCACGTCCGCATGTACCGCGGTCGCCGCGTCGTCGAGGAATGAACCGGACGGAGACGGGGGCCGAACGACCGCCCCCGGCTCTCGGTCGAGGGAGCCGCTCGATCCGACGCCGTGCACCGGATAGTCGGATTCCGATCGGTCAGCGCGCGACCGATCGCAGCTCGGCTTCGGAGGCCAGCAGGTCTCGTCGCGGGTCGGCGGCCGCGCGGGCAACGAGCTCGGGGTATGCCGGGCCGCCGTGCTCCGCCACATCCATGCCCTGTCGCTCGCGCTCGGCCGAAAGACGGAGCACACCGGCTGCTTTGAGGCCAGCCATCATCAGCAAGGAGGTCACGAAGGTCGCCGTCGTGATGGCGGCGCTGCCCACGGCCTGGGCGCTGAGCTGCCCCGTGCCGCCCCCGTAAAAGAGCCCAACCACCAGGGATTCGGCCGAGGTGTCCGCCCCGTACGGTCCCGGTGCCCCGTATTGGCCGGTCGCGAAGAGTCCCAAGCTCAGCGTTCCCCAGATCCCGCAGACTCCGTGGACCGAGACCGCGCCTACCGGATCGTCGATTCGCAGAAACTCGAAAAAGTCGACCGAGAGGACGCAGAGGATGCCTGCGACTGCGCCGAGGATGAGGGCTCCCGAGGGGGAGACCCAGTAGCAAGGGCAGGTGATCGCCACCAGGCCCGCCAAGAAGCCATTCACGGTGATGCCGCAGTCCCAGTATCGGGCGCGCGCATACACGCAGAAAAGCGCAGACAGTCCACCTCCGCATGCCGCAAGAGTCGTATTGGTGGCGACGCGCCCAATGCCTTGCAGATCCATGGCCGAGAGCGTGCTTCCCGGGTTGAAACCATACCAGCCAAACCAGAGGATGACCCCGCCCACCGCCGCGAGCGTCATATTGTGTCCGGCCATGATGCCGCCTCCGTCGCGCGCGAACCGGCGGCCGAGGCGGGGGCCGAGGGCCATCGCCCCGGTCAGCGCGACGGCGCCGCCAATCGTGTGAACCACGGTGGATCCGGCAAAGTCGTGGAAGGCGAGAGGCTTGATCGCCGTCAGCCATCCATCGGGACCCCAAGCCCAATGACCGAAGATCGGGTAGATGAAACCGCTGACGCCGACGCTGTACCAAAGGTCGCCCACGAAGGCCGTCCGACCTACCATGGCGCCCGACGTGATCGTGCTACACGTATCGGCGAAGGCGAACTGAAACAACCAGAAGGCCAGCATGGGCACGCCGGTCGACCCGTATGTCTCCGGTGTTCCGTGCAAAAAAAAGTATTCGTGGCCGATGAACCCGTTGCCCGAGCCGAACATGAACGCGAATCCGAACGCGAAAAAAAGAACACCGCACAGGCAGGTGTCGACGATTCCCTCGAGCAGAACGTTGACGGTCTCTCGGGTCCTGGAGAATCCGGCCTCGAGAAAGAGAAACCCTGCCTGCATGAAGAAGACGAGGAATGCAGCCGTGAGGGTCCAGGCCGTGTTCAGGGGATTGACGCATTCGGAGTGCGGGGGCGTCTGCTCGGCGGCGTAGGCACAGTGCCCGAAGTAGGAGGGAATTCCCCAGGCCAGCGTAAGCACCAACGCGAGGCCGATCGCCTTTCCGGCGACGATGGCATAGAAGACGCGGCGCGATTCACGCCGGCTCCACCCATCGGCCGCCCGCCGTATCGAACCGAACAAGGACCCAGGCGATTCCCAAAGGATCATCGAACTGGGCCTTACCATTCGGGTGATTTCGACATGGTTTCGCGGTCCCGCCCTCCCTACGACCCATGAGCTGCCAAGCCCCCTCGTTTCTCGACTACACGCCTATCGCCCTCGCCTTCGGGACCAGTGGCCTTCGCGGGCTCGTGCAAGACATCACGGATCTCGAGGCGTACATCAACGTCAAAGGCGGGCTGCGCTATCTGCTGTCGACAGGCGACATCCCGCCCGACAGCCGCGTGATCCTGGCCGGCGATCTGCGGCCGAGCACCGATCGGCTCCTCATCGCGGTCGCCCGGGCTATCGTCGACGCCGGTTGCGGCGTGGAGAATGCGGGGAAGATCCCCACGCCGGCGCTCGTGGCGCGCGCGATGGCCGAGCGCTGTGCCGGCGTCATGGTCACCGGCAGCCATATTCCCTTCGACCGAAACGGCATCAAGATCAACCGGAGCGTCGGCGAAGTCCTGAAGTCCGACGAAGCCGGAATCACGCGGGAAGTCGAGCGGGTCCGGGCCGAGGAGTACGGGCGATCCGCGGGCGAGTCCGCCTTCGACTCCAAGGGCGGGCTGAAGACCCGCACGCCTCTTCCGCCGGTGGATCGTGCGGCCGAGGAAGCGTACGTCCGTCGTTACGTCAACGCCTTTGCGGGGGACGCGCTCGGAGGAATGCGCGTCGTCGTCTACCAGCACTCGGCGGTCGGTCGCGACATCCTGCCCCGGATCCTGGGTGCGATCGGCGCGGAGGTCGTCGTATCGGGCCGCAGCGATGCGTTCGTGGCCCTCGACACGGAGAATGTCGTCGGCGCTCAGCTCGACGTCCTCGATGCGCTCGCGATCGCCGCCGAGCGAGATGGCTTTCGCCCCCATGCCATCGTCTCGACGGACGGGGATTCCGATCGGCCGCTCGTCGCGGCCGTCGTACCCGCCGAGGAGGCCGGACCCGCAGGACGACGCGTGCGCTTTCTGGCCGGCGATCTGCTGGGGATCGTCGTCGCCGAGCTGCTGTCGGCCCGCGCGGTGGCCGTGCCGATCAGCGCGAACGACGCCGTCCTTCGCCGCATGCGCGAGCGCGGCGTCCTGCTGCGGCAGACCCAGATCGGCTCGCCCTACGTGATCGCGGCGATCGACGCGATGAAGCGCGAAGGGCGGGACCCGCCGATCGTCGGATGGGAGGCCAACGGGGGCTTTCTGACGGGAAGCGACGTCGCGCTCGCCGGCGGTACGTTGGCGGCGCTTCCGACACGCGACTCCACCCTGCCGATCCTCGCAAACCTGTTCGCGGCCGCGCGCGAAGGGACGGCGTTGACCCGGATCTGGGACCGGCTGCCCGCGCGGTTCGGCCAATCGGGGCTCCTCGACGAAGTCCCCGTCGCGGTCACCCGTAAGCTCATGGCGCGGCTGGTTCCACCGGGCGAGGTGGCGGAAATGGACTTCTCCGGCGCCGTGCCGCCTGCGTGGAACGAGTTGCGTGCGATGCTCGCGCGGGTCTTCGTCCCTGCGCTCGGCTTCGACGACATCGTGCGGATCAACGTCGTCGATGGTGTGCGGGTCACCTTCAAGAGCGGTGACGTGGCCCACGTGCGCCCGTCGGGCAACGCGCCGCAGCTGCGCATTTACGCCAACAGCGACTCGCAAGCGCGAGCCGATCGGATCGTGGCCGACGGGCTACGGGAGCCCGACGGAATCCTCCGCAGGCTCGTGTCCTCTTGCGCGCCGCCCGAGTCCTGACACATCGGATCGTGGCCGACGGGCTACGGGAGCCTGACGGAATCCTCCGCACGCTCGTGTCCTTCTGCGCGCCGCCCGAGTCCTGAGACATTCGACGCGATCGAACCGTCGTGCCGCGATCCGAGGTGAAGGCCGCCCTAGCGGCGGTGGGCACCTCGGACGGCTTCCGTTTACTGGCACGCGCTATTTTGGCAGGTCGACGGGGCGACGCATGTCGTGCCGCAAGCCCCGCAATCGGTATTGCTCGTGGTCGTGTCGACGCAGCTCCCGTCGCAATTGGTAAACGGGGCGGCGCAGACGCACTGGCTGTCTACGCACGTGAGGTTGTTCCCGCAGTCCGCGCCGCAATAGCCGCAGTTGGCCTTGCTGCTGGTCAGGTCGACGCAGTCGGCTCCGCAGGGCGCTTCGCCCGACAGACACTGAATCACGCACGTCGCGTCGGAGCATCGAGGGGCCGTCCCAGGGCAACGGTTGCCGCACGAGCCGCAGTCGGCGTTGCTCGACTGCAGATCCTCGCAGTCTCCGCGTCCCCGGAAACCTCTGCCTGCGCACTGGGTCAATCCCGTGGAGCACGTGCACTGACTGTTGAGGCATGTCGCGCCCACGTCGCACGCGACGCCGCATGCGCTGCAATTGGCCGCGCTCGTGGTGAGGTCGACGCAGGTCGACACCATCGCGCCGCCGGGGCCGGGCTCGGTACAAAGCGTCAGACCGCCCGTGCCGCAGCCCGCCACGCACGCTCCGCTCTGGCAGGTCGTCCCTTCGCGGCAGACATTGCCGCACCGGCCGCAATTGGCGTCGTCGCTCTGGGTGTTCGTGCACGTGTTGCGGCACTGCGTGTCGCCTTGCCCGCACTGGCAGGCCCCGTTCACGCAGCTCCCGCCGATCGGGCACTGGGCATTGCAACCGCCGCAATCGAGATTGTTGGTCGTCAAATCGACACACGCTCCCGCGCATTCGGTCAGCGACGGGCCCGCGTCTGCCGCCGCGTCGGCCGTCGTACAGGTGTTCGTGCACTGTCCCACGTTGCACACCAGGCCGGTGGCGCATGCATTCCCGCACGCGCCGCAGTTGGAGGGGTCGCTCGCGGTATCGGTGCACGCGCCGTCGCATGCGACGCCGCCGTTGGCGCAGGCGCACACGCCGGCTTGGCACTGAAATCCGTTGCCGCATCGTGTGTTGCAACTGCCGCAATTGGCGTTGTCCGACTGCGCATCGACGCAGACCCCGCCGCACTGGAGGTCGCCGGACGCACAAATGCACTGTGCGTTGGAGCACACCGTACCGACCGGACAGGTGACCCCGCACCCTCCGCAGTTGTTGGAGTCGGCCGTGTCGGGGATGCAGTTGCCGCTGCACAAGGCCTGGCCGGCGGGGCACGTGCACGCTCCGTCGACGCACGCCGATCCGCCGCCGCACACAGTGCCGCACGCGCCGCAGTTGGCGTTGTCCGAGGTCGTGTCGACGCAGGCGCCGCCGCAGTTCGCGACGCCTCCCGCGTCGGGACACGACACGATGCACACGGCGCCCGAGCACACTTGTTCTTGACCGCACGCAGCGCCGCACGCGCCGCAGTGGGTCGGGCTCGAAGCCAGGTCGACGCACTGCCCCTCGCACAGCGCGGGCAGGGTCCCGCCGGTGCACGTGCAATCGCCGCCCTGGCATTGCTGGCCACCGGTGCAGGCGACTCCGCACGAGCCACAATGGTTCGCATTCGTCAGAAGGTCGATGCAGGCGCCGTCGCAATTGACCAGCGTGAGTCCCGCTTCGGTATCGCACGACAGGGCGCATGCGCCGTCCAGGCACACGTCGCCGCCCGGGCAGACCTTGCCGCAACCGCCGCAATTGGCGGGGTCCGTAAACGTATCGACACAGAGCGAATTGCAGACGCTGGTATTGCCCAGGGGGCAAACCGCTCCGTCTGGTTGAGTGAGGACGACCGGCGAATCCGCGACGGCGTCCAGGGGGGGGCTCGAGTCGAGGCCTTCCGTCCCGTCTACAGTGTTTGCGTCACCGGGCCGCGCTCCGTCGGCCGTGGATATCGCATCGGCCGTGGATATGGCGTCGGCCGTGGATATCGCATCGGTGGCCGACTTCGCGTCTGCGGGCGTCGCGTCGGGGGTCTCGCGGACGGTGCAGCTCGAACCGGATCCGGACGGAGAGCACACAGCGCCGTCGGGGGCTGTGCTGCTCGAGCTTGTGTTGGTCGAGATCGTGCTCGTCGCCCGAGAGACGGCGCTCGCGTCGTCGGTCACGAGGATCACGTCGCCTTCCAGCGAGGATCGGCCGCATGCGCCGGCGGGAGCGCCCAGCGCAAGGACACAAAGTAGGCGTAGGGCGCCGATAAGAAAGTGTCGCCAGGTCATCGTCATTGCCTGCTATGTCGCTCATGGTACCGTGAGCCCGGTCGCGCGCGCCTGGTTTCGGTCGCAGAGACCACGTCACTGTCAACTGCCGCTCGCGCTGTATTCTCGCCGCGCGTGGGGGTCGCAAACCAAGCGCTGGCCGCCGATGTCGCCTGGACGACAGCGTGTCCGCGCCTCCTACAGCGGGCCCGTCCCGAGTTCACCCTTCGGGGTCACCCTGCGGGGCACTCCGTAGGTTCTCGGGCGCCGCGGGGGATGGGGCCGGCGATCGTCCGGCGGCGAAGGCTACGCCCCGGGCGCGGCCGTGATCCGAGGGCGCCGACCGGACGGTCGTCGATGTCGGCCGCCGCCATTCAAACGAAGCGAAGACGACTTGGCTCGCAGAGCGGCCGTGCGGCCTCCCGAAGCGCGCGATCGAGCAGGTCGGCCCATGGCTCCTGCTGGTCGCCGCTCGTGATGAGATCCTGACGGACTTCCAATTCGACGTATGGGTGTCCGCGTTTCTCGGCATGGTTCGGCACGCCGTAGTCCGTGAGGTCGCTCAGGGAGTACGGCTCGTTGTCGCCCACGTTCAGCCCTTCGCCTCGCAGATGGGAAAGCAACCGATCGGCCAGGCGTCGATCTCGATTGGACAGCACGCCGCACGGCCAGGGTCGGTCGACGCCCCCCAACCGCGGCGTGAAGCTGTGCATCGCGATGAAGATGACCGGCCGCATCGCGCGCTCGCGCCGCGTGATCTCTTGTTCGATGCGCGCGTGATACGGGCGGAATATCTCGTTTGCGCGTGCTTCGGCCTCGAGGGCGGACAGGTTGCGATTGCCCGGTATGGGCGTGCGATCGCTTTCGACTGCAATCGAGCTCGGGGCGTCGAGCGGTCGATTGCAATCGATCACGAGTCGCGAATACGTTTGAACGACGAGAAACGCGCCGAGCCGTCGGGCGAGCTGCTCGGAGAGCGCGCCGATCCCGATGTCCCACGCGATGTGGCGCTCTCGATCCCCAGCCGACAGGCCGAGCGTACCGAGCGCGCGCGGAATGAGGCGCCCGGCATGGTCTGCCGTCATCACGAAGGGCGTGTCCGATCCGCTGTCGATCACGCGAAAGGGCGGGGGATCCTCTCGGGTCAAGAGGCGGGTGGGCCAGCTCATCGGAGTGCACCTAGGGTCGGCAGATTCCGTGCCGCCGTCAACCCGCGCATCCGTCTGGTGGGGCGCCTTGAGACGGCCCCTGGTCAACTCCACGAGCTTTCCGGGTCGGTCTCGCCCGCGACCAGGGCGTCGAAGGTGGCCGCGTGCCGCGCGGAGCGCTGCCGCGGAAGCGGGAATGAGAAGCGGCCTCTTGACCTTCGCGCGGCTCAAGCGTTGGCGTGCCGGGACTCATTCGGTGGAAGTGTCTCCGGTCGCCGTCGCGTCGGTTGCCGTCGCGTCGGTTGCCGTCGCGTCGTCAATCTCTGCCCCTACGCCGCCGTCCGTCTCCTCGGCCGTAACGGGACCGTCCAGAATCTTCTCGGTCCGCGGGTAGACAACATAGAAGGATGGTGTTCTCGCACAGAGCGGTGTTCTGCTGAGGGGGAGGACACCCTTGGGTATACGGTACACACGTCCCCCCAAGCGACGTGCAGCCTACCGTGCTGCCGTCCTGGGCCGTGAGTGCCTCTCCCGAGTCTTGAGCGGCTGCCGATGCCGCCTGGTTGCTGCACGCCCCCAGCAGCAGGAGCGACGCCGTCATCCAAAACGGGGAACCGCGTGCCGCCCAAGCACGGTCACGAAAGTCGAAGGTGATCGATGGGGTCACGCGGGCCGCACTTTCGGTCCATCCTCGTGCCGAGGAAGACTTCGCCCTTCTCGCGCTGATTGGCGCGGGCGTCCAGCGGCATCGGCCCGGTGTCTTCGCCGGCGGTATCCCGAGGTGGGCGAGTCTGGTCTCCGTCTACGCGCCGGGGCTGCCGTTCGAGCGTGACGCACCAAGCGGAGTGTGATGTGCTTCACGGATCCACAAAAGGGGAGATTTTTTCATGATCCAATCTGTTCGTGTTTCCATCGGGCCGTCGAATCTGGGCGCTCTGGCCGCCATCGGCGCGATCGTGGCTTGCTTGGCTTGCGGCGGCGGGTCGTCCGGTAGCCCCGGCGGCGGGGGCGGCAACACGACGCCCGGCGCAACATGCTCCCTCGCAGCCGGGAACTACACCTCGCACAGTGTCCTGCAGAGCGGGTCGAGTGCGGGATGCCCGACCCTGATGGATGAATCGGTGCCGATCACGGGCAGCGAAAGCGCATCGAGCCTCAGCGCCTTCATGACTTCTACGACGAGCGGGACGGACGGGGGCCCCTCGTGCACGACCTCGCAATCCGGCTGCACCGTCACGCAGATGTGTTCGGAAAGCACGACCGGAGCGACGAGCCAGGTCTCGGTGATCTTCACCGTGGCCAACGACTCGGCCAGTGGCACAGAGACGATTCAAGAGATGGTGATGGAGTCCGGCATCTCCGTTTCCCTGAGCTGCACGTACGCCGTCACGCTGACGCAGACGTAGTCCCTCGATTCCATGAAACGGAGGGGTGAGACCACCTGATCCCGTCGGGAGGTTCGCGGAAAACGACCCTTCCACTCCGCGGAATCGAGGTACTCGTTCCTCGATTTCGCGGAAGGAAACGGGGGTCTGCTGAAACAGACGGAGACGCGGAGTCGCGGCCGAAGGCGTCCATCGGAAGCGTCGTCGGCGTTCCCCTCGGCGTCCCCTGCCTCCGCAGCGTCCATGCCGCCATCGGTGACTAGGGGAACCCACGCGGCGACCCGGCATGGGCAACACGCTATTCGCCGTCGAGGACATGAACTCTGCCTGGTAGTCCGGTACCGGAGGCGTCGAACGTCGCCGTCAGCGATAGGCTGAGGGGGGTTACTATGGGTACGGTAAATCAGGGGACGGATGGGCGCGCGCCGACGGCGCGTTTCCTGGATACGGCAGAACCCGATGGCAGGTCCGTCATGGATGGACGGTGCCCTGAGGATTTGGGAGGCTCACGCCGGCTTTCGGGATGTAAATCCACACCTCTCCGGCCGTTGCGCGATGCACCTCGCGACACGCGAGCGGCCAGGGGACCGTACAGGTCGCTCGGAGCGCCCGAACGTACCCGAGCGACCCGTCGAGCAACCCTCGGAACAAGGCGTGCGATTGCGCGTCCCGGTATTGGGCGAGCGCATACGACAAGGCCCGAGCCGGTGGAATCCGTGGCCGCCTCGTTGCTGAGCTCGGTGGCGAGGACGATGGCACTCGGCGCGCGCGGACGCGGGTCCATCGCCGGGTCGATGAGCTCCTCGACCCCGGCGATTCGTTCGCGGTCGGCGATCGGCTCGATGCCCGGACGCACGGCCGCGATCTGGGTCGGGATGCGCGGCAGAAAAATCGGGCCGCCGTAGACCTCGACGTGGGTGCCCGCCGGAAGCGTCGCCAAGTAGCGCTCCGCCACGTACCGAGAGTCGTTGAGGAGCGTCGCGTCGAGCGACGTGACACCGATCACGGCCGGGACCAACCCCGCGGCGGCGCAGGCCGCGAGGGCCATGTGCGCGCGCGGCCAGCGCACCCATGCGGCGTCGAACGCAAGTGCCGCATAGGGCAGGGCAAAGAGGCTCTGCGGCAGCAGGAACCGGTCCTCGCTGCGGCGTGCCGCCAGCGTGAAGAACAAGGTGAACGAGACCGCGGCCGACAGCGGCAACAACGCGCGAACGCGGCTCACCCCGTGCTTCGACGTGACCGCGACCCCCACGCCCACAAGGGCTGCCACGGCCACGAGTCCCGAGGTGAACCGAGGCGTTGCGGCGACGGCGTCATGCGTCAGCGCCATCGCGCCTCGCAGGCTGCGCGGGTATCCGGCCCACGTCTGGCTCGCCGGCCCGAGCAGAAACGCCACTCGGTGCGCGAACCCGACCGGGTTCACGAGCGCCCCCGAGATCACCGCGTACACGACCGCCGCGCGCACGACGGCGTCGCGTACGGCCGGACGTGCCACGGGGATCCTCAGGGTCTTCGGGCTCACGACGAACGCCAGCACGAAGGGAATCAGGAGCGCCGCCGCCGCCTGGTCCTTGGTGAGCACCGCCGCCGTTGCGAGCAGAAGGGCCCGCGTTTCGCGCGGCTCGCCGGACATCACTCGGTCCATCTCGACGAGTGCACCGGTGACCCAGAAAAGATATGGAACGTCGACGTTGCCCGTGTGCGCGTAGTAGACGAACGTCGCGTTCGCGGCGACGACGATTCCGGCTCCGAGCCCGACACGCGGCCCGGCAAGGCGCGTCCAGAGGCGCATCGTGTTCCACAGCGCGCCGAGGGCCATCGCGACGGCGACCGCTCGTGCCCCGAGCTCGATGCCCGTCATGTAGAGCGGCCGGATCAATTCGTTGCTCAGCGCCCCGACTTGCGTTCCGACGCGAATCGCGGCCGCCGCCATCCACGGCAACGACAGGACCGTCAGGATCGCCATGTGAAGCGGCGGGTACGTATGGAAGTGCCCCGGCGTGTACGTCTCGACAATCGCGCCCAGTCCGCACGAGCGAGGCGAGATGGCGTCGGTGGCCCATGAATCGGATCCCGGCAGTCCCCACGTGATGCCGACCCCCATCGCCGACGCGGCCAGGGCGACGACGGCCATCTGCGGGTCGGCTGCGACGGAGGCTATGCGCGCGCGAAATCGGATTCGGTCTTGCGCAGGCTCGTGGCGACGTCCAAGAGCGGCCACCGGGGACACGGTATCGATGCGGCGAATGCGAGTCGAGGGCGGAGACGGATCCCTTTATTCCGGGGCGGTGGACTTACTTCGCAACCGGCGCTTCCGGCGCTCCGTGTCCCGGCCCGAGGATCGCCTTCATCTTTGCGACCGCGTCGAACTCCTCGACGTGAGGCGGGTGATGGCAATCGAGGCATCGATCGGCCTCCGGCTTGGCGATGACGGCCTTCTCGTCGGTCGGATCCGCCACGTGCCGGGAGCCCGGGCCGTGGCACACTTCGCATTGGACGTTTTGTAGCTTGTCCACGTGCGTGACCGTGCTTCCGCCGGGAAGACCGTACCCGGTCACGTGGCAGCCGACGCACTCGAGATTGAACTCTCGGCCAAACGAACTGAGCGTCCCGTAGGCGCGCGCATGCCACGTATGCTTCCACATCGCGACCGCCGGCGCGTGGCAGCGTCCGCACACGGCCACGCCGACGTATCCTGCCTGACCGGCCGCGCGCGGCAAAGGCTTTCGATCCGCCAAAGCCACGCGGTTCTGCCCGTTGACGATCTCGTAGTAGGTGCCGATTTCGCCTTGAATCGTCGGGTCCGTCCCCAACGACGGGCGGATCTCTTTGAGCGCGTAGCGAAAAAAATTCCCTTGGATCGGCGGTGGCTTGATATCGAGACTCAGGCGCTCCGCCTCCAGCTCGGCGAGCTCGGTTTTGCGTGCTTGGATCTCGGCGCCGGGCAAGGTGCGTTCGCGTTCCCACACGGCGATTTTTTCGTGCAAACGGTCGATGCGGGCTGCGAGATCTGCGCGCTCGGGCCCTCGCTCCAATCCCGTCGCGTCGACGAACCGAATCGGTTGCCCGGGCGTGACGCGATCGCGCACGTAAAGATCGAGAACGGCGACCGATTGAAGGTGGTTGCCCCCTTGCGCGACGATCACGCCGCCGACCGCCTCGGCTTGGGGCACGACCGTGTTCTCCTCGCCTACAGTCTGGGCGGATCCGACGACGATGGCCGTCAGATCGGGCACGGCCTCGGCAATGCGCTTGGCTTCGTCGCGGCCGACGGCGGCGAGCGCCACCAGCACGCTCGCCCCTTGCTGCTTGGCGAGATCGACACCGCGCGCGATGCTTTCCTGCGGCCCCGGCGCATCGGCGGCCGCATCGGCGGCCTGGGGCGCCCCCTGTCCGAATCCCACGAACCCCACCTTGATGCCCCCTGCGTCCTTGACGATCGCCGAGGCGAACGGCGGCGCGAACCCTGCGCTGGAGCTGGCGAGGATCGTGCAACCGGCCTTGTGAGCCAGGTCGATCAGGCCCTTCTGCCCGTCGGCCCAGTCGTTGACGCCGGGTGCGAACGCGGCGAAGTGAAGCTCGTGGAGGAGGCTGGCGATGACGGCCGCCTTCTGCCGGTCTTGATCGGCCCGATCGCGTGGAAGCTTGGCATCCATGAAGAACAGCGGCCCCGCCGCGGCCACGAGCGACGCCGGCGCGCGAGGGCGCTCGGCCTGCATCCAGGTGGCAAAGTGGTCCAACCCCCCGAGTTGGTCTTTGACGCAGCCGCAGGGCCCGAGCGCTCCCGCGAGATCGGTGATCAAAACCAAGCGCACCGTCGGAAGGACGGGGCGTCCGGCGTCGACCGCGGCCCCAGTTGGACTCGACCCCGAACCACCGCCTCCGGGCGAACGGCCTCTTTCGCACCCGACGAGTCCGAACAAGACGATCGACGTGGCCAGCGACAGGCGGATCCAGCCGGTCATCGGGTGCTGGCCGAGCCTCGCACGGATGCGACGCGGGTGCGCCGGCTGCGATGGAAGCCGTAGGCCGCTCGGCGCCCAGGCAGTATCCGCGGCGTTCTTGGGATCCAGGCCTTCGTGCCGGCTGAGCTTCGGGGACCGAGGCGCAAAGCGCGAACGACGCCCGATCGCGACACGCTGCTCGTCTCCTTGCGCCTGCATCGACTCATGGGGAAGGGTAAGCGTAAAAAGTGAAAAGTTCCGTTCCGGTTGTGGCGACGCTCGAGGTCGAGTTGGCCCGCACGACCGCGGAGCCAGCGCCTCTACATCGTCCGGCGGATGCTGCCAATCCGTGATCCGCGTCGTAAACTGAATCGACGCTGCCGCGGAGCGGTGCCGTTTCTGGCCTGAAGTCGAAATCGACGACGACCGTTCTGGCGCTCCCACACGCTCGCGGCGCCGGTCCTCGTGGTGGGGCGCCACCCACGGGCTTCCCGACGCCAGTCCGTCGGCGATCCAACGGTCAGCACATCCATTATTACAGTGCCACGGACATGCCGTTGCCGCGGACGTATCAGAACGATGTCGGGCCTGGGAATCCGAAACAGAACACAGCGCAAGTCCATTGGCAGTTCTTGGCGGCTCACGGGCTATCGGCCACCCCGTTCGGTCTCTGCGAACGGGGACCGGACTGACCGAGACGGCCGGATAAGACACGGGCATTACGCACCTGAGGACCGGTCCGCGTCCCGCGTTCCGATCGCCCGAAGGCGACTCGGCGCTGGGCACGCGGGCGGCTGCCATTTTGGCGATCGGAACTCGGATATTGTGTCGCGCGTGCGTCGTTCGGGGTGCATACTGCGCGGAGAGGCCAATTTGGAGAAGCGCACGAGGACATCGGGCTGGCTCGCGCTCGCCGTTGCGGTGCTGAGCGGATGCGGGTCGAGTTCGCCGGCATCGGGGGTCAACACGGGTTCCTCCACCGGCACGGGTTCGTCCACGGGCGCGACTCAAACGAGTACGACGGGAACAGGGAACTCGACGGGGACGGGCTCTTCGAGCACCGGCGGCAGCGGGGGGAGCTCGACCGGCGGCTCAAGCAGTAGCTCGAGCGTCTCGACCCCGGCGGCGGACGCGGGGTCGGGCGGCAGCGCGCCGCCGGACGCGTCGGTGTCCGACGCGGGTACGGGGCAGACGGGCGACGATGGGGCCGCACCCGGCAACCCCACCGAGCCCGCCGACGCGGCCGCGGCCGTGCGGTTCGTCGCGAGGGTGGACTACGAGAGCGCGACGGGCCCACGCTTCGCGTGGTCGGGAAGCACGATTCTGGCTCAGTTTACGGGCAATTCGATCGGCATCCGACTGTCGGGCGCCGCGAAGTACTTCGATGTGACGATCGACGGCACGCTGCAGACTCCGCCGCTGCTGCTGGCGGCCGGCACGACCGACTATCCGCTGGCGACGAATCTCGACGGGGGAACCCACCAGCTCAGCGTATTTCGTCGCAACGAGCCCGTCCTGCCCGGTACGGGGTCGGGGGATACGACGTATCTCGGGTTGATTCTCGCCGACGGCGGGGCCCTGCTGCCGCCCACTGCGCCATCGGCGCGACGAATCGAAATCGTGGGCGATTCGGTGACCTCGGGCTACGGCGACGACAGCGTCAATGGCGCGTGCCCGAACGCCCTTTTGGCGCAGAACTACGACGTCGCGTACGGAGCGGTCGCCGCGCACACGCTCGGGGCTGATCTCATCACGATTGCCTGGACGGGCAAGGGGATGTATCGCAACGACGACGGGACGACCACCGACACGATGCCCGATATGTACGGGCTGGCGCTTCCGGACGTCACGACGAGCACGTGGAATTTCGCATCGTGGATTCCCGATGCCGTGGTCATTTATCTGGGCAATAACGACTTCGGCCAAGGCGATCCGGGTCAGTCGTACGTGACGACCTATCGGACGTTCATCGCGCGGGTTCGGACGAACTATCCGAGCGCGCTCATCGTCTGCACGATCGGACCGAACCTCACCGACCCGAAACTCAGCGAAGAGCGCACGTACGTCCAAGGCATCGTCAACGCGGAGAACACCGATGCCGGGGACACGAACGTGGTCTTTCTCGAGATGCCCCAGCCGCTGGCGTCTGAAGGGACCGGTTGCGGAGGACATCCCCTGGCCGCGACTCACGCACGCATGGGCGCGGCTCTTGTGACGCTGCTCCAGACCAAACTCGGCTGGTAGCTGGGGCGGATCGAATTCACCCGGTGGGTGACCGAGGCCCGCTAGGCGGGATGGTTCATGTTCGACAAGGCTGTCCACTTCCCGTAGGCGCGGATCGCGGCAAAGCGCATCGGCGTCGCTCGCCGTCGCAGGCCGTCTCCGCTCGCCTCTTCGTCGCGTGCCCGCACCCCCGCCGCCTCACCCGGGCCGCCGTCCCGAGTGGCACGACGCTGTGGTAGCCTAGCGCCGGCCCGGGCGTTCCTCACGCTCCTGGGCAAAGGAGACATCCCGTGAAACTCAGCGCATTCGCCCTCTCTGCAGCCGCGCTCGTCGCCGGTCTCGGACTTTGCACCTCGCCCGCGCGCGCCCAACAGTCGTGTATGAACGACAGCGATTGCACGGAAGGCGGTACGGAATGCGGCTCCAATATATGCGATTTCGGCAACTCGATCTGCGTCCCCGCCGACGCGGGCACGGGTTGGTGCACGCCAAGCAACACGCCTAGCAATGTGAACTGCAAATGCGCCTCATTGGGCGCCCAATGCGTTAGTTTCACCTGTGAAAACGACGCGGGCCAGTTGTTTGTTACTCCCCACTCGACCGGCACGACCTCGAGCTCCAGCAGCTCGGAAAGCACCAGCGCCGCAAGCTCGGCCAGCAGTAGCTCAAGCTCCGGCGCGGAGAGCACCGGCTCGGAAAGCACCGCCGGCAGCTCCAAGTCGGGAGGGTGCGCGGTGAGCGCCGGCAGATCCTCGAGTTCCCCATGGACGGTGGCAGGGCTGGCACTCGCCGGCTGTCTCGTGGCGGCGCGTCGCCGCCGGCGCCTCTGATGTCATCGCGGCAGACGCCTCTGCCGAACACGCCGCCGTCGACTCGTGGCGTCGCCGCGATCTCGACGAGTGCGGAGCGCGCGTAGGATTGGGCGAAAAAAGATGGGGTCGCGACGCTCGCCGTCAGGCGGTTTCGAGGCCTCCCGCCTGCTGCGCGGCTCGTGCGATCAGGTCGTCGATGCGGTCTGCGGGCACACCGGCGCTCAGCAGATACCCCCGCGCGGTTTCCTCGGCGCCATTTTCCCCGTCGAGCCGCGCGACGACATCGGCTACGGCGACGAGCAGCGCATAGGTTCGCCCGGCCGGCGCGTGATGCCAACGGCACCCCTCGACCACCGCGTCCGGCAGGCGCCATGCAATGGCAAGGTCTTCGCCCGCGACCGTGTGCAGGTCGTCCACCGCCCGGGCGGCGACGGCGAGGGCGGCGGCGGCATCTCGGCGCTTGGCCAGAAGCTTCCAGCAACGCGCCCTGCCGATATCGTGCAGCAGCGCCGCCAGGAAGGCGATGTCCGGATCGAGGCGCAGGTTGCGCGCCAAGAGACGCGCGCACCGCGCCGCCCGCGCGCCGTGCTGGAACGTCGCCTCGACGTGTTCGCGGAAGCACGGTGTGTCGATGAAGATCGACGTATACGCGACCTGATACAGCACGTCGCGAGTCGCCTGGGTGCCGAGGCGTACGGCGGCTTGGCGAACCGACGCGATCTTGGTCATCCCGGCTCGGGCGTACGACACCGAGTTGACCGCGGAGATGATTCGGGCTGCGAGCGGCGGGTCGTCGGCGGCGAAGTGCGCGAGCTCGTCGAAGTCGAGCCCCGGCGTGCGCGCGAGTCGGAGGGCCTCGGTGACGCCGCGGGGAAGAGTCGGCAGATCGCTCGTGCCTCGGGCGAGGTCGAGCTCGAGCTGGGTCTGCAGCGAAGGCGGCGAGGTCCGGACACTCATGGGATCCGGCCGGGTGAGGGGATGTGCGCGCCGGTTACAGGATGGGCGCGGATCACCACGCGATCGCGCCCCAAGCGCTTGGCCTCATAGAGCGCTTCGTCCGCTCCCGACAGGAGCACGCCGCGCTCGACCAGGGTATCGCCCGTCGTTCCGGCGATTCCGATGCTGACGCTCAGATTGGCGGTGGCCGACTCCGACGCTTGCGACGCGCGGTTGCCGTTGGAAAGCCCTTGCCGAGGCGCCAGAAGGATCTTGCGAATCGCGGCAAGGTAGCGTTGGCCGATGCGATCGGCGACGGCGAGAGCCGCGCCTCGCACGATGACGAGGAATTCGTCGCCGCCGTAGCGCGCAGCCACATCCCCCGTGCGGGCGCACACATTGAGAGCTCCGGCGACTTCCGCGATGATGCCGTCACCTGCCGCGTGGCCGTGCGTGTCGTTGATTTGCTTGAAATGGTCGATGTCGACCAGGACGGCGAGAATCGGCTCGCATCCTTCGAGCGCCCGGTCGAGGACGGCGTCTGCGGCCCGGCGATTGGACAGCCCCGTCAGGGCATCGGTCATCGCTGCGGACTTGAGCGACGCTCGCTCCGCCTTGACCCACTGCAGCGTCTCGCGGTCGCGACGGTTGCGGAGCTGGACCCGAACGCGGGCGCGAAGCTCGTCGAGGCGAAACGGAGTGACGACGTAATCGTCGGCTCCCGACAGAAGGCCCCGGACGACGCTTTGCTCATCCTGGAAGGCCGACGTAATCAAGATGATCGGCGTGAGACGCGTTTCATCCATCATTCGGAGGTCGCCACAAATCTCGAAGCCGGAGATCTCGGGAAGCATGACATCGAGAAGGACGAGATCGGGGGGATGGTCCCGGACATGCGCGATGACGCCGGTGCCTTCCGCCAGTGTGTCTACCGAGTAGCCCTCGTGGCTCAGCACCTTGGCGAACAGTTCCCGCCGAGCTCCGTCGTCGTCCACGACGAGGATGCGAGCCGGCCGGTCCGCCGGCGGAAGACTCTCGATGTGCATGAATCGCGCAAAGGAAAACGGCACACCGGCGCTTTTTCTGTACCCTGGTCGGCCGAGAACGCGAAATCCGGGCGATCCCGGACAGGATCGGGGGCGGGCGCCGTGGCCGTCCCCCCGCGTGGATGGCGACGCCGGTGAGCCGAAAGGGACGACGGGGTTCGCTGCCGGCTCGGCACGTCGCGGCGCCGATTGCGCAGGGCGATCGGCGGCGGCAAACTCGCCCTGTCCATGCGCCGCCGATGGCCGACGTCCGATCGCGATGAAGCGCTTCGTGCCATCGGGCGCGCGACGGCGATCGGCGCGGTCCTCTGCGCCGCTGGCTTCGGCGCCGGCTGTCTCACCGTGTTGCCTACCGACCTGCCCTCGACGCCGCCAGAGCCACCGACCATCGTGCACGACGCCGTTCAGCCGCCTGCCGACCAGCTCCTCGTCGAGTGGCCGTCCGAGCTCATCGTACCCGTTCAGGTCAATGACTCGAACGGGTCATTCACGTACGACGTCTTCGTCGATTACGACGGAAATTCGGACGACACTCCCTACTCCGTGGCACCGCCCGGCCAGCTGGGGACCGACGGCGGAATCGCCACCGTCACCATCCCGCTCCAGCCCCCAGCCGTACTCACGACATGCCACACCATCCAGGTCTTGGTGGTCCGTGGTTTTGCCGTCACCGCGTCTGGAACGACTCTGTGGCACACGCCCAACGAGCTCGGCGGCGACAGTATCACATGGTTCTACACGCCCGCCGATGGGATCGATGGGTGCGCGATCTACGACGCCGGGATCTACCAAGACGGAGCCACGCCGAGCGCCGACGACGGCGGCTGACGCGTCTGCCCCTTCGTGTCTTGTCGGCGGGTGAAATCGTCCTGCTCGCCACCAGGTTCATTTCCCGGTTGGGAAAGTGGCCGCCGGCGGGACTACACTGGGGAGTGGGTTCGGGCTCGAGCTGCGGTTTTGTAAACGAAGCGAGGGATGACCGGCCACTACTCGGCGTGTCCACCGGAGCCGCAAGAATTCACGAGACGGTGGCGGCTGCGACGGGCGACGCGGCGGTCCCGTGGACGTTCGTGGCCGTCTACAAAGCGCACTTCGCGTTCGTCTGGCGAAGTGTGATTCGGCTCGGCGTCGTCCACAGCGCCGTCGATGACGTGGTCCAAGATATCTTTCTCGTGGTGCATCGCCAGCTTCCGCGCTTTCGCGGCGAGTCCTCCGTCCGGTCCTGGCTTTTCGCGATCGCGTCGCGCGTTGTGCGCGACTCGAGGCGATCGCTGCGCCGCAAACCAGCCAACCTCGGAGGGGGCGGGCGCGTGTGCGACAATGTCGACCTTTTGGCCCACGCGGCGCCGAGCCCGCAAGATACCGTGGCGGCTGCGGAGGCCGTGCGCACCCTTCATGCGGTGCTCGATGCCATGCCCAAAGAGCGACGCGAGGTGTTCATTCTCGCCGAGCTCGAGCAGATGAGTCTCGCGGATATCGCAGCGGCCGTGCAGGCCAACCCCAATACCGTGTCCTCCCGCCTGCGCGCTGCACGCGCGGACTTCGAGAAGGCGGTCGCCAGGGCGCGCGCGAGCGACCAAAGGAGAATCCGATGACGGGGCTCGGGCCAGAGGCCAACGCGTTGCTCGAGGCGGCGCGCGGCGGTGACGAACCAACCCATGCGGACGAAGAACGCGTGTTGGCCGCGATCGGCAAGCGGTTGGCGGTCGGCGCCGCGAGTGGGATCGCCGTCGCCGCGGCCGAGCGATCGACGGCGCCCGGCGGCGGGCTGGATCCGTCCGCAGTCGCCGCCGTGCGCGTGGGATGGGCGACCAAGGTTCTGGTTGGGTTGGCGCTCGTCGGTGCGATGGGCGCGGGCGCCTCCATGCTCGCCCGTACGACGCATCGGCCCGCGGTGCGCGCGGGTTCTACGGCGACCGCCGCGCCGACATCGGGCGAAGTCCTCGCGCTCGTTCCGGATCGGCCGAACGGCGCCGCGAGCCCCGAGGCGCCCGCCGCAACGACTGCCGCTTCGCACGGGGAAGGCTTCCGTGCGAGCCCGAGAACGATGCCGGGCCCGAGTGTTACGCCGGCGGCTGCGTCGTCCTCGCGCGTCGCACCGCCGACGGGCGACGTCGCGGCCGAGGTTCGTCTTCTTTCCGAAGCTCATGCGGCCCTACGAGGCGGGGAGGCGGAGCGTGCCCTCGGTCTTCTCGACGAGCACGTGCGCCGCTACCCGAGGGGCGCTCTCGGGCAAGAGCGCGACGCCGATCGAATCGCTGCGCTCTGCGCGCTCGGACGCGTCGTCGAGGCCCGAGAAGCGGCCGATCGGTTTCTGCGCCTTGCGCCCTGGTCGCCTCTGGCGGGGCCGGTTCGAGCCTCCTGCGGCGGCCCGCTTGCGAGGCCCACGCCGCCGATTTGACCGCCGCGGCATACGGTTCGTCGGTGCCCTCGCGCGCGGGAACCTCTGAGAGCGCCGGCAGTCCTCGCCGGCAGTCCTCGATCGGGGCACCCCCCGTCGCGCGGCGCGCGAGCAGGGCCGCAGAGAGTCTTCGCGTGCTATGGCTCAGCCGCTATGGCCTCCGGTCCGCAGCGCGGCTCGGGTCTCGCTGTCCGCCCTCCTGTCCTTCCCATGCTCGCGAAGCGCATCGGCGAGTTGCCGAGCGGCGAGGGATGGATCTTCGAGCCCAAGTGGGATGGGTTTCGCGCCATCGTCTTTCGCGACCAGGACGAGTGCATCGTGCAGAGTCGCGAGGGAAAAGAGCTCCAGCGCTATTTTCCCGAAGTGGTCGCTACCCTTCTTGCCCAGCTGCCGGAGCGATGCGTGCTCGACGGCGAAATCGTCGTTGCGCGCGGCGGGGCGCTCGACTTCGAGGCGCTGCAGCAGCGAATTCATCCTGCGGCGTCACGCGTCACGCTCCTTGCCCGCGAGAGCCCCGCGTCCATCGTCTTTTGGGACGTACTGGCCGAAGGCGACCGCGACTGGCAGAAATCGCCGTTTGAAAACCGGCGCGCCCTGCTCGAGACGCTGCTGTGCGGCGTGCACCCGCCCGTCCACCTTACGCCGGCCACACGGGATCGATCCATCGCCACGGACTGGTTCGAGCGCTTCGAGGGCGCCGGGCTCGACGGGGTGATGGCGAAGCCGGCCGCGGGGACCTACGAGCCCAATCAGCGGGTCATGTTCAAGGTCAAGCACGAGCGCGAGTGCGACTGCGTCGTAGGCGGCTTTCGCTGGCACAAGGGGGGCGCGGGTACTGAAATCGGCTCGCTCTTGCTCGGACTGCACGACCGGACCGGTGTACTCCAGCACGTGGGAGTCTGCGCGAACTTCACCGCGTTGAAGCGTCGCGATCTCGTGGGCTTGCTCACTCCCTATCGTCTCGACGCGCGGGTCGGTCATCCTTGGAAGCATTGGGCGGATCCTGCGCCCGCAACGGACTTGCGTGCGCCGGGCGCCAAGAGCCGTTGGAGCCAGGGCAAAGACCTGTCGTGGGAGCCGCTCCGTCCGGAGCTCGTCGCGCAAGTGGGCTACGACCACATGCAAGGCACCCGTTTCCGCCACACGGCTCAGTTTCACCGCTGGCGCGAGGACAAGAAGCCCATCGAGTGCACGTTCGACCAATTGGAAGTCGCCGCGCCGCACGAGCTTGCGGCGATCTTCGCCACCGGCCGGTGAGCCCCGAATGGGCCGGTCACCCGCCCGGTCCCGGGTGCGGTGTCCCCCGATCGCCCTTTGGGGGTCGGATCGTCCTTGAGCCCCGGATGGGCCGGTCATCCGCGGGTCGGTGTGTGGCTGCCCGATCGGCCTTTGGGGGTCGGATCGTCATCCGGGTCCGGTGTCTCCTGCGCCGGGCGATCGATCTCGGGAACGTTTCGTAAGTTGACGCGAACGCGCGTCCAGGTCGAGGATCGACCCCCCATCGCATCGACCAGGACATCGTCCACGGCAAGGTGAGCGGCGGCCGCCGGATGGCGTGCCTTCCACCGCTCGAGGCCTGCCACGGCCGCCTCTCGGCTCGGTGAATGTGCGACCACGAGCAGGGGCGCCTTGGTGCGGCCCGTGCGCGTGCTCTTGGCTCGTGAAGGCGCCACCCGAGGCGACTCCCCTTCGGCCTTTCGAAAATGAGGCGGCCAAGGTGCATCGCCCAGCCCGGTCGCTTCATCCCGGGCCGCGAGGTCCAGCAGTGTTTCGAGCGATCCCGGAAAGCGATCGATGTCCGCATGCGGATCCCCGCGCGCGGCGAAGCGCGCCGGCACGGTCTGCACGGTGAAGTCGGCAGGGTCGCAGCGGACGACTTCGTCCCAGTCGAGAGGGGTCGAAACGCGCGCGTCCGGCGATGGACGCACCGAGTAGGCCGAGCACGTGGTCCTGTCTTTGGCGTTTTGATTGTAATCGAGGAATACGCCGCGCCGTTCTTCCTTCCACCATTTCGACGTCGCGATCCCCGGCAGCCGCCGTTCGATCTCGCGCGACAGCGCGAGGGCGGCACGACGCACCTCCGTAAAGGTCCAGCGGGGTTCGATTCGGACGTTGACGTGCATCCCGCGCGATCCGCTGGTTTTTGGCCATCCCACGAGGCCGAGCTCTCCGATCAACGCGTGAACCGCGAGGGCGACCTTCCGGACATCCGACCAAGGGACACCCGGGCCGGGGTCGAGGTCGACGCGAAGCTCGTCGGGATGTTCGAGATCCGAGGATTGTACCGAGTGCGGATGCAGCTCGAGGCACCCCAGGTTGACCACCCATGCGAGCCCCGAGGCGTCGTCGACGACGATCTCGTCCGCCGTTCGCCCCGATGGGAAGGTCAGCGTGACCGTTCGGATCCACGGCGGTCGTTTTTCGGGCGCTCGCTTTTGGTAGAACGCCGGTCCGTCGGCGCCGTCGACGAACCGCTTGAGGACGAGGGGGCGATCGCGAATCCCCGAAAGCGCCCCGCCGGCGATCGACAAGTAGTACTGAACGACGTCGAGCTTCGAGAGCTTCGCCTCTTTCGAGAAATACGGCTTGTGGGGGTGGGTGATGGTGACGTCCCGCCCGGCGATCGCGAGGACCACGGCTGGCTCTTGGTTGGCCATCGAGGCGAGGCTACATCAGGCGTGGCGGCCACCGCGCGGCGAGTGTGCCACGCGACGGCGTCGCTCGGGTAGGCGCTTTGCCTTCGCTGCCCACACGGGCACTTGCGTACCTGCACCCCCCGATGGTCGAGGGCAGTGCCGCGTGCCCCCCGCGCCCGATCGGGTGAGCCGATTTGTCGATTGAACACCACTGCATCAAGGGGGGGTAGGGTGTCCCCTTAGTGCAGCGCCCCGTTAGACGGTACCCCGCTGGGCTGAGCTGCGCGTGCCGAGATGGCTGAGCGCGTCTCGGTGCAGAGCCGCGGATGGGACACGCTGCGGACGTTCGCTCGACATCAGATGGGCGCCGTGGTCGCGACGGGCGTCGACTTCGGCGTGATGATCGCGTGTGTCGAATGGCTCGGCGTCTCCGCCGTGGCTGGTACGGCCGCCGGTGCGACGCTCGGGGCGGTGACCAACTTCACCCTCGGCCGTGTGTGGATCTTTCGACATCACTCGGGACGTGCCGCTCACCAAGCCGTGCGGTACGCGCTCGTCTCGGCCGCCAGCGCCGCGTGGAACTCGCTGGGCGAACACGTCGTGCACGATCTCGTCCACGTGCAATACGTGGTCGCGCGCGCGCTCGTAGCCTTCGTGGTCGGCTTGATCTGGAACTTTCCCATGCACCGCTACTTCGTCTTTCGCTGATTCGAGGTTTCGGGTCGGGGTCGGGGTCGGGGTCGGGGTAACCGGAAAGCAACCATCACGCCGCGAGGCGCATCCGAACGATCGAGGGCCTGCACCATGAGCTTATCGATGGTCCCGCTTCTCATGCACAGCGAACACGTCCCGGCCGGAGCGCGCGACGCCATCCGGGCCGCGCACGAAGCGTCTCCGGAGGACCGCGGCGCAAAGCTCGAGGCCGCAGCGCGGATCCTCCATCAGGAAACCGGTCTCGAGTGCCGCGACGTTCGCGAGCTCGTGGGCCTGTCCGGCATGCACGATTGCGAGTGAGCCTCTTTGAGGATCTGCCGCGCGCACAGCGGACTTCGGCGTGCATCTCTGCACGAGAACCTACGTGCAGTAACCCTGCACGAGAACCTACCTGCAGTAACTCAGGAACAGTTCGTCGCCGACTCGATCGACGCTCGTCAAGCGGGCGTCCTGCATGGAAAGAGCAAGGCCGGCTCCCTCGACCATCGTGGGCGCCCCGGCACCGCCGAGCACCCGCGGTACGAGCGTCACGCGGATTTCGTCGACCGCTCCGGCTGCGAAGAACGCCGCGTTGATCACGCCTCCCCCTTCGCACAGGACGACCTTGCAGCTGCGTTCGTGCGCAAGCCACGCGAGCAGGGCCGAGACGTCGACCTCCGCTTCGCCCAGCTCGACGAGCGTTGCGCGCGCGCCGAGCTCCGCGCGCTTTGCGTCCGGCATCGTCGAGGCGTGTGCGACGACGACTTCGCCGTCGAGCGCCGGATCGAAGAGGCGGGCCTCCACGGTCAGAGATTGGCCAGCCCGCGTCACGACGACACGCAACGGGCTCGGCATCAGAATCCGGATCGTCGGTGCGAACGTTGGTGGCGCCGACGATCACGGCGTCGCACCTGGACCTGAGAGCCTTCATCCGCTTGGCGTCTTCGGCGCCGCGAGACATCACAAAGGGGCCGCGTCGGTGCAGCGGCGCGATTTTCCCGTCGAGGCTTGTGGCCACGTTGCAAACGACGCGAGGTCGCACGGCGGTCGACCCTAGCGTGGTTGGGATGCGCCGCGCAGCGCGCGAGACCGCCTACCGACGCACCGGATTCTCTCGCCCCGCTCTTTGTACGGTACCCTAGAACATCCGGCACCACGCCTCGCCGACCTCGTGTTCGGTGCGCAGGCGATGGTCGAGCGACTTGTCCGCGAGGTGATAACGCGCGGACTATCCAGCCAGGCAGGTGAATATGACCCTTGCATAATGACGGAGCGCCGCGCCATGCGCGAAGAGTTCGAAGAACTGTGCCGCAGAGCCCGCTAGCCTAGCCCGGAGCGGCAGAACGTGGGCGCGACGACCTGGCGCTCAGCTCCGCGCCCCTACCGTCCTCACCGACCGCCGGGGGACTGGATGCTGGGGGGTCCTATGGCTCGGGCGAACTGCGGCGCGCTTCTGGTGGATTCCGTCAGCACTGTTGCGCGCCAAGCCGTTTCTCAAAGTCATCCCGGCAGAAATAAATGACGTAAATGACAGAATTCGAGTCTCGCGATCCTTTCGGGGGGAACTCCCCCTAATCGCCCTACGGCGCCCAGCAGGGTGGCGATGGCGAGGACGGCCAGCGCGTACGCGACGACGATGAGCGCGGACGTGCCCCGGTCGACAGCTGACGGCCGCATCTTCTTCGCGGTGTCGCCCCGCCGCAGCAGCTCCATCAACGCGAAGCTGCCCATGAGGAGACCGCCGGCAAGCTGCGGGACCACGGTAACGAGAGGGTACCAGAGCTCGGCCATGACGCCCGCATCGACGTCGCCGTACTGGTCACCAACGCCGGGTTCGGCGTCCACGCGCCAGGCTCTACGGAGTGCGCAGGACGCTTTGCCCGGCAGGTCTTCCTTGGGGGGCGGCTCGTCCAACGACTGCTCGAGACCGCCCTGTTCTCGGTGGTCGGCGCATCGTGCGCATGGGGAGAACTCGCTTGCCGACCACTGTGAGCGCCCCGGAGGGGAGGAGCCCCTCAGCGCTTCGCCACGAAGTCTCGAACATCCATCCCGATGTCTCGGACAATGGCGCGGAGAAGCGCGGGGGAAATGTCGCGCCCCGGGTCAAAGGGTACCATCGTAGCTCGACCATCGGAGTGGCGATACTGGCGATGCGACCCACGTTGGCGAACCTCCGCGAATCCGAGGCGCTCGAGAATCGTTGCAACCTCTCGCGGTTTCAGGATCGGGACGTCGCTCACGCCTACGCAACCTTGACGGTCTGCGTTCCGACGAACTCTCCTTCGAGTTTTGGTTCACCATCTTCAAGGAGCATGGCGACGACCTCTTCCAAGTTCTGGCGCAACTCGTCGACCGTAGCTCCTTGAGAATGCGCGCCGGGCCAGCCGGGAACATAGCCCACGAAGAGGCCCGTGGTGGCGTCACGCTCGATGACAGCGGTGAAGCTCCGCATGCCGTTACGTAACGCGTCACGGTGCAGTCAACAAGATGTCGTGCGACTCGGCCGTGCGCCGCGCATCACTGCCCGGAACGTGAAGGCCGCGTAAACCACCTTGGCCGGGTGAAATGATCGCGGGAGAAACGGGCATCGGCGGCGGGACGCCAAGGCTCGCCCCATTCATTCGGGAACGCCGCGTCCGTCGGCTTTGGGGCGTGACCGGCTCGGTCCCGGCCACGTCTAGAAGCTCCGCCGTGTCGCGTGCGCGGTGTACGGATGCCCCTCGCGGGGGTCCGGCTGGGTCCGCCGCGCGCAGGTCGGCACCAGCATCGCGGCAATGTCGTGAGGCCCGGAATCGACACCGAGACGCGCGATCGACTGATGGGCCACTCCGCCGGCGCTGAAGTTCCCCGCTGAACTTCAGCCTAAGGATTCCGGGCACGCCCGGCAGGGACTCGAACCTGCGACCCGCGGCTTAGAAGTCCGTACCAGAGGGCCGTTCGTGCAGCGTGGTGCAGCAAAATGCAATCTGGCGCCGATTTCCGGGCAACTCGACTGCACCACGCTGCACCAGCGGCCCTGAAAGCCGCGAGCCACGACAGATTCGGGAGGCCTCCACGACAGATTGGAACGGGCAGCACGACAGATTCATTCGTGCGATTCCCGAGTCATGGTGAACGCACTGCCGCGTCGTGGCATTCACTTCTCGGCGTGCCCTTCCGTTGGGGGTCTTCGAGCGAGTCTGTGCGACGGCAAGTGCCGTGCGGGCTCTTGGGCCGGCATGGACAGACTGTGCCAGCCAGCACACGAGAAACCTCGCCGGGACGGGCTCGTGGATCCGCGGCACGACGATCGGCATAACTTCCCGCCCTTCATCATCGGGTCGTCGTCTTTCGAGATCGAAGACGGCTGAGGACCCGGGTCCGATGATCGCGCCAGCTTCTTTGGGGCGCGCTTCTGGTGTGTCGCTCGCACGTGGTGCCTCGCGGGCGCGGATTCCCAGTCTCGACCAGAGTGGCGAAGACGACGCTCCCGGGCCGCGCTCAGTCACGCCGGCGCGGTCCGCCGCGCTCCCGCCACCAGGCTGTCACAATCTTTGCGCTCTCGTACACCGGGCCGTGCGGGGGCCCGGCTTGCCAGTGAAGTCGCTCGCCGTCGCCCCAGAGGACGCGCGCTCTCGGGTACCACTCACGTTCACAGCGAACGCTCGAATCGGCCCATGGGTTCAGCAACGCCGTGCAAACGTAGCGGAAGCGAGCGGCACCGCGAACATGATCCAGGAACACGACGGCTCCGATGTGGCGCCAAGCCGGGAGCGAGAAACATCCGAGTTCGTCGCGGGGGTACACAATCATGCCGTCTATCTGGTGACTCATGCCGACCAAAGCGAGAAGGGAAAGGTCCGGGTCTACAGCGAGGCTGAAGTTTCGTTGAGCGCTGACCACGATCATCGACGGTTGCCTTGCGCCTTCGAGTTGTTTCCGCCCCTTGTCGAGTGCCTTGCGCACGCGTTCGTTGTTGTGCTGGTCAGGCTGGTCAGGCGCCTTCACCTGCAACACCGCGCGCAGTCCCGACGGCGTGACCAATTCGACGTCGACATCGCCCAAAGCAGTCTTTGGCTCCCAGGCGCCGAATTGCCACCCAGTGCCGACGAAGTAGTGCGTCGCCATGGCCGGAGCCAGCTCCGAAGTCATAGCTTGGTGGGCTTTCTCGTTCGCGTGGCGCTGGCCCCTCGGCTGCTTGTGAACGCGTCCACCGCTCGCACGCGCCCGTGCAACGAGCGGCTCTGCGAAACCGTGCTTCTCGGCCGTGTGCAGCCAGTGCCCGACCTCCGCTTTCCAGTCGGACTGCGAATCGCGCCCGAGACGCCACGGTATCAGCCCCTCCGGCCACGTCGACGGGGCGCCTAAACGGCGATCCACAAGCACGCACGCTTCCTCGTCGCTGATCTCGTGCAGATCGCCGACCTCGATCGACGGGCTGGGCGTGCCGATCATCCTTGAACCGCAAGTATAACCCGAGGTTCGCGCCGGCCCCGCCCCTGTCATCGGCAAATCGCTCCGGCGGACGCGGAAGGCTCGCCTTGTGCCCCGCCGGCCAAAATCATCGAAAACCATTCGTGACCACGTCAGCATCGCGCTCCCGCGCGGCGATGCGTTCGGAGCGGCATCGCTCCTTCGCACCTTGTAGCGGATTCTCAGATCACGGAGGCAGCAAACCACCTAAAGGTCCGTCGCGCCGCAGAAGCGAGCCCACCTGCTTGAACGGGATGTCGATGACAGCGTCAACGCGATCACATGAGGTAGGTCGTTCGCGAAGAACATTAATCCAGTGTTCGTGATGGCAAAATACTTCCACGCGCCCGTATGTCGAACGATTGATTAAGGGGCGCCCATTTCTGGCAGCATTGACGGAGATCCATCGGGCGCAAGGCCGAGCATGTGCGCCAGCGAGGGTGTGGGTATTGTGGCGGGCCGTCGCAATCTTTTACGCAAGCTATCGACACAAGGTGTCGATTTTCTGAATCTTGATGATTACTCCGCCGACGCGGTCGTTGCCTTGAGCCTTGACTCGTCTCCGGCGAGAGAGAGACGATATTGTTTCATGCACCGCAACGGTTGGACCCTTCGTCCGCGTCTTGGGACTCCAATTCGCGTGAAACGTTGGACCGATCTAGCCCCTGGCGAGACTTTCCAGGAGTCTCACTCCGCACTCGCCGCGGTAGAGCTCATGAACGCGCTCTCGCACGACGAACTCACTGCCCGAGAGATCTACCTCGATTTCTGTCGACAGAGCCTGCATCGGAGCTTTGATCACGGCAGCCGGCTCGACAACCACGAGTTGGACATGCTGCGCGGCGCCTTCAGACACGGCCAGTATGTTATTGTCCCTCTACGTCCTGCGCCGCGTATGGCTTGGGGTGCGAAAGTGAGTGCAAAGTTCCGGAAGAAAGTGATCGAGATCTGCGGCCGGCTCGGAACAAAGCCCGACTATCTGATGGCCTGCATGGCTTTCGAAAGCGGTGAGACGTTCAGCGCGTCGGTTCGGAATCCTCTTAGCGGGGCCGTCGGTCTCATCCAGTTCACCCGCGATGTCGCAACGGGTCTTGGTACGTCGATCGATGCTCTTGCGGCCATGACGGCGGAGGATCAGCTCGATTACGTGGAGAGGTACTTCCTATCGAAGGGCTGCGTGGGCAAAGTTGCCACGCTTGAAGACCTCTATATGGCCATCCTTTGGCCAAAGGCGATTGGCAGCGAGACTACGTCTGTTCTCTTCAGCGACCCGTCGAAGTACTACGTCCAGAATCGTGGCCTCGATGCCAACAAGGATCACGCAGTGACGAAATTCGAAGCTGCATCGCAAGTGCGCGCCAAGTTGGTCAAGGGCGCCCAGTATTCAGGCTAATGGCTCGACCGTGGATATGGCGGCTTGCGATGGTGAGCATCATTGTGGCTGTGGTTGGTTGCCATGGGAAAGTGTCCCGATCCACGGCACTCGAGTCGACCCATGATGAAGGCGACCGTCCGGTCTCCGACGCACGCACACCAGATTCGGCCGTCGCTCCGGTGCGGCCGGCTATCGCGCCGAGCCATGCTGGGTCCCTCTCGCCATTGAGCGAAGGCGGGGAGGATCTGGCGTTCGCAGAAAGGCACGCCGGGGTATTGAGCGTGGCGTTCGTCCCGCCGGACGGGAAGTTTGCAATTTCGAGCGGAATCGACGACACGACGTTCTTGTGGGACACGAGGACGGGGCGGGCCATCCACCGCTATGCGGGCAAAGCATTTCGCTTCAACTGCGTTCGAATGACGGCGGACGGCGTCCATGCCTTAACCGACGGCGATCTGGGCGCAAACTATTGGGAAGTGCAAACAGGCAAAGTGCTCAGACGATTTTCTGGTCCTCGCTTCGGCTTCTCGACCGTGGCATTGTCGCCGGACGAGCGCATCGTAGCGACGAGCGGAAGCGACGGACTGACTTTTTGGGGGTTCGACTCAGAACGAGCGGTTCGACGGATCGACGGCGCGAGCGCGCTCTCGATCGGCTACTCATTGGATTCAACGAGAGCGTTCTGGGTTGGCGTCGACGATCGCCTTTGCCAGGCCGAGGTGCATGGGCACGGGAGTCCAACGTGCTTCGATATCGATGCTGGCCGGCTCGACGTTGCGGACGTCGAGGTCGATGAGTCGCTCACGGGTGAGCGTGACGGAGACCTCACGCTCTGGGCAAATGGCACGGGGCGCCGTCTCAGGAGCTGGTCGGCCAACGAGCGGGCCATAGACGCGGTCTCCTTTCTTCCAAGCAGAGCCCTTGCGGCGTCGGCGGGCGAAGACCGCACGATTCGCGTGTGGAGAACCGATGCGGGCAAACTGGTATCTGAGCGGCAGACCGTCGGATTCGCGACTGCCGTCGCTTTGTCCGGAGACGGCGGACGGGTGATCTACGGGACGGACGCGGGCGACGTCCACGTATGGACCATCGGGGGAGCGGAGCGCTAAACCGACGACGCGGTGACCCGGGTAGACGCCGGCGGCCAAGCACCAGAAAGCATGGCACAGCAGCGAAGAGCTCAACGATGCGTCACCCGTTCGGACCGCGCAGGTTATTGCACGGTTCACGCACGATCCCGGCGTTCGACGGCACCGCCTGCACCAAGGGCGCTTTCCCACCTGGCGCAGTTCGTCGAGGTGGCCGCGAGCGATACCCTCTGGGCAACCGAGCGGGACGGCGACATCGTGCTCACGACGAGCGGGGACGGGACGTTCCAGAGGGAGTAGGCAACGAGCGCTCCGGGAGAAGCACGTAGGTGGATACCGAGATCCGGTACGGGGCATTTGGGGCCGTTCGCGTCGTCGATTACGAGCTGCGCACAACAAGTGGCACGGGTGGTCGCGGCCGAGCGGCCAACATCCGGACTACGGCCAGCAAATGCCTATACCACCCACCGCTCGCGGGTCGTGACTTGGGTACGGCCAGCAACCTAACGCGAGGCGCCCACTCGCGGAGCAAGGCTGCTCGGCATGGCGAGTTCGACACGGCTTCAAGCATGAACGACCCAGTGTAGCTTGTCTGGCAGTCCGTTCGCGGTGCCCATCGACCGCGAAACGAGAGCTAAGCTGCCGTACTGGACCGCCCAGAAGCTCGTCGATGGACCATTTGAGGATCAACGTCGGGCCGAGGCGATCAGCACGGCAGCGCTCGCGACAAGATTGGCTCGCCAACTATGGACGACCGGCGGCGCCCCGGCGCGCCCGAGATCGCGGTCGAAGAGAACGACCTCGACGCCTCGGCGCCGAAGCTGTCGCAACACGCAGAAGTGCAAGGTTCAACGAGGAGACCGGCAAAACGGCCAGGATTGGCACGAGGGTCACACCTGGACGCGAGACAGCATGATCGCCTTCTCGGGGCACGCCTCAACGCACTTGCCGCACGCTTGGCAAGCCGACACCCGAGGCGTGTAGGCTGTTTTCCGCCCGTGCGCGATGCTCTTGAGCTTGCCGAACACGCCGAGCTGCGCGAAGTCGGCGTCGCCCATGCGGCCGACCTCGAACACGTGGAATGGGCAGACCTCGACGCACTCGGACTTCCCCTCGCACTTTGCCCGATCGACGACCGGCGCGAACTCTCCTGGCCGGGCACGACAGTCCGCTGCGGGCGAGGGTCGCATCGCGATGGCTTCGATGATCGCACGAACGGAGGCGTTCCGTCGGGGCTGGTCCGGGCGCCGGTGGGGCTCTCGATCGCGGCGCCATTTTCAGGCTTGGTCACCCCCCTCCCGCCCCCGCGACCAGCTCGCTGAGCAAAGTCCGGTGACATCGCTCGGGGTCCGAGCATGCCGACGAGCAGAGCAGGGTGATCGTCTCGCCGGCCGCGACGCGAGCGCCGAGGTTTACAATCGCCTCCCGGTGCCCGCCCATCTCGGCGAGGTAGCGACGGCGGAATTCGGACCAGTCGATCGGAGGTCCGTGCTTGCCATAAAGGGCGGCATGCAGCTCGCGGCTCGGACCGAGCTGAGGCGACCACGCGTCCCAGATCTCGGCGTCCTTCCGGACCCCACTTGGACGGTAGCGACAGACGAGCAGGCGGTGGCCGTCGTCGGGCTCGAGGGGATCGTTCCAGCGCTTGGTCTTGATCGGCATCGACGAAGCTTGATGGGCGCCGCGCTGCCGGTGCCACTGGCGCGCCACCGCGGCTTATCTGATGTCGACCGCACACCTTTCGATCACCGCGAAGAACGGTTTCCGCACGCACTGGTTGCGGCCATCCCGAACGTAGGGACGAGCACGCTGTAGGCTCCGTGGCCGAACACATCGCACGCACCGTTATGAGTGCCGCAACCGTGTTACCGTGTTCGGAAACGCTCGTGACATAAAGCGCGCGGAAAAGACGCGAGCCCCAGGGGACTATCTGGCCTCACTTACCGGCAGCGATCATGGATGATCTTGCCATTCGTCGCAGCACGGTCGACGGTGCGGAGGCCATGGGGGAGGAAGCGCCTCTGGTTCTTGTTGTTGAGAGCGAAGCCCGCCTGCGCTCGGACTATTGCAACTGGCTCGCCGAGGAAGGCTACCGAGTCTTCGTCGCAGCAAATGGTCTGGAGGCGCTGGAACTTACGCGGATGCATCGGCCGCTGCTCGTGCTGATGAACCTGGACCTTCCGGGACTGGACGGCTGGGAGGCGACTCGCGTGCTTCGCCGCGATCCGTGGCTTCGCGAGATCCACGTTGTCGCCTTGACCGGCAGCGCTGCAAAGACGCGGGATTGCGACGGGCGGTCCGCGGGCTGCGACGCCGTGCTTCGAACCCCGATCCGACGACAGGCCCTGATCGATACGGTCTGTCGGTTTGTGCCCAACAGCATCCCCGAGTCGATCGTTCGCGTAAAGGTCGTACCGGGGCCCCACGGCCAGGCCATGCATCCCTGGTCTGCCCTGAGACGCAAACGAGCCTAAAGCCCAGCTCGACCGCCTCGGTCTTCTCGCGGAGAGCATCGGCGTTCATGTGCATGCCGGAACCATGGTACGAGGCGGAAGGCGACATGGACTTCGACCAGGAGCGCGATCGACTCATCGACGACCGCCACGTTGTGCTCTTCGCCGACGGAAACGCCGTGGTGGTCACCGCCGGCACCGAACCGGGCGTTTCTTGCTCGTCTCGGGAAAGCCCATCGGCGAGCCCATCGCCTGGCGCGGCCCCATCGGGATGAACATGCAGGAGGAACTGCGCGCGGCGTTCGAGGAGCGGGATCGCGGAACGTTCAAGCATGAGCGCGCGTCGCTTTGAGGAGGCCGCCATGACCTCTCCGGACTCGGCCCTTGTCGACGTCGTTATCGAGGCTCGCCCGCGCGACGTGGACGGCTTCCCCGTGCATCGCGCCCTGCCGTCGCTACAGCGCCGCGGGGTCGGCCCGTTCGTGTTCTTCGATCACATGGGACCGGCCGACCTCGCCCCGGGCGATGGCCTGGATGTGCGCCCGCATCCGCACATCGGCCTCGCGACCGTTACCTACCTGTTCGACGGAGAGATTCTCCACCGCGACAACCTTGGCTCCAATCAGGTGATCCGCACCGGCGACGTGAACTGGATGACCGCAGGGCGCGGCATCGTGCACTCCGAGCGAACCCCCGCCGCGACTCGCGTCCGCGGCGGCCGTACCCACGGCCTCCAGACCTGGGTCGCGCTTCCGATCGCAGACGAAGAGGTCGAGCCCGGCTTCCACCATCACCCAGCAAGCAGCGTCCCCGTGAAGGAGCAGCCGGGCGCTCTTCTGCGCGTCATCGCAGGCACGGCGTACGGCATGGAGTCGCCGGTGCGCGTCTTCTCGCCCACACTCTACGTTCACGTCCGGCTCGATGCCGGCGCCGAGCTCGCCGTGGACGACGGCCATGCCGAGCGAGCCGTGTACGCCGTCGACGGCGAGGTCGAGTTGGGCGGCGCGCTGCGCTTGCCCGGCCAGCTTGTCGTACTCCGGTCGGGGACTCGGACGATCGTACGCGCCCGGACCGCAGCAAACGTGTTGCTCGTCGGCGGCGCGCCCCTCGACGGACCGCGGCACGTCTGGTGGAACTTCGTCTCGAGCTCGGAGGAGCGCATCGAGCGGGCGAAGCGAGAGTGGAAGGAAGGCGCCTTCCCGAAGGTGCCCGGGGACGACGTCGAGTTCATTCCGCTTCCGGAGTAGTTGACGGGACACATCGTGCAGCTTGGGCGATGCCACGCCCTTGTGCGTTGAGAGGACCTCGCGCCGTGCCGCGGAACGAGCGTCCCGACTCTTCCAGATTACGCCTATCCATCCGCTGCTCGGTGCGCGACGGCAACAGTCGCCACTTCCATACTCGACTGGATTGGGCTTAAGACTTTGAAGCATGGCCACCGCAATCATGGACCGCGCGGCGCAGATGTTCCCCCAGCTCACGCCGGCGCATCTCGAGCGCATCTCGAGCGTCGGGTATCGACGCGACGTCCACGTGGGCGACCAGAACACGCGCTTTTTCGTGGTGGTGTCGGGCGCGATCGATATCGTTCGGATGATCGTTGATCGGATGACGCCCTCCGCGCTCAGGATGACACCCGACGCGACTGTCGCCGTATTGAGCCCTGCCCCGACTTGACGCCGTCCGCAAAAGCGGGTGAGGTGGGCGATCGTCGGAGCGAGTGTGGGCAGCGGCCTCCGGCCGGCCGGGGCGGGCACCAATGAGTCAGGTTCTTGAGCTAGCAGCGGATGTTCGGCAAGGCGACGTGCTCGGTGGCAAGTACCGCATCGAGCGTGTCCTCGGTGTAGGGGGGCATGGGCGTCGTCGTCGCGGCTCGCCACATCGAGCTCGACAGTCGGGTGGCTCTCAAGTTTCTGCTTCCCGAGTTGGTCGCCAGCCCGGAAGCCGTCGCGCGATTCGCCGGCGAGGCACGAGCAGCTGTTCAGATCCAGAACGAGCACGTAGCGCGGGTCCTCGACGTCGGCACTCTCGATAACGGTGCTCCGTCCATGGTGATGGAGTTCCTCGAGGGCAGGGATCTGTCGACGTGGCTGGAGCAGCGAGGACCCCTGCCCGTCGAGCAAGCGGTTGAGTTCATCTTGCAGGCGTGCGTCGCGGTAGCAGACGCCCATCGCTTGGGGATCATCCATAGAGACCTGAAGCCGCAAATCTCTTCTGCATCCGTCGGACCGATGGGCAATTCGTGGTCAAGGTTCTTGACTTCGGGATCTCCAAGCTGAGAAGGACGCCCGAAGGGGATCGAGCCTCCGGGATGTCGGTCACGAAGACCAGCGCCTTGATGGGCTCGCCGCTCTACATGTCCCCCGAGCAAATGCGCTCGTCCAAGGACGTCAACGCGCAGACCGACGTTTGGGCGCTGGGCGTCATCTTGTTCGAGTTACTCACGGGGCGGGCGCCCTTTCTCGGTGAAACCGTCACCGAAGTCGCCATCCACGTCGCCACGCAGCAGCCGCCGCCTATTCGCAGCCTTCGACCGGACGCTCCGCCGGGACGGTAATCTTCAAGTGTCTCGAGAAGCAGCGCGGAAAGCGATACGCCCACGTTGCAGACCTGGCCGTCGGGCTGCTCTGCCATCGGTGGCTGAACGCATGGCTCTGACGCCCCCGAACATCGCGGCGCGGTTACCTGCGAGTACCGCTTCTCGGCCAACCGCGACGCCGACTCCGACTCAGGGCGGCGAGGGCTTTCTCAAGATCAACTCGATCCCTGCGAGATGCGGAGACGCAAACTGGAGTGAAAGTGACCATGGTGAAGCGACCGGACATCAAAGGCTTTGTGGTCGTACCAAAGCGGTGGATCGTTGAGCGCTGCTTCGGATGGATGAATCGCGATCGTCGTCTCTCAAAGGACTACGAGCGCAGCCATCGAAAGCAGTGAGGCGTGGATTCAGCTGAGCTTCGTCCACAGAATGGTCCGGCAGCTCGCCAGCTGAAATTCTCGCGCGTATCAGGTAAACACCCTCTTACGGGCAACCCTTGCCTTGTTCGTAAGATTCGAGTTCGCTCAAGCAGTCTAGATCATTGATGTTTATCGGCGGACAATACAGTGATACCAGTGAACATGGGCAGCCAGCTGGGTACACCGCGTTTTCCAAACTGGCCATTCCAGTTCCATTCAAGGTAAAAGTACCCATGGCATTAGTTCCTGATACCACGGCCATCGTTGCGTCTTGGATCGTAAAGCTGAACGTGGTGCCATCGACGGCGCCGATCGTGACGGTGCCCCCGGTGGATCTCCAAACCAATTCGCCGGCCACGCCGCTGTCCTCGCCCGTTTCGTCCGTGTATTCGATCGAAGACGTATCCAAGTTCAACGAAACGACTGTTCCAGTACTTGGTATACCGCCATCATCAGACGTATTCACCAATGTCAAACCCGCATTCCGACTGCCACTTCTAATAGCGATTCCTACATAAGTGCCCACAACTGCATTATCATAACCATATATTGGAGATGAGTCCCCGTTGTACCCAACGATGTTTGAAAATGTAAGTGACGCGCTGCAAGGGCCGGCGGGTGCTGCCCCTCCATCGGTGAATATAACGGGCCCGCTCTCCGGCATGACGCTCGTTTCGGCTACGGCGACGTCTTGGCTTGTCCCGTCAAGCACGGACGCGCTATCCGAGGTCGCATCGACAGGGATGCTTGCGTCCCCTGTCGGGGAGCTTGCTTCCGGAGTCGCAGTGCTGCTGTCCAGAACGGGTCCCCCGCTGTCAATGGCAGGCACGCCCGGACCGTTGCTTGAACTGCAAGCGAGAAAAACGCCCGACGCCAGAGAGCCCAGAGCCGTAAGTGAATGTCGATTCATTGGCAAAGCCTGTGCCTTTCTAAATCAAGAAGCTCGGCCCCGTCTCTCGAAGAACGGAGCCGGGCTTCTCTTTGCCTTACTGCAATTCGTACGTGCTGTAGGAAGTCCCCCCGTTGTCTACGGGATAGGTCAGCACGATGCTGGTCGCATCGGCCGTGTACTGCTCCGACCCAGAGCCCGTCGCCCCGCACACGAACGTGTACGACTGCGTCCCGCTCGAAACCGTATAGGTGGCGCCGACCACGAAATCGCCGTAGATGTCTCCCCCGTCCGAACTATCGAACCCAGCGTCCGGATCCGTGTATTCCAGCGTGTGGTAAAGAATCGTGTCCGATGTGATCTGGAACACCTGCTGCGTCGGAGGGTTCGATGCGCTCGTGCTTGAGCCCGGGGGAAAGTAAAAGGTGGTGGCCGTCAAAACGTAGGTCCCCGGCGTGATCGTGCCGCCAATCGTGGGAGGCGGAGCCGTATAAACATTCGTCGAATTGACAATGGGTGCGCTCGTCAAATCGAGCGCGATGCACAAGCCCGCATCGTTGCCGGAATCGGTCCCAGCATCCTCAGGCTTTCCGCTATCGGGAGTCCCGGAGTCCACGTACTTCCCACTGTCGGGAGTCCCGGAGTCCACGTACTTCCCACTGTCGGGAGTCCCGGAGTCCTCGAACCCGGAGTCCGGCTTCCCGCTGTCCGTTCCGGCGTCCACGACCGTGTTTGCATCGACCAATATTTCGGCCGACCCGGTCACGCCCGCAATGCTCGCCTCAATCGTGGACTTTCCTACGGATAACCCGGTCACGACGCCCTCGGCCGACACGCTTGCTACAGCAGGATCCGAAGAGGTCCACGTTACCGACGACGTGATGGTCTCAGTCGATTTGACCCCGTTCGCTTTGAAGCTGCCAACCGCCGTGAAGCTCTCCGTAGCCCCCTTCTGAATGGTGTCGCTCGCCGGATTCACCGTGATCGAGGCCGGACCCACAACATTAAGGAGCACCGGAAAGGGTACTACGGTGTACGTGTCTACGTCAAATGGGTAACTGAGAACCGAGTTCGCTTCCAGGATCCCAAGCCCCGGCTTGGATCCGGCTGTAACAAGCCCCGTCGAACTCACGGAAGCATCCACGCCACCGCTTATCGTCCAGGTCGTGCTGACCACAGTAGCGTCGCTTTGGAGAGGAGGGTCAAAATGGGGCGTGAATTGCAGCTGCCCGGCGATCGGTATTTGTAGATAGATATCCGTCACACCGGCCGGCGTCTCGAAAGTGGGAGCGTAAGAAGTGAGTGAAATGATGCCGCCCACCGGCGGCGGAATGATGCCGTACTGCGCCTCCTTCGAAACCCCTTCCGGCTCGTCTGTACTTTGCGCAAGACATGCTGACAAAACGAACGCGGCCAAAATGCACACCCCAACCCTGTACCACCCCTTAACTTTGATCATGTAGTACCTACTTTCAATTGGCGTAGTTGAAATGCCAAATCAATAAACCGCTCCCGTGCGGTAGGGTGCGCAAACGCTCTTTAAACGTTTGCACCCCACTGACGTCGAGCGAGCCCCTCACGGGACGTACAAGTCGAGCGTCGCCGGCGTCGTGCCGCGCCAGGCCACGTCGGCCACCTTGGCCAGAACGCTGTTGTGTTCGAGTGGGCGAGCCATAGCGATTCGCCGCTGCAGTCACAACGAGCGCCCCAAAAGGTATTCAGGGTGCACTTGCGGGTTTCCGCGCGTGCGCTCCCTGGTCGCTGCGAGAATGGAGGCCACCTACGCGCTGCCGGTCGACGTGTGACCACCCGTCTCGGATATGCTGCTTCAGGAGTCGAATGAACCATGAAAGCGCCCTCCACAAGCTACGCGCATCGCGTACAAACGGCGCTTCTAACATCGAGAAAACTCCGGCGGTATCATGGACAACCCTCGAGCGCCGACGAGGAGGAGTCCATGTAAGGTCGACGACGTCGTTGCTGCGGCGCCGAGCGCTCGTAAGCTGTTGCGATGCACGTATGCCCGCACAACCACGGTGCTTTTCGTCACCGAAGCGCGCTGATCGAGGTCGGCACGCGGTTGGTCTCCGCCGCGAATCCTTCATCGCTCTGTGCGCGCCTGCCCAGCAAGAAATTCCTTCGATGGAAAGAGCACGGCAAAAGGAGAACCACATGTCCCTCGACCCTCTCGCCGTCCGCGTCCCCCGCCGTCATGCAGCCGTCGTGCCCGTCCCAGCCGAGATCGTGCGGATCGAGTACAGCGATTCAGGCCGGATCTCGGCTCAAAACCTGACAAGGATGCTGGAGCCCGAAGTTGGGGTCCTCGTAAAGCTGAGGTTCCGTGCTGCTCGATGCGGTCGTTCTCTTGCTTAAGTTTCACGAGCGGGGCGCCGGTCTGCCGGCCCCCATTACCCCCAAAAACAAGTCGTACAAGGAGTAAGAAATCATGAGCACGGAAAGGTATCCGAAAAAGCTCGCCGCTGAACTGCATCAGTTTCGGATCACTGACGAAACTGGTCCGTCCAACGTTCTCAGTTTTGTCGTCATGCCGTGCTTTCACGGCGACAGCGGGTGGTTCGGTCTTCTTAAGAACCCAGAAACGAACTCGTGGCTCGAGTTACTTTTTCAAGAAGGAGAAAGCAAAATTGCACTCGCGGCCCGTATTCGTGAGCGGCTCGGTGCCGAGGTGGTTTCGGTAGGAACGCGGTGATGCAGGGAAGGGGCGGGGTGGGGCTTCGAAATCGCCCCGCCTCGCGCCGCCTTTCTGCACAAGCAAACTTGTGCCTGGAGGTTCCAATGAGCGTATCTAAAGATCTCCTAACGGCGGAGGGCGCCACGTGTCACGCCGAGCGCATGTGCAGCGCACTTCACGACCACTTCGCGACTGGTTCTGAGCTGGGTGTTCATGCGGGTCACGTACTCGCGACGCAGTCATTCCGTGAGCGTGGGGAAACTGTGATCGTGAAACCCGGTGACGTGCGTGTGGCCGTTTTCGCGCAGCCCGCCGTGAGCGCGAATGCGTCCCGTCGGGCTCAAAAGCACTTCACCGACCACGTACGCCGTATGATCAAGAGGACCAAGGCTATTGGGGTGGTGACCGTCTCGGAGGTCTGGGCTGTGGCGACCGCGGAGGCGCCGGACGTCACGCCGGAGATGGATGTGAGTCATCATCCGGCGCGACGGGAGGCGGTCATCGTTTCGCTCGAACACGTGCGGACGTCGGGCCTGTGGGTCGCCGAGCTCACGCCTTCGCGCTTGCTCGGCCCATTCATTCGTATCGATCAAGAATGTGTTGCGCGCGGCGTGTTCGACGACTTGTTGGACAAGGCGCGATTCGCTTGAGCCGGCGCCTGAGGAGGACCATCACCATGAGAGTTAACCTCGACAATGTTTTCGACGCAATTGTTCGCCGAATGGGGCGTCAAATCGTGGTGTGGACGCAGCCGTCAAAACAGGGGCTGCCCTACGTCGCTTGTTATTATATCGCAACTCGTCCGGACGGAGTCCCCCACGGCCATCCTTATGCGCTTTGGGCCGCGGCGGACACGCCCGAACACGCCGTCGACGGGGTGATAGCCCAGTTATAGTGCTGGCTGCGAACGCCGCGCTCCCCGTTTCTGCTGAGGTCGACGAAGCACGTGCGGACCAAAGCACCTGGGTTGGTGCCGGTACCCCAAGTTGTCGGGCTTCATGCGTAAGCAGTTCCGAGCGAGGCCGGGGTTTGCCGCTCGTGATTCTTTGTGAGGTTCGATAGAACGACGCGAGTGCATGCGCCGAGTGGCTGCGCTCGGGCGTTCCGACGCTCCTTGCCGAAAATCGGCTCAGCCTACCGAGGTCGACACGACGGCACCCAGGCGATCAACGCCGTCACAGGGAGTGCGGCCCAAGCCCCAAACAGCAGGGCACGACTTGAACGTCTACGTTGAGCCAGCCCTGAATCCCCACACCCGTTCCCAAATTCGAGATTCCGCCGAGAGCGCTGCAACTCAAGTCGATGTGGTTCGCCTGCCTGGACGTGCACCAGCCCTCGCTCGAAGCTACGTTGGTCGGGTGATTGTGAGGGCAGGCGTCGATCACCTCGATGACCACGTACTCGGTTGTTCCGCAGTACATATCGTGATTGTACCCACCTTCCGAAATTGTCCCATTCGGATCACATTTCACCGCCACGCACTTGCCGCAATCCTGCTCCATGGGACAGGAGGGGGCCGTCGTGCAATTGCCTGTGCCACCTCCCTGGCACTCGCACTCGCCCCCGGACCAGATACTGCTCAAGTCCCCCGGGGCGCCATAGTAGCTCGAGTCGTTGGCCGTGCCTGACGAGTAGGTGGCGAGGGTGACGTTGCCTTCCATTTCCGATACGCAAGCCGAGTCCGCGATGTCGGTCGTGTCCGTGAAGTTTGAGTAACTGGCGCAATCGCCCGCCGAATGATTGCCGAACATGGTGGCGGCGTAGCCCGTGAGCCAAGTGCCCAGGGCGCACGATCCGCCGCTGCCGCTCGAAGACGATCTGCTCGAAGAAGACGAGCTACTTGAACTGGAGCTCGAACTTGAACTCGTGCTTGAACTTGAACTCGTGCTTGAACTTGAACTCGCGCTCGACGAACTTGAACTGGAACTCGTGCTCGACGAACTTGAACTTGAACTCGTGCTCGACGAACTTGAACTTGAACTTGAACTTGAACTCGTGCTGGAGCTTGAACTTGAGCTTGAACTCGGGGGAACGGTGCTAGAGCCCGAAGCGTTGCCGCCTCCGTCATCTTCGGCCCCAGGGAGCTGGCCGATTGACGATGTCCCGGCCGTGTAGCTCAACCCCGAAGAGCTGGCTGTCGATCCGTTCGAATTGACAGGTCCAGTTCCGCCCGAGAAGGTACTGGGTCCGCACGCGACGACAACGCTACTCCCCAACACGGCACAGCGAATGAGTGTACGCACGGTTAACCTCCACACGATAGCTTTACGATAGGTCGAGTCGCCCCATCTCACCGTATCGGGAGTCGGTGGAAACATGGCCGTAGCCGTTGACGCCGAAGCTGTACAACAATTTCGCGAATAGCAAGCAACGAAACATCTTTGCCTCCTCCTCTTGCTCAATCTTCACTCGACACGCTCGTGGGGTGCCGGTCCCATTTTGGCGAGCTCGTTGTCGGACATTTTGCTACACGAGCTCACGCACGTCCAGCACCCCCATGTCTTGCGCCGTCGTGTCGGCCCACCCTTCGGTTTTGCTTTCGGCAGAGGATCGTAAGGTTGACGAATAGTTCGAGTAGCGCCCGAAGAAACTGGTTTTAGCTTGGTCATGTCCCGCAGGGCGAACCCGATCTCTCGACAACTCCGTGGTGCCGGGGCTGTCGTCTTGTCATGGGTCCGCGCGAAACAAAATGTGATCGCGATGGCCAAGACTGGAGTTGGCAAAAGCTATATCGCTGCCGCCCTTGCGCAGGCGGCTTGTCGCCAAGGTTTTCGTGCGCTTTGTACACCCGTGCCACGGCTATTGCGCGAGACGAATGCCGCGCCCGCCGCGACACGATCAACGCCAAGGGTCACCGCGGTGGTGACGGAGTTGGAGCCTGTGGTGCGCACGTCGAGACACCGGCACCGACGATGGAGTCGGGCGTGGAGGCGACCGGAACGACGGTTCCGTCGCTCGGCCGGAAGCGCGTGACGATCGTGCTGCCTGGCGGCGGATTGGTTGACGCGGTGAACGTGAAGAAGTCACCGCCCCAAAACGCAAAGGCGTAGTAGTTTCCCTGCTCAATGGGCAAGTCCGATTGCTCCACAACCTGGGCGGTCACCTTGTCAATTTGCGCGATCGCCGACGTTGTCCCAAAGACCCCAAAAAAGGCGTACAGATTGCCGGCTCCGGTTCCCGTGAGTTCGGCGGCGGAGACGACGCCGCCACCGGCCGTTGGCGAAAACGGGCCGACGACGTGGAGCGCGAAGGTGGTGGTGTCAATCCAGGCGAGTGCGGGAGGCGTGGCGGTGCCGTCCCCCCCGCTGGCCACGAAAAGCGTTTCGTCGGTGTCGGTGGTGTCTTGGACGAAACCCATTCCGAAATTCGTGGCAAAGCCTTGCTGGTCGGCGACGAACGGCGTTGCCTTGCACGCAGCGGTCGCTGTGCTGACTTGAAAGAGCTCGCCGTCGCAGAACTCGACGTAGGCCGTTCCGGTTCGGTCCACGGCCATCGAGAACGGTTTCGGGGCGCCGGAGTAACATTCGGTGGGTGTGCCGGTGGGGACTCCGACCGTAGGGCAGTCGATGCCCCCGATACGGGAAAATGTCGCGCTCGGCGGGTCGAACGAGAGCAAATCGTTCGATTCACTGATGAGGTAGATGAGCGTCGAGCCAGCATCGAGGCAGATCGACAGGGGCGACGCGTCCGGCGCAACCGTCACCTCGATCGGAGGGACCGCAGCGTCCACGATCGGCGTGACGGTTAGGACCGTCCCATCAAGCGAGCCGGCGTCGATTTCGACATCGACGGAGGATGGCGCCGGAGTCACAAACTCCTCGATGGGCAGCCCGGTGCGACTGCCGCACGCCGCGAGCGCGCCCGATGACGTCAGGAGAAGGGCCCATTCGCGTCTGCGCATGTGGCTCACGATGGCCCGAGCCGGTGGGCGCGACAAGTCTCGCTGGCCGGGCCATCGTGTGACGCGGCTCCCGCAAGCTTCCATGGTCCTCGCGAAAACGGCTGTCACTCGCCCGAGTGCTACCGTTGAGCCATGGTGCGGATGGTGCGTCTCTCTCTCCTTCTCGCGACAGCGGGTCTCACCGTCGCCATCGTCGCGTTCCCTGGGAAGGCCGACGCCCTCGGACCGGTGGACGTCGAGATCGGCGCAAGGGCTGGCGTCACTGCGGGCCCGCTCGGTCCTCTCGGCTTCGGCATTGGAGGGCGCGGGGGCCTATCCATTCTGGGTCGTCTCTACGCCGGGATCGATGTCATCGACTATCTGGGCGCGACTGCCACGTGCGGAGGCTGCTCCTGGCCGGCGGGAGCGATGCCAGTCGAGCAGTGGCGGAGCGCGCTGCTCTACGGGTTCGAAGCCGGTTACAACTTCAAAGTTTCCCGAGTGACGATTCGGCCCCAGCTCGGTTTGGGCGATCTGCGTCTATCGGCCTGGTATGGCGGTCCCACCGCCGGCGCCATCTCGAACTATTTCTATCTCGAGCCTGCCGTCGTCGGGCTCGTTTCCTTCGGAGTGCTCTTCGTCGGCGCCGACGTCGGCGCGCTTCTCCTGCTCACGGCGCCGAACTCTGCGTTGACGGTCCACGGCCAGATCGGTGTCATCTTCTGACCGCAGGCGCGCGAGTTCGTTTTTGATCGGGGGCATGCTCGACTGGCTTGTAGATCTCCAACAACACCCTCACCCGCGCGGGAAGAAGGGCTGGCTCGGCCGGATGGCGGATCACTTGCTCGAAACGTTCGGCGGATCGGTCTTCGAGGGGGCGGAGTTGCAGGAGCGGCGCCGATCAGGTCGGGCCGCCGTTCGCGCACTCGGGGCAGAACCACTTGCCGCTCCCGTAGGTCGTCTGGTCGTTGCGGCCGTGGGATCGCCTCGACTGGTCGATGTCTTAGTGCCAGCCGGCCTTTTCGAACGCACGCACGGCGCGGAGCCATACGTCGAGGTCGGTCTCTCTCTTCGGGCACACCTCCGCGTCCTTGCCGCAGCGCGAACAGACGATCCGGTAGTGGGTCGCGGGCCTGGTGGTCATCGGCACGACGGGCGTCCCTCACGACGGTTCGGGCGGCCAGACGATCGCGACGACGTGCTCGCCCTTCGGGTTCGTCCGGTACACGACCCGGTAGCCCGCCGGCGCTCCGTTCTTGGCGAGGGCTTCGGCGACCGCCGAGAGCACTTTCACGCCGCTGCCGGGCTGGTCTTTGACGCGGGGTTGCTCAGGGGTCCCTGCTTCCATGCCTCCGCGATATCTGACCGTCGGTTCAGTGTCAACGCGAGCGTTTTCCAGGCGTTTTCCAGGCGTTTGCCAGCGGGCCCGCTTGCTCTGACTCCAATGGCCGCGGTTGCTCATCGCTTCCGGGAGGTAACCGGACGAATTGCTCGTCGAAGTGACAGCCTTGGTCACGGCCGGCTTGGATGCCAGCGCTGGAGCGCGCGACGCGGGTGTCCGTCTTCACGATCCGGCGGTTTGTCCACGCCGACAGTCGGCCACCGATCGGAGGCGGTCGCGCGCTCGAGCCTGCGCTGCGAGCGAAGGTGGCGGATTTATCTCCCCCCGTTTTTTTCAGCAGCTGCTAGGCCCGCCGGAGATCGCGCGTCTCTCCGACGTCGAGCACCCAGAGGCGGTCTTCGGGGTGGCCGTGGTGCGCGAACCAGCGGCGCATCCGGACCGGAGGCTCGCCCACGGGCTCGTCGGTCAGCTTGAAGGTGCCCCAGTGCATCGCAACGAGGTTGTGCGCCCCGAGGATTGCCCATGCTCGCCCGGCGTCTTCGGGGCCCATGTGCTGCGCCGCCATGAACCACGTCGGGTCGTAGGCGCCGATGGGCAGCATGGCCCAGTCGATGCGCGGGAAGCGGTCCGCGATGGCGCGGAAGACCTGCTCGCTGAACGCGGTATCGCCGGCGTGGTACGCGACGCCGTCGGCGCTCTCGTAGACGAACCCACCCCACAGGCGCGCGTTGCGATCCCACGGCACGCGCATCGACCAGTGCTGCGCGGGGACGCAGGTGACGCGCACGGCCCCGATCTCGATCGACTCCCACCACCCGAGCTCGACGACCTCGTCGATGCCGGACGAGCGCAGGATCTCGCCGCAGTCGGTGGGTACGACGAAGCGGGAACTGCCGCGCGATGCCAGGTGACGCAGGCTCGGGAGATCCAGGTGGTCGTAGTGGGAGTGCGAGACAGTGACGATGTCGACCGGCGGGATCCGCGAGGGCGGTACCCCCGGTGGAGTGAGCCGGCGGCGCGGGCCCATGCGACTTGCAAACACGGGGTCCGTCGCGATCAGGCTCCCGCCAAGGCGCAGGAGCAGCGAGGCGTGTCCGACCCACGTGAGGCTCGGCCGGTCCGCGGCGACCGCCGCTCCGTCGTTGTCGCGCCGGGGCGTGACGAAGGGTCCCCCGCCGTCGCGTTTGCGGCCCGCGATGCGGTCCAGGACCTGCCACTTGAGGACGTCGCCGAACCCGTTGTCCGGGACCGAGCCGTCCATGTTCGCGTATCGCCGGGTCATCGTGCGCTGGAGTCTACGATGCCCCGAGTGCGGACCAAGTTGCACTCGGGGCGGTCGTACGCTCCCGGGTCCAGGCGGCATGAAGCTCGTCGACTGCACCCTCGCGCAGCATGGAGCTGCCATCGTCGGCAATCTCAACGAGGTCATCGAGAACAGCACGGTCGTCTACGACTACGTCCCGCGGTCGCCTGCGACGATGGAGCCCTGGTTCGCGACCAAGACCGCGTCGCGCTTCCCGGTCATCGGTGCCGAAGACGGCGACGGGACCCTCCTCGGCTTTGCGACGTACGGGTCGTTCCGCGCCTGGCCCGCGTACAAGTACACGGTCGAGAATTCGGTCTATCTTCGCCCGGAAGCACGCGGTCGCGACGCACGTGGATTCGTCAAGACCATCAGTCGGCAACCGCGGCGTCCGGCGACGAACCGCCCCAGAAGCCGCGGCGTCCTTCCTCACGAGGAGCGCGGCGCCCTTGACCGAGGAAAACCTCTTTTCCCCACGTAACATCGACGACGGTGAGGGTCCCCCGGTACGCTCACGCCCATCTCGAGCGAGGTCGCCGAGGCGGGCTCGGGTGCTGCGAGCTCGATCGCCAGCGCAAGGGCGGTCGTCGGGCGTTCCTTCAGGGACACGCGGTCGGAAAGACGAGCGATGGCCGTTGCGAAACGCTCGGCGGTAACGCGGCATCTTCCAATTGCTGTCCCGTGCGGGCAAAACCTCGTAGATCACGCTAGCGGGCGGCGGCTTGGCCTCCTGGAGGAGCGCGATATCGAGAGAGGCGTCGCGCGCAAGCTCGCGCCATGGCTCATCGAGCTGATGAATGTTCCAGGAGACGAGATGAAGAGTCACGCCAACCAGCGAGAGTACGCTACGAGCGAGCAAATCGCCTCAACCGCCGACGCAAATGCCGGCAGGCACGAGCCTCTCAGCGCGTGACTTTCCGAGTTGGGCGACGCCGCATCCTACGCAGACCTCCGGCCGCCGAGGCCAAACCAAGCACGGCCAAAGTGGGCGAGCACGCGCCCGTCGGGCGAGGCATTCCGATCGCGCACCCACCACTCGAGCTGGACGGCGGTGCGGCCGCGGGCGAACTGACGCTGCCCGAGCCGGTCCCATTGACGGCCTGCCCCGACATTGCGGGTGTTGGACCGGGGTTTTCGACTCCGGAACCTCCGCCGGCGGGGACGCTACCGCCGGGGAATTCGCCCGAACACCCCAGGGTTCCGCCGATCGCGAATGCGCCTTGAAACGCGAGATCCGAATTTGGTGGCGTGCAGGACATCGTGCTGCATGTGGCCGTCACCACTCCGTTGCCGTCTGGAGGGCACAGGCAGCTCCAGTTCGGAAGACAATCCGATGCCGTTTTGCACGCCGGCATCTGATTTTGCTGACACGCGCCCGCAATCCCCCAACATAGGCAGGTACTGCCCGCCTCGCAGAGCGATGGGGAAGACGGACATTCAGCCTGGTTTGCGTTGGTGCAAGGCGGCTGTGGGGGCTGCGCCGACGCGCAAGGTACGCTCACCGCTCCGGCGTCGGCGGGCACGTCCGTGTCCGTGCCGGAGCAATCGCAAGCTTCACTGGCCACGACGCACTGAAAGCCGTTGCCGCAATCGCTGTCGACGGCGCAGGGCGCTTGCCATTGAGGTACGCAGGCATTTCCGGGGATGAGTGATGCGTCAGGACCCGGTACGCACTGAATATTTAGAAAACAGGCGAAGCCAGCGGCGCAGTCGGAGTTGCTCTGGCATCCTTCTGGTGTGCAGGTCTGGCCTCCGTCTTCAGCGGCGCCCGTACACTGAAACCCGAGCGGACAGTCCGCGTCCGTGACGCAAGGGCTGGCACCGGCACCGCGCGCCGACGCGATTGCGATGCCAAACAGCATGGCCGCAACAACTCGGACGGGCGGCAAATTAAGGCGCATGGGCTGCGATTCCGGTTACGAAGTCTGCGCTGTCGAGCAACAAGTGTACCTCACGACGGGGGCCATGGCCGGCCACTTCGGTTCGGGGCTGGTCGGCGACGCCTTGTGCGGCCAATTTGGCGGGGCCAAATAGCGGGGCCGGAGCGCGAGCGGGTGGGGGCGTCAGATCGTGACCGGTGGCTCGCCGAAGCGCAGACGCTCGAAGTCATCCCGAAGAGCCGGCTCTAATCCCCGAAGACCACGCGCCGAGCCTCGAATGTCATCGGCTGACACGACAAGGATATGGATCCCGTGCGGCAAGAAATGTCTACGTTCAAGCTTAGCATCACGTAGAGCTTTCGAGCGTCGGGCCGCGCCAGAGATACCCTCCTGGGTCGCGAGGATCCCAAGCTTCACCCCCTGAGGTGGACCCCTTCGTTCGGACCAAACTGGTCGGCAGTTAAGGTAGGGCCTGCTCTCGTTCTTTCTCTCGCTCGTGGGATATCTAAAGTCAAGTCGTAGTTGTTCTCGTCGTGAATTTCGTATCGGTCGTCCACATAGACTTCCACGTGTCTGGTGGCAATTGAGGGGGGGGCGGGGGGGAGACTGGCAAGTTGTGAGCGACCCTGTGGACGACGGTGGAAAGAATTCACGCAGCCTTGCCCGACCACAGTGCGTCGAAGAATGCCCTGGGTGTTTGGTAGCCGAGCGCTTGGTGCGGGCGGCTTTCGTTGTAGAACGTCATGTAGCGACCGATCCCGGCGCGCGCCTCGCGCACGTCTTCGTAGGCATGCAGGTACACCTCCTCGTATTTGACCGATCGCCAAAGCCGCTCGACGAACACGTTGTCGATGCAGCGGCCCTTGCCGTCCATGCTTATGCGAATGCCGCGTCGCCGAAGCACCTTCGTAAATGCGTCGGACGTGAATTGCGCGCCTTGGTCGGTATTGAAGATCTCGGGCGCACCGAAGTGGGCAAGTGCCTGCTCCAGGGCGTCCACGCAGAAGCCGGGATCGAGCGTGTTCGACAGGCGCCAGGCGAGAACCCGCCGCGAGTACCAGTCCAGGATCGCGACGAGGTACACGAAGCCGTGCGCCAGCGGCACGTACGTGATGTCGCTTGCCCACACCTGATTGATGCGGCTGATCTCGAGGCCGCGAAGGAGGTAAGGATAGATCGCGTGCTCTTGACTCGGCCGACTCGTGCGCGCCCGAGGAGCCATGGCCTCCAGCCCCATGACCCGCATCAGTCGCTGGATATGTTTTCGATTCACTTCGTGGCCTTCGCCTCGCAACGCGATTGCGAGCTTGCGGCTCCCGTAAAACGGAAACCGCAGATGGAGCTCGTCGATCCGTCGCATCAGCGCAAGCTCCTCGGGCTCGGTTGGCTCGGGCACGTAGTACAGGCCCGAGCGCGATACGCGCAAAAGCTCGCATTGTCGGCGGACCGAAACCTTGCTGTCCGGGGCCACCATCGCGCGTCGGTCCTTCACCGCAGCCGCCCGAGCCCGCGCGATAAAAAATCGCGTTCAACCGTGAGCTCGCCAATCTTCTTGAGTAGCTCCGCCTCGCGCTCGCGCTCCTCGCCACCATCGCTCCTGGCCCCCTCGGATTGGAATACGCGTGCTGCGTTTTCCACGAACGTCTTCTTCCACTTGAAGATCTGCGTCGGGTGAATCCCGTATCGACGCGCCAGCTCCGGGACCGTGGCCTCCTCCCGAATCGCCGCAAGCGCAACCTTCGCCTTGAATTCTGCCGTGTGCTTCGTGCGTGTATTTTTCATTGATCCTGCTCCTCGTCATCGGGGAGCAGGCCCGTCTTTACTACCTTAAGGGGTGGTCCGAAATTTGGGGTCCACTTCACCCAGCGTGACGCATCAAGCACCCACGTCCCAGATGACGGGCACCCCAACATGGTCCGTGTACTTGCATTCAACGAGCGCATATCCCTCCGGGAAGAACGCGTTTTCGAAGACCGTACGAGACGAGAAGGTCGGTCAGCGACGCGGCATCCACGAGCGTGCTACGGACCTCGAAGCCGGGCGTCGCGTCGAGCACAAAGCCCGCCGCGGCCTCGAACAGCGTCCCTACCTCGGTGTTTTTCATCTTGGCAGCGTTGGTCGCCAACTCGAGCAGGCGATCGACGAAAGTCTGTCCCCTAGCCTAGGGCACACCGCCCATCTTGACCTCGATCACACGCGAACGGCCTTCGATCCGGTGGGTGGCTTCGGCTTCTGCACGAGCCGACCAGGCACGCCCTTCGGCGGGATCTCGCCACGGGCAGTCGTCATGTCGCCAGTGTCGACCGTCACGTCTTCGTCCTTGTCGTTCGTGTAGCGCAACTCGAACTCGTTCCAGTCGGGGATGTCGCCGCCTTCGGGCAGCTCGATGACGATAGTCTTGTGGGTCTTGTTCGGCGTGCACCAGAGGTACTCCTTCGGAGCGGTTCCCATCCGCGTAAGCGTCTCGCCCAAGTGTCCGCTCGTCAAGGCGCGTAGCGTCACGCTCCCCACCGCGATGACGACTCGTAGAACCACTCGTCGAAGGACTTCTCTTCGAGGGGCCAGTCTCGCCATATGCCGTGGGCGAAGAACGTGACCAGCACGTCTCGAAGCACCGTCAGCAGAGCAAAGCTCCGCGTGTCCTTGGGATCAAGCCCAAGAACCTTCCCCATCGCGAGCTTGAAGATGTCGGGCACGACACCCGACGTGATCGCAAGGGCGTGGCGTCGCGCCTGTTCTTCATCCAGACCCTTCAGTCGAGGGATCCTGCCCGTGTGCGTGAGCCCGTTGCGCACGGTGTTCACGAACTTCACGCGTCTGTAGACGGCGTCATGGTCCTGGCCTTCGGCGCCGCGCGGTCGAATCACGTCCAGCTCGACGAGAAGCGCGGGCAGCTTCTCGGCGAGCCCAAGAAGCCCCTCGTTGACCTTGGAGCCGAGGCGGGCCGAGAACCCTTGGCGCTCTTGCTCGGACAGGGCGACGCAACCGTTGACGGCCTCTGTGACGATTTTGAGCAGCGCCGCCTTCTTCTCGGGGTCGACGTTCGTGAGCGGTAGCTCCCAGGCGTCGAGCACGGCGTTGAGGGCGGTGTTGTAGAGCGAAGCGAAGACCTGAAGGAGATCATGGCTCGTGCCCTCGTTGTAGAGGAACAGCGCCGTCGCAAACCCCCGTTCCGCGATCACGTTGCGGCGCGACCAGGCGATGGCCGCCGCTTCGAGGACAATCATCCTCAGGCACGCATGAGAACCCGCGGGGAGCGGCGAGAATCGGTCTAGGCTCTTCGCGGTAGAGACGCGCCGTCCCGTCAAGAAAGTGAGGATGGTGCAGAGGTCCCACGCCCCGCCGTCATCAGCCGGAGGTTTACACAGGATGCTCCGCTCGTCCGTGCCCTCATCTGGCGTGGCGATTGCCGTGACATGCCAGCCGGAACCGCTGGCCTCGCGAAACGTCGTGGTGGGCTTGCCCGTCTCAGTATCGAAGCTGTCCGTTCGACTGCCGGTGTGGGGGATTTTGCCGACCTGCGTCTCGTAGTCGTCCACAACCTTGACGACAAAGGGACCAACGCGGACATTTCCGAAGCGCTTGCCGGGATGGGTCTTGCCGAGGTCGAGGTTGTAAAGCGGAACCGGATCCATGCGACCGAGGCTACGCCTGTCACGGCTCCCGGTCCCGAGCTCAATGAGACCGCGATTTGCAGCAACAGCGGAGCCACTACGGGGACTATGTCGATTTTCGACGGGCTTGCCTGCCTGCCAATCGCGCCATCATCTCGTCGAGTTTGGCCGACTGTCCTTCCAAAGAGCGAGTAACCGCAAAGCGCGTTGGCCGACGAAGAGACGCCGGCTTCCGCGAGTCTTGGTGACCGATGGCCTGCGCGGCGAGGCTTACGGCCCCATCGTTTTCATCCCCCCGGGTGCTGCACGGCCTCATCCCCGAATATTTGCCGAGAACGCGCCTCTAGTCGTCATCGGAGCCCTGAGGGACGGGGACGTACACCCGTCGAAGTGGGAGTAGCCCCTTGTAGCTCACGTCGAATTTCTCGTAGTGAGCGAGCACGAGGTTCACGAGTGCCTCGCCGTCGATCAGGCGCAGGTTCGACTTGTTGCGCTCGAAGTTGCGGGCCTGGGCCGTGAAGGTGCCGAGCGTCACGAGCAGCCCGTGCTCATTGGGCCCGACCTTCCCGTAGAGCGCAGACGCTTCAGGGTCGCCGACTTCGCCCTCCGTGCTCTTGACCTGAACTTTGATAATCGGCGGCTCGAACCCCAGCTCATCGCGATGCGCGATGATGTCCACGCCGCCGTCCGGCCCCTCGGGCGACACTCGCGTTCGGTAGCCCATTTTCTCCAGCAAGTGAGCCACGAAGTGCGCGAGCGCATGGCCCCTTCAACTTCTGGGCGAGCTTGTTTACGATGAAGTCGCGGGTCGTATCTTCGACGTCTTCGCTGACGCTTGCGACGGTCTCGTCCTCCTCGACGGGCGGCGGGTGCGGAGCTGCTCTGCCCTCGAGCATCGCGCGGAACTCCTCAGCGTAGTTCTTCACCTGGAACAAGCTCATGGCCGAGCCAATCTCGTAGAGCGCTCCTTGCGAAAACTGCGTTCGAGGCACCGACTTCAACCACTTCACCGGACGAACGTTCGGATACCCGCTCTCGAGCTGCGGGTCGTAACGGTACGAACCTTCGACGCGACCGATGTGGATCTGGCGATCGGCCTTGGACGGGTAGACGACGACGTCGCCCGGCTCCATCTCGTGCACGAATCGGAAGAGCTGCCCTGCATTGTTCGGGACCGGCCGGGCTTTCTGTCGGGCCACGTCTTGGCAACAGCGGCCTTGAATGCCTCCCGGGACGGCTCGATCTTGCTGAGGTCCCCGAGCGCGGACCAACCGACGGCGATGAGGTTCTTCTTCAAGAACAGGGCGTCCGCGTCGCCCGTTCGCCCCGCGTGGAGCCCCGAGATCGTCGCCTCGCTCATGCCGTCCAGAGTACGCGCCCTGGTGCGCCCGCGATACGTCCCAGCGGCTCGCCGTCAACCGCCGCGGCACCGAACCCAACCGAGAGTGCTGTCGTCGTCGTCCCAATCCGGAAGTACCTCGATGGTCGGCGACGCCGGCGAGCTCGCGCGGTGGCCGAATGCGACCCCATGGAGGCCCCCAAACGCGAGCCGGATCGATCCCGACCGTCATCCTCGAACGCGCCCAGGGTCACCCGACCCAGATGGCTTTCGCCGTGAAATCTTGTCGCGTGAGCGCGACGCCATACTGCGACCGCGTGAGCCATCGCTCCGGGGCGTCGTCGGAAAGCGCACGGAACGGGTTCATGCCTCGTGTACACGCGGGGACGGGGCCGATGAAGCACGTGAAACCGGGACACTGCCACGCCAACCCACGTATGTGGTGCACTAGGCCACAAAGTAGCGCCACGAGCCACACGTAGCTTAGGATGCCACATTCATGGCTCTTCCTAAATCCGCTCTCGCACCGTCGCAAGGCTGAGCTTGCACGATTTTTCTGAGCCCGTCGGATTTTGTTGTTGCCCAGCTTGCCACTTCCGCCTGGTTTACTTTGTGCGCTCTTGGCGCCAATGTCGGTTATCGATCGATCCAGCGGAGGCATGCCTTGAAGCGAGAGTGGTTCAGAATCGCCGCACTAGCGGTCGTAACCGGACATTTTGCGGCTCTGTCGGCTTGCGGAAGCACTTCGACAGGGCCGTCCGACGCTTCCCCCGAAAGCTCTTCAAGCTCAAGCGAACAACCATCATCGAGCTCGACGTCTTCGACCGCTTCAAGCTCGTCATCGAGTGAACTGGACGCGGGCAGGGCTGGGGAAACGGACGCATCCGACGGATTCGAGTTCAAGCTCGACGAGCAGTTCGTCGTCGAGTGACTTGGACGGTGGCAAGGATGCAAACGTGCCCGATGGAGATGCAACCGTACCGGACATAATCGAGGAGCCGGACGTCGATGTAACTGTACCGGACGTAATCGAGGCAGATGTAATCGAACCGGATGGCGACGCGGATGCTTGCGCCAAGGATCCGTGCGGGGGCTGCACGACACCGACCGGTGGATCCACCGCGTGCGTGACTCCGCCAACGACTTGCGATTCGACCCAGGGCACGTGCGAGTCGAGCGGCCTATGTTCGTACACTCAGGTGTCGAATTGTGACGCAGGACCGGATGCCGATGCGGCTCCCACTTGTGTTTCGCCAAGCTTCTACGGGACCTGGTTGCACGTGGCCAGCGCTACATCCAGCGTTCAATTCGTCATCAACGCAGACGGCACGTATACACTCACGGTGTTGGACACAACGTCGGCCGTGACTGCAAACGAAACGCTTGAGACGGGCACTTGGGTACAGAGTGGGGGGTACCTCATTTTTACGCCCGTAAAGGCATCGTGTCCTGCTTCGCTTCCAATCGGGAACTCGACTTACTCATTCAACGGTACGGATCTCGTCCTGGATGATATAGTCTACGCATCAACGGCCCCTGAGACACTGGGATCGGGCCTCACGCTTGTCGTGGGATGCACAATCGCGGGAACGTTTACCGCTTCACCCTTGGCGCCCGTTGCTACGACCGGAACACCGATCGGCACAGGGACTGTGGGGGAGCCGAGTATCTACGGCACCTGGCTCGATACGGTCACCCCCGACGGCATAACCTACAACTTGCAAACCGTACTCAATAGCGATTGCACCTATCAACTAACGGTCTTTAACGAGACCTCAAACGCGACGGGGAACGAAACGATTGAGACGGGCACGTTCGCGTTGAATGGTGCAAATATCACATTTACGGAACTCAAGGCCACTTGCCCGGGTAACGTAACCGTGGGTACCACTGACTACTTTTTCAACGGGGACCAGCTCCTCACTGGAACCGTGCTCTATACAACCGAGCCTACCACGGCCACATTGGGCGCTGGCCTTACGCTTGTCGTTGGGTGCTCTGTAAACAGCGGCCCGTTTACGCCCTATTCGTTGGCTCCTCTCACGGTGCCGGATGGGGGCTGAACGACGGCTTTCCACCACCCCGTGCACCGAGACGTAGATGAGATCAAGGATCGGGGACGGATTGTGCTTTAAGGCGTCCATGCGGAAGACGACGCCACTGCGCCTGACATTTGCCCAACGGCGCAAGCTAGTACCCCGATTCCATGAAACGGAGGGGTGAGACCACCCGATCCCGTCGGGAATATCGCGGAAAACGACCCTTCCATTCCGCGGAATCGAGGTACTAGAAAGCATCGTAAGTCGTCCGAGTGCTCCAGCGGGACACGTGCGGCGCGCCAGGGTCGTTCTTTTGAGCGGGGACGGTGTTGCTGGTACCGAGATCGCCCGCCGCGCGGGCTTGTCGCCGGAGCAGGTATCGCGGATTCGCGCTCGCTTCGTACGGGGCGGTGTGGACGGACTGGCCGACCGCGCGAAAGCTGGCCGCAAGGATCACGCTGTTCCGAGCGACGTTATCGAGCGGGTCGTCCAACTGGCGCTGTCTCCGCCGCCGGCCGGGCGCAGCCGGTGGACAAGTCGGCTGCTGGGGCGAGAGGTCGGGCGACCGGGAGCCACGGTGGCCAGGATTCTGCGCAACAACGGCCTCAAGCCTCACCTGGTTAGGAAGTACAAGGTGAGCCGCGACCCCGAGTTCGCCGCGAAAGTGCAGGACGTCGTGGGGGTCTACCTGAACCCGCCGGAGAACGTCGTGCCGAGCATCGACGAAAAGACCTATACGGTCCCTAGCATGTACATGGAATGGACCTGGTCAAGTACATCAGCCATCACCCGCCGCACCTTCGATTGTTGGGCCGGACGCTCGGGCTGCAGGAGAACGTCGGCGAGATTCGCGACAAAGCTTTCGATTTCCTTCGTCGCGGCTCCTACCCCCGCGGCCAGAAACCGGGAAGGTTCCCCGGGAGCGAGGGCGCTTTTCGCGTCCCTTACTGCAGTACACGTCAAGCGGTGGATGTGAAGGCTCCATCGATTCGCGCAGGCTCGGGGAAGCCAAGAGCCTTGCCCGCAACGAGCAGACCAAGTCCGAAGACGATTGGCGCGATCGTGAACGCGTTGGTTTCGGATGGTTCGTCCTCAATGCCCACGCGCGAAATGTCGGGCGCCGGCCCTTTACCGATGACTCCGTCGAGCGATGCAGGCATCGCGTGCACGAAAGCGCTGAACTGCCGGTAGATCACGACGTACATCGATCGTAAGCCGCGCGCCGAGAACGCTGCAATGCCGGCTGCAGCCCAGTGAAGGTCCGCGGCCTTCGCCATTTCCGGCAAGCCAGGCCATGGCCGTGTGGAGTCTCGTTCGGTCTCGTAGCGCTCGGTTATCTGCGGATCCAACACTTCCCCGAGCGCCCTCAACTCATTGCCGGTTTTCAGGCGCTCCACGCGATCCATACGCACCCATTGGCTCGCGTGGTTAGCCGGGTCGACCGCGATCCAGCAAAACAAGGCGATGTGCTCGTAGAGAACGCGGAGCAGGACGCCGGCCGCGACCTCGTGCTCGTCGGGGAGCCTAAGAGTGGCGTCGAGCAGCCTTCCGGATCGCGCAATGAACGCTGGACCAGCAACGGACCAATCGGTATGCGCCCCAGAAGTCCGGACTTCCCGCGGGAGGTGATCCTTCAGAATGCGCAGAAGCGCGGCTCCTCGTCGGCGAGCAAGCTGGATCCGGTCACGAACTTCAGGTGTCATAGGGATAGATCTACTCGCAAAGCAGCCACGTCGACCGGGCCCATTACGTCCCGCGCATCGCCCGGAGCGCCCGTGCGAGAGCCGCCTCCGCGACGAGCGCGCATATCCGCCACTGCGCGGCATCGTGTAGGCGTGGAGCTTCTCCGCGATGTGGGTGTCCACCGGGTAGAGGGTATCCCATCCCCGACTGACGTGGTTTCGAGCCCGGCCAGGGTCGTGTACGCGCGATACCGGAGGTCGCGATGGACCGACGGCTGCGAAGTGGCGGGCAACAGTGGACGGAGCGGGAGGCGCGGGACGCTTTGGCGGAGCTGCAGGACCGCGGCGAGAGCGTGGCGGCCTTCGCGCAGCGACGGGGGATGTCCGTGCAGCGGGTTTACTACTGGCGAAGGCGCCTGAGGGAGACGGCTGCGCCGGCGTTCGTGGCGATGCCGCTGACGCGTATGCGGAACCGACCCCGATGGCCGATGGCTCGACATCGAGATCCCGCCCTTCTGCCCGGCAACGACGACGAGTCGGCGAGCCTCGCAGCCTTCAAAGAGGCGGTCATCGATCGCCTGTTCACCCTCAACGTGAAACGTGCCGGCGAGGAGCAGCGGACGGAAGCCGGTGCCTCGCGCCGCCGGAGCCACGCGCCTGGGACATCCGCGAGCGAGGAAGGCCGTCACGCGACAAAACGGCCGAGACGGCGAGCCCACCGCGACGGGGGATCAGCTCAAGCTGGGCGGCGACGAAGAGAGCTAACGAACGCGCGCCAAACGCGGTCGCGTCTCGCGTACGCTTTGCGACCGTGAGCCCGTCCTCGCGAACGATTCTCGCCGGACTTCCGAAGCCCAGGTTGCTCGAGCTTGGGCGCGCGTTCGCGGTGGTCGTGCCGCCGAATGCGAATCGGGAGGAGCAGGTCGACGCGTTGGTGCGCTCGGGAACCATCCGCTTTCGCGAGCTCCTCGGTGCGCTTGGGCGCGACGAACTCAAGGCCGCCTGTCGCGCCCACGAGCTCGACGACTCGGGTCGGGCCCGGCCTCTTCTGGCGGCGCGCTTGCTTCAGGCGCATGGCGCGGCCGAAAGCGCTCCGCCCAAGCCGCTCTTCGCGGCGCATGCCATTCCTCGGTACGCGCCGCGGCCGGGCGACATCGCTCGCGTGCGTCACCGGCAATGGCTCGTCGACGAGGTCGTGGCGCCGCCGGCCGAGGGCGACGGGACGCTCGTGAAGCTCGTTTGCCTCGATGACGACAACCAGGGGCGCAGTCTCGAGGTGGTCTGGGAGCTCGAGCTCGGGGCCAAAGTCCTTCAGCCCGAAGCGCACGGCCTGGGCGAGATCGATCGGATGGATCCGCCACGCCACTTTGCGGCGTACCTGCATGCGCTCAAGTGGAGCAGCGTCACGGCGACCGACGCCAAGCTGTTCCAGTCGCCGTTCCGCGCCGGGATCAAGCTGATGGCGCATCAGCTCACGCCCCTGCGCAAAGCCCTCTCGCTCCCGCGGGCGAACGTGTTCATCGCCGACGATGTCGGCCTGGGGAAAACGATCGAGGCGGGGCTCATCGCACAGGAGCTTCTTCTTCGGCAGCGGATCGAGTTCATCTTGATCGTGTGCCCGGCCTCGGTTTGCCTCCAGTGGCGAGACGAGATGCAAAAGCGCTTCGGGCTTCATTTCGAAGTGATGAACCGCGCGTTCATCGGCCGCCGCCGGCAGGAGCGAGGCTTCGGCGTCAATCCGTGGGGCACGCACACGCGATTCATCGTGTCGCACCCAATTCTCCGGCGTCCCGAGTACCGTGATCCACTGTTGCAGCACCTCGGCGACCGAGCTGCGAAGAGCCTTCTCATCCTCGATGAGGCGCACGTGGCGGCTCCGGCCGGTGCGAACCGGTACGCGATCGACTCCAAGATTACCGACGTCATCCGCGACATCGGCCCTCGGTTCGAGAACCGCCTGTTTCTGAGTGCCACCCCGCACAATGGACACTCGAACAGCTTTTCGGCGCTGCTCGAGCTGCTCGACCCACAGCGCTTCACGCGCGGCGTCCCTGTGCGGGGACGGCAGCAACTGGACGCCGTGATGGTCCGCCGGCTCAAAGAAGATCTCCGCCTCCTGGGCGTCGAGCAGTTCCCCCGCCGAACGCTCGTCGAGCTCCTGGTCGGAACGAAAGAGACCCCGGAGCTTTTGCTGGCTGAACAGCTTGCCGCGTACACCGCGCTCGCGAGACCGGAGCGCGGTCAGGGCGCGCTCGTCTTCATCAATCTGCAAAAGCGGCTTCTCTCGAGCGTCGAGGCGTTTTACCGAACGCTCCAGGCCCATCACCGGGCTGTGCTCGAAGGGCGTGCGAAAGTCACCGTCCCGCTCCCGCTCACCGCGGACGACGACGAGTATGGCGTGGACGACGACTCCCTCGACGAAGCCGACGAAGCTCAGGTCGAGGCCGATTCTCGGCTGATCGTCCCGCCCGAAGACGCCAAGACCTTGCTCGAAGCGATGCTTCGCAGGGCCCAAGAGCGTCGAGGCGCCGCGGACGCCAAGGTCGAAGCGCTCGTCGCGTGGATGCGCCAACACCAGTGCCCCGCGGTGGCCGTCGGGGGCGTGGCGGCCCGATCGGCGAGGACCGCTCGAGCCTGGACCGACCGGCGCGTGCTCATCTTCACCGAGTACGGGGACACCAAACGGTATCTCCGCACCGTCCTAAACACCGCCATCGACGGGACCGAAGGCGCGGAATCCCGCATTTTGGAGCTGCACGGCGGGATGTCCGACGAGCAGCGCGAAGAGGTGCAACGTGCGTTCAACTCGCCGCCCGACAAGCACCCCGTTCGCATTCTGATCGCGACCGACGCGGCGCGCGAAGGCGTGAACCTGCAGGGCCATTGCGCGGACCTTTTCCACTTCGACGTGCCCTGGAACCCCGCCCGAATCGAGCAGCGCAACGGGCGCATCGATCGGACCCTGCAGCCCGAACCGGAAGTCCGGTGCCACTATTTCATCTACCCCGATCGCGCCGAGGACATCGTCCTCCGGAAGCTTGTCGAGAAGGTCGATGTGATTCAGCGCGAGCTCGGATCGATCAGCTCGGTCCTCTTGGATCGGCTCGGCGAGGTCATGGACCGGGGCATCGACGCGAAGACCCCGGAGCGGCTCGAAGCGGCGGAGGAGGCCGGCGCCCTCAAAAGGACGGCACGCGAGGAGCTCGAGTCGGAGCGCGGCGAGTTGGCGCGCGTGCGGGACGACATCGAAGAAGCGGGCCAGATCCTCAACCGTTCCGCCCGCGTGATGAACTTCGACCCCGCGTTGCTTCGGGATGCCCTCGACGTCGGCCTCGAACTCGCCGGCGCCGCGAAGCTCAAACGCGCCGAGCAGGACGGGGAAGACGCATGGCACGTTCCGGACCTGCTGGAATCTTGGCAACCGACGCTCGACACGCTGCGGCCGCCGCGCGGTCGAGGCGAATACCTTTGGGAATTTCGCAAGAAGGCCCCGCTTCCGCTCGTCTTCCGGCCACCGCCGAAGATGAACAGCGAACTCGCCCACGTGCACTTGCAACACCCGTTCGTGCAACGGGTCCTCGGGCGCTTCTTGTCGCAAGGGTTCAGCGCCCATGATCTCAGCCGCGTCACGGTCGTGCGCACGCGTCACGACGCGCTCGCCCGCGTGATCGCCTTCGGGCGCCTCTCGCTCTTCGGGCGCGGCGCGACGCGGCTCCACGACCAGATCATCTCGGTTGCCGCGCGATGGATCGAAGGCCACGATCGCGAGCTCCGGCCGTTCGCCGAAGACGCGGACCGCAAGGCCATCGAAATGCTCGAACAAGTGCTGGCCGAGTCTCCGTCGCTCGAAGGCGTCTCCGCCACAGTGCAACAAAAGCTGATCGCGGCCGCGCCGAACGTCTTCGCGACGCTCTGGAAGCCCATTCGCGACGAAGCCGACGCGATCGCTCACGAGGCCGAGCGGATGCTTACCGCCCGCGGACAAGAAGAGTCCGACGCGCTCCGGGCCATCCTCGCGGCCCAGCGCGCGTCCATCCACGCCGAAATGGAGCGGCGCGCGCAGCTCTCGTTCGATGAACTCAACCTCGACAAGCGCGAGGAAGACCAGTTCAAGAAGGAGCGGGCGTTCATGGGGGACCGCCTCATTGCGATCGAGCGCGAGATCGAGCGCGAGCCCAACCAGATCCAGGCGATCTACGATGTGGCCTTGCGCCGCCTCGAGCCGGTCGGCCTCGTATTCCTTTGGCCGGAAACGCGGGGATGAGCGACGTCGATCGACGCTTTCACGAGACCTGGCTTGGGATGGTGCAGCCCATCGACGGGCTCGTCGTCTCGATTCCGGTCCTCGTCGACGCGCAATGCGCCGAGCGACAGCCGCCGCACGTCCAGGCTCAACTCGTCGACCTCTGTCCGCCCACGCGCCAGGGCGAGAGCGGGCCCGAGGGTTACGCGATCGCGAACGTAGCTACGTTTCTCTCGACGCTTCTCGGCTACGCCGCCGACGCGTTCAACGCCGGCGACGCGCTCCCGGAAGCGCTCTCGCTCTACGTACCCGAGGGGCGGCAGACGTTGCGAGCGACGCTCGGCCTCAAGAAAGCCGTTGCACCCGCCCAAGCAGAAACCAGCGACGCGACGCCGGCCAGCCTCGCGGGAGCCGCCTACGCGATGCTCGTTTGGGAGATCCCCGCCAGCCTGGACCTCGACAAGCCCGAGACTGTGACCGGCTCGTGGGACTACCCGCCAGCGGCCAAGTTTGATCGCCTGCTTCGGCATGTCCGCGTTCCGATTGGCCTTTTGACGAACCGCGATGCGGTGCGACTCGTCTACGCGCCCCACGGCGAATCGTCGGGCGCGATCACGTTTCGCGTCGACGACATGGCGAGCGTCGGGGGCCGACCGATTCTCGACGCGTTCGTGATGCTGCTCGCCGCGAACCGCTTCTTCGGCGTGGCCGAAGAGCGAACGCTACCGGCCTTGCTCGCCGAAAGCCGCAAGCGTCAGGCGAACGTCACGAACGATCTGGCCGATCAAGTCTTCGAAGCTCTGCAGATCCTGCTGCGCGGCTTCGAGGCGGCCGCCGAGCGGGACGGCCGCGACCTGCTCGACGACGCGCTCGCGCGCGAGGGCGACCACCTCTACCGCGGACTTCTCACCGTCCTTCTGCGTCTCGTGTTTGTCCTTTACGCGGAGGATCGGGGGCTTCTGCCGGTCGAGCACCCGATTTACGCCGAGCATCTGTCGGTCGTGAGTCTGTTCGAGCAGCTGCTCACCGACCGTGGCGCGTATCCCGACTCCATGTCGCGTCGCTTCGGAGCGTGGGGCCGCCTCGTCGCGCTCTTTCGCGCCGTGTTCCTGGGCGTGTCGCACGGGGATCTCCGCATGCCGCCGCGGCGTGGGTCGCTCTTCAATCCCCACGAGTACCCGTTTCTCGAGGGCTGGGGGCCGGCTGGAAGTGCCCCGATCACGCAGGCCGAGGACCGCGCCGCCGTGAACATCCCGAGCGTCGACGACGAAACGGTGTTTCACGTGCTCGAGAAGCTCCTCGTCTTCGAGGGGCAGCGCTTGTCGTACCGGGCGCTCGATGTGGAACAGATCGGCAGCATTTACGAGGCGCTGATGGGTTTTCATGTCCAGCGGATTCGGTCCGCAGCGGCATGCCTGAAGCCACAGCACCTGTGGGTAACGGCCGACGAAGTGAAGGAGGTCGAATCGACGGGACGCGCGAAGTGGCTCCGGGAGACGGTCGGCCTCAACGCGGCGCAGAGTACGAAACTGGCCACGGAGCTCGAGAGCGTGACGGACACCGAAGGCGTGCTCGAAGTGCTCCGCCCGTGCGCGGCGGCGGGCAAGCAGGCCGATCCCTCGCTCTGCCGGGCACGATCTGGCCAACTTGTGCTTCAACCAGGTAGCGAGCGCCGACGCACGAGCTCGCACTATACGCCGCGGAGCCTCTCCGAACCCATCGTACGGCGGACCCTCGAGCCACTGCTTGTGGTGTTGGGCGACGCGCCCGCGTCCGAGCGGATTCTTGAGTCTCAACGTGTGCGACCCAGCGATGGGCTCGGGCGCATTTCTCGTCGAAGCTTGCCGCTTTTTGGGTGATCGCGTGCTCGCCGCATGGACGCGGGAGGACAAAGTCGAGGCGATCGCGGCGGCGCATGGCGACCTGCTTCTTCATGCACGCCGGCTCGTGGCGCAGCGTTGTCTTTACGGCGTCGACAAGAACGAAGCGGCCGTCGAGCTCGCAAAGCTGTCGCTCTGGCTTGTGACCCTGTCGAAAACGCTCCCGTTCACGTTTCTCGATCACTGTCTGAGACACGGAGATTCGCTCGTGGGCCTCGACCTCGAGCAGATCCGGACCTTTCACTGGACGCCCCCGGCGAAGGATCCGTCGAATCAGCTCCAGCTCTTCGGCCGTGAGATTGCGGTGGCGCTCGATGAGGCCATTCTGATCCGCCAGAAGATCGGAAGTCTGGGCGATTTGCCGATCGACGATCGCGAGAAGGCACGACTGCTCTGGGACGCGCAGGACGCCCTCGACCGAGTGCGACTGATCGCCGACGTCATCGTCGGCGCGTTCTTTGCCCACGACAGGATCACGCCCCGCGAGGCGGAACGCGTGAAGAGAGAGGAGATCGTGAGAACCTGGCTCGCGGTAGGGGGCCCACCCACGGAGGAGCTTCTCGCGATGCAGCGCGAGATCCGAGAGCGCCTGCCGGTATTTCACTGGATGGTGGAGTTTCCGGAAGTTTTTCATGCCGGCAGACGGGCTCCCCTGGAAGAAAAGCAGGACCATCGACCCGCGCATATGGACGCCTTCGTCGGCAACCCGCCGTTTTTGGGCGGGAAGCGCACGTCAACCGAGCTCGGCAATCGGTACGCCGATTGGCTCAGCGCCATCTGGCGAACTTCGAAAAATGCGGACCTGGTGAGTCGCTTCTTCTTGCGAGCGAACGACCTTCTCGGCGCGCATGGAACGATGGGGTTCATCGCGACGCACGCCATCGGGCAGGGAGAGACACGCCGTGACGGGTTGCAGCGACTGGTCGCTGCGGGACTTCAAATCTACGACGCGACTCGTTCGGTCCCATGGCCCGGGGAGGCCAACGTCCAGGTCGCCACCGTCCACCTCGCGAAGGGAAATGCCCGGAGTGGGTGTACCCCGTTGCGGCTCGATGGCCAGGCCGTCGAGGCCGTCGACAGTCACCTTCGGGAGGGCACGGAGCGACACGACGCGCGGCCTCTCGGAAGCAACGGTCATCTGGCGTTCGTCGGAAATTTTCTTCGTGGTGAGGGCTTTGTTCTTTCGTCCGAGCGCGCACTCGAAATCCTTGAAGCAGCACCCCACGAGCGACGCGTCGTCCTCCCCTTCCTCGGCGGCGAGGAGGTGAATACGGACCCGGGTCAGTCGTTTCATCGCTACGTCGTGGACTTCACCGGCATGTCGGCCGAGCAGGCCGAGCGCGATTACCCGATGTCCTTCCGCCACATCCTGGAACATGTGAAGCCGTATCGGGAATCTCTTCAGGACCACGGTCAAGACAAGACGCACAAGTGGCGCTGGTGGCAGTTCGCAAACTCGCGTGAGGACATGCGCAAGGCCCTGACCCCCCTCGAGCGGTGCATGGTCGCTGCACGCGTGACGACCCACCTCGCCGTTTCATTTCAGCCCGCGGGCCGGGTGTTCTCCGACCAGCTCGCGGTCTTCGCCTTTTCCCGGCTCACGGATCTGGCCATTCTGCAATCCAGAGTTCACGAAGTGTGGGCCCGCTCCTTGTCGTCGTCTCTCGGTGTCGCGCTGCGTTATTCGGTCTCCGATTGCTTCGAGACCTTCCCCTTCCCTAAGCCCGATCCGCGCACCATCATTCCTGCACTCGAAGACATCGGCCAGCGCTTGTATGACTTCCGCGCCAAGTACATGATCGACGAGAACGTCGGCCTAACGATCGCGTACAACCGACTCAAGGATCCCGCGTGCACCGACGCGCGCATTATCGAACTGCGGGCTCTTCACGAGGAAATGGACCGCAAAGTTCTCGAAGCGTATGCCGAAAGCGATCCGGAGGGCCGGTGGTTCGACGTGGAAGTTCCGCCTTTCTGCCCGATGAACGACGGCGACAAGGCCAAGCTCGCTGCGTTCGAGGACGCCGTGATTGATCGCCTCTTCGTGCTCAACGCGAAGCGCGCCGAAGAGGAGAATCTGCGAGGGCTCGGCGCGACCGGCGGAAAGAAGAAAGGGCCCGCGAAGAAGGGCGCGAGTCGCGAGAACGGCGAGAAGAAACCGCGGCGGGCGAAGAAAGCCGAGAAGGACCAACTCAAACTGGGAGCGGACGAGGAACCCTAGGGTTTCTCGGGGGACGGCGCGGCCTTCGCCCGTTCAGCACGTACAAGGCTCAAACGCTGCGGGCGTGCGGAATGGCAAGCTCGTCCACCAAGGCAACGGCCGCGTCGCGGACCTCCGCTTCCCCGTCGTTCAGCGCGACGCGTATGCAGTTCGTGGAACCGCCAGGGTCCAATCCGGCGATGGCCCGAAGCAGACACGCTCGAACGGCTGTAGCCCGGGTCCCAATACGAGGCTCCGCATTCGGTGCGCGGCTGCCGGGTCTAGTCCCCGAAGCCGAGCTCGGCCTCGTCGAGGATGTCAGTCCGGGGGTGTTTCTGAATCAACTCTGCGATCGCATCGACCAACGCAGACTCACCAAAACCTGCCAGGGCTTGCCGAAGCCGCGCGCGATTCTCGGGTATCCACGCCCGACTGTTCGCCCCAAGAAATCGCGTGAGGTCCCGCAGGAGCGCGGGCGTGCCTTCACCCGCTTCGAGAATTTGTTCGGCGTGGGCGGGTACTGGTCGTTTTGAAATGACGCGCTCTGCCGTTTGGCCCCTACGCGCGCGTCATGACGATCTTGGCCGCGCCGAAGCCCTGGCGTTGTCCCGTCGAAGTTCGCGCCCGTCTCGCTCCCGGCCTTACGGACGACGAGACCGTGGCGGTGCGGCGGGCGCTCGTCTTCTTGCGGACGGTTCTCGGCGGAGCCGAGAAGCTAGCGGCCGCTCTCAAGGTGAGGACCAAGCTCGTCGAGAAGTACGGCGCGACCAGGGCCGCCCGAGTGCGGGCATAGCGATCCGGGTCGCGAAGGCCGGGGGCGTCAGCGTCGAGGACGTCTTGACCGGGGCTTGGCCCCCGGAGGGGGCGTGTCCGCATTGCGGGCGCACCCGAAGCGATCGCTGATTGCTCACTCACCAGTCGCGCGGTACGATACAGCGTGCTTGCGCGTGGTCCGTACCTGATCGCTGCAGTAATTTGCGAGCGCGTTCTTCAGGAGCGGGACGGTGTTCCGAGCATCATCCGCATCGTTGATCGCATTACCTTCCACGGCCCTCCGGAACAAAGGGACGCGATCGTTACCGGGCTGCACTTATTCCTCGCTTTTCGAGGGAGCAGGGCGGGCGCGGTTCACTCCGTCCGAATCGCGCCGATCAATGCCGACGGTGTTGAGCTATCCCACGACAGGGAGCCCATCTCGGTCAAGGTTGCGGAGGGTCTAGACGGGGCGAACCTCGCGTTCGTGCTGGCATCGCCATTCCCGGGCCCCGGTCAGTACTTCTTCGAAGTGTCGATCGATGGCGAACTGCTGACCCGGATCCCCCTGGCTATCGCTATAGGCGAGCTTCCCGAGAGCCTTCGACCCACCCCGACCGAGTCCCAGTAGCTGGACCGTCCCAATTTTGGAAAATGCTCGGCGTGGCGCTGGCCTTTCGAGCCGACGCGCCAGAGGCCGTCACTTCCTTCTGACCTGCACGACGGACGGAGCGGACATGGCTCCACTGCGCCCAAAAGCCAGCGGCCGCTGTGAGCACGGCCGCGACTGAGAATGCATACTGAAGCGCGAGGATCATTTGCCCGCCTTGCCTTCGGAAGACCTAGCCACGTGCCAAGGTCCGAGCGGTTCTTTGAGTGTGACATGAACGTACCATCTGTCGACGGTAAACGCGCCGATGTTTAGGGCCATCGCCGCCAAGAGAAAGATCCTCGCGCGCCTTCCCAGGTCCATATTTTCTCGGACATCGAGCCCAACCCCACGCATGGCAAGCATAAATACGCCCGTGACGAGACCCAGAACGAGGATGACCGGCACTGCGCAGGATGCGCCGAGGATGAACGTGTATAACGGAGCCACGACGATCAGGGATTGATCCCTGACCCTCGACTTCATCGCCCATTCGACGGCGAGTGGCGCCAGCGGCAGCACCACTTGCAGCAGCAGAGCGATCGTAAAGATCGAGATGGGGTTCGTTTCGGATAGATCCGGGCTATCGCCCCCGACCATTCGAGCATGGTGAACACGCCCCCTCCCCTTCGGTCAAGCGCGTCGTCCGTCGTGTCGCGGCGGAACGCTAGGTCGCCTTTGCGCGCCATGGCGACGAAGCCGTAGCGAGCAATATTTCGCGGGCCCACTGCGTCACCGGCTTGCCGTCGCGCTCCGCGGCCGCCGTGATCTCGTCCCGTTCCTTCGGGCTGATTCGGATCTTGAAGAAGACGTCCCGCACGTCCTCCTCCGCCAAGGGCGGCCGGCCCATCCTGGCCTTCTGCGCCGCGCTCACTGCGCCCCGTTCGACGCCCGGGCTGCGTCCAGAAGCTCGCCCATCGTCCACAAGGTGGTCGACAGACCCGCCGCCATCGCCGGCGTAGCGCGCAGCGTGGAGTGAACGCGAACGAAGTTGTAGTGGGCGAAGTGAAGCGCGATGGCCGCGCCATGGTTCTCCAGCTTCTTCGAGTGCCCGTTCGTGAGGCGCGTGAATCGGCGCATCGACATGCGCATCGTGACGTTCTGGCGCTCCACGAAGCTCGTGGAGACAAGCTCCTCGACGGGCGCGCCGAACACGGGCGTCTTGAGCGTGGCAGTGACTTTGGTAGGCGAATAACGACCAGGGCCCGCGGCTTCTGCCTCGTATTCTTTTACGATGGTCGCGTAGTCGACGCCCTCGAACGCAGCGCCAATCGCGTCCGCGCACATGCGGAGGTAGCGAAGGCGCGAGGCGAGATCGCCGATGAACGTGTTTGTCGTCTCGACGTTGCGCTTGCCCGTGAGGAAGCACGGAACGAGCTTGGTCTCCGCGTCGATCGCCACGTAGGTCCACGTATCGCCGACGCGTGACGCATCTTCGCTCGCGCCCACGCGGCGCTGCTTCTTCTGCACGAAGGCCCACTGGCTACACTCGGGCTCACCGCAGCGGTCGCCGCGATCGCACTCGCTCGCAGCCGGCGGCCCGATCCCGACGCGTATTGGCCGTCGCTTCCGGTCGTGGGGACACTCGCCGTCGATGTTCCCATCGATCTGCCGGACCGGCGACGGCTGACCTTGGCACCGGACGCCTGCAAACCTCTTGCATGGGGACCCGGCGACGAGGGCTCGGCGCCCGGCTGCCGCCTGAGCGGGATTCGATCCCCTTGCGTGATGTGCGCAACGCTGACCGTCCGACACGACGCCCTCTCCGACTTTTACTGGCTCTTCGGCGAGGGGAGGCGCCCAGCGCTCGTGTTTAAGGGAACCGACGTCGAAGCCCGCAAGGTGGTTCGCGTTCGTGACCTCGCGGGGGTCTTGGGTCCTCCCATCGCGTGGACACTGGGGGCCGCCTTCGGCGTGGCGATGGCCGGTGCGCTCGCCCTCGGCGCCCGCGGGATCGAGCGGGGCAGAGCCTCACTCGTCGCGGAAGCCGAAGCGCGCTCCGAGGGCGAAGCGCGCTCGGCGGACGAAGCAGCTGAGCTGCTCGACCTTCGCGCGGCACGCCTCTACGCGCTGGCCGCGACGACGTGTGTGCTGTGCGCCGGCCCCTTGATCATCGGGGCGGCGCTCGGGCAATGGTGACTCCATCGAGTCAACGAGCACGCGATCGGCCAAGGCGCTCCTCGTAGAGTTCGTCACGGCTGATCTTGGGCTGCGACCAGGCAAGGCTGGTCCGAAAGGAGTAGGGAGATGCGGTAACTACGAAATTCGGAGAAGTCGTCCAGCGGGTGCGAAGCCCGTCCGACCAAGGAATAGCCCGCCAGGTCGGTAGCGAGCCTTGCGACGTCGTCGGCAACGACGGTGGCGATGCGTAGGCGCGCGAGCATGTGGGCCGCGGCAATCCAGCCTCGAAATAGGCCTCCTTAGGCGAATTTGTGGGTGAGCCAATCGGGCTCGGGAAGGTTTCCGAGCGCGTGATAGAGGGCGATCTCGGCGTGTTCGTAGGTTCGGAAACCGTGGGCTTTTCGTGTCGTGATTCGAGCTTTATTATTGAATCCCTCGACGGCGCCGAGCGGGAGGAGCTTGCGGGCCTTGAACCAGTTCAAGATGAGCGGCTTGTGTTTGCGTAAGGGGGCGGCGAACTTCTTGAACGGGGGTAGCCGCGAGCGCATGGCCATGGTGGTCCACCGGCCGAGGAAGCTCCATCCGCGCTCGAAGACTGGGCGGGCACCACGATGCGGGGCCGAAATACATCCGCCAGGTATCGCCGTGCTCGCGGGCAATGAGCACGTCGAGGAAGGGCAATCGTTCGACCATGGGCGCGTAGGATACCATCAGCGCCACGCCTCCGGCGTGTGTTGACTCGCGCGTGACTGACCCAGTCCACAGGCGGTGTCGCGAGCACTCGGTCGAGGTGCGTGTCGCGATCGCCCCACACGACGAGCGTCGGGAGACCGCTAGGGCCGCGTCCCTACGTCGGGCATCGAAGGCCCAAGGGTTGAGCTCGTTTGCGAATTTTCTCCTCCTAGCGTTAGCGTTAGCGACGCTCCGCCCAGTAGCCCGGCCGGCGCTTCCCGTGGGCGATTGCGAGAACGATCGCAGTGCCCGGCCGCACGTAGAAAAAGACCACGTAGGGCAAGGGCGGCGGCAGGACCGCACGCCGGACCAGGTAGACGAGGGGCCGCGCATTCGGCACGGCGAGCAAGCCATGCTCGGGGAACTGGCTTCGACGCAATCGAAGATGCCATCTACGACGCGACGAAACCGGAGTGCCGCGCGTGGGTCGCGCATGCGACGGACAACCTGCCGGCGCTCTTCTCGTGCGTCGGGGTGAAGCCGGAGCGGCGTCGTCAATCGTCGTCGCTCACCAGAACTCCTCGCGGGTGAGGAGCTTCACTTCGCCGCGCTCGATCTGAGCCATCCGGTGCGAGAGCTCGTCATTCCAGGCAGCAGTCCATTCCGTCTCGTCGAGCTCGTCGCCGCCGAGCTTCGCACGAAGCTCGGAGCGCTCGTCCTCCGTCAATTCCGACACCAGGTCGAGAACGGCTCGGACGCGCGGCGACATACTCCTAGCGTGGCTCTGAAGGGCGGCGGCGTCCAGTCCAATAGCGGGAGTGCGGGAACGTACGAGACGGGCTGGGATGCGGCGGACTGGAACACGTGTATCGCAACGGGCCCTGGCGCGGTGAGCACGTGGAACACGAACCTCAGCAGCGATGGCCCACTTCAAGGAAGCTTTTTTCCTGATGGGCAAGCGACGTGGACGAGCGCAGCCGGCAGTCAGGAGACCGGCTTTCCTGTCACATCCGTCGCCATCGTGCCGTTGCAGGTTGACCTGAAAGCCGTGTGGGATCTGCGCGATCCGACGCTTCTGAGTGCGCTCAAAGTCACTCCGACGGACGTCGCCTTCAACTTCCGCTCGCTTCCTCGCGGGGCCGGTCCGACCGACATGCAGAGGCTCGGGGAAACCCTGGCCGCAAGCTTCCGCGTGGACGGCCTCCTCTACGGATCGCTCGCTCGCAACGGGAGCACCTGTCTCGCGATCTTTGAGGCGTCCCTGGCGGCGCTCGCCTCGCCCGTGGAAGTGAATGACCCGCCGGACCGCCTTCCGCAAGTCGACGCGTGCTATCCCTGTCGCCATGAACCGGGCAACGTGGGTCATCGGTGCTCTGTCCGCCGCCATGGCTTTCGGGTGCGGCAAGACCGACGCGAACCGCAACTCGGCTACGGCGGCGTCTGCGCCTGCCGGTGGCTGCAGCCAGCATGCGGTTTGCGCCGACCACTATTTCATCGACACCGTAGCTCCGGACCATTGCGCGGCGGGAGCCGAGTGCACTCTTTCGATCAAGCTCGGCGCGATGGGTGCATTTCACGTGAACGACGAGTACCCCTACAAGTTCAAGGCGGACTTGGCACCCGGCGTACAGTTCGTCGGGACGGACCCGGCCGGCCAGAATGTCTTTTCGAAGCCAGCCGGAAACTGGCTCAAGGTCGACGACAAAAGTGGCCTGCTGAGCGTCAAGTTCTTCGTGGGCACGCCCGGGGAGCAAACCATCGCAGGCACCTTCAAGTTGAGCGTCTGCTCTGCCGCGAACTGTCTTCTCGAGGAGCGACCGCTGCACGCCCGCATCGTCGCGCTGTGAGGTTTAGGCGCGCGCGCCCGTGACCTCGGATCCGGCACGGTTGTTACTGGCAGCCGATGCGGGTGTCGTCGATGGCCAGATCGTCGAACCAGATCACGAAGGGGCTCAAGATGGTTCCGTTCTGCTGATACCAAGTGGCCCCGACCACGACCGCCGTGTAATCGGACATCGTGGAATTCGCGTTCCCACTAAAAGCCAGAGCCGTGACCTCCGTGGAATCGTAGAAGAAGCGGTAGCTCTCGGTCGCGACATCGACCCACCATTCGGCACAGTGCCAATTGGACGCTCCGGTATCCGGACTGTCGAACGTATAGTCGTACGCTGAGTTGGTGCAGCACTTATCGGTAGGGATATTGAAGAGCCATTGGTACTCGCCCTGCATGTTTTCGACGATGTCGACGACGCGATTTTCGCCGCTCGGACCGATGAGGGACGTCCAGGTGACGTGGAGCACGGTGTTCGTAGGAGTCTTTTGCACCGCCGGCGAGGGCTCCTGGACTTTATAAAAGATCCGCCCCCAGTGGGTGTAGGCCGTGGCGCCGATGGGCGTGAGACTCCTTTGCGCCCTCGTTTGGCCCCGTTCCATCGAGTCGCTCTTGAGCGACATCTTGCCCGAATGCGCCTCGTCGTCGGCGAGGGCGACGTCGGTGGCCCCAGCGGTGCCATAGCCCGCGTACTTGGTCCACATGGGCCCGAGGCTTCCGACCGTCCCAGTTTCGAAGTCCTCGCAGAGCTTGTACGTTTTCCCTGTGCATCCCGTTGCTGCGACGCTGCCGTAAACGGCCGCGCCGGAATCCGAATCGCTGGTCGCTGGGCCGGCATCCGACTCCGCCTGCGCATCCGGCTCGCCGCTCGAAGAGCTGCTGGCGCTGCTCGACCCGTTGCTCGACGTGCTGCTGCTGGACGTCGCCGAACCAGAGCTCGACGGGGCGACGGAGCTCGAGCTCGACGATCCGGGGCTCAGCGGCGAGGAGGACGAGGAGCTCGAACTCGGGGTCACGCTGCTGCTCGACGACGCGCTTTGCGGAGTCGTTGCGGACGAGCTGGTTGTCGCCTTCGAAGCTCCCGACGAGCATCCGGGATCGACCAGCAGCACCCACAGGCCCGCCATCGCGAGCGGGCTGAGGCGCACCCCGAGCGAGCGGCGGCCGGTACAAGCACGGGCGGGGGTGAAACTCATGCGCATTTGCGGACACTCCCCTCGCTCCTGCAGTTGCGTGGATCGACCGTTTCGGCTCAGAGATGGGCACGACTTGCCCCGTGCCGATGACAATCCTACGGCAAATGCGGGACCGTCGCGGAAACGCTTACGCTTGCCCTCGGATTCTCGACTTCGCGCTCGCGGCCGCCCGCGGCGGCCTGGGAATGCGAATGGCGAAGCGACGGCGGGGAGGGCTTTCCCGGAAAACTCCGCCGTCCGCAGAAATCTTGCCCGGGTGCGGAATCCACCGCTTCCCAACACGTTCGGCGCCCTAGTACCTCGATTCCGCGGAATGGAAGGGTCGTTTTCCGCGATATTCCCGACGGGATCGGGTGGTCTCACCCCTCCGTTTCATGGAATCGGGGTACTAGTAGCCGTTCCGTGAAGAAATTTCGATCGCCGATTCCCTTGGGGACTCGCCGCGAACAGGCCAAGGGCCAGGGCCCTCTGCGATCGGCTCACGAAGGTGTGAGAGGTCGTCCATCTTGGCAATTCAGCATCGGGTTTCTTTCCCTTCCACTCGCCACCGGGAACCATTTCGCTTGAGGCTCGTGGAAGTCTCTTATCACTTTGAGCATTTCTGCACCGTTGCTGTCGTGCTCTGCAAATCGCATTGAGATTCGAAATACGATTCCAAAGATATTTATGTGTCGCTTCGAAGCAATGCTCCGAGAGCAGTGCGAATCCTGTGACATGGGCCCTCGGTCCTCGATCGTCCTGAATGACCAAAGGGCTCGCAAGGTTCTCAGGCAGCCGGGTCCCCGCCGCGGCCGCATCCGCCGAAAAATGGTCGCGGCCGTGGCCGTTTGGGCGAGTGCGGGCGACGCCGCCGCAGCGCGCGGGACGGCCCCCTTCGCGACGATCCGCCCAAGCCGTCGCACGCCCAATCGCGAGGGAAACCGCGGGCAGATCGGCCCGAACCGCCTTGTCCCCAGCGCGGGAAAAAGGTGAGTATCCTTGGCTCCCCGAAGCGGCTCACCCCGAAGCGAAGGGGCGACCGGCGGCCCGCCTCGTCGCGCCCGCAGCTCAGGCTTGCCACGACGTTCGCAGGATGCGGGGAGTCGCCCGATAGGGGTGACCAACAGCTCTGAAGTATACTGCCCGAAGCCAAGGGGGTCCGCCGGGCGGTGTACTTCAATCGCCGGGAGGCCATTGGGGGTTTGGGGACGAAGCCCCAAGGAAATCATCTTCTTCGTACAGCGTCAGCGGGCAACGCAGGCGTACCCAGCGGAGCTCGCGTACCGTTCAACGGGGCGCGGTACTAAGCGGGAGTGCAAGCTCGAGGGTATAGAGAGGAGAGACGTGCCCGTCGGGTGGCGCGCGAACAAGGAGCGATCTTCGCGAAACGCCGTTATACGGGTACACTAGAATTCGATGGTCCGACAGGAACCAGCGACCCAACTAGGGGCGATTCGTCTCGGGCTAAGGCGCTGCGCGAAGAAGCGATTGACCTTGCTCGGTAGGGGATTCCGTCCGATACTACCGGCCAAGTCGCTCGTCTGGTTGTCATTGGCCAGATTGGATTGCACACTGGGACTCACGAGGTTAGGTCATAAAATGCGATTCATCATCTCCCGCAGGGTTCCGTCGGCTTCCGCGTCCATGATGGTGTCGATGGTAACGGCTATCGTCGCATGCTCATCCGGAGGCAACGTCATCGTCACTCCCCCGACCACGGACAGTGCGGGGTCCTCGGCGAACAACATGCCCACGTCCCTGGTCATGGGGACGGGCGCGAGCTCCAGCAGCAACCCGACATCCGCAGCGAGCTCCGTCGCGCCGAGCGCCGGATCGAGCTCGAGCAACCCAACCGTCGCAAGTGGCTCGAGCGCGAGCACCTCGGCGGGCGGGGGTCTCGACGACGGCGGAGCCGGTGGCGCGGGTACGGGCACCGGTACGGGGACCGGCACGGGCTCGGCCACGGGCACAGCCCCCGCGGGCGACGCGGGCCAGGGGGGTCCGTCGCTGTGCGATACGGCCAAGATGCCTCCGATTTCGGCCACGATCTGCGATGGATTCGAGACCACGCCCTACGCGTTCACGTCGGACCCGGCGGGGGCCATGACCGCGGACACGACGCAGTTTTACCGGGGTAAGACGTCGATGAAGTTCTCGTCGAGTTCGATGGCGTACTTGACCGAGACGTCGACGTTTATGCAGGGCGCCGCTGCGACGAAGACGGCCAACAACAATTTTTGGGGTCGGTATTGGTTCTTGAGCGATGTCGCCACGACCGCGGCGGTCCCGCAGTCTCATGCCGTGTTTGGCACCATGATGGGAACCGATACCTCGAACGCGCAGGCGGATGCCTTTCACTTCGTAGGTGGTTCGCGAGGCAAGCTGCAAACGCAAATCGAGTTTGCCGGCGACGTGTTCAGCGACAACGAAAAAACTCCTGCGGCTACCGACCCGAGCTTTCCGCTCATGTCGGACGGTTGGCAATGCTGGGAGTGGCAACTCACGGATGCCGACACGTACACATTCTATATCAATGGCGTGGCAATCCCGGAGATGGGAATCGTCGCCGGAAAGGGTACGAACAACGGAGGGAACTTTTCTCCGCTGCCGACCGTCACCGAGCTCGAGATCGGATGGCAGTACTTCGGCACCGGCTTGTATGCCGGGTGGATTGACGAGGTCGCCGTCGGCCCGAATCGCATCCCGTGCGGCGATTAGGGTTCTGAGACGCGCTGCGCGCTACTCCAGCCCGAACGCGAAAAGGAGCGCCGAGTCGAGTCTCGCAAGCTTGGCGCCGCCGAGCGCCCCCGCCTACGCCACCAGGTCGCCCTTCGGAATCGTCACGAGCCAGTCGCAGTTCACGACGCCGTCGCGCGGCAACGCCCTCGAGGCGTCCGAGCTTCACCTCCACTGCGTAGCCTCGCACGGTCGTCGGCGTGGGGGCAATCATCACGAGCGCCCGCACGTGGGCTTCGTCGCGCGAGACCAGAACGACGGGACGCAGCCAGGGCGTGGCAATCCTTGCGATCGCGTCGGCTCACCGGCTACGATTTCGCCATGAGGATGGGCGGGGCAGGATGGAAAGCGATGATGCGGACGGTGACCGTCGCCGCGTCGGTCGTTTCCGTCGTGAATGGCTGCGGGGGCAGAACGCGGGACGGCGCGTCGAGATCCCCTGCGGCTCAGGCAACCAGTTCGACCGCTACCGCGAGCTTTTCCTCCAGCGAGACCCCTGGGACGGCGGTGCGGCCGCTTCGAGCCGCTCGAGCGCCTCCAGTTCGAATCTCTTCGACCTCCGCGAGCGGTGCGTCGGATTTGGCGAACCTCCCGCCGAGTTGCCAGCCGGGTGGCCCGGGCATGACCAACTGCGGCCCGGCAGGAAGCGGCAACGAGAGCTGCTGCACCAGCCTGGAGGTTCCGGGTGGGACGTACTATCGAACGTACGACCCCGTCGATGAGGACGGGGGCGTGCTCCTTGCGGCCGATGGCGGTGCGACGGGCTTAGCCGATCCGGCAACCGTGAGCGGATTTCGCCTGGACAAGTACCTCGTGACGGTCGGACGGTTCCGGCAGTACGTGAACTATGTGACGAGCACCACCGGCGCCCCACCCGCCAACGGCAGCGGCATCCACACTCACTTGAATGGAGGCCTTGGCCTCGCCAACAGTGCGAGCCCGGGGACGTACGAGACCGGATGGGACGCGACGGATTGGGACGAGGACATCGAGACGGAGCCTAGCGAGGCGGGCACGTGGGATGAGTACCTGAGTTGCACCGCGAATACGGTCCAACCAACCGACGACGGGACGTGGACGAGCACTCCGGGTGCCCAAGAAAACCTGCCAATCACCTGTGTCCTCTGGCAATGGGCGTACGCGTTCTGTATTTGGGACGGCGGCTTCTTGCCGAGCGAAGCGGAGTGGGGGTACGCGGCGGCTGCGGGAAATCAGCAGCGAGAGTACCCCTGGGGTTCGGCGGATCCCGGTACGGGCAACCAATATGCCATTCAAGACCTCTCGGCCTTTCCGACGGGTCTCGCGTCGGTGGGCATGGCGCCTCTGGGAGCCGCCTATTGGGGGCAGCTCGACATGGCTGGGGAAGTCGCCGAGTGGGTGCTCGATGCGCTTGCGGTTGTCGACGCGGGGCGTGGGGCCAGTGAGGGCGCTCCCTATTTCAACCCGTGCACCAATTGCGCCTATCTGGAAACTGGCCCCCTGTTTGGATTCCAGAGGACGCGGGGTGGCAGCGTCAGCTTGTTCTCCGCTGCACGCATTGACACGCCCCCGCCCAATGTCTCTCAACCGAGCATTGGCTTCCGGTGCGCGAGAACGCCGTGACCGATCCCACCCACGCGGAGGGCGCGATCGTCGGGAGGGCGAAGCGGATCCTGGCGAAAAGAAAGCGGCGGATGCGTCTGCCGATGGCCGCGCTCGCGGTCCTTGGGGTCGTGGACGGGTGCGGCAGAAGCGCCCTGCTCGACGGCGACGCTCCGTACGACGTGGACGCCGGCGCCCCGCAGCAGGGCCTGAGCGCAACGGGCGCGACGATGAGCGGCCCCAGTGCCTCGGCTTCGAGCGGTGCGAGTGGCTCTGCGGGCGGTTCGTCGTCGAGCCACTCGGGCGCCAGCGCTTCGGCGTCGAGCGGTGCGAGTGGCTCCGCGGGCGCTTCGTCGTCGACGAGCAGCTCGGGCGCCAGCGCTTCCGCGTCGAGCTCAGCGAGTGTTTCCACGAGCAGTTCGTCCTCTTTGGCGAGCGGGCCGCCCAGTTGTCAGCCCGGTGGACCGGGCATGACCAACTGCGGCCCCGGCGGCCTGGGCAACGAGAGCTGCTGCACGAGCCTGGAGGTGACGCCCGGGTCGTACAACCGGACGTACACGAACCTCGGCAACGGTCCGACCGCCGAGGCCGACCCGGCGACGGTGAGCGGCTTTCGTTTGGACAAGTACCTCGTGACGGTCGGACGGTTCCGGCAATACGTGAACTACCTGACGGGCGAGGCCGGTGCGCCCCCCGCCAACGGCAGCGGCATCCACACCTACCTGAACAGTAGCCAGGGGCTGTCGGACAGCCAGAGCCCAGGAACGTACGAAACGGGTTGGGACGCCGCGGACTGGAACATGGACATCGCCACCGGGCCGGGTGCGGCGAGCACGTGGGACGAGACCCTAGGGGGCTGCGGCAACGACGGCATCACCAGCACGTGGACGAGCACGGCGGGTACTCAAGAGAGCCTGCCGATCGACTGCGTGTCCTGGGACCAGGCGTACGCGTTCTGCATTTGGGACGGTGGCTTCTTGCCGAGCGAGGCGGAGTGGGGGTACACGGCGGCCGCGGGGAGCCAAGAGCGGGAGTACCCGTGGGGCTCGACGGATCCGGGGACGGCGAACCAGTATGCGATTACCAACTGCGATTACCCGAGCGGCTCCAGTGCGTGCGCGAGCCCAGCACAAGGCAACATCGCCCCCGTCGGAACGACGGCGCTCGGAGCGGGTTATTGGGGTCAGTTCGACCTCGCGGGGGAGGTCTGGGAATGGACGCTGGATTGGTTTGGGTCCTATGTCGATCCCTGCACCGATTGCGCTGCTCTGACGAACGTCGGCTTTCCTCGGGCCATCCGCGGAGGCGACTTTGCCCCGGGGACTGGTCTGCTGTTTCCCACCACCCGCAGCTACGCCTTCGGGAGCGACGGTGGCATTGGCTTCCGCTGCGCCCGGGCACCGTGAGAACTGCGGTTCACGCCAGGGCCCACGCGTTCCAGATCGCGGGCGCATCGGTCGTCGATTTCAACAAGCAATTGCTTCATATACTGGAGCGTATGCCACGACCCTGAGGACGCAAGCCATGACGCGAGGGGGCGACGCCCCATTTCGCCACCGAACGCGACTTCACGGCATGAGCTCAGGCAAGGGCCCTCCGGTCGCCATGCCGAACGTATCCTGCATGATGCCGTGGGCCTGCAGTATCGAGATGAACACGCGTCCGGTCTCGATGCTGCTTTGTGGCCCGACGAGGGGCCGCGGAAACGGCATTTGGGGAATGTAGTTGATGTGGCGACCGTCCACCCGCAACCTGCCGCTCGCGCCGCCGGCGATGAGGACCGGCATGTCCCAGTGGTTGCCCGCCTGGCCGTCTGCCACCTCGCTGCTCAGGTAAAACGTGGTGTGGTCCAAGATGGACTGCCCGTCGGCCTCGATCACGCTGTCCAGCCGCTGAAGCAACGCGGCCGCCTGGGCGATCTCGAACGTATCGATCGTCGTCAGCGCGGCCAAGTTGGCGGCGCTGCCTTCGGCCTGAGACAAAGCGTACTGGGAAGAGTCGGCGGCGCCGCCAAGAAGAAACTGGTAGTTGTTGTCGCTGGCCGCCGACCCGATCATGAATGTGATGGCGCGCGTGATATCGCATTCGAAGGCGAGCGCCATCAAGTCGACCAGGATCGGGAAATTGGACTCGATCGCCGGCGGCGCGACGCTCGCGGGGGGCGACACGGGGGACATGCAGCTTGCCCCCGTTGCGCTTGCGGCGCTGCTGCTCGACGCCAGTCGTTGCAGCCGGGTCTCGAGACCACGTACGAGTGTCGTGTGGCGGTCCAATTTGAGACGATCCGACGGGCTCAGTTTCAAGGACAGCGACTGCGCTTCGGCGACCACGGCATCGAGAATGCTCGTCCGTTGAGCGAAACGTGCGCTCGCCGCAGCCGCGCTCCCTGGCGTCGGCTGGCCGGCCGTCGCAGACGACCCGAACAACTGCTGGAAGACTTGCTGCGGATCGTAGATGTTGGTCAGCGGGACGCCTTCCGACCAGGAGATCATCCGAGAGAAATTGCAGTTCTCGCCGCCGCAGAGGCCGTTATCGCCCTGGAGCCCGATCTGCAGGCCCGTCGGCAAGAGCGGCGAGGGACCGGCGTTGAGCACCGGCAATAGGGCCTGGTCCAGGCTGGTTCGCGTCGCATTCGCGCCGTCGATCGAAATCATGTTGAGAAAGCAAGCGCACCCTTCGACGTTTGGGGTAGTGGCAGGAGTCGGCACAGGCGAGGCGATGTCCTGGTGGTCGAGACCTGTCACGATCAGGATCTTGTCTCGGATGGGCGCGAGCGGCGCGAGAATCGGCGTCACCTCCCAGGTGGAGCCCGAGGTCGTGGGCGTCCAGTTCGGCATGACCATGCCGTCCGGAGCGAACCACGCCATGAAGCGTCGCGGCGGCGCGCATGGGGCGGCGCCCGCCCGGCGCGACCACAGCGCGGACGGCAAAAAGGGCAACGCCAGCGTGACGCCGGCACCCCGCAAAAACGATCGACGCGAGGGTCTCATGGTCATGCTCCGAGGGTGCCGGCCATCGCGGGCGGCTCGCGGATCGTCAGGGCGAAAAGCGATCGGCCGATCGTTCATGGCGAAAAACCGAGCGCGTTCGCGCACGCGGGCAGGGTCGCGGCGGACGTTATGCTGCCGCCTTCCTCGGGCGCGGCCGCTGCATCCCCCCCCGCGTCGGGACAGGCCAGCATCGGAATGGCGCCAAGACACGCGTCGTAGCCGGGCCCGACCGAGGACGCGAGCAGGCATGGCAGTCCACCTTCCAGATCCGTGGTGAAGTCGTCCTCGCAGTCCTGAATCTGGCCGCACGTCGCGACCAGCCCCAGGCACTGGATGGTCTGCGAGCAAAGGGCGTCCACGAGCGCGTAGCACTTGGTTTGCGGATCGCTGAGCGGCGTGGAGGTGATGGGGGCCAAGCACGTTGGCGGCGGGGTCAAGCCGCCGTTCGGATAGAGCGCGTCGCAGACCGCCGATTCGCTGTCTCCGAGGCAGGCGGAAAAGCTCGACGCCGTGGCGGCGAGATCGCAGTCGAACTCCAGACTGAGCTGACCTTCGCAGTCGCTTGCCTGGATCCCGCTCACACATTGGGGCTCACGCGAACACAGCGTGGACGCCACCTGCTGGCACGTGGACGAGGCGGAAGCCGTCGGCCCGTCGTCTTCCCCCGCGTCGGCAGCGCCATCGACCTCACCCGCGTCGGCAGCGCCATCGACCTCACCCGCGTCGGTAGCGCCATCGACCTCACCCGCGTCGGCAGCGCCGTCGGCGACGGAGCCGTCGCCACCGGGACTCGACGAGTCTCGATCGCTGCCGGCTGCGTCGGGCGCGGTCGATCCGCTTCCGACGGAGGAACCGATTGCACCGGAGTCGGAAGCGCCGGACTTCGAAGGCATCGGATGCAAAGGGGGCGGATGCGTGGTGGAAGTCGAGCTCGTATCGGGCGATGGTCGTCCGCCGCACGAGCCACACAGCGTCGCGAGCCACACCGCGCGCGCGATCAGGCGCACGGCCCATGCTCATCCGGCCGCACTTCATCCGGTCCCACTTGCGTGCCGTCGGTACGCGTTCGCATTCGCGCCTCCCTCCAGCAACAAGGGGGAAATCAGAGGCCGGCCTTGCCTTTGATAGGAATGGGGGCGAAAAAAGGCCAACCCGGCCGCGCCCTGGCTGCAGGGCGTTGCCGCCTGGTATCGCACAGTGAGGTCGCGGCGGGCGGCGCGTTCGCCGTGACGGTTTTGACGTTTTTCGTCATTCGATGCGCGCGAGCGCTCCGCCGCGGCGCGCCTGGCCCCAACGAAAACCGGACGGCTTCCACCGATAGGGGAATGCCCGTTTCCGGCCCGTTTCGAGAATGGCTTTCAGTTTTTTGGGATGGGGTTTGCCCGGCAGACGCCCAGCATGACGTAGTAGTGCGGACTGAGAAGCGACGATTGCCGGGTCGGCTCGTCGATGGGGCGTATCTGCGCGCGAAACGACTCGCCGAGCCCGAGCAGGTGGCTCACGATCATCGTCGGCGCCTTGTTGATCCGGTCCATGAGCGTAAACCAATGGTGGTTTCCGCGGCCATACTGAATCTTGGACGTCCAGTATCGCATGGGCAGGTCGCCGAGCGGCTTGAGCTGCAACGACAGTTCGCGTCGTTGCCCGAAAAGGTGCACTTGGGAGAAGTGCCGCGCCAACAGGCTCTGGAACTCCGCGCGCGTGAATTCGAGCTCGTGGTAGTCGCTGACGAAGGGACCGCCGACGTTGAGCGGGGTGGAGACGAGAAACGTGCCGCCCGGCTTGAGGGTCCTCCTGCATTCGCGGACGAATTGCTCCGGGTCCCTGAGGTGCTCGATGGTCTCGAACGAGATGACCACGTCGAACTCCGCATCGAACGGCAAGGCGTAGGCGTCGCCACGGACCCAGCGAAGGCCGTCGGCGCCGTAGCGCTGGGCCGCATAGTCGAGCGCGGCCTGCTCCCGGTCGACGGCCACGACCTCGCTGGCTCCCTGCTTACGGACGATGTGAGCGCCGTAGCCCGTTCCCGTGGCCACGTCGAGCACGCGCTTTCGCTGGCAGTACTTGGAGGCAAAGCGATAGCGCGCAAGGTGGTCTCTCATGAGCCACCCGTAGTGAACGTCCTCGACCACGCGTTCGCCCCCGAGGCCCGGCGACCAGGTCTCCAATTCGGCGGGTCGGAAGGCCTCGGATACGCCCGTCTCGACGATGGCGTTTTGCATGTCGGTCCTCTCTTTGCGGTGACGACGCGGCTCGGGTGAAAACTAATCTTCGTGGCGACGAAAAGGGGCTGACCCCGGCCCGTAGAATCGACAGGACCGTGATCGGCTCACGCCCCAGGCCGCGCGACCATCGCCCATCCTCCGAAGAAAGTCCATTTCATGGCATTTCAAATGGGCAGAGTGGGGGGGGAAGAAGCCGTGGTGTGTAATCGAATGAAATTATCGAAATGTGGACCTCGGCCAACCGGGCTCTATACTCGCTTTGCGTGGACCTGACGCCGTCTCAAAAAGAGCGCGTGAATGCGACACTGAAATTCGCGGGGACGCGCCTCGCGCCGGGCGCTCGCGAGCGTGAGGCGCGGGGGGTCTTCGATCGCCGCCTTTGGGACGAGGCGGCGGACTTCGGCCTCGCCGGTCTACCCATTCCCGAACGGTGGGGCGGCAGCGGCCTCGATGCGGTCGATACGATGTTGACCGTGGAGGCGCTCGGAAAGGCTTGCGACGACGGAGGGCTCGTTTTTTCCCTTTGTGCCCATATGTTTGCGTCGGCGGTCCCCCTCTGGCGATCCGGGTCGGCGCCGCACCTCGAGCGGTATCTGGCCGACCTGGCCGCGGGAAAGGTGATTTGTGCCAACGGGACGACCGAGCCCGAAGCCGGTTCGGACGTTTACGCGATGAAGACTTCCGCCAAACGGGTCGGCGACGACTACGTGCTGAACGGCACCAAGTGCTTCATCACCAACGCACCGGTGGCCGATCTCTTTCTCATTTACGCGACGACGAATCCCGCGAGGGGCGTGCTCGGGATTTCTGCATTCGTCATCCCGCGGGATACTCCCGGTCTTCGCGTCGCGCCGGAGGGGCCCAAGACCGGCCTACGAACGTCGCCCTGGGGCACGGTGTACCTCGACGAGTGCCGCGTGCCGGTGAGCTCGCGAGTCGGCCCGGAGGGATGCGGCGCGTCGCTCTTCGGCGAGTCGATGATCTGGGAACGGGCCTGTCTGTTCGCGTACTACGTCGGGGCGATGGAACGTTCGCTCGAACGGTGCCTCGACCACGTTCGATCGCGGCGCCAATTCGGTCAGCGCATTGGCTCCTTTCAATCGGTGTCCAACCGAATCGTCGATATGAAGCTCAGGCTCGAGGTCGGGCGTCTGCTCCTGTATCGCGCCGGACAGCTGCACCGGACGGGCAGGCGATGCGACGAGGCCGTCGCGCTCAGCAAGCTCTGGATCTCGGAGGCGGCGCTTCAGTCCGGCCTCGACGCGGTGCACGTTTTCGGGGGATCCGGCGTCGTCACCGATACCGGCGTCGATGCGTTGATGCGAGACGCCGTGCCGGCGCGAATTTTTTCGGGGAGCTCGGAAATGCAAAAAGCCGTGATCGCGCGAATGATGGGGTTGTCCTGATGGGCCTCGAGCGGTGCGTGACCCCATGGGCCGAACGCGAGCCTAGCCGGATCGCCGTCGACGGACCCGACGAGGCGCTCACGTACCCGGAGCTCGACCGGCTCGCGAATCGCTTTGCGCGCGTGCTCCGAGCGATGGGCGTCGGCCCGGGCGACCGCGTAGGCATTCACGCGCACCGGTCGGCACGAACCGTCGCCGCGATGCTGGGCACACTGCGGGCGGGGGGAGTCTACGTACCGCTCGATCCCGGCTCTCCGCCGGCTCGACTGGGCCTCATCGTCCAGGACTGTGGCTTGGCCACCGTCGTGGTTTCGCCGCCGCTTTTTGGCCACTGGCACGCGGCGGGGGTCTCTGGATCGATTGAGCACTTCGTCCTGACGGGCCCGAGTGAGGCTCGCGCCGCCGACCTCGCGCCCATCCACGTCCATCCGTGGTCGGAGGTCGAGGCGGCCGCGGGCGCACCGATCGAGTCGCCGGGCCGATTGCCCGACGACTTGGCCTATGTGCTTTACACGTCGGGGTCGACCGGCATTCCCAAAGGCGTCATGCTCTCGCACGGCAACGCCGCCGCCTTCGTCGATTGGGCTGCCGACGCAATCGGGCTTCGCGAGGGCGACCGCGTGGCCAGCGTCGCCCCCTTCCATTTCGATCTGTCGGTGTTCGACGTTTGGGCCACGCTGTCGCGCGGTGCAACGATGGTGGTGGTCGACGAGGCCACCGTCATGTCCGGCCGCCGCATGCTGGACCGAATCCACGCGAAGAGCATCCAGGTTTGGTACTCGGTCCCGTCGGCGCTCATTCTGATGCTCGAGACGGGGGGGTTGGCCGAGCGCGGGGCACCGTCTCTACGGTCGATCTTCTTCGCCGGCGAAGTATTTCCGATGAAGCACCTGCGCAAGGTCATGGCGGCGCTGCCGCACGTCTGCTTTTTCAATCTGTTCGGGCCCACCGAGACGAACGTGTGTCTGGCCTACGAGGTGCCGGGCCCGCCGGCTCTGGACGCGGGGGCGATCCCCATCGGACGCGCGAGCTGCGGCAACGTCATCTCGATCGTCGACCCCGAAGGCAAGGAGGTCCCCGACGGCCACGTGGGGGAGCTGCTCGTGGACGGTCCCACCGTGATGGTCGGGTATTGGGACGGGGGTCGCCGCACGCCGGCGCGGCGCCCGTACCCCACCGGCGACATGGTGTCGCGGCGGCCGGACGGAGAGATCCTGTACCACGGTCGTCGGGATCACATGGTCAAGATCCACGGCTTTCGAGTCGAGCTCGGCGAGGTGGAGTCGGCGCTCTATGCCCATCCGGCGATCCACGAAGCCATCGCATTGGCCGTCGACCAACAGCTCGTGGCCGTCGCCGTGCCCTCCGACCCGGCGCTGTCCGTGCTCGAGGTCAAACGCCACTGTGCCGACCGCCTGCCGCGCTACATGATCCCGTCGGACGTCCGCCTCGTCGAAGGGTTGCCGCGGACATCCAACGGCAAGGTCGACCGCGTCCGCACCCGCGAGGCCATGCTGGCCGGAGACGGTTCGATCCTCAAGCCGCTGCGACGAGTCGAACCGCGAAAGGAGACCGAGTGGAAGCGCGCGTGAAGGCCGACGTCCTGCAGTTCATCGTCAGCTCCTGGCTGAGCGGCGACGAGCGAGGTTTCGACGAACAAACCGATCTGCAGCAAGCCGGCATTTTGGACTCCTTTTCGATGCTCTCTCTCGTCGCATTCTTGGAGGACACCTTTCGGATTCGCCTCGATCCGGCCGACGTGAACGCGGAGACGTTTCGGACCGTCGACTCGGTCGCTCGACTCGTCGTCCAGAGGCTCGGCACGAGCGGCGCCGGCGGCGCCATCGATTAGCCATTCATTGCGGGATGCACGCTCGGTCGTGCGTGAGGAGCGAAAGCACCATGGAAGAGACTCTCAGAACCATCATCGCAAAAATCGTGGAGACCGCACCGGACTTCGATGGGGACGCGGATCTTCGAAATGATCTCGACCTGGATTCGCATCGTGCCGTCGAGTTGGTCTTCGAAATCGAGCGTGCGTTCGATGTACGGGTGCCCGACGACGGCTTCGCGCAAATGCGCACGTTGAACAAGACGGTGCGTTTGGTCGAGCGACTGAAAGGCGCACCGGCCGCGCCGTCCGATTCGGGGACCGTGTGCAAAGACGCGTCGTGATCACCGGCTGTGGGGTGGTGACGGCCGCGGGCAACGATCTGTCGTCGTTCTGGGGCGCGCTTTTGAGCGGCACGTGCTTCATCGGACCCCTGAAGCACTTTTCGGCGCCCGGGATCGAGCCCATCCTGGGCGCAGAAGTCGAACTCGACGCACGCGACGGCCTTCCTGCCGAGGTCGACACAGACGTCCGCCGGAGCCGAGCCGGTCACCTGGCTTTGGCCGCCACCCGTCGCGCCCTCAACGACGCCGCGTTGCGGCCCAGCGCCGACGATCTCGAGCGCACGGGGCTCGCCCTCGGCACGACGCTCGGCGAAGAGCGTCAGGTCGGAGACCTGAGCGAGCGATGGGTCGGAAGCGGACCGAGCAGCGTCGACTCTGGGTTTTATCTCCGCAGCGACAACCACCATCTCGCGAGCCTCGTCGCGGCCCAATGGGGGCTGGGTGGCTCGGTCCAACTCTGCGCCGCGGCATGCAGCTCCGGCAACGCCTCGATCGCGTCGGCTTACGATCTCATCTCATCGGGCGCGGCCGACACCATGATCGCCGGTGGGGTCGATGCCTTGACCCGCTCCATTTACTGCGGATTCCAGCGGATGGGCGCTTTGTCCAAGGGCATCTGTCGCCCCTTCGACCGGCGCCGAGACGGAGTCTCGTTCGGCGAGGGGGCTGGGATGGTCGTGCTGGAGGAGCTCGAACAGGCCACCCGCCGGGGGGCACGCATTTACGCGGAGGTGGCTGGGTACGGAATGAGCAACGATGCCCATCATGTGACCGCACCGGATCCGAGCGGCGACGGCTTCGCGCGCGCGATGACGCAGGCGTTGTCGAGCACCGGCCTGTCGCCGGCCTCGATCGACTACGTCAGCGCTCACGGGACGGGCACGCCGTACAACGATCGGGCCGAGATTCGGGCCATGAAGACGGTATTCGGCGAGTGCGGCAAGCCCGTTCCGATGAGCTCGATCAAATCGATGATTGGTCACACCAACGGAGCCGCCAGCGCGATCGAGGCGGTCGCTTGCGCCCTGGCGCTGACGCGCCAAGCCGTGCCGCCGACCGCCAACCTCACCGAGCCCGACCCCGACTGCGACTGGGATTGCGTCCCCGGCAAAGGGCGAGAGGCTCGGGTCGACCGCTGCCTCAATCTCGCCGCCGGATTTGGCGGTTTCAATGTCTGTGTGGTTCTGACGAGGTTCGCGTGACGCCCCTTGCCGGCGGCCCTGCCGCTCAGCCGATCGCGATCACCGGGGTGGGCCTCATCACGCCGCTCGGCGACGATCTCGATAAAGTGGGCGAAGCTCTGTGTTCGGGCCGACGGGCCGTCGTGGCCTCTGCCGACATCGCCGGGGCCGGCGAAGCGCACATCCCGGACTTCGACTCGGCTCGCTACGCCACCATCCGCGGGATGCGTATGTACAATCGGACGACCCGCCTCGGCATTTGCGCCGCCCAGTTGGCACTCGTCGACGCCGCGGTGGAGGGCGAATCGTGCCCGGGTGAGCAGCTCGGCGTCGTGACGGCCTCGACCTCGGGCCATCTCGGAACGCTCATCGAATACGATCGCAGTTTGGTGGCGGTAGGTTTGCAGCGAACCAATCCCGCGTGGATGCCTTTGGCCATTCCGAGCGCCCCCGGCGCCATGATTGCCCTGTCGTTCGGAGCCAAAGCCTTCTCGATGACACTGAGCCAGGGTGCGGCTTCGTCCCTCGACGCGCTCGGGCTCGGAATGCGCTTCATCGAATCGCGGCGGGCGCGCGCGTGCGTGGTCGTGGGAGCTTTCTCCCCCTGCGCCGAGATTTCGCTGGCTGCGTCGCGAGCCGGCATGTTCGCGCCGGCTGGAGAGTTTCGCGTCTTCGATCGCCGGAGCCGCGGAACCGCGTTTGGAGAAGGGGCTGCCGCCGTGGTCCTCGAGCGGCTCGACGACTGCCACCATCGCGGGACTACGCCCAGGGCCGTTCTGCGCGGATACGGCTCTGCGTTTGCGACCCGCCCGTCGGAAATCACCTCGGCCCTCGCACGCGCAGCCGGCGCTGCCCTGCGAACGGCAAAGCTCGGACCGGCCGACATCCGCCTGGTCAGCTCGGGCGCCAACGGCTTGCCGGAGCGCGATCGATCGGAAGCGAGGGCGTTGGTCGCTCTGCTCGGAGACGCGGCGGCGCAGCCACCCGTGGTCGCGGCAAAGGCCAGCCTTGCCGAGTGCGTCGACGCGAGCGGCCTGCTGCAGACGCTCGTGGCGCTTTTCGCGCTCCGATCCGGCGCCGTCCCTCCGATTCCGGACCTCGACGAGCCCGAGGTACCCGGTCTGCGGTACGCGCGGCCGCACATGACGGTCGACGACGGGCACGCGCTCGCAACCGCTGTCTCCAGCACGGGCGCGTGTTCGGCGCTCGTCCTTTCGGCGCGCCATGCCGCTTGACGAGTCCAGCGCCAGGCGACCCGTGGCCATCGTGACGGGCGGATCGCGCGGCATCGGGAGGGCCATCGTCGAACGGCTCGCCCATGCGGGGTTCGACGTTCACTTCACGTTCTTGAACAACGAGCAGGCAGCCCGTGAGGTGATCGAGCCCATCCGCGCCGCCGGTCAAAGCGCGCGAGCGCTCCGGGTCGATTCCCGCGACGTCGCGGCGTGCGCCGCCCTGGTCGAGAAGACCCTCGCGGAGTGCGGACGTCTCGACGTCCTCGTCAACAATGCCGGTGTGACTGCCGATCGCCTCTTGCCGATGATGAGCCAGGCCGATTGGTCGGGCGTTCTCGACACGAGCCTCAATGGCCTCTTCGGGGCCACCAAGCCCGCCGCAAAACACATGATGCGCCAGCGCGCGGGACGGATCATCAATCTGACCTCCGTCTCCGGGTTGATCGGCATAGCCGGGCAGACCAACTACAGCGCTGCCAAAGCGGCCATCGTCGGCTTCACGAGGTCGCTCGCGAAGGAGCTTGCCCCCCGCGGCGTTTGCGTGAACGCCGTGGCTCCAGGCTTCGTCGACACCGACATGGTGGCTGCGCTTTCCCCGGCCCAGCGGGTGGCCGCGGTCGGACGAGTTCCCATGGGCCGCTTCGGCACCGCCGACGAGGTCGCCGCCGTCGTCGCTTATCTTGCGGTGCAAGCGCCCCCCTATCTCACCGGCCAAGTTCTGGTGATTGATGGAGGTCTGGCCGCATGACCGTCGGGAGCGTCAGGAGGCCGAGAAGCGGCCGACGCCCACCCCCGCCCAGGAGGGTCTCCAGGGGGCGCGCGGAGCACCCCACCCTCGACATGTCCCGTTCGATCCACCACGAGGCCCCCATGATGACTTGGCAACCGGGGCAAATGCCCTCACCGATTTCGGTCCTGAGCCAGGGCTTGTTCGCTCGAGTGCGCGACGTGGCGAGTCGCTTTAGGGTCGCCTACCAGTTTCGAGATTGCACGCGCGTCGGTCCACGCCCCGATGTCCTTGGGCGCCTCTGGGTCCACGGCGGCGGGCGGGTCGTATTCGGCCAGCGGGTCCGGTTGGACGCGAGTTGCGCCCCGATCGAGATCCATTCGTTCGCGGGTGCGGAAATCGAGTTGGGCGACGACGTGGTCATCCAGGGCGGGGCGTCCATCGAAGCCATGCGATCGATCCGCATCGGTGCGGGCTGCCGGGTCGGAATGCATTGCAAGATCATCGACGGTCACTTCCACGCCATGGACGGGCATCGGGGCGGTCTCGTCCCGGCCGGTCAAGTGGTCCTCGAGGCGGGGGTCGTCCTCGCGCCGAACAGCATCGTCGTCGCCGGTCACTTGGGCGAGGCCACGGTCGTCGCCGCACGGGCGGTCGTCACCCGTCGAGTGCGCCCCAACGCGGTGATCCGCGGCTTCCCCGCGACGACCGAATCCCGAAGGAGGCCGTGATGCCGACGGCGAGTGCGCGAGTCCTGTTCGCCGAAGCGAGAGAGCTTTACCGTCTCATCTTCGCGGACGGCAGGGCGCCGTTGGACAAAGTTCAACGCGCGATTGGGGTGGCTCGAGCCAGCCTTCTTTTTCGACAGGTCGAGCACGGCGTTCGGGTCAACGCCACGGGCTACGTGCGGGTCGTCGCGCGCGGACGGATCCAACTCGGGGATCAGGTGCAGTTCTTCGGCGGCATGGTTCCGACACGGGTCGTCTGTCAGGTCGGCGGAGAACTCCGGATCGACTCGCTCAGCGGCTTCAACTACGGTGTATCGATCGAATGCGCGCAGCGGATTCACATCGGCAAGCGGTGCATGTTCGGGTCCATGAGCTCTGTCCGGGATCGGTCTGAAGACCGAAGCGGACCTGTCGTCATCGAAGACGACGTGTGGGTCGCGCACGGTGCCATGATTGAACCGGGGATACGCGTCGGCGCCGGCTCGGTCGTTGCCGCGGGCTCTGTCGTGTTCGCGGACGTTCCCCCGCATTCGCTTGCCCTGGGCAACCCCGCGAAGTGCGTTGGGATGGACTTGCTCCGCAGCGTCATGCCGGCCGGTTCTTGACCGCCGGCCTGTCCCGCGCGCCGTCCTCAGCCCGATTCCTGTCCAAAGGGTCGGGATTCCTTCCGGCCTACGGCTGGGCTACGGCGCTGGTCGGATCGGCAATGCTCAGCAGTTGCTTGCCCTGGTTTTGCCCGGCGAAGAGCCGCGCGACCACCGCCGGCGCGTTCTCCAAACCGCGCTGCACGTCGACGCGGTCTTTGAGTTTGCCCTCCAGCAGCCACTGCCTCAGCTGCGCGATGGCTTCGGGGGCGCGGTCCAGATAGTCGATCACGACGAACCCCTCCATCCGGCCGCGCTGCACGAGGAGCCTCAGGTAGTTCCTGGGCCCCGTCATACCGGTGACGTCGTTGTAGCTGGACATGGCGCCGCAGACCACGACCCGCCCATGAAGTGCGAGATGCGCGAGAGCGGCGTCGAGGATTCGCCCCCCGACATTGTCGAAATAGATATCGATGCCGTCCGGACACGTTTGCCGCAGACGGGTCATGACGTTTTCCGATTTGTAGTCGATGGCGGCGTCGAAGCCGAGTTCCGTCGTGAGCCAGGCGCATTTGTCGGGGCCTCCCGCGATGCCGATCGCTCTGCAGCCTTTTGCCTTCGCGATTTGACCGACCACCGATCCCGTCGCTCCCGCTGCCGCGGAGACGACCACCGTCTCTCCGGGCCGCGGGCGGCCCACATCGAGCAAACCAAAATACGCGGTCATGCCGGTATTGCCGAGCGCGCTGAGGGCGCTCTCGACGGATACCCCCCGGGGTACGGGCAGGATGGGATAGAGGTCGTCTTCACGGGCCGCGCAGTATTCTTGCCAACCAAAAAGACCCTGCACCCGATCCCCAATGCGGTATTTGGCAATGTTGGATGCGATCACCTCGCCGACGGCGAACGAGCGCATCACGTCGCCCATTTTCACGGCCGGCCAATAGGTGTCGCCGGCCATCCAGCCCCGCTGGGTGGGGTCGCAGGAAAGGCAGAGATTGCGCACCAGGATCTCTCCCTCGGCCGGCTCTCCGATCTCGCCCTCGTTCCACCGAAAGTCGGCGGCACGGATGAGACCTTGGGGACGCCGCACGAGAAGCCACTGATGGTTGGTCCGAAGCTGCATCGGGGCCTCCTCCGTCGCGGCCGGAACGGTACACGAGCTCGCGGATCGCTGTCACCCGAGGGCGCCCGGACCTCGACCGCGACCTCGACCGCCGACCCCGACCTCGACCCCGACCTCGACCCCGACCCCGACCCCGACCCCGACCCCGACCCCGAAGGCGACCCCGACCTACCCCGACCTCGACCTCGACCGACCCCGAAGGCGACCTCGACCCCGACCTCGACTCGCAACCCGGACTATCGCGACCGCGACTGGGTCGGGTCCATTTTCCGGCCCTCGTTGGGTTCACCCCGGGTTTTCGACGACACTGATGGTGTACGCGGGGACGGTGATCGTGAACGAAGAAGGTTTGAATCCCGAGACGCTGGATTGAGTTACGCCGGACGACGGATCGGTCCCGTTGAAATTGCCTTGTCCGAAATCGTAGCGCGTCCCGCAGTTGCCGAAGGTCGCGCCGCTGAGGCTCACCGTCACGCTGTAGCTGTTGCTCGGGTCTCGGTTGACCAGCATGATCGCGTAACCGCCGTTGGCCTTCTTGACGGCATGAACGCCGATGAGGGTCGATGCGGAGGTGGCGCCGACGAACGTGTCTCCCGCCGCCGCGAGGATCCCCGCCATCATCGCCCCGTAGTAGGGCCCTTCCGGAGCCCCCGGATCGGCGTTCGCCAAGAACCCATCGTGCAGTTCCTGATACTCGACGTTGACGACGCCGTTTTCGAACCAACTCGCGTACTCGTCCGCCGCATAAAGAGCGGTAGCCGGTCCGGTGACGCTTCCTGCGCCGCTCTCGGTGATGAGAAGCTCGATCTGACTCGCCCGTGCAGGGAGGGCCGTAGCCAGCTCGGCCTGCTCGCCCGACACGATGGCCGGGATCAGCAAGGGCGACTGCAAGCAGGTCGGCACGTCCATGCCACACGGATACCAGTGAATGATGACGAAATCGATGACGTCGCCGACGCCCTGAAGGACTTGGGCGTTGTACGGGGGATTCGCCGTATTGGGATAGACGTCCGGCGCCAGTTGGTAGACGCCGCACTTGATCGTCGAGTCAACGGCCTTCATCGCATTGATGAAGGCAACCGAGTTCGTTCCGTAAGCGAGCGGGGCCAAGACCGCCTGGCCGACTCGGTCGGCCGCGGTCTGATCCAGGTAGTGCAGATCGTATTCCCAATCCTCGTTTTGATAAAACCCGTTGCCCACATTTTCGTTTCCGATTTCCCAATAGGTGATCCCCCATTTGTTCGTGATGTTGGCGTACGTCACCCACGCAGCCGCTTCGCTGGGGTCCGCGGGCCCGTTGTTGGTCGTGTTCGATCCGTAATTGACGGTGATGATCGGCTTGATACCAGCCGGAAGGATCAGGGTGTTCATGAAGCTGTCGAAGGTGTCCGCCGTCGCGACGTAGTCCCCGCCATTGATCGTCGTCGTCTGCCAATTGAAGATGTCCGCGTACGAACCTCCCGGGTAGCGCAGGGCTTGGACGTTGCCGGCCTTGAGCGTCGTGGCGACGGCGGAACTGATGAGGAAATTGTCGTAGACGGCGGTATCGACTCCGATGCCGAAGGAGGACATGGTGGATTTGGTGGTGCCGAAGTTGACGCTGACGGTCGCGGTCATGTTGCCTGTGCCGGTCAGGTTGGTCGCCCCGGTGCAGGTCGTTGTCGCGTCCGGGGTCGTGCTTGCTTCGGGCGCCGCGTCCTTGGTCGACGCCGCGTCCGCGGTCGCGTCGGTACCGGATGCGGCGTCCAAGCCGGACGTTGCCTGTGCGCTCGACGAGGCGCCCGTACTCGAGTCCGCGGCGGCGTCCGCAAGCCCGGACCGAGCATCCATGCCTTGGCTGGGCGCCGAATCGCTTTCGCCGAGCGAGGCGTCCTCGTTGGCGATCCCCTCGGAACTCGACCCGCTGGAACTCGACCCGCCGTAAATCGACCCGCTGGAACTCGACCCGCCGTAAATCGACCCGCTGGAACTCGACCCGCTGGAACTCGACCCGCCGTAAATCGACCCGCCGTTCGAGCTCGGCGTCCCGCTGCTGTTTTCGCCGTTTTGGCCATTGTCGGGGGCGCTGGCGGACGTCCCGCAGGCTAAGAGCGTCGAAACGATGGCCGTGATGGCGAACTTCGGGATGCGCATGGAAGGCGACATTTACGTATGACTAGCAACATCGCGCCCTTCGAGCCCACAGATCGGACGGCTCGCGGCCGGACTTTCCGGGGAACCATCTGCCCTCGGCGTCACTATCGAACCTGGCTGTACGCAAGGGGGGCGGCAGGTGGCTCCGGAAGGCTCATCCGGTGGGACTCGGAGCCGAGGCGCGGCGCGTTTCGCCGTCACCGCGCGGACGTTCGGCAGCCGGCTCGGTCGGCCGACGGTCGTCGCCTGCAGCGTCCGCGAGCCGGCCGCATTACCCTCGCGTCGTGGCCCGAACCAAGACGGTGGAGAAGAGCGCGCGCGTCGCGGTCCGTGACGATGGGTCGTTGCGGTTGGCGGTCGTGGCCGATACGCACTCCGCGATGCACCCCGGGACGACGACGCACATCGCGTCGCTGCATCCCGATGCCATCCTGCATGCGGGCGACATCGGCGATCTCGCCGTGGTCGACCAGCTCGCATCGATCGCGCCGATCTTCGCCGTTCGTGGGAACGTCGACGTGCGGGTGCCCGGCCTGCCGGACGTCCTGACGCTCGATGTCGTCTCGGGCGATAGCTGCCTGGTGCGTATCCTGCTCCTGCACATGGCCGTCGACGGCCCGAGGTTGCGCGCCGACGCCGCCCGCCTCGCTCGCGCGCGAGACGCTGCGCTCGTGGTGTGCGGCCACTCGCACGTGCCGCTCATGGCTCGCCAAAACGGCATCTCGGTGTTCAACCCGGGCTCCGCGGGGCCACGCCGCTTTCGCTTGCCGATCGTGTTCGGCGCCATCGACGTCACGCCCACCGCCGTTCGGCTCGCGCACTTCGACTGCGAGAGCGGACAGCCGTGGAAGCCGAACTAAGCCGCGCACCGCTCGGAACGGCTGGCCTGGCGAGTCTTGGATGATGGGGGCTCCGGACCGGTGGCATCCGTCGACGGCGATCCCCGGCCCGTCGCCTCGCCGCGATGCCGCCCCGTCGCACCGCCGCGATCTCGTTGCCCCCCGCGCGGCCGTCGCGTTTCGCCCGGGGGGGCCATTGGCGCTTTTGTTGACCCCGCCCCCGGATTGCTGAAACGCTTGGGCAGGCGATGGCCCGTCGAACCAACTGCGTGTCGAAGCCACCCCCCGCGGCGATCGCGCGCCACGCGGTGCGGCATGCGGCCGTGGCGCCTGGTTGCGGTCGCGTCGCCCGTGGAAGGGTGCCGGAACACAACGCGGCCAGGCCGTTTGCGTAAGTGCTCAGGGCCAACGGGAGCGGAGGTGCCGGCAACCTCCGAAGAGCAGGAGCAAAGATGTCGACCGGATCCAAGTTCATCCCCGAATCTCTCGACACGCCCGTTGCGCCCCGGGCCGAGCCCGCCTCGGGAATCGTACGCGTCGCCCCGCGACGGGGGCAGGCGATGGCGCGCATCGCGCTCGTCCAACGGGCGACGTCGGAAAAGCGGGTGCCGGCGACGTCGGAAAAGCGGGTGCACTGGTACGCCGCGCCCGCTGGCTTTTGCCCTTGGTGCGGTTACGCGCTGTCGTCCGACGCGGCCCCGCTGCCGTGGGCCATCCTGCGGTGCCCCGAGGGCGCGTGCGAATGCACCGAGGGGCGCTCGGGCGCGGAGCGAACCGCTCCGGCCTGAGCCCCGCCCCATGCGCGGCGCTTCGAGCGAAACCTCGAGCGGTGGCGCGAGGGACCTCGGCGGCCCGCGGGACTCGTGGCGCGTTTTCCAGGCCAGTCTCCCTCGACGGCGTCCGTTCGGGGCGGGCTCGGCGAGACGTGTCGATGGGATGCTGCATCTATTCGAGGCATGAACTCCAGTCGAGACCGCGCGCTCGCGATTCAGGCCCCGGACATCGGCCATTCCGGGGGAGACGAAATCACCCAAACCCGCGTCCGGCGAGCCCCGGACCCGGCGCCAGCGGGGGTACCCGACAAGCTGCGGATCGCCCTGGTCGCCGACACGCTTCAAGGTTGGATCGGCGGCGGCATCATTGCCGGCCGGCGGTTCGCCGACAAATTGCGCGAGAATCACAGGGTCATCGTGATCGGTGCTGCGCTGCCCGACTCCGATCCCGATTGCGTCGAGATGCCCGGGTTCCAGTTGCCGTCGCGGGCGATGCGACAAATGCAGTTTTTCATGGCTCGGCCCGATCGCTACCGCCTGCGGGATGCGTTCGCGCAAGTGGACGTGGTCCACCTTCACTTTCCGTTCTGGCTCTCCTATGTGGCGCTCGAAGAAGCGCGGTCTCTCGGGAGACCCGTGGTGGCCAGTTTTCACGTTCAACCGGAGAACGCGCTGCTCAACGTCGGCATCCGTTCGGCGGCTCTGAGTCGCATGGTGTATCGGCTCTGGATCGATCGGCTCTACAACCGAACCGACGCGGTGGTGTGCCCGTCGGCGTTCGCCGAGAAGAGGTTGCGTGCGTACGGCCTGACGGTTCCGACGTACGTGGTCTCGAACGGCACTCCGCCGGACTTTCAACGGCGCAGGGTGACGCGCCGGCCATCGCCCGACGCGATGATCACCGTGCTGTCGGTCGGCCGGCTCGCCGCGGAGAAACGGCACGACGTCTTGATTGAGGCCGTGACGCGCTCTCGTCACCGCGATCGTATCCAGCTGGTCCTCGCCGGCCCCGGAACGCTCGACCGCAAGCTCCAGAGGCGCGTCGATCGGTTGCCCCATCGTGCGCAAATCGGATTCGTCGACCGGCCAACGCTCCAGGGGCTCTACGAATCGGCCAGCCTCTTCGTGCACGCGAGCGACATCGAGCTCGAAGGGATGGCGGTCGTCGAGGCGATGTCGACGGGCCTGCCCGTCCTCGTTTCCGACAGCGCCGAGAGCGCGGCGGGCGACTTCGCCATGGACGATCGCTTCCGCTTCCCATCCGGAGACCCGCAGGCCCTCGCCGATCGCCTCGACGCGCTCCTCGACGACCCGGACCTTTTGAGTCTGGCGGGTGCCCACTACGCCGAGTTCGCGCAAACGCTCGACTTCGGTCACAGCGTGGATCGGCTCGTCGATATTTACCGAAGCCTCGTCGGAGTGCGCGTCACGCGCTGAGGCCGAAGAGCATCGCCCGGGACTCGCCACGGCTGCCTCCGATCGGAGTGCAGGCCGCGGCATCGGCTAGTCTGGCGAAAGGCGGCGAGGTCAGAGATGCAGCGAGCGCCGGACCCACGGCAAGAAGTACCGGAGCGCTCATTTCGCCAGGTGGCACGTTATTTCCTGATCCTGAACCTCGTGACGGGTCTCAGCGACCCCGACGGAGGCATTGCACAGATTCCTGTCCAATTCATCCTCAAGGATACGCTGAAGCTCGGTCCAAGGGATATGGCATTCGCGCAATTCGTGATCGCCATTCCTCTGTCGGTGAGCTTTCTTTTCGGGTTCGTGAGAGACCGGTGGTCGCCGTTCGCGCGGCGCGATCGCGGCTATTTCCTTCTCTTCGGACCGCTCACGGCCCTGGTCTACCTCGCTCTGCCGCTCGGACGCCGGAGCGTACTTGCGCTCGTGCTGTCGATGTTCGCCGCCAACCTCTTTTCCCTTTTCGTTTCTGCGTCCTTGGAAGCTCTCACGACCCTGGTCGGCCAGGAAATGGCGATGACCGGACGGCTCGGCGCGCTCACCCAACTGGTCGATTCGGGACTGACTGCGTCGTCCTTCGTGCTCGGCGGATGGTTGCAGAGTCACACGAGCCCCGACACGTTGTTCAGGGGGCTTGCCGCTTTGAGCTTGCTCATTCTGCCGTTGGGGCTTTGGCGGCCCCGATCCGTGTACGCGGGGCATGACCGAGCGGCGCCCCAAGCGCACACGACGGGTCACGAGATCCTGCGCTTCGCACGGCATCGGCCCCTCTGGCCGGCCATGCTCGTCTGGTTACTCTGGCAGTTCAACCCCTGCTTCGCGACGCCACTTTTCTTCACCCTCACCGATCGGCTTGGAGCGACGAGCAACCAATACGGCTGGTTCATGGGGCTCTTCTATCTATCGCTCGTGCCCGCGCCGATTGCGTATGGATTTTTGTGCAAACGAGTCCCCCTCTCGAGACTGCTCTGGTGGAGCACGGCGCTTGCGATTCCTCAGGTTCTTCCGCTGCTCTTTCTCAAAACGCCGACGCAATCGCTGCTTTTGGCACCGTTACTCGGGCTGCTTGGCGGCCTGCCCACATGCGCGTATTACGATCTGATCCTGCGGTCCTGCCCGAAGGGGCTGGAAGGTGCGGCGATGATGATGAGCGGCACGATGCTCTTCGTGGCCATTCGATTCGGCGACATCCTCGGCTCATGGTTGTATGACCGGGGCGGGTTCGCACTCGCGGCTTGGGTCACGACTGCGGTCTACGCGTGCATTCCGGTCGTTCTGGCGTTCGTGCCCCGATGGCTGACCGCGCACCCGGATGGGGCCGGAGTCCTTCGACCGGCGGACGCCGGGGGCCCGCGGTGGCCGCCGTGAGTCGACCGGCAGGGGTGTCGGTGCGCCCGCCCCTTGCCGTTACTGTTGCCTGTAGCAGCCGAGTGCGTCGCCGCCGTCGCACCCGGTTCTGGGGCTCGTGCAGGACATACACGTTTCGCTCATGGCCCATCTTGCCGTCCTACGATCCGAGGATCGAGCGTCACTGGGTGGGGGGCCGCGCGCCGGACGATGCCGGCGATCAGTGCGGCCCATCGCACGATGCGTTCGAGCGCGGCCCCGATGCCGGTGGGAGTCGGTGGCGGCGGGGCGTGGGTGTCGGAAGCCGATCGGCCGCGGATCGCGAAGGTCGCAGCGGTGCGCAGGACCGCGCAGAGGTAGTCGGCGACGACGTCGGCGCCCGCGGTGGCCGCACCGTGGGGATCGCTCTGTGCGAGCACATCGATCGAAGTGAGCGCCGTACCCAGCCGCCTCGCGTAGGTGAGGAGCAGCATCGCATCGGCGGCGTAACCCCGGTCGCCGAGCGGCTCGGCCAACAAGCGCTCGAGAGCCGTCTCTGCCGCGCCCAAGGCAAGGCCGGTCGCGCGCCGAGCCCAATCCGTTCGCTCGTTGCCCCGCCGGCCGTGACCGGTGGAAAGCGCCCCAAGAACGGCGGATGCGTAGCGACTCAGGCAAGAAAGCGCTTCGGAGAGCGCATCGGGAAGGCGCCGTCGTTCCGACGAGGGCGCCACCAGCACTCCGGCGACAAATGCGACGGCCCCGCCGAGGATCGCGTCGCTCGCCCGAAGGGCGGCGGTGTGCCAATCGTGCGCGTGGCCCGTGACCAAGACGAATACGGGCGTCAAGAAGAAGGTAAATAGACGGTAGCTGCGCGGGCGTGTCGCGACGGCCGCCACGGACAAGGGCACGAGCAGGATCGTGAGGGCTAACGGCGAGCGGACCGTGGTCGTGATGAGCAGAGCGAGGACGCATCCGAGCAGCGTGCCGACGACCCGTTCGCTTGCGCGCTTGACGGTTGCGGCGGGATAGGGCTGCAGGATGGCAAGGGTCGTGACCGTGACCCAGTACGCGCGGCTGGGCGAAACGACGTCGCCGATGAGCGACGCGGCCCCCGCGGCCAGAGAGACGCGCAACGCGTGTTCGGCGAAAGGCGAATGCAAGGACAGCGCATCGCGCAGCGCCCGAACGCGGGTGCGAAGGGCCGGCGCGCCGCGCTCGCCGTCGAACGCGCCCGTGTCGACGGCCGCCGCAACGGCAGTGGGCGTACCCGGGGGGGGCCGCTGGGGGGCGGACCGCCGTACCGGCGCGGAGGCGTTTCGGACGCCGGCGAGACTTCGCACCGCATCGACGGCCAGGTCCGCGGCATCCTCCGAACGCGCGGCGAGCCGTTCCGCAAGCGACATCGCCGCGGTCGGCGCCGGCCTGGGGATCGGGCGCAACCGCGCTGCCGGTCCCCGAAAGTCGCTCGAAGAAAGCACCGCCGCCACGGCACGGTTGGTCGCGGCGAGTGCCTTCAGGCGTGTCATCTCGAGCGCGAGCGGCGTTTCATGCGACTCGATCTCGACGACCAGCGATGCGAGCAGTGGGAACTGAACCTCCGCTGCGCCGAGCAGGGCGCGAAGGGTACCGCCGAACTGAGTCTCGCCTTGACGGCGAGCGCGCCCCGCCAGCGCGGCTTCCCGCGCTGCTTCCAATGCGGCGCGAATCCTACGGTGATGCATCCGCAGCAAGTCCGTCCAGTTCGCATCGCTGCCGCCCGTCGTCCTGCTGGCACGCTCCGCGTCCTCGAGATACGAAGCGAGTTCTTCATAGACGAGGGCTACCGCGCGCCGGATCGGAAGATGAGTCCAAACCGGCCAGACGACCGACGAAACGACGAGGGCGAGCGTCCCGCCAAGGGCCCAGTAGACGGCGTCGGCGCCGGAGATCGTCGTCCGTCCGGAGGCGATGGCCGCGATGATCGTCAAGAACGTTCCAAGGGTGCCGGCGGAGCCGCCGACCGCTCGCAGAAGCGACATCGCGAACGCGAGAGCCATCAGCGCCCCAGCTGCGAGCCACCGCCAGCGCGACAGCTCTTCGAAGACAAAGACGAGGGGAGTGCCCATCGCGACGAACGTCACGAGGACCCGCGCGCGCCGGGCGCGCGGACCTCCGGGGTCGGCGAGCGTGCCAAACCAGCCGCCGAGCGCCATCCACGAAAGCTCGGAACGAGCCAGGGCCGTGGCCGCATAGAACGGCACGAGAGTCACGAAGGCAGCGCGGACGCCCCGGGCCACGTCGGGGGCAACGCTCCGCCATCGCGCCGTCAGGGGCCGACCGGGTGCTCCCATCGCCGACCCGATCATGGTTCGCAACGGTCGCAGAATAGGTCGGCAGCGGGGTCGGCGCATCGCCATTTCCCAGGTGCTCGACCCCGGCGCGAGCGCACCGACGAAAACTTCCCGAAGGTCACCCGTCCCCGGCGCAGGCCGCACTCCGTCCGCCCTGGGACGGTCGAACGCGGCGGTCACACCGGCGGCTCGGCAGGCGCCGGCCGCCTGCGCAACGAAAGCAGCCAAGCCCGTGCCCATCGTAGAGAGCCCATTTGGAACTTTGGACGGCCGAGAGGTGAGCGCATACACGCTGACCGGTGCGCACGGCTTGGTGATGAAGGTCATCGACTACGGCGCCGCCGTGACGGAGCTTCACGTGCCCGACCGGAACGGCACGCTCGGCGATGTCGTGTCGGGGTTCGACGACCTCCGTGGGTATCGGAAGGGCACCGCTTACTTCGGCGCCACCGTGGGCCGCGTCGGCAATCGAATCCGAGGCGGACAATTCGACCTTGCGGGACGACCCTACCGCCTTGCGATCAACGACCCGCCCCATCACCTGCATGGCGGCTGGAAGGGATGGGACAAGGTCGTGTGGAACGCGGAGCCGAGCGAGACCTCGAACGGACCCGCCATCGCGTTCACCTATGTCTCGAAGGACGGCGAAGAGGGCTATCCGGGGACCGTCACCGCGCGCGTGACGTATGCGTTGACGAACGACAACGAGTTCAGGATCGACATGGATGCCACGGCGGACAGAACCACCGTCGTGAACATGCTGCACCATGCCTACTGGAATCTTGCCGGGTACGATTCGGGCCCCGTCTTCGACCACGAACTCACGCTCGACGCCGACCTGTACACGCCCGGCGACCCGGTGGTTCCGAACGGCACGATGAAGCCGGTCGGCGGAACCCCGTTCGACTTTACGAGTCCGAAAGCCATCGGCAAAGACTTGATGGCCGTCGTGGTGGCCGGTAACCCGCCCGGCTACGACACCAACTTCATCGTCAAGGGCGACCCCCACGCACTTCGGCGCGCAGGGCGTGTGAGAGATCCCCGGTCCGGTCGGGTCATGACGCTCGAAGCCAACCAGCCGGGCGTCCAGTTCTACGCGGGACTATTTCTCGACGGAACCATCACGGGCAAGGGACACACGTACAAGCCGTACGACGCATTCTGTCTCGAGACGCAGAAGTTTCCCAATTCCATCAACGTACCGGCGTGGCGGGGCGACGTCATTCTCGAACCTGGCACCCCGTACCGGCACGTCATGGTGCATCGGTTCTCGACCGAGTAGATGCCCGCGCGGGCTTGTCCAGAGCTTGCCCGAAGAGAGATCCGGTGCTCCGTTCACGGCCTCGGGTGGCGAAAGTCTCCGCCAACAATAGGATACTTAGCATGCCTCGTGGAAGACCGTCCCCCAAGCTCGCCATTACCGTCCACCCCGATGTCCATGGCCAGGTCCTGGCCGCGGCCGCCGCTCAGGGGATGAGCATCTCGGCGTGGATGACGGACGCCGCTCGGCGCGCGCTTCGGCGCGAGGAAGGTCTCGCGGCCGTCGGTGAATGGGAGGCGCAACACGGGCAGCTGACCGACAAGGAAATGCAGGAGGCTCGCCGTCGCGTGCGTGCGGCCGGCGCCCGTCGAGACCGGGCGCGGCGCTCCGCGTGAACGACGTCGTTTACGATGCCGCGGTGCTCATTGCGGCCGACCGCAACGCCCGGGGCGTGTGCCGACCACAAGGCGCTGCTCGAAAGATGGAGTCGTTGCGTGGGTTCCACGCGCCTGTGGTGACGCAGGTGAGTCGACACGCTCGTCAGGCACAGCTGCAGCGCTTTTTGTGCGGCTGTATCATCGTTCCACTGGATGAGGCCAGCGCCCATGCCGCCGGACGCCTGCTCGGCGCGGCGCGCGCGTCCGACGTCGTGGATGCGTCCGTCGTGGCGCTCGCAGTGCGCCACCGCGCCCGAATCATGACCGGAGACCCCGACGACATCGAAAGGCTCGTCGCCGCTTCCGGCATTCGGCTTTCGGTCATCGCGATCTGACCCGGTCGCCTAGGGTGCACTCTTGCGCTGCGATCCCGCGGCCGCAATGACCGACCGGTAAAGCTCTACGAGCTTTTCAATCGATGCATTGAAGTCGAAATGACGCGCGCGCTCTCGGTAGAGATCGCGTGCCGCCTCGAGCTTCGCCGGGTTGTCGATGAGCGCGTCGATCTTGGCGGCGAGCGCCGTCGCGTCGCCGGCCGGAAAGGTGAAGTCCTCATTCAGGGCAAGCTTCGAGGCGGCGCTCTCAGGGGCATTCGCAATGAGGGCGGGCAGCCCCGCACTCATGGACTCGAGGACCGACATCCCTTCGAGCTCGACCTCGCCCGCGTGGACGAAGAGGTCGGCTGTGCGATAGTCTTGGACGAGCTTCTCGCGCGACAGGAAGCCGATCTCGGCGCCGTTCGGAAGGCTGGATGCGAGGAGCTTGAGCTCGTCTTCGCGCGGCCCCCACCCGGAGAGCACGAGCCGGATCCGGTCGCGATGGCGGGAAAGCCGGACGGCCTCGATGATCACGTCTTGATGCTTTTCGGCCGCAAATCGCCCTACGGCGAGGATGAAAAAGCGACCGGAAGGATCGTGATAGGTCGCCGGCGGGTTGGCGGCCATCGCCCCGGCGACGTCGGGGGGGACGCCGTTGGAGATGACGACGGTGCGCGTCGTGAGGCCGTGCTCGCGCAGCTTTTGTGCTGCAAAATCCGTGGGGCACAGCACGGCGTCCACCTTGTCGTAGAAGCGCTTCACGAGCACGCCGTAAATGGCGTCGTTGAGCCATGCAGAGTGGATCCCCACGCTGAACAGAGCGTTTTCGGGCTGAACGTGGAAGGCGGCGACGACCGGTAAGCGGAGGCGGCGCGCATCCCGGAGGGCCGCGAACGAGAGCCAGAAGGGAAACTGCAGATGGACGACGTCGACGTTCGCGAAAGCGCGCGCCAGAACGGCCCGATCGGGTTTCGCCATGACGAAGCCCATCTCCCGCATCGCCCGAAGAGGCAATTGGAAGCTCGGCAGGACGTTGTCCCCGTCGGTGGCTACGGTGACCACCGTGTGCTCGTGCCGGAGTCGCTCGACCACGAATTCGGCGGAAAGGATCCCCCCCCCCGAGTGCGAGTGCAGGGTGTCCGCGACGAACGCGATCCGAAGACGGCTGTTGGGGCTCATGACGCTCGGACCTCTGGCTGAGGCGTATCACGCCTATTCGGCCCTTACGGTGCGAACGACAGGCCCGTGTCGGTTCGATCGCCTCGGAGCGTCCGGGTGGCCGTTTCTGTGCCGACGGCCGTTCGAGTGACCGTACCCGTGTCGGTGCCTGTGCCTCGAGCCGTCCGGGTGACGGTTCCGATCTCGGTTCGGGTGACGGTGCCGATCTCGGTTCGGGTCGAGGTGTCCGAACCCGTTTGGGTGACCGTTTGGGTGGCCGTTTCGGTGGCTGTTTCGGTGGCCGTTTCGGTGGCCGTTTCGGTGGCCGTTTCGGTGGCCGTTTGCGTGGCCGTTGCGGTGGCTGTGTCCGTGGCCGTTTGGGAGCCTCCGCCTGTCGTCGTATGAATGCCCGTCCCCGTGTCGGTCGGGGTCAAGGTGACGGTTTTCGTGTCGGTTGGGGAGGATGTGTCGCTGTGGGTCGAGCTGCCGGTTCCGACCTGGGTCGGGGTCCCGGTCCCGCTCGAGCCCCCGGCAGAGCTTGCCGTGGAACTGCCGGTGAGCATGCCCGTGAGGCTGCCCGACCCGGAACTGGCATTTGAGCTGCCGCTGGATCCGCCGCTGGCATCCGGCCCGCCCCCATTGGTTAGGGCCGGTCCCCCGTCGTCGGCCAAGTTGCTCCAGTCTCCGATGCCCAGCAGGTTGCCGCATCCGCCAAGCCAACACGTCGCCAGGATGCACACGGTACCGAGAGAGGCGGCCCGGATCCGTCCGCGCGTGCGCGAGCTCACGTCGCCGACTCTCATCAAAACGAACCTACCATCGTCATCCCTGCCGCGCCCGGGCCGCCCATCGCGGTGATTCGGATCCCTCGCGCCGACGCGGCAACCTCGCTCGATGAGCCTTTCGGCGCGGTCAGGAATACCACGACTCCGGTCGCGGCCAGTACCCCGCCGGCGATGAAGCTCACCGTCGAGAGGGTGGCCATCGTCTTGGCCGAGGCTTCGTCTTGGAATCCGGTCGACATCGGGCTCGTCGTGCACGATACGGGCTGGCCGTCGCAGGCCGTTTTCGCATTCGACCACTTGGAGGCGGCTAGACCGCCGAACACAGTCCCGAGTCCGAGTCCGACGATGCCGAGTGCGCCGACGGCCACGCCGGAGATGCGCTGGCCTGTCCCGGGCGCCGAGGCCACCGTGTGGGGGCCGCCCCCGGGCGGCTCGGCTGCGACCGCCACCGGATTCGCAGCGGGCGGTAGGTTCGTGAGGGTCGGCGTTGCCGCGGGCACGCTCGTGGGTGGCTCGCTCGCTGCCGCCGAGCCGACCGTGATGCTTTCGCGCCGGTCCTTCTGGCCCTCGCTGACCACGAACGACTGACTGACCGACGGCAGCCCATCCGCCTCGAACGTGAAAACGTGCTGCCCAGGGTCGACGGAGAGGGCGGCGCCATCGAGGCGGTCGCCGATCGGCTCACCGTCCATGGAGACCCGGACGGCGACGAGGTCATGCCCCGCGCCATCCTTGGCGAGGAACACGATGCTCGGAATCGCCGCGTTGAGGTCTTTGACACGAAGCTGGCAGGTGTCGCGCACCTCGCCCGGGCAGCTTGGCGCGGAGCAGACGAGCGCCTGGTCACGCGCCTGCCGGAGTCTGTGCTCGCCCCTGAGCTGGATCGAACCCTCGTTGGCAGCGAGGCACTCGGACATCGTGGGGTCGGCGGCCTGCGCCGGTCGGTCCGCGGCACATAAGACCGTCAGGAGCGCCCCGGTCGTCACGGCGGTACGCCGTTTCATTCCGATGGGGTTCACTGGCAGACCGCGCAGGGGCATGAAAAGTGGGCTTCACCTTGCTTGTCCAGGGTCTTGACCAACTTGCACGCGGCTGCCGTCTTCGAGGTCGCTGGCGAGGCGGCGGGAGCCTGGTTGAAGGGCAACCGCTTGGTCGTCATCGCGGCCGGATGGCCTGCGGTCATGGGCGGATCGGGCCGCCGGGGCGGCGTCGCAAGGGCTGCCCGGGCCGCCTGAAGTCGCGTCGTGTCTGCGGCCGAGGGAAGGGCCGTCCCTTCAGCAGCCGCCGGCGGGGGCGGCGAAGCTGCCCCGACGGGTGCGCCGAGCGGCGCGTGGGCCTCGGGCACGTCGGCCGTCACCGTAGGTGCAGCGGTTTCGGCGACTTGGGGCAGCGGGCGCGAGAGCCCCGGTAGGGGTCCTGAAACGACCGACGCCGATGCGGCTGTCGTCGGTGTGGCCCAGGCCTTCGCCAGGCCCATGCGAACCGCCGCGGCGACGAGAATCACGCTGCACAAGCCAACGACGCCGACCACGACCGGAATCAGCCGTTGCCGGCGCGCCGCGTCGGGCAACGGGCCCTGCGGTGGCTCTTCGATGCGATCCATCGTGCTTGGGGTCATGGTAGCGAAGTCGTCCCATCCCGCCCCCGTCTCGACCCGATCGGCTTGCACCCCGGGTTGGAGCACGGCCGGGGCGCGGACGGAAGTCGCCCGCGTCGTTTGGAGCGGTATCGCCGGCCCCCCATCGGCATCGACGCGTTCGGTCGGCATGCTTGCTCTGTCCATCCCCATCGGTACCCACCGGGATCGGTACCCACAGGCCTGCTCGACCAGGCCGCGGCCCGCAAGCTCAGGCTGAAATTTTACGGCAAATCCGGTGGCCCTGCGCGGTCCGCGCGCCCCGCGCGGAGGGATCCGCGGAACCTACGAAAGCAACGGCGCGTCAGAAGTCCGCGCTCCGCGGCGTCGGACGGGCATGCCCCGCCCGGGTCGTTCAGTGAACGCAGGTGGGGGCAGCGGGTGCGCTGGCGGCAGGGCTCTTCACTGCAGCGCGCTCACGAGGGCTGCGACGCTCTTCTTGGCGTCGCCGAACAGCATCAGCGTATTTTCGTTGTAGCAAATCGGGTTGTCCACTCCCGCGTACCCGGCGCTCAGTCCGCGCTTGAGCATGATCACCTTAGCGGCTTTCCACGCTTCGAGGACCGGCATCCCGTAGATCGGGCTCGACGGATCGGACAGAGCACTCGGGTTCACGATGTCGTTTGCGCCGATGATCATCACGACGTCGGTCGACGAGAAATCTTCGTTGATCTCATCCATCTCCTTGACGATGTCGTAGGGAACGTTGGCTTCTGCCAAGAGCACGTTCATGTGGCCCGGCAGGCGCCCGGCGACCGGATGGATCGCATAGCGAACCTGCACGCCGCGCTGGGCGAGAATCACCGTCAACTCGCGCACCGGGTGCTGCGCTTGCGCTACGGCCATTCCGTAGCCGGGCACCACCACGACTGTCCTCGCCGCACGCAGCAGATCGACGACCTGATCAACACTCGCCTCGTGCACGGGCAGCGCGGCCCCCGTTGCCGGCGGCGCGCCGGCGGCCGGCGCCGCCCCGAATCCGCCGAATACGACGTTCCAGATCGAACGGTTCATCGCGCGGCACATGATGGTGCTGAGAATCGCGCCGCTCGAGCCGACCAGCGCACCGGTGATGATGAGCAAGTCGTTCGAGAGCATGAAGCCCGCCGCGGCGGCCGCCCAACCGGAGTAGCTATTGAGCAGGGAAACGACGACCGGCATGTCCCCGCCTCCGATCGCGGCTACGAGATGGATGCCGAGCAACGACGCGATGAGCGCGATGACGACCAGCGATGCGATCCCTTCGGGCGCAGGCGCACGCAAAAACGCGACGCCGAGCCCGGCGCATGCGGCGAGCAGCACGGCGTTGATCGCGTGGCGTCCGGGCACGAGCAGCGGCCTGCTGCCGAACGTGCCGCGCAGCTTGCCGAACGCCACGACCGATCCGGTGAACGTCACGGCGCCGATGAACACCCCGGCGACGACCTCGAGATCGCGCACCGGGTCGGTTTCGCGGTTCGGCTCGAGGTAGTTCGCAATGCCCACGAGGACGGCGGCGGCTCCGACGAAGCTGTGCAGGGCGGCGACGAGTTCGGGCATGGACGTCATCGCGACGCGCGCCGCGAGCAGCGCACCGACCATCGTGCCGACGCCGATGGTGCCCACGAGCAGCGCGATGCCCGAGGTCGTCGTGACGCTTGGACCGGATGGCGTCGGCGAGAACAAGGCCGCGATCGTCATGGCGACGGCGAGCAGCATGCCCACCATCCCGTAGACGTTGCCGCGCCGGGCCGTACCCTGGCTCGACAGCCCGCGCAGGCTGAGGATGAACAGCAGCGCGGCGCCTATGTACGCCAGTCGTTGCAACGACGAGAGCATCGATGTCACCGGTGAAACATTCGCAGCATACGCCGCGTCACGAGAAACCCCCCAGCGACGTTGATGGACGCGAGCAGGATGGCGAGTGCGGCGAGCGCCGTCGGCGCGGCGAGGCCGCCGGACCGCAGCAGCACCAAGGCGCCGACGAGAATGATGCCGCTGATGGCGTTGGTGACGCTCATGAGAGGCGTGTGAAGGGCGGGCGTGACGTTCCAGACGACGTGCCAGCCGACCACGCACGCAAGAAGGAAAACGGTCAGGTGCTCGAGGAACTCACCCTGAGCGAACAAGCCGGCGACGAGCAGGGACGCGCACACCGAGCCCACGAAGACGGCCCCGGTCCGACCGGCCCGCGAGTCCGGATGCACGGCCTGCGGCGTGGCCGCGGGCGGTGGCTTTACCGAGCGAGGCGGGGGCCGAGTCGGCGGAGGCCAGAGCAGTGTGCCCTTGTCGAGGACAACGACGCCGCGATGGATCTCGTCGTCGAGGTCGAGCGCAATGTTCGCCTTGTCGGCGTCGTAGACGTCGGCCAAAAGGTTGTAGACCGTCGTTCCGTAGAGATCGCTCGCTTGGCGTGCCATTCGGCTCGCGAAATCGGTGAGCCCGATGACTTTCACCCCGAACCTCTCGACGATCTTGTCGCGTTCCGTAAGGGCGCAGTTTCCCCCCTGTTCGGCCGCCAGATCGACGATCACCGAGCCGCGGCGCATGCTGACCACCGCTCCCGAGGTAATCAAGAGCGGAGCCGGGCGTCCGGGGACGACCGCGGTCGACACGATGATGTCGACGTCCTTCGCATGCTGCGCGATCAACGCTTGCTCGGCGGCGATGAACTCGGGGCTCATCTCCCTCGCGTAACCGCCTACGCCCTCACCGGATTCGGGAAACTCCAAAGGCAGAAATGTGGCGCCGAGGCTTTGCACCTGTTCGCGCACGCTCGGGCGCGTGTCGAAGGCGCGGACGACGGCACCGAGACTGCGTGCGCACGCCACCGCCGACAACCCCGCGACTCCTGCCCCGATGACCAGCACTTGGGCTGGTTTCACCCGACCGGCAGCGGTCGTCTGTCCGGACAAGAACATTCCGAAGTGGGCCGCGGCCTCAATCACGGCGCGGTATCCGACGATGTTCGCGAACACGCTGAGGGCGTCCATGCTCTGCGCGCGCGATATGCGCGGCATCACATCCATGGCCAGCACGGTCGCGCCGCGCGCGGCCAGCATTTCCACGAGCTCCGCATTCTGCCCGGGCCAGACGAAGCCGATGAGGCACGCCCCCTGCTTGAGCAGGACCGTCTCGTGACGTCCATCTTGGCCCATCTGGGGCGGGCGCACCTTGAGGACCACGTCCGCATCGCGATAGAGCGCTTCGGCGTCGGCGACGACGGTCGCCCCGACCTCCGCGTACTGGGCGTCGAGCGACTCCGAGGCCTCTCCGGCGCCCGACTGCACGATGACGTCGAGACCGAGCCGGGCGATCTTCGCGACGGTCACGGGCGTCGCGGCGACGCGTCGCTCGCCCGCGGCGATTTCCTTGGGGATGCCGACTTTCATGGCCGAACGCGCTGTCAGCAAATGGCCCGGAGACCGGCTCCGCGTCAATCGCTTCTCGCTCGGCGGCAGGGCGGGCGCCTGAGACGGGCCGGACCGGGGTCCGAGTGGCAAATTCCAGCCATACGCTAGCCATGCCCTTTCGGCTGGGCGATTTTTCGAACAGCAGGAGAAGAATCGCGCGAGCGGCGGCTCGTCGTCCCCTTACGTTGTAGACTGATGGGTGCGGTCCGGATCCCGATCGCCGCCGTCCAGCGCGGCCGAGAGGCGAGAGGCGAGAGGCAAGATGAAGACGACGAAGACACTCGCGGCTTTCGCTGCGACGCTTGTGGCAGTCGCGTGCGGCAGTCAGAACTCCGAGGCGCCGCCCGATGGCGGAAGCCCCGCTGCATCCTCGAACGCGAGCAGTGTGGCGACAGGGTCAGCGAGCACGGGTACGGGCTCCGGGGCTTCGACGTCCACGGTTGGCACGAGTACGGGCGGCAGCGGCGGTTCTTCGGCTGCAATGAGCACGGGCGGTAGCACCAGCGGCGCGACGGGATCGGGCACGAGCTCCACCGGAACCGCCGGCATGGGCACCGGCACCGGCACCGGTACCGGCACGGGTGAGGGCGGCACGGTCGGCAACCCGCCCGCGGCCCTGCCCAATCGAGTGCGGACGATCATTCCCTTCGACACGGCCTGGCTGTTCAACTACGGCAACGCGACCGGTGCCCAGGCAACGGCATTTGCCGACACCACGTGGCGGACGGTGAACGTCCCGCACGACTGGGCCATCGAGGGGTCGAGTCCGCCCGCCAACCCGTTCTCGCAGACGGCTGCGACCACGGGTCGTGGGGCCTACGTGTCGTCGGGAGTTTCCTGGTACCGAAAGCATTTCACGCTGCCGCAAACCCTGTCGGGCGACAAGGTCTACATCGAGTTCGACGGGGTCATGGAAAATGCGACCGTCTACATCAACGGGACCGCGCTCGGCGAGCATCCGTACGGGTACACGAGCTACCGCTACGACATGACGTCGGGCGTCACCTTCGGAACGACGGACAACGTGCTTGCGGTCGAGACCGATACGACGCTGCAGCCCGCCGAACGGTTCTACGCAGGGGCCGGAATCTACCGCCACGCCCGCATCCTCGTGACCAATCCGGTTCACGTCGATCAGTATGCGACGTTCGTCACCACGCCCACGCCCACGACCGCATCGGCGACGGTCAACGTGACGACCTCTGTGGTCAATTCCGGCACGACGTCCCAAAGCGTGACCGTCCAGGGCATCGTCAGCGGCCCCACGGGGACGGCGCTGCCCGCCGTCACGACGGCTGCTCAAACCATTGCGGCCGGAGCGTCGGCGACCTTCACGTTCACCGTTCCTGTCACGAGCCCCCAACTCTGGAGCCTCGCGACGCCGAACATGTACTCCTTGTTGACCAACGTCCAAGTCGGCGGGACCACCGTGGACGACGACGTGACGCCGTTCGGGATCCGGGAGATCCTCTTCGACGCGGGGCTCACCATCAATGGGCAGGTCACGAAACTCCAAGGCGTCGCCAACCACCAGGACTATCACGCGCTCGGCGTGGCCGCGCCGCAGCGAGCCATCCAGCGACGCCTGGCACAGCTCAAGGCTCTCGGAGTCAATGCCATCCGCACCGCTCACAATCCGCCCAACCCGGATTTCCTCGATCTGACCGATCGCATGGGCATTCTCGTCCTCGACGAATTTGCCGACGTCTGGACCGGGCATAAGTACTCCGACGTGGGCGACTACGCGGCGTACTTCCTGAAGACCGCGACCGCGCCCACGGGGATGCCGGCCGTGCCCGGGGTTGCCACCGGTGCCACGTGGTGGGAGGTCGACTTCACGGGCTGGATCATGCGCGATCGCAACCACCCGAGTGTAGTCGCGTACAGCATGGGCAACGAAATTCGCGATGCCATCGGTACGCGGACGCCCATCCTGACCGAAATGGCCTCGATCGCGCATACCCTGAATCCTCCCGGCAAGATTACCCAGGCGCTTTTCAACCCGGCCACCGCCGGCGACGTCGGCGGAGCCACGAACACGCTCCTCGATGTCTGGGGCGACAACTACGACGTGGCCAGTTGCTTGAAGGCCGAGACGAGCGCTCCGACCAAGTCGAGCATGATCACCGAAGACGGCAGCACCAATGGCGACTGGGCCAGCGTGAAGTCCAACGCCGCACTGACGGGCGAATTCATCTGGACGGGGGTCGACTACCTGGGCGAGGCCAATGGATCGTGGCCCGTCATAGGAAACCAAGATGATCTCGCTCCGGTGCAGGAAGGGGGAGCGTTGATGGACGAACTCGGCAACATCTACCCGAACGGAACCAAGTGGCAGGGCACCTGGGGCGTGACGGCCAGCGCGAAGCCGGCCGCCGGAACGACCGCGTCGCAGATCGTTCTCACGGCGGATCACGCCACACTGACGACGGACGTCAACGACATTTCGTTCATCCGGGCCGCGATTTCCGATGCTTCCGGCGCCGTCGTCACGAGCTCGGCCACGCCGGTGACGTTCGCCATCACGGGTCCGGGCACCATCGTCGGCGTCGACAGCGCGAGCATGACCCAGGAGACGTTCCGGGGCAATGTGCGCAATGCCTACCAGGGGCTGGCGTACGCTCTGGTTCAGGCCACCGGCGCGGGCACCATCACGGTGACGGCTTCGGCGACGGGGCTCACCGGCGGCACGGCGACCGTGATGGCGACCGTGGGGACGTTCGTCCCCTGCTCCGGCACCTGCAACTGAGCGGGGCTATCCGGCACGATTTTCAACGGACACGGCAAGTCGGGTATCGTCCGCTTCTCCACGCGAGGAAGGGACCCACCATGCACAGGCTCGGAGCGACAATTACGATCGCGGCGCTCGGGATATCGGTCGTCATCGGGTGCAAATCGGGCAGCGCCGGCGGCGGCGCGACCGGGAATGCGAGTGCCGCATCGGCAAGCGGTGGGGGACCCGAGAAACCGGCGGTCGCTTCCGGTGCCGTCGCGTCCGGCGGTCCGAGCGCCATGAGCGTCTGCCGTCAGCTCGAACGAGCGGGAATCGCCACCGGGTGCGCGCGGAAGGATGCGCCGAACTCGAACGTTGCGCCCGCGAGCTCGGCCGGCGATCGAGCCAGCTTCACCATTCCTACCGTCATCTATCGGGGGATGTACGCGACCGGGTTGGTGGCGCGATTCCCGGACGACCAAATGTTCGGATTCATGACCCGCGTGGCAAAGGCAGACCCGAAGATGTCGCGCTACCCGATCTTGGAGTCGGAGAAGGCCCGCGTTCTCGTCTACCTCGTGTCGGATGGATCGATTCCGGACGAGATCCAAGCCAAAGCGAGGGCCGTCGTCCAAGGGCTCTAACTAACCCGATAAACGGTGCCCAGCTGCGCTGGGTCCTAATTTTCGGGAAGTTCGTTGCCGGCTTGGGAAGGTGGCGGGGCGTTCGGGCCGCGGCCGAATCATCGCGCGCCGAGGAGGATCTCGGCGCGTAACGCGTTCAGCGTGGCGGGCGACCCCACGAAGATCTCCCCCGGGGAATGCCTGAATGCGAGAATGTTCCGGTAGATCTCGGCGCGTTGATCGAGGTTCATGCCGAGCCCAGCGAGGTATTGCAGATGCAGGTTGTCGTCGCGGTTGATTTCGGCGTCCTGGAGCCACGGTGCGAGGTCGGAGCCGCGACCGCCGTACGTGGAGAGCAGCAGGACCGCGGACCCCAACCCGATCTGTCGCAGCGATTTCAACACCGGCGCAAAGGCCGCGCTCTCCAGGCGGTTTTCCATCGCGTCCACGTCGATCCGAATGGGCTCGGCCTGCCCTAGGAGAACGAGGTCGTAGCCTTGTCCTTCGATCGTGTTGCCGAGGATGATCGCGTCTGGAAACGCTTGGAAAAACGTCGCAAGCTCGCTCTTTACCGCCGCCATGCCGCTGTCGTAAAGCTGCACGAATACGGTCACCGCACCGCCGGGATTGAGGTGCCGCTTGGCGATCTCCCAAAATTCGCGCGTATAGAGATTGGCCGTGCCCTTGACCCAGGGGTCGAACGGGTCCGAAGTGATGGCATCGAACCGATCCTTGGTCGTCGTCAGAAAATGACGAGCGTCGTCCACTTCGACGTGAACCTTGGGATTGTCGATCACGTTGAAGTTGTACTCGCCGAAGTATTTGGCCACGACAGCGGGGACGAGCGGTTCGATCTCCGCGATCGTCAAGCGTTCGACGCGCGGATCGAGGCTTGCGGCGCCCGCCGTCACCCCGGCCCCGCATGCGATGACCAGCACGTTGTGCGGATTGTCGGGCACCAACGTGGTCAAATGCCCGAGCATGCGCTGAAGCCGCATGTCCTGAGGGAGGCTGGACGCCTGAATTTTCCCGGCATTGTAGTAGCTTATCGTTCCATGGATATCCCGCGAAACAGCCGGGGATGAATTCATCCCTTCTCCCACGTAAAGAAACGTCTCTCCAATGTTCCGTTCGGCCGCCGAAAGGCGGCCGTGGGCGACGAGCAACGGGGGAACCGCGATGACGTTGCGTCCGAGCGTGGCCGTCACCTCGAGGATGGCCAATGTCCAGATGGCATCGCGCGTCGTGAACCGCGGCGCTGCAGGACCGGGCGTAAGCGCGGGAATCAAGGTGATGGCGGCGGCCGTCGCCGAGAGCGCCATCAGAATCCGCTCGCTGTCTCGGGTCCCGACCGCGGCGATGAGGACCAGGCTCGTGCCGAGCGCGCCGACGATGGCCCCCACCGTGTTCGCCGCGTAGACGCGGCCTACGACGCCGCCGCCATCGGCTCCCTTGGACGCGACCGCCGCAAGCGCCAGTGGAAAGCTGGCGCCCCAGAGGCAGGTCGCGGGCAGAATGGCCCAAAGGCAGCGGACGAAGTCGATTTGAAATTGAGGCCACGGGCCGACCGCGAGCCGCGGATTGACGGGCCAGTACGGCAGGGAGCTCGTGATGTTCCACGACGTCCAGGCGATCGCCAGGACGAGTGCGAGTTGCACGAAACCGAGGGCACGCCGCGGATCCAGCAGCCGGCGCGCCATGAACGAGCCGAAGGCGCTGCCGAGCCCGATCCCAGTCAGGAAGACCGCAAGGATGATCGAAAACGTGTACGTCGTGCCGCTCAAGAGCAGCCCGAAGAGCCGTGTCCAGATCACCTCCGCCCCGAGAGCGCTCATCCCCGACAGCCCGATCGCGAGATGAATGATCCAAGCGGGTGACCTTGGGGGGCAGGAGCCCCGAGCCACGGGGTCGGGTCTCGCGTCGGCTAGCGAGACTCCGGGGTGGATGTGCGCGAGCGCAAACGCCCCGGCCGCAACCGCGGTGTTCAAGGCAACGGCAACGAACGTCGTTCGGTGCATGTCGTACACTCGGAGAAGGTAGAAGCCCGCCAGCAGACAGCCGAACACCGCGCCGAGCGTGTTGCCGCCGTACAAGTACCCAAGTCGCGAGACGCCCCGCGGAGTCATTTCCACCCAGCGGGAGACGGCGGGCAGCGTGGCCCCCATCATGACCGTCGGAGGCAGCAGACACATCGCCGCCAAGAGGCCGCGCAGCATTTGCCCGACCGCGGAAGGACCCCCGACCGCCGTGTAGACCACCCGGACCAGCGGAACGGCGCCCAGCATGAGGAGTCCGCAAATGCCGATCGAGATTTCCAAAACGCCGTAGACGCGCAAAGGGTGCCACCGGCGTGCGACGAAGCGCGAAAGCGCAAGACTGCCCGCGCACATCCCGCCCATGAAGGTGCCGAGGAGCACTCCGATCGAGACCGCCGAAGAGCCGAGGACGAGTTCGAGCATCTGAAACCAGACGATTTCGTAGATCAGCGCCGCACAGCCGCTGGCCACGAAGAGCGCGAAGAGGAGCGACAGGGCGCGGTCGTCCGCGCCGCTGCGGCCCGCAGCCGACGGCGCGCGGCGGCCCCGTCCCGAGCGGATTTGCGATGCGGCAAGCGCCGCAATCGCCACGGCCAGCAGAAGCTCGAGCCAGCCGACGGGTCCCTCGCCCACTCATCTAACCTCGGCCTCGACCCCGAGGCCTTCTCTCAGTTCCAGGGCGGCATCGCATAGGGCGTCGTCGGCGAGATGCCGTCGTACCGGTGCAGCTGCGTGACGTACGACTCGTCGAGCCAGGACTGCAAGGTCGCAATCTGGCATGCGGTGAGCGCTGCGTGGGGGGGCGTCGTGGCGCTAGGCATCTTGTCGCACATCGAACACGAGGGGGGATCGGCCTCTTGCATGACTGCCATCACCACTTGAAAGCGGAACGGGGTCGGCGTCTCGGGACAAGACGAGGCGTGAGCGGTTCCTGTAATCCAATCGTAGGCGTGGTTTTTTCCTCCCTCCACCAGGGTCGACTCGTCGTCCAGCACATGGCAGCCGCCGTTGCTGGCATTGGCTGTCCCCGTTTTTCCGCAGGAGGTGTTCAGGAAGCTCTGTACGTCGGCCTGGAAGCTCACCGGCGATGGCAGTGTGCAACCGGCGGGTACCACCACGGCGGCGTCCATACCGGGCGTCGTTCCGCCTTGCGATCCCGCGGCCGGCCCCGTCGTCGTTCCGGTCGTGGTCCCCGTCGTCGCGACGGTGGTCGTACCCGTGGTGGTAGTCGTGGTGGTCGTGGTGCTCGTGGTGGTCGTGGTGCTCGTGGTGGTCGCCGACGGGGTCCTGGCGCACCGGAAGCCGAGGTTGACCGCTCGGTAGGACGGGTCCACATCGAAGCGGTCCGGGGGAAGGAGCTCGGTCGCGTCGTTGAGCAGGTCACCGCGCATGACCCGATTGGAAGCCGTCGTCAAGTAGGCGCAATCGGTGCATGTCGCGTAGGTCGCGTACCAATCCAGATTCCACTCAAACACTTCCCCCTCGAGATCGAGCTGGCCCCACAGTCCGGCTCCGAGCGTTGGAGTCCCCACGGGGGCGATGTTCGTTACGCCCGTACAGGACACCGCCGTGCCGGTCGGATAGTAACATTCGCTCTCGCCATCACCGTAAATCGCGTACTGGTTTCCCAACCCTGGATCGGTCGATCCCCAGGGATATTCTCGCTGCTGGCTGCCTCCTGCCGCGGCGTATTCCCATTCCGCTTCGCTCGGCAAGAAGCCCCCGTCCCAGATGCAGAACGCGTATGCCTCGTACCAATCGACGCAGTTGACGGGCAGGTTCTCGTCGGGGCCCGCCGAGGTCGTCCACGTCGCGTAGTCCGGGTCGCAGGCCAGGTTCGTGTTCCATGAGAATCGCCGCCCCGGACCCGGTCGCGATGTCCGGCAGCTCGGTGATGGAGTCGGCGAGTGCGTTCCAGTCGGTCGCGTTCCAACCCGTCTCGTAGGTCCCCGGGCTGCCGCTGTTGGCCAGTCCGCGGCCCGCGTTCAAATGCGTGTGAATGCCGCTGCCGTTCGCCGGCGGCGCGCCCGACGCGCTCGTCAGGTAGTTCACGTATTGCCGAAACCGTCCGACCGTCACCAGGTATTTGTCCAGGCGAAACGCGCTCACAGTGGCTGGATCGGCCAGGCCCGTCGCTCCGGCTCCGCTGTTCGTGTACGTTCGGTCGAACGTTCCGCCTGTCACCGGCAAGCTCGTGCAGCAGCTCTCGCTGCCACTGCCGCCCGCCCCACAGTTGGTCACGCCCGCGGTACCCGTTGCGCAGTTCGGCCTCGACACCGTCGCGGCCGAGCCCGTCGAAGCCGCCGCACCGCTATCGCCAAGTCCCGTGCTGGCGGAACCGCCGCCGGTCGAACCCGTGTCGGCCGAGTCGCTGGCGGTCAATCGCGCATCGGCCGCGCCGCTGCCCATCGCTTCCGTGCCGGCCGCGCCACTTTCGGCAGGCCCCGTAGTGGCCGGCCCCGGGTTGGACGAGCCCGTCGGTGAGCCGCCCGCCTGCGCGGCTACGGCGGTCGCGTCCGTCCCGGCGTCCATGACACTGGCTCCCGTCGGACTCGAACAGCTCGCAAGACCCCCTACGGCGACGATCAGCGTCGTCATGGCCGACAGCATCCCCCTCGTGTCGTTCATCGCGCTACCTCCCAATAGGCACGGCCGGTCGTCGCGAGTCCCTGCTCGGGCGGAGTGGTTGGGGACACGACCTGCGGCTCGAGCCATTCGCCTGACGCGCGCAACTTCCACCGATTGCCGGGCCGTCGTCAAGAGCCGAGGCTTTCGCGCTCCAATCGCGATGCTTCACGGCGCCCGATTCGCGGGCGCGCGGTCTTTACGGCGCCCGATTCGCGGCGTGGTCGAAGAATGGGCGCGAGCGGACCCGAACTCGTCGCAAAAATCCCGGCGCGGCTACTGAATGACGACGGTATCGATGAAAATGTCGGCGGCGGAGCACGAGGACACGGCCGCGCCGTCGGGTATGCCGAACTCGACGCCGACGTTGTGGATGGCGGCAGGGGAGAAGCCGCTCGCGACGTTGCCCTTGGGGTGGTCCAGGCTCATCGTCAGCGTGATCCATCCCGCTCCGGCATGGAGGTCTACGACGCCATTGTCGGCCCAGTTGGATTTGACGTCCTGCGTGAACTGCAGGGCGTACCCGAGATGGTTCGTGTCCGACGACAACCCCGCCGAGAGCTTCACGTTCATCGTCACCGTCCGACCCGTGAGATCGACGCCGCCATCCCCGTACACGACGCCCATGATGAGGCTCTCACTCGGGCCATTGAAGGGCGCCTCGAGATCGAGGCTGCCGGGTGTCGGGTCTCCCTCGGTCGTGGAGAGCGTGAGCGAGCAGGCTTCGGCACCGGCGTCGCCGAGGCCCGCCCAGAAGACACTCCAGCCCTGCGTGCTCGTATCGAATGGATAACTGAACAGGGGGGCAGCCGCGTCGGACGGGGCATCCTTCGCCCCATCGGCGAGGCGACTCGCGTCGGATCCGATGGCGGAGCCCGAGTCGGTATCGTCCGAGCCGGCATCGTCCGAGTCGGCCGTTTCTTGTCCGGTGCCATCGCCCGGTTCGGCGCCTTGTCCCCCGCCGGCGTCGGCTGTCGCACTCGAGCCGTCCGATCCCTCGCTGCCGGATCCGTCCTGCGCGGTGGCGTTGGCCGTTCCGTCTTCCTGTGCGTCTGTGCTGTCGATCGGCCCGCCGGCCTCGCTTTCGACGGCCAGGCTCGCTCCGTCGAACCGGTCGAGGCCGAGCAGTGCGCTACAGCCCCACAGTGCGCTGCCGGCAAGCCCCAGAAGAAGCGTTGGAAGCGAGCGCCTCATCGCCGTTCGCTTTCCTCTTGCGTCCACGGCGCGTTGCCGCGCGCCGTCGTGCGCCCGAGGATCTCCACCGCAAGCCGTGGTCCTGATCCGCGTGATCGTGACGAAGAGCACGTGCCCATGCTGATCGGGAAGTACGTCGCATGTGCCGCGTCGCTTTAGGGCCTTCGTAGGGGGCTTGCCGAATCCGCGCTGGAGCGGTGCCTTGGTCGTGGGTCTCGTCGTCCAGCGTGAGCCGCGGTCGGGGGCTTGCCGAATCCGCTGGAGCGGTGCCCCCCGAACGTGGGCGGGCGTAACCAGGTCGCTTCGACTTGCGTAATCGGGCAGGACAGACTGCGATCCGGAAATGTCGGTGCGACCGGCCGCTTACGGCCGACCCGATCGGACCGAAAGGCCACCATGCGAACCCAAGACACCTACGCTACACTCGTGCTCATGTGCTTGTCGGCGGCGGGATGCCGGGTCTCTTCAGCCGCTCCGGCCGAGCCGCAGGGCAGCGCGAATGCGCCCACCGCCGGGCGGGCTGGTTCACCCGCCCCTGCCGTTTCGGCCAGCAAGTACGTGAAGCCGGCGCGCGAGCAGTTGCGGCGCAAGCTCACGCCCATTCAATTCGAAGTGAGCCAAAACGACGCGACCGAGCCGCCGTTCCACAACGAGTTCTGGGACAATCACGCACCCGGAATTTACGTCGACGTCGCGACCGGAGAGCCGCTCTTCAGTTCGCTCGACAAATTCGAATCGGGCACGGGGTGGCCGAGCTTCACGCGACCGATTGAGGACGGTCGCGTCGTGTCTCGCTCGGACACGAGCCTCGGCATGGCGCGCACGGAGGTCCGATCGAGCGCCGGCGATTCGCATCTCGGACACGTCTTCGACGACGGCCCCCCCCCGACCGGGCTGCGCTATTGCATCAATTCGGCGTCGCTGCGCTTCGTACCGCTCGACCGTCTGGCGGCCGAGGGCTACGGCGCGTACGGGAGTCGCTTCGCGGGTCCGGTGCCGGAGAGCGCCGTTGCCGCGTCGACGACCAACGCCTGCGCCACGCCGCCGGCGGGCGCGCAACCAGGCTGTGCGGCGACGCTCGACACGGCGCTTCTCGGCGGCGGCCGAAAGACACGAGACGCGCTGATGTCGCTTCCAGGCGTCCTCGAGGTGGAGTCGGGGACCGTGGCGCGCTCGGAGGCCCTTCGCGTCGTGTTCGACCCGAAGCAGATCGGGTACGGTGAACTGCTCGAGAAGTGGGCGCGCACCGAAGCGGGCGACGCCACCGCGACCCGATCGGTTTACGTCGCCACCGACGACCAACGGCGTATCGCCGAGGACTGGACGACGCGAGCAGGCCGATCCGCCGCGCGGCACGCCCCCATCGTCGTCCAAGCGGCCAACCTGACCGCGTTCGTCCCCACGCACCCCTGACGGACCGGGCGGGTCGCGCACCCCTCGGCACCGCCGTATCGCGCATCCGCCGCGCACGAACGACCTCGGGACGTCGATCCGTGTTCTTCCGATGAGGCGGCAAAGCCGACTCGTCGCCGATCCTATTCGGGTGGGTCGGGTTGAACCGCGATCGCCCTTCGGAACCTCTCGGGGGATTGAAAGAGACGGTCCAGCGCCAACCAGGAAAGGTCGGCCAGAGGACCGCGTTGACGGCCGAGTACCGACTGCAGGAACACCGCTTCGCGCAGCAACGGGGTCAAATCGGCTGCGCATCGCGCTTGCCAGGCCGGTTCGTCGAGATCCTCTTTTTTGACCGCCGCTTCGAAGTCGACGAGGACGACTTCCAAAGGCGAAGGGCACACGACGAGGTTGTGCAACTCGGCGTCGCCGTGAGCGAGCCCGGCGTCGTGAAGTGTGGAAATTTGCTTCAGCGCGCTGGCCGCGAACCCCCACAATCCGGCGGCCGATGCGAGCGGTACTTTCTGCGCGACCCGCAGATTGGCTTCTTCCGGGTCGACCCCGAACGGCGAAAGGCGCTGATACGGGCGGCCTGGAGCGAGGCAACTGCGAAAGACCTTCTCGGCGAATCCGATGGGCGGTGGCAGGCCGAGGATGCCGCTCGCCAACGTCTGATTCTCGAACTCTTTCGCGGTATCGCCGTGCAGTCGCGCGGCGAAGTAGGTTTTACGAAAGTGCAGAGGATACGTGATCGACAAGGGATGCCGTTCGCGCGTTTCTCGTCCGGCGATGACAATCTCGGCCGACATGAGCGGCAGGCCGTTCGCCTCTCGCCGTGCGATCGTGCGCACGACGTAGTCGCTCTGCTGGGGACGATCGACCAGGCCGACCAACTCTCGAGCGAGCCTCACCGAGTGCTGGGGAGATACGTTCACGAGCCGTTCGTCATCCATCGAAAACGGCACCCGCGTCACCACGGACACGTCGACAGCGCCATGACCGCCGCCAGACGCGCTTTGACCTCTCCGAACTCTGCCACGACCAGGCTCTGCTCGGCTTCGCGGTGCGCCTCCGATGCCGTCACCAAATCGACGCTGGTGCCCTGCCCGCGGAAGTAGAGGGTCTGCGTCATCTGGTCGTTCTGTGCCGCGAGGTCGCGCTGCTCGAGGGCGACCCTGTAGGACACTTCGGCCACTTCGATTCCACGTTGCGCTTGCTCCACCTGAATGAGGGCTTGGCGCCGGAGCGTCTCGAGCGTCTGGGCGGCGATGTCCTCGGCGGCCCGCTGACTCTTGATCGTTCCGAGACGCGTCCCTCCGTCGAAAATGGGGACGGAAAAGGCGGCTCCGATGCTCCACGTGGGATTCGGGTACCCGTTGCTGACAGCGGACGTTGCACTCAACGTGCTTTGCCCGGTGACGACGGGGATGAAAGAATACCAGGTATTTCGGAGATTGCGCTTGGCAACCTCCAAGTTGATGCGCGCCGCGTGGATGTCCGGCCTCTGGTCGACGGTCTGGACGACACGGCACGAGCGGATGGCCTCCTCGGTAACTCCGTTGACGTTCATGTCATGGGAGACGCCGATTTCCTCGGGAATCCCGACTGTCAGTCCCAGGGCCTCTCGGGCTTGACGGAGCGCCTCGTCGCCGTTGACCAGCGATACGCGCGCGTTGGCAGCGTTTTGCTTGGCCCGCACGACGTCGAGCATCGTGGCTGCGCCCAGGGCCTCCTTGCGCTTGGATAGCTCGAGCTGCTCGAGTGCGACGCGCAGACCGCTGCGGTTGATCTCGGTACTGCGCTCCGCCGTCACCACGGCCACGATCTGGTTGGCGAGGCTGAGATCGAGGGTGCGCCTCGTGTCGTCCACCGTCATTCGGCTCGAGTCTTCCATCAGCTTGTTGATGCCGATCTGGTCGAACTCCTGCACGTTGAGGAGGTCCTGCGAGAGCGTCAGACTTCCGGCGACGACGTTGGGGATCGGGACCACGCTCGACACGGGTTCGCCGACGACGGTCTGGATGGCCGTTCTTGTGATGAGCTGATGCGAGAACGCGGCGTTGGCGCAGCCCCCAGGAGCCGAGCTGCCTCCGGCGCACCCACCGAGCGACGGCAAATACTGTGCAAACGCGACGAGGGTCTGTCCTTCGGCCTGCACCACTTGGTCGAGTGCGGTCTTGAGATTGGTGGAACGCATGCGCATCAGCTGTTGCGCTTCCGCCCACGAAGTCAGGATTCGCTTCGGCGACGGAACGGGTTCGAGCATCGGGTCGTCCACCGGGGGCGGGGGCGGGACCGTCGAAGGGTCATCCGACGCCGCCGCGCTCGCGGCGGGAGACGGGGTCGGCGGCGTCGCGGAGCCCCCGGGCGTCTGGGCGAAGCCCGTGCTGGGCAGCGCCAAGACGAGAACGGCGGGGAGATAGACTTTTCGCATGCACATTCTTTGCCATGGGGCTCTGGCAAACAACCAGGACTACCGACGAGTGGACGATTCTGACGTTCCGAACGTGGAGCCGCCCGCCCGCTCCGTATCGTGGTTCAAGCACGGTTGTGCGAGCGTGGCGCTACCCGGCCGCACTGCGACGGGGCAAACCATCCGGCAAGACCCACGGGGCGTCGAGATCGCGACCGCCGTCGCCACCGTCCCGTCCTCGAAGAATGCGTCGCACGGGCATGGGGCCCTGATCGGCGCGCGGCGCGGCGGAGCCGTCGCCTGCAAGGCGCTCATGAGGAGGGTTCGAGCTGTACGGGGTTGGTCAGGCGCCCAATGCCCTCGATCTCGACGGTGACGACGTCGCCGGCCTTGAGCCAGCGGGGCGGGGTCTTGGCCATGCCGACGCCGTGCGGCGTGCCTGTGAGAATCACCGTTCCGGCGACGAGAGTGGTGCTCGCGCTCAGAAACTCGATGAGTCGGGGTACGTCGAAGATCATGTCGGCCGTGGTCCAGTCCTGTACGCGCTCTTCGTTGAGAAGCGTGGCGATTCTCAGCGCGTTGGGATTCGGGATCTCCTCGGGCGTGACGAGGCATGGGCCGAGCGGCGCGAACGTGTCGAATGTCTTTCCGCGACACCACTGACCGCCGCCCTGCCGGATCTGCCAGTCGCGCGCCGAAACGTCGTTCGCGCACGTGTATCCGAGGACGTGATCGATCGCCCGGTCGCGCGACACGTTCTTGGCCGCCCGGCCGATGACGACGGCCAGCTCGCACTCGTAATCGACCTCGTCGCTCCGCAGATGCCGAGGAATCAGGATGGGATCGCCGGGGTGCTGAGCTGCGTTGACCCCCTTCATGAAGAGAATCGGGTATTGGGGAATAACCGCGTTCGTTTCTTCGGCGTGCCTGCGGTAATTGAGGCCGATTCCGAAAATGCCCGACGGCGCGATCGGCGCGAGCAGCTTGTCGATCTGCGCCGTTACGTTCGTCACGGCGTGCTCGCCGAAGACGTCGCCGTCGATGCGGACGGTGGCCCCGTCCGGCGCTTGGCTGCCGTAGTGAATGCGTCCGCGGGGGTCACGATACCGGACGATTCTCATGAGCGTGCCCGATTCTGCCACACGTCGCCGGTCGGGTAGATGTGGGCGTTGAGCGACGACGATTTCATGGTGATCTGGGTCCCCGGCGAGGTCGGGACGAGGTAGCGCCCGCGGCGGACGATGCACGGGTCCACGAAATGTTCATGGAGGTGGTCGACGTACTCGACGCAGCGCTTCTCGAGCGATCCGGAGACGGCCACGTAGTCGAAAATCGAGGCGTGCTGCACGTATTCGCACAGGCCCACGCCGCCCGCGTGCGGGCATACCGGGACGCCGAAGTGAGCCGCGAGCAGCAGAACCGCGACGACCTCGTTCACGCCGGCGAGCCGGCAAAAGTCGATCTGGCAAAATGCGATCGCCCGCGCTTGGAGCAATTGTTTGAAGACGACGCGGTTCGGGCAGTGCTCGCCCGCGGCCACGCCGATGCCAAGGGGCTCGAGGGCGCGCGCAATGGCGGCGTGTCCGAGCACGTCGTCGGGGCTCGTGGGCTCTTCGATCCAGGTCGGCCTGCACCCGGAAAGCGCGCGAACCCATTCGATGGCCTCGGCCACGTCCCACCGCTGATTGGCGTCGAGCATGAGCGCACGATCGGCTCCGAGCTCCTCGCGTGCGATCGCCGTTCGACGGATGTCGTCGTCCAGGTTCTGTCCCACTTTGAGCTTGAAACGGTCGAAGCCCGCCAGGACGCCCTCGCGGCACAGCCGCCGCAAGCGCTCGTCGGAGTGGCCGATCCAGCCGACCGAGGTGGTGTAGGCCGGAACGCCGCTCTCTCGAATGGCGCTTTCGCGAGCGCTTCGGGTGGGGACGAGTCGATCCAGGGCACGCGTGGCTGCTTGCGGGGTGAGCGCGTCGGTCAGGTAACGCCAATCCACCATCTCGACGATTTGCGCCGGACTCATTTCGACGAGAACCTTCCAAAGGGGCTTGTGTTCGAGCTTCGACCGCAAATCCCACATCGCGTTGACGACGGCGGCCGTGGCCATGTGCACGACGCCCTTGTCGGGCCCGAGCCAGCGCAGTTGACTGTCGCCCGTCAGCTTGCGCCAGAACCGACCGGGCGCCTCGCAAAAGTCGGAGATCGATTGACCGACGACGAGCGGGCGGAGCGCCTCCAGGGCTTTGACGACAATCTCGGTCCCGCGACCGATCGTAAAGGTCAGCCCGTGGCCGGCGACCCCGTCGTGCCGATCCGTGTCGACGATCACGTAGGCGGCCGAGTAGTCCGGATTGGGATTCATCGCGTCGGAACCGTGCCGTTCGAGCGAGGTCGGAAACCGGACGTCGAACGCCCGAAGGCCGGTGACCGTCCCTGAGATTTCCCTCGTCACTTTCCTGCGCTCCATCCGCCGTCGACCATGAGGCAGCTGCCGGTGACCATCGCCGACACGTCGGCGGCCAGGTAGAGGGCCGCAAAAGCGACCTCTTCGGGACGGGCCATCCGTCCGGTCAACTGCGTGGCGGCCATATCGCGCCAGGCCCGTTCGGGATCCGCCACTTGCGCGAGACGCTCGCGGACGAAGGGCGTTTCCACGCGGCCGGGACAGATGCAGTTGAAGCGAACGCCGGTGTGCGAATGGTCCAGGGCGAGCGCCTTGGTCAACCCGACGACGGCAAACTTCGACGTCGTGTAGGCCAAGCGATCCCGCACCGCCACGACCCCGCCCACCGAAGCCATGTTGATCACGCTGCCTCGCCCCCGATCGAGCATGGCCGGAACGAGCGCGCGCGCGCCGTTGAATACGCCCCGCACGTTCACGGCGTAGAGTCGGTCCAGGTCTTGAGCCGTGGTGGCGAGAAGATTGCCGACGTGCCCGATGCCGGCGTTGTTGACGAGCACGTCGAGTGGCCCGGTGCGTCTCGCGAGCGCCTCGACCTCGGCGGCCTCGGAGACGTCGACACGCGCCGATTCGGCGCGACCGCCGGCGGCCCGGATTCCCGCCGCGGTGGTCTCGGCACTCGCCTCGTCGCGGTCGACCGCCCAGACGGTGGCGCCTTGCTGCGCGAAGAGCTCCGCAATGGCCTTGCCGATGCCCGACCCGGCGCCCGTTACCAAAGCGGTCTTGTCGTCGATGCGAAACGGGTTCATGGGCCGTCAGCGGGGCTCTCGACGTCCGCAGACTATCGCCGGCATCGCGGCGCGTCTCGTGAATCCTTTCCGGTCCGGTCGTGCGTCCGGTCCGGTCCGGGAGGTCATTCTGGAACGCGCGTCGCCCCTTGTTCGCTCGACCGATAGCAAGCCTCGACGACGGCCATCGTCTTATACGCGTCTTCGACCGAAGTAGGCAGTTCGTCCGTCTCGCCGTCGGCCCGCCGCATGAGGCTCGCCATGGGGCCCACGAACGCATGCGGAAACCAGTCGCCTACGAGCGGGATCGACTCCCACGAGGGCGGCGCGGTCCCCCGGAGCTGGCAGACGTCGAGCGTGTCCGGAAGTCCGCGCGGATAGTCCAGGTTGACGCCGATGCGCGCCTTGATCGCGCCGCCCGTTCCCTCGAACTTGACGTAGCTTTCTTGGTGCGTCGGGCCGAACTCGTGGCCGTGGTTGGTCGTCACGTTTGCGCGGCGCACCTGCCCGTAATCCAGAGCGATCGCGGTCCGCGTCGACGCGAGGTTCATGTGTTTCGGATGCTTCACGGTCTTGCAGTACACGCCTTCGGGCTCGCCGAAAAACGATCGCACCAGGTCGATGTAGTGGATGCTGTGGTACACGATCTCCATTCTCGGGATGCCGAACAGGAAGGACCACTGTTGCCAGGGCATGTCGCACGTCACCCGGACTTCGACGTCGTGAAGTTCACCGATCGCGCCGCGATCCACGAGGGATCGCGACGCCATCATCGCGGGCGCGAAGCGGAGCTGAAAGTTCACCGCGGCCAGTAACCCCTTGCGCTCGCAAAGGTGACGGATCGCGCGCGCTTGCTCCAGGTTCTCGCCCATCGGCTTTTGAATGAGAACCGCCGAGCGATCGGGCAGCTCGGCGAGGACGCCGGCGGTCTCGGCCGCCGGCAGCGCCAGATCGAAGACCGCACGCGCGGGAGCCGTATCGATGGCCTCGGAAAGCGATCGGGCGACCTTGGGGATTCCAAAGTCCCGGGCGAGAGCCATGGCGCGTTGTTCGAGCCGATCGTAGACGGTCGCGACGGGGAAGCCGGCAAGCCGGTAGGCCGGCAGATGCGCGTCCCGCACGATCGAGCCCGCGCCGATGCTGACGATGGGACGGATCGCGCGGGGATCGGTGACCTTCTGGACGACGTTCTGCGCATTCATCGGCGACTCTCCGGGGTACGACCACCCCAAAGGCGGCACATGCCCGCGTTCACGCATCCCGGCCCCGCTTGAGGGCCGCCCGGAAATGCTCGAGCTGTTTGAGCGCGTCGTTCTTCAGCGCCCCCGAAGACCTGTCTGCCTTTGCGGCGGGCACCGCTTTGCCTGGCGGCGCGTCCTTTGGCTGCTCGGGCCGCGTGCGGTCGGCCCCCGTCTTCATCGTCAACGCGATTTGGTGCTTCGCGAGGTTGACCTCGAGCACGCGCACGGTGACGCGATCGCCCGGGCTCACGGCATCGCGGGGGTCCTTCACGAACCGATCGGCGAGCTGAGAAACGTGGACGAGCCCATCCTGGTGCACTCCGATGTCGACGAACGCGCCGAAGTGGGTCACGTTCGTGACGATGCCCGGGGCTACCATTCCCGGCGTCAGGTCGGTGATTTCGTGGATGTCGTCGCGGAAGCTCCATACGACGAACGAATCGCGTGGATCACGGCCCGGCCGTTCGAGCTCCTTCACGATATCGTCGAAGGTAAACTGCCCCACTTCGGATCGGAATTGAGCGTCGCGCTTGACGAGCGAAGCGCCCGGCCCGACCAAATCGCCCACGTTTTTGCCGAGGCGCGCCGCGAGGCGCTCAAGCACCGGGTACCGCTCGGGGTGAATCCCGGTGTTGTCCAGCGGATGCGCCGCGCCCGGGATGCGCAGGAACCCGGCGGCCTGCTCGAACACCTTGTCGGAGAAGCGCGGAACCGAGAGAAGATCGCGCTTCGTTTTGAAGACGCCCTTCTGCCGGCGGTGATCGGCGATGCCGCGCGCAAGCGACGAACCGATCCCCGCCACCTCGGCGAGCAAGTACGGCGACGCCGTGTTGACGTTGATCCCGACCGAGTTGACACTGCTCCTTACGACCGTCTCGAGGCTTTTCTTGAGAAGACCCGGTGTCACATCGTGCTGGTATTGCCCGACGCCGATGCTCTTCGGGTCGACCTTGACGAGCTCCGCGAGCGGGTCCTGAAGTCGCCGGGCGATCGAGATGGCGCCGCGAATCGTGAGATCGAGATCCGGGAACTCCTCTCGTGCGACGTCGCTCGCGCTGTAGACACTCGCGCCCGACTCGCTCACCATCACGACGGGCAGACGCCCGAGCCCCATCTCTCGGAGCGCGTCTCGAATGAACGTCTCGGTCTCGCGGCCCGCGGTTCCGTTTCCTACGGCCACGGCCGACACGCTGCCGCCGACGACCGCCGAGCGTAAGACCTCTTTGGCGGCCGCGCGCTCGCGGTCGGAACCGAGGTGGATGACGTCGCTCGTCACATAGGCGCCCGACTCGCTGACGACGGCGATCTTGCAGCCGGTGCGAATGCCGGGATCGACACCGAGGACGGACTTGGCCCCGTACGGCGATGCGAGCAACAGCTTGCGCAAGTTTTCCGCGAAGACTTGGGTGGCGGCCGCATCGGCCGCGTCACGAAGCGCCCTGTTCACTTCGTTCTCGATGCTCGGCTGCACATAGACGCGCAGCGACAGGCGCGCCGCCCGCTTCATGACCTCGGCGGCCGGAGACGAAGGACGCGAGCACGCGGCACGCTCGAACGGGGCGACCAACTCCGTGTCGAACGTTTCGTTGCCGGGCGCGCCGCCGATCGACAGGACGAGCTCCTCTTCCAAGAATCCGCGACGCATGGCCAAATACCGGTGCGAGGCCTCCGGCCGTAAAAGGGAGCTTACGCGCTCGTGATAAGAGAAGTAGCGATCGTATTTGCTGTTCGGCTTTGCCTTCTCGCCCTTTTCGGAGCGCACGAACCCGGCGTCGAAGAGAGCCCTCCGCACGTGCTCGCGAAGGTCGGCGTTCTCGGAGAGTCGCTCGGTGACGATATCGCGGGCCCCCTCGATCGCTCGATCGGTCGTCGTGACACCCTTTTCGGGGGAAAGGAACCCCGCGGCCTTTTCGACGAGGGAGACGGCGAGCGCCGCCTCTTCGTGGGAGACGCGCCACATCCACTCGGCGAGCGGTTCGAGCCCGGCTTCGCGCGCGACCGTCGCTTTGGTCTTGCGCTTCAGCTTGTAGGGCAAATAGAGGTCCTCGAGGCGTTCGAGATCGGTGGTCGAGAGAATCCTGTCTTTGAGCTCGGGGGTGAGCTTTCCTTGCCTTTCGATCTCGTCGGCCACGAATTTTTTGCGATGCACGAGGGCGTCCCACGTCTCCTTCGCCTCGAGCACGCTCTGGATGGCGACTTCGTCGAGGTTGCCGGTCTGCTCTTTGCGGTACCGCGCGATGAAGGGCAGGGTGGCGCCGCCCTCCGAGAGGGCGAGGACCGCCTTCGCGGACGTCACCGGAAGGTTGGCGTGCCGCCGTGACAACCAGTCTTCAAAGGTGAGCATCCCGGGGGATGTTAGATCCCGGCTCACGTGAAGACGAACGACGCGACTCGACTGCAGGACAGCGACGCGCGGGGCTGGGCTTGGGTGGACCGGGGTTGCCTCGCGCTCTGGGTGGTCGCCTTGTTCGCGGCGACGTGGCGCAACATGGATCTGCTCGGCGACAGCTTTTGGTCCGTAGCGACCGGTCAATGGCTGCTCGCGCACCGCCGGCTGCCCGTGGAGGATCCGTTCTCCTATACGGCCGAGCGCCCGTGGATCGTCCACATGCCGCTCAGTCAGGTCCTGTTCGCAACCGTGATGCAACGGTTCGGCGCCATGGGGCTGGTCCTCTTCGGGTCGCTCTTGTTTACCGGTGCGCTGCTCTTGTTGTGGCTTCCTCATGCGCGCGGCATCGCCGCGCGGATGGGGGTTTGGCCGCTGGTCCTATGGCTCGTTATCGAGCAAGCCGACGACCTGTGTGTACGCGGTCAGGTCTTCGGCGATCTCGGTTACGCCGTGCTGCTGCTACTTCTGTTCCGGATCCGGGATGGTCGAGCCGTTCACGGAGCGATGGCCATCGCACTCGGTTGCCTGTGGATCAACCTGCATGCGTCGGTCTTTCTCGCGGTCGTGATGCCGGTGGCCTTCGGCGCGGCCGTGCTGGCGGCGCCCGCGACGCGCCGACCGTCTTTGGGCCCCTGGATCCGTTTTTCGGCGCTCGCCGCAGCGGGCACGCTGATCAACCCCTACGGCATTCGCCTCGTCGGCGACCTCGTCACGCTGATGGGCGCCTCCAGCACGCATCGAATCGATCTCTTTCGGCCGCCGGACTTCGCCTCCCCGCGGACGTGGTTGACCCTGGCCCTCGTCGCTGGAATGATGATCGCGTCGCTCCGGTCACGGACGCCCGAGGCGGGCGTCCCCGAGGCCCTCATGCTCGGGGCGCTTCTTTTGGCCGGCTGTGCGGCGCGTCGCTATGAGCCGTTGGGGCTTGGTTTTTCCATCGTCGTCCTCGGCCGGATGCTCTGCAGACGGCTTTCGCCGGACGCGCCTTGGGGTCGAGCGTTCGCGCGCCCTGCGCGGCTCGGCATGGCCGCCCTGGCGGCGGCGCTCTCGTTTCGTGACGTTCGGGTCGACAAGGACCCCTGGCGCGACGTTCCAGTCGTCGAGGCGAGGCTGATCGACGAGCTCGGCCTGCCTGACCGAGTCGCGAACATCTACCCTTGGGGCGGCTATTTGGATTACGTCTGGGCGGGGCACAGGAAGGTCTTCATCGATGGGCGCAATCAGCTCTTCGATCGTCGCGTGTTCGACGACTCGGTCCGCCTCGCGTCGCTGGATGGGTGGGAGGCGATTCTCGACGAGTATGGCGTCAACACCGTGCTTTGGGAGCGTGGCAGTCCACTCGATCGGGCGCTCGCGACCCGTCCCGATTGGGTTCAGGTTCGGCGCGGTCGCATCGCCGTGGTCTACGTGCGCAAAAGCGCGCTCCGGGCGATGCCGCTTTCGCGCTGACCGGGCCATCGATTCTCGCCAGTGCGACCCATAGTCATTTGTTTACAAGTTCGGGCCCGCGGCTCGAAAAAACGAATGGAACATCAATAGATTGGCGCGCGAAAGCGAAGAGGAGCCCAAGCGGCTGCAAAAAAAGCTATTGCCAATGCCACAGAACTGCGTAGAGGTTCGTTTTCGAGAGCAACCTCATCGGCAGCACTCCGAGGGTCAGGGCGAGTTCGTCCTTGCCCTGCGCTCTCGAGCTCACGTTGGAGGAGGGGTTCATCCATGATTTCCAATCGTTTCACGACGTTCTTTGGGAGTGGTCGAGGCGTGCGGTGCGGCTTCACCTCTCCCGCTTCCCAAGGGTCGTTGACTGCGGCCTTGGGCTTCGTGGGATGTCTCGCCTCGGGCTGCTCGAGCACCACGGCGCCGGCTCAGGAGACCCCGACGTCCGATGCCTCTATGACCACGGCAAGCACGACCGGGACTGGAACTGGAACTGGAACTGGAACTGGAACGGGAACTGGAACGAACGATGGTTCTGCGAGCTCCGCCTCGATGACGACGGCGTCGAGCCCCAGCGTCGCGGCCTGCCCGTCCGATGGCGGCACGTCGCTCTTGTCGTTCACGAACCAGACCTACTTGAACGACCCACGCACGCGGGCGACCGAGGCCATCTTCAGCGGCATCAATACGGTGGACGACCCCTATCTGCAGATCCTGCGCTTGCACAACGGGGGCACGAGCTCGGTCACGATCACGAGCGTCGGAATCGCTCCCCAGGCCACACTCTTTCCGGTCGCCTTCCGGCAAACCAGCAACCCGAGCGCGTTCAACGCCACGGTCGTGGCGACGTCGGATGCAGGGACGGACGCCGCTGCGACCGCGCTCACGCTGCCGCAGACGATCGCGGCCGGCGGCGATTTGGACATCCAGGTGCAGTTTCTTTCGACTCACACGAATCCGCCGACCCGTTACGACAACACCGGCGGCGACGCCGTGGCCGCACTGCTCGTCGCGCAGTCGAGCAGCGATTGCGTCCAGGCCGGGCTCTATGGCGTCGGGCTCTGGAACAACTCCGAGAGCATCAGCGATGCCGGTGTACCCTCGTCGAACTACGGGCGTTACGAGCCCACGCTCGGCCAGATCATCGCGACGCTCGGGTACCAGGTCAACGTGGGCATCCTTTTGCAAACGTTTCTCAACGTCAATCAGGTGAGCGCGCTGGCGATGGATCCTCCGCCCAACGGCGACACGCCCTCGGACGAAGTGATCGTCCAGGAATTCGTGCTCGCCGACCCCACCCAGCCGGCCGTGCTGCTCGCCCCCGCCCGGTTCGCTCCGAAGTACAACTTCGCCTACGGGTGGTACCCCACCGGATCGATCGATGCCGGTGCCGCGCAACCCGCCGCCGCCGACGCGGAGCCTCCGCCCGCCGCCGTCCCCGCGAACTTCCCGGCGGGTCTGCAGTGGGTGGCCACGATGGAGAGTGTCGTGGGCAGCGACAACTATACGTCCGACCATAGCGAGATGGTCCTTCCACCCATCACCGGGACCAACCCCGCCGGGACCTTCATGCCCACGCCGGCAACGGCGAGCTTCGGCCTCTGGTGCTTCGGCAACCAGAGGACCAGCGGGTCCGCGCCTCTGAACGGCGATTACGACTATTCGCAGGACGATCTCAACGTCGTGACGCAAACCGGCAACCCCCCGCTGCCCGAGGACCTGATCGAGGCGGGCGTCAACCACTTCGTGACGACGCCGGTGCACCGTTACCGCGTCTGGCCGCTCAGGGACCGGGGCGGCAACCTCGTCGCGAATTCGTATCTCATCGCTCTGGAAGAGGCCACCAACGACGACTTCCAAGACATGATCTTCACGATCAGCAACGTCAAGCCATTCTCGGGGGTCCTCGATGCCGGAGCCGCTCCGGACGCTCAGACCGGTGCCAGCGGCGATGCGGCCGCCGATTCCGGTACCGAGCAGTAGGCCGTTCGGGTCCGCGTGCGGCGCTGCTTTCCTAGCGCGCCGCCCGCGTCCGCCACAGACGATTTCCTTGGGGGCTTCGCCCCAAACCCCAATCGCCTCCCGGCGATTGAAGTACACCGCCCGGCTGGACCCCTTTGCTCAAGGGCGGTGTACTTTAGCTGCTGCCGTATTTGACGCCGCAACCGTAGGGCTTCGTTTCGCGCACGGGGACCGGCCGATTCGCCTTCAAGGCGTCGAGCGCGTCGGTGACGTAGTTCACGAGCTTGCCGCCGGTCGGCGATTGGCCTTCGGCGTCGGGCGAATTGTCGATGGCGCCGCGGTAGACGAGCGTCCCATGCGCATCGACGACGACCATATTCGGGGTGTTCGTGGCGCCGTACGCGTGCCCCACGCGTCCCGTCTCATCGAGAAGAATCGGGTAGGTCATCGCGTACTCTGCGGCGGCCTTTCGGTTCGCGTCCGCGCCGCTGCCCTGGTGGCCCGGGGCGGCCGAGTTGACCGCGAGCCAGACGATGCCCTCGGAAAGGGCGCGCGCCGGCGCGTCCTTCAGCGACCCGACGGTGTGGGCCTTGCGGACGAAGGGGCAGCCGGGGTTGAACCACTCGAGCACCACCGTCTTGCCCCTCAAACCCGACAGGGTGACGGCGTGACCCTCGAGATCCGAAAGCGTGAAGTCGGGGGCCGGCGAGCCGACGGCGGCTTGGGCCATCGAGGGACCGGGCGCTGCAGAGGCCACGGCGACCGGCGGAGCGGCAGGAGCCGGCTCCGGAGGGGTCGACGAGGGCCGGCTGCAGGCGGACGTAGCGAGCACGACCGATGCGAGAAGAATGCGCGTCATGCCGGCGACTGTAGTGCGAATAGCGGCGGGCCGCATGGCCCGAGTGGAGGCGCGCTCCCGGCGATTGAAGTACACCGCCCGGCGGATCCCTTGGGTCTGGGGCGGTGTACTTGAGGCGATGACGACGCTTTACTGCCCGACGACGACGGTGCAGGTCGTGCCGTAAATGCCGAGCACGCTGAAGATCTCGTGGTCCACGTACGCAACCTGCGCGATTCCACCCGCCGCCTTGGCGCTCGCAATCGAAGCGTCGCCGAGGGCCACGAGGCCTAGGATGGACATGGCACAGGCACGGCCCGTCTTCGTTCCGGTGCCCGGACCGACGGCACCCCCCATCTTGTAGCCGCTGTAGATCGCGCCGGCAGCCATGCCATCCCCGCCTGTGACCGTTGCACAGCCGCTCATCGACGCCGCCACCATGGCCGCCGCCGCTACTTGAACGAACACTTTCATGTGGAAACCCTCCGATAATGAAAAAGAAACAAACCGATGCGCCAGCTTTAATCCCTTTGGAGGACAGACTCATCATTTTTCGGTGGGGCGCCCAGACCCGCGGCAGCGGCCGCGTCGGACCCTTTCGCCGAACCGAGGCGCCAGGTGATCCCCGCCGCCCCCACAGGCCGCCGTCCCCGCGCTACGTCGTCGGGGTGCTCTCCGGGGTTCGCTTTCCGAGAATCAACGGAACTTCCTCGTCGACGTACCGCCGCAACTCCCTGGCGTACGGACTGGCTTCGGGAAGGTTGCCGCCGACGAGATCAAACGCCGTGTGGGCCCAGCGTTCGCGCAGTTCGAGCGGAACAACACTGGACCGCGAGCGACGCGACAACCAGAGCATCTGCATCGTCTCGAACATCACCCATGCGCTGGCGACGAGCGCATGGAACGCTGCGGCACCGATGTCTTCGGCAGAGGCCTCGAGCTTGAGAGAGAACGGCATTGCCGGCAAGAGAACACGTGCGGCCGTGCGAGCCAAGGCGGAAGAGCGGCATGCGAGTCGGGCAAGTCGGCTTCAAGGCTGGGAGGCTTCATGACCGCCCGGCGTCCGATTCTCGCGGTTCATGGCGGTGCCGGACCCGCGTCGACCGAGGGGGAGGCGCACGTCGCCCGGGAGCACGCGCTCGTCGCCGCCCTGGGCGTGGGTTGGAACGTACTCGCGTCCGGCGGCCGCGCGGTCGACGCGGTCGAGCAGGCCGTCGCTTCGATGGAGCGGAGCGGGTGCTTCAACGCGGGACGGGGCGCCGTGGTCGATGCCTCGGGCGCCGTGACGCTCGACGCCGCGATCATGGATGGTGCGACACGCGCCGCCGGCGCAGTGGGCGCGGTGGGGCGGATCGCGGCGGCCGTCTCCGCGGCTCGCCTCGTGATGGACCGGACCCCCCACGTGCTGCTGGTGGGGCCCCTGGCCGATGACTTTGCACTCGCCCTGGGCGTTGCACCCGCGGCCGCTGGGTATTTCCTGAACGCCGGGGGTGGATCGGCATCGGGGGCGGTGCCCGGTACGGTCGGCGCCGTAGCGCTCGACTCGGCCGGCCATCTGGCGGCCGCCACGGCGACCGGCGGCTTATCCGGCAAGTTGCCGGGGCGGGTCGGTGACTCGGCCGTGGTGGGCGCGGGCACCTGGGCGGATCCCACTTGCGCGGTGTCCGCGACGGGCAGGGGCGAGTTCTTCATCCGTACGGCCTTCGCTCACGGCGTGGCCTGCGGCGTGTCCGGGCTCGGCCTGCCGCTCGCCGAAGCGGCAGGTCGCGCCCTGGCCGACGTCGTCGCGTTGGCCGGAAGCGGCGCGGCGGGCGGCGGGTGCATCGCCGTCGCCCGCGACGGGACGGTCACGATGCCCTTCTCGACGCCCTCGATGTACCGAGGGATCGTCGACGGATCCGGATCACCGCGCGTCGCTGCGCTGGCCGACCCCCGCTTGTAGCCATTCGAGAGTCAGAGGACATCCGCTAGGAGCGGTTCGCGTGGCGGAAAAAGGCCTTCGTCAAGCCTGCACGGGGACTTTCCAGATGTCTCGTGCGTACCCGCGGATGGTCTCATCGCTCGAAAATCGGCCCATGTTGGCGATGTTGACGAGGGCCATCTTCGCCCAGCGATCGGGATCCCCGTAGGCATTCTCCACGTCGCGCTGCGCGGCGGCATAGGCCGCGAAGTCGGCCAAGACGAAAAAGGGGTCGCGCGACAAGAGCGCGTCCACCACCGGCCGATGCCGATCGGGGTCGACATCGGAATAAACGCCGCTCGCGATGGCGTCGAGAGCCGCGCGGAGCGAGGCGTCCCCCTGGCAGGCTTGCCTCGGGTCGTAGCCGGCCCGCCGGCGCGCGTCGACTTGCTCGTCGGTCATTCCGAAAATGAACATGTTGTCGGCCCCCACGGCCTCGAGGATCTCGATGTTCGCTCCGTCGAGGGTGCCGATCGTGAGGGCGCCGTTGAGGGAAAGCTTCATGTTCCCGGTCCCCGAAGCCTCCGTGCCCGCGGTGGAGACCTGCTCGGACAGGTCCGCGGCAGGGATGACGATCTCGGCGAGCGTCACCGAGTAGTTCGGAAGGAACACGAGACGGATGCGATCGCGCGTTCGTTCGTCGTGCTCGAGGGTCGCCCCCACGTCGTTGGCGAGTCGAATGATCCGCTTGGCCATGGCATAGCCGGGTGCGGCCTTGCCCGCGATGAGAACGACACGCGGAGTGCGCAGTTCGCCGCGGGCCGCGAGCTGGTGAAGGTGGACGACATGCAAGATCGGCAAGAGCTGCCGCTTGTATTCGTGGATGCGTTTGACCTGAACGTCGAAAAGGGCCGCCGGGTCGAGGCGCAGCCCCAGCGTCGTTTGAACGTACCGGACCAGTTGCTCTTTGTTTGCGAGCTTGCTGCTGCGGAAATGGGCGCGCACGGCGGGATCGTCGGCGGCCGGCGCCAGCCGGGCGAGCTCGGGCAGATCGGCGACCCATGTCTCGCCGATCTGCGCGGTGATGAGATCGGACAGAGGGGCATTGCATTTTCGCAACCAGCGGCGGGGCGTCACCCCGTTGGTCTGGTTACCGAACTTGTCCGGCCACATCTGCGCGAAGTCGCGGAACAGCCGGGATCGCAGGATGCGACTGTGCAGTGCCGAGACTCCGTTGACGTGCGCGCTGCCGACAATCGCAAGATGAGCCATCCGCAGGCGTTGCTCGGGCCCCTCTTCGATGAGCGACATGCGCGACTTGCGGGCGTCGTCGCCGGGAAAGCGGCTTCCGACCTCGTCGAGGAACCGGCGGTTGATCTCGAACACGATCTGCAGGTGCCTCGGCAGCACCAGACCGAACAGCCACACGGGCCACTGTTCGAGAGCCTCCGGCAGAACGGTGTGGTTGGTGTACGCGAACGCATGCGTCGTGATGGCCCACGCCTCGTCCCACCCCAGGCCGTGTTCGTCGACGAGCAACCGCATCATCTCCGCGATCGCCACGGCCGGGTGGGTGTCGTTCAATTGGAATACGGCCGCCTCGTGCAGATTGCGAACGTCCGGCCAGCGCGACAGGTGCCGGCGGATGGCATCCTGCAGGGTCGCCGAGACAAAGAAGTACTCTTGCCGCAGACGCAGTTCCCGTCCTTGGGCGTTCTGGTCGTTCGGATAGAGAACCTTGGCCAGATTCTCGCTCGCGGTCTTATCGTGCACGGCGGCGACGTAGTCGCCGCGGTTGAACGTGCCGATGTCGAATTCGCGCGTGGCCTTGGCCGACCAAAGGCGCAGCGAGTTGACGACGTCGTTGCGGTACCCCGGCACGGGCGTGTCGTACGCCATGGCCATGACGTTCTCCGTATCGACCCAGCGGAAGGTCGACTGCCCGGCGTGCTGCTCGGGTTGAACGTGGCCGCCGAAGCGAACGACGTAGAGTCGCTCCGGGCGAGCAATCTCCCAGGGGTTCGGGTAGCGTAGCCAGTTGTCCGGCTGCTCGATCTGCTCGCCGTCCACGATGCATTGACGGAAGATGCCGTACTCGTAACGAATGCCATAGCCGATCGCCGGAATGCCGAGGCGCGCCATCGAATCGAGAAAGCAAGCCGCCAGCCGCCCCAGGCCTCCGTTGCCGAGGCCCGCGTCGTCCTCGTACTGAGTCAGTTCGTGGAGGTCGATGCCGAGGTCGGCGAGCGCGGCACCGGCTTCGCCGGTGACCCCCAAGTTGAGCATCGCGTCGTCGAGCAGCCTGCCGATCAGGTACTCGAGCGAGAGGTAATACACGCGCCGTTCGGCCTGGCGGAACGTCCGTTGAAGGGTCTTGTTCCAGCGATCGGCGATGCGATCGCGCACGGACAGAGCGATGGCGCGATAGAAGTCGCGCGGGGTCGCCGAGTACTCGTCCTTGGCGATCGTGTACTCGACGTGCCCTGCGAACGATCTCTCGAACGCCGCGCGGCTCATCGCGAGATCGCTTTCGGTAAGAAAGCTGCGGTCGGTCATGATGGACCGCGAGGGTACGGGAAGTCGCCCGCGCAAATCGAGCGCGGCCGCATCCCGGGTTCAGCGCGGGGGGGGCGCACCTTGCACTACGTCTTTCGAGGGTCCGCTTCGCGCTCGCGCGGCCGCGAGTCGATCTCGGCGGCGCGCTCGCGAGCCACGTCGCCGCAAACGAGTGTGGTTCTCGGCCGCGCGCCCGCGAGCCACGTGGCCGCAAACGAGTGTGGATGCGCGTTGCCCAATCCGACTAGGAGCCCGTGCGAGGGGGAAATGAGGCCAGGACCTTTTCGATGGCGCGCTGCAGCCGATCGTAGTCCGGGTGCGACGCATCGATCACTTCCCGAGCCGAACCGTGCCAAAGCATCTGATGGGTCTGCCCGTCGAACGCATCGATCACGAAGGACCCCTCGACCAGATCGTGTCGTTCGTCATCGAGCGGGGCCCCGCCAAATGCGATTTGACTCCCTCCGGTCTCGTGCGCCTCCCCAGCGGGCGGAAGGGGCGTCTCCTCGACCGCCGATTCTCGCCGGCCGGTCTCGACGCGCACCACGAGGTCGGATCCGCCGGCGGCAGCGAGCGTGTAGCCGCGGGCCTCCAGGATCTTCGTACTGGCCTGTTCGATGCGGCCTCGCACCTCGGAGGACTGCGGCGATAGGGCGTACTTGGCGGGGGCCGCGAAGGTCGGGTCGAATGAAAAAGTGCGATAGCGGGCGAACTGCGCGTTCTGTGCCGTAATCGTGTGCACGACAAGCTCGGACGCACACCCGCCCATCGCGCACCATGCGACGACAGAGAGTGCCAAGCGAGCGACCCAAAAAAGTGGACGTGAGTGCATGCCGACGCTTTTAGCATCGGTCGTGCCGTTCGGGGCGGAACGGGTTGTCGGAGATGCCCAAACCCTATCGGGCGAGCGAGGGCGGGTACTTCGGCGGTATACGTAGCGCAAATGTTGCGGCTCGGCGTAACGTCTCGCGCCTTCGAGCCCATGGCCGGCCCCGTCGCTCGGGCGAGCCCTCGTCTCCCGGCGGGCGTCGGGACGCGTGCGCGCTCGCAAAGGCTGCCCCACTCAGTCGAGTTTCAGCCGATAGCCGACGCCGGGCTCCGTCAAGAGAAAGCGCGGACGCGCGGGATCCTGCTCCAACTTGTTTCTTAGATGACCCATATAGACGTGCAAATACTGCTTCTGCGTCGCATAGCGCGGTCCCCAGACTTCCTTCAGCAACTGCTGATACGTCAGGACCCGTCCGGCTCTTCGCGCCAGCGTTGCGAGAAGCTTGTACTCGATCGGGGTGAGACGCACCTCGCCGCCGGCCACCGTGACGACACGGCTGACGAGGTCGATGCGCAGATCGCCGAGGACGAAGACGGCGTCCTTCTTGTCGCTGCGCCGCTCGGCGTGGCGCTCGGCCACGCGAATGCGTGCCAAAAGCTCCGGGAGGCTGAACGGCTTGGTCAGATAATCGTCCGCACCGGCATCGAGTGCGGCGATCTTGTCCTGATCTTGCCCGCGCGCCGACAGGATGATGATCGGCGTGTCGGTCCATTCGCGCAGGCGTCGCGTCACTTCGATGCCGTCGATGTCGGGCAGGCCCAAATCGAGCAGAATGACGTCCGGATGCTGCGACGCCGCCTCGGCAAGTCCTTGCATTCCGTTCGCGGCCTCCACGAGCTTGCATCCGTTGGCGGCCAGCGAGCTCCGCAAAAACCGCCGCATTTGCGACTCGTCGTCGATGACGAGCACCGTGAGCGGCGTCATCGTTCGTCCTCGGGCGCGAGCTCGGGAGGGGAGCCCTCGATGGGCACCGTGAACCGGAACACGGCTCCGCCGCCGCCACGGTTCTCCGCCCAGATGCGGCCGCCGTGCGCCTCGACGATGGCGCGGCAGATCGATAGGCCGAGACCCGCGCCCCCGCTCGCGCCCTCTCTCGGCAGTCGATAGAACTTCTCGAAGACGCGGTCGGCGAGCTCTTCGGGGATGCCGGGCCCTCGATCGGCGAGTTCGACCACCAGAGTGCCGCCTTCGGCGTGAACGGAAATGTCGATCGGGGAACCGGGCGGCGTGTACTTGACAGCATTCTCGAGCAGGTTGATGAGGACCTGCTCGATGAGCAGACCGTCGATCGGTACGGGCGTCAGGCCCGGCGGAACGTGTACGGCGACGCTCCTGCCGTGGAGCTGACCCTCGAGCCGATCGAGCGCCGCGCCGATGACGCCTTCGATGGGCTGCCATTCCTTGGTCACATGCACCGTCCCGGACGCGAGTCGAGTCATGTCGAGCAAGTTTCGGACGAGCCGGTTCAGTCGCTGGGCCTCTTCGTGAATCGTCTCCGCGAGGTCGCGTCGTGCCGCTGGCGCGAGTGCAGGATCCGATTCGAGAAGCGCGCTGGCCGCTCCCGTAATGACCGACAGCGGCGTGCGCAGGTCGTGCGAGACGGAGCTCAAGAGAGAGCTTCGCATGCGCTCGGCCTCCACTTGCAGCGTGGCTTGGTGCGCCTGCTCGGCGAGCCGACTGCGCTCGAGCGCGGATGCAATCTGACTGGCGAATACGTCGATGAGCGTGCGCTGCTCGGCTTCGTTGAGCCGGCGAGGATCTCTGGGCTGGACACCCAGGACGCCTACGCGACCCTGTGCGCCCCGGAGAGGCACGTAGAGCGCGCTTGCGGACGGCAGGGTGTCGGTCCCCAGCCCGGCGGGCTTGTCGTGCGAATAGACCCATTCGACGACGCCGCGCTCCTTTTCGTCGGGAGCGAAGGCGTGATCGCCAGCGGCCACGTTGTCGAGCCGACCGTCTTGCGTCTCGAGGAATATGGCGACTTTCGCTTCGAACACGTCGTGAACATGGCGCGCGGCGGCGTCCGCGAGGTGGGTCGTGATCCGGGTTGCGGCGAGCTCCCGGCTCAGGCCGTACAGGCTCGCAGTGCGCCGCTCGCGATACCGGGCGTCGTCGGCCTGCAGGCGGACACGGCGGGTGAGACGGCTGACGACGACGGCCACGACGAACATGACGGCGAACGTCACGACGTGCTGAAAGTCGGAGACGGCGAAACTCAGGTAGGGCGGTACGAAGAAGAAGTCGAGCAAAAGGACGCTGAGGACCGCCGCGACGATGGACGCTCCGTATCCGAACCGCAGCGATACGAGGATGATTCCGAGCAGGTAAATCATGACGACGTCGGCCAGTTGCCGCCGTCCGAAGAGCGACCAGGCGAGGGCCGTCGCCACGAGGGTCATGGCGGCGCTCGCGGCGTACGCGCGTGCCGGCAAGGCCGGCACCGAGCGCGCCTTGTCGACTTTGTACGGCCGCGGGAGCGTCGTCTCTCCGGAGATGACATACACGTCGATGTCGCCGCTCGACCGGACGACCTCGTCGAGAAAGGACGGGGAGACGAAGTCGCGCCAGCGGGGATGCGTCGGTTTTCCGATGACGATCTTGGTGACGTTGCGCGTGCGCGCGAAACCGACGATCTCCGCTGCGGCATTCTCGCCCCTCAGGGTGACGGGCTCGGCCCCGAGCAGTTCCGCCAAGCGCAAGTGGTCAGAGAGGCGCTGGCGGTGCGCGTCCGTCATCCTCAAGGCCGCCGGCGTCTCGACGAAAGCGGCAATGCACGGTGCGTGCAGGCTGGTGGCCATTCGTCGCGCTGCGCGTACGAGTCGTGCCGACGCCGGGCTCGCGCTCACGCAGACGAGAATCCGCTCGGCGGTGGGCCAGACGCCCTGGATGCCGTGCTCGGTCTTGTACGTGCGCATGTCGGCGTCGACCCGCTCGGCGACGCTCCGGAGCGACGAGCTCGCGCAACGCGATGAGATTGCCTTTTCGGAAGAAGCTCTCGACCGCGCGTTGCGCCTGGTCGGGGATGTAAACCTTGCCGCTCGTCAGCCGCTCGATGAGCTCGTCGGGCGGCAGGTCGATGAGGCGGACCTCGGCCGCCTCGTCGAGCACCCGGTCGGGAACCGTTTCGCGAACGACGATGCCGGTGACCTGGGCGACGACGTCGTTCAGGCTTTCGAGGTGCTGTACGTTGAGCGTCGAGTAAACGTCGATTCCCGCCTCGAGCAGATCCTCCACGTCCTGCCATCGCTTGGCGTGGCGCAAACCGGGGGCGTTGGTGTGCGCGAGCTCGTCGATGAGGATGAGTCCGGGCCTTCGCGCAAGCGCGGCGTCGAGGTCGAACTCCTCGACGATCACAGCGCGGTGCTCCACTCGGCGTCGGGGCAACATTTCCAGACCGATCACGAGCGCGCCCGTGTCGAAACGCCCGTGGCTCTCGACGACACCGATGACGACGTCGCGCTTCAAGTCGCGCTCGCTGCGCGCCGCCTCGAGCATCGCGTACGTCTTTCCTACGCCAGGGGCCGCCCCAAAGAAGATGACGAGCTTGCCGCGCCGCGCGCGCCGCTCGGCGGCGGCCACCTGTCGCAAAAGCTCGTCCGGGTTGGCGCGCCCCTCGGTCACCGCGCCCACTGTAGGGCCGAAAGACGCGCGGACGCGACGCTACTTCACCGCGTCGAGCGCGAGATTCAGTTCGAGGACGTCGACGCGCGGTTCCCCGAGAATGCCGAGCTGGCGACTCTCGCTATGCGCATCGACCAGAGCCTGGACGGTCGCCTCGTCGAGGCGCCGGGCCTTGGCGACACGACGTATCTGATAGTACGCCGCAGCCGGGGAGATGTCGGGGTCGAGGCCACTGCCGGAAGAGGTCACCAAATCCACGGGAATGGGCGCCTGGTTATGCGGATCCGAGGCCCGGAGCGCGTCCACGCGGCCCTTGACCTCGTCGAGGAGCGCCGGGTTGGTGGGTCCGAGATTCGACGCGAGAGAGGAGCCGCCATTGTACGGTAGGGCTTTTCCATTCGCATCGGTCGTCGCCGACAGACGCCCCCAGAAATACTTGGGGTCGTCGAACGACTGGCCGATGAGCTTCGAACCGACCGGCTTGCCATCCCGCAGGATGAGGCTCCCGTTGGCTTGGTAGGGGAATGCCGCTTGGGCGATGCCGGTGACCAAGAGCGGATAAAAAACGCCCGTCACCAACGTCAGCGCGGCGAGGACGACGAGCGCAGCGCGAATCTGAGACACCATGGGGCAACCCTTCGTTCAAGCGAGGTGGAGGACGACGAGCAAGAGATCGATGGCCTTGATACCGATGAACGGCGCCACGATGCCGCCTAGGCCGTAGAGGATCAGATGGTCGCGCAAGAGCCGCGACGCGCCGACGGCCCGATACGCGATCCCGCGCAGCGCCAACGGAATGAGGGCGATGATGATGAGCGCGTTGAAGATGACGGCGCTCAAGATGGCGCTCTGAGGGGTCGCGAGGTGCATGACGTTGAGCGTGTCGAGCGCCGGGTACGTCGTCGCGAACGCGGCGGGAATGATGGCGAAGTACTTGGCCACGTCGTTGGCGATGCTGAAGGTCGTCAGCGCGCCCCGTGTCATCAAGAGCTGCTTGCCGATCTCGACCACTTCGATGAGCTTGGTGGGGTTCGAGTCGAGGTCCACCATGTTGCCGGCCTCTTTGGCCGCTTGCGTCCCCGTATTCATCGCTACGGCGACATCGGCCTGGGCTAGCGCGGGGGCGTCGTTGGTCCCGTCGCCGGTCATCGCGACCAGACGTCCGCCCTTCTGGTGCTCTCGAATGAGGGCGAGTTTGGTTTCGGGGGTGGCCTGAGCGAGATAGTCATCGACCCCCGACTCCGCGGCGATCGCCGCTGCGGTCGTCGGGTTGTCGCCGGTGATCATCACCGTCTTGATGCCCATCTTGCGCAGTTCGGCGAAGCGCTCCTTGATGCCGCCCTTGACGATGTCCTTGAGCTGAATGACGCCGAGGACCTTCGCCCCCTCGGCCACGACGAGCGGCGTTCCTCCGCTCTTCGATATGGACGCGACATTCGCATGCACGTCGGGGGCAAAGACCCCTCCTTTGGCGTTCACGTACGCTTCGATGGCGTCCGCAGCCCCTTTGCGGATTTCGCGACCGTCCAGGTCCACGCCGCTCATCCGCGTTTGCGCCGTGAACGGCACGAACGTCGCTTTGAGTGCTCGCACGTCGCGTTCGCGAATTCCATATTGCTCCTTCGCGAGCACGACGATGCTGCGGCCCTCGGGGGTCTCGTCGGCGAGCGAGCTCAATTGCGCGGCGTCGGCCAAACCCTCTTTCGTGCAGCCCGGCGCGGGCAGGAACGTCGTCGCCTGTCTGTTTCCGAGCGTGATCGTGCCCGTCTTGTCGAGCAGCAGCACGTCCACGTCGCCGGCCGCCTCGACCGCGCGCCCGCTCGTCGCGATGATGTTGGCCTGAATCATCCGATCCATTCCGGCGATGCCGATGGCCGAAAGCAGGCCCCCGATCGTCGTCGGGATGAGGCACACGAGCAAGGCGACCAGCACCGTGATCGTCACCGGCGTCCCTTGCTTGGCAGCCTCGACGCTGAAAAGCGAGTAAGGCAGCAGCGTCACCGTGGCGAGCAGGAAAATGATCGTGAGCGCGGCCAGCAGAATGTCGAGCGCGATCTCGTTGGGGGTCTTCTGCCGCTTCGCCCCTTCGACCATCGCGATCATTCGGTCGAGGAACGTTTCGCCGGGGTTGGCCGTGACCCGCACGATGAGCCAGTCGGACAACACCCGAGTGCCGCCGGTGACGGCGCTCCGGTCGCCGCCGCTTTCGCGAATGACCGGCGCGCTCTCGCCGGTGATCGCGCTCTCGTCCACCGAGGCGACGCCCTCGACGATCTCGCCGTCGCCCGGGATGTAATCGCCCGCTTCGACCAAGACGAAGTCGCCTTTGCGCAGCTGTGAGGCGAAGACGGGGTTCGGGATCGCGCCGCGGCGCGGCTCGGAAACCCGCTTGGCCTGGATGTCCTTTCGCGCTTTGCGCAGCGAGTCGGCTTGTGCCTTGCCTCGTCCCTCGGCCATCGCCTCGGCGAAGTTGGCGAAGACCACGGTGAACCAGAGCCAGGCCGAGATGGCGCCGATGAACCCGGTCGGCGCCTCTCCGTGGCCGACAAGAGCTTGAACGAACAGCGCCGTGGTCAGGACGCTGCCGACCTCGACCACGAACATCACCGGGTTTCTCACCTGGTGGCGAGGGTCGAGCTTGCGGAAACTGTCGGCGATCGCGCGGCGCACGATCGCCGGTTCGAAGAGCGGTCGCGCCTGGCCTCGTCGACGGTTCTTGCCGTGCTCGATCGTGGCCCCTGCGCCGGAAGCCATCGCACCCGACGGCTGGGTCGTTGCCGCCGAGCCGATCGAAGCGCTCGGCTCCGGCAGCGAGTCTGCAGCGAGCTTGTTCGTGGTCATTGCGATTCTCCGAGCCTCATGATTTCGCAAGCAAGTGCTCGACGATGGGTCCGAGCGCGAGCGAGGGGATGAACGTCAAGGCGCCGACGATCACGATCGTTCCGACGAGCATCGCCACGAAAAGTGGGGTGTGCGTGGGCAGCGTTCCTGCGCCCGGTGGGACGAGCTTCTTTTGGGCGAGGGCACCGGCCAGCGCGAGCACGGGGACCTTGACGAAGTATCGGCCGAGAAACATCGCTACGCCGAGGAGCGTGTTGTAAAAGGGCGTATTGGCGCTCAAACCGCCGAACGCGCTTCCATTGTTGTTCGCGGCGGAAGAGAAGGCGTAGAGCACCTCGGTGAAGCCATGCGGGCCGGGGTTGAAAACGCCTTTCTTACCCGCCTCCGTGACGACCGCGACGGCCGTCAGAATGAGTATGGTCGCGGCCGGGAAGAGAATGGCGAGAGACGCCATTTTCATCTCCTTGGCCTCGATTTTCTTCCCGAGGTATTCGGGCGTTCGTCCGACCATCAGGCCCGCGACGAACACGGCCACGATCGCGAACATCAATATGCCGTACATCCCGGCGCCGACGCCGCCGAAAATGATTTCGCCGAGCTGAATGAGCCAGAGCGGCACGAGACCGCCGAGGGGCGTGAACGAGTCGTGCATCCCGTTGACCGCTCCGCACGACACGCCGGTCGTCGCCGTGGCGAAGAGTGAGGTCGCGGAGATGCCGAAGCGGACCTCTTTGCCTTCCATGTTGCCGCCCGCCTGCAGCGCGCTGGCGGCCTGATCGATGGGCAAAGCCGACAGGGCGGGGTTGCCCCCTTGCTCTTGCCACACGCACAACGCGAGCAGCGGAACGAACACGATGAACATCGCCGCCAGGATGGTCCAACCCTGGCGCGTGTCCTTGACCATCTTGCCGAACGTGTAGGTGAGCGCGGCCGGGATGAGCAACAGTCCGTAGACGTTCAGGAAGTTGGCAATGGGCGTCGGGTTCTCGAAGGGATGCGCCGAATTGGCGTTGAAGAACCCGCCGCCGTTGGTGCCCAGCATCTTGATGGCGATCTGCGATGCGGCCGGACCGAGGGCGATGACTTGGTCGGTGACGGCATGGCCGTCGGCGTCTTTGGTCGCCTGCAGAAGCCCTATCGTCGGGTACGCGCCGAACGTCTGGACGACGCCTTGCGACACGAAAAGGACCGCCAGAATCGTCGAAAGCGGCAAGAGGATGTAGAGCGTGGTGCGCGTCAGATCGACCCAGAAATTGCCCAAATGGTGGGTCGTCTTTCGCGCGATTCCGCGAAATAGGGCCACCATCACGGCCATGCCGGACGCGGCGCAGACGAAGTTCTGCACGGCCAAGGCGAGCATCTGCGTGAGGTAACTCATCGTCGTCTCGCCGCCGTAGCTCTGCCAGTTCGTGTTGGTGGCGAAGCTCACCGCCGTATTCCACGACAGATCGGGGGTCGGGGCGCTCATGCCTTGCGGGTTGAGTGGCAAGAAGCCCTGCAATCGTTGGATCGCATAGACCACGAGAATGCCCGCGCCATTGAACAGCAGCATGGCCGTGGCGTACGTGGTCCAGCGCATCTCGCTCTGCTCGGATTCGCGGGGCACCCCGCTCAGCCGGTAGATGAGGCGTTCGAGCCAGCCGAGGGCGCGTTCGAGGACGATCGGCTCTCCGTCGTAAACGCGGGCCATGTACGCGCCCAGCGGCTTTACGGATGCGACGAGGAGGGCGAGCGTCACGACGATCTGCGCGTAACCTTGCCAGTTCACGACAGAGCCTCCGGCTTGAGCAGCGCGATGAACAGGTAAACGAGGAGTCCCAAAGAAACGACTCCGCCAATGGCATAAAGGACGGGCATGTCAGTATTTCCTCGATCGCGCCAAACGAGGCTGATCTATACGCGCTCGCAGAGTCGGATCAGACCGAACGCGAGTGCAACGAGAGCGAGCGTGAATCCGACGTAGACGATGTCCATGGTTGTTTTCTCGGAGGCCTTCGATCTAAGTCCGTTCGCTCTAAAAAGGGCCTAAAGACATGCCGCAACGATCGCCCCACGGAGATCCGTTGCATTCATCGGCGGCGGTCGTTATGCAGCTCTCGCGCCGCCCGCCCCTGGTTTGGCGCCCGCAGCGCGGTGCCGGGCCGACCCGGGCCGGTGCCCGCCGCATTCGGCGCCGTCTCGGCCCGGCGGAAATCCCGCAAAGATTGCGCACAGGCGCGCTACTTGCGTGCACAAAGTCGATATCCGACGCCGGGCTCCGTCAGCAGGTATCGCGGATGGGCGGCATTTTGCTCGAGCTTTTGACGGAGCTGCGCCATGTAGACGCGCACGTATTGTGTCGCGCTCGCGTACCGCGGTCCCCACGTGCTTTCCAGGAGCTGCCGGTGGGTCAACACGCAGCCTCGATGGCGCATGAGCGTGGCGAGCAGCTTGTACTCCGTCGGCGTGAGGTGGACCTCGCGGTCGGCCGCCCAAACGAGTCGCCGACCGAGGTCGATCCGGATGTCGCCCACTTCGAGGATCGATTCTTCTGGACCTGGGGCGACGCGTGCCGTGTGACGGAGCCAGACGTGCACGCGCGCGAGCAACTCGCCATGGGAGAAGGGCTTGGTCAGGTAGTCGTTCGCCCCGGCGTCGAGAACGGCGACCTTGTCCTGTTCTTGCCCGCGCGCGGAAATGACGAGAATGGGCGCGACCATCCACTCGCGCAGGCGCCGCGTAACCTCGATTCCGTCCGAGTCCGGGAGACCCAGATCGAGAAGAACGAGGTCGGGATTGTAGGCGGCTGCGCGCTCGAGCGCCTCGGCGCCCGAGGTCGCTTCCACCGTGCGCATTCCGTCGGCGCTCAGAACGATTTGAAGCAGCCGTTGCATGGGCGATTCGTCGTCCACCACGAGCGCCAGGGGGCCGGCGCTCGTGGCCTTCGGGTGCTTGCGCTCCTCGGACGCTGTGACGTTGGCGGGATCGAGCATGTTGCCTCCGACATCGGGCGGTGTCCCGAACGTCGCTTTGGGCGAAGAGTTCGGAAAATGGGATCGTGGGCAATGCCTTCGGTCGTTACGGTCGAATCGCCCAAGCGATGAATTGGGCCATGAATTTGGCCAGCAGCCACGTCGTGAGCGCGACGAAGAGCGCCAGCGCGAGCATGCCTTCGGGCGTCAGGGGGCCTCGCTGCACGTCGCTGCCGACGCGAGCCGCGCAGAGGGCGGAAAGGACCAGCTGGGTCACCCCGATCGCTCGGCCGAGCCTGGCTCCGTCCACGGGCCCCGTGGCGTCAGAACGGACGACCGGTCTCGAGGGATATGGAGTTCGAAGTGTCGGCATGAGGTTCATGATTTCCCAATCCTCCCGTCGACCCAAGGTTAAGTGCGGGCCGCTAAATGTTTGCTAAAAGCGTGGGTCGTCGGCGTCCTCCTATCGAGGACGGCGTCCATTGACGATTTCTTGATGTCACGGGCGAAAGCTTGACGACGAATTGATGGGCGAACGAGTTATCCGAAGGGGGCATGCCCGCATCCATCATCAAGGTCGACGACGCATCTTTGCTGAGCGACATCCAGACGCCGGCGGTCGAGCGCGCGCCCGCACGCGTCTGCCGGTCGCGCGAACTCGAGCCCGGCGACGTCATCGATGGCTTTCAGATCGTGCGAGTCGTGGCTCGCTGCGGGATGGGGTCGGTCTTCAAAGCGCACGATCGCGCCACCGGGGCGGCGGTGGTCCTCAAGATTCCGCATATGAGCTTCGAGAGCGATGTCGTCTTCTATTCGCGATTCCAGCGCGAGGAGAGGATCGGCCTTCGCTTGCGGCATCCGCTCATCGCGCGGGTGATCGCGGTGGCCGAGAAGAGCCGTCCGTACATCGTCGTCGAGCACGTCGAAGGGCCGTCGCTCTGGCACCTGGTGAGGAGCGAAGGCCGCATGTCGGCCGAGCGCGCTACGGCCATCGGCAAGCAGCTGTGCGAGGCGCTCGCCCATATGCACTCGCAGGGCGTGGTTCACCGCGACATCAAGCCCGAGAACGTTTTGATCGATTCGGCCGGAACGCCTCGAATCGTCGACTTCGGGATCGCGCTCGATTACCGCGATCGGCGTCTGACGTGGGGACATCTCTCGAGCCGTCTGGGTACGCCCGAATACATGGCGCCGGAGCAGATGCGGGGCCGCCGGGGCGACGCCCGCGTGGATGTTTACGCGCTCGGTGCCACGCTCTACGAAATCCTGGCCGGAGCACCTCCGTTCCCGCCGGGTAGCGTTCGAGATCTCGTGCGGTTGAAGCTCCACCACGAACCGAGACCGCTGACCGAAGTTGCGCCCGACATCGATCCTGCCCTCGCGGGCGTGGTGATGCGGGCCATCGCCCGCGATCCGCGCGATCGCTTCTCCAGCGCGCTCGACATGCTCGGCGCGCTTTCGGACCCCCGGCGCGCGTCGGCGACGGCCATGCCGGTGCCCGTACGTCCCAGCCTCACCGGGATTCGAGCGGCCTTGCTTGGCGTTGCCTTTGTCGGCGTCGCGTGGCTGGTGTTCCACATCGTCCAGGCGCACACCTGACGTCGGGAGGGCTCGCGAATGGGCTGAGGAAACCAGGCTGTGTGGCCGGGTCGGAGGATCATCGGCAGGCGACGAAGTCGGCAAAGTCGACGAGCGTGTCGACGGGAGTCGCCCAGGAGCCGTCGTGCCCACCGAAGAATGTCGAAAAGAACAGAGTGGTCGCGCTCGTCGTATCCCGGCGAAACGTCAGTCCCCTCGCCTCGAACGTCGGCGGCGCGCTCGGATCGGCGTCGTACCAGACTCGCGCGATTCCGTCGGATTGCCCCGCACCATTCAAGATCAGCTCTTCGGCGATGCGATGCCACGTGCCCGGTGTGAACGCCCACCTGCCGAGTCCGATCTCGGTACCGTAGGCGCGAGCGGGAAGGATGTACGCGTACAGCTCGCCCGCGCCGCCGGCGCGCCACATGGAACGGACCGACCAACCCCCCTCGCCCGAGACGAACGCGCCACCGCTCGGGCAGTCGCCGCCGCACACGCCCGGTAACTTTCCGCCGCGGACCCACGGAAAGGTGGCGTCGAACTTCAACCAGTACGAGACAAAGATCGACGAAGCGTCGCTTGCGTCCGGCAGCGTGGCCTTGAACTCGGCTCCCCCCACGGGGTGCCCCAGCCGCGCGTAGGAGCTGCTCGAGGAACCGGCGGGATAGTGGACGCGAAGGACCGTGCCGAACCGGGCATCGGGGATGACCTCGACGTTGCTTTCGCCGAAGGCGAACCGCGCGCGAGGATCCCAGGTCGCGAGCCAGTTTGGATTGTCGAATCGGCCTCTCCAGATCATCGCCCGATCCGGGGGGCATTCGACCGAAGTCGGCCGTACCCGATCGGGTGGGTTCGAAAGCAGGGCCGCGCTCGGCTTGCCCCCTCCGGGCGTGCAGCCGGCGAGGGCTGCAGCCATGCTGCCGGCGAGGGTCCGCCCCGTCGATCGTGGGCTGCCGAAGCACGTCACGGCGGCTGCCGGTTACGGCGCGGCGTACGGGTCCTTCGCCTCGATCGGTCGCAACGGCGCGTGGCCGCCGCTCAGAGCGACATCCGGCTCGCTGAGCGCGCTGGCGATGGGCCTTATCGCCTTCTCCGGCGGCGGCGCAGGCGCAGGCGCAGCCGCAGGCGCTTCGGGCGCTGCGACCGGTGGGGTCGGCCGCGGCGGCGGCGGAGCCGCCGGAGGGCTTGGGGGCGCCGCGGGCCAGATATGGCGATCGAGCTCGAGGTCGACCATCGTGTCGGCCGTGAGGGTCACCTCTTTGGTCTTGGGCTCGTAGCCCCACGCGCGTGCGACGATCCGGTGCGTGCTTCGGTCCTTGGGGTAGGAAGCGACAAACGGATTGTCCACGACCTTGTCGTCGATGGCGATTCGCGCGGTCGAGGGCGACACTCGGACGACGAGCTCGACCCGCTCGGGTCCGGTCGGCGCAGGGGCGAGAGTGACAGCGGCAGGGGCATCGTTATGCGCCGTCACGGGGGGCGGCGCGATCTCCGGTGCAACGAGGGCCGTACTGTCGTGTCCGTTGCGCTTTCCCACGGTAGCCAGGGTGGTCAGGGCGACTACGGCCGCGACCGCGACGGCGGCGGCGCTCGCGATCGAAAGCCATCGGCGCGTCGTGGCCGGCGATTTCGGTGTGTCCATCTTTGCACCCTCGGTGTCGTCGCCCTGACTGCCCAAAGCCAGGGACGTGAGCAGCTGGCTGCCCACTTCGGGCGTGTCTGCGGCAGAACTCGGCGGTGGAGCGGAGGGCGGTGCGCTGAGAGATGGCGGCCTTTCGCTCAGGCCCATGCGAAACGCCGGCGTCATCGACGCCGCCCGCTCGGCGACGATCCGCGCCCGCGGTGTCGCGAAAGGCAACAAGGCCGTCGCGAGCTCTCCCGCGCTCGAGAAGCGCTCTTCCCGATCCTTGGCCAGACAGCGATCGACCACCTGGTCGAGCTCCGCCGGCACGTCCGATCGAACGTCCCGAACCCGCGGCGCCGGCTTGTCGAGGATGGCCGTGATGAGCTCCGGCAGGCTCTGCGACGCGTCGAACGCCGCGTGTCCGACCAGCAGCTCGTAGAGCGTTGCGCCGAGTGACCACAGGTCGGTCCGCTGATCGACCGTTGCGGTCGCGCGCAGCTGCTCCGGCGACATGTAACAGGGTGACCCGATGATCACGCCGGTCGCGACGTTGCCCCCATCGGCAAAAGCGACTTTCGAGATTCCGAAATCAAGAATCTTGATGGCATTCCAGCCGGGCGCGCGCTCGACCAAGAATAGATTATACGGCTTGATATCGCGATGAACGATTCTGCGCGAGTGAGCCTCTGCAAGACCCTCGCACGCCTGTATCGCGTACTCGACGGCGCTTGCCACGTCCAAGCGGCCGAGCGTTTGCAGCGTGCGCGCGAGGCTCTGGCCCTCGAGGTACTCCATGGCCATGTAAGGCGTGCCGTCCTCGGTGGCGCCAGCATCGATCACGCGCGCGACGTACTCGCTCCGAAGCTGAGCCGCGGCCTTGGCTTCGCGCGTGAAGCGCGCGAGGGCGTCGAGCTGCATGTTGACCCCGCCGCGCAGGAATTTCAGCGCAACGGACTGTTCGAGATGCAGGTGCGTCGCCGCCACGACGACGCCCATTCCACCTTCCGCCAGGATGCGGTCGATACGGTATTTGCCTGCGACGATACTTCCGATTTCGACAGCAAGCCGCGAACTAGCGTTAGCCATACGATTCACCGTTGCCGCGATTCACCGTTGCGCGATTAACCGTTGCGCGGATCGGCCGCCACGCCCCGCCAACGATGGCTATACATCGATAGGTAGGGCGCTTGCAAGCATCGGTGACCCGTCGTCAGGCCCGATTCGCATTCGCCGAATTGGTGGGCCGACCGGCGGGGGTGTCGACATCTCGGCGGATGTGCTACTGATCCACTCATGGAGCAGGCAGGGTCACCGTCTCCTGCCGTCGTGGGCCAGATCATCGCGGGCAAATTCCGCATCGACCGCGTTTTGGCGGAAGGCGGCATGGGGCTCGTCGTTGCCGCCGTCCACCTTCATCTCGACCAAGTCGTCGCCATCAAGCTACCTCGTCGGGACATCTGCAGCGACGAAGAAGCGCTCGGTCGCTTCACGCGCGAAGCGAAAGCGGCCGCGCAATTGAGGAGCGAGCACGTGGCGCGCGTGCTCGACGCCGGCGTCACCGAGGACGGAGGCCCCTATCTGGTCATGGAGTACCTCGAGGGCCAGAGCCTTGCCCGGCTGCTCGAGATGCACGGGCCCTTGGACGTGCCGACCGCCACCGAATACGCGATTCAGGTGTGCGAGGGTCTGGCCGAGGCCCACGCGCGCGGCATCGTGCATCGTGACGTCAAGCCCGGCAATCTCTTCCTCGTCGAGCGGGCTCCTGGATGGCATACGGTCAAGCTGCTCGATTTCGGAATTTCGAAAGCTTCGTGGGTCGGGAAAGGCAATCTCGAGACGAGCATCATCATGGGCTCTCCCTGTTACATGTCTCCGGAGCAGCTGCGGTCGACGGCTACGGTCGATCAACGCACCGATCTGTGGTCGCTCGGGGTCACGCTGTACGAGCTTCTGGCGGGGCGAAGCCCGTTCGACGGTGCCCAGCCGCTGGCCGATCTGTTCGTGACGATTCTCGAGCGGCCCGCGCCGAACCTCCGCGAGGTCCGTCCCGATGTCCCCGAAGCCCTCGCGGCGATCGTCGCGCGTTGCCTCGAGAGGGACCTCGACCAGCGCTTTCAAACCGCTGCCGAAGTCGCGAAGGCACTCGTCACGTTTGCGCCGGCGCGCGCCCGACACATCGCGTCGCGCGCCGAGTCGATGCCGGCCATCCTGCGCGGCCGCCACGCCGCCGCCGAACGCTCGGCACGCGCGCCGGGCGACGGGCCGGGCTCGGACCGCGACCGTCGGCCGGTGCCCGTCCCCGAGCCTCGCGGCAAGGAGCCGAGCGCCGTGAGCATCGTGCCCCCGGTGAGCTTTCGCATCACGGCCAAGGCGTGGCAGTCGACGTTGCTCGGTCCGCGGGCGGCCGCGATCGCGGCCTCGGGTGCCTTGATCCTTCTGGCCGTCGCGATCGTTGCGCGGCCCCGCACGAAACGCGAAAATCCGCACGCCGCGCTGGCGATGATTGCGGCAGCGCCCCCGTCCTCGGGTTCGGCTGCCGCTCCGGAAGCACGCCCGCTCCAGACGCCGCCATCCAACGAGCCGGTGGTCGCGCCGTCTGCGTCGCCGACGGTCCCGCTCGACAGCCCCGCCGTCGTGGGCGGCCCTGTTCGCGCGAGCGCCCCGACGATCGCCCTTCACGTCGCGGCGCCGCCGCCGCCCCCGCCACCGCCACGACGAGCGCCCCCTTCCGGTTTGGCGCCGACGCCGGTGACGGGTCGGGCCATAGCCGTACCGGCCCTCAAAACTCCGGTCGCTTCGCCGGAGATCGATCCCCGAGGTGGGCACGCGGTCCGGCGGCCCATCGAATCGAACAATCCTTACGCGACTCCGTAGACGTCGCAATATGCTCTAACTTCGTACGATGTAGGAGGCGATCGAGCGTCGCTTGTCTGCCTTATCGATCGTAGCTTGTCGAGATGGGTGGGCCACTCGATCGAGTGAAGTCGTTCGTCGCGCGGGCCATGGCCGTTCCCGCGATGAGCGATCCCGCGGATGCCATCTCGGCGTCGCTCGTGGCGCGCACGATCGATGTTCTTCTGGTCGGCGTGATCGTGTTTTGGGCCGTGGCGGCTCTGGCCGGCAGGCTGCTCGACCTGAGCGTCGTCACGCTCTTGGCCGGGTTTGTCATGCTGATCGTGCTGCGGTGGCTTCTCGGTCGCGGTCACGTTCGGAGCGTTGGGTACGTCCTCTGCAGCCTGGGATGGCTGCTGGTGGGCACCGATCTGCAGCAGCACGGACCCGACACGATTGCCGTGGGCGGCTACGTCGTTCTGATTGTGGTCGGCGGGTTGACGCTCGGATTGCGCGGTGCCGTGGCGCTGACGGCAGCCACAGTGGCGCTGCTCGCTCCGTTTTTGCTCGGGGCCGTTCGGGGCGGGTTTGTCGTACCCACGGGTCGAGACCGACTCATCCATTACACGACCCAGCTCGTGCTGGCTGGAACGCTCGCCGGTTGGTGGGCCAGCCGGACTCGCCGCCTGATGACCGATCTGCGGCGATCGGAGATGCGCCGCGCGCTTCTCCTCGATGAATCGCCCGACTCGATCGTCAGCGCCGACGCCACCGGCGTGATGACGTTTCAGAACCGTGCGACCGTCCGCATGCTCGGCTATCCCGCCAGTGAGATCGTGGGTCGCCCCTGGTTCGAGCTGCCGCCGCTGCGTGGCATCGACGCGGGCGACCTCGCTTGCCAGTTCAGCCGGTGGGCGAAAAACGGCAACCTGCCGACCGAAGAGATCACGCTCTTGCACAGGGACGGGCACCCGGTCGTCGTCGACGTGAAGGGCATGCCGCTCTACGAAGACGGCAAGATGGTCGGTTCCGTAGCGATTCTCCGCGACATCACGGCGCGCAAGAAGGCGGAGGCGGAGCGAGCGTCGCTCCAGCGACAGCTCGCAAGCGCGCAGCGGCTGGAAGCCGTGGGGCGGGTGGCGGGCGGCGTCGCGCACGACTTCAACAATCTGCTCACCATCATCCTCGCGGCCGCGGACACGGGAGACTCCGCCGCGATGGATGACATCCGCGAAGCGGCTCGGCGTGGCGTTACGCTCACGCGCCAGTTGCTCACGTTCGGCGGGCGAAAGTCGAATGATCCGCGCCCGGTCGACATCCATCAGGCGATGCTCTCGCTCCGTCCGATGCTCGCGCGGGTTCTCGGCGCGGATGTGACACTCGATCTGCGCTTCGCGAAGGCGGTTGCCGCCGTCGTCATCGACCCGGGTCAGCTGGACCAGGTGCTCGTCAACCTGGCGGCCAATGCGCGCGATGCGATGCCGAGCGGAGGGACGCTCACGTTCGCGACCGAGTTGAAGGGCGATTGCGTCGAGCTGCAGGTCGCCGATACGGGGTCGGGGATGGACGCGACGACGTTGGCCTCGGCCTTCGAGCCCTTCTTCACGACCAAGGGAGATCGGGGCACGGGTCTCGGGCTCGCCGTCGTGCACAACATCGTCGAGCAGGCGCGCGGCACGATCGGCTGCACGAGCGAACCCGGTCGCGGTACGACCTTCACGCTCCGGTTGCCCATGAGCGACGCAGTCCCCCCGACACCCGTGGCTCCGCCACGAAGCCTCGGTGCCCGCCCACAGCGCATCGTCTTGGTGGACGACGATGCGCTCGTGCGTCACGTCGTCGTTCGCGCCCTCAAGCGCGCGGGTTTCCAGGTGGACGCGTTCGATGGCGGCCAGGACGTTTCGGCGATCGAAGCGCGTCTCGACGGGGCGGATGCCTTGGTGACCGATCTGGTCATGCCGGGTACGTCGGGAGTCGATCTGGCCTTGGAGCTCCGCAGGCGGCACTGCCAGGTCCCCATCCTCATCGTGTCGGGGTACGCGGAGCACGCCCTGATCCGTCGCGTACGCGAGGTGCCGGGAGCGAGTTTTCTCGAGAAGCCATTCACCGCGCAAGACGTGGTCGACCGGGTCCTCGAGATCCGGCGCATGCGTGGCGCGATCGAGGTACGCCCAGGGTAGATCTCTATGGGCACGACACGCGCCACGCGGACGCGTATCGTGCGCGCACCCCCATGACAGAGGACGTGATCGTCGTCGGCGCCGGCCCGGCCGGAGCGGCCGCCTCCATCGAACTTGCCCGGTCGGGAGCCTCCGTCGTCTTGCTCGAGGCGGATTCATTTCCGCGCGACAAGACGTGCGGCTCGGGACTGTCGCCGAACGCCATCGCTTTGGCGGATCGGTTCGGCATCGGCGAAGATCTGCGGCGTCGCGCGTATCCGATCGAGCAAGTCAAAATTGTCACGCCTGGCGGCCGCTCGATGGTGCTCGCTTCCAAGGCGGCCGCCGTCGTGTTGCTGCGACGCGACTTCGACGAGCTGCTCGTGCGGCGCGCTCAGGCTCTTGGAGCGAAGTTCCGCGACAACGTGCGCGCCGTGGCGCTCGTCTGCGAGGGCGATCGGGTCGTCGGCGTGCGCACGCGAGCGCACGAGGAGATCCGGGCGCGCTACGTCGTCTGCGCGGACGGGTCCCACTCGATCTTCTCCATCGATCCTCGGCCCAAGCGGAGCATCAGCACGCTCATGGGATGGTGGGAGGACGCCGACTTCACGCCCGGCCAGCTCGAGATGGTCTTCGACTCCGAGCTCATGCCCCTTTACGGATGGCTATTTCCCGAGACCGAGCGGCGCGTCAACATCGGCATCTGCATGGAGGGGCAGGGCCCCGACGGCCGCAAGACGCCCCTCAACGTACGGCATGTCTTCGATCGGTTCATCGCGAGGCACTACGAAGGCCGTCTGCGCGGCGCTCGTCCGGTCGGCCGACTCAAGGGTCACCCGATCGTCTACACGCGTTGGGTCGACCGCTGTACCACGCCGGGAGCCCTTTACATCGGAGAGGCGGCGCGTCTGACGAACTACGCGACCGGCGAAGGAATCTCGCAGGCCATGCAGAGCGGTGTGTACGCCGCCGAGGCCCTGTCGCAAGCGCTCGGGGCAGAGCGCGACGAGCCGCGGGCGATGCGCGCGTACGTGCGCCGTTTGCGGACGCGCTTTGCGATCGAGCACGCCATCGCCGCGGGGGTCCGGGCGGCCGTCTCGTCGAGGCTCATCGACGGCGTCGCAGCGCTCTATGGGCACCCCACAGTCCGCCGTGCGGTCGTCCAGGTGCTCGGCTCCGCGCTCGCCGGTTCGTCGGTCCGTGCCTCGAACGACGGCTAGACTTGGTCGCGCGAACGCGGCAAGCTGCCGGGCACCGACATGACCGTGATGCTGACCGGCGCCACGGGACACGTGGGCGCGAACCTCCTCCATTGCTTGCTGGGTCGGGGTGAGCGTGTACGCGTCTTGGTTCGGCCGGGGTCGCCTCGCGAGGCGATTCGCGGCGTGGACGTCGAAGTCGTCGAAGGCGATCTGCGCGACGTGTCGGCGCTCGGCCCAGCCCTGGTCGGATGCGATCGGGTCTACCATTGCGCCGCGAAGGTGCAGACCGTCCAGGGCGGCGAGGCCGAGCTCTTCGCGATCAACGTTCTTGGAACGCGCAATCTGCTGACCGCGGCCAAAAACGCGCATGCGCGACGGGTGGTCGTCACGAGTTCGCTCGGGGCGGTGGGCCATCCCGAGGCACGCCCGTGCAACGAGCAGGACCCGTTCAATCCCTTCGACCCTCACCTGCCCTACGAGGAATCGAAGGCGTGGGTCGAGCACGAGTGCCTGCGGGCGACGTGCGACGGCCTCGACGTGGTGATGGCGGTCTCCACCGCGGTGCTCGGGCCACACGACCATGGGCCTTCGCGCATGGGTCGCGTCATCGCCGACTTCGCGAACGGCGATCTGCGCGCAACCATCCCCGGCGGCTTCGAGTTCGTCTCCGCCGACGACCTCGCTCAGGGCCATGTGTTGTGCATGGACAAGGGCCGTCCGGGGCAGCGATACATCTTCAGCACGGAGTTTCTGACGATCGACACTCTCATGGAAATGCTCGAGCGCATCACGGGCCGACGCCGCCCGGTTCGCCTTCCGCCCGCGCTGATGATGGGGATCGCACGGGTCTCGACGTGGGTCGTCGGGCGGCTGGCTCCCGATCGCCCGCTGCGATTCACGCCCGATGCGGTGCGGCTGTTGCAAATGCAGCGGCGTGCAGACATCACTCGCGCCAAGACCGAGCTCGGATACGTTCCCACCTCCATCGAGAGCGCGGTGCGAAGGGCGTACGAATGGTTCGTGGCCAGCGGGCGCATCCGGAGCGCATCGGCACCGAAAATGTTGCCCCGTGAGGGCGAGAAGGAATCGTCATGACGCTCGTGCAGCTCTCGCGAAGGCCCGCGCCCGACTACGACCGCGCGACGACTCGTCGCCAAAAACAGCGGGCCGCGGGACTCCACCCCGACTATTGGTATCCGGCGTTGTGGGATCGCGAACTGGCGATCGGCGCCGTCTCGGAAGTCGTGTTTTGGAAGCACTCGATCGTCGTCTACCGCGGACAGGATGGCAAGGTACGGGCGCTCGAGAACCGCTGCGCGCATCGGCAGCTCAAGCTCTCGAAGGGCAACGTCGAGGAATGCCGGCTGACGTGCTCGTACCACGGCTGGAGCTACGACGAGACGGGCAAGTGCGTGAGCATTTCGCATTCGCTTTTCGGACACAAGTTGCCGAATGTGCAGATCCGCTCGTATCCGGTGATGGTGCGCTACGGCATCATCTTCGTGTTCCCGGGCGACGCCGATCGGGCACGTTCGACCGACATTCCCGACATCCCCGAGTGGGACGCGCGCAGTGGTTGGGGCAAGATCGCGATCGACTTCACGTGGCGGGCGCACCACTCGATCATCATCGACAACACGTGCGACTTCACTCATGCGTACCTGCACCGCAATCGGCGGCCGTTCACCTATGCCGAGCTACGCCATCTCGAGACGGTCGGGGATGCGGTCGACCTCGAATACGAAACGCAGGTGGGCCAGGGGCGATTCTCGAAGTTCTTCGTGAACCGAAAGAAGACGGACACCGATTCGATGAAGCTCGGCTACCGGTATCCGTACCAGTGGTCCTCGACCGGCGACAAGATCAAGCATTGGTGCTTCGTTCTGCCGATCGACGAGCGGACGACGCGTGTTTTCTTCCTGTTTTATTTCCATCCGGACACCGTCAAGATCCCTCTCGTGCCGCTGCGCGTCCCCGCGTGGTGCCTGCCGCCGATCATGGGACTGGTCAAGGAGCTCATCGTGCGGCCGCTTCTCGAGGAAGATCGCGTCGCGGTCGAAGCCGAGCAAGAGGGGTATGAGGCGCACTTCGAGAGACCGGTGCCGGATCTGAATCCCGTCGTGCACGCGTTCCAAGCGCTGACCATCAAAAAGTGGGAAGCTCATTTGGCCGCGCAGCCCGGCGGGCGGATGACCCCGCCGGCAGACGAGCAATCGGCCGTCTCGGAGACTGCGGCGCCCTGTTGAACGGTACCCCGCTACGCTGGGTACGCCTGCGTTGCAGGCTGGCGCTGTACTAAAGAGCGATCCGCGAGGCTCGGGTCAGAGTGAGGGCCCTTCCGTGATCCTGGCCGATGGTGCGCACGATCGCCTCGGCGATGGGTTCGATGTCCGAGCGACGCTCGCGGAGCGCAGGCACATGTATGCCGAGGACGTTCAGGCGGTAGTAGAGGTCGTCACGCAGGCGCTTCCCTTGGACGAGTTCGCGGCGTCGATTTTACCTTCAATTCGCCGGACGGCGGTGCTGTGCGCGCCCTTTTCGGCACCGAACAGCTCGCTCTCGACGAGCGTCTCCGGTATCGCGCCGCAATTCACGTCCACGAAAGGGTGTTTGGCGCGAGGCGAGCTCTCGTGCAGCGCGCGTGCGAATGCCGATTTGCCGGTGCCGCTCTCCCCTGTGAAGAGCACCGGAAGCGGCACCTTTTTGGCGACTGTGAGGAGCCGGAAGACCTCCACGAGCGCGCGGCTTCGCCCCGCGATCCGCCCCACCTCGAGGCGTGCTCGCAGAGCGCCCGTATAGTCCGACTCCGCGGAGGCATCTTCTCGCGCCAGGAGCGAGGCATCAAGTGACGAGCAAAGAGCTCCGCGTAGGCCACGTCGTCTTTCGAGAAGGGGCCCGCTTGCGGGCGATCGGTCAGGTAAAGAACGCCGATCGCGGGATCGCCGACGGGGGCGCAGAGAACCGCGCAAGAACAAAAGACGTGGAGACACGCATGACCGTGCGGCCCTTAGGCGATGCCTCGGACTTGGTTACCGGCGGTCGGCCCAGTAGCCGGGCCGACGCTTGGCGTGAGCGACGGCAAGCACGATCGCGATCCCCGCTCGGATGTAGAAGAATACGACAAATGGGTACGTTCTCGGAAGGACAGCGCGACGGACCACGTAGAAAATCGGGCGCCCATTCTGCACGGCGAGCAAGCCGTGCTCGGGGAACTGCTCGGGCGCTGAGCGAATGCGCGCGAAGATGTCTCGCAGCATTCGGTCAAAACGAACGGAGGCCCCCAAGTTAGCCATCCGACGAATCACACGCCGACGCTCGTCCAGCGCCTCGGGATGAACGCGGAGGGGGATCACTCGTCGTCGTTCGCGAAGAACTCTTCTTCCGTGAGGAGCGTGACTTCGCCGCGTTCGATTTGGCTCATGCGGCCCGCGAGCTCGTCATTCCACGCAGCGGTCCATTCGGGCTCGCCAAGCTCAGCGGAGCCGAGCTCTGCGCGCAACTCCGCGCGCTCTTGCTCGCTCATTTCCGAGACCAGCTCAAGAACAGCTCGGACGCGCGGTGACATGCGCACAGCCTGACCCCGGCGGGCTGGCGCGTCTAGTGCTCGTGCACAAATCGGGTTCGCCGGTCGGGTAGGCGAGAGGCGCGGGTGGTTTAGGTCGTCGCTTGGCCGTATCCGATGCGCACGCCTCGCGAAGTCTTCGAGTAGATTGGCCGGCCTCACTTTTTCCCGTACGGCAACATGTGCCGACCGCCGTTGGGCCGAGCACAAATGGAAGGATCTCCCCGAATCAGGCACGACGGTCGAGACCGGCTAAGACCGTTCCCTTGGGGGCTTCGCCCCAAACGCCCAAACGCCCAATCGCCTTCCGGCGATTGAAGTACACCGCCCGGCTGATCCCTTTGTTCTGGGCGGCGTACTTAGCGCCTCAATTCTTTCCCGGCACTTCGCAATATCCAAGAAAGCAGGTGGTACGACCCGTCTCAGGGCATTGACCGTTTGAACTGCACTCCAAGCATTCCGGTGGCAGCGAAGAAGGCGGTGAGAGTACTTTTTGGAGAAAATGACAATCGCACGACTGCACCGTGGATGGCTCCAACGGACCTAGTTCTTCGCCCACTTGTTGTGGTACCTGTTGAACGTTCATCGCGCATGCCGGGATAAGGTTGGCACTGATAAAGGCATCGATGAGCGACTCGGCGATGGTGGCACCACCGAAATAGTTGACGAATGCGGTCGCCGCCGTCAAATTTGAATTCAAATTTGAATTCAAATAGAAGAAGTGAAGCGGTCCCCAAATCGGGTAGTGACCGTCGCGCACGTTTTGTTTGTCGTACGACGCGGCGGTGGAATCGGGCAAATAAGCAGCGCGCTGCCCCGCTGCCTGGTAGGCAAGCGTCTGCATGTTGTTCAAGTTGAGTGTGGGGTTGCTGCGGTCACTGTCGTAGACGGAGAGAGAGAGAATGCCGATCGCTTCGTCCGCGTTGGCACCGGACGCCTGAGCGATAAGAAAGTTGACCACTTCACTTGCGGAGCCCTGATCAATTCCCCAGAACTGGTCCGCCGGAACACCGATTGCCTTGCCAATCATCTGTTGGGTTCCGGTGTTCTTGTTCCGAATGGCGTAGAAAGTGGGATCGATCCAGGGGACGTATGTCGGGTTCCAGGAACTCATAACGCCGTTCATGCCGCCCGTGCCGAAGACTTCGCGGGCGGCCTCCTGGCTGATCGAGGTTGCGTGCGAAGTCTTCGGCACGACGAACGCCATCGCCTGGATAGGACCGTGGATGTCCGGCACCTGCATCTGGTTCGTGTACGAGGAATACGCGGGGCACGTCGATGCGTAGACGTCCGACTCTCCAACGTCCACGGGCACTCCTCCGTCACCCACCAAGCAAGCGGTTGTTTTGCCGTCCGGCCCGTAATATTGTGCGTAAGCGGACGCGGGTGAGCCGGCGTCTGGGTCCTGCATCATGTACGGGGTGCCGGTGCTGTTCGGGCCATAGACCGACTGAACCCCCGTGCACGAGTTGCTCGTTTGCCAGACCACGGAGGGCCCTGCCGCTCCGCTGTCGCCAAGGCCCGTTGCCAAAAGGGGTGCCACGACGGCCAGTAGCGTGGGGAAGTTACTGGAACCCGTGGCATACACGACGTTGGGCCCCGCTAAAGACTGACAGCTCTGCGTAACCGTCGGAGGCGGGGTGTTACTCGTTGCGGCGGGGGGGTTCATCGGACCGACGAGCGCCGGTCCCCCATCGGGATCGCAAACGCCGAGAGCCGTGCAATTGTCGAAGACCACGTAATCGCCGTTCGCGTTATCCGCACCGGTGGTGCACGCATTCTCGTACTCGGGGCTCGAGTCCGGTGCGCCGAGAAAACAGGGAACTTTCGTGTTCACGCAGGCGCCGTCTACGCAGGACGGCAGAACACCCAAGCTCAAGCAGTCGGCGTTGGTGTGGCATTCCGTCGTGCTGCGGTTGAGGAGCACACTGCACGCCGCGGAAGCCAGGAGGCCTACGACGGCGATCGCAGCCGCGATTCGGTGCGGACGGCGTACTTCGATCGAAAGTAAAGATCGCATGACAGGCAAGTCCCGATTCAGCAAGCTCCGACTCAGAAGGTCATTTCGAAACGCGCCGAGGTCGGCCCTATCGCCACGTGGGCGGCGGGCCCCGCGCCGACCGGCTGCCCGTCGGGTGCAGCCGATAGGGTCCAGACCAGCGAAATCGCACCCGCGACGATGGCGGCGGCCCCGAGGGAGTCGGCGACGACCGCGTAGCTGCCGGTCAGGTTCGCATCGTGGGTGAGCGTCGCGCTCGTGGTCAGCCCGCTGCGGGCGCGGCTCAGCACGCCGGCCTCGTGGATGGCCAGGATTCCAAGGGTCGCCCCTCCGGCGGCGAGCGCCGCGGTCGTGATCCAGCCCGCCCACCGGACCGTCGGCGAGACGTGCGTGTGCCACGTCGCCGCGCCCGCGACCTTCGGTTCCGGCGTCGACGGCGAAATGGGGGCCTCGACCGCGGTGGGCAACGCGATGGCCATCGCGACCTCTTCGCCCGCGGCCACGTCGATGAAGCGGGTCACCGGCGGGATTCCGGCCATCGATGCGACCACTTTGCGGTGTCCCACGCTGACCAGAAGCGACGCGCCGAGCGGGGTTTTTCCCACCGGTTCATCGTCGATCGTGATGTCGGCGCCGCCCGGAATCGTCGTCACGTTCAGGTGGCCGACGCGCGCTGCGAGCAGCGCAACGCTCGCCTCGACCTCGGCGCGATGGGTTTCGCCGGGCCCGAATTCCGAGAGAAACCGTCGGAACGTTTGAAGGGCGCCCGCGTAGTCTTGTAGCTGGAATTGCGCTTCGCCGAGGTCGTAGAGAGCCGCAGAGCTCGGGACGAGCGCGTAGGCCCGTTTGAACTCCACCAAGGCGCCCGCGTAGTTCGCTTCGCCGTAGAGTTCGACGCCTCGCCGAAAGTGCGCCCCCGCGCGAGACACGTTCGGGGACTCGATCCCTTGCGCGGTTTGCGCAGCGACATCGCCCGCGTGTGCGACTGCGGTGAGGACCAAGGCCAAGGCCACCGCGCCGACTCGCCCGGCGAGGCGTTCGAATTTCATGGCGTGCCGCACGGATCCTTCGCTTTTGCCCCTTCGGTCCGAGTTCGATCGATTCGATACTTCCATGTGACCGCACTTCCGATTTCGAAAGCCAGCCACGCGATACCGTCACCCATACGATTCACCGCCAGTGCGCGAACGCCTGCTCGTGCCCGCCGACTTCGCCTATACCCGGGGAGGGGACGGCTTGCAAGCCTCGCTCGCTTACACGCGATAACAGACCGCGAGTCTCCCCCTTCTTACCCCTGACGCGCCTGACCGAGTCCTGCCTGCCGCGATCCTCCGCCGGCCTCCTGGGCTGCGAACTTCGCGTCGACTGTGCTGACCGGGGCCGCGCCGTTTCCCGCCGCGGTGTCGGCGAGCCCCTCGCTGCCGCGACGCCGAAGGTAGCCGCCCTCGACGAAGGACTGGAAGTCGCGAAAATTGATGGAACTGGTTCGAGATGGAATTCAAATCGCCTGTATCGCTGAGCAACGTCATCGCCTGAAGCAACGCGCTGGCCGCCGCGTACAAGGCGGGCGTCGAATAGAGCACGATCGTGAAACCCAGGTCGTGCAGCTCGCGCGACTTGAGGAGCGGCGTCTTGCCGCCGAAAATCAGGTTGATCACCTTGTGACCGGGAACCTCGTCGGCGACTCGTTTGAGCGCGTCGAGCGACGGCAGGCCGTCGATCAAGACCAGGTCGGCGCCCGCGGCATGAAATTGTTTGGCGCGCAGGATCCCTTCGTCGAGCGACATCGCGTCGGTCCGCGCGACGATGCACATCGGAGTCTGTCGTGCTCGGAGCGCGCAATCGAGTTTTCGCATGTATTGATCGAGCGGAATGACCTGTTTGCCTCCGGCATGTCCGCAACGTTTCGGAAATACCTGGTCCTCCAGAATCATCGCCGCCGAGCCGGCACGTTCGAGCTCGTTCACCGTGCGGACGACATTGTTTTCGTTGCCGTATCCGTTGTCCGCATCCACGACCAACGGAATATGCAACGCACTGGCAACATTTCTCGTCACCGACGCGGTCTCGACCAGGCTCGTCAGCCCGATGTCCGGGCTACCCAGGAAGCTCGCCGCGACTCCGTACCCGCTCATGAAGACGGCTTTGAACCCTGCTTTCTCGAGGATCATCGCGCTCAAAACGTCGTAACACCCCGGAACCGCGAGCCCTTCCCGGCTCGCGATGAACGTGCGCAACTTTTCAGCCATTCCGTTGATCGATTGCATGAACCATTACCTCGAGGGGATCGAAACGCTGCGTGGCGAAGATCTATCGCGACTTCGGGCGTTCTCTCTGAAAACGAAATACCTTATATCGAGAATCGACCGACACCCACGAAGGGATCCGTCGGACGCAAAGTTGGGATATACATGCCTTTTTCGCCATTCGCAAGGCGTCCGGCTGGCTCGGTCGGTCGCCGGTCCGGCCGCTCCGGCGTCTCCTGGCGTGCCCGGCGACGTCCGAGCAAGTACCGCGCCAGGCCTCGGAGTGTGCCTACCGCACCGACTTGTCGTGGTCACGCGGCCGACACCTTTTTGCCATCGGTCGGCGGTCCGGCCCAGACGCCACGGCCGCGACGCGTCGCGCAGGGCGCGAGACGCGGGGCGCTGAGGGACGGTCCGTCGCGGGACGGCAACTCAAAGAGACGCTGCTGGCGGCGGCGACGCACTCGAGGCCGCATCGGCCCCCGTAGCTTGGGCGAGGATCTCGGCAGCCGTCTGAAACGCTTGCCTCACCGCGCTCGACTGCGTCCCCGTCCCGTCGTCGTCCGGTCGGTACGATCGAGGGGCGATGCTGGCTCCGCTCGGACCCGTGCTTTGGATCCCCGCGCGTGGCGAGCCCGGGGCGCGGGATCCGGTGGCCCGGAGCGGTTGAAGACGGCCACTTTGCGCAGCGAGGGTGAACTGGGAGGCGAGGTGCGTCAGATTCTGCGCGTCGACGCCGCCGGCCTGGCTAGCCGCTTGCGTAAAGCTCGCAGCTACCTGTTGAGCCACGGTGTTGAAGCGAGTTGGTTCCTGCTGCGAGAGTTGCTGCATCTCGTTCAGGAATTGCGCGGGCTGCGAGATCGACGTGGTGATGGCGGGCGCCTTGGGAGGCGGCGGCAAGGTCTTCGGAGCGGGGAGTCCGGACGGCTCCCACACCTTCTTCTGTTCAATGCTGTTGACGCTCATCGAGATGGCTCCTGGTTCGGCTTCGAGCCATGGCGCGAAGTGCGCCCCAGATCGCTGGGATCAACGGCGGAATCGTGAGAACCTTCAGCGATTCCGTTCTACCGTCGCTTCGCGAATGCGCGTCCCGCGAATTCGGCCGGATTGTTTGTTGAGCCGATTGTGCCGCGTCGGCCCACGCGCCAGAAGCGCGGGGGTAGGCGCGCTTCCGCGATTCCGTTCGCGAGCATGCGAGGGACCGTTCGCGGGCCTGCGAGAAATCGTTCACAACGTTCGATAGGGTGCAATGGCGTGGCCGGTCCGTGCGACGGCCTTGCCGGTCAGGTGCGACGGCCTTGCCGGTCAGGTGCGACGGCCTTGCCGGTCAGGTGCGACGGCCTTGCCGGTCAGGTGCGATGGTTGGCGGTAGGGTGAAATGTCGCTTTTCGGGTGAAACCGAAGATCTCGCGCAGGGCAATCAAAGCCAATCGTTCGCAACCGGCGATTGGAGGGTCAAAAGATATTGAGCCGATCGTCCTCGCGGGCGCGCGTTTCGCGTTTCACTTTCCCAGTTTCCTCTTGTCCGCCCATTGCCGTTCCCGTACCCTGTCGTTCCTGCCGCGTCGAAAGCGGCCATGGGGCACTTTTGGCGGGGGCGCGACAACGGCACGCGCCCTGGAGGGCTTAGGCATGCGTTCATTCACTTCCTGGCAGGGCTGGTTGACCGCGAGCACCCTGGTGGGCTGCACGCTCGGCGCGAACGTCGCCGGATGCGGCGGCAATTCGGAGGGCTCGGGCCCGGCGGAAGACTCCGGCTCCACGAGTTCTTCGTCGTCCACGAGTTCCTCGTCGTCCACGAGTTCCTCGTCGTCCACGAGTTCTTCGTCGTCCACGAGTTCCTCGTCGTCCACCAGTTCCTCGTCGTCCACGAGTTCCTCGTCGAGCTCCAGCAGCGGTTCCAACGGGGACTCCGGCGCGGACACCGGCTCGACGGCGGACGCCGGAGTCGATTCGGCGGCCGACGGCAGCGTGGGGGAGGCCGATTCGGGGCCCGACTCGACGGTGGGCGATTCGGGGCCCGACTCCACGGTGGGCACCGGAGGCGATTCGGGGCCCGACTCGAGCGCAGACGCCGCGGGGAGGGACGCGGGGCCCGACTCGAGCGCGGACGCCGGCGACGGTGCCGTACCCTGCACCAACGGAAGTGCTTGCTCGATCAACAACCTCAACGGTGTCTGCGTCGCCGGTGCTTGCGCGCCGTGCGACAGCGCCGACGGTGGCGCGACGAGCCTCGGCTCCGACACGGCCTGTACCACGGCCTACGGGGGCGCCACGCGACCCTACGTGTGCATCGCTGGTTCGTGTGCGGAGGGCAACTGCACGGCGGACTCGGCCTGTGCCGCTCCGACGCCCACGTGCGGCTTCGCGACTCCGAACTTCTGCGGTGGGTGCACGAGCGACGGGCAGTGCTCAAGCTCACAGATTTGCGTCACGGCCACCGGGTCCACGCAAGGCTCCTGTGTCTTGGCGAGTGCCGGGGGCTGCACCACCAACCAGAGCAATGCGGTCTGTCCGGACAACGCCGCCGACGAATGCTGCGCCGGAACGTGCAGCCCCGGCAACTGCTGCATCGCCGCGGGCGTCCCCACGGGGTGCACGGGCCAGGCAAGCGTGACCTGCAAGCCGGACGCACCCAGTGAGCAGAACGGCGGCGGCATCTGCACCGCGTGTGCTGCCGTGACCGGCGCGGCCCCGGTCTACTACGTCGATCCCGTTCATGGCAGCGACGTGCAGGGCACGGGCAACAATTCCGTATCCGAGGCCTGCGCCTTCCAGACCGTGACGCGAGCGCTCCAGGTCATCGGAACGACTCCGCTGGCGAACACGACGATTGACATCGTCGGCGGAACGACGGACGCGGGCGTCGTCACGGTCACAGGCGTCGCGGCCGGAACACCCGGCCCGGGGCAGGAGCTCTTCCCGCTCACTCTTCGCGCGAGCATCACCGTCACGAACTCGGCAGGCCCGGTCACCATCGAGGTCCCGGCGAGAGCGGGCGGAGGTCCAACGACCGGCTTCGTGCTCACAGGCGCTTCGTCGGCCATCGTCGGTGGTTCGGCCGGCGCACTGGTCGTCGATGGACAGGCGCAGGCGGCCTCGGTCGGGGTCCTCGTTCAGACCCCGGGAGCTTCCTTGACCGACGTGACCGTCCAGAACTTCGCCACCGTGGACGTCGAAGTGAATGGAGCCGCAACGGCAAGCGCCCTCGCGGTGGGCTCCGGCGTTCAGTGCCTGGGCGCCGGGGACGGCTTGCTCGTCACGGGCCCCGGCGCGAGCGCCACGGTCACTCCCGGGGCAGGCGGTCATCCCATCCTCTTCAACGGGAACACGGCGCACGGGATCCGCGTCATCGGCGGCGGCATTTTGACCGTGACCGGTACCGTGGGCGCCACTCCGCCGTCGTCCAGTACGGTCGTTGCCAATGGCAACGGAATCGCGGGCATCTGGATCCAGACGGCATCGGCCACGCAGAGCGTGATCAGCGGCGTCGTTTCGACGGGAAGCACGGCGGGCAACGGCATCCGGATCATCCCGGGATCGAACGTGCAAGTTCGAAACAGTTGGCTGCTCGGCAACTCGCATGGCAACGGCATCGACATCGAGAACAACGGTGGGGGGGTCGGGACGGTCAACACCATCGACCTCGGGACCGGAACCACGGGGGCCGCCGCCGGGGGCAACGTGCTTCAGTCCGTGTCGGGAGCCAACCCCAACGCCGGCGCCGGAATCTGCTTGACGCTTCCGGGTGCCGACACACCGGTCACCTTGATGGCGGAGGGCAACATCTTCCAAAATGAGGTGAACTGCGGAACGACGGCGGCTGCGCTGGTCACGAGGCCTGGCCTCGGATGCGCGGGCGGGGCCGATGTCGGCGGGACGATCGTGGCTACCGCAGCCGCCGCGGGCACGGGGGATAAAATCGACGTGACGATGTGCACGGTGCCCTAGTCTGAAGTTCAGCCTAGTGGGTGAGGTCCGTCCCGCGGATCCATCCGCGCTGCCCGCGCATCGCGAACCGAGCACTCGGGGCCCATTGCGCAAGAACCATTGTACTTATGGATTCGCGCGACCTGCGGAATGGACCCTAGACGCCGGCGGAGCTGCCGCGCCGCTTCGTCACGGCGCGGCCGGGTTCCAGTATCCGCCGTTCATCATGATGAGCGAAAGAGCCGTCCACGACTCGGTATAGTAGGTGGTGCCGTCGAGTTCGGTCAGCGTCGCGACGCCCTTGTACGCGGCGTCGCGAAGGACCGAGAACGAGGCGTCGCTCATGGCGCCGACGCCCGCGGGGCCGACGAATGCCGCCGACTGATGGACGGTAGGGTCTGTGGGGTCGGGCGTGCCGTCGAGTGCGTATCCGTCCACGATGTTCGACGCCCCGACCTGCTGATAGAAGGCGCTGATCTTCGCGAGATACGATTTGGCGCGTGGTTCGCCGTTCCAGCATAGGTCCTGGCCGATTCGAAACGGCGTTCGGCAGGAATCGAGTTGGTAGTTGGTCGGCAGGCTCGCGTTGGGCGCCTGGGGAACTCCCGCGGGAGTGGACCACGCGGGGACGAGACCGTTCGTTGCATTCCCGTTTGCGGCATTGAGCGACGCGGCCAATATCGTGTACGAGCTCTCGACGACTTCGTTCCAGTTGGCTTGCTGTCCTGTTGCCTGACCGAACAGGCGATAGTATGCGGGCGCAAAATACGAGATGTTGATGACCGAGGCGCCGCCGAATTGATCCCCGGGCGCGAGCGCGTACGCTCGCGTGGAATCGACCTCGAATTGCCAAATGGCGTTGATTTGCGTGACCGCGATGTCGTGGTACGTGCTCGCGAGCGACCCTTGGCCGCCCCAGCGATGGTCGGCCCACAGCAGCGCGAAGGCCATGTCCTCGTCCGCGTCCGTCGCGGCTCCGGTCCCACCCGCCGTCGGCCCGCTGCCCGTCGGATTGATCTGCCAGTTCATCAGGCCGTTGCCGTCGAGAAAGAGCTGTTCGTAGCCCCAGAGGGCGTCGAACGTCGGCTGATCGTTCATCGCGACGGCGAGGATCATTCCGTAGGCGGTGCCTTCGGAGTTCGAGGTGTCGACGGCGTTGGGGGAGTTCGGCCGGAGCACGCGAAGAAACCCGTGCGCGCCGTCCGACGTCAGCAAATCGGATTTCCACTTGGCGTAGGCCGCCTGGGCGTCGGACCACGATGCCCCCGCGGGTGCGGTGCAATTGCCGAGGGCCTGCGCCGGATCCGCGGGCGCTGGCGCGGCGCCATCGTCTGCGGTCGCGTCGGGGGGCGTTGCCGCGGCGTCGCTGCCGCCGCCGCGTGGGGACCCGTCGGGAGCCGAGCCCTTGGGGATCGATTCGCTCGAGGTCGGAGCTGTCGACATGCCGGGGGTCGTGCCCGCGTCGATCGTCGCTCCGGCGGGCGATGTCGCCCCGCCGCTTGGGATCGCGCCCTGGGTCCCGCCGGCATCCGTGCCGGCAGGGTCATCGAGGGAAGGGGATCCGGTGGGCGATGCCGTGCTGACACGACAGCCGGTGGCGGCGCACGGGGTCAGCGCGAATGAAAGGGACACCACGAGTACAGGGTGAAGTTCGCGCAGGTCCCCTCCAAGGCCGTGCCTCATGGCCAAAACGCTAGCGCGTTCGGCCCCCGTGTCTTGCTTCTCTTCTCGCTTATCGGTTGTGCCGCAAGGCTAGGAACGGAGCTCGCCCAGCTTCACCTACGTTTTGCGAGTGGAAACGTTACTCGTGGCTGTAATCCGAGTGAATTGCCGTTCAGCGAACCGATTGCGTCACGAACGATTGAAGCGATTGCGGTTCACTTTTCGATCCCGCCGCGGCCGGAACGCGACCCGAGCGACCGTGCCGATTGCGCCGTACGCTCGGCCTTCGGGTGTGCGGGTGGGTGACCCGTCGGCGCCGGCTCTTTCGTGCCGACCGAAGCGGGGCTAGATCAGCGGCATGACCGACGCGAAGCAGGATATCCTGGACATGCTTCGCGATCTGGCCAAGCTCACGTTGCTCGATGAGGGGGATCCGCAGTCGTTTCGTGTGCGCGCGTACGAGAGTGCGGCGCAGGCCATCGAGGGCCAATCGGTCCGACTCGAGAAACTGAGCGCGAAGGATCTCCAGTCGATCGACGGCATCGGCAAGAGCACCGCCGACAAGATTCGCGAACTTCTCGAGACGGGACGGGTCGAAAAGCTCGACGCCTTGCGGGCGAAGTATCCGCCGAGCGTCGTCGCCCTGCTGGACATTCAGGGGCTCGGGCCGAAGGCGGTCAAGCGGATGCGCGCCGAGCTCGGGGTGCAATCGGTCGACGATCTGCGCAACGCGGTGGCCGGTCGAAAGCTCCGCGAGCTCAAGGGATTCGGCCAAAAGTCCGAGGACAAGATCGCGCACGCGCTCGATCGGCTCGCCGAACAGGGTTCGGTGGGCAGGACGCCCATCTCGGTCGCGCTGCCTTTGGCGACGCGGGTCGTGTCGCGTCTGCTCGAAGTTCCGGGCGTCACCCACGCGTCGTTCTGCGGATCGCTGCGTCGCTTCGCGGAGACCGTCGGCGACGTCGACATCGTCGTCGCAACGACGGACGCCGAGGCCGCGATCGAGGCCCTCGTGGGCATGAACCTCGTCGACCACGTACGGGTCCGAGGAGAAGCCAAGACGAGCGTCGTCACCCATCGAGGAACGCAGATTGACGTTCGTGTCGTCGCGCAACGGCAGCTCGGCGCCGCGCAGCTCTACTTCACGGGTTCGAAAGGGCACAACATCAAGCTACGCCAACGCGCGATGGCCCGCGGATGGACGCTCAACGAATACGCGCTCTCCGATTCGGAAAGTGGCCGTCCGATCGCCGGCGAAACGGAGGAGCAGATCTACGCCGCTCTCGGCGTCGCGTGGATTCCGCCGGTCCTCAGGGAAGACGCCGGCGAGATCGAGGCCGCGGAGACGGGGGCGCTCCCCCTTCCGATCGGCGAGGTCCACGGCGACTTCCACTTGCACACCTCGCTTTCCGGCGATGCCCGGTCGAGCCTCGAGGAAATGGTCGCTGCCGCGAAGGCGCGCGGATATCGCGTGCTGGCGGTGACGGACCACGCCGAGGGGACGGTCGCCGGCGTCGGCCGCGAAGCGTTTCTCGATCAACGCGCGAAGGTTCGAGCGCTGCAGGAACAGCTCGGCGACTCGCTTCGGCTCCTGCACGGCGTCGAGCTCAACATCGGTCCCGAGGGACAGCTCGATTACGACCCGGACTTTCGGCGGGGGTTCGACTGGTGCCTGGCGTCCGTCCACGATCACTTCGACCTCGATCGGTCCGCCCAAACGAAGCGCATCGTGATGGCGATGCAGGATCCGGCGGTGCGGATGATCGGTCACTTGTCGGCGCGGATGATTGGCGGTCGTCCGCCGATCGATTTGGATCTCGACGCCATCTTCACGGCCGCAGAGGCCACGGGCACGGCGCTCGAAGTCAATGGCGCCCTTCCGCGGCTCGACCTGTCGGTCGACGCCCTGCGCCGCGCTCGCGAACGGCGGGTCGTGCTCGTTCTGACGAGCGACGCCCATGAGGCCGTCGAGCTCGGCCGCGTGCGCTTCGCCGCGCTGAACGCCGAGCGAGCCTGGATGGCGCCGGATCGCTTTGCGAATGCTTGGCCTGCAGAACGGCTGCTCGCGTGGGTGGCCGACAAGGCACCCTTGGCCGCCGCTTCGTACAGCGCCCCGTGATCCCTTTGCTCTGGGCCGGTGTACTTAGCCATCGCCCATTCGAAAGCGGGTCGGTCGGTCGCGCAAGTCCGGCGCCGCGACCCGCACGCACCACGCCTCGAACGGCCCCCGTGGTACGCCCGTCCACGCGAGATCCTCGAATCGCTCGGGCAGCGGTACATCGTCCATCAGCGTCGCGAGCTTGCGGTAAAGAAGCGCCTGGGGCATCTGCTCGCGCAGGATCGCAACGAGCCGGTCGGCCTGCCGGATGGGGGTCGGCCACCTCTTCGGGTCGAGCGGAATGCCCTCCAGGTGGCCGAATGCGCGCAGCAGCGTTGCGGCGGTCTTGTCGCCGAATCCGGCGAGACCCGGAATGCCGTCTGCCGAGTCTCCCACGAGAGCGAGCCAGTCCGGGACGCTGTCGGGACGGATGCCGCGCTTCTGCCAAAGGGCCGCCTCGTCGATGACGAGTCCACGAATTCGGTCCACCATGACGACTCGCTCGCCCCGAATGGCCTGCCCGAGGTCCTTGTCGGGCGTCAGCAGCCGGACTTGCGCGACGCGCCCGGACCATCGTGCCGCGGCCGTCGCCATGGCGTCGTCGGCTTCGTACCGGTCCATCGACCAGACGACCATTCCGAGCGATCGCGCGGCGTCCTCGACGAGGTCGAACTGTTCGAGCAGCTCCGAGGGCACGCCCTCGTCCGTCTTGTAGCCGTCGAACCAGTCGTTGCGAACCGACCGGATCGGGTTGTCGAACGCGACGGCGATGTGCGACACGGCTTCGTCCTCGGCCTGCAGAAGGTCGAGCATCGAGCGTGCGAACCCCACGGTCGCCTTGAGGTCACGGCCTTCGTGAACGTGGCTGGGCCTGCGAGAGAAGTGCGCGCGAAAGAGCTCGAACGTCCCGTCCACCACGTGAAGTCTCGGCATGCGTCGGGGCAGAGCGTCGCATCATCCTTCGCGACCGGCCAGGCGGACTCTCAGCTCGCGGACCCAGTGATCGATGCGGTTCATCGCCACCTCGGGGGGCCACAGGGCGACGTCTTCCACGTCCCAATATTCGACGCGGTCGGTCCAGATCGGAAAGTGCTCGAGGAGCATCGGCCGATGCTCCTGCCGGCTCATGGCCACGATGTGCGCCGCCCCCGTAAGGTCGGCGGGCTCGACGAGGCGCGGCAATCGCAGGGGCTCGTCGAGGTCGATTCCGCGCGCTTGCAGGCCGCCTCGAGCGTGCGGCGAAATGGGTCCGACATTGCCTCGACTGTGGACCCATGAGATCCCGCGCGACTGCGCGCGCCAGCCGGTCGGCTGTCGCGTCTCGAGGTGCTGCCAAAGCTCCTCGGCGAAGCGACTCCGGTAGTAGTTGCCGGTGCACAGAAAAAGAAGATGCCGTTCGGGGGCTGCTTGGACGGGCGGCATCGAAGATCGCCTCCACGATTACATCGCAAGAGCCGTTCCCGCGAAGGGAGATTGTGCCGCGCCCGGGGTGGCGTTCGCCCGAACTTCGAAGCGGCCCATTTCGGGCGAGCGCGTGCCGCCATCGCGGCGGTTCGGGTTAGGTGGGCGACGAGGAAGTCAGGTCGAGGTGCCCTGTGTCGCTTGATGGAGAATGTCCAGGGCGTTCGCGAACGCCTGCTGCACCTGGCTGGACTGCGCGCTCGATCCGCCGCCGTGGCCGTGGTGATGGTGGTGATGGGCTCCGCTGCTTGCGCCGGCCTGACCCGCGGCTTGCACCCCTTGAGCACCCAGAGCGGCTTGGACCGTCTGGGACGCCTGGGCCGATTGGGCCGATTGGGCAGGCTGAAGACTGCCGGTTTGCGCCGCCTGGTTGAACGTGTTGGCGAGGGCGGTCAGAAACTGCGCTTGAGTGCCGCTCGCCTGGTCCGCGGCATTCTGGAAGCTGGTCGCGACCTGGGCTGCAACCGCCTTGAATTCCGTCGGGTTCGTTTGCGACAGCTGCTGCATCTGGCTGAGAAACGAGGCCGGCGTCGAGATCGACGCGGTTGCCGCGGATTGGGTGGAGGGCGGGACGACGCTCGGCGTCGTGTTGGATGAGCTGAGCCCGTCGATGCTGGTGGTGGGCGCGTACGCGAGGCTACCGCTAAGACTGTTGATATTCATTTCGCTGCTCCTGGGGGGCGCCATCACTCCACGCTTGGGTCACCCGATAGGACCAACGGCGTAGACCCCCGTCTCTTGAATGGGCGGACCGCGTGCCGGTCCGGCCCCATGAGCGATCTGTTGACCCGAAGCCGAGCGATCTCCATGCGTTGGAGGCGGCGAGAGGAGCCTTGCGGCGAGGGCGCCGGGTGCGACGGTTTCCGACGAACCGTCGGCCATCCTCGACCGGTCGCGCAGCGATGGGCGGAGTCCCATGGGGGGGCCAACGTCGGGGGTTGGAATGCGAGTCGGGTCGAATCCGACAAGGGGCTGGGCGACGGTGCCGAACGGCGGGGACAGCCGGCGGAGCGAATCCGACGGGCGCATCGAACGCCCCTGCAGGCGGGGGGGGCGGTCCGGCGCGGACCGACGATCACCGAGTGTCCCGCGGCCACGGCGAGCTGATAAGGGTGGAGCGCACATGCGGTGGCTCCTCGTGGTTTCGTCGTTGGCTTGCGTGGGTTGTTCTCAAGACTCCGGGACCATCCAGCTCGTCACGGGTTTGGAGACCGATACGTTTACGCAAGCCCCGGTTCCCACGTCGCTCACGGTCTACGCCGTCGAGACCGCGGCGGACGGCGGCGTCATGAGCCCCACGGCCCTGGCGAAGGCCGTATGGCCCGCCACGACGATCGACTTGGGCAAGCAGAACGAAAGCACGAACGCCCGGCTCACCGTGTCCGGGATCGCCGCGAACGGCGCCCCGGTCGTGTACGGAGCCTCGATGCCCCTCAACTTCGGAGCTCTTGCCGGCACGACGATCCCCATTTTCGTGCAGCGCACCGGCGAGTTCGCGCGCTTGCCGGACCCCCCCTCCGACATGCGCACGGCGCCGACCCTCGTCGTGTTCGACAGCGAATACCTGTTGGTCGCCGGGGGCCAAGACGCGGACGCCGATACGACGCAAATCTACGACTTCTTGCAGTTGGCGCCGGCCGGCTCGCCGCCCGTGCTTCCTCAGGTCCCCGAGTCGATCGCGTTCGACGGGACGGTGAGCTGGCTCATCGACGGCGACGCGGGCACCTACTTCGACTTCTCCGACAGCGACTCGGGGACCATCTCGCTTCCCACCCTGCCCAATGGGTCGGCCGGACAATTCAGCGACATCGCAGGGGGTGCCACGATCGTCGACGACACGGGAGCGCAATACATCGTCGGCGCCACGCGCACGAGCGGTGCGCCGTCGGCGAGGGTGCTCAAGATCGATCCCAATGCCGCGACCGCGACCTATCCCAACGGCAACGCGACCTGGCTCACGTTGAGCTCTGCGCGCCTGGGCGCCGCCGCCGCATGGGTCAGTGGAACCGGGCTGGTGGTGGCGGGGGGCAGCGCGACTGCATCCGGCGTCGAAGTGATGGGCGGCTCGACGTCCACGACGTCGACGATCGGCGTACCCTTGCCGTATCCCCCCGACGCGAGCTCTGGAGCCGGCGCCATCGCGCTCGATGGGCAGCACGTTCTGCTCGCCGGAGGCATCGTGTCCGGCGCCGACGCCGGGGTGCGCGTGGTCGATCTCGGCTGCAACGCCCCGCCCGACGCGGGCGCTTCGCCCGACGCAGGGATGACGCTGGCGGTGCCTTGCACTCCGACAGTCTGGTCGAGCCTGCCGGTTCCGCTCGCGTTTACCCAGGTGTTTACGACCAACGGCCAGAGCGTCTTGATCGTGGGCAGTGAGGCGTCGGGCCCGACTCACGCATTCAAGGCGCTCGGACCGATGACGGACGACATCGCGGACGCAAGCCCCGGGGTTACGGAAATCCCGACAAAAGTGCCTCACACGAACGCGCGCGCCGTCGTCTCGCCGACCGGAACGGTGGTACTTTTCGGCGGCGCGACGCAGATCGAGTCGTTCACTCCGTAATCCGAGGGGACTCGGTCTTCGTCGAAACCGATGCGGGCGCGGGCCCGAATCGGGCGGTGAGCGCGGCCCGCCGATGGGCCCGAGTCGCCGAGGCGGGTTCGGTCAATTGAACGGCGGCATGGCATACGGCGTCGTCGGCGAGATACCGTCGTTTCGGTGCAGTTGCGTGACGAGCGGCTCGTCGAGCCAGGCCTGCAAGGTGGCCATCTGGCAAGCGGTGAGCGCCGTCCGTCCGTCGAGAGGCATCTGATCGCATTTGGAGCAAGTCGGGGGATCGGCCTCTTGCATGACCGCCATCACGATTTGAAAGCGAAACGGCGTCGGCGTCTCGGGGCAAGACGAGGAGTGAGCCGTGCCGGTAATCCAATCGTAGGCGTGGTCTTTGCCACCACTGGCCACGGTCGACGTCGCATCGAGCACATGGCAGCCTCCATCGCCGGCATTCGCCGCGCCCGACTTGCCGCAGGAGGCGTTCAGGAAGGGCTGCACATCGGTCGTGAAACTCACCGTGGCAGGCAGGGTGCATCCGGCGGGCGCCACCACACTGCTGCCGCTCGCGGATCCGTCGGTCGCGGTGAGGCTCGCGTCTGGTCCGCCGTTCGGGGGAGGTCCTGCTTGCCCGCTCGATCCGCCCGACGATCCCGCACCGCCGTTGCTGGATCCGGCACTCGAGCCCCCGCCCGTGGAGTTGCCGGTGCTGGAGCTGGCCTGGGATGCGCCGCCAGGGTTGGGCGAACTTGAACTGCTGCCCGTCGATCCTGTGTTGCTCGACGGGGGGTTATCGATCTGGGAGTTGCCGGATCCCCCGGCGTCCTCCGTCGACGGATTGACCGTCGATCCGGAGACCGTTGACGAAGCGTTTCCCGACGCCAACGGGTTCGTCGAGTTACCCCCTAGGTCGCCCCCTCCACTGCAAGCGCCCAAAATCCCCACACCGAGAACGGCGAGCAGACGAACATGGCGCGAACGGACAGCTAGTTTCATTGGGCAGTCTCTTTGACGATAAAAGGAAAAATGGGCAAGCGTCGTCGGCACACGACACGTGCCTGCCAATCAGCGGATCACACAATCGTAAGCTCGTAAACGATCTCGAGCAAGGAAGGGAACGCCGACATCCGGCTCAACTCCTGCGACGGTGAAAAAGAACATCCTCACCACCGACCGTCGTCCCACCACCGAGCAAAGAGCCCTTGCGCCTCTGGCCGACCCGCGACCGCGACCCGCGACCCGCGACCCCGACCCGCGACCACGACTACGACTGCGACCACGACCACGACTGCGACTCCGACCGCGACCCGCGACACGACCCCGACCCCGACCGCGACCCGCGACACGACCCCGACCCCGACCGCGACCCGCGACACGACCCCGACCCGCGACCACGACTACGACCACGACCCCGACTGCGACTGCGACTGCGACTGCGACCGGCGACCTCGGCTCTGACCCGCGACTCCGACGCCGACCCCCCGACATGACCGACGAGGTCTGTTTCCCGGATTGACGCCGCCGTTCACGTCGATTCTGGTTGGGCCCCCGTGAGTCATATTCATTTCGTTGGCGGTGAAAAAGGTGGCGTCGGCAAGAGCCTGGTCGCGCGGCTGCTGTGCCAGTGGTTCATCGATCGCTCCGCGCCGTTCGCGGCCGTCGACGCGGACGTCTCGCATGCCACTCTCCGTCGCGCCTACGGAAGTTACGCCCAGGCGGCCGACCTCGACGACTTCGCCAGCGCCGACGAGATCATCGACCGCGCGTTCGCAGCCGACCGCGCGGTCGTCGTCGATCTCCCGGCGCAAAGCAAGCGATCCCTTGACCGCTGGCTCGAAAGCGCCGACGTCCTTCGGTTCGCCCGCGAAGCAGGCATACGCTTGACGCTTTGGCACGTCAGCGACGGGACGGTCGACTCCGTCCATGACCTCGAGCGTACGTTGGAACGTTACGGAGACGCGCTCGCTTACATCGCCGTCAAAAACCACGGTCGCGGCAAGGACTTCGCCCTTTTCGAGGAGAGCGACGCGCGCCGGCGGTTGCAGGAGCGCGGCGGCCGCGTCATCGACCTCCCGGAGCTCGACGCGGTGACGATGACACGCATCGATCGAACGGGCGTGAGCCTCTGGGCTGCGGCAAACAACACGGAAGGCGATCCGACGCTGGCCCCGCTTCAGAGGCAGCGGGCCCGCATGTGGCTGGAACGCTGTTATGCGGCCTTGGGCTCTCTCGGCGACGCGCTGTGAGCGCTCACTCGACCTCGTAGCGGGGCATGCCGTGGCCAAGTCGCCCTTTTCGGGCGGAGAAGATCGCGATATCCCATGCGATGGCCAGGCCCCGGCGAACTCGTCACCGTTTTGAAACGAGATCGTCGTCTTGCTGGGGGGCAACGAGACCTAGAGTCGTTCGAAGAGGCCGACGAAATGCTCCAGCCCAAAGTCGTTTTTGCCCCGATCGATTTCAGCGATCCAGCACGCGACGCGGCGGATACCGCAGCGGATCTCGCCTCCCGATATAGCGCCGCTCTCGTGATCGCTCACGTCGTGCCCGCCTTGCCGAAGCTGCCTGCGGGCGTCTCGGTCTTCAAGGAGGGGGAATACGAACGCCGCCTTCACGAGGACGCCGTGAAGCGAATCGCCGAGGTGGCCGACAAGTACGCTCAGAGCGGAATTTCCGTGCGATCGGAAGTCGGGGTAGCGAACGATGTGGGGATGGAAATTGTGCGGATCGCCGAGCGCCACAAAGCGGATCTCATCGTCATCGCCAGCCACGGTCTCACAGGTTGGAACAAAGTCCTCTTTGGCTCGGTGGCCGAGAAGATCGTGCGCTTGGCCGAGTGCTCCGTGTTGCTGCTGAAGGCTGCACCGACGAACAAGCGCTGAAGGCTGCACCGACGAACAAGCGCTGAAGGCTGCCCGACCGACGAACAAGCGCTGAAAGCCCCGCCGACGAACAAACGCAGGGTGCACCGACGAACTCGCGCTCAGTCCGGCTCCGTGATGAAGCGGGCCGCGGACGTCGCCGACCGCGGCGGCGCGGCCCACGGGATGGTCTCGGTGTAATCTAAGCCATGCGGCTGGTTTCTGCGGGTGCCACCGTCGCTGCGTGGGCGTGCGTTGCGTGCAGCGCCGGGATCAACCAAAGCAATGGTTCGAAGCTCGGCGAGGCGCTCGCCTTCGCGGCTGTTGCGGGTGCCGCGCAACTGGGGTTGTCGGCGGCGGAGCAACAAGCGCGCAACAACGCCCCCGTGACTCACGCGTCGAGGGGGCTGGGTGTCGCACCCGGATGCGACAACGACGACGGGTACGCCTGCATGACCGTACGGGCCGAGTCGTCCGCCCGCAGCATTCCCGAGCCGGAGATGGACGAGGACGAAGCGCGCGCTTACGTGCTCGGTTACGTCAACGGGGTTCGCAGGCTCAACGGCGTCGGTCCTCTGATCCGGGACGAATCGCTCGATGCATTCGCTCAAGCGGGCAGCGACGAACTCGCGCTGGACCCTCGCCCGAACCGTCCCATGTCCGAGCAGGCCGGGGACCTCCACGCCGTGAGCGGCGAGGTCGAAGGCTCGCCGGACGGATCGCGTGCTGCCCTTCTGCAGGATCGGATCGCCGAAATTCTCCTCCGCTGGATGAACGAGGGACCCGGCGGAGCCGACCACGACACCCTGCTGCGACCCGGGTGGCGTAACGTCGGAGTCGGCATTGCGAAACGCGACGGTCGTTTGTTCTTTTCCGTCGATTTCTCGGCCGCCCATTAGATGGGTCGCTCGGCGGCGTCAGGCCGGGCCGGAGGGCGGAATGTCGCCCGCGGCCGGTGTGTCCTCGAGCGAGGGATAACGGTCGACCAGCGAAAGGTGGTAGGCGAGCAGGCGAAGCTGATAGCGCTGCATCGTCGCCAGCCCATCGGCGATGGCCGCCGGGATGCGCCCGCTCACGAGGATCACGGCCGCACCCACCAGCCACGCCAACCCCGAGGCCGTCGTCAAAACGGCCCACAGCAGCAGTGCCGGAAAGCTGTACACGAGACGCAGCAGCGCTGAACTCGCGGTCGGTGAGCCGCCCACCTCGATTTCGACCTCCACCGCGGACTCCGGATCATGGTTCGGCCACTGGTCGGTGAGGAGCCACACGTAGGCGCTTGCCGCAGCGAACCAGCGAAGCGAGCGGCCGATGCGCGGCGCGTCTTCGGCGAGGTATCGCTCCGGCCCGTGCTGAGAAATGAGTAGCGCGGCGACGGCAGGGAGCACCAGATAGAGGAGCCCATAGACCGACGAGCCACCGATCATCCCGATGGCGCAAAGCAGCACCAGGCGGATGACGACCTGGATGCGATTCATGGGTCGCGACACTCGGACGCGCAAGCGCACGGGATGGGCCGCCGAATTCAAACTCGCGGGTGACGTCATGGGGATGGCAGGCGGCGGCCTCAAGGGCTTCCGATGGGGCAGGTCGCGGCAGCGCGCCCGAAGTCTGGCCCACGGACGCTCCCACGGCCAGTGGCCGGTGAGCGTGGTGCTCGGCCGGCCCCATCCCGCGATGGCCTGGTTTCGGATTCGAATGAGACGCGGCAAGCCCGGACCGCGGGCGCTCGGTGGAGATCCCTCAGCGGTATTGAACGGAGTCGACGTACAGATGAAAGGGCGCGGTCCCCAATAGCTCGAAGCCCAGTCGGATCACCTGCGTCGGGTCGTAGTCGGGTTGGTTGTAAGCCGGCATCGAGACGTCGAGAGAGACACACGTCCACGTATGAGGGGTGAGAAACACGGTGCCGCCGTCGGCCCACGAATAGTCGGCTCCAGTTTGGACGAACACCTTCAGATGGGGACTGGGGCCGCTGTCGAGCCAGACCCACGCCGACAAAGTGCGCTCCGCCAGATTGGCGGGCGATGTCTCCTCGAGGACGAGCCACGCCCCGCTCAGCGCCGCCGCATCCGTCGGGGTCGGGGTCACGTCCACCTGCACGGCGCCCGCCGTCGGGTAGCCCGTACTGCCGGTCCACGCGAGCGTTGCCGCGACGCCGGGATCGCTCAAGAGGACCCAGCCCTCGATACCGGTGTCGAACGTCCATTGCTCGACCGCGGGGATGCTGCTGGCGCATGGCGTGGAAGCCTCGAAGCTGGCATCGGCGGAGCCGTCCGACGCGTCGGTCGCTTCGAGGTCGCCGTCACCGGTGGGTGCGCCATCCGGGGATCCAAAACCAATCGTCTCGACATCGTTCGCTCCCACGCCATCGAGGGCCAGGGGGGCGATCGCGTCGAGGTTCACCCAGTCGCACGCCAAAAGCGCACTCGCGACGGCGGCAGCCATCGCGGCCACTTCGGGCGCACCACGCCCCATCAAATCCACCCCGCGACTGTGAACAAGACCAAAAGAGTCGGGCGGCCCAGGCTTGCCGCCACCCTGTCGATGAACCGGACCCTAATCCCCGGTTCGGTCACGAGGGCATGCGCGTCGAGCGACAACTGGACGTTCGATGTGACCGATGCGGCGACTCCGACGGCGCCGTCGAGCGCCAGAGCCAACGCACTCCCGCCGCGGCCTTGAAAGGACTGGGCGCCGGTCCCATTCACCGACACATCATAAGCTCCCGCTCCGATGGCGACGAGCGGCTGGAGCCACCGGGCATGGCCGAGCACCGCCGTGCCATCCACGACAACGACACCTTGTTGGATGGTTGCCGTCCCGCCCGCGCTGTGGACGGTGGGAGTCGACCCGAGCCCTGCCCCGATCAGGCGCACCTGGAACGTTCGATTGGCGGCGAGGCGCAGCCCCAAGGTCGGCACGACGGCGGCCCCAACGCCCGCGAAGCCGCCTAGGACGCCGAGTCCGCCTTCGATGGCCCATCGAGCGAAGGTGGGTCGTTCGACGGGCTCGCGGTGCGGGGGGCTGGGCGCTGGGGTCGGCTCTGTCTGGGCTGCCGGCCGAAGAGATGCGATTGCGAAATCGAGGAGATTTGCGCGCATGACGTCGACCGCGCGGCGCGCCACCACTTCCGGCCGCGCATCGGACGAGCTCTGCACGTCCAAGTGCCGCACGTCGCGCCGGTCCGATCGCGTGTCCAACAGATAGATGTCGACGCTGCTTGCGTCGTCGTCGACAAAAAAGCCTGCGGCGATCGGTTCACCCGCCGCACTCCCCGCTTGCCGAAGCGCGGACTCGCGGTCGGCTTCAGGCACCGGGGGCAGCGGCTGGACGCGAAAGCCGTCGGCGATCAACTCGCCCCGAACCCGGTTCACGATCTCGTTCTTCGCGGCGCTGCCTTTGCCGGGCTCGCCGAGCATCACGAGGACGGAGGCGGCTTGGCCGAGCCGCGACGATGCGACGACGACGAGTGCGATGAGCGCGGCGTGCCCGAAGCGGCGAGCGCTCACGGCACTCGGGTGAGTGCCCGCGCCTTCGCGCTGTAGGGGCCATCCGGAAAATGGCTCAAGTAGTCCGTCGCCGCAGCACGTGCCTGTGGCGCTCCGGCGACCTGTTCGATGAGCATCATCTTCCGTCCCATCGCTTCGGAACCGTACGTGCCGCCCGGATTCTCGCGCACGTAGCGATCGTACCAGTCGATGCCGGCGGTCGGGTTCTTGAGCGTCTCTTCGAGCCGCCCGAGAAGAAAGGCTGCGTCGCGCGCCGCGGAAGAAGCTGGAAAGCGAGCCCGCTCTGCGAGCAGCGCCTGGCGGGCGATGTCATCGTGGCGGCTGTAGCGCGCGGCATCCGCGAGCGTGGCGATCTCGGAACTATTGGCCGTTGCGATGCAGTCGTCGATCCCACGGCGCTCGGCTTGTCGGACGATGGCTTCGAACTCGCCGTTGGCCAACATCGCCGCCCAGTCCGGACTTGCCGCGCCCGTGTTCGTCGGAGGCCGAAGCGTCGCCCCGGCGCGCGCCAGGGCCGCGCCGCCCGTCACGGCTGGGGAGCTCGCGGACGGGGGGATCGGGGAAGGGGTCGGCATTTCCGCCGGCGGGTCCTGCCGGAGGCCGTCACGATCGCGGATGAGCGTTTCTCGCTCGCGCACCCGCACGTCCAGTTGCTGGCCGGCGCGCAACGCGAGCTCCCCATCGGAAAGCGGGCCGCTGACCTCGACGGACCCGCGATCCATCCGCACCTCGAGCTCCTCCTGGGCTGCGTTCCAGCCGACGCGGAAGGCCGTTCCCGTCACCGCAATGGCGAACGGGCCCGCCTCGAACGACCAGCGCGCCCCCGGACGATGCGCGATGTCGACGTACACGTTGCCACCGGTCAAGGTCACCCGGGCTCCCAGCGCGTCCACCTGCCGCAAGGAAGCATGCGTTCCGGGCGACAGAGATACGTCGCTGCCGTCCGAAAAATGCAATGTCGCTGCGGCTCCGGGGTCGACCTCGATGAATCCGCCGCGCGCGATGTGCCCCCCTTCGACGGTGCAAGACAACGGGCGCGCCGGGCGATGGCGGAATTCGCGGACGCCTACGCCGGCGACGAGCGCGACCACGCCGACCGCGGCCGCGAGGGGCCAGGCGAACGGCAAGGGCCGCCTGCGCCTCAGCCGGTCCAGGATCAGGTCGGCTCCTTCGATGCGCTGGCGCGCGGACATCCGACCGCGCCGATCCTGGACGAGACCCGCGAAGGCCGCGACCGGATCGGCCGGCGCATCCGGCTGTTGCCGACGAATCATCGAGCCCCCCTCGACCGCACGATGTATTCGGCGAAATCGGGGTCTTGCTTGGCGAACCCTTCCACTTGTTCGGAGGCTCTGCGGATCCGTCGTTTGACGGTCGCCAGGGAGGCCCCCGTGGCCTGCGCTACGGCATCGAGGCTGAGCCCTTCGATCTGGCGCAACACGAACGCCGTCCTGTCGTCCGCACTGAGCGTGTCGAGCATCGAGTAGAAGCGGCGCAGAAGATCGCGTCCCTCGCCATCCGAAGCTTCGGAGACGCATTCGGGGACATCGCCCGAATCGGAGAGCGAGAAGAGGCGGCGGACGCGCTTGGTGCGCAAGTGTCCTCGCAACATCCGGATCGCCGTCGAATAAATGAAACTCCGCAGCGCACCCGGGTCACGCAGTCGCCCGATGGCGGCGAATATTCTCCAGAACACTTCCTGAGTGAGGTCCTCGCTCTCCACCGAGGATCCGAGTGCGCGGTCCAGCACGCCGTAGACGAAGGGCGCGTAGCGGTTCCACATGGCCCTCGCGGCCCATTCTTCGCGGCCGATCAGTCCCCGCACCAGTTCGGCGTCGTCGGCTTCGGCGGGATCGCGTCTCGCGAGGAGCCGCAACGGAGGGCGGTTCGACCGGCTCTCCCAAGGCCGCAGCGAATTGCTCACGCGCACCCCCAACGGCGACGACGGACTCGCCCGAGCGCTTGCGCAAATCCAAACATCGACCCCTATGCAAAACCTTGCCCAACTCCCTCGGGTCTGTCAACGCGTTTCAAGCCTTGTCCTCGGTCTCGGCTCTCGGTCTCGGCTCTCGGTCTCGGCTCTCGGTCTCGGCTCTCGATGGACGTCGACCGCAGGGGCGCGAGTGCCCTCGCACCGACGCCGAACGTGCGCGTCTCTCCGCGCATGGATCGTGCTTGTAGGTTCGCCGTGACGGTGCGTGGGTCGGTTGGTTGGGTGGTCGTGATCCTCGCCGCGTGCCCAGCCGCTTGTGGGGGCGGGCACTCCGCTCCCAAGGCTGGCTCTGCCGCGGAGGCTGGCGATAGCTCGGGGGCCGAAGATGCGGGCACCGAAGGGGGGGTGCAAGCCCCCGTCAACCACCGGCCCGCCGGCCCATCGTGCCCGATGCTGCGTGGGGCAAGCTGTCCCCAGGCGCCGCTCTGCCAACTCGCCGGCGGATGCGATGCGGATTCGGAATGCGATGCGGGGACGAATGGCCGCTGTACCGGCACGTTGCCTGCCCCCCTGTCGTGCACCTACGACCAGTGCTTCAACGATTCGGACTGTCCGCCCGCGACGCCGTGCGATTGTCGTTCCTCGTCGTCCGATACCGCCGCAAATATCTGCTTGGCCGGAAGCCACTGCGCCATCGACTCGGACTGTGGTCCGGGCGGCTTCTGCTCGCCGTCGCCTTCGGCCGACGATTGCAATCCCCTCTACTACTGCCACACAGCGGCGGACACGTGCGTGAACGATGGAGACTGCCCGGTGGCGGCTCGATGCGACTCCAGCGACGCCTCCGACTGTGGTCAACCCGAAACATGCAACTACGACGTCCAGACGCGGCATTGGGCCTGTGCGGTCCAGTGTTTGCGGGCTCTATGACGGCCGCTGTTGCAATTTTGCCGTCGGCCTGGACGTAATGCTCGCCGCGTCAAAAAAGGGCGTCGCGGATGGACCGTGTGTTGCGCTGGATTGGCCCGCGACGCGCGACTTCGTGATCGAACTGCCGACTTGGCGCATTTACGGACGTGCTCTCGCTGATTCAGGAGACCCCACGGTCCACAAGCTGCGAGACGGACCCCGTGCGCGACGAACTCGCGGGACTCGCCGCCGCGGTGGGTCGTCGCGACGCGCGCGCCGTCCGCGCCTTTCTCGTCACGATCGCCGGAACCGTTCGCGGTGCCGTCCGGACGGTGCTCGGTCCACGGCACAGCGACATCGACGACGTGACGCAGGAAGCGACTCTCGGTTTGCTCGATGCCCTCGCCCGTTTCCGCGGCGAGTGCACCGTCGCGCAGTTCGCCGGTCGTGTCGCGGTCTTTACGGCAAGGGCGGCGCGGCGGCGTCAGCAGACCCAGGAGCGGTGGGTCGTCGCCGACGATGCCGTGGGCGAGGCCACGGCCTCCGACCCGGACTCGTCGCCCCTCGTTCAAGTGGAGGCATCGCGCCGGCGCGAAGAGGTGCGGAGGCTTCTCGACCACCTTTCTCCGGCCCTTGGCGAAGCCATGGTGCTCTATTTCGTATTGGGACACACGGCCGAAGAGATTGCGGCCATGACGCACGTTCCCATCAATACCGTCTGGAGTCGGCTGCGACTCGGCAAGGCTCGCCTTCGCCGCAAGCTTGCGGGCGACGCCTCGGCCCGCGAGATGCAGGACGGCTGAAGGGCCTCAGGGCGAAGGGTCGCGGGTCGGCTGAATCTAGGTCCGCGATCGCTCGACGACGCGGTTGCGGCCGCCGCGTTTGGCTTCATAGAGCGCCGCATCGGAGGCCGCGATCAGCTGGGCGGGCGTTTCGGCATCGAGATCGGGAAAGCCGGCCACGCCGAAGCTTGCCGTGACGACCACGTCGTGAGGGTCGTGCGCCGTGCGCATCGCGGCCACGGCCTGCCGCAGTCGCTCGGCGAGCCGGACCGCGTCGGGGACGGCGATCCCACGGCAGATGATGGCAAACTCCTCTCCGCCATACCGCGCGAAAATGTCCTCCTTGCGCAGCATGTCGAGAGCCACTCGCGCCAAGTTGACGAGAACGGCGTCGCCGGCGGGATGACCAAACGTGTCGTTGACTCTCTTGAAATGGTCGATGTCCAACAGGATGGCCGACAGCGGGGCGCCGTGGCGCCGTGCGTACGCGAGCTCCTTGTCGAGCCGCTCCATGAGGTAATTCTTGTTGTAGGCCTTCGTCAGCCCGTCGCGCAGCGAAGCGTCGAACATCCGCCGCTGGAACGATTCGTCGAGATCATCGCTGTAGGTGAACTTCAGGATGGTGATCGATCCGAGCGTGATCTTGTCGCCGTCGACCAGGAGCCGTAGCGACGCGACCCGGTTGCCGTTAACGAACGTCCCGTTGGCGCTGCCGAGATCTTCGATGTGCGCCTCGCCTCCGGCGTAGACAATCCGGGCATGCCGACGCGAAAGGCCGTCGTCGTCGAACCGGACGGTTGCATCGCGCCCTCGGCCGATGACCACCTCGCGCTGTCGGACCGCGAACATCTCACCCACGCTGCCGCCGCCGATCACGACCAAAAACGGACGATCGCGTCGCATCGAGGCCAACGCCGGATCGGGCGCCGCTCGGACCTGGGTTCGCTCGGAGTCGTAGCCCTCGCTGACCTTCAGATCGGGCAACTTCACCTGGCGCTTGTCGGAAGGCTTATCCGGCATGAGTCCGTCCCCCCTCGCTCGTAGCGATCCGGTTGCCCCGGCGCCGCGATCGGCTGCGGCTCGAAACGGTCGAAATCGGCATCCACCGCATCCCCAGAGTGTGCGTCACCCGAGACCCGCGTGGAAGAGGGCACGCGCCGACGGGCCGGCCGGCAGAGCGGCGAAAGCCGCTGCGTGGATCCCCGTCGCTCCGTGCCGAAGAAATTGCCATCGGGCGCCCCCGATAACGATAGCTCGCGTTTGCGCGCGGCGGAGGGGGTGAAACGAGCCTTTTTTGGGCGGCGATCCGTGGCTGACAATGAAGGGCAGGCAGACGAAAGCTCGCACCATGCGGAAACGTCGCTATGATGGTCAGGCCAATTGCCGGCAGCCGCGCAAGCGAGGCTGCCCCGATCGGCCGTCGACGCGCTCATGCGCGCGAGCAGCGAGTCGAGAGGGATCGTTCGGAGTGCATCTGCGGAATTCGGTTTGACGCGACGAGGGTGTTTGATGCGGCGAGTCGGTTGGTCGGCCATCGTGGTGTTCTCGAGCCTCGGCCTCGCCGGGTGTCTTCAGATCTTGGGCGACTTTTCGATTGAGTCTGGACTGGACGACGACGCATCGATGAATGACGCGACCGTCGACACCGGCACCTCTTCCGAGTCCGGCGTCGATGCCGGCGGGACCCACGACGCGACGGTCGAAGCCGGCGCCGGGGGCGGGGATGGTGCCGCGGACGCGGAGACGGGGGCGGACGCCGAGGTGGACGGGGACGCGCAAACGGTTGCGGAGGGCCAAGCGGATGCCGTCGGAGAGGCCGACGCGGAGGCCGAAGCCGACGCAGGCCTGGACGCCGAGGCCGACGTGGCCGTCTGCGACTCCGCCACCCATCTTGCCAACGCGTGCGGCGGATGCTCGACGTTGGCGCATGACGCGGGCAGCGCGTGCACCCTCACGGACGGAGGATGCCCCGGCACCTACGTTTGCGTGGCCGGCGACGCCGATGCCGTCCTGTGCAACGCGCCCAAGACGAACGCGTGCGGCGGGTGCACGACGTTGGCGGAGGAGGCGGGATCTCGGTGCGAGACCGCATGCGATTCGGGGACCTGGGTTTGCCAAGACAAGACCGCCCTGATCTGCAGCGCGCACCCCGATCCCTGCGGTGGCTGCGCGGTACCGAGCGGGGGGTCCACCGCGTGCGTTACGGATTTGGCGTGCTTGATTCCCCAGGGGTCGTGCAATTCGACTGGCACATGTTCGTACACCCAATTAGCGAATTGCGATGGGGGGTGAACGCCGAACGCAGGCGTACCCAGCGCGGCTGGGTACCGCTTCGCGGGGCGCTGTAGTAAGGGTCTTTCAAGCGCATGTCCACGCTCCGAAAGGACCTCGGATCGAAGTGGATCCTGGCGCGCGCCGAGCTCGCTTCGCTCATCGCGGCGCTTTGGTCGGACGGCTACGAGGTCATCGGTCCGGTCGTGCAGGCCGGTGCCATCGTGCACGGTCCGGTGCGAACGGTCGACGACTTGCCCGTCGGTGTCACCGACGTCCAGTCGCCGGGAAGCTACCGCTTGACGCCGCGCGCCGACGCGGCCGTCTTCGGCTTTGCCGTCGGGCCGCACTCCCCCAAGGGCGGCTTCTTTCCTTCCGGGGTCTCGCTCGTGAAGCTTCGCCGGCGTGCCGATGACGTCGAGGTGATCGCGGGCGGCCCCGCGCCTCGCAAGCTTGCGCTCATCGGCACGCGCGCCTGCGAGATCGCGGCGGTCGGTGTGCAAGATCGTGTGCTTTTGCAAGGGCCGTATGCCGATGCGGACTACGACGCCAGGCGCCGCAATGCCTTCGTCGTGGCGCTGCAGTGCTCGACGGCGGGCGGCACGTGCTTCTGCGTGTCGATGGGGACCGGTCCCAAGGCGACGCGGGGGTTCGACCTGGCGCTCACCGAAATTCTCGAACCATCGCATCGCTTCGTCGTCGAGATCGGATCGGAGGCGGGCGCGACGTTGGCGGACCGCCTTGCCCTCGATCCCGCATCGGAGGCCGACGTCGATCACGCCGACCGGGTGGTCGCGCGCACGGCCGCGCAGATGGGCCGAACGCTCGACACCCGCGGCATCAAGGAGCTCCTTTACGAGAACCGGGAGCATCCCCGGTGGGACGACGTCGCGTCGCGCTGCCTCGGCTGCGCCAACTGCACGCTCGTGTGCCCCACGTGCTTCTGCACGACCATCGAGGACAAGACCGACGTGACGGGCGAGGAGGCCGAACGCATCCGGCACCTCGATTCGTGCTTCAGCGTTGCGTTTTCGCACGTGCACGGCGGCTCCGTGCGCGCGTCGCTTCGTGCCCGCTACAGACAGTGGCTCACCCACAAGCTGGCGAGTTGGATCGACCAGTTCGGGACCTCCGGCTGCGTGGGATGTGGCCGCTGCATCACCTGGTGTCCGGTGGGCATCGACATCACCGAGGAAGTCGCGGCCATTCGGGGTCCGGCTCCGCAGGGGTAGGCGTGGAGTCGCTCGAACGAGTCCTGCGAGAGCATCCGTTCATGCGCGATCTGAGCGATGAGCACGTGCACATCCTGGTCGGCTGCGCACAGAACGTTCGATTTGCGCCGGGCGAATTCATGGTGCACGAAGGAGACGAAGAATCGACCTTCTATCTGGTCCGCGAGGGTTCCATTTCGCTCGAGAGCCACATCCCGGGTCGTCGTCCCGCAACGGTCGAAACGCTCGGTCCGGGCGATGTCCTCGGCGTGTCGTGGATGTTCGCGCGAGCGCGCGCGCACGTCGACGCGCGCGCTCGAGAGAGTGTCCTCGCCTTCGCGCTCGACGGGTCGTGCCTTCGCGCGAGGATCGCCACCGACGATGCGCTCGGCCATGCGCTCGCGCGCCGATTGCTCGAGCTCACCTATCGCCGGCTCGAACGCCTGCGATTGCAGAACCTCGACGTGTACCGGTGAGCGCGTGGCCGCTGCCGCCCCGATGATTCCCACGATGATGGTCGTGTCGCGCGTCATCCGCGAGCTGCCCGACACCGTCAGTCTCCAACTCGACGCCTCGCCAGAGGGCGGGTTCTCGTTCGCGCCGGGTCAATTCAACATGCTTTACGCCTTCGGCGTCGGCGAAGTCCCCATCTCGATCAGCGGCGATCCCGCGGATGCGACGAGGCTTCTGCACACGATCCGGGCGGTCGGCGCGGTGACGGGCCCACTGTGCGGCCTCCGCAAGGGAGCGAGCGTCGGCGTGCGGGGCCCGTTCGGCAGTGTCTGGCCGCTCGAGCAAGCGCGCGGCAAAGACGTCCTCTTCGTCGCGGGCGGTCTCGGACTCGCCCCTCTTCGACCTGCAATCACCCATGTGTTGACCCACCGCGCGGATTTCGGGCGCATCACGGTCCTTTATGGCGCTCGCACGCCGAGCGATATTCTGTTTCGTCGGGACCTCGAGTCCTGGCGTGGCCGGCTCGATTGCGACGTCGGGGTGACCGTCGACCACGCCGGCACCGAGTGGTACGGGCACGTCGGGGTGGTCCCGGCGCTCGTGGCCGGGGCGAAGTTCGACCCGGACCATGCCGTCGCGATGGTCTGCGGTCCCGAGGTCATGATGCGTTTTGCCGCGCGCGATCTGCAAAACGGCGGCTTGCCCAGCAAAGCCATCTGGATGTCGCTCGAGCGAAGCATGAAATGCGGGGTCGGGCTCTGCGGACATTGCCAGTTCGCTTCGGAGTTCGTGTGCAAGGATGGTCCGGTGATGCGTCTCGATCGGATCGCGCATTACCTCACCGTGCGGGAGGTTTGATGGCGCGCAAACTCAAGCTTGCCGTTTGGAAATTTGCCTCGTGCGACGGCTGTCAACTCAGTCTGCTCGACTGCGAAGACGAACTGCTTGCGGTGGCCGAGCGCCTCGACATCGCCCTATTTCGCGAGGCGACGAGCGCCGTCCGCAAAGGACCCTACGACCTGTCGCTCGTCGAGGGATTCGATCACTACGCCCGACGATGCGCAACGAATCCAGCATGTCCGTCGGATCTCGAAGAAGGTCGTCACCATCGGAGCGTGCGCCACGGCCGGAGGGATCCAGGCGCTTCGAAATTTCGGCAAGTACCCCGAGATGCTGCGGGTCGTGTACGCCAGGCCCGAATTCATCGACGCGCTCGCGACCTCGACGGCGATCGCGGATCACGTCGCGGTCGACTTCGAGCTACGCGGCTGTCCCGTCAACAAGCAGCAGTTGCTCGATGTCCTCAAGGCTTTCATGCACGGCCGCACGCCGAGCCTGTCGGCCGATCCGGTCTGCATCGAGTGCAAGCGACGCGGCAACGTCTGCGTGATGGTGGCTCACGGTACGCCTTGTCTCGGCCCCGTTACCCATGCGGGTTGCGGTGCACTCTGCCCGACCTACGAGCGGGGGTGCTACGGCTGCTACGGCCCGAGCGACGCTCCGGAGACGGCACAGCTCGCGCGACGCTTTCTCGCCCAGGGTGTTCCGGCCCGCGACGTTCGGCGCCTGTTTCTCACGTTCAATCCGGTCGCCGGCGCCTTTCGCACCGAAGGGATGGCGCATGAAGACTAGGACCATCCGAGTCGACTACATGGCCCGGGTGGAGGGCGAGGCGGCGCTCACGGTGCGCCTCAAAGGCGACGAAGTCGTGGGCGTCGAACTTCGCATCTTCGAGCCCCCACGCCTGTTCGAAGCGCTTTTACGGGGTCGATCGTGCTTCGAGGCGCCGGACATCACGGCGCGCATCTGCGGGATCTGCCCGGTGGCGTACCAGATGACGGCGTGTGCGGCGGTCGAGAGCGCCCTCGGCGTCGAGGTCCCTGCCGACATCCGCGCATTGAGGCGGCTGCTGTATTGCGGCGAGTGGATCGAGAGCCACCTGCTTCACATGATCATGCTGCACGCGCCCGACTTTCTCGGCGTGCCCGACGCGATCGCGATGGCCAAGCTCCACCCCGAGCGCGTGCGTGCGGGGTTGCGGATGAAGAAAGCGGGCAACGCGATCGTAACGACGCTCGGCGGTCGCGAAGTCCACCCGGTGAATGTGCGGATTGGCGGCTTCTACAGGGCGCCGCCTACGAGCGACCTCGAGGCGCTTTTGCCCGAGCTCGGCTGGGCGCGCGATGCGGCGGCCGAGACCCTCGATTGGATGGGCGGGTTCGAATTCCCCGAGGTGGATCACCCCTACGACTTCGTGGCGCTCCGTCACCCCGAAGAGTACCCGTTGTGCGAAGGGCGTATCGTGTCGAAAAGCGGCGTCGATCTCGACGTGCACGACTACGATGCACGGTTTATCGAATCGCAGGTGGCGTACTCTCACGCGCTCCAAACGACTCTCGACGGCCAATCGATCTTCTGCGGCCCGCTCGCGCGGTTTCACCACAACTTCGAACGTCTTCCGGACGTGGCTCGCGTCGCCGCCGAACGGGTCGGCTTGCGACCGGCTTGCACCAACCCCTACAAAAGCATCCTCGTCCGCGGTGTGGAGGTGCTCTTCGCTCTGGACGAGGCGATCCGAATCATCGAAAATTTCGTGCCTCCGCGTGTGCCGTGCGCCCAGGCGCCGGGCCGTGCGGGGACGGGCTTCGGGTGCACGGAAGCGCCGCGCGGCATCCTGTACCACCGGTACACGATCGACGATAGGGCGACGATCGCCGACGCCAAGATCGTCCCGCCGACCTCGCAAAACCAGCGCTCGATCGAGGACGATCTGGCGCGCATCGGCAAGGCTCTGGCATCGCTTCCATTGGCCGAGGCGCGCGCGCGCGCCGAACGCGTCGTTCGCAACTACGATCCGTGCATTTCGTGCGCGACGCACTTTCTCGACTTGCGCTTCGAGACCGTCGCATGACGCTCATCGTGGGAATCGGCAATGCCTACGCGGGCGACGACTCGGTGGGGCTCGTCGTCGCCAAGCGGCTGTGCGCGGCGGGGTTCGATGCGGTGGCCGCTCCGGATGTTTCCGCCATCGTGACCTTGCTCGCGGCGTCCGATCGCGTGGTCGTGGTCGATGCCGTGGTCGGCAGAGGCCGTGCCGGAAGGGTCGTCGAGTTATCCGAGCACGATCTCATCGGCGAAAGCGATCCGCGCTCGGCGGACGGCACTCGCTCCACCGCCCGGCGAGTCTCGTCGCACGGCATGGGGATTGGCCAGGCCCTCGCGCTGGCGCGGGCTCTCGGCGGCAACACGTGTGCACGAGACGTGCGCGTCGTCGGAATCACCATCGATCCGCCGCGGGCCGCCAGTGCTGCCTTGAGCGCTCCCGTCGCCCTGGCGGTCGAGCGGGCGGTTGCCGTAGCGCAAAGGCTCGCGAGGGACTGAACGCATGCACGAAGCGCAGCTTGCCCGTGGCATTCTTCGCGAGGTCCTCGCGCGCGCCGCCACACTGGGCGCCGAGCGTGTCCTCGCCGTGCGAGGCTGGATCGCCGAGACCGAGGCGCTGTCTCGAGACAGCCTCGTCTTGTCGTTTACGGCCATGGCGCAGGGCACGCCGGCAGAAGGCGCCCGGCTCGATCTCTCGGTCGAGCACGTGGCGGCGCGCTGCCGTGGCTGCCATGCAGAATACCTGCCCTGTCACGGCATGCTCGTGTGTCCGTGCTGCGGCGGCAGCGAGGCCGAGGTGCTCGGGCGCACCGGGATCGCCATCGAAACGATGGACGTGGAGCCTTGATCCGGGTCGCGCTCACGGCGCGCGGCATCTTGCAGGGCGTCGGTTTTCGCCCCTTCGTCGACCGGCTCGCGCGAAGCATGGGGCTTGGCGGCCACGTGCAGAACACGGCCGACGCGGTTCAGATTGAAGTCGAGGGTCCCCCAGACCGGATCGCGGCCTTCGTGCTTGCCGTGCGGATCGACTTGCCGACCGGCGCCCTGCTCGTCGATATGGCCACAGAGCGCAAGCCGACTCAGGGCACGCCCACGTTCTCGATCCGCGCGAGCGCGACGTCGCCGGGGGCACGCACGGCTTCGCCGGCCATCCCACCCGACATCGCGCCGTGCGGGCCTTGCCTCGAAGAGATCGCAACGCCGGGTGGACGCCGGCACGCGTATCCGTTCACCAGTTGCGCGTCGTGCGGCCCGCGCTTCACCATCGTGGTCGGCACCCCCTACGATCGCGATCGCACGAGCATGCACCCTTACCCGCTCTGTGCGGCGTGCGCTTCGGAGTACGACGACGCGGCGGACCGCCGGTATCACGCGCAGTCGATCGCGTGCCCCCGGTGCGGCCCCGCGCTGGTCGCCCGCGACGGCCGCGGATCCGTGGTCGCCCGCGGCCGGGCGGCGCTCGACGCCGCCGCCGAGGCGTTTCGCGCGGGAGCGATCTGCGCCGTCAAGGGGGTCGGCGGCTATCAGCTGATGGTCGACGCTTGCGCCGAGTCGGCGGTCGCCGAATTGCGCCGCCGGAAGCAGCGGGATGCGAAGCCGTTCGCGGTCCTCTTTGCCGATCTGGCCGCGGTCGAGCGGCGCTGCACGCTCGTCGCGGCCGAGCGCGAGGCGCTCTGCTCGCCGGCAGCGCCCATCGTGCTCGTCCTGACGCGGCCGGACGCGGATCTCGGCCCCTTCGGTGGCCTTCGGGTCCGTCCTGACGGGAGCGATGCTGCCGGCGTCGCCGCTGCATCATCTGCTCGCGCACGAATTCGGCGGTCCGCTCGTGTGCACGAGCGGCAACGTGTCGCGCCAGCCGCTCTGCACCGAGGACGTCGACGCCATCGAGCGGCTCGGCCCGATCGCGCATCGCATCGTGTCGCACGATCGACGTATCGTGCGGCCCGCGGACGATTCCGTCGTCCGCGTCACGGCCTTCGGCACCACGGTGATCCGCCGGGCGCGCGGATTCGTGCCGCATCCGTTCGGCCGGACGCATGGCGGACCTCCGATCGTCGCGCTCGGGGGTCATCTCAAGTCGACCGTAGCGGTCGCGGCCGGAGACTCCATCGTGGCCAGCCAGCACTTGGGCGATCTCGACGACGAGCGCACGCGGCAACTGCTCGCCGTGACGGTGGACGACCTCACCCAATTTCTGGCCGTCCGGCCGGAAATCGTGGCTTGCGATCTCCACCCCGACTACGCGTCGACGCATCTCGCCGAGGATCTCGCGCGACGCTGGGGAGCGCGGCTCGAGCGGGTGCAACATCACGCCGCGCACGTCGGGGCCGTCATGGCCGAGCACCGCTTGCGCGGCCCGGTGCTCGGGCTCGCGTGGGATGGCGCGGGCTACGGCGACGACGGCACGCTCTGGGGCGGCGAGGCGCTTTCGTTCGACGGTGCGCACTGCAGGCGAATCGCCCATCTGCGAACGTTCGCTCTTGCCGGCGGAGAGCGCGCGACGCTCGAGCCGCGCAGAGCCGCGCTCGGGCTGCTCGAAGCCGTCGGCGAGGCCCACCGCGCTCCCGCGTTCGAGGAGCGGGAACGGGACCTGCTTTTGCGGATGGTCGCGCGAGGCGTGCAGGCGCCGCGGACGAGCAGCGTGGGTCGCCTCTTCGACGCCATCGCTGCGGTTGCGGGCGCCCGCGTGCGATGCGATTTCGAGGGCCAGGCCGCCGCGGAATTCGAACATGCGGCGCGCGGCGATCTCGTCGCTACGCCCTACCCGATGGAGATCCGCGGCGATACACCCCCTTACGTGATCGATTGGGAGCCGCTTTTGCGCGCCGTCCTTCGCGATCGCGATCGCGGCCTGGCAGTGGCCGAGATCAGCCGATCCTTCCATGCCGCGCTGGCGGGTGCGGCGCTCGCGGTGGCCGAGCGCGCGGGCATGGGCAAGGTCGCGCTCGGGGGCGGATGCTTCCAAAACGCGCGGCTGCTCGCGGCCGTCAAGGTGCGGCTCGAGTCGCGCGGCTTCGACGTGTACGCGGCCACCCGCATTCCGCCCAATGACGGTGGTCTTTCGGTCGGACAGGTTCACGTGGTAGGGGCAAGGCTGCACGATGTGTCTGGCGATACCCGGTGAAGTTCTCACGGTCGACCACGGCGATTTGCGCACCGGGCGCGTCTCGTTCGGCGGCGTGGTCAAAGTCATCTGTCTCGAGTACGTGCCCGAGGCGGGGCCCGGAGATTACGTGCTCGCGCACGCCGGTTTCGCCATCGCGCGCGTCAGCGAGGAGCATGCGCAGAGCGTGCACCGCTACCTCGCCGAGATCGAGACGACCGCGTGAAATACGTCGACGAGTACCGCACCCGGCAGGGCGGCATCGCGTACCGCGACGCCATCGCGCGGATCGTGACCCGACCGTGGACGATCATGGAAGTGTGCGGCGGGCAGACCCACACGATCGCGCGGTTCGGCATCGAGGACCTTTTGCCCGACACCGTGTCGCTCTTGCACGGCCCGGGCTGCCCCGTGTGCGTGACGCCGGTCGAGGCCATCGATCGAGCGGTGAGCATCGCCCGGCAGCCGGGCGTCGTCTTTTGTTCGTACGGCGACATGCTTCGGGTCCCCGGCTCCGAGCAGGACCTGCTTGCCGTCAAGGCCGCCGGGGGCGACGTGCGGGTCGTGTACTCCCCGCTCGACGCGATCGAACTCGCCCGGAAGATTCCCGATCGACACGTGGTGTTTTTCGCGGTCGGCTTCGAGACCACCGCGCCCGGTCACGCGATGGCCGTACTCGAAGCGCACCGATGGGGGCTCACGAACTTCTCGGTCATCGTGTCCCACGTCCTGGTCCCGGCGGCACTCGAGCGGATCCTGAGCGCGCCACAACGTCGCGTTCAGGGCTTTCTCGCCGCCGGTCACGTCTGCGCCATCATGGGTATCCGGCAGTACGAGCCCATCAGCCGGCGTCATCGGGTGCCCATCGTCGTGACGGGCTTCGAGCCCATCGACATTCTGCAGGGGGTTCACATGGCGATCACCCAGCTCGAGGCCGGGCGTGCGGAGGTCGAGAACCAGTACGGCCGCGCGGTTCGCGGCGAGGGCAATGTTCGCGCGCGCGCCGCGATCGACGAAGTCTTCGAGGTGGGCGCCCGGGCTTGGCGCGGCATCGGCACGATCCCCCATAGTGGCTTTCGCCTGCGAGCCAAGTACGCCGCATTCGACGCCGAGCAACGATTCGACGTGGCCCAGGTGCAAGGACGTGAATCGCCCGAGTGCATCGCCGGACTCGTGCTGCAGGGGCTCAAAAAGCCGAGTGAGTGTCCGGCATTCGCGTCGCGCTGTACGCCCGACGCGCCGCTCGGTGCCACGATGGTCTCGGGCGAGGGCGCCTGCGCGGTCCATTTCCGTTATCGAAAGCAAGCATGAATGACGACGCGTTTCGCCTCGCTTGTCCTCTGCCGAACCCTTCGGGTGCGATCCAACTCGCCCACGGAGGAGGCGGACGCGCCATGCATCGCTTGCTCGACGACCTGCTTCTCAGCGTGGTGCACAGCCCGCCTTTAGCCGAGCGCCACGACAGCGCCGTCATCGACGTGGGTGAGCAGCGGATCGCGTTCACGACCGACGGGTACGTCGTCCACCCTCTGTTCTTTCCGGGCGGCGACATCGGAAGCTTGGCCGTGTTCGGCACGGTCAACGATCTGGCCATGGCCGGGGCGCGTCCTTTGGCGCTGTCTTTGGGGCTCATTCTCGAAGAAGGATTGCCCATCGAGACCGTCGGGCGCATCGCGGCTTCGGTTCAGCGGGCGTGCGAAGCCGTCGGCGTGCGCGTCGTGACGGGAGACACCAAGGTCGTCGATCGGGGCAAAGGCGACGGCGTGTACGTGACGACCTCCGGGATCGGAGTCGTGCCGGCCGGCATTCGTGTTTCGCCCGGGCGCATCGCTTCAGGCGATGCCGTGATCGTCAATGGCGATCTGGGCCGCCATGGCGTCGCGATTCTCGCCACGCGCGAGCACCTCGCGTTCGAAACGACCATCCTCAGCGACTGCTCGCCGCTCGTCGAGCCGGTCCAGGCCTTGCTGGACGCCGGGGTGGACGTGCACTGCTTGCGTGACCTCACGCGCGGTGGCCTCTCGTCGGCTCTGAACGAACTGGCGCGCGCAGCCAACGTGACGATTACCCTGGACGAGCTCTGCGTGCCCGTGTCGAGCGAGGTGTCCGCGGCCTGCGAGATTCTCGGACTGGATCCGCTTTATGTGGCGTGCGAGGGGCGAATGGCGGTCTTCGTGCCGGAAGAACAGTCTGCGCGCGCGGTCGAGATCCTGCGCGCGTCCGGGGCATGTCCGAACGCCGCGCGCGTCGGGTCGGTCGAAGATCGCGGGGGTTCTCATGTCGTGATGCGCACCTGTCTCGGGGGTCGCCGCGTCGTCGATATGTTGAGCGGGGAGCAGTTGCCGCGAATCTGCTGAGGCCGAGGGCGGGGTCGGGGTCGGGGTCGGGGTCGGGGTCGGGGTCGGGGTCGGGGTCGGGGTCGGGGTCGTCGACCTCGGGCGCCGCGAGGTCTACCTCGCCCAGCAGGGCGAGAGTACGCTCCGCGACGTGCGTGCGGTCGGCTTGGGCTTCGTCTTCGCGGTCCTCGGCGCCTGTTCCTCGGCGTCGGACTGTCCGACCTACGCGCCCGGCAACGGACAGGCCTGCACCGGCGACGGCACGTGCGGCTACGCGATTCTGTCGTGTGTCTGCGACCACGGGATCTGGCAGTGCGAACTGCCCTTTAGCCCCGAAGTCTCGGACGGCGACTCCGACGGACAGGACGACAACGACAGCGGCACCAACGCGGAAGACGCGAATGGGCAGGGCGTGAACGCGGAAGACGGCGGTGTCGAAAACGACGGCGGCCATGACGCGATCTACGGAACCGAATGACGACCGACGATCGGCGGCATGCAGAACTTGCGGGTCCGTGCACCGATCGCGCGGGAGATTCGACGCGGCAAGCTCTTCAACAGTGCAGATGCGCGCAGTCGGCAACCGGCGCGCAGAGCCCACAGCTTGGGTCGCAGCACACCGAACCGACGTTGCAGGTGCTCATCATTCCGCAGGCTTGACTGGATGGGTACGTGGGCCCGTCGTCGCACGCGACCTGACTGCACTCCACGCCCGGGGGAGCGCAGGTTCCACAGCTCGGATTGCAGCAGACCTCGCCGATCGCGCACGTGTTCGCGCCGCAGAACGCGTTGGTCGGGTACGAGGCCAATCCGCAATCTTGCCGAGTGCACGCTTCGCCCGGCGCGGCGCAGATTCCGCACGCGGCACTGCAGCAGACGTCGCCGGCCGCGCAGGTCGTGATCCCGCACGGAACGGGCGGCGGGGGTGGAGCCGGAGGGGGCGTGGATGGGGCCGCAACGGAGGCCGAGGGGGCAGCCCGATCGGCGGGGGCGGCGGAGGAAGCCACGAGATCGGCGGGCGGGGCCGAGGACGCAACGGCTGCGGCCGCGGCGCCGTCGAACGCGAACGGCTCGTCGGTCGATGCTCGGGCGACGACGGGTGCGAGGTCCTGCGGCAAGGCTGCGACGCGGACCGACCCGACCGGTAGAGCCGTTCCCTCGGCCCACGAACGCGTCTCTCCTTCCGTTGTGGCCGCAGCTGGGATCACGATGAATTCCCTCACCACGCGTGGGGACGTCTCTGTCTCGGCCTTGGGTTTCGGGGAGGCCAGAAGCCGCGTCGCCCCGAACACCGCGAGCGGGGCGAGCACACCGAAGGCGAAAACGACGAACGGCGACACGCGCGCGCGGTTCCCCGAGTCCATGCCCCATTTCCGTGCAATCGTCAATCCAACGTTTGGGGATCCCCGATCGGGGGGCCTTTGACTCGTGGCGTGCTCATCCGTGAGATCGGACCCGACCCCGGAGGAAGTCGTCGTCAGGCCGATCGCGCTCGATGAATCGCTGCATTCTCACCGGGATCGTTCGACGCCGGGTGCCCGGACCTTGGGCGAGTCATTCGCGGGGCGGCTCCGCGAACGCGAGCGCGCCGGCCGGCCAGAGGAAGCGGAGCCAGTTGAGCAGCGCAATGCCCGTGTAGGTCACGGGGACGTAACGGAAGCCCCGCCGAATGAAAAACATCGCAATGGCCGCGGCGGTGGCCCCGGTCATGAGGCCTTTGCCCATCGGGGAGGTGTACGCCGACGGCACGATGTGTCGATAAACGATCGCGGCGTCGTGAAAGTAGCGGCGTGCGTGTTTGGCGAAGGCGCGCTTCGAACGAAGATACATTTCGAGATCCGGATTGCCCCAGGCCGGATGAGCCTCGATCTCCGAGCCGACGGCCCATACCTCGACGGGAAGCTGGCGGTCGCAACCGACGCGGCGAAAGCGCTCGATAATGGCGACGAACGATTCGCAATTGGCCTGCATGGCCTTTTCGACTTTGCTGCCGTGGCAGAGGACGAGGACGTCCGCATCGGCGAGCAGAGGGTCGAGCCGTTCGTAGTCGTCGTAGTCGTAGTCGCGACCGTACTTGAGAGGGGTGACCTGACCGCCGGCCGCCTCAATCATCCGAGCGAGCGGGCGCCCGAACGCGCCGCTCGCGCCCGTCATGGCGAAGCGGCGGCCGCGAATCTGGCAGCCCTTGGCGAAGAGAATGTCGAACAACTTGGTCGTAGACCCCATGTAATTGTCTGGGAATACGTGATGCATCGCGTGGTACATGGGCCCCACCAGCCAGCCCGCGTTCGACGAGCGCAGCCGCGGCAGGTCCATGTGGTTCGAGTCGAGACCTCCTCGCCAGGTCGCGACTGCCGCCAAAATCGTTTCGAATGCCATGACGGCGCATACGACGCGGACCGGCAAGCACCAAAAGCCAACGGACGTGGCGAGTACCAACGTGAAATATTCGGGGCCACGGTGGTAGATGAGATTTTGTATTCGGTATTCGCGATGAATGCGTAGATCAGGGCCGAGAAATCGGTGATGGGCTTGGTGGAGAGCTCCGATGCGAGCGAACGTCGGCGATCGCGCGCGTGCCATGGCGTGCAGGGCCCAGTGGACGACGTCGGCGACGAAGGTCGCGCCGCCGTAGAGCGCAACGCACATGAGCGCTTGTCCGCCGACATCGAGCCCGCGCATGGAGGTACGTGTGCCTACCGTAACGTACTTCCCTCCGCCACGCGCCGGCAGACGAACGGGGTCGCGGCGGGAAATTCACCCCCTAGCGCTTCGGTGGCGGCCGGGGAAACAAGCTCTCCCGAGAGGCCCCCCCCAGACGCATCCGAGCGACCCGAGGTGGCCCGACCCGCGCACGCCGAGCGAGGCGGCCCGTAGCGGCGCGTAGGGCCAGGCCGACCCGGGCGTACCCGGCGCAGTTCGGTACCGTTCAGCGGGACGCTGCACTCAGGGCGTCCTCGCGCATCGGAAGCCGACGTTGCTGCCGCGGAGCGACGGGAGGTCTTCGAAGCGTTGCCATGGCTCCAAGTCCGATGCGGGTTGGTGGAAGTCGCCGCCGCGGCGCACCCGGTCGGCGAGGGATGCCGACAGATTGGCGCAATCCACGCATGGGTTCACGTAATTGGCATACGAGTCGAGGTTCCAATCCGAGACGTCGCCCGCCAGATCCAGCTGGCCCCACAGGCCCGCGCCAAGCGCCGGCACCCCCACCGGTGCGATGTTCACGACGCTGACGCACGTCCCCGTACGGCTTGGGTAGTAACACCCGTAGATGGCGTACTGGTTGTCGGTCCCGGGAGTCGCCGTGCCCCACGGGTACTCGCGTTGCTGGCTTCCCGCAGCCGCCGCGTACTCCCACTCGGCCTCGCTCGGGAGAAAGCCCCCGTCGAAAATGCAGAAGGCGTACGCTTCGTACCAGTTCATGCAGTTGATCGGCTTATTTTCGTTGCTTGCCGCCGCGTCGGTCCACGTCGGGTTCATCGTGCAGGTCAAGTTGGCGGTCGTAGGCGCAAGATTGGCGTCGTCGGAGGCCACCCAGCCCGGTTCGTACGTCCCCGGGCTCGCCGCGTTGGCAAGGCCTTGGCCCGCGTTGAGATGGGTGTGCTTGCCCGACCCCGCCGGCGGTGCGTAGCCGCCGTTCCACGCGTTCACGAAGGAGCGAAAGCGTCCCACGGTGACGTTGTATTTATCCAATCGAAGCGCGCTCACGGTTGCAGGGTCCGCCAAGCCCGTCGCACCTCCATCCGCATTGACCGTATACGTGCGGTCGAACGTTCCGCCCGGCACCTCGAGGCTCGAGCAGCAGCACTCGGATCCGCTGGGCCCGCAGTTGCTCGTGCTCGTCGAACCCCCGGAGCAGCTCGGCGCTTGGACGCAGTTGTCCCCACCTAGGCCGCCCCCGTCGCCTACGCCGTTCCCGTCGCCGAGCGAGTCTGCTCCGGCGGAGTCGGCCCGCTGCAGATTGGGGATCGTGCCGAGAAGCGGAACGGTCAAGTCGGTGCAGGCGACGAGGCAAACCCCGAGAACCGCTCCAAGAAACGGTCGCAGCAGAAGGGCGGATGCGGCGACGGGAATTTCGCGTCTCGCGCCTTGGGCGGCCGCCGAATCGACGGCCCGGGCGTCCGACGAGTCCACCGAAGCGCCCCAATTCATCGACTCGTGACTCATTGTACCGGTGCGAGGCGGTTTTTCGACGTGCGCATCGGAGCCTGCTGGTCCATCCTGCTGCCATCGCTCGGGTGTGTTTTTGCGAGGACGATGAGCCGTTCGCGGCATCCTCGGATACCGGTCCCGCGCAGAATGTGACTGGATTTGCTTTGAGCGTTGCCATTCATCGCAGGTCGAGCGACCCGGCGCGAACGGCTGCCGTGCGCTTGCTTGCCTCCACGATGACCGATGCCGATCTGGCCGAGGCGCTCAAGCGACGGGAGCCGGGCGCGTCGGAGCTGCTCTACGAGCGCTACGGGCCCTATGTGGAGCGGCTGGTGGTGCGCGCGATGGGTCTGGATCCCGAAGTTCCCGACCTCATCAACGAAGTATTCGCCCGCGCGCTCGAAGGCGTAAGGGGCTTGCGTCAATCGTCTGCGCTCAAAGGATGGATCGGCAGCGTCGCGCTCTTCACGGCTCGGAGATTTTTGCGAAGCCGGCGAACGCGCCGCCGCTGGGTCAGCGCATTTTCGCTCGATGAGGTTCCGGAGACGGCGGCCACCGTCGCGTCGCCCGAGGTGAGCCAGACGCTGGTGCGCACGTACGCGGTGCTCGACGCTCTGCCCGCCGACGAGCGAATCGCGTTCGCGTTGCGCTTCGTCGACGGCATGGAGCTGCACGAAGTCGCGCAGGTCACCCGGGTCTCGCTGGCGACCGTGAAACGTAGGCTCGTCCGCGCCCAGCAGATCTTTTGGGATCGGGCGCGTCAGGATCCGATTCTGCGAGAGCATGCGCCATTGTCCGGGGAGGGGGAGCCAACGTGAGCCCGAACGAGCGTCTCTGGGAGGCCATTCGCGGCGAGCAGGATCGGGCCCGCGTGCGCGCTCGCTACTTGGCCGTTGCCAAGGCGCGCCGGGCGATGGCCAAACCCGCGACGCGCGTCCGTCGCGATCGCCGGCTTTGGTGGGCTGCCGTCGCCGTGTTGCCGGCGATAGCCGCGGCGGCGCTGTGGGTGGTGCGATGGCGGTCGTCCGCCCCGGATCTGACCTTCGTCGAGGCGGACGGTCAGATCGGCCGCGTGGGCGTGCCCATCGCGGCGCCGCCGACAGCTCCGTGGCCGTTGAAGTTTTCGGATGGTTCGCTCGTTTCGCTGTCCGCAGGAGCGCACGCGCGCGTCAGCGCCGTGAACGCCAACGGTGCCCGCATCGTGGTCGATCGGGGCGGGGCGAGCGCGTCGGTCGTCCACCGGGGCCGCAGCCGGTGGGTCCTCGACGTCGGCCCGTTCGAGGTTCTCGTATCGGGCACGCGGTTCGACGTGAACTGGGATTCGAACGAAGAGGTGTTTCGGCTGGATCTGCAAGAGGGCTCGGTGCTCGTGTCGGGCCCGTGCATGCACGAGCCCAAGTCCGTCGCGCGAGGCGACCATCTGCGGGTGTCGTGCCGATCGAAGCGCGAAAGTGCGGGCGAAGCGCCCGCGCGCCCGGACGGATCCGCTGAAAATGGATCGCCCCATCCGGATCCGGGAGCGACGAGAGCCGTGGGGGGCGGCGCGGACGCCGGCACCGCGGACACGACCGCGGTCCATGCGATCGTGCGGGCCGCCGCGCGCGCCACGACGGCCACTGCGAGCGTGTTGGAAACGGACGCGTGGCGGGCCCTGGTGGACACCGGGCGCTATCGGCAGGCCCTTGATCTCGTCGAGCGGCGCGGTTTCGAGGAGCAGTGTCGTCTCGCCCCCGGCCCCGATTTGCTCGAACTCGGAGACGTCGCGCGGTTTGCCGGCGACGCCAACCGCGCTCGCCAGGCCTATGTCGCGGCGCGCGACAAGCTGCCCGCCGGGGGCCGGAGCGCGTACGGTCTAGGGTTGATCGCTTTCGATCAGGAAAGAGACTTTACCGGGGCCGCGCAATGGTTCGAGACCTATCTCGTCGAGCAGCCGGAGGGGGATCTTCGGCGCGAGGCCGCGGGCCGCGCGATGGAGGCGTGGCAGCTCGCCGGCGAGGGGGCCAAGGCGCGTGCCGCCGCCCAACGGTATCTTCGGCTGTACCCGAACGGGTTGCAGGCGCCGCTCGCTCGGCAGCTCGCGACGGGTTTCTGATGCCCTCATGGGCGCGATGCCCTTTCCACATCGCTCGCATCGCCGCCCTGGGCGGCATTCTGCTCCGCCATGTGCCCGCTGCAGGCGCCGAGCCTTCGCCGCCCTCGCGTGCGACGATTCTCTTGATCGACGCCGGCGATGATGCGGCGGCGACGCGTGTGGCGGCCGAACTGCGAGCCTCGGGCCTGGCGGTAACGACCGTCCAAGACGATCCTGCGACACGCACCGATTTCGACATTCAGCTCCTATCGCGATCGGCGAATGCCGTTGCCGCGATCGACATCGACCCCGACGTCGGAGAGGTGCGGATATGGACCGTCACTCGATCGACCGGACAAATCGTTTTGCGCTCGCTCGTGCGCCTCGACGACGATCCCGAGGTCGTGGCGTTGCGCGCAGTCGAAGCGCTGCGTGCCTCGCTCAACGACCCGACATGGTCTGCGCCGCCTCCGATCGCGCCGGCCCCCGCCGTGCCCATGGCTGCACGCGCCGGGGTGCCCCCCGCCTTACCCGAAAGCCCTCGTGCGAGCGCGCCGGCGACCGCACGCCCGGCGTTCGGTGCCTCCCTGGGGCCCGCTTTGGCTTCGGGCGGCGGCCACTTCGGTGGCTCGTGGCAGGTGTTCGGCTCGCTCGACTGGTTTTGGGCGCCGCGTTGGGGCGTCGAGCTGATGGGAATGGCGCCGGTCACGAGCGCGCACCGGACGGAAAGTGCGGGAACGGCCACGCTGGTCTTCGCGCTCGTCGCCGCCGGTCTTCGCGCGCGGGCTCTGGCGGCGCGGTGGTGTGTTCTCGACTTCAGCGCCGGCATCGGCACGGCAGCCCTTTACACCCAAGGCTCGCCGAATCCAGGCTTTTACGGGACCGGGGGCACCACGTGGGTGGCCACGCCCTACGCGCGGATGGGATACGGCGTGGCGGTCCACCCGCACGTATGGCTTCGAGCGGACGTGACCGGACTTTACGCGACTCCGCGCCCGACCTTCGCGACGGCCCAGGATTTGGCCTCGTGGGGAGAGCCGCTCTTGCTCGCGTCGGTTGGCGTCGAAGTGGCCTTTCGCTGATCATGGCCCGTCAGCTCGATCCCAACAATCCGTCGTTGGGCCCCCCGTCGGGGACGGCGCTGTCCCATGTTTCGCTGCCGCTGTCGGCCTCTTCGGGTAAGGTCGCCTCGGAATCGCTCCGCGCATCGGCGTTGTTCCTGCCGCCGTCCGCAGGAGTGTCGGGGTTGTAGCGATTGATGACGTAGCTCGTACAGCCGAGTCCGAGTGACATCCACGTGGCCATCCCGGCGAGCTTGGCTCGGGCGCGCATCCCGGCTGCGGATACTGGTCGCGACCCGCTGCCAGCGCCATTGGAATTCGATTTGCCATGCAACATCGGTTACTTGGGCGCGACCCTCGACCTCCACCGATCGACCTCGACCAATCGACCTCGACCGATCGACCTCGACCCTCGACCCTCGACCTCGACCCTCGACCTCGACCTTACCTCGACCGGGTCTGACGAAGTCTCGTCGTCGTTCGACGGGGGTTCGTCGCGTTGGACGCAGGCCCTTTCGGTCGGCATCAATCCGCCAAAAGCGATGGGCGCGCGATGAAGGCCCAAAGTTGACGGTGCGGGCCCAACCGCAGTCTGCGCCGCGGCGGCCCGCCATTTGCTGTGGTGATGTCCGGTCGGGCGCGAACTCGGGGCATGGGCTCCCCTTCGGCCCGCGGGAGAGAAGCGAATTGCGCCGAGCATTGGGTGGTCTCCATCGACAGCGCGTTGTTTCGCCGGTTTGCCGGTGGCTTGTGCTGGGCCTCGCCGCCTCGGTCGGCGGTTGTTTCTCGGATCCGACCACGCCTCCGACCACGCCTGCGGCACAGACGACGACCGGCGACGACGCCGCCGTCTCGAGCCAACCGACGGTGACCATCGTGCGCGGGCAGGGGTCTCCGATATCGCCGTTCGCCTTCGGTCAGAACTACTGGGATTGGGTGGATTATAGCAATTCCGGTGTCACCGGATTGACCGGGACCGAACCCCTCGTGACCGCGCTGCAGCTCAACGTCATCCGGGCCGGCGGAAACAACAACGATACGAATTCTCCCTCGCCGTTCGACACGAACCAAATCGACAAGTTCGTTGCGTACTGCCGCACCGTAGGCGCAGAGCCGATCCTGCAGGTCCCGCTCGTGGCCGACGGCGACGGCGGAGCGGCGACCGCGCAAAACGCGGCCGATATGGTCACGTATGCCAATGGGACGATGGGCTACGGCATCAAGTACTGGGAAATCGGCAACGAACCGGACCTCTACCCCACGGACCTCGACGCGGGCTTTCCCGTCCAGAACGCGGCGGACTACTGCACGCAATTTTCCGCCTACGCCACGGCGATGAGGGCGGCGAACGCCGCTGCGTCCGACGGTGGCGTGGCCCTTGCGCTTCTCGGACCCGAACTCTCGTACAAATACGTCGCCGGCAACGATTGGCTCACCCCCTTCTTGGACGGCTGCAAGGACGACGTGGACATCGTCACCGTCCATCGATATCCGTTCAGCGGGCCGGAGACTTCCGTGCAAGGCGCCCTGACGGACGTCCGGTCGTTCCAATCGACCGTGAATGCGGTGGCCGCGATCGTCAAGGGACACGCCCGGCCGGGCACACCGTTCGGGATCACCGAGGCGAACATCTCGTATGCGTACGCTCTCAGCTCCTTCACGGCGTCTTCTCTCATCGCGGCGCCGGGTACGTTTTACGCGGCGCTCTGGACGGCCGACGTCCTGGGAGCCGCACTCGAAAACAACCTCTGGACACTCGCTTTTTGGAACATCGGCGAGACGAGCGAGACCGCGTCGGTTTTGGGCTTCATCACGGCCGACCAGCCCGATCCCGCTTACTATGCGCAGTGGTTGGTGTCGTCGAACTTTCGGGGCCAAATCCTCGCGCCGACCGGCGTCCCGGCAGGATTTTCGGTCTATGCGAGTTACGACGCGACGGCCGGGTCGACCTCCGTCCTCGTTCTCAACAAGACGACGGCATCGAGTGGCCTCACGCTGGCGGTCGACACCCTTGCGCCCCAAGCGCTCGTCTTCCCCGCGCTCTCGATGTCCGTCGTGCACATTCCCGACTCCGCGGACGGCGGGACGCACGTCCTTCGCTACACGGCCGACCTGGCGGATGCCGGAACGGCTCCCCAGACGATTCAGTGACGCGGCCCGCGCGTCAGCGCTCACTCCGAGCGTCGAAATCGCGCATAGCGGGCGCCGGACCGCGATGCGCACAGGCAGCGTCGATCGACGCGACCGAACCCGCACCGATGGCGCCGGACGCGTCGTCGAGCACGCCTCAGAACGGCAGCCCACGTCGTCCGAGCCACGATCGTGCGGGGCTGACGTGGCGGGAATGCACGGGACGTTCCCGATGCATGTGCGACATGGGCCTTCGGGCGCCGGTGCCAAGTGGGATGTGTGCGTCGACGGCGTCCGCAGGCGACATCACCGCGATCGGCCAGAAGTGACCCGCCAGCGGGCCCTCGGCGTTGCCGGAGAACGAAATGAGCGATCCGTCGGCCTCGCCCGTGTCGAGCGATCCGGGATCCTGAAGAAGCGTCACCGTCACCTGCACCGCTGAGCCGTCGTGCACTTGAATCAGCGGGCCTCCATCGCTACCTACCCCGCCGCCGATCGCGAAACTCAGAACCGGAGCCGCCGAATCGCTCCAGTCCTGCGCCGTCAGGGTCCAGTCGCCCATCGGCGCGGACGCGAACGCATCCACCTCGAAGGTCACGCTCTCGCCGACGGCGACGATGAAGAAGGCCTGCCTGGGCGCGGCGTTGAAATAGACATCGCCGGCGGCCGGCAGCGGGTTGCAGGGGTCCAGTCCGGAGGTCGCTTGGGAGTTCGACCAGATGCGTTGAACCGTAAACACGGCGTCGCTCGTTTCATCCTGGTCCAAACCCAAAAAATCGACGCACATGTCGGCGGCTTCGCCCCCGCCGGTCACGTCGATCCAGCCCCAATTGTTCGGATCGGTGTCGTCGATCGCAAAGGCGGTCGGGGGAACGGGGTCCGTCGAGGCCTCCACGATCTCGTGGCTCGCCGTCATCGTCGTGTTCTGAAGAGCCGTAAGCGTCGCAATATTTGGAAATGGCGAGGCGATCGGTTCGCACTCGATGGCGGCGACGTAGGGCACCTGTTGCGAGCCGAACATCATCGAATTGTGATAGCCGCCGAAGCCGCCCTCGACGCAACTGTCGGCGCCGTCGAGGGAAATGGTCGTCGTACTGGGAAAATAAAGTACGTACAGCGTGTCGGATGTCGAATTCGAATCAGGCATGGGCAATACGCCGTTGGTGATCGCGCTCTTGAGCCATTCCTGAAGTGTCGAGGCGCCGTTCTGGTCCGAATCGGTGTACTGGGTCGCCGCCGGCGTCGGCACTTGCACCGTGATGCCCTGCGGTCCGTCGCCGACGCACGTCGCGCCACCGCTTGCGCAATAGCCCGACCGGACCGCGTCCCACCAGGCCGAGGACGCCACCGTTTGACCGAACGCCTCGAGCTCGGCCGCCATCGGATCCCCCTCGAACGTGACGGTTACGACCAGGGGCGCCGTCAGCAGAGGTCCACCGCTATACACTTCGAGTGGCAACGAAGCGTGCCCGCCGCTCTGGCCGACGGGCGATCCGCAGGCGGCTACGGCCAAGACCCATCCTGACGCGAAACGCGACGTGTGCATTCCCCTCGAAGGGTACTTGGGCATCCCGCGAGCGGCTACCGCTGCCCCGGGTGCCGATCCGCCTTCCGACGAGCGGACGCTGTCGGCCGACGAGTCGCGGGCCCGGGGCTTCACGGTGCGCGGCTGGGAACAGGGCCGTTGCCCGTCGCAAGGTACGTCCGGCGCGAGGTACGCGCACGGCACCCTACCCTGGCGCGGTTCCGAAGAGGACCGCTAGAGCGCCAACCCGTTCGGTGCTCTAGGCCTGCCCGACTTCGGCCACCCTCGGTTGCCGAGAACGCGATCCGTCTTCGGCAGCGAATTTCGTGTCGGCCGCCGGGCGGCCTTGATTGCCGCCATGGGCCGCCGCGACCTGCACGAGACCCTCGTGGCCGCGTCGGCGAAAGTACTCCGTCTCGATGAAGGACTGGAACTCGCGAAAGCTGACGGACTGACTCGAAATCGAATTGAGATCGCACGTTTCGTTGAGCAGCGTCATCGCGCGAAGCATCGTGCTCGCGGCCGTAAACAGCGCGGGCGTCGAGTAAAGAACGATCTTGAAGCCCAGTTCGTGCAGCTCGCGCGACGTGAGGATAGGCGTCTTGCCTCCGAAGATCAGATTGATGACCTTGTGACCCGGGACCTCGACGCCGACTCGCTTCAAGGCGTCGAGCGACGGCAGGCCGTCGATCAGAACGACGTCCGCGCCCGCAGCGTGAAACTGCTTGGCCCGAAGGATCCCCTCGTCGATCGACATCGCGTCGGTTCGTGCGACCACGCACATCGGAGTCTGTCGCGCCTTGAGGGCGCAATCGAGTTTTCGCATGTACTGGTCGAGCGGAATGATTTGTTTGCCCCCGGCGTGCCCGCAGCGCTTGGGAAACACCTGGTCTTCCAAGATCATGGCCGCCGATCCCGCGCGCTCGAGCTCGTTGACCGTGCGCACGACGTTGTCTTCGTTGCCGTATCCGTTGTCGGCATCGACGACCAACGGAATGTGCAGGGCGCCGGCGACGCTTCTCGTCACGGCTGCGGTCTCGACAAGGCTGGTCAGGCCGATGTCCGGAGCCCCGAGCAAGCTCGCGGCGATCCCGTAGCCGCTCATGAAAACGGCTTTGAATCCCGCCTTTTCGAGAATCATGGCGCTCAGAACGTCGTAACAGCCGGGGATCTCGATTCCTCCGGGACTTGCGAGCAAGGTCCGTAAATGTTCGGCCATTCCATTGGTTGATTGCATGAAAAAATACCTCCAATTGTGTCGAGGCCCCCTCGTCGCCAGGCGACGGTCATTGAGCTTCGCAATATCCGAGATTGCACGCCGGCCGCGCCGGATCGGTGCAATCGCTCGCGCCCGTGCACGGCAAACACGCCGAAGAAGGAGCCCCGCTGACGGTCGCCTCGAAGTAGCAGCCGCACTCGAATGGCGGAGTGTAGACCGACAGCGGTCCGAGCTCGGCGCTCCGCTGAACCTGCATCGCGCACGACGGCACGAGGCTCGACGCGATGAACGCGGTGATGAGCTCTTGGGCGAGGTTCGGCACGGACACGACCGAAACGAACGCGGCGGCACCGGGCGAGATCGGAAGGCCGTTCGATACCGCGGTGAAAAAATGCACCGGCCCCCAGATCGGATAGTGACCGTCGCGCACGTTCTGCTTGTCCTTTTGGAACGGCGTGGAATCGGGCAAGTACGCGCAGTCCTGTCCGTCGGCCATGAAGGCCAGGGCATTGAGGTTCGCGCGGTCGCTGTCGTAGTAGTCGGTCGAGATGATCCCGATGGCCTGGTTGGCGATCGTCGGATCCGAAATGATGCGAAGGTCGGAATCGACGTTTGCGGCGCTGCCCCGATCGATGCCCCAAAATTGACCCGCAGGAACCCCGATGGCTTTGCCGATCATTTGTTGGGTGCCGGTTCCCTGGTTGCGAACGAAGTAGAGGGCGGGGTTGGTCCACGGCACGGTCGCGCCGGCGCCACCCATCCCGAAGACGGCCCGTGCGGCTTCGGCGCTGATGGCGTGCTGCTGCGACGCGCCCGGAACGACGAACGCCATCGCCTGAATCGGTCCGAGATACTCTTGGACGCCGTCGGGCGGCGTTCCGTAGCCGCTGCACGTGGATGCGAAGATGTCCGATTCACCCACGTCGACCGGGGCCCCGCTCGGCCCGAGCGTGCACGGCACCGCGGTACCGTCCGATTGATAATAGGTCGCGTATTTGCCCGTGGTGTTCGGGGCCGGATCGGTAATCACGTGAGTGGACGGGTCGGACCCGAGCACCGAAGCGACCCCTGTGCACGAGTTGGTGACTTGATATATGGGAGTGTATTGCGCGTTGAGGATGAGCGGTGCGAGCTTGGCCAAGAGCGGCGGGAAGTTGCTGGATCCCGTGAGGACCACCACCGACGCACGCCCGTTGTTGGGGTCGATGCAACTGGGCAAGGCGGGGCCTGCGTCGCCGCCATCGCCGTTGTCGACCGCGGCCGCCGCACCGGCCTCGGCCGGCGGAGGAGCGACGAGCGCGGCGTCGGTGTCGGCCGCGTTACCGCACAACCCGGCCGCGCAGTTGTCGAATGACAGGCACTGCGCCGTGCTGCACTGATTGAGAAAATCGGTCGGTTGCTGCGGCGTTCCGTAGAAGCAGTCGGCCGGTGACAGCCCGGACGGCACGCAGACGCCGGCTTGGCAATAGGGATGGGTTCCGAAACGCGCACAGTCCGAATCGACCTCGCACTGCGTCGCGCTCCTGTCGATGAGCGCGGTACAGGCCGCAGAGGCCGCAAAGATCGCGATCGTGATCGTCACCTTCAAGTCCATCCCACGGCCCGGGCGCATGCGACGCATCATCTCGATGCCGGCTCCAACGCACGATACGGGCCATCCTGCCGATTGCCTTGCAGCGAGCGTCTTGCCTGCGAAAAAAGGGCAGCGTCGTCGTCGGAATCCCTTCGGCGTGGTGCGGTCACCGGGCATCATTGAGGACGAACAGCAGCGACGAGGTAGGGGGGACCCTCGGCGAGAAGCGGCTCGCCCGTGTGCCGCTGTCGGCGGCTCTGCTCGGTTGGGCCGGCACAGTGGCGACGTCCGAGCGCTGCGACGATGCCCGCCACCCAGGCGGAAAGCGCACTGGCCGTCGGCGGCGTGGAGTCCGGCCCGCCGACCCGCGCGGGGGGGTTGCGACACTTGACGACGCTGCGGCGAAGGGGCAGGGTCGCGTCGTCTCTACGGACGGTGAACTCGGACCTGCGACGTGACGACGTCCAACGAAAGAACGGCCAGGGATGTCAGCGCCCGCGTGCTCGCGCGCGTCGAGTCGCGCGTTGGCACGACCTTGGGCCAAAAGTGGCACCTGGACGCGCTGCTCGGTGTGGGGGCCACGGCGGCCGTCTATTCCGCAACGCACGGCAATGGCAGCCGCGCGGCCATCAAGATCCTGCACGCCGAATGGTCGGGTCCGCCCTCGACTCGGGGTCGCTTTCTAAGGGAGGGCCAGGTCGCCAACCGCGTCGGTCACGATGGCGCCGTCCGCGTGGTGGACGACGACGTCACCGAAGACGGCGCGCTCGTTCTCGTGACCGAGCTTCTCGACGGCGAGACCCTCGAAGATCGCCGCGTACGCTTGGGCGGGCGCTTGCCGGTCGACGAAGTGCTGTTCTTCGCGGATCAGGTCCTCGATGTGCTCGCGGCGGCGCATGCCGAAGGCATCACGCATCGCGATCTCAAACCGAGCAACTTATTTCTCACGCGCAGCGGAGCCGTCAAGGTGTTCGACTTCGGCATCGCGCGGTTTCGCGAGCTCATGTCGGCCAGTCAGGCGATGAACGTCGGGGGCCTGTCCGTTACGCCGCGGTTCATGCCGCCGGAGCAAGTGCGTGGACTCACCGACGAAATCGACGCGCGCAGCGATTTGTGGGCGTGCGGAGCGACGATGTTCGAGCTGCTCTTGGGCCGCTCCGTCCACGAGGGGGAAACCGCCTATCAGATGATGATGAGCGCTGCGACGACCTCCGCACCCCGGTTTGCGTCGGTGGCGCCGGAATCGCGCCCAAGCCTCGCCGCGCTGATTGACCGCGCGCTCGAGTTCGACAAGAGCAAGCGTTGGGTGGACGCCGCGGCCATGCAGGAGGCGGTGCGGGATGCCTACCACGACGCGTACGGGCGCCCTTTGTCGACCGCGCGACGGCCGACCGTGCCCGATGTCGTCCCCGATCGGACGTTGCAATCCATGCCGCTTGCGGTGGCCCGTCTGACGACGGACCGGCCTGTGGTCGGCGAACTTCGCCCGGAACGCGACCCGTTCGTTGCCCCAACGCACAAGAAGGCCAGAGCGCTCGCGGGAACCGCCGCCGCTGTGGCCATCTTGATCGTGGCCGCGGTGCCCTGGGCGGCCAGGAGGGTTCTGCACGTTCGAGCGCTTTCCATCGGTTCGACGAACGCGGCATCCGAGGTGCGCGCGGCCGACCGAAGTCTCAGCCTGCAACTGCGGAGCCTGGCCGTCGAACCGACCGTCGCCAGCCCGAGCGCTCCGATCGAAGCCAGGGTCCCGCCCAACCCAAGTGCTCGAATCGAGGGGCCTTCCTCGTCTGCCGCGGCGTCCGGCCCCGCGAGTCCCGCGGACAGTTCGGACCCGGATCCGACCGAAACGATGTCGGCGACGCGCCGGTCGGTGGCCTCGGGCATCGGAACGTTCCCGTCGGCTTCCGCCGGCACCGCCGCGCCACACGTCGCGCGCCACTGAGCTGGCGCCGGCGGCGTCGCGCAACACATCGTCTGCCACGGATCGAGCCTCCGGTGGACAAGGGCCTCGGCCGGCGCGGGGTAGGTGGGGGCCAGCCATCGCCGTTCGGTGCGTCGTCACGGCCGTCGTCGTCCACTCGGTGAGCGCTCAGACGCGATCGACCGATTTTCGGAGGCGCCCACTCGATGGCCGGAAATGATTCCGACACCGTGGGCGAACGAGGCCAAGGCGAAATCCGGCGCGTGCGGGTGAAGTCTCCGAAGATCGTTCGACGATTCCGGAAATCGGTCGGACAGCCCGCTGGGTTCGCGCGTCCGACGGCCAAAATAGGCTCGACGCGACGGGGCCGCCTCTTGCAATGGGCGGATGCAAACGTCGGTACGTGTCCTTTTTGCGGAGTCCTAGGCCATGAGATTCATCGGTCGAAAGTCGGTTCTCCATCGTGTGCTCCTGCTCGGGGCGGTCGGCGCCGCGGTCGCGGCTCCGCAATTGGGCTGTTCGTCGCCGGCGGCGTCCGAGCCGGGCGACCCCGCGTCGGGCTCGACCCAGCCCGGCGCTTCGGCGACGGGTTTCGTCGGGATGCAACTGACGCTACCGGGCGGCGAGCCCATCGACTCCATCCACTGGACGATCGCCGGCCCCAATGGATCGTCGAACGTCGTCCAAACCGGCACGGTCAGTGTCGCCAACAGCACCAAGCCGAGCTTTCTGGTCGGCAACATCCCCGCCGGCACCAGTTACACCGTCACGCTGTCGGGTACATCGACCGACGGCACAGTGACGTGCGTCGGTTCCGTGGCCTTCAGTGTGACGGCCCAGATGACGACGACGGTAACGGTCTCGCTTCAGTGCACGACGACGGCCCCGGAAGCCGGATCGGTCATCGTCACCGGCAGCACGTACGATTGCGCGACGGCAAACTCGGTCAGCGCCAGCCCGGCCGAGACCACGGTCGGTCACTCGGTCGCCGTCGCCGCGTCCGCGACAGGCCCGAACCCGAGCGGTCTCACGTACTCGTGGTCGGCGCCGAGCGGATCGTTCGACACCCCGACCGCTCAGACGGCCAACTTCACATGCGCCGTGGCCGGTCCCGTGACGCTGACCGTTACCGTGAGTGACGGCCCGATACCCGACGGCGGCGCCTGCAGCGCGGCGCTCGCGACGGCGACGCTCGCCGTCACCTGCGACGGCCATCTCGACGCAGCGGCGCAGCTCCCCACGGCCACCCACATCAAGCACCTGGTCGTGATATTCGGCGAGAACATCGCCTTCGATCACTATTACGGAACCTATCCTGTGGCGCAGAACAACCCGGGCGAAACGCCATTCACGGCGGCTCCGGGCACGCCGACGGTCAACTCGCTGGCGACACCCCTCGACCCGACCCATGCGTTCGCTCCGGTGACCGGAGTCAATCTGCTCACGGACAACCCGAACTTCACCAACGCGTCGAACGGCGCGGGTGCGGCGAATCCCTTTCGGTTGGCCGCCTCCGAGTCCGCCACCGCCGACCAGGGTCACAACTACAAGCCGGAACAGCAGGCGTCCGACCATGGGGCCATGGACCTGTTTCCGGACTTCACGGGGACCAATGGACCGCCGCCGGATGCCGGAGCGGTCTCGGCGACCACGGGCCTGGTCATGGCGTACTTCGACGGCAACACGGTCAACGCATTCTGGAATTATGCCCAGCGCTACGCCCTGAACGACAACGCGTGGACCACCACGTTTGGTCCGTCCACCCCCGGAGCCATCAACCTGATCTCCGGGCAGACCAACGGCATATCGGCGGTGAATCATACACCGCTGTCGACGAGCCACGCCGTCGCCGACGGCAACGGCGGACTCACGCTCATCGGCGATGCGGACCCGCTGGGCGACATTTGCACCACGGCGGCGGATCAGGTGAGTTTCTCCGGCCCGAACATCGGCACGCTGCTCAATGCCCAGGGCGTCACGTGGGGCTGGTTCGAAGGCGGTTTCGATCTCGCGATCACCAACGCGAACGGCTCGACCGGATGCAACCGCAGCACACCGGTGACGGTCCCAGCGCCGGTGACGTACATTTCGACCGACTACATTCAGCACCACCAGCCGTTTCAGTACTACGCCTCGACGGCCAATCCGACGCATGCGCGGCCGAGTGCGACCGCGGCGATCGGCAGCAGCGTCGAGACGGACGGCGTGACACCCGAGCCGGCCAATCATCAGTACGACAGCAACGACTTCTTCACTGCGCTGAGCGCCGGCAACCTTCCGGCGGTGGTCTACCTCAAGGCCCCGGCGTTCGAGGACGGGCATCCCGGCTACTCGGACCCCGTCGACGAGCAGAACTTCGTCGTCAGCGTGGTCAACGCGCTCCAAGCGGCCCAGGAGTGGAGCTCCACCGCCGTGGTCGTTTCCTACGACGACTCGGACGGGTGGTACGATCACCAGGCGCCGTCGATCGTGAACCCGTCTTCGACCGCTTCCGACGAGCTCAACGGGTCCGGAATCTGCAATAGCGGTGCACAGCAGAATGGACCGGCTCCGGCCACTCCGCTGCTCGGCGCAACTCCAGCCGACGGAGGGTCCCCGCTGCCGGCACAGGGCCGCTGCGGCTATGGGACGCGCATCCCGCTCCTGGTCATCTCGCCCTTCGCGAAGCACAACTTCATCGATCACACGCTGATCGACCAGACGTCGATCCTCAGGTTCGTCGAGGACAACTGGCTTGGCGGCCAGCGCGTCCAGCCCGGCGGCTCCTTCGACACGATCGCGAACTCGCTCGAGAACATGCTGAGCGGCATCTGATCGACCCCTTCGAAACGGTCGAATGCCGATCGAGTGCGGGCGCGCCGCAGTTCGCGCACAGCGGGCCCGCCCACTCGAGTTTCTGGCGAACGTTCTGGCGAGAAGAAAAAGGGAGCCCTTTTCGCGCGGGTGCGCCCGGGGGGGGGGGCCAGCGCTGGCTTCGGCCGGGGGCGTGGCCGCTTGGCAGTAAAGGCCGCGCAAATACGCCGGGGTCGGTGCGCGGATCCCTCGAATCTCGAATCGGCCGGTAGTACTCCTTGGCGTCCGAGGAGTCTCTGCCCATGGGCGACGCGTACGGCACGATTTCTGCGTTCGAACGGCTCGCATGGGCCGCGCCAGCCCGGGGGCGCCGGGCCGGCGTCATCCCGGCGGCGACGAATGGGTGTAGCCCATGTGTCCCGCGATTTTGGGCGATCGTGTTCGGCCTCTTCGTCCTGGTGGGCGCGCCGACCGCCGCCTTGGCGCAGGGCGCTCCGATCGGCTCGGTGGCCGCGCCGACGGTCGCCGCCGCGCCCGCTCCCGCGCCCGCCCCCGCGATCGATCTCGAGACGCGCGTCGCCGACCTGGAAGCCTACATCAACAACACCGCTCCCAAGAAACTGTCGGCCCCTGGACCGGGCCACAACGCATGGATGATGGCCTCGAGTGCCCTCGTTCTTTTCATGACCCTTCCGGGGCTAGCGCTCTTTTACGGTGGCCTCGTCCGCCGGAAGAACGTGTTGTCCGTGATGGCTCAATGCCTTGGTTGCGCAGGCTTCGTGACCATCCTCTGGTGGCTCTTTGGGTACAGTCTCGTCTTCTCGAGCGGCTCGCCGCTGCTCGGCAGCCTGCGGTTTGCACTGCTCCAGGGAGTCGGCGCGACTCCGAACGCGGACTACGGGGCATGGGTGTCGCACAGCGTTTTTGCGATGTACCAGCTCATGTTTGCGATCATCACTCCGGCCCTGATCGTCGGCGCCATCGCCGAGCGCATGAAATACAGCGCACTCATGCTGTTTCTCTTCGGCTGGATGCTCCTCGTCTATTTTCCGCTCGCGCACATGGTTTGGGGCGTGGACGGTTGGATGAACGGCGTCTGGAACGCGCATGCATCGATTAAGGCGATCGACTTCGCGGGCGGAACCGTGGTGCACATGTCCTCGGGCTGGTCCGCGCTCGTTCTCTGCCTCGTGCTCGGCAAGCGGTCGGGCTTTGGCCAGCGCGCCTTCTATCCGCACAGCCTCGTTCTCACGATGATCGGCACCGGGATGCTCTGGGTGGGGTGGTACGGATTCAACGCGGGAAGCGCGGTAGCGGCCGACGGCATCGCGGCCCAGGCATTCATGGCGACGACGCTGGCCACAGCCGTGGCGTCGGTCGTGTGGCCCGGCATCGAATGGTTGACGCGCGGAAAGCCGACGGTTCTCGGTTTCTGCTCCGGCGCGGTGGCAGGGCTCGTCGTCGTCACCCCCGCCTCCGGTTTCGTGACCGCGAACGGCGCGGTCGTCATCGGGCTTCTCGCAGGCACGATTCCGTATCTCGCGTGCACCAAACTGAAGAGTATTTTCAATTACGACGACGCGCTCGACACGTTTGGCGTACACGGGGTCGGCGGAACGCTGGGTGCCCTCGTCACCGGATTTTTGGCCACCCCCGAGGCCAATCCAAATCTCAGCACGAACCTCGCTGGCTTCGTCGGCAATAGCCTCTGGATCGAGCAGATCAAGGCGATGGGCGTGACCATTGTCCTGGCGAGCGTCGTCACGTTCGTCTTGGCGACCCTCATCCGAGTCTCGGTGGGGCTCCGACCCGACGCCGAGGCCGAAGAGGACGGCCTCGATCAGATCGAGCATGGCGAGTCGGGGTATCACCTCGATGAGGGCGGAGCCGTCGCAGGACGGGCAGGGGAACACGCGTCGTTCGGTTCGGTCGCGTCGACAATCGCCGGTGCGGCCGGGTCTCCCAGCGAACAATGAGCTGATCGCGGAGTGCGGCCCCGCCCTCGAGGTCGCGCTCGAGGGTCCGCTCAGAGCCAAGGGGTCAGCCGGCGGTGAGGGGCCGGATGAGCTGAACCGACGCAGTCCGTGCGCATTCGTGCAACCGCCACGCGGCGCGCGGTGTCCTGCTTCGGCTCGGAAGGCCGCGTAGCGGCGGAGAACGGGCCGCTCTCGCGCGGGGACGCGCGGGGAGCAGGGGGGAGGCGACGACCGTGAGAACGCGGCAAGGGATTGGAACGGTCGTTGCTCAGACGGGGATTCACGACCACGTTTCGAAGGAGGATGCCCATGGGCCCGAACAAGAAGACCGACGCGCAGATTCAGGGTGAAGTGATCGAAGAGCTCGGTTGGGATACGCGCGTAAAAGCGACCGACGTCGGCGTCGAGGTCAACGCCGGGGTCGTCACGCTCACAGGGACGGTCGAGAGTTGGGCGGCGCGACTCGCCGCACAGGAAGCGGCTCATCGGGTCTGTAGCGTGCTCGACGTCGCGAACGACATCCGGGTCAAGGTCTTCGGCTCTTATGAGCGCAACGATACGGATATTGCGCAAGCCGTGCGCCACGCCCTGGAGTGGGACATTCTCGTGCCGCACGAGCGAATCCAGACGACCGTGTCGAACGGCGTCGTGACGCTCGAAGGGAAAGTCGATTTCTGGAGCCAATACGATGACGCAGCGCGCTCCGTCCGAAATCTTGCGGGCGTGCGCGAGGTGCGAAATCAAATCATGGTGGAGCCTTCCGCGCCGCGGGTGGCGCCTCAAACGGTGCGAATCGCGATTGAACAGGCGCTCGAGCGGCACGCCGCGCATGCCGCCAAGCACGTGCAGGTCGCCGTCGCCGACGGCAAGGTCGTTCTCACCGGAGACGTTCCATCGTGGGCCGAGCGCCATGCCGTCGAGGGCGCGGTCCGCGGGACGCCGGGAGTGCGCAGAGTCGACAACCAATTGCGCATTCAGCTGTAGTGGCCCGAGTCCAGGGATCGAACGGCTTGCGCGATGCTCGCGCGATGGACCGCGCGGCCAGTCATGGCCCCTCCGCTTCTCGAAGGCTTGCTAGGATGGCTCGGTCTCGTTGGCTCGCCTATCCTCGAGATCCATGAAGGGAGCACTCGAAACTAAGTACGACCTCCTGGTACGGTACGTGCTGAGAGGTCCGCACATGGTGACGTCGAAGATTCGCGCATGGGCGCTTGTAGCGATCGGGGCCGGGCTCGTACCGATGGGCTCGGCTTGTTACGTCGAGCCGGCTCCGCCTCCCGCGGTTGCGGTGGCGCCTCCCGTGGTTGCGGAGGGCTACGACCCTCAATACTACGACGGTTACGTCGTCTACTACGACGCCGTGGGCAGGCCCTTTTACTACGTGGGCGGCGCCGTCGTGTGGGTACCCCCCACGTCTCCGTTCTACATCGGCCTCACGGACCACTGGCGCGGCCACCGGGCGGAGTACGCTCGCTGGCACGAGCGCTATGGCGCTCGGTACCGAGGGTACCGAGACAATGGGCGCCGCCGGCGCTAAGGCGCCGCCGGCATCGGGCGCGAATCGACGGCTGCCGTCGACCCGACGCGTTCCGGTTCTTTGGGCTCATGCCCTGTGGCTAGTTGTCTCCCTTCACGGTTGTCGCGAACGACCCGCAGGTGCCCTCATGACGCTGCAATTGACGTCGCCGAGCTTCGAGCACGAGACGGAGATTCCCACCGCGCACACGTGCGAAGGATCGGACGTATCTCCGTCGCTGGCCTGGGCCGGCGTCCCCCAGGGGACTCGGAGCCTCGCGCTCATCGTGGACGACCCCGACGCGCCGGATCCGCAAGCCCCGAAAACGACGTGGGTCCATTGGGTCGTCTACGACATTCCGCCGAGCGCCAAGGGCCTGCCGGAAGGTGCGACGGCCAAGCAGCTTCCGGCAGGGGCTCGCGAAGGAAGAAACGACTGGAAAACCGTGGGGTACCGCGGTCCATGTCCCCCGATCGGTCGTCATCGGTATTTTCACAAGCTTTATGCGTTGGACGTGGTCATGGCCGACTTGGGACAGCCCGACAAGGCTGCGCTCGAGAGCGCGATGCGCGGCCATGTTCTGGCTCAAGCCACGTTGATCGGCACGTACGCGAAGAAGCGCCGCTGAACGGATTCGCTTCTCAGGAAGTTCGAATCTCGGGGACTTCGCTTCGCCGATCGCCGTGGCGGCCGCGTCCCGCAGGAGTCTCGCCCCAAGCGGCGCGGACTGCGCGGCCGTGCAAGCCTTGCGTACCGGGCTGCACTCGAGTGGCTTCGCCACGTGGCTCGCGGCACGCCCGCACCCCGCGACCCGCGGCAGCGGAGATCCTGGCGCGAGCTTCGCATCCATGGTTCGGCCATGATCGGCACGCGCACGAGTTTGGCTTCGGCGGTCGCCGCCGTCGCGGCACTTTTGACGGTCCGCTGTGGCGGTTCTGCAGCCGTCCACGCCGAGCCCGTGGCATCGCCCGCGACGCCACCTTCGGCAACTCTCGCGACGGCACCTCCGGCATCGCCGGGGGCGGCACCTGCTGCTGGGTCCGTCGAGCCGAAGGCGGCTTCTCACGAAGTCGGGGACGAGGCGCACCGCCTCGTCATTGCGGCGGCCGCGTGCTGGGCCGGCGGAACATGGTCCGATGCACTGGGCGAAGAAGACGCCATGAAGCAGAAGGGCATCGAGGCTCGGTGCAGCGATCTCGAGAGGCGCGTTTGGGCCGGAGCGCAGGACAAGACGCATTACGAGCAACTTCGCGCCCTCGAGACCAACGCCGTGGCCGACGTCGTCGCGAGGGTCGACGAGACCGCGAGAGCGGACCACGTCGATCGCCCAACGCGAGATGCGCTGGTCCGTCTGACGTCGGTCCTGGCCGACGAGCAGCGCGAGCTGATGCTGGCCCGTCGTGCCGGCGACCGCGTCAAGCGCGACCTCGATCACGAACCGGAGAAGCTCAACGCCAACGAAGTCGAAGCCGTGGTGCCGTTGCGCGCCCATGCCGATCTCGAGAAGCTCCTGAAGCTCGACGTCGGCCCCTTTTCGCACGAGGCCCATGCGCTCGGGCTGCTCTGCGCCCTCGACCGACTCGAAATCGCACGCGGCCTGCCCAAACACTTGAAGCTTTACGCCGTCGCGGAACCCTTCCGGATCCTCTTCGGGGTATCCGTGCCGAATGTGCCCGCGGATGCAACCAGAAAGCTCGTTCCAGGCACCTGGCTCCGCTTCTTGAGCGACACGGCTGCGGCGGCGGGCTATCCGGTGAGCAACGAGGCCACGACGCCGCGAGAGAAAGATGCGCTCGCGTGGGCGGGCATGCTCCGAGGTTTCAGCGAAAAGCTGAAGGCCGACACGGACGCTCTGCCGGCCGACACCGAGCTCGCGCATGTCTTGACCGTGGCGCACCGACGCTTGGAAGCCGAGTACGACGCGCAGGTCGCCGCCCAGCGGAGCTTGCACACCTCTCCGGTCATGGGGCACTGACGAAGCCCTTTTTCAGGTTCGTCTTTCCAGGGCAGCGAGATCGGCACGGGCTCTCGGGATCGCCAGGGTGAGATCGGGACGGGCTCTCGGGATCGGCTACGGATCGGCTGCCGCGCCGAGTTCGATCCCGATAGCGCGTGCGCAGCGAACGAGTTCGCCCGCCGGGTCGACCGTGTACGCGGCTCGGGGCACCTCGGTGAACGGCACGGAGTCGATCTTGCCCGATCGGAGCGTGACCATCCGCCCGAAGCGACGCTCGGCACAAAGGTCGGCGGCGTGGGCGCCGAAGCGGCTCGCAAGCAGTCGGTCGGAGGCCGTCGGTGTCCCGCCCCGCTGCAAGTGGCCGAGTACCGTGACGCGTACCTCGTGGCCGATGTCGCAAGACACGAGTTGCTCCGAGAGCCGTTGCCCGGCGCCGCCCAATCGCGCCGGGCGACCCCCGTGCGCCGGCTCGATCTCGCTGGTTTGCCCCCCCCCGGGGCGTGCCCCTTCGCCGATGACGACGATCGAGAAGCGAAGGCCGAGCGATTCTCGCTCCCGAATCTTCGCCACGACGCGCGCCGGGTCGTAGGCAATCTCCGGGATGAGGACCGCGTCGGCACCGCCCGCGATCCCCGCACGCAGGGCGAGCCATCCGGCGCTTCGCCCCATCACCTCGACGATCATGACGCGCTGGTGCGCCTCGGCGGTCGAGTGAAGCGCATCGACGGCTCGCGTAGCCGTTTCGACCGCCGTATCGATGCCGCACGTCTGCTCGGTCGCACCGAGGTCGCCGTCAATCGTTTTCGGAATGCCGATGCAGGGTACGCCGAGATCGCCGAGGCTCCTGGCGATCGCCATCGTGCCGTCGCCGCCCGCGAGCACCAAGCCGTCGATTCCGTGGGTGGCGAGCGCGCGTATCGACGCCTCCGCTGCGGCCGCAGGGTTTCCGCCCTCCTTCGCGAACGGATTGCTCCGCGTCGAGCAGCCCAAGATGCTGCCTCCGCGTGGAAGGCTTCCGCGCACGTCCTCGATGCGCAGAGAAACGATGTCTCCGCGGCCGAGCAGACCCTCGAAGCCGAAGCGGCTGCCGGACACGCGGATCGAACGGTGGGTCGCAGCATGGTAGAAAGCGCGAATCGCCGCGTTGAGGCCGGGAGCATCGCCTCCGCCCGTCAGAAGGCAGATGTGCAGGTTGCCGCTCGGTGGAGTCATTGGGAGCGGCCTTCAACGCTCGAAGCGTCCGGTCTTTTCGGTGAGCCGGATTCGGAACAGCGTGGTTCGGGCGCCGTGCTGCGCGATACCGTGGACTCGCGGATGCTTCAACGCCGTGGCGCTCGCGTGCAGCGGACCGAGGCGCGACAAGAGCAGCTCGGCGGCGCGATCCTCGAGCGCCCCGCTCAACTCTTCGTACTGGCCCCAAGCCACCACGCTCGACCAATGCGAGAGGTCCGAGATGTCGTCGACTTGAAAGCATACGTTCGGGTTCGTCCGCATCGTCCGAATCTTCAACCCGTCCGCCGAATGCGCGTAGGCACACTCGCCATCGTACGCGTAGGTGATCGGAACGACGTAAGTCCGGTCCTCGGCATGACAGCCGATCCTTGCGACGGTCGCGCGCAGGAGAAGCTGCTCGATTTCGTCTCGCGTCAATTCTCCGAGCATGTCGGGATCCTCCAGCGAAGATTGGAAAGCAGGGGTCATACCGCTCGAACGACTCGGGGGTAGGGGCATTCGGCGCGATGCAAGACCTGCGCGATACCGCATCCTTTGCACCGGTTCGGCTCGACGGCGATCGAACATCGCGCGAAATCGGGCCGCGTACCCGTTTGGCAAGCTTGGTGCTTCACGACTTGCGCCATGTGGATCAAACAGCTGACCGAGGTAGGGCTTTCGGACGTGTCGAGCGTCGGCGGCAAGAACGCCTCGCTCGGCGAAATGCTGCGTTCTCTGGTGCCGCTCGGGGTGAAGGTGCCGGACGGCTTCGCCATCACGGCCGACGGTTATCGCCATTTCGTCGACGCGAACGGTCTCGCCGCGCCCATTCAGGAAGTGCTCCGCGGCATCCGCAAGGGCGACGTGGACGACCTGGTGCGCCGCAGCGATCGAATCCGCGAGCTCATGACCCGCGCGCCGATGCCCGCCGATCTGGAGAGTGAGATCTCGCAAGCCTACGACGGGTTGGCGCGAGCAGCCCGGAGCGCCGCGCCGGACGTGGCCGTGCGAAGTTCGGGGACGGCCGAGGATCTGCCGAATGCGAGCTTCGCGGGGCAGCAGGAAACGTTCTTGAACGTGCGGGGGGCGACGGCGGTGATCGATGCCACCCGCAAAGCCTTTGCTTCCCTCTTCACTCCGCGCGCCATCCACTACCGCGCGGACATGGGGTTCGAGCACATGCGCGTGGCGCTGTCGGTCGGCGTGCAGCGGATGGTGCGATCGGACCTGGCGAGTGCCGGAGTCATTTTCACGCTCGACACCGAAACGGGACATCGCGGGGTCGTGCTCGTCACGTCGAGCTACGGTCTCGGCGAGAGCGTCGTTCAAGGGCGGGTCGTGCCCGATCAGTTCGTCGTGCACAAGGATCGGCTGCGCGCGGGCTTCCGACCCCTCGTAAGGCGCAAGCTCGGCGCGAAAGAGAGCCGCCTCGTCTACGACGAGACGGGTCATCGGGGCGTGCTGACCGAACGCGTGCCGGAAGACTTGCGGAGCCGCTTCTCTCTCGAGGACGACGACGTGATCACCCTAGCCCAGTGGGCGCTGCGCATCGAAGAGCATTACTCGAGCATTTCCGGTGAAGACGCTCCGATGGACATCGAGTGGGCCAAGGACGGTCGTACGGGCGATCTGTTCATCGTGCAGGCTCGAAGGGAGACCGTCCATAGCCGGCGATCGGCGCCTACGATACGGATGTGCAAGCTGTCGAGCCCGGGTCGAGCCCTCGCCACGGGTCTGGCGATCGGCGACGCGATCGCGGTCGGGCGCGCGCGGGTGATTCGCGATCCCAGCCGGCAGGCGGACGTCCAAAAAGGCGACGTCATCGTCACGGAGATGACCGATCCCGATTGGGAACCGATCATGAAAATCGCGTCCGCCATCGTCACCGATCGCGGCGGGCGGACTTCCCATGCGGCGATTGTCGCCCGCGAGCTCGGGATTCCGGCGATCGTCGGGACAGCCGATGCGACGTCGACCGTCACTCACGGCAGTCCGGTGACCGTCTCGTGCGCCGAGGGCGAGACGGGCCACGTGTACGACGGCGAGCTCGCGTTCACCGTCGAAGAAGTGGACCCGCGGACGCTGCCCAAGCCCCAGACCCAGATCATGCTCAATGTGGGCGATCCGGACAGCGCGCTCAAACTCGCCATGCTTCCGTGCGACGGCGTCGGCCTTGCGCGCATGGAGTTCATCTTCGCGAGTTGGGTGGGCGTGCATCCTCTGGCGCTGACGCGCTACTCGACCCTCACCCCGGAGGTGCGCCGCGAGGTCGATGCGAGGACGGGCGGCGCTGCCGACAAGACCCAGTACTTCATCGATCGCTTGTCGCAGGGAATCGGCATGCTGGCTGCGGCTTTTTGGCCGCGGCCGGTCATTTTGCGTTTCAGTGACTTCAAGACGAATGAATACGCGCGTCTCGTGGGCGGCGCCTCGTTCGAGCCGCACGAGGAAAACCCCATGCTCGGCTGGCGCGGTGCCAGTCGCTACTACCATCCAAACTACAAAGAGGGATTCTTGCTCGAGGTGGCGGCGGTGCGGCGCGTCCGAGAGACCTTCGGTCTGACCAACCTGAAGGTGATGGTTCCGTTCTGTCGCACGCCGGCGGAAGGCGAGCGCGTGCTCCTGACGATGAAAGAGGGGGGACTCGTGCAAGGGCAGGCAGGACTCGAGGTCTACGTCATGGCCGAGATCCCCTCGAACATCCTGATGGCGGAGGCGTTCGCGAAGCTCTTCGACGGCTTCTCCATCGGGTCGAACAATCTCACGCAGCTCACGCTCGGCGTGGACCGGGACTCGATGACCGTCGCTCCGCTGTTCGACGAGCGGATTGCCGCGGTCACGTGGTCGTGTGCGCACCTTATCGAGGTGGCTCATGCTCACGGGCGCAAGGTGGGCATCTGCGGCCAGGCCCCGAGCGACTACCCGGATTTCGCGGCGCTCCTCGTGGAGGCAGGGATCGACTCGCTGAGTCTCAACGCCGACGCGTTCGCGCGCACGCGAACTCGGATCTTCGAAGTCGAGCAGTCGAAAAAGGGTCGTGGGGCGACCCTCGGGGGTCAGAGCACGTAGCGAAGGACGAGATTTTCGAGCATCTCCTGCCGGCCCGAACGGCGTGCCGGCTCGATTTTCTGGGACAGGACGCGATCGGACAGATCGGCGAGCGACAGGCGCCCGTTCAGGATGTCGCTCCCGAACGGGGTCTCCCAGCCGGCGTATCGCTCGTCCAGAAATGCCTGCAGCTTGCCGTCGTCGAGCATCCGGTCGGCGATGAGCAGTGCCTTGGCGAGCACGTCGATGCCGCCGACGTGCGCGTGAAAGATGTCCTGCAAGTCGATGCTCGGGCGCCGAAGCTTCGCGTCGAAGTTGAAGCCGCCCGTCGTGAAGCCACCCGCTTGCAAAATGCGTCGCAATACGAGCGCGAGCTCGGCGGGATCGTTCGGAAACTGGTCGGTGTCCCAGCCGAGCAGCGTGTCGCCGCGGTTGATGTCGACGCTGCCGAACACGCCGTTGGCGATGGCGTACGCGATCTCGTGTTCGAACGAGTGTCCGGCAAGCGTCGCGTGGTTCGCCTCGATGTTCAGTTTGAAGTCGCCGCCATCCAAATCGTAGCGCTGCAAAAACGCGAAGACCGTCGCCGCGTCGAAGTCGTACTGATGCTTGGTCGGCTCCATCGGCTTCGGTTCGATGAGCAGCGGCCCTTTGAACCCGATCTTGTGTTTGTGCTCGGCCACGAGCGCCAAGAAGCGCCCGAGTTGATCGAGCTCGCGCTTCATGTCGGTGTTGAGCAGGGTCTCGTAGCCCTCCCGGCCGCCCCAGAGGACGTAATTCTCTCCGCCGAGCTGCTGGGTGACTTCGAGCGCCTTTTTTACTTGAGCGCCCGCGTAGGCGAAGACGTTGGGGTCGGGATTGGTCGCCGCCCCGGCCAAATAGCGGGGGTGGCTGAAGAGGTTCGCCGTTCCCCAGAGAAGCTTGACGCCCGTGCGCTGCATATGCCCGGCCATCACCTCCACGATGCCGTCGAGCGTGGCATTCGTCTCCGAAAGGCTCGACGCCTCCGGGGCGACGTCGCGGTCGTGGAAGCAGAAGTAGCGGACGCCGAGCTTTTCGAACAGTTCGAACGCCGCGGCCGCCTTGTCCTTCGCGAGCGCCACGGCGTCGTCGCCGCGCTGCCAGGCGCGATTGAACGTGCCGGCGCCGAACACGTCGGACCCGTCGCCACAGAGCGTGTGCCAGTAGCAGACGGCCAGCCGTAACTGATCTTCCATGCGCTTGCCGCGCACGATGCGATCCTTGTCGTAGAAGCGATACGCAAGACCCTCCGCCTCGGGTCCCCGGTATCGAACGGGTTCGAGGCCTGGAAACGCTGGCTTGGGCATGACCGCCTCACATCCTTTTCGGCGCAGATATTAAGGAAACTCAGTTTACCAAACACCCGACTCGAAGCAAGCGATCGGGGGCGTCGGTCCCGGGTTGCCCTCGGACCTATGATAGAGTCGCTTTTGTCCGTGCTGGTCAAGGTCGATAGTCACGCCATGCGCGAGATGAATCGCGCGCTCGTCCTCGAGATGATCCGGCGGGAGACGACTGTGTCGAGGAGCGACCTGGCGCGCCGCTCGGCCCTGACCAAGCCAACGGTTTCTTCCATCGTGGACGTACTCATCGGCGAAGGTCTCGTGTGCGAAGTCGGGTTCGGGTCGTCGCACTCCCGGAAGGGCCGACGCTCGCGGCTTCTCCAATTGAACGATGCGGCAGCGGCATTCTTGGGCGTTCACTTCGGCGTGCGCCACACCTCCATTGCGGTGGCCGACGCGCGCGGCCAGATCCGGCACACGGCGACCGTCGAAAGCTTTCGCGGCCGTTTCGAGCAGGCCATTTTAGCGCTGCCGGCCCTGGTGAAGAGCGTGTTCCGCGAGGCGCGGCTGTCGCGCTCGCGACTCGCGGCCGTCGGCGTCGCCATCCCGGGTCTCGTCGATCAGACGAGCGGCACCTGCGTCTTGGCGCCCAACCTTCGCTGGTTCGACGCGCCCGTCAAGGACGAGCTCGGGCGGGCCCTGCGGGCGCCGAGCGCCGTCCGCAACATCACACAAGCCGCGGCCATCGCGGAGGGCCGGCTCGGGGCTGCGCGCGGCAAACGCTCCTTCGTATGGGTGTACGTCGGCACCGGTATCGGCTCCGCCATCGTGGTCGACGGGCGCCTGGTTTACGGCAATAGCGGCTATAGCGGCGAGCTCGGACACTGCGCCGTGCTCGACAATGGGACGCAGTGCGGATGCGGCGGGTTCGGGTGCCTCGAGACGGTCGCGTCGGGGGCGGCGATCGAGGCGGCGGCGCGCAGGAGCCGCGCACGAAGCAGCCGGCCGGGCCGGGGTGGGTCGAACCGCGACGCCCAGGCCATCGCGATCGCCGCACGCAAAGGCGATCGCGAGGCGCGACGCATCCTCGCGCAGGCCGGCGAGTACCTCGGCATCGGCATCTCGTACCTGCTCAATTTGCTCAATCCCCAGATGGTGGTCTTGGGGGGCCGCGTCATTCAAGCGGGCGAGTGCCTTCTCGACCCGGTGCGGCAGTCGGTGGCCAAGCACGCCATGCGTAGCGCCGGGGTCCCCATCGTGCCGTCGACCGTCGGCGACGACGTGATGCTCAAGGGTGCCGTCCTACTTGCGATGGAAGGGGATCGGGTCGACGGAAACCCGGCGATCGGGCAGTGAAATTGCGCGCGTAAAGGTGACCGCATGTTTCTGGGTATCGATTTGGGGACATCCAGCATCAAGGTGCTGCTCGTCGACGACGAGCAGCGAATCGTCGCCGAGGCGAGCGAGCCGCTGACCGTCGATCGCCCGCGACCGCTCTGGTCCGAGCAATCGCCGGACGCGTGGTGGACGGCTACGGCGAAGGCCGTGGCGCGCCTGCGCGATGCCGCCTCGCCCGCATTCTCCGCAGTCCGAGGGATCGGACTATCCGGCCAAATGCACGGTGCGACATTGCTCGATTCCGAGCTTCGCGTTCTGCGGCCCGCCATCCTCTGGAACGATGGGCGGAGCGGTGCCGAGTGCGAAGAGCTCGAGGCGCGCGAACCGCGCGCGAGAGAGATCACCGGCAACGCCGCGATGCCGGGCTTCACGGCGCCGAAGCTAGTTTGGGTGGCGCACCACGAGCCCGATGTCTTTGCCCGCACGGCGCACGTGCTTCTGCCCAAGGATTGGTTGCGCTTGAAGCTCACCGGACAGCTCGTGACCGATCCGTCCGATGCCGCGGGCACGCTGTGGCTGGACGTCGCGCGCCGCCGTTGGTCGGGGCCGATGCTTGCGGCGTGCGGCCTCTCGGAGCGCGCCATGCCTCGGCTCGTGGAGGGCACAGAGCCGACGGGAACGCTCCGTGCGGAGGTCGCGAGTGCGTGGGGGCTGTCTCCGTCGACCGTGGTCGCGGGCGGCGGCGGCGACAACGCGGCGGGCGCGGTCGGTGTGGGCGTCATTCAACCCGGTGATGCGCTCCTTTCGCTGGGGACGTCGGGAGTCATCTTCCTCGTGACCGACGGCTTTGCCGCGAGCCCTGCCCGTGGCGTGCACGCCTTCTGCCACTGCGTACCCGACCGATGGCACCAAATGTCGGTGATGTTGAGCGCGGCCAGCTGCCTCTCGTGGCTTTCGACGGCCACCGGCGCGGCGGACGTCGGCGCGTTGCTCGCCGAGGTCGAGGCGGGTCCGGCGCCGCCGGGCGACGTCCTTTTTCTGCCGTACTTGTCCGGTGAGCGCACGCCGCGCGATCCGAATGCGCGCGGCGTTTTCTTCGGTCTTACCCATGCCACCACGCGTGCGCATCTTGCGCTCGCCGTCCTCGAAGGGGTCGCTTTCGGCTTTGCCGACGGGTTGCAGGCGCTCAGGGGCGCGGGCGGCGAGCCGCGCGAGATCACGGTCATCGGCGGAGGGTCGCGCACCCCGCTCTGGACCCGGATCTTGGCCGCCGCGCTCGGCGAGACTCTGCTCGTCCGGGAGCGCGCCGAGCTCGGCCCGGCGTTCGGCGCGGCGCGTCTCGCGCGGATCGCGCTTACCGGCGAGCCGGTCGAGCGCGTCGCCGTAGCCCCCCCGGTCGTGCGCCGCGTCGAGCCGGACCCGGCGTTGTACGAACCGTATCGCGAGCGCGTCGTTCGGTACCGCGACCTGTACGCGCGACTGCGTACGGCGTTCGCGACCGCTTGATTGCCGCGAGGACCATGCCGGCGCGCCAGGATGCCGAAGGCCCCCGAGCCGGGGGCGTGCGCACGGCCGAAGATCTCGCGTCGCCCTCGATGGGCGGGAAGGCCGGAGCGGCCCAGCACTCGCACGTGAGGCTCGCCGAGACGCCCCAGGAGGCCGACGACGCGATCCGGGGGTCGTTCCGGCGTTACCTCTGGCCTCTGCTCTATCGCCACCGTTGGCTCATCGCGGCCGCGATCACGTTGTGCGGGATCCATGGCGGCGCCATGGCTCTGCAAAACCTGTATCCGAAATGGTTTTTTTCGGAGGTCATCGACGCGAAGGGAATCGACGCGACCGAGCGGTGGCGGCGGGTGGCGTGGCTAGGCGCCGGTTACCTCGCCGTGTCGGTCGTGATGCGCATGGGCTTCTGGCACCTCGGCTACCGGTTCTTCACCTGGGCTCGCGAGCGAATCGTTTTCGGCCTGCGGGCCCAGTTCTTCCGCCACGTCAATCACCTGTGCCTGCGCTTTCACGACCGGCATTCGTCCGGCGAGCTCTTCAGCTACTTGTTCGGCACACCGCTCGCGAGCCTGATGCAGTTTTTCCAGCACACCTCGGTGCTCGTCCCGGGGTCGGCCGTCACGGTCGTCTGGACGCTCGGCGTGCTCTGGTTCTGGGACCCCGCGGTCGGCGGGCTTCTGACGTTCACGTCGATCTGCAGCGTGCTCTTGATGATCGCCTCGCGGCGGCGGATCCAGCGCATCCAGAAGGACTATCAGAGCGTGGAAGGCGACGTGAGCGGCCGCGTCGCGGATCTGTTGCGGGGCAACAAGGCGGTCAAGCTCTACGGCATGGAAGCGCAAGTCCTCGAAGACTTCGAGCAGCGAGCCCTCATCGTCGGCCGAAAGTCCTACGAGCGTGACGTCCGCGGGCACATCGAATGGATGAAGCAAGAGGGCTTCGGCTACCTCTGTTACGTCGCACTCATGGCCGTTTGTGCCTGGCGCGCCGATCGCGGCGGGATCGAGACCGGAATCGTCGTCAGCTGCTTCACGTCATTTCAGGGTCTGTATGGCCCGCTCCAGCAACTGTTCCAAGCGTTCGTGCTCTGGGGCGGCGCGGCCGCGTCGCTCGATCGCATCGGGCGCGTCCTCGACACCGCCAGCACGACACCCGACCCCTTCGATCCCGAAAGGACCGTGCCTGCCCGCAGCACGATCGAGTTCGTGAACGTGACGTTCGGCTACGACGTCGACCGGCCCGTCGTTCGGGATTTGAATCTGGCGATTCCGTACGGGCAGAAGGTCGCATTCGTCGGCCGGTCCGGATCGGGCAAGACGACGCTTGCCGAGCTCGCGCTGCGCCTTTACGACCCGCATCGGGGCGAGGTGCGCATCGGCGGAACCGACGCCCGTCGTTTCGCGGGATCCAACTTGCGAAGGTCCTTCGGCATCGTGCCGCAGGACCCTTTCATCTTCCGTGCGACCGTGCGCGACAACGTGCGAGTCGCCCGACCCGAGGCCTCCGACCTGGCGATCCGCAGGGCCTGCGAGCTCGCGAATGCGTGGGAGTTCATCGAGCGGCTCCCCGCACAGCTCGACGCTCAGGTAGGGGAGGGAGGCTCTTCGCTCTCCGGCGGCCAGCGCCAACGACTCGCCATTGCGCGCGCCCTGCTCGCCGATCCGCCGATCTTCGTTTTCGACGAGGCGACGAGCGCTCTCGACACACTGAGCGAGAAGCTGATCCAAAACGCGCTCGAAGTGAACCTCGTCGGGCGGACCGCCATCCTCATCGCGCACCGCCTCGCTACCGTGAGGCAGTGCGACCGCATCCTGGTGCTCGATTCCGGACGAATCGTCCAGGACGGCAGTTACGACGCGTTGATGGGCACGGGGCTCTTCGGCGATCTCGCGCGAGGTCAGGAACTCGCATGACCGTCCCCCGCGACGGCGACCTGCGACCGCGACTTGCGACCGCGACCGCGACCTCGACCGCGACCGCGACTTCGACCGCGACTTCGACCGCGACCGCGACCTCGACCGCGGATGAGCGCGACCTGCGACTGCGGACGGGGACCGCGACCCGCGCCTCTTACGCGAGGCTCTTGCCCACCTCGCTGGTTTCGAAAAAGTGCATGCGGCTCGGGTCGAAGTGGATGGCGACGGTGTCGCCTGCCGAGAGGCCTTGGAAGGCATCGACGTGCGCGACGACATGGGGGTGCCGCGCCGTGGCGAGGTGAACGTGCATCGATCCGCCGAGCGGCTGAACCAGCCAGACCCGCATGTTCAGAGCGCAATCGTGGGTCGGAAAGCGCGCGTGCGTCCGGTCGCTCAAAGCCTCCGGCCGGATTCCTAGCGTGATGGCTTCGCCGACGCGCGCCCGGAGCGTTTGCACGGCCGACTCGGGCAGGGGCAGCCGGCTCGTGCCTTCGTCGAAGTAGATCCTGCCTTCGACGTCGACCAAGCGGCCCTCGAAAAAGTTCATGGGTGGACTCCCCAAGAAGCTCGCGACGAAACGGTTGACGGGGCGGTGATAGATCTCGAGTGCGGGGGCGCACTGCTGAATCACCCCGTCCTTCATGACCACGACTCGATCGCCGAGCGTGATGGCCTCTTCCTGGTCGTGCGTCACGTAGACGGTGGTCGACCCGAGCTCGACGTGGATCCGCTTGATCTCGACCCTCATCTCGACGCGAAGCTTCGCGTCGAGGTTCGAGAGCGGTTCGTCGAACAGAAAGCACTTCGGGTCGCGCACGATGGCGCGTCCGACGGCGACGCGCTGCCGCTGTCCGCCCGACAGCTGCTTCGGCTTGCGGTCGAGCAGAGAGACGATGCCGAGCATGTCGGCTGCCTTGTGGACACGCCGCTCGATGTCGATCTTGGGCGTTTTGCGCATCGTGAGGCCGAAGGCCATGTTTTCGTACACGGTCATGTGCGGGTAAAGCGCGTAGCTCTGGAACACCATCGCGATGTCCCGGTCCCTCGGCGGCACGTCGTTGACGACGCGGCCCGCGATCGAGATCGTGCCCCCCGTGGCGCGCTCCAGGCCCGCAATCATCCGCAGGGTCGTCGATTTCCCGCAGCCCGAGGGCCCGACGAGGACGATGAATTCACGGTCGACGATCGCGAGATTGAAGTCGTCGACGGCTTTTGCGCCGCCGTCGTACGTCTTGTCCACGTGTACGAGTTCAACGCTCGCCATGCTGCAGCACCGCTCTCGCCTCGCGACCGGGCGACGCCGGCTGCCACGTTAGGCCGAGCGAGGGGCAGTCTCCAAGCGATTTAGCGTCACCGGAAAGTCGATAAGGTAAAGTAAAGTTCATTTAAGTTGAGGGGGGCTCTCCCCGACAGGCTCTCCCCGACCAGGCCCTCCCCGACCCTGGCAGTCCGACCTGCCGGGGTCTCACTCTCGAGCGGGCGGCACCGCACCCCATGCCATGATCTCGAAAGCCCCCTTCGCGTCATCGTCGCGTGTCGCCGCCGACTCCCCGTCGACCTCTGGGCTCCGGCTCTGGTACCGACAGGCCGCAGAGGAGTGGACGGAGGCGCTGCCGATCGGCAACGGTCGCTTGGGGGCGATGGTGTTCGGAGGCGTCGACCTCGAGACGCTCCAGCTCAACGAGGAAACGCTCTGGTCGGGCGGACCGTACGCGCCCAACAACCCGGAGGCGAAGGCCGCTCTGCCGCTTTTGCGCCGGCTCATTTTCGAGGGCAGGTACCGCGAGGCGCACGACCTGGCCGAGGCTCGGGTGATGGCGCGCCCGCTTCGGCAGATGCAGTACGAGACCGCCGGAGAGCTGCGGCTCGCCTCTCGTCCGTTCGGACCGGTAGAGGACTACGAGCGAGAGCTCGATCTCGACACGGCGATCGCGCGGACGCGCTTCACCTCCGGCGGCGTCGTCTACGCGCGGGAGGCGTTCGCTTCGGCCGTCGACCAGGTGATCGTCGTGCGATGGTCCGCCGATCGGCCCGGCCGGATCGATGTGGAGGTGTCGCTTGCCGCGCCCCAGAAGACCCATACTTCGGTTTCCGGCGACGGCGTGCTCGTCCTCGGCGGCGCGAACGAGGGCGCGGAAGGGATCGCCGGCCGTCTCGCGTTCGAGGTGAGGGCGGCCGTCGACGCCGTGGGCGGAACGCGCGTCTCGGGCCCTGGTTCGATTTCGGTTCACGGGGCCGATTCGGTCGTCGTCCGCATCGCGGCCGCGACGAGCTTCGAGAGCTTTCGCGACGTTTCCGGCGATCCGACGGCGAAGACGTCCCGATGGATGTCGATCGCCCGGCAGAAATCCTTCGACCGCCTGCTCGCCGATCATCTGGTCGATCATCGACGCCTTTTTCGCCGCGTGGCGATCGATTTGGGCACGACGGTAGCCGCCGGCGAGCCGATCGACCGTCGACTTCGCGATTGCAGTCGCATCGACGATCCGGCGCTCGCAGCGCTCTACTTTCAGTTCGGTCGATACCTGTTGATGGCGTGTTCGCGGCCGGGCACTCAGCCCGCAAACCTACAGGGCTTGTGGAACGACTCGCTCACCCCGCCTTGGGGAAGCAAGTACACGATCAACATCAATACGGAAATGAACTACTGGCCGGCCGAACCGGCGAACCTCGCCGAATGCGTCGAACCGCTCTTTGCCATGGTCGAGGATCTCGCGCAAACGGGCGCCGAGACGGCGCGCGTCCACTATGGTGCGCGCGGCTGGATGGCCCATCACAACACAGATCTGTGGCGGGCTGCGGCGCCCATCGACGGCGCCACGTGGGGTTTGTGGCCGACCGGCGGAGCTTGGCTGTGTCTCACCCTATGGGAGCACTACGAGTATGGGCGCGATCCGGCGTACTTGGCTCGTCTCTATCCGATCCTGCGGGGCGCGGCGGAGTTTTTCCTCGACGTATTGGTCGAAGATCCGCAGCACGGTTGGCTCGTGACGTGCCCGTCGCTGTCGCCCGAGAACGTTCACCCTGGGGGGGTATCGATCTGCGCCGGCCCGACCATGGACTCTCAGATCCTGCGCGATCTGTTCTCCCGTTGTATCGAGGCGGCCCAAATCCTGGGCGTCGACGCTCCGCTCGCCGCACGATTCGGCGAGGCGAGGTCGAAGCTCGCGCCGAACCGGATCGGCAAAGCCGGACAGTTGCAGGAGTGGATCGAGGACTGGGACATGGCGGCCCCCGAGCTGCATCACCGCCATGTGTCGCATCTCTTCGGGCTCTACCCGAGCGATCAGATCACCGTGCGCGCGACGCCCGAACTCGCCGCGGCGGCCCGGCGATCGCTCGAGATTCGCGGCGACGACGCGACCGGCTGGGGGCTCGCGTGGCGGCTGAATCTCTGGGCGCGGCTCGCGGACGGCGAACGTGCTCACGCCATCCTCCGCCGGATGCTCTGTCCGGACCGAACCTATCCCAACCTGTTCGACGCCTGCCCTCCGTTCCAGATCGACGGCAACTTCGGCGCCGTCTCCGGCATGGTCGAAATGCTTCTGCAGAGCCATGGCGGCGTCATCGATCTCCTGCCAGCGCTTCCGAACGCGTGGAGATCCGGATCGGTGCGCGGACTCTTGGCCCGTGGGGGATTCGGCGTGGACCTGGCGTGGACGGATGGCCGCCTCGAGCGGGCGACGCTGCGGGGCCGGTCGGGGTCGGTCGGTCGGGTCCGCTACGCGGGACGCGAGGTGCCGTTTGCCATCCCACCGGACGGCGAGATCCGCGTCGAGATCGACGGCGAGTCGCTGCGAACGAGTTAGAGCCATGAGCGCCGCTGCCCTGGTTTTGCGTGCAACGGTTGGCGGCGCGCTGAGCCTCTTCACCGCTTGCGCCATCGCGGGCGTCGGAGCGACCGACCGGGATCTCGCGCGCGGCCGGGACGAAACGTCGCTCGGTGCTCGGTTGTTCACGAGCGAGTGCGCGCGATGTCACGGTCTGCATGGCGAGGGGATCGCCGACGGACCGGCGATTCTCGGCCCGCGCGCGCTTCCGGAGTACGCGCGAGAAGCTACGAAATCCGGGATTCCGGGGGTTTATGACCCGCAGGATCAGCAAATCGAGTCGCAGATCCATCGCACCGGAATGCCGGTGCGAGAACCCTTGCACAACGCGCAGGACCTGTACGCCTTTTTGAGTACGCATGTGCCGAAGTCGCGGATCCTGGAGATCCGGCCCGAGGGCCTTCTGACGGTCGTCACCTTCATCATGGCCGTGCAAGGAGCGGATTTGCCCCGCGGCGGCCTGACGTTCGATTCGGCAAGCACGGTCGCTATCCCGCGGCGGTGATCGCCCCCGAGCGTGCTTCACCGAATGTCGACCGGATCGCCAACCAGCTCGATCTCGGCGGCGAGCGGCGCCACGCCCAGAAGCTGTACGCTGCGCGCGTCCGGTTGGCTGCCGCCCACGGTGATGCGAAAGCGACCCGGTTCGACCCGTCGCCGGCCGCGATCGTCGACCTGCGACAGGTCGCGCGCCGTCAGGTGGAACGCGACCCTGCGCGACTCGCCGGCAGCGAGTGTCACGCGGTCGAAGCCGCGCAGATCGTGGTGCGGAGAAACGCACGAGCTGCCGAGGCTTTTGACGTACAGCTGCACGACTTCGTCGCCTGGACGTTGCCCGATGTTCTCGACGGTCGCGCTGACGTCGACGCCCTCGCCCGCCGCGACGGGCTGCGGCGACACGGTGAGAGCGGAGTAGCGAAAACGGGTGTAAGACAGACCGAAGCCGAACGGGTAGAGTGGCTCTTTCGCCAGGTACCGGTAGGTTCGTCCACGCATCGCGTAGTCGTCGAACGGGGGTACGTCCGCGATGCTTCGCGGAAAAGTGACCGGCAGCCGACCTGCCGGATTGAAGTCTCCGAAAATGACGTCGGCGAGAGCCAGGCCGCCGGCTTGCCCGGGATAAAAGGCCTGGACGATGGCGCCCACGTGCTGGTCGGCCCACACGAGATCGACCGGGCTGCCGCTCAGGACGACGACCACGGTCGGCTTGCCGACGCCGACGACGGCTTCGAGCAGTGCGTTCTGCAGGCCGGTCAACCCGAGGTCGAGCTTGTCGCCGGCGGCCTCCGAGTTGCCCGCGTCGCCCTGCTCGCCCTCGATGTCCGCGGATAAGCCGAGACACAGAACAACGGCGTCGGATCGCTCCGCCATGCTCAATGCCTCCGACACGTTGCCGGCACGATCCAGGCCGTCGGTCGCCGTGCCGAGGCGTTTGCAGCCGTCCGTGTACCAGACCTTGGTCGCGCGCGAAACCGCCTGCCGGATGCCGTCGAGCGGCGTCACGGAGATCGACGGCACGCCCGAGTAATTGGCATGCAGGACCTGCGCGTCGTGCGCGTTGGGGCCGATGACGGCGATGCGGGCGATGGCCTTGGGCAACGGAAGCAGGCCTCGGTCGTTTTTCAAAACGACGATCGACTGGCGTGCCGCCTCGCGGGCGAGCTCGCGGTGCCGATCGCAGTCGTTGACTTCGTAAGGAACCGACGCGAAGGGGTTGCGTGCGGGCGGATCGAACATCCCCAGGCGGATTCGCGCCGAGAACAGCCGGCGCAGGCACACGTCGACGTCCTCTTCGGTCAACAAGCCGCGCTCGACCGCTCGGGGGATGTGCCGGTAGGTGCAGCCGCAATTGAGATCGCAACCCGCCTTCACGGCAAGCGCCGCGGACTCCTCCGGCGATCGGCTCACCCCGTGCGATTCGTGAAAATCGCGGATGGCCCAGCAATCGCTGACGACGTATCCCTCGAAGCCCCATTGCTGCCGCAGGATGCGCCCGAGCAGCGTCTCGCTTCCCGAGCATGGCTCGCCGTTGGTCCGGTTGTACGCGGTCATCACGCTCTCGGCCTTCGCCTCCGTGACGCACGCGTGGAATGCGGGCAGATAGGTCTCCCAGAGGTCCTTGTCGCTGACGACCGCATTGAAGCCATGGCGGAGTCCTTCGGGCCCGCTGTGGACGGCGAAGTGCTTGGGGGTGGCGACGAGCTTGAGATAGCGGGTGTCGGTCCCCTGCAGCGCCTTGCAAAAGACCACGCCGAAGCGCGCGGTCAAAAATGGGCATTCGCCGTACGTCTCATGGCCACGACCCCAGCGCGGGTCGCGGAAGATGTTGATGTTCGGTGCCCAGAACGTGAGTCCTTTGTAGATCCCGCGGTCGTCGTGCAAGAGGTACTCGTGGTGCTTCGCGCGTGCTTCGTCGGCGATGGCCGAAGCGACGTCGCCGAGCAGGCGCAGGTTCCACGTCGCGGCGAGCGCGATCGCTTGCGGAAACACGGTGGCGATGCCGGCCCGCGCGACGCCGTGAACGCATTCGTTCCACCAGTTGTAGGGTGCGATGCCGAGCCGAGGGATCGCCGGCGCCTCGTGGAGCATTTGCGCGGCTTTCTCTTCGATCGAAAGACGGCCCATGACGTCATCCACACGATCGCAGAGGGGCAGATCGGGGTTCTGGAAGGGATAGGTAGGCATGGCGAGAGTCCCGCTTTCCGAGCGATGGAGTGCGAACGTAATTTCGCTTTACAATTGAAGACCGGGTGCCGCAACGCGCCCCGCCGTCGTGGGTCGTCGGCGTCGCGCGACCCGGCTTGGCGCGGACGTCGCGCCGTGTGATACACCGGCCCGCCGAGCAGGGCGTTGGCAGCGATCCCGGACGCTCGCGCGATCGCCCTCTCATTTTCGGCGTCCATGGTCGAGAAGTTCCCCTACGGCAAGGCCCCATTCTGGCTGCTCGTGATCGCCCTTGTGTCGGCGGCGGGGCGCGCGATCGTCATGGGCCACGGCGATGCCCGCGCGGACCTGCTCATCGTCGCCAACTCTCCGAGCCATTTCGAGGCGTACAAGAACGCCGTGCCTCGGTTCGAACGCAAGCACGGGGTTCACGTACAAGTGCAGTTTGCGCACTGGACCGCGCTGCAGAGCCGGCTCGAGAGCGCGATGCTCGCGGGCGCCGATGTGCCCGATCTGGTCGAACTGCTCGAAGGGTCTCTCGGGTTTTTTACGCGCGGGCCGCGCGAGGACGTGGGCCTTCTGGATCTCGCGGATCGCGTCCGTGCCGAAGGACTCGACCGACGGCTCGTCGCATCCCGCTTGAGCTCCTGGACCACGGTCGACGGCCGCATCTACGCGCTCCCGAACGACGTGCATCCGGTCATGCTCGCCTATCGCCGTGATCTGGTCGCCGAGCTCGGCATCGACGTGACCCGGCTCGATACGTGGGAGGCGTTCGTGGAGGCCGGTCGGCGCGTGACGCAGGATGTCAACGGCGACGGCGTCGTCGACCACTACATGATCGACCTGCCTTACGACGGCAACTGGGCGCTGACGAGCCTGCTCCTGCAGCACGGCGGACAACTCTTCGACCGTGCGGGCAACACGGCCTTCAACAGCGAGATCACGACCGAAGTGTTCGCCTGGTACCTGCGGCAAACCCACGGCCCGCGCAAGATCGCGTACGACGCGGGCTGGGGCCAGGCCCTCGGCAAGGCCATGGTCGACGGTCTGGTCGTTTTCTACTGGGCGCCGGATTGGCGCAGCCGCTTGTTCGCCGACGAAGTGCCGAGCCTCGCAGGCAAAATGGCGTTGATGCCTCTTCCGGCCTGGGACAAAGGCGGGCGGCGGACGAGCGTGTGGGGCGGCACCGGCCTGATGATCAGCAGGCGCACGCCGCGCCCGGACCTGGCGTGGGAGCTCGCGAAGTTTCTCTATTTCGACCCCACGGAGATGGGTCAAAGGTTCGAGGCGACCAACATCATTCCGGTCTTGCGCGATGCCTGGAGCATGCCCGAACTCGATGCGCCCAATCCCTACTATTCGAACGAACCCATCGGCCGGATGTACGCCGACCTGGCGCCCGACGTGCCGCCGTCGTACGTGTCGCCGTTGACCGCCGTCGCTGGAACGGAGCTCAACGAAGCCTTCAGTCGCTGCGTCTCGTACTACGATCGCTTTGGCGAAGAGGGCCTGACCGACGCGATCCACCGCGAATTGTCGCGCGCCGAGGCGTACGTGAGGCGCCTCGCCGAGCGCGCGAACTGGATGGCGGGCGCGCCATGACTTCGCCGCGGTCTGATCCGTCCGCGGCACCGGCATCTCGCCCGCGCCGGGGCCGCGCGCCGGCCGGGGTGCGCGTCCGGCCCCAAGAACGCGGGTGGGCGCCGTACGCGTTTCTGGCCCCGTACCTGATTTTGACGTCGGTCTTTTTCTTCGTCCCATTCCTCGACGCCATCGGGCTCGCCTTCTTCGAGACCAACGGGCCACGCACCCGCGTCTTCGTGGGTCTCGCCAACTTCCGCTTCTTGTTGACCGATTCGACGTTCTACCGCGCGCTGTGGAATACGACCGTGTTCGCGTGCGCATCGGTATTCGTGCAGTTGCCGCTCGCGATGGGTCTCGCGATCTTGCTCAATTCGAGCGAAGGGCGGCTGCGCGGAATGCTCCGCCTCATCCTATTTTCTCCGAATCTCGTCGGCCAGATTTTCGTCGGCATTCTCTTCTCGACGCTCTTCACCCCCCGCTACGGGCTCATCAACCGCGCGTTTCATGCGCTGTTCGGCTGGGGGCTGGAGGTCTGGTGGCTCTCGAACCCGTGGCTCGTCATGCCGGCGCTCGTCTTGACGTCGCTGTGGGTCTGGGTCGGATTCAACATGGTCTACTTTCTGGCCGCGCTCCAAGGCGTGGACCGGTCGCTCGAAGAGGCGGCACGCATCGACGGCGCCAACGAGTGGCAGGTCTTTCGCTTCGTGACCTTGCCGTCGATGCGTCATGTCACCGTCTTCGTCGTCGTCACCAGCGTCATCGGCTCGTATCAGCTCTTCGAGCTTCCCCTGGCGCTGCTCCACTCGACCGAAGGGGCTGGCCCGGAGAACTCGGGACTGACGCTCATCACCTACTTGAACAACGTGGCCTTCCACTTGGGAGACTTGGGTCTCGGCTCCGCAGTCGGTTGGATCGCGGCGCTCATCATCTTCCTGGTCAGCGTGATCCAGATCCGCGTGTCGCGCGTCCTCGAGGACTGATCCGCCCATGAATCCGACCCGCCTCGTCGTCTTTTTTGCGCTGGCGGTCTTTGCCGCGCTCTGTGCACGGTCGCCCGGGCGCACGCTCCACTACCTGCGGGTTTTGCTGCTCGGTCTCGCGGCCATCGTCGTGCTGGCGCCGTTCGCATGGCTCTTGGCCGCCATCTTCAAAGACCGATCGGTCTTCGACGAAACCCTATTTCTTCCCCCGCCGACCGAGTGGTCGTCGAAAACGCTGAACCTCGACAACTTCAGAGAGCTCTTTCGCGGTAGGCCGAGTGTCGCCGGGACGGTGTACTTCTGGCAATACGTGCTGAACTCGACGGCCTACGCGACGGTCAGCACGGTCCTCAATCTCTTCTTCTGTTCGCTGGGCGGGTTCGCCCTGGCGAAATACGACTTCCGCGGCAAAGCGGCGCTTCTGGTCTTGATGCTCGGGTCCATGACGATCCCGTCGGCGCTGCTCTTGCCGCCTCTCTACAAGATGGTCGTCGATCTCGGCATGGTGGACTCGCTCACGGGGCTCATCGTTCCGGGCATGGTGAGCGCGTACGGAATTTTCCTGTTTCGCCAGGCGTGCATGAGCGTTCCCGATGAAATGCTCGACGCGGGGCGCATCGACGGGTGCAGCGAGGTCGCCCTCTACTTCCGGCTGGTCATGCCGCTCGTACGTCCGATGGCAGCGGCGTTTTGCCTCATGACGTTTCTCGGGACGTGGAACTCGTTCTTCACGCCGAACGTATTCCTCCAGACGCAAAAAAACTTCACGTTGCCCATCGTGCTCTACATGTACGTCAACGACTATCAAAGCAACTACGGCGTGTTCTTGGCCGGCACTGCGCTCGCCATGGTGCCCCCGATGGTTCTTTTTCTCGCGCTCGAGAAGGAGTTCATCAGCGGCCTCACGTCCGGCGCGGTGAAAGGATGAACGGCCATGACCGGCGAGGGGTCACGATGAGGCGTCGAGCGGGATTCTTGCGTCTCGGACGTTGGGTGGGGTTCGCCGTCTTTTGGGCGGTGGGTGCTTGCGCGCCGGCTGCCGCACCCGTGCCGCCGCTGTCGCGATCCGCCCCTGGCTCGGCCACCGCGGTCGGCCGGGCCAGGCCCTCGTACCGGGATCCGACCGCTTCCGTCGCCGATCGCGTCTCCGACTTGCTCGCGCGCATGACGATCGAGGAGAAGGTGGCGCAGCTGGAGTCGGTCAACTGGGAGCACACGCGTCTCGACGACCCAGAGACCCATCGGTTCTCTCCGGCCCTGGCGCGCAAGCTCGTCTCGAACGGCATCGGGGAAGTGACGCGGCCCGGCGATCGCCACGACGCGCGCGGTGCCGTCGATTTCGCGAACGCACTCCAGAAATACCTCGTCGGTGAGACGCGCCTCGGCATCCCCGCGCTCTTGCACGAGGAGGCGCTCCACGGTCTGGTCGCTCCGGGCGGCACGAGCTTTCCGGTTCCGATCGCGCTCGCCGCGACGTTCGACCCCGATCTGGTCGAAGACGTCTTCACGGTCGCCGCGCGGCAGGCCCGCCGCCGGGGCGTCGAGCACGTGCTCGCTCCGGTGTTGGATGTGGCACGGGACCCGCGCTGGGGCCGGATCGAAGAGACCTACGGCGAAGACCCGTACCTGGTCGCGCGCGTCGGCGTCGCCGCCGTTCGCGGCTTCCAAGGGCGCCGGCCGGCGGGAGCGCCGATAGGCGCCGACCGCGTGTTGGCCACAGCCAAGCACTTCGCGGCGCACGGCCAGCCCGAAGGCGGCCGCAACACGGCACCGGGCAACTACTCCGCGCACGTGCTCCGAGAAGTGTTCTTCGTGCCCTTCGAGGCGGCGGTGCGCGAGGCGGGCGTGGGGAGCGTCATGGCGAGCTACAACGAAGTCGACGGCGTGCCTTCGCACGACAATCCGTGGCTGTTGCGCAGTGTTCTGCGGGGCGAGTGGGGTTTCTCCGGACTCGTCGTGTCGGACTATTTCGGCATCGCCGAGCTCGATCGAAAGCATCACGTCGCAGCCGACCTGCCCGATGCCGGGCGCAAGGCGCTCGAGGCGGGCGTCGACCTCGAGCTGCCCGAGCCCGAGGGTTACCGGACGCTCGTCGACGACGTGCGCGCGGGGCGCGTGTCCGAGGCTCGAATCGACGAAGCGGTGGCGCACGTTCTCCGCGCGAAGTTCACGGTGGGCCTCTTCGAGCATCCCACCGTCAATCCCGAGGTCGAATCCGAACGGCCGAGCGATCGGGCCCTCGCCCTCAGGTCTGCCGAAGAGGCCATCATCCTCTTGAAGAACGACGGGGGCCTTTTGCCTCTCGACGCGAACCGCATCCGGTCGATCGCCGTGATCGGTCCGAACGCGGGCGGATGCCGCCTGGGCGGCTACAGCGGCCATCCCGAACGTGTGGTGAGCGTTCTTCAAGCCATTGCGGCGCGTCTCGACGGGCGGGCGAAAGTCTTGTCGGCGCCCGGCTGCGGCCTCACGAAAGCCGACCGGGGGTGGGTCGACGACGCCGTCGAGCTCGCCGACGACGCGGACGACGGGCGCGCCGTAGCCTTTGCGGCGAAGCTTGCGGCGTCGGCCGACGTGACGCTGCTCGTGCTCGGCCAAAACGAGCAGCTGTCGCGAGAGGGATGGGCCGACAATCACCGCGGCGATCGCATGAGCCTCGGTCTCGTAGGACGCCAAATGGATCTGTTTCGGGCGGTCGTCGCGACGCGCCGCCCGACGGTCGTGCTCTTGATTCACGGCGGTCCGCTTTCGGTTCCGGATCTCGCCCAGTCGGCGCAAGCCATTCTCGACGGCTTCTACCTGGGCGAGGAGACGGGCACGGCGGTCGCGGCGGTCCTCTTCGGCGACGTCAGTCCTGCAGGCCGCCTGCCCGTTTCGATCCCGCGGTCCGTCGGAGTTCTGCCCGCGTATTACAACTACAAGCCTTCGGCGCGGCGTCCGTACCTCTTCGAGGACCCCGGCCCATTGTGGCCGTTCGGCTTCGGTCTGGCCTACACGTCGTTTCACTACGGCGGGCTTGCCCTCACGCCAGCCCGCATCCCCGCCGATGGCCATACGACGGTGAGCGTCGACGTCACGAACGTGGGTGCGCGCGCGTCCGACGAGGTCGTGGAGCTCTACGTCCGCGACCTCGTGAGCTCCGTGACGCGTCCGGTGCGCGAGCTGAAAGGCTTCCGCCGCATTCACCTCGGACCCGGTGAGTCCAAGCGCGTCGAGATGGTCCTCGGACCCGAGGAGCTCTCCTTCTTTGACGCCGCGATGAACCGGATCGTCGAGCCGGGCGCGTTCGACGTGATGGTGGGTCCGAGCTCGGCGGACGTCCAAACCGTTCGGCTCGAGGTCACGGCGCATTAGACGGTCGCCGGGGAGATGCTCGCCTCGTGCTCGTCGGCGGCACTGCCGAGAGGTTGCCACAAGGCGGGCGTTTTGGCCTTGGCTCACTCTCGGGCCGGGGGCCTCGTCTCGCCGACCGCGCATCGCGGCGCGCGGCGGCTAAAGCGGCCCGTTCCGGTGTCGCAAAAAAATGGTGGTGAACGAAACGCGGACGATGCGAAGACCCGCGATTGGCAGGCAGAAAGCACTATGGTAAGTCGTCTTAACTTTTACGGGCGAGGGGCCTTCTGCAGAGTGAGATGGCGCGAACGCTGCATGCCATGAAAGGTGTCGCCTTCGGGACGGCATGCGTCTCCGTCCTCGCGTCGCGCATGGCGTCTGGGGCCCTGACGGAGGGCGACGGCGGCGTTGGTTCTGTGCCTCTTTCGCCATCGACCTCGTCGAACGACGCAGGCGCATCGGCAAGGCCACCCCCCGCCGTTGCGCCGCCGCCTGCTGTCGCGCCCACCGAACCACCGCCTCCCGCGTCGCAACCATCCACACCCCCTCCGTCGGCCGCGCCCCCATCTGCGCCACCTCCGTTTGCTGGGGCCCCATCCGCGTCGCCCGCATCCGCTCCGGCGACCCCTTCCCACCTTGGGGTTTCGACCGCGGCGGCGAAGCCCGCGCCGCAAGACGAGCTACCGAACGCCGGATACGTCCCGGGCTACCGACAAGGATCGACCCTCACCCTGTCGCCGTATTCGCCGCTGGTCGGCGAGGTGCCGGGCGGGATGACGCCCGGATACCACGCGCCGATGCCGCCTGTGGATTGGACCTTCCGCTGGAACGGCTTCATGACGGCGTCGCTGCAGGCGAGCATGAACGATAGGCTCCTGCCGGCGAACGGGCAGACCCGGTTCGTGCTCCATGCGCCGCCGCAGACGCTCGACGAGTACGGCTCGTTTCTCGGAACGTCGACGATGCCCGGGGAGTGGGCCCAGCTCAATTTTGCTTACGGCAATCGGTACGTCACGGCCAACGCCTCGTTGACGACCTGGAACCCGACCGACGCCTCTACGTACTACCAGTTGGGCAGCGAGCAGTTCATCAACAACATGTACCTCAAGTACAGTCCTCCCCCGATCGGCGGCGTCCGTGTGCACGTGCTCGCAGGCTACTTTTACAACGCCTACGGGGCCATCGCGCAATACGGGTTTGGCATGTACACGAACGCGCTCGTGGGTGGGGTGCGAGGGGTCGGAGAGGACGTGATCGCCGAGTACGACCTGAGCGACTCCACCACCGTCACGGTCGAAGACGGAGTGATGGGCAGCCGAAACGGCATGGGGGCGATCAACATCGTTCCGAACTCGCAAAACGGTGCCGGCAGTCCGATCCTCTGGCCGTCGGCGTGGATTCACCACGCGCACGTCGGTTTCGAAGAGCGGGGCCCGGTGACGTTTCGGGCGCACGCCCACTACATCACGAATTGGGCCCAAGACGACCGCATCCAGAGCTGCTACGGGGAGACCGGTTCGGGTCGACTGCCGCCGACGCCCTCGCCGCTCGCCCCCTGTGTGCCGTACGACAACCCGGTGACCCGGCAGATCGACGAGGCGTACGTCAAAGACGGCCGGGTGCAGGTCCTCGGCTTCGATGCGGCGGCCGTGTCGTCGCTCTGGGGGTACTTGGGGGCCGCCGTCTCGTACACCCGTGGAGACAACGCGTACCCCGTCAAGGGCGCCGTCACGTTCGGGGGCGATGGCGAGACGTTGACCAACCGTTGGTGGGGGCAGAACTCGGGCGGCAACGGAGAGCTCGTCGCCGCAGGCATCAACTACAGCACGAGCATCGGACGCATGGTCAGTTACCCGGTCCCTTTTGGCCAGGATGGACCGGACCTCGCGCTGAACGCGGGGTTCGTCTTCGCCGAGTCGTGGTCGCCGTTTGGGCCGTTCGATGCCCGGATGCGGTACAAGGGCGGCGCCGATCTGCTTTACACATTTCTACCCTTCGCGGGTGTGGGTTTTCGCGCGGACGCCGTCGCTCCGAACTCGCACGATGCGCTCGAGACATTCTACGTTCTCGCGCCGCGCCTCGTTCTGAAGAGCGACTGGAACAGCCGGGACACGATCACGCTCGTGTACGGCAAGTGGTTTTGTGGCCCGCACACCCATCCCGAGACGAGCTCGGTGACCTGTGGCGAGAGGCTCGATGACCAGCTCTTCGCCCTCAACGCCCAGATGTGGTGGTGAATCGAGCCGCCATGGGGTCTTGCAACGTGGAGTCGATCATGCCGTTGTTCGCCGACATTCGGTCGATGGTTCGCGCGATCCCGCGCGACCTCCAGGTCGGTTCCCTGGTCGTCTGTGCCGCTCTGGCTCTCGGGCCGGTCGCGCGCGCCGACGGACTCACCCCTTCCGGTGCGACGGCGGCTCCGAATCGGTCCACGTTGGCTCTCGATCCGACGACCCCGCAGGTGCCGTCGTTGCCCGGCGGCGTCACTCCCGGTTTTGGCTCGCCGTCGGCGTCGAGCCAGGACTGGCGCTTCGACTTTCACGGCTTCATCACGGCTCCGCTGAACGTCGGATTCAACAGCCGACCCAATGCGCAACCAGGTCAGAGCACCACAGTGCTGCATGCGCCCCCGGAGGTACCCGACGACTTCGAGACGTTTTCCCATACCTCGGTCGTGCCGATGACGTACGCCCAGCTCACGTTCTCCGAGAGCAACGACGTCGTCTCGGCCAACGTGAGCATCCTGGCGCGCCAGGCGACCGTGTCCGAGTCGTTCCTCGAGCCCGCATCGCAAGAGGGGATCACCGATGCGTTTCTGAGTTACCTGCCCAAACTCGGCCCCAACGTGCGCATGCGGGCGATCGTGGGCGCGTTCACCAGCCGCTACGGTTCACCCGGAGAGTACGATGAAGGACGCTACGGCACGCCCCTCATCGCGCGCATCGGCGGCGCGGGCGAGCTGATCGGGGTCGCGCTGCCGATCGGCCCCAACACCCTGATGTTCGAGCAAGGCTTGCAGGGCCAGACCAATACCGCCAGTGCCAGCATCACGCCCGACGTCTGGAACGACTTCGCGGACCCCGAAGAGGGGACCACGTTCGTCGACCACTTCCACGCTGGTTTCAATTATCGATCGTGGGTCACCGTCGGCGCGCACTTCATCAACGCGCAGAGTCACGACGACCGCGCGACGGGGCCGCTCGCCCCCGACGGGAGCATTTCGGTCTTGGCCGCAGACATCCGCCTGTCGATGCACCGCTTCGGAAATTTCTACTTTGCGTTCGCGAGCACGAAGGCCTCGCACGCCCGCGTGGTCAGCCGGATCCTCAGCATCCTCAACACACCTGGAGGCCCTGGGCTGGCCAACGACTACCTGGGACCGGTGGCCAACGGCGGCGATGCGACCGGCACGTTGACGACGGGCGGCGCGCAGTACGACTTGAGCCTGGCGAGATTGGTGAACTTCCCGGCCCCGTTCGCGGGAGACGGACCGGACGTGTTCGTGAGCGTCTTCGGCCTCGGCACGAGCGTGAGCAGCGCGTTTCCCCGCCAGCCGGGCGTCTTGGACGGGGTCGCGGTCACCAAGGGCGTTTACGGAGACGGAGTCACCAAGATCAAAGTGGGTGCGGAGGGGACCTACAGCGTCCTGCCGTGGCTGGCCTTTTCAGCCCGCTTCGACCGCGTCATGCCCGCGATCGACGACAGCAGCACGGCCTTCTCGGTGCTTTCTCCGCGGGTCATTTTCCGCACCGGGTGGACCGCGACCGACGCGCTCGTCCTGCAATACTCCCATTGGTTCGATGGGCGGTACACCACCGTACGCACCGGCGAGCCCGCGGTCGACAACCTCGACGTCATCCCGGATTCCGACGTCCTGTCCCTTTCGGCCAACATCTGGTGGTGATTCGATCGGGCCGCAAGGTTTTCGCAACGGCTCTCGGGGGCGGAAGAGGTGGACCCTCGGGTCTCGATTTGGTAAAGCGTCCTTACGGGCGTAGGGGCTAGCGCGACGGAGGTCGAAATGGCGACATCGGGTGTTCGTTCAGGACTCATCGCGTGCGCGGCGATCGTGTTTACGACGGGGATGGCCGTGGCGAACGGCTGCAGCAGCAGCAATGCCTGTCGCGTCGACTGCGGAGCCACCAACACCGGCGCGAGCACGACCGCCAGCACGGGTACCGGCGTCGGCACGGCGAGCAGCAGCAGTGTCGCGACGAGCAGCAGCAGCAGCAGCAGCAGCAGCGCGACGAGCACGAGCAGCGGCACATCGAGCAGCAGCAGCAGTGCCGCGGGCGCGTGCAGCCTTCCGAGTCCCGGACTCAACCTTTACGTCGGCTTGCTCGCTCCGGCGTGCCCCACGGCCCCCCTGATTGGCGGCAACTACTTTTTCTCCTACAACGATGGGACGGCCGGGGATGGGGGGACGGTCAGCCTGACGTACATGACACCCGGGTGCAGCGGCACGGGACAGTGCGGCGTGTATGCGTCGGGTTCTGGCTACACCGGCTATGGGGCCGGCATCGGCTTCACCCTCAACAACAACAACCCGAGCGACGCGGGCGTGGGATACACCGGCTTTCAAGTGTACGTGATGGGAACGACGACCGGCACCCGAGGCCCCGGCTACCAGATGGCCAACAACACGATTCACGTGAAATTTCCCACGTCGACCAACCGCGACGGCGACGATTACGGCGCGTATTGTCCCACCCAAGGCGACTCGGGGACCGGCTGGACGCTCTGCAAGCTTCCCTTTGCGGGGCTCACACGCGACTGCTTCGCTCCCGCCGACGCCGGGTATCCCTCCTGCGCCAGCGACACGTTCGACCTTGCGAATCTCGAGAAGATCCAATTCGAGGCCTCGTTGTATTCGGCCGAGGACGGCGGAGTTCCCAATCCGGTGACTTTCAGCATCGCTCTCGATGACATCGCGTTCTACTGACGTGCGCACGGGGCGAAACGGCCTGTGGGGATCGGGCCGATGGGTCGTGGCGATCGGCGTGCTCGGGGTTGCTTGCGTCGACCCGTCGTTGCGAGCGACCTGTCCGGTAGCGCCCGGGCAAGGACCGAAGGTCTGCACGAAGGGCATTCGTCCGGCCGTCGACGGCGTCATCGACGACTTCGAAGACGGCGATCTGCAGTTGTTGAAACTGGCGGACCGGAGCGGCTATTGGTTTGCGAGTCACGACGACCTCGGATCGTCGCTCCTGCCGAACCCGCTCGTGACGTCGGCCGGTGGCGCCGACGGGTCGCAGAAAGCGCTGCACGTCACCGGGCAAACGTCGAGCGGCGGCGGGGCGTGGGGCGCGCTGGTCGGAGCGAACTTCGTCGGCGAGGGCGTCTACGATGGCTCGGACCACGCGGGCATCTCGTTCAAAGCGAAAGTCGGCAGCACCTCGACCCAAACCGTGAGCTTCAAGGTCGCCGACGTGAACACGCACCCGGACGGCGGCGTTTGCAAAAACTGTTGGAATCACTTCCAAAAGAAGATCGCGCTCACGACCCAGTGGCGACAATACCGAGTATCGTTTGCCGAGATGACGCAGGAAGCCGGCTGGGGGGACCCGTTTCCGGCCATCACACCGTCGAAGCTCATCGCGATGAACTGGTCGATCGAACCAGGACGCGTGTTCGACCTGTGGATCGACGACATCCAGTTTTTCGATTGCCTTTGACGCATCCGGCGCCGAACGGACCGGACGTGGCCGGTCCCCGTCGTCAATTGACGACCGCCGCCGATGCCGTCGATGCCGAGTTGCCCCCGTCGCCTTCGCGATAGAAGCTGACCGTGTCGATCCAGTAGTCGATCCACCCGATGTCGAACGTGAAGCGGACGACCGACACGGCGTGCAAGTCGAAGATATCCGATTTCTTGCCGAAGCCCTGCTGGTGCAAAACGGTGAACGGGACTTTGTAGAAGGTCCAGTCGGTGCCCAGGTCCACCGTCGTCATCCAGAAGTCGCCGCACACATCCACCGGAGCGGCCGGTGGCGGGTCCGTTGCGGGGTCGAAGCAATAGCTACCCGCGACGCCGGTAGCAAAGGCGTAGGGGGTGCAGGGACGACCGAAAAATTGAGGGTCCCCGTAGGAGCCGGCGGCGTCGGCAAAGGCCCCCGCGTCCGGCAACATATCGCACGGGTAGGCCGGGTAGGGCTGATTGCAGTTGGTGACGCCACAGCACGTGCTCGGTCCCCCATTGAATCCCACGCAGCTCAGTTCGCTCGCACTGCAGACCGAGATCAAGTCCGCATTGGGCGGGAACTGGTCCCCGCAGAAGTAGCCCGATGCGCCCGTGGGAACGTTCAGGCCCTGGTTCAGCGGCAACTGGGGCAAAAATTCGCACGCCTGGTGGTTCTGGTTGCAATCGCACTCGCGCACGCGGTCGCAGTAAATCGGTTGCGACTGCCCGGTAGCAGCTTGCTGACGCTGGGCGAGATAGTTGATGTCGTCGTCCGTGTACTTGTCGCCCACGGTAACGCGCAGACCGGCCTGGCCGTTCGGCCCACGCCGCGCCCAGAAGCTCACGCCTTCATAGGCGCTGACGTCGATGGTCCCCATCCAGACCGCGAACTCGGTTCCGGCGGGTGGACACTCGGGTGGCAACGGCACGTTCGTGGGACAGGGGGCGCTGGGGTCAGCCGCAGGGACGGGGCAGCACAGATCCTTCAGCGCATTGGGGTCCGCGTACGGATTCTGGTCGCGGTTGCCTCCGTTGGGATCACGGCCGTTGAGTTTCGCCATGGGCACCCCGAAGCCCCCGCCCCACCCCTTGAATGGACCCCCGAAAATATGGAACACGTAATTGGCGTCCTCATTGCCGTACACGTTGGGGTGCGCGCAGAGCGGTACGGGCGTGACCGACGGTTGGAAGCCCCCTCCATCGACGGCTTCGCCTGGGCTCCCTTGGTAAAAGAGAGGCGCCGTGCCGTCCGTATAGGTGTAAAGGTCTGCAGCGACGCCGAGCGTTCCCGCCGCGGTGGGGTCGTCGTCGAAGCTCTCGATCTCCAGCGTGTCGATCCCATTCTGCTGGCTGCAATCCACCGGCCCCCACCCTGGATCGGGCTCGCATGCGCCGATGCAAATGCCGTCGGTCGTGGCGGCCCCGTTCGGGACGACCGCCTGACCGCGCGGCCGGTCGCAGCCGACGAACGAGGACAGCAAGGCGATGCCGATCGCCCCGCGTACGCCACGGCCCATTTCCGACAGGGTTGGATCGATCGGATGGTTCATGCGGTCGCCGTGTCGGGCGCGGATCACCGCGCGTCGCAAACGAAGAGAGTCGCCGAAAGCGGCGGCAGATCGTAGCTCATCTTGTTGTCGCGGAGTTCGAGATTCGGTTCGACGATCTGGATGCGCGGGCCGGTTCGGTCGAGCCGGTACACCCGAGCGACGGAGTACCGGGTACTGCCCCGGATGGCGATCGCCCCGGTGAATTTCGCGCGCGCATCTTTGTTGATGACGAGGACCGTCAGCCGGCCGGGCCTCTTGGAGTCCGTCGCCGCGAAGACCGATGCCTGCTTCACGTCCGGCACATTCGCGGTGACGGCCGTGTCGCCGTACGTACCTCCCCGGCCGTCGTAGTTCCGATAGAGTTCGAACGCGGCGGCGATGTACGGCGGAAGAGGCCCGTTGCCCGCACCATTTCCCCAGTACGTCGCGAGGTACACCCCCTCGCGGCCCAGGACGCCGAGTACGTCGGCCTGAGCCAGACCCCCGGACACGCGATTGCCGCTCCCGAAGTTGTATTCGGTGAGAGACAAATGGGTGCCCGGGTACTGCTTCGCGATCTTCGCGGACAGCCACGGGATGAGCCCGATGGGCTTGCCCGATGCGTCGACGGTCGAGATTTTCTCTCGGTACGAAGGATCCCAAAAGACCCGCGGCGCTTGCAGGCGCGCTTGGACGGTTTTGGCGGACTCGTCGTCTTCCGTGATCGGGCGGGTCCCTCGGACCTCGGGGTAGAAGTGCACGTCGAGTACGTGCACCAGGCGCCGATGGTATTTCTCTTCGAGCTGCCGGAGCGACGCGAGGAAAAAATCGGTATACGTGCCGTATTGGGCATTGAACTCCTTCGAGTCCGGCGCCTCCTCGAGCGTAAGGTACTCGTTCCATCCGTACATGACGCCGCCGAGCACGACGGCCGTCGGATCGATCGTCGTGATGGCCGAAGCCAGCGCTTCGGTCCGCGTCACCATCTCCCGGTAGGTGGTCTTCTCGGGGTGAACTCGCGGATGGGTGGACGGCCATAGCGACGGCTCGTTGTCGAGAGAATAGAATTGGATACCCCCTTGGGCGGCCCGCCCGAGCTTGTGCACCAGGGTGTTCACGAACTCGTCCTCGTACACGACGCCGTCGCCCAGGTCCGGCACGTCCGCGTACGGTCCGTTCTTGTGCGGAAGCGATCGGTCCCAGCGCTTGCTCGGCGCCTTTTCGTCCACCGATACGCCGAGCTTCTTGTCCGCCGCGACGTAGTCGACGAGCGGCACGGTCGCGAGGGTGGCCGCGCCGATTCGCTTGTTGTCGGCGGCAAAGTCGAGAAACTGTGCCGCCGGCTCCCCGCAGTTGGTGTAGCCGAGCACCGTGCAGGGCCAGTCGTCGCTCTGGTTCTTGTAGTCGTTGCCCGCGTTCGACGCGTTGATTTCCCAGTTGTACGCGGTCTGTCGATTGCCGCCCATTCGCCGAACCGTCACGCCCGTGCCGGGGGCCTCTTGCGAGTTCACGCCGTAGACGTAGGGACTGATATTTCCGATCGTCTTCGCCGGCTCGACGTCGATCGCGAGCGGTCCGCCGTCGACGGGTGCGACCGCGACCTCCACGACCTTCGGGAAGCTCGACGGCTTGGTCGTCGGCAGCGCGGCCATCCGCAGCTTCTTGCCAAAGTTTTCGACCGTGACGCCGCCGATGTCGATCGTCTCGGGCTCGTAGCCGAGATGAAACGTCATCTGCCCCTGCCCGGGCCCGAGCCGCTGTTTGGACACGAAAGGGACGTGGACCTCGCGCCACGCGGGGCCGGCCTGGATGTCGTAGATGATCCCCTTGGTGTACGGAGCTTTCGCCTCTTCGAAGACGAATTGCGTTTGCCCCGTCGTGGCCCCTTCGAGTGGCTTTTCGGCGCGAAAGTAGAACGTGGCCAGCAGAACGTCGCCTTCCTCGACGGGCCCGGTGGTCGGCGCCTGGAGCTGGACCGACCATTCGTGGTCGGTGCCGCCCTTGGTTTCGGCGCGAACGGCCTCGGTGAACGGTTGTCCCACCACGGCCACTGTGCGGATGGCGACCTTGTCCTTGTCACCTTGGACCGCGAACGCCTGGATGCCCCCTGCGCCGAGGAGACTCCGCCCGGTGCCGACGACGCTGCCGGTCAACGCATTCACGGGCGGACAATCGAGCTTGCGTTGAATGCAACCCGAAACAAGGACGGCAAGCCACACGACCCCGACGACCCGTACCGGCCCAACCATGGGCGCACGATAGGCCCACGCCGGGCGAGTTTCCAAGGCGAATGACCGGGCCACAAGGGGCCGAGGTCATCGCCCTCGCTTCGGGCTCCCCTTCCTGGCGTCCGGTCCCCGCTCTGGTAGAGTCCGCGCCACTTGGATGATCGGCCTCCGCAGGCGTGACCCCACGCGCGTCAAGGGGCGAGACGGTCCGACTGGGGGGCATCGGCTGCCGCTCGCCGCCGGGCTGATTCTCGGCGCGGTCGCGACCGCCGCGCCGGCGAAAGCCGCGGATGCGATCGTCCGTCCGCATCAGACCCAGCAGATCATCAACGGCTTCGGCGCGTCCTCCGCGTGGGCCGACGACGACATGGACGACGCCGGCGCCGATCTCACATTTTCGATCGACGCCGGCGTGGGGCTCTCGCTGCTGCGCGTCCGTATCGCACCGGATGGGACCTGCGGCGAAGTGGCCACCGCGCAGAAGGCCGTCGCCCGGGGTGCCAACGTGTGGGCGACCCCATGGTCGCCGCCACCCGAGTGGAAGACCGGCACCGACGACGCCGGAAACGGCGGCACGCTCTCGCCCATGTACTACGGCGCCTGGGCGAGCCTCCTGGTTTCGTTCGTTCAGGGGATGCAGTCGCAAGGGATCCCCCTTTTGGGCCTCTCGGCCCAGAACGAGCCCACGACGTCCGTGACCAACAACGGCGAGACGGTGGGCTACGAGTCGTGTCTGTACACCCCCGCCGCGCTCGCCCAATTCATCGGACAAAGTCTCGGTCCGGCACTGAGCGACGCGGGACTTCCGGACGGAGGGGTCCTCCCCATGGGAGTCATCGCGCCGGAGACGCAGGATTGGAACGCGTTCCAGAGTTTCGAACAGGAGATTGAGACCGACGACGCCGGCGCATGGAACCAGGTCGGCGTGCTGGCCTCGCACTCGTACGCGGGTACCCAACCGTCGCCGTATCCGGCGGTCGCTGACGCCGGAAAGTCGCTCTGGGAGACCGAAGTGTACGACGAGACCAGCTCGAACCCAGACCCCGGCATCGGCAGCGGACTGTGGGTCGCGCGCGCCATTCATCAAGCTCTCGTCTCGGCCAACGCCAACGCCTGGCACTACTGGTGGATCTATCCACTCGGCCCCGGTCGCGGGGCCTTGTGGGACCCCGTTTCCGACGGGGGGTCCGGTTTTCAGCCCACCAAGCGTCTGTACGCCATGGGCAATTACAGTCGCTTCGTACGCCCTGGGTTTTTGCGCGTTGCGGCCACCGAGGTCCCCAATCCATGTTGGGGGGTGGAAGTCAGCGCGTACTCCGATCCGCCATCGGGCAACCTCGTCGTCGTTGCGATCAACTTGGACACCGTCGCGCACACGCAGGGGTTCGCATTCGACGGCGTCACGACGGGATCTTGGACGTCCTGGGTGACGTCCGCCACCCAAAGCCTCGAGCCCGGCGACGCGGTTTCCGACGTCGGTTCCGACGGCGGCGAAACGGGCCGCGTGGTCTACACGCTTGCGCCGCAAAGCGTCACGACGCTGCAAATGCAGGTCACCGACGCGGGACCGCCGCTGCCGGCGGATTCGGATGCCTCCGCGTGTGTTGCGGACGCCGCGCCGCCGAAGCAAGGTTGTGGGCTGGCATGCTCGACGGCCGCGGTTCGCGCTTCGGGCGGCGGTGGCGGGGGCCTTCTGAACGGATCGGCCGCCGCCGCATGCGCTGCGGTTGCAGCCGCTCTCGGCCGCCGCGCCACGCGCCGCCGGTCGAAGCGTGCGCGATCGGCCGGGCGCGCGCGGTCCCCCGACCAATCGGCGCCGGTCGGCCTGCCGCGCGATGAGCGCCGACCGGAGCCCACGGCTTCGGTGCTCTAAAGCGGCCGATAGTCGAACCAGTCGAAGTCGGCCGGCGAGGCAGACGGCCGGCCGTTGCCGGTCGCGTAGAGCCCGATGCACGTACCGGTAAAATGGTTCTGGCCGGAGGCTTGGATCCGTTCGGTGCACAGGTTCCGGGTCGGCAGCGCTCCGAGCGTCGCGAGCGCATCGGTCGCGCCGGCGCGGAAGGTGTACCGCTCCGCGGTCGCCGACAGCTCGATCTCGACCGGGCCTTCGCCCAACGGGTGCCGAGCGAGGACGCGCGACACTCCGCGGACTCGGCTTCGAAGGACCGCCTCGCGCCCGGACGGCCCGAGACGAATCGCGAGGTCGTAGTGAAAGCTCTCGGTCGCACGCACCGTCAGACCGGCCTCTTCGTCGGTGCGGCCGGGCGAGAAGTCGAGCGAGGTCCGACAACAGAGGTCGAAGTGCTGCTGGCGGCGGACGACCAGGGCGGGGGAGTCGACGTCGTCGAGCGTCACGCGGGATCCGAAAAGGCGCAAGAACCCCGGCCGCGCGCGGAGCGACCGGTCGCGCGGGTACGGGTTGCGGAGAAAGCTCCAGACCGGGTCCAGATTCGGATCGTCGAAATCGTCTCGCTCCCGCCAAGGCACCGGCGCCGCATCGAGTGCGGGACCCGGCATGTCGAGCTCGAATCCGGCCCTGATCGCCGATCACGGGCCACCCATCCCGAGTCCACGTGACCCCGGCCAAGAAGGTCTCGCGCCCCAGATGATGGTGCTTGCCGTGCTTCGGACGAATCCCGAGCAGCACCGCCCACCACGTCCCGTCGGCAAGCTCGACGAGGTCGGCGTGTCCGAGCGCTTGGATCGGATGGCGCGGGCGGAGCCGATGCGTCACGATCGGATTGCTCGGACACGCGTCGAACGGTCCGAAGGGCGCTGAACTGCGCGCGACGATCTCGGTGTGCCCGTACCCCGTGCCGCCCTCGGCAATCATCAGGTAATACGTGGTCCCGATCTTGTAGAGATGGGGCGCTTCCGGCCAGATGCCGCCCGTCCCCGCCCAGATGCGACGCGGACGCCCGAGCAGCTTGCCGGTCTTCACGTCCAACGTGGTCTGAACGATGACCGGGTGGTCGAAGTCCGCCCCCTTGCCGTTTCTTGTATAATACACATTGTCGTCGACGAACGACAGAGACGGATCGATTCCGTCCGTATCCAACCAGACGGGATCGGACCACGGCCCTTCGGGACGCTTGGCCGTTACGAAGAAATTGCCGCCGCCCCCGACATGGGTCGTGACGACGTAGAAGCGGCCGCGCGCGTGACGAATCGTCGGCGCGTAAATCCCGCCGGACGCGCGTATGCGGTGCAAATCGAGCTGGCTCTTTCGGGTAAGGACGTGACCGATCGGCCGCCAGTGAACGAGATCGCGGCTATGAAAAATCGGGACGCCCGGAAAGTACTCGAAGCTGCTCGTGACCAGGTAAAAGTCGGGTCCGACCCTGCACACGCTCGGGTCCGGGTGGAATCCGGCGATGACGGGGTTCGAGAACGTCGGCACGGCGACTGCGCGGGAAAAGACGCTCACGCAGCTTGGACGTCGACGACGATTTTGATCGTGCTCGGCTCTTCGCGATCCAGCTGATCGAACGCCCGGGCGATGTCGTTGAGCGGCATCGTGTGCGTGATGAGTGAATCGGGATGCAAGAGGCCCTTGCCGAGCAGACGAATGGCGCGCGGGAACTCGCCGAGCGTCACCCGCGATGCGATGATTTCGCCCTCTTTGATGACGAGCGTCTTGAAGTGGACGGCGGCGGGTTGTTCACCGAGACCGGCGGTCACGATGCGTCCCCCGTGGCGAATCATCTTCACGGCTTGCGCCAACGGGGCCTCCTGTCCGCCCACCGGGTGATGGTGGCCGATGCATTCGATGACGCAGTCGACCCCGACTCCGCGGGTGAGATCGAGAACGCGATCGACCGGATCCTCGCTCGTGGCATCGATCGCGTAGTCGGCCCCGAGCGCCCGCGCCGTCTGCAATCGGAACGGTTGCACGTCGCAGATCAGGGTGACGGCGGCCCCCGCGCTGTGACAGAGCACGTCGAGCACCGCCAGTCCGAGTTTGCCGGCCCCCAGAATGGCCACGGTCTCGCCGGGCTGCACCCGCCCGCGACGCAAGATGTGGTGGCCCAGGCTGTAGACCTCCACGAGCGGCACCTGATGCATCGGGACGTTGTCGGGCAAGGCGAAGACGTGACCGGCAGGGACGTTGATCAGCTGGCCGAAGCCGCCGTCGAGGTCCACGCCCAGAAGCTTCAGCGTTCGACAGGCATTGATCTGCCCGACGAGACACGACGCGCAGCGATGGCAGGACACGATGGGATCGACGGCCACCCGATCTCCGACCTTGAGTCCGCCGACGTTTTTGCCGAGCTCGACGATCGTGCCGCCGAACTCGTGACCGAGGATGGCCGGGAAATTCACACGGCTGCGAAATTCACCGCGAAAAATGTGAAGATCGGTGCCGCAAAGGCCGGCGTACGCCGGCTGAATCAAGACTTCGCCGGGGCCGAGGACCGGATCGGGCGCATGGCCCAGGCGGATGTTTCGATCGTCGAACAGAATGCCGGCTTTCATGGGTCCTCTAGCGTGCGGCGGAACGGCTACAGCCGGTAGGCGCGCCGCGCCGTGCCACCGAGGATTTGGGCGCGCTCGGTCGGCGTGAGTTCGGCGACGAATCTCCGAACCGACTCGACCCACTTCCGGTAGGTCGAGGCCAGAAGGCACACCGGCCAATCGCTGCCGAAGAGGATCCGATCCGGGCCGAACGCCTCGAGGGTGGCATCCAGGTACGGGCGCAGATCGGCGTCGGTCCAACGGGCGGGTGCGGCCTCGGTCACCAGGCCCGAGAGCTTACAATACACTTGCGGCCGGCGCGCAAGCTCTCCGACCTGAGCGCGCCATGGATCGAGGGCGCCGTCGCGGATGCGCGGCTTTGCCGCGTGGTCCAGGACAAACACTTGGCCGGGGTGCCGGTCGACGAACGCGATTGCGGCCGGGATTTGTCGATCGACAATGAGGATATCGTACGCCAACCCGAATTCGCGCAGCGCGGCGATGCCGGCGTTGAAGTCGGGGCGCTCCAAGAAGGTCGGATCGGGCTCCTCCTGGACGACGTGTCGCACGCCGCGCAGCGTGCGACCGGCCGCCGTGAGGCTCACGAGGTCCGCGCGTACCGACGGACTGGCGAGCGGTACCCAGCCGACGACACCGACGATGAATTCGTGCGCAGCCGCCAGGCTCACGAGCCACCTGGTTTCGTCAATCGTTTGCCGCGCCTGAACGCTGATCACCGCATCCACCCCGGCTCGGCCAATCTCGCAGGCGAGGTCGGCGGGCAGCCAGTCGCGCTTGAGGACGGACATCGAATCGTCGATCCATGGGTAGGCCGTCGGGTCGTATCGCCAGAAGTGATGATGCGCATCGATCACCGGATCCGGGGATCCGGAGACGACGGGGGCAGCGATATCGGGGCTCACGAGCGTCAGGGCGTGTTCGCCGTGTCCACGGGCGCGCAGTTCTTCCGTCCCGACGAGACGCAGTCCTGCACACTCGATGCGTCGCGGAGGCGGAATGCGATCAGCAGGCCGCCGGCGACGAGCACGACGAGCACGATGACGGGCAAGAGTCCGAACGGATTGTCGCGGACCTCGTCGTCCTCGGGCGGCTCTGGGGCGGCGGGGTCGACTCCGGGATCCACGGTCCGCCGAGTGTGCCACAGTCGAGCCCCGGATCGCTGCCGAAACGGCAGAAATTCGTGCTTCAGGCGCGGCCGGATCGGCTGCCGGACTTTCGCCTGCTCTTTCAAACGACCCCGGGCCTGCCGCTGCAAGAAGCGCGAGCGACGCAGCCGCGAGCCGGACCGGCAGGCCGGCCGATGGGGCGAGGATCTATCCGCGCGAAGCCGCCGGCGTGGTCCACCAACCGCCGCCGAGTGCCACGTACAGCATCACAGTATCCTGCAATCGCTGGCCGACCGCCTGAACGTATCCAATTTTCGCTTGCAAGTACTGTCCGTCGGCCACGAGCATTTGCAGATACGTCGCGATCCCCGCCTGGTAGTTGGCCTGCATGAGCCGCATGGCGTGCTCCGCGGTATCGACGGCCTCGGTCTCTGCGAGGACGGTGTCGGCGTCGTGGGTCAATCCGCGCAGCGTGTCGGCCACCTCTTCAAAGGCCGCGAGGACCGTCTGCCGGTACTGCGCGGCAGCGGCCTCGCGCGCCTCGACCGCAGCTCTCCGCTGGTAGTAGAGCGTGCCTCCGCGGAAAATCGGTTGCGTCAGACCGGCCGCGACGTTCCAGGCAGCGCTTCCGGCGGCGAAGAGGTTCCCCAGTGTGGTGTTGTTGATGCCGAACCCCGCGCTCAGGGTCACGTTGGGCAGCATCGCCGCGGTGGCCACGCCGATGGTGGCGTTGGCGGCGTGAAGCTCGGCTTCGGCGATGAGCACGTCGGGGCGCTGGCGAACGAGCTCCGACGGGACGGCCAGCGGCAGATCCGCGGGGATCTTCAAGTCCGCAAGCGTCAGAGTCGGTTGGACCCCGTCGGCCGGAGTCATGCCGGTCAGCGCACTGAGAAGGTGGGAAGTCTGGTCGATCTTCTCCTCGAGCGGGGGCAGTGCCGCCTCGGTGCTGGCCAGCTGACTGCGCAAGCTGAGCACGGTCGAGTAGGGCACGGTCCCTCCGGCCGCCTGCGCTTCTGCGATGCGCACCTGCTCGCGCAAAAGGACCGCGGTCACCTTCGTGGCATCGATCTCGTCACGATACGCCGCCTGCGCGATGACGCCGTCCACGACATTGCCCGCGAGCATCACGTACGCGCCCGCGAGCGTGTATCGCTCTGCGTCCACGGCCGCCTGCAGCACCTCGGCTTGACGGCGTGCTCCACCCCAAATGTCGATCGCGTAGCTGACGGTCCCGGACAAGGAGAAGAGGTTGAAGGTGTCGCTCGGAAGCACGCCCGGCGCGAGGTTGTAGCGCTGGCGGCTTACGCCCGCGCCCGCGTTGACCTGCGGGAAAAACACGCCGTAGCCGGCGCGAAGGTCGTCCTGCGTCTTTCGCAGGGTCGCGCGCGCGGCGTCGAGCCCCGGGTTTTTCGCAATCGCCTCGCTTACGATCGAATCGAGCGCGGCGCAGCGCAGAACGCGCCACCACTGGGTCGAAATCGGTTGCCCTTCGACGAATCGCTGGCTCACCCCGTCGGCGGCGACCGTCGCCTCGAGGGGCTCGCGGGTGTAGGAGCGATCGTTCGGAGCCGCTGGACGATGGAAATCGGGCCCGACGGCGCAGTGGATGCTCGCGAGGCACAGGGCGAAAAGCGCAAACCGTCTTCGGCCGCGCACGTCACTTGCCCCCGATGTAGACGTCGACGAGCTCGCCGGGAAAGACCTGCACTCCCGGCGGCGGCTGAAAGCGGAAGATGATCGGCAGCACGCGCAAGTCGACTTTTTCCTGCCGTTGGTTCGACAGCTGAATCTTGGGCGAGACGTACGGCTGCACGCGGACGAACTCGAGCGGGATCTTCGTGTCCGTTCCCCGGATGAACATCTGCGCCTGCAACTTGTCCCCCGTAGGCAGTCGCGGGATCAGGATCTCGTCGATATAGCAACGTACGGCGAGCATGCCTTTCGACGTGCCCATGACCACCAACGGGTCGAACCCCTGCGTGTAAGTGTCGTAACTGCCTTGAGGCGAGACGTAGCTGCCGACCGTGGCGTTGATGGACAAGACGATGCCGTCGGTCGGGGCCTTGATGGTGAACTTGGCGAGCAAGGCGCTCGAGGCTGCATACGCTTTCGCGAGCGCCTCGGTCTGCTTCTCCTGGTTGCGGATGTCGAACACCCACGCCCCTGCCTTGGTGAGATCGTATTGCCGCGTCACGACATCCAGGTTCGCCTTCGCGACCTTCTGTCCGTTGATCGCGTTGTCGAGCGCGTCTTTGCTCACCGACTCGGGGTCGAGATTGTAGGATTTCTGCTGCTTTTCGAGCGTATCCTGGGCGGTCTTGAGGCTCGCCTGCGCCATTTCGACCTGCGCGCGCGCCACTTCGAAGCTCTCTCGGCGGGGCTGCGCCCGGAGCTCTTCGAGCAGCGCCTGGGCGGCTTCCGCCTGCGAACGCTGCTGGTCGGCGGTCGCTTTCTGGATCGAGTCGTCAATCTGGACGAGAGGGGTGCCCTGCGTGACTTGCTGGCCCTCGGTCACGAGGATGCGGGTGATGGACCCCGACACCTCGGCATAGAGGTTGGTGTTCTCCCCGTTGGACTGGTCGCTCTCTACGATCCCGTTGGCGTAGATGCCCTTGGCATAGGGGTTCGGAGCCGGGTTGAAGACGGGTGCCAGCGGCTTGTTCGGAACGGCATAGACGTAGGCGCTCACCAGAGCTCCGATTGCGCCGACGCCGACGAGGATGAAGATCATCGTGTTACGCATCGGCTCGACCTTTGCCCTCGAGCAGTTGCCCGTCTTCCATGTGCAAGATGCGGTTCGCGAATTCGTAAATGCGATCGTCGTGAGTCACGACGACGATGCATCGATGCTCGTTGAGAACGTCGCGTTTCACGAATTCGACGATTTTTTTCCCGGTATCGCCGTCGAGCGACGCCGTGGGTTCGTCGAAAATCATCAGGTCCGGACCGCTCGCGAGAGCGCGCGCGATCGCGACGCGCTGCTGCTCGCCGCCGCTCAACCTGCCCGGATGAAGCTTCGCGCGCGACGCGAGGCCGACGACGTCCAGATACTTCATGGCTTCTTGCATGGCGTGGTCCCAGGGACGTCGTTTGAGCACGAGAGGAATGGCCACGTTTTCGGCCGTCGTGAGGTTCGGGAAAAGGTGAAAATCCTGAAATACGAAGCCGATCTTGTTGAGACGAAAATCCGCAAGAGCATTCTCGCCGAGACCCCACACGTCCGTGTCCTCCACGTGCACCGTCCCCGAGTCCGGCCGCAGGATTCCCGAGATGATGCTCAAGAGCGTCGTCTTGCCGCTGCCGGACGGGCCGACGATGTACAGCATCTCACGAAAATGAGCCTCGAAGCTCACCTCCCGCACGGCGCACGTCTTGGCCTCTCCCTGACCGAACCACTTGGTCACTCGGTCGGCCCGAATCGCAACGGCATCCATGTCAACCCCGGAAGATGTCGTAGGGGTCGATGCGCAAGACCTTGCGAACCGCGATGTACCCGGAGAACGCCGAGATGATAAGGACCATGCCGAGCGCCAGGGCGAGATTCGAATAGGTGACGATCGAGGCGTAATCGGGCATCCAGAGCTTCGCGAGAGCGATGAGGCCCGCGCACAGCCCGATGCCGAGGCCGTACCCGGCCAAGCCCGTGATCCCCGCTTGGAAGAAGATCATGGCCACGAGCTCCCGGCCCTTGGCACCGATGGCCTTGAGGGCGCCGAACTTATCGATGTTTTCGAGCACGAACGTATAGAAAGTCTGTCCCGAGATCGACAGCCCGACGATGAAGCTGATGGTGGTCATCAGCAGAAGGTTGGTCCCCATCCCCGTGTGCAGCATGTACCAGCTCGTGATGCGATCGATGAGCCCCTGTTCGGTCACGACGTCGTATCCGAGTCGGTGCACCTCGTCCTGGATGTGAGCGATGGCGGCGGCGTTTCGCGGCTCGACGAGAATGAACGATATCGTGTACCTCATCGAGGGGATGTACTGAATGGCGCGATTGAACGTCGTATAGAGGGTCGGGATGCCGAAGAGACCGCTCGCCGGCACTTTCGCGATTCCGACGATGACCCCACGGTTGTCGTTGAGCTCGAACGCGGTGCCCATCTTGGGGTTCTCGAGTTTCGGGTACTCCTCGTCCTTGACCACTACGAAGCCGTTCTCGGCGTAGATGTCGGCGATGTTGCCTTCGATGAGCGCCGGTCGCCCGAACAGACTCGTGTCGTCGAGGCCGAGCACCGTCACGGGCTGGTAGGTCCCGTCTGCGAGGCGGACGAGCCCCGCGCCGGAATACAAAGGGACCGCGTAGGTCACGCCCTCGATGCTCCGGACGGCGTCGAGCACGTAGTCGGGCATGGGGATGGCGCTGCTCACATTGGTGACGGCGCGGTCCATGACCCAGACCTTGGCGCCGGTATTGGTCACCGTCGCGGAGGCCTTCTTCATGATGCCCGAGAACATCGACGTCATCTGAACCATCAGGAACACGGAAAACGTGAGCCCCATGAGCAGGGCCGCGAACTTGCCTTTGTCGTTGACGAGAAGCTTGTAGGCAATGCGCAGAATGCCGGACACGGGGATCAACCCTTGGGCGGCGCGGCGGCCTTCGGGGATTCGCCGTCGGGCAAATGCACCGTGAGAACGGGGCACGGCGCCGTCCGAACGACCTTCTCTGCAACGCTTCCGAGCAGCGCGCGAGCCATGCCACGACGGCCGTGAGTCCCCATCACGATGAGGTCCGCCTTCGTCTCCGCCGCGGCGGACGTGATCTCCACCCAGGGCACGCCGCGCCGAAGAGACAAAGCGACGGCCGTGTTCGCGTGAATCAGCCGCGCCTTGATGTCCTCGAGCGAGCTCGCCGCCGCGCGTTCGATTTCCGACGAAAAATCGAAGCTCGCGATGAACGCGTCGGGATAGGCATACGCAGGAACCTCGTACGCGTGGACGATGGTGAGCCGCGCGCCGAACTTTTCCGCGAGCGCGACGCCGTAGGCGAGGGCGCGTTCCGCCGTGTCGCTGAAGTCGTGAGGGACCAGAATGTGCCGGATGGCGGGGGCGGGAATCATACCCTGTGGCCCGATGCAATGGTCCGGCCACCCTCCGGCCGCCGGCGGTCCGAGAGGGCTGCCGGACCGGTGGCCTGACTCTTGAGAGCGTGTCGTAGCGATGGGCCGCCAGCCGAGGTCGACGTTCACCGCGAGGGCCTGCCCGTCGCTCGATGCGACGCGTCTCGCCCGTGTGCCGCAGCGATGACGTTTCCGTCACGCCCGCCGCCGACCCAGGTTGCAATCGGAAATTTTCGCCGAGGCGCGCAAACGCTGCGCCGCGCGTAAGAGGTACTTCGATGGATCCAGGCTTGTTCGGTGAGATGCAAAGCTACATCGGCTTTTCCGAAGTCGATGCAGCGATTCTCCAGCGACTGCATCCGATCGCGAAGCCCCACTTCGAGGCGATCGCCGACGAGTTCTACGCGCTCATCCGGACCCACGAGGGGGCCTTCGCCGTGCTCCAAGACGAAGCTCAGGCGCGGCGCCTCAAGGGCTCTCTCACGGTGTGGCTCGGTGAGCTTCTGTCCGGGCCCTACGACGCGACCTATATGGACCGCCGCGCGCGCATCGGGCAAGCGCATGTCCGTGTGGGCCTTCCGCCCCGATATGTCATCGCGGCGATGTCTCGCGTCCGAGCCGCCTTGTTGCGCGTGGCGGCCGACGGTTTCGTCGGCGATCCCGAGGCGACTCGCGGCGCGAACTTGGCCGTCGTTCGTATATGCGATCTCGATCTGGCGATCTTGGTCGAAAGCTACCAAGACGACTTCGCCGAACGAATCCAACGCTTCCGTGCCGTGGACAGCGGCGAGGATCCCCCCGCGATCCCGCAACGCGCACAGCCACAGAGCGACGTGTTGGAAGGGGCCGACGTGGTCGTGCTGTGTTTCGATCCGAACGGGCGACTCCTCTTCGCCAACCGCAAGGCGGAGCGCACGACGGGCTACGCGTTCGACGAGCTCGCCGCCGGCAACATTTTCGCGTTGCTCTTCGGCGACCGAGCCGCGACCGTCCGGGCGCAGTGGCTCGGCGGGGCGGATGGGCTGCCGGTTCAGATGGAGGCCCCTATCCGCACCCGGGCAGGGAGGCCGCGCGTGCTGCGGTGGCACGCGACCCTACGCCACGCCCCCTCCGACGCAGGTCGATCCATCGTGGTCGTGGGCATCGACTTGACCCACGAAAGAGAGCTCGAGCGACGAGCCCGTCACAATGAGCGTCTCGCCGCCACGGGCGTCCTGGCTGCGGGTCTCGCGCACGAGATTCGCAACCCTCTCAACGGCGCCAACCTGCATTTGTCGGTCCTCGATCGCACACTCGCCCGAACTCCCGGCGTGCCCCCGGCGGCCCGCGAGGCGACCGATGTGTTGCGGTCCGAGATTCGAAGGCTGAGTGCACTGGTGACCGATTTTTTGGAGGTCGCAAGACCGCGCCCGCTGGCGCTCGCGGACGTCGATGCCAACGAGATCGCTCGCTCCGTGGGATTGCTCCTCGGCCCGGAGGCCGACGCGCAAGACAAGGTGCTCGAAATCGAGCCATTTCCGATTCCGGCCGCGGCCAAGCTCGACGTCGACCGCATCAAGCAGGTGATCGTGAATCTCGTGCGCAACGGCCTTGACGCGGTCGGCCCCGGCGGGCGCGTCGCCGTCCGCGTGCGCCGGTTGCCGCACCATGTCGAGTTCGACGTGGCCGATAGCGGCAGCGGTGTGCTGGAACCGTCGGCGCCGATTTTCGATGCGTTTTACACCACCAAGGAGCGCGGCACCGGTCTCGGGCTCTCCATCGTGCATCGCGTCGTCACCGATCATGGGGGAGACGTATGGTTCGAGAGTCGACCGGGATCGACCGTGTTCACCGTTCGCATTCCCGCGCAGCCCGAGGCCACGGCCGGTGAAGGCAGCGGCGACGCCTCGGAGTGACGCGGCGCATCCGATGCGAGGCGGCCCAATCCGTGCTGGGTGCACCCGCTATCGTGATAAAAGAGCGGCATTGCCGAGTCTCGGCGCGGGGGAGGCGGCGCGCGGATTGCGCGTTCACGTAAATCCTGCACGAAAACAAAACGATACGGAAAATAAGGAACATGGAGACGAAAACGCGCGTTCGCGTCCTCGTCGCAGACGACGAGGCCAGTGCCCGAAGCGGGCTATCGACTCTGCTCGCGGACGAAGGTTTCGATGTGACCGTCGCGGAGGACGGGTTGCAGGCACTTGCCCGCGTGCAGGAAACGGCGCCGGAGGTACTCGTCACGGACCTGCGCATGCCCGGCCTCGACGGCATCGAGCTGCTTCGCCAGGCCCGCGAGGTCGTCCCCGATCTCATCGTCGTGCTCGTCACCGCCTTCGCGGACGTCGAGACGGCCGTTCGCGCCATGCAGGAGGGGGCGGAGCACTACCTGACCAAGCCGTTGCAAATCGAAGAGCTCGTGCTGGTCATCCGCCGCGCCATCGAGCGGCGCCACTTGCGCGACGAGGCGACCGAGCTCCGGACACGGCTGACCGAGCACCTTCGCTTCGACAACATCATCGGCTCGAGTCCGGCGATGCAGGAGGTCTTCGACATCATCGAGCAGGTCGCACCGAGCAAGGCCAGTGTCCTCATCGCGGGCGAGAGCGGGACGGGCAAGGAGCTCGTCGCGCAGGCCATCCACGAGAACAGCCCGCGCGCGCGCGCCCCCTTCGTCAAGCTCCACTGCGCGGCGCTCGCCGAGACGATTCTCGAGAGTGAGCTCTTCGGCCACGAGAAGGGCTCCTTCACGGGCGCGGCCGGGCGTCGCGAAGGCCGCTTCAAGCAGGCCGACGGCGGCACGCTGTTTCTCGACGAAATCGGCGAAATCTCACCCGCCGTCCAAGTCAAGCTTCTGCGATTTTTGCAGGAGCGGACCTTCGAGCGCGTGGGCGGCAACGAAACGCTGAAAGTCGACGTGCGCGTCATCGCCGCCACCAACCGCGAGCTTCCGGCCGAAGTGGCAGCGGGCAAGTTTCGCGAGGACCTCTACTACCGCCTGAACGTCGTCAACATCGAGATGCCTCCGCTTCGGGCGCGCCCGAGCGATCTGCTTCCGCTGGCGACGCATTTTCTTCGGCGGTTCGCGGCGGAGAACGGCAAATCGATCGACGGCTTCGCCGATGACGCCGTCGAACGCATCGCCGCATACCGATGGCCCGGCAACGTTCGAGAATTGGAAAACGTCATCGAGCGCGCCGTCGTCTTGTGCGATGGTGTACGACTCACCGCCAAACACCTGCCCGCCGGCGTCGGCGCCGTGCCTCGCGGCAGCGTCCGCATCCCGGGCTCCACACTGGCCGAGGTCGAGCGACACCTGATCTTGACCACGCTCGAGGCGTGCGGCGGCAGGACCTCGCAGGCGGCGCAAATGCTGGATATCAGCGTGCGAAAAATTCAATACAAGCTGCACGAATACGGAATTACGATGCAGCGTACGACCGTGAGGCCACCCGAACCGCGGTGACGCCCCGCCGAAGCGAATGGGGGATCGGCGCGCCCTGCCTCGCGAGATCTGCATGAGCACGCAAGATGTGCCGCGATCGACTCGTTGTCCGCTGGACTCCGCGCAAATGGCCTGCGTCTTGCCTCCATAGGGGGACATGGCCTGCACCGTCGGCGAGATTATGAATCGCGAACTGCTCGCGGTCCGAGCCGAGACTCCTCTGCTCGAGGTTCGCGATCTGCTCCGCTCCTTTCGTATAGGTGCCGTTCCCGTGGTCGATGACACCTATCGGCCGATCGGGGTCGTCTCGCTGCGCGACTTGTTCGACGCCCAGGGCCTTGCGGGCGAACGCATGAGCAAGCCCGCGATCTGCGTCGACGCCTCGACCGCAATCGACCACGCGGCGCGCCAACTGGCGCGCACCGACCGGCATCATCTGGTCGTCGTCGACGGAGCGGGGGCCGCTGTGGGCATGCTGTCGAGCCTGGACTTGCTTCGCGCCGTCCTCGGCTTGCCCACGCATCATCCGGACGCGTTTCCTCATTGGGACGAAGCCACGGAAGTGGCGTGGACCGACGATTGGCCGCTCGACGAGCAGGGCTGTGGCCACGCCCCCGATGCCGCGGGGTTTCTTCTGATTGTGGACGGCGCGCCCGGAGAGCGGGATGCGGTGATTTACACGGAGCCATGCCCGAGCGTTCGGGCGCGCGTCCTCGAGCTCATCTCGGTGGGTTCGACGCCTCCGTCGACGCTTCGGCCTCATCTGGCGCGTGGCAGCCTGCGCTTCCGCGCAGCGGCCGTATCCGACGTGTCGGCACAGGAGCGAATTGCCGCGCTGTTGCGGGATCGCCTCGACCACATTCCGCCGCCCGGCGCCACTTGAGCTCAGGGGGCTAACTCGGCGCGACATCGTGGCCGTCCCGACCCCTTCGCGAACCGTCGGCCGTCGTTTCAGCGTGGACTCGGCGTCCGTCGCCTCGCAACCCATCGCAACACGTCGAGATCCGGAAATGAGGCCCACGAAGCGACGATCCTCGCCGGTGACCGCCACGAACCGCATGTGCCCGTGCACCATCAGATTCGATCGCTTGGATCAAGGGGGCCGACTCCCGAAGCACGGGACCGACGGCCGCCAGTTCGCCGAGCGACGTGAGCCCTTCCGCGGGATCCATGGCGGACAGGGTGCCGCGCACCTCGTCGTTGGCGGCGAGTACGACGACGTGCGGGTTGCGGTCGAGCAGCAGGCGCGCGCGCGCGGCGGAGACGTCGACGCGAACGGCGACCGAGTGCGCGGCGCAGACGGCGCCCACCGGCGTGCCCTTGGCCAGAGCATCCGGGCCGAGAAATAGCGGTCCGTCGAGTGCCGACTCGGGCGCGGGCGCAACGCCGGCCGGTGTGCATGAGACGTTCGCCTCCGACACGGCACGGACGAAAGGACAGTTCGCGCAATCGCTCGTGTCGGTCGACGCGTTGCGGGTGGGGCAAAAGACTCGCAGGGCCCGCGCGCGTCCGCCGTTCCGTTCGAAAATTTCCAAGCTTCGCACGGGCAAGTCGACCGACCGGTCCGAATCCTGCTGCGCCATGATCCACTCAGGCAAGCAACAGTTGGTCCGCGATCGCTTTGCGTAGTAAGACGGCCGACTACGGCCATGACCACCCACGCGGCAGTTTGGATCGATCACCACGAGGCTCGCATTTTCCACGTGCAAGCCGACAGCTTCGACGAGGCGACCCTTCATGCGCCCCATCGTCACATTCACCGACATCCGAAGGGCGGTACGGCCGAGCACAACCATCCGGACGACCTGCGGGCGTTGTTTCGCGACGCCGCACGCGCTCTCGACGGCTTCGACGAAATCCTCGTCTTGGGGCCTTCCACGGCGAAAGTTCAATTCTTGTCGTATGTCCACGACCACGATCGAGCGATCGAACCGAAGATCGTCGGCAGTGAGACGGTGGACCATCCGACGGATCGACAGTTGGTCGCGCACGTGAAGCAGTACTTCGGAATGCCCGCCCCCCGCCTGCGCTGAGCGATCCACCCGGCGGATCCCGACTCTGACCGCGACCGCGACTGCGACTGCGACTGCGACTCCGACCGCGACGGCGACCACGACTCCGACCGCGATTGCGACGGCGACCACGACTCCGACCGCGACTCCGACAACTCCGACCGCGATTGCGACCGCGACGGCGACCACGACTCCGACCGCGATTGCGATTGCGACGGCGACCACGACTCTGACCGCGATTGCGACCGCGACTACCGCGACTGCGCGGATCTTACTGCTTCCGCGATCCCGGCCCATTCGTGTTCTTGGTGTGACGAATCCCTGACACGCGCCGAGCTAACGTGGGATCCATGCACTGGCCGCAAAATGAGCGAGCGCTGCGTCGCCTCAACGTCGCGCGGGCCGCGCCGTTTTTCGCCGTCCACGCCGCAGCCCTCATCGGCGTCGTCGCGCTCGGGTGGTCCTGGCTCGGATTGGGCCTCGCGCTGCTACTTTATTACGTGCGCATGTTCGGTGTCACAGCGGGCTATCACCGCTATTTCTCGCACCGTGCGTTCAAGACGAGCCGCGTCGTGCAGGCGCTGTTGGCGGTATGGGCGATGACGAGCTCTCAGAAGGGCGTCGTATGGTGGGCCAGCCACCATCGCACCCACCACAAGTACTCGGATCAACCGGGCGATGTTCACTCGGTCCTGCGGGATGGGTTTTGGTGGGGTCACCTCGGATGGATTCTGTCCGACAAGTACGAGTCGACCGAAAGCTCGCGCGTGCGCGATCTCGTGAAGTATCCCGAGCTCGTTTGGCTGAATCGTTTTTGGTGGCTGCCGCCGACGGCGCTGGGGGTGGGCCTGTTTCTGGTCGGCGGAACGTTCGCGCTCGTCTGGGGGTTCTTCGTGTCGACCACGCTTTTGTGGCACGGCACATTTACGATCAATTCCCTGTCCCACATGGTTGGGCGGCGACGCTACCGGACCACGGACAACAGCCGAAATAGCGCCATTCTCGCGCTCGTGACGATGGGCGAAGGGTGGCACAACAATCACCACCATTATCCACGATCGGTTCGCCAGGGCTTCTTTTGGTGGGAATTCGATCCGACCTACACCCTGCTTCGGGTCTTCGCCGCACTCGGGCTCGTCTGGGATCTTCACCCGCCCCCCGCCCACGTCGTCGCCGCGAACCGGGTCGGCGCCCTGGCGGTTCCGGTCGATCCGGCACCGGTGAGGTGACCGCCGAACGGCCGCCGGCGATCTCCGTCGTCGCTTCGACCGGCGGCGAGTTCGTCCTGCACGTGACCGGGCAGAGTGCTACCGATGGCCCGTGGTCTCGCTGTCGTTCGCGTCCGGCACGATCGAGGTGAGAAACTGGCCCCACGCGGTCGCCGTGCCGACCGCGTGCGCCTGGGACGAGCGGACCCGGTGCCACCGAGCACCGGCCGTGGCCTACGGCGACTTGGTCCGCGCCCTGGTCGGCTCGAGCACTCCGTACGAGGACGGAGCGCGACGGTACTGTCCGCTCGACGGGGGCGCGCGGGTGCATCGCGAGCCGCGTCCGTATCAGAGCGAGGCGCTCTCGGCCTGGCGATCGCATCGCGGCCGGGGTGTCGTCGTCCTTCCGACCGGATCCGGCAAAAGCCACGTGGCCCTGATGGCCATCGAGGACAAGAGGCGCAGTACGCTCGTGGTCGCGCCCACGCTCGACTTGGTGCGTCAGTGGTTCGATCTGCTGGGGGCTACCTTCGGCGTGCGCATCGGCCTCGTCGGCGGCGGAGAGCACGACGTGCAGCCGCTCACGGTCACGACCTACGATTCCGCGTTCATTCACATGGACCACATGGGATCGCGCTTCGGGATCGTGGTCTTCGACGAGTGCCACCACCTGCCGAGCTCCGGCTACGCCCTCGCCGCGCGGGGTTGCCTCGCGCCGTATCGGCTGGGTCTGACGGCAACGCCGGAACGCAGCGACGGCCGCGAGGCCGACCTTGCCACTCTCATCGGACCGGTCGTGTACCGGAGAGACATCGTAGAGCTCTCGGGCGATTACCTCGCCGAGTACGAGACCGTGCGGGTGTCCATCGAACTGTCGCCGGAGGAACGCGCGGAGCATGACGGCGAGCGAGCGATTTACCGCGATTTCGTCAAGCGGCGCGGCATCCGCATGAGCGACCCCTCCGGCTGGGGCGCCTTCATCCTGCAGTCCTCTCAGAGCGCCGAAGGCCGGCGAGCGATGCAGGCGTACCGCAGGCAGCGCGAGCTCGCCTTCGCTCCCTCGGCCAAGCTCGACTACCTGAAGCACCTGCTCCATGCGCACCGCAGCGACCGGGCGATCCTGTTCACGGTGGACAACGCCACGGCGTACGCGATCGCCCGGCGGTTTCTCGTCCCGGTGATCACCCACCAGACGAAGGTTCGAGAACGCAGCGCGATCTTGGCTGGGCTCGCGGACGCGACCTACCACGCGGTGGTGACGTCCAAGGTGCTCAACGAAGGAGTCGACGTGCCCGACGCCAACGTCGCGGTAGTCCTGTCCGGCAGCGGATCGGTGCGCGAGCACGTGCAGCGGCTCGGGCGAATCCTGCGCAAGAAGGAGGGCAAGCGCGCCGTGCTCTACGAGCTCGTGACGGACGCGACCACCGAGACGTACACGAGCGAGCGCCGCCGAGAGCACAGTGCTTACCGCTGATCTCGTGAACGCCCGTCGGCGGGGCGGAGAGCTGTGCATCGTCGCGCTCGACGCCGCGGGCCGTCGGCGGGCCGCCGCCCTCGCCGAGAAACTCGTCACGACCACGTCCGCATTCGTGGGCTCCGCCCGGGAGGAGCTCATCGGCGCTCTCGAGGCGATCGACGTCGGTCCGCGAGAGCATCGGTTGAGAGACGGCCTCGTCAAGCTGATCGAAGACCGTTGTCAGTTCGATGCGAGCGATGCCGCGGATCCCCGGGAACCCGCCACGAAGTGTTTTCGCTCGCGAGTGCCGCGCGCGCCTGCCTTCCGCCCGGAGCCGTTCTCGATTGCGACGCGATCCTCGCTCAGGTGGCGGCTCGGCGCGGCACCTCGGCCGAGGCGATGGAGCGGGCCCTCTTCGCCGATCTGAGGGGCGCCCACGTCCTCACCGCGTTCAACGCGCCGTCGGCCGCCGATCTCGTCACGAGCTACGAGCAGGCCCAGGCGCAGGCGGTCTTGCTGCGTGCCGTGAAGGTCCAAGTCGACGTGCGCTGTTCGGCGGCGGGAGGCCTCCGTGCGCTCTTCCGGAAGCTGAAGTTTTTGCGCCTGCTCCACACGATCGAGCCGACGCACAACGGGCACCGAATCGTCATCGATGGTCCGTTCAGCCTGTTCGAGTCCGTGACGAAATACGGCTTGCAGCTGGCTCTCGTCCTTCCGGCCCTCGACCACTGTGATGCATGGAAACTCGAGGCCGACGTGCGCTGGGGCAAAGAGCGCGTTCCGCTCGCTTTTCGCCTCGCGAGCGGAGCTTGGGGCTCCGGGCCACGGCAAGCGGATGCGCCCGCGCACCTGCCCGACGAGGTGCACGCGCTCGTGGAGAGCTTCGAAGGGCTCGAAACCCCTTGGCGAGTCTCGCCCAACACGGACATCTTGGATCTGCCCGGCGTCGGCCTCTCGGTCCCCGATCTCGTGTTCGAACGGCCCAAGGGGACCGGGGCCGCGCGCGATCGCATCTACCTGGAGGTGCTCGGTTACTGGAGCCGTGCCGCCGTTTGGAAACGCGTGGAGCTCGTCCGAGCCGGATTGCCTGAACGCATCTTGTTCGCAGTGAGCTCCCGCCTGCGCGTCAGCGAGGAGGTGCTCGACGGCGACTTGCCCGGTGCCCTCTACGTGTACAAGGCGAAGATGAGCGCGCGCGCCGTCGCCGATCGGCTCGAGCGGCTGGCCGGGCGGTCCCCAGGCGGCGCGCCCTGAGGCATCCTCGAACGGTCGGCGCCGGCGGGGGCCCTGACGGTTGCCGTCGCGACGAATGGCAGCCCGGCAAGGACTCGGGTAGCCTCGCGCCGCGATGTTCACGCGATGCGCGGTGCTCGCCATCATGGCCTCACTGACGGGCTGCGCGGCCGCTGCCTCGCAGATGCCCCCGGGCCCGGATTACCGCCGTTACGTGGTCGATCGGCCCGGCGGTTCCGGCCCCGGCGCTTTCGAGTGGCGTCCCGACGTCTGCGCGCAGTCGGATCTGCACGCCGATTATCGCGTTCTGAACGAGACGAACTTGGTCGCCTTCCTCCACGACCAGCAAATCGACGCGCGCGTCGAACGTCAGCCGGTCGAGGCTCACAAGCCCGACCTCGTGTTCGTTTTCGTCACGAGTCCGGGCACGTCGCAATCGGTCCCGTTGCGAGTCGCGATTCTGCCGTCCGCGGACGAAGCGGGTCGGGCGCTCTACGACGCGCTGTTGCAGCGCGGAGCAGGCGGCTGGGGGCTTCATCGGTCCAATCTCGCCGTGCTCGGCCCGTCGGGTGCGGACGAAGACAATCTCGCGTTTGCCGCAAAGACGCGGCTCGCCTGCTGGGGCACATTCACGTTCGTCGATTCCGGCGACGCATCCGTGGTGCCGGGTGGGTACACGGAGCCATGACCCCGCCGTCCGCCGGCTCGCCGGGTGTTCGTCGTCGTGCGCGTCCGGGACGACGAGTGAGGTGGCGTGGCGTGAGCCGAATGCTGTTCGCCTCGGCTCTTGCGGCCACCGGGTGCGGAGGGGGTGCATCGACGACGGGTGCGGGTACGGTGTTCGACCCCTCGGGCTCCGCCGTCAGCGCCCCCCCGGTGGATGTGACGACGAATCCGGACATCGAGCGGCCGTATCCCGCGCTCGATGGAGCCCTGGTGAACGGGGGTCGCTGGATGGGCGTTTCGGTTCTTCGAGACGGCGTCCGGTTCACGCGTCCCCCGCGCTGGACGATCCGCGACGCGGGCGTAGAGCCCGGCCAATCGTTTGTCCGGTACGTCTCTCCCAACGCGTACTCGTTCGCGATCTACGAGCGCTCCGACTCGCCCGGTAAATCCTGGCGCGACATCCTCGCGCACTACGAGGCCGACGTGACGGCCAACGGAGCGACGGCGGTGGGCCAGCGGGTACCCATGGCGACGGGGACCAACCAGGGTCGCGCGTATACGATCGATCGCAAGATCGAGAGCAAGGACAAGGTCCTCAGCCGCAGCCGCGAGATCCTGCTGCGCGGCGATCACCGCATCGTGCTCGTGCAAATCGTCACCTCGGAGGAGAACCTGTCGCGCCTTTCGGGAGAGCTGCTCGAAATTCTTCGTCGCGTCGAGGTGCTCTGACATGGCCGCGAAATGGCTCTGGCGCCTGGGGGGAGCCGGCACTCTGTTCGGGGTCGCCGCGGCCGCGTGCGCGACCCGGGCGCCCGTGTCGCGGCTCGAAGACAAGGCGCGCCTCGACGTTCCGATTGCCATCTGTCGCAGAGCTCTGGCGCCCGGCGAGATCAGCGACGGCGGATCGCCCCATCCAGATGCTTATTGGAGCGTGGTGTTTGCGGGCTTCCACGGCTTTGGCGTCGCAGCCAATCCGAGCGACGTCGACTGCGTGGGAGAGACGCACGCTGAGCCGTTTCGAGGCCTGCAGGTCTCGTCCGCGTCGACTGCGCCGGAGGACACCGTCGTGGTGTCCGGCGAAGACGGCGTACAAGCCGTCTGGTTGCGCGCCTTCCGGATGGGCGAGCCCCTCGCCGAGGGGCCCCTTGCACTCGTGCGGCCGCGTGCCTCCGAAATCGACGTCTACGCCATCGGAAATTATCGCGGCAGCGCGCGTCACTCGCGCTTTACCCTCGCCCGGATCGGGTCAGCCCGCGTCGTCATCGCCGACGACGACGGCTGCGCGGACGTGAAGGTCGACGCGGAGTGCGAGAGCACGTTCACGTTCTACGTGATGGTCGGCGGTCAGCTCGTGGCCGCAGTCAGCACGCCCGCGCAGCGCATTCGGTACGGTACGCAGAAGGGTCTCGGCCGGGTTCAATATCGACTCACGACCGATCCCCCCGTCATCGACAAGCTTGTCGCGCGCGTTCACGAACGCTTGCAAGTGCGCGACGCGAACGATGAGGACACCCGCAAGGCGGAAGGCGATCGCGCGTTCGTCTTGGGCGACGATGGCCGGCTCGTCGCGCAACAAGACTCGCTGTGGTCCCAGGTCCCCAATCCGTGAGGCTAACGGGTCGAGGTCGGGGGTCGAGAGAGGACGAGGGTCGGGGTCGAGGTCGGGGGTCGGGGTCGAGGACGAGGTCGGGGGTCGGGGTCGAGGTCGCGCGCGATCCGCTCAAGGCCCGGCTTTGCCTTGGCGGGCGAGGTGCTCTCGGTAGCCGGAGGCGAGATCGGGGCCCAGGATCGCGTCGATCCGCCGTCTCTCGTCGGCGAGATGGTCGAAGCGCTCTCGGTAAGCCAGCCACAGCGCGCGGTACCGGCCGAACACCGCGCCCATTCCCGCATCCTCCTTGACCGCGCGTTCGATGGTATCGGGCGAAATCTCGTCGAGCAGACATCCGACACCGTGCATCACCGTGTCGACCATCGCCGCCTGCTGCATGACCACGTCGGACAAAACGCTCTCGATCACGTCGGGGGCGTCGTAATCGTGGTTGCGCCAGTCGAGCAGCGAGGCCGCGAGCGTCGCGGGGTCCGCCGCGCGTTCGGTCCGAAGCGCGCTCGCCGAGGCGCCGCCGCGCCGCGCCGTCCGCGATGGGGCCAGACGGGCGTCGCGAAGCGGTACGAAGCAGCGACAAAACACTTCGACCAGATCGTGCAGCTTGGTGACCAGTCGTGCGACGTCGCCCGTCGTTTCGAGCGGCACGCCCGGAACCAGCGACGACGCGAGCTCTCGGAGCCCGAGTAGCGCGAGGATCTCCGCGCTCATCGACAAGTGCTGCGTGCTGCGCCCGGCATCCGCCCGGGCTGCGGCGCCCAGACGCTGGGGCGGGGGCGATGGGCGATTTCCGGGCGACGCGAGAGGCGGAAGACCGAAGGCGGAAGCGCCCGGCAAGGGAGACAGCCCGGGCAAACTGGCGTTGCCGGCGGCGGGCGCACCGGCCGCGGGCGCAACGTAGACCGGGGGGCGCTCGCCCGAGGATCGCTCCCCGATCGAGAGCGGCGGCAAGGGCACGATGCCCTGAGAGCCCACGCCGGGCGCTCGCGCGGGCAAGGCGTTTCCGAGCGCCGAGCCGACGGCGTCACCCGATCCGGCCCATCCTCCGGCCATCGCGGCACGGTTGCCGAGCACCGCTCCGTGAAACGACGACGCGCGCTGTCCGATGTCTCGACTCTCCTCGAACGTTTCGACCCAGACCTCGACGGTGCGACCGACCACGAAGGTATGGCCGAGTGCGCTGAGCGGTATCGATCGCCCGGCTGGCAAACGCGCCATGTTGCGGTCGTACACCCCATTTCTGCTGTTCAAATCGCGAACGCAGAGTTGGTCGTCGACCAGATCCAGCACCGCGTGAAAATCCGAAATGAACGGGTGCCCGAGAGCGCAATCGTTCATCGCGTTACGACCCAGGCGCACGGGCATTTGCCGGAGCACCCGTTCGCCCTGCAGGCTGCCGTCACGCGATCGGAAACGAACACGAACGCCGAGCGCCATAGCCGCGATCGAGCCTAGCCTCGCGCGGGCGAGCGGGAAAGTTCGGCAGGGTCAGGGCTTGACCACTCGGACGTCTTCGGGGCAGTGAAGGCGAGAAAAGAAGTCCGACCGGAACGCGTCGACCTTGCCCTCGGGCCGCAACTTGAGCGTCAGCGGAGGGCAGTCGCTCGCGTAGATCGAACGGCTCGTCTGCGACGGCTTGAGGCCGCCGAGATGGTCGAACAGGTCGAACAGCGAAAACGAGTGCCGTCCGAGCTCCTCGGTGGGCCGACCGTCCTGCTGCCACTCCACGCGGACGTCTTCGCCGAACCAGCGGATGGGGCCTGCCCACTGGGCTTTGGGCAGGGCCGTGTCCTTCGACCCGACCCAGAACTTTGCCGCCGTCACGTTCGCCGCCGTCCAGTCCGCCTGCACCGAAAGCTTGAACCCCGGCTCCTCGCCCGTATTGAAGAACGCATCGGTGATTTCTTGAGCCACCGTCAAACACGCCAGCAGATCGGGCGTCAGCGAATCGGCTCCTTGTTTGGCGATGTACCGGCCGTCTCCGTTTTCCTCGACCCAGTCGGCCAGGTGCGCATGGACGAATCCCCACAGGGTGCCGTCGGGACGAAAAAACGTTCCGAAGTCACCGAAATTGGCCGGCTCCGCATGCGCGGATCGGGCGAAAGGAAACCGCTGCCGGAGCTTCTGATCCCAGGCGGTCCAAACGCCGGACTTCCAATCGCCCGACAGCGCCGTGACCCCCTCTGCTTTGGCCGCCATGACGCCGCCCATCACGGGAGGCATGAGCAGGCGCCAGAGCCGACCCCGCGCCGGCTCCTCGACTCCGTCGAGCAGTGCGGCGACGCCGGTGCCGGCTTCCGTGAAGGGGCTACGGGCGTCGAGGCTCATGGGCTTCGGATCGGGCGGAGCGTCGAGCGCCGCTTTCAGCTTGTCGAGGATCGCAAGGTAGGTGTCGAGGGCGGCCGTCGAGCCCGAAGGTCCTTTCTTGTCCGCCCCCACGTCGCCGGCGAAGATCAAAAGCGGCCGAAAGCTTCGCTCGACCGGAGAGGGGGCCGATGCCTTCGCCGCCGCGTCGGGTTCGGAGGACAGCCAGGGAATCCGGTTGAGAAGGCTCGTCTCTCGGGCAGCCGGTTCGTCGTCGTGAATGGCGTTCTGTTTGAACTGATCGAAGAGAGTCCGGTAGAAGCCGTCGCCCTCCTTGAATGCCGCAAGCTCCGCCTTCGCCACAGTCACGTCGCCGGGAATCTTCACCTTCAGCTCGTCGAGAAACGACATCCAACGTCGGATGTATTCGTCGAAGTACTCAACCAGGACTTGTTGGCGCAACGCCCGGTCGTCGGCGGGCAGGCTCGCGTCGTCCAAGACCCAGCGCTCGACGTAGACCGATGGAGGAAGCGGGGTCGGTGAATGCAGGACCTCGCGAACCTTCGGCCAGCCGGATGCCGTGAACGGTCCGGGCACTTGAACGTCGCCTCGCGACGCCAGAAACTCGATCGCCGTGGGGCTGAACACGGCACTCGCGCGCACTGCGGGAGCATCGGTCGCGGCCAACAGGATTCGGCGATAAGGCATCCCGCGGACGTCGAGCCGACGCAGCCGGTCGCGGGCCGAGGCGAGCGCGCGGCCCGCGGGCCAAGCGAGCCCTGGATTCGCTTCGAGCGCGGCCAGGTAATTGCGCGCGTGCTCGATCAGCCGCTCTTCGGGCACGGCCTCGCCATCGGGCAGAATGGATTGCCACGCACCCGCGAGATGTCGGGCGGCCCATGGGGTGTTGGCGTGCCCTTTCGGTTGGCTGAGCGTGGCGAAGAGCTTCACGGTCTCGTAGGCCTGGTGCAGTGGAGTGTCGTCGTCGAGGCTTTCTGGCAGGTCGGGCAAACCGTGACCCGAGCTGATCGCGTCGAGGCGTCGCTCGAGCTCTCGACGAAGTCGGTGCGACATCCAGGCGTGCAGCCGGCCGACGTACGCTTGGCGCAAGGGCTCGCGCAGATCGTACGCGGCGCGCGGCCCGAACCAGCCGGAGATCCCGATGGCGTGGGCTTCGCTCTCGCATCGGTTGAGCGCGTCGAGCGCCGGTTCGACCGGATCGCCGCGCGTGCCGGGGATCCTGGAGGGGTCGGCCGTGGAAAGCGCGTTGGCGGCGGCTTGCACCGAATCTGCGAGCTCGGCATTGTGCACGTAGCTCGCAAGCGCCGGGCCGAGCACGAACAGGGCTACCGCGAGCGCAAGGAGCGACACGCGCAGATCCGTGCTGGCATGTCTGCGGTTGCCGCTCGGGGATCGACGCGCGAGATGTCGATCCGGCAAAATGACCGATCGAAAAAGGTCCGTCAGGAAGAATCGCGCAGTCGACCGCCCGCGGGCTTGGGTCGAAGTCCCGGGCGCCCCATCGGTTGCGGTCGCCGTCGGGTGAGCCGCGAGAGCCACCGGCGCCCCGGCGCTGACGAAGTAAAAGCCCCGCAAGAGGGGACCCACAAGGGCGGGTCCGGGCCGGCACAGGGTCTCGGCCAGTCGAGCCACGGGCGAGGTCAACGAGCGGAACTCGAGCGGGTATCGCAGCAGCCGTAGCCGCCTTTGCGGGTCACCCTCCAGAGGCAGCTGATCGATCGGCCGCGCCCGAAGCGGTTGGGCGAGAATGTCGAATTCCCGTTCCACCGCCTGGGACGCGTGGACGCCGAGTGACTCGTCGTCGGCAGAGAACGAAGCGCCCCAGGTCGAATCATCCGGCTTTGGAAATCCCCCCCAGAACTCGATGAAGCCCGGAATTCGGTCGGCCAGAGTCGTTACGACGTAGACGGGCACGATCGTCTCGAGACGATCGACCACGTCGTCGATTCGTGCTCGAAGCCGTTTCGAAGTGCCGAAGGCCGCCCATTGTGCCGACACGATCTCCGCCGCGCTGACGGTGAGCAGTACTGCGCTGACGGGTGGGTCGGGACGCAAGCGTCGAAGTTCCGCCAGCAGCGCGAGCCACTGGTCGCGGGCGCTGTCGTCGTCTTCGACGCGCACCCTCGCCTCGACCGCGATGGCATCTTGGGAGCACCACACGTCGAACGGCGCAGGCGCGTCGCGTCCTTCCGGCCCCCCGTTCGGTACCGGTACGGGCATGACCGACAGCCCGAGCGCCTCGAGCAGCGTCGTTTTGCCGGACCCCGGGGGACCGAGCACCAGGATCAGCGGAAGCCGACGAGTCGGCCCCCGTCCCCCGCGAGCTCGGCGGACCAGCCTGAACGCCTTGCGAATCCGAGCCCGGAGCGCGGAAAGATCGGGCCGGCGATCGCCGGCGGCCGCAAGCTTATTCGAAGCCCGCGAGGCCTCGGCCTGCTTCATGCGGTCGCGGGTCCAGGGCACGACGATGAGCAGCATCGCGGCGAAGACGACGATCGCCGTGAGCACCTCGGCGAACCATCGAATTTCGGGCACGAAGAACGCGAGCACCCAGACGCCGATCAGCACCAGCGTGACCAGGATGACGAGAGCCCAGCGCATGACTCAGGGCCCCTCGCTCGACGACGCCGGCACCGGCATGGCGGCCGTCAGGTCCCGAGTGACTCGCTGGATCCGGTTGCTCAGAACGAACTGCAAGCCGAAGAGCGCGATCGCACACAGCGCCGCGCAGGCCAGCACCGCTCCGAGGGTCACGGGCGGCGGTCGGCGGCGAGCGACCGGCTGCGCCAGCGGGACGGCGTTCGGCGCAATCCAGGCCGGATTGTGCCCGGCGAGCAGCAGAAGACGCGCCGGCTCCGCGTACGCGCGGGCGCTCTGCAGACCGGCTGCTCCGCGCAGCGCTCCCACGAAGCCGAGCGCGATGCATGTATAATACACTTCGAGCGCCCAGAACGGAGCGCCCCGCTGTCCGAGAGCCCGCATGCGCGCGAAAAAATTCTCTCCGGCCGTGTATTCCCGAAAGAACTGCAATTGCAGCGGATTGCTCATCCACTCGGTGCGGCCGGCCCAGTTGGACCGGAGCACGCGGTCGTCGATGAACGCCACGATGGCGTAGCGCGCTTCGGCAATCTCGTCGTCGGGGATGCGCGCGTTGCGGCAACGCGCGACGAAGTCGGCCAGCAAGGCCATCATGCTTTGCCGCAGCGCATCGGCGGAGGGCGGGATCGGGCCGTCGCCGATTTGCGCCGCAGCCGCGAGCGCTTCGACGCTCGCGCGATACATCGCGTCCGCACTCGGCTCACTCATGACCGTCAGCGCAGGTACATCGGGTCAATGGCATACACGGCGATCGCGGCGTCCTTCCAGTCCGCATCGCTCGGCAGATAGAGGGCGAGCGTGCTGCTCTTCGCGATCTCCTCCCAGAACGGTCCTTCGCGGCGAAGACGAAAGAAGCAAAGGCCCGGCTTGAGCGGCAACGAGCTCGACGGGTTCCAGTCGACTTCGGCACGAACGCCGTGTCGCGCCTGTTTGACGACCTCGATGATGTGCTTCCAGTCCGCCACCTTGAGCAGTTGAGGGATGCGCTCGCGCACGCTCGCATCGGCGAGGGCCGAGCGCACGGCGACGAAGAACTCGTGGTTGGCGAGTCGGGGCTCGGGGATGCGCCCGACGAACATGCCGTCGGGGCGCCGTTGAAGGGGAATTTCCGTGTAAACGGGCAACGAATCGACCGTCAGAAGGGACAGAGCGCGCGCGAAGAGGAACTCGAACAGGTCGCCCAGGCGGGCGTAGTCGAACCGCGGAATCGCAGACGGCTCTAAGTCGGCCGAGAACGTCGCCAGTTGCCCGACCAGCCTCGCGAGCGCCAGGTAGACCTCCTCGGGGTGGGCTCGATCGGTGTCGACCAAGTGCGAGATGACGGGGATGGCGCCGTTCAGCGTATGCAACAGCCAAAAGCGACGTGCGTCGGTGTAATGAAACTCGACGCTCGATACGTTGCGTTGTTTTCGCGCCGCGGTGAGTTCGCGCTGGCGCGCGACCATCGCACCGAGGACGCGACGCAACCCGCTCGTCACGAACGGCGCGACCGAGATGTGAGTCACCGGAGGCACGAACGTGTCGCGCACGACCACTCGGCCGTCGGCTTGGCGAACCAGCTGCGCGACCGGCAAGGTGGTCATGCCCTCTCGCCGCTCGGTCCCGAACACGATCCGCACGTTGGGGAGGGCGAACTCGACTTCCTGAGGATTGCCTCCCGTGTTGAAGTCGTCGACACCGACCGTCTGGCGGCCGAAGCGCTGCTGGCCCGTCGGGGCTCCCGGCGGCGCCACGTTGGATAGGCCTTCGCTCGTGATGCCCACCAGCACGTCGAGCGCATTCTCTTCCGACCGGAGATGGGGCTCGAAGGATCGCGGCTCGGGAAGCGGGTCGCCATGCTGTCCGCCGCATTGCACGACGAGGCCATCCGGCCAAACCGCCGCCAAGCGGCGCAATCCGAAATGGCCTGCCTGAAGGAGGCGATCGTCGATCTCGAGCACGGACAGGCCCCAGTCGTACCGGCGCAGGGCGGACACGCGCTCTCGAAGCCGATCTTCGTGAAAGCGATCTTGAGCCTGAAAATGGTGCTGGCTGACGAACAGCCCTTCGGTCCAAATCGGCCTACGCCACATCGGCGGGAACCTTCGGGAGAAACAAAGTACACGCGGCACGACATGAATCATTCACGCCAGCCAACCGTTCGACGATCCACGAGTGGCGCAGCGCTTGCAGCGCGCACGGTGCGTCTCCGCACGGCCCCCATCCAGCTGCGAGGAGCACGGCGCCGACCTTACCACGAGCCCCGCGCGGCGCGGAAGGTTCACCCACGATCCGAAAAAGGATCACCCGTTAAGACGACAAGCATGGCAACGTTTCCCGGGTTACTGAATCGGGAGTCAACCAGACGCCCTGCCGCGGGGTTTCACGGGCAACGGGGCGATAGAGAGGTGGGAACATGGCGAGCAATATTTTCCTGTTGATTAACAGCCAGGACGGCGGTGCGGTCCAGGGCGAGTCGGTCGTGGCCGATTACAAGAACCAAATCGAGGTCACCGGTGTGCAATGGGGGGTCTCGCAGACCGGTTCGGCGCACAGCGGGTCTGGCGGCAGCACCGGGACGGCCACGGTCGATGACATCACGATTACGGCTGTCGTCGACAAGTCATTCCCCATTCTCGCTCAAATGGCCCATACGGGCGCGCACGTCGCCAACTCGACGTTGACGATATGCAAGACCACCGGGGGAAAGCTTCTGCCGTATCTGGTCGTCAAAACGACCGGCGGGCTCGTCTCGAGGGTCTCGCTCAACGGAACCACGCCCGAAGGGGGAACGTCCATTCACACGATGCTCGTGAGCCTGAACTGCGCGCAAGTGGAGTTCGATTACACGCCGCAAACCGCGGCAGGGCAGGGTGGAGCCGCCGTCACCGGCAAGCTCGACATCGCGGGCAACGCGTAGTCGCGGATCGCCGTTGTCCGAGACCGCCGGCCCTCGCGCGCCGCCCGTGAACTCTCGGGCGCTCCCTGCCCGGGGGGGGACCGGGGACCACCCCACGGCCATGGCTGGGCGGGCGGGGCGTGGCCCCGATTCAAGGCGTCGCCGGGGTCTCGGGGCAGTTCTTCGCAAACTTGCTCGTGTCGAATTGCCGTGCGCCCCAATCGAAGTCCTCTGGAACGCACGTGTCCCGGTTGTCGTCCGGCGACCACGATTCGACGAAGGCCTGCGCACGGTGCGACTCGGCGTCGGGAACGCGTAACGTCGTTTCGCCTTCGGGAACGACGTCGCGCAAGAACTCCGGGTTCAGCTCTCGAATGTGGATGGTCGTGGTCGAGGCGGCGCGGGCCATCAAACTCAAACGCAAACCAGGTTTGACCACGATCTCCGCCGTGCTTTCGAGGCGTTTGCCGTCGCGGCTGAACTGGAGTCGATGCAAGTTTTGGAGAGCCAACGCATAGGCTTCGATCGCGGGGACGTATCCCGCGGTCTCGTCGGGCAATAGACCCGCGTGAGAAAGTTCCCAGAATCCGGCGCTCTCGCCCGCCTGAGCCAACCTCGCGAGCACCGCGAACGGCCCCATGTTGTACGCGGCAAGAACCAAGTCCCAGGCTCCTAGCGTGCGCTGCAGATCGGTCAAGAAATGGATGGCGGCATCGGTAGATTTCATCGGATTGAGCCGTTCGTCAATCTCGCCGTCGACGACGCGAAGGCCGTAGGCACGCGCCGACTCGGGCATGAACTGCCACAGGCCCCTCGCTCCGACGTCGGAGGTCGCTCGCGGATCGCAGGCGCTCTCCTGATAGACCACGGCGGTGAGCCACGACGGGGCGCCGTACTTGACCAACGTGCTGTCGAAAATGTCGTCGTATGCCGCGCACTCGAAAAGCTTGGCTTGGAAGCGCTGCCGGCCCGCGATGTTTTTCGTGTTGAAGTCGAAAAGGGCCCGCAGCGTCGGGTCGTCGTGGATGGGAAAGTCCCGGGGCAACTTCAATCGCTGAAGCCAGGCCGAAAGCGGCGCCTCGGGCGCGGGTGCGAGCGTGAGGCTGGCGCGGTCGATCGGGTTGAACGCGTCGCGTGCGATGGGGGTCCACCCGCGGCCGCACGAAGCCGGGTCGTTCTTGCACGCGATCGCCATCCGGCCTTGTGCGTCGAGCAGGGCGCGCAGCTCCGGCGTCTCATGGCCGCGCTGATGGACCAACTGGGTCAAGGGGTTGGCGGGCTCGCTGCCGATCGAGGGGGTCGATGGGCGCGTCCCGGGGACCGGACCGGAGGCGGCGCTCGGACCGGGGTGTGGGGTCGGCTCGATGGCACCGCGCGATCGATGACCTCCAAGCAGGACGACCGACACCGTGACGATGGCGAGAAGGGCGATGGCTGCGGCCACGAACACGAACCATCGCGGAGCGGTCGGCTCCGTCGCGCGAGCCGCGCGATCCGATTTGCGAGGGCGTGGGGTCGAAGGCCAATCGGGGCTTCGCGACCCTTTCCGCCACGCATCGACGAGATAGGGCTTCTTGGGCGGCGCCCACGATGCGACCTGGGGCCGCTGGCCCGTTCGTGCGCGCAGCCCGAGAACGGCCGCCGGCAGGCCCCCGGCCGGCTTCGGCTGTTGGGGCTCCGCGCTCCGCCTTCCGAAGGCTCGGAGGCCCATGATGGTGCCGAGGAGCTTTGGAGGGCTCGGTACGCGAATCGAGTCCGGCAGTCGAACGGCAGGGGGATTGGCCGGGGGCGGGGTCGCCGGGGCCTTCGGGTTGGGCCCTCCGACCCCTCGAGCGAGGTCGCCGGACGGCGCCTGGGCGGAGTGCATGGTGCCCGGCGTCGGAACCGGCCCCGGACGGCGCTGCGAAGCGTCGAGCATCGGCGGTTCCACCATCGACCCCGCCAGCACGCTTCGACCGAGAAGGGGAGGCCACGCAGCCGCCGGTCCCTCGGACGGAGCCCCAGCACTCGGTGCCGTTGCGGATGGGCCAGGACGAACCGGTTCGATTCGCGAAGCCGCTCCGGGCATGTTCCCGAGGCTGCCCTCGTCGGCTCGGCCCTCCGGCACGCCGCGCGGCTCGTCGAGCCCGATATGCTCCGAAATACGCTGGACCGCATCGGCCACGGGGCTCGCCGGGCCGGCGGCGAGGATCTCGACGCGCTCGAGCAGCTGCGCGAGCGTCTCGGCGCCACGGGCGAGAGCCAGGGTTTTCAACTGGCCGGCTTCGCGACCGATCAGAGCGAGCTCTTGACGGATCGGATCGGGGCCGGTGCGCCCGTGGAGGTCGAGGCGGCGCTTCCAGCGCATGACCGAGTTCACGGTCGTCTCGCGCAAGCCGGGGTCGAGGTCCGGTGCCGGCTGCCGACCTGCCCAGCCTGGCCCACTCATCGTTTGATTTCATACCACGCCGAACCAGGCTCGGTGGGCGAGCCGGCGCTCCCGCCGCTCGATCGGACCCCGGGAGGCGATGCGGATCGGTCGAGCCGGGAGCTTGCGGGCGCCGACGGGCGCCTTGACAAGAATCGCACGCGCCCGGCTATCATGGCCCGGTTGCAGGTCGTGGGTGGCGGCTGATGCTGGATCTCGAAGCGCTACTGCACCCGGCGCCGTCCGCGCCGCCGAGCGGCCCGAACCTACAGTACACGACCGAATTCTCGAATCTCGAGCGAGTCGCAGCGGGTCGTCCGGAACGGCAGGTCGGTGGCCTCGTCGTCGCTGCGGAACCTCCGGAGTGGCGCGCCGTCGTCCAGGCGAGTTCCGCACTGCTGACCGCGAGCAAAGACCTTCGGGTGGCCATCACGCTCGCGCGGGCCCTCATCGAAGTCGATGGATTCGGCGGTCTCGCCGACGGACTCACGCTCGTCCGGCGACTGGTCGCGCAGTATTGGGACACGTTTCACCCCCAACTCGACGCCGAAGACGCAAACGACCCGACCTCGCGCGTCAACGCGATGGGTGCACTGACCCACCGGGACATGATCCTGGCGATTCGGGGCGCGTCGCTCATCACGTCCAAGACGTTCGGCAGCGTCACGCTGCGGGCCATCGACGCGGCGAGTGCGCGCCCGACCCCCGCGAAAGCGCCGGCGGCCGGGCCGGACGGAAAAGCCGCGCCCGAAAGCGCGAGCGCGCCGACCCTGACCACCATCGAAGCCGCCTTCCAGCAGGTGCCAGAAGGGGTGTTGGTCGAGGCGTCGGCGACCCTCCACCGGTGTTCGCAGGAGGTTCGCATGCTGGCCGAAGCCTGGGCCGAACGGCTGCCGAGTTCGGGACCCGACTTCACCGAGCTTCGAAGAGTGATCTACCAGGCCGAGCAAGCCATCCAGACTCGGCTCGACCCACGTCAATCCGCGGAGGCGAACCGGCCGACCCAGGCGGCCGCCGAGGGACCGGCGGCGGCGGCCGATCGGGCGCCCACGATGCCGCGAGGAGAAGTCCGCACTCGCGATGACGTTCTCTGCGCGATCGACGCAATCTGTGCCTACTATGCGAAAGCCGAGCCTTCCAGCCCGGTGCCGCTGCTGCTCCAGCGCAGTCGGCGGCTCGTGACGATGTCCTTCACCGATATCTTGAAGGAAATGTTGCCTGAGGCCATTCCGAACCTCCAGAAGATCTCAGGCAAGACCGACGGGTGACGTCACCCCCCCCAAGGATGGGATCATGAGCAGCCAAAAGTTCATCGGGCGAAATCGGGCTCCACGCGTTCAGATCGAGTACGACGTCGAGCTCTATGGGGCTCAGAAGAAGGTGCAGCTCCCATTCGTGATGGGCGTCCTCGCCAACCTGTCCGGCAATCCGGCCGAGCCTCTTGCTCCGGTGGCGGACAGGAGCTTCGTCGACATATCGGTCGACAATTTCGACGATCGCCTGAAGGGCATGAAACCCCGTGTGGCGATGCAAGTGCCGAACAAGCTCACCGGCGAAGGAAACCTCAACGTCGAGCTTCGCTTCGAAAAAATGGAGGATTTCAGCCCCGCGTCCGTCGCCCGCAGCGTTCCCGCGCTCGCGAAGCTGCTCGAGGCGAGAATCCAACTGGCCAATCTCATTACGTACATGGATGGCAAGACGGGTGCCGAAGAGCTCATCGCTCGCCTCCTGAAAGACCCCGGTCTTCTGAGCTCTCTTGCCGCCGCCCCCAAACCAGCCGAGGCCGCCCCCGAACCAACGGGTGCCGGTTCTCAGAAAGGCCAGTGACGGTCCCATGGCCGAACAGCAAAAAGAGCGCGAAGCTCCGCAGCCGACGACCCCCGAAGCCGAGGGCAGCGATTTCGCAGCCCTGCTCAACAAGGAGTTCAAGCCGCAGACGGATCGCGCGCGCACGGAGGTGCAGAGCGCCGTCCGCACGCTCGCCGAACAGGCGCTCGAGGGCACGAGCCTCACGTCGGGCGACGCCGTCACCAACATCAAGGCCATCATCGCGGAGCTCGACCGCAAGCTGAGCGATCAGGTCAACGAGGTCATTCACCAGCCGGATTTCCAGGAGCTCGAGAGCGCCTGGCGGGGGCTGCATTACCTCGTCAACAACAGTGAAACCGATTCCATGTTGAAGATCCGGGTCATCAACATCTCGAAGAAGGAGCTCGGCAAGACGCTGCAGCGTTTCAAGGGCGCAGCCTGGGATCAGAGTCCGATCTTCAAGAAAGTGTACGAGGCGGAGTTCGGACAGCTCGGCGGCGAGCCGTTCGGTTGCCTGGTCGGCGATTACTATTTCGATCACAGCCCGCCCGACGTCGAGCTTCTCGGGGAGATGGCGAAAATTTCCGCGTCGGCACACACGCCCTTTCTGGCCTCCACCGCGCCCTCTCTCTTCCAGATGGAGTCGTGGAAGGAGCTCAGCAACCCGCGCGATTTGACGAAGATCTTTTCGACGCCCGAGTACGCCGCGTGGCGCTCGCTCCGGGAGTCGGAAGACTCGCGCTACGTCGGTCTCACGATGCCGCGGTTTTTGGCGCGTCAGCCTTATGGCGCCAAATCGGCTCCGGTCGACGACTTCGACTTCGAGGAAGACACGGCAGGCGGCGACGCCGACAGGTTCACTTGGGCCAATTCCGCCTACGCGATGGCGGTCAACGTCAACCGTTCGTTCAAACTCTACGGTTGGTGTTCGCGCATCCGCGGCATCGAGTCCGGCGGGGCGGTGATGGGCCTTCCGACCTACACCTTCCCGACCGACGACGGCGGCGTGGACATGACGTGTCCGACCGAAATCGCCATCAGCGATCGGCGCGAAGCCGAACTGGCCAAAGCGGGCTTCATGCCTCTCATTCACAAGAAGAATTCGGACTTCGCCGCATTCATCGGCGCGCAGTCGCTTCATCGTCCGGCGCAATACGATGACCCGGACGCATCGGCGAATGCCGCGCTCGCGGCCCGCCTTCCGTACCTTTTTGCGACGTGCCGGTTCGCGCACTACTTGAAGTGCATCGTTCGCGACAAGGTCGGTTCGTTCAAAGAGCGCGACGAGATGCAGAAGTGGCTCCAGAAATGGATCCTTCAATACGTCGACGGCACGCCGTCGCACTCGAGCGAAGAAACCAAAGCGCGAAAGCCGTTGGCGGACGCCCAGGTGGTCGTCGAAGAAATCGAAGGCGAGCCCGGCTACTATTCGTCCAAGTTCTTTCTCAGGCCCCACTACCAGCTCGAAGGTCTGACCGTATCGCTTCGCCTCGTTTCGAAGCTGCCGTCTGCGAAGGCCGCTGGGTGACATCCGCGATGGGTCGGTTCGTGCGCTCTGTCTCGGCGAGGCTCGGCCCGTGGGCGAACTGATCCCCAAGGATCGGTTGCAACCGTCCTTGCTCGACCGGCTCACCGACGAAGAGCCGACCGTGGGTGTCGAGGCTGCCGACAAGCGCGTGCTCTCGCTCGCTCGGCTGCGGGAGTCGGTTCGTCGCGATTTGGCCTTTCTTCTCAACGCGACGCAGCTCGCCGCTCTGCAGGACTTGAGCGACTTCCCGGAAGTCGAGCGGTCCACGTTGAACTACGGAATGCCGGACCTCACGGGCCGATCGGCGTCGACGATCGACAAAGGCGCTCTCGTTCGCATCGTGCGTCGCGCGGTGAACGACTTCGAGCCGCGCCTCTTGAAGCCGTCGCTCAAGGTCAACATTCAGGTCAATCCGGACAAGCACGACCCGAACGCGCTCCGCTTCGACATCGAGGCGGACCTATGGTCGCAGCCTTTGCCGCTCCGGTTGCAGTGGAGAGCGGACCTCACGTTGGAAGACGGACAGACGCGCGTCGTCGAAGCGGCCCCCGGTTAGCCCGTGGATCACCGACTGCTCGAGTATTACAACCGCGAGCTACGGTATCTGCGCGAGCTCGGTGGCGAATTCGCGCGTGATTTCCCGAAGATCGCCGGCCGGTTGGGCCTCGATGCGTTCGAGTGCGCCGACCCCTACGTCGAGCGCCTGCTCGAGGGCTTCGCGTTTCTCGCGGCCCGGGTCCAACTCAAGATCGACGCAGAATTTCCGAACTTCTGCGAACAATTGTTGGGTCTCGTCTACCCGCATTACCTGGGATCGACGCCGTCGATGGCGGTCGTCGAATTCTCGCCGGACGAACGGCAAGGCCACCTGGGCGACGGCTTCGTGGTTTCGCGCGGAAGCGCACTGCGGGCCAGCCCACTTCGGAACGAGACAGGGTGTGAGTACCGCACGGCCCATGACGTCACCCTCTGGCCGATCGAGGTCGAGACCCTGACGATGGCGGCCTCGGCCGGTGGCCCGGAAGCCAACCTGTCGACCTCGCGGCCGGTGAAGTCCACGCTGCGGCTGCGCTTGCGTACGACGAACGGGTTGCCCTTCGCTCGGATGTCGCTCGACGACCTGACGCTGTTTTTTCGGGGAGGCGATTCGGTCGCCTGGCGTTTTTTTGAGCTCGTCGTCGGTGGCACGGTGGCCGTGGCGTCGCGCGAGCCCCTCGCCGAGTCGTGGACGAAAATCGACGAGGCGAAGGTGCTTCCGATCGGCACGGCCGACTCGGAGTCGTTGCTGCCCTGCGGGCCGCGCGCGTTTCAAGGATACCGGCTATTGCACGAGTACTTCGCGTTCCCGCAGCGGTTTCTCTTCGCGCGACTGACCGGGCTGTCGCGGGCCGTCCGCGCGTGCCCAGGCGACCAGCTCGATTTGCTCGTCGCGCTCGATCGCTACGATCCGAGCGTCGAGGCGGCGGCCAAGCCGTCCGGCGTATCTCTTTTTTGCACGCCGGCCGTGAACCTATTTCCCAAATCCGCCGATCGCATTCAGCTCGGCGATTCGGACCACGAATACCATGTCGTTGCCGACCGCGCTCGTCCGCTCGACTTCGAGGTCCATTCGGTGACCCGCGTGACCGGCTACGGCGCCAAGGGCGAAGCCGTGCAGGAGTTTCTGCCCTTTTACCGACGTCGGCACGGCGGGATCGCGTCCGCCGCGGCTGCGTTTTACACCGTTCAGCGCCGCGAGCGACTTCTGTCCGGCAGGGTGCGGACCGAGGGGCCGCGATCGAGCTATCTGGGCGGCGAGGCCTTCGTCGCGCTGGTCGACGGCCGCCATGGACCGTTCCGAGCGGAGCTCCGTCAGCTCTCCGTCGAGACACTCTGCACCAACCGCGATCTGCCGCTTCTCATGCCCATCGGACAGGGCGAAACCGACTTCACGATGGATGCGGGCGCGCCCCTCAAGACGATCCGGTGCGTGGCCGGCCCCTCGGAGCCCGTAGCGTCGCTCGCCGGCGGCGAGACGAGCTGGCGGCTCATCAGCCATCTTTCCCTCAACTATCTCGCGGTGACGGACGTGTCCGAAGAGGAGGGCGCGCTCGCGCTACGCGAGCTCCTTTCGCTCTACGCGAACATTGCGGACGCTTCCAGCCGCCGTCAGATCGCCGGTGTGCGCCATACGAGCACTCGCCCGATCGTCCGCCGGTTGCCCGTGGACGGTCCTCCGAGCTTCGTTCGCGGCATCGAAATGACCGTCGACTGCGACGAGGCTTCGTTCGAGGGCACCAGTGCATTCGTCCTCGGGATCGTCCTGGCTCAATTTTTCGCGCGATACGTTTCGATCAACTCGTTCGTCGAGACGGTCATTCGCACGCAACAACGCGGAGTGATCGCACGATGGCCGCTGACGGTGGGCAGGCGCCCCGTTCTGTGAACTGGCTCGAGAGGCTCAAAGCGCTGCCGGGCAGCTTCGACTTCCACGTCGCGCTCAGGCGCTTCGACACGGTGTCGCCCGAGATCCCCCGCCTGGGCGAGGCGGAGCGGCCGGCGGAGGAAGGCGTCCGGATCGGACAGAAGCCGTCGGCTCTTTTCGAGGGAGCGGAGATCACGGATTTCTCCGTTCCGGACGACGGGAGCGTTCCCCGTTTGATGGTCGGCTTTCTCGGTCTTTGGGGACCGAACGGACCGTTGCCGAGTCACCTGACGGAGTACGCATACGAACGCCTCCAGCACGCGGGGGATGCGACGCTCGCCCGATTCGTCGACGTCTTTCACCATCGGATGTTTCTGCTTTTTCACCGCGCTTGGACGCGGGCGCGCCCTACCGTCGCGATGGATCGACCCGACGCGGACGCGTTCGCCCTCTACGTGGGCGCGTTGATGGGTTTGGCGCTCGAGGCCACGCGACATCGAGGCGACGTTCACGATTTTGCGAAACTGCATTACGCGCCCCACTTCGCCTCTCTCTCTCGAGGTGCCGACGGGCTGCGCGATCTCGTAGCCGATTACTTCGGTGTTCCGGCGCACGTCGAGGAGTTCGTCGGCGAATGGCTCGACCTTCCCCAAGACGAGCGCTGGCGGCTCGGTGCGTCACGAGAGACGGGCAGTCTCGGGCGCGTTCCGCTCGGCCGTCGCATATGGTCTCGATCTCACAAGTTCCGAATCGTGCTCGGTCCCCTGAGCGCCTTCGACTTCGAGCAGATGCTGCCGGCGTCGCATGCCGTGACCGAGCTCACTTCGCTCGTGCGCCTTTACACGGGCGACGAATGGGACTGGGAGCTTCGGCTCGTTTTGGCACCTTCGGTGTGCGCTCCGATGCGGCTGGGCGGCGGAGGGCGTCTCGGCTGGACCACTCGCCTCGGCTCCGGCCCGGGTGTAGAGGTCGACTTGGTCGTCGATCCGCTGACCCGGCGCACCCAACGAATTCGCAACCCATTGGCCGCTCAAATCAGCTGACAGGAGATCGCTTCTCATGGCCGATATCAGCCGCGCTGCACTCTTTGGCAAGCTCGACGAACTGGGCTACCGCGCGCTCGAGAGCGCAACGGTGTTTTGCAAGATGCGCGGCAACCCGTACGTGGAACTCGTGCACTGGCTGCATCAGATTCTTCAGCAGCCCGACTCCGACGTGCATCGAATCACCCGGCACTACGAGCTCGATGCGGCCAAGGTGGCTCGCGATCTGCTCGAGGCGCTGGATCGTTTGCCGCGCGGTGCGACCTCGGTCAGCGACATCTCCGTCCACATCGAGGAAGCCGTCGAGCGAGGATGGCTTTATGCGAGCCTGAAATACAATCAGCCTCGCGTCCGCACCGGACACGCGATCGTGGGGTTACTCAAGACGTCGACTCTACGCCATGCGCTGACTGCGATCTCGCGGGAATTCTCGAAGGTCGGAGGCGACGACCTCACCGAGCGTTTGGCCGGGATCACCGCCGGGTCTCCGGAGGAGAGGGGCTCGGGCGCGGTGGCTGCGTCTGGGGGTACCGAGCCGATCGCGCCCGCCGCTCTGGGACGGCAAGATGCCCTCGCCAAGTTCTCGGTCGACCTCACCGAGCGCGCGCGAAGCAAGGGGCTCGACCCGATCGTAGGGCGCGACGAGGAGATTCGTCAGATCGTCCACGTCCTGATGCGGCGCAGGCAGAACAACCCCATCTTGACGGGGGACGCGGGTGTCGGAAAGACGGCCGTCGTCGAAGGACTGGCGCATCGGATCGCCTCCGGCGACGTCCCGCCCGCGCTCAAGGACGTTTCGCTTCGATCGCTCGATCTCGGGTTGTTGCAGGCCGGGGCGGGCGCGAAAGGTGAATTCGAGAACCGACTCCGGCAGGTCATCGAAGAAGTACAGGCTTCGCCCAAGCCCATTATCCTGTTCATCGACGAAGCCCACACGCTCATCGGCGCGGGGGGAGCCGCCGGAACCGGTGACGCCGCGAACCTGCTGAAGCCGGCGCTGGCGCGCGGCACACTCCGCACGATCGCCGCGACGACCTGGGCCGAGTACAAGAAGCACATCGAGAAGGACCCTGCGCTGACGCGGCGTTTTCAGGTGGTGCACATCCAGGAGCCCTCGGAAGAAAAGGCCGTTTTGATGATGCGCGGCGTCGCAGGCGCGATGCAAGCCCATCACAAGGTCGAACTGCTCGAAGAAGCCATTCGCGGGGCCGTCTCTCTCGCGAAGCGGTATATCCCGGACCGCCAACTGCCGGACAAGGCGGTGAGCCTGCTCGACACGGCCTGTGCCCGAGTCGCCATCAGCCAGCACGCTGTTCCGCCGTCGGTCGAAGACGCGCGCCGGGCCATCGAGTCGCTCGAACTCGAGCTGTCCCTCATCTCGAGCGAAGAGACCGTCGGAATGGACACCGGGAACCGGCGGGCCAAAGCCGAACAGGCGCTCTCGGAGGTTCGCGACCGTTTGGCCGGGCTCGAGACTCGTTGGACGCGGGAACTGGGGTTGGTCGAGCGACTTCGCGGCTTGCGCGACGAGCTGCGCCGCCAGGCGGGGCGTGACGGTCCGGTCGAAGGCGATGGGCGCGGGCGCTTCGAAGCCCTCGCGTCGGTCGAACGGGAGCTCCATGCCCTTCAGGGAGAGCACCCGCTCGTCATGCCGCTGGTCGACGAGCAAGCCGTCGCCACGGTCGTGTCCGACTGGACCGGTATCCCCGTGGGTCGCATGGTTCGAAACGAGATCGAAACCGTGCTCGGGCTGACGCCGATCCTCGCTCGCCGCGTGATCGGGCAAGACCACGCGCTCGAGCTCGTCTCCAAGCGGATCCAAACGGCGCGGGCCGGCCTGGAGAACCCGAACAAGCCCATCGGGGTGTTCTTGCTGGTGGGACCCTCGGGCGTCGGCAAGACGGAGACGGCGCTGGCGATCGCGGAGGCGCTTTACGGAGGCGAGCAGAACGTCATCACGATCAACATGAGCGAGTTCCAGGAGGCGCACACCGTGTCGACTCTCAAGGGCGCGCCTCCCGGCTACGTGGGTTACGGGGAAGGGGGTGTCTTGACGGAAGCCGTTCGGCGCCGCCCTTACAGCGTGGTCCTTCTCGACGAAGTGGAGAAGGCCCATCCGGACGTGCACGAGCTTTTCTTTCAAGTCTTCGACAAGGGCTGGATGGAAGACGGGCAGGGCACCCGGGTCGACTTCAAGAACACGATCATCCTGCTGACGTCCAACGCGGGAAGCGAGGTCTTGATGGGCCTGTGCGAGGGGGGGCGGACCGCCCCTCCGGAGGCCGAGCTTCAGGCGGCCATTCGGCCAGCGCTACTGCACGTCTTCCCGGCCGCGCTCATCGGACGCATGTCGGTCATTCCCTATTACCCCTTGAGCGACGCGATGTTGGGCCGGATCGTTCGTCTTCAGCTCGACCGCATCCAGGCCCGCGTTCGGCAGCAGTACGACGTGCCCTTCGTCTACGACCAGAGCGTCGTGGATCTGGTCACGAGCCGTTGCACGGAGGTGGAGAGCGGGGGGCGCATGATTGACGCGGTGCTTACGAGTTCGCTTTTGCCCCAACTCAGCCGTGAACTGCTTGGTCGTCGCCTCGACGGCGTCGCCGTGACCAAGGTCGAGGTCACGGCGGCCGACGGACAGTTCTCATTTGCCCTTTAGCCCACCGGGTAGCGGTACGCGTGCTCCTGTCCGGAACCGCCGGAGCGCGATCGCGAGTCGCTGCCTGCCGATCAGGGACCCGGTCCGAGAGGGTCTGACCGGGCCGAGTCGCGGTCGTGCTCGCCGCCGCGATCCGGCGAGGCCGCAAATCGGGTGATCGCGGCCGTAAACGGCTCAGCCCTGACTCCAGTAACCCTCCTGCCATTGCCACTGCTGCCCGTCCCAGACCCACTGGGGTGCGATCCAGACCCAGCCCGGATATTCCGGGGTGACCCACCACGGTCCGTTGATCCAAATCCAACCGTTGCCGCCCCATCCCCAGCAGCCGCGGCCCCAATACGGGTGCGTCCACGCGCGTCCCGGCCCAAGGTAGACGCGTCCAGGTCCGCGACCCGCGAACGCGCCGCCGAAGTGGCCTCCAACTCCGCCAAAGTGGCCTCCGGCGCCACCGAAGTGGCCTCCGGCACCGCCCCCGCCGAAGTGGCCTCCGCCGCCGCCGCCCCCGCCGAAGTGGCCACCGGCCGAATGCCCGCCGCCCCCGCCTCCGTGCCCACCGCCCCCGCCTCCGTGCCCACCGCCGCCACCCCCTCCTCGCGCGAACGCCGTCGCTGGGGCCAACCCGATCGTCAGTGCAGCCACGAGAGGAATCACTTTCCCTCGAAACATGGGCCAAGCCTTTCGCAGAACGGAGAACAACGCCTCACTACACGTAACGCAAGGTTCGTTCCGCGCAAGGAGCAGACACCCAACCGCAGGATTCGCTTTGCAGCCGCACCGGGATTTTGCCTGCAAACGGATTTCCTGCACAGGCACGGCGGGGACGAATTGCGCCGGCGACGGCGGAGGGTCGATCCGGGTTGCCCCAGCGACCGGTCGAAAAACGCATTTCCTGCACAGCCACGGCGGCGACGAGTTGCGCCGGCGCCGGCGGCGGGTCGATCCGGACTGCCCAGGGACCGGCCGCTCTCGGGGCGACGGAGTCATCAAATGTGGTCCCGGTACGGTCGAACTGTAGCATTCTCAGGGCCATGGCGTGCTTGCGTCACACATCGACCGGTGCGCTCTCGATCCTCGAGGCCGAGCATCTCGTCGGGCGCTCGCCGCTCGCGATGCTTCGATGCGACGAGCCGTACGTGTCGATGACGCATGCGTCGATTCGGTGGACGGGGTCGGGTTGGGAGCTCAAGGATCTCGGCAGCCGAAATGGGACCAGCGTTGGCGGCGTCCTCATCAAGGCCGGTCAGGCGTGCCCGATCGTCCGAGGCGATCGGGTCTCGTTCGGCAGTCCGGATCAGACCTGGGAAGTCCTCGAGGACGCCCCGCCGCGCGTGATGGTCTTTCCGTTGGCGTGGCCGCATGAGCCGCTGTTCATCGACACGGACATCTTGCCTCTTCCGTCACCGGATGATCCGAGGCACACGGTGTTCCAGGGAGCCGACGGGGGCTGGTACCTCGAACGCGAAGACGGGATCGTCCCGCTGTCCTCGCAGCTCGTCTTCGAGTGCGGCGGTCAGCGCTACCGCTTTTCCTGTCCAGACGTCTCGCCGGATACGTCATCGGTCGCCTTGCCGCTTGGGGCCAGTCCGACTCTCGCGGAGATCCGGCTCGTGTTCCGGGTCTCGACCGACGAAGAGCACGTCGAGCTCGTGATGCACGGCACCGCGGGGCCGGTCGATCTCGGTGCTCGGGGCCACAACTATCTGCTGCTTCTCTTGGCGCGCCAGCGATTGGCCGACGCCGGGCAGAACCTGCCCAGCGGCACATGCGGATGGGTTTACCAAGACGACCTCGTTCGTGCGCTCAAAGTTTCGCCCGAGCGGCTCAACATCGACATATTTCGCATTCGAAAGCAGTTTGCGGCCATCGGGTTGTCCGAGCCCGCGAGCATCGTGGAGCGACGTCCGAGGACCAAGCAACTGCGGATTGGCGTGGCGTCGGTTGCCCTCGAGACGATTTGAATCGTCCGAACGATCCCCGCTCGGCGACGATTCGTTCGTCGTCTTCGGGCGATGACGTACGTTGCGGCGCCGCGATGCCCTTTTTGCTGACCCCCGATCGAGTGGCCCGGTACGGTTTTCGGGCCGCGTGGCTCGTCTCCTGCTCGGCCCTCGCATGCGTACTGGCCTTCGTCGTCCTCACGTTTCGCTCGCGCATTCTCGACGGCGTCGAAGGCGCCCTGCTCTTCGACGCATCTCGCTTGCGTCAGCATCACCCTCTTTGGGTCGACCCGGCGCAAGGCGCTTGGGACTACGGCGCCGTACCCTGCCGCTACTACGTCGCCTACACGGGGGTCTGGGCTTACGTTCTGTCGCTCTTTCCCGCGGCATGGGGCGAAGTGCCCGCCCGCGCGATCGCCACGCTCTCGTGGTTCGGGCTGCTGGCCTGGATCGTTGTGCGCTGTCGGAGCGACCGGCGCCGGACGGCGTGGGTTGCCGCCGTGTTCGTCGGTGGCGTGTACACCTCGGCGTTGTTCGGCTCGGCCGGCCGGCCCGACGCCCCCGCTTTGTTGCTGAGCGCGGTCGCGTTGGAGCGCTCCGTCCGTCGCGATCGGGTGGGATTCGTCGACGGCGCTCTGTTCGCGCTTGCGGCATTCATCAAACCGAACGTGCTGGGGCTTTCGAGTGGCGCCTTCTTGGGCGAGCTGTGGCTTCGCCGAGGACGCGCGGCGCCGGCCGTGTTGGGGGGGGCCGCGGCGACCGGCGGACTCGCTTGGGCGCTGGGTCGTGCGAGCGGCGGGCAGTGGTGGGTGCACGTGATGCGCGCCAACTACGGTGCGATGCGTTTCTCGTTCTGGATCGAGCAGTTGGCGTCGGGGTTGCAGTTTTTCGGGCTGCCTCTCGCGTTCACCGCGTACTGCGCGTGGCGCGCCCGTGGGCAGAGGGGCGTGCCGCGGACGATCTTCGCTCTCGGCAGCAGCGCCGCGTGGGCGATCGTCACGATCGCCAAGGCGGGAGGTACGCGAAATTACTGGATGGAACCGTGCATCGCGGCCGTCTTGGTCTTCTCGTACGCGCCCGTGCCGCCATGGCCCAAGGGGGCGCGTGCTCCCGCGGCCGCGCTCGCGGTCGTGCAGGCACTCTGGACCGGCGTGGCCAGCATTCGCAGCTCGCTCGAATCGATTGCGCTCGCGCCCGCCCGCCGATCGGTCGTGATGAGTGCGCGCGCGACCGTACGCGCGCAGCCGGGCGAGATCGTGCTTGGCGAAGACCCCGGCTTGGAGTGGATGCTCGACGGCCGATCGGTTCAGACCCCCATCTACATGACCGCCCTCGGATGGGAGCACCGCTATCCCGTCGATCTCTGGATCCAGGACGTCGAACGATCCGAGGTCGTCGGGCTCGTGACCTTCGATGACATCCTCGAGCGTCCCCTGTCGGAGGTCAACGTCTCGGAGGACCTATTTTTGCCCGCGCTTCGAATCGCACTCACCCGGCGCTTCGTTCGGGTGGAGCGCGCCGCGGGCCTGTACGTCTACGCGTTGCGTGAAAGACGATGACGTCGAAACGCCGTCCGATGAAGCGACCGTCCGCGGCGCCCTCGGCCGTCTCCGGGGGGACGCATCCGGTGGGGCTCGTCCTGGCGGCCGTCGGGCGAGTCCGGTCCCATGGGCGTTCGCCTCTGGCGTGGGTCATCCTCGTCGCGTTGGGGCTCCGCGTCGTCGGCCTCACCTGGGGGTTGCCCGCCTCCGATGGGTGGGACAACGACGGCGTCGCCCCGCGCGATTTTTTCCCCGGACTGATCGAGTCGTTCACCCCCGGCCACTATTTCACGTATCCCCCAGCGCACCTGGCGATCCTGTCCTTCTTGGTCCTTCCGGTCGCGCTCGTCCTCATCGGACGCGCCCCGTCGCTCGCGCCCCACGACGTCATCGGCGAGGCGATTCACGTGCCGTACATGACGCTGTTCGCCATGACGGGTCGCGTCGTCGGCGCGATCCTGTCGCTCGGCATCATTTACGCGGTCGCCAAGATCGCTGAAGCCATCGCGGGCCGTCGGGCGGGGCTGTGCGCGGGGGCGGTTTGCGCTGTGAATGTCGGTTTGACGTATTACGGACACACCACCAACCTCGACGTCCCGTCCCTGTTTTGGGCGACGCTCGCGCTCCTCGCGCTCTGTCTGGCCCTGACGCGTCGCGAGCCCGCTCGTCTGCGCGCTTTCGCTCTGTTCGCGGCTGTTTCGGTGGCGACCAAAGACCAGGCGTACGCCGTCTTCGTCCTCGCGGTGCCATGTGCCATCGGGCTGTGGATCGCCCTCGACGATTGGGCGAGGCACAACGTCGGGCCCCTCGCTCGGCAGTCGGGTTGGGCCATCGGCATCGGCCTGGCGACGATCCTCGTTTGCGATGGGATCCTCGTGAATCCGACCGGCTTCGCCGCCCGAATCCGTTATTTGACCGGTCCCGCGAGTCAGCCCTACGCCTATTACTCCGCCGACGCCTGGGGCTTGTGCCTGGTCGTATTCGACAGCGTGAAAAACTTTGGCGAGGCCTACCCGTGGCTTTTGGCACCCCTGGCCGGCGCGGGTCTCGTCTGCGCCGGTCGTGTGCGTGACCCGGCCCGGCGCGCCGCTGCGTTCGTGCCTCTCGCGGCCATCGCCTCGTTTACGTTGTTCTTCAATTGCGTCGCGCGGCGGACCGAGCACCGCTTCCTCATGCCGCAGATGGTGCTTTGGGCCGTGTACGCGGGCCTCGGACTGGACGGGTGGCTCACCGTGGCGCGGCCGCGCCTCGTCGCGCGGTTGGCGATCGTCGCGACGTTTGCATGGGCCTTGTTCCGATGCGCGGACGTCGACGCCAACCTTCTTTTGGACCCGCGCTACGACGCCGAAAAGTGGCTTAGGGCCCACGTCGCGCCCGGCGACAGCCTCGAGGTGCACGGATACAACGTCTATCTGCCGAGATTGCCGCCGCAGGCGGTGGTCTTCCGGGTGGGCCCGGAGCCGCTCTCCGGACGGAACCCGCTGCCCGGGGTGGTCGAGGTAGAGGATTCGTTGAGCGACGTGGCGGCGCGGGATCCACGTTGGATCGTGGTGTCCGAGGGATGGGCGGGCCACGTCCTGTCCCACGCGCGCCCCCTTCCGGGGGCGCACGGCCGAATATTCGCTCGCACCGAGATCGCCAGTGCCGGCGACGTCGATGCGACATCCTTCTTGCAAGGTCTGTTCGACGGGCGTCTCGGGTACTCGACGGCGCACGTGTCGGCCTGGAAGAGCCGCGTGTGGCCGCGCCTCGATATTCACGGTTCTCTGGCGCCGACCGTGTGGATCTTCGAGCGTGCGGGCGGTCGAACGACCCGTGCCGACCCTGCAACGGGAGGTAACCCCCGCGCCGCGGGCGACCCAGTTCAACGGGGCGCTCTACTCAGGGGCTTTTGCCGAAGCGCGCGAGCACGTAGTAGCGGCCCGGACCGAACCGCACCGACTCCGCCCCCCGAAGCGTGGCGTCGTCGAGCGGTTCGACGTGGAACGCGCGAAGATAGCGGCGGAAGCCTCGAGCGAGCGGCCCAGCTAGTCCGGTGAGATCGCCGAAGTCCACGACGACCACTTCACCCGCATCGGATAGCGCGCGGCGGGCGTTTGCGAGCGCCCGGGACCGATCCTTGACCATCGAAAGGCAATACGAAAAAAGAACGCGATCGGGGGCCGCCCCCAGGACGTCGTGCAACGGCGCATCCTCCGCGAACCCGTGCTCGAGCCGGGCCCATGGGCAGCGCCGACGTGCGTGGTCGAGCATCGCGTCGGATGCCTCGATGCCCGCCAGATGGGCGTCGGGCCGCGCCCGATGAATTCGGGCGAGGTTGCGACCGGTGCCGGGTCCGATCTCGATCAGGCGCTCCCAGCGGCGGTCATCGGCGAGCTCTTGGAGCGCGACGTCGCGGCCAAACAGATAGTACTTGCGTGTTGCATCGTAAAAAAATCGCGACGGTCCGTAGTATCGATTGAGAAACGCCCGGTGTTCGGCGCGGACGTCGCTCAATGCGCGACTCGACAGAAGCTGACGCGACGGAATTGGCGCGTGCGGTCGAGCTCCGTCGCAAGCTCGGTGGCCTCGACCATCGGCTGGAAGTGTCGCCCAAGCCCGTGCCGCTCGGGCAGCGATGTCTCCTCGACCGACCGGTGCAATACGACGGATCGATCCGCGCTCGTCCGAAGTATTTCTTCGAGCAGCCGTCGTTGAACGTCGTACGGCATCCAGTCCGGCGCATCGAGCAACGTGTAGTGCGTCCACGTTGCCGGCCCCGCCGCGCCGAGAACATCGAAAATGTTCTTGTGATGGAAGCGAACGGCGGTCTCCGCTCCCCGCGAGGTCGCGTGATGGTCGCGGCGCAAGAAGGGCGGCACGGCGTCGGGCCGCGAATGATTGAAATGGCCCGCGATGGCGGACCAGGCAAACCAGTTTCGCTCCAGATCGGTTTCCGCCACTCGCCCGAGATGCATGAGCAAGAACTCGACGATGTCGTTCAGGCCTTCGGCCCGCAACATGCGCTCGCACTGCGCATGGTTCACCCCGATCGCGACGAGGTTGAGCGGCGACCGCAACAGCGCGGAGACCCACGGCGTCCGAAAAATCGGACCGAATTGCTCCGCGACGCGGACCTGGCGTTGCGCGACGGGTGTTGCGATGAGCGACCGCAGCCAGGCGGCATCGACCTTCGCCAGCCTCCGCAGCCCGGCGAACAACCGCGCCGTCAGTCCACGCGCGTGGAAGGAGTGCTCGAAGACCTGGTGATTGCTGCGCCAGTAGCGCTGAATCCAGCTCGGCAGCTGCCGGGTGAGGCGACCGACGATCCGTGCCGGGTCGTGATGGGTCCCGTGTCCCCACAGCCCGTAGAACTCCTCATAGCTCTCGAGCTTGCTCGCGGCCGTCGTCTTGAGGGCCGTGATCGCCAGATGGGTTCCGTTGATGTCGACCGCGTCGATGCTGCGCGGCCGGCGGCTCAGATGATTGGCGATGCCGCAGCCGGCACCCGAGATGCCCAGCACGCGCGAATCGGGACCGACACCGAGAAAGCGCTCGTCGACCTCGGTGTCCTCGAACAGCATGTTGTAGACGAACAGGCGTTTGAACAACTGCTGGAAGGCACGGTCGGACACTCGCATCGGCGGAGACGCAGTCGAGGCGAATTGTGTGTCAATCATGTGACACTGCGGGGCCTCGCAGGTGAAACACACGACGCGACGATCGAATGGACGTCCTGGTAGATCCGGATCGCGTTCGAGGTCGCGTCGCGTTCGAGGTCGCGTCGCGTTCGAGGTCGCGGTTAGCCCGCGAGGGCTATCGCCCGCCGCCGCGCGGAGATCCGCCTCAGGGCCACGGATTGTCGCGTTCGAGACTGACCTTCGGCTTGGTGGTCGGAGAGCGGAAGACGTTCGGGGCCTCGGTCGCGCTCGGGGCGGCTGCGGCCCCCGATGCATCGACGGAAGCCGTGGGCGGCTCGGTGGCGACGGGCGGGTGCGCGCCCGGTGCCGCGCGCGTGGCTTCGTGGCGACCCGCGCCCGGCAAGGACGCGGACCCGGCATGAAGGCTCTCGGACCTGCGGGCCACTCCGCTGGCGTTCGGCGGCTCCGCCGATGGGGTCGCCGCGACGGGCGGAGACACCAGCGTGGCGGCGGCCGTGGCCCCGGGGGCCGAAACGGCAGCGGTCATCGCGCCCGGGGCCGCGGGGCGGGCCGCTCCGGCCGCGGCCTGGGTTGGGGCGTGAGGTTCCGGCGCGCCCGAATTGGCAGGGTGCGAGGACATGGCGCGCGTGCCCAGGACCGCGATACCCGCGATGGCCGTCGCGCCCAGCAGCCCCACGGTCGCCATCCGGGCTCGTGATCGAAGCTCGATCCTCCGAGCGTCGGTCGTGCGGGGCACGTCGTCCGTTACGCCGGTCAGCCCCGTCTTGCTCGACCTTTCGGACCGAGGGGGCTCCACGGCTGCGGCGGCGGCGCCGTCCGAGGCGCCCGGGGGGTCGAGTGTCGACCAATCCTCCTGGAATGCGGAGTCCGTCCCTCGAGGCGGGTGAACGGTGGGCAGACTCAGCGACGGTGGCGTCGGACGCCCGCTCTCCATGGCTCGGAACTGCGCTTCGATCACGTTCCGGACGCGCTTTCGATCCTCGGAAAACACCGACGAGAGCATCGTGCCCAGGTCGCGAAGCGATGCCGACTCGATCTTGGCCAACACGCCGTCGAGAGCGCCACGCATCTCGGCGGCGGTCTGAAATCGGTCTTCCGGTTTGGGGGCGAGGGCTTTCAGGACGATGTCGTCGATCTCCGCGGGAAACCCCAACGCGGCCGCGTCGGTGCGCTCGGGCATTTCTCCGGACGCGACGCGCGTAAATACCGCGGCGTCCGAGAGTCCGGCGGGCCAGCGCCTCCGGCCAGTCAAGGCCTCCCAGAGCATGACCCCGACCGCGTAGAGGTCCGCCCGAGCGTCAATCTTGTCGCACATGGCTTGCTCGGGTGCCATGTACGTGAGCTTGCCCTTGATCACTCCGGTCGCTGTCTGGACCGAGGACGTCGCCGCCTTGGCGATCCCGAAGTCGAGCAACTTCACCTGACCGTCGTACGTGACGAAGATGTTGTGCGGCGTCACGTCGCGGTGGACGATGTCCAATCTCTTGCCGTCGTAATCTTGTAACTCGTGGGCGTAGCGAAGGCCCTCGAGCACTTCGCTCAGGATCCGCGCGCGGATCGGGAACGGGAAGGGGACGCCGGTCTTGGTCAGTCGCTGCACAGCCGTGTAGAGCGACACGCCGTCCAGGTACTCCATCGCCATCAAATACTGGCCGTCGTCGACCCCGACGTCGTACGTCTGCACGATGTTCGGGTGATTGAGGCGCGCACAGAGCCGCGCCTCGTCGAGAAACATCTGAATCAGGTCGGGGTCGCTCGCGTATTGGGGTCGTATGAGCTTTACGACAGCCAGCTTTCGGAAGCCGGATGACCCCAGGGCGACAGCCAGGTACACAGTGGCCATTCCGCCCTGTCCCAGCTCCGCGATGAGGCGATATTTGCCCGCGAGATCCACCGATCCTCCGAGGGTTTTTCCGCTCGGCTCCAACAAAGACTCATAGCACTCCGAGGGGGGCCTAGCCATCGCGTTTTCGAATGCGCCTCGCCCTCGAGCGGCGCCCGAATTTGTGTCGGCTTCTGTCGGCTCTGTCGGCGCGCCCGTCGTTCGGAGTTGTCTCGGATCGCTCGCGGATCGCTCGCGGGTCTCCGTCGTTTCCTACTCGTGAACCCGTCGCGGGGACTTACCCCCTTATTTCCCTACGCGTTGCCTTCGCGGCGCATCGGCGCGCACGTGGCAGGCCGCTGCCGAAAGCCGGAGAACGGCGGTGGCTCTGGGCGGAAGTAGGCAATGTTCGTACGGAATGATGCTTAGCCAAAAACCTTAACTCGGCTTCGAACGAGACCGTTTGACGTTGGAAGTGATTCTGGCGTTTCCGCTCGGTCGAATCGTTTTTGCGTGACAAGGCGATGAGCGCCACATAGTTTGAAAAACTTCTACGCATAAGGGACGAATGAAAAAGAATCGACTCGCTGTTCGTGGCGCGGTTTTGACCGCGTGTGCAGGACTCCTCGGTGGCCTCCTCGCGTGCTCGGGTGACGACACCACGACGCCCGCGCCGACCCCGGACGCAGGAGCCGACGGCTCCCACACCGTCGCCGACGCCGGCGATGCGTCGACCGCCAACGAGGCCTCGACCTCGGACGGTTCATTGGCCGACGGGTCGGTCACGGACGCCGACTCCTCGACCGATGGTTCGACGGCGGAAGCCTCGGCGACGGACGGTTCGACCGACGGTTCGTCGCACGATGGTTCGCATGATGGCTCATCGACGGACGGATCGTCGACCGATGGCTCCGTGACGGACGCCTCGTCGACGGATGGCTCGTCGACCGATGGCTCTGCGACGGACGGGGAGTCCGATGCGTCGATGGGCAGCGACTCCGGAACGAACGACAGCGGCGATGGCGCGCTGGCCGATGCCGCCGCGGACGTCATGACCCCGCCACCGGCGCCGGTAGACCTGTGTCCGACGCTGCAGGCCATCTGGGGCAATCTCCCACTCAACCAAAATAGCAACTGGCCGGCCGAGATTTTGGTCGGCCCCCCGAGCACGCCAGGCGTAACGGGATTTGCGTATCAACAGGAATGTGCTCTCTACTATTTTCCCCCCGCAACGATCGATTTTGGAAATTGGGTCAATCAAATGACCGCCTTCGAATATCAAATATTCGGATGCCCCGAGGACGATGCGGGAATCACCTTCGGCCTCATTCCGGCCGAGCTCCAAGGAACACTGCTCACGACGGCGCAGCTTGCGCTCATCGGAGACACGTTTGTCCAGTCGGTCTCTCAGGCGGTCGCCAATGAGAATGGATTGCTCACGCCGGCCCAAAGCGCTGAAATTGCAGCCCAAGTCGCGTACGCAGAGACGACCTGGTCACCCCAAGTCAACTCGTCGGAGAACGATTTTTCGAATTGCTCCGAGGCGGGGACCGAGGCCGGGGCCGAGGCCGGAACCGACGCGGGCGGCAGCGACTGAGCCCCGATGGTCAAGGACGATAGCCGGTCCCGGGCGAAATACATCATTTCCTTTGCAGCCGCGGCCCTGTGCGGCGGCTGCTCGCTCTTGTTCCATGTCGATGCCGATCAGTGTTCGACGGCGGCCGATTGCGCCGCGCGCGGGCAGGCCTTCGCCGGCCTCGTTTGCGTGGCGGGGGAGTGCGTGTCTCCGGTGGGCGATGCCGGGTCCTCGGCGACGTCGTCGGCCTTGGAATCGGGCGTCGACGCAAGCGCCGAAGCGAGCAGGGCTTCCGACGCCGGTGTCGAGGCGGGCATCGACGGAGCCGCCACCACCCCCGAGGCCGGGTCGGATGCGGGCGAGGCCCAACCGTGCACGACGTGGACCGATTGCACGCCCGCGAGCACGACGCACGTCGAAGTGGCCTGCAATCCCGACTCCCATACGTGCATTCAGCTCACGACCGACGAGTGCCCCTATGTGCTCCCCGCCGACATCTACATGGCACCGCAGGGCCAGGCCCCGATTTTCATGGGCGCTTTCGCCACATTTCCGGCCAACGCGCCGTTCAGTGATGCGACCTATCTCAATTATCAATTGGCGCTGAACGAGTTCCAGACCGCCGGGGGTATCAATGCAGGGTCGGGAGGGGCGCGCTGGCCCGCCGCGGTCGTCTGCGACGATTCGGCGGATCCGAACGTGATCATGACCCACCTCGTCAACGACGTTCACGTTCCGGCCGTCATCGCGGCGCTGCCCTCCGCCACGCTCAAGACGACCTTCTCGAACGTCGACCTCACGAACGTGCCCAACGCCCCGACGGTCTTCTTCATCAATCCCTTCGGTGCCGACGGAACGCTCACGTCGTTGGACACTCAAGGCATGCTCTGGCACATGCTCGGCCAATCCAGCGACACGGCCCCGGCATACGCCGCATTCTTTCCGCTCGTGGAAGCGTACGTGCGCAACAACCCGAACAACATTCCAGCGTGGAACCAGTGGAATCTTTCGCCCGCGGCCTCGCTCAAGGACGCCGGCACGGATGCGGGCCCCGTGCCGATCCGCGTTGCGGGCGTCATTGCGCACGCCACGGTCACCGATCAGCTCGAAGAGGCCGTCGAAAGCGTTTTGACGTTCAATGGCGAGTCGGTCGCGGCCAACACGGCGGACGGCAACTACCAGGTGTGCGTCCTTCCGGCGTCCTCGCTCAACGGGGCCGACCCGACCAAGGTCGACGTCTCCGCATGCGTCAGCGCATTGATGGCGTTTCAACCCAACGTCGTCATCTCGTACGCGAGCGAAGAATTCAGCACGATGTTTCAAACGTACGAAGTCGAAACGCAAGCGCAGTGGCATCCGTTCTATTTGCTTGGCCCCTACAATTCCGAGTCGACGACCGTGCTTCAGTGGCTCAACGAAAACCAAGGGGTCGGTTCGGACCGGTTCGCTGGGATCACCTTCGCCTCGACCAACGATCCCGCGTCCCTTGGTGTGTTCAACACGTACCAGACCGACTTCTTGGCTGCGGGCAACCCTCAGGCGGCACTCGGTGGCGAGAATTACTACGACTCGATGTATTTTGCCGTGTACTCGCTCGCCGGCGCCGGACGAGAGGCGCACCCGACGGGCCTCGACCTCGTGCCTGGAATGAGGAATCTCGTCGACTTGTCGGGGACGCATCTCGACATGGGGCCGGCGGATATCGGCACAGTCGAAGCCCAAATCGCCCTCACGAATCAGCCCGTGAGTCTGATCGGCACGCTCGGCCCGCCCGACTTCAACCTGACCACGGGCGCGCGCATCAGTCAGGGCGATGTCTACTGCGCGCAGTTTGCCCCCACGCCCAGCCCCGGTTACGCCTGGGTGCGCGACGTGTTGCGGCTGGCCGCTGACGGCGGATCCCCGGACGACGGCGGTGTCGCCGCCGACGCGAGCGTCGCGCCCGACGGCGCCACCGGCACGGTCGGTACCCTCCAAGGGAGCTTCCCGTGTTTTGGCGGCATGTAGGCGCGAGTCCCGGCGCGCGGGCCGGTGTCGTCGCGCTGTGCGGAATGGCGCTCCCGCAGTGCGGTGGCAGCCCCGAAACCCGTCCCGTCGGCCGTTCGTCTCAGGCCATTCTCGGCGGCACCGTCGTCGATGCGGCGCAGTCGCCGTTTCTCTACATCGAAGGGCCCGAGGGCGCTTGTACGGGCACGTTGATTGGGCCGGCGCTCGTCGCCACGGCGCGGCACTGCGTCGCGGAATTGAGCGAGGGCACGTTTTCTTGCGACGCGTCGGGAAACCTGATCGGCGGGGGGATCGGCGGCCAGATCGGGATTGACAACTCGCCGGGGGCGATTTCGTTCTACCTGTCGTCCGAGGTCGTTGCGGGACAGCCGCTCGGCCCGCCGCAAGCGGTCGGCCTCCAGATCCTTTCGACCCAGACGCCTACGGTGTGCGCCGACGATCTGGCGTTCGTCGTGCTGAACCAAGGCATCCCGGGCATCGCGCCGGCGCCGATCCGGCTCGGCGGCACGCAGGTCGGCGAGACCGTCTCGGTCTGGGGCTACGGGCTGACCGATCAGCCGGAGGCCCCGACCGAGCTGCGCGTGCGTGACGACGCGCAAATCGTGGGAGTGGGGCCTCCCGTCGCGACCACCACGACCCAGGCTGCGCCCCTGCGTGCGGTCCGGGTCGGTCCCGGGGCCGTCACGTGCAATGGCGACAGTGGGGGCCCTATGACGTCGGCTGCCACCGGCGCCGTCGTTGCCGTGGTATCGCTCGGGGAGCAGGCCTCCACGGGGCCTTTCTGCAGCGACTCGACCGAGTCGGACACCACCGGCCCCCTGCTGGCCGACTACTCCGATCTCGTTCTGGCCGCCTTCCAAGCTGCCGGACAGACGCCGATTCTCGAAGCCGTGTCGGACGCCGCCTCGTCCGCGCCGGACGGCACGGCGGAGGCCGCACCCTCATCGGATTCGGACGCGGATTCGGACGCCGCTCTGGAGTCCGAAGGCGATGCCGCTGACGACGCCGGGCCGTCCCTGCTCGAAGCCGGATCGCTGGTCTCTTCAGAAGCCGGTTCCTCCGTGGGGCCGTCCCCGGTCGGGCCGTCGGCGACCGACTCGACCGGTCCCTTCGCGTACGCGGTAAGCGGGGGTTCTTGTTCGATGGGATCCAATGTTGGCGCGCGTTCGATTCCGCGCGGCCTGATGGCGTTGGCGGTTGGGGTGGCGGCCGTCGCCCGGAGGCGTAGACGATGATTCGATCGGCGTTTGGACATCCTATCCGGGTCTTCTCGGCGCTTTGCGTCGCGACGATGTTCGTCGGACCGAGGAGCGCGGGTGCCGCTCCACCCGCCGGCGGCGCCCCGCCCTCGCCGCCCCCGTCGTCATCGGCCCACGTGGCGACGCCCCCACCGGGCACCGAGAGCGGAGAAGAGGCGTCGGTGCGTTTCAAGCGCGGCTTGCAGCTCTTTGACGAAGGCGACTACACGTTGGCGCTGGTCGAGTTCGAGCGGGCCTACCAACTCGCCCCCAACTACCGTGCGCTCTACAACATCGCTCTGGTCAACATGCAACTCGGCCGGTACGCCGACGCCGTCCGCACGCTCGATCAATACTTGCACGACGGTGCCGCGGCGATCCCGGCCGATCGCCAAAAGGAAGTCGCCAAGTCGCTCGCGGAGCTCAAGCTCCGAACCGCGACGGTCGACGTCTCGACGAACGTGCCCGGTGCCGAGGTCACGTTGGACGGCAAACCCATCGAGGCCGGTTCCCTTCAGAAGCCGTTGCTCATCGACGCGGGGGAACACACGCTGCGCGCCACGGCAGCCGGATACCAGCCCGGGTATCGGACCGTCACGCTCGCCGGCGCGGACCGGGTCCGTGTCCGCCTGGATCTCGTCTCGCTGGCGCCGGTGGCCGTCGAACCGGTCGAGGAGCGCGGGCGCACCGTGTTCTGGCCCGGTTTTGCCGTCGCCGGAGGGTTTGCGGCGGGCGCCGTCGCGAGCGGCATCGTGATGCTGGTGGCGAAATCGCACTACGACTCGGTCGAAAACCAGGTCGGATCGAGCTTGGCCGCGCGGACGAGCGCCGCGAACGCGGTGAATTCGGCGGGGCTGGTGGCCGACGTCCTGACGGGACTGACGGTCGTGACCGGAGGCGTCTCTTTGGTCTTGTCGCTCCGCGTCGATCATTCTGCCAAGACGCCCCCGGCCGGCACCGGGTCGCAACAGGTCGTGCTTTCCGGTACATTTTGACCGAGGACACGATGCCTGGAGGCGAACGCACCACCGCGCTCCCCCGAGCACCGGCGCCTTTTCCATCGCCCGCCACGCGCACCCTTCCCGGGCTGCAGTGGACCGAGGGCGGCCAGCCTCGAATGGCGACCGTGGAGCGTCGGTGCGTACTGGGATCGGCGCCGCACTGCGACGTCATCATCGTCGACCCGACGGTCTCGCGCGTTCACGCCGAGATCGAGCCGCGCGACGAAGGGATTCGGATGCGAGATCTGAACAGCCGCAACGGCACGTTCGTCGAAGGCGTGCGGGTCGAGTCGGCATGCGTGCTGCACGGGTTCACGATTCGGGTCGGCTCGACCGACGTCGTCGTCAATTATCAAAATGCCCAGCAACAGGCCGTCGAAAGCTGGCCTTCGGAGCGCTTCGGCCCGCTCGTCGGGCGAAGCCCTTCGATGCGCGAGCTCTTTGCCACGCTTGCGCGTTTGGCCCCGCTCGAGTGCTCGATCATGATCCAGGGGGAGACGGGCACCGGCAAGGAGCTCGTCGCTCGCGCGATCCACCTCGCGTCGGTGCGATCGTCCGGTCCGTTCGTCGTCGTCGACTGTGCGGCGCTGTCCGAGACCTTGATCGAGGCGGAGCTCTTCGGACACGTGAAGGGGTCCTTCACCGGCGCGCACCAGACCCGTGTCGGCGCCATCGAGGCGGCCGACGGCGGCACGGTATTCTTGGACGAGATCGGCGAGCTGCCCATCGGCATGCAGCCGAAGCTTCTGCGCACCCTCGAGTCGTCGACCGTGCGGCGCATCGGGGAGTCGAAACATCGGCCGGTCAACGTCCGTTTCGTGACGGCGACCCATCGCGATCTGCTGTCGATGGTCAACCGGGGTGAGTTCCGGGAAGACCTGTACTTTCGTCTTGCGGTCATTCCCGTGCGCGTTCCGGCGCTGCGCGAGCGGACCGAAGACATCGATCTGCTGCTCCATCATTTTGGCGGGGGCGATCTCGCGTGGCTCACCCCCAAAGTGCTTCGCGGGCTCGAAAATCGTCCCTGGCGGGGTAACGTCCGAGAATTGCGTAACTTCGTCGAACGGGCCCGCGCGATCGGTCCGGCCGATGCGATGAACCTCCTGCAGGACGCCGTGGAAGAGCGCGAGCCCGTCACGGCCGTCCTGCCGCGTCCTCCGGACTCGGCGCAGATGCGCGCCGCTGCCGTGGTCGTCGCACCTCCGGCGAGCGTCCCCCCGTACAAGGGACCGGACGCCCCGTCCTTCACCCAGCCCTTCCGGGCGTTCCGAGAGCAATGGATCGGCTACGGCGAGCGAGCGTTCCTGCGGGCGCTGCTCGAACAGCATCACAACAACGTCGCCGCCGCCGCCAAAGAGGCGGGGATCGATCGGACGCACATGTACCGACTGATCCGAAAGCACGGGCTGTGACCGCGCAACGTGCGCCGGTTCGATCGACGCCGCGCCGATCGAGTGGCCTCGGGCGCCACATGGAGTGCGCTCCGCGCCACAAACTATCCGTGGCGACCCCGCGACGTGCCCTCGGAAGCCGCCCCTCGACATGTCGGTATCGTCACGACGCCGGCGATATGCCGCGATTTGGGCGGATCCGAGAATGCGAGGGAGCGATTTCACTCTCCGCGCATCGTGGCCTGTCCCTTGCTCACTACCCTGTCGCGTCAGGAAACAAACGCGGAGGGAATCAACGTGAGAACAAGATATGCGTCGTTCGTGGTCCTAGCATCGGTGGCGTCGCTCGCAGGATGCGTAGCGCCCACATCCTCGTCGGAAGAAGACGTAGGTCAGACTTCGGAGGCCGTCAGCACGGGTGGCTTGACGGCTTCGATCACCATCACCAGTAGCTCCAGCCAAAACTACTCGGCCAGCATGACCATCGCCAACGGCGGTGACGAGCCGGCGAGCAACTGGCAAGTCGCCTTGAACTTGGGCAGTGCCACGATGCAGGGCAATCCGTCCAACTCCGAGATGCTCAATGTCGGCGGCCAAACGGTCATCGGTCCCGGTGCGTCGAGCACGACGCTGCAGCCCGGCAAGTCCGTGACGGTCACCTGGAACGCGCAGTTCCCGTCCGGCTCCACGACCTGGAAGCCCACGGTCAAGTCGGTCGACGGCGTCGCCTCCGGCACGCCTTACAACCAATCGGCAGGCTGGCCGTCCGGCAGCGTCGACATGATCGCGCGGGCCGTGGCGACGGGTGCCCTGAACCTGGCGATCGCATACGAAAATAACAAGTTGCCCAATACCGGCGACGCGAACTACCCCTACTACGACAACCTGATTTGGGCCTCGACCTCGTTCGTCGTGTCGGGCGGCCAGATGGCCTTCGACCCGAACGTCCCGGGCTACGCCTTCATCCCGCCGCAAGCGGTCGCCGCCCTCGAGGCCATGCAGCAAAGCCCCGAAGTCGCGAGCTACTTGACCGCGGGCCTCACGAGTTGCTTCTTGCAGGGCGCCGACAACGTGTACAGCTTCAAAGCCGGCGTTCTCAAGGGCTTCGTCTATCCCGGTTCGTCGAAGTCGGTTTCGATCATCGGTGGCCGGCCGACCGGCGTCATCCAGAACTACAATCCCCTGGAAGTCACCGACAGCTTTACGACGAGCGGTGTCTCGTCGAACGGGGCCGAGGCGATCACCGTGACGTTGACGGGGACGACGGTGTATCCGGACTTGTGGTTCGGCATTCTGACCGCCAGCGGGTTGCAACTCTTCCCGAATACCCAGGCGGTTTACAACAAGTACACGGGCGGCAACAGCGTGGCGTGCTCGCCGTTCAACGGTCCCGGCGGCACGGCCAATCCGTACTTCGCCATGACGCTCAACGGCTCATCGGTCCCCGCGCGCTTCCAGGGCGTGGGCCAAGAGTGCCAGGGCGGCGGTTGCTCGTCGACGATGACGCTCGATCCTGACCCGTATTCGGGCTCCGGGGCGTACTACAACACGGCCGGTCTGGTGGGACCGCAGCCAAACCCGTTCGCTCTCAACCCCTGCGACCTCTTGGCGAACCCGGCGCACCAGGGTCAGTGGTCGACTTCGACCAACGCGAGCGGCGCAACGGTATGGGGAACCTTCTCGACCCCCGTGGTCTTCAAGGGCCAGGTGGTCGATTACTCCTGGTCGGAAGTGGCCGATTGAGTCCCTGCGGCGTCCTACAGACCTGGTAGGACAAAGTTCCCGCGACCGCGGTCGCTCTCCGCAAAGCCAATGACCTGAACGCAAAAGTCAATCGACCGTGCCACACTCTTCGGCACGGTCGATTGGCTTTTTGTAGATGCGATTTCGGATGGGATCGCACTCGCCGGCGCAGAATCGGTTCGCGAAAATCAAAACCGCCGTGCGCGCAAGTCAGAGCTGCTTGGCCGAGAACGTGTCGCACGCCGAAATCGAACCCTGGTCGAATCCGCGACGAAACCAGCGCACGCGCTCTTGCGACGAGCCGTGCGTCCACGACTCCGGGCTCACGGTGCCGGTCGCCATCTTCTGAAGCCGATCGTCGCCGACCGCCGCGGCGGCCCCGAGTGCCGAGTCGATGTCGCCGCTTTCGAGCAGGTGCCGCTGATCGGTCGACTTGGCCCAGATCCCCGCGAAGCAGTCGGCTTGCAACTCGAGACGGACGGAAGCGCCCGTCGCTCCGGCGGTGTGCCTTAGCGATTCGACCCGTTCGCTGATGCCGAGAAGCTTCTGGACGTGATGTCCAATCTCGTGCGCGATGACGTACGCTTGCGCGAACTGCCCGCGCGCTCCGAGCTTGCTGGACAGTTCGCGGAAAAACCCGAGATCGATGTACACGTGCTCGTCGCTCGGGCAGTAAAACGGTCCGGTGGCCGCCTCGCCTTCGCCGCAGCCGGTCCGGGTTTCATCCGTGTAAAGCACGAGCTTCGCGTGCCGGTACGGCCGCTGCAAACGACGGGTGAACGTGTCGGACCAGCTCGACTGCACGTCGTCGAGCACGAACGACACGAAGTGAACCTCCGGCGTTTCCGCACGGGGGTCCGCCGATTGCGGAAGCGTGCTGCCGTGGGCGTGCATCCCCGCTGAAACGCCGCCGAGAAATCCCCGGCCGAGGTAGAAGAGCAGGGCGCCGCCGAGGACGACCCAGCCGAACCGGCTGCGAAGAAGCCACGGCAGCAAGAAGAGAAGGCCCCCGATGGATCCGCCGCCCTGCATGGGCTCTTCCCCGCGGCGATCGATGAGGTCCGGGCTTTCGTGCTCGTCGTCCCAGCGCATGGCGATAGGAGACATCTACGCGCGCGTGCGCCGGTTGGCCACCGCGGACCCCTATTTGGGCGTCAAACTGTCGATGAGCGCGTCGAAGGACGGTCGCGCGCTCTGCACGTCGGCCGACGGTCCGATGAGCCGGAAGAAGTACGCGGTGCCCCCCGCCGGAACAATCGCGGCGAGCAGCGTCCAGTCCGGACGCGGAGTCACGGGTGCTCCGGGCAACATTCCGCTCGAGCGGTACGTTCCACTGACTTCGACCACCGTGACGTCGAGACCGCGGACGTGCTTGACCGTCTGGCTCTCATGGGGCCCGTCGAACTGGCCCATCCAGCGTTGGATGTTCGCGTCCGGCGTTCCGCCGGCGCGCGAGACGCTCACGTCGAGCGGTTCGCTGCCGGAAGGCCCCGGGATACGATAGCTCGCAAGGCGCATGCGGTTTGGATTGCGCACGGCTTGCCACCCGGTTGGCGCCGTCCACGTGACGGCCGGGGCCTCTGCGTTTTCCGCACCCATCATGGCGCGCGACGACAGCGGTGCCGTCGGACCGGGCCCCGGGGCGACGGCCGAGTTCGTGGCCTCGGGCGTGGCGGAAGACGGGCGCTCGAGGTCCGGCGGTTTCTTGCCGCTTCGCAACATCGCGAACGCGCCGGCGGCGACCACGACAACGACTACGGCCACGGCGAACGGAGCAAGTCGCTTCGTCTGCATCAGACCTCCGACCACTCGGTCCTCGTACCGCCATGCGGGCGTCGCTGTCCAGTGACCTCTCGTGCCTCGCTCGTCGTGTGCGCCGTCGTCGAGCGGACCCAGGCAAAGGAGCGTCAATCGCGGACTGGTGCTTTAGGGGTGCCTTCCGCCTGCACCGTTGCCGGCGGGCGAAACGGTTGCGCCCTTATCGTTCCATGGACAAAAGTGAGGGGTGGGGTACTAGTCTCACGAACCGTGATGACGGATGAGACGCGCGTCGAAGACTCGAAGTACGATCTCGGTGCCCCTTCGCCCGCCATCTACGCGGGCGAACTGCCTTGGGGGTACGGCGTAGACCGCATCACGGCCATCGTACGCGATCCGGAATCGGCCTACCTCTATTGGGAGGTGACCGACGCCGGCCTCGCGTCCGCGCGGCAGCGTCTCGGGCCCTCCGGCAACGACGGCTGGTGCAACTTGCGCGTGTACGACACGACCGGCAAGGTCTTCGACGGCACCAACGCGAACGACTACTTCGACATCCGCGTCGATCGCGCGGATCGCGAGTACTTCGTGATGATTCGGCGACCGACCTCGACCATGCATGTCGAGATCGGAGTCAAGACACAAGAAGGGTATTTTCAGCCCATCGCGCGGTCGGGCGGAGCCGATTTCCCGCGCAATGCGCCCTCACCCAACACGAATCTCGAGTGGCTCACGGTGACCTCCGACTACGCGCCGCCCGCGGTCGCACCCTTTCAGTCGCGCTACGCCGGGCCCGAACCCGCGTTGCCGGGTCGCGAGGGAGCCGGCTACGTCGACGTCTGGCGTGCGGCGTATGCGCCCTCCATTCCGGGGGCGGCGACTCCGCTCGAGAACGCCGCGTCGAGCGGCGCGGGCGTCCATCGGACCTACGATCGGAGCGCGCACATCGAGCGCTGGTGGCATCTGGAGGAATGGCGATCGGAGTGGCGTGGCGGCTTGCGTTTCGTGCGCCGCGTCGGCGCGGTCGACGACACGACCGTGTCGTCGTGGCACGAGGGGCCGTTCGCCGTGGATCTGCTCGACCGGGAGCGCATCGCCATCGAGCTGCTCGGCGAGGTGCCAATCCGACTGCTTTCGCAAGGCATGGAATTTACCGTGTACGGTCCCTGGAAGATGACGGTGCGAAGCTTCGACGCGGAGCCCCACCGGCGCGTGATTTCGACGTGGGCGATGCGCTGGGTGCGCGCGACGACACCCCTCATCGAACGCTGGGGACTCGGAATCGAGCGGCAGATCCTCAGCGGCTACGAGCGCGAGATCGTCGTGCACGGCGCCTCCGAGCGGCACGCTCTGCTCGAGCGCGGCGCGAGCGAACTGTGGCGCATCGGAGCCTCGGAGCGCATGTGGCTCGGTGCGAGCGAGTGGGCTGCCGCCGGCGCCTCGGAGACGCTCTTTCTCGGCGGATCGCAGTGGGCGTTTGCCGGGGCGAGCGCATTCGCTCAATTGGGCGCGAGCGAGCGAACCGGCGCGAGCGAGGTGATCGGTGCGAGCGAGCGGTGGCGCGCGGCAGGCGGCGCGAGCCAATTCGGAGGCGCGAGCGAGACGCAAGGCGCGAGCGAGTGGTGGTACGCGGCGGGCGGCGCGAGTCGGTTGGGGGGCGCGAGCGAGCGGTCGTTCGGTACGGCGGAGCGTTGGGGCGGGCGGCTGAAGGAGGATTGAACGTGGCGCACGGATATCTGGCGATCGTCCTTCACGCGCATTTGCCGTTCGTTCGGCATCCGGAAGCGCCGTCGTACATGGAAGAGGAGTGGTTCTTCGAGGCCATCACCGAGACGTACATCCCGCTCTTGCTCGCGTTCGAGAACCTGTCGCGCGACGACATCGACTTTCGGATCACGCTCTCGTTCAGCTCGTCTTTGCTTTCGATGATGACCGACGACCTGCTCAAGGAGCGGTATGCGGGCAAGCTCGACCACCTGATCGAGCTCGCCGACAAGGAGGTCGACCGCACGTGGCGCGAAGACCGCACCTTCCACGAGCTTGCGAAGATGTACCGGCATCGCTTCCACGAGACGCGCAACTGTTGGCGGCGCTACGACGGCGATCTCGATTCGGGCCTACCGTGCGCTGCAGGACGCCGGTCGTGTCGAGATCATCACGTGCACGGCCACGCACCCGTTCTTTCCGCTTCTCGACCGCAACTGGGCCGCGTTTCGCGCGCAGATTTATACGGCCGCGAGCCTGTACGAGCGTCTCTTCGGGCGCCGTTCGCAGGGCATGTGGCTCGGCGAATGCGGTTACGTCCCCGGTGTGGACGAGCTCTTGCGCGAGGAAGGCATCCGCTTCTTCTTCGTCGACACCCACGGCGTCCTGTTCGCCGATCCGCGGCCGCTCTACGGCGTGCACGCGCCGATCTATTGCCGATCGGGAGTGGCCGCGTTCGGTCGCGACATCGAGAGCTCCAAGCAAGTGTGGAGTGCTCAAGAGGGCTACCCGGGCGACCCGGCCTACCGCGACTTCTACCGGGACGTCGGCTTCGATCTTCCGCACGACTACATCGGGCCGTACATCCACCCCGAAGGGATCCGGACGTTCACCGGGATCAAGTATTACGCGGTGACCCATCGCTCGGCGGATCAAAAGCGTCCGTACGACCCCCATCAGGCGTATTTGCGCGCCGCGGAGCACGCGGGCAATTTCATGCACAATCGCGAGCGCCAGGTCGAGCATCTGCGCGCCAACATGGATCGGCGTCCGATCGTGGTCGCGCCGTACGACGCGGAGCTCTTCGGGCACTGGTGGTACGAGGGCCCCATGTTTTTGGAGCTGTTGTTCCGCAAGCTCCAATACGATCAGGGCGCCGTTGCGCCGATCACGCCGAGCGGATACCTGCACGAGTATCCCACCAACCAAGTGGCGACGCCGTGCTGGTCGTCATGGGGCGAGAAGGGCTACGGCGACTACTGGTGCAACGGCACGAACGCTTGGGTTTACCGGCATCTGCACAAGATCGCCGAGCGCATGGTGGAGCTCGCGCACAGGTTTCCGAGCGCCGAGGGCGTGCAGCGGGTTGCCCTCGATCAGGCGGCGCGAGAGGTCATGCTCGCCCAAGCGAGCGACTGGGCCTTCATCATGAAGACCGGCACGACCGTGCCGTACGCGACCAAGCGCACGGTCGACCACGTGACGCGCTTCACGCGCATCTACGACCAGCTTCTGAGCGGATCGGTCGACGAGCGATGGCTCGCCGAAGTGGCGAGCCGAGACAACCTGTTTCCCGACGTCGACTATCGCGTCTATGGGACCTGAGTCGGTTCGCCGCGCCGGGCCGCCACGGCCCACCGGTAGACCTGCTCGTAGCGCGCCGCCGCGACCTCCCAGCCGAAGCGCTTGCCCATGGCCCTTCTCTGCATCGCGATGAAATCGGCGGGTCGATTGCGATAGGTCTCGACCGCCCACCCCACCGTGGCGACGAGGGCATCGACATTCAGATCCCAAAACTTGAATCCCGACCCCGCGCCGGTCGCGCTGTCGTAGTTGTCCACCGTGTCGTCGAGGCCGCCTGTTGCGCGCACGATGGGCAGCGCGCCGTAGCGCTGGCTGTACATTTGGTTCAAGCCGCAGGGCTCGAAGCGCGAGGGCATCACGAAGAGGTCCGCGCCCGCCTCGATCCGGTGCGCGAGCCCTTCGCTGAAACCCACCCACCCGCGAAAGCGATCGCCGCCGTGGTGCGATCGGGTGAGCAGGTACTCCTCGGCCGCCCGGTCGCCTGCCCCCAGGACCACGACCTGCGTATCCAGATCGAGGATGCGTGTCAGCCCGGCGAGCAGCACGTCGGTCCCCTTCTGGCCGCTCAGGCGCGAGACGACGCCGAGCAGCGGCACGTCGGGGCGTTCGGCCAATCCGAGCTCGCGTTGTAGGGCAAGCTTGCACACGGCCTTGCCCGTCAAATCCGCGCGGTCGAACGGACGAGCGATCGCGGGGTCGGTCCGGGGGTTCCACGCGTGCTCGTCGATTCCGTTGAGAATCCCGACGGTGTCGGCCCCGCGAAAGCGCATCACGTGATCCAGCCCGGCTCCGCCTTCGCGCGTTCGGATTTCGAGTGCGTACCGCGGGGACACGGCGGTCAACTTGGTCGCGTGAAAGAGCCCGCCCTTCAGGGGGTTCACGGCCCCGAAGTCTTCGAGGCCGTCGGCGCGGAATTCGCTCCAGGGGATGTGCGTGGCGGGCAGCTCGCTGGCCGGAAACTTCGCTTGATGCGCGAGATTGTGAATCGTCAGAACCGATGCCGATCGGCCGAGAGCGCCCTGGCGTTCCACCGTATTGAGGTAGATGGGCAGCAAGGCCGTAGGCCAGTCGTGCACGTGGAAGACGTCCGGAGCAAAGCGGATGTGCTTGCAGAGTTGAAGGGCGCCGCGACAGAGAAAGGCGAAGCGTACGAGGTTGTCGACGGCGTAGCCGCCCGGCGGATCGTACAGGTACCCCCGCGCAAAGAGCGCCTCGTGGTCGAGCAGATACACGGGGACGTCGCTGCCCGGCAACCGCGTCTCGAATACGCCCGCCCAGGCTTCGCCCCGGCCGAGCGGAACGCCGAGCGGCGCCCCATGGCGCGTGAGCCCGGCCGTCTCGATGACGTCGTAGCGCGGGATGACGACGCGCGCGTCGTGCCCGAGCGCGCAGAGCGCCGCGGGCAGCGCGCCGATCACGTCGCCCAGGCCGCCCGCTTTGACGTACTGGGCGCACTCGGAGGCGACGAACAAGACACGCAGCGGGGCAGGCATGGGCGGATTCTCAGGTCAGAACGAACGTGTCGAGCGCCGCCACGAGGACGCCCACGATGCTCTCGCCGGCGATGAGCCCGGACGCGATGGGGATGACGAAGCGGCCCCCCTGTCGAGGATTGAAGCGCTGGAACGCGGTGGCGGCGACGGCCCCGATCACGAACGAAAGCGACGTGTAAAACGGCAGGAAGAGGCCGAGGCCGATCCCCGTCGCGGACGGCAGCCACGCCTTGTCTTTCGGAAAGAGCCACTCGGCGATCGCGAGCCCCGTTCCCGCCAGAAGGCCGATCGCGATGCCCTCGCGCGCCATCGGGTGCAGATTGCCGATGCCCATGCGAAAAATCTCGGCGACCGCCTTCCATTGTTGAGCCGCCGGGGCGGCGAACTGCGGGGGTCTGCCTCCGACTCCGGTGAGGGCGGTGGCGTCGGGGACGAGCAGGAAGTAGCCGAGGACCGACGCGACCGTTCCCGTGAAGATGCCGAAAAACTGAGCCATGAATTGCCGGCGCGGGTGCGCGCCCAGCAAGTAGCCGGATTTGAGGTCGTTGAGCAAGTCCGCGGCTTCGGCCGAAGCGCTCGCCGTGATCGATGCGGTCATCAGATTGGCCGCGTAACTCTGCGGCATGAGGGCGCCGTAGGTGAGTTGCATGATCTTTCCCATGGCGCCGATGGGGGTGATGTCCGTTTCGCCGGTCGCGCGGCACGCGACGAGAGCCAAAAAAAAGGTCAGGAACACCGCGAGCGCTCCGTAATGAAGCGGAATATCGAACGCGAGCCAGGCGAGCGCGACGACCGCGGCACCCGAGGCCGCAGTTCCGACGACGAACCAGGCCATGGGCACTTCGACCCGGTCGGACGGCCGGTCGTCGCCCGCCCGGGGCCTCTGGCCGACATCGGCCAGCGCGCGAGCGATGGTCTTGAACTGGAGCGCGAAGGTGACCAGCCCGTACGCCACCATGAGCGGGGCGCCGAACCAGATGCCGATTTCCTTCCAGGCGGCGCCCGGCCGCGTCAGAGCCGCCACGAGGATGCCGCCGTGCGGGGACCACTCCCATCGCATCGCCAGAGGTCCGATGGCCGCGATGAGCAGCACGCCGCCTGCCAGCATCGAAAGCGTGACACGCAGCCCCACGATCGCTCCGGCGGCCAAGAGGACCACGCTGTGATCGAGCACGACGTTCCATGCCGACAAAGGATAGGCGTGGAGGGACAGGACGCCGGTCTTCGGGTCGCGGTGCATCGCGGAAATGCCCGGAAGCCAGTCGAAGACCGCCGACTGCGAGGGAGCGATCGCATGCCTGTCGGTACGACCGTCGGATCCGGTCGTCTTCACGACGTTCAAGTTGGTGAGCAGCGGGACGAGCGCGCCGAGCGCGGCGGACACGAAGAGGGCGCGACCTTTCGCGAGCGCCTCGGTTCCTTCGCTGTACAGGCTCTGGAGCAACACCGCCGCGGCGGTGCCGGACGGGAACTTGAGCTTCTCGCGATTGATCATGCTCCGCTTCATGGGGATGCCCATGACCACGCCGAGCGCTGCCACGCAGAACACCCATGTCACGACGACGTACCAACGCATCTGCGTCCCGCCCGGTCGGGCGTCGGTGATCGACAAGAGGAGCATGGCCGGCACCGCCGACACGAGAAGCGCCGTGGTGGACGACCCCGCCGACGTCGCGGTCGACTGCATGCAGTTGCTCTCGAGAATCGTCATCGGACTCTTGGCGATGCCGATCTTGAGCGCAAACGTCCAGATCGTGAACGACGCGATGCAGGCCGTCAGTGCGACTCCGAGCCCCCAGCCTGCCTTGAGACCGACGTAGACGTTCGAGAAGGCCAGAAAGAAGCCGAGAATCGCGCCCATCGCGACGGCGCGGACGGTCAGCTGCGCGGCATCTCCGCGAAACGCGCGGGCGTACCAGGTGGCCTCGTCCATGGCTGCGACGTCTTCGGGGGCGATGGCGAGCGGACGGCTTCGTTCGATCTCCTCGGCCGTCGACGGGGGCTTTTGAAGCAGCGGCATGGCATGCACCCTAGATCAAACACCGGTGCGCCGTCGTTGCCTGACCCGACGAGGTCGCGGTAGTAGGTGACGATGATTTTCAAGAAGGCGGATGTCGGCATCGATTCGATCGGGGTCTACGTGCCTCGCCTGTACGTCGACCTGACGGGCGAATGGGCGCGCGTGCGGGCACCCGTGCTGGCCGATGGGGATATCCGCAAGCTCGTCGGCAAAGTCACCGAAGGCGTCGGCGTCCGGCGAATGGCGGTCATCGACGCGCACGAGGACTGCGCGACGCTCGCGGCCATGGCGGCGAAGCGAGCGATCGACGCCGCCGGAATCGATCCGACCGACATCGACTACCTCGCGGTCGGTACCGAGACGACCGTGGATCAATCGAAGTCGACCGCGGCCTACGTGCTCGGAATGCTCGAGCGCCACTACGGCGTGTCGCTTTCCGAGGTCGGCGCTCCGCAATTCCAATTCGCATGCATCGGGGCGACCTACGCCCTGGAAGCCGCGATCAGTCGAATCCGCGCGGGCGACAACACCAAGCCCTACAGCCTGGTCGTCGCCAGTGACGTCTCGAAGTACCCGCTGGCGACCGCCGGCGAATATACGCAGGGGGCCGGCGCGGTGGCGTTGCTCATTTCGAGAAACCCGCGCGTCCTGGCGTTCGAGCCCGGGCTGTCGGCGACGATTACGCGAGACGAGCGAGATTTTTTTCGGCCCAACTGGAGCTCGGAGGCGGTCGTCGACGGCAAGTATTCGATCGACGTGTACCTCGATTGCATCGAGGCGGCGTTTCAGGCGTACGCGAGGCGCGCCGAGCACGTCTTCGGGTCGAGCTCGGATCGGCTGTACGACGCGGTCGATCACTTCTTGTTTCATGTGCCGTTTCCGCGGATGGCGGAATACGCAGCCGCCCGCGTCTTCACGGGGCTGTGGTTGGGCAATCCGCATACGCGCGAAGTTCTCACGGCGGAGGTCCCGCTGGTCGCTTCCGACCCTGGCAACGATCCGCGCGCCTGGCGCAAAGAACTGGAGCGCGCCGTCGCGAAAAGTCCGCTCTTCCGCGCCGCATTCGCGCGAAAGGTCGAACCGGCCGTCGCGCTGTCGCGGGACATCGGAAATATCTATTCGGGATCGCTCTACCTCGCCTTGGCGAGTCTCTTCGACCAAGAAAGCGCCCGTGCGCTCGCCGGACGGCGGATCGTCTTCGGCTCGTACGGCAGCGGGGCGAGTGCAAAGGTGTTCAGTGGCATCGTCGCGGACGGCTACGACGCGATCGCACGGAAGCTGCACATTCGAGACGACCTGCGTCCCGAATCGGATGGGGGCACCCGCGTTGCGCTGACGGTCGCCGAATACGAGCGATTGCACGCGTTGTCGGATTGCGAGATCGACTTCCCGGAGGCACTTTCACGCCATTGGATCGAGGGCGCTGTCCTGGGCGTCGGCGATCTCGCCTCCCTGCGTGCGGCCTGGGCGAAACCCACGTGGCGGGTCCGGCCCCGCGGCGACTCCGTTCGGCCTCCCCGCGGCGAATTCGCACTCGATCACCTTGGCACGAGCGTTTCGGCCCAGCGCACCGACGTGGGGTATCGGTACTACGTGTGGGCGCCCTGATTGCCCACACACCCGTTCGTCAGACGTTTTTGGTGGGCCGGGCCCCTTTTGCGCTTTGAAAACCCCGTCCCATCTGTGTCATTGTGATAAGAGTGACGACGAGACGCGACTCGTTTTCGTTCGAGGTGGACGTCGTCGAGTCGCTCGACGAGCCGGAGCCCTCGTCCGTCCGCACGTCCGGCGACGCCCCTGCGCGTGCACCACGGCCCGCGTCCTGGGCCCCTGCGTTGCCCCTCGACCGCGTGCCGATCCGGCCCCCGGAGGCGCCGCCCAGTGCGCCCGTCTCGCGGGTCCGAACGATCCCCCCGCTGTCCCCTTCTGCCATCGCGGAACCATGGATGCATTCGCCGTCCACGGCGCCGGTAGGCCCACCGCGTGCGGTTCAGCCCGCGGCCGCAACGGCCTCCGCGGGGCCCACAGCCCCCGCCGCGCTGCCGATGGGACCACCCGGATCGCCCCCTCCGTCGGCTGCGCCCCGATCGGCGGGACCACCTGGATCGCCGCCTCCGTCGGCTGCGCCACGATCGGCGGGTCCGCCTGGAGCTCCCCCTCCGTCGGCTGCGCCCCGAGCGGCGGGACCACCTGGAGCACCCCCTCCGTCGGCGGCGCCCCGAGCGGCGGGACCGCCTGGAGCTCCCCCTCCGTCGGCTGCGCCCCGAGCGGCGGGACCGCCTGGAGCTCCCCCTCCGTCGGCTGCGCCACGATCGGCGGGTCCGCCTGGAGCACCCCCTCCGTCGGCTGCGCCACGATCGGCCGGACCGCCTCCACCGCCATGGTCCGTGTCGCGATCGGTGGCGCCACCCGGATCCGCCGCGCCTCGAGCGGCGGGGTCGCCTCCACCTCCACCGCCATGGACCGCGTCGCGATCGGTGGCGCCACCCTCGCCCTCGCGTTCTTTTGACCTGAGCGACGCGCTCGAGCCGCCGTCCTGGCGATCTCCTTTGGAGATGCCGCAAACACCGTCGCCTTTGCCATTTCCCATGGATGGGGGCCACGCGTCCGCGCCTGCCTGGCCGTTCGCGTCGCCGCCGATGGGGGAGCGACCGCTCGCGCCGGGGGGAGCCGCCCCAGTGCCCATGCGCGGGCCTTTGGAGATGCCCACCCCCGTTCCACGTGGTCGTCGTGCCGCGCAGGCCGCGCTTCGGGTGGACGACGACGTCGATCTTCGTCCGTCGCGAAGCTTGCGGGGCCTCGGCCAGATCCTGCTCGTCGCGCTGCTTTTGGCGATTGGGGGTGCGACCGCTGCCGCGTGGATCGCACGACGAACGCCGATCGGATACGCGATCGCGACGCCCGAGCCCCGGGCCGAATCGCCAGCCCCCGTCACCCCGTCGGTTTCGCCGGCGGCGGCAACCGTACCGTCCGCGGCCGCCTCGGACGTGCCCGTCGTGCTCGTGTCGTCGCTTCCGGTGGCCGCCCCGACCGCGTCGGGGACCGGGGATCGCGCGTCGGCCGGACATCACACGGCGCCGGTTCGATGGCGGCCCGCAGCCCACCGGCCGGTCCCGCGGCCCTCCAAGGTCGCATCCCCGTCGCACGACGCTCCGATCCCCGCGCCGGCGAAGGCTCCTAGGTCAAAACCAGCCCCCGCGAAGGCCGCCCCGGCCCCCGGCTCACTCGACGATTTGATCCGCAAGTCGGTCGAGGCCGACGCGAAGAAAAAACAGTAGCGCTCGACTGAGACCGGCGACCGGCGACCGCGACCGGCGACCGGCGACCGCGAGCGGCGACCGCGACTGCGACCGCGACCGCGACAACCGCTCCGGCGACCGGCGACCGGCGACCGGCGACCGCGACCGCGACCGCGACCGCGACCGCGACCGGCGACCGCGACTGGCGCGCCGGCGACCGGCGACCGGCGACCGCGACCGCGACCGCGACCGCGACCGGCGACCGCGACTGGCGCGCCGGCGACCGGCGACCGGCGACCGCGACCGGCGACCGGCGACCGCGACCGCGACCGGCGACCGCGACCGCGACCACGGCGACCGCGAGCCGCGATGTGCTCTAACGCCCGACGAACTCCACGCCGAACTGGGTCGCGTCGTCCTCGACGAAGCGGATCAGTCCGTCCCCCTCCGCCTCGAGCGCTTCGCGCGTCTTTTTGGACAGCGTGGCGAACGATTTCACGATGAGGCTGGCTGTCTTCTTCTTGCGTCGGATGCTCCAGGTCCCGGCCACGAAGCCGTCGACCAGAAACGTCGCGCTCACCCGCAGCGCGGGAAGAAACACCGCCGACCGGTGCTCCTCGGCCAAGATCCGCGTTCGGTTCGCGTGCGAGAGAAGGACATTGTCGAATTCGGGCAAAAAGCGGGGTGGCGCCGGGGTTTCGGAATCCGGGCGGGGCGCATCCGGAAGGTCCAGGAGCTCGCGCCGCCGGTCGTCCCGCACGACTACGAGCTCGGGCCGCATCGCCCCGATGACGTCTTTCAATCCCTTGCGTCCGGACCACGTCTGAACATCGCTGGCTGTTGCGGGTCCGAAAGCGGCCAGGTAACGGGTCACGTAGGCCCGCGCCCGATCCTCGTCGTCGATCGGCCGGCCAAGCCACGTGTCGGCCGCCGTGAAATCGGCCACCGCGGGATAGCCCCACAGCGCGTCGGGCGTGGGCACCTGGACGAGCGGCAGGTGCGTGCGGACCGCGAACGCTTTCGCGCGAACGTCTCCCGACTCGCCGGCGGAGAGAAAAATACGCAGCTCGTCGAACGTCCGCGGCCGCTCGCTGAAGAAGGGGTGCGCGACGGCAACGAGGTGAGCGATGTCGAGGTCATCGGCGCGCTGCCGGAGTACCGCGCGCATCCCCTCGGTCAGCCCGGGCTGCATCGCTCCGCGGAGCGCGACGTAGTCGCGTGCCGTCGCGAGGTGAAGGGTGCCTCGCATCATCGTCGCGCGCACGACGTGGCGCTCCCGAATCAAGTCCACGAGCTCGGCTCGGCGAAAGCCCGCGACGCGCGACCACAGCCCGATGAACGGCGGCTTGGCGACTTGCGCTTGCAGCCCAACCAGCCGCTCGATGGCGGCGGTGACGGTCCCATCCTCGCGCGCGAGCAACATTTGCCGTGCCAGCGTCGCCCGATTGAGGGCACGGAGCGACAAGACGGGCTCGTAGCGATGACCGGTCATTCCGATTTGGGGCGCTTGGCTTCGAACGCACCGTCCGACGAAACCGGACCGTGCTAGGAAACGGATCGGAAACGCGGTTCAGGCGAGGCTCCTGAATCATCGCGCCACGCGAGCCCACCGTGCAAGAGCTCCTCGACGACGTCCGCCTTCTCACCCGTTTACTCGACGACGCCATCGAAGAGCGCTCCGGCTCCGATGCGCTCGCCACCGTCGACGCGCTCCGGCGCTCGGCTCCGGAGCTTCGGTCGCATGGGGGCGGCCCCGCTCGCGAGGCCTTTGCCGTTCGCATGGGCGGACTGAGCGCCCCGCAGCTCGCGGACGTCGCGCACGTCCTGACCCAGCAACTGCAGCTGATGAACGTCGCCGAGGAACAGCACCGGGTGCGGGTCCTTCGCGGTCGCGATCGGGGCACGACTCCGGTCACCGAATCGATTGCCGCGGCCATCGAAGAGGCCAAGCACACCGGCATCACTGCGGACGACATGCGGACGCTTCTGCGGCGTCTCTTCGTCATGCCGGTGCTCACCGCGCACCCCACGGAGGCGCGCCGCCGCACCGTTCTCGATCACCTCGCCGACGTGTCGTTGGGGCTCGACCGGCTCGACGACGGGCGACTGCCGGCGCGCGACCGGGCCCACACGTTGGGGCAGCTTCGCGAATCGATCAGCGCGCTCGATTGCACGGAGGAAGCCCGCGCCGTGCGGCCTACGCCGCTCGACGAGGTGCGGGCGGGGCTCGATGTCTTCGAGCGGACGCTGCTCGACGTGACCCCCGCGGTCATTCGCGAACTGGAAGACGCCCTTGCCCGCTTTTATCCGGGCGAGCCCTTCGACGTAGGTCCGTTTCTGCGATGGGGGACGTGGATCGGCGGCGATCGCGACGGACATCCGGGCGTAACGGCGGACGTCACGCGCGGGGCGCTCGAACGCTACCGGACGACGGCGATCCGGCGCGCTCTGCGCGACGTCGCCGAGCTCGGGCGTGTTCTGTCGATTTCGTCGGAGCGCGTGAACGTTGCGGGTCTCGCGGAGCTCGAGGCCGCGCTCGAAGAAGATCGGGCGAGATCCCCGGAGATCGCCGCGCGCGCTCGCCGTACGGGCCTACGAGAGCCCTGGCGCGAGAAGCTGCGGCACATGCGCCTGCGACTCGAGGCGACGCTGACACGCGGCGATGGGGCCTATCCCGACGTTTCGGGCTACCGGGCGGACCTCGCGCTCATCCGTCGAACGCTCACGGGCGCCGGCCTCAGTCGACTCGCCAACGGCGGTCTTCGCGACATCGAGCGCCGCGCCGAGGTCTTTGGGTTTCACCTCGCCACGTTGGATTTGCGCCAGCACTCGACCGTGCACGAGGCGGCGGTCGACGAGCTGTTGCTCCGGGGGGGCGTTTCCGGCTATGCGGCGCTCGGAGAAGCCGAGCGGGTGTCGCTCTTGTGCGGTCTGCTCGAGCGTGCGGACATCGCCGCCCCGCGCCACCGGCAAGGATTGTCGCCCGTCACACGCGATCTGCTCGCGACGCTCGACGTCGTGGGGCGCGCCCGACGCGATCAGGGCCACGAGGCTTGCGAGCGGTACATCGTGAGCTTCACGAGCACGGCAAGCGACGTTCTCGAAGTGCTCTTCTTGGCGCGCGCCGCGCGATTGGCACCCGACGAGCTCCGGCCGGTGCCGCTGCTCGAGCAGCTGCAGGATCTCGACCAGGCCGAGCCCATTGCCAAGAGCATGCTGTCGCTGCCACCGCTGCGCGCGGCGCTCCGCGGGGAGCTCGAAGTCATGATCGGCTACTCCGACAGCGGCAAGCAGGTCGGCTATGCGTCGAGCACGATTGCGCTGCGTCGCGCGCAGCAAGCGCTTGCCCGAGTGGCCGACGACGCCGGGGTGACGCTCACCGTCTTCCACGGGCGCGGCGGCGCCGTGGGCCGCGGCGGTGGCCCCGCCAACTTCGCGATTCGCGCCCAGCCGCGTAAAGCGCTTCGGGGGCGGTTGCGGGTTACCGAACAGGGTGAGACGATTACGGCTCGCTACGGGCAGCGCGAGATCGCGCGGCGCGAGCTCGAGCAGATGGTCAATGCCGTGCTCGTGGCGTCGCTCGGGCCGGCCCGGTCGCCGACGGGCGAAGAGAGCCGTGCGCGCGAGGTGACCCTCGACATCGCGGCCAAAGCGGCTGGGGCCGCGTACGCGGACCTCGTCGGGGACCGGGATCGGCTCGCCCGGTACACTGTGGCCGTCACACCGATCCGTGAGATTTCCGAGCTCCCCATCGCGTCGCGACCCGCGACGCGCAAGCCCAAGTTGACGCTCGACGAGCTGCGGGCCATTCCGTGGGTCTTCTCCTGGAACCAGTGCCGGCACGGCGTGCCCGGCTGGTTCGGGCTGGGCTCCGCACTCGAGGCCATCATCGCGGCCCGAGGAATCGATCACGTCCGCACGCTCTATTCGGGTTGGCCGTTTTTCCACGTGCTCATCGACAATGCCCAGCTGGCGCTCGTGCGCGCGGACATGGACGTCGCGGAGCATTACGCGCGCCTCGGCGACGCCGAGGGGCGAGAAGTCTTCGCGCTCATCCGTGAGGAGTACGACCGGACGGTGGCGCGCGTGCTCGAAGTCGTCCAGGCGGACGCGTTGCTCGCTGCGTCCCCGACGCTCGCCAAAAACGTGGCGCGGCGCAACCCGTACGTCGACGTCCTCAATCATGCGCAGATCGAGCTCATGCGCAGAATGCGCGCGGCCGAATCGCCCGAGGAGCGAGAACGCCTTCGTCGCGCCCTCTTCGTGACGATCAACGGCATCGCCGCCGGACTGATGACCGCCGGGTGATTCTCCGATCTAAGTGAGCGTTTGGCTGCCGAGGTGCGAGGGCAGGGCAAAAGCGCGCATCCTCCACGGGTGGCCGCGGCGTTGTATGCTGTGGACCATGGGTCTTCGGTCTGCCGCGCGTTGGGTTCCTCTCGTCGCCGCCGGGCTCATGGCCGTCGCGTGCGCCACCGGCGGGGGCGGGGGCCCATCGCCCTCGGCCGGCAGCACCGGCGCCACCGGCGGCGCAAGCCTTTCCGGCGGGAACACGAGCCAGACGAGTCTCGGCGGAAGCGGGTCCCAGGCGTCCGGTCCGGATCTTTTGGGCGGGGCCGGGGCGAGCGACGCCATGGTCGGCGGCGACGCGTGCCAGCATCTGGCCGTACAATTTTTGCCGCGAATTCCGCTGGTCTTCGTGTTGGTCGACAGCTCCGGGAGCATGTACGACAAGACTCAAGGGACCGATGGCGGCATGACCGATGAGTGGACGCCTCTGCGCACCGCCACGCTCTCGGTGATCGCGAGCCTCGAATCTCAGGTGGACTTCGGTTTCGGCGCCTACGGGAGCAACGGCTCTACGACGCTTTACACTGCGGCCGATTACGCGGCGCACCTGTGCGGGATTTTGCCGGATACCTACGTTCCCATCAAGCCGGACAATTCTGCCATTGCCACCACGTACGCAGGGCTCCCCGACACGCAGCCGTATTCGAAGACCAATACGCCGGCGGAAATCGCGCTCGGACAAGCGGCGAACTACCTCGTCCAAGCCGCGACGGCCCAAGCCGACGCAGGCGGCGGAACCCGTCCGGGGGGCAAGTACATCCTTCTCGTGACCGACGGCGAGACCGACTTCTGCGACGACGGCAACGCTCTTTGTCCTGCGGACGCGGTCACGGCCGAGATTCAGTCGCTTTACACGCAGGGCATTCAGACGTTGGTCCTGGGGCTGCCGTCGGACCTTTCGACCATCTCGCCCGAGGCGCTTCAGGCGTTCGCGAATGCCGGCGCCGGGGTGGCCCCGGTGGCGCCCTCCGCCAGCGGCGCGGGCGGGCCCCCGGCATTGCCGCTCACCGTTTACCAGCAGTGCGACGGCGTTTTGGGTTGGGCGAACCTCTACGCGCAAGGGCCCAATGCCGCCGACACGGGCAACAACGGCACATCGCTCGCGACCTACGCTTCCGCGGATGCGTCCGTCATGAACGCGACGCTCTTCAGCCCGAATTCACTGAATATTACCGATCTCACCAACGAGATCACGACCGCCCTGGCCACGGTGAAGAGCTGTTCGTTCGACCTGCAGGGCTCGATCCAAGTCGACGTCTCCGAGGCCGGCGAGGGCCGCGTGACCCTCGACGGGACGAATATCCCCTATGTGGGCGATAGCGGAACCGACGGCTGGATGATGTCCAGCGCGACGGAGCTCGATCTCGTGGGCTCCGCGTGCGAAACGTGGCGTTCGACCGGAAAGAACATCAGCTTCGACTTCCCGTGCGACGTCTTGTCGCCCCTGCTGCGGTAAGCGATCAGCCCTTCGGTTCCGTCAGGCGCATCGACGGCCGAGTGCGAAACGCGTCGTACCATGCGCTGATCTTCGGGCGCCCCGCCCGGATGTCGCCGAGAACCTGGCGGAGCTCGAGCCATCCGAGCGTGACCGCCGCACAGATCTGCGCGAGATCCACGTTCGAACCGAACGAAGGCGCCTCGCGCTCGAGTTCGTCGAGCCCTTGCTTCGCCTTTTGCGATTGTCCGTCGATCCACGGGGCCCAATGCAGAGCTTGGGGACGAGTCGTCCGCTCGTAGAACACCAAAATGGCCGCCTCCAGAATGCCGTCGCACAAGGCCTGCAAACGGAGCACGCGAAATCGTGCAGGGCCGCTGTCCGGCACGAGCTTCGGGCCGGCATGCAGCGTCTCGAGATACTCGCAGATGACGGGCGAATCGTAGAGTGCCGTGCCGTCGTCGAGCACGAGTGCCGGAATCTTGGACAGAGGATTCACCCGTGACAACGTGGCGTCGGCCGCGACCGGCACAGGCCGCAAGAACTGGGTCTCGATCCGATCCTGCAGTCCGAGCTCGAACGCCACCACGCGGACCTTGCGAACGTAGGGAGAGGTCTCCGTGAAGAAGAGCTTCATGAGACCCGAGCGTAGCTGAAGCGAGGGGCGGGGACGGCTCGAAGATCAGGCCCGACAGGTCAGGTGTCCGCACGTCTTTGGACGCCCAGACGACCGGTGGACTCCGTCGCTAAAGCGAGACCGTTGCGACGCAGAAACCCCACGCTCCAGAGGCTGCGGTGCTAATCGCCTGAAACTGGACCTTCTCGATCTGGTCGGGTCCAGCGAACACCCCGCCATCCGGCGTCGGGTTGTAACAAAGCGTGTTGAAACTGCTCCACGGGGTCATTCCCGAGGTGACGCCCATGGCCGGTCGATAACAGTATTGCGCTCCATCGCCGCCGATAATGCTGATCTGCAGTCCGCCGGGCAAAGTGGGCGCCGGAGTGGCGGTGAGAGACCAGGTGAGCCCCGTCCCCGTAGGCGTGACGGCCGCAATGGCCGCCGCCCCCGCGGCTTGACCGACATTGAAACCGATTGCGGCCCCCCAATTGGCATACGTCGGGCCCTCCGCCGCCAGCGTTCCGGCGCCGCATAGAGACGTCGAATCGACGCATCCTGTGCTGACGCCGTCGGTCGCGACAAACGCGTAACCGCCCGTGCCGACGGTCGACTGGTAACACTCGGAGTATGCAAACGCGCCGGTCCCGGTGGGCGCGGAACACATCGGATTCGGTGTCGATCCACAGCCGGTCGAGGCGCCCCCAGCCACCGCCGTTCCGGTGCCAGTCCCGGTTCCGGTGCCCGTCGCTCCCGTGGAACCGCTAGTCCCGGAGTTCGGGGTCCCGGTCGAGGAAGATCCGCTGTTGGGGTTTCCGGTGTTGCCACTCCCGCTATTGCCGTTTCCGTTGTTGCCGTTGCCGTTGCCGTTATTGCCGTTGTTGTTGTTGTTCGTGTAGACCGCGCCCTCGGAGCTCGAGCTGCTCGACGCACCGCCGCCGCCGTTGCCGTTCGTGCTCGAGCTGCTGTTGTCGCTCCCGCCGTTGTCGTTGCCGTTGTTGCCGTTGTTGTTGCTGAAGCCCGGCGGCGACGCCTGCGAACACGCGCTGGCCACGCAAAACGAGGTGCCGAGCGCTCCGAAACCTGCCCATGAGGTCCACGAGACGAGACGTCGATTCATTGCAAATCCTCCAAAGGGCCCTCCCGGTGGAGGTGGCCGACGCCCGCGGTTTGGGGCGACGCATTCTGGCTTTAGATGGCGGCACATTCAATGCGGTTTGCATCGTCGGCGACCCAACGGGGACAAAACCCCCGGTTGACGCGCCGCGGCTGATTGAGATGCGGGGGCCGCCGCAGAGCCTTCCAGTCCGTCAAAACCCGGTCCAAACGGCGAGGCCGGCGCTCCCTCGACCGACGAGCGGCACCAGCCGAAGAGGGCCTGCAGCGGCCGAATCCCCTGCGGCCGGGACCGTCTGAGCACCTGAACGGGCCGAAAAGAGCAGATAGGCCCCGACGCCCACGGCCACGAGGCCGGCCCCGAGAGTGACATCGGCGATGAGGGCGTCCGTCTTGGCTGCATTGTTCTCCTGAATGGCACCGCTGGCGGTGGCCGGGCACATCGAGTTCGGGCACTGTTGCTTTGCGTCGTTGCTCTTCGACATCGCTTCGAGGCCGAAGACCGAGCCGACGCCGAGCGAGGCAAGACCCGCGACCCCGACCACGATTCCAGCGGCGCGTTGCCCGCCGGCCGATCGCACCGGCGGCGGCGGTTCCTCCGCGGTTTCCTTCGGCTCCGCGGTGCCGCCGATCATGGGCGGCGTGGGCTCGCTGCTCGTCTCGGGCGCGTCCTCGAGCTTGGGGACGGCGACCGACTCGTTGTCGCCGCTCACGCCGACGTTGACGTGCGACGACCAGGACTGCTTTCCCGGCGCGGTGGCCTCGATGACGTGGTCGCCCGGATCGACCGGCGAGGCGACGCCCCACGCCGCGGATCCGACGACGACCTTGTCGCGACTCACCTCCACGTTGGCCAGTGCGGCCGTCTCCGGCGCGACCGTGATCGTGAGCCGCGACAGCCTCGGCTCGAGCGAGGCCGCGTGTTGGCGCGCGAATTTCTCGCGATCGGCGCGGTCGGTCCGCTGAGCCTCGGAGACGAGCTCGATGAACTCGGCCCACGCCGTCGCGTTCTTGCCGAGCTGCTCGTGGCACATCGCGAGGGCCGTCAGCGTGCCGGTGCCGGGATCGAGTCGGTAGCTTTCGGCGAGTTTCGGACAGGCGCCCGCGTAGTCGCCGCTCGTCATGAGCCCCTTGGCCTCTTGGAAGAGCGTCTCGGCGAGGGCCGGGTCTTTTTGAGGCGACTGCGCATGAGCGGCCCCCGAAACGAGAGCGGCGCCGAGCAGCGCTCGAACGAACCGACGCTTACTGGCGCGAGTCCATGACATGGTCGAACTCCCCTGCGCTCGGCTTTGCCGGCTCGGCGGCCGGCACGGCTGCCGTCTGGTTGGCTGGCGCGCCGGCGGGGCGCGCGGATCGCACCGCCGTAGGATCGGGCGCGGCGCGCGGGGGGGAAGGGGGGGGTGCCCAAGCGCTGGCCCGTACCGCGGGCGCTCCGCGAGGCGCAGACGGAGGGGGTTCTCGCGAGGACGCCGAGGCCCCTGCCGGCGACTCGGCGGTCGCGGAGGCCGGCGGTGCGACGGCCGGCGACGAAACGGGTGGCGACGAAACGGCCGGCGACGGAACATCCACGGCGACGCGTGTGGGCGCCGGCCTTACTTCGCGAACGGGAACGGCACCCGTCAGCGGTACGCCATGCGGTCCGGCCCTGACTCGCGCGACGCTGACGCCGACCAGCGCGCCGACCGCGACAATCAGCGCCACCGCGGCCACCGCACTCGATGTGTGCCGCTTGGGCCGACCCAGGACCACCGGCCCGGCGCTGTGGACGGCGGCTTCCGACGTCGGCTGAGCCGCGAGGTCCGGACGAGACGAACTCGGCTCGGCGACGATCCCCGGCGTCGACCGCAGGGCGACCGCGGAGATGGGAGGAGGAATCGACGAGCGCGTCATCGGCAAATACGAATCCGAATCGGGCGGCAGCATTCTCTCGACCGACGCCACGCGAGAGGCTCGGGTGGCAAGGGTCGAGCCCGCCGTCGCTTCGACCCACTCGCCCACTGCGAAAGCCGGCGCGGGAGACACGGCCGACTGCAGCGCGCGGGCCATCTCGCGGGCCGTGCCATAGCGGCGCGACGGATCCGGATGGAGCCCTCGAAGCACGACTTCGTCGAGCTCTGGAGGGATGCCCTGCACCAGGTGGCTCGGCGCCTCGACCTTCGGGTACAGGACGTTCGCGAGCGTGCGGGCTTCGTTCTCGGCGAAAAATAAGCGTTTTCCCACAAGCGATTCCCACAGCGCGACGGACGCTGCGTAGACGTCGGTGGTGCGATCGACAATCCCCTGAACCTGCTCGGGCGCCATGTAGCTGATCTTGCCCTTGAGCTGCCCCTCGCGCGTCGTCTGCAGGCGCCCGAACGCTTTCGCGACGCCGAAGTCGAGCACGCGGGCGATGCCGTCGGTACCCACCAAGATGTTGTGCGGCGAGATGTCGCGATGCACGACGCCGAGAGGCTCGCCCCGATCGTTGGTCGCTTCGTGGGCGGCGTGCAACCCCTCGAGAACTCCGACGAAGATGGCGGCGACAATCGGTACCGGAATCGAGCGCCCCGAGTCGCGCATCGTCCGCCAGAGTCGCGCGAGCGACTCGCCCGGCACGTACTCCATGACCAAAAATAGCTCGCCCGCCAGCGACACGATGTCGAGCGTTCCGATCACGTTCGGATGGCGTACGCGCGCGGCGAGGCGCGCCTCGTCGAGGAACATCGACACGAAGTCGGGATCCTTGGCGAACTGGGCATGCAGCCGCTTGATCGCCACCGTGCGCGAAAAACCTACCGGACCGAGCAACCGCCCGATGTGCACGGTCGCCATGCCCCCCGCGGCGATCTCGTCGTAGAGGGCGTAGCGCCCGAGGACTCGGACCCCGGTGTCGGGCAGGGGCATCACCCGCTTAACTTAACAAGCCGTGACGTCCGCGCGAAGACTTGCGCGCACTATTTCTTCGCGTTTTTCGCGCGTCGTCGCCGCGGAACGCCCCGCGCATCTCGTCCGTTTGGAAATTGATACTGGAGACGTCCGTCCATCCGATCCAACGGTCGTGGCGCCCGTCTTTCGGGAGCAGCCCCTCCGGCGTCTCGCCTCGGCGGTCGTGCGCAATGGACCCCTCACGCCGTCGGTCCCATCGGTCCGCGAGCCGGTCGGGAGGCGCGTCCGAGCCGAAGCACGACCCGCGGCCTCGCCTCCGGATGCGGATGGGTGACGTCGTCCAAAATGCCGTCCGTCCAAACGGCGCCGCATCGATCGTCGCCCCATTCGGCGCGGCTTCCCCCGGCACTTTTTGCTTGAGCCGTGGGCCGACTTCGGTGCAACTATGCGCCGCCCACGCCAGCGCCGATTGCACGATTCGTGACGCGGGCACTCGAATTGAAGTAGTGGACCCCCCAGAATCAATTACGACCCGACTTCCCGGGAGGGGGACGGCTCGTCGAGGTGAAACTCCATGCGCGCAATCCAACTTGGCATCTTCCTGACGGGCTCTCTTGTGGCCGCCTCCACCCCGGCGCTCGCGCAGAACGTGCTTCCGCCGCCTGCGGCCAATACCGGCGACACGTCCGGCGCCCCGGGCGCCACGCCTGCCCCGGCCGCGGCGCAACCGGGCGCCCAGCCGACTCCGCCCGTCGTCGAGGCCCTGCCGCCGCCGGTCGCCGGCGGACCTTCGAATGGAGGCGACTCGGGTGCGGTCACAGGGACGCCCGCGCCGAGCGCCGTGCCCGCCGCACCGAATCCCGACGAATGGCGGTTTAGCTGGCACGGCTACTTTCGTGCGCCGATGCGAATCGGCGTCGGGAGTCGGCAAGCATGCCCGAAGGGTGCGACGGCTCCCCAGCCGGTCACCTCCGCCGAATTTCCGAGCACCGGGATGTCGTACAACGGCCCGTACTGCGCGATGCCGGGTCAGGCCCATACGACGTTTCATTCGCCGTACGTCCCCGACGATCAGTATCTGGCGTGGAGCTACGATCGGCAATGGGAGCAGGCGTGGACCGAGATCTTTCTCAGTTACGGAAATGACCATGTCGTGGGGACCGTCGGGCTTCAGGGATACGACTTTACGGACGTGTCGATGCTCGGCGACCAAGCCAATCCCGCGCAGTTCGGCGTCGGGCAGGGGTGGCTGACACTCACCCCGGATTTGCCGGTCGATGGCTTGGGGCTGACCTGGAAAGTGGGCGCCTTTTGGGAGAAATTCGGCCAAGCCGGCAAGTACGACGCGGGCCACTACGACACCTACATGTTCGGGCGCACCCACCTCATGGGCGAGGCGCTCAAGCTGCAATACGCCCTCGACGACGTCACGTTGAAAGTGGAGCACGGGTTCGGCGTGCACCTCGAAATGTCGCCGGCCGGAATCCCCGTCAACGGTTCGCCGAGTGCCCTGCCGACGTTCAATCCCGGTGCGGACAACAACATCGGCGGCGGCCCCGGCTACACGCTGGCGGACCACGTTCACGCGGGCATTTCGTTCGGAAAATGGCTCGATATCAACGCTCATTACCTGGTCGCGTGGGAGCAGGACGACCGCGAAGAAGGCACGGGTGAAGGCCCCACGACGGCGGGCGTCGTGATGAACGCCGGCCCGGCGTATCCGGTCGAACCGAGTGGATCGATCTCGGTGTACGGCGCCGAAGCGCGATTTACCGGCGGGGTCTTCGGCGAGGCTTATCTCGCCTATTCGCATATTCAAGCGAAAAACGTGACGACGGTCGGACCGGCGATCGAAGTCGTCCACTCGTTGGGCGGCGGTGGGCACAACGCCGCGAACGGCATTTACGAAAATTTCTTCAATGGTGTCGGCGACGGCAACGGAAATATCGACACGGTCCAAATCGAATACGATTTCAGCTTCGGTTATTTGTGGCGAAGGCTCCACAACGCGCACGCGACCTTTTGGGGCGACGGCCCCGACGTGAGGGTCGCGCTCTACGGCCTGTATTCCGTCGTGTCGGGAACCGACTCGACGAGCGTCAACCTGATTACGGGGATGCCGACCGACGGCACGCAAAAGCTCAAGTACGGCGCAGACGTCGTCGCCAGCCTGCTGCCGTGGCTGAGCGTGGGTGTTCGGGGCGACTACGTCCAGCCGGACTCGCACGACGTCCACGAGTCGTTTGGAGTCCTTTCTCCCAAAATCATGATTCACTCGAAATTCATCACCCACGAAGAGATTACACTCCAATACTCGCATTACTGGGACGGCGCCGACGTCCTTCCGCAGCAGTGGCTCTCGCTCGTGGGGCCCAAGAACATCAGCAGCGCCGCCGTTCAAGCCGCGAACGGAGGACCCATGGGGACCTACCCGAACTACGCGGGAACGCCTTACCCCAACGACGCCAACGTCTTCGGAATCAAGGGCACGATGTGGTGGTGAGGGCTCCCGAAACGCGCCCGTAGACCGTTTCGCTTGAGGGCCATCGGGGGGGGGCGCGATGGCGCGTGGGGTGCGCACGTCGGGCCTCAGCCGCATCGCGGCGCAGCCCGGTTTCCTCGGGAACCGCGTTCGCCGCGCCGCGGGCGCCGCCCTTTCTTGCTGTGCGGCTCGTGTGCGATAATCGTTGAATTCGGATGGTCGCCCGCGATCTTTTTCATGCGACGCCGCGACGGATCACGCGAGCCGAGTACGACCGCATGGGTGAGCTGCAGTTCTTCGAGGGGGAGCGGGTCGAGCTCATTCACGGTACCGTCGTGCGGATGTCGCCCGTCGGGCCTTCGCACTCGAGCGTGGTCGGGCGATTGAACGAAATCCTTCTTCCTGCACTGCTGGGACGCGCGACGGTCCGAATCCAGCAACCCTGGATCGCGTACGACGACTCGGAGCCGGAGCCCGACATCGCCGTCGTTCCGCTGGGTCGCTACAACGAGCGCCACCCGGATACCGCGCTCCTCGTCGTCGAGGTGGGCGAGACTTCGCTCGCCTACGACCGCGAGACCAAAGGACCCCTGTACGCGGCGTCCGGCGTTGCCGAGTATTGGATCGTGGATCTGCCCGGACGCGCCGTGGAGGTGTACCGCAATCCCGAAGGCGGGCGCTACGCGCACGTGCGACGCGTCGTCGCCGGGGAAAGCGTAGGCCCCTGCGCATTTTCGGACCTTGCGTTCGCGGTGAACGACCTCGGGATGTAACCCGAACGCGACACGGCACGCCCCAGCCTTCGTCGGTGGCCACATGAAAGGCGATGTCAATCGCCATCGGACCGGAGCCGGCGTTTGAGTGAAGACGGTCGCGAGTGCGCTCACGCCCCCGATCCCGCTCTTCCACCGTCCAGAAAACAGAACTGCGATTTTCCGCGCGTGCGGCCGCGGGGACGAACGCACGGCGCCGGCCGACCCGTCAGAGGGGAGGGTTCGCGTTCTTGGCGAGATCGATGAAGTACGAACCGAACCACTCGCCCGCCCGCGGCGCGTCCTTGGCGGCATCGGGGGCATCGGGCCCGCACTTGTCGTCGAAGCCGGGCTTCTTCGGGTCGCCGCCACCGTCGGATTCGCCCGGTGGCTTGATCCACAGATAGGCGTCGACGAGCGGTGCGGGGCTCACTTGCGGGCGCTCTCCGAGGCCGGCGCCCTTGATGTTGCACCAGCTGCCCGACTTCGTCTTGATGCCGGAACGACCATTGCGCCCGGTATCGATGACGAACGCCTTGCCGACGATGCCCGCCGCGGTGAGCGACTGATCGAGCAGCTCGATGTAGTCGAGTTCGCCCTTCGCGGGGTCCGACGGTTCGAGCTTGGCGAGGTCGCCGTCTTTGAGCGAATCGTAATTGGACACGTTCGTCGCAAAGCCGCGGATCTTGTCCGGGCCGCCCGCGTCCTTCAGCACCTCCGCATAAAGGGCCGCGATCTTCTCGCGGTTGGCGCTCCAGCCGAGCCAGCCGGCGTGCGCGCCGTCCAGGTAAATCGTCACGTTCGGCAGCGCGAGGGTCTTGATGGCGTACGAGATGGAGTGCTTGTACACGTCCTGGGCCGCCGCGCACTTGGGCACGCTCAGGTTGGTGGCCAAGTTCGCCAGGGAATCCGGCTCGAGCACGACGACGACACGTTGCTGCGCGTGCGTCTTGAACGCTGCGGCGATCTTGTCGATGAATTCCTTCTGGTACCGCTTCTCGCCCCCTTTCGCGATCGTCAGCTCTCCATTCGACGCGACGGCGGCGCAATCGCGCTCGGGAAGGTCGTAGACGACGAAGGTCGTGACGACCGGCTGCCCGTTCTTCTTCTGTTGGGCGGCCGCATCCTCCAGAGTCTTGGCGACGCCGGCCGTGTCTTTGATGGAGCTCAGCCAGATTGCGGTCGGAAACGCTTCGACTTTCTTGAGCGTCGCTGCATCGGCCGGGTCCGTCTTGGCGGTGGCCTCGACCTTCGTGACGTATCCGTGATCGATGTAGAAGTGGCCGCCCGCGAAGGGGTTGCCCTCGGCGTTGGGGGGGGTGATCTTCACCTCGGGCTTCGCATCGGCGGCGGCCGTCGGAGGTGGGAGCGCCGACGCGGTCGACTCCGGTGCCGCCGCGGGCGAGGTCGAGCTCGCGGCGGCAGGCGCGTTGGCGGCGGCGGGTGCCTGCGTCGTCGCGGCCGCGCCTCCGCAAGCGGATCCGACGACGGCCAACACCGACACCGGAAGGCAAGGCAACGTGGCGACAAGGGCAAGAGCTCTTCGGCCGATCATGGTGGTTTCCCTGGCACGGTGGATGACTGCGGTAGCCGGCACGATGGATGACGGCAGCAGCGAGCGTCGCGGTACTGTGGGAGCAGCGTGCTCGCACACGAAGGCACGGGCGTCAATCGTCGATCGGTATTTCAAATTGAACGTAACGTTGCAGTCTATCTCTCGACCCTGGAGCCACCGCGAAGTCGATTGCCCGACTCAAAGGGGCTCCGCGACGCCCCGATCGAGAGCCAAAACGCCCAGGTCCCATGGCCGGTCGGTACCGATTATGCTACTTGCATCTACAGCGCGCGAGAGCCTCGCGGGGCGGGCGACGCGCGCCGTCCTGCGCCGTTCTCCCGAGGTCGTCATGCGCCCGCTTCGTTCCACGGTGGCTGCGATTTTGCTGTCCGGCTTGTTCGTCCCGTGCATGGCCCACGGCGCGAAGAAATCGGCTCCTTCGGCGGCCGCCGCTCTCGTCGTCGAGGGTCGCAAGCTGATGGCCGCGGGCCAGTACGCTGAAGCGTGTCCCAAGCTCGCGGACGCCCAGTCGCGAGAGCCGGCACCGACGACCGCGATCGCACTGGCGACGTGCTACGAGAAGTGGGGCAAGCTCGCGACCGCGTGGGCCACGTTCCGCGCGGCGAGTTCAGCGGCCGATTCGGCGGGAATGAAGAAAATCGCTGCGGCGGCGAACCGTATGGCGGCCGCGTTGGAGCCGAAGGTCTCGCACCTGACGATCAAAGCCCCTCCGGACGCCTCCGGGATCGAAGTCCGATTGGACCACGAGTCCGTTCCAAGATCCGATTGGGGGAGCGCGCTTGCGCGCGACGGCGGGGGGCACGACATCGAAGTGAGTGCACCGGGCAAGAAGGCGTGGACCGAGCACGTGGATCTCGGCGCGAGTGGGCAAAATCTCGCGGTCGACATTCCACGCCTGGCCGACGACCGAAGCGCGACCGCAGGCACGACGGACGCGTCCGGCGCCGCACCGAGCGAGGCGACGTCTCCGGTCTCCGACGCGACGGACGGGCAGGGACAACGAACGGCCGGGATCGCGGTCGGGGCCGTCGGGGTCCTGGCGGTCGGCCTCGGTGCCTTTGCTGGACTTCACGCCCACTCCACGTACAAGGACGCGCTGGCCGCGTGCGGGGGCAGCTCTTCGTGTGCGCCGGGCACCAACGGTCTGACCCTTCGCCAATCCGCCTCGACATGGGCCACGGTTTCGACGGCCTCCTTCATTGGTGCGGGCGTTGCGTTGGCGGGCGGGGCCGTTCTCTTTTTTACGGCGCCGCGCGGTCGTTCCGGGCCCACCGTCGGGGTCGGGCCAGCGGCCCAAGGCACGGGGCTTTCGGTGGTCGGGAGGTTTTGATGGATCGTCCGTCGAGAGTGGCTTTGTGGACCCTGGCTTCGGTGGCGGTCACCGCTGCCGGTTGCGCCGACATTCTTGGCTTCCAGGACTTTTCTTCCGCCGACGGCGGGGCGAGCTCGGGCAGCCCCGTGTACACGGGCGGGGGAGGGACCAGCCAGGGAGCCACGAACTCCAATTCGACGGCGACGGACCATGCATCCGACGAAGCCGGGTCGTTGAATGATCCCGGCTCCAACTCGGGGGACTCGGGCCCCGCATCGGGGGCCACAGGCCCCGGTTCAAACGGCAGCAGCGGTTCCGTTTCGGTCTCCGGCGGCAGCAGTCCCGGATCCGTTGGCGGCAGTTCGATCACGGGAGGATCGAGCAGCGGCCCAGGCTCCGCCGCGAGCAGTTCGACTTCGGGGACGGGATCGAGTGGCACAGGCTCCAAGACGGGCGGGTCGAGCAGCAGCTCGATGACGGGCGGGTCGAGCAGCAGCTCGACGACAGGCGGGTCGAGCAGCTCCAGCCAAGGGCCGGCCGGACCGTGTACGTTCGGCGACTCGTACAACGGCAGCGGCTCCTTCACGTATTACTACTTCGGGCAGGGGACTTGCCAGAACGGCACCTGCAAAACGGCCTGCGGCTACACGGGAACCGAAACGGGAAGCGGCAAAGATGCGGTCGATACCGTTCCGAACGCCGCCAGTGGTTCGCCCGCCAAGAATTCCTACTTTGCGGCGATCCCCGGATCGAACGGCTTCAATACGGTGACCGACTGCGGAGCCTGCATCGAGATTACCAACGGCGGCACGAAGATCGTGGCCACGATCATCGACGAGTGCCCGACCGACAACGGCGAAAATCCGGCGTGCAAGCAGGCCGGGCACCTCGACCTCAGCACCCAAGCGTTCGACGCCATGGGCTACTCGGTCGGCGACCCGTCGGGGACGACCTGGAAGTTCGTCGCCTGTCCCGTGAGCGGAAATATCAAAGCCGTCGAAAACAGCGCGGGCCAATACTATTTGCAAAACGCCGTTTACCCCATCACTACGGCGAATGGGCAAATGCCGACGCAATACGGCTACTTCACCGTCGACCCCGGCAGTGTCACGGTCACGAGCTCCACCGTCAATCAGACGATCACCATCACCATTCCGAACGGCGGCGGCGACACGGGCGGCAACTTTACCGAACCGACTGGTTGCTATTAGACCCTTGTAGCCCCGGGACCCGTTCGACGGCTATCGCGGGCGTGCCGAACGACGCGACACGCGGGCGGCTACGCGCGCAGGATGCGCACGGTCGGAAAGAAGCCGTGGAGTCGACCGAGGTCGTCGATCGCCGAAGTGTAGACGATGCCCCCTCCGCGCAGTGCCGCGGAGGCCATCACCACGGCATTCGCGAGCGACGATCCCTTGACCGTGGCCAATGCCTCTCCGGCCGCGCGACACAAGGCGGGCGGCATGACTTCGACGACGACGGCCGCGAGGATCGCCTCGCGCAAGTCGCTCCGGCCGCGCCACCATTGCGCGTAAACCACCGCAGGCACGACGGGCAGAAATCCGCGGCGAACGATGTTGCGAAACGCGTCGAGGGCCCGCCGCTTGCGCCGTTCGAGCGCCACGAGCATTCCCGTATCGAACGTGAACGTCACGCCGCGCGCCGTCGCTTCTTCTTCGCCGGTGCCTCGCCGCGCCATTCGGCTTCGATCCGCCCGATCGCCTTGTCGGTCAACGGCGGCGCACCGCATTGTTCGAAGAACGATTCCGCGGCAGCGAAATTCGTCTCGCGGGCGGCGATTTCCGCAAGCAGCGCCGACACATTGCCCTTGTGGCGTCGCGCGGCGAGCGCCTTCAGGTTCTTGAGCGTCGCCTCATCGAGAGAGAAGCTGGTCGTCTTGGTTCGGCCGGCGCGCATGATCGCACGTAGCATACCCCGGCCGCCGTCGCCGGTTCGTCATGCGAGGCGAACGTTCGGGCGCGCAACCGCCCTCACACCGGTTCACGAAATCCTAAGCGTCGACGCGCTGCCCAAGTCCAGCGGACGGGTCGCAGTCGGTCCTGCGACGGACGGAGACGAGGGCGGGGGAGGCCGACTGCGGCGTCTCCCCGTGGGGATCACCCAACCTTGGACCTGGCGGTCTGTGCGCCCTGCACCGTCACTGAGCAGCCCATTGCAGATACGCCACGGCGACGTCGAACGCCGGAGTGGTACCCGCACTAATCGTATCCTGAAAGTGAATGTTGTAGATATGCGCAGGATCGAAGGTCAAGACGCCTTCGCCCGACCAGTCTTGGACGGCGAGATCGGAAAACTTGACGTAGATCTGCTTCCAGCAGGTGTCGAACTCGACTTCGTACCGGAAGCTGTCCGAGCAGGGGCAGTCCTTGGTCCCCGCTTCCGTCGTCGATGCCGAGCAGGTGCCCGAGCTCTTGCAAACGTCACAACGTAGCGGCGACGTGGGCGTGGCGCTAACCGGAACCGAATTGCCCCACGGGGCCGTGGATGCGTCGTCGACTTGGACATAAAGCTTGATGCTTTTGCCCGTGAGCGAGATCGCCCAGAAGGAGAACCCGGCGTATGCGCTCGCATCGAAAGGCTGGGGAATTCCCGTGTTCGTCAGAGTCGGGGTGGTGTTGAAGAGCATCGCGCCGTCCGGTAGCCCGGCGACGGGCGGGCACGAGTTGAAGGCCACCGCACTGCCGTCGGGCGGGTAGCTCGTGAGATCCATCCCGAAACCGGCCCCCCATTCGGGGATGCCGTTGCCGCTGAACTCGCGGTAGCCCGGCGCGACCTCGTCGCCCATGCCCACGCTGGCCGGAAGCGCCGGGACCGCTGGGTTCGTGATTCCAAACGAGGCAAAGGGAAAGTTTTGTCCCTCCGGCGGAGTCAGCGTTCCGGCATCGTTCGTCAGAATCGGCGGCTCGGAGTTCGGCACGCTTCGCGACGAGTAGGTATACCAAGAGCCGCCCGTTTCGGACTCGTTGTTGGTCATGTCGTCGAGGATGGGGCCCGCCGTGAAACCGGTCGCGGTCGAGCTCACACACGCGACCGCACCCGCGTCCGAGCTCCCACTCGAGCTTCCGCCCGTGCTCGTGCTCGTGCCGCCCGTTCCCCCCGTATTTTGCCCCGTACCCGTTCCAGTCCCTGTGCCGGTTGGGGTACTGTTGCCGCTGCCAAAACAGGCCCAGGCGGATGCGAGGCTCGTGACGGTGACGAGCGACATACCGAAGCGAAACGTCTTATTCTTCACGAGCGCACCTCAATCCGTTCTCGAGTCAGTCGTAGGTTAGGTGTCGGCGGCTATCCGACGAAGATTGTGCTCGTCGTCGCCGAGCGGCCGCGCATACTATACCGCAAGCGATGTCGTGTCCTTCACGAACTTCGAGCGTTCTCAAGGCTCCATGCGGCGTCGCCCCCGTAGGGAGCCCCATCGCTCGTGCATCGCGTTGCCGGTCAAGGCCCGGCAGAGCCGCCGACGAGCGCTTGAAGAACTTCATTATCGGGCCGACGCATAATCGCGCACCGGAGTTTACGGTCCAGGATGGCGTGCCGAAGGGAACGCTGTATTGAGTTCACGATGAGCTCGGCGGACAGCAAGATTTATCCCGGGATTGCGCGGGATACGGAGACGTCTGCGACGGCCGATCCGAAGGATCCGACGCGGATGGTGGTGAGACCAGCCACCCGGCGCCATACACGCGGCATGTGGCGGTGTACGTGCCGAAGCAGTATGTTGCGGGGACGGCCGCGCCGTTTATTGTGGGCGCGGACGGAGTGGACCGCGCCTGGCCGACGATGCTGGACAACATGATTGCGGCGCACCGGCTGCCGGTGATGATCGGCGTGTTTATCGGCAACGGCGGCGGCGACGCGCAGGGCAGCGAGCGCGGGCTGGAGTACGACACGATGTCGGGCCTGTATGCGGAGTTTGTGGAGAAGGAAGTGCTGCCGCTGGTGGAGAAGAATTGCAACGTGAAGCTGACAAAGGATCCGGATGGGCGAGCGACGATGGGAGCGAGTTCGGGCGGGTCGGCGGCGATGATTATGGCGTGGTATCACCCGGAGTGGTATCACCGGGTGCTGACGGTTTCGGGCACATTTGTGAATCAGCAGTGGCCGCATAACGACGCGATTCCGCATGGCGCGTGGGAGCTGCATGAGCATCTGATTCCGGAGAGTCCGGCGAAGCCGCTGCGCATCTGGATGGAGGTTGGCGACCACGATAACTACAATCCCAATAGCAAGGACCAACTGAACGGAGGAAAACCATC
>CAVOKF010000007.1:0-1447782 GCA_963696385.1 uncultured delta proteobacterium
AAGCAATTGAAGCAGATGTGGCGCATGCGGACTCGCCGGGTGCGCCGTTAGAAACCGCCGACCGAGCATTGCGGCAGTCGTGCGGTCGCCGTGAGCCATGAGTGCATCGATACGCAGCACCGTCGCCTCGTCGGCGAGAGCGGATCCGGGAGAGGCGTGATCGTAGGCATCGAGTTCCTTCAAGGCGCGTACCGCGTCCCGCGTCGCCAAGGACGCCCGCACACGGTCAAGCATCGCCACCTCGGCATCGAGCGACGAAGGCAATCGAATCGGGATTGGCAGGGTCGACGGCGCAGAAGGGGGTGCGGCCACCGGCGCGGGGTTCGGGGCGGGCAAGAACCTCGAGGCCGGGAAATTTGAGGAGCGGCTGGCGCGACGCTAGAGCCGAGAGACCATAGAGAGTGGCCGGCGGGGTGCTCCGGACGGTCGTCGGGTACAAGGGTCCACCGGCGTTGACGCGCGGAGTGGGCGCGGCCGAGGTCAGAGCCGGTGGCGGGGAGACCGTGAAGGCTGCGGTTTGGGGCGATGCGAGCACCGGCGCCCCGGCGCTGCGGGGCGTGGCGGACTGAGCCTCCGCCGGCGGGGGAACAGTCAGGGCGGTGGGCGCTGAGGGTGGGTGAAAAAACGAGGCACCCGATAGTGCCGCGCCGCCGCCCACAACGACAGCGACCACGACCCACTTCGCGAAGGCCCCCACGCCCGCGCTGGCCAGCAGCGCCGTGCCCCCGGGGGCTACCGGACCACTGGCCACAACGCCCGCGGCCGCCGTCGAAGCGGGCGCCGTGGCCGCACCGACACCGATTGCCGCGAGCGTGCGCTTGAGCCCATCGTGGCAGCCCACGTCGCGCCGCGCGGACGCGAGCAGGGATCGCTCGAACTCGGTTCCCGAGTCAGCCAGTCGCGGCGGCGGCGTCATCGGCTTACCCTCCGGTCCAGCTGCCCGCGTAGAGGCTCCGAGGCGCTCCGGAACGTCTCTCGCGCCCGCCTCAATCGCGAGGCCACCATGCCAACGGGAATATCGAGCATCGACGCGATCTGCGGCGAATCAATGCCCTCGATCTCATAAAGAACGAAGACCGTGCGCAGGTCCATGGGAAGTGCGTCGAGCAGCTTATCGAGATGTTTGCGGCGCTGCGCTGCCTCGGTCGTTGCGTCCGGGAGCGGCGCCGGGTCAACGATGGCGTCGAGGTCGTTGCCTACCATCGCTTCGCGTCGTTGGGCGTAGGTGCGGCGGATCGACATCGCGATCCGCACGGCCGTCTGAAAGAGAAATGCGCGCTCGCTGCCGAGTGCGATACTCGCAATCTTCTCGGTTGCGAGCACGAACACCTGTTGAGCCGCGTCGTCGACCCCTTGCTCGGCGACGCCCAACCGCCGCAGCGATCGCCAGATGAACTGATAGTGTTGCGCCGCCATGTTGGCCTGGCGTGTTGCATTAGAATGCCTGGCTCTCGGCGGATCGGCGCTCAAGGTCGCGAGCAGCCCCGAACGCGCCTCAATCATGACCGAGTATTCCGCGGGACAGCGCAATCGATCACCAAAAACGCACCCCCACACTGAATTCCCCAAGCGCCGACCAGGCCGCGAGGCGGTACGCGGTCGTATCCGGGGAGGCGAAATAGAAACGATATCGTGCGAGTGGCACCGATGCACCCACTAAAAGTCCCAGCGTGATCTGGTCGCGAACGACCCAGGTCGGCCGGAGCCCGAGTCCGAGCCCCAGCAGGGCGCGACTCTCGCTGCGCGCATGGCTCGTGTTCGTCCCCGTCCCGCTGAGCACGGCACCTTCGACGAGGCCGCAAGCGGGGACGCGCCATGCTGCCGGTGACCACGGGTTCAAGCAAGGCTCAAACCGGAAGTCCGTGAGCGTAATCTCCGCGTTGCCGGTGGCGGTGTGGGCCGTCTGGGTGTAACCGCGACCCAACGATACCCGCAAGCTGGCGGATGCCAGCGGCGCCGGAAGTCCAGGTCGGCGAAGGCTCGCGGGACGACTGTCGCATCCGGGCCAAGCCCCGCGACGGCCTCCAGGGCCGCGCCGAGCGACAGGCGGGCGGCGCCCGAGGACCTCGCGGGAGGAAGGGGCTCTTGCCGAGGAGGCGCCGCAGGAGCCGGCTCTTGCCGAGGCGGCGCCGTGCACGTAGGGATCGGAGCCGGAACCGGGCAGGGAGCGGGGACTGGTTCGACCACCGCCGCAGCATCGGTAGCCGTAGGGTCGAGGATGACGGCGGCCACGAGGGCCAAACTCGCCGCCACCGAGTCGCAGTCTGTGCCCTGCACCTCGCGGCGCAGATCCTCCCCGTCGAGCGGCCCGTCGAGTGGATGGAACGTCAGTTGGCCGAAGACCTGCCCGTCGTCGGCCCGAAGTTCGACTCGCATGGACGGGGCACGTTCGTCCGCTTGGGGCTCTCGAATGCGCACGCCGCGCGCCTCCAGACGGCCGAGGAAGGCCTCTCGACCCGGGCAATTGGGCGCTGCCTTGACGGTGAGACGGACGGGATTACTAGGTCAATCGCCGGACGCCCCGGCCGCCGCGACCGGCGCGTAGACGAGGAGGATTGCGAGCACTGCGATGGGTCGAGCGGACATGGTGGCGCAAGAACGAATGATTCCGCGGAGGGGCTTGATCGATCACGGATTCGGAACTTCTCCCTCCCTTCGGCCTAAGAGCACCCCATCTGGAGGAACGCTGAACGCGACAAATTGGTAGAAGCTCTTGCGATCGCCGCTCAGGTGGAGACGTGACTGTACTTCGTGCGAAAAATTGCGTCTCGTTCCACCGCTTCGAATCTCAACCTACGTCTCGGGGCCTTGCACGCGAACTTCGCTGCCCGATGCTCCGGCGCCCTCAAGCGCCGAGAAGGGATACGTCCATTGCATTCCAAGAACCCAGCCCACTCGGAAACGAAGAAAAGAAAACTCTCTGCGCGAAACCTCTTGCCTCAGGCCACCGGTTCAGAGTCCGATTTGGAGTCTGGATCGTCGAAAACGCGCGCCATCGGATCGAGAAACACGGTAGCAGCCTCCTCGAACGACACGCCGTGCTTGCGTCGGTTCACGACCGCCTTTGCGGCATCCCATTCGAAGGAGAAAGAGCCGGCATCGAAGCGAACCGTGGTCATGAAACGCAGCACAACATCAGGATCTCACGTTAGCAGGCGCTACGGCGGCCGCCGGGCCGCCCGCCGAACGGGTTATATGTGACCGCCGCGGTTTCCGCGGCTCTTCGTTGATCGATACGCTTTCGACCGGCTACTCGCCGACGTCGTCTCGATCGCCGAGCCCGTCGACGCTTGGCTCATCCGGTCCTTCAGCCCTTGGTAATTCAAACGCGTCGCCCGCGACGTCGCCCACACCCCTTCGCGGCGAGCCACCTCGATCGCCGCGTTCCATAGCTCCTGCGGCACCCTCGACCGCTTGCCTCCGCATCCGGCTCGCCACCGCTCCATCCGCCCGCGCAGACTTTCTAGAGCGCCCGTTGCCCCGATACTCGTTCGGTTCATCAGGTCTTCCTCCTGACCGCGACGCTGCCCGAGTCACGCGTCGACTTCACGCATTGTTGCCGAATGCCACCGCCGCCCGCCGCGACCTGCCCCTCTCGCACGCCCCCCCGCCAGACCCCCCTCGTACTCCCCGCCCCGCAGCCGTGCCGCTAAAGGCGGCCGTGCCTTCCCATAAGTGCCTTCTGCTGCTCGCGGATGGATTTGGCCGAAGTGGCCCATGCCGCGGCTCCGCACTTTTGAGCAAGCAACGTGCGTTTGACGACGGAGCTACTCCGCCAAATCGAGCGCAATGGCGAGGAGGGACGCGTGATGCTGGTGGCCAGCCTGGCGGGCATCACGCCGCTCGGCATGCCGCAGCAGCTTGGGTAGCTCACGCGCCGGGAGCTTCATTCCACGCGTCCACCGCACGAGCATCAGCTGGTACGGGTCGGCAGTGCTGCAGGGCGAACGGATCTGACTCACGGCTCCTTCTAGATTCCCCATCTCCAGAGAATTACTCAGCTCCGAGGCCGGGCCACGCCCTCCTTGACCGCACCCCCCGGCAGAGCGCACAGTTTTGCTACGGCGATATGGAACCCTATGTCATCAAGCAAGGCGACCATCTTGCTCTTCTTGCTTACAAGTTCGGTTTCGATGCCGATGCCGTCTGGAACGACCCCGCCAACGACGCCCTTCGCAAGGTTCGGCCCAAACCGAACATTTTGCTGCCCGGTGACCAACTGTACATCCCCGACCGGGTCGACAAGAAGCCGGTGACACTCGTCACGGGAGAGCTGAATACCTTCGTCTCTCCCGATCCACCGACGGTGACAATAACCCACCAGTTCGTCGGCAACGACGTCTCTGCTTACGCAACGAAGGCGTACTTGGTCCGGGAGATTGAGCAGCTGACCGGGCTCCAGACCGATGCCGACGGCGTGGTGAAGTTCGAGGCTCCCGTGACGCTCGACACCGCTACTGTCGTCTTCACCGATACGGGCGAGTCGTGGGCGCTGGCTATTGGCAATCTGGACCCGATCGATACACCCGTCGGCGTCTTCTAGCGACTCCAAAATCTCGGCCACATCGATAGCACCGCCCAATACGATTTTTGGTGCTTGGCAAACAACCTCGACGTGATGCGCAGCGGTCTTCGCTCACTCAAGGGAGCCCAACCCGGCAGCAACCAGGCTGCTCCAGAGCCGGCGCCATCCGAGAGCGGTCCCCCGTCCTCGGTTCCGCCGAGTGGCTCGGGCTCGGCGTCCTCTTCGGGTCCACCGCTCTTGACCCAGGCCGGCAGCCTGGATCCGATGGACAGCGACATCTGTGGCCTGGCTGACGATGGCTCCCTCGACGCCGAGACCGCTGGTCTGCTGCTTCAGGTCTACGGTCACTGATGTTGAAAACCGATCCTTTGTGCGAAGCGATGCCTCACGGCTGAACCGATGAGCACCTGCTGAGTAGAGCGCGTGAGTACAGCAATGGCTGGACCTAACGATCCCCGCAAGGCAGGCGCGTCCCCTGCTCCGGCCCCATCCGGTTCGGGCTCCTCCGTTCCTGCCGGTACCCCTGCTCCCACGATCGTACCGGTTGCGCCTGGCGAGAACGGTCATAGCGTGGCTCTGGCCGGTCCTGGCATCATCTACGCCAACCTGCGGGCACGGCCTGTCGACGGCGTTCCCCTCGCTTACCACCTTTATATCGAGTACGTAAACACGAGCACGAACGAGCGGCTCATCTTCGAGGCGATGCCCGACTACACGAAGGGAGTCTTCGTGGACGGACGCGAACAGCTTTACGGGTACCTGCACGGTATGGCCCCACGTCCCTGGGGGGTGCCTCGGGCAGATCCCGAAGCGACTGAATCCTTGCCGAGCGCACATGAAGCCGAGGACAATGCCTACTCGCGCATGACCGGCGTGAATGGCCGCACGAAGTATCTCCTGGAATTTTGGCGGCGAATCTACAACACGCGCCATATTGTGTACGACGCGACCGGCAACAATAGCAACGTCTGGGCGGTCACCGTGGCGACGGGGAGCGGCCTCGAATGGCCGGATGGATTGCCCGTTTGGCGCGGCGAGTTGCCGGGGATTCCTTGGGCGCATACTTTCCGTGCAAATGACGAGGGTATGTTGTAGTGAGGGCGGATCTCCTCGGCGGCGCCGCCGGCCGCGAGGCGACGTCGTGGATTCGCATGCCGGGAGCTTTTTGATATGGTCACCGACATCTTTTGGGTGCGTATTTTGAAAGGTCGTTTCGCTTTATTTGTCGCAGTGGTGGCGTGCCTCGTCGCTTTCATTGGGATTCGTTGCGCTGTTCGCATTCAGATCGACAGAGCGTTGTATCGGACGTATCCAATGCGCGACCCTGTCGAGCAAGCCGCTCGCGCGCACTTCACTCAAGCGAAGGAAATCAGGGAGGCGGAGGCGTCGCTCGGATTGCTGGCGGCTGTCGTCGCCATTCCTGTTGGCGTCCTGCTTGCGCGGCGCGAGTTGCGACGGTCTCGGAATGACGCGCCCTGAATGACCGAAAGCCCTCACCGAGGATGCGCGGGACACATGGTGTTTCGCGAGTTCGCTTTCGATGAGGCTGTTCGACCTGTCGTCGTGCGTCATTCCCGACACGGCGACGCCCCCTACGAGCGTCATTCCGATCATTCGGTAACCCGCCACTTGCGACGGATGAAATCGCGCCCAGGTATCTCGCGTGTGGGCGAGTAGTAAGCCCAAAGTGCGTCGGTCGACGAAGAGCCCGGGGAGGCGGGCGCGGAAACATATCGCGTCTTAGGGGCGTTCGTTATCGCTGAATCGGCGAACCGATTTGAGAGGACTACAGGTCACTGATCCAGCCGGCCGCCGCAGCACGCCGTCACCGCCCCCGGAGAGGACGTCCCGATGCATACCGCAGATATCTACATATGCCAGCAGTGTGCGCTACCGATCCGCAATGCAGCCTCATAGGTAGGATCTTTATTTCTCGAGTGATCTCGATCACTTACGTGCATAGTGCACGAATTGGATAGTCAAAGGCATCGGGGATTCTCTAGACGCTGTTGTGAGACAACGCGAAAGGAGACCCCCGATGCACGGATTAAACGTATCCCATCCCCGACTGACGTGGTTTCGAGCCCGGCCAGGGTCGTGTACGCGCGATACCGGAGGTCGCGATGGACCGACGGCTGCGAAGTGGCGGGCAACAGTGGACGGAGCGGGAGGCGCGGGACGCTTTGGCGGAGCTGCAGGACCGCGGCGAGAGCGTGGCGGCCTTCGCGCAGCGACGGGGGATGTCCGTGCAGCGGGTTTACTACTGGCGAAGGCGCCTGAGGGAGACGGCTGCGCCGGCGTTCGTGGCGATGCCGCTGACGGCGGTGGCGAGCGATCAGATCGAGATCTGCTCGGAGGGCATCACAGTGCGCGTTCGCGAGGGCATTGCGGCCGAGCATCTGGCCAACGTCGTAGAGGCGCTGACGCAGCGTGGGCGCCGATGCTGACGCTGCCTCCCGGTGTCCGGGTGTTCGTGGCGACCGCGCGAGTCGATGGTCGCAAGGGCATTGACGGTTTATCCACGCTGGTGCGATCGCAATTCGCCGAGGATCCGCTGTCGGGTTCGATGTACGTGTTTTTCTCGCGGCGCGCCGATCGTGTTCGAGTTCTCTATTTTGACCGCGACGGATACGTGCTGATCACAAAGCGATTGGAGCGCGGCACATTTCGCCTTCCCTGGCCCGCGGAGCGGGGACGCATCGTCCTGGAGGCCGCCGAGCTGCTGCTCGTGCTCGAGGGAATCGAGTTGCGGGGCGCGCGACGTCGACCGCGGTGGTCACCCCCATCGCGTGCCGCGTTGTAACGGACACAGCGCAGGACCCGCTCGACGGCTTGCGTGTGCGGGTGCGGCGCACTTTGCGAGATCGATCGACAAGCCACAATCGAATTGCCTTTCCATAATTGCGCGACTGCGGCAAAGCAGATCTCGTGTCCACGCCGCGAGAGCCGCCGGTGACCAACGTGATCGATCCCGACCTCGACATGGTTCGCCGCTTCATCCTGGACATGCTGTCGCGTGGCGCCATCGCGGAGCTGATCGCCGCAATCCTCGGTCTGCTGACGCGCATGCGCGACCTCAACACGGAGCTGATGAGGAAGCTGTCGAGTCAGTCGCGCAAGCGTCCACCGAATGAGACGATGCGGCGGCTGCAGCTCGAGCTGCCGCTGCTGTGGACGCCAGCGGCCAACGACGGTGCGAAGCCGGCGGGCCCACCGGCGGGCGACAAGCCCAAGAGCAAGCGGGGGCCCAAGAAGCGTCACGCGCATGGGCGACCGCAACTGCCTGCACATCTGCCGCGAGTCCCGCAGAAACACGAAGTGCCGGAGGCTCAGCGCATCTGTCCGCACTGCGGCGTGGAGCTCAAGTCCTTGGGCTTCAAGACCACCGCCGAGAAGCTCGATATCCGGCCCGCCGAATACATCGCCGTGCAGACCCAAGTCGAGACCTGCGCGTGCCCCAAATGCCGACATCATATTTGCACCGCACCCAAGCCCGACGAGGTGGTCGACCGCGGCATTGTCGGCAACGAGTTGCTCGTGCAGGCGATGGTCGACCATTACGAAGACGCGGTTCCGTTCGAGCGCATGGAGCGCCATGCCAGGCAGCAGGGGGTTCCTCTCGCCGCCAACACGCTCGCGTCGAGCGTCGGACGCCTCATCGACCTGTTCGATCCGGTCGTCCAACACATCCGTGCGGCGTGCCTGACATCGGCCTATACGGCGCTGGACGCGACGCGCATGCCGGTGCTCGACTCGCTGCACCCGCTCGGGATCAAGAGCGGCGCGTTGTGGCTGATCGAAGGCGACCATCGCTATGCGTGCTTCGTGTATGCGCCGACGGGCCACGACGATTACATCGAGGACCTGTTGTTCGGGCACACGCTTGGCAGCGTGATGTGCGACGGCTCGCCCACTAACAATTGCGTTGAGCGCGCGGGCGGACGGCGAGGCGGCTGCAACGCGCACGGCCGCCGCAGGCTCGTGGCCGCCCTGCGTGCAGGCGATACGCGCGCCGCCGATGGCCTGAAGCTCTACGGCATGCTCTTTCACATCGAGGCGGAGTCCAAGCGCATCGGTGAGAGTATCGAGCAGCGCTTCGCCCGCCGGTGCAACGACAGCGTGCCGCTAGTCGGCGCGCTTCGCGCGTGGATCGATGAGCTTCGCCCGCAGGTCGAGCCCAAGAGCCAGCTGGGCCAGGCACTCGGTTATTTGCACAGGCAGTGGGAGCGTCTGACCGCCTTTTTGCGCGACCCGCTCATGGAGATGACCAATAACGAGGTCGAGGGGGACCTGCGCACCTGGATCCTCAATCGAAAAACGTGGCTATTCGTGGGCCACGACGAAAGCGCGGGCCGCGCCGCCGCCGCCCTCACTCTGATCGTCACCTGCAAGAAGCTCGGCATCCAGCCGCGCCGCTACCTGCGCGAAACCCTCGCGAAGATCCTCGGCGGCGAAAAGGATCTCACCGCACTCTTGCCCGAGACGTATGCCGCCTTGCAGGCCGAGCGTGCCGCTCCGGCCGCTGCGGCGTAGTCCGACGCTCGCGGCTTCTCGCTCGGACTTGACGCTCACGGCCGACCCATTCACCGTCGCCGGGATGACGACCGACTCGACGGCCCGAGTGCTCGACGCCGGCGGCCCATTGTTCCTGCACGAGCGCCCGCCCTACGAGCCGATGCCGGCTTGCGGCCGGGGCGTGTGCGTTGAAATGGCCGCCGACGTGGCTACGGCCGGCGATTCGATCCTCGTATCGCTCCGTCCTATGGAGCGGCACGACGGGGGACCGGCCGTGGTGGATCTCCAACGCGTTCACGCGGCCGTGTCGCTCACGACCGGTCAGTGCGCCCCACGCGACGCGACCGCCGAGCGCTACCTCGCCGAGCATCCGTGGATCGTCGCCGCCCTGGCATCTCAGCTCGACCTGTTTCGGCGACGCCGCTGCACTGGGCCGCACAACGCGATCGCAGCTCGTACCGAGCCGCGCTCAACCGCGTTCAACCCGGTGCGATGATCCAGCACGACCGGCTGTTTCCCCACGATTGGGATCTGATTGTCGGGCATCACGGACGCATGTATTGGGCAACCGATCAGCACTGCCCCAACGCGGCGTGCTCCTGCCGTGAGATCGTCGTTCAGCTCCACGACCTCAACGCCGCCTCTACCCGACCGGTGGGCCAGCTACGGATCGACCTGCAATCCGGCAAGCCTCATTCGAAGGCATCGTCGCCGTTGGCCGCGCAATTGTTCGATCCCCTCTGGGCTCAATACAGTGTTGAGCTGACCCGGCGTCACGACGAAGTCCGGCGGGTCGTTGTCGCGCATGCGGCTTCCCGCGGTGAAACTCGAGCGACCACCCCGGGCCGCAACGCGCCCTGCCCATGCGGCTCAGGCAACAAGTTCAAACGGTGTTGCGCGCTCGACGAACGCGCCGGCAGCCACCACTCTCCCAGCACCCAACGCTAGCCGGCGCCTGCCAGAAAATTCGCACCCCTTCAAGCACGGCAACCGCCGAGGGGATACGATTTACGCGTCCGTCTACATTCAGGCGATCCCTGCGCCCGAGGTCGGCGATGGCGATGTTTTGCGGGCCGTTGGTTCGCGGTCGTTCGTTCGCTTCCAACCGAAGCTCGTACTTGCCGAAGGTGAGATTTAGTGGAGTTACAGCTCAACTAGGGTAATGTTCGAGAAGCGGACCACCCCACCGGAGACGTTGAAGCTGAACGCGCCAGTCGAGAAGCTCGTGTCGGAAACCGCGTCGAGTTGCTGGCCATTAATGAAGACGACGTAATGATGCCCTTTGACCTCGATACGGACATGGTTTCCTCCTCTCGCGATGAGCGCCGATGGCTTCCATTCCAGGCTCGGCCATCCGGGCGTGATTCTGAAGTGTCGTTGTCTTGGTGGATCCACACTATTGTCCAAAAAGTTCTTGCCTATGTAGTATCCCAGCCTGGACACATCCATGGCATAGCCGGCGAAAATGCCCGGGTGCAAAGGCACCTGTACGCGCCAGCCGAAGCCGCAAGTCGGATTACCACTGACGACGCTCGCGTCGACGTCGAGCGTTGCGTTCGGGCTCGGTCCGGGCATCGATAGCGCGAACGTTGCCCACCAGCCCTCCGGGGTCCCTGGGCCCCCATAAAGAGCCCCGTCCTTCTCCCACCAGGACCCCCACTGGACCGTGCCCCAGAGGGATGTTTCTCCTGAGCCCTTCTCGGCCATCCCCTCCGACAATCGCGGCTCCTTAGGCTCAAGCGTGATGGTGAACCTCTTTTCGGCCTGGCCATCGTCAAAGCTGATTGCTTGATGATAGTCCTTGTATCCGGGCCGAGTGGCCTCGAGCGACCACTCTTTCGTCGTGTCGATGTCGACCGAGATGGGGAGCATCGGCAGGTCCCGACGATCGGAGCCGCTGACGATGGAGGCCCTTGCCCCCGGAGTAGCAAGGGTGATCGTGGCCTTTCCGTGCAGGACTCTGAGAGTCAAGTTGCCGAGGTCGACAATTTGGTCCTTGTCGACGACGACATGCTTCTCGAGCGGCTCGTATCGCTCCGAGCCGGCCACTCGAACGAAGTGGTCTCCGGGTGTGAGGTCGTAGACCTCCTGCGGCAACGGCCCGATTTCCTTGCCTTCTACATAGAGCTTCACGCCGGGTTGACTGCCGGACGCCTTGAGTCCGGCCCTGCGGGGCGAGCGGAGTGTAAAGGCGGCCAGGGTCTGCTTTTGTCTTTCGACCAATACGTTCTCAACGGCCGGGGCATCGAACCCGTCGGCCCTCACTTTCACCTCGTGCGATCCATGGGCCAACTCTCCGATGACACATGGGGTGTCGCACTGCTTGCGCCCGTCCACGAAAATGGCGACGCGGTTCACTGTGAGCCCGTCGACGTCCTTGACGTCGACCGCAATCCGACCCGTCTTCTCGGCTGAAGACAGCAAAAGCACCCCTGCTCTGCCGGCGCAAATGACCAAGACCAGCAGCGCCACCCACCGCACCAAACTAAGCCGCGCCTTCGACCCTAGTCCTGGCACGGGCGTGGTGGGCCGCCGAACGGCTATGGTCGTGGCAGGCGTCGAACCCACAACAAGCGTCGGCAGTTCGACTCTTCGCTCTTCGACCGCGCCCGGGACTTGTTTCGCCGAAACGGCTGATTCGGGGGCTTTAGGGACGTTAACCGAGGATCGGGAATCGCCTTTGGGATGTCCGCTGCCGTTGATGAATCGAGTGAGCTCAATCTGCAGCTCCCGGGCGTCCTGAAAACGATCTTCGCTGCGAAGTGCGATCGCCTTGGTCACAAGCTGTTCAAACTCATCCGATACGGAGGCGCCACGCAGGCGTGGTGTCGGCCGGCGTTCGGCCAGACCCGCTTGCATGAGCTCGACCAATTCGTCGCCCTCCAGTGGCATGCGCCCGGTTACCGCGAATACCGAGACCAGCCCTAGGGCATGCACATCGGTCCATCGACCGGTCGCCCCATAGCCTTTTCCGTAAAGCTGTTCGGGAGCGGCCCAATTCGGAGAAAAGGCCACAAACGTCGTCTGCGCTGTCTTGCGCGCCTCCGTGTCGCCGTCCTGCAGTACCTTGGCAATGCCGAAGTCGAGCACCTTGATCAACGGTCGATTGTTCGCACTCTGCGCAACAAATAAGTTCTCCGGCTTTATATCGCGGTGAATGACTCCTTGTTCGTGCGCAAATGCAAGAGCGTCGATGGCCGGGAGCAGCAATGTGGCGATTTCCAGTTCGGTGCACGGGCGCCGCTCGCGTGCGATCGTTTCTTCTACAAATTTATCTAACGACCGTCCATTGAGCCACTCGAGAATCAGGTATGGCAGCTGATGCCCCCGTGCCGACGTGGTCACACCACAATCAAATACGCGGACGATCGATGGATGCTCCGAAAGGCTGAACAACGTACGCCCTTCGCCATCGAATTTGTCTAAAAACACCTTTTTGGCAGCTTCGGCGAAGTGCGGCGGGACTTTCAAGAATTTGATTGCGATATGGCGACGAAACTGGACGTGCCAGCCCTTGTAGACAATGCCAAACCCGCCTTGGCCAACGGGTTCGTCCACACGATATTTGCGGTCGATTGTCGACCCCACCAGAGAAAAGGGATCCTCCACGGTGAGCAGATAACCGTGCCTTCCCGCAGTCGTCAATAAGCCGCCCAAGGCTGCACGGGGCGCGTCTCTCCCCGGACAACCCGTTCCGCGGCCGAGTCGGTACGCGGCACGCCTGTCGTGGACGAGCAAAAAAACAAGGGGCCGACGGCGGCCCGCCGGGCTTTCTACGAGCAGCTGGGAAAAAGCCTCGTCATGCCCGGAGCCCGCGTCGAGCTCTCTGCGGAGGCCCTTGGAAGGGATGCACGAACGGCTGAGTGCCGGGTGTTCATGGTCGGCCGAGCAACCGTTCCGGTGAAATCGCCGTGCTCCTACCCGCGGGCAAGCCGCAGGTCCTCGGCTGCGGGGAGGGCGAGACCGACGAGCTGCGTACGCACTTTTGCCGCCAACGACCGGGTGCGCTTGAATACGGTCCGTCGCTTGCCGGCGCGGGCTGTCGCGACGCCAGCTCGTGCTCACACCGCATGACGACGGTGTGACCGTCGAGAGCGTGGGCCGACGCGACCTTCGGGTGAACGGAGTTCGGTGCGACCGAGCGGTCGTTCGTCACACGATCTACCTGAGCGGCCAGATCCTGCTGCTCTGTACGCGGCGAGTCCCGTTGATGCCCCAAAGTCAGTATTTCCGAGCGGCTCCTGCTGCATGACCACCGAGGTTGAACCCCGATTGAACACGACAACTGCTATGCCAGGAGCACGAAGGCCGTTCCCGCTAGCACTAAAGCTGCGGCGATGACGATGACGATGGCGACCCAGAAAGGCACGTGCTTTCTTGGAATATCCACGGACCGCGCGCTCCGCTCCGCCTCGCCGGAGAACCCGCGCCCATCTTGTGGCGGCAGCGTTCTCTCGCGCCTTTTCGGAAGATTCCATTTCGCGTGGGCTCGCTTCTGTGCGGCGGGCTGTTCAGCCGGCGACCGCTCTGAAGTCGGCCTTGGTGGTGCCGACAAGTGGCCGACCGATACGACAGCCGTTGGCCTAGCTGCCACAACAGGTGTCGACGCCTCCATTATCGAATTCTCGCTCGCGACCGGATTTGTCGAGACGGAAATTGATTGTCCCGATTCGTCCGACTCGGCAGCTTGAGGAAACGTGGCAAAGATCGCTACTTTGACTGGTGGGTGTACAACGCCCTCGCGAGGCACGTTCGCATCAATGAAGCGCTTCAATTCAATCAACAGCTCTCCGGCGTTCTGAAAGCGATCCTCGCGACGAAGCGCGATCGCTTTTGCCACCAGTTGTTCAAACGCATCCGATACCCAAGCGCCGCGCGACCGCGGTGTCGGCCGGCGCTCGGCCAGAGCCGACCGCATAAGTTCGATCAATTCGTCCCCTTCCAAAGGTGAACGGCCCGTGACCGCAAAGACGAATATCAGTCCGAAAGCGTGCACATCCGTCCAGCGGCCAGTCGTCCCGTACCTTTTTGCGTAGAACTGTTCGGGCGCGGCCCAGCTTGGCGAAAACGCGACGAAAGTCGAATGAGCCAATTTTCGCGACTCCGTCTCGCCGTCCTCCACCACTTTTGCGATGCCGAAATCTAGGACCTTCACGCTCGGCTGCTTGCGGGCTCCTCGCACCACAAAAAGGTTTTCGGGTTTGATGTCTCTGTGAACGATCCCGCGTTTGTGCGCAAAGGCAAGGCCCTCGATAGCGGGTAGCATCAATTCAGCGACCTCCAGTTCGGTATACGGGCGGCCTTCGCGCAGCATTTTTTCCGCGATCACAGTATCTAGCGATTGTCCCTCGAGCCATTCGAGAATAAGGTACGGTACCTCGTGGCCTTGGACCGTAGTCGTGATTCCACAATCGAAGACACGAACGATATGTGGATGTTCTGAAAGACGAAATAAAGTCCGGCCTTCTTCGTTGAACCTATCCAAGAATACGCGCTTCGCTGGCGCCGCGAAGTGCGCGGGGATCTTCAGGCACTTGATCGCGATGGAGCGGCGAAACTTCTGGTGCCACCCCTTGTAGACGATGCCGAACCCTCCCTCGCCGATCGGCGCGTCGACGCGATACTTCCCGTCTATCGTCGCCCCGATCAGCGAGAAAGGATCTTCCACCTCCGCGAGATAATCGCGCCTTCGGTCGGTCGTCAAAGGCATTCTCCACGTCCAGGTGCCCGTAGTGTCCGCGCTCGCGAAGAAGCGGCGGAACATGAACGAATTGCCGGCCAGTGCGGTCCGGTTGGAGATCGGGTAGGAGCACCGGGCGATGGCCAAGGTCGGACGCAACGATCCGTGCCCGTGCGGCAGCGGCAAGAAGTTCAAGCGATGCTGTCTCGAACGAGTGGAGGCTGAGGAGCGGGCAGAACGGCTAAGAGCGGAGAGCGAGCGACAGGCTGCGGAAGTGGACGGAGGGCCCACGGTCGCCGCGGCGGTGCTGGAGCGGGCGCGGGAGGTTTTGCAGGAGTCGCGGGCGTTGGATGAAGTCGACGGGCTCGCCGAGCGGGTGCTCGAACAGATCGACGCCGGGCAGTACGGCGAGGCCGAGGCGACAGCTCGCCAGCTCGAGTCGGAATATCCCCACGAGCCTCTGGCAATCGAGCGGCTCGGTCAGGTGCACGAGGCGAGAGGTTCGGGCGACGTCGCGGCAGAACAGTACCGCCGGGCGGTGATGCTGATGGACGAGCTAGGCGAGGGCCACTACTGCGACTGTTGCCGCGCGCGCCTGGTCAAGGCGATCCGTCGGCTCGATCCGGATCGGCCGGCGCCCGCACTGCTTCGCGATCCGCAGTAACGATCTCAAATCGAGCTCGTTCTTCAACGCTCGCCAGAAGTGACCCGGGTGTGCTCGCGAGAAAAGGTCCGCCTCGGGAAGCGAGGGCGGGGAGCGATGCTCGGGGGTGTGCCGGCCGCGTCCTTGTACGATCTGTCGTCGATGGTTCCGTCCTGATCCTCGCGTAGGCGAGCGAGCGGCACCGATGCGCTCGGGCGCTTTCGCGTCCACGCCCGGCCCGGTGCTCGTCTACGGCGCCGAGGATGCACCCGTGGCCCTCCGGGATCGAATCGAAACGATCGCGCGCGCACGTGGCCTCGCTCTGGCCGAGCTCGACCTGGCGCTGATCGTCGTCGAGAGCCTTCGCCTGGACGCGGCCCGCGACCGCGCTCGTCTGCGCGCCACCCTTCAGCAGCGCGCCCCGCGTTTGCTCATTCTCGATCCGCTGGTGCGATTGCATCGGATCGACGAGAACTCGGCGGGCGAGATGAGCGCGCTGCTCGGCGAATTGCGGGCGCTGCAGCGCGAGCACCACGTCGCCATCGCCCTGGTCCACCACGTGCGCAAGAACGGCTCGCCGCGGGGACAGGACGGTCAGTCGCTGCGGGGCTCCGGCGATCTGCACGCTTGGGGAGACAGCAACCTTTACCTGCGCCGACGCGAGGGCCAGATCGCGCTCGCCATCGAACATCGATCCGCGCCGGCCCCGCCGCCGTGCATGCTCGAACTCGCGGACGGCGCCGACGTGCATCTGCGCGTCGTCGACGGCGGCCCCGTCGAGCGCGACCTGGCGGTCGATACGGCCTACAAGATCGTCGCGCTGCTGTCGGCCGGCCCCATGAGCCGCGAGGCACTCCGCCAAGCCCTTCACGCTCGCAATGCCACGGTCGGCGAGGCACTGGTCCGACTACGTGCCGAGGGGCGCGTCGTGCGCGCCGACGGCGGCTTCCGTCTCGCCGCGGGCGTTCCGGTACCCACCCCTATGGGCGAGCGGGAACGGAACGGCCATCTCTGAACCGTGCGACACGCAGCGCGGGGTAGCGCGCCCCAACCCGACCTCGTGCCTCTCCACGACCCCTCGGCGCGCTGCCTCGCGTGAAGGGGCGCCACGCGCGGACCCATGCCCCTCTCGCGGAGCACCGGCGCTTCCCCCGCGCGTAACGGCAACCGCCGGTCGGCGCAGCGTCCGAAAATCGTCGCATCGTCGTGAGCGCCAACAGCCCGTATACGATGCATCCGGACACGCTTTGATGACCACGAGGCGATTCAGCGAATCCTGGCCGTTTTCACCGATGCGCAAACTCTTCCTGCTCGGGGCGCTTTCTCTCAGCCGAACACTTGGCGACCAGGAGCGCGCCGGGGCTACCGACGGTGGCAACCTTCCACTCAGCGACGATGCGGGTTCGAGAGTTTTCGCTCGGCCGAACCCGGGGCGCGCGAACGTCGTCTGCCCAACCGACAATGAGTAAGATGGCGTCGACCGTTATGCACGTGTTGAGAAAAAGAACTGCCCACGTCCATCGACAAAGGCGCGAAGAAATCGTGCGCCTGATTCCACTGTGCAGGCCGCAGCAGAGCGTCGCCACAGCTTCAAAGTCTGTCATTGACGCTCGCGCGGCGGCGCGCTTATCTGCCGGAGGTGGAAGATCCTTTTTCGCTGATTGGGTCAACGATTGACGGGAAGTACCGCGTCGACGCGGCGATTGGCGAGGGAGGGTTCGGCATCGTCTACAGGGGCTGGCACGAAAAGTTTCGTCATCCGATCGCGATTAAGTGCCTGAAGGTCCCCGCCCACTTCGCGGCGCCGGCAAAGCAAGTATTCTTGGACCGGTTCAACGAAGAAGGCAGGACGCTCTTTCGTCTGTCAGAGCATCCAAATATCGTTCGTGTCTTCGATTGTGGAGTCACCGCATCCCTTCACGGCCACGAGCTTCCTTATCTGATTCTCGAGTGGCTTGACGGGCAATCGTTAGACGCGTTTACCGCAGAAAAAGTGTGCCGCGAAGGGCGCCCCCATACCGAGCTGGAGATCGTCGAGTTGATGCGGCCCGCCATCGAGGCTCTTGCCTTCGCGCATGAGCAGGGAGTAATCCACCGAGACATCAAGCCCGACAATTTATTTGTCGTGCAGAGCGCGGACAATCCGCTGCTGGTGAAGGTCCTTGATTTCGGTATCGCTAAAGTGGTGGAGGATGGCGATACAGAGGCGAGAAAAACGGCCCATTCGACCTTTGTCGCGTTTTCTCCGAGCTGGGCGGCTCCGGAGCAATTTTACGCGAAGGGCTATGGAGCTACCGGTCGATGGACCGATGTCCATGCCCTTGGGCTGGTATTCGTATTTGCGGTCACGGGCCGTTCACCTTTGGAAGGGGACGAATTGATCGAACTCATGCGGTCGGCTCTGGCCGAGCGCCGGCCGACACCGCGGTCGCGCGGCGCTTGGGTATCGGATGCCTTTGAGCAGCTCGTGGCCAATGCCATCGCTCTTCGCAGCGCAGATCGTTTTCAGGATGCACGTGCATTGTTGAGTGCATTGGTCGAGTTTAGAGACGCGAACGCTGGCGACTTCGATGCGCGAGTAGCGGGGATCGTCCCCAACGCCCAGGTCAAAAAGCGCGAACCGACCACTCTCTTGCAACCTTCCATGCCTACGGTAAATGTGGAGGCTGCGTTGCCGTTGCGGATGGCACAGCCGCTTCAAGGTCAGAGGTTGTCGGCGCCGCTTCGTAGGCGATTTTGGCGTTGGGACTTTCTCCTAGGGTTGGCAGCGCGAAGTCAAGTCGCCCCGACGACCCGGAACCGACGCTCCGTTTTTGTTGCATGCGGCGTCGCGTTGGCAGGGATCCTCGTGAGCGCGGGCGTGTTGCTGGGATCCCGCCTCGCAAGGCTTCCACTCGCGGAGCCGACGCCTACGGCGCAGACGGCGGCGGTGGAAGCGGAACGCCACCCGATCCCAACGCCGCAGCCCGCGGTCGTTGCGACTGTGAACGTGAAGGACCTACCCGGCGCGTCGCAACAAGGCGTTAGATCTCCGGTCCTCGTTCCCCCAAATTTGAACGACCTGTCGCGGGCTCCGAAGCCGTCCAGCCCCCTCGCGCCGCTCGCCGGTCAGTGTATGACACAGGGTCAGCTGCTTCAGGTCATCGGTCAGCATAAGGTGGCGATACGACGGCTGTGCTGGGATGGCCATCGAACGGCTCGGCCTGCAGTCGGTATCGCAGTTTCGATGACCGTGGCTCCGGACGGCACCGCACAAAGCGTGTCCGCGTCTGGCGATGACCCCGAGGTCGCCAAGTGCATCGAGAACGACATACGAAACAACTGGGACTTCGGCAACGTCGGCTGCTCACAAAAGGTTAGCATCCCGTTTAGGTTCGTTCGCTAGCGACCTTCGGACGTTGCGTCTACGAATGCGCTCAAAAGCGCGCGTGCTGTCGGTGGAGAGCGCGTGATGTCCGAAAAGCCGTCGGCGCTCTTCACGCAGCCTCGCGACGGTAGAAATTGAGGAGTCCGCCGAGACGCGATCGACACCCGATCGCGCCAAGCGACGCGTTGTCGTTGCTCGGCGACGGCGTCGGCGAGTAGTAGGCGTCGGTCGACGAAGAGCCGCGGAAGCGGGCGCGGAAACATATCGCGTCTTCGCTCGTACACGCGTTTTTGCACCTGAAGACCCTGACCTGTAGACGGACTCGGAGTACGGGCACATCAGCGGGTTACACTTCGACCCCGCGGTCCTCTCCGCTGAAGCCGTCCGGGCGCATTCGTTTCGCGTTTACTGCGTCTCGCCTCTGGTGAACGCGGACAATTCGAGGCTTCGCGCGCTCGCGCTCGGAATGGCCGCTCGCTCACTTCTCGACGACGCGAACCTCACGAGTGAAAAACGAGCGGCTCACGCCCAAGGCTCGCAGGAGCGGTGTGACGTTGAATGCTTGGAAGGTGATGGTGGACGAGCTTTGGGGCATAACTTTAATGGGCGTGCTCACGCTCATCATGACTATTTCATCCGCTCCCCCCCCAATCACAAGCGTGAGCTCCTCGCATGAGATCACCTGGCTCACGAGCACCCAATCGGCCTCCCATTTCCTGGCTTCCGCCAGAGCTTTGAGCCGTGCGGCTGCCAGCGCAACGTCGAACGAATGCGCGGAGGAGCCGCGCATGTTCAGGAATACAGAGCCGGCTCGAGGGAGCGTCAACTGATTCATTCCAAACGCGATCACGTTGGTACCCTGGCTCCGGATGTCGATGTCCGCTGCGCGGGCCACGCTCGTGCCGAGATCGTCGGGCACGCCAAGCTCGGCGAGGCTCGTCAGCTTGAAGAAGATCCCGCCGTCGAGCCTGCCTACGTCTCCGAGCCGAATCGGAACATTGGGGGGCCACGTCAGCCGGAGCCTGAGCTTGTCATGAATCTCCCGGCCGGCGCGCTGCAGGGCGCGGCTCGCCGAGCCGGTCCGCCGAACCTGTGGCTTGTCGGCCGTTGCGCGGTTGGGCTTGGGCGCAGCGGAGGGGGAAGGTTTCGGGCTGCTCGGCTGAGGTGTGGCCCCGGTGCTCGCCGACGTCCTCGAACGGTCGGTGCTCGAGGGCGTGGCGAACGACAGCATGGCATCAGGGCGGGCGAAGGCCACGTAGGAGAGCAACGCGACTGCGCTCCCGGCTCCCAAATCGTCGCTTGTAGCCCGGCGACGCACCTCGACCACCGCCTCGCCCACGGTGCGGCCCGCCCCGATCGCGTCATAGAATGCGCGTGCCGCTGCGACGGCCGCTCGGTCGGTTACGGGCATCGAAGGGGCCACGCCGCCCGGACACCCACGCCCTATCAGCGAGAGAAGCATGCGAGGTCCCCATATACCGCCCGCGTTGAGGAAGAAGAACGGTGGCTTCTGCGTCGACCCCCACAGGTCCTGCAGGTCCGTGGCGCTCATGACCCCGTCCGCAAAAAGCACGCCCTCATCATCCGAAGCGTGACCCGCAAAGTGGATGAGCCCCGGCACGTCCTCCCGCAAGAGAGCGCTCAGTTCTGCGCGCGTCGTTACTTGAACGAACGGCACGTTGGGAAAGCGAGCGCGCACTTCGTCCTCCTCGGTCGCGGCAAGCGGGACGCCGTGTTCACCTCTCGGGCGGACGAACGCTATGCGATCGACCGTCAGTCGACTGGAAAAGGCAGCGAGCGCAGGTTCGGGGATCCAGCGCAGGACCGGACGAGCGACTCCCAAGAACTCGCGGTTTTTGTCTAGGTGCCGGATTCGGAGAAGCTCGAACGGGGCGACAATCTCACTGCCCATAACGGTCAGCGGCTTCCCGCCGGCCGACTCGTTCAACACCGAAATAATGCGCTCCGGCATCAACGAAGCGAGGATGTCGCCCCGCCGTTCGACCTCGGAGACGCGCTCCAGATCCTTCTCCGCCGCGAGGAGCTCCTCCAGGAGTAGCCAGGACGCCTCGATGACGAGGTCCCCTCGCTGGAATCGGAGCCGGAACCCGTCCCTCTGTCGGACCACGACCAGCGCGTCCCCCAGGGCGGGAGCGGAAGGCACGGGACCCGGAAGAGGCGCGCTGCCCTCGTCCTGGGCGCGTGGCTCCACCGGCGCGGTCGCTACGGCGCTCGCCTCCAGAGGCTCGACGAGCCGACGGTAGTCCCCGCCGCTCCGCAAGAAGACCTGCGCGGCGACTCGCTCGAGCGGCGGCCCACTTCGTCGCACCGTCCCTGCCCCCCCCGGTATGTCGCCGAGCACAACGCGTAGCGTCTGGCCGCCCACCGCGTCGTGCGCCGCCATTTTCTTGATCACCTCAATGGCGTCGTAGGTCGACACGCCGTTCAGCAGAAGCGCGCGCAGGTCGTCGCGTTCCTGTTCGGTGTCGCCGGCGAGATCGAGCTCCGCGTCGCCGGAGTCGTCTTCGCATCGGACGACTTGCAGAAGTCCGCTCATCAGCACCTCAGCTTCGTGGACGACGCCTGCTTCGGGCAGCATCGCCTGGCGTATCATCCGAATCGCCCATAAGGTCAGCGGCGCCGCCGCCGCCAGCAACGCCCCGAGCTGCCGAGCGGTCGGCGATACAGTCTCGCGAAACTGCTGGAGACGCTCCGCCGCGCCATGTGGCGGCGCCGATTCATCGACGTCAGCGCTCCGGAACGACTCACTCGTCCACATAACCCCGGGCACCGATTCGCGGCCGATACCGCCGAGCAGGTGCGCGAACCGAGCCATCGCGCGCGCGTCGAGGGCAAGTACTGGGAAGCGCACCCCGACGGGGGCGGTCGAGCCGCGATGCATGGCCGGAAGCGGAGGCTCGTGCGACCACGCGAACCCCGAATTTCCGGTGAATAGCGGCCCCGCCCTCAGCCTCACGTCTTCCGCACGGCCTAGCGCCGTTCTCCACCACATCGTCCTCGGCAGGGCCTGCACGAGCGCCACCGGGGTCCAGCGGGCCCAGTCGGTGAGCGTCCTGACGAAGTGGCCCTCGCGCCACCCACGCGCCGTGCAGTCGCTCAGAACGAGCACTAAGCGCCGGCCCGTCGGATTGGAGACGGCCCGGTGCGGCGCGCGGATCGCGGCACGGTTGCGGGGAGCGAGGCCGGGGCGGAGCGTCGTCTCGCGCTCGGCGCGGAACGACCATGTGCGTACGTCGCGGAACGCCCCGGACTGGCGCAGCACCCGCTCCACATCCGCGACCAGACCGCGCCACGGGAGCATCGAAACCCCATCGTCCACGAGCAGCGCGACATCGAGCTGCCGGCGCCACGCGCGCAGGGGCACCGGCTCCACGACGTTCTCGCAGGCAATCCGCTCGGCGGTGGCCTCCTCGTCGATCTGCTCCGGGTCCTCGACGGCCACGCGGGGCAGCGACCTCTTAAGGGCCGATGTGAGGGCCGCTCGCGCCGGCAGCGGCCGCTCCGCAACGACCGGCACGTCGACCCGGGCCGCGTCCTGGCGGGGACGCCACTTCGGCGGCGCTGGCGAGCCGGCAGGCGGAGCTTGGACATCCGCCTCGGGCGGCCGGCTCGAAGGTGGCATCTCCTCGCTCGGCTCGGGCACCGGCTCGGGGGCCGGAGGAGGAGCTGCATCACTGGACCGCGCGACGCCGGAGATGCGGCTCGCCAGCCAGAGAGCATCGGCGATCTCCTCGGGCGACAGATCGCGCGTGACCCGGACACGCTCGAGCGCCGAGAGCAGCCGCTCGACCGGTCGGCTCATTGTCCCTTGCCAATCTCCCGGAGCAACTCTCGGACGATGCTCTTCCGTTCCTCCCCGACGGGTGCACGCTCGCCGCGGATGATGTGGATGGCGCTCAGTAGCTGGTCGGTCGCGACGACCCTCTCGGGGTCCTTGTTGAGGTCTGCGATCTGCGCGACGAGCGCGTCGATCTCGTCGGCGAGAGGCTGGCTGACGACCTCGGGAAAGTGGGCTTTGATGATGTCGCGCAGTTGAGTCTCGTCCGGCGGGTCGATACGGAGTCGCAGGCAGCGGCGCAGGAACGCCGCCGGCAGGTCACGCTCACCGTTGCTTGTGAGCACGACGAACGGGAACACGGTGCACTGGACCTGCCCGTTCTTGATCGGCTCGAGATCGTCGCTCCCGCCCTCGACGCCGCTCCTGCGCACGCGCACGGTCTCGTACCGGGCTCGGATCCGGCGCGCTTCGGAGATCTCGAAGGAACCTTCCTCGAACACGTGGAGCAAATCGTTCGGGAAGTCCACGTCCGCCTTATCAATTTCATCGATGAGGAGCGCCCGCGGTTTGTCGCTCGGGAGCAGCGCGGTACCGAGCGGGCCCAGGCTCAGGTACTGGGAGAGGATCGTGTCCTCAGGCTCGCTGTGGGCTCCCGCTTCCGCGCCCGCTTCGTTCGCGGCGTCGGCCTCGCGTCCGGCGCTGGGTGCACGCAGCCGGCCAATCGCGTCGTACTCGTAGAGGCCGGCCCGCACGGTGGAGCGCGACGTGATTGGCCAGACCAAGACCGGGCCGAGACCGAGCTGCTTGGCGACGGCGTAGATCAGCGACGACTTGCCCGTCCCCGGCTTCCCGGTGACGAGCAGCGGGCGACGCAAGTAGAGCGCCGCGTTGACCATCTCGATCTCGTGCGTCGTCGGTCGGAACGTGTCGGCCCGGTGGTCGCGCTGGGCGAAGTTCCGCCAGGGCGGCGGCGCGGGGAACGGCGGCGGCGTGGCGCTTTCTTCGCCAGGTGCACGGAACAGCTTCCACTCGGTGCTCATCTTCCTCCTCCGGTGCCCGCGCCCGCGTAGGGTCCTCCGCTCAGCGCATCGAGCGGATTGTCCCAGAGCAGGGTCAGATGTTTTCCGAGCTCTTCCGGCTTTCTTCGGATCAGGCGGACCCGTTCCGGCAGGTCTTTGAGGGGACCCTCATTCACCAACTCGCGGACCCGCGCCAGGTCGGTCGGAGGGCACGTCGAACGCACCCAAAGGACGACCGAGACGGTCGCGTCGAGCAGCGGCCTCAGGATGTCCTCGACCGCGTCCGGGCGCCCGAGCACCGCACACGCGAGGCGCGATTGATCGAGTTCTTCTTCGAACGCCTCTGGGTCGCCGTTTCTTGCAGAGAACCAGCTTACCTCGCCGGCCGGTAGAGCTCCCTCCCGGTACTCGGAAATGGGGACAGGGTGCAGCTTGCTCACACGGCAGAATTCGTTCCAGCGCTCCCTCCATTGCTTGTCGAAACGCTTCCTCGTTCGTGAGCGTACGGCGTCGCGCACGAGGACCCGGCCCGCCTTGCCCAGGGGCATGTCGGTTCTCTTGGTTGGGTGGCGGTACGGCCAGCGATCCACGTCCCAGTCGAGCAGCTCTCGATCGAGGAAGATTTCGATGTGGAGATACGCCTCCTCAGTATCCGCCGCCGCCTTCGTGATCTGCTCTCCCACGAGCCGCTCTACGGTTGTTCGGTCGACGTTCTGCCGCACCACCTGCTCCACTCGATCGCGGTAGGCCGCGAGCCGGAAAGCATCCCCGTCGTCCTCCCTCTCGATGCAGATGTGAACGTGGACGTCCGGGTATCGCCAGATCACGTCATCGAGCTGGCGAACAAGGGCCGGCTCGTCGCCGAGCTCGGCCCTGACCAACGTGAGGATACCTGTCTCGAGCACCCACCTCTTGAGCCGGTCGCGAGTGGCGTCAGGGACGGAGGGCTGGGGCTGGTCGTCGATGAGCGAAAGCAGCCAGACGAACTTGACGAGCGGCGGCAACCCGAGCTCGCCCGGATTGGCGGCTTGCGCAGGCACCGGCGCGCGCTCCAGCGCGCGTGCGACCGAGACGGCCTCGCTCTCAAGCGAGGACAGCGCGGGGTACGTCCAGTCGTCCGGTGCCGATCGGCTGAAGGCGGCGGTGAGGACGGGCCCACACCCGGGAGGAACCTCCTTGAGGCACTCGACAAGCAGACCGTCGACCGGAAGCGGCAAGGGGGCGGCCGGACGAACGACGGGGTCGACAATCCGTAGCTTCGTCCCATCGACATCCGCCTTGTACCTGGGCGCTACCACGTCACCGGCGCCGGCGCCCATCGCGCTTATCTGGGCGCGCCCCGCTCCGACTGCATCGGCAATGTTCTCTCCGGACGCGACGGCAACGTAGAAGCCTCGGGCAAACGCGATCGCGGCCGCGTCGGTGATGGCTCGGGTCGTTCCGACCGCGGTCTCGATCGTGTCGACGATCTTGTCTGCGATCTGGTCGGAGTAACACGCGCTCAGCACGACGCAGCGAAGGCTTCCTTTGTTGTGGTCGAGGATGTCATGGAGCAGCCAATCCGGTAGGTCGAACGCGCTGCCCCTGTCGTCGAGGAGTCGGATGGCCGCGCCTGCCGGTTGCCACACTCCCACCGCCGCGGCCCCCTGATGTGCGGCCCGCCTCCCGCCGCGCGAGCCATGCGCGGCCAGGTGCAGGATCACGGGCTCATGCTCGCGGAGCAGCTCCTGTATCCTTCCCGCCTGGACCTGAAAGACGGGCACCAGATCCAAGTCTCGGCGATGCCCCTGCGTGATTGCCTCGCGAATGCCCAGTGCTTCGTTCGTGAAGTCGAGCTCCGGTGAGCCGGACGGACACGCGGCCAGATAAAGGATGTTAATCGGCTTACCCACGGCGCTCCCTTCAGAGACGTATCGGCCCGTCCTCGATGAACATGTCCTTCAGCGCGGCGCCCGGCTTGAAACGGTGCACGTCGGCCTGCACCACCGTCCCGTCGTCGGCGAGCACGGCGCGCGCGAACGTCGGCATCTGGCGCCGCCAGTGTGCGGCCTTCGCTGGGTCAGTAAGATCGGACGCGAACGCGTCCAGCTCAGCGATCGCCTGGTCGTCTTGCGTCTCCGGGCTCAGGATGCGGGTGGGGACGCGCATGATGTCGGCCCAGGTTCCGGTGTTGAGGTATCTGGCGCCTCCGCCGAGGTCGACGCGCTTGACGAGGTGCGTGTGCCCGTACACCACCGTCGTGCACCCGCGCTGCGCGCTCTCGCGGGCGGCATCGCAGTACTGCGGAAGCTCCAGATTGAGGTCGAACGCTTCGGCGGCTTCGCCCCAGCGGGCGCGTAGCACCGTGAGCAGCTTGTCCAGATACACCGCGCGTTGCTCGGGCACGCGCTTGGAACGCAACAGCATGGAGAGCAGATCCAAGCTCGGACCTCGTGAGGCTTCGCGCGCCCGCCAGGCGCTCGCGTCGCGGACGACCGATTCCGCCAACGCGAGCTGATCGGCGAGCTCCACCTCCGACGGCGACGACTCAATCTCGGCCGCCAGGTCGCGCGCCGGGACGTTCCATGGAGCCCACGCGCGGAGCCGAGCGGTCACGGCGTCCTTCAGGACCTGAACCATGTCGCGGGAGTTCGGGATCACGCCGGGCCGCAACAGAGCCAGGAAAGGCACCACGGTGGCGTCCTCCGGCTTGAGCAGATCCACGAAAGAGAAGTCTCTCTTGAGCGGGTTCATCACATCGATCACCAAACGGCTCCCCGGCATCGGCGTGAACGCGCCCGCCGGCAAATCCTTGCCACGTGACAGATCGCGCCGCGCGCGCCGGAGTTCCTCGTGGTTGACCCAGTTCCAGTCGTCGTACCGGTTGCCATGCTCGACGAGGAGCCCGCCGATGCGCAGTGCCTCGTCGTCATAGAGCATCTCGACGCGGCCTGCGCCGAGGCGGTCCAAGAGAGCATGACGAGGGGCGGGCAGCGACATTTCGACGTCGTGGTTGCCGAGCAGCACCGTCAGCCGAGCTCCGGCGCGAACGTGGGCGGCGAGCGCCGACCAGATCGGAGCGGTGCGTGCGAAGATCTGCTCGAGCTTGCGGGCTGCTTCGCGCTCGTCTCGCGTGAAGGCGGTCGCCGGCGTCTCGGCCAGGAAGTCGACCACGTCGCCCGCGAGCACGAGGTGCGCGCCGAGAGCGGACCGATGCTGCGCCGTGACCCACGCGATGAACTCGGCGAGGAGCGCCTGCCCCTGGGGGCCGCACATCTGGAAGCCGTCGGCGCCGCCAAGGTGGAGGTCGGAGATGACGAAGACCTGCTGCACCATGGGACCCCCTCGGTCTGCCCTTCACTGGTCGTTGCATCGTACATCGATGCGCAGGGTCCACGCATACCACGCCGCCTTCTCGGCAGGGTTGATCCATCGCCGAATGCCACCCCCGCGCCTCTTCGGCGGTGCGATGCTCGCCGAGATCACGTCCTGTACGGCCGGCTGCTCGAGGCTCCGGAAGTTGATGGGATCCGCGCCCGGCGGCGTGGTGCACGCCACGAGTTTGAGCAGCCACCGGCTCACGTCCTGATCGCTGCGCGGAGAGAACTGCAGCGGCGTGAAGCGGTCTAGACCGAGCTGGAGTACATCGCCGGGAGCCAACGTCGGCTCCATGCCCTCCGGCGGCCACAGGGACACGATGCTGCCCCCGTCCGAGAAGGCGACGAGCCCGATGTGAAGCGGGAGCGAGGTCCACATGAGCACCTTCACCTCCACGAGGACCCACTGGCTCGGCGTGACGGTGTAGACGCCGTCGACCGGCGCGAGGGCGGTGATCCCATCGGCTTCGCCCTGGCTCCGGGGTGCCTCACCGTCGCCGGCGCGAAGCTTCACGGCCAGCGTCGTGCTCAGGGTGTCGTCCTGGCTGCGGCGGTCGCGCGCGCTCAGGTAACGGGACCAGGTCGCGAGCCCGCGGCCTAGCGCTTGCCCGAGGGTGTGCTCCCTTTCCTCGAGGCCCTCGATGAGCGGCCCGGCGCCTGGCAGGTACGCGATGATTTCGCGGGCGCTGTCGGGGGAGCGCACCGAGGGCGCGCCGAACAGGTCCATGGCGAGAAGTACCCAGCCATCACGCGCTTCTTTCCAGGATTCCGCGACCTCGCCCGGCCAGACGACGGGTGGGACCTCCCCCTTCCACGAGCGCACCTCGACGTGGGCGGGCTCTGCCTTCGCGGCCTCACGCACGTTCGTCAGCGTGAAGAACCGGCTCTCGTCGGGTACCGCGGCCGCGGCCGCCGACACTCCGTCCGGTACGTCCACGAGGCGGACCGAAATGGGCCTCTCAGAGGTGCTCGGACGCAGGAGGCGCGCGCGAGAACGGTCGGCCACAGGCTGCGTCGAGTCCGTGCGACGAGCCGTGCTGGACGTAGCCGTTGCCGAGTCGACCATCGCCTCAACCCAAGGCGCGTCGGCCGTATGAAAGTCGACCGTCTCCGGCGCGTGCACCGCGATGACGGCTCCCGGTTCGAGGCCGTTGAGCGTCCCCCCATCCACAATCAGCACGCCTGCCGCGCCGACCCGCACCGAGAACCCAGGTGCGAACGGCCGCCAACCGCCGCCGAAGACCGTCTGCTCCCCTCGGCCTTCGAGCACCGGAAGCTGGGGGGAAAGCCTAAGCTCCGCGATGCGGGCGACGACGGCGTCGCGAAGTCGCTCGAAGAAGTCCATCCACCGGAGCGTCGCAATTCGCTCGGCCGGGACGCGCTCCAGCTCCTTGAGCAGGTGAAGAGTCAGCACGCCGTGCGGGACGGTGCGCTGCGAACCGTCCGTGGCCAGGATCACCTGATCGTCTTCCTTCGCCGTCTCGGAGTCCCGACAGGCAGCCAGCAGCACGAAGTCCCCGCCCGGGTACTGACCCAGGCGGCCGATTCCGGCTCCAACGTGCCGCGTACCGGCGGTCGCCTGCGCGAACGCAGGATGGCTCCCCGCGAACGCGTTCCACGTCGACGCCTCGAGCGGTGGCATGGCGACGAATCGCTCCCGAGGCGACCGGTCGGCGTCGCGCGTAACTCCGCCGGAGTGACAGGTATCGGCGATCACGGTGACCTTGGCCCCCTTGCTCTCCAGCGCACGCAGCAGATCGTGGATCTCCCGATCGAGGATCAGGTTGGCGAGCTCACCCGCCATCCGGCCGACGTCCTCCGGCGCGAGCCCGTAGTAACGCTCGGCCCCGCCCGGACCGGTCCGCGTGAGTCGAACGCCGTGGCCGGCGTAAAAGATGACGACGTTGTCGCCGGCGAGGACGCGGCCGTCCTTCGCGAGATCGGCGAATGCCGAGCGGACGCTGGCCGCCCTGGCCGGAGCGTAGGCCCCATCCTCCTTGCGCGAGATCAGGCACGCGACCTGGCCTTCCGGCACCCCGACGCGCTCGACGAGGAATCGGCGGAAAGCTTCCGCGTCGTTCCCACATCCCGCAAGCTGCTCATCGGGTCTCAACAGCGGGTAGCAGTCGACTCCGATGACGAGCGCATGCCACCGGGCGTTGCGAATCGGGCTTTCGGTCTCGGTGCCGGGCACGAGCACAACGTATCGGCATCGGACCACGACGAATAGTCCCTGTGCCGCACCACGTTGACCGTTTCAACGCCCGCGCGACAGTCGTAAACTGCGGGGGCTCAGAATCAGAACCATCGGGTGAGGAACGTCCGCCCGATACGCCGAGGTTCAGTGGCGTCTAGCCCTCCTCGCTCCCTGGCTCCAGGAGGCGGCGTCCCGCTGATCGCGTTGGCGCCTATGGCGGTGGAGTAAACCAGGAAGCCGTTGAGGATGGCGACGAAGAATCCGGCAACACTCGGATGCGTGATGGCTACGGCCAGGATCGACACCGCCTGAGCGACGGCCAGCGCCAACCACTTCGGGTTGTAGTCGAATGCACGCTGGATTCCGCTGCATATCACGTACGTCGCGGTGGTGGCGCCGCCCAACGTCAGGACACCTTGTATCGTGATCAGATCGTTCGGCGGCCCGCTCATGGCGTCGGTCATCGGGGCGATTCCTATTCGGGTGCGGGTCCTACACGTGAGCGGGCCCGAGGCGCCCGGATCGTAGCGCACCGCGCTGAGAATCAACCTAGAAAAGCGCTCTTGCGCGGAGCCAGCGGCGGTGTACCGCTAAGCTCGCAGCGACCGGCGGTACGCCTTGACCTGCCGCGGCCAAGGCTAAGCTAAGGGAGGCAAAGAATCTCGGAACCGGACAACGCCGGAGGCCGCAGGGCTCCCGCCTTTGCGTCGCACGTGGCCTCTGGTGTAGACAGCCAGAGATTTCCGAGGGAATGTGGCCAGTAAGATCCGAGGCATTTTGGCCAGCAGTTTCCGAGGAAAGATGGCCACGGAGAGCGAGCGCTTTGACTGTCGATGCGATCAGTCGTCGCGAGCGAAGAGCTGCGGCAGCGTCGGCGAGGGCGTTGAGATCGGGACCGTCGCCGAGGACGTACGCGTCCGGTGGGGCACCGTGTTCGAGCGAGCGCGACCACTCGCGGTGAAGAGTACGCACGCGGTGTGGCGGGACGCGCGCCTGGATCACGATTTGTCGCAAACTCATACCTTGCTCGAGCAGCCGAAACACGTGAAGCGGCTTCCTGCCCTTCGGTGCGGCGAAAGGCGGCGGCGGTTTTTGCCGGCGTGGCGAGTTTTCTGGGCCCGGCAAGCCAGGGCGCGGGACGGCGGCCGGGTCGACCGAGGGCGTCGACCTCGGCGAGGGCAAAGAGGCTCACGCCAGTTTGATTCTTGGCCTACGCCCTGACTCGCAGACGGTCGTCAGCGGACCGTGACCCGACCAGCACGCCCTGGGTGGTCATTTTTGCTCGGATCTCGTTGGCCAATAACACTCTGGCGACATCGTGACGGCGAACATGGGCGCCACTTCGAGCAGACGCGCTTCGGAAGGCTCTGCGGACACGCACCCGAGCATCGGCGGCGCGCTCGCTACCATGATGGCGGACGGCGGCGGGCCGCTCAATCGACTCCCCCCGGGTCAGTCCCCGATCCCTCGGTCGAGATCCGGACGTACGACAAGTCGGCCTTTTGGATCGCGGGAGACCACGACCGACTTGCCCCGCATGGTACGTAGCGTGGTCGTGGTCTCGAGCACGCCGAAGCGCGAACCGTCCGAGATCACGGCGTACGAGGAGCCGCCGGGCGCCGCGTGGATTTGAACACGCCCGCGGAAGCGCTCCGGCAGCCGTCCGACCAAGGTCTGCCCCAAGCGCGCCGCCATTTGCTCTCCCACCGCCCGCCGCTCTCGTTCGCGTAGCGCGACAAGCCGACTCGGACCGTCCGGCGCGATGCCGAGCTGCCGCAACGTCTCGGCGCGTTCTTGCACGGCGTGCCGCAGTTCCGCGCCGAAGCCGTAGGGCGCCAAGGCTGCCCCCTCGACACGATCCAACCACACCGGGCCGAGGTAACGAATCTGGTCGGCGAGCGACAGCGGCTCCTTGCGAATGAACAGACGATGTTTCGGAGGTGTCGCCCGGTGCCGCGCTTGCAGCTGTTCGAGGAGGTCTGGCGGCAGCGTCCAACCGCCCGGACCCGCCGGTGTCGCCAGTCCAAGACGCTCGAGTTCGCGCAGACGCCAACGGGCGGCGCGCTCCGTGGCGTCAACGGCTTCGAAATCGTGCGCGTAGACGCCGCCGCGCGCGCGGGCCACATGGGCGATGTGCCGGTCGACCGGCCGGATGGCACGCTCCGGTTGACTCGTCACGGACACGATGTCGCCAGGACGGAGGTCCTCGGCGGACCGCGGGTCGAGCTGGACATGGACCGCGTGGCCCGTTGGCGTCTCAATGACGGCGTACAGTCGACCCTTGAGCTCGTCGGACAAACCTTTGCGCGCGACACGCCCCGTCACGACGCCGGCGTCCCCGGCGAGGCCAGGCTCGAGCCCCTCCCCTTCGCCCACGATCCGGTATCGGGCCGGGTCGCCGCGCACGGCGGCGTGAATCGGCTTGCCATCCGGGCTGGAGCGACCACGTGGAAGGCGACACGCGCTCGGCGAGCCGCATCGCCTCGAGGTGTTCCAGCCGCGCGACCAGGGTCGAGTCGTCGAACCGCCCAGGCCGCTGCCGAGACCGGACCTCGACCCGGTTGTCGACCGCGCGCCGTTCCAACTCGCGATCGAGCGACGTGAAGCGCTCTTGGCTGATCTCCCGCGCATAGGCCCGCTGGATATCGAGGTCATGCCGTGGCCCGAGCTCCTCGGTCGCGATCTCCTGTGCGGTCCGGCGCAAAGCCGTTCGAGATGTACCCGCGGTCGAGCCGGAGCTCGCGACCGCTTCGGTCGACGCCCCGGATCACGAGATGCGCGTGGGGATGATCGGTATCGAAATGGTTGACGGCCAACCACTCGAGCTTGCGATCGAGATCGCGCTCGATCCGATCCATGAAGCGCCGGACGTACGCGGTGAGATCCAGTTCCGCCGCGTCTTCCGGGGACAGGATGAACCGAAATTGGTGCCGCTCCCCGGCACGTGGCTGCTCGAAGGTCTCGACCCGAGCCGGCTCGTCGGCCGTGTACGCCACGCCCTTGGAGCCGTCCTTTTCAACACCGTCACGCTCGATGTACCGCAGATGCAACGCCGCCGCCTTCGCGCCGCCGGCCCCCAGGCGCGCGACGTGCACCTTGACGACCGCCCGGCGCGCACTCGCATCCGGTCGCGCCACGGCGACGCGCGAGCGCGCGACTCGCCGCTGCGCCGTGCGGGCGCTCCGCGCCATCTTCGACAAAAGTGCGCCGCGAAACGAGCTTCTTTCGCCGCGAGGCGCCCGTTTTGGCCCTCGCCCCATCCGAGGCCTGAAAATAGGGAGATCGTCGCGGTCGATCACGAATAGCTCCACCTTTTCATGATGGCTTTCCACACGTTATCGAAGTCGTGGAGCTACGGCATAGGCCCATAGCTCTATACTTTCCTAAGTAATTCTGAAAACTTAAGACACGCGTAGCTCTAATCCTTTATCTTGCCCTTCGCTTCGCTCCGGGTTTGCCCCTCTCGACAGACACCACGGCAGACACTTTTCCGACTGTTGTTCCGTCACTCGAACGACACCACGGCAGACACTTCTCCGACTGTTGTTCCGTCACTCGAACGACACCACGGCAGACACTTCTCCGACTGTTGTTCCGTCACTCGAACGACACCACGGCAGACACTTCTCCGACTGTTGTTCCGTCACTCGAACCACACGACGGCAGACACTTTTCCGACTGTTGTTCCGTCACTCGAACCACACGACGGCAGACACTTTTCCGGCTGTTGTTCCGTCACTCGAACGACACGACGGCGGACACGTTGCGGACTGTGTTGCGTCACCCGACGGACACCATGGCGGACACGTTGCCGACCGTTGTTGCGTCACTCGAACGACACGACGGCGGACACGTTGCGGGCCCTGCGCCGCATCCAACGGTATCGGCTACGCACGCGGCAGGTTAACGCACCGACGTGCGCACGGGCAGGTGCAGCGCAGCCCTTACCGCCACCGCGTTTGCGGGCAGCGTTTGCCGCGACTTCCCTGCCCGGTGTCCAACCAGACCGCAGCGGTCTTTTCGTCATGGCTGCGCGCTCGCTGGCCTTCTCGCAGAGGTGTTGTCTGTGCACCAGTCGATCCCGTTCTTCGGCGACAGCCGGATGCCGTATGCTCAGGGTGGTTCATCGCGGAGCCTTGGATCCCGGGACCGCCCCCATGTCGATCGGTTCCTCCAAGCCCCGTTTCACGGACAAGCAGGGCCAGTATCCCGCGTTCATTCATACGTACGTCCTGGTGCGCCGTCGACCTCCCGCCGAGGCCGACATGCAGCGCTACTTCGGCGTCACCCCCCCTTCCGTTCATCGCATGGTCGTGGAACTGGAACCACGCGGACTGATTCGCCGTCTTCACAGACAGCCCAGAAGCATCGCCCTTCTCATTCACGCTGGGGAGATCCCTTCCCTACGGCCGCACACGATCGAAACGGGTGGGCGCGGATGAAGCATCAGCAGGTACCCTCGCTGCACGTCGCGGTGCGCGCCGGCGCGTCGGTGCATGAGGCGCTGAAGACGGCGCAGCTGTGGGAGCTGCGCGAGGCGCTCGAGGTCGCGGTCGAGCGTGACGATCACGAGACCGCTCGGATCCTGCTCGCGCACGGCGCGTGGGTGGATCATGCCGGCCGGCGATGGGGCCGGCGCGGCGGCGCGATGCACGCGGCACTGTTGCTCGGGCGCAGCGTGCCCATGCTCGAGGTACTGCTCGACGGCGGCGCGTCGATCGCCACGCGCGACATCGAGGGGCACACGCCGCTCGCGATCGCGGTGCGCGTTGCCCGCGACGATGCCGCGGCGCTGTTCCGCAGCCGCGGCGCACATGACACCGAGGCAAGCGACGCGGATCGCCGGATCGGCGCGTGCGTGCGGGGTGAGCGCCCGACCGGCACGGCGCGCTGGCGCCGCGGCGACCACCAGCACCTATGCTGGGCGGTGCGGACCCACCACATCGCCGCGATCCCGGCGCTGCTCGCGATCGGGCTCAACCCCGATGTGCCCGACGACGACGGAGAGACCGCGCTGCACCTCGCCGTGTCGGCCGGATCGATCGAGGCGGTCGACGCCCTGCTCGACGGCAACCCGCGTGTCGACGCGGTCGACTTCCGTAGCGAGACGCCGCTGACACGGGCGGTTCGCGACGGTCACGACGCGATCGCCGACCGGTTGCGGCGCGCCGGCGCGGTACCGCAGCAGCCGGTCAATCTGGCGGAGGCGTTCGAGGAGGCGGCCGATGCCGTGGTCAACGGCGATGTGACGCGGCTGACCGCGCTGCTCGATGGCGAGCCGCGGCTCGTCCACGCACGGTCGCTGCGCGAGCATCGCTGCACGCTCCTTCATTATGTGGGTGCGAACGGCGTCGAGCCGGAGCGCCAGCGCTCTCCGCCCAACGCACCGGCCGTGGCGGAGCTTCTCCTGGCGCGGGGCGCCAATCCCGACGCGCCGGCGATCCTGTACGGCGGCGGGGACACGACACTTGCCCTCGCAATCACCAGCGCGTTTCCCGACCAGGCCGGCGTCATGGCGGACCTCGTGCGCGTGCTGGCCCGCGGCGGCGCGAGCGTCAACGGCCCCGACGGCGACGCCACGCCGATCCGCTACGCGCTGCCGTCCGCGTGGGCGGCGCTCGTCGAGTGCGGCGCGCTCGTCGATCTGTGTGCGGCCGCGTCGCTCGGCCTGTTGGATCGCGTCCGGCAATTCGTGGCGCCCGACGGTGGTGTGCAGGAGGGGGCTCGACTCGGGCCGCCGCGGCCGGCTCAGGAGGTCAAGGACGAGGCGTTCTTGGCCGCGTGCAAGGCGGGCCAACCGGCGATCGCGGCGTACCTCGTCGACGCCGGTGCGCGCATCGGCGTCCAAGGCAACCAGGGCATGACCGGCTTGCACGAGGCGGTGTGGCGCTGCAATCATCCGACGGTGCGGATGCTGCTCGAACGCGGCGCGCCGCTCGAGGTCCGCAACGACTACGGCGGCACCGTCCTCGACTTCACGGTGTGGGTCATTGGCCATCAGTCGGGCAAGGGCCGCGACTGGCGCAGCCTCGTCGACATGCTGATCGCGGCCGGCGCCGACGTCGGAGCCGCGGGCGGTCGCGCCGCTATCGAATCGGCGCTGCATTCGGCGGATTAACGTGGGTCCTTCGCCAATAGGCATTCGAGTTTGTGAGCGAGGTTTTTTGAGCGGCGGTGGCGATCGATGTTGCCATCGTGGCACTCGGCAGTTCCCGCGCGTCGCCGTGCGGCACGATGGCCCGCAAGCGCTCCGTCTCGGTGCGGCGAGCTCCCCCCGCGGGGCCGAGACGTCAATCGGTCGTGTCCGCGAGGAAGCGTCTCGGATGCCTTCGACTCTCTCAGCGGACCCCCCCTAAAACCAAGAACGGGGAGCAGGATGAAGCCCAACCCTCCCCCGTTCGGCGCGCCCAGCGCGAGACCACAGCCGTAACGAGTCGCCACAGCGTCGGCCAAGATCGGATCATCGTTCGGGTTCTGTCCGTCCGAAAGGTCCGAAATAAGTGTCGGCTACTGCGCCTTGATGGAGTCGATGGCTTTGCAGGCGGTCCCCGCTGCCTGAAGCGGCACCGCTCCGTTCGCCTGCATCAGACCGCCAAAATCTGTCAATGATCGAGCTGCTCGGATTCATTCGTCACGTCAGCCTGCGCTGGCTGCAAGCGTCTTTCTTCTTGCCGAGCGAATGAACGCTGCGCCCCTCGTGCATGCGAGAGTCGAGACGACGGGGGCTCATGGCGGCGGTGGCCAAATACTCGTTCGGCAGTCACGCAGCTCTCGAGTGCCGGTGGTGGAGTCACCCGCGGCGCGGAAGGGCGACGACCTTGCCGCCGCTGGGCAGCTGGACGGCGCGCGATAGCGGCGCATCGCGACCGAACGGGGATCATCGTGGGTCGCAAACCTTCGAGCTAAGGCTTTCTCATCCTCTCCTTCCTGCCGCTTTTCACGGCGGTCTGACGCAACGGAAGCCGAGGATGTAGGCGTCGCGGTTGTCGGGGAAGTCGTTGTTGCGGTACGGGGGAAGCAAGTGCGTCGCGGGGCCGTCGAAGCCGCCGCCCCGGACCACCCGGGTGGAAGCTGTCGTGAGATAGGCACAATTTGTGCACGGATCGACGTACGTGGCATACCAATCCAGGTTCCACTCCTTGACGTCCCCCGCCATATCCAGCTGACCCCAGTAACCAGCTCCCAGCGGCGCCGTGCCCACCGGCGCGATGCTGTTCAACGCGTTCGTACAGGCCCCGTAGTCGCAGTTGTAAATCGCGTACTGGTTCGCCGTCCCCGGATCCGTCGAACCCCACGGGTACTCAAGCTGCTGGCTACCCCCCGCCGCTACGTACTCCCACTCCGCTTCGCTCGGCAAAAAGCCCCCATCCCAAATACAAAACGCGTACGCCTCGTACCAGTCCACGCAGCGGATCGGCAGATTCTCTTGGCTGCCCGCCGCGCTCGTCCACGTCGGGTAGTTTCCAAGGCAGCTTAGGTTCGTGTTCCAGGTGACCGCCGCGCCAGCCCCCGTGGCGATGTACGTGTTCCAGTCGGTCGCGTCCCAGCCCGTCTCGTACGTCCCCGCGCTCCCGCTATTGGCCAGGCCCTGCCCCTCGTTCAAGTACGTGTGAATGCCGCTGCCGTTGGCGGGTGGGGCGCCGGTGTTGCTCGTCACGTAGTTCACGTATTGCCGGAACCGCCCCACCGTCACCACATACTTGTCCATCCGGAATCCGCTCACCGTCGCTGGATCCGCCAAGTCGGGCCAGCCGCCGTCCGGAGGTCCGCTGGTTGACAATTGCGTATTGTATGTCCGGTCGTACGTTCCCCCCGGCACCTCCAAGCTCGTGCAACAGCTCTCGCTCCCGCTTCCCCCGGGGCCGCAGTTCGTCATTCCCGGGCCGCCGGGCTGGCAGCTAGGTGGGATAATTACTGGGCCGGAAGAGCTGCTCGTGGAGACGCTCACACCGCTCGAACCGGCCGCAGCGGACATGCCGGCAAGCTCGGTCCTTGCGCCGCATCCATTCGGAACGGCAACGACCAAGATCGCCGCCGTCATCGCGCGCATCAGCGTTTGGAATCCAACGGCGCTCATTCCGCTCCAGAGCAATATCCGGTGAGTCGACCGCAAGCGCAAGGACCGCTGCGCGAAGCTCGACGACAGGGGCATTTGAATTTGGGGGACATTGCGGCCGCGCTCTCGCTCGGAGTGGTGATGTTGCGTCCTTGACGGCGACGATCGGCGTGTCGGCTTGCACGCCGTGGAAGCGCTCATCTTTGGACGGTCGAGGATGGACCTCCTTCCCAAGTGATATCGATTCGTAATGGCAACGATCCATTCGATGGATTGGAGAGCCGTTCGACGGGACGACGGTCCGTCGTAGGGGCCGTGAGCCATCTCGACCGCCCCTTGGTCGTCCACCCGTTGCCGCCTCGGCACGCCTGACCATCACACCAATGATTATGAGCACTTAGTTCGGACATTCCTTTGGCGATTGCGCTGGCCCGAGAATTGCTGTACGCGTGGTTCGTGCACCTTCGTCTGCGCGTGTAGAGCGCCTTTCGGTCAAAGCTACTGAGCAGCGCTGGGCCTAAACGGCTAATGCGCTTTCGGTCGGGCCTTTGAGAGTACGCGCCGCACTCGGCACGATGGGTGTCGTACGCCCGAAGACTCGCTTTCTTCAAGGGTTTTTGCAATCCGCGATCGGGGTGGGCGTGATGGACAGCCACAATGACATTCTAGCGATGCTCGCCGAAGCGGCGGGGGTTGCGGTCGAGGGCGACGTGCTGACGGTGGAGGAGCTTGCCGCGCAGCTGCGGGTCAAGCCCAAGACCGTCTACGCGGCCATTCGACGCAAGCAAATCCCCGGCATCCTGCGCGTGGGAAGACTCATCCGCATCTCGCGATCGAGCGTGCTAGCTTGGCTTGCCGGCCAAGATCGCGAAGCTCGCTCACGGAGCCAACGATGAGCGTGCGCAGCGAACGGCGCCGAGACAAGGTCTCGGGCAAAGTACGGGAATATTGGATGGTCCATGTCGTAATCCAACTGCCGGATGGACGGCTCGTGCAAGCGCGCAAGGCACTTTCGAAAACGAAGGTGAACAAGCGCGAGGCCGAGGCGTACGAACGGCGACTGCGGGCGGAGATGCTCAATCCGACCGCGGTGAAGCCAAAGGAGGTCCCCACACTCAAACAGTTCTGGCCGACGTTTCTCGCATGGGCGAAGGGCGAGCGGCACAAGGCGAGCGGAATCCACTCGAAGGAGTCGATCTACCGGGTGCACCTGGCGCCCGCGTTCGACTCCAAGCGGCTCGATCAGATCGATGACGCGGCCATCACGCGCATCAAGTGCAAGCTCGCTACCGCCGGCCGCAGCCGCAAGACCGCGAACAACATTCTGGGCGTGCTGTCGAAAGCCCTGCGGCTCGCGGTCAAGTGGAAGGTGCTCTCGCAGATGCCCTGCGAATTCAACCTGAAACCAGTCAAGAACATCCGCATCGACTTCTACGAGTTCGCCGACTACGACCGGCTCGTCGACGCCGCCGGAAAGGTCGGAAGCCGCTACGCGGTTCTCGTGCTTCTCGGCGGCGACGCGGGGCTACGACGCAGCGAGATCATCGGGCTTCGATGGTGCGACGTGGACTTTGCAAGAGGTCAGCTTCGCATCGTGCAAGCGCAGTGGAAGGACACGGTCGACACCCCCAAGAGCGACAAGCCGCGCATCGTTCCGATGACCGACGCGCTGACCGATGCGCTCAAGAGGCACCGGCATCTTCGCAGCGAGCGGGTTCTATGCTTGGACGACGGCAAGCCGGCGCCCGGGCATGTGCTTCGCGACTGGCTGGAAGCGGTGCAGCGCCGGGGCGGGCTCGAGGTACGGGGGAGCCTTCATAAGCTCCGCCATACGTTTTGCTCGCACCTGGCGATGCGTGGCGCGCCCGCGAAGGCCATTCAGGAGCTGGCCGGGCACGCCGATCTGGCGACCACGATGCGGTACATGCACTTGTCGCCGACGGCGCGTGACAGCGCCATCGCGCTGCTCAACGTGCGCAACCACAGCAACATAGCAGCAACGATCGGTAGCGAAATTCGTAACTAGCTGAATTGCTTATGGAAAGAGAGTGGAGCTGACGGGAATCGAACCCGTGACCTCTTGCATGCCATGCAAGCGCTCTCCCAACTGAGCTACAGCCCCGAACCGTACGCGATGGGAAGTGGGACGGATGAATTTCGAGAAAAGACCCGCTCGTGTCTACTTAAAGTAAGGGTTGGCCGCAACCTGAATGGTCCGCATTCGAAGGCTTTGCACGGTTCAACCTATGCTGACGGGTACTTTGACGCCGAGACGCTTGACCATTTTTTGCAGTCCGAAGCGTGAAAGTCCGAGCAGTTGGGCGGCGCGGGTCTGATTGCCGCGCGTCTTGGTGAGGGCTTCGAGGAGCAGTTCGGTCTCGAGCGCGTCGACTCTCAAGCGGAGATCGAGTCCAGCCCCCCGTGCGGCGCTCGTACGGCTGTCAAGGACCTCCGCAGAGAGGTCGCCGAGGTCGATGGCGCCGTCGCCAAGGACAAGCGATTCTGCGCACTTCGTTCTCGAGCTGCCGGACGTTGCCGGGCCATGGAAACCCTATGAGCTTCGCCATGGCCGCCCGAGTTACCCTCACCTCTCGACCGGGAGCGTGCTTGCGTACGAAGTGTGCCACGAGCAGCGGAATATCCTCGGTCCGTTCGCGGAGTGCCGGAACGCGCACGGTGATCACATTCAAGCGATAGAAGAGGTCCTCGCGAAAGTCGCCTGAGGCGACCATGGCTGCCAGATCGCGATGGGTCGCTCCGATGACGCGGACATCCACTTTGCGCATCCGCTCACTACCGACGGCACGCACCTCGCCTCCCTGAAGGACGCGGAGGAGCTTGGCCTGCATCGCAAGCGACATTTCGCCGATTTCGTCCAGTAGGAGTGTGCCGCCATCGGCCACGTCGAAGAGACCGGCACGGGTGGACGATGCCCCCGTAAAGGCGCCACGCACATGTCCGAATAGAGTCGATTCGAGGAGAGTCTCCGGGACGCTCGCGCAATTCTCGCTCACAAACGGGCGGCGCGAACGCGAACCATTGCTATGGATGGCGCGAGCGACGAGCTCTTTGCCTGTGCCGCTTTCGCCAACGATGAGGACCGGAACGTCACTCGCCGTCACGCGATCTACAATCCTCAAGAGATCGCGCATCGGCGCGCTGCGCCCGGAGATCTCATCGTAGCAATACCGGGTCTCGCGCCCGTCGCGGACCAACTCGAGCTGGTTGCGGGTCAGGTCGAGCTCTGCTTCACGCGCTTGCAACAGCGCTTCGATCTGAACGCGCGCCCGTTCGGCGCGGCGTACCGCCCGTCGCAGGAGGACCGCATCACGTGCATCCGCGATGGCCATGGCCGCCTGGGAGGCAACTACACGCACCCATGCGAGCTCGCCAGGGCCGAATGCTCCTTTGCGCACACGGTCGTCCAGGTACACGACGCCGAGCGTTTCTCCGCGTGCAAGCAAAGGGACGGCGAGGACGCTGCGTAACCGGAGCGCGTGCACGCTGGCGTGGACGTCTCCCAAGGTCGAGAGCGCGTCGGTCGCGACGACGGCATCGCCGGTTTCAACGGCGCGACGCGCGATGGTCTGGGAAAGCGCAAGCTGGTCGCCGGTGATATCGCGTCGCGCCAAGTTCCGCGCGGCACGTGGCACTAGGCGACCGTCGGGGGCGCGCAGGAGTAGCAGGCCTCGTTCCACCCCTGTCCAAAGGACCATCGTGTCGAGTACTTGCTCGAGCAATGGGCGGAGCCGGTCGCGAACCGATAGGGCTCGCACGATAGCCTCGAGTTGTGCAACTTGCGCGGGTGCGAAGGAGATGTCGGCGTTCGGGCTCACAGCTCCCGAGGAGCCGGCCGTCCAGGGGACGGATGCGAGCGCCGAACGAAAATGCGGTGGCGTTCTATCGCGTAAAGTTCGCGCCGCAACGCCGCGGGCAAGATCGAAACGGCGCGCCGCATCGCCGTCCCCGCAACGAGTGGCGAGGCGCACGGCAGCGTCGAGCGCAGGCCCGCGCGAACCGAGGGGTGCCGGAACGTCGACCAGAGCCGACAGAGCTCCGAGCACGGTCGCCTCGCTGCCCAGCGCGCCACCGCCGATCAGAGCTTGTGCCCGGGCGCCCCACCACTCCCACTGTGCGGCAGAGCCGACTTCCCCAACGGCCTGGTCGCCCGCGACAAGGTCGTCCGGTTGGACGGTATCGCGCGCCCAAAGCAGGCACCTGGCGGCAGATTGGACGCCGTCCTCGACCCCGCCGCCAAGCAACCGTTCGGCGGCCTCGATGGCCCAAGCACGCGCGCTGGGGTCACCCGGCGGGCGGACTTCGACCTGCGCCCAGCGCGCATACGCTACGACGCGACCGTCGCCGGCCTCTAGCGCGCGAGCCCGCGCCTCTTCGGCCGCTTCATCCGTCGCGTGCAGCGCGCCGATGGTCGCAAGAACGGCCGCGCGAGCCAGCCAGGCACGCGCAGCTCGCTCGGGTCGACCGAGACGCTCCCAAAGAAGGGCGGCGCGCGTCGCGCTCCCAAGCGCCAGCGCGACATCCCCGCCGTCCGCCGCCGCCGCCGCCTCGCTGGTCAAATACGTCGCTTCCTCGACCACCGAACCAGCGCGCGTCGCCAACTCGACCGCGCGACCGAACGCCGACAGGGCTGCCGATGAGCCTCCGCGACCGAGCTCCAGCATGCCGCGGACCCCTTCCAAGCGCGCCACTGCGTCGGCATCTACGGCTTCCGCAAGCGCCTGTTCGACGCCACGAAGCCCAGCGTCGTATTGCCCGCGACTCCATGCGACCAGCGCCCGCACTTCGGCGGCCGCCGCTCCATGAGCTTCGCGCAGATGCTTCTCGGCCTCATCCAGATCACCTGCGTCCCAGGCGAGGCGGGCAAGCGTGGCATGACCGCTCGAGCCCGGCCCATCGGCGGCGGCGGCGATCGCGTGCTGCGCGGCGGCTCGAGCCTCGGTCGAATCCCCGCGCCTTCGCGCGACCTCGGCGCGAAGGGCGCAGGCCTCGGATCCGGTCGCGCCCGCAAGCGCCGCCCAAGCCCGCCCCGTTTCTCCGGCTCGCAAGAGGGCCGAAGCGAGCTGCACGACGAGCGTCGGAGGTGCGAGCCCAGCAGCAACGTCGTCCTCAGCCCCTGAAAAGGCCGAGGGACTCGGTACCGCACGTCCGAGCTCGCGAACCAGGCGGGCGCTACGCTCGCCAGGAGTCTCTACGCTCTCCTGTCGAATCGGCGGCCGAGCCACTCCGCGTCCAGCAACGTCCTCAAACGTCCACGATCCGGGGGCTCTCATGCGGGCCAGATCCACGAGACGCGGCGCCAACCGGTCCTCGATGAAGTCGTCCGACCCGACGGGCCAGGCAGCCGCACTCGGGCCGACGAGCCCCACGAGCCAGCGGGCGCGTCGAACGGCCGCGAGCGGCTCTATGGCGCTTGCAGAGGCTACGCTTCCTGAGATTTTCTCGGTCCAAGCGATCGCTTCTTCCAGCCACGTGCCGGCGGGCTGCCCCACTTGACGCGACACGATTGCACCCGCGGCGATATCGCGTGCGCGCTCCTTCAAGTACGCCCGCCGAACGCGCTCCACCCGTGCACGGGCGGCTTCTTCCTCATCCGCAACGAGACCGAGCCAACGAGCGGCCCTCGCCGCCAGCCAGGAAGCATCTGGGCGGCCTCCCGGCGCGGGGGCGACGAGGGTTTTCACCCACTGCGCCGGTTCACCACCGCCGGACGCGTCCCATGCGTCGAGTGCGTCGCAGGGGTCAGGCGCCTGCCGAATCCTTGGGTCGAGAATTTCGGCGAGAAGCACGCCCAACGCCCACAAATCCGCTGCAGGACCCGCCTCGCCTCGAGCGCGCAGCTCCGGCGAGGCATATCGAGGGGTGCCGCCACGAGCATCCGATCCGGCCTCCGTCGCGAGACCGAGGTCGATGAGCGTCGCCCCTCGATCGGCCGCGGTGTCCCGGCGGGAGGGGCGATTCGCGAGCAGGATGTTGGCCGGCTTGACGTCGCCGTGACGGATCCCTGCTTCATGAAGTTCCTCGAGCGCTCGCGCAACCGCATGGGCTACGACAGCGGCCAACAGATCGCTTTCCGCTCGATTGCCCTGCCCGTGGTCGATCGGCTGGCCATCGACCCACTCGGTAGCGATGAAGCCCGGCCCGACGTCAACGAGCGCCGGACCCCACCGGCGGTTCACACGCGCGATGAAAGCGGCCTCCCGCGCAAGCGCGATGGCTCCAGCCCCAGGCGAGTCTTTCGCAACTTTCAGCGCAACCCACTGCCCGGTCTCGCGTCGCCGGGCGCGCCAGACGACTGAGGTCGCTCCCTCCCCGACCCGTTCTAGCTCGAGCCACTCCGAGGCGGCCCCCGTTACTGCCAACTGATGTGACACCCAACCATCCTTATCCTTTCCACGTCAGCGAAGCTTCGAACCGAAGGTTCGTCAACTCCGGTTACTGGCGCCTTCAGAAACTGACCGTCGTCGCCCATCCCCGTCATAGCTGCCGTAATTTTGAAGCATTTCACTATTAAGAACGGGCACCTGCGCGATCCGACGCTCTCTCGCACGCCACGGACTCGCGCCGAAGACCGCAGATTTTTTCACGCAGGAGAGACGGTTGCCGCTCCAGCGTGCGAGCCCAACGCGAAGGCGGTTCGTGGCTCTCGGGCCGCGAGTGGCAGACTTCCGACGCGAAGCCGCATTGCGAAGGCGGTTCTTGGCTCTCGGACTGCGAGTGGCGAACTTCCGCCGCGGAGCCGCATTGCGCAAGCCGGTTCGTGGCTCTCGGGTCGCGAGTGGCGAACTTCCGCCGAAACGGTTGCCCGCAGCGGGCGTAACGCGATCACGGTGGGCTCCGTCCACCCATCACGCGTACGGTCGCGGAGCAAGTGGGGGCCAGCGTGCTCGCAGCCCCATTGAGAAACATCCATGAGATTTCGTAGGACCCCGGGGCGCCTATTCTCAGCAGGATGGGGCCCGTTCATCCCGCGGGCCACGCACGACGCGTTCGCGGGGCGACATCGCTTTGGCCAAGGACGAGACTCGATGAGATGAGACTTGGTGCGGCTCCCTCCAGCACACCCGGATCGGCATCCCGTTCGTCCGTAATTCACCTTTTTCCCCTACGGTCGGGTCGTCCCGGTTTAGGCCCAGGTGCCGCGCTCGCAAGAGATCGCTTGTCCGTGCTCGCCGTGCCGCGCGCCAAGCCTAAAATCGGATCCCGTTTTGAGCTCGGTGCTTCCACCAGCGCCATCCCAACAGCGCGGTCGGCACAGCCGCAATGACTGCCACAGGCAGGCCGACTGTCGCGCCGAGCACCACGGTCGCCGCAGCCGCCGATCCGGCCGCGAGTCCCTTACGGCGTGACTCAACCAGTATTTCGCTCCGAGATTTCGTCATAGATCCATCGTGTGGCTGAGCGAGGTCCGAAGCAACCGTCAAAGGAGCGGCTCAATTCCATTCGCAGGTTGCGTCTCACGACCTCCTCGTGAGGCCGCTCGCCGTCTGCGGCAACCTGTCAGGGGAGCGGCCCAATTCCGCGCGCGTGCGCGCGCGTCCAGCGCGAGACCAGGTCGACGTCGGCCGGCGAGAGATCGCGGTCGAACCGAGGCATGTGCTTCTTCATAGCCGGATCGAGCGCCCTGTCCCGATACGTCTGCGGCGTCGCCGGGTTGGCAACCTGCGCGATCGTCCATGCGATTGATCCGTAGCGCGAAAGCTCGGGCGCAAACCCCGATCCTTCAAGGTCACCGTCGCCCTTGTAGGGATGGCACGAAGAGCAGCGCGATCGAACGACTTTCTCCCCTAGGACTCGCTGCCAGTGCTCACCCTGACGCGGACCGTCCTCCGGCTCGTTGCCTTCGTTCGCCAGGAACACCGCGACGGCGTGCCGCTCGATGTCGCCCTTGACCATCGCCGTCCAGGTCAGCGCGATAAAGGAATCGGTTGGACGCACGTCGACGCTCGGCATCTTCTGAGCATAGGGTCCGTTTCCAAAAAAATGGCGGGCGTCCGGCTCATGCATCATGGCTTCGATCCATTCTGCCGTGCCCCAGCCGTCGAGCTTGGCCGCCGTCGCTTTGGCCGGATCGCCGAGGCCGTCGAGGACGTGACAGCTCGCGCATTGCGCTTCGAAGAGGTCATGGCCCCGTAGCTCCGGATCGTTTCGCACCATGTCGAGCGCACCGGCCGGCGGGACGCCCCTCATCGCGATCTTCACCGCCGCCACGGCTCGCGCCTGCGCGTTTCCACGCATCTTCGCGTAGATCGGATCTCGCGCGTCGTGTCGATACGCTGCGATCCCGAGAAGCACCGCCGCCCCTAAACAGATCATGACCGGAGCGAGGACGATGATGTGCGCACGGGGCGGACGGTCCAGCCACGGCAAAGCGACCAAATATCCAACAACCGCGCCGGGGATGAGGGTGAGCGCCCAAAACTCAGCGGCACCGTGGAAGAACTTGCGAAGCTCGTACAGTGAAAGAAGAAACCACTCAGGTCGCGCGAGATAGTCGCTCGTCGGATCGGCCGGCGCGTCGAGAGGAGCTCCGCGCGTCCCTGCGGTCACCGCGAATATTGCGAACGTGGTCGTAACGGCGACGGCGACGGCTGGGCCAAGCTGCTCGACGCGCGACGTGACTCCGGAAGTTGGCGCGGCGCGCAGGCGGCCATACCGAAGCGCAAGCGCATGACGCGCCCAGAGCACGGTCGCCAACAGCAAGGGAAGTGCCAGCACGTGAGCCGCGTACGCACGGGCCAACCCAAGGGCCCCCAGCTCGACGCCGCCACATACCATCCGCTGCGCCCACGCTCCCAAAACGGGGGTGAGTCCCAGAATGTTTGCTTCGATCGTTCGCGCCCACCACCCGCGTTGGTCCCAAGGCAACAGACCGCCGCTGATGCTCTGGCCGACGGAAAGCCCTGCAACGAGGAGGGTGAGCCACCACACGAGCTCGCGCCGGGGGCGATAGGCGGCGGTGACCGCACCATACAAAATGTGCATGAAGGAGGCGACGAGAAGCACCTGTGCGGCCCAGTAGTGAATTCCCCGGACAATCCAGCCGTGGGGCTCGATGAATTGGAGATAATGCACGCTCGCCCATGCCGATTGGGGCGATGCGCCGTAGTTGGACATCAACACGATGCCCGTCAACACGAGAACGCCGAAGCATGCCGCGATCACCGCTCCGAGCAGCTGCGAGCCGACGTCCATCGCTACCGCCGGGGCGTCGACCCAAGCCCTTACCGCCGCGCGCAGCCCCGTGCGCTCGTTGACCCAATCGCCCAGAGCGCGAAGTGTTCGCATACCGCTCAGCCGACCGGTTCCTTTTGAGGCACTCCCTGACGGAAACGCCGAAAATCGACCAGAACGAAGCGCTCCGCGACGCGCGTATCGAGAGCGTCCAAATCTCTCGGAGAAGGTCCGTTCAGACGACGCCCCATCGCGTCGAATGACGAGTCGTGGCACGGGCAATTGAACCCCCGGCCATTGACGGACCGACCGACGGCGCAACCGAGATGCGGGCAAACGGCGCTCCACGCCCGCACGCTCTCGCCACGGCGCACGAGCCACGCCGCGCCAAGCGGGACGTTTTTCTCGATGACCCAAGCGTCGTGATGATCGGCGATCATCGGTACACGGGTCGGCTCGCCCTCGGGGAGTGCTTCCATCGGTACGGTCTTGATCCAACGACCCGACGAGCTGCCCGCGCGCGCCGGAGCGAGGAGCAGCCGCACAGCCGGAAGGCCAATCGCCACGCATCCAACGCCACCGCCAAGGGCAATCGCACCCAACGCGTGGCGTCTGCTGGTTGCCGCATCGTCGGTCACGCGCCCAATCTTAGCCGGATCGGAAGCGAAACCAAACGATGCGCACACGAAGGGTGCGCTGGGCATTGGGGACCACGGCACCCCCGGAGACGCCGCGCACCTGAAACCAAGCGACGCAAGCAGGCCGCGCGGCGCAAAGCGGCTGGCTCATCTCATCTCATCTCAGAAGGGCCAGCCCCGGTCGAATGGGCATGACCGTGGGCCGCGCGTGGATACCTCAACGCCGCGCAGAACTCCGGCGAACGGAGGCGCCATGGCCATGACCGTGCGCCGCGCATCGATACCTCAACGCCGCGGAGAACTCCGGCGAACGAAGGCGCCATGGGCATGACCGTGGGCCGCGCGTGGATAAGGAAATGCCAGGCGGACACGGAAGGCGACACGACGCGGTGCTAACAGAAGGCACCATGCGCGTGCTCGTTGGAACAAGCGGTTATTCGTACAAGGAGTGGAAAGGTGGATTCTATCCGGATAAAATGCCCGCAACCGGGTTCTTGCGGTTCTACTCGGAGCAATTTTCGACCGTCGAAGTGAACAACACGTTTTACCGGATGCCTACGGTCAAGCTCATTTCGTCTTGGGCGAGCGAGGTTCCGGAGCACTTTTCGTTCGCCATCAAGGCGCCGCAGCGCATCACGCACGTGGCTAAACTCAGGGACGCATCCGATGCCCTCAAGGCGTTCGTCCTTGCTGTGCGCGAGCTCGGAAGTCGCTTGGGCCCCCTGCTGTTTCAGCTCCCTCCCTTTCTTCGCAAGGACGTGCCGCGGTTGACAGAATTTCTCAACCAAGTTCCAACCGACCTCCGCATCGCGTTCGAATTCCGCCACCCCTCGTGGTTCGACGACGACGTGATGACGGCCCTTCGCATGCACGGGGCCGCGCTGTGTGTGGCGGAGGGCGAAGCGCTGGAATCTCCCCTCGAGGCAACCGCTCGGTGGGGCTATGTGCGACTCCGGCGAGACGACTATCCGGACGCCCTGCTCGCCGAGTGGGCCGCGCGCATTCGCGCCCAACCGTGGGAGGACGCGTTCGTCTACCTCAAGCACGATGGAGGAAACGCGCCTTTATTCGCAAAGCGGCTCATCGATAATTTTTCCACCGTTGGGGGCTGAGGCGCGCCAGTTCGCGGTACGGTTGGAGAAACCGGTGACCATTCCCCTTCGTCAGTTCGGCGCGCAGCGTTCGTTATGGCCGCACGCCGTGCGCCTTGCGTACGCTTTGTTCTTCTTCGCTTTCGCGATCCCGGCAGCCTGCACGACCGACCGGGCTGTCGGCGGCGCAGGGATGACGGACGCGACGGCGGCCGGCGCAACGTCCGTCGACGCGGCCGAACCCCCCGCCGCGTACGTTGAAGCCGCGGCCAACGCTTCGCTAGCGGATCCCTGCAGCCTTCCTGGATCCATCCAATTCACGGCATCCGGGACGGTCACGGTGGTCGGAGGCCCGGCTGGCACCGACTCGTTGAGCTTTCTCCACTTGCCCGCGGGCTTTTGCGCCCATTACTTCGCGTTCGTCGGCAATACCAACGGGGGCGACGTGCGGCAGATGCGATTCGCGCCCGGCGGCGAGCTGTTCGTTTCATCGCCGCAAACTCCGACGACGGGCGGAAACGGCAACGGCGGGCTCGGGGCCATCGTGGTCCTACCGGACGACAATGGCGACGGAACGGCGGACACGCAGATTACCTTCCTCTCGAACTTGCCATCCACTCAGGGTCTGCTGTTCGCCAACGATCAGCTCTACTACCAGGATGGAACGAGCATCATGAGCGTTCCGTATAGGACGGGCGACCGGGCGCCGAGCGGCCAGGCGACGCAGGTGGCGGACATTACCATCTACGAGTCGGCTCTCCATTGGCCCAAGACACTCGACATCGCCGACGACGGCACGATCTATGTGGGCAACGGCGGCGATCAGGACGAAGCCTGCGATCCCTCGCGCCCCTTTCACGGCGGCATCCTCAAGCTCGACGGATCGCCGGATGGATCGGCGGGTGGGACGCCGGTGGCGAAGGGGCTGCGAAACCCAATTGCCGTACGCTGCGCACGCGGTCATGACCAGTGTTTTGCGCTCGAACTGGGCAAGGATTATTCGAATTCGGAGGGGGGCCATGAAAAGCTCGTTCCGATTCACGACGGCGATGATTGGGGCTTCCCATGTTGCGCAACGCGCGACGTTCCCTTCTCGGACGTCATGCCCGTGCCCGACTGCTCCGCCATGACGGCGGATACGAATGCGTTCGTGATTGGCGATACGCCGTTCGGACTGGACTTCGAGTCGGGCCGGTGGCCAGCGCCGTGGACAGGTGACGTCTTCATCGTCACGCACGGCGTCTGCTGCGGATCATGGGTCGGCGCTCGCATTGTGGCCGTCGGAATGGATCCGAACACCGGTCTGCCGCTCGCCAGCACCGATGTGGCCGTCGACGGCGGCTTTGGGCCTGACGAGGGCGCTATGACGAATTTCGCCACCGGATGGGACGACGGAACGGTCGCCCACGGCCGGCCCGCCGCGGTGACGTTCTCGAGCGACGGGCGCCTCTTCGTAGCGAACGACGTCAACGGGATCATTTTTTGGATCGCGCCCATGAATCTGAGTCCGCTTGGATCGGACCCGTAAGGCGCCGTCCATGTATTACGGACCTGTAATCGCGCTCTCCCACATCGAGGAACAGTCCGTCGGCGCGCGCCAATCTGCTCCGTTATTTGCCTCCTGCTGACCGCATCCGATCGATCTCGTCGAGCGCAATCCGCCACTTCGGGCGATCGTCGTCGGTAGTTTCGCCCGCTCGCTGCGGGCCGGATCGTTCGTCCACACCTTTGGAAGATAGAGACGCAAACCGACCGGCACGAATATGTCGCGCGAGCGTCAGTGAAACGAGGCATGGACAGTTCGTCTGCTTGTTGAGCGCGCCGCAGTACTGAAGTGCCACGAGCCGGGCGTTGTACTCAATCGCCGGGAGCCGATTGGGGGTTGGCCAGTGCAAGGGAATCAGCCGGGCGGTGTACTCAATCGCCGGGAGCCGATTGGAATTGGCCAGTGCAAGGGAATCAGCCGGGCGTTGTACTCAATCGCCGGGAGCCGATGGGGGTTGGCCCGTGCAAGGGAATCAGCCGGGCGGTGTACTCAATCGCCGAGAGCCGATTGGGGGTTGGAGTTGCAGAGGGTACGGACACGCTCCCGCTGGGTCCGTCGATCGTGCCTCAGGCCGGGCGGGCACTCGCTCACGCTTCGACTTTGAAGCGGTAACCCACCCCCGGCTCGGTCAGCAGGTACCTGGGTCGAGCCGGATTCTCCTCGAGCTTCTGTCTCAACTGCGCCATGTAGACGCGCAGATACTGCATCTGGTGAGCATGCCCGGGACCCCAAACCGGGTCGAGGAGCTGCTTGTGTGTCAGCACCTTACCGGCGTGCCTCAACAGTACGGTCAAGAGCTTGTATTCGATCGGCGTGAGGTGAACCTCGGCGCCGTCGACAAATACGAGGCGCTTGCCCAAGTCGATGCGCAGCTTGCCCACCGTCACGACCGATGCGGCAGGATCGTGGGGCGAGCGAGCTGCGTGTCGCAGAGCGACGCGAATGCGCGCGAGGAGCTCTTCGGAGCCGAAGGGTTTCGTCAGATAGTCGTCCGCCCCAGCGTCGAGCGCTTCGACCTTCTGCGCCTCCTGACCCCGAGCAGAAAGAATGAGGATAGGGACGAAGCTCCATTCTCGAATCTGACGTGTGAAATCCAGCCCGTCCATGTCAGGCAGGCCCAGATCGAGCAAGACGATGTCGGGCGTGTGGGCGACCGCCTGCTGCATCCCTTCGCGCGCTGTCTCGGCTTCGATAACGCGGTACCCGTGCGCCACGAGCGCGAGGCGAATGAACTTGCGCATCGGCGCATCGTCCTCGACGAGCAGAACCTGGGCCTTTGCTTCGCTCATGTCGACAAAGAGGCGGCCGCCTCCTCCACCCCGCGAGAGCCGCACTTGCGCATCGGCGCATCGTCCTCGACGAGCAGAACCTGGGCCTTTGCTTCGCTCATGTCGACAAAGAGGCGGCCGCCTCTCCCACCCCGCGGGAGCCGGGTATACCGAGCGGCAGCGTAAAGCGAAACGATGCCCCCCCGCCCGGTCGATCTTCGACCCACATTCGACCGCCGTGAGCGGCGATGATCCCACGGCAAATCGTCAGCCCGAGGCCGACCCCGCCGCCCTCGGCTTGCTTCGCACGATAGAACTTGTCGAAGACACGCTCGACGTCGGCTTTCGGCACGCCCGAACCTCGGTCGTTGACCTCTACCGTGACCTCGCTGCCCGCGGCTCGGGCTGCGATTTCGAGCGGGCTGCCTCCCGGGGTGTACTTCGTCGCGTTTTCCAGCAGGTTGATGAGAACCTGCTCAATGAATACAGGGTCCAGCGGAACGAGCGGCAGGTCGGCCGGAAGGTCGGTACGGATCTCGCGACCTCGCAGACGATCTTCCATGCGATTCAGCGCCGCTCCAACGACCTCCTCGAGGGGCTGAGCTTCCTTGTGCACCTTGAGCGCTCCTGCCTCGAGCCGCGTCATGTCGAGAAGGTTGGCCACGAGACGATTGAGCCGGAGCGCTTCGCCGTGAGCGGTGCGCAAGAGCTCCCGCCGGGTGGCTTCGTCGGTCGGAGCACCCGGTTCGAGCAACGCGCTGGTCGCTCCGGTCACCACTCCGAGCGGTGTGCGCAAATCGTGCGAGACGGAGCTGAGGAGCGCGTTTCTCAATTGCTCGGTCTCGATCTTCAACGCGGCCCGCCGCGCTTCCTCGGCGAGCTGGGTGCGTTCGAGGGCGGATCCGACCAGACCTGCGATAGTCGCGAGCAGTTGCCGCTCGTCCGGATCGTCGAGACGCGAATCGGCGGCGGCAAAGAGCGCGAGAACACCCACGCGACCGCGAGAACCGTGAAGCGGCACAAAGAGGCCCCGAGCGAGCGGCAACGTATCGGTGCCCGAGCCGGCGGGCTTCTGGTGTGTCCAAACCCAGTCGGCGACGCCTCGATCGTTGTCCCCCTCGCCGAGGGTGCCTTCGTCCGCGAGAACGATCTCGAGCGGCCCGTCGTGTCCAGGGAGCAGAAGCGCGACTTTGGCCCCGAACACTTCGCGAACGTGGCGGGCCGCGATTTCGAGCAGCATCTCGCGCGACGCGGCCACTCCCAGCTCGCGACTGACCGCGTAGAGACTCGCGGTGCGACGTTCGCCGCGGCGCGCGCTGTCGGCTTGATCGCGAATTCGTTTGGTGAGGCCGCTGATGACGATCGCGACGAAGAACATGACACCGAACGTCACGATGTGGCTGAAATCCGTGACCGCAAAGCTCATGTACGGCGGAACAAAGAAGAAATCGAATGCGAGAACGCTCAGCACCGCCGCGAGCAGCGACGCGCCGTACCCAAACCGCATGGAGACGATGACGACGCCGAGCAGGAACGTCATCACGACGTCCGCGATTTGCGACCGTCCGAAGAGGCCCCAAGCAACGAGGGCACACGTAATCACGACGGTCACTCCCGCCGAGTAGCCCGCAAGGTCGAAGGCTCCACGGACCACTTTGTCCGGCGGCGCCGGAAGCCTGGCGCCCAGAAAGCCGGAAATGACATAGACGTCGATCTCGCGACTCTGCCGAACCAGGTCGTCCAAAAACGACTGCTTGATCAGGTCCCGCCAGCGCGGATGCGTGGGCTTGCCGACGACGATCTTGGTCACGTTGCGCTTGCGCGCGTAGCGCACCGTTTCGATCGCGGCGTCTTCTCCGCGCAGGGTTACGGGCTCCCCGCCCAAGGATTCGACCAGGCGCATCGTCTGCGCGAGGCGATCGCGATCGGCAGGCGACATGCGGATGGACGCAGCCGTCTCGACGTAGACGGCAACGAGCTCCGCGTGGAGGCTCGTCGCCATTCGACGCGCCGCTCGAACGAGGTGAGCCGAGTGCGGACTGGCGGACACGCAGACCAGCACGCGTTCGCCGGTGTGCCACGTCTCCTCGATGCCGTGCGCGGCCTTGTAGCCGCGCATCTTGGCCTCGACCCGCTCTGCGGTGCGCCGCAGGGCGAGCTCGCGGAGCGCGATGAGGTTGCCTTCTTTGAAGAAATTATCGACCGCTCTCGAAGCTTGGTGGGCTACATAGACCTTGCCTTCGGCCAATCGTTCGAGCAGCTGGTCGACGGGCAGGTCCACGACCCGAACTTCGTAGGCCTTGTCGAAGACCGAGTCGGGCACAGTCTCGCGCACGAAGACCCCGGTGATCTGCGCGACGACGTCGTTCAGGCTCTCGAGATGTTGAACGTTGAGCGTCGTAAAGACGTCGATGCCTGCTTCGAGGATCTCTTCGACGTCTTGCCAACGCTTGACATGACGAGAGCTCGGCGCGTTGGTGTGCGCCAGCTCGTCGACGAGAAGCAGCTGCGGTCGGCGCCGGAGCGCGCCGTCGAGGTCGAATTCCTCGAGTTTGATTCCACGGTGCTCGATGACGCGCCGGGGCAACAGTTCGAGACCGATGAGCAGGGAACCGGTGTCGTAGCGACCGTGGGTCTCGGCGATTCCTACGGCGACGTCGCGCTTTTGATCCTCGGCCTCGATCCGGGCGGCCTCGAGCATCGTGTACGTCTTTCCGACGCCTGGCGCCGACCCGAAAAAGATCGTCAGCTTGCCGCGGGCGGATTGAGCTTCGTCCTCTCGCACGCGCGCGAGAAGCGCGTCCGGATCCGGGCGGTGTTCGGACATACGCTCAGCTTACTCGAGGCCCGAGGCGCCGTTCCGATTGAGCCTCACCGGAAACGCCCACCCTGCGGCCGCCGCGACGGCGCGGTCAATCGAGTGGAGCGAACAGCGCTTCGACCTCGACTTCGCTCAGTCCGCGGGGCGTCTGCGATTCGCCGAAGAGGGTGGTCGACAGCCAGCGCTTCTTCTGCTGAAGCTCGAGGACCCGCTCCTCGACGCTGCCTGCGACATAAAGGTTGTGGACGAACACCGGGCGCCGCTGACCGATCCGGTACGCGCGATCGGTTGCTTGCGCGTGGGCAGCGGGGTTCCACCAGGGCTCGTAGTGCACGACCGTATCGGCGCTCGTGAGGTTCAGGCCCGTCCCGCCGGCCTTCAGGCTCACGAGGAATACGTCCGCGCGCCCTGCCTCGAAAGCATCCACGACTCGCTGGCGGTCTCTCGTTGCCCCCGTGAGAATCAAGTACTGCGTACCGGCCGACGACAGCGCTTCGCCGACAAGAGCCAGCATGCTCGCAAATTGCGAGAACACCAGAACGCGATGACCGCCCGAGAGCTGCTCGGCCAAAAGAACCATGAGCGCCTTCAGCTTGGCGGACTCTCGCACGCCTCGCGCTGCGTCCATATCGAGCAGCCGCGGATCGCAGCAGATCTGCCGAAGCTTCGTGAGCGCGCCGAGGATGGCGATGGTGGAGCCAGCGAGACCCTTGGCGCGGATCGCCCGCCGCACGTCGGCATGGGCCGCCACTCGAATCGCCTCGTACAAGTCGCGCTGGCCGCCGGCAATCTCGACGGGCGCGGCGAGCTCCGTCTTCGGAGGAAGCTCGCGCGCGACGTCTTTCTTCAGGCGGCGCAGGACCCGGGGGGCGATGATCTCTCGAAGCGCCGCGAAGCGCTCGCCATCACCACGCGCTTCGATGGGTTGCCGCCAGAATCGACGGAACGCGAGCTCGTCGCCGAGGAGGCCCGGAACGAGCCAATCGAAGATGGACCACAACTCGCCGAGGTGGTTTTCGACGGGCGTTCCGGTCAGGCAGAGACGGCTCCCGGCCCGTATGCGCTCGAGCGCCCGGCGGGCCAGACTGCGCGCATTCTTGATGGCTTGCGCCTCGTCGAGCACGACCAGATGAAAGCGCGTTTGCGCGAACCGATCCTCGTCGCGAACGAGCACCGAATACGTGGTGACCACGACGTGTGCGCCGGCGACCGCCGACCAGCGCGCACGCCGGTCGGCACCGTGCAAAATGACGACGTCGAGATCGGGTGCGAACTTCGCGAGTTCACGCGCCCAGTTGCCCATCAAGGTGGTCGGAGCAACGACGAGAACGGGGGCGTCGAGCCGTCCCCCTTCGCGCTCGAGGCACACGTGTGCGATAGTCTGTAGCGTCTTGCCGAGGCCCATTTCGTCGGCAAGGACGCCACCGGTCCGATCGTCTCGCAGACGCTGGAGGAAGGCCACGCCTTCCGCCTGATATGGCCGCAATGTCGCCCGCAGCCCGATCGGGGCCGAGACGGGTGCGGGCGATACTCGGGGCGCGCGGATTCTCGACGTGACGCGGGCCGGACCGTCCCATTCGAGGCGCGTGTCATTCCGGAAGGCGTCGTCGAGGGCGAGCAGAGCGCCGATGCGCGCTTGGGGAAACGCGGAACCCCGACCGTGTTGACCTTGATAAAGCTCCGCCACGACGCGCAGGAGGGCCCTCAGCCGATCCACCGGAACCGCCACGTGGTGGGTTTCGGTGGCACGAAGCGCCCACACGGGCCGGCACGACGCCCCCAGGGCGCCAAGGCCCCCCTCGGAATCGAGCCGATTGAGCAGGTCGAGAAGCAACGGCAGCAAATCGATCCGGGCCCCCTCGACTTCGACGCCGAGTTCGAGCCCGAACCAATCCGTCGCGCCCTCGCACGGCTCGATCCGCGCGTACCACTCGGTCTCGGTCTCGACGACCCGGAAGGGATACAGCGGATCGACGTCGACCCGCCAACCGAGAACCCGAAAGCGACCAAGCGCGCGTGACGTAAATGCGCAAAAGCAATGCTCATCGGCATCCGCGCGCACGACGTAATCCGCTTCGCATCCGGTCGGCGCCGCGATCGTGTCGACGCAGAGCAGCTCGACCGCGCCGAGGGACTCGAGCATACGCCTCGCCTCGCCCTCCGAGACCAGGTCCCGCTCGATGGTCTCGAGGGCCCCGGCGACTGCGCGGAATACCCTGGTTCGCTCGTCACCCGCCCGAACGCGTGTGCCGCCGTAATCGAAGGTCAACTCCACGAGGGGCACGAGCGGCTCGCTCACTTCGCACGCGAGCCCCCGGGTGCTCGTGACGACGACGTGATCGGCGAACAGTCGCACACAGGGTACGCACGCCGCGCGTCGCGGGGCGTATTGGAAGCTCGGCAAGGAAAGCGGCACGCTCACCCTTTGATCACAATCGGCGGACGATGTCTAAGCTTTGGCGGCTGGTCGAACTCGATGGATCGACTTCGGCGGCTTCACGCGGCCGCAGCTCGTAGTTCCACGCCCCCGTACCGCGCGACCCGTCGACGACGGATGCCCTATCCAGGACGATGGCAAGACAAATTCGGACGTGGCCTTAGGAACCCGTAGCGCGACCGGGCGGGACTCGTCAGACGCGCGGCAACGCCTGCGTTCGCCTCAACGCGCCCGCAAACAGATCGCCCCGCTCGACGACTCGCGCCATCACCGAGCGGATGTCGAAGCGGGTGGGATCGAGCGCTTCGTCGAGCTCGTCCCATTCGATCGGCGTCGATACGATCGCGCCGTCGCGCGCGCGAATCGAGTACGGCGCGACCACCGTACGACCCTCGCCGTTCTGGCCGTAGTCGACGTAGAGCTTGCCTCGCCGTTTGACCTTCATCCGCTCGACCGTCGCGATCTTCGGTAGCACCTTCGACACGGCACGCGCTACCTGCTCCGCAAACCGGGTGGCCTGCGCGTGCGTCGGCCCCGGTGCGATGGGTACGACGACGTGCACTCCACGCTTGCCGCTCGTCTTGACGTAGCTCTCGAGCTCGAGCGCCTCGAGCAAGGTCCGTAAGGCGCGCGCGACTTCGACCAGATGCGCCCACGGGCCGTCTCCCGGGTCGAGATCCAGCACGACGTAGTCCGGCTGCGCGAGGGCCCGATCGATCGCCGTGCGCGTCGTGGCGGCCGGCGGCACGTGGCTGCACCATTGGTGAATCGTCAGCGCGGCGAGATTCGCGAGCCACTGAAGCGTCTCGACGTTGTCGCAGACGATTCGCTTCTTGGCATCGTGGCGGGGGCCCACGTCGACGAGACGCACGAAGGCAGGAACCTTGTCCGGCACGTTCTGCTGGTACCATTCTGCGCCGTCGATCCCATTCGGATAACGCTGCAGCGTCAGCGGCCGACCCGCCAGGTGCGGAACCATGAACCGTGCGATCGTCGTGTAGTAGTCCCAGACGTCGCGCTTCGTGAGCCCGTCTCTCGGGAAAAGGACTTTGGTCGCATTCGCCAGCTTTGGCTCGTTTCCACGCGGAGCGAGTCCCGACCGCGCGCCATCGGCGGGTGCTTGCGACAGAGCATCGCGCACGACGGTGGCGGTAGGCTCCGATTCCGGGATCGGATCGGCGGCCTGAGACGCCGCCGACGACGACTCATCGGTGTTGCCGACCGATGGCCCTTCACGGACGCATTCGAAGGGAGTCTTGTCTTCCCGCACCCTGACAAAGCGCGGTTGCCGCATCGCGCCGTCGCGCGTCCACTCTGTGAACGCGCACTCGCAGACGAGCGTCGGTTCGACCCAATGCGCTTGCTTGATCGCAGGAGCCCCCTCGACGGACGCGCCGTCTTTGCGCCGCTCGTCGAGGCGCCGAGCGAGGTCGCGTCGCGTTCGCTCATCGAAACCGGTGCCGACACGGCCCGCGAAGACCAGTTTGTCGCCTTCGGCGACCGCCAGCAGCAAGGCGCCGACCTCGTCGTTCGTGCCGGCCAGCGGGATGTATCCGCCGATGGCGCAATCTTGCCGTCGATCGAATCGGAGCTTGAGCCACGTGCCCGCTCGCCCGGGTGCATACGGAGAGCCCTTCTTCTTTGCGACGAGTCCCTCGAGACCCGCGCGGCGAGCGGCTTGCAACAGATCCGGCACGTTGCCTTCGACACTGCGAGAGAGCGTCAGCGGCAACGGTTGAGCCTCGACCAACCGCGCGAGAAGCTCCCTGCGCGCCTCGATGGGATCGGACCGTCGATCTCGCCCGTCGAGCCACAGGAGGTCGAAGACCGCGTACACGATCGAGGCGCTTGCCGAGCGTCCAGCGAGCCACCCCTGGAGTCTCTCGAACGAGGGCCGCCCCTGGTCGTCGACGGCGCACGCCTCCCCGTCGATCACGCACTCGCGCACGGGGAGTTTGGCGACCGCTCGGGCGATGAGGGCAAAGCGGTCCGTCCAGTCGTGGCCGCGCCGCGTGTAGAGCCGAACTTCGCCGCCGGCTTTGCACGCCAGAAGCCGATAGCCGTCGTACTTGATCTCGAAGTGCCAATCCTCGGCGCTGGGAATCGACGCGACCGCCTTCGCCAACGCGACGCCGCCGACGGCGGTCCACAGGGCGTGCGCGCTCTTGCCGATCTCCGACGCTCCGACGCGGTGCGGACCGCGCGTGGCGAGACGGCCGCTGACGACCGACTCCGGCCGTAGAGCCACGATGTCGTAGTGGGGGTCGGCGGCCGCGTCGTTGGCCTTGAACCAAAGCCACTGCGCCTTGCCAGGACCGCCTTGACCGTCGTCGCCACCACGCCGGTCCGTTCGAACCAGGTGCCATTGTCCGACGAGTTTGTCTCCGAACAAGGTCACATGCAGATGCCCTTTGGTCAGCATCGCGCGCTCCGCTCCCGGGGGCACGGTCTCGTAGGTGCCTCGGTCCCAAATGAGAACGTCCCCAGCGCCGTATTCGCCGTCCGGGATTCGCCCCTCGAAAGCGTTGTAGGCCATCGGGTGATCCTCGGTCTGAACCGCGAGCCGACGAACCTTCGGGTCGAAGCTCGGCCCCTTGGGCACCGCCCAGCTGACCATGGCGCCGTCGATCTCCAAGCGCAGATCGTAGTGCAGGCGCCGCGCATCGTGCTTTTGGACGACGAACGCCAAACCCGTGGACGGTCGCGGCGACCCGCCGGGACGGTCGGACGACGTTTTCTTTTCCGACCTCCCGCGGCTCTGCGACGATCGGGGTCCGGGCTCGGGCGTGACGTCGAATCGCCTCTTGGCGCGATACGCGGCCAAGCGATCGCCCGGACTGCTCATGATTTCAGTGCCGGACTTGCGAATTGTGCGTTTGCTTGTCATCGCCATACGGTCAGGCTTGGCGCGAGGAGAGGTTCGCCGATGCGATCATTCTGGTCTGGTGAAGTTACATTCGGGCTCGTCACGATTCCGGCCAAGCTCTACACGGCCACCAAGGACCTCACGCCGCAGTTTCACCAGCTGCACAAGGAATGCGGGACGCGCATCACGATGGTGCGCCGCTGCCCCAAGTGCAACCGCGATCTCCCGTGGGACGAGATCGGCAAAGGATACGAAGTCTCCAAAGGCGAGTATGCGCTCTTCAGCCGCGAGGAGCTTGCCAAGCTGGACGGCGAGGATGGCGGCGGCGCGATCGAAATCGTCGAATTCGTCGACCCGCTCGAGGTGGACCTCGCCTACGTCGAAAAGAGCTACTGGGTCGGTCCCGGCAGCAAAAATGTGCGCGGCTTCGAGCTTTTGCGCGCGGTGCTCGAGGACACCAAGAAGGTAGCCCTATCGAAGGTGAAGCTACGGACGCGCACGCGCTTGGCGCTTCTCCGACCGCGTGGGCGCCTGTTTTCGCTCGACATGATGCGCTTCGCCGAGGAGCTCGTACCGGCCGACGAGATCGAGCCGGGCGAGAGCAAGCCGGCGACGCCGCGCGAGACCCAGCTCGCTCTTCACTTGGTCGAAGAGCTCTCCGGTCCTTTCGATCCGGCCAAACACCCGGACGAGTATCGGAGCGCGGTGCTCGCAGCGGTCGACGAAAAGGTCGAGGCGGGCGAAGTCGCGCGCGACACGGCCACCGAAGCGCCGGCGGCCGGAGGCGTCGCGACCGGAGCGCAAGTCATCGACCTGGCGGAGCTTCTCACGAAGTCGATCCAAGTGGCCAACAAGCCCGGACCTGCGAAGGCGCAAACGGCTCATGCCGACAAGTCGAAGGCCGCCCCCAAGAAGAGGCGCGCGACCGGCTAAGCCGATACGGCAAGACTACTCTTCCGGCGTCGCGTTCTCGCTGAATCGGTAGCCCACGCCGCGAACTGTCTCGATGAAGCGACCCGCAGTACCGAGCTTGTCGCGCAAACGCTTCACGTGCGTGTCCACTGTGCGCGACGCGATGTCGGAATGGAGCGCCCAGACATCGCTCAGAAGGGTTCCGCGAGCTTGAACGCGATCGCGCCGGTCCGTGAGCGTCACGAGGAGCTTGAACTCGAGTGCCGTGAGCTGCACCTCTTCGCCGTTGACGGAGACGCGATGCGCGTCGCGTTCGACTCGAAGCTCGCCGACCTCGATGACTCGCTGCTCCGGGGCGCGTCCTCGGCGCAAAACGGCATCGACGCGCAGCATGAGTTCGCGCACGCTAAACGGCTTGACGACATAGTCGTCGGCGCCGAGCTCGAAGCCGACGATGCGATCGATTTCCTGTGCTTTGGCCGTCACCATGATGATCGGCACGAGTTGCGTCTCCGGCTCACGGCGGAGCGCCTTCGCGACATTCGTTCCGGACACGTCGGGGAGCATCAAATCGAGCAACACGACTTCGGGACGTATTTCCTGAGCCAACTTCAGACCGGCCTCGCCGGTGGCAGCGGCGAATGGACGGTGGCCGGCTTGCGCGAGATTGTACTCGAGGATTTCTCGCAGATCGGCTTCGTCTTCGATGAGGAGCACGCGCGCCACGCCCGGCAGCGTCGGCGGCGCGTGCGAAGCCCGTGCGCCGACCACGTGACGTTTCCGTCACGCGGTACGCTACCGTCGCCTGGGACTGTCCCTCCGACACGGCGCCGCCCGACTACGTGACGTTTCCGTCACGCCGTACGCGCGCCGCGCCGCGCCGCCGTCTTGGGCGCGAACCTTCGGGCGGCACGGGCCCCACGACGCCGTACGACTGCGGGCCGCGCCCGCGATCGAACTCGAGGCACTTGATGGCGGATCGACCCCGCGTTCTTGAGCTCGATGCGCTGGGATCGGGCGTGATGAGGTGCTCCGGTGCGGTTCAACCCCGCGTTCTTGAGCTCGATGCGCCGGGATCGGGCGTGATGAGGGCTCCGGTGCGGTTCAACCCCGCGTTCTTGAGCTCGATGCGCTGGGATCGGGCGTGATGAGGCGCTCCGGTGCGGTTCAACCCGCGATCGAGTTCGATCCCTGCTTGAGCTCGGACTCCGTTTCTACGCGACGGTCCTGAAAACTTTTGGTGACATTGCGTTGACTCGCCCGGGCCGATGGGTGGAGCCGTGCCATCCTGTTCTGCATCGACGGAGGAAGCCCATGAAGATCAAGGGAAAACAGACGCGATCGGCGCGACCGGCAAAGGCGGAGCCGCGGGAATCGGGCGTGTTCGTCGTCCCCAGCCACGGCCGACTGGCGCGCCGAGGTTCGACTGAAATCATCGTCGAAGAGGAGGAGCAGGAGACACCGCGCGGTCTTCGCGATCTGCAGAGCCACGTCTCCTAGACCTGGAGCCTCGTCTCCTAGAGCCTCGTCTCCTAGAGCCTCGTCTCCTAGAGCCTCGTCTCCTAGAGCCTCGTCTCCTAGAGCCTCGTCTCCTAGAGCCTCGTCTCGTCTCCTAGTCCCGGGAGCTGCGCCACCCGTTCGAGGTCACCCGGTGCCTTGAGGGACCGGACTGCGAACGGCCGGCGCACTTTCGCCGCCGCCGGCGGGATCGGAAGCCGCGGATGCGGTTCGTCGGCGCCTTAGAAGGGCGAGAAGAGCGTACCCGGTCGCAATCCAGAGGAGCTCCTTGGCGCGCTTGATGACGACGAAGGCAGCCGCACCCTCGGGGCTTAATCCCATCGCTCGAAAGACGGTGACGTAGCCCGCGTCCTGCATCCCGAGCCCGGCCGGCGCGACGTTTCCGACCGACCGGATCATCGAAATGCCCACTTCGGCAGCCACTGCGCACGACCAATCGAGCGGGCCGCCGACGAGTCGGAGCACGATGGCAGTGTCCACGGACTCCAGGATCCAACAACCGAAGAAGGCCGCCGCCGCAAGGGCGGTGGCTCGGCGCGCGGCGCCGATTCGGGCCAGTCGAGCGTCGAGGGTTGCCGCCCCGTCGCGCCAGCGGACGGCTCGATCGCGCAGCCATGCCCATCGAGTCTTCGCGACGGCGGACTGGATGCGAGCGAGCGCCGGACGATCGCGGAACCCCAAGCCCATGGCGGTCGACATCATGAGCGGAGCCAGCGCCGACACGCCGACCGCCCACGGAAGCCACGGGCCGCCGCAGTAGCGACGGGACACAGCCGCGAGCGCGGCTCCCCCCAGCGCGACGCCCATGACGATGTAAAGGAAGTGCCCTCGCATGACGAGCCACTTGCGCGCGACGACCAGGATCAACCCCTCCGGCAGGGGTACTCCGCAACGCGTGTCGAGCAGCGACGCCGTGACCGAGTCGGCCACGAGAAACCCCGCCGGGGACGTGACATGGATCGCTTCGGTGCCCACTCGAATCGGCAGCAAGCGAGTCAGGGAAACGGACCGACCGAGCGCCGCGAGCAATATCTGAAGGCCCCACGCGTCGAGCACCATCGCGCCGAGAAAGGGCACGAACGCGATGGAAACCACGGGACCGATGGCCTGAATGGCGCGCACGGTAATCCGCCAGTCGACCCCCCCGAATGTCTGCGCGAGCAGTGCTCCGGCCGCCAGGACGACGAGGGCCGCGACGGTCCACCGCAACGTCATCCGCCCATCGACCCCCGGGAGCGGTCGTGGGGGCGGTGCTCCGGCTCGTGGGACGACGAGGGCCTCGACGGTCCGTCGTGTCGCGCGGGAGCCCGGTTGCACAGGGGAAATGGTGGCCACACGCGAATGGCGATCCGGCAACACCTGAGCAAGTGTGCCGTGAATTGGGATCGATGGCGCGGGTCTGGGTCCGCGGATCGGCTTAGCCTTAGCCTTCGGATGACAGGGCCGCCGATTCCCCGCCCCTTCGGATGACAGGGCCGCCGATTCCCCGCCCCTTCCGATGATACGGCCGCCGATTCCCCGGCCCTTCCGATGATACGGCCGCCGATTCGCCCGTCATCCGATTGCAGGGCCGCCGATTCGCCTGACCTTTCGATGGCAGGACCGCGGATCGGCCTGGCCTTCGGGTGGACAGGGTCGCCGATCGGGCGCGGGCCGGCCTCGAAGAGGCAAGGGTAATCCTTTACATGGGGCATCGTCGGGCGCGAATATTCCGATCATGCGAGTGCCGGGTTTCGCGGCTTGGCTGGGAGCCGCCGTCGCTCTGTCGTGGGCGCGACCTGCCGGCGCCCAGAAGGTCACCGAGGGCGGCGCGGCGGGGGGGGCCTCAACGGCCTCTGCCCCCGTGGCACAGCCGACCGACTGGTCGAGGCGTCTGGCGAGCGGCGACAACCGCCAGATCAAGACTGCGCTCGACGACCTGCGCCTGGAAGGACGCGGCGGAGCCGTCGCGATCCCCGCGATCGTCGATTTGTTGCGCCGAGGTCTGCCGCCGGCACTCACCAAAGCCGCGATCGAGACTCTCGGAGACACCGAGAGCGACACGGCGAGCGACACGATCGCGTGGTATACGCGCCACCGCAACGCCGTCGTGCGGCGGGCCGCGGTGGAGGCACTCGCGAAAACTCGGGGCCCAGGGGCTGCGAAAACGCTCGAAGCGGCGCTTTCGGATTCGGACGAAACGGTTCGCGGGCTCGCGGCGACGGGACTCGGAACCATGAGGGTGCGCGACGCGGTCGCGCCACTGTTCACGGCGCTCGATCACAAGGTGTTCGAGGCGTCCTCGTCGATCGGCGCCGTGTGCGCCGGGGCCGACTGCGAGCGCCTCGCGGGCAAACTCGGCAGTCTGCCGTTCAACGTCGTGACCGGCGGCCTGAACGAAGTCCTGATCCGTCCGCCCGCCGAAGTGAGCGACGACTTGAAGCTCAAGATCGTCGGACGCGTCCGCGAACTCGGCACCGGCGAAGCCAATCAATTCCTGCAGGGGATTCAAGCGGCTTGGCCGAAGGCCGGATCGCGCCGTGTCAAACGGGCGATCGATCAGGCCGTCCTCGCCACGACGGGCTCCCCGGGAGCCGGCGGCCCGGGGACCGCGCCTTGAGGCCCGCGACGTTCGCATGGGCGCTGCTCGCTCTCGGAGCGTGCGGCGGCGCGCAAGGGCGACTGCACCTGTTTTCGACACAATGGGAAGACGACCACGGCGTATCGATCGACCGGGTCTTTCGGCAAATTGGCGGCTCGCCCATCCCCGCGGCGGCGGACGTCGTCGTCGGCGTCAGCGCGCAAGGCGACACGCTCATCGGCGTTCCCCTGTCCGGCGACCGGAGCGGGGTCCGGTGGACGTTTGCGCATCCGCTCGACGCGCGGCCGGTGGCCACGGGCAACGTCGTGGTGGGGTCCGGGGGCGGGGAAGCGTTCGCGCTCGTCGCGTCGAGCGGAGAGGTCATCTGGCGTCGAAAGACGACCGGTCTCGCGCTCGTCGGTGCCGGGGACGATGGCGAGGTCACGGTCGTCACCTTCCAGAAGTTCGGCGGCCTCGGAAGCGTCCTTCTCGGAGTCAAACGCGACGGAGAGCTCCTTCGCGAGATCGATACGGAAAAAGCCCTCGGCGGCCCTGCGTTGGTTCATCGCGTCGCGTTCGTTCCGTGGGCGGGCGAATACGTCTCGGCCATCGATCTGTGGAGCGGCGACGAGACCGCCCGCGTGACCGTCCGCGAGGAGACCAGCCGCGCCTGGACCGCCGCGGGCTCACTCTGGTTCGGCGAGCTCGCATTCACGCGCTTCGACGAACGCATCGCCCACGCGTCGGAGGACAAGGCATCGACCGTCACCGTGCCGTATCGTGACCTGCCGGGCGCGCCGAAACTGATGCCGCCTGGCGCGACTCCCTTACCCGCAGCGGCAAACGCCACCGACAAGGTCCGTCTGTATGCGCGGCCGAGCCCTACCGACGGCGGCGCCGCGATCGAGGACGGCCGCTACTACGCGACGTACTTCCGCGTCGCGATGGGGTTCGACGCGAGAGGCGCGAAGCTCGCATGGGTCCACGTTCACAGCGCCGATTTTCTGGGGGGCGCGGCCGCGTCGGGCGGCATCGTCCTGTGCGACGAAGTCGGAAACGTCGTCGCGTTGGACACGACGGCAGGCACCCTCGAGACGGAAGCGACGTTGGGACAGCCGATCCGCGCGTGCGTGGTGAACATCGACGCACTCCACGTCCGGGGAGCGCCCGGCGGGCAGTCGCTCATCGCGCAGATCGAGGCCGCCGTGCGGCTCGATGATCCGATGATCGCCAGCGCGCAACGCTTCTTGCTCCGCGAACTCGTGAAATCCAGCGACCCATCGGTGACCCAGACGCTCGTCGACCTCGCGAGCAGCCCGCGCACGGGCCCCGACCTGCTCGCAGACGGACGGGCCAATCTCGCCAAGCGCCGCAACGGGGCCAGCTTCATGGAAGCTGCGCTCGAACGTCACTACGACTTCTTGAAGGACGTCCTGCGAGCACCCCCGGTGGGACCCATCGCCGATGCCCTGGCCGCGATGCACGAGACGCCCGCGGCCTCGCTCCTCGCATCGCACTTGCTCGATCCGGCCGATTCGGAGGACGACGTCCGAAGAGCGGCTGCCGCACTTGCCGTCATCGGCGGGACCAAGGAACTGCCGGCGATGAGGCAATTTTTCGCGATGTACCGCGCCAGTGCGGAAGACGACGACGTATCCGCCGCCGTCGTGAGCATCGGAAAAGCACTGCTCGGGCTCGCGGACCCGGCCGCGCGCGCCGCTGTAGCAGCCGCCGTCGAAGATCCGATGACCGTGCCCTACGCGAAGGAGGGTCTGGAGGCTTTGCTCTCACCCGAGCCGTCGGCGCCTGGCGCGAGTCGAAAGCCGAATCCCTAGCCAGCGAACACGGCCGGATCGCCCGGCGGGCGCGTTCGGCCCATGCTGATTGAAAGCGCCCGCGCAATCGCGACCCCGACCCCGACCCGGACTACCTCGACCTCGACCCCGACCTAACCCCGACCTCGACTACCTCGACCTCGACCTCGACCTTCAGCCTAACCTCGACCTCGACCCCGACCTAACCCCGACGTCGACTACCTCGACCTCGACCTCGACTACCTCGACCTCGACCTCGACCCCGGATCGTGTGGCGTCCGCGGGCGGATGGCGCGTTCGGCACCGATCGAAATGGTCGTTACGAGGGGCACGGGTCACGATCGGACGCCGTCGACCAGGCCCATCTCTTCCTCGCGTGATGAGAGACAACACTCGCTGCCCGGTGGGAACGTGCGGCAGGCGTCCGGACGAATCGCATACACCCCGCACCGGTTGTCGCTTCCGAGGTGTGAGCAGTCCTTGTTTTTTCGGAGAACGAGGACCATCCGACCGTCGTCCCGACGCGCGTACGGAGGCCTCGCGAGTTCGCCTCGTCCCGCATCCTCGAACCGCGCGATGTCCTCGTCGGCCAGCTCGACTCGGTTGTCCCTGCAGCAAGCGCCACAGGCCAGGCAGTCGAGATCGATCTCGCGCGTCGGCCCTTCGTGGACGGAGTCCCGGACGACCCGGTCGCGAACGATCGAATAACAGTCGTGAGGAACGCGCACGTATCCCATGCCCGCGAAAGCTCCGCTGCGCGCGACGCGGTAGTCGGATCGTCCCAAATCCAACACCGACCACCAGCCCAGGTCGAACTCATCGCGATCGTTCGGTCTCCGAAAGACGAGCCGTGCCCGCCGGGGTTCTCTCCAGACGAGCGCGTGGCCCCCCGCATGCACCCACGCGGCCGCTTGCCGACGGTGAGGCCACGTGTAGTTTCGGACGATCGGACGAGTCACGCGCATCGGGCGGCGTCCGAATCATACCCCCTCGGAGTGCCCAGACCCATGCACGCTATCGTCATTCGCGAGTTCGGCGGACCGGAGGTCTTGGAGATCCGTGAAGTGCCGACGCCCTCGCCCTCTCGCGGCGAGGTTCGCGTCCGAGTGCGGGCGACGGCGATCAACCGCGCCGACGTGCTGCAAAGGCTCGGGCGCTACCCGGCGCCCGCGGGCGCCCCGGCGGATATTCCGGGCCTCGAGATCGCCGGCGAAGTCGACGCGGTCGGCGAGGGCGTCACCGAGCTGTCCGTGGGCAACCGAGTGTTCGGAATCGTCGGCGGCGGCGGCTACGCCGAGTACGTCGTCGTGCATGCCCGAGCGGTGGCGACGATGCCGGCAGGAGTTTCGTTCACCGACGCCGCGGCCGTGCCCGAAGCCTTCATCACGGCGTGGGACGCCTTGGTCGATCAGGCCCACCTGACGGCGGGCGAAACGGCGCTGGTGCACGCGGCGGCCAGCGGTGTCGGGACGGCCGCGGTCCAGATTGCCCAAGCTCTGCGCGCCCGCCCTATCGGCACGCTGCGCACGCCGAAAAAGCTCGGCCGGACTCTGGAGATCGGCCTCCCGCAAGCCCTCGTCGTCGATCGCGGGAATTTCGCCGCCGAGGTGCTCGAACGCACTGCGGGAAAGGGAGCCGACGTGGTGCTGGACCTCGTGGGCGGCGACTACATTGCAGAAGATCTGGCATGCCTCGCGCCGCAGGGTCGGATCATCGTGGTCGGCACGCTGGCGGGGACTCACGCCGACATGGACCTCGGCCTGCTGCTCCGCAAGCGGGCCACTCTGCGAGGAACGACGTTGCGAGCCCGCCCCATCGAGGAAAAAATATTGGCCGCGAGAGCGCTCGAACGCCACATCGTGCCTCTCATCGCAATGGGCGCGGTGCGGCCGGTCGTCGATCGCGTACTCGCGCTGGCCGACGCCGCCGAAGGCCATCGCTTGATGCAATCGAACGAGACCGTCGGCAAGATCGTCCTGCGGGTGTAGCGCCCGGAGACCGCGGAAAGGAGGCAGGGGCCAGCGCGTTCACCCGATGCGCGGGTGGTGCGCGAACGAGGCGGCCAGGGCGTGACGGGCGACGCTCACCGAAGAAGGAGGCAGGGGCCAGCGCGTTCACCCGACGGGCGGGTGGTTTGCGCGAACGAGGCGGCCAGGTCGTGACGGGCGACGCTCACCGAAGAAGGAGGCAGGGGCCAGCGCGTTCACCCGATGCGCGGGTGGTTTGCGCGAACGAGGCGGCCAAGGTCGTGACGGGCGACGCTCACCGGAAGCGGCGGCCCGATCAGTGGCTTCGTGCGTGCGTCAAGCACAGCGAGCGCGGCTTGCCTCCGCACTTCTCGCACGAGCACACGCGAACATCGACCCCGTCCGCCTCGCGCGCACCGCAAATCGCGCACGTCCGCTGGCCGAATACCGGCGTGCTCGATTCGACTTGGGCGCGTCGGACCTGCTGCCGGGCCACGACCCGTCGCTGCCGGGCCAAGTGCGACCAGTGATCGCTGAAGAAAACGGCATACGCCGCCAGCGATGCGACGATCGCAGCGCGCGTGTTCCAGTCGCCAACGGCAAAGAAATAGGCAAACGCCGCAGCGGCCGCGATGCCCAGCCACTTCACCCGAACGGGAATGATGAAAAGCAGAAGAATTTGGACGTCCGGGAATACGGTGGCGAAGGCGAGAAAGAGGGAGCCATCGAGCCAGACATTGGTCATCGGCCCGGCAAGAGCCGCGGCGACGATCGTCGCGACCACCCCGAGCGCGTAATACACGTTGAACTTGAATGCGCCCCAGTTCTGCTCGAGGCTCGAGCCGACCCACCAGGTAAAGTAAAGGTTGACGAGTATCCAGAGGGAAGAAGACGGCGGCGGCAGAAATACGAACGTGACCAGCCGCCACACCTCGCCGTGCCGAACCGCGTCGAGGTCGAGCGTCAGGTGAGACTGAAAATCAGCGCGCAGCTGGGACAACACCCAGACCATCGCCATCCCGCCCACAACGAACCGGATGAGGTGGGGAACGGCAAAACGGCCGAAGCGCCGCTCGAGTCGCGCGAGGAGGCCTTCCATTGAATCGGAGGCGCGTAGCATATGCGCCGAGACGGAGCCAAGCTGTGGGGGTCGACGACCGCACGAACCGATCGGGGCTGAAACCGCCGTAAGGCTGGCTGGCGCGGAAGGCGACTGCGACAGCCTCGTCCGAGCGATGGGCGTGTGGGATGGCTCGGCCGAACGAGGGAAGCCGACCGTCTCGACTCCGAGCTCCGATCGGGGTTTGCCGAATCGGCGCTCGAACGCTGACGACCCGAGGCCAACGGACGCCCGTCGGGGGGCTTCGGGATCTGTTCGGACCGCTACCCACGCGCCGCCTCGATGCCGTCGATGGACCGGATCTGTCGTCAGCGCAAACGGCCTCGGGCTTTGTTGAGCGCGTCGTCGATCATCGCCCGCCGTTCGCCGGCATCGCTCCAGCGCCGTTGCTGGTGCGTCGCCAGCTGATGGAGCGGGTCGAAGTACGTGAAGCTCTGGCCGGGTTTGACGCTCGGCGCGCTGTAGACGCTGATCCCCGTGTCGCGATCGTAATAGTCGTAGGAATGCGCGTCGCGCTTGCCGCCGCCGCCGGGAGCGTCGACGACGAACGTCGGCGTATTGAAGCCCGCCGTCACTCCGCGAACGTGCTTCTCGATGTGGATCGCCGTATCGACGCTCGTCCTCAGGTCCTCGACACCTTGGACCATGTCGTGCAGATAGACGTAGTAGGCGTGTACGTTCAAATGACCCAAGCGCTTCACGAGCAGCGTCATCGTCTGGACGCTGTCGTTGACGCCTCGAATGAGAACGCTCTGGTTGCGCACGACGATGCCGCGCTCGAAGAGGCGACCCATCGCCTGCTGGGTGATGCCGGTTATTTCGTTCGGACTGTTGAAGTGCGTGTGCAGTGCGACGTCCTTGTGGAGCCGTCGACCCTTTTCGACGACGTGCGTGAGGGCGTCGACCCACGCGTCGTCGTTCAAGATCTTCATCGGCATCACGGCGGGCCCCTTCGTCGCGAAACGCATCCGGCGAACGTGCGGGATGGCGAGAAGCGCGTCGCCAATCTCGACGAGATGCTGCGCTCGAAGCTGATAGGCGTCGCCGCCGCTGATGACGACGTCCTCGAGCTCCGGACGCGACGCAATGTACTGGTACGCGAGCAGCCAGCGCTCTTCGTTCGGGCGCAGGCGAACTTTCTCGACCTCATCGGTGTCGAGCCCGATGGCGTACGATCGCGTGCAAAAGCGGCAATAGACCGGGCACGTGTCGAGCGGCAAGAAGAGAGCCTTGTCGGCGTACCGATGCGTCAGCCCAGCGACCGGCGCGTCCGCCTGCTCGGCAAGGGAATCGAGCCCGAGCTTAGGGTGATCGGGCAGAAGCCGCGACGCGAGCGGGAAGAATTGGATCCGGAGCGGATCCTCGTAGGGATGTTCCCAATCGATGAGAGAGACGATGTACGGGCTCACGCGAACGCTCATCGGCGCTCGCTTCATTCCGTCCTCGAGGTCGGAGACAAAGCCTGAAGGAACGAGCTCCTGGATCGTTTCGACGAGCTTGGAGACTTTGGTGATCGAGTTTTTCGCTTGCCAGCCGTGATCGAGAAAACTCATTTCGTCGACGCGACGGTACGCGGGGATCGCGTGCCACCAGGTCCCCTGCCGAAGATCTCGATGCACGAGCGTCGAGGGATCGACCGGAGGCTTCTTCGCCGACCACGACGGCAGATTGCGCACGATCGGGAGCGGCGGCGTCGACATGTCTCCTTTCTGTACCGCGTTTCTCGGCGCCTTGCGCTCCGGGCGACCGCCGGACTTGCAGAGCTCTCTGCCGGGCGGCGGCCGCTCGGGTCGAGCCTTACGCGCGGTACCGCTCGACGGCCCTGCGCAGCTCGAGAGCGAGGTCCTCGGCGAGCTCGCGCGGTTCGAGGACTCGGGCCGCGGCTCCAAAGCCGAGCAGCCATGTCCGAACGCGTTCCAGCACTTCCGGGGAATCGGGCACCTGGATCGAGGCCCGGACGCGGCCGTCGGCCGCGACGGCGAGCTTCTGCGATGGATGGACACGACGCGCCCGCACCGCCTCGGCCGCTCGCGCCTCGAACTCCACCAACACCGTCAGCTTTCGCGAGGCCCCCGCGATCCCGAAATCGCCCTGCACCCAGTCGGCGAGGGCGAATTCGGCCGGTAAGTCGAAGCGCTCGTCTTCGCTGGCCGAGATCTCGCTCATCCGTTCGAACCGAAATGCGCGCGTCACGGCGTGGTCGAGGTCGTGTGCGACGCACGCCGCACTGCCACCGTGGAGCACGAGGGCGTACGGGTGGGTCTTCATGCGCGGCCACTGCGACACTTTGTCGTCCTGGCGGTCGCGGTATCGGAAATGGAGGACGCGCAATTCGGCGACCGCACGGAACAGTTCGTCGACGTCCTCGGAGCGGTTGGCGTACGCGTGCGCCCCGAGCGGAACGTAGGCGAACCGGTCTTCGATGCGCGCATCGGCCGGCGGATCGGCGCGCGCACCTCGAATGGGCGATCGGGCCATGGGCCGATGGGCGACCTGCTCGATCTCGCGGAACACCACGTCGACCTCGTCGAACAGCGCCGATCCTTTGAGCACGTCGAAGACGCGACGGGCCGCGAGCAGCGCGTAGGCCTGCGTTCGCCGCAGGGCGACCGAGCGTCCTCGTTCGCTCGGCTTGATACGCCAGAGGTGGGCTCCGCCGGGAGTCACCGCAATGGATTCGAGATCCGTCACCAGCGCGAGCTCGCGAAGGTAACGACGCACAGAGCGAGGGGTCATCCGCAGCATGCCGGCAATCTCGTCGAGCCGCAGACCGGCGGTATGAACCTCGAGCTTCTCCCGGAGCAGATCGATGCGGCGATGCTGGGTGAATCGGCCGGACGGACGGCCGACGCGCGGCACTTTCGGGCGAGGGATCGATCGCACGGGCATGGGCGCCGAGCCTCCGGGTCAAATGGGTCGGTCGTGCAGCTCTTTCTTGTAACGATCCTTGTACTGGCGGTGACACGATCGGCAGCTCGCCCGCACGGCTTCGAGATCGAGCGCACGGGCGGCACTTGCGCCGTCGCGCGAGATCGACGCCCAGTTGGGGTAGCCGGGGGGGGCCATCGTCGCGACTTTGTCGAGCACCGTCGCGAGCGCGTCGAAGTCGTGGTTGTTCATGGCCGGCGTGCTGTGCGCCTTCATCCATGTGCGCAACGTGCACCGAGGCAGAGGCTTGTCGCCGCACGGAGGTTCGGGAGGCGTCTCGGGGTCGGCCTCGACCTCGGTCGGGGTCGCGGCCGCGGTCTCGGTCGTTGGCCCGGTCGCGCTCGCGGTGGCGGCCGGGATCGCGGTCGTTGGCCCGGTCGCGCTCGCGGCGGCGGCCGGGATCGCAGTGGCGACCGGCGCTGCGGTGGCGGTCGGGATCTCGGTCGTTGCTGCGATCCCGGAGGGGGCCGACGACGGATCGCTTTTCGAGCACGAACCGCCGACTGCCAAGGCGACGCCGAATAGGGACACCACGAGCCGTGTCATCGGGCGCACGATAGCAACGCCACGGCCGACCATGCTAAAGTACACGTGCCAGAACAAAGGGATCCGCCGGGGCAGTGTCCTTTCAATCGCCGGGAGGCGATCGGGGTTTGGGGGCGAAGCCCCAAGGAAACCGTCTTGGACCAGCGCCAGCCTGCAACGAAAGGCGTGCCCCGCAGAGCTCGGGTACCGTCCAGCGGGGCGCTGTACTAAGGCTTAGGCCGAAATGGGGCCGCGCACACTCGTGGAGTTGATCGCCGCGAAGCGCGATGGCGCGCGCCTCGAGGGCGCCGAGATCGACACGATCGTCGCCTCGTTCGTCAGCGGGCAGTTCGCCGATTATCAGATGTCAGCCTGGCTGATGGCGGTGTTCTTCCGCGGCCTCGATGACGGAGAAACGGTCGCCCTCACCGAGGCGATGCTCCGGAGCGGCCGGACGTTGGACCTTTCCGGGATCGACGGCGTTAAGGTCGACAAGCACTCGACCGGCGGCGTCGGCGACAAGGTCTCCATCGCGCTCGCGCCCATCGTGGCCGCATGCGGGGTACCGGTGCCCATGGTGAGCGGTCGGGGTCTCGGTCACACCGGTGGAACGCTCGACAAGCTCGAAGCCATTCCGGGCTTTCGCACCCGGCTGTCCGCCGACGAGTTCGCAACCATCGTGCGAACGGTGGGCTGTTGCATGATGGGTCAGACCGCCGAGATCGCCCCGGCCGATCAGCGGATGTATGCGATCCGCGACGTCACGGCGACCGTCGAGAGCATCCCGCTCATCGTGGCTTCGATTCTCTCGAAGAAGCTCGCGGAAGGAATCGACGCGCTCGTGCTCGACGTCAAGGTCGGCCGTGGAGCCTTCATGAAGGACGCACGATTGGCGCGCGACCTCGCCGGCGCGCTCGTCCGGGTCGGGACCCGGGCCGGCAAACGGGTCCTCGCCCTTCTGACGAACATGGAGGCCCCGCTCGGCGCGGCCGTCGGCAATGCCGTCGAAGCGAGCGAAGCGTTCGACGTGTTGGTCGGCGACGGGCCCGCCGACGTCGTTGAATGCACGATGAGTCTCGGGTCGGAGATGCTCCGACTCGCGGGCGTGGCCGAGAACGACACGCGTGCCCGGATCCGGCTATCGGAAGCGGTGACGAGCGGGCGCGCCGCGCGGGTGGCCGAGCGCATGATCGAAGCGCAGGGCGGCGACGCGGGGGTGATCGCCGATCGGCGCCGGCTCGGCATAGCCCCCGAGGAGATCGCGATCGATTCGCCCCGGGACGGTTACGTGAGTCGCGCCGACGCACTCTCGATCGGACGTGCCGCCGTGGCGATGGGGGCCGGTCGTACCCGCGCGGATCAAACAATCGATCCCGGCGTCGGCATTTTCGTCGACAAGAAGCCCGGCGATCGGGTGGAGCGGGGCGAGCCGCTCGCACGCTTGCGCGTTCGTGATCGATCGCGCGCGCAGCCCATCGTCGAGCGGATCCGCGATGCGTTCGTCGTGAGCGACGCGCCGATCGCGATCGGTCCGTTGGTGCTGGATCGCATCGACGCGAACTCGACGGCTGAGCGGGCTTCCGACTAGATTCCCGAACCTGTGGAGGTCCCGCTCATGATGCGAACGCCGACGGCCGTCGGAACCATGCTGCTTTTGACCACATCGCTCGCGCACGCGCAGACCGAGCCGTTTGGGGGTCGCGGAGAATTCATTCTGAGCGCCGATCGGCTTCTGCCCCTTCTGTCGTACACCCGAACGGCGGAGAGCGATCTGCCGCCGGGCAGCGGTTCGCTCACGACCACCCAGACCGCCCTATCGCTATTCTGGGGCTCGACGGCGCCCGAGGAGCTGTTCTTCACCGTGCCACGGGTGGGCCTCGACTACGTCCTGATTCCGAACCTCACCGTCGGAGGCGACGCCCTCGTGTACACGACCCTCGGGAGCGGCACATCGACCAAGGCGAACCTCGCGGGGGGCGGTTCCATCACGACGAGCGCCGGCGACGGCGGGATGTTCGTTTTCGGGGTGGCACCGCGCGCCGGCTACGTCTTGCACCTGACGAGCATGCTTTCCGTGTGGCTGCGTGGCGGCCTCTCGTTTTACACGAGCGATACGAAGTTGGCCGACGGGACCCACCTCGGTCTGAATCAGTTCGCGCTCGACATCGATCCCCAACTGGTCGTCGCACTCGTGCCGCACTTCGGCATCACCGCGGGGGTCACCGCGGACCTGCCGATTGCGGGCGAACATTCTCAGACGACCTACAACGCGGACGGGTCGAGCCGAGAGGTTTCCGCGTCGTCGTCGGTCCTTTTCGTGGACGCGAACGTCGGCCTCATGGGCTACTTCTAGCCTGCGCCCTGGTGCGAGGTCCCGGGGGTTGGCGGTGGCCGCTCGACGTCCGATGCCGCCCGACGGTCCGAGAGGATTCGCCCTGCCCGCGAACGTACTCCGCGACGACGGGCTCGGCTTGCGCCAGGGCCCGCACTCGACCGATTCGACGTCGCCAGCTGTCTCTTCGCGGTCGCGAGCGAGACACCCAACATCTTCGCGACATCGGTGAGCTCCTGTTCCTCCATGAAGCGCAACTCGAGCGCGCGACAGCTTTCGGGTCGGAGTCGTGCGAGCAGCGCTCGCGTCCGCCACGCGACTTGGCGCACCTCGATGGGGGGACCGTCGGGCGCACCGCCCGGATCGGGAAGCTCCCCGGTCGCCGTGACCTTCTCCCACCACCGGAGCCGGCAGCGGCGCCGCTCGGATGCCGCCCATCGTAGCGCAATTCCGATGAGATAGCTTCGGAGTGCATCCGGATCGCGAAGTCGCGACAGACTCGTGAAAAAGCGGACGAAGACCTCTTGGGCATGATCGTCCAAATCGGCCCCGCAAAACGACGCGCCCAGGCAACGGCGTACGAGCGGCATGTAGCGCGTCACAATGGCCTGAGCCGCCCGTCGATCGCCGAGCAGCGCGGCACGGACCAAAGCCCCGTCTCGGTCGCGCTCGAACCCTCGGGGTCGATCACGGTTCGACGTCGACAGGCGCACCCCCGAGGGGGGTGCGGGCGGGATCGGCGCGCGCCGTACCGGCGCCTCGGACGCGCGGGCGGCTGTCGGGCGGATAGCCCCCGGCTGCGGCTGCATGTCGGGAAGGCCGGAGTGCCACCCTGGATTGTTCATGACACTGTCCTCCCTTCGGGCCACCACGTTGGCCGGCCGCTCGATTGGCTTGCGATGGGTACGAGAGCAAGCCGCACGCCGTGGCTCGGGCGCGCGCGCCGCCCGTCCTGGCCCGTGAATGGCCGCCGATCGCACCGAGTGGGTCTTGCCGGATGCGCTGAACGAGCGACGAGCTCCCGTCGTACGACGACGACGCTTCGTCATCCGCCGCAGGATTCCGACCCTCTCCCCTCCCCTCCCCTCGGCCGTGCGCCACCCCGGCGTGACGGACCAGGGGGGCGCTTCGGCCGCTCGCTGCCGGCCAGGGATCGGGTCAGCAGCGGGCAGTCCCGAGGACCCGGCCGCGGTGGTGGCCGGGGGCTCGCGCGACGCATGGAGACAGAGGGTGGGCCGGATTGGGGACTGGCCGCATGGGCCGGGAGGCCGTCCGGCCATTTCCCCATGGTATCGTTCGGATCCGCCTTGAATCCCGCGCCGCTGTGCACCCGCGAGAGTCTCGATGCCGAAGCGATGTGGCAGTACCTGCAACGTCTGCTGGATTGCGTTTACGGCGTGGCCGACAGCGACTCGCTCATCGACGACTGCCTGGACATCCTGGTCGAGCTGCTGGGCGCGGATCGGGGGCTGATTCTGCAGACGGCTTCGGACGGCAGCTCACGGGTGATCCATGCCCGCGCTCAAAAGAAGACGTTGTCGCCGGACGAATGGGAAGAGGTCAGTCGAACCGTCGTCCGCGAGGCCCTCGAATCGGGGCGTTGCGTCACCTGGGATCCCCTGGCGACACGAGGCTCGGCCAGCGCGGCCCTTTTGGGCATCCACATCGCGCTCGCTGCGCCCCTCGGGCACTTTTCCCGCGGCGGACCGCGTGGCGTGCTTTACGTGGACTTTCGCGATATCCGCAAATTCGTCGGAACGCAGCATTCGGCGTTCTTTCGATCGGCGGCGACCGTGCTCGGAGCCGTCCTCGAGCAGAACGAGCGAGGACTTCTGGCTCGGGATCACCTGCGCGAAGCTCGGCAGCACTGCGTCGACGTACGGCCCACCACGCCGCTGTCGGATTCTGTTGGCTCCCGCCAGCATGCAGTCGGTCCGCCGAGAGCTCGAATCGGCGCTCGCCAGCAACACGCCGATTCTCATCGTCGGCGAGTCGGGGACCGGCAAGACGCTGCTCGCTCAGGCCATCGCCGAAGCGAGCGAGCGACGCCCCATCGTGCGTGCCGTGCTCGGGTCGAGCGACGACCTGAACACCATCACGTCCGAACTCTTCGGCCACGAACGCGGAGCCTATTCCGGCGCCGCGTTCCGGCGGATCGGTCTCGTCGAATACGCCCACGGTGGCACGCTGCTGCTCGACGAGATCCTCAACCTGACAGCGCATGCGCAGCAGCTCCTTTTGGACTTTACCCAATTCGGAACGTATCGACCTCTGGGCCACGATCGGCCCGATCCCAAACGCGCCAACGTGCGAATCATTGCTTCGACCAACGGCAATCTGCTCGCCGCCGTCCGCGAAGGACGCTTTCGCCAGGATCTCTACTACCGACTGGCGGGCGTGACGCTCGAGATCCCGCCGCTCCGGCAACGGCGCGAAGAGGCCCCTGGGCTCGCCGAGAGCACGCTAAGGCGCGCCGATCCGAAAAGAACGTGGGGACTGTCTTTGGCATTGCGCCGATGGCTCGTGTCGCCGAGCTTCGAGTGGTCCGGCAACATCCGCCAGCTCGAACGCGCCGTCGAGCGCGCAAGAGAGCGAGCCGTCGCCCGCGACCCGGAAGCAACCGTACTCACGCCGGATCACTTCGAAGCGCGCGACCTCGGCGCGACTTCGCTCGAAGGAAACGAAGTGCGAGGGCCGGAGGACCCGCTCGGCAGCTCCTGGCAGAAGCTTCAGGGCGAGAGGGCAAGAATCGACGAGCGCGAGCAGGAGGTCATCCGTCGTGCCTTGCACGAGTCCGGCGGAGTGGTGGCCCAAGCGGCCCGCGCGCTCGGGATCGCGAGGACCACGCTCGCAAGCCGGATCGAAGCGCTCGGGGTGCGATCGGCCAAGCGGGCAGAGTCGTGAGGTGGCCGGAACGCCGGCCCCCCTCTACTCGGCGCACGTGCTCACGGTCTTGGACGGGCACAGCGCCACGATCGCGACGCCGAGGAGCGGCTTGCCGTCTCCCCCATCGCCGATATCCGCGCAAACGTGGTCGGGTAAAATGATATCGGTAGTGGCCCCGTTGGCCAACGAAGACCAGGTCCGCTCGGGGAGCACGGCCGAGCTGGTCTGCGTGGTGGCGCGATCGATGGGGATCAGACACCAGTTCGAATCCGTCGCGCAAAAACCGTAATCGTTGCCGACGAGCGTGCGATTCACGACCAGCGCGACGTTGACCGTCGGTCCTCCAAACGTCATGAGGGACATGTTGTTTGGCGAGACTTGGCACTGTGCAGCGGAGTTGAGCGCCGGCTCGGGCGAATAGATCGTCATGTTGCCCGGCTCGAAGCAAGGAATCACGTCGAAGCAAGCGCCGCCGGCGGGCGGCACGTACGCCGGCAAGTCCGAACCGGCGATCGAGACCGGAAACGTACTGCAGTCGCCCGCCTGGCATGTAAATGTCGGGTCCGGACACGTCGTCCAGCCGCTGGCGGTGACCGTGCACAGGTAGTCCAGGGGCATCGCCAACATGGTCGGCCCTCCATCGACCGGCAGCGTGACCTGTTGATCGCGCGTAACCCGCACGTTGGATCCGAGCCGTCCTTCGATGTGAATCGCAGCGGCCTCCAGGAGCGCCACCGTGGCCGGCAAATGGACCCGCTTCATGCCCGCGTCCCCGGCGTCCCCGGCGCAACCACCGGCGTCGGCCATGGTGTCCCGCGCCGACCCGACGTCGACGTCCGCAGTCGGTAGGCCCGCGCTTTCGCCCACCAGGCAGTAGGTCTCTTCCAGGGGCTCGCTCGCGTCGCCGGCGCTCGTGATCCTCAGGTAGATCCGGTCGATGTCGGCCGGCACGGCCATATCGGTCGTGACCACCACGACGACTTCCGGGGGACGGGCATCTTTGCGCGTCGTGCAGGCCGCGCAGGCCATCGCGCAGGTGAATCCGACGACCCAGAGCCACACCGCGTCGCGGTCGCTTCGCGGCGGATTCCGCATCATTGCGCCGGGAAGGTGGCAATCGTCCCCGGGATCGGACCTACGGGCTGGGGCTCGGTCGATTTGTAGATGAAATAGCCCACCACGCTCGCGCCCGCGGCGACGACGATGCTCCCGACGATCCATGCCCACGCCGGGATCCCCTTCTTGCGCGGAGCGACCTCGACTTTGCTCGGCTGGGAGAGAACATCGATGATGTTGACGTCGACGACGCGCGTCTGGTCGTCGACGACCGTGAACTGCGACTCGAACGGTCGCCAATAGTTGGTCGACAGCCCCGTGGGGGTCACGCGCAGCGAGTGAGGGCCACTCGGCAACAGGCCCTGCCAGGTTCCCCCGCCGACGACGACCCCATCGACGGCAATCGCGTTACGGGCTCCCGCACGGATGACGACTCGCCCCACGTGATCCATGGGCTCGAGGACGGCCGTCACGCGGACGTCCGCAGAACCGAGGACGGTCACGGTTTGCTCGTAATCGCGGAAATCGTGCTTCTTGACGACGACGCGGTGGGTGCCGAGATCGACCCGAACCTGCGGCGCGAGCGGGAGGGTGCCGACGGGCGCGTCGTCGACGACCACCGTGGCGCCCGGCTCGTTGGCCTGCACGTCGAGGCGCGCGGTCAGCGGCTCCGCCGCGTCGAGAAAGGATCGTGCGGTGCGGGCCGCCTCGGGCGTGATGAGCGGAGAATGCGTATCGAGATAGCGATGCACGAGAACGACGGCTTTCGCGTAATGCCTCAAGCGCCTCTCGCACGCCGCGGAGTTCCACAACAGCCGCGGGTCGTGCGCCTTTTCGAAGGCGCTATCGAACTTCAATCGCGCGCCGAAAAAGTCGCCGCTGTCGTACAGGAGCCGCCCTGCGTCATAGTCCCGCTTCGCGTCGCCAAAAAGGATCTCGGAGATCGGAGGGGGAGCCGCGATCGCGGATGCGACGGGGGCCACCGGCGCGGCGATCGACGACGGCATCGCAGCCGGCGAAGCGGACGACGCGACGTTCGACGGCGGACCCATCGTCGACGGGGCGGCCGCCCCAAGCGGACTGCCCGACGTTTGCGCCGATGCGAGCGGAGGGGCCGGCGACGACGCTCCGATCAGCATGGCCATCCCGACGATCCACCGCCGCACGCCTCGCACGATCGCCTTTTTATTGAAGCTCGATCAGAAGCGGGTTGCGCGCAGACGCCGCGGTCGCCGGTGGAGCCACCCGGACGGTCGCAACGGTGGCCGCCGTCGTGGCCGACGAAGCCAGAGACTTGGAGGATGGCACGGCCTTCGCTTCCCGCCGCGCCGCGACCAACGCCGTCACCGGTGCTGCGGTCGCGCCCGCAGAGGACGGACCGTTCGCCGATCGCGACGTCCTCGAGCCATCGGCCCGCACCGTGGCGACGTCGGCCACCGACGGCCTGGCCGGCGAAGCGGGTGCGTCCCCCAGGGGCAGGGCGCTCGCCGCCAAAGGCGCGGATGCACGCGGTTGCGGACCGGCGACGGCGACTCGCGCCGGATCCGGCCCCGCCGACACCCACCCCCGGTCGCGAACCGGACCCTTCGCCGAGACGGCCCCAAAGGCGCCCGACGCGGCCACCACGGCCACTGCAGCGAACACCCACGCCGACCCACGACGGGGCGCGGGCGCGCGCCCGATGGCCCACAACCGCGGAGCCCTTCGAGGCGACCGAGGATTCAACGGGGGCATCGGCAGGTCGTGGTGGGTCGCTACGAGCGAGGCGTGCCCGGATCCGGGCGCGTGAACGATGGGCTCCGAAGCGACCGCCGACAGCCCGTGCCGCACGGATTCGACCGGACCACCCACCCCCTCTGGAGATGGGCCTTGGAGGACCGACACCCGGATCGGGGGCGCACCGGGGCCGAGCCCGTCTCGACGAATCCCGGCGAGCGCCTGACGCATCGCGACGGCCGAGTCCCATCGGCACGATTTGTCGAACTGGAGCGCCTTGGCGAGCCATTCGACGACCGCTGCCGGCGCATCCGGTAACGCGCTCGCCAACGAACGAGCCGGTGTCGTGGCCGCTCGGATCAGGATCTGTCGCGCGTTTCCGCCTTCGTGCACGAACTGGCCGCAAAGCATCCAAAAGAGCGTGGCGCCCGCCGCCCACAGATCGGTGCGCGCATCGATTTCGCCCCCTTCTGCAAGGGCCTGTTCGGGAGCCATGAACGCGGGGGTCCCGAGGGTGGCTCCCGTCCGGGTCGTTTGCACGCCCGCGGTCGCGTCGCGCAGTCGGGCGATGCCGAAATCGAGAACTTTGAGGGTGCCATCGGTCCGCAGAAACAGGTTCGCCGGCTTGATGTCGCGGTGGACAATGTCTTTGGCGTGCGCCGCCACCAGAACATCGAGCAGTTGATCCGTGATGCCGAGCGCTTCGCCGATCGGAAGCCGCGTGCCGGCAGGCGAGCCCAGTGTCTCGAGATTTTTGCCCTCGAGCAGTTCCATCACGAGGAATGCCGAACCGTCGTCGGCGACGTCGTCGTCCAGCACGGCGACCACACCGGGGTGATTCACGGTATTGGCCAGATAGCCCTCTCTCAAGAATCGGGCTCGGACATCGCTCCGAATCGTCCATTCCGGGTGCAGCATCTTGACCGCAAACCGCTTCTGGTTGCGGTGCGTGGCCTCGTAGACCGCCGCCATCCCTCCGATGCCGAGAACGCGGTCGAGCCGGTACTTGCCGCGCAGGACGGTCCCCCTCCGCAGTTCCGCCCTACCGAGGATGTCCTCGTCGTCAGACATGAACGCTCGTAGAACCTACCCCGAGTCCCGGGCCGATGCTACCGCGAGCCTCGGGCACGGGCGTGTTTCGCCCTGCTTTTCGGCGCAGCCGCCGCGAGCGTGTCGGGCCTGGAAGGCCCCGCGTTCGGCGAACGGGCGGGCGGCCGATCACGTCAATCGGGCGCCGGGGGCCGCTTCGCCGTCGACGCCGGCGAGCACCAGACGCTCGCTCGGTCCGGTCGCGAGCACCATCCCGTAGGAGACCAGTCCTTTGCCGAAATCGCGAGGCGCCAGATTCGCAACGACGAGCACCTTGCGACCGATGAGTTGGGCGGGCTGAAACGACAGGGCCAGACCTGCGATGATCGTGCGCGACGATGGTTCACCGAGATCGACCGTGAGCTGCAACAGCCTGTCCTTCTTGGGGACGCGCGCGCAGTGGGTGATCTGCCCGACGCGGATGTCGATCGCGGCGAATTGATCGTAGCTGACGGTTGGGGTTGCGGTCGCGGTTGGGGTCGCGGTCGGGGTCGGGGTCGGGGTCGCGGTCGGGGTCGGGGTCGGGGTCGGGGTCGGGGTCGCGGTTGGGGTCGCGGTCGGGGTCGGGGTCGGGGTCGGGGTCGGGGTCGCGGTCGCGGTCGCGGTCGGGGTCGGGGTCGGGGTCGCGGTGGGAATGGGGGTTGAGGGATCGAAGATAGGGGTCAGATCGCGGAGCAGTTGCTGCGCGACGGGGCCATCGATCGTTGGAAACAGAGGCGGTCCGGGATGCAGTGCTTCACCCGCCGATCGCTCGTTCGCTCCGCGCGGCCAGAGGTCCAGCCCCTCTTTCGGCGCGACGGGCGGCAGCCCCAGTTGGGCGCGCATTTCGTCGCTTTTTGAGGGCAGAACAGGCCATATCATCACGCTCAGCGATCCGAGAACCTCGAGCAGGGTGGCCAGGATGGTGTGGACCCGTTGCCGGTCGTCCTTTTTCGCCTCGGCCCAAGGAGCCGCCCGATCGACATACTGGTTGGCCGTCGACGACAGCGCGATCGTCAGCTCCAGCGCTCGGTGCGGAGCGCTGCCGTCCCAGGCTTCGCGCGCGCGATCGCACGCTCGCCGGACTTCGGCGAGCAGGTCCCGCTCGAGCTCGGTCGGGGTGGCGGGCGGGACCTGGGCCACGTTGAACTTGAGGCAGAGCCCGAGAGTGCGCGCCAAGAGGTTTCCGAGATTTTTTCCGAGATCGGCGTTGTACCGCTCGACCATCGCACTCAAGTCGAAGTCACCGTCCTGCCCGAACGCGATCGCGCGCAGCAGCTGATACCGCAACGCGTCAGCACCGGCATCGTCGCCGCCGTGGGTGGCTCGACCGAACCCGTGCGCAATGCCCAATGGATCGACCGCATTGCGGAGCGATTTGCTCATCTTCTGGCCGTTGAAGGTCAAGAAGCCGTGCGCGAAGACGGTGGTGGGCAGAGTCAAGCCGGCGCTCATCAGGAACGCGGGCCAGTACACGGCGTGTTGGCGCAGGATGTCCTTGCCGACCCAGTGAACGATCGACGCGTCCGGACTCCAGAACCGCTTGTGATCGGCCGAGTCCTGCAGTGCCGTCCAATAGTTCGCGAGCGCGTCGAACCAGACGTACATGACATGCTTCGGATCGCCGGGCACCGGCACGCCCCAGCTGAAGCTCGTGCGCGACACGGCCAGATCCTTCAGCCCGCCCTGGACGAAGCTGACGACCTCGTTGCGCCGCGTCTCGGGTTGGATGAAGTCCCGATGGGTCTCGTAATGCTCGAGAAGCGGTTTCTCGTAGCGACTGAGCCTGAAGAAATAACAGGGCTCCTTGATGCGCTCGACCGGCCTCTTGTGGAGCGGGCAAATGTTGCCGGGCTGATCGAGTTCCTTCTCGGTCTTGAGTTCTTCGCACCCGACGCAATACCAACCTTCGTAGTCGCCGAGAACGATGTCTTCGGGGTTGTTCCGCCGGATCTCTTCCCACAGCCATTGAACCCGGCTCTCGTGACGCGGCTCGGTGGTGCGAATGAAATCGTCGGGGCGGACCTCGAGCTTGGGCCACGCCGCCTCGAACCGGTCGCTCATGTCTTTGACGAACCGCTCGGGCGAGACGCCGCGCCCCTTGGCCTCGCGCTCGATCTTGAGCCCGTGCTCGTCGGTTCCCGTGAGCATGCGCGTCCGGTCGCCGCGAAGCAGGTGGTAGCGACGAAATGCGTCGGCGGCGATCGTCGTATACGCCGTACCGAGGTGGGGTACGTCGTTGACGTAATAGATCGGCGTGGTGAAATAGAATCGGCGCATCGAGAGAGAGCCGATTAGCACACATCGGTCGGCGCTTTCGTCGGCAGGGCTGCGCGATCGGGCGTGCGGGCCGAGGAGCGGTGAGTCCGGCTCAGCGGATCTTCTCGCGTGGGTGCAGCCCCGCGCGCCGACTCTCGGTGGCCGGTCGGACGAGAATCGACGGCGCGCGCGGCACCCGGGGCGCGCGATCGAGCGCGCGACGCAGCGGCAACATGAACGGACGATCGATCGCGCGCCGCAGTTCGCGCGGCGGCGGATCCGCGGCGGCCGCCTGCATCAGGCGCACGTCTCGCGCGAGAGCGGTCCGAACGAGATCCGCGTCGCCGCCGGCCCGCACCGACGCCGCCAGATCGCGAACCTCCGAGCCTTCCGCGGGCATCGGTGCCACCAGCACCACTTCGACGTCCCGCTGGCGCACCCAGGTCGCCTGGAACAGAGAGACGGCGTACCCGCCGAGCTCTTGGAAAAGCGACGCGTGCCACTCGAGCGGAGCGCACAGGTCGATTCGGCGGGCGCCCACCCGAAGCTCGGCCCTGTCGAGCACGATGGGCTCTCCGCCGGCGTCGGACAAATAGAGTCGGTCCAAAGCGCCGGGCGCGCGCCGCGCGATCTCGGCGACCAACCTTTCGCCATCGGCCGCCGTGAGCGAGGAGCCCTCGCCCGAGAGAAGGTCGGCATCGGCCGCGGTGCTGGCGCGTTCGAGGAGCGTCGGTGCCGCCGCCGCGTCATCGGCATCGCGCACGCGCGCTCCGACGTAGCGCGTCGCTCGCGGACTGGTCAGCGCCACACGAAAAGTCGCCCGGTCGACGCTCGCGAAGACGGCGACCCCGATGGGCTCGTCGAAATCGACCAGCATCGCCGCGCGTCCCCGCTCGAAGCGCAGCACGCCCTCGGGACCGACGATCAGGTATCCGGGCGGCGAAATCTTCTGTCGCAGGAAATGGTGGATCACCGCGGCCAGGCCAATGACCCCGACGGAAAGCGCCGCGCGCATCCAAGGCGCCATCGGCACGGCGCGCACGAGCGCGATCGCAACGGCGAAAGCGACGAGCACGGCCAGTGACACGGCTCCGAGCGCGGAAACGGGCGTGTGCGCAGCACCGAGCGGCAAGCGCAGGTTCACCGAGGCATTGCGCGACCTGCCCATCCGACATTAAGTAGCACCGCCCGGCGCCCGTTCGACCCTTCTTCGAATCTCGCGACGCCTCGCCCGCGCGTCAGCCCTCGCCGGACGACGACAGCCGCGCCCGATGGTGAGAAACCCAGGGCGAGAGTGCGGGCGCGCTGTCGGGGCGTGTCTCGTTCGACCCGCGTTCGATGCGGGCGGCCGCCAGGGCCAGAGCGACGGCGATCGCGTCGCGGGCTTCGGGCGGCGTGGGCGCCGCGACCAGCAGATCGGCGCGGTGCCGATCGATGAATCCGGTGTCGTAACGCCCCAGCACGAAATCGGGGTGGGAAAAGAGCCGGTCGTGAAAGGCCAAATTCGTCCGAATTCCGGTGATGACGTACTCGGAGAGCGCACGGCGCATTCGCGCGATCGCGCGATCCCGGGTCGGCGCCCACACGCTGAGCTTCGAGACGAGCGGATCGTAGTAACTCGAGATCGTGCAACCAGCATAGGCGCCTCCGTCATCGCGAACGCCGGGTCCCGCGGGGACGACGAGCTCGCCGATGACCCCGGGCGACGGTAGAAACGTCACGGGATCTTCGGCGTATACGCGGCACTCGATCGCCGCTCCCCTTCTCGAAAGGTCCTCTTGCCCGAAGCCGAGCGGTTCGCCCTGCGCGATGCGCACCATTTCTCGCACCAGATCGAGCCCGGTGACCAGCTCGGTGATGGGGTGCTCCACCTGCAGACGCGTGTTCATCTCGAGAAAATAAAAGTCCCCGTCGGGCGTCACCAAGAACTCGAACGTGCCGGCACTGAAGTAGCCGACGCTCTTCGCGCCGCGGACCGCGATCGCCCCCATGCGGGCGACTTGATCGGCCGATGCGCCGGGGCTCGGGGTCTCTTCGACGACCTTCTGGTTGCGCCGCTGGATCGAGCAGTCGCGCTCGAACGCGTGGACGACGTTCCCATCGCGATCGCCCAACACTTGAATCTCGACGTGACGCGGCCGGTCGAGCGCCTTCTCGAGATACACCGTGTCGTCGCCGAAGAATTTCTTGGCTTCGCTGCGCGCCCGCTCCCAAGCACCGCGCATGTCCTCGGCGCCCGCCACGAGCCGCATTCCTTTGCCGCCTCCGCCCGAGGCGGCCTTCAACAGAACGGGAAAGCCGATTTCGTTGGCCCTGACGAAGGCTTCGTCGAGCGTACCGCACCGGGCGCCCGGCACGATCGGTACGCCTGCGGCGGCCATGGCATCGCGGGCCGACGTCTTGTTGCCCATGACGCGCATCGCGCCGGCCGGCGGCCCGATGAACGCGATGCCCTCGCGCTCGCACGCCTCCGGCAAGGCCGGGTTCTCGCTGAGAAAGCCATATCCCGGGTGGATGGCGTCGCAGCCGGTCTTCTTCGCGACATCGACGATTCGGTCGACTCTCAAGTAGCTTTCGGTGGCCCGCGCCGACCCAATCGGATGCGCCTCGTCGGCCACGCGAACGTGCAGCGAAGCGCGATCGACCTCGGAGTATACGGCGACGACGCCGATGCCCATTTCTCGCAGGGTTCGAGCGATGCGGACGGCAATTTCGCCCCGGTTGGCGACGAGGACCTTACGAAAGGAGGAGTGCACGATAGCGTCCCATGGCGCCATACCGCGAACCGCGCATCGGGCCAAGCACCGGACGTGCTAGATGGCTGTCTCGTGCCCGAGGATCGTAGCCTTTCCTTCGACTTCGCGCCGAAGTCGACGAAGCCTATGGACCCCGAGCCGCGGCCGCTCACGGTCGCGGAGCTCGACCGAGCCGTTCGGGCGGCCATCGACGAGGCTTTCGCGGGATCGGTGTGGGTCGAAGGCGAGGTGGCGGATGCGCGTCCGGCGCCCAGCGGGCACCTCTATTTCTGCCTCAAGGACGAGCGAGAGGACGCCATGATCGACGCGGTGGTGTACCGATCGAGCGTCACGCCCCGGGTGCGGCAGCTGGCCGTCGACGGGGCGCGCGTCCGGCTCAGGGGCAAGCCGACGTTCTGGGCGCCGCGCGGGCGGCTTCAGTTGGTCGCCGACCGTGTGCAGGCGGCAGGGCGAGGGGCTCTGCTCGAGGCGCTCGAGCGTCTGCGCACCAAGCTCGCCGCCGAAGGTCTGTTCGCTGCCGAGCGCAAACGCCCTCTGCCGAGCGAGCCGCGCCGGATCGGTGTGGTGACCAGCCCCTCCGGGGCCGTCATCCACGACATCTGCCGCGTCGCCTTCCGCAGAGGCGGCGCGCGCATTCTGCTTTCGCCCGCGCACGTGCAAGGAGCGGCCGCCGTCGAGTCGATTTGCCACGCCCTCGGCCAGTTGCAGCGGGTCTTCGACGTCGACGTCATCGTCGTCGGACGGGGCGGCGGGTCGGCCGACGACTTGAGCGCCTTCAACGACGAGGCCGTCGTGCGAGCGGTGGTCGCGTGCCGAGTCCCGGTGGTGAGCGCGGTCGGGCACGACGTCGACGTGACGCTCGTCGACTTCGCGGCCGATGCGCGCGCCGCTACGCCGTCGCAAGCCGCCGAACTCGTCGTGCCGGACCGCCGTGCTCGGCTCGAGCTTCTGCGGCGCACTCAAATGCATCTCGCCCGCGCCATGCATTCGCAGCTCGCGCGCAACCACGTGGCCTTCATTCGCGTCGCGCGACGACTGGGCGATCCACGGCTCGCGATCTCGGCCCACCAGCAAACGCTCGACGACCTCGCAGCCCGGATCGCCGCGCGCGTCCGCAGCACGGCCCAGCGCCGTCGTGACACTCTGGCGCGGCTGCAGCAGCGCCTCGCGTACCTGCACCCGCGCGCGGTCGTCGCCCGGGAAGGGGCGCAGCTGTCGCGCGCCCACGATCGGCTCCGATCGGCGTGGGCCGCCACCCACGAGCGACGCGTCTCGGCGCTCGCGCGCGCGACGGCGCGCCTGCACGCGTTGAGCCCCTTGTCCGTGCTGGCTCGAGGCTACGCGATCGCGACGCGCGAAGACGGCCGGGCGGTTCGGTCGACCGACGACGTACGGGCCGGCGACGGCATCCAGTTGCGCGTGCACGAAGCGCGAATCGACGCCCAGGTCCTCGGAGTCGAGCCTCTGGTAGGCCCACGATGACCGTACGCCGATTCGCCGTCGTGGGCGACCCGGTCGCCCATTCGAAAAGCCCCGTCATGCATGCCGCGGCGTTCCGGGCGCTGGGTCTGCCGCACACCTACGAGGCCGTCCGTGCGACACCGACGGAGCTGCCGGCCGTCGTCATGGGCCTGCGCGAGGGCCGCTACGACGGGCTCAACGTGACGGTGCCGCACAAGCAGAGCGTGCTGTCGCTCGTCGACCTGCTCGATGACGGCGCGCGCGTGGCCGGAGCGGCCAATACCCTCGTGCGTCGCGCCGACGGCGCGATCGTGGCCCACAACACGGACGCTCCTGCGCTCGCGGCCGAAGTGATCCGTATCGCGGGCGCTGCCCGCCCCTGGCCGCAAGCCCGCGCCCTCGTCGTCGGATCCGGCGGAGCCGCCCGGGCCGCCGTGGTCGCACTCGGAGTGCACCTCGGCGTACGCGACATCGTGGCGCGCGCGCGATCGTTTGCCGATCGATCCCGGCGCGAAGCGTTCATCGCCACCCTGCCGTGCCCGGTGACGCCCCAGCCCTGGGAGCCATGGCCGTCGAGCGAAGCGCGCACGGGCGCGCTGATTCAGGCGACGAGCGCGGGGATGCACGGCGCGGACCCCGGCGAGACGGTCCGCGACGTGGTGGCGTGGGACGCCCTGCCCGCGGACGCGGTCGGAATCGACGTCGTCTACAACCCGAGAGACACCCCCTGGCTTCGCGCCGCGCGCGACCGGGGTCTATCGTGTGACGACGGTCTCGGGATGCTGGCAGCCCAAGGAGCTCTCGCCCTCACGCTTTGGCTGGGGATCGAAGCCCCGCTCCGCGCCATGCGCGCGGCCCTCGAATAGCCGTGCGCCCTCCCGACGACGGCAGCGCGGGCTCGCTTGTCTCCCGATCCGTCCGTCCTATTTTGTCCCCGGTGCCCCGCAACGGTCAGCGCCTCGGGTATCGGCGGATCGTCCAGCTCTTGGTCTACCTGGTCATCGTGCCGACCGTGCTGATCCTGCTTCTGGGGATCGTGCTCATGTTCCTCGGCAACGTCGCGAACCTCCTGTTCGGAGTGCTGACCGTCAGCTTCGTGCTCGCGGTGGTGACCGGCGTCACGCTGGTGCTCGTGTTCTTACGCCGCGAGGCGAACCTCAGCGAGCTTCAGTCCGATTTCGTCTCGAAGGTCAGCCACGAGCTCCGAACGCCTCTGACCAGCATTCGCCTGTTCGTCGAGACGCTGGCACGGTCGCGCGGCGATCGCGCCACACAGGACGCGGTGCTCGACGCTCTGGCGGCCGAGACCGAGAGGCTGACGCAGCTCATCGAGCGGCTGCTCGACTGGGGCCGCATGGAGGCCGGACGCAAGCAGTTCGACTTGCACGAGGAGCACGTGAAAGACGTGGTGGACGAAGCGGTCCAGGCGTTCCAGCCCCTGCGCGGTCGCCACCCCGATCTCGACTTCGCCGTCGACGTCGAGCCCGGCTTGCCCACGGTGAACGTGGACATCGAAGCCATGGTGGACGCGATCGGGAACTTGCTCTCGAACGCGCTCAAATACGGCGGCAACCCTCCCGCCGTTCGCCTCCGAGCCCGCCGGACGAGCGACGGCGTCGCCCTCGAAGTGAGCGACAACGGCGGCGGAATTCCGCACGGCGAGCACCGCCGCATCTTCGACAAGTTCTACCGCATCGACGATCGGCTCTCGCGCATGCGGGAAGGCAGCGGTCTCGGCCTGGCCATCGTCAAGCACATCGTGCGAGCCCATCACGGGCGCATCCTGCTCGAGAGCGCGACCGGGACGGGATCGACGTTTCGCATCGTGCTGCCGCCGAGCACTCCGCGCGTGCCCTCGGCTTCGACGCCGCCGGTTGCCGCGAAAGGGACCTGATGGCGACCAAGCCGGGGCCGCGACGACGGGTGCTCGTCGTCGAAGACGATCCGAGCATCGCGCTCGGTCTGCGCATCAACCTCGAGGGGGAAGGATACGAGGTGTCCTTGGCGGAGGACGGCGAGCGCGCGCTGACCCTTGCCCGCGAAGAGCGGCCCGACCTGGTCATTTTGGACGTGATGCTGCCCAAGATGAACGGCTTGCAGGTGTTGCAGACGCTCCGTCGAGAAGGACTGCTGATGCCGATCATCATGTTGAGCGCGCGGACCGGCGAGATGGACAAGGTCGCCGGGCTGGAGCTCGGCGCCGAAGACTACGTGGCCAAACCGTTCAGCCTCGCCGAGCTGCTCGCCCGCGTTCGCGCCGCGCTTCGCCGAGGACCTCTCACGCCCGAGTCGGCGCCTCGGTCGATTCACCATTTCGGGGACATTCACGTCGACGCCGCCGCGCGCACGGTCACCCGTGCCGGCGAGCGCGTCGACATCACCGCGACCGAGTTCGACGTCCTGCTCTGCCTCATCGAGGCGGCCGGCAAGGCTCTCGGACGCGAGGAGATTTTTTCACGGGTCTGGGGGCCCAATCACCACGGGACGCCGCGCACGATCGACAACTTCGTCCAGCAACTGCGCGCCAAGCTCGAGCCGGACCCGCAGAAGCCGCGCTACGTGCTCACGGTGCGGGGCATCGGGTATCGGTTCGACGCCTGATCGGCCCCGACGGCGAGCGCGAAGCCGCGTGTTCGCGGCGGCGGGCGAGCGACACCCGGTGAGGTTCCCGGTTTTTCTCATCGGCATGCGCGTCAATCGGTGGTGGAAATCCACCCATGGCTCCGCTTTTCGGGCGCATTCCAAAGGCGGATTCGCTGGCCGATTTAGCTAAGCTAATATGAAGTCATGGCGAAGGTCGTCAACATGCACGAAGCTAAAAGTACCTTGTCGCACCTCGTCGAACAGGCCGAAGCGGGTGAGGACATCGTGATCGCGCGCGCGGGCAAACCCATTGTGCGGCTCGTGCCCGTCGCCGCGGCGGCGCGCCGCCGCTTGAGCGCGCCGTGGAAGGGCAAAGTCACTTACTCCGAAGGATGGGACGCGCCGATGACGCCGGAGGAGATCGCCCTCTGGAACGACGGTCCGGTGTTTCCGCCAGGCCAATGAAGCTCCTGCTGGATACCCATGCGCTCATCTGGGTGTTCGAGGGCAACCGACAGCTTTCGAAACCGCGCGTCTCGCCGTCGCGGACCCGGCCAACACGATCCTCGTAAGCGTGTATCCGCGCAGGCCTTGCCGAGCTTGACCATGGTGAGGGGCGCACCCTTACCTCGGAGGAGGTGCAGAGGCTGGCCGAAAGCGGCGAGTGGCCTGAGTGGTGCGACTCGTCAAGCTAACGTCCAGCTTTCTCGCCCACCGCGCTGCATGCGGAGTGATTCGCTCTTCCCCGGCGGCAGAAGCTCTCGGCCGCGCGATCGCGGCCCTGAGCCGACACGCTCGTGCCGGCTACTTCGCCGATAGGGCCGAAATACTGCGTTTCACGCGACTCGCCGGTAGTCATGATGAAGCCCGCCGAGACTGGGAGCGCGACGATGTTGCCCTCGGGAGGGCGCAACGCGGGCACGGGTGTCTGCTGGCGAAGCGCCTGGTGAGGGCGTGCGGCGTTGAAGTAGCGGATGTACTCGGTGACCACGCGGTGCAAGTGGCGGTCGCCAAGCACCAGGATGTGGTCGAGGCACTCGCGACGCAGCGAGCCGAGAAAGCGTTCGCAGATGGCGTTCATGTTGGGGGCGCGCACGGCCGTGCGGATCACGCGGATGCCGGTGGCAAGGGCCAGCGCATCAAGCGCGGTCCCAAACTTGTCGTCTCGGTCGCGAATCAAGAACTTCGGTGCCACGCCGAGGGGGGTCGCGTTGCGAAGCTGCTGCGCGACCCATGCCTGCGACGGCATGCGCGTCGTTGTGGCGAACACGACGTTGCGCGTGGCCAGTTCGATGAACACGAGCGTGAAGATGGGGCGGAAGAACAAGTCGTAGGCTTGCAAGAAATCGCAAGCCCAGACGTTGCAGGCATGGTTTCGCACAAACGTGGACCAGCGCTGCCCTCCAGGCGGATGTGTTCGCGCGGCGCGCATGTACTTCTGCACCGTGCGCTTGCTGGCTTTGATTCCGAGCTTGAGCAATTCTCCGCGAATCCGCTCGGCCCCCCACAGCGCGTTTTCGCGCGCCATCGTGCGGATCAGCGCCACGGTCTCGGCCGCGATGCGCAACGTGCACCCGGGCCGACTGCGCCAGCGCCACAGAGCCTTGAAGCCCGCGCGGTGCCAGCGAAGAAGCGTCTCGGGTTGGACCACTCGCACCACGTTCCTCCACGTCGGCGTGATGCCGGCGAGTGCCACCAGCACGATCCGGTCGAGCCGCGTCACGCGCGGTCGGGCGACCGACCGGTGCAGCACGGTGAGTTGGTGTCGGAGCAAGGCGATCTCGGTGAGCAACGACCGTCGCGAGCGAAACAGGTCGACCACTGCGGCGGCGAGAACGGTCACGATGGCGAACATCGTGCGCGAACATAGCGCTGTCCCCAGCGCATTTTCGGCGGATCGGCGAAGTAGCCAAGACGGGGGCTCTTCCCCGAACAGCGGGCGGCGGATGGTGAGCCAGTCGTCGGCGGACGCGCCGCCGCTCAAGCTACTCGCCGCTTCCGCGTCCACGGCATCTTGCGCCGGTCTGGGGTCAGGAGCTTTCCTCCAAACCCCAGCATCGTCACGCCGCGTGCTTGCGGAGGTACTCCAGCCCGCCCGGCACGTCCCTCAAGACGCGCAAGAGGACGTCCATCGCCGCCGTCTGGACGTTCCGCCCGGCCTCCCACCGCGAGAGCGTGTTCTGCCCGAGTCGGAGGAGCCGAGCCAGCTCGGACTGCGTGAGGCCGAACCGCTCGCGGAGGGACCGGATGTCCTCGGCGGTCAGGAGACCGTACTTCTTCCGGTACAAGTCGAGCGCGTGCTCTCGAAGCCGACGTGCGTCATCAGCCCGGAGGACCGGGTCGTGACCCTTGGGGCAGGCGAGGTGCGAGGCGTCAGCCACACGGACGTCCTCGCCGTTGACGGGGAAAGCGAGCTTGCCCCGCTTCTCCTTCATCGGTGTCCCGCACACCGGGCACGCATCCGGCGAGAGCGCTGAGCGTGAGCTACGGGCCGTGGTCTTCTTCATCGTCCACCTGCTCGTGAAAGGAGATGATGATGCACTCGGAGCGGAGCAAAACCTTGATGTAGAGGTGCTCGTCGTCCACGCGCGAGACGAACACGTAGAGCCACTCGCGCGTGCCCTGAGACCTCAGCCGGCCACGACATTCGCTCGCTCGGAGTCGCCGAAGCACGTCGCAGGCGTCCGCCTCGTCCAGGCCCACTTCGAGCGAGGCAAGCTCCCGCAGCGCCTTGAGGGTGAACCGGACCCTGCCGCGCGCAGCAAGTTCGTGAATCCGCTTGAGAACAACGGGGAGCCATCGGGGCATCGGCGGCGCCTTGGCCGTATGGTGAAACTTGTCATATGGTGAACGGGCTCGCAAGGGCCGAGCTTTGGGCGCCGAGGCCGAGCCTCAGGCGACCTTCCTTCCAGGTAGAGGGGTGCTTGCGCCGGTCGAGGGCGGGAGGTACGAGAATCACCAAGGAAATCGGGGGCTCGTCCGAAGTAGAGACCGAGCGGTTCGCCCCCGCGCAACGAAGAAAACGCTGGTGTCACGCCAGACCTCCCGCTGCCGGACGATTCGGACCCCGATGGCGAAGGCCCGATACAGCCCGGACGGTCGTTCAGGTTCGGACACGTCGGCGTATACGAGGATCCAGACGCACACGAGTCCGCGTCGTTGAGTGGCGTGCACTGGGCCGGGGTACCGCCGAGAACCGAATAGACACATACCTGCCGCTGCGAGCAGGTCTGCGATCCGCACGTGTTCGGCGGCTGCGCGTCCGCCGGGGGAGCGCAGACCCCCATCTCCGCGCAGACGGTGCTCAATGCGCAGAGGCCGCAGCTTGGATCGCAGCAGTCGAGGCCGGGATCGCACCGCTTGGGACCGCACGCCACTCCGCCGTCCACGACGGCGTTCGGCGGTGCGTCTTCTCCGCCGTCGGCCGGTGCCCGAGCGTCTCCCTTTTCCGCGTCGGCCGGTGAGGCGTCGTACGGCGCACCGTCGGTCCCCGATTCGCCGTCGGATTCTGTCGAGCCCACGCTCGTATCACCGCCCTCTGTGGTTCCGCCGTGGGCGTCGTCGGCTGCGCTGCTGGTCGCGTCACCAGGGCCCGCGTCCATCATGTCAGGCCCGGCCGGGGAGCTGCCGCAGGACGCGGTGAGCGCGACAAGCAGCACGGAGGCGATGAGCGCTTGGCGTGAAAGCACAACCGACGACCAGCAAGCCGCGGACCAGGCGCGCCCATTGTGGCTCTCGCAAGACGGGAACTGACCTTACGTGCAAATCCCACGATCGGAATGTCGCGGTTGGCAGCTTGAACGATGTAGCGCGAGCCCCCCGACCGACCGACACATGGGTGCATGGACGCAATCGTGATAAAAGTAATGGGTGTGAAACCGCATCCGTTCGATCGAAAGCGAATAGTCGCTCCAAAGCGTATCGGCCAACGAAGAGACCGGGAAACCGCCGCAGTCACATAAATAATACGCGATTGTGCGACTGCGCCCGTGACGCGTGCGATGAGCGTCGAGGCGTATCGGCGCAGTTGCTCAATCGTCCACTTGGACGGAGCCGCAGCGACAACGCTTCGGCACGCGATCTGCTCTTTAAAAGCGGGGAACTTGGCTCACGCGCCCGTGCTCGGAATACACCAATCACATGCCGGTTTCACGGGGCCGAAAAAATTCGCTGTCGGTATTCCCGTCGGCGATCGCGAACGCGCGCCGACGCTCAAGGACCTTGCTTTGAGCGTGTCCAATGCCCGCCCCTCGCTGGCGTGAGGGGCAGGTCAGACGAGCGTCGGCGAGTGCGCATGGCCAGCAGCACGAGCCTAGTACCCCGATTCCATGAAACGGAGGGGTGAGACCAGCCGATCCCGTCGGGAATATCGCGGAAAACGACCCTTCCATTCCGCGGAATCGAGCCCCGGAATCTGGGGCGCGAGCTGCCGCCACGCTCTCGGCCGCCGCGCATACTCGCGCGGCCGGGGACCGTCGCGGTGCGTCGAAAAGGCCACCAGCTCGGCCGCCAATCCCGCCGAAAGGCGCGCGAGCACGATCTCCGCCGCGCGCGCGGCAACTTGCTCGATATCGAGAGGCGCCCGGCTCGACTCCGCGATCGCCGCCGAGTGAGCACGCCCCGGCCGACGTCGCATCCGCTGCCGCGTCATGGCCCACGCCCCGTGGACGGTACCTGGGGACCGTCGGCTTCATCGGAGATCCGTCGACGGTTTGGACGCCCAGTTCCCCTTGTTCTATCCATCGGAAAGTCTCCAACTCCGACCGGCCGTCGCACCCGCAACAGGGCTGGCGCAGACGTCCGCTTCGCGATCGCGTGGGCGCCGCAGTTCAAAGGCCTCGCGCTGCGTGTCGCGGCCGTCTCCGCCAGCATCGCGAGGACTCGAGACTCGAAGACAGGACCTGCGGAGGGGCCAGTGCAATGATTCCGAGCGCTTTTCACGGTGGACTCCGAATACTGAGATGGCGCGGTCGCACGCGGATGCTTGGCGGTAACACCGGAATGCCCAACGGCGCTGAGCGCCGATGCGGGGCTGCGAACAAGGCGTTTCGTGCTACGGTCTAGGCAACCGGCGGGCCAGACCCTCAACCGCGGCTAAAGTATTTGAAATGTGTCCTTTCGGAATCGAGTTTCGGTCCCAAATTCGGTCAATGATTGACCACTACCGGGACGCCATTGACCAGTTTTCTTCGGCGCGTTGCTCAAATCGGTTCGCCGATTCAGCGATAACGAACGCGCACGGCCGTGCGGATCACCCGGATGCCGGTGGCAAGGGCCAGCGCATCAAGCGCGGTCCCAAACTTGTCGTCTCAGTCGCGAATCAAGAACCTCGGTGCCACGCCGAGGGGGTCGCGTTGCGAGGCTGCTGCGCGACCCATGCCTGCGACGGCATGCGCGTCGTTGCGGCGAACACGACGTTGCGCGTTGCCAGTTCGATGAACACGAGCGTGAAGATGGGGCGGAAGAACAAGTCGTAGGCTTGCAAGAAATCGCAAGCCCAGACGTTGCAGGCATGGTTGCGGATCAGCGCCACGGTCTCGGCCGCGATGCGCAACGTGCACCCGGGCCGACTGCGCCAGCGCCAGAGAGCCTTGAAGCCCGCGCGGTGCCAGCGAAGAAGCGTCTCGGGTTGGACCACTCGCAGCACGTTCCTCCACGTCGGCGTGATGCCGGCGAGTGCCACCAGCACGATCCGGTCGAGCCGCGTCACGCGCGGTCGGGCGACCGACCGGTGCAGCACGGTGAGTTGGTGTCGGAGCAAGGCGATCTCGGTGAGCAACGACCGTCGCGAGCGAAACAGGTCGACCACTGCGGCGGCGAGAACGGTCACGATGGCGAACATCGTGCGCGAACATAGCGCTGTCCCCAGCGCATTTTCGGCGGATCGGCGAAGTAGCCAAGACGGGTGTCGTGTGCACTGTGCCGCGTTGGGTCTGTCGCGACGTCGCGATCATTCCGTGGTGCTTTGAGCCTGCGCGAGCGCCTCACGGATAACCCACCGGCATGCTCCATGCTTCGCGACACCGCCATGCGCGGTCATCGCCTCGTCTTCTTCTGCGTCTGTATGGCGCTCGTGCGGTGCGGCGGCTCGGGCACCACGGGACGGACGCAAGCCGCTCGCTTGTCCGAGGCTGGGAGCACGATCATCCCGGCGACATCCGATACGATCGTGGATGGCGGCCCCGGACCAGCGGACAGCAGCCGTGGGAACGTGCCATTCGACGGAGCAAGCGCGGTGGCGCCCGTCGACGCTGACAGCGACGCCATCCCGGCCGATGTGCCCGTCGACGCGGATAACGACGGCGCAGATGGCACTTTTGCATGCGGCAGCGAGACCTGCCTGCCGAGCCAGTTCTGTTTCCAGCCCTGCACCTGCGGCGGCGCGGCCTCCTCCGCAAGCGCGCAAACGTGTGAAGTGGACCCCAAATTTCGGACCACCCCTTAAGGTAGTAAAGACGGGCCTGCTCCCCGATGACGAGGAGCAGGATCAATGAAAAATACACGCACGAAGCACACGGCAGAATTCAAGGCGAAGGTTGCGCTTGCGGCGATTCGGGAGGAGGCCACGGTCCCGGAGCTGGCGCGTCGATACGGGATTCACCCGACGCAGATCTTCAAGTGGAAGAAGACGTTCGTGGAAAACGCAGCACGCGTATTCCAATCCGAGGGGGCCAGGAGCGATGGTGGCGAGGAGCGCGAGCGCGAGGCGGAGCTACTCAAGAAGATTGGCGAGCTCACGGTTGAACGCGATTTTTTATCGCGCGGGCTCGGGCGGCTGCGGTGAAGGACCGACGCGCGATGGTGGCCCCGGACAGCAAGGTTTCGGTCCGCCGACAATGCGAGCTTTTGCGCGTATCGCGCTCGGGCCTGTACTACGTGCCCGAGCCAACCGAGCCCGAGGAGCTTGCGCTGATGCGACGGATCGACGAGCTCCATCTGCGGTTTCCGTTTTACGGGAGCCGCAAGCTCGCAATCGCGTTGCGAGGCGAAGGCCACGAAGTGAATCGAAAACATATCCAGCGACTGATGCGGGTCATGGGGCTGGAGGCCATGGCTCCTCGGGCGCGCACGAGTCGGCCGAGTCAAGAGCACGCGATCTATCCTTACCTCCTTCGCGGCCTCGAGATCAGCCGCATCAATCAGGTGTGGGCAAGCGACATCACGTACGTGCCGCTGGCGCACGGCTTCGTGTACCTCGTCGCGATCCTGGACTGGTACTCGCGGCGGGTTCTCGCCTGGCGCCTGTCGAACACGCTCGATCCCGGCTTCTGCGTGGACGCCCTGGAGCAGGCACTTGCCCACTTCGGTGCGCCCGAGATCTTCAATACCGACCAAGGCGCGCAATTCACGTCCGACGCATTTACGAAGGTGCTTCGGCGACGCGGCATTCGCATAAGCATGGACGGCAAGGGCCGCTGCATCGACAACGTGTTCGTCGAGCGGCTTTGGCGATCGGTCAAATACGAGGAGGTGTACCTGCATGCCTACGAAGACGTGCGCGAGGCGCGCGCCGGGATCGGTCGCTACATGACGTTCTACAACGAAAGCCGCCCGCACCAAGCGCTCGGCTACCAAACACCCAGGGCATTCTTCGACGCACTGTGGTCGGGCAAGGCTGCGTGAATTCTTTCCACCGTCGTCCACAGGGTCGCTCACAACTTGCCAGTCTCCCCCCCGCCCCCCCCCTCAATTGCCACCAGACACGTGGAAGTCTATGTGGACGACCGATACGAAATTCACGACGAGAACAACTACGACTTGACTTTAGATATCCCACGAGCGAGAGAAAGAACGAGAGCAGGCCCTACCTTAACTGCCGACCAGTTTGGTCCGAACGAAGGGGTCCACCTCAGTGCGTCAACCCAGCTCCCACATGCGTGAACGCGATGGCCTGCGACCCTTATGTCCGGCAGGGACGATATTTCTCTTGCGGGTGTCCGGGATGAAGAACCCGAACTGCCCGACCCAGGGCGCTCGCCGCGGATAGACGCCATGTTGCTGGCGTCGGTGACGGTCGTGGCGATACCGCGCCGGGGGAGGCCAGGAAGATGGGAGCGAAGGGGCGGCGCGGTGGCTCGTCGTCGGCACGCTGCGAGGCGAGTAGATGCCAAATCCATCCGCTGTTTCAGTGAGAACGAACGCCCCAAAGGGATCTTGGACCGAACCGGTACGGCCTCTTTCCCCATAGCGCCTCCCCGAGACTGCCTCCGGAGGCGCCCGGTCCGGCGCACCGGCTCCGTCCAAGTGGACGATTGAGCAACTGCCAAGCGTGCCGTCCTTCGGGCGTCGCGCGCGGATTCATCGCCGACCTGACCCGCTCCCGCGCCGAGCTCATCGCCGAGAACGCGCTCCTTCGGCAGCAGCTCATCGTCGCCTCGCGCGCCGTCAAACGCCCGGCCTTTCGCGTCCACGAGCGAGGCCTGCTCGTGCTGCACGCGAGCCTCTATCGCGGGTGGCGCCAGGCCCTGCTCCTGGTCAAGCCCGAGACGGTCCTGCGATGGCACAGGGCAGGATTCCGAGTGTTCTGGCGGCGGGCATCCCGCCAGCACGGTCCACGCGAACCGCGCGTCGCGCCGGAGGTTGTCGCCCTCATCCACCGCATGGCGACCGACAACCGGCTCTGGGGAGCCGAGCGGATTCGAGGCGAGCTCTTGAAGCTCGGCGTCCGCATCGCGAAGCGCACAGTTCAACGGTATATGCGAGGCGGCGCGGGGCCCGTCGCGCCTCGCCCCGGACAACGCTGGCGGACCTTGCTGCGAAACCACACCGTCTGGGCGTGCGACTTCCTGCAGACCTACGACATCTGGTTCCGTCCCATCTACGCCTTCTTCATCGTGGACGTGAACGCCAAGCGCGTCGTGCAGGTGTCGGTGACGCGCGCTCCCACGCAAGCGTGGACTGCGCAGCAGATTCGCAACGCGACGCCCTTCGGGCACGCGCCGCAGTTCATCATCCGCGATCGCGACGACAAGTTCGGAGCCGTCTTCGACCGCGTCGCCGCGGGCGTCGGGACGCGCGTCCTGCACACCGCGGTCCGGGCGCCCCTGATGAATGCGGTGTGCGAACGCTTCTTGGGTAGCGTCCGCCGCGAGTGCCTCGACCACGTGATCATCCTGTCGGAGCGGCACCTGCGGTATGTCCTCGCCGAGTATGCCCTGAGCTACTTCAACCCGGCTCGGCCTCACCAGGGCATCGGCCAGCAGGTTCCGGTCCACACGGAACGCTCCCGAGCCAAGTTTGCTGGCCCGGTCGAGGCCATCCCCGTGCTCGGCGGCCTTCATCATGACTACCGCGCCGCTGCCTGAAGCCGGCGGACAGCCCAAGGAGCCAGGACAGCTCCCTCGAATCGGGGGACCGCGCCGATTACCCCATAAGTTTGCGCACTTGACTTGTACGGCTTAAAGCCGTACTACGGCATCATGGCCCACGTTTCTCCTACATCCCGGCTCGAGGCGCGCATCACCCCCGATGTGCACGCGTTGCTCAAGCGCGCGGCCGAGATCCAGGGGCGCACGCTGACGGACTTCGTCGTCGACGCCGCGCGCGAGGCGGCTTGCCGCGCCATCGAACAGGCCGAGGTCGTCCGCCTGTCGGTCGACGACCAGCGCCGGATCGCGGAGGCCATCCTGAAACCCCCCGCCCCCGCCCCGGCGCTGCGCCGCGCCGCGCGGCGGCATCGGGCGCTGTTCGGTAAGGTGTGACCGCCCCGTTCCGACTGGAAGCGCTCGACGATCATCACGATCGCTCGGAGTTCGCGTGCGGCGAAGAGGCGCTCGATCGGTACTTTAAGACCCAGGTGACCCAGGACATCCGGCGCGGGATCACCAACTGCTTCGTCGCGGTCGCATGCGAGGCCGAAATAGTCGCCGGGTTCTATACGCTCGCCTCCACCGGAATTCCGATGGCCGAGCTTCCCCTGGAAATCACTAGGCGTCTGCCCCGCTATCCGAGCGTGCCGGCCGCGCGTATCGGACGGTTGGCCGTCGATCTGCGCTTTCGCGGCCGCGGGCTGGGCGGCGCGCTACTCGTGGACGCGGCAAAGCGCGTGCTCCCTTCGGCGGCGGCCGCCTACGCGTTGCTCGTGGACGCCAAGAACGATCACGCCGTCGCCTTCTACAGGCATCACGGGTTTGAACCGCTTGCGAGCCAGCCGCGCACGCTGTTTCTCGCCTTGGCGACCGCGGAAAGGGTATGGCAGAAACGGAAGGGGCGATCGTGACGGACCCTGCGAGCCTGGCGCTCCTCGATGCCGCGCGGCGTACGTCCTGGAACACATTCTGCGATGACTCCTGGTCGGCGTCGTGGCATTCGGCTTCGTCCCCTGCACGAAGGGGAACGCGTTACTCTTGAGGTTCACAAGGGAGGGATGCTGATGAGCGCAAGCGTTTCGTTCGTTGAGCGTGTGTTCGAGGTCACGAACCCCGCGACGGCTGTCCTGGCTACATGGCGAATCCGCCGCAGGACAATTTGGATTCGACGCGGCCCACTCCTTCCGGGACCGCGACCCAGCCGCGGACCAAGGCGGTCTACTTATTCGGAGGCCGGCGTCGGCTCAGTCGGTGTCGCTCCGCTCTCGGTCAGCCTTCACGGCGACTCCGTGAAGATCGCGAAGGAATACGGGTACGCTGTCGCGTTGGATGTCCACTGGGTCCAGGCGGCCCGACCAGAGTGACCTGGCAGCATCGTGACAAAACAGACTTGCGTTCCGGCCGGAAGCCCGAGGTCAGAGCCAGGGTCGATCTTGTCGCTCGTGGTGGAAGCGACAAGGACGACCGTCGAGCCGCTCGAGGCCGACGCAGTCATTGCCGCGCACGTGCATTGCGGGATGCCCAAGCCTCCGGGTTGCAGTGCCTTCGCCTTTGCAACGCAAAGTGCCAAGCGCGAGCGCGCAACCCACGATCATTCGCGTCCGCATGTCACGAGGGTACGCCAATTGCCGCGGGTGGGCTTGGTCGGGAACGCTGGATGGGAACCCACCGTGTCGAGCAGATCTACGGCAAAACCTGACGATGCGCATGTCGATGCGCCGTTTCACGCGATTGACCAACGGCTTTTCAAAGAAGGTCGAGAACCTCGGCCACGCTGTCGCGCTGCATTTCATGCACTACAACTTCTGCGGCATCCACCAGACTCTGCGCGTGACGCCTGCGATGGCTGCTGGACTCGCCGACCACGTGTGGGAACTGAGCGAACTAATCGCGCTCATGCCGAAGCCGATCGCGAAGGCTGGGGACGCGTCAAGCGGGCCGCCGCGACCGCGTAGCGATACCATTGCGCTGCGCTCGGCTGCGCTTCAGCATGGGGCCATGAAAAACTTATCTTGGATCGTTCTTATCCTCGCCGACTTCTGCATCCCATTCCTCGGAGCAGGCTGCAGCACCGGCCCCTGCGGATCTGGCTCGCACCCCTACGGTGCTTGCCCCGGAGAGACGCTTCCCAACTCGTGCCCCGGCGAATCTGACGGCAGTCAACCGTGCCCGTGTCCGACTCCTGGCGCTACGGCCGGGGTATCAGGCGGGCTCTACGTATGCCAAGGCGGCATATGGACCGCCGAGTCGGACGCCGCGACGCAGCAAAACTCAGACTGACCCACTACCCAACGCCGGCGGCACTTGCACGCGGGATTGCGCGTTCGCGCCCGGACTCGGTCATGGCCGCCCTTTCGGACCGATTCAACCGGAGTTGCGGGCGCCGGTCGATGACGCCTGGCGGCAACGGAGAGACCGGTTGCCGACTGCGCCTTTGACGGATGGCCGCGCAACGCGCAACGTGCTGTTCTCCTCGATAATCCGATGCCTCCGCCTTTTCGTACCGAGGCGCCCGTGACCGCTCGCACGGGAGCGCGCTTTATCAAGTACAGCAGGCCGCTCAACAATCCTCTAGCCCACGCCGGCGCGAGCGGAATGGACCGAGCCTGCCGCCGAGCGCGGATGGCCCATCCCGCCCCGCCCGCGAGGCAGCTCGATCCCATCGGATTCGAGTTTCTCGTCGATCTTGCAGGGGGCGGTTGCGCGTGACCCGGACTCCATTGGCAGCGTGTCCCGGATGTGCCCGGCACATTCGGGTCGAGGAGCCGGCTTGTCCGTTTTGCCAGGCCGACTTGCCCTCGTCGTTCCGGCGGGTCCAAGCGCCGCCATCGCCGGCCGAGCGGCTCAGTCGCGTGGCTCTCTATGCCCTGCGAGTGGGGGCGCTCTCCGCAACCGCAGCGGCGTGTGGAGGCGAGTCTACGTCCACGATCGCGCATTCCCGTGCCGCGGGCGCGGTCGACGCCAACGTGGCTGACGCCGACGACGACGGCCCGAGTCTCGATTCCGCCGTCGCTGTCCCTTTGGACGCGCTTCGGGAGACCGACGTCACGACGATCAGCCTGTACGGAGGCGCTTTCCCGCTGGAGGCCGGGACACCCGAGCCGGACGCGAACTTCGTCGTACCGTACGGCCTTCCACCGGCTCGATAGCCGCACGCGTTTGTCTGCCACACATCGCCTCCACTTTTTGCCAATCGACGCTCGCGATCCCCTCATCGGAGCCCCAGCCGCGCGCGATCCCTATGGCTCAAGGGAGTTCGGCAACCAGGACCCTATGGCCAAGATCGAGCTCGGTCAGCGTGCGAAGATGACCGTACGAGCGATCCCAAGCACCCGATTCCAGATCCGATCTCAAAGCGTCGAGCCCCGACTTAACGTCCTCATCCTGGGCGAGCGCGAAATTCGACATGTTCTTGCGGACCTCGGCGTCCAGGTACATCTCCGGCTGGGCCCAGTAGGCCGTGAACAGGCCGTCTATAAAGTCACGCGGCAGGGGGACGGGGTATTCTCGTACGCTCGGAAACTCATCACGGATCGTCGCCATGATACGACCGAAGCGTCTCGATGGGTCGAGTGAGGGAAGGTAGTTTTGCGTCAACCAGAACGGATCGCCCCGCTGCGGGTCGCGAAGAAACACGACGACTCGCGTCCGCACGACCCTGCGTAGCTCGCGCAGCCCCGCTCTCAGGTCAGTCCAGTGGTGAACCGTGTTCACTGCCAACGCAGCGTCAAAACTGTCGTCACTGAGGGGAAGGCGCTCGGCATGCGCACGAACAACCCGTGCCGATCCGATCGGTCGCTGTGCGATCATCGTCTCGGACGGCTCCACCGCGAGCACGTCGAGACCCGTCGGCTCGTACGCACCGGCGCCGGCGCCTACGTTGATGACGCAACGCGCATCGCCGAGCGCGTCCCGCAGGATGGCCACGAGGCGTGGATCCTCTCTTCGCGTCGCCGCGTAGGTGCGTCCGATGCACTCATACGTCGCGGGCACGCTGCTATTCCGTCCAAGACTTCAGCGGCCTGAGACCGCCGGACAAGATTCGGCCATTTATCCGCAGTCGGCAAGACGGCCGCGGCGGCTGCGGCTGGCGCGGCTCGCGCATCCGCTGGATGTCGCGCCGGAAACCGTTCATGCGGCTGGGCGATGAGATGAAGCGGATCCGGCTTGATTTCGAGTCCCCCTGCCACAGAGTCTCACCCGCACGGCCTGCCGAAGAACGGACGCGGCGCGGCCGCTGTGAGCTGCGGCTGTGCAGCGGGCAGCCATGCCGTCGCTGTCGCGAGGGCGGCGTGTGCGCCTTCAGCGAGCGGCTGGCCGTGCCCCACGATGAGACGCTCGAACCGGTGCGCGAGGAGCGCGTCGACGCTTCGTCGCGCCGCGGTGCGATCGTTGTAGGCGGTCCAGCGAATCAGCCGGCTTTGCGCCACGCGATCGTAGAATCCCATCATCGAGGCGTACACCTTCGTCCAAAGGTGTGTTGGTCGGCCGACGTTGTGGACGAGATCGGTCACTACGGCCGTGCCGCTCGGATGGTGCACGAGCGCCGTCTCCACCAAGCGGAATCCTTCGATAGGGATTTCGGCGACGGCGTCGGAGATCGGCGCCCGTTCCTGGTCGTGAAAGCGGTCGATTCGCAGGTCCCTTCGCTTGTTCGCGAGTGCGGCAGGTGCGTGCACGCAGGCTTCGGGAAAGGCAGCACTCCATTCACCGACCCACAAATGATGGAACGTGTTCGGAGCGTAGAGATGCGCCACGCGGCCAAGCGAGGCTACGGCCGAGCGCCGCTCCGCCGTCAGCGGCAACGGAGAGTGAACGAGGAGCTCGCCGTCACCGAGATCGAGGACTGTCATGTTCGCCGTGAGCCTCAGACCGATGAAGCGAACCGAACCAGTGCCGTACCAGACGCCGTCGGCGAAGGCGAGCATGGGCAAGACTGTGGAGTCGACCAAGGGGAGCGTCAAGCCCCGCTCGGTGCGCGAGCCCTACGACAAGAGGATCGCGTACGGACAGTCGAAGACCGCCAACGTGCTGTTTGCTGTCGAGGCCGACCGAGCGCTCCTAGCTATAGCTAGGCTCCACACTTAGACTTTCAGGCGGTGACGTGAAACCGGGAGGTGGTCGCACGGCCGCTCGCGGTGGACGACGACGACGAGGCCTAGGGCTTGCCGTCGCGAGCCGGACCGGCACCCGCTTTTGGCAACGACCGTCGTTTCGACGGTCGAGCTCAGATCCCACCCGAGGTGGGCGCCGGGATCGCCCGCTGGTTGTAGAGAAGCTTCGTGCGACGCTCGATCTCTTCGGGCGGCAGCTTCGAGAAGTCCTCCGCGAAATCGGCGCCGACCGCCAGGCCGCGCTGCACCCCGGGCCGCGCGCTCAGCTCCTCGAACCATCGCTTGACGTACTTGAATTCTTCGAGGTCTTGATGCTGCGCCTTCCAGTTCACGATCCAGGGGTAGGAAATGATGTCCGCAATCGTGTACTCCGCCCCCGCCACGTAGCGTCGGTTGTACAGTCGGTTATTGAGGACGCCGTACAGCCGGTTCACCTCGTCGCCGAAGCGACGGAGGGCGTACGACTGATCGCCCTGCCTGTCGCCCAGGCGTAGGAAGTGCCCCAGCTCGCCCGTCTTCGGCCCCTGGTTGGCCATCTGCCAGATGACCCATTGCGTGATCTCGTAACGCCCGCGCAAGTCGTTCGCCCAGAATTTCCCCGACTTCTCGGCAAGGTACAAGAGGATCGCGCCCGACTCGAAGACGGCGATCGGCTCGCCGCCGCCGACGGGGTCGTCGTCCACCAAGAGGGGCATTCGATGGTTGGGATTGAGCGCGAGATAGCTCGGCTGGAACTGGTCGCCCCGACCGATGTTGCACGGGACGATGCGGTATTCGAGCGCGGCCTCTTCCAGAAATATCGTGATCTTCTTGCCGTTTGGCGTGGGCCAAAAGTGGACATGAAGCATGGTTGCCTCGATGGGCGCCTCCGAACGTGAGTGCCCAGCCGGGTCCGATGCCGGCCGCGAAAGCATGGTTCCGACGGCGACCGACGCCCGAATTCGGCGCTCGAGAAAGCACGGTCTCCGATCGAGGTGCGCTGACGGTGGGGATCGCCCCTACCGCAAGCCCGCCCATCCCGCGTTGATCCGATACGTCAGAGTTGCGGAACGCCGATGACCGTTCCGTGGCTCGTGGTGTTGCCGATCACGGGAATGGGCTTCGGGGTCGTCCACGTCGCGAAGTTGTCCGTGCTGTCCGTATACATTTCGTGGCCGCCCGACCCGTAACCGTCGATGAACGCACGCCACACGTTGCCCGGAAGTTGAATGACGGACGGCCCTTCGCGATGGACTCCCCACCCCGCCCAGTCGCCGGTTCCCACGAACTTCCACGGGCCCGTCAGACTCGAAGCGGTCGCATGTTCGATGTAGCTCGTCGTCGAGTCTTTCGTAAAGGCATGATAGGTGGCCCCGAGCAGCACGACGAACGTGTCAATGAAGTCCGGCCCGATTCCCATCTCCGTCGGCCCGGCCCAGTTCATGAGCGTCGAATCGGTGGCCTTGAAGAGGTACGTCCGATGGCCTCCCCCCGGGTCGATGCTCACCAAAATGTTCACGCTGCCGTCGCTGTCTTTGAACCACTCGGGGGCCCACGTGGTTTGCGTTCCGGCGACACCCGACGGGATCGTCGTGTACGTGGCCCATGTCATCAAATCGGCGCTCGCGGCGATGCTGAAACTCAAGTCCGTCCCGCAGCACCCCTTGCCCTCGGGTGTCGTGAACGCCACGTAGTATTTTCCGTCCGAGTATTTCATGATGCTCGGATCGCGCAGATTGTCGGTCGGCCCGGCGAAGCCCGAATTGCCGACCTGCGTAAAGTTGAGTGCGTCGGGTGCTTGGTAGATGAGGAGCGTGGAGCCCGCCGGTTCCCAGAACGTGGAGAAGACGTACGTCAGGTCGCCGGCATCGGACCCGGTCGTCCAGCCCGCCGTGATGATTGCCTCGCCCGCACCGGCCACGCCGGGGCCGGCCTCGGGGTAGGTCGCTCCTTCTCCGGTCGCCGTCCCCGCGTCGAGCGGCGCGCTGCCGGCGCCGCCCCCCGTGTCGACGGCGGAGCCCGTGTTGCTGTCCGCCGCCGTACTGCTGCTGCCGGCGCCGTTGCCCACGCCCGCGTCCACGCGACCGGTGCCGCCCATGCCCGTGCCCACGCCGGCGCTGGCTGCTGCGCCGCCGACGATGCCGGTGCCGCCGCTCCCGCTAGGGCCGGCACTGCTGCTCGCCGCGCTCGGACGAGCGTTCGAGGCAACCGGGGAGTTCGTTGCGCTGGAAGCAGGGGTCGATTGGGCCGAGTTGCCGCAGGCGGCGAGCGCGATGGCCAACCCGGTCGCGAACCGCGGTCCCCAAACTCGACCTTGTCGAACTTGCTTGGCCCGCTCTCGGCGCGCGCAGACCCTCTGCCGGGGATGGCGTTTGAGTCGAAGCACACGCGCCCAGTATCCGCAGGCCGCCCAAAAGGCTCAGAGCGAGTCGGAAGGTCGAAGGCCGGCCATCGTTTCGACGGGCACGCCGCTGACGAGGGGCACATCGGGCTCGAGATTCTCGGCGAAGAGCAGCAGCGACGAGGGGGGCGCCTGCGGCCGATCCCATGCGCGCAATCACTTCAAGTACGCTGCGAGAGGGCTATTGGCTTTCGCCAAAGCCTGCGACGCAAGCGAAGCCATCTCGGTCGCGCCGGCCTTGTCGAAGTGCGCCTTGTCACCGTTGAAGGTGAGGGCCGCCGCGGCCGTTTGACCGATCATGTTGTAGTAGGCGACGCCGAGCGCGTTCAGGTCGTCGACCGGCAGCCCCTTCGTCATTCCAAACGTGATCGTCGCGTCGACGTAGGGCTGCAAGCGCGTGTTGGTCTCCACGCCATTGACCCACACTTGGAGCGGCGACGAGGTCGTCGGGATGAACGTCGCATTCAGGGCGGCCACTTCGCCCGCCATGACGCCCATCTCGGTAGTGAAGTCCGGGACGGAGACTGGACCGTGCGTGGTCCCGCTGTCGTTGATGCCGAACGCCGCCATCACGTAGTCACCGGCCTTGACGTTGGCGATGAGAGTCTTCCATTTGCCCGCGTAGAAGGTCTGGATGTTCGCGCCGGGCTGCGCCTGGTTGTCGATTGTCACCTTGCTGATGAAGTATTGCCCGAACTCTTGACCCCAACCCTCCTGGGTGGTCGCGGCCGTGTAGTCGCTCATCGTCGAATCGCCGGCCATATGGATGGTGATGGCAGGAAGCGTGCTCTGATCCAGCTGACCGCCGTCGTTGCCGCCGCTTGAGGCGTCACCGCTCGTCGATCCGTTGCCGACCGTGTCGCCCTCGCCGCTGCCGCCGTCGCCGCTCAGCGGCGACCCGCCGCCGTCTTGGCTGCTGCTGCCCGCGGAGGCGCCGCTGCCGCTCCCGGAGGCGCCCGACGATGGCGCGGGCTGCCCACCCGGAGGCGTTGATCCGCCCGACGATGACGCCGGCTGGTCTCCGCCCGGAGGCGTTGAGCTGCCCGACGAGCTGCCGGCCGACGTGCCGCTGCCGCTGCTGTTCGGGGACGAGGCTCCGGCGGGGCCCGAGTCGCTCGACCCATTGCCTGGGGCCGCGCCCGACTCGGGCGCGCTCGCACTACTGCTGCATGCCATCGGCCCAAGCGCCATCGCCAAGACCATTCCGATGTTTAACGGCCCGTATCGCATGGGGTCTTCCTGTCGCGGAGCTGCGCGGTAACCCCCTTCGCATCGCTCGTTGTACGTTGAACGGCCCGCTCGATCCAGTCAAGCGGGCCTTCAGAAGAACGATGGCCGACGGGCGCCAAGTCGAAAAATTGCGCCCAGCGCGCATTTCGCTCAGCAGCGAACAACGCTGCCGGGCGAAGCCCAAGGAACATCATCTCCGTCGAGCGCCAGACTGCAACGCGGGCGTACACCCAGCGCAGCTGGGCGCCTAACGCGGCGCGAGGGCCGCCAGGATTTCGGCCCACTTCGCATAAGCGACAAAGTGCCCCTCTGCCGAGACAAACGTCGCGTGGCAGCCGGGAATGGTCGCCGCGAGGTAGCGCCCCATGGCGACGGGTGTCGAGACGTCGAGCTCACCGTGCCAGAGATGGACCGGCACCCGGATATCCTCGAGACGAAACCCCCACGGGCCCGCCGCGAGCGCCAGTTCGGTCGCAAACGCCGTGGGCCCCTGTCGAAACGACTCCCGTTTCATCGCGGCGTACGGTTCGGCGATCCGCGCGAGGATGGCCTTGTCGCAGTCGGGAACGTCGGCGCTCATCACGCGTTGGACTCCGCGCGGTCCGAGCAGGCGAAGCAGGGGCACCGCGTACGGAGCCAGCGGGAGCACGCCGTACATGAGGCGGCGCCGCAACGTCATCGAGCGACGCACTCCGGGTGCGTCCAGAGGACAGACGACGCCCAGCATGCCCACCGAGCGGACCCGCCTCGGAAGCGCGATCGCACACGCCGCAAGATACGGACCCGCGCCTGACATGCCCGCGATCGCGAACGAGTCGATGCCCATCGCATCCGCCACGCGGGCGACGTCGGCCGGCCAATCGACGATGCGCCTGCCCGGCTGCGGCGAGCTCATGCCAAAGCCGGGGCGTTCGAGCACGATGGCCCGGGCGCCCGCTTCGCCCGTGGCAGCGACGTCCGGTAGGGGCGTCAACCGGGAGCACGGGATTCCAGGAAAGACGAGGAGCGGCCAGCCGCGGGGATCCCCAGTCTCGCGCACGCCGATCCGTCTTCCGTCGGGCAGCCGGACCAGCGAGCCGGTAGCGTCGGACAGGGGCTGGACGCGGGGCTCGTGCGGCGCAGGGTGTATCGAGCCGTAGGGTGTCATTTCCACACGTTCAGCGGGCGCCGTAAGTGTCACTTTGTTGCGGAACGAAGCTGCTGCGCCGGCGTCATCGAGTCAAACATGGCCGCGACCCCCCTCACCCCATAGCCGGCATCGCGCGGTGCGGTGGACCTGTCTCTGCAGAACTCACGTTTACGTCGCTGTGGTTCTCACTCAAGTCGGCGCGCTTCGGTGATCGCGACGATCTCGTCGCGGGTCAGCGCGAGCTTGCGTGCCGCCCAGTTGTCTTCCAGGTGCGCCACGGTGCTCGTGCCGGGGATGGGCAGTATCGCGGGCGAGCGAGCCAGCAGCCACGCGATCGCGACCTGCGTTTCCGACACGCCGCGTGAGGCGGCAATCTTCCTGATGGCCGGTCGCTCGACGGGGCTTGGCCCCGGAACGTTCAGCGGAAAGTACGGCAGGTACGCGATCCCCTGCTCGGTGCAGAACGCGATGATCTCCTCCTGCCCCGCCGTGTTGCCGAGCCAGCTCTCGCCCAGCTTCTCACCGCTCGCTGCCGCGTTGTACAGGTTCTCGACCGTGACGATCGGCGTCTTGCGGAGCGCCTCCTGGATCTGCGCGAGCGTCACGTTGCTCAGGCCCAGGTGGCGAATCTTGCCTTCGCTCTTAAGCGTGATCATCGCGTCCAGCGCCTCGCCGAACGTCACGGCGGCGCCATGCGGGAGCCACCGCAGATGCACGATATCGAGGTGGTCGCGCCCGAGGGTGCGCAGGTCGTGTTCGCAGCCCTTGCGGAGCTCCTCGGGCCGTAGGTACGAGACCCAGCCCTTGTCCTCCGTCCTTCGCCCGCCGAGCTTGGTCGCGAGGACGAGCCCCGCCTTGTACGGGTGCAGGATCTCCTTGATGAGTTCGTTCGAGACGTACGGGCCGTAGTACCAGGACGTGTCGATGAGGTTGATGCCCAGGTCGATCACGCGGCGCAGGACGGCGCGCGCCGCCGCGGGATCGCGCGGCGGCCCGTAGACCATGGGCCCCGGCAACTGCATGGCGCCGAAGCCGAGGCGGAACACGTCCAGATCCCCGAGGCGGATCGTCTCCGGCAAGTGGGCAAACGAAGTCACGGCACACATCCTGGCACGGCAGGAGGGAAACGAAAAGCAGCGGCGCCCGGGGCGCATGACGTCGAACGGACGACGGCTTGCACGATCGCGAGCATCGCGGCGATGCTTCGCGCCGGCCGCAGTCCCGGTACGACCTCAGCCCGAGGGGCTTTCTTCAGGACCGAGACGAACTTCGTTGCTCCACGCGTGCGCGATGGCCACCGCGAGCGAGGCCTGCCGCCGCGGCGGGACCGAGCCGCGTGGCGCGATCCAGCCGGACGACAGGCATCGGCTGCGCGCAATCGAGCGCTGTCCCGTCGGCCAACGCGCTTTGCGTTTGCTTCTCGCCTCGTGGCTCCGGGAAGGCCCGGGAGAAGGCACCGAGCGACGGCCCTGGTAGAATCCCACCGATCGCCCATGGACCTGGCCCGCCTAATCACGATTCCGCTCAGTCATTACTGCGAAAAGGCTCGCTGGGTGCTCGACGCCACCGGCGTGGGCTATCGCGAGGATCCGCACGCACCTCTGGTGCATCTTCGGGCGACGCGCGCGGTGGGAGGCAGGACCGTGCCCGTGCTCGTGCACGGCGACGTCGTCCTGCTCGATTCGAGCGAAATCGCTCGCCATGCAGACGCCCTCGCACCGCCCGAGCAACGGCTCATCCCCGCCGCACCGGCAGAGCGCGCGCGTGTTCTTGCTCTCGAGGACGACTTCGATGAGACCCTCGGCGTGGACGCGCGCCTGATCTCATACTGGCATCAGCTTCGTGACCCCGAACGGGCGTGCGCCCTGGTCGGCGCGATGATGCGCCTACGTTCACGACTCGCCCAGCGCGTCGCCGCATCGCTCTTCCGACGGCTCATCTTCCGCAAGTACAGGATTGACGAGCTGGCGGCACGGCGCGCCGAGGCGCGCGTTCGTTCGCTCTTTGAACGTCTCGCCCATGCGGTCGACCAGGAGCCGTACCTGGTTGGAGGACGCTTCACGCTGGCCGACCTGACGCTCGCGGCGCTGTCGGCCCCCTTGCTTGCGCCGCCGGAGCACCCGCTCATGGGTCGACTCCGGGCGGCGCCTCCGCCCGCGCTCGCAGCGCTTCGTGCCGAGCTCTCGGCCATGCCCGTCGGTCGGCGGGTGCTCCGACTGTACGCCCAACACCGCAGACCCGCCTAGGACCTCGACACCTCGGTCTCGATCGTTGGCGGCCGCAGGGAGCGGCGGGAATTCCTGCGAGCGAGATCTTGACCGAATCCCGGAACGCAAGCTGAAGTCCGGGCGCAATGATCGCCGCGAAATCGGCTTCGATTCGGAGCCCCGGTCAACGATGAGAGACGGGACGAGTCCGTAGCAAAGGCGCCGGGACGGCGCCAAGGCGGAGCCAGTAACGAAGCCCGCGGTGTTTGCGCTCCTGCGCTACGCTTCGCATGTGCCCGAGCCGAGATGATGTCGCCTCCCGATTTCCTCGTGCGAAAGCCCGTGCCTTCCCAACGAACCTGCGATTGAATGCGGCGTCGAGAATCCGAGGAGGCCGTACCATGGGTGGATTCGTGCCCTATGTCGTCCGCAAAAACGATTACCTGGCGAAAATCGCCTACAAGTTGGGGTTCGACCCCGACTCGGTGTGGAACGACGCAAGCAACGACGACCTCAGGAAGCTTCGGCCTGACCCCAATCAGCTCCTCGCCGGGGACTTGTTGCACATCCCGGATCCGGGCGACAACCCGCCGCCGGTGCACACGCTGAACGTCGGCACGAGCAACACGTTCGTCTCTCCGGACCCGCCCACCGTCACGGTGAATCAAACATTCGAAGACGGCGACGCGGACACGTACACACGCAAGGCTTACACCATCACGGAGCTGCCGGAGCAAACGGGACTGTCTACGGGCGACGATGGCACGGCCACCTTTACGGTGCCCGTCTCGCTGGACCAGGTGACGCTCGTGTTCACCGACAGCGGCGAGTCGTGGGTCATCGTCGTAGGGGGCATCGATCCCGTCGACTCGACGTCCGGAATGTTCAAACGGCTGCAGAACCTGCACTACATCGCCGTCGACGAGAGTTACGACCTCGACAACCAGTCGAACAACATCGAGCTCCTGCGTCAGGGCTTACGGCGCCTTCAGGCCGCTTCCGGCTTGACCTCAGGCGCTTCCAGCTTGCCGCCAGCCAACGGCGGTGACAACTCGGCGGCAGACAGCGAAGCGCCTTCGGTGCTCGAAACGGGCGGGCTCTCGGACGACGGAACGCTCGATGCCGACACCCGCACGCTGTTGGTCAACGCGCACGGGTGCTGAACTCGTCGCTCGTTGCCGCGTCAGGGTTGCACCGATGCTAGGGCCCGATCGCAGCACGGCACCTTTTGTGCCGCCCATAGGCGCGACCGGCCACCGTCACGCTCTCGTTCAATCCAGAGCCACTCGGCACCATCGTCGGCGACCGGGCCGTCCTCTCCGACCATTCGGTTCCCGTCTACGTACGACCACCGAGGTTGCGCCAAGCCGCGCGCCGCGTTGCCCGTATAGACGCAGCGCCCGTCGGCGACGAAATCCGCTCCGAAGCCGGGGTCGTTGTCGGCCGGGGGGAGCTGCGTGAGTTTCCATGCTGCGACGTCGAACAAAAACGCGCGCGAGTCGCGCCCCATGAACGGCATGGGCGGTCCCTCGTGCCACGTCACGAGCGGCAGGTTGGCCACCGCGCCCAGGTCGCGCGGGATTCGCTGGCAGATATCCCCCGGACACTGCGGCACGTCGCGCAGCGCATGCGTCTCCAGGTTCAACGCCCACACGTCACTCGCCGATGCGCCGAAGATCCAGGGATACGAGACCACCATTCGCTCGGCTTGTTTGCGGACCGACGCCACGTGCCTCGTCGCGTTCGATTCCGGCCAATGCATCGCCACGAGCTCTCCGCTCGCGCGCAGTACGTAGAGGTCCGCCGGTCCAAGGGCGGCGGCAAACGCGTCGGACGCGAGCAGAGACCTGCCGCGACCGTCGCTGTCCGATCCCAGGAGCTCGTGCGAGGCGACCCACGCAAGACGGCCACGGCGAACGAAGAACGATCCGGTCGGGTGTGGTCCGCTCGGCCCGAGGACCGAAACCGTGGCCTGTGCACCGTCGGTCTCGGCCCCGACGCGAAAGAAGCGTTCACGCGGGGTGATACCGAAGATCCCTTCCGTGGTTCCCACGAGCGACACTGCGCCTTCGTCGGGCAGCTCGGCGACGACTCGCGGAGCGCAGTCGCGGGACATCAAGGCCCCGTCCTTCGGCGACGGAAGCGCGCCGGAGGCGACGGGCACAGAGGACGTTTCGTGCCGACCCGAAAAGGCGATGATCGGCAGAACGCACATCCCGACGAGGGCCCCGATTCGAAGCGCGAGTCCCAGCCGATTGGAGGCCGTGCTTCAATCCGAGACGTCCGCGCCCCGCACCGCCGGAAGGGTAACGGCTCGGCGCCAACAGGCAAGTCTCCGCGCCTCCGCGAGTGCTGGCATGCTAGCATTCAGCAAAGCGGCAGGGCACGAGGGCTCGACCATGGGAAGCAAACCTTCCTCCTTCTATCCGGCTCCGGCACCTCCCTACTCGCCGCCGCCCCCACCGCCGCCAACTCCGAATCCGGGGCCGCCCGCGCCCCCTCGGACGATCCAAAACGCTCCGAATTCGCCGAATACCGCACGACCGGCGTGCCCCGCGACGTATACGTCCGAGCGACGAACGTCGTTCACCAATCTCGTCGCCCTCGTCGTTGCCGCCGAGGACGCGCTCACGAAGAGCGGAATCACGTCCGTCAAAGACCAGGTCCACGCTCTACGCGGGGTCTATTACGGCACTTTGTGGAGTCTCGATTATGCTGGTACTCCATCGTCGCCCGGTGAGAAGAGTCTCACGCGCAATGAAGGTTTCAATCATTTCACACGCCCGTCAGTCTCGGACGTCGCTTCAACCGTTCCGCCGGACGTGAGGCCGATTCTCTGCTGCGGCCTCTTCGAGGCGCTTTATAACAACCAGGATTGGTACGACGACGCCACGGGCCGCGCGCTCGATTTTGGCCACGTAGTCATCGGGCTCGACGCGCGATACGACTCCGCTGCCATTTCCCCGAACGTGACCTACGCTGCCCAGGTGATGGGCGTGACCGTGAAGACCATCGACATGGGCGGCTCGGGGTTCGAGGTCGTCACTTGGTTGGGGGATCTCGGAGGCGGCGGCGGGAGCCTTTCTCGCATCCGCGGGGACGGCGCGCCGGCACGAGGAGATATCCTGTCAGCAGTCTTTGCGAAGGATCCGCCCCACAATTCGGACTACGGCGGATTCATCAACCTCGAAGGAGACATCGGCGCCGCGGTGGTGGGCTCCGGGGGGACCACGCTCAGCGTGCCATCGATCGGTGGTCGCTTGTCCGACGCGCTTCGGTCGTATGTGACCCCTGGTCCCACGTGGGATTCGCGGGCCAAGACATTTCTGACGATGTATGGCGCAACATTCGACGCCTCGGGAGCCCTGACGAATCGCAGCACCCTCGTCTCGTCGATGTCCGCCAAGATCGCGGCGTTTTCTTGCAACTACCTCGCCTCACGAGTCAACGACGGGCGCCTCACGCTCGCGCAGGGGAAGGCGGGAGCCTACCACGTCGTCGGCGTCGCCAGCGAGGTTGCGGGGGTATTTCTCGATGCTCTCGTTGCCGCGGAGGCACCGGGAACGAAGATTGACGCGAACAACGCATCCATCACCATTCCGTCGCCGTCGCCGAAAGCCGCGTCTCAGTCCTGCCAGGAGCAAATCGACAACGCGTCTTGGGGGCGGTGGATCCCGGGTAATTGAGCGGGCCGTGCAGTCGGAGAGCGGGCAAGCCAAAAGCATGCAGACGCCCGCGGCACCAGCGAACGGCCCGGCAAGCTTAGCTGCTAGGGCCCCGAACTGCACGTCCGCGAGGTCGAGGCTCGCATAGTGGGTGGAGCGGCTCGGAGTCGAGTCGTCGATCGCAGGAGGCGCGCCGCATCGACAGGTTGAGGCGCGAGGACTCCGAGCTCCGCTACCACCTCCGGGGGCGGAGGCATCGCATGGCCTCGCCCGGCCGGCTTCTTCCTGCGCGCTGAGGCGATGCGCGCGTGCGTGTGGCCTCGATGCTACTGTTCCCGGGGTGTTGCTCACGGATGGTCCCCTCACGTTGCACGAGTTCATGACCCACGAGACGGTGCCTCTCGCGGCGATCTTTCGCGAGGTTCTCGCCCAACTCGCGATGAGGCCGGACGCCGTTGTCTTCGGCGCCCACGCTGTGAACGCGTACTGCGAGCCCGAACGGATGACGGCGGACGTCGATATCCTTTCCACCGATGCGTCGGGTCTCGCCGAGAGAATTCGCGGTACCTTGGCCGAGAAGTTTCACATCGCAACACGTGTAAAGGAACCCGTCGCCGGCCATTTTCGAGTGTACCAGCTAAGGGCACCAAAGAACCGACACCTGGTCGACGTGCGTGCGGTGCGAATTTTGCCACCTTACCGCGCTGTCGAGGGGGTGCAGGTGATCGAGCCCGCCGAGCTGGCCGCCATGAAGGCGATCAGCATGACCGCCCGCGGCGGCCAGGAGAAGGGTCTGTCCGACCGCCTCGACCTGCACCGTCTCTTGCGAGCCTTTCCCGATCTGCGTATCGACGAAGGGGCCGTCGCAGAAAGGATGCGTGCGCTGGGTGCGGGCGAAGCCGTACTCGCTGCCTGGCGGGAGGTGGTCGCACGGCCGCTCGCGGTGGACGACGACGAGGCCTAGCGCTTGCCGTCGCGAGCCGGACCGGCACCCGCTTTTGTCAACGACCGTCGTGCAAAGTCAAAACATTGCGCCCAGCGCGCATTTCGCTCAGCGGGCAACAACGCTACCGAGCGAAGCCCCAGGAAATCACGTCGGTCGAGCGCCAGGCGGCAAGGCGGGCGTACCCAGCGCAGGCTGGGTACCGTTCAACGGGGCGCTCGGCTCAGTGTACGTGGGCGACGCCGCGATAAACTTTACCGTAGGTCGGCCCGACCAGGACTCGAAACGACTCGTTGGCCGCCTCGCCCGCCGTCGTGGCGTCGATCCGGTCGGCGATCTCGACGACCTTGTTCGGATCGGCTCCGTTGTCGCCCGAGGTGCTCGACGTCGACGTCGTGGCCCACAGCGTCACGCGGTCCCCTTCGACGATGCCCGTCAGGTTGCGCAGACCGATCGTCGTCACATCGGGCCACGGTCCGTCCGCACCGTCCAGGTTGCTGTCCACCGTGCCGATCAGGCCCGCGGTCAGCACGTAATCGAGCTGCCACACGCCGTCGACCAGGCTCCACTTCTCGAGTCCCGCGTGGCTCGCTGCGTCGAGGGCACTTCCCGTGCCCTCATCGGTCACATACAGCGTCGTGGGGTTGGCGAAGAATACGGCGAAGGGCGTGAAGTTGCCGCCGGTCGCCTTGGCGGAATCGGTCGGGAAGCCGGGCAGGACGCTGATCGACGTCGAAGCCGCGTCGGCCACGGTGGGCAGTGTGCTGACGGTGTAAACCGTATCGATGCCGTTGCTGCCGCTGCCTTTGGTGAAGTAGAGCGCTCCGTCGTACTCGGTCACGCCGCGAAAATTGTTGTCTTTGCCGGCCTTGTCGAGCTTGGTGCCGAACGTGAGCTGCCTGAGCGGGTCGACTTCCGCCGAGTTGTTGGCTGGAATCGCCACCTTCGACGACCGTCCGTCGATGGGCGTCACGACCTCGAGGCCCGTGGTCTCGGTGACGTCGGGGTCGGTGCCGTTCGGAGCGAAGGTCGTGGCATTGCCGTTATTGGCGTTGCCGACTGCATAGTAAAGCCCATTGGATCCCAGGAGCGCCGACCGGCCGTTATTGCCTCCATAATCGATCGTGGGCGTATAGCGAAGGTGTCCTTGCTCGTTCACGGACACGATCGTGCGGGCGAAGGCGTAGTTCGAACCGAGCGCAAACGTCACGGGGTTGGTCGGGTCCTGCCCCGCTACTGCGTCGGAGTTCGACACGTCGAACGCTCCGACTCCGGCGCCGGCATAAGCGACGAACACGAGATGCGCGCCGTCCCCGTCTTTGGCGATGTGCAGGCCGAGCTCCGACTTGGAGGAGAAACTCGTCGCCACTTCATCGGGCGGCACTGCCAACCGATGCACCACGCGACCGCTGTGCGGCTCGACTTCCACCAGATCGATCGCGGACGTCACGCCGAAGCTGCCGTCGACCGTTGCATTGTTCCAGACGTGCACGTAGTCGTTGCCGGCGATCGCTGGCGTGGTCGCCGTCGCCGTGTTGGGAAGCGGCGTACCGACGGTCAGCGATGCGACGGCGCCCTGGAACCTATCGTACGTGCTCGTGCTGATGACGAGCGCGCCCGGATGCAAAAACGGCCGTTCGGCGCGCGCGACAGCACTCGACGTGCACAGCACGAACAACCCACAGCCAGAGAGAAAGGCTTGCTTTGCCGCTCGTGAAACGACCATGCGCATGGCACCCTCGGTTCGATGGTAAAAAGTGAACGTGGAACAGGACAACGGGGACCTCGGGCCCGCGAGGACCTGCGGGCGGGCAGCCTGGTTGTGGCACGTTCGTTTGCGGGGCCGAATGCGTTGCATTTCGGTGAAACCTGGGGCCTGGCCCCGGACACCGAGGCGGATCGCGGCCGCACTCGCGAGAGATGTCGAGAGGATCGCGGTGCTACCGCGCACAAGGCTTCGTTTGACGCGCCGCGCTGGGCCGCCACCGACGGCTCGTTCGCTGGGCCGCTCGGCTCCGCGGAGTTGACAGCGTGTCTAGTATATGAGACTCCTGCTCACGCCGGCGATTCGACCCTCCTTCGCCGGGCATCATCCATTAGTGTCCCTGTCTTCGAGATCCGCTGAATCATTCGGAGCTCCTCGAAGACGGGACACTAGGCTCGTGCCTCGAGCGTTTTCGAACTTGCTCGCTTGTTGTCCAGCGCGTCGAAAACGGCCATGGCCAGAAGCATCGAGCCGACGAAGGCAAGGACGGGCGTCTCGCCGGTGACCGCGGAAACAACCGCCGGACCGGGGCAAAAACCGCCGAGTCCCCACCCCATGCCGAAGAGGCTTGCGCCGCCGACGAGCGATGCGTCGACGGAGGTCGCGGCCGGCAAGGAGAAGGCGGACGCCAAAAGGGGCGCCCCTCGCCTCTTGGCGAACCGAAAGAAGACGAAGCTCACGAGCAGGCCGCCGGCCATGACCAAGGCGAGGCTCGGGTCCCATGCGCCGGTGAAGTCGAGGAAGGCCAAAATCTTGGACGGGTGCGTCATTCCGGAGATGCCGAGGCCGACGGCGAAGAGGACGCCGCTCACGTAACTGACGGCCAGCCGGATCACGACGCGCCTGCTGCGAGATGAAGCACGTGTCTCACGACGAACACGGTGGCCGCACCCGTCGCCATGAAGACCGATGTCGCGACGGTCGAGCGCTTGGACAGGCGGGCGATCCCGCACAGTCCGTGGCCGCTCGTGCACCCGTTGCCGAGGCGCGTTCCGAAACCGACGAGCAGGCCCGACACGATCGCAACGGCGGCCGTTTGCTCGGACGCGAATACCAAGGTCGATCGATCCACGAGCCTCAGGGCGAACCCGCCGGTGAGCAAACCGGCGAGAAACACGAGGCGCCAATTCCGATCGTCTGCGGCGACCCACGGAATTTCGCCGAGGATCCCGCTGATGCCGAGGATGCGGCCGTTGATGACGAAAAGGAGGGAGCACGCAACGCCCAGCAAGAGACCGCCGAGCGACGATGCGACGGGGGTGAAATGATTCATGATCGGATCCATGCCCTTTCGATGCGGAGACCCACGGAGCCGAGCGGCGTGCGCCTCGCCTCGTCTTATATCCTAGACTTCCTTTCCGAGCCGCTGCCAACCCGGGTCTAGGCTCGAGAGCGCACGATCGCGTCATCGACCCTCTTGTCCGATTCCCTCTTGGCAATGGACGTTCGTGTCTGTTATAGCGGATGCTTCCTTGCGAGGCCTCGGCCGGTAGCGCGGCAGGTGTTTGCCACCGCTCGGGTCTTTGCGTTCCGGCAGTTGCTCCCTCCGTCACGGGGAATCCGAATGGCACGTTCTTTTTTGATGTTCATGGCCTTCACCTTCGCTTGGTCCACGATCGACCCGGCGCACGCCCAGAGCGCGGCGGCTTCGGCGGCTTCGGCGCCCTTGCCGTCGCCGCTTCCGTCCGGCACCACCGCAGCGCAACCGCCAGCGCTGGAACAGCCGCCGGCCGTCGCACCCACGCAACCGGCTCGACCGACTCCCGCAGCCGAGGGCAGTCCTTCCGTGCCGGTTTTGCCCTCGTCGATGGAGAGCCCCGTCGCCCCGCAGTCGGCCCCGATCGGCTTGTCTCCGAACGCGGCTCCCGCGGCGACGCCGGAAGGCCCACCGGGAATCCGCGAGTTACGCGCCACGCCAACCGCCAAGGGCGGCCCGGGGGACCCGGCCTCGGTTGCCGCCGGACCGGGAGGCTTCGGCCTGAGCTCCCACGACAAGCGGTGGCAGATTCGCTTTCGAGCCCTGGTTCAAGCCGACGGCCGTTTTTGGTTTGACGACACCCAACGGCCCGAGATCAACACGTTTCTCATTCGGCGGGCCCAGCCCTACATCGAGGGAAGCATGCCATACGGCGTGTCGTTCCTCGTCAACCCCGATTTCGGAGGTGGAACGACCGTGCTCCAGGATGCCTACCTCGGTCTCGATCTGGACGACGCGTTGAGGTTTCGCTTCGGCAAGTTCCGTCCGCCGTTCGGCCTCGAGCGCTTGCAGCCGACGTCCAACTTGTCGTTCGTCGAGTTCGGCCTGCCGACGCTGCTCACGCCGAATCGAGACGTCGGGGCCATGGTCCACGGCGATCTTTTCAAAGGCATCTTCGGCTATGCGGGCGGCATCTTCAACGGAGTGCCCGACAACGGCAGCGCGGACCTCGCGAACGACAGCCCCAAGGAGTTTGCAGGGCGGGCTTACTTTCGCCCCTTCAGACTGCTCCGACCCGAGTTGCTGGGCCGGCTCTTCGTGGGCGTCGCCACGACCTTCGGGCGCGTGCACGGAAACCCGACGAATACCTCGCTGACCAACCCAGCATCGACTCCCGCGTACAAGACACCTGGACAGATCAACGACTTCACCTACATCACAGCCGCGTCCGGCACGACGGCCAATTATGCGAACACCGTCGTCGCGAACGGCCCCCACAATCGCTACGGAGCGTACTTGTACGAGGCCATCGGCCCGCTCGGCATTCTCGGCGAGTACTACATCTCCGATCAGGAGGTTGGGCGCGCAGGCTACCCCAACACTTGGGTCAGCAACCACGCGTACCAGGCCCAGGCCACCTTCCTCTTGTTCGGCGCGCAGGCATCCTACGACTTCGTGCACGTGGAGACGCCCGTCGAGCCGGCCGCGGGCCATTTCGGAGCGCTCGAGCTTGCCGGCCGAGTGGGTCACCTTGGCATCGATCGCGACGCCTTTCCCACCTTTGCATCGCCAACCGGATCGGCCCACGGCGCGACGGAGGTCACGGCCGGGATCAACTGGTACTGGAGCGACAACGCCAAGTTCGTGGTCAACTGGGATCACACCGAATTTCAGGGCGGGGCCAGCACGCCAGCGGAGCTGGCGATCGGCCATCGCGAGGCCGAAAATATCATCTTTCTTCGCGCGCAAGTCGTCTATTGAGGCCTGCGAAACCGCACTGGCCCGACCCAAGGAGATCAGGATGCTCTTACCTTTCGTTTTGCGATGGTCCGCTTTGACCCTGGTCGCCGCTATGCTTTCGGGCTGCCAGGGAGACGACAACACGCTGCCGTTGCCGCCCGACGCGAGCTCGGACGCACACGCGGACGCCACTGCGCACGACGGCGCGACGGAAGCGGCCTCCGAGGCCGCGGCGGATGCCGGCGCACAGACCGATTCGGGCGACGCGGCGGCACCTTTGGGCGATTCCACCACCGACACGTCGAGCGGCGAAGATGCCGCGGACGACGGCGCCCCCCTGGTCGACGCCAGTGATGCCGCCGAGGACGACGGCGCCCCGCTGGTCGACGCCGGCGATGCCGGCGATGCCGCGTCGCCCTAACCGGCGGACTCCGAAATGGCACGGAAGGGCCCGCGCTGCCGCCTTGCGCACCTCCGCGTCCGCGTCGTCCCCCGCGAGGGGCTCGGCGCATCTGCCAATCGGAGTCCGATAGCGCCTTGACGAAATCCGCATGAGGGGCCGAGTCGCGGAAGAATGCGAGCGCCCCGATCGCGACCCGACGCACGCTCGGCTCGGAATCGTGCAAGGACGTGCGCAGCACTTCGATCGTGTCGGGCATCCGCAAGTACCCGAGCGAGATAACCGCCTCTCGCCGGACATCCGGCGACGGATCGCGCGTGGCGAGGGCGAGCGCGCCGAGCGCGCGTCCGTCCTTGTGCTCGCGCAGGGCCACGATCAAGGCTGCGTGCGCCGGCCCATCGTGAACACCGATTCCAGCCCATCGTGAACACCCGTTCCACCATCGTGAACACCCCCGCGTCGGCGACGCCCGCAATCTGGCGGCGCGCACCCAACGAGCGTGCGTTGTCATGTCCGTCAGTACCGGGCGGCCGAGCAGGCCTTCGCCGACACATCCGAGCCGCGCCACGGCAACGACGACGACATCCCCGAGCACGAAACGGACGACGACGGCCTCTTCTGACCCTCGCGTCCTCGCCAAACCACGGACCCCGGCGCCGGCCTCGAGCCCGCTGGGGGACGTTTCGTCGAGAGCCCGTCACTGCGCCCCCATCGCAGTCACTCCCTTCACCGCGACCAACCCCCCGTCTACCCGTGTCACGACGCGTCCGCCGCGAATTTCCACGTCGGTCTACGGGAGCTGCAGCTCACTCGCATGTGAAAAGCTCCAGAACACAATCCGTCCCAGATCCTTGATCTCATCTCCGTCTCGGTGCACTAGTCGCCAAGATCGCCATCGCACGCGCCCACCGAACCCCACGGCTCGGTGGCGTAGTCGCACTTCACGACAGTGTGACCGCTACATGCGCAGACCAGGATGGCGCACGCGTCCTCGGGCTCGCCGCCGCAGACCGGGTGAGCCTCGGCTCCGCAGCCCGCCGTCTCGTACCTGAGCACGAGTGGTGGCGAACACCCGCTGGTGTCGTTGGGCGCGTCTGACGCGTCCGTTGCGTCGAGGGTGGCATCGACCGGCCCCAACTCGGGCAATGCATCCGTCGCGTCGAGGGTGGCATCGACCGGCCCCAACTCGGGCAATGCATCCGTCGCGTCGAGGGTGCTGTCGACGGGTGCCGCCTCCGACAGCCCGTTCGTCGCGTCCATGCTGGCATCGAGAAGTGCCGCTTCGGCTCCGTTCGCGTCGGAGGCTTCGGGGTACGGGTGGGTCGCCGAGGAGCACCCGGCGAGTCCGGCGCAGGCGAACAAGAGGAACAGTCCTAACCGAGAGCGAGCTTCCATGTTCACGAGTCGCGTACTTGGCGCGATCGTGAAGCGCGATGAGGACTTGTCCACTGCTTGAACGCAACTCGAAGTCGTAGGTCTCGTGGTCAGCGCACCTGCGCAAAGCGCCGCTCGCGAGATGGTCATCCCCACCCGAAAACCATACTGCATGCCAGGTGTGGTGGTCAACAAGTCGTTCGGCAGTCACGCAGCCCTTGAGTAACGGTGGTGGAGCCCACCGACGCGGGGAAGCTCGACGACCCTGCCACCGCTCGGCGGTTGGACGGCGCGCGCGACCGGCGCGTCGCGACCGAGAGACATGTGAGGTCGGTCCTCGTTGCAATAGGCGACATGCTGGCGGAGCAGGCGCAGCAGATGCCGCTCCCCAAGCACGATGACGTGATCGAGCAGCTCGCGACGTACCGTGCCGATCCATCTTTCCGCGTATCCGTTTTGCCACGGAGAACGCGGCGAGGTGCGCACCTTCCGGACGCCGAGGTGGTCGACCCGTGCGTCGAACGCCGCGCCGAAGATGGCATTTCGATCTCGGGTCAGCCGCGCCGGCACGCTCGCCGCGCCGATGGCATTTACGATCTGCTGCGCGGCCCACGCGGCGTACGGGTGCGCCGTCACGTTGACGTGCAGCACACGGCGCCGGTCGAGCGAGAGGACGAAAAAGACCTAGAGGACGTGGAACGCGACCGTTGGCACGGTCAGAAAGTCGATCGCGATCGCTCCCCTCGAGATGGTCGCGGAGAAGGTCTTCCACGTCTGCGACGGGGGACGGCGTGGTCGCGGAGCTGGCTTCGGCATGTACTTGGCGACCATGTCCTTGTCGCGGCATGACCGAGCTTCGCCAGCTCGCTGGCGATTCTCCGCCGGCTCCACAGCGGATTCTCGCGCGGCATCTGCTCGATGAGGCTCACCAGCTCCGGCGCCAGGCGCGGCCGACCCACGGGGCGAGACCTCCACGCCCACTACCGAGCGGAGCCCCGCCGATGCCATGCGATCACGGTCGCCGGTTCGACGATCGCGAGGCACTCCGCCCACCGCGACCACGCACGGGCGACGATGACCCAAAACGCGCGGTCGACCGGCCGGAGCCGCGGCCGAGGCGTTGCCCGACGAAGAATCGCGAGTTGCTGGCGAAGCGCGAGGTTCTCTGCAACGAGGCTCGCACGAGGCCGCAGCGCGGAGCGCAGCGTTCCGATAACGGCTTGCAGGATGGCGAGCATCGCGGCGAGGTTCGCGCCGGCCGCGCTCCCTGTCACTCGCGAATCGCTGCGGCCGACGCGGTATGCTGGGCGTTGGCTCCGCATCCGCTGCGTCCGAAGGAATCCTGAGAAAATGCATTTTTTCGTCAGCACAAGCGCCGCGGTCCGCCCTCTACGGCTGAGCTATGGTGCCAAAGATCGTGTGACGCGACGCGCCCGTGACGAGCGGATCGCCGCGGCGTAGGTGCCTGGACGCGGGCATTGACGTAAACGATGGTGGTGCGAGTCTTCCGGCCGTGGCGTGCGAAGCGAATGGAACTCAGGCGCAATGTTAATGTGCGTCGTCTTCGCCGCCGCCATCGCGGGCCTCATCGCTTGGATAGGTTGGCTATGGCGACGGACGCCGGCACCCTTCTGGACGGGCCTCGTGGCGCTCATTCCAGTCGGCCTCGGGGGATGGTGCGTCGTTGCAATGGCGGCCGCCTTCATCGCGGCACAACGGGTGCCCGAGACCTTGTCTGCGCGTGAACAGTCGCGGCAGATCGCGCTGCATGACGAACACGCTTATCGGTGGGGCCTGCGATTCTGGGGAGCGGGCCTAGTGTCCGCCGGTTGGCTCCTATTCGTCATGTGGCGATGGGAGGCATTGGACCAGCCGCCCCGAGTAACCCGGTAGGCGACGGTGCCGAAGCGGTTCGCGATTGCACGGACGACGAACGCCCCAAAGGCGTTATATGTGACCGCGGTGGCTTCCGCGGCTCTTCGCGGCGCCGACGCGACTCACACCAACGCGCAGGGGGCGGCCATCAACGTGGGCTTCATCCGGACGGCCATTCAGCAGCTCAACATTACTCCGCTCGTCAATTACTTACGCTGAGGCGCTCGTTGCGGGTGCCGTTCGGCAGAAGTCTTGCCAGACCCGTCGTGACGAGGATGGGCTCGAGGCGGGGGGGGTGGCCGGGACGGCGGCGTCGTCCACCCGTGTTTGCCCGGCCGTGACGCGCGAATCGTGCTCGTCGACGTGATCGTCCCCAACCTCTCGGGCGTGACGTCGCTTTCGGTCGGCTACGGCCCCTTGTCCCCCGTAGGGGGGGGCGGTGCCATCGCGTGTGCCGTCGTCACGGGCGGTGCAGTCGAGTGCTGGGGCAGCGGGCCCGTGGTGAATTCGACGGCGACCCCCGTCCCCATCGCCGGACTCTCGAGCGGCGTCACTGCTGTGTCGGTCGGAACCTCCGGCGCCTGTGCCATCACGGCCGGAGGCGGGGTCACTTGTTGGGGGAGCGGCGAATACGTCCGACCGACCGACCCGGTTCAAGTGGCCGATTCGTCGGCCGGCGCAACCGCGTTGTCCGTAGGTACGGAAGCGGCCTGCATAGTTGCCGCGGGCGGCGCCGTCATGTGCTGGGGCTCGAACGGAAGCGGCCAGCTGGGAGCCCCCGTACCGGACCGCAGCGATGTGCCGCTGCAAGTGCCTGGCCTGACTGATGGCTTCAAGTCCGTGGTCGTCGGAGACACCTTTGCCTGCGCGGTCTCGGCCGGCGGCGAGGTCGTCTGTTGGGGCGTCAGCCCGTTTCAAGACCCGGCGAGCCGGGGTCATCGTCGGGCCCGGCCCCGTGCCCGACTTGCCAAGCCTCGTGACCTCCATGGCGCTTGGCTACGGAAGTGCGCATGGCTACGGCAGCCCTGACACGGGGTGCGCGATTGCGTCCGCGGGTGGACTCTACTGTTGGGGAGGCAACCGCAACGCCCAGGTCACGGGCGATCCTTCCTCGCCCCAGGTCATCGCCGTGCCGCAGCGGGTGACGGGGTTCTAGCGAGATGCGGGCTTCCGAGGGGTCCAGGACGTTTCGCCGACCGACTTGGGGAGCGCTACTTCGTGGGTAGGTCCGATGGCCTTCGCCCGTCGAGCGGGGAACACGTGCTCGTGGCGACCACGTGACGAGCTTCGTCTATGGACTGCGGAGACTCCGTCACCAGGGGCGGCCCGCTCCTTGGCGCTACCGGAACCGCCCCGCAGCGGCACCCGCCTCGGAGGGTCATCGCTGCCCTCTGCGGCAAGCGCGTCGCTCCGTCCCGCTTCGAGCCGGAATGAGCGCAGCATCGGGGCGTTGTGACCGAACCCCAGCCCGTCACGGTAGCCCCCGCAGAAACATGTCGGCTGCGGCGAGGAGCTGGCTCGTCTCGACGAATTCGTCGGCCGCATGGGCTTCTGCAATGTCGCCCGGACCGAAGACGACGGCATCGATACCCGCCTCGGACAGTAGCGCAGCCTCCGTCCAGAACTGCAAATCCACGGGCCCACGCGCCGCACCCCCAAGCAGCGGCGCGAAAGCGGCAAGGTCACGCGTCGCGAACGGAGGATTCGCGAGGATCACCTCCCACGTGATCGGGTCGGGTTCGGCTGCAGCGCGTGCCTCCCCTTCGGCCTCGCGATGAAGCGCAAGCAGGTCGGCACCCGGCCAGGGGCGAAACGAAACCGTCAAGGTGGCTCGCGGGGGAATGACGTTGAACGCCACACCTCCGTCGATTCCCGCCACGTTCAGGCACAGTCCTTCAAAACCGGGAGGACCGTCGGTGCGCCGGCGACGACCCCACGCGTCCAATGCCACGGCGGCGCGCGACAGCGCGACCATGGGCGCGGGAAGTGAATCGGCTTGCGACGAGTGTCCGCCCCGTGAAGTCGCCGTACCTCGCGCTACGGCCACCCCACGATGGCGAATGCCGACGTGGCATCGGGTGGGCTCGCACACAATCGCACGCTCGAATCCTCGCCCGCGGCCCGACTGGATGAAAGCTCGAAGTACGCTGTTGCTGCGCTCCTCGTCGCCCGAGAAGAGGATGCCTACGCCGTTCACGGGCCGGCCGCTTTGCGCCCGCTCGTCGAGCGCTTCCAGCACCGCAGCGATCGCTCCTTTCGTGTCGGCCGCGCCGAGCCCGTACAGCCGGCCGCCACGCTCGACGAGCGTCAGCGGCGACGCCGTGTAACCTAGGCTGGCCGGAACGGTGTCGACGTGTGCATTCACCAAAATACGCGGAGACGGACCGAACACGGCGAAGACCGCGTGATGTCGTTCGATCGAAAATGTCTCGACCGCGGAAGCTCCTAGCGCACGAAGCTCCGCCGCGAGCTTCGCGATGACCGGACGCTCATCTCCTCCCGGGTTCTGCGTATCGACCGCAACGAGATCGGCCAGACGTCGACGCAACGATTCGGGGGCAGGGATCGAACGGCTCATAGCAAATGTCCGTGGCGAAGGTCGAAGGCTGCCGAGAGACCGCGCTCACCGGCCGTGCGAGTCCGGTTATCGCCTGGAACGGCGAACCGATTGGGCTTAATTTAAGAGGACCGGCATGTTTGTGCTGCACGGATTCGCCCCGTTCGTCGTCTTCGAGAAGCCCGGGCGTCCGGCGCGTGAAGGCACCTGGCTCTTCACCAAAGTGAGGCGGAAGTTCGCGGCCAAGCCCGCTAGCAAGGAATTCCGCGCGAGGCCGGTCAAGGCGATCCGCCATGCGGCGATCTGACTCCGGAGGAAGGGCTTGAGGCATGGGGGACATCACGGTCGTCGAAGCCGATTCTGTCTCGGCCCGACCACGTTGAGGCGGTCGTGGACCAGATCGACGCTTACTCGCGCGATCCCATCGCGAACGGTGGTGGCCTGTCGGAGGAAGTGAAACGCGATCTCGGTCCCGGATTGCAGGCGCACCCGGGCACCCACGTATTTCTCGCTTACCGTCACGGCGCTCCGGTCGGTGTCGCGGTGTGCTTTCTCGGATTCTCCACGTTCGCCGCCCGGCGCGTACTCAACATTCACGATCTGGCCGTGCAGCCAAAACATCGGGCCCTGGGCGTTGGGCGAAGGCTGCTCGAACGGGTCGAGCAGCGAGCGCGAGAACTGGGGTGCTGCAAGCTCACGCTCGAAGTGCAAGAGAACAACGCGCGCGCCAAAGGCCTATATACCCAATTCGGGTTCGAACCGTACGAGCTTTCGAGCGAAGCGGGGCGCGCTCTCTTTTGGCAAAAGAAGCTCTAACGTCGAGCCAAACTGCGCGGCTTTGCGGCTCTGCCGAGCAAGGACAAGAGTCGATCGCGGCGCGACGGGTGCTGGTCCGCCCCCTAAAACAATCCCGAGACGGCGAGGCCGGCCTGGTGGCCTGCCAGGGGCGATACCGTGAGTGTTGCCAGAAACGAGCTTTTGTGTGCGGTGTAATGAAGAAGGGTGGGCATGCCGTAGCCGAAGCCGAAACCAATGGCCCCACCGGTGAGCACGTCGGTCGCGTAATGGCGGTCCCCCATGATGCGCAGAACGCCGTCGCTCGTCGCCAGGAAGAGATCGCGGGCGCACGCCAATGCGTCCCAGACGCGGCTGCCGTAGATGGGCAAAAACCCATGATTGGCGCAGGATACGCCAGCGGCGGTGAACGCTTCGTTCGTGTGACCGCTCGGGAACGACGCGGTCGGGCTGATCCGACAGCCGGCGAAGGACGGATCGTGCTGGCAGTCTTCGTACGAGGGGCGGGCGCGACCGACCGAGTCGTAGAGGCCAATCGCCACGACCGAGCTGAACGCGTAGGCCTCGGCGTCCATCAAACCGAGCTGCAGCGCCACATCCGGGCTGCCGCGGAGTATCGGCAAGGCAAGGGAGTCCAGGCCGAACACGAGCACGACGAGACCGACGTCGACGGCATCGCTGAAGGCCCATGCCGTCTGCTGCGCCGCCGCGGTTCGCAACCGCAGGGTGTTGCGCACGGCGTCGTCGAACAGGATCCCGCCGATCCAGTGAGGTTGCGCTTGGGGACGCAGCCCGAAGTACATCCAGATTGCGGCGCCGCCCACCACACCGCTAGCGACGTACTCGACGATACGGAAGCGTGGACGCTCGTCGGGCCACCGGAGCCTGCGATCCGCCTTTTTTTCGCTGCCAGACGAATCGGTGGGCGGCCCTGGAACGACCGACGAAGCGGCGGCGGCCGCAGGCGGGGTCGCCGGAACGGAGCTCGGAGGCGGCTGGGCCGGTGCCGTGGCGGCTAGAAGGTGGACGAGGCTCGCAAGGAAGAGGGGCATCGCGCGCAGCATGACAGTTATGTAGGTTGCTACGCCGGCTGCCGGCGTGGAAGGTTCGTCGAATCCGCGTCAACGCGAGGCTCACGCTCGACGCGCTCAGACTCGAGCGCCCGATCCGCCACGTGACCCACCCGGCGGCGACAGAGAGCGCCATTTCAAGCGTTCGTCTTATCAATTCCCGCGATTCCGCGCACTTAGCGCGATCGATTCGGCTTTCGGTCTGGTGCACCGGGCGCGAGGTTGGGCCAGCCTGTCCGCGCAAGGATCCGCGCGCTGGTCAGAGGGATCGAGCTTGTTGATCGTTGACGGCGTCTTGCGCACGGTGGCCTGGGCACTGCACTCGGCCAGGCGCGCCGCGAACTTCCCGAGTTTTTTGCGGTACCGGCCAGGGCCTTCACGAGAACTGGCGCGCGAAGGGCCCGATCCGCACCCGGGCGGGATCGACCGACGGGATGACCGTCGGCGTCCCCGAGTCCGGCCTTATCGGCCCGAGTGTTGACCGGCGTGCCCTACGCGGTAGTTTGTGCATGGGTCGCACCTGGATGGGGATGGCCATGGCCGATGATGCAACAGGAAACGGGGCACTCACCGCGCCGGACGCGCTGGTGCTCGACCTGCTCGCTTGGATTGCCGCACGCCCGCGAACCTATCGCGAGACCATGGAAGCCTGGCGAACGTCCTGCCCGCGCCTGCCGGTCTGGGAAGACGCGGTCGAATACGGATGGCTTCAGGTCGTCCAGCACGGTGCGGGCTGGGGCGCACAGGCGGTCGAACTCACGGAGGCAGGTCGGGCACGTCTGGGCGGCCGATGAGGATCGCGATCCTCGAGCGAGGGCGATGAGCGATGCCCCCATTGCCCGGCGTCGCTCGGTTCCCGATCCGGTTTGATCGTTGGTACAAGGCGCTTTCGCGTGCACTCTTCATCTCGCCGTCGGATTCCTATGTGGCGATGGACGGCGCGCAGGTGACCGTCCGTATGGCCTGGGCTTTTGAGGCGTCGTTCCCGTGTTCGGCGATCGCCGCGGCAGCGCCCTTCGACCGGCGGCCCGTGAGTCGCGGCGTCCACGGATGGCATGGCCGCTGGCTGGTCAATGGCTCCGGTGAAGGCATTCTGCGTATCGACCTTTCGCCCGGACAGAGGGCGCGCGTGCTCGGCGTGCCCGTCGGGCTAAGCGAGTTGCTCGTCAGCGTCGACGATCCCGCGCGGCTCGCATCCGCGTTCCGGAAGGCGTCAGGCGAAGCCGGAGGGACCGCCCCATGAAGGAGTCCGCGATCCCGGGCCGTGATGAGCCGCCGTCTCCCGTATCGGAGATCGCCCGCGAAAGCCTGGTGCTCGCGGGTGCTCAACACGAACCTCGTCGTGCACTCTCCGGCCAGAACACCCGGGCACCGCGTTCCAGGCACTCGGGACCTCGTCTTATTGGGGTGGCTTTCGGCGTACGATGACCTCGACGTCGCGCGCGCTCGACCGGGGCTTCGTCGCCGGGGCCGGCTTCCCCGGGGCGGACCTGTCCAGCGGCTCGGGCTTCGGGCCGGTCCGCGCCGCGACCTGCGGTCTTGCCGTCGACCAGGGCTCTCTCCTGCTCGCCGCCTTGGCTTGCTTGGTGGCCACGAGCGCGACATGTGCGAGTTGCCGCTCGGCCCTGCGCTGCGCGGCCGCGGCCACCTGAGCGGCCTCGCGCTGGACGTGTCGCGCGCGCTCCTCCGCGAGGGCCGGCAGCATCGGGACGATCGCGGCCTTCGCGTCCTCTATCGAGTAGAGCCGAGGCGACGCACGAACGAACCGCACTCGTTCGGCGAGCTCGTGGCGCAACAGGGTGCTCAATGCGTTTCTCGACATGCCGAGAATCTTGGCGATCTCGGCTTCGGTGGCGAGCTCGGCGCCGGCGGCCACGAGTCCGTGAGGATCGCGATCGGGCGGGGTGGCGTTCGTCGTTGTCATGGCTTCGACTTGCATAGCGGCATCCGCGATTCGATCCACTGTGGGTGCCCGCATCGATGCGAGCGATTCGGAATCCGCGTCGGGACGCGTCCTTCGGCGAGAGTCCCGCGGATAGCGGCCGCCCTGACGTCCCGTCGGCTGCCCGAGCGTGCTCTACGCCCGGTCTGAACCCGTGCCGCGCCCACGCGCTTAAAGCGCGTGGGCGACTCCGACGCGAATGGCGGTCATCGTGCCGGTTGCGGCCACACCGGCTGGCCGTCGGCGCGCGTGACGAGGCCGGCGGGTCCGCGTGCTAACCTTGCGCAGGCAAAGACGCGGCGAGCCATGAAAGCACATAGGGTATCTGTTATGTGCATTGCGCTGCTGGTCGCTTGCTCCAGCAGCACCCGTCCGAGCTCCGTTGTCACCGGCACATCCACGACGACCTCCGACGTCTGTTCCTGCGACACGGGCGGACTTACCGCCGTTTGCAGCGGCACAACGACATTCACGGCCGCGCCGTGGACCTCTACGGCAACCGAGCTTCTCGTAGGGTGTCAGACAAGCGGAGAAGCTGGCATCGACCCGACCTACACATGTGTGTTCGGCGTCTGCGGCCCGCCCTGCGGCATTCAATCCATTTGCAGCGCCCCCGCCCCCGACGGAGGCGTTACCGGCTCGTCAATCGGGACGGCTACCGGGACCCGTACGGGCCCCTAACTGACCTGCCCCCGCGGCGCGAACCCGTGCCGTCTTCACAGCGGGGAACCTATCGCGGGCGCTGCGGTGGCGCTTGACCGCGCTTGCGATTCTGGTCCTTGCGGCGCGGCCCAAGGCGAGCCCTGCCAGCGCCGGCGGCCGACCCGCCGGCGTACGGCGGCGGTGCCGAGAATCGCCTGCCCGTCGCGACGTGCGCTTGGCGGCGCCTCACACGAGAAGGTCGAAGTGCAAGACCTCCTCGCGCCGTCCCAGGGAAGCGTACAGACGGATCGCCGGCTCGTCGCCGCGGTCGGCCTGGACGAAGAGTACCCAGGCGCCACGGGCCCTCGCGAGACTCCGGAGCTCACCGATGAGCGCGGTCGCGATCCCGCGGCGCCGCTCGCCCTCCGCTACGGCGAGATCGTAGAGATACACCTCGTTCCGCTCTTGCTCGAACTTCTCGAGCACGTACGCGGCAAGGCCGCCGACCACCGCACCGTCCGCGAGCGCGACCAGCGCGACGTGGCTCGTCGACGCAAGCCAGCGGTGAACGTAAGCGTCGGTGGGCGGGCGCGACAGGTACGATGCGGCATCCTCGAACGCCTCGGCGAAGAGGCGCTGCAGCCCGCGATACGGGGCCAGATCCCCGGCCGCCAGCAACCGGACTTCGATCGATCGACCGTCGCGCGTGGTCAGGGGGGGCGAAGAGGGCATGCTCGATTTTACGCCAATCCGGTCCCCTGCACGAGGCCCCGGGCCCCATCGCACCGCATCGAGAAGCGTGTGCTGCCGATTGGACTGCACGAACACGTTCCTGGGGCACGCGAACGCCGGGACGGCGCGACTCGACGGTCGCGAAAGCGCCTGTGACCGCCCCCTGGCGTCGACCTTGACGTCCACGTTGGCAACATGAGTCGCGTGGATCGGTGGGGCCTCCGCCCCGCTCGGGGCCGCGCAGTCCTTCATCTTATCGGCGCTCGACGCGAGACGTCGACCGCCTTTCGTCGGTCCCGCCGGTCTCTGCCGAGGCAGGGTGACGATGACGCCCGCGCCGTCGCGAAGCGTCGTCCCTCCCTCCGGAAGGCCGAAGCAAGTCGGCGCCTGTCCATCTCGGGCTCATCGACGCAGCGGGACCCTGGTTCGGCTTTTTTCGTCGATCGCGCCACAGCGAATGTCGGATCCCAGCCGACCGAAACGTCGCGTCGATGAAAGGCAGCGAGAGCCCCGAGGAGTACGAGCGCGCATTCGCGAGCATGTGATTGGCATGAGGACCAAACACCGAAAGGAGACGATCATGAAAACGAAGAATTTCACGACGACCATCCTGGTCGACCAGACCCCGCAGGAAGCGTTCGACGCCATCAACGACGTGCGCGGCTGGTGGTCTGGAGAAATCGAGGGACGTACGGACGTGCGCGGGGCCGAGTGGACGTACAGCTACAAGAAGATCCATCGCACCACGCAGAAGATCACCGAGCTCGTGCCCGGCAAGAAGATCGTGTGGCACGTCACGGACAGCCGGCTCAACTTCGTCCGCGACACGAGCGAGTGGGACGGCACCGACATCGTGTTCGAGATCGCCAAGAAGGGCGCAAAGACCGAGGTCCGCTTCACGCACGTCGGCCTGGTGCCTACCATCGAGTGCTACGATGGGTGCTGCGGCGCGTGGGGCTTCTACATCAACGAGAGCCTTCGAGACTTCATCGCGAAGGGCACAGGGCAGCCCAACCCGGACAAGCGTCGTCCGAGTCGGGCGAAGAGTCGTGGCGAGCAGCCCGCGCACGACTCGCGGAGGTGAGCCGGTGGGCGCTCGCTCGTATCCGTTCAAGCCCTCCGTCGAGAGCGTTGCACGGGCCGACGGTTCGCCAGCGCCCGCCGCGGTCGATGCAGCGGAGGCGCGCGCGCTTGCCGAAGCGAAGGCCGTCGCCCGGGCGACGACACGAGGGCGGAAGGGGGCACGACACCCTTGTCGCGGGGGCACCGACGGGTCCGCGTGCAAACCCACGTCTTTGCGCGCAAGCGGGCCGGCCGGCATACGGCGTGCATCGACGGATCGGTCATGAATATTCTGCAAGGCACAACGGCTTGTGGTCTATTCGGTCTCGCCACCTTGTGGGGTGCAGAGACGGGCTGCGCAATTCGAGCTTGCGACGACCTCTCCGACGTAAGGCAGTTGGCGGTCTTCGATCTCTCCTGCGCCCCGACGGACCTGACGACCGTCGACGTGTCGGTACCCTGCGCGGCGGCCGACGCGAGTACCGATCCGAGCAACTACGTGCGAGGCAATCAAATTTGGATCTCAAGCGGTGTCTCGGGCACCTGTCACGTTGCGCTCACGTTCGCGACGGGCTTCACGTACTCGGCCGACGTGACGTTCACTGCGACGACAGACAGCTGCGGGACGACCGACGTGCGGGCGACGCAGACCGTATTTGCCGTCGACAATCCGAGCTCGACCTGCCCAGACGGTGGCGAGTTGCCCCCTGGCGACTAACGGGATCCGAAAACCGCCTCCCGGAAGAACCCCCTTGGTTGGGTGCTCACGACAGTAGCACTACGCACATGACACACAGAAGCAGAATAACGTCAGGAGTCTCGAGGTAAAGAACGTCGCGTATTCGTAGATGCTTTGCATCGGTTTCACGAATTTTAGCGAGAATAAGCGTGGACGCGGAATCCACCATCTTGTCGATGCTAGCCACGCCAAGTAGAAATAGTGCAAGAGCGCCAATCAAAGTGTACAGTTTGCCCAACGAGGAAATCTCGGCGCGATCTCCCATCATCGCCTTCCGCAATATCGAGCCACCGAGCGGTGAAACGAAGCCGGCACAGAGAACGGCCCCCGCGTGCGTAACGCCTCGACCCAGGCGAACGACGCGAGGGTCCTCCGGTTCATCCATCCTCATTCGGACGTCTGCGGCGCGTTCCTGGAATATGTATGCCAAAACCAACACCACAAAGAGAACGGGGGGCATCAAGTACAAAGTCAAGCGCAACCCCCGGCGGGACCGATTCCAGTTTCTTGCATCGGTCCGCGAACGCCATTTGGGTCAACCGGCAAAGCGCGAATCGACCGATCGCGATGTTGCGTCGCTGACGCCGAAACCATTCGCAATAACGATGTGGGACGCATCTGTCGTGTGCCTCCGGGCTACTTGGGCCGCGACGCCGGGATGCTCACTGTGTCCGACCCCATGTCTGCGTTCCCGTCGCCCCAAAGCTGGATATAGGGTCCTGTTAACGGGCCCGACGTCGTTTCATAGTGATGCAGCATGATGGCTCGGCCGTCGCCAATGCGAACAAACGCCTCAGCGTTTGGAAACCCGTCTCCTGTCATACTCGTCGTGATACTCATCGAACCATCCGCGAGCAGTTGGATGACGAATGTGGTATGCAGATTGATGTCTGGCGTCATGAAACTCGGTGCCGGCGCCTCGGGGTTGCCGGCCGCATGTTTCATGAAGACCGTCATCACGTTGTTGGCATCCACGCTCGATGTACCTTGCACCTTGGGGACAGCCGTCCCCGTAAACTGAAGGTGCGGTATGATGGCCGGCCAATACGAATACTGATCGTATTTGAAGGGCAACGCCGGCCAGGCCGACTCGTTTGAAAACGCCGAAAACGTAACGTTGTTCGTTGTCGTGTCGAGTCTCGCTATACTTGTGACACGTGCGCGTGCATTCGGACTCGTGGACGGGCCACGGTCATCGCCTTCATATCCGCCGCCAAAGCTGTCGAAAGGCGCGTACGAGCGCGTCACGAACTCGACGACCGGACCAAATGAGGTGAGGCACGGACGCGGTAGGGCGCGGGGGCTATGGACGTTCCGTTTTCCACCTGGCGCGAGGACGAGTTGGCGAGGCACTGCGGGTGCCGCCGGAGCCGCAGGGACAGAGCTTGCAGCGTCGTCGGACATTCAGGTCTTCCCTCGTTCGAGGGTCAGCAAAGGCCGCAGAACATCCATGGGGCGACCTCGAATCGTTCAGCAGCCATAGGCTGTGATCAACAGGTTTACCGTCTCCTCGTCGACGGTTCCGTCGTCTGCGAGTCCGTCGTCAGGCAGAGGCTCGCTCGTGGGGCTCGCCGGAGACGAGTCACCTTGCGAGGCATCGTCGGTAGAGACGGGTGGGGCTGGATTTGAGTCCGTCGGCCCAACGGCGATTGAGGAGTCGACACCGGTTTGCGCCGCCCTGAGAGCACGAAGGGCTCCACGGAGGAGCCCTAGATCGCCCGAATCAAAGGTGATGTCGGCGTCGATATAGGCCAGGCACTGAAGGCGCTGGAAAACCCCGGAAAGCGTGTCAACGGGATCGAGACTGCCAATATGGCACACGAAGGTTGGCCCGGTCTCGAACAGGATTGTCGCTGTCTCAAGCGTTACGGGAGCCGAAAAGGTCGCTGTGCCGTTGGCGTCGGTCGTGAGCCCGGTAAGCCCTGGAAGCTCTTGAACGGCGTATGCCTGCGAGGCGAAGGTCGGATCCGAGATCTGTAGTGTGATGTTTGTGGTCGGCGCGGTCGAAACGAACGTGTTCGTCGCTCCCGTCGTGAGCGACGTCATCACCGGTGGTTTCTGGTCCGGGATGTAGAGCATGTCCGTCGGATAAAGGATATTCGGATCCTTCGACAGATGGCCAGCCTGCCGAAGCTGCGCGTTCTGCGGGTCGTTCCAGACGGTGTCCGCATCGAAGCCGAACTTGTAGGCAAGGAGGGCGAGATGGTCGCCTTGTTTGATCACGTAGGGTTGCAGAGGAGCCTCAAAAAACGCGATGTGGGCTGAAAAGGTGCGGAGGTAATCATGCGGTGGGATCTTAACATAGTGCCTCCAGTCCCGGTCAAGTCGCAGCACCAGGAAAGACCGTTCGGAGGATGTCCCAGATCGGGTTGAAATCGTGAGAGAAGGGGCACCCACGTGGATCCGTGCGCGCTCGCATAGGCCCCGAGGATTACGACGCAGCGCGGGCCGCTTGGGACACGAACGGCCGGCCTTCGTCGGCGCAGACGAGCTGAGCGACGTGGCGACCAGACATGAGCGCGGTCGGCACGCCACCGCCCGGCTCCACCCACTGACCGGCCATGTAAAAGCCCGCGAGTCCAGGGAGTACTTCTTTAACATGGCCGAACATGGCCTGCGGACTCGGAAGCCATCCTTCGTACGCACCCCTCCACGAGCGCGCGTGCTGCCAGAACGTGATGGGCGTAGAGACATCGGAGACTTGCACGGCCGCCTTCACTCCCGGCATGTACCGGTCGAGTCGCTCGAGCACGAGCGAAGCGACCGCGTCCTTCTCCGCGCTGTAATTCGAACCTGTCTTGGCCCAATACGTGTAGTCCGTTTCGAGCATCGTCTGCACGACGGTGTGCCCCGCCGGCGCGAAGCTCGCGTCTTCGTTGTAAACACGCACGTACAAGTGCTCGCTGGCCACGCCGCCGACCGTAATCGGTTCCACATGGTCGACGAGAATGGTCGACGGTACGCGCGCGAGCGGAGTCGCGACGCCGTAGCTCGCGAGTACGACGGGGCGAAACGTTTTCCATTGCTCCATGCGTTGCCGCATCTCGGCGGCGCCGTAACGTCCTCCGAGCAGACGGAGCACCGTCTCTGGCGCGCTCGCCGTCGAAACGATGATATCGCCGTCGAGGATCGAGCCTTCGGCGAGACGCACTCCGCGCGCGCGTCCGCCTTCGACGAGAACCTCGTCGACGGTCGAGTGGAGGACCGTTTCGCCGCCGAGCCGTCGATACGTGTCGATGAGCGCGTCCCGGAACCGGGCCGTGCCTCCTTCTGGACGCGACAAGTAGCCGTGCTTCAAGTAGCCGAGCACCATCAGTAAGACGAGCGTCGTCGACTCTTCGGGGACCATTCGCGTGAACAGCCTGCGAAGTCGTTCGCTTTTGAGATATTCGACGGACCACACGCCAATCGGCTTACGGAAATGCGCGATGGTTCCCAGATCGTGGCGCATGTTCCAGACGTTCGCGAGCTGGTCTCGCATCGTGGAGAGTTCGACGGGCCCATCGATCGGTGGCGCGATGTTCACTACACGCTCGGCGCCGTCCACGAGCCGCCGGATCTCGTCCACGTCCTCAGGCGCGAGCTCGCGAAGCGCGCGAGCCGTTGCGTCGAGGTCGCGCGAGATGGCCACCTCGAGGCCGTCGCGGGCATCGCGATAGGTCAGGAACTGCTCCATCGTCCTGAGCGAAACGCGAGGGACGATCCCGAGCTCTTTGTAGATCTGCTGAAACGCGCCCCCCGTGAGCCAGTGAATGCAGCCGTCGATCGTGTACGGCCCACGGGTCCACGCGGCACAAACGCCACCCAGCGCGAGGTTGTGCTCGATGATGGTCGTGCGAAAGCCGCTCGCCCGTGCGTAGCATCCGGCCGAGAGGCCCGCGAGGCCACCGCCCACAATGACAACGTGTCGTTCCATGATGTCACGTGCTCAGCAAGCGGCGCGCCACTCTGTGGCGGAGTACCGGGATGCCTCGCACTCGAAAAAAGAGAGCCTTTTGTACCGCGCGGACCGCGTCTCCTCGCGCCTGGTCGTCGGCCCTGCGAGGGGGTACGGTTCGTAACGCTCCGACTCGCGCGCAAGGCTTGCGCTGCATCGTATGCCTTGCGTCGGACCTGCCCGATTTCGTCACCTCCGGCTCACGGCGCCGCGGCCGGCGATTGCAGCACCCTTAGCGCAAAGCAGCTCGCCGCTTGACCTTCGCTGCGAAGACCCGACCGGGGTTGCAAGGGTCGAGGGCGCGATCCATATACTGAACCACATGGCTCACCATCAGTCGGCCCGCCTCGACCGGTCGTTCGCCGCTCTCTCCGATGCAACTCGGCGGGGCGTTCTGGAGCGCCTCGGACGAGGGGACGCGTCAATCACGGACCTCGCCGCCAGATTCGAGATGACCCTCACCGGGATGAAGAAGCACGTCAGCCTCCTGGAGGAGGCGGGTCTCGTGATCACCAAGAAAGTCGGCCGCGTGCGGACCTGCAAGCTGGGGCCGCGCCGGCTGGAGGATGAGACGGCATGGATCGAGAGGTACCGCCAACTCTGGGACGCACGCTTCGACGCACTCGATGAGCTGGTCCAAACGTTAACGAACAAGGAGGGCCAGTAGCCGGTTCAAAGCCTGCCGGTCGACGAAGAAGCCAGCGCAGGACGAAGAGCCGCGGAGGCCGACCCGGAGAGCCTTCTTGTCCGACCGACACCCCATTGAGCCGACGCCCGCGCGGTCGTTTTCAGGGGGAACCGGGGAGCCCGACCGCTACCCGGCGACCTCCCTCGTCACGGGCGAGCATCCGCGCGATGTCGCTATCGCGCCTGTCGATTTTCCGCCGCTCGGACATCGACGGAGCCACGTCACGGATCTGCGTCGTCGAGCTCCCCGACCGGGGACGAGTCCGTGACATCGTCCGACCCATCGACCTCGCCGGAGTCGGTCGCGGGCGTGCCGCAGGTGATGCCGGGCGAAACAATCACCGGAAAGACGCCCCAGCCTTCGGAGCTCGCGCTGTTGCATTGTGCCGTTTCGGACGAGTATCCGCAGTACGCATCGAGATCGCACGGCGTACCCTGTGCGGGAGGCACCGCCGGGCACCCAACGTTGCTCGAACAGTCCCAGCCGAGAGTGCCGTCGTCGTTGCTGTCGCAAACGCATGTCGTCGAACCGCAACAGGCCTGCTCGAAGATGAGAGAGCAGGTCGATCCAGGCGCTGGCGCCGGGCAATTCTGGCTCTCCGCGTCGCTCCGCCCGGTGGAACACGATGCCAGGGCCGACCCGACGGCCACGACGGGGAAAAGCCAATGCCCAAGCCAGCCTGCTCGAAGACAGAAGTCCGTTCTCGCACGAGATTTCCGGGCTGATCGGACGGTCCTCGCTGCCGCCAAGCTTACCCAGCGAATGCCCAATCGGCTCCGAAGCATCCCGAGAATCACGGAGTCAGCAAGCCAGCTAGAGGTCCGTCACGCCGCAGAATCGAGCTCAATTGCTTGAACGGGATGTCGATGACAGCGGCCGACGCGATCACATGGGGCAGGTCGTTCGCGAAGAACCGTAACCCAGATCTTGTGATGGCAAAATACGTCAACGCTCCCAAGTAATCATCGAGATTCAGAGAATCGACACCTTGTGACGATAGCTTGCGTAAGAGCTTTCGACGGATGAGGTCGAGAGTCGTCCTTTTCCACGACGCATCCGGCTTGCAGAGCGCAGCAAGTGTAAGGGACGAGGACGGCTTGCCGGCGCAGATGCTGAAGTTGTATGCGAAGTGATCCTCATTGGGATACGCACCCCCGAGGTCCGAATACGATTTGCATTCGATGCTCAAGAGTGTTGTCGTGGCCAGGGCCTCGTCGCACCGGATGTCGAGAACCATCTGGTTGGGCGTTCGTAAATCGCCTTCGGACCCGGCCGTGGCGTCGTCGGCGTCCTTCGTGAACGAACGCCGTCTGCTCACTAGGTCATCCGCAATGACGCCGTTGATCTCCTTGTCGACGACCGCATCGGAGGAGGAGACGTAGAGGTAGCTTGCCCGCACATCGTACTTGCCCTGTGGGGGGAGACTCCTGCGTTCGGTTTTTGGCGGTTGCGCGAGCGGAGAGCAGTCAAGCCCAGTTGGCTGAGTGGGACTTGACTTCGCGCCCTGCGCGTTTGCCACGGAAGCGGGAGGAATGAACGACGCTTCCGTCGTCGAGGCAGACGCGGAAGATGCATGCGAAGGGGCAGACGGAGACGGGTTTCGCGTCGTCTCAGCGCCCTTGGTCCGAGCGCAACTCGTGGATGCAAGACAGCCAAGGAAAACGAAAGCGTGGACTCGCTGCAACAGCGCGGCGGTTCGCATCATGGTTGCAGTATGCCCCAGACCCGTTTGGCCGCCTGATAGCGACGAAGCCCTCGGCACGGTTCGCGGTCGCCGGCGGTTCCGATGGCAAACTGTTTCGGCTGGGCTAGCTACCTCTGCGACGCGCGACGAGGTCGCTCGCGAGGAGCCTTGAGCTATGAAAGCGCTGGTATTCGACCGGGTTGGAGATGCTCGTGAGGTGCTCTCGCTGCGCGAGATCCCCGAGCCTGTTGCCGCAGACGGGCAGGTGCTTATTCGCGTCGAGGCGCGGCCCATTCATCCCGCCGACCTTAGTTTCATCCGCAACACATACCGCATTCGGCCGAAGTTGCCGCAGATCGCCGGGCTCTCGGGAGCGGGCCGCGTCGTGACGACCGGAGCGGGCGTCGACCTACGAGCGGGAACCCGCGCTGCGTTTCGGTGGCCGGGAGCCTGGGCGGAGCTCGTCGCAGCGCCGATCGCGCGAGTCTTGACGGCACCTGACGACGTCTCCCTCGATGACGCCGCGCAGCTGCCCCTGAACCCGGTCACGGCGTGGGGCCTCCTGCACATGGCGGACGTGACGGGCCCCTCATGGATTGGCCTCACCGCGCCGTCGTCGTCCGTCGCCAAGCTCGTGGCGGCTCTCGCCGCCATGCGGGGCCTGCGTACCGTCGAGATCACGGCGAGCGCCGACGAGCTTCCGCACCTCGCTGAGAAGGTGCGCGCCGCTACGGGGGGCGAAGGGCTCGCAGCGCTGATCGACTGTGTCGGAGGCCCGATCGTCGATCACCTGTTTCCCGCGCTGCGCCAGGGCGCCACGCTGGTGGCTTACGGGACGCTGAGCAGCGAGGCGGCGGTCGTCCCCAACGCCGCGCTCGTGTACTCGAACCTCACGTGGAAGGGCTTCGGGATCGATCGCTGGCTCGAGGGGCTACGCCCTGGGGAACGGGCCGAGATGATCTCGGCGCTCTGGAATGCCATTCGAGAGGGTCGCCTTCCCCTCCCCGTCGGCGCGCGCGTTCCGCTGTCGGAGTTCGCCCGCGCGCTCGACGTGGCCGCGAGCGGAGGCGCCGGCAAGGTTCTGCTTGTTTGAGTCGACGTCACGCTCTTTGGGCTCGCGTTGGAAGCGTCAATCCGGCAGACCACGGGCGCTCCGTAAGGATGTGAGAGCGCGCGTCTGCGAGTGCCCGGAGGCCCAGCGATCGCGATTCACGTTGATCCCGGCGAGGGACCGATCATGACCCCGACTGCGCTTCCTGCTGCCACTGCGCGGCGGTGCCCTGGCCGGACTCTTCGCTGGCTGAATTCTCGTCACGCCCTCTTCGTCATCACGGCGTCGTACCGGCGCTGCATCTCCTCGGGCGTGACCTTCTCGATGTCGTGGCCGATGAGCCACTCGTGTCCGAACGGGTCACGCACGCTGCCGCTGCGCTCCCCGTAGAACTGGTCGACCGGCTCGCGCAGGACCTTGGCGCCCGCCCGAACGGCGCGGGCGATGAGCGCATCCGCGTCGTCGACGTGCAGGTGCAACGAGAACGTCGTACCGCCCACGGTCTGCGGCCCCACGATCCCGCGCTCGGGGTACTCCTCCGAGACCATCACCGTCGTACCGCCGAAGTCGAGCTCGCAGTGCCCGATGCGTCCGCCGGGCTCGGTCAGACGGTACTTCTCGGTCGCGCCGAACGCGGCCTGGTAGAACTCGATGGCGGCCGGAGCGTTCTGCACGCGCAGATACGGGAAGACTTCCTTGATCGTCATGGGTCGCCTCGTGGAAGAGCGGCGTGCAACGGCGCGCTCCAGGGTCTTGAAGAAATCTTACCGCGAGGCGTCCTTGTGCGCGACCCGGAATGTCACGCGAGAACCACAGCAAATAGGGCGTACGGCTCCGCGCGAGCCTCCGATGCAAGTCTCTCGTGGCGTTCGTCAGCCGTCCAGCACCTCGCGGACCTTCTTGGTCAGCGTCGTGGGCGTGATCGGCTTCGGAAGGAAGGCGATCCCCGGGCCCAGCTCGCCGCCACGAAGGGCGTCGTCGGTGTAACCCGACATGCAGAGGATCTTCATGGTCGGTCGTGTCGCCGCGAGCCTCCCGGCCAGCTCGGGTCCCCTCAGGTGCGGCATCACGATGTCGGTGAGCAAGAGGTCGATCCGCCCCGGGTATTTTTCGGACAGGGCGAGCGCATCGCGCCCATCGGGTGCAGCGATGACACGGTAGCCCCCACGCTCGAGAACGGCGCGCGCGACGGCGCGCAACTGCTCGTCGTCCTCGACCAAGAGGATTGTCTCGGAGCCGCGCAGCGTCGTCGGCGCCGCGGGAGCTCGCGACGGACGGAGCACCTCTGCGTCCACCACCGGAAGGTACACCTCGAAGCACGTCCCCTTCCCCGGTTCACTCTCGAACCCGATGCGTCCCCCGCTTTGCTGGACGATGCCGAAGACGGTCGACAGGCCGAGGCCCGTGCCCTTGCCCCTCTCCTTCGTCGTGAAGAAGGGCTCGAAGACGCGAGCTTGCGTCGCCTCGTCCATGCCCGTGCCGGTGTCGGTCACGGCGAGGAGCACGTGCCGACCCGCCTTCGCGCCGAGGTGATCGCGGACGTAGGCCTCGTCAAGCACCGCGTCGGAGGTTTCGATGGTGAGGGTTCCGCCTGCCGGCATGGCGTCGCGGGCGTTCACGACGAGGTTCATGAGCACTTGCTCGAATCGAACCGCGATCGACCCTCACCTTTCCGATCGAGGACGACAGCCTCGAGACCACGGCCACGTCCTCGCCCACCAGGCGGCGAAGCATCTTCTGCACGTCGGAGATGATTTCGTTCAGGTCGAGGACCTTCGGCTCGATCACCTGCTGCCGGCTGAACATCAGGAGCTGCCTCGTGAGCGCGGTGGCCCGCTCCGACGCCTTGAGGATCTGCTCGACGTCGGCGCGCGACGGGTGGCCGGGCTCGTGGTCCATCATGAGCGCGTCCGCGTAGCTCAAGATCACCGACAGAATGTTGTTGAAATCGTGTGCCACGCCACCCGCGAGCCTGCCGACCGCTTCCATCTTCTGAGCCTGCCGGAACTGCGCGTCGAGGGCGGCGATCGCCTCCGCGGCCTTTTTGCGCTCCGTCAGATCGACCGAGAGCGAGATCATTTGCTCCCCCCCCTGCAACGCCGCCACGCCGACCAGCACGGGAACGCGGGTGCCGTCCTTACGGAAGTACTCCTTCTCGCGGGGCTCCGCGCGGCCGAACCGGTGGAGCAGATCGGCGGTCTGCACACCCCACTGCGCCCACTCCGGCGGCGTGGCCTTCCGCCAATCGAGCTCCGTGAGGTCGTCGTGCGTGTAGCCGAGCATCGTGAGGAAGGTGTCGTTCGCCTCGTAGACCCGACCGGAGCCGTCGGCGACGACGATCCCGATGATCCCCGACTCGAAGAGCGCCGTGAACCGCTGCTGCGAGACGACGAGCGCATCGTCGACGGCCTTGCGGTCCGTGACATCGCGGATGTTGGCGACGACGGCGCCGATCTCGGGCCGGTCGAGCAGGTTCCTCGCGATCACCTCGATCCAGCGAACCGTTCCGTCGGGCCGGACGAGCCGTCGCACGGCGGGTGGGGTGGAGGACCGGTCGAGGAGCCGTCGCCGGTGGTCGGCCGCCGCAGCGAGATCGTCGGGGTGCGTGTACTGGCGGAAATTCGTCCCGACCAGCTCGGACGCCGCGCGCCCGAACATCCTCCCGACGGAAGGACTCGCGTACACGATCACTCCCTCGGCCGTGCTGAGCAAGACCCCGTCGGCGCTGTGCTCGACCAGCGTCTGGAAGCGCACCTGCTCTGTGAGAGCCGCCGCCTCGGCGCGCTTGCGCTCCGTCATGTCGAGCGCGATCCCCAGGACGTGGGAGTCGTCCAGCACGGCCGCGGTGGCCAGGAGCGACAGGTGGCTGCCGTCCTTGCGGAGCATCACCTTGTCCCAGGGCGCCGTGACTCCCTCGGCGGCCAGTTGCGCGGTGGCTTGCTCGTCGGCCTTGCGTGACCCCGGCTCCGTGAGCTCGGCCCAGCGAGCGCACTCGGCGAGGAGCTCGTCGCGCGAGTAGCCGAGCATCCTGGCGCCGGCCTCGTTCACGTCGACGAGGGTGCCGTTTTTGTCGACGATGACCATGAAGACGAGGCTGGAGTCCCAGAGCCGCCGGAAGCGCGTCTCGCTGGCGCGGAGAGCGCGATCTTGGCTCTCGGCGAGCTCCACGTGGGCGCGCGCGAGCGCGGCCTCGGTCCTCTTGCGCTCGGTGACGTCGCGGATCGCGCTCAACACCCTCAGGCCCTCGTGGGTCTCGATCGGGCTCAGGCTGATCTCGACGGGGAACTCGCTCCCATCCTTGCGAACCGCATAGAGCTCGAGGCCGGAGCCCATCGCGCGGGTGTTCGGCCCCCGAAGGAAGTCACTCCGATGCGTGGCGTGGCTGGCGCGAAAGCGCGCCGGGAGCAGGATCTCGACGGGCTTCTGAAGGAGCTCCCAGCGCGAATAGCCAAAGAGCTTCTCCGCTTGGTCGTTCGCTACGACGATGCGCCCGCTCTCGTCGATGACGACCATCGCGTCGGGAGCGGCGTCCAGCAGGCTGCGACCCCTGGCCTCGACGGCCGCCTGCTCGCGCTGAGCCGTGACGTCCCTGTGGTGGACGGCGATGAAGGGCGGGAGGCCGGCTGCGGGGGTCACGAGCCGATACAGACTGTCGACGAAAACGAGCGAGCCGTCCCTGCGCATGCGCGCGGCCTCGAAGTGGATCTGGCCCTCGACGAGCACCTCGGCGCGTTTGCTCGAGGCCTCTCTTCGGCCGTCGGCCGGGACGATGAGGTCGTCGATCGAGCGTCCGAGAACCTCCGCCCGCTCGTACCCGAAGAGGGTGGCCGCCGCCTGGTTCCAGAAGAGCACCGCTCCTTCCGGCGATAGGGCCATGAGCGGGTCGCGCGACCCGTCCACAAGAGCCGCTGCGAAGTCGAATCGCCCCTGGCGCTGCGCATCCATGATGATGGCCCCCTCACCGACCACAAGCATAAGGCCAACCGGAGACCGAACGCGGATAAAGGTCCCGCGCGCGCGAAGGAGAAGGAGTTCACCCAGCCGCCCTTCGCGGCCCCGCACAGATTTGCGGCATGCCCGCGAACGGCTCCCGTTCGCGCCGAGCCAGCCCGTCGGACTAAAGTGTCGCGCCATGCCGACCGTAAAAAATGGCGTGATGAATCGCGGGCGCGTTTTGTTGGTGGATGACGACGAAGCGGTCGCGAAGGGCTTTGAGCGAGTGCTCGGGATGGTCGGATACGAGACGCGGTGGGCGTGCAATGGACTCGTTGCGCTCCAAATGCTCAACGAATCCCGCTTCGATGCCATGGTCTGCGACCTCTTCATGCCGGAGCGCCAAGGACTCGAGACCATCCGGGATGTCCGCAAGCTCTACCCCGCAATGGGCATCGTGGTGGCTTCCGGTGGGTTCGGTACGACCGAGGTCTCGCTTTGGCTCAAGACGGCGCTCGCCCTGGGAGCTGTCGCGGCCCTAGCAAAACCCGTGTCGAGCGGAGATTCTCATGAGCGCGGTACGAAAGGCGGTTATGGGGCCACCAGGAAAAATTCGTACGGAATGTTGACCGGGGGGCTCCTCGGCCGGGATTCGCACGAGTCACTGCCCACAGTATTGCGCGCCGACGGCCCGCAACCATGCGCCAAAGTCCGCAGATTTCGATCGCGGGCGGAACTCGACCGCCCGCCGCAGGCGGAAACGAAAAGATCGAGGCTCGAGAGGGCCGCGAGAGCAACGCGAAAGCCTCGATAGTGCATGGCGGACGTATCTCCTCGCGCGCGTGGCAATCTCGCTCGCTCAGCCCTTTCCCTCATCTCAATGGCGTCCGCCCCAAGCGAAGTCGACCGATCAAAATCCGTCCGAAATACTTGTGACTTGAGACGGTCTATTCCGTCACAAAAGCGACATTTGCGGTCCCACCTGGGACTACACCGCTCGATCTGCATGGCCCGATCGGCTCGACGCGAGCAGGGCCCCATCCAGCGTTCCCGACCCAGCCCACCCGCGGGCAAGGAGCCGACGCCGGCCTCCGATAGCGAGCTCGGCTGGCACGAAAGGGATACGCCGTGTCAGCGGGCAATGTTACATCCGCGCTGGCCTTGCGCGCTCGCCTGTTGTTCGCTTTTGTCGTCGCCTTCGTAGCGCTTCACTTTTTCGCGCCGCACGATGCCTGGTGCGTCAACTACTTCCGCACGCCCGCACGTATCCTACTGCTCGGCGCGCTCGGGTGTACCTACGTCCCGTTCACTTCATTTCATGAGCCGAGCCGCCGCCTCTCCGAATGGTTGGACACAAGACCTCGCCGCGTGCGACTTGCCCTGTATGCGGCCCTATCGTCGCTGTCGCTCGTGCCTTTCTATTGGCTTTCGGATCGTCGCCGCTACGGCGACGGCCCCGGACTCATCTCCTCCATCACCCAAGGTTATCAGTACGACCCGCACGCCCCGCTCGGCATTTACCTTCAGTCGGCACTGTATCGCTTCACCCGTCGGACGTTCGGCCTAACCGCAGCAGAAAGCTGGGGCTGGACGAGCGCCGTGTCCGGAACGCTCTTTCTTTTCGCCTTGCTTGTCTTTTCTGAAGCCGAATTGTTCTGTCGAGCACGTTTCGGTCGATGTCTATTTATTTGTCTCGTACTTTCCCAGGCCTCTACACAGCTCTTTTTTTTTGAAGTCGAAGATTATGCGATCAGCACATTCTTCGTGCTTCTGTACATCGCCACCGCCTATACATCGCTCGACCGGAGGTCCGTGCCGTTTGCGGCGGGCTTGTCGCTGGGCTTGGCACTCACCTTTTCGATGTCCACCGCGTTTTTACTTCCGTCCTTCGCGTGGCTCACGTTGGAGCGCGTCCGGGCGGCTCGGAAGGCCTCGTCCACGACGGGACCGGTCACAACCGGACTCGTTGCCGTCGCGAGCATCGCGTCGCCGTTGCTTCTGGTTTTTGGTTTCCTTGCGCTGGTCGAAAAAGTGGATGCGATCGCGCTGTACCGGCACTCTCACCTGGCGAACTACCGTGTGTACATGCGGCTCTACGGTGCCCCGAGATCGACCCTTTCGTTGCAGCACATGACCGACGTCCTTCAGCTCAACGTTCTGGTTGCACCGTTCAGCGTCCTACTCTCTGCGATATTCCTGCCCGCGGCGGCGCGTTACGGCGCGCTCTCGGATGCGTTTTTTCGGTTCTGCGCGGCACTCACCCTATGCGCTTGGGTTTTTCTGATCTTCTGGATTCCAGGATTTCCGATGCAAATCGACTGGGATTTGTTTTCGATGTTTGCCTTGCCTACGACGACGTTTGCGTTTTTAACGGTTCTGTACTCGCGCTGCCTTGCGGATCCTCGGACGCGGCGCAGTTTCTTTCAACTGTTGAGTGTCGCTGCCGTCCATACCGCCGTCTGGATATGGACCGGGCATTTTACTTGACCCCAACGGGTCCCATCTCGCTGGTCTCGCACTCATTGCCCCAACGCACGCAGCAGCAGCAGCGTCATCACCAAGCCGACGAGCGTCGCGGTGGCCCCGAACGCGTAGACGGCCATCGCGCCGGGCGCGCCTACATCCCCCCGATCGATGGCCCGACGGATCTGTGCGTAGCGAATCGTCGCGACCAGGTTCGCGAGCATCCCGAGCGCGACGAGCAGCGCTCCCACCCAGGCGGACTCCACGCCGTGCGGGAGCCGGGCGTAGGGTTGACCCATGCTCGCGACCTGGCGGAGGAAGACACCAAAGCGGGCGATCGCGAATCCGAACGCCATCAGGGCGATCCCGGTGCGGATCCAGGCCAGCATCGTTCGCTCGTTCGCCTGATGCAGCCGAATCGTTTCCGCTTTCCATCGTCGGTGGGCTGCCCATTGGCAGTCGAGCGTACACGCGCCAAAGGTTTCGCGCGCGCACTGAGCCGAGAGGTGGACTCCTGGAGGACGGCCATAGACATCGAAGACCATCCTTGCAACTTCAATTTGCCTCGTTCAACATGCAAGGATGATTTTGCGCCGCGCCCTACATACCGTTCAGGAAGCCCTGAGCCGGCAGTCGGCCGTGGCTTGCTTGGACCCCGCCAGCTGGACGATGCTCGCGCACAGCCAGGGCTCACTGCTTAATGCCTCGCGCCTGGCGGCCGGGCTTTCGATCGGCATGCCGACGATCGTCCGCTATCGACTGGGAGTCGGGCCACGTCAACCTGCAGTCATGCTCGGGAAGCCGGATCAGCCGGACTTGTCGGCCGAGCGCGTCGTTAGGATCTTCGCGAACGCCGTGATGACCGCCGCAACCGTCGGCGGGACGGCCCCCGTGGCGCCGAGCTCCGGTCGGCTCGCGCTGAGCGCGGCAATCAGCGCCGCGACTCCCGTCGCCAGCGGCACGCGCAGCAGCGTCCACCCGCTTCCGCCCTCCGTGTCCTCCCAAGCCTGAAGCTCGGCGATCGACGAGCTCTGGCGGATAAACGCGGCGAACTCGTCGCTTGCAAGCGTCAGCGTTTCGCACGAGATCAGACCCCGCGCACAGAGTCGCTCCAGAATCGGCTCGTTCATGGGGTGTGGACACGCGAAGCCATCGATCGCGATTTGCGAAAGGATTCGCTTCTCATCGGCGTCGGACCGGCTCCACAGCCGAAAGCACGCGGCACTTGTGGCGGCGTCGCCCAGAAGGCGGGGCTCGACCCTCGGACGAAACGCACGAACCTCGAAGTTTTCGAGCAGCTTGGCCCAGGGGCCCTGCAGCGCGGCAGGGGCTTGAAAAATGGGGTCCACCTCCGAGAGCAGCACGACGGTGGCGTGCGCTTCAACGAGCGCTTCGAGGCGACCGAGAGCGAGGGGAGAAGCCAGGATCGCCTCCAGACTGGGCACGAACGCGAGGTTTCGCGCTTCGAGTGGGGGGGCTGCGACGGCGTTCGCGACCTCGATATACCCCCGACGGCGCAGCACTTCGGCAAGGCCTTCCGGCGGTCGAAGGATGAGCAACCGCTCGCCCGGCGTCGGGAGCACCCGGTCGGCCTCTTCCGACACGCCGCGCGTCAGGCGCGCCGACAGCGGCAGAAACAGAAGGCGTCGCATGCTGCAATAGGCCGCGACATGCGCAAAGCCCAACGCGACGAAGAAAGCGAAGAGGACGGGCGCCATCTTCTGCAGGTCGCACCCTCGCACGAGCTCGGGCAGCGAACTCCTCACGCCCTCCTGTCGCGTTGCCTCAGGAGGCAACAAATCGAGGTCGCGGGGGCGCCGAACCCACGCGCGATCGGTCGGACCCGACCGTGTCTCGTACAGCCCCAAGAGGGAGTCCAGTTCGCCTATCGACAGGGCAGGCAACAGCTGACTCAACGCCGGCAACGGCCAGAGTCGGGGCCTCAACCACGAGTCCGAGGCGGCATCTGAGGAGTCGAGCTTTTGGACGACCCAAGGGCGGGACAGACAGTCGCCCCTGAGGCAATTCACGTCGTACCCGACGCGCTTGGCCTCGCTCTCTTGCTCGGCTCGAACGAGGCACTCGACCGCGTAATCGTACGCGCCGGCGAAGAGGACGGTCGTGGGCGCAACGACACCGACCCCTGCGAGCCCGAAGCAGCAGAGCGCAAACGTCATCGGCAAATACGTCCGCCACGGCGCCGCGCCGCGGTGCAAGCGCGCCACGATGCGCGCGCACCAGGAACGCGTGCGTGCCTCGACCCCTGCCGGGACGCTTCCGTCCTCCGGCAGCGAGATCAGCGACGCAACGCTCCAGCAGGCCGCCGCAATCGCCAAGCCGAGAAACGCCGCCAGGGGCAAAACCCTGATCCCCCAAAGGACAAGGCAGCCGATCGCGACCGTGGCCCCGATCATCCACCGCGCGAGATGCGCGTACCCAGCCGCTCGTCGGGCGTCCGGCCGGAGGAGCGCTCGCCGCGGCGACGAAAGGCACGCCCGTCTCAGGAACAGGACCAAACCACCGACGACGACCCCCAGTACGGCGAGAGCGCCGAAGCCGATGAGGCTGACGAGCACCATGGTGGCGACGGGAATGTCCACCAGGTCGGTACGAGCCATCGTCACGACGTACCAGTCCACGCCGTTGAGGTGGGCCACGCGGGCCCGGCTCGACACCCCCAGGTAAAAGAGGTCGATGCCAGCCGGAGCGCCGGGAACCATGGCCGCGCGCAGTGCGGACGGGTCACGAATGTCGTCAAAGATATTTTGGCCCTGGTGAGCCTCGTTGTTCGAGTGAATCATCACCTGTCCATCTCGATCCACGATGGCCGCCTGAAAGCCCAGGGGAAAGACGGGCTCCTCGAAGACTCGTAGCTTCATCTCGACGGCCGCAACCCCGGTCGGCCGAGTGCGGTCCCCATCTCGCGCGTCCACCTCCGTGCGCCCGGCGTAGGTGGGACGGGCGACCACCAGGACGAGCTGGCCCGACGTCGCCGAGCGAACGACCTCCTCGACGCAACTCGAACAGTCTGGACACCATGACGTTTCGTCGCCGCTCCGGCCCATCTTTTCGCCCGCCAGCGCGCGACGGAAGTAAGCGCGCCGATCGACGGAGATGGGGTTGGTGGCGTGCGGCCCCGGGACCTCCTTGATCTGCTCGTAGCCGCTCGCGTTGGCCCAGAACGCGAGGTTCACGCCGTCGGGTTGTGGGCACTCGGTCAATTCGTAGACCGGAGCCCGGGGACCGGTCCCTTCGGTCTTGTCCTGCGGGATGGCGGCGAGCGTCCCCTTGCACGCAGGACCCCACGAAGGAAAGCGCGCCAGAGCCGACGCGGAGCGTTCGGTCGCCTCGCTCAAGCGCGCGTTGTTCGTGAGGGCTTCCCGCACGGACCGCGTTTGCTCGTTGAAGTCGGCGAGGGCCGCCGCGGCACGTTCGACAGGGTCTTGCAGCATGTCCGATACGGACTTCGTCACGTCCTCGAGTTGATGGTCGAGCCGGCTCGAAAGACGATTGCGCGCAACGACCGCGAACAGCGAGACGGTCGACAGGAGCGTCGCGGCGATGGCCGAGATGACGAGTAGCGCGACGTCGAACCGAGTGAACCGAGAGCGAGCTCCGACGAGCCATAGCTTGGCAACCGGAAGCGCAAGGATGCCGAGTCCAACGACGAGCAGGCCGAAGAGAAAAAACCCTGGGCTTACCCGGTCGCTCTCTTGTTGCAGTCGATCTTGGCGTACCAGCCCACAAAGCAGCAGCGTCGCGCCACGCGTTTGTCCGGAGGCCCCCGAGACCCCCGGCTGAGCGCGGCAAAGGGCCCCCGCGCCGCATGGGAGGTTCACACGGATGGCTACGGGCTGCACAAACGCTGTGAAGACGGTCGCCCCCAACGCGACGTTGGCCAGCACGCGCGAGGCAAGCGGCTGGTTGGGGTCGAATCCGGCCAACGAGACCACGCGCAGGGCCGAGCCCGGCTTCGCGGCCTGCAACACGGTCCCGTCATCGGCGAGCAACAGGAGATCATCGAACGCGCCGACCGGGTCGTCGTACGGGGGCGCCGCCCGCTTCGCAATCGGGGTCCCGAGGATCCAATCCATGCCGACCCGCCCGCAGACGACGCCAGGCCGCGCCGCCGGGAACACCATCGCGAGCTCGCCCTCGTCACGAACCACCCACGGGGTGGCGGCGGCGGCGGCAGACGCGTCGCACCGGACCATCGACAGACCTTGCGTGTCGGCTTCGGCCGCATGCGCGAGCCTGCGAGCCACGCACAAAGGAACGTGATCCGCATCGCGACGAGTGCAGTCCTCAACATCGGGACCGTAGCTCGGCAATAGGTTCTGCTGCAGCGCGTTCGGCGTGAGCGCGCTCGTGATCGAACCGACGATCTGCCCGTAGTTGTCGTAGCGAAGCTCGATTTGGCGGCCCACGTGGGCCACCGTTCGCGCATACTCCTCCTTCAACTCCTCGAATCGCCGGTGTCGGTGGCCGAGGAAGGCGAGCGCCGCGATCCCCGTGACGGCGACGATCGCGAAGGCGATGTAGGCCCACGCACCCGCGCGTTGGCTCGCCGAGGCGCGCGCGGGCGCCTTGGCCTCGGGATTAGAGCTCGCGCTCATGACGTGTTCTCCGTCGCCGGACGCACAGACGATCGTGCGAGGTCACACCTTGGAGGATATCGGTTGAACGGCAACGATCGATAGACTGAAGTGCTCGCGCCTTCATTTCCGGCGGCTTCATCGGCGCGAGTGCAGGGGTCGAGGATGTGGGCAACCGATTGGGCGACGATGGCGCCGGCCGTGCCGAGCGCGTCACCCTGATGCGTTACTTCCTGCGCCGCGTGTTGGCCCGCTGGCGCTGGTACCGCTGCCGGTCGGCGCGTCCGAGCCGCCCTGGGCGAGTCCACGCGAACCGGTGCCCGGCGTCCCTTCCGCTCCGCGAGTCGTATCGCGAGGACGGCAAGATGAAGTCGCGCACGCTGGCGAACCTGTCGTCGTTGACGGAGAAGCAGGTGAGGAAATGCGGCGAGCGCTCCGCATCAGCCATTCGCCTCGGGGATCTTGAAGCCGACGTACGTGCCACCGCTGACGCCCATGAGCGCAAGAAGCGTGTCGCTGAATTGCGGCATGGAGAGGTCGCGCCATACGTCCACGATGAACAGCGTGGCGAGGATCGCCGTCCAGACCAGGATTTGCATTCGGTGAAGGGTCGGGCCATTGTCGTCGTCGAGAAGGTCCGCAAGAAAAGTGCTGTGCGCATAGCGGAGCTTTTTGACTCGCTCCCCAACAGATGCGATCGCCGCGATTCCTTGCGGGTCGGGGCGTGCTTGTGCGGCTGGCGGAGCCTTCGTGAGATTCTCCGCGAGAGCGGAGTCTTGCGCCGAGCCGACGAGCTTCGCCCCCATCGCGGTCGCCGCGGCTATGCCCATTAGAGCGAGGCACTGGGGCGTCACCGTGTCGGCCGAGCCCGTCACCGTCCAGATAAGCAAAAAGGAACAGACGACGAGCGCGGTCCACACAAACATCTGGAGTCGCCCGAGACTGAGAGATGTCCCCGGCCCTGCATCGAGGAGCATTCCCGCCTTGATCCCGAACCAGGAAGCCATTGCAAAAAAGGAGAGCAACGCGATGCTGAAAACTTTCGCCAACCACGAGCTGCTGAAATGGAGACGGATCGGATTGGGCGCACTCACGGTGGCCCCGTCAGGAGAGCCCGCGGCGATCGAGACGGCACGGTTCGACAGAACGGGTCCGAGAACCCGACGCCAGACGGCGTCATTGTCCGACGTCCTGTCGAGGGCAAAGAGAAACGTGTGCTCTTGATTGAGCGCGCGACGAACGCTGATGCCCTTAATTTCGTTGTTGTCGAGGAAGATTGCAAGGGGCTGCGGGGGCGGAGATGAAAAGGTGACCGCGAGATCGTCGCCCAGACGGACGTCGACCGTCGTCGGGTTGTCGTTGACCGCGGTCTGGTTGACCGCGAGAATCCTCAGCGCAGGGACTGAGACGGCAACGGCCTGCGTTCCCTGGGATTGGGCGAGCGCAGATCCTGCGATGACGAAGGACAAGCTGCACGAGAGCACCCATACCCACCCGACTCGCGCACAGGTTTTGCCAATCCGCATTCGTCGTTCCTTCTACGGGCCTCTCAAGGTCGTCTTGCGACTGCCCACGTCATCGGCCGCATAGCCGGTGTTCCCCCGGTGGTCCATTTCACGCGATTGCAGGCGCGTGCGACGCGCCATTCAGCGCGCAGCCCCTCTTGCGGCTGCCCGACGTCGCGGTAGGTGGCAGTGAAACTGCAACCTGCATCGATCCACTTTTTCATTCTGCTCGTTGCCAGGTAGCTTAGAGTGGTCGCCGACCAGGGCAAAGCCGAACCGATCGAAGACGACTTTTCGACCAAGCGGGAGAGGCTGTACAATGGCTCATCCGGAAAGGGGAGCCGCGGCACGGCAAGGAGTCGGCGACGAAGAAAGGCGGTCGAGATGGATCTGACGAAGGGGGGCGTGCTGACACTCATCGCCGGTGGACTCACGACCGGGGTCGTCTTGTTCTTCAAGCACCCGCCTCTCAGTGCGCCCGAGACCGTCGTCGTCCTCGCGATCGCTCTCGCGCTGGTGTTTGGCGGCCACTGGCTCGTATCCAAGATGACGAGGGCCCGATGATGATCCGATACGCAGCACTCTTGCTCACGTTGATCATCGCGTGTGGCGGCTCAGAGCCGCCGCCTGCGGCCGCCCCCCCTCCGCCAGCGCCAGCGCCGCCGTCGGTATCGGAGGCCCCACCGCCACTCCTACCGAAGCGGGCCATCGCGGATCTGATGCACGGCCGCGGGTTTCTCGTGAGGGATCACTCCGAAGAGGCCGGGTACGCACTTTATTCCTACATTCTGATGGATACGAAGCCGACGGCCGACGAGAAGGACCGCGTCCTCTCGACCCTCGACGCCTATCTCGACACGATGCAACCAGCCAAGTGGCTCGAGGGTAGCGGAGCGAGCCGTTCGTCGATCAACATCATGTATCTCCCGGTCACCGAGTTTCCAGAAAGCGATGACCAGGCGAATTCCGCCGCGTGGCTACTGGATCACTACGACTACGCACGCGCCACCGTGTACCTGCATGCTCTGAAGATCAAGTCAGCAGGAGACGGTCCTGTTCTTGCTTCGTGCGACGTTGCGGTTGGCACCCAACCGGCGAAGGTGCATGAATTGCATTTCGATTTGTCCAGCGTACCTGCAACGGTCGTTCGGTCCTGGGTGGGGGAGTTCTCGAGGGCGACGTCCAAGTCGACGATGGACGAAGTGGCGAAGCCTAGTTGGACACTCGACATGCGAACCACGCTCGCAAACTTGACCTCGGCCGTCGTGGAGGTGAACGCGGCGATGAAGGTGCTGAAACAGGCGCTGTCGGCCTGGAAGAGCATCGTCGCCTAGTCGGGTAGGTGGCCAGGCGCCAGCCGGCCCGCGACGGATCCGACGTGCGCCTTCACGCATCCGGCTCTTCGGGTCACGGCTTCGCTGCTCGCGGTTGAAATGCAATGAAATCGCGTTGGCCCCGAGGCCGTGGCTATGATGCCCACCTTCACGGCGGTGCGCTGCGCCAACCGAGCGGCATCGCGATGTGCGCGCATCGAGAGAGGGTCGGATGCCCAAGTCGCCAGCGCAAAGAAGCCGACCGCCGAGCATTCGCCCGCTTCGGGCGTACGCCTTCGACCCCAGTCAGGGACGGCTGCTCGGCAACGAGATGTCAATCGAAATACGCGACCATCCGTTGCAGCCAGGGCCCATCATGGTGGCCGAGGGCGAGCACGACCGAATCGCGGTCATCGATTACGACGGGACGACCGACGCGTATTACACCCCCGTCGACCTCGACGATCCCAACGTCCTGATGCAGGGAGGTTTGCCTCCTTCCGAGTCGAATCCCCACTTTCACCAACAGATGGTCTTCGCCGTGGCGCGAGAGACCATCGAGCATTTCGAAGCCGCTCTGGGCCGTCGCATCCACTGGCGACGCGCCGAACGCGGGCCGAACAGTCCGAGTGGCTGGCTCCAGGACGACATCGTGACCTTGCAGCTCTTTCCGCACGCGATGCGAGCCGCGAACGCCTTCTACAGTCCCGAGGCGCACGGCATCCTCTTCGGGTATTTCAGCGCGGATCCGAACCAGCCCGGCCGCAACATTCCGGGGCAGCCTGTCTTCACCTGCCTCTCGCACGACATCGTGGCGCACGAGACGACCCACGCCATCATCGACGGGATCCGCGGGTACTTCATCGAACAGACGAACGTCGACGTCCCGGCGTTCCACGAAGCGTTCGCGGACCTGACGGCGCTCTTTCGTCACTTCGCCCACAAGGAAGTGCTGCTCGACACCATCCAGCGCACCGGCGGACGGCTTTACCCGTATCAGCTCAAGCCGGACGCGATGACCGACGCCATGGACGCGCCGCCGCGCACCGTGGGCGGCGCCGCGACGGGTCCCGTGGAGCCGCTTTTCTCGGGCCAAGTGGCGGGGCCCAATCCGCTCGTCGAGCTGGCGCTTCAATTCGGGCAAGCATCCGGCTTACGCAGTGGCCTGCGATCGGCATTGGGCACCCCCCCCAACCCTGATCCCATCAAGCGCCTGACGGAACCCCATGCGCGGGGATCCATCCTCGTGGCGGCCGTCTTTGACGCCTTCTTCACCACCTACGTGAAGCGGACCTCCGATCTGTTTCGGATCTATCGGGCCGGCGGGGGCAGCGCCGATCCGGTGGAGCTGCCGGTGCCGCTCGCCGAGCAGCTTGGCCGTGCCGCCGTAGCGACCGCCGACGAATTCTTTCAGCGGTGCGTGCGAGCGCTCGACTACTGCCCCCCGGTCGACGTCACGTTCGGCGACTTCTTGCGCGCGCTCATCACGGCCGACATCGACTCGGGATCCAGCGACGAGGAAGGCATTCGGGACACGATCATGCAGGCGTTTCGCATGCGAGGGATTCTGCCCGACGGGGCGCGCTTCTTCTCGGAGGGGGCGCTCTGTTGGCCGACCGGCGAGTCGTGCCACTTGCCGGACGTGGACCACGTGCAATTCGGCGATCCGAACGCCTTCACGAGAATCCACCAGGACGCCACGGGCGAGGCGTTGCGCAACTACGCCAAGCGGCCCGACGTGCGCAGCAAGCTCGGTTTTGCGGCGAAGCCGGACGTCGTCGTCCCGTCCTTTCATCCGGTCTCGCGCGCCCAGCAAGACGGAAGCGTTCGGACCGACATGGTCGTTGAGCTCGTGCAGACCCGCGAGGAACCACTCGGTGACGGCCGGTCGTTTTCGTTCCGATCGGGCTACACGCTGATTCTGACCAACGCTCGGACGACCCAAGACGTGGGCCGGGCGTTCGTCCGATACGCCATCGGCAAACGAGGCGACGGCGAGGAAGGATCTCGGCGGGTCGATCGTCAGAAGGCCTACGCCGATCGCATGGGGCTGCTCGACAGCGGGGCCAAGAGTCCGTTTCGGATCGACTTTGGGCTCGTGCACGGAGGCTTTTGACCGTGGTGGCAAAGAATGCCACAAAAAAGTCCACGAGGACCGCTCGCGCCGCTGCGCCCTCGCACAGTACAACGGCCAAGCGACCGGACTCCGGGTCGGGCTTGGTCGGGCTACGCGTGCGCATGTACCGTGTCGGGTTCGGGGATTTTTTCTTGCTCTCGGTTCCTGTCGCCGGCGGCAAGGAGCACATCCTCATCGACTGCGGCGTCTTCAAGGGTACGAGCGGCGAGGGCGACATCGGCACGATCCGGGGCGCCGTCGACAACCTCGTCGAAGAGACCGGAGGCCGCCTCGCGCTCGTCGTCATGACGCACCGGCACGCCGACCACATCATCGGGTTCAGCCGGTGCAAAGAGCAATTTCAGAAGATGACCGTCGGGGCCGTCTGGATGCCCATCTGGGAGAAAGAGTACGACGAGAAAGCGGCCAAGACGAAAGCGTCGAAGTTCCAGGGGGATCTCACGACCATCGCCTCCAGGATGCAGGCCAAGCTCACGGGCATGGCCCCCGCCGCCGGGCAGGAAGAAGCGCACGAGCAGACCCTTGGCATGCTGCTGAACGCGACCGGGCCGCTCGCGGCGGCCGGCGGCGGCACGAACGCCGCCTCCCTCGACCTCTTGAAACGAGGCTTCGGCGTGACCCCGGAATACTACGCGGCCGACGACAAGCCCACCGTGCCGGCCGTCCTGGCGCGCGCGGGACTGAGCGCGCGGATCCTCGGGCCGCCGCCGGTCGACGACATCGCGTTGATGAAGCTGATGGACCTCACCAAGGGAGTCGGCCAGTACCTCGATGGGTTGGACGACAGCGAGGCAAGCGAGCCTGCCTTCGCCCCGTTCGGCAAGGAATGCCAAGTCGACCGGGCGGACTACCCCTCGATCGCGTTCGACGAGTGGGGCGCGCGCGCCGACGTCAGCGGGCGCGCCGACCGGGCCAAGCCACCCGCCGATCGCATGCGCCAGGCCATCGAGGATGCGCAGCCGACTTCGCTCTTCGAGGCCGCCAAGACGCTCGATTCATTCCTCAACAATCAGAGCCTGGTCATCCTCTTCACGTTTCAAGGAAAGAAGCTGCTCTTCGTCGGCGACGCGCAGGCGGGCAACTGGGAGCACTGGCTCTACGGCGACGGCGCTCCCGACAAGTCGGCATCGGCGCCGATCTCCGAGGACGGGCAATCGATCCTGAAGACACTCGACTTCTACAAAGTGGGCCACCACGGCAGCACCAACGCGACGCCCAAAGCCGTCGTGGCGACGATGCGCCCCGGCATCGTCGCAATGTGCTCCACCCAACCCGGGGTGTACGGCAGCGAAAAGACTGGCACCGAGGTCCCGCGTATTCCGCTCGTCGAGGCGCTCGAAGCCCGAGTGACGCTCGTGCGAAGCGACCAGATCGCCGCGCACGCCAACGGCGCGAGTGTCGAACCGTCCAAAGGGTCGCCGGCGTCGCTCCCCCATGCGCACGAGGGCCAACTCGCCTCGGGCGACGGTTGGGTGGACTACGATCTGTGATGTTTGCGGTCCACGACTCGTGTCCGCCGGGGGTCGCCGGGCGCGTTCGCGCGAGGGCCCTAACCCCCACGAGAAGAGAGGCCGCCCCTTGACCTTTGCAGTCGGACTCGCCTTGTCGGGCGGAGGCTCGCGCGCGATCGCATTTCACCGAGGAACCGTCCGGGCGCTTGGCGCCCTCGGGCTAATCGAAGCCGTCGACGTCGTTTCGACCGTCTCGGGCGGGTCCGTCTTTGGGGCAGGGTGGATGTCGGCCATCGCCGACGGGAAGGCGACAGCCGACTTTCTGGACGACCTGCTGCCCGTGATCGAGCGCGGCTTCGTAGTTCCCGCGATTTGTTCGCTCCGGTTTCTCCCTGTGATTCTCGGTCTGCGAAGTCGAACCCAACGGCTCGCGCAGGTGTTCGACGAGATCCTGACCCGAGGCAAAAAGCTCGGAGAGCTCCCTGCGCGGCCGCTGCTCTGCCTCAACACGACCGTGCTCAATCATGGACAGGTGGGGCGCTTCTCTCGCGAGGGCTTCTCCTGCCTCGATCTCGGCCACCGCGACGGCCAGGGCGGCTACCCCCAAGTAGCGGTCCCCGTGACTCTCGGCTTCGCCGCCGCCGCCTCAGCCGCTTTTCCGTTTGGACTTCCGCCCGTCTCGCTGCAATCGCGGACCCTCGGCGTACCGCTCACGGGAGCCCTGAAGGGTCATCGCAAGATCGTCCTGACCGACGGCGGTGTCCTCGAAAACCTCGGGGTGCAAACGCTTCTGCGAAGCGACCGATTCGGCGCCCGGGACATCGTCCGCAGCGATGCGGGGACGGCCGATCAGTCCTGGCAACCGAGTTGGCTCGGCAATCTGACGAACTTTGCGGCCTTTGCGCTCACGGCCGATACGCTCGCGCAGCTCGTGTCCGTCATGAACACCAAGCAGAATCGGTCGATGCGCGAGCTTGCCGTTCAGGAAATCGGTGCCGTCGATCCGCCCGAGGGCGGTCGCTGCTTGCTTTTCGTGCGCATCGACCAGACATGGGATCGCTTCGTTCGCGACATCCCGTCGCATCGCTTGCGTCAGCTGGGCGGCGGTGCGGGGCTACCCGCGAGCGACTCGGTGCAGGCGCGCGAGGCCTTCCTCGCCAAGGTCGGCGTGGACCTCGCTCCGGCGAAACAGAAGTTCGTGGCGATGGGGGGCGAGCCGGCCGTCGCGCGCGCGGTAACCGTCCGGCCGGGCCCGCACTTGATTTAGGGGCAGAAAGCGCGGTGCGATCGGGGGCGTGGGACGCGAGCGTCGGTCGCGAGTCTGGTGGTCAAGCCGAGTGGCGCGTTGGCGGCGCAGCGGGCTTACGGCGCGGCAATTCGCAGAGAGCGAAGGGCTTTCGGTGTTCTCGCTTCGGTGGTGGTCGAGCCAGTTGGCTCGTGATAACCGTGCGGAGCACGGTGCGTCGGCGATCGAGCCGATCGAGATCACCGTCGAGGGGCGTCAGGCCGGCCGCGAACTGGTCGAAGTCGTGGTCGGCGCGGCGACGATCCGCTGCGAGCGGGGGACGGACGTCGGATACATTGCGGCGCTGGTTCGTGCGATCGCGGGTGCATGACGGTGTTCGGTTTCTCGCCTCACGTTCGCGTGTACCTCGCGTCGCAGCCGGTCGACATGCGTGCAGGCCACGACAGTCTGTTCGCGATCGTGAAGAGCTGGGACCTGAATCCGTTCAGCGGGGACCTGTTTGCGTTCGTTGGGAAACGACGAGACCGGGTGAAGATTTTGGTGTGGCACCGCGGGGGATTTTTATTGGTCTACAAGCGGTTGGAAAGAAATCGATTTCGGATCCCTGCGATCCAGCCGGGAACGCGGACGGCGATGCTCGATGCGACGCAGCTGGCGATGTTGCTCGATGGCATCGACGTCCAACACGTTCAACGCCCCGCGCTGTGGCAGCCTCCGGGTCTGGCGCGCTGAGCCCCGTCGCGGCCCTGTGTGTCCATTGGACACTTTGTCGCTGAAATCGTCGTCGGCCCCCACGCTAAGCCTTTTAATCTGCGCGGCGATGGTGCACGAAAAGGATCGTGGTTGATGCACGAGACGTCCGCATCGCGAAGCTTGTGGAGCTGCGCAAGCGCGCCGAAGAGCGTGAGCGACAACTGGGCGAGATCGTCGCGCAGCAGCAGACGCTGATCGCTGCGCAGCAGCAACTCATCGCCGAGCTGCAGCGTCGACTGTCCGAGCAAGATGCGCAGCAGAAGGCGCGCGCCGAAGAGATGAAGGCCGAGATCGACCGGCTGGAGCGGCAACTGTTGGGCCCGAAGACCGAGCGGACCCACGTTCCGCCGATCGACGCCGAGCTTCGCAACACCGAACCGATGACCGACGAAGAGCGCGCGCGCCGTCGCGAAGAGATTGCACGCAAGCGACGCGAACGCGCACTCGCGAAGAACGCCGCGATGGCCGTCGAGGAGGTCGAGTACCCGGTACCCGAATCGATGAAGCCGTGCGCTCATTGTGGCGGCGTGCATGCGCGAGCTCTCGAGCCCGAGCAGAGCACGACGTACGAGTACAAGCCGGGTCACTTCATCCGTCGTGTGCACAAGCGGCAGAAGCTCGCATGCAGCTGCGGCCAGTCCATCGTGACGGCGCCGCCGCCTCCGAAGCTCGTCGTCGGTGGACAGTACGGCTTCGGGTTCGCCGCATTCCTCATCGTGGAGAAGTGCGCCGACTCGATTCCCATTCATCGCATTGAGAAACGATTCGGCCGACTTGGGATCCCAATCTCGCGCAGCACGATGAACGATCTCGTTCACAAGGCTGCCGAGATTGTTCGACCGCTCGTCGCTCGACTGCAGACGCGAATCGCGGCTCTCGAAGTCGTGCTCGCCGACGAGACCTCGATGCGCTTGCAGGACCGTCCCAAGCGCGGCTTTGTCTGGGTGTTTCACGGTCACGATGAAGTCAGCGGCGGCAAGCTTGTTCTGTATGCCTTCGCCGTCGATCGAAGCGGCGACACGCCGGCGAAGATCCTCGGTGGCACTCGCGGCACTCTCGTGGTGGACGGATACACGGGGTACAACCAGGTGACCGACCCGCTCGGACGCGCGCGCGGCGGATGCTGGAGCCACATGCGCAGAAAGCTCTTCGAGGCGCGCTCCACCCGTGCGGCCGAGGACATCGACCCCGCGCTCGGGATCATCCGCGAGATCTTTCGTGTCGAACACGACGCGACCGAGCAGAAGATCGTCCGCACTCCGGCCCATCTCGAGCTGCGAAATGCGCGTAGCGCTCCGCTGGTCGAGCAATTCTTTCAGTGGGCCGAACACAAGAAGGTCGAGGTCCTTCCGAAGGGCCCGCTCGGCGAGGCGCTCGGTTACGCGATTAACCAACGCGCTCGACTCGAGCTTTTCTTGTCGGATCCGCGTATTCCGATGCACAACAACGGCTCAGAGTCCCGCTTACGCGTTATTGCTCTGGCTCGCCATACGTACCTTTTCTTCGGACATCCACTCGCGGGCAAAAACTTCGCGGGGCTCTACTCGCTCGTCGGCTCCTGCATCGCCAACGAAGTCGAGCCGACGGAGTATCTCACCGACGTACTTGCGCGAGTCCGCGACGCAACGACCGACGAGCAGCTCGACGCGCTGCTACCCGATCGGTGGGCGCCCCACGGTCCAGCGCCCTGAACCACTGGGGCGCAGCGCAACTCCCGCAATCCCCGAACGCGTCGCGCGTCGTCACGTCGATGCAGAGTGTCGCGCGAGTCCGCGACGCGACCCCAGCACGACGTGCCGCTATCCATACGAGCGCAGCGCCTCGCCTCTGCCCCCTGAACCACTGGCCTGAAGTCGCCAAGCATGGTCGCGCTCTGTTGCGGCCGCGGCAACGACGTCAACGCGACGATGCTCTTGGCGTGCTCGCCAACAATCGCGACGAGTACTGGGACAAGAAGCTCGCCGCCGATACTTGGCAGGGGCCTCATCGCCGGAAAGGCCCGCCCCCTGAACCATTCTTGGACTCAGGTCAACAGCGGGGCGCGCCGGACGCTTACCGCGCGCGAACGCCGTCGGAACGAATTTCACGGGTCTTTCCCGTGAAGACTGCCAGGTGCTCGACGCGCACTCCGAGTGGCAAGTGTATGCGGCACACGCGGTTTACGGACCGTTATGCGGCGAGCGGCGATGAGTCCACGCCGGCCTGCCCTCCACGCGTTCGGGCGCGCTCACCGAGACGTGCGGAGCGGGCACACGCCCCCCGATTTGCGGTACTCGCGCTGCACGGCCGCCACAAGGTGCCCGTCGGCCATCGGCGTCCGCTCGCCGAACGCGAGCACCTGAGCGTGGAGTACCGCGTTGCGGATCTGCCCCCCGGTTAGCTGACATCGGCTGGCAACCTCCCGAAGCAGAGGCAGCGACGCGGCGTGAGCGGGCGGCAGGTGCGTCTGCCAAAGCCGAAACCGCTCGGCGACGTCCGGTGCGTGGAAGTCGACGACGACGTCCATCCGCCGTTGGAACGCGGTATCGATGTGGTCGCCGGCGTTCGTGGTGACCACGACGATTCCCTCGAACGTCTCCAGGCGCTGCAAGAGGAAGTTCGTCTCGAGGTTGGCGTAGCGGTCCGTCGAACTCTGCACCCCCGTGCGGCGCGCGAGCAGCGCGTCCCCCTCATCGAGAAGAAGCACGACGTCGAGCTCCTCGGCGAGTTCGAACACGCGCCCGAGGTTCTTCTCGGTCTCTCCGATGTATTTGTTGACGACCGACGAGACGTCGAGTCGATAAAGATCCTTGCCGAGTGTCGAAGCGAGGATTCTGGCCGCGAACGTCTTTCCTGTGCCGCTCGGGCCCTGAAAGAGAACGCGAAGGCCGCCGCCGACCTTCGATCCGAAGGCAGCGCCGAGGTTCTGGCCGAGCTCTTCGCGAGCGCGACAGCGGACCGTAAGCTGATCGAGCTCGCCGCGCGTCTCCGCGCTGACCGACAGGTCCCCCCAATCGCCTCCGACATCGAGCCGCGACGCCAGCGTCTCGAGCGCCTGGCGGTGCAGAGACCGGGCGGCCAAGCGGACATCCGCAACTGTGACGGGGGGGTCCGTCACGGGGGGCGATAGGGCACCCCTCGAGCGCTCCGCCACGCCGGGAGCGGCGCCCGCCGGTCGGCGCGCCAGGAGTGCGTACGACCGAGCCATGCGGGCCACCGTCCGAAGGTTGCCGCTCGCCATTCGAAACGCCGTAGCAAGATCGTCGACCGACTCGGCCTGCGCCGGCAGCACCGCGCGCCAGTGTTCGCGCCGCTCGGCGGGGCTCGGCAGGTCCAGCGTGATCGCAATCGCTCGCTCGACGGCGGTGCCCGTCACGCCCCCCTGTCGCCCCGTCACGACGAATATGGGACCGGCGTACGCGCCCGGTCGCTCCAGGTCCACCGACTCTCCGGGCGCGAGGTCCAAGACGACAACCGGCACCGCACCCAGCAGCGTGCAGAGCGACCCGGCGGTGCGAAGCCGCCTCTCCTCGGGCTTGCCGATCGAGTCGATCTCGAGGACCCCGGCGCAGAGCGCGCAGGCGAGGGCACCGGCGACCGTGCGTCGGCCGTTGTGTCGTGGGCCCCGGACGATGACGCCCGCGACCTCGCTCGCGGCCAGGAGCTCCGGCAAGCGTTCGATAAGCTCTCGAGCCGCGGGCGCCAGGACGAGCGCGTCGAGCGACGTGAGCGACGAGGCCGACCGGTACCGAGCCCACGGCAGCGGCGTCTCCGATGCCTCGCCGCGCATCGCGTCCCAGATCGGCGCCGCGACTTGCAGGCCCCACTGAGCGCGCGCTGCGTCCAGGTTCGACGTCGTGACCAGCCCGAGTTCGCCGAGCCTGCGAAGGGCCGCGCGCACGCCCGGAGTTCCGCGACGGGCCGCCCAGTCGTGGAGCAGCCCCGCCGTCGGGCGCTGCTGGCCCGCGATGCCGTGGAGCGCCTCGAAGACGAATCCGAAGCGAGCGTCCTCGTCGGCGAGGCCGATCATCGCGAGCAGGACAAGGTCGTCGATCTCCAGACCCGCTGCGCGACGGAGGTTGGCGATCGGCAACGGAACAGAGGCCCACGCCTCGAAGATCGCGATCGCCGAGAGGCAGTCGTCCCGCGTCGCGAGGCCGCTCCGGGAAAGATCCGCCGCGTAGCCCGAGAGAAAGGCGAACTGGCGCTCGACGAGATCGCGAGAGCCGATCGTCGCGTCGAGGTGCAGAAGCAGAGAGTGAACGGCCCCGAGGAAGAAGAGGCGGAAGTGCTCTTCGGGAAGGGATACGGAAGTGGGTTTAGGCAAAACGTTCACAGTCCAAGGTCCGTGTGAGGCAGCTTGCCGTTAAAGACCAGCGCCGCAGCCGAGACATTGGAAGTGCCGTGGAGCAGATGGCTTGTTCGCGAAAGCAACAAAGCATCCACGACAACTTCTCTCGCGCCAAGCCCATACCCGAAATGGGTAGGGCGGCCGTCGTGGGATCGACGAGCCGATGTGTGGATCACCCTGTCGCCGTAGGTTGTCTTCATTCGATCGAGAAAGCGCCCGCAGTCAGTTGCGACGAAGACCCGAAGCTCAGGTCGCGTCGAGATCTGAGCGTCTACCAAAGCCTTGTAGCGGTCGAACGAAGGAGGTATGGCCTCTCCGATTTTGTCGGTGCCCCGGTAGTGGACTCCAATCACCGCGCGACCCGCGAACTCGCGCGCAAAGTAGTCGTCCACCTGCGACCGCACCTCTCGGCGCGGATGAATGTAGCGCTCGACAAGGCTCGCAGAAATCTCACGTTGTCGATTGTTTATGCGCCCGCCATACCCGATGTCCTCCGAAAGGTAGTCGGCGCGCACGACCGCTCGGTCCGCTAGCTTCCGTTGCAGCGTGGGCGCGTCGAGCGCCTCCAGTGCGACGGGATCCGGATAAATGTCTTCGATGCCGAGACCAAAGACGGGGAGGAATGAATACTCCCATGCGTTTCGAGCGCCATTTTGTCCAGCGTCGTCCCAGTAACAAACGTGTCGGTTTAGGTAAACCACCGGGATCAACCCATCGCGCTCCGCCAACTGGAGGTGGCCAAGGACCTGAAAAAACATGGAAAACATGCCGCAGCCCGGCCGAGCCGCGCTAACCAGAACGCAAGCGTGGCTATTGGCGGGACCCTCCGGATGCGGCGCTTGGCGCTCGCGGCCCGAGGACTCCCCGGCTCGTGACAGGCGCTTGGCCACCAGCATCACTTGCGTCGGAAAGGTCACCCGATCGCCTGCGGCGCCGTGCAGGGAGAACACCTCAAATGAGGTGTTGGCAGCAGTAGGCAACGGAATGATCGCTGTCCGATGTCCTAATGAAGCAAGTTGCCGGATCATAGCCTGGCCTCCGTCCCACTCGGTGCCGCACAGGACGAAGAGCGTTCCTGAGGTCCGAAACTCGACCACAACAGGCGAGACTCGCGACGCCACGACCTGCGTGAACCACTTTCCCAGTAGAGGGCCCGGGACGGCTCGGAACGGCCGAAGGGTGTTGCAGTGGGAAGAGACGCCAGGGAGCAAGCGCTCGATCAAATACCCCATGGTCTCGCTAAAGGTCACCTCAGCGCAGGCATCGGCACCGAGCTCGGACGTAGGACGTGGGGGAGAAGTCGCGATATAGTCCTGAATGAAACGCGCTTCGACCTCGCGTACGGGTCCGGTCAATCGCCGGCCCTCGTCATGCCGCACGCCGCTTAGGTGCAGGTGGTGCATTCGCACCGATCGCGAGGGGTTCTCCAGCGCTAGGCCAGCAGCACCGGCCTCGTAAGCGAGGCGGTTCTCACAACCCGGCAAGCCGAGATGCCAATCGCTCGGGAAGCTTGGAAGCGGCGTCTGGAAGATCCAAGCGTCCTGGCTCCATGGGTGCTCGAAGAAGACCGCGCTCCCGTCGGACTGAACATCCCAGCGTGAAAGGCACAGAAGCTTCCCCCCGAGGTTGAACCCCTCGAGCAACGCAAGCGTGTGATCGAAGTAGATGTCATTGTTGGCAAGGATCACTCTTCGGTCCGGAAGCCACCGGTTCGCGTGCGCGAAAAGATCGTGATAGGTGAGCCGCCGTCCATGGTGCACGAGCCGTGCTTTGGGGTCGCGGAGCACCGGGTAGGCCTTCACGTCGACAGGCTCCTCTAGAAACACGTGCACCTCTGCGATGTGCTCGGTCGCAAGGTTGCGCCGCAGGCAATCCACGAACTCCTCCGTACGTGCGGCGGATCGGTCCGGATAGAAACCAACCAGCAGGGCAAACTCAAAAAAGGGCATGCGTTGCCCACTTCCCATTCCTCGGAGCTCTCCGCATTGTCATCCCGTCTCCGGCACCTTGTTTCTCATTTCTTGACTTCGTACGTCTCGAGAGCTTCGTCGATTTGGTTGTTTACTGCTTTCTTACTAAACAAAGGCGTTAGAGCGCCTGTCTTCGTATCTATCTCATCTGCGCTGCAGACCATCGCAGAGGGGACGAAAGCCTCCTGATCGATGATCTTATCGACAATGTCCGCCTTTTTTCTTATTCCCGGATTGAGTGAGTTTTTTGCGTATGCGGCTGTTCGCGCTCTGTCATAACGAGGCACTACTTCATATCTAATGACCTTTTTCTCATCAAGGACTTTTCTTTTGACCAGCTGTTCCACCTGTATCAAGTGTTGAGCGTTCCCGCTTCGGGAAAGCGGTGTAAGATTGTTCCACGTATTTCCAGGACCATGCAGTAAACGATTGAGAAGATGACCCAAAACATAGTAACTTCCGTCCTTGTTTCTGCGCAGATTCAGAATGTCGAAATTCTCGTTGCTCACGGAGGGGGTACTCCCAGGTGGTCCTTTCTTGGTAAGCCTGAGAACCAACATCGACGTTGCGTAGCCGTGGCTAGTCAGGCCGCCAAACTGCGGCGCAGTCGACTCGAGGAGCCCACCGAAGATGGAGGGCAGGATACCAGTCAGCACCTCGAGCTTCGTTTGAATTGCCGCCTTGATCGTCGCCGCTTCATCGTCTTTCAGCGATTTGGACGCTTGCGATCGAATCAGCTTCTCGAGTTCCGTAACGACTTGCAGTGCGCGGACGATCGCCGGTGAAGACGGTTGCCCCTCGAGCATGGCTCGGAGGCTTCCCGGCGCCTTGCTTGCCATCATGATCTGCGCGCTGCCCGGAGCTCCAGCGACGGAGAGCTCATGGCTTTCGTCGTCGATCGTAAGCGACTTGCGGGCGCGCCACCACGCTGCCACCGCCCCTGCTGTAGAGTGTCCCAGGTTTAGGAAGAACGCGTTCGCCTTTCCAACAATCCACTGGACGGCCGTTTCAAGCGCCTTTTCAACTCGTTCCTGCAGCGCCTTGATCTTCGCGACGATGAAGTCCGTCACGCCCCCGAGGCCCGCGATCCGCGCTAGGAAGCTGATCACCAGCGTCAGCAGCCCGCTCAGCGTTGACTCCACTCGCGCGGCGGCCGCGCCAATCGCACCCGAGGCAATGGCGGCGATCGAGTCGATGAACGCAGCCACGACGGCGGCGATCTGCTTCAGGCGCTCGACGAAGAACATGACCGTGTTGTAAATGCCGATGATCGCTTGGATGAAGGCGCCCACGGGGCTTAGGAGCGAGAGGAGCTTGGTGACGGCCGCCTTCACGACCTTCTCTTCGACGAATCCGAGGATCGCCGAGAGGACCATGTCCTTCAGGTCGCCGAGCTTGTCCTTGATGACCTCCCACGCCGCCGCGGGCCCGCCCTTGACCAGCGCAACGACGACGTCGAAGCCCGTCTCCATGGCCTTCATGATCGTCTCGCCGGTCGGGCCGAGCGCCTTGACGATCATCGCGCGAATCTTGGTCCAGGTGATCCCGAGTACGCTGAGGACGAACTTGCCGATCTCGGCCAGCGACAGCGCCTGCGGAATGTAGATGCCCGCGCCGCTTAGGGCGCCGGTGAGCCACCCGACGAGCGACGTCTTGAGGTGCGTTCCAAAGTTGGCCGCGAACTGCTGGAAGCCGAGTTTGGCGGCGGCCACCAGGTGGCCAGCAAAGGCGATCGGATTCTGGAGGATGGTGTGGAGCGCCCCTCCCGCCTTCTTCAAGTAAGGCATCACCGCCGGGGCGACGACGTCGAAGATGATCTCCAGGAGGTTCCAGATCGTCCCGCCCGCCCAGGTAATGAACCGCGCGGCAAAGCCGCCGAACACCGCGCCGACCTTGGCGAACGCCCGCGGCACCAGGACGAGGTCGGCGATCTCCAGTGACTTCAAAGCCTGCAGGAACAGAGTCGGCACTTGTCGCACGAAGCCCAAGAGGTTGTTGAGTGCCGTTTGGAACCAGGCCCAGGCGCGCGCGACGGCGTGGCCCTTCTGGATGTTCTGCCAGATCTCTTCCTGGCCGATCATCTTCATGAAGCCGCCGATTAATGTCTCGGCGTTGCGCGGGACCGCCTCCCCCGTGATCGGATTCTTCCCCAGTACGGCGCAGAGCAGATCCCACCCCGCACTCTTCGACGCGAGTTCCGCCAAAGGTTGCAGGATGGCATCCTTGACGAAGTGAAGGATGCCGTCGACGAGCCCCTTGCCGAACGCGATGATCTGGTCGATCGGCGTCGTGAAGATCGCGACGGCGCGGTTCCAGACGCCCTCCATGTTGAAGACGTCGGACAAGTGGAGCGACTCGATGAAGTCGCTCAACGCTTTCTTGATGGCACTCCAACTGAGGCCGAGCGAATCGATCTGGCTGCTGATCCAGGTTCCGACCTTGTCGAGGATGCCGTAGGCGTCGAGCGCTTGGGTGATGAGGGCGCCGCCGGGGAGAAGCTCGATGACGGCGCGCAGGACGTTCGCGGCGGAGCGATCGACCTGGCGAAGATTGATGGGGTTTTTGCCCAGGACGACGGTGAGCATCCGGAAGCCGGGGACGTCGTTGGCCTTGTTGGCGATCCAGTCGAGGGCATCGTCCTTGCCGAAGCGCTGAATGCCGACGTCGGTTGTGCGCTGGCAGACGGTGAAGGGGCCCCCCTGCAGCGCGGCGGCGGCGGCTTGACGGGCCTCGCGCTCGTAATGGTCGGCGGCGTCGCGCGAGAGCCTCTGGACGGCGTGAACGGCGCCGCGCTGCTGGATGACGTGGGCGACCTCGTGAGCCAAAAGAGCGACGTCGCTGGGGCTCTCGCCGGGACCGAGAAAGATGTGGCGGCCGTGGGCAAAGGCGCGGGCGCCGACGGCGGTCGCGGCCTTGTGCGCTTTGGCATCGGAGCTCACACGCACGTCGCCGAGTGTGACGCCGAAGGTCGCCTCCAGACGCGCCCGGACGGCGGGAGCGAGGGGCTCGCCTCCGCCGGCCCGGTCCGAGATCGCACCGAGAGCCGGCGCCGATGCGGATCGGTGCGCAGGAGGCCCTGCGCTGAGCATCAACGCGTCCGGCGAGGTGCGCACCGGCCGAGACGTTGCCGGCACGGTTGCGGGCGTGGCGGCGAGCGACGTCAGCGCGGAATGGGCGAGCGCCGCGGCCATCGTCGTCCCCGCTCAAGCCCCGTTTCCGAGGATGGTACGCCTCCAGGCCGGGTAGACGTTCTTGCCCGCGCCGTTGAAGTGAAGCACCTTCGCCGGACGGCCGCGCCACGTCGCGCCCTGCCGCCCTCCGAATGCACATGAGATCGCCGGGTCGATGTGAAGTTGCGCGTTGTACGCGCTGTCGAGGGGCGTGATCGCGCGGGCGCGCGCCAGAGCGATGTTTAGGGCGGCCTTCGTTCGCCACCAGACGTCGCGCCGCGCCGTGACCCAGTCGCGCACGAAAGGCGCGTCCCGGAGTGTCTCGTCCACCGAGGCGAGCGCCTCGAAGTCCGCGACGAACACGCCGTCGTTCACGACGGTCGGCTCGTCGTCCGTGCCCGGATACGGGGCGAGCAGCCGATCGGTCTCCGCGGCTGTGGCGAGATAAACGGTTCGCAATCCCTGCCGCAAGTTCGTCACGGGAGTCCGCGTTGCCTCGGGCCCGATGAGCACCTGCCCCGCCGGCAGCGCCGCGTGCATCTCGAAGAGCGGAGCGAGCGTATCGAGGACGAGCAAGTCGGCGTCCATACACAGGTATTGCTTCGCTTCGACGGCGTGCGTAATCGAGTAAAGCGCGCTCTTGAGCCATGGCCCCGCGCCGCGCACGCTGCCGCACCGCAAGACGGCCGCGCGGTGCCGCGTGGCGATCGCCTCGCAGCGCGGTGAATGGCCCTCGACGAACACGACCCGCGGCACCTCGGCGATGCCGCCGAAGCGATCGAGCGACGTCAGCGCTCCGTCGAGGTACTCGACGCACGACTCGCCGCCGACGAGAGCCACGCACCGCTCGAACCTCAAGGGCGGCGCCGGGCGCACGAACCCCGTGCTGCCCAGGCAATCGATGAGGGACTGCTCGCGCATGGGCGCTGCTGTGGCAACGGACAAGGCTTGGACGGGCGCGGCAGGGGCCGCCGAAGCCTCGGCAAGGATTGCTCGGTAACGCTGAATCATGTCCCCCGGCATGGCCGCGGGTGGCTCGATCCGGGACCACCCGTCGCCCAGAAAAGACCCCGTTTCGAACCGCCACGCGTTCCGACCGTGGCGTATGTATACGAACGTCCCCTCATTGCGGAGCCGTTCGAGGCGTGCCCCGGATCGGAGCATCCCTGTCAACAGCATGGCGTCTTCGGCGATGTTCACGTCCAGGTAGCGAAGCCCGGCCCCCAGGAGCGACTTGCGATAGGCGAGAGTGCCTCCGTGCACGTTCCCGACAAACATCCGCCTGTGAAGATCGGCGCTGATGGTCCAGAAACTCCCGTCCGTCAGGTTCCAGACGTAGCGGTTCTCCATGCCGGTCACGTCCGCACGCCCCGACGCGATGGGCTCGACTTGGACGCGGAGCCGCTCGGAGCCGAACCAGTCGTCGTCGTCCCAGTGGACGACGACGACGCCACGGGCCTCGGAGCAAGCCAGGTTACGCTTCGTGCCGATCGTAGCTCCTCGCGGCGCGCGGAAGTAGCGAATGCGCGCGTCGCCCCGGCAGAGATCCTCGACCGCGTCATCTCCGCTGTCGACGACGACGAGCTCTGCGGGCGCGTAATCCTGCGCCTGAAAATGCTCCACCGCGAGGCTCACATACGCACGGCGGTTGGCCGTCGGCATGATGCAGCTCGCCAAGGGCCGTCCGGGCTGCGGCGCGCTCCGAACCTCGGGACGAGCGAAATCCGCCCAGTCTGCACCGAGGATCTCGCGGATCCTCTCGATCGGCAGCGGGCGCCACGCCGGACCGCTCGCCACCTTGGGCGTGACGTTCGCGGGGTGAATACGACCGACGTGAAAGTTTCCGTCGGGCAGCACCACGATGTGTTGCCGGGATCGCGACGCGGCGAACCGGGTATCTTCGCCCACGTCACAGTCCGGGAAGGGATCCTTCGCCCACGCCGCACGCCGGTACATCATCGAGCTGCCCCCGACCCAGGGGGCCCCGCCCATGTACACGAACTCCCAGGCGCGCCCCTCCTCGGGGTTGCAGAAGAGAAGTCGCGTGATCCCACAGAGGTCCGCCGTGCTCGCGAGCAACGCTTGCGCCTGGACTTGGAGCCGATCGGGCGCGTGCCAGTCGTCGTCGTCCCAGTGTGCGACGATCTCGCCGCGCGCGCGCTCGCACGCGAGGTTGCGCTTCTTTCCGATGCTGGCGCGAGTGTCGAGACGCACGTAGACGATCTGCGGATCGTCCGGAATAAGGTCTCGCACGCAATCCGAGCCGTCGTCGACGACGATGAGCTCCTTGTCCGGCCAGCCCTGCCGACGAAAGTGATCGATCGCCGTCGGGACAAACCGGCGGCGATTGAACGTCGGCATGATGCAGGAGACAACGGAGGCAGAATCCATGCGCTTGCTCCCGGGTCAGCGCGAGCACCCGCGCGCCTTGCGGAGGGCCAAGAGCAATGAGAGCGCCACGAGACCGGCCCCCGCCGCCAACGTGCTCACTGCGCCACTGCGCCCAGGAACATCGCAGTTGCAATTGGTGGGTTTGGGCGCAGACACGACCTGGTCCTGCGCGGTCACTTGTGTTTGGACAGACACCGCGCCGTTGCCCGGGATGGTTACCTGGTACGAAGCGAAATCAGCCTGGGCGCCATTAGCCTGTTTCGGAATCGAGTAAGCCGCCGCAGAAATCGGTTTGAGCTGAGCCGGCTGGATGCTGACTGGCGCAACCACAAAGTCTCTGGGGGCTTCCGTTGTGACTGGCGCAGCCCCGGCGGGTAGGCCCGCTATCGCCACGTTCTGCCCAAGCACGGGCAGGCTGGCGATGGTGGTCACTCCCGGCGTGATGCCGGTCTTCTGCCAGTTGACCGCGATAGTCTCGGTCGGCGACGACGGCGCGGTAATGATTGCGTGGCGGGCGATGAGATAATAATCCCCCCACGGGACGTAAACTTCTTTCTTGACGCCGTGTAACGGCACGGTTTTCCCGGTATCCAACCATCCGACGACATGCGTCTTCATTGTCTCGTATGGGTTCGCAGCACCCGGCTGCACGCTGGTCACGCGCACGATTTGCGGCGGCGGCTGCAGATATTGAGGCAGGAAGGCCGTGTCGAGTGCCGCAGGGAAGGTTTGCGTGAAGCCTGTCAGCTCGAACACGTGATTTCCGGCACCAAGCCCGTTCGCGCTCACGATCGCGGAGTAAGTCGCACTGGACGCGGCGGTCCACCACGCGTTGACTTGAGCGCTCTGCGCAATCACCGGCACCGCTCCGCTGTCGCCGAAAATGTCCGCCCCCAGACAATAATGGCCTACGCTCGCTCCGGCGGCGATATCGTTGCAGGCCGTTTGCTCGGACAACTCGAAGTTGTACGCCGCCGTCGCGCTGCTGGGGCTTGCGGCGCTCCCTGCGTTCAGCAATAGCGGCGGGGAAGGATTCTGATTTGCAGAGTTTGAAACCGGGGCGTTGCTTGGGCTCGGCAGTACCCCGGTGCCACTCTGCAATTGCGCCCACTCGTTGCCGACGATGCCGAAATTCGAGATCCGAAAACGCACGCTGACCCCCGGCACCGATGAGCTATATGTATTGTGAACCGTGGCCTGAAAGGTGTTGACGGCACTCGGATCGGTAACGGTTGTGGGAAGCGACGAGCATGCACTCCCAGTAGGAAACTTCGGGTACAATAACGGTGCCCCGTTCTGCCCGACCACATTGTTGATCACGATGTCGTTTTGCGTGATGTAGAGCCCCCCTCCGCACGTGGTGCTGAGGTTCACAGCCGTGCCGATGTTGAGAGTCCCCCAGGATGAACCTGTCGATGGAAATATTTGTTCGATGTTCGTCGCGCTGTTACTCCCGAGAATTGGATCACTCTGTGGCCATTCGAGCTCCGTCACGCCAGTGCCACTGCCCGGGGGCGCTTGGTCCTGCCCCAAATCTGTCATAATACCAAAATAGAGCTGCAAATTTCCGGACGCCGGGGCGGTCCAGCTCGGTGTGCCCGATCCATTGATCGGAATGGCCATTTCGAACGACCATAGATATGTGCCGATCGCGTACGCGAAGCCTCCACCGTTGCTTGATGGATTGGTTGATGAATTGAAGACCCATGACGTACTCGGAATCGCGGAGTTGATGCTCCAAGTGCCAGGGTAACTATTGAAAGCTGCTGAGGTGAAAGTCGCCGTCTGATACGAAGCATATTGCATATTCTGGCAGTTCACGCCGGAGGGACATTGATTGCCACTTAGCGTTCCTTGGCCAATCGGATTTTGAAGAAACAGCGCATTTGATGGCGGTGCGGCAGATTGCGCTTGACCCTGAACGAACGGCTGAATAACGAACGCGAGGCCCGACGGGCTTCCGGAATTGCTTACTCCGATCACAATTGTATTGTATAGAGCGGGCGGTAGCCCTGCCGATGAGACAATTCCGCCGACGTAAAGAATTGTCGAGGACGGGTTGGTGCCGAGAAGGAGCCAACCCAAGGGTGTCGTCATTCCGCCAGCGCCCAGCGGAATGCGCGTCCCTGTACCCCACCCGGGGTCGGGTACATTTGTCGCATCGTAGGGGGCAGCGCTCGGAAGACCGCTACCCTGTATAGTGGCGGCGACCCATCCGAATGCGGGATCCGGGTCGATGACCCCGTCGATGAAAGGCGGCTGTTGGTGGACAGTTTGAGCGACCGGTGCGCACGTCGTCTGTGCGCGCGCCAAGGCGGGAGTAAGGACCACGCCGAGACTCAGGCAAAATGCTAACAGTCGCAACTGCATGTTATTGGACTGCATATGATGTCTTCCTTTCGAGCGTAATTAAAATGGCAAATATCGTGCGATCGCCTAGGGCGCGATGTTCACGGTGATGGACACCGGAGGATCGCCTGCGTCGTCCGTGATCTGCACGTTCAACGTGCTTGGTCCGGCGCCTGACTGCGCCTGCACGCGGACCGCTTGGGTTAGGGGACCATAGCCCGATCCGCTTGCGGGGAGATTGGCTGAAGTGACCGACTGCGGAGCCAGGGCGTAGCTCGTTGCGCCTGAAGCGGCCGCGGGAAAAGTGTAGTTACTGCTGGCAAGCACGAATGTGGTCGTGTAGGTCGCCGCCTTGAAGAACGTCACGTCGAGAGTGACAATCGTTCCGCCTGCAGCCGCAGATATATCGACGGCGCCGGTCGAATCGACCTGGGTGGCGAGTGATACGACGGCGACGGCCAGGGGGGGGATGGATTGGCCAATGGTGATCGGCAGTATCAAAGGGGGGGCCGGCGTGACCGTCCCGCCCGGTGTCACCTCTTGAGCATTCAGCGTGAGTGTGGCTGTACCGCCCGACACGTTCGGGGGAGTCACCGTCACCGTCAGAGATGTCATCGATCCGGAAGTGTTTGACCCGGGAGCGGGCACGGCAAAAGTTAACTGGCTTCCGCCCGAGACCTGCTGGCCGCCTTGGATGGCGGCGGTCCATGCGGAGTTCGACATCGTCGCGGTCACCAGGTAATTCCCCGCCTCAAACACGTGAGCCACCATTGTGAATCCGAACGCGTAGGGAACCGCGGGATGAATGAGATCGTCCGATGGAGTCGCAGCGGGCGGCCGGACGGAATAACTCAGGTTCAGGGAGCCGCTCGGATAGACTACTTGGGGGGCGACCGTGAGAAGCCAGACCGCACTGCTTCCAGCCGCATTCGTAATCGTCATCAGCATGGCCGTTCCGGTCGCGGAGAGCTGCACGCTGGGCGGAAACTGCGGGATCGCGAAGATCAACGTCCCAGGTCCGCTGCCCGGCTCGAAGACACCGACCTGGTAGCCGCCGATGGTCACAGTGTTGGCGGACGCCGGTGTGGTGAAATTCGCACCGGTCACCGTCACCGTGTCGAGAATATTAAGCAATCCGGTAGGCGTCACGGAATTGATGACGAGCTGACTCGCCGCGGCTGCGCTCTGACCCGCAAGCAGGGTCACCCTTCGGTCGAGGTCATTGATCGCCGCTACCAGCCTGTCGATGTACGACGCCTGAATGAGATCTCCGGGGTTCACATTCGCAATGTTGTAGGTTCCCATGCGCGGCTCTCCTCATCGACTGACTGGACTCGTCGTTCTCATTCGAAATGAAAGGCCAAAAATCGCCCCGCCGCGGGCACCCACCCGGGGTCGCGATCGAGGCCGGCGAGGCGCACCTCGATCGGCAGATCGGCTAGCGCCATGTGGACATCCACGTGCGTGTCCGTCGTGCGGACCCGTGCCGGGAGGCGCAAGAGCAGGCGGGCGCTCGCATCCGGGTCGCTCGCGCCGAGGGCCCTGTGCACGCGCGCTCGAAGAAAGCCCGCGAGGGAGTCCAACCAGCCGGTCCCTTCGGGGCTCCCGGCCCCTGCCTCCAACACGTCCGCTGCGCCGTAAGGCGCGAGCTCGCGTTCCCGCTGAGCGGCGATGTCCCCTTCGCGCGCCACATCGACCGCGATGAACCCCACGGGATGCAGGATCCGCAAGCGCCCGTCCGTCGCATGCCACGTCCACCCATGGCGGTCCGGAAAGGGCTTGAGCCATGCCGGGTTCACCCGCCACGCATCGGGCCACGCTTCCCTTGCCTCTTGGGGACCGGCCAGCTCGTCGAGCAGGCCCCAGATGGCGTCGGCGGCATCGGGCTCGTCACCGAGGAGCCTACGCGCAAGCTCTGCGAGGACCCTCCAGGGCGACGCGCTCAAGGTGCGAGACCGCGGACGGGTGAAGTCGCCGTAGATCTCGAGGACCAGCAGCGCGTTGATCAGAAAGAGGACGCCGCCATGACGTGTCGAGATCCAGCGATCGAGCGCCGGGACGCCCCCGGCGTGCTCTCGCGCGGCGGGCGCCGTCTGGACCCCGGCGGAAGGGGACGGGGCGCCGACCGGCGGCACGCCGGGGCGAACGGCCGGCGGCGCGATCGATCGATCCACGTCCGCCGGGGTCGCCGTGCGATGGAGCGTCGCCGGGACGTCGCGTCCGCGATCCGAAGGCCAAGCGACTGGATGTTGAGCCTCCGCCGGATCGCCTCGAGCGTCCCGGACTTGCGTCACGGGCCCCGGGGTCGTGACCGTCGTGGGGGATTCCGCGGCGGAGGCCGCCGCCGGGGCGCCTGCGGCGTGCCCAGCCTCGGTAGGCCCACCCTCGGTCGGTCCGACCTCGGTCGCGAGAACCGCCGTTCGGGTGGCCGCGGAAGATGGATCCGTCCGTTCTGGACTGCGCGACGGGGGCGCAGCCGGATCGCGGGCCACGTGGACGACGGGCACGTCGGAGGCGGCGTCGTTCGAATCACGCCCGTCTTGTGCCGCTTGCGAAGGGTGTCGGACTGGCTGGGCCGTTCCCTGGGTCCGTGCGACGGCCCCATGTGCCAGGTCACCGATTGGGATCGACGGCTCCATCCGGTCTCGCGCGTGCGAAGCTCTCTTCGCCGATGCAGCGACGGATGACCCGGCGACGGCGTCTTCGCCTCGCCCGACGGATCCCGCGGGGCCATCGAGCTCCGTCCGGACCGCCGAAAGCGCTTCGGGTCCGCTCGCGGCCCATGCCTGGATCGCCGCGACGACGTCGCGATCGCGCGCAACCGAGGGGGCCCGGGCGAGAGCGAGGCTCAGGACGACCAGCGCGCGCGCCGGCGCGTGCAGGTCCGCGCTTGCGGCCTCGGGCGCCCAGCGGGCCCATTTCGCTCGCGCCGCCGATCGATTCGCGTCTCTCTCGGCGCGCGATGGCGTCGTCTCGAGGGGCGCCGCGCCGGTTGACTCGCGTGGGGCCAGATGGATCCCGAACGACTCCGCGACGCTCGCGACGAGATCGCGCGCCTCTACCTCGTCGAGCGCGGCGGCAAACGCCACAAGCGCGCCGCGATCGGCGAGCCGACGCGCTGCCGCGGGCACGTAGCGCGGCTCGAGTCTCCATTGCGCGGGCGCGACACGGATCGTGGCCGCGGGCCATCGGACCAGGTGGCGCCACCACCAGAGGGCGCCGATCTCCCCTCGCGTCCAGTCCCTTGCCAGGCAAGCGAGAAGCTCGGATCGGTCGTGAAAGATCACGGCCGTCGCGCCCGCGGGCACGCTCCCCTCGAGGGGCCGCGCCGCGGACCGCGCCTCGCGCTCGAGCGCCCGCGCAAGCGCCGCTTGCCACGCGCTCGACACCCCGGCCTGCCGGTCGAGCCGAAGCGCCTCCGGCAGCGGGTCACGCATCGATCGGATGCAAAGGATGGCGGTGGGCGGTAGACCCGCGACGTGAAGCGCCTCACCGGACAGCACGCTCTCGAGCCGCGCCCGCGCGGTGTTCGCGTCGAGGCGACTCGCCGATCGGACGCGCAGCCGCCCGACGATCGATCGATCGTCGAGTGCCCCCACGGGGGTGGCTGCTGACCTGCCGTTCATGCCATTTCTCTCATGACCACGCCGCGTAATCGAAATACGCGGCGTTGAAGTGCGATTCGCCGAAGTAGGGCATCTGCCCCGTGACGAAGAAGAGAACCGACTGCACCGGCGCAGGCGGGGTCGCCGCCGGGGGCGACGCCACGAGCGGGGCGGACGCCTGCATGTTCTGGCGGGTCTGAAAGAGCCAGATCATCTCGCCGCTCGACAGGTCAATCAGCGGATAGTCGAACGAGGCGCGGATCATCGCCTGGGCACGCGCCCCCTCGATGGCGATCGGGGCCTGGGTCATCGTGCCCGCTGCATTCACCACGCACCCCTGCCGAACCGGCAGCCCCTGGAAGAACGTGGCCAGGACGAATCCGGCCGGGAACGCCGACGAATAGATCGGCAAAAGGCCCAGAGGGGGAAGGTACTGAAACACGCTGGTCGCCACGACCGTGCCCGGCGTTGCCGCAATCAGCGACTGGACGTGATCCTGAAACTGCAAGAGGACAGCTTCGCCGAGAGCCGTGTAGCGGTCGCCCATGGGAAGCGTCGTGTCGTCGGTGTTGTCGGCCCGACCGACGCGGCGGCGCGCCGACCACATGTCCACGAAGGTGATGCCCGTGCCCGGGCTCCAGCCGACGACGGCCAGAGGCACTTGCGCATCGGTCAGGGTCGTCGGGCGGAGGCTCTCGATCAGGCCTTGCGGCGCGGGCGTGCCCTGCGGAAGCGACCCGCCAAACGGATTGACGAGCGGATCGGAGCCGAACCCGAAACATTGGGCGGCGACGAGGTTGCGCAGTTGCGCCGTATTGGCCAGATCGCTCGCGGAGACCGGGAGCTGCAAGAGCGCGAACTGGACGCCCTCGACGATGTATTTCGCGTTGCACTTGTCCGTCCCGTCCGAGAGCCCCAAAACCGGCGCCTGCCCGGTCGTCCCCGCGGCGGGGGCGATCGTCAGCAGATACACCCCGGCGGCCGTCAGGTAGGCGCCCGGCGCCGCCGGGGCGCATGGCGCAAACGGGGTCACGGTGGTTGCATTCGCGGCGGGGGCCGTTGGAGCGTAGAGGCCCACCACCGTGGTGTTGCCGAGCCGGATGGCGTCCCCGGCACGGTTGAAGGCCAGGCCGGCCCGCACCGTGACGGTGGGGACTGCGGAAGAGGGCGCAGGCAGCACCGCGGAGACCTCCAGGCCCTGGACCACTCCATCGCCGACGGCCCGTCCGAGGCGCGCGTCCGCGCGACGGTTCGCGGCTTGCTCTGTGGTCAGATCCTCGCCGCTCAGCAGCCGCCCGTTGAAGAATTTGATCGACTTGAGCGCCGTATCGAAGACGGGCGTCGTCACCGGGGTCACGGTCGCGGTCATGGCCTTGCCTCCCCTGCCTCAGGACCCGACCAGGGCGTTGATTTCAATCAAGAGGTTGAGGCCCGCGACGTTCGTCGGCGTCGGCGCGGCGCCATTCACGAAGACCGCGATCGTGCAACCGGGGGGCTGGGTCGAAATCGAAGTCACGACCAGCGTGACCACGTGCGGAAGGGCCACCGGGGAGGTGGCCACGAAGGGAAGAGCCTTGATGATGTATTGCGTTCCGATCGCCGGATGGTCCGGAAAGCTGACATAAACCTCGCCCGTGGCACCCCACCACGCCTGAAGGCCCGACCCGGCGGCGGCGGCCGGCGAACCCGATTGGATCGGCACGAGTCCGGCGGCCACGAGTCGGTAGCGCGCGAAGCTCGCCAGGCTCGCAATCCACGCCTCCTTGAGCATGTCGAGCGGAAGCAGAAACGGCCGTGTGGTGTCGACTCGAACCGCGGTGGTGGAGTCGAGCGCCCAGAGGCCGGTCAACGATTGCGCCACCGGCAGATCGATCGTCGCAAGCAGAATGCCCGTTTCCCGGGGTACGGCGTCGGCGGAGGATGGGCCGGCGAGCAAGCTGCGCAGGGTCGTCGCGTAAAGCTGCAAGGCGGCGCGATAGACCTCCGGCGCTGTGGCGGTGCCGATCGTGATCCCGGAAGGCGGCGCCGGCGGGAGCGAGAGCGGGACTGCGGGGGGCGAAGAGGAGACACCGAACGACGCCTTCATGGCTGCGATGACGGCGGCGGGTGAGCTGCCCGACCCCACGGCCGCGGGCACCTGGGCGAGCCACCGGATGACCGCCCACATGCCCGGCTCCTCGGTCGGGGCGGGGGGCGTGAGACACAAATCGAGGCTGAAGCCGTCGGTCACCCGCGACGGGGCCACGGCCTCGTTCGCCGTGCGGCACGGCTCGCCCGGGATTGGGACCTGGTCGGTCAGGCAGGGTTTGTAACGAAGGACTGTGTAGAGGGTGACTGTGCCCCGCCCCGGGGCCGCGGGCGGGGATGCGGACGTCGACACGGGAGGCGATCCGGGTGGCGATCCGACGCGGAGGCTCGTCGCGACGGTCGTCTGGTTGTTCTTGACCCAGTCGTCCAGTACGGCGCACTGGGCGCTCGGCACGCGGACGATCTGCCCGTGCGGAGTCAGCGCGACCCCGGGCTGCACGACGAGCTCGGTCGTTCCGCTCGCAGGCTGCACGGTCACGTCGAGCCCGCGCACCGTCCCGGCGCCGATGAGGTCGCGCGCCGCCCATTGGTCGCGCGCCGCGTGATAGACGAATTCTTGCTGGAAGTCGTCCACCCCGAGAACCATCCCGAGCGTGTAGTTAACGTGCTTGCTCGGGTTGAGGGGCGCGGGGGTCGGAGTGACTGTCGAGAAGGCCGTCATCGTCGTCTCCTAAGCGTTCGATCCCGGACCGAGAGGATTGCGACCGGCGACGTCGCGGTGGGTGGCGTCTTGAGGGAATCCCGGCGCCAGGTGGCCTTCGAGCAGGTAGCCGTAACCGAGCACCATGGACGGGGCGAGATCGGGCATGCGGCTGCCCTGCTGGAGGAGCGTGTCGTAGCCGAGACGGGCCTGACCGATGCTGAACATGGCCCAGTAGAAGCTCACGTCGAAGACCGTGTGCGCCGGCTTCTCGAGCTTCACCAGCCGCTTGATCAGATCCAGCTGCTGCTTCTGTGCCGGAGTGTCCGACGACATGCCGGCAGGCAGTGGAATGAGCACCCGGAAGCGGTGCGCGTTCTGTGCGATCGGAAGGACGATGCCCTCGAACTGAAACCAGTCGACGAGCGGCGGGCCGTCCGGCGGGAGCGTTGTGGGCAGCGAGACGGCGGCCAGCGAAACGTACGACGTTCCGTACGTCGTGTTGAAGTTGGCGAGGCTCGGATACCGCCGCTGCAGAAAGAGCGTCCAGCGCGCCTGGTCGGTCGTCGTCGCCGAGGGCACGAACCCGAGCGTGGCGGTCGCGAAGGCGGTCCACGCTGCCGCCGTGGCGCTGTCGGTGGGCGCCGTGACGGGAAAGGTCGTCTGCACGGCCAGACCCGCCGCCGTGGCCGCCGCGCTCCAGAGCGTGACGAGCGCATCGCCACCGAGCGACGGATTCCACGTGTTCGTGGGCGGCGCCGGGCCGAAGATCGAAGGCGTCGACGGCTCGGCCGCGACCGAGGGCGGCGTGACGCGCGTCGTGAACTGCTCGACGATGCGCGTACCCGACGGGCGGGGGTTGTCGGTATTCGTGAAGATCGCGTCGCAGGGATTTTGCGATAGCACCAGATCGAGCGCCATCTGGATGCCGCGCACCGTGCCGCGCCACTGAAAGAAGTCCATCGCGTGCCGGATGAAGAGCCGCTGCCGTACGTTGTCCCACGTGGGGTCCATCGAGACGCCGAACCATGCGGCGAGCCACGCGAGCGTGTCGTATGGCGCGATGCGCGGGTCGAAGAGCTCCTGGACGGCGGCCACGCGATCTTCAATCGGCGTGAGCAGGCCCTCGAAGTTCGCCATGAACCGATCGAGCAGACCGACCGTGTCGTTGTCGGTGTACGCCGCCGGCATGTATTGCTTGACATACGAAAAGCGCGGGTAATAGGCGCGCATCGCGCGGATGCGCGGAGACGACCGCGCGTTGCCGCTCAGCGTGATCTGGAGCTGCAGGTACCGCCCCCTGGCTTGCTGAAACAGAAGCTCGTACGACGAGAGGCCCGCCGACAGCACGGTGAACGGCAGCTCGATGCCTTCGGTGCGCAGGTACAGCCGCGGGGGTTCGGGCAGAAAAGGGCTTTCGGATAGCGTTTGCGGGTCGTCGGCCGCGCGGCTCTGAATCTGGATGCTCGTGCCGAGAGGCATGGCCGCATCCAGAATCAGGCGATGCCACACGCACCCGGGAAGACCTGCGTCGAACACCGGTGTGGTGATCGTGCCGCTCGTCACGTATTGCGGCCGCTTCTGCATCACGAGCGGAATAAACCAATCGGTAAAGTCGTAATACGGCGTCCCGTTTGCGTAGAAGATCGCCCGGCCCCCAAAGCGCCGCATCGGGTAGTAGTCGGGAAGCGGCTGAAGCTCGAGGCCGCCGCCCGACGTCGACGAGGCCGCGAAGGCCAAGCTCTGGGCGCCGACTGCGAGCGCGACGAGCACCTGGCCGGAGAGCGGATCGGAGCTGCCGGGTGTGGGGACGAAGGCGAGGTCCTGGCCGGTGAAGGTCATCGTCACGCCCTGGGGCAAGAGCGGGGCGATCGCGTCCACCGGAAACGGGGCGTCGATCCGCACGCTGCCGCGATAGCGTTCGATGCATGACGTCGCGGCGCCGCCGAGATCGAGGATCAGCACGGTGCCGTCCGGCAGGGCCTCGATCGCGATGGGGTTCGTCGCAGACAGCGGCGACCCGCCGTCTTTCACTTGGCCCGGCGGCGAATCGAGATCGGGCTTGCCTTGCGGCGGGCTACCCGCGAGCGGCTGGAACGAATCCGTTCGCCCCCGGCTCGCCGGCGCCGGGTCGTCGCCACGGCACACGGCGAAGTTTGCGTCGAGCGACCAGTATCGCCTGTTGACCGGGTCCAGGATGAAGACCCCGCCACCGGGCGCCGCCGCCATGTCGAAGGGCGCGAAGGGCACGTCCTCGGGCCACAGCAGAATGCGGGGTTCGCCGCCCCGATACAGGTCGAAGAGGATGAGCGCGGCGGGATCCGTGCCGCCGACGACGAGGTAATGACGCCTCGTGACGGCGAGCCCGGACAGCATGCGGGGCACCGGAGCCGCCGGAGCGACCAGGTCCCCAAAGCCGCTTGGGCGTGCGGCGGGAGCTTCCGGCTTGCCGGGGGGCCAGAACGTCGTCAGCGTCTGGTCGCCCGACGACAGGACGAGGATCTGGGTGTTCGTGGGGTCGATGAAATAGAAGTTTCCGAACCAATCGGCCGCCGCGCCTCGACGGTTGGACGGCAAGAGCCCCGGATCGTCAGGATTCGGGGGGAACGCGTACAGCTGCGGCCAGAGGGTCAACTGGTGGCGCTTCGGGTCCCAGTAGAAGTCGGTGGCGACCGGAGGCGAGGGCGGTGACCCCAGCGCGTTCCACGCATTCGACAGCGGCGAGCCGCCCTCCAGGCAGCTCGCCCAGTCGTTCTCCCCCAAGAGGAGCTGATACTGCGTGCCGTTCGCGTCCACGTCAGCAGTCCTTCGGAACGACCGGTACGGCGACGACGAGCGGGGCGGTCGGCACGGTCCCCGTCGTCACGGGCTGTCCCTGCAACGAGGCAATGGAGATCGGGATCCCCTGTGCCCACGGAGAGGCCTGCGAGACAAGGCAGAATCCAGGCCCGTCATCGGAACCTGGGTGACGGAGTTCCCGTCGGAGCCGGCGAGCAGCACGCTGTTGACGAGCAGCACGCCGCTCACGCGGCTGGCCACGGCCGAGGCCTCGAGAGCCACGACGGCCTTTCCGAGCGGCCAGCCGTTGGTCACCTGAAGCATGGACGGGGACGCCGTCTGGTCGATCGGCACGGTGTCCGGCAGAAGCGATGTGCCGGGCGGGGGCAGGGGAGAGAAAAACTGGACGAGCGCCGCTTTCACGGCCGCAATCACGTCGGTGAGACTCTGGCCGGGCACGACGGCGATGCCAACCGAGACCCAGATGTTGACGTAGGTCGGACCCGAGATGAAGACCTCGGTCGTGACCAGCCGGCGCGGATCGAGCCACGCGGCGATCGCGCTGAGAAAGCTCTGCGACGGCATGGGCGCGTTGGGGTTGACCGGGTCGTAGCTGGGCAGGACCATCAAGGTCACGACGCCGGGCGCGTCGCCGGGTGCGTTGGGCGACAGCGAGGGGTCGAACGCGGCGAGCACGTCGATTCGCCCGATCGACACCCCCGGCGTTCTCAGCGCAATGCACTGGAAGTCGGCCTGGGTGACGAGCCGGTCGCGGTGCTGCAGATAGCGCGTGATCTGCTTGACGCCGTCGTCGGCTGTCTCGGCGTTCGCGCCTCCCCATGTGCTCACCGGGTTTGCCACCGTCACGCCGGCCGGCAGCGCGGGGCCCGTGCTGATCGATCCGGCAGCCACGTTGCCGGCGGCCCCGACCGAGTAGTCGTAGTTGGCCGAGATCGTCGCGTTCAGGGGCGGCCTCGCCCCGTGGCTACCGTCGCCGAAGGTGATCGTTCCGGCCTCCGGATCCAGCAGGAACACGTCGGTCGGCAGGTTCTGGGGCGTCTGGGTGCCCGGCGGAAGGCTGGGGTCGACGACCGGAACCTCCGGGCCGGCCGCCATGAGATCGTCGATCGCGGCCCACGTTTCGGATGGGCCCGTCGGGGGGGTGACGGTGACCTGCACCGACCCCGCGATCACCGGCGGGTTCTTCAGCGTCACGACCTGGCTGGGCATGCCGGTGCCGCCGGGCAGCACCTCCCCCGTGACGTGCGTCAGCTGCGTCACCCTGGCCGCGTTCGCGCCCATCCACAGGATGTCGACGTCCGTCGGCGAGATCACGCTGACCCGTATCCAGGTGATGAGCCGAGCCGCGAGCGTCGTGTCGTCGAGGGCCGGCGGATATTGCGCGACTCCGGCCTCCAGTGGATCGAGGTCGGTCCAGGTGTAGAGCTGATCGGCCGACGGCAGGACCATCTCGATGACGCCGGGCGCGGAGAGCACGTCGCCGTCGGGTGCCACGCTGACCTGGCGATAGGAAGCCGTCCCCGTGGTCACGGGGAGTCCGCCGCTGAAGGCTGGGAAGTAGAACCCGAGCACCGAGTTCAGATCCGACGCGCCGACGGGGTTCGGTGTCAGATCCACGGCCGCCGAGCTCGGCGCGAGGATCCCGGGAACCATCCCCAGGCTCAAGGTCCGACCCGCGATCTGGCTCCGGATGCCGTCGATGTTGCCGGCGTCCACCGCGCGGGCGAAGATCGCGATCCAGACCGTTCCGTCGACGGTGTCGGCGTTGAGATCGACGCTGGCCGCGCCCCCAGGCCCCAGCGTAGAAACCTCGTAGAGAGCCAGAGTCTGCGGAGGGGCCATCGTCGGAGCCGTGTACGAGGCGTAGAGCTGGCTGTAGTAGTCCTGGATGGTCGTATCCGTCGCCGTGTAGGGCTGCTTGAAGTAGACGCCCGTCTCGATGGGCAGGACGTTGACCCCCTCTGCGGTGCGAAACGGCACCTGGCCGGCGTCCACCTCCATGTCCTGGGTCAGGGGGAAGACGACGGGCGGACCGTTCGCGTTCGTGAACGCGACCAGGCCTTGCGCGGCCGCCGCCGGCGACAAAGGCATCCCGAGCAGCTGCAAAAACTTGATCTGGTTGCGGTCGGGGATCTGATTGCAGCGATACAGAAGACTCTCGGTCAGAAACGAAAGGACGCCGACGATCGTGATCCCCGGATCGCTCTGGTTGTAGTTGGTCCACTCCGGCGTGTGCACGGAGATGCGCGCCACGGCCTCGTTGAAGAGGTCCTGGTACTTGCGCGAATCGAGCGGCGGAGCGGTCAGCGGCATCGGGCCCTCAGGAAAGCGTGACGCTCAAGCCGATGGTCTGCTGGGTCTGCGTGGCCACCAGCGTGTACGTGACGGTCGCGATGGCGCTCTGCAGATCGTTCGGATCCTGGTTGACGCTCACCGACTGCACGGCGATGCGCGGCTCCCACTGCGTGAGCGCCTTGGTGATGAGGCTCTGGATGAGCGTGCGCGTGGCGGCCGTGTTCGGCTCGAAGAGGATCGACCGCAGTCCGCCGCCGAAGGCGGGCAGCATGACCCGCTCGCCCGGTTCGGTCATCAGGATGACCATGATGGCCTCGCGGATGTTCTTTTCTCCCGCCGACCATGCGATCTGCCCGTTGGGGCCGACGCGGAACGGGAACGACACGCCGCGACCGAGGACGGTTCCTGCATCCATGGCTCATGCCTCGTCCGAATCCGACCCGCTCGCGGCGGAGACGACCCCGCTCGGCACCGGAAGACAGATTTTCAAGAACGGAAGCCACCAGAAGACGAAGTTGAGCGCAATGGCGATCATGAACATCAGGATGAATGAGATGATCACCAGGATCTGAAACGAGAAGCAGCAGATCTCGCCCATGCCGAGGGCCCCCGCGGGGCCGACTTGTCCGTTCACGACGTTCTTCAGATTGGACGCCTGGTTGACTTGCTGCAAAAACTGGGGGCTCATCAGAAATCCGATGCCCTTCGGGAATTTGCGAAGCGCCGCGGGGCTGGTGTCAAACGGCATGGCGATCCGAATCTGGCGCGCCGGCGCGTCGGAATCGAAGAAGGGCGCGATCATGAACCGCTGGCTCCGATCGCTGAGGATCGATGGGTAGAGCGCGGCGAACTGCTCGCGCTTGAGGGCGCAGCGCTGAAAGACGCAGCGCACGACGTACAGCGCGCCGGCGTCGAGCTTGGGCACGACCTGCGTCGCCGCCACGGCGTCGGGAGGATCGAAGGGCTGATTTTCGTCGACGATGGCGGCGGCAAGCAACGCGCTGAGCAAATAGCCGGTGGCAGGCGCACTGGCGCCGGGCGCAGGATCAGGCAGGATCGCCTGCGCCGTGCTTCGGTCGCTGTAGTAGAGATTGAACGCGGGGGTCGTGAGCTGCGACGCAGGCGATCCGGGCGCATCGATCGTGCTTTGGGCGGCCGATGCCGCCCGAAGGGCCGCTGCCCATGTCACTCCCGTCGTCGTGTCCGCGACCGCCGCCACAAGCTGCGTGTAGAGCTGCGTCTGGGGTGCCCCGGTCGGAGCTGCCGCAGCCGGATTCATAATGGCCGCATAGACGTCGGGTACGTACTTCTGCAGAATCTCGGCCAGGTCGAGCATCAAGAACGCGGAGGCGTCGATCAAAAGGGCCATGGCCGGATCGGGCGACGGCGGCGGCGATCCGATCGAGGCATTGGCGATGGCCCCGTACGGATCGACCACCCGGGTGCTCGCCTCGAGCACGCGCGGGTCCACGCCACCCGCGGGCGGCGACGACGGCGCGGAGGTCGTCGGTGCCGCGGCGAGCGTGTCGCGGCTCGACGTGGGAATGAGCCCCGCGTGCAGCCGTCGCGCGGGGGTTGAGCCCGGAACGAAGACCGGAAAAAGCGGGATCAGCTCCTCGTTCGGCGCGAGCTGGGGCCGTCTGGGATGCTGCGTCACCAGTTGCCACGCGAACTGCGTCGGGTCCGACGGATACGCGGGATTGGGGACCCACGCCATCTCGCGCCCCTGGGGGTCGAGCTTGCGAAGCACGAAGAAGGTCCGCTCCTGGTTGGCGACCTTGAGCGCGTGGTCCGGAAGGCCAATCTGCTGGCAGACGAAGCTCGCGGCCACCATGTAGAAACGCCCGTGGACCGGCTGAAAGAGCTTCAGCGGGAGCGGAGGACTCCCTTGGGAAGGACTGTAAGGCGGGGAGCCGAGCCGCGGGGTTCCCGCCGGAGGCACCCGCGCGCTCTCCCATTGGGCCACGGGCAGGGTGGGCGGGGTTTGCGCGAGCGCCTGGGTGAGCTCGGTCACGAACTGATCGGACTTGAACTCGAGCAGCGCCGGGCGGCGCATGGTCACCGAGTCGACCGGCCCCGACGGCCAGAGCGGAGCCGGCGCAACCCACTCGAGCTTGTGCGGCTGCGTGTTCATAGGAGGTTTCCCAACCCCGGCGTGTACGACCCGCCGACCACCGACGGCGTGATGAGCGTGACGTTGCCGTTGACCGCGCCGCTGAACGTCGACATCGCAGCGTTGTGGCTAATCGCTGTGGCCGAAAGCTCGATTTGGCTCGCCTGGATCGTGACGGTGCCGCTCGAGGTGATCGTGACGCCCGACGGACCCGTCTCGACCGTGTTGCCGTTGCTGTCTTCGATCGTGATGGTTGCGGCCCCGTCTTGCAGCGTGATCTGCTGACCGCCCGGCGTCTGGACGATCAGCGCCTCGCTGCCGGTTGTGTCGTCGAGCGTGATCTTCACGCCGTTTCGGGAGCAGAAAAGCTTGGTGTTGTTGCTCCCGGCCGAGTCCATCGACGCCGGCGGGGCGTCCTGCCCGTTCCAGAGGCCTCCGATCACGTAGGGCCTGCGCGGGTCGCCGGCTTCGAACGCCACGAGCACTTCATCGTTCACGTCCGGGACGAAGAAGCTGCCGCGGTTGTTTCCGCCCATCATCGTGGCCAGACGGGCCCAGGTCTCGTAGCGCGCACCGCTCGAATCGGGCGACCACGGCAGCGCGACCTTCACGCGCGCCTGCCCGTCGGGATCCACAATGTGGGTCACCTGCGCCGGGAACACGCCGAAAAACCGTCCCCCGAGGCCGTGTTCCGAGCGATCCCCCAGGATCGTTTCGACCAGCGACTTCTCGATCATCGCGAGGCGCCTTTCGCCGTCTTCATGACGAACCCAACCCGGGTCGCTCGGCACAAAACTCCGTGCGCAGGCCCTTGACACCGTCGAACATGTGGGTGACCTCCGTCACGTAATACGTGCCCTCGAAGAGCGGCCCGAGGCCGGTGAGATCCACGTAGGCTCCGACGCGCAGACCAGGGTCGGTGTCGGCCACGCCGCGCACGCTCAAGAACGTCCTCGCGAAGGCCCGGAAATGGGCCTCGGCACGCGCCTGCGCTTCGGCCTGCGTCCAGGGCACCGTGTGCACGATCGTGTCGTTTCGAGTGCCGAAGCTGCTCTGGACCACGCTGGCTCCGCTGGTATTGCCGCCGAGCTCGCTCCCGAGCACCGAATCGGTCGCCTGGGACTGGATGGCCTGCTTGGCCGACACGTCCCATCCGCTGACGGTGAGTGCCGTTCGTTGGTTGGCCAGATCGGCGCTGACGACCACTTCCCGGAGCTCGTGCTTATAGCCCAGCGTGAGCGAGGCCCCCCGCCTGTGCTCGCGCGCCTGCGCGTGAAGTGTCGTTCCGTCCATCCAGACCTCGGCATCGACGGCCCGGGCGCGGTCGCGAATCAGCGCCAGATCGCTCTGGTTGACCTGCGCGATGACGCGGTACTGCGGCCCCTGCACGTCGATGCTCGGGGTGAGGCCGTGCGCGCTCGCGATCGTGCTGAACAGGTCCGCGTCCGTGATGTTCTCGAACGTTTGCGTCCGGCGCGTCATGCGAAGCTCCTGGAACCGATCCTCGGCCAGAACGCCGATCTCGATCTGGGTGTCCTCGGGGAAGCGTCCCTCGAGCGCCGAGATCGTCCCTTCGAACATGGATTGACCGGCCAGCGAAATTTGAAGCGACTTGCCGAAGTCCAGAAGCGACCGATCGAAGTAGAGAAACCCCGTGCCGCCCTGACCCAGGGGGCCCCAGTTGCCGACGACGAGCTCGCACCGGTAAAGGCCCAGGATCGTCTCGGTGATGCTCATACCCAGAAGCCCCTGCGTGAGCGAGGGCTGGTTTTGCCCTGCGATCGAGACGGTCGGCCGCAGGGCGCTGATGCTGGTGGAGTCGGTGGTCATGGGATCTTCGCTTTCGCCCGCGATCAGTGCGCCCAGACGCGCAAGCCGCGCTCGCGCAGGTGGCGCTGGATCCGAAAGACGTCCCGGGCGCCGACCGAGCTCGGCGGATCGCTCGGTTTCGCTTGGGGCCCCGACGCCTTGCCCGCGGCCGCCTGGTCCGGCCCCGGCACGACCTCGATTTCGTGGATGATGACCGGCATCGTCTCTTACCCGACGGTGAAGGCCGTGCTCGCGCTCGCGGACACGCTCCCGCTGATGCCCCCCCCGACGGTCCCGCCGACAGTTGCGCCGACCGTGCCGCTGGCGTCGACGCTCGCCGCCGCGGAGACGCTCCCGCCGACGCCCCCGCCCAGCACGCCGTTCACCCCGACGGCGACCGCGCCCAGCGCACCGGTGCTTGCGCCCACGCTGATGCCGCCGGTCAAATCGGCGCTCATGTCGATGAGCTGCCCGGTCGCCAGCATGCGCGGGTTGTCGATCCCGTTGGCCGCGGCGATCGATTGCCAGTCGCTCCCACGGCCGGCAGCCGTCGCCATCGATTGAATCGAAGCGCCCTGCGGGCTCGCCGTGAGCGGGGCGTTGCCCGGCGCCGTCGGATCGCTCTGCTGGCCGGTCGTGATGAATTGAATGGTTTGGTCGACGAGCGAAAAGGACACGCTCGCACGCTGGGGTTTGCCGTCGGGCGAGAAGTACTCGATGTTCTCTTCGATCGAATCCATGATCCCTTGAAATACGAAGGTGCCCCACTGGAATCGGACAAAAAGGGGGCTGAAGCTCCCCGGCGTAGCGCCGGCCGTCTGGACGGGAGCGGGAATCATGAAGTTGACCACGGTCTTCGTGAGCGTTCGCACGTCGGTGGTCCCCGTGAGACTGGTCCCGGCGTCGAACCAGATCTGCCCCGACATCTTCGTCGTTCCCGACCCGATGAACTGAAGCGCCGCCGGGCCGCGCTGGTCGCCTGCACCCTTCGGAGGCTGGATCTGATTCGCATAACTGACCTTGAGCGACTCGGGGTTGAACTGAACGGGGACTCGGGCCGCCAGCTCCTTTTGGAACGCCGAGTTCATCTGGACGAAATAGGCCTTCTCCAGGTTCATCAGGACTGCCCACGGAACGTCAGCGACTCGTATGCGACTTGAAGCTCCTCGATCGCGACCCCGCCGTCCTTGGCATTGAGGGGTGGGGCCTTGAGCTTTTGCGGCAGGCAGCGCGCGAGCACGAAATGCGCCAGGGTCGTGCCGTTTTGGGGGCTCGTGACGACGACGCTCGCGTCGTAGCGAAGTCCGGGATTCGCAAGAGCGGCGGAGACCCAAGTCCACAAGTCGAAGTTGCTGCTCATGCCCCGCTTGAGGGTGAGCGTCCCGAGCACCGTCGGTCCGGCGAGGCGAACCTGCGACATGTTGTTGCCGCCCTCACGGATCGTCTTGACCTCCATGCCGACCTCGAGCCCGTCGCATTCCGAAAAAGCGGCGGCGCACAAGCTCGACGAGGCGCCCGGAGCGCTGATCTCGACCGAGAAGCTGAAGGCGACGAACGGATAACCCGGGATGGAGTTGGCCATGGTCAACTGCTCTGCGCCACGGTGAGCTGATTTCCACTTTGAATGAGCCGCACCGTCAGAAACGACAGCGGCCAGGAAGGCGCCACCTGAAGCTCGACGACGAAGCGCCCGAGATCCACGGAATTGGGGGGATTGACACTGGCGTCCGTGATCACACGGTACGCGTCGCTGGCGGTCGCCCCCGCCAGCGCGCCCCGGCTGAACAGGCCGTCGAGCAGCGACGTGAACCGGCGCTGCACCATGCGCGCCAGCCGTGGGCCGTTCGGCTCGAACACGTACGCGGTCCCGAGGCTGAGCGCCGAGCGACGCAAGAGCATGAGCAGCCGTCGCACGTTGATCGGCACCAGGTCCGGATCGTCGGTGAGCGTATCCGCGCTCATGGCCATCAAGCCGCGCGCTTCCGCGCGGATCCGATTGACCGGCTGCTCGTCCAGGACGGCCCACACGGCGTCGGAAAGGGCCGGCGAAAGCCCGAGAATGCTGGCGTCGAGCGCCTCGTTCGCGGGTGCGATCCAGGCGCCGCGCGCGAGCGTGCGGCGCGCGTAGACGCCCGCAATCGCCCCGTCCGGCGGCGTGGTGCGGAGCGGCCCCGTCGACACGTCCCGGCCGATGATCCACGGATGGTAGACGGCGCCGTACCCGAGCGTCCGCGTGGACTGGTTGGCGCACAGGGTGCTGACGTAGGCCGCCGCATCGGCGGCGCTCTGCGATTCGGGCAGCGAAAGGATCGCGAACAGGTCGCCGCGAGCCGCGCACAGCGTCAAAAGCGCGCCCTGGACGACGGGCAACGCCGGCGCGGGGTTGTCGACGTCTTGCTTCGCCACCCAGCCCGATCCCAGAAGGACCGAGACGGCGATCGCCGCCGAGTAGCCGCTCGTGAGCGTTCCGGCCGTCGCGCTCGCGCGGACGAAGAACACACCGGGCGTGTGGCTGTAGACGACGAGCGTGGTCTGCGCCGTCGTGTAGGTCACGACCCCGCTGCCGAATTGGGGATCCGGCGACTCCTCGACGGAGTATTGCGTGGCTCCGTCGACGGCGCCCCACGACAGGACGAACGTACCGTTCGCGTCCGGCGGCTGGGCGATGGCGACGTTGGGCAGCGAAAGCGCCCGCTGCGCGCAGGCGTAGAAGGCGCCGTCGTTGCCGGGAACGACGGGCTGCGCCAGGGCGCCCTCCGGCGCCGACGGCGACGAGGCCGCGGTCCAGCCCGGCAACGTGGCGTCCGGCACGGCGATGATCGTGGCCTCGTCGACGCCGAGGGCCGCATGGATGCCCCGGAGGCGACGCGGATCGCTCGACTGGTACTGGATGAAGTTGGCCTCGGCGAGAAGCTCGGCAGCGCCGACGTTGACGAGGTCCGGATCGACGAACAGCGACGCGTCGAACGAGGACAGCCCGTCGCGTTCCAGGCTGCTCCCGGTCTGGGCAAAGGCCGGCAGTGGATAGTCGGGCGTGTACGGCATGCCGATCGGAAGGAACGTGATGTCCGGTCTGCCGCAGGCCGCGAGATCGAAGCGCGGTTCGGTCACCTCGTTCCAAAGCGGTGCGAGTTCGTCGGCGCGGTTGCGAAGCTCGACGGCTCGAGCGTCGGTGTCGGTCGTGTCGGATGTGCCGCGAAAGAGCTCCTCGTCGCTCGGCAACGCCCAGAAGGCGTACGAATGGGAGGGATCGAACCCGAGGTCGCTGATCGGGGTCGGCGTCTCGGATCCCGTCTGGGTCTGGAGCTCGAGCCGCAGGCGTTCCACCTCCAGGCCCCCCGGCGGCGACGACACGGGCAAAGGTCCCGGCGCCGGGTCGACGAACAGGCCCTGACCGGTCAAAAGGACGGCGCCGGAAAGGGGAGGCGAGAAGAGCGCAGGAGGCGAGGCGACGGTCGGGGGGATCCCACGAGGTCCACCGCGACCACCTCCGTGACCGTGACCCACAGGTCGCCCCCGGGGAACTGGACGCCCAGCATCGTCCCGGCCGCGGGCGCGGCGCTGAGGGGCGCCGCCAAGAGCAGCTGCACGGTCCCTCCGCTGGCCTGTTGGAGCGTGGCCGCGATCCCGCCGGCGACGGTGGTGCCCATCGCGCCGGGAGGCACGCTCGCAAGGCAGGTGCGAAACCAGTTCACGTTCGGCGTTCCGTCCGCTTGGACGACGGTCGAGAGGCTCAGGGTGGCGGCGTTCGTCTCCGTCGGAACGATCGGGTTGACGGCGCTCACCACGAACATGGCGACGCGCGTCGCGATCGCTCCGTCGTAGAAGGTGAGACGCATCAGGTCGCCGACGACGACGTCGTCGAGCGCGCTCGTGACCACGTCGAGCGAAGCGGGAAATCCCTCGAGTCCCGCCCATCCAGTCACGCCGAGCGCCAGCGGTCGGCTGACAAGGACGGTGGCCACGAGAAGATCGTCGGACCAGCTGCCTTGCGAACGCGCCATGGCGGTTGCAGGCGCAATCGCTCCGTCCGGCGAGAGCGAGACCATCCCGCAGACGGGAAACTCGTTGGTCGCCCCATCGCCCGCGACGCGCACGACCCAGCAGCGCTGCCCGCCGTTCAGGAAGTAGGATCGCACGGCGGGCGCGAGGTATGCGTTCATCGTTGCGCCCTGGACCGGATCCCAGGCGAGCGCCGCGTCGGCGCCGAAGATCGACTCGAAGTGCGACGGATCGTCGACGGCCACGGGGATTTGCAGCGGCCCCGACGCGGAAAATCCCACGAAGAGTGCGATATCCATGCGCGGCAACACCTGGGCCAGCGGCGGCGGCAAAACCTCGAACCGCACACCGGCGGCCCGACGCGGTGAGCGCGCCATGGCCATGGCCTAGGCCACCTTCAGGTACTCGTAGGCGATCGTCAGCTCCTCCATCGCGACGTCCGTGCCCTTGGCGTTCAAAGGCCCGATCGAGTGCTTGATCGGCCGGGCGTTGCTGAGCGTCCAGGTCAGCACCGCGGAGGTCTGGTCCGACTCCGTGTTCAACGTGATCGTCACGTTGTAGACGGCCGAGGAGTCGACCGAACCGGTGCGGACCGCGTCAAACCAAGTGTACAGAGAAAGCATGCCCACGACGCCGCGTTTCAGGGTGACGTCCGTGACCTTGTTCAGGCCCGTGATCTTCTGAACGCGCAGCAAGGGATCGTTGCCGTTGCGGTACTCGTGGACCGCTACCTCCTGGGCCAGGGCGCTGCACTCCTGAAAGCCCCCGAGGGGCTGCGTGGCATCCACGCCGGAGAGGTTGAGATCGACGGTAAAGTTGAATTGCGAGTACGGGGTCGCTCGTTGCAAGGCCATGGTGGGCTCCTTCCCTCAAGCTGTCACGGGGTCCGCTCTTCCGTGTCGGTGGCTACGAAGTCCGATCTCCAGTCCACTGGCCGATGCGGAAGATCACGAATTCCGCCGGGCGGAGCGCGGCGACGCCGACGAGACAAACCAGCCTACCGAGGTCGAGATCTTGCTGGCTCATCGTGGTCTGATCGCACCGGACGAAGAAGGCTTGCTCGGGCTTGGTCCCGGCCAGGGCACCGGACTGCCATTCGCTCGTCAGAAACGCCGCGATCGACGCCTGCACCTTGGCCCAGAGTCTCACTCCGTTCGGTTCGAACACCGCCCACTGCGTCCCGTCGTCGATCGATCGCTCGAGGTAGGCGAAGTACCGCCGCAGGTTGACGTAGATCCAGTCGGTGTCCGAGCTGACGGTGCGCGCTCCCCAGACGAGGTACCCGCGCCCCTCGAAGAAGCGCAAGCAATTGATGCCCAGAGGGTTCAAGATGTCTTGCTGGGCCTTGTTGACGTTGACGTCGAAGCCCTGCGCGAGCGCAATGACTTCGTTGGCGGGCGCCTTGTAGACGCCTCGCGTGTTGTCGTTGTTCGCGTAGATCCCGCATATGAATCCGCTGGGCGGCAGGTAAATCGGATTGCTCGTGATCGGATCGAGCACGCGAACCCACGGGTAGTAAAGCGCGGCGTAGCTGCTGTCGAACTGACCCCGCAGCGCGCTGACCTGGTTGAGGTTCTCGCCGTTGCCGCTGTCGAGCACGGCGATCCGGTACTTCATGTTCTCGCAGTGGGCCACGAGCTCCTGCATGATCCCGAGCGCGACTCCGTAGGCCACGGAACCCGGGCCCCCGAGGTCCATTTGGTAGGTCGAGCCGGGCGCCGCGACGATCGAAATGTCCTCGATGTCCTCGAACTGAACGAGGCCGGTCTTCGGGCTCGGCACGATGTCGGTCGGATCGCCCGTTCCTTCGTAGTCCGACAAGGCGGGCAGAGCCCCGTCCGTCCCCCCCTGAAGCTGCACGGTGATCGTCCGCTGGGCCGTCGTGGAGCTGAGGGTCTGAAGCACGTTCGGCAGCGTGGCGGCGCTGCTCGGGGTGGCGGGCGACGGGTAGGCCGCAAAGAAGGCTTGCAAAAGGCCCAGGCCGTCGAGAGTTCCGTTGGGACCGGGCTGTTCGAATTTGATGGGAAGATCCCTTCCGTAAGCTGGGTCGGGCGTGCTCGGGTTGGTTGGGTCGGGCCCGAACACGCCGACGAACGAATCGTACGCGTCGCTGGTCTGGTGCGACGGATCGAGGGCCAGATCGGTCCACGTCTGCGACGGCTGGTTGATGTCAAGCAGGGCGGTGACCGTGACCGAGAGCGTGATGACGCGGATTTCCTGACTGGGGGAAAGCGCACCGATCGCGATCGACGCGGCCGGGCTCGCGGATGATGCGTCTTGGACGAAGAGCCAATTCTGCGCGATCGGGTCCCAGGTGGCGAGGTACGCCGGAAAGTTACTCGCGGTGGACGTGGTCGAAACGAAGCCCGGCGCCGACGAGGAGGTCGGGCGGATCATGACGACGTCGAACTCCTCGACCGACCCCACTTGGGGCGTCCCGCTCTTGTTGAAGGAAAGTACGTTGGGGCCGACCATGAGGGTGATCTGCACCTGCATGTTCCCGTAGAGGCCCGGGTAGCGCGCGCAGAGGCTGGGACCGGTGGGCGGCGATCCGAAACCCAGCGACGCCCGAGCGAGGGTGGGGGCGGTAGCGGGATTGGAGGAAACGATTCGCGAGACGTAGAGCTGCGTGCCCCCCTGGGTGAAGAACGCCCGCGCGGCGTGCCACATGAAATTGGTAATCGACGTCGGCGGGCCGCCCGCAGCGCCGGGCTGCACCACCTGCAACGGCTGACCGTCCCCGTAGGTGCGCTCGTAGTCATCGAGGCTGGAGATCATCTCCAGTTCGAGGTTGTAGGGGCCGTAGCGTGTGGGCCCTATGAAGCCCGTAGTCGTCGTCCCGACGCCGGCGATGGCCTTGGTGCTCCGATAGGAGACTTCTTCGATATAGACGCCGGGAGACAGGTATTCCGCCATGAATCACCCTCACACGCGGCCAGCCGGTTGCCGCCCGCCCGCATCAATTGCGCCGATCTTTTGCCAAAAATTCGATACGCAACGAAATATCGATTACTCGACGGATTTCGCCGCGCCGGCTTGTTGACATTGGCCCGAACCGATGTCCACACCGATGCCCCACGACGTCCTCTCGCTATTCGAGAAACACGTCGTTTCAACTGTCGACGTTTACGACCACGCCTACTAACGACGGGGCCCAGCCCACCACACACGCGTTTGCTCTGTCAAGCGACAATCCACGGTCGGGGCCGCTTCAAAGGATGGAACCAACGAAAGTCAACGAAGACGACCGTTTGCCCGTTCAGCCGGCGCTTTTTCGACGGGCCCTACGCGTGAAAAAATGCGCGTCACGCAAATTCAGCTGTCAACGCTTTTCCGCCCGCGAGAGGATTCCTTATGTGAAGCACGAGCCGACACATGCTCTCGACTCGTTGGGCATCCTCTTCTTACGCGGGTGGACGTCTCGCGTTCTTCCGTTGGGATTTGCGAGCGCCTGTGCAATCGTGCACCTCGACGCCGCCGTCCACGCTTGGGAGGCCGGTTGAGTCCAAAGGGGATCCGAGTTGGCGACGTATCACGCAATAGCGGCGATCGGTCAGGCGGTTCTCGGACTGCTGGAACAAGCACGCATCGGGTCTGAATTCGATGGCTGTGACTTCGAGCTCTATCAATCGTCCAACTTTCATGCACCGATGGACGAAGGATTGTCGCTTTTTCTGTACAACACCGTCGTCAGCACGGCACGACGCAACGTTCCAGGGAGGGTCTCACCCGACGGCCGAAGACACCGTCCGCCGCTCCCTCTCGACCTTTACTACCTACTCACTCCGTGGGCGAAGACGGCGACGGCGCAGCACCGACTCTTGGGCTGGGCCATGCGGGTGATCGATGATAGTGCGACGCTTCCCGCGTCGCTGCTCAACCACTATGGCCCGGAACCGGACACGTTCTGGCCGGACGAAACGGTCACGCTCGTCAACGAGCCCATCTCGTTGCAAGACATCTACAACATCTGGGAGATCAACAAGCAGAACGTGCAGGTGTCGGTCGCCTACGTCGCACGCGTCGTCTTCATCGATTCCACGGTCGACGATGTCCAGGTCCTTCCGGCGCAAGCTCGTTCGTTCGAGACCGCGAAGAAGGGCCAATCACGATGACGAATACGGTCCGTTCCGACACCCTGGATCGCGTCGCTCCGCTGGGCGTGCGCTTTTGGGATCCCGTGGAGCACGTGTTTGTGACCGACGGCTTGGTCGTCCGTGTGCGACTCGCCGGTTCGCGGGAGAGTCGCGCGGCCAAGGCCAACGCTTCGGGTATCTTCACCGTCCAGAACCTCCCGAGGCTGGGTGCAGCGGAGGTCGGGCTCGGCGACGCTGCGTACTGGGCGAAAGTCGCGACCCTGAGTTTCGTGGTCGAGGTTCACGACTCGCACGGGCAGTTCATGCCATTTTCCTTCCCTGCGCAACTGCCCGCGCGCGGGTTGTTCGTTTGGACGTGTGCGCTCGCTTCGCCCCCCGTGTCCGGCTGGTTGGCAGACGGAGCGCCGCTTTTTTCCGCTCCGGCGCGCGCCATCGCTCCGATGCGGGCCGTGATTCGCGCCCAAATGCAAGACGCGGTCAGCGGGCAGTTCGCTGCCGGCGCGGTGCTCGGGGCCACGGTCGGCGCGGGGGAGATGGTACGCGGAGTCGCCGACGCCCAGGGGCGCGTCGCGATCGTTCTGCCTTACCCCGAGCCGCTCGATTTTCCGCTGGTCGGCGACGGTTCGCCGCCGCCCTACGCGCCGGTGGGGGGGCCCTTCTCGAGCTACACGTGGCCGGTCGTGCTTGCGGCGCAATACACGCCGGCGACGGTGCTCCCAAAATATCCGGATCTTTGCACAACGCTGAGCCAACCCACCGCCCAACTTTGGGGGGACACGGTCGGCACGCCTCTCGCCACGCAGACGCTGACGATGGGGGTCGATCTGGTCGTCCGCAGCGTCGACGCGACGAACGCCCAGTCGCTGTCCGTCTTGCTCGTGAAATCCAACTGATGCACGGCGGCCGCGGGTCAGTGTCTCCGTTGGTCGCGAAGCGCTGAAAGCGGTCCTTTCACTGTTTGTCCGTGCAGCCCTCGCAACACAAATCGTTCGGCAACGCCCGTGTAGGAGTCCATTTCGTGCAATCGACTGTAATTGCATCTTCGACGCGCCCGCAGGAGATTTCGGAGGCGGCGTGTACGTTGGATAGGGTGGAGCGATGAACCTTTCGGCGGCCGGCGTGAAGTTTCTCGAATCCTGCGAAGGCGTCGTGCTGAGAGTCTATCGAGACGTGTCCGGTATCCCGACGTGCGGCGTGGGCCATGTCGTGCTTCCGGAGGATGGCCTCTCCGTGGGCGACCCGATCACCCAAGCGCAGTGCGACGCGTTCCTGACCCACGATGTCGGAAAGTGCGAGGCGGCAATCAACGGTAGCGTGACCGTGCCGCTGACCCAGAATCAGTTTGACGCGCTCGTGAGCCTGACTTTCAACATCGGGGTGGGCGGGTTTCTGTCGAGCACGGTGCTCCATGACTTGAACGCGGGCAACATCGCGGACGAGAGACGCGCGTTCGAGCTCTGGGACAAGGACAGCCGCAACGGTGTGCTGGTGGTGGACGCGGCTCTGCTGGCCAGGAGGGACCGCGAAGTGGCCCTGTTCATGTCGCCGGATCCGTCGCCGACCACCGTCGCCTAATTACGATCCTCCCTCCTTGCCATTCGACCGGCTCGATCGGACCGTCGGTTCGACGGGACGGCGCCAAGGCGCCGACGCCACGCGGCGTCGTTCTCCGATGGGGAGCCCTGTCGCGTTGGAGTCGGGCGACGGACGGATCCCAGGATTCCTCGTTTCAGCGTAGACGTCGAGTTTGGTCCTCCGTCAATCGGGTCTCGACGTCCGCGGCAACGAACGACGGCCCGAAACGCTCCCCAAAGAGATGCGTGTAAAGCGCGATCTCCGCATCCCGGTACCGGATCCACGCGGTCATGGCCTCCGTAACGAGTTGGGCGTGCGTCGCGTCCCCCACGAGAGAGAGAGACGGCATGGGCGAGCGAACGGGCCGCCGCGCTGCGATCGCCCTTTTTCGGGGCGTATTGGGCCATGTTCAAGATGGCGTGAGTCCGCTCCGTCGCGAGCGCCGTTTCGCGCAAGCTGGAAGCGTTCGATTGCATCGATCCGCCGCGGTACCGATCCGCTTCGGCTTGCGCCTGTCGGTGGGCAAACGCTAGCCATGCGGCGCGCGCCTCGTCCGCCAACTGGATCCCGGTCGCGTCCAAGCGCGACCGGAGTTGCTTCTCCGCCAGCTGTCGTTGCACCTTACCCTCGTCGGCTTGCACCCCGAGGCATTGGCCGCGCGCCCATGTCGTGCTGGCAAGGTCTCTGCAAACGTCCGTCGTCGCCGAGACGCGCGCGCCGCGGGCTCTCTGCCTGAGCGCGTCCACGTCGACATCCGCGAAGCAGTCTGCCAGCAAGGATTGGGCTGCCGCCGGATCCGCGGGTCCACCTTCCCCTGCGATCCACATCGCGGCCAGAGCGATCCGATCCAGCGACGGCGACGAACCGTTGCAGTTGCCTTCGGCCAGGACTTGGCGCTGAAAGCATGCACGCGCACGCGATCGATCCTTGTCAACCCCAACGCCATCGTAAAACCGAAAGCAAGAAATGCCTGCGGCTCCCGCGTCGTCGGCTAGACGATAGAGACCCATCGCATCGGCCTCAGAACACGTTGGATCGGCGTAGCACCGCTCGGCGGCGGCCACGCGCTCCTCAGGACCCGGAACAGCCGCCGATGCCGGTGCTGCTGTCGCCGCCCGTCCGACCGTCGCTCCTTCGATGCGCGGTGCGGCCGCCGGATCCACCGATGGCGTGGCGGTGACGCGCGTACGCGGCTCGCACCTCGCCGACAAAGCACTCAGCACGGCCCCAAGAACGAGTGCCGCCAGCGGGCGCCTGCTCATGACGATCGACCGCCAGCTCAGCACCGACCGTCCGAAAGAGCAAGGCATCGTCCGTTATGCGCTGCCCATCCAGGGAATCATCTCGTCCCGGTGAGGTGTCAATTACACTCGCTTGCAATTCGACGCAGACGGTTCGTGGTCGACGAGTCAGGATGGATCAGAGCCGGGTCTTTCGTTCGGTTATGCCGGGGCGACGACAAAGTTCAGTTGCGAGCGACTGCTAAACGCACAAAATGTCTTGACGCTCGTCTCTTGAAGAGCTTCTCTCCGCGAGAGTACATCATTCGTTCAATTGTTCGATCGCTCTTGTTTTTGGGAGGGACCATGCATCGTTACGACTATGAAACGTCGCTCTGGCGCGCAGCTGCGATCGCGCTTTGGGTTGCTGTCGCATTATCCGCCTGCGGAGGCTCCAGTGGGGGAGAAGGCCGCGGCAGCATCGCGCCGTCGAATTCAACGAAGGCGCCCGATTCCGGCACCGACTAGCACCTTGCCGACCGTCTGGCTCATGTCGAGAGTAGAACACTCAACATTGCCGAGGATTCCGCCATGGCTCAAACCAATCCCATGAATGCCTCGATCAGCTTCCAGGGCAATGTCGCATGTGGAGGGAGCGCGACGCTCGTCCTAAAAGACGACGGAACATGCCTTTTCAACGGGAACTTCCATGACTCGGGCTTCGTACCATACGGTGTGGCTTTCGCGATGGTCGTTCAGACCGACAGCGGGAAGGCATTTTCTTTCACCAAGACCGGTAAGGTCAACGGGACGACGGGAATCCTGGCCGATCCGTCAAGTAGCCGGGATTTCGGTTGGAACGACAGCGTCGTGAATCCGGCCATCCAGGCGGCGTGGCCGGATATCGTCAAGGGTTTCGACTTCCATTGGAAGGCCGACGTGAACGTAAACGTCGTCCAGGTTCTGCAAGACGTCGTGAACATAGTAAAGGACATTGTTCCCATCGTGGGAGAGGTGACCTCCGTCATCTGAGATGATTTCGGCGAAAATCAATTCGCGCCAGTTTTCAATCTCTGTGTGACGAATGCCTTTTGGCACGCCCATGCGCATGACATCACAAGCTGTAGCCTAGGGCGACGTTTTCGATGCAGCTCGCGAGGAACTCCTCGCTTTCTACCGCCCTATTCGGCTCTCGATGACCCACGCGCGCCACGTGCGTCCGCCGCCGACTCGTCAAGGCGCGCCATCATGGTTCGAAGGCTTCCGACGCCGAGGCTTCCTGGCTGTGCCGTCGGGTTCCGGCGCGGCGTGGCAAGCGGGTTCGGCGTAGGCTCGCCGATCTTTCGCAGAGTGTTGCGATTCGTATGGTGGAACGGGTCTGCCGCGCCGGGGATGGCCATCACGGTGTCCTGCTCGTACGACCACATGCCGCCTGGATGAATCGTCACCTCGACAGTGACGCGCAGGGTCTTGAACGCGTGCTCCAAGAACGGATTGGAGACGATCCCGTTCGTCTCCGAGCCACGGACGGCCTCGAGCTTGAACGTCTTCGCGCTTGACTCTGCGTTGCCGACCGCCATCGCGACCTGGGCGCGCGGAATGGTCAACGTGTAGAAGACCGTCCCGGTCGCCGGCTCCCAGAGCCAGTAGCCCACCTGATCGTGGAACGTCTCCACGGAGTCGGGCTTCACAATGTGGGTGTGGTAGCGGAGCCCATAGAGGAGCTGCGGGCCGTTCGTCTGCGGATCGATTGGCTGGAGCTCGTAGCGCTCGATGAAGATCTGCTGCTCGGGGCCTCCCGCGGTGGGATGAACATCTTCGCCGCGCGCGCTCGTCCAGATCCCTGCCATGCCGGTCAGCGGACCGAGGTTCTTCAGCGTGTCAACGTCACGGTCGGGCTCCGTGTAGATGTCAGCGGGAAAATCGGCCATGGCTGACGAGAGCTTTACGTCGTCGTCGCCAAAAACGCGAGACCCACCGCGACGCCCTCGCGCGTCTCGGTCCGGACCGCCGTCGCGGAGGCCCCGCGAGGCCCCGAGACGCAACGGCCGCAGCGATTTTCGGGTGACTGGGATCGCGGCCGGCGCCAACCCCGGCGCGATGCTCGCCATCCTGCAAGCCGCTATCGGCACGCTGCGCTCCGCGCTGCGGCGTCATGCGAGCCTCGTTGCGGAGAACCTCGGTGTCCGCTCCGCGGCCACGAACTGAGCCTTCTTGAACCGGGGCGTTCCGTACCCGCGCCGAACCGCCTCCGCCTTGAGCCACGCGAACCGCGCCCGGTAAAATCGCGCGTACCGGACCGCTGGCTCAAGCGAGCGTGAGGTTTAGGCCTTCCGGGCGCGGGTCCCCTCCGGATGCTTGTACCAACCGGGGTCGTCGTAGCTCGTGATGCCTTCGCGAACCTTGAGCACGGTGAACATGCCCCCCATCTCGATCGCGCCGAACGGCCCCGTGCCGGTCATCATCGGAAGCGTGTTTTTGGGGCGGCCCATATCCATCATGTCGCCCATTCCGGTTTGACCCATCGGCATCGCACCCGGCAAGGCGGCCCGGAGCTTGGCTTCGGCGTCGGGCGATCGCACCCCGATCAGGTTCGGCAGGTCGTGGTTCATCGCATTCATGGTGTGGTGCGATTTGTGACAGTGAACGGCCCAATCGCCGGGGTTGTCGGCGATCAATTCGATGTCGCGCGCCGCACCGACAGGCACGTTCGTCGTCACCTCGCGGAAGCGCGCGCTCGGCTGGATGGGCCCCGCGTCGGTTCCCGTGACCTCAAAGCGGTGTCCGTGAAGATGAATCGGGTGACTGTCCATGCTGAGGTTCGCAAAGCGAATCCGCACGCGGTCGCCTTTTTTGACGACGAGCGGCGCTGTGCCCGGCCACGCGCGGCTGTTGAACGTGAATGTGTTGAAATCGGTCATGACCGCGGGGTTGGGGCGTGAGGTCCCCGGTGCGATCGCCCACTCGTGAAGAAGGATGGCGAAGTCGCGATCGACCCGTGGGCCGCCGCGCGGGTGGATGATGAAAAAGCCCATCATCCCGAGCGCCATCTGCACCATCTCGTCCGAGTGAGGGTGATACAGGAGCGTGCCATGCTGGCGCAGCGTGAACTCGTACACATAGGTCTCGCCGGGATCGATGTGCGGCTGGACGAGGCCGGCGACGCCGTCCATACCGTTCGGCAACAGCACACCGTGCCAGTGCATGCTCGTTCGCTCGGGGAGCTTGTTCGTGACATAGAGCCGGACGCGGTCGCCTTCGACGACCTCGATGGTCGGGCCCGGGCATTGGCCATTGTACCCCCAACAGTCGACGACCATGCCCGGCGCGAACTCTCGCTTGACCGGCTCGGCTACGAGACGGAACTCCTTGACGCCGTCTCTCAGCGTCCAGGGCATCGTGCTGCCATTGGGCGTGATGACCGGCGCGTAGGCCCCCCCCGTCGCGACGGGCGCCGGGGTCGCGGTCGGCGGCGTTTGCCCCGCGGCGCTACGCGTGCGGAGAAGCCCGAGGCCTCCGGCCAAAAGAGTCCCGGCAGAAAGCATCCGTCGTCGCGTGATCACGGCTGCACCTCACGGTTGGGTAAGTGAGTTCGATGCGCGTTCATGGCTCGGCCCTCGAAGAAGGATCCGGCGAGACGCTGGGGACGGCAGACGCAACGGCGCGCTCGAGATCGGCACGCGCGATCCAATAGTCGCGGAGCGACTCGATGAACTGCCGGTGCGCGTCGACCTCATTCTGTTTGGCGGTGAGGAGCTGGTAGGCCCCGAGAAGCATCGCGTCGTACTGCTGCTGCGACAATCTCACCGCGCCCTCCCGCAGAGGCACCACCACCTTGGCGTACCGTGCGACGACGTCGCGCATCGCGACGAGACGCCCTCGCGCGGCGCGCACCTCGGAGCGAATGTCCACGGCCAGCGCGTTCTCGCGAGCCTGCGCCTGGCGAAGCTGGCCTTGCAGGCGCGCGATAACCGCTTGCCTCTGATCGAAGATCGGCAGATCGAGCGACACACTCGGAGTGACGGCCGTGTAGCGCTCCGGCGATCGTTCGAACGTGGCTCCCGCCGCCGGCCTTGCGATGAAGCGAAAGTTCTTCGCCATGGCGACCGCGTGCGAGAGCGCCTGCGTTTGCTCGTGTGCGGACGCGAGGTCCAAGCGCCCGCGAATCGCCTGCGCCTCGAGATGGTCGAGCGGGGGATCCGCAGGCGCGAGCTCCGGAAGGTTCGGAGGCACCTGAAACGAGGCCTCCAAACCCCACAGCCCGAGAAGCCGGGTCAGCGCCTCTCGGGCCGTCAGGACGTCCGCTTCGCTCCGGCGCACGTCCGCGCGAAGCTGCTCGTACAGGGCTTTCTGATTGACGAGGTCGAGGTCGTTGATGTTGCCCGCCGCGTGCTGGGCTTCCGCGAGGGCCACGGCCGCGTCTCCGGTCTCGAGCACGGTCTGGCGCATCGCCCGCAACTGTTGCGCGGCGACGAGCCTGTAGTACGCGACCTGGACGTCGAACGTCGTCCGAAGAACGGCATCGCCGACGCGCAGTTTGGTCGCTTCGAGCTCAGCGGCCGCGACCTTCTTGCGCGCCGAGAGCGTCAAGACGGAGAGAAAGTCCTGGGCTACTCCGAGGCCGAATCCCGTCTGCACATCCGACCCGGCGATCGGGACGGTCACACCTGCCGAGAACGAGGGGTTCTGCAGCAGCCCGGCCTGGACGAGATCCGCTTGCGCGATGGTCAGATCCTCGTAGACGGCCTGCAGCTCTTCGTTGTTGAGGAGCGCAATCTGGACGGCTCCGTCGACCGAAAGGTCGCGGCTCGTCAGCTCGCGGATGCGGCGCGCAACCGCCTCGTCGGCGGCACCTCCCTGATTCCAGAAGATGCGGCGCCCCGTGCGCGCCTCGACGAGCTGCGCCGTATCGCGGAAGGCAGGCGCGGCCGAGGTCGAGAGGCACGCCGGCGCCAGGGCCACGATTGGCCAGAGGGCCAGCAGACCGTGACGCATCAGTGCGATGCTCCGGAGTTGGCCGAGGCGGGCGCCTGACCCTCGGGGTAAACCGCGGGCGCCGGCGGACTCGGACCGCCGGCGTCCCCGTTGGCGGTAGGTCGAGCGGCCGGTGAGACCTCACCCGGGGGTGGTGTTTCGGGCGCGTCCGGGTTCGACGGATTGCGCGCAGTTCGCGCGGGCAACGTTCCGTCGGCGCAGGCAGCTGCGAAGGCCCCGACGATGGCAAAAGGAAAAAGGGCGTTCATGGCGTGGATTCCTGAGAAAGGGGGCCGCGAGCGTCGCAACGACGAAGACTGGGGCGCGCCAAAGGCGGGAGTCTAACGCGAGCAACGAACGGAAGCGCCGAGGGACGGACGGGGGATGGGATGCGTCAGGTGGTCGCGACGAGCAGGTCTTGCCGCTCGACGGCCGCAGGCCATCCGACCGAGCCGCGGAGTAGCGTTCGGCGAGCGTGCTCGGCGACACGTGCCGGACTTCTCGGAAGCCGGCTTCGCGGGCCAGCGCCAACCTCTCGCTATCGCCGGTGCAGTGACGAAAAAACGAGGCCGGCAGGACCGGCGCAGGGGGGGAACGCGCATCGTCCCCGCCAGCCTCATCTTACACTGTAAGGCTCGTCCGAGAGATGTCAAAGGCCGCTACGTTGGAGCGCGGGTGAGCGCATCGTGGGCGAGTCGCTTGCGCATCCTCTCGACCACCGCGAGAATCGCGCCACCTGCGGCCGCGGCCCCGGCGGCTCGTGGCAAGCGCGCGCACTTCACTGCGGCATCGAAGTCGTCCACCTCGAACCACAGAAGGACCCCGTGCCCCGCTGTGCCAGTCCGGACGGCGAGGCGTTAGGCTCGTGACACGCGCGGAGCCGGCGGCGGGTCCGGTGGTTCGGTCTAGGGGGATGCGGTGCAGCCTGCCAGCACGCCACAAACCTGAAGAGCCAAAGACGACCCGCCCACGGCGCACGACTGTGTGCCGCAGGTACCTGCGTCTCCACACTCTGCATTCGTTCTGCATAGTTGCACAGGGAATGCACCGCCGCACGACTCCTGGCAGGCCGTGCCGATCCCGACGGAAGTGTTCGTGACAAGGCAACACACGGCGCTGCCGTCATCGCAGTCCACCGCGGAAACACAAGCAAACGCCAGGCACCCGCCGTCCCCGCCGTCACTGCACCCTGGACCCGCGTCCCTTGCGGAGTAGCCGTCGGTGCCTCCCGTGACAAGAATGCAGCCCGCGGCCATCGAAGCCGCGAACGACATAGCCACCCCTTTTTTCATCAAAAACCAGTCCGCAGGGAGAGCCCCCCGCCAGACCCGATCGGCGCGACCCCGATCTGCGTTTCCGGCTGGAGGTCGCCCTGGTTGGAAAGCAGTAAAAACGCGCCCACGCCGAGGCCCACCGCGGCGAGGGCCCATGTCCCGATGTTCCATCCGGAGGTGTTCGCGATGCCAGCGTCGGCATTCAGTCCGGCGGGGGAGCAAGCCTTGCTGGCGTCGCAGTGGGCGTCCCTTACGCTCTTGTCGTGCAGCATGATGACCGATGTCACGGCGGCGACGAACCCGGCTGACGTTCCGACCCCCATGGCGAACCAACCGCCTAGAAGCGCTCTATCGCGCGCGTCCTGAGCCCGTCGCGTCTCGACCCGGGCCGGCGAAGCGGCCGATGAAGAGGCACCCTCGGCGACCCACGTGCGCGCTGGAGCGACAGCCGGGAGGGACCCTCGAGGTGCACACGCGGCCAGCCAAGTGCAGGTCACTATCGTGCTAGAAAGGCGCTGTTTCATGGGGCCAGGCCGCGCAAGTTAGCACGCGAGCGCGCGCTGCCCGACCCGAGGCGACGACTACCGCCTCGTCGGATCCAGCCTAGACGGCGTGGGCAGAAAAGCTCGCCCACGAGCTGTCGACCGACGGGGCGGGCCCGTCAGGCGGAAGGGGCGACGTCGGGCCGCTCGCGTTCGGCGCTCTTGGTCTCGAAGCTGCGGCGCAGTTCGGGCAAGTTGGCGGCGAGGACGCTGAACTCTCGCTTGGGCAGGGCGAGCACGTCCATCGCCTCGGCGCACCGCACCGTGGCATTGCGCGTCGCCATGTGAAGCAGCGCCATCTCGCCGAAGTATTCTCCGCGGGCAAGCGTAGCGAGTTTCGATCCGCCCCGGAGGACGTCGGCCTTGCCGCTCAAGATGATGTACACACGGTCTCCCACGTCGCCCTCGTGAAAGACCTCTTGGCCCGGCTCGAAGTGCTCTTGGGTGACCCCCACCGAGCTGCCGAGCCGAAGCTGAACGAGCTCGGGCGGCAGGAAGAGGTCGAGCGTCCACGAGGCGGCGATTTTCACGCGCCGCGCCCAGCCGGGGACCTTCAACAGATAGATCGTCCTCCAGAGAAACCATGCGACGAATCCGGACACCGGAATCCCGAAGACTTCGGCGACCGCCGACCGATGCCCGAGCGACCCCATTTTGCCGAGCCCCTTGAACGCGAACGCCTTGAGCGGGCCGCCGCGCAGGCGGGCGACGATGTTTTCGGCCGCCGTGCTCGCCTGGCGGATCGCGTGCTGCGCCGTCGGCGGTGCGAACCCGCCGCCGGGAGCCGGCACCATCGCGCAGTCGCCGACGGCCCAGAGGTGGTCGCTCCCTTTGAGCGCGAGCATCGCGTCGACTTCGATGCGTCCGTTCTTGGTCTTGGGCAGGGGCAGCGCGTCGACGAGCGGGTGGGCCGACGAAGGAACGGTGGAAATGATCGTCTTCGTCTCGAGGACCGTCCCGTCCGCGAGCAGCGCGCCGTCGCCGGTCGCGGCCGTCAGCCGGGCGTGCAGCAGGATTTCGACCCCGCGCTCGGTCAGAATCCGCGCAGCGAACGCCGCCAGTTTGGCGCCCATCTCCGGCAGGATGCGATCTTGCGAGTGCACGAGCACGACGCGGATCTCCTTGGGGTCGATCCCGCGGTATTGCGCCGCCACTTCGCGCACGAAGTCGTTGAGCTCGGCGCACACCTCCACGCCCGAGAAGCCGCCGCCCGCGACGACGAACGTGAGCAGCCGCTTGCGAAGAGCCCGGTCGTGCTGCTCGATCGCGGCCTCTTCGAGGGCGCGGATCACGTGGTTGCGAAGCGTCAGCGCGTCGCTCAGCGTCTTGAACGGGAAGGCGTGCTCGGGTAGCCCTCGCAGCCCCCGAAAGTCGGTGACGGTTCCGAGCGCGAAGACCAAGTGGTCGTACGGCAAGACGTGCGGGTGCGGGTGAAAACCGGTGCTCGTCGTGATCGTCTTGTTCTTCAGGTCGATCGATTCCACTTCCCGCACGTGGAGCTCTGTCTTCGGCAAGATGCGCCGGATCGGGCTGACGACGTCGACGAGGCCGATCTGCCCGGAAATCACTTCGGGCAGCAGCGGCTGGAAGACGAAGTGATTTTCCTTGTTGATGAGGACGATTTCGAAGTCGTCCCGCTCGAGCGCCTCGAGCGCCGCGCACGTGTAGACGCCCGCGAACCCGCCGCCCAACACGACGACGCGCTTCTTGTTGGGGTCGTGCACGCGCACCATGACGGCGGGGCGGCGGCGTGCGCCGAGGACGAGAGCCGCGAACGCGGTGGCGACGGCGATCGTGGCGAGGACGGCGTAGGGCATGGGCTTCCCGTGGAGTGCGTGGTGGCGCGAGGGTGGGCTCGCAGGGCGTGCGGGTCACTCGCCGCTCTGCTGAATCAACTTGGCGACGAGACCCGTCCAGCCGGTTTGGTGGCTCGCGCCCACTCCCGACCCGTCGTCGCCGTGAAAGTATTCGTGGAACGGAACGAAATCGCGAAAGTGAGGGTCGCGCTGCATCTTGTCGTAGTGGCCGAAGACCGGCCTGCGCCCGGTCGCGTCCTTCAAAAAGATTCGCACCAAGCGCCGCGAGATTTCGGCCGCAGCCTCGTCGAGTGGCACGAAGCGGCCCGAGCCCGTCGGCAGTTCCACGGTGAGGTCGTTTCCCCAGTAGTGATGGAACTTCTGGAGCGACTCGATCAAAAGGAAATTGAGGGGCAGCCAGATGGGCCCGCGCCAGTTCGAGTTTCCGCCGAACAGGCCACTGGACGATTCGCCCGGCTCGTAGTCGACGCGGTGCTCTTTGCCGTCGACCACGAGCTTGTACGGCTTGTCTTTGTGGACGAGCGACAGCGACCGCACGCCGTACGCGGAGAGAAACTCGGTTTCGTCGAGCAAATACGCCATCACGCGCCGAAGCTTCTCTTGGTCGAGGATCGCGAAAATCCGACGCCCCTTTTGCCCGGGCGCGCGCATGCTGCCGCAGCTCGACGTGAGGTCGGGCCGGTTGTCGATGAACCACTCGAGCCGACGCTTGAACGCGGGCAGTCTTTCGAGAAGCTCGGGGTCGAGAGTCTCGACGGCAAAGAGGGGAATGATGCCGACCATCGAACGAATCGTCATCGGGAGCGTCGCCGCTCCCTGCAAATGAAGCATGTCGTAGTAGAAGCCGTCGGCCTCGTGCCAGAGGCCGAGGGTGTTCATGGCGTGGGCGATGTGCACGAAGTGCTCCCAGAACTTGCTCGCGACATCTTCGTAAGACGGGTCTTCACTCGCCAGCTCCAGCGCAATCGCCAGCATGTTGAGGCAGTACATCGCCATCCAACTCGTTCCGTCGCTCTGCTCGATGTGCCCCCCGGTCGGAAGCGGAGCGCTGCGGTCGAAGACGCCGATGTTGTCGAGCCCGAGAAAGCCGCCTTCGAAGATGTTGTTGCCCTCGGTGTCTTTGCGGTTCACCCACCAGGTGAAGTTGATGACCAGTTTTTGGAAGACGCGCTTGAGAAACACGCGGTCTCCACGACCGGTTCGCTTCTTCTCAATCTTGTAGACGCGCCACGCCGCCCACGCGTGCACCGGCGGGTTCACGTCGCCGAGCGCCCACTCGTAGGCCGGGATCTGGCCGTTCGGGTGCATGTACCATTCGCGCAAGAGCAGCACGAGCTGCTCCTTGGCAAACTCCGGGTCGACCAGCGCGATCGGGACACAGTGGAACGCGAGGTCCCACGCCGCGTACCAGGGGTACTCCCACTTGTCGGGCATCGAGATGATGTCGGCGTTGTAGAGATGGTACCAACCGCTGTTGCGCCCCTCCTTGCGGGCGGCGGGCGGCGGCGGTTGGCCCGTGTCGCCGACCAGCCAGTCGCGGACGACGTAGTGGTAGAATTGCTTCGACCAGAGCAGGCCGCCGAGGGCTTGCCGCAGGACGCTCGCGGCGTCTTCCGAGAGCGCGCCGGGGATCACGGTCGAGTAAAACTCGTCGGCTTCTCGCTTGCGAGAATCGACGACACCGGCCGCGTCGTCGATCGCGCTCGGGCCAAGGTGCTCGTTCGACAGACGAAGCGTGACCGTCTTCGAGCCCCCGCCCGGCACCCACAAGGCGTACCGCGCGGCGGCCATGGTTCCGGTCTTGGCGGGGTTGACGGCGCCGCGGTTGCCGTGCACGACGTACGCGTCGAAGCCGTCTTTGACGAACGGCGTTCGGTTCGGCGTGCCTTGGAGACGCTCGTGATTCGTCTCATTTTCGGTGAAGAGCAGCTCGGGATCGCCCCCGAGGTGCAGAAAGTAAGACCCGCGCTCCGTGTCGTGCAGCGCGATCGCGCGACCGTCGACATGCATCTCGGGGCGCCGCACGCTGCCCCCCCAGCTCCACGTATTGCGAAACCAGATGGTGGGAAGCAGATCGATGGGCGCGCCTTGCGGGCCGCGATTGACGACCTCGATACGGATCGCGATATCGTCGACGTCGGCCTTCGCGTATTCGACGAACACGTCGAAGTACCGATCGCCGTCGAACACGCCCGTGTCGAGCAGCTCGTATTCGCGCTCGCTGCGCCCGCGCCGCCGGTTTTCTTCGACCAGGCGAGCGTAGGGAAATTCGGCTTGCGGATACTTGTAGACCATCCGCATGTACGAGTGCGTCGGGGTCGAATCGAGGTAGTAGTAGAGCTCTTTGACGTCTTCTCCGTGGTTGCCTTCGCTGCCGGTCAGGCCGAACAGGCGCGACTTCAAGATCGGGTCGCGCCGATTCCACAAGGAGAGCGCAAAGCAGATGCGCTGCCGCCGGTCGCAGATGCCGGCAATGCCGTCTTCGTTCCAGCGATAGGCTCGCGAGCGGGCGTGGTCGTGCGGGAAGTAGTCCCAAGCCGCTCCCTCGGCCGAGTAATCCTCCCGGACCGTGCCCCACGCGCGATCGCTCAAGTACGGTCCCCACTTCTTCCAGTGGCTCGCTCGCTCCTGCGAGCTTCTCAGGCGCCGATCCTCGGCGGTCTCGGCGGGTCTTACGGGCTGCGAGTCGCTCATCGGGGCAGGATCTCCATCACGTGACCATCGGGGTCAAGCCGCTCGCGATCGCCGGGCGGCCCGAGGTTCGCTTGCTCTCTCATCTTGGTCCCGTCTGCTCTGACCGGGCCTACGTGTCGGCGACGACGCGGTTACCGGCGATCGCCCGCGTAACTTTTCCGCCCGAAAGTCGTACCCGGGCTGCACGCCTGCATCGGTAGACGGGGCGAGCCCGCAAGGACGTTCGGCGAGCCACGCCCGAAACCCGAAATGAGGAGACGAGAGGGATGAAGCTCCGAGGAAAAGTAGCGATCGTGACCGGCAGCAGCCAAGGCATCGGCCGGGGAATCGCCAAGCGTTTCGCGCAAGAAGGCGCGAACGTCGTCATCAACTACAGCAAGAACCCGGAACCGGCGCGCGAAGCGCTGGCCGACGTCGAGGCGGCAGGCGGCGCCGGGTTGATGCTCAAAGCGAACCTGGGCGACGTTCCGGAGATCCAGAAGCTCGTCGAAGACGCCATCGCGCACTTCGGCGGTGTCGACATCCTCGTCAACAACGCGGGTGTCGAGAGGCACGCCGCTTTCTGGGACGTCACGGAGCAAGACTACGACGCCGTCGTCGACGTGAACTTGAAAGGCGTCTTCTTCGCGACGCAGGCGGTGGTTCGGCACCTGCGCGACGCGAAGAAGCCCGGCCGGATCGTGACCGTGAGCTCCGTGCACGAGGAGCTGCCGTTTCCGAACTTCGCCGCATATTGCGCGAGCAAGGGCGGCGTGAAGATGCTCACGCGCAACCTCGCGATCGAGCTCGCCCCGTTCGGGATCACGGTCAATGCCGTCGCTCCCGGCGCGATCGAGACACCGATCAACCGCGCCCTCTTGAACGACCCGAAGAAACTCGGCCCGCTCCTCGAGCAGATCCCGCTCGGGCGCCTCGGTCAGCCGGAAGACGTGGCCGGCGTCGTCGCCTTCCTCGCGTCGTCGGAGGCGAGTTACGTGACGGGGAGCACGTACTTCGTCGATGGCGGACTCACCTGGAATTACCAAGAACAATGACCGCCCATGCGGGCGAGCTCGGATGCCGTCGACTTGGAGATCCGAACGCCACCTGCCCATGATGCCTACTCGCCTTGCGGCCGCTCGTGGCCGCCGGCGACCTTTCATCCTCGTCTTGCGACCGTCCATCGGAAATGACGGGAGCCCGCGACGAAGCGGTGGGACAAAGGGCGCAAAGGAGTTCTCGCCATGTCCCGTCCCCGTCTCCTCGATGGGTCCGTCGGCGGCGGAGGCGCGGCGGTCGCCGGCGTGACGTTCTACCCGTTCGCGTCGTTCGAGCCTGCCGTGCGCGAGGCTGCGCGCTGAGTCACGCTCGCCCGTCCGAGCCCGTGACAGCGCTCGCGTCTTGCATCAGAGTGCGCCGATGCCCGCCGAACCAGACCCCAGCGCCCGGCCGCGGGCCGTCCGCGCGGCGGCCCTGCACGCGCTGGGCATCGGGACCGTCCTCGCCCTGCTGTCGGGGGCCATCGTCACGCTGGCGAGCAGCGCCCCGAGCGGCGCGACGTTCGCGATCGGCGTCAGCATCGGGATGACCCAGGTCGTGGTCGTCGGAGTTACGTCGGCGGCGCTGTTCACGGCGATCGATCCGCGGCTCAAACGCATGCCAAGGCTACGCCGCTGGGCGATCCTCGTCCCCACGCTGTTCGCCCTGTCGCTTTTGGGGAGCCTGGGTGCGGGGGCCATCCTGCTCGCGACCGGTGGCTCGGGCGGCGCCGGCGCCTTCGTCGTCCGGTGGCTTCCGGGCGCCGCGATCACGTGCGTGCTGACGCTGCTGATCGGCCTGTTGGTGCTGTCGTTCGACCGATTGCGGCAGCTCCAGCGCGCGACGGCGGCCACGCTCCACCAGGCCGAGATCGACCGGGTGCGGGCCCAGCGCCTCGCGTTCGAGGCGCGCCTGGCGTCGCTCGAGTCGCGCGTGCGTCCGCACTTTCTCTTCAACTGCCTCAACGCCGCCCTCGCGCTCATCCCCGACGACGCCGGAGCGGCCGAGCGCGTCATCGAGAGGCTCTCGTCTTTGCTGCACGCATCGCTCGAAGCCGATCCGAAGCTTTTGGTACCGCTCGGGCGGGAGATGGAGCTCGTCGCCGACTACCTCGAGATCGAGCGCGTCCGGTTCGGCGAGCGGCTGCGCTTCTCGTTCAACGTCCCCGCCGGGCTCGAGTCGACCGAGGTGCCGCTCTTCGCGGTGCAGTCCCTCGTCGAGAACAGCGTGAAGCACGCCGTCGCCCTGAGCCCCGACGGCGGCTCGGTCCGCGTCGACGCGCACGCGCGCGAGGGCCGCATCACGATCGCCGTGGGCGACGACGGCCCCGGCTTCCCGGCCGAAGCGATCGACCCGGGGCATGGACTCCACACCCTGCGCGAGCGCCTCGCGGCCCTCTTCGGCGACCGCGCGAATTTCGACTGTGGGACTCGACGAGCGCGGCAGGAGCCGGGTCGCATTCGAGGTGCCGGCCGCAGCGGAGGCGCGATGAGCCGCGTGCTGCGCGCGTTCGTGGTCGACGACGAGGCGCTCGCGGTCCGGAGGCTGCGTCGCATGCTCGAGGCGACCGGCCGCGTCACGGTGGCGGGCGACGCGACGGATCCGCGCCAGGCCGCGCGCGCCATCCGGGACGCCCGTCCCGACGTCGCGTTCCTCGATGTTGAGATGCCGGCGTTGAGCGGCCTCGTCCTGGCCTCGTCGCTCGACGTTCTTCCATGGATCGTGTTCGTCACGGCCCATGCGCGCTACGCGCTCGACGCGTTCGGCGTGGCCGCGCTCGACTACCTCGTCAAGCCCGTGCGCAAGGCCGATCTCGACCGCGCGCTCGACAAGGTCGACCGGGCGGTCGCGGTGCCCAAGGCGGCCGCCCCGTCCGTCGCGCTCGGAGCGTCCTTGTCCACGCCGGCCCCCGCCCAGCCGGGCCGCATCGCCGCGCGCTCCGGCGCGAAGCACATCGTGCTCGATCTGGCTCACGTCACCCACTTCGGTGCCGACGCCGGGCAGACCGTCGCCTTCTGCGGCGGGGCCGGCCTCGACGTCGACGCGACCCTCAACGCCCTCGAGGCCCGGCTCGGGCCGGGCTTCCTACGCATCCACCGCGCGGTGCTCGTGAACCTGGCCTGGGTGCGCGAGGTCGAGGCGCGATCGAGCGTTGGCGCGTGCGTGCGTCTGAGCGACGACCGCGCCACGGAATTGCCCGTGGCACGCGACCGCATCCGCGATCTGAAGGACAAGCTGGGGATCGGCGATCCGAGGGGTTGACGGGACACACGCATGATCATGAGGAGCATGCGAGGAAGTTTCACGCTCGCCGCCGCGGTCGCCGTCGGAGCGCTCGCGATGGGCTGGGCGCTCCGGCGGCCTCGGTCCCCGACCCCCGTCGGTGCCCCTCCGAATGATCCGGCGTACGCGACGGCCATTCAACCCGTCCTCGATCGCCGCTGTGTCCCTTGCCACGCTTGCTTCGACTCGCCTTGCCAGCTGACGATGCAGTCGTTCGAGGGCCTCGATCGCGGCGGCAACAAGGCCGTCGTGTACCACCCCGAGCGCCCGGTTCAGGCCGCGCCGACGCGCATGTTCCAAGACGCACAGACCACGGCAGCGTGGCGGGAGCAGTTCGGATTCTTTCCGGTCGTCGATCGCGCGAGCCCCGAAGATCTCGGTCGCTCGATTCTGTGGCGCTTCGTGAAACAGCGCGTCGACGATCCCCGTGGGGGCTTCTTCGACGTCGACCACACGACAGCGTGCCCCAGCAGCGTTTCGGAGCTCGATCGCGAGCTCCACGATCACCCGGAGCGCGGGATGCCCTTCGGCCTTCCACCGCTCGATCCGAACGAGCGGGAGGCGCTCTCCGCGTGGCTGCGTCGCGGTGCGGGCGGGCTGCCGGGCCACCCCCCTGAAGACGAGGAGGCGAAGCGGGCCATGACCACGTGGGAGGCGTTCTTCAACGGAAGCGACCCGCGCTCGCCGCTCGTCTCGGCGTACCTCTTCGAGCACCTCTTCTACGCGCACCTTTACTTCCCCGACGTGCCGGATCAGTGGTTCCGTCTCGTGCGATCGCGCACACCGAGCGGCGCGCCCATCGACGAGATCCCGACGAGACGCCCGTACGACGACCCGGGCGCCGTACCCTTCTACTACCGCCTTCGGCGAATTCGGGAGACGCTTGTGCTCAAGACGCACGCCCCCTACGCGCTGAGCGACGAGAAGCTCGCGCGCCTTCGCGCACTGTTCTACGACTCGCCGTGGGTGGGGCACGGGTCGTGGACGCTCGATCGAGCGAGCGGGAACCCCTTCGTGACCTTCGCGGCGATTCCGACACGCGCGCGATACCAGTTTCTCCTCGACGACGCGCACTACCACGTGCAGACGTTCATTCACGGCCCCGTGTGCCGAGGACAAGCAGCACTCGACGTCATCGACGAGCACTTTCTCATCTTCTTTCTCACGCCAGAGAGCGATCCGGCGATCACGGACCCTGGGTACCTCGCGCAGATCGCCCCCGATCTCGAGCTGCCCGCCGAGAAGGGGCAGAGCATTGCCGCCTTGTCGCCCGGCTTCGATGCGAAGGAGCTCCGATACCTGCGCGCCGAGGTACCCCACGCGCGGCCTCGGACGCTCGCCGACGTGTGGCATGGGGATGGCTCAAACCCCGACGCGGTCCTCACCGTCTTTCGTCACTACGACAACGCGTTCGTGCTGCGCGGCGCCGTCGGGGGCATGCCGAAGACGGCGTGGGTGCTCGACTACCCGACGTTCGAGCGCATGTACTACGACCTCGTCGCGGGCTTCGACGTGTACGGCAACGTGACCCACCAAGTGGCCACGCGCCAGTACATGAACTACCTGCGCATCGAGGCCGAGGGGCAGTTCTTGCGACTTCTGCCGGCGAGCGAGCGCGATCGCGTCTTCGGTGAGTGGTACCGGGGGCGCGTCGCGCGCACGCTCGGCGGCATCCACGAACGGGCCGGCGCGGGGCCCGAGACGGCCATCGCGTTCGCCGACCGCGCGCGTGCGAAAGAGGGGCTCGTCACGTTGCTGCTGACGAAGGAGCTGCCGGCGGCCGTCGTCGGTCCGCGCGAGCCGATCCAGTGGCCCGACGCGGCCTTGGCGAGCGACCCGCTCCGCGCGCGCTTCGAGCGTGCGATGCGCGACGTCGCCGGGAAGCCAGGGCCCAGTGTCGCGCCCTTTCCCGATACGGCGCTGCTTCGCGTAAAGGGCGCGAGCCAGGAGGACCTCGTGTACACGATCGCGCGAAACCGCTCGCACACCAGCGTCGAGTACATCTTCGCCGAAGGGGTCGAGCTCAAGCCCTCGGAAGACACGCTCCAGATCGTGAGCGGCATCGCGTCGAGCCGGCCGAACCTGCTGCTCGTCGTAGACGAGCTGGATCTCGACGCATTCGTCGCAGCGTGGAAGGCGCTCCGGCCGGGCGACGGAACCTGGGGCCGATTCGTCGCACGATGGGGTGCGCGACGGAGTGATCCGGCGTTCTGGAGTGCGTTCGACTTCTTCACCGCAGCAGCGCGCGCGCTCGATCCCATCGGCGCCGCCGTGTTGGACCTGTCCCGCTACGTCAATGACTGAGGGCCCCCTAGAGGCGGCCCGGGGGAATCTCAATGCGAGTTTGTCCTTGCGATTCGATCCGCGACGCTCTGAGCTGGGCGCTTTTTTTGACCTTCGCCGAGGGCGTCAGCGCGTGCGGCGCGCCCGCGCGAGATGGGTCCGTATCCTCCGACGCGTCAACGCTCGCCGATGCAACCGTGCCCACCGACGCAGGCGCAACCCACGCGGGAAACGACGGAGGCCCGGCCTCCCCGGCGGACGCGACGATCGCGGACGCGCAACCGATGTGCGATGCAGGGGCCTGTGCGGCGTGCCCTGCCGGTCTATCGACGACGATCGCCGGCCGAGTCCTCGACCCCGCTGCCGCCAACCCCGTGAGCGGCGTTGTCGTCTTTGTCCCGGATCCGGCGGCCGCTCTTCCTGACCTATCCACCCCTCCGGCCGCGACCTGCGGGTGCGATGCACTCTATCCGTCATCGGTGCTCGCAGTCGCTACGACCGGCGTGGACGGGAGCTTCACGCTCGCCGACGTGCCGGCAGCGGCGATCGGCACGTCGGGATCCCTGTCGGTCGTCGTTCAACTCGGCAAATGGCGGATGGAGTCCCAGGTCCAAGGCGTCACGCCGTGCTCGGGCCAATCGATCGCCGATTTGCGATTGCCCGCGAGCGACTCCGAGGGGAGTCTCCCCGATATCGCGATCTCGACGGGCGGCGCCGACTCGCTCGAGTGCTTGCTGCTCCGGATCGGCATCAGTCCAAGCGAGTACATGGGCGGCGGAGCCGGTGGAAGCCAACACGTCCACATATTTCGCGGATTCAACGGCGCCGACACGCTCCCGGCAGCGCCCGAGTCGTATGCCGCGCTTTACGACTCGCTGGCAGACCTCACTGCGCACGACCTCGTGCTCCTGTCCTGCGAGGGTCGCGAGACGACTGGGGGAACCCCAGGCATCCCCATGACCGGGCAAGCTCAGCAGAATCTATACGACTATATCCAAGCGGGCGGCCGAGCGTTCGCCGGTCACTTTCACGACGCCTGGTTCCGGCCCACGGACGATGGTGGAGCCCAAGGATTTGCGTCGAGCGACGTCGCCGACTCGGGCGTGCGCGTCGGCACATTTCAGGGCAACGCGTCGAACCCGGAGATGATTAACGACAGCCTGTCGTTTCCGGTCGACATCCTTACCGCCGAACCGGACGGGGCGCCGTTTCCGGAAGGGGTCGCGTTTCTTCAGTGGCTCACCGGCGTCGACGCGTCGAGCGGCGACCAGGTTGCCGAGTGGTTCGTGCGCGACAACGTCGTCACGCTCAACCAACCGCCCGCGAAGCAGTGGGCTCGCCTCGACCCGAGCGTCACCCAGGCCTCCGTGCCAGGCTCCCCGCAGTACTTCTCGATCGATCTCGGCCGCAGCGCGACAAGTGTGCCGTGCGGCCGCATCGTTTACAGCGACCTTCACGTGAGCGGCCCTCCCGGGCTTGCCGCGCCCGGCGTGCCGCCCGACTATCCCGATGCCGGCCCCGGCGGAGGCGGCACCGTGCCCGACCAGTGCGCGGCGCACCCGCTGACGGCGCAAGAAAAGATGCTGGAGTTCATGTTGTTCAATCTGTCGTCTTGCCTTCAGCCTTCGGCGCCACCGCTGCGCTAAAGCGCGTTCGATCCTTCGCGGCGAAACCGTTCAGGGTGGCGCTCCAGGTAGGCCAGCGCCAAGGTGCAGCCCCATGAAGGAGTCCCAGAGGCACAGGTCGCCCGCACGACGCGTCCGATCGCGACCCATGGATCGCATATCGCATAAGCGAGTTACGACGGCTCAGCCATTGTGGCGCGATTCCGTTTCGGGACGGTTCGGACCGCCAGGATGGCTACCTCATGGACGAACCGACGCAGCCCGATCGCGTTGTCGAGCCCGGCGCGCTCGCCGAGAAGGCTCACGTCGAACGCTTCCCATAGGGGGTTATTTCCTGGGGATTCCCGGACACGACGTGGGCTTGGGCGCCGATTGCGCCAAACGGGCGAATGCGAACATTGTCTGTCGTGGGTCTCGACGAGGGTTCAAATTTGTGTTTGCAATAACGGTGCGGGCCGGGGTCGGGCCCATCGCCGCTCCGGACGGTCAGGAAGGTGCAGCAAGGAAGTGGCGCAGGACGCTCCCGGACAAGTTGCTGGCGTGACCTTGGGCGAGATCCTCGCGGGCAAGTACCGCGTGGAGCGCGTCCTGGGGATCGGGGGTGTGGGAGCCGTCGTCGCTGCCCATGACCTGCACCTCGATCAGACGGTGGCCCTCAAGTTTCTGCTCCCCGAAGCGCTCGGAAACGCGGACGCGGTGTCGCGCTTCGTCCGCGAGGCGCGCGCGGCGGTGAAGATCCGAAGCGAACACGTGGCTCGCGTGATCGACGTGAGCACGCTTCCGAACGGCGCCCCGTACATCGTCATGGAGTACCTCGATGGCGGGGACCTGGCCCACTGGCTCACCGAGCGCGGCCCTTTGCCTATCGAGCAAGCGGTCGAGTTCGTCCTTTACGCCGCCGTCGCGGTGGCCGAGGCGCACGCGCTCGGTATCGTTCATCGGGATCTGAAGCCCGCGAACCTATTTTGCGTGCGGCGTTCGGACGGACAGCTTTCGATCAAGGTCTTGGACTTCGGCATCTCGAAGATCACCGGCCGCACGGAATCGGTCGCTAGCAACCTGAGGGCCGAGGGGCACGGCTTGACCCAGGCGTCGACAGTGATGGGGTCGCCTCACTACATGTCGCCCGAACAGATGCGCTCGTCCAAGGACGTCGACGCGCAGACGGATATCTGGGCTCTCGGCGTGACTCTCTTCGAGCTATTGACCGGCCGCCCGCCCTTCCAGGCGGACTCACTCACCGAGCTGGCGATCACCGTTGCAAACGACCCGCAACCGGCCATGAGGACCTTCCGGCCCGACGCGCCGATCGGGCTGGAAACGGTCATCGCCCATTGTCTGAAAAAGGACCCTCGCCAGCGTTACCGCAACGTGGCCGAGTTCGCGCGGGCACTTCAGCCGTTCGGTCCCAAGCGGGCCAAGGCCTGCGTCGAGCGCATCTCCGGGATCATTCAGGCAGCGGGCCTTTCAATGAGCGCGCTGCCGGTTCCGCTCTCTCGACCCGGTTCGGCAGTCCAGGTGTCGGCGGAATCGGTGGCGCCCCTAGGTAGAACGACGGCCGACAAGGGGCGTCGTCGAGGCTCGTTTGGGCCGCCTCTCGTCGCGGCGGGCGTGGGCCTCGCGTTGGTCGGCGCGGCGGTCTTCGCACGTCGGCCCAAATACCGCACCGAGCACGCCGCGGCCGCGCAAGCGGAAATCCGCCTCCCCTTGTCGCACACCGCGGTCGGTCCTGTGGAGCCGTATGACGCTCCGCCTCCGCAAGCCGTGCCAATCGAGACTCTGCCGCCCGCTCCGCCGACGTGGTCCGCAGAGGTCGCCGCTCCCCCGAGACCCGCTCCGTCCAAGACGAATCCGCCCGCGGGCGGCCGGGCCGTCGTCGTGCCGCCCCCACCCGCGACTGCGTCACGGGCGGCCCCGACCGCACCGGCTCCCGCCAAATCGACGCCTTCACCCCCGGCCGCGAAGTGCGACCCGCCCTATTACTTTGACACCCGGGGCAACCGGCTCTTCAAGAAGGAATGTCTGTGAGAGCGACAAGGCCGGGCTTGCTCCTGGTTGCGCCAATCGCGGTTCTCTCCGCGTTCGGGTCGGCCCCCGTTCGAGCCGACCCGAACCTCACCAAGGACCAGTGCGTCGACTCGAATGGCGAGGGACAAGAACTTCGACGGGAAGGCCAGTTCTCGGTCGCAAGAGGAAAGTTTCTCCTCTGCGCGAACCAGTCTTGCCCGGCGATTGTCCGTGACGACTGCACCAAGCGGCTCGACGAGCTCGAGAAGGCTCAGCCCACCCTCGCTTTCCAAGTCAAGGACGCATCGGGTGCGGACGTGAGTGCGGTGAAGGTCACGGTCGACCGCAAAGTGTTGACCGACGCCTTGGACGGCACTTCGCTGCGGGTCGATGCCGGACGGCACGTCTTCACATTCGAGATCGCCGGGCAGCCGCCAATCCTCCGAACACTCGTCATCACGGAAGGAGTGAAGGGGCGTCGCGAAGTGGTGACGATGGGTGCGGCCCCCTTCGTGGCACCGATGCCCACGACCGGCGCTTCCCCGGCCGCGACACCCCGGTCGGATGCCGGGCGGCCTGCGGCGGCCGGAACGATGGGGACGCGGGAAATGCTGGGGACGGTGACGGGCGGTGTTGGGCTGGCGGGCTTGGCGGTTGGAGGCGTGTTCGGACTGTTGACCCTTTCGGAGAAAAAAAAGCAGCAAAATGACTGCCCGAACTTTGCCTCCTGCACAAGCAGCGGCCATTCCAGCGCCGTCACCGATCACTCGAACGGGATGACCGACGCGACGATCTCGACGACCGCGTTTATTGCCGGGGCCGCGCTGCTGGTCGGCGGCGCGGTGCTTGTGTTCACTGCGGGAGGCGCCAGAGATCAGCCAGCAACCACCGGGGTGCTCGTTTCGCCGGGCGTTGTACCCGGTGGCGGGGGGATGTTGCTCAGGGGAGTGTTCTGAGGCATGGGGCCGCCGCGACTTGTGTTTGCTGCCCCGATGGTCATTGCCGGTTGCGCGGGCATCATCGGGTTTCCCGACGTGCCGGATAGTGGAGACACCGGCGACGCCAGCGGGACTACCCGTGACACGGCGCACGCCTGCGATGGCGCCGGGTGTGACGACACCGTCGACGATTCGAGCGGCGCATGGACCGATGCGACGATCGAAGCGCCGGTCACGGGGGGTGGCGACGACTCGGTAGCCGACGCGCCCATGGGCAACGCGACGAGCAGCGAGTCGAGCGGCGGCGAGTCGGCGACCGGCGTGAGCGTTTCCGACGCGTCGACCGAGCCCGAAGCGACGGCCGACGATGGCGCCCTCGATGCGGCGGACAGCGCGCCGGAAGAATCCGATGCCACGGCCCAGGACAGCAGCCTCGACCTCGGTCTCGTGGCTCTCTACCACTTCGACGAAACGAGTGGCACCACCTCGGCCGATTCGTCGGGCAACGGCAATACGGCGACGATGGAGAACGGCGCGACGTTCTCGCCGGGGGTGCGCGGCAACGCGGCAACGTTCAACGGCACGGACCAATACGTGATGCTGCCGATCGGCATCGTCAGCGCATTGACGAACTTCTCGATCTCGGCGTGGATCTACCAGACCCGAGGCGCCGTGGGCTTCGGCGACCGCCTCTTCGACTTCGGCACCGGAAAGACCGTCAATATGTTCATCACCACCGATGGAGACGCGTTGCGTTATGCCGTGACCCGGGGCGGCCACCCGGATGAAGAAACGCTGCTGACGAGCGGTATTCTTCCCCTGAACAGCTGGCAGCACCTCGCCGTCACCCAAGCTGCTGCGACGGCCACCCTCTATCACAATGGGGCCGCGGTCGTTCAAAGCACAGCTACGACGCTCGATCCGGCGGCCCTGGGCGTCACCACGCAGAACTGGATTGGGCGCTCACAGTACGTCTCGGATCATTATCTCGAGGGGGAGGTCGACGAATTTCGCATTTACAATCGGGCGCTGAGCGCCGCGGAGGTCATGGACCTCTACGTGGAACGAAGGTAAGGCGCCCCGCCGAGTGCGCCTGTCCCGATATCCGGGCGACACGCGCGTGTGCTTCTTCACGTCCACCGCGGCACTCCAGGCCGAGCGCACGCACGCCGTCGCGGAAGTCGCCCGCGTCGCCATACCGGCAATGGGGGTCTCGTCCTAACGAACAGCGAGTCGTACGCATCGCCGTTTGAAACGGTCCTACGGGTATGGGCTGGCGACCAGTCGGGAAGCATCTGGGGTGTGTCCCACCGCCGCTTCCCCGTGAAGTCGTGAAATCGAGTGCAATGGCTTCCGCTCCGCTGGTGAGGCAATCTAGTTGCTAACCGTCTTGGGCTCCGTTTGGAGCCAAGCACTCGCGATTCGTCCTGGCTGTGACCCGTCTTGACCTCCCACGCTCACGCTTTGCCACGATGGACGAGCCGTGGCTGGCGGCGCGTCGTCACTCTCGTTCGGCCTCTGAGCAGGTGTACGCAATCCTCGGACTCCTCGGAGCCATCGTAGTCGTCGTCCTGGGCGACGCCGCGGCTCGCGCTCAGTCCGGACCCGAAGGCGACGCCAGCGCGGTGGGCGCGGCCGATTGGCGTGAGCAGGTCGCTCGCCTCGAGGCCGGATACCGCGGCGTCGTCCTCACTCGGTTTGCGCCAGACGAATACCTTTCTGGCCCTTCGCTGACCGTTTCGCGCACCGTCTATGCGCAAGGCCCCTTTGCCTTCGCACCCGGCATTTCATGGGACTACGGTGCCGTCACCTTTGGCCGCATCAATTACGACTACGAGGCAACGGCGCTTCACGTAAACCGATTCATGCTGCCTCTCGAGGCACGCATGCACTTCGGGCCCTGGGGATACGTGTTTGCGCGCGTGGCCCCGGGTCTTGCATGGAATCATGCCGAAGCCCGTGAGTCGGTGACGGTCGACACACTCGCGGGCCCGGTCGTCATTGCGCCAGCGCCGTTGAAGACGTCACTCTGGGTGTTCACTGTGGATGCGAGCGCCGGCTATACGATCCCCGTTGCGCCGCTTCCCAATCGCCCCGGACGATCCATGCGAGTGTGGCTCCAGGGCGACGTGGGGTATTCGTGGGTCGCCAACGAGAATCTGATCCTCGCGCCCGCGACGTCGGTCGAAGAGCCCACGACCCCAGGTCTCGCCCTGTTGTGGCTCGGGGCTCTGCGTGGCCCATTTTTCCGATTTGCGTTCGCCGTCAGCTACTGAACGGGCTTTGAACAGACGCAGCGTCTTGGCTAGTTTGCCGATCCGCCGAAAATTCGCTGCGGGGGACAGCGCTGTATTCGCGCACGGTGTTCGCCGTCGTGGCCTTACTCGCCGCCGCAGGGGCCGACTGTTTCGCTCGCGACGGTCGTTGCACACACCGAGACCGCCTTGCTCCGACACGCACTCACCGTGCTGCACCGGTCGGTCACCCGACCGCACGTGACGGGGCTCGACGGATCGTCCTAGCGGCACCCGCCGCCATCACGCCCACACGTTATCCTTGGAACGGCGAAGCGATTGGAGCGTGTCGGCCGACGAGAGCCGAAACCGCGCCGTTGGGTGCCTGCCTAACGGCCGAGTGGTTACCAACCGCGTGAACGGATGGGAATGTTGCGCGAGAGCAAGTCGCAGGAGACGGACGGATGAGCTCACGTGTTCGCGTCCTGATGGTTGGTTTGGGCTTGGCGAGCGCCGTCGTGTCGTGCGGATCGTCCGGCAACGGCGCGGCCACGTCAGACGGTGGGTCGGAGTCGGCCTCCGCCTCGGCCGACTCCGACGGCAGTACCGGTACCAGCGTCATGCCCTCTGAAGCAACGTCGGACAGCGCCGCCCCCTCGAACGACGCGACGGCGTCGGACACCGTCGCCTCCTCGAGCGACGCCTCGGCGTCGGGTAGCTCCTCCTCCTCGAACAGCGCCGCTTCCTCGAACAGCTCCGCGTCGTCGGGTAGCGCCCCGGAGTCCGGCATCGACGCAGGAGCGGATGCGGTCGCTGCACCGGGGATCGATGCGACGACGGATGCCCCGGTCCACGACGCGTCGGACCCACCAGACGTCTCGCAGAGCACAACCCCCGATTCTGCGCCGGCGCCCGCCGGGGGGGCGGCCTTGCTGGCCACTGGCGATACCCGAAGCGTGACCGAACCCACTTATCCAGCCGTCTGCTCCACGCTAAGCGCACAGTTCACGATAAGCGATCGGAGTTCGCCTCCGAGCAGCGACGACACCGACCGGATCCAGGCCGCGTTGACCGCGTGTGAGGGGACCGGGCAAAGCGTCGTCCTCGCGATGTCCGGAACGAACGACGCGTTTTACTCGGGCACGCTCACCGTCAACGGAGAAGCCCTCGTCGTCGACGCAGGAGTGACGCTCTTTGGAAACAACAGTTACACGGGCGAGCTCCTCGCCATACGAGGGGTGAACTCCGCTCTCATGGGACCGGGCTCGGTGGATGGGCGGGGAGATCTCATCAGCGGCATCCCGCGCCTGATTCAGGCCAGTAATATCACCAACTTTACCGTATATAACGTGACGATCGAGCACTCGGGGAAGGAGCACCTTTATGTTCAGGGCGGAAACGGCTTCACGGCATGGAATCTGACGGTCGCGACACCCGCGAACACCAAGAACACGGACGGGATCGACATCGACAGCCTCACGAATGCCACCGTCTACGGCTCGTCGATTTCGGATGGGGATGACGGCATTGCCATCAAGACGAACGCGGCCGCCACGTCGAATATCACCGTCGAGAACAACACATTCCACGGCACGCACGGCATGTCCATCGGCAGTCAGACGTTCGACGGCGTCGTCAACGTACTCTGGAAAGGCAATACCGTGTACGGCACTGACCCATGGGGGAACACTTCGACGAACAACAACGGCATCAACATCAAGACGGATGTGGACTGCGGCGGAACGGTTCGTCAGGTAACTTACCTGGACACGTGCATGACCGGGGTGAAGCATCTTCTCGTCTTCAACACCAGCTACGGAAGCTGCACCGGCACGATGGGCACCCCGTACTTCACGGACATCGTCGTCGATGGGGTATACGGAACGGACTCGGCCTCGGGCGCCTATTCTGAATTCGAAGGATACAGCGCCGCCTTTCCGCTCGGCCTCACACTGGAAAACGTGAACCTCGATGTCACGACGCAGCAAAACTCGCAGTACGCCAACGTCGCCCTTTACCAATCCAACCTCATTCCGTCGGGAACCGGCGTAGTGACACAACAGCGTACGGGAAGCGGGTCCGTCCCTACGTGCTCGTTCTGACACGAGCGCCGCTGAGCGTGCGCGTGCTCGGTGCGATGCTTCACGACCTTCCCGGTTCGAGCCACGGGTAGCGACGTCGCTCTCCTCGCGTCCGCTCGGCGAGATGAGCGAGGCGGCGCACCCCGACGCGCTACTCGAGGCGCTGCCGCTCGACCAAATCTGCCTTCCGGCCCGTCCAGAGACAGGCGGGAAGCGCTGCAACGCTTCGCTCGACGATCGACCTCCGGTCGATCGCGAATGCACCTGAGCGTATGGTAGCCTCTAGGAGGCCGAATCGCGTGGGTGCGCATGTCCAGGGACTTCTCCACGATCTCGCCTTCGGCGAAGTCGCTGCTCATGGTGAAAGCGCAGACGTCGCTGCCCTTCGCGCGCCAAGCCGCCGAGCTTCTCTGCGGCGCAAGCGCCGTGGAGCAGGCCGCGCGCGAGATGGCCTCGACCCCCTGGGGCGTCGGCAGGACGCACCACTTCGAACGGCGTGCTCGGAGCATCGATGCAGCCATCGAGGGGCTCGGCTCGACGCGCATCTTGGAACTCGCCGCCGGCCTCTCCTTTCGCGGGCTGGACATGGCTGCACGGCGCGACCCCGTGTTCTACGTGGACACGGACCTGCCCGAGATGATCGCGATGAAGACGGACCTCGTGCGGCGCCTGCATCCTGAACCGCTTCGGGGCACGCTCCTCGTGAAACCGTTGAACGCGCTTGATGCGGACGCGTTCCGCGCGTGCGTCGACCTGCTGCCCGCCGGCCCCATCGCCGTCGTGCAGGAGGGGTTGCTCATGTACCTCGACGACGCGGAGAAGGCAGCACTCGCGGGACATGTGCGGGCGGCTCTGCTTGCATGCGGTGGCTCGTGGGTCACCGCCGACGTGTACGTGCGCAGCGCGGTTCAGCCGCAGCGAGACGAACGCGCCGCCAAGTTCCTGGAAGCGCATAAGGTCGAGGAGAAGAAGTTCGGCGACTTCGCAGCCGCGAGCACATTCTTCCAGGCGAACGGATTTGCGGTCCTCCAGCGTCTCGCGCCGGCAGCCGACCCATGGCCAGTTCGCCAGACGTGGGTGCTCGAAGCGAGGTAGCGGCCGGCCGCGCAGCGCATTGGGGGCGTTCGTTGCTCTCGCGGGGGACACCTTCCACGCTTCAGCGTGCAAGGCTCAAATCGGTTCGCCGTTTTAGCTTTAGCGACAACGAGGTACAGGCCCACCCCATCGCTTCGGGATGCCACCTGCTAGCCTTCTTGAATGCGTCTTGCCCTTTCCTTCTTTGCGGCAGCCGCCGTGCTTGCGGGGTGCTCGGCCTCGCCCGGCCCGCCGGCCGAGACCGATTGCAACCCGCTCGCAACACACCCCACCACGCTGGCGACGATCTTGGGCGTGGGCAAGGATCAAGGCGGCACGCTGTATGCGGCGGATCAAGGCGGGGTCGCCGCCGAGCCATCCATTGTCCGGGTGTTCGTAGCGAATGCGGGTTCGCTCGTCCGTCAGGACGTGATTGGGGCTGGCTCCATCGGGAGCAGCGAGGATATCGAGACATTCGAGAGCCCGGACGATTTGACACCACCACGGGATCTCGCCATTCAAATCGCAGGCGACAAAGCCACGTCCATGACGCTCGGCCCCGAGGGCTCCGCCAAGGCTGACCTCGAAGGAATCGACGCAGGTGCAGCCATGGCACTCACCCTCGTCGCCGACGACGCCGTGCAGGGGCTACCCGCGATTGATTTGCCGGGGGCCGTGAGCTATGTCGCGGACGCCGCCGATGGGGAGGCCATCGTCGTGACGGCCCCGCTGGAAAACGATCTCGGGAGCGCGGCGTTCCATCTTTTCTACGGAACGCCGGGCGCCATGGTTGAGCGACGCATCGTAGATTTCGACCAGTCGCTCAGTGGCTATCCAACGATACGGTTCGCCGTCGGATCCCAGACCTACGTAATGGCCATCTCGTCGGTTCCCTTCGACGGTGGCTTCGGGGAGGCCCCCGGGCCCGTAACCCTCGTCACCGGCGACGGCGGCGGCGTCACATTCACCCTGCGCCTGCCGACGCCAACGACTCTCGCCAGCTTCACCTTCACCTGCCTCGAGAACTAGTGAGCGTGGTGATCCGAGAGTGAGCTTCTTGTACGTTCTCGGGCGGTAAGGACGGGCGCCAGCGGCAATGACCCCTTCGCAATGGCCCTCCGGTCCGCTCCACCCGGCTCAGCGTCGCTACCTCGCCGAGGACCTCATGCGGCGCCGGCGTTCCGACGAACAGCGGCGGTACGCTGCGCCGCAGCGCGCGGCGAAGATCGACGCGAACCCGCACCAGGTCGCAGCCGTCATCTTTGCTCTCGCGCGCGTTCGCGAAGGGGGCTGCATTTTGGCCGACGAGGTCGGGCTCGGTAAGACGATCGAAGCGGGTCTCGTCATCGCCCAGCTCCTCGCCGAAGGCGCCCGTCGCGTCCTCTTGGTCGCGCCCAAGCCGCTTCTCGGGCAGTGGGGGCAGGAACTGTTCCAGCTCTTCGACATCCAGGTGCGAGAAGGACAGGCGCGGCCGGGCGGGTTCGACGGGGATGGAGTATTTCTGGTGGGCCGCGAGACCGCCGGCAGCGAGAGAGGACGCGACGCTTTACTGGCCGCCGAGCCTTTCGATCTGTGCGTCATCGACGAGGCACACGAGATCTTTGCCGGAGTCTACAAGCGCTTCGACAAGTTCGGCGCGTACGTCGACGATGCCCTTCAGGCCCGAACGGCCGGGCGCGTGCGCGAGACCCTGCTTGCGTCACGCACGCCCGTCCTGCTGCTGACGGCGACCCCGATTCAGAACAGCCTGACGGAACTCTGGGGACTCATTCAATACGTGGATCCCCTGGGAACCCTGCTCGGAGATCTGCCGACCTTCCGGGCCGTTTTCTGCGGGGCCGACGATCGCCACCTCGCTCCGGGCCAGGAGCAAGAGCTGAGAAGTCGGATCCGCGGGGTCCTGCAGAGGACCTTGCGCCGTCAGGCGCAGGATTTTCTCGAGAAACCGTTCGTCAGTCGGGAGGCGCGGTTGTTCGAGTACGCGATGAGTCCGAGAGAGCGCGGACTCTACGACGACGTGACCCGCTATCTCTTGCAGCCCGGGATCCTGGCGTTCGAGGGGAGCCACCGGCAGCTGCTGCTTCTTGGGTTTCACCGACGGATGGCGTCGTCCACGCGGGCGCTCGCGGCGAGTCTCGAGCGCGTTGCGGCTCGCCTTCGCCGGATGCTCGCAGGTGACGACACCCCGAGCGGAGCCGACGAGGATCTTCGCAGTGTGGTCGCCGACCTGGAGGGCGAAGACCTCGACATTCGGGACGAAATCTCGGCGAGCCCGAGCGACGTGGACTCGAGAACGCGCGCTCCGGACCCGGAAGCGGTCCGTCAGGAACTGCACCGCGTCGAGAGCTTCATCGAGCGCGCCCAGTCGCTCGAGGGCGAAGACAGCAAGTTTCGAGCTCTCCTCCAAGCGTTGCACTTCGTGACCGAGCGAGCCGAGAAGGGTCAAGGCACCGCCAAGATCGTCATCTTCACCGAGTCGCTCGTCACCCAGGACTACTTGCGCACTCGTCTGATGGAAAGCCGTTTGGTCACCGATGCCGAGATCACCCTGTTCCGGGGCACCAACGACTCCAAACGCGCGCAGGCCGCGCTCGAGCGATGGCGCCAGGAGGTTCCGCAAGACGAAGGACTCCATCCAAGCCTCGACATCGCGACGCGGCTCGCGCTCGTGCACGAATTCAAGACGCGCCCGAAGGGCGTCTTCATCTCGACCGAGGCGGGCGGCAAGGGACTGAACCTGCAGTTCTGCGACACGATCGTGAACTACGATTTGCCGTGGAACCCTCAGCGCATCGAGCAGCGGATCGGCCGCTGTCACCGCTACGGACAGCAGAGCGGCGTGACGGTCATCAATTTCCTCGCCAAGGACAACGAAGCGCAGCGGCTCACGTTCGAAATTCTCAGCCAGAAGCTCGAACTGTTCGGCACCGTGCTCGACGCGTCCGACCAGGTGCTGCACCGGTCCGACGCGGCTCGGGGCGAAGTGCTCGTCAGCGCGCTCGGCGCCGAATTCGAAGCGGAGTTGCGTCGGATCTACGAGCGGGCCCGGTCGCTCGACGAGGTCGCGGCGGAGCTCCGTGCGCTGCGCGACCGAGTGGCTGAAGAGCGCCGGCGCTTCGAGGAGACGCACGATCGCACCGCCAGCCTCATCGAGGAGCATCTCGACGAGGATCTGCGGCGGGTTTTCCGTTCGCACAAGCAGGACTTGCCTCGCGCCCTTGCGGATCTCGACCGACATCTGCTGACGGTCGTGCTCGGGTATCTCGACAGCACGTCGATTGCCTACGAGCGCGTGAAGCTTGGCGAGGACGATCTGTTGCGCATCGGGCCGGATCCGAGTCTACCGAGCGACTTGTGCGAGGGAATCACCGCGGCCGTCGGCGCTTCGAAGGAACACGCCTCGCTGCACCTGCGCCACCCCCTGGTCGTCGCCGCCGTGGCCGAGGCGCGTGCATCGACGTCGCCGATGGCGGCGACCGTCGCTTTGGCCCGCGGCGCGCCGCAGGCTTTGCGCCGGCTTGCGGGCAAACGCGCGCGGCTGCGACTCGTCAAGGTGTCCTTCGATGGCTTCGAGTCCATCGAGCAGCTCGTGCCGGTCGTCGTACTGGAGGGCGGCGAAAGGATCGGCGTCGCCGAGGGCGACGCGTTGCTGCGAGCGAGCATGCGGGAATCCGTCGTGGCCAACCTCTCGATCGAAGAAGACATGGTCGCGGATGCGACCGACGAAACGCTCTTCGATCTTCTCTCGTCGGTCGACGCCGCGGAGCACGGGCGATTCGAAGGCGCGCAGCGGCAGGCCGAGCGCTTTCTCGACGATCGGCTCCTGGTGCTGCGCAGACGCCGGGGGATTCTCGCGGAACGGCTCAGGGAGGCGAAGCGCAAGCGAGACGGTGCGACCGGGTCCGAATCGCGGTCGGAGGCAGAAGTCGCTCTCGCGGCCGCCGAGGTCGCGCTCGAAGAGGTCGAGGCCGCGATCGATCGGCTCGAGCAGCATGACGACGACACGTTTCGAGCGTTCCAAGAACACATCCATCAGCGCCGCTATTCGCAGCCGCGCGTGGACCACCTTTTCGATCTCGATCTGGTGATCGAATGACCGGCGGCGGGGAGGACGACATCGTGCTGAAGCTTCTTCACACTGCAGACTGGCATCTGGGCAGGCGGTTCCGCAGCTTCCGGGAGGACCAGGCCATCAAGCTTTCGAGGGCCCGGCTCGATGTTCTCGACCGAATTTTCCTTGCGGCCGAGCGCTCCGCGGTCGACGCTGTGCTTTGCGCCGGCGACCTGTTCGACGAGCCCAACCCGGAGCCGGAGTGGTGGGAGCAGGTCGCGCTGCGGCTGGAAAAGCGCAAGTGGGACCATCGTCCCGTGTTTCTCTTGCCCGGCAACCACGATCCGCTCGTTGCCGACTCGGTCTGGGCCAAGGAGGCCTTTCGCAAGCGTCTGCCCGAATGGGTCCACATCGTCGACCGGGAGGACTTCGAGTTTCCGCTTTCGAATCGCGCCGTGCTCTACGCGGTGCCCTGCGCATCCCCGGCTGGGGCGCGCGACCCGACCCAGTCCATCCCCCAACGCGCGCCCGGCGACGATCGCATCCGGATCGGCATGGTGCACGGCAGCACGTTCGACGCGAACGACTGGCAGCGCAATTTCCCGATCGCGGCCGATGCGGTGCTGTCCCGCGGTCTGGACTATCTCGCGATTGGCGACACGCACGGATTTCGGTTCGTTCCGCCCGACCGAAAGCATCCCCCGACGATCTACCCGGGCACCCCGGAGCCAACCGCTTTCGACGAGAAGGATCCGGGCTCGGTCGCCGTGGTCTTCATCAACCGGCAGCGGCTCGCCACGGTGCGGGCCGAACGCGTCGCGCGCTGGACGTGGGAGGAGGTATGGGTGCGCTCGCCCGCCGAAATGCGCGCTCTCGGCAAGCGAACGGATTTGGCGGATCGGGTCCTCCGGCTCCGCGTCGAAATGCGGGTGTCGGCGCCCGAGTACGAGGAGATGGAGCGGCTCTTCGAGGATCTTCAGGGAACGATCGCCAGGAGCGGCACAGTCGGCGTTTTGGACCTCGATCGGCAAGGCCTCGAGCTCGAGACGGCAGACGTCGAACGCTACTGCGACGACCTGCCGGACGTCCTGCAGTCGACGGTGCGAAGGCTCAAGATCGCGGCCGACGACCCGCTGCAGCGGTCGGTCGCGCAGCGTGCGCTTTATCACCTCTACCGGGTCTCTCGGAAGAAGGCCTCCTGATGCGCTTCATCCGGCTCGTCGTCGAGGCATTTCGGGCCATCGAGCACGCGGAGGTCCACTTGGGTGCCGGCTTGAACGTGCTCTATGGGCCGAACGATCTCGGCAAGTCGACGCTGGCGGCCGCCCTCCGTGCGGCGCTGCTCGTGCGCCCGGACGCCGCGGAGGCAACCCAATTCCACTCGTGGTTCACCGACGCGACTCCTCGGGTCGCGCTCTCGTTCGTGACCGGAGACGACCGTTACTGGACCGTCCGCAAGGGCTTCGGCGACGGGTCGACCAAGGCCGCCGAGCTTCTGTCCTCGAAGGACGGATCGTCCTTCGTCTTCGAATGCCGCGGACGGGAGGTCGAGGAGCGCCTTCGCGCTCTGCTCGGGTGGGGAATCCCGGCGCCGGGCGGCAAGGCCGGGCCCCGAGGGGTCCCGATCACGTTCCTCGAAAACGCGCTTCTCGCGGCACAGACCGACGTCGATTCGATTTTGGCAGCCAGTCTTGCCACGGACCCGGATCCGACCGGCAAGATCCGCTTGTCCAAGGCTCTCGCCACGCTCGCGCAAGATCCGCTGTTCAAGAAGGTGCTCGACGCCGCTCAGCGCGAGGTGGAGGAGTGCTTCACGCGCACGGGCCAACGCAGCCGCGCCCAGACATCCCGGTTCACCAAGACGGCGAATGTCATCCATACGCTGCAGGGCGAGCTCGAGGATCGGCAGCGCCGCGTCGCGGACTCGGCCGCCATCGAAGAGCGGGTGCGGTTGCTTCGTGAACGACGCGATCGGGCCGAGCTAGGCTTGGCGGAACGTGCCGCCGCCCTTTCGGCCGTGCGCGATCGGCTCAAGCGTTCGCAGGACCGACAAGAGCTCGCGGCGCGCCTCGAGGCGGCCAAGACTGCGCTCTCGGAGATCGACAGCGAGGCCGCGACGGTCGGCGCCCTCGACGCCGAGATCGAAAGACTCGCCAAGCAGGTGAAGTCTCGCGAAGAAGATCGGACGCGTACGACGCGCGACCTGGAGATCGCAACCGCCGCCGTTCGCGACGCGCAGGAGCGACTCCGGGTGGCGACGAGCGAGGGTGCGGCCCGCCAACGAGAGCTCTTGCGATCGCAACTCGCGGAGCAGGCTGCCGTTGTCGGCGCGGATCGGCAAGCCGCCGAGAACCGAAAGGCGAGCCTCCTCGCGGCACTCCAGGCGATCGACGCGGCCCGGCGAGATCGAGATGCGGCCGCCAGCGCGCGCACGGAGCGGGACCGGTTTCTCGCACGTCTCGAAGCCGCGCGCGCGTCGCTTTTGGCAATCGACCAAGAGCTCGAGCTCGCACGAGCGACGCTCGCGTACGGACGGTTGCGTGCCGCCCTGTCGGCGGCGGACGAGGCGGCCAAAGCGAAGAAAGCCGCTGCCAACGGTACTCGCGAGGCCGAGCAGAAAATGGCGCAAGCGGCGTCCTTCGACGAGCACGCGCGCGCGATGGAGGTCGATCTCGCGGCCCGACAGCGGGTGTTGCCGACCGGGGATCAGGCCACGGCGCTCGCAGCCATGGAACGGCAGCTCGAGGTGGCGGAAGCGGCTCTCGGCGGCGGCGTGAGCGTCGTCCTGCGGCCCCGCAAGGCCGTGACCGTGCAGGCCCGCGTCGACGACGAGGGGGCCGTCGACCCCGTCGACCTCGCCATCGAACGGACGCTCGAGGCCGAGCGCAGCGTGCACCTCTCGGTCGCCGATCTCGTCGACATCGAGGTCACGGCGGGCGCGGCGGACCAGCGACGAGCCGTCGACAAGCTTCGCCTTCGACGCAAAAAGGAGCTTGTCCCGGTACTCCAACGAGCCGGACTCAACACGTTGCACGACGTCGCAACCGCCCTCGGCGCCATGGCGAAAGATCATGCAACGGCCGAGGCAATCCGGAAAAAGGCGGCGGATCTTCGCAACGACGCGGCGAAGCTTCTCGAGCGTGCCGAGGAGCAGACCGAGCAGGCCGCGAGGCTCTCGAGCCGCGCCGACGGGCTCGAGGCTCGCAAAGCCGCACTGGGCAAGACAGCCCCGGCGGTTTTGGAGCAGCGGTTGGCCGCGCTCGGGACACACTGGGAGGCGCCGGCCGAGGCGCTGCACGCGAAACGTTCGAACGAGCAACGCACGGCAGCGGCAGCGACGCGAACGGCCGAGCAGGACGCCGAGCGGGCCGAGTACCAGGTCGCGGAGGCGGATCGGCGAACCGCGGAACGGGTCGCAAGGTCCGAAGCGGCCTTGGCGACCGCCCAATCCTCGGACCCCGGGCCTTTACTCGCTCGGATCGAGCGGGAGCTCGAATCGTTCGGCAAGCGCGAAGCGGATATCGCGGCGAAGCGCCAGGCGCTGGAGACGGCTCCGAACGACGATGTCGACCAAGCCGAGCGGGCGATTGCGGCCGCCGAGCACAGTCTGGCTGCGGCGAAGCCGGCGCACGATGACGCCGTGCAGGCGGTCGAAACGTCGAGAGCGGAATGCAACACGCGAACGGGGGAGGCCAATCTCCGTCGCCTCCGACTCCATGGCATGGACCGGGCTGCCGCCGCGGCGCTCGTCGAGCAGCGTACACGCGAGTGGGCGGCGCTGCCGGTCGAGAAGAATGTGTCCGAGGCCGACGTCGTGGCGGCCGAGCAAGACGCAGCGGCCGCGAACCGGGAACTCGATTCGGCGAAAGAGGAACTCTACAAGAGCGAGGGCGCTCTGACCAAGGTCGGTGGCAACACGGTGCGCGAAGATTTGGAGCGAATCCAGGAAGCCCTTACCGCCGAATTCGCTCGGCAGCGGGAGATGGAGACCGATGCCGATGCGTGGAAGCTGCTCCGCGACACCCTGCGCGATGTCGAAGATGACGAGGGCGCCCACCTCGGACGTGCACTCGCAGGACCCGTGTCGAAAAAGTTCGAGGAATTGACGGCGGGCCGTTACCGGGATCTCCGGCTCGATGCGGCACTCAAGACGGAGGCGCTGGGTCTGAGTGAGTCGTCTGCGACGGGTGCGGACGTCCTTTCGGCGCTCTCGGTCGGCACACGCCATCAACTCGCGACGCTCATTCGCCTCACCGTCGCGGCGCAGTTGAAAAGCGCGATCGTGCTCGACGATCACCTGGTCCACACCGACCCGGTGCGACTCGCATGGTTTCAGGACGTGTTGATGAAGACCGCGCTGAATACGCAGGTCGTGGTTCTCACCTGCCGGCCGGAGGATTACCTCACAACGGATGACCTCGCCGGGGAAGGCACCGAACGCGACATCGCCGGAGGTGCGGTGCGGGTCATCGACGGGGCTCGCGTGATCCAGCGCTGGGCGGACGTGTCTTCGCGATCGTCGCGCCCACTGCCCGTCGAGTGACGCTCGCAGGTCACTCGGCTACAGAAAGCCAATCTCGGCGAACAGCATGCCGGGGCCGTATGCAGACGCCCCGAGCTCCGCGGTATGGTGTGACGATGGATGAGACCGCCGACCCGATCGCGTATTGGAACGGACCCGCGGGCGAGCGTTGGGCGCGCGAGCAAGAAGCGATCGATCGAGCTTTTGCGGCGTTCAGCGCCAAGCTCTTCGATCGCGCGACGCTGCGCCCGGGCGCTCGTGTCCTCGACGTGGGCTGCGGATGCGGGACGACTACGCTCGCCGCGGCCGACGCGGTGGGACCGGGGGGCGCGGTCGTGGGAATCGACGTGTCGACGCCGATGGTGGCACGAGCGCGCGAACGCTCGACCGGGCGGCCGAACGTTTCGTACGTCTTGGCCGACGCAGCCGAGCATGGATTCGAGACTCCGTTCGACGCCATCGTGTCGCGTTTCGGAGTGATGTTCTTCCGGCGCCCGGTACCGGCCTTCCGGCGGATGCGCGAAGCGCTGCGATCGGGCGGCACCCTGGCGTTCGTGTGCTGGCGCGCGGCGAACGAAAACGAATGGGTTCGCGTTGCCCGGGACTCCGTCGACTTGCTTCTTCCTGCCGAACCCGCCGAATCGGCGGATGAGCCGGGGCCATTCGCGTTCGCAGACTCTGGCCGCGTGGCGGCAATCCTCGACGAAGCGTCATTTACGAACGTCGCAGTCGTTGCCTTCGACGCCGATGTCGTCCTTTCGCAGCAGGGGCTTGGTGAAGCCGCGCGCTTCGCCATGACTACGGGGCCGACGGCGCGCCGGTTGCGGGACGCCGACGATGACACGAAGGCCCGGGTCCGCGTGGCGCTCGAGGCGCGATTGCGGCCTTTCGTCAGGGGCGAGCGCATCGCCCTGCGCGGCTCGGTCTGGGTGGTGAGCGCCACGAGAAGCTGACTCGCCCGAGAGATTCGGAAAGCCACCGGGACGAGGATGCCCCAGGGGCTCTCGCGGGCTAGGACGCCGCGTCCCGCCGAGTCGCTGAAATGACGGAAATGCGCGCATTATCCATGCGGCACAGGCCATGCACTGAACTCCACGCATGAACGCCTTTCAAGGATCTCGCGCCTTACGTTCCGGCTTCGTCGCGGCCATGCTGTTTTTTGCCCTTTGGATGGGGGCCCCGCGGACTGCGGCCGCTCAAGTCATCGACGTCGCGCCGCCAGCCCTCCGCCTGGAGGTCGCCCCTCTTCGCCCTTCCCCGAATCACTTTTGGATCCCCGGCTATTGGGGATGGGGACCGCGCGGTCACGTGTGGTACGGAGGGCGCTGGGAGCTCGAGCGACGCGGCAGCCATTGGGCGGCTGCTCGTTGGACTCACGAGGGTCGACGATGGCATTTTTCTCCCGGGCGCTTTCGACGGTAAAAGCTCCCGGCGCGCAAGCGGGGCGGGCCCCGCCGGGCCACCGGCGGCTCGATCTGCGCGGTGAGCTCTTTGGGACGCCTCCGGACACTGGGGTGGCCCAAGGAGAAGCCCTTTGCACCCCAAGCGTACGCGGCCTTCCGCCGATCGGCTTCACGCGGCAGCGGCGCTTGCGATCGGTGCGACGACGCTGCTCCTTGGCTGCGGCAACTCGGCAAGCGGGCAAGCGCAGCCGACCCCCACACCGAGCTCCGTCGACGCGAGCGGCAGTCCGGCAGCTCCCGGCAGCGACGCGGCTGCGAGCCGCAGCGCCAGCACGGCAACGAACGGTAGTTCGAGCAGCACGGCATCAAGCGGGGCTGCACCCGCGAGCGGCCCGAGCGGCAGTGACGCGGCAAGCGGCTCGAGTGACGCGACGACCGGTGGCGGCCCGAACGGCAACGACGCCGCAAGCGATGGCGGGTCGAGCGACGCCGCCGGTGATGGCTCGAGCGCGACCGGCCCCGCCGTCGACGGCGCGGCGGTAGCCACCGGCTGGGGCACGATCCACAACGACTTCTTCTGGTACGACCAAGACGGAAACCTGATCAATACCCGAAGTGGCAAGATCCGTCAGTTTGGCAATCTTTATTACTGGTATGGCGGAGCCCCCGGCGCGGCCGATCAGAACCTGTATACCTCGCCCGACTTCATCCATTGGACCTACAAGGGCGTGGTCTTCCATTCGCCCGTCGAAGCCAATCGACTGGACGTCCTGTACAATGCCGCGACCCAGACGTACGTGATGTTTTTGAAGTACGACGGAGATTCGGCGTATTTGGGAATAGCGACCTCTCCGACTCCGGACGGAACGTTCACCTTTCAGAGCCAAACGCTGGTCGATGGGTACACCATCGGCGACATGTCGATGTTCGAGGACGACGACGGTCAAGCCTATCTGGCGTACGTGTGGTGGGAAACCGGTCCCAATCGCGAGCACGGAATCTACCGGATGTCCGCCGACTATTTGACTTTGGCAGAGCGGGTCTACCTGTGGAACATCCCCAGTCGAGAGGCTCCCCACATTTTCAAGCGAAATGGAGTGTACTATTATGGGACTTCCCGTACCGCCGGCATCAACCCGACGGCTACGGAATATTACATGGCAACGAACTTGGCCGGCCCCTGGTCGGCGGCGACGAACCTGACCACGCCGGGCTCCACCACCTCGTATCAAACGCAGTGTGACTTCGTGTTTCCCGTTGCGGGCACGCAAGGCACGTATTTCCTGTACGACGGCGATCGATGGCTGCCCACCGGGGGAAGCGAAGGCGACTACGTATGGCTGCCGCTCGCGTTCGATGACGCCGGCCTACCGTCGATGAACTATTATCAGGATTGGGACTTCAACCTTGGCACCGGGACGTGGCGGACGTTCGATTTGACACGAGACCTGGCACTCGGCAAGACGGCTACGGCCTCCTCGGACGACGGTACGAACCTGCCTGCAAGCGTGACGACGGCCACGACCTACCTGACCTACGCCGCGACCCGCTGGGAGAGCGAGGCCACCGATCCGCAATGGATCATGGTGGACCTCGGAGCCCCCACTCAAGTCGATCGAGTCATTCTCAAGTGGTATTTGGACTACGCGAAGGCGTTTGAAATCCAGGTGTCGACCGACGCGACGACCTGGACCTCCGTATACACGACGACGATCGGCGCATCGTATTCGGTCACCGACGTCACGTTCGCCGAAACCTCTGCGCGGTACGTCCGGATGCTCGGAACCCAAAGGGGCACCACGAATGGCTATTCGCTTTTTGCTTTCATGGTTCTCGACGACCCTTGACCCAAGCCGAGCCCCACGCGAGCGCTCTCCGCGCTACGGATCTCCGGCAGCCGCCGTGAAGTGAACGACGAGGTCCGACCCACCGGACGCGAACGCCACGCTACCGTCGAGACCGCCCGCGCCCAACCGCATGTCGAATGTCGTATCGACATTCGGTGTGGCCGTGCATCCGCTCGACCCGCACGTGCATACCTGGGGCTGCGGCGGATTGTCGCAGAGGACGACTTTGCCGCAGTTCATCGTGAGGTCCGGGCCGCCGTCAGGATTGTGGAGCGCGCAAAGGCTGGACGCCATGAAACCCGCATCCACGCCGCCGACGACGGACACCTGCCAATCTGGCGCGCAGCCATACGCGCAAGGATTCAGGGGCGCGTAGCTGTACGAGGTTTGCAGCGCGCACCACGGCTTGTACTCTTCGAGCGAATTGACGCCGAATCGCAAACGCGTGCCGTCGAACTGAACGTCTTCCACGGTATAGGCAAAGCCCTCGGCAACCTCTCCGACGAGCTTGCCCAAGCCATTCGATGCCGTGGGTTCGACGGTTGGGAATACAGGGATGGGGATCGCGCCGGTCGGCATTCCGACCGGCCAGTAGCCGACGGTCGGGTCCACGGCAGGCAGGGACGCCGGACCCTGACCGAACGCGATCGTCGCGGCGATCGCCCCATCCGCCTCGGCGGTGAAGCTGAGCTGCAGGGCATCCGATCCGGAGGGGAAAGTGTAGTTCTCGACGTATCCGGTCCATCCCCCCAGAAGGGGGGCCAAGCTGGATCCCGCGTCCGTAGGGCCTGCATCGGTCCCCGCAGGGCCCGGTTGCACACAGGTTGCGACGCTGGCGTCCGCCGCGACCGGACTGGCGGCGTCCGGCGCGTTGTCGATGCCGTTCGCGTCGGCTTCGGGGCTTGCTGTCGAGCTGAGATAGATGTCTTTGCCCCCGCACGCGCTCGAGAAGGCGAAGAGTGCGAGGAAGGTCAGTCTGTTTTTCATTGGCGCATCACCCATGAATAACGATTGGGTCGTCCGCGTGGGCCCTTCACGGAATGGATGCGATGGCCGAGCGGACCGTGTGGCCGAAGAGGCTTTCCGGCCAGCGATCGCCGAACGCCCGCGCCCGGTCGCGCGCTTCGCGATAGCGGCCCGCGCGCACCAGAGCCTGGATTTCGAGCGCGTCACGCTCTTCGGCCAAGATCGCTTTGGGAAATCGGGAACGGTGCGCCGCAAGGTTCTCGAGCGCGCGGTCGGGGATCTCGGCGACGAGCGCCGCGCGCGCGTCGTCGAGCAAGCGCCGTTCGGCCTCGAGCTGCGATTGCTCTTGTGGCCCCGGCGGGCCTGCGCTGGCCGGGCCGGTCATCGCGGGGTTCGGCACCATGGCGGTCGCGCTCGCGACTTCGGTCGGCGCCGGCCCGGCACTCTGGACCGCTGTCGGCGCCGGCGGTTCGACGTAGACAACCCGCGGCGGAGGCGCCCGCTCGAGCACACCGGCGAGCGCGGCGCCGGCCATCCCGCCCAAAGCGAACGTCGCCACCGGCCAAGCGATGCCGCCGCGCCATCCTCGGACCCGGCCACCGTGCCCGCCGCCGCCTCCGGCGCGCCGAATCTCGGGGATCGCGATTTCGAGCTTCGCCCGAACGCGGGCTTGCGCCCCGGGCGGAGGTGAGCCGTCTGCCGAGAGCTCTTCGAGCTCGAATGGCCTAAGGGGCGGGATGGAATCAGCCACGATGCACCTCTCGCGCGGCGAGCGTCTTGACCGCAAAGGCAAGCTGTTCGCGGGCCAGACGCAACCGCGAATAGGCCGTGTTCAGGGGATGTAGACGGACGCGTAAATCCGCGGGAAAGGCGACGTGGAAGCAGTGCGCGGCCGATCCCGGCGCTACCTCCTGAGGAAGGCGGCGCCGGGCAGCGGACGAGAATGGCTCAGCGAGGGAGGGGCTTGTCGTGGTGGTTGTGGTCACGCCCGTCGACGACGTTCTGCTCGGCGAGTCGATATTGGCGGATATGCCTGCGTAAAGCGCGCATGGCATTGAGGAGGTCGCGAGTGGGGGGATGATTGGCGCCGCCGCGTGTCGACGAGGAGGGGTCGGGGCCGATGGCGAGAAAGCGGCGAGCCGCGATGAGTGCAGCGTCGAGCACGAAGAGCGGACCGAGTTCGGGCGCCAAGACGATGTCCCACTCGGAGGGCGCAACGAGCCGCTGGCGCGGCGGCGTCACACGCGCCTCCGGGCGGAGGCGCCTCGCGAGCGGGGCCTGGGTTGCGGAGGCGGTGGGGAGTTGCCCGGCTTTTGCCGGTAGGAGTCGGCATCGATGTCGATGGTGTGCAGATGCTGGGTGAAGCGATCGATGAGAGCGACGAGGCAGGCGGCGCCGGGGAATACGCCCCCCCATTCCTTGAAGGCCAAGTTGGTCGAGATGATGGTGGAGGCTCGTTCATGGCGCCGGCTGATGATCTGGAAGAAGAGGTCGACGGCGCGCTTGTCTACGGGCACATATCCAAGTTCGTCGCATACGAGAAGATCGACATTGGTATAGCGCTTCATGCGTCGCTCGACGGCGGGCAGCGACTCCTGTTTCAAGAGATCGGCGAGCGCCGAAACGACCGGGGTAAAGCAGACGGTCATGCCGGCGCTGAGCGCGGCGAGGCATACGTTCTGCGCAAGCATGGTCTTACCCACACCGCTTGGGCCGCGAAAAAGGACGTTCTCGCGGCGCTCCACGAAGCCCAAGCCGAGGACATTCTCGCATAGGGCGCGGTCGATCTTGCGCGGATGGCTCCAGTCGAAACGGTCCATCGTCGTGTGCGCCCCCACCGTCGCCATCTTGGTGCGGGTGGCGAGATTGCGTGCTTCACGCTGCCGGCGCTCCATTTCGACCAGCAGCTCGACGACCTGCACGTGCGAGAGGCGGTTGGCGGTCGCGTGCGACAGCAGTGCCTCGAGCTGCTCGCGCGACGCGCAGAAGCCGATGGCCCGGAGCTCGTCGACGACGTCGCTCACGACTCACCCCGCTTTCGGTCGTAGGAACCGAGGTCGTGGGGCACCACGATGGCGTCGACGACGTGCGCGCCGAGCACGATATCCACCGGCATGGGCCGGTCGGTTCGCTGCCGCTCTTGCTCGCAGAGAAGGGCCAGCGCGCCGATGTCGTGCGTGCCGCGCTCGCCCATGACGCGCACGGCGTAACCGAAGATCTCCAGCCCGTAGAGTGTGAAGAGCTTGCGCGCATGCCCGGTCATGAAGTTGATGTTTCGTCCCTGCTCGACCCAGCGTTCGTAAAGCACCGAGAGCTCGGGCACGGCGCCGAGCAGCTGGTCGCGTATCGTGATGGCCTCGGCTCGTGGCCGCCCCTCGCAGAGGGCGCGGCGATGCGCGGGGTCGTCGATGCGCTGACCGCGTCCCCACGAGCGTCGGTGGCGCGCCACCTCTTTCTCCCCATCGAGAAGCCGCACGTGATCGTCGTCCGCCACGAGCGTCAGCGTCGCGCTCGCGTACTTCGGCGGCGCCGAGTAGCGGTTGGTCCCGAGCCGTACGCTCGCCGTCTTGTCGACGGCGACAGGCAACACCAGGTCCGCCGTCGGCATCGGATTGGGCAGCGGCATCAGGCGCTCCTTCTCCTCGGCGAAGACCTCGCCCACGCTGCGGCTGGCGAGGGTTGGGTGGCGACGCGTCATCACGACCGATTCGATGTGGCGCCGCAGGCCGAGGTTTCCTATCTCCAGACTCGGGATCGAACGGCCCGCGAAGAATCCTTCTTTGAGCTCGCGTATGGCTCTTTCGACTCCGCCCTTGTCTTCGGGCGTCCGCACGCGCGCGAGCACTGGTTTGACGCGAAGCTGTCCGGCGAGCTCGATGATCCCGGAGTGAAGCCGCGCGGCGCGACCATGGCGCTCGATCACGACGATCTTGGGGTTGTCGAAGAGAAGCTGCCGTGGCACGCCACCGAAGAAGCTCAGCGCGCGCAGGATCGAGCGCCGGAGCGATTCCGCCGTCATATCGAGCACCAACTCCGCGTACCGCATTCGCGAATACGCCAAAAGCATCACGAAGACCCAGAGCGCCCGCATCCCTCCCATGACGGAGAGCTGCCCCACGTGACCCCAGTCCACTTGCCCTTGCTCGCCCGGCAGGCGCTCGCAGACCAGGTACGCCTTGCTCGCCGCGCGCGGACGGATGCCTTTGACGAAGCGCTCGACGAGCTTTGCGCTGCCCCGAAACCCGCGCTCGGCGATCATCGTGCGCAGCCGCGTCGCGCGCAGCCGTGGATACCTCTCGATCTGCTCGAGGATGAAGCCCTTGTACGCGTCGAGCTTGCTCGGCCGAGGCTCGCGCGCGGGCTGTCCAGTGGCGTCCTGGGCGAGCACGCGCGTGACGACGTCGTGGTGCACCCCCAGCTCGGCGGCCACCGTGCCTTCGGGCCACTTCTCGGCCTGCACGAGCCGAAGGATCTCGCTCTCGCACTCTTTGCTGACTGTCATGGCGACACCCCCTGCAAGCAGACCTGCCGCAGATCACCGAAGCAGCCCAATCCCCCCAGACGGCCCGCGCGACGGCGATGCGCCGGACCGCGCAGCATCACCTCCACGTCGAAATGCAGATTGCGCACGCCGAAGCCCAGCGCGTCCTCCAGCCGCAATGCAGACATAGATTCCTCGGTATCCGCACAGAGAACAACGCAGAGCGGGCGCTGCTGCCAGAGCGCCAGCCCCTCGAGCAGCGTGGAGGCCGCCCGCGGATGCGCCGACGCCGATGGGCCCAACACCGCCCGCATCCGTTCCTCGCGCCCCTCCATCATCAGGATCCGCGTCGCCTCGCGCCGGGGATCCATCGTCACCGTCCATCGATTCATCGGTCCTGCTCCTGGCCGCCTCGGTCGCCGCCTCCGGGTTGGAGGCGAGCGCCGCGCCGCGCGAGCGCACAACACGCGAATCGGCACTCCCACCAGAAGGGGGATCCGTTACGACCTGCCCATCCGTTCCCGGCGCGACCGGCGCCACCACGCCCCGCTGCCGAGCCTTGCGGCCTCGCCGGCCCGGATGTGCTTGGCGAAACCAGTGCTGCCGGTCGCGGTTGTTCTGCCGACCCTCCACCGTCGTCGCTTCCAACCGCCGCGCCGTGCGACAGAATCCGCGCGCGCCCTACCCCTTGGCACGCCTCGCTGCAGTAGCGGCGCTCGCCGAACCGATCGCACCTGGCGCACGCGTAGAACCCCTCGCCGCAGGCCCCACAGCACGCAAAACGAAGCGGCTGCTCGACTCCCTCATGCTCGTGCACGCGTCCATTCCACGGACGCGTGATGCGCACGGGTTGACCCGGCGCTTGCTCTCAGGCACCGTCCGCGGCGTCCAGAGCCGCGTCCGCGTCTGGGCCGAAGGCTCGGGGTTGCCGCCCTGGGCCTTCACTCTTTTGTGCGTCCATTTCGTCGCGCCTTCTACGCCAGCACGCGCGCCGACACGAGCGGGGACCCTTCCCGCCGGCTCTCACGCAAGAGGATGGCCTTTGCGACCCGTCCTGAACGAATGCTCGGGCGTCCTACGCCCTGACGCGTCCCGGATCAGGCGGTTCTTCGCGTCGCTCTACAAGGGGAATCTCCAACGTCTCGGCAATCTCGCCGACAGGCACACCGTCGACGTAGTGCAGGACGAGCACGGCCCGACGCTCCAGATCCATCGCATCGAGCGCGGCACGCACGAGCTGGCCGCGCTCGGCTTCGACCATCCGCTCATCGACGGGCTGGGTCGGGTCTCGGGCTTCGACGTGCACGCCGTTCAGTTCGAGGCGGTGTCGCGCCAGGCGTCGGTAATCGGAGGCCAGGCGGTAGGCGAACCCGAAGAGCCAAGGACGGATTGGCCGCGTCGGGTCGTAGTCGGCAAGGCGCGCATGCACGCGGAGAAACACGTCGTGACAGAGGTCTTCGATCTCGGCTTCTCGCACGCCGAGTCGGCGCAACGTGCTCCATACGTAGCCGAACTGCTCGTCGAAGATGGCGCCCAAGTCGGGCCTTGCCGGCTGCGCGCTCGCGGACACTTCCACCATTGGGTCCACGAGCGACTTCCTTCACAGGAAAAACGTCGAGAAGCCCACCCCGAAGTCGTACGTGAGGGGCCAAGTGGACCACACCGGCCTTGTCTGACCATCGAACAGGAAAAACTCTCGGTGGGTCAGATCGTACAGCGCGTCCCCCCGTAGGTGGACGGTCACGGCGCGGCTGAGTGGCCATTCGAGCCCGATCCGGCCGCCTGAGGCCGCGAACAGCCGGTCCTGCGTGTGGGGCTGACGGCCTCCTTCACCCCAGACGACGAGGCTTCCGATCTCGCCGAGGGGGCACGCAAACGCCGGCCCGAGATGGGCGCACGCGACGACCGCGCCGGCGAAAACCGAAGATTGGACAATCGCGTCCGCACTCCCTTGGGTGGAGCGCGTCGAGAGATCGCCCATCGCTTCGACCTGGATCGACCCGAACCCGCGGCGCGTCCCCGCGAACAACGCGATCCCCGGTGCCCAGGTCGGGGCCGTCCCGCCCGCCACGAGGGCGTCGGCGCCGATCCTCCAGAGGGGGGCGACCTGCGGTGGCGCACGAGACGTGTCGGCGTGGAGTGGGGCCTGGGCGGGCGCAGCAGGTGCTTGGGGCTGCGGAGCGAACGCGGGCACGTCGGAGCTTGGCGCCGGCGCTGGCGCAACCGGCGGAGATGCCACGGGGTCGGCGGCGTCGAGCGCGATGCTAATGGCGAGAGCCGTTGCATCGAACAGGCTCGCGCACCCGTCGCGGTCGGACGTGATCTGGCGCGTCCCGCGGTCGATGCCTTGTTCGTCGACGAGCTGCACGCGCGCGTTCAACCGCCCGTGTTCCCTCCAGACCTGGACGACCACCGCGCCCTTCGCCCACGGGAAGAACGGATCGTAGCCGAACCGGGTCGCCACGGCCGCGCGAAGGGAGGCCTCGTCGGGACACGCCATGGCATCGGCGGACCGCGTGTACACGAGCCGCGTCGAAGGGCTCGCGCGGGCGCTCGCGGCAACCGCCAGAGTCACCATCACGACCGCCGCGCCGATCCGCATCGCAAACATCCTAAACCAAGCATCCCGCAGGTGAGCGGCCTGTCGTCGGACCACGCCGTCGTACGAAGCCCATCCCAGGCTACGAGTCCGCCGTGAAGGCGGTGGGCGGGAGTCTTTCTGGCGCCACGGCGCGAACGTGGCAAACCCAAGTCGTCCCGCGCAACGGCGTGGCGAGCCGGCTGGGCGTGCTCGACGTAGGCGCTAGGCGGCCGATGGTGGGGCAGGACTCGTCCGAAAGGACGTGGCTCTGGTGCCGGTCTGGGCGTTCCTCGTCCGATTCTCGGGTGCACGGCGGCCTTCCGGAGGTACGCTCGAATAGGAACCGAGGAGCTAGGAAGTCCGATGCCGACGTGGCGACGTGCCCCTATCGAATCGATCGGGATCGGGCTCGTGGTCGCCGCCGCGCTCTTGCCGGATCGCGCCGCTTCCGCTCAGACGCCTGCCTCGGTCGGCTCGCAGACGACAACGCCGCCGGCGGCGCCCTCCGGTGACGACCTGGGTTACGTCCCCCCCTTTTCCGGATCCGTGCTGGCTGCGCCGATGCGCTTGACACTCGAGGGCAGCATCTCTCCCAGGGCGGGCGGGTTCCCCCAGTGCGCCTCCCTCGAGGATGACGTCGGCAACTCCGTGGGAGGCATTCCCGTTCAGCACTACACCGATTGGCGGCTCACCCCTCACCTCGTCTTGAGCGTGTTCACCCAGCTCGGTTGCCCCATCGACGCCGGCATGGGCGCGGTGGTCACGTACACCGTTCCTATTCGGCCGTCGGTGGCATGGGTCTTCGCAGCCGGCGCCTACGCGGCCCCCGCGCAGTTTCCATTGTACGGCGGGATGCAGCCGGCGCTCTCGCTGGCGTTGAAGGGCGCGAGCGCGCGGTCTCGACTCGAACGGATATCGTTTGGAAGGCTGCGGACGGACACCCGTACAACGTGGGCGTGCAGGTTCTGGGGCAGAGCAGGCAGCAGATCACGTTCGGAGCCGGCTTCTGAAATCCCCCAGGGGCCCGTCACCTCGCGAACACGCGGAGCCCCGGGAAAGAACGTAGCAAGCTTCCGGCAGTCGTCGACCTTCATCGCGATCGGCAGGAGCGTATATATACTCACCGTCGCCGTGGACCCTTCTCGGAACGACAGCTTCGCCCGCGGAGCGCTTCTCTTCGACTCAGGCGCGTTCTTCGAGGCCCACGAGGCGTGGGAGACGGACTGGCTCGTCGAGACAGACCCGACGCAACGGCGGTTTCTTCAAGGACTCATCCAAGTTGCCGCAGGCTTCCACAAGCTTCTGGCAAGGGGATCCGTCGACTCCGCCTCTCGCCTGCTCGCCAAGGGCATCGCCAAGCTCGACGCGTGTCCGCCACATGTTGGTTGCACGGATGTCGCAACGTTCCGCGACGGGGTTCGCGCCTGGGCTCACGAGCTCGCCGCCGGTCGCTTCGATCACGCGGCCATCCCGAAGGTAGGCACGAGCACGCTGTAGGCTCCGTGGCCGAACGCATCGCACGCACCGTGAGGAGTCCGCAAGCGTGATCGGAAACGGTCATGACGTAAAGGTCGCGGAAAAGCGGGCCGCACCCACAGTTCGTGATCATGGATGATCTTGCCATTCGTCGCAGCACGGTCGACGTTGCGGCCACCATGGAGGACAAAGCGCCTCTGGTTCTCATCGTTGAGAGCGACGCCGGCCTGCGCTCGGACTACTGCAGATGGCTCGCCGAGGAAGGCTACCGAGTCTTGGTGGCGGCGAACGGCCTGGAGGCGCTGGAACTCACGCGGATGCATCAGCCGCTGCTCGTGCTGATGAACCTGGACCTTCCGGGCCTGGACGGCTGGGAGGCGACTCGCGTACTTCGCCGCGATCCCTGGCTGCGCGCGATCCACGTTGTCGCTCTGACCGGCAGCGCTGCAAAGACGAGGGAATGCGACGGGCGATCGGCGGGGTGCGACGCCGCGCTTCGAAGCCCGATTCAACGACAGGCCCTGATCGAACTGGTCGGACGGTTTGCCATCGCGCGAACATCACGTCCATGCGCCGACGACGATGACCACGATCCCAAGGGTGGCCACATTCCAGACCAGCGACCGGACGACCGGAACGCCCAGTGCGTAGAGCGGGACGTACGCGAGCCGGGCCCAAACATACATCCGACGTCCGATCACCGTGGCGCCCTCGTCGTGGCCCCTGAGACTCGCCACCAGCACGGCCGCGAGGATCCTTCGGCGCGTCCGTCTCGCGGATAGGGAGCCGAGCATTGGCGCCGCGAGAACGGCCGGGATGCGGCTGTTTCGTTCGGCGGTGGCTCGCTCTCTCGTGGAGGCGCGCGCCTGTCGTGACGCGTTCGAGGCCGACGTGCTGGCGGGCGCGTTTTTCGTCGCTCTCGAGACGGCCATCGAGCACTGGGCCGCAACCGATGCCGCTCTTCCACTGCGCCACTTCATTCAGCGTGCACTTCGCGACTTGGCGCTGTTCGGAAGGCAGGCGCGCAGGCCCAAACCAAGCAACGGGCGATAGAGCAAGGGATGCGCGGTCGGTTTCGGTGCTCGAAATCGTCGGCTCGATGCGTGGCCAACTACGGTGTGCATAGCCCTACGTTGCAGGCGTCGCCCGGCGGACACACCTCGCCGCAGGTTCCGCAGTTGTTCGGGTCGGTCAGCTCATCGACGCAAGCTCCGCTGCACGCCGTGTCACCCTTCGGGCAGGCGCAAGCGCCGTTCGTGCAGGTAGCTCCATCGGGGCACGGGTTGCCGCAGGCGCCGCAGTTGTCGGGGTCGCTCGTGAGATCCGTGCAGGCTTGACCCAGGCACGTCGTGCAAACGGTCTGCCCCGCCGGACAGTCGCACACGCCGTTCACGCAATTCGCGCCAGCCGCGCACGTCGCCCCGCAAGCGCCGCAATTTTCCGGATCGACAGAGCTATTGACGCATTGTTGAGGCGAGCCACAAGCGATCTGCGTACGCTCTGGCCCGCACGGAACACACAGACCGCCCTTGCAGACCAAGGCGGCGGAACACGTGGCTCCGCACATGCCGCAATTATCGGGATCGATCATCGTGTCTGTGCAGCCAAAGCCGCAATCGGTGTTCCCGATCGGGCATTCGCAAACGCCAGCCGTGCATGCATCATCGGGTGCGCAAGCGTTGCCGCAGACTCCGCAGTTACTCGGGTCGGTCAAGAGACTCGTGCAGAGGCCGGAGCATAGCGTCTCCACGGTCGCGCACTCGGTCCGTGGCATGGGCATCGATGCCGCTTCGGTGCTCGCCGGCAGATTGGCGTCAACCACTTGCGCAGGCGCTGGCCCCCCATCGTCGACGAGCGGAGCAATGTGTCCGCCACACGCGACGGCGAATGGGATGAACAAAAGTGCGACGAAGCTCCGCATGGCCGCCTCCGTCATTGCGTCGGACAGCATCCCACCGTAACGCTGGAGCTCGAAGAGGCGCGGTTCATCGTTATGGCATCGACGGGATTCTTTCGTTCCACCCGGTTCGGCCGTCGTCTCCAAAAGCAGGCTCCGATAATCGCTCCGGGAAGCGGTTTTGCAAGGTCCTCGGATGGGCGGGTTACCGGTGTCGACCTCGTTGCCGATAACGCAACGCGTCGGCAATTCTCGCGTACCCGTCAAGGCACAGCTCCTTCGGGCGGCGGTTCGAGGCTATTCCCACCCCTCGGTGATGCGCACCTCGAAGGGCGCCCCAGCATTGCGCGCTCCGCAAGGACTCAGCGCGGGCTCCGATCCGAGAGGAGCTTCGGCAAGTTCATCGCCGCCGGCGGGGCAAAGCGCTTCATGCGCTCGCGGGAGGCGGTCACGCGCGGATCGTTTCGGTGGGCAGCGATCCCGCTCGTGGGTTGGAGGCGGCTCGCCTTGTTCCATGTCGCGAGGGGTGGATGGGCGGCGATCCTGCTCGTGACGCCCATCGTGGCGAGAAACGCGGTCAGATAGTCCTCGTTCTTGTCCCAGTACGAGATGGAGGGGCACAGGTCGTTCTTCGCCTCGTCGCTCTCGACCGTGGCCTCGACCATGCCGAGCATCGCGAACTGGTAGCACGCGAACCCCCATATGAAGGGCTGGATTGTGACGCGTCCGGGATCGAAGATGGGGCGGCGCGGGGGGCTCGGAAGCCCTCGCGCCGCGCAGTGGACGTGGACCGTCCGTTCGTCGGTCGGCACCCGCCCTCGGTCGAGCACGATCTCGTCACGCTCGATTCGGCGCACGTGACCCATGCGGACCACGCCGTCGATCCGGCGGAGAAGCCCGATCTCGGCCTCGCTCACGATGGCGCCGCGAAGCATGGTCGGCGCCACCTCGGGGTCGATCCGGAGAAACACGCTCTCCGATTCCAGCCGGGCGAAGAGCTCATCCACCGACCTGGCCTGAGCCATCGCCTCGATCTGGATCGCGGTGCCGCGCAGGAGATCCGGCAGGAGCGTGTGCGGCTGTTGGAACCGGCGATTGAGCCACCAACCTTCGCGCGGTCTGACCCACCGAATGGCCGTAGCCGGAACGCCACGCTCGAGAAGCCAGACGCAAGCGTCAAGCGCGGTCTTGCCCGCTCCGATGATCACGAAGCGCTCGGGCGGCTGTTCGAGGCGAGTGAGCTCGCTCGGCGTCATGCAGCGAACGCCGTCAGCCACCTCGAATGGCGGAGGGGTCGTCGCCGGGATCGTTCCCTCGCCGTACGTCGTGTCGACTAGCTTGCGGCGCACGTGCACCTGACACGACGCGCCGGTGAGCCTGGAGACGAAGCGGTGCTCCCCAACGTAATCGCTACACGGGAAGTACCGGACCCGCCCGGTGGGCAGGAAGTGCCGGTGCATGACGTGCTCGTAATAGCCACGCAGCTCGTCCGGGCCCGCCAGCTCGTAGAAGCCCGCGTTGGTCCCGGTTGTGTCGATGGCATCATGCCCGAGCGGCACGGAGTCGACTCCGTAGAGCGCGGATGGCTGATGGAGTCGAACGAACGGATAGGCGTCGACCCAATGGCCTCCGGGCGCATGCCGGCGGTCGACCACTGCGACGGTCGCGTTCGAGTGCGCGAGAAGCGCGTCGGTGAACGCCATCCCCGCAGCCCCGGCGCCCACGACGAGGTAATCGGTCTCAAGCTCCGCGTGCACCGGGAAAGCCTACCTTCCCGTCGCTAGGCGCACGGCGGACGCTGTCGCACGCTCAGCATTTCGATTGCGGGCATCGGGTCACTCGGACGCTATACTGAAGCATGGCTCGCACGGCTTCCGACATTAGAGCGGATCGGCGAAGGGCGACCTGGAGCGGCGCCAAAGCCGGTTCCTTTGCGGAACTGAACGAGAAGGGGTTGGATTTCTGGGCCAACGCAGAGCCGTCCACCAAGCTGCAGGCCATGTGGGATGCCATCGTCGAAGCCTGGATCATCAGTGGGAAGAATGGACCTCCACCCCGATTTCAAGGATCTGCTTTCGGCGTTAGCCGACACGAACGCTGAGTACCTGGTCGTGGGCGGATGGGCCGTCGGTTACCATGCCGAGCCACGCTTTACGAAGGACCTTGATCTGTTCATCGGCCCCTCGGACCAAAACCTTGAGGCGGTAGCGCGTGCGCTCGCGCAGTTCGGGGCCCCGGCGGCGATCGTCGAGACCCTTCGTGGCCTCGGGCCCGACGAGTTCATGTTTCTCGGGGCGTCGCCGGTGCGCGTCGACCTTCTGCGGCGCATCGATGGCATCGCGTTCGCTGAAGCGTACGCGCGCCGGATTAGGGTGAATTGGGACGGCGTCGCCGTCTCGCTGGTCTGCCTCGATGACTTGGTCGCAGCAAAGCGCGCTGCCGGTCGTGAACGGGACCTGCGCGATCTCAAGCAGCTTGAGGCCGCGCGAACGCGGAGACGCGGCGGGTAAACCGAGCCCGAACTACGCTCAGCCAGGGTCGAGCGAAAGCGTCGGAGGCTGTCGTGCCCGGGTGCGGTGCTCGGCGTATGTGGAGGCGAAATGATGGGCGGGAAGACGTCGCCGTACGACGCTGGCGCCGTCGTTACGTACTTCCACCAGACGCTGAACGCATCGGGCTTTCTGAAGCTCAGCGACTGAGCGGCGTGACCCTGCGTAGCCGAGAGCCCCCAAGAGGCGCAAGAGCCTTGTCGTACTGCCAACCGTGTTCTCGTCTGGCCCGCTCGGCCTCTCCGCCGTCGCCCCCTTGCGGCAAACCGTCAGTGAAGCGGCGGCCCTCCGAGAACCGGTCGGCAAGGTGCGCGACAAAATGCTTCCATGGACCCTCCGCAGCTTGCCGAGCCGCCGGCTTGGCGCCCTCGGGGACACCGGGAGTGCGGGCAAACCATCGCCGCAAGTAAATCCCGAACGCCTCCGACAGGAGCTCGAGGTCGTGGTGATCGCGTGCCCGGAGAGGCTTTCGCTACGCCTTCTCCATCGCTTCACCGTCTTCAACCACTTGCTCGACCGCGGGCGGTGGTGGGGGGGGAGGGGCGATCTGAGGACCGAACCCGGCGCCCAACCCGATCGCCAGCGCGCCCCATGTACGCCACAGGACGCGCCGGGCGCGCGACGCTATCGCGATCGCGCGACGCAACCACGCGATGACGTGGTCACGTCGAGTTCCTCTCGACATGCTCTCTCTCCTCTGCTGTTGGGCGAACGACGAGGGGCGTCGCGGCTCTCAGCAGAGGAGCGAGCAGTGACGAAGGTACTTCCGAGAACTCAGCGCCCGTGGCGATTGAAGCTGCGCGAGAGGGCGCGCGTCGTCAGACCACACGACCGGCGTCGTCGGGGTCGGTCGCGACAGGACTCGCGATGCGCTCGGCGAGGTCTCTTCCGTGGCATACGGCGCCTCGGCAGCGAAGCGCGTGGCGGCGACCAGCACGACGTCGTCGAAGACGCCCGGTACCGCTGGCACGGGTGGCGCCAGAACGAACGCCAGAACGAACGCCAGACACGCGACGAGCAGTCGCGCCACACGCATCCAACGGCGCGACGGACTGCTCACAGCGAGCAGTGTAGTACGCAGCCGCCGTCGCCGATATCCGAGGCAGGGCCCGGACTTTTTCGCCGGATCTGGTCGGTCAAAAAAACGTCGGAGCCCTGCTCACGTAAGCGTACGCTTTGCAAGCGCGCTCGGCACGGCATTGGACCCAGCTCGCCGGGCAGCGCCATCCGTGTCGCTCGTGACGTCGCGAGCGGCATGCGCGTGAAGCGGTCGGGAGGGCTCCCGATCTTCAGTTGGCCACGGGCCCGAACGATCTTCGGACAACGTGCGGACCCTCGAAGAGGAAATCGCCAGGCTCCCGGGGATCGAGAAGCTGAAGAACAGGCCCGTCATTTGGAACGAGGAGGTCGGAGACAAGATCGCCAAGCAGTTCGCGGAGAAGAGCAAGATCCCGACCCTCGCATTCATCGACCCCTGGGGCTACAAGGGTCTGACGTTGCGCCTCGTCGATGCCTTCCTGCGGGACTGGGGCTGCGACTGCATCTTCTTCTTCAACTACGCGCGCATCAACGCAGGGCTCAGCAACCCAATGGTTCGCGAACACATGGGCGCGCTGTTCGGGGCAGAGAAAGCAGAAGCCCTGAGCCGAGTGCTGGAGCCTCTCGGGCCTGCCGCGCGAGAGGCCACGATCGTCGAGGCCCTCAGTCAGGCGCTCAAGGGATATGGGCATCGGTTCGTGTTGCCCTTCTGCTTCAAGAGTGACGCGGGCACCCGCACGAAGCACCACCTAATTCTCGTGACCAAACATTTCAGGGGCTACGCGGTGATGAAGGACATCATGGTCACCGCCAGTTCAACCCGCGAGCAGGGGGTTCCAAGCTTCAGCTACAGCCCTGCGGACAGCTCGGCTCAGCAACTCCTCTTCGAGCTGAATCGACCGCTCGATGAGCTTCGGGCGAGACTCCTTCGCGACTTCGCTGGGCAGACGGTGACGATGCGCGCCATTTACGAGAAGCACTCCGTGGACCGCGCGTACCTCGCCAAGAATCATAAGGACGTGCTGACGGCGATGGAAAGCGATGGGGCCATTAAGACCAGCGGGCGAAAATCCAAGCGGGGCTTCGCGGACAACATCGTCGTCATCTTCCCGCACGGAGGGCGCTGATGGGACTCGGGTCCGGAATCGAGTGGACGGAGTCCACGTGGAACCCAGTTACGGGGTGCGACAAGATCAGCCCCGGCTGCAAATTTTGCTACGCAGAGCGCATGGCGGAGCGGCTCCAGGCCATGGGCCAGCCGAACTACAAGAACGGCTTCGACCTGACGCTCCAACCCCGGATGCTGGGGCTGCCGCTGACGTGGAGGAAGCCGCAGACGATCTTCGTGAATTCCATGAGCGACTTGTTTCACGAGGACGTGCCTCTCTCGTTCATCAAGCAGGTCTTCGACGTGATGCGACGTGCCCACTGGCATCGGTTTCAGGTGCTCACCAAACGCGCATCGCGTCTGGCGACTCTCGACAAAGACCTGACGTGGGCTTCGAACATCTGGATGGGTGTCAGCGTGGAAAGCGCCCGATATGTGGACCGCATCGACGACCTCCGCCGTACCGGAGCGCAGGTGAAGTTTCTGTCTTTGGAGCCCCTTTTGAGTCCGCTTTCGGACCTTGACCTTCGATTCATCGACTGGGCAATCGTAGGAGGTGAATCGGGGCCACGTGCCCGCGCAATGTCGCCCGCGTGGGTCATCGAGATCCGCAGCCAATGCAGGGCGGCAGGGGTGCCCTTCTTCTTCAAGCAGTGGGGGGGCAAGAACAAGAAGAAGGCAGGGCGGCTGCTGGACGGACGAACTTGGGACGAGATGCCCGTTTCGCCGACTGTGTCGGCTCCCGGCGCTCGCTCCTTGCCTCTCCATTCCGAGCGTCCTGTCGAAGCTCGTAGAGGGTGAGCCCAAGGTCGGAGTTCGGGAGACCTTCTCGTTTTCCGGCGCGCCCGCTTCCCGACGAAGACATGCATGGTTCGCGTTTCCGGCGGCGGTACGCGAGAGGCGCGGGTGGCTTAGGTCGTCGCTTGGCCGTAACCGCGGTTTCCCGCTTCGTGCCGTTAAGCGGCAGCCGTGCGCCCGTTTCCTCCCGCCCCCCTACGGACTCTCCACCTCGATTCGAAGGACGTGCGCGAGTCATGCGTCGACGGCCGCAAGGGACGCAGGGCAAGCACGGACAGGGGTTCCCATGGCGGCGCAGGTGCGAAGACGGTTCGGAAGTAATCCCGTGAAATCGTCCGGCTATTGACGACGGAGGACAGACCTTGAAAGAAACCGTATGCCCAAACGTGGACGGACCCGCCCGGCGGCAGGGCTTGCTTCCCGGTTGAATCGGGTTCGGCGTATCCTGCTTGCCGTCGCGACCGGGACGTCTGTCGGAGGATGCATCCTCGCGCGTCCGGCGAGCCCGTCGGAGGCCTCGACAGAAGCGGCTGCGTCGCGTCCTACAGTGCAGTTCCCCGCTCCCGCCGATCTGGAGCGATTGCCGAGTCTGCCTGCTCCCGCCGAGGCGTTCAGCACCGACGCGATTGCCGTCGATGACTGGGGTGTACCGGCTCCATCCGCGCAGGAGAGGGAGGGGCGCTCTCCCGACGCGCCTTGGCAAGACTATCTCCGGTCGACCGTCCTAGCCCATCGCGACACCCTGCGTGTCTCGCCCGAGCTTCGCTGCGCAGCAAGGGAGATCGCTCGCTTTCGAGTGGAAAAGGGGGGGCAACCGACCGAGCCTCTGCGCCGCTTCATGGTAGGACATTGCGGTGCGACGTCGCCGGACACGATGCCGATCGTCGTCGCCTTGACGGCGTCGTCTGCCCTCTCGGATCGGGGCGTCTACGAGCGGACGCGGCCGACGCTCGAGAAGCTCGTAGCCCATGTCCTGGACTCTCCGCGCCGGCGCGCGATCGGACTTTCGAGCGGCCGAATGGGGTCGGAATTCGCCGTCGTCGCCCTCGTGGGAGGCGACGAAGTCGACATGGGGGGTGAGCCGCGAACGATCGACGATAGCCGTCGCGTCGTCGTCGGCGGCAGCTTTCGAAGCGTCTTCGCCGATGCGGCGGCCTACATCAACCGCGGCGATTACGCGGTTGCCCCCTGCGAGCGGGATCCGACGGTTGCATTGCCACAATTTGCGTTTTCGTGTGCCATGGACAAGGCCGATCGGTCCGCGTGGATGCAAGTCCTGGTTCGTCGCAGCGAGCGCATCTTGACCGAGAGCGTTGCGGATCTGCTGATCGAAGACCCGGCCAGCACGCCACTCGAGTACCGCGCGCGGAAGTTCGGACCGCCGGCGGAGGTGGACGACGCCCGAAGGCTCGGTCCTGCGCTGCTCGAAGCAATCAACCGTGTTCGCGCGGCAGGGCAGCTCGCGTCGCTCGTCCTGGAGCCGGCCGAGAGTGCGTTGAGCACGCAGCTCGCCGGCACGATGATCGACGCCGATATCCATGGGCGTGGAAGCGAAGCAGACGCGATCGCGCTTGGCCTTTTGGCCGGGTGGAAAGTGGGTGGAACGATTCGCGGCGGCAACCTTTTTGTCGGGCTCGCGGCACCCACTCGGGACGTGAACACATGGCTCGAAGTCGCGCTCGCGCGCCCCGTCGGACGCGTCGCTTTGCTGGACCCCGACGCCCGGCATGTTGCGATCGGTCCGGCGCTCCCGGGCAATGGGTCGAAGGCGATCGGGGCGGTCGTCACCACCTATTCGTTGTTCGAATCGTCGAATCACGACGCCGACGTATCTCGAATCGTCGCGCGAGTCGCTTCAGCCCGTGCGGCGCGCGGCGTAACCCCCTTGGCTCGTGTGGACGGAGGGCGTGAGCTCGTTGAGGGAGCGCAAACGGTTTTGGCGGGAACGCGCGAGCCCATGGCGGTGCTTCGGTTTGCGCTCCAAGGCCTTGCCCAACGGACCGGCGGGACCGTATCCGGCTACGTTGTCGAAGGAAACGACGTCGACACGATACCCATCCCGGACCCGTTGCTTCACATACCCAAGGGCAGTCTGGTCGTGCAGGTGACACATCACCGTGTGGCAGGCGCAGCATGGGGGCAATACGTCGTCTTTTTCTTGCTCGCGCGAACGACCGACGAGACCCAACTGCCAAACGTCGTTGGACTGTAACGCGGCGGATCTCCGTTTGCGGCCCCGTCCCGCCCGAAAGCAATACCACCCTACGCGGCGAGAGGCATCGGAGCGCCACACGCGTCTTCGATTCGAAAGTTGACCGCAGCTTCCCTTGACGGTGCCGGGGGGATGATTACGTTCGCGGCCAAGTTTTAGCACTCTGGGTTGATGAGTGCCAGCGAACCTGCGGAATCGATTCGCGCGGGCGTCCATCGCGCGGTCGCGGTGACCCGCCCGCGCCCACGATCTCGCATCCAACCGTCAACGAGGAGAGTCAATGAGCACGATTCGTCCGCTTCAGGACCGCGTCATTATCAAGCGTGTGAAGGAAGAGGAAAAGAGCAAGGGGGGAATCATCATCCCCGACACGGCCAAAGAAAAGCCGGTCGAAGGCGAAGTCATCGCCGTTGGAAACGGAAAAGTCCAAAAGGACGGGCGCGTTCGCGCTCTCGATGTGAAGGTCGGCGATCGCGTGTTGTTCGGTAAATACAACGGAAACGAAGTGAAGGTCGACGGCGAGGAACGCCTGATCATTCGGGAAGACGACATCCTGGGGGTCATCCTGAAGTGACCCTTGCCGCTTCCTCATCCTGAAGTTCGAGGACCCGAAGGATCTCCCTGACGGTCTCGTGCGGATCGTTTCCTCCGCTCGGGATGACCTCCCACTGAAATTTCCAAGAAAGAAGGCTTTTCACATGGCTGCGAAAGAAATCGTCTACACGGAAAACGCGCGCAAGCTCATCCTCGCGGGCGTCAACACGCTCGCCGATGCCGTCAAAGTCACGCTCGGTCCTAGGGGCCGCAATGTCGTCATCGAGAAGTCGTGGGGCGCCCCGACCATCACCAAAGACGGCGTCACCGTCGCCAAGGAGATCGAGCTCCACGATCGCTTCGAGAACATGGGCGCCCAGATGGTGCGCGAGGTCGCGAGCAAGACGAGCGACGTCGCCGGCGACGGGACCACGACCGCGACGCTGCTCGCGCAAGCGATCTACCGGGAGGGCAGCAAGCTGGTCGCAGCGGGCCACAACCCGATGGAGATCAAGCGCGGAATCGAAAAGGCGGTCGAAAACATCGTCGAGTCACTCAAGAAGACCGCGAAGTCAACCAAGGATCCGAAGGAGATTGCCCAGGTCGGCACCATTAGCGCCAACGGAGACAAGGAAATAGGCTCCAAGCTCGCCGAGGCGATGGAGAAGGTGGGCAAAGAGGGCGTCATCACCGTCGAGGAGAGCAAGACCGCGGACACGACGCTCGAAGTCGTGGAAGGCATGCAGTTCGACCGCGGCTATCTCTCGCCTTACTTCGTGACGGATCCGGAACGCATGGAGGCGGTGTTCGAGGACGCGTACCTCCTCATCAGCGAGAAGAAAATTTCGAACATGAAGGATCTGTTGCCGGTGCTCGAGGCGATCGCCAAGCAGCAGAAGCCGCTCGTGATCATCGCCGAGGACGTGGAAGGGGAAGCGCTCGCGACGCTCGTCGTCAATAAGCTCCGCGGCACGCTCATCTGTGCGGCCGTCAAAGCCCCCGGCTTCGGAGACCGCCGCAAGGAGATGCTGAAGGACATCGCGACTCTCACCGGCGGTGAGGTGATCAGCGAGGAGCTGGGTCTCAAGCTCGAGAACGTGACGATCAGCGACCTCGGCCGGGCCAAGCGCGTCACGCTGGACAAGGACAACACCACCCTGGTCGACGGCGCGGGATCGAAAGACAAGATCAAGGGCCGCATTGCCGAGATTCGCACGCAGGTGGAGAACACCACCAGCGACTACGACAAGGAGAAGCTCCAGGAGCGCCTGGCCAAGCTCGTAGGCGGCGTAGCGATCATCAAGGTCGGCGCGGCGACCGAGACAGAAATGAAGGAGAAGAAGGCCCGAGTCGAAGACGCTCTGCACGCAACGCGCGCGGCCGTCGAGGAAGGCATCGTCGCAGGCGGCGGAGTGGCACTGATTCGGGCGCAGGTCGGACTCGACACGCTCAAGCTGCCCGACGAGCAAAAGTTTGGCGTGCAGATCATCCGCCGGGCGATCGAAGAACCTCTGCGCCAGATCGCGGAAAACGCGGGCATGGAAGGGTCGATCGTCGTGAACAAGGTCAAGGAAGGAAAGGCCGACTTCGGCTACAACGCAGCGACCGGTGAATACGGCAATCTTTTCGGCATGGGCGTCATCGACCCCGCCAAGGTCGTGCGCACGGCGCTTCAAAACGCCGCGAGCGTCGCTGGTCTCATGCTGACGACCGAGTGCCTCATCGCCGAGCTTCCGAAACGGGAAGACAAGGCGAGCGCCGGTGGTCCAGCGGGCAACGGCGGCGGCGACTACTGAGCCGACCCCCACACCCGGTGGTTTCGGGCGGGCTGCAGCCGCGAGCAGCCCGCCGCATCCGGGGTGCGGTGCCGGCCGCGGTCCCATACCGCGGCGCGCTCGCGATGGATCGTCCTGATTCGACGGCCGTCGCAGTGAGTATTGCCTTGCCCCGCAGCAGCGATAGATTCGGGCACGAGCGGTTGACCCGGTGAGTCCAACGAACAAATGGGATGTGCAGCGGCTCCAGACGCAAACGGAGCCCGCGTCGCACACACCCATGAACTCACCGAGCCGGAGCGTCATGGCGAAGCACTTCGCCCTCGTTCGACGACTCGGTCACGGCGGCTTCGGCGACGTCTATGAGGCGATCGACCTTCGCGACCAAGGAAGCGTCGCCCTGAAAGTCTTGCGCGATGCGCAGCCCCAATGGATCGAGCGATTCAAACGGGAGTTTCGCACCATGCAGGGCATCAGCCACCCCAATCTCGTGCGACTCGACGAGCTTTTCTTCGACGACGAAGGCCCGGCATGGTTCTTCACGATGGAGCTCATCGACGGAACGGATCTGACGTCGTTCGTGCGATGTGCCGCTCCGACGATTCCCGACGAGAGCGCGAAACGTCGGGTCGAGCCGGTGAGCTGGGTCTCGACTGCGCGCGACGCCGATGCCGCGGCAGGCGCCATCGGGGCGTGCTTCGACGAGACTCGCCTTCGCGAGTCGTTGAGACAGCTGCTCGACGCATTGATCGTGCTGCACGGCGCGGGAATGGTGCACCGCGACATCAAGCCATCCAACGTGATGGCCACGGCCGAGGGACGAATCGTGCTGCTCGATTTCGGGCTGCTGATCGACCGCTTCGGCGAGTCCATGACGTCGGGCGTTCTCGGAACGCCCTCGTTCATGGCCCCCGAACAAGCGCGATTCAATTTCGAGGCGAACCCGGCCGCCGACATCTATTCGGTGGGCGTGCTGCTCTATCACCTTTTGACGGGGCGGTTGCCCTTCGAGGGCCGTGATCTTCAGTTCGTCCTCATGGGCAACCGCATGCTGACCCCTGCACCCCCCCAGGCCGTGGCAAGGGCCGTCCCCGAGGACCTCGCTCACCTGTGCCTGGCCATGCTGCGACTCGAAGCCTCGCGGCGGCCGACCGCCATCGAGGTAAAGCGTCTCCTGCTCGACGCGCAAGCGGTGCCGCGCGTCGGGTCGAGGAGTTCCCCCAGCTCGGAGCTCGTGGGGCGACAAGCGGAGCTCGATCGGTTGCGAGCCGCGCTCGAGACAGCCGCGAAGGGCGAGCTCGCCACCGTAATCGTGACCGGCGAATCCGGAATCGGCAAGTCGACGCTCATCCGGCACTTCATGCGGGAGCTTCGAGGCGAACGCGGCGACGTGACCCTGCTCGAGGGGCGGTGCTACGAGCGCGAGTCGGTCCCCTACAAGGCGATCGATGCCATCGTCGATGCGTTGAGCCGACGCTTGTCGCAACTGCCCGCCCACGAGGCTGCGCGGCTTCTGCCGGCCCGCAGCGCGGCGTTGGCTCAGATATTTCCGGTCATGGGCCGGCTGGAGCCGGTCGCGCGCGAACACGCGACCTTCGCCCAGAACGGCGACCCGAGCGAGCTGCGGAAGCTGGCGTTTTCGGCGCTCCGCGAGCTCTTTACGCGAATCGCGCTGCGCGGACCCACGGTCGTCGCCATCGACGACTTGCAGTGGGCCGACGACGACGGGCTTCGCGCGCTCGACGAGAATCCTTCGTCTCCCCGATCCTCCGCCTTTGCTCGTCATCGGCGTCGTCCGGAGCGGCGAAGGGAGCGACGTGGCTCGCGAGCGATTGCGGCAGTCCGGCTTCGCGTCCTCGACCATCCTCGAGCTCGGCGGACTCAGCCTCGACGAAGGTCGCACCCTCGCAACTCGGCTGCTCGGGCCGCAACTGGGGCTCGTCGATCCAACGCGCATCGCGACCGAAGCGGCCGGGCACCCGCTCTTCGTCGAGGAGCTCGCGCGCCATGCCCTCACGGGCACGGTCGGCACCGACCGTCTGCACCTCGATGGCGCGCTCCGATCGCGCATCGAGCAGCTCGAGCCGCGAGCCCGCCGCACAGCCGAATTCGTGGCCCTGGCGGGCACGCCGCTCGCTCACGAGATTCTGGCAAGGTCGACGGGGAGCTCCGTTTCGGAGCTGAAGCAGTATGTCGCCGTCTTGCGATCCGCGAGCCTCGTCCGAACGAGCGGGGGGCGATGGGGCGACGCCGTCGAGCCCTATCATGACCGCATTCGAGAGGCCGCCGTCGCCGAGCTCGGCTCCGAACAGCGCCGAGAGATGCACGAGGCTCTCGCGCTCGCCATCGAGGGGACGTCGACCGCCGATCCCGAGGCGCTCGCGACCCACTGGAAGGAGGCTGGGCGGCCCGCCAAGGCCGCGGAATATGCCGCCGCCGCCGGCGCGCAGGCACTCAAAGCCTTCGCCTTTGATCGCGCCGCGCGCTGGTACCAACAGGCCCTCTCGCTTCTCCCGCAAGGGACCGCCCTGCACCGCGACCTCCGAGTTTGGCTCGGTGAGGCGCTCGCGGGAGCCGGACGAGGGGCGCTCGCCGCGGCTCACTTCGAGGCCGCCGCCCTGCAGGCGTCCCCCATCGATGCGCTGCAGTTGCGCAGACGGGCCGCCGACCAACTCTTGCGCAGCGGACGCATCGACGAGGGGATCGCCTTGCTTCGGACGGTCCTCGCGGCCATGGGGATCGCCATGGCCGAAGGCCCGAACGCGACCCTCGCTTCGCTGCTCTTTTACCGTGTCCGTCTCACCCTGCGGGGGTTGCGCTTTTCGGTTCGGGAGGAGACCGAGGTCGATGCCGAGCTGCTCCGTCGCATCGACGCCTTGTGGTCGGTCGCGGCCGGGCTGAGCGTCGTCGACGTCGTGCGCAGCGCAGACTTCCACACGCGGGGCCTGCTGCTCGCGCTCGATGCCGGGGAGCCCGATCGGCTTTCACGGGCCCTGGCCATGGAGGCCGCGATGCGGGGCATCGAAGGGGGCCCGAGCCGCGCGCGAGCACCGGAGCTGCTCGAGATGGCCGAGCGACTCGCGCGCCGCAACGCACGCCCGGAAACCGAAGCGTGGATCGCGCTCACGAGCTCCGCGATCGCCATGCACACGGGTCGTTTCGAGGACTCGCTGCGCTTCGCGACGGACGCGGAGGCGATGTTTCGCGAGCGCTGCGAGGGCCCGACGCGGAAAGTTGCCGACGCGCGAGCCTTCGGCCTGTGGGCGCTCGCGTTTCTTGGGCGCCTCGGTGAGCTCGCGCGCCGGATCCCGGCGCTGCTCCGCGACGCGATCGAACGGGACGACCTCTTCGCACAGATCGGCGTGGGCCTGGGCCCGACCCACGTGGCATGGCTGGCGCGAGACGACGCTCGGACCATGCGTCAAACCTGCGCGGACGCCATGCAGCGATGGACGCAGGCCGGCTTCCACTTCCAGCACCTGTGCGCGCTTTTCTCTCTCACTTCCGCCGATCTCTACGAGGGCGATGCCGCTGCCGCCTCCGCGCGCGTCGAGGCCGGGTGGGCGAGCGTGCGAAGGTCTCTCCAGCTCCGCACCCAGTTCGTGCGGATCGACTGTTGGTACCTGCGCGGGCGCGCCGCCGTCTCGCTGGCGTTCACCGACCCGAAAGCACACGCCCCTGCTCTGCGACGAGCGAGGGGCGCCGCGGCCCGCATTGAACGCGAGAAGATGGCCTGGTCGCAAGGATTGCCCCACGCGCTGCACGCTGCGATAGCGCAAATCGGCGGCCATACCCCGGAGGCCGTGAAGTGGCTCGAGCTCGGCGAACGGGCTTTTCTTGCCGCGTCGATGCGCATGCATGCGGCGTCGTGCGCCTATCAGCGCGCGCTGCTCACGGGCGAGCAGGACCCGACGAGGGGTGAGGCCGTGCTGCGCGAAGAAGGGGTTCGTGATCCTGCCCGGTTCGCGAACGTGCTCGTGCCGATGCGCCGGATTCGAGCCTCCGACCGCAAGCGCCTGAAGACGCCGCCGATCGCGACGAGAGCGGCAGCCTACGTCGCTCGAGACAGGAACGAAGTGGCTATTGCGCGCAAGGCGCGACCATGGTCAAGACGTCGGCATGTCGACGCTTTCCCGGCGCGACCTTCTCGTCGCAACAGCCAGCGCGCTCGGGTCGGCGAGCTGCGCGCACGCGATCCCCGACTCCACGTGTGCCTCGAACTATGTGGCGCCCGACTCCGGGCCTTGCCCCTGCCCGGCTTCCGATGCCGGCGCGGCGTCGGCGCCTGCATCGGCCGCACCGTCCGGATGTGAGCTCTTCGCCTACGACGAGATTGAGCGCGAGTCGCCCCATGCCGTGTTTCATCCGACCGGCGAGGCGGACTTGGCGAGGTTGCTCCAGCAGATTTCCGCCGATCGAGGCGATCGGAGCGTGACCGTACGCGGCGGCGGCTTGTCGCTCGATAGCCAATCTCTCGGCAAGGACATCGTCCTCATCCTCGACCAGAAAGACCTCTGCACGATCGGGCTGCCCAAGCGCGACGAGAAGGGCTTTCACATGACCGTCGGGGCTGGCGCCCGATGGTGGGACGTCATCACTGCCCTTGGGCCGCTCGGCCTGATGCCCCCCTCGCTCCAGACCGGAGGCGACGCCACGGTAGGCGGCACGCTTTCGGCCGATTGCGTGTCGCGCATGTCGGCCATCGTTGGCAAAGAGGGATCTCACGTTCGCAGCTTCCGAATGGTCCTTGCGAACGGTGAGGTCGTGAGCGGGTGTCGCGACAGCGACGACCCTCAGCAGAAAGAGCTCTATCACGCCGTCATCGGCGGATTCGGCTACCTGGGCGTCGTCACCGAAGTGACCTTCGACCTCGTCGCTGCCCGAAAGGACGCGGGCGTCTGTGGCTTAGAGCCCCGCGTCTTTACGCGCGCGACGCGCTTTGCTCCGACCGGCGATTGGGATGCGATCTTCCGTTCTCTGCAATCCAAAAGCAGGGACCGGCGGCTCTCGTACATGAGGCACAGAGAATCGCACCACGGCTTTTTGCCCCGCGATGGGCGCGCGCAGCCGGTCAGCACGCCGGAGTGGTCCGCCCTTTCGGTCGCTTGCTTTTTGGCCGGGTACAGCCTCGAAGCGAATCTGCTCGAACAACGCTACACGCTCGACGCCCTCCGCCCGACCCCCGACGGCATCTACGCGAAGGACGGTTCCCTCAATGCTTTCGCCGAGCGAGTGGACAGTTTTTGGCAGACGGCAGCGGAGCTCGTCCTCGATTTCGGTTGGCCCCAGGGGGAGTTCGTCGACGACCTGTTCGGGTGGGCGTTCTTCTTCGGGAACTCCACCAAGAAGGCAAAGGCTGAAGCCCATGCTCTCGGCTACCGCCTGAACTGCATCCAGCAGTCGTTCGTCTTGCCGAGCGGTCCCGAAGATCGTCGGCCGGACACCCGACCGGCGCAGCGGTTCATCGAGCTCATCCTTGCCCGGTCGCACGCCGCGGATCTCCGGCCCGGACCGATCGATTTTCTCTACGTGGGAAGCGAAGGCGACACCTCCGTGATGTCGGCAAGTCGCGGGCTTCCCGGCTTCGTCATCACTCTCGCCTTCGCCGACCGAAACCGTACGACGCTGAGCCCCCCGATCGACGATCTGCTGCGGGCGCTCAGCAGCGATTGCCGCTTGCTCGGCGGGCGGGTGCACCTCGTGAAGAACGTGGCCGCGGACCCCGGCGATTTGCGGGCGATGCACGGCGACGCGGCGCGGCAATTTCGTGAAATCAAAGCGAAGTACGACCCGCGGGGCATTTTTCGTAACGAGTTCTTCTCGAGAGTGTTCGAAGCATGATTTCGAGCCCGAACACGCGAATCTGCAGCGTGCTGGGGGGCTTGGCTGTATTGGCCGCGGGTCCGTCCGCGACCGCGGCCGACGCCAACCCTGCGGCGGCCCCGCTTTCCGACCCCCCGCCTCCGCCCATCGTGACCGACTTGCGGCCTCTGCCCCTCTTCGGGGACAAGGACGGGATTCTCTATCTGCGCGATCCGCTCGACATCCTACGCCTGTATCCGCAAGCCCAGGTCGACCTCGACGGCCACGGGTCTCTCGGCGCGCACGTCAACACGCTGCCTGCCTCCCAGGCCGGCGTCGACCTCGCGCCGCGCTTCTTCGTGCGGCGCGCCCGTCTCGAGCTCGCGGGCGAAGCGTTTCTTCGGAGCACCTTCGACGTGGGGCTCGACCTCGTGGCGAACCCCGCCATCGACGGTTCCCGCGTCGACGGGAACCGCACCGTCGTGGCGCTCGCAAACGCGTGGGGCGAGCTCGAGGCTGGACGCGGCTTGCGGCTGATGGGCGGCGTCTTCCCGGCACCCTTCTCGCTCGAGAACCGCACCGCCACGAGCGACCTCGCCATGATGGAGCGCAACGTCGCGATCCGCGGGTTCGTCGTCCCCGGGGGGCCGGTGCTCGGTGCGGCCATCGGCGGGTCGACCCGGCGCGAGGTCATCGAGTGGAACGCCGGCGTCTTTACGTCCGAGACGCAATCCCCCGGTGACTTCGTACCGTACTTCGACGGCATCGGACGCGTCACGTGGCGGCCGTGGGTCCACGACGACGCGGGCGTACCGGAAAGGTTGCAGATCGGCGCGAGCTTGCGCGTCGGCTCTCGCGATCGCCGCGACGCCGACGACGACGCTCCCGCGATCGATAGCGGGCAGGGCTTTGCGATGTGGCGCCCGACGCGCATCGACGCCCTTGGGCGCACTCTGCACATCATTCCTTCGTCCACACAGTGGGCCGGGGGCGGCGAAGCGAGCTTGCTGCTTCGGGGCTGGGGTTTTCGCGGCGAGGCGTACTACGTTTCCCGAGACACCCACGAAGCACTCGACGGCTTGCAGGCCGTGGACGTCGAGCGGGCCGGCAACCTCCACGGCATTGGCGCGTACGTCGAGGCGTCGTGGTGGCCTCTGCAGTGGTTTCGCCTCATCGACGGCCGACGGCCCGAGATCGGGGAGTACCCGCAGCGCACGCACCTCGAACTCGCCGAGCTTGGGCCCAAACCGGACCTCGAGGGGCTCGAGGTCGCGCTCCTCGTGGCGGATGTACATGCCCAGTACGACGCCGCATCACGCAGTGGTGTCCCGGACCCCACAGCCCCGCCTTCGCGGATCGAAATCGTGCAGCTCGGCGTGGCGGTCAATTTTTGGAGAACGAGAAACGTCCGCCTCAGCCTGAGCGCCAGCGGCTATTGGGCCCCCCATAGCGGCGAGCCCGGCAACCTTGCCGTCGTCCCTGGCACGCTGCCCTCAAGCATCCCGCCCAACCTGTCCATGCCGTTTTTCGTGGAAATGGGCGCACGCACGACCTTCCTCTTCTGAGCGGGGCGCCGACATCCCGGCCGGCTCGAACGTCGCCACCGCGGGGTCGCGATCGGGCGCGGCGCGCGGATTCCCTACGCATCGGTGTCCCACTTCGCGATCCTGGCGATTTCCCTATGTCGGAAGCAGTCCACGACATGGTCATTGACCATGCCGACGGCCTGCATGTGCGCGTAGATGATGGTCGACCCCACGAAGGTGAAGCCGCGGCTCTTCAGATCCTTGCTCATGGCGTCGGACTGGGCGCTGCGAGCGGGGATCTCGCCCGCGGTTTGCCGGCGATTGTGGACCGGGCGGCCGTCGACGAAGCGCCACTGGTACGCGTCGAAGCTGCCAAACTCCGCTTGCACATCGAGAAACGCCTTGGCGTTCTTGATCGCCGATTCAATCTTCGCTCGATTGCGCACGATTCCAGCATCGGCCAGCAACGCCCCGACTTTGCGCGTGTCGTAGCGGGCGACTTTCCGCGGGTCGAACTGGTCGAACGCGCGCCGGTACGCATCCCTCTTGCGCAGGATCGTTATCCAGCTGAGCCCAGCCTGGGCACCTTCAAGGACGAGAAACTCGAAAAGGGCGCGATCGTCGCGTACGGGAACGCCCCACTCTTCGTCGTGGTAGGCGACGTACAACGGGTCGGTGCCTGACCAGGTGCAGCGTTTCTTCACGAGTGCAGTCACCGTTCACCCCAACGAGCCGCGCCCTGGTCCAAGAGAGACCGTCTGCGGCGTTCGGTCTCGCCGACCCCACCTCTAGCGGCTCTTCTTCTTCGCGGCCAGTGCGGCGGCGGCACCGCCCCGCAGCACGCAAGCGGCGCGCCCGCGGGCGACGCATGCCTCGAGCCAGCTGTCGAGAGGCCCGGCGCCGAAGGTGCGTCGACCTTTTGGGGCCGAGCGCACTGCCCCTCTATCGATTGACAGCAGGAGGGCTCCGGGCCAAAAGGCGACATCGGTAGCACCGCCATCCTGCGCTCGCGCCGACCCCGAAAACCGAGTGCTCGTCAGAGATCGAGCAGGAGCTGTCCTATGTCGACTCATCTTCGCCTCGCTGCAGCGTGCCGCACGGTCGCTCGGGGCATGCCCGTCGTCGTTATCGCGGCAATCGGCCCCGGTTTTGAACGCTCGTCCGTCGCCGGCGAGGCCTTGACCTCCGACCCGGCGGTGGACGCCGGCGCGATGATCACGATCAGCGGCACGGTGACCGATCCTATTGACGGCCCGCAGGCCGGCATCACGATCACGCTGAGCGGCAGCGCCCAGGCTCAAGTCGTGACCAATTTTTCCGGCAGCTTCTCGTTCAGCGTCAAACCCGGCGGCTCGTATTCGCTCACGGCGGCCGGAACCAACAACTACTTCCAGCCGCCCTTTCAAACCTGCCTCACGGTGACCCCGAGCATCGTCAATCTCAACAACCTGAAGTCGAGCACCACCCTTCAGTTCGTCGGTTCCGGGACGGACCCGGTCACCAACTGTTCGCCCTCCGCGTCGACGGGCGCCATCTCGGGCTCGCTCACGCTTCAGGGTCGGGTCACCTCCGACGGGCTTCCCGTCGCTGGCGCCCGCGTTTACTTGAACGGCAGCGCCCAGGGCTACCGCACGTCCGACGAGACGGGGGCCTACACCTTCGCGGTGAATCCGGGTTCGTACTCGGTCGACGTCTCGGGCGCCTGTGCGTCGTTCACGCCCGACGTTTCGAATCTCAATAACCTCAAGGCGAACACGACGCAGAATTTCAAGGGCACGAGCTGCCCGCCCGCACCGCTCACGTACTGCCCTGCCTTCGACGCGCTTTTCGGTCTCTCGGAGCCCGCGAGCTGCGACACGGTGTCCACGGACGATTGCGCGTTCGACCGGCTCGACTCCGCGGGTGGCTGGGCCGGCGACGTGGCCAACGACTTTGACTTCACGACGGAGGCGACCGACTGCCGCCTCGGCGCGTGGAACAACCCGCCCATCGTCAACGACTTCACGGACGTGGGCTTCTTCCAGCAATCGCTCGCGCTGAACCTTTTCACCCTGCAACTGTTCGGGTGCGCGGAGGCCGGCAACCTCGACGGCCCACTCTCGTTGCAAGTCTCGCTCATCCCGCCGGATCTCATTCGCGCGGGTCTGACGTTCACGACGGCCGACATCTCCGCCATGGAGGACGACTACGTCGCGGCGATCAACCAGGCGCTCGCGAGCAACGGGTCGCCCGCCCTCACGGCGACGCAGACAGCCGCCTTCCGTGCCCAGCTCGATTACGCGGCAAGCAAGGTTCCGGGCGTCATCTCGTCGTCGAAGCTTTCGTACAGCACGTGCCCGTAGCACGCACCCGTCCAGGTTCTCTGGTGGGATCGCCTTTAACGGGGCGCTGCACTAAGCAAGCAGCAGCGACAGCCGTCCGCCGGCGTAGCCCGCGAGCGTCAGCTCGAGATCCAGGCGCATCCTCGGCTGGATGAGGACGTTGCCGACGGCGGGGGGCAATGCGGTCGATGGAGGCGACAGAATCCCGCAAGCGCACATGCGTCCCTTCGAAAATGCCGGCCAGGATGTTCAACACCTCGCGAAGGTTGTCGAAGATCTCGTCGGGAAAGCTGCCCTTGCTCGCGGCGTCCGCGGCGACCGTGACTGGAATCAGCGCGAGGGCCGCGCCCATCGAGGCCGAGAGGGCCAGGTCGCAAATGCACACCGCCACGACCGCGCCCGAATCGTCGACGTAGGTTCCCGTGCACGCCTGGACGGAAGCGGGCATGGGCGCGCCCTTCTTCGGACCGACGGCCTTGCCGAAGAGATCCCGCAGGACGCGGGCGACCGCGCTTGGAGCAGGGAGGGCAAGCCGTGCGGACATCGGGGCACTCAGCGCTTTAGGATGGGCCCCAGGACCTGTCGAAAGCTTTCGGAATCGAAGGGCTTGGCAATGAGCGCTAGAGCTCCAGCCGCCTTCGCGCGCTCGCGCATCTCGGACGTCCCTTCGGACGTAATGAAGACGAAAGGGACCTTGTTCCCTTCGCGGGTGAGCGCGGACAAAAGATCGAACCCACTCATCTCCGGCATATTCCAGTCGGATAGCACGAGGTCCGGCGTCTTCACGCGAATCGCGGCGAGCGCCTCGGCCCCGTTGCAGGCTTCCTGGATGTCCTCGTCGGCGAAGTCCGCCTGCCGCAGCGTTCTCCGTACGATGAGCCGCATGGCCTTGGAGTCGTCTACCACCAGTATCTTCACGGTATGGCCCCCCCGTTTCGACGTTTCTGGGTGAGAGCGCCGACGTCACCCTACACGCGCGCCTCGCGCGAAAGCAGGGTCACGACGAACTCCTCTCCGTGCGAAGCAAACCAGACGGTTTGTACGGCCACGGCGTCGCAGATGGTTAGCGCGGCCCGGGCACTCTCGACGACGACGGGCAGCGAGAGCTGGGTGGGGCCCGGAAGAAGAGCCTTGATGTTCCCGCCCACCATGTTCGCGAGCTCGCCGAGCGCGTCGCGGACGTCATCCGACGAGGTGTCGGCGGGGCTGGTTTCGAACATGCTGGCGGCCGCCGCCCGGGCCAAGCCGACGGGACATTGGATCATCACGGCTCCCTCCCATGCGCCGCTGATCTGGACGCACCCGGTGACGACCGTCGCAGGAAGTCGCGGTTCAGGCATCCCGGACCTTTCCTCGGCGTCCGTTTGAAGGACGTTGGTCCACACGGCACTCGTAATGTCCCGGATGTCTTGCTCTTCAACGCTCATTTTCCTGCCTCTGCGCCGCCAGGTCGGTAGTAAACGGCCTTGTCGACTTGAACGCGTTTGAACGAATCATCCACCTTGAGAGTGGTTTCGGCCCCCCCGAGAAACAGGTAGCCGTCGGGAGCGAGAACCTGCCGGACTCGTGACAGAACACGTTGTTTGGTCGGCACGTCGAAGTAAATGAGAACGTTGCGGAGGAAAACGACGTCGAAGACAGGCATGGCCGGCCAAGGGTCGATCAGGTTCATCTGACGGACCTCGAACAGGTCTCGAAGGCTCTGCTTGATCTGCCAATGGACTCCTGTTCGATCGAAGTACTTGACGAGCAGCGGCGCCGGAAGGCCGCGGTTGACCTCAAGCTGGCTGAATACTCCCTTTTGGGCGCGAGTGACCATCGCGGACGCCAGGTCGGTTCCGATGATCCGCACGTCCCAGGGCGTGAGGTCCGGGAAGTGCTCCCGGAGCACCATCGCGATGGTGTAGGCTTCCTGCCCCATGGAGCAGGCCGCGCTCCAGATCCGGATTCGGCGCGATCCCGCGCGCGTTTTGCGCAATTTGGGGAGGATCTCCGTCCGTAGCGCATCGAACGGGTGCAGATCGCGAAAAAAGCTCGTCTCGTTGGTCGTCATGGCTTCGACGACTTTGGAATGCAAACCGTTCGCCGGTTGCGCGCGGAGCCGGCCCACCATCTCGTCGATCGAGGCGAACCCCTCCGCTCGCGCAAGGGGCCCGAGCCGCGACTCGATCAGGTACTCTTTGCCCGCTTCGATGACGATGGCGGATCGCCGGTAGACGAGCTCGCGCACATAGGCGAGGTCCGACGGGCTTACCACGAGGAGGTCCTTGGCCATCGCAACTCGTCCGGGGGCGACCTCCGGGTGCCCCCGATCCGCCGCCACACCTCGTGGGCGACCGCGTCGAGGGGAACGACCGCGTCTGCAAGGCCTGCGTTTGCGATGTAACCCGGCATGCCCCACACGACGGACGTGGCCTCGTCCTGGACGACGACCTGCCCGCCGGCTTCGCGCACGTGCTCGCAGCCTCGAAGCCCGTCCTGCCCCATCCCCGTGAGCACGACCGCCAATGTGTTCGCACCGTAGCACTCGACCGCCGAGCGAAAGAGCACGTCGACCGCCGGCCGGCACGAGTTCTCGTGCGGAGTTTTGAGCAGCTTGAGGCGTCGTGCAAAGCCTTCGCGATACACCACCATGTGGTAGTCGCCCGGCGCTATCCACAGATCGCCCGGCGCCAAGGTCTCACCGCCGCGGGCCTCTTTCACGCCGAGACTTGTGTGGGCGCGCAAGCGGTCCGCCAGCAGACGCGTGAAGACCGGAGGCATGTGCTGGACGATCACCACGGGGACGCTCGGATTCGGGGGGAACGACTCGAGCAGGGTCGTCAGCGCTTTCGGGCCGCCGGTGGAACAACCAATCATGAGTACTTCGACATGCGCCGCGGACGAGCGAGGCTTCGTCGCGACACCGCGCGCAGGCGCCGCGCTAGGCGTCGCGGTCGAGCGAAGCGAGCCGAGCGCAGAGGCTCCGAAGAGGAGAACCTTGCTGAGAAGCTGTTCTCGCAGCTGATGGCTAGCGGCCGCGATGCTCAATCCGCTGGGCTTCGTGACGTAGTCGCTGGCCCCCAGCGTGAGCGCCGTGAGTGTCGCCGCCGCCGCGCGCTCCGTGACAGCGCTGAACATGATGACGGGCAGCCGAGGATGCGTCTTGCGGATCGCAGCCAACGTCTCAAGGCCGTCCATCTCCGGCATCTCCACATCCAGGGTCACGACGTCGGGATTCACCTGTCCGATCTTGGCGAGCGCGATCTTGCCGTTCGCCGCCGTGCCTACGACTTCGCAGCTCGGATCGGAGCCGAGGACGTCCGCGACGAGACGGCGAACGACGACGGAGTCGTCGACGATGAGAACGCGGATCTTAGGCATGGGTCGGAGTGCCGAGGCCCAGGATCCCGAGCTTGGCTCGAAGAATTTCCGTGGTAAACGGCTTCATCACGTACTCGTTGGCGCCCGCTTCCAGGGCGCGTGCCATCTGTGCGGCTTCCGCCTCCGTCGTCACCATCATCACGCGAACGCCGTCGAACGCATGGTTTTGGCGCACCGCGAGAACGAAGTCGAGGCCGTTCATTCGCGGCATGTTCCAATCGACTAGAGCGAGGTCCACCGTGCCCAGCTCTTGCAGTCGCTCGAGAGCCTCCACGCCATCGCTGGCCTCGACGAGAGTTCGGAAGCCTTCCGACGCAAGAAACTTTTTCAGGATGGATCGCATGACCCGCGAGTCGTCGACGACGAGTGCTTTCACCTCATATCTCCCTTCCGAGGCAAGAAGAACGACTCCCGCCCTCTTTCCGGCCGGAGGTCCGCGTTGCTCACAAATCGGACGACAGCCTTTGCAGGTCCCCGGCCATCCGCGACACCTCGCTCGAAGCCTTCTTGATGTCCTGCACTCCCGCGGAGGTGTCCTTCGCGGCTTGCGCGACCCCCGTGATGTTCTGTGCAATCTCGGAGCTGCCCTTCGCGGCCTCGGAGACGTTGCGACTGATCTCGTTCGTGGTCGCCGTCTGTTCTTCGACGGCGCTGGCGATCGTATTCTGAATGTCGTTGATCTGGTTGATGATGCCGCTGATCTGTCCAATGGCGGCGACGGCCCCTCGCGTGTCGGTCTGAATCGCCTCGATCTTCTGGCTGATGTCCTCGGTGGCCTTGGCCGTCTCCTTGGCGAGCTCCTTGACCTCGTTGGCAACGACCGCAAACCCTTTGCCCGCCTCGCCGGCCCTCGCGGCCTCAATCGTGGCATTGAGCGCGAGCAGGTTGGTCTGCTGGGCGATGGACGTGATGACCTTGATCACCTTGCCGATTTCGGCGCTGCTTTCTCCGAGCTTCGCGACGGTGGCGTTCGTGGTCTCCGCGACCTTCACTGCCGAGGTCGCGACGCGGGCTGCGTCGTTGGCGCTCTTGGCAATCTCGCGAATGCTCGCGGTCATCTCCTCGGCGCCGGTCGCGACGGTCTGCACGTTCTTGTTCACCTGTTCGGCGGCGGCGGAGACGACGTTTGCCTGCGCCGACGTCTCCTCGGCGTTGGCCGCCATCGTGCTCGCGAGGGCGTCGAGCTCCGCTCCCGCGGCGCCGAGGGTCGTGGCGTTGCCTGCAATCTCTCGCTGGACCAGCGCGGCCCGCTCGCGGCGTCGCACGACCTCGGTGACGTCCGTGGCGTACTTGACGACCTTGCAGGGCTTTCCGTTGAGATCGAGGATCGGGTTGTAGGAGGCCTGAATGGTGACGACCTTGCCGCCTTTGCCGATGCGTTTGTACTCCGCAGCCTGGTACTCGCCGCGGTTCAGCTTCGCCCAGAACTCGCGATAGTCGTTGCTCGACCGCGTCGCCTCGTCGACGAACATGCTGTGGTGCCGGCCCTTGATCTCGTCGAGCGAGTAGCCGAGGACTCTCAGGAAGTTGTCGTTCGCCGTAACGACCGTGCCGTCCAGCTTGAACTCGATCACCGCCTGGGACTTCGAGAATCGCCGCAATCTGTGCGACAAAGTCGGCCGTGGCGACCTTCTGCGCCGTGATGTCCGTGGCGTACTTGACGACCTTGAACGGCTTGCCCCGCAGATCGAGGATGGGGTTGTAGGACGCCTGGATCCAGACCTCCTTGCCGTTCTTGCCGATCCGCTTGTACTCCGCCGCCTGATACTCGCCGCGGTTCAGCTTCGCCCAGAACTCCCGGTACTCGTGACTCGATCGCGTGGCCTCGTCGACGAACATGCTGTGGTGACGGCCTTGGATTTCGTCGAGCGAGTAGCCAAGCGCCCGGAGAAAGTTCTCATTCGCGCCGATGACCGTGCCGTCCATTTGGAACTCGATGACCGCCTGTGCCCTCGAGATGGCCGCGACTTGGCCCGCGTGGTCCTCGGTCTGGGTCACAATCTCCCAGGTCAGCATCATCGCGGCCGGCTTGCCCGTGGCGTCGTTCACCGACGTGACCAGAAGCGACAGACGCTCGGGGCCTAGCTGAACGATCGCGCGGTGCGGAAGGCTCTTCGGGTCGGACAAGATGCGTCGCTGGTGCGACGGGACCTTGTGGAACACGTCGATGCTGCTACCGATGATCTTCGATACGGGGATCGGGAGGTACTTCTCCAGAACCGATAGCGTGCTGCGCGACGCAGCGTTCATCTGACGGATGGTGAAATCCAGGTCGCACGTCAAGATGTTCACCGGCACGCTCTCGATCATCTGGGCGAGCTTGACGGCTTCGTCGCGCGCGCTGCCCCGATGCGTCGCGATCTCCAGGTGAATGCCCACGCCGCGGGACTCCTTTCCAGGGCCGCTCATGGGAGATGCCTGGATGGCGAGGAGCTCGTTGCCGACCCTCACCTCGACGGAGACCTCTCGACCCTGACGCAGACTGCGTCGCTCTTGCGCGGAGAATGCGTGGACGACGTCGAAAGGCTCTCCCACAAGGCTGTCCGCGGCGATCTCGATAGCGTCACCGAGGCGCTCGAGAGCCTGGCGGGCTGCCCGGTTCACGTGGCGAACCGTGAGACTTGCATCGCAGTACAATAGGCCCGCAGGCGATCCTTCGAAGAGGGCGTCGAGCGAAGCGTCGGTGTCGGGGCGTGCGGGCCCGGGCGGCACGACGCTGTTGCCATTGATTTTTCCGCGAGCGGTTTCCTCGTCCATAGTATTTTCCGTCCCTGTTGTTTTGTTTCACCCATCACTCGTTTGCGGCCGGCTGCAGCGCCGCCGACACGCTTCAACCAACCGGACTGGAGGGCGCCGGTTCGGCGACCGCCCCTTCCGTATCCAGGACCAGCATCAGCCGGTCCTTCAACCTGTAGACCCCGGCGACGAGCTCTCGACCGCTCGCGGCGAGCGTCTCGGGCAAGCGCCCCCGGCTTGCATCGTCGACCTCAACGACGTCGCCAATCTCGTCGACCAACAGGCTGACGGCGCCGTCGTCGGTGCGGACGACGACGTTCGTGGGCCACTGACCCGCGGGCCGCGGCGCAAGGCCGAGCCGAGCGCGCATGTCGAGCGCGGTCACAATCTGGCCGCGCAGGTTGATGAGGCCACTGATGATCGGGGATGCCAGAGGCACGGGCGTCATCTCCTGATACCGAATGACCTCCTGGACTCGCGTAACGTCCACGCCGAAGAAACGATCGGCGACGAGAAACGTGCAGAATTGCCGGGTATCGCTCATGGTCATCGCCCTCAGGCCGCGTGGGTTCGTTCGAAGAACTCGGGGTCCGTGGCGCGAATGACTCCGTGAACGTCGAGCAGATCGGTGACCTTTCCTCCGATCACGGCAGACCCGATGACGCCGTGGCTTGCGGCCCGCATCTCTTCGGTAAACGACTCCTCGACGATATCGAGGATTCGGTCCACGACGAGTCCGACGCTGCGCCCCAGCTCGGAGTAGACGATGACTTGGAGCGGGACATCGCCGTCGCCCGGGCCGTGGTCCATCGTGCCGCAAAGATCGATGAGCGGCAGGATGCGCCCCCGGTACTGCATGACATAACGGCCGCTCGATCGCTCGAGGCGCTCGCGCGGAAACTCCTCGAGGCGAGCGACCATCGACAACGGAATGGCCATGCGGCCCGCTTCCCGGACGCGAAACAGCAGGACGGCTCGCCTTTTCTCCTCTTTGTGGCCTTGGTGGCCGGACTCCTTCCGGTCGTCGGCAAGATGGCGATCGCGGACCTCGGAGATGACGTTGGCTCTCTGGGCGATTCCAAGCACGTCCAGGATGAGCGCCACGCGTCCGTCGCCCATGATGGTCGCGCCAGCGAACACCGAGAGCCCCTTCAACTCCTTGCCCAGCGGCTTGACGACAATTTCCTCGGTATCGCTCACGCCGTCGACGACCAGGCCGAACTGGCGATCGTCGGCCTGCAGAACGACAATATTGAGGGCTCCCGAATCCGCGAGATCTTTGTCGGGGAACCCCAGCGTCCGGTTGAGGAAAACGAGCGGCAGGATGTCGCCGCGAAGACGATACACAGGTGCGCCATGGACGTGCTCGAGGACCGTCCTGGCTTGCTCTCGCTCGAGGCGCACCAGCTCCAACAGGTTCACTTGCGGGATGGCGAAACGCTCGGTGTCGCTGGTCACGACGAGCGCGGGAATGATGGCCAGCGTGAGCGGAATCTTGATCTTGAGCGTCGTGCCCTGACCGGCTTTGCTCTGGACGTCGACGGTGCCGCCGATTTTTTCGACGTTGGTCTTGACCACGTCCATGCCAACGCCCCGACCGGAGACGCTCGTGACCTTCTCGGCGGTCGAGAGCCCGGCCAAGAATATGAGGTTCAGGCTCTCGCGGTCGCTCATCCGGGCGGCCCGATCCTGCGCAACGAGCCCGCGCGCGACCGCCTTGTCCCGGATCTTCTCCGGGTCGATCCCCGCGCCATCGTCCGAGATCTCGATGTTGACCTGACCCCCTTCGTGGTAGGCGCGCAGAAGAAGCTTGCCGTAAGGAGGTTTCCCGCGCGCGATCCGCACCTCGGGAGTCTCGATACCGTGGTCGACGGAATTGCGGACCAAGTGCGTCAGCGGGTCTTTGATCGCTTCGATGATCGTACGATCGAGATCGGTCTCTTCGCCGATCATGTCGAGTTTGACTTGCTTGCCGCAGGTCACCGCGAGATCGCGAACCACGCGCGGGAACTTGTTCCACACGTTGCCGATGGGCTGCATGCGCGTCTTCATCACGCCTTCCTGCAGCTCGGTGGCAATGAGGTTCAAGCGCTGCGAGGTGCCTACGAACGACGAGTCCTTGCTCTGTCCGGCGAACTGCAGAATCTGATTGCGCGCCAGAACGAGCTCGCCGACGAGGTTCATCAGCTTGTCGAGCAGCCCGACGTCGACGCGGATGCTCGTGTCCGAAGCGGCGGCGCGCATTTCACGCTGTGCATGCAAGGCCTCCGAGATGGCCGACGCGTTGTGGACGCTGCCTCGGGAAACGAGGATTTCGCCGATCTTGCGGGGGTCCTGCTTCTGCTGCTCGAGAGCCTCTTCGAGATCCTTCGGTCCGATGACTCCCGCCTCGATCAGGATCTCTCCGATGGGCTGCACGCGCACCGCGCCAAAGGACTCGAGTCTCGCACGGAGAGAAGAGTAGTCCTCCGACCCCTCGCTCCGGGTCGACTCGACGCATTTCAGAATGCGCCGGACGCCATCGACCATCGCCAAAAGCGTCGAAGTGATCTCCGGCGTCAGTGTCAACTTGCCGTCGCGGATCTTGCTGAGGACACCCTCGCCCCCGTGAGCGAGGTCCTCCAGCTTGGATAGTCCGAGAAAGCCCGATGTGCCCTTGATCGTGTGAATGGTACGGAAGATGGCCGCGACGCGATCGATTGCACCGGGACTGCTTTCGAGCGCGACGAAGTCGCGATCGAGCCGGTCCAGATTCTCGGTGCTCTCCACCAAGAATTCGCGAAAGATCTCTTCGTCGCCGACCGCCATGCGTCCGCCCCCCTTGGCCCCTTTGGGGAGCCCTTCAGTCCCCCCTCGTGACCGAGAAACCGCCATGGAGGACGGCTGCGTTCTGCCGGCACATAAGCTTTTTCGTGCGCATCCACCCAAAAGAGGCGACCAATGTAAGCCAATGACGTTTCACCTGAAACGGTTGCGCGAAGCGTCCTCGCCCAACGTTGGGATGCGCGGCTCGCCGCGTGAGCTCGCTTCACACGAGGACGCCCGAGGCGTTGTCCAACGGGCACAAACGTGTTGCACAACGAACTATTGAACCTTCTCGGCCCGCATGCGACCGTCGCCCCCGTCCTTCAACGCGCAAAGGGGTTCCAATGAAAAACGCTTTGTGGATGCACGTCGTCCTGGCGGCCGGGATTTCTACGATCTCGGCACCCGCCCTGGCGTCCTCGGCCGTGGGCACCGTCTCGAGCTTCACCGGCAATCTCGCGAACTCGCCGTGCGGCAGCCCCGAGGGCCTTACCATCGACTTCGAGGGCAATTTTTATATTGGATCCTCCCAGACGAAATCGACGGGCGACGTTTGCCAGGTATTGCCGAACGGATCGCTCGGCCACATTTACGCGATCCCCCCGGGGCCTGCCGGAGTCGTCTCTTTGCTCGGCCTGCTCTACGAGGGACCGCACAGGCTGTTTGCCCTCGACTTCGCGGATTCGTTCGAGAACCCGACCCATACCAATGGCCGCGTGCTGTCCGTCGACACGGATAGCGGTGCGGTGACGACGGTCGCCTCCGGCTTTACGTTTCCGAACGGCATCGCGGAGGACTTGCGCGGCTATTATTACGTAGCCGACTCCTTCCAAGGTTCGGTCACGCGCATCTCCGCCGACGGCTCGAGCAAAACGTTGTGGTCCGCAAGCCCCCTGTTGCTGCCCGGCACCGGCTTTCCGCCTCTCGGCGCCAACGGCATCGCGTTCGACCTCTTCTTTCAGAACGTGTACGTGTCCAACACGTCGAATCACCAGATCATTCGCATCCCCGTCGAGTTGGACGGAAGCGCGGGCACCGAGGAGGTCTTCGCCGACGGCCCGACGATCGACGCGAAGCAAGGCACGACGAACGCCCTGGCTGGCGCGGATGGCATTGCATTCGACCTTTTCGGCAATCTGTACGTATGCGCCAACCAGGCCAACCAAATTCAGGTTATTTCGCCGAACGCAGAGCTCACGGCGCAATACACGAGTTCGACCGTGACGCTGGACAACCCCGCATCGCTCGTCTTCCTCGGCAATCGGCTGTTCTTCACGAACGCCTCGATCTTCGACGGGGGCGTGAACTCGGCCGTCTTCGTGCTCCAGACACCGTCGTTCGGTCTGCCTCCTCTGTAGAGTCGGAGAGTATCCGATTCGATGACGCCCGCGCGAAGTTCGGCGCCCACATCCGGTTCAACGATCCGGTGGGGGCGTCGAATGGGGGCCGCCCTTGGGTCGCCCTTGGCGGATCCCTGCCAAGATGCAATGCTTGGACCGGGGAAGGTGACGCCATGAACGGCGCGCTCGATGCAGAAGAGATTGAAGAGCTCTTGCTCGGCGAAGTGCTGGGTCGCGTGGGCTTCGTGGCGGAAGGCCGACCGTATATCGCTCCGGTGGCCTACGTGTACGACACGAAGTGTTCCTTCGTCTACGTCCATTCCACGACAGGATTCAAAGTGCGTGCAATGCGTGCCAATCCGGGTGTCTGCTTCGAGGTCGAGCGGGTTCGCGATATGGGCAACTGGCGCTCGGTCGTCGCCCAGGCCCGCTTCGAAGAGCTGCCGCCCGACCGCGAAGAGCTGGCCATGGCGGTTCTCGTCGCTCGCCTCGGCCCCGCAGACCCGGATCCGAAATACCTGGCGGATCGACGTGGTGCGATGCAAACGAAGCACGGCGTCCGGCGATCCATCCTTTATCGTCTGCATTTGTTCGAGAAAGTCGGCCGATTCGAGCGAACCTAATCCAATGGAACAGGTCACGAGATGGGCATCCGCACGAGGCGAGGGTCCGTCGGGGAAGGCGGCCGGTCCTGGATACCCCACGGAACCGCCGGGTCGAGCGTGCTCCGGGCCATGCGGTGCCGCGCCATCGACCTCAAGACGCGCCTCGCCCGGTTGAGAAGGGCGAACCATGGACACCGTTGAGACGCTGCGCGCAGCGCTGGAGCATCATCGTCAAGGCCAGCTCGGCCAGGCCGAGCGCATGTGCCGCCAAGTTCTGGCCATTGCGCCCCATCGGTCTGACGCACTCTTCTTGCTCGGACAGCTCGCGCTCGAAACGAACCGCGCTCTGGAGGCCTCGAGACTTTTCGCGCGCGCGGTGGCTCTCGCACCGGCCCACGCGGCCGTTCGAGCCGGCCTCGGCGAAGCGTTTCGGCGGCTGGGTCGTCCGGATGAGGCGGGCGCGGCCTTCTTCGCAGCGCTTGCGCTGCAGCCGGACTTGGCCGAAGCCGTCTTCCACCTGGGGCTGCTCTTTGAAGAGCTCGGGCGGGCCGACGACGCGCTCGGGTGCTTCCGGCGGGCCGCCGAGCTGCGGCCCGACTCGGCAGCGATCCAGGCGCGCGTCGCTGCGGCTCGCAACAAGGTCGCCGGATCCGGAAAAGTCTCATGGCCCGTGGGTGCGGCCGCGGCGTCGGTCCTTGTCGAGGTCGCGACGGCGCTTCGAGCGCGCGGCGACCACGACGGCGCGGTTGGCCTGTGCCGCCGGGCGCTCGATCTTCGGCCTCGCTTTCCCGAGGCCCTCAGCGTGCTCGGCGCCGCCCAGACCGAACTCACGCTGGTCGACGAAGCCATCGCGACGTTTCGGCGGGCGCTCACGCTGTCGCCCGATTCGGCCGAGTTGCACGCGAATCTGGGGACGGCACTCGCCGCGGCGGGGCTGATCGACGAGGCGATCGAGTCGACACGCAAGGCCTTGGCCCTCTCCCCGGCCCCGCGCACGCGCGCCAATCTCGTATTTTTCCTGCAGTTTAGCGCGAGCGCGAGCGCGACCGATATCTTGGCCGAAGCCCGCCCCTTTCAAACGCAGTTCGGCGCCGCCCTCGCGGCCGAGATTCGACCCCATGCCAACGAGCCGTCGCTGTCGAGACGCATCCGCGTCGGTTACGTCTCCCCCGATTTTCGCGATCACTGCCAGACGCTCTTCACCGCTCCCCTGTTCACCCATCACGATCACGCTCGCTTCGAGATCTTCGGATACTCGAGCGTAGCGGCCCCCGATCTGGCCACGGCCCGACTCGCCGGGGCCTGCGACCGATGGCGACCCGTGCACGGTCTCGACGACCCGACGCTGGCCTCGCGCATTCGCCAAGACGGCATCGACATCCTCGTCGACCTGACGATGCACATGTCCCAAGGCCGACCACGCCTATTTGCGAGCAAGCCGGCCCCCGTGCAAGTGTGTTGGTTGGCGTATCCCGGAACGACGGGGCTCGACGCGATCGACGCTCGAATCAGTGACCCCTACCTCGACCCGCCCGACGCCGATCTCGACGTGTACTCCGAGAAGACCGTTCGGCTGCCCGAGACGTTTTGGTGCTACGACCCGCTCATCGAGGGCCTGGACGCGGGTCCGCTTCCGGCAGCCGCTCGCGGCGCGATCACGTTCGGGTGCCTCAACAACCCGATGAAGATCAATCGGCACGTGCTCGCCCTCTGGGCACGGGTTCTTCGCGCCGTCGGCGGCTCGAGACTGGTGGTCATGGCGCCGCTCGGGACGACGCGCAAGCGCATCGGCGACGCCCTCGGCGAGGCGGGCATCGACCGCCGCCGGGTGGACTTCGTCAAGCGACGCGCTCGGCCCGATTACCTCGCGCTCTACCGAGACATCGATCTATGCCTCGACACGTTTCCGTACGGCGGTCATACGACGAGCCTCGACGCGCTCTGGATGGGGGTGCCGGTGATCACCCTGGTGGGCGATCGGGTGGTCGGGCGGGCGGGTTTATCCCAAGCCATGAACCTCGGTATGCCGGAGCTCGTCGCGAGAAGCGCTGACGAGTACGTCGCGAGAGCGAGCGATTGGGCGCAAGACGCGGGCCGCCTCGAGGCCACGCGTCAAACGTTGCGTGCCAGAATGCAGAGCTCGCCGCTGATGGATGCCGCCCGCTTCGCTCGCCATCTCGAGGCTGCGTACCGCCAGCTGTGGGCCGACTGGGTCGGCGCTCAGTCGGCGAATTCGAGCCGGAGCGGATGAGGATCGCTGCCACCTTCGCCCACGGGCGTGACCTGCTCAGGCGCCGCATTTCGCCCTGTCTCGGCCCCGCGTAGCGGTCCGGCGAAAACCTAAACGCGCATTCAGGTTCGGGCGCCCCGGTTGACTCGACAACGATCGGTGGGCCAGCGGTGTTGCGGCACACTTGCGCGCGACGCGAGTTGATCGGAAGCTTCGAGCCCGAGACGCCCAGGAGAGCCCATCGTACGAAGTACCGGCCGCAGACCTCACGAGGCCAAGGCCGCCGATCAGGGCCATTCGGGGAGTGAGTATGGACGAAGTTCTCGACGCCGATGCGAAAAACACTTCGACAGCCGACGTACAAGGGTGTCCACCACTCCGGACAGACGATCGTGGAGCGCCCGCGTAGCGCCTCCCATTCGAAGGGAGAGCCTCCCAGTGCCACCCCGTTCCCGTAGCAAGCCTCCGGCCAAGATGGGCAGCGGGCCGCCCTCTGGACAGTTCAATAGAGAAGAACCGCCCACTCTGCCCTTCATTTCGCCGATAGGTGAAATTGAAGATCTAAAAAAAGAAATTGAAGATCTAAAAAGGGAGCTTGCCTCTGAACGCGAACGAGCGACTTCGTGGAAGACCCTTGCGCAAAGTAGAGGCCGAAAAATTCGCGGCTTACAGGAGGCCAAGATATCCCTGACCGCACGAATCCGACGGCTGAAAACCACCATCCCACCCGCGGCACCCGATAAGTGACGGCCCTCTGCTCGACTCCGTCGATCGAGCGATAGATCGGCGATTTCGTCCTGCTCCGTCAAAACGATCCGTGCACGCCGGCGAAGCCCGCACCCGCATAGGGCCTGACGGTCAGGCCGGCGGTCGGAGCCCCTGGCGACGAGGCCTTGGCCGTGCCGACGGCGACGGATGCGATCGCGATCGCCGCCCCAACGCCAGCGAAGCCGAAGAACGCGTTGGAGACAATCGCCAGCCGGTTGGCGGAGTCGAGGTCCTGCGAAGGCCGTCCCGGCGGGCAACTAAGGTTCGGACACTCGGCTCTTAGCGACGACTTGTCCGACCAGGAGATGGCCCCGCTGACGATTCCGACGAGGAGACCCGCCGTTGCCGCGCCAAGCCCCGCGTAGGTCAGGGAGCTCGGCGAATGGGATCGCTTCCCCGGCGCTTGCGCGACCCCAACCGCCTCCGGCGGCGCGGACACCGTGGCTCGCGTGACAGCGCCCGGATCGGCATCCGCCAGGAACATCCTGAGTTGTTTTCGCTCCCCTTCCACCAGGTCGAACTCCTGCCGTGCTTGCACCTGAGCGACTCGGGCGACGATGACATGATGCCCGGGGTCGATGCTTCGCTCGATCCCCAAGGTCGCAGCGGGCACGACGACGCCGTCGATCGAGACAACGGGCCCGAGGCCGGAGGCGCTGCTCACGACGGCGGTGAGAGTCGGAACTCGCCCTTCGAGCGCCCCGTCGAGCTCGTCGGCGCGCCGTCTGGCCTCGTTGAAGGGCTCCGGATCGCCGGGCTTGGGCAAGGTCTTCCGAATGGAGGCGATCATGTCGCGCGCCTCGACGAGCAGCCCGAGAGAGACCTGGGTCCGCGCGACCTCGAGACCGGTGGTCGGCACGTGCATGATGTCGTCGGCTGCCTGAAAGCACCTCAGCGCTTTCGACTCGTCCCCCTGCCCGCGTAGCTCGCGCCCCTCTTGCATCAGTGCACGCGCCGTCTCGCGGTCACCCGCAGTGGGTTGAGCACGCGCCCACCCAGCGGCCAGCGTGACGGCGACTGTGCAAGCGACAACGAGTGCGCCTTTCGAAGTGGGAGTGCTAGAATCCATCATCGATCCTCGGCTTTCGTGCGGGGGTGAGACCGCTCGACACGGCTCCCGACGACGCCGCGGGTCGCGCGGAGGGCGGTTGCCGCAGCGCGGCCGTGGGAAACGCTCTGGGCAAGAGACTACCGGGCGGTGGACCCGCGTCGGAACCCCTTGCCGCGCTCGACCCCTGCGAAGACCCGGTCGCCGCCGATGTGACGAAGGCCAAACGCTCGCTGTCCGAGCCTGCCGCGGCTTGCGCCCCCTGCACCGCTGGGTTCTGGCTCACGGGCAATGCCTCGGCGGCCACGACCGGCGGTGACGCTCCATACGCCGACCGCACCGACCAGGCGCCGGACGCCGCAACCGACGGAGTGGCCGACGAGGCGCCGGACGCCGCAACGGACGGAGTGGCCGACAACCGAAGAGCCGTGGCCGCCGCGGCGCCGACAAGCGACACCGCAAGCGCGGTCGAACGAAGCGACAGTCGGCGCCCTCCGGGAGAACGCAACGGCAGCCCCACGGCAGCGGAGCCCAGGCTCCCGTTGGGGAGTGCCGGCTCGCCGGGAGTGGAGGAAATGGGGTCACCGGGGTCGCGGGCGGGGTTCGGAGCTTCGTGGTCGGTTCGGGCAGGGTGCGTGGGATCGCCCGTACGCCTCGGCGGCCGAAGGCTCTCTCGCTGGGCTGCGGCCTTCAGCCCGCGCTGCATGGCCTCTTTTCGAGCTGCCGCGCGCGTGACCAGGTGCGGCTCGAGAAACGTCGCCACGGCCGCGGTGTCGGCGACCCACTTCGCCGCGACCATGGCCGATTCGATCGCTTGCTGCATCGCGGCGGCCGTCTCGAAGCGCTTCTCCGGCTGCGCCTCGAGCGCGCGGCGCACGACGCTCGCCACCGCCTCGTGAACCGTCGTGAGCGGGGGCGGAGGCACCCCGCTGGTCAAAGCCGACAGAATCTGCACGTCGTTGTCGCGCTCGTAGGGAGCTTTGCCGCTGAGCGCCTCGTAGAGAATGGCGCCAATGGCCCAGAGGTCGGCGCGACGATCGTACGCGGTGCCCCACGCGAGCTCCGGAGCCATGTACCGCACCTTCCCCTTGATGGTCCCGGTACTCGTGTTCCCGCTCAATCGATCGCGGGCCTTGGCGATGCCGAAGTCGATGAGCTTCGCGTCACCGCTCGGCCCCACGAGAATGTTGTGCGGGGACACATCCCGGTGCACGACGCCGAGAAGCTGACCCTCCTGCCCACGAAGTTCATGCGCCGCGTGTAGCCCTCTGCAAACGTCGGCCATGATTCGCAGAATGATCGCGGGCGACCACTTGGCGCCGCTCGCCTTCAGGACCCGGTTGATCGTCGAAAGCGCGTCCCCATCGACGTATTCGATGACAAGATAGGTCACCCCCTGCTGCTCGCCCACGTCGAGAACTCGGGCCACGTTGTTGTGCTCAATACGCGACGTGATGCGCGCCTCCTCGAGAAACATCGTTTGAAACGACGCGTCGGCTGCAAATTCAGGTAAGATCGTCTTGATTGCGACGATGCGTTCGAATCCGTGCTTGCCGGTCTGCCGAGCGATCCAAACGCTGGCCATACCACCGCGCGCGATCGGACAAATGAGCTCGTAGCGATCGAGCACAAGTCCGGGCGCCAGCGTGGTCCAAGCCTCCATGAGCCAGCCTAACTATCGCGCATACCGTTCGTTTGCGCGAGTCCATCCAATGGCGGCTTACATGTGCAGACAGGAGATCACGGATTCGCTGTATTCATACCCAAACCCCCAATCGCCTCCCGGCGATTGAAGGTCACCGCCCGGCTGATCCCTTTGTTCTGGGGCGGTGTCCTTAGGCCCGTTGCGTGCATGGACGTATCTTGGCCTGTGCAGTTTGCGTTTCGGCTCGTGGCCGGCGTCGCGCTCGCGTGCGCGGCGGTTGCGTGCGCGTCCATCACCGGGCTCGACGCGTACACGAAGGGCGATTGCGCAGGCGATTGCGATGCGGGCGAAAAAGCGGACGTCGCTGACTCCTGGTCGGACGCGGCCGATGGCGGGCTCGACGCCGTGGCGCCCGACGCCGTGACGCCCGACGCCGTGGCACCCGACGCCGTGGCACCCGACGCCGTGGCACCCGACGCCGTGGCACCCGACGCCGTGACGCCCGACGCCGTGGCGCCCGACGTGACCGTCAGCGGAGAGATCTTCGACGCCGCAGACGAAAAGGGCGATTCGCCGGATGCTCGAGAGTCGTCTGTCGAGTGCGATGCCGACTCCTGTTCTCCGCCCGAATACGCGTGCGAACGGGGCGGCTGCAACGCCCCCGGCGGTTTGTGCAACGCCTCGGGCCAGCGGTGCAGTTGTACGACCAACGCCCAGTGCCCGAGCGGCTTGTGCGTCGCGGCTTTGGGCCAAAATGACCTGTCGTGCGGCGCACGATGCACGGGCTCGGGCGTGGCCGATGGCTTTGGGTGCCTGCTGGCAAGCCCCGGGATTCCGACCGTCTCCAACTCGGCATTCGCTTACACGCCGCGCAACTTCGTTGCAGCGAATTATACGCCGCCGACGAGCGCGACGATCATCGATTGCGACACGACATACGACTCCACCGACCACACTTTCAGCGGCTTTTGCCCGGGCCGAACACCGCCCACCATCACGGCCAACGTGCCCCAAACCGGAGGCCCCGCGATCGACATTCTAGCCTTTGGTGGCCTCACGATCGCCACGGGCGTCACGTTGACCATCGATTCGGGGGGCAATGCCGTCCTTTTCGCCGTCTACGGCGAAACCCAGATTCACGGCACCATTCACGCCGACGGGAACGACGGGGTCTCTGGAACGACCACACCCGGGGCCTCGGGAGCGGGCGGAGACTTCAACTGCGGGGGCAGCGCCGGGACAAGCCAGCCAGCGGACGGCGCGTGCAGCGCGGGGGGAGGCGGGGCTGCGAGCGCCAGCGGCGGCGCGGGCGCGGGGGGCGTCGGCGGAAGCCCGGCGCCGGGAGGCGCGGCCAGGCCCGACACGGAAATCTCGCCGCTTTACGGCGGCTGTCCGGGCGGCACGAGCGGAAGCTGGGCCTGCCGAACATCGGGAGGCGGCGGGGGTGGCGCCCTGCAGATATCGACGTCGGGGCTCCTGTGGTTCGATAGCGTCATCACGGCCAATGGCGGAAGCGGAGGAACCAGCACGTGCTTCGCCCAAGGCTGCGGACTCTTGGGCTACGGGGGCGGAGGGGGCGGGGGCGGCTCCGGGGGCGCGGTTCTGCTCGAAGCGCAAAGTGTCCAGACGATTGGGGCTGCCGTGTACGTCAACGGCGGTTCGGGCGGAAAACCCGACACGGCCGGCGGTGGCGGTACGGCCACGGGCGGCGCAGGGGGCGCCGGAGGGATGCTGCTCTCGACGACCGGGGCACCGGGAACAGGGTCGAGCGCTCTTCGTTGCGGCCCCTATTCGGCGTGCGGAGGCGGAGGCGGAGGCTCTTACGGTTACTTCACCGTGAGACCCATCGACGCATCGCCTTGTTCGACGTCGCTATCGCCCGCACCGGCTCTCAACGCGAGCAAGACCGCGTGCCAGTGTGTTTCCGACTCGAATTGCGCGAGCGGCTTGTGTGTTGACGAGGGTCAGTGCACGGGCTCATGCACCGGCGCCGGCGCGGCCGACATCGCCAATTGCCAGATCCTCACGTCGTTCGCCTGCAGCGGAAACGCAGGCGACGCGTGTGGGTTCTGACGTCGCTGCGCCAGCGTGGGATACGCACCGACGGGTGCGGCGTGGCACCTATCCGGTGGCGGGCCGGCCCGGTAGAGTGGCTTGCGCGTTCGAATCGATCGATGGTGCACTGTCATGGGTCTTCCGCCGCGGGCCAGGAAACTGAGGTTTCGAGCCTGGCTCGTCCTGCTGCTCGTGGGGTGCGAGCGCGACGGCGTCGTACTCGGGCTCGTCGACGCCTTTCCGGACGCGGCGACCGCGGGCGAACCGATGGAAGCCTCCGCACTTTCCGACAGCGACGGCGGCGAGACCAACGACAGTGGCGAGACCAACGACGGCGGCGCCCCCAGCTGCAACGGGGGCACGGCCGGAACGACCGCCTGCGGCGCCGCGGGCGACAACTGCTGCACGAGCATCGACGTGAGCGCAGGCACGTTCGACCGCGCCTACACGAACGCGGGGAACGGGGCCACCGGGTTGGCGAATCCCGCGACCTTGAGTGAATTTCGATTGGACAAGTACGACGTGACCGTAGGGCGATTCCGTCTCTTCGTCCGCGCGTGGACGGCGGGATTCACGCCGCCGCCGGCTTCGGGCAAGCACACCCATCTGAACGACGGAAGGGGTCTCGCCAACGTCGCCGCGGCGGGGATGTTTGAACCGGGATGGGCGGCCGACGACGACGCGAACGTCGCACCGACGACCACCAACCTCGGCTGCGATCCGGCCGACGCAACCTGGACCGACGAGCCCGTGGGCAACGAGGATTTGCCCATCACGTGCGCCAACTGGTACGAAGCGTACGCGTTCTGCATTTGGGACGGCGGCTTTCTCCCGAGCGAGGCCGAATGGGAATATGCGGCCGCCGGGGGAAGCCAGCAGCGCGAATACCCCTGGGGCAGTGCGGCGCCAGGGACCGCCAGCCAGTACGCCATCTATGGCTGCTATTACCCCAACGGCTCCGGGGCTTGCCAGCCCACGTCCGTCAATATCGCACCCGTGGGAACGGCGGCGCTCGGTGCAGGACTCTGGGGCCAACTCGATCTGACCGGCGAGGTCTATCAGTGGACTCTCGACACGTTCGCCGATTACGTGGACCCCTGTAAGGATTGCGCATCGCTCTCCGCCACACTGCCCGACCGGGTGCGCCGCGGCGGCGCTTTCGGTTACGACGAAACGGCGCTCACGCCGTCGCTCCGGTCCCACATCGCGCCCACGCACCGCGACGGCAACTTTGGCTTTCGCTGCGCCCGGGTGCCCTGATTCGCTCCGCGTTCCGCGTTCCGCCGGCCCGCAACGGTCGCAAGGTCGGTCCAAGTCGACACGCCGACCCGCGCGATCGCGCCCTTGAGCCAGGCTAACGTACGGTCGTGGATCGGTCGCCTGTCGTCGAATCCCTTCGTCCTGCCGCGGGTCTCGCCTCTCATGCGCTCGGGGTCGGCCTGAGGGCACCCCACTACACCTACGTCTTCGAACAGGAGCCGGTCGTCGATTACTTCGAAATGATCAGCGACAATTTTCTTGGCTCTGCGCGCACGCCGCGACGAATGCTCGAGCGCGTGCGCGCGCGCTACCCGGTCGTGCTTCACGGTGTCGGCTTGAACCTGCTCGGGCACACCCCGCTCGATGAGAAATATCTCGATGCCCTCTGCCGGCTCGCCGACGATGTCGACGCGCCGTTCGTCACGGACCATCTCTGCTGGACGGGTGCCCAGGGCGTGACTCATCATGACCTGTTGCCGACGCCGTACGCGCGCGATCTCGTCGAATTCGCGGCCGAGCGCGCGTGCCACGTGCAGCGCCGGCTAGGTCGTCCGTTCGGGCTCGAGAATCTTTCGAGCTACGTCGCGTTCCGGAGCTCCACGCTCACGGAATGGGATTTCTATTCCGCGGTCGTCCGTGAAGCCGGCTGCTGGTCGTTACTCGACGTGAACAACATTTACGTCTCCAGCCAGAACCACGGATTCGACCCGGACACCTATCTTGCGGCGGTCGACTTTTCACGCGTGCTCGAGGTCCATGTCGCCGGGCACACGCGCGAGCCGAGCGGGACGTTGGTCGACACGCACGACCATGGCGTCGCGCAGGCCGTCTGGGCTCTCTACTCGCGCGCTTGGAAGAGGGGCGGCCCGTTTCCCACGCTCATCGAATGGGACGCGCATATTCCGCCCATGACCGAGGTGTTGACCGAACTCGCGAAGGCGACGGAGGCGCGACGATGACGCGTGAGGCCCCACGCTGGCTTGCCGATTTTCAAGCCCGCTTTGGTGACGTCATTCGCACACCCCTGGACCGGACGGGCGGAACGCTCGCCGCGACGACGGCGGCCTACGACCCGGGTATCGTGGTCGATACTCTCGATAGCCCGACGGGCACGGGGGCCGATCGACTTGCGGTGTACAATCGCCAGTACTGGTTTCGGCTCTTCGACGTCGTTCAGCGCGCATTCCCGTTGACGTCGCGCCTGGTGGGTTATTGGGTATTCAACGACTACGTGGCGCGCTACCTTCGCGTGCGGCTGCCGCGCGGCTGGGAACTCGATTGCGTGGCCGACGGGTTCGCCGCGTTTGTCGAGGACACGTTCGAGTGCGAAGACCCGGCCAAGCGGTGTGCGTGGGTCGAAGCCGCTTGCATCGACGACGCGTGGCGCACCGTCTTTCGGGCCCCCGAGATCCCGCCGTTTCGCCCGTCGGCCACTCACGCAAGCCGGCTGCTCGACGCCCGCCTCGTGCCCTCTCCGGCATGGAGGATCGTCCGGGAGCATCGTCCCCTTCTGGAGCTTCGCAAACGGCTCCTCCATGATTCGAGCCAAGATTGCGTCGAGGTGCCCCCGCTTTTGCCACGTGCACGTTGGTGGGCGCTCGTTCGTAGGGACCAGGGCATCTTGCACATTTCGCTCGAGCCTCGCGAAGCCGAGCTCTTGGTGCTCCTCGGCGAGACATCCGTCCGTGATGCCCTCGCACGAGTCGAGCGTGAGTGCGCACCCGAAGAGCGCGCACTTCTGCCCGCCCAGGCGCGCGGCTGGCTCGCGCGGAGCGTAGAGCTCGACTTCTGGAGCGGAGTCCGCGGCGACGGCTGACCCGCTCAGTCGCAGACGACGCAGCTATACCCGGCGCAGGTGTTGGTCGCTCGACACGTGTGCTCGCTAAGCGTCTGGGTTTCGAGATCGTACGACATCCCACGGCACGAATTGGACCCGCCGCAGTGCGGTTGTATCTCCAGGATGCCGCTCACCGCATCGCACTGCGCCATAAACTCGCTTTCCGTCATGTTCGCTACGATCGTCGCCGACGTAACGCTCGGATCCGGCGACACTCCTGCGTCGCAAGCGATCGCCGGAATCGGCGTGTCGCCGTTCACGCTCGAAGCACCGGAATCGGAGCCTGCGCTGTTCGCGCTGCACCGAGAAGTCGCGACGCACAGAAGGCCACCGAGCGCCGCCGAAAGCAGCGCATGACTCGCCGGATGGTCAGTTTCGTCGGGCCACCAAGACATGCTTTGGCCACCATCCTAGACTCGCCGTATCCACAAATCCATCCTGAGCGCGTTTCGGCGGACACTGCGGGAAACGGCTGGCACCGGCCGCCGACGGGCCCCGGCCGGTGGCCAAGGCCACGCGCATGACGGACGTCATTTCCCGGCCCCACGCCGTCAGCCGCGCGAGCCATTCCGTTCGTCGGGACATCGCTGGGAGGGGGCCGCCCGGACCGCCGGTATGCGGCGCAACCGCAAGCGCCTCCACGGCTCATGGCCAACCGGATCGTCTTCGGTAGACTGGCTTCACCGAAAATCTTGGAAACGTTTGATATCTAAAATAATCGCGAATTGAATCAGCCAAACCACGGCCAGTGCGATGCGACCGCGAGACGGAAACAGCCGCTGCAGCGTCAGGCTCGCGACCAAACAAGCGGGCTGGGCCAGGAAAAGCCAGAGGCGCGCCGTCTCGGCTTTCGTGCGCCCGAACCATGCCAGCAACGCAATGGTCGTTGCCAGGGCTATGGCTACCATCAGTGCGGTGGGTCGGCGCGAGCGGACCCGATCCTCAAGTCCCAGCACGGCGCCCACCATCAAGAGGACGGCCAGCGGTGCACCGATCCAGATTGCGAATTCGAGGACATTCACCCATGCAAAATGCTGGATTTCATCGATTGTTCCCGTCCATCCTTTCCAGGCGACGTGGGCGCGAATCGCTACGTCGTATCGATGCCGGACATCGTAACCGAACATCGTGCTTGCCGCGGCCCAGCTCGTCCCCACTCCGACCGCTGCCGCGGCGCACATCCGAAGCGACGAAACGAAGATCGAACGGCTGCGCATGGGGCGAGCGACAGCGCCCAAGATGATGCACGCGACGACCAGAGGCGTAGCCGCGATCAGACCGAACGAACAGAACGCCGCCAAGTAACCGAGAATGCCGGAGAGGAACCCCATTCGAAGGTCGTCCCGCAGCGCGGCCCATGCCCCACAGGCCATGGCCGCGTTCACGAGCAAGGGGAAGAGAACCTGGTCGGTGTGCATGGTAATCAGTAGGAACGACGGAACCGCGGTCGATAGCGCACATGCCCAGATCGCACGTTCGACATCGGCGATGGCGCGGCCGAGGATGAACAGCGGGACAAGCGATAGCATCGAGAAGCCCGGCCAGGTGAACGTAGCGAATGTGGCAAACCACTCCAATCGTTCGTCCGGATCGGAAAATGGCAAAAGCGATCGACCGATGCGCTCTGTCAGCACGTAAAAGAGAAGCGTGCCCGGTGGCTTCGTGCGTTCGAACGGGCCCAATTGCCCACTCGATACGAGAGCCTCATAGCGGTGCAGCACGTCGTGCATCGTCACACCGGACGCGGCGGTCCGTGCGAACTCCGAGTGCCCAGCGTGGAGTACGCGATCCCGGATCGCCAACAGTCCGCGACCTTCGATCAGCGCGAAACCGACGAGCATCCCGAGACCTGCTGCGGCCAGGACGCCGACGCGCCACCAAGGATCCGCCCGGTTGCGCACGACGGCCGCGAGCACGGCGAGCGCGGACAACGCGAGGACGCACCAGGCGCTCATGGGCCCGATAGGGCGTGCGATCGGTAAGTAAAACCAGCCCTCGATACTCTGAAACCAAGGCGCGCGTAGCGAGAGCATAAAGGCCTCGCAGGCCCCGGCGCCGCAAATGCCAAAGGCCACAGCCGCGGGACCTGCACGGGTCAACGATGAGTGCGACACGCCGAGAGGGTACGGCAAAAGCCAGTCCATGCGAGTTGGACGCAGGCCATGACCGTGGGCGCAGCCCTTCGTGGAAAGGGAACGAGCCCACTCGGCTACCGTGTCGCACGCTACCTGCACGCTCGGCTCCATTTCGGAGTCATGCACGCTCGGCACGTGGCGGAGTCGATCCCGCGGGTGATCCGCGGACGGCGCGCGTGGATCAAGGATCGGGCGATTCGCTACGCCAACGGATCGAGCGCACGATCATGCCGAGCAACCGGTTATCCGGTTTGCCCTCCAAGACAGCGGGGCTTGCGGCGTCCGGGTGTTGCAGGCAGAGGACGTTCGCCTCTCGCATCACGCCGTCCGGCACGACGAATCGGTAGACGTCGAACGCCCGCTTTCGAATCGACAGATGGGCAATCTCCCGATCGTTCATCGATACGATCAGCCTCTGCTCCGGCAATTTTCCAGGGTAGAGATACGCGCCCAGATCCATCTCGAGGATGCCCGATCGGACTTGCGGCACTCGGAAACGGACCACGGAATCGCCCCGTCCCTTGGCCCAACGAAAGTCCCGCTCTCCGTCCGCCCACCCGGCCCCGAGATACGGGTCGGCTTGCGCCGTTCCGAGAGCAAGCCCGTCGGCGGGCATCGGCGGGAATGGCCCCTCGGGCTTCAGGAATGCCGCAGCAAACTGAGGGTGCCGCCAGCTCCACAGGCGCTCGGGAGCGAGGTCGACGTTGTTGGGGGTCACATTCCAATTGTTGGCGTCCCACGAGAACGCGCCGATGCCGTTCATGACGATGCTCGCGACGCACAGCAGGGCGGCCACGGCGTCGAGGGCGACATCGGCGGGGCGTCTCCCTCGAAACAGGCTGCGGCGCGAAGCGTCGACGGCGAGGACGCCCAGAAGCAGAAACCAAGGCACCAGACTGGTCGTCAGGCGTGCCCCGTAGGAATGACCCCCCCACCAATGCCCGAACCCCGCGAGCATGAAAATGTGGCCACCGATGACAAATGCGGCCAGTGCGGCCAGGGCACGAAAGCGGACGTGACGCCAGCAACGGATGAGGGTGAGCCCGATCGCGACAACGGCCGGCACGTAAACGAACAAGCCGCGGCTAGGGCTGATGAGATTCCCGATCAGAGCTCCGCGCGGACCGGGAAAATGCAAGCGGCCGGTGGCAAAATAAGCTGGAACAAGCGTGTGGAAATGAGACCAAGAATAATAGAAAAATACCGACAACCAGAAGCCAAGAACGGCCACGTACGTCCAAATGGACTTCCGATCGATGCGAACGAGGTAGAGAATCGTGCCGACGAGGACGAGCGAGTTGGTCGGCCGCACCAGGTACGCGAGCGACTGCAGCGTCGCCAAAAGCGGCACGTGAAGAGACGTCGACTTCACCCGAGAGCGCAAAAGCAGCAAGACGGCCAGGCCGACGAGCACGATGCCCCACGTATCGGACCACATCGAACGGGAGGCCGTGCTGAAGACCTGAGTGCCAAAGGTCGACACGCACGCGGCCACGAGGCTCCAGCCGGCGGGCAAAAGCAGCCGACTGGTGGCATACGCGAGCGCGGCGAATGCGGCCATGAGAAGCCCGGCCAACTTCCGATCCAAATCGAGCTCGCTCGCCGAATCGTACGATCCGTCCGGCGCAACGACGGACACCCCGCGAAAGTGCATCGCCGCGACAAACGGAACGGAGAGCACCGAGCTGGCCGGCGGAAAGAAGTAATAGTCATGTCCGTTGGCATGTTCGATTCGGTAGTCGTGTTCGGGCAGCCCGTAGCGGTCCAGGGCGAAATCCCCGTGGCGAATCAAATTTTCCGCCAGAAGCATCGTGTAGCGCGAGTCCCCTGCCTGCTGGACGGGGGCGCAACGAAGCACGGAGAGGGTCAGAGCAAAAATCAGGGCCGCAAAAAAAACGTCTCGGCGCAGGGGCCCATTTCGGTTCACCGTGGGGCTCGAGTCCGTGGAGATCGCCATGGGACGGCGCCTACGATCGTCCTCGGAGACGGCGAAAGCAAACCGAGTGGAGACACGGGCGCTGTACGCCGGCACCCTCCGTAAATAATGGAACGGGACTTGGCGCGCCGATGGACGTTTCGTCGATACGGAAGAGCGCGATGACGCAGAGCGCGACGACAGGTCCGTAACTCACGGACGGCGCTTTTAGTGACGGATGTGTGGATGGGCGCCCGTGTGACGCTCGACTTCGACGGCCCACCGCGTTCCCGGGTACTCGTTCACCATCACCTCCGCTGCCCCGCGCGCCTCGGACAGCTTTCCCTCGCGCGCAAGCGACTTGATTTCGATCATGGCGCGTTCGGCCGAATCGGGACTCTTGGGAAATCGCCGGTCGCCATCGCGCGCCAAATCGAGCGCCTGCGCGGGATCGGAATCCTCCATCGCTCGCAAGCGCTGCATGAGCGACGCTTCGCTGGAAGGCGGCGCTGCCGGAGGCGCGGGGGCCAGCGACCCCGTCGGGGTCGACCCCCAGGCGGAAACGATCGGCGCCGGCTCACTCTCCTCCGCTGCCGACGCGGGTTGGGCCTCGGCGATCGGAGCAGGGGGCGCACGCGGCAGGCGCCGCAAAAAAAACAGGAGACCGAGCATCAACCCACAAGCCAGGACGATGCGGGTCACCGCCTTCTTCGGCACGCCTCATCCCTCATTGGCAAAGCACGGCCGATTTGTCGGCGTTGTAGAGGTTTTGGATGGCCGTTTCCATGAGCGTTCCCCAGGTCGTCTGCTCGCTGTTGGTCGGATAATCCGCAGGGCCGGGATTGTCCGCATTGGCGTACTGCCACGCCCAGGCGCCCTTGTATCCTTCGGTGTAAAGCGTCGTATACAGGTTTGCGGAAGGAATGACGGTGCCCGTGCCGTTCGAATACGTATCAATCGCCCAGAATTCGCCAATCACAACCGGTTTTCCGTCGGTCAGCCCCCAATGCGACACTTCATTCTGGAACGGCGAGACCTTCTCGGCCCCACCGGGGGTGCCCCAGTTGTCGTAATAATGAACCTGGTAGAAGTCGAGCGTGCCCTTGGATTTGCCTCCTGCCGCGAGGAGTGCGGCATCCGAGTAATAATTCGTTCCGACGACGTCGGAGTTCGCGAGAAACGTCCAGGCGCCGTTGGTCACGAGAGCGTTGGGGTCGGCGGTGTGAATGGCGTCGGCGAACCAGTTGACGCAGGTTTGAATGACGCTTTCGTCGACTTCCTCGCCCCCGGCGGCCGTCGTCCAGCCGTTTTGCGTCGTCATGCCTTCCGGCTCATTGAAGACTTCCCACGAATAAAGACCGTGATAGCCTTTGAGGGCGGTCACGAGCGGGGTGAGCACGTTCGTGATGTAGGCCTGACGATCCGTAGAGTTGGTCAGAAGATTCATGTTATTGGCGATGGGGATGGCGCTGTTGCCGCCGGTGAGCATGTCGAAGGACCAAATACTGATGTCGACGGCCACGTTCGCGGCATAGGCCGCGTCGAGAATGCTCTTCACGCCAGCGATGTCCGTTTGAGAAATGGGGGTCGCTACGCCGTTCGTGTAGCCGGGAGTGACCGACCCGTCCGTGTGAAGCCACCAGCGAATGACCCGCCCGCCGGCGTTGTACACGTTCGTAAAGAGGGTCGTGAATTTGGCGATATCGGGATTGGGAATGTCGCTCGCATAGTTGATCCATGCGACGTTCACGCCGCTCGCAAACTGCGGCCTGCAGGCCGTGCCGCTGCCTGCGTCGCCTGGCGGAGCCCCGGACGACGCTGCCGAGGAGCTCGAACTGGAGGCGGAGCCGCTCGAATGGCTGGAGCTGCTCGAGCCCGTGCTGTTCGAACCTTCGGAACTGCTCGAGCCCGTGCTGTTCGAACCTTCGGAACTGCTCGAGCCCGTGCTGTTCGAACTTTCGGAACTGCTCGAACTGGAGCCGTTCGAGGGAGAACCAGAACCGCTCGAGCTGGAGCTCGTCGCGTTGGGGTTCGTACCCCCTGTCGAAGAGGACTCTGAGGATCCGTTCAAGGCTGAGACACTCGATTGCGACGCGCTCGTACTCGACGACGATTCCGAAGGCAGACCGTTCTCGTTCCCCGGCGACGGGGAACTGCACGCTGCGACGACGATGCCCCCGGTCAGGAAACCCATTCTGAGATAAGCGCGCACTGGAAAGCTCTCTTCTCGGACCCTGTCGACTCCCGCGCACATGCGTGTTCGCGACCGCCCGGCAGCGCGTAGACTAGCAGCGCGCTCATCGGCCGCTCGAGAGCATTTTGGTTCCGTCCCGCCGGTTCTCGTCCGGTTCTTGTGGGGACGGATTAATACGCGGATTTCGAAGCGTGCCGTCGGCTTAGAATCGGGCGACCCAGCCGAACGTCGCGCCGCCCGCCGTGGGAGCGATCGTCGGCTGCAAATGCAGCATCCCGGGGTCCCGCTCCCAGACCGTCAAGAGCCGTTGAAGGGGCGTTTCGACCCAATAGGTGGCCGCGATGACGGCCGCGCCCAGCAGCACTCCGGTGCCGCCGAACAGGCGGCCGTCGAGTCGCGCGTTGGGGCTCGTGGCCGTCGCCTCGTTGTAGACCCAGCCCGAGGCCGATCCCAGCATGACCAGGGCGCCGATTCCGCGCGTGATCCAGAGCCGTCGCGCTTCGCGCACAGAAAGCTCGTGGAACCGCTCCTCGGCCACGGCAAACGCCCGCGCGTAGTCCATTCCCGTTCCCAGCGCGGCGCGGTAGTCGCGTGCCGCGATCTCGCCCCCCCAGGGTTCCAACAAGTCGTAGAGGCCCGCCCCGAGATACAGCGCGCCGACGCCAGCGGTCACTGCGCCCCAAACGTTGGCCGACGACCGCGTAAACCCCGGCAGCCTGTCTCCGAAGGACAGCTCCGAGCCCCCGGCGACGCCGAGGACGGCCCCTGCGCCCAGAAAGACCAGGCCCGAGAGCCTCCGTTGGCCGCGCTCCGCGCTCTCGATCTGACCGAGCAAGAGATCCATCCGCTCGGCGTCTTCCTGCGACACACCGTAAACAGGAGGTGGCGCGGCGGTCGCTTCCGCCACGTACGAGGCGACGGCACGCGGGCCGAACGGGCGGGTGAAGAGCGTCTGGAAGATCTCCGCCGGTCCTCGGATGGCTCCGCGCGCGCGGATTGGTTGGAGCGACGCGAGCGTCAGCTCCGTCGCCGCCTCGGGAACGGCGAAGACCTGCAGGGCCGATCCGCCGCCGGACGCGGCGCGCTCGACGACTGCGCCGTCGGTCCACTCATCCGGAAGCGTCAGGACGAGTGGAAGCCCCGCTTCCTCGTTGGCGTCGAGAAGGGGCATGGCGTCTTTGTCGAGCCACCGAACGCGCATCGGCGCGGCGTCGGAGAGACGGAACGTCCGCGCTCCGGTGCGGCCGCGGGCGGCGAGGATCGGTTGATCGTCGTGACCGCCCGGTCCCCGCGAGAACACGTGCGGACGCATGTTGGGGTTCCGAACGTCCGCGGTCGCGGTGGCGACGAATGCCGCGAGCTCCAGGTAGCTTACGACGCCGTCGCCGTTCGCGTCGGCGGCGCCCAGCAAGCCGGACCGTACGACGTGGCTGAAGACCCCCGACTGGATCTCGGACCACTCGAACGAAACCCCCTCGGCGCTCGTCGAGAGGAACACACCCACGTTCGGGAGTCGAGCCGCGAGCGACCGCGCCGCGTCTTCGGGCGTGGCGTAGTAACGGCCGCCCGGCCGTCGTTCGCCGAGCATGAAGAACGAGTTGCAGCTGTCCAAAATGACGTGCCCTCGTGAGAACGGAATCGCGCGGAGCCATTGCTCCAGATCCGCAGACGTGAAGCGCGCATCGGCCAGTTCGATGAAGCCCATGCCTTCATCGGCGTCGCCGTGACCGGCAAACACGAAGTACACGTCGGTCTCACTGCCGGCGTTGGCGGCGGCCCGAACGCGCTCCGCCAGCTCGCGTCCGACGCGCAGCAGCTCGGCACGCGTGGGGGCCACGGCCCACGCATGCGCTTCGGGGAAAAGCCGCGCGGTGTCGTCGTCGAAGTCGGCCAGCAGCGTGACATTCTGCGGGGCGACCGTTCGGAAAATGGCGGAACATTTCGCCGCATCGTCGTCTGCGTAGTGCAGATCGGGGCGCCGATGGCCCAGGCTGCGGTTGTTGCCGATGACGACCGCGAACGCCTCGTGGCGTGCCGGCGCGTCCGCGCGGCTCGGGATCGGCGTCAGCAGAGCCGCGAGGGCGGCCAGAGCGGCGAGAAGAGAGCCCAGCAGTCGCCGACCGTTCATGGTGCGGCTCCGTCGGCGTGGCGCACCTCGACCATCGTCTCGCGCACTTCTGCCCCGGGAAGCCGGCGGGCCATGCGAGCCGCACTGAGCTCGGTGCCCTCGAGCGACTCGACGTCGGACACATGCGCGGGGGCCGGCGTGATCACGGCGACGATGCGCAGGGGGCCTGGGCTTACGTCCTCGAGGACAACCGTCGTGTCGAGGACCCGCTCACCGAGCGAAGGCGGCAGCGTCGTCGAAGCGGGGTTGTCCTCGGAACGCGTGAACCTCGGCGAAATCCAGTGGATGGCGCCCCGCGCGTCGACCGCGAAAAGCAGAAGGAAGGCCGGGATCTCCCCCAGGTTGCGGAAGCCGGCGGTGAGGGGCGTCGTGTCGTCGAACGTCGCCCCGGCCCCCAGAGGACGAAGGTTTCCCCGGGCCGTATAGGGCTGCACGCCGACATCGCGTCCGATCGTGGCTTGAACCGGCCCCCCGCGAGGCTGCCAGGTTTCCGTCGTCCGCGGAACGCGCAGTCCCACGTAAGCCAGGAGGACGACTCCGCAAGCGGCCACCGAACCTGCCGCGACGAACCGTCCGAAGGGCCCCGGCCGCGCTCGGTTTTCCGTCGTCGTCGCCCTGTGACGCTCCAGACGATCCACGCGTTCCATCACCGCACGGATGTGCGCTTGAACATCGAAGTCCTGGACCGTGGCCGCTTTGATGTCGCCCAGGGCGGTTCGCAGCGCCCGGTCCTGCTCCCGGCAACGGGGGCACATGGCGACATGCGCCTCGACGCGCCGGGTCTCTTCCAACGAAAGCGAGCTATCGACAAAGCGCACGAATTGGTCGCGGGTCGGACAGGGCATCATCGATGTTCCTCCAAAAGATCCCGAAGCAAACGCAGCCCGTGGTGAACCCGCGAGCGCAGCGTCGACTCGCCGATGCGCAAGATGGCGGCCATCTCGTCGTATCGGAGCTCCTGCCCGTACCGCAGGACCAACGCCTCGCGCATCCTCTCGGGAAGCCGAGAGAGCGCGTGGTGGACGCGGTGCCTTCTCTCCTCCACGAGGAGCTGGTCGATCTGTTTGGCAGTGGGCGGTTCGGCGGCCTCCGATGCGGCCCGCATCCGGTGCCGCTGCACCACGCCACGCATCCTCGAATGGTTGCGACAGCGATTGCGCGCCGCCGTAATCAGCCAGACGATGAACTTGCCCTCGGCCCGATACTGCGATCGCTGCGCCCAGATCGTGACCCAGGTCTCTTGCGCCATTTCGGCGCCCCACTCGCCGTCGCCGACGAACCTGGAGCAGACTTGCACCAGGCGCTCGGCGTGGCGTTCGACGAGCACGGCGAACGCTTCGCGCACTCCGGCCTGCGCGAGCGTCATCAGTTCGTCATCGTCTCGATCGGGCAAGGGGCCACGCTCGAGCGGCACCAGATGCGGAGAAGACATAGGCTTGTACAGAACACGGCTCGGACCGTGACGTTGACGGGTTTGCCCGTTAGGCTATTGGGGGCACCTGCCGGATCGTTTCCAGTCGCCGCATTCCGGCTTCGGCGGACGTTTGAACCCCGCTTAACTGCTTGCGATGTCCTTGCGCGGCTTGTAAGGTGGTCAGGCCAATGAGACCTATTGCGAGCGTAGCGGTCTTGGTGGGGCTGGCCGCCTGCTCCACGAGTCCGCCGAGTGGGCCCTCGGGTGACGTGTCCAATGGCGACGCCGGGGGCGCGACGTCGAACGGCGCGGGCACGATGACTCAGGTCACGATGGCCGCCGCGAGCAGCTCGAGCGGGACCAGCTCAACCGGCGCGATGTCGTCCTCCACCCCCGGTACGACGAGCGGCACGACCAGTACGACGACGGGCACGGCGACCGCGACGGCAACGGCATCCGGCACGACGGGGCAAGACGCGAGCGTGGCGGGCGGAGCCGACGGGGGCGCGCCCGAGGCGGGCACGGGCGCATCCGTGAACGAAGCCGGCAGCGACGACGATTCCGGTTACGTAAATCTGTTCAACGGCACGGATCTGACCGGGTTTCTCGTGTACGAGCAGACCACGACGACCTCGGCGGGCACGCTTCTGACGGGTACGGCGGCCGAGGCGATCTTTCAGCCCGAGGCCGGCGACGCGGGCGTGCCCGTGATCCACGTCTACGGCGACCTGCCGAACCAGAGCAAGCAGGAGCTCTACATGCTCGAAACGGTCGCGTCCTACGCCCACTACAATTTGTATTGGGAGTACCAGTGGGGCACGAAGAAATTCCAGAACCAGACGGACGGAACGGCGTCCGCCACCAATTTGACGCTGTATCCGCGTGACGCCGGGCTGATGTGGGCGCTCAACGGCGACCTGACGCAAGTCTGGCCCTCGTCGGTCGAATTTCAAAACAAGTGGGGCACGACCGGAGACATTTTCGCGCTCTATTCGCAGGTCGAGTCGTACGGAATGCCCGGAAGCGCGACGAATTTGACGACCTATGAGCCACCCGATGCCGGGGGTGTCGAGACGCTCGTCAACGGTTCCAACGGATACGTGCAGCACCACCGCAGCGCCGATTGGGAGCTGACGACGAACCTCATCGACGGTGGGGTCTCCACCGATGGCGCGGGCACGGGCTGGAACGAGTGTCTTCTGGAGGCCAACGGCGGCGCCGCCCTCTATTACGTCAACGGACACCTCGTGAACCAGACCGTGTCGGTCATGGACGCCACGGGCAAAGCGGTCACGTCGGGGGCGGTCGCCTGGCAAGCCGAATCCGCCGAAGTCTATTATCGCAATATGAGAATCCAAGTCCTTCCATAGGTTTTGCTTATGAAGAATTCCCGCCGCGACACCGTATCCATGGCCCTGTCCGTTGCGACCCTTTGTGGGGCGCTGGCCGGCCTCAGCGCGCTCATGGCGGCCTGTACGCCCGCGGGATCCAACTACATTGGCCTCCCAGCAGGCTCCGGGGACGACAGCGGCGTCACGAGCGGGTCGACGACCGGATCCGGATCGACCTCGGGCAACACGAGCGGATCGACCTCCGGCACGGCGAGCGGATCCACCTCCAGCACGGCGAGCGGATCGACCTCCGGCAACACGAGCGGATCCACCTCCAGCACGGCGAGCGGCTCCACCGGCGGCACGACGGCCCCCGGCGGCGACGGCGGCACGACGACCGGCCCGAGCGAGGACGGTGGCGCGACCGCCGAAGTGGATGCGACGACGGGCGGGGGCGGCGGCGAGGACGGTGGCGACACGACTGCGGCCAGCGGCGATTCGGGGTGCAATTGGATCCAAAACGCCGACGGGACATGGATGTTCGACCCGGCGGCGCCCAACAAGATCGTCATTTTCGACGGCTCGAGCCTCGCCGATTTCCACAAGGAGAACCAGCCGGGCGTGCCGATCGATTGGACGCTGAACGCGGACGGAACGATGACGGTGCTTCCCTCCGGAACCGGAGTGGCCGTGCTCGTCCAGACCAACCAGAAATTCAACGATCTGTGCGTTCACGTCGAGTACATGACGCCGATGTATCCATCGACCGTCACGGGCCAGCAGCGCGGCAACAGCGGCGTCTACTGCAAGAGCGCGTACGAAATGCAGATCCTCGATTCGTACGGCGATCCGCCCGAGAACGACACCTGCGGAGCCGTGTACAGCATTGCGAAGCCCCTGGTGGTCGCTTGCAACATGGAGTTGGTCTGGAATACGTACGAGATCGAATTCAAGGGGTCGGTGTGGAATGACGCCGGCGTCAAGACCAAGGACGCCGAGTACGTCAAATGTGCGCTCAATGGGCAGATCGTCCAACTGGACGTGGATCTGGACCCGGCCGCAGGTTACACGCCGGCGGGCATTCCTGACGCGCCCGGCCCTCAGCCTCTCGGGCTTCAGGACCATCTCTGCTATGTGAGTTTCAGAAATATCTGGGTGCGGGAACCCCAGTATTAAGGCCATCCGCCCATCTCAAACGCCGAGAGGCCCGTCCCCGCGGACTCTCCACGCAAAGGGCCTCATGCCGAAGCGACTCGTAGCCTTGTCGGTTTTTGCGGGCGTCGCCGGGGCGATCGCCGTCACGCCCGGCTGCAAGGACAAGCAGCCTTCCGAGTCGGCCGCCCAGACCGCGCCGGCCGCCCCCGTCCCGGCTCCCAAGAGGACGCTCACCATCTGGTGGGCGCAGTGGGCGCCGGCCGACGGCCTGCAGGATCTGGCCGGCGAATTCGGCCGGAAGGAGTCGGTCGATGTGGTCGTCCACCAGATCCCGTGGGCCCATTTTCAAGACCAGGTATTCCAGGAGTTCGGCAAGGGCCAAACCGCGTTCGACATCGTGGTGGGCGATAGCCAGTGGCTGGGGCGCGGCGCGACCAAGGGCCTTTACGTCGACCTGACGAACTGGCTGCCGGCGGCGGTCGACATCCAGTCGCTCCACCCGGTGGCCCTCAAGTACCTGGCGGAGTACCCGACAGGGTCGCCTCACTACTACGGGGCGCCGGCCGAAACGGATGCCATGGGATGGGCGTACCGCAAGGACTGGTTCGAAGACCCGGCGGAGAAGGACGCCTTCAAGAAGCGGTTCAAGAAGGATCTCGCGGTGCCCCAAACCTGGGAAGAGCTCGAAACGATCGCCGAGTTTTTCACGCGGCCCGACAAGAAGCGATACGGGGACGTACTGGTAACCGGACGCGGGTACGACGATATCGTCATGGGATTCGAGCAGCTGCTATACGCCTTCGGCGGGTCCTGGGGAGACGCGAAGACCCTGAAGGTCAAGGGGGCGCTCGATTCTCCGGATGCGGTCAAGGCTTTGGATTTCTTCAAGGGTCTGCTCAAGTACTCTCCGCCCGGCGGCAGCAAGCTCGGATACGGCGAGGCGCTCGAACCCTTCGTGAACAACTCGACGGCGATGCTGATGAACTACTTCGCTTTCTTTCCCGACCTCGCCAAGAAGATGTCCGGAAAGGTGGGGTTCTTCGCCATGCCCAAAGAGGGCGATCGGCGGTTTTCGAGCCTGGGCGGACAGGGCTTCTCGATTTCCAGCAAAGTGCCGACTTCGCAACAGGATCTTGCCAAGAAGTTCATCGCTTGGTTTTTGCAAATCGACACCCAGAAACAGTGGGTGCGAAAGCCCGGTGGATTCACGGCAAACGCCGAGATCCTCAAGAGCGACGAATTCAAGAAAGCGAGCCCGTACAACGCCGCATTTGCGGAGTCGCTGGACATCGCGCAAGACTTCTGGAACGTGCCGGTTTACAACGAGCTCATCGCCGCGACCGCGCAGCAGCTCGGCGAAGCTCTCGACGGCAAGAAGTCCTCGAAGGACGCGCTCACCGCGATGGCGGTCGAGCACGAAAAAATCCTCCAGCAAGCGACGCCGTAGAAGCGGCCGATGAGCCGCAACGAGGACCGCGCCCGCGTGGGAGCCGCGCAATCCAACCGGATGGGCCGGGCCTTCGTGGCCCCGGCGCTGCTTCTGCTCTTGGCCATGAATCTGTTTCCGCTGATCTTCAACGTGTACTTGAGCTTCACGAACGCGGATCTGTCGGGCGGTGCGGTCACGATGGTGGGGGCCCACAACTACACCGTGCTGTTCAGCGAAGCGCGCTACGCGAACGCTTTGACGCTCACGGCGTGGTTCGTCCTGGTCTCCGTTTCGGTGGAGCTGGTCCTCGGGTTCGTTCTGGCGCTCGCCCTGCAGGGCCCCATCCCCGGAAAGCCCGTCGTTCTGACCCTCTTGCTGATCCCGATGATGCTTTGCCCGGTGGTCCTTTCGCTGTTTTGGAATCTGATCTTGAATGGAAACTACGGTGTGCTCAACCAGCTGCTGGCGCTCGCGCACCTGCCGCAACCTCAGTGGTTGACCGACGACGACCTGAAGCTCGTTTCGATCCTGCTCGTCGACATCTGGATGTGGACCCCGTTCATGATGCTGATTTCGCTCGCTGGATTGAATGCGATTCCGAAGTACATCTACGAGGCCGCGGAGATCGATCGCGCGAGCCGGTGGATGGTTTTCCGCACCATCACCTTGCCGATGTGCGCGCCGCTTTTGGGGCTTGCGGTGCTTCTCCGGGCCACCGATGCACTCAAGCAGTTCGACTTGGTCATGGCCATCACGGGTCCCAACGACGCATCGACCCAGACCCTGTCCGCGCGCATCTATCAGGTGGTCTTTCGTGACTACAAGGTCGGCCTCGGATCCGCGTACGGCGTGGTCATTCTGGTCGCCGTCATCGCCGTCGCGACGATCTTCGTGCGTTACCTCGACCGCCTCAACGGGCGCCAAGGCAAGGTGGAGGCGTAGCGTGCCCATGAGGCTCGTCCGCACGGTCGTCGTCGCGTTTTTTTTTCTGATGGCGACCCTGCCTCTGGCTTGGTTGGCCTTGACCTCGGTCAAGACGTACGAGGACACGATCAGCGCGCACGCGAAGTTCGTGGCATGGCCGGGTGCGGGCAGTTCCAGCCCGAGCGACGCCGAGTCCGTTCGCTTTGCGCCCACGCTCGACGCCTACCGCAACCTGTCCAAGCCGTTCGCCGGAACGCCGAACGGCTTCTACTACTACCTCGGCAACAGCATCATCATCGGCATTCTCTCGACTCTGGCGGCTGTGTGTCTCGGGACCCTCTGCGCTTACGGATTTTCACGCTTTCGCATTCCCGCCAGCAAAGACTGGCTGTTCTTCATCCTGTCGACACGCTTTTTGCCGCCGCTCGCGGTGGTGGTGCCGGTGCTCGTCATGTACCGCTGGTTTTCCCTCGAGAACACGCACCTCGGACTCGTTTTGCTGTATACGAGCTTCAACCTGTCGCTCGCGGTGTGGCTCATGAAGGGATTCGTCGACGAGATTCCGCGGGCCTTCGAGGAGGCCGCCCTGGTGGATGGGTACTCACGACTGCGGACGTTCGTGCGCATCATCGTCCCTCAGGCGTCGACGGGGATGGCGGTGACGGGCGTGTTCTGCCTGATTTCGTCGTGGAACGAGTTCGGTTTCGCGATGACGCTCAACAACACCGAAGCCAGGACCGTGCCGGTCTACTTTGCCGGCTTGCAAGGCAACATCGAAGGCGTTCCGTGGCCCCAGATCGCGGCGGGAATGATGATTTTCGTGGCGCCCATCGTGGTGTTTACGATACTGGTGCGCCGCCACCTGTTGCGCGGGGTGACGTTTGGGACCATCAAACAGTAGGCGCGGGGACCGAATCATCGTGGGTCTCGATCGTGCGGCGATCGGCGGACTGGCGTCCGGCCTTGCGATGTACGTGATGCCGCTTTGGCGCGAGGGACGTCTCCGCTGGGCGTTCTGGTTGACGCTGGTTTCTACCCTGCTGCACGTTTACACTTCCCACAGGCGGGGCAAGGTGGAAACGTCCCGCCTGTCGGTGGCGAGCGCCGCGGAGCAGCCGGGTGCCGGGGCATGACGAGCCACCTCCGGACGACCGAACGACAGGGACGCCCGTGAGCTTTCTCGCCCTCGAACGCCTTCACAAGAGGTACGGCGACGGAACGCACGCCGTCCGCGGAATCGATCTGTCCGTCGAAAAGGGCGAGCTCATCGTGTTGCTGGGGCCTTCGGGGTGCGGAAAGACGACCACCTTGCGCATGGTTGCCGGGCTGGAGCTCGCCACAGGCGGAACCATCCGCTTGGACGGCAACGACGTCACCGAGCTGCGTCCGTCGCGACGCGACGTGGGGATGGTGTTCCAGTTCTACGCCCTGTATCCGCACCTCACCGTGCGCGACAACATCGCGTTTCCACTGCGCGCGGCGGGAGTGTCGCCGTCCGAGATACGGCGCCGCGTCGAAGCGGTCGCCAGGCGCATGGATCTCGGCAAGCGGCTCTCCAGCTATCCGAGACAGCTCTCCGGCGGCGATCAGCAGAAGGTGTCGCTCGCCCGCGCCATCGTCCGGCGACCGGCCCTCTACTTGATGGACGAGCCGCTCGGGACGCTCGACGCCGACCAGAGACTCGTCATGCGGGAGCTCATTCGTGCCGAACAAATGGCATCGAAGGTCACGACCCTCTACGTGACCCACGACCAGGAAGAGGCGATGAGCCTTGCGGACCGAATCGTGGTGATGGACGGGGGGCGCATTCGTCAAGTCGGTACGCCGGCCGACGTCTACGATCGGCCCGCCGACCTGTTCGTGGCGGCGTTCGTCGGAAGTCCGAGCATGAACTTCATTTCAGGCCAGGTGGAAGGCGGTCCCGGCAAGGCGACGTTCGTGTCCCAGTCGGGACAGGTACACATCGACCTTCCCCTCGTCGAGCCGTGTGGACACGCCCTCTTGGGCATTCGTTGCGAGCACGTTTACGAGGCGCCCGACGGCCCCATGGTCGGCAACGTTCTGACCGAAGAGTATCTGGGGAACGCAAGTCACGTCCACGTGCAGACGGATGTGGGGCGGCTCATCCTGCGCGCCGCCCAGGGGCCTATGCGCCCGCGGGGCTCCGAAATGCGGCTGCGGCTGGATCCGGCGCAGATCTCGGTGTTCGACGCGGCAACGGAGAAGCGTCTGTGAGGTCCGGGGCTCTCGCGGGTGCGAGCGGATCGGCGGACGCCGGCGTGGCCGGGACATCGGCGGCTGCCGCGCCCGCGCCCGCCTCGCCGTTTCTAACCGTTTGCGGCCTGTCGAAGCGCTTCGGGCGCACCCAGGCGTTGGTCGACGTCCACCTGGAGGCGCGCGCCGACGAACTGCTCGTCGTGCTCGGTCCGACCGGCGCGGGAAAGACGACGTTGCTCCGAGCCATCGCGGGGCTGGAGGCGCCCGAGGCCGGATCGATCCTCATGGCGGGGAAGGATGTCACGGCCCTGGCTCCGGCCGAGCGGGACGTGGCGCTGGTGTTCCAGAATTTCTCGCTTTACCCCCGGTGGACCGTCCGCCGAAACCTCGAGTTTCCGCTGCGGGCTCCCGGCCGGCGCGTGGCCGAGGCGGAAATTCAACGCCGCGTCGGCTGGGCCGCGGATCTACTCGAGATCACGCGCCTTCTCGATCGGGAGGCGTCGCGGCTGTCGGGGGGCGAGATGCAGCGGGTGGCGATCGGCCGTGCGATCGTGCGCCGTCCCCGTCTGTTCTTGATGGACGAGCCGCTCACCAACCTGGACGCGAAGTTGCGCGAAGCCTTGCGCGTGGAACTGGTCGAACTGCGGCGGGAGCTACGGACGCCGATGGTCTTCGTCACCCACGACCAGGCCGAGGCCCTGTCGATGGCCGATCGAATCGTCGTGCTGTCCGAAGGACGCATGCTTCAGACCGGCACACCGCGCGAAATTTACGAACGGCCCGTCTCGCCCGTCGTGGCGCTGCAGCTGGGTCAGCCCGCCATCAATCTGATCCGGGTGCGTCGTGTCGAGGGCCATTGGGTGGCCGCCGACGGGACTTCGCTCATGCCCGCCGAATCCGCCGTAGACGGCGAGCGGCTGCTCGGCATTCGCCCCGAGAACATCGCCGTGGGCGGGTCCGAGACCGGCGGCCCGGGTGCGCCCGGTCCGCGCGATGCCGTGGTCGAAATCGTCGAGTACGTCGGCCCGAGCACCACGCTCTTGTGCGCTTGGGCGGGCGCTCGTATTCACATCGTCGTCCCGCGCCGCGGTGCGATTCGCCCCGGCGATCGCGTCATCCCGCGCATCGACGCGGCCCGAGCGGTGCTCTTCGACGTCGCTTCCGAACCGACTCACCGTCGCTCGCAGGGGGAGCCCCGGTCGCCGCCTTCGCCGCCCACGTTGCCCGTACTCCCGTCGAAAGGAGATTTCGCATGAATGCACGAGCCTTTCAACCACAGTTCATGAAGATGAGCGTGCTCACGGCCGCGCTCCAGGAGCTCACGCCGCGCGCCGTGCGCGACGCGGACCCCGACAAGGCCATCGAGGACTGGTTGGATTTTGCGCGCGAGATGGATTGTCCCAATATCCAGATCTCGGCGGCCCTTCATCCCTCCGAGGCCGACGTCCCACCGGAAGCCATGCTGGATCCGGTGGCCAACACGCTCGATTTGCGCAAGCCGTTCGACAAGGCCCGCGCGAAGCGCGTCCTCGCCGCCATGGACGCGACCGGCGTCGGCGTCACGGACATCGCCTTCTTCGACAACTTGCTCCATGACGACAACGATTTGCGGAAGAAAAAGCACGATTTCGTCCTGCGCATGCTCGACGCCGCCGCCGCTCTCGGGCTCAAAGCGGTCTGCGGCTTCATCGGCCGCAACCAGAAGCTGTCGATGGACGGCAACCTGCTTTTCTTCGAGGAGGTATTCATCCCGTTGCTCAAGCAGGCGAAGGCGCGCGGCATCGAGTATCGAGTCGAACAGTGCCCGATGCCGGGCTGGACCATCGGCGACTCGTTTCACAACAATATCGGTTACACGCCCGCCTTGTGGATTGCTTTGCACAGGATTTGCGCAAAGCACGGCGTCGGCGACCAACTCCGCGTCCACTACGATCCTTCGCACGCGATCCTCATGGGTCAGGACACGCGGTCGATTTTTCAGTACCTGAAAGACAGCGGGTACGATTTCATCGTCGGCGGCTTTCACGTCAAAGGGCAAGTCATCGATCCGAAGGGCGTCGCCGCCTGGGGCTACGGCGGGCAGACCGTCGAGCGGGGAGACTGGAAGGGGGGCCAGCCCTCGTCGAATCCGGCGGATCACGGCAATGCGTGGAAGAAGCAAACCGTGCTGTGCGAACACGAGCTTCCCGGGACGGCCAAGCACGACCCGCTCGGCTACTTGCAGAACCGCACCGTCGATTGGCTGGATCACCAGCTGGCCGCACGCGAATTGCTGAAGCTCGACATCGCGAACACGGCGCTCGTCATCGAGCACGAATACCCTCGCGCCCGCATCCAGGACAAGGCGCGCCTGAAGCCGATTCTGCAGGGGTCGATCGCGTTTGCGCGCAAGATCGACGAGGCCGCCGCCTGCATGTTTGCACTTCACCACGAGGTGCTTCCCGCGCAAAACATTCCGGTTCAGGGGCGCGGGCGCGTTCCGTACTGGACCTAACGAATAGGAGCCGGCTCATGACGAAGCGAAAACTCAACGTCGCATTGATCGGTTACGACTTCATGGGCCGCGTGCATTCGAACGCCTGGCGCCAGGTCGCCCACTTCTTCAAGGACGTGCCCTTCGAGCCCGTGCTCAAGGTGGTGGTCGGACGAACCGAAGCCAAAGTGGTCGAGGCTCGCGACCGCCTGGGGTTCGAGCAATGCGCCACACGCTGGCAGAACGTGATGGATCGCCGGGACATCGACGTCGTCGACATCTGCACGCCGGGAGACGCTCATGCCGAGATTGCCGTCGCCGCGGCCAAGGCGCGAAAGGCGATTCTGTGCGAAAAGCCATTGGCCAATAGCGTCGCCGACGCCGAGAGGATGCTCGCCGCCGTCAACGAGGCCGGCGTCGTCCACATGCTGTGCCACAACTACCGCCGTTGCCCTGCGGTGGTGTTGGCCAAGCAGATCCTCGACGAGGGACAGATCGGCGAGATCCACCATTACCGCGGAGTGTATCTTCAGGACTGGGTCGTCGACCCCACCTTCCCGCTCGTCTGGCGCTTGGACAAATCCCGAGCCGGCTCCGGGTCGCTCGGCGACCTCGTGTCGCATACGCTCGACCTGTCGCGCTATCTGGTCGGCGAACCCATCGAGGTGTCCGGCTTGACGAAGACGTTCGTGCCCGAGCGGCCGCTGCCGGATGACCCCGCCCAACGGGGCAAGGTCACCGTCGACGACTCGGCGCAGGCCCTCGTGAAGTTCGCGAACGGGGCCGTCGGCTACTACGAGGGGACGCGGTTCGCGCCCGGCCGAAAAAACTACAATCGCTTCGAGATCAACGGATCCAAAGGAAGCGTCGCTTGGGATCTGGAACGGATGAACGAACTCGACGTCTACATCGAGCAGGGCCCGCTCAGCGGCTTTCGCACGATCTCGGTGACGAACGCCAAGCACCCCTACATTTCCGCGTGGTGGCCGCCCGGCCACATCCTTGGCTTCGAGCACTCCTTCATCCATACGGTCTACGATTTCATCCGCGCGATCGCGGACGGAAAGCCACCGCGGCCGAACTTCGAGGACGGCCTTCAAAATCAACGCGTTCTCGACGCCATCGAACGATCGGCGACCACCGGGCAATGGCAGAAGATCGCCGAAAGGACACTCGGATGACGATTCGAATGAAATCGACCCTGGCGGCCACGGGCCTGGGCCTGGCGACGATCCTCTTCGGGACAGCCCCGGCCCGCGCGGACATCCCGTTGGGCGAATACGCCGGCTGGCACCTGAGCACCGATGGTCGCGTGAACCTCTTCATCAGCGTGGCGGAAGGCAACGGGGAACCCACGCAGGAACCCGATCTTCTGGGCGCGGGCACGGAAGACACGTCGACCGCGGACAATGGGCTGCATTCCACGCGAATCCGGAACGGCTTTTTCATGAGCGTCCTGGGTTTCACCGGGTACAAGGAGATCAGCCAAGACTTCAAAGTGACCGCGCGGATCGGGATATGGATGAACGCTTCGGGCACCCGCACCCAGAACTTCGCCGGGGAGGTCGATCCCCGAGAGCTGTACGCCAAAATCGAGGGCCGCTGGGGCAGTGTGACGGCCGGGAGCGACTTCGAGATTTTTGCCAAAGGAGGGATGCTGGTCGACATGAAGATCGCGCACGAGTACGGGCTCGGGTATCCGTGCAGCATCCTGGATGCGTCGGGCGGCGCATGCGGGATGGTGGGATTCGGTGCGCCCTTTCCGGGGTGGAACCCCGGCTTCGTCTATGCGACGCCGAGCCTGGCCGGCTTCCAGCTCTCCCTCGGAGTCTACGATCCGGCAACCGTCGACAACGCCGCTCTGGATCGGGCGCCTTTGCCCCGGTTCGACGGCGAACTGAAGTACGACTACAAAGACGCCATTCACGTATTCGGCAGTGGTTTTTGGCAGGTACTGCAAGGTACCTATCAGAATACGGCCAACGGGGGGGAGACGGACGTCAGTGTCAATGGGTGGGGCGTTCAGGCCGGCGCGATGGTGTCGCTCGGCCCGATCATGCTGGGAGGTGCCGCGTACGAGGGGGCCGGCATCGACCCGATCTCCGCCCTGGACGACAGCTCGCTGACCGCGGATTCCTCCGGCGTTCTGCGCGATTCCCGCGGAGCGTTCGGGTTGGGAGCGGTTTTGATCGACCCCTTGAGATTGAAGATCGCCGGCGGCATGGGGGTGTTCCATCTCGACAAGAACAAGGACGACGCGGGCTTCATGGCCAGCAATGGATCGCCCACGAATCCCTCGTTGGTCGAGCAGAATCTGGGATGGACCGTGGGGCTCTACCAGACGACGGCGCCCATCCACTTCGCTCTCGAATACTTTCGCGCGCAATCCACCTGGTACCCTTACGGTGTGCCGAGCACCACCAATCCGATGCAGACGATCGGCGAAGTGATTCCGCAGCAGACCATCAACTTCATCAACGCCGGCATGACGGTCGCATGGTGAGAGGGGCGGGCTCGGGAGTTGCCGCGCCTCGGTGGCCACTCGGCGCGGGCGCCGCGGCTCGAGCCTCGGGCAAAAACTCGCCGTGAGGAACGGATGTCGCCAGGAACGAGATCGAGGCTGGCAGCCGCCGGCCTGGCTCTGGCGATGGGGATTCTCGGACCGATCCGATCGGACGCCGAGATCCCGCTCGGGCAAGCTGCGGGCTGGCACTTCAGCACCGACGGTCGCGTCAATGCCTTCCTCAGCGTGGCGGCGGGCACCGGGCTTCCAGCTCAGGAGCAGGCCGTTCTGGGGGCAGGAACGGCCGACACCCCGACCTCCATGAATGGGCTGACCGCAACGCGAATCCGCAACGGATTGCTCACGAGCATTCTCGGCTTCACGGGAACCAAGGAAGTCAGCCCGAACTTCAAAGTGACGGCACGGATCGCGCTGTGGATGAACATCTCCGGCAGTCGCACGCAGAACGTCGCCGGGGACGTGGATCCCAGAGAGGTGTATGCCAAGATCGAAGGCCGGTGGGGCAGTCTGCTGGCCGGCAGCGACAACGACCTGTCTCGAGGAGGAACGCTGGTCGACATGCGAATCGCCCATGAATACGGCCTCGGATATCCGTGCGCGACCCGGGATGCGTCGGGCACCGGGTGCGGCATGGTGGGTTTCGGCGCGCCCTTTCCGTGGTTCGATCCCGGCTTCGTCTATTCGACGCCCGATCTGAGGGGCCTGCAGCTTTCCCTTGGAATCTACGATCCCGCGACGGTCGACAACGGCAAGCTGGATCGCACCCCTCTGCCCCGAGTCGAGGGGGAAGCGAATTTCGACTTCCGTGAGAGGATCCACGTATTTGCCAGTGGCTTTTGGCAAGTGATGGAAGGAACCGTCCAAGAAGTGGATGCGGCCGGGATGCAGGTGGCGGAGGATCTTCACACCAACGCCTGGGGCGCTCAGGCCGGCGGGATGGTGACCTTTGGGCCCATCCAGCTGGGAGGCGCCGCATGCGGGGGGACCGGTTACAGCCCGCTCGCCGCTCAGAGTGCACTGACCGCCGACACCCATGGAGTGTTGCGCCATTCGCGGGGCGCTTTTGGGCTGGGAGCCGTGTCGATCGACGCCTTGAGGCTGAAAGTGGCGGGCGGTCTGGGGGTCTGGCACCTCGACAAGAACAAGGACGAGGTGGGCACCATGAGCTCCACCGGAGCCCCCACGAACCCCCAGCTGCTCGAACAGAACTTCGGGTGGACCGTGGGCCTGTACCAGACGACCGGTCCCGTGCACTTCGCCCTCGAGTACTTCCGCGCGGACTCGACGTGGTACCCTTTGGGCGTGGCGAGTGCGACCGATCCGATGGTCACGGTCGGCGTCTTGACTCCCCATCAGGCGGTGAACTTCGCCAACGCCGGCCTGACTGTCGTGTGGTGATCGTCCACGGCATGAAGCTTCGGGTTTCGATCCATCTCGGGCTCTTGCCTCGCGCGGCGTTCGCGATCCTTGCCGTGGCAGCCGTGGCGCTCGGCGGGTGCAGGACGAAATCCGCCCACGGCGGCACCGATCGGGGGGCCGCCCTTCCGGACCCGGACGGCGGCGGAGAACTGGTCGCGATTTCCGTCCCCGAGGGTGGAGCCGGTGCTCATGCCGCCGCCCCGATCCTGCACGCGGTCGCGCTCATCACGCCGGTGATGAACATCCCCGAGTGGGCGCCGCACGATGGGTCGAGGGCGAGCGACGAGCGCAAGGGCGCCGTGCGCCTGGGCTATCTCCGCAAAGGCGACAGGGTCGCGGTCAAGCCGCAGATGGTGAGAAAGCCGAACTGCCCGGAGGGCTGGTACGAGCTGCTGGCCCCGCCGGGGAGCCCTGCGGGGACCACGGGCGGGTTCGTGTGCGGCAAGCACGCCACCCTCGATCCCGACGACAAGGAGCTCGCCAGCTCGCCACGCGCGCCGAACATGACCGGACCCTTGCCGTACGACTACGGACTGAACCTCGTCGACGGCGCCCCCCTGTACCGACGCCCACCGCTGCGCCGGGAGCGCAAGCAGTACGAAAGCGGACTCGCTGTGGGGCGCGCGTACCGCAAGAAGGACGGAGACGACGGTGCCGCCGCGCCCGAAGCCACGGGTTCGCACGACGAGGACCCTTCGGCCTGGTACCTCGCGCACAAGGGCCGTTCGCAGATCTCGATGGACGATTTGAAGGGCGAGACGTCCCTCATCGTGCAGCGCATGGTCAAGGGCTTCTACCTGGGGCTCGACAAGGAGGTCCACGCCTTCTCCGGCACCTTCTGGCGGACGACGCGCGGCATGTTCGTGCCGAAGGAGCACGTCTTGGTGCACGACCCGAAGGTCGAGTTCGAGGGCGTGTGGCTCAACGCGCCGGGAGAGACGCGCCACCTGCCGCTCGGCTGGATCACCAACCCGCACCCTTGGAAGTACGCCCTCGACGACGACTCGAAGATGCACCGGCGCGAGCACGTCGACCGCTTCACCATCGTGCAGCTCACGGGCAAAAAGGGCACCTTCGAAGACAAGACGTACTGGGAAACGGCCGAAGGCTGGTGGATGCGTGCGATGGACGGCACGATGACGAACCCCGGCCCCCCGCCCAAGAGCCTCGCCTCCGGCGAGAGATGGATCGACGTGAACCTCGGGCTGCAGAGCCTCGTCGCGTTCGAGGGCGACAAACCGGTGTTTGCGACGATCGTCTCGACCGGCCGGCACAACGACGACCCCGTCCAGGACCATCGCACTCGCCCGGGCGAGTTCCGTGTTCGCGAGAAGCACATCTCGGCGACGATGGACAACGACACCGCGACGGACGGGCCGTACTCGATCGAGGACGTCCCCTGGATCATGTACTTCGACGGGAGCACGGCGCTGCACGGCGCATTCTGGCACTCACGCTTCGGCCACGAGCGCAGCCACGGCTGCGTGAACATGACGCCGCACGATGCTCATGAGCTGTTCGGCTGGGTGGGCCCGAAGCTGCCGGAGGGCTGGCACGGCGTGCGCGCCACGGATGCGAATGCGGGGACACGCGTCGTCGTTCACGACAACGACAAGACCGCCGAGGAATCGAAAAAGGACGACGACGCCAAGGACCCGGGCGCGAAGGACGCATCGGCTCGGTAGGGGGCCGAGGCCGGGCTGCGCCCGTAGCGAAAAGAAAGCTGCCGCCTCTTTCGAGGCGGGCGCCGCGCGTCCCAGCGTTCAGCTCGTTGCTCTCACCGCTGCCGCGCCGCGACCTCCGCCTCGAAGGCCTCCGGGTCGCGCTGGTACCGAGCGATGGTCTCCGCGATGAAGGGGCTGGTGTACGCCTCGGGCTTGGGGTTCTCGATGACGGCGACGATGGCCTTGGCGGCCGCCCCGACGGGCTGCGCGCCAGGCAGGTTGCGGTTGTCCACACCGCCGCCGAGCGAGTTGCGGCCGAAGTCCGTCGCGACGACGCCGGGCAGCACCACCGTGACGTGGATGCCGGGATGCGTCGCGTAGAGCTCGACGCGAAGCGACGCGCTCAGCATGTTCATGGCGCTCTTGACCGCGCCGTAGGCCGCCCGCGCGGGGGCGAGCGGCGCACGCGAGAGGCCGCTCGAGACGTTGACAATCTGACCCTCCTTGCGCGACTTGAAGTGCGGCAGCACGGCCTGGATACCGTAGAGGACGCTCTTCATGTTGTCGCGCCACATCGCGTCCATGTCGTCGTCGGTGAGCTCGGCGACGGCACGCGAGATGCCGCGCCCGGCGTTGTTGACCCAGACATCGACGTGCCCGAAGCGGTCCAGGGCCGCGCTGCACAAGCAATCGACGTCGCTGCGCTTCGTGACGTCCGTGACGACCGCGAGCGCGCCCTCGCCGATCTCCGCGGCGAGTGTGTCGAGCTCCGCCTTCCTGCGCGCCGCGAGGACGACCTTGGCGCCCCTGGCCGCGAGCTGCTTCGCGAGCTCGGCCCCAATGCCCGCGCTGGCGCCCGTGATGACGACGACCTTGTCCATGCAGGACACGCTACCACTGGGGGTCGGCGAGCGTCACCGGGGGCTCGAACGGCCTCGAGAGCGGGTCGCTCACGAGGCTCGCCGCGCGGCAGCGCGCACTCGCTCGCTCGGGGGCGCGAACTGAAATGGGGAATCACCGACATCGGCTCGCTATCGCTCGAAGCCGAGCGACCGTTCGACGCGGGCGACACGCAAGGTGTACGCCCGATACCACTTCTCGCGGCCGAGGATCTGAGCCGCTCGATGATCGGCATGCCGACGCCACTCGGCGATGGCCTCGAGGCTATCCCAGTAGGAAACGGTGATGCCGAACCCATCGGCCCCGCGCGCCGTCTCGACCCCGAGAAAGCCCGGTTGGCTCGACGCCAAGGCGACCATGGCATCCGCCGTATCCGCGTAACCGACCGGGTCTTCAGCGGTCCGATTCGACGTGAAGATCACAGCCCAATAGGGTGGCTCACGGGTAAAGGCCATGGCGGAGCCGTATCCGGTCAGTCCCGGCGAGCGCAAGGACCGAACTCGCGAACGTGCTACCTTGTTGACGTCGACGGGGGCACTCTTGGGGATCGCGACGCGATGCAAGGGGCTTTAGGCTTCGCAGGTACGGTCGTGGCGATAGGCTGCTTGGGTTGCGGGGCGAGGACAGGCCTAAACGACGTATCTGCGTTGGGTGCCGGTATCGCCTCTGCATTCAACGCGGATGCCGATGTTGCGACCGTTCCGACCCCTGCGCCCGACTACATCTGGTACGTGCTCGACGAGACCACCGGAGCGACAGCCCACGACTCTTCTTCGCACCATTTCGACATCACCGTGCCGGGCATCGGCTGGAATCAGGGCGGCGTCTTCGACGGAATGACCACCTGCGGCGACACGACCGTGGGCCCCGAGTACCGGTCGCCGCCGATCACGATCTCGGCCTGGCTTACTCCCGCGGCGCGAACGGACTTACCCGAGAGCTATGCGCTGCAGCCATTCCCGCCCAACGCCTTCAGCGACGATGTGCCGGGTGTGGGTGGTTACGGCATCGGTCTGAACGTATGGGACACAGGCTCTGCATTGGAAGCCGAAGGCGTTTCGCCCTGTACCCAAGCGGGGCTCTGCGTTGCCAACGGGACCCAAAACACCGCGGCTGCCGCGGCCGGCGGCGGCTTCTCGTGCACCAGCGCGGCGAGCTGCAATCAAGGGTTCGACGCGGGAAGCGAGTACTTGGTGACGCTCACGGTCGGCGGCCCGCCGCAAGGGACAATGACCCCGACGGCCCAGGTCTACGTCAACGGTGCGCTCTTCGATCAGGACACGGCGTACATCCCGCAGGCCGATTCGATGCCGCCGATCTACCTCGGCTGTCACAACCTGGATACCGGCTATGGGACGACGCGCTTTTTCGACGGGCGCATTCGGGACGTTCGCGTGTACTTGCGGCAACTCGCCCCTGACGAGGTGAAGCAATTGTATGTCAACGGTCCGACGCTGCACGCCCCTCCCTAGCCCCCCGACCCCGACCCCGACCCCGACCCCGACCCCGACCCCGACCCCGACCCCGACCCCGACCCCGACCCCGACCCCGACCCCGACCCCGACCCCGACCCCGACCCCGACCCCGACCCCGACCCGATGCGCGGGCCCCTCAGGCCTTGGGCGTGAGCCTTGGCGCGCGAGCCGTCTTGAGTCGCACGCAGACCTCGGCGAGCCGATCGCGGTTACGATTGATGAGGACATCGGCGACGTCTTTCAAGGCTTGGATGCTGTCCGGGGAGGCGTTGTCCAGATCTTGATTGGCCTCGGGCAAATCCGTCTGAAGGCGCGCATAGCGCAACGTCGGGCCCTTCCTCGGGAGGAGCTCTCGCAATTGGTAGTCGACGGTATCGGAGACGCCGTCGAGCAAGATGTCGAAGAGCGGAAGCGCCCACCCGGCGAGGCCCCAGTGCGCAGCCTTGTCGCCGGGGATCCGCCGGTCGAGGTTTCCCGTGCCGAGCGACACGAGCAGGATGTCATCGAACGGCTCGCCGAACGCCAGCGCGTCGACGTACATGCACATTGCGGGGTTGTTGGCGAACACGCCCCCGTCCACGAGGGCGTAGGAGTTATCGCCGACTTGGAGCCGCGCGGGCGGGAAGTACGTCGGAGCCGCGGAGGTGGCACGCGCGATGGCCCACATGGGCGCATCGAACCGCGGCTTCGTGTAGCTCTTGAAGAAGAAGGGCGCGCGCCGCTCGATGTCGTACGCCGTGACAAGAAGCGAACTGCGGGCGTCGGCAAGCACGGCCGCCCCGAAGAATTCGCGAAGGACGCCCTCGATGCCGTTCGGCGAGTATTTGGGCCCGGCGAGGTGATCCATGGTTTCGAGCGCGTGCCAAAAGGATCGGGAAAAGATGGTTTGACCGTTCTTCTCGTAGAGTTCTACGAGGTCGGCCGCGCTGAATTTCGACGTGGCGCCTGCGGGCGCGGTCAATCCGAGCGCGAGGATTCCGCCCGTCGACGTGCCAGCAACGAAATCGAACAGGTCCGCAATACGCGCCTGGGTGGTCTCCTCGATGTGCTGAAGCACCTTGGCGGGAATGACACCCCGAATCCCTCCCCCATCGATTGACAGAATGGTTCGTGTCACAGTTTTGTGCCCCTCTCGCCGCGCCGAAAGGCCCCGGCACAAATCGGATACTCGATGGCGGTCGCGATGTCGATTGCGGTCGGTTTCTGCGCGCTGCGGCAGACAAGGATCCCAGGGTGGTGCGACCGGGGGGAGCTTGTCGTTGGCTTGAACCTAGTACCTCGATTCCGCGGAATGGAAGGGTCGTTTTTCGCGATATTCCCGACGGGATCGGGTGGTCTCACCCCTCCGTTTCATGGAATCGGGGTACTAGGGTGTCGAAGGCGCTTAAGACCTGCCGACGGTCACGGACACACGGTTTGGCAAGTCATGTCGGCCGGGCAGCTTCCCTGCCCGCCGACACCATCCGGCGTGCAGGTGGGGCTGCACATGAAAACGCCGCCCGGTTGCGCTGCGCACGCCTCTCCCGAGGGGCAAGAATTGGGGCATACCGCTCCTTCACAGGACTGAGAAAGGGAGCAGCCGCCATCCGGGCACCGGCATGTGGAGACGCAAAAATTGGTGCAAGCACAGAAATTGGTTCCGCTGCAAGTGCCCGCGCCATCCCCGCTTTGCGTCGCGCCATCGGTTGCCGCGTCCGCGCTGCCCCCTCCGTCGACGGTGCCACCGTCCTCGGTGTTAGTGCCCGCGCTATCCCCGCTTTGCGTCGCGCCATCGGTTGCCGCGTCCGCGGCGCCGACTGCGTCGACGGCCCCACTGTCCTCGATGGTGGTCCCGAACGCGCCACAACCGGCAGGCGGATTGGGACCGAGTCCGCAGAGCGTACACTGGCCACCAAGACAGTGCGCTTCGCCCGGGAAGGCGCAGGGGCATCCCTCCAAGCTCAGCGACGCGGTCTCAGACTGAAAGCGCCCTGCCGCCGCCGCGTTGACAGGGCTATCGCCGCATGAGCATTGGCCGTTGCAGATTTCGCCGGTGCGGACGAGAGCGCAATCCGAGTCGCTTCCACACGAGAGATCGGATGGGGCGACTTCGAAATCGACACACCCAGAGCCGCCATCGGTCGCGCGGGTCCCCGAGTCTTCTCCGAGCTCTGCCTCGGTCCCATGGAGGGTCCTACCTCGGCATGCCGAAGCGAGCCCAGCCATAAGGAGGGGCATGACAAGGCGAGCGAAGTGGCGAACGAGGTTCGTGCGGAGGGCCATAAATAAGAGCGCCAACGCAAGATCGGCGCCACAACAGGGCGCGGAGAAACGCGCGGCGGGTGCGCGATGGGGCCGAGAACGTTCGGATGGATTCCGCTCTCTAATCCCGGGCGCAACCGCAAAAGCTGCGTCCGAGCGCCGGGCGTCCATCGTTCGGCCGCGTCGCCGCCCAACGGCCGAGCCATGGGTTTCGCGGGGGGGCGAAGGGCTCAGCTGGCAAAGGCTGGAGCACGCGATGAATGCGCGCGGGCACCGTGATCGCGGGACCAACCGACGGATAGTCGGGTCGATCCCATGGCGGCGGGATCCGGGAGTTCGCCGGCTGCTCACTTTGGCACGCCAGCCCGTCGTCGAATGCGCTCGATGCGGGCCAAAAACGACTTGGCAGGGTCCGTGCATTGAGGCTCCCTGTGGCCGCGAGGTGGCTCGGACGCGATTCGCGACCGATCCGCACCCCAGCAAGCCACCGGAGAACGTCCCATGGTCATCCCCCGTTTGGCTCGCGCTCATCGGTTTCATTCGCTCCGGTTGCCGGTCGCCACGTGGATGGCCGTGGGCGCATTCGTCATCCCCGCCGCCGTGCGCGCCGACGCTCCCACATGCTCCAAGGACAGCGACTGTTCGAAGGGGTTCACCTGCCAAGTCTCCGGCATCTCCGCGTGCCCCGGGCCGCCCGCCTGCGCTCCGGGCGAGGTGTGTTCGACCCCGGCCCAGACCTGCACCCCGCAAACGACCTCGTCGTGCCAACCCGGCCCCTGCACGACCGACAGCGACTGTGCGACCGGAATGGTGTGCTACGCCGACACGTACCAAACGTGCTCGGGCTCCGGCGGAGCGGCCCTTTGTGCCAAAGGGGACGAGTGTCCGCCTCCCCCTGCCCCCACCCCCCCCACGTGCACGACCACGACCGGCCCGAGTAGCTGCGTGCCGAAGTACGAGCTGCCGTGCACCGTCGACTCCGACTGCGGCGATCACTTCACGTGCGTCCCGGACACCGTGTCCGTCTGCTCGGGCGGCGGAAGCGCCGGCAGCGCCGGCGGGGTCACGGCCGTCGGAGGTGGCTCCGGCACCGGATCGAGCAGCAGCGGCGAATCGACCACGGTAGCCGTGCCGCCCGCGGCCCCGAGCCTTCCTGACATCCCGGCCGATGCGGCGGCGCCTCCGCCGATCGCCGAAGACGCGGGGGTCTCGTGCACCACGACCACGTCGTCGACGTCGAGCTGCCAGGCCGACACCATCGTGTGCACCGCCGACAGCGACTGTCCCGCCACATGGACGTGCGAGAGCCAGTCCGTGCCTGTCTCGAACATCGCGTGCGCCGAGCCGGTGATGCTCGTCGACGGGTCACCCGTTATCTTGCCGTGCATCGTGGACGCCGGCCCGACGCCTGCGTCGCCGCAAGTGTGTGTCCCGCCGTACAGCACGGGCGTGAACGCAGCCTTGTCCGGGGTCGAGAGCGCTCCCGGCGCCGTCAGCGAGGCCCCTTCCGGAGCCGGCGCTGGATCGTCCAACAATGCGGGAGTCGCTCCGACGGTTGCCAATGCCGCGACGGCGGGCTCGTCCGATAAGTCCCAAGACGGGACCGGCGGAGGCGGTTGTCAGATGGGCGCCTCTCCGGCCGGCGCCCCATCCGGCGTATGGCTGGGGCTGATCGCTTGCCTTGGCTTTGCGTTTCGCAGGCGCACTCGCCAGTCCGCGTGACCGTGCGCGGAGACGGGCGCCGGCTTTCTCGCGAGGAACTCCTTGATGCGTCGACCCCGGTCAGGTCGCCGTTCGGAGCGTTACCCGGGCCACCGCGCGATCCCTTGGGTACCCTGCGCCCGATCGTGAATCGCATCGACGGCGTAGCGGGCGGAATCCCGTAGCTCTTCGTCGATCATCGATTGCGGAGCCGGCAGGCCCGGCTTGAGCAAAATGTCGAATTTCAGTACCGTCCACCGGTCATCGAGTGCGCGGATCGTCCAAACGACGTCCATGTCTTCGACGTTGCCTTTGCCGGGGATCATTCGGCCCTCCAGGACCTGGACCCCCGGCGAGACGGTGCGGGCGGGCGCAAACCGAGCGACGTCCCAAAGAGCAATGACTCCGTGAAGCACGGAGATTTGGATGTAGACATCCGTGGATTCGATCCGGCTCGTAGCCAACCACGCGTGACGACTTGAAGCGCGTCGGCGAGATGTCGCGATAGTGCGAAAAATCGGTCACGTGGGCGCGCACGACGTCGAGCGGGGCGTGAATCAGCGTTTCGGCGTGCCCATACCGGTCTGCATGGCCAGGCGGCGTCCAATTCCAGTGCAGCGAGTGACCGGCGGCGGCAATGCGAGAGGCTTCCGGGTCGAGTACATCGGCGCGCGCCGGGGACTGGGCACTCCCGAGACCCAAGGCAACGGTGAGGGCCATGAAGGAAACGGCCCGCCCGAGCCCAACTCGGCGCGGAACCAGCGCGTGGCCCCGTCGTGTGCTGAACGCCGCACTCATGTCCCTTCGGGTGTGTCCTAGCACGACACATACCGCAGGTCAGCAACGACCTCACGCTCGCAAATCCGGCTAACCGTGGCGCTGGCGAAAGCGGCCCTCCGTGATCCACCAGTCGCGGTACCTTTGTTGCGCACGCTCACGGTCGCGCGCGGGCAAGTCGCTCGCGTAGCCGAAATATTGACGGCTGAGCGCACGCAACTCTTCCCCCGCGGCCCGTCGCAATTCCGACACGTCGTGGGTCAGGGAGTCGATCAGCCACTCCAAGCGATGGCGAGCGCTATTCTGTTCCCACCACTTGTTCCAAGGTCGCCATTCGGTGCCGTAGTCTTGGCGTGTCACGAGGACCAGACTGACGTAGGCCGCGGCCGCAACTTGCGGGGCGTCATCGCGCAAACCGAGGATGAGATCGGGCACAACCCACGCATCGCGTACGGAGCCGAACGCGCGCATCGCTGCCTCGCGCTCTTGCCACTCGGATGAACCGCTGAGCGTCCTCAGCGGCCCCATCGCGCGCTCGGGGGACGCTCGAGCGATGGCGGCGATGGCACGGCCTGCGCTCACGCGCGTGCTCGTGTCGTCGTCGCGCAGGCGTTCCAACAGCGGCACGAGCGCCTCGACGTACGGCAGCTCGGCGAGCAGATACGTGGCCCATCCGCGCGCTTCGGGGTCCGGATCGGCAAGCCGCGCGAGGACAAAAGGGAGCGCGACCTTGCGTTCGCGCGCGACGAGACGAAGCACCGGTCCACACTCGCTCGCGCGCGGCGGATGCGTGCTCGAAGCCAAGCGGGCGCGCTCGAACGTTACCGGCCCAGGAAAACGGTCCATCAGAACCGTCATGGCGCGCACGCCTTGCCGGAGCAGCTCCCCCTCGGCCTGGTCGTCCGTCTCCCCGCGGATGAGACGGTCCACGATGGCGGCGAGCTCGCGCTGGATATCGATGATGACACTCGGAAGGGCGCTCTCGACGACCGTTCGCGCGATCGCCGGGCGATGGGGAGGCACGACGACGCCCGAGCCAACGGACGTACCGGCGGCGAGGCCGTGGGCGCTTCGGACGGACTGCGCGCCCTTCGCGGCCGACGCATCGGCGCTCTCACCAGGGACCGTGCCGTCGGAGTGGACCCTGCCTGCTTCGCGGGGGACTCCCGCGGAGAACCGCGAATCCATCGGCGGGAAATCGGGCTCTTCACGGGGAATCGGGGGACCGCCGACAGGCCGGACGGACGCGATGTTCACGGCGGGCGGAGGCGCCGAGGATGGCGCAAAGGAGGCCCGATTGGCGCGGCCCCTGACAGAATCCGGTGCGGCAGCGCCCGGGGCGGTCGACGTCGGCGCGGTCGATCCCTCCGCCAACGCGGCCTCAGGGCCCGGCGACGGCACGGCCGCCGGGATCCGTCCGAGGAGCGGCTCGAGCGCGAGCGGCGGAGCGGCCGACGGGATCCGCCCGCGGGTCGGATCGAGCGACGACTCGGGCCACGGGATGCCTCCGAGGGGCGGATCCGACGGCCACGGCGACTCGAGGGGTGACGGGACCACCGCGAGCGTTGCAGGCGACGGCGACGACGATGCGAGGGATGCGGGTTCCTTCGCGATGACGGCCGCAGCCGGCGCGCGTCCTTCGCCGCCAGGCTCCCCGCTTGCGCGACTGCCGGCGACAAAGCCCTCCAGCTTGCGTCGAACGATGAGGCGCTCGAAACCCTTCCCGACGACTCGTGCGTAGGCAAAGACCTGTTGGATGGCGTCGCGATCGATGCCCGCATCGGCACAATCGCCCACCAGCAGCGCGACGGCCCGAGTGCGCACAACCAGCGGCACGACGGCGATTTCGGCGTCGCGCGGACGTTGCAGGTCACCCAGCAGCACGGCGTCGAGCCCATCGCCCTCCGCTCGCGCGACGACCGGCGCGCGCGTGTCGCGTGCGCTCGCTAGGAAGCTCGGCAGATCCAGGGGGACGCCGATGCCCAACACGCGTTCGCGCAACGCTCCGGCGCCGAAGGCGTCGCGCCCCTCCGCAATGTCGGCCTGGATGAGGAACAGCGCGGCGTAGTCGAAGAACTGGCGCGAGAAGTCGAAGAAGAGGTCGATCAGGGTGTCGCGGTCATCGGCTTCCTCGGCTTCGCGTCGCGCACCGTCGAGTGTCAGGGGACCGCGTCGGCGACGGCTGATGCGCATGTTCGGGGTGACATTGCGCTGGAGCAAATCGTGGCGCTCAGCACCGACTCGCGCCGGAATAGGCGTCGTTGCGGCCGGAACCGAAAGGGCCGGACGCGAAGCCACCGCGGGGGGCAAAGGGCTTGGGGTGGGCTGCCCCCCCGGGAAGCTGGTCCAGGTCAAACGGCGCTGGGGCTTGAAACGCCGGGCCGCAATCCTCCCACCTTGTGCGACCGCGCCCACGGTGGGTGGGCCGCCACGCCGCTGCGACGGGGGAGCGGACGCAAGCCCGGCCGAAAGGGACGCCGGCGGGGCCGGCGTCCTCGCGACGACCGGGGGCAACGACCCGGTTCTCGCGGCTTCGCCGGAGAGGCGCCCGAGGAGGCGCTGCATGCGCCGGTCCAGCTCTACCCCGTACGTTCGCGCGATCGCCTCCCAAACCCGAACGGCCGGAGCCGCGAGCTGTTCGACGGACATCGCCAGCGAACCCACCAGCCGCTGATGCATTTCCTCGCTGAGAGGCTCCGCCACGGCCAGAAACAGATGCCCCCCTTCGACTTCAAGCGGCACCAACACGCACTGGACGGCAAGATCGGCCGGGATGAGCGCACGGGCAGAATCGCTCGGCAGGGGCAGTTCGCCGTACGCGGCCGGCGTGAGCTGCATCGACTCCGCGAGCAGCGGTGTCAGGACGGCCTCATCGACCCGGGCGACCTCGAGCAGATTCGTGACGAGGTCCCCGCCGTAAATGACCTGGCGCGCAAGCGCCTCTTCGACCTGGCGCATGGTCGCGACATCGCGTTGGACGATCAGTGAGCTCAGCGGCATGGCTCTGCGTGTATCGTTTCGGAAGGCTACAAGGTCCTGGCGAGACGCTCCAGAGAACTACCGGCGGAGCGAAAAAGCAGGAGCGCTTTCGTAACTCTCGGCCAAGACCTCCAGCAGGCCGGGCACCGTGAATTGCCGCGCGGTCACGTCGACCCGAAGGCCGCGCGCCTGGGCCGTCGCCGTCGTCACAGGACCGATGCTCGCGACCCGAGTGCCCCCGAGGAGCGGGACTGCCTTCGGCCCGAGCAAGTCACAAAGGTTGTCGACCGTACTGCTCGAGGTCAAGGTGACGGCATCGACACGGTCGAGCTCCAGCGCGCGGACGAGCGCGTCCGCCGTCTCCCGTGAGGGCAGGATCGTCTCGTAGGCCGCGACCACCTCGACCTTGCACCCCGCCGCGCGCAGTGTCTCGGGCAAGACGTCTCTCGCGCGCGCGGCACGCGCCAGGAGCACGGTCGGAGAAGGCGGGCCGGTGCGAATGGCCGTGAGCATCTCCTGAGCAAGGCCCTCGCCCCGGAACTCTCGAGCCACGACGTCGGCGCGCAATCCGTGCGCCTCAAGAGCGCGCGCCGTTGCGGGGCCAATGGCGGCCAACCGCGCCCCGCCAAGATCCGTGCGTCGGCCCCGATCGAGAGCAGAGCGTCCCAGGTCCGCTCGACGCCGTTGGCGCTCGTGAACGCCACCCACGCATAGACTCCCTTCATGAGCTCGTGCAAGGCGCGGTTCAGCGGCTGAGGATCCCTCGGCGCGCGGATCTCGATGGTGGGCACCACGACGGGCTCTGCCCCGCGGTCGCGCAAGAGAGTCGCGGCGCTCTCGGCCTGAGAGTGCGCGCGCGTCACCAGCACGCGCTTTCCAAACAGAGGCCGCCGCTCGAACCAGGTCAGCAAGGGATCCGGCGCACCCAGGACGAGAACGAGCCCGTCGTCTCCGAGCGCAAGTGCCGCGTCCGCGGCCTTCGCGGCCGTCGTCACCACGACGCGCTGCCTCGGCGAACCGGGCCGCGCCACGAGGGTCACGACCCGGTCGGCGGCTTCCTTCGTCAAAGCGTCTCCGACCCCCGCGGCGTGAACCCACCTGGCGCTACCCACGGTCCCGGCGAAGGCCGCGGCGATGGCTTGCGCGCCGAGGCCCGGCACGACCTCGATCGGAATGCCCGCACGGGCGACCGCCAGAGCCTCGGCCCATACGCGCGGGGATTCGAGCGGGTCGCCGGCGACCGCACGCACGACGCGCTGTCCAGCCCGGGCGCGCTCGACGAGCGCATCGGGGGCCGCGTCGTCGCCGTCGATGACCGCATCGGCGTCGGCGATCCGTGCCGCCGCACGCTCGGTTCGCAGCGTGGAATCGCCGGGACCCAGTCCCACGAACGAGACGATGCCGCGCACGGTTATCGTGGAAACGTCACGCCTTGGGGCAAGGTCTGAGGCGCGCAAGTCGATACCCCCGCGCCAACAATCAAGCCGACTGCGGCCGGAACGTCACCGACCGTCGTGACGGTGCCGTCGCTCGGGCTGTAGCGCTGGACGACGCTCGGGGAATTATTCGGAGGCGGCGCCGTGAACGTGTAAAAATCGCCTCCCCAAAAGGCGAAGGCCCACGCAATGCCTTGGTCGACCGTGGGCAGAGGCGACGCCCGCACGACTTGTGCCGTCGCGGGATCGATTTGCGCGATGACGGAGGTCCCCTCATCGCCGCCGTCGGCCGCGTAGCGCTCTGCAAACGCGAATAGCCCGCCCGCGCCCGTGCCCGTCAACTCCGGCTTGACGAGCGGCGGCTCGAATGCACCGATGACCGTCAGCACCAGCGAGGTCGTGTCAATGGACGCGAGGACCGAGTCCGCATCCGTCATCGCGTCGCCCGCGACATAGAGGGTCTCGCCCGTCCCCTGAGCGTTCTGCGCAAAGCCCATACCGAACTCCGCCGGAAAGCCCTGCTGCTGAGACACGAACCCGGTAGGCTCGCAGTTGGCGTTCGCGGTACTGACGCGAAAGAGCTCGCCGTCCTCGTAGAGGACGTACGCAATCCCGGTCTGGTCGACCGCCATCGAAAAGGGCTGGGACGCGCTGGGGCAGTTCACCTGACCGATGGGCGTCAAGGCCCCTGACGGGGGGTCGTAGCTCAGAAGCACATAGCCCTCGCTGATGAGATAGATGAGCGTCGAGCCCCCGTCGGCGCAAGCGGACGGCGGCGGCGCGGCGGGCGGCACGCTGACCGGCGGCAACGCGTCGAGGCTGACGCTTGCGTCCTGGGGCTCGGACGGTGGGGAGGATCCGGCCTCGGACGGGAGGCTCGCGGCCGAACTGGACGCCGCTCCGGTCGAGACCGAGCTCGACGTTTCACTTGCCGCAGAAAGCGTGGACCCCGACGCCAGATCGTCGGGGACGAGCAGGCCGCTGCGATCGCCGCAGCCGGACAGCCCGCCCAGCCAAGCAAGCATCGCTAGCCAACGGCTCGTACGCATCACGCTACCATGACCCGGAGCGGCGAGCCGGACAAGGGGCCCGCATGCTATCGGGGAACCGTTATCATGCCCTTTCCGTTCGTACGGCCGAGGCGCCTGCGAGTGACCGCCGGGATGCGTGCTTTGGTGCGCGAAACGGATTTGGCGCCGCGTCGTCTCGTTTGGCCGGTTTTCTTCAATGCCGCGATCGACGAAGCGCGCCCGGTCCGGAGCATGCCGGGGGTGTCTCAGCTTCCGGTCACCGCCGCGGGGCATGCCGCGAAGGACGCGGTGCGCCACGGGCTCGGTGCGATTCTTCTCTTCGGGCTTCCCAAAACGAAGGACGCGCTTGGATCGAGTGCTCTCGATCCGGACGGGCCCGTGCCTCGCGCGATCGCGGAGATGAAGTCCGCGGCGCCCGAGCTCGTGGTGATGACCGACGTCTGCGTCGACGAGTACACCGACCACGGTCACTGTGGGGTCCTGCGCAAACGGGCCGACGGCCAGATCGAGGTCGACAACGACGCGACGATCGAGATCCTCGCCGAAATGGCCGTCTTGCATGCGCGCGCCGGAGCCGACGTCATCGCACCGAGCGATATGATGGACGGGCGTGTCGCTCGACTGCGTCGCGCGCTCGACGCAAGCTCGCTCGAGGGCGTCAGCATCCTGAGTTACGCCGTGAAGTACGCGAGCAGCTTTTATGGGCCGTTCCGCGAGGCGGCAGACTGCGCTCCGAAGTTCGGGGACCGGGCCGGCTATCAGATGGACCCGGCCAACGCACGAGAAGCGCTGCGGGAAGCGCGTCTCGACGAGGAAGAAGGCGCGGACCTCTTGATGGTCAAGCCCGCACTCGCGTACCTCGACGTGATCCGTGCCGTGCGAGGTTCGACGGAGTTGCCGCTCCTTGCCTACAATGTGTCGGGTGAATACGCCATGCTCAAGGCGGCAGCGGCGGCCGGCATGATCGACTACGACCGAGCGATGCTCGAAGTGCTGACGTCGATTCGGCGGGCCGGCGCCGACGCCATTGTCACCTACCATGCGATCGAGGCCGCCGAAGCCCTCGCGTGAGCCACCGGCGGCCTGTCGGACCTTCGCTCGGTCTCCGCGCGACGGCGGACCGCTTTTCTTTGAAAGCCTTTGAAAGGCGCCCTCGTGTCGAGGGCCCGACTGCGGGTCAGCCCCCCCGAGGAGCACGACGCCGCAAGGACGCGGCTTCGACTCGCGCAGGCTCTGGGGCGATGGACTTGGCCAGTCTGGCGGAGTCGTCGTCGTGGGGCTCGCCGTAGTCGGTCCACACTCGCCGCGCAAAGGCGCTGTCGAGCCGCTGTTTGACGACGTCAATCGCGCGAATGCCAATGTCTATCCCGATCCAACGCCTCCCTTCCTTTTCCGCAACGACGATGGCCGTTCCGCAGCCGCAGAATGGATCGAGGACGAGATCGCCTGCTTTGCTGCTCGCGCGAATCACTCGCTCCAGCAGCTTCTCCGGCTTCTGCGTCGGGTAGCCCGTCCGCTCTTTGCCAATCGGAGCGATGAGCCCGACTTCCCACGCATCCGACAGGGGCACTCCGTTCACTTCTACGTCCTCCACTTCCCAAAAGTCCGAGAGCGGGGGCCCTTTGGTTTCGGCCATCTCGACACTCGGCTTGCGTCGTCCGGACGAAAACTCGGCACGCTGCTTACGGGTGCCAAAGGTCTTGAGGGTCGATTGCGCCAATGTCTCGTAACCATAAAGGGGTTGGAACGTGTGCGTGTTGTCGCTTCGTGCGGTGTAAAAGAGAAGCACGTCGTGCATACGCTGAAATCGAAGCGCCTTCGTTGGCCATCGGCGGTACCGCCATATGATCTCGTTTCGAAAACAGCCCGGCCCGAAGATTCCGTCCAGAATCAGTTTCAGGTAGTGGCTCGCGGTCGGATCGCAATGCAAGTAGAGCGAACCGGTCGGGCGCAGAACCCGGGATAGCTCCACGAGCCGAATCGCCATCATCGACAGATACGCCATCGTGTCTCGATGATTCGACCCGAAGAATCCCTGGAGTGAGCGCATAAGGCCGCTCAGGCGCTTGGGAACGGGCACGTTGGGCGCATCTCCTTGCAGCTCGTCGTACGCTCGCTGCGCGGCGTGGTCCCAATGCCATGTATCGAAAAACGCGTGCTCGCGTATCTTCGATTCCCTGCGAATCAGACTGTAGGTGCGTTCTGAATTGAACGGCGGATCGAGGTAGACGAGATCGACGGACTCGGAGGCGAGGTTCTGCCGCAGGACGTCGAGGTTGTCGCCGTAATAAAGGTCCCCAGGCATGCGGGCGATCGTCCGTGATCGAGGGCTATTTTGTCCACATTGTAACGAAATATCGCATGTTGACCCCGAACCAGTGCGGGGCCCGCCGCACGCGCGACACGGTGACCCCTGCGGCCGGCGGCACTACCGGAAGCAGCGAGGCATGCACGCTCGGTACGCTCGATCGCAGAGCGGGCAAGCGACGCCTTGGCACGCCACCGAACACGCCGTCCAACGCTGGGTGCAGGCATCGCCGCAATCGGCGCCGGGGGCGCGCAGTGGCGGCTTCTCGGGTGCCGCCGACGACGCAGCGAGGGAGGCGGAGGAGGGGGCTCGGGCGGGGGGCTGTGCCGACGCGATGTTGGGGGGCGGCGCGAAAGCGTTCGTCGGCGAGGGCCCTCCCGCATGGTCCGCCGATGCCTCGGAGCTCGCGGAGGAGGCGTCGATCGACGGTCGCGAATCGGACGCCAGCGCGGCGTAGCGCTTCGTCGCGTATTCGATCCGATCGCGCGACTGTCCGTACGTGTAGCCGTCGACCCACTCGCGCCAGCATTGACGCTTGAGCGCCGCCGAAGCGGCCGTCTCTTCGAACGCGTAGCAGTGCTCAAAGTGGACGTCGCATTCGTAGACGGCCTGAAAGCTCGGGCCGCAAGCCGCGGCAAGCAAGGCGAAAGGCAGAAGCTCGCGCACACGACCCACGAGACAGTGTCGACCGGCCCCCATCCGCGCGCAACCGAAGTGAGGGCTGCCGAGCGCGAGGCAGGCGCCTCACACATCGTGGACGGATGCGGTCGGCGCGACTACTCGATGGACCATGTTCACAGGCCTGGTCAACGTCATGGGATCGCTCGCCAGCCGCTCGCCCCGAGGCCCGGGCGCCCGACTCGCGATCCAGGCACGCTTCGACGACGGCCCTCTCGAGCTCGGCGAATCCATCGCTGTGGACGGCGCATGTCTCTCGGTCGACGCCATCCTCGCCGGCGGCTTCGAGGTCGATGCCTCTGCCGAGACGCTCGCGCGAACCACACTCGGAGGTCTTGCGCCGGGGGCACGCGTGCATCTCGAGCGGTCTCTGCGGGCCGGCGATCGCCTAGGGGGTCACCTGGTGACTGGCCATGTCGACGGGGTCGGCGTGCTCATCGACCGGCGCGGGCTCGGCGAGGCCGTTTGGATGGCGCTCCGCATTCCCGCAGAGCTATTGCGATTCGTCGCCGAGAAGGGGTCCATCGCCATCGACGGTGTGAGCCTCACAGTAAACGCCGTGACGGAGGACTTTCTCGAAGTCGCCCTGATTCCGCACACTCTTCAGAAAACCAAGCTGGACGCGTTCGCGCCTGGGCAACGGTTCAACGTCGAAGTCGACCTCGTCGCTCGATACGTCGCCCGCTGGGTTTCCACCGAGCCGGAATGGCGGGAGTAGAACTCGGTACAAAAGATAGGTACTGAAGGTCGTCGGTCTTTCTCCACGCCGACGTAATCCGCCGTGCTCGCGATCGACCCCAAGCTCGCTGAACGTATCGCAGGCGCCATCACCGACGTTCGGGCCGGCAAGATCATCATTCTCGTCGACGATGAAGACCGCGAAAACGAGGGGGACCTCACGATGGCCGCCCAGTTCGCCACGGCGGACGCGATCAACTTCATGGCCACACACGGCCGCGGGTTGATTTGCCTGGCGCTCACGGAGCAGCAGGTGGATCGGCTGAAACTGCCGATGATGAACGCGCCGGGCCGCCTCGGCCCGCCGCTCGGAACCGCCTTCACGGTGAGTATCGAGGCACGATCCGGAGTGACGACGGGCATCAGCGCACCCGATCGCGCGCACACGATCCGCGTCGCGGCCAACCCGAACGCCCGGCCCGAGGACATCGTCACGCCGGGACACGTCTTTCCTCTCAAGGCGCGGAAAGGGGGAGTGCTCGTACGCACCGGCCAGACCGAGGGATCGGTCGACATCGCGCGCCTCGCGGACCTCACGCCGGCGGGGGTCATTTGCGAGATCATGAAGGAAGACGGGACCATGGCGCGCATGCCCGATCTCGAGATCTTCGCCGAGAAGCACAAGCTCCGAATCCTGACGATCGCCGATCTGATTCGGTATCGTTTGCTGACCGAGCGGCTCGTGCGACGAGCGGCGGAAACGAACCTCGTGCTCGATCAGACGGGCTCGCCGTGGCGGGCGCTGGTTTACGAGACGACCATCGACGACCGTCAGTTCTTGGCCCTCGTCAAAGGCGACGTCGCCTCCGGTCCCCCGCCGCTTTGCCGCGTGCATACCGGATCGACGCTGGCCGATACGTTCGCGGCGACTCCGCGCGACGGCGGCCTACACCTGAGGGAGGCGATCGCGCAGATCGAAGCGGCGGGTCGCGGAGCGCTCGTGTACATCGCGCCGTGCGGCGATGTCCTGCGCGAGCTCGAGGCCTGGCGCGCGTCGATCCAGCCACCCGCGTCCGCAGCGCCGTCTGCCCCCCATGATCCGCCCTTGCGCGAGTTCGGCCTCGGCGCCCAGGTGTTGGTGGATCTGGGCTTGCACCGAATCCGGCTTCTGACCAATAGTCCGCGTAAGATCGCCGGAATTCACGGCTTCGGCCTCGATGTCGTCGAGCACCTCCCGCTCGTGTCGATGCGGCTCCCGGAGAACAAGGCATCATGACCACGCGAGTTATCGAAGGCAGCCTCGTCGTCCCGAAGGGGGCGCGTTTCGCGATTGTCGCAAGCCGCTTCAATCATTTCATCGTCGATCGCCTGGTCGAGGGATCGATCGACGCCCTGGCGCGCCACGGCGCCGCGCCGGAGGGTATCCTGGTCGTGCGTGTGCCGGGTGCCTGGGAGCTGCCCATCGTCGCGCGGCGCCTCGCGGCGAGCGACAAGATCGATGCGATCATCGCCTTGGGCGCGGTCATTCGCGGCAACACGCCGCACTTCGACTACGTCGCGGGCGAGTCCGCGAAGGGTCTCGCAAGCGCGACACACGCCAGCCGAGTTCCGATCGTGTTCGGAGTGCTGACGACCGAGAACATCGAACAGGCCATGGAACGCGCAGGCACGAAGCAAGGCAACAAAGGTTGGGATGCGGCCGTCAGCGCGATCGAGATGGTGACCCTCGCGCGCGCTCTGGACGACGCCGGACTCTGACGTCGTCCGATGCCCGTAGGACCCCGATCGCGGGTCGCTCACGCGGCCGGGCGACGCTCTCAAACTCGGACGTCGTCCGATGCCCGCGCGACACGGAAGCGATTCCCGCGCGCGCATCTAGACGACGCCAGACTCTAAAGGCACGCTATAAAGCCATGGGCGCACGTCACTCGGGCCGAGAAGCGGCGCTGCAGATGCTATTTCAAATCGAATCGTCCGGCACGAGCGCCGACATGGCCATCGAGCTCTTCTGGCGCAGCTTCATCGACGGAGTGGATCCGGAGGGACGTGCGTACGCCGACGACGCAGTCCGCGGTGTCGCGACAACACGCGGCGATCTCGATCGTCTCATCGTCGACGCGTCGGTTCACTGGCGACTCGAGCGGATGGCTCGGGTCGATCGGAACATTCTCCGGCTTGGAGCTTGGGAGCTGGCTCACCGACCGGACGTTCCCCGCGCGGTCGTCCTCGACGAAGCGGTAGAGCTCGCGAAGGCATTCGGGACAGACGACTCAAGCGCGTTCGTCAACGGAGTGCTCAATCGAATCGCCGAGACGCTCGGGCGAACGAGCGATCCGAAGGCTTGAATGGATTTGCGCTTTCTGACGCCCGAACCCGATCGGCTCGACGAGCCGAGCGTGGAGCTGTGCGCATGCTCGATCTGGAGCGATGAGCGGCCCATACGCGGTTTGGCCGGTCTGCTCGACTGGCGTCTCGGCGCTCGCCTCAGTGCATTGCTCCAAACCGGCTTCGTGGGTGGTTATGCCGGCGAGGCGCTCGTCATCCCGGGAAAGCCCCACGTCCCGTTCGAAAAAGTGCTGCTGGTCGGACTCGGGCCGCGAGCATCGTTCGGCGAGCGCACGTTCCGAGATGCCATCGGGCACCTCTCGCGAACGTTGGAGGGTCTGCGAGTACGGCGCGCCGTCGTGGAGCTACCGGGGCGCGCGACCGACGCCATCGACCCCGAGCGCGCGATTACGCTCACGCTCGAATGCGTGGGGTCTTCGGCCCAGCACGACGTGTGGTGGTTGGTAGACTCGCCGGCCGCGCAAAAGCGCATCGAGCGGCGTGCCGCCGACGAGCGCCGGCGCGTGCGGGCCCCTTAGAGGGTGTTTACTGGATACGCTCGAGGATTTCTCCCAGCGAGCTGGCGGACCATTCGGAAAGCTCAGCTCCAGTTCCGAGATCGGTTGTTCCTCGGCCGCTTCCGCCACGAGGAGCGACACCATTCTCGCCGCCGTTCATCTGCGGCTGCTCGCTAAGGAGAGCGGATCTCGGCGAGCAGCATGCCGGGGGTCAGGATGCGTACGCCCAGGAGCGCGCCGCCGAGATCTCCCAAAGGCGCGTCAGGCCGCCGCCGGCGCACCAGGCCGCCGAGAACAGTACGTTCGCGTCGAGCAAGACCCGCGTCACGCAGGTCTACGGTGCGTGACGGCGTCCGGATCGAGGCCGAGCGCGCGCACTTCTTCGCGCGCCTTCTCGTAGTCGGCGGCGTCGACGGCGTTGGACAGCAGGAACTCGGCGATGCGGCCGTCGTCATACATCTCGAGCGCGGTCGCGACGGCGGGACGCAGCAGGATGCCCTCGTCGCGCTCCTCGGCGATGAGGAGCGAGCCGTCGTGCAGGCCAAAACGCTTGCGCAGGGCCGCGGGGATGGTGAACACCCCTTTCTTGCCGACCTTGCCGGTTTCGCTGTGACGCTGCCGCGCCATGCTTCGACTCCAGAATTGCGGATATTCTGACATTCTGACTGTCGGAAATCAAGGATACTGCAAGCCAGCACAAGGTGTACTTAAGGCGCGCGACGTCGTCGCGCGATCCACGCGAGCCCGAACGCGACGGCGCCCAACATCGCCCCGGAATTGCTTTCTCGCCCGGTCGCGATGCAACCGCAGCCCGAGGCGGGCGTGGGAAGACTTGGGCCGAGCGCCGCCTCTCCCTGCGCGTCGCTCTCCGCGAGGGACGCCCCGCTCTCGCAGGGGCTGCTGGGCCATCCATCGAAGGCCGCCACCAATCCGGTGTCCGTTCCGGACTCGACGGAGCTTGCGTCATCCTCGGCGTCGGTAGCGTCCTCGGTGGCGCCCGCATCGTCCAAGCTCTGCGCGTCCTCGGTCTCCCCGCCGTCGCCCGCGGGGCACGAGGTCGGCGCCAGCGTTCCCCATGGAGGGGCCCCTGCCGGGGTCCCCACAGTAACCCAGCTCACCGCGATCGCCCCGAAGCTATCGTAAGCCGCGACGACGACGTAGCCCGGCTCCGGCCCCGCGGTGAAAGCGCCCGTCGCGCCATCGATGAGCGAGCAGTCGCCATTCTCGTCGCACGTCGAGTCGTTCGAAGTGTACCAGGCGATGGGCGCAATGCCGCCGGACGACGAATACGCGATCGTTGCGTCCGGTGCGACGTTCGCCGAGCCTTGAGGGATGCAGAGGTCGACACCCGTGAACCAGACGCGAACCATCGGCGATGTCGAAGCGAGGTGGTGCGCGTCGCCCCCGTAGGCCGCGCTCACGCCAACGTACTGCGCGCCGGGCCGAACCAGTCCGACCTTCAGAACCGCAGCGGGCGGAGCCCCGGTGGTGACCGTCGCCGTCCCTGGGGAACTGAGAGCGATCGGGCCGCCAAGCGAGTCCGACCAGATGAGCCCGGACGGCCCGTACGATTGGTACGTGAACGTCACGTCGCCGCCCGGCGCGGGGGTGCTTGCGCCCGCGCCGACCATGGCCGTGAAGTTCACGCCCGAACCCTCCGCTACCGTCGAAGGGACCGCTGTGAGGGCGGTCGTCGTCGGCCCCACCTCGGCCCAGGCGCGCACGAGGTTGGCCGCGTCGATGGACCCGAGCCCCGAGGCGCAATCGTAGCCCGCTGCAGCTTGGTAGCCGTAGCACGATTGGGGGAAGCCCTGGACCGGGCAGGTCGTGGGGCAGCCAGGGTCCGGGCCGCGCGTGCAACCGACCAAGTTGTTGCCGGCCGTGATGTCGTGAAACGCGGACGGTGCCGTCGTGTCCAGAGCGTAAAGTTCCGGGTTGACGTTGCCGAGCCGTCCGCCGATCGCCTGGTCCACGAGCGCCAAGACACCGGCGAAGGACGGAGTTGCGGCGGACGTGCCGCCGACCGCGAGGACCACCGGACGGCCTCCCGTCGCCGAGCAGTCGGTTGTGCCGGAAACCGGCGTGCACTCGATGAAATAGGGGAACCGATCAGCCGACGCGCTGAGCGCAATGTCGGGCACCTGCCGCATACCGGACGGCGTCGTGCCCGCGGGCAACGGGACGGGCAGGCTGCCGACGATGGCGCAGGTCGTGCTTTGATAGGGCGGCCGCGGGAACACTTCGCTGATGCCACCGCCGCCACCGTTGGGAGGTCCCATATTCGGGTTGGTCTCATTCCAGACCTGTTCCGCCATGGGGTACCCCGTCGCAAAGCCATTGCAGTCGAACGCGATGGCATGGGTCGGAAACTCGGTGCCGCCCACCGCGGTGACGCCAGGAAACGACGCAGGAAATTGCACGTAGAGGCCCGTTTGGCCGAATTGCTCGATGCATCCCGTGGCGGCCGCGTCGCCCGAAGCGGCCACAAAGGTGATTCCAAGCAGGTTGGCGGCGGAGCCATAGACCCCGAGCACATCCGCATCGCTCGGGGCCTGGTTCAACTCGCAGGCCCCCGCGCTCTGGCTGAGGATCGGGGCCAAATTTTGCTCGATCGCGTAATAGGTCGCGCTGTCGATATTGGCGTCGTCGGAGCCGGTGAAGACGTATCGGATGCTTGCGCCCGGCGCGATCGCGCCCGACCATTCGGTGTCGAGGATCGCTTCCGTACCACCGCCGGCGAACCAGGCGGCGACGCCTGTGTCCGGCACCAGCCATTCTGTGAGGGTCGACGCGGGCAAGCCGTACGTCGTGCGGAACGCAGCGACGTCGTTCGGCGCGATTTGCGACACGCCGACGATCGCGATGGCGGTCCCCGATCCGTCGAGCGGCGAGCCTGTGACCCCCGTCGCATAAAGCGGGGTCACGTCGTAGATCGTCGCCCAGTCCCGCGGAGCGAGTCCGAAACCGGCCAGACAATGCTTGTCGCCGGTCGGGCACACCGCGTCGGGGACCGTCGTCATCCGAGCCTGCGCCGGTCGCGCGTAAAAGTCGTGGGTGTTGTGCACCGCGAGCACGATGTCGGAAAGCTCGGCCGGGATGGCCGGCGCCGTGGACATCGCGTAGTGAATGTCGCTTCCGACCTTGTAGGCATGCATCTCCGTGCGGAACGCCTTCTGCAAGTCCGCGACGCGCCCCGCAAAGCTCACGCGCGCCCCGAGGCGCGAGGTCGATCGCACGTCGAGGCCCTGCTGCGCGAGCCATGCCCGGGTGCGGGCAATGTCCCGAGCCTTCGCACCGAAGCGATCGGCGTACTGCTCGGGCGTGAGCCACTTGCGGTAACTCGGCGAGGTCCGGTCGAGTTGTGCGGCGATCAGTGCGTCGCGATCGATCTGCTGCGCGGGGGACAGTTTGAAAACCACCGACAGGTTGGCGATGCGTCGGTTCGGGTCGAGCGGGCCGAGGTCGAACGCGGGGCGCGCGAGCGGATGCGCACCGCGCTCCAGTCGCACGTACCCATCCATCGGCAGCGCCGCCGCGCGCGTGTCGCCGTCGCCCGTCGATGGCCCCGACGCCGGCGTCCTGCAACCGATGAGGGGAGCCGTCCCGGCCACCAGGGCGAGCGCCCGGACCCACGCGCATCGGCCCAGGCGGGCTGCCGCGGAACCCCCCGGCGTCGGCACGGGCTCCTCGCGGGCATCGACGGCCGGGGCAAAGCCCCTATTGCCCTTGAACCGGAGAACCGCGACCATAGAATTGAATCCATACGATACCCCAGCGAATCATGATCCAGAGCGACCTTTGCCGGACTTCTCGCCGGCCGTCCTGGCCGAGGCGGCCGCCCTCACGCGGGCTAGGGTCCGACGAAGAAGCGCTAGGCGTCGCTCAACGCGCGGTGCACGAGCTGGATGCAAATGGACCCCTCGCCGACGGCGGAAGCCACACGTTTGACGCTCGCGGCACGGATGTCGCCGACGGCGAAGACTCCGGGCAGACTCGTCTCCAGAAGATAGGGAGTACGCTTCATGGGCCACTTTCGAGCCGAGAGGTCCCCGGCCGATAGATCCATTCCGGTCTTGACGAATCCCTTGTCGTCCAGCACGACACATCCGGAAAGCCAGTCCGAGTTCGGTTTCGCGCCGGTCATGAGAAACAGGTGACGGACGTCGCGCCGGGTCGTCTCGCCGGAACGATCGTCGGTCCAAACGACGCTCTCGAGATGGTCGCCGCCCTCGAGGGACTCGAGCCGCGTCCGCGTTCGGAGTGTAATGTTCGGAGTCTCCTCGATTCTGCGAATGAGATACCGTGACATGCTGTCCGCGAGGCCCTCGCCACGAATGAGCATGTGCACGTGGCGGACGACGCCGGACAAATAGACTGCGGCTTGGCCTGCCGAGTTGCCTCCGCCCACAATCGCGACTTCGTCGCCTTTGCAGCGTTGCGCCTCGACGTGAGTCGCGCCGTAGTACACGCCGGCACCCTCGAACCGGGCCAGGCCGGCGATCTCGGGCTTTCGGTAGGCCGCCCCTGTGGCTATGACGACGGTTCGCGCACGAACCGTCACGCCGCCACCGAGGTCGATGGAGTAGGGGCGGCGCTCACAAAGAAATCCGACGGCCGCCTTTGCGACGACGACCTCGGCTCCGAATTTTTCCGCTTGGGTGAGCGCACGGCCGGCCAGGGCGCCGCCCGAAATGCCCGTGGGGAACCCGAGATAATTTTCGATCTTGGAGCTCGACCCGGCTTGGCCCCCAGGAGTCTCGGACTCGAGCACCAGGACGTCGAGACCCTCGGAGGCCGCGTACACGGCGGCGGCAAGACCCCCCGGGCCTGCGCCCACGACCACGAGGTCGCGCAGCGCGCTCGCGTCGAGCGTCGGGTTGAAGCCCAGGCAGTCGGCCAGCTCCGAATTGGTCGGATTCTTGAGAACCCGCTCACCCCGACAGATGACGACCGGAACGTCGTCGACGGCGACGTGAAACGTATCGAGGAGATCCTGCACGCCCGCGTCGGTTTCGACGTCCACGTAGGTGAACGGGTGAGTGCTCCGGGTGAGAAACTCCTGCAGCCGCAGCGTGCCTGACGAATGGCGAGAGCCGACGAGAACGACATCGCCCTGGCCGTGGGCGACGAGACCCATGCGACGGAGAATGAACGCCCTAAGGAAGAGTTCGCTCAGCTCCGCATCGGTCTGCACGAGACTGCGCAAGCGGCTTCGCTCAATCACGAGCAGCCGCGACGCCGTCCGAGCCCGTCCCCGCACCAGGCTACGCCGGCCCGAGAGAAGATCGACCTCGCCGGTGAACTCGCCCGGCTCGTGCACGGTGATGGGCTCGTCTGCACCTCGCGAGGGGTGGACGATCTCGACGGAACCCGACAGGACGACGAAGAACGGAATGTCCGATTGACCTTGGTCGAAGAGCAGTTCGCCTGCGGCGGCCGAACGCTCGTGTCCACAGGATCGCAAGCGCTCGAGCTGGTCGTGAGACAGCTTTGGAAACATCTGGTCGCGGCGCGCATAGGGATCGTCGCGGGAAAGGGCGACTGCAGCCACGACCGGAAAGTCGGACGCACTCATGGTGCGGACAGGTCCCGGTCGTCGACGTAACACCAAGCCCAGGTTTCGCCGACCTCCGCCGAGGTAACGACAGGATGCGCCGTCGAGCGGTAATGCGCCGTCGCGTGGCGGTTGGGCGAAGAGTCGCAGCAGCCCACGTGACCGCACGTGAGACAGATGCGAAGGTGCACCCAGCGCCCGCCGATTTTGAGGCAGTCCTCGCAGCCTTTGGCCGGACGATGCACCCTTCGCGTCGTGGCGTCGGTGACATGGTCGCAAGGAAACGAGAGGTCGACGTCGTGGGTGTCCATGAGGTCTTCCTGGCGCCTGAATGAAAACGCCGGCGGGCCCTTCGCGCGGAGCGTCGGGCGGGTTGCGGGAGCGCGCAGCATAGCTGCGTTTGCCATCGGGGTCCCGCGATTCGGGCGAAGCAAGCTACGGATCCAGCCCCGACCGCGTCGGATACTTTCTTGCGCGCCAAACGGGAAGCCCCTCGTCGAGGACCGTCACCTTGGTGAACCCCTTCGAGAGTAGCTTTTGGGCGAGCTGGCGCGACTCAGCATGGGGGCACGCGCAATAACAGACGAGCCACGCGTCCTTGGGCAGCGACGAGAAGTAAGGGTCGGGCTCGTAAAACGGAACGCTGACGGCGCCCGCAATGTGTTCGGCTACGTAATCGGACGGAGCGCGCGCATCGAGCAGCGCCATTCGCGCGCCGCGATCGAGTTGGGCCTTGACCACGTCCACGGGCGTCGTGGCTCCCTTGCCGGCGAAACCGATGGGCTCGGGACCTCGCGGATGGATGGGGACCGGACCGAGCGGAAGGGGGGGCGTCTTTGCCGGCGTCGATGGCGGAGAGACACCGCTTTGCGGCTGGTCCTTTCGGAGGTAGGCGACAACGTCCTCCACGCCACGATCTCCGAGCAGCGTTCCGAACGCGGGCATCGGTGTACCCGGACGACCGCGTAGAATCGCGTACCGGATGTAGCCGTTCGGCGCGATCGACAAGAAGTCGGGGCCGCCGATGTGAACACTCGGGCCTTCTGTGCCGTGTTCGCCATGGCAGCGTGCGCACTCGCGGCCGTAGAGCGCCGCTCCGATCGCGGCGTCGCCCGCGGGGGGGCGTTCATCGAGAGCGGCACGTGCGCCGCGGTCCCAGGTCCGGAGGAACGCGATGACCGCATCGACGTCCGCCGGCGAAAGCGGCCCTCCGCGCGTCCGTCCCCAGGCCGACATGGTCGTCCCACGTCGGCCGAACGTGATCGCCGACCGCAGGTACGCGTCGGTCGCCGACGCCAGAAAGTCGGGGCGCGTGAGGGCGGGCGCCTGGTCGGCGGCGTACCCCTTTCCATCGCGCCCATGACAGACAACGCACATGCGATCGTACACGAGCCACCCGCGCTGCGGGGTATCGCTCGAGCGCGAGCGCGAGCAATGCACCGAAGCGCACGCCAGAAGCACAACCGCGGCGACTCCGGAACGCGGGCGCACGTGCATCTCGGATGGCGCGGACCATAGCGCAGGTTCGTCCCGCAACTTGGCCGAAAGCGTCTTGAAACCATCGGAGCGTACGGTCTCGTTCCAGAATGGCAATCAGCCTCACCGTCCCGGAACGAACCGGTCGCGTGGTGGCGGATGACGTCGAGGTAAAAATCCTCGGCGCGTGCAGCCATCCGTCGCCGCTCAACCATAGGCTTGCGCGCTCAGCCATCCATTACGTCGGCAAGGCCGACCGCGTCCCCATCGACGACCACATCTCGAAAATCGGAGAGTATGGCGACGATTTGGCCCGTATTCCGGCTTTCGAGTTGGCGGGCCCCCGGGACAGGATTTTTTTCGATCCGGAGCGACTTCGCTGCGGGATCGTCACCTGCGGCGGCCTGTGTCCCGGGATCAACAACGTGATCCGCGGCCTCGTCCTCGAGCTCACGCACGGGTACGGGGTCGAGCAAATCTTCGGCTTTCGCTACGGATACGAAGGCCTCACCCAGGGATCGTCCGAGGAGCCCGTGCAGCTCACGCCTTCATTCGTCGCGGACATTCACCACGAGGGAGGGACCGCGCTCGGGACTTCGCGCGGAGGTCAGGATCCGGTCGAGATGGTGCGGACCCTCGAGCGGATGGGCATCGGCGTCCTTTTCGTCATCGGCGGCGATGGAACCGTGCGAGGCGCCATGACGATCGTGTCCGAGGTCGAGCAGCGGAAACTTGCGATCGGCGTCGTGGGCATCCCAAAGACCATCGACAACGACATCCATTTCATCGATCGAAGTTTCGGGTTCGAGACGGCATTCTCTTCGGCCGTCGACGTGATTCGCAGCGCACACGTCGAGGCGCAGGGCGCGCGCAACGGCATCGGCGTCGTCAAGCTGATGGGACGCCATTCCGGCTTCATTGCGTGCCATGCCGCGATCGCGTCCACGGACGTGGACGCCGTGCTCATCCCCGAGGTGGCCGTTCGTCTCGAAGGGGATCTGGGGCTCTTCGATTTTCTCGAGCGGCGCCTACGACGCAATGCGCACGCGGTCATCGTCGTCGCCGAGGGAGCCGGACAGGACCTCTGCGACGAGGACGCAGGGCGACGGACGGACCCGAGCGGCAACGTCCGGCTGGGCGACGTCGGCGTCGTCTTGAAGAACCGGATCGTGGAGCATTTCCGCGACAGGCGCGTCGATGCAACACTCAAATACATCGACCCGAGCTATCACATTCGCAGCGTCCCTGCGTCGCCCAACGACAGCGTCTATTGCTGGAACATGGCACGAAATGCCGTGCATGCGGCGCTCGCCGGCAACACCGAGGTTCTCATTGGACGTTGGCATGGACGGTTCGTTCACGTGCCCATGCCGCTCGCGACCCGCTTCCGCAAGCGCGTCGATGTGACGGGCGACCTCTGGATGTCGGTCGTCGAATCGACTGGACAACCAGTGTCGTGGCAGGAGCAGGGCGAGACGGTCAGCCCCCGTTCGAGAGTGGATGCTGCGTGAAATGGGCCGGCGAGCCGCTCGCGTGGGCGAGGGGACGCGTCGCGCCGTTCAGTCGTTTCGGCCCGTCACCCGAATCGTGCCGGACGACTGGGGCTCACGGCCGGGCGGCACCGACGCTCGCCAGCGAGACGAGCCCGAGAGATGCCACTCGCGCACACAGAGGGTCGTACCGCAGAATCTGACAAGTTCCAAGCTCAAGGTATTCCCGGTCGTCTATCTCCTGGACGCCCGCGGGCAAGAGCTCGGCCTGGGCCGCTCCGCACGTGCATCGGACTCGCAACATCGCATCCATGGTAACGGCCTTCGCGAGCTCGGCCGATAGCCCGTCCGTTCCGAGCACGCAATAGACTCGTGGTTCGCCGCGCAGGAGCGGCCTCACTCGCGCGAAAGCTCGAGCGACGAGAGCATCGGTCGAGGTCCGAGGTCGGACGGGACATCCGGGCTTTCCGGCACGACCCAGGAAACGGCACACGGCACACAGCTCAACGGGGTTGGGCTAAGCCTCGTCACGGCGGTGCACGAGCGAATTCGCAAGAGCGAATTCGGGGTTTGGGCCCTAAAGCCAGCCGGCGATGAGCGCCACGCCCACCCCGACGAAGAGAGCGGCCGCCAGCCGTTGCAGGATGTCTGGATGAAGCCACTGGGCCGCGCGATGGCCAACGCCGACGGCCAGGGCCGTCACCGCCCACATCGCCAGGGTCGCGGCTGCGAAGACGACGACTGGGGCGCGCTCCCGAGCGGCAAAGCCGGCGGTCGCGAGCTGGGTGAGATCCCCCCATTCGGCGACGAAGACAATCCCGAAGGCACCCACGAGTGCCCGCCCGAAGGAGGGCCCGCTGCTCGGCGGCGAGCGGTTCACCTCGTCTGAAACGGGCGGCTTCTCTGGTTCGTGGCGAAGCCCCATGAGCAGCCCGGAGACGATGAAGAGGATCCCGGCCCCGACGTGCACAGGCCTCGGCGGCAGAAGGGAGAAAAGACTCCCGGCAGCGACGGCAATGAAACTCTGCAGCACGAGGGCAAGCGCCGCCCCCAAAAACACCGGGAGCGGTTTGTGCCGGGTCGCAAGAACGACCGAAGCAATCGCAGTTTTGTCCGGCAGCTCGGCCATGAAGATGACGCCGAAGACGACCATGCCGACATGAAGTGCGTGCATCGCTTTCGACTCACCGACCCTCTCGGTATGCCTTGACCGCGTTCACGATCGCGTCCGCCAGAAGTTGCCGGTATTCCGGCGTATTCAACCGTTGTTCTTCGATGCCATTCGAAATGTAGCCCGATTCGAAGAGTGCACTCGGCATGCGTGCACCGATCAATACGTAGAATCCGGCGGGGTGGACGCCGCCGTCGACGACGTCGGCATAGGTCATTCGGAGCGCCGCCAGGGCGGACCGCTCCAAAAGCCGAGCGAAACGTACCGATCGCTGCGCCTGATCCGCCAGACGCATGCTGCTCAGCATCGACGCGAGCTCCGCACTGGCGGCCCGAGTCGTGGCGTTCTCGCGCGCAGCGATCTTCGCCGCCACTTCGTCGCGCGTCGTATCGAGCACGAATGTTTCGACACCGTGCGGCGACCTTCCTTCGCTTGCGTTGCAGTGAATCGAGACGAAGAGATCGGCGGAAAACGCGTTGGCTCGAGCGGTCCGCTCCTCGAGCGATACGAAGCGGTCGTCGTCCCTCGTCAGGAGCACCGAAAGGCCCTGCGACTGAAGGATCTGCGCCGCCCTCTTCCCGATGTCGAGCGTGACGTCCTTTTCGACGGTCCCCGCTTGCCCGACCGCGCCCGAGTCTCTGCCGCCGTGTCCCGCGTCGAGTACGACGCGCGATACCTCGCGCAGACCGCGATCCGCGAACGGAGCGTGGCGTGCGACGTCGACTACGATTCGATAGGGCTCGACCATGTAGAAGGTCCGACGCCACGCTTGCCCGTCGAGATCGAGGACGACGCGAGAACCGGTGCTGGTCGCCTCGGCGCGAATGCGCGTGACGATGCCCGCTTCGGCCGTCTCGGGCGCGGCGCTGCCGAGGTCCACGCCGTCCAAATCGACGAATGTCCGCGGAGCGGTCGTGCCGTCGACCACTTCATCGCCGCTTCGGTAAGGCGCCGGGCGATCCAGCGCGATCACGACTCGCGTCGAATCTCGACCGGGCCAAGCGTCGACGCGGACGATCCGCGGGGCAGTGGCCGACTGAGCCGTCGGCGTCGCGGCGGATGCCGGGTCGGTTTGCGGGGGCTCGCCCCCATGCACCGGCGGTCGAAAAGCGACCAAGGCAGCAAGAGCGCGATCCACGCCGGCGAGACAGCCGGCGGCGGCGAGAGCGCTCGGAGCTGGGAGTCCGGCAAAGCGGCGGCGCGCTTCGGCCAAGTCCACGTAGGCGGCCGATGCGTCGTGGGCGAGCTCGCCCGCCAAGCGACCAGCGCGAACGGCAGCGTCGCATGCACCGACCGTTCGGGGATCGCGCGAAGCCGAACGGTACAGGGCGATCGCCCAAGAGCCGTCCTGGGGATCTCCGGCGATGCGCCAGATGCGTTCGGCGAGACCGCCTGCCAGGGCGTACAGGTCGGCGGCTCGCGCTCCGGCCCCCTCACGAACGGCCCGATCTTCGATCGATCGAGCGAGCGCAAGCGCCTCGGGCCGCGCCGGCAGATCGTGTCGAGAGCCGGTGAGGCTGCGGGCCCGAGCCACGTCGCCCGCCTGGGACAAGGGGGGGCGATCGGCGTGGATCTCGCCGCGGCCCCCGCAGGCCATTGCGGCTGCCAGAAGTCCCGCGCGGAGCACTCCCGTCACGGGGCTTGGGTTGCTTCGCGGGCGCGGGTTATCGTGCCACTGGAGGAGCGCCACGTGTCCGAACCTCGACTCACGATACAACCGATCTACGCGGACAGGGCCACGGGGGAGACGTATCCGGACGCGCGGTCGATGATCGACGCGTATCTCCAGCGCTTCGCCCGGCGTGCCGGCAGCCAACTCGATCCTTTGGATTCAACGGGATACACGCTCGTGCGGAAGGGCTCCGCCTCAGTCGGTGTGAACATGCTGGAAGATCATGGCGTGCTGCTGCTGGTGGCGCCCCTGATGGACGTGCCATCGAACGGGCGAGAAGCGCTGTATCGCCGGCTGCTGGAATTGTCGTTTCTTGCGACTTCCGACAGCGCCTTCGCGATCGACGCGCAACGAGAGGAAATCGTGGTTCGGTCACTCCGGCGGCTGTCCGGACTGGACTACGAGGAGTTCGAGGACCTGCTCGAGACCGTGGGTAAGGTCGCCGACGATTGGGACGACGCCCTGGTCGCCGAGTTTCCCAAGGGCTGACCCCAGCAGCTGAGAAGGAGGGAGGAAGGAGGGAGGGAGGGAGGAAGGAGGGAGAAGGTACGAGAGTTGCGGTCGGGATGCCGCGCCGTGCCATCCGTGGGTCAAACCCGTACAACCAAGTGCAGGCCATCCAATTGTTCGGAGCGGGTGCCGATGTTACTATTGTACCGTGATGGTACAACGTGCCGTTTCCCTGCGTACCGATGACGGCGACGACGGAACACCCAGTGAGGCGATGCAGGAGTATCTCGAGCAACTGGCCGCCACATTCCGGCCCTGCTGGGAGCTCGACGACACGGCGTTCGAGGGGTCGGCGAGGCCATCGTCCGCGAACGTTCAGCCCCTGAAAGGGGGCATCGGGGAGCTGGAAGTCCGGCGCGACAACCGTGCGACCCATGGGGTGCTTGCCCCGCTCAAGCCCGTGCGGTCGGGCGACCTCCTCGAAGCGCCCGCCGGCGCGGCGCGCGTCGTCTCTTGGCCCGCACCGAATGCCGCGAACCAAGGTCCTGGGGCCACGGGGGCTCTTGCGTCGCCGCAGGGGCCGCTTGCCTGGATCCCGCCAGCCGCTGCGGAATCGACGGAATTGGATCTACGCCTGTTGGCGCGGCGATCGAGGCGGCCGTTGTGGATCGCGCTGGGCGGGAGCGTCACGCTGCTGATTGTCCTCGTCACCTGGGCCGTGAGCGGAAATGATGCGAATCCCAATCCGGCGGCGCGCCCGGCGGCTCCCGCCGCCCTGTCCGCCGCGCCACGGCCCACCGCCGCGGAACCATCGGAGCCTGCGCCGCCGGCGACGGCGCCCAGCGCGGAACCGACGTCGGCGTCCGCCGCACGACCCCCGAGCCCCGTCGCATTCCCCGCCGCAAAGCCGGCTCGCAGGGATCCCGAAGGCGACGTACGCCGCCGCGCTCCTGCGGAAGAGGATCCGCTCACGACCGTGTTGCCCCCTCCGTCCCACCCCGCCGCGCGTCCGGCGCCGCTCCTCAAGCCCAACGCACGGCCGATCCCGCTCCCGGCACCGCCCGCGCCCCCTCCTCCCCCTCCTTCCGTTCGAGACGTCCCGTTCTGAGAGCGTGTTCAACAGTCGTCGCGAGCGAGGCGAGGGGTTTTTCCGTTTCGTAAGTCCCGCGGATCCATCCTCGGGCGCGCGGCTGCGCAGCGCAAACGGGCCCCTCGCGTTATCTGAATCATTCGCCGGAATAGGGACGAATCGTCGCGGTACTTGGAAATCACCAACCGTATTGGACGACGTCAATCGACAACGGGGCCATGGCGTCGCGATCGGATCCTCGCACCAGTGCCGCCGCGAAGCACCCGATCTCATCGCACCCTGCGTCCACGAGGGCGTCCGCCTCGACCTCGACCCGCCCTGACCGAACGCCATCCGAGCGCATCACCCGGTAGGCCAGACCGGCAATGGATGGGGCGTCCGGCGACCGATCCGTGCGTCTCTCGACCCACGCGACGATCGGGGAGCGCCCCACCGCCAGAGCCGACCAGAAGGGCCCAGGAGCGCGGGAACAATCGGCGGACGCGAGCTCGACGAGCGTCTCGACGGCCGGCGTGCGATCGATTCCAAGGGCCTCGACTCGTTGCGCAGCCGAGCCGACGCCCGAGCAGGCGGTCTCGGACGGACGAGTGAAGACAACGAGCGTCGTCTTCTCGTCGCCATCCACGGCGACGACGTCGTCGTCCGGGCCCAACGCGTGTTTGAGCCGGCGCCACGCCCCCGGAGCGCCGGAACCGCGCGCCTCGCGAACCGCGATCGCGCCCGTGCTCGCGATGCGGACGATCTCGAGGTCGTCGCCGGACGTGTAGACACGATGCTCGATTTCGTCCGATCCGAAGTCGGAGTCTCGTGTCACGACCGTGGGAGCAAGCGCCGCATCGGCGCGCGGATCGAATGCCACCGACGTCAGATCGTCGTCGCCGTCTCCCAGCACGAACACGTCGTGGTCGCCGCAGACCAACGTCACGGTCCTTTCCGGCGGAACGACCGCGATCTCCCGAGGCGACGGATCGGCCCAGGATCGGGCGTAGACTCTGACGGAACCACGCGAATGGGGCGCCACCCACGCCACGCGATCGCTTGTCGTGCACCACTCGGCGCCAACGTCCTCGGGAGCCCCCCACGGCTGGCCTTCGGGCCCCACGAGCACGAGCTTGCCACGGCCGTTGTCCTGTTTGCCGCCACGCCAGGCCAAGGCCATCCCTTCCCCTACCCGCTCGAGCCTCAGATCGGAGTCCGAACCCCACGAGACACCGGACAGTGCATCACTCGTCCACAACGCGCGGCGATCGCGCAGCGCCGTGAGGCGAATCACCCTTGCCGCGGCAACGAGGCCCGCCACGACGGTCGCGTGCCCGAGGCGAAGCGCGGCGATGGGGGAGGAGAATACGGGGGCCGTACCCTCCACGAGCGCGGGACCCGACGACTCGGACGGCACCCTTTCTCGGGCGCTGGCCGACGCCGCCGAGCGCGTTGCCGAAGGCGTGGCTTTGCGGCACGAGACGCAAGCGCTTCCGACGATCCACGCCACGATCGGAAGGAGCCGGGGGGTGGGCATCAGGCGGCGAACGTCATACCCGACCCTGTCCTTGCGCGCCGAGCAGCTTGCGGAAGGACGTGCGCGGCATCTCTGCCGCCCGCGCGGCGGCGCTCAGATTCCCGGACTTCTCGCGCAGCAGTTCGCGTGCACGGTGCGGGGTGAGGCATTTGGCAACCGCCGGACCGTCGCGCCGCAGCGCGCGATCGACGTGCTCTGCCTCGATGCGTGGATTTTGGGTGGTCGCATCGGCGGCTCTGCAGAGCACGTTCCGTAGTTCGCGAACATTGCCCGGCCAATCGTAGGCGGACAGGCGAGCGAGCGCCGCCGGGGTCAGCGTCCGCGGCCCCATCTCGCGCGCGAGCTGCCGCAGCAGTTCCCGCGCAAGGACGCCGATGTCTGCGCGCCGCTCGCGCAACGGCGGAACGGTGATGACGAGGCACTCGAGCCGATGAAACAAATCGCGCCGGAAATCGCCACGGCTGACGCACTGGTCAAGCCGCGCATGCGTGGCCGCGACCACCCGTACGTCGGCGCGCTGACCCCCGCCCGCGGCGCCGACGCGTCGCACCTCGTACCCATCGAGGGCACGCAATAGCTTCGGCTGTGCTTCGAGCGGCAAGTCGCCAATCTCGTCGAGAAACAGAGTGCCTCCGTCGGCCTCCGCGAAGGCGCCCTCACGACGAGCGTGCGCTCCCGTGAACGCCCCTCGCTCGTGGCCGAACAGCTCGCTCTCTACGAGCTCGCGGGGAAGGGCCGTAACGTTGATGGCGACGAACGCACGCGATCGGCGAGGCCCCTCGGCGTGCAGAGCGCGGGCGACGAGCTCCTTGCCGGTGCCGCTCTCGCCCGCGATGAGGACGGGCAGCGCGTGACCGGCCAGCCGCCGAACCTGCTCGGCGAGTCTGCGCATCGCCAGCGACGCGCCGACGATCCCGGGCAAGGGATCGCCCGGGTCGCCGATCTCGGGAGGCTCCGCCGCAGAGACGACGAGCGTGGTTCGACCAATCGTGACGACCGTGCCCACCGAGCCCCAGGCCTCGCGGATGCGCGCCGTGCCCACGTACGTGCCGTTGCGCGAGCCGAGGTCTTCGATGAAGACCCCGGCGCACGAACCGGTCAGCGCGCAGTGGCGCGAACTGACCGTCGGGTCGCCAACGACCACGTCGGCGGACGGCGACGTCCCGACGGTCAGCGTAGCGCTCGCGAGCGGCGTTCGACGCGCCCCCATTTCGTCTTGAACCTCCACCATCCAGGCGATGGGACTCGGCGCGGGCGCGATTTCGAGCGTGGACGACGCAAAGCACGACGGTTCGATGGTGGGCGACATGGCCGGCCTCCGTTTTTGGGCACCGCACAGCCCCTGTCGGCACGGCCGAGCCAAGGTTGCGCCCCGATCGCCGCCTTTCACCGACCGCGACCCCGACCTCGCGACCCCGACCGCGACAACCGCGACCGCGACCCCGACCTCGACCCCGACCACCTCGACCCCGACCCCGACCACCCCGACCTCGACCCCGACCTCGACCCCGACCCCGACCTCGACCCCGACCTCGACCCCGACCTCGACCCCGACCTCGACCCCGACCTCGACCCCGACCTCGACCCCGACCTCGACCCCGACCTACGACCCCAACCTCGACCTACGACGGATCTAGCCGACGGCGATCCCCAGCGTTTTTCGCAGACTGAAGTACTGCTCGCTCACGGAGAAGACGAGAAGCTCCTTCATCTTGTCCGCGGGGGGCAGGTCGCCGGGCAGCTGCGGCTCGGCGGCGATGATCTTCTTCGCGATCTCCAGATCCGCACAGAGAAGCAGACCAGCACGGCACGCCGTGATCTCGATGGCCTGCATCCAGCGGCGCAGATCCGCCTTCGCGCCGTCCTCGATCCATTTTTGCACGACCAAGCGCAGCGACTCGCGCTGGACAGGCTGCATGTGTTTCACGAGCTCGGCGGCCGTGGCGTTGACCGCCTGCGCCATTTCTCCCGGCACCGCGAAGTCCGGAATGACGATCTTGACGCCCGCGAAGAGGATGACTTTCAGCTCGTTGAGCGTCGGGAACAGATTCTTGATGTAGTGCTCGCCGCGATAGTTGGACAGGTGCTTGCCGACGATGAACGTCAGCTCCTGCGGGGTAAACCCCGTGAGAACCGTCTGCCCCGCCACGCTCGCGGGGGGGGTGGACACGACTGCGAGCAGCGCACCGGGGACGTCGTTACGAACGTAAAGCTCCGGAGTCGCGATGCCCAACACTTGGCCGGCCCAACCGAACGTCTTGGCGAACGTCACCGTGCTCGTCGTCGGATCCTGGCGAAACCTTCTGTCGAGAACGGGCAGTTGCTTCTGGGCCTTCAGCTGATTCGTCTTCGCGATGATGGCCGCCGGCGTGAGCATCTCGAAGATTTTGCCGATGTAGAGATTTTCGTCCTTGTGGAAGAGAAATCTCACCCAGGCCTCGTTGTCGAGGCGACTTTTGACCTGAATCATCCCTCGCGGTCGATAGTCCTCGAAGAAGCGCTGCTCCTCCTCGTCCGCCTTGTGCAGGAACGCGAGCGCGGCACACATGCACCAGGCGCGATCGTATTCGTGCATCCGAAGATACAGCTTGTACAAGCTGCGATACGGCTCTACGCGCAGAGGCTCATTTTGAAGCACGAGCGAATGCTCTCCGATCGCGGCCTCGATCTGATCCGTAGCCTCGTAGAGCTCCGCCAAGATCTGACGTTCGACCGCCTCGTCGGGCTTGACTCGCGTCGCCATCTTGAACGCTTCGATGCCGCTCGCGGTGTCCCGCAAACGGTCCCGGTAGATCAGGCCTAGGTTGTGCCAGAGGGCGAACTCGAGATCCGGGTTCGACACGTTTCCCGCCGACATCCGCCTCAGCATCTTCCGAAAGGCACGCTCGAGCGCCTTCCAGTCCTTCTTCGCCGTCAAAATCTTGTTGATGCGCTCGAAGGCCTCCAGATACTGGGGATTCAGATCGAGCGCCTCGCCGAAGAGCTCGACCGCCTTGTCCTGGTCGCCCTCCTTGTCGCGATACAGCTGCGCCATCGTGTAAAGGAACTTGCTTTTCCGGATCGCATCCTTCTCGTTGTCCGCAATCGCAGAGATCGTGTCGATCATCTTCGACCAGTTCTCGGTCGACTGATAAAGGGCAATGAGCTTGTGCAGCAGGCCGGGATTGAACGGCTGAAGCTCACGCGCTTCTTCCAGGGCTTCGATCGCGCGCGACGCGCTCTTGTCTTGATCGCTCCAAACGTCGGCGATCTCGTTGAGCATGCGGAAGCGATCTTCCACGTCGTACACGTTGTCGAGGATCTGCCGCTTGTAGGCTACGACCTGCTTCCAATCTTTGGCTTCCGCGTACAGGCTGACGAGCCCTTCGAGCGTCGGTCGGTGAGCGGGATCGACCGACAACGCCTTCTCGAAGTTGTTGATCGCCTGCCTCGCCTGCCCTTGTTCCCCCTTGATGCATCCGAGTCTGTAGTAGACGTCCGCGCGCGCAGCCGACTCGCCCTCGCCGAGCGCGGTCAGCACCTTCTGATAATTGGCGAGCGCCGCCGTCCAGTCCTTGAGCTTGAACGAGACTTCGGCGAGGCCGCGGATGGTGACCTGGTTGGTCAGATCGAGCTGGTGGGCGGCCGTAAAGGCCTTGAGCGCCTTGTCGTCCTTGCCGAGAGCCGCGCAGACGCGCCCGAGCTTGTTCTGCAGGGCGTGCTGCTCGGAGCGCTCTCTTTTGCCGCTCTTGCGGACGAGAAGTTCGAGCAAGGGCTCCGCCTTGCCCCACTGTTCGCCGGCGATGTACTCGTCGACCAGCGGCATGGCCGCATCCTCGTTCTCGGAGTCGGCCTCGTAGGCGGACTCCCAAGCGAGCACCGCGCCGGGGTGATCGCTCAACATCTCTTCGCGCAGTCTTCCGAGGTCGACGAGCAGGCGCGCGCGCTGTCGCGGCGACTGCGTGAAACCTTGCTCTTGCGCGAGGTAACGCGCGGCCTTGTCGAAGTCCGCGGAGTCGATGGCGATCTGACGCAGCGCCGCGAGCGTCGGCAAGTGCGCCGAGTCGAGATCGAGCGCGGTCTCGAAGCGCTCCTGCGCGAGCACTCGGTCCCCGAGTTTGTCGTCGAGGGCCTTGCCGATTCGATAAAAGGCCTCGACTCGCTGTTTCGTATCCTGAGTCAGCTCCGCAACCCGAGTCATGCAGTCGATGGACTGCGCCGCATCGCCGGTCTTGTCGTAGAGCTTTGCGAGCGACTCGAGCGCCGCGATATTTTGCTCGTCGAGCGCGACGATGTTCTTGTACGCGTCGATCGCGCGCTCGGCGTCCTCGATCTCGTCGGCATAGACTTGCGCAATCGCGCCGAAAAGCTCGATCTTGGTCTTTCGCTCCTGCGTGGCGCCGATGTGCCTTTCGTAGGTATCGACCAGTTCCTTCCACTGCCGAAGTCGCCGATAGGCCCGTTCGAGTTTGAAGTAAGCGGCCTCGTTGCTCGAGTCGACTTCCAGTGCCTGTTCGAGACGCTGCGCCGCCAAGTCGGCCTTGAGAAAATGCTCCTCGTGCAGGGTTGCGAGGTTCATCAGCACGTCAATCCGCTCGCGCTCCGTCGTCACGACGTCGAGCTGCTTCTCGAGCACGCCGACCAAATCGGCCCATCGCTCGAGAGCTTGATAGACGCGTGCGAGGCCACGGAGCGCCTGCAGATGGCCGGGCGCGATGTCGACCACTTCGCGATAGACCTGCGCCGCCCGGGCGGCGTCGTTCAGGCTGCTTTCGAAGATTTGCGCTATGCGCAGCTTGGTCGCGGCGATCTCCTCGGGCTCCTTGAGAGCCAGGACCTTGCGTTGCAAGACGTCGACGAGTTCGCGGTTCTGGGATCGCGCGCCGTAAATGCGCTCCAAGTTCTCGAGCGCGGGCAAGAACTGAGGATCGACCTCGAGCGCACGCTGAAAATACGTGACCGCCTGCTCGGTCTGCTGCATGTGCGCGTCGAGCACTTCGCCGAGGTCGGTGAGGATCTCCTTGCGGTCGAGATCGTTGGAGGCCACGTCCAGGGCGCGCGTGAGCGTCGCGCCCATCTGCTGCCAGTTGCCCGCCTTTTTGTAGAGACTCGCGAGCTGACGGGTCGCGCCGACATTCTGTGGGTCGAGTTGAATGATCTGCGCGTAGTAAGGCTGAGCGTATTCGGGGTGTCCCAGATCGTCGCCGTACCACTTGGCAAGGTGCAGACAGAGCCGGATCTTGTCCTGCGGCTCGGTCTGCTGCTTGAGCCAGCCGTTGACGGTCTGGATGATCTCGCTCCAACGCCCCGTCGCCTGGGCCATCCGCTCGAGATATCGCGCCGTCTCGCGATCGTGGAAGTCGAGCGACAGCGCATTGACGAGCGCCTCGAGCGCCTGGTTCTTGTCGTCGAGCTTCTCTTCGAAGACCCGCGCAATCTTGCGCAAGAGCTGGGTCTTGGCGCCCGTCTCCTGCTGCGTCTCGAGGCGGCCCAAGTACAGCTCGACCAGCGGCTCCCAGCGACCCGCGCTGCTGTGGAGCTTCTCGAGCTCGGCGAACGCGTCGTCGTGCCTCGGATCGATGACGAGGATCTTTTCGTAGGCGACCCGGGCCCCGTCGGCGTCACCCACCTGTTCGCGCCACAGAGCGGCCACTTTCCGGAGCTCGTCGATTTGCTCGCTCGGCTCACCGAGCGCGTCGGCACGACGCATCTTGACGTCGATGACGTCCGTCCATCGCTCTTCGCGTCGATAAATCGCCTCGAGCGAGTCCATCGCCTCGAAATCGGGACCGACGTCGAGCAGTTTGCGCCACGCGTCGGCCGCATCGTACGGCTGCTGGAGTGAATCGCCGTAGGTCTTGCCGAGCTCGCGGAACGCTTCCTTCAGCTCCTCGCCGTCGAGCGAGCCGGCGGCACGATCGACCAGCTGATGCAGCGCACCCACCAGCTCGTTCGCGTCGCCCTGGCGCCGGCAGATGTTCGCGATCGACCGGAGGGCCTCGAGGTTGGAGTAATCGATGTCGAGAACGCGGACCCAATCTTGGCGCGCCGAATCGTCGCGTCCGAGCTTGTCGCTCAGTGTCCTCGCGCGGCGAGTGAGAACGGCCACCCGAGCCTCGTCGCTCGAAGCGATATCGAACTCGCGCTCGAGCACGTCGACGAGCTTCGCCCACTGAGCGAGCGACTCGTACAAGTCGCTCAGGGCGTGCAAGGCCTCGGGGTCTTCGCCGCGCAAGTCGAGCACGACCTTCCAGGACTCGATCGCCCGCTCCGGCTGGCCGAGTCTCTCGGCGGCCAGGCGGCCAATCTTGGCCCGAATGTCGGCCTCTCCCGACCCACCGACCGCGTTTTCCAGCTCTCCCCGATACACGGCGTCGAGCTCCTGCCACGCACCTTGCTGCTCGTAAATTCGCGCGAGCGCGGCGATCGCGCCGTCGTGAGCACGGTCGAGGCCGTCGAAGATATGCCGATACGCGCGGATCGCACTGGGGACATCGCCGAGCCTCTGCTCGTACAGCTCGCCGAGTCGAGCGTAGAGCTCGACGAGTTCGAGATTGTCGGTCGTGGCCTGAACGCGCATCTCGAGAATTTGCGCCAGATCTTTCCACCCCTCGATCGAAACGTAGATTCGATCGAGATTGGCGAGCGCGTCGGCATCCGCCGGATCGACGCCGAGAACGTATTTGTAGGTCTCTTCGGCCTTTCCGACGTCTCCGAGCTCGTCCTCGAAGGTGCGCGCAAGGCGTCGTCCAATGCTCCTTTGCACGTCCGGTTCGGAGTGCACCGCGAGAATGTCCGCATAGGCATTCGCGAGCGTCTCCCATCCCCCGTCGACCCGAGCGGCAAGCCGCTGAGTCTCTTCCCCGGCCTTCTCGTCGAGCGGGACCTCCTTGAGCAGGCGGATGGTGACCTCGAGCGTTTTGGCCGGATCGAGGAGCTTGTCCTCGAAGAGCTCAGCCAGCCGGTAGTACGCGGCAATCCGATCTTTTTGCCCCACGGTGCTCGCGAGCTGCGCTTCGTGGACACGCGAAAGCTTTTCCCACTCGCCGGTCGCCCGGTAGAGGGGCTCGAGAATTTCGCCGACGTCGGCCTGGCGGACCCCCTCTGCAAAAAGCCCTTCGAGGGCCTCGACCGTCGCTTGGTGATCCGGCGACGCACCGATGACTTCCCGATACGCGACGAGAGCCCCCTCGACGTCGCCCAGTTTCGTTTGCAAGACTCGGCCGAGGCGGTACTCGACCTCCAAAACTTCGTCGGCGGATTGCCCGATCTCGGCTTCGCGCACCAGCACGGCCGCCAAGTCGGCCCAACGCTCGCTCTGAAGGAAGAGACGGTCGAGCGCCTTGATCGCCGTCAGATTTTCGGGGTCGACGTCGGCCACGCGCCGGTAACGCGCGATCGCTCCGTCGGCATCGTCGAGCTGCACTTCGAAAATTTGCGCATTCCGCAGCCCAAGCTCCACGAAGCGGTCGGTCCGCTCCGCGCGAGCCAAGCGGTCGAGCTCCGCGTCGTAAAGGCGGGCGACCTGCGGCCACCGGTGCACGACGATGGCCAGGCGCTCGAGATTGCCGAGCGTGGCCTCGTTGCCGTCCTCGACGGCGAGCGCTCTCGCATAAGTCTCGAAGGCCGCTGCGTGATCGCCGAGGGCGTCCTCGTGCAGACGCGCAACGCGGTGCAAGAGATCGACCTTCTGGAACGGGTCCGTGGCGTGCCGGATCTGCACCTCGAGCACGCGGATGAGTTTGGGCCAGTCGCTCGTGGTTTCGTAAATCGGCTCCAGGACCGCGGCCGCGCCGAGCGGATCGCGTGCGCCCTCCTTGAGGCCCTCGAGCGCGGCCAGCGTGGGCTCGTGATCGGGCTGACGAACCAGGAGATCGCGATAGAGCTCGACCGCTCTCGCGACGTCCTCGAGGTGTTTCTCGTAGAGCTCCGCGATTCGATATTGGAAGCTGACCGCCTCGTTCGGATCCGCCGTCATTTCGCTTTCGTGCGTGAGGACCGAAAGCAGCTCCTGCCAGTTGCCGGCTTGTTCGTACAGAACGTCGAGGCGCGACAGCGCCTGGAGATCGTCCGGATCGAGCTCGAGGATCTTCGTGTACGTATCGATCGCTTTCGGGACGTTTCCGAGCTCGCGCTCGTAGACGGCACCGACTTGGTAATAAATGCCCTTTTTCTCGTCGACGTCGGCGACCAAGTCCGCTTTCCTGGCGTACACGATCAAGAGATCGCTCCAGCGCGACAGGTCGAGGTAGCGTCCAATGAGGGCGTCGACCGCGCGCAGATCGTCCGAATCGATCTCGAGCACACGGCTGTAGACGGCAATCGCCGATTCCGGTCGATTGAGAACGTCCTCTTCGATGGCGGCGGCCTGAAACAGAGCGTCTTTCTTGTCCGCGGGCTCCTCGAGAATCTCGGACTTGCGTTGCAAGATGACCGACAGCTCTTGGTAGCGTTCGGTGCTCCGGAACAGCCGTTCCAAAGCCTCCGCGGCCGGCAGGCTCAGCGGGTCGATCTCGAGCACCTTTCGATACAGCGCGATCGCCGTGTCGATGTTGCCGAGGTCACTCTCGTGAATGCCGGCGGCCTTCATGGTGAGCGCGCTCGCGAGCATCGGCTCGCCGATCTGCTCCGCCAGGTCCTCGAAGACACGAGCGACGTCGCCGAATCGGCCCGTGGCCCGCGCGAGCCGATCGAGTTGCTGCTGCGTGGCGTCGTGGGAAGGGTCTTCGCGCAGGGCGCGCGCCAGGGTGGCGAAGGCCGAACCGAGGTCGCCGGCGGCATCCTCGTAGAGTTGCGCGATCTGATGAAGCAACTCGACCCGCCTCGTGGGGTCCTCGCTGCGCCGGACCTGCACCTCGTGAGTGCCGATGAGCTTCTGCCAGTCGCCCGTGTGCCGATACAAGGGCTCGAGAAGGTCCGCGATCGTCAATTCGTACTTCGGATCCGATCCGAGGCGCTCGAGCGCCGCCAAGGCTCGCTCGTTGGTCGGCGCACGCTCCAGCACAGCCCTGTACCCCTCGATGGCGACATCGACGAGGCCCATTTTCGCTTCGCGCAGATCGGCCAGGCGCATCATGAGCGACAACTGCTCTTCGTCGGTCGCCGCGAGCGCGAGTTGCGCATCGAGGTTCTCGGCGAGGTCGCTCCACATGGCCTGACGCGTAAAGAGCGCATCGAGAGCGCGGAGCGCCCTATCGCTGGTCGGATCGAGCTCCAGCACTTTGCGATAGGCCGACACGGCGTCCTCGGGACGCTCCAAACGCTCCTCGTAAATGCCGGCCATCGTGCCGTAGAGCGCCTCGCGCTCCTTGGCGTCGGTCGTCTGCTCGATTCGACGTTCGACGACTCCGATGAGGTCCTTCCAGCGCCGGGTGCGCGTGAAGAGTTGCTCGAGAAACGCCAACGCCTCGGCGTCGGCGGGGTCGAGCAAGAGCACGCGCCCGTACGCTTTCGCCGCGCGGTCGACATCGCCCAGACGGTCCTGAATCCCGGCGATGCGCAGCCAGTAGTCTCGGGCGAGTGCCGCGTCCTCGAGGCTTTGGGCGAGCTCGGTATACAGGGCGACCAACTGTCGCTCGGCCCCGGAGGCGGCGGCGATGGACTCGATTTCGTCGCGTGTCTCGGCGAGAGCCGGATCGTCGCGAAGGGCCGACGCAAGCACGACGAAGGCGTGCTCGGAGTCGTTCGTGCGCTCGGCACCGATGCGCGCCGCCTTGCGCTTGAGAGCCACCCGGCGATCCACTTGCGTTTCCCCCGCACCGAGGATCTCGAGAACCTGAATGAGCTTGGGCCAGTCCTGGCGCTCTTCGTAAATCGACTCCAAAATCGAGGCGGCCTCCGTCCGGAGCGGCCCCGCAAGCATCTGCTCGAGCGCTACGCGCGCTCCTTCGTGCCCCGCATCGACGAAGAGGATCTCGCGGTAGTTTTCGAGTGCCCCCAACGGGTCGGCCAGATGCTTCTCGAGAGTCTGGCCAAGCCGGAACTTGAGATCGACGAGCTCCGCCTCGACCAAATCGAGATCGATGCGCCGGCGCAGGACCTCGACGTAAGGCTCCCAACGACCGAGCCGTCCGTAAAGTACGTCGAGCGAGGCCAGGGCTTGCGCGTCGGCCGGCTCGTCCTCGAGAACTTGGACGTACGTGTCGATGGCCTTGTCGACGTCCTGGATCTCTTCCTCGTAGAGTTTGGCGATTTCGTAATGGATCGCCTTTTTCTCCTCGGGCGTCGTCGAGAGATCGCGACGCTTTTCGAAGATGCCGAGAAGCTCCGCGAACCGCGAGGTCTGCCGGTACAGCCTCTCGAGGGCGGCGATCGCTTCCGCGTTCTCGCCTTGGGCCTCGTAGACGGCGCGGTACACGTCGAGCGCCTCGCCGATCTGGTTCACGTCATCGACCAACACGCGACCGAGGCGCAGCCGGAGCATCACGGCGCCGATGGGATCGCCCCCCTCGTCGGCCGAGGCGATCGCTTTCCGATACGACGACACGACCGGGTCCCATTGACCAATGGCCTTCGCAACACGCTCGACGTCATCGCTCGTCTGATCGTCGCCGGGGAAGATCTCGAACGCGGCCAGGTAGCGATGGAACGCGCGCTGGGGGTCTTTGATCTTGCCCTCGTAGAGGGCGGCCACTTCGCGCAGCAGCGCGAGTTTCGTCGTCGGATCTTGCTCGTGGCGCAGCTTCACCTCAATCGCGTTGGCGAGCGCCCGCGGGTTGTTCGCGGCCGCATAAATCGGGATGAGCGCCTGCGCGGCGCGCAGGTTGTCCGCGTCGAGGTCGAGAACCTTCTCGTAGGATTTCGCGGCCCGGTCGAGCTTCTGCTTCTTGTCCGCCCAGAGCTCCGCGATCTTGAAAAGGAGCGAGACCTTGGCCCGAGGATCGGCTTCCTTCGTTTCTTGCTGCTCGAGGACTCGGATGAACTCGTCCCATTTCCCGGTGTCGGCGTAGAACACCTCGAGATCGTCCCAGCGCCCGAGCGTGAGGTACTTCTTCTTGAGCGCGTCTTGAGCGCGTCGGTCGTTCGGGTCGAGCGCGAGCAGGGCGCGCCACGCGCCGACGGCGCCGTCGTCGTCGTTCAGGCGCTCGCCATAAATCGTTCCGAGCTTGGTCAGCACTTGAATCTTCGCGGGGGCGTCGAGAGTGACCTCGGCCTGCCGTTGCAGGACCGCGGCGAGCTTCTCGAAATCCTTTGCACGTTCGTAGAGGCCGGCGAGGGCGCCGAGCGCTTCGGCGTTCGCCTCGTCGCTCGCCAAGACCTCTTGCCAGAGGTCGATGCACACGTCGGGCTTCTTCACGCGCTCGGTCGCGAGCCTGGCGATCTCGAGGAATTTGGCGGCGCGGTTCGGCCCCGCAGGCAATCGCTCCGCTTCGCGCCGCTGCAGACCGAGGAGCTTTTCCCAGTCCCGACGCTTTTCGTACATTTGGCGCAGGTATTCCACCGCCTGCGCGTTGTCGGGATCGATCGCGAGCACGGCCTCGTACGCTTTCACCGCCTCGGCCTGGTTTGCAAACTTGGAGACGTAGAGATCGGCCGCCTTCGCGTACAGGGCGACTTTGTCTCGACGATCGGGGACGAGCAGAGCGAGCTGCAGGAGCGTCTTGACGTACTCGCTGTAGCGCTTGGACGATTCTTGCTTTTCGGCGAGCTTCTGCAGCTCCGCAATCTTGGCGAGATCGACCGAGGGCACCGACGGGGTGATTGGTTCGCCGGCCGGTTCAAGCGGCGACGGCACCTCGCGAGCAGGCCGCGATTCGGCGGGTTCGTCATCCAACGAACGCGCATCCCCCGGCGGCGCGAACCCGGTCGAGACAGGCTCGGCGACCGCTGCGCCGGGCCGACGCGCCTCTGCGATCGCCCGACCCGGCCGCGACTCCTCTTGAGCGACCGCCCGACCCGGCCGCGACTCCTCTTGGACCTCCGCGGGGGAGACCGCCTGGGCGACTGCCCGAGCCGGCCGCGTTTCCTCTTGAGCGACTGCCCGAGCCGGCCGGGACTCCTCTTGGAAGGCCGGTGCACGCGACCCCTCGGCCTCGTTTGCGATCACGGTCGGAGAGCGGGGCGTCTTGTCGGCGCTGGAGAGCGGAGCCGGCGCCACGGCCGATCGGTCCGTGTCGTCGCGTTCGGCGGATCGAGGAGCGACCGCGGGCTTCAACGTTTCGCCGATCTGCGCTTCGAACGCGCGCAACTGCGGATGCTCGGGCGAGACGGCGCTCAGGCGCTCGAACGAAAGACGCGCCCGGATCAGGTTTCCGAGCTGGCGCCACGCGATCGTGCCCGCCTGGGCGAGCAGAAACGTCGCATGTCCGTCTTCGGCGCGCGTCGCCGTTTCTTCGGCGAGCGTGAGGACCCGATCCCAATCGCCGTCCTTCTTTCCGTAGGCCTCCCTCAGAAAGAAAAACGCGCCCTCGCTGTCCGGAGCGAGCTTGAGCGCCTCCTCGAGGAATCGCGGGCCAACAACGGCGTTCTGATGACGGACCGCCCAGCGCGTTCCGAAGAGCAACGCCAACCGCCCGCGCTGTCCGCGGTCCTCGGTCTGGCGCAAGATCTGCTGCTGAGCCTGCTCCAGCACGTCCAACCGACCGCGATCCGAAAGCAGCGACTCGTAGAGAAGCGATATTTCCTTGTTCGTGGGGTCGGCCAGGTACGCGCGCGCCAGGACGTCCTCGGCCTCGGCGGGCGCAAACCGTCGTGTGATGCGGGCTGCGCGGAGCAACAGGCGCCCCTTCGTCGCGGGATCGATCGCGGCACTCGCGCTGCCGAGCAGCAGGGAAACCCGCGCCTGCCACGTGTTCGGTCGCAGCTGAAGGTCTTCGAGACAGGCGCTCGCTTCGGCGTTGTTGCCGTCGCTCAGCGCGAGGGCCCGCGCATAGGTCGCGGTCGCCTTGTCGAAGTCGCCTTGATCGCAGATGACGTCGCCCAACTCCACCAACAAGGCGCTCGCGCGCGCGCCGTCGACCTTGGCCTTGAGCTCCAGCTCGAGGAGCTTCTGGACCATGTTCAGCTTGCCGAGATCCCAGTACACTTGTCGGGCGGCATCGAGACTGTCGAGCAGCAACGGATTGAGCTTGTAGGCATCCTGGAAATGCTTCAGCGCCCGAACGCCGGAAAGAAACTTCGTCTCGAGGACTCGACCGAGCTTGAGATGGAACTGGGCCTTGACGGCACTTGCCGCCTGCGAGGCGATCCCCTTTTCAAGCTCGTCGACGAGGCTCTGCCAGTCGCGGACGTCTTCCAGGTATGAAATACGCTCCTCTAAATCCATCAACCGCCTCGGTTAGTTCGATCGATCCATGAAGGCTCATCGTCCCCGCACCCTCGAATCGCACGCGCCAGGCTCGAGCGCCGCGGCAGCCTGGTTTGCGAGGTGCTGATCGCGCAAGGGAAACGGTACCAGAGCGCGGCTCGAAGTGGGCCACATCCTGTGAACGAGCCGCCCCGGGTGGGCTCCATCGTGGCGGAGACTATACAGCCGCCGCGCCATCCGACCGCCGGTGATTTTTCGAGCACCCTGGCGAACAGGACGCCGGCCGGAGCAAATGTCGGTGTGCCCCGCAGCCCTTGTGCCCGGCACGGGCACGATCGGCCCGGCCACAGCTGAGCCGCGGCGCGGACGGCGTCGGCGTTGCCGTCCAGCCGGAGCCTTCGCCGCCGCCGACTACTGGAGCGAGCCGCCCATGCGGCGAACGATCTCTTGCGACTGAGCGCATTCGTCGCCGTACTTCACGGCGAGAGCCCCCTTGCACGTGATCTTCCAGAAGGACTGAAGTTGCTGGATGGCCTCGTTTTTTTTCGGCGGATTGAGCTCCGCATAGGCCGTCCCGAGGTTGAAGTACGCTTCCTTGTGATCGTTGCACTTGTTGCTGTTGCACGCTTTTTTGGCGTCCTCGTACTCGGCGACCGCCCGGGAGAAATCGCCCTTGGTCTCGTACACGTCGCCGAGAAGCGCATGCAGATTGAATAGGTGCTTGTCGTCGGCGGTGGCGTAGGAAATCCCCTCCTTGAGGACCTTCTCAGCCTGGTCGTAGAACATGAGGCGGCGGTATTCGTCGGCCAACGACACGTAGTACTGGGTCTCGTCCGGCTTCGCCTGGATCGCTTTGGTCCAGTTTTGGATCGCGCCGGACTCGTCGTCCGTGTGGATGAGCGTCCAGGCGAGTTCGCCGTACGCCTGGCTGTAGTTGGGATCGAGCTGGATCGCGGTCTGGAACGGAGCCTTCGGATCGGCCCAGCTGCCGCTTCCCTTTTCCGCGAGTTGCTCGAGCGCATAGCCCTGACGAAAATAGTAATCGGCGTGCACTTTCTTTTTTTCCGCGCGCTCCGAGGCTTCCTCCGCCTGAACGCTGGCGCTCGCCATCTTCTGCCAGTCTTCCTTTTTCTCGTACGCGAGGACGAGTTTCCACCAAATGCGAGCGTTGTCGGGATCCAATTTGGTCGCCTGCTCGTATTTGGAGATCGCCTCTTCGACGTTCGAATTCTTCGCCTGATCTCCCTCGTTGGCGAGATTCACGGCCTCGATGTTGTTTCGATTGCAGCCGGCGGCGACGACGGCAACGGCGACGACGAGGGAGAACTTGGGGCTCATGGCGCGACGGAGTCTACGAGAACGCGCGCGCGCGCGTCTACTGCTCCGAGCCACAAAAGGGGACGCGGCTGGCGTTCGCCTTCCGTCCGCAGCGCGCCCGCCGAGCATTCGGCGCAACCCAGCCCACTGCGCGAGACGCGGACGTCCGAGTGTCAGTCGCCCGGATTGAACATGATCGGGTACACGACCGTGACCATGCCACCCTCGGGCTGCGGGAACGACAGATTGCCGAAGCCGCGCACGACGCATTGCACCACGCCTTGATCCGGCAGATCGCTCCCGCCGTCGGCCGTCATGGCCACCGCACCGCTCCGGTCGATGACGAACTTGACGCTTACGCGCCCCTGCAAGTTGGGGTTATTGCGCATTCCGTTCTCGTAGCAGAGGCGGAATCGACCAAAGTTCTGACGAACGATGCGCTGGATGACTTCGGGGGGAAGACGACCGTTCACCTGCGTCGCGCCTTCCCGGATGCGCGGAGCCTTGACCTGGTGACCCCCGCCCAGCCGACCCCGCCCGTTGCCGATGCCCTGGCCGGTTCCGGTGCCCGCTCCGTGTCCGAGTCCGCCGAAGTTGCCGAGACCGATGCCTTCTCCCCGGCCGCCACCGCCCTCGCCCACACCCGACAGACCCAGACCGCCGGCCCCGAACGAGTCGCCAATCGTGTCGCCGAACATGTTGCCGCGGGCGCTCTTTTCGTCCTGACCCGCCGATTCCTCGCGGCCCCACGGGGCCGTCGGAGCGTTCGGGTCGCCCCCACCCATCGTCGAGATCAAGCCGATCATCCCGAACTGAGCGGCCTCTTGAAGGGCGGCTTGTTTCGCGAGGTGCGGATCGGGATTGTCCTTGGGGCCCTGGACTCCGTACTTGTGGCCGGTATCGCGCGTATTCGGGTTGCCCATCGACCCTTCTTCGCCCTTGGCCCGGGTGCCCGTCCCCCCCTCTTTCTGGTCGGGGGCGGTCTCGGTGACCTCCTGGTCCTGCCGCTCCTCTTGCTCGCGCTCGGCAGCCGCATTCAAGAGCTTCTGCATCATCAGGATCTGGTCGCGATCGATGTCCTCGCTGTCGTCGCCCCGCATGCTCGGCATGAAGAACGCGAACACCGCGACAAGCCCCATGTGCAGCAAAAACGACAGACCGGTGTACAGGAAGGCCGCCGGCTCGGTCGTCGCGAGAAAGCCAACGGGAACGCGCTTGCCGGCGTTGACCGCGCTCACCTGGAACACGAGCGCACTGCCATCGAGCTCCATTCGAGCCTTCGCCCCCGCAGGCAGCTCGTACTCGTACGCCCCGCTCATTTCGGTCGACGGCCGGGCTCGTCCTGCCGACACGAGATCGGCGAGACTGACCTTGCCGTGACCCGCAATGTCCACGTATCCGCGCGATCGCGGCAGGATGACGAGGGCAGCCCCGATCCCTCGCGATACCACGATCGGCGCGCGGGTCGTGCCGAGCGTCTCGCTCGGAATGAAGTAGTCGCAGCCGGCCTTGTCGCCGATCTCTTCTCCGACATAAAACGATCGAGGGGGAGTCAGATGCGAGACGTGCAGGACGTTCGTGTCCCACAGGATCATCACTTCGATGCTCGAGAGATGAGCGACCTCGACTTCGTCCGGACTGACGTCCGGACCGCTCTTCAGCATCGAATAGGTAAAGCCCGAGCCGGCGCCATCGAGCGGCGGCTCGATCCCGAGACCCGGAGCCAACGACGGGCTCGCGGCATGGGCTGCAAAGGCAGGCGCGGCGGACGCTGCGAACGCCGCCTGCGCGGGAGCCTGCGCCGCAGCCGCGGCCGCAAACGGGTTCACCCCTGCCGCAAACGGGTTCGCGCTCGGCGCCGGAGCGGCGAACGGGCTGGCGCCGGCGAACGGATTCGACACGCCCGCCGCCTGAGCCGGCGGCGCCACGTACCCCGCCGGCGGCTGCTGCAGAGCGGTCGCGAACTCGGCGCCCTCCAAGACGACGACGGTCGAGCCGATCTGAATCTGATCGCCCGGCCGTACCTTGCACTTGTTGACACGCTGCCCGTTGACGAGCGTTCCGGGCTCGTTGCCGAGATCGATGAGCGTGATGTCGGTCGGCGATGCCACCTCGATGACGGCGTGCATGCGCGAAGCCAGGTCGTCGTCCACCCGCAAGTGACTGCGCGGATCCTTGCCGACTTTGACGATGTCTTGCGCAATCGTGTCGCGACGGACGAGCTGATCTCCCTGATACAGCGCGAACGTGAGTGCGACCTTGGCCTTGCCCTGGCTGTCCATCAATAACCCCATCCCGCGCAGCGTCGCGCGGCGTGACACTCGCTCAAGCTAGCTAAATGTTCTCGACCGACTTGAGCATTTCGGGCACGAACGACGTCCGCGGGCGAATCAACGTCGTCCTCACGGGACCGGGGCGAACGCGAATCGTCGCGTCGGCCGGACCGAAGCCACCGGCGCTCAGCGGATCGTCTTCGAACTTGTACCCGTAATCGCCCTGCCCGCCAGTGTCCCCTTTGGTATTCGCGACGTCTTGCGCGCGCGATCGCGCCGAAACCGTCAGGAGCGCCGCCGCAACGAAGCCGCCCCACAGCCACTTGTTCGTCCGTCTCATGATCCGCCTCCGAAGATGGATGAAGGTGCCACGCTCCCGTCGAAGCGACCACAGCCGATGCGTATTGCGACTACAGTGAAATTATGCACGTAATTACAGTGCCAGTGTAGGCCCCGGAAGACTCGTGGTCAATTCGATTTGCGTCTCGGCGCCTTCGGTCGGACGCATCAGAAGGACATCCGAGACGCCGGTTGGGTTCCCGCTTTCCTGTGACGGCTTGCACCGCGATCGCGAGCGGGGCTCGACGCGGGCCATGCCGGAGGGCGCGTGCAAGAGGCACGTGGACCGAGGCTGACCGACGCATCCAGCAAACAAGCACGTCGTCACTTGCTCGGCGCGGCGTGGGGCGCGGGCTTGGTCGTGGAAGATGCGGCAGCCGGCGGGGCCGCCGAAGACGCGGGCGGCGCTGCGGACGAAGACGCGGGGGGTGCTGCGCTCGGAGCGGCGCCGCTCGTCGCCGGTGCGGCACCCGTGTCCGCTGCGCCGGCGGGCGGCGTAGGTGCGGGCGTGGCCGCTGGGTTGCTCGGCCCCCCGGCCTGCAAGAACGTGACGGTGTCGTCGATGTCTTGCATGCGCTCTTTGCTCTTCTTCACGGCGCCGTCGTATTCGGGCTTGCCCGAGGCCTTTTCGATGAACGTCTGGAAAATCTGCTTGGCCTGCTGGTAGACCGCGACGGCTTTCTCGGTGCCGCCGGTACCGCCCGCGCTCTTGGCCTTGTACTCCTGGGTGAGGATGCCCTCGTTGAAGTACGCGTCGGGGCGCGCCCCATCGATCTTTTTGCAGGAGTCGAGCTCAGACTGCACCCCTGCGACCTGCTTGTCGTAGTTGCTGTCGTCGATCTGGCCTCGGAGCGCGAGAGCGAGCCCGAGATGCGCGTCGTAATCGTTCGGGTGCATTTCGAGCGCCTTGCGGTAGGCGGCTTCCGCCTTGTCGAACCCGCGAAAGCTCAAATTGATCGCCGCCAGGTTCATCTGCGCTTCGAAGAAGTGCGGGTCGAGCGAGGCCGCCGCCGAAAACTCCTTCACGGCGGTGTTGACGTTGCCGAGCTCGTTCAGAATGAGACCCGACGTATTGTGGATCGGCGCGTAGTTTTGGGTTTTGCGCACGGCCTGCGAGCAGACGAGCGCCGCGAGCTCCAGCTGCTGCACGTCGCCCCGCTTGGCCATGGCCGCATTGGTCGCAATCGTACGGCCGAACCGCTTGCCGCCGGCCGAAGCTTTCTTTTTCGCACTTCCGAAGTAGTAGAGGGCGAGCTGATTGAATGCGGGCATGTACCCGTCGTCGATGGCGAGCGCTCGCTGGAGGTTCAGCTTCGCGCACTCGAAGTCGGCGAGGTCGACGTCCTTGCCCGCCGCCTTGGCGTGGCAGTTGGCGCCGACCTGATCGGTGTCACGCTGCATCTGAAACATCGCGAGGTCCACGAGCGCCGGAACGTTCTGGAAGTTCGCGTCGTTCACCGCCTGCTCGAGCGCGCTGATGGCCGCGTCCACGTTGCCGTCGCTCTTATACTGGTAGAGTGCGAGCTGCGCGCGCGCGTAATGGAACTTGGGCTCGTCTTCGAGGGCTCGCTGAAAGTGCGCCTTGGCTTCCTTGTCGTTGCCGCAACGCTGGTACGCCAGACCGGCGTCGTACGTCGCCTCGGGGAACTTGCTCGAAGTCTGGGCCGACGCCGCTTCTTCGAACAACTTGGCGGATTCGGCACACGAAGCGTCCGTCCAGTCGTTCGCCTTGTCGTGGCCGTTGAAGGCATCGAGCGCGGAACTGAACCGGTCGCGCGCCGCCACGTCGACTTTGACCGTAACGCCCGGGCTGGCGGCGGCCGCGGTCGTCCCTACGCCGGCCGTCTTGGCCTCGGGAGGCGCGCCGCCCCCGCAGCCGATGCCCACGGCCGCCGCGAATCCCGCGAGCGCCCACACACACGAGCAATTCTTCATGGCTTTCACCGCGGTCTGCGGCCCGAGCGGGCCGGTCACTTCTTCCTCTTGCCGGCGGGCTTGCCGCCCCCGGCGGGCTTGCCGCCCCCGGCGGGCTTCTTCTTGGCGGGTTCTTCGTTGCTGCCGCCGGAGTCGCCCAGAACCTCGGCCTTTTCCGTCGCACGGCCGTGCTCGACGGGGTGCCACAGCATCCCGCCGAGGATGAGCGGAGGCGGCCGATCGTCGAGGCCCCCGTTCGACAGCGTGGGGGCACCGCGCAGCTCGTCGACGACGTGGTATTCGGCCTTGTAGTTCTTCGCGAGCCACTTTTCGCAGTCGCGCGAATACTCGTCGAAGTACTGGTACTTCACCGAGTCGTCGAGGCACCGCTTGAGCGCCGGCTTCGCTTGGTGGTCCTTCACGGGCTGCGAGGCCTCGTCGAGATGCTGGAAGTACGTGCCGCGGATTTCGGGATCCTTGGCCCACTCCTTGGGGATCGGCGCTGCACGGAACTCGTCGACGAACGTGCCCCACATGAGCCCGGCGCGGGAAGCGGCCGCGATGACCCAGCGCGGCGGCGGCACGGGCTCAAGATTGGTGATCTTTTGATAGTCCTTGTCGACTTCTTCGATCGCGGCCTGCTTCTTCTGGACCCAAGGTTTTACCTTCTTGTCCATGTACTTCAGAATGTCTTCCTTGGTCGCGGGCCCCTTGTACGCAGGGAACGGCACGGAGTCGACCTTGGCCTTCTTGCTTTCCTCCGCCGAAAAGAACATGGCCTCGCCGACGGCATCGAGCGCCTTGCCCAATCGGTGGGCACGTTGGTCCTCGCCCTCGTTCTTGTACGCCTCGGCAATCTTGGTCTGAGCCGCGCTGCCGTCTCCCCAGAGCTTGCGAACTCGGTCGTATTCGAGCTTGCCCGGAGCTTGCGCCTTGAGGTGCGTCATGGCGCGCGCGAGGGTCGCATGGGCCTGGACTTGGATGTCGGGCGGTGCCTTGTCGAGCGTCGCCATGGCCCCTTGAAGGGCTTTGCGGGCGCCCTCCCAGTCTTCCTTGTCGGCGTAGTGGGCACCGATGGCAAACGCGATCTGCGCGGTCTCGACCGCGTTCGAGTTGCCGTAGTCCTTCTGGTACTCCTTGACGTCCGCGACAGCCTGGTCCTCTTCACCCAGCCCCAGGCGAAGCACGACCGCGTCGGAGAGCGCCTTGTCCGCTTCCTTGCGCTTGGGATTTTCCTTGGCATAGCGCTCGTACCAGTCGGAGGCCTGGTCGTAGACCGCGATGGCCTGCCAGTTGCCGCCGATCTTGTACATCGCGTCCTTCGCGAGCTCTCCCTTGTCCATGCGGTATTGGGGGTTGAGCAGCACCATGCGGGCACGAATCGCGCTCGCGACGAGGTGACCGGCCTGGAACGCCCGCGCCGCGTTTTCGACGATCTCGTCGAGCTTGTCGCACTGCGGCTGCTGGTTGTTGCGGAGCGGGGTCGCTCCGTACTTCTCCCAGAGATCGAAGTACGCTTTGCCCCCCTTCTCGAAGAGCTCGAGTGAATTGTTGCCGCCCTTGTCGGCTTCTTCCACGATGCGTTGGGCCCGCAAGCGCGAGATGTCGCACTGCACCTTGGTGAGCAGCGTGCAGGTGTCGTCGTTTTTCTGCGCTTTGTCGCCCGCGCAGAACATGTCGAGAAACTTCGGAACGTCGGTGATCATCTCGTCGAGGCACGAGGTCCGGTTGGGCAGGCCGTGGAACGTCAAGACGTTCACGCTCTCGAGGTAGAGCTGCGCCGCGTAGACCGCTGAATCGTTCTCGGTGTTGTCGTAGGCGATTTCTTTGAAGCAGGCCGCGGCCTCTTCCCAGTGCTGGGCCTCGAAATAGAGGCGGCAGCGGGCGTACTTCACCTCGACGAGTTGCTTCTGACCGTCCGCGTCTTTCGCGTCCGGGTGAATGTAACAAACGTAGCGATTGAACGACTGGACCATCGACCGTTGGGCTTCGGTCATCTCTTTGGGCCGGTATTTGTCGTCCGAGTCCGCTTTGATGTCCTTGCCGACGCCGGGCAGGTTGCCGCTGCCCTTGCGGTCGGAGCCTTTGGCGTGCTGGGCGAGATAGATGTTCTGGTAGCAAAGGACCGCGGCGTATGCGGCCTCCGCCGCCTGGGGTCCCTTCGGGTCCGATTGCACGACCGAGTCGAAGGCCGGACCGCACTCGGCCCACTTCTCGCGGAAGTAGAGGAGGTCGGCCATGTTGTACTTAATCTTGTAGATGGTCGGCCAGTCTTCCTTGACCAGGCGCGGGAACTCGAACTTCGAAAACTGGTCCTCGTTCCAGGCTTCGGACACTTTTTTGTAGAGCAGCGCCGCCAGGTCCATCGTCTTCGCGTCGCCCGTGCCGCGCTGGCCTTGCGAGCCAACCGCCTCGAGGTGCCACGCCATGGCCGTCTCGGTCGCGAGCGACGCGGTCCGATTGGCGCACTTGTCTTTGGCCTCCTGGGAGTGGTTGTCCTTCATGAAGTTGCCGTAGCGCTTGAACTGATTGTTCAACTCGCTGACGATGGCCGGCTTGTCGCCCGATCTCATCGCCATCACGGCTTCGCTGATGTGCGACTGGTATTCGCAGCTTCGATCGCCGCCGCCGTCGCGCACGAGCAGATCTTTGTAGAGCGCGACCGCCTCGGGATAGTGACCCGTGTCCAGGTAATTCTGGCCGAGGTCGTTCATCATCTTGAGCGTCTTGTCGGTCTGGCCAGCCGGATCACCGCTCAGGTTTTTGAAGAAGTTGTAGGCATCCGTCGGGCTACCCGCGAGCGCGTACACGGGGATCACGTCCTTGCGGGACGCCTCTGCGAGCTTCTTTGCATTCGGGAGCTGCGTGAATTGCGTACCGAAGTCGATCGTTTTCTTGAACGCGTCGAGAGCGTGCGGCAAATCGCCCTGGTTCCAGAAGACGTACGCGAGCTTGTACCAGGCGTAGCCGTAGACCTTGTTCTCGGGCGGCGGCTTGGAGATGACCTTCTGATACGCCTGCTTGGCCGGCTCCCATTTGCTCGGGTCGCTCAGCGCCTCGTTGAAAAAGAGCTCGCCGAACGCGAGGTAGGCGTTCGAAATGTACTTCGAGTTGGGGGTCTTGGTGATGAGATCGAGGTAGACGCGACGCGCGTTCGCCGTGTCCCCAGCCTGCTCGTACTCGTACGCGAGATAATAATAGACCTCGTCGAGGAACGGGTAAGCGGGCGGTGGATTCTGCGGGAACGTGGTCGACGGCTGGCCCGAATAGTCGGTCACGAGCGTCGTGTAGTATTTGACCGCCGCTTTGCGCGACAGATTCATGGTCTTCGCGCGGGAGTTGGCGATCGACTGCTGTTGGCCCGCCATGCGTGGATTGCTTTTGCTGAGCTCGTCCCTGCGGACCTCCGCCTGCGTTTTTTCGGTGAAGGCGGCATTCTCGAGCTCGACGTAGTCCTCCGCGAGACGCCGCAGAAGCATCGGTCGATCTTTCGAGTGGGGCTGCGTGTCGTGGTAGAGCCCCTCGAGACCCTGAATTTCGGTCACCAGCAGCGCGAGGGCGCGCTGATGCAGCGCCGTCTGCCGCGCATCGCGAATGCCCGCAAGCATCTGGAAGTCGGCGGAGCCGACCCCGATCTTCTTGTCGCCCTTCTTCAGCTCCTCCACCTTGGAGTGGAAGGACATGGTCGGCTTGTTGTCATGGCCCGACGGGTTGAGCGTCGGACCGGCCGGACACGTCTCGAGGTCCTGTTTGGCCTTCTCGGGCACGCAGGCCGGCCCCGAACGAGCGGTCGACGATCCGGACGACGAGGAGTCCGACGACGACGTGTCGGCTGCCCGCGCGACGGTCGCGCTGGCGATGACCCCCGTGATGACGACGACCCAAAGCGGTAAAGCGCGATTCATCGTTACCTCGTGCACTTCGACGTGATCGTCTGGCGGTAGAACCCGAGCTCGTCGCGCCAGTACTCGCCGTTGAACGGCCAGATGACGTGCTCGTCGTCGGGCTTGACGATGTTGGCCTTCGACTCTTCAGCGCTCGTGAGCGCATTCTGCATCAGTTGGTCGAGCTGATTACGTTGCGCCGCGGTGATGTCAATCAAGATCTTCTGGCCATTTCGCAGCTGCTCGTTCAAGTCGTCGAGGTTGCGCTGGTAACGGCCCATCGCAAGCTCGCCGGTGTTGCGCACGGCGAGCGCCCGGGCGTCGTGGATCGAGTCCTGGACGAGGTCGCCGACCTTGGCTTGCTTGAAGTGGCCCGGCGCCTTCTTGAACCGGCTCTCCTCTTCGTCGAGCAGCCGCACGTATTCCAGGTTTCTTAGGAGCTGCCGATCGGAAAGGGCGGTCTTCACGACCGGTGCCACCTTCGGGTCGAGCTGCGCCCGGTCGTCGCGCACGTCTCGCAGAAACTTGTAGAAGGCTTCTTCCTGATTCGAGCCCTTCTTGAACCGGTTCAAGGTCTTGGTCAGCTCTTCGCGGATGGGTTGAAACTGGCCGCGAAATCTCGCGACGATCGTGAGAGCGTCGTCGTACTGGCAGTTCGAGAAATAGATGACCGCCTTGAGGACGTCCGCCTCGGGATAGTAGGCGTGCGGAAAGTACGGCGCCTGGATCGTGTGGATGTTGCCGAGCGCGTGGCTGTAGTCGCCCGCCATGAAGTAGGCCCACGACTCTTCGAACAGCGCGTCCAGCCAGTACTCGCTGGTGACGTCGACCTTGTTCCAGTACTTGACGGCCGCGCTCAATCGCGTCTGATCGACCGTCGGCTGGTTCGTGTTCTCGTCGACCTTGATGCTCGCCGAATAGAACGTGCGAGCCATGGACAAATACGCCAGATCGCGGAAGCGCGCCTCGTCCTCGGACGGGACGTCGCCTTCCTCGATGGCCCCGAGAATGCGCTGGAACGACTGCACCGCAGGACTGCTCCGTCGCATCTGCACGTTGGTGATGCCGGAGAAGAACTGCGCCTGAACGTAGTACTTGCTCTTTCGATTGACCTTGTCGAAGAGCTCGAGCGCCTCGGGATATTTGCCGTTACGGTATCTGTACCGCCCAAGCAGATAGTTGAGCTGCCAATACAGCTCGCGCTGCTCGTCGTTGTTGAATTTGGCAACGTGTTCCTCGCTGTACTTGCCGACCCGCTCGATGATGTCGGCCGGCTCCGGCAGGTCCGTGGCGAGCTTGGCCACCCAGAGGAGCGTCTCGCCGTACTTGAGGTGATTCGGGTTGTCCGCGATCTCGCTGAAAATGGAGTACGCGGCTTGGTAGAAGCGCAGCTTGTACAGAGACTTCGCCAGGCCGAACTGCGCGATTTGTTTATTGCCCTCGTCGTCGCCGGTTTCGCCGATCGAGACGCGATAAAACGATTGGGCCGCGTCCCAGTATTTCTCAGTCTCGTAAAATTTTTTCGCCTGAGCGGCAACGTCGCTGCCGGCCCCCGCCGCGGCCGCGGCCGCGCCATGGCTGCCGCCCGATTTGCGGGGCGCTGGTTTCGCCACCGGCTGGTCGGCATCCATGTCGACCGGCGCCTGCTGGGCGACCGCCGCGCTTTTCGGCTTGCGCTGGGCATGCGCCGAGGTGGCCGTCACGGTCATTGCGGCGCCCAAGGCCCCGACCCAAACACCACGCATCACGAGTCTACCCATCGTCGTCACTTATTCCTCACTCGATCGTCGAAGGCGATCGAACCGTGGCTTGGAAAATAAACGTCCGGTCGTCCGCGCCATTGTCGCGTCCATGCACACACCCACGGTCTCGTGGCGTCGAACCGTACGAATGGTCAGCCGAAGCAGCTCGGGGCCTCGCGGAACGTCGCGCCGGTAGCTCGCAAAAACTCAACGATGTTCATAAGATAGTCCGTCGAGCGCGGGTGATGGTAAGGACCGGGATTCACGCTTGTCAAGGCGAAAAGCCGGTAGGACCGCGTGCGTCTCCGATCGGCCGCAAGCGCGGTCCCGTCGGGGGCGAGCGGCAGCGTAATTCGAAAGCAGCAACGTTTTTGTCCACGTGTCGTGGGGTGCGAGGTGCGGCGACAGCGAGAGGCTCTGGGGCCACGAGGGGATCGGGCGGACGACACCGGTTGCCATGGGTATTTGCCCCGGGTGCGGAAGCTGGGCCTCGGCAAGACGCCCCGACGTGGGAGGGTGCGTCGCACATTCTATCGCCCATTCCCACGGCTCGTCGCGACGGAGACCGCTTTGAGAGGTGGACGAGAGGTCGACCCGGAGGCGATGATGGCTTCTTTGGACCGCCCGATCCAAGGGGAACGTGCTTGACGCGTTTCGTGCGGGTCGACTAGCTTGCGCACGGCGCGTTTCGCCGCAGCGCCTGGGCGCGCGGTTGCCTTAGTGCCTCGTGCTCCAATTAAAGGAGAGCCGACACGATGACCCGATCGTTACTCATCGGCCTGACGGCCATCGTGGCCTTGATGGTCTTGTCGGGAACTGGGTGCCAGTCCACAGGCGTGGGCGATCCGTGCACCCCCGGCCAAGAGTACACGCAGTCGTTTCTGGGCTTCGACGAAGGCGAAGTCAGCGTCGAGGCGCTGAGCTTTCAGTGCCAAACGCGTCTCTGCCTGGTGAACCATTTTCAGGGCCGCGTGTCCTGCCCGTACGGCCAGAACGCCAACGGCACCCCCATCCCGGGGACGTTGGCGACCCCCCAATGCAACCAAGGGGGCGGCAGCGGGGGCGCCTGTTGTGCGGGCATCGACGTGCCGGTGACCGGCACCGCGGACGGACTGGGGGGCCCGATGTCGGTCTCGCCTGCGCCGAGCGCCGGCGACACGTACGTCAATTCCGACGAAATGGCCACCGTTCCACCGCAGTGCACCAACCGGTTGGCCGCCGATGCGGTCTATTGCTCGTGCCGGTGTGCCAACGTCAATGGACTGACCAACGACGGATACAACTATTGCACCTGCCCGACGGGCTTCGATTGCACCCAGCTCGTGAGCTCGATCGGCGGCAACGCCAACCAAGGTCTCACGGGCGCTTATTGCATCAAGAGTGGTACCGCTTACAATCCGGGCGAATCGTGCTCGGCCTGCGATCCAGCGAACGCCACCACGTATTGCGGCACCACGCTCCTTCAGGGCGCCACGCAGAAATGAGCCCGGCCGAGATCGGTTCGAGGGCCGAGCTCGCCGTCGCCGATCTGCTGTTCGCTCAGGGCTTCGAGCTCTTTGCCCGCAACCTGCGGCTCGGCGCCCTCGAGATCGACGTGGTGGCGATCCGAGAAGGGCTGGTCGTCATGACGGAGGTGCGCACGCGGGGGCCGGGCGCTTGGGTGCGCGCGTTCGAAAGTGTGAGTCGGTCGAAGCGGGCGCGCCTCCATCGCGCGGCGGGACGGCTGTGGAGAACGCGCCTGCGCCAACGAGGCCATTTGAAGCGGGTGCGCATCGACGTGGCCGCCGTGACATTCGCGGGGGCGGCGACGCACGTCGAATACGTGGAGGGTGCGCTCGGCCGCTGAACGGACGCGTGTCGACCTCCGACGCCCCGGCGTCCGTCGATGTCCGAGCTTACTCTCCGAGCGCGCTTTTCATGGCGGCGCGCACGCGTCCGAGCGCGGCCACGGCTTCATCGCTCTTGCCCGCCTCGAGCGCGGCCAATCCGGCGTCGACATCGCCGAGCTGCTGAGCCTCGCTGCGTCGCAAGCTCGCAACCATCTCGGTGAAGGCGCCGAAGAAGTCCTGCAGCTCGTCGCCGCGCCGTAACCGAGCATCGACCTGGAGGCTGCCCTCGCCGACCTGCTTGAGCAGCCGCTTCATCTTGTGGACCGGTCCCGCCACCTTGTGGGTGAAATAGATGCCGAGCATTCCGATCAAGACGACCATGAGCGCGAGCCCACCGACGAGCGACGCGATCATGCCGCGCTCGCGCCGAATGAGCGACTCTTGCTGCTCGGCGATCACCCTGTCGTGAGCGTTCGCCTCCCGGTTGAACTCGGTCAATAGCTCCGGGCTGTCCGAGGCAAAGTCGCGGATGTTCATCCGACTCACTTCGGACACCTTCTTGCTTTCTTCGACGAGCGCGGAGCTCTCGGTGACCAGGGCGCGCGTCGTCGTGTACAGCACCGACCCCGTGACGCCGCTGATGACGATCACGATCGCGACCAGAAAGCCCGCGTACTTCAGCTGAAAGCGCGAGTCGATCAGGTAGTTTCGCGCGTAGCGCTTATAGGTCCCGGTCCCAGGTTCCTTCGGCGAGATCGCTTCGGTCGTCATCGATGATCCCTCGTTTTCCCTCGATCCCTCGTCGGAACACCCAGACGGGTAACCCTTACTGGAAATTCTGCGCGAACAACTCCGTGGCTCTCGCGGCCACCACGCCCATCAGCTGATCCTCGGAGGTGCTGTCGCCCGCCCGAACGCCGGACAGCGTCGCTCCCGCCGGAACCTCACCGCGAAGATCTTTGCCCGGGTAGGAGAATACCGCGATCTTGACTCGAACCCGCAGTCCGTCGCCCGAGTAATCGAACGGATCCACGCTCACGGAAAGGAAGTAGCCCTTGAGATGCCGTTTCGTCACCACCAGTCGGGCCGCTTCCGACGTCTCGCGCATCGGTGCCATCGCGTAGCCACCCACCTCGGCCAACTTGGACGCAATGGCATCGTGCACGATGCGCTCGACGTCGCTCGAATCGCGCGACGAATGGTTCACGATTTTCGAAACCGACACATAGAATCGCGGGGTGGCGACGGCTGCCCCCCTCGATCCTTCGACCGGCACTTCTTGCGCCGCTTCGAGGGCGTCGATCGCGCGGTCGATTTGCTGCTTGACCGAAGGCTTGACTTCGACGGCCAATCGGGCCCTCAAACACGGCAGCGATGCCGCCCGCGCGAGGCGCTTGAGGGCCACCGCGACGGCCTGCCGCACGACATCGCTCGGATCGGTCAACCCCCCGCACAACGGAGCGATGGCGGCGTCGTCGTGGGTGGCCCCGAGCGCGAGAGCGGCGTTCGTTCGAACGCGGAAGTCGTCCGGCTCGCCCACGGCCGGGGGATACTTCATGCGCTCGGCGAGAAACTGGACGCGCCCATCGGCCAGGCTGGGCGCGGCGATGAGAAGCCACCCCAGGATCGGCAGGACTCGGATCGCGCCTTTGGCCCTCGATCGCCAAGACATGCCCATCCCACATGCGACGGCGCCGTGAGCGCAAGCGTGCCTTCGGGAGCCGGCACCCACCCTGGGCGCCCTCGCAACCGCCGGTTCGCCATCGGTCGGCTTACCTTCGCACTGATCGTCAGCCTGGCCCGGACCGCGCAGCCTCACGTGATGTTTCCCTCGTATGCGACCTACGGCGCGCCTCGAATCCAGCTGAAGGGCCACGCTCGGGTGGAAGCCACGGTCACGACCGCCTCCAAGGGGTCCGTCACGATCCTCACGGGAACCGTCACCGACGACGCGTCGAACGCCGCTCCCGCGCGCGTCGCGCTCCGCGTCGTTCACGCGACCGACGCCGGAGCCAACGACCGGGATGCGGACGTCGCGATCGCCTCGGCCTCGCCGGAGTCCTGCGGCCCTTCGAGGGACGGCGCAGGGCGAATCGCCATCGAAACGTCCACGCGGCTGGTTCTGTGGACCGACGCCTCCGCGCGGTTTTGCGTCCGGCTCGTCCTGGTGCCGGATCGCTACGTCGCGATCCTCGACGTGAGCGGTGCACCCTGGCTCGACGACGCGACGATCGCCGTGCCGTTCGATCTGTTGCGCAAAAACCTGACGCTCACCTTCGATCCGGAGCCTTCGGCACTCTCGATCGACGACAACGCCGTCGCGATCGTCGTCGCAGCCTCGACCGAGGAGGAGGGCCGCACGAAGCCCGCGGCCGACCTGACGATTCAGCTCTCGGCGGAAACCGGACGCGGGATCGGTCGTGCCACGACGGATGCATCCGGACGTGCGCGCTTCTCGGTGCCGATCTCCGAGATCGGACCTCCGGGGCCCGGCGAGCTGCGGGCCACTTTCTCGGGCGATGCGGACACCGAACCCGCCACTCGGGTCACGTCGGTCGAGCGACGCACGGTCGTCCGTCTGATCGCGCCCGACGCGCGCGCAGGGCTGCTGCCCGCCGGGGGTCCAGAGGACGGAATCCGTCTGCGCGTGCGGGCGATCGCCGATTGTTCGTCTCGTGGATGCCGCACGATGCCGTCCGGCATCGTGACGGCACGCGTCGAGGACACCGTCGTAGGCGCCGCAGCCCTCGTGGACGGCGAAGCCCGCCTCGCGGTCCACGTTGCGGCGCCGGACGTCCGGCCCGTCGCGATCGCCCTTCGTTACGTTTCGGGCGCGCCTTGGTTTCGGACCTCCGGCGATCTCCTCGTCGTGCAGCCGGTCCGTGGCCCGAGCCGCTGGGGCCGGATCGGCATCGTGCTGGCCGGTTTGGCAGCACTCGCATGGTTTGTGGCGATGCGAATTCGGATCCCGGCACGGCGCGATCCGATGCGGCCGGCAGGTGACCCCGGCCCGATCGTAGCGGGGATCCGCCAGGTCGAAGCGGACCCCTCGACGGGGGGCTGGAGAGGTCGGATTGTGGACGCTCATGATAGCGGCTGCATTTCCGGCGCAACGGTCCGTGTCGAGCGAGCCACCTTCACGACAAGCGAGGTCATCGCTCAGGTTCTGTCCGACAGCCGAGGAGAGTTCAGCCTGCCTCTGGAGCACGCACTGCCGAGCGACCGGCTGGTCATCGAGTCGGCGCATCATGTCGAGTTGGAGCACCCGCTGCCGCGTCGGGGGGTTCTCGAAATCGCCTTGGTCCTCCGACGACGCGCCCTGCTCGATCGTCTGGTCGATTGGGCGCGCAGGCGAGGAAGCCCGTTCGATGCGCGCCCGGAGCCCACCCCCGGCCAGGTCCGGGTAGCGGCCTCTTCGGAACCGACCGTCGCACGATGGGCCGATGCGGTCGAACGCGCCGCCTTCGGGGGGGTCCAAGTGGACTCGGCCGCGCAAGCCGAGGTGGACCGTCTCGACCCCGACGCACCGCCCGAAGCGACGGCCCGATCGGAGCGAGTACGTTGACGGCGATCGCCCGGGATCCGTATAGTCGCGCGCCCCGCCGCGACTGGCGGAATTTGCCCGATGATCACTGTCGTCATCCTCGTCGCGCTCGTCGTCGTGGTCGGCGCGTTCGCCGTCGGTCTCGCGCGGTGGCGTGCCGTCTCCGGGCTCCAGACGACGGCCGAATCGCCGTTGACCCGCCAACCACCGCCTCCGCTGATCCCCCAGAAGAATCGCGAGTCGACGCCTGGGATTCCCATCACCGAGTCTCTCCCCGAGTCGGACGTCGTTTCCGACCGCGGACGTGTAGCCCCCGCCAAAGCCAGCCTCGCCGAGGCGCCCCCACCGGTCAAGAAAGACATCGCCGGCCTGCGCAAAGGACTGGCCGCGACGCGCGGCGGTTTCATCGCCAAGTTGACGGCCCTGTTTCAGGGCAAAAAGGAGTTTGACCCGGCGATCCTCGAGCAGCTGGAAGAGGTGATGCTCGCAAGCGACGTCGGGCCCAAGACGACCCAATCCATCCTGGCGCGTTTGCGCGAGTCGCTGGGTCGAAACGAACTGCGGGACGCGGATACGATGTGGGCAGCCCTGCGCGCCGAAGCAACCCGCATTCTCACGATCGGCGAAGGGGCTATCCGCGTATCGACGAAACCAACCGTCGTATTGATGGTGGGCGTAAACGGTGTGGGGAAAACAACGACGATCGGAAAGCTCGCAACGCATTACACATCAATCAATAAAAAAGTGGTGTTGGCGGCCGGCGACACTTTTCGCGCTGCCGCCGTTCAACAGCTCGAGATTTGGGGTAAACGGGTAGGCGTCGAAGTCGTCCGCGGCAAAGAGGGCGCTGACCCCGGAGCCGTGGCCTTCGACGCCACGACGCGGGCCAAAGAAGTGGGCGCGGATCTGCTCTTGGTCGATACGGCGGGGCGACTGCATACGAAGGTTCCCCTGATGGACGAAATCAAAAAAGTTCGAAAGACGATCGGAAAGGCCCTGGAAGGGGCCCCCCACGAAACGTTGCTCGTGCTCGACGCCACGACCGGGCAGAATGCGCTTCAACAGGCTTCGATGTTTCGAGACGCCTTGGACTTGACCGGGATCGTGTTGACGAAATTGGACGGCACGGCCAAGGGGGGCATCGTGCTCGCAATCTGTGACGAATTGCGCGTTCCGGTGCGTTATGTGGGTCTCGGGGAGCGCGCCGAAGACTTGCGCGAGTTTCACGCCGACGAGTTCGTGGAGGCCTTGTTCGGCAGGGGCGAGGAGGAAGTCGCCGCTGCGTGAGAATCCGAACCGCACGCGGCCGGTGCCTCCGGCACCTGCCGCTCTCGCCCCCAACACTCTCTCAAGACATCCGTCGCCCCGAGACCCGGCGCTCGAGGGTGGCATCGAGCGCCGCTCGAGGGCGCAGCTGATTCATTGTGACATGATCCGGGCCAACACCGACTCAAACAAACCGATACCGGCCGTGGGTGGAGATTTTGGGACTTGATCCAGCGGCTTGACACTTAATCCCGTTGCTCAGCCGAAATCGCGCTGATATAGTCGCGCTCTCTTTTGCTGTAAGCCTGATTCCCCAACAATTTTGATAGTTTAGCACGACCTGTCGTGATGATGACTGTGTGGCCGTTTCGTTGGAGCAGGCGGCCAAACAACGCCTCGAAGGATGCAGAAGGGGTAGCGATGAAGCAGGCTCGCAGGTGGCTTCTACTGGCGGCAGCCATGGTGCTCGTGCCGCAAGCGGCACACGCGCAGAAGAAGCCCACCAAGGGCGGGAACAACGGGGCCGCTACGGCCGCCCCCACCGGCGGAAGCCCCGCCCCCGCAGACGCAGATGCCGAACCATCCGCAACGCCGGCGACACCGCCTGCCGCGGGGGATCAAACGACCGCCGCTCCAGGCGCTCCGGCCACCCCGGGTGCGCCGGCCGCGGGCGAGCTCGCCGCGCCGGGCGGCGAAGCCGCCGGGACGCCCGACATCTGCCAGATCACCCCCGACGCGCCGCAGTGCCAGGTCGCGAAGGAAATCAATCTGAATACGGAGGCGAAGAAGTCGATACGAGCGGAGGTCTACGCCGTACAGCAGCAGTACGTCATCAAGGCCCACAGGCTCGAGATCATGCCGTACTTCGCGTTCACGCTGAACGACCAGTTCGTCAGTCACGACGCGCCCGGCCTTGCCCTCAACTATTACATTACCCAGGTGCTCGCCGTCGGTCTCAATGGAAATTGGTACGGTGGACTGAATTCCAACTCGGATTTCGATTTCGAGGTTCGCCGCTCCGCCATCATCGAGGTTCCGCTGAATGACTACCAGGCGAGCGGCGACCTGAACTTCACCTACGTACCGATGTACGGCAAGTTTGCTGGCTTCGGCGACTTCATATTCAACTACGACGCCTACATCGAGGGGGGCGTTGGTCTCATTCGCACCAAACCGATTCCGGTCATCGACCCCGATAACCGCAAGTTCGACTGGAACAACCTCGTCGACTTCGACGTCGGCATCGGCTTCCGAATCTTCTTCAATCGCTGGCTCGCGGCGATCATCGAGGTGCGAGACATCATGTTCTTCGACAAGATCGAGAACTATAAGGTCGCCAGCGGTGCCACGACGTTGCCGTTGAACAGTCCGCAAAATCCGCTGAATCCGGCGACTTGGTACGACCCGAGCACGCACTTCACGAACGACGTTCAGCTGCAGGTCGGCCTGTCGTTCTTCTTGCCAACCTCCTTCGACTACCGGTTGCCCAAGTGAGAACCCAGACAAGGACGACGATGAACCGGCGTTTCATCCGTGCGGTGTTGGCCTCCGTCGCGGCCGCTGCCGCACTGTTGTTGCCGGCTCGACCGGCGCAGGCACAGGAGCTTCAGCTGACCGGACCGCTCAAGGGTGCGCCCGCGGTTCGACACCTGCGGCTGTATCGCAAGGGCCGCCTCGAAATCTCGCCGTCGGCTTCGTTCACGCTGCTGGACGAATACCGGCGGACCATCTTGGCGGGCGCCCAGATCAACTACGCGATCACGGATTGGCTGGCGATCGGCGCGTGGGGCGCAGCGGGAGTGGTCAGCTCGGCGACCAAGCTCACGACCGAGATCGACGAGACGGCTCCGCGCGACATACGGACGGCGACGCAGGTCGATCACAGCACGTCGCCCTATGGGGGCCAGGCCTCGTTCACCGATCAGACGGCCCGAATCAACTACATCATCGCCCCGCAGCTCACGTTCATTCCGTTCCGCGGCAAGCTCGCTATTTTCAACAAGATCTTCGTCGACAGCGATCTGTACCTCGCCGCCGGCGTGGCCTTCGTTGGAATCAAGGAACGCGCGAGTTGCGGAGGAACGAACGAGGTCTCCTGCTACCAACCGCAGTCGTTCGATCTCGCCTCGGAAACCAAGATCGCGCCCACGTTCGGCGTCGGCTTCCGCTTTTATCCCGCCGGCTTTTGGTCGCTGGGGGTCGAGTACCGCGCCGTTCCATTTTCCTGGAACCGCGGGGGCTTCGACACGCGCGGATCGGGGCCCAACGGCGATTACCCCGACGGGCAAATCAATTCTCAGGACGATACGTTCAAGTTCAACCAGTTGGTCACGGTGTCGATCGGCTTCTACTTCCCCACGGCGCCGAAGCTCACCGACTGAGCGAGGGCGAACGTCCCGCCGGCCGTGCGGGATCCGATCGTCCGGGACGGCCTCGCTCCGAGGCTCGATCCCGCGAGCCGCGGCGACCGACGCGACCGCGCCATGGCTCAGCTGACCTGGATGGACCCCTTCCGGGCCCTTCGCTCGAACGATTCCGCCGGCACGGCCCCATCAGGGGCTACGTTTGACCACGCGACCGGCGCCGTCCACCGTGTACGGCGACGGCAGGGCCCGACGAGCGGCGTCGCGCTGATCGGCCGCGATCGTCCACGCCCGTGCCGCCAGACCTTCGGCGATGCGGGTGCGCACGCGGACACTCTCCTCGTCGAGCAAAAGCACCGTGAGGGGTGCCGTGCTCGCCGCATCTTCTTGAGCCAGAAGCGTCGAGACCGCGTGAAAGCGCGCGGGCTCGTTCACGTCGTGGAGAAACCGCTCGACCTGATCGCGAATGCCGGGATGCCGGTGATCCTCGAGCGCTCTCAAGATTTGCACTTTGGGATCCACGAACTTTTGGTACTCGGTGTCCCATCTCGAAAGCCAGCGGAGCAGCTCTTCGACGTACTCGTTGTCGTCGGCGAGCTCTTTCAAGATCTTCACGGGCCACGCCAGGCTCTCGGCCTTGTTGGCGAACGCTCGCACCGGTTCGATCGCAGCATGCCCCGCGCGAAGGACCCCGCGAAAGGCCGATTCCTTTTCTTCCTGATCGGTGATCGACGGATCCATCTGAAACGTAAACCGCTTGAGCAGAGCCTCCGCCGCCTCGGCGGTGCCCATTTCGGCGAGCGCCTGAATCGCCTCCTGCCTGTCGTAGTTCTGGACGCGCTTCTCGATGCGATCCGCCCATTTGGCTGCCGGATTGATCTTCACGCGCGGCTTGGGTGGCGCGCCACTCTTGAATCGATCGAAGAGACCCATGACTTGCTTTCCCGGTACCCCGGATCGGCCGCGCGGCAAACGCTAGTCTGCCCCTCACCGGACCGAACGCAAAGAGCCGACCGCCGACTCTACCGCACGCTGATACATACGCGGACGGCGCCGATCCTCAAGGCAGGGGCACAGCGATCAGAACGACCTCTTTGTTCCGGGACTGAACCTGGTAACGCACGGGCCGACCGTACTTCTGCTCCGCGTCCGACTCCATGTTTTGGATGCGGGCCGTGAACGTCGCTTCGCTGACGTGCTCGGTCGATTCGCCGATGGCGTTCTTGGCCGCCACGTACTCGGCGTAGATCCGGGCATAGTATTGCGCCGCGGGCTCGGCGGCCAGGGCCTGAACCTGATCGGTCGCGATCCCGCCCGACGTTTGATCGTCCAGGGCCTCGGTGTAACGAGATGGGTGGCTCGATACGGAGACCCGGCCTTCGGCGTCGGTGGTGTCCTCCTCGACGCCCATCAGCTGATTGAGCAGTTGATCGATGCGAAATGCGAGCCCGCCGAGCTCCGAATGTTCGAGTTCGAAGCGCTTGTCGGTCTGCCCGTTCAGGATGGCGAGAAGCCCTTCCTCCAGCATGTTGATCGGCCTCGTGATGTAACTGCCGAGCATCCAGCTCGCGACGACGACGAGGACGATTCCCATCGCGAGCGCCCCGAGAATCGGCAAGAGAACGAACATCGTCGGGTCTGCGATGAGCGACGCGGGCGCCGCGACGACGATGAGAGCTCGCTGCCCTTCGCCAAAAGCGGCGAGCGGCGCGGCCGCCATGAGCAGAATCGGCCTCCCTTATCACGTCGGTTTGCTGATGACCGAGCGCGTTCTTGAGCATGTCTTTGGAAGCGCTCTGCACGCCCTCGTCGAGCTGCGCCGCCTGCAGGGCCGAATGGCCCACCACTTCGAATCCGTCGCCTTTCGGAACGACGAGCACGATGGGCCGTCCGGTGGTCGCCTCGCTGACGCGCGACAGCGTGTCGTTCAGAGGGCGCCCGATGACGAGGCTGCCGACAATCTTGCCTTGATCGTCTCGGACCGCAACGTACGATGCGAGGTAGCGATCGCGCTCGTACCACACGTCGGAGCCGGATTGCCCGGTCCGCAGCGTGGCGGAAAGACCGCTGTTGGCGCTCGCCAGGTCGTCGCCACGACTGAGGCTCGAGTTGTTGCGCCCGACGATCCGGCCGTTGGCGTCGACGATGGCGACCAGCGTCGGCACGTTTCGGTCGAACAAGGAAGCGTTCTTCATGCGGCTGACCAGGGCATCGCACTGCGTCGTCGCCGCATCGCCCCGGGCCGTCGCCGTCGCCTTGCTCAACGCATCCAACGTCGCAGCCTCGGAGGCCGCCGCGGCGAGCCAACGCTCGGCTCTCAGCCCATCGAGCTGAAGGCGGCTGGCGGCCCCGTTCGCGGCGTCTTCGGCTTGCGCCGAGAGCTCGTCCTTGTTGCCGGTCGCCGTGCCGAGTGCAGAGCGCACGAGCAAGAACGACAGCAGAGAGACGATGACCACGATCAACGAGTTGACCGCGATGAGCTTGATTCGCATTGGCTCTCGGAACTCCTCCCCGCAAACCCCGCACTCGGACGCGCGCTACGTTACCAAGATCAGGCCCACTCGACCTCGAAAGAGACAGGCGCCCTCACGCGCTGCCGCTTTCACTCACCAAAAACGCTATCATTCGCCCACCGACGGCGGCAACATGCGTGTAGGCGGCGGCGCATGACTCCGGAAACCGCGCCGCCGCTCGCACTGGTCGTCGACGAGCCACGGTTCGATCGGCACGTGCCGACGGGCCACCACCCGGAACGTCCCGAGCGGCTCGTCGCCGCGCGCGACGCTCTGGCTCGGACGTCGGTCCGCTTCGAGCGCGTGCCGGGGCGGGCCGCGACCGACGAGGAGCTCGGCCGAGTGCACCGGCCGAGTTTTCTCGCCGCGCTGTCGAAGCTACGCGGCCGAAGCGGGTACGTGGACCCGGACACGTACGTGTCGCCCGACAGCGTCGACGTGGCGGTGTGGGCCGCGGGCTCGCTCGTGGCGATGGTGAACGCGATCCTCGACGGCCCCGTGTCCAAGGGCATCGCGTTACTGAGGCCGCCCGGCCACCACGCGCGACCCGCGAGCGCGATGGGGTTTTGCCTCTTGAACCATGTCGCGATCGCGGCCGCCCACGCTCAGTCCCGGGGCCTCGAGCGAATCGCCGTAGTCGATTGGGACGTGCATCACGGCAACGGCACGCAAGAGATCTTCTGGCGCGATCCGCGCGTGCTCTACGTGTCGACGCACCAGTTTCCCTGGTATCCGGGAACCGGGGCGGTCGACGAGATCGGCGAGAACGAGGGCCGAGGTTACACGGTGAACGTGCCGCTCGCGGCGGGTGGGGGCGACGCCGTGTACGCCAGCGCATTCGAGCGCATCGTGCTGCCGGTGGTCGAATCGTTTGCGCCCGAACTCGTTCTCGTGAGCGCCGGATTCGATGCGTCGGCACGCGATCCTCTGGGTCAAATGGATCTGTCGCCGGATGCATTCGGATGGATGGCACAACGGCTTTCGCAGATCGCAAGCGGCTCCGCCCAGGGGCGCATCGCGCTCGTGCTCGAGGGTGGCTACGATCTGGTGGCGCTCGAAGCCGGGATCGCGAAGGCCATCGACGGATTGGTGCTCGGACGAGCGGCCGACTTGCCGCGCGCCGATGACGACGAGGGGATCGATCGCGCAGCGCGAGTCGCGCAGCAGAATTGGAAAGCGGTCGGTTAGCGACCCCGACCCCGACCCCGACCCCGACCCCGACCCCGACCCGACCCCGACCCGACCCCGACCCCGACCCCGACCCCGACCCCGACCCCGACCCCGACCCCGACCCCGACCCCGACCCCGACCCCGACCCCGACCCCGACCCTCCACGTGAACATCGAGAGCGGTCCTCGCGCCAGGCTTGGGGCCTGGCACTGCGGCCGCACCGTGCGGCGACCTTTCAGCGGGTCGTTTGTCTGAAGACTGATTCACTTCTGCCGTTCCAACGACTCGACGCGTACAAGGTCGCGAAGGAGCTCGCTCGTCGCGTTCACGAGGTGCACATCGGCCGTCGATCTCGCCGAGGCGATCGGCGCTCTCGGGGCGGATGCCACGGGCGAGCTGTTGGCGCTCGCGATCCGTCTCAAGCGGATGATTCGCGCGTTGCATCGCTGACCGGTCGCGACGGGACGGCGCGCGGTGGACGCCGCGGGCCGCCGTTGGCTGTCACCGAATGAGCCGCGTCGTCATGGCGACGAACCGGTCCGCATGCGACAGCACTGCGTTGATTGCCTCGCCGCTCGCGTCGCCCGCGGCGATGGCGATCTCGACCGCCGCGGCCGCTTCGCACGCCTCCGCTCGCGCAATCGCGAATGCACGCGCCTTGTCCGCGGGACTCACTCGACCCGCGGCTTCCGCCGCGTTGAGACACGCGCTCTTGGCCGCGCGCATCGCCTGATCCCGCAAGTGACTGTCGCGAATCCGAGCCTCACGAACCGCCGCGAGAAGTTTCATCGCGACGCCGTACGCTTCGAGTTTGTGGTGGGGGAGCCGAGTGTCCTGCATGGGCCGTGTTCCTTTCGCCCCGTCGAAGGAACACGGCCCATGCATCCGAAGACCGCCAATCGAACGAGCGACCCCAAGGTTGCAACCTCAATGACGCCGCAACGCGGCGGCATGAGGTTGCACGTAGCGAGACGCGGCACCGAAATGGGCCTTCCTTGACCCGCTCGATCCAGGATGCCTTTGGGCTGGTGAGCGTCTGCCATTCCTTGGGTCACTTCCGCTTCTCCGCTTGTCTGACACCCTACGAGAAGCGGCTCCCTTCATCCGTGCTCTCGTGCGGCGAGACGCGCCGCTTCGGCGCGTGCGATCAACACGCGACGAGGGTCAGCTTCGCGTCGATGCGGGCCAGGTCCTCTGGGTCGCTTGTCACGACCGTCGCGTGTTGACGCCGCGCCAGAAGGACGACGCTTGCGTCCACCACGTCGCTCACGCCTGCCTTGCCGCAGAGCGCGCCAGTCGCCTGAGCTTCTGCTCGATCGAGAGACTGCACCTGCAAGATGCCCGAGCCGAGCAGGCGGGCGAGGCGAGCTTGCCGGCTGCCGTCCCGCCAGACCTGCGCGACGACGCCCCCCGGAACATGGAGAGCGGCGCCGTGGGCCATGGCGAGCTCGACAAGCGTGCGGACCTTCCAATCGTTTCGCTCGAACGCGATGAGCGCCCCCGCGTCGAATACTAAAGACCGAGCACGGCGCGCGCCCACGCTTGCTCCTCGGAGGTCGCTGGCCCGTTTTCGGCCTTCATCTCCGTCAGCAGCGCTGCGAGATCCTCGCGCCGCGCCTTCTCCTCCATCGCCGCATCGACCCAGGCGCTGACCGATGTGGCCCGACCACGCCGGACCTGCCGCTCGGCTTTCGCTAGCACTTCCCGTCTCACGGTGACGGTCACGCGCGCCTTGTGCATACGAATATCTTACTCGCGTCCCGAGTTCCCGCAACAGGCAACACGCGAAACTGGCGACGCGAACCTCGGGGCCCGTCGCCGGTGAACGAGCCCCCGCCGCGAAGGCGCCACAACGACCGCCACCTGGCAAGGCGAAGCTCGACGCTCATGCGACCGGAGATAGACCGGAAACTATCGGGTCTCGGCGATGCGCGCTTTGATCAATTCGCGGACGAGGCCAAGAGGCAGCGGCTTGTCAGGACTGAAATGAAGGGCGCTCTTGGTCTTGCCATAGCCTCGGAGATGCGCGCCGAGAGTCTGCAGCGTCGTTCCACCGAAGGGGTAGTAGGAACAGCCCTTCGCCGTCGCCTGGAATCCCGCGATGACGTTTCCGTCCAGGCGAAACGCCGGCATCCCGTAGCTGATGCACTCCTCAGCTCGAGGAACGATGGACCGGATCGTCCGCCGAAGCTTGTCGAGCGCCGCGCGTTTGTCGACGGTGACGGTGGCCAGGTACTCGTCGACCTTAGTGGACCGCACCTGCGTTTTCTTCAACTTGAGCGGTTCCTTATCTGGGAACGCCAGACCGCGTCGTACCCAGCGTGCGAGCGAAGCGCGATCTCTGATCCCGTCCGGCGACACGTAGACTAGGCCTTTCGATGGCTTGCCGGTGAAGTCGAAGGATCGCGCGTGTGGCCGCGCGAGAGCCTCGGCGTACTGCTTTGTTCCTACGCGGACGATGAGGTCGACCCCGAGGACACCGCAGCACATGGCTTCGCCCACCATGAAGCAGAGGCCACCGAACATCTTCTTCTCGACCACGTTCTCGTGGGCCGCAAGAAGGGTTCGTAGCCGGGCGGCAAGCGTCTCGTCGTAGCTCAGGCAACCTCCCTTGCGAATCTGCGCCATCGCTTCGTGATCGCACCTTTCCATTCTCCGCCCACCCTTATGCGTAGACGGTTATCCAAATGCATCGCTCCCTACAATTCCCTTTCCAACGGTGGACCATGGGACTCGTGCTGGGCCCGCCTGTACACTGCCGTTGCGGACATCATTCAAAAGCATTGCGACGCAGTTCGCGAATGAGGGGCTAGAGCGCCGCCGATGGCTCAACTTTAGCACGCGAGCTTCCCGACCCCGACCCCGACATACCTACCGCTTCATCCTCGCGACAAGCCTCTCTATCTCCGAGCGCATCCCTCGGGCCGGCGCGCGAAAACGCGGGCCGTGGCCTGGCAGGACCCATTCGAAGTCGAACGCGAGGAGCTTCTCCATCGAGCGCGTTTGCTCGGCCCACGAGTACCAGCACACCCCCGCCCCCGCCTCCAGCCGCTTCCCATCCTCGCTGCCCCACAGGTGGTCCCCCGTGAAGAGAAAGGTGCCGCGGAACAGGAGCACCGCGCTGCCGCGCGTGTGACCCGGAGTAGGGATGGCGAGCAGATCGCTGGCGAGCGGTACCGGCTGGTCGCCTTCGATGCGGCGCTCGACCTCGCGCGTGTCAGGACCGACGTCCCGCGCGTGCAGGACGCGCTCGCACTTGAAGCGGCTCGCATACCTTGCATGATCCGCGACGTCGTCGCGGTGCGTGAGGAACATCGTGCGGATGCCCCCGAGGGCCTCGACGCGATCCATGAGCGGGCGCGCCGCGCGCGGTGAGTCCACGAGGACATTGCCCGCCTCGCGCCGCACGAGGTAGCTCGCCGCGCCGAACGAGCTCTCGGAGGTGTATCCGCAGTAGAAGACGTCTGGCGCGATGGCGTCGGGAAGCGCGTCGATCGCCTCTCGCAGATCCAACTTGCAGGCCGTCCCGATCGCGCTCGTCGGACACGACACGATTGCCATCTTCGCGCGCAGCTCGTCCTCGGCGGACGCCGGCTGCCGCCGCACGACCGACAGCCCCAGCCTGTCGGACCGCTCGAAGACGCGGGGAGCCAGGATGCGGCAGGTTTCGCAGTCGATGCAGGCATCGTCGACAAAGAATTCGCCGGGGGCGTTCTCGCTCAGGCGTGCCGAAGGCCGGGCCACGACGAAGGCCTAATCGCTCATTATGGGGCGAGGTTCACAACGTCCGGACTGATCTGAGTCAAGTCAGGCGCGTTGGGATAAATGCCGAAATCCGTGACCTGGTAGGTCTGCGCGTCTAGGGTCAGAGTGAAAGCATCGCCCTGCGGGGGAGATGCGCCGGGCGGGAAGCTACAACTGTTGCATGTAAAAGGACCGCCCGTCACTTCGATGACATATACCGGCACGTGATCGTTGACGATATCACCGCTAATGATCTCTTCAGCCAGCTGATGGTCAGGGGAATACACCGCAAGCATTGTCTTCGGCGACGGTACCCCGTTTGCTGACGAGGTCTGCAAAGCCAAAGCTCGGAGCTTGGCCCTCACGCTCGGGTCTGCCAGGCCCCCCTGATCGTTCGGTCCGCACGCGCCTATGGCAGCGAGTGTCAGCCATACGGCCAATTTGACGCGCATAGCCCAAGCATACGCTGGGGGGTGAGACCCGCCAGTCATAAAGAACGAACGCAGCCCAGGGCAACCTTGACCCAATGGTTAATACCAGCCGGGGTCTTCGGTGTTCCTGTGGCCCGCAGGCCGCTCGTGGCCGCCGGCGACCCTTCATCCTCGTCCCGCGACCCTCCATCGGAAATGACGGGAGCTCGCGCCGAGGCGGTGAAACAAAGGACCAAAGGAGGTCTCGACATGTCCCGTCCCCTTTTCCTTGCTTCGTTCGCCCTCGTTCTCGCACTCGTCACGTCTGCGGCCGGCTCGGCTCGCGCGCAGGAGGAGACCGTCCCCTGGCGCGCTCCGAACGGGGGGGCCGTGAGCATCAGCTACGCGAACGGTCTGTGGGGGAGCGACTTTGCGCAGGCGCTCGTCATCAAGCTTCCCTTGCACCCGCACTTCGGCTTCGTGCTCCGGCCGATGGCCGTCTATGAGGCGTCGTCGCGCGTCGACATTGGGGGCCGCGTCGAGCTCTACGGAGCGTCCCCCGTGTTTCTGAACTTCGCCCGCATCTACGGCGGCGGCGGAGCGCAGGTCTTCGACGCGGTCGCCGGACTGCCGAACGCGAAACCAACCTGGGGAGGCGGAGGCCACTTCGGCTTCGAGTTCTTCTGCACGCCGCGCAGCTCCTTTTTCATCGAGATCGGGGGCACGTCCCCGCTCCAGGGGAGCGTCGGCGGCGGAGGCACGGCGGTCGCCGGCGTGACCTTCTACCCGTTCGCGTCGTTCGAGCCTCCCGTGCGCACGGCTGCGCGCTGACCCACGCTCGCCCGTCCGAGCCCGTGACGGCGCTCGAGTCTGCATCAGAGTGCGCCGATGCCCTCCGAACCCGATCCCGGCGCCTGGCCTCGGGCCGTCCGCGCGGCGGCCCTGCGCGCGCTGGGCATGGGGACCGTCCTCGCCGTGCTGTCGGGGGGAATCGTCACGCTGGCGCGCGGGGTGGTCGTCGGAGTTACGTCGGCCGCGCTGTTCACGGCGATCGATGCGCGAGCCGACATGCCCGGCAAGTTTTCTCGCAGAGCCCTACCCCGCCTCCGTCTTTCGGGTCAGCCGGTCGATCTGCAGCCGGATGTGCGCCGCTTCCGCCGGGGACTTGGCGAGGGCGAGCGCGCGATCGAACGCCTCGCGCGCCTCGTCGCGTCGGCCGAGGTCCACAAGCAGAGCGCCGCGGACGCCGAAGAAGTAGAAGTACCCGGGCAGGTCCTTCGCCAGCGCGTCGAGCATCGTCAGCGCCGCGGCCGGACCGCGCAGCTTGGCCACGGCGACGGCGCGATTGAGCGAGACCACCGGCGACGGCTGGAGGCGCTCGAGCACGGCGTAGAGCTGTTCGATCTCGCCCCAGTCCGTCTCTTCGAAGCGGGGCGCGCGCGCATGGATCGCGGCGATGGCGGCCTGCACCTGGTACGGCCCTGGGCGGGCGTGGCGGAGTGCCTTGTCGAGGAGCGCCAGGGCTTCCGCGATGCGGTCGCGGTCCCACTGGCCACGGTCCTGATCCTCGAGCAGAACGATCGCACCCTGCGCGTCGAGCCGCGCCTTCGATTGCGAGTGCTGAAGAAGCATGAGCGCGGAGAGCCCGAGCATCTCGGGCTCTCCCGGAAACAGTCGGAGGAGGAGCCGGGCTAGACGGATGGCTTCGTCGCACAGCGGGACGCGCACGTGGGCGCCGCCGCCCGTCGCCGAGTACCCCTCGTTGAAGAGGAGGTAGAGGACGGCCGCCACAGCCGCCAACCGCTCCGCGCGCTCCGGCGCACCCGGCGTCTCGAAGGCGATGCACTCCGCGGCGACGCGGTTCTTGGCCCGTGTGATCCGCTGCTCCATCGCGACATCGGTCACCAAGAACGCGCGTGCGATCTCCGCGACCGTGAGGCCGCAGACGATCCGCAGCGCGAGAGCGATCTGCTGCGTCGCGGGAAGCTCCGGATGGCAGCACATGAAGAGCAGGCGGAGAAGGTCGTCGCGGTAATCCGCCTCGTCGAGCTCTTCAGCGAGGGGCCCCTCGGCGTCGCTCAGATCGGACAGCGCCTCTTCCCCGGGCAGCTCGCGCTCCCGCCTGCGCCTGCGCACGCCGTCGAGCGCGACATTGCGCCCGACGAGGACGAGCCACGCCACGGTGTCGCGCGGTGGCCCGTTTCTCGGCCAGCTCTTGAGCGCGCGCAGGCACGCCTCCTGAAACGCCTCCTCGGCGAGGTCGAGGTCCCGGAAATGGCGAAGAAGCGCGCCCATCGCCTGGGGACGCGCGCCGCGCAGGGCCACATCGATCCAGGCGACTGCACTCACGGCCGGGGCGCCTCCGGACGGAGCAGGCGCAGGGGACGGATTCTCGTAGGACCCGTTCGTGCTGCTGGCCTGGGCAAGGTCCTTCGCCGTGGCGATCGCTTGCTCGAGCGACGCGCACTCGACGATGAAGAAGCCGAGAAGCTGCTCCTTCGTTTCCGCAAACGGACCGTCGAGGACGATGGTCTCCTTGCCCTTGCGAAGCGTCGTCGCGGTCGTCGTCGGCATCAGACGAGCCACGGGCCCAAGGCGTCGCTCGCGCGCGAGCTGGTCGGTCACGACATCGAGCTTGGCGATGACCGCGGCGTCCTGCTCCGGCGTCCAGGACTCGACGACGTCTTCGCGGTCGTAACAGAGAATGGCGTACAGCATTTTCACGGCTCTCTTTCTCAGGACGAAGGAGTAGGCCGGCGGCCGACAGGGGGTCGAAGAAAAAAGGTGAGCGCGCGTGTCGGTTCCACCTTTCCCCGTTCGTCCTCGGGGCATGGAAGCCATCCTCGATCCGAGTTCAAGCTCAACCACCCCCCGATCCGCGCCCGCCAAGACATGGACGGCGCGCATTCTCGGCTCACTGCTCGTCCTCTTTCTCCTCGTCGACGGAACCGGCAAGGTGCTCCGCTTCGCGCCGTACGTCGAGGGGACGGCCCGTGTCGGCTACCCGGCCGCGTGCCTGGTTCCGCTCGGCCTCGTCCTAATCGCCTGCACGATTCTTGTACGTCGTCCCTCGCACCGCTCTCCTGGGCGCGGTCCTGCTCACCGGGTACCTCGGCGGGGCCACCGCGACCCATGTCCGCATGGGCGAGCCGTTTTTCTTCCCCGTCGTCTTCGGCGTCCTCTTGTGGGCGTGCCTAACCGTGCGCGACGCGCGCCTTCGCACGCTCCTCCTTCCGCGCGAGCCGCGCGAGCGTGACGCCGGTGAAAAAGGCTTAATCGATTGAACCGTTGTCCGCTCGCTTCTCGTTCGAAGTACAACCCGCTATCGGAGGTTCACCATGCAACTGGTCCACATCTATCTGAATTTTGCCGGCAACACCGAAGAGGCCTTCAAGTTTTACGAGAAGGTCTTCGGCACACGCATCGCCATGAAGCAGACCTTCGGAGAGACGTCGTTCATGAAGGGCGTGCCCGACGCCTCAAAGAACAAAATTATGCACATTCAGCTTCCGATTACCGAGGCCGTGCATCTGATGGGCAGCGACTCCGTGGAAGGGTTCGGCCCGCAGCTCAAGCCGGGCAACAACTTTCATGTTTGCGTGGTCGCGAACGACAAGGCCGAGGCCGATCGCGTGTTTCACGCGCTCAGCGGCGACGGCGGAAAGGTCACGATGCCGATCGCAAACGCGCCATGGGGTCCCTACTTCGGCATGTGTGTCGACCGCTTCGGCACGCAATGGATGGTGAGCTTGCCGACGCCGGCGTGAGCCCTGCGTAGACGTCCGCGCCTTCGTCGAGCCAAGGGCGAAGGCGCGGTCCTCAGGCCCCGCGCGACCCCGACCCCGACCCCGACCCCGACTACCCCGACCCCGACCCCGACCCCGACCCCGACCCCGACCCCGACCCCGACCCCGACCCCGACCCCGACCCCGACCCCGACGCGACCACGCAGGGGCGAGCGACCATGACCCAAAACGCGAGGTCGATTGGCCGGAGCCGCGACCGACGAATTGCCCGACGAAGAATCGCCCGCTGCTCGCACACGAACGCCCCCGCCCGCGTCTCGCAGAGCCTGATTGGCTTGCCGCAGACGCCAGCCATTGACAAGTGCGGAGGGCGGCCTTGCTGCGATCGGCCTCCACCAAGAAGGTCGCCCTCAGATACGCTCCCGAGAAGTCGCGCCGAAAAAAGATGTCCGCCCGGTGCCCACCCGGTCGTCTTTCAGAGGAAGGGAGCAACCGACCATGAGTGAATTCGTTTTTCTGTATCGCGGTGGAGTCATGTACAAGACGCCGGGCGAGCCCGAGCGTTCGCCCGAGGAGATGCAAGCGCAGCTCGGCAAATGGCGCGCCTGGATGCAGGAGCTCGGCGCCAAGGGCCACATCAAGACGCTCGGAGCCCCGCTCGAGCAGGCCTCGAAGGTGGTGAGCGGCCCCAAGAAGGCGGTCACGGACGGACCCTTCGCCGAGAAGGATCTCGTCAGCGGCTTCACCATCGTCGAGGCGAAGGACCACGCGCACGCCGTCGAGCTCGCGATGGGGTGCCCGGTGTTCGTGATTGGGGGGTCCGTCGAGGTCCGCCCGGTCATGAAGATGCAGATGTAGGTGTGGAGCCCGAGCCGGGTTTCTTCCGGCGGCAGTCGGGGCGGCTCGTCTCCGCCCTGACCCGCATCTTCGGCGTCGGCAACGTGGCGCTGGCAGAGGACGTCACGCAGGACGCCCTCTGCCGGGCGCTGTCCGTATGGCAGTTCTCGGGCGTCCCCGACGATCCGGCCGCCTGGCTCATGGCCGTGGCACGCAACCGCGCGATCGACATCCTGCGGCGCGACCGCAACGCCCGTCGCTTCGCCCCCGACCTCGGCTTTCTTCTGGACAGCGAGTGGACGCTCGCGCCCACCGTGATCGACCTGTTCGAACCACGCGCCGTGACCGACGGCGAGCTGCGCATGATGTTCTCGTGCTCGGCTCCAGGCCTTCCCGAAGAAGCGCAGGTTGCGCTCATCCTCCACATCCTATGCGGCTTCTCGAACGGCGAGGTCGCCGGGGCACTGCTCAGCAGCGTCGCCGCGACCGAGAAGCGCATCACGCGTGCGAAGAAGACGCTCGCGTCGAGCGGGCGGCTCTTCGAGCTCCACGACGACGCCGAGCTCCAGAAGCGCCTGCCTGCGGTGCAGCGGGCGCTCTATCTCCTGTTCAACGAGGGATACCACGGCGCTTCACCCGAGGTCTCGGTGCGCGTCAGCCTGTGCCGCGAGGCGCTGCACCTCGCCCGGCTGCTCCTCGAGCATCCGGCCTGCGCCATCCCGAGCACGCGTGCTCTCGTTGCGCTGATGTGCCTGCACGCGGCGCGGATGCCTTCGCGGCTCGACTCCGCCGGCGACCTCGTCCCCCTCCGGCAGCAGGACCGCACCCTCTGGGATACCGCTCTCACAGCCGAGGGGATCACCTTCCTCGACGCATCGGCGACCGGCGCCACCCTCAGCGAGTATCACATCGAGGCTGCCCTCGCGGCCGTGCATGCCAACGCGAAGACCGCGGACGAGACCCCATGGGCCGAGGTCGTCGGGCTCTACGACATGCTCATGGCGCTGCGTCCATCGCCCGTCGTCGCACTCAGCCGGGCGATCGCCATCGGGGAGAGAGACGGGCCCGAGGCAGGCCTGCTCACCATGCGTGCCATCGAGCACGACGGCCGGCTCGCGCGAACCCCCTTTTACGAAGCCGCCCTGGGCGATCTGGAGCTGCGGGCCGGGCGGATTGAAGCAGCGAGGAGGCACCTGGGGGCTGCGCTCGAGAGGGCGCGAAATCCGATGGAGCGGCGGTTCTTCGAGGGACGGTTGCGCGCGCTCGTCCCCCGTTGATTGACCCTCCTACTTGCGCATCACGACTGCCACCCACTCGACCGAGAACCAAAGGAGCAAGCCATGAGCACGCACCGGACCATTCGTCATCACCTTCTCGTCCCTTGACGGTGTCAGGCAAGACCCGGACCGCGGCGACGATGCGCCGACCGGCGCCTGGGCTAGAGCGCGAGCGTTGGAGCCTCTCAGTTCACGCGGACGGTGGTGAGCGAGTACGGAGCGATGGTGACCGAGAACGATGAGCTCGACACGCGCGTGGCACTCTGCGCGATCGACGAGCTGTTCTCCCCGTAGGTGAATACGTCTCCGACGCCCCACCGCCTTGCTCCTTGAAGCGACACCGTGACAGCGTACGAGTTTGCAGGGTCCTTGTTGACGAGCAGCACATTGACGTTTCCGGCCTCCCCCTGAACGGCATGTGCCGATACGAGCGGCGCCGACGACGTCGCGCTCAGCAACGTACCCCGCGGCTCGACCGCGTGCGCCAGCATCTGCACCCCGTAATACGACGGGAACGGCGTTTCGGCCGGCGGCTCTATGGACGTCGAGCACATTCCGCCACTCGACAGGAAACCGAAGTCGCCGTAGCTGTAACTACCGTACAAGGACGAGCTATCGTTGGTGCCGCAAGCGGGACTGTTGTGGATGGCCCACAAGTCCACGTTGCTCACGCCGTTCTCAAGCCAGGTCATCATCGAGTCGGCGAGGAAGAGCCCGTTGACGAGGCTCGTGGTCTGCTTGCCGGGATTGTACGACACAGAGTTCGTCTCCGTGACGAGGATCTCAATGTCCTTCGCATGCGCTCCGCAGTACTGAGCCATCAGCGACTGCAGCGTGGCGACCATGCTTGGAATGCTGGGCGTGTTGGATCCGCCGCTCTGAGAGATCGCCAACAAGCCCGGGTCGGACTCGGCCCCGGGGCTCTCCGGATACCAGTGAACGATGACGAAATCGGCGGCGCTGCACCCGGTCGACAAGACGGTGTCGTTCCAGGGCTGGGGGGAGGTGGTGTTTGTCACCCCGTCCGGCCAGTTGCCCGGCGCGGTCAGTACAGCGCCAATTTTGATAGACGGGTCCACCGCTTTCATCGCCGCCGAGTATTGCTGGAGAAGCGCAGCGTATTCCGCGGGACCCGGGGGGTTGACGTCGTTCTCCCAGTTGCCGCCGTACGTGCTGTTGCCGTAGATTTCGTTGCCGATTTCCCAGTACTTGATGCGATAACGCTGGCCCGTCGCGCCGCCCCCCGGGTACGTGGGAACCGGCCCACTGTAGGAGGGACCGCCCGTGTTGGCGTACTGGACCCAGCCCGCAGCCTCGGCCGGCGTTCCGGAGCCGTAGTTCACGGTGATGATCGCCTGCGCGTGAGCCGCCTGAACGACCGACATGTACGAATCAAACGTGTTGGCGGCATAGCTTCCGGTGTTCGACTGCCAGTGGTACACGTCCGCCGTCGAGCCACCCGGATAACGTACGAGCCGCACGCCGGCGTCCGAAAGCAGGGCCGGAATGGCGGCCTCGTACAGGTGCGAGTCCCAAACCGCAGCGTTTGCGCCGACCGGCGTGTCGGCGAGCTGCGCGAGCCCGCTCGTGGTGTTCACGGTGACGGTGCTCGGCGTCGCCGTGGTCTGGGCCAGGGACGTCGCAGTCACCAGGACGCCGGCGAGGTTCACCCAAGCCGGAACGAAAATCGGTTTTTTCATGATAGCTCTCCTCACGGTGCGGTAGCGGCTGAAAAGGCCTTTGACGCCAGTTTAGGTTACCGTCCGGTCGGACAGCCCCCTCTTCGAATTACGGATCGACTCGATGCATATCGCGGTTACGTGACGATGGGGTGACGTTGCGGCGCGAGCATGGACGCGGAGGCGCTCCGCCGACGCAAACTTCGCCCCGCTTCACGTCAAGCTTTCCTTGTGGCGGCAATGCATCCGTTCGCGATTGCGCGGATCGGCAGGCGTTTTTGGCGTCGACTGTCCGCGAGGATGCCGCTTTGTACCCAAGGTCGGCGCTGCCGGAACTGTCCACGCCGATGCGCAAAAGCGTTATCGTTGCCGTCGAGATTACGTAGGCCACCGGTCTCGAGTCCGGTCGCCGACTCGGTGCTCACACTCGCAGTCGACCCGTTTCGTTGCAACGACATTGGGGTTTACAGGGCGTCACGTAAACCGCCGTGCTGGAGACGTCGGCAAAAGGGGCCGCCCGCGGGTGGAGCGGAGTCGAGGTCGGCCTGGATGGGCACCGAAGAACGCTACGTCCCACCTTGCTCGGCAAACTCTTGCAACAGCTCGGCCCGGGTCCGCGTTCCGAGCTTGGCTCGAGCGCGAAAGAACAAAACCTTGACCGTCGAGTGAGCAAGGCCGAGCTCGTATGCGAATCTCTTTGTTCGAGTGCCCCATGGCCGCGTACGCGAGCACTTGGCGCTCGCGCCGGCTCAGCGTCGCGGGCCCGGGCACACGCGCCTCGTTCTCCCGAGCGAGCAGGTAGCGCCGGCCACCACGCTCGAAGTGGTCCACCAGCGTCCAGCGCCCCGCGACCAGGCCCTTCCAGGAGACGAGCGCCCGCTCGGGGTCTTGATGTCTCAGCTTTCCACGAGCGTGCTCGACGTCGAGCACGGCCTGCCGCAGCGCCTGAAGCGCGGGGCGCAGCGCGGCGGGGCCGACGGCGTGCTGGACTTCTCCGCGCGGATCCACGATCGCCTCCGCACGCGCTGTGGGCTCGGCGTCGAGCGCGAGCCCGATGCGCATTCGCAGCCGGTGAGCGGTCGCCAGGTGGACTGCAACACGCGTGAGGCTCGCTCTCCGAGAAGACGACAAACGCCCGATCTTCGCGCGGAAGGCGAGGACGCAACAGCCCGTCCCACCCGGGTTCATTCCATTGATGCCGATCGCGTCGACCACGCCAATCGTTCGACCCAACTTGAAGGTTGGCGTCTCGCGCCACCCGGGCACTTCGCTCGACATTCCGACTCGAAGGCTGAGATAGCTACGCTTGACGAAGGCTGGGTCGAGTCCGTTGAGTCCCGTTTGCACCAACGATTGCAAGCCCGCGGAGCACTCGTGCGTCATATGAGTCAACCGATGAGTCAGGTGACCCTCCGGAGACACGTGGTAGACGATCCCGGCGACTCCGAGACCCTCATCGACCCAGGGCCGAACGGCGTCCACGATGCCCTTCATCCACATTTCCGGGCCGAGCTCGAGCCGATACGTATTCTCCAGAATGCTGATCCAGTCAGGCTTCATGCGAGATCCCCCGCCTCATGTTTCCGGGCCAAGGTTACCCGACGAGGTGCGAGGGAGTCCATGACAGGCCATTACCTACACATTTCGGCGCACCTCTCGGGTAGAATGGTCTTGTGCAGATGGCTCGCGAGCTCGGAATGAACCCGAAAAACTCGGAGGCAGAGACAACCATCGCCACCAGGTTCCGTCGTCGACCGTCGCCGGCGTCATGAGGCGGACTCGCGCCTACTTGCGCGCGGGTCGCTTCACGGCGCGCACGACGGGCGCCTTGATGCCGCCGCAGAACAAGAGGTCCCCCTGCGCCTCGAGGCCCGACACGCCGTCGGGGATCTCGAGCGTCTCGAGCACGCGCCCCGTGACGGGGTCGACGCGCCGCAGCTCCGACCTGTCCTCTTCCCAGGTGCCGTGCCACAGGTCGCCGTCGACGAACGACACGCCCGTCACGAAGCGATCGGAGCGCAGCGTCTTGAGCACCTTGCCGGTGGTCGCGTCGATCTTATGGATCGCGCGCCCCTTGTACTGCCCGACCCAGAGCGTGCCCCCCTCCCAGGCGAGGCCCGAGTTGTCCTTCGTCATGCCCGGCGTTGCGATCGTGGCGACCACGCGGCCGGTCTTCGGGTCCACCTTGCGGATTTTGTCTTCGCCAATTTGATACAGGTACTCGCCGTCGAACGCTGTGCCAGCCTCGGCGCAAACCTCGATTTCCTTTTCGATCGCGCCCGTCTCGGGATTCATCGCCGCGAGCTTTTTTCCGTGGGCGAACCAGACGTGCGTGCCGTCGTGGGCGACGCCGTGGACCCGTTCGACCGGGAAGGGTCCGTACTCGCGGACGATGGTGGCTTTCTGGCGGGTCGACGAGGACTGAGTAGACGACGCGGTGTCCATGGTGAGCTCCTTCGCGGGCGCGTTCTCGCGCACCGACGAGTCTTGATCTACGGCGCGGGGGGCCTCGGCGGGAGTAACAAGTCTGTCGGGATTTCGAAGAGCCGCACCCATCGCCGCCCGCGACCGTTGCCCGTCGGGCCGACTTTTCCGGCGTTCTCTAGCTCGCCGAGGCTCCGCTGGACGGTCCGTTCGCTGACGTCGAGGGCCAGCGCGAGCGACGACGCGCTCCAGGCTTCGCCGCCGTGCATGAGCGACAGGAGGCGCGAAGCGGGGCTCTCTTCGAGCGGCATGACGAGGACGACCTCACCGGTCGTGGACAGCGCGTAGCCCGGTCCTTCGGCGACAACTCCGAGCCGCGGCCGAACGATCTTGCGCAGGCGGCCGATCTCGACGCGCAGCCGGATGCGGTGGGATTCGTTGGGGCGGCGCGCACCGAACGCCCGCGCAATCAGAACGTCCCGCGGGACGGCTTCGGGCCACGCTTCGGCGAGCACGCGCAGCACCTCGAAGAGGACCGGCCTTCGCGCGAACGGGACGCACTCGCCGGAAAAGCGCACCTCGCGCCCGCCGCCGTCGATGACCACGTCTGCCGATCGCCCCAGCGCGCACACTTCGCAGAACGGCGCGGCCCGCGCTTTGCCGCGCGACGTAATGACCGCAGTGGGACCCTCGTAGTGATCGCGAATGCGCCCCACCTCCCGGACGAGGGCTGGGATCCCGGCTCTTTCCGCCGCCACACCGGCGCTCGCAAGGGCCGACATCAACAAGTCCGGGTCGCCGCGCTTGGCCGCCAGCTCGACGCGAACGAGCTCCGCGAACGTGCGCTCCAGCGGCGCGGCGGAGGTGAGCTTGGCGTGCCGGAGCAGTCGCTCAGCTTCGGCGGGTCGACCGAGGCGCAGCGCCGCCCGAGCCGCAACCAGCTGCAGATAGGCCGCGTTGCGAGCGTCGCTTGCAGCCTGGAGCTCCGCGACGGCGCGCGCGACCGGCTCCGCGCTCCAGCGCAGATCGCCGAGCGCGAGGGCGATCTCGGCTTCCGCCGCGAGGCAGCGCGCGCGGAGCAGGCGGTCTTCGGGCCCGAGCGTTCGCAGTGCGGCTCGAAGCTGCGCCTTGGCGCTGGCAAATTCGCCGAGCTGCGACAGAGCCGCGCCGCGCATGGCCCGCGCGCGCGCATCGGTCCGGCGACCGAGCCACTTCAGGGCCGAGAGCGCGTCCCCGAGGGAGAGTGCGCGGGCCGCAGCGGTGAGAGGCGCCTCCACCGCCACCTCATAGCTCGAGTCCACGCGACGGGACGTCGATTATGCCGGAGAGCAGCCCTTCGCCGTCGTCCGGAAACCAACCCCAGCCGGTGCCCGGGCACCCGGTGCATCCCGCGCGCAGCGCCACCTCGGCAAAGGTGCGCTCGCTAGGGGATCGAATCCATGCCGCCGATCATTCGGGTTGCAAGACCATCTTCCCCACGGGCCGCGGTGCGATGCCCTCGACCATCTCGTGCGCGAGGCGAGCCTTCGAGAGCGGCAGCGTCGGCCCGAGTTGCGGTGTGAGCCGGCCGGCGGCGGCGAGCGCGCCTAGCTCGACGAGCGCCTGGCGCGTCACTCGCACGATGATGAATATGCCGCGCACGCCCAAGTGCGCTCGCCGTCGCGCATCTTAGGCTATGACCGCATGGATGTGTTCTCCGCCGCACGCCCGTCCAACACTCTTATGGGAGAGCGTCTCCTGCGCGCCGCGGCGCGTGTCCACGAGCACCCCCCCCTCGTCGAGCACGGCGTCAACGTCGCTACATGATTCGCGCGTTGCATCGCTGACCGGTAGCGGGCGGGCGGCGCGCGACGGACGGCGCGCGGTGGACGCCCCGCGCCGCCGTCCGCCGTCACCGAATGAGCCGCATCGTCATCGCCACGAACCGGTCGGCGTGCGAGAGCACCGCGTCCATCGCGTCGTCGCTCGCCTGGCCCACGGCGATGGCGATCTCGACCGCCGTGGACGCTTCGCACGACTCCGCGCGTGCGATCGCGAACGCCCGTGCCTTGTCCGCGGGACTCACTCGACCCGCGGCTTCCGCCGCAGTCACCAACGGCTACAAATCCAGCATGGACATCGTCACGCACTACTCGGCGATGGCTCGCTGCCGAAGGCAGTTTTTGGCCACCACAACTAGAATTAGAGGTGTACGACGCGCACGCTAGGAAAAAAGCTGCGAAGGCGGAGCAGGTCGGGCACGTCGGATGTGTAAACGAGGTCGCCGCGCTTCGCGGCCGAGGCCATGACGATCGCATCGACGACCGTGGCCCCGGCCGTCGCGGCGATAGCTTCTCCGGCGAGCTTCGCGAGCTCGTCGTCTAGCGGTTCGACGTCGACCATTGCGAGAATGTCGTCGCGCCGATCGGTGCGTCCGCGCCACCACTCGACAACGACGGCGGCGGGAACGGTGATCGTTCGACCTCGCTTCGTGGCGAGCGCGAGGACCGCTGCGATCGAGGCTTGCCGCCTTTCAAGCGCCATCAGCGCGCCGGCATCAAACGTCAGGCCCGGCGTCTGCGTCATCGCTTGCGCGGGCGCCTAGGCTTCGCCGCCGGCTCCGCAGCTTCGCCCCACTCGGCGAGGATCTCTGCTTCACGCTCGGGCGTGAGGGTAGCGGCCGGTCCCAGCCACGCGAGGACGCGTTCCCGTGCCTCTTGCTGGCGAGCTCGCCGGATCGCGTCCGTGATGACCGACGAGAGGCTGACGCCCTCACGGTCAGCCCGCTGCTTGGCCCACTTGAGCAAGGTGGGCTCTGCGATGGAGAAACTAACCTTGGCTGCCATTCTTCTTACTTCAGGTAGGAACAAATGCCACACGGCTCCGGACGGGGCAACCTTCAAGCGCCTGAGCCGGCTACTCCTCGCGTCCGTCGCAGGGATCACTCATGAATGTCACCACCGGTGCCCGAGGGTACCAAAATCGCCGAGATCACCGGGGACCCGTTAGCGATCGGCGCGCGACCCCGACCGGACCCCGACCGGACCCCGACCGGACCCCGACCGGACCCCAACCGGACCCCGACCGGACCCCGACCGGACCCCGACCCCGATGCGCAACTCTTACTGGAGCCTCGGGGCGCCCGCCCCCGCGAAGCGCCGGGCATAGTACCGGCGCCAGATCGTCAGCCCGACGGCGAGGACGGCAATCGGGCCGGCCCAGAGGACGAGATCGAACGGCCGCATGCCCAAGCGCCGTGCGTTCACGACGACGAACGCGGTGACGGTCGAGATGCACGACGTTCCCATTCCATTCATGTGCGCGATAAACCACTCACGCTCGTGTGCGGGAGGCGTGAGCCAGAAGCGGAGGTGCGTCACGCCGAGTACGACGCCGAGCACTGCGAAGAGGACGTAGAGGGCCATCGACCGGTAGATGCCGAACGCCGCGAGCGCGACCCCGCCCGCGACGAGGAGAAGGGGCGGGACAAGATCGACCGCGCCTCGCGAAGTCCCGGCGCGTCCCTTCGTCCGGAGCGCGCGCACGCCGAACTGAGCGCTCGTGCCCGCGACGACGCTGACGTACGCGAGAAAGATGCCCGCGCGCCACCGCAAAGGGCTGCCGCCGCTCAGGAGCTGGATGCATAACAAGAAGCCCGTAACCGCAAGCGTCGCCGCGGCCGCGACGTAGACCCATCCGACGCGCCGGTGCGTTCGCCCGCCCTTCTTCGTGACCAGCGGGACCCAGAAGACCAAGAGCGCGACCGCTCCCGCGGCGACGTGAACGGCGAGCACACTCTGGAATAGGCGGGCCATGGCCCCATCGTGCACTCTCGCCAACGCTCGTACATGAGCCGTCCGTATTACCGGCGTGTCGATTCCTCTTGTGACTTTCGGCCCATGGCGGGCGCGCGGCAAGGCTCGTACGCTGCCCGAGGCGATGATTCGAGCCCATTCGGAGCGTCCACTCGTCGGGGCGGGGTTTGTCGTCTGGATGGCGGCGGGCGTGCCGCAGATGGGGGCGTGGGCGTCAGGGCGAGCTTGCTTCGACCAACGTTCTCTCGTTTGGTGCGCGGCCTATGGAGCGTTCGCGATCGCCTTCCACCTCGCGGCTTCGACGGTGCGGCGCGGCGCGTGGCGCCCGGCGGCGCTCGCTGGGCAGAGCGGGGCGGCGCTCGTCGCGCTCGCGATCGGCAGCTCCGGGTTCGAGGGGGCTCTCCTCTGCGTCGTCGCTGGCGAGGCGCCGCTCGTCGTGGGCGAGAAGACCGGGCTCGTCTGGGTGATCGCGCAGACAGCGGCGATGGTGGCGGTCGACCTGGTGAGCCCTTTCCGCAGTCGAGCGACCCACCTTTCGGCGGTTGCGTACGCCGGCTTTCAACTGTTCGCTTTCGCCGCGTCGCGACTCGTCGTGCGCGAAGCGCAAGCACGTGCGGAGCTCGGGCGCGTGCACGCCGAGCTCCTCGCGACACGCGAGCTCTTCGCCGACAGCACCCGCACCGCCGAGCGGCTGCGCATTGCACGCGAGCTTCACGACGCCCTCGGCCACCACCTGACCGCCCTGAACCTCCAGCTCGAGCTCGCCCGAAACATCGCCGACAGGAAAACCAAGGAACCGGTCGATCACGCGCACTCCCTCACCAAGGAGCTCCTCGTCGAGCTCCGAAGCGTTGTGAGCGCGATGCGCGAGGAGGCGCCGCTCGATCTCTCCGGCGCCCTGCAAACCTTGGTCGCCGGCATCCCGCACCCGCGCGTGCATCTTGCTTTCGAGCAGGACCTGCGGGTCGAGGCGGCCCTCGCCCACACCATCTTTCGCTGCGTTCAGGAGGCGCTCACCAATGCCGTGCGCCACGCCGGGGCGGAGAACGTCTTTCTGGCCATCAAAACGACGGACGATACTGTCGCCGTGACCGTGAGGGACGACGGGCGAGGCGCTCCGGAGTTAAGGGTGGGGCACGGGCTGTCCGGACTGCGGGAGAGGATCGAAGGAATGGGCGGCAAGATTGAGTTCGAGGCGCACGCGGGGGTAGGTCTCACGCTGCGCGCGCTCCTCCCCGCGCGGGCGGGCGCTCCGTGATCCGAGTCGCCCTGGCGGATGACCAGACGCTGGTCCGGCAGGGCATCAAGGGCCTCCTTGAGCTCACCTCGGACATCCGCGTGGTCGCCGAGGCGTCCGACGGAGACGAGGGGCTCCGGATTCTGACTACGATCGCCGTCGATGTCGCGCTCCTCGACGTCCGTATGCCACACATGACCGGTGTCGAGGTTCTCGCCGCGCTGGGACGAATAGCGTCACGCCCGCCTTGCATCCTCCTCACGACGTTCGACGACGACGTCGTCGCGATCGAAGGGATAAGGCTCGGCGCCCGCGGCTTCCTCCTCAAAGACGTCTCGCTCGAGCAACTCGCAGAGGCCGTGCGCACCGTCGCGGCTGGAGGGACGCTCATCAACCCTGCCGTTACCGAGCGCGTCGTTCGCGGCCTCGCTCGCCTCGCGACCAGCGTTCCCGCCTCGCCCTTCCCCGCCCCGCTCACGAAGCGCGAGCTCGACGTCCTGCGACTTATCGCCGCCGGACAGAGTAACAGAGAGATCTCCGTCGTACTCGGCACCGCCGAAGCGACGGTGAAGAATCAAGCCTCGAGCATTTTTGGCAAGCTTGGGGTACGTGACCGGACCCGCGCGGTGCTGCGCGCCATCGAGCTGGGGATCCTCTAAAATCTGGCACGGCCATCAAGCCCCGCTGACGGGCAAGCCCTCTGCCGCTGCCACCTCGACCTAAACTAACCCCGACCCCGACCCCGACCCCGACCCCGACCCCGACCCCGACCGCGACCCCAACCGCGACCCCGACCCCGACCCCGACCCCGACCCCGACGCGGCGAGCCCGTCGGCATGCGAGAGCAACCCCGCGTCAGGTAACGGATCGCCCCCGCACGCGTAGACCCAGTGTGCGTACCATCATCGGCATCACGGGCACGTTGCTTGCGACGGTGTGCCTTGCAGGCGCGGTCCGGGCCGCACACCAAGGAGAGTCTCCCGCCCCGCTGCACGCCGGCGGCGTGCCGGTAATCGTCGAGCTTTTTTCGTCGGAGGGGTGCAGCAGCTGCCCGCCCGCGGACACCTGGCTCGCTTCGCTCGACCGGACACAGCCCATCCAGGGCGTGTCGATCCTCGCGCTCGAGGAGCACGTCGACTACTGGGACGGGCTCGGCTGGCGCGATCCGTTTGGTCAACCGCAATTCGGCGAGAGACAGGGCGAGTACGCTCGTACACTTCCAGACAGGCGCACGTACACGCCCGAGATCGTCGTCGACGGACATTCGACGGTGCAGAGCGGCGACCCGGAGCAGGCCGCGCGGGATCTGCGAGCCTCGGCGAGCCAGCCACGTGCACGAGTAGGGCTGTCCAGACAGGGCGATCACCTCAGTGTCGACGTGCTCGACCTTCCCGGAAACGAGGACGTCGAGGTCTGGCTCGCGATCACGGAGTCGGGGCTGTCGACCGACGTGCCGCAGGGCGAGAATGCAGGCCGGCACCTCGCCCATGCGCCCATCGTGCGCGTCCTGCGCAAGCTCGCCGTCGCCCGCGTGAGCCCCATCCACGTCGAGACGGTGTTCCAAGTGGACCCCGCGTGGGCGTCGCGTTCCCTTCGCTTCGTGGCCTTCGTGCAGCAGAGACGAAGCCGCCGCATCCTCGGCGCGAACGCTCTGTGATGTGTCGCAGACACTCCACGCGCGTGATCTCGCTGGTCACGGCCTTGGAGCGTCGCCATCGCTGCCGCGTCCCTAAAAATAAGCCTCCTCGGGCGAGTCTGTGGGTGAGCCAATCGGGCTCGGGAAGGTTTCCGATCGCGTGATAACCGCAGAACAAGCGACGCACTGCAAGCCTGACCAAGACCTACACCGAGGAGCTCCAACCGGACGTCGCCCTCACGGATGCAGTTTCTCCCCCTTCGCCAACATCGCGACGAACTGGGCGATGCGACGGGCTCGCGTCTCCGCCTTCTTCGCGTTGTGAACCCGCCACAGGATGGCGTATCGGTTGTGAGCCTCCAGCGTGGCGAAACATCTCTGCGCGCGAGGGTTGTTCGCGAGTGCCGTTGCGAGATCCTCCGGCACCGACGCGTCTCTCTGCGATTCGTAGGCTCGATCCCACCGACCGTCCTTCTTGGCTCGTTCGACCTCCGCAAGGCCGAAGGGCATCATCTTGCCCGCCGCCATGAGCGCAATTGCCTTGTCGCGATTGATCTTCGACCACACGCTCTTGGAGCCACGTGGCGTGAATTTCTGAAGCCACCATGCTTCGTCGAACGCCTTCTTCTGCCCATCGATCCATCCCCAGACGAGTGCGACCTCGATCGCTTCAGCGTAGGTAACCGAGGTATTTGTCGACGTCTTCTTGGCGATCTTCAGCCATACGCCGCGCGACGACGCATGGCTCGACGCGAGCCAAGCCGACCACTCTTTGGCATCCGCGAACGAGACCACAGGAATCCCCGTCTCGATCGCCTTTCTTGGGGCGACGAAGCGCTCTTTGCTCCTCGGCGCGGTCGATCCGGACGCCTGCTTGTCGTAGGCCGCCTCCGCCTGCAGCAGGGAAACTTCGACCCCCTTTGCAATTCGCTTTTCGCGCGTGCGTTCGCCGACCGCCTCCTCGATCCAGCGGATGATGTGACTTCTCTTGCCCGCAGGAAACGTCCCGAACGCTTCCAACGCACCGCTATCGCGGAGCGCTCGGTCGAGGTCGTGCGGCACGCGGTCCGCTTGGGGCATTTTGTCGACGCGCAGAACGGCCGTCAGCCGGTCACCGGGTTCGATCCCCACTTCGCTGCGAACCCGCGCATTGAGCTGCAAGCGATGGCGCCCGCCGCCGACGGGCACGATGCTCGCGCGGAACTCCGTCTTGCCATTGATCGTCGACACGACGGGAACCGGACCGCGGCGACCGATGGCACGGCTAACCCGCTCGGGGATCTCGATAAAATAAAACGAGTACCCTGGTGCCTTGCGCAGTGGCGTTGAGAACGCGAAGCTGTCGACGGCCTCGGTTTCGTGCATCAGCGAATGTTCGCGGGCGAGCCCGTCGTCGTCAACGTGCATCTCCCGCAGCACCGGGGGTTCTGGAGGAATGAGCGTCGGGGGGATCCGACCTCGACCTAGTCCGATTTGGCGGCTCAAAGGCGTCCGTTCGGCGAGGTCGGCACGGACTTCCGGTCGCAGGGAGCGGGCGGCGCGGGGCTGAATGCCACCGAGTACACGACTTCCGTCAACCCCGATTCCGTACTTGGAAATGTGAGGCTGCCAAAACTACGAACGACGCACGTGACGACGCCCGACTCCGGGAGATCGCTGCCGTCATCGGCGAACGACGTCACACTGCCCGTCGCGTCCACGACGAACTTGACGGTGACATGGCCCTGAAGCGACGGGTGAAACCGCAGTCCATTTTCGTAGCAGAGGCGAAAGCGACCAAAGGCACGCGATGCGACGATGCGCTCGACTGCGGCCCGCGTGAAAGAGCCGCTCACCCGCACGTCGGTCACGCGCATCGATGGGGCCTGGACGCGATGGTCAAAGCAAGGCGGGCCTCTCCGTGACGACGCCGGCGTTGGGTGCGAGGCCGCTACTGCGTCGCGATCCCGCAGGGGCCCGACGGCGCCGGAATCTCGCTCGCCTTCGCTCCCAGGAAGGGGGTTCGAGGCCAAAGACTTTGGGTCTTCGGGGACGGCCGAAGGACTCCTCTCTGTTTCGGCGGCCGCTGGGACTGACGAGGGGACGGACCAGCGGAGCTCCGTCGACCTGGCCGGCTGGACGTCGCCGTCTTCCAACGGGGTGTGCCGTTCCCCCTTGTGGATGGCCGCCGGCCCCGTGCAAGCAAGAGTCGCCAGCGCCGCGAGAGCCCAAGTGCGAGGTTCGCCCACGCCGGCCGGCCGACGCGCGCGGTCGGCCTGGGGCACGTGCACCACGGCGTCCGGATCTTTCTCGTAAGCTCGACGCGCCACGCGTTGGCCGGATTGCTCGCTGCTCGCCATCGTGCTCCCCGCTCGGGCCCCTCGCCGCTGTTTCGTCAACGTCACCGCCCGCAATTCAGACTCGCGCGGGAGTGATTTGTTCCCGGTCGCGTGCGACCCGCATTTGCAGGCTCGACGCGGCGGGCGCGTCTGTCACGCTGAAAGGAGTGTCACCACCGGTCGGCCAGGGAACCCCAATCGCCGAGATCACCGTCATCTCGCGGCCCGAATCGTCCGGGGAATCGTCCGGCAGCGGGGGTCGTGCTTCGGTCGTCGGGATATGGACGGCGTCGGGCGCGGAGAGAGAGCGGAGGGTAGCCTCGGCGACGTCCGCGGGAATCAGGGCGCGGGGACGCCACCGCGCGTGTGCCGTCTCGTGTGACGATAGCTTCATGACAGACGGCGTTCGGCTCCGATCCCGGCGACGGCTCGTTCCTCTGCTCGTCGTGGGGCTAGTCGCGGCCTGTGAGCGTCCCCCGTCCCCGTGTTTCTGAACTTCGCCCGCATCTACGGCGGCGGCCACTCGCGGCCGGCGGCTCGGGCGGCGCGAAGCACATCGTGCTCGAATCTAGCTCACGTCACACACTTCGGTGCCGACGCCGGGCAGAGCGGTCATCCTCGCGGGCAGCGAGGACTCTCTGCTCGCGGTCACGGTGCGGGTGACGGCGGAGGCCTCCTCGACAGGGCTTCCTGGCGCTCTTACGTTGTGTTCGTGCTCGTGACCAAAGGCGACTTTGCGACACGAGGCGTGTCTGCAGCCAGACTCCCGGCTTCCGCTTCGTTTGCGTTCGTCGCGTCTATCTTCACCGGCTGCGCGCCGGTTTCGTATTCAGCGCCCCACGCGTCACCCATGTCCGCCGTGTCGCCGGCGGTCGCGATGGCCTCCCAGACCCGCCCCGCGGAGACGATTGCCGTGCGGGACCTCGACCCTGGCGACCGACAGTTCGACGACCTGGCTCCGCTTGCTCGTGTGCTCGGGGATGTGCGGGTGGTGCTAATCGGCGAGCCGTCGCATCTCGACGGCGCCGCCTTCGACGCGAAGGTGCGGCTGATCGAGTTTCTGCACGAGCGGCTGGGCTTCGACATCCTCGCGTGGGAGGCGGGGATGTGGAGCTGCGAGCAGATGGACGCGCGCGTCCGCCAACCAGGCGCCGGAGGCGACGCACGCGAGCTAGGCCTCGGCTGGCCCTGGGGCGGCGTTCAACAGACCAAGGCGATCTTCGAATACGCGCGCGCGACCGCCCGCGCCGGCAAGCCGCTGCGGATGACGGGCATCGACATCCAGTTCACGGGTAAGGACGGCGTGTCCCGGTACCGCGACTGGCTCGTCTCGTACGTGGATGCCGCACACGCCTGGTCCGTTGAGCAGCGAGCGGGCATCCTCCAGGCCTTCGATCGCTTCCCGAAGCAGAAGAAGTTCTCGGCCCTTACGCCCGAGATACGCGCCCGCGATCGAGCGGCCTTCGCGCAGCTGCGCGATCGCCTCGCTCGCACGGGCAGCGGCCCTGACCGCGCCTTGGCGGTTCGCTCGATCGAGGCCGTCGACGCGCTCTACCGATGGCATGAGGCTGTCGGGGCCGACCAGTCGACGACGATTGCGTGGGACGAGCACGTCGCACTCAACAATGTCCGCGACGAAGCCATGGCCGACAACATTCTCTGGCTCCTCGACCAGAACCCCGCGAGCCGCATCGTGGTGTGGATGGCGAACGTCCACGCAGCGCGTTCGCTCGAGACACTCGATGTCACCGGCAGCTCGGCCAATCCGCACGCGTTCGATGGCTACCATCCGACGGGCGAGCGGTTGGCCCGCGTACTGGGGCACCGCGCGTACTCGATCGCGATGACGGCTTTCGAGGGCACGGTGGGGAACCCGCCGACGAAGCCCCACGCGCTGTCGCCCACACCCGAGGGGAGCTTCGAGTCGCGCATGGCGTCGGGCCAGGCGCCTGCGGCCTTCGTCGACTTCCGCAGCGTTTCGGCCAACGTGCCGCCGATCGCCCGATTCATCGGGTACGGACGCTACCGCGCAGCCTGGGCGCAGGTGTTCGATGGGGCGCTGTTCATTCACACCATGTATCCCGCAACGGCCGATTGATGACTCGTGTGGCCTTTAATTCCCACCCATGTGGCTGGACTCGGCGACGCCGCAGCAATTCATCAGGTGTGGCCCCAACGGAATACGACGGGCTCACGCGTGTTGGCGGCGCAATACGTGCACGAGACCGACGCCGGAAAAGGTTGCTACAGCAGGTTTCATGACGGCCTCCCTTGGCTCGAAAGAATCGCGGCAAGCTCGTCGAGCTGCTCGAGCGTCTCGCGCATCCCAGGTTCCATCCCGGACGCGAGGGTAGCGTCGAGGGCGTCCTTCGAGGGATAGACGTCGTGCATCACCAGCAGCGTCTTGCCGCCATTTTCCACGAAAGTCACCGTGGTGACGGCCCCACCGTCCCCACCTTCTTCATTCGTCCAGACGAGGCGCGAGTGCGGTGTCACTTCGAGGTACCTGCCGAAGAACTCCCCCATTGGCTTTGAGGCAGCGTCGACGAACACGAAACGGTACCTGCCCCCCGCGCGAACATCCGCCTCGCAGGAAAGCAGAGACAGGCCCGTCGACTTCGGTGCCCACCACCGCTTGAGCAGATCGGGCTTGGTGAACGCGTCGAACACGATGCGCGCCGGGCCATTGATGGTTCGCGTGACAACCAGTTCGCGCTCGGACTTGCGTTCCACCGTCGTGCGGTTCTTCATGGGGGTGGGGTCACCTTCTCTTGCTGTGGCGTCCATCGGGCTCCTCCTTGTTCGTCCATGTCTCGACAAGCTCATCCAGTGCGTCGAAGCGTGCGTCCCAGAGCGTGCGGTACCTCTCGATTTACGCCGTCTCATCCTCCAGCCGGCGCGGCCCCAGCTTGCAGTTCGGCACGCGCCCGACCTTCTCCGTGGTGACGAGCCCGGCCTGCTCCGGGACGCCGACGCGCTTCTTCATGCCCGTGAGGGTCATGTGGAACCTCTCGGCAAGGTGCGTGATCGAAGCGTCTGCACGTCCGAGCTGCTCCAGAACGCCGCGTCGGGTGACGTCTGAGAGCGCATTGAACGACGCATCGAGGCGGACACCCGAAGACTGAACCATATGGTTCAGTCTGTAACGCACCGATGGGCGGCATGCAAGACGAGGCCTCCGATCGGGAAACCTTTGAGCGGAGTTTCTACGGCGGGCTCCTGCGCCATGGTCCGGCAACCGAGCCGGGCGTTCGCCTCGTCGGATTGAGCCGAGCGCCGCTCGAGGCGGTTTCGTTCCGCTGCTGCGGGCCTACGAACCCGAGCCGGTGCCCGTGCACCTGGTGCATCCCGCGCGCAGCGTCGGCACGTCGGGCGTCGATCACGGCTCGAACGAGGGCCTCGTCGTCTGTCGATCGCATCTGGGGCTCCGGAGTCGAGAGAAGCATCGCGCGTGCCATTCCGCCTCTTCGAGAGTCTCACGTTCATTCGTGTCCGGCGGGGCACCGGGCGTTTTGACAACGCGGCCCGCGCGCGGCGCTGACCTACCCGGTCGGCCAATCGAGAGTGCGACGTTTCGATGGGATCGCCGTCGGCACGGAATTCGCCAAAGGTCGAGTTATCTTCACGCCAATCCGAGCACGAGGAGCACCACCAAGATGAAGCCGAAGAACACAATCTGCCTCTGGTTCGACAAGGACGCGCATGATGCGGCACGCTTCTACGCCGCTACCTTCCCGAACAGTGAAGTGACCGCCGTTCACAAGGCGCCCGGCGACTTCCCCGGCGGCCATGAAGGCGACGTACTCACGGTGGAGTTCACCGTGTTGGGCATTCCCTGTCTCGGTCTCAACGGCGGCCCGCAGTTCAAGCACAGCGAGGCGTTCTCGTTTCAAATCGCCACGGACAATCAAGAAGAAACCGACCGCTACTGGAGCGCGATCGTCAGCCATGGCGGGAAGGAAAGTCAGTGCGGCTGGTGCAAGGACCGCTGGGGCCTGTCCTGGCAAATCACCCCGCGTGCGCTCACGGACACCCTTGCCGCCGGAGGCGATGAGGCAAAGCGCGCCTTCTCGGCCATGATGTCGATGAAGAAGATCGACATCGCCACGATCGAGGCCGCACGCCGCAGGTAGCCCCCGATCCCAGAAATGCGAAGGCTTGCCGGACCGGCATTCGTGCGGAGCGCGCGGGCGATCGGCCCTGGTGCGGCCACGGAGAGGCCGTGTGCCGCGTGCTGGCGGACCCGGCGGTTCGAAGCAACGTTGGCGGAAGCGAATTGCGGAGTCCGCCACCGCGGCCGCGATGGCGGCCGATGAAAGACGCGCGCAAGCGGCGTCATCGGTCGCACGCCCATGCGCAGATGGCCCGCGAGCCGCTGCGCGGGCGTCACTGGCAGCAAAAGTCGGCGTGCACGCCATCCGCGTCGGTACTCGGCGCGCTGCAATTCAGCGAGGAGTTCAGCCTGCCTGGAGTGTCACCCGACTCGCACTGGTAACCATAGGATGGAAACCAACAGTAAGCCCCTAATTGATCATCCGGGGTGCACGTGGTCGCGGTGTACGACCAGGCGATGCAGCAGAAGTCGTCGTTCAATCCATCGGGTTGGGGAATGCTGCAGGACAGTCCGGAGTCTCCCGCTTCGGGATCGGCGCCGGGGTTGCACCTCCACCCGTCGCCACCGCTCACGCAGACGAGTGAGCGATCCGGTAAACATCCGACAGGAGCAATCGATTCGCCGCTCGAGGGCGACGTGCCGCATCCGTACGCCAGAACGGCCAGTACGCACCACGCCGCGCGCGCGGCAACATCCTGAGCCTTCATGGTGAGCTACCCCGCTCGCGCCCCCGGCCGCACCTGAGTGGTGCATCTTGCGGGCCGATGGACCGATTTTGCGCAACGAAACCCAAGAGACGACTTGACCCCTTTCTGTCGATTGCGCAACACCCATTCCCGCTCTGCGCCGGGTCCGGGCCTCCGAAGCAGATTGGCCTCCGTTTGGGGCCTTCGGGCGGCGATCGCGCTCGCGGCACGATTCGTGCGTCTCACCTCGACGAGACAGGTCGCCATCGGGGGGGGTCGCGACGCAGTCATCCCCGCATCCATGCCTTTGGGGCGTTCGTTGTCACTGGAAGCGCGCTCCCGAGGGGGTCGCGCGATCGCGTCAGGCCGGCGTGCGCGCCGCGACCTCGACAATCCGCCCTGCGATGTGTCGAGCGTCCTGCCCGACGCCCGAGAAGCGGCCCGACCCCCACGTGAAGAGCCAGGGGAGCCCAATGAAATAGAGGCCCTCGACCGCGGTCACCCCTCGCTCGTGGCGAGGGTAGCAGCCCTCATCGAGGACGGGTGCGTGGATCCAGCCGAAGTTCGACCCGAAGCCGATGCACCACACCACGGCCCGAATGCGATCCGAGGCGTCGAGATCGAAGATTTCCTGCTCCGGCTCCCAGGGCGGGACGTATTCGACACCGGGCGGCGCTTCTATCCCCTCCTTCGCGATGAACGTGTCGATCGTGCGGTTGATGCTCCGGTAAACTTCGTCCGCGTCGTCCAGGTGCTGCTTCAAACCGGGAGCAAACGCCATGCGGCCGGCGCGGATGTCCCTCAGAGGCCCGTAAAGGCGCATGCCCTGCAGGGCAAACCGCCGCAGATCGATGTCGCGACCGCCGTCACGACCGGTCACGTAGTGGTTGGTGCGGTCCCGGACCTGCTCCTTGTTCGGGTGACGATCAATCGGGATGTCGTAGTAGCCCATGAGGCTAAGCCATTCGACGACGTCCTTTCCCCGGTGACGGCGAGCGCACCGCGGGGCATTGCCGACGCACAAGTGGACCTGCCGGCCGGCCAGGTGGAGATCTTCGGCGATCTGGCATCCCGACTGGCCGGTGCCGACGACGAGCACCTCGCCCTCGGGCAATTCCTGCGGATTTCGATAGTGAGCCGAGTGAATTTGGACCACGTCGTGCGGCAATTGCGAAGCGCTCGGCGGGATTCGCGGCACGTGATAACTGCTCGTCGCGACAACGACCTGGTCCGCGGTCATCGCCGGACCGATCGATGTCTCGAGCTCAAACCGCGGGCCGTCGCCCGTCGATCGGCTCGCCGACAGGACCTCCACCCCCTCGAGCACCGGAGGGTCGAACGACGCCGCGTAGCTCTCGAGATACGACACGATTTCGTCGCGCCCCATGAAGCCCTGCGGGTCGTTTCCGCGGTAGGGGTATCCCGGAAGCTTGCATTGCCAATTGGGGGTCACGAGGCAGAAGCTGTCCCATCGCTCCGAACGCCAGCTATGGGCGATCCGCGACTTCTCGAGCACGACGTGGTCGATCCCGTGCTCCTTCAGGCAATAGCTGACCGAGAGGCCGGCCTGACCGGCCCCCACGACAATGACTGCGTGATGGGGCTTCATGCTCCGGACCTCACCCTTTTGGCTCGCGGGCGGCACCGCGGCGACGCGCCGCAGCACGCGCAGCCTCGTAGGGAAGGCGGTGCGATGCGGCGCAGCGCTCCCATGTAAACCGTGCGGCGCGGCGCGCAGCCGACCGTTGTAGATCGGCTCTTCGGCCTGGATCGAGCACCAGATCGACGAGAGTCTCGGCGATGCCATCGACGGACTCGGGATCGACGAAGGCGGCCGACCGGCGGTCCAGATACTCGGTGAACGGTTCGCGCCCCGGTACGATGACGCAGGTCCCCGCCGCCATGGCCTCGAGGACAGCGAGGCCGAAGCCTTCGTGCAACGAGGGGCCCAGCAAGATGTCGCTCGTCCGGTAAAGCTCGGTGAGATCGTCGTCGCCGACGGGGCCCGGGCGCACGATACGGCGAGCCAGCGGGGCCGGCAGGGCCGCGAGGTCGGCGTCGAAGCGGGCCGCGTACTCCGAGTGGTCCCAAATGCTGTCGCCGCCCACGATGATCCAGGTGACCCGCGGGCACTTCGTGTAGAGCCGCGCGACGGCGGCGAGACACCGTCGCATGTTCTTGCGGGGTTCGATCCCCCCCACACTGAGGATGACGACGTCGTCGGGGCAGACTCCGAACTCGGCGAGGATCGAACGGCCCTGGCGCGCGACGGGTCGCGCGAAGCGGTTCGCGTCCACGCCGTTGCGAACGACCGTAGTGTGCCGATTGAACTCTGCGAACACCTGCTTCTGGGTGAAACGGCTCACGCTGAGGACCACGTCGGCTTCGAGCACGGACCGGCGCTGGCAACCCGCAAGGTACGGATCCTCGAAGCGGTCGACATGATGCACCGTTCGCACGACGGGACGCAGGCCCGAGCCGAGCAGCGCGCTGGCCGCCAGACAATCCTGGGCGTGAAATACGTCGTGTTCCCGATCTCGGGTCCGCAATCCGTCGATGAACTCCCCGACGCGCTGACCCACGAGCCTCGCTCGGTCGGCGGGAGCCTCGCCGGCGGCGATGAGTTCGACTCGGCACCGGATCGGCCGAAAGAAGGACGCGCCGGGCTTCGCCAACGCGTAAAGCGTCACGTCGTGACCCCTGCCCGCAAGGGCTTCGGCCAGACCCGCCGCGTGGACGACGCTACCGCGCGGCCTCGTGGAATACGTGAACATTCCGACCGACATCATGGGTCGCCTCTGGGTCGGCTAAGGGCCGAAGCCCGTCAGGGGGACGTCTCGAAGGTCCCAGAACATTTGCCGCTCGCCCGCCCCCGAGAGCACCAGCGTCCTCGAGTCGTCGATTTGTCCGATGGGCGCGCACGCGACGCCGACCGAATCAAAGCGCGCGCACACGGCGGCCACGTGCGTGGGCTCGACGGCCAATACGAATCCGAAGCTCGGAAATGCCGTCAACCAGCGAAGCGCGTCGACGCCGGCGGGCGCGGGGATCCGCTCCAGATCGATGTGCGCACCGGCCCCGGAGGTCTCGAGCATCATGAGCGACGTCCCGCAGATCCCCGCCATGCTGATGTCCTTGCCGGCGGCGACCCACCCCGCCTCCGCGAGCTCGGGCAGGAGGCCGAGCTGCGCGCGCAGCAGTTGACTCGGGGCCGCCGTTGCCGCGTTGAAGTTGCCGCCTGGACCTCGGAAGCTGCCGTCGAGCGAGATGGCGGCGAGGAGCGCCTGTCCCGGCCGGGCCCCCGCGCCGGGGATCAGGCGATTGGCACGCCCGACGATCGCCACGCCAAGCATGCTGGCGGCCGAGCAGCGTGTCGTGTGGCCCCCGACGACCGGCACGCCGAAGGCCTGGCTGGCCGCGGCCATTCCCTCGAGCACGCGCTCGTTCTCGCCGCTGCCGAGAAAGAGCACGTCGACGATCGCCCACGGTCGGCCGCCCATCGCGGCGATGTCGTTGACGTTCGTGAGCACGCCGCAGAAGCCCGCAAACCAGGGGTCGGCAGCGACGAACTCGGCCCGCATCCCCTCCGCCGCGAAGAGGACGTAGCCGCCCCCGTCGTCCTTCAGCGCCGCCGTGTCGTCGCCGTTGATCCACGGGTGCGCCGAAGGAAACCAAGCGCTGCGCGTCTCGCGCCCGAAAGCTCTCGCGGCGCGCTGGATGTCTTGCTTGAAACCGATCTCGGCCCGGCCCTGCAGCTCGCCCACGAGCGAGGGCAGCGACCCGGATGCGAGTTTCACGCCGCCCTCAGGCGACCCATGAGGGCCGCCGCCACGTCGCCAAAGACGGGCCGGTTCGCCCAGGCGGCGCACGCCGGATACGCCTCGAGATCGGCCCGCATCAGCTGGTGCGGCTGTCCGCAGACCTCGACGGGCTCAATCGCCGAGAAGTGGTGTTGCTCGAAGTACCGGACGTTCTTCGCCTGGATGGTCGCCAGGAAGGTCTTGCAACCGAAGGCGCGCGCCGTCGACACGGCGGCGCAAATCAGCGAAGTCCCCACGATTCGCCGCGAGCGGTACCTCGGGATGACGCCCAGGCGGCCTCCGAACCACGTGTCCGGATCCGTCGGGTAGATCCGGACGACGCCCACCACTTCGTCGGCCATTCCGGCCATCTGGGCCATCGCCACAATGGCCGTCGCGCGCGCGTCGTGTGCGTCGACGTCCGTTTGGTCGAAGAGGCCCTGCTCCTCGGCAAAAACGGAGCGCCGGAGCCTGTAGTAGGCCTCGAGCTGCCAGGGCTCGCTCACGATTTGAGCCGCGATGGCGCTCGAGAGGAAGGGGATGACCTCTTGCCCCCAGACATTGGCCGCTTCAAGCATGGATCGCCTCCCGCGCGCGCAGCGAGGAGCACGCACCGCAACGTCCGCACCCGGCTTTTATCGCGTCGCTCCGCATGCCCGCCTCGAAGAGGACGCGAGCGACATCGGCCAGCACCGAGTTGACGAATGCGGGATCCGGCGGCGGGTGGTCCTCGAGCGGCGTGCCGGCGATGGGGACGAAGGGAACGACGAACGGGTAGACACCCATCGCGACAAGGCGCCGGCACGTGGCGAGGATCGCGTCATGCGAATCGCCGAGACCCGCCAAAATGTACGTGGAGACTTGCCCCCACCCGAAGACGTCGACAGCGTGCCGGAAGGCGTCCAAGTAGGTCGCGATGGGAATCTCGGCCTTGCCCGGCATGATCCGGCGGCGCACGGGCTCGGTCACGGCCTCGAGGTGCATTCCGAGGCTATCGACACCGGCGGCGGCCATTCGGTCGATCCACGCGAGATCGGCAGGCGGCTCGCATTGCGCCTGAATGGGGACCGACACTCGCGCTTTGATGGCGCGCGCTGCGTCGCTCAGCACGAGCGCGCCGCGGTCGTCGGTGTGCGGCGTCCCGGTCGTCAAAACGACGTGCTTGACGGCGTCCAGAACCACCGCCGCCTCGGCGACTTCCGCGAGCTGATCGGGCCTCTTTTCAGCGACGGTCGTCCTCGAGGCGAGCGACTGACCGATCGCGCAGAACTGGCAGGAGGTTTCACGCCGCCCGTAACGGACGCACGTCTGCAGCACAGTCGTGGCCAACACGTCGTCTGCGTGCAGACGCGCGATCTTCCAGTAGGGGACGCCCTCGGCCGTCACTCGCGAGTAGAAATTCGGCGTGCGAGGGAATGTCACCTCGGCGACGGGCCACCCATCGCGCCGCAAGGTCGCCGTCGCTCCATTCGGGGCCACCTCGGCGGAGTAGGGGGAGTGACCCGCGGCGCGGGTGAAGATCGGCACCATCACCGTCTGGTTCCAGACCGTGACGGCCTTGTGATCGGACGGCCCGGCGCCCCCGGCTCGACTCAGGCCGGGACCGCCCGGATCGATCCAGTGGACGCCCAAGGCCTGGAGCTCCGCGATGAGCTCAAACGGCGGGAGTGCGGGCGCCCCCGTCAAGATGGGCAACGATCGATTCATCGTGAGGGTCCTTCGTCGGGGGTGGAGGAGAGGAGGCAACGAGATCGCGCACGTGCGGCTGCGGCGTGCGATTGGCGTAGAGCGCCAGGAGCTCGGGGCGGCTGTAGTGACCGACGCTGTCCATCATGCGTTTTCGCTTCGTGATGAGCGAAAGGTCGAGGTCCGCGGTGAGGATCCCCTCCCCGCTCGTGATCGGCTCGCCGAGGAGCACGCCCTCGGGCGAGACGATGGCGGTGTAGCAGCCGCCCCGGAGCGCCTTGCCGAGACCCGTCGTGCCCGCGATGGTGTGGACCTGCTCATCGTCTAAAAACCCCGTGGAGTTGACGACGAAGCAGCCGGCCTCGAGCGCGTGATGGCGGATCGTGACCGCGATTTGGTCGGCGAAGATGTTGCCGACGAGGGACCCGGGGAACATGGCCACGTGAATTTCCTCGTGGTCGGCCATGAGCGCGTAGCGCGCGAGCGGGTTGTAGTGCTCCCAACACGCGAGGGCGCCGAGCCGCCCGACACGCGTGTCGACGGCGCGCAGGCCCGAGCCGTCGCCTTGCCCCCAGATCATGCGCTCGTGAAACGTGGGCGTGATCTTGCGGCGTGACAGCACGAGTGCGCCGTCGGCGTCGAAGACGAGTTGCGCATTGTAAAGCGTCCCGTGGTCGCGCTCGTTGACGCCGATCGCGACCACCGCACCGGCGCGCCGCGCTGCCTGTCCGATCGCATCGGTCGCGGGGCTCGGAATCTCCACCGACTGCTCGATGAGAAGGACGTGGTCGGCGCCCGAAATTGCAGGTGCCTTGATGAACGAGAAGTAGGGGTAGTACGGGACGATGGTCTCGGGGAACACCACGAGATCGGCGCCGAGGCGTGCTGCTTCTGCGATGGCGCGACACACCTTCTCGGTCGTCGCCTGTCGATCGAAGAGGACCGGGCTCAGCTGCACTGCCGCAGCTCTCACTCGGCGCGTCGCGGTCACGGTGTGCGGTCTCGGGTCAGAGTGTCCACGTGTTCAAAATGAACGCGCCGTCGCGGCGGTGGATCAGGATGAGGTCGAGGACGTCGAGCGGGCTGATCGGCCGGACTCCTTCGATGAGCGACGGCTCCCCGTGCCCGTAGAGCGCCTGAAGCGCGAATCGGCACGCGTACACTTTGCCGCCCTCGGACATGAACTTCTGAACCTGGCCGTTCATCGCCAAATGGCCGGGGAATGCCTCGTCGCCGATCTTCGGAAAGCCGCGCTGCAGTCCGAGTGTCACGCCGGGCCCGTAGAGCAGGATGGACGTCTCGAACCCCTTGCGCAGCAGGCGCGTCGCCTGCAGGAGGTTGACCAGGCCGATCGACCCCTCGAACGCGACCGTGTGAAACGTGACGAGCGCCTTTTCGCCGGGCTTTGCTTTGACGTCTTCAAAGACCTTTTCCTCGTAATCGACGAGGAAGTCGCCGGTCTTGTGATGCGGAGCCTGAACTTTGGGCATGTCTGGACCCTCCGAGAAGGTGTTTTTTGGACTCTGGGCGCCCGAGCACGGATCTCGCCGTGACACACGGTCGAGACCCGCGCTCGCCAAGCGCCCCGCGGATGCGAGAGGGCTGTGCGAGGGGCGTGCCCGACTTGCGACCTCCGCTCGTTGCCCAGGCGTTCTGCGAGAAAACGAGCAACCAGGCACCCGCTCGTTACCGAGGAGAAACGCTCGAAGATTCGATGAATCGCAAGTTTTTGCGATTTGGATTCGAGTCTTCGAGATCCAAGGCGGCCTCAGATGTCCACCGGGTTTCGTCGATCGCTCGACCGACGAAACCCGAACCGCTTCATATGGTAGGCGAGCGTGCTCGGGCTGATGCCGAGCATCTTCGCGGCGCCTTGCGCACCCGCGACTCGGTAATCGCAACGCACGAGCGCGTTCAGGATGTTGCGCCGCTCGATCTCGCGGAGCATGGCCACCGGGATCACTTGCTCGAGCCGTTCTGGATCGAGCGGCACGCCCGCGCTCGACGCTCGGTGGGGCTCGCCGGTTTCGTTCTGCGACGTCCGCGCGAGCTCGAACCGGAGCTTGCCCTGCGTCGTCGGCGCGAGAACGACGGCGCGCTCGATGACGTTGTGGAGCTCCCGAGCGTTGCCCGGAAAGTCGTAGGCGAGGAGCGCGCTCTCGGCGGGTTCTTCGAGGACAGGCTCTGGAACGTGAAGCCGGCGCGCCGTGGCTTTGAGAAATGACCGAGCCATGGGGATGATGTCGTCGCGCCGCTCGCGCAGCGGCGGAACCTCGACGGGCAGGACGTTCAGCCTGTAGTAGAGGTCGCGCCGAAAGCGACCTCGCGCGACCTCCCGCTCCAGATCGCGGTTGGTGGCCGCGACGACGCGGACATCGACCTTGCGCGTCCGGTCATCGCCGACAGGCTCGAACGTGCGCTCCTGCAGCACGCGAAGCAGCTTGCCCTGCAAGTCGAGCGGAATCTCGCCCACCTCGTCGAGAAACAGCGTGCCCCCGTCCGCCAGCAGGAAGCGGCCCTGACGGTCGCGAATGGCCCCGCTGAAGGCCCCACGCACGTGCCCGAAGAACTCACTCTCGAAGAGCTCGTGGGGCACGCTGGCACAATTGACGCGCACGAGCGGCCCGTCGCGCCGAGGGCTCATTCGGTGGATTGCGGCCGCGATCAATTCTTTTCCGACGCCGCTCTCGCCCAGGACCAGTACCGAGGAGTTCGTTTGCGCGACTTGCTCGGCCTGCTGGAGCACGCGCTTCATCTTCGAGCTGACCGCGACGATCTCGTCTTGCTGGAGCGCCGTACGAACCGCCTCGCGCAGATAGTCGCGCTCGCGCTCGGCCCGATCTTTCAGGCGCTCAATTTCCTCGAAGGCGCGCGCGTTCGCGATGGCCACCGCCGCATGATCGGCAAACACCCGCAACCACTTGAGATCCTGGGTGGCGAGCCGCCGCCGGCTGAAGACGGCGACGACGCCGAGGACCTGATCGCGAAACGCAAGGGGCTGACCGGCAAAGCTCTCGATGGCCTCGGCCTCCGCCCACTCGGGTTGCACGAGCCAGTCGCGTGGACCCCGCTGCAGAAGAAGCGGGGCGTTGGTCGCCGCGACTCGGCCCACCTTGCCGTACGTCATCGGAATTTTGTGGTGGGCTCCGTCCGTTCTCGTCCAGCGGACGGACGGATCCACGATGGACGTGCCGACGCTCGCGCGAAGCTCGAGGTAGGGCGCGGCGGACGGATCGTCGTGCCGCAGCAGCCACACCCGGGCAAGAGCCACTCCTTCAGTCATGCCGAGACCGCGCACGAGCTCGTCGAGGACCGTGTCGGGCGATCGTGCTGCGGCGACCGACAGCGCCAGCGACTGAAGCGCTTCGAGCTGCATCGTCGGGACCTCAAGGCGAGCGTCGCACCGCGCCGTCTCGCCCGGGCTTCGGCCAAGCAGCGGGAGCGTTTCGGGCACGTCGGCTGCGCCCATGCGCACGACACCGAGGCTAGCGATTGCGAACCCGGAAACGAACGATGGCGAGCTCGGGCACCTGCTCGCGCCCGAGAGGTGGAACATCGCATTTCCGATTTCTGCAAGACGGCGGCGCCGCGCTCATCTAGACCCGTCCTTCATGACGGAAAATCTGAGGTTCGAAGGTCTGACGCTCACGGTGGAGAGCGTGGAACAATCCATCGAGTTCTACAGCGGCAAGCTCGGGCTGAAGGTCGAGTGGAACGCGCTTCCAGCCTTCGCCATGATGCGCCACGGCGTGGTCACGCTCGGTTTGCTCGCCGCCGCGGAAGCTCGAAAGGAGGGAGTTGTCGACTCGAGTCCCTCGCAAAAGGCCGCCATCCACGTGGAGTTCACGACGGACGACCTCGACGGCCTTTACGAGGAGCTCAAGGCGAAGGGCGTGACGTTTCATCAACCTCCACACGACGAGCCCTGGGAGCGTGCGATGACAGCGTTCGATCCCGACGGCTACGCCGTCGAGTTTGCGCAAGGCAAGCGCGGGCACAACCAGACGAAGCCATGACCGCCCCCAAGTCGACGCGACGGAACCGCTTGCGGTCCTACCGCGACAGCGTGGCCGCTGCCCGCTTGATCAGTGAGGCCACGGCATCCGGGTGCGATACGAAGACGGAGTGACTCGCGGGAGCTCTCGGGATCGATGACGAAGCGGTTTGCATCGTCGCGACATGGGGATGATATGGACGAATCCATTTTGACGCTTGCGGGGAGGGCACATGACCGACGCGAAAGCCTTGGTGTCGGGAGCCACGGGTCTCATCGGCAGACATCTCATTGCACAGCTTCACGAACCTCGCGTGCTGGGACGCAACCCGGCCAGGGCACGGGAGCAGCTCGGCGTGAAGGACGCGCTCGCTTGGAGCGCGGAGCAGACGATCCCCGCAAGAGCTTTGGATGGAGTCGACGCCGTCTTTCATCTTGCGGGCGACCCCATCGCAGGTGGGCGTCTCACCGCTGCGAAGAAGCAGAACGTTCGGGACAGCCGCGTGCTTGGCACGCGAAATATGGTGGCGGCGATCCGTGACGCCGCCAGCAGACCCCGCGTCCTGGTGTGCGCGTCCGCCATCGGCTTCTATGGCTCGCGAGGCGATGACGAGCTGGTCGAGACGTCCGCTGCGGGGACCGGATTTCTCGCGGATCTCTGCCGGGACTGGGAGAAGGAGGCGCTCGCAGCGAGCGCACTGGGCGTGCGCGTCGTGTGCGCTCGGACGGGTGTCGTTCTCGCGCGGGAAGGCGGAGCACTCACCTCGATGCAACCGGCATTTCAGCTCGGTTTGGGCGGTCCTTTGGGATCCGGGAAGCAGTGGATGAGCTGGATCCATATCGACGACGTCGTGGCTCTCCTTCTTCATGCCGCCGACCGAGCCAATGTGGAAGGCCCTCTCAATGTGTGTGCCCCTCACCCGTCGAGGAACATCGATTTCAGCCGCGCACTAGGTCGCGCGATGCACCGCCCGGCGTGGGTTCGCGCGCCCGCCGTGGCGCTCCGGATGGTCTTGGGAGACATGGCAGACGTCGTCATGGCCTCGCAGCGAGTGATCCCGGCGAAAGCCGCCGCGACGGGCTACGCGTTTCGATTCGCCACCGTCGAGGAGGCCCTTGCCGATCTCCTCGGTTCTGGTCGTGCGGCAGCGAGCTCCGCGGAGGTCCGCCCATGAGACATGGTCAGGGGCCACTGTCCGGACCGAACACCAGTGCGGCGGCCTCTTGTGCGGCGAAGCCGCTTGCGTATTGCGCGAGATAGGCGCTCGCCGCTCGCGCTGCAGCAGCGCGGTCTCCGGTCTGCGAGAGGATGCGGAAGCGGGCCACGTAAGCGTCTTGCGCGAGCGGAGACGCAGAATAACGGCTGCAGAATTCATCCAAGAGGGTGACCGAGAGCGCCCGGTCGCCTCGGTCTCGAGCGTTCATCGCGTCCGAAAAAAGTGCATTCTGCTTCGCGAGCTCAGTGAGGCTTTGCTGGCCCCCGAACAATGTCCCGGCGTCGGTGGGCGGCGCCGGCTCTTTCGCCTGTTGCGCGGCGCGCGGCGCACGCCCATGGTCCGCAGATTCAGCCACGGCCTTGCTGTCGCCTGCGCTCCGCGATTCGGCGTCGGCGGCGGAATGGGCGGCCGACGAAGTCCACTCGGTTCCGGCATCCAGCAGCACTTCGCGATCGGCGTGCCGTACGCTCACCACGCCCTCGGTCACGACCACCCTGGTTCGCGTCATCTCGGACGGTTCCGATCTCGTAACTTCCACCGAAAAGGCCGTTCCGTGCACCGAGACCACCGCATTCGGGGTTCGGACCGCGAAAAAGTGACCCTTGGGCAGCTTGGGTACCCGCACGTGGATTACGCCGAGATCGAGGGCCAACTCTTCCCGAGAAGGCCCTGTGTCCTTTGAATCGGGAAGGGCAAGAACGGTGTCAGGCCCCACGACGATCTCGACGCCGCTCACCAGCTGCAGGCGCGACGAGCTCGATTCGATCCGTTGGGACGTGCGAATCGACGCCCAACATCAAGCCACTCGAAGACGGAGCCGAAGCCACAATCTCCCCGCGGTGCCCGCTCGCGTGGGAGGCGCCAAACCGTGCAACCATGCGTGCGACAACGCCTTCGTTCGACGCCCGCGGATGAAGCAGCGTCGCCCCCGCCAAGACGAGGGCTGCGGCGGCCGCAACCGCGAACCCCCGCCGCATGAAAATCCGGCGGCGGTTCGAACGTCCAAGCGCGCTTGCGAGCACGGTCCGAGCGATGGCCGCGACAACGCGTGTCCTCGTCGCCTCCGACGGGACCGAGCCATCCTGGGGAAGGGGAAATCGCGCCCATTGCGCAAGGATTCTCAGGACGTTTGGGCGACTCAGGCAACATCGTTCCCCTCCTCGTGCGCCTCGGCTCCCTTGAGTCGGCGGAGCAGCTCGCGTCTTCCGCGAACGAGTCGCGACTGCGCCGCGGACACGGAGACGCCGAGCATCACGGAGACTTCGGTCAGATCGTGACCCAGAACGTCGTGGAGCACGAGCACCATCGCTTTCTTGGGGCTCATCGCCGCGAGGTGCGTCTGAACGGCGCGGATTTGCTGTCGCGCACTCGCGTCTCGCTCGGCATTGCCCACGGCCGGCCGGTCGGCAACGTCCCACAGCTCCACCGGATCGAAGACGGCCCGCGAACGACGGCGGGCGCGCAGCGCGTTGAATGCCACGTGTGCCGCGATCGACGAGGCCCAAGTCGGCAGGCTGCATCCTCTGGAAAAACGTCCACGGACGAGCGTACTGACGATCTGCTCGAACGTGACCTGCACGAGGTCTTCGTGGTCGCACATTCGGCCACCCATGAGACGACGAAGGGTCGCGTGAACCACGGAGATCAATCGATCGTAAAGCTCTCGTGCTGCGCGAATGTCTCCCGACACGAGCGCGTCGATCAACGCGTCGTCCTGCAAGGGCTGCTGGGCCGGCGAAGACGAAACAGGAGGTGCCAGCTTTAGCCAGCGATCCTCTGCCTTTACGATTCGATCGGATTGGCTCACCAAATAATCTCGGCCTTCGCTTTCGGTTGGTACCCGCTCGACCGTCCGGCAGGCATTTCGGCGCGGGTCGCACCCCGCGAAGGGAATGTCGGTTCGAGTGCGCTCCGGTTGCGGCCGGCACGCTGCCGCTCGTTCAGGGCCAGGCCATGCGGAAGCCGGCTGCGGCGTCGAGCTCCAGGGCCGGAATGCGCGCGACAACTTGGTCGTGGACCGTAACGTCCGTGGCCCCTAGCGTTTCCATTACGCCCACTCCAGCTACGACACCCACGGCGCGAGACCACATCCACGAAGCATCCAGGAACTCGCCGAGCCCCGCCACCCAGCGCTGGCCGCTTGCGCGGACTCCGGTTGCGGGATCCGTGGCGGTTGCGTCAATGAGCTCCGCGAGCGCCTGGCCGCGAGCCGCGAACTCGACCCCGCCGGGCAGGCGGAAAAGGGCGAGACCGGCCCCCGCCGCAGCACTCGGACGCACGATGGCGAGACCGTCGAGAGCCATCCCGGCGAAGGAGCATCGGACGGCGCCAAAAAGAAACAGCCGATCGCGGTGAATCTTCGACGAAAAGCGGAGCTCTCCGCCCAAGGAGGGCGGCAGTCCCTGCGTCCCCCCGATCACCGTGAACTGCGCGTCGATCCACGGGCGGGCCGCGGGCCCTTGGTTCGGCCGCTCGACCTCGTCGGCTGCGGCGGACGCCGTCGCGTTGGCCTTGGAAGGTTCGCGCTGCGCGGTGACCTGGTACGCGACCGTTTCGCCGACCGTCGTGGCGATGGCGAAACCGACCGTTCGCCATCGCTCGCCAACGGGATCCGTGGGCGAGAACGAAAGAAACCGCGTAGCCCATTGCGGCCGCCCACGCATGCGCAACCCCACATCGATGCGGGCGTAGGAATCCGTCGTGGTCTCCCACTTCACGATCGCGATCGCGCTGCGTGCGTCATCGAGAGCCTCGCCGCCAAACACACACCGGCCCGCGTGCATCGCGACGTTGCACGCATCGAGCATGGATCGTGCCTCGGCAGACGATTCGTCCGCGGGCGCGATCTCGACCACCACCGTGGTGGTCATCGAATCCACGGTGAGCTCGGCTGCGACCGTTTTGCTGCGGCGCATTCTGCCTCCTGCCTGGCGATCGTCAGTCCGGTTACCAATGCAAGTCGGTACATCGCCAAACCTGACCTCTGGGACCTCATCCGTCATCCTCGCCGAACCAGCCACTCGATCACAGCACGGGAGATGGCTTCGTGAAGCTCCTGCAGAAAGTTTCGCGCCAGCGGTCAACCGTCGCGGTCGCACCCAGCGCCGCGCACGCAAGCAGCTGCCTCATCATGATCTCACTATTGTCGTGCACGCCAGGTCAGATCGCACTATTCCCCGACGCAGGCACCGTCCAGTCGTTGAGCGACGGCAGTGCGGTGGCCGACGGCGGCACAGCGGACGGCGGCGGCGGCGCGCTGCCCCCTGCCCATACGATGGCCGACTGCGATACCTTGGCTGCGGGCGACGCCGAGCTCGTTCTGCCGCTGAGCCAAACAAAGGTTACCAAGCCGGTGTGGCCCGCCCCGCCCACCAACGCGGCGTGCATCCTGCTGGCGGCCGCATCGACGCCCGATGAGGCCCAAACGACCGCCGACACGATCCGGATCGCCGCAGCGCTGGCCAATCCATCCTGTCCGGTCGTGGAGCTCGTCGCCAGCGGGTCGAACACGGCGTTCATCTCGGGCCCCCTCGATATCGTCGGCCCGGAGGTCCTCTGGATTGACACGGGCGTCACGCTGTACGCATCGGTCAACGCGGACCTGTTCGCATTCAGTGGCCGCAAGTCTTGCGGGGCTCAAAGTTTCGATGAGGATTGCGTCACGACCGACGGGACCCAATGCACCGCGCTCATCAACATGACCGGCGCCGGGCCACAGCTCGTGGGGGGCGGCACGATCGATGGCCAAGGGGGCAGACCCATCATCGTCGGGGGGGTTCAGCAGACCTACTCGTGGTGGGACCTGTCGGTCGCCGTGACCCACGACGACGACCCGGACGCGGGCGTCAATCCGACGAACTGCGCGAGCACGCCGCCCTTGCAGCGGGGGGGCAGCGCTCCAAATCCCCAGCTCATCATAGGCGGTGCGACCAGCACCGGCAGTTCCGACGACCAGACCGCCCAGTTGGTGATCATGGGACTGACTTTGCACAACTCACCCAAATTCCATGTCAAGTTTGCGAGTCAAGGCTTCACGATCTGGGGCAACACGATCCTCACGCCGTCGGACCCGTCGGTTCCACCGGTCCGTGCACCCAACACGGACGGCATCGACCCCGGCGAGGGGTACATGGCCACCGGCGGAGCGGTTGTCTGCAACATGATCAGCACGGGCGACGACGACATCGGTCTCAAGGGACATTACGGTGTCGGCAACGTCGTCGTCGCGCACAATCACTTTGGCTCCGGCCACGGCATCGCGATCGGCAGCGAGACCCAGGGCATTCCGGGGCTCACGCCGATCGATACGGCGAGCAGCACCACGACGGGGATCGGAATTCAGGACGTCGACATCTATGACATCACGGTCGATGGCGACACCCGGTCGACCGGCGACGCCCCCGGATCAGACCTCAATGGCGTGCGTCTGAAGTCCGATACGTCCAGCGGTGGAATCGTGCAAAGCACCGTATTTCACGACATCTGCACGCGCGACGTCGTGAATCCGCTCATCATCACTCCCCACTATTCGGCCCAGACGGCGACGCCCCCCCTCATCCCTTACTTCAAGGATATCCGGGTCACGAACCTGGCAGCAGTCCTGGGGTCGATGCCGGACGGCCCTATCGTGCCCGTCGTGACGCTGCAGGGGTACGATTCAGCCCACCCGACGAACGTCACGCTGAACAACGTCCTCATCGAAGCCATCACGCCGGCCAATGTGGTCGCCGACCCCGATACGCCGAACGTGACGTTGAATGTGACATTTGCCGGACAGGGCGCAAACTTCGCAGTCCCACCGGAAGTGACCGAAGCGGGCAGCCCCGCGGGAATCGCATGCGATTGGGGCTGGCCCGTGCCCCGGCCGCAGTGAGACGACCATGAGTGGGCGAAAGGGATCATTCCGCGCGGCCGCCGCGCCCGGTCCGGTCGGACCGCGGCAACGCGGGGGACTGCCGGCAGCGCTTGCGCCGCCCGACGCGGCGCCAGACTTCGAACAAGCCGAGCGCTCTGCGCTGTCAGGCGCACATCCACTGCCGGAGAGACGAGCCATGCCGCGAACACGCCCTGTATTTCGCCGCCAAATTCTGCGCATTCCGTGGATCGCGTGTGCGACGTTGGTCAGCCACTGCGCCCCTCAGGAGCATGCGGGCCCGAGCGTGGACAGCACCCAAGCGGAGGGCGGATTCGGCTCGCCGCCGTCGTCGCCCACCCTCGGCGCCGCAGGCAACGACAACCCAACGGGCGAAGGCGGCAGCCTCGGTGCCACCCCACCCGCAGCTTGCGTGGGCAACGGGTGCCTGATCGATGCATGCGACGGTGGGGCCACAACGACGGTGACGGCGAAAGTGTACGACCCGGCGGGTAAAGTGCCGCTTTACAACGTGGCCGTCTACGTCCCGAGCACGGCGCTGGATCCCATCGCGACCGGACCGACGTGCGACAACTGCGCGACCCCGGTTTCGGGTACCCCCGTCGCTTCCGCCCTTACGGACGCGACCGGCCAGTTCGTGATGACCGGCGTCCCGGCGGGCGCCGCGGTTCCTCTCGTCATCCAAGTCGGCAAATGGCGACGCGTCATCTCGTTGCCCGAGGTCAAGGCTTGTCAAAACAACACATTCGATGACCCCACCCTGTTTCGTTTGCCTCAAAACCAGATGGACGGTCAGAACGCCAATCTCCCGAAAATCGCGCTCGCCGTCGGCGGCGCGGACACGCTCGAGTGTTTGCTCCGGCGCATCGGCATTTCCGACTCCGAGTTCACCGACCCCAGCGGCACCGGGCGAGTCAACCTGTTCGTGGACGACATCGCGGGCACGGCCGGCGTCGACACGCCCACCTCGTCGTATTCGGATGGCGGAGCGACCTTCCCGCCCTTCTCCGAGCTCTTCGCGGGCGTCGACTCCGCCTCGGACGGAGGCTTCGTCGACAGTGGAGTCGATCCCTTGTCGAGCTACGACATCGTCGTCATCGCTTGCCAAGGCAGCGAGTCGGCTGGACGCGCGGTGACGAGCGCCGAGAAGCAGGGCTTGAAGGCGTTCGTCGACCACGGGGGGCGCGGATTCTTGTCGCATTACAACTACAGCTGGCTGCGCGGCGGGTCGATCGTGGGCAAAGTGGACGTTCAGCCGTCCGCCGAAGGCTCGGCGATCGACCTGCAGACGAAGTACAGCCAGACCCCCTTCCCACCCATCGCCGTTTGGGAAGATCCGGTCGCACTCACGTATGCGCCCGGCGGCGACGGCACCTACCTGATCGACACGACGTTTCCGCGCGGCCTGCAGATGTCGAATTGGCTCTTCAACGTCGGCGCGTCGGCCGTAGCGGGGAGCATTTCCCTCGTGAACGTCAAGGACCCGGCGACATCGGTGATCGCAGGGGTCGCCGAAGGTTGGATTTATCAGAACACCGCGGGGACGCCCTACCTCTCCGCCAATACTCCCATCGAGGAAGCGGCGACACCCGCTCAGCAATGCGGGCGCATCGTCCAGACCGGCATTCACGTCGCTTCCGTATCGGCCGATACCCACACCGCATTCCCGAGCGGCTGCGCGACGGGCGACCTCACGGCCCAGGAGAAGGCGCTCGAGTTTCTCCTGTTCGACCTGTCGTCGTGTGTAGCGGACGAGAGCGTGGCTCCGACCCCACCGATCATCCGGTAACCGGGGCGGCGTTCGATTCGCCGCGCAGGACGAGGGTTCTCGTTCGTTCTACGTGTCGGAAGCGGTCGACCCCGACCCAACGGCGTTTTCCGAAGACGCTTGTGGTCCGGAGGTCCTCTTAGCAGCCGCTTACGCATGCAACGCAACGTGCAACGCAACGTGCAGCGCAATACCCGCGCTCGATGGCCGGTATGAAGGCACAAAGCCGCGGCTTCGACGCCTCCCTCATTGGCACACGACGTGCTCCTGCGATCTCCTGCCTGCTCAACCGCAGTACTTACGCCGGCAAGGAGGTAACGTGGCGCTGACTCTGAGTACGTGTAGCCGCTCACGACGAGTGCGACTCTGAGTAATCGCAGCGGAAAGAGAACGAGACGGAGAGAGCGATCGCCATAGGCATGCGTCTGCAGCGCAAGTGATGAAACTGCGCCGACACCCTATTGGCGACTTCGCACTGACGAGAACTGATAAGGAGGACTCTCATGAACAAGAGCTTTTATGTGGCGAGTGTCGTGATATTTGGAGCCGCTCTCCTTTCGGCCGAAGCGTCTGCCCAGGCCCAAGTCCAATGGACCAACTATAACGGACCCGAGGATTGGCTTATTTCCATCGCCGTCGGGGAGGGAGGTTTTTTTGAACGCGGCGCCGCCACATTGTGGGCCGCTGGCGATAATGGTATTTACGAATCGGTGGTTTCTCAGGGCACATGGAGCACGTTTGCGCCCAACTTCGTCGCGCTTCAGATCGCGGCGGATACTTCGGGTGGCGTATATGCTATTAGCGAAAGTGGCACCATTTGGAGGACGGTAGTCGTCCAGACCCATTCTGGCAAATTTCCAGTATTGAGTTACGCGTTTGAACAGGTGCCGAACAGCACTATTCCTCCGGGGCCGAACGGTGGGAGCACATGCACGTCGATTCCGAAGGATATCGCCATTTACGACGGTGGCTCGCCGGGGCCAACCATCTACGTAGTCGCGTGCAATCAAATATGGAGCTGGGCGCAAAATACAGGACAATGGGGCGTCGTCGGCTTCAGGAACGAAACAGCAGCGGCCGTTGCGGCAGGAGAAAACTCAGAGCTCCCGTGGGTTGTCGACACAGCCTTCCATACGTGGGCGGTCGACGGCGCACCGGTTGCAGGAAACCCCAACGAGGTCATCCAAAATTATGGGCATTCGCTAGCGATATTCGGGACGGGCACTCAAAATACTGTGGCTTTTGGCATCACGGGCGGGGTCTTTGAAAGTGGTAATTATCAAGTTTGTGAATGGAACGGCTCGTGGACGTGCCCGGTGGGGGGAAGCTGGAGCCAGCCAACGGCGGGAGGCTGGGGTACCAGCATCTCCGCGTCGGGTAACATGGTCGCAGTACTGAATGCGCAAAACGAGATCTGGATCGATACCGGCGACTAACGGCTCAGGTGGGCGTCCGCGCGTATCAAGAAGCATGGTGTCGGGGATCCGCCATTGCCGACCGGGAGTCGCATGCGCGACGTTGCACGCGCATGCGGCGCGGCCGGACGGGGATGCTGTGCAAGACGCGAGCGACTGGCCACCAGGTGCCTCGGCGTGGCGAGTACGTCCGCATACGTCGCGTGGCTTTTCGCCGGGTCGCCCATGGCTCACCTTAGCACGCGAGCTCGGCGCCGAGAGCGTCATCAACAGCGAGAACGGGACTCGTCACTTGGTGAGAGCCATGATCGCGCCCTCGTTGTTCGTTGCCGCGGGGTTACTGCTCCAATAGATGCGCGTCGCATCGATGGCCATGTATCCCGGCGCGAGTTGGCCCGCCGCGACCGTCTGCGGTTGCCCGTTGCAACCCCCGACCGCGCACTTCATGATATCGCCACCGGCGGTCGTCCAGTAGGCATTCGTACTGTCGACGACGAGACCGAAGGGTGTGTCTTGGCCGGATGCCAGGACCGTGGGGGTATTGGCGCAGCCGCCGACGGCGCACGACAGAACGTTGCCTCCGACAAAGTCGGTCCAGTACACGTTCGCGCCGTCGGTAGCGACCGTATAGGCCGTCGCGCCAGCGGCGAGAATCGTCGGCGTGTTGCCGCACCCGCCTATCGCGCACTTGACGATGCCCGCCGCGTCCGCCCAATAGAGGTTGAAAGAGTCGACGGCGAGAGCGCCAATATTTCCGAGTTGGTTGCGTCCCGACGCAACGATGGTTGGAACGGCGCCGCAGCCCGAAACGGGGCACAGCATGACGGAGTTGCTGCCGGAGTCCGTCCAATAGACGTTCGCCGAGTCGATGGCGAGGGCGAACGGGTCGTTCGCTTGGAGCGTCAGAACGCTCGGCCCCTGTGCGCAACCCGTCGTCGCGCAGCTCATGACCGAGCCAGGATCGCCGTAGTTAAGCCAATATACGCTGCCGTTCTCAGCGGCGATGGATTGGGGAAAGGCGGGGGTCAGGTAGACAAGCTCCGTTGGCTGCTGGTTACAGCCGTCGAGTGCACACTTCATGATTTGTTGCTGGAGCGAATCGGAGAAGTAGACATTGGTCGAATCGACCGCGATGCCCTGGGGAGCGAGCGCCGGCGCCATGACGACCGGCTGACATTGGCCGCTTGCACACGTGCCTCCAAAGCAGTCATGCCCGCAGCTGCCGCAATTGATGGCATCCGTTGAGAGATCGGTGCATGAGCCGTTGCAGGCCGAGGCGTCGTTCTGGGCGCAGGAGGGCGCCTCGTTGGCCACGTCGGTCTGCCCTGCGTCGTTGACCGCGCCATCTGCGATGGTGGCATCCGAAAGAGCGTCGGCCTGGCCTTCGCCGCTGATCGCAGCATCTGTCTCCTGCACGGCGGAGCTCGACTCGCCGTCGTCACTGCTTTCTCCATCATCGCCCGTCATGGCCGCCATCGTGGGCGGCGCCGCTATGGCATCGCAAGTCGTGGCGCCGCTGCAGGTAGCGGCAGCCACGGGAACTTGCGGACAACTTGCCGAGTCATGGCAGACCACAGACGCATCCGAAGCCTGCGCCTCAACGGCTTGCTCCCCGTCCCCGCGGGCCGCGGAAACCGAATTCGCATCATCCTCGCCGTCTGCCCGAGCGCAGAGGGCGCCGTCGCAAGGGACCGCCGCGGTCGCAGCGCTCGAGCCGGCTCCCTCCGAGTCGTCGTGGATGCCGTACAGGGCATCGCACGACAGAGCCAGGAGTGCAAATACGGCCGCCGACTCGGCCACGACTGCAGCCTTCAACGGCGCCCAGAGTACCATCCTCTCCCATGCTCCCTTCCGCTGCGACATCCCAGCAACCCTCGTGCCATCCCCGGCCACGTGGTGAACAGCGTTCTCTCGAACTCGTTTATCCGCAGACCGCCGATCCCACTCTCGACAGACGCAGGCCTCAATCATCTACATATGGTCGTACGGATCGGGTGCTACGACCGTCGGCGGCCGAGCGGCGTGTGCGGGTGGAAGCCCAACCGACGGACGTGCGGCAACGGGATCCTTTCCCGACGAAGGCGGAGGTCTCCCGATGATAGACGAGACGGGGGCCGCAGACGTTTCCGCCGTCACGGCTTCGGGGACCCGGACCTCTACGGCTTCCGGTGGAGGGGGCGAGGCCACCACCCGAGTCGCCGTCGCACCGTCGGCAGGGCCGACCCTCGGCGACCCTTGCTCGAGGGAGCTCGCGAGCGTGAGATGCCCCCCCCTCGCTCGACCGATGGCCGCTGCAAGCGAGAGGGCAGCGACCGCCGCCCCGGTGGCCAGAACCAGGACCCGTCGCGGCCACCGACCCCGGGGAGGGTGCGCCGTGGCTTGTACCGTCATCGATGAATCCGAGTGAAGGTCGCCCGGCGGATCGCTCGACCGCGGCGCTCCGGCAAGTGCACGCGCTGTGAGCCGCCGACGCCACGACAATGGCTCGAAGGCAAACGCGGCGAGCGCTTGGCCCAACTCGCGCGCCGAGGCGAATCGATTCTCGGGCAGACGATCGATTGCCTTCAAGATAATGGCCTCGAATTCGGCAGGCAGTTCCGAACGCAACCGGGTCGGCGGCACGGCTTCCCCCGCCAACGCGGCATGCATTCGATCGTACGTGCTCGCTCCACAAAAGGGCAAAGCGCCCGTGGCGCACTCGTATAAAATGACCCCCAACGCATAAATGTCGCTGCGTGCGTCGACATTTTTGGAGTCCCGCACCTGCTCCGGAGCCATATAACTCGTCGTGCCGAGAGATGCATTCGAATCCGTCAAGTCCGAGACGGGTTCGTCCACAATTTTCGAAATGCCGAAATCGAGAACTCGGGCATCGAGACCGCCCAGATGGTCGTACCCAATCCGAATATTGCTCGGCTTCAAGTCCCTGTGAACGACGCCCGCATCATGAGCCGCCGCGATTCCCGCCACCACCCCCAACATGCACTCGACGATGTCGGCCACCGGCATCAAAGAACGCTGGCGTAAGTAGGTCTTGAGATCGTCACCACTCACTCGATCCATAACCAAGTACGGCACGCCTTCGTGCTCGCCGATATCCAGCACCTTGACGACATTGGGGTGGTCCACGCGCGCCGCCGCTTGCCCCTCTCGCCGGAAGCGCTCAACCGCAATGCTGTCGACGACGAGATGCGCGTGCAGTACTTTGATGGCGACGATACGCCCGAGCGCGGCATGACGGCATTCGTAAACGCAGCTCGTCGCTCCGCGCCCAAGGAGTCGTATGACTTGGTAACTGCCGATGGTGCCACTGATCGCGAATACGATACGACCGCCGCTCTCCATGTTGTTCATCCGCGGACGCATGGTAGCATCCCGGCGCGTGTCTGGAGCGGAGGACGAAGGCTGCGAAGAGACGCTGACGGATACCAGCGAGAAGCGGGCCGGACCGTTGCCCGAGGTCATGGCGGACCACGTGTTCGTCGTGCTCGAAGGTTCGCGGCCGACCGCGGGATCCTCGCGTCATTCGCTCTCGAACGTAGACGATATCGTCATTGGGCGGAGTCCGACGAGAAACTCCGTTCGTGCATCGAATGGATCGCGGTGCTGGACGCTTGCCGTCGGGATCCCCGACGCCCGCATTTCCGGGCGGCACGCGCGCATCCAGCGCGTCCGTGAGGAGAGGTTCATCGAAGATCTGGGCTCCCGCAACGGCACCTGGGTGAACGGAAGGCGGATCGTGAGCCGAGAGTCGCTGTCGGACGGCGACGTCATCCAGGTCGGACAAGCGCTGCTGAGATATCGCGCGGCGCTTGCGGTTCCAGTCGGAACGGTCCCGGACCTGGATTCCGCTAGGGATGGCACGTCGATCCCCCTCGGTACCATGATCCCGTCATTCGCCGATCGCATTGCGATGTTGGCACGGGTCTCGCGTTCGCTGAGCCCGATTCTCCTTTTAGGCGAGTCCGGAACCGGCAAGGAGGTCGCGGCGCGTGGAATTCACCGGATATCGGAGCGAAAAGGACCGTTTCAGGCCATCAATTGTGGCGCCCTTCCGGCCACCCTCATCGAGGCTCAACTCTTCGGCCACGTTCGCGGCGCATTCTCCGGTGCTGTCACCGACGCGCCGGGGCTCCTGCGAAGCGCGGAGGGCGGAACTCTCCTACTCGACGAGATCGGCGATCTCCCGGGGCCCTGCCAAGCGGCACTCCTGCGCGTCCTGCAGGAGCGCGAGGTCGTGCCTGTCGGTGGGGTGCGGCCGATCAAGTTGGACCTGCGTGTCGTGGCGGCAACCCATCGCCCGCTCGCGGCACTCGTCGCGCGCGGGGATTTTCGAAACGATCTCTTTGCGCGCATCGCGGGCTTCACGTTCGCGCTGCCCGCTCTGCGCGACCGTAAAGAAGACATCGGGTTGATGGTCGAGGGGTTCGCGCGTGACCGGCCGTTGCGACTGAGTGCAGAGGCTGCGCGGGCGCTTTTCGAGCACGACTGGCCTCTCAATGTGCGTGAGCTTCATCAGGTGCTGGATGTCGCGACAACGCTGGCCCGTGGCGACCCTATCCGCGTGGACCACCTCCATGCGACGATTTCGGCGCCGGCCTTTCGGGCGGCGTCTGCGAATGGCGCGTCGGACGCAAGCGACAGCGTCCGGATACGCCTGGTCGCAGCGCTAGCGCGCCACAGCGGAAACGTCAGCGCGGCGGCGCGTGATCTTGGCAAAGCACGCATGCAAGTGCAGAGGTGGATCAAGCGATTCGGGATTGATGCGCGACAGTACCGCTGAGCCCGAGCGCGCGCCAGGCGTGGCGGCCGCGTGGCTCGGGCTCTCGTGGGCGCACCCTCAAAAGGACGATCCCAGAAACACGTGGCGTCCATCCGTGCCCAACGTCGGCCATGGCTTGGTCCCGGACAGCCATAGAACTCCGCCTCCAGCGACCATGGCCATCCCGATGGCGAATGCGACCGATGCGCCATCGCCGAGAGCGACGGCACGTTCGGAACTTTCTGCTCGTGGCCCCCCGCTCAGCCCTTGCGCCTGCGCGAACCGGGCCTCCGCCGCAAAAAGGAGCACGGCCGAAGTGACTATGGAGGCCGCCCCCGCGGAGCCCATGACGACGGCCGCGGTCCTGCGGGAATCCAGGCCCCTGCGCCTAACCCCCGAAGCGGGCTGAACGGAAGGAGCCCGTTCGTCGGGGAGCTCTTGGCTGGGTGCGAGGGTGGCGACGCCGGAGTCCGCCGCGTGCGGTTCGGGCAGGCAGCCGTCGCGAGTCTCGGGCACCGCAATCGTCACCGTTTCCCCGAGGGGCGCGATCACCAAGGAGACGGACCAGAGACGACGGCTGGAGCGCTCGGCTTCCACTCGATACGGGCCGGGGTCCACGGGTACGGCAACTTCCCATCTCTCCGACGGAACGATTTTGCCATTGAGTGTGATCCTAAGGTCTGCGGTCGGCTTCGAAACGTGGATGGCCAATCGCGACAGCTTGGGTTCGAGCGCCATGCGACGCCGTTGAGCCTCCGCCTGGTCCTCGTCACGACCCGCGACCGCGGCTGTGGCGGCAGCTCTTGCGAAGGCGGCGTAAGCGCTTGCCGTGCGGCCCGATTTTTCATAGCAGTCGCCGAGATTGAGCAGCACACCCGACCCCGCGTAGATCGCACTGGCAGCTTGCAGCTTTCCGCAAGCGATCGCGTATTGACCCGCCTTCAAGAGCCGCCGCGCCTCGTCGAAGAGAACGCGTGCGGTCGTCACGTCGCCGCCCTCCGCTGAGCAAGGGGTGGTTCGAAACGATGCCCCGGTCACGAGAAGGCACCCGAGCGCGGCCGTCCACGGCCGAACCCATCGATGGCCGCCTCGATCAGCCCCTCGCCATCGTGGCCGGCGGCGCACGCCGCATTGCGCCGCTGCCGATCGGTTGAATGCGTTGCCGCTCGATAGGGCCGCTCGTGACATTCTTTCCCCGCTTCAATTCCCAAACGCTCGGTTGGAGCCTGTTCCTCGCACTGTAGATCGTCTCGTGTCGGTCGTGACGGCCCATGCTCGCAAATGCCGGCCCGCACGCCGATAGGCGAGCCGTTCGCAGGCTTGCGAGCCCCGAGAAGGCAACCCCCGCAACATCAACCGCCGTCGGGCCGCGTCAAGTCGCGGCGAGCGACCCTCGTGGGCACTCGCTCCCACGACGCGCGTCTTGACAAACGACCGCGCGGAACATTCGGGCCAGGCGGTGCAACTGGCAAAGCAACGTGTAACGCAACGTGCAACGCGGTCGAGGCGCCGCTGATCGCACGCGCACGCCCAACGCCGCAATTCCGAGGCGTTCCATCCCTGGCACGCGACGTGCTCCCTATCGACGTCGCGCTGCTCAGGATGCTTCACCTGCTTCTGGTTTTCCGAGCGGGCTCTGCGCCTGATCGCAGTCCACACAGGTGTTCTGCACCTTTACAAACCGAGGAAATGTCTCCATGAACTACGTTCGTCATGCCATGATCGCCGGCGCCTTCTGCGCCGGCCTTTTTGCCACGGAGTCTTCTGCGTCGGCCTCCATCCCCATAGGCGCATGGACCGCCATTAGTGCGCCCGACGGCAATACGCCCAAACTGGTTGCCGCGACCCCGGTGCCCGGCGTGTTGATTTCTTCAGCCAGCGGCATCTGGTCGTATGACGGTGACAGTTGGACAAAACTCTCAACTTACAGCGGAGCCAAATCGCTGGTCAGCAACGCGGATGGGGTCCCTTATATTCTTGATTCAAATGGGCATCCGTTGGTATGGAATGGTACTTCAAACGTGACCGGCCTCCCCTACGGGTTCAACTGGGCTGTGCCGAATGCAAACAATAACCCGGGAAGTGGGGGGTCGGCCGTTTGCCCGAGCCCCACGGAGCTGGCCCTGGGTTCGGGCGGCGCGATTTGGGTCATCGGTTGCTTGTCGTCCGACGGGCCGCTCATATACGGCAACACGATCAATAGCAATTATAACTGGGGAACATCTTATAAAGTCAATACAAAAAACGTCCTTCAGTCGATTGGGGGGAACACCCTGTACAGCGAGCCATGGACTGTGGATTCTGAGGGCCTCACGTATCTCGGAGCGCAGGCGTACGGGCAAGAGTGGCACACTCCCTATATTCAGTATACGACGCCGGGTGCTCAAGTGATCGGTCAATGGGGAAACCAGCCTTTCGCCATCGCAATTCCGTTGGGCGGCTTGAACGGCAACGGCGATTACCCTGTTGCGTACTATACCGACGGTGCTTGGGGCTGGCCCTATTACTCCGGCGCCGCCCATGCTGTCAGCGTAGAGAGCTACACGAGTGCTGCTCTCTACACCTACTCCAACGACATCGCGGTTATCACGTTCGACTGAGTCCTCGTCGCGGGTCACCCGAACGCGCGACCCTGGCGACCACGGTCGCCAGGGGTCGCGGCTGCAGCGCGTACTGGAGGGTCTCCTTCATGAATCGATGGGCTCGCTGCACGGGCACCCCGCGCTTTCTTTCCGGGCGGGCCGCTCGGCCTTTGCCGGGGTTCGCCGCGATTCACCCGATGACCGCGCGGCGGAGAGGGGTTCACGGCGGCGTGATGGGGCGGTCGCGAACGTCATGAGCGCACGCACAACCTCGATTGGACTCGAGGCGCCCGACCACGGCGGTGCAGGAGAGCGCATCGCCGATGAGCGCCGGAAACCGAATTCGGTCGATTCGCCGCCGCGCGTTGCGCGCCACCACGGGGCTCGCGTAGAGTGGACTCTCCTGCCTGTAACCGGCCGATTCGCGTCCTCGACCCGGGCGGATTCGTCGTCTGAAAGCCTGTTCTCGCACCCCTAGCGGTACTGACGATGAGTCGAAGACCGTTCGGCCCTCGCCGAGTCGCGGCGCGTGCCTTTCCCCTTTTGAGGCGACCGGAGGTGATCTTCATGAAGCGCACTCGCGTCATTTGCCTGCTCGGCGTACTCGCCATGGGCGTCGCCCTCGCCATCGCGTGCGGCGGCGGAACGAGCTCGACCAGCAACTCGGCCAAGCCCGACGGCGGAAGCACGGCCAACGCCAGCAGCGCTGCCAGCAGCGGCAATGCGAGTAGCGGGAACGCCAACGGCAGCGTCGGCACCGTCGTTACGGATGCCGGCATGGAGATCGTCACCAACGTCGAGTGCCCGCCGAACTCCAACCCGCCCAGCTTGTGCCCGCTCGGTCAATCCTGCTGTACGACCACAGCGGCGCCCGAGGCGGGCGGCCCACCGACCGAGTCGTTCGCCTGCGTCGAGACAACGGCTTCTTGCGCGGGGACGGTGACCTCGTGCACGAGCTCCCTGCAATGCGCGACGGCCCAGGTCTGTTGCAGCGAGCCGATTGGCGATGCGGGCGGGGCGGCTCGGAACCAACTTTGCGAAAACACGTCGTGCCCCGCAGGGGCCACGCAGCTCTGCACCGAGACCAGCGAGTGCCCCGCCGGGCAGATGTGCATGGGCGGCGGTGGCGCGATGACGTGCCGCGTACCGCCGTGTACTGGCTCAGCGAGCTGTTCGGCGGGCGACGTTTGTTGCGCGGGTGCAGGCCGCGGTGCCGGCGCGACGTGCGAGGCCGCGTGCGCGATGGGTGCGGTGCAGCTTTGCAAAGCGAGCGCAGAGTGCCCGGCCGGCGAGATGTGCCTGGCCGGCGCTGGAGCCGGAGGCGTCATGACGTGCGGCGTGCCCCCCTGCACCGGCGCGGCGAGCTGCGATGCGGGCGAGTTTTGCTGCGAAATGGGGCGGGGCGGCGCCACCTGTCAGGCGACCGCGTGCGGCATGGGCGCGAATCAGGTCTGCGCGACCACGGCAGAATGCTCAGCGGGGGAGACGTGCCAGGGCGCGGGTGGGGGCGGACCGATGATCTGCGCGGTCCCGCCGTGCACGGCGGGGAGTTGCGACGCCGGGATGATCTGCTGCACGAATGGCGGCGGGACCTGTCAGATGGGCCCCATGTGCATGGGCGGCGGCGCCCAGGTGTGCACCGTGACCTCCGACTGCCCGGCCGGACTCGTGTGCAGGGCGGCAGGTGGCGGCGCGGCATTGGCGTGCCGCATGCCCTTGCCGGACGCGGGCGAAGCGCCCAACGACGGTGGAGCGCCCAACGACGGTGGAGCGCCCGAAAAGGATGGGGCGACAGACGCGGGCGGGGACTGAACGGAGAGGCCGAAGCGGCGAGCCGCGCAACCCCGACCCCGACCGCGACCCCGACCGCGACCGCGACCCCGACCCCGACCCGACCGCGACCCCGACCCCTCTCAACACCCGGAGCGGTTGACGTCAGCGCGGGCCCGCGAAGGTCAAGAGACGCGCTCCGCGCGCATCGACCAGATAGATGGTGCCGTTCGCATCCGCAACGGCGTTGCGCGCACCTTCTGCGGTGGCACCCAACGCAACGACGGTGGGCGCGCCGCTATCGTTCAAGCGCGCGACCGTCAGCCGTGCCGCCTTGCCCGCCGCGACAACGAGCAGCTTCGCCGCATCCAGATACTCGATGTTGTCGACGCCCGCCCCCGTGTCAAGGGTGCCAAGCGGCGCCCCGTCGCGGGATCCATCGAAGACTTTGACGCTATCGGTGCACGCCACGATGACGAAATCGCGAGTCCCATCGACCGCAACGCCGCGCGGGCCGTCGGGACCGCATCCGGAGGCCCACGTTGCCTTGACAGAATGCGTCTTGATGTCGACCGCGAGGGTGCGGTTCCTGTCCTCAAGATTCGTGTAGAAGAGCCCGCGGTTGACGTCCACGGCATAGCCCTCCGTGTCGCCGTCGGTCTTGATGACGAGTTTCGGCTCGAGCGTATCCGGCTTCGAGGCATCGAGCACCGTGAGCGAATGGTCTCTCGGCGTCGTCACCCAAACCTCCCTCTCCGACGCGACATAGGCGACGCCGTCCGTGGGAGTCGAAAGCTTCAAGCAAGAGCCGAGCTTGAGCGTTTCCTCCTCGACGGCGCACACCTCGCTCGTCGCGCGGTCGCCGACGTAAAGGAATCCGTTGCCAACCGTCGCGGCGCTCGGTCCCATCATGCGCCTCTTGCCGCGGGCTTCTCGCTCGGCAGTTTTGAAGCCGTCGACGCGGCTGAAGGTGCTCGTCGCGACGTCGAAGACGTCCACGCTACCGGTGTCGCCGACCGGCACATAGACACGCGCGTGCAGGCCGCAAGACGCCAGGTAGTCGACCGTCACGGGTCCGATCGCTCCGGGGAGAGGAATGATCCGCGCGGTGAGCTGCGCCGGACCCGCCCCCGAAGACGGGCCCCCCTGCACGGTCGCCGGAGTCCCGGTCACCACCGGCGTCGGTGCGACAACGGTGCCCGGCGGCGCCGCTCCCGGCACGGCCGTCGGCGCTTTGGTACACGCGCACAGAGCGGCAAGAACGACACCGCCCCGCCGCAGCCACATGCCCGGACGGTCGCACACCCAACGCCGTGTTTCGGGCCGTAGGCACTCCTTGAACACGCCCTTCGGCGGACGTGATCCTTGTGCCATCAGCTCATCCCGCAGGCACCTGGCCCGCGAGGATCACCGCAGCGACCGCACGCGGAAGGGGCGGCTTCGGCTGCCTTGCTGCTGGCCACGGCGACTCGGGAGAAGAGGACGCGCTCCGTGTCGGTCCCGCACTTCGGGCACGGTGCGGTGGTCGGCCGTGATGACAGATCCTCGAAGGAGGCGGAACACTTCTGGCAGACGTACTCGTAGAGCGGCACGGGGAAACCTCGATCGCCACCATAGCGCGAGATGGACGACCGGCTCAAGTTGGCCCCCCTTGCACGACGCGATCCACCCCGCGTTCGCGTGCGTGATCCGGGCGGAAGCGGCCGCGACGACCCTCGGGGAGGCCCTGTCCGGTCTCTTCGGTTCTGGCCGTGCGGCAGTGCACTCCGGGTAGGTCCGCCCATAAGACATCGGCTCGAGCGCGAACAGTTCGTCGCGAGGCTGCTTCATCGCCCCGAAGTGGGGGCCCGCAGAGCCCCCATGCCGGAGGGGTCTTCAGGGGCCCGTGACCGCGGTGCTTCCGACCCACACGACTTCGCCCGACATCTGGTCGTACTTCGCGACGAACGTCAATTCGCCGTCGGCGCCGATTCGAAAGACCGCGACGTTGGGCAGCTCCGTTGCGAGCGTGGCCCCTTGCCGGACAAACTCTTGCTTTTGATTCCCGACGATCAAAAACTGGTGCGACGGATCGACCGTAAAGGTCCGAGGCTCGATGCCGTGCGTATCCACGGCGGCGACGAACGTGGGCTCCCCGGTCGTCTGATCGATCGAGAAGAGGGCAACGTTGTTCTCCCCGCCGTCCTCAAGCACCATCACGGGCGTCGCACCGGCCGCGTCCGCGCTGGCATCGCTACCGGCCGCGTCCGCGCTGGCATCGCCACCGGCCGCGTCCGCGCCCGCATCGGCCGGCGGCCCCGGGTCAGGAACGACTTCATTGAAGCGATTGGTGATCCAGAGATATTTGCCGGACGGATCGACCATGATGGCCCCGGCGCGCTGCCCGTTCACGGCCTCGGTGCTGTCCGTGATGACCGCGTCGGCGGCGACGGCGACGCTCGTGACGTCGAACTGCTTGGTCAGAGTGCCGCTCTCGAAGGTGAACATCATTAGGCGATTGCCACGCTCCGCGGACAGGTAGACCCAAGGCTGGGTGGGGTGGAAATCGAGGTGACGCGGACCGACACCAGCGTCGAAGGGGATGTTCTGTTTCGGCGTGAGGACGCCGTTCGAAAACGAATACACGAGGAGGTGTCCGAATTGCTCGGGCATGTTCACCGTGCCCGCATCGGTCGTCGTGGTCGACGGGTCGTTGCCGCGGTCGCAAATGGTGACGTACTGCCCCGACGGGTCCACCCGGATCTGGTGCAAGTACGAGCCGACGTTGGTGTCACCGCCATCGGGCTGTGCCACCATGGCCCCGATGGTGCTATCCGCTGCAATGCCGAAGACGGAGTACGTCTCGGTCACGTTGTGAACGCTCAAAAGGTACTTGTCGTCGGCGGTCAGGGTCAGGTTAATCACGCGGCCATTGGGTGAAAGCAGCGGGCTCCCCAGCGCCATCAGTAGGCCCGAGCTCGGTGCGATCGCGTAAACGTAGTAATAGTTGCTGGAACCGGTCGTGGCGCCCACGTACAGGTGTTGTCGACTCGGGTCGAACTGCGCAAACTGAGGGATCTGGGGGACCATGGTAGGCGTCGAGGCCGTCAAGGCTCCAGTGGTCGTGTCGATCGCAAACACGCCGAGGGAGTCACCCGAGTTCGCGTACAAGACCTCGTTGGGGCTCGCATCCGAGGCATCCCCAGGCGCCCCTGCGTCGGTCGCCGCGTCCGCATTGCCGGACGAGGCATCCGAAGTGCCACTCGAGGAGGAACTGGCGCTCGCGGTGCTGGAAGCCGTGCTGAGCGATCCGTCGACTCCTTTGCCGGAGTCGACTCCGGTCGAGGTGGAGTTGTTGACGGTACCTTGAGTGCCGGAGCTGCATCCATAGATGGCACTGAAGGGTATGGCGACAAGCGCACACGATGCCCTGATCCTCCTCACCAATTTCGCGTTCTTCATCCGATCGCCCTCCGAGGGTGTGCTTGAAAGAGCCCAGTTGTCCATCGGCCGCAGCGTGGATCGCAGCGGGAGATGGCTCTCGTATCATGAAAAGTTCGATTGGGGCCGTATATAAAAATTGCGTGGCCGGGAAAGACACCCATGTCGTTTCCGCCCTCCCGATAGGGTTTTCCATGATGGCGGCGCGCGTTTTACCTGCTAAGGCCAGCCGCGGCGCGAAGCCGGAGACACTCGTGTTCGCGCAGCCTCTCGCCGCAGCTCCGAGCGGGTTCGAGGGCAACACCTTCGCTCGCAAGCACTTGCACTGCGAGAAGTTAGCGACGCGAGCAACATGGCAGCCAGTCGCCCGGGGCCTCTTGATGAGCGGCCCCACGAAGTCCGTGGGCGACAAGCGCGCCGCGGGAAATTTCGACGAGCGGCCCCGACGGGATCAGTGGACCACGAGCGCGCCCTTGTACATCCCCATCCCGCATTGGAACGTCAACGTGCGAGCGGTATCGGTGGGCACATCGATCGCGACCGATTGATTGAGCGGCAGCCCCTTCTTGACGTTCAAATCGGGGATGACCACCTCCGTCGCACAGGTCGCGTCGGTCGTTCGCACGAACGTGACGCTCGCCGTCGACCCAGGCCCGCCCTTGGGCAGTGGCAACGACTTCGGCGAGAATCCTCGCTCGTCGGCCACGACCCGCAGAGCGCCGGTCGATCGCTCGGCACCGGACGGCGATGACTCGCAAGCCACAAGGGCACCCATGCACGCGAGGAGAACCCATGTTCGAGCTTTACCGGGTACGTGTGCGACTCGGACGCTTCGCCCACGGCGGGAAAGCGCGTCTCGAAGGCTCGCCGCGCCGACCCCACCCGTCGCGAATCGGGCCGCGCCGACCGGGAATTCGTGCCGGCCGCTGAACCTGTCGCTGTACGGGTCGAATGGACTCGTCACTTCGGGAGAGAAGTCGCCGGCCTGAGGGAGAGATCAATCGTTTCCCATGGGTGGCCCTTGGACCGTCGGGGGAGCCGGCGCGGACCCGGCTCGCGCTGTCTGCACGGAAACTCTAGAAGGCCCCGCTCGTGGTGTCGAGTGGGGTCTCCGGGGCGGCACGGCGAGAGGGGCGACCCGTTCGCCGCCCACGACAGCGTGGCAACGCTCCGCTGCGCTCAGCGCCCGCCTACGCGATCGTCGGCCCTACGCGGACGCGGGACGCCGAGGAGACGCCAGCGGCGGACGTCGAGGAGCCCCAGGCCCGAGGACGAGTCCAGACCCTCGGGGCATCGGCTCCGCATCGCGACGCGGAGCCTCTGCCCGATCCGCCGCTACGGCCCCTTCCCCGGGTCGAACATCGGGCGCACCTCGGACTCGCCTTCGAACTCCGGCCAGTGCTTGCGGTGGAGCTCCATGAACTCGGTCGCGAGGCGAATCGCCTCGGCCTTCGAGTCCGTTTCGAGGATCGCCCAGCCGCCGATGACCTCCTTCATCTCGGTGAACGGGCCGTCGGTCACTGTGAGCTTGCCGCCAGCGAGACGGATGCGAACGCCCTCCTTGCTGGGCAGGAGCCCGCCCGTCTCGACGAGGGTCCCGTCCTTCAATGACTTCTGGACGAACTGGCCCATCGCCTCCATGAGCGCGCGGGGCGGCCCGGCCTGGCGATACGACTCCGGGTGGCGAATGAACGTCAGGTATTTCACGGTTTCTCTCCTTCAGGTGCCTCTGCAGGCGCGATCGAGCGTCGCGATGTCCAGCTTGACCATTTTGAGCATCGCGTCGGTGACCCTCTTCGTGCGGGTCGCAGGCACTTTCGATCCAAGGACGAACGAGCGGGCACGGAGCCGACAAGCCGCAACGTTTTTCTCGCTGGACCCCTACCCCGCCTCCTTGTCTTGCGTAAGCCGGTCGATCTGCAGCCGGATGTGCGCCGCCTCCGTCCGGCGACTTCGCGAGGGCGAGCGCGCGATCGAACGCCTCGCGCGCCTCGTCGCGTCAGCGGGCGTGCCCGACGCCGCAAAGAACAAGATCATGCACCGGACCTGCCCCGCGCACGGCTTCCGACGACTGGACTCCCACCCCGACCCTCGACCGGACCCCGCGACCGCGATCGAGCGGCCATGCACGCGCCTTGTCCGCGGGAAACGTTCACGGTCGCGTCGTGAGCGCAAGAAGAGCCGCATACTCGACGCGTTTGCGCGGACCGAAACCGAAAAGCAGATCGAGTGTCCTGCGGATGCGATCACGCCTGTGCGAGCGGCCCTGAGGCCGCTCGCGCTCGGTCTTCGACGGCCTGCCCTCGGGCTCACGCGAGATCGAAGCGATCGAGGTTCATCACCTTCGTCCATGCGCCGACGAAGTCGCGGATGAACTTTTCGTGCGCGTCCGAGCTTGCGTAGACTTCCGCCAACGCGCGAAGCTGCGCGTTCGAACCAAAGACGAGATCGACGCGGGTGCCGGTCCACCTCAACTCACCGGTCTTGCGGTCGCGCCCTTCGAATACGTCCTTCGCCGCAGACACGGCTTTCCACTCGGTGCCCATATCGAGCAGTTTCGCGAAGAAATCGTTGGTCAGCGCCTCGGGCTTATCCGTGAAGACGCCGTGCTTCGACAATCCGGTGTTGGCACCGAGCACGCGCAGACCGCCGACGAGCACCGTCATCTCGGGCGCGGTCAGCGTCAGGAGCTGCGCCTTGTCGATGAGGAGCGCTTCGGCCGGCACGCTGTGCGCAGCCTTCTGGTAGTTGCGGAACCCGTCCGCGATCGGTTCGAGCACGGCGAACGACGCGACGTCGGTCTGCTCCGAGTTGGCGTCCGTGCGCCCCGGCGTGAAGGGAACGGTCAGCCCGTGACCCGCGTTCTTCGCGGCCCGCTCGATGCCAGCGGAGCCGCCGAGCACGATCAGATCGGCGAGCGACACCTTCTTGCCGCCGGCCGCGGCGGCGTTGAACGCGCGCTGGACGCCTTCGAGCGTCGCCAGCACCTTCGCCAGATCCGCGGGCCGATTGACCGCCCAGTCCTTCTGCGGCGCGAGACGAATGCGAGCGCCATTCGCGCCCCCGCGCTTGTCGGAGCCACGGAACGTGGACGCGGACGCCCACGCGGTCGAGACCAGCTGCGAGACGGACAGGCCCGCGGCGAAAAGCTTGCTTTTCAGCGACGCAACGTCTTCGTCGTCGATCAACGGGTGGGCGACCTTGGGAAGCGGGTCTTGCCAGAGGAGATCTTCGGCCGGAACCTCCGGGCCGAGGTAGCGCGTGCGCGGACCCATATCGCGGTGAGTGAGCTTGAACCAAGCCCGCGCGAACGCCTCGGCAAACTGTTCGGGATGCTCCATGAAGCGTCGCGCGATCTTCTCGTACGCCGGATCGAACCGGAGCGAGAGGTCGGTCGTCAACATGGAAGGCGCGATGCGCTTGGACGCGTCGTGAGCATGAGGAACCGTGCCCGCGCCGGCGCTCCCTTTCGGCTTCCACTGATACGCGCCGGCAGGGCTCTTCGTGAGCTCCCAATCGTAGCCGAAGAGGTGCTTGAAGAAGTCGGTGTTCCACCTCGTCGGCGCGGTGGTCCACGTGACCTCGAGGCCGCTCGTGATCGCGTCGCCGCCCTTGCCGGTGCCGAAGCTACTCGCCCAGCCGAGGCCCTGCGCCTCGATGTCGGCGGCTTCCGGAGCGGCGCTTACGTGCGATACAGGGCCGGCGCCGTGCGTCTTGCCGAACGTATGGCCGCCGGCGATCAGCGCGACCGTCTCCTCGTCATCCATCGCCATGCGCGCGAAGGTCTCGCGGATGTCCTTCGCCGCAAGGACCGGATCGGGGTTGCCGTTCGGGCCCTCCGGATTGACGTAGATGAGGCCCATCTGCACGGCCGCGAGCGGGTTCTCGAGCTCCCGCTCTCCGGTGTAGCGCTTGTCATCGAGCCACGTCCTCTCGCTGCCCCAGTAGACGTCCTGATCGGGTTCCCAGACGTCCTCGCGACCGCCACCGAAACCGAACGTTTTGAAGCCCATCGTTTCGAGGGCAACGTTGCCGGTGAGGATGAATAGATCGGCCCACGAGATCTTGCGACCGTATTTTTGCTTGATCGGCCATAGCAGGCGACGCGCCTTGTCCAGGCTGACGTTGTCCGGCCAGCTGTTGAGCGGCGCAAAGCGCTGCTGGCCGCGACCGGCTCCGCCGCGGCCATCGCCCACGCGGTAGGTGCCCGCGCTGTGCCACGCCATTCGGATGAAGAGCGGGCCGTAGTGACCGAAGTCCGCCGGCCACCAGTCCTGTGACGCGGTCATCAGCGCCGCGAGATCGGTCTTCAGCGCCGCGAAGTCGAGACTCCGAAACTCCTTGGCGTAGTCGAACTGCTCGCCCATCGGATTGGACTTGGAGGAATGCTGATGAAGAAGTTCGAGCCGGAGCTGGTTCGGCCACCAGTCACGGTTCGACGTACCGCTGCTGGCCGCGTGCGGGAACGGGCATTGGGCTCTCTTCGTCTCGTCGCTCATGGGGATCTCCTGGTCAAGGACAGCGTCACGGCGCTCACCCTACCGCCGCGACCACGATACATCCAATTGATTGATTGGATGGTATCGATAGGATGGAACTATGATCGCGATGAGCGCCGCGCCACACCCGTTCACGCTCCGTCAGCTGCAGTACATCGTCGCCGTCGCGGAGCAGCTGTCTTTTCGACGCGGCGCGGCGGCGTGCCACGTCTCGCAGCCGTCGCTCAGCGCGCAGCTTGCGCAGGTCGAGGGCTCGCTCGGCGTGCGCCTCTTCGAGAGGGCGCACAAGCGCGTTCTCGTCACGGTGGCCGGTCGTGAATTCGTCGAGCGCGCGAAGCGCCTGATCCTCGAGGCCGACGAGATCGTGCGGGCCGCGCAGCGCGTCGCCGATCCGCTCTCGGGGACGATTCGGCTCGGCGTCATTCCGACGATTTCTCCGTATCTGCTTCCGTCGGTCACGCCGGCGCTCCGGCGGAAGCTACCGAAGCTACGCATCGCGTGGGTCGAAGACAAGACGGACGCGCTGGTCCAGAAGCTCGGGTCTGGCGAAATCGAAGGCGCGGTCGTGACGCTCGAGGCGGCCATCGGCGACGTCATGCGGGAGATCGTCGCCCCCGATCCGTTCGTCCTCGTCACGCGGCCGGAGCACCCGCTCGCGGCGAGAAGAGGGCCGGTCACGGAGGCGGAGCTTCGAGGCGAAGAGCTTCTCCTGCTCGACGAGGGGCACTGCTTTCGCGATCAGGCGCTCGAGGCGTGCGCAACGGCGCGGGTGCGCGAGGGGGAATTTCGCGCGACGAGCCTCTCGACGCTGGTGCAGATGGTCCTCGGAGGAGCGGGGATCACCTTGATCCCCGCGCTCGCGGTCGACGCCGAGGCGCGGCGCGCACGTCTCCACGTTCGCCCGCTCGCCGGTCGTGCTGCCCATCGGACCATCGCGGTGATTTGGCGCAAGGGATCGGCGCTCGAACCGGCGCTGCGAGAGATCGCGGCGGTGCTGCGCGCGGCATACCCGACTGCGGGGCCAAGCCGAGGCGTGCCCGCGCGACGCGCGCGACGGGGAGTGCGGTCTGGAGGCGCTCGCCAGCCGAGTGGCGGGAAAAGAGTGACGAGCGACGCTGGGAACCAATGACAGGGGCCGCCATTATCCCAACTATGAAACCGATCCTGCGATTCCGCGACTTCCTGCTCAACCCTCCGCTCACGGCTCCTCGGTCCACCCTCTTCATGCGCCTGATGGCGGGAGGCGTCTTCCTTTCCGAAGGCATCCTCAAGTTCGTCTATCCGAACCAGGGAGTCGGGCGCTTCACCAAGCTCGGCATTCCGATGCCCGGGTTCACGGCCACCTTCATCGGCGGTTTCGAGATCGTCGGCGGCATCCTCCTCATCGCAGGCCTCCTCACGCGCGTCATCGCGATTCCGTTCATCGTCGAGATGGTGGTCGCCATCCTCACGACGAAGATTGGGCTCTATCTCGGAACGTCCCCGCTGCCGCTCCCGCCCGCGCCGCCCAAGATGGGCTTCTGGGCGGTGATGCACGAGACGCGCTCCGACTACGCCCAGATTCTCACCTCGATCTTCCTGCTCGTCGTGGGTCCCGGCTCCTGGTCGCTCGACGCCCTGCTGCGCCGTCGCCGCGAGGCGCGGATCGCTCCGCAGCCCTCCGAAGAGCGCCCACTGCCTCAAGCCGACGCTGGCGTTTGATGTTCGCGCGCCCCGGCGCCTGGAGGGATGGCAAGGTGGTATCCTGAAGGCCCGTCAAGCACGACGTTGCAGTCATCGAGCCTCGGCCGAAACCTGCGAGGAGATACCTCATGAAAACGATGAAGGCCCTTCGTTTCGAAAAATACGGGCCGCCCTCTGTTCTCACGCTTCAAGAACTCGGAGTGCCCGATCTACGTCCCGGTCAAGCGCTGGTCGAGGTGCACGCCTCGGCGGTCAATCCGAGCGACGTAAAAAACGTCGCGGGAGCGTTCCACTCTCCGTTGGCGCGCGTGCCGGGGCGCGACTATGCGGGGGTGGTTGCCATCGGCGAGGGGTGGACGGGCAAGGACGTCTGGGGAACTGGCCCGGGGCTGGGCGCGACCCGAGACGGAACGCACGCCCAATACGTGATCGTGGACTTGGATTCGCTCTCCGAGAAACCGGCACAGCTTTCGATGTCCGAAGCGGCTGCCGTCGGCATTCCGTTTCTCACCGCATGGGCGTCGCTGGTCGACGTTGCCCAGATCCAAGCCGGAGAAACTCTCTTGGTCACCGGCGCGGCGGGAGCGGTCGGCCAAGCGGCCATCCAAATTGCGCATTGGAAGGGAGTGCGAGTGATGGGTGCCGATATCTCGGACAACCCGTCCGACGCAGACGCCTACGTCAACGCGAAAAGCAAGGATCTGACCGTCGAAGCCAGAGCGTGGACGACGGGACAGGGCGTCGACCTCGTGCTCGACTGCGTCGGAGGCCCCATGTTCGAGTCGTGCGTGAAGTCGCTGCGGACGGGCGGTCGCCAAGTGGCCATCACGAGCGTGGGGGATGGACGAGTCGCCTTCAACCTAAAGGACTTCTATCATAATCGCCTGCACTTGATCGGGGTCGACTCCATGGCGTTCACCGGCCCGCAGATCGCGACGATCATGAACAGCCTGCGGGCGGGCTTCGAGGCCCGTCATTTGCGGCCGCCGTCCGTTCAGACCTGGTCCTTGGAGCGGGCTGTCGACGCCTATGCGGCGGTGCAGGCGGGAACGTCCGGCAAGAAGCATGTCCTTGTACCCACGCTCTAAGTACACCGCCCCAGAAACAAAGGGATCAGCCGGGCGGTGTACTTTCAATCGCCGGGAGGCGATTGGGGGTTTGGGGCGAAGCCCCAAGGAAGTCAGCTCAGTACAGCGCCAGCCAGCAACGCAGGCGTCAGCGCAGCTGGGTACCGCTCAACGGGGCGCTGTACTAAGTCATAAGCCGAGGAGGGCGCGTGATCGTAAAAATTCTCTGTGGAGTCGCTGTCGGTGTCCTGATCGGCATTGGATGCCGCTTCTTCGAGATCCCGCTTCCAGGGCCGCCCGCAATCCTAGGCGCGTTTCTAGCCGTCGCCATGGCGACCGGTTACACCGTGACGGACAAGGTCCTCTCGGCGAGGACGCGAGCCCGCGCCACGCTGGACCCTCTGCACGAATCGAACCTCGAAGCGCCAAGGGACTCTACGGAGGATTCCCCGCTGCGCGGCAGATGACAGTCCTCATCCCGATTTAGCCTAGTCCTCGACCCGTTGCGCGCAGCTCGTCATCGCCGCAGCCGACCGACCCAGTCACCTCTGCTCGCTGCAAGCGATGTGGGTGAGAAGCTCGCGGTCGGAAAACGGTCGGCCCTCAGATCGGGTAGCTCTCAAGCTCGATCCCGCGCGCGGCGCGCGTCGTCAGCACGTGGAGAATGCGCTCGAAAGGAGGCGACGCGAGTAGGCCATACATCTCGTTTCGCATCCATCGCTGGGCGCGCGTAGGGGGGGCGTAGAAGGGGCCGACGTGCTTGACGCCGTTTTGGCACTTCGTGGCGTAGGGACGAAGTCGCTGCTCGTAGCGACGGAACGCGACCGCGTGGTCCTCCGCGGAAGCGAGCTCGCCGGCCAGAACGTAGGCGCCGACCACGGCGAGCCCCGTCCCTTGCCCGCCGATCGTCCCTCCATACGCCGCATCGCCGAGGAGCGCGATTCGCCCCGATGAATAGCGAGGAAGCTCGGCGCATGCGATCTCGTCGAAGTAGAGGTCCTTGGCCGCCGCGAGCGCCTCGAGCAAGCGGGGGACCTCCCAGCCGTCGCGCGCGAAGGTCTTCGCGACGATCGCCTTCTGCGCGGCCACGTCGCGACGGTCGTATTCGAGAGCGGGAGATCGAAATACGAACGTGGCGCGCGCCGGATCCGACGCGCCGGCGCTCGAGAGCGAGACGCCTCTGCCCGGCTGACTGTAGATGATCCCTTCTCGGTCGAGGCCAAGCAGGTTCGGCGCCGTGAACCCGGCGACGTAGTGTCCACGAAAGCGAAGAAACTGCGCGTCGGGCCCGAACGCCAACGCGCGCACGATGGAGTGAAGACCGTCGGCGCCGACTACGAGGTCGAACGAGCGCGGGGCAGCGCGCTCGAAGCCGACATCGACGCGATCGGGTCGCTCGTGCAGCGCGGCGATCGAATCGCCGAACAGATACTCTGCGCGGTGTTCGGTCGCCTCGAAGAGCACGCGCACGAGATCCCCGCGCGCGATCTCGAGGTCGCCGCTCATGAACGACGCCGGCAAGCGCGCGACCACCTTGCCACGCTCGTCGACAAACGACTGCCCGCCCATCCGCGTCTCACGCTTCCTCAGCTCCGCGAGAATGGCCATTCGCTCGATGACGGACATGTGAACCGCGCCACGGAAGTCGACCGCCTGGCCGCCGTCCCGGAGCGAGGGCGCACGCTCGACGACCGTGACTCGAATCCCCAGGCGAAGCAGCCACCACGCGAGCGCGGGACCGGCGATGCCGGCACCCGAGATCAGGACACTGTCGATCTTCATCGTTGTTCTCCCGACGACCGCTGGTTCTTGGCCGTCGCGAGTACACTGTACGCATAGGTCGAGCCGATCAAGGCCGCCTCGCGACGAACGTACCGATTCTGTACTACGGCAGATTGGCGCGAATCCCACTCGAATGGCCGCCTCGGCTCCTGAACGCCGCGCTCGCTCCGCTTGCACGTCAGACGGCCATCTGTACTAGTACAGAGATGCCCGCCCCCGAGCGAGAGCCCGCCTACCTCCGCATCGCTTCCGACCTCCGCCGACGGATCCGCGACGGGTCGCTCCGCCCGGGACAGCGCGTTCCCTCGACGCGACGACTGGCCAAGTCCTGGAAGGTCGCGCTCGCAACCGCGAGCAAAGCGCTCGGACTGCTGGTCCAGGAGGGGCTCCTGCGGACCGCGCCGCGGGTCGGCAATGTCGTCACGGGTCCGGCGCTACGCGAGACCCGCGAGGGATCGAAGAACAGCCGGCCGCTGACGCGCGCGAGCATCGTCCAGGCCGCCATCGAGATGGCCGACCAGGAGGGGCTGAGCGCGCTCTCGATGCGTGGGGTGGCCGCGAAGATGGGGTGGCCGGTGACGTCGCTCTATCGGCACGTCGCGAAGAAAGAGGAGCTCTTGCATCTGATGGTCGACGCCGCGATGCGCGAGGAGCTCCACCCCCCGCCCCACGGGGACTGGCGCGCGCGGGTCCAGGTCGGGGCGCGCCTCGTCTGGCAGCTCGCCCGACGCCACCCTTGGTCCATACGGGTCATGACCCTCACGCGCCCGATCCCGAGCCCAGTCTCGCTCACCCATGCGGAGTGGATGCTCTCGGCCCTACGCGAAGCCGGCGCGGACGCCGTCACAGCCATGCAAATGCACGTGACGCTGTACGCCTACGTCCAGGGCCTCGCGACGAACCTCGAAAGCGAGGCCGAAGCGCAGGGCGAGACGGGCGTCGATGAAGAAGGCTGGATGCAATCGCGTGGACTGGAGTTCGCCGCGCTCGCGGCAACGGGGGCGTTTCCGACCTTCGCGCGGATCCTGGGGGAGCTCAGCGGGGGCTTCGATCTTGACCTCGATCGCCTCTTCGAGTTCGGGCTCGGCCTTCTCCTCGACGGTTTCGCGCGCGCGATGGCAAGCGGGACCCAGCCCGATCCACAGTGACCGTGCTCGCAGCACGGTTACAGCCGTGCGAGCAGCGGGCGTACCCAGGCCTCTGATCGTGGGGGCCCCTTTTCGACCTCAGCGCGGTTGCTGCGCGAAGAATCGCCAGATCTCCGCCGGACCGTCGAAGTCACGATCGGTTCGACCCAGAATGCGCGGATAGCGGATGAAGCGCTGCGGCACGACGTGGCCGCCCCCGTGAATGGTGTCGAGCACGACCTGCTTGGCGCCCGGCGCGCCCCACGTCAAACGTTCTACCCAGAGCGAGGCGTCTCCGCCCGGGAGTCGCTCGACCACGGGGTCCGTCGCGAGCCCCCCCAGCTTGGCAAAATAGAGCGCGGTGTCGACGGACGACAGCACATAACCGCGGTCGGCGAAACCGAAGATGGTCTCGTGGCCGCCACCGTAGGGATCGATCGGATCGTCGGTGCCGTTCATGACCAGCACGGGGATCGCCTTTCCGTTCTCCCGGCAATCGTTGTTTTCGGGGACCGGCAGGCTTGCGCTGATCGGAGCGACGCCGGCGACCTCCCCGGCCATCTCCAGGGCAATCCGATAGCACATGGACCCGCCGTTGGAGTGGCCGGTCGCGAAGACGCGTCCGGAGTCGACGCCGAGCCGGGCGCGGAGCTTCGAGACGATCGCGCGAACAAAGCCGACATCGTCGATGTTCAGCGTACGCGCCGAGAACGACGCCGCCTTGCGGCAGTCGTTCCAATGGTGCTCGTAGCCATCGGGGTAGGCCACGACAAACCCGTTGGCGTCTGCGACGCGATCGAAGGCGTAACCGGTCTGGCCGCGCAGTTGCTCACCGGTGCCGCCCGAACCGTGGAAAGCGATGAGGAGCGGCGGGGCGGGGGGCAAGGAGGCGGGAGCGTAATAGGCAAACGTTCGATCGCGGTCGCCGACACGCAACGTGTCGCGGGCCAAAGAGCCCGTCAGGGCAGGAGCAGGCGTTCGCGGTACATAGAGGTAACGATGATAGGCCACGGCGAGCAGCACGCCCACGAAGGCGAGGACACGCAGGAATCGAGGCAAGCGTCTGGCTCTCCTCGAGGCGAACGATGGCGCGAACACGCAGGCTTCAACGTATCTCGTCTTGAACCGCGCGGGGTCGTTGCTGAACAACCTGGTCGCCCATCGGCTCCGCTCTGGCTATTGGACTCGGCATCCGGTGCCCCGAGAGCGGCTGCTTTTTCCGCACAGTACGCCATTTTCGTGCGTTGGTTTCGACATCACGCCGCGTTAGAGTCCCGTGCGTATGACGCTCGACCTGGCGGCTTACTTCAGCCGTATCGGTTACCGAGGACCGCGCGCGCCGACCATCGAGGTCCTGAACGCCCTCACCTCGGCGCACGCCCAGGCCATCCCGTTCGAGAACCTCGACGTGCTCCTCGGACGCGGGATCGACCTCGCGCCCGAGGCAGTCTTCGACAAGATCGTCCGCCGACGACGAGGCGGCTATTGCTTCGAGCACAACGGGCTCTTTCTCGAGGTCCTCACCGCGCTCGGATTTGCCGTGCGCCCCCTGAGTGCGCGCGGACGCATCCTGCCTGCGCGCGACCAGACCCCGCCGCGCACGCACGTGCTCCTGGAGGTGCAGGTTGGCGGCGAGCGCTGGCTGACGGACGTCGGCGTGGGAGCCTTGTCGCTCACCTCCGCCATTCGCTTCGCGATCGACGAAGAGCAGCGTACGCCACACGAGCCGCGTCGGATCATCCGCGAGGCCGAACACTGGCTGCACCAGGCGCGCCTCGGCGACACGTGGACGGATGTCTACGAGTTCACCGGCGAGGAGATGCCGCTCATCGACCGTGAGGTCGGCAACTGGTACACGAGCGCACACCCGCGGTCTCACTTCCGAAACCTCCTCCTTGTGGCGCGCGCCGCCTCTGACGGCGGCCGCGTCACCCTGCGCGACGGGGAACTGAAGCGACGCGGTCGCGACGGCCGCGCCGAGACGCGGATTATCGACTCACCTGAGGAGCTGCTCGCTGTCCTGAGAGCTGAGTTCGAATCTCGCGTTCCCGCCGGGAACCCGTTTCGGCGGGACCGGAGTGCCATCGCCCGTGTGAGATGGGCTCGCCTCGTCAGGATGAGAGCTGCGCCAGAATCCGCCGAGGCAAAATCGCCACAACTTGTTCCGCCTCCCCCAGTCGCAACAAACCATTGTCGACGAAAATGCAGGTCGAGGGGATGAGAACTGAAGGCCGGCTTCGCGCCTTCACGCGCGTGGCGGGATGGGCGCCTTCGTGCGCCGCCCCCACGCGACGAAGAGCGCGAGCGCGATGAGCACGAAGTTGAACGGCGTATTCGCCGCCTCGCCGCGCGAGACGTGGAAGACAATCGCGCAACCCTGCAACGCGACGCATCCCAGCGCGGCGAGCACCGTGAGCCCGGGCTTGATCCGAGTGATCGAGGGAAGCACGACGCCAAGGCCGCCGAGAATGTCGATCCCAGCGGTGGCGTACAAGAAGATCGGGGACACTTGCCCCATCCACGGCATTTTCGACGCGAGCTCGGGGACCGGCGTGGCCAGCTTCCAGAGCCCGCCGCCAACGAACGTGAGCGCCAGAAGGCCCTGGACGATCCACAAGCCGACGTGGAGGCCCTTGCCCGGCGGATGCTTGGGTTCCCGTTTCGGGATGTCGGTCATCGTGCTTCCTCTCGCGTGCCTAGCTCGGTCGGAGCGCGGACGCTCCTTTCCGAATCGACCGGAACGTCGGATCTACCGGCGATCGAGGGCGGCGATCTGGATGAGATTGCCGCAGGTGTCGTCCAGCATGGCGATGGTCGAGCCAGTCACCTTGGTGGGCGGCATGGTGAACTTCACTTCGAGGCCCTTCAGGCGGTCGTATTCGGACTGCACGTCGTCGACGAAGAACATGGCCGCCGGCTGGCTCTGCTGAAACCTCGCTTGCTGATAGGCGCGAGCCGCCGGGTTGGTGTTGGCTTCGAGCTGCAACTCCGGGCCATCCGGCGCTTCCGGCGAGGCGACGGTTAGCCACCGATAGCCCCCGTTGGAAAAATCCGCCTTCTTCGTGAAGCCCAGCACTTCGCTGTAGAACCGCAGCGCCTTCGCCTGATCGTCGACATGGATGGTCATGATCTTGATCTTCATTTGCAGCCTCCTGTGAGCGACGAACCCCTTCGGCGCGGTTCGCAGCCGCCCCGATGGTTTCCGTTTTGCCTACTGACGTTTTAGCGGGAAGGAACGTGACGACGGTCACGTCGCATCGTCCAGCTTGTTTTTGCTACGGGTGGGATCCTCCCCGATGCGTGTCACAATGAGGCCCCCTGGTGCGTCATCCCCATGACGAACGACAGGAGCGGGAACGTGACCGATGCATCCCTGAGCGCGCAATTCGAGCAGAACCGGCCCCGCCTGCGTGCGGTCGCGTACCGCATGCTGGGCTCGACCAGCGAAACCGAGGACGCCTTGCAAGAGACGTGGCTGCGGGTCACGCGGGCCGACATCGGCGCGGTGGACAACCTCGGCGGCTGGCTCACCACCGTGATCACGCACGTGTGCCTCGACATGCTCCGAGCGCGCAAGACGCGCGAGAATGCGGCGCCCGCGATGGGGGCCGAGGGCGCAATTGCGGCGTCCGCGCCGACCGATCCGGAGCGAGAGCTCGTGCTCGCCGACGCGGTGGGCTCCGCCATGATGATCGTGCTCGACACGCTGAGTCCGGCCGAGCGCGTCGCCTTCGTGCTGCACGATCTCTTTGCGCTGTCGTTCGAGGACATCGGCGCCATCGTCGGGCGGTCGGCTGTCGCGACGCGGCAACTCGCGAGCCGCGCGCGAAGGCGCGTACAGGGGGCCGGAGAGAGGGAGAAAGAGCTCCCGTCCCAGCGCCAAGTCGCTCAAGCTTTCATGACCGCTTCGCGCGACGGCAATCTCGAAGCGGTGCTCGCCGTGCTCGATCCCGATGTCGTGCTGCGCGCCGACCCCGTGGCCGTGAAAGCCGCGGCCGCGAACGAGGCGAAGGGCGCGCCGCGTCTCGTCCGCGAATTGCGCGGCGCCGCCGACGTCGCTCGCGTCTTCCTCGGCAGCGCTCAGGCCGCGCGGCCTGCTCTCGTCGACGGCACGCCTGGCGCCGCGTGGGCGCCCGGGGGCCGGCCGCGTGCCATCTGGGCCTTCAAGGTGGAGCAAGGCCGCATCCTCGAAGTGCAATTCATCGCCGACCCAAAGACGATCGCGCGGCTCGAGGTGTTGCTCGTCGACTGAGCAGGTCACACTCAACCTGGCGCAGGTGATCCGGCTCGGCGCGGCCCTTGGCGGCAAGAGGCGGACGGCCGATCAAGAGATCCCCGTTTCCGCGGCGTTCTCGCGCGATCCGCCGCGGTGCCTCGGCCCACCCGAGCCCGGAGCCAAGGTGCTTCAGGGTGATGCCGAGACGGGCGAGACGAGAAGGCCCCCCTCGCGAAGTTCGGAAACGTCCCCGTTGGTCACCGGTGGAGAAGCTTGAACGCCACGTCACGTCCCTTGCCCCCGACCGTCGCGAGGTGAATCCACAGGATCGCGAGTGACTCGAGGTGGCGCGCGTTGCGAAGCGGTCCGACATCGACGGGCTCGAAGCCGAGCGTGCGAGCGAGCTCCGAGACCGTTCGTTTCGCCTCTGCATCGTCGCCGGCGAGATAGAGATCGGCCACCGCGGTACCGAGCTTAGCGTCCGCGTGGAATTCGGCGCCGAACGTGTTGAATGCCTTTACGAGACGAGCGCGGGGAAACCGGCGAGCGAGGTGAGCGGTGACAGAGCCCTCCTCGGGCGGCATATGTACGGGACCGGCATTCCACGTCAGCGGGTTGGTGCAATCGACGATGACGGCGCCGAGGATCCCGCTCGCCTCCTCGAGCACCGCCGCCGCCGCGTCGGCCGGCACCGCCAAGAAGACGACCTCGACCCGAGGACCTAGCCCCTTGGTATCGACGGCGTGCGCGCGATCGCCGAGCGCGTTCGCGAGCTTCTCGACCTTGTCTGCGTCCCGACTTGCGATTCTGTACGTCGATCCCGTGCTCTGCGAGATTGCGAGCCAGCGCGGTGCCGACGGCACCCGTGCCCACGACAGCAGCCGATCGAATGCCCATGTCCTTCTCCTTGCCTTCCTCGTGCCATCGGAAGGGACCTCGCGTGGACGCTCGATGGCGTCGCGCGACCCAAAGCTAGTGCGTCCCATGGCGCCCACAATGTCCGCCCGATGGACCTTCTGTCCCATTCGTGGGACAACTTTTTTCTCCTCATGAGCTCAGCGCGTGCGCTCGATCCGTCGGCCCTCCTCCTGCTCGCTGCCGTGGCTCGTGAAGGCGGAATCCGGGGCGGGGCGGCGAAGCTGCGCGTCCCACGGTCCACGGTGAGCCGCCGGCTCGTCGATCTCGAGGAGACAGTCGGCGTACGGCTCGTGGTGCGCACCGCACGCCGGTTTCAAATGACCGATCTCGGGTGGGCTCTGGTCCATCAAGGCGAGCGGATCGACGAGATCGTGCGTGCTTCGACGGAGCTCGTGCACCGATCGTCGGTCGAGCCAGGCGGTACGCTCCGCGTCGCCGTTGCGCCGCTCCTTGGCGAGGCCCTCTTGCCGGAGGTGCTCTCCGAGTACCTCCGCCGATACCCGAGGGTGCGCGTCGATCTTCTCCTCTCGGCCGAGTACGTCGATCTGCGGCGATCGAACATCGACGTGGCGTTGCGGTCGGGGCCGATCCCGGACGCGACCGATTCTGTTCGCCACGCGCCTGGGTACGTCGGTGACGGGTCACTATGCGAGCCCGGGCTATCTCGCTGCGCGAGGGACGCCGCGTAGGCCGTCCAATCTGGCCGACCACGATTGCATCGTCGTCGGCGGCGACGGCACGACCTGGATGTTGCGCGAACGCCAAAAGGACGTCGCGTTTGACGTGAACGCGCATGTTCGGGCCAACGATTTCCATATCGCACGGGCGCTCGCCGCATGCGGCGCGGGGGTGGTGCGCCTCGCCAGGTTTTTCGCCGAGGATCACGTCCGAGCGGGCACGCTGGCGCCCGTGCTGGAGGCGAGGTGGCCGCGCGTGCCCGTGTTTGCCGTGCACACGTCGGTGAGCCCGGCGCCAACGAAGATCGCGGCGTTCGTCGCGCTCGTCCGCGCCGCAGCACCGCGCATTCTGGAGGAATGAGCCTCGGGGTTCATGGGTGGCCGCCTTACGTGACAGCTTGAGCGGCGCGCGCTAAGGTGACATCTGTGAAGCTCGGTTCGACGTTTTACGGGTTTACCTTTTCATGGGCCGCTACCACGCGGCACCAGAGGTCGACCTCGTAGACGATTCGAACAATCTCTCAGGTCAAAGACCCCTGGTCGCCGCGAGCGACCAGGGGTTTTCGCTTTTCTGGAGCCCGAAGCCATGCACGCCACGAACGATGTTCACGTAGTCGACACCCGACCGCTACCGACCCCGAACGAGCTTAAGGCCGACCTTCCCCAGACGCCCGAGGTGGCCGATCTCGTCGTTCGGTCTCGTAACGCGATTCGCGACGTCATCGCGGGGGAGAATCAACGTCCTCTCGTCATCGTCGGACCGTGTTCGGTGCACGATCCGCAGGCGGCGCTCGACTACGCCGAGCGCCTCGTCGTTCTCAAGCGCCGGTACGAAGACGAGCTGCTCGTCGTCATGCGCGTGTACTTCGAAAAGCCGCGGACGACCGTGGGGTGGAAGGGGCTCATTAACGATCCGCACTTGAACGGGAGCCACGACATCGCCGAAGGCCTTCGCGCCGCCCGGCGAGTCCTCCTCGAGGTCGCGCGGATCGGGATCGCGGCGGCGACGGAGATGCTCGACCCCATCGCCCCGCAGTACCTGGCGGACCTCGTGAGCTGGACGGCAATCGGCGCGCGCACCACGGAAAGCCAGACGCATCGCGAGATGGCGAGCGGGCTGTCGATGCCCGTGGGCTACAAGAACGGCACGGACGGCAGCCTGCAGGTGGCCATCAATGCGCTCGTCGCCGCGTCGCAAGCGCATAGTTTCCTGGGCATCGATGGCAACGGGCGAGTCGCGATCATCCGGACGACCGGCAACCCCGACGGCCACATCGTGCTCCGCGGCGGTAGCTCGGGGCCGAACTACTCGGCAGCGCACGTGGCCGTGGCGGGCCACGCGCTAGCGAAGACGGGCGCCAAGCCGCGCATGCTCGTCGACTGTAGCCACGACAACAGCGGAAAGAACTTCCGCAATCAGCCCGCCGTGGTCGACGACGTAACCCAGCAGATCGCGCACGGTTCGCCGCACCTCCTTGGCGTCATGATCGAGAGCAACATCGGCGAGGGGCGGCAGGATCTGAGCGCCGGGACGGCGCCCCGTGATCTCGCTTACGGCGTGAGCATCACCGACGGGTGCATCGACTTGCCGACGACCGAGCGCGTGCTTGGGACGCTCGCTCGCGCCGTTCGTTCGCGCCGATCGGTTTTGCTCAAGGCCAGCGAGGTCGATGACGATCTACCGAAGTCGGGACTGCTTGCCCAATGACGCGGACTCTTCGCCGGCCGGCGCGCTTTGCGCTTCCTGTCTCGCCCCCATCGGCTGCGTCGGTTGCGCCCGATTCGGCCGGCTCCTGGAACACCGTAACGAGGCCCGAACCCCGCGCTAGTCTCTCGTGTCGAAAGCTGGTTCCGGACTCGGATGGCGCCCCGGATCGTCACGGTTACCTTCGCCTTTGCTCCCTCTCGCGCCCTTGCTGCATCGCCGCGGCCTGCTCCTCGGCATCTCGCTCGCGCTCGGTGTCGGTCGGCGCGACCCGCACCTTCCCCGGTGACAGCTCAAACCTCGCTCCCCGCTCCGCAGAAGCCTCGACCCGCGGCGCCCCGTGGGGACCTCTCCGTGCCATTCGCTCGTCGTGCCGGCGCCGCTGGTTCTCGTGCCACCACTTCATCCCCTCGTCGTACTCTCGGAAGTCTTCCTCGCTGGCCGTCAGCGCGACGAGCGCGTGAATGGCCAGGCCGATGCCCCAGCCAAGCAGAGGCAAGAACCAAATCCACCACGGCGTGAAGCTCAGGAGAACGAGGCCGAGGACGAGGATCGCAGCGTTGACGATCCCGTACACCCCCGCATGCCGATAAAGGACCAGCCGCTGCTGCCGGATCCAGGCATCGCGCTTCTTCACAAAATCGCCACCTGTAGCGCTCGGCTCCTGCTTGCTCGCTCGCAGCGCGCGGCTGGCCTCCCGGAGCGCATCGCGATCGATACCCACCTCGGCAGCGACGGCGAGCAGATCTTCAAAGCCAAGCTTGGTCGAACCCTGACGCTCAGCCTGTTGCTCGATTGCCTTGGCGAGCACATCACGGACCTCGCCCGTCGAGAAACGCTGCGCTTCGGTCGCGCCCTGCGGCAGGCGCTCCAGGGCCTGTCGGGGCTTCGCGGATCCGGACTCGTCGCCTTCGCGAACGGCGGCATCGAGAGCCTGCGCGACATCATCCATGGAGGGGAAGCGATCCTCGGGGCGCTTCTCGAGCGCTCGGAGCACCACGTCCTGGATTCCGCGCGGCACCGCCGCCTGATCGAGCGGGGCGCGGTCGACACGATCCGTGAGCACCGACGCCATTACGGCCATCGCATCCCCCGATCCGCGCCAAGGAAGCCGTCCCGCGAGCAGTTCGTAAGCGACGACACCCCACGCGAACTGGTCGGTGCGACCGTCGAGCGCGTCGCCGCGAATTTGCTCGGGAGCCATGTAGACAGGGGTTCCTAGCTTGACGCCCTCGATGGTGAGCGTCGGAAGTGCGGGCGCCTCGGTTTCGCCGTGGGGGTCGATGCTGCCGCCCTGGCGGCGGGCGATGCCGAAGTCGAGCACCTTCACCACCCCGTCCTCGCGAACCATCACGTTCTCGGGCTTGATGTCGCGGTGGACGAGCCCTCGTTTGTGCGCCACGGCGAGCGCCCGGGCCACGTCAGCGAGCTCCGCGACGCGCGTCGCCGCTGGGAGTGACGCATCTCGGACCACGCCGCGCAGCGTCCGACCCAAGACGAGCTCCATGACGATGAACGGCGTCCCCTCGTACTCGCCGACGTCGAAGATCGAGATGGCGTTGGGGTGGTCGAGCGCGGCCGCGGCGCGGGCCTCGCGGAGGAGGCGAGCGTTCGCATCGGTGTCGGCCAGCCCGTCGCGCGGGCCGTCGGAGATGACCTTGAGAGCCACGCGCCTCCCCAGCCGGGCGTCATGGGCGCGGTAGACGCAGCCCATCCCTCCCCGCCCGAGTGGCGCCTCGATCGTGTAGCGATCGAACGTGTCGCCCGGCTTCAGCATCGGACGCGAGGATAATGGATCCGCGCGCCGGCATCCCGCAAAGGAAGAAAGGCCTCTTGGCGCGGTCCAATTTGCCTCATCCAACCCGAACGACCCACCTCGGGCCGCCAAACGGCTCAAACAGACCGAGCGACAGACTGGCCATCGGCGAAACGCCCCCGATTCCGCGCCGACCGAGGCCGAGGCACCCCCGTGGGGCGCGGAGGGCCGGTGGAGCTACACTGGGTGGCGCGTCATGCCCGAACCCACCGACCGCCAAGTGCAGGAGCGCATGGGCCAGAGCTATGCTCTCGACCGGCTTTGGGGTGAGACGATGGGTTTGACGTCCGGCGACACCAAGGAAAAGCCCCTGCGGGAAGTCATCGCCGTGCTGGAAGCCACGGGAACGGCCTACGCCGTGATTGGCGGCATCGCGATGCAGATTCATTCTTCGGAGCCCCGAACCACGCTCGACATCGACCTCGCGGTGCGGTTTTTTGCCGACGTGCCGTCCGATGCGCTCGCCAAGGCGGGCTTCGCGCATGAGGGTCGCTATGCGCACAGCGACAATTGGCGAGCGCCCGGGATGGGGCCCCGGGTCGAACGCGTCCCCGTGCAGTTCTCGGCCGAAGACGTGGGCATCGAGGAGGCGATCGCTCGGGCTCGGGTCGTCGACGCGGGCGGCTTTCGACTTCGCGTCGCGGCTCCCTTCGACCTGCTCGTCCTCAAGCTCGCGGCCGCCGAAGAGCCCAGACGTCGGCCAACCAAGCGGCTCCAGGATATGACCGACATTGTCCTGCTATCCAAGGAATTCCCCGAGGTCGCCGCGGCATTCCCAGACCTCCAGGAGCGGGTCAACCGCCTGGCGGCGGATCTGCTCACCGTGGACCGGGGCGAGTAGATGCCATGTTGCTGGCGTCGGTGACGGTCGTAGCGATACCGCGCCGGGGGAGGCCAGGAAGAAGGGAGCGAAGGGGCGGCGCGGTGGCTCGTCGTCGGCACGCTGCGAGGAAAGGCCAAAACGCCGGGGCGGTGGCGACCTGCCGCGATGCCGCCGACGAGCACGAGGGCAGAGCGTCTCCTCGCGTGGAGCCGGCACAAGGCTGCGTCATGATGAGCAGCAAAGGGCCTCGGGGGTGTTCCTCGGGCCAACGACCGGTCGAGCCGGCGAGCGTGCTCGACTCCACGGAGGAGACATGAAGTATCTTGGATTGGATGTGCACGGGAAAGCAACCGTGTTTTGTCTGCTCAACGCGGAGGGCGAAGTCGTCGAGAGGGGCAGCCTGCCGACGACGGCGCCCGATTTGACGAAGCTGATCCAGAGGCTCTCGTCGATCGACACGCTGCTCTGCGGTCAGGAGGTGGGGACGATGACCCACTTTGTCCATGACGTCGTGACGAGCGCGGGAGCGAAGATCCTGTCGTTCAACGCGCAGCATCTTCGGATGAGGGCGAGGGCCGTCCCTGCCGCGATCGGTGCAGCTCGCGCCGAAGCGCTCGACAGGCCGCTCCGGCAAAAATTCTGCCATGGCGACCGTGGCGAAATCAGGAACTGCGAATGCCAGGTCCGCGACAACGACCGACGCCGGTACCGGGAACGCAAGGATCGCACGCGCGGCCCGGCAGTGGCTGGTTGCAGCGTAACCGCTGCATAGAGAGGCGTTCTTCCGCGGGGTTCGATTCGTGGGCAAGCTGGGGCGCATGACGAAAGAGACGGAAGCGAAGTGGGTGGAGCGCATACGGGAATGGCGGGCGAGTGGACTTTCTGCCGAGAATTTCGCGAGGACCAAGGGGTACAAGCGTCGACGCTGTGTTGGGCAGCGTCGCAAGTGCGGCGCGCAGCCGAGTTAGCTGCGCCGACGTCGCCGCGTTCAGGGGAAGCACAAGGCGGGGGACGGGCGGAGCGGCAGACACCGTCATGCAAGGCGCCGCGGTTTTTGCCTGATCGCGCCGGCCCGTCGGAGCCGTATTTCTGGACCGCAAGCTCGCGAAACTCGCGCCCGCTCAGCGCAAGGCGCAACGCGACGGCTCCGACGACCACGCGGGGGCTGCCGGCAACACCCTGTCGCTGATCGCCTCGTGCAAGCTCCACCGACTCGACCCCGAGCTGACCTCACGGAGATCATCCGCATCCTGCCGTACTGGCCCCGTGACCGGTACCTCGAGCTCGCCCCGAAGTATTGGGCCGCCACGCGCGCACGCCTCTCGCCCGACGAGCTCAAGCTGCCGCTCGGGCCTATCACCGTGCCTCCGCCCCCCTCGAAAGAGCAGACCTCGTCGAACTGAACGACCGTCGTTCACGCACGCGAAGATGCCCCCTGCCGCTTCGGCACGCCATAACGCCTCTTCGTGCAGCGCTTACGTTGTGTCCTTGCGGCACGGCTGCGGGGCGGGGAGTACGAGGGGGGGGTCTGGCGGGGGGGGCGTGCGAGAGGGGCGGGTCGCGGCGGGCGGCGGTGGCATTCGGCAACAGTGCGTGAAGTCGACGCGTGACTCGGGCAGCGTCGCGGTCAGGAGGAAGACCTGATGAATCGAACGAGTATCGGGGCAACGGGCGCTCTAGAAAGTCTGCGCGGGCGGATAGAGCGGTGGCGAGCCGGATGCGGAGGCAAGCGGTCGAGGGTGCCGCAGGAGCTGTGGAACGCGGCGATCGAGGTGGCTCGCCGCGAAGGGGTGTGGGCGACGTCGCGGGCGACGCGTTTGAATTACCAAGGGCTGAAGGACCGGATGAGCCAAGCGTCGACGGGTTCGGCGATCGAGACGACGTCGCCGTCGTTCATCGAAGTGGCGATGCCGGCGGCGAGGACGGCGGACGGGTCGAGCCGGACGGTGATCGAGCTCGAGGGTCGAGGCGGAGAGCGGCTGCGCGTGGAGGTGACGGGCGCGAGCGGGTTGGACGTGGTCGGATTGGCGCACGCCTTCTGGAGACGCGAGCGATGATCCAGCTCACGCCGCAGATGCGGATTCTGGTTGCGGTGGAGCCGGTGGACTTTCGGCGGGGGATCGACGGGATGTGCCGGGTGTGCCGGCAGATCTTGTCGAGCGATCCGTTTTCGGGAGCAGTGTTCGTATTTCGAAGTCGTCGGGGGACCGCGATTAAGATTTTGGCGTATGATGGGCAGGGATTCTGGCTCTGCCAAAAGCGTTTGTCGCAGGGTCGATTTGCACATTGGCCACGAAGCGGCGCTGGCGACGAGAAGACTCGCCAGCTGCTGGCGCACCAAGTGCAGGTGCTGCTGATGGGTGGCAATCCGGAGGCGACGCAGGCGGCGAGCCCGTGGCGTTCCGTGACGCCGGACGTCGCGGCGGCGTAAGCCGGCCGCGCTCATCGCCGTCTAGGCGGCGGCACGCGTATCGTCGCCGCCGCCGCTCGGCGAGGCGCCGCGCCGTGCGAGGGTGGCCTTGTAGTTCCAGGGGAGCCAGTCGCCGGGAGCCTCGGCGACGGCCTTGGAATGGCGTTGCAGCGCGGTGAGGTAATCGAAGGGATTTTGGTGGTGCAGCTCGGCGGTGTGGATGAGGGTCATATAGATGTCGCCGACGCGCGCACCGAGCTCGCTTCTGTAAAAGAACGACACGTTTCTCAACCGAATCGCCATCTTGAGGACACGCTCGCACAGGTTATTGTCGAGCGGGGCTCCCGGAACACGGAGAAAAACCGTGAATTTGTCCCACCGTTTGAGGAAATAGTGGAAGGCCTGCCCGAGGTCGGAGTGGGGCTCGATGCGCTTTTCGTCGAGCTGAGCGGTCATCCACTTCTGCAGATCCCCCATGACGGGCGCGCTGAGTCGCTGGTGCACCCGTAATCGCTCGTCGTCCGAGAGGCCTTGCTTTTTGCAGTCGTGGTCGACCTTGTAAACCGCCGCGAGCCGCTCGAGAAGCGCGAGGCACTCGTCGGGGTAGTTGGCGACCTCGTCGACGACCTTGCGTCGCCCGTGGGAGATGCAATTGATCTCGATGACGTCATGGCCGTCGGGGACGTTGCGCGAAAGGGCATCACTCATGAGCAGAGGGACAGGCCGGTCTGGGGCTCGTTGTTTCAGCAGCTCGGCGAGGTTTTCTCCCGCATGCTTTCGCCCCGTGAAAAATAGCGCGATGACGCCGAGTGACGCGATGATCGAGACGATGGCGGTCGTGAACAAGCCTGTGCGCTCGGGGGCCTCGAGTGTTCCTTTCGCGAGCAAGTCGGCGCGGCGCTTGCCCATGAGGCTCAAGATGCGCATGTGGCTATCGTCGACGTGCAAGAGCTCGGCCTGGGCGGCGATGCGCTTGAGCTCCTTGTAGACCGGCTCGACCCGATCGACGCGGTCGCGCAGGACATCCCACTGGGTCGACGCAGGGACGGGCGTACCGAGATTGTCCTGCAGCTTCTCGAGTCGATGGAAGGGAACGCCCGCTCCGTAGTGCATCACGGCGATCATGCTGCTGGCGGACTCGTCGCACTTTTCTCCCTGGGCCTCGGGCGGCGGACGAGCGGTGAACACGTGGCCGCAGGCGCCGCAGCGAAGCTGCTTGCAGTGAAAGCAGGCGGCCCCCAGCGGAGCCCGCCCGACGATCCGAACGAGGGTCGCGGGGGCGGCCAGCTCGTAGACACGGCCTTGTGTGCAGAGCGGGCACGAGTCTCCCCGCCGCAGCGACTCGTGATCCACGGTGACGTGCTGCGCCGCGCGATAGGCGGAGGCGGGCACGCGTCCGTGACCCTTGCGCTTTTCTTTCGTGGGGGGCGCCGATGGCTCCGGCGCATTCGCCGCGGCCGCGGGGGTGGCGCTGGGATCGCTCGCGGGCGCGTCTTGCGGCTCGACCGCCGGATGGGCCGTCTGCGACGCAGGGTTGGCCACGTCGGCCTTGATGTGAGCGGTCTTCTCATTGCCCGTGAGTCCGAAGAGGCGCCGCACCCGCGTCAGCGTGGCGTGGGTCTTGCGCAGCTCGCGGGTCATCTCGATCACGGTCGTCGCAAGCGCTTCGATGAGGTGGTAGTCGTCGTCACAGACGACCGCCCGGATGCGCTCCAGCATCGGCGGCAGGTCGTTCAGGTCGACGTCACGGACGGGCGTGCGATCCACGTCAGTACCCACCGAGCAGGCGTTTTCGGAAGTCGCCGACCAGCGGATATCCGAACAGCTGTTTGAGGGAACGATTCGCGGCATGCGTCTGGTCGTCTTTTCCGCGGCCGGTCGTGATGCCCAAAACGGTCCAGTTGGCCGCGCGGTAGCAGGTGCCACGAAAACGATCCGGATCGACGAACGTTTCGGTGAAGTAGATCGGATGCCGGTAGACTCGCTGCCAGTCGTCCGAAAGCCGGCGCGAAATGGCGCCGAGCAGATGCGACGCCAGATGCGGCACCTTCACCCACGGCAAAATCAGAAACCGGCTCTGGTAGGCGACAAACCGAATATGGGCCCTTCGCTGCTCCTTGGACCAGCCGATGTAGCGATCCCGAGGCCCCAGATGCCGCGCGGCCGACGACCAGCAGAAACACGCGATCGGCTGTCCGGCCGCCGATACCAGGTACTTGAGGTGCTCGCCGACCGGATGCGTGTACCCCAGATAGTGATGCTGCTGGACCAGCGACTTGACCAGCGACTCCTCGGGCGTGCGTCGAACCTGCCGAATGTCCAGGGGACCGAGCTCCGCGAGCGGAACCGCCAGCGGGCGCGCCGGGACATCCACATGATCCACGACCGCGTGCCGACGCGGCTGCTGACTCCGCCATCGCGCCGGCGGCAGCTCCACGTGGCCTTCCCGGTGCAATCGCAGCATCAGCCCGCGACAGACCGCATCGCACAACGTCCCGTTGGGTTGCGCCCAACCCCACGCCTCACAAACCTTGAACGACAACGCTCGGCGACTGGTCCCCGGACTCGCGGCGATCAGCTCTCGCAGAAACGCCACGTCGCCGGCGCGCACCTCGCGTCCTCGATATCGAAGCAATGCCTCCATGGGCGCGATCCGTATCGCGTCATTTTTTAGAACGCAAGCTCTATTTTACACCCACGCCTCCGCGTCACGACCGCTCACCGCAGTGTTGCCGCAAGGTCACCTTACGTTGCAGCTACGGGACGGGCGCGATGCCCGTGCTGCGCCTCACGGTTGACGAAGCAAAAAAACCGCCGCACTCGTCCTTGAGGCGGCATGACGCGCACTCATCAAGGTAAAGGTTTTTCCAGTCCGAGATGCTCTTTCGTGCAAATCGGTGAAGGACCATGGGGAGCACGCAGAGCTGGTGGTTGTAAATGGAGACCTTGAATCCCGCCCGGTCCAGACTTCGGGTGGCATCGACAAGTTGGCGCTGGTACTCGACGGGATCGACCCACAACGCATCTGCATTCGTCTTGGCAAACCCGGTGAGTTCGAGGCCCATGAGGGCCACATGATCGGCGAACAGAAGATTCCGCGCCAGAAATTCAGCGAACGCAGGGAGGCGCGCATACGTGTCGCGGTGAATGACAAAGCGAATCTCAACGCGGACGCGGCGGCGTTTGAGATTCAGAATGCCGCGGACAGTTTCGTCAAACGCGCCCTTGGCTTGCACGACGTAGTCGTGCTCCTCGGGTAAGTCCGAGTACAGCGGAATCCCGATCATTAGGTCCGGGTGCCCCACGTCGGCCAAGGAGCGTGCGAACCCAGCGTCCGAAAAGCGGCGGCCGTTGGAGAGGACGTGCACTGCCGTTCGAGGAAGCATGCGCTTCATCAGATCGAGAAGCTGCACGAGGTGGTCCCCCAGCAGGGCAGGCTCGCCGCCGCTGAATCCGATCTCCTTGGTGTCCGGCGAGACCAGCGGAATCACGCTTTTCAACTCATGGATGCGCCAGAGGTCATCTCCGGACCTCGGCGGCTGCGAGCACATCACACAATAATTGTCGCACCGCTCTGTCAGCAAAAAGGTATTGGAGTTCGAAGCAAGTCGATAGAGCGTCGTGAGGTTGCGGCGGGCCGGCTCGACTCGTACCACGTCACCGTGAGCCAAATACCGCAGTTCTGGCGCAAGAACGTAGCTGTCCCGGCGGTCCGCGCCCTGCATTTCATGGTGGAGCAGGTATCCACGAAAGCCCGTTGGCAAAACAGCGACTGGCTCCCTGACGAGCAGAATCTCGGTCTCTCGTTCGACACGTGAGGACTCGGGCTGATCGCAGATCCGACCGACGAAGGAGTAGGCCGACACGTCCGCAAGGGGACGCAAGCCGCGCACTGAAAGCTTCAAAAGCATCGCATTCAGATCCATCCGAGAAGGGTCTGTCGCACCGCGGAGTCGCCCTCAAGAAGCCCAATCACATGGCGTAGCGCCGCCATCTGTTTGGTGCAGAAATCGCTGAACGCTTTGTGCCCGACTGGGTCACCTTGTGTGACCATGTGAAACACGGGGTCGGCGCCGCAGTACGGCAAAAACGGGCAGTCATTGCACATAGGCGCTCCCTCCGGCATCGATTCGTCCAAGACAGAGAGGAGGCTATCGGACGTCAACATCGTCTCGTAGCTGTCCGTATCGAGATGGCCGAGCCGGAACGACCGGTCCCCCATCTCAGCGAGCATGCGACCCTCATCCGAGGCATACACCGAGCCATCGTAGTTGTAGACTATCGCGCCGATCGCAATTCCAGCGGGGGACTGAAGATCGACGTACCGCGATCCCGTTGGCGAGAGAAGTTTTTGCAGAAGGATCGATGTAAACTCCTCTCGGAGTTGATAGCCGGCCGCGTTGATCCTGAGGATGTGGTCAAGGCCGCGCTTGAAAAAAGCGATCCAGTCCTCAATGGTACAGCGCCGGAGGAGCCTCGTGCGCGCCGCAAACCCGTAGGGACTCAGGTTCCGCAAGAAAATGCTGTGGAAGCCTTGTCGAACGTATTCATCGATAATCTCTTCTGGTCGCATGAGGCTCGCAGGCGTTGTCGTCATGAGTGCGGAGACGCACTCGGCACCGAGCGATTCTCGTGCGCGACGGATGCTCTCGATCGTCGTCTGATGGCTGTGACCTCCCCGCTTCGGTCGCTGTGCATCGTGGATCTCCTCGGGACCGTCGAGAGAAGTCGATAGGTGGACTTCATTCAGCTTGCAGAAGGCAAGTACATCGTCGGAGAGCCTCGAGAGGTTGGAGGCGATGACAAATCGGAGGTCCCTGCCATGCGCCCCGTTTAGCAGTCTGGCGCGCTCGACGATGTGTCGGATCAGATCGAAGTTCAAGAGTGGCTCACCCCCCTGAAACTCGATCTTGAGGTGTTTGGATGGGCTTCGAAATGTGAGTTCGAGCGCCGCATCGGCGTGCGCCTGGGTCATGTCAAACTGGAGCCGATCCTCGGTTTGGCGAGAAACCTGGCAGTAGTGACAGGAGTGGTCGCAACGCAGGGTTACGACAAAGATATGCAAGCCCGTAAACGACGCGACGTCCTCCGCGCGCGTGCGGTACTTTAGCGCCAGAAGGTCAAGGGCGACTCGAGACCCATCGTCGAACAGAAAATGGCGTGCCTTGAGCGCCTTGTAGACATCGTGCCCCGGATCGAGCCGATGCTCGATGAAGGCGACGAGGTCGTCGCGGCTGAGTAGCACGTACTCGCCGACATCGTTCGTGACGATGTATCGCTGGTCATCGATAGGCCCAAATCGGAACGGAAGCAGTCGATACCCAGCGGCCGGCCGATACGCTGCACGGTCACGAAAGGCAGGGCCGAGAGTCATTGGCGCCGAATGAGGTCGGTTTTTGAGAAAGCATGAGCCAGAAGGAGCGCACGCAGCGCCCTCGTCTCTTCAGCGATCTGCTCTCGCAACTCCTGGTCGAGCAGATCCTGGAAGAACAGGCGGACGACGTCGAGCGCCTCGTTATTGTTGGTTGCGCGTGGGAAGAGAAACGTGATCGGCAGCGAGGCGATGTCTACGCTGCCTAGGACGACCGTGCACTTCCCGGCGAGCTTGTATGCCGCCTTCTGCACCGCGGACAATCGATAGCAGCGCAAGTCGACCTCGGCCCGTACGAATCCGTCTTGAAACTGGAGAGGTTCGCTGCTGCCACTCCGTGTTTTCGCATCCGCGTCGGTCGGCATGGGGCGATTCCGATCTACTACCAGTCGATCTCGACGACGCCAGTTTGCCCCTCGCTGAGGTCGACGGTCCTGGCCTCGACGCCCACGAACCGGTTCTCCACGCGGATGACATGCGAGCCAGACTTGAGCGTGAGCGTACCACTGGCGTCCTGACCAACGAATTGACCGTCGACGAATATGCGACCGCCCGGGTACGCGACGAACGACACCGTCGCGGGCTTCGCGGGTGGCGGTGGCGGGGGAGGCGGGACCGGGGGTGGCGGGGCCGGCGCGGGACTCGGTTCGTATCCACCTCCGCCACCTCCGCCACCTCCTCCGGACGAATGGCTGCGATGCGACGAATGCGAGCTGTGGGAGCTGTGGGCCAGGTAGCCGGCTGCCTGGTCGGACGGCACGAGCAACAGCGGTGGGTCCGTCTCGCCGTCCTCGTTCCGGCGCCGGGCGACCTGAGCCGCTGCTTCGGGGATCAAGAGATCGGACGAGGCGGCAGCCCCGAGCAGCGCGAGTACCGCCGCGCCGAGCGAGGTAAGCTGAGTCGCCCCCGGCTTGCGCACAGCTTACGATCGACGGCTCGGAGGGCGACGTCAAGAGTGGTCCGGTGGACCGTTGATCATTCAGTTCGAGCGCTGCCGGCACGGCGCCCCGAAACAACGCCCCAATGGCGACAGTCCTTTCGGTGCGGTGTGCTTGCTCCTTGCGGACCGACCTTCCGCTACGCGATGATGATTGTTGCGTTTAATCCTCTCGCGGAGGGAGCCTCGTGACCGATTCGAGTCCGTCTGCAGCGACTTGCCCGTCGTGCGGAGATCCCGCGTCTGTCGAGGCGGCAACTTGCCCATACTGCCACGCTCCGCTTGTGTGGGGTGACTCGGCACCGAAGATCCCGAACCGAAGCGTAAGAGAGGCTGCAGCGTCCTGGGCCAAGTCTGTCTTCGGGGCGCCCTGGGACTTCGCCAACTTGATTCGCAGCGTGCAAGTGCGGGACGAAGTCCTGGAGCGGCTCCTCACCGTCATCGTTCGCCGAGAACTGCGGGAGCAGCGGATTCCCACGAATCAGCGAAGAAGCTCGGCGGTTCGTCTCGACCGTAGCACGGTGGATCCGTTCGCCATTGCCGCGGACGCGCTGCGCGCCAGCAGCGAGTACGTGACAGCCTGCGCGGGCTGCGGCGGAGCGGGCTCAGCGTCGTGTGAACAGTGTCGAGGTGGCGGTCGCGCCGCCTGCCGTAACTGCAATGGGAGTGGCCGGGAGCGCAAGTACTACAAGAAGAGCAGTCGCTTGGTGAAGTGCGGTGTTTGTCGTGGTGGCGGCACCGTTGCTTGCGGGACGTGCGAAGGTCGTGGCGCCGTGACTTGCCAGGGTTGCACGGGGAGTGGTCACCAGCTCGCGTGGCTCGCTTATGACGAAACTTCTCGCTGCGACGTCACGGTCGTGCCCAATAGCCCGATTGTCGCCGCACACCCACAGCTCAGGAAGCCTCGGGCTCTCGCGGCGAGCGAGCTTTCGGGGTTCGGGATACTCGCTTCGATCGATGCGCGAGGGCCGGTGCGGGTCGACGGGAGGGATGGCGTCCACTCGCCGCTCCTGCGAGAGCAGGCGTCCTCGCTCGATCGGCGGTTGGAGCGAATCAACTTCCAACAATACCTGAGACTTGCGGTCATCCGACGCGACGCGATGTACGAAATGTGCGGGACTTTGGGCGTCCTTGTTCTTTCGGGTGGCGATCTCCTCGGAGCACGAACGCCCGCGGCACTGCGACCGATTCAACGGCGGCTCTATCTCTGGCTGGCCTCGGCTATTGGCGCGGCCGTGGCTGCCCGCGCTCTTACGGCTGCTCTACTCGGACCCACCGCGTATTTCGCACGGACTAATGGCGTGGTGGTCGTCGCGTCCTGGACGGGAGCGGCACTGGCTCTCGTGTTCCTAGGCGCCGCTCTTCGTGCGCTTCGGCCCGGCTTCAAGGTGGGAAGGCTGTCGGTCTTCGAGAGGATTTCGGGACTGGGTGCGGTAAGCGCTGTATGCATCGCTGCCGTTGCCGCCCTCGCCGGGCGACCGCGGGTTGGCGAAGTTCAGCAGGTGCTGTCTGCCGGAAATATCCGACAGGCCAAGATGATCGTCGAGGCTCTCGTGGCCACGAAGGGGGAAACCACGGAGGTTCGTGAAGCAGAAGACGCCGTCACGCTCGCCGATGCAGAGAATCTGTCCGGCGAGCAGAAGCTCAAGGCGTTCGCGCAAGTAGCGTCAAGGGGGGGAAGCCGGGCGGGACAGGCGGCGCAGGCGGCGCGCACGGCGCAGCTGCGGGAGATTCAGCAGGCTATCGACGGACGGAACCCCGTCGACGCTGTCGCGAACATCGATCGCTGGTTTCCAAACTGGAAGTCCGATCCGCAGGTGTCGGCCAAACGCGCTTTGGCCGATGACGTGGCGTACTCGTTATGCGCAGACGCGCCGTGCCGGTTCGTCAGTGCCACTGGGGCGGACAGCGCGTGGAGTACCCCCGAGCGGGCGGCACGAGCCAAAGCTTCACGGGAAGAAATCATGTCGAGCCTGTCATTCTCCGAGGTTCCGGGCGAATCACAGCTGGGTCGCCTTCAGCGGCTGCGCTCGTTCATCACGGTCGCGACCCAGCCTGCGATTCTGGCAAGTGGCGATGCCGAGATCGCCGTAAAAGCCAAGGCCGCAAGCGAATGGGCAAGCAGCGAGCGTGCGAGGGTGGCGCTCCTGAACGCCGATGAGCCCGTCGCATCTGAGCTACTGCAAGCGTCGTTCACTGAACGGGAAGCCAAGATCGCGACGGCTACGGTCGACGGAATAGCCGTCTCCTTGTCGCTCGATATTCAGAAGAAGTGTCGCGGGATCTACATGGTCGGCGCAACGCCAGGAGCGCGTCAGCTCGATGCAAACGCTGAGGCCACCCACTTGCTGTCCCAGGCCGTTGGGCACCCGGCAGTCGTAAAGCCCGTCAGTAACGGTGTGACGTCGCGCTGGTCGGAGGGTGCGATCCCCGTGCTTGCGCGTTGGAAAGACGGAAGTCTCGTGGAGCTGAGGGTCGGGGACGCGACGCCCTAGCCCCTGAGCCTGTAGGGTGTAATCACTGACGTAGTGGTTTCGTCGGTGCGGATAGATGCCATGTTGCTGGCGTCGGTGACGGTCGTAGCGATACCGCGCCGGGGGAGGCCAGGAAGAAGGGAGCGAAGGGGCGGCGCGGTGGCTCGTCGTCGGCACGCTGCGAGGAAAGGCCAAAACGCCGGGGCGGTGGCGACCTGCCGCGATGCCGCCGACGAGCACGAGGCAGAGCGTCTCCTCGCGTGGAGCCGGCACAAGGCTGCGTCATGATGAGCAGCAAAGGGCCTCGGGGGTGTTCCTCGGGCCAACGACCGGTCGAGCCGGCGAGCGTGCTCGACTCCACGGAGGAGACATGAAGTATCTTGGATTGGATGTGCACGGGAAAGCAACCGTGTTTTGTCTGCTCAACGCGGAGGGCGAAGTCGTCGAGAGGGGCAGCCTGCCGACGACGGCGCCCGATTTGACGAAGCTGATCCAGAGGCTCTCGTCGATCGACACGCTGCTCTGCGGTCAGGAGGTGGGGACGATGACCCACTTTGTCCATGACGTCGTGACGAGCGCGGGAGCGAAGATCCTGTCGTTCAACGCGCAGCATCTTCGGATGATCGCGGCGTCGCGCAAGAAGACCGACAGGCGCGACGCGTACTGGATCGCCAAGAGCCTTCAGACCGGACTGATGCCTCACGCCGTCCATATCCCGACGACCGAAGTACGACGCCTACGCAGCTTGCTGGCACAGCGCCGAGCCCTTGCGGCGGAGCGCAAGCGATGGCTGCTGCGTGCCCGGTCCCACTTGCGCGAGATCGGGACCCCCATCGCCAAGGGTGCGGGCAAGATCACCCGAAAGCTCGAACAACTGCTCGCGTGCCCCGATGGGCTGGACGCGGACCGAGCCGACGCTCTCGAGCTCTGCGCCCGTCAAGAACAGCAGCTGCGCGCGGAGCTACGCAAGCTCGAGAAGACTCTCTACGGCGAGGCTGGTGCCGTCCGTCCATCAGAGTGGCGAATCGACCCGTTTGGGACCCATTACCAAAGAAGGCTCCAGCGCACTTCGGAGCGTGCTGGTCCAGGCGGGACACGTCTTGCTGTTCCGCTGCGGTTCCGACGACGCCCGCCCGCTCCGCGAGCTGCCAAAAAGGGTCCAGACCGCCCGCGTGCGTCGCAAGATTGCAGTCGTGGCCGAGGCCCAGTTCATCGTGCGCACGGCCTTCTACATCTTACGAGACGGCACGACGTACGACCCGCAGCGGCGCCGTACCTATGTGCAGGAGGAGAAAGCAAAAGTCGCATAGCTTACCGAACAGCTTAACCGGATCGGAGACCGAAGCCGGGGAAGTCGATGGGAGGCCAGGCCGCAGTCGGGCATGGCTCGCGATGCGCACGCCTCGCGAAGTCTTCGAGTAGATTGGCCGGCCTCACTTTTTCCCGTACGGCAACATGTGCCGACCGCCGTTGGGCCGAGCACGCATGGAAGGATGGCGACTCCCGAGCGGAGGTCCCGAATCGGTGCCGCGATGAACACGAATCCGTCCAGTCACATGGCTGGCCGAAGGAGACGTCTGTCTTGAAGCCCAACTGCACGTTGAGTCTCGTCCCCTCGCGCGAGGGCGTTCTCGCTCGCTGCTCGGAAAAAAACGCCTCGCCGCACTTGACGGTCAACATGGAAGCCCGTTCAAAGCCTGCGGGTCGGCGTGCCTCTTGCAGTGCCCTTGCTCCCGCCTTGGCCGGTCGGCCCTTCCCCACTCGGACGACTACGTGAGGTTCTCCATGGACTTCCTCGTCACCCAGGCTTCGCCTGGCGCACCTGGAAGCGCCGTCCCAATTGAACGTTTTGGATACAGGTCGTGAGTCGTGCCGGTCGAGCGAAGTCCGCTGCTGGGCTGTGGCCGCTCTCTCGGCTAAGCTCGGAAGCGCCATGGAGATCGCGCGCCGAGCGATCGCTCTCTGCGCCGTCGCGCTCGGGCGCTTTGCGATTTCCTGCTCGACGGGCGACGCAGGTTCCGGCGGCCATGAAGGCGGCGTTGACTCCCGTGCCGGAGAGCCGATCGACTCCACCGCACAAGAGCTCTCCGACGACCACGCATCCGCATCGACCGACGTCGGCACGGTCGGACCTTTCGATGCCCCTTCGGTCGATTCGTCGCAGTGCACGGCCCAACTCGAAGAAGCCGGCGTGTGCAACGACCTGACGCTCTCAAGTTCGGCGGTCACCCCGACGTGCGTGGCCGGCGAGGCGCCGACGGCCCAAGGCGGCAGCATTTCCGACGGCACCTATGTGCTGCAATCCGTCGTGCTGTACGGCGGATGCCCGGCCGAAGGAACTTTTATCACCACGTGGAGCATTTGCGGCAGCGCGTGGCAGGTTGCCGAAACCGCCAGTTCGGAAGCCGGCAGCTCCACGTTGCGCGTCGACTTCACGGCGGACGTGGGCGCCACGTCGGTCACGCTGACGCCGACGTGCCTCGCCGACGTGAACGAGCCTACGAGCGTGCGCGGTTACACGGTGTTCGGCGAGCAGCTTTTGTCTCTGCAGACCATCGAGGGCGCCACGTCCGTGGGCATCTACCAGAGGCAATAGGTCTTGGGTGCTCAGTCGGGACGCGCGGCCACGGTGCTCGCGCTTCGCCTGGATCCCAGCGCTACAGACGCGGCAAGCGCAACACGAAGTGGTTCGTGTGCTTGCACCCCCCCCGATCGTGCATCGCACTTCGAATCGACCACGCGCGCATCGTTCGCCTGCCGATGCTGAGTTGCGGCGTGCGCTCGCGCAAGCTGTGAGCCGGCGCTCAAATTCTAACGCGATCCTCCTGCACAGCCTCAAGCTGGAACAGGCTCTGACACTCGCGTGACTACGCGTCGGCTGCGAGTACGCGGTCGATCCCAGACTTGCCAGGCCACCCCGACCCCGACCCAATACTTTCACCGCCGCCGGGGGAGTCGTCGGGGTTGGCTCTTGAGCCCGTGCGGATTCGGAAAAGAGGGGGAGCGATGCTGCAACAATAAGGAGGGAGCGACCCGCGAACAATAATGGCATATGGCAAATAAATCAGGGGTGTGGGTTTGTATGTTTTGAGATTCCCCCGACAAAAGTAGTTTCGGATCCGGAAAGACCCTACCAGGAGCTGCGGGTGCGTGCGGCGAGAAATATTATAAAATCTCTGCTCCAAACAATGCGTCGGAGACACCGAAACGATGGAGACATTCGCGTGAAACTGCCCGGTGCTCCCCCTTCGGGATCCGGACCGATTGCCAAGATGCCCGATCCGTCGCGCGTTTATCTGCGACTGGAAGCCCTTTACAACCATGGATTGCCAAGAAGGAATTCCTGACTGCCCAAAGATCGCGGAAACTTCCTTCTCACCTCCTTTTCGGATCGAACGTGGCGCGGAAGCGCGTGGCAAGTCGCCGAAGACATGCCCTACCCCCGCTCGATACGTTCCTTACTTCCTGTAAGGCAAGACGCAGTCCTTGCGCAACCTTCGTCGTCTCAGTGCCGTTCGCTCAGCTTCGGCTGCTTGGACACATGGCGCGGGCGAGGACCAGGGCGTCCGACAGCGGGATCTCGAAGACGCCACGGCGGGCGAGCCGGCCCCACGCACGATCGCGCGCGAAGGTCAGCTGGCCTTTCAGGTCGACGAAGGGAACCTCTCGCGCGCGTTCGTAAGCGACCGCGCGGCGAAAGGGCACGAAGCCGCCGCCCATGTCGACTGGCGCGGCGGCCTCGCCCACGACGCGGCCGATGGCCGTGAACGCACGCAACGGCGCGCCGTCGGCCATGGCGGCCCGGGGCGAGTAGTAGACAAGCCAGTCGCCGACTCCGATGCGCGCGAGCGGTCCACGCTTGCCGTGACAGAGCTGTGCGAAACCGCCTTCCACTCCGAGCCGCACGTGGGCGCGCGACACGACGCCCACCCAGGCCCGCTGCACGGCGCCGTTCACGAAGCCGCCTCGGCGTATCGAACCAGCGACTGCGTCTGCGTCGCGGCGCCTGCCGCCTGCTTGCGCGCGACCACGCGATCCCACAGGAAGGCGAGCAAACCGGTGATCTCGATGACCAGCCGCAGGCGGGTGCCCCCGGCGACGACCTCCATCTCGTGTGCCGTTCGCATCTTCGCGAGCGCCAGATGCGACACATCGACGAACCGGCGAAACGGCTCCGCCGCCTCGACCGTCATCGCCACGGCGGGCGCGCCCTTCGGCTTGAGGGTGAACCGGGCGCCGGCTGCGATCGGCTCGGGCGCGTCGATGGACTCGATGTCCGAGTCCCAGGCCGGCCACGAGGCCACGTCGATGAGGGCGCGGTAGAGCTTGTCCGGCGCGATGGGGACGACAGTCTCGTAAGTGTATCTCTTCATGGGTCAACCTCCGAGAGCAGACCTTACGAGGCGGCACTGACAGATCCTGTCAGGAGCGTGGGTCGCCGACCACCGGCTCGGGGATGCGGCAAGAGCCGTGCTTATGGGCCCCTATAAGGGGCACGGCGCGGACGCGCGGACCGATCCCGCTCGACGTGGTCGGCGGGCTATCCGACCCGAACGCCGCGCGCGCGAAAGGAACCGGCGCAAGGCCGCCCGCCAGGCGTGGAAGAAGAGTCGTAAGGCGGACCGCAACAGACGACTGCCGTTGCTGTACGCTTCGCTCCGCGTCCGTGTCGCGTTCCAGTCGACTCCTCCAGCTTCTGCAGGTCCTGCGCCGCCGACGTAGCCCCGTGCGTGCCGAGGCCATCGCCGGCGAGCTCGGCGTGTCGGTGCGCTCGATCTATCGCGACGTCGCGACCCTCCGCACACAAGGAGCCTCGATCGATGGCGAGGCCGGCGTGGGATATATCCTGCGTCCGGGATTCCTGCTGCCGCCGCTCATGTTCTCCGAGGACGAGATCGAGGCGCTCGTCCTCGGCCTACGCCTCGCCCACGAGGACGGTGACCCGACTCTCGCGAAGGCGGCCGTCGAAGCCGACGCAAAGATCCGCGCCGTGCTGCCCGCGCAACTCCTCGCCGACGCCGCACCGCTCCTCGCAGGTCCGCGGCCGGCCCGCGCGCCCGATCGGATCGACCTCGCGCAAGTGCGGCGCGACATCCGCGCAGAGCGCAAGGTCTCCATCGACTACCTGGATCTGAGCGGCGCGGCGACGACCCGGATCGTCTGGCCTTTCGCGCTGGCCTTCTTCGAGCGCGCCCGTGTGATCCTCGCCTGGTGCGAGGACCGCCAGGACTATCGCTCGTTTCGCGCCGACCGCGTCGGCGCCTGGCGAGCGCTCGCCGATCGCGCGCCGCGCACGCGCGCCGCTCTTCTTCGGGAGTGGCGCGAGAAGAACGCCATTCCCGAGCCGGAGGTCGGCGGCCCACGCTCCTGACACGGTCTGTCCGTGCCGCGCGCCCGACGCCATGGCACGTCACGGCTGGGTCACACAACGCCGACGTTCGCTCAACGGTCTGCGTCGATCCGTCCCGGCGGATGAGGCTCCGCCGGGTCCGGAATCCACGCACCGTGAAGACCGATGGGCACGCGGCAAGGAAGCCGGATCGTCGCGACCGGATCGCCTTCGAAACGGCTGGCGTCGAGGATCACGAGATCGCCCGCCTCCCGGGCGCGGTCGTACACGAAGGTGATGGCCCAGGCTTCGTCCTCGTCGATGGCCCCGGCGCGCGGCGCAAGGGCGCATTCGCCAGGCATGCGCGCCGGTCCGAAATCGTGTGCGCACGAAGTTCCGGTGGCGACGTCGTACTTCCTCAAGACCGCGCGCTGCCAGGTGCCCGTGCCCCAGTCCGAGAGCTCCACCGCGTACCCGTGCCGATAGGGCCTTCCCTCGCGCGAGGGGTGGACCCGGGGAAAGTCAACGAACCGAGCATCGAGCACGTTCTCGGTGACGCGACCGGTGCGCAGATCCAGCGCATACCGGTAGAGTTCGCATGCGGTCATCAGCCGTGGCGCACGGACTACGTCCAGGACCACATGAGTTCCGTCCTCGTACGCGTTTAGGCAATGCGAGATGAAACCAGGCTGCACATCGAACCAGGCGACGTCTTCGTCCCGACCGTCACGGCCAAGGACGCCGATGCGCGAGCGGTAGTCGTCCGACCAGCGAAGCGGCTGCGGCGAGCCCCAGTCCTCGACCAGCACCGGCAGGTCCCAGAACACGACGTATCGATCCGTGATGCCCATATCGTGCATGTACGTCGCAGCGGGCACGCGTATCGGCGCCCGGTGGACAATGCGACCCTCGGCGTCCGCGCGGTAGTACGTTACGTGCGGGATCTCTCGCCCGTATGAAAGGAAGAGGAGCTCGCCCGTGGTCGGGCACTTCTTTGGGTGGGCGATCATGGATCGCTGCAGCCCCCCGGCGAAGTCGAAGCGACCCACCGTCTCGAGCTCTGCATCGATCTCGACGGGAAGCTGCGCTTCGGCGAGCGCGAGGATGCGGCCCGCGTGCGACACAACGCTCGTGTTGGGCCCGCGCTTGCGCATCCAGCGGCTCCGGTACCACCTCGCGCGCCCGGCCTCGAGCCGTACGCCGTGGAGCATGCCCTCGCCTGCAAACCACGCAGGCGAGGTGCCGCTGCGTGGATTCGGCCCGTTTCGGACGTACGTACCGCACAGGTCGCGAGGGATCTCGCCGATGACCGCCAGATCGTGCAGTGTGCGCTCCTCCAGCACCGGCGCATAGGCGCCCGTCAGATGAAACGGTTTCATCAATCTCCCATCGCCAATGTATGCGATGTAAATGCGATGTATACTTTGAGGTCGTCCACGCTGCTCGTCGAAGGGCAGCTCGGTCGATTCGACCGGCCCGCGGAGGCCGCGAAGCTCGTCTCGGGCCTGCTCTTCGAAGGATTGCTCTGTCGGACTGAGTGGTCGGGAATGGAAAGCCGTCGTTGCCCGTCGGCGGATCGGCCAGTCGCAGGTGGCGCAATCTGGCTCAGGAGCATCGCGGGGAAGTGTGGGACTCGATTGGAGCGGGCAACGGCCCAGAGTTTGCTACCGTCTTGAAGCTGGAAGCTATCCGCATGCGGGCATGGTCGAAGATCTTGAGAGTGGCCCTCGTGTCGTTGCTGTCCGCCGTGACCGCCGGCTGCGGAGGCCAATCGCTGTCCGATCCGGCGGAATCGCACAACGCGCAGCCCGCGGCCGGATTGGAGGGCTCGGGCGGGGACACGACGGAGGGGATCGCAGGCAGCGGCGCGTCGCCCGAAGCGGATGCGAGCGGGGTCGCGGTGAGCACCCCCGGCACGGTCACGGGTGTCGGCTCGTGTTCGGGCGGCGGCAGTGCCGCGCCGTGCCTCATCGACGGCGCAAGTCCTGGGACTCCCATGACGTGTCCCAGCAATCAGTGCAACGTGCTCGGCTCCACGGGACCGGAGATCGCGATCACCGACGCCTGGGAGGGCGGGGCCTCCTCGGCGATGCTTGCCGGGGACCAGGCGTGCATGTCAGGCGAGACCGCCGCGTGGAGCAGCCAGACATGGGGAGCGATGCTTACGTTCAACTTGGGCCCAGAGGTCGACTCGACCGGCGACGCGGGCGTCCCTGGCTTGCCCGCCGCGATTGCGGCCCCCGTGCAGCTCACCGGATCGGGCGTCGACGTGCAGATTTCCCTCTCGAGCGGCCAGACCCCGACGGTACAGCAGGTCCTGCTCGTCGTCTTCGTGGCGGGCGCTGACGCGGGCACGTGGTACGCGGACGAATACTGCACGCAGCTCCCCGCGGCTGATGGACGACTGGTTTATGTACCGTGGACGGCGCTCACGTACCAGTGCTGGCAGCCGGGCAACCCGGCACTGGCCGGGCCGCCTCAAACGGGAGTGGTGGGCGTTCAGGTGAGCGCCGTGTATGAATCGACGGTGGCGGCCACGTACAACCTCTGCGTCGATCAGCTTTCGATCGCCCCCTGATCCCATCGGCGTGCTCACCGAGCGCGAGCTCCACATCCGCGACGGGCGCTTTCTCCGACGGCGCGGTCGGGGGCTTCGTGGGGCGGTACCCTCGCGCAAGCCCGCCGCGTGATACAACGCGCAGGTGACCGAGATCCTCTGGGACGGAAAGTACCGCGACCACGCGAGGATCGCGCCGGTCCGAATCGAGCTGCCGTTCCAGACCGTGGAGACGGTCAACAGCGCTCGCGATCGTGCGCGCACCCTTGAGCTCTTCGCTTCGGGCGGGTCCACGGAGTGGCGGAACCGGCTGATCTGGGGCGACAAGAAGTACGTTCTGCCCAGCTTACGCGCCGAGTTTTCTGCCAAGATCGACCTCATCTACATCGACCCGCCGTTCGACACGGGCGCCGACTTCTCGGTTACCGCCGACGTTCCGGAAACCGACCAGCTGCTGCCGAAGCGGCCGTCGATCATGGAGATGAAGGCGTACCGAGACACCTGGGGAGTGACGCCTGACGAGCGAGCTCGGGGCGTCACGTCGAAGGACAAGTACCTGCGCTGGTTCTCCGACGCAGCGTTTCTCCTCCGCGACCTTCTCGCCGACGCCGGCCTGCTCTTTGTTCACCTCGACGACAACATCGGACACGAGGCGAAGGTGGTCCTCGACGAAGTCTTCGGACCCGAGCGGTTCCGCGGAGAGATCGTCTGGCAGCTCGGTACGGGCGCGAAGAGCCGCAAGTTCTTCTCGATCCAGCACAACATCATCCTCGTCTACTCGGGTGGGGAAACCTGGACGTTCAATCATGAGACGAACATTGCGCGCGAGCCGTTTGCTGAGGGGAGCCTCGCGACGCACTTTCGTCACATCGACGAAAACGGGCGACGCTATCGCGTGCGCACGGTAAACGGGAAAGACTATCGCTACTACGCCGATGAAGGTCGTTTGATCGGGAGCGTTTGGACGGACATCTCCTCCATGACCGCCAACTCTCCGATCCTCGACGAGGGCACCGGTTACCCCACTCAGAAGCCGGAAAAGCTTCTCGAGCGCATCATCGCGGTATGCAGCAACAAGAACGACCTCGTGCTCGACTGTTTCTGCGGTTCCGGAACGACCGCCGTAGTTGCGGAGAAACTCGGTCGCCGATGGATCGCGTGCGACTTGAGCCGGTTCGCCATCCACACGACGCGAAAGCGTCTACTGGCGGTCTCCGGCGCGAAGCCGTTCGTCGTCCAGAACCTCGGCAAATACGAGCGAAGCGCCTGGGCCGCGGCAGAGTTCAAAGCGGATCACCAAGCGCGCGAGGATGCCTACCGGCGCTTCATCCTCCAATTCTTCCGGGCCGAACCGCTCTCTGGCTACGTATGGCTCCATGGGGCCAAGGCAGGCCGCTTCGTCCATGTCGGCGCCGTGGACGCGCCGGTCACGGCGTCGGATGTAAAGGGCATAGCGCGTGACGTTCTTCGCGCCGCAGGTCGAGGTGGAGGAGCGGTGGACATCCTCGGATGGGAATTCGCCTTCGAGCTGAACGAGACCGCCAAGCAGATCGCCGCGGAAGCGAAGGTCCACGTTCAGTTTCGGCGCATTCCCAGAGACGTTCTGGACAAACGAGCGGTGGAGCAAGGCGACATTCAAGAGAGAGACTTTCTTGAGTTGCGTGTCTTTTCTACGAAACAACAACAAAAGGGCCGCGAGCTGACCGTTTCTCTTACCGACTTCATGATGCCATCCGAGGACCTTCCGGAGGACATCCAGTCGCTCGTGACTCATTGGTCTCAGTGGGTCGACTACTGGGCGATCGATTGGGACTTCAGGGGCGACACGTTCCACAACCAGTGGCAGTCTTACCGCACCCGCGACCTACCGAACGTCGAGTTGTCCGCGAAGCATGTGTACAAGGAACCCGGTAGCTACGTCGTCATGGTGAAGGTCATCGACCTCTTGGGCTGCGACACGACGACGACGATCCCCGCGAAGGTGGAGTGACCCTTGGCCGCACCAAAAGGCGGAGGACGACCGCGAAGTGTAAGGAAGCGCGATTCGGCAGCGGACAAGACCGACAACCTGCTCGATGCGACGTCGAAGCTCAAGACGGCGCCGTGCATTCCCGCGCTTCGTGAAGCCGTCCGCGCTTGGCGCGTTGGGGGCTACGAGGGCACCACGGACACGACGCGGCGCCTTTTGTCCTACTGGTTCCAGAGCGATCATCGACGTCCGAACGGGGCACGGTTCGCCTATCACCCTGCGCAACGCGAGGCCATCGAGACGCTGATCTTCGTGTGGGAGTCCGAGCGGGTCCGTTCGCGCGCGGCGCTTTTCGAACGGTACGCGCTCGACCTGGACGAGACGCCCGGCTCGCTCACCGATGCCTTCGCTCGATACGCCATCAAGATGGCCACCGGAAGCGGCAAGACCAAAGTGATCGCGCTCGCCGTGGCGTGGCAGTTCCTCAACGCGCAGCGAGAAAGCGGAGCCGCCAAGGACTACGCCCGGACCTTCCTTCTGCTCGCGCCAAACGTCATTGTGCATGAGAGGCTCCGGACGGACTTCGCCAGCGGTCGAATCTTTGAGGCCGATCCGGTTGTGCCACGCGACCTTCGCATGCTCTGGGACTTCGACTGCGTTCTTCGCGGGGACGGTGCGAAGGCGCATGCGGAGGGAACACTCTTTGTCACCAACATCCAGCAGTTCTACGAGCGGGGGCAGGAGGCGAGCACGGAGCCGGGGCCCATGGCGGCCGTCCTTGGGCCTCGCTCTATGTCAGCCTCGAAGCTCGAGGTGGCCGATTTTCGCGAGCGCATTGGCCTGCGCAGCGGCCCTCTTATGGTGTTGAACGACGAGGCTCATCACACCCACGCCGAAGACGGTGAGTGGACCCGTGTCGTTCGAACCCTTCATGGCAGGACTCCGCTCAACCTGCAGGTTGATCTCTCCGCAACTCCCCGCTACCCGAACGGCGCTCTCTTTCCGTGGACGATCTTCGACTACCCGTTGAAGCAGGCTCTTCTTGACGGGGTCGTCAAACGGCCGATGCGCGGCGTCCTCGACGTCCAGGAAGTGAAGTCCGAGCGAGCTTCGATCCGCTACGAGGGCTACCTCGTCGCTGCCGTCGAGAGGTGGAAGGAGTACGTCGAGCAGCTCAGCCCGCTTAGGAAGAAGCCTCTTCTGTTCGTGATGCTCTCGAGCACATCGGAGGCCGACGACGTCGCCGACTGGCTGCGCCGAACGTATCCCCACGAGCTCGGGGCTCCGCACGTCCTGGTCATCCATACGAACGCGGCCGGTGAAGTCAACAAGGCCGACATCGAGAAGGCGCGCGCGCTCGCTCGAACGGTCGACGAGGAGACCAACGACATCAGAGCCATCGTCTCCGTCCTGATGCTGCGCGAGGGATGGGATGTGCAGAACGTCACGGTCGTCGTCGGGCTACGCCCCTTCACGGCCCGCGCGAACATCCTCCCTGAGCAAGCGATCGGACGCGGGCTTCGCCTGATGTTCCGGGGGCAACCCGCAGCTGGGTACCAAGAGCGGGTCGACATCATCGGCAACGACAAATTTCTCGAGTTGGTCGATGACCTCGAGGAGCTGGAGGGGATCCGCTTCGATGCCTTCGAGGCGGACAAGGATCGCGTCCAGATCGACACGGTCGGTCCTACGCCAGACCGCGCCGAATTCGACATCGCCATCCCGGTTCTCTCTTTTGCCCTCGTGCGCAAAAAAGGGCTTTCCGAAGCAATCGCCGCCCTCGACGTGAGGCGACTCGACCTCCCGCCCGGATTCAGCATCCGAATCGAGAGCGACGACCCGGCGACGTTCACGTACGAAGGCTTCGACGCCGCCACGGATCGCGAGGAGATCGAGCGACGTTACGCCGTGCCCCGGGCGCGCACGGCGCAGGAGGTGATCGGCTACTACGCGCGCCGGATCGGCGATGATCTGAAGCTGCCTTCTCAGTTCGCTACTCTTGCGCCAAAGGTCCGGGAGTTCTTCGAGCACCGCTTTTTCGGCGAGCCGGTCGACCTCGACAATCCAAGGGTTGTCCGGTTCATGGCGAGTGCTGCTGCGCGCCATCTCACGGTCGGCGCGTTCGCAAGGGCTTTTCGAGCCGTCGCTGCAGCAAGCGCCGAGCCGCGCGTCGTCGCACAGGCTCGCCGGCTTTCAGAGTGCCCGCCCTTCCCATGGTCGCAGTGGCTCGTCGACACCGGCCGCACGGTCTTCAACCTCGTGGCCTGCGACAACGAGTACGAGCGCACGTTCGCGCGCTTTCTGGAGAGTGCCGAAGGCGTAAAGGCCTTCGCGAAGCTTCCGCTCCGTTTCGGTTTCGCCGTGGAGTACCTCGACGAGAAGGGCAGCCTGCGGCTTTACTACCCCGACTGGGTGGTTCGGGCCGCTGACGGTCGGTCGTACCTCCTGGAGACAACGAGGCAAGTCGCCTCCGACGTCGCCGCGAAGGATCGCGCGGCGCGGCTGTGGTGCGAGAACGCGACGACCGTCGCAGGTCAAGAATGGCGCTACATGCGCGTCGAGCAGAGTGAATTCGAGCGCCTCGCGCCAGCGCAGTTCTCCGACCTCACCGCCCTCAGCAGGACGGTACACGGGGTCGCATGAGAGTGGAGCTCGAACAGGTCGGCCCGTGCCGCGCCGGTCCTCCGCGTCGCTTGCGTGGCACGCTTCGCGCAACCGGTCGCGATTCCGCGGACGTGGGCGCTTCCGTGCACTAAGGTGAGGGCCATGACGACCATCGGACTCATCGGCGCAGGCCGCATCGGAAGCCAGGTCGCGCGCCTGGCCATCGCACACAACTACAACGTCGTGATCAGCAACTCGCGCGGCCCCGATACACTTGCGGATCTCGTCAAGGAGCTCGGCCCGAGAGCTCGCGCAGCAACGTCCGTCGATGCGGCGAAGGCAGGCGACGTCGTCGTCGTCACCGTCCCGCTCAAGAACTACCGGAGCGTTCCGGTCGAGCCCCTTGCAGGCAAGGTCGTCATCGACACGAACAACTATTACCCGCAGCGTGACGGGCACATCCCCGAGCTCGACAACGAGTCGACGACGACCGCCGAGCTGTTGCAAGCGCACCTTCCGAAATCGAAGGTGGTCAAGGCGTTCAACCACATCTACGCGGCCGAGCTCACGACGCACGGCCAACCCGCCGGCACCGCGAACCGGCGCGCCCTCGTCATCGCGGGCGACGACGCGAACGCGAAGGCCACCGTAAGCAAGATGCTCGACGCGTTTGGCTTCGACACGGTCGACGCAGGACCGCTTAAGGAGGGCTGGCGCATCCAGCGCGACACGCCGGGCTACGGACCGCGACGCAATGCCGAGGAGCTGCGGAGGGACCTTGCGGCAGCGAAGCGGTACCGGGATATGTGAGCGAGGCACGCTCCAGAAGGACACGATTGCACGTGCGGTCTCAACGAGCCCCACGAGCCCTGCGATCCGAATGGCCAATACGCGCAACCATGGGGCCCCAGACGCAAGGGATCTTGTGGGGCCGCCGAGGAGCGCGTCTACTCGCTCTCATGTGCGACAACGATTCCTTCGACGACATGGTGGCGTACCGCCTTCGCTCCGAGCCCCTCTCGCGGCGAGGCTTCGGCTCTCTCTCGCTCGGCGCAGGATTCGCGTCGCTCCTGCCGATCGGGTGCCAATCAGCCGATCCGGCAGTGGGTCCGGTGCCCGCACCGACGGCGGCGGCAGCCGGAGCGGGGATCGCGACGTCCGAGTCGGAGGTCAGCATCACGACGCCGGACGGCGCGTGTGACGCCTACTTCGTACATCCAACGAACGGCACGGCTCCGGCAGTCCTCATCTGGCCGGACATTTTCGGTCTCCGTCCGGCGTTCCGTCAGATGGGAAAGCGGCTCGCCGAGTCGGGATACGCCGTGCTGGTGGTGAACCCCTTCTACCGGACGAAAAAGGCGCCGACGTCGTCTCCGCATGCGCAATTCGACGATCCGGCGACGCGTGAAGCGCTGATGGCGCTAGCGCATTCGCTGACGCCGGAGACCGAGGTCACCGACGCGAAGGCTCTCACGGCGTGGCTCGACCAGCAACGATCCGTCGACAGGTCTCGCAAGATGGGAACGACCGGCTACTGCATGGGCGGGCCGCCCGTCATGCGCACGGCGGCGACGAATCCGGATCGCATCGGAGCCGCTGCGACGTTCCACGGCGGAGGCCTGGTGACCGACAAGCCGGACAGCCCGCACCTTCTGATTCCGAAGATGAAGGCGCATTTCCTCGTCGCGATCGCCGCCAACGACGACGCCAAGCAGCCGGATGCGAAGGAAACGCTCAAAGCGGCGTTCGCCCAAGCGTCTCTGCCGGCGCATGTCGAAGTGTACGAAGGGACGATGCACGGTTGGTGTCCGCCGGATTCGCACGTATACAACCGCGATGCGGCGGAGAAGGCGTGGGGCGAGCTCCTCATGCTGTTGAAGAGTGCGCTCGGGTAGGGCGTCACGACAATCACCCGAGCTCCATTCTCGGCGCGAGCAGGGCTTCGAGCGCACCGATCAGTTCGTCCACTTTCACCGGTTTTGTGAGGTACCGATAGAACCCAGCCTCGATGCCACGATGCTTGTCCCGTTCGGATGCGGCGGCGGTGAGGGCGATCACGGGAATGTCCTTGGTGTCGGGAAAGTCGCGAAGCGCTCGGAGCGCGTCGAGTCCGCTCATTCCCGGCAAGTTGATGTCCATGATGATGACCTCGGGCTGACGTCTGCGCGCCAGATCGACTCCGAGCTCGGCTGTCGCCGCGGCGAGCAAGTCGATGTTCTCGAACGTGCTGACGAGATCCTTCATGAACGTCACGTTGGCCTGGTTGTCCTCGACGTAAAGGATGAGCCTGCGTCCTTCGCCTGCGAGACGATTCGTGATGACGACCCCAACCGGGGGTGGAAGGCTCGATCTCGCTTGGGAGACGTGAACCGGCAGGTCGACCCAGAACTGAGAACCTTCGCCGAAGACGCTCTGGAAGCCGACCTCGCCGTGCATGAATTCGGCGAGGCGCTTCGTGATGACCAGCCCGATACCCGTCCCCTCGATCGGCCCCGTCTCCTGTCCCGCCCTCTGGAACGGCTGGAAGAGCTTGGCCTGCTTCTCGGCCGGGATGCCCATCCCCGTATCGCGCACGGTGACGCGCACCGACTCGGCGCGCGGGAGCGAGACCGTGAAGGTCACCTTCCCCGATGGCCGGTTGTACTTAATCGCATTGGATCCCAGGTTCATGAGAATTTGCGAGAACCTGGTTCGGTCCACCGAAACCAGGGGAAGGTCCGCGGGCAGCGCATCGACATCGACCCGAATCCCTTGGCGCGCGGCCATCGTTTCGAGCGTTGTCCTCACTTCATCCAAGACCTCGGTCACGCTGACAGGCTCCAGCGAGATCGACACCCCTCCCGCTTCGATGCGCGACAAATCCAGGATGTCGTCGATCAGGTGGAGCAGGTGCTCGCCACCCTTCAGGATCTGATCGACGCGCTCGTTTTGGCGAAGCGAGAGCGGCGTGTTCCTGTCCCGTTGCAGCAGTTGCGCAAACCCCAGGATCGCGTTGAGCGGCGTGCGAAGTTCGTGGCTCATGGACGCCAGAAAGTCACTCTTGGCTTGATTCGCCGCCTCGGCTGCCGTGCGGGCCTCGCGCAGTTCCTCGGCCAGACGGACATCGTCGGTGAGGTCCCAAATCGTCTTGACGATGCCCCCTTCCGCCGTGCGCCGATCGATGACCCGCAGGCTGCGCCCGTCCTTCATGCGCAAGTCGAAGGTCGTCGTTTGATCGTGTCGTCGCCTGGCCATCCGCTCCGCACGAAAGCGTTCGCGCTCCGCATCGTCTTGAAACGCGACGTCGTGGATCCAAGCGTCGAGCAGGGCCTCGTACGGTCGCCCGACCACGGCCCCTGAAATGGAGTCGCCGATGAAGCGCCGATAGACGCTGTTGCACAGGACGAGTCGATCGTTGTCGTCGAAAAGCGCGAACGCGTCCTGAATGCTCTCGACCGAGCTTGCAAGCCTGTCCGCGAGGAGCTTGGCTTGCGCCTCCATCCGCTTGCGCTCCGTGATATCGCGGATCGCGGCGGAGACGGTCCGGCCTTTCTCGGTCTGACGGGGGCTCAGGCTTACCTCGATCGGCAGCTCCGTGCCGTCCTTTCGACGGCCAAAGAGTTCAAGTCCCGAGCCCATCGGACGGGCGCTTGGATGCGCGAAGAAGCTCGCCAGACGTGCGACATGCGCGTGCCGGAACCGCTCAGGGATCAAGACGTCGAGGGGCTGGCCGATGAGTTCGGAGCGCGTGTAGCCGAACAGTCGTTCGGTCTGTACGTTCACGAGATCGATCCGGCCGTCGGCGGCCACCACCACGATCGCGTCGGGCGCCGTGTCGAGGAGTTGAAGGTACCCCTGCGAAGATGCGAGCTCTACGACCTTGGCGTTCAGCTCGGCGGTTCGCGCCTGAAGGGCACGAGCGGTCTCCCTCTCGGCAACTTGAGCCTTTACAGCGGCGGCATGCGCAGCCTGCTCCGCTGAATAGGACCGGGCGTTTCCTATGGCGAGTGCCGCATGGTCAGCCAGAATCTGGGCCAGATCCCGATCGCGCTCATCGAACGGCAGGGAATCGTGCCTGAAACGGCCCCACGCCAGGACACCAATGGATTGCCCGCGTAACCGCAACGGAACCAGCAATCGACTGTGCAAGCCAAGCATCCTCGCCCGCTCATCGTTCTCGGGTGACATGCCCGACGTAGCAAGGGACGACGCTCCTGATTGCAGTACCTCTCTTAGGAGCGGGTTTTCCCCAAGCTGGAAAGGCTGCGTCGCGAGCACGAAGCGCAGTGTCTCTGCCTCGCAGGAATGGATGGCCACGGTGTCGAGCGTTTGCCCGTCCTCCGAGAGCAGGAGCACGCGACAGACGTCTCTGAGCGACTCCGCCAGTTTGCGCGCCATGGTGTCGAGCAGGCGCCTATAGTCGCGCGTGTCCTCCGCAAAGGAGCGCGTGACCTCGGAAAGGACGCGGAACCATCCCTCGAGGCGCTGAACTTGTTCTGCCGCTCCCGGCGCGTTCGGCACGATAGCGCTAGTCATGGAATCTTCGCCTCTGGCTTGCTCTCAAGGTGCAACGGTCAGGGCCGACGGGGAGATCCCCCGGAGCAGGTGGCCGTCGTTCGAGAGATGTCGCCGTGCGAGTCGTAGACGCCGAACGGGCTCATTGCACGCCGGAGAAACGCCGGCCGTGGGCGGTTCTGCCTTGCGTGAAGACCGCGCGCCGCGGCCTATGCGTCCGGACGTCGGAGGGACGCTGTTGGCGAGGGGGGTAGCCCGCCGGCGACATCGCCGGTCGCCCTCGACGAGGACCGGGACAGGAGCTCGACACGCTTGCCCGTCAGGCTAGGGGTGAGCACGCGATACAGGACGCTAGAGCCGCATCCGGTAACCGCATACTGTCGCTCCCGGTCCAAGCGCCTCATTTCGAGGTTGTTGCTCTCGCACGGTAAATCACGAGAAGCACTCGCCTTGAGAGCCGACACGAGCGGGTCCGGCGTCGTCTCCGATTGTTGGAAAACGGTGCCGCCGGTGGCGGTAACCGAATACGCACCGCACCCCGCGCATAGCCAAATGCCACCGATCGTCGCGCCTACCCGCAGCGGCCACCTCAGCCTTTTCACCGTCTCGTCACGTTCCATAGCCAAGCCCCAGTGCGGCGCCTCCGGCTGTGCCGTTCATTGACGTGGAAACGCGTCGCTTGCCGGACCTCCGTAAAACGTCCGGCAGAAGCATTTCTTCCGCGTGTGGCCAATAAATTTGCACTTCAGAGCGCCAATGCTGCTGCCAGCGGAATGCGCGGACGTGTGCGGGGCAAGTCGCCGCGCCGTGGTCGCCCGTATCTGGAGCTGGCCCAGCGGATGAATCTTTCGCTGGCGACGCTCGACTAGGAACTGCTTACCGCGAGCGCCGCCCTTGGTGTCCCCCTGCTCGGCCTGTCCTGACCGAGAGCGCGTTCGGCCCATCGGGCGCTTCTGCTGGGCACCCTCTCCTCGCCGGAATCCCACTTTGCCTACAGAGGACTTACGGCTGAGCTATAGTGTCCGTATGAATCGCCCCTCGAGTGGAGGCACAACTCACCCGTCGGCGAGCATCGGCGAGCGCGGCACGCCCCAAGGCCGCCTCGTCCTGCGCTGGTTTTTCCGTCGCCAAGCGACACCGCTTGCGGACAGCCCGGTCTTCGGGATCGTGGGCGGCCGCATAGATGGCGGTCCTTCGTGGCTCCACCTCTTGCCGTGGAACTCTCAACTGGAGGAAGCAGAACATGGGACTCACGATGATGAACATGGCGAGCCTCGGATTTGGCCTGTCTCTGGTTGCCGCAAACGTGGCATGTGGCGGTGGATTAAGCGGGGCGGGGGCGGATCCCCCGGCCTCGGCCACCGGTTCCGCTCAAGTCACGGTCAATCTCGATCTGCCGAACGTCGGCAATCCGAAGTACGACACATTTTTCAGTAGCGTCGTCGAACTGGAGCAACGCGTCGCCGACGCGCGTGCGGCTCTCGAGAATGCACCAGCGACGCTGAACAAGGCGATGAACCTGGCCGAGGCGACCGACTTCGAAACGGCCGTCAAGAACATAAGCGGTAGGCTCAAGGGCAAGGTGACGGTGACCATCAACGTCGGCCCAGCCGGCGCGGACGTGAACGTCGTGGCCGCCTCCGGCGTGACCTTGTCCACCGAAGAGCAGGCGATGGTGGATGCCTACAGGAAGGTGGCGACCGATGTCGCCGCCATTCCCATAAAGCTCGAGCCCGTGGTGCCTAAGTCGATCGACATCGTCAAGCAGGGCGCGGTACTCACGGTCAGCGCCAGGTCGGATTTACCGGCATCAAGGGCATAATCACGCTGCCCTCGGTCATTGGTGGAATCAACAAGGCGACGGCCGCAATGGGTGAGATCAAGACCGATGTTCCGCTCGTGATCGAGAAGTCCAAGACGATGACGGTCGCCCTGTCGGGCGCCATCTGAGCCGTCCCGATCCGGAAAGCATGGCGCCGACGTACGGGAAACGAGAAGCTACAACGTCGAGCGTCAGCATGAGGACGCCGGCACTGAGCGCCGATGTCGGCCGTCAGCGCGCTCGGCGCGGCACGCGCCCATATGGCGCCGTCCTCAGCTCGTCGGCGAGAAGCTCCGCGACGGCCCGCACCCGCGGGATGGCCAGCGAGCTGCGAGCGCAGACGAGGTGCATCGATGAGGAGATGGGCCCGAGATCGAGCTTCATTTCCACAAGCGTCGTCGGCACGGCCCGCGGGCTACGGACACGACCGAGCGGGATCGCTCCGACGCCCGCCTCCGCGGCTCGCCGCTGCACGAGAAAGTCGTCGGACGCGAACACGGGACGGAAGCCCGGAATGCGCGAGGCCAGCTGCGGGTTGGGCGGGAGGTGCTCAAGCGGCGGCGCCCAGCCGATCCAGCCAACGTCGCCGGGGCCGTACCCACGCGGCAACCGTTCGATGTACCCGGGCGTCGCGTAGACCGCGACATCGAACTCGATAGTGGCCACCGTCATCAGATCGCGCCGGGCTGTGGCGCGATCGAGGCGCTCCATGCGTAAGCCGAGATCCGCCTCGCGTCGCGCGAGATCGAGGTATGCCACCGTGGACACCACCTCGAGTCGGACGTCCGGCAGTTCGTCGCGCGCCCGCTGCGCGAACGGCGCGATGAAGTCGAACGCGACGCCGGGAGGCGCGGTGAGGCGCACGACGCCGCGGGGCTTGGTGTCCGCGCCGGAGACGACGTGGTCGACATCGCGAGCCGATTCGGCCATCCGCCGCGCCGGATCGACAACGCGCTCGCCGAACGGCGTCAAGCGCGTTCCGTCGACCGCGCGCGTGAAGAGCGGCTCGCCCAGGCGCGCCTCCAGGTCCGCGAGCTGACGGCTCACCGTGGGCTGGGTAACCTGCAGGACCTTGGCCGCCCCACTCAAGCTCCCCGCTTCGGAAACGGCGAGGATCATCTCGATTTCGCTCCAGTGGACATGCACTGGCGCATGATACCATTCGTACTTTGGCGGTTTTCATGTATTCGCGCATAGCTCAGACTCGCGGGCATGAAGACGCTCACTTCCCTCCCCACCCTCGTCCTCGCCTCCCTCCTTTCACTCGCGCTCGACGGCTGCGCAGCCACGAGCCACCCAACCGCCCCGGCGTCGATCGGGACGCCGGGCGCAGCGTCCACCTTCGATGCTCTCATCGACCACCCCGGCCCGATCGAGGTCGACACCATTGTCTCGGCCCGCTGGCAGGTCGACCGCAGCGGCCTCCTTGACCTGAGCGACGCCAAGGCAAAGGCGGCCGGCCTGGTCGATGGCCCCGAGCCCATCGACCTGTTCATTCACGTCATCCGCCATCCGCAGAAGGGAACGTTCCTCGTCGACTCCGGTGTCGAGCGCGCGTTCCTTGCGGATCCGGACCACGCGCTCATCCACGGATGGCTCGGCGGCATGGCCCACCTCGACAAGCTGCGTGTCGACCGCGACATGGCGTCGGTCGTGGCAGCCACCGGCTCGGTCCAGGGTCTCTTCCTCACTCATCTGCACCTGGATCACGTCCTGGGCTTGCGGGACGTCCCCTCGTCGACGCCGGTGTACGTAGGCGTCGGCGACGCGCGCGACCGATCGTTCATGAACCTTTTCGAGAGCGGCGTTTACAACGACGCGCTTTCCGGCAAGGGCCCGCTACGCGAGATCCGCTTCGATGCCGATCCGGACGGTCGCTTCGACGGCCTGCTCGACATCTTCAACGACGGCTCGCTCTGGGCCATCTGGGTTCCAGGGCACACGCCCGGAAGCATGGCATTCCTTGCGCGCACCCCCCACGGTCCCGTGCTCCTTACGGGCGACGCGTGCCACACTGCGTGGGGCTGGGAACACGGAGTCGGCCCGGGGAAGTTCTCCGACGACATCGCGAAGAGTGCCGAGAGCCTCTCGCGACTCGAGGCGCTCGTCACGCGGCACCCGCGCATTGAGGTCCGCCTCGGTCACCAGCAGCTGCCGGTGGCCTCGGCGCAGCGGTAGTCGTCGACCCCGACCCCGACCGAGCGTGGTATCCGTATGGGCGGATGAAGGTCATGATCTTCGGCGCCACGGGCATGGTTGGGCAGGCCGCGCTGCGCGAGTCTCTGCTGGACCCGGCCGTGGAGCGAGTTCTCACGGTTGGGCGAAGAACACGCTACGCGATCCCGACCTCTCAGAACGACGCCTGGCCGTAGAGACCCGCTTGCCAGACGTCGCCGCGGGGAGCGCCCGGGTAGACGTCGAGGGGGAAAACGAGGGAGACGACAGGAAAAGACAGCGTGAGTTGGCCGCGGAAACCGACCCGCGGCGAGGAGCCAGACCGGAGCTGGACGGGGACGCCGGCGCCAACGCCGACGGAGGGAATGAAGACGAGCAGATTGGGGGACGCGACCTCGGCGAGGGGGGCGAGGGTCGTCACGGACGCGAAGTCCGTGTCGACCGCCGCAGAGACGATGAGCCACGACGGCGCGGCGACTTCGTAGCCGAAGCGGGCGCGGATGCCCCGGGTGTCGAAGCGCGAGCCGACGCCGACCAGGGGCCCGCCGTGGAGCACCGAGGTGCCGGGGGCGGTCACGAGCTCGAAGCGCAGCGTAGTGACGTCGCGCGAGGCGATGCGGCGCCGGGCGACCGTCTCGCCGCGCTCGTCGGTCGCGGTCCAATCATCCTGGCCATCGGCCCAAAAGCGCGCGTCGGGGACATGCACCTCTACATCAATCATGGGCGCGCCGCCCCAGCTCCGGATCGGCGAGACAGCGTACGCGTACGAGCTTTTGGCCTCGCGGCGCTCGCGCGTACCGAGCCAGACGTGCCGTACTTCGATGGGCGACTGCGCGAAGCCGTGCGCCGCGGCGCCTGTGATCCTCGAGACGGGGCGCATGCGGCCCGAGAACGTAATCGTGGCGCGCTCGCCCGCTTCGACCGCGAGGGCGAAGCCGCTCCGCCCGACGGACGCGTCGTGCGCAAGCGCCGGATCGATCGCGGCGACGTTCGCGTCGACGGCAGCGAGCTGCTCGGGGGTGAGCTCGCGGCGCGCGTCGGCCCCGTCCGCGACGGCCTGGAAGGCGTCGGTCGCGATGCCGTAGAACGCGCCGAGAACTTCCTCGCGGACATCGCCGGGGTTGCGCACGTGGTAAACGGCAGTGAAGGCGCAGTCCGTCGCGTCGCACCGGAAGGAGAGCTCTTCGTGCTCGACGACGAGCCTCGTCGGTCGCTCGAGGAAAGCCCCGCCCTCCGCTTCGGGCGCGCGCACGAACGTTTGGGCGGCGTTGGCCTCGGCCACGCCGGCGACCGCGAGCGGAAAGACGAATGCGGCGAGTGCGATCGCGCGCACTCAACCGCCCTGCGCGGGGATTGTCGTCGTGATAGCGCCGAAGTAGTTGTCGACGAAGTCCTTCGTCGGGATTTGCTTCGCGAGCTCGGATTCGCCCCACGTCCAGAAGCTCAAGTTCGCGACCTGGCGCGTGGCGTCCGGTACGATCTCGCTGAGGAGCGTAATCCAGTGGTTGGGGAACGCATTCATTATGAACGTGTCGTCGACGCTCGTGAGCTGGAGGGGCGCGAGGAGGTTCGCGTTAATGAGGAGAGCGTTGTCCGTCCCCGGCGCGCAGGTCAGCGTCGACGCGGAAGGAATGCCCGGCCGCGACGCCCAGCGCCCATTGTCGACCACCGAGGCGAAGAACCCCGTCGCCCTGAACCACGACGCGACCTCTTCAGGACGCGTCATCGCCGCGATCGTCTGGTCGGGATCGCCGCGCCAGTCGGCGTGCCACCAGACATTCATCGTGTTGCGCAGCGCGCCGAGCAACATCCAGACGGCCTGCGTTGCCGGGAAAGCCTCCATCTTCTTTCGCATCGACGCGTAGTCGGCACTGAGCAGGTTGGCGTTGGGCCGGAGCTGCAGGCTGCCGAGAGGCGCCGCGCCCATTTCGAAGAGCATCGTGGCCGCCTTCGCGACGGCGACGGGGTGGCGACCGATGACGATGTTGAAGAACGCGGCCGGGCCGCAGAGGTTCATCATGCCCTGCCGGATCTGGCGCGGGTCGCGGATGATCTCCTCGAGCCCGTCGGCGACCGTGCCGCGATCGAGCGACGCCCAGGCACCCTTCGGCGTCGTCGCGACGGAGACCGTGCCCCCGGGGACAACGGGGATCGTTCGTGGCAACGCAGGCGGCCCCCGGCGAAAGGTGTCGATGACGGCGAGCGCGTCGGCGACGGTGGAGAGCTTGAGTGTGTCGGCGCCGCGCTGGTCGTTGACGAACGCCGTCAGGCTGTCGACGTCGTCGAAGGCGTCGGTCGAGGCGGAACCGGAGACGAGATTGCCCATGGATCGCCCTCTCTCGCCAGCGTGCCAGCGAGTGCTCGACGCTAGTCAATCGACTTCGGCTTTCCAACGGTACCCGAACAGGTGGTGCGCGGTCGCCGAGCGAGGTAAACACCACCCGTGCAGCCGTACGTCGTTCGCCAAGGCGACTTCATGGACCAGCTCGCGAGCCGGTACGGCTTCGATGGCGACGCGGCGTGGAACGACGGGAGCAATGATGGCCTTCGGAGAGCGGGCCGACTACCGAACCAGCTCTTCCCGGGTGACAAGCTGTCGCTTCCGGATCCCACCCCGCTAAAGGCTCACGCGCTCACCGTGGGCTCCATGAACACCTTCACGGCCCCCGCCCCGACGACGACGACGATCGGCGTGAAGTTCATTTCCACCGAGGGCGGCGCCTCGTACGCATCAAAGGCGTTCTTCGTCTCCGAGCTGCCGGAGCTGACCGACCTTTCGACGACGGGCGAGGGCGTCGCAACGTTCGACACGCCGGTCACGCTTTCGAAAGCGACGATCGTCTTCTCGGAGACCGGCGAGACGTGGGTGCTCGCCATCGGCGCGATGGACCCGATGACGACGCTGAGCGGCATCTTCAAGCGCCTGCAGAACCTCGGTTATATCGCCGCGAACATCGAGTTCGACAGAAACGAACCGAGCAGCAACCTTCCGACCCTTCGCAACGGCCTTTTGGCCCTCAAGGAGAGCGAAGGCCGGGCTCCCGAGTCGTCCCCTCCGAGCGGCTCTCCCGATTCGTCGCCGCCGAGCGCGGACGCTGGAGGAGACGACAACGCCTCGGCCTCCGCTGCTGCCAGTGGGCTCTCCGACGACGGCACGCTCGACGGCGACACCGCCAATCTCCTGAAGGACGCCCACGGCTGCTGAGCCGAACGGCGCCGAGGGCTATCGGGGCCGCTCAAGGCCATCGTCGGCTTGCGCGCGCTGAAAGCCGCGCAGGGGACCCCGACGGCGCGACAGCGGTTCGGGTATCCGAGCGCTCCGTGCAATCCAGGCACTGGACTTTCCGAAGGCCACGATCTTAGAGACTTCGTTCGGAGGAAACGACGATGAAGTGCTGGATTCTCGTCATCGCTGCGAGCGTGGCGGGGTGCTCGTCGGGCACGGGATCCCTTGGCCAGGCGTGCACGTACACCTCGGCGGGGTCGGACACGCTTTTCGGCGGTACCTACTCGTGTAACGGCGGGCTGCTTTGCAATCAGGCGCCCCAGCTGAACGGGCAGCCGGTCTGCCAGGCGCCAAACTCCCAAGGGGCCGGCGCCGCTTGCGACGACGACGCTCTTTGTGAGTCGGGCTTGTTTTGCGCGCCCATGGCGGGCGGGGCCACGTGCCAGCCTCTTCTCCAGGAGGGCGCCCCGTGCCCGAGCGGCGGCGGCTGTGCCCCGAACCTGCAGTGCGTCAAGGTCGTCATGAGCAACGGGGCCTATTGCCTAACGGCTGAGGATGGAGGGGCAGAGGCCGGCGAAACCGATGAAGCGGGCACCGTCGATGCGACCGCAGCGGGTGACGCGGCCCAGGCTACGGAGGGCGGCGAAGCCGGGGACGCGGCCGCGATCGAGAGCCAAGACTCGGCTCAACGCGGCCGCGGTGGCGACCACCACGAGATTGAAGATGCCGCGCGGTTCGACCCCGCTACTCGGACCCGGCCGCTCGGACGCCAAGATGCTCCGATTGGCGGATGAATGGTCCGTCGGCTCCCAGGTCGGCACGACCTTTCACATCTCCGACCAAGGATGAACTGCCATGCCCGAATCCCCGAGCCTGTCCTACGCAGCCGAACGCCTCTTCCGAACGGCGTTCCCGAAGCTCACGGTCGTAGCGCCTCCGGCAGGAATCCGCGTGGAGCGGGACGTCGCCATCCCCATGCACGACGGGACGACGCTGCGCGCGAACGTCTTCCGACCCGACCGAGAGGGCCGGTGTCCCGTGATCATGTACGCGCACCCGTACGGCAAGGACGTGCTGCCGACGCGGACGCCGTTCGGGTATCTCCCCCTGAAGCGCTATCGTTTCATGCGGCAACCGGAGCGCGTCACTTTCTCGGCCTACACAGCCTGGGAGGCGCCGGATCCGGGCTACTGGGTTCCGCGCGGCTACGTCCTGGTAAACCTCGACCTCCGCGGCTTCGGGACGTCGGAGGGCAAGGGAACGCTCCTCTCGGACCAAGAGGCCACCGACTACGCCGAGGCGATCGAGTGGGCCGCTGCGCAACCGTGGTCCTCCGGCAAGGTGGGTCTGAACGGTGTCTCGTACCTCGCGATCAGCCAGTGGAAAGTGGCTGCACTTCGCCCCAAGTCGCTTGCGGCGATCTGTCCGTGGGAAGGGTGGACCGACCCCTACCGTGACACCGCCTACCCGGGCGGCGTCCGCGAGGACGGCTTCCTCCCTTTCTGGGCCAACATGACGGAACGCGCCGGCCACGTCACAGAGTCGCTGCGACAGCAGCAGCTCGCTCACCCCGAGCTGGACGACTTCTGGGCCTCGCGTACGCCGGTTCTCGAACGCATCGAGGTGCCGGCGCTCATCTGCGCGAGCTTCTCCGACCAGGGCCTCCACTCGCGCGGTTGCTTCGAGGGCTTCCGCCGCATTGGGTCACAGCACCGCTTCCTCTACACGCATCGAGGCGGCAAGTGGTCGACCTACTACTCGCCTGACGTTCTGGCGCTGCAAGCACGCTTCTTCGATTGCTTCCTCAAGGGCGAGGACAACGGAATGCGCGACGTATCGCCCGTACGGCTCGAAGTACGAACGCAGGGTGACCTCGTCCACGCGGTGCGCGAGGAGCGAGCTTGGCCGCCTCCCGGGGTCCGCTGGACGCCGCTCTACCTCGCACCCGGAGGACTACACGCCACGCCGACGACCGCCCCGGCGACGTCGCAGTTCGACGTCCCGCACGGTGGCGCGAGCTTCGACCTTCGAGTTGCAGAGGACATGGAGCTCGTCGGGCCGATGACGCTTCGTCTGCACGTCGAGCTCGAAGGTGCGTCGGATGCACACCTCTTCGTTGCCGTCTCCAAGATCGAGGCCGCAGGTCGCGAGGTTCCCTTCGAGGGCTCTAGCGGCTTCGGCTGCGACGTCGTAGCGAAGGGGTGGCAACGGCTCGCCCATCGTCGCATCGACGATGCGCGTGGAGAGCCTCACCGGCCGTACCACCCGCACGACGTCCCGGAGCCGGTACGCCCCGGGGACATCGTGCCCGTCGACATCGAGATCCTTCCATCGGCGACGTACTTCGCGCGCGGCGACACGTTGCGTCTTCATGTGCAGGGCCAATGGCTCTGGCGGCGCAGCATGTTCTTCGGGATGTTCCCCTTCACCTACACGCCGAGCCCCAAGGGGAAGGTGGTTCTGCACCTCGGGGACGGCCGCGACTCGCATCTCCTCGTGCCGCGGGCATGACCGACGACGTTGGTCGGCGCCTGTCAACTCGGGAGGCCGCCAGGTTGGGAGCCCTCTATAGCGCCGTGGAAGACGGCTTCGATGTCGTGCCCGTCCGGATCGAGAACGAAAGCCCCGTAGTAGTTCGGGTGGTAGTGCGCGCGGATCCCGGGGGCGCCAAAGTCCCTTCCGCCAGCGGCAAGGGCCGCCCGGTGGAAGGCGTCGACCTCGGCGCGATTGCGCGCGGCGAACGCGAGATGGGTCGGGACCACGACGCCCACGTGTTCGGGTTTCAGGAAGGAGGTGGGTCCCGTCCCGATCCAGAAGGCCGGCATGCCGCCGCGACCGAAACCGCACGCGTTGCCGAACTCCATGATGGGGGCGATTCCCAGCGGCGCCAACGCGCGCTCGAAGAATGCTTTGGATCGCGCGTAGTCGGAGACGGACAGGCTCACGTGGTCCAGGATCGACATAGTGGACCCTGCCACATCTTCCGGCGCGCGTCACGCGACCGCTCGTCAGTTGTCCGAAAGGACGACCTCGGCGGGCTTCGCGGGCCTCGGCAAAATCCCCATCCGCTCGTAGATCGGCCGCACGGCCCGGCGCACCTCAGGCAGCGCGCGCAGGAAGATCGTGGCGGCAACGACGCAGATCGCTCCCCCGACGAGGATCGTGTTCTCGGCGCCGATGCGGGTTGCGAGCGCGCCGGCGATCAGGCTTCCGAGTGGAACCGTCCCGAAGAGCGACATGGCGAGGAGGCTCATCACCCGGCCGCGCTTGTCCTCGTCGACGATCGTCTGGATGATCGTGTTGCTCGCAGCGGTCTGCAGCATCATCCCGGTCCCGGCGAGCAGCAGCAGCGGCATCGCGAGCCAGAGGATGTGAACCCGCGAGAATGCGATGAGGCCGAAGCCGAAGAGCGCCGCCGACATCACGACCACGCGGCCCAGCCCGAGGACGCTCGTTCGCGCGGCGAGGTAGAGCGCCCCCGCGAGGGCGCCGACGCCGGCGGTCGCCTGGAGGGTGCCCAGGGTCCCGGCGCCGCCGTGCATGACCTCGCGCGCAATGACCGGCAGGAGCACCGCGAACGGCCTGCCCGCCAGGCCCGTCACGGCGAGCAGTAGGAGCAGCGCCCGGATCGGCGCGAAGCCGCTCGCGTACCGGAACCCTTCGGCCATCTCGTGGAGCACGCGCGTGGACTTCGGCGTGCGCGGCGGCTCGTCGAGGCGCATGAGCAGCACCGAGAGGATGACGGCGCCGTAGCTGACCGCGTCGACGAAAAAACACCACCCCTCGCCGACCGCGGCGATGAGCACGCCGGCGATCGCGGGTCCGAGCAGGCGCGCCGCGTTGACCATCGACGAGTTGAGCGCAATCGCATTGGGGAGATCGGCGCGGTCGTCCACCATCTGGACGACCATCGATTGGCGCACGGTCATGTCGAAGGCGTCGATGAGGCCCTGCAGAACGTTCAGCGCAATGACCTCCCAGACCCGAATGACCCCGCTGATGGCGAGCCCCGCGAGCAAAAACGACTGGAGCATCGCGAGCGTCTGCGTGGCGAGCAGGACTCGGTACCGGTTCCAGCGGTCGACCATGACGCCGGCGAGCGGAGCGAGGACGAATGTGGGGATCTGTCCGGCGAACGCGAGCACGCCGAGGAGCCATGCGGAGCCCGTCAGCCGGTAGACGAGCCATGACGTGGCGACCTTCGTCAGCCAGGTGCCGATGAGCGAAATGCCCTGCCCCGTGAAGAAAAGGCGGTAGTTTCGGTGACGCAGGGCGCGTCCGACTGACGGCGCCCGGGGCGCGCCCCCTATCGGGTGAGCCGGGGGGGTCTCGGGTGCCATCGATCGGGATGTTACATTTTTGCGCGTGTCGGCCGACGTCGCCGAAGGGGCGCCTCCAACTCGGGTCGCCGGCCTATCCCGACGACGGAATCAAGTCCTGAACGCCCTTGACGATCTGGGCGCCGAGGTGGAACAGAAACCATAGGACGGCGCCGGCCATGATCACGATGCCGAGCGGGTAGGCCCACGCCATTCGCTTTGCGCGCGGGGTCGGCTGCCCGCATTTCGGGCAAGCCTGCGCCTCGTCGGAAACGTCCCCGCCGCAAGCCAAACATTTAACGAGACGCATCAAGGGTGAGCGTAGTCGGTGCAAGGGCGGTGACTCGACCCATTTGAGATCGCGTCTGCGGGCCCGGCAGACGGTTCTCGCTCAGAAAGTGACCTCCGCGCCGCTGCTCCGTCGAGGCGACGCCATGCTCGGCGGACTGCATCATGATTACCGCGCCGCGGCGTGAGGGTGGCAGACGACGAGACGAGCGATGACAGGCCACGGCCGCGGCGCGCAAGACCGGATCGGTCAAGGGCCCGAGGGCTCCGCCGCGCCCGAACACGCGTTCCGTCGAGGCCCGGTTCATCGTGCGCACTGCCTCGTTCGGGCTTTCGTGCGGACATCTATCGACCGGCTGGCGCATGTCGTCTACTTTGACGACCCATGGGCGGGCCACGAGCAGCGAGGCACCGACAGGCGAAGTCGAAGCTCACGCCCATCGCCACGGCCGAGGTCGCGGCGGGGCTGGTCTCCGCCGTCGGACGAGACGGCGCCATCCTGAAGACGGAGGTCACCCGGCGGAGCTCGCGAACGCAGGTGCTCGACGTCTTCGATGCCCTCGTTCGCGCCGGCCTCGAGGTGAGCGCGCGCTTCGTTCGCCGCCCGCTCGAGACGCAGATCCTGGAACGCCTGAACGGGGGGCCGCTGTCGCTTCGCGGACTGGACAAGGTTGTGCGGGGCGCCACCGCGCGCGAGACTGCGCAGATGGCGACGAGCCTGGTGGACCGGAACAGGGCTCGATTCGTCGTCCGCGGAAAGGACCTGCTCCTCGCGCGCCCGGACGCACCTGTGCTCGACACGCACGCGCAACAGCGTTTGAAAGCGGCCGTGGGAGCACTCGGCGCCTCGCTGGCGCTGGCCGACAAGAAAGACGGATGCCTGCTCCAATCGGATGTCGAGGATGCGCTCAGGCCCTTCGTCGGATCGCCTGCGCCGCTTGCCTCCGCGGCGATTCACGATGTGGCGTCGCTGGTCGACGCACATCGCGAGGGGTCGGGGTTGACATCGGTTCCCAAGCTCGTTCGGCTGCTGGGCGGCCTTTCGGCGCGGGACGCGCTTCACGCCGAGCTCTTGCGAGGCGCTCGCGCGGGCCGATTGGAGCTTCGCCCGGAGAGCGGGATGGGGCGCCTGTCGGCCGAAGACGCGTCCTTTTGCATCTCGGGGCCCCAGGGGTCTCGGCTTTCGTGGGTGCGCCGGATCGAGGGGCCGTCGTGACCACGCCGAGGGCCGCGACCAGGCCGTCGACGTCGCCCTTCGAAAACAATCACGCGGACCCATGGGGCAAAGCGTTCGTTGACCTTCCCGAACTGAACGCGGGCGTCACCGATGCCATCGCGGGCGCGATCACCCAAGTTCGGAGCACCTCGGGGCGCCGCGATGCCGAAGTTCGAACGACGAGTTTGCTGGTCCTCGGGCCCGCGGGGGCGGGCAAGACGCACTTGTTCGCGCGGCTGCGGCGCAAGCTCGGACCCAAAGCGGTTTTCGTGCATCTGCGACCGCTCGTCGGCACGGAGATGACGCCGCGGTACGTCCTCGGTCAAATCGTGCAGCAGCTTGGATACGAAGTCGAGACCCGCGGCGGCGACCGCGGTCTCAAACAGCTCGAGGCGCTCGTTGGGTCCTCGCTCGCCCAGCTCGATGGGGTGTCGCCGGATTGGCCAAGAGCCTTTCTCGACGAGGTGATGGGGCTCGACGAGGGAGCACGCGCTCACAAGCTCGAGTGGGCGGTCGAGAGGCTGCTCGAGCGACACAGGGAAGCGGACGAAACCTATCTGACTCGGCTTCTCCACGCCCCGTTTCTGAAACCGGCGCAGCAACGCGCTGCGCTGGCGTGGCTCTCTGGGCGAGACCTCGAGGAGCAGCAGATGCAGCGCCTCGGAGTCGCCGGAGGCCTGCCGGAGGAGCGCATCCTCCAGGCGCTGCAGACGCTCGGGCTTTTCGCTGCCCCGGGGTCTCCGATCGTGCTGGTCTTCGACCAGCTCGAAAATCTCATGGACGCCGAAGCGACAGGCTCGCGCGTGCGCGCGTATGCGAATCTCGTCGCCGAGCTGTTCGATGCGACGCGCGGGTTCGTGCTCGTCCAGATGGCACTCGACAGCGAATGGGAGCATGCGATTCGTCCGCAGCTCAGCGAAGCGCAGAAGTCGCGCCTCGGGGGGCATGCAATCCCCATCGCGCTGCCGACGCCGAGTCAGGCACGCGAACTCGTGCGCCGTTGGGTCGAGGGTCTGCCGGACCGGCCGCAGCCCTTTCCCTGGCCGTTCGGCGAAGAACGCGTTGAGCATTGGTCGCGGACCGCGGGCATGACCCCGCGTATGCTCATGATCGAGTGCCGGCAAGCGCTCGCCCTGGGGCCCGACGCACCCTTCGACGTGCCGGTCGCGGACGCGCAGCCGCCCACCGACGCGGTTCTCCGGAGCGTCGATCCGGACAACGACGACGCGGCGCTGAGGGCGGCTTGGGAGAGCCATCTCGCCGCGGCCCGGGGGGCACTCGACGAGGCGGCGGCCGATCGCCGGAGTGCGGATCCGGCGCGCCTGGTGGGCGGCATGGCGTCCTGTCTGCACTTTCTCAAGGACGCGCAGGCGAAGCGCGTCGATGCGCGGCAGCCCGTGCAGATCGTTGCGCGCGTAGGCGCGAGAGTCTGCTTCGTGGCGTTTGTCCATCAAACTCATCCGCGGTCGGTGGTGACCGCACTCGACCGCGCCTCCGACAGTCTGTCTCAAGGCACTGCGATCGCCGTCCGCGAGCGCGCCCTCGAATTCGCGCCGACGTGGAAAAAGGTACACGCCAGTCTGGCGGTGCTTCGCGAGAGGGGACTGCAGTGGATTTCTCTGGAGAGAGACGATGCAGCGCGGCTGCTGGCGCTCGAGAGTTTCCTCGCCTCGGCCAAGTCGAAGGACCTGGAGGATGGTGCCGGACGGATCTTCGAGGAAGCGGAGGTGCGCGGCTGGATGGACCGCACGCTCGGGGTGACGAGTTGGCCGGTGGCTCGAGCCCTCGCGGGAGCGCGGGTAGAACGGGAGTGGGAGGGAGACGACGGCGCGGCGGAGCGGCGCTCCGAGCCCGTCCAAACGGGCAGCGCCCCTTCGAAAGGGCGGAGCGGAGAGATCGTCGCCGCGGAGACAGCGACCACCATCCGGGCGTGCCTCACGCAGCTGCGGATCGCGTCGCTCGAGCGGCTCGTGCGTGAGGTCGCGCGGGTGAAGTCGGCGGCTTCGCGGGCTGAGGTCGTGAGCGCGCTCGAAGCGATGCCCGGACAGGTCCGCTGGTTCGGACGCGCGATTGTGGCCATCCGCGAGCAGGAGCCGCGATGAGCCCATTTTCCGTCACCGAGGTTCGCAATGCGCTGCGCTGCCCGCGGATCTTCGCGCTCGGCAGGATGAAGAACCGAGCGGTCGCGTTTCCCATCGGGTCGTCGTGTCTCGGCGCCTCGTTTCATCGGATCGTCGACCGGTTCGCGCGAACCGTCGAGACCCCTCCTCTGCGCGTGGCCGGGCTCGAAGAGGGAGCCCCGCTCGACGCGATCGAAGCGGAGCTTCGGGCGTGGGTCCTCGGACTGCTTGCCGACGAGCTCGACGCGGATGCGACCCTCGCCACCATGCCCGGCGAAGTCGACGATCTCGCTCAGGCGCTTCGTGAACTTGCGCGTCACTTGGCTGCGCGGTTGCGGCGCTTTCCTGGGCGGCCTTCCGACGCGCTCCGCAAGGTCCTGCGAGACAGCGAGCGCCCGATCGAGGCGGTCGTCGAGGAGGGGATCCTGCTGCGCGGCACCATGGACGCGCTCTATGGCGAACCCGACGGCTCCCTCGAAGTCATCGAGTACAAACTGACCGACGACGCCAATGACGGGCTCGATCGCGCGCAGGCGGCGCTCTATGGCCACTTGATCGAGCTATCGACGGGAATGGCACCAAAGCCGGTGGTCCTTCGGTTCATGCCGATGCTACGCGAAACCGCGATTTCGAAGGTCGAAGCGGACGACCTCGTCCGCCGAACGGTCCTGCCGGTCGTACGGGACATGGTTCGGTGGGTGGACGAGCCGGGCACGGCACCGGCCGCCGAGCGGCGCGATCTTTGTCCCGTGTGCCCGCTCGCCGAAGCCTGCGCGGAGGCCTATCCGGATCGCGTCGGGCCGCGAGACGACCCGCCTGCGGCCGCAGCGCGGCCTCGCGTGGATGCCGCCGGGGCCATCGGGCCGGCCGTGACCTCTCCCATCCTCAGCGCATCGTCCTTTGACGAGGACGGCCGAAAACAGGCCAATCGCCTGCGCGACAGCATCCTCGCCGAGCTTCGCAAACATGGCATCAATGCGATGTGCCCTCGTCCGCCGGTCGTGGGTCCAACGCTGTTCGAGGTCGAGGTCACACGGGCACGCGGATCGGTCAAGGCCCTCGATCAGATGGCCGAGGACGTGAAGCACCGGCTCGCGAGCGAGGACGGCACGGAGGCGTCCTACGAACAACGAGCCGGAAGGCGGCTGTTTGTCGTCCGACGACCCGTGCCGCGCAAGGTGCTGCTCTCGCCGCTGCTCGCCGAAGCTCACGACTACCTCGCCGGGCAGCCGGGCCGCTTCGTCGTCGGCCAGCGCCCGACGGGCGAGGTCCTATGCGGCGACCTGTCGGACGCGAGCACGCCCCATCTGCTCGTCGGCGGGACGACGGGCAGCGGCAAGTCCGTTCTTCTTTGCAGTCTCATCGCGAGTCTCGTCCATTGTCATGGACCGTCCGCGATCCGCTTCATCCTCATCGACCCGAAACGGGTCACATTCAACCTGCCGTCCTTCCAATCGGCGGTCGGTGCGCACCTGGATGGGCCGATTGGCCACGACGCGGACGAAGCGATCCCGATTATCGAGCGGCTCGTCGATGTGATGGAGGAACGCTACCGCCTCTTCGAGCAGGCGCACGTGAGCGACATCCGCGAGTACAACGAGAGCCGGATCCCGGGGGAATGCCTCGAGCGAAAGATCGTGGTGATGGACGAGTTCCAGGATCTGACCGCGGAGAAATCCACCGCGACACCGTTCTTCGCCGGCGTAAAGCGCCTCGGCGCAAAAGCACGGGCGGCGGGGGTGCACCTCATTCTCGCCACCCAGCGCCCGGACAAGGATGTCGTCCCTCCCCTGCTGAGGACCAACCTCGCCGGCAAGATCGCCCTCCGCGTGGCGACGGCAACGAACTCACGGATCATCCTCGACGAAGGAGGAGCGGAGCGCCTGCTCGGCAAGGGAGACCTTCTGGCGAATCTCGGCCACGGCCTCGTTCGCGCCCAGGCGCCGCTCGTCGGGTGACGGCCGCGATCCCAGAGTCGCAAGTAGGCGGTGTCGCCCGGAGGGGTGACCTCGACTTCGACAGGTGCTCGCGGACGCGCTGGGGGAGCACCGGGGGCGAAGCGGCTGCGAGATCTCCTCGAGAGCCGTCGGTGAAGCTCGTTTCGGCTCAGGCGCGCGCCCGGGCTTCGACGGCTGAGCATTGACCAGCCCGCACATGCAGGACCCGGGCCTCGACCTGACGCACCAACTCGACGTCGTGCGTCGCGAGGAGCACCGTCGACTCTCGCAGCCTTCGGACGACCGCGTCGCGCGTCTCCGCGTCGAGGGCGTTGGTGGGCTCGTCGAGCACGAGCAGCGCCGGGGTGCCGAGCAGCGCAGCGCAAAGCGACACCCGCTGGCGCTGCCCGGTCGACAGCGCCGAGATCCGCCTGCCCAGCAGCGCTTCGACGCCGAGCCCTTCGACCTCGGGAGATCCGACGCCTTGCAGGGATGCGACCACGTCAAGCCACTCTGAGACGAGCAGGTGGTCCGGGATGTCCGGCTTCTCCGGCGCGTACCCCACCGACGCCGGCCGGACGACCCTCCCGGAGTTGGGGTCGATCACGCCAGCCGCGATGGCGAGGAGCGTCGACTTGCCGGACCCGTTGTCGCCGAGCAACGCCACGCGCTCTCCGGCGAACACCGTCAGCGAGATCTCGTGCACAGCCCGCTTGGTGCCGAAGTACTTCGTCACGCGATCGAGCGAAAGGACCGGCGCTACCACGCGACACCGACGCCCGTCGCCAGCGCCGCGACCACGACCACCCCGACGACGAACAGCGTCGGGCTGCGTCGCGTGCGGCGATCGTGCCAACGCGCCCATCCGGCTGTCGCACAAGCGATGGGCACGGCCCAGACCCCTGCGGCCCCGCCGAGTGGCAACGCAGGTACGTGCGCGAGGACGCCCGCGATCGCTCCCGCCGTGGCCGCGAAGGCGGACGACGGTACCGCCAGCGCGAGGGCGAACGCCGCGAGCAACGTCGTCCAGCGTGTACGCGTCACGCGGGCGAGGGCGCGCACGCGGTCTTCCGTCTCGCGCACCGGCCCGACGAGGACTGCAGCGCAGAGCGTGAGCGGAAGGGCCAGGACGGCGAGGGCCCGGGCGACTGGCCGCGCCGGAGGATCGTTCACGAGCGACAACCCCAAAGCCGCCGTTCCCAGCGCCACGCTCCCCAGGGCGAGCGCCACTCGGGCTCGCGCGACCCGCACCATGCGAAGCAGGTGAACGATGGCAAGGACGAGCACTGGCGAGGTCACGCGCGTTGCGCGAACGTCCCGAGCGGTTGCGTCGAGCGCTACATTCCAAGCGGAGGCGACTCCTGCGACCGCGAGGACTGCGGCGGGGACGACGGTCAGCATCGGGCGTGCGTCTACGACGACGAGCACCAGCGCTCCGAGCGCGAACACCACCGCGGGGGGCCGGCGTGTGGCAGCGACGACGGAAGCCTGCGCGGCGACTGCGAACGCCATCGCGACAAGCGCGCTGATTGCCCCTTCGGCCCTCGCGAAGAGGAGTCCGTACGGGGCCTGCGCCAGAAGCAGCAGCGCCGCAAGCGCCGCGACCCAAGCCCTACGGGGGACGGTCAAGGTCCGCAGCGTCCGCGTTCCCGGCGCATCGAAGGCCCCGGAGACGACGGGCGTCGCGAGCAGGCACCACCCGACCGTCAGCAGCAGGCGTGCGCCCAGGCTGGAATGGAACAGACGGGTGACATCGCGCGCGTGGATGCCGTTACCGGCGAAGAGAATCGTGGCGACGATGCCCACCGCGCTCCAGAGGGCCAGCGCCCGCAGCAGCACGGGCCAACCCGCCGTCACGAGCAGCGCGCGGAAGACGTGGCGGGCCTTAGGCGCCATCGCGACGAGCATAACGCCAAGATGGCACGAGGTCCCCGACCCCGACCTTACCTCGACCTTACCCCGACCCCGACCTTACCCAACCCCGACCCCGACCTACCTCGACCTCGACCCCGACCCCGACTATCGCACCCGCCCACGCCCACGCGAGAAGAGGCTCAAGACGAAGCAGGCACCCGCGAACAGGACGACCAGAGGGCCGGCCTCACGATGCAGGAGGTGCGCGGCGTACGTCCCGGCGAGCGTCGTGAACACGGAGACGGCCACCGCAATGGTGAGCATACTGTTCAAGTTGCCTGCGAGCCGCTTCGCGGTGGCGGCCGGGATGATCGCCAGCGAGCCGATGAGGAGCACGCCCAGGTAGCGAAGGCCGAGCGCAATCGTGAGGGCAAAGACGATGAGAAAGTGCAGGTTGAGCCGAGCCACGTCAATGCCGGCCGTGCGCGCCATCTCGGGGGAGATCAACGCGAGGACCAGCCGGTGGCGCTCGTACAGCACGAACGCCACGACGACGGTGGCCACGACGAGGCCCGCGACCGTCTCGGCCATCGTGAAGCTGCCGGAGCCACCGAAGAGCGCCTCGATGAGCTCGTCGCCACTGGCCAGCAGACTGCCGGCCGCGAGCGCCATGGAGAAGACGACGCCGATGACCGTTTCGGTGGACAGGCGCGTTCGCTGCTCCAGGGTCCAGACGATCAGCGCGCCGAGCAGCAAGGCGGCGAGCCCGCCGAGCATGGCATGGACGTGCAGCAGGACCGCCACGCCGATGCCAGGCAAAGCGATGTGCGAGATGGCGTCGGCCGCGAGCGTCATCCTTCGCATCACGGCGAAGCAGCCGACGAGACCAGCGGCGACCCCCGTGCCGATTGCGACGACCACCCCGCTAGCTTCGAGGCCAGTCATGGACGTGGTAGCCCACGGGCGCGCCGTAGACCTGCTCCAGCATGGCGGGGGTGAGCACGCTCGCGGGCGCGCCGAGACATGGGCTGCCGCCGTGCGCCAGGCAGAGCACATTCGACGCGTAGCGATAGACGACGCTGAGGTCGTGCGAGATGAACAGGACCGTCATGCCCCGCTCGCGGCAGAGACGTTCGATCGTCGCGTTCATGTTCTCCTGGCCGGGCTGGTCCACGCCGGCCGTGGGCTCGTCGAGCAGCAGGACGCTGGGTTCGCCGACCAAGGCCACGGCGACCAGCAGACGCTGGAACTGGCCTCCGGAGAGCGCACCGATAGGCTTCCGCAGGAGCGCGTCGGGAAAACCGACGGCGGCGGTGGCGCGGGCCACGTCGGCTCGCGGCACGCCCGTGACCGCCACTTTGGCCCGGAGGAAGTCTGCGGCGGTCACGGGGAGGTCCCGCTCGATGTCGAGCTTCTGCGGCACGTATCCGAGCCTCATGTCCTTGGCCCACCGGATCTGGCCCTCGAATGGAAGCGCACCCGTGAGCGCCTTGAAGAGCACTGTCTTCCCGGCCCCGTTCGGGCCGAGGATCGCCAGCGAGGTGGCTCGCGGCACGCTGAAGGACAGGTGATCGAGAACCGTGGTTTCGTCGAACCGTACGAATAGCCCCTCGACCTCGAGAGCACTGCTCGGATCGCGGACTGCGTGCAGGATGTCGCGGCGCGCGGGGTGCCTGGAGGCCATGCGGGAGTCGCTCAAGGTTTAGCCCCACTCCACGGGCTCCCAGAATGCTTCGGGCGCCGCATCGGGCACCCAAGCGGCTTCTGGCGAAGTTTGCAGAACGAATATACGTGTTTCTCCCGCGGACCTATTGGGTGAGCGCGGTAAGCGACGAGACGCAGAAGCTGAAGGGCGTGGCGGTGGCCGAGCCCGGAATCTGGAATTCAATGATCGCGACCAGCGTGGGATCCCAGGTCTCGGCAGTCTCCCACGAGCCTTGGCCCAGGGGCGGAACCGAAGCAGGAACGGTGTTCAGACCAATCGTGTCGACCATGGCGAAGAAGACGTTGTCGTCGCCCTTCTTGCCATAGGCAAACCGAATTCCACCGGCGGGAAGTGTTCCGGACAACATGAAGCTGAATCCCGTGACGCCGTTCTTTGTCAGATTGAATGGCTGTTGCCCGCCGGTGTCGTTCAGCTCGAACCCGATGCCGCCGTACGAGTTCGCGCTCGCGGCGAGAGTACCTTGCGTGCACATGTTGCCCCCGACGTTCGCGAAGCTGCCCGTGCCGGGAGATATGGTCGAGGCGGTATCGGCGTAGGTAAACCAGTTGCCGTTTATTCCCAAGGAGTTACTCGCGGCATCCACGTGGCCCGTCGCGTCCGGAGTAATCAGGACGCCAGTCCCGGTCACCGACGAGTCCCCCGGTCCCGAAGGAGTACCTGCGGCCGATCCGTCGCCACTGGCCGTGGCTGAAGAGCCCCCGCCGGAGGAGCCGGCCGCGGCCGAAGAGGCGCTGCTGGACGGAGAGCTGCTCGTCGAGGATCCGCCACTGGACGGAGAACTGCTGCTCGTCGAGGATCCGCCGCCGGACGGAAAGCCGGCCACGGCCGAAGACCCGCCACTGGCGCTCGTCGAGGATCCGCCGCTGGCTGCGGAACTGCCAACGTCAGAGCCGGCGCTCGCGGCGGAAGTGCTGCCCAATCCCGCGTTTTCCGTGCCTGCCGTCGCACCGCCGCCCGGCCCCTGGGCGCAAGCCATCCATGGCCCAGCGGCGATTGCAACCAGTGAAATGCCCGGCCGACCCAGCTTCATGCGCGCGAAGACTACCGCGGCCGAGCGCCCAGCGGAAGCGCTTGCTCGAGGCGCTTGGTCCAGAACTGCTCTGGGTGGACGGCGCCGCTCCGTCGATGGTGTCCGTTCGGCGCCGACGCGGGCCATGCGCGGACGGAGCGTGTCCGCTAATCGTCCAATCCGAGACCCTCGAGGATCCTCGGGATGTGCTTCTCCACCCGGGCGGCCCTGGTCGTCGACAGCTTTGGTTGGGAGAAATGGAAGATGTACGCTCGCTGCCGACCCGGCGTCAGCGCGGCGAAGGCCGCATGCAATTGGGCATTCGCGGCGAGCTTGGACTCAAACTCCGCGGGCAGCTCGATATCCTCGGTCTTTTTGAACTGCACCTTACGCCCGGCGCGCTCGATCGCGATCGCCTCGCGTACGAAGGCCTTCACCGTCTTCTCGAGCTTGGTCAGCTCTTGGAGGCTCGTGAACCGGATCTGCCGGGCGGCCTGCACGTTCTTGGTCTGTTGAATGAGGACGCCCTTGGGGTCCTGGAGCAACGCGCCCTTGTGAAACAGGATGGCGCAATACTCTTTGAAGCCGTGGATGAGCGCGACGTTCTTGCCGTCGAGCCCGTAGCATGGCTGGCCCCACTTCAGGTCTTCGGTCAGCCCGCTTTCGAGCAGGATTTCGCGCAGCTTCTCGAACTCCGCGCGCCACTTGTCCTGCCGCTTCAAAAATGCATCCACCTTGGGGTTCATCGGCGACCTCCTGTCCCGCGGTGCACGAGCTCCCTTGTACCGCAACGGCGCGCGCCATGACGAGGGCGGTGTTTGCTCCCAAGCGTCTCGTGCACCCCTTGGTGCAGGACGGGTGGCGAGAGCGCAAGCATCGCAGCGCTGCCCAAGGCAGCTGCGTCGCCAGCAACCATCGTGCTTGCGCACTGTTGATCCTCGGGCAGCGGCAACCCGGTTCTGCCTTCGAGAACAACCCCTTTTCTCGCGGCATACGGCGTGCATGCCACGGGTCCCAAACAGGGGGCGTTCCGCCCCGCAACGAGACTCGTGAAGCCGCCGTCTCGATCGCAAGCCCACCCCTACCGGGAGATCCTATGACCATTCAACACAACTACACGTACGCTTCGGCTCTGGACGCCGCCACCCGGGTACACTGGCGGGTCGAAGACGTCGTGGGCAACGGCAAAAATCTCGACTTTACGAAGCCGTTCTTGCCCGATGCCCTCGCCGGCGTGTCCGGCATCGCTTCCTTGAGCGAGAGCGAGAAGCTCGTATTGAATCAGATTCGCGGCGCCACGTATCTCCATCTGTTCCAGCTCGTCGAGGAATTCATTCTGCCGTATGCCCATCGACACGCCGGCGACGCGATTCATGGAGACAAGGCTCGCGTGCGAGCGTTGCTCACGTTCGCCGAAGAGGAAGCAAAGCACCAGGTCCTGTTTCACCGCTTCGCAGAAGCGTTCGAAAAGGGTTTCCCGACGAAACCCGAATTCATCGGTCCGGCCACGGCCATTGCCAGCGCCGTCTTGGGCCACAGCGATCTCGGCGTGGCGCTCCTGGTCCTGCAGCTCGAGTGGCTCACGCAGCGTCACTACCTCGAGAGCGTGAAAACGGATGAATCGCTCGACCCCTTGTTCGTGAGTCTTTTGCGCCATCACTGGCAGGAGGAGGCCCAGCATGCGAAGCTCGATACACTGGTGGCGGCGGAGCTCGCGAGCCAGGCGACGCCCCTGCAGATCGAACAGGCCATCGACGACTTCCTGAAGATCGGCGGGATTCTCGACGGCGGTCTCCAGCAGCAGGTGCAGTTCGACGTCGCCACGCTCGAGCGCGCGATCGGGCGCACACTCACGCCGGCGCAACGCCAGGAGGTGGAGACCGCGCAACTGAAGTCCTACCGCTTCACGTTCCTCGTTTCGGGCCTCGAGCAGCCGAATTTCACGCAAGCCATCGCGGACCTGAGTCCCTCCGGCTTGGCCCGGATCGCGCAAGTGGCGCGGACGCTGTCGTGAACGGGTCCGCCCTGACGCCAAACGATGCGGCGTGGATCCCCTCCCGACACCGACGATCATGAAGGGTTGCGAGGCGCTTTCCCCACCCGCCCCTCGGGTGGGGGAAGTGTGCATTCAGGTCTTGGCGGCCGAAGCGAAAAGGGCCACCGCGTCCTGCAAGCTGCGAACGGCGACGGCCAGACGACCTTCGGCCTCTCGCGTCAGCGCGACCCCAGTGTCTTGCACCGTGATCTCCGCGTCGTTGACGACGAGCGCCGGCAGCGCGCGCGCGCGGAAGAAGCGAAAGAGAGCCTGAAAGGCAACGCCAACCTCGGCGCCGTGCGAGTCGAGCTTCGTCGTGGCGATACCCAAGGCAGGCCGGTCGACGAGCGCGTCGGGCGGGATCAGATCGATCAAGGCCTTCAGGCCCGCCGAGTAGGTGGCCTTGTAGACCGGCGTCGAAACAACGATGGCGGCGGCACTCCGGACGACGGACAGAAATGCCGCGACCGACGGCGCTTCCACGCGGCCCCACAGCAAATCGGCCGCATCGAAGTCGCTCAGCGAAAACAATCGGGTCGACAGGCCGCGACCTTCCAGTTGCCGGGCGACTTGCTGCGCCACCCGGGTCGACTTCGACGTGGCCGACGGACTGCCCGCGAGAAAAACGACTTGTTGACTCATGCTCCCTGTTCCCTTTCCCTGGTGATCGTTCGGCTTGCCCCCGATCGCGGCCCCGGATCGACCAGCCACGATCCGAAGCGGCGGTCAAAATGCAGCAGCGGCGACCCCGCGGAAACGGCGGCCGCCAGCACCTCGGCGACGAAAATGGTGTGGTCGCCACCGTCGTGAAGCGCGTGGCGCCGGCACTCCAAGGCAGCCAGCGATCCCTCGATGAGAGGGACTCCGTAGCCGGTGCCGATCGAAAGCGGGATGCCGGCAAATCGGTCGATGCCCGATCGAGCGAACTGCGCGGCGATGGGCGCCTGCCGCTCGTCGAGAATGCTCACGCCGACATGCTCGCAGGTGAGGATGCGATCGTACGCGCTCGCCTTCTTTCCGACGCAGGCAAGAACGAGCGGGGGGCAAAGCGACAGCGCGCTGAAGGCCGTGGCGGTGAACCCGACGAGGCCGCTCGGATGCCGGGCCGCCACGATGGTGACCCCGGAGGCGAAACGCGCGAGCGCGTCGCGAAATGCATCGGCAGCCAACGGCACGTTCATCGAAAAGGCTCCTCGTCCCGCGCGTCCTTTCGGCCGGCGCCGCTTGGTGCTTGGCTGCATGCATCGCGCCAAGGCACCGGGAGCCAGGAGTGACCCGCCGCCGGGCCAAGAGCCCGAGGCTCGATGGCCGCGCGCTTCGCAACCGACTCCCGCCGAAGCCGCGATCTCAACCGAACCGAATCTTACGTCTCTTATACTGGACGTGCATCTACTATTATAGTAGTCGTTCAGCCCGTGAGACCATGACGCTTCTGCATCTGCCCCGATCCGATGCCCCGCCGTCCCGTGCGCGAGCTCTCGTCTTCGAAGACCCCCTCTCGCACGAATTACTGAGAAGTCTCGAGCAAATCGCTCCGACCGACGCGACGGTTCTCATCACCGGTGAGACGGGCACCGGCAAGGAGATCATCGCCCGCCGGCTGCACGAGCGAAGCATGCGCGCGAAGGCTCCCTTCGTCGCAGTCAACTGCGGGGCCTTGGCCCCATCGCTCATCGAGAGTGAGCTCTTCGGACACGAAAAGGCGGCGTTCACCGGCGCTCTCACGGCCAAGGCCGGTTGGTTCGAGGCGGCGGGTGGCGGCACGCTGTTCCTCGACGAGATCGCCGATCTGCCCCTTGCGGCGCAGGTGAAACTCCTGCGTGTCCTGCAGGAGCGGGAAATCGTCCGCATCGGTGCGCGGCGGCCGGTCGCCATCGACGTCCGTCTCATCGCCGCGACGAACGCCAACCTCGCGCAGGCCGTGACCGAGGGCCGGTTCCGAGAGGACCTCTTTTACCGGCTGCACGTCGCCCACTTGACGCTGGCTCCGCTCCGGGACCGGTCCGGCGACATCCTTCCGCTCGCCAAGTATTTCATCGCAACCTACGCGGCCCGACTCGGGCTCGATGCCGTCCCGCTTACCCCCGAGGCGCAGGCCAAGCTTTTGGCCCATCGATGGTCGGGCAACATCCGCGAACTGGAGAATGCGATGCACCACGCCCTGCTCGTGCGAAGCGAGGGATGCATCGACGCCGACGATCTGCGTCTCATCGAGGAGGGGCCCATCCGCCCGTCGCCTTCGAGCCCTCCGCCGCCCAAAGACGACGCGCCGCGTTCGCGCCCGGGCGACCCGCTCGGGGCGATGGAAGCGGCTCTCGTCGCGTGGTTCGAGCGCGAGCCGCCGAGCCTGCTGCAGCAAATCGAAGAGGCGGTCTTTCGCAAAGCCTACGAATTTTGCGAACACAACCAGCTGCGTACCGCGCGACTTCTCGGCACGAGTCGAAACATCGTCCGCGCGAGGCTCATCCATCATGGCTTGCTCGCCTCGAGTCCCGAGCCTCAGACGTCCGCCGCGCCGGGCGAAAGCCCTCCTGCATGCTCTCCGAAAGCCATCCGCGTGCGCATCGGTCACCAGCCGTTCGGCGTGCTGTCTTTGCTCAAAGCGACGCGAGCGCTGGAGGATGCATTTGCCGTGCACGGGGCCGAGGTCGAATGGACACGCTGCGCCACCGGTATGCAAGTGGTCGACGGACTCGCCGTCGGTGCCATGGATCTCGGCGTGGTCGGCGAGGCGCCTCCGGTCTTCGCACAAGCCGCCTATGCGCCGCTCGTGTATCTGGCCGCCGAGCCGCCGGCTCCCGAGGGCGAGGGGATCCTGGTCTTGGACGCATCGCCCATCCGCAAGGTCTCGGACCTACGCGGCAAGACCATTGCCGTCCCACGCGGCTCGAACGCCATGTACTTCGTGCTTCGAGCCCTCGAGGAATGCCGCTTGAACCCCGGCGACGTGGATATCCGTCCGCTCGCGCCCTCGGAGGGCCACCGCGCGCTGTTGCGGTCGGAGGTGGATGCCTGGGCGATTTGGAATCCGCTCCTGGCGTTCGTCCGGCAGACGACGCCCGTTCGCCAGATCCGCGACGCCCGCGGCCTCGCCAGCAACCGAGCGTTTTACGTCGCGCGCTTGGCCTTTGCGGATGCTCATCCCGAATGGGTCGACGCGTTTCTCGGACAAGTGGCCGCCTTGGGCCGGTGGGCCATGGAAAACCGGCGGGCCGCAGCGGACGCGCTTGCGCCGGAGACCGACGTCCCCGCCGACGCGATCGAGACGGCGCTCTCGGCGACCCGTTTCGATGTCGGTCCGATCCGAGCGGAGGTCGTGGCCTCTCAACAGCGCATCGCCGACACGTTTTGTCGACTGGGCCTCATCGCGCGCCCTGTTCGGGTGGGCGATGCGGTCTGGGCTCCCCCGGGAGCACAACGGCGCTCGGCGTAGCGGGGACGTGGCCGGGCGCGTAGCGTTGCGCCAGCATTTCACCGAACGGTCCGGTCAGGTTGTGCTCGAAACCGTTGGCGGGCGTTTCAAGCGGAAGCCTCGGGAAGAGAAGCTCGGCCACCCGATACGCCTCCTCGAGGTGCGGATAGCCGGAGAGGATGAAGCTGTCGACTCCCGCATCCGCGTATTCGAGTATCCGCGCCGCGACCGTGTCCGGGTCCCCCACGAGCGCCGTGCCGGCGCCACCCCGAGCGAGACCCACGCCGGCCCACAGGTTGGGGCTCACCTCCAGCTTGTCGCGGCGCCCTCCGTGAAGGGCCACCATACGACGCTGCCCCTCCGACTCGAAGTGCGCGAACGCATGCTGCGCCGCCGCGATCGCAGCGTCGTCGAGGCGGCTGATGAGAGCCTCGGCCGCCGACCAGGCCTCCGAGTCGCTTCGTCGGACAATCACGTGCACGCGGAGCCCAAAACGCAAGGTGCGCCCAAGCTTCGCCGCGCGCTCGCGAACATCCGCGATCTTCGCGGCCACCGCTCGGGGGGGCTCGCCCCAGCTCAAGTACACGTCGACCTCGCGCGCCGCGACGTCGTGGCCCGCATCCGACGAGCCCCCGATGTAGATCGGCGGGTGCGGGCGCTGCACCGGCGGATAGAGAATTTTGGCGCCGCGCACCGAAATGTGTCGACCTTCGAAGTCGACGGTTTCGCCACTCAGAACCCGTTTGAAAATCTGCAAGAACTCCGAGGTCGCCACGTAACGCTCATCGCGTCGCAGGTAGACGCCATCGCCCTCGGACTCGGCCGGATCGCCTCCCGTGACCACGTTGAGTAAGACGCGCCCCCGGGAGATGCGATCGAGCGATGCCGTCATGCGCGCGGCGAGGGTCGGTGAAAGGATGCCAGGGCGCAGGGCGACGAGAAACCGAAGCCGATCGGTTACGGGCACCATGGCGGAGGCCACCACCCACGCGTCTTCGCACGAGCGTCCGGTGGGCAAAAGAACTCCGTAGAACCCGAGTGCGTCCGCCGCCTGCGCGATCTGCCGCAGATACGGTAGGTCGACGCCCCGAGCCCCGTCGGCGCTTCCGAGAAAGGCACCGTCGCCGTGGGTGGGCAGAAACCAAAATATGTCCATACTTGGTGCCCTGCCCGCAAATCTCGGGCCCGGCAGGCGACCCTCGAAGAGGGTGTGGAAGCGGATTCGGGACTGCTGGCCACGCAGCCGTGCTCCAGCAGTGCCGTTTGCTGCGCAGCAGGTGTCCGGGCGTGGGACGCGACATCAGCCCGTGTCGTGGCGGACAGGATCTTCGAAAGCCGTCCGGCGCTCCAAAGCCCGGGATTGTCCGCGATCCGACCGACCGCGCTCGCACCCGGCATGTGGCCTGCACGCGGCCCGGTATGACCGATCTGCTCTCTATGGCCGAGGGCCTGGCCCGGACCTTCGCGGCGACCGCGATCGAACGCGACCGCGCCGGAGGGACCCCGAAGCGCGAGCGCGATGCCCTGCGCGCAAGCGATCTCTTGGCCATGTCCATTCCCGTCCGCCTCGGCGGCAGCGGGGCGGACTGGGCCACGACGCTCCGCGCCGTGCGCGCGATTTCGCGCGCGGACGGATCGCTCGGACACGTTTTCGGCTTCCAGCACCTCTTGCTTGCAACCGTTCGCCTGTTCGGCACGCCCGCCCAGTTCGATGCCCTGGCGCGCGACACGGTGAAACAGCGGTGGTTCTGGGGTAACGCCCTCAACCCCCTCGACACGCGAGCCAGGCTCGTGCAACGCGGAGACGAGTTCGCGATCTCGGGCACGAAGAGCTTTTGCTCCGGTGCCAGGGATGCCGACATGCTCGTCGTGTCGGCGACCGATGCCGTCAACGGTCGGCTCATCGTGGCGGTCGTGCCCGCTTCGCGCCCCGGAATCACCGCTCATGACGATTGGGACAATATGGGGCAACGCCAAACCGATAGCGGCACCGTCGTCTTCGACAACGCCCGCGTGCTCGAGAGCGAGATCCTCGCGCATCCCGGGCCGCTCGGCAGCCCGCTCGCCTCGCTTCGGCCTCTCGTCGCCCAGCTCACCCTCGTCAACGTCTATATCGGGCTTGCGGAGGGTGCCTTCGAGGCCGCCCGGACGATCACCCGCGAGCGAGGCAAAGGTTGGTTTGCGAGTGGGGTCGAACGGATCGTCGACGATCCTTACGTCCTGGCCTCGTTCGGTGACCTGTATTGCGAGCTCGAGGGCGCACGGCTCATCGCGGACGCGGCCGCGGCGAAGCTCGACGGGGCGTGGACCCGCGGCGACGAGCTCACGACCCACGGCCGCGGCGAAGTGGCGGTCGCCGTGGCCGCCGCCAAGGTGGCTGCGACGCGCGCGGGCTTGGAGGTGACCAGCCGGATCTTCGACGCGACCGGTGCGCGTGCGACGACGGCGCGTCTCGGACTCGATCGCTTCTGGCGCAACCTGCGCACCCATACCCTGCATGACCCGGTCGACTACAAGCGCCGAGACGTGGGGCGCTGGCTTCTCACCGATGAGTGGCCGGCCCCCTCTTTCTACTCGTGAGGTCACCGGCTGGCCGCCGCGTGTTCTGTAGCAGCAACAGCCCCGCAGTCGGTGCACATGTCGGGGCAGACGACACGACGCTGGGTCGAATTCCGTTCTTTTTGCGGCGATTGGGGCCGGCACAAAGCCTGCACCCGAGCAGGGCGAAGGCGAGTGAACCGGACATATCCGAAGGAGCGCACGATGAGTATCGAGACGAGCACGCGCGTAAACGAACCCATCAAGTTCGCCTACTGGGTCCCCAACGTGAGCGGGGGCCTGGTGATTAGCAAGATCGAGCAGCGGACCGACTGGAGCCTCGACTACAATGTGAAGCTCGCGCGGCTCGCCGAGAACCATGGCTTCGAATACGCGCTGAGCCAGGTCCGTTACATGGCAAGCTACGGGGCCGAGTTCCAGCATGAGTCGACGACCTTCAGCTTCGCGCTGCTCCAGGCGACGCAGCGGCTCAAGGTCATTGCGGCCATCCACCCGGGCCTATGGCATCCGGCCGTGCTCGCCAAACTCGTGGCCACGCAGGACCTGCTGAGTGGGGGACGATCGGCCGTGAACGTCGTCAGCGGGTGGTTCAAAGGTGAATTCACCGCGCTCGGAGAGCCTTGGCTCGAGCACGACGAACGCTACCGGCGGTCGGAGGAATTCATTCGCGTGCTCCGGGGCAGTTGGACCGAGGACCACTTTTCATTCTCCGGCGACTTCTATCGCATCCATGGGTACAGCTTGAAGCCGAAGCCCATCCAGTCCCCGCACCCGGAGATCTTCCAGGGCGGCACTTCTCGAGCGGCGCGCGACATGGCCGCCCGGGTCTCTGATTGGTATTTTTGCAACGGCAATACGATCGAGGCCATCCAGGCACAAGTCGACGACATCCGACGCAAAGCCGCCGAGGTCGGCCGGCGTCCTCCGAAGATTGGAATGAACGCGTTCATCATCGCCCGCGACACGGAAGCCGAAGCGAAGAAGGTCCTCGACGACATCGTCAAGCATGCGGACCGCGAAGCGGTCAACGCGTTCGGAGACGCCGTCAAGCAAGCGGGCAAAGCGTCTCCCGAGGGTCAGGGCAATTGGGCCAATTCGACGTTCGAAGATCTCGTGCAATACAACGACGGATTTCGGCCGGGATTGGTCGGTACACCGGATCAAATCGCCGGTCGGATCGCCGCATACAAGTCCGCCGGGGTCGATCTGGTGCTCGCGGGCTTTCTTCACTACTTGGAAGATGTCGAATACTTCGGCAAACGGATCCTGCCGTTGGTGCGCGCGGGCGAGTCCAATCGCGTCGCGGCGTAAGGTCCGGACGGCTTTTTGTCCAACACCCAGCGCCTCTCTGCTTGGGGCGGCTCCAGCTGAGCCGCGCGCCAGTGAGAGGCGGCCCCAGGCGGGGACGCGCTCGCTGACGCGCAGCAGTTGGTGGGGGCGAGAGCCTCGAGCCCATCGGCGAAGCGACGGCTGTACGCCGACCGATCTCCCCTGGGGGAGATGCGGGTGGTTACGCGGTTACCGAGCCGCCGCCCGAAGCGGGAGCGACCGCCTCAACTCCATGCGTGAAGCGGCGGATTGACCCCATTGAGGTAGTAGTCGCCGAGGATTGCGTACTTCCAGCGGACCGGATCGTGAAGGGTGTGAGTGCGAGCGTTTCGCCAATGCCGATCGAGGGCGTGTTCGGCCAGCGTCGAGCGCGTGCCGGCGAGCTCGAAAATCTTGTTGGTGGCCAAAATGGCTAATTCAGTCGAAAAAATCTTGGCTTTGGCCACTTCGATTTGCGCCTCGGCGACCGCTTGGGTGCTGGGCTCCGCCACGGCGCGGTCCACCGCCCGCCCCGCCCCGTCGAGCAACGCCTGCGTCGCGCTCAATCGGAGCTCGAGGTCGCCAATCGCCTGAATCGTGTACGGATCGGCGGTCGCCGACTCCACACCGCTATCGACCCACGCTCGAGTTTTCGTCTTCACGAATTCGATCGTGTCCTCGATGGCGGCCCGTGCGATGCCTGTGTCGACCGCGGCCTGGATAATCTGAAAGATCGCGCCGTCGGCGGTCGGGTGGTCGTACCCTTTGTAGCCGGGAACCAGGTGCGTCTTCGGTACCTTGACGTTTTTGAGCAGCACCGTTCCGCTGAGGGTCGTCCGCTGTCCAAAACTCGACCAATCGTCGATGACGCTCAAGCCGGGCGCATCCCGCTCGGCGATCGCATACCAGGCCCTACCCTGATCATCGAGCGCCACGATGGGCACGAGGTGCGCGAGGAGCGCGCCGGTTGCATAAAATTTTCGGCCGTTCACGATTACGTGGTCGCCCTTGTCCTCGAAGCGCGTCTCGAAGTCGACCGCGCGCTTCGACCCGTATTCTGAAAACGCGTTGCCGAATCGAAGGCCTCGCAGGACGGCGGCAAACAAGAGCTTCTGCTGGTCCGGATCCGAAACGGTGCGAATCGCGGCCACCACGCCGAGATGATTTTGCGGAATCTGGCCCAGCGACGGGTCTGCGGCCGAGATGATTTCGATGACGCGGGAGAGTGTAACGTACGACACTTCGGGCCCGCCGAACTTTTTCGGCACATTGATCGACCAGAGACCGCTCTGCGAGAAGTCATCGAGTTCCTCGAGCGGCCGACGGCGTGTTCGGTCACGCTCGGCGGCTCCTTTGGCAAATTTCTGTGCGAGCTCTCGCGCGACGGCAATGGCTTCTCGATCGTCACGAAGGATGTGGGCGGGGTGTTTGGGGCGGGCTACCGCCGGCGCGGGTTCGGTGGCATTCTGCGAAGAAGCACTGGTCATGGGACTCTCCGCAACGCACCGAGGCATCGGCCGTGCCACGGCAACGGACACGGTGCGACGCGCGAAACGGGTGGGCCCGGGCATTGCCGTCCACCCGAACGTGATGGGCCTCGCGCAGCGGGTGTTGGCGGACTGCTGCTGGACACGCAAAACGGCCGCCGCCGACGGCGCGCCCGTCGGATCCAGCCACTCGCGTTTCCTCCGCGCTAATGGCATCGAGGCTGCGCGCCGTACGAACCAACCAGAAGGGTCGTCGATGCCGAGCGTGCACTATGGGGAGGATGCGGCTGCTTCCACGGATTGCCGGACAAGGCGTACCCATGAATGACCCTGGCGCTCGCCGTGTTGCAGGTTAGGAGAGCAGCAGTTCGAGGTCGGCGCGGGTCAACCCACCGACGGCAGCTCCACCCTCGCCGAACAGCGCGTCGGCCAGCTCCCGCTTTTGCGACTGCAGCTGCGCGACCTTCTCCTCTACGGTACCGCGTGCGATCAACCGGTAGGCGAGCACGGTTCGCGCCTGGCCAATCCGATGGGCACGGTCGATCGCCTGCGCCTCGACCGCGGGATTCCACCACGGGTCAAGCAGAAATACGTATTCTGCCGCGGTGAGGTTCAGCCCTGTCCCGCCGGCCTTGAGGCTCAGCAGGAACACGCTGCACCGTGCGTCCGACTGGAAGCGCGCCACGCATCCGGCGCGGTCGGTCGTGGCGCCGTCGAGGTACTCGTATTCGATGCCGCTCCGTTCGAGGCGGTCGCGCACGATGGAGAGGAGGCTCGTGAACTGCGAAAATACGAGTGCCTTCTGACCCTGGGTGCGCAGGGCGTCGAGGTGTTGGAGAAGGACGTCGAGTTTGGCGCTCGGTTCGCCGCGCAGTCCTTCGTCGATGAGCCCCGGATGGCAAGCTGCCTGACGCAGACGAAGCAGTGCCTCGAGAATGTGGGCGGTCGAGCGGGCCACACCGTCTCGGGCGACTCTCCGGCCGAGCGATCGCCGGTAGTGGCCGTGCAACTGGTCGTACCGGCGCCGCTGCTCGCCTTCGAGCTCGCACGAGATCGTCTGCTCAATCCGATCGGGCAGCTCGGGCGCGACCTGGCGCTTCGTGCGGCGAAGAAAGAATGGGCGCACCGCCCGTGCGAGTACGTCACGCGTAGCGTCGTCGATACGATGGGTCCCCTGCGCCAGCGTGGACAGGGCGTTCGAGGCGCCGAGCAGGCCCGGATTCAAGAAATCGAGCAATGCCGCGAGTTCGCCCAGGTGGTTTTCTACCGGCGTTCCGGTCAGCGCGAGCCGGTGCCGGGCTCGCAGCGCACGCGCGGCCTGCGCCGTCGCCGTGCGCGCGGTCTTGATGGCCTGGGCCTCGTCGAGGATGACGTAATCGAAGTCAAGCTGCGAGAGCGCCTCGAGATCGCTGCGGAGCAGCCCGTACGTGGTCAGCACCAAATCGTAGTCACCGAAGTTGCCGCCCGGATCGGCCCGTGTGGGGCCGTCATGTTCCAGCACGCGCAGCCGCGGTGCAAAGCGGGCCACCTCCGCCGCCCAGTTGAACAAGACCGACCGGGGTGCCACGACGAGCGAAGGTCCGGGCGCGGGGCGCTCCTGGCGACGCGCATCGAGCATGGCGAGCACCTGGACCGTCTTGCCGAGACCCATGTCGTCGGCCAGGCAGCCCCCGAACCCAAGCTGGCGAAGCGCTTTGAACCATCCAAGCGCATGGCGCTGGTACTCGCGAAGGCTTCCCTGGAATGTGCGCGGAGGGTCGAGCGGCGTGATGTCGGCGAACGCGTGGACATCCCGGCGCAGCGCGGCGAACCCGGCATCGAACGTAGGGAGTCGTTCGCTCTCCAAAAGCGCGGCGACGAGCGGCGCCTGCACCTTGTGAAAGCGCAGCCCGTCATCGCGCGGCGCAGCCATCGCGACCCATCGGCGCAATTTCTCGATCTGGTCGTCGGAAAGCTCGCCCACCGAGCCGTCGGCGAGGACGATGTTTCGCCGCTTCTGCCGAAGCGCCGCGAGCAGTTCGGGAAACGCCGCGTCGATTCCGTCGAAGCGAGCCTGGACCCCCACCTCCAGCCAGTCGATGCCCGTCGAGACCGAGACCGCGAAAGCGCCGGCGGAACGACGAAGGGTGCCGTTGACTTCGATGCGCCAGCCCAGCCCGACGAGCGCTCGCGCGGCCGGCTCGACCTTGCCGAGCGCAATGCGGTGGGCACAGCGCTCCGCCGTCCGACGTTGCCAGTGCTGCAGCGGGCGGACCCCGACGGCCTCGAGTTGTCCGCGAGCGGTGTCCTCGGCGCCCGCGTCCCGAACGACCAAGCGCCGGCGGGCGCGGTCGAAAACGGCCGAGCCCCGGGTGTCCAATGGGACGCGCACCCCGTCGTAGTCGAAGCCCGCTTCGACCCGTTGCCCACCCTCGATCGCGGCTTGCCGGTTGGTCTGGAGCAGAGCGTAGGGCCGTCCGGCGCCGTGAACCTCGGGCACGGCATGCTCGGGCGGCAGCGTCAACCGCGGAGCGCGTGGGGCGCGGAACAACGCGTCGATGAAATCGTCGACCTCATGGATCGGAAGCGCGGCAGGCTGTGAGGCCCTTTCCTCCGCCAACCACGCGAAGTGTCCGCGGTCATCGAAGGGGGCCACGCGATCGGCCCAAAACGCGAAACCGCCTATCAGAACGAGCTCCGGATCGCACGCGGGGACGGCTTCGTCGGCTCGCTCCAGAATGGCCCGGACGCGAAGCGTGTCGCCTTCATCAGGCTGGGTCACCGCGAGGGCGAGCGAGTACGGCTCGGGATCCCAACGGAGCGGAACACGGTCGGGCTCGCCGAGATACGCGCGGCCGCTCGCGACGAGCCTCTCGAGGAGCTCTCTCGACGCACGTCCGACGGAAAAGGTTCCCGCGCCGAGCGCACCGTGGGCGGCCCCATGTCCACCGGCGGCCTGGCTGGCCGCGTCGAGGAGCCCGAGCACCCAGGCGTCGGACTCCGGCACGAAGCTCCCCCAAGGCCTTCCGATGCGGGCGGGACGCCAGAGACCGGCGTTCTGCGGACCGACCCTCTCCACGACCCGCACCACCAGCGAACCCCGAGCCTTGGTCGCCACGGGATCCAGGACGAAACGAAGCGTGCTCCGTCCGGGCTCCGGAGGCCGAGCGGATGCCGCTCGCGCCGCCATGAGGTCACGCCAGCTCGCTTCAGGACCGCGCGTGGAGGGACGCTTTGGGATGGCCGGGGTGATCTGCGTCGGTCCTCGGTCCCGCTCGTCCCCGTCCCGGCCTTTGTTGTCATCGTCCGTCGCGTCGCCGGCGGACACATCGATCTCGATGGATCGCAGCTCGTCGCCGTGCGGAAGGACACCGTCGCGCTCGGCGACCAAGAGGGTGGCCCACACGTGCTTGCAAGCGTCGCCTCCCAAGAAATGCGGACAGCTGCAGCTCGCCCGCAGCACGCTATCCACGGCGTGAAGCTCCACGTCGTAGCGCTGCTGCCCTCGCACTTCAGCGATCACGGCTTCGGGTGTGGTCCGCACGATCCGGACGAACCCGCGCGTCGCGTAGTCGACCCCTCGAACGCGTGTGATCGGCGTGAAGATGCCCTCCAACCGGCGGAGGCTGGACGGCGCCACGGCAAATAGCGTACGCGTCACGATGCCAAGGCAAGACTGCTGCCACGCTCAGGGCGAGGCAAGTTCCATTTCTTGCGGCTCCCAGCTCTCGCGGGCGAGCAACGCGGAGACGCGAGCACGGACCTCGTCGCGGATCTCGCGTACGCGCTCGATGGGCTTGCCCTTGGGGTCCTCGAGCGGCCAGTCGTCGCGTCGCAGACCCGGGACAACCGGGCATTGCTCGCCGCATCCCATCGTCACGAGCATGTGCGCGCTGCGCGCCAGGTCGTCGGTCAGCTTTTGCGGCTTGCGGTCGCTCAGATCGATCCCGACTTCGCGCATCGCCTCAAGCACCTCTGGATGAACATGCGCTCCGGGCTCGGTGCCGGCGGAGATTGCGTGCGCCTTCGTCGCGTCGGCCAGCGCGTTGAACCAGGCGGCTGCCATTTGCGAGCGACCCGCATTGTGGACGCACGCGAAGATCACGGTATTCATGGGACCGCCTCGGCTCTCCTTATTTTTCCACAAACATCGAGTTATTCGGCCAAAAAGCGCCTCGATCCGCAGCAGGTGCCCTTGCTGCCATTCTTGCAGCCGTCCTCCCAGAGGTAGGCGCTCAGCTTGCTTTAGCCGCCGAGACCGTGCTCCTTGGCGATGGCCGCGTTCTTGGCGTCGGCCCGCTGCGCTGCCGGGCGAGCCGCGAGCCGCTCGGCGTAGCCGATGAACGTCGGCGTCGCCTCGATCAGCTTGAAGCGCAGCAGGTACCGGACGGCACCGCCAAAGATGCAGTCCGCCATCGAGAAGCGATCGCCCAGGACGTAGCTTTTTCGAGCGATGGCGCTCTCCATCGAGGCGATCACGCTCTCGTACGTGCCCCAGCCGACCTGGCCCGGCTTGAACTGCGCGCCCGCGGTCTTGGCCCAAGCGGCCGGCTCAATCACGGACGGCGCAAACAAGGACCAGCGAAGGTACGCGGCGCGTGCCGGATCGTCGGGCGACGGCGCGAGCGTGCCGAGCGAGTACCGGTCCGCCAGGTATAGGCCAATCGCGGCCGCCTCGGTCACGACGAGGTCGCCGTCGGTCAGGATGGGCACCTTGCCCATGGGGTTGAGCGCGACGACATCGGGCGCCTTCTGCCCGCCCTTCATGATGTCGACGAAGCGGAGATCGTACGGCACGCCGAGCTCCTCGAGGACCCAGACGACGTTCGCCGCGCGCGAGAAGGGATGGTGGTAGAGCGTGATCGACATGCTGGTGAGGCTAGCCTAGGCGAGTCGCGCGGATAACACGATGCGGTACTCGGGGGCCGCGTGATTGCGAAAAACGCCTCGCCAGAACACCTTCGTAACCGTAACGGATCCGCCCCATCCGGCTGAAAAGGGTGCTCGGCCGCGTGCTAGGCTTGGATTGTCGTGTCGGGCACCCCCTCGCCACCGAGGCTGGAACCTCGCAGCTCTCGGCCCGCCGTGGGACGAGAAGGCGTGCTCTACGAGGAGCGGCTTCGACGCGAGCCACGGTGGGCTATGGCCGAATCCGATCGATTCTTCCAGGGTGCCAGCGGACTTCACGAGACGCTTCGCAACCTCACGGCGAAGCTCGACGAGCTTGGCATCCCGTACGTCGTGATCGGGGGGATGGCGCTCACCGCCCACGGCTTCGCGCGGATGACGGAAGACATCGACGTGCTCGTCACGAAGCCCGACCTCAAGAAGATCCACGCGAAGCTCGTGGGTCTCGGGTACCAGCGCGCGTTCGAGGGCAGTAAGAACATCCGCGACACGAACACGAACGTGAAGATCGAGTTCGTGCTGACGGGCGACTACCCCGGCAGCGGCGAGCCACAGCCCGTGAGCTTTCCCAATCCGGCCGACGCCGAACCGGTCGTGTTGGAAGGCGTGAAGTTCGTCGGCCTGCACCGCCTCATCGAGTTGAAGCTCGCCTCGGGCATGACGGGCGGGCCGGACCGCGCGAAGGACATCGTTGATGTTCAACAACTCATCAAGCTCCTTCAGCTATCTCGTTCCGTCGACAACGATCTGCACGAGTACGTGCGCGGCAAGTACGAGCAGCTATGGGATGAACTGCACGCCGTAAGGAAGAAGTACGTCCTCCTGTGGCGCAACAAGTTCTCGACCATCGACGCGAAGAGCATCGACGACATGATCGAGACCTTGAGCGGCGCCGCCGATGGGCTACGCCGGATGAAGGCCGATGGCGTCACCCTTGATCCGGAGCGGGGGACGGGGGACGACTACGCCTACCTCACGACGACCGACGCCGATGTTGCGAAGAAGTACGGTATGCACGACGAGTCCGAGTTCTTCGGCGACCACGGCGAAGAGGAAGTCGAAGAGGACGGCGACAAATAGCCCTCCTCGGCAGCAAGGGTCTTGACGCCCGTCGTCACGAGGACGGCAGCGGGAACGGACTTGGCGAGGGTCGCGTCCGCGCCGTGCCGCGTTTTTGCGAGTTTGCACGCTCATGGCCACGATGGCACACTCGCGTCGGACGGATCGCGTCGGAGACGTGGGATCGTTTGCGCGTGGGATGAGGATGCAGCACGCTTTTCGGGCGTGTGCGCGTTTGGGGTGAGAGCAGAGCCTTGAAGCCGGTTTTGCAAATAACGTGACGGAAATACTCGCGTTCGGTCACTTAACTCGTGCGATTCGACGACATGGCCATTTCGAACATCCGCCCAAGGGGGGGTCATCATGAAGAAGAACGCGTTGGCGGCATCGTGTGCAGCGCTTTTTGCGATCGCAAGCGGTTGCTACACCGGTGGCCCGACGTCGCCACCGGAAGACCTCCTGCCGTCCGGCGGCCCGGCCGGAACGGCAACCGGGATCGCCAGCGGATCGTCGCCGGGGTTCCCCGGAGCCGTTGGCACGGTCGCGCCCGCGTTCGGACCGACGGTCGTTGCCGCCGTCACGCCGCCTGCGATCTCGGGCGGCACGCTGATTGTGCTGACCGACGGCGCGACGGCGATCGCCTCGGATCCCGACCGCGACGCTGTCTACGTGGTCGACACGGCGACGCTCACCGTGACGGCCACCGTCGCGCTCCAGGCGGGCGACGAACCCGGTCGCCTCGTGGAAGACGGCGCGGGCCGCGTTCACGTCGCGCTTCGGGGCGGGGGCGCGCTCGAAACGATCGAATCCGACGACGGGCACGATTCTCGAGCGTCGTAGCGTATGCCCCGCTCCCCGCGGCGTCGCGTGGGACTCGACCCGTGACGCGGTGTGGGTGGCCTGCGCGACCGGTGAGCTCGTGGCGTTGCCGGCCGCGGGCGGCGCCGCGCTGTCGTCGGTCACGGTCGAACGCGATCTGCGCGACGTCTTGGTCGAGAGCGACGGTTCGCTGGCGATCACGACGTTCCGGTCGGCCGAAGTGCTCCGAGTCGCAGCCGACGGCAGCGTCACGCGCCGCGACAGCCTCACCTCCCCCGTACAGGCGTTCGCGCCCCACGTCGCCTGGCGCAGCATTCAGGGGGCCAATCAGTCGATTGTGGCCGTTTATCAGATCGAGGCGGAACAATCGATTCCGACCGGGGTCCCGAGTGCCTATGGGAGTATCTCCGCGGGCGCGGGCGGGATCGTCGCGAGCGCGTTGAGCGTCATGGGCCCCGATGGGGGCACCACCGCGACCTTCTTGCTCGACGGAATTCTCCCGGTCGACGTCGCGCTCTCTCCCGATGGCACGACCGTGGCCGTCGCGGCACCTGGAAGCGCGTTCCTGACCGCGCAAGGGCAGAACCCCGTCGTCCTGTTCGGCCTCGACGGCACGAACACAACGCCGGCGCCGTCCTTTGGGATGACGAGTTCGGAGTCTTTCAGCGTCAGCTCCGGGCCACCGCAGACGGCCTCGGCCGCTGCGACCACGACGGGCTCGGCCGCTGCGACCGCGACGGGCTCGGGGTCATTCAGCGTCAGCTCCGGACCACCGCCAACGGCGGCCTCGGTTGGTTCGGCGCCCACGACGGCAACCGCAACAGCCACGGGAACCCTCAGCGGCGCCATCCCCGTTCCGCTGCCGCCGTCCCCGGCCTCTGCGACCGATACGGCCGTGGAGTCCGGCAGCGGGACCAGCCCAGTCGCGGCAAACGGCGCCGTGCCGGCGCTCGACGGCCCGGACGCGGCCACGGATACCGGGAACCCGGTTGCCGTCGCCTCCAATACGCCAGGCATCACTTCCAACCAGGTGATTGCCGTCGCATTCGACCGCGCGGGTCACCTTCTCGTACAGACGCGCGAGCCCGCTCAACTGTTCGTTGTCGCCAGCGAGAACGCCGTCATCGGTGCAGGCACGGCGATCACGCTGTCGGCCACGTCTCGCGACGACTCGGGGCACGATATTTTTCACACCGGCGCCGGCGCGCAAATCGCCTGTGCCTCGTGCCACCCCGAGGGGGGCGACGACGGGTTCGTGTGGACGCTCAACGGCGATTTGCGGCGCACGCCTTCGATGCGCGGCACGATCGAGGGCACGGCCCCGTATCATTGGCCCGGCGACGAGGCGGACTTCACCGTGCTCACCAACGACGTGTACACGAACCGAATGGCCGGTGCCCCGCTCGACCCCGATCAGTTGAGCGCCCTTCAAGGCTGGGTCCAGGGGATCCCTGCGCCTCCCGCTCCATCGTGGGTCGATGCCGGCGCCGCGGCGCGGGGCCAAGTCCTTTTCGAGCGAAGCGACACGGCATGCTCGACCTGCCACTCCGGCGCGAAGTTCACGAACAACGAGACGCTCGATGTCGGAACCGGCGGAGCGTTTCAGGTCCCGCCTTTGGTCGGAGTCAGCTGGCGGTTCCCTTTCCTGCACGACGGTTGCGCTCAGACGCTCGCCGACCGCTTCGCGCTCGACGGCGGCTGCGACACTCCCGCGCACGGCACGACCTCCCAGCTGTCCGCCGAGGACCTGTCGGACCTCATCGCGTATCTCGAGTCAATCTAGCGTCACGGCCCACAATAGTAAGCACCGACCGCTGCGAGCCAGGCGCCGTAGTTGCCTTGGTAGGTCGCCGGATTGCACAAGGCGGCGGCCCCGTCGAGGGCTTTCGTGAGGCACGCGTCCGCCTGGATCCAGGCCCCGCACGTCCCGGACTGGGCCTGCAGGCTGCACTGCACCGCATCGCCCGGGACACAGCCCAGCCCCACTCCCGCGAAGGGGGCCGATTGGCAGGCTTGTGTCAAGCAGTCGTCCACGCACGCGGTGCTGTGAACGCACGCTGTGTCGAGAAAGGGCAACGCGCACGCGTGAATCCCCAGGGTCGTCGCCCAGTCGTCGCCGAAGGGCTGCAAGCACACCCCGCACGCGGTACCGGCGGAAAAAATGGAGCTGCACATCTCCGATTCCGGGCCGTCCGCGCAGGCAACGGCCGCGTTCTGAAGGTCGGTCACCGAGCACGCCGCTTCGGGCACCAGCGCGAGCTCCTGCAACGCGGCCGGACAGCCGGCGTACGTCGCAGGACACGTCGTTTGCTCGCTCGTGCACGTCCGCGGTGACACGCTCAAGTCGCACGTCGACGCCGGAGTCTCGCTCGTGCAGTCCTGGCACGCGGTCGCGTTCTGGCCACACTGCGTATCGATGAACCCGAGCTGGCAGGCGCCGTTCGCGTCGCAACAGCCGAGACAGCTCCACGGACCGCACGGAACGGACCCGTCCGGGGCCATGCAGCCGCCGGCCCTGCAGTGGTTTCCAGAATCGGCGCAGTTCGCACAGGACGCTCCGAACAGACCGCATTGGGTGTCCGAAGAGACGGCGATGCAAGCCCCGGACGCGTCGCAGCACCCGTTGCAGTTGCGCCAACTGCATCCGGCTCCCCCGTCTTGGGCCGTACACCGCTGATCCGAACAAACGTCGCCGATCGACAGGCAGTTCTGGCAGTTCGTGCCCGACGTCCCGCACACGACGTTCGTGAGGCCTTGCTGGCAGTTGCCGCTCCAGTCGCAGCAACCCGACGGGCACGACTGCTCATTGCATGCGCCGGCGTCCTCCTGGGCGCAGCACTGCTGATTGACGCATTCGCCGCCGGAGGCCGTACAATCCGTGCAGTCGCTCCCGTAGATCCCGCACTGCGTGTCCGAGGCGCCGGGAAGGCAATGGCCGGCTGCATCGACGCATCCGAAGAAACACGCGGTCGGCGCAGGGTAGACGCACTGCTGCGCCGAACAGGTACCGGCCGGCGTGCTGAACGGGATGCCGTTGCTTTGGTAGCCCGGATCGTAGCCTGACGTGCAATCGGCGCAGGGCGCGCCGCCACTGCCGCATGCGGTGGCCAGACTTCCCGATTGGCAAGTTCCCCCGAACGCCCCTCCCCCCTCCCGTGCAACATCCGGAGGGGCACGACTCGGGGCCGCAACCGCAAAAGCGGGCCGTCTCGCAGTCGGTTCCCGCAGGGCAGTCGAAGCACTCCGATCCGGCCGGACACGTTTGACACGCGGCCCCGCCCGCGCCGCAGGCCGCCGGCGACCCGCCCGACTGGCACGTGCCGTTTGCGTCGCAGCAACCGGCCGGACAATGGGTCGAGTCGCACGGCGCCGGTTCGGAGGGCCCGCAGTCGCCGCCAGCGTCGATGCCGGGGCTGCACGCCATCGCGTCGGGGGAAGCGTTCGACCCGTCGATGCTGCCGCTGTCCACCCGCGCATCCACGCTCGAATCACCAATCCCGCCGGCATCGGCGTCGCTTCGGGCTTCGGCGTCGCTCGCATCGACGGGCGACGCGCTCGCATCGACCGAGGCGGCACTGCTGGCGTCGGGGGCGCGAGGCAGGCTGGAATCCGCGCTGCCTCCGCAGCCCACCGAGACGATCGCGATCCCCAGGATGGCGAACAAGACGAACCGATCCAGACCTTCGGCGCGTGGGTGCATGTCGTCGTTTCTCCTTGGGGAACGTCGCGCGGCGGTCCTGACTGATCACTCGCCGCAGTAGTGGGTACCCACGGCGAGCAGCCAGGCCCCGAAATTTCCTGAGTACGTCGCGGGGTCGCAAAACGCCGCAGGCCCGCTCAATGCGTCCGTGACGCACGAATCGAGCGCGAGATACGACGCGCACGTTCCCGACTGCGCCTGTGCGACGCACGCGTCGCCGCCGTCGGGGAGATCCGCCACGCAGTCCAGACAGACCTCGGTCAGGCAGTCGGCGATGCACGCGCTGTTGTGATTGCACGTGGCGTCGACGTAGGGCGCGACGCAGGCACGCATCGAGGCTTGCATGAGAGGCGACACGGTGGCCTCCGTGTCGGCGCTTACCCATACCGGCGTCCCGAACGCGAAGGTCTGCAAGCAGGCGAAGCACGGCGACCCCGACGAGGCCATTTGGAAGTCGAGACACTGCACGTCGTCCAACACCGCGCATGCCGCCGCGGCATTTTCAAGCTCGTTCATCGAGCACACCGCCTGGACGGCGGGCGGCGCCTCTTGCAATGCCGCGGGGCAGCCCACGTAGGCCGAGGGGCACGTCATGCGCTGGCTCGCACAAGCGCCCGCGTTGATGTCGCACGTCGAAGGCGGGTCGAGCTGTGTGCAATCCTGGCACAGATCTCCCGGCAACCCGGTGCTGCACTGCGTATCGAGAAACCCCGACTGACAGTTGCCGACCGCATCGCAACAGCCGCCGCACGTGTCCACGCACGTGGGCCCTCCGTCGGCGCCCGCGCAGCTGCCCGCCGCGCACTGACCGCCCGAGATCGTGCAGTCGGCGCAGGCTTGGCCCTCTTGGCCGCACTGCGTGTCGAGCGTGCCAGCCAAGCAGTTGCCCAAGACGTCGCAGCAGCCGCCCCGGCACTCTTGGTTGCAGGGCGGCCGGCCGCTCGGGGCGGCACACTGCTGATTGGAACACACTTTGCCGACGGCCGCGCAATCCAGGCAATTGCGGCCCCATTGGCCACAAGCGATGCCCGTCAGGCCTTGTTGGCAGTTGCCGTTGAAATCGCAGCAGCCCGATGGGCACGTGACCCCGTTGCATCCCTCGCCCCCCTCCTCGGGAGCGTAGACACACGTCTGAAAGCGGCATACGCGGCCCGAAGCGGTGCAATCCGCACAGGGTTCGCCTTGACCGCACAGCGCGTCGACCGAGCCCGATTGGCACACGCCGTTCGGGTCACAGCAGCCGGCGGGACACGAGCAGACCCCGGGCAAAGCCTCGGGAGCCGCATCGACGGTGCCGGCCGAGAGGCTCGCATCGGCGTCGATGCTGGCGTTGGGATTGGGGGTCGCCGTCGAATCGGGGATCGCGCCCGCGTCGACCCGCGCGTCCGCCTCGGCGTGTGCGCTTGCCTCGGTGCCGGCGTCGGGCGTCACGGCGAGGTTCCCGTCGCTGGGCTCGTCGCCTGAGCCGGTTGCGTCGACGCTTCCGTCGCGCCAATCCTCGCTCGCGTCCGCGCTGGTCATTTCGGCGTCGTCCAAAACCGCTTTCCCGCCGCAGCCCGCACCGACAAGCACCAGGACGAGCGAGCCCCTCCGGCACACCGCACGGAACGCGGCGCGTCCGCCTCCCACGCGGTTCAGCCGACCGGCCACTCCTCGTCTCCAGCCCACCATGGACCTATGAGGGGCGAGCGGGTGAAATTTACCATCGGTTATCGCCTCGCGCCCGAGGAGTGCGGCTCGAAATGCGTTGCACATTTGCATTATCGCGGTCTACCGCCGAAGTAAGGCTGTTCGGCAGGTTGGCGCGAGCACATGGATCGAGCGGAAACGGCGGGGGTGGACTTTTGGGCGGGCCTCGGAAAGACTCGCGTTTCGCCCGCGATTGGAATTCTACGCTTGAGCGCCCGATTTTGAAGTCCCGATCGGAGGCAAGATGAGGCTCGGCACGAAACGCGATGCCCTCGCCGGAGAACGCGCCGAGACGGCGCGGCGATCGGAACGCTCGGCTCCGCGAATCGTCGGCCGCGCGATCTCGCCGGCCGTCGCAACGATGGCGCTCGCCTTCTTGCAGTGCACCCATTCCACCTGTGCGAGCCAGCCGACTGCGAAACACGAAGCGGCGGGGGCCCCTTCGGCGGCTGTCCGCGCCGCTGGCCCTTTAGAAATCGCGGAGCTCGTCTACGACGACGGACTCAAAAATCAGTGGCAAGACTGGGGCTGGGCCCCGCGCGAGGTGCCTCGCGATGGCCCCGCCAAGGTTCGATTCAGCGACTACGGCGGGTGGATTCTCGCCAAGCCCGGACTGAGCGGGAGCTACGACGCGGTCCGCTTTCGGGTCAAACGGCCCGCGGGCGAGGGAGAGTTCCTGGAAGTCGGTGTGGAGCTCGGCGGCACGAAGAGGCCGCACATCCACGTGACCGCAGGCGATGCCAAGGATTTGGGCGACGGTTGGACCGAGGTCGTTCTCCCGATGGATCGGCTCAATCCTGGTTCTGCCCCCTTCGACCACGTCGTGTTCCAGGCGTATCGAACCGTGCCCGGGGATTGGGTACTGCTCAATGGGATTGCGCTCATGCGCCGTGTTTCGAAGCCTTCGACGGCTTACACCCCACAAGAAGCGAGGCCCGTGGCGGCGCGCGTCGCGTGCGATGCGCAAGCCATTCCGGTGAGCCCCCTCATCTATGGAGCCGCGGGAGACATCGACGCGACGATCCATCGTTGGGGCGGCAACCCAACCACGACGTACAACTGGGAAGCCAAGGTGTGGAACGTCGGCAAAGACTGGTTTTTCGAAAATCACTCGGCGCCGGATTATCGGCAGTTTCTGAGTGAGAATGCGTCCCACCACACGTTGTCGGCGCTGACGGTGCCCATCCTCGGCTGGGTTGCCAAGGACGGATCGTCGAACGGGTTTCCCGTCTCCGTGTACGGCCCACAAGCCGAGACCGACCCGTGGCGTCCCGACGCCGGGAACGGACGGACACGGGCCGGCGCACCGATCAGCCCTATCCTGCCCCCTGCCGCGGGCCAACCAGCACCGCCCTCCTGGATCAAGCGATGGGTGTCGGAGATCGCCAGCGCGGATGCGAAAAGCGGCAAGCGCAGCGTCGCCGAGTACATCTTGGACAATGAACCGATGCTTTGGCACGAGACCCATCGATCGATGCGGCCGGACCCTCTCGGGTACGACGAGTTGTTGCACCGCACGATCGACTACGGCAGCGCCATTCGCGAGGCAGACCCCACGGCGGTCATCGCCGGACCGGCGGAATGGGGCTGGACCGGGTACTTCTATTCGGCCAAGGACATCGCGCAGGGAGGCCCGTCGGCCCGGATCGATCGACGCCTCCACGGCGATGTTCCACTGGTGGAGTGGTACCTTCGAAAGCTGCGCGACCAGGAGCAGACTTCGGGCGTCCGCATTCTCGACGTCTTCGATCTGCATTATTACCCCCAGGCGGACAAGGTCTATAGCGACGCATCCGATCCGGCGACGTCCGCGCTCCGTCTGCGGTCGACGCGAAGCCTCTGGGACAAGACGTACGTCGACGAATCGTGGATCAAGGACACGATCGCGCTTCTGCCCCGCATGAGAGAGTGGGTGGATCGGAATTATCCAGGTCGAGCGATTTCGATTGGCGAATGGAACTTCGGGGGAGAAGGGCACATTTCCGGCGCCCTTGCGATCGCCGAGACGCTTGGACGCTTCGCTCAGTTCGGCGTTACCTCGGCGTTCTACTGGATGGCCCCACCGCGTGGATCCCCGGGGGCGCAGGGATTTGTCGCCTATCGCAATTTCGACGGCAAGGGAGGTCGATTCCTCGACTGGTACGTTCCCACGACGTCGGCGTCGAGAGACGTGTCGCTCTTCGCCTCGCGGGACGATGGGGGTACCCATGGGGTTGTCGTCGTTGTCAACCTATCGTCCGAGGATGCGATCCTCGTGAAGATCGACACGGCGTCGTGCGGCACCGTCGTATCGCGTCAGGCTTATTCGTTCAGCGCTGGAGCCTCGCAATTCCAGGCTACCGCAATGCCGCCGACGAACGACGCGACCGTCAACCAGGTGCTGGCTCCCTGGTCGATTGCCGTCATCGACTTGCGCTTCGGGCCACCGATTCGCGGCCAACCGCAGCCCCCCGCGTCGGCGGCGGCGAGTACCGGCCCGTAGCGGGCCGTTCTTGCGACGCGCGTCGGGGCGGGACCCGGCAGCCGGGCTCCCCGTCGCGAAGCCCTACTCAACTTCATCGCGATGCGATTTGCTGCGGTACCGTGAATTTGCAGCTGCGCCACCAAAAGAGCCCGCCGCGCTGGGGCCACGGACCGTGAACGGACAGGACGGCAACGGCATCCGCCGTAGAGTTCGACGCTGCGGTTTCGGCGGGAGTGGATTTCCGTCGACCGAGGCGTCAGGATTCCCCGGGACCCGCGCTCTTTTTGGATCGGCCTGCGCGGGCCTGGTTTGAGACATCGCTTCGAATCAACGACGAGAACGGACTCCCATGCGAACATCGACGACACTCTCGCTCAAGCTTGCGCTCCGTTTTGCCTCGTGTGCTCTGATCGCATGCGGCAGCAACACGGCGAACGTGGGCTCGGGCAACCAAAATTCCGCGGCCAGCTCGAGTCCGTCCACCGTGGGCCTTGGAACCACGAGCTCTTCGAGCACGGGCACCCCGCTCGGCGGCGGGACTACGAGCTCTTCGAGCGCGAGCATGGCAGCCACGGGAGGAAGCACGAGCAGCAGCACGAGCCTGTCGACCGGCTCGGCCAGCTCGACGGGATCGGGCTCGACGACGAGCACGGGGGCTCCGCCTTCTGACGCCGGCGGAAACACGGCCCCGCCCGATTCGGGGAGCGCTTCCGGGGAGGGCGGCACGGCTGGTTGTCCGGCGGGAGCGATCTTCTGCGACGGGTTCGAAGGCAGCACGATGCTCGACTCGAACTGGACCGTCCTCAATACGGGGGGCGCGGCCAATACCGCCACGGTGGTGACGACCAAGGCGCACACCGGCACGAACTCCGTGCACATCAGCTTCGCGAGCGGGGCAAGCGGGTACACCTTCATCAGTGAGACAAAGGGCTTTCCGATCACGACTGCCAGTTGGGGCCGGGTCTGGCTGTATGTGATGACGACTCCGGGAGCCCACGAGATCTACATCCAGAGTTCGAACGGCATGAGTATCGGGAACAATGGCATCCGCGAGTTGAACACGTACAACGGGCCGGACGTTCGGACCAATATCGACCCGGTCGGCGGCGGGGAGACAAATGGGATCTCCACTCCTGCAGTGGCTTTGCCGATGGGAGTATGGACGTGCTTCGAGTGGACCGTGTCCTTGGCCGGCACGATGGGAACCACCTCCCTGTACATGAATGCCACCGGCACGACCACCTCGGCGCTCGTGCCCGGGACGACGGCCACCTTCCCGTCGACGGGGAATGTGTCGGTCACAGCCTTGACGGAGCAGATGATCGGATACGAGCGTTACAGCGGCGGCGCGGCCGGCGATGTTTACATCGACGACTACGCCATCGGAACGACGCAGCTTGGGTGCGACTAGGAGGCCGGAGTCACTGGGGCTGCGCAGCCGCGGTCTCCGTCGTGTTGACCCCAGAGCCGATCCATGACGGGGGCAGTGAAGAAGCGTCCGCTCCCGTTTGTCGGAGCTTCGTTCATCGAACATGTGTGACCTATGATCCGTACCGCAGCGTTCGCGACATCCGCCGCCTTGCTCGCGGCTTGTTCCAGCTCAACGGCAGGCGGACCCGGAGACAGCAGCGACGCCACGGTGCTGGATGGGGCAACGGAGGGCGGCGAGGCGGGCGAGGATTCGGCCTCGCCATCGGCGGGCTCGGCCGACGTCACCGGCACGTTAAACGGGCAGGCGTTGGGTGTGCAGAGTGCGTTCGCGGGCATTGCGTCCGCCCCGGGCACCGATGCCGGTTCCATTCTGTACGAGGCCGTCATCAATCTGGTGAGCGTCGCGAGCGCATGCTCGTTCTACACGCTCTATCCCGACCAACTCGTGTCCGTCCATGACAGTCAAGATCTCACCCTGGTGGTGATCACGGACTCTCCGCTGACGCCAGGGACATACCCGATCGTGGTGCCCAATATCGTAGCCGACACCACCCTCAGCGCGCTGGGAGCCGTGGCTCTGTACTCGTCTTCCGACGGAATGTGCAACGGGACCGCCTTTGAAGAGGCGGCCAGCGGAACGATCCGCATCACGACCGTTACCGCGTCGCAATTCACGGGCACTTTCGACCTCGTGCTGGGCCCACCCCTTGCGAACGGCGTCGATACGACCCATCCAGACGCGGTGAATGGCTCGTTCGCCGCGTTCCTTTGTCCTGCCTTCAGCGACAATTTGACGGGCGAAGTCGACGGATCGACTCCGTCCACCGACGCGGGCCTGTGCCTGTGACTTCGTATCGAAGGACGAAGAACGAGGTCGTTGCGGCCGTTCACGAAGGGACCCGCAGCTCATCGGGCCAGAGCGCGGCGAGCGGCATGAGCAGCGCCTCGGGATCTCGAGGCGGTCCTTGAGCAACGCCTGCGGCCCCCTCGAACGAATCACCACCGCGCGCCTGTCGCCGAGCCGGCAACGGCCGTCGAAGCAAGCACGTCGAAGGCCGTCGCGCATTCGTCGAGACCGGTGGCGTATTGGTTTCGGCGGGAGGCCGAGATCCACGCCGGATCGACGTGCCGGCGAGTGCGCAGCAACACCTCGGATTTCACGAGGTCGACGATGGAAAGACGCACGTCGTGCGCACGCTCGCCGTCCAGCTCCGTCGGCCCGCCGCCCAGTCCCGGTTCGTCCAGGGCGACGACGAGCACCTCGGCCTCTGCCGCTTTGACCCCCCGCTCGACGGGCGCCTTGCGCAGTGCCTGCTTCAGGGCGTCGAGCTCGGGAACGCTTTGGGCATTCCGCACGTCGCGTTGCCAGGGGCCGGCCAAAACCGGCAAGGCCGCTTCGGCCTCTTCGAGCAGCCGGACCTGGCTCGTCGCCTGTTCGACGGGCCAGCCCCCGCGGTAGGCCACGAGCACGCGGCCGAGCAGCGCACCTTCCGTTCGCGACGACGGCGGGTCCAAAAGGCAAAGCAGAAGTGCGTCCTTGAACGAAGTCTTCGCCGCCGCGGCGATGGATCCCGAGCCGGCGAACGCCGTGACAGGGGCATGAAGGTAAATTCCCGGCCGCTGCCGGAGGGCGCCGATCGCGCCGGACACCCGCAACTCCGGCGCGATGAGATCGCCTTCGTACCTCTTGGCCAATCGGTCGACCCACGCTTCGACGCCGGCTATCCGCGCACGATCGGGCGGGACGAACCCCGTCTCGCGCCGGCGTTCTTCTTCCACAAGGTCCACCCGATCGCGCTCGAGCCGTACGCGCGCGCGACGACGAACGCTCGACCCGACGCAGACGATGGCCATCGCGGCTAGGACGACCCCGAACCGCAGAACCGACGCCCATCGCCGCGCCCTCGCGCGCCCGCGTACGACCCGGAACGCGGCCGTCGTCCCGCAAACACTCGCCCGGACGCGAGCTGCGAGCCCGGGCCCCATTTTGGAGTTCACGAGAAGCGTCGGCACCGAGCCCCTCAGTCGACGCTCGACCCGGCGATCTTCGCACGGTGGACGTTCTGCTCGACGAGAGCCAGCAGCTGTTCGCCGGTCACGCCCAGCCGCGACGCCGTATGGCTCGCGAGCGACGTTCGCGCCACTCCCGGCGCGAACTTGTACGTCGGCCGATGGTCCGCCCCGATCTCGACCTGCAAAAACCTCAGGTCCGCAATCTTGCGTTGTCGCTCGAGCCGTGCGGCAAAGGCGAGAAAGTGCGTCGTGATGAAGGTTTGCGGCTTCAGCCGCGTCAGCATGCGGACGACGAGCTCGAAAATCTCTTCGCCCTCGGATGGGTTGGTGCCCGAGCAGAGCTCGTCGAGGATCACCATGGCCCCCGGCGGCAGATTCTCGAAAAGCCGCCGGATTCGCAGGAGCTCCATGCCGAGTCGTCCCTCGGGTTGATCCACGCTCGTCTCTTGAATAAGCGAAACCACGAGAGACGGGGCGAGCGCGAGATGGGCGGCGCGCGCGGGGACGAATAGACCCGACTGCGCCAAGATCTGAGCGAGGCCGAGGGTTTGGAGCAAGCGAGTCTTGCCTCCCGAGTTCGGGCCCGTCACGAGGACGGTCGTGTCGTGCCGATCGATGTGGATGTCGCAGGGGACGACGGATACGCCGCTGGCCAAAAGAAGCGGGTTGAAGAGACCGAGCAGTGCGCGGGGCGCGTCCGGAGACACGATGTCCGGCAACGACACCTCGAGGCCCGCCGCGTTCGCGAGGTCGCGAAACCCCAAGGCACCCAAGTAGAACTCGATTTCTCCAAGCATCTGCACGAGGGCGACAATCTCTTCATGAATTCCGTCGAACACGGCGTAAATGAGGCGAGCCATGACCTCGCCGTCACTGAACCAAAAGCCTCGCACGAATAGCTCGACCTTCGCGAGCCACCGCCGCCAGGTCGAGGTGACGAATGGGTTCTCCGTGTTCTCCGATACCGTGAGGATCTCGAAACCGCGAATCCTGCCGTCCGCGCCGATTCCTACCTTGACGTTCAACGTCGCGAGGCGTTCGTCGTAACGTAACAAGTCGCACATCGAACCGAACATCTCGCCGTTCTCGACCCGTCGAGCGAAGGCGGCGAGACGCGCCAAACCCGAACGCGCCGACGCGAATCCTTCCGACATGCAATCGAAGAGCTCTTTGACAAGCTGTAGGATGTCGAGCTGTCTGCGGTTGGCGTCCCACTTGCCGCCGCCCGCGACGCCCTCGAGCTGTCCGCGGAAGCGACACAAAAGGACGTACAGCCGCTCGAACTGCCGCCGTAGCTCCGGCGACCCGACGAGCTCCGCGAGCACCGCTCGACGAAACTGCACGACCGAGGGGTCCGCGGGCGGGTGCGTGAGCAGTTTCACCAAATGAGTGGTGCAGCCGATCGGCGGGTCGTTGCCCACACGGACCTTGAGGCAGTTGAGCACGAAGCTCTTGATGAACAGGTCGTCCTCGAAGGCCGCGGGGCTCCACGTCGAGAAGCCCACCGACGAGCGGTCGAGCGCGTCGCCAAAGAGGCCACCCGAAGTGCCTCCGGCGAATGCAATCGCGATCCCTACGCGCACCGCGTCGGCGTCGATCCGAACGACGGGCGTTGGGTGCAGCAAGTCGGGTTGTCGCACGTCGGCTTCCCAGCGCCGTTGGGGCATGTCGCGTGCGGTTTCCCTATTCGGCGGACCTATCTCGAGTGCGGCCACATCGCCTCCTTGCCGATCCGGAATCGTCGTTGACACACCGGCGGGGTTGTTCGTTCCCGGCGGGGACCAAAAAGGAACCGTTCGGGGTCGAGGTCAGGGTTGTCGCGGTCGGGGTTGTCGCGGTCGGGGTCGTCGGGGTCGCGGTCGAGGTCGGCGGCGGGGTCGGGGGGGCGCGTTGCGGCCCCGGTCATCTGGGGCGGACAAGACCCGGACACGGGCAGCCCGGGTCGGTAGAGTGGGCACGAAGAAGGCAGCCGGACATGAAAAACCTCGCCGATCGATTGCAGGGGCTTGCGGCACGACTGCGGGAGCGTGCGCGCCGTCGCCGCGCGAGCGCGCCGCTGCAACGATCGGGGGCCGAGCCCGTCACGTACGTGCGGCAGCTGATGACCGGAAATCCGCGGACCTGCGGGCCGGCCGACACGCTTCATGACGTGGCGCGGATCATGTGGGACACCGATTGCGGGTGCGTGCCCGTGGTGGACGCGGACGGACGCGCCGTCGCGATGATCACCGACCGCGACATTTGCATGGCGGCTTACACCCAAGGCAAGCCACTCGGAGCGATCCTCGTGTCGAGTGCCTCGTCGCGCTCGCTCGTGGCGGCTCGCGAAGGCGACACGCTTCAAACCGCCTTGGACTCGATGCGGGATGCTCGCGTCCGGCGCCTGCCGGTGATCGATGCGGCCGGGCGACTGGTCGGCGTTCTGTCGTGGAGCGATCTCGTGCGTCACGAGCATCTCGGCGCGCCAAGCAGCGGGGGCGAGGCCGATCGCCTTGCGAGCACGTTCGCGGCCATCTGCGAGCGCGAGCCCAAGCGCGCGGCCCTTCGCTGAGGGGGCGGCAGCGCCCGACGCGGCGGCTTCCCATTTCTTCTCCGTCTCCGCGGTCCCCGGCTTCGAACAAAATTGCAGCTCGTGCGGAATAACCCAGCCACGTGGGCTTGAGCTCTTTCGATGGGCTATGGATACTCGGTGTACATGGTGAACACGCGGCAGCTCATTTCGATTCTTCCATGGTTAACGCTCGCGGCCCCAATGGCCTGCTCGAGCGGGCCGCAGGGCGGCAATCCGACTCCGGCCGGGACCGGTGCCAACTCGACGGCAGCGGCCAACCCCACTTCGACGGGCAGCGGCACGGGCACGGGCACGGGCAGCGGGTCTGGGTCGACGGTCGTTGTGGGCACATCGAACTCTTCCTCTTCGGCAAGCGGTGGCAGCAGCGGCAGCAGCGGCGTGCCCGCCGGCACTCAGGCCGGGGTTCCGTGCGGGGGATCGCTATGCGCCCTATTTGCGTGTTGCCAAACGGGCACCAGCACCCCCGTGTGCGGGGCTCCGACGGACGACGGCGGTCTCGGCGCAGGCGCTTGTGCAGCCGACCAACAACAGCTCTGCGTGACCGACAACGACTGCCAACAGAACCTCCAGTATTGCGTGAGCGGATTCTGCGCTGCGAGCCCCCCCCAGCAGGGCGACGCGAGCGTCGGAACCGGGGTCGTTCCTCCCATCACAGACGGTGGCGTAAGCGGCGGCGGCACGGGGGGGACTTTGACGGGGCGCCCTTCACGGCCCCGACCGATACGGGTGCCATTCCGACAGGCTATCCCGCGCCGACGGCGGCAAATTTCGCCAAGTGCCAGACGGTACCGATCAGCTCGACGGCATGCACCGGCCAGGACGCGGGCGACACGTGCATCGAATGCCTCTTCGGAGGGAGCACGTACGACAACACGGTCGATCCTCCCGGTACGGCGACCGCCGTCAGCGAGGCCGGCAACTACGCGGTGACCGTGACCATCGGAGGGGCCGCCGCCGGCTCGACGTATGTCAGCACCGAGTCCGAGCGCGGGCTTTTGGCGCCGGTGACTACAGCGGCCGGCCAGTCCTTGACGTACTCCTTCGCGGTCAACGTTCGAGGCATGGAGGGGCAGCCCAACCATGCCGGCGGACCGGGCGGTTATCCCGGGCTGGACTTGTTCTTCTCGGGCCCCGCGGCGACGCCTCCACAGGTCTCCGCCATCGGGTACAGTCTGCTCACGACGACGCCGCCGCCGATCGTCGTCTACATTGCGAGCGACTCGACCGCGTGCGACCAGACCGGGGGCGCATTCGGCGGCTGGGGGCAAATGCTTCCGGAGTTCTTCATGCCTCCGATCGCCGTCGCCAACTACGCAAACAGCGGAGCGAGCTCCGCGGACTTCATCGGAAACCCCGATCTTTGGGGAGGCATCACCTCGCATTGGAAGGCGGGGGACTTTGTCCTCATCCAATTTGGTCACAACGACAAGACAATCACCGACGCGCAGGTCGAAACGAACCTGGAGAAATACGTCGAGCAGGCCAAGGCGGCGAACGTCACGCCGATTCTGGTGTCGCCTCCCGCCCGCGTGCAGTTCGGCAACGGCACCACGGACGGTCCCCAAACGAGCCTTCACGAGGCCTCGGCGGCGGGGGCTGCCATGGTGGAAAACGTCGGCTACATCCCGCTCACCGACCTGTCCACAGCTTGGTACAATACGCTCGGCTCTCAGGCCGCGGCATTGAAGTTCCACGCGAACGATTCGGACGCGACGCATACGAACTTGGTTGGCGCCGCAAAGCTTGCCAGTCTCGTGGCGGGATCGATCAAGGCTCAGAACCTGCCTCTGGCTCAGTACTTGAGGTAGGGGGGGTCGCCACCTCTTGTCGGTCCTGGAGGGTTGCATGCGGTCGAGCCGATCCGGCCCTCCAGGTCCAGGTCGCCGCGTCAGCGGACTTGTCCGAGGCCGCGCAGGCCGTTCTCCAAGGGGAAGGACCCTCGATTCGGGCGCTGTTGCCGATGAACCTTCGGTCGCGCGTCGCTGCGAACGCGTGGGCTTTCCTCTTCCTTGCCGGCTGCAGCCCAGGCTCCAAGTCTTCGTCCGGAAGCCCGGCGGCCGGTGGGAGCGACGTGCTTCAACACCACACGAACGCGTCACGCGATGGCGTCACCCCCGACTCGTCCATGAGCAAGGCGGTGGCGAGCACGCTCAAGCTCGACACCACCTACGCACCCGCGATCACCGGCAATGTTTACGCCCAACCGCTGTACGTCGCGTCGGGAACCAAGGGCAAGCCGACCCTCATCATCGCCACGGAAGGCAATCACGTCGTCGCACTCGACCCGACGACGTCCGCGGCCCCGTTCTGGGACCAGACGTACGGAACACCCGTCACCGGGGTCTCGACAGCCCTCGGCTGTGGCAACATCGATCCGCTCGGAATCACCGGAACGCCCGTCGTGGACCCGACTTCGCACGCGATTTACTTCGACGCGATGACTCTCACCAACGGTGCTCCGGCGCACATGATTCACGCGGTGTCGATCGACACCGGACTGGATCTGCCCGGATGGCCGGTCGCTGTCGACGGCGTCGCCGGCTTCACGTCGAAGACCCAGAACCAGCGGGGGGCCCTTCAGCTGCTGAACGGCGTCGTGTACGTCCCGTACGGCGGCCACGACGGGGATTGCAACACGTACTACGGCTGGGTGGTTGCCGTGCCGGTCGCGACCCCGAGCACCCTGAGCGGGTGGTCGGTGGGTTCCATGCAAGCGGGGGCCAGCCGGGGCGGCATTTGGGCGGTGGGCGGCGTTGCGTCCGACGGGACGTCGCTCTTCGTTTCGACCGGCAACACCACGAACGCGGGAACGACCTGGAGCGGCGGCGAGGCGGTTCTTCGACTCACACCACCGACGCCCTCGTTGACGGCCGACAGCGCCCACGCCTTCTACCCCACGGCGTGGATGAACTACGACGCGAACGACGTCGATCTCGGGGGTGCCAATCCGATCCTCTTCGACATGCCGACGGCTCCAATTCCCCATTTGGCCGTCGCCCTCGGCAAAGACGGCATTCTCTATTTGCTCAATCGAGACAATCTGGGGGGTGAGGGCAATGCCCTCTCGACGACGAGCGTCGCCTCCGATACGGGCGCGGCTTCCGCGGGCGCGCTCAACGGCGCAGGTGCGGCCTATACCACCGCCAAGGGAACGTACGTCGCATTTCACGCCAATAGCCACGCCCCGGGCCTCGTGATCGCAGGTTGCCCGAGCGGACAGACGGGTGGCAACGTCGGCGTGGCCCAAATCAGTGCCACCAATCCCCCGAAGGCAACCGTCGTGTGGTGTACCCGCGAGACCGGTCTGGGCTCCCCGATGGTGACCAACGACGGCAACGGGGACGTCATCGTCTGGGACGCGAACCAAAGCCTCTATGGGTATGACGGCGACACCGGCACAAAGGTCTTCGACGGATCAAGCTCGCCTCTTGCCAGTGCCATGCACTATTTCAATACCCCCGTCGATGCCGCCGGAAACCTCGTGATCGCCACGTCCGCCCCCGGAGGCGTCTCCATTTTCCGCCCGTAGTTTCAGACGAGGGCGCGACCTCGGTCGGGGGGGGCGCTACCCACGGATCCGGGCCGCGGACCCGGCTCCCGCATGAACGACTACCGAGGGATGGGAACGGCGCTCGGAGGCATCGTGTCCGGGATGACGCACGAGGAGAGGTCGAACAGCATGAACTCGAGCGCTTTTTCCTGAGGCGATAGATCGATCGCGTCGCAGCCGCCGGGCGGTGGCGCCGTATCCATCGTGGTCGGATTGCCTCCCACGTGAAGATCGCTGAACACGGCGCGGCCGCAATACGCCGGTGCCCCGCCCTCGGCGGCGGCCGCCGCATTGACGGGCGTGTCGAACGAAAAATACAGCGTCCACGGGGTCGAAGTGATCCACGGTTGCGAGGGCGTGTTCGTGGCGGCGACCTGCGCATTGTCACGCGGCTGGTAAATGGCCAGATCGGTTGCGGCCACGCCGTTGGTCCCCAGGGCACCGACGAGTCCGAGCCACTGTTGAAGAGCGGCTCCCTTCGCGAAGGGCAGCGTGCTGCCGTTGAGCGTCGTGTCGATGACGCCGGCGATCGGCCCGTTGCCTTGCCCGCCGTTCGCCGTCCAGGTCGCGAGGTTGGTCCCCCAATCCGCCGGAGCCACGTACGCTTGCATGGTGTTGAGCGGACCGCTGAACCAGGAGTAGTGATAGTGCGACGCGAAGGCGCGGCCACCGGCATTCAAGTAGGCCTCGAGCGCCGGCGGGTTCGCGTCGAACGTCTCGCCCCCCTCGCACGAGAGAAGCACGATGTCGTACGGCATGAGCTGGGCCTGGGTAGCCCAGAGCGCCGTCGAGCTCGCCGGCGCGCCGGGCATGGCAGGATTTTCCGGTCCTCCGATTCCGCCTCCACCGCGGCCGCCCCCACCGCCACCCGCCTCGCCGCCCGAGAAGATATGGACGTGGCCGGTGCCGGTGGCGCCCGCCACGTATTCCGTTGCCGGCAGGCCCATCCGCAGCATCAAACACTCGAGCGAATCGGACGCTCCGGTCGATACCGCGATGTCGGGCATGCTGTCGTTGGCCTGGGTCAGGCTGCCGGGCAGGGCGAGCGACTTGTCGGGCACCGCGTTGTCGGCGCAAGCCGTGACGTTGAAGAAATACTCGCGCCGCCACTTGCCGACTTGGATCACAAGCGGAACAGCACTCCCGACCGGAACGTCGGTCAAAGTGAACGTCCCGTCGACGGCAGTCGACGTGCTCACGACGGCGCCGCTCGGGAACAAGGCCGAGCACGAGCACGCGTCGCTTCCCGTAGGCACGCCGGTAGGCAAGGTCTGCAGGGGCGTCGCGGGGACGTACACCGCGATGTTGTACAGAGGGTTTTTCGCGGCGGGATCGTACACGGTCCCGGTGATAGAGGTCGTGGCACCGCCGGTGCACGTCACGTCGCACCGCAACCCGGCGGGGCACACGCTCAGCGGCCCTGCGGATGCACCCGAACCGCTCGCGCTCGAAGGCTCGCTCCCTGAGAGCAGCGGCTGGGCGGTCACTGTCGGCGCCTTCGAAGTGGCGCTCTTCGAACCGGAGGCAACGCCGGTCGACGTGGACGGAATCTCAAAACTCGATGGGCTCGACAAAGATCCGCATCCAGCCGATGCGGAGAGGCCCAAAGCGAGCGCGGCGCTGAGCGCCGAGAAAACGTGCGATCTCGTCATGGAGACCTCCGAACTGTGGAGTGCATCCTGGTGGCGACAATCAGGCGCGGTTTTGGGACGAGATGCAACGACCGCCGAACCTATTCGCGACTCATTGTGCTCACGGTGGCGAAAATCCTCCCCGAGGACCAATCGTGCGCTTCGTGGCGATCGAAGAAGCCGCGGGCCCATCCGGGGTCGGGGTCCGGGTCGCGGTCGCGGTCGGGGTCGCGGGGTCGGGGTCGCGGTCGGGGTCGGGGTCGGGGTCGGGGTCGGGGTCGGGGTCGGGGTTGGGGTCGGGGTCGGGGTCGGGGTCGCGGTCGCGGTCGCGGTCGCGGTTGTCGCGGTCGGGGTCGCGGTCGGGGTCGCGGTCGGGGTCGCGGTCGCGGTCGGGGTCGCGGTGAGTCGGCCAACAGAAGATTCTGAAAAATGATTCAGAGATTTCTTACGCCACTCTCCAAACGAGCCATCTCTTGATGGGTCGTCGGTTTGCGTGGCATCCTGAGAGGACGAAGGTCTCGGATGGGCTTTGGGGGCCCGCGGGATCGATCCGAACGTCGAACGGTCTTTCGACCGCGAGGCTCTCTATTATGCGCCAGTCGAGTGACTGGTTATCGGGACTCAAATATGCGCGGCGGCGAATAGCCCGAAGGCGATTGCGATACCCCACGCAATGGCAACGGAGGTGGGTCTCATTGGGTTAGAACACTCCCGAAATCTACCGTAAGCATCCTCAATAAGTTCGTAAAGCAGGGCCCCTGGAACCTCATCCCATTGTCGTCATGGCCAAAGCCCGGATCAGCCGGAAGTCCTAGGGCCCGGACACCATTATCTACGAGATATCTACGAGACTGGCTCCGGCGAGAGTGGACCGGCCTCGTCATTGGCAAGTGCGCGCACGTTGAACTCGGCCTTCAAGGGGGCGCGAATGGGAATCCGAGAGCTGGCGCGCCCCAATCCATTCCGATGAACGAAAGCGCCGCGTGAGTCGGGCAGGCGAATGCCCCAGATGATGCTCCTTGGCTCGGGAGGCCGAAGAGTCAGTTCGTGCCGGGGCAGCAGGGGCACGAACCCGTCGCTCCGGTCATCGTGCAGGCGCACGACTCGGCTCCATTGAACGTGCACGTGCAGGTCGAGCCCGAGCAGTCCGCTTCCCAGACGTCGCCGACGCTGTCCTGACACGATGTCGTGAACGCAACGACCCCGTTCGGCCCCCCGCCGCCGCTCCCAGAGCACGAAGACGGCCCTAGGGCGCCGGATCTCGGAATGTTGGGACACACGGTGGCGGGCACGTCGCCGCAAAGTCCACCGGTGGGCCCGCTCCCCGGGGCTGGAATTGCCCCGATTGAGCCGCTGTCAACCAGGCAGTCGCCGAATGCTTGCACCTCGGAATCGCATTCCGGAAGTTCGACCGTGCCCGAGTCGCACGCCAGCGACGACGACTCGAGGCAGCGAAGAAACCCGTCGGCGAGCGTTGCGCACGATGGCGTCATCGTGGCCACGGCCGCGCAATTCATCGGACAGTCGGTGCCGGCGGAGCAACCTGTTTGCGCAATTTTGCCGCAAATGGCCGAGCACGACGCAGCAACTTGGGCGGGAGAACAGTCGCCGCCGCACCTGTCGAGAGGCCCCCCCCACCGTCCGGACCCGGCAACGTCGCGCCCCCGCATCCAGCCGCAAACCCGAACGCCACCCACGAGGCGACGCCGGAAAGGATGAAAGTTTTCAAACGCTTTCCCCGCAAGTTCGGCCACGATCGGCGCCCGCGTTCAGCTGAAGCATACCCCGTGGCGCCGGGGATGAAAACGGCGTCGAGCGACGGGCTGAGGACGTTTCAGAGGGAGGTCGAGGGCTGGCACTTCGACGTCGGTTGCCTTGCGGCCGTGGGAACGGCGAGTTTCGGTACCGGTTACTGGGGTCAGCTCGACTTGGTCGGCGAGGCCTTGCAGTGGACGCTGGATCTCTCGAACGGATCCCCGTGTCCCGAGGACGACTGCGCATTTCTTGGACTGAGTCCGGTACTGGCCATGAATGGGCGAGGCGCTTCTGGCTTTGCTGAATCGCGGGAAACCACACACTGACGGCCCCCCGGGAACGGGATCGTCAAAAGGCAAGGACCGAGGCAAAGAGGAACGTGCCCGCCGTGAAGTTCCAATAGATGTACCCGTCGGCCCCCGCGATCATGCCGGGCTGGTTTTGGTTGTCGACGATGGTCTTCAGCGACTGCGTCACGCCGCCGCCCACCAGCGTGACGCTGCGCCCGGCGGCGTTGGACGCGTTCCAGCTGCCGACGCTGCCCTTGAACTTCACACAGACGGCACCCCCGGTATTGAATTGGACCAGGCTGTAGAGGGTCGGCATCACGAGGACCGTGACGTTTGCGGCGCAACCCTTCGGAGGAGCCGAGCCCGAGTCGGCAAGTGACGCGTCGCCCGCGTCTCCTGCGGCCATCGACGCATCCAGGGTCACCTCGGCATCCACTGCGACGCTCACCTCGTCGGCCGCGTCCGCAACGGACGATGCATCGCCTCCCTGCGACGCGGAGTCGGGCGAAGGTCCCGAATCGTTGCCGCCCGCTTCTGTGTCTTGGGGAACCGCCGACACGTCCGGGGGGCCTGTCTCCACCGGTTCGGCGCCCGATTCGGCCTGGGTGCTCGCGGCGCCCTGTTCCGATGCCGCGTCCGCCCCCGGACTGGCGTCGGGCGGAACGAGGTTGGTTGCATCGACGAAACTCCCTTGCTCGTCTTGGCCGCCGTCGCCGCTCGCCCGTTCGGTCAACCGGCCGACGTCGAGGAGCGCCTCACAACCGCAGAGTCCGCGCAGAATCGCGGCAACTGCGACGAGAGCGAACGTCGCCCGCGCGCCGGTCGGTCGACCCATCTACGCGCTCACCGACGCCGCGACCCCACCTGCGAGGACGGTCGCGCCCGACGCGGCCGCAAAGCCGAGATCCTTACCGGGGATGGTCATCCGTTGGGGTACCTCGCCCCAAGCCGTCGCGCAAGGGATCGGAACGCTCCGCCATTTCTGCAAAAAAACAGGCGGTCTGCGGTTCAGGGCGCGATCTCGGCCCCGCGGGTCTCGGCGAGGTCGACGGCGGCTAGCACTTCGTCGGCGTTCACCGCCGGATCGACGTCGGGCCAAACGCGCAGGATCTTGCCGTCCCCGCCGACCAGAAACGTCACGCGCGAGGCCATGCCGAGTACGCTCGACACACCGTAGGCGCGCGCGACCGCGCCATCCTCGTCCGCGACAAGGATGAATGGAAGACCGTGATCCGCCCGAAACCGCCGGTGGCTTTCCTTCGAATCGCGCGACACACCAAAGACCGTGACGCGACGAGACTCGAATTGGGTGAAGGCATCTCGAAAAGCGCAGGCCTCGCGCGTGCAGCCAGGGGTCCCGTCTTTCGGGTAGAAGTAGAGAACGGCGGGACGACCGCGGGCGGCAGAAAGCGTCATAAGCGTCCCTGCGCGGGTCATCCCCATCACCTCCGGCGCCGTAGCTCCGACGGACAAAAGACCTATCCCTCCGTCGGGGCGCGTGACCGGAATGCATGCCGCAACGAGCAGACCGAGGCCTGTGCAAAGCACGGAGCGGCGGCGAATCATGGGGGTGAGATCCATCCCGGTGACGTAGGCGTCTTGCAGGGTAGTACGGATGAGCGATGGGTCGGGAATCTGACGCTCTCGACTCGACGCCGGACACGCGCCGCTCGCGCTTTCGGATTCTTAATAGCCCCTTCGGACGCTGAGGCATGATCGGGAGCGGCCAGAGCGGGCTCCCCAAGGGGCGCTGACTCGCCGGATCGAGAACTTTCGCCATAGTTTCGGCGCTCGCCCCTTTCCGAGGCGGCCGACCCCGACCCCGACTACCCCGACCCCGACCCCGACCGCGACCCCGACCGCGACCCCGACCGCGACCCCAACCGCGACCGCGACCGCGACCCCGACTACCCCGACCCCGACCCCGACCGGATAGGCGGACAGCTCAACCGGATGCGGTTCAGGGTCTTGCACTTCCTGGCGCGAGGCGTACGGTCGAAGGGTATGGAGCCGAAACGTGAAAGCGCGGTCGTGCCCATCCCGTGCGTCGACGTCGTGCGGCACTGCGACGAGATCGTCAGCGCGGCTGCCGCCCTGGTCGTCGATTTAGAGTTCGTAGCCGAGCGAGTCGGTGGGGAAAGCACGGCCGCATTGGACGACGCACGATCGAGCGTCGATCGGATCGTCGAAATAGCTCAGGCCATCCGGCGCACGCAGCAGACCGCGCCCGCGTCGTCCAACCTGGACGGCAAGAAAACGGCATAGCATCGCGAATGCGTTTGTGGGCATTCACGTGGACGCCGGCTGCCCCCTGGATCGAGCTGTGCGCACTTCAGTCGGAGAACGCGGTCAACGAGGCGTACGAATACACGCCAGCCGTGAAGTTCCAGTAAATATACCCGTCGGTCCCCGCTTTGAGCCCGGGCTGGTTGCCGGTGGCGATGGTGTTCAACGTTTGCGTCGTGCTTCCGACGACCGTGACCTTGCGCCCGGATACGTTGGCAGCCGTCCACCCGCCGATGTCGCCCTTGTACGATATGCAAACGGGTCCGGTCGTATCGAACATCACCGCGCGGTCGAGCTTGGACATCGTCAGGACGGTGTATCCCGCGTCGCACCCAGGTGCTGGCGCCACGATCCCGGAGTCGTCGAGAGCGTCGCCCGAGTCCATGGGGGCGTTCGACGAATCCGCAGTCAGGCCCGTGTCGGCGGCGTCGGCGATCGGGGCCGGCCCCGTATCGGCCGGCGATGCCGAGTCCTGACCGCTCGTGGCGCCCGCATCGGTAGGCGCTGCGTCTCCGGCAGCTGCAGACCCTGTATCCGCAACGGTCTGCTCCATATCTGACCCGTCCTCAGCGTCAGGCTGGGCATCGTCGTCGTCCGAGGACGAGTCTTGCCCTGGATGGGCTTCACTCCCGACCTGGTTGCCCTGGTCCGTGGCGGTGCTGTCGACTTCACCTTGAACGTTGTCCGCATCGATGGCGTCGATTGGGCGATCGGTCAAGCTGCCCACGTCGAGCAGCGCTTCGCAGCTGCACAGTCCATAAAAAAGCGCGGCGCCTCCGAGGAGAGAGCAGGCTGCCTTCGCCCCCGTGGATCGGCCCATCTAAAAGCTCGCTCTTGCCATGATCGCCCCCCCACTAGGCACTACCACAGGCGCTACGGTGACCGTCGCCACAGCGGTCGCGCCCCGGATCGCGCTCGGCGCGAACAGCACCAGCGCCGCGCCGCCGGCCAGGAAAACGCTTCCCGCAATCCAGCCGACGTCCGACACGCGCGCCGCGCTCTTGATCCCCCCCACAGTTCCCGGATTGCACACGCCGTTCGCATCGCATTGTGCGGCGTTCTTGTCTTTCAACGCAACGATGCCGGCAGCGGCTCCCACGGCAAGGCCCACAACTCCGACGCCCCCGAGCGCCCAGCCCAGCGTCTTCCAAAGGCCGAACGGCTCGATCGCCTCTGCGCTGCCAGCCCCCGCAACGGGGAGTGCCGGGACACCGGACGCCGGGACACCGGACGCCGGGACACCGGACGCCGGGACACCGGACGCCGGGACACCGGACGCCGGGACACCGGACGCCGGGGCAGCAGGCGCCGGGACGGCCGCCTCGAACACGACGGCCACCCCTTCGTTCTTCTCCCCTTCTTGGACCAGCACGTGTCGGTCGACGCTCGGACGGCCACTCGACTCGAAGTGAAACGTGTACGACCCGGGATTCAACGGCACCGCCTGACCGTCGAGCTTGGACGTGAGCCGCCGCCCGTCCGCGCTCACCGTCACGTCGACAAGGTCCGCCCCCGTCACATCCTCGGCCGCGAACACGAGGGTGGGGAGCGCATTCTCGACGTCGGCGAGCCAGCGAGTACAATCGCTCTGCACGACCGCGGGACACTGAAGCGCGGCGCACGCCTGCAGCTGCTCGCGCGCCTCCACGAGCTTGTGCGTCGCGCGAAGCCTCTGGCCCTTGGAGGCCGCGTCGAGGCATGCCGCTTTGTCGTCCGCGCGTGCGGGCACCACAAAAAGCGTAGCCGGCACGAGGAGGCCCCAAAACAATCGAGCGTTCATGGGCGGTTTTTGTTCAAAGGCACTCTGGCTTGTACTGGCGGTAACCTTCCGAGTCGATGACATACGGCGGATGGCAGTGTACCTTGGGTGGGGCCGGGGAGGGTGTCGAGGATGAGGCGGGCGGGCGGGCCTGCCGCGGCGCGGCATGAGGAGCACCTTGCGGTCGCCTCGGCGGCGCCGATCGGGCCGGCACGATCGCCGAGACCGCAGGAGGCACTGAAGGGGAGGATGCCGAGAGCGCCCCGCTTGGCTGGGGGGAGGCGGCGGCGGCCGTCTCGTCCGGGAGCGGCGCCGGCGGCGGACTGGCGGCCACCGAGTCGGTTGAAGGAATCGGTACGCTGGAGGCGGCGGCGTACGAAATATCGCGGTGCGGCTTGGCCTCGTGGGCCCGGATCCGACTGCCCACGATGGCGACCACCACGACCGCAACCGACAGTCCAGCTCCCGCGAATGCCGCGCTGCGGAACGACCCTACCGCCGTCGCTCGTTGGGCAGGCGGAACCGTCCTCGCGGAGGCCGGTGGCGGAGCGCTATGCAACGACGGGGGCGGACCTGTCCCGTGAGCCGGTCGATCGACCTCCGCGAGGATCCCGGCCACTCGCTCCACCGTCGCCTTGGCGTCGGGCGGGGCAAACGGCAACAAATCGCGAGCCAAAGCGGCGACACTCGGGTACCGGTCTTCGCGGTCCTTTTGAATGCACTTGAGGATGGCGGCTTCGAGCCCGCGGGGTACGTCGGGGCGGATGCCGCGAATCGCGGGGGCCCGTTCGCCGGCAACCTGAACGGTCAACTCCGTCACCGAGTCGGCCACGAACGGCGGACGCCCGGCCATCAACTCGAAGAGGATGACGCCGAGGGCCCAGACGTCCGTCCGCGCGTCGATGTCCGCCTGTGCTCTCAGCTGCTCAGGCGACATGTAGGGCGGCGATCCGAGCAACGACGACGCGCGAGGGACACTGGACGGGGCCAACACGCTTGCGCGGAGGGCTTTCGAGATCCCGAAATCGAGCACTTTGATCGACCGATCGCCATCGGGACGGCGGATGCAGAGAAGATTCGAGGGTTTGAGGTCCCGATGCACGATCCCGACGGAATGCGCGTCGGCGACGGCAAGGCATGCTTGAAGGATGAACTCCATCGCTAGCTCGACCGAAAGAAGCCCCCGCCGTTCGACCCAACTCGCAAGATCTTCGCCCTCCAGATACTCCGTGACCATGTAGGGGGCGCCGTTCGGAAACGTGCCGACGTCAGTGACGCGAGCGACGTGATCGCTCGTGATCTTCATCATGGCGCGCGATTCACGAACAAAACGGGTCACGGCCTCGGAATTGCCGAGCATTTCGGGCAAAATAAACTTGAGCGCAACTTTCTCGTGAAACTGGATATGCTGGGCGACCACCACAACGACCCCGCCCATTCCGCCGATTCCGAGCACGCGCTCGACGCAGTACTTTCCCGCAAGCACGTCCCCCTCACGGACGCCCGCCGTCCAGTTGGAATCGCCCTGCGCCACGGTTTGCCTCTCTTTACTTGGGTCAGGGCCGAGAGCCCAGGGGCGTCTTGCAAACGCTCCGCTGAGCGGTGCTCGTTTGGACCCGAGTGAGTCGAATCATCCGACGAGACCGGCCTTCGAGCGGACGAGGCGTGCCCCGCCGCGGTCGCCATATGCTTTCATGACCTCCGCCACCCCTCCCGGTCGAGGACCGCGCTCCTTCCCCAGGGCGAGAGTTCCCGCGAGGCGGTGGCGCCTTATTTTTTCACGGCGTCGGCACTTACTGATCGAACGAGACGCATTGAGCCAACGAGCATGAGCCGCGAGCCCGACAATCCGACGCTCGGAGATGAGCGAGGCCGTTCCCCGCGCCGCGGCGACGACGAGGGCGATGCCGAATCGCCGGGCGATGCCTGGTCGACGGCTCCTCGGCGAGCGTCGGTCGGGATCCGACTGCTTCGAACGGTAGCGGCGGGCGCGCGCATCGGCGCCGGCGCGGCCGTTGGACTCTGGTGCGGCGACGTCGTGTTGCTCGCCTCCGTGCTGCCGGCCGCCGGCTGGCGGCGCTGGCTCATCGGCATGGGGGCCGCCTTCTTGGTTTCGCTGACAACCGCCGTGCTGGTGGGAGCGTTGCTCGCTCCGGTGTTCGCCCCGGCGATGCCGCTCATCGCTCGGGCGGCCCGGACGCTGCGCGCGCGGCTGGCCCGCGGGGATCGAGAGGCACAGCACGCGCTTGCCGCTGGGTGGCTGGCTGCGATCGGGCTCGCCGTGCTCTGGGCGGTCGCGGGGTATGAGCTCGCGTTGAGCGCTGAGCTGACGTTTGCGCGTCCCGATTCGATCGCCGCGGCCCTAATGGCCTCCGGGATCCTCGTTGCTGCGACCGTCGCGCTCGCGACTCCTGCGGCAGTCGGTTTGGCACGCGCCCTGGTGGAAGGCGCGTCCCACGTCCGCGGGTTTCGCTGGGTGATTGCGAGGCCTTGGGGAGTCCCTTGCGTGATGCTGGGCTGCGTCGCGGCGGGGGGATCCTGGCTGCTCAGGGCGCACGGAGCGGAGCTCGCCGCTTACCCGTGGCACGGCATTGCGGCGTGGCCCGGCGCTCTCGTCGGTGGTGCGGGCGCCGTGGCCTTGGCGCGGGTGCGCCCGCCGTGGAGGCGGCGCTTGGCGGGCGCGGGGGCGTTGGTGCTGGCGCTGGGCCTGGTCGGCGGTATCGTCGCGGCCGCACAGCTGCGCCCTGAATCGACCACGGCGCGGCGGCTCGCGTTCGAGGCCGCGCTGAGCGGCAGAATCGGATACGCCGCGTGGACCCAAGCCCTGGACTTCGACGGCGACGGCCAAATCAGCGTGTTGGGCGGGGGCGACTGCGCTCCCTTCGACCCGCGACGGCATCGGGGCGCGGTCGAGATCCCCGGCAACGGCGTCGACGAGGACTGCGACGGCACGGACCTGCCCGCGCAACTCATCCGGCCAAGGCCGAGAATGCAGGTGGGTCAGGAGGCGCTGCCCCTGCATCCCGACATCGTTCTCGTGACGGTCGACGCGCTCGCGGCGCGCCGGTTGATGGCGCTCGGCAGCGACAAGGAGCTCATGCCGCACTTGGACGCTCTGGCCGCACGCGGGACGGTGTTCACGCACTGTTTTTCGCAAGGACCCTCGACGCGCCTGTCGTTTCCGTCGATCTTCACGTCGCGCTGGGACTCGCAGCTGACCCACGTGTACTCGACCCGGATGCCCTATTCGACCGGGCCCTCGGACCGCGAGCTTCAAGAGATGCTCGACGAAGCCGGATACGCGACGGAAGCGGTCGTTCCCGCGAGCTACTTCGGTCGCGGCCGGTGGGCGAGCCTCACGCGCGGTTTCCAGCAGGTGGACGAATCAGCCGTCGCGGCCGGCAAGAACAATGCGCCGCGGGTGACCGATGCCGCGCTGCGGGTTTTCTTGTCCGCAAAGGACCGGCCGCAATACCTCTGGGTGCACTACTACGATGCCCACGGGCCATACGTCGCCATCCCGGGCGTGGCGTATGCCAAGCGTACCGAGGAACCGCTCTACGAGGGCGAATTGACCTACATCGATCGCGAGATCGGCCGGCTCATCGATGCGATCCACGAGCGGTCGCAGCCCACCTACCTCATCGTCACGGCCGACCACGGCACGGTATTCAGCACGGATCCGACGCGCAAGGGCCATTACGGGTACGACCTCTACACGGAAACCCTCCACGTGCCCCTGATTATCGTAGGGCCCGGCATTCCCGTCGGCCGCGCCGACGGCGTCGTGTCGACGATGGACATCGCACCGACGATCAGCGACTTATTGCGTCTGTACACGTCGCACTTGTCCGGCCCGGCGTTCGAGGGCACGAGCCTCTTGCCCGAGATCCTGACAGGCACGCGCGATCCGAACCGTGTGGTTTTCAGCGAGTTTTACCTGCCGGAGCGCGGATTCCAGGGCAAGGATCCCCTCCAGATGGTCTCGGCCCGCAACGCTCGGTACAACCTGGTGCTCAATCGTGTGTCCGGGACGTTCGAGCTGTACGATTGGATGACCGACTACACCGAGCACCACGAGCTCTACGAGGACGAAGCTCAATCGCCGGAGGTCGTGCGCTTGCGGTCGCAGCTCCGGGCGTTCCTCCACCAGTTCGCCCCTCAGGCCTCCACGCTGGCGCTGCCGCCACCGGGTCAGGAGCCTTGAAGGGTTACGATTGGTCGTAGCGCGTGAGGGGCGACCGATCGGTCGGTCTCTTCGAAACCGCCGGCACATGGCACGCGACGGCACGCGACCCGGGCGGCACCCCCGACCCTTCAGGGCCGGGGCGTCGTTCCGCCGCAAGAAATGCCCACCGCATCGATGAGGGCTCCCAATCGGCCGAGGAAGCCGACGGCCGCATGGATCCTCACCGCCCCGCGCATCCCCGCGCTCGGGCGCGGCCCCGAAGGCAGCTGCCCGCCCCACTCGCAAACGAACCGCCACACCGGCTCGGATACCCGTCACGAAGCGGTCGGACCATTCAATATGCGAAGTACGGTCCCGCGCCCGCATCCGGTGTCGTCGCGCCCGCGATGGCCGTAAACACGGTGCGGCCGTAGAAAAATGAGAGGCCCCAATCGAAATAGTTGGGAAGCCCAAAAGCCGTGATCGCGAGGTCGTTGAAGGCTGTATTGCCGGTGCCGTAGAGCCCATCGGCGGCCGCCACGCTGAAGGGCGTTTCGATGCTCACGGCGTTCAGGCCCCTGTTCGTCGCCATGAGGCTGAGACTCGTCGGCGGACAGAAATAGCCCATGAAGGTTCCCGAGCACTGCGCGATGCTTGCGTCGGGGAAGGCGTACGAAAGCGAACCCGAGTCGATGAAGCTCGCGGGGAGATCTTGGCCGTCGAAAGAGGTGGTGAAATAGCCGGAGTTGGGGTCGATCGTGATGACCTGCGCGGCGCCGAGCCCGTTGTTGGACGCGGTGCCGATGCCGAAAATCAGCGAACCCGTGGCCGTGACCTCACCCGCCGGATCGATGGCGGGCAGTTGCACCGCCGTTCCGTTGTTGTCGCGCGCAAACAGCCCGACGGGGTTCTGGACCTGGTTCGGAATAGACACCGAGGCAGGCGTGCACGCCGTGCTCGTGCAGGAATAATAACTTCCGGTCTGCGGGCTCGCGCTGGCGCACGCGACGCCGCAGTCGGCCTGTTGGAATCCGATGCCGATGAGGCCGTTGCCACCAAATGCGCTGACCGTGTCTTCCTCGGTGCCGGCGCTCGAACAATCCGACGGAACGCTGACGGCCCCTGCCGCCCCGGCAATCTGGATGGGTACCGCGGCGCCGAGCTCGCCTCCGACGTGCACGTCCGCGGTTGCAACCGGCCCCCAGTTGTAGCCTTCCGAGTACTGGTAGCACTCGATGAGAGGGTTGCCGTCGGCGGCCATCTGTTGCGGAAGCATCAGGGCGGCGTCGAGCGCCGAAGCGACCACGCGTAGCCCACTGGAGCCCGTGTCGACTTCGATGTGATCGATCGTTTGGCAGACAGTCGTTCCGGGTCGGCATAGGGTTACGGTGGTGTAGAGCGTGTTGATGGCCTGGACGCCCGGTGGACCGTTGTCCACGACGATGCGTGCGACGTTGATGGCCAGCCCCCCGTCCGTGTCGGTCGTGGCGTCGTCGGTGGCGTTGGCCGCGTCCTGCACGTCGGGCGGGACGTCGGTGTTCTTGTCCCCGGGCGAGCGCGACCCCCCGCAGGCGACGGCGAGCCCACCGACGAGGGCCACGAGGGTGCGTCCGGCGATCACCATGCCCGCACCGTGCCGAGGTCGAACCCCTCGGGCAAGTGCGTCGGAAGCCAGGCGCGCCCGATGAACCCGCCGTGATGTCCGGCCGACTGGACCGCCCAATCGGGGGTGACGACGACGCGCAGATGGTGTGCCGCCGGCCGATCGCGGGGGCTTTTCACATACGGTTCGAAGTACGACCCGAGTAACCGTCGCAGATTGGGCATCACGGGCCCTGCCCACGCGAGGGCGAACACCTTGCCGCTCCGCAAGTATTCGCGCACGACGGCGCCCGACGGCAGTCGCAGCTCGTGCACCTCCCAACTCTTCACGAGCGTGACCTTTCGCGCGGCCCCGAGCGCGGCACTGTCGGCGGCGATGGACGCCGCATCGTCGCCGAGGGCCGCGAGCGCGGGGGAGGGCACAGCAAGGCCAAGAGCCAGAGAACCGAGTATCCCACGGGCCGCGCGGCTGGAAATCATGGCAAGCACGAATCATAGAAGGGCTTGCCAGGCAGATCGAGCGGTCTCTTTTTGGGTCCGAATCCATCGATTTCGGGCGCGCGCACCTACAAGCGCACCTCGGTTCGGACGATTTGCCCAACGGCGGGCCTCGAGAAGAATGGAAACTCGAGCAGGGCGGCTGCGCCGTTCCTTGACCCTAACACGCATCCATGATACCAGTATTATATATGCTTGTTCTTAAACGCTCAACCGGGAGGTGCCATCCGCAGGCGACAGCCGTGCGAGATGGGATGTCGTTCCGCAGCCGGAACGAGCGCGATTCGAGGGCGGCCGATGGCGCCGCTTTGGCAGCGTGCGTTTGACGCTGCACTCGGACTATGCCCTTCGGGCCTTGCTGTTTCTCGCGGCGAGGCCCGACGATGTCGTCAGTATCGGCGAGATTGCCGCCGCCTACGGTATCTCGGCGCATCACCTGGCCAAGGTGGCGCAAAAGCTCGGGCACACCCAGTACGTCACCCTGTTGAGGGGCCCTAAAGGCGGCCTGCGCCTGGCGCGCGCGCCTCAAGCGATTTCTATCGGTGATGTCGTGCGGCAATTCGAGCCCGACATGGCCTTGGTCGAGTGCTTCGCTCCCGAGACCAACACGTGCCCGATCGCCCGGGCGTGCGGGTTGAAGGGTATCTTGGCCGGCGCTCAGGCCAGCTTCCTGGCGCACCTGGATTCTCACACGCTGGCCGACGCCGCCGATCGTCCGCAGGCCTTGCTCCAACTTTTGAAGCGCAGTCGATGAATCAGGACATGCTGGTTTGGATCTCAATCGAGTCGGCCGAAACGCGAGGAGTTACCCAATGTGTCGGGGCCTGGTCCTCCTATTTCTCTCTGGGGCTGCCGTTGCATGCGGGAACGCCGAGCCGGATAGCGATACAACGGGCTGCGCCGTGGGCGACGCAGGCGAGTCCTTGGAGCTTCGCTGCACCGGTCTGTATTCCAACTGGCCCTTGAGAACCATTTCGCCCGATGTCGAATCCTACACTCCTGGCATTCCCCTATGGAGCGACGGGGCCCTCAAGTCTCGTTGGGTGTACCTTCCGCCGGGGACGTCGATCGATACCTCGGATATGGACGAGTGGACGTTTCCCGTCGGGACCAAGCTGTGGAAGCAGTTCATTGTGGACGGTCAACTCGTCGAGACGCGCCTGTTATGGAAGCAAGCCTCGGGCTGGTACCGGACCACCTACAGGTGGTCGGCCGACGGCACGAACACGGTCGAGCTGACGACGGGCGGCCTCGCGAACGGCTGGTACGAGATCCCGTCCCAGCTGGATTGCTACACATGCCATGAAGGACAGCGGGACGGCGTCATGGGGTTCTCGGCCGTCAGCCTGTCGCTTCCGAGCGCCGCGGGGATGACCCTCGACGCGCTGGCGCAACGACACCTGATCACGGACCCGCCGGCCACCCCGATCGTCGTCCCCGGCTCGCCGCTCGACCAGTGGGCGCTCGGGTTTCTGCACATCAACTGCGGAATCGTGTGCCACAACGAGGACTACGGATATGCATCGTGGACCGGATTTTTCATGCGTTTGGACGTGGCCCAATTGAGCAGCGTTCAGGCCACCAACACGTGGCAAACCGGCGTGAACGAACCGACGGAGGTCTATTCGGTGCCAGGCATCGTGGCTCGCATTGCCGCAGGCAATGCCATTGGAAGCTGCGTCCACTACCGCATGGGCCAGCGCAACAACGACAATGCCATGCCACCTCTCGATTCCCACGTGGTGGACGACGCGGGCCTTCAACTCATCGGGGAGTGGATCGATTCCCTGGATGCCGGAGACATCCTGGGTGTGCTCGATGGGCAGGTGGTCAACCCCCCGCCGCCGTGAACGAGAGGCGCGCGCAATCGGACGCAGGCCCAAGCGGCGCGCATCACGACGGTCCTCGAAAGTCGACCATCGGCGCCACCCTACGAGAGCGCCCAGAGGCCCGCTCCGATCGAGTGGCCACAGGGGACAGTGCGCGGACGTCTCGAGGAAAAGAGCGGAGGAACGAGCAGCGATCTTCGCCGGCCTGCGGGCGAGGGCGAAGGGTGACCGATCCGCTCGTGGCGCTTCGTCGCTCCGATCCACTTTCGTTGGGCGAAGCCGTCGCTGCCGTCGCTCACTCACGCGCAGGGGCCATCAGCGTGTTCTTGAGCGTCGTTCGGGACCAAACGAAAAGCGTTTGTACATGGAACTCCTCAACGCGTCGCGGGGACGGCCCGGCATCGTGCGCTTGTCCTCAAGAGCCGCGCCGCGCGCTGCGGCTTACTTCAGAGTGCGCGGTCGCCGACGTGCCTCTCGCCCCCAGCGCGCCCAGGGCTTCGCGGACGCGCACCACGTCACCGATGAAGACGATCCCCGGTAGGTCGGGCGAGGCCGCTAGGACGTCCTTTGCGCGCTCCGCCAGCGTCGACAGGGTTCCGGTCACCGTCTGCTCGCGCGCCGTGGTCGCCGCCAGCACGAGCGCGGCTGGCGTACTCCGCGGCCACCCTGCCGCGGCAATCGCGCGGAGATTCGCGGCGAGCTTGCGCGACGCCATGTAGAGGACGAGCGTTCGCCCCGCCACCGCCCCCGGCATTCCTCCGTCGCCGTGGTGGGCGGTCATGAGCAGCGCCTGCGCCGCGTAATCCCGGTGCGTGAGCGGGATGCAGGCGGACGCGGCGGCCCCGAGCGCCGCGGTGATGCCCGGGACGATCTCGAATGGGATGCCCGCCGCCGCGAGTTCCTCTGCCTCCTCGCCCCCGCGCCCGAAAACCAGCGGATCGCCCGCCTTGAGCCGAACGACGAAGCGTCCGGCGCGCGCTCGGGCGAGCACATCGGGGTGCAGCCGATACGTCGGTGGGCCATGCCCGACCCGGCGGCCCACCGGCAAGACCTCCGCCGAGAGCGGTGCCATCGCCAGGATGGCCTCCGACACGAGCTCGTCGTGCGCGACGACCTCAGCCACGGCGAGGAGCTCCGCCGCACGCAGGGTGAGGAGCTTCGGATCGCCCGGCCCCGCGCCGACGAGGGCGACGCGGCCGCTCATGCCATTGCCCCTCGGCCGACCGTGTCGGGAGCCCTTGTGCCTCGAGCCGGAGCGTGTGGACGACCGTGCAATGGGAGCACTTTGCCATCTTCTACATCGCAAGACACGATTATGGCGCACGCCCGTCTGAGACTTTCGAGCGGAGGTCTTCTCGGAGGAGAGGATCCTCGAAGGGACGTACTCGCCTACGGTTTGGCAGCCCGGGGCCGGCCATCGGGTCGCCAGCGCAACTCGTAACTCGGTTCGCCCGGGCGTTCCGCGTCGAGCCGACGCGCGTGGGCGCCGAGGAGGTCGCTTCGCGTGAGGATCGCGACAACTCGACCCGGCTCGTGCCGCGAGACGACGGGGAGCCGCCCCACCCCCTCGTGGATCATGTGGTCCGCGGCCTCGCGCAGCGACGAGTCCATGAAGGCGACGGTGGGCGGACGTTTGACCCGATCGCGAATCTTGTCGGTGGGCGCGACCTGCTCGGGAGTCAGCAGATCGCGGCGGGTGAGGACTCCGACGAGGCGACCGCGATCGTCGACAACGGGGAAACCCTGATGGCTCGAGCCCGCGACGCCACTGGCAATCCACGTCCGAACCGCCTCGGTGGGGTCGTCGGCTCTCAGGGTCACGACGGGGGCCACGGCCGCATCGGCGACCAGGACCTGCTCCAAAAAGTCCGCGACGTACTCGCTGACGACGCGGGCTCCGCGTCGTGCGATCTTTTCGGTCATGATCGAGTGGCGCATCAGCAGCGCCGACACGAGGTAGGCGGTCGTACACCCACCCAAAAGGGGCAAAAGCCCCATCGGTTGGCGCGTCGTCTCGAAAGCGAACACCACCGACGCAAGCAGCGCCCGCGACGCACCGGCGAAGAGCGCGGCCATGCCGACCAGCGCGGCCACGCGCACGTCGACCGCGGCACCCGGCAGCGCCCAGGCGGCGACCGAACCGAGCGCCGAACCGATACCGCCCCCGATGGTGAAAAGCGGAGCGAGCGTTCCGCCCAAGGTCCCGGTCCCGAGCGACAACGTCCACGAGACGAACTTGAGCACACAAAACGCCAGAGCGGCACGTCCTGCCAAATCGCCCGATAGAATCCGGTCGATGTTGTCGTACCCCACCCCCATCGTATGCGGCGAGACGTATCCGACTGCGCCGACGACCACGCCGCCGATCGCCGGCCACCACATCCAATGAAGAGGGACCTTCTCGAACACGTCCTCGACGGCGTAGACGGCGCGGGTCACCAGCGTCGAGACAAGGCCGACGACCGTACCCATGGCAACGTACACGGCGAGGGCCTGGCCGCTTGGCGCGGCGACCGTCGGCATGGAGAATGCCGGCTCGGACCCCACGAGGGCGATGCGCATACCGCACGCCGCGACGCTCGCGAGCGCCACGGGCACCAGGGACCGAACGCGGTATTCGAATAGCAAGAGCTCAATGGCAAGCAGCACGGCGCTCACCGGGCTGGCGAACGTCGCCGACATCCCCGCTGCGGCCCCTGCCGCCAGCAGCGTCTTGCGCTGCTCGGCCGAGATGCGCAGGATCTGCCCGAGCAGGGACCCGAGGGCGCCACCTGTGGCGATGATCGGGCCTTCGGCGCCGAAGGGCCCGCCGGTGCCAATCGAAATGGCGGCCGAAAGCGGCTTGAGGAACGTGACCCGCGCAGGGATACGGCTCTCGTTGAAGAGCACCTGCTCCATGGCCTCCGGGATGCCATGACCTCGAATGGCGGCCGACCCATAGCGAGCCATCGCGCCCACGGCGAGCCCGCCGACCACAGGCACGAGGACGACGAATCCGCCGAGGTGGTTGCCGGCAGGTCCGATGACATCCAAAGACCAGCGACCGTAGAACGCGAGGTTCGTGATGAGCCCGATGAGCGCCGTCAGGCTACGCGCGATGCCTCCCGCGACAAGACCGATGCCGATGGCGAGGCCGCTGATCCCAAGGACGCGCGAGTCGACGGCCGGCCGCCGGATCGGCCCTCCCGCAGCCTCCAGGGTAGGCGCCAGCGAGGGGGCGATCGGAAGTCGGTCCGCGGAGCGATCGCTCGCGCGCACAGCTTCGTCATCGCGTATCGTCACCCGATCCTCGCAGTCCGCCTGGTGTGGGCGTCGAGGCGGTATCCTCGAAGAACATGTGCGGGGCGGTGCTCCCTAGGCCCATCGCACGCACGAAGGCCGACATCCCGAGAGCGAGCGCGGCGAGCTCGGACGGCGCCAAGCGGTGCAGCGCCTCGACGAGCCGGGCCTGCGTCGGCTCCGGGCACCGCGCGAGCAGTCGCCTTCCAGCCGCCGTCACGTTGAGCTCGACTCGACGAGCGTCTTGCGCCGACAATCGTCGGATAACGAGCCTTTTGTCGATGAGCCGCTGCACCACGATCGACACCGAACTCTGGTCCGTCATCGTGCGCCGGGTCAGATCGCCGACCGACAAGGCGGGCGCCTCGGCCAGGACATGCAGGACGAAGAGCTGGGCGCCGCTGATTCCGGCGATCCGTTCGGCATCGCGCGCGCTCACGCGCAAGTCCCGTACGATGCGCCGGAGCCCATCCAAGATCCCGTGGACCCTTGACTTGTCGGCCGCGTGGATCCGGCCCTGTTCCAGTCGATGCATTGGATCCCATGCATCGTGGCATAGCCCGTCACCAGGCACGAGCGCAACCGCCAAGCCCAGTGCGCCCGAGACATGGCCGCGCTGGAAGTTCTCGCGTCCCCCCATGGGCGGCGCCGACCGAGGACCGTGACGGATGCGAGCCACCTGGCATGCATGCGCGCCCCCTTCGGTTCGCGTAACTCAGCGGCTTGACGAACGTTGCCTCCGCAAGCGCTCCGCCCGCTCGACGTCAGACTCCGGAGCGCCAATCTCGGTGCCGCAGTTCATGCAGCGCGCCAAGAACGGATTGACTCCGTACCGGCAGAGCCGCTTGTCGCACAGCGGGCACTTGATGATCGATAGCGCGTGACCGGATACCCCGACCGCGACGTAGTATACGAACACGAGAAACCAACCGACCGCGCGACCGAATAAGGCGTCGCCGAGCCAGCGCACAGGGCCATAGACGATCGGCCAGCCCAAAGACACGACCACCACCGTCATACGGGTACGACGATATCGCCTCCACACCACCAGGTAGGGGTCCGTCTCGACAGCCATCGCCACGAATACGGATGTCCGAGTGGGAACCTTACTCCCGGTCGTCTCCGAAAAGGCGTCGCCCCGTCATGCGGCCTCGCAGCGGTAGCGTGTTGGTCCGGTTCGGCTCGGTAATTCTCGCTTTCACCTGCGGTTCCGCGAGCGCGGCGGCGAGCACGAGTCGCAGTCGTCCCTGAGCGCGACGCACGCTCGGCGCTCGTCTTGGCTCGCCGATCGATCGGCGTCTGCGATGACGCCAGCGGTCACGTGTACAGCGTCCCCTCCTCGACGAAGCACAGCTCGTTGCCCCAGGGGTCGGTCACGTAGAACGATTTCTCTCCCCACGGGCGGACCATCACGTCGCTGGCGGGCTGGCCGTGGACCTTGAACGGCGCCAGAGCGCCAAGGGCCTTGGCGCGCGCGTGCACGGCCGAGACGTCCGCAACCGCGAAGTACAGGGACTTGGGCCCCGGCGTCGGCGGCAGGCCGCCCGCCGACACGTCGAGCACGGCGAGGATGACCCCCCCGCAACTGAAGTACTGGCGCGCTCCCGGGTGCCGCTTACCCGGGGTGCCGAGCAACGTTGCGTAAAACGCAGCCGCCTCTTCGATGTCGGCGACTTCGACTGTGACCCGGAAGATCTTGGCGGTCGACTCGTTGCTGCTCATGGTCCTCTCCTTGTTTTTGCGTCCCATCCGTTCTTCGGCTCGTGCGTGGTCCTCGGGCCCGTGGGAGTCCACGGTTCGACCGAGGTCCCAACGGCGGGTGCGATCGACGGTTTCATGGTTTCTTTCTGCGCGGTTTGGTTGCCGGCGGGGGTTTGGCGGCGCCTCGTTCAAGCATCGTGCGTAGGACGCCGCGGAGCGCCGACGGGTCTTCGGGCTCGACCTCGCCGCCGCGCGTCCGGATCATGTCGGCGATCGCCCCGGCGCCCACCCCGCCGACGATCCACGGAACCGCGGCGCACGCGCTCGCGTAGTCGTCGACCAGCTCGCGGGCGCGCGCTCGCTCCGGAGTGATCGTGACCGAGAGCGCGACCAGCGCCGGAGAGATCGCCTCGATGGCGCTCCGAACGGCCCCCGGCGGCGTGCGCGCGCCGAGAAACACCGGACGCAGCCCCCAGCCCGAGAAGCGCATCGCCGTGCCGAGCAGGCCGAGCTCATGCTCGTCGTCCGCGAAGCAGGCGAGCAAGGCGCGCGAGTGGCTCTCCGACCCCGGAGAAAGTTGAAGCAGGTCGCGCAGGAGCGTACCGAGACGCTGCGAAGCGAGGTGCTCCTGGGCGACGGAGATCTCGCCCCGGTGCCACCGCTGGCCAATCTCGCGGAGCACCGGCACGAGAACCCGATCGAGAAGCGTGGTCGTGGATCCAAGGAGCAGCAACCGCCGGAGCTGCCGATCGAGCCCGGCGTCGTCGAAGCGGGTCACGGCATCCATGAGCGCCTCGGCGAAGACGGCGTAGGGGTCGAGGCGCGCCTGGGCCTCGGCGCCATCGCCTCCGGACAGCAAGAGCCTCGCCGCTTCCGATGCGGCCATGCCCGCGTCGCAGAGGCGCCGCATCTCGCGCACCTGCTCGAGGTCGTGCGGACCGTAAAGGCGGTAACCCGCGGCCGTGCGCTCCGGTGTCGGAATTCCGTAACGTCGCTCCCACGCGCGCAGCGTCGGCTCGGGGACACCCGTGAGCTCCGCGACCACGTGGATGCGGAGCGGGCCGCGGTGTGCGCCGGAATCGGGTGCCAGCCCCTGCGGGACCTGCTTCGGCGGAGGCGAGCCCGGATCACCCATGGGCGGTTGACAAGATTTGCATAAAGTTATACACAACGTTATACACCGTGGAGGGACCGATGCCAACCAGTTCGGGCGCGCGGCGCGCGATCGTCATCGGCAGCGGGTTCGGGGGCCTCGCGGCAGCCGTTCGGCTCGGCGCGCGGGGCTGGGACGTCACGATCCTCGAGCGAAGCGATCGGCCCGGCGGCCGGGCGCGCGTGTGGAAGAGCGACGGCTTCACCTTCGACGCCGGCCCGACGGTCATCACCGCGCCGTTCCTCTTCGAGGAGCTTTGGGCCCTTTGCGGCAAGCGAATGGCCGACCACGTCGACCTGCGCCCCGTGTCGCCGTTCTATCGGATCCGTTTTCACGACGGGTCGATCTTCGACTACACGGGCGACGCGGAGAAGATGCGCGCGGAGATCGAGCAACTCGCGCCCGACAATCTCGCCGGGTACGAGCGATTCGTGAAGAGGAGCGAGGACATCTTCTCCGTCGGGTTCGAGAGGCTCGCCCACGTCCCCTTCACCCGGTGGACGGACATGGCGCGCGTCGTTCCCGCCATGATGAGGCTCGAGAGCTACCGAACGGTCTACGGGCTCGTATTCAGGTTCGTCGAGGACGAGCGACTGCGCCAGGTCCTCAGCTTTCACCCGCTGCTCGTCGGCGGCAATCCGTTCACGACGACTTCGATCTACAGCCTGATCCCGTACCTCGAGCGAACGTGGGGCGTGCATTTCCCCATGGGGGGAACCGGCAGGCTGGTGCAGGGTCTGCTCGACCTCATTCACGGCCTGGGCGGATCGATCCGGTACGGCAGCACGGTCGAGCAGATCCGGGTCGAGGGGCGCCAGGTTCGAGGCGTTCGGCTGGCGTCGGGCGAGATGGTCGCGGCCGACGTCGTCGTCTCCAACGCCGACTCGGCGTGGACCTACCGCCACCTCGTGCCGTCGAAGTACCGGCGCCGCTGGACCGACCGCAAGCTCGACAACGCCCGCTACTCGATGAGCCTCTTCGTCTGGTACTTCGGCACGAAGACGCAGTACCCCGACGTGGCGCACCACACGATCCTGCTCGGGCCGCGTTACAAGGAGCTCCTCTCGGACATCTTCCGGCGCCACGTGCTCGCCGAGGACTTCAGCCTGTACCTTCACAGGCCGACGGCGACGGACCCGGGGCTCGCCCCGGCCGGGTGCGACGGTTTCTACGTCCTGTCCCCCGTACCCAACCTCGAAGCGGGGATCGACTGGACCGAGCGCGCGGAGCCGTACCGAAGGGCGATCGAGAAGCACCTTGAAGCCACGCTGCTGCCCGGCCTGAGCCGCAACCTCGTGACGTCGCGCCTGATGACGCCCCAGCACTTCCAGGACGACCTTCTCAGCGTGAGAGGCGCGGCGTTCGGGCTCGAGCCCGTGCTCGGACAGAGCGCGTGGTTTCGCCCGCACAACCAAAGCGAGGAAGTCGGCGGCCTGTTCCTGGTGGGCGCGGGAACGCACCCCGGCGCCGGGGTGCCCGGCGTACTCTCGTCCGCCCGCGTGCTCGACTCGCTGGTGCCCCGTGCGGCGTAACGCGAGCCCCGAAGACTTCGAGGCCTGCCGCGCCCTTCTCAGGGCCGGGTCGAAGAGCTTCGCCGTCGCGTCGTTGCTCTTGCCGAAGCGGGTGCGCCGACCTGCCGCCGCGGTCTACGCGTTCTGCCGCGTCGCCGACAATCGCATCGACGCCGACCCCGGCGCCACCGAAGCCGCGGTCGACGAGCTGCGCGACCGGCTCTACCGGATCTTCCTCGGACGGCCTGGAGACGATCCCGTGGACCGGGCGCTCGCCGACGTCGTCGGGCGCCTTCGCCTTCCGCTGCAGCCGTTCGAGGCCCTGCTCGAGGGGCTCGCCTGGGACGCCATCGGACGACGCTACGAGACCCTCGACGATCTCCATGCCTATGCTGCCCGCGTCGCGGGCGCGGTGGGCGCCATCATGACTCTGCTCATGGGAGAGCGCGCGGCTTGCGTCCTCGCGCGCGCGTGCGACCTGGGCGTCGCGATGCAGCTGACCAACATCGCGCGGGACGTCGGGGAGGACGCCGCCCGCGGAAGGATCTACCTGCCTCTGCAGTGGATGCGCGACGCCGGCATCGAGACCGACCGCTGGCTCGAGCAGCCGCGCGCCGACGATGCGACGCGGTCGGTCGTCGCGCGCCTGCTTCGCTCCGCCGACGATCTCTATGCGAGCGCGGACGCCGGCATCGCGGCGCTCCCCGCGGACTGTCGGGTGGGGATCCGGGCGGCCAAGCTCATCTACTCGGACATCGGACGCCGCGTGGTCCGCGCCGGCTTCGACTCCATCACGCGGCGCGCCGTCGTGCCCCGCGCGCGCAAGGTGTGGCTCGTCCTCAGGTCGCTCCGGGCCCGGTTCGAGCGACGACGCGTCCTCGACGCACCCCCCCTCGGATCGACGCGATTTCTAGTGGCGGCGTGCGCGGAGGGGCCGTAATGGGCGACGAGGCGCGCGCGCGGGTGCGCGAGGCCGGCGGCGCCGAGCTGCTCGAGAGGCTGGACCACCTCGATCGCCATCGCCGGGAGCCGCCGCTCCGAGCAGAGCCTCCGGCCAAGCCGGCAGGCGGCGCGCGCACGGACTTCGACGTGGCGATCGTCGGAGGGGGACTCTGGTCCATGCTCGCTCCCGTGCTCGCAGCGCGCGGCGTCGGGGTGGCCGTGTTCGACCGCGCGCGGGTCGGGGCCGCGCACCGTGAATGGAACGCGAGCGGCCCCGAGCTGCGCGCGCTGGTCGAGGCCGGGGTGGTCTCCGAGGCCGATCTCGCCGAGCTGATCGTCGCCCGCTACGACTACGCAATCTGCCGGTTCCACGGCGGCGCGAGCTACCCGGTCGTCGGTGTGCTCGATCACGCCGTGGGGGCGGGGCCGCTCCTTGCGCACGCCCGCGCGCTCGCCGAAAGACGGGGGGTCTGCATTTTCGACGGCTACGCGCTGGACGCGCACGCATCCGGGCCGACCGCCGTGCAGCTCCGCTTGCGCACGCGCGATGGGGCGACGCGGCACGTCACGACCAAGCTCATGGTCGACGCGCGTGGAGCAACCAGCCCGCATGCCACGGCCGACCTGGTCTGCCCCACGGTGGGCGGCGTCCTCCAGGGGCTCGCCGAGGGGGACGGCCCGGCGGAGGTGTCGCCACGCGTGGGCGAGATCCTCGCGACCGTCGATTCGATCGAGCGCGGGCGGCAGTATGTCTGGGAGGCGTTTCCCGGGCGGAGCGGCGAGACCACCGTGTACCTCTTCTATTACGCACGCGCCGGAGAGAGGACCTCGCTCGCCGAGCTGTATGCGAGGTTCTTCGCGACACGGCCCGGGTACAAGCGAGGAGACGCGAAGCTTTTGCGACCGACCTTCGGGTTCATCCCCGGCTGGTCGCGCCTCTCTGCCGCGCCGCGACCCCCGGACCGCCGCGTCGTCCTCGTCGGGGACGCGGCGGCCCGGCACTCGCCTCTCACCTACTGCGGCTTCGGAGCCACGCTCCGGTCGATCGTGCCCGCCGCGGACGCGATCGCGCGTGCGCTCGACGACCCGCGCGTGGACCTTCGAACCGTGGTCCACGACGCGCCCGTCCACGCCCTCACCGGCGCGCTCGCGCACATGATGGCGGCGCGGCAGTTCGAAGGCGACGAGGTGAACGCGCTTCTGGACGCTGCGTTCTGCACTCTGCACGAGATGGGCAACGAGCCGTATGCGCGCCTGCTCCGGGACGAGATGCGACCGGCGGCATTCGTCGACTTCCTGCGGCGGACGGCCCGCCGTCACCCGGCCGTATGGGGCAAGATCGTACGCGGGCTCGGCCTCAGCGTTGCGGGGCGCTGGAGCTTCGGGCTCGCCCGGTCGATGATCGCGAGCGCGTGAGGCCTACGGCGCGAGCGAGCTCCCATCGCCCGAAGAAGAAGCCGTACGGAGCGCCGCCCGCGGCCCCGTGGTGCACCCGATGCGCCCGCGCAACGGCCCGGAAGTAGCGAAAGCGCAGGAGAACAGGCACGGGCAGGCGCTCGTGGACGAGGCCGTCGTGCACTACGAAGTACCCGACGCCGAAGACGCTCATTCCGACGCCGACACCGAACGCGATCTCGCGCAGAACGCCGGGCGTGCCCTGGCAGCCGACGAAGATGAGCGCGATCGCGATCGGCGCATGGATCCCAGAGAGCGCGTCATTCGCTTCGAGGCGACGGGCATCCGAGGAGCGCTCGTGATGCGAGCGGTGAACCGACCAGAGCAGGGCGTGCCACAGCCGGCCGTGGAGGAGCGCCGCCCAGAAGTCCATCGCCACGGCGACGACGAGCGCGACCGGAACCCAGATCAGTGCTCGGAGAACGAACGGGCTCACAGGTCGCTCCGACCGGCGGTGGCGAAGAGCTCGTCGAATACCCAGCGCACCGTCGACCCAGCGTCGACGGCGAGGCCCCCTACGCCGACCGTCCGTATCTTGCCCCCGACCTGGAGCGCACGTTCGAGGAGCGCCACCGCGTATCCCGATCCGGCAAGGTCGATGGCGCAGGCGAAGCCCCCTACCCCCGCCCCGATGACCGTGCCATGCGATGCCCTACGGACCATGCACATACTCTATACAATATGTCGGTGGCGTTTGTCTATACTTTGGTTATAGTTTGGACATGGCGAACGTCCCGAGCCACTCCCCCCGCGAGCGACGGTCCGACTTCGGAAATCTCGCACCCCGCGTGGAGCGTGCGCTCGATATCGCGTTCCGGACGTGCGCCATCGGTCCCGGCTGCCCCCCGCGCCTGCACGACGCTCAACATTATGCCCTGTTTCCTGGCGGGGGGCGGTTACGCCCCCAACTCTGTCTGATCGCATCGATCGCGTGCGGAGACGGGCGACCCGAGGTGGCCGACGCAGCGGCCGCGGCAATCGAGCTGCTGCACTGCGCCTCGCTCGTTCACGACGACCTGCCGTGCTTCGACGACGCCGAGTTGCGGCGCGGGAAACCGTCGGTGCACAAGGTATTCGGAGAGGGGCTCGCGCTCCTCGTAGGGGACGCGTTCATCGTGCACTCCTTCGACGTCATCGTGCGCTCAGGCTCGACGGATCCGGCCAGGCTCCGGCCGCTGTTGCAGACGCTCGCCGCCGCGGCCGGTACGACACGGGGGATCCTCGCCGGGCAGGCCTGGGAGAGTGAGCCCGTCGCACCGATCGAAGAGTACCAGCGAGCGAAGACGGCCTCGCTCTTCGAGGCCGCCGCGGCGATGGGCGCCATCGCAGCGGGGGCGCCGCCACAGCCGTGGCGCCGGTTTGGTGAAGCCCTCGGCCGGGCTTACCAGGCCGTGGACGACCTGAACGACGCGATCGGTGACGCGCGGCGCCTCGGCAAGCCCACAGGCCGCGATGCGGCGCTCGGCAGACCGAGCGTCGTGCGCGCCTTCGGGGTCGAAGCGGCGCGAGCCCGCGTCGAGACCCAGCTCCGAACCGCGCTCGCCGGGATGCCCCGCTGCGGCGGGGAGGACGTCGCTCTGGCCTGGCTCGAATCGCTGTCGGAACGCCTTGGGAGCCGCTGAGGTGGCGCGCTGCCGATGCGCTCTCGCATGCGGCGCTGCCGTCGCCGGATCGCGCGGCGACCCCGAAGCGTCTAGAAGTCAACACTCGAGGCATCCGAGTCGCGAGACACCGCACCCAGCCGAAAGGAGGACCCATGCGCCCTCGAAACATCAGCCCCCACCGAGCCGCCGGCGCGCGACGCGCGGGTCACTTCGCCATCGTGGGGGGCCTGGCCGCCGCATGCTTGCTCACGCCTGGAATCCGCGCGGACGCCACCAAGGCCGACCAAGAGTCGGCCGCCATGGGCAGTCCGGCCGCGAAACTGCGCATGCGGTACGCCGGCTCGTACCGATTCGCGGGAGACGCGGCCGAGCAAAGGGCACGCGCCGACGCCATCGACCGAAGCGTGGCGGCGTTCTTCTTCGTCTTCCGCGGCATCGCACGCGCGAAAGTGGCGGACCGAACGGCAATCGTAGCCACCTGCAAGTTCGAGTTCAGCGGTGGCACGATTCGCTCTACGGTTCCGGGCTACCCGGTTGCCGTCAGCCCCGAGACCGGGGCGCCTGTACCCTACCGCATGGGCGACGAGACCCTCGTCCTGTCGCAGCGTTTCGAGGGGGAGCATCTCGTGCAGGCATTTCGAGCCGACGACGGTGGATCGCGCACGAACGAGTTCACGTTGAGCCCCGACGGCGCGAAACTCACGATGAAGGCGACGGTGAGCAGCCCCAAGTTGTCGATCCCGGTCGTCTACACGCTGACCTATCAACGGGTCGACTGACGGCGAACGTCGCCGCGGGCGGCGCGTTCGGGGATCAAGACCCGGACCCATCGCGGCAGGCTCCGGGCCGTCCTCTTTTTCCGTTGTTCGTCGGATCGCCGCAGACGCGACGCCGCAGATGCGTCGCGACGACGCCGGGAAAGGTCCGTGTATCGATGGGCTTTGTGATGTAGTCGTCGCACCCGGCTTCACGCGCCCGCTGTGCGTCCCCCTTCATCGCGTACGCCGTCAGCGCCACGATGCAGATCTCGCGCGTCCGGTCATCCGCCTTGAGACGGCGTGTGAGCTCCAGGCCGTCCATGCCCGGAAGCTGCAGGTCCATCAGGATCAACCAGGGGCGGAAGTTCTCGAGCTGAGTCATGGCCGCTTGGGCGTCGACGGCGACTCGGACGTCGTAGCCGCCCTCGGTGAGGAGAAATAGAATGAGCGCGGCGTTCGCCGCATTGTCTTCGATCAGAAGGATCGGCTCTGCGGACATGGCTCAACCTTTCAAACGTCCGACCGGGCTCGGGCGCAACAGGCGTTCGAGTTCATGGACGACGCCGGCCGTGCTGGCCCGCGCCTTGCTGTGCACCGCCTGGGCGTCTTCGCTAAGCCGAGCCTTTTCGGCCGCCGTAAGATCCTTCGCCGTCCAGATGACGACCGGCACGTCCCGGCTTTGCGGCTGACTGCGAAACCGTTCCAGAAACTCGAAGCCACCCATCCGCGGCATCAGCAGATCCAAGACGATGGCCGCCGGCCTCCTCGCCTCCACCGCGATCAGTGCCGACGCGGCGTCCTGTTGGCAGTCGGTTGCGTAGCCCAGTGAGGTGAGCGTCGCCGCCATGAGTTCCAGGCTTGCTCGATCGTCATCGACGATGAGCACCGTGCCCGGTCGATGCCCGACAACCCCCGCCCGCGTCAGCGACGAGATCACCGCGGCTTCGTCCACAGGGCGGGGCTGCACGGGGTGGGTCGCCCCGCTTCCGACGGCGGCCCCGGCGCTCGCGGCCGTGATCAGGACGACCGGCACGTCCCGGCGATCGCCCGCCCCGCGGATCTCGCGGATGACCTCGAGGCCGCCCATGTCCGGCAACCGCAGGTTGAGCGCCACCGCGTCGAACTTCGCGTCTCGAAATTTGACGAGACCCTCGGCCCCCGTCGCGGTTGCATCGACGGCGTAGCCCGCGGCAAGCAGCGTGCGAACGAGCGAGGCCTGATCGCTCGGGTTGCTCTCCATCACGAGGACGACCGGCGGACTCGACGGCAACCCGAACCGAGCCGGCGGCACCGCCGGCAGAGCCAGCATCTGCGGATGACGCGGGAGAATCGCATGAAATACGCTTCCCTGTCCTACGACGCTGCTAACCCCGATGCGACCCCCTTGCGCTTCGACGATCCTCTTGGTCAAACTCAAACCCAATCCGGTCCCGGAGTGTTTCTTGGTGAGCGTCGCGTCCAATTGCTGGAATTCCACGAATAACCGGCCCAAATCCTGTTCTCGGATTCCCGGCCCCGTGTCTTCGACCTCGAGCCGAAAGGCCGCCGGCGCGTCGACGCCGACGCGCACATCGACGCGGCCGCCTTCGCTGGTGAACTTGATGGCATTGGAAAGGTAATTGTAGAGCACCTGCTTCAGCCGAGCGGGGTCGAGCACGACGTCGTTCAGTGCCACATCGACCTCCGCGTTCACGCGGAGCTTGCGATTGGATGCGTGCGTGCGCAACATCGTCACCACCTCGTTGACGAGTTGCGCGAGGTCGACCTTCTCCGGGTAAAACTCCATCTTGCCGGCCTCGACCTTGGAGAGATCGAGAATGTCATTCACGAGCTGCAGCAGGTGATGTCCGCTCACGAGGATATGCCCCATGAACTCCTTGAGCCGGGGCGAATTTCCGTCGACTCTGTCATCGCTGATGAGCTCGGCGAATCCGATGATGGCATTCAACGGCGTGCGCAGTTCATGGGACATGTTGGCGAGGAACTCGCTTTTCATGCGGTTGGCCTGCTGTATCCGCTCTTCCATTTGCTTGCGGTCGGTGATGTCGCGGATGGCGGCCGTCACGAGCGTCCCCTCCGAGGTTTGGATTGGACTGAGGCTTATCTCCGCCGCGAACTGCGTTCCGTCCTTGCGGAGCCCGAACAAGTCCGCGCCTTTGCCCATGGGCCGCAACCGCGGCTCGGCGAAGTATCCGCGACGGTGCGCAGGGTGCTGATCGCGGAACGGCTTCGGGACCAGCGTCTCGATCGGCTGACCGAGGAGCTCCTCGCGCCGAAAGCCGAACAAGGTCTCCGTTTGGGCGTTGACGAGGACAATTCGGCCTTCCCGATTCACGATGACCATGGCGTCGGGGGCCGATTCGAGGAGCCCGCGGAACTTGTCTTCGGCCTTTCTGCGCTCGGTGATGTCGCGGATGGCGCTCGATACGAGCGTTCCGTCTTCGGTCTCGAGAGGGCTCAAACTGATTCTCGATCGGGAATTCACTGCCGTCCTTGCGCAGGCCGTAGAGCTCGAGACCCGACCCCATCGAACGCACGTTGGGCTTCAGGAAGAAGCCGGTGCGGTACCCGGGGTGCCTGCCCCGAAATCGCTCCGGTACGAGCTTCTCGATCGCCGCGCCGAGAAGCTCCGTTCTTTCGTAGCCGAAGAGCGCTTCGGTCTGCGCGTTGACGAGCACGATGTTGCCCTCGCGGTTCACGATCACGATGGCGTCGGGGGCGGCCTCGAGCAGGCCTCGGAACTTTTCCTCCGCCCGTTTGCGCTCCGTGATGTCGCGAATGGCGGCCGTGACCAGCCTGCCGGCTTCGGTCTCCATCGGAGACAAGCTGATTTCCGCCGGGAACTCGGAGCCATCCTTGCGCAGCCCGAAGAGCTCGAGACCGGCACCCATCGGGCGCGTACGCGGATCCGAGAAGTAACCGCGGCGCCGATCGGGATGAACCGCGCGGAACCGCGCCGGCACGAGAACCTCGATCGGCTGGCCCAGTAGCTCGTCGCGCTGATAGCCAAATACCTTCTCGGTCTGCCCATTGACGAGCGCGATTCGTCCGTCGTCGCCGATGATGACCATCGCGTCCGGAGCGGCCTCCAGCAAACCCCGAAACCTCGACTCGACGGCACGCCTGTCGCGCAAGCTCTGCAGTTGGCTGCCGTCCTTTATGTTCGCGGCGATGAATCGAATGTGGCCCTGCGGGGTCCTGACCGCGCGCATCGAGACCTCGACGCTCACCGGCGATCCGTCTTTGCGCTGTCGGACCGTCTCGAAAAGCGCCCTTCCCCTCGTGAGCACGTGCCCCATCATCTCCCGCGCTTCGTCGAGTCGACCCGCGGGAAGCACCAAATCGTCGAGCGCGCGCCCCATCGCCTCCTCCGGCGTGTAGCCAAAGATGGCCTGAGCCCCCGGGCTCCAAAAAAGGACCTTGCCTTCCGTGGAGAGCGCCAGCAATGCATCGCGCGATTGCTGCACGAGCTCGTGCACGAAGGACGTCATGTCCACGCTGGGATTCTCGTCGGCCATGGGATTGTTCCGTTTGCTCTCGATCGCCCGAGATTTACGCCGGCAGGCGCAGAACAAACGAGGTCGGCCACTCGGGTGTCTCCGTGACGGAAATGGTCCCTCCGAGCGCCTCGATCGCGCGCTTGCAGAAGTACAAGCCGAGGCCCGCGTTGCCCGTTGTCGTGCCCTTCTCGATCCGGGTGAACTTTTCGAAGATACGCAGCCTGTCGGACGCAGGGATGGCCGGCCCCGAATTGGAAATCGTGATCTCGACCGCGCCGTCCGACTGCGTCGCAATGCCCATCCGCCCCTGCTCGGGCGTGTGCCTCAACGAGTTGTCGAGAATGTTCTGGATGACGCGTTGAAGGAGCGCGCGATCGCCCCGGACATGGGCGCTCGTGCGCGGTGGCTCCAGCAGATGGACCCTTCGCTCCGCTGCCTGTCGAACGTATTCGAAGAGAACCTCGCGCAGCAGGTCGGACAGACCGATGAGTTCGTTGTGAATGGGAAACTCCGAATCTTCCAGACGCGAGATGACGAGCAAGTCGTCGATCATCGAGCGGAGCCGCTGGCAGGCGCGCGCGGCATCGTCGAGCGCATCCTGCAGATCGAGGCTGTCGCTGGCCGCCTGTCGCGCGTACTCGAGGTTTGACCAAAGCGCTGCGAGAGGGCTCTTCAGATCGTGCACGACAAAGGCGGTCAAATCCCGCTGTTCGCGCTGCAGGCGTCCGAGCTCTTCATTGCGTGCCTCCAGCTGTTCGTTCAGCCGGCGAAGCACGTCCCTCGAGTCTTTCAATTGCAGAAGGGTCGAGACGCGGATGCGCAGACCGCGCCCGTCAGCCGGCTTTTCGAGAAAATCGTCCGCACCCGCTTCGAGACCGCGGAGCTTATGTTCGCGTTCGGAATGGGCGGTGAGAACGATGACCGGAACGTGGTCGGCTCCGCTTTCCGCGCGGATGTGCTTCAGCACCTCGAGACCATCCAGACCGGGCATCACCAGGTCCAGGAGGACCAGGTCGGGCTTGAACTGAGTGTAGGCGGCGAGCGCGGAGAGTCCGTCGTCCGCCATGACGAGCTCATGGCCAAGAGGGGCGAGCAGCGCTTCGAGCAGCGCCAGGTTGGGCGACTGGTCGTCCACCAGCAGGATGCGCTTGGGAGCCATCTTCTCCGGCGGCCCGTTGGCGGGCCGGGAAGAGAAGGAGACGGCAGCGAGCTCAGACGGCGAAGCGCGTACCGGCGGCACGGCTCGCGGGCGCGCCGAAACCGCGGATGGCGGCGGTCCGGGCCTCGAAGCCGCTGGCGGCGGCACGACGGAAACGTTGCGAGCCCGGCGGGCGCTTCGAGCCAACTTGTCTTCGTACATGCGCCGATCCGCCTGCTCGACGAGGGCCTCGAGCGACAACGAATCCTCCGTACTGCACCGACTCATTCCGACGCTGATCGAGATCCGGTAGGGCCGCTCGGAGCCTGTGTTGAATTGCATGACCGCTGCGCACAGGCGCTCACGAAGCACGTCGGCGTGCTCGCCCGCATCCGGCGCAAGGACGACGAATTCATCGCCGCCCAGGCGGCCCACGATGTCGGACGTGCGAAAGCACCCCCGCAGCACCCAGGTGACGTCCATGAGCATGCGATCGCCTTCCGCATGGCCGAGGGAATCATTGATGCTCTTCATGCCGTTGAGATCGATGAAAAAGACCGCCGGCTGCCGCCCCGACCCCCGAGCCACGTCGAACGCCTTTTGCGCGACCTGCAAGAAACCCCGCCGGTTGTACGCGCCCGTCAGGGGGTCGGTCTCCGACTGTTCTCGGAGCTCCGAGCGGGCGGCGAGCAGATCGGTGACATCTCGCCCCACCGCCACGGCTCCGCAGACGAGGTCGTTGGCGTCGCGCTGCGGCGCGGCGTTGACGCTGTACAGGCGCCCTTCGGGATCGTGGACGGACCGAACGAACACCTCCACGTCGCGAACGATCTCGCCCGCGAGCGCGCGCGCGAAGGGAAGATCCTCGGTCCGGAACGGCGTTTCACCGTCGAGCTCGTACATCCCGTGGCCGTGGGTCGGCGGCGGCGACTGCGCACCGCCGATGGCGTCACCGAACGCACGACGGCCCGGTTCGTTGGCGAGCACGATGTTGCCCTGCGCGTCGACCGCCGCGATGGCGTCCGACATCCCGCTCAGTACTCCGGCCATCAGCGATCGCTGCTGGCTGACCTCTTGCTCGAGTGCGTGTCTCTGCAAGGCGACCTCGACGGCGGCCCGCAACTCGCGGTCTCCGTAGGGCTTGAGGACGTAACCGTGCGGTTGCGCTTCTTCTTGGGCCCGCATCAGCGTCGCATCGTCGGCCTGCGCCGCGAGAAAGACAACGGGGGTCGGATGCCGCGCGCGAATGGCCGCAGCCGCAAAAATGCCGTCGTCTTGCTCCTGCAGATGCACGTCCATCAAGACGAGGTCGGGTTGGTAGATCTCGACCGCGAGGAGCGCGTCCGCAGCGGACTCGGCGGCCGGAGGTACGCTGTACCCAAAACGCAGCAGCGCGGACCGTACGTCGCCGGCGATGAGCGCGTCGCGCTCGACGACGAGGATCGATCGTGGAGGTCGCGAATCGCGTGACCTCCCATTCAACTCGTCTTGCATGATTCCCCCGGATCCTTCACTTCGGGTGCCATCCACCTAGCCCTTGCAGCGCGTGCCCGAGGGCACAGGCGGAGCGAGCACCAAGAGCGCACAAGCCTCCAACGCCCGACCGAAGCATACAAGCCCCTGGATCTGTGATTCGGTCTAGCGAAATGCGTGGAGCGATGGGCAAGCGACCTCCAGCGCCCGATCCGGCGTCCGCGCGAGGTCCGTCTTTTGGACCGAAAGGACTTGGCTGACCGCGTCTGGCTCTTGACGTAACCCGGCCGAAACCCCTTTCGTTTCGCCGACAAGCTCCAAAGCGACGGGAAGGCGGGGCTCATCGCTTTTGACTACCGCCCTGTGGCGGATGTTAACGATGCGCCGGGCTCGGCCATCCAGCGCTCTTGGGGGTGGAGGTACGACGATGGGCGCGGGAGCACCGGTGGCACGATGGGCCTCTGCTATTCAAGGTCGCTTCGCGGGTGCCGAACTGGAGTACCTTGCGGACCCATGGAGTTTGGCTCGGTGGCAACGTCCCATTTGATGCGATGCCCCCTGTGCGGCGGGGACGTTCTCTTTGCCGCGCAGTACGTCACGCAATCGACCGTTCGAGCGCCAGCTTTGAGATGCGCGCGATGCGAAGCCCTTCACTTGGACGAGGCGATCGCTCGTTCCGCCGACGAACGCGAGTCGGTCCGCATGGCCAAAGCGGAGCGGGCGGCGATGTCCGCAACGAATTCCGAGATTTCAGCGGCCTCGCCGAATTTCCAGAGCAACCCCTTTCCCTCGGCTTCTTTCGAGACCCTGGCCGACCGCGTGGGCCAGCCCGGCGGCAGGGTGTTGCTGGTGGACGACGAGCAAGCCGTGCGGGCGGTCCATCAGCAGGTCCTCGCACGCGCGGGCTGGACGGTCATCGCCGAAGGGGACGCGCTCGTCGCGAGACAGCGGGTGGCGCTCGAGAGCTTCGACGTGATCGTGACGGATTTGATCATGCCCGGGATGAGCGGCCTCGACCTTCTTCGCGCTGCGCGCGAGTACGATCTCGACGTGCCCGTGGTCATCCTCACCGGGCGTCCGGACGTGCAGTCCGCGATGGAGGCCGTGCAGTACGGTGCGTTTCGATACGTCGACAAACCCGTCCTGCCCGCCACGCTGCTCGATGTCGTCGGGCGCGCCCGGGATCTCCACATGATGGCTCGGTTCAAGCGCGAGGCTCTGTCGGTGCTCGAGCTTCCGAATCGAGCTCTTGGAGATCGCGCGGGCCTCGAAACGAGGCTGTCGAGTGCCCTCGACTCGCTGTGGGTCGCCTATCAGCCCATCGTCGCGTTCGGACGCCGCCGGGTCGTCGCGTACGAAGCGCTCGTACGCAACGAAGAGCCGACGCTGCGCAGTCCGCTGGATCTGTTCGACGCGGCGGCGCGCCTCGGACGTTTGCACGACGTCGCCCGAAGGATACGGGCGCGGATCGCCGCCGACGCGAGGGGGCTACCCGACTCCTCGCTCCTCTTCGTCAACGTTCACCCCGAAGATTTGAATGACTTCGACTTGTCTTCCCCCGCGTCGCCCCTCAGCGCGATCGCGACCCGGGTGGTTCTCGAGCTCACCGAGCGGGCTTCGTTGGACGGTGTGGCGGGGCTCCAGAGCCGCATTGGCAAGCTTCGGGAGCTTGGCTTTCGGGTCGCGATCGACGACCTCGGCGCAGGCTACGCCGGCCTTTCGAGTTTCACTCTGTTGCAACCCGATTATGTGAAACTCGACGCCTCGTTGATCCGATCCATCGACACGTCGCACCAAAAGCGCAGCATCGTTCGGGCCATGATGCAGCTTGCGGCCGGCGATTTGAATTTGCCGGTCATCTCGGAAGGCGTCGAGACGCCCGAGGAGCGCGATACCCTCGTGGCACTCGGCGGCGATCTGCTGCAGGGCTACCTGTTCGCCCGTCCGAGCCGCGGATTCGTCGACCCGGCGTGGTAGGCGACGTGCTGGGCAAGCGTCGCGTCACCGGGACCCGGGAGGCAACGAGCGCGCGGGTTACCGCTCGGCCGACGTCAAGCCCTCGCGGATCGCATACTTGGTGAGGTCCGCGATGGTCCGCAGGTTGAGCTTATCCATGATTTGACGTCGATGGCTGTCGACGGTCGACACGGCGATGTGGAGGACGGCGGCGATCTGCTTGGATGACTTGCCGTCGGCGATGAGTCGGACGACCTCGCGCTCCCGAACGCTCAGCGGCTTTTCCGATCCGGAGGAGGCGACCGCCCTGCCGTGCAGCGCATGGTCAACCACAGCTGCCGCGACCGCCGGGCTGAGGTACGTTTCGCCGCGACTGACGGCGCCCAAGGCGGTGAGGAGCTCGGCTGCGGCTGCGTCCTTGAGCAGATACCCAGTAGCCCCCGCTTCCAACATGGCCATCACGTAGGACCGATCCGAGTTCATGCTCAACGCGACGACCTGGGTCGCGGGCATCTTTGCTTTGAGCCGGCGCGTGGCTTCGATGCCGTTGAGCTTGGGCAACGCAATGTCGATGACCACGACATCCGGCTGCGACCGCTCCGCCTCCGCGACGGCCGCATCGCCGTCGCCCGCTTCTCCGACCACCTGGACTCCAGCCGCCGTAAGCACGGCGCGAAGCCCGTCTCTCAGGATTCTTTGATCGTCAGCCAGCACGACCTTCACGGCGCCCCCGGCTCGTCGTGTCCATCGTTCGTGTCGCTGCGCTGCACCATGGCCGCTTGACCCCCGCTTGCGCGCAAATGTATGCCGTCAATGCGACCTGCGGCAATTCGGCGCAGCGGCACGGCCCCTGAGGTGCGCCGACTCGCCCGGTCGAGTCCGCTGGCCGCCCAGCGTGGGCCTCCGTTGGCGACGGCGGAGAGAAGCTCGAAATCCGCATGCTCAGCGGTTTCGGCCCTCTCCGATGGCGGCGTCGATGCGGCGATTGTCGATGGAGGTGCCGACGACCCGCCATGGTTCGCTCAACTGGGAGGACTCAAGGAGAACTGCGATGGACCGTGCGCAGGTGCGCACGCAGGGCCTCCGGATCATGGGAGATGAGCTCGGTGTCCAGGACGCCGCCGCTCATCGATGTACGGCGGTGCTGCATGGCGACGGTGGCGCCCGCGACCAGTACCGCGCTACCCCGAAAGTTGGGCTGCTGGTTGCTGTACCGCTTGGATTCTTCAAGGACGTCCGCAACTTCAGGTCGCAACGGCGACAGGTCCGAAATGTCGACCCAAACTCGGTAGTCTTGCCCTCGATAGCCGTCGACGGCTCGATTGTGAGCCTCCACGAAGGCCTTCACCTCGTTTAGCGTCAGCGCGCCCGAAAGCTTCAGGTGGAGGATGCCGGGCTCCGCATCCGCATCCACACGCCACATGCCCATGGTCTCCCATTCTAACACGAAAAGCTGCCGGCTGACCCCAACCCCGACCCCGACCCCGACTTCCGGCCAAGCGGAAGTCGAAGGCGCGCGAACCGGACACTGCGGTAAGCTCGGGTCGTCCGCGTGTTCAGCCGGACGTGTTACCGACAAGCCGACGGAGAGGACCGCCCGTGAACATCGCTCAATCGTGGAAGATCGGCGGCGTGATCGCCACGATCGCGTCGGTTGTCATGGCGAGCGCGGGCTGCGATCGGGGCGGCGCCGGGCCATCCCACGGGGTGAAGCTCGCGTTCGTGACCAACAATGCGAGCGAGTTCTGGAAGATCGCCGCAGCGGGCGTGCGCAAGTACGAGGGCGAGCACAAGGTCCAGGTCGACGTGCGAATGCCATCCACCGGCACCCCGGAAGAGCAAAATCAGATTCTCGAAAATCTCGCGAGCCAGGGGTATGACGGGATCGCGGTCAGTGCGATTGCGCCCGACGACCAGGTCCCCGTGCTCAACAGGGTGGCCGCGAAGACCAAGCTCATCACGTTCGACTCGGATGCGCCCAAGTCCGCCCGGTTGCTCTACATCGGCACGAACAACTACGAGGCGGGCAAGGTGCTGGGCGCCGAGATCGTCAAGCTCGTTCCGAACGGCGGAAAGATGGCGGTTTTCGTGGGGACCTTATCGGCAGACAACGCCACCCAGCGTCTGAAAGGGATCCGAGACGCCATTGCCGGCCACCGCATCGAGATTGTCGACAAGCGCGAAGACAACACCGACCGGGCCAAGGCGCGATCGAATGTCGAAGATATCATCAATGCGCACAGCGACTTGAATCTCGTCGCGGGACTTTGGTCCTACAACGGCCCGGCCATCGCAGCGGCCCTCGAAGCTCTGGGCAAAAAAGGCACGATTCTTGCCGCGGTGTTCGACGAGGAGGAGGGAACGCTCAACGCGATTGCCAACGGCACGATTCAGGTGACGGTCGTGCAGAAGCCTTTTCAATTCGGATTTCTATCGAGCCAGTGGCTTTTCGACCTGGCCACCGGTGGACAGGCTGCCAAGGCCGCCCTTGCGTCGAGCGGCTTCGTCGACACCGGCGTGGAAGTCATCACCCAGGCGAACGTCGCGCGATTCAAGCAGCAGCTCGCCGAATTGAAGAAATGATTTCGAAGGCGGCCACGAGGCAAGACGTCGGATGGGCGTGTCGCGCCGGATGTTGCGAATCTCTCCGGGGTCATGAGTACGAGTAGTCCAGGGCCGCCTCTGCTCGCGATGCGAGGGATCACCAAACGTTTCCCGGGGGTGACCGCGCTCGACGACGTGTCGATCTCGCTCGCCGCAGGCGAGGTTCTGGCACTGATGGGCGAGAACGGCGCCGGCAAGAGCACGCTGATGCGGATTCTCGGTGGGGTCTATCCGCCCGACCAGGGGGAGATCTCGATCGACGGCGATCCCGTCATCCTTTCGAGCGTTCGTGAAGCCAAACGACGCGGTATCGCGCTGATCCATCAGGAGTCCATGCTCGCGCCGAATCTCGATCTTGCCGCGAACATTTTTCTCGGCAATGAGCGGTCGAGCGGTCCGTGTCTGCTCGCCCCCTTGCGACGCGCCGAAATGAACGCCCAAGCGGAGGCCCTGCTGCGCCGGGTCGGGCTCAACCTCGCTGCGACCACTCCGGCGTCGTCGCTGACTGCCGGGCGAAGGCAGATGATCGAGATCGCGAAGGCGCTGTCGAATCGCGCGCGCATCCTCATCATGGACGAGCCGACCTCGTCGCTCACGGCCGGCGAATCGGAACAGCTGTTCGCGATCGTCGGTCAACTCCGGACCGAAGGCATCGCCGTGATCTACATCTCGCACCGAATGGCCGAGGTGCTCGACATCGCGGACCGCATCACGGTGCTGCGCGACGGCCGGTGCGTGGGAGATCTGCAGCGCAACGAGGCGACTTACGACGCGATCGTGACGCGAATGGTCGGCCGGGAGCTCTCTCGGCAGTATTTCCCCGCAAAGAGCGGGCGCGTGTCCGGCGAGGCGGCGCTCGAGGTGAAGGATCTCCTCGTTCCGGGCGCCCCGCAGGGGGTGAGCTTCACGGCGTTGCGCGGCGAGATCCTGGGGTTCGCCGGATTGGTCGGGGCCGGTCGCACCGAGCTCGCAGAAGTTCTCTTCGGTGTGACGCGGGCGCTCTCCGGAACGATGACGCTCGAGGGTCGACCGTTTTCGCCTCTCAGCCCAGGCGACGCGATTGCGCGGGGCGTGTACCTCGCGCCCGAGGATCGGAAGCGCCACGGGCTGGTGCTGCCCATGTCGGTGGCGCAAAACACCTCGCTGCCCGACGTCGCACGGTACACCCGGTGGGGCCTCATCGACCGGGCGAAAGAGAGGAGAGTCGCCGAAGCGGCCGTCGGGCGGCTCCAGATCAAGACGCCCAGCATCCATCACAAGGTGATCACCCTGTCGGGCGGCAATCAACAGAAAGTCGTGCTCGGCAAGTGGCTGGCCATGAGCCCCCGAGTCCTCATCCTGGACGAGCCCACGCGGGGGATCGACGTCGGCGCGAAGGCCGAAATCTACCGCCACATCGCCGCACTCGCCCACGAGGGGATGACCATCCTGATGGTGAGTTCCGACATGGAAGAAATTCTTGGGATGAGCGATCGGGTCGTCGTCATGCACGAGCGCCGGATTCGCGGTGTCCTCACGCGGGACGGCCTTACGGCCGAGCGGATCGCGGCGATCATGACCGGTGGGACCGACGGGGACCGAGCCGCATGAGACGGGAATGGGGCATGTCCGTCGCGCTCTTGGTGATGTGCGCAGGGCTGTGGATCTCCAATCCGGATTTTGTCGGACCATCGAACGCGATCAATACGGCGCGACAGATCTCGATGCTCGGCATCTACGCCATCGGCATCGGTTTCGTCATCGTCGCGGGCGGTATCGACTTGTCGATCGGCTCGGTGATCGGCCTGACGGGCGTGTTGATCGCTAAGATTTCGTCGACCCAGACCGGCGGAATGGGTCAGCCCCTCTGGGCCGGCATCGCCGTCGGGCTCTTCGTGGCGGTGCTCATCGGTCTCGGGCAAGGGATTCTCATCACACGGCTGAAGCTCCAGCCATTCATCGTGACGTTGGGAGGAATGCTCCTCGTTCGTGGCGTATCCCAGACCGTGGTCCAAGGCGGGACGGTCAGCCTGGCCGGTTCGCCCCTTTTGGGTCTCGCCGACGGCGGGCTCTTCTCGTTCGACGGCAACCCGCTCGTCCCCTACCCCCTCGTCCTCTTTCTCGTAGTGATTGGAATCGCCACGTACCTCTTGCATTTTTCGGTATTTGGCCGCTACGTGTACGCGATTGGCGGCAATCGCGAAGCGGCCGAATACTCCGGCATCCGCGTGCGAACCGTGGAAACGCTGACGTACGTGATCTCGTCCGGATTGGGGGGTGTCGCCGGCGTTTGCTATGCCGCTTACATCGGGCAGATGTCCCAACAAGTCGGCATCTCGTACGAGCTCTACGCCATCGCGGCCGCCGTCCTGGGCGGTTGTTCGTTGCGTGGCGGCGAAGGAACCGTGCTCGGCATCGTCATCGGCTCCGCGATCATGCGCGTCATCGACAATGGCATCAACATGTTCCAGGTACGGTATCGGGACCCGAGCGGAACCCCCCGCATCTGGCGCCTCGATTCGAACTGGACGTTCGTCATTATCGGCTCGGTCATCTTGGTTGCCGTGATCTTGGATCAGGTCGTCCACATCGTGCAGGCCGCCAGCCGGACGCGACAGGCCGGTTCCGCGGCGACGTCGGGGGTGCCGCCGGGCGATGGCACCGACGTCGCACCTCCCTGCTAAAGGCGGGCGTCGAATTGCGCCGTCACCCGAAGCCGCGCGGGGTCGGGCGGCCCCTTGTGGCTATCGAGTCGCGCGAAGACGGCTCGCGGCCATCTCCGGCGTAAGATCCCGCTGAGGTTCGGCGAGCATTTCGTAGCCGACCATGTACTTTTTGACCGTCGCCGAGCGAAGCAACGGCGGAAACACGTGCGCGTGCAGTTGCCAGTGGTCGCATGACCCGGGCGCAAATGGAGCGCCGTGCCAGCCCATCGAATACGGAAACGGAACCCCGAAGAGGCGGTCGTATTTTCCCAGAAGATCCCGCAGCAGCGCCGCCAGGCGCGACCGCTCGATCGGTCGGACTTCCGGCAGGCGGGCGATCGGCCGCCTCGGAACGATGAGCGTCTCGTAGGGCCAGACGGCCCAATAGGGGACGACGGCCAGCCAATCGACATTGGCGTACACTGTACGCCGATCGATCTCGATCTCTCGGGCGGCGTAGTCGACGAGCAGCGGCGCGTGCCGCCGTTCGAAGTAAGCGCGCTGGCGAGCGTCCTCTTTGGCGGCCTCGTTCGGCAGGCTGGTCGACGCCCAGATTTGACCGTGCGGGTGCGGATTGGAGCAGCCCATCGCCGAGCCCTTGTTCTCGAAGATCTGGACCCAGCGGTAGCGCTCGCCGAGCGCCTCGGTCTCGTTCGCCCAAGCATCGATGACATGCCCAAGGGCCCGTTCGTCCATGTCGGCCAACGCGAGGTCGTGCCGCGGCGAAAAGCACACCACCCGGCAGACTCCGCACACGCCGTCGGCGACGAAGATCGGGTCATCGTCGGTAGGCCGATCGGGCGCCCGAGCCAACAGCGCGCTGAAGTCGTTGTCGAACACGAAGGTCCGCTCGTAAGCGGGGTTGATGCTCCCGCTGGCGCGGCGATTGCCCGGGCAGAGGGTACAACCGGGGTCGTACGAGACGCGAGCCTCGGGCGGCCGAGCGTCGACCTGACCGAGCCAGGGCCTTTCGGCACGGTGTGGACAGACCAGCACCCACTCGCCCGTCAGCGCGTTCAGCCGTCGATGAGGGTACTGGTCGAAATCGGGTCGAGCGAGGATCATGCAAGGTCGTCCGCCAGAGAGCCGATGTCCAGCCGGCGTGCCCCCCGTGCCGGACGGGTGACGAACGCATCCGGGACGCGCCCCGTGACCCGCGCAAACCGACGTCTCAGCTCGTCGAGAACCACGGACACGCGGTCGGATCGCACGAGGGTCACCGTGCACCCGCCAAACCCACCGCCCGTCATCCGGGCGCCGTAAACGCCCCAGTCGGCGGGAAGGTCGCCGGCTGCATCGACCAGGATATCGAGCTCGGCGCAACTCACTTCGAAGTCGTCGCGCAGCGATCGATGGCTTTCGCCGAACAGTCGCCCCAGCGCGATGAAGTCACCGCGCTCGAGCGCGAACACGGCGGCAAGCGTTCGCGCGTTCTCCGTGACCACGTGCCGCGCCCGACGACGGGCGACCGGATCAAGGCGTCCGTCCGCGGCGTTCACGCTCTCGATCGTCGCATCGCGAAGGCTGGCGACGCCGAGCGCCCGCGCGGCCCGTTCGCACTCGGCGCGCCGACGCGCGTACTCTCCATCCACCAGCGCGTGGCGCACCCCCGTATTGCAGACGACGACCGCGAGGTCGGGGGCCATCGGCACGGCACGCGTCGCTCCAGATCGGCAATCGATGAGCAACGGGCCATGAGGGTCACCGAGCACGCACGCCAGTTGGTCCATCAGCCCGCAGGGCACGCCCGCGTACTCGTGCTCCGCTCGGCGACAGAGATCCACCTTGTGGGCCGCCGGAAGATCCCGCCCCGTCGCCACCTCAAGCAGCGTTGCCGTCGCCACCTCGAGCGCAGCGCTACTCGAGAGCCCGCCACCGAGCGGTAGGTCCGAAGCGATGAGCGCGTCGATCGACGGAATGGACTTCGCCCACGCGCCAAAGCCAGCGACGACGCCACGAACGTAGTTCGACCACGCTCCGCGCGCGTCCTTCTGAGCGAAGTCGAGGCGGATGTCCACCGACCCGCCGACGGCCGCGCTTACCACGCGCATCCGGGGCTCGGTGGCATCGACCGGGCCAGCGGCGATCGCGACGCACCGCTCGATGGCCATCGGCAGGACGAACCCCTCGTTGTAGTCGGTGTGCTCGCCGATGAGGTTTACGCGCCCGGGCGCGACGACCAGCCATTGCGCGCCGCGCCCGAACCGAGCGGCGAATGCTCGCACGGCTTCAACCGCCACCGCCTCGGCTGCTGGACGAGGGGACATGGTCGGGCGAGCGTACCCCATCGCGCGCCCGGATGCGGCGTAGCCCGGTTGCGCCGCTCGGCCGCCGGTCGTCGCGACGCCGCCGGGTCGCTCTGGCGCACCGTAGCGAACGCGGTATGTCACCGACGAAGGCCCATGGACGCCGCGCGCGCATGGGGCGATCAGGGCGACGGAACCTTCCGGAACCCGATCTTGCCCGCCGACTACAGCGACCCCGACGCGATCCGGGTCGGCAGGGACTACTATCTCATCTCGTCGACCTTTCATCTGGCCCCGGGCATGGTCGTGCTTCACTCGCTCGACCTCGTGAACTGGTCGACGATTGGCTACGCGGTTCCCGATCTTCGGGCCATCGGCCCCGAGCTCAACTGGGACCGCATGAACCGTTACAACTACGGCATTTATGCCGGATCGATCCGGCACCATGCCGGCAAGTTCTGGGTGTACTTCACGGCATATTGGGGCGAAGGCTTCTTCGTCAGCACGGCGCACGACCCCGCTGGCCCGTGGGAGGTTTCGCAGCTTCTCGACGGCAAGGGTCGGCCCTTGCGGGTCATGAAGTGGGACGACCCGTGCCCCTTCTGGGATGACGACGGCCGGGCCTATCTGGCCGCAAGCAAGGTCGGAGGTGCCTGGTACCCCCACCTCTTTCAAATGAGCCCGGACGGTACTCGCCTCCTCGACGCCGACGTCGACGCGATGAACCGCGAGGGCCCGCAGTCGACTGGCGAAGGGACGGTCATCTATCGCAACGATACGAGCGAAGCGAGCAAGATTTACAAGATCGGGGACTACTACTATCTCTTTCACAACGAAGTCGTCGACGGTACCCGCGTCGGCATGATGAAGCGCGCGCGCCACCTCTTCGGAACGCACGCCGACGGGTCGCGCGGCGAGCCTGGCAATCCAGGAGCCTACGAAGTCAGGCAGATCCTCCGCGGCCGCGGGGGTCCCGACGACCGAGAGCCGAACCAGGGGGCCTTGGTGCAGGCCGAAAGCGGCCTCTGGTACTTTCTGACCCACGAAGGCAAGGGCGGGTATCCCGACGGCCGGCCGCTGTCGCTGCTTCCCGTCACCTGGATCGACGATTGGCCCATCCCTGGTATCGGACCGGATCGCGACGGGATCGGGGGTCTCGTGCCCGGAGCCGCCATGCCAGCAACCGGACACCCGAGGAAGATGCCGCAAGGGAGCGACGATTTCGACGGGCCCATTCTTTCCGCCCAGTGGCAATGGAACTACCAGCCCCGCGACGGATTCTGGTCCTTGACCGAGCGACCCGGTCACCTCCGGCTGCGGGCCTGTCGCCCGCTCGATCCGGGCGACTTCTTCAAAGCCGCCAATACCGTGTCGCAGAGGACGTTCGGCGCCGAGTGGGTGGTCCTCACGACGCGCATGGACCTCGGAGGGATGAGCCGCGGCCAATGCGCGGGGATCGTGCACTTCAACGGCGGACTCGACCATGCCCGCCTCAGCGTGGTGTGTCACGGCGACACACGTGCGGTCGTCTACCAAGACGGGCAGACTGTCGAGAGCGGTATCCACCTCGAGCGCTCGCAACAGACGATCTGGCTGCGCTCTCGGGTCGAGCGCGACGCCAAGACCACGTTCGAGTTCAGCCTCGATGGAGACCGTTTCACCGCCCTCGGCCCGGCTTACCTTCTGAGGTGGGGCAATTACCGCGGCGACTCGGTCGGCCTTTACACCTACAACGACCTCGAGGATCGCGGATACGTCGATATCGACTGGTTTCGCTACTCGGTCGCGAGCGGGCGGGCGAAGGACGGTAGTCGGCGTTCTCCTTGTGGGTAGGTGACGGGGTGATGGACACCCGTTGCGATGGCGGACAGCCAGCTCTTCCGACGCAGCCCTACGGCGACCCACCCCGTCCGAGGGGGGTCTTGGCGATCGGCGCAGGGAGTGGCTAAGGTTTCCGTATGGGCCACCTTGCACGAAGCGCCGCGTGGTTTCCGGCGCCTCCTGGTTCCGCATTCTGTCGGTGGTGCGGCCACGTCGTGACCGCCCCCGGAGCCACCCTTCCGCGGCTCGCGCTTACCCCGCTGCCGTGGGCTCGCCAGCGCTGCGCGGATTCGGAGTGCGAGTCCGATGCCCTGCTCGAACCGGATGGATCGGTCGTCCCCGCGAGTGGAACGTTTCCGACGCGCAAAGCGTGAACCTGGACCCCCATCGCAGCGAGACCCTCGATGCGATAGGGCGGCAACGGGCGCTCGACGCACGCCCCGCCAACGACGGTTGACTTTCGACCCCGGGCGCGACCTCGACGCGGGCGAAAGCGCGTTAGGTTGGAACGTGGCGATCGATCCGCGCGGATTCGTTAGGTTGGCATCATGAAAATCAAGCCCGACGGCAGCGGATTTCTGTGGATCGGGGCGGGAGCCGCGGTGCTGTTGCTCTTCATGCTCGCGATGTTGCATTTTCATGAAGACCGAAATGCCGCCGCGCAAATGGCGGCCAAAACTCGCCGCGTGGATCTGGTGGCGCGGATGCAATTGGACCTGGCCTCGGCCTCGGAGGCGGAGAAGAGCGCGGTCCTTGCCACTACCGACGCCGACTCTCAGACCTTGGCCGACCAAGCCCGCGCCGCCTCAGCCAAGGTGGCGCAGGAACGCCACGAGTTGGAAGAGATCCTGGCGGAGGGAGGGACTCCGGCGGAGAAGGAGTCTCTGGCTCAATTCACCGCGACGTTCGCGGAGTTCCAGCGCGTGGATCGCGAGCTTCTGGCGTTGGCGGTCAAGAACACCAACATCAAGGCGTACAGCCTGGCCTTCGGCCCCGCCGCCAGGTCGATCCAGGAAATGAGCGCCGCGCTCGATCGCCTCTTGGCGACGAATGCCGACTTACCCGAGGCGAAGACGATCCTGCGTCTCGCATACAGCGCACAAATCAGCGCGCTCCGCATCCAGACACTGTTGCCGCCGCACATCGCGGAGGAAAGCGACTCCAAAATGGACGCGCTGGAAGCGTCGATGACTACGGAAGACGCGCAGGTTCGCAAAGACTTGAACGGCCTCGCCGCTTTCGGGGCTCTCAGCAAAGACCCCGAACTTGCGACGGCCACGGCGCGCTACGCCGAGTTCAGCCGCATCAAGACCCAAATCCTGGGCTTGTCGCGCGAGAACACCAACGTCCGATCGCTGTCCATTTCGCTGCATCAGAAGCGCAACGTGATGCTCCTCTGTCAGGCCACGCTCGACGCTCTGCAGCAGGCGATCCTGGCGGAACCAACGACCGGCACCTCCTACGGAACGCCTGCCAGACCGCGCTGAACCGTCGAGAGCTGGACGCGACAGGTGTCGGTCGGGCAGAGCCTGCCCCTGGTGCGATCGCCCGTGCAACGCTCGGTCTACACCGGTCTACGCCGGGTCGAAGACGCGGACGCGACGGGGAGAGGCGAAGACGGTGTCGCCGCATTGCAGGCAAAGCTCTTCGAAGCGCCGCTCGTCGAGATCAGCGACCAGACCGCGCCCGAGAGCGTCCACGTCGAATTCCACGCGCACGACAGCGCCGGCCGTGTGCATCCGACGCACGCGTGCCTCGTACGAAATGGCGGCCGGGATCGAGCGCGACAGGTCGATTTCATGCGGCCGCACGAAGCCGACCCCTGCGCGGGCCTGCCCGTTGGGCGCCGGCAGCTCGTTGACGTCGCCCAAGAACCTCATGACCCATGCGCTCGCTGGATCGTGGAACACGTCGGCGGGCGCCCCCACTTGCTCGAGCCGCCCATGGTTCATGATCGCGACCCGATCGGCGATCTCGAAAGCATCCTCTCGATCGTGGGTGACGAGGACCGTCGTCACGTGGGTTTCGTCGTGGAGATTTCGCAGCCAGGCTCGAAGCTCCTGACGAACGCGAGCATCGAGCGCTCCGAATGGCTCATCGAGAAGCAGGACCCGAGGCTCCGCCGCGAGGGCTCGGGCGAGGGCAACGCGCTGCCTCTGCCCCCCCGACAGCTGAGACGGCAGCCGTTCGGCCAAACCAGACAGGCGCACTCGTTCGAGCAGTTCCTCGACACGAGCCCGAATCTTGGCGGCGGGGGTCCGACGCACGCGCAGCGAGAACGCCACGTTCTCGAAAACGGTCATGTGCTCGAAGAGCGCGTAGTGCTGGAAGACGAGCCCCACTTGCCGGGCCCTAGGTCCGGTGCGCGTGACGTCTGCGCCTTCGAACAGCACCCTGCCCGCGTCGGGCGTCTCGAGACCGGCAAGGATGCGCAAGAGCGTCGTTTTGCCGCATCCCGAGGGGCCAAGCAATGCGACCAGGTCGCCGCGCGGCACGCGCAACGACACGCCGCTCAGTGCGGCATGCGCCCCGAAGCTCTTGTCCAACCCGATCAGTTCGAAGGTCACGAGGGTACCTCACGCGCTTTCTGGAGAAGCGTCTTGGCCACGAGGGTGAAAACCGCCAAGAAGACCAAGAGCGACGCGACGGCAAACGAAGCCGAGAAGCGGTAATCGTCGTAAAGCGTTTCGACGTGCAGCGGCAGAGTCTCGGTCTCGCCACGCACGTGGCCGGAGACGACGGACACCGCACCGAACTCGCCCATCGCACGCGCGTTGCACAAGACGACGCCGTAGAGCAACGCCCAGCGGATGCTCGGAAGCGTCACCCGAGAAAAGGTTTGCCATCCACTCGCCCCAAGGACGATCGCGGCCTCCTCCTTGTCGCGCCCGCCGGCCTCCATGGCCGTAATCACTTCGCGTGCAACGTACGAGAAGGTGACGAAGGCGGTGGCGAGGGCGATGCCGGGCCATGCGAAGATGACCCGCACGCCGTGATGGAGAAGAAAGCGGCCCAAAGACGACCGAGGCCCGAGGCACAACACGAACACGAGTCCAGAAATGACGGGTGAGACGGCCAGCGGAATCTCGATGAGCGCCGTGAGGAACGATTTGCCGGGGAAGTCGAATTTTCCAAGGGCCCAACCCGCGGCCAGACCGAACGCCACGTTCATGGGCACCACGATCGCGGCCGTGAAAGCCGTGAGTCGCAGGGCGGCAAGTGCCTCGCGCTCGACCACGGCATGCACGTATGCGAGGACCCCTTGCTGGAACGCATCCGCGAAGACCGCGAGCACAGGTACGACGACGACCACGGCGACGAAACCGAGCGCGACTGCGATCAACAGGCGGCGCGTGGCTCTGCCGGCCGGACGCACCCCTGCACGGGTGCCCGTCTCGACGCTGCCGCGGGCCCACACGCCCGCGGTGTCAGGCGCTTGCACGGCGCCTTTCGGTGGTCGTTCGCCACGCGTGGATGACGACCAGCAGGACCAACGACACGGTCAGCATGACGACCCCTATGCTCGCTGCCCCGACGTAGTCGTATTGGTCGAGTTTGGTCATGATGAGAAGGGAGCTGATCTCGGTCTTATTGGGCATGTTGCCCGCGATGAAAATGACCGAGCCGTACTCCCCGATGGCGCGGGCGAACGCCGCCGCGAAGCCGGCACGCAAGGCGGGCAGAAGTGCCGGGAAGACGACATCGACGAAAATGCGAGCCGGACTCGCGCCGAGCGTCGCGGCCGCCTCCTCAACCGCCGGATCGAGCTCCTCGATGATCGGCTGAACGGTCCGCACGAGAAACGGCAGGCCCACGAACGTGAGTGCGATGACGACGCCCGGCCAGGCGAACGCCACGTGGACGCCGAGACGCGCGAGAGGTGCGCCGATCCAGCCGGCATCCGAGTAGACCGACGTCAGAGCAATGCCGGCGACCGCCGTCGGAAGGGCCAGGGGGAGGTCGACGACCGCATCGACGGCACGCTTTCCGGGGAATGTGTAGCGGGCTAGGACCCACGCCAAGACGAAGCCGAGCACGGCATTGATCGCCGCGGCGGCGGCCGACGTCAGAAGCGTGAAGCGGAGCGACGCCATCGCGCGGGGCGAGGTGATCGCAGCCCAGAAGCCGTGCCATCCGCCGCTCGCAGACTCGGCGACCAAGAACCCTAGCGGCAACAGAACGAGAGCGCTCAGATAGAAAACTGAAAAACCCAGCGTGAGCCGAAATCCGGGCAGTGACGAGCGACGCCGAGAACCCATGTCAACGGCCCGGCGAGTAGATTTCGATCGAACGCCGCACCGTCCGCGAAGTGAGCGGCCTGGGCGGCGTTCCAGCCACCGAATTCGTCCTGGATCGTGAAGAGCCTCAGCTTCGCGAAGTGGCTCTCGACCCCTGCGGGCGGCGTCGTCGGGCGATAGAATTCGCTGACGGCGATGGCCTGAGCTTCCGGGGTGAACAAGAATCGCGCGTACGCCTCGGCAACGTCCCGTGTGCCGTGCTTGTCGACCACTTTGTCGACGACCGCGACCGGCGTCTGTGCCACGATGCTGACCGAGGGGACGACGATTTCGAACTTCTCGCCGCCGGGCTGACTCTTGGCCAGAAGGGCTTCGGTCTCCCAGGCGATCAGAACATCTCCGAGCCCACGTTCCACGAACGTGGTCGTCGAGCCCCGGGCTCCGGAGTCGAGCACCGGCACATTCTTGTATAGCCGGCCGACGAAGTCGCGACCGCCGGCGTCGCCCCCGGTCTTGTTCTTCGCGTAGCCCCACGCGGCCAAGTAATTCCAACGTCCTCCACTGGAGGTCTTGGGGTTCGGGGTGATGACGGCCACCCCCGGCTTGGCGAGATCGTCCCAATCCCGAATGCTCTTCGGGTTGCCCTGTCGAACCAAGAACACGACGGTCGAGGTGAACGGCGTCGATCCGTTGGGCAGACGGTCGTGCCAAGCCGGGTCGACCAGCCCGGCCTTCGCGATCGCGTCGATGTCGTACGCAAGGCCCAGCGTCACCACGTCGGCTTCGAGGCCGTCCATGACAGCCCGCGCCTGTTTCGCGGATCCGCCGTGCGATTGCTTGACCGTCACGGACACGCCCGTCTTTGCCGCATAGCTCCGCGAAAAGGCGCCGTTGATCCGTTCGTAGAGCTCGCGGGTCGGATCGTACGAGACGTTGAGGATTTCGACCTGGCGAAGAGGCTTCGCGCCCGATCCGCCCCCCGCCGCCGCATCGGTTTGCGCCTTCCCGCAGGCCGCCTGCGAGACGGCAGCCAGCACCAGCATCGCCATCGCCGCGGCCGGCCAGCCCGTAAAGCCACTGCGCATCCCGGTATGCCTCGGACCAGGTTGTGGCGCGTGCCGGGCTGTTCGTCAAGATGGAACGAAGTCCTCTATAGCGCAGGAGCGCTCGCGTCCCCACAGAACACGAAGCGACCGAGATTCGTTCGCGTGAGCCCCTGCGGACCGAGGGCGTGGCGGCATCTCCCTCTGAACCAACCGAGCCGGCGGCCCGACAACGGACTTGCGCCCCCGGATAGGTCTCCTATAATAGACTTTATGTCCGCTATGCAGGAACATCCCGGCCCATGCCCCCGACTTCAAGTCCCAGCGTGGCAGCGAGCGCTCGCCGGATCGGCTCCGCCGACGTCGTCGACAGCCGAACGAGCGCCGATCGGCCCGGCAGAACCCCTCTCGTCGAGCTTCGGCGTCTGACCGGCAAGCTTCCGGGGCGTGTCGTCGTCAAGCTCGAGTCCCGCAACCCGAGCGGCAGCATCAAAGATCGCGTCGCGACGGCACTGGTGGAGGAAGCGGAATCCGAAGGATTGCTCACGAGCGGGAGCACGATCGTCGCCGCCACGAGCGGCAACACGGGGCTCGCGCTTGCGCGCATCGCGGCGGCGCGCGGCTACAAGGCTCGCTTGGCGGTCCCCCAGGACTGGTGCCACGAACGGATGGCGCTGCTGCTCTACCTCGGGGCCGACGTGATCGTCACGCCGGGTGGAAGCATGGAGACGGCGCGCCACCGCGCCCGCCAAATCGCCGCGAGCCCGAACGAGCGTAGCGCCGTGCTGCTCGATCAATTCACATCGGAAGCCAACTGGCAGGTTCACCGTCGAACGACCGCCGAGGAAATCTGGGCCGACACCGGAGGGGAAGTGGCCGCCTTCGTTGCAGGCGTCGGCACGGGCGGGACCCTGATGGGCGTCGCCCGAGGTCTTCGCGCGCGCAAACCGGGGGTCCGCATCATCGCGGTCGAACCGGCGGCATCGCCCGTGCTCTCCGGGGGACAACCGGCGGATCACGGCATCCAGGGGATCGGCGCCGGCTTCATTCCCCCGCTCTTCCGCTTCGACATCGTCGACGAGATCCTGGGCGTTCGCGACGAAGTCGCCTTCGAATGGACCCAGAAGCTGGCGCGCGAGGAGGGAATCCTCGCGGGCGTCTCGTCCGGTGCGGCGGTCGCAGCGGCCGTATCCGTCGCCGGCCAGAAGCGCATGGCCGGCAAAATGATCGTGACCATGGTCTGCGACTCCGCCGAGCGATACGTCATTGCACCCCGAATCGAAGCGCCCGCGCGACGAGGCCGGACATGAGCGCGCGCCGACGCGTCAGCTTCATCGGCGGAGCCGAGCGCGTGGAGCGCGGGCTGCTCGCCTTGGCGGACGAAGTGGGAGTCGATGTGGAAGTGCACGACGGCCATACGCGCGGCAGTGGGGCCGGTCGACTGGCGGCGGCCGTCCAACGGTCCGACCTGCTCGTCATCATCACCGGAACGAACAGCCACAATGCCGTTCATGTCGCCAAGCGCGAAGCCGCCCGTTTCGGTGTCCCGGTGCGGATCCTCCGGTCTTGTGGCGTCGGCAGGGCCCGTGCTCTGCTGGCCGAGGTCGCCCGAGTCCAGGACCCCTGACGGAATCGCCTGGACGCCGATTCCGCGCTCGACGGCCGTCGAGAACCAGTCCGGATTCCGTCTATCCCGACCCCGCGCCGACGCCATGATAGCGTCGCGTCCGTGCGCGCACTCTTCCGGATCGTCGTCGTGGCAAGCGTGGCTCTCGGGTGTACGGAGACGCCCAGCAATCTGCCGGCGTGCCTCGGTATCCAGGGCAGTCCGGCATGCGCTCCCGACGATGCGGGCACCGACGCCGACGCCGACGCCGACGCCACCGATGCGTCGGACGCCGCGGCTGGACTCATTGCCCCCACGGACTGAACGGTTCCGTCGGAGGGACCGTTTGGCCGCGGATGCCTACGCTCGCCGGGGTGGGGGGGTGGACTGCGTTCGACGCGCGGCCCCCCCTCGCGCGGGCGATTCGGAGAACCTAGATTGCCAGGACCATGACATCGCTGGAAGTGCAGGTGTGGTCGGACATCGCGTGTCCCTGGTGCTACGTAGGCAAGCGGCGTCTCGAGACGGCGCTGGCCGGGTTTGCGCATCGCGACGCGGTCCACGTGCGCTGGCGGGCGTTCGAGCTCGACCCAGCGGCCCCTCGCGTGCGAGACGCCACCGGGCCGTATGCCGAGCGGCTTGCGAAAAAGTACGGAATGTCAAAGGCTCAAGCGGAGCAACGCCTCGGGCATCTCACCGAGATGGCCGCCGCGGAGGGATTGGATCTCCGCTTCGACCGCATTCGCCCGGGCAATACGTTCGATGCGCACCGTCTGATCGCGCTGGCGAGAGCCCGAGGCCTCGAAGACACCGCGAAGGAACGGCTGATGCGCGCGTATTTCACCGAGGGGCGCGCCATCGGCGACCCAAGCGTGCTCGTTGCACTCGGTGAGCAGGTCGGGCTCGACCGCGCGGAGGTCCACGACGCGCTCGCGAGCGACGCCTATTCGGAAGAGGTCCGCGCCGACGAAGAACTCGCGCGCGATCTCGGCATCTCCGGTGTGCCCTTCTTTGTCCTGGGGGAGCGACTCGCCGTGTCGGGGGCGCAGCCGTCCACCGCATTGACGGCAGCGCTCGATCAAGCCTGGGCCGAAGGACCGGCGCCGCCATCGGAAGGCCCGTCGTGCGGCCCCGACGAATGCGAACGGCCGCTTCCCTCCGCGTGAGGCGGACGCCAAGACACCACCACCGCTAGACTCCGCTCAGAGTGAAATGCAGCTTGCCCCGGAGCCAGTCGAGTCCGCGAGCCCATCGGACGTGACGCGAGGCCGAAGTCGTCGGGGCCGAACCGCACGCAAGTCGGGTCCCGAAGCGGTCTTCCGCTCCAGAGGGGGGTCCTTGAGCGCCGCGGCGTGCGTCGGCCGTTCGGTCGCTGCGAATTGAATCGTTCACGGCCCCGGGAATCGCTCGCTCCGGCCGATTCTCACAGAGCAGTCCGAGCACACCGAACCCCGTAGGCGTAGGCGCCCGTGTCGGCAGGGGCGTTCGGATGTCGAGACGGGGCAAAGTTCCCACTCCCCCTGTCGAAGTTACCGCCCTGGGTCAATCGCTCGGTGCCTGTCGTGAGATTGGCGCAATTCACGCACGTGCCACCGACGTAGGGGCTCGCGTACCAGTCCAACGTCCACTCAAAAACGGTGCCCGCGAGGTCGAGCTGCCCCCACCGGCCGATTCCCTGCGTCGCCGTTCCCACCGGCGCAATGTTCTCGACGCCGGAGCAGGTCCCGGAGCCATTTGGGAAATAGCACATGTAGATGGCGTACTCGTTCATCGTCCCCGGACCGGTCGTGCCCCATGGGTACTCGCTCTGGACCGAGCCTCCGACCGCTGCGTATTCAAATTCCGCTTCGCTCGGAAGAAAACCGCCGTCGAAGATACAAAAGGCGTAGGCGTCGTACCAATTGACGCAGTTGATGGGCAGATTCTCCTGACTGCCTGCCGAGGGCGTCCAGGTCCAGTAGTGGGATCCGGGGGTGAGGTCCGCGACGAGCGTCCCTTCGCACTCCAGTGCGGCGTCGGTGGGCATGACGTTGCTGTCGTCTGACACCAGCCACCCCGGCTCGTACCCTACGCCCGAGGCGTTGATCAGGCCAGCACCCCCATTCAGGTCGCTGTGCTTGCCCGACCCCGCCGGCGGCCTCCACCCGGCGTTCCAGGCCGCCACGAACTGGCGAAAGCGGCCCACCGTCACCAAGTACTTGTCCAGGCGAAAGGAATCTACCGTCGCCGGGTCCGCCTCGCCGGTCGGCCCGTTGCCGGAATTCTCAAACGACCGGTAGTAATTTCCTCCGGCTACCGGCAGGCTGGTGCAGCAGCTTTCGGTCGCGGCTCCGCAGTCGTCCAGACCGGCGCCGGAAGCTTGGCAACTCGGCGGTGCCGGCATGCCTTCCTCCGGCGCATCCACGGACGCATCCGGGGGCTCGAAGCCGCCCGCATCCGTCTCGGAACTGCTTGCGTCCGTCTCGGAACTGCCTGCCTCGATCTGGGGACCACCGCCGGTCGTGTTCCAACCGAGAAGGACCCGCGCGTCAGGACATCCCAGGGTTGCCAGCCCGATGGCGAGACCCGCGATGACACCGAGATTCCACCGCGCGGGATGAGGCACCGGCCACCCTGAGCTGGACGTTAGCCCAAAGGGATCGCGATCTGAAGAACGTTCGTCGCGATGCCCCGGATCGCGGTACACCCCTCGCATGGCCGGCCGCGCACGGGGTTCTACCCCAAAGGGTGCGATCTCGCCGGCGTCGCGAGCCAGCCACGTGCAGGTGCGACTAGGCTGCTCGCTTGCGGCCGCGGTGCTCGTTCTGCCTTGGGCTACTGCGCCGGCGAGAGCGTCGGACGCAGGGACTCTGGTCGATCTCGAATGGGTCGCGCCCGACGGGTGTCCGGATGCCGCGACCATTGCGCGCGAGGTCGATCGGCTCCGTGCAGATCTCGCCCCGACCGCCCATCCGTACCTACGGGCGCATGCCGAGGTCCAGAAGGAGAAGTCGGGTCCGTGGCGTATGGATCTCCGAACGACCAGCCCGCTGGGCCCTGGGCATCGGACGGTCAGCGCGGAATCGTGCCGCGCGCTGGCGGACGCAACGGCCCTGATTCTTGCGCTGGCGCTCCCCCTCGACTCGGAGCCTGCGTCGGGAGGTCGCTCGACCGAAAGGGTGGCGAAAGCCACCGCGCCTCCGGTTTCCGAAAATGCGGGGGCGAGACCTGCGAGCGCGTCCGTCGTCCCATCGCCGATTCCCCCGCGCAGCGCGCCGGCCCCTGCGCCGACGGCCACCGGATCCGCACCGAATGTTGCGGTTGCGCCGACTAGCCCTGCCCCCGTGCCGACGGTCCCCGCCTTCGCCCCGCCCGCACCCACCTCCGCTCAGAACGAGTCCGCCCCCCCTCAAGGGGCCCGACCCCAGCGACCCCCGCTCACGCCATCGTCGCGACGGGCTGTCCGCTTTTCGTCCGGCGTCTTCGCTGTGCTCGATACGGGCGCACTGCCGACCCTGGCTCCGGGAGTCGCTGGGAGGCTGGCCGCGATGGCGACTGCGTTTCCCCAGTTGCGCCTGGAGCTCGACGCGGCTCTCTTTCACAGCGAGACGACATCCAGTCCGCCCGCGCGAAGCGGAGCGTTCGCCCTTCGCACGTTCGACGCGAGCGGATGCATCGTGACGCGAGCCGCAGGTTTCGAAATCGGTCCCTGCGTGAGCATCGAAGTCGCGTGGTTGAGCGGGAAGGGCTTGTACGAAAGCCAGGGGTCTGCCGGCGATGCCGAATGGTTGGTGCTTCGGGCCCGAGCCACGATGGCCTATCCTTGGTCTTCGGTATGGTCGATTCGCGCCGACGCGGGCGGGGGTCTTGAATTGAGCCGCCCGGAATTCGTGTCGGAAGGCGCCCCAGGAGGCCTCGTCTACCAACCGGATCGATGGACGGGGCGAGTCGCACTGGGGATCGAGCTGCACTTTTAGCCACGAAGCCAAGCGCGGCCGGCCACTCACGGGCAGTGTGCCCATCACACGACCTGGATCGGTCGCTGCGCCGCAAACCGGCCCATCTGGGGGGAGGCGGTCGTATATGCTACTCGAAATTCCGCGCCGAGCCCGCACGAGACGCTCGCCGCCGGTGAAGCGTGCGGACGCTTCGTGGCGTGCTCGACGCCATGGCCAAGGTGGGACGCGGCAGCCTTCCGCATGCGGCTTGCCGCCGACCGAGTTGACAGCGAGTCGACTGTATGCTTGCGGCGGCACCGAGAGCCCTGGGACCGCCGGGGCCCGGGCCTAGCCCGACCGTGGGCGCCACGAGCGCCTCACGGCGACGGGCCCCACCGCACCGCGCGAGGGTCGTTGCCGGCCTGGCCAGGACAGGATTGTCAGGGGTCGCCCCGGCCACCCGCTGAGGATGGCCCCGCGTTAGTGGCCGTCCGGTCGATCTGCCGCCACAATGCTCGCGCGCGGCACGCTCCGTGTAACCACAGGGGCGTTCCCCCTTCGAACCTTTGCTTCGATGACCCCCCGCTCCTTCTTCTTTGTCGCCTTTTGCATCGTATCGCCGTCGGCCACCCTCGGTGTCGCATGCGCGGTCGTGCCGAGCTCGTCCAATGGCGCTGCGGGGGCCGGGACCACGGTTTACCATTCGTCATCCGACGCCGCGGAGGATGCGGGGACGGCTCCCCTGGTCTTGGCGGATGCGAGCATGATCCCCTCCAATCCGGTTCAAGGAAACCCTCTCTGCAACGCCTCGCCCGCCGGGGGCATCAGCAGCTGCTTCCCGGACGACCCCTCCTCCGCCGAGGCGTGCCGAATTGCGCTCGACGGCGGCGTCTACAATCCGACGGCGGACTACGAAGGTGGGGTTCTTGGCTGCCACGTCGTCGCCGAAGCGGGCATGCTCTCCGCACCCACCGCAGCCTGCCTGCCTTCCGGACCGGGCACAGACGGCATACCCTGCCACGTGTCCACCGATTGCGCCGCGACGCTCGAGTGTGTGGGGACCGGTTCGTGTCGCCGCTACTGCTGCTCGGACCCCTGCGATCCGTCCCACTTTTGTGACATTCAGCCGGAGACCCAAGACCCGGCGCTCACGGTACCGGTATGCATGCCCATCCAGCCGTGCGGCCTCTTCGAGAGCGTCGACGCTGCGGGGTCGTGTGGGGCGAACGCGACGTGCGCCGCGATTGTGGCCACCAACGGCACTCCGCTCACTACATGCGTCGAGATCGGCCTGGCTCAGGCGGGAGACAGCTGCGACTCGCAGCACTGCGCGGAAAATCTCGTGTGCACCGGCAACTGGGGCGAGAGGCTGTGCCGCAAGCTCTGCCACACCGAAGCCGACGCGGGCGATTGCGCACCCTCCGAGACGTGCATGGGCGGACTGCCGTTCTTTCTGGGTTCGGCGGTCGGCCTTTGCGAGAGTACCGTCGGCCCCGACCTTTGAGGGCGAACCCGCTCGCCACGAAATCCGGTCCGGCGCCGAGAAACGACAGCGTCCCATCCGCGTCAGCGACTCCTCAGGAACGGAGGCGAAGGGGCGGTGGGCGTACGGGCCGGCAGCGGGGGCTGCGAGGGCGTACTCGGCGCGGATGGGGGCGGATCGGGCTCCCGGCGGGTCGAGCGTGGCCCCCCCCCGTCGTTGCGGGAAATGACTTGTGCGGCGAGAAGCGTCTGAACCACACGCATCACGTCGTTCGAACCCGCAGCGGCAGCTCCGGTGCCGTCCGCGCCGGTCGTACCGAAGTTGACGAACTGCCCGTTGGACAAGGCCACCGCGACCTCGCGCGTCAACGCGGGGGCAAGCTCGAGGCGACGCAAGTCCATGTACGCTTCGCCGGCCTCGATGAGCGCCTGGGCCTTCATCCGAATGGCGTCGGCTTCGGCCTCTGCGATCGCGCGGATGCGAGCGGCCTGCGCGCGTCCCTCGGCTTCCTGCTGGATCACGTTCTGTTCCGCGTCCGCGCGGGCCTGGGTAATTTGAGAGGCGCCAAGCTCCGCCTCCCGCTGCTTGCGCACCATCGCCTGCTTGATCGCCTCGGCGTTTGCGACTTCCGCTCCGTTGGACGCGATTTGCATGTTGAGCGCACGCTCTTGGTCATTGATTTTTTGGGCAGCCTCGAGCTGCGCCACCCTCGCACGTCGCTCTTCCTGAGCTTGCACCACGTCGGCGTCCGCCTTGGCCCGGGCGGCCGACTCGCGGCGCCGCGCTTCGGCCACTTCGCTCAAGACGGCCTTGATATTGAGGCTGTTGAAAGATAGCCCCAGATCGAGCAGCTCGCGCGAGCACGCGTCTTTGATGATCACGGCGAGCTCGTCGTCCTCGCTGCGCTTGGCCAACGCCAGGCCCTCGCTGCTCGCCGTCGCGACGGCGATTGCGGTGCTCGCGACCGGCGTCGGTCGCGCGTTGAACAGCTGATCGTGGCGGAGCAAGTTGATGGCGCGACGGCCGGCGGAAGACAAGACGTCGGTCAGGGTCGAAAGCTGCTCCGACGGGGGCTTCGAAAAGAACTTGTTGGCGGCGGTGTTCACCATCGCCTCGTCTTCGCCGACGCTCACGATCGCCGACGCGCGAACCGTGACCTTGACGGGAGACGGGCGAGCGTTGGCGTCCACGTCGGCCGTTTGGTCGGTGATTTCGATGTCGACGTTGATCGCTTGCGCCGGAATCCTGCGAACCTGAGTGATGACCGGAATGATCAGGGCCTTGCACGGACCGCGATAGATATGCAGGTTGCGGCCCCGGCTCGCGAGAAAGATCTCTCCTGCTTCGACGCTCCGGAGAAATGTCGTCACGATGAACGACGTGAGCACCAGGACGGCGACGGCGGAAAGGGCAGCGACGATCAGAGAAAGCTCCACGGGATGCCTCCTTCAAGGACATGGGACGGAAAAACGGCAGCGCTGGCGAAAGTTCGGGCGAAGGGGCTTAGCCCCGTGACGTCATGAGACGCGACGCTCAGAAAGCGAGACGGTGAGACGCTCGCGATCGGCATCGACGTCCTCGATGCGCAAGCGGTCCCCGACGCGAACGGGCAAGTCACTCTGCGGATTGACGAGGTGCGCGGAAAACTGAACGAGGCGGCCGTCGCGAACGACAGCGACCACCCCGCGTCCGTTGCGAAAGGGCGTGACGGCACTGGCTTCTTCAAGCACCAGGGCGGACAAGGGGGAGCTCGGCGCCGACTGAAACCGGAGCGCGAAGTTCCAGAGCGGCGTGACCGCCAAACGCTCGACCGCCAAGGCAGGGACAAGCGCCAGGAGCGCAGCGGCGAGCGGATGAATGTGCTCAACGTGCGCAAGCACATTGCCGGACGCCCCGTAAAGAGCGAGCAGGCTAAAGACGACCCTCGGGGAAGGCAGAAGCCGCCACCACCGAGACCGGGGGGCGGCACGATCGGCCCCCCGACCACGTTCCAACGCGAAGGGGTCCGTCCCCGCTTTGGAAGGCACTTGCAGTTTGCCGATGGACGCCGCGTGGCTCCGAACCGATCCGCCCATGTGATGCGCGTGCCCGCCCGCGGAATGACCGTGCTTGCCGCCGCCCAGCGCGGGCAGCGCCATGACCGCAAGGCCTGCCAATCCAATGACCATCAACACGAGAAACATCGAGATCATTCAGCCTAAGTCCTCGGCAGGCCGAGGGCGACCCCGAAGGCTCCGCGCCGAGCCTTCCGGCCCCCGGCCCGGGGGGGGTTCGCTGGGAAAGTCGCCCAGGCGCCAAGATGCGCAACGGTAGCGCCCTCTGCCGCATCCGAGCCAGTCGACCCACCGGTCGCCGACAGGAGAATCCCCATGCAGACCGCGGACTACGCCCAGAACGTCGCTACCTCGGGCGAGGCCGCGCCGTCGCGCCCCACGCCGTCCCCGAAAAAGTCCGTGCTTTGGACCGGGCGAGTCTTGAGCGCGCTGCCCGCGCTCATGATGGTCCTGAGTGCCGCGATGAAGATCTCTCACGCTCCGCAATTCGTGACCGTGTGGACCGGCAAGCTCGGCTACGCCGAAAGTCAACTTCTGCCCATTGGCCTGCTGGAGTTGACGTGCGTGGCCTTCTTCGTCTTTCCCCGCACGGCAGTGCTCGGAGCCATCCTGCTGACCGGCTATCTCGGTGGGGCCGTGGCGACGCACGTCCGAGTCGGGGACATGTTCCTGATTCCGGTCGTTCTGGGCGTGCTCGCGTGGACGGGAGTCTACCTCCGCGACGAACGGCTCCGCGCTCTCATCCCGCTTCGGTGACGTCTGAATCGACGGCGCGGGGTTCGCCCGCGCGCCGAATCAGCGTCCGGAACGGGCAGGAGCGTCTTCGATCCGAACGTCGACCATCAAGTCCTTTGCGGTCCGTTCGAGCTCCGCGCGCAGGGCTGCGCGATCGGTCGATGCGGGGACGTGTACGTGAGCTCGGGCTTCGAACAACATCTCGCCCGACATGGGGGCGCTCCGCCGATCGGTCGAAAGCTCCTCGACGTTGACGGCGGCGGCGGCGAGGAGCTGGGCAATCTCGCGCACGATCCCAGGCCGATCGACGCCCAACACGTCGAGCACCATGCCCACTTGCCCGGCGGTCACCTGCCGGTCCACTCGGTGTTCGGTCTCCGCAAGGACCTTGAGCCCGCCCGTTTCGAGGCCCGCGAGCGCGCGGAGCGCGGCGGGGACGTGTTCCGCAGGGAGTTCCGCACGGAGAATCCCGGCGAATTTCCCACCGAGCCGGATCATCCGGCTCTCGAGCCAGTTGCCGCTATGCGACGCGACGATGGCGGCCACGGATCCGACGAGGCCCGGGCGATCCGGCCCAATGAGGGTCATCACGAGGTCGGTCATGCAAAGCCTTGTACCAGGGCGGAGACATGAGGCGAGCGGGGATCTCGGGGTCGGGGTCGGGGTCGAGGGGGTCAGACTAGCTTTTCGTGGGGACTTCCGATTTTGTGCAGGACTTCGTAGCGATCGGACCGGACCCGCAGTGGGAACCTTGCGACGGAAGCCTCCCAGTCGGGATCGTCGATGCTCGCGAAGGCCTCGTTCAAGCGCCGGCCCCAGGAGTCTCGGATCATCGAAAAATACGGATTGGCTTCATCAATGCAAACGATGTCGTCGCAGCGCAGCGCGTCCGCTTGATAGACGACCAGGTCGATGGGCAACCCGACGGAGAGATTGGACTTGAGGGTCGAGTCGATCGACACGAGGGCGCACTTGGCAGCCACGGGCAGCGGAGTGCTCGGCACGAGCATGCGATCGAGTATCGGTTTTCCGTACTTGGCCTCGCCGATCTGGAAGTAACAAGTCTCGGAAGTCGCTTCGATGAAGTTGCCGGTCGAGTAAACGAGGAAGAGCCGCATCGGCTCTCCCCTAATCTGCCCCCCGAAGATGAGCGTGCAGCCCGAATCGATGCCGGCCGCACGCAAAGCGGGACCATCTTCATCATAGACGCGGCGCACGGCGTGCCCGAGGACGCGGGCCGCATCGAACATGCTCGTCGCGCTCCAAATGGTCGTGGGCTCCGGGCCGTCGGTTCGGACCCGTTCGACCTGCAGCATTTCGCGTACCGACTGCGTGACCGAAAGGTTCCCCGAGGAGAGCAGAACCATGAACCGATCCCCAGGTCGCTCGTAGACGACCATCTTGCGAAACGTGCTGATTCTGATCGAAGCCGGCGTTGGTGCGAGAGTCGGACGCGAACACCATGCCGGCCGTCACCTTGAGCGAGACGCAATACGTCATGACGCTTTCATGACGCTACCGCGCAGCGCCGCGAATCGGCAACAGGTGCGCCTTCCGCACCCCCCCTGCCGCAGGGTGACGCGCGTTGCGACATCCATCCGGAACTCGTGGCACTTTGCCTCGGTCCAACGGGCAACGTGACAAATGGGCCGCGCCCAATGAAGTCCGGCGACACAGGCGAGGCTTGTGAAAGCGGGGGGCGCTCAGGGGTCGAGGTCGCTGAATAGGTCGTCGGCGCTCGAGGCTGCCGTAGTCGCGGGGGTATGGGTCGCCGCGGGATCCGAAACCGCGGCGGCGCCCAGATCGCCGTGGGTCACGCCGATCGCGTGGTCGAGCTCCGCGTCGTGGGCACTTTTCCGCCGGGCTTCGTCGTCGAGCACTTTACCGGCGAGCCCTCCCGCTACGCTGCCGATCATCATTCCTGCGACCGCGCCGGCCGGACCTGCGGCGCTGCCGATGAGCGCCCCCGCGAGCTCGCCCGCAACAGCGCCGACGTCCACACCGTGCTCATGAGCGTGGCCTATCGTCGGTCGATTCGTCCTCTGCTTCTTCATGGCCATTGCCCTTATGGAGACGACAAAGCCGTCGGATGACGGGGCTCGATTGTTCGGGTCTCTGCATTCATCGCAAAAGGCTTCGAGTCGAGTCATGGCAGAGGACTCGGGCGCGCGACCGCCGGACACTCCCGCGGTCGCGGCCGCGCCGCTTACGACCTCTTTGCCGCCGTTTGAATCTCGACCTTCTTGGGCTGAAGGGCGGGGCTCTTTCTCACAGTGACGGTCAGCACGCCTTCCTTGAGATCCGCGACGACGTTGGCCGCGTCGACGCCGTCCGGAAGCGTGAATGTGCGGCTGAAGTCACCGAACGAGCGCTCGTACGTGTAGAACGTGTCGGTCTGCTCCTGATGCTCTGCCTCGCGCTTGCCGGCGATCGCGAGTCGGTTGCCCGTGACGGTGACTTGCAGATCGGATTCCTTGACGCCGGGCACATCCGCCTTGAACACGAAACCGTCCTTGGTCTCTTTGACCTCGAACTGGGGCGCAAAGCCTGCCGGCAAGTGCGGAAGAAGCGGAGACATCTCGATGAAGGGGTCCCAGTTCAACAGATCCCTCAGCACGCGACCGGGCTCCCACCGCACGGGAGCCGAGCTCGACGTGGGACGATTTCCGTCTTCCCTTCGAATGTTGATGTTGGGCATGGATCGTTTCCTTTCGCCATAGACACCCGCGCTGTGCGCGACGTGTCCGTTGGTAGAAGGAAATGCACGACCCGGGCCAAGCGCGGCCTTGCGCACGAGGGCGCCGTCTCTTCCTTCATCTGCTTCCTGCTTCTCCCTCCAGGGTCCATCCACGGATTCTTCTTTTCCACCTCGCTCCACGCCTCATCCACGGATCCTCCACGGAGTTTCTTCATATATTTTTCCCTTCTTTCCTTTCTTGTCTTCCCTGCCCTGCCCCCTGCCCGCCGATTTTCCTCCCCGCGGAAATTGCACCGAAGAAGATGCCGTCCGCGGCAAAGGATGCGCATCGGACGCGCTGCCAGCGGCGCGATGCTCGTCACGGTCGGGGTGCCGCGCTTGTCCCGTGGGCACGATCCCTGCTCTCGGCAACGCCGATGTTGCCAGCCCCTGCCCACGCCGGCGCAACGCACCGGGTGTTCGACGACCTGATTGAAGCGTGTCGTCGAGCGGCCGGCCCCGTACCCATGGCGGTGGTGGCGCCGACGACGGAGTTCGCCATGGGCGGCGTCGTCGTCGCAACCCAAGAGCACCTCATCGAGCCGATTTTCGTCGGAGAGATCGCCGCCATTCGCAGGGTCGCGCAGACGATGGGGTTTGACCTGACGCCCTACTCGATCGTGGACGCCAGCGACGACTTGGACGCGGCCCGAAAGAGCGTCGCTCTCTGCCGGTCGGGGCGATCGCATGCCCTGATGAAGGGAAGCTTGCACACCGACACGTTGATGCATGCGGTCCTCGAACACGACAGCGGCCTTCAAACGTCCAGACGCGTCAGCCACGTCTTCGTTCTCGACGCTCCGGCCTATCCGCGACCGCTCATCATCACCGACGCGGGGATCAACATTTATCCGACGCTCGAGGACAAGGTGCACATCGTTGCCAATGCGATCGACCTCGCGCACGCCATCGGAATCGAGATGCCCAACGTGGCGATCTTATCGGCCGTCGAAACCGTGAACCCGAAAATCATATCGACGATCGACGCGGCGGCGCTCTGCAAAATGGCGGACCGAAAGCAAATCACCGGCGCGGTGCTCGATGGGCCGCTTGCGTTCGACACGGCCGTGAGCGCGCAGGCCGCGAGCGTCAAGGGGCTCACTTCCCGCGTCGCGGGGGTGGCCGATATCCTGGTCGTGCCCGACCTCGAATCCGGCAACATGCTTGCCAAACAACTCGAGTATCTGGGGGGAGCCGAGCTCGCGGGGATCGTCGTCGGTGCGCGCGTGCCCATCGTCCTTACAAGCCGCGCCGATGCGTCGCGGGCGCGACTGGCGTCGTGCGCGGTCGCCGCAGCCTGGGTTCGCGCCGGTCAAAGCTCCCGGCTCCCGGCATAGCCGAGACCGCGACCGCGACCCCGACCCCGACCCCGACCCCGACCCCGACCCCGACCCCGACCCCGACCCCGACGACCCCCGGGGTCAGGATCTCGGCTTTTCTGCGGTGGACAGCTCGCGGCGGATCTCTTCCAGGGTGTCCTCGAAGAAGCGGTGCACCGCCGCTTGCGCGACACGATGGCCCACCGCCCGGTCCAGGGCAGTTCCGATCGGCCCGAACGGCGGCCGATAGTACCCCTCCATCTCGAGCTGCGTTTCCCCCGCGCTCACTTGCCACGCGGACAATTGCGCCTCCATCAAAGGAAACATCGGCGCCCCATGCGACGCTTCCCAAGCGATCTCGAGAGACAGCGACGGCGGCAGTCCCGCGATCGATTCTTCGTCACGGATTCGACGAATGTGCGTTCGAACGTCGACGGCCACTTCGACACCGCCCACGCCGACGCGCAGACTTGCGGCGATCGAACCCGCCCGCGCCGCAGCCGAAGCCGTCGCACGCTGAAATAAGTCCAGCGGAGCACGCTGCAGCAGGGCACGGACCTGCTCGTAAGGATAGCCAACGTAGCCGTAGCAATGAACCCGTCTCCGATCATCCATGACGCCCACCAAAGCACGACGGGTGCCTGCGTCACCCCTCGGGCCCTGACCGAGCGCGAGGCCGTCGCCGCGGCCGACGGCCCGCGCAGGGATTGCGCCGCCGCGAATGTTCTTCCGACAGCTCCCGGGCCATGGTCGAAGGGCCTCGGGGGGTTGGATTGAAAGTTGCTCCGGTGTCGCGCGGAGGCATGCGACGATGACGCGCGACGATGATCCCCCGACGTCGACGACTGTACGAACCCAAAACGCGGTCCTCCGAACCTTGGCACACGAACTGCGCCGCCAACGATCGGAACCCGAGACGACGGACGATCTGGAGGGGCAGGTCGTCGAGGAGTCCGCGCGATTGGCATCCGCGATGCGGGAGGCGAACCGCGCGCGGCAAAGTCGATCGCCGGGCGCTCCCGAGCTGGACAGTGCCGTCGGCGACCCGATTTCAGGTCGCCGGTGCCGGATTCTGATCGTCGATGACGACGAAGGCGCGCGGACCGCGCTCGCGGCTTGGCTCGGACGAGACTACGAGGTCGTCACGGCGGGCGACGGTATCGAGGGTCTCGAGCGAGCGGCCGAAATGGCGCCCGACATCGTCATCGCGGACGTCTGGATGCCGAGGCTCGACGGCGTTTCGATGGTGAACCGAATGAAGCGCATCGACTCGCTGCGCGATGTCCCCGTCGTCTTTCTCAGTGGCCAAACAGAGCCCGTGAGCATCGCCGCAGGCTTTTCGGCCGGGGGTCATTCGTATCTGACCAAGCCCATCGATCTCGGGTTGTTGGAGGACGAGCTGCGCTTGGCGTTGGGGTCGCAAAGCCCACGACCGGAGGGCTCTCCATGAACGACGGCAGACCCCTGCACGACGCCGGTATCCAAAAGCCCCGTTGGGCGGCGGCGCCGCCGCTGTCGGTCGAGATTTCGGATCCGGACCGGATTCGGTTCGAGCCCATACCCGACGGTGCCGCGCCGGGGCGGAGCGACGACGCCGAGCTCACGCCGGGCCCTTCGTTTCGGGTCACCCTCGTCGGTTTCGCAGGGCGACAACCGGAGCGCACCATGCCGCTATGGGTGATTCGCCAGGTTCATGTGACGACCGCCATGACCCGTGAATGGGATCGGGTCGCGGCGCAGCCGCCTTCGAGCGTCGCACGGCCTCTTGGGACTGCGGACCGCCAAGACGTCGAGGCGCGCGGCGCAAGCGAGCGCTGGCTTCGTCGCCCTTCGGAACACCCGCTCGGATCGAGCGAGGCGCTCGCTCGACGCGCGTCCGAACACCCGCCGACCGGGCATCGGGATCCCGGCGCGTCGCACGATCCACGACCCGGTCCAGACCCCGCAGAGCCTTTCGGCTCGAGCGACCGATGGCACGACGGGCCCGGAGAACGACGCTACGGGTGAGTCGGTCGAAGCCACGGAACTCGATACTCTCGCTGCCCGACCGGGTTTTGTGGGCCACCGCCGAGGGCGACGGCTACCGGCTCTCGCTCGCGTCCGATTGGTTCTGAATGCCTTCGCAAACGCTCGACAGCTCCCGACCCAGCAGCACGAACAGGTCGTCGGCGGTCACGATCCCGACGGTCTGACCTTGGTCGTCCACGACCGGAAGCCGGCGGATGCCGTGCAGGCGCATGCGCTCGGCGGCCGTCTCGAGGCCTTCGTGAACCGAAACCGTGATGGCGCCGTACGTGACGAAGTCGCCGACGCGCGCCGAGGTCGCGTCAATTCCTTCGGCCAGCACGCGAACGACGAGGTCGCGGTCGGTGACGATGCCGGCAAGGTGCCCCGACTCCTGGACAATCAGGCACCCGACGCCTCGGTCACGCATGGTGCGCGCGGCCCCTTCGACGGTTTCTTCGGGAGACACGGTGGCCACTGGAGCCCTGAATCGATCGAGCGACATGGGGGGCGCACACTGCAGCCGACATGCCCGCGGCCTGGGTCGCGCAACCGGCCGCTGGGTTTGCGCACTGGCGCAGCACGCCACCCCCGGCCCGGGCCGATGCGGGCTCTGCCGGGGCGCGCATGAATTGCACCCTGACCGACCGCGTGACTGGTGAAAAGAGCACGGCGCGGGGTTTGCCCGTTGCACGCGGGATGAGAACCGTCGTCTGCTCGGCCTCTGCTCTGCTTCTGGCAACCGCCTGTGCCTCGGAGAGGCCGGTGGACGCCGCTGCCATCGGGCCGATCGCACCGCAAGCGGAGGCTAGGGCGCCGGGTCATGCGCTCGTGACGCAGGCGACATCCTGCTGGATGGGAGGACTCTGGAGCGATGCGCTCGGCGAGACCGACGAGGCCCGCACGGCCGGAATCGACCGCCGCTGCAATGCGCTGCTGCACGACATCGATCTCGCGGCAGCGGAACGCGGGCGTGCGCTTGCCGACCGGGTGCCGCCGCCGGCGCCCGAGGAAGCGTATTACCCGCTTCGAGCGGTGGAGCCGCACATCGTCGACGCCCTGGCGCACAAGGTCGAAGAGAGAGCGGCGCGCGACGCCGAGGAGGCCCCCCACGCGCGCGACCTCGTCGTCCTGCTTCGCGCGATAGCGGCCGCGGCGCGAGAGACCGTGCAGGCACGACGCGCCGCCGATTTCGTCAAAGACGACATCCGGGCGCAGTCCGGCGCGGCCGAGAAGACCGCAGACGAAGCGGCGGCCGCCACCAAACTGGGACGCGGTGAGGGCCTCGACTCGCTCTGGCGTGCCGACGCGGGAGTGTACGCCCACGAGGCCCGGAGCCTTGCCATCCTGACCGCGCTCGATCGAATGCAGATTGCCCGGGGGCTGCCCAAGGCCCTCAAGATCGAAACAGTGCGCACGGGCTTTGCCGACCTGTTCGGAGTTTCCGCGCCGGCCGCTTCGAACGACGCCGCCAACGCCCCGCCGGAAGGCACGTGGCTCGCCTATTTGACCGAGGTTGCCGGAGCCGCCGGTCATCCGATCCCGACCGACGCGCGCCATCCGCAAAACCGCGAGCCGCTCGCGTGGACGGGCGTCTTGGAAGGCATCGCCGATAGGCTTCGCGCCGATTCGGTCGTATTCCCTACAGGCACCCCCCTCGGCGATGTCGAGCGCGCCATCGCGATCCGCCTCGACGCGGAGTACGCGGACGAGCGAGCCGCCTACGCGGCCCATGCGGCGGCGGATCGCTGATGCGGGCACCCACGGACGAGCTGAGAAGCTCTTCTTTAGCCACGACGCGCGAGCTCTTCCGTGGAGAACGCCGGAAGCACGCCCGCATCGACACGGCACGAGGCTCGCTTGCACAATGGGGAAGGGTTCCTCAAAACCTTTGGAGGTCGCCGTCATGAGTTCAAAGCGCAAGGACAAGAGCACCGGAAGCCAAACGGACAAGCACCGCATGGCGCACGAGGCGGAAGGCGCGGCATCCGGAGCGGTCGCCGGAGGCGTGGTTGGAGCGGCCGCGGGCCCGCCCGGAATGGTGGCGGGCGCCATCATCGGCGGGGTGGCAGGTGCGATTGCCGGCGCCGTGCTCGATCGCGAATCGTCGAGGCAGGCCTCTCACACGCGCGAGCTCGACGCTCAGATCGGGGTGAGCGAAGGCGACCTTGGAGCGCCCAATCTCGAGCACCCGACCGCCGAGCGTGGCGCCTACTCGAACGCCTCGACCGGGGTGGAGTCGTCGTCCGCCGAACAGCCGGCGGAGGGGCCGATGCAGACGCCGGAGAGCTAGAGAGGGCTCGAGAGACGGCGAGGGGGGCGCTGGTCGGAAAGGTGGGCGGCATGCTGGCCGGCAGGCATGTACGAGTCGTAGAGCCCTCGCGCTTCGTACAGGGGCTTGTGCATACCCTAAGCCTAAGCGCCGCCGCGGGCGACGAGGAGATCGTTGTACAGCGCACCCGCTTGGGCCGCGGTGGAGCGTGACGCCCGAGTTCGAGGGGCAGGATCCGTAAGACGCAGAATCTGCAGCTCAGCGTAATGTTGGCCAGCGGACCGATCCGTGCACCAATCATCCTCCCGCGCCTGCTGTCGAGCCTGTAAGCTTCCCGCCGGATGTTGCCCGACGATCTGCTGCACCCCGAAGCATGGCCGCAGCCGGCCCCACCGAGTGTCAAGCTGATTGAGACTCATGTGTCGTGGGTGTTTGTGGGTGGCCGCCAGGTCATCAAGATCAAAAAGCCCGTGGCGCTGGGGTTCGTGGACTTTCGGTCGGTGGAACGCCGACGGGTGGCTTGCGAGGACGAGGTCCGGCTCAACACCCGCCTGGCGCCGGGCGTCTATCTGGGGGTGCTTCCCATCGTCCGAGACCCGGGCGGGCAGATCTCCATCGCGGGAGACGGCGAGATCGTCGATTGGGCCGTGCACATGCGGCGTCTCGATGACGATACGCGCGCGGACGTATTGCTTGGACGAGGGGCACTCACCCACGACCACATCAACTCCGTGGCACGCGCCATCGCCGATCTCCACCGGCAGTCGGCGGTGAGCGAAACCACCGCGGCGCGTTGGGCGTCGGTATCGGCGATCGAAAGGAACGTGCTGGAAAACTTCGGCCAAACCGCCAAGCTGTCGTCCGCGTACATGGAGGATCGGGCCGCCGATGAGATCGAGCAGGCGCAGGTGAAGTTCGTGGCCGAGCACGAGTCGCTGATCTCGGCGCGCGTTCGGGCCGGCCGGATTCGCGACGGACACGGCGATCTTCGGCTCGAACACATTTATTTCGACAGCGAAGGTCTGCGGATCATCGACTGCGTCGAGTTCGACGAGCGGTACCGCGTCGAGGACGTGTGCTCGGATGTGGCCTTTCTATCGATGGACCTCGCGGGTCAGAACCGGGTCGATTTGGCCGAGTGGCTGCTCGCCCGCTACGCGCGCCTGTCGGGCGATTACGATCTGTACGCCCTCGTGGACTTCTACGAGGGATACCGCGCATGGGTACGCGCAAAGGTCTCGGCCTTGCTCGCGGCGGACGCCGGAGTCGACGAGGGCACTCGCATGCGCGCCGCGCGCGAGGCTCGCCGTCATTTTCTTCTCGCGCTCGCCTGCACTCGGCCGCCCCTGGTCGCACCGCAGCTCGTTTGCGTGTGCGGCGTGATCGGTTCGGGCAAGAGCAGCATCGCCGACGCGCTGTCAAGAGAGCTGTCGTGGCCGGTGGTCGACAGCGATCGAACCCGAAAGCAGCTGCTCGGCGTGGAAGAAACGCGGCCGCTGACCGATCCCTTGTGGAGCGGCGCCTACAGCCCAGACGTCACGGCGCAGGTCTACACAGAGACGTTCCGCCGGGCCTCCGTCGTGCTGGCGTCGAAACGCCCGGTCATCGTCGACGCGTCGTTTCGGTCGAGCGCGACCCGGCGCAGCGCGCGCGAGCTCGCCCATGCCCACGGCGTTCCGTTCGTGCTGCTCGAGTGCCAGGCTCCTGCCGAAGTCTGTCGCGCCCGGCTGAGCCGTCGACCCCCGGGTGCGAGCGACGGGCGCCCGGCCATGTTCGAACCCTTCGCCGCGTCGTTCGAGCCGATCCGGGAGCTCGCTCCCGCCGAACACGTGGTCGTGGACACGACCGAGACCTTGGAACACACGCTCGACATGCTGCGCAGTCGACTGCGCGGCGCTTCGTGACCGGGCTCGATCGGTCCTACGCCGATCGCGGGCCGTCGACCCAGTGGACCACGAAGACGGCGCCAGGGGCCGCGTCCTCGACCCCAATCGAATCCGCCGTGAGCCTCGACCGCGAGCTTGCAGAACGCGAGCCCCAGCCCGTGACCGGTCCGAGCCGTCCGCCCATCGTCGGCCTCGAGCCGTACGAACGGGTCGAAGATGCTCTCGCGCATCTTGGCAGGAACGCCGACTCCCGCATCCGTCACTCGAATCTCGGTCGCGCCGGCTTGCTGCCCGCTCGTTACACGGACGACGGAGCCCCTCGGCGCGTGGCGAATGGCGTTCTCGATGAGGTTGGCGAGCGTGCGGCGGAGCAGATCCTCATCGGCGCGAACGCGACCGATGCCGAGCTCCAGGTCGATCCTCACGTGCCGCTCGGCGGCCGCGCCCTCGAGCTCCCCGCTCACGCGCTCCAAAAGGGCCGCGAGATCGATGTCCGATCTCTTTGCGACCAGCTTGCCCTCGTCGGCTTTGCTGATGTCGAGCAGGTTGAGAATCATCCGGTTGAGCTGGCGCGCCGAGCTGCGGATTTGCGCAGCGGACTGCCGGGCCCCGTCGCGCAGGGTGGGGTCTCGCAGCAGGACCTGGGCATGCAAATCCATCGCGTTAACGTGATTTTTGAGGTCATGGACGACGAAAGCCATGAGCCGCTCTTTTTGCAGCTGCAGCCGCAGCAGGTCGTCGCGCTGGTGCTTGATGAGATCGAAGTGCTCGCGCAGTTCGGCCCCCATTCGGCGCAGTTTCAAGACCGTCTGCACACGTGCGATGAGCTCCGCCGGTCGAACGGGCTTGGTCAGGAAATCGTCCCCACCCGCCCGCAACGCGCGATCGAAGGTGTCCACGTCGCGCAATGCCGTAAGAAAGAGCACGGGGATCGTCGCGCCCTCGGGACGCGCGCGGATCTGCTCGCACACCGCGAAGCCGTCGACCTCGGGCATTCGCACGTCCAACACGACACAATCGGGGCGCTCTCGATCGAACGCCGCGATCCCCTCGGCGCCTCCGGTCGCGGTCGCGACCCGATACCCCTCGTCCTCGAGCGTGTGCCGAGCCAGCAGGCGATTCGCCTCGTTGTCGTCGACGACCAGGATCAGCGCCGGTGGATTCGGGGCAGTCGGCATGGGACGGGGGACAGGTGCAGGCCATCGGGCGCGCGATCCGGCTGCACCGGCGCCGGAGTGGCAGGCTGCCGGGACCGCTGCTCGACGTCAAGGGCTGCACCGGGAAAGGCTCCCTTCGAACGACCCGCCTCGGCGGCAAGGTTTGTCCCTCTCGGCCCCTTTGGACACCCCGACCGCGAAGGGCCCGACTGCCCTTCGAATTAGGTTCGATGATTGGGACAGCACGCGTGCCCGGTCGGCCACCCGGCGTCCGCCCAGGCTTGGCCCACGTGCACGATCTGCAGCAGACCCAAGGCGACCATGGCCATACCCGCGGCCACGCGCACCATCCGGAGGCGAGCCATGCGTGCGATGGCCGCGCCGGCGGAGCCCATGGCCATGAGCATGGGCAACGTGCCCAGTCCAAAGGCCGCCATCGTCGCTGCCCCCCCGAGCGCCGAGCCGCTGGTCACGGCGGCCGCCAACGCCGCGTACACGAGCCCGCACGGCATCCATCCCCACACGAGGCCGAGCGCCCACGCCGACAGAGGGTGCCGAATCGGCACGAGGCGCTGGGCAGCCGGGGCGATGCCGCGCCAAATCGGCGCCGCCGCCCGTTCCACCCAGCGAAGGGCGCGAGACACCCCGGCGATGTACAAGCCGACGGCCAACATCATCAGAGCGGCGGCGAGACGCAGGGTCAATTCGGCGTGCCAGAGCAACCCGAGAGCCGCCAAAGACGAACCGAGGCCCCCGGCCGCCGCGCCCGCCGCGGCATAGGATGAAATGCGGCCCGCGTTGTAGGTCAAGAGGTAAGGTAGCTGAGCGGCCAGTCGCCGCCGCCGCGCCAAGGGCAGCGCGGAGCAGGTCATCGCGACGACGCCGCCGCACATCACGACGCAATGCGTGCTGCCGAGCAGGCCCATGACCAGAGCCGAGGCGAGGAGCACCGCGCTCATCGCGACGGCCCGAGGAACATCCCGCTCACGACGACGGGACGACCGGACCCGTCGTCTCGCGAGATGCGAATGCGAAACGGAAGGTCCGATCGAAATCGGTCGCGCGAAACGGACAGGAAAACCGGGATTCGCACGTTGGACAGCGACGAAACAAGAGGCGCGGGAATCGAGACGAGCGCGCGCATCGCGTCATCGGCTTGGACGTCGATGCGGTAGCGTTGCTCGATCGCGCGCTTGTTGACCAGGTGCAGCTGCACCGCTTCGCGCACCTCGCCGCCTTCGACGACGAACGGCTCACCGGGCAAGCGCAAGAGCGTGGCTTCGAAGTCGTTGCGGCCGCGAACCGCCACGAGCGCGACGACCGCACCCAACACGAGCAGCGCCGCATAAAAGACCAGGCGCGGGCGCACGAACCTTCGGCGACGGCCGGCGAGTCCCTCTTCCGAGTCGTAGCGGATGAGACCCCGCGGGCGTCCGAGCCTATCCATGACGTCGTCGCACGCGTCGATGCACGCCGTGCACGCCACGCACTCGAGCTGAGTGCCATTTCGAATGTCGATGCCGGTCGGGCACACCACGACGCAGCGCTTGCAGTCGACGCAATCGCCGGCGCCCGCGGTCGCCTTCTTGCCGCGCGGCTCGCCCCGCCGTCTGTCGTAGCCGATGACCCACGAGTGCTTGTCGAGCAGCGCCGACTGCAATCGCCCGTACGGACACAGAACGACGCAAAGCTGCTCTCGAAACCACGCGAAGTTCAAGTAGAAGACCGTGCTCATGGCCAGCACCCACCCGAAGGCTTCGGGGTGCGCGGAGGGCCTCTGGCGCACCATACGGAGGGTCGCCGGAAGCGACGCAAAGTAGCTCAGAAAGATGTGAGCCACGATCACCGCGCATAGCGCGTAGAGCGCGTGGGTCGCCGTCTTTCGCGCGACCTTACCCGCGTTCCACGGCCCGCGGTTGCGGCGAATTCGCTTCTCGCGCGGTCCCTCGACCCAGCGCTCCACACGCCGAAAGATCCCCTCGAGAAACACGGTCTGGGGGCATGCCCATCCACACCAGACTCGGCCGGCCACGGCCGTGGCCACCACGAGAGCGAACCCAATGCCTGTCAGCAAGAAAAACAGCAGCCACGTGTCCTGCGCATTGAACGTCGTGCCGAATAGATAGAGAGCGCGCGCATCGACATCGACGAACAGGGCCGGATGCCCGCCGACCCGAAGCCAGGGCAGCACCGCCCACAACGCGATGAGCGCGGCGTACACCAGGCTCCGGGCGCGCTGAAATCGTCCGTGCACGTCGGCCGGTTGAATGGCATGACGCCGGCCGTCCGAAGGCAGCGAGTCGGAGGGCCAATCGCGAGCGTTGGCGAGCGGCAGAGGCGTCCGGCTCATGGGACCGCAAGCTCGCCTTGCGGCGCCTTGCCGCCCGGCGCGTTCGTGTCCTTGATGGACAACACGAACGCGACGACGGATTCCACTCGATCGTCGCCGAGCTGCGGGCCCCAAGCAGGCATGCCCTTGTTCGGAACGCCCCCGGACACCGTCCGGAACAGGTCCATGGGGCGGCTGCCGTGCAGCCAATAGGCGTCGGTCAAGTTGGGGCCGATGTTGCCGCCCCCATCGGCCCGATGGCAGGGAGCGCACGTGCTCGTGAAAGTCTCCCTCCCCTTGGCCAGAGTGGCCGGATCTTTGGACAGCGTGACGAGAAGCGCGTCATCAATCGTGCCGCGCGATCGGGCGCGCTCGGCGTCGGCCGCCCGCTCGGCCGCGATCTCCTTCGCATAGGCCTGCAGAGGCGTTTCGATCGCGTCCAACCGTCGGCCAAACCAGTAGACGAGTGCGAATACCACGGCGCCGTACAGCGTGAGCTGCCACCAGAGCGGCAGCTTGTTGTCGTGTTCGACGATGTCGTCGTAGACGTGAACCCGCTCGCGAGCGGAGGAGTCAGTGTCGCTCACGGCGAACCTCGCCTTCGAGGGGCATCCGTGCCGCATCCGCCATTTCATCGGCGGACCTCGTCAGCACGCGCACGGCGGCGACGACCCAGATGCCGAGAAAACCAAACATGGCGAACAGCGGCAAGAGGAGCAATGGAGAATGCTGCAGGAGCTCGTTGTGCATGAGAGTCCTTTGGGGTCGGTTCTTACTTTGCGACGGACACGGCGGCGCCCGGCCCTCGCAACGGTTGGGGGTGGACGCCGAGCCGCTGCAAGTACGCGATGAGCGCGACGATCTCGGACTTCGGATCGACGTTGGCGGCGCCGTCGTCCTGCAGGTTCTTTGCAATGTCCCGACCTTGCGCCTCGGCATCGGCACGCGCGTCCGCGAGATCCTGGGCGCCGTAGGGAACGCCGACCGATCGCATCGCGCGCATCTTGGTCTCGGTCCGCGCCAGATCGACTTCATCGGTCGCGAGCACGGGGAAGGGCGGCATGTTGGACCCGGGCGAGATCGCGCGCGGGTCCACCAAGTGCCGATAGTGCCAGAGGCTCGGATACTTGCCGCCCTCGCGTGCCAGATCGGGTCCGGTGCGCTTGGATCCCCACTGGAACGGGTGGTCGTAGGTGGACTCGGCCAACGTCGAGGGATCGCCGTAGCGGCGGGTCTCGAACGCGAAGGGCCGAATCATCTGCGAGTGGCACGTGTAGCACCCCTCTCGCACGTACACGTCCCGGCCTTCGAGCTCGAGAGCCCGATAGGGCTTGGTCTCGGCCGCGACGGCCGCGTCGCTCGGAGTGGCGAGCAAGGACGGCACGAGCTCTGCGATCCCGCCGGCGAGCACGGCGATCACCGCAAAGGACGTGAAGTAGAGCGCCCGCCCTTCCAGGATCCGGTGCCACTGCGGCTTGTTGCGGTCCACGGCCAGCCGGATCGCGATCACCCCGAGGATGGCCGTCACGACCGCAACCGTTGCCAACAGGATGCTGGCCTCGTTGTTCACGACGGCCATCGACCCCGCGAGAACCGCCACGATCGTGATGAGAATCACCGGCTTGCCGAAAAGAACCTCTTCCCAAGGGGCCTCGGGGACCCGGGAGCGGGCCACGGTCACCGTGACCTCGCCGTCGACGGCGTGGCCCGCGAGAGCGGTGCGGGCCAGATTGTAGGCCATCGCGATCATGCCGATGAGGTACATCGATCCGCCGGTCAGCCGCATCCAGTACATCGGGCGAATCGCGTCGATCGTCTCGACGAAGTTGGGGTACGTGAGCGCACCTTGCGCGTCGGTCGCACGCCACATCAGACCCTGGGTGATTCCGCTCACCCACATCGACACGACGTACAGCAGAATGCCGAACGTGCCGATCCAAAAGTGCGCGTCCGCGAGCCTTCTCGACCAGAGCTCGCGGCCGTACAGGCGCGGCACCATCCAGTAGAACATCCCGGCCGCCATGAAGCCGTTCCACCCAAGCGCGCCGCTGTGCACGTGACCGATGATCCAATCGGTGTAATGGGCCAGACCGTTCACCGCCTTGATCGACAGGAGAGGTCCCTCGAAGGTCGCCATGCCGTAGAAGGTCACCGCCGCCGCCATGAACTTGAGAACGGGGTCTGTGCGGACCTTGTCCCAGGCTCCCCGGAGCGTCAAAAGGCCGTTGAGCATTCCGCCCCAGCTCGGCGCCCAAAGCATCACGCTGAACACCATTCCGAGCGTCTGGGCCCAGTCGGGCAGCGCCGTGTTGAGAAGGTGATGGGGCCCGGCCCAGATGTACACGAAGATGAGCGACCAAAAATGAATGACGCTCAACCGATAGGAGTACACGGGCCGGTTGGCCGCCTTCGGCAGGAAGTAGTACATGATACCGAGCACGGGCGTCGTGAGGAAAAACGCGACCGCGTTGTGCCCGTACCACCACTGGACCAGAGCGTCCTGGGCCCCACCGTAAATGGAATAGCTCTTGAAACCGGAAACGGGGACCGACAGCGAATTGACGACGTGCAAGACGGCGACGGTCACGATGGTGGCGATGTAAAACCAGATCGCCACGTACAAATGCTTCTCGGCGCGGCGCGCCAGGGTCCAGAAGAACTGGATGGCAAACACGATCCACACCACGGCTATCGCGATGTCGATCGGCCACTCGAGCTCCGCGTACTCCTTGCCCTGCGTCAGCCCGAGCGGCAGGGTGATCGCCGCGGCGACGATGATGAGCTGCCACCCCCAGAAGTGAACCTTGGCCAACAGATCGCTCGGGAGCCTGGCTTTGACCAGCCGCTGGGTCGAGTAGTAGATGCCCGCGAAGATCATGTTGCCGACGAAGGCGAAGATCACCGCGTTCGTATGCAGCGGTCTCAAGCGCCCGTACGTGAGGTAGGGGGGCAGATTGGCCTGCCAGAACGCGAGCTGGAGTGCGATGGTCGCTCCGACCAGCATTCCGACGAGGCCCCAGATCACCGAGGCGGCGACGAACCAGCGGGCGATCGAGTCGTTGTAGACGATGCGCCGCGTTTCGAACTCGACCGGATGGCCGGGAGGCGTGGATTCAACCGTCACCGGTACGCTCATTTCTTCTCGTCCTCCAGGGGCAACAACGCGAGTCGGTCGGCATGATCGAAGTCGCGCTGGCGGCAGGTGAACGCGAAGAGCAGCACCGAACCAACGACGAGCATCAGGCTGACGAACACTTGTAGGGTCACGACTTCCACAGCGAACTCCTTGGCGAGAGCGCAACCAGCGTGGCTGCAATCGTCGTCAGTGAGCTCACGGGCATGAGCACCGCGCATGCCAGCGGCGGCATACGCCCCGCGAGCGCAAGACCGACGGTTAGAATGTTGTAAGCGAGGGCGATCGCGAGATCGACGCGCACGACTTGCGCCAGAGCGCGAGAAGTGCGTAAAGCCAGTCGGATCGGCGCGAGTCCTGGCGTGACGAAGAAAAAGTCGGCTCGCGCCGGTACGAAGGGGCGGTCGACTGAGGGCGTACCCGACACGTACGCCCGATCGATGGCGAGCGCGTCGTTGACGCCATCGCCCACGAACAGGGTGTCGTCCCAATCCACGCGCCCGAGAAAGCGGGCCTTGTCCTCGGGGTTCTGATTGCCGATGCACCGGCGCTCGGCCATGTGGCTTGCGCGGCCGGCGGCATCGACGCGGGCCTGAGTGTCTCCGCTCAGGAGCCACACCTCGTAGCCATCGCGAACCAGGGCATCCACCTCACCGGCGGCATCCGGACGCAGGCGCTCGGTGGTGGCAAAGCGAGCCAGAAGATCACCATCGACGCCGAAGGCGACGTCGAAGGCAACGTCGGCGCACGCCCGAGGGGCCACCCACGAGAGCCGCCCCAGCCGAAAGCGCCGGCTCGAGGAGACGAGCTCCACTCCCAGGCCGGGCGATTCGACCACCCGCGCGCCGGCGTCGAGGGTCGCGCCGTGGGCGTCGAGGACTTCGCGGATCGCTTGACTCTTCGGATGTGCGCTTCGACTCACGAGATCGACCAGGGCCTGGCGCGACACCGAATCGAGCGCCAGCGCGGCCTCGGGGTTGGCAAGCTCCAAGGCGCCGGTCGTGAGGGTCCCGGTCTTGTCGAAGACAATGCGTCGGACGGATCGTGCCCGATCGAGAAACCCCGCCCGCCGGACAAACAGGCCGCGCCGGCGCAAGCCTGCCTGAACGATTTCGTACGCGAGCGGAGTCGCGATTCCGAACGCGCAGGGGCATGTCACGATGAGGATCGACGTCGTGACGCTCAGGGCACGCGCGATGTCTCGCGTGGCGGCGTACCAGGCTCCGAAGCCGACGATCGCGATGCCCAGCACGCCGAGCACGTAGAACCGTGCGAGCCGCTGCCACCAGGCCGACGTCCGCCCGCCGTCGCCCCCTCGCCGTTCGGGCTGACGAAGCAAGACGCGGAGCGGCGACGACGCGAACGCGGTCCGTGCGATCAGCGTGCAGGCTTCGGTCCCGGCGGCAAAGGCCCCGGCCGGCACGGTTTGCCCCGCAACGTAGGTGCGGGGCATGCTCTCGCCGTTGATCCAGTCGAGTGAGAACCAGGCGCTCGGGGCCTCCAACCGGGCGTCCACGGCCAGCAAGTCACCCGGTGCGAGCAGCAGCGTGTCGTCTGCGGCGATCTCCGCACATCGCGTGAGGCGAACCCGCCCATCCACGATGCGCCGTGCGAGTAGGCTATCGGTGCCGTCGCTTGCGAGCAGCCAGGCTCGGTTGCGCTCGACGACCCGTTCCTGAAGCCACCGCCCGACGAGCATGAGGGCGATGAACACGTTCAACGTGTCGAAGTACGCCCCCGCCGATCGCCGTGTCACGTACGAATGGATGGATCCGGCGAAGGCGAGCGCGATGCCGAGCGCGATAGGCAAATCGAGGTGAATCAGACGCTGACGCAGCGCCTGGAGAGCGGAGCGGAAGAATACGGATCCCCCCACCGCGACCGCGACGGCGCTCAGCGCCACGTTGAGGGTGGTAAACAGCGAAAAGAGGGGCCCCTGGTCGAGCCCGGCATAGATCGCGATGCCGAAAATCATCGAGTTCATCGCGACGGCCGCGCAGATGCCCATGCGCCACACCAGATCCTGCGACGGCGGCGCCCGCTTCGACGGCGGCCCGAAGAGGTAGCCGAACCGTTCGACGCTCAAGACGAACGCGCGCAGGTCGAAATCCGCACGAACGATGAGATCGACGCGCCCGAGCGAGGGGTTGACCAAAACGCTCTCGTGACCCTCTTGGCGGGCAAACATTTGCTCGACGAGCCACACGCATCCGACGCAGTGGAGGCCTTGCACGTCGAGCGTGACACGCGCATGGCCCCGAGCGGTCCGCACGTCGTCCTCAACGGGCTCGAGCCACTTCGTGTCCCGCCGGTCGGCGCGCGTCGGCGGAGGCGCCGCCCCGCGTGCGCCGCCCAAGGCATAGTAGCGATCCAGGCGCTCGTGGCGCAGGAGGGCGTGCACGGCCTCGCAGCCGGGGCAGCAAAAGTCACCCCGAGCTTGGGCGTCCAAGGACAATCCGCAATGAAGGCACGCTCCGGGGCCGCACGGGATGGAGTCGGCGGCGAGGACCATGGTGGGGATTCGCTGACGGGGGGCATCGTCCTGCAGGGTCCAGATGCCCGGTCAGAACACCCTGGCTCAGCCCGCGCCCTGGGCAGGCGACGTTGCGCCGGGCAAGGCCTGGTCAGTTTGCGGCCCGTGGACGGTCAGCACCGGGCAGCCGGCCATTCTCACGACGTGTTCGGCAACGCTTCCGAGCAAGGCCCGGGGCAGACCGTGGCGGCCTTGGGTGCCCATGACGATGAGATCCGCTCCCATGCTTTCCGCGACCTCCCGGATCTCGTTGTATGGCGTGCCGCGCCGAAGCATTCCGCCGATCTCGACGTCGACCGCCCGGGCCCGCGCCACGACGCCATCGAGCGCGTTTTGCGCCGCACGTGCGACCGCCGATTCGAATTCAAAAGTTGCCACCATCGAGTCGGGAAAACCGTAGGACGGGCATTCGTAGACGTGCAGGACCGTGATGGTTGCGCCCAACCTCCCGGCCAAGGCGATCGCGTAACCGAGGGCACATTCGGCCGGCTCGCCGAAGTCGTGCGGCACCAGGATCCGGCGAATCTCGGGAGTGAAGGTCATGCCCGCCGGGCCGATGCAACGGCCCGGCCATCGCCACTCGGCCCGAGCAGAACCACGAGCGCGCGCAACGCATCGACGGATGTAAAAATGCCCGCGACATGGCCGTGGTCCACCACGGCGACGCACCCGTACTTGTGCTGCGCCATCTCGGCCGCCACCTCCGCCAAGGGCACGTCGGGGGCAACGGCGTACACCTCGGTCGACATGGCCTCTTCGACCCTGACCGTCGATGGATCGACGTCGCGCAGCGTTTCGACGAAGAGCACGTCGCGCTGCGAGAGCACTCCGACGATTCGTCCGCCATCGAGCACCGGAAGATGCCGGACGTCGTGGGCACGCATCCGGTCGAGCGCGGTCGACAACGACTGGCTGCGGCCGATCGAGTGCGGCGAGGGGGTCATGAAATCGCGTATGGGGCAATGCAGTTCATGCCTGGTCATGGCGATCGACACCAGCAAGGATGTGGCCAGCCGAAGCGGCGGCACTCTTGAACGGCCATGCTGCGCACGGGATGCGCGGAAGCGCAAATCGTGCATGCGCCTTCGACGTGCGCGAGGAACGTGCGCTAGGAAGAAGGATCCAGGTGGGCGACTCCGCCCCAGGGTGGGAACAGTCGGTGCAGGAGACCTGACGATGCTGCTCGACCCTCTCACGTTCCGAAACGGCATTCGCGCGAATAACAGGGCATGGCTCGCACCGATGACCAACCAGCAGAGCCACGCCGATGGAACGCTCTCCGACGCCGAACTCGAATGGCTGGCGATGCGCGCGCAAGGCGGGTTCGGCGTCGTCGAGACGTGCGCCGCCCACGTGGCCAAGGACGGACAGGGCTGGCCCGGTGAACTCGGCGTCTTCGACGATAGCCTCGGCCCCGGGCTCGCGCGGCTCGCAGCGGCGCTGGCCCAACACGGGTCGCTCGGAATCGTGCAGATCTTCCACGGGGGCGTGCGATCGCCCTCCGCTCTCACGGGCGAGCAGCCCTGGAGCGCCATGGCGACGAGTGTCCCAGGGGCCGAGACACCCCGTGCCGCCACGATCGGGGACCTCACACGAGTCATCGCCCAGTTCCGCGACGCCGCGGTCCGATGCCATGCCGCCGGGTTTGCCGGCGTCGAGCTTCACGGCGCTCACGGCTACCTTCTGTGTCAGTTTCTGAGCTCGATGAACACGCGCACCGACGGATGGGGCGGATCGATCGAGGGGCGCGCGCGCCTCGTGCGCGAGGCGACACGCGCGGTGCGCAGCGCAACCCCCGACCGTTTCCTCGTGGGTGTGCGCCTGTCGGCCGAAGACTTTGGAAACGCGCGAGGCCTCGACCTGGACGAGTCCGCCCGAGTCGCGCGTTGGCTCTGCGAAGACGGCGCGGACTTCGTCCATCTCTCTCTGTGGGATTGGACTCAGAACTCGCACAAGCGGCCGGACCAGCACCCCGTATCGATCTTCCGGGCGGCGATCCCGCGCGATGTGGTGCTCGTTGCCGCCGGGGACGTATGGACGCGAGCCGATGCCGAGGCGCTGATCGACAAAGGCGCGAGCGCCGTCGCCGTCGGGCGCGCCGCCATCGCGAACCCGGACTGGGCATCGCGCGTCGGCCAAGCCGAATGGGTCCCTCGACGTCCGCCGCTCACTCGAGCCGAGCTCGTCGCGCGGGGTTTGACTCCTGCCTTCGCCGAAACGATGCGCCGATGGAAAGGTTTCGTCGCGGACTAATCGGCACGCCGGCCTGGGGCTTCGAAAGCCGGTCTCAGCCGTCGTCGGCGCGGGGTCCGTCGGCGCTCCGCCGGCAGCACGCTCCACAACGCGGGCTGCGGACGGTGCATCGAAGGACGCGTGAGCCACGCCACTTCGAGACCATCGCGCCGGCGCCCCCCGGGAAGCCCGAGAACATGAACCTGCTGATCATCGGCGCGTCGAAGGGGACCGGGGCGCTCGCCGTACGCGCGGCACTCGACAGGGGTCACCGCGTGACGGCGTTCGCGCGCAACCCGCAGAAGCTCGAGCTGGACCATCCGCAGCTCCAAAAGGTCATCGGCGATTTCCATCAAGCGGCGTCGGTGGACGCGGCGGTGCCCGGGCACGATGCGGTCATCGTCACGGCCTCGGCGACCAGCCTCCGCGCCTTCAAGCAAAACCCCCGCTACTTCTCCCAGGGGACCGGCTACACCATCGACGCCATGAAGAGCGCCGGGGTCAGGCGTCTGGTGGTGCTGAGCGCCCTCGGCGTCGGAGACAGCCGGCCGTTGTTCCATCCGGTGATCCGGGCGATCGTGATCGACTGGCTGCTCAAGGTGGCCTTCGAGGATCACGAGAGACAAGAGCAGCAGGTGCGAGCGAGCGGCCTGGATTGGGTCATCGCGCGTCCGGGTCGCCTCTCGAACCGCCCGGCAGGCCGACAGTATGTCAAGAAGACGGCCATCGAATCGGTGCCGGGGTCGATCTCCCGCGCCGACGTGGCCGACTTTCTCGTGCAAGCATGCGAGGTATCGACCTGGGTGGGTCACGCCGTGCAGCTCGGCGGCTGACGACGCGGACGCCTTTCGCCGATCCGCCTTGCCTGCCATCAGGCCCACCTGTCCCATGGTATGGGCGCGGTCTTGCCGTAGGATGGGATCGCACCCGCAGGAGAACCCATGCGCGAGATCGTCAGTCGTCCAGGTAAAACGGGGTGTTCACGACGACGACCCGCGGGCCGCCGCGGAGCCGGAGCAGACTGCGGAGCACTGCGCCTCGGTTGTTGTGCAGAAACGCGTGGTAAAAGCGATGGACGACCAGGTCGGGAACGATGACCACGATGTCTCGGCCCGGGTGGCCGTCGCGAAGCTGTAGGACGTAGTCCACGAGTGGCGCGAAGAACTGCCGGTACGTCGATTTGCGCAAGATGAGTTGCGGGGGCGGAAAGCCGGCGGCGCGCGCCGGCCCGGCGACCAGCTCCTCCCAGACGGCGGTCAGATCCGAGATCGTGCTGTCTTGAGTCAGGATGTGCAGCGCGCGCACGTCGGGCGAGAGCTCCAACGCGAAGCGAAGTCCACGACTCGTCAGCTTGCTCCACGACTGCACCGGAACGAGCACGATGGGCGGCTCTGCTTTCGACAGAACCAGGGGCTCATCGTCGGCCACTTGCTTCGCGACAGACCGGTAATGCCGGTTGATCCGCGCGAACAGCAGCACGACCAGGGGCACCACGATGACGGCCAGCCAAGCTCCTTCCATGAACTTCGAGACCACCACCACGACGAGCGTGAGTCCTGTGGCCACGGCACCGACTGCGTTGATCCAGAGCGAGTGATGCTTGGCCGGCCCTCCGACTCGCCGCCAGTGCTGCACCATGCCCGCCTGCGAGAGCGTGAAGGCCAAAAACGCCCCGATGGCGAAGAGCGGGATGAGCCGATCGGTGACGCCACCGAACGCGATGAGAAGCGCCGCCGAGAAGAGCGACAGGACGACAACGCCGTACGAAAAGACCAGGCGCCGGCCGCGCGTCGCGAACGTGTCGGGCAGGAACCGATCCAGCGCGAGGACCCGGCATAGCCGCGGGAAGTCGGCGAAGCTCGTGTTGGCGGAAAGCGCGAGAACGGCTACGACCGAGCCCATCGTCACGTAGTAGAAGGCCCCCCGGCCCGCCACCGCGGCGGTCAACTGCGAGAGGATGCTCTGGTACCCGTCGCCTCCCGGCTCGGTCGCGCCAATGGCGTACGCGCGGCAGAGAAGGGCGATGCCTCCGAGGAGCCCCACGAGGATGGCGATGATGCTGGTCAGCGTCCACTCCGCATTGCGGATCGTCGGAGCCTTGAAGATGGGCACCCCGTTGCTGACGGCCTCGACGCCCGTCATGGCCGTACAGCCGCTCGAGAACGCGCGCATGAGCAGCCAGAGGCTCACGGTCGTCGTGGGCGCGGCCAACGCCGGTGGGGCCGTCACGGACACGGGATGACCGCCCGCGAGGGCCGCCTTGACCCCTCCGATGACGATGACGGTCGCGAGGGTCGCAACGAAGAGGTACGTCGGAAGAAGGAAGGTCAGCCCCGATTCGCGCGTACCCCGGAGATTGACGACCGTCAGCAGCGCCAGAATCGCGAGGCACAGCGGCAAAGTGAACGGCAGAAGCGAGGGCGCCGCCGAAACGAGCGCGCCGACGCCCGCAGAGATCCCCACGGCCACGTTGAGCACGTAATCGAGCGCGAGCGCGGCGCCCGCGAGCAGCGCCGCAGGCTGACCGAGGTTCTCCTTCGCAACCGTGTACGACCCTCCTCCGTTCGGGTAGGTCGCGATCGTCTGCCGGTACGAGAAGTACACGATGAGCAGCACGCCAATGATGATGGCGCTGATCGGGAGCACGTAGGCGAGGCCGAGCACGCCTACGGGCAGCAGCAGCGTGAGCGCCGCCTCGGGCCCGTACGCTGCGGAAGAGAGCGCGTCGAGGCCCAGCACCGCCACGCCGGCCATTGGCCCGATCTTCTGTTCCTCTTCGTCGGCAGACGCCAGTCGGCGACCGAAAATGACGTCTCCCAGCGTGCGCGCTTTGCCCGCGTGCGCCGTGCCCTCGACGACGGTAACGATCGGGGCGCGGGCTGATCTCGTGGGGTCGGGCGGGGCGTCGGTCATGGCGTCACGGGGCGATGCTAGGGTACGCGGCCCGAGACCGGCCATAGGAACCCGATGACCGACCTCCCCGACGCGCGCGATCACGCGTTTCCGTGTCGCCCGACGATCTCGTGCACGGCTGAGATCGCCACGCCCGGAACGCTCGAAGCCGAAGGCGGACTTCTCGGCTCCGGAGCCAAGGGTCCTATGCGCGAGTGGTCGTATCCACTCTTGCTCAAGCAAACGGTGACGCGGTGGCTGCAGGTTCAGGTGGCGTCGGGCGGTCTCACGACAATTCACGGGCCCGCACCGGCGCAGTACTTCGACAACGTGGGCGCTGGCCTCAAGATCCATCTCCACGATCAGGGGCCACTGTGGCCCTCGCTCGCCGTGACGGCGCTGGCCAGCGTCCCCACGCTCCGCAGCAACGGTTACCGCCGCATCGAGGACGGTCTCGTGACGGCGCACGCCTCGAAGGACGTCGCCTGGCTCCACGTCGATTGGAACGTCGGGCTGAATCTCTGGCGGCTGGAGGGCAAGCCTCTGTCGCAAGGATTCACGGCGATCGCCTTTTCGAGGAGCTTGCCGCCTCCGTTCTCGATCGCGGTCGAAGGGTACGCCTTCTCCGACGCCGCTCCGATCGCGTCGCGCAACGGCGGCATTCTCGCCGCGCTCGGCATGACCCCGCGGCCATGGCTCGTCTTCGACTTCGGCGGAGACCTAGGGTTCTTCCCGTCGACGCGATCCTACAGCGTGTTCGTCGGGATGACGATCATTCCGGTCGTCTGGTGGCGATCGTAGCCGTCCCGCTCGGTCGAGATGGACCGCGTGCGGCTCCGCCGCGTCGTCGACGCCACTCGGCATTTCGGTCGGGCCACGCGCCGACCGGGGTCAGTTCTCCTGATAGTTTTCCCAGAGCCAGATCAGGCCGGCCGGCATGACTTCATTTCTCGCGTTGTGGTCGCAGTGCCCCGCCCCCAGTGCGTAGATGAAGCGGTAGTGATTGCCTTTGGTCATGAGGGCAGACGCCATGTTTTGATTGGCAATCACCCAGTTGCTGTCCGATGACGCCGGCGTAGTGGAGCCGTTGTCGTTCTGACCCACCTCCAGGAACACCCGTAAGTCCGGTCTCAGGGGTGCGGCCGTGATCAAACTCGGGTACTCCCAAGCGCCCTCGGGGTAGGCCGTGGTCTTCTGGATCGCAACGTAGGACCCCGAGAACGAGAACACGCGATTGAAGTCTCCGAACCAGGCCAGACCCATGACGGCCGGGCCGCCGGAGCTGCATCCGTAGCCACCGCGCCCGTTGGGGTCGCTCGTGAGCGCGAAGTTCGGATACTTGGCCTTGAGCGCGGCGTTCGACAGCACGGCGGGAAGGACCTCTGTGGTCACGAACTCCCAGTAGGCGCTGGAAACCGTGTCGTACTCGTAGCTGCGCTCACTATTCGGATAGACGTTCGGGCCGTTTTGAATGCCAATGACCACGAGCGGGGGCACATGGTTGGGCGGCGGCGAACCGGCCAGATCCTGGACGACCGTCTGAATCGACGCGTAATACCCGTCCGACGTGACCATGAACGGCGATTCGGTGCCGTCCACGTATTGTGCGGGAACCCAGACCTGGATCTGACGCGTGAAAGTGATCGGAGGGGTAAAGTAACTCCCGTTGTAAATTTTACTGTCCGCAGAAGACATGGTGAACGTGGTCGTGAAGCCCGCCGGAGCGCCGGGATCCAGCGTCAAATAGGGCGAGGGCGTGTAGGTCGGCCCCACCATGAATTCGCCGTCCCCGACGCTGGTGTCCGTATCGTCGTCACCGCCGTCAGGACCCAGGACCGCGAGGTTTGCGCCACCGTCGGAAGCGGACGCACTGCTCGACGCGTCGTCGGCGGCTTGGGCCATTCCCGCGTCACCGACGCCGCCCGTTGCCGAGCTCGCACCGGTGCCGGTGCCGCCGCCGGTTCCGGTGCCGCCACCGGTCCCCGCGCCGCTCGACGTACTTGCAGTTCCGGAGGTCGCCCCGGTACTTCCCGCCGCTGACGACGAGGCCGCCGCCGTCGTGTTCCCGCCCGTGGCGACGGCGGTGCCGGAGCCGGTCTGTCCGCCGGTCCCCTGAGCGGCGTTATTCGATCCGCAAGACGAGCAAGCACTCGTGACGAGAGTACCGATGACCCAGGCCTGAAAAGAAAGAGATCGACCCATGGCATTGACCCTTGCGTCGTGAAACCGGCGTTGTCGGCGAACTCCCAAAGTTGAGAGTGCGCTCCTAGACTACCACCGGGCACTCAGGAGGCCCGGGATTTCGCGCAAGGTTCTCGCGGCCCCGCGCGCCAACAGTATGGACGAAAAACTCCACCCGCCCTCGGCGAGCTTCGCTCCTGGTTGCCCACAAACCTGCATCACCGCCAGCGGACGGACCGGAGCCCGAGTTCGCCAACGCGCCGCGCCGGCGCATCGTCGTCCCGATCCGCGGCCGCGCGACCGGTGCGCTACCCTGTCGCCGTGGTCTGGAACCCGGCGCAGATCGAGCCTCGAACGTGGGACGCGGTGATCGATTTCTACCGCCAGCTCGCGGAGCGAAACGAGGACTTCCGGCCGATGCATGCGCTTGCCCAGCACATCGCCTCGGTCCCGCGTGCATCCGATCTGTCCGGCGCGACGTCGGGAACGGCTCTTCTCGTGGCGCCCCACGGCGTAGACTGGGCGTCCGGCGCCCTGCGGATCGACGTCGATTTCGCCGGAACGATTCGCTTCGTGCGCCAGCGTCGCCCGCCGGCACGGCCCAGCGTCACCCGGCACTCGACCCCATTTCTCATCGCCGCCTTTGACGCATTCGTTCGCCGGTCCGAATGGGGATAAAGGTGCGCACCGCCCCGTCGACGTCCTTGCGACCTCCGGCCGCGGGGCGCCCGGAAGCGCAGGGGCAACGCCTGGTCACGGCACGACGAAGGCTACTCGAGCGTGGGTCATCCTTGCAGTCTGGTTGCCTCGGACGCTTTCTCGGACGAGTCCGGCTCGCCCCGGGGGTGACCCGTTTTCAGGGGCCAAGGATACCAACCCCGCACCGGCGATGGGGTTTCTCGGACACATAAGGCCTCTGGCGATCGGACCAAGCGGTAAGAAAACGCGTGCACTCCGAGGACCCGGCGACCGGGGCGGGCTGGCCCTGGGATCCCAGGCACGGATTCGCCCGCCGCCGTTGTTCGGGGTCGTCGCGATCGCGGCCGGCGCCGGCGCGGCCGTGTGCAACGGGGCGTCGCCCGCGCTCGCTCAAACGGCCACGGCCGTAACCATTTCGGTGGACGCGACCGCGGCGGGGACCCCGCTCGAGCCGATTTGGGCATTCCACGGGTTCGACGAAGTCAACTACACAACCACCGCCGAAGGTCAGGCACTGCTCCAAACGCTGGGACAGATGGCGCCGAGCCCGCACATTCGGTCGCATTTCCTGCTCAATACGGGAGACGGAGTGCCCTCGTTCAAGTGGGGCTCGACCAACGTGTACACCGTCGACGCAACAGGGGATCCGATTTACGACTGGACCTTGATGGACGGGATCATGGATACCGTCACCAGCGCGGGCGCCGTGCCGTTTGCGGAAATCGGTTTCATGCCGGAAGCTCTGTCGACGCACCCCACGCCCTACCAAAACTCGGGCATTTACACGCTCGACGGCGGTTGCTTCTATCCGCCGACCGATTACGCGAAATGGGGAGCGCTCATCCAAGCCTGGGCGACGCACTCGACTACCCGTTACCCCTCTGCCGCAAGCAGCTGGCAATGGGAACTGTGGAACGAGCCCGACATCGGTTATTGGCAAGGCACGTCCGCGGAATACGATGAGCTCTTCGATTACACCGAGTCCGCCCTGCATCAGGTGATGCCCACCGCCCCCCTCGGAGGTCCCGCGACGTCGGGGGCCGGAGCCTTTTTGACCCAGTTTCTTCAACACTGCGCGACGGGAACGGATGCCGTGACGGGCCAGACGGGCGTGCGCCTCGACATGGTGACCTTCCACGCCAAGGGGGGCGTCGCCATGGCAGGCGGGAACGTCGAAATGAACCTGGGCCACCAGCTCCAGCTCCACAGCAACGGCTTCAGCATCGTCGCGGGGTTTCCGCAGTACAAGCAAACCCCCATCGTCATCAGCGAAGCCGATCCCGACGGCTGTGCCGCGTGTCCCGAAAGTCAGGACGCGGCGTATGCCTACCGCACCTCGCCCGCCTACGGCGCGTACGAAGTGGCGATGATGAAGCACACCCTCGAGCTCGAGTCGAGCCTGGGCGTCAACGTCCGAGGGGTTCTCGCCTGGGCCTTTCTTTTCGAAAATCAACCGTATTTTGCCGGCTATCGCGTGCTTTCGAGCAACGGAATCGACCTGCCTGTGCTCAATGCGTTCAAGCTCTTGGGGGGCTTACGCGGCATGAGCATCCCGGCCACGAGCACCGGTGCGCTGACGGTCGCCGACATTCTCGCCAACGGCGTTCGCGGGCAGGCCGACGTCAACGCGATGGCGACTCTCAACGGGCAGCAGGTTCAGGTTCTCATTTGGAACTACCACGACGACATCGTGACGGTGCCTGCGTCCCCGGTGCACTTGAGCGTTCAAGTGCCTGCCGCCTTCGGTCCACTCGCCATCGTCGACCACCTACGCGTCGACGACACACACGGCGACGCGTACACGACGTGGGTCGCGCAAGGCAGCCCGGCCAGTCCGTCCGCGGCGCAGTTGACGGCGCTGCAGCAAGCCATGACGCCGCAGCCGCTGCAGCCCGAGCAAATGGTGGCGGTGACCGCGGGCACAGTCAGTCTCGATTTCAACTTGCCTCGCTTCGGGATCTCGCTCGTGAGTCTGGTTCCCCCCGGCGATGCACCCGATGCGTCGATCGGAGCCGCACCCCTTGACGCCGGGTTGGCGAGCGGCTCGTTGCCGGACGCCACCGCTACCGTTGTCGCGCAGGACGCCAGCGTCACGAGCGGAGGCGCCGGGGCCTCGAGCGCAGCGTCGTCGTCATTCGCGGGGCCATCCTCGTCGAGCAGTCCCGCCCCCGCGTCGATCGGGACCGCGCCGGCATCGGGTGGATCCGCGTCTTCTTCGGCCGGGCCGATCGAGGCCAACCGCGCGAACGCCGGATGCGGCTGTCGCGTCCTTGCCGACCCAGGTGACCCGCCGGCATGGCTGGCTGGGGTCCCGCTTTTGGTGTTGCTGGTCCGACGGCGTACGCAAAACCGCGAAGGGTGCCCGCGCCTCGTCCGCGGGCGAGAGCGTTCTTCACCCGAGGCGAGCGGTCGGGCTGCGCCGACGCGGGCCAAGCGGTGATCGCTGAGCCGGAGGTCGCGCTTTCCGTTGCGTGCCGATGCGGACGATGAAGGCGGAACCGGCGGTGTGCCGCACGAAGATCGTCGAGGGTACGATGCGTGCATCACCCCGTGACGCCGAAAGAGAACCCATGCATCCTCGCATTGCGCTTCGCTGGTGGATCATCCTGGGGGCGTTCTGGGGCGTGGCGCTTGCGGTTCGCACAGCGCAGGCCCGCTTGTGCGCCGCCGCCGCCGATTGTCCGACTGGTTTCACGTGCCAACCAGGCGGAACGGCGGCAGACGGAGGGGTCGCGGGCCTCTGCGCGTCAATCGATTGTCAGAGCGATTCGGATTGCGGGCCGGCGCTGCGCTGCGATTTCAACATCGGCACGATATGCACGACCGGTTCGGACGACGCGTCATCGTGCGTTGCGGACAATGCGTGCGTTCCGCAGTGGCAGGCGCCCTGCTTGACCGACGGCGACTGCGGTCCGGGGTTCGCCTGCTCCGGGAGCGACGTCATCTACGACTGCGGCCCGAGCCAGTACGACGCCGCTTTGCCGCCGTATGCGACTGGAACGAGCATTCCATGCGCCGATGTGCCCATGCCACCTTCTCCCGCGTGCTCGCCGGACGCGCAGGCGAACGCGTGCCCGAGGGGGCCTCCGATCTGCGACGCGGCCAGCAGCTGTCTCGCCGTCACCTGGAATACGTGCGTCGCGCCGCCGACCATTTCCTGCACAGCGGACTCGGACTGTCCTTCGACCTGGACGTGTCCATGCCCGAACGGCATGTCTGTGGCTACCATCGCCAATGGCCCAGCCATCCTCGCCGACGCCAACGTGAGCCCGAGCGATGCGGACGTGTCCCCGAGCGACTCGGCGTGCGCGGCCGTCTGCACGCCTCCCAACGCGGACCTGTCGCTCGGCTATGGCATCTACAATGGGGGTAACGCAAGCGCTCCGGCTGCGCTCGCAGGGGCCGTCGATGCCTCGGCCGCGCCCGCAGCCACGACGGGAACGGCCAGTAGTACCCCCGGTGAGCGAGCGGCGGGGGGCAACTCGACGGGGGGATGCCAGCTGGCGTTCGGGGTTGCGCCGGCGGGCTTGGCGCAAGAAGCGTCTTCGATCTTCGGGCTCGGCCTGGCTTGTCTTGCTTGCCTTCGAAGCTGCCGGCGCGCGCAACGTTTGCGTCGCTGAGGGTCCGGGGGTCGCGGTGTCCGCGTTTGCGGTAGTCGCGGTCGGGGTTGTCGGGGTCGGGGTCGGGGTAGTCAGGGTCGCGGTCGGTTGGACGACTTGCCCTAGCCCAAAGCCTGTTGCATGACCCAGGTCGTGCGAATCGCAGTTTGACCGTTGCTGGGAGACACCGGCCCTACGCCGCGCAGCTCGTCGACGATCGCCTGAATGAGAGGCTGCTGGATGTGCTCCGGGTGCCCGATCGCCTCTTGCCGCGTGTCGCCGGACGCGAGTCTCACGCGGATCGGATCGTCGGCGAACGTGGCAAAGCGCAGCTCGCCTTCGCTTCCGGTCACCACGACCTCGTCGGCCACGTTGCCGGCAGCAAAGCAGAAACGCCCCACCCCGAGAATCCCGGATGCAAATTGAAAGACCATGCCGACCGCGTCCTCGGCTGGATACAAGGACGCCTGGCGGCCGGCGATGCCGCTCACCTTCACGATGGGCCCGAGCGCGAAATCGAGAAAGTCCAAGATGTGGGACGCCAGATCGACGAAATGACCGCCGCCCGCGATCTCCGGGCGCACGCGCCACGGCAGCGTGTTCGGATCGCGCTCCGCCGGCGTCACCGAGCGCTGCAACGCGATGGAAACGAAGCGAATCGCGCCGATTTCGCCGCTTTGCAGGATCCGTCGAACCGCCAGGAACCGCGGCAATGCGCGACGATAGTACGCGACGAAGAGCGGCGTTTCCGCAGCGCGGAAGGCGTCAATCATGCCCTGGCATTCCGCCACTGTGCGCGCCATCGGCTTTTCGACGTAACACGGCTTTTTCGCGCGTGCGCAGCGCAGCGCGAGATGGGCGTGGCTTTCCGGCGGCGTCGCGACATAGACGGCGTCGACGTCCGGATCGGCGATGAGTGCGTCGGCGTCGTCGTACCAGCGGCTGACCCCGTGGCGCGCCGCGTAGTCGCGCGCGAGCCCCGGGCTTCGACGCATGACCGCCACGAGGCGCGACCCCCGGGCCTTCTGAAATGCGGGACCGCTCTTCTTCTCCGTCACGTCACCGCACCCAAGGATGCCCCATCCAATGGGTCGGGGCTGCCCCGGATCGTGTCCACTCGCGCCGTCCACGCCTCCAGAGTATCGCAAAGGGACGGGGGCGCACCTACGGAGGCGCTTGCTGCCCACGGCGGGGTATGGTGCCAAGCCGGCAACCGGGTGACAGGGTTGCGGCGTGTGGCCTGCCTCCGCGATCAGCGACCGTACTCGTCGCGTCGTCGTACCCAAAACGGTCCGCGGTCCCCCTCGTCACCGAGGTTCGGGACGAGATCCGGGTAGTGGTACGCGGTGTTCATCCTATCGGTCCCGCGACGGTACGCCGAAACCGTGGGAAACACGGCTCCGAGTCATCTTTGTAGAAGACGCTGACGGCCTCGCAATCGGAGGGCAATCTCCCCCGACCCCGACCCCGACCCCGACCCCGACCCCGACCCCGACCCCGACCCCGACCCCGACCCCGACCCCGACCCCGACCCCGACCCCGACCCCGACCCCGACCCCGACCCCGACCCCGACCCCGACCCCGACCCCGACCCCGACCCCGACCCCGACCCCGACCCCGACCCCGACCCCGACCCCAACCCCGACCCCAACCCCGACCCCAACCCCGACCCCAACCCCAACCCCGACCCCAACCCCGACCCCGACATGCTATGGCAACGGCTCAAGAAACGGGGTCGAAGTCCATGCCGGGCCAACTCGAAGGCAGACGAATTGTCATTACGGGTGTTTCGCGCGGGGTCGGATTCGAGACCGCAAAACGTTTCCTTCGCGAGGGTGCGCGCGTGTTGGGGGTCGCCCGCGACCCGGCGCGGCTATCGCTCGCCGCCGAGTCCCTTTCCTCGCTCGGTGACTTCGCCGCGGTGCACGCGGATCTCTCGGACGCGGTCGCGCGTCACGCCGTAGTCGACGCGGTCCAGCGGCGCTGGGGTGCGCTCGACGTGCTCTTCAACAACGCCGCGATCCTGGTCAACACCGGCGAGCCTCGCTCGTTCGAAGAGGAGCCGGCCGGCACGCTGGAGCGATCGATCGAGACCAACGCTCTCGCCCCTCACCGTCTGTCGATGGCGCTCTTGCCGCTGCTCCGGCGAGGCCGTGAGCCGCGAATCGTTCACGTCGGCTCGGGCGCGGGGTCTTTCGAGGGCATGCGCCAGAGCGGACTTGCGAGTTATCGGCTGAGCAAATGGGCCCTGCACGGCTTGACGATGCTTTCGGCCGCGCATCTGCGCGGGGAAGTCGCCGTCAACGCGTTCGATCCCGGTTGGGTCAAAACGGATATGGGGGGCCCCAACGCGCCCGGCAGCCCGGTGGAATCGGCCGAGGGGGCGCTCGCGGTCGTGACACTACCCTTTCCCGTGACGGGCAAGTTCTGGAAAGACGGTCGCGAAATCCCGTTTTGAGGATCGCGCGACCGTGGAGCGTCACGGGCACCGAAGAATGGCCGTTGCCCCCGCCGGCGGCGAACCGGGCGGAAAGGCGATCGCTTGCGCGCACGCGTTCGCGTTGGTGACGTAGCACCAGCCCGGATCGGTCGTCTCCGACTCGCAGGACCCGTTCGTGAAGTCAGCGCCGCTCGCCAAGACGCCGGGCGACGACGTGCCGGTCGGGACGAGTTGCTGAAGAACGCAGACCGACTGTGCGGCCGGATCCTGCAACCCAGAGCTTTTGCCGCCGTTGGACGTGTACGTGGCCTCGGCCGTCGCGCAGAACTGGGTGAGAACGGCGGACTCCGGCACGCTCAGGCCGTTGCCCGTGCACGTCGGATTCAGACAAGTGCCGCCGTTGGTCGCAGGCATCTGGACGAGAATCAGGCACGACACGGCCGCCGATCCTCCGGTCCCGGCGGCGAGCGGCTCGGGCAAGCACTGATTCGTGAGAGCATTCTTCAGCCGGTTGATGATCGTCGCGACCGCGGGCCGATAGCCGTAGTTGGGATCGTCGCCCGTAGCGTTGTCCGACACGTCGATGGGGCAGAGCGACGAGACGATTCCCTGGTTGCCGAGCAGACGCGCCACCTGAAGCTCGCGGATCGTCGGGTAGGCCTTCGCCGACACTTGCTGCGTCGGAGTCTGCGCGTTGCAGAGCGGCGGAACTTCATCCGCGGTGAGACCGGTGGCGACAGCCGGACAGTCGCACTGGTAGTCGTTCTGGGCCTGCGTGCAGTCGCGTGGGGTCGCGAGCGGGAAGATGCACGCGTATTGCCGGTCGACCGGCAAGACATGCGGCGCGTAGGGCGTCACGCTCGTCGCGACGTACGGCATATTGGTGGTCCATTCGCGGCCATTCGTCGCGTCCGTTCCGTTCGCCGAGTTCGCCGCTGCAAGAGGATTGGTGCCTCCGGAATCGAAGGTCACGCCCGTGATGGTGGTTCGATCCACGTACGATTCGACCATGTGCGGATCGATCCCGTTGTAGTCGAAATTCGACGGATCGTTGGACGGCGTGCTGATGGTGACGGTCGCGGGGCCTTGGCCGAGAATCCTCACCCAGTCGTTCTGGTTCAGCTGGCTATTTTGCGCGCTGTTCGGATCGAAATGCAGCAGTTTGTTCGGAACACCGCCGATGATCGCGTAGAAGATGAGGTCCGAGGTGCGCGTCCCGACCGGGAGATTGCACAGCGTGGACGCCGAAATATTCCCCGTGAGGGTCGCGCCGCTCGGAAGACTCGCCGCGAAGAGTGGATTGGTGCAGTCGTTGGTCCCCACGTAGTAGTTCGCTCCGGCCGGATACTCACCCGCGCGATCCGGAACGACCGGCGACGACAGCCCGATGACATACCGCTGCCACGGATACTGCGGGTCGATGCCGTACTTCGCCCGCATGTGCACGTGCCGAAGGTTCGGGTCGTAGCCCCAATCGTTGAGCGCCGTGTACAGGGTCCCGGTATTTCCTTGCGTCGTGCAGTTCGGATCGGACGGGCCCGTTCCCCCGTTGCCACCCGAGCACTCGGGCGTGCCCATGGGCGGGTCGAAGCCCGCCCCCATGAAGAGGTAGCCGGCCCCGCCGAGCGACCGAACGTCAATCTCCGAGTCGTTCTCGTCGCTGAGGACAATCACGGCCACGAGCGAGTCCGGCCGCAGAAAGTCGGCCCGCTCTTGCAAAATCGTCGTGTCGACCCCGCTCCACTGGGCTTGATCGTAGCCCGTGCCGCCGACGACCAGGCTCGCATACGGGTCCGGCTGAACGAGGAAGCGATACCAGCTCTCGAGCTGCGATTCGATGCCGCAGCCGTAGATGCCGGCACCCTGCACCATCTCCGTGAAGTCGCTGACCAGCGTGGCCTGAGAGGCCTCCGGCATCAATCCGGTAGGAAGTGGGTTGGCCACTCCCATGTTCGCGGCGGTCTGCGGAAACCAGTCGAGAAACCCGCTCGGCGACGCGGTCGTCGAAGGCGTGTAGGACGCCACGACCGCGTCGGCGACACTGCCTTCGGTGGCCGTGGCCATCCCGGCACCGTACGTCAGCGAACGCGCGATGAGATGCCCCTGGTCGTCGTTGTGGTCGGAGAGGTTTTGAAAGGGCGCCGACGCCATGGCGGTCGCTTGGCAGATGATTTCACCGCCTTGGCCCGGCCGCTGGTCGCTCAGCCGCTGGCCCAACGACGATGTCACAATGCCGAGGTGCATGTTGTGCACAGCCGGAAACTCGGGCTGGGTGTTCGGGTACGCCGCGCAACTGGCGACGCCGTCGGCCACCGTCGAAGGCCCGGAGGAGATCGTCCCGGTCGCGTCGTCGACGCAATTGGGCGTCAAGAGACGGCCGATGAGGTCGGGAATGGCCTGGACAAGATAGGTCTGCTTGTCGCCCATCGACGCCGAATTATCGACGTCGAAGAGGATATCGACTTTCTGAATGGGCGCGCTCCGCAGGATCGTAGAAACTCCGCTCGACATCGCGCCGCTGCTGTCAACGCCCGTGCCCGCATCGTCGCGCCGTCGCCGGAGGCGCAATCGGAGCACGCGCCGCCGCTCGATCCAGCCGCGGTCGCCGTGTTTTGGGCCGATCCCGGACCGCCGTCCCCGTGGCCTGGGCCGACATCCACTTCGGCCGGAGCGATCTGCCCCGAACAAGATGCCGCCACGAGCGTCAACGTAACGCTTCGCCCGAGCGCACCCAACGACGAACCAACGACTCTCATCATCCAGACCTCCCCACGCCTCCCGCTCACCCCGTCACTTCTCGATCGAACCGCTCGCAGACGCCCTCCCGGGTATCTGGCTATACCCGTCCCATGGCCGAGACGGACACCGCCCGTCACGGGGACGCAAGCCTGCGCTCACCCCAGTCTCGAGTCCACGTCGCGCTGCAACGATCGCACCAGGCATAACTTCGGTCCGAATAGGCGCCATTCGGCCTGAACGGTCGGATCCGAGGATCCGAGTGGCACCCCTTGGCGCATGCAGCGGGTTCCACCCTACACCGGAGACGCCTCGCGCGCGTTCCGATGGCTTGCCCTCGCAAGCGCCAGAGCGACGACCATAAAGGCCGCCGCGAGATAGACCGCGGTGCCCGCGCCGAGCCCGACGTGCGGGCCACCAATCGACCAAGCAAAGACACCCGTGAACAGCACCGGGCCGACGATCCCCGCAATGGCCATGAGCCCCGAATGGGCGCCCTGAAGGCGCCCCTGCTCGTGCTGCGCGACCCGCCGAGTGAGAAGGCCTTGATAGCCGGGTTGAACCAAGCCCATCAGCGAGAAGATGGGCAACGCGAGCCAGAACTGAAAACCCGTCGTGGCCAAGCCGTAGCCCATGAAGCCCACGGCCCCGGCAGCGAGGCCCGTGTAGAGGGCGCCGCGCTCGCCGAAGCGCCGGACAAATGGACCGACGACGAGGCCTTGGACCAGAACGCTTCCGATACCCACCCCCATGAGATTGAAGCCCACGGCCGACGGCCCCCACCCATACCGGTATCCCGTGTACAGAACGAAGGTGCTTTGGAGCACTTGGTGGGCGAGAAAGTAAAGAAATACGACGGAGGCCAGAGCGAGAAGCTCCGGATGGGAGCGCAGAAGCAAGAACGATCCGACGGGGTTGGCCTTCCGAGGGCTGAATGCGGCGCGCCGATGCCTGGGCAACGATTCCGGGAGCACGAAGAGACCGTAGATGCCGTTCGTCAGGGCCAAACCAGCCGAGATCCAGAACGGGAGTCTGAGGTCGATGCCGCCGAGAAAGCCCCCCATGGCCGGCCCAAACACGAAACCGACGCCAAAGGCGGCCCCCATCAAGCCGAAACTCTTGGCTCGCCTTTCGGGCGGGGTGATGTCGGCGACGTAGGCGTTGGCGGTCGAGAAGCTTGCCGCCGTGATGCCCGAGAGCGTGCGGCCAACGAAGAGCCAGCCGATCGAGGGAGCCAGCCCCATGATCGCATAATCGAAGCCCAATCCGAAAATCGAGACGAGCAACACCGGCCGACGCCCGAAGCGGTCCGAAAGCGCGCCCACGACCGGAGAGAAGACGAACTGCATGACACCGAAGATCAAGCCGAACCAACCGACGTAGCGAGCCGCCTGCGCCGTATCGCCGTGCGTGAAGTTCTTGACGAGGTTGGGCAGGACCGGAATGACGATGCCGAGCGCCAGGACGTCCATCAGGGCCGCGGCAAAGATGAAGCCAAGGGCCGCGCGACGCGTCCCTTGGCTCAGTGCCCCCTGCGGTGGCGGGGGCTTGCGCTCGTCGGGCGCTGCGGAAGTCTCGGCCATGTCGATCCTCGAGCCGCGCCTGTATCACGGCCGACCGCCCAGGGGCACCGCGCCGGTGCCCTCACCCGGTCACCACCTCCCGCCCGTCAGAGCCCGAGGACGTGGCCGTTGCGCAGCGGCCGGCCGCCCGACCTCAGGTGCACGTTTCGTAATCCTCGGTCGCGTACGTGACGCAGACGTCGTCGTCCTCGATGCCGTCCCAGTCGGTCGCGGACGGCGTCGTCGCGTTTCCGTCGCCGTTGGTGTCGCCCCCGTTCGCGTCGTCGCGAATGGACGTGAAGATGTCTCCGGTTCCGGTCGTGAGGGCGCCGCCCGAGTCGATGTCCAACGATCCGCCAGCGAAGAACTTGAGGATCACGTCGTTGCCGAGCGTGAGAACGCCAGTGCCGGCGACGTTCAGGGTGTCGCCCGAGGTGCTGTCGCCGATGACGATGGGCACGTCCGTTTCGGACCAAGTGATATTGGCGGAGACCGTGCCCCCGCCCACGACGACGACGCCGTTGTACTCGTTGGGTTGGGGCGTCAAGGGCGCGGCCACCGAGTTGTCGAACGAGTTCGAGTCGTCGATCGAGAACGTCGTATCGATCCCCAGGGGAACGCGGTTGTCGTAAAAGAGGTTACCGGTAATGACCGTGGACGTCGCCGCCGAGCGCGCGTCGAGAGCTGGCGGCAACGAGATCGAATCCGTCGCCGTTCGATCGTGCGCGAAGACGCTGCTGGTCACAGTGATTGCGGCGGACCCATACGTCGAAAGCGCCGCCGAGTCACCGTTTCCGGCGTAGTAGAACTGGCAATAGGCGAACGCCGAACCGCTGACTTCGACGGTGATCCCCGCCCAGTCCGCGGACGCGGGGGTCGTCGCCGAACCGTCGCCGTTGGTATCTCCACCGTGGGTGTCGTCGGCGATCGAGGTGAAGACGATCCCGGTCGTGCCCCTGGCCGAAAGCACTCCCTGGACGTCGACAGACCCCCCGGAAAGAAACTTCACCACGACCCCATCGGCGATCGTCAGCGCCCCTGTGCCGTTGATGTCGAAGTAGTCATTTGCGGCGGTGTTGCCCACGACCAGAGGCACCTTCGTCTCGGACCACGTGATGTTGGCCGCAACAGTGGCTCCGTTGACGATCACCACGCCGTTGTACTCGTTGGGCTGGGGCATCGATGGTGCGGCCGCCGAGTTGTCGAACGAGTTGGAGTCGTCGATCGAGTACGTCGCGTTGATCGCCAAGGGAACGCGGTTGTCGTAAAACAGGTTGCCGGTGACGACGGTACCGGTCGCCGCGGAGCTCAAATCGAGCGCGGCAGCGGAGCTGAGCGAATCGGTCGGCGCCTTGTTGTGCGCGAAAATGCTATCGGTCACCGTGGCCGATACGCTGCCTTCGGTCGAGAGCGCCGAGGAGTCGTCGCCGCCCGCGTAATAAAATCGGCAGTAGCGGAATGCCGAACCGCTCTCTTGGAGCGTGATGCCTTGCCAGTCCGCGGGCGCCGGCGTCGTCGTCGATCCGTCGCCGTTGGTGTCTCCGCCCTGAGCGTCGTCGGCGATGGACGTGAAGACAATCGCGCTCGCGCCGATCGCCGAGAGCCGTCCCTGGACGTCGACGAAGCCCCCGGCCAGAAACTTCACGACGACCCCGTCGGCGAGGGTCAGCACGCCGGTGCTGTTAATCGCCAGGAAGTCGTTGTCGGAGCTGTTGCCGATGACGAGGGGGACCTTCGTCTCGGCCCACGTCACGTTGCCGGCCACCGTGGCTCCGTTGGCGACCACGACGCCGTTGTACTCGTTGGGCTGCGGCTGCGAGGGGGCCGAGAAGGAGTTGTCGAACGAGTTCGAGTCGTCGATCGAGAACGTCGTATTGATCGCCAGGGGAACCCGGTTGTCGTAAAAGACATTGCCTGTGACCACAGTACCGGTGGCGGCCGAGCTCAGGTCGAGCGCCGGCGCGGCCGAGAGCGCGTCGGTCGTCGGCTTGTCGTGCGCGAATACGCCGTAGGTCACGGTGATCGACTCGCTGCCACTGATGACAAGGGCCGAGGATTCGTTGGCGCCCGCGTAATAGAACTGGCAGTCCTGGAGGGTCGACCCGTCACCCTGAACGCTGATGCCCGACCAGTCGCCCGGCGCCGGAGTGGTGGCCGAGCCATCGCCGTTGGTGTCTCCCGCGTGTGCGTCATCCGTGAGAGACGTGAACACGATGGGGTACGCGGAGCCACCGAGTGCTTGGACCGTCCCAGTCGCTTCGACGGTTGCCCCGTATCCGGTGTCGAACTTTACGACCGTCCCCTGGTCGATCGACAGCGAACTCTGGATATCGAGGACGCACTCGACCACGTACACGGCCGCCGTCCAGGTGGTGGGCGTCGAAATGATGCACGCGTCTCCCGTGACCATGACCATGGGCAGAGACGCGGGCGGCACCGAGCCCGCACCCATGGTCGGGCCGATCGGTTGGGTCGAGCCGTCCTCGCCGCCCCCGTCCGCTGTGTTGGCGGCGTCGCCGGAGTCGGTCCCCGCATCGATGGATGGACTCGCGCCGTCGGGTCCCGTGCCCCCGTCCGGCGACCCCGTAGCCGTTGCCGTCGCCGTGCTCGTTGGGGTGGTGGCGGTGGACGTCGCCACGCCGGTTCCGGTCGGGCCGCTGCCGGTTCCCGTGCCGGTCCCGGTTCCCGTGCCGGTGTCGGTTCCCGTATCGGTCGAGGGGTTGCCGCCACTGCCGCTGCAGCCCACGGCACCGGCCACCAAGCCAAGTCCTACGCTCACTAGAAGCCATCGTCCGTTCATTTCAATTCTCCCTGGAGTGATGATGGTGCACCTTCCGACCTGGCATTCGGTGTCCGCACACCATGCCCGACTCGAGAGGTTGGCCGAATCCACAGCAACCTGCGGGCCGGCGCGGAAGCCATGGATCCTCAACGACTTTTTGTCCATGTCACGATCCGTGCGGGCCTGTGTCACGCCCTTGCCTTGAGGCGCGCACGTCGTTCGTCGCGCGCAGCCGGAACGGTCGGAGGCTCCATTGAAGCCACCAGATGCCCGCGAGCCCAATGCCGCGCGAGGCCCCTTCCACGCCCATGGTCAGGGCTATGCGAGGAGCCTGGTCATTGTCAACGACGCCGTCACTTTCCAGCCTGGCGGTTACGACTACGGAGAACAGACTACGGTTCGCGCCTCTTGCCGACTTCTCGCACCTTCGGTCGCACGCTTGCCGTGTCCGCGTCGCGCACCTTCCCCCGCCCCGGGCTGGTTCCCCCGGGCTGGTTCCCTCGGGCTGGTTCCCCGGGCTGGGTTCCGGCGTACACATGTATATCGCATGTGTGGTGAGGACGGAATCGACCGCCTATGGTATGTCCTGTCGCCGTGATTCGCCCTAGGGGAAGGGGCGCGCTAAGGTGAGATCCCCGCGCATGCTGGCCTCGTGCCGAAATGACCCGATGCGCCACCTTCTACGGCTTTGCGGCTGCACGGCCGCACGGGCCGTGGGCGGCTTGGTGGCCGGTCTCGCGTGCGCCTGCGGGGGTGCGACCGACATCGCGCCGGCCACCGATGGCGGCAGTTCCCCCCTGAACCACACTGTCGGAGCGGCCGACTCAGGCGTGATACCGATCTTGAGCGCGGAAGACTCCGGAACGGCCACGAGCGGCTGCTCCGCGGCCTCCCAGCTCGCCTACGTGCTCTCGACCCAAAACGTGATCTACAGCTTCGACCCGCCGACGAAGTCGTTCACGCCGGTTGCGACTCTCGATTGCGATGCCGGATCCATGGTGCCCAATTCCATGGCGGTCGATCGGCAGGGCAATGCGTGGGTCGACTACGTCTCACTCAATGGCCAGGGAAACGTCACAGGCGGCGCGATTTTCGAAGTGAATCTCCAAGTCGGCAATTGTACCCCAACCAACGTCGTACTCGGCCCGGGGTGGTATCAAGTCGGAATGGGGTACTCGACCGCATCCGCCACCGACCCCACCGACACGCTTTACCTGGCGGGCGACAACGACATCCAGAGCTGCGTGCTGGTCGGAGACGCGACCAGCGCGGGCTTGGCCACGGTCGATACGGCGACCGGCGCACTGACGCCGGTGGGATCGTTCTCGAACGGACTCGGCGGGCAGAACGCCGAGCTCACGGGGACCGGAGACGGAAGACTCTTCGGCTTTTTCGATCTGGCGGAGGTCGAGATCGCCCAGATCAACAAAACGACCGCGGCGACGCCGATCCAGAACGCGATTCCGGGAGTGCAGTGCCCGTGGGCCTACGCGTTTTCGTTCTGGGGAGGGGACTTTTACCTCTACACAGCCGCGGGTCAGAACATCAACTCGAGCGTAACGCACTATACGAGCGCGGACGGCGGAATCGACACGAGCTACATCCCCGACGTGGGGTTTGCGATTATCGGAGCGGGCGTATCGACCTGTGCGCCGACGACTTCTATCCTACCCCGCTGAGGCCGACGATTCGCCGCGTCCGGACCCGCCGCGATGAACGCGATGAGCAAGATGGGTCTGGGCGCCGCGGCGCTGACCGGGGCGATCGGACTCTTGGCGGACTGCTCGCCGTCGACTCCGATGGGCATGGACAACGACGGCGGGACCGAGGCGACCTGCGTTGGATCCACAGGCATCGCTCCGGAGAGCGACGGCGGTCCGCCGAGTTGTCAGGAGGCCGCGCCAGGGACGACCAACTGCGGCCCCGGCGGCGTCGGCACGGCGAGTTGCTGCGCGAGCCTCGAGGTGCCCAGCGGAACCTACTATCGGACGTTTCAAGTCGCGGGGGACACGGACGCCGGCCCAACGGCGGAGGCCGACCCAGCGACCGTCAGCGCGTTCCGTCTGGATCAGTACTTGGTCACGGTCGGGCGCTTTCGCTCCTTCGTCCGTGCTTGGGACGGGGGAAGGGGGTACACGCCGCCGGCCGGATCGGGCAAGCACATCCACCTGAACGGCGGCCAGGGCCTGGCCAACAGTGCAAACCCGGGCACGTTCGAGCCAGGCTGGGTCGCTTCGGACGACTGCAACATCGCGCCGACGGACCTCAACTTGAACTGCACCCCGGCCCCCGCGACGTGGACGGCGTCGGCCGGCGATGACGAAAGCCTGCCGATCAACTGCGTCACCTGGTACGAAGCGTACGCCTTCTGCATCTGGGACGGCGGTTTCCTTCCGAGCGAGACGGAGTGGGAGTACGCGGCTGCCGCCGGGAGCCAGCAGCGCGAATACCCGTGGGGGCAGACGGATCCGGGGATCGCGAATCAGTACGCGATCTACGGCGACGGAATGGGCAGCTGCTACTTCCCATTCGGCACCCAATGCAACGGAGTCTTCAACATTGCGCCGGTGGGGACTCCGGCGCAGGGTGCGGGGTATTGGGGCCAGCTCGATTTGGCCGGCGAGACCTTCGAGTGGAATCTGGATTGGTACGCGGCGTATGTCGATCCGTGCGTCGACTGCGCCTATCTGTCACCGAGCCCCGGCCGCGTCTACCGGGGCGGTGCCTTCTCCCAACCAGTGACGTATCTCGCCACGTGGCAGCGAAATGACCCGACGGCGACGACTCGCTTCAACTACCTCGGCGTCCGGTGTGCCAGGACGCCGTAGCGGGGGAGTAGCGCGCCCCCTTCTCACTCAGCGTCGGCCGCGGCCGAGGCGCCCGGCGGCGCCGGGGCGCGCTACCCAATAGCCGTGCAGCCCCACCGGGTGCCACGGGTGCCTGACCCAGAGGCCATAATGGTACGGTCCCCACCCCCAGGGCGAGACGTACCAGGTCCAGCCGTACGCCGGCGTATAGAGGTACGTGTACGGGACGCCTTCCATTTCCACGGCCGACGCTCCGGCCGGAACCCATACCCATCCGTTGCCGGCCAAGTAGACCCACTGGCCGGTTGGATAGGCATTGACGAGCGGCGGCGCGGAGGCAGGCTGCGCCGGCGGTCCCGAAGGGGGCCCCTCGGTGGCGGGGGGCGGCGGCGCCTGGGGCGGCGGCGGAGAAGCCGGCCCTTGATTCGGAGGTGCGGCCTGCGTGTACGGCTCTGGAAGCGGAGCCGGCTCAGCCGATGGCGCTGCCGGCGGCGCCGGCGGCACCTGCGGCGGGGGCTCGGACTCCGTCGTGTCCGCGCAGCCTACGATCAGACACGCGACAAGCAAGGGGAGGGTACGCAAATGAGGGATCATAGGAGTGCTCGATTGGATAACATCCGAGAAGGTCCTGGCGGCCTGTCCGAAAAGTTATAGCCGACGAGCCGTCGATTCACGATGACCAGCGGCAGCGATTCGACGTTTCAACCGCACGAGCCGCCAAAACCGCACAGCCTGCGGAGACCCTTGACACCCGACAATTCACGGCGCACGAGCTTGCACGCATGACCGTCGACGAGCTCTTCGCCGCCGCGACCGACCGCGAGCTTCCGCCCGACCTCGCCCCGCTGCTTCGCGCGCTGTGGCTCGACGCACGGGGAGATTGGGCCGGCGCGCATCGCATCGCGCAGGACGATGCCAGCCGAGACGGTGCCTGGGTCCACGCGTACTTGCATCGCAAGGAAGGCGACACCCCAAACGCGGCGTACTGGTATCGCCAAGCCAAGCGGCCCGAAGCGGACGGGGCATTCGACGAGGAGTGGAGGAGGCTTGCCAGCGAGCTGATTTCCAGGTCGATTCCGGTACCATGAAATTCGCGCGGCGCGGCATCCCGGCACGGGACGATCCCGCAGGCCGACCCATGCGTCTGACGAGCGGAGCGGCCTCAGCGGGGCCCGCACGCGGGTCCCGCTTTTGCCTCAAGGCTTCTGGAGACGAGCCGTTTGCCGCTGGGAGGAATGCCGTGGCCGACCGCTACAGGACGTTGCGCGCACTCGCGCTTCGCCTGCTCAACGGCGAAGTCATCGAACACGTGGACGGTCGGGGACGCCGGTGGAGGGCGACGGCCAAGCGTCTCACACTGGTTTCGCCCGAAACCGGCGAAGCCGCTCCGGTCGTCGACGGCGACGCCTACGAGATCGCCGATCGGCTCACGAAGCTGCCGTGAGCCATGAGATGCCCGGCCGGGGCAGCGATCACGGATACCTCACCGACGTCGCGTACGTGCGGCAGTTCTGCGCGGAGCTCAACCCCAACCTATGGCGCGCAGCGGCCGCACTCGCCGGCTGTCCAGCTCCCGCTTGCAACGACTTCGACTATTGCGAGCTCGGCTCCGGTCTGGGCGATACCCTCGCGACGTTCGCAGCGGCCTATCCGCGCGCACGCTTCGTCGGTTTCGACCTCAACCCCGCGCACGTCGGGGCCGCGCAAAGCCTGGCGGCGCGCAGCGCCCTTAGCAACGTGCGGTTTCTCGAACGCGATTTCGAAGATCTGCGCGGCGACGAGCTACCGCCGCTCGACTACGTGTGTGCGCACGGCTTGCTCACCTGGATCCCCCCGAAAAGCGAAGGGCGCTTTTCGGGCGCGCGGCGGCCTGGCTCAAGCCGGGAGGCCTGCTCTACCTCGGTTACAACGCGCTGCCCGGGTGGGCTGCCGTCGAGCCACTGCGCAGACTCATGCTCGACACGTCGGCCGGCGTCGAGGGAGGCAGCGAGGCGCGCGCGCGGCACGGGCTCGCATTCGCAAAGACCCTGTGCGACGGCCACGCGGGGTACTTCGTGTCCAACCCATCGGCCAAGGAGATTCTCGCGACGATGCTCAAGATGGGCGTTCCGTACACGGCCCACGAGTTCTTTCACGCGCACTGGCATCCAATGTACTTCGCGGACGTCGCCGCGGAGGCCGCCGAGCACGATCTGCGCTTTGTCGGGCAAATCCCGCTGCATCTCAACTATCGCGATCTGACGATCCCGGCGCCTTTGCAGGAGGCCTTTCGGTCGGTCTCCGATCGGCGCGCCTGGGAGCATCTGAAGGATTTCGCGACCAACGAGAGTTTCCGGCGCGACGTCTACGTCAAGGGCGCGGTGGGCCGTGCCGAAAACACGAGCCGAACGTATCTCGATGGCACCCCGTTCGGGACGCTGGTTCCGGCCGACCGGGTGAAGCGAGACGTGCCGCTCGCGAGCCGATCGCTCCGCTTTACCGGGCCGCTGTTCGACGCCGTCATCGCTCGGATCGCCCGGCGCTCGTGGACGGCGAGCGATCTGGCCCGGGAGCCTTCGTTGGCGGCGTTCGACTCCGACGCGATACGCCAGGCCGTGCTGCACCTGCTCATGGGAGGGGACGTCGTTCCGGTGGCCCTTGGCTCGACCGAATGCCTCGCGACCGGATCGCGCTACCGTGTGGCGTCCGCATTCAACCGGGCCATTCTGTCGCAACCCTTGTCCAACCGGGCCGCGGTCGTGCTCGCCTCGCCGGTCGCGGGAACCGGGGTGCGCCTATCGATGATCCAGGCGGTGATGCTGCGCGCCCTCTCCGAAGGGCGACCGGACGAGCGGACGGCGTGGATCCGATCGTTCGTCGACCGGAGCCCGCTCAGGGCATGGGACCACGGCAGTCCGCTCGACACCAAAGAAGACGTCACACGCCTCATTGGTCAAAGACTCGAGTCCTTTTGCACCACGTGGCTGCCCAAGCTCGTCGAGCTCGGCGTCGTCGAGCCGGAGCCGTGATGCCGCCCAGCGGGGCCACCGTCGACGATCGGGGCCGCCGCCAGCGTGGACTCGCGGGACGCGCTCCCCTACGGGGCCGCGAGGGCCTTTTCGATTGCCTGCTTCACGGGCAAGCTCGTCGGCTCGATCTCGGGCTCGAAGCGCGCGAGCACCTCCCCGTTCTTGCCGATGAGAAACTTGTTGAAGTTCCATCGGATATCGCCGGCGAAAGAAGCATTGGTCTTCGGGCTCGTGAGATAGTCGAACAGAGGGTCGATGCCCGGACCTTTGACCTTGACCTTCGCGAACAGATCGAACTTTACGTCGTAGCGCCGTGTGCAAAACTCCTTGATGGCGTCGTTGGTGCCGGGCTCCTGCGCGCCGAACTCGTTGGCCGGGAAGGCGAGTACGGCGAGCCCCGTGGGTGCATAAGTCTCGTGCAGCGTTTCGAGGCCCGCATACTGAGGAGTGAGCCCGCACTGGGACGCGACGTTGACGATGAGGAGAGCTTTGCCTCGATACTCGCTCAGCGTTTTCGGTTCGCCGTCGATAGTGAGCACCGAAAAGTCGTAAATGCCTTTGGACATGAGTCACCCGCGGTGGGAGGGGGCCGTGGGATAAAAGCCCGGCGCGCCCCCTTTGGCAAGGCGGTTCAGCGAGAACGGATCGGCCGGCGTTCTACTTCCGGCCGGCCTCGGCCGCGAGCTTTTCGCGGTACTTCTTGACCATCTCTTCCTGCTCGCCCTTCGGAACGGTCGCGTACTTCGCAAATTCCATGGTGAAGGTGCCTTTGCCTTGGGTCGCCGAGCGCAAATCGGTCGAGTACCCGAACATCGCATTGAGCGGAACCTCGCAGGTGACGCTCACATTTTCGCCACCGACCGTTTCCAAAATCACTCCGCGCCGCTGGTTGACCTGTCCGACGACCGCCCCCTGAAACTCGATCGGAGCATCAATTTCCACTTTCATGATGGGCTCCAAGATCGTGGGGGCGGACTTCGCGTAGGCCTCACGAAAGCCCATCAAGGCGGCGGTTTTGAAGGCCAATTCCGACGAATCGACCGCGTGCGCCGCGCCGTCTGTGACCGCGCACCGGATGCCCACCACCGGAAACCCGATGAGGGTCCCTTTGCGCACCCCTTCCTTGAAACCTTTGTCGCACGACGGAATGTACTCGCGGGGAATCGCGCCTCCTGTGATGTCGTCCACGAACTCGTAGGTCTCGACCGCGTCGGCCGGCAGCGGCTCGATGTATCCGAGCACGCGAGCGTACTGCCCGGAGCCGCCGGTTTGCTTTTTGTGGGTGTAGTTGATGTCCGCCCTCCGCGTGATCGTTTCGCGGTAAGCGACTTGGGGTTTGCCGGCAACGACTTCGCAGTTGTACTCGCGCCGCATGCGCTCCATGTAGATGTCGAGATGGAGCTCGCCCATGCCGCTGATGATCGTCTGCTGAGACTCTTCGTCTTGGTGCACCCGGAACGTCGGATCCTCTTTGGTAAAGCGGTTCAGCGCTTTGGAGAAATTCGTCTCGGCCGCGCGGTCTTTCGGTGCGACGGCCAGCGAGATGACGGCGGCCGGTACGTGCATCGACGTGAGCGTGACGTTGACCTTGCCGTCGGTGAACGTCTCCCCGGAGCTCGCCTCGACCCCGTAGAACGCGACGATGTCGCCGCTCTCGGCGACCTCGATCTCCTCCCGATCGTCGGAATGCATGCGAAACATGCGAGGAACGCGCACTTTGCGCATCTCGTTGCTGGCGTTGTAGATGGTATCGCCCGCAGCCACCTGTCCCTGATAGATGCGAAAGTAGGTCAGCTGGCCGTATTTGTCCTGCTGGAGCTTGAAGGCGAGCCCGACGAACGGCTTGCTGGGGTCGGAGTCGATGACGATCTTCTCTTCCCGATTGCTCTGGTCGTGACCCTCGTTGACGACCTCGGTCGGATTGGGCAAGTAGTAGACGACGGCATCGAGCAAAAGCTGGACCCCCTTGTTCTTGATGGCCGATCCGCACATCACGGGGGTCATTTTCAGCGCCAAGGTGGCGCGCCGGATGGCCGCTCGGAGCTCGTCGACCGTGATGGGCTCGTCGTTGATGAATTTCTCGGCGAGCGCGTCGTCCACGTCGGCGACGCGATGGATGATGTCGTGTCGAGCTTCGGCGGCTCGATCGGCGTACTCCGCCGGGATCGGCTCTTCTCGCACCGTCTCGCCGTCATCGCCGTCGAAGAAAAATGCCTTGCCCACGATGGGATCGATGATCCCCTTGAACCCGGATTCCGCGCCCATCGGAACCTGAAGCTTGACGGGATGATGCCCGAGCTTGTCCTTGAGCATGTCGGCGACGCGGTCGTAGTTGGCGCCGGGATTGTCCATCTTGTTGACGAAGGCGATGCGCGGCACGCGGTAGCGTTTCATCTGCCGATCGACGGTGATCGACTGGCTCTGGACGCCTTTGCCGGAGTCGAGCACCAGGATCGCCCCGTCCAGCACGCGGAGGGCACGCTCGACCTCGATCGTGAAGTCGACGTGTCCGGGGGTGTCGATGATGTTGATGTTGTGAGGTTGGAGCTGCTGCTGCGAGCCGTTCCAGACGCAGTACGTCGCGGCCGACTGGATCGTGATGCCCTTTTCGCGTTCGAGGTCCATCGAGTCCATCTTGGCGCCGACGCCGTCTTTGCCGCGGACCTCGTGAATTTTATGGATGCGCCCCGTGTAATAGAGAATGCGCTCGGTCAGCGTCGTTTTGCCGGAGTCGATGTGCGCCGAGATGCCGATGTTTCGGATGCGTTCGAGGGGGATGCGTGTAGCCACGGGAGTGTATTTTTCTTTCGTAGGGGTTATTTGCGACCGTCCGAGGGTAGCGCGGCCACCGCGACGTCTGCCATCTCCGGGAGAGCCGACCGCGCTCTGCCGCGACGACTTCGGCGGGCGGGGAGGCTACACTTTCTTCGTGCGATTTTTTGGCTCTGCCGTTCTTCTCGTTGCCGCGGCGTGCGCCGCCGGGGATGGGGTGCGCTTTCAGGTGATCAGCATGGAGCGTCCGCCTGAAGGCCTCGGACTTCGGCCTCCTCCCGACTACGAGCCGTGCTACACGGGCGAGGCACGCGGTTACGATCGCAATGGGGACGGAAAAATCGACGAAATTCGGATCACCATCAAAGGTCGCGAGCGTTGCTACGGCGAGGACTCGAACCACGACGGGCTCATCGACACCTGGGACGTGATGGACGAAGGTGGCCATCTCGTGAAGCGGGCGCATGATGCCAAGGGCGACGGGCGGGCCAACGAGGCTTGGACGTTCGACCCGACCCGCCAAGGATGCGCGACGTTGGTGGTCGACCGCAAAGGGGGCGGCGAACCAGACTTTGCAAGCCCGATCGACCTGTGCCCGCCCCTCGCGGACGGAGGGCGATGAGCGGGCTCCATGGCTCTCGCTCGTATCGGCGCCGAACGCTCCAGCTAGCCCCGCTCCGGGTGAACCCGCGGCCCCGTGGACCGTGGCCTGGAATGCGAGCGAATCGGGAGGTCCCGCTTTCTGCACGGCACCGCTTGCCGCCCGTCCCGACCGCGTTCAATATAACTGCAAGCGCTCGATAGCGGCCCCCCGCACGGGCAGTGATGGACCCTGACGAGTCGCGATGGGGTCAAAGCGGCACCCCTCTGGTGGTCAGGCCATCTTGTGGTCAAGTGGACTGATCAATCGCCACAAGGTATGGCTAGAAAAGCCCCTTGTAACGGTTAAGGGCGCGACCTCCACATCGTAACTAACCACAATATCGTACATCGCATCACCCTATGACAGGAATAATGGGATGACTTCCATCTATCGATTTGCAGGTCCCGCGCTCTTGGCCGTCGTCGCTCCTGTGGTGGTCAGTGCGGCATGCAGTTCTGGAACGGGCTCCACGCCGGGATCCAACGCCGGCACGATTCCGACAGGCCAGGGCGCGACGACAACGCCCACGTCAACGTCGACGGCGCCCTCGACCAATTCGACGCCGGCCAGCACGGTCGGCGGGCAGTCCGACGATAGCGGATCCCCGCCGCCCGACACGACGGGCGACGCGACAACCGGAAGCGGGACGACGGGCACGACGACCGGCACGGGGACCAGCACAGGGACCAGCACGAGCGACGCCGCGCCCGTCTCGACCAGCCCGCCCGTAACGCCGGTGCCCGCCCAGGACTCGGGGGCCGCCACGACGCTTGCGGCGTGGGGAACGCCGACCGCCGGGGGTCCCACAGGCACAGGGCTGACGGCCTCTGTGACCGTGGACACAAGCACCACCGTCGGCAACATCGGGGCCGACTTCATCGGGTTCAGCTACGAGAAAACGCACATCACCAACGACTCGCTCAACAGCACGAATACGGACTTGGTGGGGCTCTACAAGCTCCTCGGTTCTCCGGTGATGCGACTCGGAGCCGACGACGTCGACAATTGCAATTGGGGTGGAACGGGAACGGCACCCACCGCGGCCTCGGGGCCACCCTTTTCAAAGAGCGTCACAACGGGGATGGTCGACGACCTCTGCGCCTTCCTGGGCGCGACGGGAACCAAGATTCTCTACGGCGTCAACTTCCATTCGGACAACGTCACGGCTTCCGCCGCGGAGGCCGCCTACGCGATGGGCAAGTGCGGATCGAGCATCATCGGGTTCGAGATCGGCAACGAGATCAACCGATACGGATCCTGGTCTTCGCTCCAGTCGGAGTGGGAATCGTTTGCGACCGCCATTACGGCGACGGCCGGCGCCAACCTGGTCGGTCCGGTGGCCGGCGGAGGAGACGCCCTATCGCTTTCCACGCCGTTTGCCGCCGACGAATCGGTCAAGTTTGGGAGCAAGCTCGTTCTTCTGACGCAGCATTATTACGCCGGCACCGCCGGCCAGACCACCGCAACGGTGGCCCGTCTCCAGACACCGGATCCCGACCCTGCGACCTCGCAAGACGGACTCGTCGGCACCTCTTCAACGATGGACAAGGCGGCGACCACCAACAAGATCCCCGATGCCTGGCGCATGGGTGAGGTCAACACGTTCTCCGGTCACGGCCAGCAGGGAATCAGCGATGCGCTCATCGCAGGCCTCTGGTCGCTCGATCTGATGTTCGTGGTGGCCGAAAACGGCGGCAGCGGCGTCAACTTCCACGGTGGAGAGGAGGGGATGGATGGATCGAGGGACTTCTATTACGAGCCGATCGAAGAATTGGACGGCGTCGTACAGCAAGTGCACCCGGTGTATTACGGCATGCTGATGTTCGTCCTCGCCGGAACCGGCCCGATGGTGTCCACAACGGTCACGACCACCAACCCGTACTTTACTTCGTACGCCATCAAAGCGAACGGATTCGTGAGCGTGGTGCTCGACAACAAGAACGCCACGAGCGGCGTCAACGCCACGGTGAATCTCGGATCCGCGGTCACCAGCGCAAGCGCGATTTATCTCGAGGGCACGCCGGCCGGCGATCTAACCGCTGCGGCAGGGGACGTGACCGTGGGTGGGAGCCTGGTCTCGAACGCGGGAGCGTGGACGAGCACTGGGACTTACACTCAGTCGACGTCGGGCAGCTCCGTTACGGTGTACATCCCGCCGGCGGCCGCAGCGCTCGTCCGCGTCATTCAGTAGCGTTTGTGACCGACCGGGGGACCTCGACGGGGCGCACCCAGCGCACCGTCGAGGCTTCGGCTTTCAGAAAAGGCCCTTTGTGGACTGTTAAGAGCATCTCCACATCGTGGCCGACCACAATACCCTACACCGCATGACCCTTTCACAGGAATAATGGGATGACTTCCATCTATCGATTTGCGGGTCCCGCGCTCATGGCCGTCGTAGCTCCCGTGGCGCTCAATGCGGCGTGCAGTTCTGGAACGGGCTCCACCACGCCGGGGTCCAACGTCGGCTCGATTCCGACCGGGGCCGGCACAACGACGGCGCCCACGTCAACGTCGACGGCGCCCGCGTCAACGTCGACGGCGCCTTCGACGGCTTCGGCGCCGACCAGCACGGTCGGCGGGCAGTCCGACGATAGCGGATCCCCACCGTCCGAAACGACCGGCGACGCGACCACCGGAAGCGGGACGTCCGGCACAATGACGGGCATGGGGACCGGCACGGGCGACGCCGCTCCGGTCACGACCGGAACGCCGGTGCCCGCCCAGGACTCGGGGGCCGCCACGACGCTTGCGGCGTGGGGAACGCCGACCGCCGGGGGTCCCACAGGCACAGGGCTGACGGCCTCTGTGACCGTGGACACAAGCACCACCGTCGGCAACATCGGGGCCGACTTCATCGGGTTCAGCTACGAGAAAACGCACATCACCAACGACTCGCTCAACAGCACGAATACGGACTTGGTGGGGCTCTACAAGCTCCTCGGTTCTCCGGTGATGCGACTGGGAGCCGACGACGTCGACAATTGCAATTGGGGTGGAACGGGAACGGCACCCACCGCGGCCTCGGGGCCACCCTTTTCAAAGAGCGTCACAACGGGGATGGTCGACGACCTCTGCGCCTTCCTGGGCGCGACGGGAACCAAGATTCTCTACGGCGTCAACTTCCATTCGGACAACGTCACGGCTTCCGCCGCGGAGGCCGCCTACGCGATGGGCAAGTGCGGATCGAGCATCATCGGGTTCGAGATCGGCAACGAGATCAACCGATACGGATCCTGGTCTTCGCTCCAGTCGGAGTGGGAATCGTTTGCGACCGCCATTACGGCGACGGCCGGCGCCAACCTGGTCGGTCCGGTGGCCGGCGGAGGAGACGCCCTATCGCTTTCCACGCCGTTTGCCGCCGACGAATCGGTCAAGTTTGGGAGCAAGCTCGTTCTTCTGACGCAGCATTATTACGCCGGCACCGCCGGCCAGACCACCGCAACGGTGGCCCGTCTCCAGACACCGGATCCCGACCCTGCGACCTCGCAAGCTGGACTCGTCGGCACCTCTTCCACGATGGACAAGGCGGCGACCACCAACAAGATCCCCGATGCCTGGCGCATGGGTGAGGTCAACACGTTCTCCGGTCACGGCCAGCAGGGAATCAGCGATGCGCTCATCGCAGGCCTCTGGTCGCTCGATCTGATGTTCGTGGTGGCCGAAAACGGCGGCAGCGGCGTCAACTTCCACGGTGGAGAGGAGGGGATGGATGGATCGAGGGACTTCTATTACGAGCCGATCGAAGAATTGGACGGCGTCGTACAGCAAGTGCACCCGGTGTATTACGGCATGCTGATGTTCGTCCTCGCCGGAACCGGCCCGATGGTGTCCACAACGGTCACGACCACCAACCCGTACTTTACTTCGTACGCCATCAAAGCGAACGGATTCGTGAGCGTGGTGCTCGACAACAAGAACGCCACGAGCGGCGTCAACGCCACGGTGAATCTCGGATCCGCGGTCACCAGCGCAAGTGCGATTTATCTCGAGGGCACGCCGGCCGGCGACCTGACCGCTGCGGCAGGGGACGTGACCGTGGGTGGGAGCCTGGTCTCGAACGCGGGAGCGTGGACGAGCACTGGGACTTACACTCAGTCGACGTCGGGCAGCTCCGTTACGGTGTACATCCCGCCGGCGGCCGCAGCGCTGGTTCGGGTGTATCAGTAGTAGCCTTGTGACCGACCGGCGACCTCGACGGGGCGCACCCAGCGCACCGTCGAGGTTTCGGCGTTAACGGACTCGCCGACCCCGACCCCGAGCTAATCGGAATTCAGTTCTGGCGCGTGGAGTTCCGAGCCGGGCTGCACGGGTTCGCGCAGCAAGGCCCACAAAACCGCGGACCCGATCAGGTCAAAGAACGCGATCGCTGTGAAGAGCGGACCGTATCCGATCTTCATCGCTACGATTCCTACCGCCATCGTAAAGAGCGTCCCTCCGAGCCCACCCACCGAACCCGAAAGACCGTTGGCCGTAGCGACGGCACGCTTCGGAAAGAGGTCGGCCGGAAGGGTCAAGAGCGTAGAGGACATGGCCTGGTGGGCGAACGCGGCGATGCAGAAGAACACGATCGCCCAGGGCGCAGTCGGGGCTCGGCCGATGAAGATGGCGAACACCATCAGAACGGCGCAGACCGAGGCCGATAGCTTGCGCGCCGTGAGGACCGAGCATCGGAGCCGGATGAAAAGCGGCGACAGAACGCCGCCAAAGAGGCATCCCACGTCGCCCGCCACGAAGGGCAGCCAGGCAAAATACCCGATCTGCTTCAGGTTCATGTGCCGCTCGCTCACGAGGTAGAGCGGAATCCAATACGTAAAAAACTGCCACGCCGGCTCCGAGAAGAAGCGAGCAACGGCCAGGGCCCAGAAGTCTCTCCGCGACAGCACCAGCTTCCAGGTGCCCTTTTGCGCGGGCTCGTCCCTCGCGACGAGTTCGTCCTCGCCCTGCTCGAGATACGCCCGCTCGGAAGGGGAGAGCCAGGGATGATCTTCCGGCGCACGATAGAGCAGCGTCCAAACCGCCACCCACACGAGGCCGACGGCCCCCGTCACCACGAAAGCCGACCGCCAGCTGTAATGCAGAATGAGGTACACGACGAGCGGCGGCGCGATCGCGGCGCCGAGGCCCGCTCCCACATTGAGAATGCCCATCGCGACGGTGCGCTCGCGGGGTCGAAACCATTGAGCGACGGTCTTCGCGGCCCCGGGAAAGCTGCCGGCTTCCCCCATGCCCAGCAGGCCGCGGAAAAGCGCGAACGATCGCCATCCGCCCGCGAAGGCTCCGAGCGCCTGCGCCAGCGACCACCAGAAGATGGAGAGAGCCAGGCCTACGCGGATATTGAGCCAGTCGATGATGCGCCCCGCCACCGGCTGCATCACGAGGTACGTGATCTGAAAGGCCATCACGATATGCGAAAAGTCCACCTCGTTGATGGCCAGATCGCGTTTGAGCGACGGCGCGGCCACGGAGAGGCAGGCCCGATCCAGGTAATTGACGACGGTGACCCCCATCAAGAGGACCGCGATCCACCAGCGAAGGCCTGGGATGTAGAACGCGCGCGAAGCCGCTCTGGTTGTGGACACGTGCGCCGCCTTCTCCCCGCCCGTCCCGAGCCCGCCCGTCCCTCCCCCGTGCATACTCCGCCAGCTCTAGTCCAAAGGCGGTCAAGGTGTCCAGTGGCCTTACCGAATGGCGCCGCAAGGCCGCAGCCCGCGGTCTCCCCCATGCCAAGGGTCCCCGCGCCGAACTCGGCGCGATCTAGCGCTCTTCACGGCCGAAACGCGGGTGGCTAGACCACTTGACCGCTGGACGCACACTGCGGTAGAGGTACGCCGCAACGGCTTCTTTCTTGGCCCATCGTCGTCGGCTGTCATCCGATCACGCGCGGGGAGCTGCCTTGGATTGACTTCAATCTTATTCTGGGGTTGAGAGTGCTCGCATATCGCCGAATATGCCTTTGAATGCGTCCGGGCGCGAGGGGTCGTGGCGGGTCCGCCTCTGCGCCCCGTTTTGAGCGCGTGGTTTTCCCTCACTTGTGTCGATCTTGGGCAGAACAAGTCACGCTCCGGGAGATCGCATCCCGAAAGGAATCTGACCATGTCTCTGAAATCGTGGCCCATCCTGATCGCCGGTTCCGGTTTGCTGGTCGCGCCCGCCGCTTATGCGCAGTCCAGCGACAAGCCGGCCAGCGATGATAAGCCGGCGGCCACGTCGGCGGAGAAACGGTCCGAAGAGCTGACTCCGCCCATCGCCCTGCCCGCCCGAGAATCCGTCTCTCCGACTCCCGTCAACCCCTGGTGGATCCGGCCCCCACTCGTCGTGACGGCCGGCGACAAGGCCCAATGGAAGCTGACGATCTACGGGTTCGCCGAAGGCGACATGATTGGAGACTCCACCCGCAGCTTCAACGACGGATTAAACAACAGCGTCATCGCCCACAACCAGACGCAGGCGGGCGACAACACACGCGTGCAATTTACCATCCGAAATACCCGCTTGGGATTCAATGCGGTGGCCCCGGAAATCGGCGGCATCCGGTCGTCGGGGGTCCTCGAGTTCGACTTGTTCGGCAATCAGCCGAGCATCAACGCCGGCGGCGGGTCGTCCGGACAGGCCCCGGGATCGGGTGACACGACCGAGGCCGCATACTTCAACAACGCCGGACTGCGAGTTCGGCACGCGTACGTGAAGCTGGAGGATCCCGTCGTCGACGTCTTGGCAGGCCAGTCGTATCATTTGCTGGGGTGGCAAAATTACTTCTTCGGAGCCACGTGCGGTTTCCTGGGAATGCCGAACGAGTTGTTCAATCGAACGGTGCAGCTTCGACTGAGCCACACGTTCGCGTCGGATGCGGTGAACTTCGACATCGCGGCCGCCGCGTTCCGCCCCGCTCAGCGGGATTCCGCCATGCCGGATTGGGAAGGGGGGCTTCGCCTAGCCATCAACCACTGGAAGGGGATCACCACCCCGGGCAGCGGGGGAACGGGGGCACTTCCGGCCGCCATCGGGGTGTCGGGCCTCGAACAATCATTTCGCGTGGACCCTTACGCTCCGCTTCCGGCCCCGCCCATCCCGCTCAGGGGGTGGGCGATCGCTGCAGACATCCTGTTGCCCATCCTCCCGGCGAGGGACAGCACCGACCGCGGGAACGCGTTGACGATCGTCGGAGAATTCGTCACGGGGACGGCCGATGCCGACCAATACACGGGAATGACCGCAGGCGCGACCATGCCCAACGTGTACCCCTTGCCCCTCGACACCCCCGTCAATGGGGCGGGAGCCGCCACTTCGTCTGGAGCGGGGAATGCGGCGCAAGTCGGCAGCCCGTATACTCCCGACGTCGACCCCGGACTCGTGGCGTTCGATACGGCCGGCGTCCTTCACACCATCAATTGGACGACGTATCTCATCGACGTCCAGTACTACCTGCCTCCGAACGGTCGCCTTTTCATCACGGGCAACTACAGTCGGGGCCGTTCCGACAACATCGCGAGTCTTTATCATCCCGATTCTCCCACGCAACCGTGGGTCAACGCGCAAACGGTGTTCCAGTCCTCCTGGTACGTCGACGGCAACGTGTTTTTCGACATCACGCCAGCGGCTCGGGTGGGCCTTTCGTATCAGCGGGTCACGCAGGAATTTGCCGACGGCACGAGCGCCTACAACAATCGCTACGAGATGACCTGGCTCTACTTCTTTTAAGGCCCGGTCGTTCGGTTTTTTTTCGATGAGCACCGGTGCCGCGAGAGGATGAATCATGCAAGTACGAATGAGAGTACGACGCCCATTGGGTATTTGCGTTGCCGCGGTCATCGGGACCGCATTCGGCTTCGGATGCTCCCAGAGCAACGATGCGTTTCAACCGATCACCGCCGGTGCCAAACCCTGGACCCCCCCTGCCGGTTTCGATCCCCAGATGGGGCAAAGCACCCCGGGGCCGTACCTTTGTGTCTTGGGCAATTACATCGCCACGCTGAGCTGTCCGGAGTGCTCCTGCGGTCCCAACGTGTCGCCGTGCCTTTCGTACGCTCTTTGTACCGGCAGCAGTTACGACCAGTGCGTCTGCGGCGGCCCGTACACGCCCGGCGCAACGTGCCCGCAGCAGTTTGTGTGCGCGACCGACGATTTTCCGCCGCAGAACTGGATTGAGAATACGGATTACGTGGGCCCGGCCTGGGCCGGCTACGGCGGTACGACAGGAACTGGGACTGGGACTGGAACTGGAACTGGAACTGGGACTGGAACTGGGACTGGAACTGGGACTGGAACCGGGGCGGCTACGGATTCGGGCATGGGCGATGCCGGCTGACCTCACGACGGAGGTCGTTCGAAAGGGCGAGCGCCGGAGCTTGTCTCTCACTACAAACATGGGCAAGTGGAGGAATCGATGAGACACGCTGTTCTAGGAGCCGCCTTCGTGCTCTCCGTCTGCATGGCGATGCTCAGCTTCGGATGCAGCTCGCCTCCGCCGGCTGCCAATTCGTTCACGGAGGTTTATACCCAAATCATTCAACCGACTTGCAGCAGCGACTACTGCCACTACAACGGCATCGGTTTACGTCTCGGCGCCCTCGACATGAGCTCGCAGGTGATCGCGTACTGGAGTCTCGTCGGCCAACCGTGCGGCGGGCCCAGCTGCGCCGGGATGGGAGTTCGTGTCGTGCCCTACTCGCCGGAAACCAGCATTATGTATCAGAAGGTCTCGGAGACGGCGCCGTCGTGCGGAGCCCAAATGCCGGCGAACCCGTACGAGCTGACACTCAAAGGAAGCGCGATGTTTTCGGGAACGCCGCTGACCGCAGCGCAGCAGCTGCTCATTTACAATTGGATCAAGGAAGGCGCACAGAACAACTAAGAGGCCTCGGAGGCCCAGGCGACTCCGTCGCGACGGGTCACTATCGACACAGACGCGCGCTACTTCGGTGCCGTCTCGCGCAGCGGCGTGAGGTCGTCGCCCCGAATCTCGAGCGCTTGGATCGGCCCGCCGAAGTAGCGAGAAAGTCCCACGTCGATGCGCCATACCTTGCCGTCGCACGCGCTATTCACACCGCGTCGCTGCACGGTATGCCCCACGACCATGCGTTTCGCCCCGAGCTCGGCGAGAGCGGTTCCGAGGTCGGCGCAATCCGGCGGCGCATCTTCGCTCGAATACGCGCGCGTCCACACGGGGCCATCTTCCGCGACCAAAATGGCCGGCACGTCACGACGCTTTCCGGCGAGCCACGCGTCGAGCTCGTCGTTCATGCGGTCGAGCCCGTACGCCACGTGTTTGGGCAGTATCCCGCCGTGGACAAAGATCGTGTCGCCGACCTTCACGACGAAAGGCCGGCCCGACTCGAGGATCGCGTAGGAGCCACCCGGTGCGAACGCCGCCGCACGGCCCGTCGACGGCCCGGCCAACCCGGCGATCGACCGAGATGCGTCGGCCGGCGCGAAGAGCGAGAAACTCGCGAAACCGGCGGCCGTCACGTAACGGAAGTCGAGCGCCGCGTTCATGATCTCGTGGTTGCCGACAAGAGCGATGATCTCTCCCCCGGCGGCCGCCGCCTGCTGGCTCAGCGCCGCGACGAGATCGAGAATGGCTCGGTCGTCGTCGCCGCGATCGATCTCGTCGCCGGTCTGCACCACCATCAGCCGGCCACCGACCCACCGATCCCGATCGTCGATCGCGCCCGCTAACCGGAGCGCGCGTCGTGCATGATCGAGATCGCCGTGGAGGTCCCCGATCGCCACGAGCCGCTCCGGCGATGCCCGCGTGAGGCGGGGCGACAGGGCTACCGGCAGAGGCTTGGCGGGCTGCAGCGCCGCCGGCGGCCGGACTTCGATCTCCTGAGCGTCCGAGCGACCGCAGCCGGCTAGAACCTGCAAAGCGACCGAACCGACGAGCGCGGAGACGATGGCGCGCAGCATGCTGCATCCTAGGACGGCTCGCGCGGCCGTGGATCGGCCATCGCGAGATCCGCTCTCGCGAGACCCTCGCGAGAGTGGTGGGCGGCATCGCCCGAGGCGTGCACGCCCCGCCGCATGGCCCTTGACCGGTATGGCCTCGTGGGCTAGAGGAGGCTCGTGGTGGTTCGGTGGCGCGTTGCCCCCGGACTCGCCATCACGTGCCGGGTCGTAGGGAAGCTGGTGAGAGTCCAGCGCGGCCCCCGCCACGGTAACCAGGGACGATCTCGGACGCAGCCACTGGAAGTCTCCGTGCGGAGCTTTCGGGAAGGGTCCGAGGGAGGCGGCGCGAGAGCGCCACACCTGGAAGTCCGGAGACCGGGTCCGATGCGTGTTTCTCCTTTTGCAACAGTCCGCGCCGGGGTTGGCGCGGCCCACGGGGACCCATGGGTAGGCAGCGGATGGTCTTCTTTGCCACGCTCGTGTCGAGCATGGCCGGAGGGGTAGCGTGTTCCAGCAGCGGCGGTTCGGAGACGCCCGACGCTGGAAAAACCGATGCGGCGGTGCTCGCCGATGCGCAGGGCTTCGAGACCGGCCCGATCGATGGATCTCCGGTGAACGACACCGGGGCTCCGGCGCTCGACGGCGGGGGCGCCGACGTGGCGAGCGAGGGCGCGGCCGATGCGGCGACCGACGGGACGGCCGATGCGGCGACCGACGGGACGGCCGATGCGGCCGCCGACGGCGCGACCGATGCGGCGGGCGATGTCGATGCGACGCCTGCGCCGCGCCTGCTTCTCTCCTACAACGGTGAGACGACGAGCGAGCTCGTGGCGTTCGGGCTCGACTCCAAGGCCGTCGACGGACGCTTCATCTACCCGGGATACATCGGCACGACCTTCGTCACGCCGACGAGCCCGTGGCTGCTCGAGCAGGGCAACGACGTGGTGGGGCGGTTGGATCCGCTGCAGCCGTGGGTCGTCCAATCGTCGTGGAGCGTCGCGTTGAACGACCGGACCGACGCGGGTTTCGCAGAGCCGTACTCCGATCCCGATGGAGTGGTCGTCGGAGCCGGGACCAAGGCCTACGTGCTGAGGTACACACGCAACCTGATCGCCGTCGTCGACACGACGCAGAACGTGGATGGCGGCGCGCCCGTAAGCACGATTGACCTGAGTAGCCAACTGCAGGCGGGCGGCGACGGCTACGTCGAGATGACGGCCGGCTGGTACGATGCGGCCCATAGCCGTCTGTACGTGCTGCTCGGCAACATCAACCGGGCCGACGTGAGCTGCAACGGATACTGCCAGCTCTGCTCGGACACGAGCCCGACGATCGTCGCCATCGACACGACCACCGACACGATCGTGCCGCTCGGCGGGGACGCGGGCGGCGTCGCGACCTCGGGCTACGCGCTCGAGGGCTACGACCCGGCGTTCGGGCCCTCCCCGATGGTCTACGATCCGCCGAACAACCGCTTGCTCGTGCTCGAGACCGGCTGCACCAGCGTCGCCGAAGACGGCGGACCCGGCCCGGTGGTGCGCCGCGAGGTCGAGGCGGTCTCGCTCGCCGACGGATCGACCGCCACGCTGCTCGACCTCAATTCGGCCGCCTTCCCGCAGGCGATCTTCTACGTCGACTCGAGCCACATCATCCTGCAGCTCGACACGGCCTACGCGTGGGACCCGACCACGACGACGCTCGGGCCGCCCATCCCGAACGCGCCGGACACATTCGACGTCGATGGGAATGGCAACCTCGTGGGCGTAACGCAGAACTACGGCCCGGACGGCGGGCCGACGGGGACCAGCGTGATCACAGTGAGCTCGGGCGACGGCGGCGTCACGACACTCGGCCAAAACCCCTTCTCGCTGACCAACGGCTTCGTCTCGGGTGCACAGTTATGGCCGGCACCCTGAGGGCAGGCGGGTGGGCGCCCCGCGCGGCGCTGCTTTTCTCGTTGCTCGTCGGTACGGGTGGGGGATGCGGGGCCACTTCGCCCGCGGCGAGCGGATTGGGCAGCCCCGTTGCCGGCGGGAGCCAGGGCGATGGCGCGAGCGGCGCGGGGGCCGCCAGCGGCGAAGACGCGGCCGGGGCCCGGGCCGGAGAAGACGCCGGCACTGCAGGGCCCGAGGCGGTGTATGCGGTCGGCGACGGGGGTCTCGTCCTTCGCGCCGATCGGTTCGTGACGACGGTCGTCTCGTTCAACCCGACCGATTGCACGGGCTTTGGCCAGGCCTCGATGCCCGCCATCGTCGAGGGGCCTCCGGTCGGTGGCGGCACCGACCACGGGAGTACGGACGTCGTTTCGCTCGGCAGCGGCGGAAGTATCGTCGTCTCGTTCGCGCCCAACGCAATCGTCGACGGTCCAGGAGCCGACTTCATCGTCTTCGAGAACCCGTTCTGGATCGGCGGCGACCCGAACGATCCCTACGCGGAGCCTGGGGAGGTGAGCGTGAGCGACGATGGCGTCAGTTGGAGCGCATTTGCTTGCACTCCGACCCTGGATCCCCAGGCGGGCGATGGCACCGGCGTCGCAGGCCCCTACGGGTCGTGCGGAGGCTGGCAGGTCGTCTACTCGAACGCCGAGAACGGAATCTCGCCGGTGGACCCGAGCGTCGCCGGCGGCCTCGCGCTCGATCTCGCCACCGTGGGGCTCACTCACGCGCGGTACGTGAAGATCGTCGACCTGACCCACGAGGACTGTCCCGAGGCGGGGCCGCGGCCGAACACCAACGGCTTCGACCTCGACGCGGTCGCGATCATCCATGCCGAGCTGCCGTGAGCCGGCATGCGCTGCGGTCGCCGCTGTGCTGATCGCGTCGACCGCCACGGCGCTGTGTCGGAGCGCCCGCGCGCAAGCCGATGAGGTGACGGTGCGCGGCGACTCCACAGCCGATTTCACTTCGCGCGCTGACGAACGCAACACGGTCCGCGAAGTCACGGACGCCGCAAGTCTGGTCGAGCCCCTGCCCGGCGTGCACATCCGCCGCTACGGCGCAGACGATTCCTTCACGACGCTGAGCATCCGCGGTTCGTCGTCGACCGAAGTCGGAATCGTCTTCGCCGGCGTCCCGCTGACGGGAGGAGGCGACCCGTCGCTCGACCTGTCGACTCTACCCCTCTGGCCGGGGGCCATCGTGCGCGTGCACCGCACCTTCACCCCGGCAGCGATCGGCCCGGGATCGCTCGGCGGGACGTTGGTGCTGGATCCGCCCAGCCCGTCGTCGCCGCCGTCGACCGAGGTGTGGGGCGCCGTCGGGAGCTACGGGGAGGCGCGGATGCGCGCGGCCGACGTGCGCGATGCCGGCGGGGGCGCCCGCGTGGTCACGGCACTCGCCGCGTCGCGCGCCGACGACCGCTTCAGCTACCTCGACCCGACGATCTCGACGCCGGGCCACGACGTCTATTCGATTCGCCAAAACGCCGGCCATGCCGCGGTCAACGGTCTCGTGTCGTGGGCCGTGCCGGTGCGGTGGACGGGGGGCAGCACCGGCGCACTCACGATTACGACCCTCGCGCAGGCGCGTCGCCAGGAGCTGCCCGGCACCGTGTTCGTCCCGACTCCCTTTGCCGATCTCGACTCGGATCGTGAACTCGCGTCGGCGCAGCTGAGCGGGGCCGCCTTTCGTGGCGCCTGGAGCGTACGCGCGTGGGGAAGGCGCGACGGCCTTCGGCTCTCCGATCCCGACGTGCCCGCCGCGCTGGGGCCGGCCCGGTCCGACGAGACCCTCACCGCCACGGGAGGATCCCTCGGGTGGAGAGGGCGCCCCTTGTCCTCCACCCTCGTCGAGCTGCGCGTCGACGGAAGCGGAGAGCACTACGAGCCCGGCGTGACGGCGGGGGCCCCTACGCCGCCCGGGGCGACGCGCCTGTCGGCGGGCGCCGCACTCGATGCCGAGTGGCGCGCGGCCGAAGCCGTCGCCTTGGCGGCATCGGGCCGCCTCGACGACTGGTCGAACCTCGAGTCGAGCACGAGCCCTCATTCAGCGGGCGGCCCAGCGCTGCGTCCGACCGGGCACCTCGGCGCAGAGATCGCTATCGACGCCGTGACGGCCGCCGCGCACGGTGGGGCGACGGCGCGACCGCCGAGCTTCATCGAGCTCTACGGGGACCGCGGCGCGTTCGTCGGAAACGCGAACCTGGTGCCCGAGTCGGCGTGGACGGTGGACGCGGGCGTGCGGACGTCGCGTCGGCTGGGGCCGGTTCGCCTCGCGGCGGAGATGGCTGCGTTCGGTACATGGGCGCACGATCTCATCACGTTCATTCCCGTGGGCGCGTACGGGCGTTCGGAGGCGACGAACATCGGGCTCGCGCGCCTGGTCGGCGTGGAGGTCGACCTGCGGGCGGCGGCGGGACCGATCGAGCTGCGCGCGTCGTACACCGGGCTCTCGACCGAAAACGACTCGGCATGCGAAGCGGCCCCAGGTCCCTGCGCGCACCCGCCGCTGCCGGGCAAACCCGCGAACGATCTCGTCGGTGACCTGATCGGAACGCTCGGCCCGGCCAGCGCGCGCGTCGGCGTCGACGCCTTGAGCGGAATGGTGGCGGACGTCGCGGGCAGCATCGGCGTACCGCCCCGCGTCCTCGGGTCCGCGGGCGTTCGGGTCGACGTCACGCCCGGCGTGCGTCTCGCGCTCGACGTGCGCAACGTGTTCGACGTCCGCACCGGGACGTACGCGGGGGCGATTGGCCCGGTGCACGAGCCCATCGGCGACTACTACGAGTACCCGCTGCCCGGGCGGACGTTCCTCGTGAGCGTGAGGTCCACGCAGCCCGCCGAGGGGCGATGACCGTTGCCTCTGTCTCGCCCGCACGGCTTGCCCTGACAATCGCCGGGGTGGCTTTGACGGCCGCGTGCGGCGGAGGATCCACGCCCTCGACGAGCCCCTCCGCGTGCCCCGGATCCGATGCGCTGTGGGTCGCGAGCGATTACACCTCGAGCTCGGTCGGAGCGCTATCGACGTCGGGCGTTGTATGGGCCACGACCGGTCGCGTCAACCTGGGAACGGATCCGGCGCTCTCCGTGTCGCGGGGCCGCGCCTTTTATGTGGCCCGCGACGAGGACACAATCTTCGAGATCGGCACGTCGTGCGGCAACCCCACCCAGCAGTGGAACGTGCACCAGGCGAGCTCCCCCGGTTCGTCCGATCCCCAAGACGTGGCCGTGGCGAGCGACGGCTCGCTCTGGATCCCCCTCTACCTCGTGCCCACCCTTTTGGTGATCTCTCCGAGCGGTGCCGTCCTGCACACCCTCGACCTGTCGAGCTACGACAGCGACGGCAACCCCGATGCCTCCGCGATCGCCATCGTGGACACGCCGGCCGGCGAGAAGGCGTTCGTGCCGCTGCAGCGGCTGACCTGGAACGGCCAAAGCTACCAGGCCGAGCAACCGTCCTCGATGCTGCGCGTCGACGTCGCCACCGCGACCGTCGAGGCCGAGATCGCGCTCGCAGGTCGCAACCCGTTCGAGATGGTTCAGGACGGCAGCATCCTCTGGTTGTCCGAGCCCGGGGAGTCCGCGGACGGGGGCTTCGCCAGTACGACCGATGCGTTCGGAGGCATCGAGCGCTTCGATACGTCGACCTCGACGACGGCTCTCATCGCGCACGAAGCCGACCTCGGCGGCAGCGTCGTCGAGGTGGCCGTCAGCGGATCCTGCGGCGCGGCCATCGTCGCCGACGCGACGCTCGTCAACGCGACGTCGCTCGTCACGTTCGACCCCGTGTCGGGCGCGCCAATCGCCGCCGCCTCGCAGAGCCCCTTGGCGACCGTCGGTCCCGACGGGGGCTTTTACCTGCAAGGCAGCCTGTGGCTCAACGGGGACCTCTACATCGGCGACCGCCGACGGGCCACCGACGGTTACCCCGTGCACGCCTTGAGTTCGACCGCGGCCTGCGCGTTGGAGATCCAGCCCGACGCGATCTTCCTGCCGCAGCCGCCGGTGGCGGTGCGGGCGCCGGATTAGGATGAGGCGGTCTTCGCCGTCGCGACGCTGGACCGGGACCCCCGGACGCCCAAGCGCGGCCGCGCGCTGCTAGGCTTTCGCACCGATGATCGCGACGACGCGCTTGCCGCTCCTATCGGGTGCATCCATTCCGCAAGTCGGCCTCGGTGTCTGGCAGGCCTCCGCGGGCCGCGAGACGCAGAACGCCGTCCTATCCGCCCTGCGCTTCGGATACCGCCACATCGACACGGCGCGCATTTACGGCAACGAGGCGGACGTCGGAGCCGCCGTCCGCGACAGCGGCGTGCCGCGCGAAGAGGTCTTCGTGACGACGAAGCTGTGGAACCAGGACCAGGGCTACGACCGCGCGCTTCGCGCATTCGACGCGAGTTTGAAGCGCCTGGGGCTCGCGTACGTCGACCTGTACCTGTTGCACTGGCCGGTGGCCGGGCTGCGTCTCGAGTCCTGGCGCGCGCTCGAACGGCTATCGGCCGACTCGCGCGCGCGGTCGATCGGGGTCAGCAACTTCCTCGTGCCGCACCTGGAGGAGCTGCTCGCGCATGCCCACGTCGTGCCCGCCGTCGACCAAATCGAGTGTTCCCCCTTTCTCCAACGCCGCGAGACGGTCGCGCTCTGCGCGCGTCACGGCATCGTCGTCGAAGCCTACAGCCCGTTGACACGCGGGATGCGGCTGACGCATCCGGCCGTCCTGCAGGTCGCTCGCGACGTCGGGCGCTCCCCGGCGCAAGTGCTGCTCCGTTGGGCAATCCAGCACGGTCACGTCGTGCTCCCCAAGTCGACGAAGCCGGAGCGCATCGCCGAGAACGGAAGCGTCTTCGACTTTTCGCTCGCTTCGGAGGCCATCCGGCGCCTCGACGGGCTCGAGGAGGGCCTGGTGACCGGCTGGGACCCCGCCACACAACTGTGACGGCCCGCCATCAGGAGTCGATTCCGATCGGCGCCGGGTCGATCGGATTGAAGGGAGGTTCGAACGGCCGCTGCACCTCGTCCAGGGCGTGTCGAACGCGCTCCTCGACGACCGCCGTCAACCGATCGCCCACCCCCAGGTGGCCGGCCAGGGCGGTTTCGATCCCCGGGTGTCGCGACGCGAACGCTTGGACCCGTTCTGCGAGATGGGCGAGAAGCCGGCCCGCGTACAACAAGTACGGCAGAACGACCACGCGATCGGGGCGCATCCGCGCCGCGATCTCCAGAGAAGCCTCGACGCGGGGCTCTGCCATCGCCAGGAAGGCGACGTGCAGGTGCATCAGGCCGCGGCCATCGCCAATCCGACGCGCGACCTCGAAAAAATCCGCATTCGCGTCGGGGTCGCTCGCGCCTCGGCCCACGACGAGCAGGAGTGTCTTGGCGATCCACGCGGGATCCGGCGATATTGCCGAAGCAGCGCGTTGCCACGCGAGGTCGACGAGCCCTGGATGAACGCCCAGGGCATGGCCCGCCACGAACGTCACATTCGGAAACCGGCCGCGGGCCTGGGCAAGGGCCGAAGGCACGTCCTTTTTGAGGTGACCCGCGGCGAATAGCAACAGAGGAATCACCACCACACGACGCGCGCCCGTCGAGGCCACCTCGAGCGCCTCGGCAAGCCCCGGCCGTGCCCGCTCGAGGTAGGCCGTCTGAATGCGCCAACCCGGGCGACGATCGCGAACCGCCTGCGCGAGTCGTTCATGCTCCTCGTTCGCAGCGGGATCGCGGCTGCCATGGCCCAGCAACACGACGCACGAGTCACACATGGCCTACGTTGTGGCCCCCAGCCCCGCATGTACCGGCGAAGCGCGGTCGGGTCAAGCGGCCGGCGCGAGAGTGGCGCGCCTCGGTTTGAGGCGAATCATGGCGTGCGCGTCGGGTCTGGAGCTCGCGTCGATCTCGCGAAACTCGAGGCACGAGGATCCTCATGGCAACAAGCGCATCAGGCCGGCACACTGCGCGGGCGGTCCCGCCCGGCGACGGCCGTCGGGCACGCGACCGACCGGCTACACCAAGAGCTCGAAGGACCGGCGCCGCTTCCACCTGTACACCCGGAAGTCCGAATCGAGCGTGAGGATCGCGCCAGTCTCCAGCGTATCGGCCAGGTGCACGAGGCAGGCATCCGCGAGATCCATAGGCACGCTGGCGTAACGCTTCATCAGCACCCGGATCGCACCCACGGTTGCATCGAGGCGAAAGGGGACCTGAAAGACGCCGCGCTCGACGTTCGCAAGCACGGCGTCGGGCGCACCGCGGAGGTCGCGCAGCAGGTAACACGCTTCGGCGAGAGCCGCCTCGCAGGTCACGAGAGGAGCGGCGAGTGCCGTCACGACCTCGACGCAAGCCGCGTGGTGTCGTTCGCTTTGGTCGAGAAGTGCGACGATGACTCCGGCATCGAGCAGGATTGGTTTCACCGTCGCCCGAAGCCGCGCAAGTGCGCGCGGTTCGATCCGAGATCGGGCTTTCCGGACGCGAACGCGCCGAGGCCGACGATGGTTCGGGTGCCCTGGAACGGCAGAGCTGCGAGCGCTCGCAGACCCCGGCGGACGAGCTCCGAATCCGTGAGGCCTGTCGCTTTCCGCAAGCGGTCGAGTTGTCGGTTCGTCTCCGCATCGAGCCGGGCGTGGATGAGGGCTCCCATGTGTTACAAAGTCACTTTGTCACACGGGCTCCGAGCTCGCAACCAATGCTTGCCTTCTCCGGTGATCGGCGGCATGCAGCGTCGCCGAAGGGACCGGCCTTGGCGGTCCGGCTTCTTGGTGTGCGTCGCGCACGACGGGCGTCTTGACGCCAGCGCCGCAGAGAGCGGCCGGACTCCGATGCAGGCGGTAGGGCGACTCGGCACTGGGCGTAGCCGTCGTGGATCGCTGGGCCGGCGCGATAACCCGATCGATCGGCTACCCTGCGATCTCGCCCGGATAGGAGATCGGACGCCGGATGAACGCTCGGGCGGTGATGGTGCTTGGAACCACGAGCGGGGCGGGCAAGAGCTGGCTTTGTACGGCGCTCTGTCGGTGGTACGCGCGCCGGGGCTTCAAAGTCGCGCCGTTCAAGGCCCAGAACATGAGCAACAACGCCCGGGTTGTGGCTGGGCCGGGTGGTGCGATGGGAGAACTGGGTAGCGCCCAGTACTTCCAGGCATTGGCTGCTCGTGCACCCCCTGACGTCAGGATGAACCCCGTGCTTGTCAAACCCGAGCACGATACGTCGAGCCAGGTCGTGGTGCTTGGCCAGGTGCGAGCGGATTTCGCGCAGGTCCCTTGGCGCGAGCGCAGCGAGTTGTTGTGGCCTTTCGCTCGCGAAGCGCTGCGCTCGCTTTTGAACGAAAACGAGGTCGTCGTGATCGAGGGCGCCGGCTCGCCGGCCGAGATCAATTTGCACGCCAGCGACTTCGTGAACATGCGCACGGCACGTGAGGCTCATGCAGCATGCCTGCTGGTGACGGACATCGATCGGGGAGGCGCCTTCGCGCACTTGTTTGGCACGCATCAATTGTTGCCTTTGCCTGAGCGCGCCCTGATCCGCGGCTTCGTGCTGAACAAGTTTCGCGGCGACGCGGCGCTGCTCGCATCCGGCCCGAAGGAGCTCGAGGACATGACGGGGGTGCCTACGCTCGCGGTCCTGCCCATGTGGCGCGGCCATGGCCTACCGGAAGAGGACGGTCTGTTCGACGAGTCCGCCAGCGGCGCTACCGGGACACGAATCGCGATCGTGGCCTATCCGCGCATGAGCAATCTCGACGAGTTTCAGTCGCTAAGGGACTGCCGGGGCATTGATCTACGATGGGCACGGACGCCGTCCGCACTCGCGGGGGCCGAGTGGATCGTGCTGCCTGGTTCGAAGCACACGAGCGGCGACCTTGCCTGGCTGCGAGAACAAGGCCTCGACGCTCCGATCGTGGCCCATGCCGCCGCGGGCGGGCGCGTGATGGGTTTGTGCGGCGGCTTGCAGATGCTCGGAGGTGACATGGTCGATCCCGACGGGGTCGACGGCTCCGCACGCGGCCTTGGTCTCTTGGCGCTGCACACCCGGTTCGAGCCCACCAAGATGGTGCGCCGCACCGAGGCGCGCTTCAGCCGCTTGACCCACGGGTGGAACGCGCTCAGCGGTGTCTCATTCGATGGATACGAGATTCGCCACGGGCGGACCACCGTCGGTCCGGACGTCGTGCAGACTTCCGTCGCCCTTCGAAATGAAGACGGCGAGGCGATCGGATGGCAGCGGGGAAACGTCTTGGCGCTGTACTGCCACGGCCTCTTCGAATCTTCGGACGTGATGCACGCCCTCTTCGGAGTCGCACCGCGCACTCTCGACGCGATCGTCGAAGGTCTGGCCGACTTCATCGACGTCCACTTCGAGTCCGGTTCGCTATCCCGCTTGATTCGCGGTTCGTAGTCCGTATTGACGGGGCTTGGTAGCCTCCCCGCTCGGGACGCTCGTGGCGCGAGCGCGGGGGGAGCACTCTCTCATCGGGCGCGATCGCCGCCGCCGCCCCTGACGCCCAAGCTCGGTGGATCACGATGCGGTCGGGCTTCGTAAAAGGCGACGTGGAATGGAGTAGCACCTTTGCAAACGATCGTGCTACCAGCTCGGCCTCGAGAGGGTCGAGAAGGTCATGGTTCGAGGCGGAAGCACTTGGACGGTGGTTGTCGTGTTGTCCCTGCTGGCGCCGGAAGCGGCGTATGGACAAGCGACACCTGCGGCCCCGCCACCTCCCGGTCCGGAGGCCATGACGCCTCCCGTGCTTCGCTCTCGCTCGCAGGCGGTGTACCCGCCCGATGCGCTGCGCAACGGCCTCGAGGGCACGGTGGGGATCGAGCTGTCGATCGACGAAAACGGCCTCGTGACCGAGGGGAGAGTGACGGCGCCCGCCGGTCATGGCTTCGACGAGGCCGCCGTCGCGGCCGCACGAACGTTCACGTTCGAGCCGGCACACAAGGGCGGCAGGGCGATCCCCTCGAAGGTCCAATTCGCCTACGAGTTTCACCTGCCCCCGAGCCCTACCCCCGCTTTCCCTGCGGCTGCCGTGACGGCACCTGCGCCGCCCGGACCGCTGCTGCCGACCTCGCCCCCGCTGCAGGTGGGACCGGACCAAACCACGTTGGTGATCGCACAGCAGCCCCTCGGGGCGCCCGGCCCTCGCAATTCCGCTTCCGAGTCCACGACCGGTCAGGCGGAACTGTCGCTTCATCCGATGTTTCGGGCAGAAGGAATGCTCGAGGTCGTCCCGGGGCTATTCTCGGTGCAGCACGCCGGCGGAGGCAAAGCGCAGCAGGACTTCGCGCGCGGATTCAACCTCGATCACGGCACGGACATGGCGTTCTTCGTCGATGACGTGCCCATCAACGCCGTGAGCCATGCCCACGGGCAAGGCTTCTCGGACCTGCACTTTCTCATTCCCGAGACGGTCGAGCGAGTCGACTCGACGAAGGGGACCTACGCGGCCAACGTCGGCGACTTCGGAACCGCCGGCTCAGTCAACTTCCGCATGGCCGACCACACCCCCGAGAGCCTCGCCAAGCTCGAACTCGCCCCGTCGACCGGCCACGAGCGGTTCGTCGTCGTCGAGTCGCCGAACTTCGGAAACGAGTGGCGCGCGGTGGTGGCCGCGGAGGCGTTCCACGAAAACGGGCCCTTCATCCACCCCGAGGATTACTTCCGACTCAACGCCTACGCGAAGGTGACGCGGGTGATCGACGATCACAGCGAGCTGTCGTTCATGGCCATGGCGTACGGCGGGTCGTGGAACATGTCCGGCGTTCTGCCGGCCCGTGCCGTGTGCGGCGAGGGCGACGGCACGCCACGGCAGCCCGCCTATTCCGGGTCGAACTGCATCAGTCGTTGGGACTCGGTCGACCCCACGCAAGGCGGCGCGAGCCAGCGCGTCATGGCGTGGGCGCAGTACCGCTCTCGGTTCGATGCGCACTGGACACTCCAGGCCAATGCCACCTCGCTGCGTTCGAACCTCCAACTCTTCCCGAACGACGGCATCGCCGCGTCCTTTCAGCCCGACGGGATCCGATACGGATCGCAGATCGAGCAAGACGACACGCGAACCGAATCGGGAGCCAACGTTACGCTCAACCACCGCGCCGTGGTCGGCGGCATGCCGATGTACACCACCCTTGGCGTGCAGATCCGCGACGACGACATCGAATCGCAACTGCACCGCACCGAGGCGCGCCACCGGCTCGACGGCGTGGACGCCAAGATCCCCGGGCCGATCTACGACGGCCACATCAACGAAACGGAGCTCGGCGCCTACGTCGAAGAAGAAGTCGAGCCGGCTCCGTGGCTGCGATTGGTCCTCGGGCGCGGGAAGACCGAATTGACGCCGCCGTGAACAACGAGAGCCAAACGGCCGTCGATCAGGTCTCCGGCTACCAAGGCCAGGCCCAGCTCTCGCCGAAAGCGACCGCCGTCGTGACGCCGGTGGACGAGTGGGACCTCTTCGTCAACACGGGCCGCGGGTTTCACACAAACGACGCCCGCACACTGTTTCGAGGCCAGGCCACGACGCTCATGGCCTCGGCGATTGGATCGGAAGTCGGTACGACGGTGCGTCCGGTGCCCGGGCTTGTGCTCTCGGCGATGGGGTTTCTCATCGATCTCACGTCGGAACTCACGATTGACGGCGACACGGCGTCCACCACGCCCTCGGGTCCCACGCGCCGTTACGGCTTCGAGACGACGGGGCGTTACAACTTCGACGATCGCCTGTACGCCGACGTCTCGTTTACAACCGCCCATTCCCGGTACACCGACCCAGCGGACGTGCAGGCCGGTACGGTCTATCTGCCCGACGCGCCCATCCGGACGTTCAGCGCAGGGGCGGGCATCCAGCAACCCGTGGGCCATGGCGTCACTCTGATGGGGTCGGCGACCGTGCGATCGATGTCGCACCGCTACGGCGATTCCGGGCCCGCACCGCTCATCGAGACCGGCTGGACGGTCATCAATGTCGGGGCGGGGGTGCGCTGGCGGCAGATCGAGATCGTGGCCGATCTGTTCAACGTCGCAGACGTGAAGTGGCGCGAGGGCCAGTTCGAGGTGGCCTCCCGGCTCCCGCTCGAAGGGACGAACCCGCGGCCTGGGATCAGCTTCACCCCCGGCATCCCGCGGACGCTCATGGTCCATGGCGCTGTGCATTGGTGAACGGAGGTCCCCACGTGAAGACGGCAATCGTGTCCCCCAACGGCATCGTCCGTGTCAGCGCCCTCGTCGGCTGCATGGCCTCTGCGGTTTCGTCGTCTGCCGATCCCGCGGGAGCGCCGAGCCCCTCGGCGACCGCAAGCCCCGCTGCGCCGACGATTCCAGCGGTCGTGGCTCCCGCACCCCAGTCCGGCTCGCCCGGCGCGGCTGCACCGTCCGCTTCCGCCGGACGGGAGGCGCCCCTCCTCGCGCCTGCGCCGTCGGCTCCTCCGCCTCCTGCATCTCCGGCCTTCGCGCCTCTCGCGCCGGCCGCGCCCACGGTCACGCGCGGCACCGTGGCGCTCGCATCCGCAGGCATCTCGCTGGCCGGAGCGGGAGCGGCCGTCGTATTCGGCGTGCTGGCCCTGCAGAGCAAGCGCGACTTCGACAGAAACCCCACGTACGCGAGCAGTGACAAGGGCAACAACGACGCGGCGTATGCCGACGGAAGCGCCGCCCTGGCCGTGGGTGCCGCGATGACGAGCCTCGTCCTGTGGCTCACACGGGATAGCGCCACCGTCGAGCCCGTCCCGAGCCCGCGCGCGAAGCACTCCGCGAAAGTCTCCCCGTCGCTCGTCGTCACGTCCCACGGCGGGAGCGCTGGCGCGCTCGTGCGCTTCTGATGGGATCGGCGATGACATCGAGGTCGAAGACCATCCGGATCGTCGTTGGATGGGTCACGGTCGCCCTCGGAGCCCCCGGTTGCGAATATTTCGAGGAGCTCGACCGCGGGCTGGTGGATGGGGGCGGCGATTCGGCCTGCCCTATTTGCAGCGACGTCGACGAGGAGACAGACGGGGGAGAGTCGGACGCAACCGTCGATGCCGCCTCGATCGACGCGAACGCCTCGGACTCGAGCGTCGACGCGTCCCCGGCGGACGCGACCCTCGATACCGCATCGGTCGACGCGCCCGGATCGAATGCCGACACGTCTCCATCCGACGCGATCCTCGGCGCGGAAGACAAGGAGTAGTCCGTGACTTTGCGGGACGCAGGGTCGGGCATGCGGTCGGACTCGATGCCGTCGCGCTCGCCTCGAAGGACTTCGACGGGACGGCTCCGTGACGAGGATGGGCCGAGGTGTTTTCGCGTGCTCGATGGCTTTCGCCGTCGCCCTACCCGATCCGTCCATCGGGGGGCGCATAAACGATTCGCATGAATTCCGCTCGATTCCGTGCCGCGCATTTCGCATAAATCTGGGTCACGTGCTGACGGATGGTCCGGGGACTGTTCCGCTCGATCTCCGCGATCTCGCGGCTCGTCCGACCCTCGACAAGATGTCGAGCGACGACCGTCTCCTTGTCGGTCAAGTTGGCGCGTGCAAACGCCTGGTCGATCCGACGACGGACGTCGCCGGGCCGAGCACGAACGCGGCCGATGACCTCGACCAGATCGGACGCTCGGAACGGTTTTTCGAGCAGATGTGCGGCTCCCTGGTTCAGGGCGATCTTGGCCTTCTCGAGATCGGCATACGCGGTGATGACGATGATGGGTGCGCGGACTCCGACCCCGCGCAACTCGTTCATGAGAGTGAGCCCGCGCCGGTCGTTGCCTTCCATGACGACGTCGGTGACAACGACGTCGACGGGGGCCAAAGCGGTGGCTCGCGCGAGCGCCTCATCGCCACCGCGGGCGACCCTGCAAGTGTATCCCGCACGCTCGATGGCCATCGCCAGCATCTCGCGCGTGTCGCGCTCGTCCTCCACGAGCAGGACCGTGACCTTCACGTCCCGCGCGCTCGACGCGTGAGGACGGGTCTTGCTCGCTGGATCCGTGAACGAACGAGACTGACCCCCGGCGATTGCAGTCGTAGCGGGCGTGTGCACGGGCAAGGCAATGTACGCGACCGCATGCGTCCGATCCAACTCCCGGCGAACGCCCTGTCCGACACTGGGACATCCGACAAATGCCGGATACCCAGCGGAGTGACGGCCTCCTAAGGATACGCCCCATGACAGCGATACAACCGAGACGGGGCAGGTGGCACGCCACCCGGATCGGGCGCCGAATCGCCGCGGCGCCCGCGTGTCTCGGCGCCGCCTTGACCATGGCGAACTGCGGAAGTGGCAACAGCAGCGACAACCGCTGCACGCCGGGCGACGCCGACAGCACCTCCGGCGGGAACGCCCGCTTCGACGTAAACGTCAGTGACACCGGATTCTCGGTCGGCGGAGTGGACAGCGGCTCGACGGAGCCGAACATCACGACCGAGAATCTCGCGACCGTCACGCTGACGCTGACCAACGTGGGCACCCGGCCGCACGACATGGTGATCGGGTGCTTGCCGAGCGGCCTGCCCGCCCAATGCCCACTGCAGGTCTCGTGCTTTCCCAACCCGGACGACGCGGGATCGACGCCGGGGTCCGTGACGCTCGTCCCGACCGTTCAACCGGGCGCGAGCGCAACGGTGACCTTCGTGACGCCGGTCGTCGAGGGCGCCTACCCGTTCATTTCGAACGAGCCGGGCGACGACACATCGTTGAACCCCGTCGACGACGGGGGCGTGACCGGCAGCCTCGCCGGCGAGTTTGTGTTGATGTGACCGGGCGCGTTGGTGCTTCGGGCGCGAGCGCGGGGCGGCTCGGCCTGGCGCTATGTCTCGCCTCGTCCGTGGCGCGCGCCCAGATCGTGGCCGCGGAGCCCGCGGCGCCCATCGAGGTCGCGATTCCCGCCGGCGCTGCCGCGGTCGAAGTCCAAGTGGTGCTGCAGCTTGTCGTGGACGTGTCGGGGCACGTGGAATCGGCGGTCGTGGTTTCGCACGTTCCGGCCGACGCCTCGCCGTCGTTCGATCGAGCCGCCCTCGACGCGGTGCACAATGCGCAGTTTCACCCTTCGACGCGCGACGGTCGCGCCGTGCGCTCTCGCGTGGAGTACGTCGTCGTGTTCCACCCGCCCGCTCCGGTGACGGCCTCTTCCGAACCGAGCACGCCCCTCGACGCGGGGGCCCCCGATCGGATCGACCGGCTCCTCGCCACCTGCCGTGCTCGCGGCCCCTGCCTCGTCGGTGCCGAAAGCTGCCGTGGCGGCGGCGAGCGCGCCCTTGTCGACCGCCGAGCAAGACGAAGACACCGCGCAGGTCGTGCAAGTGCGCGGGATCGGTGGGTCGTCCCCGCGCGGACTCGGCGACATGCGGATCACTCGCGAGTTGCTCGAGGCGTCCCCCCGCCAGCAGACGAGCGAGATGCTTTCGGCGGCCCCAGGCTTTTTCGTGGACCACGAAGACGGCGAAGGTTTGGGCAACGACGTGTACCTGCGCGGCTTCGACCTGGATCACGGCTCCGGGATTGAGATGCGCGTCGGCAACATCCCGATCAACAACCCCGTGCACGTTCAGGGCCAGGGCTACGCGGATGCCAACTTCATCATTCCGGAGGTCGTCCGAAGCATCCGCGTGCTGGAAGGCCCGTTCGACCCTCGGCAGGGAGACGGCGCCATCGTCGGAAGCGCTTACTTCGACCTGGGCGTCGCCGATCGGCACAACGAGCTCAAGGCCACGTACGGCTCGTTCAACCAGGTGCGGATCGTTGGGGTCGCGGCGCCCCAAGGGGCCGACGACGAGACCTTCGCGGCGTTTGCCGTTCGCAACACGGACGGTTTCGGCGAAAACCGGGCATCGCAGTCGGCCACGATGAACGCTCAATACGGCTTTGACGCCGGCGCGCGCGATCACATCCGACTGATCGCCACGGCGTACGGGGCGCGCTCCGCGCTGCCGGGAGTCGTGCGACTGTCGGACGTCGAAGCAGGCCTCATCGGTCTCTACGACAGTTACCCGTACTACACGCAAGGACAAGGCGTGCAGGCTTCGCGTGTCAGTCTTGGTGCCGACTTCGACCACGTGGCTCCGAATGGGGCCCGCTTCGAATTTGCGCCCTGGGCCATGTGGACGGATTTTCGAGCTCGCGAAAACTACAGCGGCAACATTTACAGCTCGCAGCTCGACCCGGAGCTCGCCGGCGGGATCGGCGATCTCTGGGAGACGACGAACGTCGAAACCGCTGCGGGGATCACCGCGCGCCTGCGCGCAGCCCCTTGGCACCTGGGATCGTGGCTCGAAGCCACCACCGAGTCGGGGGTCACCGTGCGCGCGGGACATACCGATCAGACCAAGAGCTTGATCAGTCCAGAAACGTTGCAGCCGTGGGATCGCCGCCTCGACGCCGGGCTCGATACGCTCGACGCCGGCGCTTACGTCGACGTCGATCTGCACTTGTGGAGGCGCCTGCGCCTTTCCGGGGGAGTGCGCGCGGACTTGCTCACCGTGTCGGTGGACGATCGCCTCGGATACGACTATCCGCCCGGACAGGCTCCGGCGGGGGTCATTCCCGGCTCTGTGCGCGCCACGCAGGGGCTGGCGGCGGGCCCGCGCGTGACGGCCGCGTACGGCATCACGCCGGCGATTGAGCCGGTGGTGTCTTACGGCGAGGGTTTCCGCTCTCTCGACGCCACGGCCAACGTCGCCACGACGGCAGGAGCCGCTGGGGCGGGCCCGAGCATTCAGGAGGGGGCCACGCCATACTCAAAGGTTCGGTCGGTCGAAGCGGGTTTGAGGCTCCATACGGCGACGGAGCGCTACACCGCGACGCTCTCGCTATTCGAAACCTGGGTGGCCAACGAGATCGTGTTCGAAGCCACTTCGGGGGGCTTCACGACCGAGGGGCCCAGTGTTCGACGGGGTGTCGTCGGATCGGCCGTCGCGAAGCCGTTCGACTGGTTGCTCGCTTCGATGGCGGCATCGGTCACGTCGGGGACGTTCGATACGTTGGTTGCGGGAGTGGTCCACTACATTCCGCAGGTTCCGCCCCTGGTCCTGCGCGTCGATGTGACCGCACGCGGCACGTTGCTGGACATCGCCCATCGTCCGCTCACCGGACGCGTCGGCGTCGGGTACACCTATCTCGCGGGTCGGTACCTGACCGAAATCAACGACACCATCCGGGGACCGTCGAACAATGTCCTCAACGCGAACGCCTCGCTCCGCTATGGCTCGGTCGAAGTCGGTGTCGACGCCTTCAACGTGCTCCATCTGCGCTACGCCGACGACGAGGAGTATTACGTGTCCAACTGGAGCGTCCATCCGGGCACACGCCTTGCGTCTTCGGCCATCCATGAGATGGCTGCGCCCCCATTGACGGTACTCGGCTTTCTGGCGTTGTACTTCTAGCTCCATCTCCACAGAGCACGGCGCGCAACACCGTAAACGAGATCGACGCTCCCATGGCCCGCTCCGCGAAAACGCCTCCTTACGCGGTCGCCCTTCTGGGCGCCGCCGCGGGCATTGCCTACGTGGCCTTCGACGTCTTCTCGGAGGTCAGGATTGGGCACGGGACGTTGCGAGGTCCGCTCGCAGACGCTCATCGCGTCATCGATCACACGCTGCCGGTCCTTGTCGGAGCGCTCCTCGGCGTCTGCATTCACTCCATCCGGATCCACGCTCGCCTAAGGACCGCCGAGGAAGCCGCGAGCCGCGCTGATGCTTTGAGAGGCCGGCTGCAGCGGGTGGAGCGAGACCAAGCCGTGTGGGTGCTTGCGGCCGCTGTGCTTCACGAGCTCAACAATCCGCTTCATGCACTCGTCCTTCTCCTGGACGAGGCGAGCGCGACTCGAACCGATGGGGCGCGCCGGAGCGAATTGGTCGAACGCGCGCGGGCGCAGGCCGACCGTGCCCTGTCTCGTCTGAGGACGCTTCGATCGATGCGCGCCGTGCGTGAGCCCGAATTCCAACCCATTGCGCTCGCTCAGCTGATCCGTTCGCTCGCCGACGAAGTCGGTTCGTTGGTGGCCGAAGAAGGGTTGGTGGTGCGCGTCGACTGCGATCGGGCTGTCCGCGCATACGCCGATCCCTCGTACGTCCGAGCCATCCTCGAGAACCTCGTTGACAATAGTCTCCACGCGCTACGCTGCAGGGGACACGGCTGCATCGCCATCCAGTTGGGCTCGGAGCGGCAGCGAGCGGTGATTCGGGTGTGCGACGACGGTCCTGCGCTCGATTCGGGGGTCCGGGCTTCTCTCTTCGAGCCATTGGGCACCGCCAAGGCGCAGGGCCTTGGCCTCGGCCTGCCCATTGCGCGCGCCCTGGCCCGCGCCATGCGCGGCGATTCTCGTGTTCGAGGACGCATGCGGCAAGGCGTTTCGTCTGGAACTTCCGCTCGGCCAGGACCCGCGCGGATAGGGAGAGCGCAGAGGCTGGGCCGGCGTGCGCACGAGTACGCGTCCACGGTCGCCATGGGACACGTCGAGGAGGGCCGCCTGGCGAAGGCGGGGCGCTTGCGAAGGCCGTGTCAGGACTGCGCCACGCGGCGAGCGCGAGCAAGGCTTGCGCCGCAACCGCTGCGAACGTCGCGCCACGCGGCGGGCGCGGCGGCGGCTTCGAAGGCGCGAAGACTCGGTCGCGCACCGTCACCATAGGCGAAACTCGACTGTCCATCGCATCCGGACTCGCACCGGACGGCCGCGTTGGATCGCGGGCGAGAACCGGTAGGAGCGAACTCCTTCCAACGCCGCCTGCTCGAGCCCGTATCCCGGATGCGACAGTGCGCGCGCCGACTCCACGACGCCGGCGGGCGAAATGACGATTTCCAGCGGCACGTCGGCCTCCACGCCCTTCTCGCGGGCCAGCTGCGGGTAGACGGGTGCCCCGCCTCGGGCCAGCCGGGCCGGCGTCGAGACCCCTTCTTCGGGCACCGCCTCCGTGTCATCGCCCGCTGCGTCGACGGAACGCGCAGTGCCCGAGGCCTCCGCGGCTGGCGATCCGATCGCGATCGTGAACGAAGGGATACCGACGTTCGCGATGGTCGCGGGCGAGCCCCGGGTCGTTTCCGTCGCGGACGCGACGCAAGCCACCTGCAAGCGGGCGGATCCGCGCGCCCGGAGGCCACCGACCGCCGTCGCGGCGCGACCCCCGGATTCGGCGGGCGCCGTGTCCGCCGGCGGCGGGTCGGGTGGCACTTCGTCGATCTCGACGTCGGCGGCCGGGTCGGCGAAAGCCAATCGCAGGGCCGGCCGCGGCGCGACCAGAAACACCCCAGCGTGCGCCGCGATGGACGCCGTCAGGAGCAGCGCGCGCGCCGCGGTGGAGCTCGGTGGGATCACGATGCGCTCGTTCTTCGTGAAGAAGACATGGCTTGAAGTAGCACCGTTTTTAAGGATCGTGTTACCCGGTCGCATCTCGGCGAACGCAGTCCTCGGCGTAGAAGACGAAGAGTACCGTGTCATCCAGCGTTTCCGTCCGCTCGGCGCCAACGGAGCACTCGCTCGCGCTCGCTACCGCGGGATCCAGTGCGGAGCGGCCGACAGCAAGCCTCGCACGAAGACGAAGTCGTAGGCGAGGAAGGCACCGAACGCGACGCTCGCAAGCCCCGACGCGCCCGCCAGCCATCCCTGGATGCGATCGACGCGACGCGACGCGAACGAGAACGGCAGACCGAGAGCCGTGGTCAACACCATCATCCCGGCGATCGTGCCGACGCCGAACACGATGAGGTAGGCGAGGCCCCAGCGCGCGTCGTGAATCGTTGCGAGGACCAGGAGTGCGACCGCCGCCGAGCCCGCCAGGCCATGCACGACACCAATGAGCAGCGGTCGCCACCGAATGAGAGACCGTGGCGCCGTACGCCCTCGTGGCCTTCTCTCGAACGGTGACTCGCTGTCGTGCTGGACAGGATCGCGCCGATGAAGGCGTACCACCGCGCCCGAGAGGTTCATCGCGCCGAGCACAACCAGCATGATCGCCACCGTGAACTCCAGGCCGAGCCCGACGCGCGCCGGAATCACGACTTCGAACAGGACGATCGCCCCCCCGACGAACAAAAGCGTTGCCGTATGACCGAGCCCCCAGAGCGCGCCGATGAGCGAAGAGGTCCACAAACGGCGCTCGCGCACGACGATGGTCGTCACGGCGACGACATGGTCGGGATCGGTCGCGTGGCGCATCCCGAGCAGAAAGCCGAGCAACAGGATGGACAGCACGAAGGACCTGCGAGCGGTGGCGTCGGGCCCCTTCGTAGCATGATATCCAGCATTCGTACTACGACTTGATCGGGAGTGAATGCGCAAGCCGGCTCGGCATTTCACCCACGGGTCGCGCATCCTGGCCGACTCGTGGGACCCTGACGACCACGGTCGCCCGTCGCGGCGGTTGGCCGGATCGCGCCGAAAGGCTTCGCAGGGGCGGGACCGCTCGGCAAGGTCGGCGCACGCGATCTAGGGTGAATCGCTGACTCCGCCGTCGCTTTCGCAGTAGAACCTCACGGGCTCTGCGGCATCGACGCACTCGGTGAGCTGCACGTCGGGGGCTTGCCCGCCGAGACACTGGTGTCCTTGCTCTATCTCTCCGCGTGCTTCGATGCCCACGAGCGCACCGCTCTGCGGGTCGTAGTAATAAAAGACGGACGTATCCGTGGCGCCGACGACGGCGATGTCGAAGCCCTCGCAGTCGGTGGCGTAAGCGAGTTCGGCATAAGGGAACTTCGAACACCAGGTCGAGGGCTGCGTCGCAATGGACCACTCGGCGACGCACGAGAACCCGCCAATGAATGACAAGGACCCCCTAGCGCCAGCGTCCGCGCAGGCCTCTTGGATGGAGGGACAGGACTCCGCCTCGGCCGACGCGTCGCCGCCCGTGTCGGAGGTGGATGCGTCGGCGCTCGCGTCCGTCGTCGCGTCGGACGAATAGGCGCTCGCGTCCGCGGGAATCCCGGAGCACGCGCCGCTTCCGACTTCGCCGACGATGGCGTAGCCACCCTGCGACACGGTCGCTTGCATGAAGCCCGCGTTCACGTAGCTGCTCGAAAGGGGCGCGAGCGTGCACGGGTCCGACGACGAGGACCAGAAGACGGCCAGGCTGGCCGCCGTTGCCGACGAACCAGGTGCGGCTCCCGTCGGGCCGGCGCTGACGCTGACTCCGCTCGCATTGCTGAAAGGAATGGTCAGGCTCGCCGGCTCGGACAAGATCGAAATCGATCGGATCGATCCGATAGACGGGCGACCAGTCTGCGAAGCCATCGGGAGGCGCCATGGCCGTCTCGGTCACCGTGATCGTCGTGTCCGACGCGACGGCGCCCGGCGGCACCCGGAGCGAGAAGGGGACGCCGGAGACGATGCCTTGCTGGCCCTCGATCGTCACGGTTCCGCCGGACGGCCCGATTGTAGCCGACGCGGTCTCGTTCACTCCGCGCGGGCACTCGACGGCTTCGGTTGGCCCCGGTCGACGGGTGCACAAGCAGGTCGCTTCCGCGGGTGACCCGCTCGCGTCGCCACCATCGGGAACGTCGACGACCAAGGTGGTGCATTGCGGGCCGCCAAGAGCGTCCGAGGCCGGACCGGCGTCTTGCGGTCCGACGTCGAGAAGCGCCCCCCGACAGGCGCTGGCAAGCAACAGCAAGAGGAGCGCCGCTTGGTCGGTCGAAGGACGGCGTACGAGAATCTTGGGACTCATGTGGGGCTCGATCGGCGCTGGCGCGTTTTGAGGTCTCGAGGAGAACTTGGGACGACCGACTCGCTTTTATGATCGCGCAAGCGCGGGTCGAGAAAGCGGATGACCCGCGGATGACCGTTGAGGCCCTTGCATCGATGGCTCGCCGTACGTTCTTCTCCGGCCGGTGCCGAACCGCTTTGCCCGAGGTCGCGTCTGGGTGACCGCGTGCGTGGTCACCTCTCTGATGACATGGGCCCTCGGTGTGCGCGCCGGCCCATCCGCACGCCTTGTGTACGCGCGCGCCGAGAGTGCGCAGTCGTGTCCGGACGAGGAAGCCGTTCATAGGGCCGTCGTGACGCGTCTCGGATACGACCCGTTCGTGCTCTGGGCGCCGACGACCCTCGTCGTCGACGTGTCTCGCAGCGGCGATCGATTCGTCGCCGTCGTGCGCCTCCTCGATGTGCACGGCATGGAACAAGGTATTCGCCGCTTGACGACGCGCCGCGATCAATGTGCCGATCTCGTGGGAGCCCTCGCGCTCACGATCAGCATCGTCATCGATCCCTTCAGTGCCGCGTCGACGCGGCCGCCGTCCGACGCGCCTTCGAGTGCGTCTTCCACCTTGCCGCCTGCAGGGGCGGCCAATACGGCCGACTCTTCGTCGGCCGTCGGGGACGCGGCCGCTGCTCCGCGCGCTTCCGGCGAGCAAGCCGCGCCGACGAGCGACGTGGCCCAGGTTCCGACGCCCCGGCCCGTGGACGCTTCTGCTCAGGCGCCCCTCGGACGATTGGACGAGCGCCCCTCGTCCGTCTCCGAATCGCTCCGGGGGTTTATCGGCGTGGCCGCGTTTGGCGGGCTTGGTTTCGCTCCCTCACCGACAGCGGGAGCGGGCGCGGTCCTGGGCGCCCGCTGGCGTGATTTTTCGCTCGAGATCGACGGAGCGGCGACACTGGCCGGAGCGCGCAAGACCGACTCCGGTACGGTTCGGGCGTGGTCGGTCATCGCCGAGGCGGCCGCGTGCATCTCGTTCCGCGTGGCGTTTGCCTGCGGCATCGCGGCCGCCGAACGCATCGACGCTTGGGCCGACATTCCGCAATCGCGGAGCCGGGCCGCCACCGACGGGCTCCTTGGCGGTCGCCTGGGTCTGGAGGTTCCGCTCCCTCACGGTCCGGCCCTTCGAGGGTTTGGCGAACTGCTCGGGCGTCCCGCGCGCGCGACGATCGTCGACGGGCCGGCCACCTACTTCTTCCCACCTGTAGCCGCCTCGGCCGGGCTCGCAGCCGTATTTCGCTTTGGGTCATAATGCGGACGACGTCGTCCCAAGTTTCTTCGATGCCTTCGGGCGGCGCACGGCACACCGTGTCCGGCAGTACCGACTTCCGCGACGTCTTCGACGGTGAATTCGCCTACGTCTGGACCTCGCTTCGTCGCCTCGGCGTCGCACCACGCGACCTTGAAGACGTGACGCACGATGTACTCTTCGAAGTCTTTCGCAACCTCGACCGCTACGATTCGGCGCGGCCACTGCGTCCATGGCTCTTTGCGTTCGCGTTTCGGTTCGCTTCCGACTATCGCCGCAGCGCGCGGAATCGACTCGAAGTCTATGGGGCTTCCATCGAGCCAACGACCGCACCCCAAGGCGAAGAAGCTGTCGCGGCGCGGGAGTCGAGAGCGCTCGTCGCGGCGGCGCTCGAGCACGTGGACTTGGCGCGACGTGCGGTCTTCATCCTGCATGACATCGAGGAGTGGTCGATGCGCGAAATCGCAGAGTGTCTCGGCGTCCCTCTACAGACTGCCTACTCTCGCCTGCACACGGCACGCACCGAATTCATAGCCGCTGCGCGAAATCTCCAGCGAGGGGGCCCATGACGACCAAACCTCCGCCGCTCGATCCGGCAACACGCGGTCTTCTCGAGGCCGAGCGTCATGCCGTCTCGGCCCCGCTCGACGCCAAGGCGCGCGCTCTTAGCCGCCTGCTCGCTACGATCGCCGAGGTGAACGTCGCGGCCGCTCGCTCCAGCGAAGGGCCGCCTGCCCGTGCGCGCTCCCTGAACACCCGGGCATCGCCATCGGGCGCGTCGGCGAGCGGAACTTCAGCCTGGCGAGCCGCATGGGTGGCGCGGCCCCTGCCTCTCGTCGTCGCGTTTGGTCTCGGGGCCGCCGCGGGCGTCGGCGCTTGGAGCTCATGGCACCCGCGAGTCCCCGTCAGCCTGGCCCGACCGACGTCGTCAGCACCTGAGATCGCGAGTCGCGTGTCGTCGATTCCTTCCCAATCCGGTAACGCGCCGTCGCTCGAGGTCACACCTCCTGCGGGCTCGGGGCCTCGCGGCGAAGCGCGCAGCGATCGCCTGGCCGGCGACAGCCTCGCCGAAGAACGCCGTCTGCTCGATCTGGCACGCGCCGATCTGGCTCGCGGCGAAGGAGACGAAGTGCTCGCTACGCTTGGCCGTCACGAAGCGTTGTTTCGAAACGGCCAGCTCGCCGAAGAGCGTGAGGCGATCGCAATCAAGGCGCTCCTTCTGCTCGGACGCAACAGTGAGGCGCGATCGCGCGTCGTACGCTTTCGCCAACGCTACCCCCACAGCGTGATGCTGCCCGCCATCGACGCCGCGATGTCGGCGGCGAAATGAACGACCGTTGTCTACGGTGAGGGCCAGAGGTCGGACCGCGGCCGTCCCGGGCCCCCATTCAGCGAGGCTCCGGCGCCTCACGACCCAACGCGGGGCGGGTTCGCAAGGGGGCCGTGGCACGCAAAGTGCTTCGCCCTGGGTACGACGGGCGCTTGGGCGCCTTCGAAAACCAAGGATTCGTAATTCAGAGAGGTCATCATGCTTTGGACAGTCGCCGTCGTGTTTCTCGTTTTGTGGGCGATGGGCTTCCTCGCGTTCCACGTCACCAGCGGCCTCATCCACCTGCTGCTGCTCGCCGCCGTCATCGTGGTGGTCTTGCAGTTGGTTTCCGGTCGGCGCACCGCCTGATCCAGGTCTCGAGCGCGCTCGGCTCCGGAAGCCGCTTTTGCGTCTACTTCCGCTCGCGGAGGCGTCATGAAGGCCGAATCGAGTCAGGACGGCGAGGAGAGCTGGGGGTCGTGCCGCGGAGCGCGCATCTTGGTCGTCGACGACGACCCCGACATGCGTGCACTTCTGGCTTCTCGTTTAGAGAAGGTGGGGTGCGTCGCTCGCGAGGCGGCCTCCGGCCTGGAAGCCCAAGGCATTCTCGCTTCGAGCGATCCGGCCTACCCCGACCGCGATCCCCCCCGATCGCGATTCGGGTACCTCCTAAAACAGGATGTCGGCGTGGCCGCCCAAGGCGAGCCACTGGATCGCGTAGGGCTGTGCATCAATGCTCGCGTATTCGATATGCGCACCGATGCCGAGATGCGGGATGAAATGGAAGTCCAGAGCGCCGCCCACGTCGAACGCGAAGCCTGACGCACCCTGCACGTCCGGATCGCCGGTGATCTGCCAGCCGTAGCCCAGGTGTGCATAGACCACCGGCTGGACGAGTTGGCCGAAGGCCAAACGCGCCCCGGCAAACACGCGGTGCAGGTCCCAGTCGTACGCGTCGCCGACGTCGTCCGTCGCGAAGAGGTGCTCATAGCCGTAGCCAATCTCGGGCGTGATGCGCAGCCACCGACGCAAACGGATCTGCTCGCCTGCCCGAAATTTGAAGCCGCCACCGCCATTCAGCGTGTTTCCGTCGGAGAACTGCGGGACGTTCAGCGGAACGGCCCCTTCGACGTCCACGGCAAGCATAAGTGCGTAGGGAGGTTCGCGGTACCCGTAATAGTAGTAGCGAGGGGGCGGTGGCGGCGGTCCGGGGGGCGGGCCGTAGACGTAGACAGCCTGGGCTTGAGCCGGGCGCGAAATCGCGAAGGAAGAGCATGCAAGAATCAACGCCGCGAGAAACGGAAGCGCACGACGGACGGAGCACAAATATCGCAAGGGACGCATGGCAAGGACACCTCCTGGGTGTGGTTGGGCGTTGCAACTGGCATTCCGGCCCGAAAACCAAGATCGACGCGCAACAGCGACGAGCTCGCAGGCCGGGGCCACCATACCCGACCTAGCTGAGCCGCACGTTCCACTGCTAGCGGAAATTAAAAGGGATAGGCGCATCCCGGGACGGCGATAACCAAGGTTCACTCCTTTCGCTTCGGTCCCTCCGAGAACCACCCCGTGCTCGCGCCCACCGTTGGCCCGGCTCGGGTGGTCGGCGGCTCGTAGTCGGCTTCCTCGGCCCTGATGACGAGAGCCACATGATGGTCGCCGTGCTCGTCGACCCGATGCTGGAGCCGCTCGGGTGCAACAAACCCGTGCTTCCAGAGCGTCCGGCGCAGACCGGCAACCAACCGAAGCATGGCAACGCGCATACCTGAACGTTTGTATCGTTATCGCCGTGCGTCAAGCGCGCCGGATTCGCGCCATGGCGCCCCACCTCTCGTCCGGACCGAGGGCCGTCCGACGCAGCCGAAAATCGGGCCGGCGGTCACCGACCGTCCTAGTGGTACACGTCCCGGATGCGCGCTCTCTTACTCTGGACCGTGGTCCTCTCGGGGTGTCCGGCCGGCCCGTCCGGCGGCTCAAAGAGCAACGAGCCGGTGACGACCTGCGCGATCGTCGGTCAATCCTGCCTCTTCGCACCCGGAAAACTCGGCCTTTGTGTCGAGCGCACTGGGCCCTGCGAAGGCAGCGGATGCATCATTTGCCAATCGCAGCACTGAACCGTCGAACCCTCACTCAGGTGAAACGCCAATGCTCATGTTCAAAAAGCCATTACGCCTGGCCGCCTCAATTCTGGGGGCAAGCGCGTTCACCGGGATCGCGGCGTGCTCCACGCGCGAAACCCGTGAGACCGGCAGCAGCACCGCGCGACCCTCGAGCCGATCCAGCGGATCGACAGCCACTGCCCGGATCGGCCCAGACAGCGGGAGCATCCGCCCGGTAAGCGCGGGCCTGGATGAGGCCACGCGTGCGAGGCGCCTGATCGACGACCAGTCGGCGACGACGGGATCGCGGATCACGATGACGGCCCTGGCCGTGCCGCGCGGAGCCCGACTGGGCTCCTGGTACACGTACGGATCGAATGCGGCTGCCGGCGCCGCGATCACCCCTGCGCCAGGCGCCCCGTTCGAATTCACCACGTTCGACTCGGGTCCATTTCCGCACGCGGCGTGCGTGCGATCGCCGGGCTTCGTCGGACTCTTCGCGGGGGAAGGGTTCACCTTCGCTACGATGATCGGCAACGCGGCCCGTCCTGCGGGCGTTCCGCTCGATATCCACGCGTTCACGGGCTTGACGTTTTGGGCGATGAGCACCCTGCGTACCTGGCTTCGCGTCCGAATCCAGGATCACCAAACCGACGGTCTTGACCCCACCGCGATTTGTCACCATCCGGATGCGGGAGGACCCTGCGACGACGACCTTTCGGCCGACAACGTGCCCCTCGGCAGCGCGTGGAGTCAGATTCTCGTGCCCTTCACGGACCTCACGCAGAATAATCTCGGAGCGCCATTTCCGGAGCTCGACGTCAAACACGTGTTTGGCGTCCGGTTCGAAGTCGAGGGATCGGCGGACGGCGGCGGCATGCCGTTCGAGTTCTGCGTGGCGCAGATCGCCTTCACTCAGTAGCCGGACAGCGATCCGGCGACTAGGGTCGGTAGCCGATTGACGCGGCTATGGCAGCACGAACGGGCCCCCCGGCCGGCCGGAGGGATCGCGCCCGTGCACGTCGCGCTCGTCGATGGGATCCGGGGCCGTCGCACGGTCGGCGGCGCCCTCGTTGCCCTGGCCGCCTTGCTTGGCACCGTCACGGCGTCGGCGCGCGATTCCGACGCGGGCTTGCCCGCCCCGCCCGATCCGGATGGGCAGGCGCCGGCCGACGCCTCGGCGAAGCCGCCGGTCGCCGCACCGGAACCCTCGTCGCCCGTTCCGACTCCTCCTCGCGCGACCGTCTCCCCAGGGAACCCCAGCCCCGAGGCGCCCCATGTACCGCGGGCGACACGCGACACCGTCGACTACGTCACCCGACGCTACGAACCCGCGGGTTTCCCGCTCATCGGCGGCGACAGCGACATCGGCTTCCAGTTCGGAGCCGTCGGAACGCTGTCGTATTTCGCAAACGGCGTCCACCCCTACCAGTGGAACATGGATCTTCTGCTCTCGGCGAGCGTCAAACAGGGGCCGAATGGAGCCGAGATCGCCCAGCAGAGCTACCTCTGGCAGGTGGATGTTCCGAGCCTCTATGGAGGGATCCTGCGGCTCAACCCCGAGGTCTCGTACAATCACACGATCAACTATGGGTACTTCGGACTTGGCAATGCCTCGAGCGGCGCTCCACCGCCCCCTTCGAATCCAAACCCGGACCGGTACCACGAATGGATTGAATCGATCGCACAACTCCGATCTTCGGCGCGAGTGGCGATCCGAGGCCCTCTGTCCGCCCTTTTTGCGGTCCAATACCTGTACGTGGGTCCGGGCATCTACGCGGACAGCGTGCTCATGCGGGACGCCACGGCGCCCCCCAAGCCGGGCGGCGCGCCCTTCATCTACGGGACCCGGCCTCTCAGTCTGCCGTCGATCGCCGGCGGATTCGTTTACGACTCACGAGACAACGAGGTCTTTGCACGCAAAGGGATGCTGCACGAAATCGGCGTCCGTCTGGAGCAGGGCATTCCCTTCGACGCCGACGTGCGCTACGCGGAGGCTGGTGCGATCCTGCGCGGCTTCGTTCCGCTGGGCGGACCGTTCGTCGCCGCGGGGCGACTCGTCGCGAATTTTCAATTCGGCAATGTTCCCTTTTACGATTTATTTCAGGCGGGCCCGTTCGATCAAAAGGAAATGCCCGGGGGATCTGCGGGGATTCGGGGAGTGCCGGTAGGACGCTACCTCGGACCGATCAAGATCATCGGCAACGTCGAGCTCCGCGCGCTGCTCATGCAATTCACGGTCTTGAAGCAGAAATTCACGATCGGCAACGACGTCTTTTTCGACACGGGCCGCGTCTGGAGTGACTATTCGTTTCACTCGCCTCTCGACGGGCACGGCGTGGGGCTCAAGTACGGCGTGGGTGGAGGCATTTACGTTCTGTGGGGGCAAGCCGCGATGCTCCGGATCGAGGCCGGATACTCGCCTGACGCCGTCTCCGAAAACCCCACCCTTCCCGTCGGGATCTACGTCAATGACCAGACGATGTTCTGAAGACTCTCGCTGCGGCGAGTGCTGTACCGTCAACCCGCGTCCGATCCCTCGACGTCTTCCAGGGCGACGAGCGCCTCTTCGAGCGCCGGAATGACGGCGAGATCTTTCTTCCGTCCGGCAGCGCGTTTGCTTGCCAGGATCCGCCTTAGCCCGAGGACGCGTAGCGGGACGCCGTCGACCACGAAATCGGAGGTGTTTTCAAGCTCGGCCGCGAAGCTGCCCAGACCGTGCATGTGGGTCACGACGTCCAGACGATCTCCGATCGAATCGCCGCCGATTTGAGGCGGCCTCATGCCGAAGGAACCCGAGGTCCAGATGCCCCCCGCTTCGCGAACGGCTTGCTCGATCCGAGCGTCGGACACGTCCTCGAACCACAAGTCGATATCTCGCGTCGCCGTGTTGGCACCCTGAAGAACCGCCGCACTCAAGCCGACGAGCATGAAGCGCACGCCGCGGCGGTTCAGAGCTTGGAGCAGCGTCTTCTCAGGTTCGGTGAAGACTGAAGAGTCGTCCATGGTGCAACGCCCCCCGGAGGCGTTCGGTCGGCGTCTTCTCGAGGTTGCGAAGCACTCGGTACACGCCACCGACGTCGGTACCCGGATGAAGCCCGACGAGTCGATGCGCTCGACGCCAGCGCGCCTCGTCGGCGACGAGCCACGCGTGCTCCGCGGGAGTGAGCCGGTCGAGCATGACGCGAGGTTAGCACCGGTCGATCCAGGGCACATCGGAGGCCGCGTCCGGGAAAGGATCGCCGCGCGCGGCCGGCTCACCATGAGCCCGTGGACGATCTGGCGCTCGGGCGGGAGCCGGCTACCGGCACGAAGCGAGGCGCTGCCGGAACACATCGGCCTCGGTCGGGCTGCGGGCATGGGCGATCGCGGCCCGGTACTGCTCGGCCGCTTCCGGGCGCCGCCCCGCTCGGCGATGCATTTCTCCCATAGCGGCCGCAAAGAATGGGTATCCGGCCAGCCGCTCCTCGGGAATGGCTCGTAGCGCGGCGATGGCCGCGTCGGGCCCATCGACCTGACCCACGGCAATGGCCCGATTGAGCGCCACGATGGGCGTGGGCTTCTCGCGTAGCAACAGATCGTACAGGCCCAGGATCCCGCGCCAGTCCGTCTCCTCGTACCGCGAGGCAAGGCAATGCTTGGCCGCGATGGCCGCCTCGATGTGGAAGTCGCTCACGCGGTCCCCCTGGGAGGCCCGTTCGAGCAACTCGACACCGCGGCGAATCGAGATCCCGGTCCCAGCGCGCCCGCTCTTGCGCTTCGAGCAGGATGAGGCACCCGGCCTCGTCGAGGCGCGCCCGAAGCCGAGCGGCGTGAAAACACATGAGGGCGAGAAGCGCCGTGGCGCGCGGGGCAGCGGCGGCCGGGTGATCGAGGAGCAGCGTCAACAGCCGCATCGCTTCGGCGCAGAGTCCCTCGCGGACGGGCAGCTCCGTATGGCTGCCGTGGTAACCCTCGTTGAAGAGTAGGTAGAGCGCCGCCAGCACCGCGTCGAGCCGATCGGCAATCGCCGCAACGGTCTGGATCTCGTAGAGGGTCCCGGACTCCCGAAGCGCCTGCTTGCCGCGTGCGATCCGTTTCTCCACAGTCGCACTTTCCGCGAGAAACGCGCTGGCGATCTCACGCGTCCCGAATCCGCACAGGAGCTTGAGCATGAGCGCCACTTGCGCCTCCGGCGCGAGACGCGGATGGCAACAGGCGAACATCATCCGGAGCTGGTCGTCGCGGATCTCCGACTCGACGAAGAGCGCGTCCAGGGTCGACCCCAGCGTCCACTCGCTGTCGAGCTGGTAGCTGAGGTCGGGCGCAAACCGCCGTGCCGAGCGCTCGCGACGGACGACGTCCATCGCCCCGTTGCGCGCGGTCAACATCAGCCACGCAGCCGGGTTGTCGGGGACGCGTCCGAACCGCCACGTCTCGAGCGCGCGCACGAGAGTCTCCTGAACGACGTCCTCGGCGAGGTCGACGTTGTGTATGCCCAGAACGCGCACGAGTCCCGCGAGCATCCGCCCGGCCTCGTGCCGGAACAGGTGCTCGACGAGCCTCGGCGCTTCGGGTTCGGGGACCGCGCCCGTCACCGACGGAGCCTATCCTGGCATGGGAGCGAGGCCGCGCACCTCGATCGAGCCCCCCTCGTCCGGGCCGGGGCATCCTTTGGCGATCTCGTAAGCTTCGGCCAAATCCTTGGCGGTGACGATGAGGTACCCACCGACGATGTCCTTGGCCTCGGCATAAGGACCATCCGTGACGACCCTCTTCTTGCCGGCAATGACCTTGCCCCCGCTCTCGAGCGGCTGTCCGCCCTTGAGCTGACCCTTCTTGCCGATCCCGCCGATCCACCCCAACCACTTCTGCGTGCTGGCCTGCAGTTCGGCCGGGGTATGCCCCGGCTCGTGCTGCATGCCGCCCCGAAACAGGAACAGGTAATCTGCCATGATGGTTCTCCTGGTTAGGACCGACTTTAGCGTCGGCTGTCTATACAACGGATGACCGGGGCGTCCCCGGACAACTATCGAACGCCCATCGCGCGGCCCCCGCGGCGACCTCTACGAGCCTCGTCACGGTCGACTCGCTTCTTCGCTGCGGCGCCGAGGCGCCCGGCCGGACGCCCGCGGGCGGCCCGGCGTCCGAATCGGAATCCGATCAGGAAATCGACGCGGAGCATCAGGCCGCCCGCGTCTCGCGCGAAAAGCGGCGCGATCGACCAACCGATCGACGGACGAGCGCCGTCGTCGAGCTTGCCTGCGCGATAGTGTTCGAGCACGTCCGCGAGATGGTGCGGCTGGGTGAAGACGTTGACTTCGCCGACTGCCGTGCCGATAGAGGCGCTGATGGCCGCCGACTTCCAGCGGCCAAAACCCCAGCCGAGGACGGCGACCAGACCCGCGTTGAAGGCGACATTGCCGACGTGCGGAACCCAGCCTGCGCTGAGCCGCTGCTGCTTCTCGGCGTGGATCAGAGTGTCCTCGGCTTGCGCCAACAGGCGGCAAGGTGGCGCGTCGCGCCAGTGACGCCTCGCGGTCCGAAGAGGAAGTGTGATGGTCAGCGGCAAGCCGAAGAGCGACACGGACCCGATCGCCGCCGAAACGGCACCCACGGCCAGGTCCTTGTGAAGGCCGGCATCGCTCACGAGTGAAATCGCGACGCCCTGCGCGACGGCCGCACCGACGTAGATCGAGCCCCACGTCCAAGACCAGAGATCGAGGTCGCGCACTTCGCGATCGAAGGATCGCGCCAGAAACGCGAGACGCGCTTCCGCATCGACGTCGGCGAGGCCTGGCGCGTCGGCGGGCGCAGGACACGACGCCGCCCGACAGGGGCGAGCGGCGAATCCGACGGCCGCCCACGCGACGAACGCACCGGCGACGCACCGGCTACGCCGACACGGCCGTTTGCGCGCACCCGGCCGGTGGCGACGCGTCACGGCGTCGCCCCGCGAGCGAAGTCCAACCCCGCTTCGTCGAGTCGATCCATCCCCCGCAGCGTACGAAACCAAAACGTGTACATCGCGACCACGACGAGCGTCCCGAAGCCACCCACCACCACCGCCGGGACCGCGCCCCACCATGCCGCGGTCACGCCGGACTCGAGCCCGCCGAGATCGCTCGACGCTGTGATGAACATCATGCTGACGGCGCTCACGCGGCCGCGCATCTCGTGGGGCGTGCGAAGCTGCACCACCGTCGCGCGAAGGACGACGCTGACCATGTCGGACGCCCCGAGAACGACAAGCGACGCAAGCGAGAGGCCGAAGTTGCGCGAAAGGCCGAAAACGATGGTCGCAAGGCCGAAGGTCGCAACGCATGCGAGCAGGATCGGACCCGCTCGCCGCGTGAGGGGCCGGTACGCCAGTGCGACCGCCATAGCGACGGCACCGACGGCAGGTGCGCTCCGAAGCGCGCCAAGCCCCCGCGGGCCGACGTGCAGGACGTCGCTCGCGAAAATGGGCAAAAGCGCCGTCGCACCCCCAAGGAGAACCGCGAACAGATTCGAGCGACACGGACTCGAGGATGAGCGGGTGTGCGCGCACGAAGTGCAGCCCGGCGAGGACCTCGCTCCACGTCATGGCTTTCTTGTCGGCCGCCGAAGGCCGCGGGCGAAGCGACAGCGCCAAAAGCGAGGCGGACGTGTGGAGCGCCGCGCACGCGGCGTAGACCCACGTCGCGTCCCCGGCGACGCCATAGAGAAGGCCGCCGGCCACTGGGCCGACGATGGTCGAAGCTTGCCAAGCCGTCGAAGTCCACGAGACCGCGTTCGGAAAGTGTTGCGGCGCTACAATCTCCGGCACCAGAGCCTGACCGGCCGGTGCGTCGAACGCGCGCGCGACGCCGACGAGGAACAGGACGGCGTAGATCGGCGCGACCGTCTCGAGGCGATAGGCCGCGATGGCCGCGAGCGCGAGGGCACACGCCGCCAGCGCGAGATTGCAGACGGCGACGAGCCGCCTGCAATCCACGCGGTCGGCGACGCTTCCCGCGAGCAACGAGAGCCCGAACGCCGGCACGAACTGCACGAGCCCGACGTAGCCGAGGTCGATCGCCCGATGCGTGATCGCATAGACCTGCCAGCCGACGGCCACGCCGAGCATCTGCTCGCCGAGATTCGCGAGCGACCACGAAGCGACGTAACGGCGAAAGTCGCGATGCTGAAAGGCAGCGCGAGGCGCAACGGTCGCATGGATGGCCTCGCCCGCCATCGGTCAGCGCAGCGCCCCTTGGCCCAGGCTTCCACGGCAGCCAAAGCCCCGCGCGTCCGAGGCGAGATGGTTTGGTGCTACGGTCGCGGCCGCCATGGAAAACGTTCCCGCCTCGACTCTACCCTATCGCCCCGCCGCCTCCGCCGACCTTCACCCCAAAGCTTCCCTGGCGGCCCTGACGATCGGCGCACTCGGCGTCGTCTTCGGCGACATCGGTACGAGCCCTCTTTATACGTTGCGCGAGTGTCTGCACGGGACGGGGCGCGGCGCTCCAGCGGCGGAGGACATCTACGGTCTGCTTTCGCTCATCTTCTGGTCTCTCACGATGGTCGTCACGCTCAAATATTTGACGTTCATCATGCGCGCGGACGACCACGGTGAAGGCGGGATCTTCGCGCTGCTGGCCATCGTCCCCGAGAGGCTCCGGATGCGAAGTGCAAACAAGATCTCCGCCGTCGCCCTCATCGTCGTGGTCGGTGCGGCGCTCCTCTACGGCGACGGCGCGATCACTCCCGCCATTTCGGTCCTCAGCGCCATCGAAGGACTCACGGTCGCACGGCCGTCGCTCGCGCCGGCGGTCATCCCGATCACGTGCATGATTCTGCTCGCCCTTTTCACCGTACAGAAGCGTGGGACCGGAGCCGTGGGGCAGCTTTTCGGGCCCATCATGCTCGCGTGGTTTTTGACGATCGGCGGGCTCGGCGCTTACCAGGTCCTGCTGCAGCCCCAGGTTCTGACAGCGCTGTCGCCGCACCACGCCGTCCATTACTTCGCGGTGCACGGCGTGCCCGGCTTTCTCGTTTTGGGATCGGTCGTCCTGGCCGTCACGGGGGGCGAGGCCCTGTACGCGGACATGGGCCACTTCGGCGCCCGACCCATCCGTGTCGCGTGGCTCTCGCTCGCGATGCCGGCGCTGGTGCTCTGCTACTTCGGCCAAGGAGCGCTCATTCTTCGCGAGCCGGAGGCGGCCGAGGCCCCATTTTTTTCCATGGTCCCCGCCGGGCCCGCCACCTTGGCGCTCGTCGGACTCTCGAGCGTGGCCACGGTGATCGCGTCCCAAGCGCTCATCTCGGGAGCGTTCTCGCTCACGCGCCAGGCCATGCAGCTCGGCTATTTCCCACGCGTGACCATCAAACACACGGCGGCGCATACCGAGGGGCAGATCTACATCCCGCAGATCAACTGGATTCTCGCCGTCGGCTGCCTGCTTCTGGTCATCGGCTTCCAGAAGTCCGATCGCCTGGCTTCGGCGTACGGCATCGCGGTGACGGGAACGATGGCCCTCACCTCGCTCGTTTATTACGTCGTCATGCGCAACACGTGGAAGTGGCCGCAGCCGGTGTGCTTGGCGGTTCTTTTGGTCTTCCTTTCTTTCGATCTGCCCTTTTTCGCCGCGAACACGGTCAAGATCCTCGACGGGGGATGGGTCCCCGTGGCGATCGGGATTGGGTTCATCGCCGCCATGCTCATCTGGAGCAAGGGCCGCACGTTGATCGTCGAAGAGTACCTTCGCCGGAGCTCGACGATGGAAGAGGCGCTCGAGCGCGTGCTCTCACGGGTCGTGGCCCGACTGCCTGGGACGGGCATTTTCATGTCGTCGACCACGACGCACGCCCCGCCGGTCCTGCTCCACATGGTGGAACGGGAGCGGGCGCTCCACGAGAGGGTCGTGCTCCTCACCGTGGTCACGGAAACGAGGCCGGAGGTGCCCGAAGAGCGACGCCTCGACGTCAAAGCCCTCGGCAACGACATCTATCAGGTGGTCGCCACGTACGGATTCATGCAGGAGCCGAACGTGCCGAAGGTCCTCGCCGAGGCGGCGTCGCTCCTCGGGCTGCCCATCAACCCCGACGAGACGACGTATTACCTGGGACGCGAGAGCGTGCACGCGTCGCAAAAGGGGGCCATGGGGCTCTTTGCGGAGGGCCTCTTCAGCTACCTGCAGCGCAATGCCGTCACGGCCGACCGGCACTTTCACATCCCGCCCAAGCAGGTCATCGAGATCGGCATCCAACTCGATCTGTAGCGGCGAGGGGGGCCCGCGGCTGCCTGGCCACCGCTACGGCCCTGGCGGCCCGGCTTGGGCCGTTGAGCCCGCACGCCCATCCGCAAGGTGGGGGTGAAGCAGCGGGGCCGTGCGCCGCTACCGCCGTAGCTGTCGGTCATCTTGCAGCCGTGCCAGAAGTCGCTGGCCCCGAAGGATGCGTATCGAGCGCTGCTTCCACTGGCATCGGCGCTGGCCGGAACGGAGAATGGAACCCGCCGCCACGCAACGCCGCTCAGGCGATGCCTGCAACGGCGCCACAAGTTGCTAGCATACGTCGCGATGCGTGTTCGCTTTCCGCATGCTCTCGCTTCGGGTATCGCCGTCGCGGGGCTGATCTTCGCCTGCGGAGCGCGCACCGGGCTCATCGTGGTCGAGCGCGGACCGGCCACCGAGGCAGGCGTCGATGCCACAAGCACGGTGCAAGACTCCTCGGTCGGCGAGCGCGACGTTTGCTCGGACCAAACCTACTGCGACCCGAACGACCCTGGACACGTCTACCAATGCGGCGAGCCGCTCAGCACCCCCGCGTGCAGCTTGCTCGAGCAGTGCGAAGAGACCGACGGTGGTGCCGCGTGCGTCAATCCGTGCGTGGATTCTCTGGGCAACAACACGTCGAACGGATGCGACTTTTACGCGGTCGAGATGGATACCACGCCGGACGCAACCGGCGTCTGCTACGCCGTCTTCGTCGTCAACCAATGGGCGACCGGCGAGGCGGCGAGACTGCAGGTCATGCTCGGAAACACGATTTTGCCCATTGAGCAGTTCGCGCGCATTCCTACCGGCACAGGGACCGGGATCGCATACGGTCCGTTCAATGCCGAGACGGGTCTACCGACCAACCAGATCGCCATTCTGTTTCTCTCGCGCGATCCGACCCATGCCGGTGACCCGGACGCCGCTCTGGACGACCCGGCCGTCCTTGCCGATTGCCCCCCCGGCGTGACGCCCGCCGTCGTGGGCGACGCTGCCCTCCACGGCACCGGGATCGGTACGGCCTTCCACATTCAAACGAACGTCCCGATCGTGGCGTACCAGATGCTGCCTTACGGCGGCGGACACGCGCGAGTCACCGGGTCGACGCTGCTCGTGCCCACGAATGCATGGGACACGAATTATGTCGTCGCGGACGCGTACAAGGCGCCCTCGGTTCTGATTCGAAGCGATCCGCGCGCTGGGCCGACGACCGTCGTCGTCGCCGATCACGACGGAACGAACGTCACGATCAAGCCGACGGTCGACGTCGTCAAAGGGCCGGCGCTCGCCGGAACGCCGGCGAACGTGCCCGTCACGTACACGCTCAACCAGGGCCAGTACCTGCAGTTCACACAACCCGCCGAGCTCACGGGCAGCGCCGTGCAAGCGGACGCGCCCATCTCGGTCATCGGCGGGTCGACGCTGATGGATGTACCGTTGAACATTGCCCGCGCCGACACAGCCGAGCAGATGCTGCCGCCCGTGCGAGCTCTCGGCAGCGAGTACGTCGCGGTCCGCTACCGGAACCGAGGATCGACCGAAGAGATCGTCCCTTGGCGGATCGTGGGTGTCGTCGACGGCACGGAGCTCACCTACGACCCACCTCAGGCCGGAGCCCCGGCTGCGATCGACGCGCAGGAGATGATCGAGTTTGACGAGCCGGGTCCGTTCGTCGTGTCGAGTCAGGACGCGAACCATCCCTTCTACGTTGCCGCCTACATGACCGGTGGCTGCGGCGACAGCCCCGCGCCCGAGCCCGCGGACGCGGGGGACGCGGGCGAGGCGAGCGTATTGGGCTGCGCCCCAGGGACCGGCTCGCTCGAAGGGTTCGGCGACCCGGAGTTCATGGGCGTGGTACCTCCGGCTCAGTACCTGCCGCGCTACACCTTTTTCACGGATCCGACCTATCCGGAAACGAACCTCGTCATCGTGCGCGTTCGCGACTCCCAAACGGCGCAGATGCCCGACGTGACACTCGACTGCGCGGGGGTGCTCAACGGCTGGCAGCCCGTCGGCGCCAGCGGAAGGTATGAGATGACGCGCGTGGATTTGTCGACCGGAAACTTTCAAGGTGTGGGCAATTGCAACAATGGTGTGCACATCATCTCGGCGGCGCTCGCCGGTGCAGCCGGCAATCCCCCGCCCACACCCTACCTCGGAGTCACGATATGGGGATGGGGCAATGACATCACATGGCCCACGGACAACTTCGTGCTAACGGACGAAACGAATCCGAATTTCACGCGCTGGGTCAGCTACGGGTATCCCGCAGGGGCGAATTTCAAGCCGCTCAATACCGTCGTTCTGTCGGCGCAGTAGCGACCCCGACCCCGACTACCCCGACCCCGACAACCCCGACCCGACCCCGACAACTCATCCCTCTTCTTGAACGCGACCGCCCGCGAGGACGGCTCGACGCCACCACGCCGGCCGGTCTCGCCTCTGTGGACGCGAAGGCGTCCGGCACGCGAGCTCGAGGGCATCCGCCAGCGCCCCCGATGTCGCGAAGCGCTCGTTGGGATCGACCGCGCAAACGCGATCGAACCAGGCCTGGAAGCCGCACGGCAAACCGCCCCGGACGCTGTCGGCCTTGGGACGCGGCGCAAGGCACACGCGGTAAATCGTATCGCCGGGTGCGCGCCCGGCGAATGGAGAGCGGCCGGTGAGCGCTTCGTACGCGCAGACGCCCAGCGCCCACAGGTCCGATTGCGCGCTGACCTCGCCACCCTGCAGCTGCTCGGGACTCATGTATTCGAGCGTGCCCATCAGGTGGTCTTGCTCGGTGAGCGGCGAGCGGCCCTCTTCCGATAGCTTGGCGACTCCGAAATCGACCAGCTTGGCCGTGTAAGCCGAAGTCGCGTCGACCGTAGGCACGGCGAGAAAGACGTTCGCTGGAGTGATGTCGCGGTGGAGCACGCCGTGACCGTGGGCCGCCGCGAGGCCTCGCGCGACGTGCGCGACGATGTGCACCACCTCGCCCGCGGCAAGCGGTCCGCGACGCGCGATCGCTTGGGCGAGCGTCTCACCGTGGAGGCGGTCCATCACGATGTACGGCTCGCCGCCCCGCGTGACGCCGTAGTCGTGCACACGTGCGACGTGATCGGAGTGAATGAGCGACGCTGCGCGCGCCTCGCGGGCGAATCGCGCACGGGCCTTTACGTCGCGCGCGAACTCGGGCCGCATGAACTTGATGGCGACCCGCGTGCGAAGCGCGATGTGTTCGGCCTCGAAGACCGTGCCCATGCCACCCTCGCCGAGCTTGCCCGTGACGCGGTAGCGATCGGCCACGATATCGCCCAAGTCGGTCGCCGCCGAGGGCGACGGATCGCCGGTCCGCCCCGCCACCCGGCCGCGTAGGCCGGCGCGAAGCCGCATTTCGAGCTCGGCCCGCTCGAACGGTTTGACCACGTAGTCGTCGGCTCCGGCGGCCAGACCGGCGACCACGTCGGCACGGCTCCGCGCGGTGAGCATCAGAATGAACGTGTCGCCGTGGGGAGACCGCTCCCGCACACGTCGGATCACCTCGGTGCCGTCGAGACCCGGCATCATCCAGTCGACGATGGCCGCTTTGGGAGCGTCCGGCTCGCTCATGATCCGCCAGGCCTCGTTGCCGTCGGCCGCTACGACCGGCTCGAAGCCCCACGCGCGCACGCTCACCTCGAGCAGTCGCCGCAGCGCCGCATCGTCATCGGCCACGAGGACACGTTGGCTCACCATCCATGGAACGCCCGCCCCGAAAAACTCTTGAGCCGATTCGTGGGCGACCGCGCAGGGGCGCCGACGTCCAGGCACACGATGGGCCTTCGGAAAGACGTCACATTCCGGTGCCGCCAGCGTCTCAAGACATTATGAGGACGTTTGCGGCATCGTCACGCGCGGTCGCTTCAGGCTTTCTGGGCGCGGTCCTCTTGTCGGCGTCCGTCGCGCAGGCGGATCCCCCGCCCCTCGAGGAGGGACAGCACTTCTCGCTCGACCCGGTCTCCGACGGCGTGATGACGGTGACGGGCTTCGGGTTCGCGGGATTGCTCGGACTGGTTCTCGGCACCGGCGAGATCAAACCCCCGCTGCCGACAGCCTCCACGAGCCAACTCCTGTTTTTCGACCGAATCGCCGTGACGCAGACGATCGATCCGCACGCGGCCACGTACTCGAACATCGGCCTGTATACGGCCATCGGGTTCGCGGTGGTCGATCCCGTTCTGTCGGGCTTTCGGGATGGCACCGACGCTTTGCTCGTCGACGCGTTCATGTACGCGGAGTCCGGATCGCTCGCGCTCACGCTCACGGACATCACCAAGATCGCCGTTCGCCGGCCCCGTCCCATCGACTACAAGAACTGCGAGCTGCCGACCGGCGCGACCACGGTCCCGGCCAGCTGCAACTCCACCGATCTCGGCCTTTCCTTCTTCTCCGGGCACGCCGCAGCCGTTTCCGCCATTGGCGCGACGGCAACGTACCTCGCCTTCGTGCGATCGCCCCGCTCGCCTCGCCCGTGGATCACGCTCGGCGTCGCCACGGCGCTCACCGCGTTCGTCAGCTACGAGCGCGTCCGAGCGGGCGAGCATTTCCCGAGCGACGTCGTCGCGGGATCGTTAGCGGGCGCGGCCGTGGGCATTCTCGTGCCGCACCTTCATCGGCACAAAGCGGAGGCTCCGGCCGTCTGGATCGGCGTCGCCCCGGTTCCCGGGGGGGGTTCGCTGGCGTTGCAGGGACGATTCTGAGAGCGGCCAACGCCCCCTGCCCTGCCGCGCGCAGGCGGGCTCACGGCTCCGCACACACTGGAATCGGTTTTTCTGGCGCGGGGGCGCTCCGATGTCACCGATCGGGCCGCTCGAGACCGGCCAGGCGGTAGCCCCGTACCGGCCCCAAATCGTACAGATGCGCCACGAGCGGTCCGGGGGCCACCCCGTCTTGGATGCGCACGCGAACGTAGCGCGCGGGCGCGTCGTCGGGGGCCCCGCCATCGGCAGCCACGTGGGGCACGGTCACGCAGATCTGTGCCCCCGGTTGCCTTTCCACCTTCAACCAAGGTCCGGTCAGGAGCCGCGCCTCGTAGCGAAACGCCCACGGATCGCGCAAACCGCGCCACTCCGCGAGGTCGACTCCACAGAGCCGGTTCGGCCCATCGACCCGCACCTGGGCGATGGGCGACACCCGCGTGAGGTAGCGATCGAGAATCTTGGCCAGCCGGCCGTCGAGAACGCTCTGCAGGTAATCGGTGTTGGCCGGGTCGGCGAGCTTCGCCATCTCGGCCAAGGTTCGGACCATGGGCGGCGTAACGTGCGCCAGGATGCGCGCCATCCACGCGCCGTCGCGCTCGGTCATCCGCGAGAACGCCGCGTTCGGGTACTCGTTTTTCCACTGTTCGGGATCGAAGTCTTTGACGTTGAAGTAGCCGAACATCTCGTGGCCCGGGACTTTCCGGATCTGTTCCCAGACGCGCGCGGTGGCCCCCAGCGTGAAAAAATCCTCCGCGATGTCCCCCCAATCGACGACGTACGCGTAGCCGAGCCGTCGCGAGATGGGATCCCAGTCCCACACCGACCCGAGAGCGGCACTCGTGCCCATCTGAAGGTGGACGACGTGACCGGGAGACGCGTCGGGCGGCCCGCCCTTCGCCTCGGTGAACCAGGTGTCGAGCGAATTGCCGGCGCGCGCATCGAAGTGATCGATCCAGGCCGTGAGCAGTCGCGCGGCGCGAAGCTCGCGACGATCTTGGTGCGGAATGACGTCGTTGGGGTCGTCGCCGCGCACCCCCTCGTAGCGAAACTGCTGAAGGATGTAGCCCGGCACCCACGCGGAGGCGCTGATGCGAAGCAGCCCGCCGTGCTTGTTGGACTTCGCGAACAGGTCGTCGAGCGCCTTCTGGTCGAAGTCGTAGTAGTCCCCGAAGTTGCCGTGTGCGGCCTTCAACCCGGGTTTCAGGGTGAAGATCGACGGTCGGACCCACAGCGCCTGCTCGCACGTCGCGTTGTAGCCGACGGCATAGTAGACCGCCTCGCCGATCACCGTGGCCGCGACTTGGCGTTCGGGCAGTCCGGTGGCCTCGACCTTGACCAGGAACTTGCCCTTGCCGGGCACAGTCATGCGAAAGCCCGGCGTCGACCCGCTGGTCTTGCCCTGATCGATGAGCCACGCACCGTCGGGGGTGTGATCCGGGTCGAGGAGCACTTCTTTCTTGCACTCGTTCAGCCGCAGCTCGTCGAGGCTCATCGGGCGAACACCGAGTCGGTTGGTAAACCAGGCCGAATCGGGCACCTCGTCCACGCTGTTCACGTCCACGGATTCGCCGCTCGTCACGATCCCAAGAGTCTCGGATAGGGGTCGAAAGAACAAATTGTCCACGCCGTCCCAGTCGGTGGGGGCGTCGTAGGGCTCCGGAGCGCACGAGATATGGTGGGGATCGCGCGGTTGCGGCGCCTCGTGGCAGCGCGCAAAGACCGGCTGCAGGTCGGTATCGCGCCAGATCGGCGGGCGAAGCGGAAAGCGCGAATCGGCGGGCCCGCACGAGATCAGAAGGCCGCCGACCAGAGCGAGGAAGCGTGGTTCAGAACCCATGGTTGACCGCGAGGTTGAGACGGACGGAGTCCACCTGCCCGCCGTGTTCGAAGGTCTCCGATCCGCACCCGGCGAGGAGCTCGATGGGGTAATCGCCCATGCCGATGCTGGTCAGGGCGACCGAGCCCGAAAAGCGCAACCGTCCAGGGCGAAACCCCTCGAGGTGCTCGTCGAACACATTGCCGACGGCGGCCTCGAGGCTGCCGCCCAGCCACGGCCCGACCGGCCAGACGTAGTGCAACGCCCCTGCGGCGGCGCTCCGGTCGACGAGGCGACCCGGGTAATAGCCGCGCATCGGGCCATCGCCGCCGAGGGTGGCGAGCTCGGTGAAGGGGACTGGATTCGTGCCAATCGGGTCGGCGAACACCGCCGTCACCAGGATACCCAGAACGCGCCCGTGCTGGTTGAGGTCGATGTAACCGCCCGCCGTGCCGCCGTAGCGAATCCAACCCGAAGCGGGCGACCCGCGCACGTCGCTGCCCTGCTCGCCCTTGATCTCCAGATGAACGCCCGACCCGGGCACCGTGTTCTGGGCCGTCGCTTGCTCGGCCGACGTGGGCCAGGGCGGCCGGGAATCCACAATGAGGTCGAGTCGGTTGTACTCGGCCGAATAGCCACGATCGAAGCCATACGGGATCGCGAACGCTTGCGTCGCCGCTTCGCGCGTCAGGCTGGGGTCACTGCCGTAGTGCCCGTCGGTCATGTCGGCGATGCGCATGCCGGCGCCCGCCTCGATGCGGCTCTGACGCCAGAAATGCCACTGAAGCAGTCCCCCGACCTCGAGGGTCTGCTGCGTGTAGCGGCTCTGGTACGATTGGAGCGTGTCGGGGCCGATGCCGTAAAAGACGCGGTCCGGCCGATGAAGCTCCGACAGGTGAAAGACCACGGCGCGATGGGTGCCGACCGGGATTCGCTCCGTCAACGACGCGGCGTACCAATCCGTGGGCCAGGCCTCCACATGAGCGCTCAGCCGGTGACCGGCGAAGAACGCGTCGTTCCAAAACGCGTAGATGCCGACGCTCGGGTTGAAGCCGAATTCGAGCAACCCCACCGGCGTGAACCCCGCCTTGTGCTCCGGTCCGAACGTGAAAAAGTCGTAGACCTTGCGAGGAATGTCTGCGTCCTCGGCCGCCGGAACGACGATCGACAGCGGCCACCGAATCACGTATTCGCTCACCAGATACAGAGGCGAGAGCAGGATTCGCGGGACCCAGAGCAGCACCTCGCCCGCGGTCGTCGGCTCAGGCCCGCGACCGCTGTAGTCGGGCACGGCCCGCCGGGGCGATGGAGAGGTCGCCCGGGCGGGCGCCGGGGCCGGGGCGGGCGCCGGGTCGAGCGCATCCCCGTTCGCGGACCGCGCAAGGCCAACCGCAAGAGCGAGCAGAACGAAAGGGGCGCACCTCACGGCCGTGGCTGTACCACCCCCGCCTTCGCGACGAGACCCTCACCCCTTTCGATCCTTGCCAAAGAATGCGCCGGGCGCACAACGGCGCGCTCTTCGAACCGTGGACCCATACTCCACTCCGATGCCGCGCGAGTGCCGCTTGTGACGTGGATCGCGCGGCATTTTTCATGCGCTGCTCCCAGCGCCGGGGCATGGGGCGGCAAACTAGTCGGACGACCCTGCCGCCGCGATGAGCCGGCGAACCTCGACCCGATGCATTTCGCTTCGTCGCGCGAGCACCGTCGTGCTGGTCGAGCCGTCGGCGCCGGGGCGAACCTCGCTCACGGCCACCGGGGTCACGACGATGTGTCGCGCCACCGGTCCGCTGGGGTCCGCGAGCATGCGAATCGCTTCGAGCAGTCCTTGATTGAACTCGAAACGTGCCCAGCGAATGGGGGTGGCGTCGCCGCTGGTCCGGGTCCACACCAGGTTTTCGCCGCAGCAGCTCGGGGGAGACGACCACTCGCCCGCGCCGTGGTCGGTGAATGCGACGCGGACCGACTCCGGCGTCATGCCGAGACGCACGCCTCGCACCGCACCCAACGAGACCGGCCGCGCTCGCGCGACGGCGAACCAGAACGCGCCCGCCGCGATCAGTACGATCAGCGAACCGACGGTCCAAGGCCGGATCGCCCGCCGAACCGGCGGGCCGGCGGCCGGCACCTCCTGCCGGCTAGGGACGTTTTCCGATGGTTGCGAGGATTCGACGCGCATCCTCGGCCTCCGTGAATTCGAATGCGACGCGATCGCCCACGACGAGCCCGTCGAGCTGCTCTTTGCGTTCGGGCCAGAACGACATCGTCATCGCGCTCATGTACCCAGGAATCTCGTCATGCGCGATGTTCACGTACCTGCGATCCGGACCGAACGATCGAATGACGCCCGTGGCTCGGTACCTCTTCGGGTCGGCTTGCGGAGCGTCCGGCGGCCCTGCCGCAAACCCGACGATCGACCTTCCGAGCAGGAGGGCGCCGCAAACCAGGACCGCGGCCGCCCGCACACGCCGCATCACGACGCCCCGGTCAGGTCGAGCACGTCGTGCACGAGTCCCACCATTCGTTCCGGGTCGCCGGCCGCGTAGTAGCCGCGAATCCCCCCGTCGCCATCCACGAGCACCAGCCACTCGCCGTGCATGATCGTGGCAATGCCGGCGCCGGGATCGGCCCGCTGGAACGTGGTCTTGAAGCCGCCCACCACGACTCGGTCGAGGTCCGCACTGCGGCCCGACAGAAAGGACCAGCGGCGGGCATCGGCGCCGTACCGAGCGGCATACCGGTCGAGCACCTCGGGGGTGTCGTTCTCGGGGTCGAGCGTAATCGACACGAGATGGACGCCTAGCGGCCGCCCGATCTTTTGCTCGCGATCGGCCACGGCCTTCTCGACCGAGGCCATCTGTGCCGTGAGCATCGGGCACGATGTCGTGCAGGACGCGAAGAAAAAGTCGACAACGAGCACTTGGCCGCGCAGCGTCGTGTCGCTGACGGGTGTCCCACGCTGATCGGGCATCTCGAAGGACGGGATGTGTCCGAGCACTACGGCGGGGACTTGCTGCGCCCCGGCCCGGGCGTGGCGCCGCGCCACCGAGGCCGTGACCAGCGCGCAGACCGCCAGAGCGGCCAGCAGTGCGAAGCGGGCATTGTACACCGGGCGATGGCGCGGACTCGCCCCGTCCACGGCGGGTTGCATCACGGCGCCAAGTATACGGTCGGCGGCCCGCGAACGCCATGAGGCGAACTGTCGCACCGGCGCGCAGCCTACCCGCGTGTCCCGGCCGCTCGAGACCGCCACGGCCCGGGCGCACGACCGCTCCGATCGGGGATTGCGTCAGAGTACGTTCGATCCATCTTGGAAGCGGACAAATGTCATGACCGACACCCTCGCGATCGATCCGAAAACCGCAGCACTGCTCGTCATGGACTTCCAAACGGCCATCGTGGACGGCTTCGTCGGCGACAAGGTGGCGCTGTTGGCTCGCACTGCCGCCCTCATCGAGGCTGCCCGAAAGGCGAGTGTGCGGGTCACCTACGTGGTCGTCGCCTTCCGTGCCGGGTATCCCGAGGTGAGTCCGCGCAATCCGAGCTTCAATGCCCTCCGCTCGACGGGACGCTTTCTCGAGGGTGCAGCCGGGACCGAAGTCCACCCTTCGGTGGCCCCCCAGCGCGGCGAGGCGGTCGTGACCAAGCGGCGGGTAAGCGCATTCGCGGGGACGGACCTCGACATGCTCCTGCGTGCCAACGGGATCGAGACACTCGTGATCGCCGGCGTCGCGACGAGCGGGGTCGTGCTCTCGACGGTCCGGCACGCCGCCGACGCCGACTACCGGCTCATCGTGGTCGCCGACTGCTGCGCGGACCGCGACCCCGAGGTCCACCGCGTGCTCGTCGAGAAAATCTTCGCCCGGTCGGCCACCGTGACGACCGCCGAGGCGGTGATCGCGGCGCTCTCCAACGTGTGATCCGAGGCCACCTCCACCCTCGAGCGGTGCCTACCGGCTCTGTGGCGTTGGACCCCTCAAGATGGCATGCACCCGAGCCCTGTCGCCCAGAAGAAGCTCGATGGCCCGCCCGAGCCCGACCTCCGCGGCGACGACCTTGAGCAGATCTCGGGCGACGCCGTGGCGAAGGCCGGTTGGATCGCGCTCGGAGCGACGACCTCGGCAGGAGGCCTCTTCGCGGGGGCCTTCGTCTTGACCGCGGCCAACTTGTCCGCCGACCGGATGTTATACACGTAGCCGACCTCCAATTGGATTCCGGCGGCCTTCGCCCGGTCCACGATCTCGCCCGGCGACAGGGTCGCGTGGGATCGTACGAAGGCGGCCTTGCTCACGAGGGCCGGCTTCGATGTCGCGATCGGGGCGTTCGAGGTCTTTTTCGCGGGCGCCGCCGCCTTCTTCGGGACAGCCGCTTTCGCGGCTTTCGCGGTTCGGCGCACCTCGTAGACGAGGCCGGGCCGGAGATCGATCCCCTTGGCCTTCGCCTTTTCGACGATTTCGGCGGCGGACATCGCGGCGGACTGGGCGCGGATAAAGTCGGACTTGTTGACTGGTTTCGGGGTGCTGGTCGTCGTAGGGGCCATGTTCCGTACTGGATTTCAGCACGAGCGACGCGGCATGGCCAACATTCGCCCGGTTGCTCCCCGCGACGAGCGGCGGAAGGGCCACCGTCGTCGCCGAAGGAATGGATGCCAAAGGATACGGTTAGGCGCGGCGCGCGCCTGGGGAGGGCGCACCATGACGAACGGCATGGGCTCCTGAAAGCTGCCCATGCCGTGGTCAGCCGCCCAACCCCCGGGGGCTACTTCCTCTGAGGCTTCTTGGGCGCAGCCGGAGCGGGGCGCGGAGCCGCGGGCGCCGTGTGCCCAGCCTTCGCCGCGGGATTCCGTCCGAGCTGGTTCGGCCCTGCCTGCGGGCTCCCTGGACGCTTCGCTCTTGCCCGTGGGCTCGCTCTTGCCCGCGGGCTCCTTGGACGCTTCGGCCTTGCCTGCGGGCTCCTTCGGCTCCTTGGAGGCTTCGGTTCTGCCTGCCGGACCCTTGGAGCCTTCGCTCTTGCCGGGCTCCTTGGACGCTTCGGCCTTGCCTGCGGGCTCCTTCGGCTCCTTGGAGGCTTCGGTTCTGCCTGCCGGCCCCTTGGGGCCTTCGCTCTTGCCGGGCTCCTTGGACGCTTCGGCCTTGCCCGCGGGCTCCCTGCCATTGGTCGGTGTGCCGTGAGGTTCGGCCGAGCTGCCTCGGGCGGCCGTGGCGCGTCCCTCCGCGTGCTCGTTGCCCGGAGCGCCCTTCGGTTCCGATCGGGGCGTTGCCGTCCGTCCCGCCGCCGCTGTGCGGTGCTGCGGGGCGGTCGCGCGCGGCAGCGGGCGAGCGGGGCCGGTTGCATGCGCGTAGGCACCGCCCGGGCGATGACCCGGCGCTGGACCCGCTCTGTGCTCGACGACGACGTGCTCGCCGCGATGGTAGTTCGCCGGCCGTTCCGGATGGGAAAACTGGATGCGGTCGCCGCCGTAGCTCCGATGCGGAGCATCGTGGGGACCCCAGTAGCCCTGCACGTAGACGACGTGGTCGCCCACGCGCTCGTAGTACGGCTCGATGTAGAACTGGCCTTCGGGTGCCACGGCCCAATGCCCCCAATTCCAGCCCCAGTCCACGCCGTTCCAACCCCAATAGCCACCGACCCACACGTAGGCCGGACCGGGCGAATCCGTCTCCTCTTCGTAGACTGGATTGGGGGGCTCGCTCGTCGCGGTGACCTCTTCAGGGTCGGTGGGCACGGGCTCGGCCGTGTCGGCCGCGGCTTCTGCCGGCGGGGCCGCGGGTTCGGGCGCGGGCGCTGGGACTCCGACCGACACAGTCGCCACCGGCGGCTCGGGCGTAGCAACCCTTATCTGAGCGGCGCAGGCCGACAGCAGTACGGGAATCGTGAGCAATCCGAGGCGTTTCATTGATCCTCCCATTTGCGCAACCGCGGCCGTTGCCGCCGATACCTGCGCTTGCACTTGTGTACCAGAAGCGCGCTCAGTGGAGTGCGCCGCAATGGACGGTGACGTTCGACATTTCGCAGTGACGGAGGCCGTCACCACCGTGACGTACCGGCGGCCGTTGGGAGCCGAAGCCAGCCCCCAATCCGCTTTCGACGATGTCGGTCACCGTAGTTGAATGCAAAACTAAAACCAACTTTTCGATACCATGGCTTGCTTTTGCTCCGCAAGACGGAAAAGCGCTCCACAAGACGGAAAAACGGGCGGAGGCGAAGATCGGGTTAACCCGGATCCATCGAGTGTTGCGCCCGGTATCCCGGTATATCGATGACGGACCTCCACCTTCGCTGTGCCGCCGGCGCGCGCCCTCACTGCCGCTTGCATCGGCAAAAACCCGCCACCCTCTGGAGACCCGCCGCTCGGTGCCGGATCACAAAAGGCCCCATCCAGGTGTTGATTTCAAAAATTGGACATTGCCCACATGGCCTGGACCGTGCTGAACTCTCGCGCTCAACATGGCCGCCGAGAAAACCAACCCCTCCGACAAGAAACCACTGACCAAGTCCGACTTCATTCGCCAGCAACCGGCGAGCCTTTCCGCCGCCGAAGTCGTCGCGAAGGCGAAAGGCGAGGGGATCGAGTTCGGCCCTGGGCTCGTCTACGAGGTCCGCCGGCTTGGGAAAGCCAAGAAGAGCGCGGTACCGACGAAGGCGGTGGCGGTCGCGAAGAAGACCTCGACCGGATCGAACGGATCCGTGGCGAAGCCCGTGCCCAGCAAGGCCGACTTTGTTCGCAAGTTCCCTAACCTCTCCCCCAAAGAGGTCGTCGAGAGGGCCAAGGCCGAGGGTGTCACGTTCGACGTTGGATACGTTTACAACATCCGGTCCGCGGATAGGGCGGCCGAGGCGAAAAGGAAGCCCTCTCCAAAGCCGACCGCCGCAAAGCCCCAGCCGGCCGCCGTGAGCGCAAGCCGACCGTCCGCCCCCGCGAGCGCCACCGCCACCGAGGATCTGCTGCGTGCCGTCGCCGCTGAAGTCGGGCTGGGGCGAGCGGTCGAGATCCTCGCGGGCGAGCGGGCAAGGGTGCACTCCATCCTGCGAGGCTGACGGATTTTCCGGGGCGCCGAACGTGTTGGCGGACCGAGGATCTCAAGGGTAGAGAGGCCGCCTGGAGTCAGGCTTTGTTCGGCTTGGACTGCGTATTTCCCAGCGCGATCCAGCGCATCACGACCTGCCAGGCGGCCTGCCTTTGCGCCTCCGATGTGCTGCGGCGCAATGCGTCGAGGTAGTCCCCACTAGCGGCGTACAAGCCGCGAGCGATTTCGTCTTCGGTCATGGAGCCGAAAGCCTAGCCCACGCGCACGCCGAACGTCACCTCGGACATCGCACCGTCGGCGTCGGCCGCGCGAAGCAACCAGGAAAACGCTCGCCCGCGTCTTGGCCCTTCGGGGCAAGGCCCCGATCCGAGGCTGTCGCGACGCATCCGCCCGTTGCAGGCAGCCTTTCCGGGCAGGCAGCCGAACCCCGCCTGAAGGAGGGGTCGTCGTGCGGTGCGACGCACCTCCAGGACCCCATGGACGGTGAAGGTTCGTCGTTCCGCTCTAAGTCGTCGATATTGTTGGGTGACCGACGGGGCTCGAACCCGCGACATCTGGAGCCACAATCCAGTGCTCTACCAACTGAGCTACGGCCACCACGCTGCCAGGCAGCTCGCACCATAGCCGCTGGGCTCGGCGTTTCAAGGAGCCGAGCCCGGGGCCGGCAACCGAACTCCCGCGGATCGGCCGGTCGAGCAGGTCGGCCGCTCGGACCACGGCGTTATGGTACGACGCGTCGCATGCGCGCACCGCCGAGTGCCTCGATCGAGACCCTCTGCATCCATGCGGGCCAGGAGCCGGACCCCGCATCGGGGGCGGTGATGTTGCCCATCGTGCTTTCCTCGACGTTCGCGCAGGACGGTCCCGGCGTCCACAAGGGATTCGACTACTCGCGGGCCGGCAATCCGACGCGCGCGGCGCTCGAGGCGTGTCTGGCGACGCTCGAGGGAGCCCAGCACGGCATCGCGTTCAGCAGTGGTTGCGCCGCGTTGACCGCGGTTGTCCTAACGCTCCGGTCGGGCGATCATGTCCTGGTCGGCGATGACGTGTACGGAGGAACGTTCCGCATTTTCGACCAAGTCGTGGCCCCATTCGGGATCGAGTCGAGCTTCGTCGACATGAGCGACCCCGTGCGGGCCATCGAAGCGATGCGACCGAACACCCGGCTCGTTTGGATTGAGACCCCGAGCAATCCCTTGCTCAAAGTGCTCGACATCCAGGCTCTCTCCGCAGCCGCGCGCGCGAGAGGCGTACCTGTGGCGGTGGACAACACGTTTGCGACGCCCATGCTCCAGCGCCCGCTCGATCTCGGCGCATCGATCGTGGTGCATTCGACGACGAAATACTTGAATGGGCATTCGGACGTCGTCGGCGGGGCGGTGCTGACCAACGACCGAGCGCTCGCGGAGCGGCTGCATTTCGTGCAGAAGGCAGCGGGCAGCGTGCCGAGTCCGTTCGACTGCTACCTCGTACTGCGCGGACTCAAGACCCTCGCGGTGCGGATGAAGCGACACGTCGAAACGGCGCGCGGGATCGCGCAGTGGCTCGCGACCCACCCGCGGGTCGCGCACGTTCACTACCCGGGACTGCCGGGCCACGCCGGCCACGCGATCGCGGCGCGGCAGATGAAGGGTCCCGGAGGAATGATCACGTTCGAGATCGAAGGGGCGCTCGCGCAGGCGGTGGCTTTCTTACGGGCGCTTCGCATCGTCGCGTGCGCGGAAAGCCTGGGAGGCGTCGAGTCGCTCGCAGAGCACCCGGCGACGATGACGCATGCGAGTGTGCCTCCGCAGGCGCGGCAAGCGCTCGGAATCCGGGACGGATTGATCCGTCTGTCGGTCGGATTGGAAGACGCCGGCGACCTGAGGGGCGACCTCGAACGAGGCTTTCGCGCCGCGTTCGAGCAGACCCACGGATGACGGGGTCGACCGCAGGGTGGAGGTCGGGAACCACCCGTGATCGGGAAATTTGCCGTGTGCATGCCACTCTGCACCCGACGCGACGCACTCGATTATTGGCAGTCGCGCGCGGTATGCTCGGCGCGGCCCGCTGCCTGGAGATCGCCTCGATGACATTTCGCGCCCCCCACCCCGCCGTGATCGCTCTGTTTTCCCTCGCCCTGGCGACGGGGTGCTCGAGCCACAAGACAGAACCGCCCGCGGCTTACGTCAACGCCTCGATCTCGAACCCCGGCGGGGGCACGTGCAACAACGACGAGGCGAACTTTCTCGTCATCGGATCCGACCAGGACGGGGGCCCTTCGGACCCGACACGAGTCTCGAGCGGGGCGGGAGTCACGGTGACGTGCATGGTCAGCGCCGGAAGCAACGGCACATTCGACCTCGATCTCTACGCGCAGAACGGCCTAGGCACTGCCACGATCCAGGGCTCGATCTCGGCGAACGGGGGGCCCATGGATATCCAAGCCGACTTCTATCAGGCTGGAGGCGGCCACTACCAACAGTCGACTTGCTCGATCACGTTCGTTCAGATGCCGGCCGGCGGTCCAGTCGCCGCCGGCCGGGTCTGGGGAACGATCGACTGTCCCATGGCGACTCTCGTCGGCAGCACAGGAGTCTCGTGCGACGTGACGGCAGAATTCGTCTTCGAGAACTGCACCGAGTGATCGACCACCAGCCCGGGGGGGGGCCTCACGCCCAGCGCCGGCCGCATGGACAGAACCAAGGGGGGCCGCACGCGGGAGTGGCCCGGCGAGTCAGTCGTCGTCCGATTCGTCGGCGCCGAAGGTTGGGCGATCGGGGTCAACGACGAGGCCGGCGAGGATCGCGCGCGCTTCGACGGCGACCTCGAACTCGGGACGCGTCGCAAGAAATGCTTCGATGTACTTGCGCGCAGCCGGTTCCTCGCCGCGGGCGTGATAGGCGAGACCCACGGCGTAGAGGGCGTCGGCATCTCCCGGAGATTGGCTCAGGGCGGTCATGCCTTCGCGTAACGCGCCCCGCGTATCGCCCAGCATGCGCAGCACATGGCAGAGAGCCACCCGCCCACCGAGATGGGCGGGCGACAGCTTGAGACAGGCGGCGTAGGCGTCGCGCGCCGGCTCGAGTTCTCCAACTTCGAAGAACGCGATGCCCAGGAAATAATAGGCGTACGGGTTCGTCGGGTCCGACTCGAGAACGCGCCGCAGCTCCCCCAGGGCTTCCCGAAAGCGCTCTTCGTGAAGAAGCTCGGTCGCTTCTTCGACGGCGGACCAGCGCTTCGAATCCAGGTTCGGGTCGTCGATCGCCACCATGAAGCTGGATATCCACGTTCTCGCCGGTAGGCCATCGGCGCGTACCGCGGAACGCGGCCGGAAGCCTTAGCGGTGTCCGCGGAGCGGCTGGGCTTGGGCGCGACGGGCCCTGATCGCCCGGGAATCGGCAACACCGTACGAAAAATCGCGTGGGGGTTCATCGCTGGGGGGGCTGCTCGAAACTCGTCTCGATGCGCACGTTTCATGCTTAATACGCAGTGAACGTCATGTCCCTGCCCGTAGCCATCGAACAACTCATCGGCAGCGAGCGACTGGCATTTTTTCGCCAGGTCGCGCTCTTTCCGCGCGACTTGGCAGCGGTCGTTCCCAAACTGGCCCCCGGCGACGACGCCGTCGTTCTGGTGCACGGATTCTGCGCGAGCGCGGGCGTGTTTCGCCCCTTGCGAGCACGCCTCGAAGACGAGACCGGCGCGCGCGTCGCGACGTTCACCCACCCCCCCGGTGTCGGCGTTCGGAGGATTGCGCGGCAGCTCGCACGCCTCGTCAGCCGGATGCCGCGAGACGTCCGGCTCACCGTGGTTGGACACTCGCTCGGCGGCGTCGTGGCCCGCTGGTACGTCCAGGAGATGGGCGGGCACACGCGCGTTTGCCGCACCGTCTCGCTCGCCAGTCCGTTCTGCGGAGTGGCCGTGCCGCCGCTGCTCGTCGGCGCCGACTTGCACGCGCAAAGCGCCTTGCTCAAGCGGCTGCGCGAGCGGGCTTCGGCCTGCCCGGTGCCTCACACATCGATCGTCGCGGCCTCGGATTCCGTGGTCCCCGGCGTGCGGACCGCATGCCTCGGCGTCGGCGACGTGGTCGTTCTGCCGAACCGGGGACACAACGAGCTGCTCTTCGATCTCGAAGCCGCGGGGATCGTCATCGATCGAATTCGGCGGTCGCGACCCGAGCGCGCACCGGGCCCCTGGGCGCCGCGCAGCAGACGGCGGGCGTTCATGCTTTGAAGTGTTGCGCCGAGCGTGGTACGGCCTCGGCCACGTGCGATCCGGTCTGACCTCGTGTTTCATTTTCGCCGCGACGACGGTGGTCCTCCCCTGCCCGGCGCGCGCCGACGTCAGTTCGTGGCTGGCGGTCGGGGGCGGCTATGCGACCGAGCGCGATCGGCCGATGGGCAAGAACGACCTCGCGCCGACGATCACGTACTCCATCGGGGTCGGAAGCTCTCCTCTGCAGCCCTGGGTCTTCGGGGGACTGGTCCGCGGTACGACGCTCTTCGGGCTCGGCACGGACGTGGGGTTGGCCGTGCGCGCGGCGACCGGGGGCTTTGCCCGCGGAGACTGGGGAGCGGCCATCGAAGCGGGTGCCATGTGGCGTTACTGGCGCGACGGCAACTACGGCGAGTGGCCCGCGCAGGCCGTGGTGACCGGCGGATCGCCGTGGGGCTTCCAGATCGCGGTCGGCACGCAGCTCGAGGCGATCGACGGAGCGCGATCCGCGGTGGGTTTCTTCGCCGCACTCGAGATCGACCTTCTGCGCCTGACGGTCATGCGGCAAGGGACGACCGAGCGCTGGTGGTACAATCCGGCGCCGGCCGGCGGACACGCAGACCGTTCGCCCTAACTTCGGCGCGCGAACCCGCCAAGGCCTGCGTCAACGGCCTGGGCGACCCCCGGCGCGCGTCGGCCGGCCGGGCGAACGGCCTCGCAGACGCCGGGGCTTGCGCCGCCCTTCAGGGCGAGCTCGGCCCGGGGGCGTGCGGCATCTTATGAGCTTCGTCGGCCTTGATCGAGTATCGAACGAAGGCCCGAAGAACTTCGTTGCGCTCGACATTGCCGATGGCGCTTTTGATGTCCTCGTAGATGGTGGGGTCGACGAGCAATGCGCCAATCGTGCCCTTGCCCTCGCGGACTCCCGCGACGATCGCCCGCAAGTCGTCGCTCATCGCATTCACGTTCGACATCAGGTGATCGGACGGTCCGTCTCCGTAGAGCAGTGCATGGGCCAGGCCGTTGCCCTCTCGAATCGCACGCAAGTCGGCGTGGATCTCGACCATCGAACCGGCCACCTCCTTCGACATCTCGCCGTCGTAGATGAGCGCGTGGGCGATGCCGGGGCCCCGACGGACGTGGTCGGCCAGGTCTTGCACGTCGCCCAACGTGGCGTCGAGCCGCGCCGAGGCTTGGTTCAGCCCGTCGAGCAGGTCGTTCACGCGTTCGGCTTGCTGCCGGTCGAAGAACAAATGGTGGATCGGGCCATTGCCCTGAACAATCGCGTCGAGCATCGCGCGGATGTCGCCGACCGAGTCCTTCACGTCGTCCGAGAGACGGGCGTCGCCGAGCGCTTTGGCTAGCGGCTCGAGGTTCTGGATGGCTTGTTCGGCCTCGGCAGCGACCTTGTTGAATGCCGAAAAGACGTCGGCGGGCTCTTCGGAGGGAATCAGCGCATGCGGATCGAGTCGCGGCGCCTTGGGGGAACCGACGCTCAGTTGGATCATTTTGTCGCCGAGCAGCCCCTTGTTGACGACCGTCGCGACCGTATCGGTACGAATGCGTGCCGCTTGCACCTGGACGATCGACATGTTCGCGAAGATGCGCGTATCGCCCAGGTCCTTGTCGTATCCCACGCTCGTCACCGAACCGATGTCGAGCCCTCCCATGCGCACCGGAGCGCCAGGTTTGAGGCCCGCGACGTCGGAGAACGCCGCGCGGTATTCGACCTTGCGATCCCATAGGCGGGTGGTGTTGCCGATGAGAAAGATGCCCGCCATGGACAAAGCCAGCCCGACGATGACGAAGAGTCCCACCTTGATTTCCGCGTGTCATGAGTCCTCCTGACGACAGCAGCCCGGCTACGACGACGAAAGCAACGACGCGACGTCCTCGCCCACAGGGGCCCGGCCCTCGATGAAGTCGCGCACGGCGGGATTGTTCGTCGATCGAAATTCGTCGGGAGATCCGACGAGAAGAACCCGTCCCTTTCCGATCATGGCGAGGCGATCGGAGACCGTGAACGCCGTGCCCATGTCGTGGGTGACCACGACGCTCGTCAGGGCGAGGGCCTTCTGAATGCCCTGAATGAGGTGGTTGATTCTCGCCGTATTGATCGGGTCGAGCCCCGTGGTCGGCTCGTCGTAGAGGATGACCTCGGGCTGTAGCGCCAGTGTCCGGGCGAGGCCGACGCGTTTCTTCATACCGCCCGACAGATCGCTCGGGCGCATGACGCCGATGCCGGGGAGACCGACGAGTTCGAGGGCTTGCTCGACACGCGCCAGGATCTCAGCCTCGGTCATCGTGTTCCAGAACTGTTCGCGCAACCCGTAGGCAACGTTTTCTCCGACGCTGAGCGAATCGAACAGGGCTGCGCCTTGAAACAGGTACGCGATGCGGCGCCGCACCTCCGTCAGCGATTCGTCGTTCATCTTGGTGACGTCGCGGTCCTCGAGCAGGATCTCGCCGGCATCCGCGGGGATGAGACCGATGAGCATTTTGAGCATCACGCTCTTGCCGCTGCCGGAGGCGCCCATCACGGTGAGCGTTTCGCCGCGTCGTATCTCGAGGTTCAAGTCGGAGAAGATGACTTTGGATCCGAAGCGCTTTTGAACCGCTACAAATCGCAAAAACGGTTTTCGCGAGGCCGGATCGGACCGGTCTGGAACGCGGCGATCGTTCACGGGCAGCGATCTTAGCGCGGGCAGTTTACGCCGGCTCGGCGGCCGCGAGACGCATCTCGACCGCTCCTCCACCGGTCCAGGTGTCGCGCCGCAGAGCGCCTACCACGCGCACGTGCCCGCCGAGCCGGCTGACGAGGTGGGCCATGTCCGCGCCGAAGCACGACAGGCGCGTGCCGGCGACATCGAGCCAGAGCCGCGCGTGACCCCCGCGGACTTCGCGAGCCCCCACGACTCGCGCCCGCGCAATGGCAACGCGCGGCGCCGGGTTGGCCTGGCCACAAGGCTCGAATCGCTCGAGGTCGCTCACGACACGCGGGGGCGCGTCGCCCTCCTGCAGGACGGCGTCCGCGTCGAAGGCAGACCCCGCATCCGGCACGCCGATGGCGGCGCACGCTTCCGAGAACCGATCGCGCAAAGCGTCGATGCGATCGCTCCGGACGTCGAGCCCGGCGGCCGCATGGTGCCCGCCGAAGGCCACGAGCAGGTCGCGCACTCGCGTGAGCGCGTCGAAAACGGAGAATCCGGCAGGAGCCCGCGCCGAGCCCCGCCCGCGCGATCCGTCCAGGGAGACGACGACCGATGGCTTACCAAAGCGCGAAGCAAGTCGGCCCGCCACGATTCCCACGACACCGGGATGCCAGCCTTGGCGGGCGAGGACGATGGCGGGCAACCGGGCCAGGGCCGGATCGGCGAGCATCTCGAGCGCCTCGGCCGTCACGGCGCGCTCCACTTCTTTGCGGCGCGTGCAGAGGACCTCGACTTCGGCGGCGATCTTGCGGGCCTCTTGGTCGCCCGTCGCGAGCAACAGCGCGAGCGCCAGGTCGGGCTTGTCGAGCCGCCCGGGCGCATTGATGCGCGGGGCGAAACGAAAAGCGACGTCTTCGCCGCTCGGGGTCCCCGATGTGCACCCCGCGATCTCGGCCAGTGCTCGCGTACCGGGACGCACGCCGCGCGCCAGCATAGAAAGGCCCGCCCGAACGAGCGCTCGGTTGTCCCCGTCGAGCGGGGCGACGTCACCGATGGTCCCGATCGCCACGAAGTCGAGCCACGCCCGCATGTCGAGGGCGACCCCGAGTTCGGTGCGAACTCCGGCGCCGATCGACAGCGCCAGACCGACCGACGCGAGGCCTTTGTAGGAGAATCCGCACTGGGGCCTGTGGGGGTTCAGAAATGCGAGGGCGGGAAGCGGCGCGTCGGGGACACGATGGTGATCGATGACGATGGCGTCGATGCCGGCTCGGCGGGCGCGTTCGAGACGATCGTGGTCGCTCGATCCGCAGTCGCACGTGACGAGCAACGTAGCCCCGGTGGACACGACTCGATCGAGCGCCGGATCGGAGAGCCCGTATCCCCCGTCGAACCGATTCGCCAAGACGGTCGCCACCTCGCCGCCGAGTCTCCGCAACACGTCGGTCATCAGCGCGGCCGCCGTGACGCCGTCCGCGTCGTAGTCGCCGAACACGCAGATGCGTTCCCGAGCGCGAACGGCGCGGGCCATACGCGCCACTGCCTCGGTGCGGTCGAGCATCGCGCCGGGCGGCGTCAAGTGCGCGAGCCGGGGCTCGAGAAAGCGCGCACCGTCCGAGGCGTCGCCGAATCCGCGAGCGATGAGAACGCACGCCGCCGTTCGCGTCATGCGGAGCTCGCGTCCGAGACCGATCGCCTGGTCGCTCGCGTCCGCCGGCAGCCGCACCATCTCCTGGGGCGACATCAATCAGTACGGGCGCGCGGCGTCAACGGCCGCCGACCTCGCGCCGGCGGATCGGCCGGCCCGGTTACGGCCGCCGGTCCACCCTCGCCCATCAAGTCGCCTGCGCCGACGCGCTCAAGCCGCCCTTCGCGGCGGGCTTGCCCGCCATGCGATGGTCGATCCATTCGGTGAGCGGGGCGGCCACGTAAATGCTCGAATAGGTGCCCGCAACGATTCCGACCACAAGCGCCAGCATGAAGTCCTTGATGACGCCCGTGCCGTAAATGAAAAACGCGAACACGCTGAGCAGCGTCGCACCCGAAGTCAGGATCGTTCGCGAAAGCGTTTCGCTCACGCTGAGGTTGATGATCTGCGCGAACGACTTGCCACGATGTTTGCCGAGATTCTCGCGGATACGGTCGTAGACGACGACCGTGTCGTTCATCGAATAGCCGAGGACGGTCAGCACGGCGGCGATGGTCGAAAGCGTGATCTCTTTGTGCAAGAGGATAAAGACGCCGATGACGACCATCGCGTCATGAACGCACGCGACGACCACGCCCGGCGCGAAGCGCAGGTCGAACCGGAACGCGAGATAGAGCATGATGAACACGATCGCGATCGCGACCGCGTTGCGGGCACTGTCACGAAGTTGCTTGCCCGCCTTGGGCCCGACCCATTCGACGCGCAGCACGGCGTCGTCGGGAACGACTTCCGGTCCGAGATCCTGGCGCAGTCGGTCGACGAGCTGATCGCCCTTGCTCAGCAACTGCACTTCGACGCGGTGATCGCGCGGGTTGAGCACCTGCGGATTGGTGGCGCTCGCTCGAAGAGACACCCCCGCGACGCTCGTGACTTGGCGTTTGATTTCTTCCAGGTCCGGATCGACGTCGTAACGGGTCGTGATCTTGTCTCCGCCCGCGCTGAATTTGACCTCGCTCGCGCGGGCGTTGTCCGGGCACCGGACCGCGTCGCTCAGGGGAGCCTGCGGGTCGTCGACGTAGCAGAGCGCGATCCGCAAGGCGCTCTTCTCTTCTTCCGTGATGGCGCTCACGTCCTGAACACGGACGAGAAAGTGGTAGGGCTTGTTCGGGTCGACCACCTGGATGACGTCCGGGGACTTGAAGCCCGCCGACTCAATCGCGCTGCGCACGCCGGCCGCGTCCATCCGCTTCGCGAATGCGAGCTCGATCTCGGTGCCGCCTCGAAAGTCCGTCCCGTAGTTCGGACCCGGAACGAAGCAGAGAATCGTCGAGCCGACGACGAGGATCAGGCTGAGCGGGATCCAGAACCAACGCTGGCCCATGAAGTCGAAGACACGTCCGGGCTTGAAGAACTCCATCGCATTCGTCCTCTGTCGACCCAACCCCGCACTAGCGCGATCTAAAACTCCGCGCCGACGCTCAGTCGCTTGAGCTTGGCACCACGGACCCACCAATCGAAGACCAGCCTCGTGCAGAACACGCCGGTGAACAGGCTGCACAAGATGCCCACGATGAGCGTCACGGCGAACCCCTTGACCGGCCCGCTGCCGTACTGCGCCAGAATGAGACCGGTGATGAGGACGGTCATGTGACCGTCGATGATCGACGGCCATGCGCGCGAGTATCCGGCGTCGACCGCCGAACGAACCGTTTTGCCCGTCCGCAGCTCCTCGCGGATGCGCTCGTTGATGAGAACGTTCGCGTCGACACTCATCCCGAGCGTCAGCGTCAGGCCGGCGATGCCCGGCAGCGTCATCGTCGCGCCGAAACTCGCGAGCACCGCGAGCTGCAGCATCAAGTTGAACATGACCCCGATGTCGGCGACGATTCCCGACTTGCGGTAGTACAGGAACATGAAGAGCAGCACGGCGGTCGACCCGATGAGACCGCCTTTGAGCGCCTCTTTGATCGAGTCGCGTCCGAGCGACGGACCGATCGTCTGCTCCGAGCTCGGAGTGATCGGCGCGGGAAGCGCTCCTGACCGGAGAACGAGCTCGAGCTGTTTTGCGTCGTGCAGCTGCTTTTCCGGATCGCCCGCGCCCATCGTGATGGTCGCCCTGCCCCCGCCGATTTTCTGTTTGATGACCGGTGCGGAGTCGACCATGTCGTCGAGAATGATGGCAAAACGCCGATCGACGTTCGCGCCCGTCACTTCTTCGAAACGGTCGGCGCCCGCGGGCGAGAACGACAGGAGCACGTAGTATTGGCCGAAGTTCTGCTGGTCCTGCCCGATGCTCGCGTCCGTGATGTAGTCGCCCGTGAGCTCGGCGCGGCCGAACAAATACAAGGTTCTCCAGCCGACTTGCTTGAATTGCAGCGGTTCGGTCCCCTCAACGGGCTCGGTGACCCCCTCGAACCCGACCACGTGATCGTCGGGAATCGTGAGCGTTTTGGTCCACGCCTTGAAGCGAGCCAGGCAGTCGGTCAGCGTTTCGGTGGGGTACTTCGGCGGCTGGCAGGACAATCGCGTGTAGAACGCGCGCGTCGACTTGCGGTGGCCGGAGGCGTCGAGCCCGTCGGGGGCAACCTCTTGGTATTGCGCGATGCCTTCACCATCGGGAATTTCGTCGGCTTTCAACGCGGGCGGCCCGAAGACCTTTTCGCTGCCGCCGTCGTCGACCATTTTGAACTCGAGCCGGGCCGTCCGCCGAATCGTGTCTTTGATCTCGCGGAAACTTTCTTCATTGCTTCCCGGCACTTCGACGATGATGTCCTCGTCGCGCGTCGTGACGGAGGCTTCGCGCAACCCGAGACCGTCGACGCGACGCGAGACCGTATCCTTTGCTTGGGCGACCGCACGATCGCGAATTTGCGACTCGACGTCGGCGCGGATTTTGAAAGTCGTCTCGTCGTCGCCCGGGCCGGGTGACTGCGAAAGCTCGCCCACGAATTTTCTCAGGAACCGATCGTCGAGTTTGGACTTGTCGCTTCGGTCCTTGAACTTGAGCCGGATGATCGCCGTTTCGGGTTGCGCGACGTGAACTCTCTCCTCGAGCTTCGCGAGCTCGTCGCGGGTCACACGGCCCTGACCCGAGTGAAAGGCAAACGACGTCGCGAGCTCCTGACGCATCTCGTCGGCAAAGTGGTCGCGCTTGTCGCGAATGGCCTCGTCGACCTCGACGGTATAAACCAGGCGAAGCCCGCCGCTCAGGTCGAGACCTGGCGCAATCGCAAAGGTCTCATTTTCTTTGAGGAACGCGGGGCAGTGGAGCCGACTCCCGATGAAGCGTCCCGCGGCCGCAAGGGGCGTCATCCACGACGGGCCGATGGGCAGGGGCGTGTCGGCGCGCGGCAGAATTCCGTCGAAGGTGGGCCACAGCGCGAGGAAAGCCCCAACGAACATGGCGGCGACGAACCCCACCTTGAGTCGCCAAGGACCGTCCATGACGGGCAGAAGCGAGAAGGACGCCCAAACGGCACCGAGCCCGGCGACGAGCAGGCCCCAAAAGTTGTCGAAGTGATAAAAAAGCGCGCCCGAACCAATCGCGAGCACGATGGCGAGGAGCGCATTGCGGCGCGCCGGAGTCTTCACGGTCCAGACGCAGAAGCCCATGACGGCCGCGGTCGCACCGACGACGGCGAGCGGGTCGCCGCGCAAGAACACGGCGAGCGTGCCCAACGCAACGGCGAGCGCTCCGCTCAGGATGGCGAGGACGCTTTTCTTCGGCATGTCGTTCTCGAGCCGCCGGCGCGGATCACTTCTTTTCCGGTAGCGCCTTGGCTTCCTTCAGATCTTTGGCCGGGACCTTCTCCGGCTCGACGAAGGGCGACACCGTATTGGCGACGATCTGCAGCGTGACACCCGCGGCGACCTTCACTTTCGCGATGCGGTCATCCATCTCGACCAGCTCGCCGATGAGCCCCGCATTGGTCATCACCCGATCCCCCTTCTTGAGCGAGGCGCGCGCCGCCGATTCTTTCTTTTGTCGACGCGACATCAGCAAGAAGAAAGGCACGAAGATGACCAGCATCACCAGAATCGGCAGAAATCCGGCAACGGGCGATCCGGCGGGCGGCCCCGCGGCGGGACCGGGGAAGAGTCTTGGACCACCCCCGGCACCGCGGCCTTTGGCTGGACGTTCTGGGCGAGCAACAGGTCGTTGGAGAGCATGGGGGAGGACACGGGTACGGCTCCACAAAAGAGCGCGTCCGGCGGGGTCCAGACGCGGCCGCGGGTGGATAGTCCTGGGCTGCGGTGCCGTCAACCCGCAGCGGCACCCGCGGACCCGCAGCTCGGCCGCCGGCATGCCGGGGTGACGAACGCCGTCTCTCGCGCGTCTCTGACAAGGGCCGCCGCGTGTTCGACCCCATTTTCACGCAAAGCTGGTCCGTAGCCTTCGCAAGTGGCACGCTATCCAGACCTGGCGCTCAGGCGCTCCCCGATGCTGCGTCGATCCTCCGTCCTCGTCATCGTCACGGCCGCAGCGTCCGGGCTCGGCCTGGCGCGGGTCGCCCACGGAGTCGGCGAGTCGCGCGCTGGCATCGCCGCGCACGCGACCTTCGCGGCGACATCGCCTTTCGCCGCCATCGTCTCTGCCGGCGACGAGGGCGAACACGACGAACCGCATGCGGGCGGGGCGAGCGACAACCCCTACGAAGAGTCCGCCTCCTCGCCGGCCCGCGCGGCAGTGGCCCGGGTGCCTGTGGTCTTCGAGGGCGGAATGCTGCGCCTGCCCGGCGGCCGCTTCGTCATGGGCTCGCTCAACGCGCGCAGCCCAGCCAACGAGCGCCCCTCGCGACCCACGACCGTGGGGGCGTTCTGGATGGATCGCACCGAAGTCACTGTGGGGGCGTACCGCACATGCGTCGATGCGCAGACCTGCGACCGACCCAGCCGATCGAGCCCCCATTGCACCTACGACACAGGCGATCGGGAGCTGCCCGTATCGTGCGTTCACTGGCGAGACGCGGACGCTTACTGCCGTTTTGTCCAAAAGCGGCTCCCGACCGAGGCGGAATGGGAGTACGCCGCGCACGGCACCCTGCCGGTGGCATTCCCCTGGGGTGGCAACTCATCGTGCTCGAACGCGATCACGCTCATTAACGATCAGTCCGCCAAGAGCTGCGCGCCAAGTCCGGCGCGCGTCGGATCGCACCCGAGCGGCGCCAGCGTGTTCGGGGTCCAGGATCTGAGCGGCAACGTCGAAGAATGGACCGCCGACTGGTACACGGAATCCGTGGCCCCCGGTCCGGCGCCACGCGCAGGGGCCGCGCACGTGCTTCGGGGCGGAGGCTGGCTGTCTCCGCCTTCGCTCAGTCGCACGACCGCACGGAACTGGGGGTCGGCGCTCGAATCGGGCCCGAACGTCGGCTTCCGCTGCGCTCGTGACGACTGAAAGGGCCATGATCCCGAACGCGGTGTCGTTCGAGCACCGGACCGTCGACGAACTGACCATCGGCGACGAGCGATCGTTTCGCCATGTCGCGCTCTATTCCGATTTGAAGTCGATCCTGCGCCGCAGCCGATACCCGTTCCGCATTCTGCCCAAGACGCCACCGGCGCGCGCGGACCGGGCCCTGCTGCTCAATCTCACATTTTGGGCGCCGGACGAAGGCGGAGACGTGCTGGTCGACCTCCACGTCGAAGCGGACGTCGTCGCGCATGCGGCCTGGCACCATCTCGCCGCGCGGGCTTTCGCCACGCATCCAGGGCGTCGTCGTGCGTCGGTCCACGCACTTTTTCTCGGAGAGGCTATCGCGAGCGCGTTCGACGTCTATCTGGTCGGGCGTTTGCTGGGCCATGCCCCGCGATCGACGTTTCTCGAAACCCAAGTTCCCGCGATGGCCGAGGCGGCCTTTGCCGCGGGCCTCTCCGAAGACGGGTTCGAGCGGCTGCTCGAGCAAATCGCTGCCGATCCCGATGGCGCGTTTCGCGACCTCCGCGAGCTGCTTTACGACGCGACGAGCGCGGTGTTCGCGTGCCACGGGTGCGAGGAGGCGTACGCGGCTCTCGTCGCATTCGACGGACATCGCTTCGGCCCGCTGCTGCATCGATACGAGATTTCGAACTGGGTGCTTTACGCCAGGGCCCACGGCGACGGCGATGGGGTCGATTCGCGTGTGCAGGACGTCGACCGGGCGATCCGCCAAGGGGACGCCCTCGGGTGGCTCGGTGCGCACTGGATCGACCCGGCGATGGCCTGACGACGATCGCGTCAGAGCATGTTGGCCGCAAGCTCCGCCAGGTCGCTGCGCTCGCCTTTGGCGAGGACGATGTGGGCGGCAAGCCGTTCGCCCCGGAAGCGCTCCGCGGCGACCGTCAGGCCGTTGGAGGCGCTGTCGACGTACGGGTTGTCGATCTGGCCAGGGTCGCCGGTCAACACGATTTTCGTGCCGTCGCCGGAGCGCGTGATGATGGTCTTCACCTCGTGCGGCGTAAGATTCTGGGCCTCGTCGACGACGATGAACTGCTGCGGCAGAGATCGACCGCGGATGTAGGTCAGCGGCTCGACCTGGATCTGGCCGCTCTCGAGGAGCTCCGCATACGCGCGCGGCCCCTTGCGGGAGCCGGTCGAGAAGAGAAACTCGAGATTGTCGAAGATCGGCTGCATCCACGGGTTGAGCTTCTCGTCGACGTCGCCGGGAAGAAAGCCGATGTCTCGGCCGAGCGGCATGACCGGACGCGAGACCAGCATGCGCGTGAAGGCGCCGTCCTCCAACGTGCGCTTGAGACCCGCGGCGAGCGCGAGAAGTGTCTTGCCCGTGCCGGCTTTGCCGACGAGCGTCACCAGGCGAATGGACTCGTCGAGCAGAAGGTCGATGGCGAACGACTGTTCCTTGTTTCGAGGCCGGACCCCCATGACGCCCTCACGAGGAACGCGGAGCGCGACAATCGCCCGTTTCGTGGCGTCGTAGCGACCCAACGCCGTGTGGGACGGATGCGATCGGTCGCGAAGCAGGATGCACGTGTTCGGGGCGGGCGGCGGCTCGTACCCGGGCAACCGCCCGTCGCGGAAGAATGCGTCCACTTCGTCACCGGGCAAATCCATCTCGAGGATGCCGCTCGTCAATTGCTCGAAGTCGACCCGCTGATTTTCGTAGGTCTCCGAGACCATTCCGAGCGCGTCGGCCCGGATGCGTAGGTTCGTGTCCATCGTCACGAAGACGGTCGGCCGACCGCCATCGTTTTCGCGCACGTCGAACGCCGTCTGCAGGATGGCCTGGTCCATCGCCGTGTGATCGATGGCGCTCGGAAGCTCCAGCCGCTTGCTCGGGACGGCGACGCGCAGCGTCCCCCCGAGTCGAGCGCCACGCCTTTGGCGAGCGATCCGCCCCGGTCGCGCAGCTCGTCGAGCATGCGGGCGGTCGAACGGGCGTTGCGCCCTCGCTCCGACCCCTCACGCTTGAACTGATCCACCTCTTCGATGGCATAAATGGGAATGATGACGTTGTTGTCCTCGAAGCGGAAAATAGCGTGCGGATCGTGCAACAGGACGTTGGTGTCGAGGACGTAATTTTTCTTCATCGGGTACATTTGTGCAGGCGCGGACGACCGCCCGCGTTGGGAACGATCCAAGTGCCTAGCCCCCCGTAAGGGTACGGCGGCCCCAGCGCAAGATGCGAGCCCGATCTATCGTTACCGGTGATGCAGTCCCCGCCGACCGACGTCGCCCCTCCGACGAGCACGGGTCCCGCGTGGCTTCGACGCGAAGCCATCGATCGGCTCATCACTCGGGCGGCTCGCGACATTCAGCCGCTTTCGACCCTCACCCCGGTCGACGCCCGGCGTGAACGGAACCGTCTGGTCGACGAGTTAACCGCCCGGCGGCGAGCCATGCCGCGCTGGACGTATGCACCGCGCGATCACGACGAGCTGCGGCGGGCGCTCGATGCCGCAGATCGACGGCTGACCGCGACCGTCGACGGGGCGCTCGATGAGCTCTACTTGGCGAGGATCCGCGAACTGTCTCTCGAGGCGGCGCTCTGCGCCGCAGCCGGGACGAGCCAGGTCGGTCGGCTGGCCCGCGAGCGCTTCGCCCCCGACGCACACACCGCCGAAGCGGCGGCGGCGCTGTGCGCCGAATGGCTCGGCGAGGCCGAGCGCGCCGATCCAGCGGCGGCGCGCCTCACGGCGAGCGACGACCCCCGCCCCCACTCGCTGCTGTCGCGGATGCGCACGGCGGTCGGGCGACTCCGGCTGCCGTTCGCCGTCGTGCCCGCGCCGGCGCTGGCTCCCATCGCGGCCACCGGCGAACGCGCCATTCTCATCGCGACCGGTCGTCTGCTGTCGGACGAGGATGCGGCGCGAACGGTCTGCCATGAAATCGAGGGCCACGCCCTGCCGCGAGCGCGCGCGCTGCGGGCCAAATCGGTGTTGTTCCGCGCCGGAACGGCACGCGGCGTCGACGACCAGGAGGGCCGGGCAATCCTCATCGAGCAGCGCGCCGGCTGGCTCGGGCATCAGCGCCGGCATCATTTGGCCGCGCGGCATCGCGCGGTACAAGCCATGCTGGGGGGGGCATCGTTCGCCGACGTGGCCGAGACGCTCTTCGACGTGCACGGGCTCGATGCCTCGGAGGCGATCGTCGTGGCCGAGCGCGCCTTCCGCGGTGGAGACGGTCGATGTGCAGGGCTCGGTCGAGAGAGGATTTACCTCGAATCGTTCGTGCGGGTGCACGCACACCTCGACGCAGCCCCCGACGACGAGCACGTCCTGGCGTCCGGCCAGGTGGCCGTCGGTGCCATCGCCCCTCTGCGCACGTTCGCACCCGAACGCGCCGAAGCCACTGCGCCGCCGCAGTGAACCGCCCGGAATCCGGAAAGTCGGTCCGACGAAGTCCCGCGAGATCGGCGACAATCGACGGGGATGGCGACAAATGTCGGGATTCGTGGCTTTGCCCAAAAGTCATGATCGGCGTCCGGATTCCCTATTCCGTCATTGCTCAATTGTTCGCATTACGTCATAGTTGTCTCCTGCGGGCGATGCGCGCGGGCTTCATGCGCGGAGCCCGCCGCGGCGGTCGGCATCCATCTCGAGGGCCGGACATGCAATTGAGTGCTTTTGGTCGTTGGCTCGGCAACTTCGTCCTTATGGGCGTCGGCGGTCTCGCCGCTGCGGCGTGCGGCTCCTCGAGCAGCGAGTTCGGCAAGGTGACTCCCGACGCTTCGTCGCTCACCGACGGAGGGGGCGTCGTCCTGAATCCGAGCGAAGGGGGCGCTCTGGTCACCGCTTGCGTTCCGAAGACCTGCGCCCAGCTTGGGTACACGTGCGGCCAAAACGCCGACGGCTGTAACGGAACCGTCAACTGCGGAACGTGCGTCGCGCCGGCCTTCTGCGGCGGCGGCGGGTACAGCGTATGCGGAACGGGCGTCACCGGGGAACACGAGGGGGGCACGGTCGATGCTGGTTCGCCCTGCGTGCCCAAGACGTGCGCCGAGCTCGGATACAATTGCGGCTATGCGGGCGACGGCTGCGGCAATCAGCTCGATTGCGGCGGGCCTTCGGCCTGTACCGCGCCGGCGTACTGCGGCGGCGGGGGGCCCGAGCAGTGCGGCGGCAGCGTGCTCATCGCGGCCGACGGCGGACTCGCCAGCCATTGCACGCCCAAGACCTGCGCCGACCTTGGATACAACTGCGGCCTCGCGGGCGACGGCTGCGGCAACCAGATCGATTGCGGCGGCGTCTCGGCGTGCGCCACCCCGGAATACTGCGGCGGCGGCGGGGCGAACGTGTGCGGCGGCAACGTCTTCGTCGCGGCCGACGGCGGCACAGTCAACCTCTGCACCCCCAAGACGTGCGGCGAGCTCGGGTACAACTGCGGCCCCGCAGCCGACGAATGCGGCAACCTTCTGAACTGCGGGACGTGTACGTTACCGGAGTACTGCGGCGGCGCGGGCCCCAGCCAGTGCGGCGGCACGGCATCGGTCGGCGCCGACGGGGGGATCATCACCCCGTGCGCACCCAAGACGTGCGCCGAGCTCGGGTACGACTGCGGCTATGCGGGCGACGGGTGCGGCAATCAGCTCGATTGCGGCGGCGCAAGCGCCTGTCCATCGCCGGAATACTGTGGCGGGGGCGGGGCGAACGTGTGCGGCGGCAACGTCTTCGTCGCGGCCGACGGCGGCACCGTCAACCTCTGCACCCCCAAGACGTGCGCCCAGCTCGGGTACAGCTGCGGCCCCGCAGGAGACGGATGCGGCAACCTTCTGAACTGCGGATCGTGCACCTTACCGCAGTACTGCGGCGGCGGTGGAACGAGCGTCTGCGGCGGAAGCGTCTACGTCGCGGCCGACGGCGGCACGGTCAGCGCCTGCACTCCCCAGACCTGCGCCCAGCTCGGATACAACTGCGGCGCCGCGGGCGATGGGTGCGGCAACCTTCTGAACTGCGGATCGTGCACCTCACCGCAGTACTGCGGAGGAGCCGGAGCGAACGTCTGCGGCGGCAGCGTTTACGTCGGGGCCGACGGCGGCACCGTCAACCTCTGCACCCCCGAGACCTGCGCCCAGCTCGGATACGATTGCGGCCCAGCGGGAGACGGATGCGGCAACCTTCTGAACTGCGGGTCGTGCGCCCTGCCGCAATACTGCGGCGGCGGCGGAGCCGCGAACGTGTGCGGCGGCAGCGTCTACGTCGCGACCGACGGCGGCACCGTCAACCTCTGCACCCCCAAGACGTGCGCCGAGCTCGGATACAACTGCGGCCCCGCGGCCGATGGATGCGGCAATCTTCTGAACTGTGGATCGTGCACGTCACCGGAGTACTGCGGCGGCGGTGGAACGAGCGTCTGCGGCGGCAGCGTTTACGTCGCGGCCGACGGCGGCACCGTCGACCTCTGCACCCCCAAGACGTGCGCCCAGCTCGGATACAACTGCGGCCCCGCGGCCGATGGATGCGGCAACTTGCTGCAGTGCGGGACCTGTTTGGGCGCCGACACCTGCGGTGGCGCTGGAGCGGCAGGTGTCTGCGGGCATACGTGCGGCGGGCTTTGCGCCTACCAGGCGAGCTGCCCGAACGGGCCCCCGACGACCATCACCGGAACGGTCCTCGCCGGCGTGTCCGCATGGACGGGGCTCGCGCAGGATCCGGTGCCGAACGTTCTCGTGTACGTGCCGAACGGGCCCTTGACGACCTTGAACCAGGGCTTCACGGTCGGTTCCTGCCCGCAATGCGGGGCCGACGTCTCGGGTGACCCGCTCGTAACGACGTACACCAACTACGACGGAACGTTCACTCTGACGAACGTCCCGAACCCGCCCGCGGGCCAGACGCTGCCTCTGGTCATCCAGCTCGGACGCTGGCGCCGCGAGTTCCAGATCGCGCCTCCGGCGCCCTGCGCGGTCACGCCGATCGGCAGCCTCAACTTGCCGAGCAACCACACGGAGGGATCGATCCCCGAGACCGCGATTTCGACGGGCGCCGTCGACGCGCTCGAATGCGTGCTGCTGAAGATGGGCGTCGATCAGGCCGAGTTCACGTCGAATACGGCCAACCCGAGCGGGCGCATTCACGTCTACGCTGGGGGCCCTGGAAACAACGGCGGCAACCCCGGCGCGACCGTGCCCAACGCCCAGCCGGAGACGACCCTCATGGGCGCCACCGGGACGTATCTGAATTACGACCAGATCCTGTTCCCGTGCTGGGGCGCTGCGGCGACCAAGACACCGGCCGAGCTCGCGAATCTGGTGACGTACGCGAACAACGGCGGTCACTTTTTCGCGACGCACTACAGCTACTCGTGGCTCTACGGCAACCCCTACGGTACCGGCGTCTACGCGAACGGCGAATTCAACAACGTCGCGACGTGGAATCCCAACTTCAACAATCCCGGCACCGTCACCTGGACGCTCAACGTGAGCAAGGTCCCACCCGTCGTTCCGGCGCCGATGCACTCGGGGATCTTCTGGCAGTGGCTGAACTTGGTGGACGCTCTCTCGAACTCGAACGTCGCCAATCCGCCGACGAATCCCGAGGTGGCCATCACCAACCCGCGTCACGATGCCAACGCCGTCGCCAACGGATCGATCGACTGGATTGACGGAACCGATCCGCAGAAAAACGACCCGTTGGTCGAGCACTTCACGTTCAACACCCCGGTCGGTGAGGCCACGCAGTGCGGCCACGCCATCTTCAGCGACTTCCACGTGAGCGGCGTCACCAACGCGAACAACACGCCGTTCCCGACGGAGTGCTCCAAGACCTTCAGCGCGCAGGAGAAGATCCTCGAGTACATGATCTTCGACCTCGCGTCCTGCGTCACGCCACCGACGTCGTCTTGCGTGCCTTTGACCTGCTCGGGCCAAGGTCTGTCGTGCGGCCCAGCGGGCGACGGGTGCGGCAACACGATCCAATGCGGAACGTGCACGGCCCCGCTCACCTGCGGCGGCGCTGGGGTGCTCGGCCAATGCGGCGAACCCGACGGGGGCGCATGCACGCCCGCGTCGTGCATCCAGCAGGGAATCGCTTGCGGTCCGGCCGGCGACGGCTGCGGCAACGCGCTCAACTGCGGCACCTGCCCGGCGGGCCAGACCTGCGGCGGCGGCGGCACCCCGGGACAATGCGGTGCGCCCGACGGCGGGGCCTGCTCGCCCATCTCGTGCGCGAGCCAAGGGCTCGCCTGCGGTCCAGCCGGCGACGGCTGCGGCAACGTCATCGAATGCGGCACGTGCCCGGCTGGGCAAACGTGCGGCGGCGCCGGCACTTCCGGTCGCTGCGGAGCGCCCGACGGCGGGGCGTGCTCGCCGCGGTCCTGCAGCGCCCAAAACATCGCATGCGGTCCAGCCGGCGACGGCTGCGGCAACGCGATCAACTGCGGCACCTGCCCGGCGGGCCAGACCTGCGGCGGCGGCGGCACCCCGGGACAATGCGGAGCCCCCGATGGCGGGGTCTGCTCGCCCGTCTCGTGCGCGAGTCAAGGGCTCGCGTGCGGGCCGGCCGGCGACGGCTGCGGCAACGCGATCAACTGCGGCACCTGCCCGGCGGGCCAGACCTGCGGCGGCGGCGGCGTCTCGGGACAATGCGGAGCCCCCGATGGCGGGGTCTGCTCGCCCGTCTCGTGCGCGAGTCAAGGGCTCGCATGCGGTCCAGCGGGCGACGGCTGCGGCAACGCGATCAACTGCGGCACCTGCCCGGCGGGTCAGACCTGCGGCGGTGGCGGCACCCCGGGACAATGCGGAGTTCTCGACGGCGGCACGTGCGTGCCCGAGTCGTGCGGGGTACAAAACATCGCTTGCGGGCCCGCCGGCGACGGCTGCGGCAACGCGATCAGCTGCGGCACCTGCCCCGCCGGACAGACCTGCGGCGGGGGGGGCACCCCGGGACAATGCGGAGCGCCCGACGGCGGAGCGTGCGTGCCGATGACGTGCGCGGCGCAAAATATCAGCTGCGGGCCGGCGGGCGACGGATGCGGCAACGCGATTGCGTGCGGCGTCTGCCAAACGCCCCTCAGCTGCGGCGGCGGCGGGGTCTCCGGCGTGTGCGGCGCCCCCGACGCGGGATCGTGCGTTGCGCTGACCTGTGCCCAGCAGCAGATTGGCTGCGGCCCGGCCGGCGACGGATGCGGCGGAGCGCTCGAGTGCGGGCCGTGCACCTCGCCCCAGACCTGCGGGGGCGGCGGCGTCAACGGACAGTGCGGCGGCGGACAGTGCGTCCCCTATACCTGCGCCGAGCTCGGCTACACCTGCGGGCCGGCCGGCGACGGATGCGGCAACCTGCTGCAGTGCGGCACATGCACGGCACCCAATACATGCGGCGGCGGCGGTCAGCCATCGCAGTGCGGAATGCCGAGCATCCCGCGGTAGCCCCCCTTGGGGGTTTCAGGGAACCGCCGACGGGCCGCCTTCGGAACAGACCGGCGGCGGCGAGCAGCCGCCGTCGGGGCAGGGCGCCAGGCACGCCGGATCGCACGAATCGCTGCACACGTGCACCGGGATGGTCACCCAGCTCGCGCCGCCTCGGTCATCGTGAACGACGACGAAGATCACTCCGTCGTGGGGGTCGGTCGGCGCAAGGAAAGGCGGATTGAAGTCCGTGTCGGGATCGCTCACGGCACCGGTGGTCGGATCGTAGAGCAGGCGGGTATCCGATTTGAATCCGCCGAAGGTGCTGTAGTACTCGGCCCAGATCTCCTCGTGGCGCGCCACCCCGTTCGGACCGACGTCGAGCGGGTTCACCTCCCAGCTGTCGGGCGTCAGCGTGGGACCGATTGGAACCTGCGGGCAGGAGGCCGGCGTGCACACGACCGCGAAGGGAGCCGACACCGCGAACAAAGGCGACGATCCCTCGATCGTGGCCTGAGCGGTTCCGCCGTCGCGGGAACCGAGATCGAGACTGGCCACGACGGGATTCTGGTTGATGTCATAGCCCCCGTCGGATCCGACGTACGAGTACACGCGCGTATAACCGAAGACGTAATCGTTCGCGCCGAGCTGGGTTCCGGCGTCATCGAAACAGCCGATCGGCAACTGTTGCGGGTTGTTGCTCGAACCCACCGGCAGCGGCGCGAGGTGACCCGCGCAGGCCATATTGAATAAAATCACGAGTCCGTACGGTCCCGATCCCGCCACCGGGGGGTGGGAGGTGACGACGTTGCACGGCATCGTGAACTGGAACGAGGACTCGACGGGCACCGGGACGGCGGCGTCCGGCGAGGCCATCGCGCAATGGGCATCGTCCGAACAAGCATCCGGCTCGGTACCCGCGCTTGCATCCAATCCAGCCGCGTCATCGGGAACCGCGTCGGCCGCTGCGCCCGCGTCGCCGACCGGCGGAGCAGCGGACTCCGTGCCGGCATCCGACCCGGCGTCGCCCGTCGGAGCCGCGCCGGCATCGACGCTGGCGTCCGGCACGGGAGCCGACTCGGCATCGGAGGCGTCGGAACCCGCGGCCGCGCCGTCATCGGCCTGCGGCGCCGCGTCGTCGACGTCGGGGGCCCCGGCCTCTGTCGCCATCCCACTGCCGGTCGGACACGGGCTCGGGCCCGGCCCGCCCCTACCCGCGAGCTCGGCCAGCAGTTGGCCAAAACACGCGTAGTACGCGTCTTGCGCGGGGTTCTCGCAGACCACCGGCAGCCATACGACGTTCATCGGAGCGGTACGCTGGGCGGCCGGACGACCGTCGTACGCCAACACGCGGACGCGCACCGTATCGCCCGGCTTCGCGTAAGGCTCGCTGGCGCTCGAGGCCAGAATGCGCACGCTCGCCAGCAGCGACGGGTCGGCGAAACCGCTCGGGGCACACGACGACGACCCCCACCCGAGTACGACGACGAGACCCGCGGCGACGCGGCCGGCGATCCTCATGTCACATCTCCACGCGGAGGCCCAAGCTGGGCAAGATGGGGAGATCGCCGAGGTACGAGGTCATCGTCGAATTGTAATTGTAATTTATCCCATCGACATTGGCGTTATTGTAGACATTGAGAACATCGAGGTACGCCGCGACCTTGCCCCATCGAAAATTCCAGGTCTTGTCGACGCGGAGGTCGAGCGAATCGAACAGAGGCAGCCGCGATCCGTACTGAGGATACGCTTGAAGGGCGGAATAACTCCCGACGTTTTCGTCGTAGTAGCCATACTGCTGCGGCGTGTACATGTAGCCGCTGGTCAATCGGAAACGAGCGCCGAACTCCCAGCCATGCCCGAGCTTGTAGCTGCCGAGAATCGTCAATACGTGGGTCTCGTCGTACTCGGACACCATGAGCGGAGCGCCCGGCGCGTCGCGCCGCAGGCTGCGCGAAAGGGTGTAAGCAATCCAGCCGAAAAAGTGGGCGTCGGGCTTGTACCGAAGCAGCACCTCGGCTCCGTAGATGACGCCGGTGCCGGTGTTGCCCAGGTCCTGGACCACCAGGTGGTCGAGCTGCTTGTAAAACCCCTCGAACGATCCGTCGATCTGCTGGGTGAACTCGCGCTCGATTCCGAGATCGTAGTGGTACGCGCGGTTGCTCGTCAGTCCCGACATGCCGAAGACGGCGTTGGTCTCCTGGGGCTGCGGCGGCTGCGAGAAAAGTCCGATCCCGGCCTTGATCGTGGTCCGCGGCGCGGTCGTTAGGTCCTGTCGAACGACGATGCGCGGATCCAGGTCCCAGGCGTTGGTGGCCTTCGTGTAGTCGAGCCGAAGGCCGGGCACGATGCGAGCGCCTCGCCACGGCGTGGCCTCCCACTCGACGTAGGCCGCGGGCTCGTAGAGCGACGAGTTGCTGTTGGCCTGAAGCGGAGCCTGACTCGAAAAAGGACCCGACGGCGGGGACCCGGCAGTCGGGGCCGGCGGCAGTCGCGCCGCAAGGCCGTACGGGGCGTAAACCATGTCGACACCGACGTTCATCGTGAGCTGTGGGTCGATTTTCTGCGAGATCTCGGCTCTGCCGGTGATGGGCCAATCGGTCAGGGTGAAGTAGATGTTGCCCGCGCTCAAGTCCACGGCGTCTTCGCCGAACGCGACGACGGCGTGGAATCGCGTGTTGTCGCCCATCTGCAATTTGTACAGAGCTTGCGCTCTCCAGAAACCCGTATGGTCGCTGAGCTGCCCGGCCAGGGTCGGCGCCCCTTGACTTCCGCTGGTGAGCAGGATCGCGAGCCGATCGTCGGATCCGAAGAACGCAAAACGGATACTCGATCGATTGCTGAGATTGCGTTCGAGAATGGCTTGATAATCGTAATAGACAGGGGCCACGCTGACATCCGCGCCGGTCGCTTTGAGCACCGGTCCGAGCCACGTATCCACGTACGATCGGCGTCCGGCGACCAGAAATTTCCATCCCGTGTCGAAGACAGGACCCTGGACGAGCACACGGGCATCGATGAGGTTCGCCTCGGCCAGGGCATGCACCCTGTCCCCCTTGGGCTCGGCCAAGCCGACGTCGACGATACCGCCCATCGCGCGGCCGTATTCGGTGCTGAAATTGCCCGGGAAAAAATCGATTCGATCGATCGCCTCGGTGGGCAAGACCGAAAATAGCCCGCCGAAGTGGTAGACGATCGGGATCGGCGTCCCGTCGACGAAATACTGGGAGTCTTCCGGGGCCGATCCCCGCACAATGAGCAGCCCGGACAGCGCCGGGGGCCGGGCCACCCCAGGCAGGTTCTCGAGCGAGTGCAGGGCGTCGCCGCTCGTGCCGGGAATGCGATTGATCTCGCTCTGGTCGAGCGTGAATTCGGTGACCTCGCGAGGCGGCCTCTTGCCGTGAACGTCGACCTGCTCAATCTCATCCGACGCGTCCGGGGCGCCCGGCGCCGGCGCCGCCGTCGTCGGCTCGAGCCGGTCGATGGCGCGCTCCTCCTGGGCGGGCTTGAGCGTCTGGTCCACTTCGTGCGCTTGCATGCCCGCGGCGGCAATCGTCACGTGGTACGCGCCCGGGGGTAGCTTTTCGATGCGCCAGGAGCCATCGGCCCCCGTCACGGTCGACCGCTCGCTGGCCGTGGCGTCGCGCACGGTGATGGTCGCGCCCTCGACCGGCCGATCGCTCGCGAGCACGCGCACCGTGCCGGAGAGCGTCGCCGGCGGCGGCGTAAACGTGTACGTAAAGCGAATGCGGGCGGCGACGGGGACGCCGTCGCGCTTGGCCGGGTCGAACTTCAGGTCCATGGCGGCGGCGACCGCCGCTTCGTCGAAGCCGTGACCCGCAGGACTCTCGACCTCGGCCTTGCTCACGGCACCGCTCGAGTCGATGCCGACGAACAGCGAAACGGTGACGGCTCGATCGACCCCGTCATCGACCGCTTGCTTGGGGTACCGCGCGCCGCCGTCGAAGCGCAGGACCGGCGGAGTGACTTCGCTCGGCCGGACGGGCACGCCAGCATCCGGGCCCGATCCGCCGGTGTCGTCGGCGTGAGTCGGTACCGGGCGCGCGAAGACCCCTATCGCCGCCGCGATCGCGAACAGCCAGGCCTGAATGGGGGAGCGCGGCGCTCGCATCGCGCAGCTCAGCGCTTAGCCGAGTCCGGCGGGGGCGCCAACCGACAAAGTGCGGGTGCTCCGAAGAGCGGCCTCGTCCGATGCGGTCGGTCCGCGACCGCAGAAGCCACGGCCCGCGCGCCGGGCGGGATGCCGCCGTGACGGACCGGATCCCGAAGGGCACGGGGCGCCCGCAAACCGGTGTGATATACGCGCTCGCGCAAGCGCATGGCTGTCCCGCAAGCCCTCGACGGGGCCATGTCGAGCTCCTCGTCGCGGAGCCTGTCGCTCGACGCCGAGGGCTGGCGTTCGACGTGGTCACGCCCTCCGGACCTGCCGGCCCAGGCAGCGCTCGCCCTCGCCATCGTGCTGCTCGCGAGCTCGCTCACCCGCCGCAGCACGCGATGGGTCGCTTCGTGGTTCGACTTTGCCGCGATCGCGCAGCCGGCGCGCCGCCACCGCTTTCTGACCGTCGCCGCCTTTGCCGCAGCGTTTCTGTCGCTCGGCTACATCGCGTTCTACCTGCGCGGCGGGCCTCGCGCCGTGGATGCCCCCATCTACTTTCTCCAGGGACGAGCGTTGTCGCACGGTCATTGGTCATGGGGCGCAGGCCAGCCCACGGCCAGCTTCCGAGCCGGCGGGCTGCTGCTCACGCCTCCTGACCGTCTCGCCGGCATCTTTCCCCCCGGGTTCCCTCTTCTGCTGGCGTTCGGGTTCCTCGTCGGCGCGCCGATGTTGGTGGGACCCCTCGTCGCCGCCGCGGTGGTGATCGCCACCTGGTGGCTCGCGCGCGAGCTCGCCCTCGGCACGGGCGAGAGCCCGCAGAGGGCCGAGGGCGCCGCGTGCGTGGCCGCTGGACTCTCCATTGTTTGTGCGGCGCTGCGCTATCACACGGCCGACACGTTACCGCACGGAGCCGCCGCGGCCGCGGTGGCGACGGCGATGGCGTCGGCGCTTCGGGGGCGCCGTCTCGATCGCGCGGGCGACGGCCGTCCCCTGCTCTTCGCGGCGTCGGGGTTGGCGTTGGGCATGCTGGTGGCCACGGAGCCACGGTCGGCGATCGCGGTCGGGGCCATCGTCCTCGGGCTTTCGATCGGATGCCGCCAGCGCATCCGATCGATCGGTTGGGCGGCGGCCGCAGCCCTGCCGGGTGTGATCGTGTTGCTCGCGGCCAACCGCGCGGCCGGCGGCCGAGCGTTCGCGTCGCCGGCCTCGGCGTACTTCGTGCTGGCCGGCCGCGGGCCGGGCGGCTTTTCGACCGCCGACGCCCTCGCGCGAACGATCGATCGGCTGGGGGCGCACCTATTCGACGTGGCGAACTTCGAGCCGCTCGCGCTCTTGCCCCTCGTCGCGCTGTTCGGCCGCCGGCGCGCCCGCCCCAGCGTTTATTGGGCCCCAGCACTCATCGTCGGTCAACTGTTGGCGTATGGGCCGGTTGCCTCCGAGGTCGTCGGACCGGGCGCCGGCGCGAGCATCCTCGCGGACGTCCTTCCGATCGACCATGCGCTCATCGCGCTCGCTCTCGTGCGCGTGTTCCCGAACGCGCTCGGACGCGCCGCGACGGCGCTTCTGGGCTTCGCGATCGGGGGGTTTGCCGTCCATGCGGCGTACGCGCACGACCGGCTCGCCACGAGCGACATCGGACGCCCGCGCTTCGAACCGGATGTACCGCGCGACGCTTCCGTCAACACCGGTCTGCTCTTTTTCGACAATGACGCGGGGTTCGAATTGGCCCACGACCCGGACGTGGCCGCCAACCGCGGACTCGAGGCCGTGCGGCTGCGGGGCGATGATCACGATCGGCTGATTTTCGACTGGCTCGGCCGTCCTCCAACGCACCGGTACATGACCTCCGCGACCGGCCGTTCAACCGTGCCGCCGTGGTCTCCGGGGCCAGCGAGCGACTTCTGGCGCTTCGAATCCGAGAGCGAATGGCTGGTTTCGGCATCGGGTGGATTGGCCGAGGCGCAGGCTCTTGCCGTTCCCACGTGCGTATCGGGAGGCCACGCTGTCGTGCTGACGCCCGCCGCATCGGCCATGGCGAGCGTCCGGATCGAGCTGCCGATGCCTCGCGAGAACATCACTCGCAAGGGGCATAGCTGGATCGTGACGCCGCGCGTGATCGAGCGCTCGACCGGAGCCGCCGGCGAACTCACTCTCGTGACGAAGTCGGCCGGGCCGACGCTGGCGCACTGGTCGTGGTCGGACGACGTGCAAACGCCCAACTGCCGCGACCTGAGTCCACAGGTCGTCGATGTCGCCACCGACGGGGATCGCTACTGGCTCGTCCTTCAAGCCCGTCGCGGCGCGGTCGCGCTCGACCGGACCACGTTGCAAGCCCGCTGATGAGCCCGCCGGCGCCATAGGCGTTGACGTCGCGGAAATGTAAGTGATAGCGATACTTTCTGAACGACCGGTAGCGTCTCATCCGGCCCTCTGCGAGCGGAGCACCATGACGAAGAGCGAACTCATCGACGCGCTGGCGGCTCGCCGGACGGACCTCACCAAGGCGCGAGCGGAGCTCGTCGTCAACTGCGTGTTCGACGCCATGACCGAGGCGCTGCAAGGCGGTGAGGGAATCGAGATCCGCGGCTTCGGCAGCTTTACGGTACGGCCGTACAAGCCCTACTCGGGCCGCAACCCGCGAACCGGCGATCCGGTCGACGTCCCGGCCAAGCGCTTGCCCTTCTTCAAGGTCGGCAAGGAGCTGAAAGAGATTGTCAACGGAAGTCGCCACCTGCCCATTACCGGTGGCAAGGACGACGACAAGTAGCGCCCTCGACCGCGCATGTCTTCATTCCTTCCGGTAGCCGACCAGATCGCCTGGCTCGAGCGCGGCATCGAGGACTTTCACGTGCGCGCCGAGCTCGAAGAGCGCCTCGAGGAATCGAGGTGCATGGACCGGCCGCTGCGGGTCAAGGCGGGCTTCGATCCGACGCGGCCCGACCTTCACCTGGGCCACTGCGTGCTCCTGCAGAAGATTCGGAATTTTCAAGACCTCGGGCACACAGCCCTATTCCTCATCGGTGACTTCACGGCGATGGTCGGAGACCCTACCGGCCAGAGCGAGAGCCGACCCCGCCTGACGCGCGACGAGGTCCAGCGCTCCGCGGAGACGTACCTGGAGCAAGCGTTCAAGGTGCTCGACGCTCAGAGGGTGGAGCTGCGGCGCAACAGCGAGTGGCTGGACCGCATGTCGCTCGTCGACACCGTCGAGCTCATGGCGAAGACGACGGTCTCGCGAATGCTGGAGCGCAAGGATTTCCGCCAACGATTCGAGCAAGAGCGTCCAATCCATCAGCACGAGTTTCTCTACCCATTGCTCCAGGCGTACGACTCGGTCGCGCTCGACTGCGACGTCGAACTCGGCGGGACCGATCAGCTCTTCAACTTGCTCATGGGACGCGAGTTGATGGCCAAGTACGGCAAACGCGCACAGATCGTGATGACGACGCCGATTCTCGAGGGAACCGACGCTCGGATCGAAGGGGGCGTCGTCGTCGGCAAAAAAATGAGCAAAAGCAGCGGGAACACGATCGGTCTTCAGGAGGAGCCGGCCGCGATGTTCCGCAAGGCGATGCAGATCGACGACACGGTCGTCTTCCGATTCTTTCGCCTTCTATCGGGCAAGAGCGCCGAGGAGATCGCGGCGCTCGAGCGGGACAAGGCGAGCGGCCGCAGCCCGTTGGAGATCAAGGCGCTCTTTGCGGCCGAGATCGTCGAACGCTTCCACGGCGCGGAGGCCGCCCAAAAGGCGGCACGTGACTTCGAGAATGTCTACGGCCGCGATCGCGTGCCCGACGTCGTGCCGCGCTTCGAGCTGACGCCACCCGGTGGGGTCGCGGAGCTCGCTTGGGCCCTCAAGCAGGCGAATCTGGTCGCCTCCACGACCTTAGCCCGGCGCTTGGTCGAACAGGGCGGCGTGGAGGTCGACGGGCAGCGGGTGACCGATCCGAAGGCCCGGCTCGATCCCGGCACCGAGCGGCTGGTACGAGTGGGGTCGAAGAATCGCCGATTCGCGCGAATCTTGGTCAAATGACGGTCCCCCGGCGGCGGGCGCTCGCCGCGCTGGGAGTGCTCAGCGCGGCCGCCTGCGGCGTCCCGTCGGCGCGCACGTCCATCGTCCAAGAAGCACCGAGCCCCCTCTTGGTCGATCCGCTGGTCGACCTCGTTGCTATTGCCCGTCTGGCGTGGCTCGTACAGTTGAGACCCCGCGACCTGATGAGCCAGCCGACGTTCGCGCGCGCCCTAGCGACCCTCATCCCCGCGTGGCGCTTCGACGCGCTCGCCGAGCACCACGGCGGAGTGGACATCCGCCGTGCGAGCGAATTGGTCGTAGCCGGATATCCCGAAACGACCTTGGTTTTGGCGCGGGTCGACGTGGACGCAGCGCGCGTCGAACGGGCGTTCTCCGAGCGGGCCGCGGCCGTCGACGGGCGAAGCGTCGAGCGCAGCGTCACCAGGGTCTGGGGAGCGGCGGGCGGCACGCGCGCCCAGCTTGCCGTCTTCGGTCGCGAAGCGGTGGGGATCGAGCGCGGGCGACCGGGTCCGCTGGGCGCGGCGGTGTACTTCGCGGAAAAGCGGCTGAAGCGATCGGTGCCCGCCCTGCGGGCCGAGCCCCTCGCGGCGGCGGCCGAAGGGATCGGTGACGCGCCGATTCGCGCCTTCGCTGCGGGTCCGTTCGATGAACGGTGGGGCGCCGGCCTCGGGGGGTTGCTGCGCGCCACCACCGCCGCCGGCGCGTCGTTGCGGGCTTCCGGCTCCCGCGAGAACACCTTTGTGGCACGTTGCGTGCTGACGGGCTCCTGGGGCGACGCCAGTGCGGCCGCCGCCCAACGGTTCGGCGCGGCATTCGACCTCTTCGCGAACGACCCGATCGGCCGCCTCACGGGCCTCGACCGGCCCGCGACGGCCTGCCGCGTGCAAGCCGATTCGGAGGCCCTGAAGCTCGAAGTCGGCCTCGACGCAGAAGCACTCGCCCGGGGGCTTGCCGCGGTGACGACCGGAACGCTCGCCGACATACTTGCCCTTTGACGGCGCGTCCGCACGCGGCTGCGGAAAGTGTGGCACGCTGTCCGGGATGGCGGCCATGGCCCCCCGCTCCCCGCCTCGCGAGCCCGGCGGATCCACGCCCTGGACCGCCCGCGCGCCGATGCTGGGGGCGCTCGGCGCAGCGGCGATCGGCCTCGGAGGTTGCGTCGCCTCGATTTGCGAGGAGCGCGTGTACGGTCTGCCGCACCCGGCGATCGATGCCCAAACGCAGGTCGTCGCCGTGCGGGGGCCCAGCTTCTCCCGGGTGCAGGCCACGGCGCGCGGCAGAAGCGTCGACGTGAGCGTCGAGGAAGTGGCCGAGTGCCGCGACGAAAGCGTGACGGCCCCGATGGTCCGTGACGTCGAGCTCCGGCGTACGTTCGTGGACGACGCGCAGGAGCGAAACGGGGCGCTCGCCATACTGGCCGGGGGCGCCATCGCTCTGCTCACGTACGGCGCCCACCAAGCGGACTGTTCGGCGGGCGATCACGCGTGCACCGACGTCATTTCGACGACGAGGACCTTGGCGTACGCCACGCTCGCAGTCGCCGCGATTCCGGTGGCCATGCTCGCGTACAACGCGATCGTCGTGCAGAGTCATTCCACGATCGATCGCGCGCCCCCCGTGACGAGAGCCACACCGTGGACACCCTGTCCGACGCGACCTGTCCCCCACGAAGAGGTCGAAATGACCGTCGGGGGGCGCACGCTGCGGGGCGTCACCGGTCCGGACGGACGCGTGGCCCTGGACCTCTCGACCGTTCCGGGGGATGACGTCGCGCACGCCAGCGAGGCGATCGTCCACCACGCAGGCTCTCCCGACATCACGGTCAATCTCGTCTCTCCCACGATGGCGCCGCCGGTCTCGACGGCGCCCCCGAGCCCCGGTTCAAAGACCCCCTAAATGCCCCTCAATTCTCGCTTTGTTCGGCCGGTGATTGACGCCGGCAGGCCGCTGATGGTAGCGCACCCCGCTCGCTTCGCCTTCGAAACCTCGATGAATCGCCCCGCCCGCTCTGGTTCGGCCGCTCGTGCCGTCGCCTCCACAACTCGCGGCGGCGCGCCGCCGTCTGCCGCCAAAAGCCGTCCAAAGCGGCCCGCCGCGGCAGCTCCGCCCTCGCGACGGACTTCGACCGCCGCGCCGGCTGCACCGGTGCGATCGGGGAGCCCTCCCGCCGCAAAGCGGGTATCGGGTTCGACCCCGACGGCGCAAACCGCCGCCGTGGCGCCGAGCGCACCGCCGCCGCCGGCCGCGCCGGCCACTCGCCTGTCGTCCCGACCCTCAATCCCGGGCGTGTACATCGCTCCTCCCATGTCGAATACGCCTGCGCCCGACTTCAAAGTCGGCGACAAGGCCGTCCACCCCGCGCACGGTGTGGGTGAGGTCACTGCCGTCGAACAACGCGAGATCGGCGGGACCCGGACGACGTTCTACGTGCTGCGCATCCTGGACAATGCGATGAAGGTGATGGTGCCCACGACGGCAGCCACTCAGGTGGGTCTTCGGAGCATCATGAGCGATGCGGAGGCCAACGAGATCCTCACGACCATGAAGGCGCGCGAAGTCGCCGTCGACGTCCAACCGTGGAGCCGCCGGTTTCGCGTGTATACTGAGATGATCAAGAGCGGCTCGGCCACGGAAATCGCCAAGGTGCTGCGTGACATGAACCGCCTCAAGTTCGACAAGGAATTGTCGTTCGGCGAGCGGCGCTTGCTCAATCAGGCACGCAGCTTGCTCCTCAAAGAGCTGGCGTTCGCAAAGAAGAAGACCGAGGCCGAGATGGCCGAAGAAATCAAGCGCATCTTCAGCACCTAGCGCGTTCCTGCAGTATTCTTGGATCCATGTTCGATCCGAGGGTCCTCGACGATGCCCTGGCGACGGTGCGCCGAACGCTGGATCGGTTGACCGAGCGCGGGCAAAACGACGCCGCCTTCGACATCGCGCGCGCTCAGTTCGCCGCGAGCATCCGGGCGTCGTGGCCGGCCAACGTTTCCGCGCTCGCGCGGGCCATCGATGACGCCCTGGCCAACTCCGGCCTTGCGCTCCCCGCCGAAGAGGAGGCCGAGCTGCGCCGCGCAGCCGCCGTTCTTCGCGGCGTGCCGCACGGCTGAGCCATGGCATCCATCAACCGGCTCAAGCGAGAGCTCGTATTCAAGATCGTCTTTTACGGTCCGGGTCTCGGAGGCAAGACGACGAGCCTCAGGCACATCCACACGGCGACCAACCCCGAGAACCGTGGCAACTTGATCTCGCTCGCGACCGATACGGACCGCACGCTCTACTTCGACTACCTGCCCATCAAGCTTGTCAAGCTCGGGGACATGGGCGTCAAGTTGCAGCTGTACACGGTGCCGGGTCAGGTCTACTACGCCGCCACGCGCAAGCTCGTGCTCAGCGGCGCCGACGGAATCGTGTTCGTCGCCGACACGCAAACGGCCCGATACGATTCGAACCAAGAGTCGCTCGACGATCTCAACCTGAACCTCGCCGAACAGGGTCGCAAACTGAGCCGGGTGCCGCACGTGTTCCAGTGGAACAAGAGGGACTTGCCGGCGCTCGTAGCGGTGGACGAACTCGATCGACGGCTGAACCTGTTCGGCGCCCCCGCGGTGCCCACGATCGCCACCTCGGGCCAAGGGATCTTCGACATTCTCGAGCGCATCACTCGGCTCGTCGTAGAGGGATATCGGGCCGATCTACCGGGCGTTACACGCAACGACGGATTCCCGCTGTTTCTCGACGCCGAAGAAATGGGGCTCGCCCTCGCGATCAAGGGACTAGCCGACTCGCAACCGGGCCGGGTGCAAGCGAGCGCGCGGCGCGAGGCAGCCCTGCCCGCCGTGATGGCGCCCATCGAGGGGACGTTGCCTTCGCACACGCTCTCCTCGGCTCCGACGCCGGCTCCGTTGCGAGCTCGATCTCCGCAGCAGCCGGCGGCCGGCCCTCCGGCGGACCTCGGGCCATCGGAGGCCAACGGTCTTGCGTTCACGTTCGCCGAAATCTGGCCGGGTGGCGATCGCGACGTCGTCCGACGAATCGAGCGGGCGCTGTCCGCGAGGGACGCCGTGGCCGCGATCGCCGCCTGCGAGATCCTGGTCGCACGAGTCCTGGCGGGGGTGTGGACCCAGGTCGGTGACGCGAAGCGCTCCCCCGATCCGGCCACCTTGGTGATGCTGCTCGGTTTGGATGGCCCTCGTTACATCGAATTCCTGAACGTCGTTCGCGCTGCGCGGTCGCAACCAGCGCCCACGCTGCACGACGCGCTCGGGTCCTACGCATTCGCCCTACAAGCACGCCTAGCGTTCGACCGCACTCTGCGGGACGGGTGACGTTTACGTGCCGGTCACGTGCACGATGAACTCGCGCCGATGGCCTTCGCGCCGGTGCTCCCATACGTACAGGGCCTGCCAGGTCCCCAGCCCGAGCTCACCGCGCACAATCGGGATCGATTCGCTCGAGCGCGTGATGGCGGAGCGCAGGTGGCTCGGCATGTCGTCCAGGCCTTCGTCGTCGTGTTCGTAGGCGCGACCCTCCGGCGCGAGGGCATCCATCCATCGGCCCAGATCGCGTAGAACCGCGGGATCCGCGTTTTCCTGAACGACCAGCGACGCGCTCGTGTGGCGCAAGAAGACCGTGCATAGCCCGGTGTTCACACCGGCTTCGGCAACGACGCGAACGACGTCCGCCGTGACGTCGTAGAAACCGCGGCCGCGGGTCGAGCAGGAAAGTGTTCGCTGGTGAATTTTCATCGCGCACCGGCGTCGACAGCGCACATGGCCAACGTCGGAAAGACGCAGAACTGACCGGCGCATACGGCAGGGGCCAAGCAGTCGAGGCCCTGGGTGACGTCGCACGGGTCGCCGTCCACCTCGGGCGGAAAACAGATGCCGTAGCACGTGGCGTCACCGCCGCAGGTCGTGGGCGTCGACGACTCGCCGCACGATTGGTTGTACCCAAGGACATCGAAATCGGCGCAGCGCCGAGTGGCGTCGCAGTATTCGGCGACATCGGCGCACGGCGAGCCGCCCGCGCAACCCTCTTCGATGCCCGTGAGCGGGCCGCAGCCATTGCCGCAAGGCTCCAACGGCTGCGCCGCCGGTGCGCAGACGCGCTCTGCCGCCCCACCGTCGGCGGACTCCGGAGCCTCGCAATTGAGGCTCGCACAGTCGACCGCTACGCTACATGACTCGCCCACCGCACGCGCGCCCATGCAGGGGATGCCGGATCCGTCGATCCCTGCATCGCAGTCTTGGCCGGGCGGACAAGCCGCAGCGCAGGGATTCGACAAGCACGTGCCGCATACCCCCGAGCACGCCCCACTCTGGCACGCTTCGTCGAACACGCAGGTGCCACCGGCGGGAGTCCGGCCCGACGGCAGACAGTCCAACGGAAGATACGCGACCGACGAGCTGCACGAGGGCGGGTACTGGCACGACTCCAACTTTTGCTCGTTGAAGACCACGTTCGGATCGCTCGCCACCAGTTCGCACAAGATCGTGGATCGCGCGACGCATTGATTTTGGCTGACCCACGGCGAGTAGGGCGGGCAACGAGCCTCGTACGCGCAGACGGTCAGCGCCCACGCGCCGCAGGCAGACGCATAGCGAGCGCTCGGAGTCCCGGCGTCCACGGGCAGGATAACGAAGCTAGACTGACCACTGCACCCCAGAAGCAAAGCGGACAGACCGAGGGCACGAAGACGGGCCCGCCGCGGCATCGACCCAGCGTATGACGTCCGCCGCAAGCGCTCCATGCCCGTGAAGATCGCGCAATCGACGTTGTCGACCGATTCGCGGCGACCCACGGCCAGGACTTGTCGACTCGACACGGCGGCGCCATCGCGCCACGCACGCCGGACGCGCAGGCGCTGGGCGGCGCCGACACGCCTGGTGCTGTTGCTCGCTTTTCCCGTGGCAACCGCGACCGCGACCGCGACCCCGACCGCGACCCCGACCCCGACCTCGACCGCGACCCCGACCCCGACCCCGACCCCGACCCCGACCTCGACCCCGACCCCGACCTCGACCTCGACCTCGACCTCGACCTCGACCTCGACCTCGACCCCGACCCCGACCCCGACCTCGACCCCGACCTCGACCCCGACCTCGACCCCGACCTCGACCCCGACCTCGACCCCGACCTCGACCTCGACCTCGACCTCGACCCCGCGCGCGAAGCTGCCCTTTGCGACTTCGTCTCCCAGCGATCCGGTTCAGGTCACCGTCCATGGTACGGCGCGGACCACGGGGCCGATCGGCGCCGTGGAGCTCGATGCGCGTCCAATGCGAGGCGTCGCCGGAACGTTCGGCGATCCGCTCGAGGCGGTTGCCGCACTGCCGGGGGTTGCATCGACCGCGAGCGGATTGTCCTATTTCTATGTGCGCGGCGCGCCCCCGGCGGACACGGGGTACTTCCTGGACGGGATCCCGCTGCCCGCGCTCTTTCACATCGGCCCTGGCGCGTCGGTCGTGCCGCCGGCGCTCGCGGGCACCATCGACTTTTATCCGGCCACGGCACCTTCTCGCTACGGTCGATTCGTTGGCGGGATCATCGCCGCCACCACCCTCGGTCCCAATCGTGAGTTCCACGCCGAAGGGGCAGCCGGCCTCTTCGAGGCGAATGCGTTGGTCGAGAGTCCCATCGACGATCAATCCACGGCGCTCGTCGCCGGACGGTACGCCTATCCGAACTGGCTTTTATCGAGGCTCGCGCCAGGGGCGTCGCTTGCCTATTGGGATTACACGGCACGGATCACGCGCTCTCTCACCGTCTCCGACACGCTTACGATCTTCGCCATCGGCGCATCCGACCAAGAGCACGATGCCGCGGATGAAATCACCCCGGTCTCTTCACAGTTCCACCGAATCGACTTGCGCTTGGACCATCGCTTTGCCGAGGGCTCGCTGCGCATCGGCACGACGTTCGGGCTCGATCGAACACTCGAGCAGTTCTCGTCCGGATCGACCGAGCTCGCGACCCAGGCGAGCGGCCGGCTTCGCCTCGAGCTCGAGCAGCGGCTCGGAGACGACGCGCACCTCTCGGCAGGGATGGATCTGAACGCAACGCGCAACCGAACCCAATACAGCGGCAACGTCGACGACACCTTGCCCCTCGACTTCGAGCAGGTGGGCGGAGCGTACGTCGACCTATCGTTCCACCCGGTGCGAGGCTTCGAGATCGTGCCCGGCGTTCGGCTGGACGGGTACCGCTCATCGGGAACCGTCACGCCGTCGGTCGATCCGAAGGTGGCGGCTCGGATGGCGCTCGGCCCGGTCGTCACGTCGAACACGACGTTCGGCATCGTGCATCAAGCGCCCACCGCCTACGCGATCCCCACCCCCGCGCTCCTGCTGGACGCCTCGGGCGGCTTGCAGCGGGTCATTCAAATGGCCCAGGGAGCTACGATCCGGCTTCCGTGGGACCTCACGACGAGCGTCACGGGTTTCTACAACATCGACCATGCCATGACCGACGTGCTCTTCGACTGCGGCACCCTCGCATGGAACTGCAACGTCGTTCAGCGCCTGGACGGGCGCACCTACGGGCTCGAGGCGCTGGTTCAACGCCCGCTCACCCATCGGCTCGGAGGCTGGCTCGCGTACACGCTGTCGCGGGCGGAACGAAACAGCGGAGCGTTGACGTTTCTGTCGCCGTTCGATCGGACGCACGTTTTGTCGGCGGTGATCCGGTACGATTTCGGGGCGGGCGTCCACGCGGGCGTGCGTGCGACGTACTATTCGGGTCGCCCCGAGACCGTGAACGTGTCCCTGAGCGGATCACCGATCAATTTCGCGTTCGGCCCCGGACAGTTCGGTCAGCACCGGCTGCCCGATTTCTACCGGGTCGATGTCCGTGCAGAGAAGCGCTGGGAACTCGGCCGGCGCAGATGGCTCGCAGCGGTCCTGGAGTTCTTCAACGCCACGCTCTCCAAGGAGCCGGTCGATTACCAATGCAGTCCGACGACATGGGTCTGCTCGGCTCAGAATATCGGCCCAGTCTCACTTCCCAGCATCGGCATCGAAGGGGGCATTTAGCGAGCCCGCGCGATCCGCCAGGGAGGCACCGACCGAGCCGAGCGCATCGCGGCGATCAGCGCGACTCGTACACGTGCATCGCCGGAAGCTCAAGCGCGGTCAAGAAGCCTCCCTTGCCGGCACCCGTGTCGAGCCCCACGCAGCACGGGCCGGCCCAGACGTCGAGCGGGTCCTCGGGGGTGTACGTGCTCAGCTCCGGCGGCAAAAACGCCGTCGCGGTGTGCCCGAACACGACGAGCTTGCCCCGGTAGTTGCGAAAGAAGTCGTCGTCGCGAAGCCAAAGCAGGGTCGCCCGGAGGGGCACTTCCGACGGATGCAGAAATCCGTTTGGGCCCCGCGGCAAGCCCGCATGAACGTAAATGGCGTGCTCGTCCTCGTACCAATGCGGCAGCCCCTGCATCCATTCGACGACGTCATCCGGAAAGAAAGCTCCTGCGAGTAAGGCGCGCATTTCGTCGGGCCGCGGCTTTTCGTCCGGCACGACGAGAGGGCCTCCCGTAAACGATCGCATCGCGGCCAGGCAACCGTTGCCGGCCGGCGTCACGTACTCCGGCCAGCCCGTTTCGATCACGCGAAGCCAAGCGTCCTCGTGGTTGCCCCGGAGCGCGAACACTTTCGCCGGTCCTCCGCGCGCAAGGGTACGAATGAAGTCGATGACTTGAGCGGATCTTGGACCCCGGTCCACGTAGTCGCCCAGGAAAACGATCGTGTCGGTCGACTGCAACGGTGGAAGCCGCCCGAGCATGCACTCGAGCGCGTCGAGGTCGCCGTGAATGTCGCCGATAGCGAACGTGCGAGCCACGATTGGCCACTATAAATCGAAGGCGCGCGGAACGGAAATGGACCGCCGTCCGACCTTGCGCGCCGACGCCGACCGAGACCCCCGCGCCCTCGGCACAACCTCAGGGGTTCGGAGTGCGCCCAGCGCCTTGGCCAAGCCGCTGCGTCTCGAGCCGTCGGACGACCTCGAGAGCGCTCTCGGCGTGTTGATGAAAGCGAAACTGCGAGACGAGCACGTGGCGAACGACCCCGTCTCGATCAATGACGAACGTCGCGCGGCCCGGCAACAGGCCGAGCGTGGGGCGCACGCCGTAGAGCGCTCGCACCTTGCCATCGACGTCGCTCAGCAGCGTCATCGGCAAGCGGTGCTTGCTTGCGAAGCGCTCGTGAGACCCCAACGAGTCGGAACTGATGCCGACCACTTGGGCGCCGGCCATCACGAAATCGCCGTTCAGATCGCGGAACGTGCACGCCTCGACGGTGCACCCCATCGTATGGTCTTTGGGATAGAAGAAGACGACCACGGTGCGCTGACCGAGCAACAGAGAGAGGGTGACGGACTCGCCGGTCGTCGAGGGCAAGGTGAAGTCCGGAGCTCGGTCGCCGACAGCAACGGTCATAGGGGCACTCCCAGCACTTGGATGATCCGAGCGAGCCGTCAGTCGCTCGCGGCGATCTTGTCGCGAAGCTTCTTCACGATGTTGGGATAGCCCTCGTTCGGGTTGTGCATCTTCTTTCTGAACTGGTCGTAATAATTTTTGGTCAAGCTGGAGCCCTCGGTCACGATGTCGACCACTTTCCAGCCGGCCGGTGTCTGCTTGACGATATAGTCGACGCGCACCGGAGGCTCGCGGGGCTTGAGGCGGTCTTGCGCTTCGGTCATGACCCGCGTATCTCCGGCGGCGTCGCGCGAGCCGCGGTAGTTGATGTCGTAGTCGAGCGTCTTCGTCAAGTTGCGCTGGTACGTCTTGCTCACCAGCTGTTCGAGCAGGCCACGGACCTCGGATCGCTGCGCGTCGCTGTAGCCGATCCATAGGTCTTCGCACGAAGGCTCGGAGAGCGGACAGGGTTCACCGAACGCGCGGTGGGTCAGTTCGTCGTAGTCGACGAAGGTGCCAAGTGCGCGCTGCAGCTGGGCGTGTCGCTCGGCCGATTCGGGCTCGTGCAGCAACTGCTCGAGGTGATGGTGCTGGCGTTCGACGAACGCATGGGGGTCCTCCGCGGCGGCGACAGCAGGCCCCATGAGCGCGACCGCGCTCAGTGCCGATGAAATCCCGATGATGTGGCGAAACGACATGAGACTTGACCTCGAAAGCAGACAACAGAGCCTCGCCGGCACTGCAAGCGCCGCCTGGGGGAAACCAGGCGAGAAGGCGCAACAATGGCGCACAAGTCATCGTAGCGCTGCGGACATTCAATCGGTTGGATTACTCATTCACGAGGGATCGGGCGAGGGGGGCGGAGGGCGCGTGCTCCGACGCAGGCCGCTGACATCGCGGCTCAGCGTCAGGCGAAAACTCGCCCCGCCCGAATCCGACCGCTCGACGCGCAGCGTGACCCCCATGGGCGCGTGGTCTTCGACGATGCGCCGCACGACCGCCAGACCGATCCCAGCGCCGTGCGTTCGCGTCGTGAAGAACTCGTCGAAAATGCGATCTGCAGTGGCATCGGGAATTCCGGGCCCCTGGTCGTCGACCCCCAGCATGACCTCGCGTTCGCGAACGCGCAGCCACACCGTCACCGTCGAACCAGCCGAAGTCGCCTCCATGGCATTTCGGACGAGGTTCCAGAGCACTTGCCGCATCTGGGACCCGTCGCACCGTGCCCGGGTCTCTTCGTCAGGGCCGTCGTAGAGCACCCGCACGTCCACGCCGCGCGAAGCGTTCGTCGCGAGCGCCACCACTTCGCGGGCGAGCGCGCCGATGTCCGTCGATTCGGCGGTGGGCGGGCGAGGCCTCGAAAGGTCGACCATGTCGCCCACCAGATCGTTGAGGCGGATGGCTTCACGTTTGACGATGTCGCACAAAAGTCGGTCCTCGTCGGACAGTGCCGACGAGTCGCGAAGCATCTCGATCGAGCCGGTAATCGACCCCAGCGGATTGCGAATTTCGTGCGCGAGTCCTGCGGCGATCCGGCCGAGCACCGCCAGACGTTCGGCGTCGTTCGCGCGTCGCGTCGCAACCTGCAGAGCCCCCCCCGTCAGTCGCAAGCGCTCCGCCAGATAGCCCGCCAGCAGGGCGACGACCGCAACACCGAGCGCGTTGATGAGCACGGGGAAAATCAGGTCGCTTGCGCTCGCCGCGTAGCTGGCCGGCGCTTGGTCCGGTGGAGCGAGCACCCAGCCGAAGTGAAACGCTGCGCACAGCAGCGCATACATTCCAATGCCGAGCGCGGCCGCGACGAGAGCGCCGCGTACGCCCACGAGAATGGCCCCCACGAGACAGGTCAAGGCGTAGAGCGACGTCGCGCCGCTCGACGCGCCCCCGGTCACGTACACGATGGCGGTGCTCGTCACCTGATCGAGCGCGATCTGGGCCCATGCGACGCCGAGCAGGTGTCTCGATCGCCGTAGCGTCGCCGCATAGATCGCGGCGAGCGCGAAGCCGGCGGCGATCGTCACGAAAACGACGCGCAGACTGAACGGATAAAGCGTGAGCGCTCCGCGCAGATACAGCGTGGCCGTCGCGCCGAGCAGCAGGAGCAAAAACGCAAGGCGAAGACCGGTGACCCACGCGAGCCTCGTCGCGAGACTGTGATCGGGTGGGCGGTTGCTCGACGACTTGCTCTTGACCGAACCATCGTGCGCCTGCGGCCGCAAGGCGGCGGAGCGGCTGGCAGGCGCCCTCATGGATCTAGTCGGCTTTGATTTTACCCGCGATCGCGAAGATCGGCAGGTACATCGCGATGAGCACGACGCCGACCGTTCCGCCGATGCCGACCATCAGCAGCGGTTCGATGAGGCTCGTCAACGCCGAGACGGCCACATCGACTTCCTCTTCGTAAAAATCGGCGATCTTGTTGAGCATCGCATCGAGGGCGCCCGTCTGCTCGCCGACGCCGACCATCTGCACGACCATCGTGGGAAACACGGCCGTCTCGAGCAGCGGCTGCGCCATCGTCTTGCCCTCCGAGATCCGAAGCCGGGCGTACATGATCGCTTCTTCGACAATGACGTTGCCGGCCGTCTTGGCGACGATTTCCAAGGCGTCCAAAATGGGCACGCCCGAAGACAGCAGCGTGCCGAGCGTCCGGGTGAAACGAGCCACGGCGATCTTTCTCAGCACGTCACCGACGACCGGCAGGCGCAGCAGCCACTTGTGGACGGTCTTTTTTCCCTTCGGCGTTCGATAGAAGTAGATGAAGCCGAACACCAGTCCGGCAAGCCCCAGTAGAATGAACGGCCCGTTGCTGATGAACCCGCTCGAGACGGCCATGACCATCTTCGTGAGCGCCGGCAGCTCGTCCTTCGCGCCGAAGTCCTTGAACATGGTCTGGAATCCGGGGATGACGAAGATCAGCAAGATCGACAAAACGGCGAAGAAGACGATGATGACCACGCTCGGGTAGGCCATGGCGCCGCGCACTTGTCGGCGCAATTTCATGGCCTTCTCGATGTAGACCGCCAAGCGGTTCAGAATCGTATCGAGGATGCCGCCGACTTCGCCCGCTTGGACCAGGTTCACGTAAAGGTGATCGAACACCTTGGGATGACGCCGGAGCGAGTCGCTGAACGTCGCACCCTGCTCGACGCTGGCTTTGACGTCCCGCAATATGACGCCGAATGCCTTGTTGTCGGTTTGGCCCTGCAGAATGTCCAGACACTGGACGATCGGCAGACCGGCGTCGATCATCGTCGCGAACAGGCGGGTGAACGTAACGAGATCCTTCGGGCCGACGCCCGTTCCAAAGCGGAACGAGAACTCCTTGGCCTTTTTCTTCACCTTCGTGGGCTGGAGCTGCTGCGAACGCAGCCGTTGATTGACCGCGTCCTCGGACTCGGCGTCCATGGAGCCTTTGCGCACTTCCCCCGTGCGCGCTCGCGCTTCCCATACGAATTCGGCCACGATTTGTCGCTTTGAACAACAAGTGTACAGGTCGCGCAAGCAAGGGGTCAAAGACTCTTCGCGACCCGGCGCGCGCCAAACGTGAGCGCCGGTGTGCATTGCCCCCGCCCCACCCGAGCGTGCCGCACCCGCGCAACTTCTGCTGATAAGCTCCGAGTCCGCCGTGCCCCATCGAAAGTCGTCGCTTCGACCGCGCGCAGGCGCTCCAGCCGCGTTCCCATTGTGCGTCGCACTCCGGAGGTCGTTCGCGCAGGGGTACTCGTTGGAGCGCTTCCGAAAGGACGCGCTGGCGGGCGTCGTCGTCGGGATCGTGGCGCTGCCGCTGTCGATGGCCCTCGCCATCGCGGTCGGGGTGGAACCGCAGCGCGGTTTGTACACGGCAATCATCGCAGGGGCCGTCGTCGCGCTGACGGGCGGATCCAAGCACCAAGTGACCGGGCCGACCGCAGCGTTCATCGTCATCCTGGCGCCCATCGTCTCCAAGTTCGGCGTTTCCGGTCTGCTCACCGCCGGGCTGATGGCTGGGTTTCTCCTCATCGTCATGGGTGCGATGCGCATGGGTCGGCTGATCGAGTTCATTCCGCACCCCGTGACGACCGGATTCACGTTGGGGATCGCGACCGTCATCGCCACGCTGCAGGTCAAAGACGTGCTCGGACTGCCGGTCTCGAAGCTACCCGACGCCTATGTCGAGAAAATCGCGACGATGTGGGCGGTGCGCCACGGCGCGTCGGCCGCGGAGTTCGTCGTCGCCGCCGCGACGCTCGGGTTGCTCATCCTCTGGCCACGGGTGGCGCGTTCGATCCCGGCTCCCCTGGTCGCCATCGTCGGTGTGACGCTGGCGACAACCCTGGCCACACACCTGTGGCCCGCATTTCACGTCGTGACCATCGGCTCGCGGTTCCACTCCTTGGTCAATGGCCACGAGTTCGCGGGCATCCCGCCGGTCCCGCCGATGCCCATGCTGCCGTGGGGGTCGGGCGGAATGTCGATCGGCACGGCGCGCGATCTCGTCTCGCCTGCACTCGCGATCGCGATGCTCGGCGCCATCGAAAGTCTGCTCTCCGCCGTGATCGCCGACGCGATGACGGGCAAAAAGCACGATCCCAACGCCGAGCTCGTCGGCCTGGGCATCGGCAACGTGATCACGCCGTTTTTCGGTGGAATTGCAGCAACGGGCGCGCTCGCGCGAACGGCCACGAACGTCCGCGCGGGCGCGACTTCGCCGATCGCCGCGGTGGTGCACGCGTTGACCGTTCTCTTGGCCGTGCTGATCGCCGCACCGCTCGTCGCTTATGTACCGATGGCCGCACTCGCGGCGCTCCTTCTCCTCATCGCCTGGAACATGAGCGACGCTCGGCACGTCGTGCACATGCTGCGGGTCGCGCCGGGCAGCGACGTCGCCGTGCTCCTGACGTGCTTCGCCCTGACGGTCGTCTTCGACATGGTCGTTGCGATCGGAGTGGGGGTCGTCCTCGCAGCGCTGCTGTTCATGCAGCGCATGTCCGAGCTCACGAGTTCGCGCTTGGTCGCCGCGTCTTCCGAGCAAGACCGTGCCCTCGCCGTGCCGGCTGGTGTCAGCATGTACGAGATCGCGGGGCCGTTGTTCTTCGGCGCCGCGCAGCGAGCGATGAGCGCCATCGAAACGGTGGGAGGCGGCGCGCGCGTCATCGTGCTTGCGCTCGGCGCGGTCCCGACGATCGACGCCACCGGCCTCGTTGCGCTCGAGAGCGCTCTCGCGAGGCTGCATCACGCGAAGAAGATCGTCGTCATCGCCGGGCCATTGCCCGAACCGAGGCGCGTGTTCGACAAGGCGAACCTCGAAACAGGTCACGGTCACGTCTTTCTGGCGGCCACGATCGAGGAGGGCCTTCGGCTCGCGCAGGACCTCATTCTTCTGACGCCCGCCGGTGCCGACGCGCTGACCCCACCGGTCGGCGAAGCGTGATCGGGTTCGGCCGCCGTCACGAGGCGGCGAGTGTCCGTGGCGGAATCCCCGAAAGTGGGGGGGGCATGCCGCTCTCGGGAGCGCCGGCGACGAACTGTGCTCGCAGCGCAAGGTGCGCGCGCGACGCGCAGAAAGCGAGGAGGTCCCCTCGCCGCTCCTCGCTCGACAAGTCTGTGACGGCGCGCGTCTCGCGCACGAGGCCCGCGGCGGTCGCCAGGTCGCCGCAGAGAAGCAGCCCGGCTCTCGCCGCGGTGAGTTCGACGCCACGCATCCACGCCCCGATCCTCGCCTGTCCACCGCGCGCGTCGAGTGCCTGAACCGCTTGGATGAGCGCCTGACGAGCCGGCTCGTCGATGCGAGTCGCGAGACGAGCACGCAGCGCCCGAATCTCGGGGGACGCGGCGGCCGACGCGCTCTCGCGCAGACCGAGCTGCACCGTCGCAAAGAGTAGCTCGGTCAGCTCGTCTCGCGTCGGGTAGTAGAGAAGGACGCGATGCTCGGAGCGAAGGTAGGTCAGGTGTCGAGCTGCGAGAAATGCAAAATCCTTCGCTGACCGTCCGGACAGCACGGTGCGCCCCAGCGCCGTCGACGGCTCGCGGGCTTGGATGACCTCGATGCCCGGCACGTGGTCGGCGGCGTAGAGATCCGGGCACCGGACCCCTAGAAACCGCGCCGCCCATTGAAAGGTGCGGACCACCGAAGCTGTGCTCGTCTCACTCAGCCGCTGTTCGCGATCCGTCAGCGGTAGCTTGCGGGCCGCGCGCAGGCTTTCGACCTTCACACGGATGGCCGCGTCCTCAATCCCGGCAAAGAGTGCCGCCAGTACTTCGTCGTAGCCGGGAGCCCGCAAAAGCCCCCAAGCCGCCGCGTCAATCGGCGCACGCGCTCGGACGGGGCCGACCAATCGTGCGTGGTCCACCAAAATCCGCTGATCCGACGAGAGGGCGCCGAGCTCCTCGAGAGCCATGGCCGCCAACAGCGCGCCATCGACGCTTCCGTTACGACGGTAGATTTCGAACGCAGTCGCGTAAAGCGGCGCATGCATTGGAGCCCGAGCCGCCGTGGCTTCGATTTCGTCCAGCGTCTGGAGCTCGATCCCCGCGGTGCGAACGGCGGTTCCCGTTACCGCATCGTCCGCCGCCGCGAGGCTCCCGACTTCGCCGCGCGACTCGCCGGCCGCCGCGACAATCTCAGCCGGAGGGACCGCGACCTCGCCAACCGCCGAGGCCGCCCGGGGTTCCTGAACGGCGAACTCGTCCGTGACGTCGACCGCCGCGGGCACGGAGACGGCCCCCTGCGTGACTGCCGCCGTCGAGGGCTCGGGACCGACAGCGGAGACGCCAATCGCGGCTTCGCTGGAATCTGCACCGTGGCGAAACACGACATGCTCGGCCGCTGCGCGGCTCTGTAGAGAACCATCGGCCGCCGCGTGCATCGCCTGCAGCACCCGCGCGACCGGCACCGGCGCAGCTTGCGGCCCGAGCGGAGCCAGGGCCGCCGCCAGTGCAGCCCGGGTGAAGGCGAACCGCCCGGGGGACTGGGAGGCGCGTCGCAGCGCTGCCAATACGGCGTAACCGTGGCTGGCGGTTCCCAGAGCCTCAACGGCCGACGCGAGCCAATCGCGCCCACTGGGCGCGGGGTCTAAATCATTCTCGTACGTCAAGTCGACCACGAACGAGAGGTCGGCAGGCCGTCTTGCCGCAAAGGCCTCGGGGAGCTGGCGCAGGGACGCGGAGCGACCGCCTCCAAAGGCGAGGCCGTCGGCTCCGAGCAGGCGCCCGCTCACGTGAACGAGCACCGAATCCCCCGCCGTGATGCTCCGCGCCGCTTTTGCGACCGCGTCGTCTGGATGCTGGGCGGCGCCGACGATCACGACGTCGAACTTGGAGCGCGCGAGCTGGCCGCGCAGCCACGCCAGCGCTTCTCGACGGGACGCCGAATCGTCCGCCCGCGGATCCGATGGAGCGACCAGAAGGGCCAACCGCATTCGAACCGCTCTAGGGTAGAGGCCGCATCCAACACGGGCGAGCGCGACGGAAAGCGCGAGCGGGCGCATTCCAGCCCCAGCGCAGCATTGCGACCTGATGGCGCTTATGGGTCGCGGTCGGGGTCGGGGTCGGGGTCGGGGTAGTCGGGGTCGCGGTCGGGGTCGCTTAGGACAGACTGGACACGCGGGCTATGCACACCGCAAAGCGACCGTCGCTGATCCATTCGGTGAGTCGCAAGCCGCCCGCGCTGAGCATGTGCTCGGCGCTCTCGCGCGTGAACTTGCGGCTGATTTCCGTGAGGAGGTGCTCGCCCTTCGTCAGATCGACGTGCAGGTCGGCGAGGCGCAATGTGAGCCTTTGGTCGCGAGTCGACACCAGGTGCATCTCGACGCGCTGCCGCGCAGAATCGTAAAATGCGCAGTGATCGAACGATTGCTCGTCGACCTCGCCGTCCAGCTCACGCGCGATGACCCTGAGCACGTTCCTGTTGAACGCAGCCGTGACGCCCTGGGTGTCGTTGTAGGCCGCGCGAAGCACCCTCGGGTCCTTGACGAGATCGAGGCCAAGCAAGAACCGATCGTGCTCGGTCATGAGCTCGGCAAACTTGCCGAGCAGCAGCGGCGCTTCGTTCTCGTCGAGGTTGCCGATCGTGCTTCCGAGAAACGCGAAGAGGCGCGGACCCGTCAGAGCGTGCGTCGCGGCGCCCAGTCGGTCGCAATCGTAGGCGAAGTCTCCGACGACGCCCCGGACTCGAAGCGTCGGATGGGCGGCAAGAAGCTCGGTGGCCGAGTGCTCGATGACGTCGGCCGAGATGTCGAACGGAACGTACGACGGCGCCGCGGACCGACCGCACATGGCTCGGAGCAGCGCACCCGTCTTACGGGCCATGCCGCTGCCAATCTCGATGAGCGCGCCGGCACCCGCCTGCCCGACGATCGTGTCCGCATGCTCGACGAGAAGCGAGCTCTCGGCCCGCGTCAGGTAGTATTCGGGCAGATCGCAGATCGCGTCGAACAAGCGACAGCCGACTTCGTCGTAGAAGTATTTCGACGGAATCGAGCGGGGGACGCGAGACAGGCCGGCGCGCACCTCGCGCGCCAAGGTCGATCGCCGCTCCGCGCGTGGACCCGCGCTTACGAGCTCGTATCGCGGTCCAACCTGCACTCGACGACTCCTAGCTCGTCCCGTGCCATCCCAACGGGTCCTTTCCTCGAACGATCTTCTTGATCCGGCCCCGGGGCGCGGTCATGGCCTGACGAGGTACTCGGTCGGAGGTCCGATCTTCGGTTCGACCGGTTCGCGCCGCACGCGCCAGACGCCCGAAGCGTCGATGACGACGTCTCGCCGTTCGCCCCCATCGCTTCGAAGCACGACGCGCAGCGGCGGCGCAGGCGTCCAACTCCATTCGACCACAGTCCAGATGTCGGGCCCCTCGTCGAGCTCGCGAGCCGCTCCGCTCGCCGCAAAAATCTCGAGGTTGTTCTTTCCTGTCTGCGTCGGGACTGTCGGGGGCATGCGGACCATCGGTGGGCACCCTGTGGCTTCGCACGCGCGACCGCAAGCGAATAGCGCGAACGGCCCGGCCCCCGAACCCGGTGCGGGGGGCGAAACGCCTTCGCGAGGGGCCGACCGGGTCGAGTGGGCGCGACGGGCGTGGATTCGGTCGGGAAACGGGAACGAAAGAGCGTTGCCGGGGCGCGCAACGCGGGCGGGGTGAGGGCCAAAGCCTGCTGCGTTTTGCCCTCAGTTCGAACTTTCGGGCCGTGCTTCGGGTTGACCGCGCGGCGCGCGACACCTCGAAATCGTTCGCGTTTTCTAGATTGGTTCACGGTTGGCACGATTCGACTATGAGCGCAGCGCGCAGATGTGCGAAAGCCGTCGGCGGACAAGGAGGTGCTCATGCTCGTGCCTGCAATCGCACTCTGCTGGTGGTTGATGTCGATTCCGGCGGCATCCGCCGCTCAGCCCACGAAGGTCCTACGAGCCGATGCTTCGCGATGGGACAGCGTTGCATCCCAAGCGATCGGCGCCTCGGCACGACGCGTCCAGTTCAATCCGAGCGACCCACCGGGTCGGGCCGGGGGTGCCGCAGCGGTCCACGACGCGACGGAAAACGCCGAGCCATCCGATCCACCGGCGGTCCACGACGCGACGGAAGAGACCATCGCCGGCGCGACGCCGACCGTCAAGGACACGATCGAAGGAAACGAGGCCGACGCCCCAGCGGAGGCCAAGGACTCGACCGAAGAGGCCGAGTCCGCCCCGAAGACGGAGCGAACCGTCTATCGCGGGCTCATCACGCAAGAGATCGCGCGCGCCGCGCGCAGCTTCCTGGACTTGCCGATGGGCACGGAACGCGCCGGCGACGTGGAGGGCCGGCACTTTCTCTTCGTTCTCGAGCGGCACTATCATCCGCCCGGGTTCGTGGGCGCCCCGAACGGGTGGCACAAGGGCGTCACGGTTTACGAAACGCACTGAGTCGCGTTCCACTCGCTCACACCGGGTCGCGCCGGCGCAGCGCGACCAAAACGACCAGAATCGTGAACGCGGTCATCGCAAATAGGATGGTCGCGGGCAGCCATGGAGAACTCCACTCGGTAAAACCCCACGCGCCCGTGATCGAATCGCTCGCCATTTGCGCGATGGCGCACTGGAAGCGACCCGCAAACGTGAAATCGGGCAGGCTGGTCAGGTCGGGCCTGTGCAGGTCGATGTTCCACGCGGGTTGCGACGCGATCGCGGCGCGCTCGCTCGAGATCGCCGCCTCGAAGCCCCAGCGCGAAGGCATCAGGTACATGAGCGGCTTCAAGTTGGCGTTGGTCGTCATGGGGACCATCAGCCCGCCCAGAACGACCTGGGGGATGAGCGCGATCGGCGTCAGCGCCATGGCAGCCTCCGCGGACGTCACGACCGCGGAGATGCCGAGGCCGAGCGCCGTTGCGCTCATCGTCAGGGCGACGAGGTTGCCGAGTTCGCAAACGAACGCAACCGAGCCGCCGCTGAAGCCGAGCGCAAGGAAAACGATCCCGAGCAGCGTCGCGCACTGGACGACGCCAAAAAAGCTCAGCAGGACGTACTTCGAGAGCACGTAGTTGAAGAGCCCAAGATTGACCATCCGCTCGCGCAGGTAAATCGCACGCTCGGTGACGATCTCGCGCGCGGCGTTGCTCGTGCCGAACCAGATGCAGCTCACGACCACGAAGAACATGGCTGCGGTGTGGTCGGTGGTCGGCTGCATCGAGCTCAGCAAGTTGGTCGTCGTGGTCGCGCTCGTGTTGTTCTTCGCGGACAGCTCCTGCAGCGCGCCGAGGCACCAATACGGCACGGCGGCTTTTTGGGCACCGAACACGATCCACAGCAACGCCCCGATGACGGGCGCCTGGAGGAACATGATCGCCGCCCCGAGACGGTCGCGAATTTTGACTTTCCAATAGCGTGAGGTGAGAAGACCGAACTGCCGCGCATGGGCCACGGCGGCGCGATGGGGCACGCCGCGCGCACCGGCAGCTGCGCCGATCTTGCGGCGCGCCGAATACATCTTCTGAAATAAGGGATTGTCGTTGCGGAAAAACTCCGCCCGCCACGCCCTCGCGGCCTCCAAACGAGCCTCGCCACGCGTCGTCCGAGGGTTCGCACGCCGCATCTCGTCGAGCACCAGCCGCTCACGGGCGTTGAGCATGTCGAACATGTCGCGCGGGTTGTCGATGCGCTTGTGAGGCGGACTCGCGCGCGACGCGATGCCCCCGAAGAAATCGTAGGCGGCCTCGCCGGAGGGACCGAAGTAGGTCGGCGTGCCGCCGTAACCCATCACCAGGCAGATGTTGAACTTCTCGAACTCGTCTTTGGCCGGCTGATGGATCGTCGTAATGATGGTCTTGCCCGTCTTTCGTGCGAGCTCCGACAAGAGGTTGACGAGCGCCGTCGTGTCGTCCGCGGCGAGCCCGCTGGTCGGCTCGTCGAGAAAAAGGAGGACCGGATCGGTCACGAGCTCGAGCGCAATGTTGACGCGCTTGCGCTGCCCGCCGGACAGGACCTTTTTCTCCGGCTTTCCGATTTGCAAGGTGGCGACGCCTTCGAGCCCGAGGTCGCGCAGCGTGTCGTCGACCCGACGGTCGATTTCTTCTTCGGCGTAATCGGGAGGGAGGCGGAAGCGCGCCGAGTACTTGACCGCTTCGAAGACGGTGAGCTCGGGGTGGACGATGTCGTCTTGCGGGACGTACCCGATGCTGCCGCGAAGCGCGTCGTAGATCGTGTACAGGTCCTCCCCGTTGATTCGGACCTGACCGCTCGTCGGCGGCAGGTAGCCGTTGAGCGCGAGCAAGAGGGTCGTCTTTCCGGCCCCCGACGGACCCATCAGAGCGATCATGTCCCCGGGGAGTGCCTTGAAGGAGACCTGGTCGAGCAGAACCTTCTTGCACGCCCTATCGTCTCGATCGGGAACCTCGAGGGACAGGTTCCAGGCTTCTATCTCGTAAAGGGGGCGACCCGCCCAGTTGACCTGGTCCTCGACGACGACGTTGACGCGGCTGTCGCCGATTTGAATCAATAGCGGCATGGGGCCGACGAAGACCTTCTCGCCGCTCCGGACGGGCACGCGTTGCCCCGCCGCCAGCCTCTGGCCGCGCACGAACGTGCCGTTCGCGCTGCCCCGGTCCTCCAGAAAGAGCTTTTCGCCCACCTTGACGATGGCGGCGTGCTTCGAGCTCACCTGCGGGTGATTGACGACGATCTGGTTGTCGGACGTTCGTCCGATCGAGACGACATTGGCGTGGAGCTGATCGAGCGACAGCTCCCCGATGACGGTCCGATGCTTTCGGGGTGCGTCGTTCGGCGCGGCGACAGCGGGGCCGGGGGCCGATCCGGGCAGCGCCCCACCGAGCGGCACGTGCGCGAGCTGCGCGAGGACGGACACGGGCACCGGAACGGGCCCGAACGCGACGATCCCATGCGGGTCGATGGGGGTCGGATGATCGGGCGCAAGCTGCTGGCCGCCGACCCATGTGCCGCTCGTCGACCCATGGTCGACGACCACCATCTTGTCGAGCATCACGGTGGCGTGCAATCCGCTGACCGCCGCGTGGGCGAGCACGAGCGAGACGCGGGCCGGATCGCGCCCGAGGACGACGTGCCCTGCCGGCACCTGAAGCTGGCCCGCCGACATGAGCATTTTCGCCAATGCCGGATGCGACAGCGGCACCGGCGCACCGCCCACCGCGAATGGGACGCGAAAGTCGAACGGGACCGGCTGCTGCGCGAGCACGGGAACCCCGTTGGCGGTTGAGACGCCGACGCCCAGGTCGACGAAAAACAACGGCCCGTTGTGCCGTGTGACCCGGGCGTGATGCGGCGCCACCCCCGACCCGGAGACCACCACGTCGTTGTCGGGGGCGCTGCCGATGGTGACGCTGTCGCGGCCGAGGGCGGCGTTCATGAAACGCTCATCTTAGGCGAATCGGGCTTTGACCTTTCGCAGCACCGCGAGGTCGGGCGGAGGAAATCGGGCGGGGTCGAGATCGCCGGCCACCGCCCATGCCAAATCGGCCACATCGATCGGCCGCGGCTCGGGGGAGCCCGGCACACGGGTCACCTCGAAGAACAGAAGCAAGACGGCTTTGTCGACCTCGCCGTACCGATGAAATGCGACGTCCACGATCTCGCCGACGTCCGCGTCGATGCCAATTTCCTCGCGCAGCTCCCTGCGGAGCCCCTCCCTGGGATCCTCGCCCGCGAGCACCTTGCCGCCCGGGAACTCCCAGGTTCCAGCGAGGTGGGTGCCGGCCTTGCGCCGTGTGACGAGCACCCGGTCGTGCTCGACGAGGATGGCGGCCGCGACCACGACCGTTTGCATGGCGGGCCATTGTACCCCGAGCCACGACCGGCAGACACGAGCCCGCGGAAACCTGCAGCCGCACCGCCCTTTTCTTTTCGGGCTCGCGGCAGCGGCCCTTGCGGTATCGTCCGCGCTCGCGACGATTTCAGGCGCGTGCCGAACCTGCGTCCATTCGAGGGTGTCATGAATTACGGGGCCTTCCCTGCCGACGATGGCAATTTCAAGCGCGGAGCATTCAAGCCGATCGCCATTTTGATCGGCATCGTGCTGATCGTTGGGGCCGCGGCGATCGCGTTCTTGAGCATGCATACGGAAGCTCAGACGCTGACGAAAGAGCAGGTCAACCGCGAGATCCTGGATATTCAGCTCTTGCCGAAGGCCGAGCAGACGCCTCGGTGGCGCAAGTGGGCGGATGCCGAGAACGAACCCAGGCTCCTGCAGGAATCGTTCATTCACCTCGCTTGGGCGCGGGACAAGGCAAGCATCCCGTCGATCACCAGGGGCCTATCGAATCTCGATCACGGCGTCCGCGGCACGGCGGCCATGGCGCTCGTGGACTTCGGCTCGCCCGACGCCGACTCTGCCAAGCCGGCCTTGATCAAGGCACTCGGAGAGGCCGACAGCAGCGACAAGCCGCAAATTTCATGGGCGCTCGTCGCTCTCAAGGAGTCGAGCGCGTTCGACGCGGTCCTCGCGGAGTACCGGCTCGGTCACCTCGCTCAGGTTCAGCGACTCGACGGATTTCCAGCGTTCGACGCCGACAAGTTGGCTGCGCTGGTGTCGCTCGACAGGGTGGCGGCCCTCGCCGCCGACGACAGCAACAGCGTGCGCCAGCTCGTCGCAACGACCCTCTCGCGCGACGCGGACCCCAAATGGACCGACACGCTCATCCGCCTCGTCAAGGACAAGGACATCGACGTCGCCCGCGAGGCCGCCGTGGGGCTCGGAAAGATCGGCAACGAACGATCGACCCAACCGCTCGTCGAGGCGCTCACCAAAGCCGACAAGGATTCCAGGGAGAAGTTCTTGCAGGCGCTACGAGACGGAATCGGCGCCAACGGCCTCGTACTCGCCCTGAAGACGATCAATCACGAAAAGGCGGATACGGAAAAATTCCAGACCAAACAGATCTTCGACATGCTCAAGGACCTCGAAGACCCCCGGGGAGGCGAGGCCCTCTACGGGTACATTGCGGGCAACCCGAAGCCCCACTGGAAGGTGGAGGCGGCGATGCGAATGGCCGAAATCGGCGACGTCCGCGCAGCGGACGTGCTGGGCTGGCGCATGGAGCAGGACCCGCTCAAGCTCTACAACGAAGTCGACTGGCCGGAGCTGCGGCGCGACGACAACGAACGCGTCTTCGCGGCGCGCATGCTGGCCGATCTCGCCGTCATCCATCCCGACAAGCGCGACTACCTGGTGAAGACCGCGGAACCCGGCGTTCTGTACTGGGTGGATCCCGACGTGAAACCGCAGCCCCATGCAAACGGGATGCGCTTTCTCGCCCTGATCGGCTCGCCGAAGGCCGTGACCTTGCTGCAGCGCTGGGCGGATCCCAAAGAGAAGCTTCCCCCCGAGGGGGCGCAGCCGCCCTTCCCCGACACGTGGGCCACGGCTCAAAGCGCGCTTCGCTACCTCGGCTGGACGAGAACGCCGCGCGCCTGGGGCATCCTCGAGAAACAGCTTCATCGGCGCATGAAGAAGCTCGACGTGTCGTGGGACTCGCTGAGCCAGGGCGGCCTGACCATCCTCGGGATGACGTTGCGCGCTCTGGGCGTGGGTGCGTCGGACGGATTCGCGCAGTGGGGCGACCCGAAAGCGTACGACGACCTCGTCAAGTACATCGAGGAACCGATGGAAAACGAGCAGTCGCGCACCGAAGCGTGTTTCGCCCTCTCGTGGGTCGCGAGCGACGATCAGATGAAAGACGTCGTGAAAAAGATTCACGACAGCACGAAGACGGATCCGAAATCGAATTTCCTTCGTGGCTGCTACCTCGAAACACTGATCCACCGGCCTGTCCCGGACGCGACGGCGGCGCTGGTGGACCTACTGACCCCGAGTGTGCCGGACATCGAAGTCCGCCACCAGATGGCGCGCGCCATCGGCATGGGTGGACTGACTCCCGCGATGGTGCCGCAAATCTTCGCCAAGCTGAGCGACGTGAGCCTGAAGGCCGACGCCGCGCTCGCGTTGATCCTCGGCGCCGACGCCGACACGGCGGCGCGAGCGATCGCGACCTACAACGATCCGACGGTGCCCGCTGAAGCGATCGAAGAGTTGAAGGACGTCTACAACAAGACGTTCGGGTACTGGAGCGATCGAAACTTCGAAAACGGCGATATCGCGCGGTGGGTCGACAACGCCGAGGCCATCGCGCACGTCAAAGTGCACGACCAGCTCCAAGACTGGCCGCGGCTCATTCTGGGTCGCAACCTGGTCGAATCGGTCGAGATCGACAACGGACCGCATTCGATGACGCGAGTGCAGCTGCGCGCACGCCTGCTCGCCGACGCCCTCGGGACCAACGTGGCCAAGCGCACCCAGGCGATTCGGATCCTCAAGTTCACGAAGGAGAAAGGCGTGTTGATGGCGCTGCGCAGCCAGCCATCGCCGCTCGGCGACCTGGCGCGCCAAGCGTTCTTCGAGGTCATGAACCCCAAGGCCACCGCCGAAAGCGTCCCCGAGTCGCCGAAAGCGCAACGGCAAAACGACACAGCGCCGCCCGGGATGGGCGGCCCGCCGCGATGAGATGAGCCGTCACGTCGGGGCCGCGGTCGTCCTGATCGTTTCCTGTCGCCCCTGGGCATCGGCGCGTACGCCGTCGCCTCCGCCTCCGGTGGAGGCCATGCACCTCGCACCGCCACCGGGCACGACGCTTGTTCAAGCGTGCACGCCTACGGGGCCCGAGCTCTGCTTCAACGCCATCGACGACAACTGCAACGGCGTCATCGACGAAGGGTGCGGCGAAGCGACCGGGGTGCTGCAGTTCACGATTGCCTGGGGGTCGAGCCCGGCCGACGTCAACCTGACGATCGTCACGCCGGGCCAAGAGCGCATCCCCAAGGCCCGTACGCGCGCCACCAGCAGCGGTTTCCGCCTCGACCGCGACTGTCCGGGCGACGACGGGTGCGGCAGCCAGAACGTCGAGAACGTGTACTTCGAGGGACTCGACCCGCCCCACGGCCACTACGTCGCCGAGATCGCGCTGACCGATCTGCGGGGCGCAGAGACGCCCGTGGCCGTTCGGTTCGGGGCGCGGCTCGGTGGACGCGTGGTGGGCTTCGACGTGCAGCTCGCTCCGGGAGTGGACGACAAGAAGACTTTCGGATTCGACCTGCCCTGATGGTCCCGTTGCGGTTCTTTCCGTGGCCTCTCCTGTTCGCGTCGCTGCACGCGCAGGGCGCTTGGGGGGTCGCGTACGCCCCCGTGGACGTGACGGCGGCGCGACCCGCGATCGTGTTCCTGCACGGCATGTGGGCAAGCCCCGAGGACTCGTGCGGCGTCTTCGAGCGAGGAGCGACCCGGTTCGGCTTTCTCGTTTGCCCGAGGGGCAATGCGCCGCTCGGAGACGGAAGGATGTGGGCGGGAACGGCCGCCGATGCGGAGCGGCAGATGCGAGCAGCGCTCGCAGCCGCCGAAGCGATGGCGCCCGGAAAAATGGATCGCAAGCGCGGGACGCTCATCGGCTACTCGAACGGGGCCTACTTCGCCGCGGAGCTGGCTTGCGCGCAGCCAGGGCGCTGGACGGGACTCGTGTTGATGTCGATGAAGATCACCCTCGATCCCGCGTGCTTGCGAGCATCCGCGGTGCGAAGGGTGCTCCTGGCTGCGGGAGACCAAGACGCGGCACGCGCGCCGATGGTCGGACAAGTCGATCGCCTCAAGGCCTTCGGGGTGGAGGCGAGGTTCGTCAGCCTGGGGCCAGGAGGCCACCCGTTCCCGAGCGACATGGCCGATCGGATGGTGGACGCGATCGCTTGGGTGCGGGGAGACTAGCGACCCCGACCCCGACCCCGGTCTAAAACAGGGCGTCGCCGAGCCTTCTTCGAAGCTGGTCAAATGCGCCGTCGACCATCGCGCCGTACACCTTTTCCTCGAAGTCTTCGAGACTCAACCCCTGGCCCTTGATCTTCCACGACTCGGCCGCACGCCAGGTCTTCACGGTCGCTTTCCACGGCGGCCCGTCGGGCGTCGAGAACGTCGCCGCAAACTCGAACGAGAGACCCACAAACACCGTCAGCGGCTTCGGACATGTGGTGTTGCCGCGAGACCACTCCGGCGCGTAATCGATGACGAGCGCGGGGACCGAAGACGGCGCCGGATCGTCCGCGCCGAGCGGTTCGGCCGCGTGGGCCGACAGCACGTCCGCCGGAAACACATCGGCGAACTGTTTGACGACCGAATCGATGACCCCTGTTTCGTTTTGGCGAAGCGAGTCCGCCGTCAGGTACCGCGACGGAAGAGCTTCGGGGCCGGGATAACGAGGGCTCCTCATGACACTCCTGTCTGCATCGGCCATCGAGGTCGACGGCCTCTCGCGAAACCGCACTTCGCATCGCGGTCCGTTCTGCTCGGTCCACGCGAGCAATCGATCCATCAGGGCTTCGGTCGGGGCGTCGGGATGCGCTCGTGCTCTCCACGTCGCCAGCGCACGGACGAAAAGTGCGTGGCGCGCGGCGCGAAGTTCGGCGCCCACGACCGGCGCCGGGTACTTGCGGGCAAATGCGTCGAGAGCAGAGACCGTGCCGGGCCTTTTCGCCTTCTCGAGCTCGATCAGCAACGCCAGCCGCAACGACGCGTCAATCTCCGCCCCGATCTTCGAATCCGCATGCGCCTCCGCGAAGGCCCGCACCGCCTCGACCGTTCCCTTCGCCTCGGCCTCTCGCAGCTGGACCCTGGGCAAGAGCACGTCGCGAACTTCGTCGGAGTGCTTGCCGCGCTGCGCGAGGTACTGCTCGTAGGCCTTGGCGCTTCCATCCTGAGTGACCGCCCGGTAAGCGGCAGCATCGCTCCAGGCATTGCGCGCGGCCGCCAGTCCCTGTCCAAGAACGAAGCCGAGCACCGCGGCGATGGCCCAGTCGAAGCGGATCCAATGGGGTCTCGCGGGCGTCATCGCCTCCGTTGGACCGATTGGGCTCGACATCGCCCGGTCGTGCAGCGGATCGAGCTCCGCGACCGTTTGCAGATCCCCGCTCTCCAAAGCTAGCGCCAGGTCGCGCCGTCGCGGTTCGAGCGCGGCGGCCGCTTGCTCGGCTCGTGCCGCGCTCGGTGCTCGAACCGCGACCCGCGAACCGTCGCGCATCCGGAACACGAGTCCGAACGCCGGCGGGGCGAGCCGATCGACCGATTCGACCATCTCCATCGGCCACACGTCGAGCGTCGGACGACGCGCATCGACGACGCAGCCGGGGAAGACGTAAAGACCCGGCCGCCACGGCAAGGCGTCGAGCGTGGAGACGATGCCGAGCGCGCGCAGCACGCAGTACAGGGCGGTCGCGAGCAACACCACGTCGACCGTGACCATTTTTGGCCCGTGGATCGCCAACGGGTTTTGAACGTCTCCCCAACCGGCACTCAGCAGGGCGCCCTCGATGACGAGCAGCACGGCGGCGGCGGCGAGAAACACCCACGCCGCCGTGCGACGCACGTTCTGGACGAGCAACGGTGCAGGAGGAGCCAAAAGGTGGGTTGCCGCGGCGAACCGGTCCTGAACCGGCCGCGCGAGCCCGTAGAAGTCGATCTTGCTCGGCACGGTGCGTGGCGACCATCGTACGCGCAATTGAATTCGCCCGCGCGGTGCGGCGCGCCGTTTGACGCGATCCGCCACCCCCGATAAACCCCTGGCTTTGGCGATCCATCGGGCCGGCGTCCTCGACGCGCCGGCCCCAACCCGGAGCGAACGGCGATGAGCCCGACGGCGATGCTCACCTTGATGTTCGCGGCGTTCGCAATGTTCGCGTGGTCCGCCAGTCGGCGATGGCGGCTGCTCGAAGTGGGCCGACCCTCGGATCGGTTGGACCACTTGGCGGTCCGGCTGAGGGGAACGTGGCGGTACGCGTTCCGCCAAGAAAAAATGGACTACTACAGCCCCGCAGGAGTCGCCCATAAGCTCATCTTCTCGGGCTTCGTGGTCCTGCTCCTACGGACGCTGGTTCTGTGGGGCCGCGGATTCTATCCGCCGTTCAACCTCTGGATCCTGACGCCCACCGAGCCGATTGGGCTGGTCTACGAGTTTGCGAAGGACTGCATGGCGGTTCTGGTGATGGCCGGCGTGCTGGTATTTCTCTACTATCGCATTGTCGTCAAGCCTGCCCGAATGGCCCTTTCGGCCGAGGGACTGCTCATTCTGGTCATCATCTTCACGATGATGCTCGCGGACGTGACCTACGACGGCGCATCGTTGGTCTTGTCTTCCAAACAAGTGGCATTCTGCAAAGCGTCGGGGCACGCGGGAACGGCGGCGACGTGCGCCGCCATGGGCACCCTACTCGCCCCGCTTCAAGGCGAGCGGTGGGGCGGAGCCTGGTCGCCGTGGCCGGCGCCCGCCGCGTCCCTGATCGCGTGCATGTTGCACAATGGATCGCCCAACGCGCTCGTCTGGGTCGCGCGCGCCGGATTCTGGACTCACGCGACGCTCGTCCTCTTGTTCTTGAACCTCTTGCCGCATTCGAAACATTTCCATGTCATCACGGCAATCCCGAATGTCTTCGCGCGCAGCTTGGCGCCGGCCGGCCAGCTCGAGCCGATGGCCGAGAACGCCGAAAAACTGATGGAGAAAGTCGGCGCCGCCGGCGAGGCGGCCGATCCGCTGGCCCTGCCGATCGGCGTCGCCCGCATCGATCATTTCACCTGGAAATCGATTCTGGATTTCTACACGTGCACCGAGTGCGGGCGCTGCTCCGACAACTGTCCAGCGCACCGTACCGGCAAGGTCCTCAGCCCGAAGCACTTCACGATCGCGCTACGCGACTTTCTCTACGCGCACGAAGAGCAGCTGATCGCCCACCCCGACCTTGCAGGACTCGACCCGGAACACGATACGCGGCCGGGCCAGCCGGATCCCCCTTCGAACCGACCCGCGGACGAGCCCGATCCGCGATCGGTGGATCTCGTGCCGAACGTCATCCATCCCGACGTGCTCTGGGCCTGCACGAGCTGCCGCGCGTGCGAAGAGCAATGCCCGGTCCTCATTTCGTACGTCGACAAGATCGTGGACATGAGGCGAAGCCTCGTCATGGTCAAAGGCGAGTTTCCGCACGCGCTCACGAAGCCGTTCCAGGGCATGGAGTCGAACGGCAACCCGTGGAACCTCGCGCGCGCGGACCGCGCCGGCTGGTCGGACGGGCTGGGGCTACCGAAGATGAGCGAAAAGCCGGGGGCGACCGTGCTGTTCTGGGTCGGGTGCGCGGCCAGCTACGACGATCGGGCCAAGAGGATCGCACGGGCGACGGCGAAGCTCCTCAAGCATGCCGGCGTCGACTTCGCCATTCTCGGCGTCGAAGAAAACTGCACGGGAGACCCGGCGCGCCGCGCGGGCAACGAGTTTCTGTTCGCGACCCTGGCCGAAAGCAATGCCGCCACCATCTACGGCTACAAGCAACAGGGCGGGGCGCGCGTCGTGGTGACGACGTGCCCGCACTGCTTCAACACGCTCAAGAACGAATATCCCGACTTCGGTCTGCGCGTCGAGGTCGTCCACCATTCGGACTTTCTCTTGGGTCTGATGGCCGAAGGAAAGATCGTCCCGCACCATCCGGTCAAGGGCCGCGTCGTCTACCACGACTCCTGCTACCTCGGCCGCTACAACGGCATTTACGACTCACCGCGAGAAATCCTCCGGCGTATCCCAGGCGTTGAGCTCGTCGAGCCGGAGTACTGGACCAAGCAGCGTGGACTCTGCTGCGGCGCCGGTGGCGGCCAGATGTGGATGGAGGAGCAGAACCACGACCGGGTGAACATCCGACGCACCTTGCAGCTCATCGACACCGGCGCGAAGACTCTCGCGAGCGCGTGCCCTTTCTGTATGACGATGCTGACCGACGGAATCAAGAGCAAGAACCTCGAGGACGAGATTCAACAGCTCGACGTCGCCGAGCTGCTCGAGAGGTCGGTCCCCGTCGACGTGGATCGCCCCCTCGAATGACCGACTCCGCGCGGCCCGCGCGCTATGCTGCCTGACGATGGCTCATTGTCCAATCTGCGGACGGACGGCCCAGGGGCGTCCGGAAAACGCGGCGTCGCCGTTTTGCTCTCCGCGCTGCCGGCAGATCGATCTCGGCTGCTGGCTCGACGAGAAGTACCGCGTTCCCACGTCCGACGCGGAAGTCGACGAAGCGGTCGGCGCGATGCAGGATGACCCGAGCGGCACGCGCGACGGTTCGCCCACCGAGAAGCGGTGATGCGCCCGCTTGCCGCCTCCCGTTGGCTTCTGGTCGCCGCCACGTGCGCACGGCCCGCATGGGCTCAAACGCCGCCGCCGGCGCCCCCCGCTCCGGTTGGGCCCCCACCACCGGGATATCCGTCGGCGATGCCGGCCGCTGCCCCACAGCCCGCGCCGCCTTCCGCCCCGCCGCCGGGCTACCCGCTCACGGTCCCGGAACCCGGATCGCCGACCACGGGCCCCATCTCACCCACCCCGGTGCCCAGCACCCCTTCGGACGACGAGTCGCGCGACAGCGGGTTGGGGCTCGAGTGGGTTTGGATCCGGGCCGATCTGGGAGCCACGTACGTAGGGCTCGAGTCGATCAATTCGAGCAATCTGCAAATCCAGAACTCGGCCAGCGGCGGCCCCGCATTCGGTTTCGCCGCCGGAGTTCGACTCTTGTCCTTCACCGTCGGCATCGCCGCCCGCGATCTGCAGCTATCGGAGTTCAACCTGTGGGAAGTGAACGGCGAAGTGGCCATTCACATGCGAAAGGATCGCCTGGATCCGTACTTCGGCGTGCGCGGCGGCTATGCCTTCGCCGGCACGTTGAGCGCGAACGCCGTCGATACCCCGACGGGAGGATCGGCGGGGGTGAGCGTCCACGGCTACAACGCCGGACTGATGTTCGGAGGCGACTATTACTTCAACCACTTCGTGTCACTCGGGATCGATCTGAACCCCGAAGCGCTGTTCCTCCAACGACCGAAGGCCGCGCTACCGGCGAACTTCAGCCTGCTTCCGCCGAGCGTGCAAACGGCCGTTAAGGCAAACCCCTTGTACCAGGCGTCGGGATCGAGCGTCGGCTTCGGATTCGTGGGAACGGCCCACGTCGGGGTTCACTTTTGAGGGTTCACTTTGGACGTGCGGCAACGACTTCGAACGGTCGCATCATCTCGTTGGCGGCGTGCTCGAGGACGTGGCAATGCCAGAGGTAACGTCCGGCGAAGCCCTCGAATTTGACGATGATTCGGGTGATCATGCCGGGGTCCGCCCGAACCGTATCCTTCCACCCGGCCTCCTCGGGTGCGGGCGGCACGGCCGCGCCGACCTGTAGCATCGACCGCGACCGCAGGTATTCATCGGCGTCGAAAGGCTGACGCGCGAGGATTTGAAAGCGCACCAGATGCAGGTGGATGGGGTGCGAATCCTCGGTCAAGTTGATGAACTCCCAGATCTCGATGCTATCGAGCTCCGGCGTCTCCGTGACCGGCTCGTGCCAGCGTGTGCCGTTGAGCAGCATCAGCATCGCGTGCGTATGGGGGTCCATGTACTCGTTGAGGGTCAGGCTACGAGTCTTGACCGCTTGGGACGGCGAAAGCTTGGGCATCGGACGCAACGTCGCGGGCAGCGGCTGCGCCGCTGGTCGCGGCCCGACGGCAACTCGAAATTGCATCAGTTCGAATGCTCCGCTTTTCAGGACGACGTCCTTTGCGGAGGCATCCCCGAAGTCCACGATCAAGTCGGCCCGCTCGGCCGGCGCGAGCGTGACGATCGCGACCGGGACGGGGGCCGGCAAGAGCCCCTGGTCGGTCCCCACCTGGCGAAACCGCCTGCCGTCGGACAGCGACAGATCGTAGAAACGCGAGTTGGAGGCGTTGAGCACTCGAAACCGGTACCGGCGCGGCTCGACATCCAGATACGGGGCAATCGTGCCGTTCACGAGCCATGCGTCGCCATGGATCTCCGAGACCCAAGGAGCTTCCGGCACGCCGGAGGTCGGATAGACCAATTGACCGTCCGCATCCAAGAGCCTATCGGAGAGGACCAGCGGCACTTCGTACGGACCCTTCGGCAGGTCGAGCGCATCCTCGACCTCGTCGCGGATCAGGAACACGCCGAACAACCCCGCGTACATATTCAGGCGTTCGATGCCCATGGCATGGTCGTGGTACCAAAGCATGGCCGCATCCTGACGGTTCGGATACCGGTAGAGCACAGAGTGCCCCGGGGCGTACCAATCCTCCGGGTAGCCGTCGCTTTCCGGAGGCGCCTTCGCTCCATGCACATGCACGACCGTTCGAACGTCCGGGACATGCCCGCCGGCGCCACACAGACTGTGATCGATCGGCAAGAAGTGGCGACTGGGCAGGTCGTTGTGCCACTCGATCAACAAAGGCGTTCCGCTGCGCGTCTCGATGGTAGGACCGGGCACGCTCCCGCCGTAGCTCCATACCCTCGTGCGAGGCACGTCGCGGTGGACGCTCATCTCGGTTTCGCGCATCGAAATGCGGTAATAGGCAATCCGAGCGTCTGGGTCGTGGGGATCGGCACGCAGGCCCTCGGCCTTCGCCACCTTCGGGATGGGCAGCGGATCGACGAAACGGCGCAACGCGGCCGGATGCAACGGCGGGCGCGTCGCTTGAGGGCGACCGTGCAAGCCGCTGTGCGAACACGAGATGCGATGGCGGGTCCACGGCGTCGCAAGCGCCGTCGCGACCAGAAATCGCCTTCGGCTCAGCATCGCGTGCGCAAAGACCTACCACCGAACCCGGGCGAAGCGGATCACTCTCGGGTCTTGAAAACGTCGTCGCGATCGTCGGACGGCAGAGGCAGGGCCGGCTGCGGCCTCGCACGTACCGGCAACGCCGGTCCGGCGCGATGCGACGATGCCGAATCGGAATGTGGGTCCTTGCGCGGCGCGACCGCTGCGGACGTCGTGCTCGAAGGCAGCGGAAGCGCGGGCAGGGAATCGCGGGCGAGCACGGCCGAGGTCATTTCGGCTCCCTTCGTCTCTCGCAGCGCGGGCGGATCGCGCAGTGTCACGGGGGCGGGCGGGTGCACCCGCATCGAGCGAGCCAACGCAAAGGCGCCACACACGAGCACCAAGGCCACCGTCGCCGCTCCGCCCAACACACGCGCGCGCGCTTTGCGACGCGTGGTCCCGGCATCGATGAATCCGGCGTTCAGGGTTGCGCTCACCACGGCCGACGGCGGGTCGCTTGACGAACGGTCGTGAATGGACGTCGGGGCGAAGTCCGCGCCGGTCACGCGAGTCACGTCGCTCATAGGTCCGCCACCAAGCGTCAACGCCGTCCGCGTGCTCTCGCCCAGACCCGCGTCGGAGCCCGACTGCGATTCGAGGGCCGCAACTTTTGCCATGCGATGGGTGAGCGATTCGATCGCGAGGGTGGCGACCCATTCGCCCACGGCGATCGATGGCTCCTCGCGGATGCCACATTGGCCGAGCGCAACGCACATCTCGCGTGCGGTGGCGAACCGATCCACGGCCTTGGCGGCCAAGCCTCGCATGACCAGGGCGTCGAGCTCTTTGGGGACCTCGGCGACGAGCCGACTGGGTGGGTGGATGTCCCTTTTGAGCAAATTGGCGACCAGGTCGATTTCGCTCTCGCCCGTGACGAGGCGCGCGCCCGTCAGCATCTCCCACAGAATGACGGATGCCGCATAAATGTCGGTCTCCCGGGTGACTCCGCTGCTCATGAGCTGCTCGGGAGCCATGTACGCGAGCTTGCCTTTGATCTGCCCTTCCTGGGTGGTCTGAGCTCGACCCGCGGCCTTGGCGACGCCGAAATCGAGCAGCCGAGAGACGCCGTCGATCCCGACCAAAATATTCTGGGGGGTCACGTCCCGATGCACGATGTTGAGCGGAACGCCTCGCTCGTCTCGCGCCTCGTGTGCGGCGTGAAGACCCTGAAGCGCGTCGGCCATGATGCGCATGAGCACGGGCATCGGCACCCGTTGCCCACGCTCCTTGAGCCTTCGGGCCAAACGACTGAGCGTTTCGCCTTCCACGTACTCCATGACGAGAAACAGTTCGCCGCTGGCGGCCACCACGTCGAGCGTCGGGACCACGTTCGGGTGGCGAATGCGAGCGGCGAGACGCGCCTCGTCGAGGAACATCGTCACGAACTCGGGATTCTTGGCAAACTGCGGGTGCAAGCGCTTGATGGCGACCGTTCGGGAGAAGCCGCCCGAGCCGATGATCCGTCCAAGGTAAACGGTCGCCATCCCGCCCGACGCGATCTCGTCGAAGATCTCGTAACGTCCGACGACGCGAGGCACCGCGTCCGCAGACTCGCCCATGCTCGTTAGCGTACGGGCTGGATCGGCATGCGGCAACGGATGGAAGGTCATACGGCGGGTCGGGACCCGTCCGATCCGGGCCCCTAAAGTCCTGCGAACCAGGCGTACGTCTCGGCTATTCCGCGGCGCAGCGGGATCTTCGCCCGCCAGCCGAGCGCATGGAGCCGCGACACGTCGAGCAGCTTGCGGGGCGTGCCGTCCGGCTTGGTCGTGTCGAAGCGCAGAGACCCCGAGAAGCCGACGACGTCTTTGACGAGCTCCGCGAGATCGCGGATGGTCACATCTTCGCCGACACCCGCGTTCAGGATGCGAGGGTCGTCGTACTCGCGCATGACGAACAGGCACGCGTCGGCCAAGTCCTCCACGTGCATGAATTCGCGCCGCGGGGTGCCCGTGCCCCAGATGACCACCTCGGAGACGCCCGCTTGTTTCGCTTCGTGGAAGCGACGGATCATGGCCGGGAGCACGTGCGAGGTGCGCGGGTCGAAGTTGTCGTGCGGGCCGTACAGGTTGGTCGGCATCAGACTCACGCCGCAGAACCCGTGCTGGCGGCGATACGCGTCGATCATCTCCAGACCGGCGATCTTGGCGAGCGCGTAAGGCTGGTTGGTGGGCTCGAGTGCGCTACTCAGCAGATACTCTTCTTTGATCGGTTGAGCGGCGTGCTTCGGATAAATGCAGGACGAGCCCAGAAACAGGAACTTCTTCACGCCGTTGCGAAACGCGGCGTCGATGACATTCGTCTGAATGAGCAGGTTGTCGCGAATGAAGTCCGCCCGGAACGTGTCATTGGCCAAGATGCCGCCCACGCGACCGGCTGCGAGAAACACGTACGCCGGGCGCTCTTCGGAGAAGAACCGCTCCACGGCGCTCTGACGACTCAAATCGAGCTCGTCGTGCGTTCGAAGGACGAGGTTTCGAAAGCCTTCGCTCTTCAGCTTGCGCGTCAATGCGGAACCCACCAGTCCGCGATGCCCGGCGACGAAGATGCGCTCGTTATGCTCCATGCCCGGCCATTCCCATCCAGAAGAAAAAGACCCCGCACGCCCACTGGGTGTTGGTGCCGTAGCGGTGGCCGGTTGATCCCCCTCGGAATCAGTGTACAGCAGACGCCCACGCACGCAAAAGCGGCGACTTCCAAGCTCGAGCGCCGGGGCGCGCCAGGGGGTTTTCCGTTTGCGCTGCGCAGCGACGCGCCCGTGCGGGTGGATCCGCGGGACGTACGAAAACGGACCCTAGCGCTTGACCCGGGCGATCCGTATCGATTCGGACTCCGTATTCTGAAACTCGTACAGAGTCTCCTTTTCGACATCCGGCCACGCCGCGAAGCCGGGCAGCGGCTTACCGGTCGCCAAGTCGACCTCCTGGACCAGGTAAATGTCGCTGTACAGGTGCCGTGACAATTCGTAGAGCAGGCCGCGGTCGGCGGTCGAAATGTCCTCCGCGCCGTAGTCCATGACCGTGAAGAGCCCCGGACGGTCGCTCAAGATGAGGATTCGCTTGGTCCCTAGTTTCTCGAAGAAACGCCACGTCTCCGCCGCTTGACGCGTGAGAATCAGGGTGTTGATGAACCGGGCTTCGCTCGCCACGGGAACATACATCGCGAACAGAACGCCGCAGGCGAGCCACGTGACCGGAGCTCCGGACCGGCGCCCCAGCATCGAAAGCGGCACGGACAGGTGCTTGCCGACGACCGTCAGCAACCATGCCGCCGCGAACGCCACGAACGTGTCCAGCCAGACGAACAGGCGTGCCGAAGCGGCGTGCTCGGGCTTGCCCCAAGAATACGAAAAGCAGATGAGGCTTTCCAGCCCGAGAATCACCACGATGAGGACACCCACCTGCACGAAACGCGGCGCGAGCCGTTTCGCCCGCACGTTGCGGATGAAACCGAACAGCAAGAGAGCACAACCAGCGGCCCCCAAAATCATGAGCAGGGGCGCGTGCGGCCCATCGAAGTCCAGCGGATGAACGAACTGCCGGAAATAGTCGCGGGCATTTTCGCGGAAGCTCGCGAAGCTGAAGAGCGAAGCGCTGAGCGGCTGTTCGGAATCGTTTGCCTTCGCGACCGATTGCCAGTAGCGCGGCAAAAGAAAGAGCGGCGCCAAGGAGTAGACGAAGCCGAAGCCGCGGGTGTCGGCCCGCCGGACGATGCGAAAGGCCAGCAGTACCCCGGCGACCGCCGCGAGCAGCGCCCAGCTCTCGTATCGGATGTACGCCAGAAAACACAGATCGAGCGTCAGAATGGCGAGACGACGGGGCGATCGCTCGGTCGTGTAGTCGAGAAAACTGTGAATGACCGCGAGCAGCAGGAACGTGGACAGAAAATCGAAGCCCGCCGACCGGGCCGAAAAGAGGGTGTTCGGGTTCACCGCAACCGCCATCGCGGCCGCGACGCCGAACACCTCACCCCCCAGACGCTTGGCCAGTCGGTACGACGAAAATACGAAGAGAACGAAAACGATCGCGTTCAGATGGAAGGCATTTTGCGGGTGGTAGCCTCGGACGATGTGCACCAAACAGACGAAGAACGGGAACAGCGGCGGCCGCCGATCGGTCACCACGCCGAGATTCCAGTAATTGTCGAAGTACCATTTCCCAGTTACGGCAAAATCGGCTGTCTTGTTGAAATGCAAATTCTTGGAGACGCCGAGCAAATTGGTCTCGTCCGCCAGCACGCGGAATGCCGGCGACACCGAGAACAACACGATGGCGGACACCACCGTGGTGACGACGATCCCGGCGAGATTGTCTCTCGCCCAGGCTCGGAGCGACGGCCCGCTTCCGAGACCCGAGAGCTGGACCCCCACGTAAATCGCCAGCATGGCGAACAGCACGTAGTACGCGCTCGAAAGAAAGAACGGTTCGTTCCACGATCGATGCCGCAGCGTCGCACCCACCAGCCCAGCCGCCAAAAGCGGCGGCACGAAGAGCAGTGCCGTGCCGAGACGCCAATTTCGAATGGGTAGGCGAGCGTTCAAGGGATCGTCCACATCGCGGATGGTACACGCTCGGGCGCCCCCCAACGGACCGGCGCCGGCATCGTGTCCGAAAAGCCGTCAGGTTGCCAAACGGAATTTTTTGAACGCAAATGCCGTCATCTCGAGGAGAAGCCAGCCGTGCGTGAAGCGGCTGATTTTCGTATCCCCATACGTTCGCGCGCGGTAGCGAACGGGAACGTCCACGATTTTTAGATTCAATCGCGCGGCTCCGAAGAGCAGATCGAAGTCTCCGAACGGGTCGAAGTCTCCGAAGAAGACTCGGTTGGCGGCGATTCGTTCGTAATCGCGCCGGTAGAGCACCTTGGTCCCGCAGAGAGAGTCCTTAATGGGCTGCTCGAGAACCCACGAAAGCGCCACCGAAAAAAACTTGTTGCCCAGAAGATTCAGAAAGCGCATCGCTTGCCCCTCCATGGGGTAGACGAGGCGCACGCCGTTGATGAACTCCCCCTTCGACGTCACGAGCGCGTCGTAGAACTTCGGGAGATCCTCGGGCGGCACGGTCAAATCGGAATCGAGGATCATCAGCACCTCGTGCCGCGCGGCCGCAAACCCTTTGCGGACCGCATCGCCCTTGCCCTTGCCCTCGCCCTGTCGCACCAGGCGCAATTGGAGGGGGCCCGAGTAGGTCGCCATGGCGGCCTCGATCTCCTCGACCGTGCCGTCGGTCGAGTTGCCGTCCACGAAAATGAGCTCGGTGCGCGGCCCCATCAACGGCGTACGCTCAATCGCCTCACGGATATTGCCCCGTTCGTTGCGGCACGGGCACACGACCGAAACGCCCGGCGAAGCAGAGGGGACCGGAGTGGCCACCGGCCTCGCCACGAAATATTGAACGAGCGAGGCGGCGCGCGTTCCCGGCAATTTGGCGGCGACCCGGTTTGCGATCTCCGAGACCAGTGGAATTCGGACCGGTGCGAGCACTTCGGTGCCCGTGCGAACCACTTGATAGTTCGACAGGTACAGCAAGTTCTCGATGTCGTCCATGGAGAGCCAGTTCTGATCCGGCCAGGGCTGTTTGAGCTTGAGGTGCTCGGCGGCCTTCAACACGGGCTCCCAGACGAAGTTGTAATAGGTGACGATGACCCGGCCGCCCGGCGCAAGCAGCCGGTGGACACGCTCGAACGTCCGCTGCACGTCGTCCACGTGCCCCACGACGTCGGCGAAGACGACGACGTCGAAGGGACCTTCGGGCAGCGCATCTCGCTCGATGTCGACGACGCGCACGTCCGCTCCAGGATGGCGAGCCTTGGCGCGTTCGATGGTTCGGGGCGACACATCGATGCCGACCGATCGGCATTTCATCGCGTCGAGGCGAGCGACCAAGTCGCCCAAGCCGCAGCCCACGTCGAGCACTCGCGTTCCCGGCAGCACCACCGACTCGATGATTCTGTGGACCGTGTCGTGGTAGTAGCGGCTTTTCTCGAGCCATTCGGCCCGACGCCAGGCGAGAGCGTCGTACTGCTCGATCCGGCGCAGCTGCCGCTCGTTCTCGCGCCGTTCGAAGTCGCTCGGCCGCTTGGGAATCGGCCGCAACCGCTCGGCTGACTGCATGCCCGTGGGCGCTGCATGCCTCGCCGCGGGATCGGTGGCGTCGACAGGGTTCACTGCAAATTTAGTGTACCCCGAAGCGGGCGACGCAAGGCAATGAGCTCGTGCGCGAAACAAGCCACACCGAGGCCCGGAGGGCGCATCGGTTTGGGCGGCGGCTCCGAAATGGGTACGCTCGGCGGTCCCCTCGATGGCCGGCGCCGTCACCCTTGTCCTACTCGTTGCGGCGGGCGACGCCACCAACGCCACGACGCGTTCGATGGCACGAGCCACGCGCGAGGCCCTGGGCCCGAATCTGCACCTGGTCGTCCGCCCCACCAACGGCGAGCCAACGGACGGCGAAGCCCTGCGCGTCGAGCGGAGCGAGGGGGCGGATGTCGTCGTCGAGCTCGCTTGGGCCGACCCCAAGCAACGCCAGGCGACGCTGCGCGTTCACCTCGCGCGGAGCGGGCACTGGCTGCAGCGATCCATCGGTTTCCAACCATCGGACGCCGAGGCCGAGCGCGGGCGCACGCTCGGATTCGCCGTGGCGTCGTTTCTTCCGGAGCCCGCCGGATCCGCCGCGCCGGAGGCCGAGCCGGCACCGACCGACCGCGCCGGGTCGAGCGGCGGGGCTTCTCCACCCACAACGACACCCGCGACGACCCCGGCGGCGCCCAGCTCCAAACCTCCCTCGACCGGCGCACCGACCACGGCCGCCCGGGAGACCCCCCGGCCGGAGGTGACCCCGTCGTCGACGCCCCCGCCGTCCGCCGCTGCCCCTATGCCGCCGGCCGTGGCTCCCCCGTCGACGCCCGCGGGAGTTCCCGCCTTGCCGCCGGCTTTGCCCCCGTCCTTGCCGCCGATGCCCCCCGCCGCTCCGACCCCGCTGGCCCTGGGCGAGCCATCCTCCGGCGCGACGCCGCCCCGCACCCTAGCCGCTCCGTCCGGGAAGTCCCCCGCTGGGGCGAGCCCGCCGGACCGAACGCAACCGTCGTTCCTGCTGGATCTGGTGGCGATCGGGATCATGCCGCCCTCGAGCTTCGGAGCCGAGATCTCCGGACAGTGGTTCGCGATCCGATCGGCCGGCTGGATCGCGCTTCGCGTCGGCGCCGGGGTGAGCTTCGGCAACATCGAGGTCGCGCCTCCCCCGACGAGCACCGCGCCGGCGACTTTTCCGTCGACGACGGCCATCGCGTCGGCAGGGCTCGTCGCCCACGTGTTGCGCGCATCGGCCCGGCGCCGGTTCGGGGCCACGCTTCGAGCCGACTGGTGGCTCGTCTACGAGCGGGTGTCGGACGCCACGGGCACCCTGCTCAAGACCACCCCGTTCAACGACGGACCGGACCTCGTCGCCGACATCAGCTGGTTGGTGTCGCAGGACGTGGAGGCGACGGCGGGCGGTGGCGCCCAGTATGCGCTCGAGCCAGCCGAGGTAAGCGATGACCACCAAAACGTGGCGACGTTCCGCGGACCGAGCCAGTGGCGGGCGGTTTTCGAGGCCGGCTTGCGGATACGCTTTTGAAACGCCTGATCGCTTGGAAGTCGGGGTACTCTAGCAGCAGATCGTCATGAGTAACGCTCGCAGTCAGCCCAAGTTATGGCTGGTCCCGACGCCGCCGGCTGCCCCGGCGCCGCCGGCGCTCGACGACAGCGAGCTTCTCGCCGCGTTGCGTGCGGGAGACGCGGGGGCCGCGACCGCGCTGCACGACCGCGTCCGCCCGCAGATCGATCGTACGATTCGGAGGCTTCTCGGCGGGCGCGACTTCGATCACGACGACGTCGCACAGCAAGCCTTGATCGAGCTCGTCAGCACCATCGAGCGCTACCGTGGCGACTGCTCGCTCGATTCGTGGACGGGCACGATCACCGCGCACGTGGTTTACAAGCACATTCGTCGCCGCAAGACCGAGCGACGCATCTTCGGCGCACTCGACGCCGAGCTCTTGGCTCAGACGCGGTCGTCGTCCCGTTTGGGTCGCGAAGCGATCGCGCGCAACTTGATGGGCCGCATCCGAGACCACCTGAACGCGATGGACGAAAACAAGGCGTGGACGTTCGTGCTCCACGACGTGTGCGGCCACGATTTGCGCGAAATCGCGCAGATTACCGGGGTCAGCGTCGCCGCCGCCCAAACGCGCCTCGTCCGCGGACGACGAGAGGTTCACGAGCGCATCGCTGGAGACGCGGAACTCGCGAACCTCCTCGAGTCGATGGAGGGGGACCCATGACCGCGCCTCGATACGCGACGTTGGCCAGCAAACTGCTCGTTCGCCACGATGCAGCGGCCGGTCCGGGACCTTCGCCGGATGCGCGAACCGAAGCCATTGCGCGCGTCGCATCGGTGCTATCGGCCAAGGGCCGCAGGCGCCGGACGGCGCGCTGGGCCGCGGTGTGCGCAGCGGCCTTGGCTGCCACCGTCGCGGTTGCGGACGGGGCGCAGCACCTGCGCGGGCGGGGATTGTTCGTTGCGACGTCCCAGGCGCCTGCAAGCGCACGAAGCGTTCAAATCGTCGCTCATCCGCTGGGTGGCGGCGCAAGTGTGGTCGTTTCGGGATCTCCCGCGCCGCTCGCCGACGGACGGCAGTTGGCCGACGGCAGTCGTCTCGTGACCCCCGCGGGGGGTCGCGCCACACTGGCATTCTCGACCGGAACGAGGGTCATGCTCGGCGAAGCGACCGATGTGACGGTCAACGGCGACGCGGCCATGCAGGTCCTTCGGCTCGGTGCCGGATGGGTCGGCCTGCACGTCGCGAAGGTCGGGCCCGGCCAGCGCTTCCTCGTAGATACCGGCGATGCGGAAGTCGAAGTGCGCGGGACGCAGTTTCAGGTCTCGCTCGTTCGGCCCGACCCGCAGTGCGGCCGCGGAACCCCGACGCGCGTGTCGGTCAGCGAGGGCGTGGTGACCGTGCGCCAGGGTGGGGCGGAAGTCCGCGTTGCGGCCGGAGAGCAGTGGCCGGCGGGGTGCGACCGAACCACTGGCCCGGTCGGGATCCAGGCCCGCGGAGCCGGCGCAGCGGCGCCGGTGAGAGCCGCCGGGCAAGGGTCGGGGTCGAGCCTGGCCGATCAGAACGACATCTTTGCGCAGGCCCTCGAAGCCAAGCGACAAGGCGACGCCCATGCGGCTCTTGCCGCGTTCGATCGATTCCTCGCCAAGTACCCGTCCGGCCCGCTGGCGGAAAACGCTTGGGTCGAGCGGTTGCGGTTGGTGCGCTTGCTGGCGCCCTCGCGCGCGCCCGTGGCCGCCGAGCAATACATCGCGACGTACCCCCATGGCTTCGCGCGCGCCGAGGCGGAGGCCATCGTCGCGGGGACTCTGTGAAGCACGCCGGAATCGCGGCGTGCGCAGCCCTGGCACTCGCGGCATGCGTGCCGCAAACGTTCTCCTTCGAAGACGTCACGATGTACGGTTTAGGGCTATCCGACGCCGCGGCAGCCGACGTGGAGCCGGCAAGCGATGCGACGACCGCGTCCGATACGCCAGCATCCACCACGCCGGCATCCACCACGCCGGCATCCAACACCCAGACGTCCGACGCGCAGCCGGCAAGCGACGCGGCGACCGCGTCCGACGCGAACGCCGAGACCGACGGGCGTCGGCCGCCACCCCGCAAAGACATGGATGCATCGGCCGGGGCCAACCCCGACGCGAATCCGCTCCCGGACTGCGCGAACGATCCCGCGTGTTCGCGGTGCAGCGTCAACGCGGACTGCTCGAAGGGCAGTCTGCCGGTTTGCGACATGACGTCTTTTCGATGCGTAGGGTGCCTCATGGATTCCGACTGCCCGGCGGACGGACGCTGGTTCTGCCTCGCCCAGCGCTGCGTGGCCGGATGTTCGGGAGACGCGATGAGCTGTGGCGAGTGGCAGTGCATCGTGGATGCCGGTTCACCCGGCTTCTGCTCGGACTGCGTGACCGATGCCGATTGCGACGGCCATCAGATGTGCAACGGGGGGCTGTGCGTCGAATGCGTGACCGACAATCAGTGCCACGGCAATTATTGTTCGAAAAACGGGTATTGCGTGCAGCAGAGTCCGTAGAATCGATGACATGACTCGCGACGCCACGCCGACCCCGTCGGCCCCCCGGTTTGCGGCCCCTAGGTTGGAGCCGCTCGACTCCATCCTCCCCTCGGAGCCGCTCTTGCTGATGGGTGCCGGCCCGGTGCCGATCCCCCACGCGGTCGCGCGAGCGAACGGCGTGGTCATCAATCACCTGGGCCAGACGATGGAGCACGTCATCCGCAACCTGAAGCGGATGGCGCAGTACGCATTTCAGACCCAAAGCGACAAGATCATGGGGGTTGCCGGCCCTGCGTCGGCCGCCATGGAAATGGCCGTCACCAACTTGCTCTGGCGCGGACGCCGGTGTCTGTGCCTGGACACGGGGACCTTCAGCCACCGCCTGGGTGAAATGGCCGTCTGCGTCGGCGCCGACGTCACGTTCGTCGAACCGGAGATGGGCAAGCCCGTGACAGCCGACATGCTGCGCCGGGCCTTCGACCGCGGTCGATACGACGTCGTGACACTCGTCCAGGGCGAGACGTCCTGCGGAGTCCTCAACGCCGAGCTTCCCGAAATTGCCCGGGTGGCACGCGATCACGGCGCGCTGTCGATCGTCGACGCCGTCGTGACGCTCAGCACGATGCCCCTCGAGACGGATCGTTGGGGTCTCGACGCGGTGGTGACCGGCGGGCAGAAGGGGCTGTCGTCCATCCCAGGCGTTTCCCTCATCGCATTCTCCGACGCGGCGTGGCGCACGATCGAGACGCGCCGCGAGCCGCCCACTCATTGGTGCCTCGACGCCATTCGGGCGGAGCGGTTCTGGGGCGCGCACCAGTATCATTACACCGCCCCGGTTCCGGGGATCTTGGCGCTCTACGAAGCCTTGCGGCTCGTCTGCGAAGAGGGGCTCGTCGCTCGGCACGAGCGGCACCGCGTGAGCTCCCAATCGCTGCAGACGGGACTCGAGGCCATGGGGCTATCGCTCTTCATCCCGCCGGAGCACCGGCTGAATTCGGTCATCGCCATTCGAGTGCCCGATGGGATCCGCGCCCCGGAGGTCCTGTCGTACATGTCCCGCAAATTCAGCGTCGAAATTTCCGGATCGTTCGGGCTCGACATCGTGCGCATCGGGCAGATGGGCGAACAGTGCCGGTCGCACAATCTGTTCAAAGTCCTTTATGCCACCGGGATGAGCTTTCGGCATTTCGGCGTAGAGCTCGACGTCAGCACGGGATTGGCGGCGCTCGAACGCGCACTCACTCGAGAGCTCGAGTTCGAGTGAGATCGAGGCGGCTCGCCGACTACCGACGGCCTCGCAGCAGCTGACTCACGCCGAACGCCGCGACCAGGCCCCCGACCACCATGAGCGGAGTGGACGTGCTGGTGCCCGGCAGGGCGAAGCGTCCGGTGGCTCCGGCGACGACGCCCACCAGCCCGAACGCAACGTTCCACAGCCCGGCTCTCACGGCCCGCGAGCATAGCGCGTCGGCGCCGCGGCGGCGCGCCGAACCCGACCCGAGCGTGTCGCCCCGGTCGGCTCGAAGCGACCCAGTCGGAGCCACCGCGGAGTCGCGCGTACAAGAGCGACGCTCAGAAGTCGACGCCGGTCGGAATCACCGCTGAGTCGTGCGTCGACAGCGGCAATTCACGCTGATAGGAAAATGTGTGAGCCCGCTTGGCGTGCTGCGAGTGACGGTCGCACCACCAATTGGCACCGTTGCTCGCGGCGCGCGCGCGCAGACAATCCGGACACGGCGGCTCGATGACGGGATCGTGCTTCTCGGGCGCGGGAGCGCGGGGGCTCGCGACCAACACCGGGCAGGGAGCGCTCGCAATGAGCCTTTCCGCGGTAGAGCCCAGGACCCAGTTTCGCAGATGAGGGCCCTTGCGCGAGCCGATGACGATGAGGTCCGCGCGCGCGTCGATCGCAAATTGGGCAAGCTCGTGCACGGGCTTGCCGGCGCGCAAGTGGATGCCCACGGTCATCCCTTTGAATCCGCCGAGGGCCGCGGCCTTCTCGTTGACGTACAGGCGAAGGTGTCCCACCAGATCGCGCGAACGCTCGAGCGACGGCTCGGCATCGAAGACGTGCACGAGGTGCAAGGCACTCTTGGCCACCCGCTGGGCGATGCGGGCCGCCTGATCGAAGGCAGGACCATCGGCGTCGGTGAACTCGAGGCCGACCACCAAAGATAGCGGCGTTTGGGTCGTGGCGTTGGCTGTCGCGGTCATGACTGCCTCCGTTGTGGTCGCGAGAATCGATTCGCGCGTTGCAAACCGGTCCGCTATGGCCGCCGGAGTGTACCCCAATTTTTGCAGCCATGGAGGCGCAATCGTGACGAAGCGCCGGCGCGAGCATCCGGCCGAGCCCCGACACGGACGCGACGACCAACGCTCGCTCAAATCCAGCGCCGTTGCAGCAGGAAGGTCTTCACCGCCTGCGTCAAGAGCAGGTAGCAGAACAGCGTCAGTGCGAGAAACGGCCAGTAGAGCGCCGGCAGCGGAGTGAAGCCCAAGAGTCGCCCGAGCGGCAACGACGGAAGAGCGAGGGCGATCGCCATGACGACGGCGCTCGTCACCATGACGGCGCCCGAAGCCATGCTCTGCAAAAACGGGATCTTGTTGGTTCGGATGACGTGAATGATGAGCGTCTGCGTGAGGAGGCTCTCGACGAACCAGCCCGTTTGAAAGAGCCGCGCGCTGTGCCCCGCGGCTGCGGGTGTCGACGTATTCCAGCAGTGGAACACGTCGAGCATCAGGAAAAACGTCGTGTAGTCGAATATCGACGAGCAGGGGCCGATGAAGAGGATGAACCGCGTGAGCTCTTTGAAGTCCCACGGGCGGGGCCGTGCGATCTGTTCCGGGTCGACCGCGTCGGTCGGGACGCTCGTCTGACCGATGTCGTACAGCAGATTGTTGGTCAAAATCTGAATCGGCAGCATGGGCAGGTACGGCAAAAATACGCTCGTGCCGAGGACACTGAACATGTTGCCGAAGTTGCTCGACGCGCCCATGCGCACGTATTTGACGATGTTGGCGAAGACCTTGCGCCCCTCCATCACACCCTCGTCCAAAACGAGCAGCGATTTTTCGAGCAGAATCATGTCGGCCGCCTCTTTGGCGATGTCGACCGCGGTATCGACGCTGATGCCCACGTCGGAAGCGTGGATCGCCGGCGCGTCGTTGATTCCGTCGCCCAAGAAGCCGACGGTGTGCTTGCGCGACTGAAGGGCCCTGATGATCCGCTGCTTGTGGCCGGGCGACACGCGAGCAAAGAGCGTCGTCTTCTCCGCCGCCTCGGCGAGCTGATCCTCGTTCATTTGTTCGACTTCGTCGCCCAGCAGGACGAACTGGGTGGCGAGGCCGACTTCGGTGCAGATCTTGCGCGCGACCAGGTCGTTGTCGCCCGTGACGACCTTCACCGAAACGCCGTGGCGTCCGAGCGCCGCCAGGGCGGCGGTCGCGCTTTCCTTCGGAGGATCGAGAAACGCGACATAACCATTGAGCACCAAATCGCACTCGTCGGCCTTTCCGTAAACCGGCGCATCGGCTCGCGGGTCGAACTCCTTGCTGGCGATGGCGAGGACACGAAAGCCGTCCGAGCTGAGACGCCGGTACTCGGCCTGCAAACCCTCGACGTGCGCGTGATCCATCGGCAGCAGCGTGCCGTCTTGCTCGAACCGCAGGCATTTCGTGAAGATGGCCTCCGGAGCCCCTTTCGACACGATGAGATGCTTGCCGGCCGGCGTTCGGACGACGACCGACATGATCCGTCGCCCGAAGTCGAAGGGAATCTCGTCGACTTTCGAGAAATCCGCGATGCTCTCGTGGGCGTGCGTCTCCTCGTGAGCCAGCACGGCGCGGTCGAGAACGTTCTTCAGCCCGGTCTGAAAGTGACTGTTGAGGTAGGCGAGCCTGAGCACGCGCTCGTCCGGGCGCAAGGCCACGTCGCAGTACCGCTCGAGGATGACGCGGTCCATCGTGAGCGTGCCCGTCTTGTCGGTGCAAAGCACATCCATCGCGCCCAGGTTCTGAATCGAATGGATCCGCTTGACGATGACCTTCTTGCGGCTCATCGCGACGGCGCCCTTCGCCAGGCAAACCGTGACGATCATCGGCATCATCTCGGGGGTCAAGCCGACCGCGACGGCCAAGGAGAAGAAGAATGCGTCGACCCAATTGCCTTTGGTGAGACCGTTGATGAGAAACACCAGCGGTGCCATCACGGCCATGAAACGCAACATGAGCCAGGTGAAGCTCGCGACACCGCGGTCGAAGGCGGTTTCGGTCGTCTGCTGTGCGATCGACTGAGCCATCCCTCCGATGAGCGTGTCCTTGCCCGTCGCGACGACGACCGCGACGGCCGAACCGCTCTCGACGCTCGTGCCCATGAAGGCAATGCTCGTCAGCTCGATCGGCGACTTGGCGGCCCCGTTCGTCTCCGTATCGTGCTTCTCGACGGGGAAGCTTTCGCCCGTCAGCGATCCCTGATTGACAAACAGGTCCTTGGCTTGAACGACGCGCACGTCGCCGGGGAACATGTCGCCCGCGGCCAGCTGAACGACATCGCCGGGAACGATCTGCGCCACGTCGATCTCACGTGGGGCACCGTCGCGGAGCACGCTGGCGGTCACCGAGATCATCGCCTTCAACTTGGCGGCCGCGGTGTCCGCTCGAGCCTCTTGAACCAGTTTGAGGCCGACGCTCAAGAAGATCATCAAGGCCATTACCGAGGCCGATCCGGGATCGCCGGTCACGAGCGAAATCGTACCGAGCGCCGCGAGCAGCACGACCAAAGGATTGATGACCGCGTGCCAGAGGAGTCTGGCGATCCCGACGCGCTGGTCCTTCGCCAGGACGTTCAGACCGTACTCGGCCCGACGCTTGGCGGCTTCGTCCGCCGTCAGCCCCCCGGGGTTCGTGCGCAGCCGCCCGTAGACGTCGCCCGCGTTCAGCGACGCGGATTCCACCACGAGTGGGGAGACCCGAATCACGCGCGGCGCATGGCCCTTGCCCGGGTGCGGCACCGGGTGCAAGACAATCGGCGAAACCTTCAATGGCAGACCTCGGCGGCACCTGCGCGCTACGGTGCGGGCAAGACCGGCGACGGGTCACGCACGACGAGGACGGAGCACGGTGCGTGGTCGACGACTTTCGCCGCAGTCGTGCCGAGCACGTGATCGAGCCCTCGGTAGCCGTGCGACCCGATGACGACCAGGTCGACGCCGAGGCGCCGGGCGGCGTGGCAAACGGCATCCCAGGGCACTCCCACGACGACCTGGACGCCATCGGACGCGAGCAAATCGAGTGGGATTCGCGCGACACGCTCTTCGAGGTCCGCCCGCGCGTGGCTGCTCAGGACATCGAGCAGGGGCATATCGGTCGTCTTGTAGAAGTCCTGAGGCACTTCGGGCGATAGCCCGATGGCGCGGAGCGCCACGATCTGTGCGCCGTGGGCGCGCGCCTGATCGACCGCGGCTTGCAGCACGCCCGCAGCGCGCGCCGACCCGTCCAAAGCCACCAGGATTCGCTTCACCGGAGATGCGCCGGCGCGCAACGATGAAGGGACGGACTCCGCCATGGGCTCTCCTCGTGCGATGCTGGCTGGGCCGGTGCTCGTCGCCGCGGACGCCCGGGCCGCCTAGGCGCGCTGTTTACACCGTACGCCAAGCGCCGACAATGGATGCGACGCGCGCGAGGGCCGACTCGACACGTCCGCGGAATGGCCCTACACGCGGGCGCATGGACATCCCTACCGCGCCGACGGGCGATTCGAGCGCAGACGGATTTGCCGAGCTCGCGGAGTTGGCTTTCGACCTGCGGTCCGCGTGGAATCACCGTTCCGACACGCTGTGGGAGCAGCTGGACGCCGAGATCTGGCGTGAGACCGGCAACGCGTGGTTGGTGCTGCAAAGCGCCTCGCGCGCACGCGTGCGCGCGCTGTGGGCGACCGCGACCTACCGCGCCCAAGTCGAAGAGCTGCGGGAGCGGCGGCGGCGTGAGGTGACGGAGGCTCGATGGTTTGCGGGCCAGCCCGGTGCACGCGAACTCGGAGCGGCTGCGTTTTTCAGTCTCGAGTTCGCCGTTTCGGAGGCACTGCCCATCTACTCGGGCGGACTCGGAAACGTGGCGGGCGACTACTTGAAGGCGGCGAGCGACCTCGGAGTTCCCCTCGTGGGGGTGGGCCTCCTGTACCAGCAGGGCTACTTTCGCCAGGCGATCGACGCGGAAGGTCGGCAGCGCGAATTTTACCCGTTCAACGACACCCGGCAGATGCCCGTGGTCCCCGTCCGGGATGCCAAGGGCGACTGGATCCGCGTTCGCCTGCCGAGACCGGGCCCGCCGGTGTGGCTGCGCGCCTGGGGAGCCCGCGTGGGGTACGTCGGGCTCTACTTGCTCGACAGCAACGATCCGCTCAACGCGCCGGCCGATCGCGGAATCACGTCTCAGCTCTACGGGGGGACTCCGAGGTCCGGTTGCTCCAAGAAATGGTGCTCGGCATCGGCGGATGGCGTCTGCTGCGCGCCCTCGGAAACAAGCCCGAAGTCTGCCACCTGAACGAGGGTCACGCGGCGTTCGTCGCGCTCGAACGCGCGCGCGACTTCATGCGCGACAGCGGCCAGCCATTCCCGGTGGCTTGGGCCGCGACTCGCGCCGGCAACGTTTTCACGACGCACACGCCCGTCGAGCCCGGGTTCGATCGCTTCCAGCCCGACCTGGTAGCCGGGCTTCTCGGCGCCTACGCGCGCGACGAACTCGGCATATCGATCGATGATCTGTTGGCGCTCGGCCGGGCTCGGCCGGGCGATTCGCGGGAACCGCTCAACATGGCGTGGTCGGCGACGCGGGGCAGCGGCGCCGTCAACGCGGTCAGCCGCCGCCACGGCGAAGTGAGCCGTGCGATTTTCCAGCCGCTCTTTCCGCGCTGGCCTCGAAGCGAAGTTCCCGTCGGGTACGTAACCAACGGGGTGCATACCGCGAGCTGGGATTCCGCTTCCGCAGACGCGCTCTGGACCGAAACGTGTGGACGCGATCGTTTTCGCGGAGACATGACCGAGGCGAAAAAGGTCGCCGCGGCCTCCGACGCCGCTCTCTGGGCAGCCCGCGCCAAAGCGCGCCTCGATCTCGTGACGTTCGCGCGCGACCGGGTAGCGCTGCAACTCGCGGCGTCCGGAGCCCAGGACGAAGTGCTCGGTGCGGCCTCCCGCGTGCTGGATCCCGACACATTCACGATCGGATTTGCGCGTCGATTCACCTCCTACAAGCGACCGACACTTCTGTTGAACGACCCCGAGCGGCTGGCGCGCATCTTGCGAAACCCCGCGCGACCCGTACAGATCGTGGTTGCGGGCAAGGCGCATCCCCAGGACGAAGAGGGCAAAGCGCTCCTGCAAACCTGGGTGCACTTCGTTCGGCGTCCGGACATTCGGCCCCATGCCGTCTTCTTGGCCGACTACGATCTACGGCTCGCCGAGCGACTCGTTCAGGGTGTGGACCTTTGGGTCAACACGCCACGGCCGCCCTGGGAGGCGTGCGGAACGAGTGGAATGAAGGTGCTGGTCAACGGCGGCGTGAACCTCTCCGCACTCGACGGCTGGTGGGCGGAAGCCTACCGGCCGGAGGTGGGCTGGGCGCTTGCCGGCGACGGATCCGACGACCGCACCGACGCGGCGAACCTGTACGATCTGCTCGAGCGCGAGATCATTCCGGCCTTCTACACGCGCGACGCATCCGGCTTGCCGCAAGCGTGGCTCACGCGCATGCGTGCCAGCATGGCGGAGCTGACGGCCACCTATTCGGCCAATCGCGCACTGCGCGAGTACACCGAGCGCTATTACGTGCCGGCCGCCCGCGCGTTTGCCCAGCGAGCGGCCGAAGGGGGCAAAGCCGGCGCGCAGATCGTCTCGTGGGAGAACGATGCGAAGGATCACTGGTCCGCACTGCGGTTCGGCGAAGTGCGGGTTCGAACCGACGGCGGGCAGCACTTCTTTTCCGCGACGGTCTACCTCGACGATATCGACCCCGACACGGTGGCCGTCGAGTTGTACGCCGATGGTGACGGCACCCACGGCGCAAGTCGCGTGGTGATGCGCCGGGACGCACCCCTCGTGGGCGCTCGCGGGTACGTCTACGTCGCCGAGGCATCCGACGCGCGCGCCGCGGGCGATTACACCGCGCGCATCGTGCCATCTCATCGCTTGGCAAACGTTCCGTTGGAGCTGCCGCTCGTGACGTGGGCCCGCTGACGGTCGGCGAGAGCAGAGCCGAGCGAAGCGAGTCGCTCTCCGGCTGGGGGCTCGAGGGGAGGGGCGCTCCCCTCAATCCTGCAGTTTCTCTTTCAAGAGGCGAGTGCCGTCCTTGGACCAGCCTTGCAAGAGCAAGTATTGCAAGCCGAACGGCCACCGAAGACGCGCGTACACGTTGAACAGGTAGGCCGGGGCCCCCGCAATCGGGATCGTGGCGAGCGCGCGGCAAGCGCCGCCCGGGGCGTGCGACGTTTCCACGAGGATCGGCCGGCTGGGCACAGCTCGCAACACGAGGCGAATGCTGCCGCCCTCGGCGTTGCGCGCCACGACGACCTGGCTCTCGATCCCGTAGGCGTCGAGCTCGCGCGAAAGCAGCGGCTCGGTTCGCGCCGGCCCCTTCTCGAACATCCGCCAGTACGCAACGATCGGATTGTCCGCGGCGGGCACGCAATCCGCGTCCACGCGAACGGCGTATTGCACCTGGTTCTTGTTCTCGCTCTTGGCGATCGTAAATACCGAAACGACGGACGGCGCGGCGCTGCGCGAATCGGCCAAGGCCGCGCCATGGTGCGCGACGACCAGCACGGCCAGGGTTGCAATCCGCTTCGGCCCCATAGCAATCCAGCCCGGGGCCACACGCTACAACGGAGTGCGCGCCAGCGCCTCGTCGGGTTGAATGTCTTCGGAGCCGTCATGGCGAGCGGACGCTCGCGATCGCCAGAAGGCATGCGAAAGGCGCGCCCAACCGCCGCGCGCCAGCCGAACCGATCAGACCACGGCGTCTTTGATCGCCTTGACGGGCCTGGCACGCACCCCTTTGCTCGCCGGCTTGGCGGCGAACTTCTGCTTCTCTTTGGTGAAGGGATTGATCCCCTCGCGAGCGGGCCGCGCAGGCTTCTTCACCACCACGAATTTGGCGAACCCGGGCAGCACAAAGATGCCGTTTTTCTTCAGCTCTCGATGGCCCAGATCCACCAGGGTCTCGACGACCTGCTTGACCTGCTTGCGGGAAATCTCTTCCCCAACGGCCTCGGTCACTGCTTCGAGGATCGCGCTCTTCGAGAGCGGCTTGTTGCTCTTCTTCTTCGCCGTCGCCATGTTCGAAATCTCCTCTGCTCTTGGCATGCTTACGGCCGTACGCCTCAGAAAGGCAAACTTTCGCTCAGATTTCGCTTCGGACCGCGCCTGAGGCGTGGCGTGGCCCGCCAGGGCGTGACCGTGAGGACCCCATGGGCGTTCGGTCTCGGTGGGACACGTCGCAGCGTCGCGGTGGCGCAGGTGCCGTAGCCGACGTGGCAGTAGCCGAAGCGAACCCATCCAGCACAAGGGAGATCGCCTATGCCGTTTCGCGGCACTCGCGGTAGGGTCTCGGCAGAATGGCACGTTCGCCGTTGCCGCCGCGTCCGGGTGCCGGAGGGATCTTCGTCGGCGCTGCCTTTGGCCTGGCCGCCGTCGTCGTGCTCTTTGGGGGCGCATTCGGCGCGTATCTCTCGGCCGCTGGCTGGGTGGATCACACGCTTCAAGTTCGCCAGGGGGTCGCGGAATGGATGGCGGCGGCCCGCGACGCCGAAAGCGACGCGCGGGACTACGCCGCCACGGATCAGCCCGTTTTTCGCGAGCACTACGAGGCCGCACTGGCCCGGGAGAGAGCGACCGAGAGCCACGTCATCGGTCTCCTCGCGGACAATCCTGCGCAAGCTCGAAACGTCGAAGCGACCGACCGAGAAGCTCGGGCCGCCGTCGATGATTTACGCGACGTGGTCGCGCTGGCCACCGCGGGACATCGCGATCAAGCGCTCGCTCGGTTCGGATCGAGCGAGCGCAAGGACCGAATGGATCAGTTTCGCACGGATGCGCGCGGCATTCGTTCCGAGGAAGAACGGCTGCTTGTCGAGCGGCGCGCAAGTGCCAAACGACGGGGAGGGATCGCGCTCGTCGCTGCCATCGGACTGGCTCTGTCGTCCTGTGGGCTTTTGGGCCTCGCGTGGAGGCGCGAGGGGTTGCATCGCCGGTTCGTCGCCAATCTTGCCACCGAGGCTCAAGAGCGGCTCGCGGCCCTGTCCGATCTTGCGGCGGCCCTCTCGGACGCGCGCACTCGTCCGCAAGTTGCGGGGGTGATCGTCGATCATGGAATGCGTGCGGCCGGCGCCGACACGTGCACCCTTTACGAACTCGACGAAGCCGGCGAGGTGCTGGAGCTCATCGGCCACCGTGGAGTCGCGCCCGATGTGCTCACCCAGGTCCGCCGCATCACTGAGACGGCGGGTGCGCCCGCGACGTTCGCGACCATGAGGGCCGGCCACGCCACGTGGGCCGAGTGCGAAGCCGACTACGCCCATCTGCATCCCGCGCTCGCGACGATGAAGACCGAGGGCCGCAGAGCCAAGGCGTTCTGGAGCGTGCCTCTCGTCGCCGAAGGGCGGACGCTGGGTCTTCTGGGCGTCGGCTTCTATGAGCCCCGGCGGTTCTCCGACAACGAGAAGGGGTTCGTCGAGACGCTCACCCGGCACTGCGCGCAAGCCTTCTTGCGCGCACTTCGACTCGAGCGGATCGACGAGGCCAGGCAATGGTTTGCCACCACGCTGCGAAGCATCGGCGATGCCGTGATCGCCACCGACGCCGAGGGGCGCGTAGCGTTCCTCAATCCTGTGGCGGAGATGCTGACGGGCTGGACCGAAACGGATGCTCGAGGGCGCCCCCTCGACGAGGTGTTTTGCATTTTTTCCGAGCCGACAAGCGCCGTCGTGGAAAACCCCGTGACCAAGGTGCTGCGAGAGGGGACCGTGGTAGGACTCGCGAATCACGCGATCCTGAGGTCGCGGCGCGGAATCGACGTCCCCATCGCCGACAGCGGCGCGCCCATCCGCAGCGAAGGCGGGCGCATACTCGGGGTCGTGCTCGTGTTTCGCGACGTCACGCGCGAGAAGCGTGACCGCACGCGAAGCGAGTTTCTTGCAAAGGCGGGCGAGGCGCTCGCCGCGTCGATGGACTATCCCTCCACCCTGGCCGCAGTCGCTCGCCTCGCGGTCCCCATCCTGGCCGATGGGTGTGCCGTCTACCTGCAAGAGCCGGGGACGAAGACTTTGCGACAGGTGGCCGTCGCGCACGCGGACCCAGACAAAGCGCGCTTCGCTCGCGAACTCGGAGAACGCTACCCGCCCGATCCCAACGCGTCGATCGGTGTGGGGCACGTGATGCGCACGGGCGAGGCAGAGCTTCATCCGGAGATCCCGCGAGCCCTTCTCGAGGCCACGGTACGGGACGCCGAGCAGCTGCGAATCCTTTGCGACCTGCAGCTGAAGTCCGCCATCGTCGTGCCCTTGCGGGCTCGTCGCCCCCCGCTGGGTGCGATCGCATTGGTCCACGCGGAGTCAGGGCGGCGCTACGAGGAAAGCGACCTTGCCTTCGCCCAGGACTTCGCGCACCGCGCCGCCATGGCGATCGAAAGCGCCTTGTTTCTCAAGGAGACCGAAGAGGCGCGCGCTCAGGAGCGCGTCCTGCGCGGCGAGGCGGAGCTCGCCAGTCGCGCAAAAGACGAGTTTCTTGCCACCGTGTCGCACGAGTTGCGAACCCCGCTCAATGCCATCCTCGGCTGGACGACGACGCTCCGCCGACGAGGCCTGTCCGACGACGTGGATCGCGCCTTGTCCATCGTCGAAAGGAATGCACGTCTGCAAACGAAGCTCATCGAAGACGTGCTCGACATTTCGCGCATCATCAGCGGAAAGCTCGCACTGAGCCTCGGCCCCACGAACGTGGCCGAGGCGGTCTCGGCGGCGCTGGAAACGGTCACCCCGGCCGCAGAAGCCAAGGGCATCATGACGTCGGTGGACGTGCCCGACGCGACTCTGACGATCACGGCCGACGGCGATCGCCTGCAGCAAATCGTCTGGAATCTTTTGTCCAATGCCGTGAAGTTCACGCCGAAAAGCGGTCACGTCGCGATCGCCGCGTACCGCGATGGCTCGGATGTCTGCATACGCGTGAGCGACAGCGGGGAGGGCATCCGTCCCGACGTGCTGCCTGTCGTGTTCGAGCCCTTCAAGCAAGCGGACGCGTCGACGACGCGGCGTCACGGCGGGCTCGGGTTGGGGCTTGCCATCGTCAAGCGGCTCGTGTCGGCCCACGGCGGGATCGTGCACGCCGAAAGCGAGGGCGACGGCAAAGGGGCCACGTTCATCGTACGCCTTCCGGCGCGATCGGCGGTGCCCGCCATCAGCCGCGGGGCGCGCGGGTCCACGACGATCCAAACGGCGGCGACCCCGATTGAAGATGCGCCGAGACTCGATGGCCTGCGGCTGCTCGTCGTGGACGACGAGGAAGACGCGCTGGGACTCGTGAGCGAGGTCCTTCGCGAACAGGGAGCTGACGTGCACGTCGCCGGATCGGCATGCGAAGCTCTGGAGAAGTTCGCGAGAGTGAGGCCCGACGTCGTCGTGAGCGACATCGGAATGCCCGAGGCCGACGGCCTCTCTTTGATCCGGAAGATACGAGCGCGGCCACCCGACCAAGGCGGGCGCACGCCGGCCGTGGCGCTCACGGCCTACGCGCGGGCGGAGGACGCCCAGCGCGCCTTTGCGGCCGGGTACCAAATGCACGTCACGAAGCCGGTCGAGCCCATGCAGCTCGCGACCATCGTGGCAAGCCTAGGCGGCCGCACCCTCGACGCATGATCGGCCATATGCGCCGAAATGCACGACGCCGACCGCCGACGCGGCTCACCTTCTTCGGAATCGCCGATCCATGAAGTTGGCGTCGGCGGGGCTCGGCATGCCGTCTACGCCGCCGAGAGTTCCCTGGGGGACGCCTAGGGTGTGGTCGGTCGGCCTGAAGAGAAAGTATCCACCGACCGCTGCGCCCGCTGCAAGCGCAGCGCCCCCAGCGACCCAGGGCCAGATCACGCCACCCTTCTTTTCGCTCACGAGGGTGATCTCGAGCGTGCGCGTCTCGCGTTCGCGCAGATCGATGTCCGCTTCGTAGGCCACTTTCCCGGGCGCGGTGACCGTCACTTGGTGATGCCCGGCATCGAGCTTGCCATCGAACCTGCCGGTCGCCGAGGTGCGACCGTCGATGACGATGGTCGCGCCGGAGTCGGCCACGATCGACAGCTGTCCGGTGTGCACTTCCGGCACGAGAGTGAGCGTGGTGGTCGACGACGAACCTCCGGTCATTTCAACCGTCGCAGAGGCCACCTCGAAGCCGGCCTTCTGAACGGAGACAGTGTGCTTGCCGAGGTCGACCACCAGGGGTCCGTCGAGCGGTGAGGTGCCCGCGACTTCCCCGTCGATCTTGACCGTGGCCCCGGCAACGTTGGTCACGATCGTCAGCGCACCCACCAGATTGGCGGTGGCGGCCAATGCCGCGTCCGCCGAGGCCTTGCCCTCGGCGCTGATGCCGGCACCCGCCTCGCGCTCGTACTGCTGCAGGTACTTTTGCATACGGGCGTACGCGCGGAGGTTCTTTTCGCAAATAGCGATATTGAAGAGCAATCGAGGGTCGCCCGACAGCTGGTGGGCCTGATCGTACTTGGCGGCGGCGCCCGTGAAATCGCCATTGTGAAATAGCAAAGTGGCCGACGCGTAGGCCTCTTTCGCAGGTCCACTGAGGGCCTGGGCAAGCGGAACGTCATGGCGGGGCAAAGTCGCTTGCGCCGACGCGACGTCGGGGACAAGCAGCAGCGCTCCGCATAGGCACAAATACCGGAAACGGTTCGGCATGGCGCACACTCACATCGGCTTGAGAGTCGAAAACGGATCTTTAGCTCCCTGCCCGGCTGGCGGAGGGGACGGAACGGGGATCACCGAGGCCGCCGGCGACGGGCGGCGGCGAGGCGACGATCGAGTCGCGGCCTGGGAAGCCGCAGCGGCGGGCCCGTCACGCAGCTCGAATCCGCGATCGATAGGCGGCGGCGCACCCGCCGCGATTTCGCCTTGGACGGCAGCGCTCGGAGCCGCCGGCACTCGCGCCGGAAGCGGGTTGGCCGCCGGCGCCTGAACCGGCGGCGGATCGACCAGCCCGGCGGTGGGAGCCGTCACGGCAGAAGCCGCCACAGTCTCGCGCTCGTTCTTTCCCGAAAGCCGACCTGCGAAGAGCGACGCGACCACCGTCAAGACCGCGACCCCCACGATGGCCGCCAACGCCAGGGCCAGGCGCCGACCCGACGGCCGCCCCGGTCTCGTGTACCCCAGTGCGGCAAAGGTTTCGGCTGGTTTCGGCGGCCCAGAGTCCGGAGCCAGACCGGTCGTGTCGACCGCCAGCTCCGTTGACCCGGCGTTTGCGCGCTGGAACGTTCGCACGATGCGGTCAATCGAATGGCGCCCGCGGTCGGGCCCGAACGGCGCCACGGCCATGGCGAGCTCCGCTACGCTGCGAAAGCGCCGTTCGCGATCCTTCTCCAGGCAGGTGAGGATCGCCGATTCGATCTCTTGCGGGGCGTCGGGCCGCAAGCCGCGGAGCCGAGGGGGAGCCATCGTGGCGATGCGCATGCAAACTTCCGGCAGCGTCTCGCCGAGGAAAGGAGAAGTCCCGGTGAGCAGCTCGTAAAGAATGACGCCGAGAGCCCAGATGTCCGTACGGGAGTCGACCGTGCGAGAAGACGTCATCTGCTCCGGCGACATGTAGAGGGGCGTACCCATGAGGGCCGCGGTCCGGGTCATCGCGACGTCCGGCGTGGAGCCGTGCACGCTCGTCACCTTCGAAATTCCGAAATCGAGCACTTTGACGCACGGAAGGCCATCGGGCCGAATCGTGCAGAACAAGTTGGCGGGCTTCAGGTCCCGGTGGACGATTCCGAGCGTATGCGCTTCCGCGATCGCTTCGCAGGCTTGCAGCAGCAGCTCGACGGCTTCGGAGATCGGCAGCGGGCCGCTTTCTTTGAGGCGCGTGGACAGGTCGGCCCCTTCGAGGAACTCCATGACCATGTACGGCGAGCCGCTTTCGAGCGTGCCGACGTCGAGAACGCGAGCCACGTGCTCGCTCGCGATTCGCACGGCCGCTCGGGCTTCGCGCTCGAAGCGGGCGACCGCCTCGGGGCTTTGCACCATCGGGGTGGCGAGAAACTTGATCGCGACGCGCGTCTCGAGCTGCAAGTGATGGGCCGCAACGACGACGCCCATGCCGCCCACGCCCAGTACGCGATCGACCCGGTATTTGGCCACGAGCACGTCCCCGACGCGGACCCCGGAAACGAGTTCGCGATCGGACAAGCACTCCTCCTGATTTCCGTCGACGGCGGCCGAGATTCAGGCCGTAGGCGCGCCCAACCCGGAATGACTGTGCCCGGTGGCGCAGCGGGCGTCAAGACTGTGCCGGGTGCAGGATCGGCCGGGGTCGGGGTCGGGGTAGTCGGGGTTGCGGTCGGGTCGCGGTCGGGGTAGTCGGGGTCGCGGTCGGGTCGCGGTCGGGGTAGTCGGGGTCGCGGTCGGGTCGCGGTCGGGTCGCGGTCGGGGTGGTCGGGGTCGCGGTCGGGGTGGTCGGGGTCGCGCCGGGTTGGCGTGTTGCTCGGCTGCAGCCTAAAGGCAGGTCACCGTCATGTCGGTCGCAACCGGTGAGCCGACTTGGCGTGTTGTGCTGCTGGTCGCGGCGATGATCGCGTGCGATACGGGCGACACGCGATTCGCGGTCCAATTCGCGTCCGACTTTGCAGCAAGCCGCCGTACGGTCTCGGTGCTGGGCGTATTCAAGGACGGTCGCATGTCGTCGAGCGGCTGGGAGACCCTCCGGCCGCACCTGGCTTCCGCGCTCGGGGGCGAACACTGCGACGTCGGCTACGACGCCCTCGGGTCCGATCGTGAGGCTCTAGCGGACGCGATCGACGGATACACTCGCGCCAATGGGCCGACCGACGATCTCCTGGCGCAAATCGCGCCCGCCGCGAAGGGCGACTTGGTCCTGGTGCTGACGTACGCGGGGGCTCTTCCTCGACGGGTCGCGTCGGATGCCGGGCTTCCGCCTAGCGCGCCGGCGCAAGGGATGGGCGGAGGCCGCGGCGGTGGCCGCGGAATGCGGGGAGCCGGTCCGTCCCGAGCGACGTCCAACCACCCAAGCAGCGTCGACACCAACGTGCTCGACATCGGCGCGTCGCTTTACTCGGTGGCCCAGTCCCGGTCCGTCGCGTCGGTCGCGATGCAGTATTCTGGCGGCAGCCTCGACGAGGCCATGACGAGGTTCGCGGCGAAACTCGGCGAGTCGCTTCCGGGCATGTCGTGCGCCGGCTGGAACTGGGACGCGAAAGTCGATGTCGACCGGATTCGCCAGAGTATCGACGAATAATCGGGTTCGTTCGCGAACATAATATTATTCGAAATTCACTTTTCGAGTGTGGGCTTTGGGGGCCGCAGGTGACCTTCGAAGCGAGCGTTGAGTGGAGGCGGGCTTCGCGTTGGGGCAGGTCGCGGGCGGGCTCCCATGGGACGCACCCGCGGTACGGTTGCCTGCACTTTGGTGACGAGCGGTACGTATGGGCTGACCACGCGTCGTTGACCCCCTTGCGCTCGGAGCTACACATGTACCCCATGAAATTGGTCTTAAGCCGAAAAGTGTCCGCATTGAGCTTGTCTGCCGGAGTCGTCGCGCTGGGAGGCGGGCTCTTCGCTTGCAGCGGCTCGTCGAGTAGCTCCAATACCGGCACGGGCACGGGCACGGGCACCGGTACGACCACGAACGTGAGCGATGCGGGCGCAGCGGCCGACGCCAATGCCAACACGACGACCGACGCCACGGCGGTCACCACGGGGACGTGTCCTCCTGCCGCCTACGTGACGGCATGCGCGGCCCCCGTCGACCAGATCGATTTCACCCCCATGTATTCCGCGTTCATTCCGGGGAGCACGGCGCACGTATTCCAGATTCCAGCCATCACCGATGACGGCAACCCCGGGACGACCTGGTGCGTAGGGGATTCGACTCAGGCGATCCTCGCCCCCGAGTCCTTTAACGGCCTGCCGGGGGTCATGATCAACGTCGAGGGCGTCGGGGCAGGCTCGGACGGCGACGCGGGCGCGCTCGGCACGATCCAGGTCTACGCGCTCGAAAGCGATGGCACCTGCGGGACGTCCACTCTGACGATTACGTCCACCACCGAGGCCGAGTGGACGCTTGGCAGCGCGCGCTACAACGACGACATCACGTTGACCGGAACGCGCACCGGCGAGGGCGCCCTCCTGGCGGGCACAGACGACGCCGGCAGCGTCTACGAGAAGGACGGCGGGACCGCGTGCACGAACTGCCATGGCCCCACCGCGACGACCGGACCCTACCGACAAGTGGCGCATTCGCCGGAGCAGACGGGCGGCTTTAGCGACCAAGTCCTCGTTGGGATCTTCACGCAGGGCAACGTTCCCGGCTGGACTCCGACGCAACCGCCGCCAACGGACGGCGGCGGTTATTGGGATCCGTCCGTCATCAATGCCGCGTGCGACGCCGGTCCCCCCAACTACGGTCCGAATCAATCCACGGTAACCGACCCCCTCATCCGCGACGCAGGCACCGAGCCATGCGGTACATGGGCCTACGACACCTGGCACTCGTTCCATCAATGGTCCGACATCTCCACGCCCCAAGAGCAAGCGGCCATCATCACGTATCTGCGCGCGATCGCGCCCGAATCGCAGAATGGTACCCCGGCCGAGAACTTTGGCGGCCGTGGCGCGCCGGGCGATGGCGGCCCTCGCGGGCGGCGTGACGGCGGCTTCCCCTTCGGAGATGGTGGCTTTCCCTTCGGGGATGGCGGCTTTCCCGGCGAGTTCGATGCAACGACCGCCGACGCGGGTACGCCCGACACCGGCGCGAGCACGCCCGACACCGGCGCGAGCACACCCGACACCGGCGCAGACGAATAGCCCGGAATAGCCCGGTCCTCAGTAGCTCGCGGGTGTCCCCATGAAGCGCATTGCCATCGCGGTCGTCGGTCTAGCCACCGCGTGCGGTGGCAGCAGCGGTGAAGAGACCAGCGGGGGAGCCGATGCGGCGAGCGACCGGCTCGCCGCTCCGCTCGTCGAGTCCGGCGCCGGTTCGACGGGCGCCGATGCCGATGCCGAAGTGGCCGATGCGGCCGAAGCGGCCGACCCGTGCGCGGACGCCGGGGTGCCGCCGAGTACGCTGGCCTGCACCGGGCTCTATTCGGACTTTGCGACCCTGACCCTGTCGCCCAACGCGCAGGCGTATGCTCCCGCGGTCCCCCTGTGGTCGGATGGCGCCACGAAGGAGCGTTGGATCGAGCTTCCGCCGGGCCAGCAAATCGACGTGAGCAATCCGAACGAGTGGACGTTCCCGGTCGGAACGAAGCTTTTCAAGCAGTTCACCTACGAAGGGGTGCGCGTCGAAACGCGGATGTTTCAAAAACTCGACGCCAATCCGAGCTACTGGGTCTACGCCACCTACGCCTGGAATACGGATCTGACGGAAGCCACGATCAATTACGGCTCGACCGTACCCGTGGGCGACGACGGTGGCACCTGGATCATCCCAACGAACGACGATTGCCTCTACTGTCACGAGGGAAGACAAGATCGCATCTTGGGGTTCGAGCAAGTCTCGCTCGGTCTCAGTGGGGCAACCGGGCTCACCCTTCTGCAGCTCGTCGTGCAGAATCTCGTCACGCCGCCGCCGACCCAGGTCAATCTATTCATCGGCGACGACGGGACCGGGCTCGATGGCCCAGCCCTGTCGTGGCTGCACATCAACTGCGGCGTGACGTGCCACAACGCGAACGAGAGCGCGCAAGCCTACGCGGCGGGGATGCTCTTGCGGCTGGATCCGACGCAGCTCAATGGGTCGCCCGCGACGACGACGAGCTGGAACGACTTGAATACGACGATCAACGTACCGTGCGTTTCGGGCAGCGTTGCGGGCACACCCCGCATCCAGCCCGGAGACCCGGACGCGAGCGCGATTGTTCAGCTCATCAGCGAGCGCGGCATTCTTCAAATGCCCCCGATCGCATCGCGGTTCGTCGACACGACCGATGTCGCCTCGGTCGTGGCTTGGATTTCCCACATGCCCGGCGTCGACGCGGGCGTCGAGGCCGGACCCGTCGCCGACGCGGCCAGCGAGAGCGGTTCCGACGCAACGGTCCCGGCGGACGCGAGCGACGGCAGTCTAACCACCGACGCCCTTTTGACGACGCCAGACTCCACGACGCCGGACGCCACGTCGACGCCAGACTCCACGACGCCGGACGCCACGTCGACGCCAGACTCCACGACGCCGGACGCCGCCTCCTCACCCGACGCGGAGGAGGACGGCGGCGAGCCCGACTCCGCAGAAAACACGGCGGAAGCGAGCGAGGACGGCGGCTATGCCGACGACGCCAACGACGGGGGAACGGATTGAGGGGCCCTACGGCGGCCGTCGGCTTCGATGGCCCCTCGACGGCGGTGCGCTACAGGGACCAGTAACAAATATTTCGCTTCATGCTGGACGGATCGAAGACGCTCTTCACGTCGGCGACGACGCCGCCGTCGCGCACCGTCGACAGCAGACGATCGGCGCCCAGGTTCAAGTACCAGGCATGGCGGACCGCCAGGACGACGGCGTCGAGTTGCACGAGCTCTTCGAACCCGGTCAAGCGCAGGTCGTACTCGTGCATCGCCTCCAAGGGGCTCGCGAGCGGGTCGTGCATCAGCGGATGGATTCCAAATTCGCGCAGCTCGCGGACGATATCGGGAACTTTGCTGTTCCGAATGTCATGGCAGTCTTCCTTAAAGGTAAGGCCGAGAATTCCGACGCGTGCGCCTTTGACGGCAATGCCGGCATGGACGAGGAGTTTCACCACACGCTGAGCGATGTACGCGCCCATGTTGTCGTTGATGCGCCGGCCCGCCAAAATCACTTCGGGCTGATACCCGAGTTGCTGGGCTTTCATCGTCAGATAGTACGGGTCCACGCCGATGCAGTGGCCCCCCACCAAGCCGGGCGAGAACCGCGAGAAGTTCCACTTCGTTGCCGCGGCCGCCAGGACGTCCGCCGTGCGGATGCCCATTCGGTCGAAGATGATTGCGAGCTCGTTCATAAGCGCGATGTTGAGATCGCGCTGGGTATTCTCGATCACTTTTGCGGCTTCGGCGACCTTGATGGACGGAGCGCGATGGACGCCGGCGCCGACGATCGCCCCGTAGGCGGCCGCGACGCGATCGAGCGTAGGGGCATCCTCGCCGCTCACCACCTTCGTTATTTTTTCGAGCGTGTGTTCCTTGTCACCCGGATTGATGCGCTCGGGTGAATAGCCGACCGTAAAGTCGACGCCGCGAGTCAAACCGCTCGTGCGCTCGAGGATGGGACCGCACACTTCCTCGGTGACGCCCGGATAGACGGTCGACTCGTAAACGACCACGCCTGCCGGCGACAGCGCGCGTCCCACGGTCTCGCTCGCCCGTTTCACCGGCGTCAGATCGGGAACGTCGTTGTCGTCGACCGGAGTCGGGACGGCGACGACGAAAAACGTGCACCCACGCAGATCGGCGGGGTCGCTCGTCCACTGCACGGTCGTCGACCGAAGATCGTCGGGCGACGCCTCGTGGTTGCGATCGTATCCGCGTCGAAGCTCGTCCAGTTTTTCACGGTGCGTGTCGAATGCGACGGTCGCCGCAAACTTGCGGGCAAACGCCAGCGCGACGGGAAGTCCGACATAACCGAGCCCGATGACGGCGATTTTTTCGTTCATATTCACCGACCCGAAAGTCTAGCGAGCCGTCGTCGGCCACGATCTCGACACGCACCGACCCCGCGCAGCGTTTACCCGATTCGGCGCGACCCGGGAACCGTCACGTCCCACCGGCAACGTTGGGGTTGTGCCTTTCGTCAGGTGGGCCGCTTTCGGAAGGTGAGCCAACGCACTTCGATGGGACATTCGCCTCTTGGCAGGTCAAAGACGTCTTGACCCGCTGCCCATCCCTCGAACCAGCCCGTTGGCGGCCATTGCTCCGCCGGAAGATGCGATCGCTCGTAGTCCAAAACGGACTCGTCCGAAATCATGTCGAACGGGAGTCCGCCCGCTGCGTCTTGCAATTCGCGAAACGTGAAAAGGGAACTCCACATCACTTGGCTCATCTCTCGCGCCACTTCGTCCGGCTCGTACCCCCGCGTCGGCAGGAATGCGCTGAACAAGAGCAACCCGCCCGGAACCAGCAGGCGGTTGGCCGTCTCGAAAAGTGCCCTCAATTGCTGGCTGTTTCGGAAGTGCGAAACCACCTCGGCCAGCAGCACCAGACGATAATGGTTTCGAGGGACGGAACTCGATGGATCGAAGACGTCTCCCTCATACACCCGAATCGGCAGGTGTTGCGTTTCCGCGGCTTGGCGAAGAATGTTGGCGAGTGGAGCCGTCAACTCGACGGCATCGGCTCGGAAACCCTCTTTCGCCAGCGGAATCGTGTTGCGACCGGTGCCGGCGCCGACGTCGAGCACGGCGATTTCACTAGGGGGGCCGAGGGAACGCGCCACGTTCATCACTTTGGCATCGGGATGGTGCCCAAAAAGCGGCGGCGGACGCTCGGCGACCCACATCGCATACTCGTCGGCGAGGGATGAATGACGAATCCCCATCTTCCACGAGATCGTTGCCTTTGGAGGGTCGTCTGTTTCGTAGATGACGTGCACACTGGAGTACGGCGATTCTTCGAACGCCTGCCTGAGAGTCTGGCTCAGCACGTGACGAAAATAGTCGGTGTCCTTGGGGGTGAAGGGGCGCCCGAGAGCCTTCCAACCCTCGCTGAACCCCTCGACGTAGTGGTCGACCAGCCCGGGTACGGCGGGCAAGAAGAGCTCGGCCTTGCCTTTCAGTCGAAGCGGCAGGCTGCGGATCATGGCTTGCTGCATGGTCTTGCGCGAGATCTTCTTGGGACTGATCTTTTTTTGAGTTGTCTTTCTTGGATTCGTATTTTTTGGAGTGCTATTTTTCGGATGTTTATCTGTAGGAGTGACCTTTTTGGGAGGGATCTTCTTCGAAGAAGTCCTCTTGGGAGGGATCTTCCTCGCAGGGGTCTTCTTGGGAGAGGTCCTCTTGGCGGCGGCAGGCTTGGCCTTCGAGCGCATGAGCCGATGGTGCCCGAAATTCGGCCTGGATAGACAAGGATCCGCCATCCGTCGGAGCGGCAAAACCTTCGTGTGTCGATCCGTCGCAGGCAGGATTGGAATACGAGCGAGTGCGGAAAATATCGGAAGGGCGGAAGAAATAGCGCGGATGCAAGCCATGGAGTCCATGGCGCTCATGCAACATGTCCAAGCGCTTCAAAGGCCCCTAGGCCATGAAGAGGCCATGCCGAGCGGCCCTCGCCACTCAGGCGTTCGAAACGGCCCTCACGTGCAGGTACGCCCACAAGGCGCGCGGCAGCCGCGTCGCGAGCCGCTCGCAGGCGGCGACGACAGCGGTGACGCCGCCGTGCTCGGCAAGCCGAGGACGTCCGAAATCGGGATGGAAGAGGATGCGGTGAATCGGCATCGGCTGGTGGCGCGATCGGGACACGACTCGGAACCGCGGCTCGAGCAGCCGGGACAGAAAGCGCATCGTCGAGCGGAGCTCGCCACGCTCGACCGGCAGCGCCAGGGCGTGTGCCACGACCAGAGGATTGCCGCGGGAAGGCTCGAGCACGTCGATGCGACCGCCGGGGACCAGCACCCGCGCGCACTCCGCGACGAAGCGGTCGGGCTCGTCGAGGTGGTGAACCAGATCGCGCACCACAATGTGGTCGAATGCGCCATTTTCGAAGGGCAGGTCGTACACGGAACCGACGACGAAGCGACAGCGCGGGAGCGCCACACGAGCGAACGCGATCTTGTCTTCGAAGAGATCGATCCCTGTCGCCCCCTCGGGTTCACCCAGGTGGCGAAGCGTCGCTCCCTCGCCACAGCCGACATCGAGCACCCGGGCGCCCAGCGGCATGAACGCGGCCTGCACGAGCTCGCGTTCGCGAGGGCCTACGTAGGGGTGCTCCGTTTGCCAGGCGTAGTGTTCGGTGGCGGCGCGACCAAACGAGGACTCCAGATGCGTTTCGGTTCTCATCGGCGTTCAAGCGTTGTCCGCCGAGGGCCGGACCGCCAAGCACTCCGAGCGTCGCAGCCGGGCCCCGGGCGCCATTCGATGCGCCGGGTGGGCGCGCAAGACGTACACCCGTACGCCTTGCTCGGCCTTCCTTGTGGCGCATCGTGCGCGCTGGCTCTTGCGCGTTGGCTCTTCGGGGACCTCAGGCGAGTTTAGACGCCCGTGCCCGTGCCCGTGCCCATGCCGGTCCCCGTTCCCATGCCCATACCGGTCCCTTTTCCCATTCCCTTGCCGGTGCGGGTTCCGGTTCCCTTGCCCGTGCCCTTGCCCTTTCCGCCGCCGGTGAAGGTCGATGTGCCGCCACCCATCCCGGCCCCGGTAAAGGTCGACGTTCCCATGCCGCTGCCACCGCCCCCCCCTGCCACGCACTTGGCGAAGGCCCCACCACCGCCCTTGCCCTTGCCACCTTTGCCGCCGCCAGTGAAGGTCGACGTCGAGGTCGCTGTCGCGGCGCCCGTTTCGAGGGAGGTGCAGGTCTCCGTGCCCCCACCCATCCCCATCCCCATCCCGGTGTTCATCCCCATCCCCATCCCGGTGTTCATCATCCCGGGGGGCGTACCGGCGTCGTCGCCCTCGTTGGGGTTGGTGTCGGTGGCAGGTCCCGTGTTCTGCCCGCCCGCGCCAGAGTCCTCCTCGGGAGGAGTCGTGACCGTGCCGGGGTTGTTGTTCTGAGCGGGGCCGGTGTTCGTGCCCACCGCGCTGCTCGACGACTGGTTGTTGGGCTCGACGGTATTGCCCGAATCTTCAGTTCCCTGGTCACCCGATATCGTCTCCGTCGATGAGCCACCGCACGCAATCGTCGAGGCGAGTGCCAGCGAAACCAACCCCGGGACCTTCAATTTTCTCATGTCATCACCTTTTTTTGCCGACGTGCGGTTTGCCGCGTCAATCGATTTTAGCGTGTCGTCAGGGTCCACGCGAGCCGTGCCCCCAGAGTCCTCGGCCGTCAGTACCGTCACCCCCGCGCGACAAGGCAACCAGTGCAACGAGATGGCAGAGGGGCGACTGCACCTCGGCCGCAAGCCACCGCCAACCAAAAGCCGGGCGCGGCTTGCGATTGAGCCGAAAAACGCGCGACAGCGCACTCCATTTCGATAGGACACCCGCGCTCTTGCCCAAGTCACGGCCCGGTTCACGATAGCCCATTCGCCCGACGTTACGCCGGGCTGCCCGTCGGGACGGAACGAGAAGCATTCGCCCCCCGCTTCTTTTCAATCTTCCTCGACGAGCCGGCCGAGGACCGGTGACAAGGATGGTGCCACGGAAAAAATCCGACCCTGACCCGCAACTTTGCAATCATCGCGGTTCGCGCTTTTTTTTCCCTGAAACGCGGAAACCGCGACGTCCCCCCGATTCGCATAAGCCTTCGTCCGGCGACACTCACCCACGCACGCGCCTTCGGCCGTTGTTTCCATTTTTTCACGTTGCGTCGAGTCCAATGCCGCAACCGATCCAGACTCACCGGACGCGCGGAGCCGATCGCGCGGCCTGTCGAGGGTCGCGCCGTCCGGTGACCGAAGGCCGCGATCGCCGGGGAAACCTGGACCTCGCGGCGGTCGCCGTAGCTGGCGGCATGTCGGCGTAATTTCCAATGTTTCCCTTCTTTTGCACTCCCGCATGCAGACTACCCAGTACCTAGGCGTCCGACATCGACGCCGACGATTCGGAGTGATTCACGCGTGAGGCTATCGCTCAGTACCTGTCGCACTCTCCTGCTCATCACGGGTGTCGCTCTGTACGGATGTTATTCCGGCCTCGCACTCGACGACGACGGCGGTGCGTCGGAGCCAAGCGGTGGCGACGCCGCAGTGGCCAGCTCGAACACGAGTCGCGCGAGCGCGGGATCCGCCGTCTCGGCCTCGTCGTCAACCGGTTCGACCGTCGGGAACGCAAGGAGCGGATCGAGCGCGGCCGCGTCGACGGCGGGCGGCTCGTCGGCGACCTCCGGCGCAGCCTCGAGCGACGTTTCGCCCGCGGGGGACGCGTCGCTTCCCGGAAGTTCGTCGTCGAGCCGAGGCTCATCGTCCGGAAGCTCGGCGATCGATGGAGGCTCGTCGTCGAGCCTGGGATCCGGCTCATCGTCGTCGAGCAGCGCCGCAGCCGTCGACGCCGCAGTTTACGTGTACGACACACCGGTCGAATGCAGCAGCGGCAAGATGTACACGGGGGGCACCGGCCCGACCATGGAGCCCGGGTTGAACTGTGCGGAATGCCACGGCGGAACTCTTTCGATCGACGGCACGGTCTACAAAACCGGCCACGAACCGGACGGCTGCGACGGGGTCAATGCGACGGGCTTGACCGTCGTGATCACGGACTCAACGAACGACAAAATTACGCTCACGCCGAATTCTGTGGGAAATTTCTACTATCTTCCGTCAATTTGTCCGCCCATTACCGCGACGGTCACCTACAATGGGAAAACCACAGCGATGACGACGCCGCAGATGGTCACCGATTGCAACAGCTGCCACACCGAGGAAGGCGCCAACGGAGCGCCGGGCCGGATCGTCCTTCCTTGAACCTGGACTCCTGCGCCCGGGCGTGAGAGTAGGGACGTGGGATTTTAGAGGCCCGCTTTTCCATGTCGATTCGTTCTGCGTGGCGGTGGTGGACGCACTTCGCGATCGTCCTCGGTGCCGTCGGGTTTGTACTCACTTGGTCGTCGGCGGCGCACGCGTACCCGTGGATGATCCGGCACGGGTACACGGGATGCAACGCGTGCCATGCCGACCCGTCGGGCGGCAGCTTGCTGACGCCGTACGGGCGCGCGCAGGGAGAGCTCTTGCTGCGCACGCGCTACGGCAGCGAGCTTCAGACCCAAGATCCCGGTGACATCGGCAACTTTCTCTTCGGCGCCGTGACGCTGCCGGATTCGCTCTTGCTGGGGGCGGACATTCGGGCCGCGGAATACGACGAGGCGATCCCCGGCGCCCCTCCCGTCACGGAACTCATCTGGATGCAGGCGGACCTGGAAGGTCAGGTGACGATCGCCGACCGAATCCGTCTGAATGCGTCGGTCGGGTACGTCCCCCAAGGCGACTTGCCCGATTCGCTGACGAGATCGGGAACCGATAACCTGATCTCGCGCGTTCACTGGGTCGGGGTGGATCTCGGCGCCGACAAGGATTGGACGCTGAGGGCGGGCAAGATGAACTTGCCGTTCGGCATTCGATCGGTCGAGCACACCTACTGGGTTCGAACCGCCACCGGCACGGACATCGACTCGACTCAGGAATACGGCGCCGCCGCCGCGTACAACGGCAACTCGCTGCGCGGCGAATTGATGCTCATCGCGGGCAACTTCGAGGTCTCGCCCGATGATTTCCGCCAGCGCGGGTACGCCGGGTACGTCGAGTGGGCGCCGATCGAGAAGCTCGGGGTCGGGGTGAGCTCGCTCGCCACGCATACCGCCGACGACATCACGCTCCTAACGCCCGCTTGGCGACAGGCGCACGGCGTCTTCGGGCGCTATTCGCCGTTACTGCCCCTGGTGATCACGACGGAATGGGACGCGACGATCGTGTCGCAGCCGGCCACGGCGACCATCGCCGCAAAAAGCACGCTGGGCTTGGCCGGGATGCTGCAAGCCGATGTCGAAGTCCTGCAAGGCGTCCACCTGAGCACGACCGGCGAGTTTCTGAACTCGGATCTTTCCGGCATGCCCTCCTCCTTCGGGTGGTGGGCGACGGCATGGTGGTTTTTCGGACCGCACATCGACTTGCGAGCCGATGCGATTCTTCAAAACCTGCCGAGCGGCTCGACGCGGACGTCGGCGACGACGTTGCTCGCACAGCTTCACGCTTTTCTCTGATCCCCGATGCCTGCCCCCCTCAGCGCAAGCGCGCGGCGAAGATCGAGGCGCTGCGCGCGTTGCAGGGGCTACGCGGGCGATCGCCCAGGTATGGCGTGCCCCGCGACAAGAACGGGCCGACCCGGGGGGTGGCTTTGGATCGCGCTGACCCGTCCGATCGGCACCGCGCGCGTCCGACGCATTAGGCGGCGTTTGGCCCAAACCGCCGGCGTGCGAACCAGAGCCCAAAGACGGCGAGGAGCACGGCGCCGGTGACTCCCTCGCCCTGCCCGTGCACCGCTGCCGGCGCGAGCCCACAGCCGTAAAGAGTCTTCGGGGCGTCGAGCAAGATCTTATCGAGATTCGGGTTGGTGCCGCTCGTGATGTCGGCAATGAGCGGCCCGTAATACCCGTTGGCTTGGATGGCCGTAATGGCTTTGCAGGCGGTCCCCGCTCCCTGGTACGGCAACGCTCCGAACGCATACATCAGCGTGCCAAAATCGGACATGGGCAGGTTGCCCCCCGCATTAACGTGGCAAAGCTGGCAGCCAATGGGCGGAAACTGCATTTCGACCGTATCGCTCCCCGTCAGGTTCAGACAGGTGTCGACGTCGTGGGGAAACTCCGGGGTCGCGCGCGCGATCGACGCCGATGCCAGGGCACCGAGGAATGCGAGCGTGGCGAGCGTGGCTTTCGGCGCGTCGTTCACTTCGGGGTCCTTCTGGCGGCGGCGAGCGCGGGTGCAGCGGCGGCCGCATCGGCGCCGAGGACCGTAACCCAATCGCCCCGAAAGTATAGATGCCGTCGCGCCGCGCGTCCATATGAGCTGAAACGGACGTGAGAAGAGGGACGAGCCCCGACCCCGACCCGCGAATCTCATTTCCGAAGAGTTGCGCTTGCCTCGGCATCGTAATACTTGGTCGCGAGCGCAACGGCGTCGAGGCCCACGTGGTGGCCCACTCGGCGTCCCGCGAAGTCATCGGGCGCGATGTGGATGCTGCCCCAAAGGCGCGATTGCCCCGCTTCGTCGGATGCGTCGTAGTACGACGCCCACTGCAGGCGCACGTCCGTAGTCGGCCCTTTTTCGAACGTCAGGAACGTGTCCTTGTGGGCGACGAACTCGCCAAGGCCGCCGGGAAAGTACGGGCTCCCGGTCAGGCTTGCGAGGACCTCGGCTCCCGCGCGGCTAAACGTACTGTGGCCGGAGATGAAGCCGGGAAACGCGGGCGTCACGAACGTGCGCCGCTGGTAGGTGATCCATTCCACGGCTCGGACCCATCCCACGCCGGAGACCTGATGAGCGCGATCGCCCGGCTCGCCCAGCCAATCGCGCACGGCGATCTGACCGACGAACGGCGCTAAGGCGGCGTGCCGCTCTCCGGGTGCGCTGCTCTCCTTGGTGATGACTTCGATCCATCCTGGAACGAGCGGCAGCCCATCGGGGTCGTAGGATGGGCCGTTCGGGTCGGACGACTGCCCCTTGCCTCCCATCCAGCGCACGAGCGAGATCGGACGCACGGTCGTAAAGCGGCGCTTGATATCCCACGCGGCGATGGCCGCGTCGTGCTCGGCACCGTTGAGGGCGAGGTAGACGTGCACGTCCCACGCCAGCGGATCGATTGGATCGCCCTTTCCGAACAGGCGCCGCTCGACGCCCGGGGTGTCGCTGACGGCGTTGGCGATCGTGTTCCAGTGGCCCGGCGGCGTCTCCGAATTCGGCCCGTCGGCCCAGAATTCGGCCATGACCCTCGCAAAGTCGGCTCTAGGGACCACCTCGGGTGGGTAGGCCTCTCCGGTCACGGGGTTTTTGGCCCAGCCCTTCCCGTCGTTGGCTCCGAGTGAGTTGTGTCCGTAAGCGCCCGGCGAAATATCGATGGTCGTGGGATCGGACGGGTCGACCGCAGCGGTCTTACGAATCACTTCCACGATCCAGGATTTCATATCCGCGCCCACGCGCGGACATGGACCCGGATCGCGCCACGGCACGGCGTTGGAGGATCGTCTCAACGCGAAAGGGGCCACGTCTCCCCATTGCGCGCCAACGTACGTCTGCACGCCCGCCGGCAGGATGATGCCGTTCTGCGTGGCGGCGAGCGAAAGATTGAGCGGCTGCCAGCGATCGGGATCCTTGAGCGAAGCGCCCAGGCCGTCGTACAGGAGTGGCTGGTTGGGGGCTTTGTAGTCCGAGGGGTCCGCATAGTCGTCGGCTTCGTTCGCGCCGTCGGCGGCGGTCTTCGCGATGACGGTGTGGCCGACACGGTTGCCGAACGCCACGGGATCGTCGCCGGTGTCATGAACGTCGTCGGGGTCGTAGCCGAGATCGGACATGACCGCGCGCAAGCAAGCCAAGGTCGTGCTGCCTCCGACGGCTGAGCGGTAGCGGTGCGTCAGGACGTCGTACGCGGCGTAGCTGATGGCGGCACGCCGGGATCGGTCCACGTCGTGCGACGCGTGCCGCTCGCGCACGAAGACGCCGTTGGCCGTGCGGTCGTATCCCGCCCACGCGTCCCACATCGCGGCCGAAACGTGAAAGAGATTGCGCGCGTGGACCGTGGGCCTCGGCAAGTCGAGGCGAATGGCGGCGAGGGCCTGTTCGTCCCAGCGTCTCGCGATCGATCCGTTCTTGCCGGCGGCCACGACGGAGGCCGGACAGACGACCTCGGCCCCCGCATCGGGCGGCACCGGGTCGTCGGCGATCACGACGGGCGGAACGGCAGACCCGTAGTGCACGAGCATCCCGCCGTCGAGCGCCGGACTCAGCACGTTGCCGCCCGCGAACCACACGCCACCGGTGTCGTCGACGAAAATGGAGTGAAGCGACGAGGTCGCGGGCAGCGCCAAGCCATGATCGACGGCGGCAAAAGCGGCCCCGGACGAGCGCGCGCGGGTGTAAATGGCGCCTCGTTCCCCACTCGCCCAGTCGCCGCGATCCGTCGCGAAAACGCCTTGCAGCAGCCCGACCCCCGGCGGAGACGCGTCGCGGAAGACCCCGTTGTCGGCGTCGAGGAGCACGCCGTTGCCCGCGCCGCCCACGGCGATCACCCGATCGCCGACCCCGTGGACCGTGAAGAGCGTGTCTTTCGTCGACGTGGGGACCACCCTGAACGGAGATCGCCCCGTCCGGTGCAGGATGGCCCCGCCGGCGCCGACGACCCAGACGTCCGCGCCTTGGCCCCAGACCTTGAAAAACCCGGGGGTCTCTCCGCTGGACATGCGCGGAACGTCGAGCGGAACGGTCTCCGATTCGAACCCGCCGTCGTGGTAGTGCCAGATGAACCCATTTCGCCCCGCCGCGCTCCCGACGGCATAGAAGTTACCGCCGTCCGTCCCCCAGACTCCGTAGACGGTCTGCCGTCCCAGACCGGGCGTCGGCATGCGATCGAAGTGTCGGCCATCGTACCGGAGGACGGTCGCGCTGGTTCCCGCCATCAAGACGGGCCCATTCCGTAGGGCCTGCACCCACCACAGGTCGCCCCGCCCTCCTGTATGGAATCTCACTCCATGCCTTGCCGTCGAAATGAAGAACGAGCGGACCGTGGCCCTTGTCCGCCCCCACGGCGTAGATGTCGTTGGGAGAGCGCCCGCTCACCGAAAGCATCGCCGCAGGCAGTTCGCTCGCCAGCAGTTGCCATTGTCGCTCCGTGGCCTGCACCTCGGGCAACGCGTCGTGCTGGCAGCCCAGGATCCCGCCGAAGGCAGCGCCGGTGGCGACGGCCGATGCGACGACGGCCCCGGCCATCCATCGGAGGCCTTTTCGCGGATCCGCCGCGTTCGTGACGCTCGTCATGGGTTCACCAGCGTCGGGGCGATCTGGATGCGCGTTGTCGCCTTGGCGTTCGTGCCGGACGGGTCGGCCACCGTGACTGTGACGTCGAGCGGTTTGCCGAGAAACTGCTTGTAGTCGATTCCCTCGTTGTCGAGTTGATAGCGTATCCCATAAAGCTTGCAGTAGCCCCCCTCGTCCGGCGCGTAGGTGAATGCGAGAGTCGTAGGAGGAATGGTCACCCCCGTCTCGGGCTGCACCCCCACGATCCGCGTCGTCGATCCCGCGGCCCTCAGGTTCTTCATGCGCGTGGCAATCCAGATGTGGTGACCGCCTTGCGGGCCTGCCTCGGCCTGAAGCGTCTGATTCTTGGCGAGCGGCAAGTAGTAGGACTGGCCCGTGCCGATCTGCAGGTCGGGCGGGCCGCCATTTCGCGCTTTGCAGCGGTCCGGCGCGTTGCCCGGCCAGTTGGAGGCATAGGGCTCTAGGGTATTGGCAGGGACGTCAGGCGATTGACAGACCCCGTGGATGCACGTCCCTGGTTCGCTGCACGCCGGCCCGCTCAGAGGCCCCGGAACCTTGCTCTGGCCGCGTGGCGTCGGCGGGTAGACGATGCAACGCGACTCGAGCGGGATGCGGAGAAGCGACACGCGTCCCGGAACGAAGTGGGTGGACGAGAGGCGTCGGAACAGGGGGGCTGGCGCCGCCCTATCGCCGATCGCATCGACTTGAACGTCCACCTTGGCCGTTCCCTTGCCTGCGCCAGCGAGCCTCCTTTCCACGGGCTGAGGGAAGCCGACTCTCGAGCCGTGCGGAGGCTCGACCCACTCGTCGAGGGCCACCGCGCCCGCCACGCGGATCACGATATGAAGGGCCGACACGACGCCGCCCATCGGATCGCTTTGGATGCCCACGATGAGCTGGGTCGGATCGGGATGGCGGCAGGAGAGGCAGGCGAGCGTCCAGGCGAAGAGCAGTCCCCACGCGATCCGCAAGCCGGACGACGGGGGCAGGTCAAAGGCCCGATCCGGCGTCATGGATCGCTTCTCTAGCAAAGCCCGCTCCACGGCACGGGAGGGGCCGCCCCCTCGGGAAAGATGCGGCTCGGAGCCCGGGTCGGGTGCCCGAAGGGGCACGCTTCGTCTTTGTGCCAAAGTGAGCACCTCCCGGGCAATCCCGTCCGGGTCCCTATCGACCTGAACGGCTCGCGGCGAGATTCCCAGCGAGAGTTGCAGCGAAAGAAAGGGCCGCACGCGCTGGCGCGGTCCATGCTGAGGGGCAGGTGGGGCTTGATGCACGCTGCATCGTGGAGGGTCTCATGAATCGATCGGCAGCCGCTTTGGGAGTTTCTGTGGCGACGTCGGCGCTTGCCTTCGTTGGGGTACACGATGCAACGGCGTGCGGGGGGTGCTTTCACCCACCCACGCAGACGGTGACCGACATCACCGACGAACGCATGCTGCTCGCGGTATCGCCGACGCAATCGACGCTTTACGATCAGATTGAGTATTCCGGTTCCCCCGCGTCCTTCGCTTGGGTTCTGCCGATCCATGGAACGGTGACCGTGGGCCTCAGCGCCGACGTGCTGTTCGACTCGATCGACGCCGTGACGGCGACGCAGATCACGCCACCCCCACAGAATTGCCCGTTTCCAGCGGGCTGCGCTTTCCCCGTTGCCACCGCTGCCGTGGGAGCGGCCAGCAACGGCGCGGCCGAGGGCTCCGTGACGGTGCTCAAGCAGCAAAACGTGGGGCCCTACGCAACGGTGCAGTTGCAGGCGAGCGACTCGAGTGCCCTCAACAACTGGCTGATGCAAAACGGGTTCAACATCCCCGCCGCGGTCTTGCCGGTGATCAACGCGTACATCAGCGAGGGGTTCGATTTTCTCGCAATGAAGTTGTTGCCGGGCGAGGGCGTCCAAGCGATGCGACCCGTGCGCGTCACGACGGCCGGGTCTTCACTCTCTCTGCCTCTCCGCATGGCCTCCATCGGGACGGGCACTCAGGTCGGGATCAAGATTTGGGTGGTCAGCGATGGACGGTACGAACCACAGAATTTCCCGTTCTTTCATATCGACGACAGCCAGCTCGTATGGGACTGGAGCACCAACTCGAGCAACTACACGACGCTCCGAGCGGCCGACGAGGCCGCGCTCAACTACACGGGCTGGGAAATCGAGAGCTCGCTCGAGCTCAACGAGCAGATCATCACAGGTGTCATCCTGAGCGGCGGCCAATACTACGGCAATACCCTCGGGGGCGGAGGCCTCGCAGCTCCGCCGCCCTCGGATCCGAGCATCGACTACCTGCCGGTGGGCGATCCGGACGCCGGTACCGATGGCGGCGCCGACAGCGGCGACTTCGAGTCCGCCGAAGAGGTGAGGACCGAGGACGTCAACGCGCTCTTTGCGGGATTGACCGGACCGAGTGTGCGCGTCACGCGGATGCGAAGCGACATTTCCCACGCCGCCATGACGACCGACTTCGTGCTCCAAGCGTCCGCGGATCAGTCGGAACTTTCGAACATCCGCTACGTGACCCAAAGCGTCAACTTGCAATGTCCCATCTACGGCCCGACCTGCAGCGTCGTCGGGACCGGAACAGCGGCCGAGGCCGCCGCCAGCGGACCCGATGGCGCGATCTCTTCCGCGACATCCGGCGCAGGGGTCGACGCCAGCGTCGCGGCGAATGGGGGGTCGGCGGACGCGAGCCCTTCGAGCGCTCAGTCCGGCGTCACGGCGGACGCGAGCGTCCCGACGAATTCGGGCGCGGGGGCGAATGGGCTCAGCGGAGGCTCGCGGGTTGAGCCAGCCGGCACCCCGGCGGCGAGCGGAGGCGGCTGCGCGGCAGCGCCGCAAGGCACCGGGTCGGCTGCAGGCCTCGGATTCGGGGCGGGCCTGATGGGACTCGTGGCAGCGCGAGTCGTGCGGCGGCGGTCGTCCAAAAAGGCGTGAGCGGCGGATCCACCGCATCGTGGAGGGTCTCGTGAATCGATCGGCAGCGGCACTAGGAGTCTCGGTGGCGACGTCGGCGCTGACCCTCGTCGGGGTACGCGACGCGACCGCGTGCGGCGGGTGCTTTCACCCGCCCACGCAGACGGTGACCGACATCACCGACGAGCGCATGCTGCTCGCCGTGTCGACGACGCAGTCGACGCTTTACGACCAAATCGAGTACTCGGGTTCCCCTGCGTCCTTCGCTTGGGTCCTGCCGATCCATGGAACGGTGACGGTAGGCCTCAGCGCCGACGTGCTGTTCGACTCGATCGACGCCGTAACGGCAACGCAGATCACGCCGCCCCCTCAGAATTGTCCCGTTCCGGCGGGCTGCGCCGGTCTCCGCGCTGGCTTTGGAGGCCCCTCCGCCGCATTCGCAACCGCCGACGCCGCGGCGGCCGAGAGCCCTGTGACGGTGCTCAAGCAGCAAAACGTGGGGCCCTACGCAACGGTGCAGTTGCAGGCGAGCGACTCGAGTGCCCTCAACAACTGGCTGATGCAAAACGGGTTCAACATCCCCGCCGCGGTTTTGCCCGTGATCAACGCGTACATCAGCGAGGGGTTCGATTTTCTCGCGATGAAGTTGTTGCCGGGCGAGGGCGTCCAAGCGATGCGACCCGTGCGCGTCACGACGGCCGGGTCTTCACTCTCTCTGCCTCTCCGCATGGCCTCCATCGGGACGGGCACTCAGGTCGGGATCACGATTTGGGTGGTCAGCGATGGACGGTACGAACCACAGAATTTCCCGTTCTTTCATATCGACGACAGCCAGCTCGTATGGGACTGGAGCACCAACTCGAGCAACTACACGACGCTCCGAGCGGCCGACGAGGCCGCGCTCAACTACACGGGCTGGGAAATCGAGAGCTCGCTCGAGCTCAACGAGCAGATCATCACGAGCGTCATCCTGAGCGGCGGCCAATACTACGGCAATACCCTAGGCGGCGGAGGCCTCACAGCTCCGCCGCCCTCGGATCCGAGCATCGACTACCTGCCGGTGGGCGATCCGGACGCCGGTACCGATGGGGGCGCCGACAGCGGCGACTTCGAGTCCGCCGAAGAGGTGAGGACCGAAGATGTCAACGCGCTCTTTGCCGGATTGACCGGCCCGAGTGTGCGCGTCACGCGGATGCGAAGCGACATTGCCCACGCCGCTATGACGACCGACTTCGTGCTCCAAGCGTCCGCGGATCAGTCGGAGCTCTCGAACATCCGCTACGTGACCCAAAGCGTCAACTTGCAATGTCCCATCTACGGCCCGACCTGCAGCGTCGTCGGGACCGGAACAGCGGCCGAAGCCGCCGCCAGCGGACCCGATGGCGCCGCGACTTCGAACGGCTCCGTGGTGGATGCGAGCGTGGCGGCGAATGGCGGGTCGGACGACGCGAGCTCTTCGAGCGCTCAGTCCGGCGTCACGGCGGACGCGAGCGTCACGGCGGACGCGAGCGTCCCGACGAATTCGGGAGCGGGGGCGAATGGGCTGAGCGGAGGCTCGCGGGTTAAGCCAGCCGGCACCCCGGCGGCGAGCGGAGGCGGCTGCGCGGCAGCGCCGCAAGGCACAGGGTCGGCTGCAGGCCTCGGATTCGGGGCGGGCCTGATGGGACTCGTGGCAGCGCGAGTCGTGCGGCGGCGGTCGTCCAAAAAGGCGTGAGGGCGACCGCGATTCCGACGATTCCGACCCGCGCCCGCGGCGGTTCGACTTACTGCGGAATCGTGACGTTACTCAGGACGAAGACGTAGTCCTGGTAATCGCCGTTCGATGCTTCTTCAACGGCGACCAGATAGCTTTGGGGGATGGCCGTGCCGGTTGCATCCGCGAGCGGAAACGTCTTGATGCGGTGCACCCCGGCGGGGGAATTCCACTTGTCCTCGCTGTAGTCGTAGTCGCCGTTGGTTTTGGTGCCCCCCTCATTGAATTTCTGGGTGAGCTGATCCGAATAGATCCAAAGGCCAAAGGAACCGGTGCCGGGATCGAACGTCACGGTGCTGCCGGCCGCGCCGGTGCTGGTCGCGCCCATGAGCGGCGGGTAGACCATCCGCGCCAAATCCGAGGTCTGCGTGTCCGATGCGAGCTGCATCGTGCCGACGAGCGGTGCGGCGGTCGTGTTCGGCGTGGGAGCAGCGGTCCCCGGCGTGTAGTAGCCGAAGCCCAAGAATCCGTCCGGAGAGAACCGCGCCACGACGGTCATCGTCACCATCCCGCTACCGGCTTTGGCGAAAAGGTTGCCGCCCGTCGTCGTGATTTCGTTGGGAGCAGGCGGGTTGGACGTGGAGAGCATGGTGGCGACCATGGCCGTGTTCGGATTCCAGTCGGTTTGCGCCGCTCCGACGTTGACCTTGTACCCCAGCGTCGTCAGGATTTGGCCGAGCGTCGACTCATATCCGCCGACGAAGCCGGCAGCCCCGGGCGGCGGGGTGACGGCGGCTGGATTCTGAACCAGCAGGAGCCCATAGACGGTGGCCGTTGCGGGCGAACCCGAGCTCAACGTCGCCGTCAACGTGTCCGTCAGGAGGTTGGAGCCGTCGTCGTACGCATTGCCCACGTCCATGGGCTCCGCCGGCAGATTCGCGCCGGTCGTCGTCATTTGGACGGTGACGGCCAAATTGCCGCCGGGCATGATCGTCGCCGGAAGCGTGGTGGAGGTCTGAAAGAGGTTTTGGTTCGTGGCCGTCTGCACGTTGTACACGGATCCTCCCCCCGTACCGTTCGCAGCGAGCGACGAAGTGCCGCTGAACGCGAGCTTGGTCACCGTGACGGCGGTCTGCCCTCCGTTTTGCAGATTGATCGTCGATTGTGCCGGGGTGCCGCTAATGCCACGGACGCCGGTCACGACGACGTTATTGGAGGCAAAAGCCACGGCGCCGCTCGCGGCTCCCCCCGTGCTCGCGCTGCTGCTCGACGATCCGCTGCCGGTGCTGCTGGCTGCGGAGGAGCCGCTACCGGTGCCGGTGCCGGTGCCGGTCCCGATGCTCGAGCTGCTGCTCGCCGCGCTACTGGTGGTGCTGCTCGAGCCGGTGTTCGAGCCGGCCGAAGAAGCGCCGCTGCTGCCCGTGCTCGAGGAAAGGCCACCGGTGCTCGCCGCCGTACTGCCCGCGCCACTCGTACCGGTGTCGGATCCGGTTCCCGTGCCGGTCGATGGTGTTTCGGTTGAGCCGGGGCCCCCCGACCCGCTGCAACTCCAGACGCAAGCGCCCGCAAGCACGACCAGCATGCCTGCCTGGGATCGTGCCCGACCAATGTGCCTCTTCATGGGATTCTCCGTCTCGCTTTCGTGGGTACCGACCGTAGCTTGCGTCTCAGACCTGCCGCGGCGCAAGAGCCCGTGTCAACTCATTTTGATGAGCAGGGGAGACCCTCTGCCGCGGGCTCCTTCTCGTCGTTGCCGCCGAGTCCCCGCCCTGCTCCGGCTGTGCTGCACTCGTCACAACGGAAGGGTGATTCGTCCGGGAGCGCCGTTCGCGCCCGTTTGCGTGTGGCAGGTGTTGCAGCTCCCGCTTGTTTGAGGGGTGAGCATGGATCTTTCCTTGCCGTTGGCCACTACTTTCGCCGTGAACGGAGGCGTAAATGTCATCTCGGTGAAGAAATTGCCAACCGCGTTGGGGTAGAGAATATGGGCCGTGCCGCTGGCATCGGTAACGACGACCGTGACGCTCGACGTCAGGCCATCCACGCCATCGCAATCGGTGGGCTCGTGACCGGTGGGGTACAGCGTCCCGGCCAGGTTGAACGAGCTATGGCACGTCGGGCAGGCTTCGCCCGGCCGCATGTTCTGGTCCTCGCCGCTCGTCCAGGTCACCTTGCTCGTGCACTGGGCGGGTGCGTTGAGCGGATCGTTTGCGGCCTCGGCGTCGGTGTCGCCCGTTGCGGCGTCGGTTGAGCCCGCGCCAGCGTCGAGTCCCCCGCTGTCCTGCGGGCCGCCTCCCACTTCGAGACCGGCGTCGGCGTGGGTCACGCCGTGGCCGCTGTCGACAGGACCGCCCGCGCGAGAGCCGCTGTCTTGCGAATCTTGGGGAGCCGCGCCTGCGTCCCGCCCAGCGGTGGCGGCCCCAGAGTCGGTCGGTCCGGATGCATCCGGGGTCGGGGTATTGGCGGGCCCACCGCCGTCGGCGCCCAGATCGGGCACGAACACGTTGTTGGAGGGGGCGACGCACGCGCTCGCGACGATGACGTACATCCACGGGCCGACGGCACGCGCCAGCAGGTGGCGTGCGGCCCCCGACCGCGGCCACCGGCGAAGGGGACGGCCGATCAGGGGTGGATCCAACGATGGGAGCATGAACGCCAAAGTCTGCGCGATTTTGCTATCGCACGCACCGGGTCCACGCCGGCGTCGCCACCGCGCTTGCCGCTTCGCTTCCATGGATGAAGCTCACCCCCCAGGCCGTGCCGGGGGGCAGCAGGCTCGGGGAAGAAGACCAAAAAAATTCGCTGGGGGTGTTTGGGAACGCGGAGCGATCGAGCGCGGGTTCGGTCTTCGTAAAGTCGACCAGCGTCAGGAGCTCGCCGACGCTCGGAAGCCGCCAGCCGGTTCCGTGGCGCCTGAGCTCCGAGCAGTGGTCCTTCGCCTCTTGCCAGGGGTAGCGCGTCGGGTCGACTTCGCGTTGCCAGGTCAGTCCCGTAAAGTCGTCGTGCACCAGGTCGCCGGCCACCGAATATGGGCTTACGTCGAGGTCCGTGCACGACGTGTGGCCGCGCACGCACCGAACACGCTGCCGATCGTGCGCGTCGTTGCCGCCGTAGGCGCCGCCGTTCTGGAAGAGGACGTACCAGGCAAGACCGGTGTTGCCGACGCCGGTGTTCGCCTGCGACGACCAAAACGATGCCGGCGGCGTATCCGGGAAAGCCACGGGATCGGCGGCGGGATTCGCACGCGAGAGGTCGGCAATCGACGCCAGTTCGATGAGCGCCGGCAGGCGCCAGTCGTGGTGCCCGGCGAGAATCAACGCCTCGCAGTACGCGGTTGCGGCGACCACGCCGTAATCGTCCGGGTCCACGACGCGCTGCCACCAAAGCCCCGTCACGCGGTCCCGCACCACTTCCGGGTCGGCCGCGTCGTAGCTCTGGGGGTTGGGCAAGCCGGATGTGGGGGTGTTGGGCATGGGCCAGCCGGCGTGGCACTTGGCGCCCAGCACGGATGCAGGCACCGAAGAGGCGGCCGGCGGCTGCCGAGAGTCCTTATGGCAGCCGGCGACGACGCACAATCCCCAGAGGCCCGCGAGGATGCAGCGCCCCGCAATCAGCGCACGCATCGAACGCGAGAGACCGCCTTGAACAGCCCGTAGAGCGCACTGCCCTTGTTGAAGTACACGTACCAGGCCTCTTTGGAGGCGTTGCCGAAGCGCGACGACGTCCAAAACGGCTCGCCCGGTGTCCCCGGGAACGCGGTCGAATCGATGGTTGGGTTCGACGCCCGCTCGTCGACGAGGGTCACGAGCTCGGGCATGCTGGGGACGCGCCAGTCGTCGTGCCCTTCGAGCTTCAAGCGGGCGCAATAGTGCTGCGCGCCGACGAAGTCGAACGTGCCCGGGTCCACCATCCGCTGCCACGTGAGGCCGGTACCTAGGTCACGCACGGACGTGGGGTGCACCTCATAGTGGGGCTCCCGGGTCGGTGCGACGGCGGGTGGGACGGCCGTTCGGACGCAGCGCGTCTTGAACAGATTGCTCCGCAGGTCGGTCTTCGGGTACCCGAAGTAGAAGTACACATACCAGGCCGAGCCCGGATCGTCCGCGGCCGGCGACGACGTCCAGAACCAGTCGCTCGGAGTCATCGGGAAAGCGGCCGAGCTGATGGAAGGCTGCGTGACCGAGACGTCGAGGATCGAGACCAACTCGACCCGCGAGGGCACGCGCCAGTCCCTGTGACCGGCCAGGTTCAAGCGACTGCACTTGTCGGCGGCGTCTTCGAACGTGCCATTGGCCGGGTCGACAATCTGCTGCCACATGAGCCCGGTGACGCGATCCAAGACGGTTCCCGGGACACTCGTGTCGTAGCTCTGGGCATTCGGAAGGCCGGATACCGGCGTGTTCGGCATCGGCCAGCTGGCCCAGGAGGGCCCCGGTGGCGCGTTGACGTGCCGACCCGCATCGGCCACAGACCGACGCCCGGACGCAACGGGCTGAGGTTCCGAAATGGCGGACGCCGCCCCCGGCCCGTGGCCAGAAGGGGCGGCGTTTCGGGACTCAGCCTTGCTCGATCGGCACCCACCGATCGCCAGGCTTATCAGTGCGATCCACGCGGTCCGCGTCACGATGCTCGTTCCGACCGTACACCAGCCGGATGAATCGCTACAGCGTTTCTCCCACCGAGGGAGTGCGATACAAGAAGGCCTCGGACGTCAGGAGGCTCGTCAGCATGTTGCGAATGGAGAACCCGGGTGTAGCCGTCCCCGCGCGGTAGGCGATTTGCAAAGATCCGAGCTCGGCCGTCGTTTCCAGTCGGCCAATCCCGTAGCGCAGCCAGTTGCGGGTGGTGCTCCACTCGACTTCGTCGTTCGTGGACAGTTGCGTCACGAGGTCGATAGCATTCTGGAAGGTGATGAGCGTGCCTCCAGGGGTGTAGAAGGAGCCGCTCGAATCGACGGGAGACCCGTTGTCGGTCGTCCGGTACGCGCCGATTGCGTCGTAGTTCTCGAACGCGAAGCCGGGCGGATCGAAGAGGTTGTGGCAACCGTTGGCGCACATATTCTGGGCGTGCGTCGCAAACGTCTGCCGCGTCGTTTGACCCGCGGCAACCGTGGTCGGAAGCGACGGGACGTTCGCGGGCGGGTTGCCCACCTGACCGGAAAGGAGTCGCGTATAGATGCACAGGCCGCGACGAACCGGGTTGTCCTGGTTCGTGTCCGCCTGCGATTCGAGGAAGGCCTGCTGCGTGAAAATACCCGCCCGCTGCGTAGCGGGGAGCTGGACCTGGCTAAAGCCGGTGCCCGGAACCGTCACGCCGTAGATCGCGGCGAGAGCGGGGTTTGCGTAGGTGTAGGTGGCGGTCATCAGGGTCTTCAGCGTCCCGTCGCCCGTCGGCGAGTAGACGGACGACAAGAAATCCGTGAACTCGGTCTGAAGCGATTGCGCCACGGTGGTCGTGAAGAGCGTAGACGAATGGATCGACTGCCCGAGATCCGTCTCGTTGCCGGCAGGGTCCAGCAGCCACTGCAAGTGAAAATCGTAAAGGGCCTGCGCGAACTTCGGATCGGCGTACATGCGCGTCGCCTGGGCGGAAACCTGAGCCGGCGTGCTCAGTTCATTGTTTTGCGCCGCGGTGAGCAGCGTCTGGTCCGGCATGTCGTTCCAAAGCTCAAGCGACAAGCGAGACGCGACTTGCCAGGGCGTCAGCGGAGCCAAGCCGTTCGTGCCGACCGTGGGCTCCGTGGGCCCGATCTCCCAGTGATAGATGAAGTTCGGCGACTGGAGCATGGCCTGTGCCACGTAGCCAATCGAATTGGTGAAGGAGAAGCCAAGGCTGGTTGCCTTGTTGAAGACCGTCAAGAGATCGGTCTGCTCGGCCGTAGCGACCGGCCGCCGATAGGCGAGCAAGCCGAAGCTCGTGATGAACTGCGTGGCGCAGGTCGTCTGGGCGGCTCCCGCCGCCGTCGTGTCGGTGCAGCCCGCCGGAAGTTGCAGCTGGTTGCCGGCGGCCGTGGGGTTCGCAAGGGCGGTCGCCACGAGCGTCTGCGCCGTTTGGTAGTAGAGCTGGACGTTCAGGTCGGCGACGCTGTCGGGCACCGCGCCGAGGACGATCCCGTCCGACGGAAAGAGCAGCGCGGGCTGTGTCGTGTCGCCCAGCAGATGCGACATGATGTTGTCGTATTCGGAGTTCACCATACGGCGCATCAGGAGCGTGCCCGAGCTTTCGGGCGTCAGTGTCGCGCCGGCCGCCGGCGGAAGGGCATCGGCCTCGCTGGCGGGGATGTTCTCGCTGGAGCCGGAGGCGGTTGCGCCATTGGCCGCGGAGCCGGGTCCGGTACTGCCCGGGGTGGTGTTCCCGCCGCTCCCGGTCGGGTTGTTAACGCTGCCAGTCCCGGCGGACCCGCCGCCCCCATTGCCACCACCAATCGAGCCTTCGCAAGCGGCGAACCCAGCCACGGCGACGAGGGCGCCGAGCACCAAGGACGACTGCAACACACGGATGGATTTCATTGATGCCTCCGGTCAATTCTCGCTGCAGCAATCATGTCGCAACCAGCTGAGTAATGGGTCCACCCGTACAGTACGCCGCCGTCCCAAAGGTCGTCGTCGGATACCCGAATCCGTTGAGGATCGTCAGGAGGAGGCTGTTGTTGTTCGTGGTGGTCAGGGCAAGGCTCTGGCCGGTCTGGAAGTAGCCGCCCAGGCTACCGGCCATCACGACGGGGACCTGCGTCGTTTCGTGCGTACCCGTCCTCATGTTGTTCATGGCGAGAAACAGGCTGCTGTCGAGGATCGACTTGCCGGTCGTATCCGTGATGCTGTTCAGCTGGTTGATCTGATAGGCCAGCATCTGTTGGAACCAGGTGTCGTCGGCCTTCTTGTCCGCAGAATTTTGGTGGGCTTGCGAGTGGTAGCCGTTGACGTCGCCGGTGTTGGCGTCCGCCGGATTCGGGCCGCCCGAGACGTAGCCGAGCCAGGTCAAAATCAGGTTCGAGTCGCCCTGATCGCCGCACTGCAAGACAATCACCCGGGTGATGTCGGCGGCGAAGGCCGCAGCCGACAAGTCGAACTGCATCTTGAGAAGCGTAGGAATGTTGGCTGTGTTCGTGATGACCAGCTGAGTGGCAGCGTTGGCGGCCGTCGCGGCCGCACCGGGCGCCGTGCACGCCTCGGAGGTGCTGGTTGTCGCCACGACACCGGCATCGCCAAGCCCTCCGCCGCCGCCGGTCATGCCAGAGAGCGTGGTTTCCATGTCTCGAACCGATTGCATATGGTTCGCGATCCGCTGCGCGTCGGCGGTGCCGACGATCTTGGAGAAGCGCGTCAGATCGGCCAACACGTAGTCGAGAACGCTCGTGCCCATGATTTGGCTCGCGTTCGAACTCAATCCGGACGAAGACGCGGACGAGGAGGCTGCGGAGGTCATGGCGGCCACCGGCGTGGTCGTCGTCGGAAGCTTCCCGTTGAAGTAGGTGGTAAAGACGTTGTAGGGATTCGCGTTCGGAATCACCGCTTGCGCGGACCCCTTCCAGGAGAGCCGGCCGGTGCTGTGGACGAAGACACCGAGGCTCAAGCTCGGAGTCCCGGTGTACCCGGCCGCGACCATCTGGTTCGCGATGTACTGGTCGATCGAGATGGCGCCGGCCTGGTCCGCGTCCGTGTTCGTGAGGTCCTCGTAGTTGGCCCCCGTGAGCATCCCGGGAAAGCACGCGTGACCGTTGGTCTCGCCGCCGTTGGGGTTCGGCTGCTTGGTAATGAAGTCGTAGTTGAGGCCGTGGAGAAGCATCAGCTTCTCCTGAATGGACGGCGTACCGAGGCAGACGGCGGGCATTCCCGGCAGGAGCGACTGACCCGTGGGGACGACGTTCTGGAAGTCCGCGACTGTCCAAGACGACGGCGTCGTGCCGGCGGTGGCCCACGTCGAGACGTCGCTCAGCATCCCGTTCGCCCAGCCGAAGACCATGAGCCGCTTGAGGCCGCTTACGTAGCAAGCAGCGTCGACGGGGTCGGCCTCGAGCATCGGGATGAGCGCGGCTCCGGCGCCAAGGGATTTGAGCAGATTGCGACGCGAGAATCGCATGTCACGTTTCATCACGGGGCACCTCCGACATTTGAGTGGCGGCACGGCGCGTGCGCTGCGACCGGCCAAAGTGGGTTGAAATGCGGTCTTGCTACGTTCGGCCGAGTCGGCTTCGCGCGTTCGATAAACGATGGGAGGGCTTCGGACGTCGACCTGGCGCGCCCCCTCGATGTTCGGCCGATAGAACCGGCAATTTCTGTTGTGTGTTGCATTTTCTGCTGACGGCTGATATCTAGAAGCTTTGCGTAGGGCGATGGTCCGCCGGTATCGTAATTAGGGGCGACGCAGGTCGGCATCTTTAAGAAAAACGGGGATTCGGGATTCGTCGGTCGGCGCGCCCCGCCGAGCGATGGCCGAGTCCTGCTGGTGGCGTCCTCGCGTGGATGCGACCGTCTGGAACGGTAACGCGTCGTGCCCTCCGTGCGCAAGGGACTCCGGAGGGCGGCTCCTCGCGCGCGGCGGCGAGTGAAGCGAGTCAAGCTAGTCATCGGTCGAAGGGCGACGGCCTTGCCGCTCTTGGATACTGTGATGCGGCAGGGCGGACTTCGTCACCGGGCCGCGAAGAATGGTGGCACGTGAACCGACACGTTGCCTTCATGAGCAAAAATTTGCCGTATGCGTGGAAATGGGACGGTGCCAAGCGGGGGGGCTTGGGCGCGCCACGCGCCTAACGACTGGGAGACCAGACCGGAGAATACCGACGAGGGATCGCAGCGCTGCATCTCGCGCCGATGCGGATTGCCCGACGTCAGTGCGTGTAGGAGACGCCGAGCGCGAGGGCGACCCAGAGCGAAGGGGCTTTGCCAAGGGCTTCGGGCAGCACGACGATTTCTTGTGCGACCGGAAACCACGAGATTTGCACGGCAAGAAAAGGGGCGAAGCCGGCGGCGGGGGCCAGACACGCCGCGATCGTCGCTTCGGACCCGGGCGTGACTCGCGTGGCGTCGGCCGGGCTCAACGGGCTCTTGCCCGCATAATGCTCGAACGCGACCGACAGGGCGAGGTCCGCGTCGAGCTCGACACCGGTCCGGAGAGCTTGAACGCGAATGCCCGCAACGGCCGGCACGCGAGTCACCGCTCCGGTGAGGTCGCCCGCGTGAAAGACCTGCTGCGGCCAGTAACTCGCCCCCACGATACCGGCGAATCGCCCGGCGCCGAGTCGCGCGCGAACCTCGGCACCCCACGACAGCACGCTCGGTGCTTCGCGGATCGGAGGCGAATAGCTCGAGGCAGCGGACAGCTCGACGCGAAAAAACGAGGGAGACGAAATCGAGCCAGGGGGCGGCGACTCGGCGTCGGGGGCTATGGCCGGCGGAGGGGCCGAAGTGGAAGGCGTGGGCGGCTCAGACGGAGGGGCTAAGGGCGCAGGGGGGCTCGCCGAGGCCTCCGGCGGCCCCGGGGGGGCGGGGGGCGGCGCGGGCGGCGCCGGAGAGCCCGGCGTCGCTTCACCGGCCGAGGACGGGGGCGGCGCAGGCTCCGCGCTCGGGGCCGTCGCGGGGGAAGGCGTCGCGCCTTCGGCCATGTGCGGGGGCAGGAGCGCCAAGACGATGAACTCTGCGGCAAAGCGAGCACGCCTGCCGCAATCGCGAGCGGAATCGGTGTAGTCGCGCTCGATCGTCTCGGCCGCAGTTCTGACCCGTACGCGATAGTGGTCCCCAAAGTCGTCAATTCGGATGTTCGGTTTCGCGGATAGGAGCCTCGGAGCCGCTTCCGGCACGAGCTTCGAGACGGTCGCCCATACACTCTCTCCGTCCGGGCACATGGGAGCCGACGCATCGGATCCTTGGACGTCCGCGCCCGCTTGCACGCCCACGACCGAAAACAACAGTACGGGTGCCGAGCACACGCAGATTCGGCGACGCGCTCGTTCACTCAGCATGGCCGGCGGGGCCGCGACAGAGTACTCTTTTTCAAAAGCGACTGCGACGAGCTCTCGATCAAGCGTCTACGCGATAGAACTGGAGCGTAAGAGGTTTTGCCCGTAGCACCCCTTTCCAATCGTGTGGAACCGGAGGCGCCTGCCGACGCGTGGCAAGAGCCGCACCCGGCATCCACCCAGCAGCCGCCCGTCGCGCCCGGCTTCGAGGACGTTTACCGCACGTATTTCGAGGACGTTCGGCGTTGGGTAAGAGCCCTCGGGGGCCCGGACGGCGACCGAGACGACCTTGTCCAAGACGTTTTCGTCATCGTTCATCGACGTCTTCGCGACTTCGATGGCGAGAATCTGGCCGGGTGGCTTTATCAAATTACGCGACATCGAGTTCGCGATTTCCGGCGATTGCGCTGGTTCCGATTGTTGCTTCGGGGGGCGGAAATGCACGACGGGTTGGTCAGCCCCTCGGAGACTCCCGAGGCTTCGCTCAATACGAAAGAAAAGGCGCGCCTTCTCGCGCAGCTGCTGTCGAAGGTCCCGGAAGCGCAGCGCGCGGCCTTCGTCCTCTTCGAGATCGAGGGCTACAACGGAGAGGAGATCGCACGGCTGCAGGGGGTGCCCATCAACACCGTTTGGGCTCGAATCCACAAGGCACGGGCCAGGCTCGCTTCGAAGGCTGCGCGCTTTCGTAAGGACCGCTGAGGGAGGTGCGACGTGAAGCGGCTCGTTGAGGAGGACCTGAGCCCGGAGGCCGGCGCGCATTGGCTCGCAGAGCTCGTGCGAGCCACGCCGCGGCTGCCGCCGACCCCCTTCCAGCAACGTCGGATTCTCGCCGACCTCGCGCGTCCGGCGGTGTCGACCCGCCTCTGGCTCGGACGGGCTGGAGCCCTCGCGGTAACGCTCGGTGCCACGGCCGCCGCCGCCGCATCCGCGGTGGAGCATGGGTGGCCCTGGGACCGCGCTCGAGGGCCTGTGGCGACTCTTGCGGCCACGGCGCCGCTCGTGCACGCGGCTCCGTCGCCCGCGGTGGCCGCGCCTTCGGGTCAGGACACGGCACCGCTGACGGTGTCGCCCAGTACGGCGGATCGAGGCACCGAACGGCCTGTATCGCACCCCCCGCGGCGCTCCGAGTCGAAATCGGTCGGCAAGAGCGGCGAGGAGCCCACGCTCGTGCTCGAGGCCATTCGGGCGCTCCGAAATCGACGAGACGGCGTGCGGGCTGGGATGCTTTTGACGGAGTACCTCAAGGGCCAGCCGCAGGGGGTTCTCGTCGAAGACGCGACCGCCTTGTCGGTCGAGGCGGCCCTCGCTCGCCACGACGAACATGCCGCGGGCGAGCTCGCACGGCGGTACTTGAGCCAGTTCCCGGGTGGCCGCTACCGAAGGTTCGCGCTTCGTGCCCTCGAGTCCAGCGAACCTTAGGTCGGCCATCCACCCGCTAGCCCCTCCCCGGGCGGCCGCCGGTGACGACGCTTTCTCTGTCATTTCGCACTGTTCCGGACGATCGAGCGGGGGTCGGCGTCTGTCTTTCCGGGCGCCCCGCTCACTTTGTCGACAAGACTTTGTCGGCACCACCCCTTTCCAGTAATGTGGACCAAGAAGACAGGCCCAGCGGATCCGAAAGTGCGCTGGGACTCGGGCGTTGGGCCTCGGCTTCGCCACTCGGTCCCATGACTCGCCTCACGGAAGGCCATTGGGTGCCGGGCTCGCCCGAAGACCGCCTCGCGGACCTGGTGCGGGCCGTTCCGCGCGCTCCCGTTCTGCCGTTCGCGCCCTCTGCGAATCTCGCGCGCATGCGAAGTGGCTTGCGCTCGGGGCGCACCAACCTGGTCCGTGCATGTGGGCTGGGTATTTTGCTTGCCGGAGCTGCAGCCGCGGCCGCGCAAGGACCGCGTCTATTGGCCAGGTCGAGCCGACCAGTGGCTCCCCCAGCCGTCGTCGCGGCCGCCGTGACGGCCGCGCCCGGACCGATCAGGGATTCCCGCTCCGCGAAGAATCCGGAGCCCGTTACCGAACGTCTCGAAGGCGTCGTGCCTGCGGTGGCGTCGCCCGCGCGGGCCCCTGCCGCCGAGCATCATCCGGCGATGAGACCCTCCGCTCGCTTGAGCAACCGATCGGGCGACGATCCGACTCTCGTGCTCGGGGCGATCGCAGCTCTTCGGAGCGGCCGCGATCCCGCTCGCGCGAGCGCGCTTCTCGCGGAGTATCTGCGAACGCAGCCCGCCGGCGTACTGGTCGAGGATGCTCTGGCCCTCTCGGTGGAGGCCGCCGCCGCCAGCCACGACGCGCAGCGGACCGCTGACGTGGGGGAACGGTACCTGGATCGGTTCCCGCTGGGTCGCTACGGGTCGTTCGTCGTGCAGGCGATGCACGCGGTGAGCGGCCGCTAGCTTCTCGGCGGCGACGTCACGGAACGACGTCGTTTCGCGGTGCTCTTCCGCGGCCTTGCGTATCGCAGGGCGATTGGCGGGGTCGGGGTCCTTGATTCCCGCCGAGGGTGAGTGCGCCGAGGGTGAGTGCGGACAGGTGTCGATCGCCGGCCGCGAAGTGGCCTTCCGCGATCGCAACCAGGGACAGCCCGGTCGGCGCTTATTGACTCGCATTCGCGGCTCAACTCCGTTGAGCTCGCCGAGGCCGATGCAGAGATCCGCGGAAAGCCGGCCGCGAGTTCGCTTTTTTCAGCGATCGCGGCCGGAACCCGCATCGGTTTTTCGCAAACTCAGGGCATCGCGCCGTCGTTGATCCAGTCTTCGATCATCGTTTGCTGGGCGGTGGTCAAGTAGGGCGGGCCATTTTTCGGCATTTGGGATCCGCAGGCCGCGGTAAGGAGCGGGGCGCCGGCCACTTTCTGGTAGAGGAGGCTCGTCATGGCGTCTCCCGGCGTGACGTAGCTCTCGTTGCAGCCGACTTCGTCCGTCGCGCTCGACGTTCCCATCTTGAGGGTGTTGTAGGCCGTCATCTCGGTGGCCATGTTGAGGCCGCCCTTCGCGGTGGCCCCGTGGCAGGTGAGGCACTTGGGCGAGATGATGGTCGAATAGACGGTCGCGAAGCTGATCGCGGCCCCACCCGCTTCCGTCGCGGGAGGTGCCGTCGTACTGGACGACGCACCCGACATCGGCGTGGACGACGAGGAAGAAGACGAAGGCGGCGGGGTGTTGTTATTGCCGGCGTCGTCGCCAGCGGCAGTGCCGGCGCCAGCGTCGTCGCCGGCGGGCGGTGCGGGTTGGCCTTGGCCGGCGTCGTCATCGCTACCCGCGTCCCCGGTCCCCGCAGCCGGTGCGCTCGCGGCGACGGACTCAATCCATCCCAGGACGCATTGCTGTTCCGTCGCGGTTAGGGGGTCACCCGATGGGTTCGTGCTTGTCCAAGGCATTTGATACATGCCACCAGGCGGGTTGTTAAAGAGCTTCAGATAGATGAAGCTCTGCGACGGGCTTGCCGAGTCGATTAGAAAGTCGGTCGGCACTTCCTGACTCGCCACATTCAAGAGAGTCGCTGCCAGGCCTGAGGACGGCGTGAGGTTAAGGTTTTCCGCCGTCGTCGTCCCGTCGTGACATCCGATGGATGCGCATTTGCCCGCCGGGGCCATCGCCGCGAAAATGGTATTCGGAGCGTCGCACGACGAGGCGCTTGCGCCCGTTGTGCCGCTGCTCGGCGTCGTGGTTCCACCACCCCCATTATTCTGGACCGCCTTGATGTAGGCTGGCTCGTCGGCGAGTGTTCCCGGGCACGCGGCGAATGCCGCCACGAGCCACGCCAACGCTCCACCGCGCGCCGCGAATCGCAGCACCCGCACTCGAACCGATTGCATTTGAGGCATATTCATCCGGAAGCGCTCCTAGAAAATGTAGGCCAAGGCGAGACCGCCACCGAAAAACTGATCGACTGCGCCACCGGCGATGTACGTGGACAGCGGCATCAAGGTGGGCTTGAACGAATAAAAATACCGCTCGTAGTCGGTATTGATGCGCGCTTCCCATCCCTGCGCGAACCGAAACGCGAGCCCGAGTTCGGCATCGACCCCATCGACGGACGGATCCGTAAAGCGATCGGCCACGTCTCCGGCGGCAAAGACGGCGCGAAAGCCCGCCCCGCCGAGCAACGCGAAGCTCCCGAACGGCACGCGCACGTCCACCGCCGTGCGATTCGAGCGGTAGTCGACGGCCGGGACTTGGCTGTCGATGGCTGTGCCGGTTGCAGCGAACGTGACCGACTGCATCGTGTACGAGTCGGACACGCCGATGATCGTGCCCGTATCGCCCCAGGGATGAATGCGAAATCGGAGCCCCCCGGCCGCGGCCGTCTCGACGGTGGAGATCTTGAGCCCGCCCGCCGCCGAAGAGTCGAGAAAGAGCGAGCGCGAGAAGCTCCCGATCAACCCGAGGTCGCGCAAAAACCCGCTTTGGTCCGCGAGCGGAAAAAATTCGACGTTGCCTGCAAAGAGGGCCGCCGGAGCGACGCTGTACGACCTCAACGGCCCCGCTGAGGACGAGACCCCGTCGTTGAAGTCAAAGGACCTGCCTGCCGCGACTCCGCCGATGTCCACATCGAAGAGCGATCGGGAAATCAGGCCGCGCGGACGGTGCGCGATCGTGTCCTTGGATTCTTCTCCCGCCGGAGTGGCCTCGGCGGACGCTTTCTCAGCCGGCGCTTCCGCCTCGTCGCCGCTCGCCTCTTTGGTCTCCTTCGTTTCTTTGGTTTCCTTGGTCGTCGTCTCTTTCGCTTCTTTGGCCTCGGGGGCGGCTGCGCCCTTGTACTTCTCGAACGCATCGCCCACGGCACCCGTCAACGCGGAGTCGTGCCGCGGGTCGCTGTCCCCGTCCAAAACGACGTCGTCAAGGCCCTGCTCGCCACCCGACGCGTCGACGACCAACAGCCGAATGCGTCGCTTTGCCTTGACCTTCGACACACGCGCCACGAGCACGGCGTCGAGCCCGAGCGCGGTCGCGGCGGCGCGAATGCGTTCCACGGCGGCCTCGTGCGCCTTGCCCTTGCCGTCGAGCTTCTTCGCAAAGGGCCCTTTTTGGCCCTGCGCCGAAAGCGCCTGCGCAAACGAATCGGCGTCGGCAACCGACGGACCCTTGGGAACGGCGTCCACCAGGGCCTCGCGCACGTTCGACGCCCCAGGCCCCTCGACATACACGCCGACCGACTTGCCCTTGGCCCAAGCGGTCGTCGTCAACGCCATCAGCGCGACCCACGAGGCCGCGCCGAGCAGGCGACGAATGGGCGCGAACCCTAGGTGTTTGAATCGGTGAAACAACTTCATTCAATCGGGCCTTATCCTCATATGGGTCATTCATCGCGACAGGCGGAATGGGGTTTGCCCCATCGCCCACTCTATCTTGCACAACCGACTCAAGAGGGCTTCGACGTGGGCGGTTGGCTCGTAAGCATTTGACATGACCTTGGGGCCGGCGCCATCGCCGCAACCCAAGCTTCGCAGGGTGACCCAATGCGGTACGCGATGGGGTGGGGGCCGTCAAGTCGGGACGGCCTATTAAGCGCCTCGATCGCCCTTGTAGTTCCGAGTGTGACCGCATGTCGTCGTGACTCGGAAGCGCGGTTGACTGCACAATTCCATTCCCAATGTCGAATGTCTTCGGCACCGCGAACGCGCGCCGCGTCGGACGCACCCGAAGTGGGCGCCCACGAGAAATTGGGCATTCGTCCTTTGAAGCGAATGCCTCGGGCGAACGCCGCGCAAACGTTGGGGAGCGTTTTGGTCATGACCCGCGCTCTTCAGTGGTTTGGCCGCCCTATTTTGGCTCGCGCTTCCGACTCAAGCGCAACTCCACGAGCGCCCAAATGGCCTGCGTGGTCCGGTAAACTCGTAAAGAGGGACCTCGCACCGAAAATCTTTTCGGCAAAATTCGAGCACATCCACGAGTGAGGTGGGGTCCTAGCGCACCGAGGTTCGTGTGTTAGCCTTGGCGCGTGAATTGCGGCCGGCTGGGCATGAGCGCGGCCACGTTGCTCTTTGGGTGCAGCGCCCCCTCCCTCGATGTGGGCAGCAACATCGTATGGTCCACGGACTTCGAGAGCGGGGACTTCTCCGCCTGGTCCGCCCCTCCAGGGACGGGCGGGGCTTATGTCGACAACGAAGGCCCGGACACCCCGTCGATCGCGATCACCACCGAGCAGGCCCACAGCGGCCGCTACGCTGCGAAGTTGACCAGCACGGCCGCCGCTCCAGAATCCCCGCTGCAGCCGAATGGCGCCGGGATGTACAAGCAGGGCACGTTCCCCCAGGCCGCCTACTACAGCGCGTGGTACTACGTTCCCCAAGTCTATCCCTCGCCCGCAGCGTGGGACATTTTCAGGCTAAACGTCCCGGAGGCTACGCCCGACGCTTCGGCCGAGGCCGGGGGGCCCATGGATGCATCCACCGAGGTGGGGGCCCCGCCCTTGGATGCATCGGCCGAGGCTGCGGCCGATGCTTCGGGCGAAGCGGCAGCCCTGCCCTTGCCGGATGCTTCCGCGGGGGCCGACGCTTCGGCGCAGACCGAGGCCGGGGTGGTGTCATTGCCCGATCCGGGCGCCAACACGCCGAACTTCATCGACCTCAGCCTCGAGTGGCTTCCCGACGGGACCATGACGATCCGCCTGGTGGACGCCCGCCACCAGTACCTCACGAGTCCATTGCCGGATCCAGTTCCGGCGATTCCGATCGGCCAATGGTTTCAAATCGAATGCTTTTTCGACAGTGCCGCGGATTCCACCGGCCGGCTGACGGTATGGCTGCAAGGGACCGAGATCTACGATCTTCAACGGCCGATGAGCGGAACACCCCAGGTGTTCTTTACGGCGTGCAGCTACGCCGACGAAACCCAGCCCACAGTCCTTTACGTCGATGACGTGGCCATCAGTTCCGTGCGGGTCACACCCGAGGGACGGCTCACGGTGCCGCCGTGATCGGCGCCACGCTCAAGCCTCCTGAGGCGGGATGCTGCACGTGGCGATGGGCCGTCCTGGCCGCCCCGTGGCTTATCGCCGGCTGCTCGCCCGAACCGCCGGCGCCCCCTCCGAGCGACGTCGCCGAACCGTGTGACGCGTCGACCGACGTCGATCAGTCTCTTCATTTCAACGGGGTTACCGACTTTATGACCACGGGGACGGCGAATTTTCCCACGGCGTCGGATCGCCAGACGTTGTCGATGTGGGTGCGCCCCTCCGATTTGCTGGGACAGCAGACCTTCATGACGCTGCGGCGCGACGTGCGGAGCGGGGTCACCCTCGGCATTCGCAACGGAAACGTCGCGGCCTGGGCGGTCTTCGGGGACCACATCCTCGTTCAGGCCGCCCTCACGCCGGCCGCCACCGCGACCACCGATTGGCACCACGTCGCGTACGTCCAAGACATGGCCGATGCCGGCATGCTTTTCAGCACGCTGTATATCGACGGCGTGGCCGTGGCCATGGGGGACGGCAACATGAACAACCTGAACCCGCTGTCTTCGTGGATCGGCTCCTTCGACGGAGAACCCGCCGACGCCATCTCCTCGGACGGCGCCTTTTTCGGCGGAAATCTCGACGAGATCCGTATCTGGGCCGTGGCACGCACGCCCGCCGGCATTGTCGAGGACATGCAAGGAACCGTCGCCGCCGGCGAGCCGGGGCTTGTGGCCTACTTCAACTGCCGATTCGTGTGCGGGACGCGGATGCCGGACCTCTCGGGCAACGGCAACGACGCGACCCTCGGCGGCGGCGACCCTCAATACATGCCGACGTTGAGCGCGGACGTTCCACCCTTGCGGGATGGGGGCGGCTTTTGAGCGGTCCCGTTTCGATCGCGAGCTACGACCGGAAGTAGCCGCCGATGGTGAAGCCAATCGTAATGGCCGTGATCGGATTGGGCCCCGCGAGCTGGGTCGTGAAGCCGGGCCCTAAGCCGAAGAAAAAATGCTCGGCCGGATGGATCAGGAAAGGCGTGAAGATCCCGAGCGACAGATCGCCGTTGGTCGACCCGTGGCCGTTCGAGGAGAAGGAATTCACCGTGACCGATAGCGAGGCGCGCGGCCAGAATGACCACGTGTCGCCCAAGGCGATGTCGTACCCCACCTGCGGCGCGACACCGAACGTGGTCGAGTTCGAGCCACCGCCGCCCGCGTCACTGAGCGTCACCTGGCCGCCGAGAGACAGGTGGGCGATGATGAAGTAGTCGAGCGCCGGAGCCAGGGTGAACGACGTGTCCGTCGGATTATTCAATTTCTGCTGAAATCCCAGATTCGCCTGGTTGGTCACGACGAACGTGCCGGGAACGTCGAGTTCGGCCGACGTTCCCCCGAACGCCAACGCGGGCGAAGCGGCCGCGAGCACCGCGCCGACCGCCAACCCTTCGAGGCTCAACCGTGCCATTCGCATCGGGGCCCCTTACCCGAGACCCGCGACGCTGTCACTTCTTCCGGTCTTGGTTGGGGCGCCACTTTCTGCCGCGGGACTTCGCCCCAAACCCCCAATCGCCTCTCGGCGATTGACGTACACCGCCCGGCTGACCCCATGGTTTCCCCGGGGCGGTGTCCTTACGCCGATGCCGACCCCGCGTTCAAGCGCGCGGTCGATGCGGGCAGGCTCGCCGCGTCGGGCCTACGCTCGCGCGTCCAGCAAGGGGGTCACTTGCCGGCTGGATCGCTCGACCATGGCCTGAATGCTCGTGTCGAGCGCCATCGAGTCGGCCGCCGTGGGGCCCCGCAGTCCGTAGCCATCTGGACAATGACGCAGAAGGGTCTTCGCGACGAGGCCGCGAAACCGCAAGAACGCCGCCTGCGCACCCTCATCGCCGCGTCGCGCTGCCGCCTCACCGAGCCGATTCAAGTCCGGCTCTTCGGCGTGGATGGCACAGAGCACACCCCGAACGGTCTCGGCTTCCTCGTCGACGATCTTCAGCAGTTGGGCCGCGTGCTCGGGGGAAATCTTCCTGTCGGCCAGTAGGGTCGCTTCGACCAGGTAACGGTTGAGCAGCAGGTGGAGGTAGAAGGAGTGAGGTGGGGGCGGCGACGGGTCGAGCGCGTTGAGAACCGAGATCAGCCAGTCGATCAGCAGCTGACCGGCCGGCCCGAGCTCCTGCCAACAGGACTCCTTGATGGCTCGGCCGAGATACTGCGCGCGCTCGACCGCTTCGCGCCGATGGACCATGGCGGGAAACGACCCGGTCGGCGTACCGAATCGCTTGGCGAGGTCGGCCCCGCGCCGCTCACTCTGCAAGCAAAGAAGAGCCAGGTGCACATACACATGGAACGCGGCAACGGCCCGAAACGTATCCCAATAGTTCGACCGGTCTGCGGTCTCCAAATTCCAAATGGATCGGACGGCGGCTCGGGTCGGGCTCGATTCGGGCGAGAGATCTTGCGCCAGCAGGGAATGCGTATGGCGAAAATCGTACAGCTTTTGGTGCAGCGATTCGTGGAACAAATGCTCGGCCACCCACCATGGATTGTCGAGCATTTCGCGGTTGAGAAATATCGCGCCGCCCACCCAAAATTCGGAGGCGGAGGCCTTTCGCATCCAACGACCCACGTGAGGGACGAGCACGACCACGTGCGCATGACTGAACGCGCTCCGCGCGGACGCTGGCAGCAGGATTCCGAGCAGCTCCGCCCCCTTCGCGAGCTTGGCCAGATCGACCGCGTCAGGCGTACAGAGTGGCTCGCCCTGGAAGTAGTCGTGCACCTCCCTTCGAAAGGTGCGGCCGCACGCGTCGTCCGAATGCTCCTCGCTCCAGATCCACCCCCAGGATGGATCCCTTCCCAGACGACGAGGGTGGCCGAGGCCGGCCTCCAAAGGCCCCCCGCGCTTGCCCTCCTTGAGCAGACGAATCGTTTCCCGAAATACGTCCTCGCACTCGCCGAGTGGCAGGCTGTCCGGGGTCTGATTGACGACCTGAGCCAGGGCCTGCTGGACCGCGTAGCGTACGGCGGGATCGCCCACCACACGATACCGAGTGTACGGAGCGGCTCGGTCGAGCGCGCGCACCAGCTCTCCTGCCAGAGGCAGAGAGGACGCAAGTCTGGACAGGCGACCCTGGTAGCGAAGTTGCAATTGCGTGTGGATGTAGTCGCTATCGCCAAAAGGCCGATATTGGGCAAGCAGCGCATCGACCAGGTCGAGCGGGTGCTGGTTTTGTACGGGGGCGACTCGCCGGCCCGCGACAGCCCGATTCTTTGCGGCCATCCGTTCTCGCTCCTCGTCTACGTAAGTTGCGGCACGTGGGGGGAAAGCCGGCCTCGCGCGAATGCTTGAACGCGACCCGGAGCTTGTCAAGGCCATGCGGATCGATGGCAAGGCCGAGAAAGCCGCATGAGCCTCCCCGCCCCTGGACGTGGCCTATCGGGCCCTATCGGCCCTGCCCGGCCCCGCCCAAGGGCCTACCGGACGCAGCGAACGTGAGCTCGGCTGCCGACGGCGGCCGCCCCCGAGCTGCCGCGCGTGAAGTTCACGCCCCACGCCGTCCCCGCCGGCGCAAGACTGGGCGAGGACGACCAGAAAAATTCGATCGGGGTATTCGGAAACGCCAGAGCGTCGATGGAGGGCTCGAAGCGAGTGACGTCGACCAGCGTCAAGAGCTCTCTCACGCTCGGCAGCCTCCAGGCCCCGCCGTTCGAGGTGATTTTCGAGCAGAAGGTCTTCGCGTCTTGCCACACGTAGTTGTCGTGCGCGACGGCGCGTTGCCAGGTGAGCCCGGTACGGTCGTCGTGCACGGAATCTTCTGCGACCGAATAGGGGTTCACTTCGGGATCGGTGCAGGACGCGGGGCCGCGCACGCACCGAACCCGCCTGAACCGAGTGACGTCGTCGCCGACGTGCACCCCACCGGTCTTGAAGAAGACGTACCAGCCGAGGCCCGTATTGGTGATATCGGTTTGCGAGGACCAAAACGCCAGCGACGACGTATTGGGGAATACGACCGGGTCCGCGGCTGGATCCGCCCGCGAGGTGTCCGAAATCGATGCCAGCTCGATGATGGCCGGTAGACGCCAATCGTGACGGCCGGCCAACGTCAGACCGTCGCAGTAGTCGAGCGCCTGGCGGTGGTTGTAGACGCCGGTCGTCAGGACGCGCTGCCACGACAGGCCCGTCACCCGGTCGAGCACCACGTCCGGGTCGCTCGTGTCGTAGCTCTGCGGATGGGGCAAACCGGAACCACTGAGGTTCGGCATCGGCCACGCGGCGTGGCAGCGGGGGGCCTTCGGCACCTCGCTCGATCGGCCGGAGACCGTCGCCCCGAGTGCCGCGTCGCGTTGGCCACTCGACGCGGCAGGCGGTTCCCCCGGGTGCGCCTTGCCGGCACGGCAGCCGCTCGAGAGGGCCACGGCGACAAGTGGGATCGCGGCCAATCTCACGGGGGGGCTTCTCGGGCGGAGGCGCTCCGGCGCGTCTCAGCCGGCGAAAGGCGTAGAATACATCGCGCACGAGCGCAACCGAGACCGAGCGGGCGGCGTTCGCCTGCGCTTCAGGCACCCACGAGGATGCCCTGCAAGCGGGGATCGTCCGCACAGCGGCGGCCGGAGCGGCTCATCGAAGCGCGCCGCCGAACGATGCGGACCGCACGTCCGCTGGGAAGTGCCCCTCAGGGTGGCTATAAAGCGGCTCGCCAGGGTGAACCGATGAGCGAAACCAGAACGTGGAAGGCCGTCCTCGGCGCGCGCGTGCCCGAGGCGTGGGGTCGTGAGATCGACATCTTCGAGACCCAGATCGAGCTGCGAAAAAAAGGCAAGATCGAGGAGAAGCTTTTCGCCGAGACCCGGCTACGGCGCGGCGCCTACGGACAGCGGTACGACAACGGCCAGCGCCACGACGGCGAGAAGACGCAAACGATCGCGTATCCGTCCGGGGACGTCACCAAGGGACCCAGCACGCTATGGGACGCACCCGGCATGCAGCGGATCAAGATTCCCTACGGTCGCCTGACCGCCGACCAGTTGGACGTCCTGTCGGACGTCGCCGAAGAGTACTCGGACCGCATCCTTCACGTCACGACGCGGCAAGACATTCAGCTGCACTTCGTCCACATCGAAGACACGCCGGATCTGCACCGGCGTCTCGCCGCCGTCGGCATCACGACGCGCGAGGCGTGCGGCAACACGGTGCGCAACGTCACGGCGTGCCCGTTGGCCGGCGTGTGCCGAGACGAGAGCTTCGACGTGCTTCCCTACGCGCATGCGCTGACGTTTTTCCTCTTGGGCCATGACGACACCCAGGATTTCGGACGCAAGTTCAAGGTGGCCTTCTCGGGGTGCCGCGACAACGCCTGCGGGTTGACGAACTTTCACGACTTGGGGGCCATCGCGCGCACGCGCCAGGTGGGTGGCGCGATCGAGCGGGGCTTCGAGCTCGTCGTCGGCGGGGGACTCGGGGCAGTCCCTCAGAACGCGCAAGTCTTCGACGCATTTCTTCCGGAAGCCGAGCTTCTGCCGATGGCGCAAGCGATCAGCCGGGTGTTCTCGCGTCTGGGCGAGCGGCACAACCGGGCGCGCGCGCGCTTCAAATTCGTCGTCAAGAAGCTCGGCATCGAAGAGACCCAGCGGCTCGTTCTCGAGGAGCGCGCGCAACTGCGGCCGGACCCGCGGTGGACGGCGTTCCTCGACGATTTGCACGCCCAGGACGAGAAGCCTCTCCGACCGCCCGGACCGATGCCCGGCGGCCCGCAGTCGCCCGCCTTTGCGCGATGGCGCGAGACCAACGTCGTCGCCCAACGCCAGCCGGGGTACGTGGCGGCGCTCATCACGCTGCCCTTGGGGGACCTCACGTCCGAGCAGGGTCGCGCACTTGCGGACGTCTCGCGCCGATTCACCGGCGACACGTTGCGGACCACCGCCGACCAAAACCTGTTGCTTCGTTGGGTGAGCGAGGCGGATCTGCCCGGCCTCCACGCCGCGCTCGAGTCCATCCATTTGGCGGAGCCCGGGGCGGGGACCATCAGCGACATCACGGCTTGCCCCGGCACCGATACGTGCAAACTCGGGATCTCGTCGTCGCGAGCCCTCGCCGCCCAGCTGAGCAAGGAGCTGCGCGCTTCGGGCCTCGACCAAGACCCGAACGTCAAGCACTTGCACATCAAGACAAGCGGCTGCTTCAACTCCTGCGGACAACATCACGTCGCCGATCTTGGCTTTCTCGGCGTCAGCCGCACGGTCTCGGGGCGGCGGGTCCCGCACTTCCAGCTCGTCGTGGGCGGCCAGTGGACGCACAATGGCGGGTCGTACGGCCTCGCCATCGGGGCCGTGCCCTCCAAGCGCGTGCCCGAGGTGGTCAGGCGCCTGACCGAGCGCTACTCGGCGGAGCGGACCGACGGCGAATCGTTCGCCGATTTCACCAAGCGCATCGGCAAAAAGACCATCCGCGCCCTGGTCGAGGAACTGCAACGGCTGCCGTCCTACGAACAGGACCCGAGCCACTTCAGCGACTGGGGCGATCCGCGCGAGTACACCCTCTCGGACATGGCAGAAGGCGAATGCGCCGGCGAGGTCGTGCCGTACGTCGAAGTCGAGCTGGCCGCGGCCGAGCGGGAGATCTTCGAATCGCAGCTGCTGCTCGACGACGGAAAGACCGATCTGGCGGCCGCGCGCGCGCTCAGCGCGATGCTGGTCGGTGCGCGGGCGCTCAGCCGGGAGAAAAGCACGAACCTCGGCACCGAGCCCGAGGAAGTCGTCGCCGAGTTTCGCAAGCACTTTTACGACACCCAGGTGTTCTTCGATCCCTTCGCCGGGGGCAAGTTCGCCCATTACCTATTTCGCGCGTACGAGGAGCGCCGCAAGCCGGCCACCGCCGAGACGGCCCACCAGCTGATCGAGGAGGCGACCCTGTTCGTGGACGCCGCCCATCAGTGTTACACGCGGATCCGCGCCGCGTCCGCCGGTTCGCTGGCGTCGCTCGGGCCGAGCGCCTAGCAGGAGAATCCGTGGATGCGCAGAAGCTGCAGCTGAAAATCTTCGTGACGCCCGAGTCGGCGCAGGCCGTCCGGCTCGATGCTTTCATCGGGATATTTCATCGGTGGATCAAGGACCACGTCTTGCCCGAGCTCGTGGTCGACGTCGCCAATTACGCCCATGTGCCCGAGGGCCCAGGGGTGGTCCTCATCGGTCACGAGTCGGATTACTTCATGGACGAGGGCGAAGGGCGGCTCGGCTTCATGCACAGCCGCAAGCGCGCGGGCCCTCCGCCCGCCGAGCGCCTCCATGACCTCGCGCGGCGGACGTTCTACGCCGCCCGGCTGCTCGAACAGGATCCCCTCGCTGTCCGGGGGTCTTCGCTTCGCGACGAACGAATTGCTTTTTCGAATCAACGATCGGCTCGTCGCACCGGCCACCGACGCGACGTTCCGAACGGTCCAACCGGAGTTGGAGTCGTGGGCCGACCGGGTCTTCGCCGGATCCTTTGGGGTATCGCGATCGGGCGGCCCCGGGGACCTGCTGGCCGCGCGGGTGACGAGCCCGACGAGCCCATCGCTGCAGACCCTGCTCGATCGGGTGGGCGGACCCCCCGCAACGCGCGCGACTTCCGGTTAGCGGGAGCGAGGCGCCCGGAGCGTGAACACGGGCCTGCCGTGTGGCGGGCGGCCGTTGGACCTCTCGGGGTGAGCTTGAGGATCCCCCGCGGTCTAGTCTAGTCGTGTGGGTCGTCACGCCTGGCGACGGTCCAATTCAGGTCCCAGCTGAGCTTGTCGTCGCGGATGCGAAACGTGGCGGTGCAGACTTGGCCCCGAGAGACCAGCATGCGCTGCATGAAATGAATCGAGTTCGCCCAATTGCCGCCGAACGACCGGCACCGCGTTTCGATCGAGACGCCTTTGGCCAGCTTGAATTCCGCCCAATTCAACATGCCGTCGCAGACATTTTCGCGGATGACTTCCGAGACTTGCGTACTGTCCTGTGGCCTAAAATCCATCAAGTCGTAGGTCGGAGTGCTGACGGTGGTGGAGACTTCGCGCCAGGGCTCGATGGGCTGCATCCAAAACAGTTGGTTGGTGCCCACCTCCCTGTTGAGCGCGCTGAGGTCGAACCCCAGGATGGGGCAGAGAACTTCGACCTGCTCTCGGATGCCGCTCATGTTGACGAGGCAGTGCTTGAACACGATATTTTCGGGGATGATTTTCGCCTTGGGCGACAGCAGCGGCTTGACGTGATCGAGGATGAGCAGGATCCCCTCGTCGATGCCCTGAGTTCCGATGGTCTCCGTCACGAACACGTCGATCGGTTCCTGGATCACCCCCAAGCTAACCAGATCTTTCGAATGGACGTTCAGTAGCGTGATCTTGTCCGATAGGCCGTTGGCCTCCACGACCGTGCGCGCGACTCGATACAGCAAAGGCGACTGCTCGATGCTGTAGACGTGCTTGGCTCCGAGACGCGCCGCGATGCAGCTCAGCAGTCCGGCCCCCGTGCCCACTTCGAGCACCAGGTCGCCTCGCCTGATTTTCGCCTTCATGGCGTCGCGGTATTTTTGACCGCGAGGCAGGTCGTTGACCATCAAGATGTGCTCTCGAATGGACAGCTCCCCGGTTCCGATTGGCGCTGACGCAAACGAATTGTCGGGCTTCGCCCCGTTCTCCGTTGAATCCATGGTCGTCGCCTCGAGACCGGGACAGGTCGAGCGGTCGGCCGGGACCGCGAGAGGTCACGTCACGGGGTGCGAAGGCTGAGCGGGCCGAGGTAATCGCGCTTGCCCACGTTGACCCCGTTATGGCGCAGGATCGCGTACGCGTGCGTGAGGTGGAAAAAGTAGTTGGGAACGGCGTATTCGAGGAAATAGTCCGCCCCGGTCATGACTTTTCCCTCCCAGCGCGGTTGCGAGACGATGCGAGTCGCCGCGCCCTGGAAGTCGGCCGCGGAAAAGCCGTCGAGATAGGCGATGACGGAACGGATGCGCGCACGAAGCTCGTCGAGCGTTTGCTCGGTGTCGGGGTGCGTCGGCGCGTCCTTGCCCGTGAGTCGGGAGGCCGCGAACTTGGCCGTGTCGCACGCGCTCTGAACCTGACGCGCGAACGCGAACTGATCCGGCGCGAGCCGAAGCCCGAGGAACACGTTGGGGTCGAACGATTTTGCTTTTGCAAAGGACCCCGCGCTCTCGAGCCACGTGTCGAGCTGCCCGAGCAGCTTCTTCATCTCACCGAGGATGGCGTAATACATGGGCGGACTGTAGCCGATCGAAGAGCGTCGCGTACGCCGATCCGAGACAACCGGGGATCCTTTCCGTGGACGTCCTCGGGGGCTTGCGCCTCGGATCCGCGGGCCACGCTGCCGCCCGCCGTGCCCGGAGGGTACACTGCCGGCGAGATTGCCTCGTGAGCTCACGGCTGTGACCGCCCACCTCGCCCGAACTTCCCTCACCGTGCTCGCGGGGGCGTACCTGGCCGGGGTCTGGCTGGATGGGGTCGGCAGCACCCTGGCTTCGGCCCATCTGCCGCTCACCGCAAACTATTTCCTGCAGGTGGCGGCGCTCTTCCCGAAGGCAGCCGTCATGTCGATCGATTATCGCGCCGAGGGCTGGGTGTGCGCGGACAATCGATGGGAAGAGTTCGACACTCGACCTTATTTTCCGATCGATTCGGACAACAAGGAGAACCGCTTTCAGAGAGTGATGCACTTCTTTCGCGAGCAGCGGACGACCATGCACGCGCTCGAAGCCTATCTCGTCGACCGCCACAACTCCGGTCGTCTGGACGACGGGCTGGCTCGGGACAAGACGATCACCGGGATTCGCCTGGTGAGCCTGCGCACCCCCTTGCCCGAGCCCGGGGACCGCCTGGAGCCGTTGCGGCGACGGCCGCTATCGGAGTACGCCGACAGCCAGAAGCAACCTTTTTACCATACGCCGAAGTCCAAGATCGCGGACCGATGCGCGTCCGGCAACCCGGACCTCCACCGAGAGGTCCCATGAGGTCACGAGGCTTCGGCGGAATTTCCGGGTGGCTCGACGAACCGGTGGAGCTCGTGCGGCTCGCGCTGGTTCGCATCCTCGCACCTCTTTCGATCCTCGGCTTCATGTCGACGCGGCTTGCGCATGCCGACGAATGGATCGGCGACGCCGGCTTTCGCGTGCCCGATCTGGGCGGCGACTGGCGCCAGCCGATCTTCGTGCCGGCGCTGCCGTCGGGCTGCGCGTGGGCGGTCGCCGCGACCATGATCGCCTCGGGGCTCAGCTGCTCGGTGGGTTGGAAGACCCGGCCGAGCGCGCTGATTTTTGCGGCCACGCTCGCCTTCGTCGCCCTTTCCGACCGACTGGCCGCGTTCACCGTGAGCAAGCTGTCGCCGGTCGTCATGCTGGCGGTCGCCATCGGGCCCGCCGGCAGCCGGCTCGGGATCGACGCGTGGTGGGCGGCGCGACAGGGAGCCGCTCCTTCCGAGGCGATGGCGCCGGCTCGAAGCGTGCGGTTCCTGCAGCTTTTGCCGATCACGATCTACAGCGCATCGGGAATCGCCAAGGCGCGTGGGGATTGGCTCAAGGTGCCCCTCGTGCTCTGGACGCACCTGCACGACAGCTATCAAACGTCGATCTCGTTCGCGCTCGCGTCGGTGCTGCCCGGCTGGGCGTGGACCGTGTTTCAAGGGCTCGTCTTGGCCTTCGAGGTCTTCGCGCCATTGTGGTTCTGGCTGCCGCGTACGCGCACCCCAGCGCTCGTCTTCGGGCTCGGCATGCACGCGATGATCGGTCTCATGTTCGGCCCCGTCCTATGGTTCGCACTCTTGATGATGACCCTTCTCGCCGCCGGATACCTGCCGGATCGCTTCGTCGCGCCCCTCGATGGCGCTGCCGATCACCTCGAGAAGCGACGACCCGAGCGGGGGCCAACGTCGAGAGCTCGGCCGGTGCCCAAGTGAGCCGGATCACTTCGAAGTGGCGACGAAAACGCCATCCCAATCCGCAGGGGGCGGATGCTCCGCCAGCACGCGGGATCGTTCCGACAAAACGCGCGATGGAGGATCGGTGTCGCACTGCGCTTCGAGCCGCGATCGGGCCGCATCGAAGCGCAGCGCCCAATAATCGTCGAGGGCCGCCTCGTAGGCCTCGACGAACGGTGGGCGGTGCGGACCCAGCGGGCCGAGCAATTCGTACACGCCGACGGCTTTCGTTTTTCCCTTCACCGCGACCTTGTCGATGCGGCGGAAGGAGAATTCATCGCTCGTTCTGGCGACCACGGAGCCGCTCACCAGGGCCGTCACTCCGTAAAGCTTGCCCAGGGCTTCGAGGCGGGAAGCCAAGTTGACCCCGTCGCCCAACGCCGTGAAGCTCATTCGCTCGGGGGCACCAAAGTGCCCCACCAGAACGCGATCGGTGTGGAGGCCGAACCGCGTGACGAGTGGCGGCAGTCCCGCCCATGCCGGCGACGCGTAGAGCACGCGCGTCGCTTGCTGGCACGCCAGGATCGCGCGGCAACCGCAGGCCGCGTGCCGCTCCACGGGGCTCGGCGCGTTCCACAGGGCCATGACGGCATCGCCGATGAACTTGTCGATCGTGCCGCCGGTCGACCGAATGGCACCCGCCATGGCGTCGAGGTACCGGCCGAGCGCACCGGCGAGATCGTCGGGCGTCAAGCGCTCGGCGAGACCGGTAAAGCCGCGGATGTCGGTAAACAGGATCGTGAGCTCGGCCAGCTCGCCGCCGAGCTTCGGCTCGCGATTCTCGCGATAGAGCTCCCGCACGAGATCGACGGGCGCGTACTTGCCCAGGGTGCGCATCGCCGTTTTCGCACGCTCCAGGCTCTCCAGAACGGTCTGAACATCGCGAAAGGGGGCATCGACCGGCGCCGGTGAAAAATCGAACGAACGCATGCGCGACGTCGCCACCGCGACGCGAGCCAATCCTCGCCGGACGGCGCGCGCGGTCCAGGCGCCGCCGATCACGACGAACGCCATGGCGAAGAGATAAAGCAGCAGAAATCGGTTGCGGACCGCCTCGAGGCGATGCGTGTACACGTCCTCCGGCACGACCACGCCCACGATCCAGTCTTGGGTGTCGCGAAGTCCGAGAAATGTAAATAGGTAGCGCCGGCCGGCTGCGACGAAGCTGCCGGTCGTCTCGGCGCCACGGGTCGTTTGCCCCAGAAGCGGCTGGCGGAGGGCCTCGACGACGTCGGGCGGCTCGTGCGACGAAACGACGCGAAGGTCGTCGCCGAAGACCTGCAGACGATCGTCGGCGGCGACGCGCGTCACGAGCCTGCCGCTCGCATCGCACAGAAAGACGCGGGAGTCGGCGTCGGCGTCTTCGGGCGCCCGCTTCGGGCTCGTGGCCTCGTCGATCTGTTCGGTAAGAAGGCCCACTCGGAGCACACCGAGAAAGCCACCGGATCGACCTTCCAACGCCTTTTGCACCGTCATCACGACGCGCGCGCGCGATCGCGGGTCGAGATCGGACCAATGCAGGTCGCTCCAGAGGGCGCGGCCCCGGCCGTCGCGCGCGGCGGCGGCCCTGAAGGTCCATTGCGACGTCGGATCGGTCACGGCCCCGGCGGCAACGAACCGCCCTGTCGCGAGGGACGCACCGGACAAGCGGTCGCGGCGTTCGACGTTCCACGTGCCGTCACGCTCCACGACGCGGCGCGTGACGATGCCGCTCGAAGGGTCGGCGCCCTCGCGGTAGACCGAGAGCTCCCAGCGGGGTCGTGCCGACAACCGCGCGTCTCCCGCCGCGTCGTAGCCCATCGCCTCGGCGCGCGTGAACGTCACGTCCGACAGCGTGGGCTCGTCGACCAGCGCGGCGAAGATGGCGCGCTCGAGCGAAACCGGGTCGTCGACATCGACGACGCCGAATCGAAGCTGCCGCTCCAGATCGGTCACCGTGCGGCCGGCGCGGCCGAGGTCTTCGGCAACGATTTGCTCGACCCGACGCGCCTGAGCCCCGCGCAGCGGATCGGCGGCGGCGAGGATCGACCGCTTCGACGCGGCAAGAAACCCGTACAGAAGCAGCGCCACGACAAGTGCCGTACCGCCGGTCACGAGCCAAAAGGCCACCGTGAGCGTCAATCGCCGGGGGCGCCACGGCGCGTCCTCCGACGTCACGGCTCCGTCCGGACCCTGGGGCCCACGAGGGTCCGGGGCCGGCGAAAGACCACCGTTTCGATCGAGAGGCGCGACCATTGCCGTTCGGCCGTCCGCACGGGCCGGCAAGCTCTCCGTTCGCGTAGCTTACGCCGGCCGTCGACCGCCGTTTCGATCGAGCACGATTTGCCGTTTTCTCGCCGGGCCCGCCGTCGCGGGGAAGGGGAAACCGAGGCGCCGCACGCTCGGACATCGAGCGGAAACGTCGAATGTCGATTCTAGCTTTCGGCGTAACGGCGTGACGCGGGTCACGTAAACCCGGTCACGTAAGCCCTACGAGGAGAACATACGTTATGAAATCGAGCCATGCGATGATTGCGGCCGCCGTCGGCGGAATCTTGATGGGCGCCGCGGGGTGCGCCTCGAATCCTCCACCGTCGGCCGCTGCCCCGGCGCCCGAAGCATCGAGTGCTCCGGCGGCGCCGGCGGCCAAGCATGCTTGCAAAGGAAAAAACGAGTGCAAGGGTCAAGGCGGCTGCAAGACCGACGCGCACGGGTGTCAGGGCAAGAACGATTGCAAAGGACAGGGCGGCTGCAGGGGCTGGGCGTACTGATCGGAGCCGGCGCCGCCTTTCCGCTTTGGGTGCGAGAGGAGTAGGCGCGAACGACCGCGACCGCCGACCGCGACCGCCGACCGCGACCGCCGACCGCGACCGCCGACCGCGACCGCCGACTGCGACCGCCACCGCCGACCGCGACTACCGCGACCGAGACCGCGTGCGAAGGGCGCTCTTACGGTCTCGCGTCGTCGGGAGAGCGACTTCGTGACGACGCCACGGGCGCGGGTCGAGCCGGGCCCGAGCTCGGCGCTCCCGCGACCGGCAAGCGCCGCCGGATCAGGCGTTCGATCTGCGACAAAAGACCGCGCTCCGCGGGATCGCACAGGGAAATCGCCGTGCCGGTAGCCCCGGCACGCCCGGTGCGACCGATGCGATGCACGTAGCCTTCAGGGGTGTTGGGCATCTCGAAGTTGATGACGTGCGAGACCCCATCCACGTCGATTCCGCGCGACGCGACGTCGGTCGCAACGAGAACGTGAGAGCGGCCGGCGCGGAACGCTTCGAGCGCCCGCTCGCGCGCGTTTTGCGATTTGTTGCCGTGGATCGCCTGCGACTCGATCCCGGATTGCGCAAGCTGATCGGCGAGTCGGTTGGCCCCCCGCTTGGTGCTCGTAAATACGATCGCACGGCTGACCTGGGCGCTCCGGAGAATGCGTTCGAGCAGAGCTCGCTTGTCGGCTTTGGCGACGAAGACGACCGATTGATCGACGGTGATCGCCGTCGTGGCGACGGGCGTTATCGCGACCTGAACGGGATCTCTCAGGAGAGCGCGCGCGATACCCTCGAGCGCTGGCGGCATCGTCGCGGAAAAGAGCAGTGTCTGCCTTCGTGCGGGCAGCGCCGCGCATATCGTCCGAACGTCTTTGATGAAGCCCATGTCGAGCATGCGATCGGCTTCGTCGAGCACGAGGTGGGCGACCGCATCGAGCCGAACGACCCTCTGCTGCATCAAGTCGAGCAGTCGTCCAGGAGTCGCAACGAGCACGTCCGGCTGCCGGCGGAGTGCGACTTCTTGCGCGTGCTGGCCGACGCCGCCGAAGACGACGGTGTGTCGCACCCCCAGGTGGGTTCCGTACGCCTCGACGCGCTCGTCAATCTGCGACGCGAGCTCCCGGGTCGGCGTGACGACGAGAACGCGAATGGCGCCGGTCGTCGGAGTGGCTGTCAAACGTTGAAGCAGGGGCAAAACGAACGCCGCGGTCTTGCCCGTACCCGTCTGCGCGCAGGCGAGCACGTCGCGGCCAGCGAGGACGTGCGGGACGACCTCGACCTGTACGGGTGTCGGCGTCACGTACCCTTCCTCGATGAGGGCACGCACGAGGGCCACCGAAAGGCCCAGGCCCATGAACGGCGACGAGTCGATGGCGGCCGCTTCGGCCTGCGTCAACGGGGCCGGAGCCGGACGCGGCACCCTCTTGGGGGTTGCCGGCGGACTCACGGATCGGGGTACGCCGCCGGGTCGGCGCGCGGGCCGACTGCGACGATGAAATGTATTCACGAATTTCTTGGTCTCTCTCCGCGGCGGCGCCCATTTCGGGCGCGGTCGTTGCACGGTTGCCCGCGCTGCCGCTGCGGCGGGCGTTTGCTCAGGACCCTTATGGGACCGTCATCACGCTCCGGGAGCCGCAGGCGTGCCGCGCGCTTTGCCGAAGCACCGACTCAAAAAAGACCGCGTCGCACCACTGCGTCGCGTTGGCCGGCTGTCGTGAATACTTGCTTAATAGCGTGCCAAGGCGAGAACCGCAAGGCGCACTCGAGCCGCACGCACATCGCCACGGGAACTTCAGCCTTAGGAACTTCAGCCTAAGGACAACCTAGTACCTCGATTCCGCGGAATGGAAGGGTCGTTTTCCGCGATATTCCCGACGGGATCGGGTGGTCTCACCCCTCCGTTTCATGGAATCGGGGTACTAGGACGCTTGATACTCGGCCACGGCGTCGAAGTGAAGGACGCGCGAACAGGCGGCGGTCCCAAGCGAACCGACGCAGTCGTCCGCACCGGCGAACCCGGTCCGATGCGCGTGGAGCGCCTGCATGACCGCGAACGTGACGTCGTGACCGCCATCGGCGCAGTTGGGGTCTCCGCATGGAATCAAGAACAGCGCAGGCGCGTTGGCAACGACGATGCGACGAATGTATTTCGGTTGGCTGACCGACGACGCGGCCGACTTCTCTTCAATCTCGAAGCGCAAACTCCGAAGCTCGGGTACCTCGCGCGACAGCCTTGGAGCGCTGTTTTCGCGCTCTCGACAATCGGCCGCACGCTGAGCTGCGGCACTCTGCTTTCCGAATCGCTGCATCACGTGTCGTGTCCTCCCAATCGATCTCAGCGTAGCACTTTGACCCGACGACGTCCCGGGCCCTCGAGCTCGCATGGCAGCGTCACGAGCTCGACACGAACACGCGAACGACCCCGGCCCTCGGACACGGTCACGAAGGCGTGTGACCGCGGTAGCGCAGCAGGACGTGCGGCGGGCGCCAGCCCAAGTACGATCCCAGGCGATGACCCGAACGCTACTCGACCACCCCCTTCTGAGCTCACGCTACTTCTTTCCGCGGCGCGGATCGCTCCACGATGCGTTCCTCGTCACGACGGCGGACGGTTCGGCCCAGCTCGCGTGTTACCGCGCGGCACCGCACGCCGACGCGCTCACCGTGCTTCACTTCCACGGCAACGCCGAGATCGTGTCCGACTACGTACCCGAGGTCGCCGAGGTCGTGACTTCATTTCGGGGTCAACGTCGTTTTTGCCGAGTACCGGGGCTACGGCGCATCGACGGGAAGCCCTTCTCTCGGGGCGATGATCGAGGACGCCGAAGGGGTCTTTCAAGCGGTCGGTTTGCCTGCCGATCGCATCGTAGCGTTCGGGCGGTCGCTCGGTTCGCTCTTCGCCGTCGAGGTCGTGGCCCGGCACCCCGACGTGGCCGGTCTCGTCATCGAGAGCGGGATCGCCGATCCTCTCGAAGCCACGATTGCGCGCGTGTCGGCCGAGGATCTCGGAACGTCCCCGGATGCGCTCGCGGCGGAGGTGGCGGCCCGGTTCGACCAGCGCGCCAAGCTCGCGGCGTACCGGGGTCCCATCCTCGTTTTGCACACGGCGCAGGACATGCTCATCCCGGCTTCGCACGCCGAGCGCCTGGCCTCCTGGGGCGGCGCACCCGCCGCGGAGAAGAAACTCGTCATCTTCCAGCAAGGCGATCACGGCACGATTTACCCGGCCAATCGCGACGCCTACATTGCGCAGCTCGGTAGTTTCCTCGGGCGGCTCCGCGCACAGGACTCGATGCGGCGAGGATAGAAACCTACGCGGTCGCCCGTAAGGTCGGCTGCAGACGTTCCCATTCCCGGCGTACGTCCGCCTTGGTGAACAGCGCTTGAACGGATACGTCCGACCCGGCCGCGCGTTGGATCCTCTCCAGACCGCCGTCCTCTTCCCGGTCCACCAGGACGATCACCTGCAAGACATTCAGGCGCTCGGCTCGGGCCTTTTGGATTGCGTCCTCGGTGGATCCGCCCGTGGTCACCACGTCGTCGACGATGACGACGTTCGCCCCGTTGGGCACATCGCCTTCGATGAGCTTTCTCGACCCGTGCTGCTTGGACTCCTTGCGCACGCTAAACCAGCGGAGATTGCGACCGCCGGCACTGACCAACGACGTGGCGTAGGCGATGGGATCGGCGCCCATCGTCAGGCCACCCACCGCGATCGCCCGAGGGTCGGCGCGCTCGAGGATCAGGGCGGCGACCCAAGGACCGGCCTCCGCATGGCTGAGCGCCATCTTGCAGTCGATGTACTCGTTGCTGACCTTTCCGGAGGCCAGCATGAAACCTTCGGGCTTGTACCGGTACGAGTACTTCGCCAAAAGCGTCAGCAAATGTTCCAGATCGTGTGTGGCCATGACTCGCCCTTGGAAATGAGGTCCGTGGCAACCTACGCCATTTCGTCGGCATGGGTGGGCTTTTGGGCCCGGGTCGGCAGCCGCGAAGCCACGCGCTCCGGAACCTCCTCGTGGTCAATCAGCTCGCCGTCCCGAAAGACGAGCCAAGGCCCATGCGTCGACGCAACCCGCGGACCGGGCGTGACGATGCCCACGAGGTTGAGGGGATCGGACGCGCGCACGCGAACGGTATCGCCGACCCGCTCGGTACGGCGGACGCGTCGCAGTGCCTCGACGGCATCCGGCAGGGCATACTGCTCGCCCATGAACCCCGCGACGAACCGCCCTCCGCGCGCGGTCCCGCGCGCCTCGCGCCGCCGGAGCGCGCGTAGAACCTCGCGCCAGGGCGTAGAAAAGCTCTCGCGGGCGACCAGATCGCGGAAGACAACGCCGTAGCGTGCAAGCAGCTGGCCCGCGACGCGATCGGCGAGATCGTCTACGGCGGTGGGGTCGGCGGAGCGCTCGACCAACGACCAGCGGCCCTGCGCGGCGCGTCCGCGACGGCGCACCGCGCGCCCGGAAGCCATCGAAATCGCGCAACGGCTGAAAGCCGTCGCTCGCGACCCGACCGCGGCCGACCAAATCCCACAAAGATTCGACGAGATCCTTGGGCGCGAGGCGGCAAGCGGCAGCGAGATCGTCCGAGAAGAGCGCGCCCCTTCGTCGCAGCGTGTCGACCACGGCGGCGGGACCGTCGGTCGTCGGCGCCAGCGGGTCGTCGCTGCCGCGGACGGCCTCGAGCAGCCAGCCGAGATCGCGTCGCAGCACGATCGAGATCGGCGTCGCGCGCGACGTCGATCCCATGGCCGACGACGTCGACCGGCGCGTCGACAGCCTGGCCCACGCCACGTCGCCCGCGAGGCACGCCTCATCGAGCCACTCGGGACGATAGCCGGCGACGCGCGAAGCGAGCACGTCGCCCTCCCACGCGGCGGCGGCGATCTCGAAACCTTGGAGCTTCTCGATCGCGTCTCGCAGCCCTGCCCGCCCCCCGGTCCGAGCGCGCGCCGACAGGTGATGCCGTTCGAACAAGTAGCGGAGCAAGTCTCGGGCGCTGACGGGCTCGATCTCGCTTCGTAGCCGATCGAGGGTGAGCCGATGGATGCGAGCCAGCAAGCGTCGATCGCAAAATTGCTCGTCGGCCATGCCGGGCGTGAAGCGGCCGCGCAGGACACGCCCCTCGGTCTCGAGCTTCGCCACGGCGACCGCGACGTCGCCCTCGGGCAAATCGACCGTGGTCGCGAGCGAGGCGACCGTGAACGGCCCTACGATCTCGGCGTGCCCGCGGACCACGGACAGAATCGCGTCCTCGCGCAGCGGGGGCGAAGCCGCCAGGTGCGCGGGCAGCGCTACTTTGGGCGTGCCGGGATACAGCACCTCCACGGTCGGCGCGTTTTCGACGGCGAACGCGAAACGCCCCGCGGTCGCCGTGCGGCCTTCGCAGCCGAGCCGTGCGAGCCACGCGGCCCAGTCGTCACGGGCGGGTGCGACGACCAGCCCGAGCAGCGCATCGTGCAACTCGTCGGCGTCGCGCGGCTCCGGCCGGGCTTCGAGGACCACCCGAGCGATCGCATCCGGATCGAGCGCGCCGAGGTCGCGCTGGTGGTCGGGCAACGTGCGCCGCAACGACAACGCTCGCGTGCGGCGCTCCTCGAGCGGGGCGTCGTCGAGAAAGGCATAAGGCTTGGCGTTGAGCGTCTCGTGCGAAAAGGGCGACGGCTCGGTCGTGTCGCGCGCGTGGAGGCGAATTTCGCCACGTTCCATTCGCTCGAGCAGGCCGCGCAGCCGCAGCGTGTCCATCGCCTCGAACAAGCAATCGTGGACGGTTTGGCGGACGAGGGGATGGTCGGGCAGATCGATCGGCCCGCGGCCGCCTTCCTGGCACGCGACCTGGGCGGGAAAAACGGCCGCCATCAAGTCGTCGGCGCGCATCCGTTGGATGGCGGGAGGAACTTTTTTGCCTCTCTCGTAGCGCAGAACGGCCAGTGCGCGAGAGGCGTTCCAGCGAAAGCGGGTGCCGAACATCGGCGCGAGGAGAATGGCTTGCTCGAGGGTCGGCCGCAGGTGCTCCGCGCGTACGAAACGAAAGGCGTCGGAAAGCGGAAACCCGTGCGTCGTGCCGATCGACAGCACGATGGCGTCGTCGGTCGCCGCAGCCTGAAGCTCGAAGTCGAACGTCACGCAGAAACGCTTGCGGAGCGCGAGCCCGAACGCGCGATTCACGCGCCCGCCGAACGGGGCGTGCACGACGAGCTGCATGCCGCCCGCTTCGTCGAAGAAGCGCTCGAACACGACGTCTTGCATCGATGGAACGACGCCGAGCGCGTCGCGCTGTGCGGCAACGTAGTCCGACAGTTGAGCGGCGGCCGACGACGATAAGCGGCACTCGGACTCGAGCCACGCACGCGCGCCCGTCGATGCGTCGAGTGCGGCCACGAGGTCGGTCCGAAGTCGGCTTACTTGCTCGGAGAGCTCCCAGGTCCGCGACGGGGCTTCCCCAAGCCAGAACGGCACGGTGGGAGCTTGGCCGTGAGCGTCTTCGACCCGCAAGACCCCTGCACGCGACTCGACCCGGCGGATGCGCCACGATTGAGAACCGAGCACGAAGACGTCGCCCGCCATGCTCTCGATGGCCCAGTCTTCGTTGACGGTTCCCACGAGCGTCTCGTCGGGGTCCAGAATGACTCGGTAGTCCGCCAGGTCGGGAATCGCTCCGCCGTTGGTCAGTGCGACGATGCGGGCCGCGCGCCGGCCGCGCAGAATCCCGTGGACGCGATCGCGGTGGACGAGCGCCCCGTTGCGGCCGAGCCGCGGCGCGGCCCCTTCGGACACGCTGGCGACCACGGCGTCGAAGTCGGCACGGGACAAGCTCGCGTAAGGCGCCGCCTGACGCACGAGATCGAACAGCGCATCCTCGGTCCACTCGCGAACCGCACATTCCGCCACGATCTGTTGAGCGAGGACGTCGAGCGGCGCCTCGGGGGGATCGACGCGATCGAGGGCCATGGCGGCCACCGCGCGTACGAGCGCGGCGCACTCCACGAGATCGTCGCGCGTCGTGGCAAAGAGTCGACCGCGCGACGTGCGCCCGAGCGCGTGCCCCGATCGCCCGACCCGCTGGAGCCACGTCGCGATGGACCGCGGCGATCCGATCTGGCAAACGAGATCCACGGCGCCCACGTCGATGCCGAGCTCGAGCGATGCCGTCGCGACGAGGGCCCGCATCTGCCCGGCTTTGAGGCGCTGCTCGGTTCGCAGTCTGCGCTCCTTCGAGAGGCTGCCGTGGTGGGCCGCGACGCCGTCCTCTCCCAAGCGCTCGGCCAAGTGGTGCGCCACCCGCTCGGCCATGCGCCGTGTGTTGACGAAGATCAGGGTCGTTCGGACGGTTGCGACGAGGGCCGCCAGACGGTCGTAGATCTCGGCCCACTGCTCGTGCAGTGTGACGGCCTGTAGGTCGGTTGCCGGCACTTCAATCGAAAGGTCGAGATCCCGTCCGTGTCCGACGTCGATGATGGAGCAGGGCCGCCCGGGACCGACCAAAAAGAGCGCGGCTTCTTCGATGGGATGCACGGTCGCCGACAGGCCGACGCGCTGGGGGCGGCGCTCCGCGAGCGCGTCGAGGCGCGCCAGCGACAGAGCCAAGTGGCTGCCACGCTTGTCGCGCATGAGAGCGTGAAGTTCGTCGACGATCACGGTGCGGACGCGCCGAAGAACGTCACGCGCGCGTTCGGACGTGAGCATGAGGTACAGAGACTCCGGGGTCGTGATGAGCACCTGGGGCGCCGCCCGCACGATCGCGGCGCGCGCGGCCTGGGTCGTGTCGCCCGTACGCAGGCCCGTTCGGATGCCGAGCGGTGGCAACCCGAGTTCGTGCGCGGTGGCGCCAATGCCGGCCAGGGGGCCTTCGAGGTTTTTCTGAATATCGCCGCTCAGCGCCTTCAAGGGCGACACGTAGAGAACGTCGACCTCGCCAGGAAGGTCGCCGCGCTCGGACCGCCGGACCAGACCGTCCAGGCCGGCCAAAAATGCCGCGAGCGTTTTCCCCGATCCGGTGGGCGCTGCGACGAGTGTATCGCGTCCGGCCAAAATCTCGGGCCAACCACGGGCCTGGGCCGCCGTCGGTGCGCCGAAAGCGCGCTCGAACCACTGACGTACGGCGGGGTGGAATGCTGTGAGGGGCATGGGCGCCCGAGGAAACGCTAGCGCAGCTGTCCGCGGGCGACACGGTAAGCTCCGTCGACTCCACGCTCCAGTGGACTCCCGCGGGCGGTTTGCTTACGTTCCGGCCAAACAGAGGGTTTCATGCGCCTTGTCTCTGCTGGGTCGTCGTTGCTCATGGTCTTGGTCGCGTGCGGCGGGCCGCAGAAGCCCGCCGAATCGGCTGACACGTCGTCGCTCGAGAGCAACTCGTCGTCGTCTGCGAAGGACGCGCCGGCCGCACCGGAGACCGCATCGGCTCCGGCGCCTTCGACGACCGGCTCCACCGGCTCGGCGGAGGCTCCGTCAGCAGCCGCGGCGGCGGCCGCCGAGTCGGTCCATCCTGCCCCGGCCGCCACCGGGTCCGTGGACGGCAAGCCCTTTGCGCCGAAGCTTGCCCACGTGATCGGCCCGATGCAAAAGGACGGCCGCATTCTGCTGAGTCTCGACGAGCGAACCGAATGCTCGTCGCCGAGCGACGCGAAGCCGGACGACGCGTCCTTGACGATCCTGGTACCGTGGGAGGACGGTTACAAGGTCGACCTGTCCGCGCTCAAACGGGGGACCAAAAAGAAGCCGGGCGAAATCTCGTTTTCGCGCGTGAACGAAGCCGGAAAAAAGAACGTTTCGGCGACGTTCAAACCGAGCGGGCGCGTCACGATCGTCAAGGCCCCCACGCAAAAGGACGCCATCGGAAAAATGAAGATCGACCTGCAGAGCGGCGACTACATGCTCGCGGGCGATCTGGACGTGCAGGTGTGCGTCGCGCCGAAGTGACGAGAGCGGAGCGTCGGGTCGAGCCCCCGCGCGCTTTCAACCGACCCAGCCGCGCCCTCGCAAGGCGACCATGACCCGATCCGCGCTCCGCTCGAGAGATGAGGCACTCGTGTCGACGACGAGATCCGTCTCGCCGGCCGGATCCTCGTTCGACCCCCTGGGCTTGGGTGCCTCCTCGTCCGCGACCCGAACGACCAGCAGCCGCGCGGCGGCCCGAACGTCGGCGGCAAGCGGTTCACTGCTCGCGGCCTGCAGTGCGACAATCGCGAGCAGCCCGGAGGCGGCGATGGTCCGAGCCGCGCCGACGGCGTCGAGGGCGCCCTCGTCGGCCCGAACGACAACGCCGCTCGCGCCGAAATCGAACAGTCGTCGTTCGAGCGCGTAGGCCAGCGCAACCGCGCGCGACACCGCGGCGCTCCGTACGACGACGAGGCCCCCCGACGTGCCGAATCGTGCCCGACGCTCCCGGGTCCGCACGGAAGACGGCGTCGCTCGCTCGCCGGAGCCGCCGTCGTCGGATCGGTGCGCCTCGTCTTGAAATCCGTCCGCATCGATCACCATGCCGGCGCCGACCGTATTGTTGGAGATCGCGTCGATCAGAATGAACGATCCGGTCTCCCGGTTGGTCGGGTAGGCGTCGAGCAGGAGCGCGCGATGCGCGGTCAGTGTCACCCTTCCGATGTCATTCAGACCGAGAGTCGGCGCGGCGACTTCGTCGAGCGTGTCCATGTCCTTGCGCCAATGGATGCGGTCGACTTCGACCCGGACGATCTGGGTGGTGTGCTTGAGCAGATAGGTCTTGCTCGGGTCGAGGGGCACTTCGTGCATCCACACCAAATGGGCTTCGAAGCTGCGCGCGACCCGGGGCGACTGGCCCGGATGCACGAACATGTCGCCGCGGCTGACGTCGACTTCGTCCTCGAGCCGGATGACCACCGATTGGGGGGCGAACGCCTCGGCAAGCTCAGCGCCGTAGGAATCGATCGACTTGACGCAACTGCGCTTGCCCGACGGAAGGACGAGGATCGGATCGCCACGCTTGACGACGCCCGAGCTCACCCGGCCCGCGAAGCCCCGATAGTCCAGATTGGGGCGCAGGACGTACTGCACGGGGTAGCGCAATGGCATCGCACGATCGTCGCGCCGCTCGTCGCGAACCGGCACGGTCTCGAGAAATTCGAGCACGGTCGGCCCGTCGAACCAGCCGGTGTCCGGACTGCGGCGCACGCAATTGGCGCCCCGGAGCGCGCTGATGGGAAAGAACGTCACGCCCGCGAACGAGAGTTGGTCGGTGAACGCCGAGAATTCGGACCGAATTCGGGTGAAGACCGCGCGATCGTACGAGACGAGATCCATCTTGTTCACGCAAACCGCGAGGTGCGAAATGCCGAGCAGAGACGCGATGTACGCATGGCGGCGGCTCTGCTGCAGGACGCCGAGACGCGCGTCGATCAGGATGACGGCGACGTTCGCCGTGGACGCACCGGTGACCATGTTGCGCGTGTACTGAACGTGGCCCGGAGTATCGGCGATGATGAACTTTCGCTTGTCGGTCGTGAAATATCGGTACGCGACGTCGATCGTGATCCCTTGCTCGCGCTCTGCAGCGAGGCCGTCGGTGAGCAACGAGAGATCGATCTCGGTGCCCTGCATTTGCGTCGCTTTCCGAACGGCCGCGAGCTGATCCTCGTAAACGGAGCCGGTGTCGAAGAGCAGCCTTCCGATGAGCGTCGATTTGCCGTCGTCGACCGAGCCGACGGCGACGAAGCGCAACAGGTCCTTGTCCTGGTAGCGGCGAAGGTACCCCTCGATGTCGCTCTCGAGGAGATCTCGGTCGGAGCCCATCAAAAGTAACCCTCGCGCTTCTTCATCTCCATCGAGGCGTCCTCGTCGTGGTCGATGAGCCGCCCCTGACGCTCCGAGACGACCGCGAGCAGCATTTCGCGAATGACCTCGGGGAGGGTCGTCGCGCTCGATTCGATGGCACCGGAGAGCGGATAGCAACCGAGCGTGCGGAAGCGCACGACCCGCTCCTGTGGCTTCTCGCCCGGATCGAGGCGCATGCGGTCATCGTCGACCATGATCCAGGTCCCGGATCGTGCGACGACGGGCCGCGGTTTGGCCAGGTACAGCGCCACGATCGGGATTTCCTCGGTCCAGAGGTACAGCCACACATCGAGCTCGGTCCAGTTCGACAGCGGAAAGACGCGCACGCTCTCGCCGAGATTGATCCGGCAGTTGTAGAGCGACCAGAGCTCGGGCCGCTGACTCTTCGGATCCCACTGGTGGAAGCGATCGCGAAACGAAAATACGCGTTCCTTGGCTCGCGACCGCTCCTCGTCGCGCCGCGCGCCGCCGAACGCGCAATCGAAGCGATGCTTCGTGAGCGCCTGCTTGAGCGCATCGGTTTTCATGACCGTCGTGTACTTGTTGCTTCCGTGGTCGAACGGGTTGATGCCCTGCTCGACCCCCGACGCGTTCGTGTGCACGATGAGTTGCGCGCCGACCTCCCGGGCCGTCCGGTCGCGATGGGCGATCATTTCGCGAAACTTCCAGGTGGTGTCGATGTGCAGCAACGGAAAGGGCAACGGCGCCGGGGCGAACGCCTTTTGCGCCAAGCGCAGCATGACCGAACTGTCCTTGCCGATCGAATAGAGCATCACCGGGTTTTCGAACTCGGCGACCGCTTCGCGGATGATGTGAATGCTCTCCGCCTCGAGAGTCCGCAGGTGCGTCAGCCTTCGCTTGTCGAGATCCACCGTGAAAACGTCCTTCGGTCGTTGCGACCGGTAAAGCGACGGAGTAGTGCACACCCGAGCATTCGGCGGCCGAGTGTAGCAAGCGAGACGTGCCGGCGCGGCGGCCGAAAGCCGATTCGACGACGATACTTGATCCGGCAACCTCAGCATGGCCCGCCCTCCGCCGTCGGTTCGAAGCGAACGCAGTCTGGCCGCCGTGAACCGCGAATTTTACGACGCGCTTTGGGCGCACTCGCGCCTCGTGCCCGCCGAGCGCTTCAACACGTGGCCCCTCGTCCAGTCGCTTCTCGCTTCGTCGCCGTCAAGACTCGAAGTCGCTCCCGGATTGCGACCGCGGCTTCCGATCCAGGGAACGACGTTCGTCGACATGAGCGAGCCCGCGGTCGCCAAGCTGCGCGAGCACGGCGCCGATGCGGTCGTGGGGGCCATATCGACCCTGCCGCTGCCGAACGCCAGGTTCGATCTGGTCGCCGCCCTCGATATCGTCGAGCACGTCGACGATGACGACGCGGCGCTCTCGGAGCTGTCGCGCGTCGCGACAGCCGCCGCCACGCTGGTGCTGTCGGCACCGTTTCACCCGTCCCGGTGGACGGCGTTCGATGACCTCGTCGGCCACCGAAGGCGCTACGAGCCCGACGAGCTCGTCGAGAAACTCAGGCGCCATGGTTGGCGTGTCCAGGTGTCGGCTGTCTACGGCATGCAGCCGCGCTCGTCGCGCCTGCTCGATTACGCCGTTTGGCAACTGCAGAACCGCCGCGACAGGGCGATCTTCTGGTACGACCGCGTCATCTTGCCGCTGGCCGTCTTCTTCCAAAAAGGGCTGAAGCTCACGCCCGGGATGCTGGACGCGGCGGGCGTGGACGAGGCCCTTCTCGTTTGCCGCAAAGGCGACGCGTGAGGGGATCTTCGAGGTCGCGGGTTGGGGACGCGGTCGCGGTAGTCGCGGTCGAGGGGTCGAGGGTCGATCGATACCGCGCGTGCATAAAAATGGGTGGCCGGCGGAACTGCCTCTCTATGCCCGTTCAGCCTGGTGCGGCCGGGTTTTGCGGGCGATCTTGGGTCCGTCGGTAGCCGAGCTGCGCTATTTCGATGCCGACTTCGCAAGGCGTGTCATATAAGCGGCGGCCAGGCCGCTTTCCTCGGAGGTTCTTCGCTATGTCCGCTATCGAGTCACGCGTGTTCAGAAGCCGCCCCCAGCACTCCTCGCCGACTTGGGCGCGACTGGTCTTTCGCGGCGTCGCGGTCGCAACCTTCTCGCTCGCGCTGGCTTCTGCGTGCAGCAGTTCGGGCAACGGCGGAAACGTCTCCGGCAACGGCGGCAATGGCAGCACCAACAGCGGCAGCGGAACCAACTACAGCAACGGCAACAGCAACAGCAACAGCACCAACACCGGTAGCGGGACCAACTACAGCAACGGCGGCAGCAACAGCACCAACACCGGCAGCGGCAGCGGCAACACCGGCAACGGCAGCGGCAACACCGGTAACGGCAGCGGCAACACCGGCAACGGCAGCGGCAACACCGGCAACGGCAGCGGCAACACCGGCAGCGGCAGCGGCAACACCGGCAACAACTCGGGGATCACCGATGGGGGCGGCGACAGCACGGTCTCGCCCGCAGATGGCAGCTCGGGCTGCACGAATACCGACACGAGCGTGATCAACATCGACTCGTCGGGATGGGCTTGCAATAACCAATGGGACATCGAGGGAGCGTGGTACTGCTACGCCGATAGCGACGGCACGAGTGACTGCGGCGGAACGGGCGCCATTCCGTACAAGGCGGCGTCGAGCGGCATGTGCATCAGCGGCACGACGAGTACATCGACCAGCGGCGCCTACGGTGCCGCCATCGGGCTCGTCCTCAACCAAGTCGCGCAAAACGACGCCGACAAGCTGTCCTACAACGCGACGGCCAAGAACATCGTGGGCTTCGCCATCACGGTGACGGGCACCACCGGCGGGTCGGTTCTCAACGTGAACTTCCCGTTTGGGGGAAAGCCCGGGGTGACGTCGACCGGAGAGAACCCGGCGGTGACCCTGCCCGGCGTGAGCAGCGGATCCTCGCCGATCACGTACAACGTCATGATCGCCGACGCGATCATTTCGGACAACACCACCGCGTTCCCCGCCACCACGGTCAACGCCTCGGAACTCAACGACATTCAAGTGGCTATACCCAGCTCGGACGGCATCGCTCACGCGTACAACTACTGCGTGACCAAGATCGTGCCGATCACGGCGGCGGCCGCCGCGCCGGCCACCCAAGGCAACTACGGACCGGCCTTCAACGAAGGCAAACAAATCGTGCTCGAAGGGCTCGGCCCGTACGGTATCCAGAACGACCCCTTTGGCATCGGTAGCGATCCCATCAGCGTGCAAGCCACGTACGGAGGCGGCCAAATCGGCTTCTCGGCGACGCCCTCATTCAACACGGTCGGCTCGAACACGCCCGGCGCGTTCCCCTCGATCGTCTACGGCTGGATAAACGGCGCAAACGTCTTGGGCGCATCGGAGGGCGGCTATGCCGCCAACAAGTCGATCGGATCGCTGACCTCCGTGAAGTCGAACTGGTCGTACACGGCGGGCAGCGGGTCGTGGGATGCCGCCTACGATACCTGGCTGGCCGGCTCTGCGGACCCACTTACCGCCGGATACGAGCTCATGGTTTGGCTCGGCCATGGCAGCGTCAACCCGATCGGTGCCCCAGGCACGTCGGTAACGGTGTCGGGCGCGACGTGGACCGTCAGCGAAGGCACCGACCACACGGGCCAGCCCGTCGTCTCCTATCTCAGCCCGAGCAACATGGCCTCCGTGACCGATTTCGATCTGCTGCCGTTCTTTCAGGAGGCCGCAACGAGCCATCGGGGCACCGGGGGTCCAAACAACGAGCCGGCCATCAGCACGAGCACCATCCTGCTCAGCGTGCAGGCTGGCTTTGAGCTGTATGAATCCGGAACATGGACGACGAATTCGTACAGCATTAGTATCCAGTAACGAGTCATTCATTGCGCCCTCGCGTTGCCTCGCTCGGTGACGCCAACAGGGGCGGCCCGCCCCCCGCTGGTCGCCCCGCTGCGCAGTCTGGAGTCGGTAGCGCACCGGGGGGCACTGCAAGGGGACCCGGTGAAGAAAATGTCGAAGACGCTCCGTTACGCCTCGGCGGTGTGGATCCTGGGCGGGCTGGCCTTCGGGGGCTGGGCCGCAGGGTGCTCCAGCACCCCAACGAACGGCAATCCAGCGGGAACCGGAACCAAGGACGCCGCGGCGGGAACCGACTCCGGGTCGTCGGCAAAGGTCGACGGCGCTACGACGGCGACCGACGCCTGTACGCCCAGCGAAGCCGGCGGCGATGGCGGCGACGCGGGCTCGTATACCTACACGCTCATCGACAATATGGAGACGACGACGCACGGCCCAATCCAGCTCGCCGGGATCAACCCGCCGTATACACCGGCTTACTGGTTCAACTTCGGAGCCACCGACGAGGACGGCGGAGACATGGCGACGCCGCCCATCACGATGTTCACGTTCACGGCGCTCCCCAGCCCGACGACAACGCTCAACTGCACCGAGAGCTTTCACGCCGCTCACCAAGAATGCCTGCTCTACGGCCAATACGACGTTTGCGGGATCGGGCTCGAGTTCGTCCAACTGCCGGTGACGGATGTGGAGGACGGCGGCGGAGGCGAAGACGGCGGCGCGACTGGAAACGCGGACGCGGCGAGCAGCGATGGGGCGACCCTGGACGCGGGCGGGGCGAGCAGCGATGGGGCGATCCACGACGCGGGCGGGGCGAGCAGCGATGGGGCGATCCACGACGCGGGCGCGGATGGCGGCGACCCCTCGACGGGAGATGCCGGCGATGCGGACGGCAACGCGGGGACTGCAGACGCGAACGAGGACGGCGGCGACGCGGCCTCGATTCCTCGCGTCACCGTGCCGTTCGACATCAGTCAGTACAAGGGCATCACCTTCTGGGGTAGGGCAGCGGCCGACAGCGAGGGGCTCGACGCCGGTGGGCTCAGCATCAAGGTTGAATTCCCCGATACGGACACCGATCCGCGGGGCGGGGTTTGCGACAGCGCGGTCGCTGGCGTCCCCTACGTGGGGTATACTGGATTTTGCTACAATAGCTATGCAGAGACTGTGACGTTTACCGACGAATGGCAGCAGTTTACGATCCTGTTTTCTCAGCTGGCCATTGATTCGACGTTCGGTTACCAGCATCCGGGGCCGTTTACGGGCACGAACGTGTACGGCATCGAGTGGCAGGGCCAGGACAACAACGCGCCAGGCATGGGCTCGGTGACGGTGGACTTCTGGGTCGACACCGTTTACTTCATCCAATAATCGTCGCGCGCGACACGGCCGGTAGCCGTCACGGCGTCGACGGGCCGCCGGGCCGGATGCGCAAGGCCGTCCGTGACGGCCGATCGACCGGCTCGTCGACGCCTGCGCCCGGCCCGCGGCATTACCTCAGCCCGGCCGGGGCACGCCAATCGTGGACCGCTGTCGTATCGCTGTCGGCACCGTTCGGGCGATACCCGAGGAATCGCTGCTCTTTGATGACCCGCGCCACTTCGGTCGGAACCATCTTCTCCCAGGCCGGGTCGGAGGCCTGAATCTTTTTCAAGGCGTCCGGAGAGAACATCGACAAGTGCTCTTCGGTGTATCGCTCGAGCGCGCGGATGTTGCCGTTGTCGACCAGATAGCCGTAGAGCTTGTGCAAATCCGGCGCGATGGGGAGGTTTTCGACGGTCGTGAGCCCGCCGGTCTCCGCGTCCAAGAAAGGATAAATGTAGAGGCGCAAATCGTATTTGAACAAGCGCCCGAACGACTCGAGAATGCCCCCTTGGAGCTCCGTATAGTACTTTCGGTCGAAGACGTCTTTCAGGCTTGCCGCACCCATAACAATCGCAATCTTCATCTTGGTGAATTGCGTGAGGTAAGCGGCCAGCTGGTAGTATTGAAAGTAGTCGGAGATCATCACGGTCATGCCCGCGGCTGCGAGCATCTCGGCGCGCGCGAGAAAGTCGCTCCGGTTCACCTCGCCGCCTTCGGCGCGCAAGTCGCGCATCGTGACTTCCATCACGCGCACGATGGCGCCGCCCTCGTTGCCGACGTCGCGTCGAAACTGCGACTCGGCCGAATCGAGCATGTCGACGTGCACGAGGCAAAGAGGGCGAAACGCGCCGCGCTCGACCAGTACGTTGCGCTTGTGAAGGACCTCGGCCGGTTGGAGCACGTGACCGTTCGGCCCGAACATCGCAGCGCCCGACAAGCCGATCTGCACGAGCTTCATGCTCATCAGTCGGTTGTCGACGTGGCGAAACTCGATCCCCGAGAACTCGATCATGTCGATTTCGATGCGGTCGATGGTGAGGTTGTCGAGCAGCGACTCGACGAGCATCTCGGGCTCGTGGAATAGGAAAAAGGCGCCGTAGAGCAGGTTGACTCCGACGATCCCGAGCGCCTCCTGCTGAAGGGCGTTCTCCTTGTCCTTCATGCGGACGTGAAGAATGATTTGACTGTCCTGGTCGCGGGGATGGGATTGAAACTTGACGCCCATCCAGCCGTGGCATTCGTTGGTTCCGCGGTAGTTGCGCGCCGACACGGTGTCCGCGAAAGCGAAGAAGGCCGTGTGGTCGCCGCGGCTCTCCTTGAGGCGGTTGAGGTTGAGGTCGTGCTCGTAGTCGAGCATCGACTGAAGCCTCTGGCGGCACACGTAGCGTTCGGCTTTGCCGTAAATCGCGTCGCTCACCGTCATGTCGTAGGCGGAAATGCTCTTGGCGATCGTGCCTGCACCGCCTCCGACGCGGAAAAACCACCGGACCACCTCCTGACCGGCGCCGATCTCGGCGAACGTGCCGTAGCGGCGCGCGTCGAGGTTGATTGTCAACGCCTTGGAGTGCGTGTCCTTGACCGTCTGGGTTGCGGCGTACGTCACCATGGTGGGGGCGATGCTAGCGCATCGACGGTCCGGCAGTCGTTGCGCGAGCCACGAAACGTTTCGTATTCGATCCTCATCATGTGTCTGGACGATGAATTTTCATTTTCGCGAGGACCGGCCGACGCGGAGTTTCGTGTTCCCCAACCCGAACGCACGATCCGAGTCGCGCCCTCCTTGCACGGCTGCAGTGGCCCGATAGCATTCGACGCGTTCTGCTCCAATTCGTAGATGGTATTCCGGCGTTTTCGGGTCGACGGCAATGACCGCGAGCCCGCGGAGCATTCTGCCGACGTCGCTGCAATCGAGCGTCCTGCGCGACGCGCTCGAGCGGCACCGCGCGAGTTTGCTCGCGCGCCTCGAAAACAACGAAGACGGAATGGCGCTCGGACGGGCCAACGCCCGATTTCTCAACGCGTGCTTCAACGCACTGTTCGAAGGGGCGGCACGGCTCGCGGGCCTGCCGCGCGGGGTGGCGCTGGCCGCCGCCGGAAGCTTCGGGCGAGGTGCCGTCGCCCTGCGGAGCGATGCCGACGTGGTGCTCATCGTGGACCCCAACGTCGTCGCGAGCGACGAGGCGTCCGGACTCGCGAGCGCGCTTCTCTATCCGCTCTGGGACGCCAACTTGGCGGTGGGCCATCAGGTGTTGAGCGCGACCGACGCCGTCATGCTGGCGCAGCGGGACCTGGCCACGGCCACGGCTCTGCTCGACCTGCGTCTGTTGGGGGGCGACGAAGCCTTGCTCCGCGGGCTCATCGCCCGCGCTCATGAGGGCCTCTTCGACGAAGAAGGCATGGGCTCGTTCATCGACAGGCTCGAGAGGGAATCCGAGGCGCGGCACGAGCGCTTCGGCGCCTCGCTGTACTTGCTCGAACCGGACGTGAAGAACGGCGCCGGCGCGCTCCGAGACCTCGACGGGGCGCGCTGGGCCGCGTGCGCGAGGTATCCGAACGTCGGACATGAGCCGAACGCGAAGCTCGGCGTCTGGGGAGGTCTTCTGCGTCTCGGGGTCCTGGTGGACCGCGAAGCGCAGGAACTGGCGCAAGCCGAAGAGTTCCTCTGGCGCGTGCGCAACCGGCTGCATGCCCGGGCCGACCGAAAGACCGATCGACTCGGGTTCGAAGATCAGGAAGCGCTCGCGGTCGCGATGGGCTACGGCACCGACCGAGCGTGTGCGGCCGAGAGGCTGATGCAAGTCTTCTATCTGAACGCGAGGGCCGCCACGCGCGCGCGCGCCAAGCTGTTCGACCGCGTGCGACCCCAAAGGCGGCGAGGCAAGCCGGCGGCGCCCGTAGACCTCGGGGATGGCACGCAGATCTTCGAGGGCCAGATCACGATTGCCGATAGCGACGAACTGCAACGCGACCCAGCGCTCGCGATGCGCGTGCTGACCGCCTGCGTGCGCCAAAGGGCACCGATCCTGCCGTTCGCTCGCGATGCCCTCGCGCGGGCGGCCGAGGACCCGGTATGGAGCGAGGCGCTGCGCGCCAGCCCTCGAGCGGCCACGCTCTTCGTCGAACTCGTCTGCACCGTCCGCGAGACGCGCACTCGGCGCGGATCGATCGTCGGAGAGCTGCACGACCTGGGGTTGCTGCTGGCCATGATCCCCGAGTTTTTACCCGTTACCGGCCGAGTCCACCACGACGTCTATCACGTGTACACGGTCGACGTTCATTCCGTGGCCGCCGTCGATCGGTTGCGCCAGCTGGCGCGCGGCGAACTGGCCCACGAGTTTCCTCTGGCGACACGGCTCGCCGCCGAAATCGCGCGCCCCCGGCCCCTGTTCCTCGCCACCCTTCTGCACGACATCGGCAAGGGCTGGCCGGATGCCAGCGGTTCGCGCCAGAGTCACTCGACCGCGGGGGCGGCGCTCTGCGAGACGATCCTCGCCCGACTCGGCTTCTCCCCGGAGGAGATCGACGAAGCGCGTCAGCTCGTTCGCGATCATCTCGTCATGTACCACGTGGCGACGCGACGGGACCTCGACGAGATGGCGACCATCGAGGAGTTCTGCCGCGCCGTTCCCGGTCGCGAGGCGCTTCGCAATCTTTACCTTCTCACCGTCGCCGACGTGAGTACGACGTCGCCGACGGCCATGACCTCGTGGAAGGCCCGGATGCTCGAGGAACTCTATTTCGGCTCGGAGGGCTATCTCACCGGGCAGAAGGGCCGGGCGGACACCGAGCGTCTTCTGCGTGTGTGCGAAGCTGCGCGGGCGCTGTGGACCGGCCCGCGCGACAACTTCGATGCCTTGCTCGCGGCGTTGCCCGAGAGGTACCTGCTCGCCAACCAGCCGGAATCCATCGTGCAGCACGGCCGAGTCGTCGAGCAGCGCGGCAGCCGCGAGTCGCACATCGCCATCGTCACGTCACGGCACCCCGAAGCGGCGGAGCTCTGCGTGGTCGCCAACGATTGACCGGGTCTATTGGCCAGTATCGCGGCCGCGCTGACCGCGAACCGTCTGGAGGTGCTCACCGCGGAGGTGTATTCCCATCCGGTCGGGGCGGAGCGCGAAGCGCTCGATCTGTTCTGGGTGCGCGACCGCGACGGAGGCACCGAGGGTGTAGAGATGGCTCTTCCGCGACTCGCGCAAGACCTCGAAAGCGTGTGCTCCGGGTCGATCACGCCCTCGGACCTGCTGCGCATGCGAACCGGGTCGTCGTCTCCGTGGCGCGAACGGCCGAGCCCCGCGGTGCCCACCGAGATTCTGTTCGACAATCGCGCGTCGTCGCGCCACACGATCGTCGAGGTCTACGCCAAGGACCGGTCGGGGCTCTTGCACACGCTCGCCCAGGCCCTGCACGACCTCGGGCTGTCGATCGCATTGTCCAAGATCAACACGGAAGGAGCGCGCGTCGCCGACGTCTTTTACGTGGCCGAGCTCGACGGGCGCAAAGTGCCACCCGGGCCTCGCCACGCCGAGATCCGCGAGGCCCTCGCTCGCGCCATCGGGACGGCGTAGCGCCGGGGCGCCGGGGCGCCGCTGGGAACGCAGGGTGCGCGCGCTTTTTCGTCCGCGAAACGGCGCGGGCGAGGTATTCGAGAACCGGATGCGAATCGGATGCCACGAGTCGGCCCGTCGGGACGAGGAGAGGATCGCCAGCCGAACGGCGGCACCGGCCACGACCGCGTTCGACCGCGTGGCTGAAATGGCGACCGATCTGGCCGGCCGGACAACGACTCCGTGACGATGACGCATTCGGTCGGAGCGGTCGAGTGGACCCATCACGACACGCTTCTGATGGCGTTCGGGGCCCTGACGATGATTGGCATCGTGACGCTCATCGCAGGCGCCCGAGTCCACCCCTTCATTGCATTGACTCTGGCCTCGGCGGGGCTCGGCATGGCCGTCGGGCTACCTCACGACAAGGCGCTGGCCGCTTTCGGGAAAGGAGTCGGCGCCACTCTCAGCGGGGTCGGCATCGTCATCGTACTCGGTGCGACGACGGGCAAGCTGCTCGCCATCTCCGGAGGCGCCGACCGTGTCGTTTCGAGCATCGTCGACCGGGCAGGACCGCGCTCCATGCCCTGGGCGATCGCGCTCGGCGCAACGCTCATCGGCATTCCGCTGTTCTTCGAGGTGAGCGTCGTGCTCATCATGCCCATCATCCTCACGATCGCCCGCACAACTCGGCGGTCGAGTCTGCGTGTGGCCATCCCGGCGCTCGCGGGCGTCTCGGTGGCGCACGGATTGTTGCCCCCGCATCCCGCTCCGCTCGTCGCGGCCCGTCTCTTGAGCGCCGACGTGGGCCAAACGCTCGCGTACGGGCTGCTCGTCGCGGTGCCGACCGTTGCTGTCGCGGGGCCTGTTTTCGGTGGGTGGATATCCAATCGGATCGATCCACGGACCCGCGGCGGCAACCTCGATCCGCCCGCGACCATCCCGTCGTCCGACGATTCGCCGAGCCTCTCGATCGCTCTATTGACACTGCTCTTGCCCGTCGGGCTGATGCTGCTCCGTGCGGGCGTCGACGTAGCTGGGGTGAGCGGCGCGTGGAGAGAGAGAGCTGACCTCGTGGGTCATCCCGTCGCGGCGCTGGTCCCTTCGCTCGGACTGGCGATGCTCACCGTCGGCCGCAGCCGCAAGTCGGGGTTGCCACCCATGGGCGCGGTGATCCTCGACAGCCTCGTGTCGGTCGTCGGATTGGTGGCGATTATCGGTGCGGGCGGGGGATTCAAGGAGACCCTGATCGAAAGTGGCATCGGGTCATCCATTGCGAAGGTCGCGCAAAGCTCATCCGTGCCGCCGCTCCTGCTCGGGTGGCTTATCGCCGTCGGCGTTCGCGTCGCCACCGGTTCGGCTACGGTCGCGACCGTCACCGCGTCGGGCATCGTTGCGCCACTCATACCTACGCTTCACCACGTAAACCCTGCCCTTCTGGCCCTCTCGATCGGCGCAGGGTCGCTCTTCTTTTCGCACGTGAACGATGCCGGGTTTTGGCTGGTGAAAGAGTCGCTCGGCATGACGGTCGGCGAGACGATCCGGTCGTGGTCGGCCATGGAAACGCTCGTTTCGGTCGTTGCCATGGCATGCCTCCTCGCGCTCAGCGCGATTTACTGACGCGGCGATCCAGTCGAGCGCGAATTGAACGGTATGCTTGACGATCGGCGTTAGGGCGACAAGCGTGCCCCTATGCGCCCGCAGTGGTACATAATCCATGCTTCACTGCCGCAGCGCATCCGGCGCAACCGGCGCACGTCGAGTCGCGGGAAACCGATACCGTCATGGAAAGAATTTATCGATATTCGGCACTCATCAGCGTGATCGTCGCCGCCGCATGCGCCACCTCCAGCACCGAGAGTGGCTTTACCGGGCAGCCCGTCACCGGCCAGAACTCATCGGACGCCAGCGGGAACCTGGTCGCGACACTCGGGGGCGGCAATAACGGCGACGCCAGTTTGACTGGCACGCACCCGAGCGCGGGCCCCGACGCCGGAAACGATTCGGGCTTGGTCATCGGTGCCGACGGCGCGGTCGTCGGCTCGTGCGTCGTCGGTCGCACGTGCGACCCGACCTGCGACCAGCTCGCGGAGAACGGCGAGCACACGTACATCGAGCCGAAACCGGACGATGGGTCGCCGCTTCCGCCCGGCCCGGTCACGTCGCTCGCCGCCATGTTCACCGGAGCGGCGACGTCGGGAGGGCCCTGCATCATCGACCCGCCCAACGGATCGCTATTTCCCAATAACTGGCTGCGCCCGCGCATCTACTTCGCCCCGGCCGCCAATACCACCAACTATTATCAGATTCGCATTCACACCACTCGCCAGATGAACGATCTGGTCGTCTACACGGAGAGCATCAGCTGGGAGATCCCGGCGGACATCTGGGCGGCACTGGCCGCATCGACGTGGGGCGAGGACATCACCGTCACGGTCAGCGAAGTGGCCGCCACCGGCGGTAGCGCGACGAGCTCGCAAGTCAGTTTCCAAATCGCGCCGGCCGACGCGAACGGCTCGATGATCTATTGGGCCGCCGTGGGCGACACGGACGGGTTCTCCTGGCTCGAAGGGTTCCGCGTCGGCGACGAGGGAGTGTCGACGGTGCTCACGGTGCCGACCGGGCCGTTCGCCGCGGCGGCGACCAACTCGCAGTGGACCTGGTCGCGCGATTCGGGCGGCAACCTGTCCACGACGAACCGGGACACGAACGTGGCCTTGACTCCGACCGGCGATGCGCAGTGCATCGGATGCCACGTGGCCGTGCCCGACGGCAACAGCGTCGCCTTCGTCGATTTTTATCCATGGGACGGGGTGACGAGCGCGGTCAACACGGGCGACGTCGGGCAGAACCCCACGTGGCTCACTCCCGGAGGCGCGGAGGCCCTCAGCCAGGGTTGGATCGGAATGCTGGCGTTCTCGTCGGGCGCCTGGAATAGCGGCAATCATCTCGTCATCACGTCGTCGCAGGTGCCGCAGACTTCGACGAACAACCCCTGGGCCGCGGGCGGGGCGGGCGGGGACCTGGCCGCGACCAACCTGATCTGGATCGACCTTTCGACCACGGCCGCGCCGACTTTCGTCTCGGCGGCGGGCACTCCGCTGCCGTCCATATCCGTTCCATCCGCGCCGTTTGTGGCCAATCAGGGCACGACTTACGGTTACATCGACCGCGGGGGCGACAAGAACAGCGCGGGCACGCCGGCGTGGAGCCACGACGGAACGAAGGTCGTCTACGCCTCGAACAACGCGCCCGAGTCTGGACGCTTGGCCACCGGGACTTCGGACCTCTACGTGCTGCCGTTCGACGTGGCGACCAAGCAGGCGACGGCCGCCGCGGGCCCCCTGCAGGGGGCCGCGAGCGCCGGCGTGAACGAATACTATCCGGCGTTCTCGCCCGACGACAAATACGTGGCGTTCAACTCCGCACCGCCCGCCAATGCAATGTACTACAACGCGGACGCGGAGATTTACGTCGTCCCCTCCGGCGGCGCCGCGACGCCGACGCGCCTCGATGCGAACTCTCCGGCCGCGTGCATGAAGGGACAGGATGGGGGCGCCGCGGTGAGCCCCGGGGTCACCAACAGCTGGGCGCGATGGTCGCCGGAGTATCCCACCTGCAGCGGAAAGACGTACTACTGGCTGATTTTCTCTTCGTCCCGTTTGGGGATCCCTTTCCAATACACGGCAAAACCGCAGAACTTCAAAAAGGGGGCGGCTCCGACCGTGACGGGAGGCTTCACGGAGCCCACGTCGCAGCTTTACCTGACCGGCATCGTCGACGACGGATCCGGCACACTGACCACCTATCCGGCCACGTACATCTGGAATCAGCCGATCACCGCGACGGCCGGGGGCGTGAGCTGGAATCAGAGCAATCATACGCCGGCCTGGGAAGTCGTCGAAATTCAGCCTCCCCCCCCGACGCCGCCGCCAGCGCCGCCGCCGCCGCCACGCTGAACGAGTTCAATTTCCGTCGCGCTTCTTGGTATGGTGCGGCGGCGAACCCGTCGGCTCGGGTCTTCGCCGAGCGAACGGCCAGCCCAACGGAGCCATGCCCGACGACCCTGACAAGAGTGTGACGCTCGCGATACCGGGGGTCGTGCAAGTTCGTCCGCTTTCCGCGGGCAAAAGCGCGGTGCGAATCGGTCCCTCGGCCGGGTGGCTGGAGCCGAAGGGACTGTCCTGCTGGGAAAGCGAGCTCTCATTCGTCGTACGCGGGGACCTGACCGCGACGCTCGCTCGCGCGGTCCGCGCCACTCTCCCGGTCGAACAGAATCGCGCCGAAACGTTTCCCCATGGCGCACCAGGCCGTCGAAGTCAGCCCGCTATTGCCCATTGCGGCCAATCTGGCCGCAAGCGTGCGGGGCGAGGGTGTTCGCGTGCACACGGTGGGAGTGGACCGCGTGTCTTCAGGCTTTTACTACTTTGCCGAAGGCGGTCCGGGCGACGCCGTGCGGGTGCAGGGCAACCTGGTCGAGATGCTCGCCCCTTCGCTGACCGCAGCGAGCAGCAACGCGGAGATCTCCGCGCTCGTCGACGGCCTCATCGACCGCCTTCTCGCGCAGCTTTCCGATGGGGTCGTGTCGGAGCTCGACGTCGAACTCGCCGATGCGCTGCCCCGTCTGTCGCGCGACGGAACGGGGCTTTTGGGCACGGATCTCGACGCCTTCGATTCGCAGGCACGCGCTCTCGCCGCGGGGTCGCAGCGCTGGGCCGCCTCCGGATTGCCGCTCGCCCAAGCCCTTGCGGCCGCCGCGCGGCTCGGACAAACGTTCGCGCGCGTGCCTCTCTTCGGAGAAGCGCGCCTGGAAAGTCCCACGTCACTCGATGTGCTGGTCGGCGGGCGCGTGCAGCGGCTGCCGGGGCGGCCTCTCTGGACGGTCCAGGGCACCCCTCGCGACGATGCGGCGGCGACTGGCGTCGAAGCCCGTGCGGAGCCCAACGGACTCGCCGGCTCCGCAGCGCGCTCGCATTCGCTCGACGTTGTGGGGGCCGAGTCCACGGCAACGGCCACACCACGCTCCGGGATCGACACGATCGAGGCCATGGCGAAGACGGAGAAAGAGCCCCCGGCTGGCGCAAAGGCCACACCGCCGATCGAACCGCGCGCGCCGGCGCCGACCACCGCCCCCGCCGAACCGACAATCATCCCCGCCCCAATCGTGACGGTCACCGCCGCGTCCGCTTCGCCCGAACCCGAGAGCGCCGTCGCGCCCTTCGCGGCGCTCGGACCTGAGCCGCCACCTGCCCACACACCGGCGACCGCTCCGTCCGACCTCTCCCCGCTTGCCACGACGCCCTCGTCGGTGGCGCCGCCGCGATTGCCCGCCCCCGAGCAGCCATCCACGCGGGCCAAAGAAGCCGAACGGCCATCGCCAGTACCGGCGCAATCCAGCTCCCTAGCCGCCTCCGGAGGCCAGCCCCAGGAGTCGCCGCTGCCGGCTGCCGCGATCGCGCCCGCCCCGTCCGCCGTTCCGAGCACGAGCCGAGGGATCGGGGCGATCATCCTGCTGGTGCTCGCGGTGATCGCCTACTTCGTCGGACGTTTCATGAGGCGCCACTTCACGAAGCTGCCCTGAGGCGCCCGCCGATCGCGCGGGACACCCCGGAAATGGCGTGGACGAGCGCGCTCCCACGCTCCGCCGCCGATGGACGGCCACGGACCGTCGGACCGGCGGCCCGATCCTTGACTGTCCCCTCGGTGCCCTCCGCCGGCACCTGGTCCGGACCTTGCGCGCGCTCGAGTCGTGCCTACCATTTGAGCTACAAAGATCCACATGCGGGCGCGTCGGAACGGCTCCAGCGCGTCACGGTAGCTGGGTCAGGAAGTCGTCATGAGCAGTATTAGCGAAAGCCAGCAAGTTAGTCCGCAGGAAGTTGCATCACTGAGTGGTGCCGTTGTCCCCCAGGTCGAATCCGCTCCAGCTGAGCAGGAGTTGCGGCCTGACGCGCCACCCACGTCATCCGCTGCCGATGCCGCGCATCCACGGCGGCCTCGTGGGTTTGCGGCCATCGACCGCAAGCTCTTGGCGGAAATCGCCAGCAAAGGCGGCAAAGCCGCCCATTCGGCCGGAACGGCTCACGAGTTCACGAGCGACGAGGCACGCGCGGCCGGGCGCAAGGGCGGGCTCGCCACCCATGCCAAGCGGCGCAAGATCGAACCGTAAGGCGCGGTCGCGGCCATCACCCCGCTGGCGACCCGAGTGGCCGCGTAACGTCCCCCCTCGGGGTGCGTGCATCTTTCGGAGAATCGGGAATTCACGCGTGGACGTCCGCATGGCCAATCCGCCGGGACTCGTGACCCGGCTGGTTGGCTTGCTCGGTTCTCCGGTCTCCGGCGGTTTTTTCTCCGGCGGTCTCCTGCGGGATTCTCGAGTTCTCTGGCTCGGCGGATTCTCGAGCGGCACGCTTTTACGGTTCCTCGTCTTTGCGCGCGGTCTTGGTGCGCGATCGCCGCTTTTTGTCGTCGATGCGTCGCTCGACACTTCCCTGAGTCGGACTCGTTCGGCGTCGGGGGCGAGGCCGCTCCAGGGCCCGAAGGACGACGGCACGGATCTTATCTCGGGCGTCTTCGAGGTTCATTTTCTGGTCGCGCGTCCGCTGACTCGTGACGCGAAGCCGGCCGTCGGCGGCGAGCGCACCCGCGGCAAGGCGGCGCAGCCGTTCGCGCGCCGTGGCGTCGAGCCCGGCGATACGCAAGAGGTCGACGCGAAGCTCGACCTTGCTCGCCACTTTGTTGACGTTCTGGCCGCCGGGACCCCCCGAACGCACGGCGCGCATCTCCATCGCCTCTGCCGGCACGACGACGCCCGGACGAACGAGCAGCGGCTCGGTCATTGCGCGAGCAACGAGGCGACTCCCGCGATCGCCTCAGCAATGATGCGCTCCAGGTGATCGCCCGAGCGGAAGCTCTCTGCGTAGATTTTATACACGTCTTCCGTGCCGCTCGGTCGGACCGCAAACCAACCCTGATCGCTCGTGACCTTGAGACCACCGAGATCGGCGCCGTTGCCCGCAGCGATCCGGCGCGCCGTGATCGCGTCACCGGCGAGCGAGGGTGCCTTCCAGTCCTCTGCGCGGAGCGCGCGCAGGCGCTCTCGGATCGGGCGCGTCGCCGGCGCGTCTCGTCTCTCGTAGAAAGACCGGCCGAGCGCGGCCTCGATCGCGGCGTACTGTCGGCCTGGATCGCGGCCTGTCACCGAAAGGATTTCACACGCCAGAAGGGCGAGGACAATTCCGTCCTTGTCGGTTGTCCAGGTCGATCCGTCACGTGCGAGCAGAGACGCCCCGGCGCTCTCCTCGCCGCCGAATGCGAGCGTTCGGTCCGCAAGCCCGGCAACGAACCATTTGAACCCGACGGGGACCTCGACGACGCTTCTGCCTCGACTCTGCGCTACGCGGCGGATCACATCGCTCGACACCGCGGTCATTCCGATGGCGGCCGACGCCGGCCAATCGGGTCGATGCTGCAGCAGGTAGTCGACGGCCGCGGACAAATAATGATTCGGGGGGAGCAAGCCGAAGCCCGGCGTGACGACGCCATGCCGATCGGCATCGCCGTCATTTCCGAGGGCGATGTCGAACCGGTCGCGTTGCGCGATGAGGTGGGCCATCGCGTACGGAGAAGAACAGTCGGTCCGGATGCGCCCATCGTGGTCCAAGGGCAGAAAGCGGAACGTCTTGTCGACCGTACGATTGATCACCGTCAGATCGAGCGGATAGCGCTCGGCGATTCGGCCCCAGTATTCGACACTCGCCCCACCCATCGGATCGACACCCACCTTGGGACGGGCTCGAGCGATGGCCTCGAGATCGATCGCCAGCGCAAGGTCATCGACATAGCGTCCTATGAAATCGTAGGTCCCGATGGCACCTTCGCGCGTGGCGCGTTCGACCGGAGTCCGTGCGATCGACGCCGGCGATGCGGCCAGGAGCTCGTTGGCGCGGCGCTCGATCCAAGTCGTGATCGCGGCTTCGGCGGGCCCCCCGTGCGGAGGGTCGTACTTGAAGCCGCCGTCTTCCGGCGGGTTGTGCGACGGCGTGATGACAATCCCGTCCGCACGCGCCCCGATCGCGCGATTGTGCGTCACGATCGCTCGCGAGACGGCGGGCGTCGGCGTATAGCCGCCGCCCGATGCGACGAGGGCCCGCACTCCGCGCGCGGCCAGCACCTCGAGCGCCGTCGTATGGGCCGGGACCGAAAGCGCGTGCGTATCCATGCCGACGTACAGCGGCCCATCGATCTGGTGCGCCTCGCGCCAGTCGCAAATGGCCTGGGTGATGGCCGCGATGTGATCCTCATTGAAGCTGCGACGCAGCGACGATCCGCGGTGACCCGAGGTTCCAAACGAGACCCGTTCCGCGGGCACCTTGCTATCGGGGTGCGCGTCGTAATAAGCGCGCTCGAGCTTGCCGAGATCGACGAGGCTGGCTGCGGGAGCCGGTTGGCCGGCGCGGGGGTCAAGGCTCATGGCGTGTTGGACGATCCATGTCCCATGCGGCCGGCGCGAGTCAATTGGCGCGAGTCGATTTCGCCCGACCGCCGTTTCGAAGGCGCGATTCCCCTCGATAGGCTCGCTTTAGGCGACGATCGCCGGCGCGGGACTCGACGTTTTCGAGACCGAATCGCTGCCGCCCTCGAGCCCGTTTCGGAGGTTGCCGAACGTCATCGTCACGCCTCACGTGGCCGGCCGCACGCCTCGTTACTTCACGCGCGCGGCATCCCTCTTCGCGGGCAACCTCGTGCCGTTTGGGCGCGATCGACCCGGCAAGCGAATCCAGAACACCACCGCGACGACCAGGTGCGTCACGGAGGTGGAAAGGGCTATTCCCGAAAGGCCGAGCCCGCCCACGAAGAGCGCGTTCAGCCCGGCGTTCAGCGTACTGTTGAGAACTCCCATACCGGGCATGATGCGACTGTTTTGCAAGGCTACGTGTGCGCGCGCGAGAACGAGCAGCGCACCGAACGGGGCCGACCCGGCGAGCGCCCAGGGCACGATGGCCGCAATGCGGGCGACGCCGGCACAATCCATCGCCCCATGCGAGAACAAGAGCGCGCAGAGCGGAGCACTCGCTGCGCCCAGGACGAGGCCGAGCCCGATGAGCAGAGCGCAGACGACGGCCAGCGTCCGTCGCGTGGTGGCGAGAAATTGCGACGGGCGATTCGCTTCGTGCGAAAGGCGAGTGAGCAGGACGGGAAAGAGCGTCGCCTGGAGAAGCGATGTCGGCAGCGACGCGACGTCGCCGGCGTACCGCACGAGCGTGCCGCCACCCACCACGCCAGCCAAGCCGGCCATCAGCTGATCGATGAGCGGATTGATTCGCGTGATGAGAGAGCCGGTCATCTCGAGCCGCACCAGCGCGAAGATGCGGCGCAGCGGCTCGGATCGGTCCAAGTTGGGCGCGACTCGAAGACCGAGAGCGCGGCGTGCGATGAGCGCCAGTACGCCGATGGCGACAATCTCGCCGGCGAGCATCGCCAGGGGTATCGCACGCACGCCGAGCGTCCGCCTGCCCGCGAACAGCACCGCCCACGTCAGCGCCATGCCGAGGCCGCTTCCTATCGGGTGCGCGCGAAAGACTCCGTGCGCATTGAGCACCCCGACATAAAATGAGCGTACTCCCGTCGCGATCGTTCCGATCGACATCAAGACGACGAGCTCGAGAGAGACGCGATGAAGGGGCGACACGAGGCCGGCTGCGAGGGCCGCGAGACTGCCCATGGTCAAGGCGACGGCACCGCCCGCGGCGATCGTGTACCCCAGCAGAGCGCCGGCCAAACGCGACACGTTCGCGGGCTCCCGGATGCCCACTTCAATCAGCACCGGCACCGCCCCCGAATCTTGGAAAGCACCGGTGACCACGGCGCCGGCAAACACGAAATAAGCGGCCAAAAGATAATAAAGATCCGTTTCGGCCGTCCGTCCGAAAAATGCCGCGAGCGCCAGCGGAAGCACCGCTTCGCCTCCTCGCAGCAGGACTTGGAACGGCAACAGCCCGAGGGCCGTGCGGGCAAGGGCGGGGACCGGGCGGGCGGTCGCGGGCGCCGGTTCGGTCATGAAGCCTTCGACACGGATTGATACACCGCGCGGTAGCCTTCGCACATGCGGCCGAGATCGCAGTGCGCGACGACGAAACGACGACCTTCGACACCCATTGCGCGCAGGCCGGCCCGATCGGCTCTCGCGCGCAGGATGGCCCCCGCGAAGGCCTCGGCGGTCGCCTCGGATACGAGCCATCCGGTGACGCCGGGCTGAACGATCTCGGGGATGCCCCCTCCGGCGAACGCGATGACCGGACGCTCCATCGCCAGCGCCTCGAGCACCGAGAGGCCGAGCGGTTCGTCGTCGGAAGTGTTCAGGATGGCGTCGCACTGCGCGACGAAGGGCCGCGGATCGGCGTGACGACCCACGAAGGTCACCGAGGCGCCTCGTGCGCGAGCCAGCGCCTCGAGCCGACGCCGCTCTTCTCCCTCACCGACGACTACGAGGTCGACCTCGGCCAGAGCCGCTGCCTCGATGGCGAGATGCACGCGCTTCCACGCGGTGAGTCGGCACACGATTCCGACGCGAAGAGCCCCATCGCTCGCCGGCCCAGGAACCCAGTAGAGCGGGTCGACGCCGTTTCGGACGACGGTGGTCCGTGCCGCCGCCCGAGGTGCGGTTCGCGCGAGCACCGAATGAACGTAGCGGCTCACCGCGATGAACCGTTCGGTGCGCGCGGCAGCCCAGCGCGTAAACGGCGAACAGCTCGGATCGAAATAATGCATGACATGGTGCTCGGTACGCACCTGGGGCAGCCCCGCGCGGCGCGCAGCTCGTGTTCCGAGCACGTGGGACGCGAACGTGTGCGTGTGGACGAGGTCGATGCGTTCGGCAACGAGTAGGGCCGCCAGCCAAGCGACGTCAGCGGGGCCGAGAGAGCGATAAAGATAGGCAAACGGGTTGTCGCGCGCCGCACCTCGATCGTGAATCCTGACCCCGCAGGAGATCAGATAATCGGCGAGCGCGCGATTGGGCGTAATCACTGCCGCTTGATGGATCGCGCCAGTCTGTTCGGAGCGGCAGGCGAGCTGCGTGAGGAGCCGCTCCGCTCCGCCGATGTCCCCTCCCACGACGACGTGCATCACGCGCAATCGGCTCATTCGAGAGCGCCGTTTCCGAAGGCTGGCCGTACTCGGAACCGATGCGCGGGCGCCGGATACCATGTCGCGCGAAGACTTTCCAGCCGACGTCTGCGAACGGGAGAACGGCCACGCCGACGAAAACCCAACCAATCCGATGCCACGGCGGATCTGGCGGACCCGTCCCTCGCACCGGTCGGCGGCGGCGAGCGTCCCCACCATGCCGAAACGCGTCGGCAACCGAAGCATCGTAGACTGCCGGCACTTTGAGCATACGCGTCGCCGTTCACCATCAAACACGATACCGCTTCGATCGTCCGGTCGACTTTTCGCCCCACGTCGTGCGTTTGCGGCCCGCCCCGCACTGCCGAACCCCGATCGTGGCGTACTCACTTCGGATCGAGCCGGCCGAGCATTTCATCAACTGGCAACAGGACCCGTTCGGAAACTATCAGGCACGGATCGTAATCCCGAAGCCGGCGGCCGAGTTGCTCGTGGAGGTCGACCTGGTCGCCGATCTGACGGTGATCAATCCGTTCGATTTCTTTCTCGACGACGACGCCCAGCACTTTCCCCTGACGTACGCCCCGGCGTTGAGGCGAGATCTGATCCCGTATCTGCAAACGGGAGCATTCGGCGCCCACTTCGCCGACTTCGTCGAGCGGGCCCGATCCCGAATGGCCGTGCCCGGTCAAAGGCTCATCGATCTCCTGGTCGACTTGAACCGCCACGTGCACTCGACCCTTCGCTACGACGTGCGGATGGAGCCGGGCGTTTTCGCGCCCGAGGAGACCCTCGAACGAGGCCACGGATCGTGCCGCGATTTTGCGTGGCTGTTGGTGCAAACGCTTCGCCATCTTGGCCTGGCGGCGCGGTTCGCATCCGGCTACTCCATTCAGTTGAAGGCCGACGAGAAGCCTCTGCGCGGACCCGCTGGCGTGGCGCACGACGCGGTCGACTTGCACGCCTGGGCGGAGGTGTTCTTGCCGGGAGCCGGCTGGGTGGGGTTGGACGCCACCAGCGGCTTGCTCGCGAGCGAGGGTCACATTCCGCTCGCATGCACGCCGGATCCGGAGACGGCTGCGGCCGTGACCGGGACGTTCTCGTGGCGCAAGCGAAGCGAGCACGACCGCATCGAAGAGACGCTTGCGTTCGAGATGGACGTGCGCCGCGCGTACGAAGCGCCGCGCGTCACGCTGCCCTACAGCGAGCAAGCCTGGGCCGAGATCGACGCGCTCGGGGCTGAGGTCGATCGGGTACTCGCCGCGAACGACGTACGACTCACCATGGGGGGGGAACCGACGTTCGTGGCGAACGACGACCCCGAGGCGGCCGAGTGGACGATCGCAGCCTTGGGTCCCACCAAGCGGCGCTACGCGAGCGCGCTCACCCATCGACTCTACGAGCGATTCACGCGCCACGGTCTCATTCACGAAGGCCAGGGAAAGTGGTATCCGGGGGAACCGCTGCCGCGGTGGGCGCTTTCTTGCTATTTTCGAAAGGATGGTTTGCCCATCTGGCAAAATCCGGAATTGTTCGCCCGGGCCGCTACCGGGGATGCGACGGCCGCCGATGCGATGGCCTTCGTTGGGCTCGTTGCGGAGATCCTCGGCGTGGACAAGCGCTTCGCCCTGCCCGCGTACGAAGACGCCTGGTACTACCTTTGGCGGGAGCGGCGGCTGCCGGTCAACGCCGACCCCCACGACTCGCGGCTCGAAGACGAAGGCGAGCGAGCGCGTCTCGCTCGCGTGTTCGAACAGGGCCTCAAGGCGATCGTGGGCTATGCGCTGCCGCTGAGAGAGCTCGGGACCGCGGCCGACCCGGACAAAGGACCCGCTTGGCAGAGCGGCGCCTGGTTTCTGCGCCGAGAGCGAATGGTTCTTCTACCCGGCGATTCGCCGATGGGCTACCGGCTCCCGCTCGACTCGCTGCCCTGGGTCGCCGCCGGCGACTATCCGCACTTGATCTTGCCGGACCCTTCGGCCGAGACCAAGCGGTTGCCGCCTCGCGAGCGCTTCGCGACGGTGACCAGGGGGCAATCGGTGCGAGCGAGCCCGACCCCCGAGTCGTCCACGCCCCCGGAGCGCTTCCAATCGGACCCACGTGTCGTGCGCACCGCCCTGTGCATCGAGCCACGAAACGGCGTCATGCACGTTTTCATGCCGCCGCTCGAGACCGTGGAGGCGTACCTGTCGCTCTGCGCTGCGGTCGAATCGGCCGCGCAAACGGTGGGCCGCGCCGTCCGCATCGAGGGCTATCACCCTCCGTCCGATCCGCGGATCGGTCGGCTCCAAGTCACGCCGGATCCCGGCGTGATCGAAGTGAACATTCATCCGTCGGCCAACTGGCAAGAGCTCGTGCACAACACGACGACTCTCTACGAGGAAGCCCACAAGACCGAGTTGCGGGCGGAGAAGTTCATGATGGACGGCCGCCATTGCGGCACCGGGGGCGGCAATCACGTCGTGCTCGGAGGTCCGACGACGACCGACAGCCCCGTCCTGCGACGTCCGCACCTTCTGAAGAGCCTCGTCCATTACTGGCTCAATCATCCGTCGCTTTCGTACCTGTTCTCGGGATTGTTCATCGGCCCGACCAGCCAAGCGCCGCGGGTCGACGAAGCCCGAAACGACGCTCTGTACGAGCTTGAGATTGCCTTCCAACAGCTCGCCGCGAACGCCCACCCACCCGGACAGGTCCCCCCGTGGTTTGTCGACCGAACGCTACGCAACCTGCTGGTCGACGTCACCGGAAATACCCATCGCGCGGAGTTCTGCATCGACAAGCTGTTCAGCCCCGAGGGAATCGCAGGGCGTCACGGCTTGGTCGAGCTCCGCTCGTTCGAAATGCCGCCGCATCCTCGCATGAGCCTCACCCAGCAGCTGCTCGTGCGGGCTCTGGTCGCGTCGTTCTGGACGCAGCCGTACGACACACCACTCATCCGATGGGGAACCGAACTCCACGATCGCTTCATGCTGCCGCACTTCGTGCAGGACGATTTCGAAGACGTGCTCGTCGACCTCAGACGGGCCGGATTCGACTTCGATCCCGCCTGGTTCCGTCCCCATCACGAATTCCGCTTTCCGCTGCTCGGCCGCGTCGAGGGCAGAACGGGGATCGTCCTCGAGCTCCGGCAGGCGATCGAGCCGTGGCACGTATTGGGGGAGGAAAGCACCGCCGGCGTGACATCGCGCTCCGTCGACTCGTCGGTCGAGCGGCTCGAGGTGAAGGCGAGCGGCATCGTCGACGGCCGCCACGTGATTGCGTGCAACGGGCGGCGGGTCCCCTTGCGTCCGACCGGAACGAACGGCGAAATGGTCGGCGGGGTTCGGTATCGGGCCTGGCGGCCGCCCGCCGCTCTGCATCCGGGGATCGGCGTTCATTCGCCGCTCGTCGTGGACGTCATCGACGGTTGGAACGAACACGCCATCCTCGGGTGCCAATACCATGTGACCCATCCCGGCGGCCTGTCGGTCTCGCAGTTCCCGCGAAACAGCTTCGAGGCGGAGACCCGGCGGGCGGCTCGCTTTTGGGCATTCGGCCATACGCCCGGCCATCGTCGTCCGCCCCGCGAAGAGCCCAATCCGGAATTCCCGTTCACGCTGGATCTACGACGATCGGCTCCAGACCGGACCGAGGTCGAATGATTCCAGACCGCGCGCGAACGCGCGAGGGACGAGCCGCCGATCGCGCGCTGAAAAACGCCGACGTCGGAGCCACGCGTCGCCACGGCGGCCCGGCCGTGGCGCGGGCGCGTGCGGACGAGCGCCTCGGAGACTCAGCCCGAAACGCCGGTGGCAGAGGTGCCGGCCGCTGACTAGATTGGCTGGAGCGTCCGGGCGCGCGGAGCGCACGGACCCCGATGACCGATCTGCGGCCCATGGAGAACCCTCTCGTCGTCCAGAAGGCGGACGATCTGCCCGACTTCGATCGAATCCGTCCGGATCACGCGGAGCCGGCGGTCGACCTCGTCCTGTCGGAGAACCGGTCCCGCTTGCGTTCCGTTCTCGACGACGTCAGCCGGCCGGACGAGCCCGTAACCTGGGAGCGGCTGATCGATCCGCTCGACGACATGAGCGAGCGCCTGGCGCGCGCGTGGGGGCCCGTCTCGCACCTGTTTGCCGTCACCAGCACCGCCGAGTGGCGCGCTGCGTACAACGCCTGTCTGCCGAAGGTCACCGGCTACCACCTCGAATTGTCGCAGAACGAGGTCCTTTATCGGGCGTACGAACGCCTATCGAAAGCCGAGAGCGGTCCAGAGCTTTCGGGGGTGCGCCGAAAGGTCGTCCACGACGCCCTGCGCGACTTCACCCTCTCAGGGGTCGCGCTCCCCGAGGATCGACGCAAGCGGTTTCGCGATGTGGCTTTGCGCCTGTCCCAACTGCAATCCAAGTTCCAGGAAAATGTGCTGGACTCCGCTCAGGCTTGGAATAAGCACATCACGGACGAGTCGGCGCTTTGTGGCATGACCGCGCAAGGCAAGGCCCTCGCTCGATCGCGCGCGGCCGCCAAGGGCCTCGAAGGTTTCCGCCTGACTCTCGATTTCCCGACGTACGACGCGGTCGTCAGTTACGCCGACGATCGCGACCTGCGCCGGGAACTCTACGAAGCGTACTGCACACGCGCGTCGGATGCAGGCCCGCTAGCAGGCCAATTCGACAACAGCGCTCTCATGGAGGAGATCCTCGCGCTCCGCCACGAGCAAGCGCTCATCCTGGGGTTTTCGAATTACGCCGCAATGTCGCTCGCGACGAAGATGGCCGACTCGCCGGAGGAGGTCGAGCGATTCCTACTGGACCTCGGCCGGCGCGCTCGCGGGCGGGCTCAGGCCGAGCTCGACGAGCTGGCGGCGTTTGCGCAGCAGCGAGGGGGGCCTTCGGACTTCCAGCCCTGGGACGTGCCGTACTACACGGAGAAATTGAAGGAGCAGAAGCTCGGTTTTTCCGATGAGGCGATCCGCCCTTATTTTCAAGCACCGACGGTCCTTCGGGGCATGTTCGAGCTCGTGCAACGCCTCTACGGTATCCGCATCGAGCCGATCGGCGGCATCGCCACCTGGCATCCGGACGTCACGACGTACGCGGTCCTCGACGACAACGGGCGTCGAATTGGCGCCTTCTACCTGGACCCTTATGCGCGCGACGACAAGCGCGGCGGCGCGTGGATGGATGAGTGCGTCGGGCGGCGCCGGCTCCCAACGGCCGTCCAGGCGCCCGTGGCCTACCTTACATGCAACTTCGCACCGCCTCTCGCCGGCGAGCCGGCGCTTTTGACTCATGAGGAAGTCGTCACGCTGTTCCACGAGTTCGGTCATGGGCTGCATCACCTGCTTACGCGCGTCGACGAGCCTGCCGTGTCGGGCATCCGCGGAGTCGAGTGGGACGCCGTGGAGCTGCCGAGCCAGTTCATGGAAAACTGGTGTTACGATCGCGTCGCGCTGAGCGGGTTTGCTCGCCACTGGCAAACGGGGGAAAAATTGCCGGAATCGTTACTGGAAAAGCTGAGGGCAAGCCGTACCTTTCATGCCGCCCTCGCGACGATGCGACAGCTCGAGTTCGGCTTGTTCGACCTGCGAGTGCACCGCGATTACGACCCGGCGGCCGGCGGCCGGATCCTGCAAGTGCTCGGGCAAGTGCGGAGCGAAATCAGCGTTTTGCAACCACCCGCGTGGAATCGAATGCCGAACAGCTTCTCTCACGTGTTTGCAGGCGGATATGCGGCCGGGTACTATAGCTATAAGTGGGCCGAGGTGTTGAGTGCGGACGCCTTCGCCGCCTTCGAAGAAAGTGGCTTTTCACCGGACACCGGCCTGCGATTTCGCGACACGATCCTGGCCCAGGGAGGGTCCCGCGAGATGATGGATCTGTTCGTCGAATTCCGGGGCCGAAGGCCGAGTCTGGAGCCTCTTCTCCGGTTGAGCGGGCTCGCGTGAGTCGCGATGGCTTGACTGGACGAATTAAAGCGTCAAGGATGGGTAATCGTAGTTATGCGCGAACATGCCGTATCTGAAGGGCGTGAGTTGGCGTCCGCCGTGGAGCAGCTCGCCGACCGATTCGCAGCGAAGTGGACCGGATCGGTTCACGATCGCCAAGTGCGCGAGCTCACCCACGAATTCTTATTCGATGTGGTCGACACGTTGCGCAGAGCCTCGATCGTCGAGATCGCCGAGGCGCTGGCGGCGCTCGAGCGAGACAAAGCCCGCATCTCCGCGGCCGCACGCCGGCCCCTCGAAAGGGTTCGCGACCGCGATCGGGCGGATGAACGGACCAAACGAACCGGTGCGGTGGCCGAGGAGCCCGAGTTGGCGCCGCTATCGCCGGACGCATCGCGCAAGAGTCGAGACCCGTTCGACATCACGAAACCGGGCGAACTTTTGGAGCCGACGTCCGTCGAGACCCGCCGCGACGACGATTTGCCGCCCTCGTCCGAGCGACGCGCCTCCGCGTCTCGTGCCGAGTCGACGACCGGCGTCGTCGGCATGCAGACGACGAGGCGCCCGGCGGCGACTCCGCAACGGACCGTCGAAGCCGTTCGCCCGCAGCCTCCGGCGGTGACGCTTCGCGAGGGTGAGCAACTTCTGAGGACAGGCGGATCGGGCGTCGTCATCCGGCGCGCGCGCATCGCGTAGCTCGCACGAATCGCCCAGGATCGGTCCCGGCAGCCTCGACGTTTCCGGTCCGTCGCCGGGATCACGCGCGATGGCCCTGCTTTCAATAGCTGACCGCCAACGCAAAACGGAGGAATGCGCCGCGCAGGCCCAGCGACCCGAGGTCCACGGCGGCGGCCGTTTGTCCATCGTTGGACGTCGGCGTGAGCGCCAGCCGGTTGTCGACGACCCACGAATACCCCGCATCGCCCTGGAGCCAGATTCGCACGGCTCGCCCGGGGTGCTCGGGTAGCGGCAGCACGGGGACCGCATAGCCCGCGCTCGCGTCGGTCGTGAACAGCCAGATCGACTTCGTCAGCGCCGAAGGCGCGGACGGGTCGTCCACTTCGGAGCGCTCCCCTGCGATGCCGGGGGCGACGCGCACGAACACGTATCCAAAGGGTCCAAAGTGCGCACGCCCCTCGAGCGGCACCGTGAGTCGGTTCACCTTGAGAGACGTCGAATCGCCGCGCGCGGTAGCCTCGGCGGCGCCGTAGTCCCAGGAGACGCCCGGCGCGAAAGCGAAGCGCCCGTGCGTGTAGACGGTGCGCGAAAGGGTGAGCGAAGCGCCCGAAAAATAGTCGTCCGTCGAAAACGGGTTGTACCCGGCGTTGGTGACGAACACGCCGCGGTACCCGACCTCGAAACGGGCGACCTCCTCTCGCCAATCGCCCGCGCGAGTCGACGGACTCCAACCGGCTTCCGGCTCGGACTGAGCGCGAGCCGCCGGACCCCCCAGGACGACGACGACGGCCATCGCGGCGGGGATTGCTGCGTACGCTTTCACGGGGCCTCCAGCAGCAGCGACGACGTGCGGCGCGACGGCGTCGTGTTCGGGGTTAGTGCATTGAAGACCGTCGCGCCCACGGTTCCCTCGAGATGCAGGGCGACCAGCGCTCTCGCCGGACCCGCACCGGCAACGGCGATGTCGTATGCGGCGTCAATCGGTGCCGTGTCGTTGAGCGGTATCGGGTTCAGGGAGTTGAAGTCGATCATCTCGAGCTCGGTCCCACCCGGCACGAAGGCCCATACGCGACCGCCGTCCGGCGCGATGGACAGCGTTAGCGTCGGATCCGTCATCGTCGTCAGGGGGGCGACTTCATCCGATTGGAGATTGAGGACGAAAAATCCACTGCCGTTCGACGGCTCGAGCACCATCAAGCTCGACGACTCGGGTACGTCGCTGACCCTCTGGATCGGGACGGACACGCCGGGTACGTCGATGCTGAAATAGGACTGCGTCAACGCCTGTCCGAGAGTCCACAACGCGACCCCGGTCGTGTTGCCGCCGTTCCAAAGCAGCGCGACGTCCGACGACGACGCCCCTGCCGCGGCCGCGGGTGTGACGAGGGACAAGGTCGAGTAGGGTTGCGGCAGGCTCACGGTGGGCGGAATGACCCCACTACCGGCCGGGGAGGGGTCGACGAGGAGCGCGGCCGTCAACTGGGGGATGAGGACCGCGAGACGCAGCGAGCCGTTCGCGTGCACGAACGCCATGTCCGACACGATGCCGCCCACGGGGGTTTGACTGACGACCGGGCTGAAATCGTTTTTGTCCGTTGGGCTCGGCGGACCGAACGAGACGATGTAGACGTTCGTATCGTTCGACGTGCGAACGGCGAGAACCGCGTCGCCCATATCCGTCGAATCGAACCCGTCGACGGCGACGCCTGCCGGCGTCGTCGATTGCGCGCTGGCTTCGGGCGTCAGAGGAATGGTGAACTCCGGGGGCGGGTCGGGATCGAACGCGTGGTCGAGATCGAGCAGGCTCACGTCAATCTGGGTCTGGATCACGAGCAGTCGTCGATCCCCGTTCACGCTGCCGCCGGGCACGGCCGGGCCCAACGCCGGATCGACGAGCAGCGGAGGGGTGAAGGTAAGTTGCTGCGGGGTTCCCCCGAAGCTTTGCAGCGTGTGCGTGATCGGATTGGGTTTGGCCGTCGTCGCGCTCGCCGGCGGCGACGTGAGGTCGAAGATGACGAGCTCGTTCTGGTTCTGGACGAGCCCCCCCGTCTGTGCGTACGCCACGGCCCAATGCCCCAATGGATCGACGGCGAGATTCCCGTAGGGCTGCGACATCGGATACTGCTGAGCGGTGACTTTGGACGTCGTCGGATTGACTTGAATCGTCGTCAGCGACGGGCCTTCTTGCGCGTTCGTCGGATTCGTGTCGCCCGCCGACAGGACGAACAGGGTCGACCCGTCGGCGGACGTCTTGGTCGTCGCGACGCTGGGCCCGATGGGGTAAGAACTTGGCGTGAGGTTCAAGTCCGCGTCCGCCGTGAGAACGACGACGCGGTGATCCGTGTCGTCGACGAGCGCGACGCCGCTCGGAAGACCCACGGTCGTCGTGACATTGACCGGAGAGTTCCAATACGACGGACGCGATCCGCACCCGGCGATCACGCACAAGGCGGCGAACGCGGGAAGCGCCGACCGCAACCCCGAGGCCGCGCTCATGGGTCGGTCCCTTCGACGGCTTCGACGATGCCGGCGTTGAGATCGAACCCCGTGATCGTGCGCAATCCCCCGTCGTCGTCGGGGCTCAGGTCGATGAACGTGATTCTTCCCTCCGAGTAGCTCTGGGCGACGTAGCCGGTCGCGCCAGCGTCGCTCGAGGCGCCAGCGTCGCTCGAGGCGCCAGCGTCGCTCGAGGCGCCAGCGTCGCTCGACGCGCCGAGCACGATCCCGACCGCGATCGGCGGACTTGCCAGCGGGTACTCCGTGCTCACGAGCGAGGGCATCGCGGCCATGTACACGGCATAGGTGGCGGTCGTGTCGTCGCTGATGGTGACGAGCGCGCGATCGTCGGTCAGTGCGACGGCGGTCGGTGCCGCGGACAAGGGAACGAGGACCGCGGGCAGGTCGCTCGCGATCGGCACGACGCTGAAGGCGCCCTTGTCCGTCGAGCCGGCGGGTAGCTGGTGCAGAACGACGGCATTCTGGGCGTCGCTGGTGGGGAATACGGCCAGCACCGGCGCGTGCAGCGGGATCGTGCGGTAGGTGGGCGTCGGTTGGAACGTCAGGACCGTCAGCTGGTCGACCGGAGCGGCGGTCGTGAAAAGAAGCGCGGTGTCACCCTGACTGGTTACGACAGCGCGTCCGATCGTCTGCCCCTCGATCGTCGTCGTCGTGAACGACGTCGGGTCGCTCACGATACCGGGAATGGGAAGGACCACGACCGTGGCCGTGTCGCGGAGCACCGCGACGGCAAAAGTCCCCGTCGGGGACATCGTGAGGTCGGTCGGAAAGTCCGGGAGCGAGACCGCGGTCGTCTTGCCGTCGGCCATGGATATGACCGCAATCGATTGCACGCCGTCTTGCCGCACGAGAGCGTAGCTCGCGTCCGGCGTAAACGAGACATCCGGGCTGCCCGAGGCGGTCATGGCCGTCGCGTCGATGGGTGCGGTGAGACTGCCGTCGAGGCCCGCATCCTCCACCGATTCGGAGTCCGGGGAAGCGTCCGGCAATCCGCTCGCGGTCGCCCCGAGGGGATAATTGGCTGTCGCGGAACCAGCCACCAAATCGATCACCGAGATGCCGTCGCTCGTAACGGCGTACGCGTGGGTTTCGTCGCCCGAAAACACCATCTGGACCGGCAGAAACCCGACGGAAAGGAGCTTCGGCGCAAGGGCTCCGGTGACGTCCAGGACCTCGATGGATTGGTAGCCCTGTTCGGGGTCCGGGTTCGACACCAGAGTCGTATTGGTCCAGGCGATGGCCCAACGACCCCTCGACGAGACTGCCCATGCGTTCGCATACGGCGTTGCGGGCAGGCTCGTCATCGTGAGTTGCCCGTCGATGTCGGGGCCACTCGCGGGCGGAACGAGCGAAAAGAGTGTGGCGTCCTGAGACACGACGTTCAACACGATCGCCAGGTCGTGGGGCGGGTTGTCCGCGGGGTTGGGATCGGGGACCGCGGCGAGAACCGTGGGCCCGTCGCCCGCGGGCGCAGTCTTCACTTCGAAGTTTTTCGCGTCGATGTAGGCGACGCGCCCGCTCGTGGGGTTTGCGATCCACACGACATTTCCCGTGGCCACCGGCGATTGGTATTCGCTCTCGACCTTCATTTCGGGTGGCAATGCAACGGCGGCGGCGCCGCTCCCCGAGCCAGCCGACGACCCCGAACCGGTGTTGCCCGAAACCGCCGGGCCGGCTCCGCCAGCGCCTGTGTTGCTGTTGTTGCCCTCTCCCTCAAGCGTCGCCGCGGTGGAGGAGCCGGCGGAGCAGCCGCCCGCAACGATTGCGATGGCAGCGGCAACGATCGCTTCGCGTGAACACCCCTTCATCGAACCCTCCCGTGCGCCTCGCCGTACGCCACGATCGAGCTTATGCAACCTTGAGCCCACATGCCAAATCACGCGCTATTTGCACATTGCATGGATCCGGGCCAGGACAGCGATGTCGCAATTGGCTCAGCGTGGCACCCCGACGTCTGCCGGGACCCCGGACTCGGACGCAAGCCGAGCGGCGTGACGGGCCACCATCCGCTCCTCGTCGGTCGCCACCACCCGAACGACGCACGGCGAAGCGTCGGGACTGATGACGGCGTCGCCGCGCCCGTTGCGTGCGTCGTCGACGCGGACTCCGAGGTGCTCGAGCCCCCTGGAGATCTGCGCGCGGACGGGGGCCGCATGCTGTCCAATGCCGCCGGTGAACACGAGCGTATCGATCCCGCCGAGGGAGGCCGCCATCGCGCCGACCCACTTTCGGGCGCTCCACGCAAAGACGTCGAGCGCGAGGCATGCGCGGGGGTCCACGTCCCGTCGGGAAAGCAGATCGCGCACGTCCGCTGTCGTGCCGCTCAACCCGAGCAGACCCGCGTGCTCGTCCACCAGTTCGCCGAGGGCTCGCGGATCGTACCCGTGGCGAGCGAGATACAGCAGGAGCCCCGGGTCGACGTCTCCGAGGCGCGTCGCCATGACGAGCCCGCCCGAAGGGGTGAAGCCCATCGTCGTGTCGACCGATTGACCGTTGCGGACCGCCGCCATGCTCGCGCCGCTGCCGAGATGAGCGATGACGGCGCGCCCGAGCTGCGCCCCGAGCGTCGCCACCACGAACTCGTACGATAAGCCATGGAAGCCGTACCGCCGGACGCCCGCGGCATGGATGGCCTCGGGGACGGCGTATCGCTGGGCGACCTCGGACAACGTGCGGTGGAAGGCCGTATCGAAACAAGCCACTTGTCGGAGGCTTCGCCAACGCTCGGTGACGGCACGAATGGCGAGAATCTCGGCCGGCAAGTGGATCGGGGCGAACGGCACGAGACCGTCGAGCTCGACCAGCAGCGCGTCGTCGACGACTGTGGGCGCGGAGTGCCGAACGCCGCCGTGGACGATGCGATGGCCGACGACCTCCGGCGGGTGGCCGCTTCTCTCGAGGTCGTCCAGGAGCGATCGCACGGCGGAGCCGTGGTCGGGGACGGTCTGTCCGATGCGTTCAACGCTGCCCCGCGCGATCTCGCGCTCGACGCTCCCGTCGACGTCGAACATCGCGTACTTGAGCGACGACGAGCCGCAGTTGATCGCGAGTGCGCGCATCGTTCAGGCGTCCGGCCAACCGTCATGAATTTCGGGCAACCGGCGCGCATCGGCCATGGCTGTGACGACGATCCCCATCGGCGCATCTACCCCTTCAAGGCATAGAACTTCAATGGGAGACCGACGAGGAGTCGCGTCGTGAAATGCGCGGCCGAATCGCATCGTCGGGGAGCCGCTGCCACGCGTGCGATCGTGTGTGCACGACTCGAACGGGATGCGATGAGTAGACGTAGACGTAGACAATGAGTAGACGGCCGCCACGGCGCGTGTGGATTGGCGCGGGCTCGCGGCATGGGCAAATTCGGTGGATGCGGGCGCCGGCTTGACACGCTGTTCGGATTTGGGTTTCTTTTTAGGCTGGGCGAGCGAGCGGATGCAAGACTCGGAGACGACGGAGCTTGCGAGGGCGGGCCATGTCGTGGCTGGGAAATTCCGGCTCGACGCGTGCATAGGTCAGGGCGGCATGGGCTCGGTATGGAGTGCAACCCACCTCGGGCTGGGCCACCAAATCGCCATCAAGCTCATCTCGCGCGAGTTCGCTCGATCTCCGGAGGCGCTTCGGCGCTTCGACGCCGAGGCGAAAGCGGCGGCACGCTTGCAATCGCGTCACGTCGTGCAAGTCCACGACAACGGAACGTTGGAAGACGGAACACCGTACATCGCGATGGAGCTGCTGTCCGGCGAAAGCCTCCAGCAGCGCATCGATCGAGCCGGCCCGCTCTCGGTCGCCGAGACCGTGAACGTGCTCGCTCAATGTTGCAAGGCACTCGGCCGCGCGCATGCCGTCGGAATCGTGCACCGCGACATCAAACCGGACAACATCTTCCTCTCGCGATCCCCGGACGAGGAAGGTTATGTCGTCAAGGTCCTCGACTTCGGCGTCGCCAAAATTTCGCTCGGCGGGGGTGACCAATCGGCGACCAAGACCGGCGCGGTGCTCGGAACGCCCCTCTACATGAGCCCCGAGCAGGCGCGCGGGCTCAAGAACGTCGATCATCGCACCGACTTGTATTCGCTCGGAATCGTCGCGTACACGATGCTCACGGGGCGGGTCGCCTTCTACGGCGAATCGTTCGGCGACATCCTGCTCAAAATTTGCACCGAGCCACTGCCGAGCTTGCGGCTGTCGGCCAACGTTCCGGCGGGTCTCGACATCTGGCTTCAGCGGGTCTGCGCGCGCGACCCCGGCAACCGGTGCGCATCGGCTCAGGAATTCATCGATACGCTTCGCGCAGCGACGGGACGGGCGGGGAGCTCACCGGGCGTCGACGCCTCCTCCGGAGCTACTCCGGCCGTCGCACCCACCCTAGCCGACTCCGACGCTCCGTGGCGGTTGCCGCCATCCCCGCCCGCGCAGAGCTTGGCCGAGGCGAATGTCGCCATCACGGCCGCGGGCGTCCCTCGAAAAAACCACGGCGTGGCGATCGTGGTGAGTCTCTTCACCGGGTTGATCCTTGCGGCCACCATCACCTTTTTCGCGCTGTCGCGAAGCGCCGACCCGCGCTCCGCCGGCCCCGCCCACGCCTCGCAACCGGCTGATTCCCTGACCCCCTCACCGTCGACCGTACTCGTCGCGCCTCCGCCGGAGCCGGCCCTCGCCCTGCCCAGGGCAACGGCGATCGCGACCGCGGCCCCGCCGGCCACCTCGGCCTCGGCTCGGCGCGCGATGTCGGAACCTACCGCGGAGCACGCCGCCGCGGCCCCGCGGCCCCCCGCCCCACCCAGAGCGCAGCCCCCTGCTCCCGAGTCTCCACCGGCTTCGCCCGCCTCGAAACCCCCAAGTAAGCCCACTCCGGCGATCGATCTCGGGTACTAAGTCTTCGCTACGAGGTTGTCCGGTATGGAGGGGATCCGCGCATGAAAAGCGTACGCCGTTCTACGGGCTTCATCGCTGCGATGCTGTTTGTCGGCAGCACCGCCGCGGCCGATGAAGCGCCGACGCCAACCGATGAACAGAAAGCCACGGCTCGCATGCTGGGCACCGAGGGCGTGAAGCTCGCGCTGGGCGGGAACTGCCCTGGCGCGGTCGACAAGTTGACGCGCGCCGAATCGCTCGTGCATGCGCCGACGACCGCTCTTCCGCTGGCCCAGTGCGACATCAAGCTCGGAAAACTGGTCGCCGGGACCGAAATTCTCAATCGCCTCGTGCACGAGACGCTGCCGCCGAATGCGCCGAAGTCCTGGACCGACGCCAAGCTGCAGGCGCAACCGCTTCTCGATTCGACGAGTCCCCGAATTGGCAAGCTTCGCATCCACGTGGACCGGCCCCCCGGCACCACAGCAGACGTCCAGGTGACCGTCGATGGCGAGGATGTCCCCTCGGTCGTGCTCGACAACGACCGGCCCACCGATCCGGGAACGCATCGCGTCACGGCCACGGCCGCCGGGCTCGGTGCCGCGGACGCGACGACGTCGGTCGGTGAGGGGCAAGTGCAGTCGCTCACACTTCGACTCGAGGCGCCTCCGGCCACGGCGCCTACGGGGCCAGCCGCACCCGCCCCCACCGCGGCCGTTCAACCTCCACCGCTTTCGTCCTCGTCCGCGACGGCGCAGTCTCCCAATCGGGTCCCTGCGTACGTCATGTTTGGGGTGGGTGGAGCGGGAGTCGTCGTGGGAACGGTGTTCGGAATATTCGCCCTCGGCGCAAAGTCGAGCCTCGATGCGGCATGCCAGCCGAATCGCGTGTGCCCGTCTTCGTCCCAGGGCGAGATCAACGCGTACAAGACCGACCCGCTCGTGTCGACCGTGGGCTTTGGCGCGGGTGTGACGGCCCTTGCGATCGGCACGATTTTGCTCGTTACGGCGCACTCGGAGGCCACTCCGAAGACAGCCCACCTCGAAGTGCGACCCTGGGTAGGGCCGGGATCGGGCGGCATCGCCGGGAGCTTTCCGTGAGCGTTCTCGACGTCCGCGCAACCGCGTCGATCGCGATCTGCGCCGCACTCTTCGCCCCGGCCGTCACCGGGTGCGAGCTCGTGGTCGGTACCGAAACGTTCACGACGGCCGGTTCGAGCTCTTCCGGATCGGGTGACGCAAGCATCACGAAGGGCGGCGGCCCGATGGGCCACGACGCGGGCATCCTTCTCGTCGATGATTCGGGCTCGATGGAAGGCGGAAACGCCATCCTATGCGCGACCGCGGCGGCGGACTCGACCTGCTCGAGCTGCTGGAAGACTTCGTGCTGCGGCGCGTACACCGCCTGCCAAGGCGACGTGAATTGCGCGAAGATGGCGACATGCATCGAGAACTGCACCGACCCACCGTGCGACTGCACCGCACCGGCCGCGTCGATGCAGATCTATCTCAGCCTTGCGTCGTGCGGCGTCGTGACGAGCGCGTCGGACCCGGTTGGAACGAGCGCGTGTTCACTCTGCGAGGCGGTCGGCACCGGCGATCCGTGCGTGTGGGATTACAACTGCGTCGGGTCGGAGGTCCGTTGCGTGTCCGACGGCTACTGCGCCGTCGCGAACTGCCCCTACTGGTGCTCGCCACTGACGTGTTCCTCCAATTCCGACTGTGCCGGCAATTACGCGAATGCAACCAGCCAGAACGGCCTGGCGAGCGTATGCATCGATGATGACGGATTCGGGGACACGATGTGCTTTCCCCAATGCATCCCGTCGAATGCCAACAGCTGCGCGGCATTCCCAGATACGACCTGCACGCAAAACACCGACACCGACGGCAACAGCGTCTACGCGTGCGAATGAGCGAGGTGTTCGGATCCGCGTGGCCCGCACCGCGGGCGCGCGCGACCTGAGGCACGGCTTGCCCGCCACCCCGTGTGACACGGTCGGCGAGACAGGCTCCCGCCGGTCTGTTACGAGGCTCAGACCCATGCGGACGACACGCGCCCTCGGCCTAGCGGCAGTCGGGATCGCCGAGCTCGTGGCGCCCATCCGCGCAGAGGCGGGGGAGCCTCTGCCGACGAGCGCCGAGCACATCGACTCGCCGGGGCGGAGTGTCGCCTCCGACGACACCACCGATGCGGTCGTGCGGAACCCCGCAAACCTAGCGTGGCTGCCCGCGCCCGAGCTCCGCTGGACGTGGGTCGATTGCCCCAATCAGGCCGTGAAGGTCGGCTGCGGCCATGCGTGGCAGGCAGGCACCCCCCTGGTCTTCGGGGTGTCGACGGCGCTCCGAGTGGACTTGGTCCAGCCCCCGTGGGGAGCGTCGCTCGGCGAGGGCGTCGGATTTCCCTATCGAGGCCACGACTATGCATGGATCACCTGGGGGCTTGCCGCGCGTCTCGGACATCACGCTGCGTTCGGGCTGACGCTCGAGCGATCGTATTCGCAAAACCAAGCTCTCGACGGGCTCTTTGGCATCAGTGCGGCCATCTCTTGGCGCCCGAACACGCATCTTGGACTCTCGGCCGTCGCCCATGATTTCAATCGGCCGAGCCCGACGATACTGCCCGCGATGCAGCCGCAGTCGTCGGATGCGCTTCCGGTCCTCGATGGTCGTTACACCCTCGCGCTGTCGGTGCGACCCACGGGGCGGCGCGACGTCGACATCGGGATCGACGCGCAATACTGGGAAGGCAGCGATCAATGGACCGAAGGCGGCACGATCGGCGTCGACATCCCCGACGTCGGTCGTGCCTTCGCCGGAATCGACGTCGCTCACATTTCGAGCGACGCGCGGCGGGGTGTCGTCGGTTCGGCCGGGCTCGAACTTCATTTCGATGGTCTGAGCGCGGGCGGCGGAGCTCTCGTGGGCGATGGGTTGGGAGGCAACCAGACCGCTGCCGGGTACGTCACGGCGGCGATTGCCGGTTACGCGCAGCCCGGCATCCCGCGGCCGGCACACGCCGTATGGATCCGCCTCGAGGCGACGCCGTCGACGCGCGAGCACGTCGCACTGCTCCGGAAGCTCTGGGCGCTTGCGACCGCTCGAGACGTCGCCGCCGTGACCCTGGTCTTGCGCGCCGAGCCGGCGAGTTCGTTTGCACACGCGGAAGAGATCGCGGACGCGATCCGGGTGATCCGGGCGCACGGCAAGAAGGTGCTGTGCTCCTGGGAGGACGCGGGCCCAAAAACGCTCTACGCGTGCGCGAGCGCGGACCGCATCGTCGTCACTCCCGCGGGCGACGTCCGCTACGCCGGCCTCAAGTCCGAATACATGTATCTCAAGGGACTTCTCGACAAGATCGGCATTCGCGCCGATTTCGTCCGGATCGGCCCGCACAAGACCGCACCGGAACAGTTCACCAATGAGCACGCGGGGCCGGTCGCCAACGAAGACCACATCGACATGCTGCGGCAGCAGGAAGCCGTCTTCGACCGCAACCTCGCCCTATACCGCCACATGACCGACGAGCGGGTCCGCGAGATGACGCGCGCCGGACCCTTCACAGCGACGGAGGCCCGCTCGGCCGGTCTGGTCGACGGCTTCGCCTTCGACGACGAGTTGGAACGCGCGACCCAGGAACTCGTCGGGCGCGCGGTCGCGTACGGCAAATACGACGACGAGAGGCAAGCGCCGAGCAGCTTCGGGCCGCGGGGGAGCATCGCCATCCTTTACTTGGATGGGGACATCGTCGACGGGCGATCGCAGCGCGTGCCGCTTCTCGATCTGCGGCTGGTCGGTTCGTACTCGATGGCCGACGCGATCCGGCAGGCCAAGGACGATTCGAGCATCCGGGCCGTCGTCCTACGCATCGAGAGTCCGGGTGGCTCGTCGATCGCGAGCGACGTCATGTGGCGCGAGCTCTCGCTGCTCGCAAAGAAGAAACCGCTCATCGTCTCGATGGGGACCGTCGCCGCGAGCGGGGGCTACTACGTCGCCAGCGCGAGCCGAAACATCTTCGCTTTGCCCCTCACCATCACGGGTTCGATCGGCGTCTTTTACGGGAAAGCGGACGTCAGCGGATTGCTCGACAAGATCGGCGTCACCATCGACACCTACAAGACCGCGCCCCGCGCGGATGCCGAAACGATCTTCCGCGGCTTCACGCCCGACGAGAAGCGCGAGCTCGAGCGCAAGGTGGATCAGTTCTACGACACGTTCCTGGACCGCGTGAGCCAGGGGCGCGGCATGACCAAGCAAGCCATCGACGCGGTCGGGCGCGGACGCGTTTGGATGGGTCAGGAAGCGATTCAATACCATCTCATCGACCACCTCGGCGGGTTGCGCGAGGCACTCGAAGCGGCACGGCGGGCGTCCGAGCTGTCCGACGACGCCCCCATCGTCGAGCTACCGCGCGAGAACCGGTCGATCGTGCAGTGGGCGATCGATGCAGTCACGGGCACGTCAGCGGAGCAGCCGCCGAGCGTCGTCGGCTCTTTGCCCCCGGCGTTTCGCAGCATTGCGCACGCCGTCGCTCCGCTCGTCGTCTACTCCGGCGACCTGCCGCTCGCGCGCATGGAATGGGTCGACACGGGCGACTGGGTCGAGCCGTAGCCTTCAGCCTAGCCTCAGCGCGCGCGGATTCATCCACGGGACGTACGGAACGGACCCACTAGCGATCGCTGACGCGTCGGCCGCGCGAGGACGGATCGACACTCGACGAACCAGGCGGATCGTCGGTCGGTGCCGACGACGGGGGGGCGCTTCGGAGCACGAGAAGGGTGACTTCAGGAGCAACGCCGAGCCGGATCGGAGGCCCCGTCGTCCCTAGACCGGGGTGCACATACAGTACGGAGTTCGCGAAACGGTAAAAGCCCAGGCCATATTTGTAGACGATGCCGAGATTCGCGAATCGGTACAGAAACGGTACACCGATCTGTCCGCCGTGGGTATGGCCGGCCAAGACCAGTTGCGCTCCGCTGTCCGCCGCGGCTTCGAAGCGCGTCGGATCGTGGGCGAGCAGGACGGTCGTCGCTCCCGCGGGCCGCCCGCGCATGGCCGCCGCGAGATCATCGCGTCGCGTCCACGTGTCGTCGATCGCGGTCAGCCAAAGAAGTGCGCCGCCGCGATCGATGACGCACCCCTCGTTTCGCAGGACGCGCACCCCCCGATCGCGAAGCAACGAGAGCAACGGGTAGCCATCGCCCCCGAAGTAGTCGTGATTGCCCATCGACGCAAAGACGCCATCGGTCGCTCGCAACGATCCGACGACGTCGGCCACGTCCGTGTGGAAATCGGTTCCGCTCGTCACCATGTCGCCCGTGACGACGGCAACGTCGGGACGGCGTCGATTCGCGGATTCGGCCCATGCAAGCCCCCAGGAACGGGGCGTGAGCGTGCCAATGTGAAGGTCCGACAGGTGTGCAATGCGAAACCCTTCGAACCTGGGATCGAGACCCTTCACCCAAACGGGTCGCTCGACGACGCGGTACCAACGGCGGCGGACCATGACGCCGTAGCCGCAGACGAGCAGCCCCAGCACGTAGCTCCACATGTACGCGCCCATCGGCGCGCGCACCGGTGCACCGCGGACCCACTCGAACGCGGGAACGACGACCGTGGCGACGACCGACGGAACGAAAGCGAAGAGCGCCGCGCACCAATGAATGAAGTACGGAATGTCGAGAAGGCGAACGAGCACTCCGTTGCGTTTGCGATCGGGCATTCCCGCGCGCGCTCGTCCGAGAAACAGCGCGACGCCGGCGGCGGCGAATGCGGCGCCGGCGATTCGCGGCGACGGCACGCCGGTTCGAGTCAGGAGCTCACCGACGCCGAGCGCCACGGGCACGTGCACGATGCCGGTCGCGACGATCAAGATGCGCAGAAAACGCGACATCCTGGCGCGCCGCCGGACGGCGTGACCTCCGGAATCGATCGTCGTCTGCGCGGTCGATGTCGTCATGCTGTGCCGACTCGTCGCCGAGTCGTTCGAGCCAGAGAGGTCGTGCGCGTCAAACGCCGAGAAGCTTGACCAGCGTTTCCTTGTTCGCAACGCCCACGAGACGCCCCGACTCCTTGCCGTCCTTGAATACGACCACCGTCGGGACGCCGCGGATTCCGAACTTGGACGTCGTGGCGGGGGAATCGTCGATGTCGAGCTTGCCCACCCGCACTTGCCCCTTGAAGTCGTCGGCGACTTTCTCGACAATCGGGCCGAGCACGCGGCACGGACCGCACCAGACCGCGCTGAAGTCGAGGAGGAACGGGAGCGAGGACTTGAGGACTTCGCTTTCGAAGTTCAGATCGTTGATCTCGAGGACGTTGGCGCCGGCCATGGGATATGGTTCTCCGTGAAACTCTATAGTGCTCCGATGCCGAGCTGTCGACGCGCGTAGCGTGGACCGGTCTTGCCGGGCCCGAGGGACGGGACGTCGCGGGCGCAAAAGTTGGCCCAAGAGCCGGGACAGCGCATCGTAGCCGGCCATGGACAGCGACTCGGACCTCGCGCGGGTACTCGACGCGGACCCCTACTCGGGGCCGGAGCGACGTCGGCATCGGGTGTACGTAACGCGGAACACCGAATATCACGTCCGCGATCGGCTCTGCGTCGCGGTTCGCGACCGCCGGACGGGCGAGTTCATGCAGGGTCACCTGGCGCTTCGCCGACGGATCGAAGGCGGACTCCGGTTCTTTCAGAACGGCGGGATCGCACCCAACCCGGGCGAGCCCCGCCGGGGCGAATCGATCTACTTTGCCGGCGACGGCCGGGAGCTCGTGACGAGCCCCCTCGAGGAGGTCGATCGGCCGGCCCGGGAAGTCGTCCGCGAGTATCCTGATTGGCAAGGTCTGCGAAAGAGATCCTCGAGCCCCCGTCGGGGCACGAGTCCTCACGAACGCTAGCCGCCGGTCCGCCAAACGGCGCATAGGGCGCGACGCCGTTCGCGTGCACGCTTCATTCGTCGTAATTTGCCGAACGGAAATGTTGGTTGTCCCTCAACGCGCCGAGATTCGACATCGGCCGCTCGACACGCAACGACTTCTGCTTTCTCCGGTCGAGCCGGCGGACGCCTCAGACCTTTGGTTCGCCGTCGACTCGTCTCGTGCCCATTTGGAAAAATGGCTCCCATGGGTGCCCTTCAACACCGATGTCGACGCCAGTTGGCGGTACTGCGAGGCGAGCGCGGGCGACTGGGACCACGCACGCGCCGCGCGCTTCACGATTCGCGAGCGAGCCACGCGCCGTTTCGTCGGGGTGGTGGGCCTCGAGTCGATCGCTCACCTGCATCAGAGCGCAGAGCTCGGTTACTGGTTGCGAGCCGACGTCACGCGCCGCGGATACATGACCGAAGCCGCCCGCGTGGCCGTCGCCTGGGCCTTCAAGCGGCTCAGCGCGCACCGTGTGCGCGTCGCAGCCGCCACGGACAACGTGGCTTCTCTGAATGTCATCCGAAAACTCGGTTTCCGTTTCGAGGGAATCGCGCGCGAAGCCGAGCGTTGCCAAGGTCGGTGGCTCGACCACGCGCTCTTTGCTCTCCTGGTGAGCGATGGGATGGGTACAAGCTAGGCTTGGGCTATCGGGACCCTTTGCGGATACGTCCCCATGCATGCTTGGCATTCGGTTGCGTCGACGGCGAAGCACGGTTACGGTTGGGCTCCTGATTCGCATCCCCGGAGCCACCGCGAGTGCAGCGACGGCGGTGCTCGCGATGATGCTCTTCGGAGGTCGAAGCGCGCGCGCAGAGCCTCCGCAGTGGCACTTGGAGGTCGGGGGAGTCGATCCGCTGGGGGACCCTCAGGGGCATGAATACGGTTTGGGCACGAGCGGGCGATTCGCGCTCGAAGTCCCGGTGAGCCGCGCGTTCGGGCCCGAAGTCCAGGTGGGCGGGCTGTGGCTACCGCACACGAACGCGCCGGTGGATCCGTCGATTGCCAACCACGGCGACGGCACGGCGCTGCTCGTGTCGGTCGGGGTCCGGGTTCGTCCATTCGCGGAAGTCGCGGGCCCGTGGGCCGATCTGAGCGCCGGATACGTCAGGACCGGACCCCTCGATCGGCTCGGGGTCGACGTGAACATCGGTTACGACTGGCGCATCGGCAGAGGTCGCTGGGACCTCGGTCCGTACGTAGGTTACTTTCAGATTGTCCAGCCGGACGACACGCTGCGGCCCCAAGACGCTCGGATGCTGTCGGGCGGCATCCATGTGGCGCTTGGCGCTTCGCCGCGGCCCCGCATCGAGGTCTCGTACGTGGAGCCGCCCCCTGCTCCCCCGCCGCTGCCGCCGCCACCACCGCCGCCACCGCCGCCCGACCGAGACAACGACACCGTTCTCGATATCGACGACGCCTGTCCGGACGTGCCGGGAGTGCGCACCGACGATCCCAAAACGAACGGCTGCCCGCCCGCCGGCGATCAGGTTCACGTCGTCGAAGATCGAATCGAATACGACGACGTCATTCACTTCGACACGGACCAGGCGCACGTCCACCGCGCGTCGTGGCCGATCCTCGAACGGCTCGCCCATTTCATCCATGCCAACCCCGATATCGAGCAGGTCGACATCACGGGGCACGCCGACGAACGCGGCGCAGAAGAGTACAACATTCGCCTCTCGAAAGACCGCGCTGAAGCCGTGAAGGCACTGCTCGTTCGGTTCGGGGTCGAGGACCAGCGGGTAACCACCGTCGGTTATGGCAATACCCGTCCCCGGGTCCCGGGCCATAGTGAAAACGAATGGCGACAGAATCGTCGGGTCGAGTTCATCATTACGAAGGTGAGAAACGTTCGGGGCGGCACGACCTCGTTGCCGCAAACACCAGGCGAACACCGGTGACGGCGGTGGGACACGTGCGGGGTGGGTCGTTCGCGTTCGCGTGCATCGTCGCGGCGGCTCTTTTCGCGGTGGGATGCGGAACCAGCAACGCACTCGTGGGGGGATCCTGCGCGGCCGGATACGACCTGTGTGGCCTCCAATGCGTCGACCTCCAGACCGATCCTCGGCACTGCGGGGAGTGCGATTGGGCGTGCTCATCCGGCATTCCGTGCGCATGGGGCGAGTGCGCGACCGTGGCCGCGGACTCGTCGGTCGAGAACGGGGGCGATGGCAGCCCCTCCGAGGATGCTTCCGGTGAGAGTCCCGACGCACCGGAGGATGAATCGGCCTATTCCGAATCGTCGCCAAGCGATGCCTACGCGACGACCGCGGACGGGGCGGTCAACGACTCGCCGGAAGAAGGACTTGCCGGCGACGGCGGGCAAGACGGCTTTGCCCTCGATGCGTCGCTCGGGGACTCGAATGGGGATGCCCCGGCGAATGCCAGCGACGGAGCGTCGGTCGACGCAACGGCGACGGACGCCTCGACCGCAGAGGCCTCGGTCGACAGAACGGCGTCGGACGCCTCGACCGCAGAGGCCTCGGTCGACGCAACCACGACGGACACTTCCACCGAGGACGCCCCAAGCCTCGACTCCGAAGCCTGCCTTCCGCCGTTCAACAGCCCCGCGCAGTGCGGCGATTGCACGACCGTGTGCGGCGGTGCCGCACCGGTATGTGCACCGCTCGATGGCACCTTCGGCTGCGTTTCATCCTGCGACGAATGGACCGCTTGCAATGGCTCGTGCGTCGACACGACGACCGACCCGCTCAACTGCGGAGCTTGCGGCGTCGCCTGCGAGTCGCTGCTTTGTGCCGCTTCCCAATGCGTAGGGTCCACGCCCGGAGGCGTTGTCCTCATCGGGCACGACTACGCGACCACGCAGCCGGGAACGGCCCAGGCGCGGGTGCTGTCGAACGCGGTCTTCTTGGCGCAAAATAGCCCTTTGCACGTGCTCACCTACGAGCGTTACGCCGATCCTAGCGCAGCTGCGCACGTCGACGCGATCCTCAACGCGGCCGCGGCGCAATTCGGCCGGGCATTCTCGACGACCCACACGAGCGCCGATTCGGACGTGACCGACACCCTCACGATCGAGAATTACGGAGTGCTGCTCGTCCCCGATCAAGTCAACGCTCTCGGGGAGGTGGATCTCGGCGCCCTGGGGGCGACTTGGGAGCCGACGCTGACGGCGTTCACGGGCTCAGGCGGGATCGTCGTGGTTCTCGACGGCGGAACGGGAGCCGCCCAGATGCCGGCGTTCGTGACCAGCGCGGGGTTGCTTAGCGTGACCGGCCAGGCCCCCCTGGCGGCGGGCACCAGCCTTGCCGTATTTGCCCCTACCGATGCCGTGAGTCTCGGCGTCGTGAGCCCGTACGCGGCCGGAGCCAACTCGGTCGCGCTGTCGACCGAGGCCAACGGAGGTCAGGTGATCTACGTCGTCGTGCCATCGTCGGACGGAGGTGCCGCGACACCGGTCGTCATCCGCAAAGTGCTCTGAAGCGATGGTCATCCGCCATGCGGCACCGTGCGATGGCAACACCGTGCGATCGCAGCAAGGAGGGGGTTTTGGAACCGATGGCGCAGAAGGTGGGCGACGAAGCCGTCGGTCCCCTCAAGTTTCGCGCCGCGCGGTCCGTATCCGTCAGCCGAAGTCCCATGACACGTCAAATCTGTGTCGACTGCAGTGCATCGCCACCCGACATGGGCGACGGCCATACGACGCTTGCCAGCGCCAGCCCATCGTCCGGCTGGCGTCTGTCGAAAACGCAGGAACCGGACGGCACGAACTCCGTCGTGTGGCGTTGCCCCGAATGCTGGCTTGCCCACAGACCCCCGCGGATCGAGATTCCCCGCCCCTCGGCCTGGATGGCTCTCCGAAGGCGAAGCGCCCCCGTCTTGAAGTGGTTTGGGCTCCGACGCGAACCCTGAGACCGGGGTGCCCCCCCCTCGCGGCTGCCGTCGCGCTCGGGCACGGACGGGGCGCCGGATCTCGTGGGGGACGGCTGCCGCGGCGAGCATGTCCCCTCACGACGATCAGGCTTGCGGGGGGGGCAACGGCGCGCAAGCGGGCGGGTCACGGCTCGTCGTCCACGTCGTCATCGCTCGGCGCGGGCGGCGCGGGCGGCCCGCCGTCGGCGTGCGCCCCCACGCGGGTCGCACACCGCGCCCACGCCCGGTCGTCGCAGGGAGGACCCCCGGACGCCATGCACGCCATGACGCGGTCCCCTTGCTTTTCGATGAAGCGGTCGAAGACGAGGCGGCAGCCCCGGGCGCATTCATGGGCGCTGCAGGCCGGCGTTTGGGCGGCACATGCTTTCGCACACGTCCGCTCGACGCCCAACGGCGGGGATTGCACGTCGATCCCTCGGTCCCAAGGCGCGTAGTAGCCGTTGCAGCCATACGCCGACCCCATGAGCAAGACGAGCGCGGCCAAACCCGAGCGCGCAACGACGGCGCGCCAAGCCGACGGTTCGGGCGACGCGCTCATCCGCCCGTTCGCGCGAGCGCCCTCGCAATCATCCTCTCGAGCACGTCGGACCGTTGCGCACCGACGAGCGATTCGCCGTCGATCCAAAGAGTCGGCAGCGCGGCCCCACGCGCCGCCTTGAACTCGGCTCGATCGGCCTCGATGCGCGCGTCGGTGCGCGGATCGACGATGCAAGCCCGGAACGACTCGAGGGACAAACCAATGCGCGCGGCAATCTCCTCGCAACCCGCCGGAGTGAGGTCGCCTACGGGCGCCGCGAACAGGGCATCGGCCATCGCATCGCCCTTGCCCAACATGTCGCCGCAACACGCCGAGCGGGCTGCGTCCAGGGCATGGGCGTGCATGCGCAGAGGCACCTGACGGCGCACGATCCGGACGCGACCGCGGTACTCGTCGAGGACGGGCCGCAGCGCCGCGTGCGTCATTCGACAGAACGGACACTCGAAATCGACGAAGTCGACGATCGTCACCTCCCCGGCAGGGGTGCCGGCCATCTCCGCCCGGATCACACCCGGAACGCCCGGCTTCTTCGATCCCGTGACGAACGGAAGGACCCCGGCCGCCGCCAGCGCGAGCGCACCGACGCACGCCCACGCCGGCGGAGGCGCCGCGGCCGATCTTGCCTTGACCCATCTCCACGCGGAAGCGGCGCCGCATGCCACGCCGCTCGCATCCGCGATCGAGCAGTAGACGCAGAAATGGCCGAGCGCGATCTGCGCGGAGGCCAAGAGAACGCCGATGGCCGCCGCGACCGTCGAAAGCACGGTCTGGCCGACCCGCGCCGTACGACCCGGCAGAAGCGACGCGACGCCGGTGGCGGCGAACCCAACGATTCCGAACAGCGGCGTGGGAACGCCGAACAGTGCCGCGAACGGCGTGTGCTTGAGGACATCGCAACCGGTCCCTTCGGCGCAAAAGACCGGCACGGGATTGCGGTAGTCGACCGCGAGCATGGCGCTCGCCGCGAGGCCGATCAGCGAGGGGATGAAGGACGCCGCGACCGCGAAGGCTCCGACCGTGCGATGCGATGGCATTCTGAAGACGTTGCTATACCGGAATCGCCCGGCAATGGGATGCGTCAACCCTGCGCCCATCCATGCTACTGGTCGGCCGGCGTATGGCCACGCAACCCCCGACCCGTGCCGAGATCCTCGAACTGCTTGGATCCGAGCCACAACCGTTGCACGCCCGCGAAATTGCGATGCGGTTGCGCGTCTCGGACGTCGATTATCTCACGCTTCAGCGGTTGCTCGATGACCTGAGCCTCGAAGGGGTTCTGTCCGCCCGCCCCGGGCGACGGTTCAAGCTGACCGCTTCGAGCCACCGATCGCAGAGCTCGGAGCGCGAAGGGCTGCTGTCGGTTCATCCGCGGGGATTCGGCTTCGTGGCAAGCCTGGGGACGGCGGGAGACGACGTCTTCATCCCACCCGACTCGATGGGCGGCGCCATGCACGGCGACCGCGTCCGGGTGCGCGTGCGATCCCGTGGCGCGCGCGGCGCCGAGGGCGAGGTCGTCGCCGTGCTCGGGCGCGGGATGAAACGCGTAGCCGGCACCCTGCGACGCAAAACCAAGAGCGCCTGGCTCGAACCGGACGATACCCGCATTCGCGGCCCCATCGTTCTGCCGCGCTCGCTCGACGCGAGCGGCCCAGAGGGCAACAGCGGCAACGACGGCGACGCCGTGATCGTTGCGATCACGCGATGGCCGGATTTCCCCGACGAGGCGCCCGAGGGGAGGATCGAAGTGGTACTCGGTCGACCCGGGGCGCTGTCGGTCGAGGCCGCGAAGATCCTGGCCCTCGAGAGAATCGACGAATCTCACACCGATCTGGCGATCTCCGAGGCCAATGCCTTCGGTGACGACGTCCCCGAGCCTCTGAGGGTCGAGCGCGAAGACCTCCGACACATCCCGCTGCCGACGATCGACCCGGAGGACGCTCGCGATCACGACGACGCCGTGTGGGTCGAGCGAGCCGACGGTGGCTATCGCGCCTGGATCGCCATCGCCGACGTGAGTGCCTACGTGACGCCGGGCACGGCCATCGACGACGAAGCGAAGGCACGGGGATTCAGCATCTACCTTCCGGATCGGGCGATTCCGATGCTGCCGCGAGCCTTGTCGGCGGGTCTGTGTTCGCTCCTTCCCGACGTGGACCGGCTGTGTCTTTGCGTCGAAGTGCAACTCGACGACTCGGGACACGCGAAGTCGAGCCGCATCGTGCGCGGCGTCATGCGCTCGCAGGCGAAGCTCACGTACGGGGGAGTCGCCCGCGCGCTCGGCCTGTCGAGCGAAGCACAGAGGGAGCCGGCCGCCGACGCGCTGGTCGACGGCCTGCGCGTTGCGCACGAGCTCTCTCTCAAGCTGCGGGCGCAACGCATGCAGCGAGGCGCGCTCGACTTCGAGCTGCCCGAGGCCAAAGTCGTCCTGGACGAGCAGACGCGGGAGCCGATCGACGTCCAACGGCGGACCCAGGATCCGGGCGTCAAGAAAGCCTACCAGCTCATCGAAGAGCTCATGCTCCTCGCCAACGAAACGGTTGCCGTCTGGTGCCAACAGCGCGACCTGCCCACGATCTTTCGGGTACACGCCCCGCCCGACGAGGGCAAGCTCGAGCGCTTCGCGGCTTTGTGCGAATCGCTCGGGATCGACTTCGACCAAGAGGACACACGAGACCCGAAGAAGATGAGCGCTCTGCTCAAGTCGTTCTCGCAGCATCCTCTCGCCCCCGTGCTCAACTCGCTCTTGCTCCGCTCGATGAAGCAAGCGACCTACGACGTAACGAATGTCGGCCATTTCGGGCTCGCGTCGGGCGCCTATTTGCATTTCACGTCGCCCATCCGGAGGTATCCCGATCTCGCCGTTCATCGCGTGGTTCACGAGGCGCTCGCGCATCGGAGGCCGCGGCACGACGCCCGCGAGACGTTGGCCGCAGCCGCGCTGGCGTCGAGCATGGCCGAGCGCAGGGCCATGGAAGTCGAACGAGCGATCGTCGACCTCTACCGCACGTTCATGATGAAAGATCACCTGGGAGAGCCATTCGAGGGAACGGTCACGGGGATGGTGGGGTCGGGGTTGTTCGTCCAGCTCGACGCGCCGTTCGTCGATGTGCTCATTCGTCTCGAAGACCTCGGGCTCGATCACTGGGAAGTGGACGAGGAGGCCTTGCGCGTCGTTGCGACCCGATCGGGCGATGTCGTCGGGCTCGGGGACCGCGTGAAAATCGAAGTGATCGACGCGTCGATTCTGCGCAGGACCGTCTACGCCCGGCGCGTGAGCGACGGGGCGAACGCGGAGCCGCCGCGCAAGCCTCAGGGGCAGCGCTTCGACCCCAAGCCACGAAAGGACCGCGCACACCGTGCGACGAAGGGCGCGGGCCACGCGGGTGGAGGTCGGCATCGAGCCGAGTCGGCGCCTCGGCCGGGAGGAAAGAGCGCCGCCGCCCCGAAAACCCCGACTGCGAAACCGGCGAAAAAGTCGTCCCGCAACGACCGCAGAGGGCGGCGGCGCTAACCGCACCGCCCCGGAGCAAAGGGGTCAGGTAGCTGCGCGGACCCGAGGGCCGGCGCGCCGCCGCGTCACAGCTGGATGTCGCGCCGTGGATCTTCGGCCTGGAACGCCGCGAGACGGTCGACGAGTTCGGCGACTTCGGTACCGCCACCGCTCGGAATTTGCACGAGGAAGTGGACGTACAGAATCCCCCGCATCCCGACCCTTCCGAGCAACCCCCTTGCCACGGAGGCGAACGACCTGCCCGCTCTGCGCCCGAGCCGGCACCTTCAACGTTACGGCGCCCTCGACCGTTGGCACGCGCACTTTCGCGCCGTGATAGGCCTCCGCGATCGTAATCGGCAGATCGACATGCAAGTCGTCGTTGTCGCGCCTGAAATGGGCGTGTGGCGTTACGTGCACGGTCAGCATCAAATCGCCGGGAGGACCGCCACTCGACGAAGGAGCGCCTTGGCCGGCGATTCGCACTCGGCTCCCGTCGCTCGCGCCGGGCGGAATTCGAACCGTAACCGGGGCGGCACCGTGGCCCTGCGTGTGGAGTTCGAGTGTCGTGCCGCGCAAGGCCGACGCGAAGTCGATCGTGATCTCGCTCTCGAGGTCATGGCCCTTGGCCGGTCCTCGCGCCTTGCGCGATCGACCCATCCAGTCGCCGAACACCTCGCCAAAGCCGCCGGCGCCACCGGCGCCTCCGAAGAGATCTTCGAGGTCTACGGTTCCCCCCGAACCGCCCCGATGCGGCCCCGCGCCGCCACGCGGCTGACGGGCCGACCAATCGCGATAGGCGCGCACTCGGTCGGGGTCGAAGCCTTCGCGAAGCCCCTCTTCCCCGAACTCGTCGTAGAGCTTGCGCTTCTTCGGATCGCTCAGCACCTCGTAGGCGTGATTCACGTGTTTGAAACGCGCCTCCGCCTTTGCATTGCCGGGATTCTTGTCCGGATGAAGTTGCCCCGCCAGTTTGCGGTACGTCTTCTTGATGACGTCCGCTTCCGCGTTCTTCGGCACGCCGAGAACGGCGTAGAGGTCATCGGCCATCGTCGCTCGCTTGGCGAGGGTAAATCGCCCGAGCGCACATCGCAATGCGCTCGCGCCCAACGGGCATGAAAGCCCATCGGCGTCCTTTGGGCCGGAGCGCGGCGGGTCGGCCGCTCACCGGACGGCCAGAATTTCCTCCGCTCGCTCGACCGACAGGTAGAGACCTCGGGCGTAGAGCCGGCGACGATCGTGCGGGCCGATGTCCCCCGGACGTCCTTCCGTCGCGGCGTGCAGAAGGATCGCTGCGGTGACGCTCACGTTCAAGCTCTCCGCGAAACCACGCATGGGCACGGACACTCGGGCCTGGCAGGCGGCCTCCAGTTCGGTGCCGATGCCCTCGCGCTCGTTGCCGAGCACGAGCGCCAAGCGCGAATATCGCGCGAGCTGGTGCGGCTCGATCTCGCCGCCCGGATGGGCCGCCACCAGCGGCATTTCGGCCGCACGGGCCCATGCGATCACGAAGTGCGGCGACCCGTGACAGGTGACATCGACCCACTTGTCCGCGCCGCGTGCGACCGACGAGGCGACGGCGAACGGTACGCCGGGCCGCTCGACGACGTGAAGCTGCTGGATTCCAAACGCCTCGCACGAGCGGAGCACAGCGGCCCCATTGTGGGGATCGTACGGTCGGTCGAACACTACGGCGACGCTTCCGAGCCGACGCGCGATCACGTCCAGAAGCCTCGCCCTGCGCAACTCGGTCACCATCGGCTCGAGGATCCGCGCGACGCGGTCGGGATCGTGAGCGTCCGCGCGGGCGATCCTCGCGTCGAGCGAATCGCTCGCACGGCAACTCGTCGTGACACCGGAAGTGGTGCGCCGCATCGGACCGGTATAAACCCAAGTCATCGCGCGCGCTTCTGCCCGCGTTCCTCCCCGCCCTGCCGCGTCTCACACGGCCATGACGACGACCCACATCCGCTCTCCCCGCGTGGCATCGACGCCGGCGCGCCGGCGTCGGCCGCCACGCGAGTGGAGCGGGCTTCTGGCTCGGGCGTCGTGCGTGCTGCTCGCGCTCGTCGGCGTCCTGCCCTTTCTGGCCACCCTCGTCGTACAATCGCCGGGGGCGCGCGGCTGGGCAGCGCGCGAAACAGAGCGCATACTGCGCGAGCGCGGAATCGTCGCCGAGTATTCGCCTTCGCTTCGAATCTGGCCTCTCGCCGTCGTCCTCAACCGCGTGCGTGTCCATTCGAGCGACGGCGGACCACCGGCCCTCGAGTGCAACAGCGTCGTCATTGCTCCCAAGATACTCGCGCTTCTCGGGGGCAAACTCGGCATTGCCGAAATCGACGCGGACGCGCCGCGCATCCGCGCGGTCGTGCGAAACGGCCGGCTCGCGAACCTGACGCTGCCGGAGACCGGATTCGAACGGCCGGCCGTTCGAGCCGCCCTTCAACATGCTCTCGCTGACCAACGCCTCGATCGATCTGGATACCGACCGCGTGCAGATCCGTGCCGGCTCGTTCGACCTCGACGTGACGGCCGAACGAGACCGCAGCCGGGGAGCGTCCTTCGAAATCGCACTTCGTTCCGCCGAAGCATCGGTGCGCAGCACCCGCTCGAACGCTATAGCGCCCACGTCGGTCGACGAAGACGTGGTCTGTTCCGTGGACGGACGCGTGCGTATCGAGCCCGATGCGGTTCTCGTGCGCCGACTGAACGCCGTCGCGATCGCCGATCTCGATGCCGCGGAGGGGACCGCGCCGTCGTGTTCGGCGGATGTCGAGGACAAGCGCCGAGTGGAGGTCTCGCTGGGTCACGTGCACATCCAATGGCCTCAAGGCGGCGGACCTTGGCCTCGGCTCGACGGACACGTTCGCGTCCGGGCCCCTGTGGCACTCGCCCGTCGGATTGCGCCGCTTCCCGACATCGACGGCTGGGCCGGAATCGACGTGGATCTCCGCTACGCGGAGGACACGATTCTCCCCGACGCGAGCGGAACGCTCGAAGCACACGATCTGAAGGTCGCTCAATACGCCTTTGCCCAAGAGCTGCGTAGCGATCTGACGATTCGGCGAAACGTCGTCCAGCTTCCGCGTACGACGCTCCGCGTGGCCCAGGGCACGGTGACGCTTTCGGATACCGTCATCGACCCGCTCTCCCCCGGGGCGAGGCTCGACCGCAGCCGGTTGGATGTCTCTGGGATCGACTTCACCGCGCTCCTGCGCGCGCTCGGAGTCCACGACCATTCTTGGGTTGGGTGGGACATCCGCGAGATCCACGTGCCGGTGCTCTCCGGAACGCTTCTTCCTCTACGGATCGATGGCGATCTCACCGCAAAAACGGCTTCATTCGGCGTGTACGACCGGCCGGCGGAGGATCGAGCGCGTGAGCGGCTCTTCGGATTTTCGCAAGCACAGGTGGCGGCCCATCTCGCGGTGCGCCCGGACGCGATGCGGTTCGTCGACGTGCACGCCGTGCTGCCGCATTCGCGCATCGACGGGGGGCTGGTCTCGCTCGGCTTCAGCGGCGATTTGATCGTAGACGCCCCGCGGGTCCGAACCGACCTCGACAATCTCTCGCCTTTGGGCCCGGTGCCGGTGCACGGGACACTGGAAGCGAGCGCGCATGTCGGAGGCACGTTCAAGCGGCCCGAGCCCGAAGGGGACATTACGGCCGCGGTCGGCCTCGTCATTGCCGACGTGGCATTCGGCGATGTGAGCGCTGGGCGCGTCAAGGTCGATGTCACCGGCCCCCAGATCGCCATCAGCGACATTCGTGCGAAGCGTCGCGAGAGCGAGTACGACGTCGCTACCGCCCGCATCGGCTTCGGCGGGACGCAGGGATTCGTCGTCGACGCGCAGGGCTCGAGCGAAGCGCTTTCGCTGCGCGACCTGCTCTCGATGTTCGCGCTCGACGGAGATCCGCGCTTCGACGGACTCGACGCCGCCATGGCCACCCGGGCTGGCGTCCACATCGCCGTCGGCGGGCCCGAGGACGCGTGCGGAAACGGCTTCATCGTCGTCAACGCGAAAAGCCATCTGAAGGACGTGCAGATCTACGGAGAGCGCTTCGCGCAAGGCGACGCAGACGTCGCATTGCAGTGGCACGATCGACAGCGCGGCCTGGCCGGGGCGGACGTCGAGGTGCGATCCTTCGTACTCAACAAGGTGCGGCCTCCGACCGGCACGCGATCCGGGACGACCGGAACGGTCCTCGGATCGGCTACGATCCGGCGCGGGGGCGCTTTGGCCGCCAACGTGGTGGTCGAAGGTGTACCGCTCGGGCGAGTCGATGCGCTCGGACAGGCCGCTCGCCAGGTGGAAGGCAGCGTCTCGGGACTGGCCCAGGTGACGGGCAATCTCGACGATTTTTTGCCCAATCCGGGCTTTCTCGTTCGCGCCGAGTTGGACGTCTCGGGTACGCGCATTCGTAACGTCGCCGTGGGTGCCTCTCACCTGGACGTCACGATGAGCGATCGAATGGCTCGCCCATCGCACAGTTTCGGACGCACCCGGTGCGGAGGGCTCATCGCCGCACCCTTCGACAAGCAAGCCTATCTGGCGGACACGTCTTCGCACGGCGAATGGACCGTCAACGGAAGTCTGCTGGGCGGCGCCATCGCCTTGCGGGACGTGACGATGACGCGTTCACGATCGCCTCGAATGACGGGCCGCGCTTCGATGCGTGGGCTCGACTTGGGCGAGCTCGCCCGCATCGTGTCGACCCAGAACCCCGACGACGCGTCCCCTTCGGTCTCCTCTCCGATCGTCGGGCAGGTGTGGGGCGAGCTCATCGTCGACGACGGATGGGTCGACGTCCCGTCCAAGTCGCGTGCACGGTTGTTTCTCGGACCGACGGTGGCTTCGCGCGGCGGAGTGAAGCTGACACTCAGGCCGCCGTCCGACCCACTCGTGCTCGCGGACGACGCGTTGACGATGCCGCCGCTTGAAGTGACCCTCGACACGCCCGACGGATTCCGCGGTGGATTCGAGCTGACGGGCGGGGCGACGCGACTGACGAGCGATCCCGTTCTGTCGGTGGACGCACGACTGGAGCCGCTCGACCTTGCGATTCTGGGTCGGCTCCTGCCCAGACTGGAGCGTATCAACGGGCACGTGGACGGCCGCGTTCACCTCTCGGGTACCGTAAAGTCGCCCGAGATCGCCGGCGAGCTTCACGCGATCGGCGACGACATCGAGGTGCGGGGATTCCCGAGTCCCTTCACCGACGTCCAGGTCGACATCCAGGCCACGGCTCGCCAGATTTCGGCCTCCGGCACCGCCCGAGTCGCCGGCGGAACCATCGCACTGCACGGGGCCGTTCCCGTCCGGGGCTTTGAGATTGGCTCGCTCGAATCGCGCGTCGCCGTGCGCGGAGTGCGCTTGGCGCCGGCCGACGGCGTCTCGGCGAGCGCCGACGCGGACCTGCACATCTCCTACAATCCCAGAGCCCAGGGCGGCCAGACGGCCGCATTGCCTCACATCGCCGGCGACGTGACCTTCGGCGCGGTGAGCTACACGAGACCCATCACGTTCAACCTGGATCTGGCGTCGGCCCGGGCCAAGCGAACGGTCGTCGACGCGTACGACCCGACGCTCGATTTCGTCGTCTTCGACGTGCAAATGGCGTCCAAGGCTCCGATCGTCATCAAGAACAATCTGATCGAAGTTCAGCTCGGCATCGACTCGGGGGGGCTCGAGGTGACCGGTACCAACCAGCGGCTCGGACTGCGGGGTGCCCTACGAGCGCTTCCCGGCGGACGCTTCCACTTTCAAGGAAACGACTTCGAAGTCCAACAGGGGCTGATTCGTTTCGACGACCCGACCCGGATCGACCCGAACGTGGACATCACCGCGGTGACGGACTACCGCCGATACACGGACACGAGCGCGGGCACGGCGGCCGGCGCGGGAACCGGCGGTGGCCCGGCGGCGGCATCGGCGAACTCGACCCAGGGGGGATCTCTCTGGCGCATCACGATGCACGCGTACGGCGACGCCGACAACGTGCGCATCGAGTTGACGAGCGAGCCTGCGCTGGCCCAGGACGACATCGTTCTGCTGCTCGCGGTGGGCATGACCCGGGCCGAGCTCGACCAGCTCCAAGCGAGCGGCATCGAGGGCGTGGCGCTGGGCGTCATCGGCACGGCGACGGGCGCCGACAGCGTGGTCAAACAGGCCATCCCAATCATCGACGATTTCCGTTTTGGAAGCGCCTATTCCACGGTGACGGGAAAAACCGAGCCCCAGCTCACCGTCGGCAAGCGCCTCACGAACGAGCTTCGCGCGAGCGTGCAAGCCGCGCTGAGCGACGATAGCGAGCTGCGGGCCAACATCGAGTGGCGTCTGAACAACCGCTTGAGTTTGCAGGGCTCGTACGACAACATCAACGACATCTCATCGTCGGCCCTCGGCAACCTCGGCGTGGATCTTCGCTGGAGACTCAATTTCGAGTAGCCGGACCGGATGCGCCTCGGTGTTCTGCTCTTGGCCGTCCTCATCGGCTGCTTGCCGATCGCGTTCGGGGATCCGGCGCGGGCGGACGACCGACCCGCGCAAGACTTGACACCGATCGCCCCCATGCCCGCGGTCGAACCGCCGGCGACCGTCCCTCGTCTCGACCCACCGCCGGACCTGTCGGGCCTGACCGGAAAGCCCATCGTTCGCGTCGCCGTAATGCTCGAGGCGAGTGTCGGGGACGACCTGAGATCCCCGGCGATCACGAGCGTCAAGCCGGGCGAGCTCCTGACACCCGCCGTCGCACGGCGCGCGCTCGACGAGCTGTTGCGGTCCGGGCGGTTCGCGCGAGGCCGTGTGTCCGCGGAGGCCGAGGGCCGGGGCGTAGCGCTCGTGGTGAAGGTCGTGCCGCGAAAGATCATCGGGCGGCTGTCCGTGGATCTCCACGGCACGAGCGTCGATCCGGACGAGCTACTGCGCCAGACCAACTTGGTCGAAGGGGGCGAGATCGTCGCGGCGGACATCGACGTCACGCAAAGGCGAATCGAGTCCCAGTGTGCGCTGCACGGCTATCCAAACGCGCGGGCCACGATCACGACGCACGAGATGAGTGATCCGATGCGCGCGCGCGTCGTGCTCGAGGTGCTTCCAGGCGTGCCCCGATCCATCGACCAGCGACTTTTCTACGCTTCCGGCTCGAACGCCGACCGCATTATCGAGATCGCGAAGAGCTATGCGGTCGACGTGCACGGCCGCGCGGACGAGCCCGTGCTCGACCAAGCGGACATCGCGCTCGAACAGACATTGCGCGGGCGAGGATGGTTCAAGGCCAGCGTGTCGCACGATCTTGCCAAGGTTGCCTCGGGCCCCCGCACCGGGGCGATCGTGTTGCGGGTCCGGATCGACTCGGGTCCGCTTTTCGTCGCTCGTTTCGAAGGAAACGAGCACTACGATGCGGACGTGCTCACGACCGTGCTCGGAATCGAGACCGAGACGGATCGGTCGCCGACGCACTTGGCCGATAGAATTCGGGCCTTCTACCAAAAGCGGGGATTTTTGGACGCCGTCGTGCGCGTCCAAGTTCGCGGTGGAGAGTCCGATGCCGTCCTCCTGCTCGTCTTCCGCATCGACGAGTACGACCGCGTCCGCGTAGCGGGTCGGAGCTATCCGTGCCTCAAGACCGAGGCGATCAAGAGGCTCAACGCCGGCGGTCCGCGATCGCCGGCAGACATCGGAACGGAGATCGACAGCTATCTCGACGAAGAGCTACCCGGGGCGGACCTGTTCGTGGACCCGGATCCGCGAGTCGTCAGCGCGACCATCGGCGGGGGCACCGGACAGGTCGCGCGAGCGCCACGCCCGGTGCCGATCGACCTTCGCCCCGACGTGACGTACGTCGCGGACACCTACGATCGGGCCATCGAGCACGTCCAGGCGCTCTACCGCAACGAAGGGTTCTTGCACGCCGAGGTGGGTCCGGTCGGCGTCGTACGGGCTCGATGCAATCCACGCTCGCCGCCCGAGCGATGCGTCCCGATGCCCATGCCGCCGCTTCCGACGGAAGCGTGTACGTACGACTCGACCGGACTACCCGCACCGAGCGAGCCGCTCGACCCGGCGCTGACCTGCCGTCCGGATCCGGCACACGGCATCGCGTGTGCCCCGGTCGTTCAACTGTACATTCCCATCAAGTTGGGACCCCGGACCCGTCTTTGGGATCTCGCATTTACGGGCGTCAAGGCGGCCAGTGAACGGGCCTTGGCCGATGCGGCCGACCTGCGGCTCGGTGACGCGGCCAGCACGACCAAAATCGAAGACGCCCGCCGACGAGTCGTCGATTGGTACAAGGAGCACGGATATTACTACGTCGACGTCAAGTACGCGTTCGATCCGTCGGCCGACAACACCCGTGCGCGGGCGCGCTTCGACGTGACCGAGGGCGATCAGGTCATCGTCCGATCCATCGTCGTTCGGGGCCTGCAGAATACCAAGGAGAGTGTCGTTCGGCGGCGATTCGCCCTCGAGATCGGGCAGCCCTATCGCCAAAGCGACGTTCGAAAGACCCAGGAGCACGTGTCGACTCTCGGCGTCTTCTCGAGCGTCACGGTCTCGCTCATCGACCCCTACGTGCCACAGCCGTACAAGGACGTGGTCGTCGAGGTGGTCGAACGCGACTCCCAATACGTCGAAGTTCGCCCTGGGCTTTCCACCGGAGAAGGGGTGCGCGGGGTGCTCGAATACGGCCACCGCAACTTGCTCGGCGACGCTTGGTCGATGACGGTGCACCTGCAGGCGTCGTACCTGCCCGACTTCTTGATCCTCGACGAAGGCGTCAAGGCCAACTACGCGGGCCTCACGACGGCGCAGCGCATCGCAACACGCGACACGCTGACATTTTCGTGGCCGGAGGTCGGACTTGGACCGACGATCCGCTCGCAGGTGGACGGCATTTACGTTAATGATCTCGAACGGGATTTCACGCTTCGAAAGGCGGCCGTGGTCGGAACGCTCTTCTGGCGACCCATACGGGAGGTCCTGATCAGCATCGGCGCCGATTACGAGAACAACGACGTCCGCCTGTTCGACGTATGCACCCCACCCGCCCCCGCATCGACTTCCGCCGCGGCATCGACCACGTCCACGCCGCCGACGGGCCCGTGCGCGACGATCAGCGAGTACCTGATGCAAAATCCCGGCAACAGCGAGCTTGCCACACTGTTGCGCGTCCCCGACGGAGACAGCAACGTCGTCGCCGATCGGGTCGTACTTACCTGGGATCGGCGCGACAACCCATTCAACGCGCACAGGGGAACGTACGTCGTCGTCGGGATCGAACAAGTCAACTCGTACCCCGCAGGCAGCGCCCCGGTCACGGGTGACGAGCAGTACGAGAGCCACTTCTTCCGGCTCACGCAAACGCTGGCGGGCTACATTCCCGTCACGAACGGCATCACGTTCGCCGCGGAGCTGCGACTCGGCGAGAACGTGACCCCATGGTGCTCCGAACGACCGGGGCCTGGCCCGCCGGTCCACTGGGAGTGCACGTATCCGGACCGGGAATTTTTCATGGGCGGGTTCGAATCGATGCGGGGCTGGTTGCAGGACAGCTTCATTCCGCAGGATTACGTCGATCAGATCAGCCAGCATGCTCTGACGTGCACGAACAACCAGACCTCGTGCAGCGTGCCGGAACGCGGCGGCAATCTGATGTTCAATCCGCGGGCGGAGCTTCGATTTCCAGTCCGCTTGCCGATCGAAGCATCGCTCTTCGGGGATCTCGGCAATGTCTGGGTCGACCCTACGTACGTGTTCAATCACCCGTTCACGCTGCGCGCCGACGTGGGCGCGGGAGTTCGCGTCGACACGCCCGTGGGACCCCTCGTGTTCGATTACGGCATCAATGTGACGCGCAAATCGTACGAGGACTTCGGCGCATTCCACTTTGCCATCGGCCTATTCTGAAGGCTCTTTCGGCATGCGGTCGGCGTCGACGTCATCGCCGTCGTATGCCGATCTCGGTCCATGCCTCGGCTACCGCCGACACAACGCGGTCTTGATCATCATGGCCCAGCGTGGGGTACATGGGCAGACTGATCGTGCGATCCCCAATCTCTTCGGCGACCGGCAATAGACCCGGGGTCGCTCCGAGGCGCTCCGAGAGATACGCCAGCCGATGGATCGCTCGGTAGTTGACGGCGGTGCCGATGCCGGCTTGCCCGAGACGTGCGAGGATCGCGTCGCGGTCGTTGGGGGGCGCGTGGAGGGTGAACAGGTGGTGGCTGCTGCGTCCGCGCGGCTCGACCAACCAGGGTACGCCACGCTCGCCAGGCGACGGCGTCCGCAGCTCGGCGATGCGCTCACGCAGGCCCGATTCGTAGCGGCGCGTGACCTGCTCGCGTTGTGCCCGCTTCGCTTCGACACGGGCGAGCTGCGGACGAAGAAGCGCCGCGTCGAGATCCGTCAGGTTCGCCTTGTATCCGAGCTCCACGAGGTCCCAATGCCGGTATTCGGCCCCGTGTCGCTCCGTCGCTGCCTTGGACAGGCCATGGTTTCTGAGCCGCCTCAGTCGATCGGCAATTCGCGGCTCCCGCGTCGCGATGGCGCCACCGTCCCCGCAGGTCACGTTCTTCGTCGCATAAAACGAAAATACGGCCGCTTCCGACAAATCCGCCGGGCGGACCCCGTCGCGCTCCATTTCGATGCCGTGCGCCGAGTCCTCGACGATGAAGAGGCCATGTCGATCGGCGATCTGGCGAAGCGCCTTCATGTCGGCGAGCTGCCCGTACAGGTGCACCGGAAGGATGCCCACGGTGCGCGGCCCGACCCCGGCACGAACCGCCTCGGGGTCGATGAGACCCGTGGCGGGCTCCACGTCGACGAGCTTCGGCGTCGCCCCGGCGTGCAGGATGGCGTTGGCCGTGGCTGCGAAGGTCATTGGGGTCGTGATCACTTCGTCACCCGGCCCGACGTCGAGAGCGCGCAGCGCGAGCAAGAGTCCCATCGAACACGACGTCACCCCCACGACGTGCGGGGCCGTCGTCCCCGGCCGGCCGCGCGCCAGAAAGGCGCCCAACTCCTGCTCGAAGGCGGCTACCTGGGGACCCAGCGTGAGAAACAGCGTGTCGAGAACACCCCGCCAGGATGCCGCCTCCTCGTCGCCGAGCTGGTGGCGGTAAAACTCGACCTTCTCGATCATGACGCCGGCGAGAGGAGCCGCCCGTCGATGGCAAGCTCGCGGTGTGCGCGCTCCGCGTCTCGCAAGAACAGGTACTGACTCAGCGTGTACCCGCGCCGGTCTTCCGGATCGACGGTTCCGTCACGGAGCGCCGCGAGCACCTCTTGGATCCCATCGTCGACCGTTCGCTCCGCTCGAAACCCGAGCACCCGATGAACTTTCTCGAAAGAGACGTTGTAGTCTCGTAAGTCCGGATCCGTCGGCGCGTGAACGACTTCGGTCCCCGGAACGGCGTCTCGCACTCGAAAGGCGAGATTCAAGATCTGGACGTTGTTCCCGTCGGAGCCCACGTTGAAGACTTCGCCGCCGACGCCGGGGGCCGGAGAGGTCAGCGCCAGTTCGAAGGCCCGCGCGACGTCGCGCACGTGGACGAAGGGGCGCCATTGCCGCCCGCCCCCGTCCACCACGATGCGCCGCTTCACGTACGCATTCTTGGTCATCACGTTGATGGCCAGATCGAAGCGCATCCGCGAACTCAGACCGAACACGGTCGCCAGGCGCAAACACACGACGTCCATGGCTCCACCGGACGCGCGACCGAGCGCGAGAAGGAGGTCCTCGGCCTCGGCCTTCGCCCGCGCATACAGCGAGACCGGGCGGCGCGCGCTCGTCTCGGTCAACCCGAGTCCCTCGCCGTGGCCATACACCGAGCACGACGACGAGAAAACGTAACGTCGTACGCCGTGCTCCCGCGCGGCAACCGCGAGCCGCCTGGCGCCCTCGACGTTCACGCTACGCGTAAGCTCGGGCTCGAGCTCGCACGAAGGGTCGTTCGAAATTCCGGACAGGTCGATGACCGCATCGATCGACCCGAGCAATCCTTGGTCGAAGCCGCGCACGTCGCCCCGGACCACGCGAAGTCTCTCGCCAAATTGGGCACGGGAACGGGCGAGCGTGTCGCCGAAGTACAGCCGGTCGAGGACCGTGAGGCGGTGGCCCCGTTCGAGCAGTGCCGACACCAGAACGGAGCCGATGTAGCCGGCGCCGCCGGCGACGAAAACATGCATGAGTACGGGCAGCTACCACGAAAGCGTCCGTTTCGATAGCAGCCGGGCTACCGTAGCCGAGGTCATGAGCGGTTCGGGCATTTCGACGACCCCTCGCTCGGCGTCCGATCGCCTCTGGCACCTGGTCATCTGGGGAGCGACGGGATTCACGGGCCGTCTCGCCGCCGAGGCCATGGCGCGCCGCTACGGCGGCAATCCGGCCGTTCGCTGGGCGATCGCGGGTCGCGATCGGAGCAAGCTCGAAAAGGTGCGCGACGAGCTTGGACGGGTCGCCGAGCGTGCGCGCGACGTGCCTATCGTGATCGCCGACAGCCGAGACCGAGCGTCGCTCGACGCCCTCGCCCGCGACACGCGCGTCGTCGCGAGCGCCGTGGGTCCATTCGCCGTTTATGGGGCCGATCTGGTCGGCGCGTGCGTGGCGGCGGCGACCGACTACTGCGACATCACGGGCGAGACGCCATTCGTTCGCGAGATGATCGACCGATACCACGCCCGAGCCCGCGCCACCGGTGCACGAATCGTTCACTGTTGCGGATACGACGCAGTCCCGTCGGATCTCGGAACGTTGATGATCCAGACGCACATGCGCAAAACGCACGCCACGCACTGCCGGGTCGTGAAGTACTTCGCCTGCGAAACCCGGGGCGGCGTCAGCGGGGGGACGATCGCGAGCGTGATCGCACTGTCGGAAGCTGCGTCGGCCGATCCTCGGGTAAGGCGCCTTTTGCGCGACCCCTATTCGCTCGACCCCGAGCACACCGGCGTGGGACCGGACGGACCGGATCCGACCGGCGTTCGTTGGGACGACGACGTCGGAGGTTGGACCGCACCGTTCGCGATGGCCTCGGTCAACACCCGCGTCGTGCGCCGCACGAACGCGCTGCTCGGCTACGCGTACGGTCACGACTTCCGTTACAGCGAGATGACGAGCCTGGGGCCGGGCGCGGGCGGATGGTTGGCCGCAGTCGCCGTATCGGCGGCCACGGCAGGCCTTGGCGCGACCATGCGCTTTCCGGCCGTCGCTCGCGCGGCGGCGCGCGCGCTCTTGCCGGCGCCCGGGCAAGGGCCGTCGAGACGCACACGCGAAGCCGGGCGATTCACGTCGCGCCTCGTCGGTCTCGCCAGCGCGGACCGCGCCGATCCAGCCAAGGTGTTCGCCGTCGTGCGCGGAGTGAGCGATCCGGGTTATGGCGAGACGGCCAAGATGCTGGTGGAGTCCGCCGTGTGTCTCGCGATGGACCGTGAGGCGATTGCGCACGAGGGCGGGGTGCTGACACCGGCCGCCTGCATGGGGTTGCGCCTGGTCGAGCGGCTGCGCGACGCCGGGATGACATTCGAGACGTCGACGACGCCGGTCTGATCGCGCGGCCATTTACCCTAAAGGGCGCCGTCGTCCGGCAAACCTGCCGTGTCGAACGCCCAGAACCTGCCGTGATGCGCCAGCAGGCGCGCGGCGGCCGCGTCCTTCTTGAAGACGAGAGTGCGGACGACGGACTCCCCGCTCGCATCGCGCGCCACTTGATCGGGCGCCTTGATGATGACCAATGGGAACGCCCGCGCATACTTGCAGCGCGGATCGTAGGCCTCGGCGTCGAATTCCCAGCCGCGGGCCGGCCAGGCCGGTTGAGAGTTCGGCTTGAAGCGGACCGGAACGCTGAGATATCGGGCAAACGCGAACGCCCACTGCCCGTGTTTGCGAGCCGCATAATACGCCGCGAGGTGGGTCAACGTGCCGTTTCGAAATGCGAGCGTCCACGGCTCCCAGATGACGGCGGTGGCAGCCCCCCCCATCGGCAACTCGTCGATCACGGCGGAAGCGTCGTTCGTCTCCCACGCAAAGAGCGCACAATGGGCCAAGAAGTTCAATCCGGTTACGACGCCGAGACGCAAGATGTAGCCGCGCCCGCGCGCCGCCACGTCGGGCGGAAACCTTGGCGTCGCGAGGATCGCCGCGAGGACCAGCCATTGGCCAAGGCGCGGGAAGATGAGATGCGTGCCGAGAAGGACCATCGGCGTGGCGAAATAGGCGATCGTCATCGCGAGCAGCGGCAGCAGCACCGGTCGGGAACGTTCGGGGACACGTTGACCCGACCGCGACAGCCTCCAAGCCACGACGGCGGACCAGGCCATGACCCCGAGCGCGATGAACAGGATGACTTGGTCGGTCGCATCGCCGAACAGATCGAGCGCAAACGATCCGAACATGACAATCTTCTGCCAGGCGGGCGGAGCACTCCCTTCCATGGTGGGATCCCGATACATGTTGGGGTCCCAGGGGTACTGGCGCCGGTACACCGCGACGCAATAGACGCAGCCGATCGCCAGCGGGACCACGGCGACGGCCGCGCGGAGGACCGCTCGCGCGATTCGCCGACCGGCCGGCGCGGAGCCGTTCGAGTGGCGCCAGCCCAGTTCGAGCGCGAGCGCGGTCGCCAACACGCAAAGGATGATCATCGCCAAAACGTGCGCGAAGGCGCACATCAAGCCGAGCGCTCCGACGGTCATGGCCGACATCCACCGGGGTCGGATCGCCGCGCGGGCGACGAATACGAGCGCCCACGCAGCGACGGCGGTCGCGAGTACGTAATTCGCGAAACCCCACCCCGCGGAAAATGAGAATAGGACAGGCGTAAACAGAGCGGCGTACTCCGGCGGACGCCGCGACACTTTCAGGAGTGCGACCACCGCCGCCGCCATGGCTGCCAGAGACGCGGCGAGCACGAGGCGGCCCGCGAGCTCGATGGGCAGCAGGATCGACAGCCGGGCTACGAGGAGATGAAATAGTCCATTGTAGGTAAAAATATTGAGCTCGTACTGGCGGCGCTCGGGGGCAGTCGCGTCCCCCAGCCGGCGGGCGACATCGCTCAGCGCCAGGTGCTGGGGGTAGTCGACGCACGGCAAGAGCCGACTGACGAACAACCCCAGGAGCACGAGCGCCACCCCACCCCAGTAAAGAAGCGTATCGGATCGGGAATCCAGACTCAGGCCGGCGACCCAAGGCGCGGCGTGCACGCCGCGCGGAGCGCCGACGACGACGCGGCCGCAGGTAACGTCGCCCTCTCCGTCGGCTTGCGGTAAAGTGGGCACGGACTGGCCGAGCCGTTTACCGCACCGCTCGCCCACGGCCAAGCCGGACACGAGAGACCCGGCAACCAGCGCAAGTGGGAACGGACTCCAATGTCGGGCAATACGTCAGAACGCGGCTCGGAACTCGACTCCAAGGCCCGACTTCTCATCGTCGACGACGACGCCGCAATCGGGCGCGCCATCTCGCGCATTGTCCGAGCGCGGCACGACGTCGTCGTGCTCACGAGCGGTCGCGAGGCGATCGAACGCATCGCGGCGGGTGAGCGCTACGATGCGATTCTCTGCGACTTGATGATGCCCGACGTGACCGGCATGGATGTCTACGAGCGGATTTCGGCCATCGACCCACCGAGCGCGCGCCGCATGATTTTTCTGAGTGGCGGAGCGTTCACCCGTCGCGCCGAGGAGTTCTTTCTTCGGATCGACAATCAGCGTGTGGACAAGCCATTCGATCGCGCGACTCTCCTCGCGGCGCTTGCCGCGGTGCTAGAAGGGAGCTGATGCCATGAATGCGACCCCGTTCTTCGTCGCGGCGCTCGCAACCCTGTCGATCTCTTGCAATGCCGAACGCAAAGGCGAGTGCGATCAACTTCTGTCGGCCCTGAAGCCTCTCGAGCACGAACCGGGCGAGGACGGCGTCGAGGGGGCCCGGCGCGCGATCGAAGCGATCCGATTTCAGGACGAACCGCTGCGCGAATACGCATCGAGCGCGAAGTCGACGCTCACCGTTCTCGCCGAGACGCTGCGTACTCAGGCCGGCGATTCTGCGCCCGACGGAACCGACGACGTGGTCAAAGAAAAGCGCAAGGAAGCGCGAGGCGAAGTAAGAGAAGTGATCCGGTACTGCACGCCGTAAAAAGTCGCCTGCAGTCCGCCCTCGGCTGCGGTCATCGGGAAGCCGCGTCGGTGGGGGGTGTGCTTGGCGGGCGTGTCGTTGTCTCACCCTTTTCGGGGAAGAGCGGTCGCAGCGACCCGATGCATCGTCTTGCGCCGTGCGGACGGCGAAAAGAAAACGCCGGGGGGCCGGCGCGAGCGCCGCCACGGCGCGCGCCCTCGGTTTGCGGCCGGCGCGTGATATAGCGTCCGCCCATGCGATCACGCGCGGTGTGCGTCGCGGCGTTGACGGTCGCTCTCACGACGCTCGCCGCGTGGCGGGCTATCTGCGTGCTGTCGGGTCCGGACATCGACACCGACGCCTACGCGCATCACATGATCGCCAGGGCCATCCTGGCCGATCCGCGAGACCTCGGGGTGCACTGGGTATGGCTGCCCCTATTTCATTATTTGCAGGTTCCTCTCGTGCTGCTCGGCGGGACGATGGACGACGTTCGCTGGGCCAACGTGGTCTTCGCCGCTGCGCTGCCGGCCGTCCTCTTCGTGTACGTGCGGCGAACGAGCGACGCCGCGATCGGACCGTTCGGCACATCGCCGAACGTCACCGCGCTCATGGCCGCGCTGCTGGCCGCGGCATGTCCCATCGCCATGCAAATGGGCACGACCGCGCAGCCCGAATCGCTGTTCGCACTGACGACGCTCGCCACGGCCATCGCTTTTCAAGAGAGGCGCCACTGGCTTGCAGGTGCCATGCTCGGCGCCGGCGTCCTGCTGAGGTACGAAGCGTGGGCCTCGCTGCTGGCGGTCGCCGCGTTCGCATTCGTCGAACCGGCCTACAGGCGGCTCGGCCGGCTCGCCCCCGACTGCGGAGCGAAGCGGGCGTGGGTTACCGTCGCGATCCCGGTCGGGCTTATCCTCGTCTGGGCCGTTTTGCGTCGCCCCGTCGACGGACGTTGGTTCGGCTTTCTGGGACAAACGCGCGCCTTCGCGACGGATGCGACCCACGAGGGCAGTTCGCTCGACGGAGGCGCTCTTGGACTCTTGGGCGACATTCTCCATTACCCCGTATTCGTCCCCGCACGCGTCATGGGGCCCGCGCTCGCGCTCGTGCCTTTCGGCGTCGCACGGACGGTGCGCCAGCAAGGGGCCCGATTCGTAGCGGTGCAGCTCGCGTGCCTCGCGTTCGTGTCGCTGGCGTGGGTGATGCGTTCCACGCTCGGGCTCGACCGGCATTTCGTGGCCGTGAGCGCGGTGTACTCGACCTTCGCCGCCCAGGGCTTGGCCACCCTCGCCGAGGCGACGATGCGGTTTTCGGGTCGCTTCATTCCGCCGCGCAGTGCCTCGTTCGTGGCTAGCGTCGCCGGATCTGCGCTCGCGATGTTTTCCCTCGCGGGCTTGTGCGTCTCGCTCGGTCTGTGGATGGGCTTCTGGCGGGAGTCGATCCAGCGCGGCTGGCCGGAGCGAATGGCCGTCGGCGACTACCTCCGATCGCTGCCTCCCGCGACGACAATTTTTTGCGACGACGCGACCGTCGAAATTCTGAGCCGGCTCGATCGCCGTCGCTTCGATCGGCATTGGATCGACGACCCCCACACCTGGGAAATCGTCCGGGAGGTCGCACGCGCACGGGGAGCGGCGTACATCGCAACCTGGAGTCGAAAGCTGCGCGGACACGACGACGCGGGAAGCGTGGTCTTCCGCTCGGGCGCCTCCGGAGACGACCCGAATTCCGGACTTGCCGTGATGCGCGTGGGCCCCGACTCAGGTCGCGCCTGGCGCTGACGCGCGCTACTGAAAAGGGCTCGAACCGTCCCCAATGCGTAGCCGAGCCCGAGCCACCCTCCCGCGCGCGGCGCTACGACGGCTGCTGGCTCTGCGGCATCTTTTCGGTGCGGCGCGGGCGCCGATCGAATTTCAGATCCTCGGACGAGTCCTGCTGCAGGCCGCCCTGGTCGGCGCCGCGGCCGGCCTCTTGGGATCGCTGTTCTTTGCCGGCGTCGAGGCCTTCCAGCGTTTGGTTCTCGAGTCGTGGGTCGGCTATGCGCCGCTTCGCGCCGGTGGCGAGACGATTCTCGGAGAACTCCGGCAGCAAACGCCCTTTCGTCCCTGGCTACTGCTCGTGGTGCCCGCCGCAGGCGCCTTGCTCGGCGGGGCCATTTCCACGTGGCTCGCTCCCGAGACGCGCGGAGGAGGCAGCGACGCCATCATCGAAGCATTCCATCAACGGCGGGGCATCGTTCGCAAACGGGTGGCTTTCGTCAAAGCCGTCGTGTCCATCCTGACGCTCGGCTCGGGCGGCTCCGGCGGTCGCGAGGGGCCCACGATGCAAATGGGCGGCGCGATCGGTTCGCTGGTCGGCCAACTGCTGCACGCCACGGATCGCGAACGGCGCATCTTGTTGGTCGCCGGTACCGCGGCCGGAATGGCGGCTGTTTTCCGGACGCCGCTCGGCGCGGCCCTGCTCGCCGTCGAAGTCTTGCATCGCGACGACTTCGAGGCGGACGCGCTCGTTCCGAGCGTCCTGGCGAGCGTGGTGGCCTATTCCGTGTTCATCGCGTTCTTCGGCGAACAGACCCTGTTCGCTCACGCCCCGAGCTACCCCTTCGTCCCGGCTCACCTTCCGCTGTACGCCCTGCTCGCCGTGCTGGTGTCTGTCGTGGCCAGCACGTTCTTGTCGACTTTGCGTTGGGTCCAGACCGTGACTCGGAATCTGCCGGCTCCGGAATGGTCGAAGGCCGGATTGGGCGGCCTTGCCCTCGGAGTCTTCGCGACTCCGATCATCGTCTTGATCGGACCGCAAATCGGTCAGCCGGGGCAAGGGCTCGGCATTCTCGGCGGCGGCTACGGGGCGGCTCAGCTCGCGATCACCGGAGCCGATTGGTTTCCGCTCGGCTGGAAGGGCGTTCAGCTGCTCGTGCTGCTCGGCACCGTCAAGATGATAGCGACGTGCCTGACGGTCGGCAGCGGAGGTAGCGCTGGAGATTTTGGGCCGTCGCTCGTCATCGGAGGAATCTTCGGGGGCGCTTTCGGCCGTGCCGCCCAGACCCTTCTGCACGATCCGCGCATCCAGCCGGGAGCGTTTGCGCTCGTCGGAATGGGGGTGTTCTACGGCGGGCTGGCACACGTGCCGATCGCATCGCTCGTCATGACGTGCGAGCTCACGGGCAGCTACGATCTACTCGTGCCGCTGATGTTCGCCGAAGGGATTGCGTTCGTGGCCCTACGACACCGTAGCCTGTACCACGCTCAAGTGGCGACCAAGCGGGACTCTCCCGCACACCGCGATGATCTCATCTTCGACGTGCTGACGGGGATGCGAGTCGCTGACGTCGTCGTGCGCGACCGCCCGTATTCGACCTTCACCACGAGGACGCCGGCCGGTGAGGTGACGCAGAAGGCGGCTGCAGCCACGTGGCAGGATGTCTTCCCGGTCCTCGACGATCACGGCAAACTCGTGGGCCTCGTCCTGAGCGACGTGCTTCGCATGATCGCCGCGAATCCAGATATCGGCGACTTCGCGATTGCCCATGATCTCATGGTCCCCCCCGTCAGCGTGAACGAGACCGACGATCTGCAGCGGGCGCTCGAAGCCATCCTGGAGCATGGTCTGCGCGAGATCGTCGTCGTGGGGCAAGGCGGACGGATTGTGGGCTTCCTCGACGAGGCAGAAATTACACGAGTGTACCACCGTGCGACCAACCGTCGCGAGACGTCTCGCCCGGATGACCCCCCGGATGACCCGGTGGCTCGAGCGTAGACGGTCGCCCGAGCGGGGCAGGCCAGCCATGTCGCGTGTGGGCTGCGTGTGGGTCGCCTGTGGCTCGCGTGTGGCGCGTTGACGCACACGGCGAGGACCGATCGCGACGATAGCCATTCTTTTTCTCATTGGCGTTGCTTCCGAGTTACTCTTGTCGTGCCGGGCGGACGTGAGCTTCTTCGCCGTGGCAGCGAGAGCCACAATGCAACAGCAACCGCCTCGGCAACGCGCAGTTGCCGCTCCGCAGCCGTCAGGTTCGTCGCCCGAGGCGAGGGCGGTCCATGAAGAGCGGCTGCTCGAGACGATGCTGACGTCCTTGGTCCGAGGCGTCTTGCCCGCCGACGCGTGGGAGAAGGTCCATGCGTCGGCGCGCGACGAAGGACGAACGAGCGAGTTGGCGTTCGCGTTCGAGACGGTTGCCCAGGGCAAACGATTGAAAGCGGCTCCTCCTGCGTTCGGGGCCGAGTTTCTGTTCCAGACGGGTCGCTTCATCGCGGACGTGATCGGCGACGAAGCGAAAGCCGTGACGTACTTCGAGCGCGCCTTGGCGCTGTTTCCAGGCCACACGTCTGCGTTTGCACGAGCGGACGAGCTGCTGCGTCGTTCGCATCAGCTTCTGAGACTCGCGGAGCTTCATGCGAGCTCCGCTCAGCATCGGCCACGGTTCGAACAGCCCGCATTGCTGCGGCGTGCGACCGAACTGCTTCAAGAGGCGGGCGGCGCCGAGGAACGCCTCGTCGAATGGCTGCAACAGATCCTCCGGCTCGAGCCGGGCAACGAATATGCCCGCGCGGCGCTCGACCCCATTCTTCTCAAGGCCAACCGGTTCCGCGACGTCGTCCGGATGAACGAGCAGGCGCTCGCATCGGAGCCGCCTCCGGACGCCGAAACGAAGCGTGCGCTGCTCGATCGCGTGCTCGAGCTGTACGCCGACAGGCTTCAGGAGCCCGAACGCGCACTGCCTCACGTCGAGCAATTGCTCGGCCTGGAGCCGAGTCACGACGGCGCGCGCCGCGTCGCGCACAAGCTCGTTCGAATCAAGGGGCTCGCGGGGCGCGCGGCCTCCGCCCTCGCTGGCGCGTACGAAGCGCTCGGCTCTCACCAGGAGGCCGCTCACTTCTTGTCGCTCGAACTCGAAAGCACGCGGGGACCCAAGCGGGCGCCTTTGCTCGACCGTCTCGGGCGCCTGAAACAGCGGATGGGAGATCTCGCCGGAGCGTTCGAGGCTTTCGATCAAGCCCTTGCGATCGACCCCGTAGACGACGTGGCCGCCCGTTACGTCGCGCTGGCGCTCGAGCTGGGACGCCACGGCGACGCCGCGAAGACGCTCGGTCGGGTACTCGCCAGCGTCAAGGACCCGGTTTCCCGATCGAGGACAAGCGCGCTACTCGGCGAGGTCTTGCTGCGTGCTGGCGACGTGAAGCGGGCGACGCCCATGCTGGAAGGTGTGCTGGCGGCGTCGGACGCACCCGCGGACGCAGTCCTCGCGGCTGCGTATCTCTTGCACGAAGTGCTCGACAACGGCCAGGACGCGCGCCGGCTCTGCGACGTGCTGGAAAGAATCGCAACCACGGAGCTCGATGCCGAACGACGCCGATCCGCCAATGTGCGCATTTCGGAGTTGGCCGCGGAGCTATCGGACTTGCCGCGCGCCATTCGCGCGTACGAGCGACTCTTGGATACGAGTAGCCGGGCGGTTGCGCTGGAGGCGCTCGAACCTCTCTACGAGGCGACGGGCGATCCCCTGAAGCGCGCGCGCCTCCTCGAGGAGCGCGCGAAGGATGCCCCCGACGTGCAGGCACGACGCGATCTCATGAAGGCCGCGGAGATTCGGGTCAAGGACGCCAGCGACCCGGCTGCGGGGACCGCGACCTGCGAGACCATCATCGCTCGATTCGGCGCCGAACGAGACGTCCTGGCGTTGCTCGTTCCGTTGCTCGAGGCGCAACGCCTCTGGGGCGATCTCGCGAACGCGCTGGCCGGCCAGGTGTCTCTGGAGGACGGACCGGTGCGCGCGCAGCTGCTCGCACGGCTGGGGGCTATCAAGCTGCAACGCTTGCACGACGTCCCGGGCGCGATCGGCGCGTTCGAGGCGGCACTCAGCTTCGATGCGCATGAGAGAACCGCGCGAATGACGCTCGAGAAGCTGGCGGCGTCGGGCAATCATCGGATCGACGCAGCGCGGGTGCTCGAACCGCTGTATCGCATCGAGGGCGCGCGGGGCCCGCTGCTCAGGACACTCGACTTGCGCGGCTCGCTCGCGCCTCGCGTCGATGACCGTCTCGGTGCGCTGCGGGAAGCGGCCGACCTGGCCGGGGGGGCCGGGTCCGCGGACGCGCTTCAAGCCGTCGACTTCGTCGCTCGTGGCCTCGCTCTGGCGGTGTCCCACGATCGTCCCGTCGGCGAGTGGCTCAAGCGGCTCGAACAGGTCACCGACCCACGAACCGACGCGACGCGACGCGCGGCGATTCTTGCTGGCGCGATCGGCGACCGGCCCGTCGACAACGCCGAGATGAGCGTGCTCGCCAAGACGGCCGCCGAATCGCTCGACGCGAGCGGGGACGTTCCCTCGGCGATCGCGCTTCTTCGCCGAGCGCTCGCGTTTGAGCCACATTCCAACGAGCTTCTGGTTCGAATCGACGAGCTCTTGCGCGAGCAAGGCAGCGCGGGCGAGCGCATCGCGCTCTACCGAGCCACGCTCGAGCGTGCCAGCGGACCACGACGCCGCGACCTGTTGCACCGCATCGGGGGCATCCAGCGACACGACCTCGCCGACGTCGACGGCGCTGTCGCGACGTACCGGACCGCGCTCGACGAGGACGCCGGTGACATCGATGCCCAGGTGGCCTTGGAGGAACTTTACTCGGGCGCCGGACGCTGGACGGACCTGTGCGAGTTGCTCGAGTGGCGTCTTCCGCAAACGAAAGGAGACGTCTCGCGCGGGTTGCACTCGAGACTCGCTCGGCTTTCCGCCGAGCACGGCGACCCCGAACGGGCGCGGATGCACTGCATGCGCCTCCTCGACGACCCGGATCTGACCGGCGAGCATCTCGACTCCGTGCAGTGGGCGGCCGATCGGCTCGACGCGCCGGACATCTCGCGATCGCTGCTCCGGCGACGCGCCGAAGCGGCCGGCGACCCCCACGATGCCGTGATCTGGCTGGAGCGTCTCGGAGAGCTCGAGGTCGACAGCCGCGCGGACCCGCAGGCGGGCGCGGCCGCCTGGAAGCGAGCCGCCCAGATCGCCGAATCGAACGGCGACGACGACAAGGCGCTGACGCTGTTCGCGCGCACCCGCAAAGTGGCACCCGACGACGGCGAAGTGATCGCTCGTCTTGCGGCGCTTTGCGAGCGAGGCGGACACTGGGGACAACTGCCGCCGTTGTACATGGCGCTCGGCCATCACTGCGCGGACGATGCCGAGCGCGTCGAGCTTTCGCTGCGAACGGCGAAGCTGCTCGCCGATCGGCTGGGGGACGTCGGTACCGCGGCGCGGCACGCGGGGCGAGCGTTCGAACTGGCTCCTACCCGTTCGGACGTACTCGGTGCGTTCGAGTCGCTCAGCTTCGCGGCCGGCGCACTGGACACTTTCGAACGCGCGGTCGACGAGGCGTTGGCTCGTTCGGAGGACGAGATCCCCAAGGACGTCCGGGCACGTTTGACCCTTGCGCGCGCACGGGTGCACGCGAGCGATCCGGCGCGCGCCGACCTGGCTGCAGAGGTCTACCGCGACTTGCTGCAGGACGATTCACTTTCGGCCGAATCCCGCGCGGACGCGGTATCGGCCTTCGAGGCGCTCGTCACGGCGGACGAGAATTCTCCCGCTCGGCGCGCCGATCACGAATGGCTCCTCGAGTGGCGGGCCAGCCGGGCGCCCGAACACGATCGGGCCGCACGCATGCTCGACTGGGCGAGCGCGGTCGAGACGAAGTTCGCCGACCCCGCGCGGGCGTTGGCTCTGCACAAGCGCCTCTTGGCAATTGACCCGGAGTCGGACGAGGCGCTCTCGGCGATCGCGCGGCTGGGACTCGCGACGGGCGCCACGGATCTTGCGCTATCGGCGATGCGCACGCGTCGCGATCGATCCGAAGGGCCGCAACGATTCGTCATCGAGCGCGAGATCGCGCACGTGCTGTTCTCGCGAACGACCCGGTGGGAAGAGGCTCTCGAGTCGCTCGCAGCCGTGCTGACGGAAGCGCCGGGCGACCCCGATGCGCTCGCGCTGGCGACCCAGGCCCTGGCCGATTCGTCTGCGCGTGCGGGTGCCTTGGGCTTGTTGGAGCGCGCAGCCGAGGCCACCGACGATTCGGCCGTCCGGCAACAGATTCTGGCGAGCTTGCTCGAAATACCGGCCGGCGCGGCGGACGACGTGCGTCGAACCGGATGGTTCGAGCGGCTCTGCGACTTGCAGTTCGATGCGGGCCTGTCGACCGACGCGCGGGTCACCGCGATGAGAGCGGTGCGGGAGATCCCGCACGTGTCCCGGCTCTGGGACCGCGCCGAGCAGCTCGCGCGTGACGTGCCCGGCGCAGACAAGGACGTCGCGGCCGTCTATGAGGAAGTGCTCAATCGGCCCATTTCACCCGCTCTTGCGGTCGCCATCGGGGAGCGCGCCGTCCACTTTTACGAGGAATGGTTCGAGGATTCGGCACCCGTAGCGCGTGTCTTGGAGCGCGTCCTGAAGCTCGACCCGGGAGCGAACTGGGCATTCGACCGCTTGAAGCTCCTGCTCGACGCGGCCGAGCGCTGGGACGATCTCTTTACGCTCTACGACCAGGCCCTGCTGTCAGCGACCGGCAAGAGGCGAGCGGCTATCCTCGAAGATGCCGCGCAGACGGCCAAGGACTTCGCGGACCGTCCCGATCGCGCGACCGACTACCTCGAACAATTGCGCGAGCTTCGGCCACACGATGCACGATTGTCCGGCGCGTTGGAGCGCCTCTATGAGCGTCAAGGCAAGCATCGCGAGCTCGTGACCCTTCTGTCGGCGCAGCTGCCGTCGCTCGACGGCGACGCGGCGCTGCGTTCCAGGGCGCGCGTCGCCACCCTCTGGCTCGAGGAGCTCGGCGACCCCGAAGAGGCCTTGAATTTCTTGGAGCCCTTGCTCGACAAAAGCGGCGCGACTTTCCCCCGGGCCGCGGCGTCGGCCTCGTGGAGGCTTCTCGAGCGAATCCTCGAGGCCGCTTCCCTCTCCCCGGATTCGGAGTCGATTTCGACGACTTCGCGGCGCGGGGCCGGTGCCACGGCACTGCGCACCGTTCGTCAACGTGCGGCCGCGTGGCTGGAGGATCACTACACGGCTGTGGGCAACGACGCGGAGCTCGCTCGTGTGCTTCTGGTCCGTCTCGAAGCCGTTCAGGAGCCGGGCGAGCGAGCGCTCTACCACGTTCGTATCGCCGATCTGTTCAAGAACGTGGGCGACGTCTCGAGCGCGCTCGACCAGACGGGCCGCGCCGTCGTGCTCGCACCGGGCGACGAAGCCCTGCGGGCCAAGATGACCGAACTTGCCGAGCGAACGGGCAAGCTCGAGCAACTGGCGACCGTGCTCGCCGCTGCCGCCGATGCCGCTGGCTACGGTCGCTTGCGCGTGGAGCTCGCACTTCGAGCGGCGAGTGTGCGCGCCGATCGCCTGGGAGACACGGCGGGCGCCATTTCCCTTCTCTCGTCGATCTTGGCCGAGCCCGGCGCGCGCGAGCCAGACGTGATGGAGGCCGCTCGAAGGCTCGAGCCCCTTCTCGAGACCGCCGGGCGCCTCGGTGAGCAGCTCGATCTGCTGGAACGGATCGTCGCGATCGAGCCCGATCCGATCGTGCGACAGGAAGCGCTCGGACGCGCGGCCCGGCTGGCCGTTCATCTCGGACACGCGACGCGAGCGGTGGCCCTCTGGGAGACTCGCCTGGCTGCCGACGAGCGTGACCGCGAAGCCCTCGACGGACTGGTCGATCTGCTCGAGCTCGACGGTCACGGCGACCGACTCGCTAGGGTGCTCGAGTTGCGAGCCGCGTGCATGACGGACGCCTTGCTCCGCCGCAACGATCTTGCGCGCGCCGCCATGCTCTACGGCGACGTGCTCGATCGACCCAACCGAGGCATCGAGATCTGGCGCGCGGTCGAGGCCGAATTCGGAGAGGCGCAAGACGCGAGAGAGGCTCTTTCGACGCTGCTGCGCGCAACGGCACGCTGGCAAGAGCTGGCCGACCACCTCGAGCGGAACGCCCTTCGAGCGATGGAGCCCAGACAGAAGGCGGATCACTGGAGCCAGCTGGGCGAGGTCCTCCGAGAGCAGCTCGGGGCGCGGTCGAAGGCGGTGAGCGCCTACGCCTCCGCGCTGACGTCGGAAGTGACCAACGCGCGGGCGCTCGGCGGACTCTTGGCGTTGACCGAAGATCCGGACCAGGGCGCGGGCGCGATCGGGGTTCTGCTCGAGGCCCTGCGACGATCCGACGACTGGCGTGAGATCCTTGCGCTCACCGACAAGCGAGTCGCCATGGCCGCGTCGCCTGGCGACAAGGTGATCGTGCTCTTGGAAGCCGCCGGGATCGCGGAGCATCGCGAGCACAGCGCCGACCGTGCGTTCGAAGCGATGCGAGAAGCCTTCTCGATCGCCCCGAAGGACCGGCAAGTTCAAGAGGAGGTTGCGCGACTCGCCGAGGCGGCGGGGGCCTGGCCCGCGCTCGTCCAGGCCTACCGAACGGCCATCGCGCGGACGCGCGACGACCAATCCTTCGAGGCGGAGTTTTGGACGAAGATTCGGCGTCACTCTCGAGGTTCGCTTGGGCGACCTCGAGGGGGCGCTCGACGCCTACCGGCGGGTGGTGTCCCTCTCGAAGGATGGACCCTCGGCCTGCGCCGCCGTCCGCGCGGCAGGTGCCCTGGGCCGGTGGGAGACGGCCGCAAGCGTCGTCGTGGAGTTGGCGCCCTCGTCGAGTCAGGGCGCGGTCGACGCGATCGAGGCGCTCGAGCGCGCCGCGGCCGACGCACACGCTTGGGACGCGGCCGCGTTCGCCCTTGCCGATGTCGCGACCACGGCCAATTTGACTGGCGCAGCGGCACGCGACGTCCATGCACGAATCGCCGCATGGCACCGCGATCGACGCCATGACCCTGCGTCGGCCGAGGCCTCATTGCGAAGGGCTCTCGGGCCAGATCCGGAGAACACCGCGCTTCTCGACGCGCTGGCGCATCTGCAGCGCCATCACCCGGATGAGCGATTGGTGGACACGCTCGTTTCGCTCTCGCGCGCCGAAGGCGGCAGCTTGCCGCTGTTGCGCGAAGCAACGGAGATCGCGCGCGACGTGCTCGACGACGGCGCGATGGCCCTTCGGTTGGCAAACGATGTCCTCGATCTTTCGAGACAACGCTGGGGCGATGCGGGCCCGGCGTCGGTGGAACACGCGGTGTTCGCAGAGTGGGCGCTCGACGCCATCGCCGGGCTGTATGACGACGCCGGAGACGCCAAAGCGATGGTCGACGTGCTCGCCCTGGGCGACACGATGCCCTTCGAGCCCGACGTGCGCCGGAGCATGCGACAGCGTGCGGCGCGGTTGGCCCTGGACCGGCTCGGCGACCACGAGCGAGCGATTTCTCTCTACCTCTCGGTCCTCGAGGAGTCTCCACGAGACGCCGAAGCCATCGATCGGCTCGCGGCCATCTACCGCGCGCACGATCGGGGACACGACCTGCTCCGCCTTCGCGAGCGGCAAATCGAGACGTCACCCGACGCGAGCGAGCGCATCGCACTCCGTCTGGAGACAGCCTCGCTTCTGGGCGAGCTCGGAGAGCCCGACCGCGCCATCGACGCGTTGCGGGACAACCTCCGCGAAAACCCCGTGGAGGAGAGAACGGTCGAAATGCTCGCCGCCGCTCTCGAAGGATGCGGGAGGTTTGCGGACCTTCGCGACTTGCTGATCGCACAAGCGGGCGGGGACCGACGCTCCGCGGACTTCTGGTACCGCGCGGCCCTCGTTGCCGCCGAGCGGCTGAACGACAGCGCCTCGGCGGAGACCTATCACCAGAACGTCGTCGCGTTGGAGCCGAGAGCCGAGTCCTTCGATGCTCTAGCCGATCTGGCCGATCGTCGCGGTGACCGAGCGGCCGCTGCAGCGTGGCTCGAAAAGTGGACGACGGTGGTGCGACCCGAACAGCGAGCCGGGGCCACGCTTCGGCTGGCCGACGCCCTCGTCCGGGCAGGCGATGTCGATCGTGCGACGGAACGCCTCGATCGGGCGATCGCGGAGACGCCGAGCGAAGAGGCCCTACGGGCGCGGCTCGCAAGCATCTACCGGGAGCACGAGCAGTGGTCGAAGCTTGCTCGCGTGATTGCAGAGGGGGCCGTGTACGCTCCCGACAAACCGGCGCGACTGGAACGCCTGCTCGAAGCGGCCAAGCTGTTCGCGGAGCGATGCGCCGAGCCCGATCGCGCCGTCTCACTGCTCGACGAGGCCACCTATCTCGCGCCCGAGGATCACGGGATGAAGCTGAAGCTCGCCGACGCTCTCGCGCGGGCCGGGCGGCGCGACGAAGCGCGGGCCATACTGCAGTCCCGAATCGATGCCTTCGGCGGGCGGCGGCCGAAAGAGCGTGCAGGCGTGCACCATCAGCTGGCGCAGCTCGAGCTCGCAGCCGGCAATCGCGCGCGAGCTCTCGTCGAATTGGATGCCGCAGCCCGGGTGGACCCCCAAAATCCAGAGGTCCTCTTGAGGCTTGCCCGCCTCGCGCGGGACGACGGTCAGCTCGAACGCGCAGAGAAGAGTTATCGGGCGCTTCTGGTCGTTTTGCGGATGCCCGCGGAAGCGTCCGAGGTCACGATCGCGCGCAGTGAGGTTCTGTTCGAGCTGAGCACGATTGCCTCCCGGCGAGGAGAGGGCGGCCGGGCCAACGAAATTCTGGAGAGCGCGCTCGAGGCTGCGGCCCAGAGTGACTTCGAGCAGGCCCGACTCGAAAGCGCACTTCGCGCATCCGGGGACGACGAGACGCTCGTGCGCGTGCTCGAAGCGAGACTCGCCCGCCTAGGGGGCTCACCTGAATCACGTGAATGGTCGATCGAGCTCGCCGGTGTCCTCTCCGGCCGACTCGGCCGCGCGGAAGAAGGCCTGAGCATGTGGATGCGGGCGATTGCCATCGACCCGCTGTCGGCAGCCGAGCACGATGCGGCCTTGGCGCTCGCCCGATCGACGGGCCAAGTCCAACGCTACGTGGAAGGGGTGTCGCTTCTCGTCGATCGCGCCGCGACCACGGACGTGGCCGCTCAGCTCCTCAGGCGCCTCGGGGCCGTGGTGGAGTCGGACTCGAGGGAGGACGTCCGGGCGGCAGCGCTGTACGAAAGGGCTCTGGCGCTCGACCCGTCGTCGAAGCCACTCTTGCAAACGCTGGAGCGCGTGTACGACCGCATCGGCGACGTAGAGAAAGCCGCGGGGGCGCTCTCTTCGCTCATCGCGATCGAAACGCTCGAAGGAGGATCTCGAGTCAAAAGCAGCGCGATCTATCGCCTGGCGACGCTGCGCTTGTCGTTTTTGCACACGCTCGAAGAGGGAGCCGCGCTGCTTTCGACGGCGCTCGAAGGCGATCCCCAGTTCGATGTGGCCGAGCGGGCGCTGCGTGCCGCTGTGGCCCTCGACCCCACGTGCTTGCCGGTCCTCGAGCTGTACGAGCGCGTGGGACGCGAGCCGGGGTACGAGCGCACGCTGGCCGACGCGCTCCGGCTTCGCGCTCAACTACCGGGAGCTTCCGGGGACACGTTGCGCGAGGCGGTCGAGGCGGCTGTGCGGGTCGGCGACTCCACCTCGGCGGAAGCGCTCTTGGGGCGGTTCGTGGAGTCCGAGGCCCTCGCGGAGGCGGACCCCATCCACGCGTCGTGGGCGCTCGCCGCGCTTGCCGATTACCGGCAGCGAGCGGGCGATCTGCGCACTGCACTCACCCTGAAATCCCGGGCCGCAGACGCGGCCGATCCGGATACCGCCCGACGGATTCGCTTCGAGATTGCGCGCATCGCGGCCGACGGGCTCGGTGACCTGCAGCTCGCCTCCGACACCTACTTGGCGCTGCATCGGGCCGACCCAGCCGATCGACAAGCCTGGGAGGCGCTCGCCGACACGTACAGGGGCCTGAACGAGACGCGCAAGCTCGTGGACCTGTTGGCCTCGATCACGGAGTTCGTCGATGACGTCAGCGAACGGGCCCAGCTTCGGTTCGAGCGGGTTCGTCTGACTCGACAGCTCGGCCTCGACGAAGTCGATGCTGCGACGGCGTTGCGCGAGATCCTCGACGAAGATCCCAATCAACGGGACGCGGCACTCATGCTCGCCGAGATCTTCGAGCGCGCGGGGTCGCACGACGAACTGGCCGCCCTGCTCGCGCACCAGATCGAGGCGGCCAAAGATCGCGCCGACGCTGCGTCGATCGCCTCGCTTTCGTTGCGTCTGGGAGCGTTGCGCGAACCCGTGGATCGGTTGGAGGCGCGTAACATCTATTACACGGCGCTCGATTGGGAGCCCCAAGATCGCGCTCTGCTCGATTCGCTTTTGCGACTGCTCGGAGCGGCCGACAGCGCAGGAGAGCGGGCGGACATTCTGGAGCGCCGACTCAGCCTCGAGCAGGGACCCGGAGCCGAGTCGATGGCGATCGAGCTTTCGACCGCGCGCCTCGAAGCGGGAGACGAATCCGCCGCCGAGCGCGCGTTGGTTATCGGGTTTCGCGCGTTTCCTCGGAGTGTTCTGCTTCGCGAGCGACTCGAGAACCTCTACCGGCAACGCCGCGACCTCCGGCGCCTGGCGGAGCTGCTCGTGGCCGACGGGACCGCTCGCGAAGCGGCGAGCGAAAGGGTGTCGAGATTGCGCGAGGCCGCGGCGATCTGGTGGACGGAGCTGCGAGAGCCTCTCAGAGCCGCCGATGCCCTCGGACTCGCGCGTGAAGCGGCGCCGGACGATCTGACTCTGCTGCTCGATCAGGTCGACTTGCTCCTCTCCGGCGAGGACCGCGACAGAGCTTTGTCCGCGCTCGATCGCGCGATCGAGTCGATCCCGGCCGACCACCGCGGCCGTGCATCGGTCTTCGCAGCCCGCGCCGCGGTGCGTGCCGCCCGCGGCGACGAGCGCGGCGCGCTGGACGATTTCGAGGTCGCGTTCTCGATGGATCGAGAGACCTACGCGGCGGCGTTCGCAGCCCAGCTCGATCGGGCACGCGCGACCGCGGACAGACAACGGGACCATGAGGCGATCCGCGCGATCCAGCTACGGCGGGCCCAGGTGCTCCCGTTTGCCGGCGACATCGAAGGTTCTCGCGCCATCCTTTCGGCTTTGCTGGGAGTGGATGCGGCGGACCGCGACGTACTTCGGACCGCGGCCGCGCTCGAATCGGCGCTCGAGCAATGGGAGGCGGCAATCATCGCCTGGAGGCGTCTCGTCGACATCGAGGAAGGCGATCGGGCGATCGATGCGACACTGGCTCTGGCCGAGGCATGCGAGCGAGCCGGCCGAGCGGGGGATGCCCGCGAAGCGCTCGAGCGCGCCTTGCTCGGGGCGCGGGGGCACCAAGGCGTGCGCGCACGCCTCGAGCGAATTTACGAAGGTGCCGGCGCCTGGCACGAACTGGCGCGCCTCGCCGTCGAAGACGCAGCCGCGACGGGCGCCGTAGCCGACCGCGTGGCTCACCTCTTGCGCGCCGGATGGTTGCTTCTGACGCGGGCTGGAGACCCGGTGGGTGCCATTGTGCCACTCGAGGAGGCTCTCGAATTGCAGCCGGACGATCTCGATGGCGTGGCGATCCTCGCCGACGCGTACACCGCCTCGGGCCGGGCGCGCGAGGCTGTGGCGCGGCTCGAGCGAGCCATTCTGCCCTATCGGGGGCGCCGCACACGCGAACTGGCGGCGCTGCACCTGCGGCTCGCGCGCGCGGCACACGAGTACGGCGACGGATTCCGCCGAAGCCCTCTCGCTCACGCACGCTCTGGAGTGCGACTCGCAGAGCGGCGACATTTGCTCGGAGGTGGCGATTCAGGCGATCGAAATCGGGCAGCTCGACATCGCCACCCGCGCCCTGCGCGCGGTGACGCTGCTCAAGGGCACCGCACCCATCAGCCGGGCGCTCGCGTATCAATACCTCGGCGAGATCGCGCGCCGCCAGGGCGACCCCAAAAGAGCGCTCACGTTGCTCCGCCGCGCGCTCAGCGAGGACCCCGCCCTCGAGGGTGCGAGAGCACTCATCGAGGCCATCGAACGCGGATTCTAAGCATACCGCCCCAGAACGGGATAGCTCTGGTACCGTTCAACGGGGCGCTGTACTAGGTCGGGACGCGGTTTACGGCGGTTCGAGCGCCAGCGCCTCGTAGAGGATCTGAAGCCGTTCCGAGAGCTCCTCGTTGTTCGGCTCGCATTGACACGCGCTGACGAGCTGTACACGAGCCTCGTCGAGCCTGCCGATCGCCAGGAGCCGATCGGCGACTCTGCCGAACTGTCTGCCGCGTTGGGTCACCGCGATCGTCTCCAGCGTGCGAGCGACGCGGGGTGGCGGCTTGGTCGATGGCTTCGAACCGTCCAGGCGCAGACGCCCCCGTGCGAGGGCCCGATCGTAGCGCTCGCGCAGCGGCGCACGCGAGAGGCAGCGGTACGCTTCGACCCCGCGCTTGAAGATGGCTTGGGCGACGGCGGTGACATCGGACGGTAAAGCTACGTACGAATCGGGATGGTAGAGGAGCGAGAAATCATGGAACGCGTTCTTGATGGCAAGCGGAGTCGCGTCCCGCGGGACCCGCAAAATGTCATAATAACTCTTGCGGACTAGCGACTCGAGGAACACGCACAAAGCGTCCTTGGTCGGCATGGCAGGGTCAGGCCCGCGTCGCGGGAGCTCCGCGGGCCGATGCACGCTCGATCGGATGCGCCGCTTGACGACTCTGCATCGCTTGAATCTCGGCCGGTTCCGTCTGGGCGCCCACGAGCTCGATTCGCGCCCCGGTTTCACTCCCGGTCTTCACGTCGCGCGCACGGACGTTGAGGATACCGTCCACGTCGATCTCGAACGTTACGGCAATCTGAGCGTCCCCACGCGCCGCGGCCGTGATCCCGGTGAGCTCCAGCTCACCGAGAAACGTGTTCTCCGAAAAGCGCTTGCTCTCGCCTTGAGCGACGCGCACACGCACCGTCGTTTGGCCGTCGCTCGCCGTGGCGAATGTGCGAGTTCGATCGCATGGAACGGGCGTGTTGGCGTCGATGAGCATGTCGCAGAACCCTCCCACGGTCTCGACGTTCAACGTAAGCGGCGTCACGTCGATTAAAAGCGGCGCGCGCGGTCTTTGGGGCACGACCGCGGCGGCTCGCGCGGGCTGCGGCTCCGCCGCTCGAGGCGGCGCAACGGGCGGCACGACGGGTGGAGACGGGTCCTCGGACGGCGAGGCCATTGCGCCCGGCGGACGAGGCGGGGCCGGCGGAAGAGAAGGTGCACCGCGATCGACCGTCGGAGGGGCTTTCGCCTCCGGCACGTCGAAAACGAGTGGTTTGGAAGGAACGCGCGGAAGGAATTCGGCGTACGGAGCGCTCGACCCCGCCGCGTCCTTGGCCGTCAGAGACTCGCTGCTCGCCGACGTGGTTCGGCCGGGAGCTCGATTCCGTGGCCCGCGAGCCGGATCGGCCCGAGCGGGCGACTGCACGATCGGCAGATCCGGACTCGACCTCCGACGACCGGGATCGGCCCGAGCGGGCGACTGCACGATCGGCAGATCCGGACTCGACGACCCGCGACCGGGATCGGCCCGAGCGGGCGACTGCACGATCGGCAGATCCGGACTCGACGACCCGCGACCGGGATCGGCCCGAGCGGGCGACTGCACGATCGGCAGATCCGGACTCGACCTCCGACGACCGGGATCGGCCCGAGCGGGCGACTGCACGATCGGCAGATCCGGACTCGACGACCCGCGACCGGGATCGGCCCGAATGGGCGATTGCACGATCGGCAGCTCGGCGGGCACGACCCATTCAGAGGCTTCGGCGGACGAGAGAGCGATAATCGAGGATTCGTCGATGCGCGGGTGGGCGTTCGATTCGGCGCTGCGTGGCTTCGAGCGATCGAGGAGCCCGGCCTGAATGGCGGCGCCAAGAGCCACGACTTCGTCGGGATTGATCCGAACGACCGGAGGGCGCAGGAAAAATTGCTGGACCTTGCGCGCGACCAACGGCATGCGCGTCACGCCTCCGACCAGAATGACGCGGTCGAGGTCGCTCGCGGTAATGGCAGCCGCCTCGAGCGCTTGCTGGCACACCTTGAACGTGCGTTCGACGATGCCCAGCGACGCCCATTCGAGCTCGGGGCGCGTCATTCGAAAACGCCACGTGACCGTCGTGCCACGATCGCCTCCCACGATGTCGTCGACGGCGATCTCGAAATCCTCTCGGCTGGAAAGCTCGCGCTTCATCCGCTCGCCGAGAATTCGCAGACGGCCAAACGCCATGCGGTTCGCGCGAGCGTCGAAGCGATGTTTTTTCAAGAGGTCGTCGGCCATCCGCTCTGCGATGACGACGTCGATGTCGTCGCCGCCCAACGCGCTGTCGCCCGCCGTCGCCAGAACCTCGAAAACGTTGGGGGCCACGTCGAGTAGCGTCACGTCGAACGTGCCGCCGCCGAAGTCATATATCGCTACTCGCTCATTGGCCTTTACGCCCGGGCCATAGGCGAGCGCAGCCGCGGTCGGCTCGTTGAGTATTCGAAGGACGTCGAATCCCGAAAGCCGCCCGGCCATCTTCGTCGCGGCTCGTTGCAGATCGTTGAAGTTGGCCGGCACTGTGATGACCGCGCGCTCGACCGGTTCGCCGATGACCGACTCGGCGATCGCCTTGGCCTGCCGGAGCACGAAGGCGCTGATCTCCGGAAGCGAGAACGTGTCGCCCCGCGCGACCACCAGCGTTCCGCCCTTCTGCCCCTCCCGCAGTTCGAACGGCAGCTTCTCGCGAGCCTCCCTCACCTCGGTGGAGTCCCACGGTCGGCCAATCAGGCGTTTGATCGAGTAGATCGTGTTGGGTGCATCGATCAGCCGACGATCGAGCGCACGGTGTCCGACCAGAACGGATCCCGACGGGTGGAAGGACACCACCGACGGGAGAAGACGGCCTTGTTCGGGTTCGTGAAGAGTCGCCGCGACGCCCTCACGGACTACGGCGATGACCGTGTTGGTCGTCCCCAGATCAATGCCGACGGCGAAGGCCATCGTCACCGATAGTACATCACTTCACCCCGCCGCGGCGCGCTGGGCGGACGCCCGACTCAGCCACGCGTCCACACCGGCCGCTACCCGGCGACCATCGGCGATGGCCCAGACGACGAGCGACTGTCCCCGCGAAACGTCGCCCGCGGCGAAAACCCCAGGAATGCTCGTCAAGCCGCTCCGATCGGAGCGCACGTTGCCGCGAGCGTCGAGGGCCAGCCCGAGGTCTTCGACCAGCCCTCGCCGCTCCGGTCCAACGAAGCCCATGGCCAGCAAAACGAGTTCGCAGGGAATCAGCAAATCGGCTCCCTCGACCGGACGCATCCTGCCCCCTTCGAACGCAACACGCACGGCGTCGAGCCCCACCACCCGTCCTCCCTCGCCGCGGAAGCCGCGCGTCGAGACCGCCCAATCGCGCTCTGCGCCCTCCTCCTGCGAGCTCGAGGTCCGAAGAACGAGCGGCCATTCGGGCCACGGATTGGTGGGAACGCGCATGAGGTGGGGCTTGGGCATGAGCTCGAGCTGCGTCACGCTCACCGCACCCTGCCGCAGCGACGTTCCGACGCAGTCGGATCCCGTATCGCCACCCCCGATGACTACGACGCGTTTGCCGGTCGCCAGGATCGCGCTCGACGAATCGAGTGTATCGCCCGCGATGCGCCGGTTCTGTTGCTCGAGAAACGCCATGGCGAAGTGAACCCCGCCGAGCTCGCGGCCTGGGGTCACGAGATCGCGAGGAGTGCGCGCTCCCATCGCCAGCACGACGGCGTCGAAATCGCGAACGACTCGATCGGCCCCGAACTGACCGCCGACATCCACACCGGCTCGGAAGGTTACCCCTTCGGCACTCATCTGTTCGATGCGGACATCGATGATGTCCTTTTCCATCTTGAAGTCAGGGATTCCGTAACGTAGAAGCCCCCCGATCCGGTCGTCTCGCTCGAACACCACGACATCGTGCCCGGCGCGGGCCAGCTGCTGCGCCGCCGCCAGTCCCGCGGGCCCCGAGCCAACCACCGCGACCCGCTTTCCGGTTCGAATGGCTGCGGGCCGGGGAATGGCCGCCGTGTGCTGCAATCCGTGATCGGCGATCGTCCGCTCGATCGTCTTGATCGTGACGGGCTCTTCTCGGATGTTGAGCACGCACGAGGCCTCGCAAGGTGCCGGGCAGATTCGGCCGGTCACTTCCGGAAAGTTGTTCGTCGCGAGCAAGCGCGTCACCGCGAGATCGATTTTGCCCTTATGCACCAAGTCGTTCCACTCGGGGATCAGGTTTCCGAGAGGACAGCCCTGGTGACAGAACGGAATGCCGCAGTCCATGCAGCGCGAGGCCTGCTCGCTGACATGACTTTCGGATGCCGGCTGAACGATCTCGCTCCAGTCCCGGACCCGCTCGTCGACGGGCCGCTCGTCTTCCTCGACGCGTGCGACCTTCAGAAAGCCCTTCGGATCACCCATGGCCACCTGCTGCCTTCGCGGCGGCCGGTTGCCCAGCGCGCATCGTGAGTACCCGCTTCCACTCGTGGGGCATGACTTTCACGAAGTGTCGCTTGGCCCATGTCGTTAGAACGAACTTCGCCCTCACGCTCGCCGTGTGCTGAGCATGCTCTTCGACGAGCGCCCGGACGAGATCCTCGTCGTCGCGTGTCATCGGCTCGAGCTCGACCATGGCTTTGCTGAGCCGTCCCGCCAGCGCGCGGTCGTCGTCGAGGACGTAAGCAATCCCGCCGCTCATGCCCGCCGCGAAGTTGCGTCCCGTCGGCCCAAGGACGATGACCGTGCCACCGGTCATGTACTCGCAACCGTGATCGCCGACTCCTTCCACCACCGACTCGGCGCCGCTGTTGCGCACCGCGAAGCGCTCTCCTGCCCGGCCGGCAAAAAACGCCTTGCCCGCGGTCGCGCCATACAGACAGGTGTTGCCGACGATGACGTTCTCGTGGGCCTTGAACTGAGATCGGGCGGGAGGCCGTATCGCGAGCACGCCGCCCGAGAGGCCCTTGCCCACATAGTCGTTCGCCGCTCCCTCGAGAACCAAAAGCATTCCGCGCGTCGCAAATGCACCGAAGCTCTGCCCGGCGGTCCCGGTCGCCTCTACGACCACCGTTCCATCGCTCAGTCCCTCGGCACCGTAGCGTCGCGCGAGCTCTCCGGCCAGACGCGCACCGAACGCACGATCGGCATTCGTCAGGGCCACCTGCATCGTGGTCGGCTCGCCGTACTTGATGCTCAGACGCGCACCTTCGAGGATCGCCTCATCCGTCGACCCCCCGCTCGACCACAGATCGGCGCCAGTACCCTGCTGCCCCGAGCCCAGCAGCGCGTGCAAGGCCGACGCCTCGGGCACGACGCGCATCAAAACGGCGTCGAAGTCGAGCAGCTTGGCTTTCGCGTGCTGAAGTGCACGCGGTTGGATGACGTCGGCATGTCCCGTCATCTCGTCGAGCGTTCGGAAGCCGAGGCGCGCCATGATCGTCCGCAACTCTTCGGCAACGAAGAAGAGAAAGTTGATGACGTGTTCCGGGGTCCCCTGGAAGCGCGCGCGCAACACGGGATCCTGAGTCGCCACGCCGACCGGGCACGTGTTGAGGTGGCACTTGCGCATCATGATGCATCCGCTCGCTACCAGCGGCGCAGTGGCGAACCCGAACTCGTCGGCCCCGAGCAGGGCTGCGAACGCGACGTCACGCCCAGTCTTGAGTTGACCGTCCACTTGAATGCGCACGCGACCCCGAAGCCCGTTCATCACGAGCACCTGATGCGTCTCGGCGAGACCGAGTTCCCAGGGCGTCCCTGCATGTTGGATGGACGACAGCGGCGACGCGCCGGTGCCTCCGTCGTGTCCAGCGATTTGAATCGAGTCGGCATGCGCCTTCGCGACACCCGCCGCAATCGTTCCGACGCCCGTCTCGCTCACGAGCTTCACGCTCACGCGTGCTCGCGGGTTGACGCATTTGAGGTCGTAAATGAGCTGAGCCAGATCCTCGATCGAATAAATGTCGTGGTGCGGCGGCGGCGAAATGAGCGTCACGCCCGGAACCGAGTGCCGCACCCGCGCGATGTGCTCGTCCACCTTGTGTCCGGGGAGCTGGCCGCCCTCGCCTGGTTTGGCTCCCTGGGCGATTTTGATCTGGAGCTCGTCGGCGTTGACAAGGTAGTGCGCCGTGACTCCGAAGCGGGCACTGGCGACCTGCTTGATGGCGCTCCGCCTGCTGTCGCCGTTGGGCAGAGGGACGAACCTCGCTTCGTCCTCGCCGCCTTCGCCGCTGTTGGACCTTCCTCCAATGCGGTTCATGGCGATGGCAAGGTTTTCGTGCGCTTCGCGGCTGATGCTGCCGAAGCTCATCGCGCCGGTCGCGAACCGCCGCACGATCTGGCTGGCCGGCTCCACCTGCTCCAGGGGCACGGCCGGACGCGTGGACGCAAAATCCCAACAGCCGCGCAACGTAAAGGGCGCGTCGCCTTGCTCGTTGATCGCCCGCGAATAGTCCTCATAGGCCTTCGCATCTTCGAGTCGCACGGCCTTTTGAAGACTTGCGACGGTGTGCGGGTTCCAGAGATGGCGCTCGCCGCCGACGCGCCACGCATAGACACCGCCCACGTCCACCGCGTCCTCGTCGGTCTGTGCGTCGCGGACGGAGACATCGAACGCACCCGCGTGCCGGAGCAAGGCCTCGCTCGCAATCTCTCTGAGACCGATGCCTCCGATGCGCGAGGCGGTGCCCGGGAAGAAGCGGCTGATCACGTCCGGACCAATGCCGATCGCTTCGAAGATCTGTGCCCCCTGGTAGCTCGACAGACACGATATGCCCATCTTGCTCATGACCTTGAGAAGGCCCTTGTCGAGGGCGTGCACGTAGTGCAACCCGCGATCGGCCCTCGGCGCGTCCGCGTCGAGGGCATCGACTGCTTCGAACGCCAGGTAGGGGTTCACGGCTCCAGCGCCGTAGCCGACGAGCAGTGCGAGATCGGCGACCTCGCGCGCTTCCCCAGTCTCGACGATCAGGCCCGTACGCATGCGCTTGCCGGCGCGAGCGAGCCAGTGGTGGACGGCGCTCGTCGCAAGAAGGCTCGGAATCGGCGCGCGCTCCGCATCGACTCCCCTGTCGCTCAGCACGATCAAGCTCGCCCCTTCGTCGACCGCGCGCTCCGCATCGGCGCACAGCGCGAGCAGCGCCCGTTCGAGCGCGTCGCCCGCGTCCTGGGCCCGTGCCTCGAAAAGCATGGCAAGGACCGTGACCGAAAAGTCGGCCAGCGGTTGAGCAAGAATGGTTGCGAGATCCTCGTTGGTGAGTACGGGTTGCTCGAGCTCGAGCAACCGACACTGTTTGGGCGTTTCGGCGAGCAAGCTCCCCTCGCCACCGAGACAGGTGACGAGCGTCATCACGAGCTTTTCGCGGATCGGGTCGATGGGGGGATTGGTGACTTGGGCGAACTGTTGCTTGAAATACCTAAAGAGGGGGTGGGGTCGCTCGCTCAAAACGGCGAGCGGCGCGTCGGTCCCCATGCTTCCGGTAGGTTCTTCCCCGTGAGTCGCCATCGACGCGAGGAGGAGCCGCATGTCTTCGCGCGTGTATCCAAATGCGCGAAGGAGCCGGCGGCGCTCTTCGTCGCCGAACGGCGGAGGGGGCGAGGAAGGGGGCAGCGCCCGGAGATCGATTTTGTTGGCCTCAAGCCACTGCGCGTAGGGCTTCGCCGACGCGACCTCGTGCTTGATCTCTTCGTCGCCGACGATTCGCCCTTTCGCGAAATCGACGAGCAGCATACGTCCGGGCTGCAAGCGACCCTTCTCGAGGATGTCTTCGGGTTCGAAATCGAGAACGCCGAACTCGCTGGCGGCCACGACGTAGCCGCTGGCCGTGACGACGTACTTCAAGGGCCGTAGGCCGTTGCGATCGAGTGTCGCGCCGAGATACGTCCCGTCCGTAAAGAGGAGCGCGGCCGGGCCATCCCACGGCTCGACGAGCGACGCATGGTACTCGTAGAAGGCGCGCCGCTCCGCCGGCATCTCGGGTTGACCTTCCCATGCCTCGGGCACGAGCATCATCATCACGTGGGGCAGGCTCCGGCCGCCGGTGACCAGAAAGTCGACGACGTTGTCGAGCGATGCCGAGTCGCTGCCGCCGGGCCGGATGATCGGCTTGAAGTCGGCAATGTGCTCGCCGAACGCGGCGCTCTCGAGGAGCGACTCGCGCGCACGCATCCAGGTTTGGTTTCCCCGAAGGGTATTGATCTCGCCGTTGTGCGCGATACGCCGGTAGGGGTGCGCCCGCTCCCACGTCGGAAACGTGTTGGTGCTGAATCGTGAGTGAACGAGGGCCAGCTTGCTGCGCGTATCGTCGGCTTTGAGATCAAAATAGAAAGCTTCGAGGCGCTCCGGAAGGGCGAGACCCTTGTAGACCACGGTCTTGGACGACAGGCTCGCAATGTACGTGTCGTGCAGCCCCGCCCGGGAAGCCTTGCTGGTCGCGCGCTTCCGGATCATGAAAAGGGTGCGTTCAAATGCGGTCACCGCGCACATGCGCCCGATGAACACCTGCCGAAACACCGGCATCGAGTCCCGGGCGATGGGACCCAGCACGCTCACGTCCACGGGAACGTCCCGCCAGCCAATTACCTTCTGGTTATGGTGACGGATAGCGTCCTCGATGAAGCGAACCTCGGCCGCGCGCACGTCGGCATTGCGGGACAAAAAGCACTGTCCCACGCCGTAGTCTCCCTGGTTCGGAAGCTCGATCGCGCTGCGCTGCAGCACGCGTTCGTAGTGCGCGTGTGGAATTTGGAGAAGAATGCCGGCGCCGTCGCTGGTGCACGGATCGCAGCCAATGGCGCCCCGATGGGCCAGGCGGCGCAGAATCTCGATGCCCTTCGTCACTACATCATGGGTCGGGGGGCGATGAAGGTCGGCGACGAAGCCAAGACCGCAGGCGTCTCGCTCGAACGACGGGTCGTACAGGCCACGCGCGGAGGGCAGCGGCATCGTAGGCGCAAGTATACGGGGGGGGACGCGGCGCGCCAGCATAAAAGATGCCAAAACAGGTCGTAACTCATCGATCTTGCCACGGAAATCCGTTGCGTACCCAAGGCGCCGGCGAGCGTCGCGCCGCCCGGCTGCCACCTTGCGGAGCGGATCTGAGGCTCGGTTGCGGGCCTTCGGCCCGCGCGCTAGCGGGCCGATCCCGATGGCGAGGCCGAGGCCGACCCCCACCCCAGAGATCACCGTCATCGGTGCGCCGCGAACGCGACTGCGTGACGCCTACCACCAGTTCTTGCGCGTCGGCTGGGCGGCGGCGATCGCGGCCATCGTCGGCTCCTACCTGGCGCTCAACGGCGTATTCGCGCTCGCCTATCGCGCCACCGGTGGCGTGGCCGGCGCGCGCGCAGGGTCCTTCTTCGACGCATTCTGCTTCAGCGTTCAAACGATGGGCACCATCGGCTACGGGGCGATGTACCCGGCCAGCGCCGCGGCCAACGCCGTCATGATCGCCGAATCGGTGACGAGTCTGGTCGTGACCGCCGTGGCGACGGGCCTCATCTTCGCGAAGTTCTCGCGGTCCGCGGCGCGCGTGGTGTTTTCGAAAAACGCAGTCATCGGACCCGTGAACGGTGTTCCCACGCTCTCGCTGCGCGTTGGCAACGAACGCGGAAACCTGATTCTCGAGGCGACCATCCGGCTCACGCTGACGCGCACCGAAAAAACCTCGGAAGGGGTCGTATTCTACAAGCTCTACGACCTTCGGTTGGTCCGCGAACGGAGCCCGCAAATGAGACGATCGTGGACCGTGATGCACCTCATCGACGCCGACAGCGCCCTGTTCGGCGAAACGCCCGAATCGATCGTCCGTGACGAGATCGAAATCATCGCGACTCTCGTCGGCACCGACGACACGTCGCTGCAACCGGTCCATGCGCGCAAGCAATACGAAGGAGCCGACATCCTTTGGGGAGCACGCCACGCCGACATTCTTTCGGAAAATAAGGATGGGGCGATCGTGCTCGACGTGCGCCGTTTCCATGACGTCGTGCCGACCCAGCCGGTCGATGGGTTTCCTTACCGATATACGGGCGGCGACGCGGACACGTAACCGGCGAGACGTTGGCCCCGGTCGTGTCCCTGCGCTCGCGGACCGAGCTCGCTCGATCAGCGGCCCAGCGCTTCCGAGCGGTTGACGATGTGCGGGGTGATGAAAATGACAAGCTCGCCGCGAGCGTCGTTCGCCTGGCGATGCTGAAAGAGAACGCCCAGGATCGGGATATCTCCGAAGAAAGGGACTTGATTGAGGTTGCGTCCCGTGTTGCGCGTGTAAATGCCTCCGATGACCGCGGTATGCCCGTCCATGACCAGGAGATCGGTTTCCGCTTCTCGCTTGAGAATCGTCGGAGCGCCATTGGCAGCCGTCTGGTTGAAGTCCGGCTCATCGCGTGTGAGCTTCACGTGCATCGAAACCGAGCCATCCGCGGTGACGTGCGGCTTGACCAGCAGCTGCAGCTTTGCCTCCTGGAACGTCGTCTGGACGCCGAGAGCGCTCACCTGAGAGTACGGAATGAGAGTGCCCTGGTTGATCCTCGCTTCCCGGTTGTCGAGCACCAGTACACGCGGGGCGCTGACGATGCGCACGAGGCCACTCGATTCCGCCGCCGACAGTCGCAAGGCGAGGTTCAGCGTGTTGTCGATCGACCCGAACGCCAGCCCGAGTGCGCCGCCGGACCCTGCGCCGACCGCAGCGGGCAAGTTCACGGCGAAGTTGGGTGTTCCGACCGTGTTCGCGAACGGCGAGAGACCCGCCGTCGGCGTGTTGTTGTCAGAGGCGCCGCCCGCGGCCGTCACGGTGTTCGGAAATGCGATCCCGGTCGGATTGCCCGTTGCAGGGCTGAAGCTGACGTCACCGCCCCATTGAATGCCGATGTCGCGCGTGTAGTTGCTTGTTCCTTCCACGATGCGCGCCTCGACCAGCACCTCGGCGGTCGGCGTGTCGAGCGATCGAATGAGCTCCTCGATGTAGTTCAGGTTGGAGGCGATGTCGCGCGCGATGAGGACGTTGGTCCGCTCGTCGACCGCAAGCGCCCCCCGCGGCGACAAAAGATCCTTGGCTCGCGGCAGCATCTCGGCGGCGTGCGCGTAGCTGATGGGGATGAGGCGTGTCTCGAGGGGTGTGAGCTCGTATTCTTGCTTTTGAGCGGCGATGCGTAGCTCGCGCTCCTTCTGCAGCTCGGCGAGCGGCGCCACCCGGATCAGGTTGCCCTGCCGGACCATGCCGAGCCCCTTCGCCTGAAGCACGACGTCGAGGACCTGGTCCCACGGAACGTTGTGCATGCGAATCGTGATCGTGCCGCTGACGTCGTCGGCCGTCACGACGTTGACGTGACCCGTATCGGCCAGGAGCCGGAGCACGTTGTGAATGTCGGCGTCCTTGAGATCGATGTCGATGCGCCGGCCGGTATACCGTTGCTGGCCGAGCACAGAATCGCCGCTCGATACGAACCCGGCGGCCCCACCGCCCGACGTCTCCACGACCGGATCCTCATCGTGAATGGAGGTCTCGATGCGCGGCACGTCCGGCGGGGCGAGCTCGCGCGCCACGGTTACGACCTGGCGAACGACCCCGCCGTCCCTACCGACGGCGTCGAAGTGCAACTGCGCCAGGGGGGGCAGCGGCAGATTCGACTTGGGAACCGGAAACGACCAGACGAGTGAGCTCGGGTCCGACGACAGCGTGCCCGGCGTTTCGTCCGCGCGCTCAATGTCGAAAACGGCGGCGCCACTGGCCACGTCCTCGGACGCGGTGATGGACCGAACGGCGCCACGGTAGGCGCTCACGTCGAGCGTTCGGGCCAGCCGCGTGGGCAAGCGGGTCGCGTGCAGAGAAAGGTGCAGGCGACCTGTCGGTGTGGTCTCGAGCGAATACGGGGGGACTTTCGCGAGCTCGATGACGAGCCGGTCGCAGCCGTATGGAGCGCATCCCGGCGTGTTCGACGGCGCGCGCTCGAAGCGAATGTCGCGAACGCCGTCGTTCGACGAGACCGCCGGCCGAGTCGATGCCGAAGAGGCGGACGCGCCCGCAGCCGGCGGCGGCGCTTCGCTCGTGCCGACGGTCGAAGGCGGCTTGAACGTGGGAACGGTGGGCACAGATGCGCCAGCGCGCCCGCTCGACGCCGCGTCTTTCGGCGCGAGCAGCACGTGGAGAGTTTGGCCGTCGGGCACCAGGCGATAGCTCGACTCTCTCTCCAGGCTCACCGTGAGACGGGTCATCGAGCCATCGCTCGTCGGGTACGCGGCCGTGAGGATACCGCCGACCACGCCCACTACCCCGGTGATTGCCGCGGGCGCGCCGGCGACGTCCGAATCGCTGAGATCGAGCAGCAAGCGGCGACCCCCGTCGGCGACGCGAGCGCTGTACGTGGGCGTGAGCGTACCGACGATGTCGATTTGCGTTCCGCCCGGGACCGAGTCATCGGCTCGCACGCGGACGTCGCGCACGTGGTTGGCGTGGCCCGGCGCGGGCACCGACCCGGAGTCCGACGCCGACGCGCGCCCCATGCCCAGGAAAGCACACGATGCGATGGCAAGCATGGCCAGCCCCCGAGGTCGTCTCGCCCGGAAAACAGCGCACACAAGCGACTTCGCCCCACGCATGTTGGCTCCTCGCGCCCCGGAGTGCGGTTGCACAGGGATCGCAGCAGCGACGGTACACCGGCTGATCGCACGCCAACCAGTTTCTGACGCGCTTACCCGCTCCTGCCGCCCGATCATCCCGGAACGAGCTCTGCGGGTTGCCGCTCGCTATCGGGATGAAGGGGAATGACGCGCGTCGCCGGGGGGATCTGGGGCTGTGCCGGGTCCTCGCGGATCAAAACGACGTCGCCGTCACGAATGCGGTCGACGCGCCAATTGAGTTGGTATTCCTGCCCGAGGCCCGCGCCGATCCGCACGGTCTCGGAGCGACAGATGAACGTCCCCTTGTAGACGACCGTTCCTTTGCCGCTTGGATCGATGAACATCGCGCGCGGCTGATCGCTTCCGAGGACGATGGCGACCAATTTCAGCTCGTCGAGCGAGTACTGCGAGAGCTGGATCTTTCGCTGGTTTTGGACCTGCTTGGCCGCTGGCGTATTCTGGATGAGATAGCTGCGGAACGGATCGCGATTGCGGTCGCTTTCGACGAAGTCGTTCTCCGTGAAGTCCGGTCCCTTGAGTTCCGGAGGTAGCCCCGAAGGCAGCACGCTGGCCATCGGAGATGCGCGGACGAGGGGGGGCGGCGGAGCCTTGTTCGCCGATCCACCGCACGCGTGCAGAACGAGAGGCAAGCCGGCCGCAAGCAACGCGACGGCCGCGGTCGATTGGCGCGGAGGACGTTCGCTCGGTCGGTGGATCATTTCGGCCCCTGGGCGCCCCCCCGCGACGACGGCTTCGGAGCGGTCGCGTGGAATGCCGTTGCCAAACACCGAGCGTGCAACACGATCTCGTCGCCAACCAGTTTCGGATCGGTCATCTCGATGTTCTCCACATTGACGATGCGCTCGATCTTGCTGAGCTCGAACGCGAACTTCGCGATTTGATGAAATTTCCCGGTGAGCTCGAGACGCATTGGAATTTTTGAATAGAAACTCTGCGGCACCTCGTCGGTCGGGGCGTATCCCTGAAGATCGATGCCGGCCGCGTTCGATGCCTGTTGGACGCTCGAGAGAAACGCATCCTCCTCGGCTTGGGGCGGTAACGCCCTATTCATGTCTCGAGCGTGCTGCTCCCGCAGCGCGAGCTCTCCGCGATCGGCGAAGTACGACGCTTCGGCTTGTTGCTCTTGGGCGAGCCCGTCTACGAGCGCCTTCTTCTGGCGCTCTGCGCCGGTGATTTTGCTCGCGGTGTCCGAATAAAACACGAACCAATAGCCGAACCATACGAGCGCCGAGAGCGACGCTCCCAGGCCGATCTTGCCGGCGGTAGGGATCCTCGCGAAGAGGGACGTAGGTGCCGGGGCCGCCATTTCAGTACCTCACCCTCGCGCTCAATTGGAATTGAAAGAGCTCTTGATGGCTCGTGGCCTCCGTGATCTTGCTGCCGGGCAATAGTTTTACATCTGCGAAAAAGTCGCTCAATTTCAAGCGCCGCTCGAGCTCGCTCACGTCTTCGCCGTCGCGCGCAAGACCGCCCATCCGCACGACGCGATCCGCCTCGGCATACGAGGTGAGCCAGAGTCGGCGCGGGTCCCAGTTCGGGTTGTAGGCCTCGGCCGGATCATCGCGTCTGAGCTGCTCGAGTTTCGCCGAATCCCCGGTCGGAACGCGGCCCGGCGTGAGCAGGTGGGCGAGTTCGAGAAGCGTCGAGGTCGGCCCGGTTCGCGCCGCCTGCAGCTTCTGGATCGCCTCCTCGCGATCGCGCAGGTCCTTGAGCCGCGCTTTGATCTCGTCGTGATCGGCAATCTGACGCTTGATCGAGTCAATCTGCCCTTGAATGCGGCCGTTGTCGGCGAGAATCGCCGCCAGCTCGTCTTGCTTTATCTTCTGCACGAAAAGGCACAGGATGAGCGTCCCCACCGCCGCACCGAACACGGCAATCAGCCAGCCCTGCGACGGCTCGGCACCGGCCGGACGACGGCCCGCCTGCTTTCGCTCCGGTAAAAGATTTACGCGGACCATTGCCGGCGCTCCTTGTCGCAACGCAGCGAAAGCCCGAGCGCCACGACCATCTGCGCGGCGATCGCGCGCAGCCTTGGCTCGTTGGGCAGCTTTGGGTCGACTTCCATGTTGCCCATCGGATCGAAGAGCTGCACCGGCACGCGGGCGCGGCGCTCGATCGCCTGAACGAGCGGCGCCAGATACGCGCTACCCCCGGAAAGGTAGATCTTGCCAATCTCTTGTTCACCGCTCGTCGCCAAGTAGAAATCGAAGGAACGCTGAATTTCACCCGCAAGCCCTTGGCACGCCTGATGGATGATCTGCGTCACCTCCTGAGGCACGATCTGTGTCGCGCCACCGCCGTGCTTGTAGGCTTCCGCCTGCTCGTACGAGCACGACAAGGACTTCCGAATTTCCTCGGTGATGGTGTTGCCGGCGTTGGTGATCTCGCGCGTGAACGCGCTCACACCCTTGGACACGATATTGAGCGACGAAACCGCGGCGCCGACGTTCAGAAGAGCGATCGTGGCGTCTTGCGGCAGGCCGTTCTGGTACTCGAAGATGTTCTGAATGGTGAAGGCGTTGATGTCGACGACGGCCGGCCGGAGCTTCGCGGCGCGCAAGATCGAAGCGTAGTCGTTGATCTCGTCCTTTTTTGCGGCCACAAGCAGCAAATCCATCTGGCCAGCCTCCGGCCTGCGCCGCAACACTTCGTAGTCGATGGACATCAGCTTGATGTCGAACGGGATGTGCTGTTCGGCCTCCCAATGGATCTGCTCGTCCAGTTCGGACTGGGTCATGATCGGCACGGTGATCTTGCGCACGATGACGCTCTGGCCGTAGACGCCGATGGCGACATCGCGCTGTTGGATCTTGCCGTCTTGGAAGACGCGCGACAGTGTCTCGGTGACGGCCCCCGCGTTCATGACGTGACCATCGACGATGGTCTGCGGCGGCAGCTGCGCCAAACCCCACCGGAAGACCTGCAGCTTTTTTCGCGATTCGCGGAGCAATACTACCTTGATCGAACTCGCGCCGATATCGACGCCGACCAGGTTCTTGCCTTCGGCCATGAGGACTCGCCTTGCATACGAGCGGCTCTCGGTCGCTCCCCCCAGAGTGTGGCACCCCGCAAAGGACCGCGTCAAAAAAGGCGGGCGCGCCACGGCGGGGAGCGCGCCTCCACCGGTTGGTAGAACCGCTCGGCTGCAGGCAGACATGGCACGCTGGCGACGACTGCTTCCGAGGTGTAGGGATTGTGGGCCTGCCATGCGCATCGTCGACTTCGCGGTTGGACTCACTCTGATGGGAGCAGCATCGCCCGCATCCGCCGACATCACGCACGTGGTCCAGCACGGACACACGCTGGAGGCCATTGCCCACCGCTATCACGTCCGCCAGCAGTCCATCCTGGAGGCGAATCATCTTAAGGATGGCCAGCACCTCAAGCCGGGACAGACGCTGATTATCCCGGGCGTCCCGCCACCGGCGAAGGCGGATACGAGCGGTGACCGATCGGGATCGGGCAGCGGCGGCCGCCGACACGCGGCATCCGAGCATCGCGAGATTGCAGCAGTCAATCCGGTTCAGAAGCCCCGCGGTCGCGGCGCGCACGGGATCATCGAAATGGTCCGCATGGGGGAAGAGGCGCACGTGCGCGTGAAGGATGGGGCCGGGCACGTTCCCTCCGCGGCGATCGATGTCTTCGAACACATGATGCGGCAGGGAGAGGCGACCCACCCGCCGGATCCGCGCTTGGTGGCCCTCATAGGGCTCGTCTCGGAGCACTTCGGAGGCAAACCCATCCAGATCGTCAGCGGCTATCGAGCCTATTCGCCCACGCAGTACGCGCCGCACTCGAATCACAACTACGGGAAAGCGCTCGATTTTCGGATGGACGAAACGGACAATAAATCGATCTACGACTTTTGCGTGACGCTACGAAATACCGGCTGCGGGTACTATCCGAACAGCACATTCGTCCATATGGACGTGCGCGACGCGAAGGCTCGGTGGATCGATCGTTCACGTCCAGGCGAGCCGCCGCTGTATGACAAGGCCGGTGCGGCAGCGGCGGATGAAGGCCGAAGCGAGGTACCGGAGGACAAGGGTCCCCCGACACGCTCGCCGAAAGACGAGTTCGACGAGAGTTCCGCGGGGGATGGGTCATCGGCACCTCACCCCCATGTACCCCCCTTCGATAGCGATTTCTCGCTCTGACGGTCTTTGAGGTTGAGCTCGACCCACGGGTGGGTCGATCATGACTTAAGGGCGATCCACGCGAAACCATTCGAATCCACGAGATGGCCTCACGTAGGCGAGGGTCATTCATAACCCGGGGTATCGGCGGATCTGCGGCTAACCCATTGAAATGATTGTTGGGGGTCAATTGGCACGAAGCACGCAGCAGAGGTGGCAAGGAGACGGGGAGCCACCGGATGAAATCCTGCGCCAGCAAGAGCACTGCCATCGCGACCACGCCGACGCGCGAGGAGCTCGCAACGTACATGTATCTTGTCCACCAAGTGGTCTCGCGGGTTCTCCGCAAATTGCCGCCGAACGTCCTGCGCGAGGACCTCATGGCCGCCGGCACATTCGGCCTCGTCGACGCGCTGAGAAAGAGCGCAGACCACGGACCGACGTTCGACTGGTACGCGCGCATTCGTATCCGTGGCGCGGTCGTCGATGAACTGCGCGCACAGGATTGGCTCACACGACGCGCGCGAACGCGTGTGACCCGGGCGCAAGCACTCGGCGAAGCCGGGGCAATGGCCGTGGTCGGCTTCGATGACCTACCGGAGTCCCAAGCCCAGGGTCTGGCCGACGAGACGGCTGCCACTCCGCAAGAGCAAGTCGAACGGCGAATGGACCGCCTGGCGCTCGAAAGTGCGGTGGCACTTTTGCCCGAGCGCGAGGCCAATATCGTCGGTTGGCACTATTTCGATGGCATTCCGTTCAAGACGATTGCGGCACGGCTGGGCGTGAGCGAGCCACGGATCTCACAGCTGCACGCGCGCGCAATGGGTCGGCTGCGCACTACGCTGAGCGAGCACGATCGCGCAGCCGCGGCGGCCTGAAGGGATCAAGGGGTGGCACGCGTCGAGGGAGTCGCCTGCGCGACTGCAGTCGCGGAGTCGAAGCGGAACGCGCGAGGGCGCAGAGGTACGCTTACCGCGTAAAGCACCGACTCGTCGTATCGCGCCCGAGGTGGGTCGATCGTGCCCGCGCGGTCGAGCCTGGCCGTGAAGCGCTGCCCCCGGTCGAGCGACACGGCGCGCGTACACCCGGCGGCCGCGAGCGCATCGGCGAGAGGCGCGGAGCTCGCAAACGTGCCGCGCGCAACGACGACGCGACCCGACGGCGTGATCCCGATGGCCGCTCGGGCGACTACGGCGCCCAGGGAGTCCGTCACGCGCTGGCCGTCCCAGAGCGCGATCGGCAACTCGGCTAGGTCGTCGTGAGCTCCGAGCTCCGGCGCTCGATCGGCGCGTTCGATGACGAGACGTCCGCTCTCGTCGACGATCAGCAGCCCCCATTCCGGTCCGTCCACGACGGCAACGGCAAGGCGACCGCCGGTCGCCAATCCGAGCGGCCGTCGCTCGGGAGCAACCCCGAGCCCGAGGGAAAGGAGAACGTGGTTCGCCTCCACGCCCGAGATCTCTCGAAGCGGAGAAGCCAGGACCGCTTCCTTTGCGCCGGCGCGGATGCGCCACGTGGCGCGCCCGGCTTCGACGTCCAGGACGTCGACGGCCCCCTGTGCGCCGATCCTGCGCGTCGCCCAGAGTCCGGGCAACCATCGAGGCGGGGGCTGATCGCCTCCGTCGGGGGCCCAAGCCGCTGCGCCTTCGAGCGCCGGCGGCGCAGGCTCGTGGGTCAGGACGTAGAAGAAATCTTTGGGCGCATATTGGATGTATCGATCGTTCGGGATCGACATCGCACTCGTCAGAACCGTCGACTTGTATTTCTTGGCTCCGAGGTCGTCGATGGCCGCGAACAGAAACCCCGTGTGGTAGGGGTTCATATCGAGGTGCATGGCGTAGTCGCAGCCCGCCATGGACATGGCTTTGGCGAGAGTCGTCGCGCTGAGGTCGTCTCCCCACGCGTAGACGAGGTGGCCGCTGGTCGTCACGCACAAGGCGGTCCGTTCCGTTTGAACGCCCTTGCCAGGCAACGTAAAGCCCCAGAGGTTGCGGCCCGTTGGATTGACTTGCCCCCGGTCGACGAGAGGGTCGAGGTTCTGACGAAACGACGCAATGTCTTCGTCCGCCACGCCCACGATGCCGCCCACCTTGCGCTCCGCGCCCCAGCTCCCGAAGCCGACGCGGCCATCGTCGAGCACGACGACGCTCGCAGCTCCCGGAACCGGCGGCAACAGAACGCGCTTGTGCACCATCATTCCGTAGTGTCCGTGCTCGGTCTTGAACGCGCCGTTGAAGGCTGCGGCGACGCGCCGGTAGACGGCCGGATCCCTCGGGATGCGGCCGGCGCCCGGAGGGCCCGTCAGGGGCTCGGGATCTTCGACGCCCGCCTCCATGTCGAGATCGAGCTGGCGCATGTCCATGGCGACGAGCAGGACTTTCGCGTAGGGTCTGTCGACGTCCGGCCGGACGAATGTCTGGTAAAAGGCAGAGGGCGCGTCCGCAGACGCGCCCGGCACGCGCCGTAGCCACGAGGGCTCGGGTACGGTCCATTCCCCCTCGCCCTTCTCCGACGATTGCCAGAGGGTCGGGATGGGCGCCGGCGGCCAATGCGCCTCTTCGATCGAGGCTTGTGACGTGTCGAGTACCGGCGGTGGCGGCTCCTCTCGAGCGACGACGTCGGTCACGGCGCCATCCGAAGAGAACGTGAGCCTCCGATACCCGTCCCGCAGCCACAGCGCTTGATCCTCGATCCACGCGATGGGAGCGGGACCGATCCAGCTGACGGCGCGGAGCGTGTCGACGGTCCAATGCGAAAAGCGCTTCGGCAGATGCATGACCGGATCGACGTGCATGCACGCGCCCGAAGTGAGCTCACCGGAAGGCAGGTCGACCCGCGCCACGCTGGGGATCGGCGCGCGCCGCACGTCGCCGCCGAAAAGGGTGATCTCCAGCGCGCTCTCTCCGAGCCGCAGGGCCACAGCACGTCCGGGCGAGTCGAACGTCACGTCGACACGACCCACCCCGGCGGTGGCGCCGGTGCGCTGCCAATTGGTGATCGCCGCCATCGATCGGTCCATGATCCCGGTGGTCTTGTTCTCGGCTCCTTCACCGTTCAAATCCAACACGGTGACGCTTTGCTCCTGCCCGTACGCACGCGTCGCAAAGGCCGCCCATGGGCCGCGCGCCACGAGCGCGTGGTCGTCACCGAGCGGGGTGTTGGTCAGGTTGCGCGCGCCCGCGATGTCGATCGCAAAGCCGTTCGGGCCCACCCGAACGCGCGTCCTCCAAACGTCGTGCGCATCCTCGCCTGCAATTCGAGCAAGGAAAAGGGCCCGACGCCCGAGCAGCAGATCGACCACCCATCCACGCGACGGTTCCCATCGGATGTCTGCGGGGGAGACGATCATGCCTCCCGCCGATTGACCCAACGCGGCCGCGAGCGCGCCCAGATCGTGGCCGGGGACTTGGCCGTGAGCGGCGCACGTACCGGCTGCCGCGACGGCCGAAGCGACGCCGACAGCGCTATGGCGCCACAGCCACGACCCACGCACGCGAAAGAACTGCGAGATTCGACGGGGCACGAAAAAGGAGAAGCATCCACTCGACGCGCGGTCAAGACGGACGCGTGCGGGGCCCGTGTGCTAGGTCCTCGGCGCGAGCTTCGTCGCTCCTCGACCTCCGAATGAACACCTCTTCCGTGCAGAGTGCGCTGGTCGTGGCGACCGACGTCAAGAAATCCTTCCGCCACATGGGCAGAACGCTCGAGGTCCTCCGCGGGGTCGACCTCGAGATTCGCGACGGCGAAATGATGGGCATCGTAGGCCCTTCCGGCGCGGGCAAATCGACGCTCTTGCATTGCATCGGCACGCTGGATGCTCCCACGGCCGGGTCCATTCGTGTCGCCGGTGAGGAAGTGACGATGCTGGGTGGCTCGCGGCTCGCCGACCTGCGCAATAGGACGATCGGCTTCGTGTTCCAGTTTCATCACCTGCTCCCTGAGTTCAACGCCCTCGAGAACGTCATGATGCCGGGGCTGGTCCAGGGAAGGGCGAAGCGCGATCTCGAGCCGCGGGCCAGCGCCCTGCTCGAGGAAGTCGGCCTTCGCGAGCGAACTCGCCACCGTCCGGGTGAGCTCTCCGGGGGCGAACAGCAGCGGGTCGCTCTCGCGCGAGCGCTCATGCTCGAACCGAAACTGCTCCTCGCCGACGAACCAACGGGCAACCTCGACTCGGCCACGAGTCTGCAGATTCACGAGCTCTTCTTCTCGATCAACGCGCAGCGCGGAACGACCATTGTCGTCGTCACGCACAATGCGGCCCTCGCCGCGAGCATGCCTCGCGTCGTGACCTTGCGCGACGGTCGAGTGGAGTCCGACGAACGGCGAAGCCCAAGTCGGTCGGGTTCGCTCATCGAGCGAAGCGCGATCTGACCGCCACGCGAGCCTCGTTTTGCCAAGTAGGCCTTGCGAGGAAAGAATCCGCTTTCACCCCAGCGAACCACGACGCTCGGTGGGGTGACTTAAGACTTCACCAGCGAACGACGACGCTCGGTGGAGTGATTTGGACGTCACACTGGTCGATCGTCAGTTGAACGGGCAACGCAGCGGACCCATGATCGGGCGCGTTCTCGACTTGCACGCGAGGCACGATCTCCTCGGGCCGCAAGGCGCGAACGATCTCCGGCGGGCATACGAGTCGAACGTCGACCAGCGGTGGCAGGGCTTTCGCGCCCGAGCGACCGACCAGAGCGACGGCAACCCGGGCGAACGGCCGCTCGAGGACCTCCCGAGCAACCTCGACGTTGGCCGAGATGCTGGGAATTTCGTACGAGACACGCCCGGGAGGCCGGTCGAGAGCGAGCCGTCGCGCGTATTTTCCGGCGGTCAAGCCCGTCACGTCGAACGCGTCCGAGCGCACACGCTGCAGCACCATGACCTCGCTCATCGGTCCGCGCGTGCGCACGACGGACGGATCGGCCGAAGGCGGCCCTTTGACGACGAACCCAGCCGCAGGCGTTCCGATGATCCCGACTTCGACAGGCACGTCTCGAACGATCCGATCTTCCCATCTCAGATCGATTGCGGGCGGGTCGATTTGCTCGATCTTCAAACCTGGCGGCACCGGAATCATCGACGGGTCGAAGGTGAGACGGGCTTCTTTGCCGCCCCGCAGATCGACTTGCACGCTCAGATCGTCGGCGTGCACGTCGTCGAGCGCGGACCGAGGACCGCGCACAGTGACGCGAATCTGCGCGGGTATCGGCGTCACGAGCTCGCGGTTGGCGGAATCGGGAGGAGTCAGCGCTACGACGCTCAACAGCAAGGATCGCTGTGCGTCCTGAGAACCGTGAACGCCCGAATAGAAAAGCAGTGCGAACGCGAGCGACAGAAGTTTGAGGTTGAGATTCTCGGTCACGATCGAGCGGAGCCTGTATCCGAGGTCGAGAGCCATCGATCAGTCCTCGCGCGGTCGCGTGCGCGGATCCGCGACAGGCACCGCCATGGGGGTCTCGATGGGTTTGGCGGCGCTCATGGGACGCGCGTTGTGCTTGGACGAAGGCTCCTTCTCGAGCGTCGAAGCGTCGCCCCGACTGGAAGCAGGAGCGGCGACGACCACGCTGCGCGCAGTCTCCGTCCCGGACGAGCCCGATGGGGGGGGACGTCGGAAATGCGGGCCGGTCGCCCTTCCGTGGGTCCCGCGGAAAGCGCGCTCACGACGCGGAAGCTACCGGTCCCGGTCTGCGTGACGCTTCCCGAACGCTTCTGCCCGGGCTTGGCTCGCTTGCGAGCTCTCTGGCCAAACAGCCCGAGCAACGCCTGACGCAGCGACGCGCCGTCGAGATTGGTCACGATATTGCCGTTGAAGCAAAAGCTGATGCTCCCTCGCTCCTCGCTGACCACCACGACGACCGCATCGGTCTCCTCAGTGATTCCGAGCGCCGCTCGATGCCGAGAGCCCAGCGATTTGTCCAAAACTTTCGTGTCCGGCATGGGAAAGAACACGCCGGCCTTGGCGATGCGCAAGTTGCGAATGACGACCGCGCCGTCGTGAAGCTTATTGAGACTCTCGGGGAGGAACAGACTCACGAGAAGCTCGCGCTGCACGGACGCGTCGATGATCGTGCCCTGTCCGACCACGAACTCGTCGAGGTTCGCGTCCTGCTCGAATGCGATGAGGGCTCCGATGCGATGCCGGCCCAGCTCGGTCGCGGCAGAGACGACTTCGTCGATCACCTTCGATTCTTGCTGGCGAGAAAGGCCGCTGAGAAACGCTCGCGCGCCGACGCGCAGCAAGCCGCGCCGAATGTCGTTCTGGAAGAGAACGACGATGATGAGCACGATCGGCGACAGGAGCGCGCTGAGCAGAGTGAACAGCGTGATGAACCCGGCCCACTTCGACAGATAATTGAACAGGAACAGGACGGCGAGCCCGAGGCCCATCTGCATGGCTCGGGTACCCCGCAGAACGAGCAGGGCGCGATAGGCCACGTAGGCGACGAGCAAGATGTCCGCGACGTCGGTCAGCGCCCCCGTGAGTGAGCGCCGGGCAAACAGATGGAGGAACCCGTCGAGCACGGCTTACCCTCCCCTCAGCAGGGCCGTCAGGTCAATCGCCTGGCGGGTGGGGCGCACGTCGTGAACGCGGACGATGCGTGCGCCCGCGCGAGCGGCGTGGAGAGCGGCTGCGATCGACGCACCCAACCGGTCCGTCGGCGCGGAGGATTCGACGGCCATCAAGAACGACTTGCGACTCGCTCCGATGGCCACGGGGGCGCCGACGGTTTGGACTACGTCGGCGATACGGGTCAAAAGTTCCAGGCTTTGCCGCGCGCTCTTTGCGAAGCCCAGCCCGGGATCCATGACGATCGCCTCCGACCGAACACCGACCGAACGTGCGCGAGCCGCCGCCGCCGCCCACTCCGCACACACTTCCGCTACGACGTCCCGGTAACCGCCTTCGGGATAGCGACTGAACCCCGGCATCTGCTCGGGGGTGCCGCGCGTGTGCATCAAGACGATCGCCGCCCCGGCCGACGCGACCACCTCGCCGAGCGCCGGGTCGCGAAGGCAGGACACATCGTTCACGGCGCACGCGCCGACCTCCAGGCAGGCGGCGGCGACGGCCGCACTGGTCGTGTCGATCGACACGCAGGCGCCTCGGGACGCCGCGTGGCGCACGACATCGAGGACGCGGTGGATCTGTTGGTCCGCAGGTACGGAGACGGCCCCGGGACGCGTCGACTCCCCCCCAACGTCCACGATGTCGGCTCCCTCCCCCAGAATCTCGTCGACACGAGCCCGCGCGGCGTCGAGCGCCAGATAACGACCGCCGTCGCTGAACGAATCGGGGGTCACGTTGCAGATACCCATCAGGGCGACGCCGCGCACAGAGCGCGCGCGATCGAGCATCCGCTGGAACGCCTCGAATCGATACACCTCGCGCGCTTGCTCCTGGCGTCTCGGGCGACCGCCCTACCCTCTCTTGGCTAGCAACCGGCGCCCACCGCGGCAACGTCGAATCGTGCCTACGCGATCGAAAAGCGAAAAGCCCAAGGTCGCATCGTGCCAGGCCCGACGGATGCTGGGCTATCCTGGGGGATATCCTGCCCCCCGGACGCCCGCGCCTCGCTTGCACCTCGGGGCCCTCGGCGGGAGGCGACGCGTGGAACGCGAGCGATGCGGCAAGAATCGTTTATCCGAAGCCTCTTCTGTGGCGCCATCGACGAGAGCCTGATTTTCCCTTGGCCCGAGGTGCCGGCCGCCGATGTGAAAACCGTGCATGGTCTCCTCGAAGGCGTTCGCCGATTCCTGGAGCAAACGGTCGATGCGAGCGAGATCGACCGTCTTGGCCGAATTCCCGATCCCGTGCTCCAGGGCCTTCGCCAGCTCGGGTGCTTCGGAATGCTGATTCCATCGTCGTATGGGGGCCTTGGGCTATCGAGCAGCGCTTACGCACGCGTTCTGCAGGACATCGCCGCGGCCGATTCGAGCATCGCCGTTACGGTCGCGGCGCACCAAGCCCTGGGGGCGAAGTCCTTGTTGCTGTTCGGCAGCGAAACGCAGAAAGCTCTCTATCTGCCCCGGCTCGCCACCGGCGAAATCGTCGCGGCGTTCGCGTTGACGGAGACGGCGGCGGGCAGCGACGCAGCGGCGCTCCAGACCCGTGCCGAGCGACAGCCCGATGGAAGCTATCGGATCACGGGCACCAAGATCTGGGTCACCAACGGCGAAATCGGAGATCTCTTTACCGTCTTCGCGCGTACGTCGCCGCCGGATGAAGGGGTCAAGCCCAAGCTCACGGCATTCCTGGTCGAGCGCGGACCCGGCGTCACGACGGGCCCGAACACCCCCAAGCTCGGAATTCGCGGGGCATCGACGACCGACATGTCGTTCGATGGCGTACGGGTGGCACCCGAAGGCGTCCTCGGTGAGGCCGGACGCGGCTACAAGGTCGCGATGGAGGTCCTGGCGAACGCCCGACTCGGGCTTTCGAGCCGCTGCGTCGGGCTCTGCAAGCGCGTCATCAAGTTGTCGGTGGACCGGTGTCAGGAGCGCCGTGCCTTCGGACGACCCATCGGGGAGTTTGGGCTCATCAAAGACAAGATCGCCGCGATGGTGGCCGATACCTGGGCCCTCGAGAGCGTAACGTACCTGACCACCGGAATCGTCGACGCAGGAGTCGAAGACTTCGCAGTCGAGAGCGCGATCTGCAAGGTGCTCGGCAGCGAGACGTGCTGGCGCGTCGTCCACGAGGCGCTCCAGATCGCCGCGGGCATGGGGTACATGGTCGGCCGTCCTTACGAGCGACTGCTGAGGGACGCTCAGGTCAACCTCATCTTCGAGGGGACCAACGAGATTCTCCGAGCGTTCATTGCGCTGAGCGGGATGCAGGCGCCCGCCAAGGAGATTGCCGAGGTCGCGCGCGCCATGCGAGAACCAATCAAGGGATTCGGCTTGCTCGGCGAGTTCGCCATCCGAAAGGCTCGCGGAGCGCTCGGCCGCCCACGGCTGACCCGACATGACCCGGCATTGTGCCGGGAGGCGGCGGTCTTCGAGGCGTACGTGCACGAGCTCTCGCGCGGCGTCGACAAGGTCCTACGCAAGCACGGACGCGATATCGCCGAGATGCAGTACACCCAGAAGCGAACGGCGGACATGGCGATCGATCTCTACGCGATTGCCGCCTGCATCTCCCGGACGACGCGCGCGATCCAACGGCGCGGTCACGAAGGGGCCCGCCGCGAGCTCGACTTGACGAGCATCTTCGTATCGACGGCGGAAAGGCGGCTCGCCCAAACCGTCGAGGCCATCGACAAGAACGATGACGAGCTCCGCAAGGCCGTGGCGAGCAAGACCTACGTCGACGGTCGCTATCCGTTCGACGTCGTTTGAGGCGAGGCGGGGGAAAAAATCGGCGTTTCCGCCCACCGCTCGCCGCTGCCGCGGTCGATCTCGAGTGGTCGATGCACCCGCTCCGCTGCCGCCGCGTTGCGACGCACGCGCGCGACGGCGCGCTCGATCGACGGCGAGTCGCGATCATGGGCCGAAACCGGAAGAACACCCGCAGCGGTCCGGCGCACGAGCGAAGTGGAAAGGAGCGGGTACGTTGCACCCTCCGGAATCTCCAACGCGGGCGAATGCGCGACGGGCACGAATCCCTCATCGTCGCGGAGGCCGACGGCCACGCGAGCGACACCGCCGCCCGGCACATCCGGGATGAAGAAGTCGCCGGATGTCGCCTTCACGTCGTAGTCGCGCACCGCCGATCGCGGCCCGTCCCACGTTGGAGTGATGACGATCGCCCGGAGCGACACCACCCCTGCGGGTTTTTCCGCACGTAGGGATTCGAACGAACGCTCGCGCACCTGCCAGTAGACATAGAGCGTGGTCGCGGCCACGGGAATGGCCACGCATTCGTCCACATCGGAGCGCGCCGACCAAGCCGCATCGTCCAACGCGACCGTCGGCTCAGAAGCAACCCGATCGGCGGTCCGGGCATCGTCATCCGCTTGGGGCAGTGGCGTCGCGGCGGCTGGTTCGCCCCGGAGCGCCTCGTCGTCCTCCGGTGGGAGCGGCGGTGCCGGCATCGGATAGGCGGCATCGCGCAACCGTGCGACGAGCGCACGCGCCGGCGCGTGGTCGGGCTCTCGCGCCAGAACGCGCTCCAGGGTCTCCACGGCGCGCTGACGATGGCCCTGCGCAGCGTAGATTTCCGCAAGCGTGACCGTGGGAAGAGCGGCGGGAGCGCTGGGGCGAGCGACGGGCAGCGAAATCATGGATATCGATCGAATCCGGTCCGCTGCGTCGGGCAGGTGCAGCCCTCGCTCGACCACGCGCGCGAGCAGGTCGCGCGCTCGCCCGAAAAGGCCACGCGATCGCTCTTTTTCGGCTTGATTCGCGGCACTGCGCAACAGCAGCTCGTCGACGAGCTCGGGACGGGTCAGGATGCGCGCGCGGGCCACGCCTACACCTTCCGCCCTCGCGATGAGAGCGTCCCGGTCGAGGCGTTCCAGGTCCGCGCGGTCCATGGGATGGGGTATTTGCGGCACCGCGCGCGCGGACGCAAGAGATCCCTCAGTCGCGGACCGGCTTGAGTAGAGCGGCTCGCGCGCCCGCGACGTCGCTTTCGATCGCAGCCCTCAGCTCTTGCAGGGAGTCGAACTTCTTTTCGGGACGCAATCGTGAGACGAAGTGCAGGCGGATGCGCGATCCGTAGAGGTCGCCTTTGAAGTCGAGCAGGTACGTTTCGACCGTTCGCCACCCGGGCCGCAGCCCGTCGACGATCGTTGGACGGACTCCGATGCTCGTGACACCCTGAGCAAGCGGACGCGTCCCGGTCGCCCGCAGCAGCTCGACCCTGACCGCATAAATCCCGTTTGCAGGCGTCGCTTCCGCGATCTGGTCGAGATTCGCCGTCGGAAAGCCAAGCGACCGACCGCGCGCATCTCCATGGACGACGACGCCTTCGATCGAATGCGGCCGGCCGAGGACGCCGGCCGCCTCCTCGACATTTCCGACCGCAATGGCGTCTCGCGCCCGGGTGCTCGAGTAAGCGCCGACGTCGTCGCGAGCCACGGCATGCACCCGCGCCTCGAAGCCACACTCTGCGCCGAGCGCTCGCAAGAGCCGGAGGTCGCCGGCGCGCTTGGCTCCAAAGCGGAAATTTTCGCCCACGACGACGCGACGCGACAGGAGTGCGCCCACGACGAGATCCCGCACGAAACGCTCGGGCTCCCAAGCGGCGAAGCCCGCGTCGAAGTGGCGCACGTACACACGATCGACGCCGAGCGCTCCGATGAGCTCCGCGCGGTGCTCGAGAGAGGTCAGCAGCGGCGGCGCGTCGCCTCCGATGACTTGGGCGGGGTGAGGGTCGAACGTCAGGGCGCACGCGCAGAGGCCCGCGGCCCGCGCTTCGGTAACGGCCTCTTGCAGCACCGCCTGATGCCCACGGTGCACGCCGTCGAAATTGCCGATGACCAGGACGCACGGTGCCGCGGCGAGGCTCGCGGCAGGCGTCGCGTCGTCGACGAGGACCAGTGGGGCCGCGGCCATCGCGGGCGCAGGCTTAGCACGTGCGCCGGTTCAGGGCCGGACGCTCATGGCGACGGATCGGCCGTAAGTCGCACGATGACCGGGCTGTCGCCGACCCGGATGTCCTTCGTTTCGCTCCGATACCCGGCCAACGTAACGGTGATCTGGTGCACGCGGGACGGATCCGCGTCCGCGTAGAGCACGTCGCACGGCGTGCCGCTGCAGATCGAGACGCCGTTCTCTTTGATGGTCGCGCCGTCGGGATCCGTGCTGATCCGAACCTTTACGATCGAATCGGACGGCGGCGGGGGCGAGGCCGGCGAGGCCGCGCTGACGCTCGGCATCGCCGCGGTCACAGGAGCGGAGGGGGACAGGCCCCAGGAAGAATGGTTCAGGCGAAGCGCGGCGACTGTGCCCATGCTCCCGAGCGCAAGGGCGGCAACGAGACCGGTTGCCAGCGCCCTCTTCGATCGCTTCGGAACGGACTGTTGCCAAGCGAGCACGGATCCGGTGCCCGGCGACGCGGTCGGAATGGGGGCCGAGGTCGACGTGGAACTCGTCTCACCCGCGCTCGGACGCGAATCGCTCGGACTGCTTTCGAGCGCGGCTCGAATGGGACCGGGCGCCGGGTTCGCTTCCAGAGGGGCTTCGCTCAGGCGCTTGACCTGTTTCAGGCCCGCGAGAAGCTCGTCCATGGATCGAAACCGCTCATCGGGATCCTTGGACAGACACCTCTGAATGACCGCCTCGAGCGCCGGAGAGAACTGCGCCCGAGGATTGACCTCGCGCATGGGGGGCGGCGGCTCATGCACGTGAGCCATGAGAATGTGAACGCTGCTCGGGCGATCAAAAGGCACTTTGCCCGTGACCATCTCGTAGAGAATGACCCCCAGGGCGTAGACGTCGGTGCGCGTGTCGACGCGCTCGCCACGAACCTGCTCGGGCGCCATGTACTTGGGGCTACCCATGAAGAGGCCCGCTTGAGTGAGCTCCTCGGACGGCGCGTCGGACACCTGCTTGACCAGACCGAAGTCGAGGACTTTGACGAAGTCGGGCTCGTCGCCGTGTTCCACCAGGTAAATGTTCGCTGGTTTGAGGTCGCGGTGAATGACACCCATCGCATGCGCTTCGCGCAGGGCGCGACAAATCTGACGCGCGATATGGGCGACGCGATCTTCGGGCATGGACCCGGATTGACGGATCGCCCGGTGGAGCGTCTGTCCATCCAGGTATTCCATCGCCATGTAGTAGATGTGGTCGTCCGTTCGGCCGTAATCGAAGATCGTCACCGTGTTCGGGTGGGTGAGCTTCGATGCGGTGCTCGCCTCGAGGAAGAACCGTTTATGAAATTCCGGATCCTGGCTGTCGGCGTAATTCGGGTTAAGAACTTTGATAGCGCAGACGCGGCCGAGCGGAGCTTGTTCGGCGCGGTACACGCGCCCCATCCCGCCGCGCGCGATGAGCCCAGTGATCCTGAAGCGATCGCAGATCACGCGCCCCACGAACGGGTCTTGGACCGGTGGGCCTTTGGGCGGTAGTGCCGATGCGCCGTCGCTCATTCGAGACGCTCCACAAGGTAGCGGCCGTCGGAGGTTAAGACTCCAAAAGGCCCAGCAGACTTCAGTTTGGCCCCTCGGCGGCGCGTGTGTCAACGCGGCACGACGCCCGCGACCGGGCCTCGCTCACCGGACAGGGACGACGGCCGCTCCCACCGACCCCGCAAACACCACATCGTAAGCCTGAATCCATGTAACCTAGCCGCCGCATGATCCCGACCTCCAGAGCCCACCTATCCGCCCTCCGCGCGCGTCTCCACACCGTGATCCCCGGCGGCGTCGCCGTGGCTTTCGCCTCGGTGTGCGCGATCGTCCTCCTAGTGGGGACGCAAGCGCAAGCGGCGGGCAACTTCGTCCTCAAGACTCCCTCCGTCGACGAGAAAAACGGGGAGTGGCACGTCAAAGTGCGAATCGACTTGCCGCGTGCTCCTCCGATGATGCACACGCCGATGCGCTTCACCTTCTCGAAGGAAGCGGTCGACGAACGGGCCATCATGAAAAAAGGGGCGGAGCCGGAGCATCACCGGGTGGTGCTCGACACGGTCACCAAGCAGATCGAGTCGATGGACGTCGACTTCGCCGACCCCGCCGGCAAGGTGTTCCGGTCCACGTACTTCGAGTTCGATTTGGCCAGAAAGGACGGCTACTTCGAGGCGGGTGAATACCTCGTGACCCTCGCAAGCCCCGACGGCGACGTGGGAGGGGCCCAGAAGCTCACGCTCAAGGGCGACAATCCGCCGGTGTTTCGCGGGGCGATGGATTTCAGCGCCGACTCCAAGGCCAGCAAGCAAAAGGGCCCACGGATTCAGGCCGTCAGCAGCGGACTGGACGGGGGGTCGCAGGAGGTCGCCGAAAACGACGCGCCGGCGGCGGCTCCGACGTCGACCGAAGTTGCCGCCGAGGGACCCGCGCCTAGCATGGTCCCCCAAACCGCCTACGACAAATCGGCCGAAGAGTCGTTGCAGGAGCACCCGAAGGGATGCGGGTGCGTCGCCGCTGGGCTCAAGGGTCCGAGCCGATCCGGTGGAGCGGCCCTCGCGCTCGGGGTCGGCTTGTTGCTTGCGCGGCGTCGTCGGTCGTCGTAGCGCATCCGTCGAAACGCATGACCCCCGACGAAGCCATCGCGCAAGCGAAGAACGGGCGACTGGCGCCGGTCTACGTCATCGCGGGCGACGAGCAGACGATGCGCGACGAAGTCGTCGATGCGCTTCGCCGCGCGGCGCTCGGCGAAGGCGTGCCGGCGTTCAACGAGGACAAGTTCACCGCCGGTGAGGTGGACGCGGCAACGGTCATCTCGGCAGCACGCACCGTGCCGATGATGGCGAACCGCCGGTTCGTCCTCGTCCGGGGTGCCGAGCGATGGGACGGAGCCGATTCGAGCTCGCCCTTCGATGCCATCGCGGAGTACGCCGCCGCCCCAGTGGACTCCACGTGCCTCGTCATCGTGGCCGCCAAGATCGACGGCCGACGGAGACTCGTCCAGACGGCTCGCAAGCTCGGTTTTTTCGTCGCGTGCGATCCCCTCGATGCGAGAGCGTTATCGGGCTGGATTGCCCAGCGATGCGCGGCCAAGGGGCACCCGATCGACCGAGACGTCGCTGAGCTGCTCGCGGCGCTCACGGGACCCGACCTCGCATCGGTCGACGACGCGCTCGAACGTCTGTCTTTGTACGTCGGCGTCCATCGACCGATCGACGCCTCGGCGGTCGGCGTATGCGTCGCCCGCGTTCGCGCGGAGGACACCTGGGCGCTGGTTGACGCCGTCGGATCCCGTGACCTGGGCCGCGCCTTGCGGACGTTGGCCGACGCGTATGATCCGCGAGAACGGGGCCTGCCGCTTCTCGGCGCGCTGGCCTGGTCGGTGCGGCAGCTGGCGCGGTACCAGGCCGCCCTGGCGTCAGGTGCCTCCGCGGACGACGCGGCCCGGCGCGCGGGCATCTTCCAGCCGCACCGCGCCCGGGAGCTGTCGACGCGATCTCGGTCAGTTCGCCCGAAAGAGGTCGAACGCTGGATCCTCGTGCTCGCCGAGACGGATTTCGCCTTGAAGAGCTCTCGCCGGCCGGCGGACGCCATTCTGGAGGAGATGCTCACGCGACTCTGCCGTGCCGACACCCGGACCGCTCGATCCGCATCCAACGCGTCCGGGGGAGCCCCTTCGCGAACCGACCGATTTGACGGGGCGGCCCGGCGCCCTTAGGTTCTTCCTGGGTCGCGCGGCGAGGCGCCCGGCGCTCACCCCAACGACCCTCGAAAACGCTTACGGAGATTGAGATGCACGTCCCCAAGCGGGCGATCCGGCCTCAAAGCTCAGTGACCACGTGTCTCGCTGAGGCGAAGATTCCGACACGATACGGTGAATTCGTCTGCCACGTCTTTCGAGGCGCGCATGTCTCGGCCGCCAACGCCGTGCCGCTGCCGCAAGACCACCTGGCGTGGATTTTCGGCGACGTTCGTGACCGCACCGGTGTCCCGGTGCGAGTGCACTCCGAGTGCATCACGAGCGAGGTCTTCGGGTCGCTCAAGTGCGACTGCAAAGAGCAGCTCGATGCGGCCATGGCCGCCGTGGTCCGAGCCGGCGCCGGCGCGGTGCTCTACCTTCGACAAGAAGGGCGCGGAATCGGGCTGGCCAACAAGATCCGCGCCTACGCGCTGCAGTCCGACGGACACGACACCGTCGACGCGAACCGTCTTCTCGGGCTCCCCGACGACGCTCGACTGTACGACATCGCACGCGACATGCTCGAGCACCTCGGCGTGGCGAGCGTCCGGCTCCTTACGAACAACCCGGCCAAGGTGGCGGCGCTGCGTGACCTCGGGGTTCACGTCGTCGGGCGAACGCCCATCGTCGTCGCCCCGAACCCGCACTCCGCCTCCTATCTCGAAGCGAAACGGTTACGGATGCAACACGACCTGCCGGTCGAGTTGCGCGCCGCCGGCGCAGACGCCGAGTGACGGCGCGTCAGAGGTCCTCTGCGGATGCGAATCGCTCTCACCCACAATCTTCGCGTGGCCGACTCGGAAGAGGAAGCCGAGTTCGATTCCCCGGAGACCATTCATGCCATCGAGCGCGCTCTCGCGCGGTCCGGGCACCGGGTCGAGCCATTTGACGTCACCGGCCCGGCCTCGCTGCTCGTAACCCGACTGGAGGCGTTCGCTCCGGACATCGTGTTCAACCTGGCCGAAGGGCACCGGGGTAAAACTCGCCGGGCTTTCTTTCCCGCCCTCTTCGAAGAACTCGGCATTCCTTCCACGGGTAGCGACGCGTACACGCTCTGCGTCACCTTGGACAAGGCCCTCACGAAAAAGCAGCTCGCCGGCTGGGGCGTGCCCAGCCCGCGCGGGCGATTCATTTCCGCGCTCCATACTGAAAAACGGCGGCCTCGACGAACTGACGTTCCCGGTCATCGTCAAACCGAACTTCGAGGGATCGAGCAAAGGGATCGCGCAAGACAACGTGGTCGAGGACCCCATCGAACTCGGCCGGGTCCTCGACGAACTGCTCACCCAATATCCCGACGGCGCGCTCGTCGAGCGTTATATCCCCGGCATCGACGTGCGGATCGTTCACGTCGAGGGACTCCCGCCGCTGCCGGCCGTGGAGATGGTGATCGATCCGAATTACCCGCGACGTCACGACATCATCGACTACCGGCTGGCCAACGTCGAAACGGGTGCCATCCAACGACGCGTCCCGGCGCGTCTCGCTCCGGGAATCGCCGAGCGTCTGCGTGACCTGACCGACCGCGCGCTTTCCGCGTTCGCCCTGCGCGACGTGGCGGCCTTGGACTTCCGCGTCGGAGCGGACGGGAGTGTGTGGTTTCTCAGTGCAACGGCCATCCCGAGTTTCGCGCAAGACGGCGCCCTTTTCGCCGCGACCGCCTCGGTGGGCGCCAACCGAGACGCGACCGTGCTCGCGGTCTTGCGCTCGGCGGTCGTTCGACGGGGCCTCACGTCGTTGCTCGATGGAACGCGGACGAGGGCGACGCGCGTACGCCGCACGAGCCTGCGCGTCGGCTTGGCCTACAACATGAAGCGCATCGACTCGCACGGCGGCGACGATCGCGAGGCCGAATACGATGGCCCGGAGACCATCCATGCAGTGACGGCGGCCATCGAGAGCCACGGACATGTGGTCGTGCCGCTCGAAGCGACGCCTGAGTTCCCACGCGCGCTGATGTCCTCCAACGTCGACGTCGTCTTCAACATCGCCGAGGGAATGGTCGGCCGCAGCCGCGAAGCCCAGGTGCCGAGCCTCTGCGAACTGCTCCGGGTACCGTATACCGGCAGCGACTCCGCGACTCTGTCCATTTGCCTCGACAAGTCGCTCGCGAAGCGGCTCCTCGTGGACGTGGATACCCCGGCGTTTCAAGTGTTGGTGACGGGCCGCGAAAAAATCCGCGCCTTACGCTATCCCGTCATCGTCAAACCGAATCAAGAGGGCACGAGCAAAGGCATTACGCCGAAAAGCGTGTGTGACGACGAAGCGTCCGTGCGCGAGGTGGCACGAGAGATCATCGACCGCTACGGGCAGCCCGCTCTGGTGGAGGAGTACGTGTTCGGGCGCGAGCTGACCGTGGGCTTGCTCGGCGAGCGTCGACCCCGGGTGCTGCCTCCGATGGAGGTCGTGTTTTTGAACGCCGGGAACCGGCCCGTGTACGACTACCAATGCAAGCAGCAGTGGCAAGCACACGTGCGCTACGAGTGCCCCGCGAAGCTCACCAAGGACGAGCTTCGCGCGGTCGAGCGGGCATCGCGCGCCACGTTCGTGGCCCTGGGCTGCCAGGACGTCGCGCGTGTCGATCTGCGCCTCACCCCCGAGGGACGCATCTATGTCATCGAGGTCAACCCGCTTCCCGGCCTAACGCCGGATTACAGCGATCTTTGCCTTATCGCGAACGGCGCAAAAATCGAATATCGGACCCTCATCGGCGAGATCCTGAGCGGAGCCATCAAGCGTTGGCACGCACGCAACCGCCCGGCCGATCGTGCGGACGACGTGGGCGACGTGCCGGGCCCCACCGTGCAGACGGCGGCCGCGGTGCCAATCGGTCCGGCACCGTCTGCAACCGCTCCCCGCCCTGCGCTTCCGATCGGGCAACCGGACTGAAGCTGTGCCGGACGACGTCGAGGGGTGCATCGAGGGTCGCCCATGAAGCATCGATGTTGGGTGGGATGCATTCTGCTCGGGTCGTCGTGGGTCGTGGGCGCGCAGGCACAGCCACGTCCCGCCGCCGACTCCGCATCGGTCGCGGCATCCTCTCGGCCGGCAAATACCTTGCGCGGGCGTGTCGGGACCGACTTGGCCGCTCGATTGATGCGTTCGACCGATCCCAATGAGCGGCTCCGCGGGGTCGAGCGCGCCGCAGGACTGCATGCACCCGAAGCCCTCGCCCTTCTGGAACGCATCACCGCCAGCGCGAGTTCCGGCGGTCTCGACCCGCGGCTGCCCCCCGAGGGGCTGGCGCGGAGCGACTCGCGTGCCCTCCTGGCGGCCGTGCGGGGTTTGGCGGCCTGGACGGATCGCGAGTCGGCGCAGGCGGCGCTCGCCGGCATCGTCGCCGCGCCCCTCGCCTCATTGCTGGTCCGCGCCGAGTCGGGCAGCGACGCGATCGAGGGCGGGATGCCGGGGTTTCCTTCGGTCGTGGACGAAGCCGTCGGACCCGCACGCGTCGAGCTTGCCCGGGACGAAGCCGCCATCGCGCTCGCGCGCTCCGGAAGAGCGGCCGCCATCGATGCGCTGATCGCGATTGCGCGCGGCAGCAGCAGAGGACAGCGAGCGGCTCTCGACGCCCTCGCGGTCGAGCCGCCCGCCGCGGCCGTCGCGCTCAACGGTGTGGCCCTGACGACTCCGGGGATGATCGCTCTCGCCGCCCGAATCGCCGACTTGCGAACCCTGGACGCGATGGTCGGTCTCGTGCACTCGAGCGATCCGTTGCTGCGGAGCGCCGCCGTGTCGGCCCTGGCCGTCGCCGGAGATGCGCGCGACCTCGAAGTGGCACGCGCTGCGGCACAGGATCCCGATCCGCGCGTGCGCGTCGCGGCCGCCGATGCGCTCGTTCGATTGAATGCGGCCGACGCGGAAAAAAACGTGGTCGCGCTCGTGGCCGACGATGCGACCGCACTCGACGGACTGCGATTGACCCAGGACATCCAGGGCGACGATGTCACCAAAGCCGCGGCCGCTCGTGCGATGGCATCGGCGGACACCGCGATCCGCGCCGCGGCGGTGGTGGCACTCGGCCGCCAAACCTCGACCTCGGCGGTGGGCGTGCTCCAAACGCTCCTCTCCGACCCGCTGGCCGGCGGCGACGCAGCGTGCGCTCTGGCCCATTCGCCGAGCCGATCGGCGATGGGCGCGATCGAGGCCTCGGCGCGGAGCGCCCTCACACGCCGGCTCGCCGCACGCGCCTATTTCGTCCGCCGATACGTGCGCGGAGAGCGCAGCGCGCCGATGGATGACCTTCTGTCGGCACTCGCGCGTTCTGCCGATGCGGGCGACCGAGTGGTGGGCGGGCAGTTTCGCTTTGCGTTCGGGCTCACGACGGTCGACGAGGCGCTCGCCGACCCGGATCCGCGCGTGCGTCGCGCGATCGCCATGAGCGTCTCGGCCCGTCGCGACGACGGATCCGCAACGGCGCTCCTCGCGCGAATGAATCGTGAGGTCGACGATGGCACGCGTACCATCCTCGCGGGGGGGCTCATCGAAGGAGATCCCCTCGCGATCGTTGCCACTTCCACCCTTTTCGAACGGGCGCGAGCCGGAGGCCCCGACGCGCCCCTCGCAGCGATGGCGCTCGGCCAGCGTGCGGGCAGCGCGCCCGCGGGGTGGATCGAGACGCTCGTCGGATCCCCAGACCCCGTGGTTCGGGCACACGCAGCACGCGGCCTCGGCCGAAGTCGAACGTGGGATGCGACCGCACGGCTCGTGCAAGCCTTCGCTTGGGAGACCCAGGCCGAAGTCCGCCGAGCCATCGTCGCCGCACTGGTCGCGGGCGACGACGGCCGCGACGCGCAAGGTTCGCGGCAGACGATCGATCTCGCGGCCACCCTGGATCCGGACCCGGGGGTGCGGTGGCTGGCGAGCCACGATCGATCGTACGGCAAGATCGTCAACGGGGAGCCGGGACGCGAGGTGGCTTGGATCCGACTCGTTGCCGCGTACCAAGCGGAGCTCCCATCCAACGCGATCGCACTGTGGGTCGGGAGCGACGGCACCGCGATCCCGATCGCATTCGACGACGACGGATACGCGCTCGTGCCCGGTGTTCCGGCGGGGGAGTCACGGTTACGGCTTGCGCCGCGGCTACCGGCATATTCTCCTCCAAGTCCATGAACCGCCGCCCACCCGAGCCTTCGCCCGATCCGTCCGAGCCCTCGTTCGAGGCCGCGATCAAGCGACTGACGGAAATCGTCCAGACGCTCGAACGGGGCGAGCTCGCGCTGGAAGAATCGCTCCGACTCTTCGAGGAAGGCGTCAAGCTCTCACGCCTGTCGCAGCTCCGCCTGGACGCAGCGGAAAAGCGCGTCGAGCAGTTGCTCGCCGTGGATGAACAGGGGCGCGCCCGAACGTCGCCGTTCACCACGGACGCACAAGACGACGAAGATGGCGGCGGGCGCCCCGTCGTCGACGAAGGTCAACGTCCGATCGCGCCGCGATAGACCCAGCCCTCGCTGGTGTATCCGTCTCCGTATTTGACGGGCCACCAACCGTCTTTGGGGGACCCGATCCGAAGGGTGGTGCCGCGCTGCAAGCGCGCGATGACCTTGCCGGTCTTCGGCGAGTCTCGGACGATCGCCACCTCCCATTCCACCTGAGCGGTTCGTGGATCGGAATCGGGCGGGACCTCCTGAACGGCGGAGGGGATGACGGCGGCGGGCGAAGCCGGCGCACTGCCCGTGAACGCAACCGCGTAGGCGACCGAATACTTCGGGTGTTCGTGGGAAATCCCGGCAATGCGTACCCCCGCAAGGTCGCTCCGCGCGCATCCGAGCCATGCATCGGCGGATGAAATCGGATGCGAGCGGCTGAGCTCGGTCGTGAAGGTCTCCCGGGCGAAGTCGACGGTGAGCACGAGATGCAACTTGCCCGCCGCCCCCGAGGCCTCTGGACAACTCGAGAGCCGGCGGAGGCGCGGCATCACGACGGCGTCCAGCCCCGACAGACCGCCGCAGTCGGCCCCCTTGAGGGATTCGTTCTGCGCCGTCTTGCAGCCGATCACGTAGCCTCGCAGCACCGTGGCTTCGGTCGGGCTCGCCTCCGGCACCGGCTGCGTCACAGCCCCTGACAAAGAGGAGGCCCCGCCCCCAGCCGAGGCCACGTCCGCAGGTGCACCCGCGCTGCCGCTCGCCGATGCGGCGGGGGTCGATTCGATCGGTCCGCTCGAGGCCGAAGGAGACGCGGGGACACTCGGACCCAGTCGAACGCCGGCGATGCGGGGCCACGCCAGGCCGACGACGAAACCGATCGCCGCGATGACGCCCACCTTGGTCCACGAGGGATGGTCGGCCTGCGCGCTGGGGACCTGAACCGTGGGCCGATCATCGGCGTTCGCGGGACGAAGGGCCATCGACGTACGGATTACCATACGAGGTCCGCAACACGCGAAAAGGCTGCGAGCGGCAGCCCGCGAACTCGAGTTCCCGACTAATGCCGCGGTGCCGGCGGCGACAGCGACGGCGCCGCGTCGTCGCCCAGTCGTCCGAGCGTCAGCCGGATGTCGAATTGCTTCTTCCCCCGCTGGACGCGAACCGTAACCGTTCGGCCCACGCCCGCGGTGCTGGCGAGCCACCGCAACTGCGCCGAGTGGTCGATCGGTCGCCCCTCGAAAGCAACGATGATGTCTCCCGGCTGAAGATTGCCTTGGTCCGCGGGTCCGCCGGACGCCACATACTCGACGACGGCCCCCCAGAGTCGGGTGTCCTGCGGGAGCCCCAACGCCGCGCGATCGTCGTTCGAGAGTTCGTGTGCATCGGCAATCCGAAGGCCGAGCGCACTGCGCGTGACGTGTCCGTCGCGTAGAAGCATCGGAAGAAGCTGCTTGACCATGTTGATCGGAATCGCGAAGCCGATTCCTTGCGCTCCACCACCCCGGATTGCCGTATTGATGCCGACGACCTCGCCCCTGAGATTGAGCAGTGGCCCTCCGGAGTTTCCCGGATTGATCGAGGCGTCGGTCTGCAGAAAACTGTAGTATCCACTCGGGTCGAGCGGCCCGTCCTCGAGAGTTCGTCCCTTCGCGCTGATGATTCCAGCGCTCACGGTATGGGCGAGGCCGAACGGATTGCCGATTGCGACCACCCAGTCGCCGACGTCAGTGGCGTCGGAGTCGCCGAGCGGCAGGGGCCGGAGATCCTTCGCATCGATCCGAATGACCGCAACGTCGGTCGGCGCGTCGGTGCCTACGACTCGGCCCGGGAGTTCCCGATCGTCGGAAAGCTTCACCTGAACGGCGTTGGCGCCTTCGACCACGTGGTTGTTCGTGAGAACGATGCCATTGCGATCGACCACGAAGCCCGTGCCGAGCCCGCGCATTTCGCGCCGTGCGAGATGCGTGAACGGAGAAATTTCGACCGTCACGGTATTGATGGTCACAACGCTCGGATCCGCCGCCCGCGCAATCGGAGCGAAACTGACCGGTTCGCCACGGACGGCCACCGGGAACGGCTCGCCTTGCGTCCGGGCCGGCGACGGTTCGGGCGCAAGGGCGACGGACGTCGCTCCGGGCGGCAGGATGGCACTGTCCTCTCGCCCCGCTTCGTGTCGGGCGTACTTGCACGCCCCCGATAGGGTGGTCACCGTCAGCACCGCCATGCCGAGCGCCGCGGCGCGGACCATGCGGTTATGGGTCACGTTTTGGAAAGCTCGACGAATCTCAAGCGGAGGTCGAAAAGAATTTGCCCGATGAGCCGCTCTTCCTCACCGGACAAGTTTCCCTTGGTCTTCTCGTCCAGCATGCCGATGAGATCGATCGTTTGCCGCGCCAGCGGCAGGTTCCTTTCGACTCGACCGGTCTCCGGGTTCGGCGCTTCGCCAAGATGCATCAGCGCCGAGTGGCTGAGCGACAGCACGAACGTCGAGAAATCGACCTGGGGGAGTGTTTCATCGGACTCGTCTCGGGCGCTTGCGTCGACCACCACCAAGCCCCCCCGCCTCAGCTCTCGCGCGGTCCGAGGGCCGGTTGCGTGAATACGATCGACTCGGCCTGCTCTGCGGCATCGACGAGCTGCGCCAAATGCCGCTCGAGGTCCTTCTCGTCGAAGAAGCCCCTTCGCAGGTTTCTCTCACGGACGCGCACGTCCCAATCCCAGGCCTGGATCGTCTTGTTGCCGGTCGGCATCGTTCATTCTCCTTGGCAGGCCCCGCGTGGAGCCAATCTTCGCGGCGTCAGTTGGCGTCGCGCCCAGCGATGTGCACTGGTTCCTCTCCGTGATCGCAGTCCGGCCCGTGAACGTGCTCGTGCGCGTCGTCCAGATCGGCTGCGGCACGATCGATTTCCTCGACAGTCGCTGCGCGAACTTCGCGCACGCGGACCACATATCGAAGGGTCATGCCCGCGAGCGGGTGGTTTGCGTCCACCAGGACGTGGTCGTCGTGCACCTCGGCAACGCTCATGGCGATCTCTTCGCCGTCGGGCGATTCTGCGACGAACTCGTCGCCCACGGCGACCCCGGGTCGGTCGGGCAATTGGTCGCGGCTTACCTCCAGCAAAAGGCCCTCGTCGTATTCGCCGTAACCCGCCTCGGCCGGGACGACGACCTCGCGCTCGTCGCCCACCCGTAGGCCGACGAGCGCAGCCTCCAGCCCGGGTACGAGCATGCCGTAGCCGTGCACATAGCGGATGGGCTGTCCGTCGTCGGCTTCGCTGGCGTCGAGCAAGTCCCCCTCCTCGTCTCGCAGCTCGTAGTCGACCGTGACGTGGGTATTCGGCTGAATCGTGAGGATGCTCACGGGCGGAGCACTAGCTCGGCCGAACCGCGGCGTCGAGTCGCGCCGATTGGGCGGATCGGCCCCGCTCGTACGACGGACCGAACGGTAGGTCGGAAATCGAGCGGCGAACGCCGCGGCTACGGAGGCCCGGCGGCTGGGACGTTGTTACTGTGGCCGAACGAGTGTCCATGACGCGTCGTGCAGTCTTCTCGTGGGCGATCGGGCTCGCTCTCAGCATCGGCTTATGTGCGGGCGCGTGGCGCTATTACCGAACGCACCGCCCGCCGCTCGTGACGTACCAGACGGCGCCGGTGGCGCGCCGCCGAGTCATAGGTCGTGTGACTGCCACCGGAACCCTGCTGGCGACCGTGACGGTGCAGGTCGGCACACAGGTCTCCGGCAATGTTCAGAAGCTTTTGGTCGACTACAATTCGCCGGTCAAGAAGGGCCAGCTCATCGCCAAGATCAATCCCCTGCTCTTCGAAGCGGCGGTGGAGCAAGCCAGCGCGAATTATGCATCGGCCAAGGCCGCTTTGCAGAGCGCGAGGGCGCAAGCCGACCTGGCCGTCAAACAGCTCGCGCGGTTGCAGGCGCTCGAGAAGGTGAACCTTGCCGCCAAACAAGACGTCGACTCGGCGCAGTCGAACGCCGACGTGACGACCGCCCAAGTTCAGGTGGCCGTCGCGGCTCTGGCGCAAGCCCAGGCGCAGCTTCACCAAGCCGAGACGAATCTGTCGTTCACGAACATCGTGTCGCCGATCGACGGAACGGTGATCTCGCGCAGCGTCGACGTCGGCCAAACCGTGGCGGCGTCGCTGCAGGCGCCGACGGTCTTCACCATCGCGGAGGACCTCCGCAAGATGCAGGTCAATACCAACGTGTCCGAAGGGGACATCGGGCGCGTCGAAGAAGGGATGGCCGCGACATTCACGGTCGACGCATTTCCGGGCCAGCGCTTCCGCGGGCGCGTGAGCCAAATTCGCAACTCCGCCACCACCGTACAAAATGTCGTCACCTACGACGCCGTGATCGACGTGGACAATGCCGATCTGCGTCTCCGGCCCGGCATGACCGCCAACGTGACGATCGTCTACGCGGACCGACGCGATGCCCTCGCGGTTCCCAATGCTGCCTTGCGATTCCGGCCCCCGCCGGAGTCCAACGTTCGCGCTCCCCCGCAGGCGGAAGCCAGGGGGCGCTCCGGTGACGGCCGCGGAGGGGTCGAGGGCGGCGGGCATGGGGCGAACGCCCGTCCGTCCGACGACGGGCAGCACCCCCACAGCGGCGAGTGGCCTCATGGGCACGACGGCAACCAGCAATCGGCCGACGCGAAAACGGTCTGGAAGCTCGTTGGGGGCGAACCGGTCGCGGTTGGCGCGACCGTGGGGTTGTCCGACGGCGCCTTTACCGAGGTGACGGGAGGAGACCTCAGCGAAGGCGATCCGGTCGTGATCGACGCCGATGTCAGCGGCAAGACACCTGCGGCAACCTCGCTGGCCGGTCCTCGAAGGCCATTCTAGAGCAAAGAACATGTTGGCTCCCGTCGGCTTTCTGCGGCTTTCCCGCCTCTCAGGGCGTTGCTCCTGCTCAGCCTTCCGAGGGGCCCCGCAGAAACACTCGTCTCACGCCCTGCATGTGCGGCGCGGTCGGGCCGGCAACTGATGGGCGAGGCACTGGTCGCGCTGGAGGCGATTTCACGCTTCTACACCGCCGGCGACACGGTGGTGCGCGCGCTCGACGGCGTGACCCTCTCGATCGATGGCGGCGAATTCGTCGCCATCATGGGCCCTTCCGGATCGGGCAAGTCGACGCTGATGAACGTGCTCGGATGCCTCGACCGACCCACGGATGGACGATATTTTCTCGCAGGTCGCGAAGTGTCGCGGCTGAGCAAGGCGGAGCTCGCGGACGTTCGCAACCGTGTTCTCGGCTTCGTCTTCCAGAGCTTCAATCTGCTGCCGCGCACGAGCGCACTCGAGAACGTGGAACTGCCGCTCATGTACCAGGGTCTGCGCGGCCGTGAACGCCGCCGCCGCGCGGTCGAGGCCCTCGAGAGCGTTGGACTCGGCGACCGCATTGAGCACAACCCCAATCAGTTATCGGGTGGTCAGCAGCAGCGCGTGGCGATTGCCCGCGCACTCGTCACCAAGCCGCGTCTGGTCTTGGCGGACGAGCCGACCGGCAACCTCGACTCGCGTACGAGCCTCGACGTCATGGCCATCCTTCAAGAGCTCGGCGGCCATGGAATCACGGTCGTCCTGGTCACCCACGAACCGGACGTCGCCCAGTTCGCGACGCGCGTCGTCGTCGTTAAGGACGGGCAGGTCCGAACCGACGAGCGCCGAACCCCGAAGTCCGCAGCGGCCGCGCGGGAGGCGTAGATGTTTCTTTGGCAAACGCTGCGCGTGGCTCTGCGGGCCATCTTCCGGAACAAACTCCGGTCGTTCCTGACGACCCTCGGGATCATCATCGGCGTCGGCGCGGTCATCGCGATGATGGCGATCGGTGCCGGAGCCAAATCGCAGGTGGAGCAGGCCTTCGCAGCCATGGGCACGAATTTGCTCATCATCTTGCCGGGATCGGCGACGTCGGGAGGCGCGCGGGGTGGGTTCGGTTCGATGCCCTCGCTCACCAAGGACGACGTCGAAGCCATTCGAACCCAAGTCGCGACCGTCAAAAGGGCCGCTCCGGCCCTGCGATCGGGTCAGTCGCTCGTGGGCGACGTGGCCAACTGGACCACGAGCGTCACCGGCACGACCCCCGACTACTTTCTCATCCGCAACTGGCCGATGCAGTCCGGCGTCTCGCTGACCGAACAGGACGTGGAGGGCGGGGCGAAGGTGATGGTCCTCGGGCAAACGGTGGCCGACAAGCTCTTCGGTCCGAACTCGGATCCCGTCGGGCAGACAGTTCGAGTCGGTAGCACGCCATTTTCCGTCGTCGGGCTCGCCGCCGAGAAGGGGCAGTCGAGCAGCGGACAGGACTACGACGATGCAACGTTCATCCCGGTGTCGACGTACGAACACAAGATTCAGGGGAGCCTGAACAACTATCTTCAGGGGACGATCTACGTCGAGGCCACTTCCTCGGCCGACGTCGACCGAGCGCAAAAGGCCATCACCGCGCTGCTGCGCGACCGGCACCGTCTCTCCGCGCGCGACGACGACGACTTCTCTATCCGCAACATGAGCGAGATCGCCGGGGCCCGCCAGCAGGGAACCGAGACGATGACGATGCTCCTCGCAAGCGTCGCCGCAGTCTCGCTGCTCGTCGGCGGGATCGGCATCATGAATATCATGCTCGTCAGCGTGACCGAGCGAACGCGCGAAATCGGCCTCCGCATGGCGCTCGGCGCAAAACCGCTGAACGTTTTGACGCAGTTTCTCATCGAAGCGCTCGTGCTTTCGCTCGCGGGAGGAGCGCTCGGGATCGGCGTCGGTCTCGGAATCGCCCAAGGCCTGGCGCATCGGTTTGGCTGGCCGATGCTGGTCCAGCCGCAAGTGATCCTCGCCTCGGTGCTCTTCAGCGCTTCGGTCGGGATCATCTTCGGTCTCTACCCGGCACGCAAGGCATCGCAGCTCGATCCGATCGATGCGCTGCGGTACGAATGACGGGCAGTCTCCAGCCCCAAACGCGTATTACTCGTACCGCAATCCGTCGACGGGCCGCAGTTGCGACGCTTGCTTGGCGGGAAACAGCGTGGCGATCGTGCAGATCGTGAGTGCGGCGATCGTAACGGCGCCGTAGTCCCAGCCGTTCACGTCGATGGGTAGGCGATCGATGTAGTAGACGTCGGGATCGAGCCGCAGCCCGAACCAGGCCAGCCCGGTGCACAGCGCCAGACCCGTGGACACTCCGAGCAATGTTCCGATTCCACCGATGATGATTCCTTCGGTCATGAACGTCCGGAGGATGGCCCCGTCGGTGGCGCCGAGTGCCTTGAGAATGGCGATCTCTTTGGCCTTCTCGGTCATCATCAAGAGCAGCGTGCAGACGATGCAGAAGCTCGCAACGATGATTTCGATCGACAAGATCAGAAACGTCGCAATCCGCTCGAGCTTGAGCGCACTGAACAGATTCTTGTTGATCTCGCGCCAATCCCGCACCCTGAGATCGGGATTGTGGACCGCGGCCGCCACGAGAGGCGTCACCCGATCGGCGTTCTCTGCGTCGTCGACCTTGACGTCGATCGTGGTGATTTGGTCCGGCAGAGCGAAGTAGTTCTGCGCTTCGGCGAGCGTCGTATAGACGTGTGTCTCGTCGTACTCGTACATCCCACTGTAAAAGATCGCGGCAATTCGATACTTGCGCGTCTTCGGCATGACGCCCATGGGGCCCAGATCCCCGAGCGGAGAGACGAGCGTCACTTCGTCGCCGACGTACACGTGCAGCGTCTTTGCGAGCTCCCGACCGACGACCAGACCGGGTCGCAGCGGCGGAGCATCGATGACTGCGCGTACGGCCGGATCCAGGTCGTCGCCGAGAGGTGGGAGCTCCGGCCCCTTCGTGTATTCTTCTCCGCCCGGGCCGATGCCGATGACTTCGTCGGCCGGAATGCGACGCAATCGATCGGGATCCTCGAGGTATCCGAGCTTGTCGGACACCTTGACGGGGGCTTCGATGTTCTTGCGGAGATCGATTACGTTGCCGATCGTCGCCGGGTCGATTCCGTGGACGACGACTCCCGCGAGGTTGGACGTGCTCGCTATCATGACCTCGCCTTGGACCACGGCAGTCGCGCCGAGGACCCCTGGAATCGCCCGAACGCGGTCGATCACCGGATCGTAGTCCGCCCACCCCGACTGGCTCGCCGTGTCAATCACGATGTGCGCGTTATTTCCCAAGATCTTGCGTTTGAGGTCGGCGCTGAACCCGCCCATGACGCTGATCGCGCCTGAGAGTGAGAAGGATGCCAGCGCGACAGCGAAGATCGACAGTCCGCTGATGAGCGTGAGAAATCCGCTCTTTTTCGCGCGAACGTGCCTCGCCGCGATGTACAAAGCGAAGGTGCCGCGCTCCAGGCTGTCGAGCGCCCATGGCAAGAGCGCGACGACGGTGCCGACCAGGAAGAGAACCCCGGCCACGATGGCCCCGGCGCGGATGACGGCATCCCTCACGTTCCACGCCGATCCGTGGAGGACGGGCAAGCGTTCCGTCCAATACATGAGCCCGAGAAACACCGCCCCGAGGACCGCGCCCACGCTCTGGAGAACGCCGCGGGCCGTCTCGATTCGGGCAAAATCACGCCGAGCGCGCCAGGCGAGAAATGCGATGGCCAGAACAGCCACCGCCGCCGTGGACAGGAGCGCGGGGCCGGGGAGTGCTTTCACGCGCCACTTCTGCTTTGGCCCGGCTCGGGTCGGAGCAGCGGGAAGAGAACGACGTCTCGGATCGACGGTGCGTTGGTCAACGCCATGACGAGGCGATCCATTCCCATGCCGAAGCCTGCGGTAGGGGGCATCCCGTGCTCGAGGGCTCGCACGTAATCGTCGTCGTAGTCCATGGCGTCCGCATCCCCTCGGGCCTTTTTCTCGATCTGGGCGCGGAAGCGGTCCGCCTGGTCGTCCGGATCGTTCAGCTCGCTGAACGCGTTGCAGAGCTCGCGGCCATGGACGAAGAGCTCGAAGCGATCGGTCAGCTCGGGCCGGTCGTCATTGCGTCGCGCGAGTGGCGAGACTTCGAACGGATAGTCCTTGATGAACACCGGAACGGAATGTTTGCCGTCCCGGGTCCGGAAGTCCTCCGTCAGGAACGGCTCGGCGACGTATTCGTAGCAAGCGAACAGTCGCTCCCCGTCGCTGACGCACGCCCCCAGATTCTGGCGAAAATTGGACCAGTCGACCGAACGCGCCCGCGGCGACGCCTGCGCCCACTCTTTGATTCGTCCGGCAAACCCCGGCTTCAACAGCGACACCAATGCGGAGCCCCCTGCCGCCTCGACTGCGGCCACCCACTCGGGGATCGCCGTACGCTCGGCCGCCAGTGCGACCGCCCGGTCCATGGGCACGCGTTCGAACGGCTCGTCGAAGGTGAATGGACGGGCTTGCTTCCACGAAGCATGCGGTCCGGGCATCGCCGCGGCAAGCCGCGCATCGATGCCGCGCAAGAGCACCTCGCCGAAATTCATCAAGTCATCGTACGTGGCATACGCTTGATAAAATTCGAGGATGGTGAACTCGGGATTGTGACGCGTGCTGACCCCTTCGTTGCGATACGAGCGGCCGATTTCGTAGACTCGCTCCAAGCCTCCCACCACCAGGCGCTTCAAGTAGAGCTCGGGAGCGATTCGCATGAAAAGGGGCATGTCGAGCGCGTTGTGATGCGTGACGAACGGCCGCGCAACGGCGCCTCCGATGACCGAATGCATCGTTGGGGTCTCGACTTCGAGGAACCCGTGCTCTTCGAGGATTTCGCGGGTGGCTCGGATCACGTGGCTGCGGGCCCGAAAGACGTCGGCCACCTCTGGGTTGGCCACGAGATCGACATAACGTTGGCGGTAGCGCAGCTCGACGTCCGTGAGCCCGTGCCACTTCTCGGGCAGCGGCCGGTACGCCTTGGTCAGCAGTCGGAGACGACGCGGTTCGATCGACAGCTCTCCACGCTTGCTCGCGCCGAGCGAACCTTCGGCTTCGACGAAATCGCCCACGTCCAGATCGACGAGCCGCTCGTAGTCCGCCCCCAAGACCGCCTGGCTCACGAGAAGCTGAATCTCACCCGTGCGATCCCTCAAACGCAAAAACGACAGTCCCCCCGTCGATCGGAATGCGACGATGCGTCCGCGCACGTGAAACAGTGCGTCGTGCCCCAGTGAGCGGACGCGCGCCTCGTCGTAGTGTCCCGCAGCATCGCGCGCCGCGTCGGCCACGCTGCGCGCCTCGGCGATATCGAACGTGCGCGCGCCGAGCCGCGGCGCGACGTCGTTGGCGAAGGGCCGCTGGCCACGTTCTCGCACGCGGTCGGCTTTCGCGCGGCGAGCGTCGACGATGGCTCGTTCCGCCGGTGCGTGGCTTTTCTTCGGGTCGTCGGCCATCCATGCTCTCCGCGTTCTGGGACGGTGGCGTACGGTTCGGCGCGATAGAGGCGCCGACCGTCCGCGCCTACGGCGCGTCCGCTTCGTCCGTGACGCCGCCTTTCCGCAGCGTGCCGCCGGCGGCGGCGAGCAGGTACGCCTCGATGAACTCGTCGAGTTGGCCGTCGAGCACCGCGTCGACATTGCCGTTCTGATGCGAAGTGCGAAGATCTTTCACGAGTCGATACGGCTGCAGGACGTAACTGCGGATTTGATTGCCCCAGGCAATTTGGGCCTTGTTGGCCGCTTGTGCGGCAGCCTGGTCTTCACGTTTCTGCATTTCGATCTCGTAGAGTTTGCCCTTCAGCATCTTGAGCGCCATTCGGCGGTTCTGGTGTTGCGAGCGCTCCGCGCGGCAGACGATGACGATGCCGCTCGGCAGGTGCTTCATTCGGACGGCCGTCTCCACCTTGTTGACGTTCTGGCCACCCTTGCCGCCGGCCCGCATGGTGGTGATCTCCAGGTCCTCGTCCTTCACTTGGATGTCGATTTCGTCCTCGATGTCCGGCGTGACTTCAATGGCCGCAAAGGCCGTCTGCCGGCGCGCGTTCGCGTCGAACGGCGAAATGCGAACCAGACGGTGCACGCCATTTTCGCTGCGCAGGTAACCGAACGCGTGGTCGCCCTGGACACTGAAGCTCGCACCGTCGATTCCCGCCTCCAGTCCCTCCTGGTAGTCGATGATCTCGGTCTTGTAGCCCCGGCGCTCGCACCAGCGAAGATACATGCGAAGAAGCATCTGCGCCCAGTCTTTGGCATCGGTTCCGCCGGTTCCGGGATGGATGCTCACAATCGCGTTCGCGTGGTCGACCGGGCCGGAGAGCATTCGCGCGAGCTCCGCCTCGCGAACACGCACCGCGAGCTTGGGAATCTGCGCTTCGGCTTCGGCTACCGTGGCGTCGTCGCCCTCCGCAGCGCCCAGTTCGAGCAGCACGGACCCGTCGTCCACGTCGCGCGACAGCTTGTCGATGGCGCCGATCTGCTGCTCGAGGTTCGAACGGCGCCGCGTGACCGTTTGCGCCTTCTTGGGGTCGTCCCAGAACCCCGGCGTCAGCGTTTCACGCTCCAAATCGGAAATCTGGGCCGTGAGCTTGGGGATGTCAAAGATGCCCCCTTAGCGCCATAAGGCGCCGTTGGAGGTCGGCAATTTGGTCGCGCGACTCGCTGATCATCGGAATCCGCTGAAGTCCCGCCCACTCGTCTAACGGCGCGATTCGCTCGGGTCAAGGTAAGCCTCGACCCCGACTACCCCGACCCCGACCCCGACCCCGACCCCGACCCCGACCCCGACCCCGACCCCGACCCCCGACCCCCGACCCCGACCCCGACTACCCCGACCGCGGGGAGGAGTAGGGTGGTCGACGTGACGTGGACTTCCCGCCCAATCGACGATGGGCCGCGACGCCTCGTGCTGCGCGAGGACGGCGGCGTCTATGAGCTCGTCTGCGGCAACGTCGTGCTCCTTTCGAGCGCCGCTCTCGAGACGGAACTCGCGTTCGGCCGGCTCGCGGCACGCTACCTGACCGAATCGGGGACGACCCAAGCGCAGCACGTCCTGATCGGAGGCCTCGGCTTCGGCGCCACGCTCCGCGGGGTGCTCGACGTCGTCGACCCCAACGCACGCGTGGCCGTCGTCGAGAAGGTCGCCGCCGTCGAGCGGCTCGCTCGGGGAGAGCTCGCGGCGATCGCGGGCCGGCCGCTCGACGACCCGCGCGTGACTGTCGTCATCGGCGACGTGAGCGATGTCCTGTCGCGCCAGGCAGGAGGCGTCGACCTCATCCTGCTCGACGTCGACAACGGCCCGCATTGGGCAAGCTTTCGCAGCAACGCACGGCTTTACGCTCCGGCCGGCCTCGCCACGGCCATGCGCGCTCTGGTACCGGGAGGCTCGCTCGGCGTATGGAGCGGATACCCGGCCGACGGCTTTCTCGCCCGCCTGCGCGACGCGGACTTCGCGCCCTCCTGCGTGGCCATTCGCGAACGCGGGCGCGTGCGCGCCCGAGCGTACGTCGGTACCAAGCCCCGGTCGGGTGCTGGGGCCACTTGCTCGATCCCCCGTCCAAGCGCCACCATCGTGCACGATGCGTCCCGCGGACCTGCTGGCCCAGATCCCGCTATTTCAGTCGCTCGTCGACGACGACCGTGAAGCGCTGGCCGCACGGCTCACCGAGAAGAGCCTGCGGGCGGGCGACATCGTGTTCTCGAAGGACGACCCGGGTTCATCGATGTACGTCGTGCAGTCGGGCGCCGTCCAAGTCTACTTGCCGAGCGATGCAGGAGCACCGCCGGTCGTACTCAAGGACCTACGCACGGGCGAATTCTTCGGTGAGCTGGCACTCTTCGACGATAAACCGCGGAGCGCGAGCGTCCGCGCTCTGGTGGATACGGTCTTGCTCGAGCTGACGCGCGAGGAGCTCGGCGAGCACCTGAGTCGCTCCACCCGAGCGGCCATGACCATCTTGGCCGAAATGGCCGAGCGATTGCGCGAGACGAACGCGCTGCTCGGCCAACGAGCGGCCAAGGACGTCGTCCGCGAATTCGAGGAGAACCTGACCTGGGGCCAGCGCCTCGCCGACAAAGTGGCGGAGCTCAATGGCAGCTGGGCCTTCATCTTGATGCTCTTGGGCTTGACGGTCGTCTGGTGCTGCGTGAACGCCCCCTCTTGGGCCGAGCGCGTCGGCATCTACACACGCGACGCACAGGGCAACGTGACGGGGTTCGATCCGTACCCTTTCATCCTGTACAATTTGGTCCTTGCCATTCTGGTCTCGCTTCAGGGACCGCTCATCGTGATGAGCCAGAATCGCCAATCGGCCAAGGATCGGGCCAAGGCGGACGTCGACTTTCGGGTCAACTTGAAGAACGAAATCGGAATCGAGCGGATGCTCGCCGAGCTCGGGGCCATGCGCGCAGAAACCAACAAGCGCCTCGAGGTGCTCGAACGCTGGGCGCGCGCGGAGCGGGTCAGGGCAGAAGTGCCTGCGAAAACACCGGGCGGACCGCTCGGAACCGCCTAGCCCGCACGAACGGGCCGACAGCGGAGTGGAGACCCGCGGGCCGAGCGCGTATCCCTTGAGCGACCGCGGCCGGTCCGCTAGAGCGCTGCCTTTTGGATACCGCCAACCCATGCTCGACATCCAATTCATCCGCGACAATGCCGACCAGGTCCGTGCGGCGATCGCGAACAAGGGGCTCGACCTCGATCTCGACCTGGTACTCGACGCGGATCGGGAGCGTCGAGAGGCGACGCGCGATCTCGAACGACAGCGCGCGCGAAAGAACGAGCTGTCCGCGCTCATCCCCAAGGCCGCCAAGGACGACCGTCCGAAGCTCGTGGACGAGGCCCGGCAAGTGCGGACCGCCATCGAACTACTGGAGCCGCGACTGAACGAAATTCAGCGGAGGTTCTTGGACCTCATGCTGCGCGTGCCGAGCGTGCCTCGGCCCGAAGTGCCCCTCGGCCAGGGCGAGGAGCACAATGTCGAGATTCGTCGCGTCGGGACGCCACCCCGGTTCGACTTCGCGCCCAAAGACCACGTGACGCTTCTCGAATCGCTCGGCTACGTCGAGTGGGAAGGGCCGCGGCGGTTCGCCGGCGCCCGCTCTTACGCCCTCGTGGGCCTGGGGGCGCTGCTCGAGATGGCCGTGCTGCGCTTGGCCGTCGACACGTTGGTCGAGCGCGGGCTGAAACTGGTCGCGCCGCCCGTGATGGTCAAGGAGCGCGCCATGGTCGGCACGGGGTTCTTCCCGCTCGGCCGGGAGGAAGCCTACGCCATTACGGCCGATGAGCTATTTCTGATCGGTACGAGCGAAGTTCCCCTCGTCAGCATGCACTGCGATGAAACGCTCGACCTCGACCGGCTGCCCCTTAAGTACGCAGGAATCTCGCCCTGCTTTCGCCGCGAAGCCGGGGCCCACGGCAAGGACACGCGCGGCTTGTACCGGGTGCATCAGTTCACCAAGGTCGAGCAGGTCGTTTTTTGCGAGCCCGATGAAGCGGTCGCCGAAAAGCACCACTACGAACTGCTCGGCAACGCCGAGGCCATTCTCGCCAAGCTCGAGATTCCCTACCGAGTCATGATCGCGTGCACGGGCGAGATCGGCCAAGGCCAAACACGAAAGCACGAAATCGAGTCTTGGATGCCGGGGCGAAATGCCTACAGCGAGACGCACTCGTGCTCGACGCTCGGGGACTTCCAATGCCGACGATCGAACATCCGCGTTCGGCGGTCACGAGAAGGATCACAGGGCGAACTGTCGTATCCGTACACGCTGAACAACACCGCCATCGCGAGCCCGCGCATTCTCATCCCGCTGCTCGAGAACCACCAAAGGGGCGACGGCACCGTCAGCCTACCCAAGGCCCTGGTCCCCTATTTGTCGGGTACCGAACGGCTCATCCCACGGTGAGCGTCTGGGCCGTAGCAAGCCCACCGCGCGCGGGGTATTTCGAGCGGCTGGATCGTGCGCCCGTTACCGGCAAAAATTCTGGCTTTTTCGCGGGCTGTAAGCCCAGCCGGGGGCAGCGATCCGAAACATATTGCTTGACGCGGCGCACAGGTCCCTTCACCCTTCGTCCTGATGTTTCGCTTGGGTGCTTCGGAAACTCCGTGCGTCGTCCCCGCCCCGGGACGCGGTATCGTCGTAGTTTCTGGCGTATGTGTCGCCCTCGTATCGGGCCTCGCGCTTATTGGGCCTGGGTGCGGGCCGCCGAGCTGAGGCTTCCTCCTCCACCTTCGGCCCCCGCACCCCAGAAAGGGGAGCGGGGGTTTTTTTTTGACCTTTCGTTTGAACCGATTTTCCACACGAGACAAGCCGATGCGAAGCGACCTTCTGAAAAAGGGACCCTCTCGAGCGCCGGCACGCGCCATGCTGAAGGCGGCCGGTTTCACGGACGCCGACCTCGAAAAACCGTTCATCGGTGTGGCGAACACCTGGACCGAGGTGACGCCGTGCAACGTGCACCTGCGAGCGCTTGCCGAGAAGGTCAAAGACGGGATTCGGCAAGCGGGCGGCACGCCGGTCGAGTTCAATACGATTGCCATTTCCGACGGGATCACGATGGGCACGGAGGGGATGCGCGCATCGCTCGTCTCCCGAGAGGTGATCGCGGACTCGATCGAGCTGTTCGCGTTGGGACACCTGCTCGACGGGATCGTCGCACTTTCTGGTTGCGACAAAACCATCCCTGGCACGGTCATGGCCCTGGCGCGCGCCGACGTGCCTTCGCTCATGCTGTACGGCGGGGCGATCGCGCCGGGCCGGTTCGCCGGGCGCGACGTCACGATTCAGGACGTCTTCGAGGCCGTCGGCGCCAACGCGGCCGGCCGAATGACGGCCAGCGACCTGCGCCTGCTCGAAGACCAGGCCTGTCCGGGTGCGGGGGCTTGCGGCGGGCAATACACGGCCAACACGATGGCCACCGCCATCGCCTTCCTCGGATTGTCGCCGCTCGGTGCGAACGAAGTCCCGGCGACGGACCCCAAAAAGGACGACGTCGCGCGCGCTTGCGGACGTGCGGTGATGCGCATGGTGCATGAGGACCTTCGGCCCCACAGCCTCATCACGAGACAATCTCTCGAGAACGCCATCGTCTCGGCTTCGGCGACCGCCGGATCGACCAACGCCGTCCTGCATCTCTTGGCGATCGCGCGCGAAGCCGGAGTGCCGCTCACGATCGACGATTTCGACCCCATCTCGGCGCGCACCCCGGTCATCGCCGACCTCAAGCCGGGCGGCCGCTTCACGGCCGTCGACATGCACCGGGCCGGAGGCGAGCGGCTGCTGGGGCTGCGCCTTCGGGACGCGGGTCTCCTGAGCGATACTCCGACGTGCACGGGGCGCACCCTTTTCGAGGAGGTCGCCGATGCCCGCGAAGAGCCGGGACAGAAGGTCATTTACTCCGTCGCCACGGCGATCAAGCCACGCGGAGGCTTTGCCATTTTGCGCGGAAGCTTGGCGCCCGAAGGCTGCGTTCTGAAGCTCGCGGGGCACAACCGGGATCAGCACGTCGGACCGGCTCGTGTCTTCGACGGCGAAGAGGCTGCATTCGCCGCCGTGCAGGCCGGAAAGGTCCGGGCGGGAGACGTCGTCGTCATCCGCTACGAGGGTCCACGCGGCGGACCGGGCATGCGCGAAATGCTGGCGGTGACGGCGGCCATCGTGGGCCGCGGGCTCGGTGACTCCGTCGCGCTCGTGACCGACGGGCGCTTCAGCGGGGCGACCTACGGGATGATGGCCGGCCACGTTGCACCCGAAGCTGAGGACGGCGGCCCGATCGCCTTGCTCCGCGACGGCGACATCGTCCGGATCGACGTGGCCGCACGCCGGCTCGAGGTCGACGTGGATCTACGAGCGCGCGCCGCCGAGTTCGTACCTCGTGCCGCCACGCGACTGGGCGGCGTGCTCGGCAAGTACGCCGCACTGGTTTCGTCCGCGTCCGAAGGTGCGATCACGCGGCCGCCAGCGGTCCTCGATTCGTCCGCCAAGAGCGGAGCGGTCTTGCCCGGAGGACAATGTCATGGCTGAAGGCGGCAGTAGCGGCGCGAGGAGCGAAGGCACGCGCACCGGCGCAGAAATCATGTGGGAGGTCCTCGGGCGCGAGGGCGTCGACGTCGTCTTCGGCTACCCCGGCGGCGCGATCATGCCGGTCTACGACGCGATGCTCAAGTACTCGATCCGCCACGTCCTCGTTCGGCACGAGCAAGGTGCAGCGCACATGGCCGACGGCTACGCGCGTGCTTCCGGGCGCGTGGGTGTCGCGCTTGCGACGTCGGGCCCCGGCGCCACGAATCTCGTGACCGGAATCGCAACGGCCATGCTCGACTCGATCCCCATCGTGTGCATCACGGGGCAGGTCTCGTCACGGCTGATCGGCAGCGATGCCTTTCAGGAGACCGACATCACGGGCGTCACGCTTCCGATTACCAAGCACAACTACCTCGTGACGCGGGTGGAAGACGTCGCGCCCACGATCCGGGAAGCGTTCTACGTCGCACGCTCGGGACGACCTGGACCGGTCCTCGTCGACATCACGAAGGACGCTCAGCAAGCCGCGATCGACTTCGTCTGGGACGGCCGGCCCGTGCGCCTGCCCGGCTATCGCCCGGACCACCGAGCGCGCCCCGAGGACGTGAAGCGCGCCGCCGACATGATCGATCACTCCGAGCGGCCCATCGTCTTTTGCGGCCACGGCGTGATCGCCGCCGGCGCCGGCGAACTCGTGGGCGAGTTCGTCGAGAAGACGGGCATCCCGGTCGCGTCGACGTTGCTCGGCCTGGGAGGCTTCCCTGCGACGCACCCGCTGTCGCTCGGCATGATGGGCATGCACGGCGAAGCCTGGGTGAACCGAGCCATTCAAGAGTCGGATCTCATCGTCGCGCTGGGGATGCGCTTCGACGACCGCGTCACCGGCAAGCTCGAGACGTACGCGCCACGGGCCAAGAAGATCCACTGCGAGCTCGATCCGGCCGAGATCAACAAGAACGTCCACGTCGATTTGCCGCTGGTCGGCGACGTCGCCGACACGCTCCGTGCGCTAGTGCCGGCTCTGTCGAGAAGCCACCGCAGCGCTTGGCTCGCGCGGATCCATGAGCTCAAGGGCGACTCAGCCGTTCGCGACATCCAAACGCTGCCGCACTGCGGCCGCCTCTTCGCCGCGCACGTACTCCATGACCTCTGGCGCATCACCGAAGGCAAGGCGCTCGTCGTGACCGACGTCGGACAACACCAGATGTGGGAAGCGCAGTATTACAAGCACGACTTTCCGCGCAAGCTCATCACTTCGGGAGGGCTCGGGACCATGGGTTTCGCCCTACCGGCGGCGATCGGCGCCAAATTCGCGAAGCCCGAGGAAGAAGTCTGGGTCGTCGTCGGCGATGGCGGCTTCCAGATGACGGCCGCGGAGCTCTCTACCTGCGCGCAAGAAGGCATCAAAATCCACGTCGCAGTCATCAACAACGGCTACCTCGGCATGGTCCGGCAGTGGCAGCAGTTTTTCTACGGCGGTCGCTACGCAGCGACGCCGATGCGCGGCCCGGACTTCGTGAAACTGGCCGACGCTCACGGCTTGCTCGGGATGCGGGTCACCGAGCGCGACCAGATTCCGGCTGTGGTGGCGACCGCTCGAGCGGCGAAGGAGACGGCCGTCATCGACTTCCGGGTCGAGCAAGAGGACAGCGTTTACCCCATGGTGGCCGCTGGGGCGGATCTTCACGACATGATTCGCCGACCGAACCCAATCGTCGAAACGGCCGACGACGATTAGTTCGGCAAGCCGTGGATCGAGATTGCACTCCACCTTTACCCCCGACTCTCGCAGACTAAATTTCGGCGCACAGACTGACACCAAAGGATTGAGTCATGAGCCATGCCACCCGCCATACGTTCATTGCGTACGTTGAGGACCTGCCCGGGGTGCTGAACCGGGTGACGTCGCTCCTTCGGCGGCGCAACTACAACATCGTCTCGCTGACGGTCGGGCGGACCGAACGGCCGGGTGTCTCGCGCATGACGATCGTCCTCGATGCCGACGACGACGGAGCGAGGCGCATCGAAGCCAACCTGTACAAGCTGGTGAACGTATTGTGGGTCGAGAACACGAGCGAAGCGGCGACGATGGTGCGCGAGCTCGCGCTCATCAAGGTGCGTGCGGACGCCAACATTCGCAGTGAAGTGATGCGCCTATGCGACGTCTTTCGGGCGCGCGTCGTCGACGTCGGACCGGAGGCGCTCGTCGCCGAGATCACGGGAACGGGCGACAAAATCGACGGTTTGGTCGACGTGCTGCGGCCCTTTGGTCTGGTCGAAATGGTACGCACCGGGGTGGTCGCGATGGTCCGGAGCGCCGAGGCGACCGCCGATCGCGTTCCGCTGAGCACCCGGCCGCCGCCTCCCGACGACATGAGGGCCGCCTAAACGAGCTCATGCTCGCCCAACGAATACGAAAAAGGAAACCGACGACAATGGCCAAGATCTTCTACGACAAGGACTGCGACCTCGCGATCATTCGCGCGAAGAAGGTCGCGATCATCGGGTACGGTTCGCAGGGTCACGCGCACGCGCTGAACCTGAAGGACAGCGGGGTCGACGTGAGGGTCGGTCTGCACGCGTCGAGCAAGAGCGTTGCCAAAGCAAAGGCCGCCGGGCTCAAGGTACTGCCGGTCGCGGAGGCCGCGGCATGGGCCGACGTCGTCATGATCCTCATCCCGGACACGTCGCAGGGCAAGGTGTACGCGGCCGAGATCGCGCCACACCTCGGCCCCGGCAGGACGCTCATGTTCGCACACGGGTTCAACATCCGGTTCGGCACCATTTCGCCACGGGCCGACGTCGACGTGAGCATGATCGCGCCCAAGGGACCCGGCCACCGCGTCCGCGAGACGTTCCAGGCCGGTCAGGGTGTCCCGGCGCTCATCGCGGTCCACCAAGACGCCAGCGGGTCGGCGCACTCGCTCGCACTTTCGTACGCGGGCGCCCTCGGCGCGGCGCGCGCGGGGGTCCTGGAGACGACGTTCGCCGAGGAAACGGAGACGGACCTCTTCGGCGAACAAGCCGTGCTCTGCGGCGGCGTAAGCGCGTTGGTCAAGGCGGCATTCGGCACGCTCGTCGACGCCGGTTATCAACCGGAGGTCGCTTACTTCGAGTGCTTGCACGAGCTCAAGTTGATCGTCGACCTCATGTACCGGGGAGGCCTTCGGTACATGCGCTACTCCATCAGCGATACGGCAGAGTACGGAGACTACGTCTCGGGCCCACGCGTCGTCGACGCGCGCACCAAAGAGACGATGGGCAAACTCCTCGAAGAGATTCGCTCCGGGCAGTTCGCCCGCAAGTGGATCGAAGAGAACGAGACCGGGCGCAAGTGGTTCTCCGCACAGCGGGTGAAGGAGCGCGATCTGCTCATCGAGACCGTTGGCGAAAAGCTCAGGGCCATGATGCCATTTTTGGACCCGGTCAAAGTCGAGCCGCAAGAATGACTCGGCACGACCCCGCCTCGACGACCGAGACGGACTACGTGCGGATCTTCGATACGACGCTGCGCGACGGTGAGCAGTCGCCGGGCGCGACGATGACGTCGGCCGAAAAGCTCGAAATTGCCCGAGCCCTGGCGCGCCTCGGGGTCGACGTCATCGAGGCCGGCTTTCCCGCAGCGTCGTCCGACGACTTGGCGGCTGTGCGCGCGATTGCCGAGGCGGTAGGCGCCCAGTTCGTCGAGGGGCGGCCCGAGGACCTGCCCCCGATCGTGTGCGGGCTCGCACGCGCAAGCCGCGCAGACATCGACCGAGCGTGGGAAGCCGTGCGCCCCGCCGCGCGGCCGCGGATCCATGTGTTCTTGGCGACGTCCGATCTGCACATGAAGCACAAGCTTCGGATGACGCGCGCGGACGTGCTTGGCCGGGTGGCGGACATGGTCAGCCACGCGAAGAGCTTGTGCAACGACGTGGAGTTCAGCGCCGAGGACGCCGGCCGTAGCGAACCCGAGTTTCTCTTCGAGGCACTCGCGCGCGCCATACGCGCCGGCGCTACGACCTTGAACATCCCCGACACCGTCGGATACACGACCCCCGACGAATTCGGCGCGCTGATCCGGGCCGTTCGGGCGAACGTTCCAGGCGCCGACGGTGTCGTCATCTCGGTTCATTGCCACGACAATCTCGGTCTCGCGACCGCCAACACGCTTGCCGGCATCGCCGCGGGCGCCCGGCAGGCGGAGGTGACGATCAACGGCATCGGCGAGCGCGCGGGAAACACGTCTCTGGAGGAGGTCGTGATGGCCCTAGCGACGAGGTCCACGAAGTTCGGGCTCCGAACGGGCATCGACTCGACCCAGCTCGTGCGGGTCAGCCGGCTCGTCAGCACCGTGACCGGGGTCGTCGTGCCCCCGAACAAGGCCATCGTTGGAGCGAACGCGTTTGCACACGAGTCGGGCATCCATCAAGACGGAATGCTCAAGCACCAGGCGACCTACGAGATCATGCGCCCCGAGAGCGTCGGCGCAACGCAAACGCGACTCGTGCTCGGCAAGCATTCTGGCCGTGCCGCGCTCGCAGCGCGACTCGCAGAGCTCGGGTACAGCTTCGACGATGCCGCGCTGGACCGCATCTTTGCGCGATTCAAGGCGCTCGCCGATCGGCGCAAGTCGGTGGCCGACGCCGACCTCGAGGCGCTCGTCCACGACGATGCCAAGCCGCAGGACGAGCTGTTCGCGCTCGAAGGGCTGCAGGTAGCGTGCGGGATGCAGGGAATGCCCACCGCTACGGTTCGCTTGCGCGGCCCCGACGGGCGCGTGCACGTGCACGCATCGGTGGGCACCGGGCCCGTGGACGCGGCCTACAAGGCCATCGATGCACTCATTCGAGCCCCCTCGGAACTCATCGAGTTTTCGGTCCAATCGGTCACCGAGGGGATCGACGCCCTCGGCGAAGTGAGCGTGCGCGTTCGAGCGCTCTCGGAGCGGCACGCGCAGAAGGCACAGCGCGAAGTCGCGAGCGCACCCGTTTGCCACGGCAACGCCGCCGACACCGACATCATCGTGGCGAGCGCCAAGGCCTACCTCAAGGCGCTCAACCGGATGCTCGCGAGCCTCGGACAGGGCCGGGCTTCGAACAATCGCATGGCCGCAGCACCGGCCCCGACGGGCCCCGTAGAGGAGGGTCGTCCATGACGGAACCGAAGACACTGTTCGACAAGGTTTGGAGCGCGCACGTCGTAAGAGAGGAGGCCTCTGCCCCGACGGTGCTGTACGTCGATCTTCATCTGGTTCACGAAGTGACGTCGCCGCAGGCGTTCGATGGACTGCGTAGCCGTGGGCTGCGGGTGCGCCGCCCCGACCGGACGTTCGCCACGATGGATCACTCGACGCCGACCTTGCCGCGAAAGCTCGCCGTCGTCGATCCCCAGGCGCAGGCGCAGCTCGCGAAGCTTCAGGCGAACTGCGCCGAGTTCGGCATTTGCCTGTACGACCTCGAATCGGCGGACCAGGGGATCGTACACGTCATCGGCCCAGAGCTCGGGCTTACCCAGCCTGGGCGGACCATCGTGTGCGGCGACAGCCACACGTCGACGCATGGCGCCTTCGGAGCGCTTGCGTTCGGGATCGGCACGAGTGAGGTCGAACACGTCTTGGCCGCCCAGTGTCTGCTGCAAAGCAAGCCCAAGACGCTCGAGGTGCGCGTCGACGGGTCGCTGTCGCCCGGGGTGGGGGCAAAGGACGTCATCTTGGCGCTGATCGCCAAGATCGGAACCGGGGGCGCGACGGGACACGTCATCGAATACCGGGGCTCTGCGATCGATGCGCTCGATATGGAAGCGCGAATGACCATCTGCAACATGTCGATCGAGGCCGGCGCTCGCGCGGGCATGATCGCTCCGGACGAGGCGACGTTCGCCTGGCTCGACGGCCGCCGGTTCGCGCCGAAAGGCGACGCGTGGCGGACCGCCGTCGACCATTGGCGCACCCTCGGAAGCGACGAGGGCGCGAAGTTCGATGCCACCGTCACGCTCGACGCGACGGCGCTCGCGCCGATGATCACGTACGGAACGAACCCGGCCATGGCCATTCCCGTAACGGGGCGCGTCCCCGCGCTGGATTCCATGGGCAGTGCGTCCGACCGCGCGGCGCTCGCCAAGGCGCTCGACTACATGGGTCTTGTTCCAGGGGCGGCCATCGCGGGGCAGCGAGTCGACGTCGTCTTCATTGGGTCGTGTACCAACTCCCGACTGGGTGATCTGCGTGCGGCGGCAGACGTGATGCGTCATCGCAAGGTCGCGGCGGGCGTGCGCGTCCTGGTCGTTCCGGGATCGAAGGCCATCAAGCACCAAGCCGAAACCGAGGGCCTCGACGTCGTATTTCGCGATGCCGGCGCCGAGTGGCGTGAGGCCGGCTGCTCGATGTGCATCGCAATGAACGGCGACCAGCTCAGTCCGGGCCAATACGCCGTGAGCACCAGCAATCGAAATTTCGAGGGCCGTCAGGGGCGTGGGGGGCGAACACTGCTCGCCTCGCCGCTCACGGCCGCTGCGGCAGCGGTGACGGGCCGGGTCGTCGATCCGCGCACGTTGCTCGCACGCTCGGGAGGCAACACATGACCATCGAAGCGCGTACGCCGTTTACATCGTTGACCTCGACGTACGTCCTGCTGCCGGTGGACAACGTCGACACGGACCAGATCATCCCGGCGCGCTTTCTCAAGGTGACCGACAAGCGTGGGCTTGGCGCAAGCGTGTTCGCCGACTGGCGCTTGCGGCAGGATGGGACGCCGGATCCCGACTTCCCGCTCAACCGCCCGGACGCGGCCGGCGCAGAGATCCTGGTGGCGGGTGCCAACTTTGGCTGCGGTTCCTCGCGCGAGCATGCCCCGTGGGCACTCGTGGGCTGGGGCCTTCGTGCCATCGTGGCACCGTCGTTCGCCGATATTTTCAAGCAGAACGCGATGAAGAACGGCCTCCTTCCGGTCGCCGTCGACGCGGTCGTCCACGCTCGCGTGGTCGCCGCGCGACGCGCCGATTCGCGCGCCCGCCTCACGGTCGATCTGCCGGCTCAAAGACTGTCGCTCGACGGCAAGCCCATCGCGCAGTTCGGCATCGATCCGTTCGCCAAAGAGTGTCTCGTGCACGGCATCGACGAGCTCGGGTACCTGCTCGACCGCGTCGGGGACATCGATCGTTATGAAGCCAGTCACCCCTGAATCGATCCACCTCTACGACACGACGCTGCGCGACGGATCGCAGCGCGAAGGGGTGAGCTTGTCGGCGCTCGACAAAATTCACATCGCGCGCATCCTCGATAGGCTCGGAATCGATTTCATCGAACTCGGATGGCCGGGCTCGAATCCCAAAGACGTCGAAGCATTCGAACGTGCGCGGGACATTCAGTGGGAAAACGCCACGATCGCGGCGTTCGGCTCCACGCGACGCGCGGGCACCACGGCAGAGGACGACCCCCAAGTGGCCGCGCTGTTGGCGACGGGCGCACCCGTCTGCACCATCGTCGGCAAATCGTCGCTTTTCCAGGTTCGCGAGGTGCTGCGCGTCAGCGCCGACGAGAACCTGAGAATGATCGCCGAAACGGTGACCTTTCTCGTGAGCCGCGGGCGCCGGGTCGTCTACGATGCCGAACACTTCTTCGACGGCTGCCGGGCTGACGCCTCTTTCGCGATGGAAACGCTGCGGGTTGCGGCAGGCGCCGGCGCCGAGGTGGTCGTGCTTTGCGACTCCAACGGGGGCACTCTTCCCTGGGAGATCGAGCAACGTGTTCGAACGGTCACCCGCGATCTCGCCAGCCCCGTCGGCATCCACGCCCACGACGATACGGGCTGCGGCGTAGCCAATTCGCTGGCCGCGGTCATGGGTGGCGCCGCGCACGTGCAGGGGACCATGAACGGCTACGGCGAAAGGTGCGGCAACGCCAACATTTGCACGATCGCACCCACGCTGGAGCTCAAGCTCGGGCGACGCTGTTTGCGCGACGGGGCCTTGGTCGAGCTCACTCACGCCGCACGCGAAGTCGCCGAGATCGCCAACATGGCGCCGGACGCGCACGCACCGTACGTGGGTCGCAGCGCCTTCGCGCACAAGGGTGGAATTCACGTAGCCGCGATTCGGCGCCATCCTCGGGCCTACGAGCACGTCGACCCGGCGCTCGTGGGCAACCGTACGCGCGTAGTGGTGAGCGAGCTGTCGGGGCGCGGAAACGTGATCGCAAAAGCCGAAGAGTACGGCGTGACACTGGAAGGCGGCGGGGATCAGGCCGTCTTGCGCGGCGTCAAGGAGCTCGAAGCGCGCGGCTACGCCTTCGAGTCGGCGGACGCGTCGATCGCGCTGCTCATGCGCCGGCAGTTGCCGGGCTACACGCCTCCCTTCGATCTGCTCGATTACAAGGTGATCGTCCACAAACGAGCGTCCGACGACTCGTACGCCGATGCAGCCATCAAGATTCGCGTCCAAGGCAAGGCCGTGCACACCGCGGCCGAAGGCAACGGGCCGGTGAGCGCGCTGGACGCGGCGCTGCGCAAGGCACTTTCCGGGGCCTATCCGGAGGTCAACCGCATCCGGCTCGAGGACTACAAGGTCCGCATTCTGGACGGTGTGGTGGGCACGTCCGCTACGGTGCGCGTCCTCATCGAAAACGGCTTCGGCGAGGAGCGGTGGACTACGGTCGGCGCATCTTCGGACGTGATCGAGGCCTCGTGGCTCGCGCTCGTCGACGGGATCGAATACGGATTGGCCATCGCGCGGGACGGGGCAAACCGGATGAGGGTGCTAGAGACATGATGGCGAACTTGGTTCTCCTCGCGGGTGATGGCATCGGTCCGGAGATTGTCGCCGAAGGCCGGCGCGTGCTCGAGCGGATTGCCGCTCGATTCGGACACCGATTCGAGTTCTCCGAACAACGGATCGGCGGCGCGGCGATCGACGCCACGGGAGACCCGCTGCCTGCCGAGACCCTGTCGGCCTGCCGCGGCGCCGATGCGATTCTGCTCGGCGCCGTCGGCGGCCCGAAGTGGGACGACCCTCGCGCGACAATCCGCCCGGAGCAGGGGCTGCTCGGCATACGTCGCGCACTCGGTCTGTACGCGAATCTTCGGCCGGTCCGTGTGCACCCGGCGCTCGCCGACACGTCCCCCCTCAAGCCGGAGCGGATCGAAGGGGTCGATATCCTATTCGTGCGCGAACTCACCGGTGGATTGTATTTCGGCAAGCCACGCCTGCGCGAGACCGTGGGGGGTCGGACCCGCGCCGTCGACACGCTGGAGTACACGGACGAGGAGATCCGCCGTGTGGTGCGACTGGCCTTTCGGCTCGCCGCTGGACGGCGCAAACTGGTCACCTCCGTCGACAAGGCAAACGTGCTCGAGTCGTCGCGCTTGTGGCGTGAGATCGCCATCGAGGTGGGGGCCCAAGAACCGGCGGTACGGCTCGAGCATCAGCTGGTCGATTCCTGCGCGATGCGGCTTTTGACCGCCCCCAAGGGGTTCGACGTGGTCGTGACGGAGAACATGTTCGGCGACATCTTGACCGACGAAGCCGCGGTACTGGCCGGCTCGCTCGGCCTTCTGCCGAGCGCGTCGCTCGGCGAGGGAACACGCGGCCTGTACGAGCCGATCCATGGATCCGCACCGGACATCGCAGGAAGAGGAATCGCCAACCCGCTGGGTACGATCATGAGCGTCGCCATGCTGCTTCGCCACTCCTTGGGGCTCGAGAGCGAGGCACGCGCCGTCGAAGGTGCGGTCGACTCCGCGATCACGGCCGGCGCGCGCACCGGAGACATGAGTCGCGATCACCCGATCTCGACTCGGGAGATGGGCAGCGCCGTCTGCGACGGCATTCGATGAACGAACCGCTCCGCGTGCCTTTGCGGGACGGACCGAGTGTGGCATGGTGCCCAGGCGATCCGAACGCGGTGAGGTAGCCAAGTGGTCAGGCAGCGGATTGCAAATCCGTTATACGTGGGTTCGAATCCCATCCTCACCTCCCGACCGATTTCTGGCGGCCGTGACACGGTTCGATGGTGTCCGATACGGCGCTCACCACGCGAGGTCGTATGCCCCGCAAGCCGGATCGCCGCGTGTGACGCGGCGCGGGACTAGGCCCGATGCTGCAGGCGCTTCTCTTCGACATGAACGGAGTCATCGTCGACGACATGCCGTTTCACGAACGCGCATGGATGGCGCTCGCCGCACGGCACGGCCGCACGCTGACTCCGGACGAATTTCGGCGTGAAATGAGCGGCCGGCGGAACCGCGACAACATCCGTCACATTTTCGGCGAGGCCCTCTCGGACTGGCAAGTGCACGCCTATCAGCTCGAAAAGGAAGAGGCCTACCGCGAAGCGTATCGCCCGCTTCGGGCGCCGCTCCCCGGGCTCGTCCCCTTCCTCGTCGAAGCGCGCGCGGCCGGGCTGCGAATTGCCGTGGCAACGTCAGCTCCGAAGGACAACATCGACTTCGTGCTCGATGGGCTCGACCTCCGACGGCAATTCGACGTCGTCGTGGGCGAAGCAGAAGTCACACGCAGCAAGCCCGATCCGGAGATCTACCTGACAGCGGCGTCGCGGTTGGGCGTGGGTTCCTCCGGATGCATCGTGTTCGAAGACTCACTTGCGGGCATCGCGTCCGGGCTCGCGGGCGGCATGCCGGTGGTCGGGGTGACGACCACGCACACGGCGGACGAGCTTCGCGACTGCGCACTCGTCATCGCCGATTTTCGCGACCTGACGATCGCCGAGATCTCCCGCCTTGCGTAGCTTGGGCCAAACCGCTTCGGGACTCGACTTCCGACGGCCTCGGGCGCAAAGCCGCCTCCTCTAGGCGCACTCCAGAACGGCAGACCCTCGGACCTCGCCGCGGGCGAGCCGGTCGAGCGCGACGTTCGCGTCCGCCAGAGGGTACACCTCGCGCTCCGTTCGCACGGGAATGCGCGCGGCGAGATCGAGGAATTCGACGGCGTCCTGTCGCGTGAAGTTCGCCACGCTCCGCAGCGATCGCTCCCACCACAGATCCGCGTACGGCATCTCGGGCAAGCGGTCGAGATGGATGGCGTTGATGGCGACGGAGCCTCCGCGATCCACGGCGCGAAGCGCGGCCGCAACGACGCTCCCCGCCGGCGCAAACGTGATCGCGGCATCGAGCGGCTCCGGAGGCCTGTCGTCGTATCCGCCGGCCCATTCGGCCCCGAGACCGAGAGCGCGGGCGCGCTCGACCCCCGAGCGGGTGCACACGAAGACGCGACAGCCCCAATGACGCGCGACCTGCACGGCGAGCGTCGCGGATGCGCCGAAACCATAGAGACCGAGCCGCCCGCCCGGCCGAATCCCACTCACCTTGAGCGATCGATAACCGATGACCCCACCGCACAGCAGAGGGGCCGCATCGAGGTCGGCGAATCCGTCGGGCAGCTTCAGCGCGAAGTCGGCGCGCGCGACGGCCATGCCCGCGTACCCTCCGTCTCGGTCCCAGCCCGTGAACTCGGCGGCCTCGCACAGGTTCTCTCGCCCGTCGCGGCACTGGGGGCACGATCCGTCCGTTCCAGCAAGCCACGCCACGCCGGCTCGTTCGCCTTCGCGCCAGCCCTCGACGCCGCTGCCGATGGCCTCGACGCGACCGACGATCTGGTGTCCGGGAACGATCGGAAGCCGGCGAGCAACGATTTCGCCCTGGCAGATCTGCAAGTCGGTGCGACAGACGGCGCAGGCCGCCACCCGGAGCAGAATCTCGCCTCTGCCGGGCGCGGGAACGCTTCGTTCGACCGCACGGAGGGGATGGGCGCTCGAGGCGACCGGCTGGTCGAGCTGCATGACGCGCATCGAAAGACTCATGACGAGCGCCGTGGCAAACGCTTGCGCTCGAGACGCCGAACTCCGCCGCCCTCGGCGACGAGCACGACGTCGGCCCGACCGATGAAGAGCCCGGCCTCGACGACACCCGGGATGGAATGCAGCGCGCGATCCAATTCGAATGCGTCGTCGATGGGCCCGGTATTCAAATCATAAATGAAATTGCCCGCGTCCGTCCGGAATGGCTTACCGCCGGACATGCGGAAGATGGGTTGTCCGAAACTCGCGAGATGCACCGAAGTCGTCACGTGGGCGAATGGCAATACCTCGACGGGAACCGCGCGGCGCTCGCCGAGCCGCGCCGACATCTTGGTCGCGTCGACGATCACGATGTTCCGCACCGACGCGTAGTTGACGATCTTCTCTCGCGCGTGAGCACCGCCGCCACCCTTGATGAGATCGAGCTCTGCACTCACTTCGTCGGCGCCATCGACGGTGACGTCGATCGACCATGGGCCGTCGTCCGCCAAGAGCGGAATCCCCAGACTGGCCGCGTGGATCCGCGTGGACTCGGACGTGGGCACACCCACGATGCGGAGTCCGTCGCGAACGCGGGCCCCGAGCTCTTCCACGAATAGCTGTGCTGTCGAGCCCGTGCCCAGGCCGATGATGCGGCTCTCGCCGATCTCGCCCAAGGCCGCACGCGCAGCCATTCGCTTCACGTCGATCATCGAAGCTCGGACGTCTACTTCCGGGTCGGGCCCGCGTCCACAGCCCGGCTCACGGGCCTCGCACGCCCGGAGACGTCGGAAAGAAATGGAGAGCCAACGAACGAGCCCTTTACGCCCAAACGGCAGTGGTTACTTGTGGAATGAGCTCGAGACGACGTGCCAGATCGGCCGCGTTCAAGCGGAGGCCGTGAGAATCGCGCGTTTCTGGGGCGTCATGCGCCGTGCGGGCCATGGCTGCCCCATGGCTTGCCGCTCACACACAAGGAGGGATTGCCATGATCGCGGGATGGAAGGACTTGGATGACACGTTTCGGGCGCTGAGCTTGCTGCAGCGCGGAATCGATCACGTATTCGACGATTGGAACGGCAAAGCCGCAAGGCCCGTACTCGATCCCGTTCGTCGCGCCTCGCATACGGTGGGGCCGCCGATCAACGCCTTCGAGACCAAGGATAGCTTCGTCTACAAGGCTCGGGTTCCGGGGCTGGCCGAGGGAGACCTATCCGTTTACGTCGAGGACGGGTCGCTCATCCTGCGTGGCGAGTGCAAGAGCGATGTCCCCGATGGCTACGAAGTGCGGTTGCGCGAAAGGGTGCCCCTGGCGTTCGCGCGCACGTTGCCCTTGCCGGGGCGCGTGGAGGCCGATGCCGTCACCGCCACGATGAAGGATGGAATTTTGACGATCACCCTTCCAAAGGCGAAGGAAACGCTTCCCCGCCAGATTGCCGTAAAGGCGCTTTGATCGAACGTTTCATGTGAGTTCATGTGAGGAGGATGAGTCATGAATGCAGTCGCACTTCGAGAAGGTGATGGGGGCACTCCGAGAACTAGTGTGTTCGCACGCGAGATTGTCCCGGCGGTGGACGTTTTCGAAAACGGGGACGAAATTATTGTCGTCGCGGACATTCCGGGCCTTCCGGGCGAAGCGATCGACGTCCGCGTCGAGGGCAGCACGCTGACCGTCGAGGGCAAGCCTCGACCCACGGAGCAGTCTGCCCCGGCGTTCGTACGGGAATACGATGACGTGAGCTTCAGTCGTACGTTCCGCATTCCCGCCGGGATCGACACCGCCTCCATCCGAGCCGATACCAAACAGGGAACGGTGTTCATTCGCTTGCCGAAATTGGCGGCGTCCAAGCCCCGCAAGATCGCCGTTCGATCGGACTGAGGGGCGGTCCGGTTCGCTCTCGGCGCATGGGAGACCACGGCGATCCGGCGCGAGGGGCGATCGGAGCGCGGTCGAGCTAAGCTCGCGCGACAGACGCGTCGACGATTTGGATCCGATCCGCTCGAGTCGCTCGGAGGGCCGCGCCGTGAGTGCACAACCGGTTTTGTTCACCGTCGCGTTCCGAAGAAAAATGGCCGAGCTGCGTCTCGATCAAAGGCGAGAGTGGCTCGTGTCCCTCGCGCATCGACTGGCGAAGGCGGACGAGCATCAGGCCGCGCTGCTCGCCCCAGAGCTGCGCGAGGTCGCGCGCGGCTGCAGACTGGCTTTGGTCGATGCAGTGGCCAAGCAGCTCGGACCGTTCGATCCTCGTCATCTCGATGCGCTCCTCGAGGTACCGCGGGAGAGGTTCGTTCAGCCCGTCGACATCGAGCGCAGTGCCGACGACATCCCGCTTCCTCTGGACGCCAGTGGACTCGCCACCATCAGTGCACCGCACGCCTATTTGTTGTCGTACCGACTGCTCGGTCTCGCGCCCGGCGATCGTCTTGTCGAACTCGGGACCGGCTCCGGGTACGGCGCAGCCCTGGCGGCGTTCATCGTCGGACCCGAGGGTCGAGTTCTGACATTCGAGATCGATCCCAATCTCGCGTCCTTGGGGCGGGTCTCACTTCGCGGCGATTCGAACGTGGAGGTCGTCGTGGCGGATGCGGTCGAGAGCGCCGCGCGCTGGGGAGGTGCCACGAAGGTTGCCGTCACGTTCGCGGTCGAGAGTCTTCCCGCCGCGTGGCTTGCGGCTCTACCGGATCGGGGCCAGCTGGTGGCACCGGTCGGGGCACCCGACCGTGATCAGCGACTCGCGCTCGTCACGAAGAGGCGGGGCCGAATCATCGAGACGGATCACGGATCGGTCCGCTACGTCAAGAACCGGTCACCGAGGTAGAACGGCCTGCAAGCTTCCATGGGGCGATGGAGAATGCACGGTGGTCCACGTGGAGCCGAAGCAAGTGCTCGGCGGCCGCGTCTTTGAATGACGGGGGCGTCGTGACAACGACCCCGATTCGGCGGAGGATCCGCGACAAAGACAAGGCGAGCCATTCGCCTCCCGCGAGGAATGGCTCCATGCGGTGCCGATTGTGCAGCCATATCTGAGCGCAGGCAGCGGCGGCGTGAAGGGCGCACGCTCGTTCGGCGAACTCGAAGAGCTCGGGAGCTTGCGCGTCGAGGACATCCCGACAGCGTGCGAATGAGGCGTCCTCTTCGCGCATCGACCGATCGAGCGCATCGCCGAGCGACGCCAGGACGCGCACGACGGCGCGCTCGACCCCGTCAAGCCCCGCTGGGTTCCGCAGTCGCTCGAAAAAAAGATCAAGCCCGAGCTTCGGGTCCCGGAGGCGCGCGTAAGGCCGCAGTCGGCCAGGATCGAACCCCGGGAGAGTTTGATCGAGACTGAAGATCGAACCAAGAATCTCGGCGAAGTGCGCCCTTTCAGAGGCGCTCGCACCGGAGCGGAACATAGCGACCTGAGACAATCCCATTCCCACGGTTTGCAACAGCATGAAGCCGCCGGCATGAAACATCGGCACGGCGCCGTGGTCGCGCACGATCTTCTGGAAGATCCCGAACCGTGGCCCTTCTCTCAGATACGACCTCGCCCCGAGGATCTCGCCGAGGCTTGCGAGCATGCGTTCCACCGTCGTAGGAACGAAGGCCTTGCAGGCGGCCGACCAAAAACGCATTTCCTCCGGGGCCATATGCAACGCCCGCGCAGAACCCACCACGACGCACTCGCACACGAGCAAATCGATGAAAGCGTCGACGAGGAACGCGCGCGGCCGGGGTAACGCGAAGACGGTCGTCCCCTGGAGTCGCCGATGCGCCGCGAAGTCCACCACCGTCCTGAGCGCGGTGTCGGCCGCTCCAAGCGACAGCGCAGGCAGGAGCGCTCGAGTAATTTGGAATGAACGCAGCGTGAGCTCCATCCCCTCGCCGAGACGGCCGAGCAACGCGTCGGCGGCCAGCGGCGCGTCAGTGAAGCGAAATGCGCCGAAGTCGGCGCCTCGCGCCCCGTGGGTCTTGAGACGCGGGAGCTGCGCGAAGTTATCGTCCGGCAATTTGCGCTTATCGACGAGAAACAACGAGAAGCCACGGGGACCGCCTTTCGGGTCCGTCCGAGCAAACACGGTCTGCACCTCGCCGCGAGTCGCGTTGTTGACGAACCACTTCTCGCCGGTCAACCGGTACCCGCCGGTGACCGGGATGCAGGTCGTCTCCGTGGCCAGGAAGTCACTGCCGTGCGCCTGCTCGTGATAGGCGAGGCCCATTCGGCCGCCCGCGGAAATATGAGCGGCGATTTCTCGCCGCTGAGTCGGCGACCCGGCCGTCCACACGTGAACCGCCCCTCCGAACGTGATCTGATGGGCGATCGCGGCCGTGAGATCGCGACGGCCGACCGCACGGAGGATCCCGGCAAGCTCCGGGTAGCTCGACAGCCGGCCGCCCTCGGCAACCGGGACGTAGTAGCGGCCAATGCCCAGATCGTCGAGCAACGCGGACGCGGCCTCCGGATAAGCGTCGCGCTCGTCCAAGTCCAAGCCGCGAGCAAACGACAACGGTTGGTTCGGGTCGTTGGGATCGCCCAGCTGCTCTTCGAGCGATTCATGGGCTCGCTGCAGCCCCGCTTCCCACATGCTTCTATCCGGCCAGCGAGTCGGCGACGTGGCCATTGGCGAGCGCGTGGGCAACGGCCCCAATCGTGGGGTAGTCCCACGTGATCAACGCATCGACCTCGATGCCGAATGCATCGGACAACTCACTCGCGAGCGTCACCGCAACGAGTGAACTCAAACCGAGGTCCTCGAAGGCGGTCGACGGTCCCACGGTCGCCACGTCGACGCGCGCGAGGCGAGCCACGGCGGCAATCATCCATTCGCGCAGCGCTTGTTCGGTCGGCGGCTCTTTTATCGTCATCAGCTTCCTCCACTATCGCAGTCGGCAAAAAGCGAAAAGGAAACGCGGCGATCGGTGGCGTCGAGGATGAATTCCAGCAGACGCTCTCGACATCCCTGAGCCGCGCCGGGCGACCATCCCCCTTCGCCCAGTTCGTGTGCAAGAGAGAGAACGAGCCAATCCCCGGCCGCGATTAGGCCACCCAGCCGAGGCGCACTGTGGACGAAGACGCTCGCCGACAGGGCGGCCGCCGCGAGGCGCGCGTAACGGCTCGCCAGGTTGACCAGCTCGGGCGTCACATCGAACGGGCCCCGCGGCGCGAGCGACGCCATCTTCGTGCGGGTGGCGTGTGCTGCGGCCACAACCTGCTCGAGCATCGGTCGAAGAATCTCGGCATGATTGTGTCCGGGCAGATGCGCGAGCGCGTCCCGCGCGACCTCTTCGGCACCATGCACCCGATGGGCGACAATCGCCAGGCGACGCGGGTCGATCTCGTCGACGGGAACGAGAAGCTGCGCTGCATTCGACGCGAACTCGCCGGTGCTACGGCTGAGCGCGCTTGCGTGAAGAGCGATGTTGGTCAAGTTCACCAGGGTATTTCCGTCGAATACGCTCAGAATGCCGATGTCTCGCTGAATCTTCTGGAACATTCCCGACGCGTCGCCCTCGCGCAGGTAGTGCCTGGCTCCGAAGACGACGCCGAGATCGCGCACCAATCGCTCGGCCGTGGTCGGCACGTGATACTTGAGCACAGAGGACCAGAAGGTCGCCTGTTCCGGAGCCGCGTGCAGCATTCGCGCACCTGCCAGGGATGCGGCTTCGCAGGCCAGGAGATCCGCGGCGGCTGAGGATAGCGCGGCGCGGGCGTGGGGGATCTCTAGGACGGTACCGCCGTACAGCGATCGCGATCGCGCGAAGGCGACCACGATCCGCAGCGCAGAATCTACGGCGCCGACCGCCACGTTCGCGATGAGCGTCCGCGTGACTGTGAACGTCTTGAGGACGACGGAGAGCCCGGCCCCCGCTCCACCGACGGGCTGGGTAGAGCACGGCGCATTCTCGAAGCGAATGCCGCTGATGTCGGCTCCTCGAATTCCGTGGGTCCGGATTTTCGGCAGCGTCGCGTAAGCGCCCTGGGCTTGGCGCTTGTCCAGGAAGAGCAACGAGAACCCCCGAGGTCCGCCCTCGGAACGGGTGCGAACGAAGACCGATAGGGCCGTTGCCCGCGTCGCATTGTTGATGAGCCACTTTTCGCCGTTTACCGACAACACAGACGACCCCTCGGCGCGGGTCACGCTCGAAAGCAGGTCACTACCGTTGTGGCGTTCCGTCAGGGCGAGTGCGATCGGCTCTCCCGCGATCACGCGGGCGGCCACGATCGCTTTCAGGGTCGACACGCCCGCGAGAAATACGGGCAGGGTGCCCAGGCCCGTCTTGCCGTGCGCGACCGCGAGAGTCACATCTCGGCGCGCGATCGCCCGTTGCATGCAAGCGAGTTCCTCGAAAGAGCGAAGTTCGCCGCCAGCGTGAATCGGAACGTAGTGCTTGCACACGCCGAGTCGGTCCAGCTCCGCAGCGGCCTGAGCGGGAAACTCCTCTCGCTCATCCAAGCGGACCGCCCACCGAAAACCCAGCGGACCGTCATCGCTCGCGGGATCGCCCATCGCCCGGTCGAGCCGGAGCGGGTCGAATGCCCTCATCCAGCCTCGACTTCACGAAGGTCCAGACGCTCAAGAACCTCGAACTTGCCAAGCGTGTGGGCACGCTTGCATGCCTGACGACGAATCTTGCCGCTCGATGTCTTCAGCAAGGTGCCGACCGGCACTACCGCAATGACCGAGGCATCCACCTGGTGATCGCAACCGATAGCGCGGCGAACGGCGTCGATGACGTCGCGGAAGGCGGTCGCACTGTTCGAAGGCAACGACCGGCGTTCATTCTCGACCAAGACCGTCAGGTGCTCACGATGGCCGTCGTCGACCGCGAACGCCACCGCACCGCCGGCGACGATCGAAGGGCTCGCCGATTCCGCAGAGCGCTCGATGTCCTGCGGGTAAATGTTCCGGCCCGACAGGATGATCATGTCCTTGCGACGACCCACGACATAGAGCTCGCCGCCGCGCACGAAGCCGAGATCCCCGGTTCGGAGGAAGGGACCTCGGTCATCGGGCTGCGTGCGTCCACCGAACGTTTCCTTGGTCGCGTCCGCGTCGCCGTAATAGCCCGCGGCAACGCTCGGCCCGGCTAGCCAGATTTCGCCGATCTCTCCGTCCGGCATCGCCCGGAGAGAATCCGGATCCACAATCACAAGCTCGATGTCGGCGAACGGCACGCCCGAACTGGCAATCGTCCGCGCCCGTGTCGTGAGCGCATCGGCGTCCCGCAATTCGCCCCGTTCCAGCGCGTCCGCGTCGCAGGTGCGCGGGTGCAGGCGGGTCGCTGAACCTGAGGCCACGCACAGTGTAGCTTCCGCGAGCCCGTAGCAGGGATGGAAGGCCCCGGCGCAGAAGCCTGCGGGGGCAAACTTGCGTGCAAAGGCATCCAGGGTCGACGGACGAATCGGCTCCGCACCGTCGTGAGCGACCCGCCATGAGGTTAGGTCCAGCTCCGTGATCTCCCGGGGCGAGATTCTCTCAACGCAGAGATCGAACGCGAAGTTCGGCCCCCCGCTGTGGGTCGCCCGGTAACGACTGATGGCGCGAAGCCATCGCACCGGTTTTTGAAGGAATGCAACTGGGGGCATCGCCACACATCGAAAGCCACCGAAGATGGGTTCGAGCATGCCGTCGACGAGGCCCATATCGTGAAACACGGGGAGCCAGGTCACCGATATGCTGCTGCGATCGTGCCGCCCATTCTCATGGATTCGTTGCAGGTTGTTCATCAGGTTGGCGTGGGTGATGACAACCCCCCTGGGGGCGGACGTGGATCCTGACGTGAACTGGAGAAACGCTACGGCGTCACGACGTGCACGAGACTCGACCTTCGCATCGGGCCGAGGAACATTGCTGGGATCCAGCACCGGACACAGCGCAAGCGGGGACACGACGGCGGCCAAATCGTGCACGACGGCCTGCATCTTCCCCGACGCGAGGACCAACGAAGGGCGCGACACTCGCGCGACTTCGTCGATCCGTTCCAAGGATCTCTTGAGTGGGCGTGAGGGCGGCAAGCTAGCCACCGGAATGACGCCGGAGTGGAGACACCCCAGAAAGGACAGCAAGAAGTCGAGACCCGGTCGGAAGAACAGGATGGCGCGGTCGCCCACACCCGCATGGCTCCGCACCGCGCTGGAGATAGCGAGCACTCGTTCCGCGAGGCGGGGCCACGACAGCGATTCCGTGAGGACTTCGCCATCCTCGAGAAAACTGAACCCCCCGCAGGATTCGTCGCGCGCCCGAGCCAGAAGCACGTCGATAATCGTCTCGGCTTCGAGCACGCGACCGTCGGTGGCGTGCATGTGGGTTAGGTACGTCGAAGTCGCCAGACGCGTCAACATCGTCCAGCATTGGCACCCCATCGTGTCGGCGTGGTGGCGGTGCTGTTTCGTCGGCGCGCCCCGCACACTGCACAAACGTCTGCCGTTGACCCATGGCGGAATGGGTGTCTGATGGGTTTGGTGTGGAAGGCCTGTGCTCAACCTGTGGTGCGCGCTTCCGAAACAGTTACTGTAGTTGAACCCCCGAGCACGCCGCGTTCGTCCGCGCTGCCCCGGCTGGACTCGTTCCGGACGAATGACCGCGCGAGCAATAGCGGACCGCGCATGGACGAGCGCGTCGCCACACAGATCGGTTTGCGGCGCGCGCTCGCGGTCGCCTGCGTCGTGTGGCTTGGATTCATCGGGCTCGATTTCGTGGTCGTACGATATTTGGACGCCGGATCGTTTGTGCACTTCATCGAGTGGCGTGCCGCGGTACTGGCCGTAACCCTCTTCGTGCTCGTGCGATTGAGTCGACGCCCGCCACCGTCCGAGCTGGTTCTGCGGGCCGCGGACGTCCTGGTTTATGGGTCCGGTGCGGTGGCGATCGCCCTCATGTGTGTCGAATTCCGAGGCCTGGCCAGCCCGTACATTCCCGGCTTCTGTCTCGCGCTTCTTTCACGCACTGTCACGGCTCCCGATCCCTGGAAGCGCGGCGTGACCATGACCGGGATTCCTGTGCTGTGCTTCTTTGCCGTGCTGTTCGGCGCAGCATTTTTCTCGCCTCGAATTGCCGCGCAGTTTCATGATCCCGGCGCACTCACGACGTTGGTGCTCAACGCCGGCTACGTCCTCGGTACCTGCGTGTTTCTCATCGCGGGGAGCCACATCGTATGGTCCTTGCGACGCCAGGTTTTCGAGGCTCGGAGCCTTGGGCGCTACCGGCTCAAGAGTCGAATCGCTGCCGGCGGCATGGGGGACGTGTGGCTGGCTTACCACCCCGGACTCAAGCGCGACGTGGCCGTAAAGATCCTCCGACCCGATGAGCGCGAGCGGTCGGAGATGGCCTTGACCCGATTCGAACGCGAGGTCCGGTCAACCGCGGAGCTCATGCACCCAAACACCGTGCGCGTCTTCGACTACGGCGTGACCGAGGACGGACTCTGGTATTACGTGATGGAGTTGCTGGAGGGTGAGACACTGGCAGACCACGTCGCGCGTCTGGGACCGCTGCCCCCAGCCCGTGCCGTCCACATCGTGGGGCAAGCCGCACGCGCTCTTGGAGAGGCCCACGAGAAGGGGATCGTGCACCGTGACGTGAAGCCCGAGAACCTATTTCTCACCGCGCTCGGCGGCGAGCACGACTTCGTGAAGGTCATCGACTTCGGCATCGCGAAGGTCCAGAATGTCGATGGCAAAATGACCGATACCGGGTCGCTCCTCGGAACGCCCGCGTACATGTCGCCGGAGATGGCGATGGGGCTTACGGCCGACGCTCGCTCGGACGTCTACGCGCTCGGCGCGGTCCTTTACTTTCTCCTGTGCGGCAAGCCGCCGTTCGAGGCCGAGAGCGCGGGCGCCCTCATCTTTGCGCACGTGAACCAGGCCGTCATGCCACCGTCGCAGAATCTTGGGCGACCCTTGCCTGGCGACGTGGAGGCCGTTGCCATGCGGGCGCTCGCGAAGGACCCGAACGAACGCTACGCGAGCGCGGCCGAGCTCGCGCTCGCGCTCGCCGCCTGCACGCTCGCGGGCAAGTGGACCTTCGGGGACGCCACCACGGTTGCTCGGCGCAGCAGCCGCCCGCCCCCTGCCGCTGGGTTGGAGGCGTTTCCGTCCATGCGCCCTCCACGGGTGCCCCAGTTCGAACAGCCGGCTCTCCGGGATCCGGCGTCCTCCGAGACACCGTCTGGGTCAAACGCAAGCGCGATTGCCGAAGACGGGCACCGCGCACTCGCGTCGCGATAGACCTCGAAAGTCTATGACTCGACGTCGAGAAATGCGCACCCGCCGGTGGCATCGTGCTTCACAGTCATGCGGGACGGTCGAGACCCGAGGGATCGGCCGAGGCGCAGCATGTCGCTTTCCGTGCGGTAGAGAATCGGCCAATCGAGTGCGTATTCCATGATCCACGTCGAGTCGGGGGCTTCGACCATGTTCCCGAGCAGCATTCTGCCGTCCCGTCGGACCAGCGAGTAGAGCCGTCTCGTGAGACGCTCCGCGACCGGGTCCGGCAAATAGTCGTACAGGCCCGTCGAGTAGACGAGATCGAGTTCACCTAAGGTCTCCAGGACCACGGCCTTCTCTTCGGCCGTCCGAGGACTCACTAGCTGCCGCACCGAAAAGTGAAGGCAGCGCACGGTTACAGGGAGCAGACCATGGTGGCGCTCCAGAAGGAGGCGAGTGAGTTGGCGGTGCGCCGATTCGTGGGCGGCGCGATCCTGATCCAGAAGGATCAATTGGACGGGCCTCTCGAGGCTCTCCGTTTCGTGAAGCCAGCGGCGCAGCTCCATCCCCGGTCCCGCAGCGACCGCCAGAACACGCAGTGGGGCCGTCCCCCGTCCGTGCTCCTGGACGGTCCGATGCAGGGCCTCGCGCAAAACCATTTCGCGTGCGACCGCCGCGCGGACGAGGCTCGACCGCTGCGAGATCGAAAACAAGAATCGGCCGAAAAGCCCTTCGCCCATGGGCTCATCGGCGAAGCACATCTCCATCATTCGATAGTCCCCCGCGTAGCCCAGTGGCTTCTCGTAGGCTCGCTTGTTCAACAGGCATGAGGCCAAGAGGGGCATGAGTGTCGACGACGCGTAGCTGCGCCCGAGCAGCGCAGTGCGCTCGTCGAAGCCCTTGCTCATTTCGTGCAACCGCGTCACGGCCTCGTAGAACCAATGGCCCCAGCGCTGGCCCAGGGCGTCGAAGAGTTGGGCCTCTTCGTCGCGGCGCCGGAGCGGGTCGTCCGCGCTGACACGCTCGAACTCTTCGACCTCGGCCCGCGCGTCTTCCAGGAGATGGCGGAGATCGCCCACCGCAGCGCGCCACTCCGCCGGCAGACGTTCGGCCTGCTCGCGACGGATGGCCAGTCGCCCTTCCAATGTGGCACCGAGTCGAAGGTGATGGATGTCCAAGAGTCCGGACGTGAACCGAGCGCCGAACCGCTCCGCACTTCCGTGCACCACGACGGCGTCCCCCACCCAGACGGGGCGATCGCCCAGCACGAGCTCGAGCGATTCGAGAACGCTGCCTGGGGAAAGTGCGGCTTCGTCGGGCGATACCGCCGAGAACCCGGCTGTGCTCAAATCGATCACCTGCAACGGACCGACGGCTGTCCCTTCGCATTGGAAGCGGCAGACGAGGTCCGCCGGCACCTCAGCCGCGTTGAGGCGCGCGGGCCGGAACGTCACCGCGACGCCCGCCGCACCCTGAAGGTCTTCATGCGCCCGAGGGGGCCAAGAGCGAGGGGGCGACGACGGATGCTCACGCGACCAAGATGGGGGCGGCGCGGAGCGAGGCGGCGGCGATGCGGGACGCGGCAGCGGCGACGAGCGCGGCGGCCGCGAAGAAGGTCGAGGCGGTGGGCGCGGCCGTTCCGTCGAAGGCGGCACCTCATCGGTCGCAAGGTCCCCGCGCACTTCGGGGAGCGACCGATCGTCGGCCGGATCGTCTGACGCGCTTGGGCTGTCGGCGAACTGCGCGCTACCGTTCGACGCGTCTTCGAAGAGGCTCATCTGAACACCATGGGAAAGGGGGCGGGGTTCCGTGCGCGAGGCAGTGCAACCAGACGCACGCACTTATGCAAGAAGGTACGGTGGTCTCGCCTTGCGAGATAACCCCTATGTGGTGACTTCTCGGTGACGCCCGCCAAAGGGGGGCGTGTGCATGCGTCAGTCCTCACGGGTGCGCGCCGGTACCGGTTGCCGCCACGTCGGTCGCAACCAGATCCGCGGCATTCTTCACACCCTCGCGCTCCAGAGTCTCGGCCAGATCGCGCGCGATCCGCGACGCCACGAACGGTCCACCATAGATAAAACTTGTATATATTTGGACCAGATCCGCTCCCGCGCGCATGAGATCAAGTGCCTGGTCGGCTGTCTCGACTCCGCCGACCCCGACGACGACGACGCGACGCCCGAGCCGAGCCCGTATCCGCCGAACCGCCGCAAGGACACGGCTCCGTAGCGGCGGGCCACTGAGCCCGCCGGCGCCGATCGCGTCGAGCCGACCGGTAGGGGTTCGCAGCCCGTCGCGGGCAAGGGTCGTATTGGTGGCTACGACGCCGACAAGACCCACTTGCTCGACGACGCCGAGGATGTCTTCGAGCCCGCCTTCGTCGAGATCGGGAGCGATCTTGACGAGCATCTTGCCGCCCGGGCCCAGGGCCTCTCTCAACGCCGTCAGCAGGGTGCGTGCATGCCGCGGCGCTTGCAACGTCCGCAAGCCCCGTGTGTTGGGCGACGAGACATTGACCACGACGAAGTCGGCGACATGTCGTACTCGTTCGATCGCAGCGACATAGTCGGCGACGACCGCTCGGATGTCTTCGGGGGGAACCGCGCGAGACTTGCCGATCGAGACGCCGATGGGGATGCCGAGCGACGAGCGAGCCACCCCGAGGCGGGCAGCCACTCGCTCCGCGCCTTCGTTCGGGAAGCCCAGACGATTGACGAGCGCGCGGTCCGAGGGCAGCCGAAACAGATTGGGCCGCGGGTTTTCGCCCTGGGCCAACGCGGTGACCGTTCCGATCTCGAGGTGCCCGAAGCCGAGCGCTGCGAGCGCGCGCGGGCGGTACGCGTTCTTGTCGAAGCCTGCGGCGAGGCCGATCGGCGACGGAAAGGTCAACCCCATGACGGTCGTCGCGAGGCGGGAATCCTGCGGAGGGCGCGCCACGCATCGCAGCACGGCGCGGAGCGGCGCCACATGCTCGGGGGGCCAGAGTGCCGCGAAGGCCAACGCATGAGCCGCGTGAGGCGGCAATACGAAAAGGAGCGGCCGCAGCGCGCCGTACATCGCGTTGCGCAGAGCTTACGCCGTCGCTCGCTCGATCGCGTCGGGAATCCTGTCGCCGATCGCGGGCGCGACCGGCCCCACTCGGGACCGCGCGCGCCGCGCCTCTGCTATGGTTAGGATTCACGGCGAAGCGGTCGATCGTCCTGCCGCCGCAAGGAAATCTTCGTCGTGATCATCGGCGTCCCGAAAGAAATCAAGACCCGGGAGTATCGGGTCGGAATGACACCCGCGGGTGTACGCATGCTCGTGTCGCACGGTCACCGGGTGCTCGTCGAGACCGGTGCCGGCGACGGAAGCGGGATTGCCGATGCCGATTACGCGGCGCAGGGGGCGACGATCGTCGCCACGGCCGCTGAGGCGTGGGATGCCGCAATGGTCGTCAAGGTGAAGGAGCCTCTGTCGACCGAGCACCGATACTTTCGCAGCGGGCTCGTACTCTACACGTATCTGCACCTGGCCGCGGAGCCCGTGCTCACTCGGGCGCTCGCAGCCAGTGGGGTGTCGTCGGTAGCCTACGAGACGATCGAGGCGCGCGACGGCAGTCTGCCGCTCCTGAAGCCCATGAGCGAGGTCGCCGGCAGAATGGCGGTGCAGGTCGGCGCGACGTGTCTCGAGAAGGAGCGCGGGGGCAAGGGTGTCCTTCTCGGGGGCGTTCCCGGGACGCGACGGGGGCGGGTCGTCATCTTGGGCGGTGGAATCGTCGGCCGAAACGCGGCAACCATTGCGGTGGGGATGGGTGCGCAGGTGACGGTGCTCGATGTCCGAGCAGAAGCGATGGCGTCGCTCGAAGATTTGTTCGGGGGCGCCATCGAGACGCTCTACTCGAATCCGACGAACGTCGAGGACGCCGTCGTCCGAGCGGACCTCGTCGTAGGCGCCGTGCTCGTCACCGGCGCGGCGGCCCCAAAGCTCGTCACCGAGAAGATCGTGGGCCGAATGGCGGCGGGCAGCGTGATTGTCGACGTCGCGGTGGATCAGGGCGGCTGCATCGAGACGTGTCGGCCGACCGATCACGATAGGCCGACCTACGAAGTGCACGGCGTCGTGCATTATTGCGTCCCCAACATGCCGGGAGCCGTGCCGCAGACGAGCACCTGGGCGCTGACGAACGTGACGATCGGCCACGCCGTCGCGATCGCCGACAACGGACTTGCCGCCGCCGCGCGCCGAGATGAAACGCTCCTGTCCGGCATCAATACGCTCGATGGCCACGTGACGTACGCACCCGTCGCCGAGGCGCACGGACTCGAATACGTCCCCGCGCGGCGTCTACTCGGTCTTTTCGCGTGAGCATCCGACCTTCGGCGGAACCCGCCGCGGTCGATCCCGACCTCTTTCGCGGTATCGACCTGCTTTGCCTCGACGCCGGAAATACCGTCGTGTTCCTCGATCACGCGCGGCTCTCGCGCATTTGCCGGGTGGCGGGTTTCGAGACCACGACCGATGCGCTCATCCACGCGGAGGGCGAAGCCAAGCACGCTCAGGAGCGAGGCGCGCTCCTGGAGTTCGAATGGTCCGGATCCGCCGCGCCGTCGGCCCGTGCATGGGGCGCGTTCGTCGCAACGATGATGGTGAGCGCGGGAGTCCCGCGCGTCGGCGTGCGGGCCGGCGTCGAAGCCGCTTGGATCGAGCACGGTCGTCGAAACCTATGGTCGCTCGTGCCCGAGGGTCTCGTTTCCGCCTTGGATCAGGCGCGGGCGGCGGGAGTCCGGATAGCAATCGTGAGCAACTCCGAAGGCAAGCTCGTGACCCTGTTGAACGACGTCGGAGTCCTGGGCTCGGTCGACGTCGTCGTGGACAGCGGAGTCGTCGGGGTCCAAAAACCCGACCCACGCATTTTCCAGATCGCGCTCGAACACGTTAACATTCCCGCTTCGCGGGCTCTGCACCTCGGCGACGTCTACGTCACCGACGTCGTGGGCGCACGATCCGCGGGGCTGCGCGCCGCTCTGGTCGACCCGCTCGGGCACCTCGCAGGACGCCACCTCGACGTGCCGCGCGTACCGGGAGCCGCCGCCGTCCTTCGCGCGATGGCGGCTGCCCGAGGGTGACGCCGGTGTCGACCGCGCCGAAACTCGTGGCGATCATTCCGGGCGACGGCATCGGGCCGGAGGTGACAGCGCAAGCGACCCGGGTGCTCGACTTCTATGTCGCCGAGCGCGGCCTGCCGATCGCCCTGTGGCCCATCGACCTGGGCGCAGACCGGTATCTTCGCGATGGCGTCGCGCTTTCACCCGATGTGCGGGATCGCATATCGCGAGAAGCCAGCGCGGTTCTCCTCGGGGCGCTCGGCGACCCTCGTGTCCCGGGTCACGAGCACGCCCGCGACATCCTTTTCGGGCTGCGGTTCGGACTCGACCTCTATGCCAACGTTCGACCCGTCCGAGCTCTGAGCGATCGCCTCGTGCCATTGCGGCAGCGAGGCGCCACGGACGTCGATTTCGTCGTCTTCCGCGAGAACACCGAGGGCGCCTACGCCGGGATCGGAGGACAGTTCAAGCGCGGGACGCGCGACGAGATCGCGATCGGCGAGGACGTCAACACGCGACGGGGTGTCGAGCGACTCATTCGCGCGGGCTTCGAGCACGCGCGGGCGCACCGAAAACGACGCGTGCACATGGCCGACAAATCCAACGCCATGCGGCATGCACACGAGCTGTGGCACCGAGTATTCTTCGAAGTGGCCGGCGAATATCCGGAGGTCGAAGCCCAACACCTGTACATCGACGCCCTATGTCTCGAACTCGTGCGCGATCCCGCGCAGTTCGAAGTGATCGTGACATGCAACTTGTTCGGGGACATCGTCACCGACCTCGGTGCGGCATTGCAGGGCGGGCTCGGGATGGCCGCGAGCGCCAACGTTCATCCGCGCGTGCGCGGATGCTGCGAAGCAGACCACCCGGCGACACGCGTTGCCTTATTCGAGCCGGTCCACGGCTCGGCGCCGCCTTTGGCCGGCAAGGACGTGGCGAATCCCCTCGCGAGCATTCTAACGGTGGGCTTGCTGCTGTCGCACCTGGGATGGGATGCAGAGCGGGCGCGGCTCGAATCGATTGTCGTTCGTGCCCTTGGCGAGGGCAAGTGCACGCCCGACGTCGGAGGGGAGCTCGGAACCAGGGCCGTCGGCGATTGGGTCGTGCATGAGCTCGCACAGGCCTTCGGATGAGTCGCGGCGCGGACGACGACGCATCGGTCGTTTCACCGCGACGGCGCTCGACGGCCGGGAACCGTGGGCCGTGTCACACTGTCGATCGGAAATGCGGCCGCGAAGCGAACCTCGGCGGGAGGCGGAGGCGATCATGGAGTCCTTGGGCTACGGCGTCACCGTCCTTCTGGGCGCCTCCGCCCTCTGGGCGATGAGCGGCACGCTGCGCGAACGACCGCTCGTCGCCTTACCGGGTCCCTCTTCTGTGATGGTTGTCGAGCAACGGGCCGCGACCCACCCCGGCGACCCGCTCGCGACACGCGATCTGGCGCAAGCTTACTTGGACGCACATCAACCTGGGCTGGCCGTCGTATGGATCGAAGCGGCCCCGCCGACGGTGCGCAACGACGTGCGCGTGCGTCACGTCGCGGCACGCGCGCTCGTCGACCAGGGACGCAACGACGAAGCCCTCGCGCTCGAACGAGAAGTCGTCGCGACATGCGGCGATACGACGGGCGGCGAGGGGGGCTCCGCAGGCTGCGACCCGGTCCTCGTCGCGTCGGCCATTCGGCGCGCAAGCATTTTGCAAGCGCTGGTCGCGCTGGGAGTCGAGGATGCCCAGGCCCAGCCGGAGGCGAGCCTCATCGCCTACCGGAATGCCACCCGGGAAGCGCGTGTTTTAGTGGAATAGCGAGGCTGCGGCCCTTCAAGGGTGCCCCGACGACCCCAGGGCAAGCCCGGGGGGGCCCGACAGTTCAACGCGTGCGCGGCCGGATTCTGCCGTTACAACAAGACGAACCTGTCAAGACGAGGAGTCCGAGGCCCATGTGCGGCATCGTTGGTTATGTCGGCCCGAGAGATTGCGCCCCCATTCTCGTCGCGGGGCTCCGCAGCCTCGAGTACCGAGGATACGACTCCGCGGGGCTCGCGGTTTACGTCCGCTCGCCCGGAACGAAGTCTTCGGGGCCACGCGGCGCCGTCGAAATCGTGCGCGCGGTGGGCAAACTCGCCAATCTCGAGGTCGCTCTGCGAAGAAATCCGCTCGCAGGCACGACGGGCATCGGTCACACGCGCTGGGCCACTCACGGACGGCCCAGTGAGGCGAACGCCCACCCTCACGTCGCCGGCGACGTGGCGGTCGTCCACAACGGGATTATCGAAAACCATGTCGCTCTAAGACGTGAGCTCGAGGCGAAAGGGGTTCGGTTCGCCAGCGATACGGACACCGAAATCGTCGCACACCTCATCAACGACGCGCGGGTGGACGGCGCGCCACGGCTCGTGGACGCCGTCAGGGCCGCGCTAAGGCGCGTGCGCGGCGCGTATGCCATTGCCGTCGTCTCGGGGGCAACGCCGGACGAGATTGTCGTCGCCAAAGCGGACAGTCCGCTCGTCCTGGGGCTTTCGGACGGCGAGACGCTCTGCGCGAGCGACATTCCCGCGCTGCTCGCTCACACGCGCGACGTCGTTCTGCTTCACGACGGCGAGGTCGCCGTTCTCACGCGAAGTGGCGCAGAAATCACCACCCTCGACGGAACGCCGGTCGAGCGCTCGTCGAGGCGGATCGAGTGGTCGCCCACCCAGGCCGAGAAGGGCGGCTTCAAACATTTCATGCTCAAGGAGATCCACGAGCAGCCGCGCGCCGTCGAAGACACGCTGCGGGGTCGAGTGGACTTGAGCGGCGGGGACGTCGTCGGCGAAGAGATGGGGATCAGTACCGATCTCGCGCTCAGAATCCGGCGCGTATGCTTCATCGCTTGTGGCACGAGCTCGCATGCGGCCATGGCGGGCCGCTACTGGATCGAACAGCTCGCGCGAATCGGTGCGACCGTCGAGATCGGGAGCGAGGTCCGATATCGGAGCCCTGTTTTCGGACCCGATGACCTCGTGGTCGCCGTCAGTCAGAGCGGAGAAACGCTCGACACGTTGGCCGCGGTGAAGACGGCGAAGACCGCGGGCGCCCACGTGCTCGCCGTCTCGAACGTAATCGACAGCGCGATTCCGAGAGCGAGCGATTCAGCGCTCTACACCCATGCCGGGCCCGAGATCGGCGTCGCGTCGACCAAGTGCTTCACGACCCAGCTCGCGGCTTTGCTGCTCCTGTCGGTGTATCTCGGGCGACGGAGGGGGGTTCTTGCGGCGAGCGAAGCCCGGCGTGTTCTCGAGGCGCTGAGGCATGTGCCCCAGCAGATGCGCGACGTGTTGCTGGGCGCCGACGACGTCCGCCACATCGCGAGAAGGTTCATGCGGTCGGAGCACATGCTCTTCCTCGGGCGCGGCACGGGGTTCCCGATCGCCCTCGAAGGGGCACTCAAGCTAAAAGAGATTTCGTACATCCATGCAGAGGGTTACGCCGCCGGCGAGATGAAACACGGTCCGATCGCGCTCATCGACGAGAACATGCCGGTGGTCGTCGTCTGTCCGCGGGATGGACACTACGAGAAGACTCTCTCGAGCATGCAGGAGGTAAGGGCGCGCGAAGGCCAGCTCGTCGTCGTGTGCACGTCAGGCGATACGGACGTCCGAACGCTGCTGCTCGCGTCCGATGACGTGGCTCGAGGCGTGCCACGTTCGAGCGGACTGCCACCCGAGCCCGCCGTCTTGCCCATCCCGAACGCGGACGCCGAAGTCCTGCCGCTCTTGAGCGTCATTCCGCTCCAACTTCTTGCCTATTACATCGCGGATCTCAAAGGTACCGACGTCGATCAGCCGCGCAATCTCGCAAAGACGGTTACGGTCGAATAGCCGCGTCGCAACGTCCGCGTCCGGGCTCTGATATATCGGACGTCATGGCCTCCGCCATACTCGGAGACTGGACGCACCGGCGCGGCGATCCCGGCGGAGCGCGGGCGGTTGCGGCGGACATCGAAAGGGCACGCCCGGCGGTCGCCTGGTCGTGGCGGCCGGACCACGGCGGGCGGGTCGATCAGGTCCGCGTCGCCGGAACGAGCGTCGTCGTAGCGACGATGATGCCCGACGATCGGAGCGCGCCCGGCTGGGAGCACGCGGTCATCTACGCGCTCGATGCCGACACGGGCGCGCAAGTGAGTCGTCGCGTCTTGCCCGACCCGGTATCGGTGGCGGCGATGGTGGTGCTGTCGGGCGAATTGCACATCGTCGGCGCCGGCAGAACCGAGCCAATCTACTGGTATGCGCTTTCGGTCGCCGAGCTCGCACCGCGGCTGCGCCGTGTGGCTTCGGCGCCCGGAGCCATCGGCTACGACGACGTCTTGGACGCGTGGGCGACCCCCGACGGCGGTCTCTGGTTGGAGCTCGAACGGAGCTCGGGCAAGGATTCGATCCGCGACCACGCCTACGCTTTCGCGGACCCGGCCGGCGCCCCCCTTTCCGTTCGGATGAGGGGCGAACGCGCCGCGCCGGACGGACCCCCGCTTGCGCGTGACGCGTGCGCGGGCGGAGACGCCCTGTTCGTGCCACTGCTCGCGAGTCGGCGGGCGGATGGCGTGGACACGGCGCCGGCTCTCTCGCGCCTCCAACCGCGGACCGAGCAGCCCCATCATCCAGCCGCGTTCGCGAACGCACGCCTGACCGCACCTCGAGCGCAGATCCATGCGCTCGTCGGCAAGGGGGTCGTCTACGCCGTCACCGCAGCGGAGGACCCGGCGAAGCCCGATCGGGTGCGCATCGAAGTGTTTGCAGCCGACGCCACGTCCGGGGCCGTGCTTTGGCGTGCGCACGACAATCGAGTGGCACTCGGGGGTCCTTGGGGGGAAGCCGCACGCCTGGCGCGACGCCCGAACGGCGAGCTGCTCTTCCAAAGTCTCGGTCCCGACGGAACCCCGTGCACGCCGCTCGTCTGCGCGCGACCGGATGGTCACATCGGTACGATGTTGCTCGGCGCGAGAGGCCCCTACGTTCTCGATGCAGCGCTCGGAGACCTCGTCCTCGCCCACCGCGAAAGTCGCGAGGGCAAGGTCGAGGTGAGCGGATTTGCGATCGACCTCGAAGGGCGCCTACTCGGCCGGCGCGCGATCCCGCGTTGGACCATCGACACGGCGGATCTCGGCGGCGGCGCGACCGTCTATGCCGGGGCCGGGCTCATCGTCGTGCGGGGCACGCGCGCGGTGTGTGCGTTGCGAATTTGAATCGTCCGGTTACGCCGTGGCGCGTTTGAGCCGATCCATCGCCGCCATCAGCTGACGCAGACTTTGCTGCTGGGCACTGGCGCTGGACTCGATCTTGGCGGCGGAGGCGAGCATCTGTTGACTGCCGGTCGCTTGCGATTTGTGGCTCGTGTTGAGCTGGCCGACCATGCTCGAAATGTTCTCGATGGCCCCGGAGATTTGACGTCCACCGCGCGCCTGCTCTTGCGAGCTGCGTTCGACGTGCTGCGTGATGATTCGCATTTTCTCGGCACTCTTCATGATGAGCTCCGAACCACGCGCTTGCTCCGCCGTCGCGGCGGCGATTTGCTGCACGGTTTCGGCGATGCGACCGATGGCGTCGGTCACCTGCTTGCTGCCCTTGGCTTGCTCCACCGTCGCTCGCGCGATCGCGCGGACCATGTTCGTGCTCTTTTGCGAACTCTCGAGGATTTTTTTGAGCGCCCTCTCCGCTTCATTCGACACTTCGACCCCCCGGTCGACGTTGTGCGCGCCGCGCTCGACGGCCGCGATCGCGTTCTTGCTCTCGGTTTGCACGGTCTTGATGAGGTCCGTGATTTCGCGCGTACTCGCACCGGCACGCTCCGCGAGATCCTTGATCTCGTCGGCGACGACGGCGAAGCCCTTGCCTTGCTCGCCCGCTTGCGCGGCGATGATGGCGGCGTTCAGGGCGAGCAGGTTCGTCTGCTCGGCGACGTCATCGATGACGTTCACGATCTGCCCGATGGCCTCGATGCGCGATCCCAGCGTCGAGATGACCGAAACCGCCTCCTGCGAGCTCTCCTTGATGCGATAAATCTCGCTGATCGTCTTGAGGATGGCTTCGGCGCCCTTCTCCGCATCGAGCGCCACTTCCTCGGAGAGTCGGGCCGTCTCGTTGGCGTTACTCTGCACCTGGTCGATCGAGACATCCATTTCATTCATCGAACTGCTGGTCTCTTCGGCCGTGAGCGAGAGAGCATCGACGTTCTTCGCCACCTCCTTGATGGAGTACGCCATCTCTTCGATCGAGCTGACCGTCTCGCGCACGCTTCCTGCAAGCTCGCCGACGTTCTCGGCCACCTCGTCGTTCGTCGCGGTCATCTCGAGGATCGAGCTCGACGATTCTTCTGCGCTCTGCGTGAGAGCCTCGATGTGCGCTGCGATTTCGTGAACGGACTTGGTGAGCTCCCGGATTAGACGCGACGTTTCCTCGACGGCTGCCACCTGGCCCTGCACGTTGGCGTCGAGACGGTGGGCGCTGTCCTCGAGCGTGCGATCGTATTCGCTCATTTGCGCGCGGCACGCCACGAGTTCTTCGCGATCCTTGCGGCGCTGGTCGCTCAGGTCGCCCAGCAACTGGTACAGTTGCAGCGTGTCGCCCGCCGCCTCAGCCGGGACATCCGGGCGCTCGCCGGAAGACGCGCGCCGCGCCGCATCGACGACCCTGTGAAGCGAAGCCGGCGCCCCCGCCGTACCGCTCAATGCAATCGCGATGAGCCCCACGATGGCGACGCCGAAGATTCGAGGACCCGCGTCCCGAGCGAGCAAGGCGCCACCGGCTCCTGCCAGCAACATCGCGAGCATGCCGAACAGTTGTTTGGGCGACAGGGTCATCTAGTCGGGCGAGCCCTACCTTGATCCCGGAAGTTACCGGGCCGGGGTCGCCGGACGCAAGGAAAGCTCGCCGCGTGGGGCACTTAGCCCTTACCTTTCGACTCGTGCTCGCCGCACCGCCCATTCCTTCCGGCTGCCCGGGCGCCACGGCGCTCGTGGCCCTTCGGTTCGAGGACGTCAGCCAAGACGGGCGACTGGTGCTCGAGGCGCTTCCGCACTCCCTGCAGCCCATTTGGGCCGTCTTCGCCGATAACGCCTCGGTCCGTGCCTGCCACGAGCGAGGCATCATTCCCATTCTCACGAGGTTCGTATTGGAGGGAGCGCCGGGGCCGTTCTCCGCCCAGGTTGCCGTGCTCTCGGAAGCCAACTACCGAATTGCGCGGGCCGACGACGGACGCATCGTGCTCGACATGTGGGCGGCGCTGTCGGCGCCGATCGGCCGCACGTACGACCCGCGACTCGCCGGCGCTGCTCGGTTGCCCGCCGGCCGCGTCTTCGCCGAGCACGTGTTCACGCGTCCGTTCGCACCGCCGGGCGATCGCCGTGTGGTCGCACTCGACTTCGATGGGGCACCCGACATCCGAGACCAGCGTGCGTCTCTATCGCCCCCGCACGGCATCTTGACGCTGCCCGTCACGGCGCGCGCCCTGGATTCCGAACTGTCCCTGGATCCGGTCCCCGTCACGTTCGGACTCGTGCACACCGACAGCAACCTGCACGTCAACTCGCTCGCATACATCCGCCTCTTCGAGGAGGCGGCGTTGCGACGCTTCTATGAGAGGGGCCAGGGCTCGAAGCGGCTCGGCCGGCGCCTCGACATCGCCTACCGCAAGCCGTGCTTTGCCGGGCAGCGGATGCGCGTAGCCATGCAGGCGTTCGAGGACGGCGGTGTGCTCGGAATCGTCGCCGCCCTCGTGGACGAGGCGTGGGCCGCCGGCGTGGATCGCGGCCCCCCGCACGCCTATGCGCGAATGGAGTTCGAGGCCTAGCGTCCAACCGACTCGAAAGGAGCCGGCCGATGCGACGTCTCGCATCGGATCAGATCTCGGTCCAATTTTTCCGAATGGCGTCGAGCGCCTCCATGACGTGCAGCGTGTCGTCGAGCGGCATCCCGGGGCTCTCGTGCAGGCCGACGCGCAAGCAGCGCATCGCCTCGATGGCTTGATGGCAGTACCCATTGCCTCGGTAGGGCCGCACGACGGTCGCCCCTCGCATCCACGACGGAACCGGGACCGCCGCACGGATGGTTCGCGCGACCCGGCGCATGCACCGATCTCCGAGGCTCGGACGGATCGCGGCATCTGGCCGCGTTCCGACGAGCAACTGCCGGTGGGTCCGTACGACCGTAAAAGCGTTGGGGCGGTACAAGGGCTCGTGCAGCGCGGCCCAGCCGGACGTCCCCGCCACGGTGGCGCCGTTGGAGAGCCGCGTCCGAAGGCTCGCGCCAATCGACGACCGACAACCGCCCGCGTGACTCAGCAGAGCCGCGACGCGTTCGTCGACACCGGTGGCGCCCATGGTCACAACGCTCTTGACCGCAGTGATGGGCCCGAAGAGGAGCACGGCCAGCGAGACCGTGTACACGCCGAGATCGAGGAGCGCGCCTCCGCCGAGCGCGGGGTCGAAAAGGCGGTGGGCCGGATCGACGTCGAAGCAGTGGCCCAATTCAATCGTGGCGGACTGGACCTGCCCAAGGGCTCCAGCGCGCACGCGGTCGACCAGCTCGATGACCGCGGGCATGAAGCGCATCCACATCGCCTCCATGCAAAATACGCTCTGATGGCGAGCCAGAGCGATGACCTCGCGCGCCTCGGTCGCGTCGAGCATGAACGGCTTTTCGCAAAGCAGGGATTTGCCTGCATCGATCATCATCAGCGCGCTCGGTCGATGGTCGGAGTTCGGAGTCGCGACGTACACGATGTCGACGTCGGGGTCGCGCGCAAGCGCCTCGTAACTCGCGTGAGCGCGGTCCACCCGAAATCGATCCGCGAATGCGACGGCCCTCGCGCGTTCCCGAGAGGCTACCGCCACCAGCCGCGCCCCCGGCGCTTGGGCCAGTCCCTCCGCGAATTGCCTGGCAATCCAGCCCGTTCCGACGATCCCCCATCCGACCGATTGGCTCATCGGCTTTCGGAGTGGAATCGCCACGCGTCGGTCACGATTTCTTCCAAGGTCGGCCTCTCGGCCCGCCAACCGAGCGCCCGCTCAGCCCAGCTCGCCGAAGCCACCAACCGCGGCGGATCGCCCGGGCGGCGAGGCCCGTAGGCGACCGGAATCGTCCGCTGGGTCACGCGTCTGGCCACGGCAATCACGTCCTCTACCGAGTGCCCGCGGCCCGTACCCAAATTGAATGCGCCGCTGTCGCCCCCGGCTTTCAGGTACTCCAGCGCCGCAAGGTGCGCTTCGCAAAGATCGACGACGTGGATGTAGTCACGGATGCAGGTGCCGTCGGGCGTATCGTAATCGGTGCCGAACACCTCGACGCGATCTCTCTGCCCGAGCGCCGCTTCGAGCACAATGGGGATGAGATGCGTCTCAGGGCGATGTCGCTCGCCGAGTCCGCTCGCGACGTCGGCGCCCGCCGCGTTGAAGTAGCGGAGGGCCGCGTAGCGAATTCCGTACGCGCGAGCGTACGACGCCAGCATCCGTTCGATGGCGAGCTTGGTATCGCCGTAGGGGTTCACCGGCTGCGTGGGGTGGCCTTCGTCGATGGGAAGGCGAATCGGATCGCCGTAAACGGCGGCGGTCGACGAAAGAATGAAGATGCCGACACGAGCGTCGAGCGCGCTTTCCAAGAGGGAAATCGCAGCGCCCAAGTTGCCTCGATAATGCAACCGAGGATCGCGAACCGACTCACCGACCTGAATGCGCGAGGCGAAGTGCAAGATCGCCTCGACCCGCTCTGAGGCGAGCAAGCCCGCAACGCGGATTCGGTCCGCGACGTCGATCTCGGCGAAGCCGACGTCGGACGGGACCGCCTCGCGATGGCCCGACGACAGGTCGTCCACGACAAGAACCTCGTGTCGCGCCGCCCGCAGCCGAGCGACCATGTGCGATCCGATGTAGCCCGCTCCGCCCGTCACGAGGACTCGCATGGCGCGCGATCCTTATATTACCTCGCAGGACGCGCCCCGCCCCCCCGTCAATGGCCGCTGCCTTTCAACACGAACGTGTCCGCCGCCGTCGGCGGCACTCCGGTAACCGGCTCCGCATCGATGTCGGCCGATGATGCGTCGTTTCCGGCAGACGTCCATTCGTACACGTACCAGGAGTCGGCGTACGTCGACAGGTTGGGCATGATGTCGTTGGCAAAATAATAGGCGGCGGCGGTCGTTCCCGCCCCCTGCCCCGCACCGGCGGCCGTAAAGCAGAGCGTCCCGCTCACCGGCTCGACCGCAATCACGAGCAGGAAGTAATCGTGGGTCGGCGTCAGGTTCGCCAGCGTGTCGGTGACGACGACGGTACCGGTGCTTCGCTCCACGATCGAGACCGTCGTCACACCCGAATCGGCGTCCGTCTGGTACGGAGCAATGTACGCGGGAGTGATCCCGTTCATGTCGAGATACGCGACGCTCGTTTGTCCGTACGCTCCGCCGCCGGCGACGAGCGTGGTTCCGGGACCGAGCAGAGGACGGTGCGTCGCCTGATCGAAGTCGGTTCCGGCGTCTTGCTGAATCGTCGTGAACGTCACGGGGGTCGGCAGACAGCCCATCAGACCGGTCGCGATGGTATTTCCAGCGTCGTTGTCGACCGGAAACTGGTCATCGACGACGGCGGCGTGCGGATTTTCGGAAATGTTGCCCAGCACGGCGTCGCTGCACAGGGAGGCCGCGCAAAACTGCGTCGTCGAGCAGGCCGTTGCGCACGCACCGCAGTGGTTCGGATCTCGGGTCGTATCGACGCACGATCCCGCGCAGCAACTGAGGGCTCCGGCGCAGCCGGATCCGCCCTCGCCCGCGTCCACCTGACATTGCGCCGCGTCCGGCGCGGCCTCGGTGCTGCCGTCGAGCCCGGCTTCGGTGCTGCCGTCGACCGCGGCCTCGGTGCTGCCGTCGAGCGTGTTCCCCACGTCCCCGAGTGCGTCGGCGGCGTCGGTCGTCGAGGGGGCGTCTGCCGCATCGCCCTCGGCGGCTTCGCCGACCGACGCGTCTCCGGCCTCGCCGCTTGTTGCATCGCTCAATCCATCGGTGCCGCTGGCATCGAGCGACGCATCGCGGCCGGTCGCGTCGGAGGTCGATCCGTCGTTCGGGGTCGAGGCATCGCTCTCGCCGCCACCCGAACCGCCACCGCCGCAGTGCACGACGAGCAAGGAAAGGGCAGCTGCCGCACCGATCAGGGCGGCCTGAAGACTTCGCATGGGGATTCTCCGATCGCGGCCAACATTATCAGTTCGAGGGGTGCAACGCCGCTCCTCGTGCTTGCACGTGCCCCGATTCGGGGAGGGCGACGAGGTCGCTCGCCCGGTCCGTCACCGCGCGGGGGCCCTCTGCTATACCGCAGGCGCATGAGCGCTATGGCCCCGTCCGCCCCGAGCCGCACGAGGGTCCTGTCCGGCATTCAGCCAAGCGGCGAGCTGCACATCGGCAACTGGCTCGGCGCCGTGCGCACGTGGAGCGAGCAGGTCGCCAGTCAGGGTGAGGACCTGCTGTTCTGCATCGTGGACGCCCACGCGATCACCGTGGAATACGACCCCGTCGACCTGCGCGCGCGCATCGCCGACATGGCACGAGACCTCATCGCGTGCGGCCTCGATCCGGATCGGTGCACGCTCTTCGTTCAAAGCGACGTGCGGGAGCACACGGAGCTCGCATGGTACCTCGCGAACGTCACTCCTCTCGGCGATCTGCACCGGATGACTCAATTCAAAGAAAAGAGCGCGGGCAAGGAGCACGTGCTCGTGGGCCTCTTCACATACCCCATCCTGATGGCCGCGGACGTTCTCGTCTACAAGGCCCATGTCGTTCCGGTCGGAGAGGATCAGCTGCAGCACCTCGAGCTCGCACGCGACACGGCGCGTCGCTTCAATCACCGCTTCGGCGAGACGTTCCCCGAGCCGCAGGCGCGACTGTCGAACGCCCCCCGCATCCTGGGTCTCGATGGGCAGGGCAAGATGAGCAAGTCCAAAGGAAACACGATCGCGCTCTTCGACGACCGGGATGCCTTCTGGAACAAACTCAGGGGGGCCTTCACCGATCCGCAGCGCCTTCGCAGGAGCGACCCCGGGCGCCCCGAGGTCTGCAATATCTATACGATGCACAAGGCACTCTCGACACCGGACGAGGTCGATCGAACGTACAGGGAGTGCACGACCGCACAGCGCGGCTGTGTCGATTGCAAGAGAGTGCTCTTCGAGAGCTTCGACCGAGATCTCGTTCCACTACGGGCGAAACGGGCCGAGATCGGCGCACACCCCGAGCGGGCACGACAGGCCCTGGGCGACGGAGCCTCGAAGGCGCGGCGCATCGCGACGCAGACGGTACGGCAGGTGCGCGACGCCATGGGTCTCGGAAGCGGCGTTCCTGCGCCGTGAAGCCCGCTGCGTGCGCCCTCGCCTTGGGGCTCTCGACGTCCACCGCGTGCAGTCATGCACCGCCGGATTCGACCCCCGAAGGCACGGTCCGGCTGTTTCTCGACGACATGGATTCTGCTGGGGACGATCCGGCTTCCGTGCGCCTCGCCTACGGACTGCTCGGGCCGGCGGCGCGCGCGAATCTCGGGGAGCGCGCTCGCCACACGAGCGAGCTTTTGGGGCGCCCGGTCGAGCCGTGGGCGATGATCGCGGCCGGGTTATTCGGCATCGCGTTTCGCCCGAAGGCCATGCGCTCGACGGTCGTCGGAGATCGCGCCACGGTGGACGTCGTCGGCGAAGATCCGCACACCGAGCACGCAAGCGTGCTCTGCGTTCACGAGGGCACCGCGTGGCGCATCGAACCCGGTTTGCCGGAGCCTTAGAAACGACCGCGCAGACCCGACCGACGTGGGCGGAGCGCCACCCCCGACGTCTCTAGCCCTCAACAGGTGGGTGCGCGGTTTTCTCGGACGCGATGTAGTCGATCACAATCTGGCTCAGCCCGGCGGGCAGGGCGCCGAATTCGACGCCGAGTGCGGCCTTTCCGCGGCCCTCGCGGGTCCAGCGGATGCTGCCCGCTACGACGACCATTTCGCCGGTCGTGGGCACAGCAAAACGCAAGTCGAGCGTCATACCCACCGAAAACGATTGCGGTGACAAAACGAGCATCCCCTCTACGCCGATCTCCTCACTGCGGGCTTCGACGGCTTCGGCGTTCGGACGCAAGAGAAGCACGGGAGTCACGTAGGGCGCGCGTGGACGTTGACGCCGCTCCGGTCTCGACGCCGCGCCCCCCGAGGGCGGCGCGCCAGCCCCGGATCGGGGGACCTTTCGACGCACCAGCTTGATCGCCTGTTCCGCTTGCTCCGGCTCGTCGCCTGCCCGATCGCCGCTCTCGGGAACATCCTCTGGCGGCGCAGACAGAAGATGCACGGGGTCGACCGGCGAGTAACTCGCTGCGACGATCGCGCGACCGAGCTCGAGGATGGATTGGAAGCGCGCTCCGGGATCTTTTTCGAGCGCGTGTTCGATCACGGTCGCGAGACCGGCTGGGGTTTCCGGTCGCCGGTCGCGCACCCTCGGGGGCGATCTCGCGTTCGAGACCTGCACGACGACGTCCGGGTACGCACCGCCATAGGGGACTTCGCCGGTTAGGCACTCGTAGAGTGTCATGCCGGTCGCATAAACGTCGGTGCGCTCGTCGACCTCACGACCCCAAAGCTGCTCGGGAGCCATGTATTCGGGTGTCCCGAGCACCTCGTGGGCCGTCGTCAGTTTGCGATCGAACGGCCCGTGCTGACCCGTGCCCATTGCAGCGACGCCGAGGTCGATGAGCTTGATCTTTTCCCGACCGATTTCGTTTCGCGCGACAAATACGTTGCTGGGCTTGAGATCGCGATGGACGATCCCGCGCCCGTGAGCGTATGCGAGCGTGTCGCAGACGTGAGCGCCGACGTGAACCGTCTCCGCGACGGACAGGCGGCGGCGAGAGGCGAGAATGCCGTCGAGCGTACGTCCTTCGAGCATTTCGAGGACCAGATAAGGGCCGTGCTCGCCGCAAACCCCGGCATCCAGGACCTCGACGAACCCCGGGTGGCGGACGATTGCCAGGGCGTGCGCTTCGCGGAGCAGACGCGCTCGAGCCTCCTTGAGCTGCCGACACGCGTCGTGCAGAAGCTTCAGCGCGACGATTTGACGCGTGAACCGGTGATACGCCTCGAAGACGAGGCCCATTCCCCCGTGCGCCACGAGTCTCCGAAGCTCGTAACGGGTGTCGACGATCGCGCCGACGAGCGATTCGCTCACGCCTTCCAAAGCGATCATCATACTCTCAGGGTCGGCGGAGCGCCCGTCGTCCGCGGCGCTCGCCCTCGCCGCAGCGCCTCGAAGCATCACTCGGATGACGCGCTCGCGTCGATCGCACCGCCGTCGATAGCCCCCTCAGGCGGTGGTTCGGCCGTTTGGGACGGCTCGGTGCCTGCGAGAAATATCTCGTCGATGACATCGGGATCGTCACTGTAGGGTAGCTCGCCCGTGCGGCTATCGATGGACACGGTGACGACCCCGTCGGGACGCGGAAAGTCGGTCCGCGGCTTTCCCTCGTGCGCCGCCTTCATGAGCGTCATCCAGGCCGGCAGCGCCGTCACCGCCCCCTGCTCGGCACCGCCGAGCACGCGACCATCATCGTAGCCGACCCATGTCACGGCTGCGACATCCGTCGAATACCCTGCAAACCAGGTGTCTTTCGGACCGTTGGACGTCCCGGTCTTACCGGCGAGCGGCCGACCGAGTGCCTTCGCTCGAACCGCCGTTCCGTGATCGATGACGCTCGTGAGCAGACTCGTCACGACGTAGGCTTCCGCTTCGTCGAGGACTCGGCGAGAGGGGACCCTCACAGGCAGGGGCAGGTCCTTGCCATCGGGCCCGACGATGCGGATGATGAGCTGCGGCTCCTCGTACACCCCCCCGGCCGCGAACGTCGTATAGGCCCCCGCCAAATCGATGGGGCGGACCTCGTAACTGCCCAGTGCCAGCGAAAGGTCGGGCTTCATGGCCGATTCAATCCCGAGCGCCTGGGCCCAGGAAACGACGTTCGCGGGACCGATGTCGCGGAGCACCTTCACAGCGACCACGTTGACGCTGTTCGCGAGAGCCTCGCGCAAGCGCAGTGGATCGTGCCCCTGCCAGCCCTCGAAGTTGGTGGGACGGTAGCCACCCTCGAAGACGTCCGGCGTCGGATCCATCAGCGTAGCGGCCGTAAAGCGCCGCGAATGGATGGCATACGAATACACGATGGGCTTGAACGTCGACCCCGGCTGCCGACGCGCTTGAGTCGCCCGATCGAGGGTTCCCGCCAATCCTTCGTAGCTGCCCACGATGGCCAGGATTTCGCGAGTCCGCACGTCGATCGCGACGGCCGCTCCCTCCGGTCCGAGCTCGAGCCGCAGCGGAACCTTCGCCGGTGGTTCGGGCACGGCGCTCAACAGGCTGACGCGGACACGCGCCCCCAAGGGGGCAAATGCGCTCGGGGCGAGCTTTCCCGGGTTGTACCGCTCGAAATCGCCCAAAGTCACCATCCCGGTCACCGTCCCCAGGCGCACGTCGATGGTCTTGGCCGCATCGTCGGTCCCGACGACGACGCCCGTCATCACCTTGTGTTGTTCGAAAATGGGCGTCCCCTCGAACACCGCCGGCGCATCGCGAGGGCGCGGGATGCGGCCCCGCTTGTCGGCGGTCGACGGGAGCGGTTTGAGTCCGCCTTGCAACCCATGCCTTCGATCGTACGCAAGGAGCGCTTCGCGGACGCCTTGCCGGGCGGCGGCCTGGATTTTGGGGTCGATCGACGTCGTGATCGTGAAGCCCCCCAGACGCCCGTCCTCCGGCTCCAGCCGATACAGGGCGGCCTTGGCGATCTCCACGGCCTCCGGCGCGATGGGGCTAGCCGTGTCCGCGATCGGGGCAAGGACGACGGGCTCGCCCTTTGCCGCCCGCCATGAATCGTCGTCGAGAAACCCCTTCGCGCGCATCTGATCGAGCACGTATGCGCGACGCGCGATCGCCGCGCCGAGGTTCGTGCGAGGGTGGTACTCGCGCGGGTTCGCGATGCGCCCCGCGATCAAGGCAGCTTGCCCGATGGTCAGGTCTTTGGCGCTCTTGCCGAAATCGTCGCGCGCCGCCTCCTCGATGCCGTAGCGCCCGCGGCCCAAATAGATTTCGTTCAAGTAGATCTCGAGAATCTCGTCCTTGGTGAGCTCCGTCTCGAGGCGGCGAGCCAACAGAGCCTCTCGTATCTTTCGCGTCAGGGTCCGCTCGCGCGCATTCAAAGCGATGTTTTTGATGACCTGCTGGGTGATCGTCGATCCACCTTGACGCGTGCCGCGGGCGCGGAGATTGACGAGCGCGGCGCGCGCGATGCCCCAATAGTTGAGTCCCTCGTGCTCATAGAACCCGGCGTCCTCCGCCGCCAGGACTGCGAGCTTTACGTGGGCCGGTAGCGTGGCGATGGGCACCGTGGTGCGCCGTTGGGTGAACAGTTCGGCAAGCACGGTCCCATCTCGCGCGAGGACGCGTGTCACCTGAGGGGCCCGGTGTGTCCTGAGGTCTGCAATGGTCGGCAGATCCGCTTCGTAGTGGCGAATTGCCAGCCAAAGACCGACTCCACTGGCGCAGACCGCACCCATCGCTCCAATACCTACCCAGGTGACCCAATCCCTCCACCGCGGTCGGTCGGTTGCCGGGCGGCGCGGCCGGCCCCCCGTATCCAAGGCCCTCGTTTTCGACGGGACGTATGGAGGCGGATGTGCGCCACGGCTTCCCATTCACGTCCCGATGTAACCGACGGATGCCGGATCATGCCAGCCTCCGCGTGGTAAACGTATCTGGATGTTCGCGCTGAGCCATGGGGAGCTCGCGATAGTCCTGTTCATTTTCGGGCTCGTCTGGGTTGCCGGAGTGCTTCCGGAAGCGGCGGCGCGCTGGAGCGAACGGGCGGCGTCGAAGCGGGCCCGTCGAGTCTCCCCGAGAGGATGACCCTTGTCGGCAGGCGCGGGAATCGACAACGAGGGCGTCCGGGGCGCCGAGACACCCCTCGTTTTCGTCAGCGATCCGACGGCGGAAGCCGAGCGCGTCGCCCAAGCGCTGCGCAACGGCGGCTACATCGTGGTGGACGTGCCGCTGTCGATGCTGGTGGCCCGCGTTGCGGTGCAGCATCCGCGAGTCGTGCTCGTGGACGCGGATAGCCACGGAGCGCTCGAGGTCGTTGCGCGGATGCACGAGCTTCCGCAGGCCGATGACGTGCAGGTCGTCTTCGTGGCGGCTCCGGGCGGCACGCTGACCAATTTGAAGGAAGCGCTTGCGCACGAGGGGTGTGCCCTCTTTCTGAGGCCCGTCGACGTGCCTGCCCTCGTCCAAGAGGTCGATGGGCTGAGCGGCGGTGCACGCGAAGGGCCGAGGACCTTCCGCCACTCGAGTACCCCGCCACCGTCGATTCCAGTGTCGCCGCCAAAGCGGCCAAGTGCGCCGCCCTCTCGCCCGTCCCGCAGCTTCCAATCCGGGGCCATGTTGGCAGGCGGCGGCGAGCCGGCGGCGTTTTCCGAACCCGCGCAACGCTCCGCGCGCCTTGCGTTTCCGGTGGGAATCGGCGTCACCCCCCCCCTCAGCGCGGAACTGCAGCGACTGCTCGCGGACGCGGAAGACCGAGTGCCGACGCCCGAAGAACCGCTCGCAGTCCCTTCGCCCGAAGAGGAGATCGAGGCGGTACTGCCCGCCGATCTGTTGGCGGCGCTCGACAAGCCCATCGAGGAGGACGACGAGGCGGACGCGCACGCCTCGACGCGATCGACAGCGGCTCCTCGCGCCATGCGTGAGCGCACCACCGACGGCGGACCCACGCGTACGCCGGGTGCGGCGACGATAGGCGGGGCGACTCCCGACCCGGGTGCAGCCGACACGGCCGGGGCGCACGCCACAGGCCCTTCAACGTCCGGCGCGCGTCCCACGACGAGCAATCCGGGCGCGACTCCGGGGTCTCCCCGCGATCGCGCGGCCGGAGCCCACGAGGCCGACTCGCAGGGCGCGCCGGCCGGCTTGGGACCGGCTGGATCCACCCCGCCCGACCGTGGCTTGGAGGACACCTTGGGGTCGGCCGACACGACGCGCAGGGTCGGACGCGCCATCGCCAGGCGCACCTCCGGCTCGCTCTGTCTTTCGGCCGGGGACGTCGAACGCCGCATCGTTCTGCGCGAAGGCGACATCGTGACTTGCGTCTCCACGGCGGAAGACGAATCCCTCATCGCATTTTTGGGTGCGCGCGGTGACTTGCCTCGAGAGACCGTACGTCGGCTCGTGGCCCGGTTCGCACCTTTCGGCAGGCACGCCGGAGCCGCGCTCGTCGCACGCGGATACTTGCTTCAGGACCAGATGTGGCCCACGTTGCGCGCGCACGCCGAGTGGGTGCTGGGTCGCTGCCTGCAATGGTCGGAGGCGCGCATCGTTGTCGAGGTGCAAGCGCCCGGTCGATTGGCGGCCGAGCCGAGCGTTTTCGGCGGCGCTACGGGAGCCGAGGTCTTCGTGGAGATCGTACGCCGCATCGTCACGCCCCAGGAAGGCGTCGAGCGGCTCGGTGGAGCAACCGCTCGAGTGGTGCGCGGCCCCGCCGCCGACATCCTGGACGAGTGCCGCCTACGAAACACCGACTTCGAGGTCATTCGAGACTCGGCCGGTCGAACGCTCGCCGAGGTGCTCGACGGCGCGCAAGACGACGACTTCGCGAGTACGGTCTTCGCCCTCGCCGAGCTCGGGGTCGTGGAGGTGCTCGCTGCCGTCGGCACCGAGGCCGGACCCATTTTCGCTGGATCGGGCGACGTCTCGGCGCTCGACGCGGATGCGATTCGAGAGCGGGTGCGGGCGAGGCTGCAATTGGTCGAGGACGGCGACTATTTCGCGGTCCTCGGGGTCCCCCGTGAAGCGACCGGGTACGACGTACGCCGAGCGTTTCTCGAACTGCGACGCGCTTTCGACCCATCGCGCTTGCTTTCACGCGAAGTCGCGGACTTGGCGGACGACGTTCGGGTGATCGCCACGGTGCTCGACGAGGCGTACGAGATCCTCAAGGACTCGGCGCGCCGCGAGCGGTATCGACGAGCCATCGAAGTCAAGCCCGAATAGGGTTTGTCCGCGTGTCGGACGGGCCGTCGAGCACTACTCTTCTATGAGAATCGCCATGTCCTTCGGCAGCGGCACCTGGACGTCGAACGCGTCGACGCCACCGCCACCGGCGTAAGCGACGCGCGACGCGTGAAGGGCGTGCCGACCGAGGGCTCGAATGACCGGCCCCCCGTACAGGTCGTCGCCGGCCAAGGGGTGACCGATTGCGGCGAAGTGGGCGCGAATCTGGTGGCGCAGCGCCTTCGACACTTTCGCTTCGACGACCGCCCACGTGCCGGTTCGCCGGACCACTCGATATCGCGTGATGGCATGACGTGGCTCGTAGCGGACGACGTCGCGAGGGTGCACGCATGCATAGACCCGACGTTGATCCTTGGGATGATTCGCAAGAGGGAACTCGATCGTTCCTTCGTCCGGAAGCCCTTGCTCGGCGCAGAGCAACGTATAGCTCTTGTCCAGGCGATCTTCCTTGAGCGCGAGCTTGAGTGCATCGAACGCGAGGGCCGTGCGGGCGACGACGACGGCTCCGCTCGTCTCCGTGTCCAAGCGATGGATGATGCCTGGATCGCGCGGAGAGTGTCCGATGTACCCGTCGTCGGTCGGAACGAGCTCCGCGTAGCGGCCGAGCAGAGCGTTCACCAACGTCCCTACCTCGCCGGATCGCAGCGGGGCCGTCGCCTGTCCGGACGGCTTGTCGACGACCACGACTTGTGGAGTCTCGAGCACGACGCGCAGAGGCGCTCCTGGCGTCGCGACGGCCGCCGCATCGGCGACCTGGGCGACGTCGATGCGAAGTTGGTCTCCGCTCGCAACCGTTCCACCCTTCGCGGTCCTTCGCCCGTTGACGCGCACGGCGCCGAGCTCGATCGCGCGCCGCACACGCGCTCGGCTGAGCTCCGGCAGCATCTCGACGATGGCCTTGTCGAGCCGGAGGCCATCGAGCGATGCTGGCACGACGAGCTCGCGAATCTCGGGCACCGGACGGTGCGATTGCGAGTCATCGGGGGGCGCGGCGTCGTTCATCGAGGCTCGAGGGAGGGGGCCATTGGTACCACGCTCGCGCCCTCGGCGCCGCTCGGCGCGCAACCCGTCGACGGACGAAGCGATCTCTACTCGGCAGCGACCGTTCCTGGCGAAATGCTGGCGGGTCGAACGCCGTTTGGGTCGGACCAGGGCGAATTTCTCGTTCGCAACGACGAGGGCGATGCAGTCGCCCCACCCATCCGCAGGGGCCAGGCGCTGCAAGACGGGTGAGATCGCGGCAGGGCGAAGCAGGTATCCTGGCTGCGCCGTGCTCGATTCGTTCGACAAGCTGCCCAACTGGTCGACCGCCGCAAGCTGCGCGCTGCTCTCGTTGGCGCTTGCGGCCTTTACTTACTGGTCGTTGCGCCGGTCGATGCGCCGCATCGCCGCGGCGCGGCGAACGAAGGGAAGCGAGGTGCTGGCGACAAGCATCCCGCGCCCAGCGGCCGTGGCCGTCTTTCTCCTGGCGATGACGAGCGGCCTGAGTGCCTTCCGCCTTCCAGGCGCCAGCCTCACGGAGCTTCATCGCCTGCTCGCGCTCGCCCTGTCGATCGTCGGCGTCTCCGTCCTCATGCGGATCGCCCTGCAGTCGATCGGCGTGTACAGCCACTCGAGCCCCGATTTTCGAATCGCCGCGGGCATCGGGCGCGCGGTGACGTGGGTCGTGGGACTGGGATGGGTGGCCGTGCTCGTCAGCGATGCCCTCGGCATTTCGCTGGCCCCAGCTCTGACCGCGTTTGGCATCGGCTCGCTCGCCGTGGCTCTCGCGCTGCAGGACACTCTGTCGAATTTTTTCGCCGGCGTGTGCATCGTTTTCGACAAGCCGGTGCGCCTCGGCGACTTCATCCGTATCGATCCGAGCTACGACGGCTACGTCGAGTCGATCGGGTGGCGATCCACGCACATCCGCACGCCGTCCAACACGATCGTCATCGTACCGAATACGACGCTCTCCAAGGCGATCATCACCAATTTTTCGCTTCCGACTCCGCAGGTCGCTTCGAGCGTGCGTATCGATGTTTCCGCCGACTCAGACATCGACCGAGTCGAAGAAGTTTTGACCGACGAGGCCCGGCGGGCGCTCGACGTGCCCGGTATGGTCCGGACCCCGGAGCCGAGCGTCGCACTCGCGCCGGGCTTCGTCGACGGCGGCGTCGGGTTCACGGTCTGCTTTCACGTTCGATCCATCGACGATCAGCCGGGAGTCCAACATGCGCTCCGCAAGCGCATTGCGGCACGCTTCAAAAAAGAACGCATTGCGTTCTCCACGGCCTCGGTCGCGCCGGGTCGGCGCGCATGACCGCGGCCGGGGCGGCGCCCGGCGAGCGCGGTCGCCCCGCGCGACCGTTTCTCTCGCGGCGTTGCCCTGAGACCAGGCACCGGGGACCCCTACGCGGCGGCTTCCTTCGCGTGGATCGTGACCGCCAAGGCTCCGAAGAGGGTCGCGAGCGGCGCGACCGCCAGCGGCGCGACGCCGAACGCGATCGCAAGCAGTGCGATCGATCCGGGTATGGCGCCGAGCGCGATAGCGCCCCACGCCCGGCCTCGAGCAGCGCGTGGGATGGCGAGAGCGAGTGCCGCATGGCGCACGTCGTCGCTTGCGAGAGCGACGGCCCACTCCCCGGGCGTCGATCCCGCGGCCCCCATCGCAACGGCGACGTCCGCAGCGCCGAGCGCGCCGTCGTCCATGGCCGGGTGCCCGATCACGCCGACGATACTCCCGCCTTCCGCCAACGCGCGCACCTCGGCACCGCGATCCCCCGGCAGCACCTCGGGACGCACGTGATCGATGTCGAGGGCGCGACCGATCGTCTCGCAGGTCTCGCGGGCCTCGCCGCTCAACAGCACCGGCTCGATGCGCGCATCGAGTAGAGTCTGAACGGCCGCTCGCGCCCCAGCGCGCAGCCCGTCCTGGAGCGCGATGAGGCCGATCACACGTTCGCCGAGGGCGACGAGAAGCACACTACGGCCTTCGGCCTCCAGCGCGCTCACGCGGGCATCTGCCAAGGCGACGCCGATCTTCTCTTCGAGCATGATGGCGCGGCCGCCCACGACCAACCGCTTGCCCGTCGACGAGAGTGCGGTCACCCCCAACCCCGCGTGGGCTGTGGCGTTTCTCACGGCATCGGGCCGAACTCCGCTCACCCGAGCTGCGCGCAAGACGGCCGAAGCGAACGGATGGGAGGACGCGGTCTCCGCGCCCGCTGCCAGTGCGAGCACACGGGTCGTTTCGTCCGAGCAAGGCGGTTCTTCACCGCCCTCGACAACGCGGGCGATCGGGCCGATGTTCTCGACAGCAACAATCTCGGGCTCGCCGAGAAGCACCGTTCCACGGGCGCTGAGGACGGCAATGTCGACGGTGCCGGCGCGCTCGAACGCACGAGCGTCCTTGTATGCGATCCCGTTCGCGAGCGCTTCGAGATGGGCCCGCGCGAATTGAAGGCCGACCCATGAGCAGACCGCCTTGACTCCGAACGCCATGGCGGCCGCACAGGCCGACGCCATCACCTCGACGGGCGTCGCGTTGCCGGCAAAGACCGCGACGCCCACGAGCGCCGCGGCCGTAGGTACGCCCCGTTCGATCACGTGGCGCAGCGTACGCACCGTCGGCGCGGCGACATCGATCCGCGCCGACGGAACCGAGAGGAGCTTGATCCACGCTCGATCTCGTCCCGACCAAGTCGTGGTCATTCGAAGGCGGTTCGATGTCACTCGAGCGCCGGCAACGACCGGGTTGCCCTCGCGCTTCAGAACCTCGCTGCGAGCGCCGAGCCACGGCACGACGTGGGCCTCGCCCGCGATCACCGTCGCGTCGACGCCGATGAACTCTCCGCCCTCGACCACGACTGGCTCGCCCGGCCGGACGTCCCCGGCCGCCCGCTCGACCGTCAATCCGTCGTGAATCACCCGGACCGTAACCTCGAGCGCATCCAGAACACTCCGGCGCGCCGCCTGAATGCGGAACCGGGCCCGCGCCACGAGCCGCTCGACGATGATCGCGACGCTGGCGCCGAGACCGGCGAGGACCGCAATGCCCACGGCACGCGGGTCATTCACCCGTTGAGCCCAACACGCCGCGACCACGGCGAGGGTCGTCGGTCCGACGACGACCACCAGCGTATTGGGGTCCGCCGGATCGCGAGGGGAGCGCCCGACGCCGACAAGCAACGCGAGCCACGCAACGATGACGAGCGGCAGACGCACCGAATCGGCCATCGCGCCGAGCAATCCGATGGCCGGCGCAAGCACGCCGCAAACGATGCCCACGGCGTCGACACCGATGAACAGCCCGTGACCGTTGCGACCCGGAATTCGAGCCTGTCGAGGCGTTTCGGCGTTCTCTAGCCCCGCTTCCAGAACGCCGGCCCCCGGAGCGACGTCGACTGCAACGTCGGCACCCTCCGCCGGTTCGGGCGCAGGGGACGACGCCCGCGGAAACTCCACGCAGGAGACCACCTGGGGCGGTGGCGCGGTGGCCACGTCTTGATCGCGCAGGCGACCGCGTGCATCCACGTATTCGCGCTTGCACTCGGCGCGACAGAAATATTCGAATCTTCCGTCGAACACGGCGACGTGCCCGGCCCTCAGCGGATCGATGGGTTGCCCACAACCCGGACACGCGAGGTGCGGCGCGATGGACATGCCGTGGCCAGCAAGGGTCGCCCGGGCCGCCGCTGTCAAGCGGTGCGCGAGGCCTCTGGATAGGATCGCGCAGGCGGCAGACGCAACTCGGAAAGCACGCGAGCGAGAGCGCGAACCCCCTCCTCGAGCTCGGAAGTCGACACGACCAGTGGCGGCGCGAACCGCAACACGCGCTCACCGGCGGCGGTCAGCAGCAAGCCGGCTTCCAGGACTCGCGTCAACACGTCTCGGGCCACGAGTCCGGGCCGCAGAACGAGGCCCCGAAGAAGTCCTTCGCCGCGCGTGGACTCGCACACGTCGGGCATCTGCTGCACGAGCTGCTGCAAGAGAGCGTGGAGAAACTCGCCTTTCTCGCCCGCCCCCTCGACGAGATTCTCCTCGTCGAGGATGCGCAGGACGGCGAGCGCCGCCGAGCACGCCAGCGGGTTTCCGCCGAACGTGCAACCGTGGGTACCCGGGGGCAGGGCACCCGCGACCCTCTCGGTCGCCAGCATGGCTCCGATGGGAAAGCCCCCGCCGAGCCCCTTTGCGAGAGCGACGGCGTCGGGCCGGACTCCAGTGCCATCGATCGCAAGGAAGCGACCGAGCCTGCCGATACCCGTTTGCACTTCGTCCACGACGAGCAGTGCGCCGCAGGCATCGGCGATGGCGCGAAGACGTGCGAGAAATCCAGGTGGGGCCGGGGTCACGCCGCCCTCACCCTGGATGGCTTCGACGATAATGGCGCAGACGTCCCGACCCATGGCCCGTTCGACGGCATCGCCGTCCCCGTACGGCACGTGCGTGACGGGCCCGAGCGGCCCGAATCCTTCCCGATACTTGGCTGTGCCCGTCATCGAAAGCGCACCCAGCGTTCGCCCGTGAAAGCCGCCCTCGAACGCGACGACGCGAACGCGATCGGGCTGGCCCATCCCGAAAAAATGATGGCGTGCGAGCTTGAGAAGCGCCTCATTGGCTTCCGTCCCGGAGTTGCAGAAAAACGCACGGTCGAACCCCGTGCGGCGGCAAAGCTCGGCGGCCAAATGGATATTCGGTCCGTTGTAAAAGTAGTTCGACACGTGCAGAAGCGTCGCCGCTTGATCGGCGATGGCGCGGGCCAGAGCAGGGTGCGCGTGGCCGACCGAGCACACCGCAATTCCAGCGCTCAAGTCGAGAAAGCGAGCGCCATCGGCATCGAACAACTCGCAACCGCGCCCGCGCACGAACGCCAGCGGCGCTGGCTTGTAGTTGGGGTAAAGATGCTTGCGCGCGAGCGCGACGAGGTCGGAGTTCGTGGACATCAATCGGGCAGTTAGCATACCGCCGCGCTACCGAGCGGCCTATCCCCCGCCACCCCGATGGCGCAGGATCGCCTGCGCGATCTCGGCGAAGCCTTCGCCCATCGGCCGGTCCGCGACGTAACGAGGGGGCACGGTCAGCCGGCTCAAGCTCGTCCGCACGTTGGAGACTCCAAAGGTCACCCGGAATGCCGCAAAGCATGGCGCGTCATTGCCGCTGTCGCCGATGAAGGCGAAGTGGGCCAGCGCGGCGCCGGCTTCATCGCCGAGCTCGCGAATGCAAAAGCGCAGCGCCCCGCTCGCCTTGTCGTCGGTATCGAACGTCGCGTGCAAATGGACGCTCGACCGTGACCATCGCGCGCCCACCCGCTCGATTTCGTTCCACGATCGATCGGATGCGATCCTCAGGCAGCCTCGTCCGCTCGCCGACGTCCCACGTGACATCGCTCCGTCGGAGGTCGTTGTCGTCGGTGAGGCGAGCCTCCGGGACCGCCCCGCGAACGGTTTCGACCAGGTTCGCGAGTCGCTTTCGGCGGGATCGGCGCTCGAATTCGTCACACGCTTCGTGGCGAACCACTCCGGGACCGTCCCGTACGATGTAGACGGCCCCGTTTTCCGTGACGCAGCCGGCGACCGGCCATTGCCGCGCCAAGACCTCCCCCCACCCGGATGGGCGTCCGGTGACGGCTACCAATGCGAGCCCCGCGTCGCTCAAGCTCCATAGAGCGTCGTAGGCCCGACGCGTCAAGCGGCCGTGGGTGAGCAGCGTGTCGTCCAGGTCGAAGAGGACTCCGCGAAGGCGGCGGGCTTCGTCAGGGGGCAAGAGCGACGCCGGCTTCATGAGAGTTCGCCTCAGGGCCCAGCGCTACCGCGCGGCTCGACGCGCGCGATCAACGCCTTGAGGTAAAGCCCCTCTCCGAACGCCGCCGGGACCGGATGATCGGGTCCCTGAAACCATCGCTCGATGACGATCGCTTGCGCGTTGGCATGGGCGGCACCGGTAGCGAGCGCCCGCGTCAGCGACCCCAGATCCACCGTCGCGGAGCACGAGCAGAGAACGAGAAGGCCACCGGGATGCGTCGCCCGACATCCGTTCTCGGCCAGCTTCGCGTAGGCGACGAGCGCCTGCTCGCGCGCCGCACGTGTCGGCGCAAGCCTCGGCGGGTCGACAATCACCAGATCGAACGACCCGCTGGCGTGGGCCAAAACCTGCCGCGCATCGTCCTTGACGAACGCCACCCGATCGCCCACTGCATTCATCGACGCGCATTCGGCCCCCACCTCAAGCGCAAGGGCACTCTCGTCGACCGCGATGACCTCGCGCGCACCACCGCGAGCCGCCGCGATCGCAAAGGCACCCACGTACGCATAGGCGTCTAGAACGCGCTTGTCCCGGGCGAGCTCTTCGACGCGCGCCCGCAACAATCGCTGATCGAAGTAGAATCCGGTCTTTTGCCCGAGCTCGAGCGGAATTCGGAAGCGAAGCCCGCGTTCGCTGAATTCGAAAGTGTTCACGGCGTCGCCGAAGACGACGCCCGAGCTCGGTCGGAACCTTTCGAGCTTGGCGGTCTGGGCGCTCGTCCGATCGACAATCGTGCGTGGACCCGCAACCGCCGCGAGGGCCTGGACCACCATGCTCTCGCGTTGCTTCATCCCGAGGGTGCCGACTTGGATGGCGAGCACCTCAGCGTACCGATCGACGATGAGTCCGGGAAGGCCGTCGCCCTCGGCGTGCACCACGCGAAAGCCCGTCGTGGGCTCGCCCGCCAACCCGATCGAATCTACGGACGACGAGGGCATGCTCGAAGCGGGCCCGAAAGAAGGACGCATCGAGTCGCGTATCGGCGTCACGAACGAGCAGGCGCACGGGAATCGCCGATCCCGGCGAGTAGAAGCCACGCCCGAGCAGCTTCCCGCGGGGATCCTCGACACAAACTTCGTCGCCGGGCGCAGGATTTCCCTCCACACGGTCGACGGCCTGCGCATAAACCCAGGGGTGTCCCGCCCAGACCGGCTGCACATGGCCCGGCTTGAGCCGTACGGTGGACATGATGGCGGAGCTTGTAGGCGCGGACTCGACCGCCGTCGAATGGCCGCTTGAGCCCCGGTTGAGCCGCCTCGAGTCGATGAGGGGCTACGGGCCCGCAGTGAACGAGCGTGAACAGCTCTTGCCGGCAACGCCGAGCAGACGTTGATTTTCGCCCCGCCCGGGCTCAAGCTGGGTGGCACTTCGATTGCAGATCGATTCTCGTCGTGAGAGTCGCGACTGTCGCCAAGCGCCGCGCCATCCGGTCTGGCCCCAAAGGGAAGTAACGCGTCATGACGAATGCCCTCCTCTCTTCGACCGCCGCCATCGCCTTGGCGCTTGCCCTTCCCGCGACAGCGTCCGCGCAATCGACACCGAGTGGCGCGAACGCCTGCGCACCGGGGAGCTGGTTTTGCGCCGAAGCGCCGGAGCCGCAGGCAGCACCGGCAGCAAGGTCGGTCCAGCGCCTCGAGCCATTGCCCGATCCGGACGAGCAGGCGCCTCCGCCGGCCGACGACACCCCACCTCCCCGGACCACTCGTCGACCGCATCGGATACCGCCGCCGCCTCCGCCTCCCGGATACGTGTATCCTCCTGCGCCCCCGCCGACCGCATTCCCGCCGCCCGAAGGCCCCCCGAGCGAATACGCCCCTGCCGTGCGCGAACCGCTGTCGCGGCCGCGTGAATGGGGGTTGGCCTTGCGCGTCGAAGGAGCGCTCATCGGACACGGGGCGGGCAACGCCGGAATGGGTGGGGCGGGCGTGGGTCTACGCTACAAGCCGAACCGTCGCTTCGGAATCGAAGCGGATCTCGATATCGTTGGAGGCACCGACTACCAGGACGATCACCGAACCGAAACGGCGTTTGCCTTCAACGGACTGTTCTTCCTAAACCCCAAATCGCCCGCGCAGCTCTACGTGCTCGCGGGTTTCGGGTGGTCCAGTGCCCACGTGACGTGCGATTCCGGAACGAGTTGCGCGGCCGCGGCCGCGGAACCGATCGATCGGCAGTACACGTACTTCGGAGGTCAAATCGGCGGAGGCCTTGAGCTTCGTTTGAGCCGCGTGATCGCCCTCAATGCGGACGTGCGAGGATTCATCCGGACCCGCATCGACGGTCAGGCCGCTTCGGAGCCGGAATTCGTCGACGCCTACGGGCGGACAACCAACACTTCGGGCGGCGGGCTCGTGTCCGGCGGAATGGTCCTCTATTTCGAGAGAGAAATCCGCCCGGGGGGCCGACGCCGAGCGCCTCGCTCCCCACCGGTCGGCTCTTCTCGCGCCGGTCGACGTCCCCTCAATCGAGCGTGTCGTCTCCCTCGATGAGGGAGGAATCGGGCGGAGGCACGAGCGCACTCGAGGAAGCCGACGAAGCGGGCTCGGGCGACATCAGGGTGCGGACGAGATCCGCGCGGTTGTTGGCCCCGAGCTTCGCGTAAAGGCGGCGAACGTACGTGCGTACGGTGTTCTCGCTCAGGCCGGAGATCGCCGCGACGTTCACTCCGCTGTAGCCCGCCATGAGCAGTCGGGCGATTTCGCGTTCGCGCTTGCTCAGCCCGTCCAGTCCCGGCCGCTTGTCGGGAGCCTCGACCCTTACGACCGCACAGCGTGCGCCGCCGAACACCGGATCGCCCTCGATTCGCGCGATGGCGACGACCGTGCCGCTCGGCAGCCTCTGGGGCGTCGGCAGCGCGTCGCCCCGGGCTCGCGACGCGAGCGATTGTTCCGCCACATCGACCAGGCGCTCTTCGATAGGCTCCACGTCGTCGTGCCAATCGATGCCTCGCTCGCGATCGGCCGCGAACACGACGCGTTTGCGGTCTCGGTCGACCACGTAAATGGCGCCGTTGACTTTGCCTAGCGCGCGGAGCGCGGCCGCCTCCCGAGCCAACTCGTCGTACTGCAGGTGGACACGCGCCCCGGCGACGATGAACGGCGCGAGCTTCTCGAGCGCCAGCTTATCCGCATCCTCGAAGCCTGGATCGCGCTGGCGACGCTCGAGTCCGGCCAAACCGAAAAGAACGCCTCCCTCGTGCAAAAAGAGCAACAGGCTCGTGAAGAACCCGTCGGGCCCCGAGTAGTCGCGAAAGTACGGCAGCTCGGCGCGCTCGCTGTCGGGCCACAGCTCGCTCGCCAAATACGCGCGACGGCCCCCGGCTACGACGTCCTTCGGATCGAACCCGAAGGCGACGGAGAGACGCGTTCCGCCTTCGACCGGAACGGCCGCGCCGCTGCCATCGACGATCCGGGTCGCATCCGAATAGGCTCGTGCGTCATCCTTGCCGAAGAAGCAGAACCCACTGGGGGCCGGGACCAGTGCCCGCATGGCATCGATGACTCGGCGGCGGAAACTCGCGCGCGTCCCTGGCAGAGATACCTGGAGTTGAGCGGCTTGGAGCTTGTCCACGAGGCATGCCTATACTGCGACGTATGCCCGCGGGGACGACTCATGCCGACCGAGCGGGCGAATTCATCTTCGACTGGAACGAGGTGCCGCGTAAAGGGCAGCGGACCGCCTACGCCTGGACGCTGGTCGACGAAACGCTTCGCGACGGTCTGCAGAACCCGAGCGTCGTCGACCCCTCCATCGACGACAAGATACGGATTTTGCACCTCATGGAGGAGCTCGGCATCGGCAACGCCAATCTCGGCCTGCCCGGCAGCAGCAAGCGAGCCTTCGAAGACGTCTTGCGCCTGTGCCAGGAGGTGGCCGACGCCAGGATGAAGATCCGCATCTCGACGGCGGGCCGGACGGTCGCAAGCGACATCACCCCCATGATCGAGATCGCGCAGCGGACCGGGATTCGTGTCGAAGTATGCGCGTTCATCGGGTCGAGCCCGATTCGGCAGCACGTCGAGCAATGGGACGTGGCGCTCATCGCGAAACGCAGCGCAGAGGCCATCGATATCGCGATCGAAGCCGGTCTGCCCGTCTCGTTCGTGACGGAAGACACGACTCGTTCCCGCCCGGAGGTCCTGTCGACGCTGTTCCGCGCCGCAATCGATCACGGGGCAACGCGTCTCGTGCTGTCGGACACCGTCGGGCACGCGACTCCGGACGGAGTCCGCAACTTGATCCACTTCACGAGGGACTTGGTCGCAAGCGTGGGAGCGCCCGGCGTCGGAATCGACTGGCACGGCCACAACGATCGCGGCCTGGCGCTGCAGAACTCGCTCCTGGCGTTCGAGTTCGGAGCCGATCGTGTGCACGGCACGGCGCTTGGCATCGGCGAACGGGCGGGCAACGCTCCAATCGAACTCATCCTTCTCAACCTCCGTTTGCTCGACCACCTTCCCGGCGATAGCGACCTCACGAAGCTCGTGGAGTATTGCGAGACGGTCGCACGAGCGGTGGGCTGGGACATCCCGCCGAACCATCCGCTCGTCGGACGCGACGCTTTTCGAACGGCAACCGGCGTTCACGCCGCCGCCATCGTGAAGGCGCTTCAGAGAGGCGACGAGTGGCTCGCCGACAGCGTGTACAGTAGCGTGCCCGCATCCGTGTTTGGCCGGCACCAAGAGATCGCGATCGGGTTCATGAGCGGCACTTCGAACGTGGCTCACTGGCTACGCACGCGCAACATCGAACCCACCGACGAGCGGGTCACGGCGATACTGAAGGCAGCCAAAGGGATGCGACGGCTGTTGAGCGACGACGAGGTCATGGCCATCGTCGCACCCATCGCCAGCGGACCGACCGTCCGAGGCTAAAGCCCGAGCCATGGAGCGGGCGGGATGGCCCGCGACCCGTGCCTTACCTCGAAGTAGAGCATCGGCCCCGCGCCATCGTCTCCCACGGTACCGAGGCGATCCCCGGCGCCGACGTCTTGGCCAATCTTGACGTCGACGGCGTCGAGATTGCCACTCACCGTATAGTAGTGGTCGCCGTGATCGAGAATGACGATTCGCCCGTAAGGCCCGTAGCGGTCGGCAAACGCAACACGCGCGGCGAACGCCGCACGGACGACGGACCCGGCGGGAGCGTGGATCTCCAGACCCGGCCCGTCGGCTCCCTCGCGGCGCGCCGGGCGCACTTCCGCCCGGGCCGCGACAGGAAATAGCAGTCGGCCCCGCGCGCTGGCGAATCCGCCTGCGGGCATCTCGGGCGCGACCGCTCCCGCTCCACCATAAACCGCGACGTAGTCGGCGCCCGCGCCGGTGGACGTTTCGAACGCCTTGTCGAAGGCGTCCTGCCTGCGCCGATCCTCCTGGTGCTCGAGCCGTGTGGCTTCGATGGCCTGACGCTGCGTCACCATCGAAGCGCGATCCCGGTCGATGCGTTCGAGATCGTGCTGGAGCTCTTCGGCACGAACGTGGGCGCTCTGTTCTTCACGAATGTCCGCGGTCACCAACCGCCGGGCGCGCTCGACGTGCATGGCGTGCGTGACCAGTGCGTCGAATCCCCCACTGAGCGGAAGCAATCCGGCGCGGGTGAGCCGATAATACGAACGGCCGTGTGCCACGACGCGCTCGTGCGCGCGGGCGACCCGTCCGTCCAACCGAGACAACTCTGCACGAGCCCCATGCTCTTCGCCATCGAGATCGGCGAGACCGCGATCGAGAGCTGCGAGTGCGAGGGTCGGGTCGGACGGGCGATCGACCGAGGACCCACCTGCGTCCGCGGCAACCGACGGCGCCGTGAGCGCCACGGCCGCGAGGAGCCAATGCGGTGGGATCCTCATACCGGCACAAGCCTACGCAAGCTGACGAGCGCCGCCAAAGCGCCGAGCACGCCGCCGAGAAAGACCATGCCGATCGCGACCGGCCACGGCAAAAAACTCGGCTCGACGCCGACGAGGCCCGCAAGCTCCGTGTCGGCGCGACCCCGCACCAACACGAAAAGCAGGCCGAGTAGAGCGAGGGCGGCGAGCGCACCGATCGCCCCCTGGACGGCTCCCTCGAGGACGAATGGCTTCTTGACGAATCCGTCGGTGGCCCCGACCAACTTGAGCACCTCGACCTCCGTGCGGCGTCTCTGCAAGACCAAACGCATGGTCGACCCGATGACAGCGAGCACCGCCGACAAGACGACAATCGCAAGGACCCCGGCGGCCGCCACTCCGCCGCGAGCCAGCCGCGTCAGCCGGCCCGTCCAGGCCTGGTACGTCTCGACATCGTCCACGGCGGGAATTTGCCTCATCTTCACGACCATGTCCGCGAGGTCCGCGTCGGGCATGTCAGGGGCGACATCGAGTTCAATCGACGCGGGAAACGCCTCGATCGGCAGGGCTGCAAGGTCGCCCTTCCCATCGGACTCGCGGCCGAATTCGGTGCGTGCATCGCCGCTCGAGACGTACCGAACGCCGGTCACTCCCGGCACGCGAACCAGCGCCGCACGCAGGGCATCGACCTCACCCTGGCTCGCGGAATCCTTCAAGAACACGGACGCGCGACCCGCCCGCCGCCATCGCTGCTCGGCGGCCCAGAAGTTCGTTACGACGAGCAGCACGGCCCCGAGACATACGAAGGCGACCGACAGCGAGAACAGACTCAGCGTGTGCAATCGCCACTCGCGCACCATGCCCCGCCTCGCTCTTCGTGTGGTGCTGGCCGACAACATGCTCCCTCCGTAGACCGGTCAAACCCAATCGCGTCGCCTAGAGCGGCAACCGGTTATCGTATTCGTCGGCCGAGATTCCCTGTGGCACGTCGATGGCTTTCCCCTCGTCGAGAATGACGACGCGCCGCGGACGCACCTCGAGCAACGTTCGATCGTGGGTCGCGAACAGGACCGTCGTGCCACCCTCGTGGATCTCCTCGAAGAGACCCAGGATGTCGATCGCGAGCTGCGGGTCGAGATTGCCGGTGGGCTCATCCGCGAGAATGAGTGCGGGCTCACCGACAATCGCGCGGGCCACAGCGACCCGCTGCTGCTCCCCTCCGGAAAGGACGGAGGCCGGGTCGTCGCCGCGGCCGCCGAGTCCAACCCGATCGAGCGCCTCCGCGACACGCGCCCGCACCAGGCGCTGCGGGAGCCCAAGCACCTCGAGGACGACGGCCACGTTCTCGAAGGCGGTCCATGAGGACACGAGTTTGAAATCTTGAAATACGATTCCGAGGTTGCGACGCAAAAATGGAACGGCATCCTCGCGGAGGCGAGCGACGTCTCGACCGAGAAAGAGGATTCGGCCGTCGTCGACGGTGTCCGCCCTGTAGAGCATGCGCAACAGGGTTGATTTTCCCGACCCGCTTGGGCCCGTGACGAAGACGAACTCACCCCGTTCGATGACCAAACTCATCCCACGGAGAACCGGCGCGCCGTGCCGGTACGACTTGTAGACATCCTCGAAGACGAGGATCGGCCGCTGAGCGGCGTCGCGCGAGAATCGCGCACCGCCTGCGCGCAGCATGGGGCGGAATCTCTCTGGAGAGTCGCCGCGGGACATGACTCTCGGGGTATCAGCCGCCGACGAGCGCGACAACTTTTTGGTCGGATCCCGGACCGGGGGGTCGCGGTCGCGAGGGGTCGCGGTCCCGCTTGTCCCGGTCGAGGTCGAGGTCGAGGTCGGGGTCGGGGTCGGGGTCGGGGTCGGGGTCGGGGTAGTCGGGGTAGTCGGGGTCGGGGTTGTCGGGGTCGCGGTAGTCGCGGTCGCGGTGCTGTAGAGAGATCTTCGAGCCTCGCTAGACGCTGCGCAACACGGGCAAGTTCGAGGGCAGCACACTCGGCGAGTCGCAATAGGCCGCCGCTTGCTCGGCGAGCGCCACGGCGAAAGCCCCGTCTGTTCCGGTGGCGATGTCGCGTCCGGCGTGACCGTCAAGTGCGTCGGCGAGGGCGATCGCTTGCGCGACGAGGGGCTCTTGGAACGGAAGCGGAACGTCCGCACGCGATGCCGCCGATCCGTCGGCGCGCACGAGACGGTGTTCGAGCAGATCACCCTCGTAGCGCCAGCGATGCGTGGCGACCGTGATCGTTCGTTGCTTCGCGACCGTCGTACGATCGACGTAGAGATGTCCGATGCTTCCCGAAGCCGTCGTCAGCAGTACGTGTGCGAAGTCTTCGCCACCGGCCGCACTGGACCGACCCGCGGCAGCGGATCGCACCGTGACGCCGCCCCCGCACAGGTACCCCACGAGATCGAGATCGTGCACCCCCAGATGGAGCAGGACCCCGAAGCCGCTCTCGCGCGATCGACCGACCCGGCGCAGGTCGATCCCCAACACTTGCTCCGCACGTACGAACCGCGCGAGCGCACGAACCACCGGGTTGAACCGCTCCGAGTGACCGACGAACAGGCGACCGCCCGATCGCGCCGAGGCAACCAGGGCGCTCGCGTCTGCGGCGGTGGCGCAGAGAGGCTTTTCCACCAGCACGTGCCTGCCGGCAGCGAGCGCGGCGGCGACGAGCTCCGTGTGCGTTTCGATCGGCGTCGCGATCACCAGCAGGTCGGATTGATCGATGGCTTCGCTAGGGCTGCGCATTCGCCGCAGCCCCTCCGAACCGTGCAGATCGGGGCGCACGTCGAACCCGCCGAGGAGTTCGAACCGCTCGTCGAGTCCTCGAATCACGCGAGCGTGACGCATCCCCATCGCGCCAAGGCCGATCACGGTCGTTTTGTAGCGTCTCGTCGCTCTACGCACGCGGCTGCGAACCTCGATAGATCGCGACCATGACACGCGGACGGCGCCCGCGGCGAGAACAATCGCCTTCGCGCAGAGCTCCGCGCCTCGGGACGAGACACCGCCGTGCGACAGGCCACCGTGGTGGGTGACGCACGTATCGCTCCCGCGTCGCTCTACCGGCCGATTCCGAACGAGAAGGGATACGTGACCTGCGAGACGCCCTCGCTCGAGGGGAAGTGCCACGTGCGCACCTGACGGAGGACGCACCCTTCGACGCGCGGACTGTGAATCGTGGATCCGGCCACGTTTGCGCTCGTGACCCCACCGGTGGCGTCGATGGTCCACGCCACCGTTACGCCGCCCCGCAGCGTCGGGTCCTTTTGCGCTTCGATCTCGTAGCAAGCCTGCAGCGCGCCCTTGTGGGCGAAGACCACGCGATTGATCTGTTCGGGACTGAGGCCCCCATGCGTTGCGACGGGACCCACGCCCTGCACCCCGTGCTCACCGGTCCCGCCGCCTGCCGCGCCATGGCCTCCGGCTCCGCCGCCGCCGTTGCCGCCTCCGGGCCCGTGCCCGGCCCCCGTCCCGAACCCGCCCCCCGCGCCGGCCCCCCAACCGGTATTCAGCGTTCCGGAGCCAAACATGACGCCCGCGCCCACGCCACCGCCGCCGGATCCGGTTCCGCGCAGTCCGGTGCCGGGACCGCCACCGAGCACGACGTTCGCCGAATTCAACCCGCCGAGGGCGTCCGAGACGGTTTGAATCTCACTGAGCGTTTTTCTGATTTCGGTCCCAGTGTCCGCAAGCGCCTCGCTCAAGCCTCCGTAGTTGGTGACGGGCTTGATCTCGCCCGGCAGCTCGTTGTGATCTTCCTTCCCGCTCAGCCCCGCCGTGCCCTCCTTGCCCTGGACTTTCTGACCCCCGCCTGCTTTTTTCGTGTCCTTGATCCCAGGGTCTTTGGGTCCCTTGGGTGCTCCTGAGCCGGCATCCTTCGAGGTCGCCGGCGGATCGGGCTCCGGCAAAACCCTCTTGAGACCGAACCGCTCGGCGTAGTCTTCCGGGCTCACGAGCTCGGGCGGAAGGCGATAATCCGGGGGCGTCCAATTGACGATGAGCAGCCCGATGATCCCCAGGTGGAACACGACGCTCGAGAAGAGCGACAAGCCGGAAAGCAAGTCATCGAGATGGAACAATCGCGCGACGAGCGTGAACGGAAGGAGCCACGGCGGCGTTCGTTTGGCGATGGCGGGCGCAGGGGCCGTGTACTGAAAAAATAGGGCGAAGAGCCCATACTGAATCAGACCGTAGTCCCCGGGGACGACGGGGATCGGCGCCGGGACCCGGGAGAGACTCGCCGCGCTTTCCTGGCGTCCCCGCAGCAAGACCATTCCGCTGACCGCACCGCGCGCATCGAGCTCCCACCCGCCGCCGACCGCGCGCAGCGGAGTCGTTGCCGCCGCGAGGCCGTCGGGCATCGCAGCAAGTGCACCGGGCGAGTCGGACAGCGAGCAGTCCTCACCGCGTTCGAGCAGCTTGATCCCGACGATCGTCGTTCCCCACGCCGCAGCCACGCGAAGGACCTGAGGGGATGCGGTGGCCGTCATCTCAGAAGCTCGGCTCCCTTCTCGTCTCGGACATTTCGCGCATGAAGCTGCGGTGCCCCAGGTCGCCCGCAGCGAACTCGGCCCGCACGCGCCGCAGGAAGTAGACGAGCTGAGGGCTCTTGAGCCGCCCCTCGATATCGATCTCGCCGAACTTGAAAACGCGGGTGCCTCCGTCGAGCACCTTCGCCTCCACCGCTCCGGCGTCGGAAAGTGCGGCACCGGTGGCCGCCCGGGCGGCATGGGACGGGACGGACGCTCGTCCCGACCCAACGGCTGCTTCGGGCATCGCGGCCCCCTCTCCGTTCGCGGGCGCGGACGGGCCCTTCGTCGCGGTCGAGCGCGAAGCCGAATGACCGTGAGGCACGGAGGTCGGCTCCGTCGTTTGGGCGATCGCGGCTTGCGTCAGGCCGCAGACCCCGAGAGCCACGGACAACGTCCGAAGCACGGCACGCGTGCGTCGCACCATCCGGATCCGGAATGCGCCGGCCGCAATCTCGGTCGGCAGCTGCGCGACCCGACGTGTCCCCATCGCAATGCAGTGTACCGCGCCCACGAGCGCGAAAGCGTTAGTTCTTGAGTGGCGCCGCGCCGCCCGGCGCGGCGGGGGCAGGACGTGCCGACGGGGATGACCGCGGTGGCCGGGGTGTCCGCGTAGGCGCAGAGGACGCGACGGGGGGACTTGCACCCCCATTCGACCCCGCAGCCGCCCCCGACCCGGCGCCGGCATGGGCGTTCGCGACGGTACTCGCGCTCGCGGCCGAGGCGTACTTCTCCGCCTCGCCGCGTAGGGGGTGGTCGTTGGGCGCATCTGCGATGAACCGCCTGAAGAGCGGCGCCGCCCTCGTGGGATCCTTCAAAAAATCAGCGTAAAGAACGCCGAGATTGAAAAGCGCGCTCGTGTCGTGCGGATCGATCGACAGGACCTTCTCGAGCACGTCGCGCGCCTCCTCGAATTTCTTGGGATGCTGCGTGTTCGCCTGCCCGCGCAGAGCGGCCGCGAGGCCGACTTGTGCCTCGGTGCGATCCGGCGACATCCGGAGGATCTCGCGGTACTGCTCCTCGGCTTTGGCATAGGCGCCCGCCCGAAGGAGCACGACGCCCATGTTGAGCCTCGATGTCGTGTCATGCGGGTCGGCCTGCGCGGCTTTGCGAAATTCGCTGAACGCCGCCGCGTCATCGCCGTTGGCCAGATCGAGCAGCCCGGTCGCGCGATGTGCGACGGCGCTGTTCGGGCTCGCATCGAGCGCTTGTTTGGCGAGGAGCGCCGCCGCTTCTCTCTCTCCTTTGCCGAGATGCAAAAGCGATAGCTCCGCGAGTGCCATCGAGTCGCCCGGCTTGCGCACGAGCACTTCCTGCGCTTCGCTCATCGCCTTGTCGAGCTGACCGCTCTCGCGCAATGCGGCGACGAGCAGAGTGCGCGCCGTGAGCGCCCCTGGGTGTTCCCGGACGAAATCGGCGAGCCCCTTCGCGGCGAGCAGGTATTCGCCACGGCGTAGCCGTACTTCGGCCAAGGCCACGGCGATGTCCTGAACGTCGGGAGCCGGCGACGCGGCGATCGTGAGCTCATGCTCGGCCCCCGCGAGATCTCCAGCGTTGGCCAGGACGATGCCCAGATCGTAGCGCGCTTCCCAGAGATGGCCGTCGACCTGAATCGCCGCGCGCAGAAGTGCCACACTGCGGTCGCGGTCGCCGTCCTTCGACGCCTGCACGCCTTCGATCATCCTGTCGACCGCTGCAGGAGCCAACGGGGCGACCGCGCCGGCGACCGGTACGGCGGCCATCGGCGGATGGGCCGGCGGACGCGCGCATGCGGAGGAACCCAGCGCGATGAGCACGACCGCACACCCCCGCGAGTTCATCGGGTGGCCTTGGTATGGCTAGGCTCGTTCGCGGTTGCCGGAGACCGATTCGGTGCGTCGATGAGGGCTGGAAGCGGCAGAGGACCCTGCGACCGGACTTCGAACCCCGTTTCATTGAACGGAGGGTAAAGCTCGCTGTTGAGCCGGCCGAGCGCCTCGCGCATCTTGGCCGTCCACTGATTGTAGATGCCCAGATCGGTCGCCTTCTTCCAGCCGTTCTCGTAGGCGTCCAGACTGCGCTCCTCCATGGGAACCGCAAATTCCTCGATCTGGGCCTGATACTCGACTTTCTGATCGTCGGTTTTGACATCGGGCGGCGGCGGCGAATCGCGCAGCGCCTTCGCGAAGGACTCGTACATATGGCCAATCTGGTAGAGCGCAGCGGTCGTCCATTCGGCGACTCCCAAGGAGACGCACTCGAGAAATGACTTGGCGGCCTCCCGGAGCAGATCGGCCTTTTGCTTCAAGCGCGCCTTGAGTTGCTTGACGTCCCCTTGAATTTGAATGTGCTCGAACTTGGCCAGGGTACGTTCGCCCTGCATGTACCGGGCGTGCGAACCAGCATATTTTCCGTCGGCACCCAGCTCGCGCGCGTGCTGTTTGGCGAATGCCAGGGCCTGATCGAGCGACACCGCGGCAGATCGCTCGTCACCCAACTTGAGCTCGACCTGGGCCAGGAGCACCCAGCCCTGCATTCGATGATCGACGTTTTTCGCGTGACCGAGATATCGGCGATAAAGTTCCGCGGCGTCATTCAGATGACCGGCGCTCTGCTCGGCGCGTCCCACCTGCAGGACAATCTCGTCGGAATCCGGCGTACCCCCATAGGCCGTCAAAAACTTCTTACCGTCGAGGATGGCACGCGTGTGATCGCCGGTCGCCTCACGAAGGACGACGGCGTTGTAGGCCGCATCCTTCTCGTGCTCGAACCGGCAATAGTTGGCGTGTTCGCGGTCGCCCAGGCTCGCCATGCGTTCCGCAACGTCGGCGGCCTCTCCAAAGAGGCCCATCGCCTCGAGGGTGGTCGTCGCGATCCAAGCGCCGGCGGGCGACTCGGGGCGGGTGGCGTAGAGCGTTCCCATGGCCAGCTGCGCCGCTTCTTCGAGCGTCTTCACATCGCCGGCTAGTTTCGCTTCCTGTTCGGCGTTGACGCAAGCCTGTGCGGCCCGCGCATCCCGGGGGAATTCCTTGGCCGCCCTCAGGTACGCGGCAGCGGCCGCCGCGTGATCGCCGGCGGCCGCCTTCTGCTCGCCTTGCTTGAACACCGCGACGACGATGAGTGCGTCCAGCCGCTCCTGCTGTTTGGCAGCGCTGAAGCTCGACAGCGCCTTGAGACGTCGCGCCCAGGTCTCGATGTTCTCGTAGTTCTTCGCGCGACTGAAGGACTCGAGGATGCTCTCTCCCGCGTTGCGAGAAGGATCGCTGTTCGGGAATTTCTCGATGAGCATGCCCCAAATCTTGACGGCCAGGTCGTACTTGCCGCCGTCGAAAAAGTACCGCCCCTGACGGTAAAACATCGCCGGCAGCTCGGCATCCCTCGGGTAGTAGTGCGCGTAGAGTTCGAGCGCCTCCGCGTACAGATCGATGGGATCGGCGCCAGCGACGCGCCCTTCGGGAGGGAGCTTCGCGTCCATCGCGCGAGAGAGCGCGACGAGCGCGTTGTAAAGCGCATCGTGACGCGTCGTCGCGAGCGGACCACTCGTCTCCCCCGCCGGGATCGCTCGGGCCGCCGCCAGGTAGTGGATCGCCGCGTCGACGTTTCTGCCCAGTCGAAAAAAGTCGACTTCGGCGACATCGAAATGCACTTCGTAGGCTTTTGGCTCCTGAGCGAACCTCGACAAGTAAACGTCGTACAGACCGGCGGCACCCTCGAATTCCGCGGTGCTCGTCTTGTCTCTCTGTGCTTTTGCGTGGAGGGACGTCGCGTCGTCGCGCAGCTGCCTTTCGATGGCTGCGGTCGTCGCTGTCACGTTGCCCGCGTCGGTCTGCGTGCGGGACCACGGACCGCCGCTGGTGGTTTGCGCGATCGCTCGCTCGAACGTCGTCTTGAGATGGGTCCAATCTTCGAGCGCGTCGTATCCGGCCGCTATCTTGAGGAGCCACCGCCCTGTGTCCCGACTGGTCGGTTCAAGCTTGATCAGCAGTTCGTACGCCTCGATGCCGCGCTCGTAGTGCGCCTGGTCGAAGAACTGTTCGCCGAGAGCGCGCACGATCTTGCCGCTGAAGCGCTCCCCTCCGATCTTCTCGAGAAACGCGTAGAGGTCCTGGGCGGTATTCTTTTCGTCCTCGCTGAAGACCTCGACGACGTATTTGAGGGCTTCGCCTTGCAGCTCGTCGAGCTGCCGTCGGTCGGCCGCGCTGACCCCCGAGCGGGCGCCACGTGCTTGGGCGCCGGGTTCGGTCGCCTCGAAGACTCCGACGAAGCGGCGCGCCGCCTCGTCGCTGTTGCCCAGGCGCCAGTAGCACCAAGCGCTCTTGAAGAGCGCAAGGCCATAAAGGGCGGGGTCGATTTGGCTCTTGGATTCGAGTACCCGGTCGTATTCGGCGAGCGCGCCCGCGTAGTCGAATTTGCCATTGAAAATCGACTCCGCTTTCGCCATGTGAGCGTCGGGGACGAAGCGGCTCTGCGGGTAGTCACGCAGAATGCGCTCGAATCGTTCACGGGCCTCGTCCTCCTTGCCCTGTTCGAACGCGAGAAACCCGTCTACGTACAGCGCGAGGTCGTACTGGTCGAACCACGGGTAGTCGCGCAGCACACGCCCGAACATTTCGCGTGGAGCCCTGTATTCGAGCTCGGGCGCAGGGCCGCGCTGGTCGACCGGCTTCTTGTCCCAGGCCTCGAACCTCGCGACGAACGCTTCGCGCTCGTTTTCCCACTGCAGTTCCCCCAGCCGAACGAGGGCCTCGGGCATCTCGCGAGCATCTCGAGGGGCCTCGGCGATGAACCGGGTGAGCAAATCGATGGCTTCGGCGCGCAGCTCCTTGGTCTTCACGAGGTCGGCGGAGACCCGCGCATCCAGTCGGGCCTTGAGCTGGACTCGCAAAGCGTCGGGAATTTTCGGACCGCGAATGGCCGGCTCCCCGGCCGCCCCCTCGTGCGGCAGACCCTGGGTCGCGCCCCGCCCGCTCAGGGGGGGTCTGGGGCTTCCCGCAAGAGTCCGCTCGGCCGCCGGCTGAATCGCACCACCGGAAAGGCCCGGGGCCCCCCCCAGGGTCGTCCCGGCGGATTCAGCGCCCTTGGGGTTGACCCGCTTGACATCCGCCCCAAAGGAGGAAGCGGCGAGCCCTCCCAAGAAAATCCACGAACCGGCCATTCCGGCGAGCGCACCGATCCGCATGACAATTCGGGGTCATGCTACCGGGTCGACCGGTCGGTGGCGATGCAGTCCGAGGCTCCCTTCGGTGATTCGTACGAGTACGGCGCCCTCGGGCGTTGCTGAATCGGCGGGACGCTATCATAATGACGCGTTTCGTCGTGCGGGCCGCACGCGGGTGCGTGTACCTTGCGAACGTCAATAGAAAAGTGGGAGAGCTGCCCGATGCGTACGCGCGAAGTGGGCCGAGTCGTATTCATGTTCTTGCTGGTGAGCCTCACGGGGCTCACCGCGGTATCGTGCGGGACTTCCCCGGAGGGCAGCACGTTTCCGCTGGACGGGTCGGCGCGCGATAGCGCGACCTCCGGGGTGAGCGACAGCGCGACCTCGGGCGTGAGCGACAGTGCCACCTCGTCGACCCAACCAGTGATCACGGGGAACGAGGCCGGTGCGAGCCAATGCGTGCCGGAGACATGTGCAGGTCACAACTATTGCGGTATGAACGGCGATGGGTGCGGGGGCACGATCGATTGCGGCGCGTGCGCGGCGCCGCAGTACTGCGGCGGCGGCGGGTACAGCCTGTGCGGCATAGGGGACGGCGGGGCGCCGGATGCTGGCGCGCCGGATGGGAGCGCGACCTGCATTCCCAGCACCTGCGAGGAGCTGGGCTACGATTGCGGCTTGGCGGGCGACGGATGCAACGGCATCCTGGTGTGCGGCGAAGGGCCGGACGGCGGGCCGATCACTCTTGCGGCAGCCGACGCCGCAGTCGATGGGGGAGCCGCGTCCTGTCCCGCACCCGAATACTGTGGCGGCGGCGGGTACAACCGGTGCGGAATACGGTTGGACGGCGGAACGGAGGCCGGCGCGACTTGCACTCCCAGCACCTGCGAGGAGCTGGACTACGATTGCGGCTTGGCGAGCGACGGTTGCAACGGCATCTTGGCGTGCGGCCAAGGGCCGGGCGGCGGGTCAATCACTCTTGCGGCAGCCGACGCCGGAGTCGACGGGGGAGCCACGACCTGTCCCGCGCCCCAGTACTGCGGCGGCGGCGGGTACAACCGGTGCGGCGGACTCCCCTTGGACGGCGGACCCCAGGATTCGGCCGTCGGGACCTGCACTCCGCAAACGTGCGGGGGCCTCGGTGATGATTGCGGCGCAGTGGGCGACGGCTGCGGCAACATTCTGCAGTGCGGCTCGTGCGCGGCACCCTACTACTGCGGCGGAGCCGGCCCCAACCGGTGCGGCGGTTCGACCGGATTCGGCCCGGACGGAGGACCGATCTGCACCCCAACCACTTGCGCCGCACTCGAGGACAATTGCGGCCCCGTCGGGGATGGTTGCGGCAACCTTCTTCAGTGCGGATCGTGCACCATGCCGGAGTTTTGCGGCGGTAGCGGTCCCAACAAGTGCGGCGGATCCACCGGATACGGCCCGGACGGCGGACCGATCAACGTTTGCGTGCCCACCACCTGCGCCGCACTCTTGGACAATTGCGGTCCGGTTGGGGATGGCTGCGGCAACCTTCTTCAGTGCGGCTCGTGCACGGCACCCGAATACTGCGGCGGAGCCGGCCCCAACAAGTGCGGCGGATTCCACCGGATACGGCGCCGACGGCGGCCCGGTCAATCCGTGCACGCCCAAGACCTGCAGCGGGCTCGGGTACAATTGCGGGTCAATCGGAGATGGCTGCGGCAACCTTCTTCAGTGCGGGGTTTGTGGCGTGCTCGACACCTGCGGCGGAGCCGGTACGGCCGGCCAGTGCGGCCACCCGTGCCCCGGTGACGGGGGGCTTTGCCCCTATCAAGAGAGCTGCGACGGCGGGACGACCACCGTTCTCACCGGTCGAGTCGAAGCCGGTATCTCCAGGTTTCTCAACCCGAATTTGGCCGCGAATCCGCTGCCGTTCCCGCCGGATCCCGTACCGAACGTCCTCGTGTACATTCCCAATTCCGCGCTCACCGCGTTCACGCCCGGCGTCACGCCCGGCCAGTGCCCCCAGTGCGCGGCTGACGTCAGCGGATCCCCGCTGGTCTCGACGTACACGAACTACGACGGCACGTTCACGCTCTCGGGCGTGCCGACGCCCCCCGCAGGCACCCCGCTCTCCATCGTGATTCAGCTCGGACGCTGGCGGCGCGAGTTCCAAATCGCAACGCCGACGCCGTGCACGACATCGGCTGTTGCACCGGTCGGCTTGCCGGCGGGCGTCCTCAACTTGCCCCGCAATCAGGGCGAGGGAGACATTCCACTCACGGCGGTGTCGACCGGCAACGTCGACGCGCTCGAATGCGTGCTGCTCAAGCTGGGCGTCGACCAGGCGGAGTTCACGTCCAATACGCCGGCCGCCGGAACCCCGCTCGGTCGCATTCACATCTACGCGGGTGGGCCCGGGAGCAACGGGGGCAACGCCGGCGCGACGGTGCCCAACGCGAATCCCGAAGCGAGTCTCATGGCCACCGCGACCTACTTGAACTACGACCAAATCCTATTCCCCTGCTGGGGGTCTCCCGCGATCAAGACGCCGGCCGAACTGGCGAACCTGGTGACGTACGCGGACTCCGGCGGTCACTTCTTCGCGACGCATTACAGCTACTCGTGGCTTCGCAATAACGGCGAGTTCAACGCCGTCGCCAATTGGGACATCCCTAATGGAGCCAACGACGCGGATAACCCCGGCAACGGTCCGTGGACGCTCAATGTGAGGCCCCAACCGCCCGTCGTCGCCCCTCCCCTGCACGCCGGCGTGTTCTATCAGTGGCTCAACTACGTTTGCGCACTTTCGAACTCGACCGGAGTATGCACGCCCGCGGACCCGTACAACGTCCTGCCCTTCAACCTGCCGCCACCGGCCGGGACTGGCGTCGAGGGGCCCGAGGTTTCGATAGCCAGTCCCCGGTTCGATGTCGCCAGCGTCCCGCCCACGTCGGTCGACTGGATCGACGGCAACGATCAGAACAAGACCTCCGCGGTATACGGCGACGCGCTCGTCGAGCACTTCACGTTCAACACGCCGGTCCCGATCGGCGACGCAGGGGGCTTGCAGTGCGGACACGCGATTTACAGCGACTTCCACGTCGCGAACGTGACCGTAAACAACTTGCCACCGGCAGAACGGACGTTTCCCGGAGAATGCGCGCCGGGGTTCACCCCTCAGGAGAAGATCCTCGAGTACATGCTCTTCGATCTGGCGTCCTGCGTGCAGCCCGCGGTGGTCGCGTGTCTGCCGCAGACTTGCGTCGAGCAGGGGTTGGCGTGCGGACCGTCGAGCGATGGTTGCGGCAATGCGCTCGACTGCGGGACTTGCCCGACGGGGCTCACATGCGGCGGCGGCGGCACTCCGGGTCAGTGCGGTGCGCCCGAAGGCGGCACCTGCACTCCCGTCACGTGCAATGAGCAGCATCTTTCCTGCGGACCGGCCGGAGACGGCTGCGGCAACGTCATCGCGGGCGGATGCGGCACCTGCCCCGCGGGCGAAACCTGCGGGGGTGGCGGCACGCCAGGGGTATGTGGTGCTCCCGACGGGGGCGCCTGCATACCCGAGACCTGCGCTCAGCAACACATCAGCTGCGGGCCGGCCGGAGACGGTTGCGGAAATCAGATCGCGGGCGGATGCGGCACCTGCCCCGCGGGCGAAACCTGTGGAGGCGGCGGCACTCCGGGGGCATGCGGCGCTCCCGACGGGGGCGCCTGCGTAGCCGAGACTTGCGCTCAGCAACACATCAGCTGCGGACCGGCCGGAGACGGCTGCGGAAACCTCCTGCAGTGCGGCACATGCCCGGCGGGCCAGACGTGCGGCGGCGGGGGCGCGCCGGGCGTATGCGGTGGCGGCGTTTGCACTCCGTACACGTGCATGACGCTCGGGTACAATTGCGGGCCGGCCGGAGACGGCTGCGGAAACCTGCTGCAATGCGGCACATGCCCGGCCGGCGAGACCTGCGGCGGCGGAGGCCAGGCCGGTGTTTGTGGCAGCAACGGCCCGCGGTAGGCGGCGTGCGGCGGTGCCTCGGGGCCGATCCCGAGGCACACGCAAGCGTGAGCTACACCGCGCTACCCGTCTCGCTCATCGGACTTCCCCCCCGACGTACTCGTCGGGCCAGTCGTCCCCTTCGAAGGGCCAGTATTCCTCGTTGTCTTCGAGGTAGCGAGCCGCATCGAGGGAATCGACCGCATCCTGCGGCAAGTAGCCGAGTCGGATCGCCTCGACCTCCACTTCGAGCGCGCGCTTGCGTCCGAGCACGCTCTCGATGCGCCCCAATCGCGCGCGGCGCAGCAGACGAGAGAGTCGCAGATCGAGGCGATGAAGCGCGTCCTTGGCCAGCATACGTTCGGTGCCATCCAGCGCCGAGCGCGTGAGAGCGACGCGCCGCTGCAGCTGCACGACTTTGGCACCGTCGGCTCGGAGCAAGTCGGGCAGGTCGGCGCCCGGCGCGGCGGCGCCCTCTTCGGCCGACACGGCGCCGGCCTCGACGTCATTGGGCAGTTGCCTCTGAAGGTCGGCAAGCTGTCGGCGCATGAGCGCGACTTCGGCGGGGGGGTTGCGCGTCGCCTCCAAGTCGGCGAGCTGCTGCTCGACGCCGTGGAGGGCGTCGCGTACTTCACCGACCTTCTGCACGCTCTCCGGCGCGAACTCGGCGGCAGGCCGCACGCCGCCGTTGGTGGCGAGAGCACGTTGCATCTCGCCGACCGCCGCCATGGCGGACGCCAATCCCGATGCTTCGCGCTCGAGGACTGCGCGCCGACGCAGGATCCGATCGTACAGCGTATCGACGCGGACGAGAGCGGCGACGGTCCGCACGACGTCGGCGGTACCGAACCCGACCTCGGCTCCGCCCGCGTCCACGCCGGAGTGAACGGCGGCGAGCAGCCGCTGCGTCGCCAAGTCACTCTCGGCGATGCGCCGGGCCGCATCACGAACCGGCTCGTAACGCGCCAAAAACTCCGTGAGTTCCTTGTCGGCGTCCGCGAATCGACAGCGCGCCAGGTCCACCCACGCCCCCAGCACCCAAGCTTCGTCCTCGTACCGGTGATGCAAATGAAGCGCCGCCAGTTCATCGAGAAGATCGCGCGCGCCGTCGTAGTCCTTCTTCTCGTAGCGCGTGGTGGCGGCCTCGTAGAGCGCCTCGGCGAGGCGATCCGAGTCCTGGGGTACGAGGTAGTAGTAGTAACGCGCGTCGTCGTTGCGTCCCTGTTCGTGCGCGACCCGGCCCAATCCGAGGCGAGCGAGGTCCCGAACCGCGAAGAACTTCTCGTCGGCGAAGACCGGGGTCGTCGCCGCACTGCGCTTGGGGTCGGCCACCTTGCAGAGCAGCTCCTCTCCACGCTTCAAGTTGCCCTTCTCGACTTGGATGAGCGCGGACAAGTACATGGCCTGCGCCCAGAACCGACTCCGCTCGGTCACCGTTCCATACGCGGCGAGCGCAGCATCGGGATGGCCGGCGGCTTCCTCGGCGTGACCGTTCATATAGGCAATCTCGCCACGCACCTCCTCGGACGCGCTGGGCGGAACGTTCTGCACGTCGCGCGCGCCTTGGTCGAATGCAGCCGTATCGAGCGCGATGTCGACGAGGCGCCGAACCGCACGCCTCGCCCACAGTTGGGCGGACCCGTAGCCGATCCAGGCGTCGTTCGCGTCGACGAGCCGTCGGAGGTAGCCCCGCGCCGGCTCGGCGATTCCGGCGGTGGCCAACGCGTCGCCCAGTCGGAAGACGGCAGCCCGGCCTTCTTCTGTGCGTGCGAACAGAATCGAACTGGGCATTTTCGACAATCTCTACGAGTCGAGCGATGGCTTCGTCGACGCGCCCGGATGCCACGAGATTTTCGGCCTCGGCAACACGCGCTCCGATGTCCTCGCGGCGGATTTCGGTTTGGCCGAGACGGCGCGCGAGCAGCGCGGCGTGATACGCGCGAAGGGCCTCCGCGAAAAGTGAGTCCGTTGTCGTCCCTGACGTCGAGGTCGGAGCGGGAGTCGCGGTCGCGGTCACAGTCGAAGGGCCCGATGGTTCGGGCTCGGCCCTTACGGCCGCGGCGAAAAGCGGCCACGCGAGGAACGGTACGAGAAGCGCTCGCATGCCCATTACCTCGAAAGCGGCGCCACCTTCGCTCGCGCCCGGACACGCAGATCGTAGCGCCCGTCGTGCTCGGACGGGAAATCGGCGCCCATGTTCGAGTCGTCCCAGAGACTCAGATCGACCAAGAGCCTCTGATCGCTCGGAACGTCGACGACGAAACGCGAACGCTGCGAGGAGCGAAATGCGTCGTTTCGATCGTCACGCCGCTCGACGTCGACCGCGATGGCGTGGTGGCCCGGCGCGACGGCGTGCTCGTATACGGTCACGAACCCGTCCGGCCGAAAGGGCGACGGCGACGTCCAGACGACGCCATCGTCCAGCCATACGCTCAGGTTTGCCATGCGCGCGTGGTCGCCATTCGAATCGATCCGGATCGCGACGTGAGAGTGGAAGAGCGTGTCGCCGACCGCCGCGACACGAGCGCGAAGCGATGCGATGTCGGCCAGCAAGCGATCGTAGTCGGGCGCCGGCTTCGAAGCCCCACCGTCGGAGAATTCGTTGGGAGCTGGGTTGAGGGGCGACAGCCTCCCACCATCCGCAGTCACGTCCGGTGGAGGAGCGGGGATCGCGCCACCGCTCGAGGCCAGCGGCACTCCCGACTCCGGGCTGCGCGAAGGCTGGGCGCTTGGCAGGAAGTCATCGTTCGACGTGTCGACGGCCGAGGCCGCGGGTTTTGGCTTCGAACCGGGACGCGCCGATCGGCTCGATGGCTGCGCGACCGCGAGCGTGCCCAGGACGAGCACCGCGAGCAGTATCAGCCCGGCGCTCAGCGCGCGTCCGCGGGTAGGGGTCAACGCGATCACGATGCGATGGTGCCTCCGAAAACGGCCGTCCGCTATGCCCTTCAGCCTCCGAAGGGAACGAAGGCACTTGCCCCGAACGTGACCAGCACGTCGTTGACCAGATGCTGGTCGCCCACCAGGGTCTCGTCGAGAACGTGATCGCGCACATCGAGGCGCAGCGCAAACCATGAGCCGAAGAAGAGCTTTGCCCCGAGCCCGGCGCTGCCGGTGACGCCGAGCGACGTCGAATCGTCGGTGACTCCGGCGCCAACGGCGAGGTTGAAGTCGAAATGGCTGATGCCGCCGCCCATCCAGCGGAGCTTGCCGTACGCGAATGTCCAAATGAGGTGACCGAAGTACAACCTTCCAGGTTGGTCGGGCTGGTCGAGTACTTGGATGTCGGGGTAGCGCCGCTCGTACGATTCCGTGACGGCGCTGCGAAAGCGCGCAAACTGCACGCTGGCCTCGAGCCCGAGGTCTTCGCTGAAGTGGAACGTGTAGGCCCCGCCCGCGAGCCAGCTCGATGAGTAGAGGTCCGCGGCGTAGACCCCACCCATGGCGGACAGCTCGTGCCGAAACGCCTTGGTGAAGAGGCGTTCTTGGACGCCACGGTAATGACGACCGCCGACCAGTTGCTGCTTGAGCTCGTCGTCGACGCACTGAGCGCCGGCGTCCCGAGCACCGCTCGCAACGCCAAGCGTCCCCGCGACGACGGCGAATGCGGCGCGGCGAACCAAGCGGAAGCGCATCCGCATCCTGGTCGGAGTAACAGGCCCCGATCGAAACTGTCAACGACGGTGGACGCCCGGGCCCGGCGCGGCCACGATCGACTCCGATGGCGCCGTCTTTACCCTGTGCCCTTGCCGTCGGCGGGCTGGACCCGGGCGGCGGCGCCGGCATCGCGGCAGATTTACGTGCGTTCGCCGCTGCCGGAACGTTCGGATGCGCGGCCATCGCCGTTCTGACCGTCCAGTCGACGGCGGGGTTGCGCCGTGCGTATCCCGTCGCCGCCCACAAGGTGACCGCTCAGGCCGAAGAGGTGATGGGGCACCAGCGGGTTCGGGCCGTCAAAGTCGGGGCCCTCGGCAGTCGGGAGAACGTGCGTGCCGTCGCGCGCTTGATGGCGCGCTATCCCGATGTCCCGTTCGTCGTCGACACGCCGATGCGACCGACCCGGGGCCGTGGGCCTCTTTTACCCAAGGAAGCCGGCGCTGCTCTGAGAGACGACCTCCTGCCGCGCGCGACGGTCGTAACGCTCAACGTCCCCGAGGTTCGAGCGTTGCTCGGAGCACGCTTGAGAAACCTCGACGACGCGCGCCTCGCGGCGCAACGGCTCGCCCAAGAGGGACCCCGGGTCGTGCTCGTGAAGGCAGGGCACATGACCGGGCCCTTGGCGACGGACGTGGCCATCGTCGACGGCCTCGCAGTCGAATTGCGCGCGCGCCGTCTTCGCATTCCGCCCACACACGGCAGCGGCTGCACGCTGGCCTCCCTCATCGCCGGCCGTCTCGCTCACTCGACCTCCGCACGTCCCCATGGCGAGACGATTCTCGCGGCGCTTCGCTGGGCCAAGCGAGTGCATCACGCCGCACTCGCCCGCACGGTGCGTGTCGGAGAGGGACTGCGGGTTCTGATCTTCTGATGGGCGGGTCCGCGCGACACGACTCATGTCGTGTAGTCGGCGTTGATGTCGATGTATCCGTGACTCAAGTCACACCCCCAGACGGTCGCCGCATGCCGTCCGGCCCCGATGCGGACGTCGATGAACACCCGCGTCGAGCTCTTGATCGCCCTTGCCAGGGCGGCCAGATCGACCTCGATGGCCTCCGACCGAGCGAAAACCGTGTGTCCCATCAGCGTGATCGTCAAGTCGGCGGGGGAAATTGCACGAATGGCGACCCGTTCGTCCGGCTTGCCGATGGCCATGACGATCCGGCCCCAGTTTGGGTCCCCTCCATGCATCGCGGTCTTCACGAGCGGAGAGTTGACGACTCTTTTGGCGACGAGGACCGCATCCGCGACGCCGGTATCGAGGCGGACGGTGCACTCGATGAGTTTGGTGGCACCCTCGGCCTGGATCACGACGTCGCGCGCGAGCTTGAGCGACATACAGCGAACCGCGTCGACGAAATCCGATCGGGACGCGTCGTCGAGCGAGGCGCGACGGGTCGAAAACACGACGACGCTGTCGCTCGTGCTCGTGTCCGAATCCACGCTCAGGCGATTGAACGTGCGGTCGACCGCGCCCGAGAGAATCTCGTGGAGCGCCGGCGGCGTAACGTCGGCGTTCGTGAAAAAATAGACGAGCATGGTGGCCATGTTCGGCTCGATCATGCCGGCTCCTTTGGCCAGCCCGCACACGACGACATCGCCGATCCGCACCGAGCAGACCTTCGGCCTCCGGTCGGTCGTCAGGATGGCGCGAGAGACCTCGTCGAGCGCCATCGGGCGGAGCCTTCGAGAAACGCCGGCGATGGCCGCGCGCACCTTGTCCATGGGCAGCGGGACGCCGATCACACCGGTAAACGACAGCACGACGTCGTTCGCATCGACCCCGAGCTCCGCGGCCAACCACTGGGCCGTCATGAGCGTGTCCGCGTCGCCGTGGGGGGTAAAGACGTTCGCGTTCTTGCTGACGACTGCGAGGGCTTGCGCGCGTCCATCGGCCAGAACCTCGCGGTCGAAGCGCACGGCGAAACCAGGGCACAGACTCTTGGTGAATACCCCGGCGGCAGCCCCCGGCTCATCGAGCTTGACCACCGAGAAGTCGAGGACACCCTCGTACTTGATTCCCGCCGCCATGGCGGCGGCGCGCACTCCTTCCGGTTGGTGGGCGAGGGTCGGCTCGATGGCGACGTCGCGACCCAGCAGGCGCGACCGAAAGCTCACGACGTCATCCGAGGGATCATCGGACTGGGCCGGCTCGAGATACGCGTTCCAGTCCTCGAAGACTTTGCGCCTCACGGGGCGGTCACCCTGCCATGAGTGGGCCTCCGCGTCACGCCCGTCCGTCACGCGATAGAGAGTGGCAACGCGTGACGCGCCACCGGTGCCGTTCGGCCAAATGCTCGCTCGTAGTCGCGAAACGAGCCCCCGGCGTAAACGGCATCGATCAGTGCAAATCCCTCGGCCTCGCCGCCTTGGGCGAGCACGTACTCGACCCACGCCCAACGCGCGCTCGTGGCGCGAACATCCGCACGTCCGCGAAGCCCCCGGCGCAGACGCGCAAGCCGATGCTCGACGACGGGGATGCCAGCGAAGGGCTGACCGTCCAGGGGCGTGTTGCGCTTCGCGCAAAATGGGGCGATTCCGAGCGCCAGCGGGAGGATTCGCGAAAGCTCCGCCGTAAACTCGACGCACTCGTCGATGTCGGCATCGGTCTCGCCGGGCGTGCCGACCATCAGGTAGAGCTTGAGACGATCCATGCCGTGCTTTTTTGCGAGTTCTGCGCACTTCAAGAGATGCTTCGGACGAGCTCGTCGATCGAGCCGTTCGCGCACGCGCTCGCTCGTCCCGTCCATCGCCGTCGTGAGCGTCCGATACCCGACGCGAGCGAGCGCCGCGACGAAGTCGGGGTCGGCAGCAAGGCGATCGGGGCGCAACGAGGAAAGGCCGACTTCGCAACCGCGATCCGCCAGGGAGTGGACGATCGACACGATCTTGGGGTGATCGCTCACGGCCGCGCCCACCAGTCCGACGCGGTGGGCGTCTCGCGGGATCGTGTCGAGCACCACCTCGGCCGGAACGATGCGCATGCCGCCGTTGGTCGAACGGCGCATCACGCAATAGCTGCAGCCGCGCGAGCACCCCCGTTCGGTTTCGATGAGAAACATGTCCGACAGTTCGGTATTCGGGGTCCGAATGGCCGAGAACGCAGGCAAAAGCGCGTCGTCCACCGCGCCCACGGGCGGGAGGACATCGTGCCGGGACGGAACGAAGACGTGGGGAATCCGGGCCAGCAAGTCGAGCTGCGCTTGCCGGCTGGAAGACTGGGCCGCTCGCATGGCGTCGATCACCCGAGCCTCCGCTTCGCCGACGATGATCGCATCGACGATGCCGGCGAGCGGCAGCGGGTTCGAGAAGGTCAGCGGGCCGCCCGCGACGACGAGCGGATACGTGCCGTCTCGATCGGCCCGACGCGGCGGAATACCCGCCGCGCGGAGCATCCGCACGACGCCAGCGATCTCGAGCTCGTACGCCACGCTGAACGCAAGGACTGGAAGTTCGTCGATCGGTCGAAGCGATTCGTAGGTCAATGGGTGCTCGGTCAGGAGCGCCGCGTCGCTTTCGCACTCGTCGTCGAGAAATGCGCGCTCGCACGCCAGCCCCGGGGCCTCCATCAGCGCTCGATAGATGCGCTGATACCCGAGCGAGCTCATCCCGACTCGATAGGGCGACGGATAACAGAGGGCGATCGTGAAGGGAGCCTGCTTGGCGATCCGGCCGGTCTCTTCGGCCAAGCGCTGGCGTATTCGCTCGCGAAGGATCACGGAAGGCAACGGACCCCCCTTCTTGACGGGTTTTCGCCCCGTGCGCAAATCGACCCGCTAATGGGGCGCCTGCCGAGCGCCACCCAGCATGCGTCGCCGCAACTTCGAGCCTTTCCGGCCATAGCCGAAGTACACGGCCAAGCCCACGGCCATCCACACGAATAGGCGGATGATCGTCGCGGTCGTGGCCGTGTACATGAGCAATCCGGACGTCAGCGCACCCAGAACCGGAACGACAAAGGGCCCCCCCGGCGCTTTGAAGGCGCGCGGGAGATCCGGCCGCCTGAGCCGCAAGATCATCACGCCGATGCTCACGAGAACGAACGCGAACAGAGTTCCAATGCTCGTCAGTTCGGCCAAAATATCGATCGGCAACACGCCTCCCGCAACGGCGCATACGACGCCCGTGATGATCGTCGTGACGTACGGCGTGCCAAAATGCGGATGGATCTTCGCTGCGCCCGCCGGGAACAACCCGTCATTGGCCATGGCGAAGAAAATCCGCGGTTGGCCGAGGAGCATGACGAGCATGACGGAGGAGAGACCCGCGATCGCCCCGATCTCGACGGCCGTGGCGAGCCACAGCTGTCCGGTGGCTTCCACGCCGAGCGCGATCGGGTGCGGCACGCTGAGCCTCTTGTAGGACACGACGCCGGTCAGGATCAGCGAGACGGCGATGTACAAGACGGTGCATACGGCGAGCGAACCGAGAATGCCGATCGGAAGATCTCTCTGCGGGTTTCGCGTCTCCTGCGCCGCCGTCGAGACGGCATCGAATCCGATGTAAGCAAAAAAAACCATCGTTGCGCCTTGCAGCACTCCGGAGGCGCCGAAGCGACCGAAAGGCCCCTCGTTGGGGGGCACGAACGGGTGCCAGTTTTCCGTGCGCACGAAGCGCGCCGCAAAGGCGATGAACAGCAGGACGACCGCAACCTTCACGACCACGATGATGGAGTTGAAGCGCGCCGATTCCCGGATCCCGCGCACGAGGAGCGCGGTCACGGCGACAACGACGAGGACGGCGGGGACGTTGAGGTACGCGCCGGTCGCCCGAAAATGATCGCCCTGCCACACGGTGGGCGCGCGGGTCCACGCCGTCGGCAGGTCGATGCCGAACGCATCGTGAAAGAAGGCGACGACGTATCCAGACCAACCGACGCTCACCGCAGCCGCTGACACGAGATACTCCAGGATCAAGTCCCAGCCGATGATCCACGCGACGAGCTCGCCCATCGTGGCGTACGAGTACGTGTACGCACTGCCCGCGATGGGAATCATGGACGCCATCTCCGAGTAGCAAAGGCCCGCGAAGGCGGACGCGACACCGGCGACTACGAACGACAATGCGACCGCGGGGCCCGCGTTCGCGGCGGCGGCGCGTCCGGTCAGGACGAAGATGCCCGTCCCGATGATCGCGCCGATGCCGAGGAGCACGAGATCCACGCTCGTGAGCGATCGCTTGAGACCGTGCTCGCGCGCCGCTTGCTCGCGAAGCTCGTCGATCGACTTCGTGGCAAACAGTTCGCGAATCGTCATGGCCAGCTTCTACCGCAGCGGGACACCCTCGAATACACGAACGAACGTCCGCGGCGCGGTGCGCTTGCGCAAGCAACGGGTCGCGGCGGGCATGTACGTGGCCGTGAAGGCCCGCCGCGTGCGTCCCGACACGTTCCGACCAGACCGATGCCACAAGTGGTTGTGGATGAGCAGCACCTCGCCGGCGCGCGCTGCAAGCGAGACTTTGCGCTCGTCGGGGCGGACTCGCTCGCGAATCTCGGCCGGGATCATTCCACCGAAGGGGCGCGAGAGACCCCCCGAGTGGCTGGCGTCGAGCACTTCGACACAGCCCGCTTCAATCGGAGCGTCGTCGAGGGCCGTCCAAATCTGCAGCTCCGGATCTCGGTCAAGCCCCCAGAAGCTGCCACCATCCTGGTGCCACGGCAGGTCGGTCCCGCCGCGCGCGCCCTTCGTGAACAACGTCGCCCGATAGATGGACACGTCGGGTCCCACAAGGCGTCGGGCGATCCGTTCGAACAGCCCATTGGCGAGCCAGCCGCGAAAGAGCGGATCGACTTCCAGCTTCTCGACTTTCCGGTACTCGAGGCTCGGCCCTTCCCAGCCACGGCCAAAGACGAGATCTTCGTAGCGTCCAGAGTGCGAGTCATGCTGAAAGAACAGCCTCGGGTCGATCACTCGGCCGAGCATGATGTCGTCGCAACGCGCACGGATCGTCGCGAGGAATGCATCGCTCGCCACACGTCCGACCCGGGCCCAACCGTGCTCGCGGAAATGCGCGATCACGGCGTCCAGATCGATGGAATGCGCGTTGGGGGCGAGCATCACGGCGCGCGGTTCGCGTTGGTTGGGGTTGCGCGCCTGGCAAGAGGGCCGAGGCGTTCCGCGAGCGCCGCCTCGGTCGACAGAGCGACCCGGTTACGGTCGCACCCCGGCGATCCCGCAATCCTACGCTCGGAGTCGTGGGCGTTGTAGAAGTCTGCGGTGTCGAAGCGACCCGTGCCCAGCTCGAGCGCGCGCGCCTTCGTCATCGCCACCATCGTCATCGGAGCGCCGACTTTGCCATCTTTCGCGCTGTCGCACACGCTTGGACTGTCCACGGCCGATTTCACGGTCCAGCCCGATGGACGCGTGCAGGCCCGGTTCGTCTTCGCGAGTGCCGAGCCGCTGGGCGGCCTCTGGCTCGATCGGGATCGCAACGGCGTGGTGACGTCCGAGGACGTGGCTGCGGCGCGCGGCGATCTCGAAAGGTTCATCCTCGACGGAGTCGACTTCACCGCCGACGGCGATCGCTGTCCAGCGACCTTCGAGGCAGCGTCTCTGAGCGAACTCGACGGCCTGGTGCTCACCGCGCGCTACGCGTGTCCAGACGATGCCGACTCCGTCGAGGCGACTTTGTACTACTTGAGCGCCTTACCTCGCGGACACCGCGAGATCGCCCGCATCGTCGCCGCGAGCGCCACGGCGGAAGCCGTGATGACGGCGGACCGACGTGCTGTCCGGCTGACCTTGCCGCATTCGGTACGGCGACCGGGTCGTCGTCGCGTGCCACGGTCGTGGTTGGCCGCAGGGCTCGTCGCGGCCATAACGGCGTGGTTCGCTCGAGGCGTTTGGCACCGACGACGGGCCAAGACACACACCAGTGCCACGCCTTAAACCACGAGAGCGGCACGTGATGCAACGGCTCGCGCTGCCCTCCTGTCTCGTGAGACAATGCCCACCGTGACCCATCGCAGCAAGTTAGCCATCGCCGTCGCCGGAGGTCCCGCGCCGGGAATCAACAGCGTCATTGGGGCCGCGACCATCCGCGCGTGCCTTTCGAACGTCGAGGTCCTCGGCATTACCGAGGGGTTTCGGTGGGTGATGACGGGAGACACGTCGCGCGTGGTCCCGCTCACAATCGGCGACACGAGCCGAATCCACTTCCGGGGCGGGTCCATGCTCGGAATCTCCCGCGCAAACCCGACCAAGAGGCCGGAGGCGATGCGCCACGTCCTCGAAGCCTTCGAACGGCTGGACATCGGCATGCTGGTGACGATCGGCGGCGATGACACGGCGTACACCGCATACAAGCTGGCGCAAGCGGCCGCCGGCCGGCTGCGCGTCGTTCACGTTCCAAAGACGATCGACAACGATCTCGACTTGCCGCACGACGTGTGGACGTTCGGATACCAAACGGCTCGCGCCCTCGGCGTGGACATCGTTCACAACTTGATGGTGGACGCGAAAACGACCGGACGCTGGTACTTCGTCGTCGCCATGGGGCGCAAGGCGGGCCACCTCGCGCTGGGGATAGGCAAGGCGGCCGGCGCGACGCTCACGCTCATCCCGGAGGAATTCCGGACGCGCACCATCCGACTGAAAAACATCGTCGACATCGTCGCCGGCTGCATCGTCAAGCGGCTGGCTTACGGGCGTGAAGATGGCGTCGTGGTCCTCGCCGAAGGATTGGCCGAATTCGTTCCGCCCGAGGATATGGCGGAGATCGAAACGGCCGAGCGCGACGAACACGGTCACGTGCGGCTGGAGGAAATAAGCTTCGGAGAAGTCCTCAAGACCCGCGTCCGCGCGCGTCTTGCGGAGATGGGCATCAAGCCGACCATCGTCGCGAAAAACATCGGCTACGAAGTCCGTTCCGCGGACCCCATCCCGTTCGACCTCGAGTACACGCGCGACCTCGGATACTGCGCTGCGAAACACGTCATCGAGGGGGGTTCCAACGTGCTCGTCTCGATCCAGCAGGGTCGATTCGCGCCCGTGCCCTTCGACAGCATCATGGACCCGCAGACCGGGCGCATGCGCGTCCGAATGGTCGACATCGACAGCGATCGGTACCGAATCGCCTATGCCTACATGCTCCGCTTGAAGAAGTCGGATCTGGAAGACGCCCAAGAGCTCGCAAAGCTCGCGGCGGCGGCCAATACGACCCCGGATCGTTTCCGCGCCGAGTTCGAATACCTGGTCGAACGCGAGCCGGTGCCGTCGATCGGACCCGGCGCAGCCGTCACCGCGTGACAGGGGGATGGACCCTAGGTCTTTTTGAACAGGCGCCCGAACAGTCCGGTCTTCGTCTCGTCCGTGGGTCTCGACGGGTCACTGCCTGAGCGAGGTTGCTTCGACGGACGGTCGCTCGAGGACGGTCGGCCGCCTCTCATCCGATGGAGGCGGACTTCGCGTGCGGCGTCGATGTTGCGCGGATTGAGCTCCATCACGCGCCTGAAGTCGCGCAGAGCCGCATCGGCCTTCCCGATGCGCTTGTAGATTTGTGCGCGATAAAAGTAGGCTTTGTCGCACTTGGCGCTCATGCCAATCGCGCGGTCCAGGAGCTGGAGCGCGTCACGCGTCTTCTCGCCCGATTGATTCTCGGGTTTGAGCGCGATGAGCCAAGCCAACAGGGCCAAGTAATCGGGCTGAGTGGCGTCGGCCTCGACCGCTTTTCGGCAAAGCGCTTCGGCCTGCACGGTATCGTTGCGGCGGAAACAGACCTCGGCCTTCTGAAAGTTCGTTGCGGCTTCGACGACCTTCGCGACGATCTCCTGAGTTTCGGGCGATCCGCTCCCGTCGGCGAGTAGGCGCATATAACGGGCCCGGAGATCGTCGTCCGTCAGAGTGGCGCGGGCTTCGCTCATCCGGGAAAACACGCGTGAGCAGGCGTCGCGCACCAGCGCGAACTCCGCTGGAAGGCGGTCGGGGTGCCACTGCTTGGCGAGCGCGAGAAACTGCGTTTCGACTTCATCGCGAGTCGCATCCCGCGCCAGATCAAGCATCGAAAAGTAGTCGGCTCGATCGATGGTGGCGGCTCGATCGACGATTTCTTTCCACCTTGCCGCGAGCTCGGGCGCCATGTCGGCGGGAATCGACGCGAACGACGGAAGCGGACGCCGAGCGGCGTCCGGGATGGCCGGCCGCGAAGTCCGGCGCATCGGCACCGGCGAAGCGACGGAGGGCCGTACGGCCGCCGGCGGCACGGACGAAGCCGCCGCAGGGGGCGCCGGCGAAACCGCAGAGGCACTGGGCCTCGACGCCGAGGACCTCAAGACCTCGACCCTTTTGGTGACCAGCAGCAGATAGACCAAGAGCTGGGTCTTGGCGTCGTCGAGACCGCTCATCGCCGGGAGCTCGCCGACCGGCGTCGGCTGCGCGGCGAGGAGCTCGACGGCCGCGCTGCACTCTTTGCCGATCCCGAGCCGGCCCAGATCGGCGCCCCGTACAAGCCGCAGCGACGACCCGGCGATTCGACCGAGCGCGGCGTCGACGTGACTACGCGGCGGGCGCTCCTGAAGCAACGGCCATATCATCCCGAGCGGATCGAACGGTTCACCGGCGGTAGCAGGATCGGGCCCCCAACCGCATAGACCGTCGAAAGCCTGGTAGTATGCATATGTGGTCTCGACCGAGAACGAGGCGACATAACGCAGCTTCCGTAGGAGCTGGTAGCGCAGCCCCGCTTCCAACTGAGAGGCGTCGATGAGACCGCCCTTCAGAAGAATCTGCCCGTGAAACGCCGGGCCCGAGCTCTTCGCCGTCGTGAGTTCGGCAAGCGAAGTCGCCAGCTGTTGTTCCGTGAGAAGGCCGAGATCCAGGAGCCCGCGGCCAAGGTACGCAACAGGCTCACCCGTGCGGGCTTTCGATGGGCGACCGTGCTGGAACAGCAGTGTGGCGGTTCGACCGTCCGGCGCCGCCAGTTCGACCGTTCCCGAGAGCTCCTTCTCCAAAAAATACAGGAGCAGATGGATCAGCGGACTGCGCGCAAGCGTGCCGATCGCGGTGGGCTCGGGTCGGGTCGCAAGCTTTTCACCCATGGGGACGGTAACCGGACGACGGGAAGGGTAGCGTGGGGGTTTGGCTCGCGCGAGGTGGCACCCAGGATATAAGCTTCTAACCCTCGTTGCGTTGAAGATGTCGAAGACGCCGCCGGTGGCTGCCCCGCAGGAAATCGCGCAGTTCGATGTGGTGCGCCGTCTCGGCGCCGGCGGCATGGCTGAAGTCTTCCTCGCGAAGAAGCTCGGCGCCGAGGGTACGCACAAGGTCCTCGTTCTCAAGCGCATCTTGCCGGCGCACGGGAGCTCCCGGCGCTTTCGCGCCATGTTCATCGAGGAGGCCCGTCTGGCCGCACGGCTGAACCACCCGAACGTCGTACAGGTCTACGAGTTTCAGGATTTTGGCGACCAAGGACTGCTGCTCGCCATGGAGTACGTCGAAGGCTGCGACCTCGGACAGCTCATGGCCTCCGCCAAGTCCAAGGACGCGCCGATCGACCCGTGGGTCGGGGCGTGGATCATCGCCGAGGCGGCCAAGGGACTGCACTACGCCCACGAGAAGAAGGACGAGGCCGGCCAACCCCTGGACATCGTCCACCGCGACGTGAGTCCGCAGAATATCCTTCTGTCGTTCGAAGGCACGGTCAAGATCGCGGACTTCGGGATCGCGAGTGCCCGTCTGTTCGCCGAGGAGCAGGGCGTCCTCAAAGGGAAATTCGGATACATGTCGCCCGAGCAGGCCCGCGGCGAGACGGTGGACCGCCGTGGTGACGTCTATTCGCTCGGTGTGATCTTATGGGAAATCTTGGTGGGACGACCCCTTCATGGCGGACTGGGGGGAGAAGCCCTGATCGACATCGTTCGATCGGGAATCGTCGAGCCGCCGTCGACTTACGCGAACGAGATTCCAAGCGAGTTGCAGACGATTGTGTCGAAAGCACTCGCGGGACACCGCGACGCTCGTTATCGAACCGCACGTGAGATGGCCGCGGCCATCGGGACGGCGATCGTCCGCCAGGGCGAGCTGATCGACGCGGCCCAGCTCGAAGCGACGCTCACCCGGATCGTCGGACGGGCCCCGGCCGGCGAGGCACCCGATGCGCTCGGAGAGAGACCCGACGATGCGCGCACTCAGGCCGCTGTGCCGCTCGCAAGAAGCTTCGCTGAAGCCCATCCCGGCAGCCGGCGCGAGTTGGGCGCACCGGTCGAAGCATCGTTCGGAGCGAGCGGGCGGAGACTTCCGTCGTCGGGCGCGCGACGCGAGGTTCGACATGTCGCGGTGTTGAGCTTGCGCCTTCACGGACTGGATGCCGCCGGGATGCCGCGCCGGATGCTGGATCAGCTGCGCAGCATGCTCGACAATCTGGCGTTCAAACGCGGCATGCGCTGGGGTTGGGTGAGCGGGATGGACGGGGCCATCGGGCGCGCGACCATGGCCGCATCGGCGATTTCGGGCGTCTCCTCGAACCCCTCGCGCGCGGCGAGCGACGCCGCCCAGCTCGCGCTCGATGTCCACGAGACGATTTCAGGCTTCATCGAGGATCGTCCCAACTCCGTCGCCGCCGCAATCGGAATCGTGCGAGGTGTCGCGAGTGGCGCCCGCGATGCGCAGGGGCACTTGGTTCAGTACGTTCTTCTCGAACCGGCCGCGCGACTCGCCGAGGTTCTCAGCGAGGCCGCCGCGCCCGGTCGCACATGGGTGGCCGGCGGTGTCTACCGACTCATCCGGCGCGACTTCCGCTGGGGCGACGTACCGAGCCTCGATCTGGACGACGCCCGGCCGGCGCTCTCCACGGACCTCGAGGTCCCCCACACGATGCGTGTCTATGCCCTTGAGCGCAGCCTGTCCCGCGAGGAACGGCTGGAACTGCAAGGGGGCGCCACCGATCTGGTCGGACGCGACGCCGAAAAGGCCGACTTGCACGCCGCCTTTCACGATGCGGTGCTCAGTCGCGGAGGCGGCGGACAGCTCGTCTGCCGCGCCGTCATCGGCGAGATGGGCATCGGCAAGACTGCCCTGGTTGCGACCTTTCTCGGGGAGCTTCCGCCGATTTCTCGCCTTCTGCATGTCGAGTGCACACCCGTCACGATGGAAGTACCGTACGCGGTGATCGCCGAACTGGTGCGACAGGCGATCGGCACGTCGGGCGAGGAGCCGTTCGATCAGGTCGCGGCCCTCATTGCCAAGGTCGGCGGCGCGGCCTCCGGCGAGGAGTCGGTGTCCAGCCCGATGGTGGCCCGCCTCGCCGAGCTCGCGACGAATCGTCAAATGGCGGCTGGGGCCGAGGAAGATGCTCACGCGCGAAAGAAGCAGATACTGGACGGCACCCGGAGTCTGCTCGCGGCCATCGCGTTCGCCGGGCCGCTCGTGGTGCTCGTCGAGGGGATGCACTGGGCGGACAAGGCGAGCCTCGACTTGCTCGTGGACGTCGCGCACACCGGCGAGCCGTTGCCCATCTTTCTTCTCCTGGTGACGAGGCCCGAGGAACGCGTCGCTCACGTGACCCAAGAATTGATGCGTGTCGAACTCCGAAGCCTCACCTCCGACGAGCAAGTTCGGCTCGTGGAAACGCGCCTGGGTGTGCGCGACGGGGCTCGGCAAGTGTGTGCGGATCTACTCCCCAAGGTCGGCGGAAATCCGTTTTTCCTTCTCGAGATGGTCGACGCGCTTCTGGAGCGCGGTGCTCTCGAGATCCGCGAAGGCACCGGACCCGGCGGAGAGCGAGTCGCCCACTTGGCCCGAACGGAACGCGATGATGCAGGCTTTGCGGCTCTCCCCTCGACCCTCGAACAGCTCCTGGGAGACCGAATCCGCGAGCTGCCCGGGCCCGAGCACGTCGTGGTGGATTGGCTTGCGATAGCCGGCGGTCCCCTTCCCGTCGCGGACGTCGTCAAGCTGACCTCTCAGGAAGACGATCGAGCGATCGTTCGGCTCTGTGCGCGGGGCGTCTGCGACCGAAAGGGGGAGCTCGTGGACTTTCGGCATCCGCTGACGCGCGAAGTGGCTTACGCCGCACTCGATCGCGACGACCGCGTCCGCATGCATCGCACGCTCGGAGAGCACCTGGCCGGAACCTCGCTCGCGCGCGGTCTTTCGGCCGCGATCGTTGCGCGACACCTCTCGCGAGGCGAAAGCCGGGCACGAGCGGCCTCCTTTTATCTCGAAGCGGCGGCCGCCGCGCGCGCCGCATACCAGATTCCGATCGCGATCCGGTACTACCTTCGATCGATGGCTCACCTCGATTCGGACGACAGCCGCGCGGTACTCTCCGAGGAGGCGCTCGAAAGCCTGTACCGAATGCTCGGACGCCGGCGGGAACGCGTCCGCCACTTGAATTCGCTTCGGCGGCTCGCGAGGCGGCACGCGACGCCGCGGGTCGTCTGTCTGGGCCTTCTGAGAACCGCTCGCTACGAGTTCGACGAAGGGCGGCTGTCGCGCGGCCTCGTCGTGGCCCAGCAAGCCGCCAAGATTGCCCGTGACGCACGGCTGCACGTGATGCAGATGGAGGCGGAAGCGCGCGTGAGCGAGTTTCTGCGCGAGCTCGGCGATGTGCAAGGCGCATTGGCCGCGTGCGATCGCGCCCTCGCAACGTTCGACCCCAGCGCTCGAGAGTGCATACCGCCGCAGCAACAGGGCGAGGTGCTCCGTTTGCGTGGGATGCTTCTGCTCCGGGTCGGGCGCGTTCGTGAAGCGATCGACGCGTACGTCAGGGCGACGGCCATCTTCAGGAAATGCGGACGCCGAAGGCTCGAGGCTCGCGTCAAAGGGGCGTTGTCGCACGCCATGTTCGTCGAGGGACGTTATGAGGACGCCATCGCTCTATCGCTCGAGTCGATCCGGATTGACCTGTCGATCGGCGTACGCTTTCAGATTGCGCGGGCGCTCACGAACGTGGGGCACGCCTACTTTCGCCTTGGCGACGTCGATCGCGCGGTCGCCTATCTGAAGCGCGCCCGCGAGGTGCACGAGCGCTACGGCGATCAAAATGGTTGGGCCGAGACGCTGCTCGTGTGTGCGTCGGTGGCGATCGAGCTCGGGCAACTCGACGAGGCCGAAGGGGCCCTTCGCGATGCGGGCGCTCTGACTGCCGTCACCGGGAATGCCTACGACAGCACGCATGAAAGCGTCGTCCGGGCGCTTCTGGCGCGTGCGCGACACGAGCCCCACGAAGCGGTCGTCCATGCGATGCACGCGCGACAGGCCGCCGAGACCGTGACACTCGTTGCGTTTCACTTCTACGCCATGGCCATCGAGGCCGCGGCTCGAGCCGACCTGGGCGAGGTGCATGCCGCGACGCTCGTCGCGACGACCGCGCTCGGAGCGGTCGAAAATCTGCAGGGCTGCGAGTACGGCCTCGAAATTCGCATGTTTTGCGCCGAGGCGCTCGAGCGCACCGGCTACCCGCAAGCCAGCGAGGCGCGCAGGCGCGCGGTCGACTTCGCAGGCGCCCTGGCCCATTCCGTCCGGGATTCGCGTCTTCGAAGCCTGTTCCGTCGGCGTCCCGTGAACGCAGCCGTCCTCGAACGCAAGCCCCCGTCGCGGCCCGCGGCAGATGTCGCCGGGACCGCGTCGCACGCGGTGCCGCAATCGGAAGCCGTCGAGATCGTATGACGAACCCGTCACCGACACGCACCAGCCCTCGGCGGATCGCCATGATCCTCTCGGGAGGCGGAGCGCGAGGCGCGTACGAGGTCGGTGTGCTCTGGTACATCTTCGACGACCTGACGCGGATGCTCTCGCGCCCACCGCGCATCGACATCCTTTGCGGCACGAGCGTCGGGGCCATCAACGCGTGCTACCTCGCCGCACACTTGGGCGATCCGGTCCTCGGTCTGCGGCGACTCGTGGACCTGTGGACGGAGCTGGAGCTCGCCCGCGTCCTCGGGTTTGGCCTGCGCCAGGTCATCACGCTGCCGCGCGTGCTGTTGGGCGGCGGAAGCGGGTACGGATTGTTCGACGTACGCCCGATGGCCGATCTCGTTCAGCGTGAGATCAGCTGGCGCGCGGTCGCCCGATGCCTACGCGGGCGGACACTCCGCGCTCTCACGGTGTCGTGCACCGAAGTGTCGGCGGGACGCACGGTCGTATTCATGCAGGTCTCGCCGGACCTTCAGGTTCCGAGCAACGCTCCTCCGAGGACGCTCTTCCGTGCGGCCCGTGTCGGCCCCCCCCACGCGCTGGCCAGCGCGGCGATCCCGATGCTGTTTCCACCCGTTCGGATCGACGACGAGCTGTATCTCGACGGGGGGCTGCGCCAAAATACGCCCATTGCCCCGGCTCTTCGCCTCGGCGCAACGCATATCTTCGCGATCGGCAGCTCGCGCGAGGTCAAAGGGCGCGTCGTACGGGAGGCCCACCCGGAGGTAGGACGTGCCCCGGGTGCTGCCTTCTTGTTGGGAAAGGTGCTGAACGCGTTCCTGCTCGATCATGTCGACGTGGACATTGAACTGTTGACCCGAATCAATAGTGTCCTGGTCGACGGATCGCGTGCTTACGGCCCGGGATTCACCGAGGCGCTGAGCGCCGAGGCGCGCCATCGGGGCGCCACCGACTACCGCTACGTGAATTGCATGCGCGTACGCCCGAGCGAAGATATTGGACGACTCGCCAACGATCACCTCAAGCGCGGTCGTCTCCGGGGCGATCCGATCTTGACGCGCCGCCTGTTCGGCTTGCTCGACCTGGGCGTCGAGAACGAAGCCGATCTGGCGAGCTACTTGCTGTTCGACGGGCCGTTTTGCCGCAGGCTCATCGAGATGGGGCGCGCCGACGCGCAGGCTCGCCGCGATGACTTGCTCGATTTTTTTCGCGAGGCTGCGACGGAAAGGGATGCGCCGGAGCAAGCCGAGGACGTGGGCTCGTCCGACGGCGAATCGCTTCCGCCGATGGACTGAGTACTTCGTTTCCAGGTTCGGGTTTCGCCGAACGCTACGCCACGTCGTACGAGAAGGTCTTGCGGAGGGCCCTGCCCCGAACCCCCGAAACGCTGCCGCGGTTTTTGCGGGTCTCGCGGCCGCCACCTTCCCAACCCCGCAACGATCCTACGGCGCGAGCCGAACGAACCGCATCAAGCGAGTGCTGGAACGGCTGGAAAAGCGGGACCCGGCCTCGCAAAGAGGTAGCCCTGCATCAAGTCGCAGCCTGCCTCGACGATGGCGCCACGTTCTTCGCACGTCTCGATGCCCTCGGCGACCACCTTCATTCCGAGCTCGTGGCACATCGTGATCATCGTGCGAACCAGCGTCTGCTTGGTCGGCTGCCGGTGGATCCCGCGGACGAGCGACATGTCGAGCTTGACCACCTCCGGCTCGAGTTGAGCGAAGCTCGTGAGTCCGGCGTACCCCGCGCCCAGATCGTCGACCGCGATGCGGAACCCCATCTCGCGCAGCCTCGAGATGCGCGATTGCACGTCGCCGATGTGATGCAGGCTGGCCCGCTCGGTGATCTCCAGCACCACCCGGTCGGCGATCCGCGCGAGCGGTCGATCGCGATCGAACAATTCCTCGTCGAGTAGGTCGTGGGTGTGCAAGTTGACGAACAAGAGGGCCCCGTCGGGCATCTTCGCCGGGGGCTGCGAAGCGGCCGACCGGATGGCCCGACCGAGCTCGTGGAGGCGATTCAGCCGTTCGGCGGCATCCAGAATGGCTCCTGGGTGCGGCAGCGCAAGCTCGCGGGAGCGGAGCAACGCCTCGTAGCCGAACACGTGTCGCCCCGACCACGAGACGATCGGCTGATAGGCAATCCAGAGTGTATCGATCGCCCGACCGAAGCTCGCCACGAGTCCGGCGCGATCGCCGACCAGCCGATCGACCCCACCGGCGAGATCGAGCGCGCTGCGCTTGGCCTTTGCGATGTGGTGAAGGCGGACCGCGTCGTCGACCACCGACCGCAGGCTGCCGCCGTCGATGGGCTTGGTGAGGTACCGGAGCGCGCCGTGCTGGACCGCCGCCACGGCCGTCTCGAGCGATGGGCTTCCCGTGATCAGGATCACGGGGATGTCCAAGTCGTGGGCGCGTATGCGCTCGAGCAACGCGACCCCTCCCAGGCGCGGCATGTCGATGTCGCTCAGGACGACATCGAACGAGCACGACTTGACCGCGCTGACGGCGGCCTCTCCGTCGAGGCGAATGTCGACGTCGTAGCCATACGCCGAAAGCATTCGCGCGTACAATCGCGCAAGGATGGCGTCATCGTCGACCAGGAGAACGCGCGACCGAACGGCCAATCGGACCCCCGAGGGGTGCCCATCGGGCGTCTGCGCTGCGTCTTCGTGCGTCTTCGCCTTCCACGACTCCGCGCCGCTCATCCATGCCCCTTCCACATGCAACCAACGGCTCGGCGGCTCGCTCGGCTAAGGGCACGGTGCGGGAATGACCACGTCCGTGTGTGTGCCTTCAATCCCCTTGCAGCGCGGCCGCGAGGCGAAACGGTGCATCAGAACTCGTCGATCGAGCCGGCGCCCTTTCGAACGATCTCGGGCGGCGACTTCGTGAGATCGATGACTGTCGTAGGCACGAGCCCACCGGCGCCCGCATCCAGGATCAACGAGAGCCCGGGGAATGCCGTGGCGATTTCGTGCGGGTCGACGAGCGGTTCCTCGCCCGGCCGAGCCGCGGTCGACGAAATGATGGGACGGCCCAGCTCGCGCACGAGTGCACGCGTGGCCTCGCACGCCGGAACACGGATTCCCACGGTCTTGCGCTTCATTTGAACGAGCTTCGGGACCTCCCGCGTCGCCTCGAGAATGAACGTGTAGGGCCCCGGGAGGAAGCGCCTGAGGACGCGGTACACTTGGTTGTCCACGATGGCGTAGCGGGCGATATGGGCGAGATCCGGACACACGAATGCGAGCGGGTGCGAATGGTCCATTCGCTTGATTTCGTAAATCCGATCGACGGCGCGCTTGTTGATAAGATCGCACCCGATCCCGTAGACGGTATCTGTCGGATACGCGATCACCCCTCCCTCCTCGAGGACCGCGACGGCGCGACGGATCTTTCGCGGTTCGGGATGGTTCGGGTCGACGGCCAGCAGCATCGCGCGGGCGTCCGCCCCTAGCCCGAACGTCCGCGCGCGTCACGCGCGATCGGGTTCCGCCCGACTGCTAGGCTCCGCTGCACCCATGACGCCCTACGAGCTGGGCCTCCCGCCATGGATGCTTGGCGCCTGGGCGTTCGTGTGGGGCTGTCTATGGGGCAGCTTCGTCAATGTGGTCGTCTATCGCGTTCCGCGGGGCATGAGCGTCGTGCGGCCGGCATCGCATTGTCCGGCGTGCGGAGAGCCCGTGCGCGCGTGGGACAACCTACCGATCGTCTCTTGGCTGCTGCTGCGGGGCCGCGCACGCTGCTGCGGCGCGCGCATCTCGACTCGTTACGCCGTCATCGAACTGCTGGGCGGAATCGTATCGCTCGCAATCGCACAGCTCGTCTTGCGCTCGGCACCCGACGGTGTACCGCTCTTCCACCTAGGAGCGGTCTTTCTCGCAGACTTCGCGCTGGCGATGGCGCTGATCGCCGCGGCGTTCATCGATGCCGAGCACATGTACCTGCCCGATGCGATCACGATCGTGGGCACGCTCTTCGGTCTGTCGACCCCCGGGTTGCGCGAGATGACGTACCGCGCTGCGCTCGGCGGAGCGGCCATCGGATTCGTCGGCGTGTGGCTGCCGTTCGTCGTCGCATACAAACTCGTTCGAAAGCGTAGCGGCATGGGCCTCGGCGACGCCAAACTCGTCATGTTGACTGGGGCTTGGTTTGGTTGGCAGGGCGCTGTGTTCGCGCTGTTCGGGGGGGCGCTGCAAGCGAGCGTTGCCGCGATTGCACTCTTGTTGATTCGTGGCCGGATCGACGAGCCGGCAGCCGTGCGAGCCGATCGCGAGTTGTTGCAGAGAGCCGCGGCCTCGGGGGACGAAGACGCACGAGCGGCGCTCGAGCAAGACCCACTCGCTCACGCGCCCGAAGACGGGATCCTGGCGGCGAGAATCCCCTTCGGCCCGTTTCTGTGCCTCGCAGCGATCGAGTGGATGCTGTTCGGCGCGCGAATCCGCGAGATGCTGCACGGGCTCGACGGCTGACGGGCCGTCGGTCGCGATCAGGCGCGCTTGTCCAAGGACACGTAATCGCGCACCTGCGAGCCGGTGTAAATCTGGCGAGGGCGCGCGATTTTCGTGTTCGAGTCTTCCACCATTTCCTTCCAGTGAGCGATCCATCCTGGAAGTCGGCCCAGCGCGAACAGGACCGTGAACATATTGGTCGGAAAGCCCATCGCTCGATAAATGATGCCCGAATAAAAATCGACATTCGGGTAGAGCTTCCGCTCGATGAAGTAGCTGTCCCTGAGAGCCGTCTCTTCGAGAGTCTTCGCGATATCGAGCAGCGGGTCGGGCTTGCCCAGCTTGGCGAGGACCTTGTCGGCGGCGGCCTTGATGATCTTGGCTCGCGGATCGAAGTTCTTGTACACGCGGTGGCCGAAGCCCATGAGCTTGAAGCCACTGTGCTTGTCCTTCGCGAGCGCGACGTACTTCTTCACGTCGCCGCCGTCGTCCTGGATGGCGGTGAGCATCTCGAGGACTTCTTGATTCGCCCCCCCGTGCAGCGGACCCCAGAGCGCGCAAATCCCCGCGCTGATCGACGCGAAAAGATTGGCCTTGCTCGAGCCGACCACTCGGACCGTGCTCGTCGAACAGTTCTGCTCGTGATCCGCGTGCAGGATCAACAGCAGATTCATGACTTTGACGAGCTCCGGGTCGACCTGGTACTCCTCGGCGGGAACCGAAAACATCATGTGCAAGAAGTTCGCGCAATACGACAGCGTGTTCTTCGGGTAGACGAACGGCTGCCCGATCGACTTCTTGTACGCAAACGCTGCGATCGTTCGGACCTTCGAAGCGAGCCGCGCGATCGTGATGTCGCGGTGCTCGACGTTGTCGGCGTCGAGCGAATCGGGGTAGTAGCTCGACAAGGCCGCCACCATGGCGCTGAGGATGGCCATCGGATGAGCGCTCGGCGAGAAGCCCTCGAAGAAGTGCTTCATGTCCTCGTGAATCAGCGAGTGTCGCGTGAGCTTCTCGCTCCAATCCATCAGCTGTGGCTCGTTGGGCAAGACCCCGTAGATGAGCAGATAGGCCGTTTCGACGAAGGTCGACTTCTCGGCCAGCTGCTCGATGGGAATCCCGCGGTATCGCAGAATTCCATTGTCGCCGTCGATAAACGTGATGGCGCTCTTGGTCGACGCGGTGTTCATGAACGCGGGGTCGATGGTCACGAAGCCCGTCTTCGCTCGAAGTTGCCCGATGTCGATGGCCCGCTCTCCCTCCGTGCCGACGACGACCGGAGCCTCGAACTCGTTGCCCCCCAGCGTGATGATGGCCTTATCCGTCACGGGATCTCCTCCGCTGCGGAATCGCCCGTGCACTATAGGTCAAAACCAAACTTTGCGCAGTGCGCAAATGCGGGTGCCGGTTCAGAATCGGTGCGCCGCCGCCCTGCGCCCGCCGGACCGGATCGGCTTCGGCGGACGATCCACCGCTCCCTGCGCGCGGCGTTGAACTCGCTCTCAGGGGGTTCGCCACCTGAGGCGGCGCTCGTCGGCTTGGTCCAGCGCAAGCCGGCGCTGTTCCTGGACGAGCGCCCCGTACGTCCTCGGGATCCGCGCGTCGACGGCAAGCGCGAACATCACCCGGAGCGCAGCTTCCGCATCGTCGCTCGCGCGGTGAGCGTTCTCCAGCGTGATGCCGAGTCGCGACGCCACCTCCCCGAGAGCGCGTGATTTTTCTTCGGACTGCAACTCGCGGGCCCAGACGAGAGGATCGATCCAGTCCACGCCCTTTTGCAGAGCGGGCGGCAGCGGCCCCGTCATCACGGCCGCGCGCGCGATCTCGTTGCCGAGAAAAACGCGGTCGAATGCCGCGTTGTAAGCGGCCGGGACGCATCCCGCGAGCGCCGCCGCAATCTCTCGGGCCACGACCTCGAAGGGGGGGGCGTCCTTGACATGGTCGTCGGTAATCTTGTGGACGTCGCTGGCCTCCTTGGGGATCGGGCGTCGCGGGTTGACGAGCCAATTCTTGCGCTCGACCACCTCCCCACCCCGCGCGATGGCGAGGCCGACCTCGACGACCCGATCCACGGAGGCGTCGCGGCCCGTGGTTTCGAGGTCGATCAAGGCGATCGGCAATTCCATCCACGGCGCGTCTGGCGAGATGTCCTCGATCAGGCCTCGAACGACCGCGCGAAGCAGGTGGGCGATCCCGGCATAGTGCCGCCCGGTCGGGAAGCATCCGCACGCGTCCAGCACGACACCCCGCACAGCGTCACCTCGCACGAGGGTGGGCGACACCGATCTCGGCATCGACCCACTCGGCGATGTCGAGCTTGTTGTCGAATTCGCGCCCGTTGATGAAAATCGTCGGAGTCGCTTTGACGCCCAAGTCGTCGGCGAGCTTGCGGTCTTCTTCGATTCGCGCCGTGGTCGCCGGCGCGTGCAGGTCGGCGGCGAATCGTTCGAGATCGAGCGAGAGAGCCTTCGCATAGTCCATGAGATCGCTCTCTTCGAGTCGGCCGGCGCTGGCGAAGAGCCGGTGATGCATCTCCCAGAATTTACCTTGCGCTTGAGCCGCAATACCGGCGCGCGCGGCGATTTCGCCGTGCGGATGCACCGCCAGAGGCATGAACTTGTACACGAAGCGAACGCTGTCCTTTCGGCCGTCGCAGAACTCGTCGAGCTTGGGTGCGATCTGCTGGCAGAAGGGGCACTCGAAATCGGCAAACTCGACGATCGTGACCGGGGCGTTGTCCGGCCCACGCGACGGCGATCCCTGCGTCGGAATGACTCTCGCCGTCGCCGAGTCGAAGCGATTCTTGTACAGATCCTGGACCTGCTGCGGCGACATGCCTTCGCGCACAGCCTTGGCAATGGCCTTCGCCACGAGCAGGCACCGTGCGCAGTCGCGCTTCTCGAGGACACAGTCCGCAATGGGCGCGTCAACCGCGGGGCATGGCGCTCGGAACTGCTGAACGTACCGCGAAAACTCGTGCCTCTCCCGAGGGGTAAAGTCGTGAGTATCGATCCCCGGCAGGTCCAAAGTTCCTGCCGCGTGACGGGCGTCGTCCGCCCCGCCTTGGCAGGCCGATCCACCGGCAAGGCACACGGCCAAAAGAATGCGGGCGAGCAGCGGGACCTTCACCCTTGTCACGGGCGGCCCGGGGCCATCGACGGTGCGAAGGCCGGCGCGACCGACTCGCGAGTGGGCACGGCGGCCGGCGGCACGCCGAGCTCGCTGGCGACCCGACCCTCGAGCGATTCGTCCGCTTCGGAGTCGAGCTCTCGACCGTTCACGTAGATCGTCGGCGTTCCCTTCAGCTTCAGTTCCTCGCCCAGAGCGTGATCGTGAGCGACTCGATCTTTGACCTTCGGCGAGTCCATGTCGGACTTCCACCGGGCGACGTCGAGCTTGAGCATGGTTGCGTACCTCTCGAGATCGGCGTCCTCGAGGTGTTGCTGCCGCTCGAAGAGCAGATGCTCCATTTGCCAAAATCGGCCCTGCTCGCCCGCCGCGAACGCGGCCCGTGCGGCGGGCTCGCCATGAACGTGGAATGACAGCGTGAAGCTCTTGTACACGAGCCGAACCTTGCCGGGATGCGCGGCCAAGACGGCATCGACAAACGGGACCGCCTCGCGACAGTGGGGGCATTCGAAGTCGGCGAACTCCACGACCGTGACCGGGGCTTCGTCCGGCCCCTCGGTGGGTGACCCGTCGATGGGGAGCCGCTTGGCGCTCGCGGGGTCGAAGCGCTCCTTGTAGGCGCGGTGAATTTGCTCTTCCGAGGCGCCCTCTCCGACGGCCTTGGCCACCCACTTTGCCGCCTGAATGCACGCTCCGCACGATCGAGATTCTTTGACGCACTGCGCGACCGACACGGGAGTGTTGGCACAAGGAGCGAGCGCCGTTGCGACGACCGAAGACCACTCCCGTCGTTCTCGGGGCGTCATCGCACTGACGTCGACGCCGGGCAAAACGAGATCGTCGGTCTGGCCCGCTGCGCTCGCGGATTCCGGCACCGGCGACAGACCGCTGCTGGCGCTCGAGTCGCGGCAACCCGACGGAGCGACAAGCACGAGCCCGAGCACGACGAAACGGACGAGCGGGCTCGATTTACGCAAGGCTCCGCACGTTTAGCGTTTTTTCAGCGCTCCTACCACCCCGTGTTCGACCCGACCGCCCGGCGTCGACACTCGCGCCATTTTGGGGCTTGCCCGCTCCGATGGCGGGCCGTCGCCCGTCGCCCAGTGTGGCCAAGCGACGAGCCAACCTCACCCGGTCAGCCCCCGTTGCGTTCGCGGCAGCCGCTCGCGTACATCCGACCCGCGATGGCACCAATCAAGCCGCCGACCAGCGCCCCGATGATCACGTCGCTCGGAAAGTGTGCGCCGAGGTAGATGCGCGACAGCCCGACGAGGCCCGCGACGACGGCAGCCCCCACGGCGATCAGGCGGGCGCGCCAGCCGAGGTCCGGCCGGAGAGCAGGAAGAGCAACGGCCAAGAACGCGGCGACGCAGAATGTGCCCGCCGCATGCCCGCTCGGAAAGGATCCGTCGTGCGGCATGCCGATCGGCGGCGACAGGCCGAACGCGAGCCACGGCCGCACCCGGCCGACGAGCCGTTTGATGAGCCAGACGAGCGTCGCCTGAATGACGATGGCCGAGGTCAGCCAGGCGGCCCACCGGCGGGTGCGACTCGAGCGCATGAAGGGGATCAACGCAGCGAGCGACCACCCGGAACCCGCCATCGTGAAGGCCACCATGGCCGGGCCCCATGACCCGTGCATGCCGCCGTAGACCATGTGAAGCAGGCGTAGATCGAAGTCGGCCACGAAAGAGGGCGGCATTCCTTCGTTCTACCTAGCTCCGCCGGACGGCGCCCCCCAGCCTTCCCTTTCCGAAAACGGCGAGGCCACGGCTTCGACATTCACCCCTTGCGCCGTCGTCGTCGGACGAGCGATGCCGCCGTAATCCCAAAGAGCCCCAAGGCGGCCGACGATCCGACCGGCATTCCCACGGCTTCGAGGGCACAAAAGCCGCCGCCGGCCTGACCCCCGGCATTTCGGTAGATCGCAAAAAAATCATTCACGGGAGCGGGGTAGTTGCAGGTTGTCGTCGTCTGCGGCGATGGCGGGCCGACGTTTCCCGAATTGTCGACCGCAGCGACGGCCACGGCATAATTCTGATTGTTCACGAGGCCGGGAATGTTGTAGGTGGCCTGCGTTTCGCCGGTGATCGTCGTGGTATAGGCATTGTATACAGGCGACCCAGAGGGGCAGTTCTGGAGGCCCCCAAGAGCGTATTGACAGGGAATCGTGGCAATGCCGCCGGTGCCCGTCGCGACACCACTATCCACCTCGACCTGATCGCTCGCGTCGTCCAAGACGACCGAGGCGACACCGCCGTCTTCAACGATGGCACCGCTGTCTTGCACGATGGCACCGCCGAGAACGCTGGTCGCGCAGCCCCCCGCACTCTCTGTCGGAGCAACGTTGACCGTATAGCAAACGAGACTGGAACTGGAACCGGTGCTGGAACTGGAACCGGAAGACATCGTCGCGTCACTGCTCGCGTCGTCGTCAACGCTTTCATCGCTGACGTCGCTGACACTGGTTGCGTCGCCGACGTCGCCGACATTGGTTGCGTCGCTGACGTCGCTGCCACTGGTTGCGTCGCTGACGCTTGCCCCGCTCGCCGACGCTGCGCTGTCGGTCACAGTGGTGCTGCCATCCGGGCATATGGTTTCGGTGACTACGGACGGCGTTGCCGCTGCGCCGGGCGGTGGATCAATGAAGATGTCGTAGCCCAACGTGTCCGTGTCGGAATTCGCCGTCCACGTGGGAATGAGGACCATGTCGCCGGCGCCCACGTTGACGTTGGTCGGCGGAGGGGGCCCTACGAGATCGGCGTTGACCGTGACGGAATACGACGTGCCGTTCGAATCGGCGGTCCCACCCGGGGCAATCGGTATGAAATACAGAGTGATCGTCACGGCGGCATACGAAGGCTGCGCGGTGCACGCGGATGGGCCCTCGTGCACGAGCACCGGGGGATTCGGTGGCGATTGCTGCGGTCCCACGAGATCCTGGACGCGGATCGCGAAAGATTTGGTCGTCTGACTGATAACCGTTGGGCCAAACCCCCCATTGACCAACCAACAGGTCGGCACAGCGACACCCAAGTCTTCACCGACCTCGCTGGGACAGCTCCCGTTAACCGTGGCCCAGATCTGCATCCCGTCCGAGTTGTTGTTGCCGAAATTATTCAGATAGACGTTGTACTCCAGCGTCATGTCATTGATGCAGTCGGAGTAATTCACGCCGTAGGGGTTCAGACCGGCCGGGCGCGTCGACTGTCCGAGAGATTGGTTACCGATGTAACGGTTGGGCACGGTTTGCTCGCCCGCCGTAATCGACGGCCCCGTAGCCGTTGTCGCAGCCGTCTGTGCGCGCCCGGCTCCGCTTGCAAGGAGCACCGCAATCGCAGAGCTCGCGACCAGAAGCTTACGCGTGCGGTGAAACATAGTCGGCCAAGTATAAGCATCGGGCGTGCCGTGCGCCCTCGCTGCGAGGAGCCGGGTTGCAAGGGAAAGAGGGCGGCTCGTGGCGCCAACTTGTCAGGTGCCCGGTAACCCCCGTCGCGCGGATGCCAAAATGGCAAGGGCGCCTGCGACGCGGCTGCTAGCGTGCGCGAACCCGGTGACGACAGCACGAGGCGAACGGAACAACGCGCGACCGCTCGGCGAGCGCGTGCAGGACCCCGGCTTCACGCCGAGCGTGCGCGACGTCGAGGCTCTCGTGGACCTGCTGGCCGATGACGCGCTGGCCAAGGCTGCCGAGCGAGCCATCGGGCGCGTCGGAGCGGCCGCCTTGCCCGTTCTTCGCGCGCGTTTGGACCGTGCTCGAGCGCCGAGCCGCGCCCGCATCGCGCGCGCGGTGGGAAGGGTCGCGGCCCAGAGTGGAGCCGAAGACGCCATCGCCGTCCTTGTGGCGGCTCTTCGCGATACCGACCCGAAGACGCGTCGAAATGCGGCGATCGCTCTCGGACACGTGCGAGCCGGCGGCGTCGAAGACGCCTTGATGGGCGCCTGGGAAGCCGACACCCGGCCGGAGATGCGGCGCACTCTCGCGGCGTCGCTCGGCAAGGTCGGGACTCCCCGCGCTCTCGCGATCCTCGAGGGAGCGTCGCGCGCGGCGGACGCGGAGCTCGCCCGCATCGCGCAGCGCTCGGCGATGATGATTGCGCGCACCGCCTCGCGGGTGGCGGGGCCCGCGCCACGCATCGACGCGTCACGGCCCGCTTCGCAACCTCTGGCGGTCATGGCGCTGTCTCGCACCGGCCTCGAGGACTTGCTCGCGGAAGAGATGGCTCGAATCACGAGCGTCAAACAGGTTCGAGTGGTCGGGCCCGGTCGCGTGCAGGCACAGCTCTATGGTCCGATGCAGGCGCTTTTCGAGGCCCGCACGATGCTCGCGTTCCACTTCCCTCTGGAATTCGAACGCGTCCGAGACGGAGAGACGCAGGCCGACGCGATCGCCCGAGCGGCCTCGAGCGACATCGCCCGAGCTGTATGGTCCACGTGGACCCCGGGCCCGGTCCGTTATCGGATCGCCTGGGCCGAGGGCGGGCACATGCGCAGAGCCACGTGGGACGCCGTGAGCGTGCTCGCTCGACGCAGCCCCGATCTCGTCAACGATCCCACCGCGTCGATCTGGGAGTTGGTCGTCCATGCCGCTGAACACGGCCTAGAGATCGCGATCGCGCCTCGGGCGCTCGACGATCCGCGCTTCACGTGGCGCCGCGAGGTCGTGCCCGCGGCATCGCATCCCACCGTGGCCGCCGCGCTGGCTCGGGTCGCGGGAGCTCGTGCGGACGATGTCGTCTGGGACCCTTTCGTCGGCTCGGGGGCCGAGCTGGTCGAGAGAGCACGCCTCGGGCCATTTCGATCGCTGCTCGGTACGGACGTGGACGCTCGCGCACTTTCGGCCGCGCGCAAAAACCTCCTCGCGGCGGGTGTCGAGGCGACCCTCGAGCGGGCGGACTCCGCGGTCTTCAGGCCTGCGCTCCTGACCCTCGTGATCACGAACCCTCCCATGGGGCGAAGGGCGTCGCGGGGACCCGGTTTGGCCGACATGCTCGACCGCTTCGTAGCCAACGCGGCTTCGGCCCTTCGTCCGGGCGGACGCCTGGTCTGGATCGCCCCGTCGCCGCGCCGATCGCGACTCGCTGCGACCCGATCGGGCCTCGAACTCGAATGGGCACGCACGGTCGACATGGGCGGATTCGACGCCGAGCTGCAGAAGTGGTCGAAGCCCGGATAGGGGGTACAACCAGCCGGGTCAGGCTACGGCGGGGCGAAGCGACGGGTGCTGCGCGCGCTTGGCGAGAAAATCGATGACGTCGATCTTCGTGACGATGCCGACGAGATCGTCGCCCTCCTGGACGATCGCGATCTTTGCGTCGGCCAGAATGCCCTGCAAGAGTTCAATTTTGGTATTTTGAGTGACAGTCGCATAATCGTTTTCGATCAGGTCGCCGATGGGCGTTTCGGGCGTCCTGCCGCCGGCGACCAACGCGCGCAAGAGGTCCACCTCCGCGACGATGCCGCGCAGCTTTCCGTTTTGGACGACCGGCAGCTGGCTGATTCCAAGCGTCTTCAGGCGATCGATGACTTCGCGCAGCGTGTCGCCGGGCTCGGCGGTGACGAGCGGTCGCTTCTCGCGGCTCGACAGGACGTCGCGGACCGTCCCGAGCCCCGGCGAATCGTCGAGAAAGCCGTTTTCGCGCATCCAGTCGTCGTTGAAAATCTTCGAGAGATACTTGTGGCCGGCATCCGCGAGAAACACCAGAATTCGGGCGGGCCTGCCCGCGACGCGATCGGCCCCCCGATCGGCGAGAGAGCGCGCAACCTTGAGTGCTCCGGCGACCGCCGCGCCGCCCGATCCGCCGACGAACAGACCCTCGAGACGCGTCAGGTCCCGGGTCATCAGAAAGCACTCCTTGTCGTCGACGCGCACGACGTCGTCCAAGATTGCAAGGTTCATCGTCGTCGGAAAAAAATCCTCGCCGATCCCTTCGACCTTGTACGCGAAGGCCTTCGTGACCCTGCCCGTCTTGACGAAATCGTAATAAAGCGAGCCCACCGGATCGATCCCGACGATCCGGATTCCCGGCTTCTTCTCGCGGAGAAACCTACCGGTGCCGCTCAACGTGCCGCCCGTCCCCATGCCGGCGCAGAAAACCTCGAAATCACCTCCGGTCTGCTCCCATATTTCGGGGCCACTCGACAGGTAGTGCGCCTCGGGATTGGCCGGATTATGGTATTGGTCGGCGTAAAAGCAATTCGGCGTCTCGCGCGCGATGCGCTGGGCCACTTGATAATAGCTCCGCGGATCGTCGGGCTCGACCGCGGTCGGGCACACGACGACCCGGGCCCCGAACGCGCGCAGGTGGCTTATCTTCTCCTGGCTCATCTTGTCGGGCATCACGAATACGCAGCGATACCCGCGAATCGCCGCGAGCAGTGCCAGCGATGCCCCCGTGTTGCCGCTGGTGGCCTCGACGATCGTCCCGCCCGGAGCGAGCCCGGCGCTTTCGGCACGACGCAGCATGTTGGCCGCCAAGCGGTCCTTGTGACTGCCGCCGGGATTGAGAAATTCACACTTGACGTAAATCTCGACCGACAGCCCGGCGGTGATTCGGTTGAGCCGTACGATCGGCGTATGCCCCACCGCTTGGCTGATGTCCTCGATAGAGCCTTGCATCATGTGGACCTCGGGCGCGCTGGCGCGTCGGCGGTCCTGCCATAGCTGCTCGCGGCGATGGCCGCGAGCATCCTTCCGCTGGTGGCTCCGTCGCGTCGGAACGAATGAAAGCGATCGGCTTCGTGTCTCGTGCACCCCGGTACGTCGTCGACCGACGCAGGGTCGACGCCGAGCGCCCGAAGCTGAGCTCGGACGGCAACGCGCAGGTCGACGAACGCCTTGTCTCCGGCGACCCGCACGACCGCGTCCATTCCCGGGCAGGCGCGCGCGATCTCCGCGGCCACGTCGCGGCCCACCTCGAAGCAGCACGGGCCGATGCACGGACCGATCGCGACGACCGGCGCGCTCCCGCTCAGGCGCTCGAGAGCCGATCGCAGAACCCCGGCGACGATCCCTCGCCATCCGGCATGGATCGCAGCGACGTCGCCCGAAGCCCGGTCGCCGACGAGAACCGGCACGCAATCCGCGACACGCACGCCGACGGCGATCGGGGCGGGTGTGGCACGACCGGCCGAGCGACCGATGATCGCATCCGCTTCCGTCGTGCCGACATCGAACGCCTCGATGGCGTGCGCGCCGTGCACCTGCTTTGCTTGAGCCACGGCATCGACACCGAGCGCCCGCAAGAGGTCCGCGTCAACGGTCCCGCGCTGCGGAAAAGCGTGGGCGAATCCTGCTTCTGAGAGCCGGCTCGATCGCAAAACCACCATGGTGGAGCGATGATGCCTCGCGCCGCCACGTATCGCAAAACGACCGTGGTGGATCGATGATGCCTCGAGCCGACTCGTGGTACCAATTTCGTCCAGACGGCATGCGCCCGCAGGACCCGTTCATCGGACGCGCCATACTGAACGGCCAGTTCCAGATCCTGCAGAAGATCGGTTCCGGGGGAATGGGCGCGGTCTACAAGGCGCTCGAGCCCGACACGAATCGGCTGTTCGGGGTCAAGATCCTGCATCCGAAACTGGCGAACCGCAAAGACCTGGTCTCACGCTTTCGACGCGAAGCACGCGCACTCCGCCAACTCACGCATCCCAATACCGTCAAAGTGTTCGAATACGGCGAACTCGACGACGGGGCTCTCTACATCGTCATGGAGTTTCTCGAAGGCAAGAATCTGAATCAAACCGTACGCGCCGAAGGCCCATTCGACGCGGAACGGGCGCTACCGATTCTCGTCCAGGTATGCGGTGCGCTCGACGAGGCGCATCGCGCTGGAATCGTGCACCGCGACCTCAAGCCCGAGAACATATTTCTCGTGCAGAGCGGCGGCCTGCGAGACTTTCCCAAGGTCCTCGACTTCGGCCTGGCCAAAGTCGGCGAGCAACAATTGCAGCCGGGATCGGTGGTCCTGACCCAAAAAGGCATGGTCTTCGGAACGCCCGAGTTCATGAGCCCGGAGCAGGCTCAGGGCAGAGTGTTGACGTCGGCGAGCGACATCTATTCGCTCGCGGTGATCCTCTACGAGGTCCTGACGGGCAAGCTCCCGTTCCACGCCGGCGGGACTCTCGATTACATTCATCTGCACGTCACGGCGCCACCGGTGCCGCTCAATCAACGTGTCGCGGGCCGAACCTTCCCGCCGCCCCTCGAGAGCATCATCGCGCGAGCGCTCGCCAAGCGTCCCGAAGAGAGGTTCGCCAGCGCCTCGGAATTCGCGACGGCGCTGCAATCCGTACTCGATGGGACCGCCCAGGTGTCGACGCCCGCCGCCGGCGCCTGGTCTCCTTCCGCGACGGCAGGGCTGCCCCCGCACGAGCAACCGCCTGACGCCTTCGGCGGCGCGTCCACGGTCCGCCGCGCGGGCAGGCGGCCGCATGTCCGGATCGCGAAGAGGCAACCGGGGCCCGGCGGGGGCCCCGACCCCGACACGCGCCGTGCCGTGACCCAGCCCAACGTCCCGCAGCTCGTCCTTGTGGCGGTGGCGTTCTTGGCTATCGGAGTCGCCTTGGCGTTCGCGCTGACGAAATACGTGATCCGGTAGACGGCCGGGCCGACCCCTCGCGCGCAACACACACGACGACGACGGTCCCCGCCACGGAATTCGCGCTACGCTGCCCCCCATGGCCACGCGTTCGCGAAGGTCCCCGCAAGACCCCGCCGACACGCTCTTCGGCACCGTCGCGAAGACCGTTTCCTCGCGAGACGGCGTGCCGCTCGCCGAGCGCATGAGGCCCCGCGCACTGCGGGATCTGGTCGGGCAAAGGCACTTGCTCGGTCCGCAATCCGTGCTCGCGCTCGCGATCACGGCCGACCGTTTGCGGTCGGTCATCCTTTGGGGGCCGCCGGGCACGGGCAAGACGACCCTCGCGCGTGTCATCTCGACGCACACCCAATCGCAGTTCGTTCCGTTCAGTGCCGTGCTCGGCAACGTGGGCGACCTGCGCGAAATCGTCCTGGCGGCGCGGGATCGGCTCGCGTTTCACCAGCAGCGCACGATCGTGTTCGTCGACGAGATCCACCGCTTCAACAAAGCTCAGCAAGATGCGTTTTTGCCTCACGTGGAAGACGGGACCATCACGCTCATCGGCGCCACGACCGAAAACCCGAGTTTTGCGGTGAACGCGGCTCTCTTATCGCGATGCCACGTGTTTCGATTGGATCCTCTGACCCCAGAGGATCTGGTGGAGATCCTCAGGCGCGCTCTGCAGGACCAAGCAGGCGGTTTGGGGGCTCGGCATTGGGTCGCGGACGACGACGCGCTCCTCGCGATGGCTCGAGCGGCCGACGGAGACGCGCGGCGCGCGCTATCGATGCTGGAAAGGGTGGCCGACAGGCTGTCTCCCGCCGATGGCGCGCGCATTTCGCTCGACAGCGTCCGGGCGACCGAGAGCCACCAGCCGCTACGCTACGACAAGAGCGGCGAAGAGCACTACAACGTCGTCAGCGCATTCATCAAGTCGATGCGCGGCAGCGACCCGGACGCGGCCATCTACTGGATGATGCGAATGCTGGAGGCCGGCGACGATCCCCTCTTCGTGTCGCGCCGCATGCTCATTTTCGCGAGCGAAGACATCGGAAATGCCGACCCCCAGGCCATCCTTGTCGCCGTCGCGGCGGACGCGGTCCTTCGACGGGTGGGGATGCCCGAGGCGACGTATGCTCTGGCGCAGGCATGCACCCACCTGGCGACGGCGCCGAAATCGAATGCGGCCAACGCGGCTTGGCACAAGGCCCGGGAGCTCATCGAGCGTCACGGCGCTCTGCCGGTACCCACGAGGCTGCGCAATGCCGTCACGCCGCTGATGAGACAAGAGGGATACGGGCAGGGCTACCGCTACGCACACCACTTCGAAGGGGGCGTGGTTCCTGGGGAGACCTACCTGCCCGAAGCCATCGACGGCACCATCCTGTATGAACCGACCGACCGCGGCGACGAAGCGCCCATCCGCGAGCGTGTCGCCGCCCTTCGCGCCGCGCACTCCAAAGCTCGTTCAACCTAGCGCCCCGAGGGCCGCTCGAAGCTCGGCGACGGCGTGATCGTCTCGTTTGGTTGTCGCCACCTCGATCCCCGCAGAAAGCCAAGCACGCGCCTGGTCGAGGCGCCCGAGCGACTCGAGCACTTGGCCGCACATCAGATACATGGGGGTGTAATCCGGAGTCCGGCCCCGAAGCGCCTCGAACGTGGCGACGGCCTCCTCGAGCCGCGACAGGCTCCGGTACTCCATCGCGAGCCCGTACCACGCGAACGGGTCGTCGCTGCCCGACGACGTGACCTTGAGCAGGAAATCGAGCCTTTTTCCCATGACCCCGCGCAAATAGCACGGCCGTTCGATGGGGGTATCATCGTGGCTATGCCATCCTGTCCGGCCTGCGGCGGCCCACGCGCCAATCCGGACGCCCCGTGCGCGTCGTGCGGAGCGCCCGTAGAGGGCACTCCCCCGACGGGGGGGCTCGAGCTGGATATCCCGCTGAGACCCGCTCCCGCACGAACGAGCCCACGTCAGAGCGCGCCTGAAATGTCGTTCGATCTGGCGTTCGATCCGCGCTCGTTGACGGTCGAGGTGCCTGCCGCTCCAACGGCTCGCGTCGTCGTCGAAGCGCCGGCCACGTCTTTCGCCCCGCGAACGGCTCTCGGCCCTGCGGGCTCGATCGCCGACGACGTTTCGGCCGATGCACGCTTGCTCGGGGACTACGGAGAGCCGCCCATGCGCTGGATGCAAACGGCGTTGTACGCCTGGCGTGTATACCGCCGGCGACGCGAACTGCGGCAGTCGCTGGCCGTCCGCCGGCAGGAGGTGGCCGAGGCGCAGGCCGAGCTGGAGAGCGCGCTCGTGGGCTTCGCGGATCAAGCCCGACCGATTTTCGAGGATCACCCTGCTTACGCGGAAGCCGTCGATCAACTTCGACGCGCCGAGGATGTGCTCGATGCGCGCATTCGCGTATTGGCGGCCGAGAACGAGGCGGACGCCGCCCGGCTTGCGTCCATGGATGCGCGCATCGCGAAGCTCGAGGCCGAGACGCAACAGGCTCGCCATGAAGAACGCCTGGCGGCCACCGAACTTGCGGAGGCTCAGGCCGAACTCGGACGGGAGGAGCTTCTCCTGAAGCGCGCCGAATCCGAACGCCGGGCCGCACGGCATCGGCAACCAGACCGGACGAGCGAATGACGACGCAGACCGAGCTTCAAGAGGATCCGCAGACGATCCGGGCCCGCAATCGGATCGGCGTCGTCATCCACGACAAGTGGAAGCTCGATTCGTTGTTGGGCGTCGGCGGGATGGCGGCGGTGTACGCCGCGACGCATCGGAACGGAAAGCGCGTTGCCGTGAAGATGCTGCACGCCGAGTTCAGTCACGAGGACGAAGTGCGGACGCGCTTTCTGCGCGAGGGATACGCAGCCAACACCATCCAGCACGCGGGAGCCGTGAGCGTTCTCGATGACGATCTCGCGCCCGACGGATCGGCGTTCCTGGTGATGGAGCTGCTCGAGGGTGAGACGGTCGAGCGGCGATGGGAGAGAAGCGAGCATCGAATGGCGACCACCGATGTGCTGTTCGTCGCGGACCAGCTGCTCGACGTGCTCGCCGCAGCCCACGACAAGAACGTGGTGCATCGCGACATCAAACCGGAGAACCTGTTCATCACGCAAAGCGGGGTGCTCAAGGTCCTCGATTTCGGAATCGCGAAGGTGTTCGAGAGGCCGCACCCCCGGGCCACGGCGACCCGGGCGGGAATGATCATGGGAACCCCTGCCTTCATGGCGCCCGAACAAGCGCGCGGGCGATGGGACGAGGTGGATCGTCGCACCGATCTCTGGGCCGTAGGCGCCACGATGTTCACGTTGCTCGCCGGACGGCACGTCCATGTCGCGGATTCGAGCCAAGAGCAGCTGATTTTGAGTGCGACGCAGCCGGCTCCGACGCTCGCGTCGGTCGTCGCCGACGTTCCAGACGACGTCTTGGCGATCGTCGATCGCGCTTTGGCGTTCGATCGGGCCAACCGGTGGCCGAGCGCGAGGGCGATGCAAACCGCCGTGCAACAAGCACTCCGCGCCGCCGGCGTGCCGGCGCAGCTGCCCTCACCGATCGGTGCGCTCGGCGGACCGCCCGCGCAGCGATCGATGGTTAGGTCCGACCGAGGCGCGGCCGTTGCGAGCTTCACCGCACCCGCCGACTCGCGCTGGGCGACCGAGCAGAGGGCGCGATCGGCCTCGACCTCGAAGCTTCGGGTGACCGTCGCGGACCTGGTGCAACGATACGCCTTGGCAAAAAAACGAGCCGCAGAGGCCCAGTCGGACGAGGAGACGGCGAAAGCCCAGCGAAAGTCCCTCGACCAATGGTTGGGTCGTCGCGTCGGAACCCGAACCGCCGCGGTCGAGGAGGCGCGAAGCGAAGTGCGCCGCCAGAGGGTCGCCGTCGCGCGGCGCGCCGTCGTGGATCGCGAAGCGTTCGGGGTCGCCTTCGATGCCCAACGCGATCGACTGGCGACGCTGGAACTGGCGGCTCAGTCCGCACTGCGTGACGTCATGGTGCACCAGGCCGCACTGGAAGTCCCCGACCGACGGGCGTTACGTTCCGGGATCACGGTATGGGTGCTCGCGGCGCTTCTGGGTCTCTTGCTTGTCGCGGCGCCGATCGTGTGGCGGGCAACTCGGGTCGTCGATGCACCCCCACCCAAGACGACCGAACCCCATCGGTGACGGCTGCTGGCTCCGGCCGCTCCACCTGGCTCAGCTTGCCAATGCCTCTGCGGCGGTAACGTCGTCGATGGCCCCCTGGCCGTGCAAAGCGGCGACCGCCATCTGGAACGTCTGCATTCCATAGGGATGCGTGCCCTTCTCCATGAGGCTCTTCAGCGAGGGGTTGTTCTCGGGTCTGCGAATGCTTTCGCGCACCGATTGGGACGCGACGATCACCTCGGCGGCCAGGACCACTCCGTCTCCGTCCGCGCGACGCAGCAGGCGCTGAGCGATGATCCCGCGGAGGCAACTCGCGATACGGAAGCGGCTTTCCAAGGGGTCACCGTGCATGAGGGCCAGCATCCGGCTGATGGTTCGAGCAGCATCACTCGTGTGGAGCGTCGCCAGGACGAGATGGCCGGTCTCCGCGGCGCGCAGTGCGATCTCCATCGTCTCGTCATCGCGGATCTCGCCAACGAAAACGACGTCGGGATCCTGGCGGAGCGCCGCGCGCAGCGCCGCCGCAAAACTGGAAGTGTCGAGGCCGACTTCGCGCTGACTGATGCTCGACAACCGGTCACGGTGAAGAAATTCGATGGGGTCCTCGATGGTGACGATGTGGAGCGCACGGGTGGCGTTGAGGTGCCCGATCATGGCCGCGATCGATGTACTCTTGCCGTTGCCGGCCGCTCCCACCACGAGAACCATGCCGTTGTCCTTCTCGGCAAGCTCATAGGCCACCGGAATCGGAAGGCCCAACGCTTCGACAGAGGGAATCTCGACGGGAATGATGCGCATCACCACAGCCAGACTTCCGCGCTGTCGATAGACGTTGACGCGAAAACGGCCGATGCCGTCGGCGAAGTACGAAGTGTCGTACTCTTTGAGATCGTCCAAGCGGGCGAGCACCTCCGGCTTCGAGATGACCCACTTCGCCACGGCCAACGTGTCGTTTGGGGTGATCTTGTCCGTTCGGAAGTAGATCATGTCGCCGCGAATGCGTGCGCCGGGGGGCTGGCCCACTTTGATGTGCACGTCGCGGGCCTTGCCCTGAATGGCTTTCGAGAGCAGCGCGCGAAAGAAATTTTCGTCGGCGTACGCGCTCATCACGACATCATGTTAACATGGCGCCCATGGGTGCGTGGCCATCGCCCATGCTGCCGACACGTCCAGCGTGTGCACTGAGACCGTGTTCACTCAGATCGAAGCGTCGCTCGTTCCATCGAGAATGCCCACGTACGGCAGGTTCCTGTAACGCTCGTCAAAGTCGAGCCCGTAGCCGACCAAGAACCGGTCTTCGACCGTGAATCCCAAATAGTCGATCTGTGAGGCGACGCGGGCCCGCGCCGGCTTGTGGAGAAGTGCGCAGACCCGAACGCTCGCCGGGCCGCGGGTGGACAACAACCTCATCAGATGTCCGATCGTCAGTCCCGTGTCGATGATGTCCTCGACGAGAAGGACGTCGCTTTGTTCGATCGGCTGAGACAAATCTTGCGTGATTTGTACGACACCGCTCGTCTCCGTACCCTGCCCGTAGGAACGCACGCCGAGAAAATCGATGTGCAGCGGCAAATCGATGGCACGGGCCAGGTCGGCGGCGAACACGAAGCTGCCCTTGAGCACGCAAACCAGAACCAGATTTCGGCCGGCGTAGTCCCGGGTGATCTCGGCCCCCAGTTCGCGGACGCGCTGGCCAATCCGATCGGCCGAGATGAGCGGCTGTACGCGATCGGGCATGCCCAGGTCATCGTTTAAGGAGGTCGGGGTCGCGCGTCAATGCGGAGGCTGTCTCGACCCCGTCCGTCCTAGCCATAGATTAGCCATCGCGGAGAGCCCCGAACCGTTGGCTCCCATCGGCTTTTTGCGACTTTCCCGCCGCTCGCGGTGTTGCTCCTCCTCACGATGCTGCGGCATTCCTCGTGGGCGCCCCCTGTGAGAGGCCAAAGCCTTGAAATCCTCGGCCCGCCGACGTCGTCGGCGCTCTAGTGTTCCTGCGCGAACGAATTATATTGCCGCGATGCAGGGAGAATCGAGAGGGACAGATGGCCGAAACGGCCAGGGCTCCGACGCGGGGGCTGCCGAATCGGCGGAGGTTACGAGCGCCGACGAGGCGGCGACTTCGTCCCGCGCGCCGGACGATGCCTTGGCTCAAGCTCTGGCCGAAGCGGCGCGATTGAAAGAGGTATGGATCCGTACCGCGGCGGACTTCGATAACTTCCGGAAGCGAACGCGTCGCGAGATCGACGACGCGCGCCGCTCGGGGCGCGAAGATCTCGTTCGATCGCTTCTTCCGGTCTTCGACAACCTGGAGCGAGCGCTTCAGAGCGCTCAACGCTCGACGGACGTGAAAGCGATGGCCGATGGCCTATCGATGGTGCAACGCCAGTTCGTCGATGCGCTCGGGCGCGACGGAATCGCACGTGTTCCGACAGTAGGGCACTCTTTTGACCCGACCATTCACGAAGCCATTCAACAGGTGGAGACGGAAGCTCACGCGCCCGGTACGATCCTCGCCGAGGTTCAGCCAGGGTACAAGGTCGGGGAGAAGCTGCTGCGGGCCGCGATGGTCGTCGTCGCAAGAGCGAAGGCAAGCGAGGAAGGCGATGTCGATAGGGCAGGCGAACCGCGGCATTGAGCGCCCCATCGCACGGAGCGCTAAGGGGGTCGCGTTGAGCGCCGAGAGGATGAATGGGCCGCATTATCGGGATTGACCTCGGAACGACGAACTCGTGCGTCGCGGTCGCTGAGACTTCTGCCAACGGAAAGCTCGAAGTCCGAATTATCCCGAACGCGGACGGCGCGCGGACGACTCCTTCGATTGTCGCCTTCGCGGCGACCGGCGAACGCCTCGTCGGTCAGCCCGCCAAGCGGCAGGCCGTCACCAACCCGGCGAATACGGTTTATTCCGTCAAGCGCTTGATGGGACAGAAATTCGCGCACCCGGAAGTGACGCGTCAAGGCGGAATCGTCCCCTACAAGATTGTCGAGGCTCCGAACGGCGATGCGTGGGTGCAGGTCGCCGCCCGCGGCATGTCGCCCCCGGAGATCAGCGCAATCGTTCTCGCGGCGATGCGGGAGGTCGCCGAGGCGTTCCTGGGTGAGAAGGTGACCGAAGCCGTCGTGACCGTCCCTGCGTACTTCGACGATGCGCAGCGCCAGGCAACCAAGGATGCCGGCAGGATTGCGGGGCTGGATGTCAAGAGAATACTGAACGAGCCGACCGCCGCGGCGCTGGCGTATGGACTGGACAAGAAGGATTCGGAACGCGTCGCGGTGTACGACCTCGGCGGCGGCACGTTCGACATCTCGATTCTCGAAATTCGAAATGGCGTCTTCAGCGTCAAAGCAACGAATGGCGACACTCATCTCGGAGGCGAGGACTTCGATCGGCGCATCATCGACAGCGTCGCGGACATCTTCGAGAAAGAGCATCACGTCGACTTGCGCAAGGACAACGTAGCGCTCCAGCGACTCAAGGAAGCTGCGGAACGGGCAAAGCACGAACTGTCGTCGTCTCTCGAGACGGAAATCAATCTGCCGTTTATCGCGCAAAGCGCCGCAGGAGAGCCCCTGCACATCGTCCGACCGATGACCCGGACGGAGCTCGAGCTGCTCACGCTCGACCTGGTCGAGCGCACGCTGGAGCCTTGCGAAAAGGCGTTGATCGACGCAAAGCTTACCCCCTCCGACATCCACACCGTCATTCTCGTCGGCGGAATGACGCGAATGCCCGCCGTTCAGAAGACGGTGAAGCGATTCTTCGGCAAGGACCCGAACAAGGGTGTGAACCCGGACGAGGTGGTTGCCGCAGGAGCGGCACTTCAGGGCGCCGCACTCATCGACGACAAGGTCGAAGTCCTGCTCCTCGACGTGACGCCTCTCTCGTTGGGCGTCGAGACGGGCGGTGGCGTTTTCACGCCGCTCATCGCGCGAAATACCACCGTGCCGACCGAGAAGAGCGAGATTTTCACGACCAGCGTCGACAATCAGCCGTTCGTGCCGGTGCACATCCTGCAGGGCGAGCGAAAAATGGCGGCCGACAATCGGAGCCTCGCGCGCTTCGAGCTCGCGGGCATTCCGCCGGCCCCTCGCGGTGTTCCGAAAATCCAGGTCGCTTTTCGGATCGACGCGGACGGGATGGTCAACGTCGAAGCCAAAGATCTCGGCACCGGTAAGGCACAATCGGTCCGCGTCAAGCCGACCAGCGGGCTTTCGCCGGAGCAAGTCGAGCAGCTCGTGAGCGACGCCGCCAAGTTTCGGTTTGCCGACGAACTGCGCCGCGAGCTGGCCGAGCTTCGGAATCAGGCTGAAACTCTGCTCTATACGACCGAGGCCGCGCTCGATGGCTATGCGAACCTGGTCGATGGGGCGATGCTGGACGACACCCGGGCATTCGCACGCGAATTGCGCGGATTGCTGGAGGGCCGCGCGGAACTGGCGCAGATCCGCGACGCGTACCAGAAACTCGAAACTCAGACATTCGCCATCGCGGAAAAAATGTACGGGGACGCGGGCGAAGGCGCGCCTCCCGCCACGACCTGAGCCGGCGCCCCGGGGCCACCCGGGGCTCCCGCCCAATCCCGCTCTCGTCCGCGCCTAGCGAAAAAAAAACGCTATTGAATCAGGTCCTTGAGTGCCTTCAGCGCAGTCGCGCGGACCTTCTTCTGAGCGGGCTTACCCTTGATTACAATCGGCTGTTTCGTGAAAGGATTGATTCCCGGGCGATCCTTGGTTGCGGGCTTCTTGATTGCGCGCAGCTTCAGTAGACCCGGGATCACGAACTCGCCGTTCGGCTTGCGCAGTTCTTTCTTGATCAACTCGGTCAGACCATCAAAAACGCGACCGACACTTTTCTTATCGAGCTCGGAATAATCCGCGATCTCGGTAAGCACCTGCGCCTTCGTCAAACGCTTTGCAGACATGGGCCTTCCTCCTACGACTCGCTTCCAATTCAACGTCATCCGAACCGACGATCGGCATTCGGCGATTCGCCGAATGCGCGTCGGGTGCATGAGAACGCGCCCCGCGGCGGTTTCAGTGCGAAGACGACTAGCACCGTGATTTCTCGCTCCGCAAGGGAAAAACAGCCGGTTTCCTGATTTCCGGAGACGAACATCGGCCACTCTACCGGGTCGGCGCGCCGATCCTATGGCGCAGAACACGGGAAAGTCCCTGTCGTTACCGCATCGTGCGCGACGTTTTGCGCACGATTGAATCGGCATTGATCGCGGCCCTAATCCTCTTTTTGGCGCCCTTCGAGGGCGCTCGCAGACCGCGCGGAGCGCGCGCTGCTGCTGCTGCCTCGTCGGCGGCGGCGCAAAGTCGGGCCGTTTCCCGGCGCATGCGCCGCCCGTCCGCCGGCTTCTGATGATCCCAGCCGAGCAGATGCAGCAGCCCATGAGCGAGCAGCATCGTCAGTTCGGCAACGAGGTTGCGGCCGCGTGCGACCGCCTGGCGGCGCGCGGTAGGTATACTCACGACGACGTCGCCCAACAGGCGTGCGTGGGCCCCCGCGATTCGGCCTTCGATCTGGGAGAATGCGAGAACGTCCGTGGGCCGATTCTTCTTTCGATAGATTCGGTTCAGATCCTTGATTTGATTGTCGTCCGTCAGGACAACGGATAGCTCGGCCCGCGGCATCTGAACCGCACCGAGCATGGCACGTGCGCGTCGGGCGAGGTCGGCGGGTGACAAGCCGGCGTAGGGGCCCCCTTCGACGATCAAGCGCACGGGCACGAGGAGCGCCGTTACGCCTGCACGCCCCGGGTGTAAAGGAGAAGACGTGGTCGGGGCGTGCATCATCGTGCCAGCGTTCGAGGCTTCCGCGACGATCGGTGGGGTCGTCGGCGACTTGCGCCGCAAGATGGACGTACCGTTCATCGTCGTCGACGATGGTTCGACCGATGCGACCGGCGAAGTCGCGGCGTGCTCCGGCGCGCTCGTCGTCCGACACGAGCAGAACCTCGGCAAAGGAGCGGCTCTGCGCACGGGTCTTCGGGAAGCTGCGCGGCGGGGCTTACGCGTCGCCGTCACCGTCGACGCCGATGGGCAGCACCCCTCGCATTCCGCCGAGGTCGTGCTGGGCGCCCCAGAAGATCCCCGTACCCTGGTCCTCGGCGTTCGCGACCTCGTGCGCGACGGTGCCCCGACGAGTAACCAATTCGGCAACCGGGTGTCGAACGTCTTTCTGTCGTGCTTCGCCGGACGCCGACTGCGCGACACGCAGTGCGGACTGCGCCGCTACCCCGTCCGAGAGACGCTGGCGCTCGGCTCGCGGGCCAACGGCTATGCCTTCGAAGCGGAGGTCATCCTGCGCGCAATCGCCGGGGGCCTGCCCATCGCGCAAGTGCCGGTCGAGGTCGTCTACCCGCCCGTCGGCGCTGGACACAGTCACTTCCGCCGGATGGTCGACCCCACGAGGATCGTCTTGCGGATCGCATCGACGGTCGTCGAGCTCGGGCTGCGGCGCTCGTGGCTTGCCCTGGCCGCCCGAGGACGATGACGTCGAACATCCCGCGACGAGCCTGCCTGCTGGCGTCGGGAGCTCTTCTGCTGTCGCGTCGGTCTCGAGCCGAACCGGTGGTCGACGCGGCGCTGGCTCGCATCGACAGCGCGCGGTCGACCGTGCGAACCATCCAAGGGCCCTTTACGCAAGTCCGGACGATTGGACTGCTCTTGGCCGATGTGCGCTCTCGCGGCACGTTGGCTCTCGTTCGTCCCGATCGACTGCGCTGGACGCTCGACCCGCCGGACGACGTCACATTCTGGATGGGCCCCGAGGGACTTGCGTATCGCGGGCCGCACGGTCAGGGACGGCTTCCGGCCACGACCGCGCGAATCGCGGCGGCGCTCGACGACATGCGCGCTCTGCTCGGTGGCGATCTGTCGAGACTGCGCGAACGATGGCTCCTGCGGGTTCTGAGAGACGACGCGGCCGGTGTCGAGCTCGAGGCCGTGGCGCGCGCGAGCGGGGACACCCAGCTACGCAGTATGCGCTTCGCGTTGGCGGCCAATCGGGTGCGCCCGACGCGCGTTCTCTTCGTCGAAGGCACCCACGATCGAACGGCCATCGACTTCGGCGACTTGGTCGTGAACGCAGCGATTGACGACGCGTGGATGCGACCGCCCCCATGACGTGAGGGCCGACGGGCCCGGATGCGTCGCTCCGCGAAGACGGGCTTGGACGGGCGGTCGCCCCCGGGGGCCCTTGCGTCCCCGCTGCGGCGCTGCGCGAGAAATCCCGATCCGACAGGCCCGCGTATCCGCGCCGCACGCGGCCGTTTATCATGACCGCCATGCCGGAAGACCCGACCAGGCAGCGATTGCTTCGGCTCTTGCGCCGAACCTCCCACGAGCGGCGCCCACGCTCCGAGCCGGCAACGCCCGACCAAAGCGCTATGTGGAGCGCGCACGAACGGGCGCTCGTGCGCGTGCGCGACGCCGGGGCAGCCTCCCAGCGAATCACGGCAACCGCAGGCCGTCAGCGCAGCGCGGTCGACGCGGCCGTAGAGCGAACGCGTGCGTTGGCGGCCCGAGTCGCCGAACTTCAGGCCGGAACCTCGCGTGCGCTCGACGCGTTCGAGCGGCTGAGCCTCGTGGCGCTCAATGCCGGACTCGAGGGTGCGCGTCTCGGGCAGTCGGACGGCAAGCCGCTCGCGCTCGTCGCCGACGACGTCCGCTCTCACGCGTCGCGCGGCGCCGACGCGGCACGCGATCTGGGCACCCATCTTGGACAGCTGACGTCGGAATTGGGTCAGCTGGAATCTCAAATGGCTCAAGCGCAGAGCGTTGTCGCCGAAGTGGCCCAAGACTCCGCGCGAGGCGCGGGCGCTGCGAGCGACGCCGAGGTCGCGCTCATCGACATGGGTGAGCGGGTCAAGAAGGCGACCGGCAGCGATCCGGAGATCGTGCGCGCCACAGCCGAGGTCGCCGATCGAGCAAGGGCGCTCGTTGCTTCGCTGTCGGCCTTGAACGGAAAGGTCCCCCATTCCTTGCTCGTCGGCGCGCTGCGCCCCGCCGTCGAAAGTCTGGCGCACTGGCTCGTCGGCGACGGAGATCCGACCGTCGACCGGAGCCGGGGAGTATGACCGAATCGGATCCTGAATTGTCGCGCTTGCTCATTCAGGAGCTCGCGATTCACCTCGCAGCGCTCGAAACGGACGAGCGCGACGGCCCCCGCGCCCTGCGCGCCCTCCACGCGCTGAAAGGCAGCGCGAGCGTTGCCGGTGAGCGCGATTTGGCCGCGGCTCTCGATCGCCTATCGAGGCGCGCCCGGGAAGGCGACGACAGCGCTTTCGACGCGGCCGCCGACATCGTGCGCGTGGCGATGGGTCGCCTCTCGTCCGGCAAGGGCGCCTGTCCCACGAGCTGGCCCGTACCGCCCGAGGGCCTGGTGGCGCGTCCGCTCGAAGCGCACGCGCGAGTGCAGTACGCGGCCGAGGTCACCGATCGGCTCGCGGGCATCGATGAGGCTCTGGGGGCCGGCGACGATCCGGTCGAGACGGCCCGCACGCTGTTTCGTCACGTCCACACGATGAAGGGGGCTGCGAGCGCGGTCGGCGACGAGCCGATGGCATGGTTCTGCCACGGTTTGGAGGAAAAACTGCGCCCGGGCGCCTCGATCCTCGCGCCACGAGCTGCCATCCACGAGGTAGGACGATGGCGTCCTCTGATCGGCGCCCTGCTCGACGAGCCTGCAACCGCACTCGCGATGCTGGCTCGAAGCGTGCCCTCGTCCGAGCCAAGGCTGCCCGACGATTTGTCGAATGGGCCCCGCCCCGAGCCGCCCCCGCGCGCATCCGCCTTCGATGAAGCGACGGCTACGATCCGGGTCCCCACCGCCGACGTCGACCGTCTGCTCGATCGCCTGGACGTCATCGACCGAGCGCGTGAGCGGATCGCGTCACGCTCGGAGCGCGGACGCGAGTCCGCCGATGCGGTCAGGAAGCTTCGGGCCTCACTGGTGGACGCGCTCCGCCTGATCGGCGCCCCCAGGCCCTGGGGCGCACCCGCGGCCGCGTTGCAGTACGTCGAAGGTGTCGCCCGGGCGCTCGAATCGTTCGGCGACGAGCTGGACGCGGCTTCGGCGCGGCTCCGCACGACCGAGCAGATGCTGCGCGACGGGGTCGCTGAGGCGAAAAAGCAGCTCTCTACGATGCGGCAAACGAGTGTGGGACACATCTTCGCGCGTCTGACGACGGCTATCGAATCCGAGGCTCGCCGGAGCGGCCGCGCGGTGATCGTCCGCACGCGGGGTGCGGACGAAGCGATCGACAGGCGAATCGCCGAGCAGCTCGTCGAGCCGTGCCTGCAGCTGGTGCGCAACGCGGTCGCCCACGGGATCGAGCCCCCTCAGGCGAGAGCGGCCCTGGGCAAAGTGCCCAGTGGAACGATCGCGCTGGTCGCACGCAAGATCGGAAACCGGCTGAGACTGACGATTGCCGACGACGGCGCCGGCGTCGACCTGGTCGACGTCCGAGCGCGCGCCCTGGCGGCCGGCCTCGTCACCCCGGCCATCGCCGAGTCGACCGACGACGATACGCTCCTTTCGCTCCTCTTTTTTCCCGGCTTCTCGACACGAGAGACGACCGACCTACTGGCCGGACGCGGCATCGGGCTCGACATCGCCAGGGCCGGCATACAGCGCATGGGTGGCGCGATCACCCTCTCCAGCCGAGCCGGAGAAGGGTTCAGTGCGCGTGTCGAAGTCCCGATCGAAAGCGGCTTCGTCTCCGTGCTCTGGATTCGCGCAGGCAACGAAGAGTTCGCGCTGCCGACCGCGAACGCGCGGCGGGTCCGTAAGATGGAGACAACCGATCCTGCCGTACCGCACATCCTCGCCTGCCTGGGCGGTCCCAGCTCCGCGGCGCGCTACGCCGTCGAGCTCGACTTGCAAGCGGACGATGCGCCTGAGCCCGCCATTCAGGTGGGTGTGGATGACGTCGGGCGCACCGACGAGTTGCTGATTCGGCCGCTCGGGTCCCTGGTGGCCGGGCTTGGCCTCTTTGCAGGCGCGATCGTGCGCGGCGACGGGTCGCTTCGCCTGGCGATTGATGCGTCCGCACTGGCGCCCCGAGCGCGAGCGCTCGTCGCGGCGCACGCCACGACGCTGCCCGCGTCGGCCAGATGATCTAGGATCGCGCCGGATGCAGGCTGTCGTTCGAGTCGAACCGATGAGCGCGGACGACTTCGCGTCCGTCGAGGCGCTCGACGAAACGACGGGCGTGCAACGCGACCAACTTTATGCCGAGCTCGCCCGGCCATGGTCTCGCCGTTGGGTGGCTCGGCATGAGTTCGACGGGGTCGTCGGGTGTGCCCTGGCGTGGCACGTCGCGGATGAGTTGCACGTGCTCAACCTCGCGACGCGTTCCGACCGACGCCGGCTGGGCATCGGGCGTGCGCTGATGCAGGAAATGCTGCGGTATGCGCGGGAAAATCGCGTCGACCACGTCCTCCTCGAGGTGCGTCGTTCGAACGCGCCGGCGGTGGCCCTCTACCGGGCGATTGGCTTTTTCGTTACCGGCGTCCGGCAGCGCTACTACAGCGACGACGAGGACGCGGTCGAGATGATGCTGAGTCTCGACCCCACGACAGGAAACGTCGTGCGGCGGCCCGACGAGGTGCGATTGGATGCGTGAGATGCGGAAAAGGGCGACGAACGGCCCGGCCGCCGCCATGCACGAAGGGCACGGCCCGACCGGCGATGTTACATCTGACACCGGGTGATCATGAAGCGCGTCTGCCTCTGTGTCTGCGCCGCGCTTTTGTCGGTCGTGCCCACCGCCGCTCCAGCGCAGGTGTCTTCGGCCACGACGCCCTCGGCGACGGCTCACTCGGCAGAGCCCTCCCCCCAAGCCGCCGCGACGGCGCGCGGCTCCTCCGTCGCCGACCGTCCCCTCGCGACCGCGCGTGCAGCGGCGCTGGCATCGGAATACGCGACGGCCGAGAAGGCTCTGCTCGCCATCGACGGCGCCGATCGCGCCGCGGCGCGCCTGGCGCTTGCGCGCGCCATGCTCGAGCAGGGTCGATTCTCCGACGCCGATCGTTATGCGACGCAGGCCCTCGCAAACCCCGCCCAGCGAGCCGCGGGCATCGCTCTGCGCGGCGAGATCCTCGCCGCGCAGGGCAGACTCGACGAGGCGATCAAACTCCTCGAGCCCGTCAAAGACTCTCCGGGCACGGGAGGCCGTCGCGTCCGACTCGAGCTCGGCGAGCTTCTGATTCGTTCGGGTCGACGTGCCGACGCGGAACCCGTTCTGCTGAAATTCGCCGACGAGTACGACAACGACGACATCGCGCAGACCGACGCCGAAGGCCTCGCCATGCTGGGACGCGCGATGCACCTGCTTCGGCATCCCAAGGACGCGAACCGCGCGTTCAACGAGAGCGAACGCGCACAGAGGGGTCGCGTCGAAACGCTTCTCTGGCGAGCCGACCTCTACATCGACAAGTACGATCCCGGCCACGCGGAAGAAGTCCTGAATGAAGCCCTGAAAATCGCGCCTCATCGCGCCGACGCCTTGGTCGCACTCGCGCGCGTCAAAGTCGAGGAGACCTTCGATTTCGAAGCCGCCGAAGGCCTGATTCGCGAGGCGCTCGCCGTCGACCCGAAGCACACGGCGGCCTTCGCGGTACGGGCCGGCATCGCGCTGCGCGACATGAACTTGACTGCGGCCAACGCCGCCATCGACGCCGGCCTCGCCGTCGACCCGAGCCAGCTCGAGCTTTTGAGCCTTCGCGCAGCCGCTCGCTTTCTTGCCGACGATACGGCCGGTTTCGAGACGGCAAAGCACGACCTCTTTGCGCGCAACGCGGAGTTCAGCGAGGCCTACGGAATCGTCGGCGAGTACGCCGAGTGGGAGCACCGCTACGGCGACGTCGTGACCATGATGAAAGAAGCCGTGGCGCTCGACCCGAGGGATAGCAAGGCGTGGGCCCAGCTGGGACTGATGCAGACTCGGTCGGGCGACGAAGCGGCGGGGGTGAAATCGCTCGAAGAGGCTTGGAGGCAAGACCACTTCAACGTGCGGGTCTACAATACGCTCGAGCTTCTCTACGGCTCGTGGATCCCGCAACAGTACGACGAGCGGCCATCGGGCATTTTCAATATCCGATATCCCAAGGACGAGGATGCGATCCTCGAGCGGTACGTCCCTCGTCTGCTCGGTCAAGCTTGGGGTGAGATGAAGATTCATTACATGTTTGCGCCGACGACTCCCGTCGCGGTCGAGCTGTACCGCGAGCGGCAGCACTTCAGCGTACGCACGAGCGGTCTGCCGAACATCGGCATCCAAGGCGTCTGTTTCGGGCATGTCGTCGCCGCGATGAGCCCCAACAGCGAGCCGTTCAATTGGGGCAACGTCTTGTGGCACGAACTCGCCCACGTTTTCGCCATCCAGCTGTCGAACAACCGCGTGCCCCGATGGTTTACCGAAGGGTTGTCTGAATACGAGACGATGATCCGCAGGCGCGAATGGCAACGAGAGCTCGACCCGGAGCTTTACATCGCGCTGAAGAAAGGCCAATTGCCGGCGGCGTTGGAGATGAACGCCGCGTTCACACATGCCGAAGGCGATCTGGACGTGACCGTCGCGTATTACGCCGCGAGTCAGATGCTCGCATTCACGGCCGAGCAATTCGGCTTCCCAGGAATCACCCGGGCGCTCGCGCTCTGGGGGGAGGGCAAGACGACCGCCGATGTGATTCGCACCGCGTTCGGCGTCTCGCCAGCCGATTACGACGCGCGCTTTCGCGCCTGGGCCGCGCGTCGGCTCGCGCGCTACGATGGGCAATACATCTTCTCACCGCCGACCACGGCGTTCGACGAGGCCCGAGCCCAGGCCACCGCGCGACCCGATAGCGCTCCGGCGCGCGTCGCGTATGCCGTCGCGCTCTTGCGCGCTCACAAGTCGGACGACGCGAGCCGCGAGATCGACGCGGCGCTCAAGATCGACCCGAAAAATATGGACGCGCTGTTCGTTGCGGCCAAGCTCGCGGCAACGGCCAAGGACACGCAACATCAGGAGATCTACTTGCGGGCGATCCAGTCCGCGGGCGGTGACGGATACGCCGTGCAGATGGCGTTGGCGGACGCCGCCGAGTCCCGGCATCAGCGCTCGGCCAAGCTCGCGGCTCTCCAAGCCGCGCATCGGTTCGATCCGACCCAGGCCGATCCGCTGCGCGCCCTTTTCGACGCCGCGAACGACGACAAGCGTGACGCCGACGCGCTTGCCGCGCTGCGCGAGCTGGCAGAGCTCGATCAGCACGACCGACGCGTATGGGACCTGCTCATCGACAAGCTCGTCACGCTCAAACGCTGGGACGAGGCCAAGGTCGTCGGCGAAAGCGCGCTCTACGTCGACCTCGAGAACGCGGCCGTACACGTGGCCTACGCGCAGGCTCTATCGGCGACGGGGGACCACGAGACGGCGGCTTTCGAGCTCGAAAGCGCGCTCGTCTGCGAAGCGGACCCAGCCGAAAAAGCAAAAGCTCACGCGCTACTCGCTCGAGAACGGCTGACGCTCGGCGACCTCGGCGCGGCGCGTGCGCATCGGGACGAGGCTCTTCGCCTCGATCCGGCCAATGTCGATGCGCGGGCTCTGAAGCTCTAGCGTCTAGCTCTAACGCCCGCCCCCCTGGTCAGAGGCCGAGAGCGAGGGATCCCTCGCGGCGCGGCTCCGCGACCCCCACCCACAAATCGTGGACGCGACCGATCGCGGGCGCGTCCGCGAGGTGAGCCGTTTCTTTGATGGCGTGGCCCATTCGTGCAAGCACACCTCGCACGGCATCGGGGATGCCGTGAGGTTCGAACACGAGTACGTCCGGCAAGTCCTGCTGGTGAAACCTCGGCGCGCTCACTGCGTCGCCGACGTCCATTCCGAAGTCGACGACGTTCGACATCTCCTCGAAGACGGTCGTGATGATGCGCGAGCCTCCAGCGGCTCCGAGAACGAGCTCGGGTTCGTCGCCCGGGCCGAGGACGATGGTGGGCGACATCGAGGACAACATGCGTTTTCCCGCCGCGATGGCGTTCGGCTCGCCCTGAACGAGTCCGAACATGTTCGCGGCGCCGGGGGCGACGGCAAAGTCGTCCATCTCGTCATTGAGGACGAAGCCGAGACCCGGCACGGTGACGCCGCTGCCGAACCAGGCATTCAGGGTGGTCGTCAGCGCAACGGCGTTACCCTCCGCGTCCGCGACGGACATGTGCGTGGTGTGCGGGCCACCGCTCGACGCCGGGGCGATGCCCGGAAAGAGGGCCTCGGTCGGAGTCGCACGATCGATCCGAATCGATGCGCGCTGCTGCGCGGCCCAGGCATCGCTCAGGAGCTCGCCGATCGGGTTGGTCACGAAGTCGGGGTCGCCCAACTTGGCGTTGCGTGCCGCGAACGCACGCCGCATCGCTTCCGCGGCCAGATGAACGTGCTCCGCGGAGTGCCAGCCGAGGTCGTGCAAATCCCAGCCGGATAGAAGGTGCGCAACCATGCCGATCGTGACGCCTCCGGACGACGGGGGCGGCATCCCGATGACGTGCTTGCCGCGGTACGCGTACTCGACGGGCGGGCGCCATTTGGCTCGATAGGCCATGAGGTCGGCTTGGGTGACGAGGCCGCCGCCCTCCATCATCGCACGGGCGATCGCTTCGGCGACCGGACCCTCGTAAAAACCCGCCGGCCCCTCCGCGGCGATCCGACGCAGGACGTTGGCGAGCTCGGGGTCGCGCCACGACGTGCCCGGCTGGGGCGGCGCACCGTTCGGCAAAAAGAGCGCCGCGGATGCCGGGAAGCTCGCCAGGTGATCCTGGGCGAGCGAGATCGTCTTCGCGAATGGCGGATCGACGGCGAAGCCCCCTTCGGCCAGGTCGATCGCGGGCCTGAGGAGCTCCGACCAGGACCGCCTCTTCGATCCGAGCTTGTGCCACGCCTCCCAAAGGCCGGCGACCGAGCCGGGAACGCCGACCGATCGCCAGCCGACGCGCGAATCGCGCGTCGGCTTTCCGTCCGGACCCACGTACATCGTCGGAGTCGCAGACGCGGGGGCCACTTCGCGAAAGTCGAGTGCGTACGACGCATGATCCACTCGAGCGACGAGGAATCCTCCGCCGCCGAGATTGCCGGCCGTCGGGAAGGCCACCGCGAGCACGAACGCCGCCGCGACGGCGGCGTCGACCGCGTTGCCTCCCGCCCGAAGCACTTCGGCCCCGGCTCTCGTGGCAAGCGCGTTGTCGGTCGTGATCATGCCGCGTTCCGAGTGCGGGGAGGAGCCCTGGCGGAGCGGCCAGTCGTCCGGAGAGCGGGGGACAGGCGACGAGGTGGGCGGCGGGGCGAGCTGGGCACTCCCGGACGCCCGTTGCGCCGCAAAGGGTCGGTCGCACGAGCCGGTGGCGACCACGATTGCGGCGAGCACGACCCGGGCGAAGGCAGCCGACGTCTTGCGCATGGTATATTTCGACATGTCTCCGACTCAGCCGCCCGACACGGTTTCACTCGAGGTCATCGAGAAGCTCCCGAAGACCGATTTGCACGTCCATCTCGACGGATTGTTGCGCCTGGCGACCATCCTCGAACTCGCCGAGCGACAGAGGATTGACCTGCCCGCGCGAGATCCCGACGGGCTGCGCCAGGCCATGCACCTTGGCCAGAACTGCGGAAGCCTCATCGAGTACCTGAAAGCCTTCGACGTGACCCTGCGCGTGATGCAATGCGCGGAATCGCTCCGGCGCATTGCGTACGAGCTCGCCGAAGACGCGGCGCGCGAGAACGTCCGTTACATGGAGGTGCGCTACGCGCCGATGCTGCACACCCGGCGCGGGCTCAGGCTGACGACGGTCGTCGAGAGTGTGCTCGAGGGGCTCCGCGCTGCGCAAGAGCGACACGGAATCGAGTCGAACGTCATCATTTGCGGCATCCGAAACGTGTCCGCGGAGCATTCTCTCGAAATGGCAGAGCTGGCGGTCGCTTACAAGAACCGCGGCGTCGTCGGCTTCGATCTGGCCGGCGCCGAGTACGACCACCCGGCCAAGCACCACAAGGCGGCCTTCCAGCTCGTTCGGGACAACAACATCAACGTGACGATCCATGCGGGCGAGGCCTACGGCCCCGAGTCGATCGCCCAGGCGATCCACGTCTGCGGCGCCCATCGCGTCGGCCACGGATGCCGTCTGCGCGAGAACGGGGATCTCTTGCACTACGTGAACGACCACCGAATTCCACTCGAATGCTGCCCGTCATCGAACGTGCAAACCGGCGCAATTCGGGATTTGTCGAGCCATCCCCTCAGGCTCTACAAAAACCTGGGCCTGCGCGTCACCATCAACACCGACAATCGATTGATCACCGATACCACGGTGAGCCGCGAACTCTGGCTATGCCACACGCAACTCGGGATGAGTCTCGGGGACATCAAACAGATCATCTTGAGCGGTTTCAAGAGCGCCTTCTTGCCGTTTCACGTCAAGCAGCAGTACCTGCGCAAGGTCAGTGACGAACTCGGCGCGGTCCACGTCGATCGCGCCGAGGATCCGGCCGAGCCCCGCCCTGCCCTCGCGTCCTGAGGGGTAAAGCTCCTGCTCCAGATTTCGTGGCCAGATTTCGTGGCCAGATTTCGTAGATCGCGGGCGGGCGCGGCAACCGTGGCCAGTGCGATCGCGGCGTCGCGGGACCAAGTCGAGCATGCTAAGAGCGCACGTTCATGGTCGAGCCCAAGTCGCCCGCCACGGACCCCGCACTGTCGCTACGAATGCGCGATCGAGGCGAGGCCGCAGCCGCGAGCACGACACGATCGCAAATCGACCACGTGTTTTCGGCACTCGAAGCGGCCGCTCTGGCCGCCGAGGGTCGAGGCGCCGACGAGGTCCTCGCATCGGTCGGCATCGACGACTTCCGCGCGGCGGTGAAAGTGGACGCGAGAGCCGTGCGCGCTCGCCTCGATCGCGTCGTGATGGGGGACGACCCCGAGCGCGGGCTCGACGAGTTGCTCGAAGCCGGCGCTCTGGCCGCGCTTTTTCCAGAGGTGCACGCGATGGTCGGCTTTGGCGACGCCGAGTGGCGCCACAAGGACGTCTGGAAGCACACGAAGCAAGTGGTGCGACAATCGGTTCCGCGGTTGGAGGTTCGCTGGGCGGCACTCTTCCACGACGTCGGTAAGGTCAAGACCCGGTCGATCGCTCCCGACGGAAAGGTCCACTTTTTGGGACACGCCGAGGTGGGCACTCGGATGTTCGAAAAGCTCGACCGACGACTGGGTCTCTTTGCCCACGAACCGTCGCTCAAAGCCACGGTGCGTTTTCTCATCCTGCATCACTTGCGCGCCAATCAATATTCACCCGATTGGACCGACAGTGCGGTGCGTCGGTTCGCCCGCGAGCTCGGCGAACACCTCGACGACCTGCTGTGCCTCGCTCGAGCCGACATCACGACGAAGCGCCCCGAGAAGAAGCGCCGCGGGCTTCAACAGATCGAAGATCTTCAATTGCGCATTGCGCGGTTGGCCGAGGAGGAGGCTCGGTTGCCACCGCTGCCGAGCGGAATTGGCGACGCCATCATGAAGGCATTCGGGCTACCCCCCTCGCGGAAAGTCGGCGACATCAAGCGAAAACTGGAGGATGCCGTGGAGGCTGCGGAAATCGCCTCACGGCTGGACGCCGATGCGTACATCGCGTTCCTGCGCTCGAACTCGGAGCGCTTCGGGATCTGATTCGAGTTCCCATCTTAGTAGAGCGCCAGCCTGCAACGCAGGCGTACCCAGCGCAGCTGGGTACCGCTTAGCGGGGCGCTGTACTAAGGCGCCTTTGCCGCACGCTGCCCGATCGCGCTCACCGCCTCGCCGAGGAGCTCGTCTTTGCGCATGCAGGGATAGCAGTCGGCCGCGCTCAAGAACCCGCATCCACGTACCGAAGCGAGCTGCTGAAGGACCGGCAGCAACCTGGCGTCGCCCTGGTCGCGAGCCCGCTCCAGAAGGGCATGTTTCGCCTCGCACCCCTTGGTCTCACGCAGATCCAGCACCACCCCGAGCGCGGGGCTCGCGCGCGCGCGGACCTGGTCGATGAGGAGAGATCGCTTCGCGCGCGCCGCCGCTTGCGGATAAAGATGACCGGATGCGCCGAACGCGATGTCGTACAAGATGTCGATGCCACGAGCGCCCATCTTGGATTCGAGGATCTGAAAGGCCTCCTCCTGCGCCTCTCTGAAGAGGGCCGCGTTGCGCACGTCTTCCTGTAGCTTGAGATCGGCGGCCCCCGCGGGCTCCGCGTCGAGCCAGAGTCCCGCCTCTCGCATAGCCTCGCGCGCGTTGCGCACGCCGGTGTACGCCTTCTCGAGACCGACGTGCACTTCGGCACGATCGGGGTTGGCTCTCTCGACTGTCGTCAGTTGATCGATAGCCGTCGCGAAATCGCCCTTTTCGATATTGGCTTGCGCCGACGCGACGACGTCGTCGGCTTTTGGGTCAGCCCGCGGAGCGCGGGACGACACGACAGCTCCGGCGGGGGTCGAGGCGCCCGCGGTCGTTCCCCGGCGCGCCGCGTGCGCGACCAGGAGGCCCATCATCACCAGCGCCGCTGCAATTGCCACCTTCATTCGGCGCGTGGCCCATCGGGGCGCCGCGCGAACGACCTGACCGAGCGATGCACCGAAGAGCGACACCAGGCTCTGCTGACTCGTCGCCGACGAAGCGACAGGCTTCGACGGCCCACGGGCGGAAGGGTTCGGAGCCGTGCCGGCTCCGCTGAACCGAGGACCGCTCGGGCGAGGCGCGCGAGCGACCGCCGGAAGCTCGCCGATGAGCCCGCGCGCGGTGAGCTGCGCCGTCACCCAATCGAGCTCTTCGATGAGCTCCTTTGCACTCTCGAAACGAGCCGCGGCGTCTTTGGCGAGCAACTTCGTGACAATCGTATCGAGCTCCACGGGAATGTCCGCGTCCGGGGCGCGCTCGGTCATCCGGGGAACGGGGGCGGTCACGTGCATGCCCAGAAGCGTGACCTTGCTTTCGTGATCGTAGGGACGACCGCCCGTCAACATTTCGAACAGGATCGCGCCGAGAGCATACAAATCGGCGCGAGCGTCTACGGCCTCCCCGAGCGCTTGCTCGGGCGCCATGTACTCGGGCGTGCCGTACACCATCCCGAGCTGCGTCAACACCTGACCGGTCACGTTCGATTCGCCGATCAGCTCGCCAACGGGGACCTTCGCGATTCCGAAGTCGAGCACTTTGACGAAGTTCGGATCGTCCTCGCGCGACACCAACATCACGTTCTCGGGTTTGAGATCCCGGTGCACGATTCCGAGAGCGTGAGCCCGGCTGAGACCGCTTGCCATCTGCCGGGCGATATGGAGCGCCGAACCGCAGTCGAGAGAGGCCTCGGCGATGGCCTCGCGCAAGCTTCTTCCCTCGACGTACTCGAGGACCAAGAAGAACGAGCCGTCTTCGAGTTTTCCAAAGTCGGTCGCCGACGCGACGTTGGGGTGCTCGATATGGGCGGCGGCCATCGCTTCGCGTTCGAAGCGGGCGACGACCTCCGGGAGGCGGCTCATCTCTCCGTGAAGCACCTTGACGGCCAGACGCTTGTGCATGTGCATGTGCTCGGCCAGGTAGACGGCGCCCATTCCACCCTGGCCGATGACGCGTTCGATAAGATAGCGACCGCTCAGCACCACCCCGACGAGCGACGCCGGACTGCTAGGCCGTGCACCGGGCCGCTCGACCTTGCGTTCGGCGCGACCGGGAGCCTGCCGGGGCTCCTCGGATTTCGTCGCAGCGCCACGGTCGGAGGGGGTGCTCATTCGCAAGCGGGAGCATGCGGCCGCGAGACCCGCGGCGCTACTTTTCCAAGCTTACTCCGGCTCGGGACCCGGCGAATGAGTCGCGCCCGAGGTTCGAGGCGCTGCAGCCGCATTCTTGGGGGTCGCACATCGCCCCCATGAACGCCAGGCCAGCTCGGCCGTGACGGCCCATGGGGCGCGAAACCGGGACGGACTGTGACGCCGAAGCGCGCGTCGATCAGGGCGCCCGCGTGCGCATCTCGCCACGCAAAGACGAACGGCGCAACGCAACGCGAACGGCCTAATTGAGAACGTTCCTCTTGACGGACAGCTCTTGCAGCCGCTGGCGGATTGAGCTTGCATCCGGCGCCTGGGGGACCAATTCGAGCAGGCGCGAAAGATCCGCTCGCGCCGATTCGACGGCACCGAGACGGGCGGCGAGAAGCCCGCGCTCGCGAAGAGCCGGCACCGAGTCGGGCGTGAGCGAGATGATGCGATCGAGCGCGAGGAGAGCGCGCGCGAAGTCGCCGCGGGTCGCATAGATCCATTTGAGGTTGATGAGCATGCGCACGAGCATGGTTCGATGCGACGCTGGGGCGAGGTGCTCGCTCGGCACGAGCCGCTGGTTTGGAGACGCACGATCGAGCAGCTTCTGCAGTGCGGGGCCGTCGAGGCGGCGACCCCCGAAGAACGGGTCGACGACAATCGGCCCATCGCCTGCGCTCGAGTCGACTCGAACGAGGAAATGACCGGGGAAGCTGACCCCGCGGGCGCTCACGCCGGCACGCCGGGCGAGCTCGCAATAGACGAGCGCGAGCGTAATCGGGATGCCGAGCTTACGATCGAGCACATCGGGAAGAAGACTGTTCCTCGGATCGTAATAGTCTTGCTCGTTGCCCCGAAACCCGAGCTGATCATGGACGCACCGTGAGACCGCTTCCGCCTGGTGCTCGAGCGGAAGAGCCGCCAAGCACCGGGTGACCAGCGGCGCAGCCATGTCATCGAACGCACTGAGGACCCGATCCACGTCGAGGGTTCCATACGCGTCGCGCGCGATGAGCGCCGCCCCTGCGGCGACGTCGATGAACTCGTCCGGCAGTCGCGCCAATTGCTCGAACGTCGTGGGACGGGGCGGCACCCGCGGCTCGACAGGAGAATGGCCAAGCGGCACGAGCATCGTGATCGAAGTCATTGAAATGTGCCCTTTCGCGAACCCCTGCATGCGAGCTCTTGACGCCCGCTTGTGCCTGACGAACTCATTGTCGCGCCCATGCCCACCCGAACGCGCAAGCAGAATACTCCGAATGGCGCCAGCCTGCGCAGACACTTCGAAGAATCGCGCGACGTTCGTCCCATGGCCATCTCGGGCAAGGAGCGACCGCACGAAATTCTGATGCAACGGTTTCCGGCGTATGTCGGGCGCCAAGAACGTACTGCGTACGAGCTGATGCGGCGGAGCGTGGAGCAGGACTGCGCGATCTTTCTCACCTTCAGCGGCGCGATGACACCGGCCGGCCTCCACCAGTCCTGCCTCATCCCCCTCATCGAGCGCGGACTCATCGACTGCATCACGACGACGGGGGCGAATTTGTATCACGACGCACACCGCGTCATTGGCCACCGGATCCGCGAAATCGACCCGACCGCGGGCGATCTCCAGTACCGCCTCGCGCGCATCATCCGCATCTACGATCTCGGCTTTTGGGAGGAAACGCTGCTCGAGACCGACAGGCTCTTCTCGGCGATCCTGCGCGGCCCGGAGTTCCAGCGAAAAATGACGACGCCCGAGCTTCACTTCATGCTCGGCAAACGGATCTCGGACATCGAAAGCGCCCTCGAGGTCAAGGAGCCGTCGCTGCTGTCGACCGCCTACCGGAGGGGTGTTCCCATCTTCGTCGGGGCCGTTCAAGACGGGTCGATATTCCTCAATATCGTCAAGCTCAAGCGCCTGCTCGGTGACGTGTTCAAGCTGGAGATCGATGTCAACGACGACGTCTTCGAAATGGGCGCGATGCAACACCATTGCTTTGCGACCCTGCGCAAGTCGATGGCCGTGTGGATCCTGGGCGGCGGCGTTCCCAAGAACTACACGCTGCAAGGAGAGCCGCTCCTCGATCAGATTCTCGGGGTACCCACACACGGTTTCGACATCGACGTGCAATTCTGCGTCGACCCAGTCGACAATGGCGCGCTCAGCTCGTGTCCGGCGGGGGAAGGCCACACGTGGGGGAAAGTGTCGGCCGAGAGTGTCGCGACGGGCAGCGTCTACGTCCACGCCGACGTGACGGCAGTCTTTCCCTGGCTGACCTATGCCCTTCTGAGCGATGCGGCGATGAAGCGGAGCGCGCTACGCCTCTACGATTCGCGCGAGCGTGCCGTCGCGCAATTGCAACGCGAGGTCGATAAACGGAAGAGCCAGCTAGCGAAAACGATTTCCTACGATGGGGTAGGCAAGACGGCGAACGTCACTCCTGACCGAGCGCCACGAGGAACTCGCAAAGCGTGAGGAGGGCCTCCCTCGAGCGGTGCTCGAACGCGAGACCGGCTCGCGGAGACGGGTGGGACCAAAGCGCATCCTTTTCGCTGGATCCGTCTGGGGCGGACGCCGCGCTCGATCCCGTCCAGGCGACTCGGGCACGAAGACGCAACGGGTCCCACAGAGTGGGTGTCGTGAACGACAGCATGACCCCGTCGTTGCAACGGAGCTGCTCGTCGACGGCGACGCAGGCGCCGCCGAGACCGATGTTCTCGACGAGCGCGTAGCGCTGCCAGCCAGCCTCGAAGTGCTCCAAGAGCCCGTGCAAGCGAACCTGCGCCCGGCCGTGGGCGCGAAAGCAACCCGGCCCGCGCGCGCGATGGATCAGCATCAGCGCCCCCACGGTCGTCGCACTACGGTGGTCACGATGGGAATCGGTCCGAGATTTGTAGCGTGGGTGCTCCCCGATGACATGGCATTTTGCAGCCATAGCGGGTTACGATGGGTCCGTGTTTGTCGTGAGCTGATCGACGTCAACCGATCGACCGCGAGCATCGGTGACGAGAAAGTTGGGGAAACGGCGTTCGATGACCCAGGACACCCGCAAAGATCGCCGCGTGAAGATCGTCAGCTTGAACGTCCGTTACAAGAGCGCAACGGTCGACGAGTTCATCGAGAATCACGCGCTCGATGTCAGCCGGGGCGGCATCTACGTCAAGACGGGCAGTCCATTTCCCCCGGGAACATTGCTCAAGTTCGAGATTCGGCTAGCCAGCGACCAAGCGGTGATCACGGGGGTCGGCCGGGTCGTTTGGAAGCGCGATGGCAACCAAGGGACCGGCGATCGACCCGCAGGCATGGGGGTCAAATTCATCAAAATCGATGAGCCGTCCAGGGCCCTCGTCGACAAGCTGCTCAACTCACGCGCGGATGCAGGCCAAGCCTTCGAATCCGAACCCGAGGCGCCACCGCCGGCAGCCGGACCAAAGCCCATCCAGACACCCGCAGGGATGCACGCTGCGACTCGTGTCGGATCGCCACAGGTACCCTCGGTCGGCAAAGGAACGATGGTCGGGCTTGGCATTCCGGGCTCAGTCCCCTCGAGCGAACACCCGGCGCGGACACCGGTGCCGCGCTCGCCATCGGCACCACCCCGGCCGAATCCCAGCGCAGGCATGTTCCCGGCCAAGAGCCGATTTACCTCCTCCGTCCCACCGAAGGCGGAGCAGACCGTCATGAAGCAGGCGGCGGAACTTCTCGAGGAAGCGCTTCGTGAGGCGGGCGGTTCGATGGCGGACGTCGGCACCAACCCCCTTTTCTCCGGACCGGGGGATTCCCGTGCGCCAAGCGGTCCGCCGGCCGTAGAACCGGCCGTGCCGCCCGCCGAGCCGAGCACGGTCGGAGCACAGGCCGCCTCCGTCGCAGAGGCGGCACCCACTGCTCTGCGCGACGACGCGGCCGGTGCGCGAGCCATGGTGGCGGCGATGTCTCCAGCCCCCGTTCAAGCCCACGCCGGACAATCCGGAGCGACCCTCATCATACGCGATCCGTTGCCGAACGTTCGAGCCGACAGCCAGGCCAGCCGTTCCTCCGGCCGCCCGACTTCGGCGTCCTCCCGTCCCCGCGCGATCGCGAGCCCGCAGGAGGACGACATCAAGCCTGCCTGGACGGGCCGCGCCGGCAAGTGGTTGTGGCTGGTTGCGGCCGCCACCGCGGCGCTCGCCGCAATCCTGTTTCGCGACACGCTGTTCGGCGGCCAGGCGTCGGACAATCCTGCCTCTTCTTCGTCGCCGTCAGCCTCCGTAGCGGCGCCCGTCGTGACCCCGCCGCCGCCGGCACAGACGGCTGTCGCCATCGCCCCTTCGGCATCCTCAATCGGCGTGACACCTGTTCCCGATAGGGGCGACGCTTCCGCCTCCTCCGAAGCCGAAGCGTCGGGGTCCGCCCCTTCGCCGGCGCCCGCGGCCCAACGGGCTGTGGCTGCAGGTCAAGTCCGACCGGCGATCCCCTCCTATGCGGCACCGCGCTCGTCTCCACCGGTCGCCGCGCCCGCCGTGCGTCCCATCGCCACGACGCTGGCGACGACCGGGACTACGAACAACGCACCTGCGGCCCCGTCCGTGTGGGTCCATGGGGCCGCGAGCCCGTCGGCGACGACAGGGACGGCCCCGACCTCTACCTCGACCGGCTCTGCGAGCGGATCGCCCACGCCCAAGGCCACGTCGTCGTCGCCGTCATCCGATGAAAATCCGTATACGTTCTGAGCGAGGGTGCGGATTCTGTCCGTGAGCGAGCAGGGCCTCAGCGCTTGCGCAGAAACGGGTTGTGCGCGCGCTCTTCGCCGATCGTCGTGGAGCTGCCGTGCCCTGTCACGACCAGGGAGTCGTCGGGAAGCGTGAGCAGTCGAAGCCGGATCGAACGAACGAGCGTCTCCTGGTCGATTCCGCCGAGGTCCGTGCGGCCTATGCTCCCCCGAAATAACGTGTCGCCAGAGAACACCACGGTTCGCGCCGCGTCCGCGACGACGAACGAACAGCTGCCCGGGGTGTGTCCAGGAGTATGCAGCACCGTCATCTCCAGCACGCCGGCGCGAAGCGTCAAGCCGTCGACCAGCGCGCCGTCCATGTCCGCCAGGACGGGCAGGTCGAGCCCGAGCAACTCCGACTGCATGGGCAGCATTTGGTAGAGGCGCCGATCGCCTTCATGGATGCTGGCCGCTGCCCCCGTCGCACGCTGAAGTTCCGCCGTGCAACCGACATGGTCGATGTGCGTGTGCGTGTGGAGAATCGCCCCGACCGTGACGCCCAGCGCCTCGAGTCGCGCGCGGAGCGCCTTGAAGTCCCCGCCAGGGTCAATCACGATGGCGCGCTTGGCTTCGAGGTCCGCCACGATGGAGCAGTTGCACTGGAGCGGGCCCACAGCCAGCGTTTCGACGTGCACGACTCCGTGGTTAGCACGCCCCTACCACGGCAAGGGCGCTGCACGACGCCGTCCGCACCGCGTGGCCCTCGTTTCATCCGGGGCCGCCCTGAGCGGTGGATTCGTCCTCGGATGAGCCGCCGGCGCGGCCCGTCGATCGGGCTACGCGTTGCGCCACGAAGCGGTTGGACCGTACGCTGGCCCGATGTCCACGGTGCGCGTTCCAGGATTTTTTTTCGTTGTCCTCGCCGTCGTCACGCAGCTCGCCCTCCTCACGGCATGCGGTCGATACAACGAACTCGTCGATAAGGACCAGGCGTGCCAGCAGAAGTGGGCCGACGTCGAGGCCCAGATTCAGCGGCGCTACGACCTCGTTCCCAACCTCGTCGCTACCGTCAAAGGCTCAGCCGCGCACGAGGAGAAGACTCTCTCGGAGGTCACCCATGCACGTGCCGAGGCGACGAGCCTTCATCTCTCGGCCGACGATCTCGAGGACCCGGCGAAAATGGCTGCGTTCGCCAAGGCACAGGACAATCTCAAAGGGTCTCTGTCGCGTCTGCTCCTCACCCAAGAAGCCTATCCCGACCTGAAAGCCAATGCGCAGTTTCACGATCTGGCGATCGAGCTGGAGGGAACGGAGAATCGGATTGCGCGGGCGCGCGAGGAGTACGACAAGGCCGTCGCCGACTACAACTCGACGCTCGCACACGTGGGCGGGCAAGTCCTCAACAAGATTACGGGCAAGCCCTTCAAGGCTCGCGCGTATTTCACGGCCCTTCCGGAGGCGCGCGACGCCCCGCACGTGAGCTTTTGATGGTTGGCCGCCACGTCGTCGCATTCCTCACGTTTCTGGCGACGGCGTTCGTCGTCGTGCACGCCCAGGGGTACATCCCGCCTCCGATCGCCGGACACGTGACCGACATGGCCGGCAAGCTCTCCCCCTCCGAGCGCGACAATCTCGACGCGCGATTGGAGGCCATCGACCGCGCAAGCGGCGCCGAAATCGCCGTGCTCATCGTGCCTGCCCTCGGCGGCGAACCGATCGAGGACGTCGCCTACGACACGTTCAATACGTGGAAGCTCGGGAAAAAGGGGGCCGACAACGGCGTGCTCTTGGTCATTGCCGTCGCCGATCGCCGCGTCCGTATCGAGACCGGCAAAGGTGTCGAGGGACAGCTCACCGACTTGCAAACGCAAGACATCATCCAACGGCAGATCGGTCCCGCACTCAAACAGGACCGCTTTTACGACGGAATCCGCGCGGGGACGGATGCCATGGCCGCCGCCATCACCGGACATTCGCCGAGCGCAGGGAATGGCGTGGCCCACTGGCGTTGGCAAGACGCGGCTCCCATCGGGCTGATGGCGCTCTTTGCCTTGGTGTGGATTGCGCTGGTTCTGCGCAGAATGGGCGGACGAGGCCCCGGAGGCGGCGGGGGGTGGCGAGGTGGCGGGGGATGGGGAGGCGGATGGGGGGGTGGCTTCGGCGGCGGTGGCTCTTCCGGCGGGGGTGGCTTCTCCGGCGGGGGCGGATCGTCGGGTGGCGGCGGATCGTCCGGTAGCTATTGAGGTCGTTCGCCCAAGAGCGATCGACCGACAGGGGGGCCGGGTCGGGCCGTCACGCCGCATCTGCACGGGGGCGGACCGACGTCACGGCTGTTTGGTGCAGCTGTACTGCAGCGTCTCCAAAGCCCCGGCCACGCCGACGGTGAGGTTGCCCGTTAGGGTGGACCCGCTCACGGTGGCTGTGCCGCCCGACACCGTCACCGTCGATCCGCCGGTCGTGCAGGATTGACCGCTCTCGACCGTCGCGGTCCCGTCGCTCACCGTGTACTTCGCCGTGCAAAGCGGCACCGCTGTCCCCGTCGGGGTGACCGTAATCGAGCCATCCGAATTCTCGACAACGGCTACGGTAAAGGCCGTTTCGATCACGGCAAGAGTGCAGGACCAGGTGCCGACGAACGTGCCGGCGACCGCCTTGTTACCGCTTCCGGCCGTGCTGCTGCCGCAGGCAACGGTCCCGAGGGCGACGGCGAGGCAAGCCCACCACAAGGGCAAAAAGCGCATGCACCACACCTCCTTCGGGCCACGATACGCTCATTTCGTGGATGCGACGTCAGGAGCGGGTGCCGTCCAAACCGCGAACCTCTACACGGACCCGCAGCGCACGGACCCGCAGCGCACGACGCAGCCAACGTCGCTCCGTCGAGCGCGCGACGCGGCACCGCAACGGCTTTCGAACCCCGCGACACGGTTGCCGTTGCGTGTCCCCTTGCGGATGGGCGCGTCGCTCGCAGCCGTCTCGGCACTCGGCGCTCTCCTGACCCTCTCTTCTCGCGCGCGAGGAGACAGCGACTCCCAGGTGCGCCTCGTCTGGGTGCTCGGCGAAAGGACGGAGGGCTGCGCCGACGGGCCGACAATCGCGCGGCGCGTCGTCGAGCGCTTGGGAAGCGACGTGTTTTCGGACAAGGCCCGCCGCAGCATCGAAGGGGTCATCCAACACGAGGGTGAGCGCTGGGATGTGCACTTGTACGTTCGTGCCGCCGACGGCAGCCTCGCCGGCTCCCGCTATCTCACCAGTACCTCGGCCGACTGCTCCGCCCTCGACGCAGCAGTCACGCTCGCCGTAGCCCTGGTGATCGATCCGGATGCGGCATCACGGCCGGCGTCCCAACGCGAACGGACGCGTCCCGCGCCTCTGACCCCGTCGCCGGCGCCGGGCGCGGCCGCAGCGGCGCCCGCTACTGCGCCCGCAGGCTTGCCGGCGATCCCGACACCCACGGTCTCGGTCGCCCGGCCCACTTTGCCTCCCACGGCCGCTCCCACGGCGCCCAAGGCACCCGCGCTTTCTTTCGGCTCCTCGCTCTCGGTCACCGCACGGGCGCTGGTCGCGGCGGGCGTGCTACCCGCTGCCGCTGCCGGCGCCGCATTCTCGGCGGAGGGGCCCACCGGACGCCCCGTAGAAGGCAGCGCCGGTGTCGTCTATTGGCCCGAGGTCCGCACATCGTCGCGCGACTTCGCCTTCGGCCTGACGGCAGGCTGGTTAGGCGCCTGCGCACGGCCCCGGCAAGCCTCTCGGGCCAGCGTCTCGCTTTGCGCAAAGGCCTACGTGGGCGCCATTCATTCGGTCGTCTATGCGCTCGAGCCCACTGAACCAGGGGACCGGATCTGGACCGGTGCAGCGGTCTCGTTGGCGGCCCGACTGCGACTCGTCGGCCCGGTGGTCGCCGAATTGGGAGGAGAGATGCTCGTTCCCATCACCCGACAGCGCTTCAAGGTGCAGGGCGAGTCCGCGCTTGTCTTCCAGGAGTGGGCGGTCACGGGCTTCGGGTTCGTGGGGGTCGGCGTGTCGATTCCGTGAAGGGAAGCGACGGCAGCCGACATTCACACTGCGGGTCCTTGTATTCCTTGGAACGGATGCCCCTTCGACTCGAAGCGATGCCGCCCCGTCCGGTGGCCGATCGTCTCGACGTCGCGTCCATCCATGACGATCACGCGGAATTCGTTTGGGTGAGCTTGCAACGGCTCGGAGTGCCGACCCGCGACGCCGAGGACCTGCTGCAAGAAGTCTTCATTGTCGTCCATCAGCGGCTCCATTCGTTCGACCACTCCTCGCGGATCACCACTTGGCTGTTCGGAATCTGCCTCCGGGTCGTCTCCGCCTACCGACGGCGCGCGCACCGCCGTCGGGAGCAGAGCGTCGCCCAGGTGCCGGAGGAAAGAACGTTGGACGAAGCGAGTCCCGAGCAGGCGGCGGTCAACCGGCAAGCCCAGGAGCGTCTGCGGGCGGCCCTCGACTTGATGGATCTCGACAAGCGCGCCATTTTCGTGATGTTCGAGATTGACGGCTTGTCCTGCGACGATATCGCCGAAATGCTGTCGGTTCCGATTGGGACCGTCTACTCGCGTCTCCACTCTGCGCGCAATGACTTCGATCGCGCACTGCTGCGGATGCGAGCCATCGAGGCGTCACGCCTCGGGGTTCGACGCGGAGCCCGGCCATGATCCCCCCGACACGTTGGCGAGACGACGCTTCCACATCGCCCGAGCACCGCGAGCTTTTGCGAAGCGCGGTCGGTTCCCGCCCTCTGCCGAAGGACATACGGACGCGCTCCGCCGCCCGAATCGACCGGTTGCTCGTCGTGCCCGCAGCCGCGGGTCTGCTCTTCTGGATCAAAGCGGTCGCGGCCGCGGGCCTCTGCGCGGTCGGGGTGGTCGCCGCGGTCGACGTGGTGCCCTCGCTGACACGCAAGCTGGTCTTCGGCCCGGATCCAGTCCGCGCGACGCTCGATAGCCACCCGGCACTGCCCCGAACATCGATCCCCGCCGCGGAGACCACGGGGGCGGCCACCGATCCCGCGGTCTCTGCCTCGGACGCATCGGGTGCACAAGGCGAGGCCCCTGTCGCATCCCCTGCGCCGGCCCCCACTCGAGATCGCGCGAGGCACCCCAGAGCCGAAGCACCGTCCGCGGAACTCGGGTCGGGCGACTCGCTGGCGCGTGAAGCGGCGATGCTCGAGGAGGCCCGCGGATGGGTCGAGCGAAATCCGAGCGGGGCCCTGGCGGTCTTGAACCGTCACGCCACGATGTTTCCCAACGGAAGCCTCAGCATCGAGCGCGAGCTCATCGCGGTGGACGCGCTGCGGCGTCTCGGGCGCGTCGCGGAAGCTCAGACGCGTGGCACGGCGTTGCTCGGACAAGCGCGCGGAAGCATCTACGAAGAGCGAGTCAGGGCGTTGCTCCAAACGCTGACCTCGCCGTGATGGGTGCGCGCGAATCCCCACGTTGCCGCACACGGGCTCGCGCGAAATGCGGAAGCGTGAAGCGAATTGGTTCGAAGGGAGGCGCAGGGCACCGGCATTCACAAACGGAGGTTGCGCTTCGATGCGAACTTTTCACAAATTGCTTTGGCTGGCGGCATGGGGTCTCGCGCAGGCGGGGTGCACGGACGCGTTCATTGCGATGACGCCCGACGGAGGCGAGGACGCGGGCTCGAGCTCGAGCGACGCCGCCGCCGACACCGGCTCCGCCGACGTCACCGCCGACACGGGATCCAACGACGCCACCGCCGACACGGGATCCAGCGACGACGCTGCCGACACCGGATCCAGCGACGCCGTCGCCGACACGGGATCGCGCGACGGCGCCCCCGACAGCGGATCCGGCGACGCGGGCGGCGGCACTGCGTGCGCGACCAATGCGGACTGTCCAGCCGACTACCTCTGCGGCTTCCCAGAAGCGCTCAAATGCTCGGCCACCGGCACGTGCTTTCCTCAGCCCGGCGTGACGTGCAACGCGATCGAGCTGGGGTGTGCGTGCGATGGCGCCGAAATCAACCTCGGATGCAACGGCCTACCCGACGGATACGTGTCCAAGCCGTTTTTGCACCAAGGGGCATGCTCCGATGCGAGCGGAGGGGATTCCGGGACGGCAGAGGCCGGCGCCAAGGACGGCGGAGCGACCGATTCGAACAGCCCGAGCGACTCTGGAGGCGGATGCGTTTCGACGCAAGGCGAACCGTGCGGCGGCAACACGAGCCAGCCATGCACGTGTGCATCGGGGCTCGTGTGCACTCCCGAAAACGGCGGGGTCGCCACGGGCGACGTCGGCGGCACGTGCGAAGCGCACGAAGGCGACGGCTCCGCCCCCTGCACGACCGATACCGACTGCGACCCCACTCAAGCTTGCGGGTTCCCGGAGAGTGAGGCCTGCGCTGCGCAAGGCCAGTGCGTCACCAAGTCGGTCGTCGTTTGCACGGCCATCGCTTATGGCTGCGCTTGCGATGGCACCGAGATCAACATCGCCTGCACCGATCTACCGAGCGGATACGAAACCAAACCGCTAGCGCATTCGAGCCCATGCGACGGTGGCTCATCGATGCCGTAACCGGCTGCGCGACGCGGGGGCGGGCGGACGCACCGGCCCGCCCCGGGTCACGCACGGCAACGACTTGCCATGTCGGGCGGAGGAGGAGGGATTCGAACCCACGGTTGACGTAAGCCAACGCCGGTTTTCAAAACCGGTGCCTTAAACCACTCGGCCACTCCTCCTGAGGAACGAACCAACTCTACTTTCTCTTCGCCGAATCTGCATCGCTATCGTTGCCATGCCCCGACCGGCAGGACGCGAAAGCGTCCGCCGGCTTACGGACCCGGGGGGCCCAATGCGTTTCGAAAGGCGGCGAGCGCAGCCGCATCGAGAGCATGTCCGCGATGGACGATGCGACCTGCGCGATCGACCACCAACGTGACAGGCACGCTGCGCTCTCCGAGGGCGTCGGCAAGCCGGAAGTCCTCGTCGATCAGCTGGGCAAAACCGACGCCGCGTTCGCGCACGAACGCGGCTACCGTCTCCGGCGACTCGCCGACCGCGACGCCCACGATCAGCGCATCCGGACGCGCCCTCGCCTGGGTGTCGAGCCGCTTGAGAGCGTCGATCTCGCCGACGCACGTGTCACACCAGGTCGCCCAGAAGTCGATGACCGCCGTGCGACCGTGGATGAACGTGCTCAGATCCGTGCGTGTTCCTTCGAGCGTGATTAACGGCGTCGCCGGCAGCGAGTCCGGCACGACGCGCGACGGCGACCACGGGGGCTGCGGCGAGCATCCGATCGCCAAAGCGGCGGCGAACGCGATCAGAAGCGGTAACCCGTGGCGCATGTGACGACGTTGATGTGAAGATCGTTGGTTCTGACGTATCGATCGTAGCCGACTTCGAAGTGCAGAGCGCGAAGGGCAGGACCGGCCGGAACGTCCACGACCACTTTTCCACCGACGGTTTGCGAGTCGAGCGGCGCGAGGTCGCTGTCGGCAGTACGCAGACCCGCGCTCGGATCCGCGAGCTTCGTGAAGAAAGTGACCCCGGTCTGCGTGTGAAACCGATAGAGCGCGCCGACGTAGACGAACGGCGAGATGCGCTGCATGAGCTCCGCCTCCGTCGAGTGCGCGGACAAGCCCCAGTCGTCGGCGTAGAACCGGTACGATACGTGGAGCGCTCCATTCCATGGAAGAAACTGAGCAGCGCGCGCGACGACGGCGTGGCGAACGCGTTCGTCGGGCAAGAGCTCCGGGCCACGCTCGCCGGTGGAAAGCGGCACGCTGTTCCAGGTGTTGCCCATCTCACCGCGCTGCACGGTCAGCCCGTAGTTGATGTTGACGATCGTCGTAGGGGTCAGGATCTGCGTGACTCCGACGCTGGCCGTCGCGCTCGATCGTTCGGCACGGCCGTGCCGCACCCCGTGAATGTCGAAGCGATCGAACCAGTCGAAGACCTCGAGCACGTCCACGGATACGACCGTGTCGCCGTCGGCGAAAGCCCGGCTGCCCGCGAGCCCGCCTTGCCACGAGCGAAAGGGGTTCTCGAGGTGAATGCCGCCCAGGATCGTCGCGTCCGAAACGGGACTCGTCTGATAGGTTGCGGCCCAGTCGATGGACCCGGACTCCACGTGTCGGGACGCGCTGCTCAACACGTCGATCGCGTGCGGCGACGCATTGCTGACGATGTCGACCGGGACCCAGATCCGATGTTTCAGGCGCGCCCCCTGCGTCGCATCGATCTCGGCTTGGGGTTCGAGGATCGTGGCGCGCTCCGACCCGGGCGCCGTCGGCGTGGGCCCTCCCTGCGCCTGCCACCCGGAACCGAACTGGTCGAACCCGGAGATGCGCGTCATGATCGACTCGACGTGCAAGGCGTTGTCGATCGGGCCGAGGATCTGCGCGTCCCCCATCGCCGCGGTCGGCGCCGGCGATGAAGGACCGTCGGCCCGAACGCGCGCACCAACTGCCAGGAAAGCGACGACGACCGCGCTGGCGGAGCGCGCCTTCACCGCGGCGCCCGTCACTGGCAGCCGCAGCCGCCGCCCGCGGTAGCGCCGTTGCCACCGGCGGCACCTTCGCGCGTGTCGTAAAGCTTTTGACGACGTGCGGCATCGAGTGGCTCCGACGTAAGACTCATCATCGGATCCGCGAAGTGAGCACGCCGGTTCTGTGGAACGATGGCGCAGCCGGCAATCGGTGCGGCGGCGAGCGCCACGACGGCCCACAGCCTCAAAGACTGCCTCGCATGTCGATCCCCACGCGGTCTTTCTCGATGTCGAGCGCAATCGCGGGCACGCCCGTGCGCTCGCCGGCGAGTGCCGCGTCGACCACACCCGCGACACCTGTGAGCAGGCCCACACAGAAGAACGACCACAGCCAGCGTTGCTCGACGAGAGTCCCGGTATTGATCGTCCCCGGATTGTACTGAAATAGCGCTGCCGTTGCCCCAATCGCCGCAGCCGGCGGCGCGCTGAAGACAACGCCGCGCACCCACTCGCCACCCGCCGCGTGCGCCGCCATCGGAGCCAGCGCAAACCCCGACTCCATGGTGAACCACCCTGCATTGGTCGGCGTCCTGTTGCCGTTTGCCCCAGCGACAATCGCTCCGCCGACCCCCAAGCCGAGGACCAAGGTCGAGGCGCCGACGAGAAAACGCGCACCCGGATCGGGCTCGTCTGCGCGAGAGGACGACGGCATCGAAAGGAGCGCCGCGACGACAACGGAACCGCGGAAGGGGCGCAAGCCGGCAGGCTATATCATGACCTCGATCCAGCTCAACAAGCCACCCCATGAGGGCACGCACCCTGGCGGGGGCCCAACGCGGCAGAGTCAGTCCTCGCGTGGCGCGTCGGGCCAATGGTAGCCGCTCACGTACTCGCGAATGCCCGGATGCTCGAGCGACACAGGGGGCAGAAACTCGCCGACCCGCTCGCGCGTCCACCAGGCGCCACCTTGGCGCGATGTCGAGAATCGGTAGCGCCAGATTCCCGCCCGGATCCAACGCGGGGGATCGACAGGAAACGGATCGCGAAAAAGCAACGGCTTGGGGGTTGGTTCGCCGTCGAGCAGCTGCCACACGAGATGCACGAGCCACGGCTCGTTTTCCACGCGCTCGCCGCGCGCCGCGCCGTTGCCGACGAACCACATCTGCCAATCGAGCCTGTAATGATAGGGGCTGATGGTGCAGGGCCTCCGTCGGACGTCGCCGGGCATGCACGGCAGCTCGTATTCCAGCCATGGGCCGGCATCCGGGGTTTCGGCGCGCGTTCCTTCGAGAGCCACCTCGTAACGAGCCCGATCGACGGTGCCGAACGCGCCGTACGTATTCACGAGATCGAGCGGATCGAACGGACGGTTCATCGCTTGGTCGCAGGACGCGAGGTTCGCGACAGGACCGACGCTCAAGAGCGCGACGACGACGGCGAACCCGTTGGCCATCCGCGCCTGCGTGCGCGACGCGAGAAGCCCCTCGAAGCGCACGAGAAGCGAGCGCCCGATGCGCTGCGGCAACAGCCGGACGAACGCTGTGTCATCGAAACAAGCGAGAACCGGCACGAGAGTCAGCCAATTGAGAAACGACAAATTGCCGCTCAAGATCAAACTGATCTGCAGCGCGGCGAGCACCCCGCCCGCCGCATGTCTCATGCGACGAAAGCCGAAGACGAACCATGGGGCGACGAGCTCGGCCAAGTAGAGGAAAAGGGCGCCGGCGACATGCACCCAGTGCGGAGCGTGATGCAGCCACCACGAGAGCGGGTTGGGGTTCGGCTGGGTCTCGAAGTGCGCATCGAGGCAGCTGAGCTCCCGCCAGCAGGGATCGCCGCGGAGCTTGATGAGCGCCGAACCAAGCATCACGCGGAAGATGATCCAGCGGAAAAGCCACACCACGACCTTCGGGGTGGCGGAGCCGGGAAAAGGGCGGACGCTTCGGAGCGGGCAGAGGAACGCCGCCAAGAATCCGGTCTCGAGCAGCTGAATCTCCCAACCGTACCCGTAGAAAATTTGTCCGACGTGGACGAACGACGAGTAGAGGACCCAGAGCGCGATCTGCAGGGCCGCGTGGGTGACGCCCAAAAGCGCCGCGGCCGAGAGCACGATACCCGCCCAACAAGCGGTGCGCAGCACGGCATCGGAGGCCCCCCACCAGAACAGCGTGGGCAGTCGCCAATAGGCGTCGCCACCGAGCTCCGCGTGCTTGGCCGCGAGAAGTTGTGCGGCCGGCAGCAGTCCGCGCGAGCCGATGAGCGCCGGAAACTGATTGGCCACGCAGATGAACGCGACGAGGTAGACGAACGCGAGAAGGCGCAGAATGGCGACCCGCGTGATCTCGTACGTCGCGGGCTCCTGCTGGAGCCTCTGCCACCACGCGGTGCGGAAGTGCGCCCGCGCATCGTACGGCTCGTCCATGGGTCATCGCTCCACGATGCAGGGATACCGGAGGTTCGCGTACCGAGGGCCGCAGAAGCAATGGTAGGATGCGCGGCGTGATTCGATCTTTGAGCCATTCGCACGCGTGTCGATGGGGTGCTCCGGTGGTCGATCGCGTGGACACCGCGATCTTCACGCGAAGGTACTTCGTTCACTGCATGCAGTGCGAATACTGCCATGATTCGTGCTGCAAGTACGGCACCGACGTGGACGTGGAGAATGTGGCTCGCGTCGAGGCGCGAGCGGCGGAGATCGAGCGGTACACCGGAGTGACGCGAGATCGATTTTGGACCGGCGAGTGGAACGACGACACCGAGTTCCCCGGCGGCCGGCAGACGCGCACCCGCGTGGAAGACGGGGCCTGCGTTTTCCGCAGCCGGCGCGGCCGCGGATGCATGCTTCATTCGTTCGCGATCGAGCAGGGGCTCGATTACCACGAGCTCAAGCCGATGGTGAGCGCGCTTTTCCCGGTCACATTCGACTGGGGCCTTCTGCACCCGTCGAACGAAATCATCGACCGTTCGCTTCAGTGCATTGACGACGGCCCGACGATATACCGCGGCGTGCGCACGGAGATCGACTGGTACTTCGGTGGCCCGCTCGTGGCCGAGTTGGACGCCATGGAGCAAGGCGTGCTTGCGGGAAGCATCGGCGCAAAGTAGGCTATCGCCCCCTTGCCGACTGCGGCTTGTCGCGGCGTGGATGCCTCCCGACAAAAGCCCGCGCGGGCCCGGCCACCCCGGGTTCCGAAGGCGCACTCCAGGAGCACCTATGGCCCGTGTCACCGTCGAAGACTGTCTCGAGCGCGAGGAAAACCGCTTCGCTCTGGTCGTTTTGGCCGCGCAACGAACGCGCCTGCTGATGAAGGGCGCTACGCCCCTCGTGCACTCGAAGAACAAGGCCGCGGTGACGGCGCTCCGCGAGATCGCCGCCGGCAAAATTCACTATGACCGCGCCAGCAACGACGCGGTTCGCGAGTATATCGAGGCACTGAACAAGCGCGAGTTCGGTTGACGTCGGCGCGCCGAAAGCTCGATCGCGAGCTCGAGGCGGGGTCGTTCGCGCATTACGAAGATCCGGCGTATTACACCGCCACCTACGCGCCACGCGTAGACGACGTGACGTTCTATGTCGCTCTCGCGAAAAAAGCGGGGGGACCCGTACTCGAGTACGGAATCGGCAACGGACGGATCGCCATTCCGATGGCACGAAGCGGGGCCGAAGTCACGGGCGTCGACCACTCGCGGCCGATGCTCGCCGACCTTCGCGCCCGGCTCGCGCGCGAGCCGCCCGAGGTTCGAGCGCGCGTCCGAGCCGTTCGCGGCGATCTGCGAACCGCCCGGATCGGGCGCCGGTTCCCGCTGATCGTCGCGACGTTCAACACGGCGCTTCACCTCTACACGCGCTACGACGTCGAGCAATTCCTCGCGTGCGTTCGGCTTCATCTCGCGCCGCGCGGGCGCTTCGTCGTCGATCTGTCGATGCCCTCGCCTGCCGATCTGGCCCGGGACCCGTCGCGTCCCTTTCGCGCGCCACGCTTCCGACATCCGACGGCAGGAGTCGTCGTCAACAACCGGGAGCGGTTCGACTACGATCCCGTGCGGCAGGTGTTGTTCGTGGCCATGGAGTTCGAAGCGGTGGACGACCCGTCCCATGCTTGGATGACCCCCCTCTCGCATCGCCAATTCTTCCCGGCTGAGTGGGAAGCGCTCCTCCACTACAATGGTTTCGAGGTCGATCGGGTGGACGGGGATTTCTTCGGAAGCCCTCTCTCGAAGAGCAGCGACGTCATGATCTGGCACACGCGCCGGAGAGTTCGGTGAGCATCGCCGATCAGTTGTCCGCCGTTCGTTCGCGCATCGCCCTTTCGGCCCGAGACTGCGGCCGGGACCCGCGATCGATTCGGCTTGTGGCCGTATCGAAGGCGAAGCCGACCGATTGCATCCGGGAGGCGTATGCGGCCGGGCAACGCGCGTTCGGCGAGAACTATGTGCAAGAGCTTGCCGCGAAATCGGCAGAGCTCGCCGACTTACGGGATCTCGAGTGGCACTTCATCGGCCATCTGCAGACGAACAAGGCCAAGATGGCCGCGCGGTTCGCGCACGTCGTTCATACGGTCGACTCCGTGGTGATCGCGCGCGAGCTCGGGCGGCGTGCGGCTCGAGAGCGGTCCACGCCTCTTCCGGTCCTGGTCGAAGTCAATATCGGTGGTGAGCCGCAGAAGCCGGGCGCCGCCCCCAGTGAGGTCGACGAGGTCATGAGCGCTGTCGCGACGCAGCCTTCGCTGCTTTTGCGCGGGCTGATGACCGTCCCGCCGGCAGGCGATCGGGAGCAGTCGCGTCGGGCGTTCGAAACACTCGCCTTGCTTCGAGCCTTGCATGGCGGCGCGGCCGTGCTCCCCGATCTGTCGATGGGCATGAGCGGCGACTTCGATCTCGCGATTCGCGCCGGCGCCACGCTCGTGCGCGTGGGAACCGACATTTTCGGGCCGCGACCCGGGCGCCCGTACTGATAGGCTTTGCGGTGGCTTGAGTGCGCCTCGATCGACCGTCGCTCGCCGCGTGCTGGCGTCGTTCGCCGTCACCGTAGTCGCATTCGCCGTGACGCTCGGTTGGGGAATCGCCGCGCAAAGGCGTGCCGCCGACGACAGCGTCGAGCTCGGCCGCGGGTACGTGCCGGTGGCCATGCGTCTCGCGCAACTGCGCGCCGCTCAAACGACGCTATCGACCCTGGTCGACGGCATTCCGGACGAGCGAGAGCCTGGGTCCACGCGTGCGCTGCTCGAGACGCTGGCCGGGGCACGGCGCACGATGCTCATCGAGACCCGATTGGCCTTGACGCAAACGCTCCCGGCGGTCGGCAGCAGCATGACTCGCGACCTCGCACGCCGGCTGGCCGGTGAGCTCGATGCCATCGACGCGGCGCTCGACGCCGACCCGGCGCTTTTCGAGCGCTTGTTTACGGCGGTCGCCAATGGGGATCGGGATGGCATCAACCGTACGATCGTTTCGCTCGGCGCACTCGAGCACGACGCGGACAAGCGGCTACGCTACCTCGCCGCCCGCCTGGGAGCGTCGATCGACGAGCTTTCCTCTGCGGCGCGCGACCGCGAACTGCGTTCGATCTGGGGGCTCGCGGTCCTCGCCGCCCTCACGCTCGCCGTCGGGGTCGTCGTGTCGCTGCACGTGCGGCGTCTGCTTGCGCCGCTGGCTCGTGTCACGGCGCGCGCTCAAGCGGTCGCCGGCGGCGATCTCGACGGCCCGTGAAGTCGCCCCGAGCGACGACGAGATTGGCCAGCTCGAGATGGCCTTCGAAAAGATGGTGGCCGGACTCGCCGGCGCGCAGGCGCTCGCGTTGTCGAATGAGCGTCTCGCCGCCATCGGCAAAATGGCGGCTCATGTAACGCACGAGATCCGCAACCCGCTGTCGGCAATGAGTCTGAACGTCGAGCTGCTCGATGAGGAGATCGGGCACAACGACGCGGCGCCACGCGCCGAAGTGAAGAACCTTCTCGCTGCGATTCAGCGCGAGGTGCAGCGGCTCGAATACCTGAGCGAAGAATATCTGCGCGTCGCGCGCCTGCCTCAGCCGCGCATGGAGGCCGAGGACGTCTCCGCCGCCGTGCGGGAGGTCGTAGAGTTCGCGCGTCGCGAAATCGAGAGCGCTGGTTGCGTCATTACGCTTCGAGTCACAGAGGCGATCCCGCCGGCGCTGTTCGACGAGGGCCAGATTCGGCAAGCGCTCTTGAACCTTCTGCGCAACGCCCGCGAAGCCATGCCCGCGGGCGGGGAGGTCGATGTGAGTGTGGCCGCAGAGGGCATGAGCGTCGTGGTCGAGGTGGCCGATCGCGGCGGCGGTATTCCCACGGACATCCGGGCTCGGGTATTCGACCCTTTTTTTTCCACCAAGGGAGAGGGCACGGGACTCGGCCTGGCCATTACACGCCACATCGTCGACGCCCATGGCGGAAGCGTCACCTGCGAGCCTCGTGAGGGCGGGGGAACTCGGTTTCGGATCGCCCTGCCCATTGCGCCTGCCAAGAGCACCTGGCAGCCGGCGGCGTGCTAGAGCCCCAGACTGCCATGGCACGCCCCGACGGCCGTTCCTTCCAGACCTGTCGACCGGTCGAAATGATTGCACACTTCCACCGCCCTTCGGAGGGCTCGGTGCTCTATCGCGCGGGCGGAACGGTGGTGCTCTGTACCGCGTCGGTCGACGACAAGGTCCCGGCATTTCTCGAGGGCAAGGGGCAAGGCTGGCTGACGGCCGAATACCAGATGCATCCGCGCGCAAATCCCAAGCGTCAGGATCGGGACGGCCGGGGCAAAGCGCTCAGCGGACGCACGCAAGAAATTCAGCGGCTCGTCGGCCGAGCGCTGCGCGCCGCGGTGGATTTGGGCAAGCTTGGACCGCGCACCGTGACGGTGGATTGCGACGTCCTCGAAGCGGACGGCGGGACCCGAACCGCGTCGGTGACCGGCGGATTCGTCGCTTTGGCGTTGGCCTTGGCGCGAGTCGGCGCCGTCGCATTGCGGGAACCCGTCGCGGCGGTCAGTGTCGGCCACCTGGACACGGCCGGTCTTGCGGTCGATCTCTGTTACAGCGAAGACTCGGCGGCCCGAGTCGACCTCAACGTGGTTGCGACCTCGAGCGGCAAGGTGGTCGAAGTGCAAGGGACCGCCGAAGGCGCCCCGGTAGACCGGCGCGAGATCGATACCATGATCGATCTCGCGCTCGCGGCCATCGCCGATCTCACGCGGGCGCAGCACGAGGTGCTCACCCGTGCCGGAGTCGATCCGTGCGCGCTCATCGCGTGACGCTCGTCCTCGCCACGAACAATCGCGGCAAGATCGAGGAGCTCCGATCTCTCCTCGCCGACTTGCCCGTCGACGTCGAGGGGGTCGCCGATCGGCTTCCAGATCCGCCTCGAGTCGTCGAGGACGGGGTCACGTTCGCCGACAACGCGCTGAAAAAGGCACGCGCCGTCGCCCACGCGACCCGCATGCTGTCGCTCGCTGACGATTCCGGGCTCGAGTTGGACGCCCTGGGCGGACGACCGGGGGTTCGGAGCGCGCGCTTTGCAGGCGAGCATGCCACCGACGAGGAGAACAACGCCGCGCTCCTCGCGGCACTGCAAGCGCTCGGAGATCCGCGAGCGACTCACGCCGGCCGCTTTCCGGCCCGATTCCGCTGCGCGCTGGCGCTCGTCGATCCGTCGGCGCAGGGCAGCGAAGGGCGCGTCTTCGAGGGGGTATGCGATGGCACGATTGCACGCACCCCCCGGGGCCACGCGGGGTTCGGTTACGACCCGATCTTCGTCGTCGCCGGATCCAACCGGACGATGGCCGAGCTGTCGCCCGAAGAAAAAAACCGCATCAGCCACCGGGCCCGCGCCCTCGCAGCCCTGCGGCCGGTGCTCGAGCAGCTCGTCCGCAAAGGTTGAGCCGCCTTGCATCGCCGAACGGCGACCCCGTCGTGCTGCCTTTTGCGTCGGGCGGCGCCGGATCCGCGATGCGGAAAGAGACGGCGTCACCTCGTCATCTCCAGTCCTCGCGAATTCTCGCTCTATCGGCCAAGCAGGTCCGCGTGAAGCCCACAACCGATGACGACTGCGTAGTAGCTCTGCTGCGCGGACCCTGGGATCGCAGCGCCGTTGGCGTACGGAGGGCCCGTCAGTCCGTCGCGCTGGTTGGGCCCGAAAGCGACATTGCCCTGGGTTCCGGTGAGCGTTCCCCCCGAAACGGTCGTCATGGGTGACAGGGTCAAATTCCGTGTGAGACGCACTTCGATACCAAGGCCGAGACGAAGGATTTCGAAGCCCGTGGCGCTCCAGTCGGCCGCCGCTTCGGTGAGCTCGAACCGACGAAATCCGAGCGAGATCTCGCCGGCCAGTGCCATCGAGTGGATGTTTCCCACCACGTACCGAAAACCGCCGCCGAAAAACGTGGTGTCGGCCTTGGCGTTTTCCCCGTCGAAGCGACGGCCAGCACCGACCACTCCGATCTCGACGACGAGATACGGGATGTAGTGCGTGGCCAGCCGGGCCCCGACGTCGGCTTCCAAACCCAGGCCGGGAGTAACGAAATTCCCGGTGGTCTCGAGCCCCCCTCCCGGGTCGACGTACAGGCTGCCCCCGTACGCCAGCACTCCGGCGCGGCCGCCAACCCACAGAGAATAGGGGGGTGCCCGAATCGGGTCGGCGACGGGGGCTCCATGCGGAGCCGCAACGGCGGGCGCACTTGCGGTCGCCTGGCCGACTGCAGTATTTTGGGCCCGAGTCGCGGAAACCGGAGCCAGGGTGCTTCCGGTCGGTGCTGTCGAGGTCGGCGCCATCGAAACCGCGCCGGCGTCCGGTTCGGGCAGCGGCGGCACGGGGTCCGCTTGCGCTTGGGCCGCCACACTGCACACAAAAGCCAGGGGGATTGCGAAAGCTTTTCGCATGGGAAAGGGCACGGAATTCAGAAGGGGCGCCGGGCGCGCACGTGCCAGACTAGCGGACGGACTCGACGGATGCCCAGCGTGGCGCCATTAAGCGGTGACGATGGCGAAGCCTTGGGCCGAAATCGGCCGCTACGGCGGCGTGGGCATCGAGTTCGTTCTGACCATCCTCATCGTGTCGTGGCTCGGTCATTGGTTGGATGGTCGGGTTAGGCTGCACGGATACGGCTTGGCGATCGGCTTCTTGGTCGGGGTGGCGGTGGCCTTCCGGCTTCTCTTTCGTACCGCCCAGCGAATGCAGGGCGACATCGAGCGCGCGGAGGCGCGCGATCCGGGTTCGAGCCGCTGGACCGTGGACCCGAATTGGTTGCACAAGGATCCGAGCGAAACCGCCACGCCGTCGAACAGCACGCATGCGATGCCACCGCCGAAGGACGACCACGATGCCGGCTGAACCACTGGGGATTCGCCCGCGATCACGCGGGCTCGATGCACGAATGCGCACCTCCATCGCCACCGTCGCCTCGTTGGGCGCCGGATCCGCGCTCGTGACGGCCGCATTCGCGGGGCCCAAGTCAGCGGTTTCGGTCGCCGTCGCGGCCGCCCTGGCTGCGGGCAACCTGTGGGCGCTCGCACGAATCGTCGTGGCCCTTCTCCCCGACGATGGTTCGGGGCCGAACACCCCACATCGCGGAGGCTGGGCGGTCCTCGCGGCGCTCAAGATGGGAGGCCTTCTCGCGGCGTCGTGGCTGCTCATGCGTCACGGGCTCACCGGACCGGTGACGATGGCTATCGGGTTCCTGTCCTTGCCGATGGGCATTGCCATCGGCACGCTCGTGAGCGATAGAAGCGCCGCGTCGCAAGATCCCCACTGAGCCATGCCCGAGCACGCCTCCTTCTTCGGATACCTCCTCGCGCAGTTCCCTGCCCTGAACGAGAACATGCGCGTATTTGGCGAGAGTTTCCTCGGCCACCAGCCGGTCTACTCCCACGGCGCGGAACCGCTCGCAGCGAGCCTCGCCGTCATGCTGCTCGTGCTGGCGCTCGCGTTGCTCGTGCGCCCGGCGCTGGCTCGCCACGAGCAAGCCGTCATCCCGGAATCCAAGCTTACGCTGCGTACGTTCTTCGAGGTCTGGATCGGCTACTGGTACGGGCTCATGAAGGACATGATGGGACCGAAGCGCGCGAAGCGATACTTTCCGCTGATTGGTTCCCTCTCGCTCTTCATCGTGTTCGGAAACTTCTTGGGGCTCATCCCAGGATTCACGCCGCCGACGTCGAACTGGAACATCACGCTCGGCTGCGCGGCCATCGTGTTCGTGATGTTCAACTATTATGGGATCCAGGCGAACGGACTCGGGTACTTCAAGCATCTCTTTGGACCGTGGCTGGGTTGGCCGCTCATCCCCGTCAACCTGCTGCTGTTCGTGGTGGAGACCTTCTCGCTCTGCATCCGTCCGTTGACGCTCAGCATTCGTCTGATGCTCAACATGGCGGTCGACCACCTCCTCGTAACGATCGCACTCGGCATGAGCGCGCTGTTCCTGCCTGTGCCCGTCCTCGTGCTGAGCACGCTTGTGTGCATCGTTCAGGTGCTGGTATTTTGCATTCTGACCTCGATCTACATCGCACTCGCCACCGAACACGAAGAGCATGAGGCCGACGCGAGCGGTCACGGATCCTCCGGCGCCGCCCACGCCGCGGGGGCCGCGTCTTGAGCCCGTTCGATTCGGACCGGCTAGCCCCCCGGTCAAAAAGCGACTAAGAGGGGCCGGCCCGAACCGCAGTGCTTCAACTCTTCACGCACGAAGGAGTCAGTGACGATGTCGACCTCGAAGAAGCTCGCCCTTGCGGCGCTTACCAACGCCGCCACCTTGGTCGTTCCGATCGCAGCGTTCGCGCAGGACGACAAGGCGGGCTCGAATCTGTTCGACGTCCGAGCTTGGGCAGCCGTCGGCGCGGGCATCGCGATTGGCCTGGCCGTACTCGGGGGGGCCCTGGGCCAGGGCCGGGCCGCTGCCGCCGCACTCGAAGGCATCTCACGCAACCCCGGCGCATCGAGCCGGATACAAACGCCGATGATTCTCGGCCTGGCGCTCATCGAATCGCTGGTCCTCATCGGATTCGTCATCGCATTCTGGTTGCGCAACGTCGCGGCAGGCTGAAACGGCGCCCCCCGGCGCACTCTCAGTACAGCGCCCCCTTAAGCGGTACCCAGCTGCGCTGCCTGCGTGGCAGGCTGGCGCTGCTCTAAGACGGCTTCCTTGGGGCTTCGCCCCAAACCCCCAATCGCCTCCCGGCGATTGAAGTACACCGTCCGGCTGATCCCTTTGTTCTGGGGCGGTCTACTCAGCGAACCCGCACGATGCTCCCGGGGTCGAGGGGCGTCGGAAACACCGCCGCCCATCCGGACGGCATGCGCGGTGCCGTGAACGAGAAGAGCCAACGCGCGTCGCGCGGAGACAAGTTCACGCACCCGTGGCTTCGGACGTGGCCAAAGTCTCCATGCCAGTACGTCCCGTGAAGGGCGACGGCGCCGTCGAAGAACTGCACGTAGGGCACCTCGTCCATGGAATAGCTCTCTTCGGCCTCCTCGCGACCGACGTTATCCATGTCGGACGCGCGGATCTTGACCCAAATACGGTGCACTCCAGCCGGAGTTTCGGCGCCGCTTCCCAAGGCGCCGCGCCCCGTCGATGCGAGGGTCGCGTAGACCGGCCGGATTCCTTCGTACGCAACCAGGGTCTCGGACGCGGTGTCGACGTCAATCCAATGCTCGTCGGGAGCGACGAGTTGAACCGGTGGCTCCGCCATGGTCGGGCGCGCCAGGTCGCGGGCCATCATCCAACCGTCGTCTTCGACGCGCACCATGGGGCCACGGTCCTCTTGGATGACGACCCTGTCGAAGCGAGCATGGGTGCGGTTCGGCTTGCCCTTCGGACTGGGCTCCGACCAGACCTGGGCCGGATCGGCGAGCACCCAGGCGAAGTCGAGACGACCCCCTTCGACGGCCGTGCCGTGAAACGCGGAAGGACGCGCGGGCACGAGATCCCGCAACGAGAGCCAGACCCCCTTGGACGTTCGCGCCCATGGCTGCCCGTCGACCATCCGTTGCTCGGCCACGCCGACCGCCCAGCCGCCCTCGAGCTCGTGATCGGAGGTGCCCTCCCGCGCCAACTCCAAACTCGCGTACGCGCTCGTTCCAGCCGGGACGACGAAAAAGTACTGCAGCCACAAGCCATCGTCGCCCGTTTGCGATTCGCGAGATTGCGGCTCGTCCGCCAACAACTCGGCGTCGTCCGAACAAGCCCACGCGAGCGCCCCGACGAGCCACCAACGACCGGAACAGCCGGATCCACGTTTCGCCCCGTAGAATGGGAGCGAGGCTCCAGGCAACGTCGTGCCGCGCCGCGCACTCGCGCCGCTGGGTCCTGCAAACAGCGTGAGGGTGCCGGAGTCACCGGGGTCACCCCGCGTCGACCCCACCGAGCGAGCCCACGAAGGCGGCGGCAAGTCTCCCTCTTCCATCCACGGGGGTAGCAAAACATCGGAGTGGGCCGAGCCCGCGACCGCCGTGACGACGGCGAGACAAGAGATCATCGACCCGCGGCCGGGGCGCATGCGGCTCACACCGAAGGCTGCGGCAAGCGCAGCTTGAACGTTGCGCCCCGGCTCGACGACTGCACGGTGATCGTGCCGCCATGCTCGTCGGCGATTTTCTTGACGATGGCGAGTCCGAGGCCAGTGCCGCCCTTTTTGCCGCTGGTCACGAACGACTGGAACAATCGGTGCTCGATGTCTTTCGGAATGCCCGGGCCCGTGTCCGAGAACGAAACCACCAGCGCACGATCCACCTTGTCGCGCGTGACCTTGATGACGAGCTTGCCACCGCCGGGCCCCATGGCCTCCGCGGCGTTGCGTGCCAGGTTGTGCACGACACGAAGCAGTTTTCCCTCGTCGAAGCGTGCGGTGCCCCGCTCTTGGACGTCGACGACGAGTTCGACGCCGCGCTTGGCCAGATCTCCCTCGAGCTGCTTGCGCACGTCTTCGAAGAACTTCTGAACGTAGACCTTACGGATGAGCACGCTCTTTTCGCCGCGAGCGAATTCGAGCACCTCGCGCTGCATGGCGCCGATATGGTCGAATTGGTCGAGGATGAGCCGTGCGAAATCTCGGCGGCGCGACGCCTCGTTGGTCGACTGCATGAGCTGGACGTACCCGCCGATGACGGTGAGCGGCGTCTTCAGATCGTGGATCACGCTCGAGAGAAGCCTGCCGATGGTCGTCAGCCGCTCCTCGCGTTCACGTCCCTCGCGCGACAGTTGGAGCCGGATGGCCGTCGACGCATTCGCCGCAACGAGCTCGAGGAGCTCACGGTCCTCGTCGTTGAACGGCCGGGCTCCCCGCTTGTTGTAAATGGCGATCGCGCCCATCGGCGCGTTGTGCTCGCCTTCGAGCGGGACGACCAGTGCGGTCTTCGCCCGGCCGGCCCCGATGCGCAAGTCGAGCGCTTCGTCGCGTCGTGGATCGCTTTCGGCGTCGTTCGAGACGAGAACCTCGTCGTTGCGAATCGCCCAGCCGATGAGTCCCGCGTCCTCTGGATACGGCAGACGGCGCATCTTTTTGGCACGGTCGTCGATGAAGTGGAGGTCGCCGATCCGCTCGTGCGAATCGCGCAACGCGACGGCCCCCATCCGGGCCTCGCACGCCCGCATGGCTTCTCCCAAGACCGCGATGAACAGCTCCTCGAGCGACGCGGCACGCCCCATCGCGTGCTCCAAGTCGAAAAGCAGCTTGAGATCGTGAACCCGGTGCTCGAGTTGCTCTTTGGTGTCGAGCAACTGGATGTTCTTCTGCGTTACCGACATGAACAGCCGCGAATTGTCGATGCTCACGGCCGCCTGGGTCGCCAGCGCCGCGAGAATCTCCGCGTCGTCGTCTGTGAATTCGTCTCGCTTCTTGTTGAGGACCTGCACGACACCGATCGTCTTGCCCAGGTGATTCTTCATCGGGGCCGCCAGAATCGATCGCGTGCGATAGCCCGACAGCAGGTCCCATTCGGCCCCGAATCGAGGGTCCTTGTAGGCGTCGCGCACGTGGAGCGGCTTGCCCGTGCGCGCGACATGACCGGCAATTCCGTGACCGATCTTCAGACGAATCGAGCGCACGGCACTTCCGTGAGCGATGCGCGAGACGAGCTCGTTATTCGCTTCGTCCAAGAGGTAGAGCGTCGCGCGATCGGCTTCGAGCGTCTCGGTGATTTTTTGCAGGATGAGCTCGAGCAGGTGGTCCAGATCGAGAGTCGCACCGAGCGCCACCCCGACCTCGCGCAGCGCCTTGCTGACACGCAGCTCGCGCGCGAGCGCCGCCTCGACGTCCGCCAAACGAGCGTCGAGAGCGCGCGCGGGGGCGGGTTTCGGCGGCACGCTACCTATCCTATCAGCCGCGGCCCCCGCGCCGGCAGAGGCAACTTGCCCCGCCCACCTCTGCCCTTCCGCTGATTGCGACAGAGCTCGGTTTCGCGTAGCGTCGCGCGCCCGATCTCATGCCCCGCACGCTTATCGTTACTCCGACATACAACGAGCGACAGAATCTAGAACGCTTCGTGAGCGGAGTGCGGAGCGCACTTCCCGAAGCCGACGTTCTGGTGGTCGATGACAACTCGCCGGACGGGACTGGTTCCCTCGCCGACGAGCTGGCGCGTGCCGACGCGCACGTGCGCGTCGTCCATCGCGCGGGCAAGCTTGGATTGGGAACGGCGTACGTCACTGCATTCACGCAGGGCCTGGCCGAGGGCTACGATCGGTTCTTCGAGATGGACGCCGATTTGTCGCATGACCCCCGGTATTTGCCCGAGTTCGTTCGCGCGCTCGACGACGGCTTCGACGTCGTCATTGGCTCGCGCAACGTGGCCGGCGGCGGTGTCGAGGGCTGGGGGCCCGGACGACACTTCATCTCCAAAGGCGGCAGCCTCTATTCGCGTCTCGTTCTCGGCCTGCCGGTGCGCGACCTGACGAGCGGGTACAAGGCATTCGCCCGGCGCGCTCTCGAAGCACTGGACCTCGAGGGCGTCCGCTCCAACGGCTACTCGTTTCAGATTGAATTGACCTACCGCGCGGTCCTCCGTGGAATGCGCGTCAAGGAGGTCCCGATTGTCTTCGTCGATCGAACGCTCGGCCGCTCCAAGATGAGCCGGAAAATTTTCATCGAAGCGGTGGGCATGGTCTGGAAGCTTCGGCTCGATGCGATGCGCGGCCGGCTGTAGTCAAACCTTGGTTGCCGCGATCACGACGTGCGGATACGGCAAAATGTCGGGGACGCGCACCATGCGGACGGCAAAGCCGAGCGAGGTCAGCATGCGAGCCCACTCGCGGTGATGACGATAGGAAAGTGGCTCGTCCCAGCCGACCATCAGCCGATCGAGCGCCTCGGTGAAGAGCAACCCGAGCCGCGGCTCGGTCGTGATGTCTTTGACGAGCAGCATGCCCCCGGGCACGATGAGCGACCGCAATCGCTCGAGGACGCGCCATTGATCGTCGGCGGGCAGGTGATGCATCACGTCGAGCACGTAGGCCGCGTCGAAGGGTCCCTCGAGCGCGACGTCGCGCACGTCGCCCACGACGAACGTCTGCTGGCGCATTCCGAGTCGATCCGCCACGCGCCGCGCGAGGCGAATCCGCCGAGGGTTTGGATCCACACCGGTAATGCGACGGCCTGGTTGCGTTTGTCCAAAGTACGCTGCAAATAGACCGAATCCGCAGCCGACGTCGAGAATGCGACCCTGATCGGTGAGCATCAAGTCCATGACGCTCAGAAGCTTCGGGCGCAGGATGGAGAAACGCACTCGCGAATAGGCTCTCTCGACGAGCGGTAGAGCGCGAACGATTTGGGCGATCGCGCCACGGCCGTAGATTTCAGGAGCCTCGAAGGTCGCCGGGGCAAGCCGCGCCCGCCACGACCGGAAGCCGCGGAGCGGACTTGAAGTGCGACGGGGTACCCAGGCGGACGCGGAGGGCAACGGGGCACCCTCGTAGGACGCACCGACGAACCGCGTCAAGCGCGCCCGGAGGGATTCGAACCCCCGACCCGTGGCTTCGAAGGCCACTGCTCTATCCAGCTGAGCTACAGGCGCAAACGGCGACTGGACGCCGTATCACGCGCGCGACGTCGATACCAGGGCGGCAACCCGAGGCCCGGAAAATCGCGCCGGGCCCGGCCTTTTTCCCCGCGCCGATCGCTGCGGCGCGTGATCGCCCGCGCGCGCGATCGGCATGGAACTAGGACGGCCGCGCTGGAGCTGGAGGCCGCGCACGACTGCCCCAAATCCGTCCGGTCCGCAATCACTCGGCGGCGTTGGAGGCTGCGTCCTGCTGCGCGCGATTGCGTCCCCGCGCCTGACCGCCCGCCCGGCCGATGACGGCCATATGGCCTCGGTCGCGGCTGACGACCTCCCCCCCCTTGCGACCGGCGACGCGGGCCTCGTCCGCCGTGAACTCGTGGGCCCGCCCTTGCCGATGAGCGGCCTTACCGCCTTTGCTCGCAATCTCCCGCTGTTTTCCCGCGTCCATCGACGCAAATCCACGGTTGCTCTTGTTACGCTCGGCGCTGTTCTGCAAGGTCATGGGATGATCTCCTCTGTGTGGTCGGTTGGCGCGTAAAGAGCCCCAAGAGAGGCGCCAGGCTTTCTGCCGCTCCGGATCGAACCTTCTTGTGCTCTGTGCCGGCTGCTGCATTCGCGCCGACGGCCTGGGCACATTGCAGCGCTCATGCCTTCGCGGACGGATGCCCAAGATCGCGGAATAACTTCATAATCGCGAACCTGCCCGGCTACGCGGACGTGGCGGATTGCCACGTTGGGGCGTATCGGCCGCGCTCGCTCGGAATCAAAACTCGAAGGCGAGACCGAAATTCAAGGCCGTGCCGCCGACGCGCAGGGGGTTGCTTTGCACACCCAGGCCGTCCAGATCCTCGCGACTCCACTCGAAGAACAAATAGGTATTGTTCACGCCCATGGCATCGTCGAATGCCGACGACGCGTACGAATCGAACGGGTTCAGGTTCAGCGCGAGACCCAGCGCCACGTGAGTTCCGAACGAGTGCCCTTCGCCGACGACCCCGCCAGACCGCGACGTGCCGAGGGTGTTGGATGCCCGCCAGAGCGCCAGGCCGAGCCCGACCTTGGCGTAGGGCACGATCGGCACGCGGGCCATGCGCCAAAGCGCGTCCGCTCGCAAGACGACCGCTCCATAGAAGGGGAAGATCGTGATCGAGGTGTTCTCCTGGGAGGTGTAGGTGCCGTCATGTTCCTGCTGAAAGAGCGCGGGGTCGCTCTTGGTCGCAAAGCCCACTCCGAGGCCCGGTCCGACCGTCCCGAAATACGGGATTCGATAAGCTTGCCAATCGAGTTCGGCACTCACCAGAATAAGCGGCGTCGTCCCGAAGACCTGCTTGTACGGTGTGGCGCCATGAAGCGCGGGGTCGCTGTCGATGTCCGGCCAGAATGGGGCAACGCGAATCTCTGCGGCGAAGTTCTGCGGGGACTCGGCCTTTCGCGCGTGGCCGCCGAGGGGATCGACCAGATCCTGGGCACTCGCATCTGCGGGCAGGATCAACGCCACAAAGGAGAGTGCCCCCGTCCAGCATCGGCGCGTGATCACCTCGGCCTCCGGCGACGACGTGCGGCTGCGTGGCTGCCGCCCCCCGCCAGAGCCCCGGTGCGCGCCGGGGCCATGGCGCGGCGAACCGCGGTCGCCGAGGCGAAAGCAAGCGTCGGGCACGCGCGATGAGGCATGGGGCTGGGACGAAGCATGGAGCATGGCACATGCCACGCTTGAATTCCCCATCGTTGAAGGCCTCGGCACTCTCGCGGCGCCGGCCGAAGCAGCCAAGCTGTCAGCCCCTGCAAACGACCACGCGCGTCTCATGACAAAGTGGCAGAACGAGCACGCGCGCGCGGTGACGGTGCGGGCCGCCCTTCGCCCCAACCCGCGCTAGTACCCCCGCTCGATGTCCTCGCACCTCATCGCCTCCCACCAGAACCGCCCGTCCGACGATCCGATATTTTCCCTTCATCAAGAAGCCGATCGGCGCAAAAGGAGCGGCGAGGCCATCGTCGACGCGACCATCGGCGTGTTGCTCGGCGAGGACGGCCAACTCGCGATATTGCCCGAGGCTGCGCGCGCCGTGCGACAGGTGCATGAGGCCGAATGGGCCGCTTATGCGCCGATCGCCGGGACCCCCGAGTTCCGCCGCGCGGTGATCGAGGATCTGCTGGCCGACGCCCCCGAGCTAAGGGCTTGTGCCGTCGCGGTGGCGACGCCGGGGGGGTCGGGCGCGCTGCGGCATGCCATCGTGAACTTCCTCGAGCCGGGGCAGGCGGCGCTGACGGCAAGCTGGTACTGGTCGCCGTACAAAACCCTGTGCGACGAGTCCGACCGCACGCTCGAGACCTTCGAGATGTTCTCGCCGACCGGTTCGTTCGACGTTGCCGCCCTCGACGCCGCCATCGGCCGACAATTGGCGACGCAGGGGCGATCGCTCGTCTTCGTCAACGATCCGGCACACAATCCGACCGGCTACTCGCTGACCGACGAGGAATGGCAAGCCATCGCCTTAGCGATCGCGAGTCGTGCGGCCAGCGGCCCCGTCACGCTCGTCGTCGATTGTGCGTACATGCTGTACGGACCACGGTCTGCGCGAAGTCTGCCGGCCCTGTTGCGGCCGCTCGCGGGGACAGCTGCCGTGCTCTTTGCGTGGAGCGCAAGCAAGTCCTACACGCACTACGGTTTGCGCGTCGGCGCGCTGGTCGCGTGCCTTGGCGATGACCGTGAGCGGGCGAGGGTCGAGGCGGCGCTCAGCTATTCTTGCCGCGGCACCTGGTCGAACTGCAACCGGGGCGGGCTCATCGCGATCACACGCCTACTCGTCGATCCGTCCGCGGCACGATCGTGCACGGCGCAACGCGATGGCCTCAAGGCCACGCTGCTCGCGCGGGTCGACGTGTTCAACCGGCTCGCACGCGAGCGTGGACTCCGCTACCCCCGTTACGATGGCGGCTTCTTCGTCACCGTCTTCGTCGACCGCGCGCGAGAGCGTGCGGCTTCGATGGCGAAACGCGGCATTTACGTCGTGCCGCAGGTGCTCGCGAGCGGCCGCGGAGCGCTGCGCGTGGCGCTCTGCGCTTTGGCGTCTCGTGACGTACCGCGTCTCGTCGAAGCGCTGTCGGATGCGACATAGCCCACCCGGATCAAGTCTTATTCCACTTTTCGCGCAAGCGCCCTGCCTTGTCCAATGCCGCGAGGTCGTCGTAGCCGCCGATCGCTTCGTCGCCGATGAAAATCTGGGGCACGGTCCGCCTTCCAGTGGTCTGCGCGAGCCATCCGCGTCGGTCCGGGTCGGACGTCACGTCGACCTCTTCGTACGGAATCTCGCGCTGCGAAAGCAAGCGCTTCGCTGCGACGCAGTATGGACAAACTCGCGTGGTGTAGATCGTTACGTCGGCGGGCACGGGAAACTCACATGCTAACTTGCCACCGCGATGGCCGCGGAGCAAACGATTCACCTCGACCGCTACGCGCCCGACGCGAAGGCGCTTGTCGCGGGGGCGCAAGGGCTGGCCGACGATCGGAAGCACGCCCAGGTCGAGCCGATTCATTTGCTCGCTCGCGCCATCGAACGAGATCGCGGGGTCCAAGAGGTCTTTCGGCGCGCGGGCGCCGACCCGGCTGACCTGTCCGTGGAGACCGAGTCCGCGCTTGGGCGCATCAACAGGACCACCGCCGGCCTCGCCTATTTGTCGAACGCCATGCTCCAGCTTCTCAGCCGAGCGGAGAAGGAAGCGGACGCCAGGACGGTCGAGGTCGAGCACCTGTTGAATGCGCTCTCACAAGAGATCCGCGGTTCCGCAGCGGTCGTGCTGCAAGCCTTCGGTCTGGGGCCCGGAAGCCTGCGCCCTCACATGGCTGCATTGAGAAGCGTCCCGCGTGAGGCGACCGCGACGTCCGCCGCCGGCGGCACCGCCGAAGTGCTCTCGCGCTTCACTCACGATCTCGTCGAGCGAGCTCGACAGGGCGGGTTCGACCCGGTCATCGGGCGCGACGTCGAAGTGCGCCGGCTGCTGCAGATCCTCGAACGACGGCAGAAAAACCATCCCCTTTTGGTCGGAGAAGCCGGCGTCGGCAAGACCGCTATCGTCGGCGCTCTGGCCATGCGCCTCGCGGCCGGCGAGGTACCCGAAAGTCTCGCCACACTGAGCTTGCTGGAGCTTGGAACAGGACTCCTGGTCGCCGGAGCAAAGTTGCGCGGCGAGATCGAAGAGCGCTTGCGCCAGGTGCTCTCCGCCGTCTCGGCGGCGCCGAGTCGCGCGGTCGAAGATCCGTCCTCGCGGTCCTCCCAGGGCGATCCGGCAGGCCGCGCGGCGTCGGCGTCTTCCTTCGGCCGAAGAGACACGCTTCTCTACATCAACGGCATCGACTCGTTGCTGGGTCAGGGAGCCGCGGGCAGCGGCGTCGGTGACTTGCTCAAGCCGATGCTGGCGCGCGGCGAAGTGCGGATCCTTGCGTCGACGACCCTCGACGGCGCGCGAAAGATGCAGGAGCGCGACCCCGGATTGCTCCGCAGGTTCAGCGTCCTTTCGATTGAAGCGCCGTTGCTCGAGCCAGCCATCGAGATTCTTCGCGGAATCGCCTCGAAATACGAGGCACACCACAAGGTGCAGATCGGGGAAGGGGCCATCGAGGCCGCGGTCCGCCTCGCCAAGCGCTACCTGCAGGACCGCGCCCTACCCGACGCGGCGATCGATCTGCTGGACGAAACGGCGGCGCGCAAGCGCGTCGAGATCGACGGGGTCCCCGCGAAGGTGGACGAGGCGATTCGCCGTCTAGCGTCGCTCAAGGCGCAGACGGCGTCGCTCGCCGGAGACACCGACGCGTTGAGCGTCAAGACGCGCGATCGACTCGAAAAGGAGATGCGCGCGCTCGAACCCGTGGTCAGCGAGATGCGGGCCAAACTCGACTCGCGCCGGGGAGCGATGGCCGCATTCGCCACGTTGCGCGGCGAAGAGCAGCGTCTTCAGGACGAGATCCGCCAGGCCCGTCAGACGCAGGCCTTCGCCCGGCTCGGCGAACTCGAGCACGTTCAACTCCCCGACGTCCAGCGCCGGCTGGAAGCGGCGGGCACGGCCGTGGGTCGCGAGGCACCGAGCGGCGTGTCGAACGTCGTGACCGAGGAAGACGTGGCCGTCGTCCTCGGCGAGTGGACGGGCATCCCCGTGAGCAAGATGCTCGAGGCAGAAAGCGACAAACTGCTCAAAATGGAATCGCGGCTCGCCGAGCGTGTCGTGGGGCAAGACGAGGCGGTCCGCGCCGTGTCGCGAGCGGTTCGCCGCGGCCGCGTCGGACTGCGTGATCCTGGAAAACCGATCGGCTCCTTTCTTTTTCTCGGCCCGAGCGGCGTCGGCAAGACCGAGCTCGCGAAAGCGCTCGCCGAGTTCTTGTTCGACGACGAGCAGTCCCTGACTCGACTCGACATGAGCGAGTTCATGGAAAAGCACATGGCGCAGCGCCTCGTCGGAGCGCCGCCCGGGTACGTCGACAGTGAAGAGGGCGGATTTCTCACCGAGGCCGTGAGGCGGCGACCTTACAGTGTGCTTCTCTTCGACGAGGTCGAAAAGGCGCACTCGGACGTATTCAACTTGCTTCTCCAGGTACTCGACGACGGACGGCTCACCGACGGGCGGGGGCGCACCGCGAATTTCTCGAACACGGTCGTCATCATGACGAGCAACGTCGGAAGCAAGCGTCTGCTCGAAACCGACCCGAAGCTTTTCGGCACGCCCGAAGGACTCGAGGCGTTGCGGGAGGTGCTGCAAGAGGAGTTACGCGCTTTCCTGAAACCCGAGTTTCTCAACCGCATCGACGACGTCGTCCTCTTCCGCCCCTTGTCGAAGGCGGACTTGCGCGGAATCGTCGACATTCAGCTGCGCCACCTCGACAAGCTGATGAGTTACCGGGAGCTCAAGATGCAGCTGACGGAGGCGGCAAAAAACAAACTCGTCGACCTCGGCTACGAGCCGGCGTTTGGGGCACGACCGCTCAAGCGCGCCATCCTCAAGAAATTGCAGGATCCGCTTGCGGAAGAGATTTTGCGCGGCGAGCACCCACCCGCGACCATCGTCAAGGTGGATCTGAACGGGGACGATTTCGTGTTTGCCAAAGGCTGAGGCACATGCACGTTCATCTCATCGGGGTATCCGGTACCGGGATGGGCGCGCTCGCCGCTTTGCTGCGTGCAGCGGGCGACGATGTAAGCGGATCGGATGTCGCGTTCGACCCCCCCGTCGGTCCGACACTCGAGGCGATCGGCGTGCGCTGCTTTCAGGGATACGACGCGGCGCACTTGTCGCCGAAGCCCGATTGGACCGTCGTCGGAAATGCGATCCGCCGCAACAATCCGGAAGCGCTGGCGCTCGAAAGGCTGGACCTGCCGCGTGGCTCGATGTCGGCGACGCTGCGCGTCCGCTTCTTGGCCCAAAGGCGGCCGCTCGTCGTGGCAGGCACCCATGGCAAGACGACCACGAGTGCCATGTGCGCGTGGATCCTGTCCGGTGCGGGACTCGATCCTGGTTGGTTCATCGGCGGGGTTCCGAAAGGCTTGGCCGGTGGCGCGGCCATCGGCTCGACGCGTGTGCGACCCGATCATGGGCGCGCTCCGTTCGTCGTCGAGGGCGACGAATACGACTCAGTCTATTGGCACAAACGGCCCAAGTTTCTCGATTACATGGGTGTGTCGCACGACGACGTGGCCATCGTTACGAGCGTGGAGCACGATCACGTCGACATCTACCCGGACGTCGCGTCGTACGAGGACACGTTTGTCCAATTGGTGCGTTCCGTCCCGCCGGGCGGCCTCGTCGTCTGCGATGCAGCGGACGCACGCGCTCGTTCGATCGTCGTCCGCGAGGCCAGGTCGCGCGTGACCTGGTACGCGCTCGATGGGGACGATACCGGCGAAGTAACGCCCGTCTGGCTCGGCTCACCGGCTGCGAGCTTGCCCGGCGGCCTGCAGACGTTCGACTTGTTCGCAGCGGGCGTTTCGTGTGGACGCTACACCTTGCGCGTTCCGGGCCGTCACAACATACGGAACTCCATCGCGGCCATAGCGGCCTGCGCGGAGGGGTTCCGCGTAGGTGAACGAGAGGCCCGCACGTGCCTCGCTTCCTTCGAGGGCGTGCTCAGGCGGCAGGAGTTGCTCGGCGAGCCCGGAGGCGTACGGGTCTACGACGACTTCGCCCATCATCCGACGGCCGTCGATGCGACGCTTCGCGCATTGCGCAGCCGCCACGCGAGCGGGGCCCTCTGGGTGGCGTTCGAGCCTCGGAGCGCGACGGCGTGCCGCGCGCTGCACCAAGAAGCCTACGCGCGGGCCTTCGATGTCGCCGATCACGTCCTTTTGGCCCCTCCGGCACGCACCGCGATCCCCGAGGGCGAGCGTCTCGACGTCGGGCGATTGGTCCGTGAGCTCGGCGCGAAGGCTCGTGCCATCGGCGGGACCGGCGCGGTCGACGCCATCGCATCGCACCTGGCGAACAACGTGCGCCCGGGTGACACGATCGCGCTGCTGTCGAACGGGACGTTCGGCGGCATTCATCGCAAGATTCTCACGCTGCTCGCCGAAAGCGAACACGCCCAACCTGACAGGTACGACGATGGCTGACGGTTCTCTGGACGCGTCTGGACTGGTGCAACTGGCGCTCGGAGCGGCACGGGCCGCGGGGGAGGTCGCGCGCAAGGGCTGGCGCAAGCACCCGGCCACGTCTCACAAGGGACGCATCGATCTGGTGACTCAGTTCGATCTCGACAGCGAAGCGCTCTTGCGCGAGCGACTCTCGGCGGCGTCATTCCCGATCGTCGGCGAAGAGGCGGGCGGACGGCGAGCGGACGGCCCGGATGCCCCGACGTGGTACGTCGATCCGATCGATGGCACGACCAATTTCGTGCACGGTCACCCGTTCTGGTGCGTGTCGGTGGGCCTCGCGGAGGGGGGCCGCCCGGTGCTGGGCGTGGTCGTCGCGCCGTCGCTGGGCGTCGAATGGGTGGGGGTCGCCGGGCAAGGCGCGACACGCAACGGGGAACCGTGCGGCATCAGCTCGGTGGACCGCTTCGAGGACGCGCTTTTGGCCACCGGCTTTCCCTACGATCGCCACACGAGCGCGGACAACAACTTCGACGCGTTCGTGGCCATCAAAGCGAAGTGCCAAGCCGTCCGCCGCTGCGGCTCTGCGGCCATGGACCTTTGCCTCGTGGCCGACGGCACATACGACGGATATTGGGAGAAAAAAGTCAAGCCGTGGGACATCGCCGCAGGCAGCGCGATCGTCCTCGCGGCGGGTGGTCGGGTGACGACCTACGACGGGGCTCCAGCCGATGTCACGGCAGGCCAAGTGATCGCGACCAACGGCCGGATTCACGACAGGCTCATCGCAGAGCTCGGCGCGGTTCACGGCCGGCGCTAGGAGCCGGGGGGTCCGTTCCGAGAAGTCGCGCGAATCCACAAGTGCCCTGGTTCTTCCGGGATGGGCCACGAGCAAAACCGCGGGAGCGGCTGTGGGGGTACGTGTCGGATCCCCGGAAAAACAAGGCTAGGAAGCCGATTCTCGGCGGGCGCTGCTGAGCGCTGCGTGGGCCCCGCCCAACTTGGCCAATGCCGTCTCGCATTCGTCGGCGATGAGCTTGTGACCCGTCCGCATTGCGGCCGCACGCGCTCGCTCGTATTCCGCGCGCGCCGCATCGGTTCTGCCGCGACGGTGCAGCAGCTTCGCAAGCAACGCGCCACCCCCCACGAGCTCCCAGACGAACTCCTTGCTCTCCGCGTAGGCCAACCCCTGGACGAGCAGTTTGTCGGCGTCTGCCGCCCCCTGCATCCCGTCGAGGTAGGCGAGAAACATGCGGTTATGGTTGGCGAGGCGCTCGTAGCCATGTTCCTCGCACATCGCGAGCGATTCTCGAAATGCCTGAACCGCTCGGGGCGCGTCGTCGAGTTGCACCAGGGCCACGCCGAGGTTGTGCAAATTGAGCATCGCCTCGTGCGTCAGGCCCATTTCGCGGCTCATGTCGATGGCCATTTCGCTATGCAAAACCGCCGATCGAAAGTCGCGAGTCAAAAGGTCGACCACCGACCGGACGTTCACGCGCTCGAGAGCGGCCATTCAATCGTCGGGCAACGCATGCTCGGCCTCGCCGAGCCTTGCCACGGCCCCGATTCGATCGCCGACACCGGCGCTCGCCTGGGCCAGATGCAGCGCCACGCGATGTTTCTCCCGCTCGTCTGCGAGCGTCGGAGCGAGGTTTCGCAGCTCGTCGAGCAACTGCGCCGCCCGTCGTAGATCGCCGCGATTGGTGGCCAAGTCGGCGCCCGCGATCAGGACTGGAACCATGAGCTGCGGATCCGTCCCAGCCAGCGCTCGCGCGTCGTCGAGACGGCGACGGGCTTGATCCATCAGTTGAACCGCGGTGAGCAGCTGCCCCGCTGCGACGTGGGCACGCACCCGGACTCGACGGTCCTGAGCTTGGTCCACGCGCTCGATGACGCGCCGGCACAGCTCGGGCGCCTCGGGACAGGAGCGGACCAGGCGCACGGCCGCCGCCAGCCCGGCGAGCCACGCTGCGAGCTCCTCGGGAGTCCTCGTCACGACGTCTGCGAGAACGATGGCCCGAGCGTAGTCGCGCGCGGCAGCATCGAGCTGGCGCGTTTCGAGACGGCGCTCACCGCTCTTCGCGAAATACGTCGCGGCGCGCTCGCGATCGCCGGCTTCGTACAGATGGCCCGCGATACGAGCGGCTTGCTCCCACGCGCGTGCGCCGAGCGTGCTCTCGAGTGCTTGACCCGCAGCCGCGTGCATCTCGCGAGCCGCTTCCGGGGTCAACGCGTCGGCGACAATCTCCGGCACGATCGGCGAGGTAAATCGCAGCTCGCTCGGCCCTCGGTCGACCACGAAATGATGGGCCTTCAACGTAGCAATCGAACGCTCGAGCGAGGGCATCGCCCGGCCGAGCATGCTCGACAAGACGTTGACGTCAATCGGGTCGCGGAGCACCGACGCCGCCTGCAGCATCGCCCGGTCATCGGGGCTCAACCGGGAGACGCGAGACGCCACCAGACCGCGCAGCGTCTTCGGCAGGGCCAGATCCTGGCCGACCAGATTCATCTCGACGACGCGCCGTTCCTCCACCGTGACCGCGCCGGCGTCGACCAGGCCCTTGATGACCTCCTCGACGAACAGCGGATGGCCCCCGGCGCGAGCCCGGACGAAGCGCAGAATCTCGTCGGAGACGCTGTCGACGCCGAGACGCATGGCGACGAGCCGCTCGACTTCCGGCGCGGCAAGATCGCCGAGGTCGATGGCGACGTGACCGTTGGTCCTTTCGAGCGGATGCGAAAACCCGGCACGCGCCGCGAAGAGGAACACGAGACGCGCCTGCCGCAGTCGGCGGAGCACCTCTTCGAGTAGAGCGAAGCTCTCCTCGTCCATCGCATGGGCCACGTCCCACGCGAACGTGTGGGGGCGGTCTTCGCAAAGGCTCTGCACCATACGCACGAACGCCTGACGCAGCGGCGCGTTGCCGTCCCCCGTCGCGGCAGGAACGTTCGCGCCGAGAACGGTGAGGACGGCGTTCACCTCGTCGGCGTCCAGCCCGAGCGCGCGCAGGCGCGGCTGTACGGCCAGGATGCGATCGTTGGCGTCACCCTCGTTCGTACCGCACAGCACCTGCAGCATGCTGACGATGCCGGAAAGCGGAAAATCGTTGCCGCGCGGGGGGCACGACGCGGTGTGGAAGCCGACGTTGTAACCGCCTTTCCGCAGGCGCCGCTCCACCTCGTAAAGAAGACGGGTCTTGCCGACGCCATTGTCGCCGCGAATCGTGATGACTCGCGACGTGCGCTTCGTCGCGGCCGCGAGGACCTCGCCGACGCGACGGAGCTCGTCTTTGCGTCCTACGAAGCGCCCGTACGTTTCAGCGGGGCCTCGCAGGGCCTTTACGAGAACGGAGGCGACGTGCGTCTGCTGGTCGCTCTCGGTAATCGGTTCGAATTCGAAGAGGGCGCGGACTTGCCTCATCGCGTGCGTGCTGATGGCCGCCTGACCGTCGCGTACGCGCGCGAGCTCGCGCGCGGTGTCGAAGAGCGCGCCCATCCGATCGTCTTCCGTGGGTTCCCCCGACGCGGAGATATGGATCCGTCCGATGTGCAATCCCGCCCCCGGTGCGCGCGACGCGTCGAGACTGCGCAGCGCGACGAGCGCGCATCGCGTGGCCATCTCGGTGTCGCGACCGTCGGGGTCCCCGAGACCGAAGAGCGCTGCGACGTGACCCGCCTCGCGACGTGTTACGCGGCCACCCCACCGCTCGATGACGTGGGCCGCTTTGTCGACGACGTGGTCCGGAGTCTCGCGAGGCAGTTCGAGTACGAGTGCCGTGACTTCGCGGCGCTCCCCCAAGTCGATGGCGCGCTCGATCGCGGCGAGACCCGAGCCCCGATCCAGGCGAACGCTCGCCGCTCGACGCGTCGCGGGAATCTCGACCGGAGTCCGTTCGACGCGGGGATTGGCCGCATCCGCTTCGAGCATCGGATCGCGGCCGGCGGCGCTCGTGCTCGCCTCCATCGAATCGCGGAAGCGCGACAGAAACTCGGCGAGCTCGTGGGCGCCGTAGCGACTGCCTTGCGTGTAGAGAAACGCGAGGAGAGCCTCGTACAGGCGTCCCGCATCGGGATACCGATCGTCGGGGTGCTTCGCCATCGCGATTTTCAGGATCCCAACGAGCTCCGGCGGCACTTCCGGGCGCAGCAGCTCGACCGGGGGGTACTCGCAGGCCTGGACTCGGCGCAGCGTTTCGAACGTGGTCGGTCCGCTGAACGGGTTTACCCCCGCGACGCACTCGTAAAGGATGGTACCGAGCGAGAAGAGGTCACTGCGGGCATCGACCGATTCGCCCTGCGCCTGCTCGGGGCTCATGTATCCGAACTTGCCTTGCAGGGCGCGCGCATGAGTGTCCTCGTGACCCGACCGGTCGAGGGCGCCTCGCGCCTTGGCGATGCCGAAATCGGTGACTTTGACTTCGCCTTCGAACGAGAGAAGGACATTCTGTGGCGAGACGTCGCGGTGCACGATACCAAGCGGCCGCATTTGTTCGTCGCGGCGGCGGTGAGCGTGATCGAGCCCCTTGGCCACTTCGGAAGCGACGTAGGCCCCCAGCTGAATGGGCAAGCCGCCTTGAGACCGGCGGGAGCGCCCGAGGACACTCGCCAAATCGAGGCCCTGCACGTACTCCATGGCCATGTAGTAGGCGTCCGACCCGACGCCCCCCTCGCCCCCCGATGCCTTGCCTAGGTCGAAGACCTGCACGATGTTCGCGTGAGACAGCCGGACGGCGAGCTTTGCCTCGTGAACGAACATGTCCACGAATTCCTGACTGCGCGCGAGCTCAGGCAGGATCCGCTTGATGACGAGAATTTTCTCGAAGCCTTCGACTCCGTAGCTCTTCGCTTTGAAGACCTCCGCCATGCCCCCCTGCCCGAGCCTCTCGAGCAGGCGATAGCGACCGAATGCCGCGTTCACTTCGTTTCGCTCCGGAGTCGCTAAGCGCGGGTGGTGTCCTCCGCCCGTCGTCGCCTCGTCGGCGGCGCATGAGCTCGGGCTTTTGCTCGCCCCAATGGCTTAGGACGCTATCACCTCCGAGAGACCGGTGCGAGGCTCGGGGTCACGGCACGGGCGACTGGGTGCCTGCCGGATCTCGACCCGCAGGCGGGGAGTTGACCGGCACACCGGGAAACGGCGGCGGTGCCACGGCGTGACGGACGACGTAGACCGGGTTCGTGAACCCCATCGGGGGAACTGGAACGAAGGGCAGCACGTCGTCCATCGGCCGGTCGCCCCGAACCACGACCTGCACCCAACCGTTCTCCGGCCCGACCGACACCGCGAGATCGCGGTCGAGCCGAATGGTGCGATCCTGCGCCTCCGCGAGCGTGCCCGGCTCGGGTCCGAGGGCCGTAGGGCGCGAAGGCACCTCGAACGACCCGACGATTTTGTAGGTGCCCCCGATCTGGCCCGCGACGACGTCCACCCGCGTCACGTCGATCCACGGCGCGGCGCGCACGCGAACGTGACCCAAGATCGGGTCGTCTGTGGTGGACAGCTCGTCGCCAGGGCGTACGCCGTCGAGTTCGAACTCGATCATCGGTCCGCTCGTGACGACCGCGTGCCCTTTTTTGATGTTCGCGACCACGACGAGAGGGTCGACGGCCTTCTCATCCTCCAAAGCGGACGGATTGGAGTCGACGGTCACCATCGTGCGCGGATAGCCGGCCCAATGGTATTGGATACGATGCGAGTCGCTGCTTCCGGTCGCGGCGTAGCGCCATCCGAAATCGAGAAGCGCCCAGTAGTCGCGCAGCACCTGATCGACGCGTTCGGGTAACTCGCTGTCGTAACCGTTGTACACTTCGATGCCGTCGAAATCGACTCGATTGTGGATGCGGGTGCGCGGCGCTTTCGGGTCGAATCCGATGTTGTTGAAATAGCCTATTCCCTTTGGAAGCCTCGGATGGTTCAATTGAAAGTAGCGATTCGGGTCATTGGCGCGGACGGCCCGAAAGATCGACGCCATGTTCGTGTGCTTGTACGGCGGCACGGGTGCCGCCAAGGGGTAGGGGAATACCCCAAAATGGCCGAAGCCCTTGCTGTAGGTCGTTACTTCCACGCCTGGGACGCTGAGAAGCTCCCGCCCGAGATCCAGTGTTTCGATCGACGGGGCGTAATTGCCGACCACGTTGTGCTCGGTCGGAACGGCGAAATCGATGCCGGCCGCAACGAGCGAGAGCACTCGGTCTTCGGGCACGACGGGTGAATCGAAGCTCGGCCGCGCATGCACGTGCAGATCGCACCCGAGGACACCCGGAGTCGGTACGACGTGGCGCGGAGCGAGATCCACCGCTGCAACGCGCCCGGGCACGATCGTCACGGTTTTCGCATCGATGCTCCATTCGATGCCTCTCGTGGCCGCGATGCGGTAGCGGCCCGAGGGCAGCGGCGTCGTCACATCACCGCGCAGCGCGTCAATCACGGGGCCCGCCCCCGAAGCACGGTAATCCGGGCCGAAGCTCGGGTCGACGGTGCCTTCGACGCCGTGCACGACGAGGCGCGCCGTCAACGGGGCACCCGTATCGGCATCGGTGATCGCGACGTGCAGATCTCCCCCGGGGGACACGTCGAGCACCAGGTCACGGGGCGTGCCGGGGACGAAGGAGGCCAGACCGCTCGCGCGTCCCGGATCGACGGCCGCGTACCACTGCACGACCGACTTCGGCACCTGCAGCGCGAAGGCTCCGCCGGGGTCGACGTGCGCTCGCACCTGGGGTCCCCCTTGAGCGTCGCGACCGAAAACCAGCGACCGCTCGGTCGCGCCGGTCACGTGGCCGCGCACGAGCGCCGTCGGCTCGCCCGAAAGCTCGGCGATCGACTGCCACGCGGCGACACTCGACGTGGCAACGACAATCGACAGGTCGGTTCGATGACCTGCGCTCGCCTGCACGTCGGGACTGGTGACGAACAAGTGAATGGGCTCGACGGGCATCGCCGTGTTCTCGGGAACGGCGTCGATCCCGATGGCCCCCACAGTCGACAAAAGGGCGATGGGGTGAGGTTCCGAGTCGACGATCACGACGTGTCCAGCCACGGAGGCACGATCTGCGATTTGCCCCACACCCGACACGAAAACGACCTCCCCCTCACTCGCCAGCTCAGCGGTCAGAGCGAGCGTGTGCCCGCTCGTGGAGGAAGCCGTATCGAGCGAGATCACCAATGCGTCATGAGCGGGGTCGGACCTCAGCTCGAGACCGACGTCGACGGTCGAATCGCCGAGAGACACGGGAACCGTCGCACGCACGGAATCCGTGGCGGGGCGCAGATCTTCCCGCGCGAGCGCGAGCGGACGCCGTGCTCCGTCCACCAGCAGAGCGAGATCGATGTCGCGACTGACCAATCCGTCCCGACTGCGGGCCGCGATCTGGGCGGCCCCGAGGTGCAACTCGAAGCTTGCAATGCCCGTCTCGAAAGTCGTCGGCGCGTGATGTCGAGAGGGCTTCGAACCACGAGGGCCCGACGCATAGCCCAAGCCGAAGGCAACGAGCCCGGCGATCACGCCCATGGCGAGCCGCTCTCCGATCGAACGCTCAGCCGGCATCGACGCTCAAGACGATACCACCGGCCCGGGCGCCGCCGAGCGTCGCGACGCGCCTGCCGGCCGCTTCGGAACCCGTCGCGGCGGCCGAGTCGATCGCCAGTGAGACGACGACGGCCGGATCGGCTCCGAGCGCGACGACCGCGTCTTGGCCCCATTCGACCAGCAGGATCGCGCCCTCGTTGCGTCGCTCGCGAAGGCCCAACCGGCTCACTTCGATCAGAAGGCGGGCGTCGTCGCCCATCAGCCGATAGAGGTCCACATGGACCAACGTACCGGCCGGGGAGGGGTATTCGTTGACGAGCGTGAACGTCGGGCTCGTGATGGGCTCGGCCACGCCGAGGGCCCGGGCGACCGCACGCACTAGAAATGTCTTCCCCGCACCGAGTGCACCGATGAAGAGCACCAGATCACCGGGGCCGAGGACCCGCGCAACGGCCGCTCCGAGCCGGCGCGAATCCCGGCGCGTCTTGAGCTCGAGCGTCCGCTCAAGTGGGATCGGCTTCGGATCGCGCGCCGTCATCCGGGCCCCGTGCCCCGCTTTCACCGACATCGCCTTCGTCCGAAACCGCTTCGTCTTCGCCGACCGGATGGCCGGAGATCGCTCCGGGGGTCTCGCCACCGAGCGCTCGGATGGCCTGGGGATCGCCCAAGCTCATGGCGGCGACGGGATGCTTGCGGGATTGCTGCCACATTTGCGCGTAAAAGAACGAAACGACGAGCGCGCTCAGTAGACCGATGAGCTGGCTGGTCGACAGCTGGTACGGCTCGCTCTGAGCAAATTCTGATGGTTTGAGCGCCACGTACGCGACGACGGGAGGGACGAAAGCCAACACCCGCGCGATGGCACGCGCTCGCTGGTTGGGGATCCCGAGCGAGACCCCGACGGCGAACCCGATCGCCAAGAGCGTCAAACACAGGGGAACGTACACGTGCGCATCGATGGTAGGACCGTAACTGCCTCGCTCGACGTCATCCCGAAAGAGCTCGAGAAGGAATCGGAGAAAGCCATACGCGTAGACGAACAGGAAGAACACCTGACCGCGAAAGCGCGTGTATTTCCGTTGCCAAAGGAGGAGCACCAGAAGAAAAAGGCCGACCAAGGATTCGTAGAGCTGGGTCGGATGAACGGGAAAGCTGGTGTTCATCCGAGTAAGCTCTGCCGCGAGCGGCGACCCCCGGTAGATATCCAGGTGGCGCACGAAGGCCGGACTCCCATCGCCGTTCGCAAGGGTGCCGGGCGCCCAGTGGGGGAACGTTCCAAGCGTTTTCAGCCAATGCGGGGAACCGTCGGGCAGCCGCTTTCCGAAGTCGCAGCCGAAGAGATAACAGCCGATGCGGGTGATGAGCAGCCCCGACGCGAGGCTCGGGACGGCGTCGTCGGCCCACGCGAGCAGCCGGATGCCCTTGCCTGCGAGATACGCCCAGCTCCCGAGCAAACCACCGAGAAAGCCCCCGTATGCGACCAGTCCCCCGTTGCGCAGCGCGATGAAGTCCCAAAACGAGTGGAAGTCATCCAAGTTGGTCACGATGTAGAGAACACGGGAGCCGGCGAGCGCGGCCAACGCCGTGACCACGTAGCAATTGGCCATCGTCTCTTTCGGCAAGCCGTCGTGGGCGGCGAGCGATAACGTCAGGTACCAGCCGACCACCAGCGAGGCGCCGAGCATGACCCCGTAGGCATAGATGGGGAGGTTGGGCGCCTCGTAGGCGACGGCATGCGTCCTCCATGCCGCGATGGCCGCCACAGCGGCGGCGACGAGCGCCGACGTCAGCGCGTTGCGATCTCGACGGATCGAGCCGAGGACGGCATATACGGCGGCAATGGCAACGGCCGCCGCGAACGCCCACCAAAGCCGCAGCGGCGTATGCGGAAGCGGGATTCGAAAGAGAATCGGATGCATCGGGATGCCCCTCTCCCCGTTTACAAGATAACGAGAGAGTGCGCACCTCGGCGGCTCGCATTCGCTCGACGCTGCGGGCGGTTCAGTGTGGTAGATCCGTGGTCGAGATGCACATCCGGCCAACTGAGGGGATCGTGGCTTGGGCGGTTGCGATTCAGGGATGCGTACCGTCGGGCAGTGCCGGACCGTCGGACGCCGGGCCATCGGGCAGCCAAGCCCTCACACGCACCCCGCAGATCGTGAAGCCGGCCGTCCCCGCTGCGGATTTGTTGAAAGTGCCGTTCGAAGACGACTTCGAACACGGCGCCGTCCCGGCTTCGTCCGGGGGCCCCGACTCGGGTTGGGACGGGGCGGCGTCCGACGGCGCCATTTCGCGCTGGCTCGAGCCTTCCGCCGACTGGGTCGCGACGGCTACAGGCATCTGGCGAATCGAGTCGGGCCACCTTTGTGGCGAACGCGCACACAACCACGGCATTTGGCTGAAACGAACGCTTCCCATCAACGCTCGGATCGAATTCGACGCGGTCAGCCAGTCGCCGGATGGCGACCTCAAGGCCGAGTTCTGGGGTGACGGGCGCTCGTTTGCGACCGGCCTTTCGTACACGAACGCGACCAGCTACCTGACGATCCTCGGAGGCTGGCACAACAAGTTTCACGTGCTTGCGCGAATCAACGAACATGCGAGCGACCGCAAGGAGATCACGGTCGACCCCCACTCCGATGACCCCCGAGAGAAGCCGGTGGTGCCGGGCCAGACCTATCACTTCAAGGTCGAGAGAAGCGACGGGCGGACCATTCATTGGTGGGTCGATGGCAACGAAATGCTTACCCTCTCCGACTCCTCCCCGCTCGCTGGATCCGGACACGATCACTTCGGCTTCAACGATTGGGAAGTGAAGGTGTGTTTCGACAACGTCCGCGTGGTCCCCTTGCCCTGAGGAGCGCCGCGGGGTGGATTCGACTGAAGTCGACAGGCTGATCGGCGAGCTCGAGATCGCGCTCGACCGGCTCCGATCGCTCTACGAGCAATACTTCATGGGCATCGAACGAATCGAGCCCGGGGTGGCTCGTAAGGACGTAGACCGCCGAATTCACCTGCTCCGGAAGGAGCAAATTCGCAACACGGCTCTTCGGTTCCGATTTCAAATGGTCCTGCAGAGGTACAATACGTACCAACCCCACTGGCAGCGGATCTGCCGAGAGATCGAAAACGGGACGTACAAGCGACAAGCGTCGCGCGCGCGTCGCCGATTGGGCTCTGACGCGCCCCGTGCGCGAATCGAGAGCTCGCGCCCGCCCGCGCCGGTTTTGCGCCCCGGCGACCCGCTACCGCCCGATCTGGCGGCCGAGTTGGCGGAGCTCGACAAGGATTTCGCGCCGGCGCCCTCGCGACTTCCGAATGGAAACGAACCGCGACCGATCGCTGCCCCACCGCGCCCGCTCGATCCGGCGGCCGAGTTGGCGGAGCTCGACAAGGATTTCGCGCCGGCGCCCTCGCGACTTCCGAATGGAAACGAAGCGCAACGGATCGCCGCCGCACCGCGGTCCCCTCCCCAAGCTCCGATCGCCGCTCGAGCCCAGGTCGTTGCGCCCGCCAAACCGCCGCTTGGCACGGCTCGTAACGTTGGCGCACCGCAGCCGAATCCGCGCGCAACGGGTGCACCCCTGCCGGCGGCCGGCGAGCCGGCACTTCGCGCTCAGCCTCCGCCCTTCACCCGAGAAGCCGCCCCAACCAGAGCCGTTTTCTCACCCGCGGCGCCCGGCCGGCCGCCGGGATTGCCCATCCCAGTCCTCCATGCGCCCTCGCCGCCTGCCGCTCGCCCGCAAACCGCGGAAACGGGATCAGGGACCGTGAACCATGCGGCCCTCCACGCGCCAGGGTTGAGCCCCTCGAACGTGGGTGCCGGTTCAGTCATCCACGCGCCGGCGCCGACTGGGCCCCAAGCCTCGCCGGGCCTTTCGGCCCGCGCGCCCGCGCCTTCGGCCTTGTCGGCCTCGATCCCCCATCCCGTCCCACGTGTCCCGACACCCGCCGTGGCCGCTACGGCGGTCAGCCGGGGGGCCCCCGTCCCGGCCCCCCCCCCAGCCGCCCCCACCGGCGCCGCGACCGGCGCTCCGGCACCCGCAGCGGCCCAGGCATCCTTCCCGGCCAGAGCCGCGGTTGCCCCTTCGGCGCTGTCCGGTTCTTCCGCGCTGGGACCGGTGGCGACTCGACCCGCTACCCCCGCCGCGCAGACGCCTGCGCCGCGGGCGGCCGCACAGGCCGGAACCCCGTCCTCCTCCGGGGACATCCTCCGCGCCGACGCGCGGTCCCCGACCGCTCCGTCGCCGCCGACTCCGCCGCGGGCAGCAATCCCCCACCCGCAAGCCGACGACCTCACCGAAGATCGGGTCCGCCAGATCTATTCGCAGTACATGGAAACGCGACGGCGACAGAACGAATCGACCGCGATGCCGTTCGACTCGGTCGCGAAGAACCTGCGCGAATCAAGCGCGCGCTTGCGCCAAAAACATGGAAAGCCCGTCGACTTCGAGGTCATGATCAAGGACGGGAAGGCGTTTCTCCGACCCGTCCTCAAGTAAGGCCCGGCCCGGTCAATGGTACGCACGAGGCGGCGTCGGCGGAGGTGCCGACCGGCGCGCCGCCGAAGGCGGCGGTTCGTCGATGGCTGCCCGCTGGTCGCAAAACAAAATGGCGCAATGTTTGCTATCGCTGTCCTGCATCCGGCTGCAAAGAGCGACGAGATCCTCGTCGGCATCAATCACGGTCCCCTCGCTCGGACGAGACGTCCGGGGGTCGTAGGTGCATTCATCCAGGGCGACCCAACGGCCGCGAAACTCTTCTCTCCGACATATCTGTGGCCACGTCATTCGACTGCCCATGCGGTGTTCCTCGAATTCCGCCTCGACCCCCGCGAGCCAAACGGTGCTCGTTGAGCGGTGTGGCGATTCCCCACTCCCAAGGCCAACGAATAACCGGCTCGCGCGAGGCGGTCAAGAAGGGGGTGTTGCTCCAGCGCGACATGAGACTATGCGTTCAGTGACCCTCGGCCCCGGGACGCCGCTTGATGCATGGGCCCAGGCAGCGAGCGCGGCGCACGAGGCATGCTAGAGACCTCACGCTGTGACTACCGTGCCGTGGAGCCTCGAATCGTGGAAGACCCGGGCCGACGCGCAGGCGATTGAGTACGCCGATCCCGTGGCACTTGGCGCCGCATGTACGCGGCTGCGCGAGCTTCCCCCACTTGTGACCTCGTGGGAAATTGAACGGTTGAAGCGGCTTCTCGCCGAAGCCCAGGCGGGCAAACGATTTCTCGTCCAGGGCGGCGACTGCGCCGAGACGCTGTCGGATTGCCGCTCCGCAAACATCGCCAACAAGCTGAAAATATTGCTTCAGATGTCGCTCGTGATGGTGCACGAGGGCAAGCGCCCGGTCATCCGCGTCGGCCGATTTGCTGGACAATACGCCAAGCCACGAACCAAAGCCGTCGAGTCGCGCGAAGGCGTCATCCATCCGAGTTACTTCGGCGACATGGTCAACCGGGCCGACTTCACCGAGAACGGTCGCCGGCCGGACCCCGACAACATGATCGTGGCGTACAGCCACGCCGCGCTCACCCTGAATTTCATCCGGTCGCTTTCCGCGGGCGGATTCGCGGACGTGCATCATCCGGAATATTGGGAGCTCTCGTTCTTCCGTCGAGCCGGAATGCCGGACTCGCTTCGGGAGGAGTACGAGCGCACGACGAGCCAGCTTGCCAACGCCCTGCACTTCATGGAGGCACTCGGCGAGATCAGCGTCGAGGAGCTGACCCGCGTCGACTTTTACACGAGCCACGAGGGGTTGAACTTGCATTACGAGTCTGCCCAGACTCGGCAGGTGCCTCGACGCGAGGGATGGTATGACCTCACGACGCACTTCCCGTGGATCGGAGAACGGACCCGCGCCTTGGACGGCGCGCATGTCGAGTTCTTCCGCGGCGTGGCCAATCCGCTCGGCGTGAAGCTCGGGCCGACGACGACGGGCGACCAAGTGCTTCGGCTCATCGATGCACTCAACCCACACAACGAGGCGGGCAAGATCGCACTCGTCACGCGGATGGGGGCGCGCAAGGTCGGCGACGTGTTGCCCGGCCTCGTCGAAGTCGTCAAGCGCGCGGGACGCACGGTGCTGTGGGTCTGCGACCCGATGCATGGCAACACGCAGGCGACGTCATCCGGGCTCAAAACGCGCGACTTCGATGACATCGTGCGCGAAGTCGAGTGGACCTTCGACGTCCACGAGGCCTGCGGGACGCACCTCGGCGGCGTGCACTTCGAGATGACCGGCGAGGACGTGACCGAATGCATCGGGGGTGCGGCCGGAATCACGGTCAACGACCTCGACAGAAATTACGCCACGGCCTGCGATCCGCGACTGAACTACCGGCAGGCCCTCGAAATGGGCTTTCGGATCGCAAAGCGCCTCGGCAGCCATCCGATACCGTAGCCTTCTCGAAGAGGGTGGCGACGGGCGACGCGTTTCGCACTCCCGGCGAGCCGGACCCCAACGCCGCGCCTCAACGAATGCTCAGGCGTTCGGCAATCTGCACCGCGTTGAGGGCGGCACCTTTGCGCAGGTTGTCACTGACGACAAAGAGGTTGATGGCACCGGGAACGGCCAAATCATCCCGTACGCGACCGACGTAGACGGGGTCGGTGCCCGACGCGTGCACGGGTTGCGGGTGCTTGCCCGGGCCATAGGGACCCTCGGTCAACACGACGCCCGGCGCGTCGCGAAGCAGGCGCCGCGCTTCCTCGGCCCCCATGGGCCGGTGAAACTGAACGTGAATCGCTTCGGAGTGCCCGTTGAGCACCGGTACGCGCACGGTCGTGGGAGAGACCCCGATACGCGGATCTCCCAGAATCTTGCGCGTCTCCTGGATGATCTTGGTCTCCTCCTCCGAGTAGTCGTCTTCGCCTGACTTCCAGTCGCAAAGCACGTTGAAAGCGATGATCCCGGGGAATACGCGAGGCTCAGGTGGACGGCCCTCGAGCACGGCGCGCGATTGCGCCAGCAGTTCTTCGGCGGCGGCATGCCCCTTGCCGCTGGTGGCTTGGTATGTGGAAACGACCACGTGCCGGATGCGCGCGGCGTCGTGCAACGGTTTGAGTGCGACCACCATTTGAATGGTCGCGCAGTTCGGGTTGGCGATGATCCCCTTCGGCCGGTGTGCGGCGGCCCCCATATTCACTTCGGGCACGACGAGCGGCACCGCGGGATCCATGCGCCACGCGCTCGAGTTATCGATCACGACGGCTCCCGCTAAAGCGGCGATGGGGCCGAATTCGCGCGATACGCTCGATCCCGCGCTGAACAGCGCCACGTCGACTCCGGCAAAAGCCTGCGGCGTGAGCTCGGCCACGGTCACTTCGCCCGATCCGAATCGAAGCGTTTGGCCGGAGCTCCGCGGACTCGCGAGCGCAACGAGACGCGTCAGCGGGAACTTACGTTCTTCCAGGATACGCAGCATCTCGCGACCGACTGCGCCGGTCGCGCCAACCACGGCGACAACGAGGGACATCGTCGAGACATTGGCTCAACTTGGCCGGCCGGTCCACTCGTGAAAGCCAACTGCTACGATCGGTTTGTGAAGCACGCGGCACGGGGCCCACGGGTCGCGCGGGGAAACTCGCTCACCTGGTCGGCCGCGGTGCTCGGTGGGTCCGCCGCCTGCACGATTTCACTCCCCGTGGCTTTTCGCCCGCCCTCCGATGTAGGCGATGGTGAGAACACCTCCACCTTGCGGGGAGTGCAGGGCGCCGACATCTCCGCGCCCACGGGCGGCGAGGGTGCCCGTCTGCTTCCGGTGAGTCTGCAGGAGGCGCGCGCCTGGGGGGCAGAGTCGGACGGAGGAGTTCGCGCCATCGTCTCGGGCCTGCGCATCGTCGTCGAACCGGACGGCGCCCTCACCGCCGCGTCGGACCGATTGCCCGCGTCGCCCTCCAGCGTCGCGGCCATTCCCGAGCGACTCGGTGCAGGCTTTCTCTTCGCCATCGGCACACAAGTGTGGCGCTCCGATACCTGGCTCGGTCGGGCGACCCCGATCTTCGCGTCGATTGCGTCGGGTGCGCCGATCGGATCGATCCTCGTGGGCCTCGACCGGGCGTATCTACGGTACGCGCCGGGATCGCTCGTGGCGGTCGATCCACGCAACGGCGAATCGCTCGATCTCGGGCCACTCCCCGCCTCGCCGCACCTCGGCGCCGTCGTCGCCCTCGACGCCTGGCGAGCGCTGGTCGTCGCGGATCTACGTGGCGCGCTCGTGACGATGGACGCGGGTGCCTCGTGGCATCCGACCACGCTGCCGATGCCGCCGACCGAGATCGTCGCCATGGACGACGCGTTCGGGGCGTGGGCGCCGGACGAACGCGGCCACGCGCAATGGTGGCTTGTCCGCTCGGACGGTCAGAGCGAAGGGCTTCCTTCGCGGCCGCCTCACACCCATTTTCCCCTTTCGCGCCCGGTGCATCCCCAGGAGAAGTCCGACGCGAGCCCGCGACGGATGGACGATCGAAACGCGATGCGGGCCATCTTGGGCCAGCGTCCCCTTGCCGCGGCCATCGAGGATGGCTGGCCCCTGAGTGACGGGACGGCGATGGTCGCACGCGGTGGGGCTGTCGCGCGGGTTCGTCTCTCGGACGGGGCGGTGCTCGACACCGTAATGGACGCGTTTCCGCTCTCCCCGGCACGGTGCCACGGGATTTCTCTGTCGCGTCCCGGCGCCCGCAGCGCCTTCGGTTTTGTCTGCGGCGAGCCACTCGGCCGCACTCGGATTTACGGGTGGAATTCGTCATCGGGCACCTTGGTCGAGCTTCGCCGGTTTGACGACGCCCGGCAGGTGACCGCTTGCGGCAACGGGGCTCTCGCGGTGCGAGGAGGATGCGCCGGCGTGGCCCAGGCGGGGACGCGCGCGGACCAAGCGGCGTGGTGCGTCATGGGTTCGGATCAGCGGTGGCAGGAATTGCGCACTGGCGCGCTTGACGGCGGCGACAGGGCAGAGCTCGTCGCGCTGTCCGACCAACGCATCATCGTCATCCGGTCTCCCATCGGCGGGGACTTGGCGACCGCGACATTGACCATCATTCCTGCGGGACCCGGGTCTCCGGAGACCGTTCCGGTCCGGCTGCCGCCGCTGCCCGCCCAGGTGCGAGACGTGCTGAGGTTCGGCACTTGGATGGATGGGTTCGAGGAGCGGCGCCCCGGTGTCCTCGGGGGCTGGGTGGACGCGGGCGATGTGGTGATCGGCATCGAGATCGACGGCACCGGCACCGCACGCGTCGGCGAGTACCTCCGCGACGCAGGCCCGCCCATCGTCTCGGGACGTTGGGCACTCGGCTGGACGGCGTCACGGCGCGGCTTCGAGTCCGTCGATGGCGGAATGACGTGGAGCAAAGCGCTCACGCTACCCGATCCCATCGCCGAGCCGGATGCCGAACGTGAGCGTGGATGCGGGCCCATCGGCTGCGTGGCCGCCGGCTGGATGCGAATCGGCTGGGGGACGCACGACGCACCTCGTCCGCCGGCGCCACCTATGTTTCTCGCCGCACGGTCGGCCCCGATCGCTCCGGCCGATCTGCGCCTCCGCTGCGAGCCTCTCGCCCCGAGGCCGCCTATCGTCGCGTCGGGCCCATCGCCGTCGGCGCTCCGAGTCACCGCCACGCACCTGGATCCCGCGCGCTCCCGCACCTCGCAGGCGGCCGGTGTCGACACCTGGGGCTCCGTTGCCGATTTTCCTTCGTTTTCCGGATTGGCCGGCCCGGCTCTCGTCGGCGGCGACCTCGGGCTCACGGTCGAAGCGTTCGTCGGGACACGCCCGCTCGGCCGGGTGTACGCCTGGGGCCCCGCCACGGGCGATTGGGACTCGTTCGGAGGGTGGCAGGTGCGTTGGGATTGGGCCTGGGGTGGGTGGCAGGACGCACGATCGTCGGCCGCTGCGCCCTCCCCTTGGCCCACGCTCGATAGCGCGCGGCGCGGGCTGGGAATCGGCTCCAACATGCCGATTGCATGGACCCTCCTGCCGGGCGACGATCCGGATCACGCACTTCTCGTATCGAAACATGGCCCGGGGTCCTCCATCGCTCGGCTCATGGTGCTCGAGAGCCATCGAGCGCCGCTGCCCGTGCAAAGAGACGGCAGCGATTCCTTTCCCGCGGTGGAAGGGGCGTTGCGCACCGACGGCCGGTGGTTCGTCGTAACAGCCGAGGATCCGTCGGAGGGATTGGCCGCGGCGCTCTGGACCATCGAAGGGGATCGCGCCCGTGTTTGGCTCCGAATACCGCGATTGGGGTTCGACGCTCGCGCCGACCTCCGACTGGCCTCCCGAACCGATGGGCGCGCGGTCGGCTTGATCGCCGAGGGTCAACCGGACCTCGCCCGAGCGCCGAGTGCGTGGGTCGTGAGCGTCGACTTGCAAACGGGTCAGATGGCCGAGCCCGAGGCCCTGGCTGCGCTGGGCGCGTCCAAGCACGAGGTCGAAGTGTGCGCGCCCGACGATCCCGGTTGGGATTTCGACGTGCCGTACCCGGGCGTCATCGAGATCGAGGTCGGCGATCAATGGCGCTCAACCCTTCAGGCCGCGCGGGCACGAGTGCGCTCGACGCGGGATCGTGCATGCATCGTTCGGATCGCGGCCTCGGTCGACCCCTACGCGTCGATCACGCCCGAGGCGCTGACGGGCGGGGCAAGCCCCGGTGCGCCGACCCGGCAAGCGACAGGGCCCCCGCCGGTGCAACTCAGCGTCTTTTCGGCGCGCACGCGCTTTGCTTTGAATTGTGTGGCACGGCGATAGCTCGTCCGCTCCTCCGCCGCCCCCCCGCACCCGAGGCGACTCGTCGCCCGCACTCGCGATCGTGCACCCGAGCGGCCAGGTCTTTCAAAGTTGCACGGCCGCCAGCCGCTTTCCTCGTGTTTTCCGCGAAAAAGTCGGTGGCACGACCACTGCACTCAACCCGAGTGCCCGTGTGGAGTGAGGCTGCCCCCCCGGCCCCTCTGCGCGGGCACTTTTTTTTGGTTCATCGAGCGGGCGACCCATCGGCCCCGATGATTTCGACGCCCGGGCCCGGATCCCACACGACGACGTCGTCCCCTTCGACGAGGGCGGTCAATCGACGCTGATCGCCACATAGACCGCGCGGCCACAAGAGGCGCCCGGTGACCAAGTCGAACGCATAGGCGTGCATCGGACACAGGACGCAGGCTCCGCGTCGTTCGCCTTCGCTCAGACTCGCGCCCGCGTGATTGCAGGCGTCCTCGATGGCGTGGGGCGTATCGTCGACGAGCGCGACGAGCGCGTGAAAGGGTGGATATTCGAGCCGCACCATGGCGCCGTTCGCGAGACGCGCCCGCGGCACGCGCCCGATCCATTTCATGGGGTCACCGCCCCACCGCGAGCGCTGCGTACACGACCGAGTCGTCGACTTGCCCCCCGGCTACGGCGAGCGTTTCGACCCGCGATCCATGGGCCCGTTCGCCCCGTGCAATCATGCAGGCGTGGCTCAACGCGATTCGGCACGCGGACCAGCGAGGCGACAAGTGCTTTTGAAGCGCGGCCACGACGCGTTCGCCGACCTGCTCCTGAAGCGACAGCCTTCGCGAGTAGGCTTCGACGAGGCGTCCGACCGTGCCCAGCCCGACCAGATGCTCGTCGGGAGCGAATGCGACGCACGCGGTGCCGGTGGCAGGCATGAGATGATGCGGGCAGGTCGTCGTGATCGGCAGATCACGGACGACGACCAGTTCAGAGCGCCCCGGGAAGACGCTGGCCGCTAGAAGGGCGTCGGTATCCACCGCATATCCCGTGAGAAGCTCGTCCGCAAACGCCGCCGCGACCCGATCGGATGTCCCGACCAGGTGAGGGTCGTGGGCCGGATCGCGTCCGAGTGCGCACAAGAATGCGTGAATCGCCCGAGCCGCCGCGTCACGGTCCATCGAAGGCAGCTTAGTACACCACCCCGGAGCAAGGGATCCGCCCGGGCGGTGGACTTGCCCGATCCGCCACTCGCCGCCCTGGTGCGCCGACGCCTCAGTTGAGGTGCCGCTGGCGCACGGTCGCCTCAATCGGCCTTCGCCCCGCGAAGCCTTCGTCGAAGCCGTGGAAATGGGTCACGGCATCCTCCCCATACTTCCAGCACAACCAGACGAACCGACCGTCGACCTGTCCATAGAAATCGACGAGTCCACGTCGAGGGTCTTTGAGGACGACGCCCAGCTCCTCGACTTCACGCCATGCGGCGCGGTAGCTCTCGACCCGCTCGATCAGGTCCCGCTTCAGCTCGCGGACCGGTAACGGATCGGAGTCTTCGATCCGAACGGAGTCCGGCGCGGCGCCGATGCGCTGCGCGAGCCGTTCGAGTCCGCGCTCGATCTCGGACCGCCGATCCATTTGGGCTCCCACGAGCGCCTTGAGTCGCGGCAAAAGGGCGTTGGCCTCTTCAATCGTGAAGACGGGCGGGGAGTCGGGCATGACGGCGCCATGATGGGACCTCGTGACTGGACCGTCAACGGGTGGCGCGCGGGGGCGATGCCAAATCAGCCAGGAAGAAAACTTACGAAGATGCGGGTCATGAAATAGTCGGAGACCAAGATCGCGATGGATACGACCACGACGGTCCTCGTCGTGCTTTGTCCGACGCCTTCGGTCCCCCCCTGGGTCGTCAAACCGAAGTGACAACCCACGATCGCGATGATGAATCCGAACACCGGTGTCTTGGCCAAGCCGGAGAAAAAATCGATCAAGTAGACGCTCTCGAGCGCGGTCTGCAGGAACAGTCGGGGGCGGATTCCGTACTCCACGTCGCCGACGAAGATGGCTCCGAGCGTTCCGAGGGTGTCGGCAAAAACGCTCAAAAATGGCATCACGATCATCGCCGCGAGAATCCGGGGCAGCACGAGCTTCTTTGCAGGGTCGCCGCCCAGCGCTCGAATGGCATCGACTTGCTCGGTGACGTTCATGGCGCCGACCTCGGCCGCCATCCCACTACCGATGCGCCCGCCGACGATCACTGCGGTCAGCGTCGGTCCGAGCTCGCGCAGAAATGCGAGCATGATGACCCGCGGGATGTAGTCGATTCCGCCGAAGCGTTGCAGCCCGTAAGCGAATTGGATGGTCATGACCATGCCGATGAAGATCGACGTCACGGCGACGATGCCGACCGATCGGACGCCGAGCGACTCGATTTGGTACACGGTCGACCGAATCTCCAAGGGCCGGCGAAACAGGGCTCGAGCGGCCCCCCTCGTCAGCATGCCGATCTGGCCCATGCGCGACACGAAACTGATGATGCGCGACTGCCAGATTTCGATGAGCGCCGGCGGTGGCGGAGGCGGCGGGATCTTGGAAACGTGACCGGAGGCCGGGGGAATCGAAGGCGGAGCGTCGGTGGTCACGGATCCCCCGACGGCGGCACGTCGGCACCCTTGGCGGCGGACGACGACGCGGGCAAGGTATGCAGCCCGTTGACGAATCGTTCGAAATCCGCCTCTCCGGCCGGAAAAAACGCCGGGGGCGCGACGTAGACGACGTCGTAAACGCAGGTGTCCTTCTTCATGACGTAGATGTCGTACTGCATCGGGACGCCATCGAGTTTGGCGCGGAGCACGGTGCGCATGGCCTCGCGGCCGTCGAACGGCACGACTCTCTGACTTCCAAAGTCACGCTCGGTCGTGCCCATGATGAGGTTCTCAGTCAGTATGGAGAGCGGCGCGTCGTCGCGGCGTTCGCCACAGTGAACGTCGAAGAGGGTCGAACCGGCTCGCGCATCGTCGCGGAACGCAAGATCGGCCCCTTCGACCGAAACGCGCGTCCACTCCCGAGGCACCGGGCCGACTCCCACACGCAGATCGCCCTTTCGAAGCACCCCATCTCGAAATGTGTCGGCGTGCGCGCAGCCGGCGAGCAGGGCCAAAACGATGGGCAGAAACCGGCGCATTCGCCCCGGATGGATATCACGCACGTGTCAAATCGCCCTGGTTCGGCTATGCACCGGCGCTGCCGACCATGCCGCCAAGCGCCGTCCGCTTGTATAACACCATGACTCAGCGGCTCGAGCCGCTCACGCCGATCGAGCCGGGGCATGTGCGTCTGTACCTTTGCGGACCCACGACGTACGACCACGCTCACGCGGGACACGCGCGCACGTTCGTGGCCTTCGATGTCCTGGTCCGCTTTCTTCGCGCGCGCGGGTACCGGGTCACGTTCGTTCGCAACGTCACCGACGTCGACGACAAGATCCTCCAGCGGGCGCGCGAGAAGGGCGAACCCCCGCTCGAGTTCTCGCGGCGAATGGGTGAGATCAACGCCGACGAGCTGCGCTCCTGCGGGTGCTTGCAGCCCGACTTCGAGCCGCGCGTCAGCGAGAACATCGGCGTCATCATCCAGCTCATCGAAGACCTGGTGGCGAAAGGCGCCGCTTATGCCGCACCGACCGACGTGCGCCGGGACGTCTACTTCGCCGTCCGCGCGTTTCCTGGTTACGGCAAGCTGTCTCATCGCGTCATCGACGACCTGGTGTCCGGAGCGCGGGTCGAGCCCGGCGAGGCCAAGCGCGATCCGCTCGATTTCGCGCTATGGAAGGCGAGCGCTGGCGACGAATGGGGCTGGGACAGCCCGTGGGGCCGCGGACGTCCCGGCTGGCACATCGAATGCTCGGCCATGGCCGCTCAGATCCTGTCGCCTCATTTCGACGTGCACTGCGGTGGAATGGACCTCATCTTCCCTCACCACGAAAACGAGATCGCCCAGAGCGAAGCCGCCTGGGGCGCGCCGTTTGCACGACTGTGGGTTCATTCGGGCTTCCTCAACGTCGACGCCGAGAAGATGAGCAAGTCCCTCGGAAACTTCGTGACCATCGCGCAGATCCTCGAACGCAACGACGCCGAGGCGCTGCGGTACTTCGTGCTCGGATCGCATTACCGCGGTCCGCTGAACTTCGATGTGGACAAGCGCGCCGATGGGCGCGTCGTCTTCCCCTTGCTCGACGAGGCCGAGCGTCGAGTCGAGTATCTGTACTCGACTCGAGAGTCGCTGCGTGGGGCCGCATCGGCCGCTCAGCCGTCCGCAGTGGGAGACGATCCGCTCGCGCGCACCGTGCGCGAAGCCTCGGATCGCGTCATCGACTCGCTCGACAACGACTTGAACACGTCGGTCGCGCTCAGCGTGATCGGAGAGGTCGCGCGCATCGGCAATGAGACCGCGCATCAGCTCGCCAAGCCGCGCAAAGGGTCCCCGCCGCGCCCGTTCCTCGAGAGCCTCGCCGCTGCTACGGTCGAGGCCCTCGACGCGTGCTGCCGGCCGCTTGGACTGATGCAAGCGGCGCCAACGGAGTTCTTCGCCCGCACGCGGGAGCGGCGACTGAGGGTGCGCGGCCTCGATGCGGGATGGATCGAGGCCAAGGTCGACGAACGGGCAACCGCTCGCGCCGCAAAGGACTTCGGGTGCTCCGACCGCATACGCGACGAGCTCGCTCGGGCGGGCGTGGAGCTTCAAGATGAGCTTGGCGGCGGGGGGACGACGTGGCGTGTCGTCATCTAAGTTTTGCAGGAGATTGGTAGTGCCGTCGGGTCCGAGGGCGATCGCGCAACCCATGCGCCCATGGCTCCGCTCATCGCCGGCACTCATCCTGTGGGCCTGCCATCCCGGCGTTCCGTCCGAAAGCGGCAACGTGGCGGGGACTTGCCCCAACGCCTGGCTCGACCCACCGGCCGTAGAGCCGTCGATTGCCGTGCCGAGTGGCAACGGCCGCGTGGTCCTGCACGCGACGGCGAAGGGGTCGCAGAACTACGCTTGCACTCCAGTCGCGGTCGACGGTGCCATGACCTATACCTGGTCCTTGCTCGGCCCTGAGGCCACGCTGAGCGATTGCCACTCCGAGGCGCTCGGCCACCACTTCGCGAGCGATGCGGGCACCCCCGAATGGCAGTGGCTCGACGGGGCAACCGTTCGGGCGCGAAAAATCGCGGCTTCGACCCCGGACAGCGGCTCCGTGCCGTGGCTCCTGTTGCGCGTCGACGGCCGCGGCGCAGGTGCGCCCTTCACAGACGCTCGCTACGTCCAACGGGTGCGCACGAGTGGGGGCCTCGCGCCGGCCGGGGGCTGCGACGCGAGCCATGCGGGAACGGTGCGGAAGGTTGCCTACTCGGCGGATTACTTCTTTTACGGGCCCTAGTTCGTCGCCCAGGTTCCGGCACCGACGTCGAGCTTCCAGCTGACCTGGTAGGTCGGCATGGACATCAGCGTCCCGGTGAAAACCAGGGGCTGAAACACATAGGTGGTCAGATAGTTGTGCTGGCCCGGATCGCCAGTGTTTTGGCCTTGCCAGTGATCGCCCCAGTACATGTAGACCGTTCCCTCGCTGCCTGCGATCGGCATGACCCATGTGGACTGGGTCATCCAGGTCAACTTGCCGGCGGGAGCGACATCTCCCTGGTAGGTCCAGGGACCGGTCATGGCCGGAGCCGTGGAATAGAAGTCGTCGTTGGCCTGCCACCCCGTCTTGGCGGATCCGATCCAGTAGTACGTGTTGCCGGCTCGGAACACGGTGGGGGCCTCGCTGCCGCCGGTCGTTCCGTTGACCGCGGGATATTGTTTGGCCGATAGCCAGCTGTGGCAGTCGCTGGCGAGGGTATAGACCCAGCCACTTTCGGTCACGACATAGGCATCATTGCCGTCCGTGAGGGCGCTCATGTCGCTGTGAGCGGCGATCGCCCCGCTCGCGTTCAGCAGGGACCCCTTGAACGAGTAGGTGCCGTTCACCGTCGGGGAGGTCGCGTAGACGACCTCCTTGTCGACCTCGTACGTCATGTCGGCGGAGTGCGCGTAGAGAACGAACTCCCCCGTACTCGGACACTGGATGATGTGGGGCCTCTCCCCTTTTCGATTGGGCCCGAGCTGACCGCTCGGCTGCTGGGGCAGGATGATTCCCTCGTACTTCCAAGTCGCCAGGTCCGCGGACGAGTACATCGAGAAGCCGTTGAAGTCGTTGTTGGTCGCCGATTCCAGAAAATACTCGCCGTGCAAGTAATAGGTGTCACACACTTTGATGATGCCGCCGCCATGGGCGTCGACCAGGTTCCCGTCGGTGTCCTTGAAGGTGATGCCCGGCGGATTGGGTGGCGCGATGTCGGTCGTCGTGACGGGATCGGTGAAAACCCCAATCTCCGATCCGGGGGCGACCGTGCAGCTTCCCCCATCGCCACCGGTGCCGCCGGACGACCCGGTATCCCCCGCCGCGCCTGCTGCGTCGCCGGCGCTCCCCGCTTCGCCTGCGGCTGCCGCGTCGCCGCCGTCGCCACCGGGACCCGCGTCGATCGCGACGCTTCCCCCCGATGCGCCGCTGTCCTCTCCGGCGCCGCCTCCCGCTTCGACTCCGCCACCTCCCGCTTCGACTCCGCCGCCTCCCGCTTCGACTCCGCCGCCGCTCGACGCTCCGCTGGAGCCCCCGGCGCCACCGGCGGTGCTTGCGCTGCTGCCCGAGCCGAAGCTCCCATTCACGGAGGAGGAGGCTCCACTGGACGTCGTCGATGCCGCGGAAGTTCCGCTTGATGGGCCGGCCTGTTCCGAGCTGGCACCGCCGTCGTCCGCTGGAGCGAAGCCAGGCTGCGCGGTGTTGTTACCGCACGCAACGAACGCACCATAAGACATTGAAAATACACATAGAAGAGCGATTCTTTTGTCGGTTCATCGGTAGCTTCCCGAGGTCGATCCCATGGCGATGCCGGTGTCCGGCTCCATGATGGAACAGGGCCGGGGCTTCCGGCTCACCCAGCGGTGTGCGGGCAACGTAGAACCGGATAGCACATTTCGCGTCGGCGGCCCTCGAAACGGGGAATGTTCCATTCTGGCTGTAGGTCGCGGGAAGCGGCGGCTCGTTTTCGATTTACGCACTATTTATGCATGGGCACACGCTATTTATTGAAATAGTACACCCGACCTTGCATGCCGAAGTCATCATCTGGCGACGACGATGGAGGGCGAGGTCACGATGAGCGAGGACACGACCGTAGGCCGCGCGAGCGAACCGCCGCCCCGAACGGCGGGGGCCCCGAGCACGCGGGCCATGATGCCCTTGATCCTGGTCGTCGAGGACGACGCTCGAATGCGCAAATACCTTCGCTCGACGCTCATCGACGAGCGCTTCCGGGTCGTGGACGCCGAAACCGGGTCGCAGGCGCTCGCCCAGGCGGGGGGTCACAATCCCGACTTCGTCGTCCTCGACTTTGGCCTTCCGGACCTGGACGCCGTGCAGGTAACGACCAAACTGCGCGAATGGTCGGCCGCGCCGATCCTGGTTCTTTCTGCGCATGACGACGAGCAAGACAAAATCGCCGCCCTCGATGCAGGCGCAAACGACTTCTTGACCAAACCGTTTGGGACGGGAGAGCTTCTTGCCCGCATCCGCGTCTGGCTGCGGCATAGCCAGCGGGCCGATGCGGATTCGCTCGAATCGGTGCTTGAGGTCGGAGACCTCCGAATCGATTTTGCGAAGCAGAGCGTGTCCGTTCGGGGCCAAGAAGTCCGGTTGACTCCGACGCAGTACAAGTTGTTCGGCGTCATGATACGAAACGCCGGCAGGGTGCTCACGCACGAGCAGATCCTCTTTATGGTCTGGGGCTCCTCCTATGCCAAGGAGACGCAGTATCTGCGCGTATACATGGGCAAGCTCCGGCAAAAGTTCGAGGTCGATCCGGCGCGTCCAAAGTATTTCCTGACCGAGCCTGGCGTGGGGTACCGGCTGCGCGGCGAGGGTTGAACCGCGCGGGCGCCCGAGCGGCTCTCGATTTTGACAGGACGGTCCAGTCGATCGCTTCACGTTCGCGATGCGCCAGCTCTGTTGGATTCGTGCGCACGGAGGGGCAGAACTACTGGACGGCGGACGTCGGGCATCCACAACGGATGCGCCTCGGCGAACGCCATGGCGCGGGCGGCAGAACTACTGGACGGCGGACGTCGAGCTCCGCAACGGATGCGCCTCGGCGAACGCCATGGCGCGGGCGGCGAGCTTGATGTTGGAGGGAGCGTCGTTCGCCTCGAGCGTGACCGAGTAGTTGCCATTCTCGGGCTTCACTTCCACAGTCACCCAGGTGTCGGGAAGCCAGAACGGGTCCTCGGGCAACGAGGCGTGGTCGAGCTTTCCGAGAAGCGCGCGTGCGCCGTGGCACTGCAGGATTCGCGTCATCCGGTCCGCCGAAACGCCTTCGGGCGGGCGGATGACCAGTTTGGCCCCATCGACGCGCCGCTCGGCGTCATTGCCGCCGTGGGTAAGAACGTGGGAATAAAGAGGCTCGGCCTGAATGACGGAGGCACTTTGCACGATCTGGAGCTCGGCGTCGCTCGCCTTGCCGGAGTCGCACTGGACGCGTTCAACCTCGGCAGCCTGAGTGGCGGGCGGAAGAGTGGCGGCGCAACCGACCATCGCCGGTAGAGCCAGCGGCAGGAGCCCGAGAAAGACTTTGTTCATGATTTGCACCTCTGCGAAGTGCCTTACAAGCATCATGCCAAGATCGTTTCGACAAGAACCGGGCCGAAACATATCGGAAACGAAGTCTCAGGACGGGGCATGCTGGTGCGGCAGCCCGTTTCACTGGGACCGTTTGCGACGGACCGTCTCGTGGCCTCGGGCTCGAAAGGCAAGGGCCGCCTACCCTACATCTGGCTCCACCGGCATACGCGAGAACGTCCCACGCTGGGATTTCGCCTGAGAGCGCCCGCTCGCCCAGCAAGAACTCTATGCCGTTGAGGCCGGATGCTTGATATCCGGGTTTATTCCGCAACCCCCTTGTTTCGCGGTGATGGCATGTTCATGGTGTTCGACACGATTCTCGAGGTGCACCTTGAAAACAGCCGTTCTCGCGGTTCTCCCGATGGCAGCGCTGACCGTGGCTTGTGCGTCCGCATTTCCCCCGCGGAACAGGCCGCCGAGGTCGAACGAACTCAGTGCGATTCCGGCGCGGTTGCGGAGGGCGTCATTCGCTCGGTCAAGGTGATCGAAGCCGAGCCTCTCTATTCGTATTCGGCGTCGAACGCAGGCGACAACGACCTGAAGATCGTTGAAGGTGCCAAGATCGTCGTCAGGCCTCCTGAGGGGGTGTCTGCGGATAAGCTATTGAGAATCTTGCAATGCCACAGTGCTCAGGTGTTGCTTGGGCAGCGGGCCAACGTGGCCACCGACCCGTTTTGGTTGCCGGGCACGTGGCTGAACATCGATGTGAAGCCGGAGCACGGCAACTATGCCGTCACACTCGAAGCGGACACGGTTCGCGACAACCTCAAGGTCGCCGCGCACGCGATGGCATTTGGCAAGGCGCAGGCTCTCGCCGGTAACTCCATCGACCAATAAGCGGGGATACGGACGGAACCTCGATCAAGTCGGCGCCTTCGGTCGCCATCGAAACGGTCTCTACGGCGACGCCGGCGGACTGCGAGGCGCGGGCTTGACGGCGGCTTTGACGAATTTCAACGTCATCCGATCGCTTTCGCCGATGGCCTTGTACTTTTCTCGGTCCTTGTCGCCGAGGCGCAGCGTCGGCGGCAGCGTCGAGACGCCTTCCGGATAATCCTTGGTATCGTTCGGATTGGCGTTGATCTCGGACTTGGCTGCGAAATCGAACCCCGCAGCCTGGATCTGGGCAATGGCCCATTTCTCGGGCACATATCCCTTCTTTGCGCTCTCGACGGGATCGGCGTCCGCCACGGCGCGATGCTCCTCGATCCCCAGAACGCCGCCCGGCTTGAGCACGCGGTGAATCTCCTCGAGCCAGGACGTGAGCGTCCCGTTGTTCTGCCACCCGTGCAGGCCGCGCATGACGATTACCAGGTCGAACGTGTCGTCGCTGCCGAGCTTGGGGGCCTTTGAATCGACCACGACCGTCTCGACCTTGCTGTAGATCTCCGGCGCCGTATCGAGCAATGCCCGGAAGCGCTGCCCTTCGAAGGTGTCGCGTGCATCGGGGGGGCCGTTCGGGTCGCCGCTCGTCGCGACGTAGCGGCCGTGCTCGTGCAGCGCCGGGGCGAGCAGCTCCGTGTACCAGCCGTCGCCGGGCCCCACGTCGAGCACCGTCATCGTCGGCTTGAAACCGAAAAAAGAGAGGGTCTCGACCGGGTGACGGTACGTGTCGCGCTCGGCATCACCCGGATTGCGGTGCGCCCCTTTTGCGACCGCGGCGATCGCCGCCTTGCCGCTTGCGTACGTTTTGCCGGCAAGGGCCTTCGCCTCCGCATGGATCTGGGGTGTCCAGCGGTCGAGCTCGGCCTTGTGCTCGGCCTCCCACTTCGCACGATCTTCCTGAAGTTCGCGATTCCGCCTGACGGCACGGTGAGGACGAGCCACGTGACGCTCGGCCCGATCGAGGACCCTTCTGGCGTCGGCGATCGAGTCGATCGTCACGCGCACCGAGAAGCCGTCGCCTTCCGAATGCGTGTCGATGTCGAGCCAGCGATCGGGCAGCACGTACGGGTCGTCGTCCCGCACTTCGATCTGCCCGAGGATCGCTCGGACCTGATGGCATTCGAGGCTGCGCGTAATCTCTTCGGGTGCCTGGCCATGGCCGGCCGCTGGGAGCAGGTACATCCGAGCGCCCATCAAGTTCGCACGTCGGTCGTTGCCCGACGGCACGATCGCGTTGTCCGGCTCCACGCGTTCGATCACCGCAGGAGCCATCAGCGTGGCGGCGGCGGCTTCTGAAGATGCCTTGCACTTGGGCTCGACCTCATGGGCCCGGTCGATCGCCGTTCGAGTGTCCGGCAAAATGGGCCCCAAGACGCTCCCGACGCTCCCGCAACCGGCAAGCGTCAGACAGAAGGCGATTTCTTTACCCACGGGGCCCGACTCTAGCCGATGTCCACCGAGGGGCCAGCCAAGCCACCCCGGCGGCCACATCGCAAAACGGTCGTGGAGCTCCGGGGCCGTGGCACACACGTCCCCAGGCTCGCGCCGTGAAGGCCGAACTCGACACCCGAGGCGAGCCTACGGCCGGCGCGAGCGTGAAGAAGATCGAGTCTCTCTCACTGCCCCGAAGCGTCAGAGGGGGCTCCATCCATCGACGAGCCTTCAGCCGGAGCATCCATGGCGGAACTGTCCGAAGACGCGCCGTCGGTGGACGAGCTCTCAGGAGACGCACCGTCCGTAGACGAGCTCTCAGAAGCCCCCCCGTCGGTTGAGGAGCTCTCAGGAGACGCTCCGTCGGTTGACGCGTCCTCTGAGGAGCTGCCCGCATCCGTGCCCGCTTCCGCCATCATGGCGAGGCAAGCGATGGGGTCCGGCGCTTGGACGCACGAGCAATCCACGCCCGGCGGGTATTGGCTCGCGGGCAGCGGTCCGTAATTGACGGGCGCCGGATAATTCTCTCCCATAATGCACGGACACAACGGCGATTGGTTCGCCGTGGTGCACGACGCGAAGATGATGGAGAGCGCGCCCCCGGCGCAGCCGGGCTGACAAAACGCGTTGCTGCTCATGCCCGACACGGGACAACAATAGGTTTCCGGACAATCGGTCACCGGTCCGCAAACGAGATCGCTGCTGGCGCAGTCGTTGTGGCTGAGGGCCATCACACAGCGATCGCCTTCGTGTCCCTCGTTGCACCCCGCCGCGGCGAGAGCCAGCGCGGCCGCCACGGCCCAAAGCAGGCGCTCGACCCGAGCGCGGCCGACCTCACGAGTAGAAAAAGCCGACGTTTTCATGCCGCCTCTCTGGATGGACCTGGAAACACGGAAAGTGCTTTTCTTGGTATGCATGGTGTCGCCTCAAAATCGCACGAGGGCGGCGAAAATAATCCGGTCGTCGTTTTTGACCAGATCCGGCCTCCAGCCCGTCGGTACCGGGGTGGTGATGTAGCCGTCGGGCGACGTGACGCCGCCGTGGCCCGCAAAGTACGGCACGTTCGCCCCGCGGTGGTTCCACTCGACGCTGTAGGTGACCTGCTCGATCGGCATGTACTGGAAGCCGAAATCGTAGTCCACGCCGTCGAACTTGGCGCCGGGGTTGTAGTCGTAGGGATTGGTCGCAGGGGTGTAACTGACGCCATCCACGCTCAAGTTTTGGGGGACCCCCGACGCCTGGCCGGTCGGCGCGAGGAGCAGGTAGCGGCTCGGCATGTGCACGAAGCCACCTCCGAACGTGAACGCGAGGTGATCGCCGAACCAGGTGCGGTGGTAGGCCATCCCGCTCAAAAACTGCGATGTGCACGGGGTCTTGGTGGTGCAGTGCCCCTCGGTGCCGCTTCCGCCGAACGCGGTCACCCCGTCGCCTTGCTGCCCTCCAATGTCGAACGTCCACGATTCCGCCATCTTCGTGATGAACCCCCCGCTCGGGTTATCGTAGAGTTTAATGGTTGCGCTGTTGTCGCTGTGGAAGCGAAGCTGTCCCGGGTTGTCCTGGGTGTCCCATCCGACGTACTGGTTGGCAAGCACCGAGACCCACTCATTGGGTCGCCAGAGGATTTGGTCGCCGAACCCCGGCATCTCGTTGAACACGCCGTACGTTTGCCACCCGTTGATCGAACCACGGCTCGATCTTGAGCCTGTCGCTCGGAAAAATTTGGATGCGCACCCCGTTGAAAAACCAGGGCGTCATATCGGACGTGTACGACGCCAGGTAATTCCAGTTTTCGAAGTTGTCGTATGAAAACAGTCCCACGTACGACATGAAAATACCGGCGTCGATGTTGATGCCGTTGAGTACGTCGAGGTGCACGCCGCCGTTCGCTTCGCTGATGTACCGGAAGGCGTCTTGCAAGTCGAACTGACCGCGAAATGTGCTGAAGTCGTTGCGGGGCACGAGCTCCGACCGAATGCCGAACTGAGTCAACAGCCGGGCGCGCGCATTTTTGTAGTGAAAGTCCCCTCCAAACCCGACGAAAGCGAGCGTGACTTCGTTGTCGCGGGACAGCGCCGTCGAGCCGACGACCGTGTCGTCGATGGGATGGTCGAGCGACGATGTATAGTTGACGTCGAGAAGGAAGGTGCCGGTAAATATGTCGCTGTCGAGGAGCGCCTTGTGCTGGCGGTTCGTGCCGTTGAGCCAGGTGAAGTCCCCATACGCGAAGGGCTCCGCGGGTTTCTCCTTGGTAGGGGCAGGCCCTTCGGCGGGCTCACTGGGAGGCGGGGGCGCATACGGCATGGCCGGCGATGGCGCGGCCGTGACGGGGGGCGCTGGCGCCGGAGCTGGCGGCGCCGTGGGGGCGGGTGCCGTGGGGGCAGGTGCCATGGCCGCAGGGGGCGCGGTGGGTGCAGCGGCCGACGGCGGCGCCTCGGGGGCAGGTGGTCGAGCGAGCGACGTGCCCTCGGACAGCACGATACAGGCGATCGTGCCGACCCATGCGCTGTGAGTGCGCAGCGAACTAAAGCGAACCATGCATTTGACTCCTCAGTGGGGTCGCGAATGGAACGTGAGCATCGCGACGTCGTGGGCGAGAAGAGTGGCGGGTGATGACAGAGCGCCACGCCCTCAACAAGGAACGTTTGAGGATGTGTCGCATGCGCCGGACTCTAGAGGCATACGTTCTAAAAATTCGCTAAATAGGCTCTCTATTGTAATCAATATTCCGTGACAATCGATGTCCGGGTACGGCGCGTGAGACATGGAGATACCGTAGCGAAACATTCATGACATGCACATTGCACGGTCGGCCAAAGCAAACGACCGAACGGGCGTGCCGAACACCGGGTGACGAATTCCGTCAAGGCGCGCTGCGCATCGGTCGACGCGCCACATGGGAGGGAGGGATGGGACGGATCGCAAACAGCGATCGTCTGCTGGCGTGACGGCTCACCTCGTGCTCGACCCTGGGTCCGATGTCCTCTCCCGAGCTCCCCTGAGACGGGGCACGAGCCCATGCCGCTGGAGCGGATCGGTGGACATCATCTACCGATGGCCGCTCGAACACTTCCAGGAGAACCCCAATTCGAGTCGACGGATGACATAACCAGAAGAACGCCTTCTTTCCTTTGGGGTCGAACGTTCGCAACGACGCAGTTTTCCTTTGCAAGCCATGGCCGGCAGCTCGCAGTCGAGCAGCACGAGGTCGGCAGAAGGACCGCTCGCCCGTGCAAGCGCCTCGCCGCCCATTGCGGCTCCGATGACTCGGAGGCCCTCCGAGCCGAGCACCCCACCCAGACACGGGCACATGGGGGCGTCCTCTTCAAGGACCCGCACGCGCGGCAACTGAGGCCCATCGGCCGACTTTGACAGCGGGTCGACAGGGTGGGGGCGCCCGTCCGGAACGCACGGGCGGCTGCGGCGGTGGGTCGGGTTTGCACACACGTGACGCTAAGCGAACCCGTCCTGCAGGAGATGTAAAAAAAGCCCGCTTTTTTGTGTATTACATATAAATGATCCGGCTTGCGTCGGAGCCCGCCTTACGACGAGAACGGAAGCAATATCGATGAGATCGACGTGGCTCACGGGGAGCGCAGGGAGCCCTTCGTGGCCCGATGCGTCGGGCGCTGCGATCGCTCGGGGCAACCGTCTGCCACGAGACCTTGCGCGGATGCAGACCACGCTCTTGAGCCACAGCGGCCACTGGGCCTGGGTTCGGTCGCGAACGTGAGCGCCTCCTTGCTCGCCCAGCGGCTCATGGAATACCTTGGAGCACCTCTTAGCCCGCACAGCAGCTCACGGCGCAGCTTCGCCGCTCGACATGAACCTACCGTCTTTGAAACTGACCCGTACTCTTGCCAGGACCCTCCTCGTCGTGCAGAGCGTTGCCGCGAGTGCGTTCGGTCAGAGCCCTCCGCAGGGGCCCGCGACAGCCCCCTCATCGGCCCCATCCGCCGCGCGCTCTCCGGCAACGGCCCCCTCATCCGCCCCGACCAGCGCGCCCTCACCCGCCACAGGCCCCTCCCCTCTCTTCACCGTGGTGCCGCCGCCCCCAATCGTGCCGCTGCGTCTGCTCGTCCCCGTGCCCGTTCCCGCCGCGAAGCCTGGACCTTCGACCCCGTCCCGCCCCGCTGCGGTACCCGCCCCCGCCCCCACCCCCACACCCCCCGCCGGGGTCGAGATTCATTTCGACGCGAACCAAGAAGGCGTCGCTCTGGCGTGGCGCCGCGACAACCCGGCGCGAGCGCAAGACACGTACAAATACGTCGCGGATGACTCCGGCGACCTTTGCATTGCCCCGTGCGACACACGATTGCCACAGGCCAAACTGAGGATGGCCCTCTCGCTTCGAGGCGACGATCCCGTCGAAGTCAAAGAGCCCGTGATGGTGTCCGCGGCGACGACGTTGAGGGGCACCTACCTGTCCCAAGGCAAGACGCGCGCGCTCGGCATCCTGGCCATCGTCGGCGGCATCGTATCCGGCGCCCTATTGGACGCGATCGGAGTGACCGTCGCGACAGAAAACAATCCGTGGTCCGGCTGGCTGGTCTTCGGAATCGGCAACGCCCTTGGGATCGGCGCCGTCGTCGTGGGAACGGTCCTTGTGCTCAAGAAGGATACCGCCACGATTGAGGTCATGCCGCAGACCATCGCGCCCGTCGGGGCGACGTTGGGGTGGAGCCCCGAGCGCGTCGCGGGGCTCACGGCAGGCGAGGGGCTCGTGCTGCGGGTGCGGTTCTAACCGAAAGGGCCGGACCCTTCGCGGGCCGCCTACTCGAGCGAGTCGGCCAATTCGTTGATGTACACCTCGAGATTCGTGTAACCGGTGCATAAGGTCTCTTCGAGGGCGTCGGAAGCGTCGGTGGCGCTCAGGCCATGAGAGGTCTCCCACGCATCCGGGATCCCGTCGCTGTCCGTGTCCACGGGCGCGGTGCCCCCCGTGATGGTGCCATAGCCGCCATTGGCGAGGTTGGTCGCGGCTTGCGTCGTCCACAGGCTGCCCGTCTTGCCGAGAGACGTCACGTCGGCGATCACCGACGTGTCCACCTGGTCGCGGGGCAGCGCGCCGGCGTGCGCCACGTCGTAGGCATAGGCCTGCGCGGCGGTGGCGGTCGCGAGCGACGTCGTCGTCGGTGCCCACGGTGCGGTAAGCGCCGTCGATCCCATCGCGACGATCGTCGTTCCACTCAAGGTGCCGTCCTTGTTGTTGTCGATCTCGTTGCCGGAGCTGTACACGGACTGATTGCTCATCTGGAAGAACGCATCGGCTGCGCTCGTGGTCGAGGGACCGGTGATGAGGTAGTTGTTGACGATGTCGTGCGTGAAATCTCCGGACGAATCGCCCGCCGTGTAGCCCGCCTGAAAGTTGTAAATCACGTTGTTGATGAACTGCGTATTGCCCTTCGCGAGCGGGTTGCGGTTGTGGGCACTCGACCAGACGTTTTCGTACCACGTGACACTGGTGCTCGTGGCGTGGGCGTTGAACTGCTGTCCGATCGGATCCGCGATGATCGACCGCTGCATCGTGACGTCCATGCCGGCGTTGATGTCGCAGTTATCCCACTTGCCGAACTCGATGGACACATGGTCGAGGATGAGCTGCATCGAACTGTCGGCGGACAAGGAGCTCTTGCCCGTATCGGGATCGTCTGTGCCCTCACGAAAGCGCATATGCCGGACGATGATGTTCGACGAGTTGCTGAACGACACTTCGGCCGCTTGAACGGCGATCCCACCACCCGGTGCCGTTTGGCCCGCGAGGGTCAGATCCCCGGAGACACTCAGCGGAGAAGCGAGCTGGATCGCGCCTCCGACGGAGAAGACGATGACGCGGTGGCCGACGCTGACGGCATCGCGCAACGATCCGGTCCCCGAGTCGTTCAGGTTGGTCACGTAAACCGCGGCGCTACCCCGACCGCCGGTCGCGGTGGCTCCGAAGCCGACGGCTCCGGGGAACGCCACCGCAGGACCGCTCGGACACGCCACCGACGCATCGGCGGCGAGGGTGGATCCGCCGCCGGGCGAGCCCGTCGAGGCATCGTCACCGACCGGGGTGCTGCTGGAGCCCGAGGACGAGGGCCCGGTCGAAGTCGAAGTCGAAGTCGAAGACGACGACGAAGCGTTTCCGCTCGACGCGGAGCTCGTGGCGGAGCTCGACTGCGTGCCCGTATGGGGGCCCCCCGCGCTGCTGCTGGCGGCGCTTTGAGTCGCGGGAGTCGTCGCGCTTGGGGCTGTCGCGGTCTGAGTCGCCGTGCCGGCGGAGGTTGGATTGTTCGAAGTCGCACTGTTCGAAGTCGAACCGGATCCGCTCGTTGCCGACGTCGGCCCTTGACCGCATGCGCCGACTGCGATGCCCCCGAGTGCCACGAGCGCCGCGAAACGAATCATAGAAACACCTTAAGGCCCAAAAACGGCCTTTGACAGTATGGCGGAGCGATCCGCATGCTTCAAGGCTTCACGGACGCGGCACCGCGGGGGGAATTCGACAGTGTGGCTGGTTGAAACGGCCCCCCGGACCGTCGAGACGCCGAAGGGCCCGTGCGCTGTCGCTCGCGAAGACGCGCTGTCGCTCGCGAAGACGCGCTGTCGCTCGCGAAGACGCGCTGTCGCTCGCGAAGACGCGCTGTCGCTCGCGAAGACGCGCTGTCGCTCGCGAAGACGCAAGGGAGAGAACTTCTCGACGGGGATCGAACGCATCCAGCGCTCGCGATCGCCGGCTTTCCAACGTTGCGGACCCGACGCGGTCGCTCGATCCACCCGCGATCGGCATCCGTGTCGAAGCGACGCCGGGCGATCGCGGATGAGCCGACCCTATCGTTGGGCGGCCTCAGGCTCGACGCGGTCCGGCACCGTTCGCGCTCGCGACGATCGAACGCGCGGCTGGCGCCCGCGCAAACTCGCAAACGATCGGCGCGCGCGATCGGGCACCTTGCGCGTCGGCCGTTCGGGCACTATTTAGTGGCTGCACCGAACAGCGTTCACCGTGCACGACGACGCTCTCTCGATTCTGGGATTCGCGAAGTTGCAGGACGGCAACGACGCCAAGCGAAATCGAGAATAATATCATGGGCAATCGTCTCTATGTGGGCAACCTTTCGTTTCAATCGAACAGCGACTCGATTCGCACGACGTTCGCAGCGTTCGGCTCGGTCACGGACGTGCACGTCGTGATGGATCGCGAGTCGGGTCAATCCCGTGGCTTCGCGTTCGTAACCATGGGCTCCGCGCAAGAGGCGGCAAAGGCCATCTCCCAGATGAACGGCGCGACCCTCGACGGGCGAGAGCTCCGGGTGAACGAAGCGGAAGAGCGTCCGAGCCGTGGTGGTGGTGGTGGCGGTGGTGGCGCCAAGCGGGAGCGCTGGTAATAGAGAGGCGCACCGATGGCATCGAACACCACCTTTGCCAAACGCCAGAAAGAGCGCGCGCGCCAGGACAAGCAGCGCGAGAAGGACGCCAAGCGAAAGCAGCGTCGTGCAGAGGGGCCTGCCCCGCGCGCCGACGTCGAACCCGGCGTCGATCCGGACATTGCGGGAATCGTTCCGGGACCTCAGCCGGTCACCGACGACTCAGGAACATAGCGGATTTCTGGGCCGGTCCGGATAGGCGACCGCCGTGGCTGCGCCGATCTCGCTCTGCGGTTCGTTATCGCGCTTCGCGAGTGTCCTCGGGCGCTCGATGCATGAAGCGGGCTATCGTGCGCTCGAACTCCCGTTCACCTATGTGCCCTTCGAGGTGCGCGAGCTCGGCGATGCCATCGCAGGGATGCGTGGCCTGGGCATCCGGGGCTTGGGCGTATCGCATCCGTTCAAGCAAGACGTATTGCCCCTGCTGGACGAACTCGATCCGGTGGCCGAGCGAATTGGCGCGGTCAACACGGTCGTCAACGAAGACGGCCGGCTCGTCGGACACAACACGGACTGGATGGGCGCGATTCGCGCGCTTGAGGAGGTGTCCTCGGTCGCTGGCGCCCGGGTCCTGCTTCTCGGCGCCGGGGGGGCCGGACGCGCGATCGCCTTCGGTCTGCGCGACCGAGGCGCGGATGTCACGATTGCGAATCGAGGTCCCGCTGCGGCGCAGGCTCTTGCCCAGGAGACCGGCGCTCGCGCCGCGGCATGGGACGAACGCCTTCGGGCCGCCGACTACGAGACGGTGATCAACGCCACGGCTCTCGGTCAAGCGGACATCGACCCCGCAAGTCCGATACCCGACGATGCGATCCGATCGGGGCAGGTCGTGATGGACATCGTTTACAAGCCCGTTCGGACGCGTCTTCTGGCGGCGGCGCGCGCCCGCGGCGCCCGCGCGATCCACGGAGGGCGAATGCTATTGCACCAAGCCGCGGCGCAATTCGAAATGTACACGGGCCGGCAGGCACCTCTCGCGGCGATGGACGCGGCGCTACGCGCCGCGGTCGGCGATTGACCCGGATCGGCTGACACCCCGACTCCCGGCGCGATCCGCGCGACGAGAAGTCGCGCGGTGCAGTACCGCCGGTCCCTTCGGCTCTGCGCAAACCCCGAATTGGCTCCCGCGAATCCGCTCGTGCAACGCCCGCTACGAAGCGGGACGCGACCTCCACGCCGGCGCACTACCGAGGCTCGTCCTCCGACGGACGGCCGAGCATGCCCATCACGGCGAAGACGTGGCCACGCGGGCACCGGACCCGCCCCTTTTCCGCCTCGGCAGCCGTCGTCTTCACGAGAGCGCCGCATTCGGTGCACTCGAGCTCGATGGCTTCATCGTCACGCCTTCCAATCATGGTCTCCACCTCCCGCGGATTCAACTTCGCGCCGCCGAGCGTCGGGCGCAAGATCGGAGGCCGTGCACCCGCTCATCTTGCCGCCGAGGATCCCCGAACTCGCACCGCCCGGCAGAGCCCTCGTGCTCCTCGACGGACCCATGGGCACCGAGCTCGTGCGACGGGGAGTTTCGCTCCCCGCGTTGGCCTGGAGCGCGGCGGCACTCGACATGGCGCCCAACGTGGTCGCGGCGATTCACGAGGAATACGCCAAAGCGGGGGCCACCGTCCACACCGCCAACACGTTTCGCACGAAGCGCCGAGCGGTCGGACAGCGATGGGACGAACTCGCGCGTCGGGCGGTGCGGATTGCGCGTGCGAGCGTTCCGAGCGGGCAGCGCATCGCCGGCAGCATCGCTCCGCTCGAGGACTGCTACATGCCGCACCGAAGCCCCGGACGGGGTTCGCGCGCGGAACACAGAGAGCTCGCACGCGTGCTGGCCGACGAACGAGTCGACCTTCTATTGTGCGAAACGTTCGCGGCTTCGCAAGAGGCCGCCACAGCGGTCGAGGAAGCCTCGCTCACCGGCGTGGAAACGTGGGTGGCGCTCACGGCCGGACCGGATGCGTCGCTGCTGACGCCTGCGGCGATGCGAGAAGCGGCCCGATCGTGCGTGAGTGCGGGCGCTCGTGCCGTGCTTGTCAACTGCACCCCGGCGTCACAAACCCTACGATTCGTGGAAGCGGTCTCGGGCCTGGGCGTACCGTACGGTGCGTACGCCAACGCAGGCGACCCCGGCGAGGGCATGGGGTGGGGCGCCGAGACGGGTACCGCTGCGGCGATCTATGCCCAATGGGCGCGCGGCTGGGTGCAGAACGGCGCGACCCTCGTCGGCGGGTGCTGCGGTACTGGACCTGCGCACGTCTCCCGGCTCGCGCGAATTTTCAACGAACGTTCCTGACGTCCACGCGACCGTAGTCGTACGCCACCTCTCGAAAGAACCATCCGTGAGCGTCACCCCCGCGCACGCGAACGTGACGGTCCGGCCCCGCGACCAAAACGACCTCGGGGATCGATTGCCCGGTGTCGACCTGCGCGAGCGTCCGGAGCTCGTCCGCCAGAGCGCGCGCAACGCCCACGGCGCATCGTGCGTCCGGGTCTCTGCCGACGCAGCCACCCGACAGCGTGAGCTCGACGTTCGCCGCGGGGCGCCACGTCCATGCGCGAGCCACCGAGCACGGAGCCGGCGCGGGCGGCGGCCCGCACGCGACGCCGCCGAGCGCGTCGAGAGGCGGCGAGCGCAAGCGTGACGTGTTCGCCAGTCGTTCGAACGCCGGCCCGAGCTTGACGTCGAGCCGTACCTCGGCCTCATTTCGAGGCCCGGCACAGCAACGAAAGCCCGTAACGGCCGACCGCTCCCCGGGAGGCATCGGACGCCCGTACGCGCAGCGCGTGACGCGCTCCCCCGCCGAGTCGTTGCCGCCCCGCACGACCCCCAGATTGTCGTGACCGCCGCGCCCCCATCGGGAGGCGGTCCATTCCGATGCACCCGCGTGCATGTCGGCAACGCCGAACGGGCTGCGGCACGCAGGCCGCTGACCACTGGGCCTGCGCGACGCGACGTCGGCCGGGACCCCGGCCCCGCAGGGACGCGCGTCGTAGACAGCGCCGTACTCGTAGCGGTCGTTGTCCGGGCCCTTGCACGCCCGCTCCCATTCGAGTTCCGAGCAGAGTCTTTTGCCCTTTTCTTCGCACAACCGCTTGGCCTCTTCGCGCGTCACGTTCGTCGTTGGAATGGCGCCGGCCTCGTTGGGCCAGGCGAGCGCGTCGATGTAGAAGCCGGCCATCGGGACCTCGACTTCGGGCAGTTCGGCGTCCGCGATACGAGGAACGTCGTCGATCGCACTGCCAGCGCGGAGCAATCCCGAGGGGATCCAGGCCATCCCCGCCCGAGCCGCCCCGGGCGTCACGGCGCTCGGAGCGCTGACCATCGGTCCGCCGGTGCGAGTGGCGCCGTCGGTCGCGCGAGACTTGCCGCACGCGGCGACGAGCACTGCGGCCACCGCGAGTGCCGCCACGCTCGCCCGGTCCATGTCATTCGCCTTTCTCGCTCGACCCCTCGCGAAGCCCGAGCTCCTTCATTTTGAGCTGCAGGCCCTTGCGTGAAATCTTGAGAAGCCGGGCGGCGTGGGTGACATTGCCGCTGGTCTGCTTGAGGGCACGGCTGACGAGCTCCTTCTCGAGCCGGCTCATCGCGACCTTGACGTGCTCTTTCAATCCCCCCTCGCTCGCCAAGGCGGCCTGCAACTCGACCTCGGCAAGAGGGACGTTGGCCGTTGGGGGGACACCGCGCACCTCAGGCGGTAGATTGCTCGCGCGCAACTGTTGGGTGTCGGAAAAGAGAACGGCTCTCTCGATGACATTTTCGAGCTCACGAATGTTGCCGGGCCACGGGTACTGGACCAGAAGGTCGCGCGCGTCGGCTTCGACCCCCTCGACGCGCTTGCGCAACCGTTCGTTGAATTTCGCCAAGAAGTGCTCGACCAATAGCGGGATATCGCTCGTGCGATCCCGCAGCGCCGGAAGTCGAATCGGCACGACGTTGAGCCGATAGAACAAATCCTCGCGAAAGACCCCCGAGGCGATGAGCTTCTTGAGATCTCGGTTCGTCGCGGCGACGAGTCGCACGTCGACGCGAATCGTCTTGATCCCTCCGACGCGCTCGAACTCGCTCTCCTGCAGTGCGCGAAGAAGCTTGACCTGCATCTCGATCGGAATCTCGCCGATCTCGTCGAGGAACAAAGTTCCGCCATTCGCGAGTTCGAACCGACCCGGCTTGCTCGTCACCGCTCCGGTGAACGCGCCGCGCTCGTAGCCGAAAAGCTCGCTCTCGATGAGCTCCTTCGGAATCGCGGCGCAATTGACTTTGATGAATGGCTTGTCCCTCCGGGCGGAATGCTCGTGAAGAGCCCGCGCAACGAGTTCCTTGCCCGTGCCGCTCTCGCCGGTGATGAGCACGGTCGTCGGCGTGTCGGCCACCCGTTCGAGGATCGCGTAGAGCTCCGCGATGCCCGGCGATCCTCCGATGATGCCGAAGCGTGCGCCACGTGAGGCGGGAGTCGGCGTCGCGTCGTGACCCCGGAGCTCGCGTGTGCGAAGGGCCTTCGTGACGATCTGGCGGATTTCGTCCTTGTCGAAAGGCTTGGTCACGAAGTCGAAGGCACCGGTCTTGAGCGCTTCGACGGCGGTGTCGATGGTTCCGTGCGCCGTGACCAAGATGACCGGCAGCTCTGGCTCCTCTTCGAGGGCCTTTTTGAGAAGAGTCATGCCGTCGACCTTGGGCATCTTGAGATCGGTGATGACCAGGTCGATGTGGTGCTCTCGAAGCAGAGCCAGCCCTTGCTCGCCGTCTTCGGCGGTCAGCACGTCGTATCCATCGCGAGTCAGCTGGGCGGACAGAATCTTCCGCAGGTTCGGCTCGTCGTCGACGATCAGGACCTGCTTTCGCTCAGGAATCATGCGCTGAAGTTACGTCAACGCGGGACGCGGATCGAACGCAACCGTCGGTGCGGCTTGTCCGCCCGGCGTACCGCGACCGCGCGACTCGCTTGGCCCGGGCTCATTCGCGTGAGACGCCGCAGGCGTACCCAGCGTAGCGGGATACCGTCCGACGGGGCGCTGTACTAAGACGGCTTCCTTGGTGGGGCTTCGCCCCAAACCCCCAATCGCCTCCCGGCGATTGAAGTACACCGCCCGGCTGATCCCTTTGTTCTGGGGCGGTGTACTAAGCCAGCCGTTCGCCGAGATACTTTTCCAACTTCACGATGGCATCCGTAAACCCCGCGATGCCTTCGGCAAGCTTGTCGTGAGCCATGGCGTCGCTGGCGTGCATCTTTCGGAACGCCGCTTCATCGACGACGATGCGCTCCACGGGGGTACGCCGTGCTTTCTCCGGGTCCAACTTGCGCGGAAGATCGCCGGTGCGCTCGGCCAGTTCCTGAAGCAGACTCGGCGCGATCGTCAGGAGGTCGCACCCGGCGAGCTCGGTGATCTCGCCGAGATTTCGGAAGCTCGCGCCCATCACCTGAGTCTTGTACCCGAAGTATTTGAAATAATTGTATATTCTAGTGACTGACTGCACCCCGGGATCCTGATTGGCCTCGTACGAGCTCTTGCCGGTCGACTTCTTGTACCAATCGAGAATCCGGCCCACGAACGGCGAAATGAGCGTGACGCCGGCCTCGGCGCAGGCGATGGCCTGATGAATCCCGAAGAGGAGCGTCAAATTGCAATGAATGCCCTCGCGCTCGAGCGCCTCGGCGGCGCGTATGCCCTCCCAGGTCGACGCGATTTTGATGAGCACCCGGTCGCGCTTCGTCCCCGCCGCCTCGTATTGCGCGATGAGAGAGCGCGCCTTTTCGATCGTCTTTGGGGTGTCGAACGAGAGACGTGCATCCACTTCGGTCGACACTCGCCCATCGATGATCCCGAGGATGTGCAGCCCGAACTGGACGTTGAGGCGGTCCAAGGCGCGATCCAACATCGCACGTCGGTCGGCGCCGCTCTCTTTCTTGGCCCACGCGAGCGACTCGTCGACGAGCGGGGCGTACTCGCTCATCTGCGACGCCGCCATCACGAGAGACGGGTTGGTCGTCGCGTCCCGCGGCCTGAACTTCCGGATGGAATTGAAGTCGCCCGTGTCGGCGACGACTACGGTCACCTTCGAGAGTTGATCGAGAAGGGACTGCGCCATGGTCGACCCAGGATAGGTGCAGCCTCGCGAAGCGCAAGCCATCCCATGCGGGGAGACGGCCATCGTCACGGGTCACGTTGGAGACCCCGAGCGACCCCATCGGCTGCACGCGCGTCATCGGTGCGTCCTTCGTGACGCAGGACAATCGCCAGATTGGCGAAAGCCCGGGCGTAACGAGGGTCGACCGCAAGCTCTTCGCGGATCTCGCGCTCGGCTTCAGCCCATCGCGCGCTCGCCATATAGATGACGGCCATGTTGTTGTGCACGACGTCGATCGCTCCGAGGTCGATGGCGGTCTGATACTCCGAAAGCGCGCGCTCGTCGTCGCCCCTGGCCTGGTACATCCGCCCCATACACACGTGGGCGAGCGGCGCGTGCGGCGCGAGGTCGACGGACGCACGCGCGAAGGCCGGCCCATCGCGAAACGCCGACGCGGTTCCTAGGGCCACGGCACACGACGCCAGGACCGTAACCCCACCGAACGCCGCGACGACGCGGCGCTCGACGGAGACAGCGCGTACGATCTCGGCGACCGCGATGAGCACGCCGCACGCCGGAAGATACAGGCGATGATGGCATACCAACGTTCCGGGGACGGCGAGTGCGGGAAGCGACCAGAGTGCGAAGGCGACGGCCCCAAAGAGGACGACCGGGCGCCGGACACCGGGGACGACCCACGTGAGCAGCAAGACGATCGCCATCGCCACAAGGCCCAGGCCCACCGGCGCGTCGTCGACCACGCCGATGAGCGACGGACCGATGGGAAAGAGGATTTCACCAAAGCCGGCCGGCACGAGACGGGCGTGGCGACCGAGTTCGCTCGCCATCGTGCGAAAGGGCAAGCCGCCGCCACCGCCCACACCCCACACGCTGAAGCGCGCGCCGAGGCATGCGGCCCAACCCAGAACGACGCTCAGAAGCGCGCGTGGCTGGTGCACGAGCCTCGCTCGCCGGCCCTCTATCATCGCGAGGTGCGCTCCGAAGACCAGCGGCAAGACCGCGGCGGTCTCTTTCGTCAACAGAGCAAGCCCGAAGAGGGTCACGTGACCGATGCGCGCGACCGACCGCGGGCGGCGCGCGTCGGAAAGGAAGGCGAGCCACGCCGCGAATACGAAGACGGCAAGCAGCGAATCGTTGCGGCCGGGAATCCAGGCCACAGCGCAGACGAGCCACGGGTGGACCGCGAAGACGAGCGCGCCCAGCAACGCGACCAGACGGCCGAAGTCGAGTCGCAGAAACAGCGCGAAGCAGAGCACGCTGGCGAGGGCGTGAACGAGCACGTTCGTCGCGTGATAGCCGAAGGGACGCGTGCCGCTCCATTGGGCGTCGATCACATACGAAACGACGACGATCGGTCGATAATAAGGGTGTTGCGGGTCGACCGCGTGCATGTAGGCGCGAGTGAATGCCCGCCAGACGCTCGACCATCGGGCCAGAAACGCTTGGTCGTCGACGATGAGGTCCCGGTCGTCGAGCTCCGTGAAGCCGAATGCCATGGAAGGCCCGTGCGCCACCAGAGCCGCCAGCGCGACGAGCGCGCCGGGGCCCCAACGCGCAGCGAAGAGCGACCGTGGAGCTGCCGGCCCAGCATGGAAAATTCGACCCAGCGTAGGCACCTCTTCGACCCCGCGGCTACCATAGCGGCGTGAAGCACCCGATCGTCATCCGACCCGCGGAGGAACGCGATCTGCCGCGTGTCGGACAACTCGCGGGCGACCTCGTGCGGATGCACCACCAAGCCGATCCGCAGCGTTTTTTGCTCGTCCAGAACGTCGAAACGGGATACGCGCAATGGCTCTCGCGCGAGAGGAGGCGGCCTGGGGCCGTCGTGCTCGTCGCGTGCTCGGACGGCACCGTCGTCGGATACGCGTACGGAACCCTCGAGGGACGCGACTGGAATCTCTTATTGGATGCGCACGGGGTGGTGCACGATGTCTTCGTCGCCGTCGACTCGCGCCGTACGGGCGTCGGACGCGGGCTCCTGACGTCGATGGTGGAAGCGCTCGAGCGGCTCGGAGCGCCACGGATCATCCTGTCGACCATGGTCGGAAACGAGTCCGCGCAGCGCCTTTTCCGAGCGTCCGGATTTCGTGCCACCATGCTGGAGATGACGAGAGACTGCGCGCGATCCCGCGACGGATCCAGCGGCTGAGTGGCGAGCGGGCGGGCCGTGCCTTCGCGCGGCACCGCGCGCCCGACACGTCGGTGCCTTGTAACCGCTTTGCTGCCGGTCATATTCGATGCCGATGATCCGTGCGACGTCGGTCCGGCCGCGGCGGCAATACTGGAAAGCGAAAGCCCGCCGGGGCCTCGTAGCCTTGGCGTGGACTCCTTCGCTCGGCTGCGGCAACGTACCCCGAATCGTTCTCGGGCAGGCGCCTCCCTCGGCCACCGACGCGGGGTCCGACGCGCAGGCTGAGGCAGCGTCCGACGCGGGGGCCGATGCCCAGGCTGAAGCAGGGACCGACGCGGGGGCGTGCGCCACGCCAACGGGCCCCTCCGTGACGCTCGAGACGAGCGGGACCGCGTTCACGCTGTCGAACACCCTCGTGACGATGACGATCGATGCAACGGGTCAGGTGACGGGGCTCGTGAAGAACGGCACGCCGCTCATGGCCGAAGGCCAGACGCTCTACGTCTCGTCGGAGGACGCGACCGCGGGGGACGCGAGCGGCACCACGGAACGCAAAATCAGCGCGACGACGCAGACCATCGTGGTTCGAACCCCCGAGCGAGTCGAGCTCTCGTTCATCGACACGAATGGATCGATGAATTGGGATCTGCATTACGTCATGCAGGCGGGCCTCAGCGGGTTTTATTATTTTCTCATCGCCGATACGATGAATAAGGCACCCATTACGCTGCCTGAGCTCCGTACCGTCCAACGCTTCGACGCGACGATCGTGTCGAACGGATTCAACGCGGAGCGGTACGGGCAGCTCCCGACCAACGCGGAACAAATGGCGATGTTGACCGCGGACGAACTTCAAGACGATACGTGGAATCTCGGCATGTTGCTGCCGGGCACACCGGCGCCTGAGGGGCCCGTTTTTACCCAATACGATTGGGCGACGTACGTCGCAGAAGACTGGGCGGGGTCGAGCATGCTTCCGATGACGACGCCGCCCGCCGCCGGCCACGGCCTCTACGGCAACGGCTTCGGCGTATGGCTACTGACCGCGAGCCCTGAATATTACCCCGGCGGCCCGCTGAAACAGGAGCTGATGATCGATGACGGCAACACGATACTCAACATGTATAATGGCACCCATTTCGGGACGGACATCACGGCGCAGACACCGGCCAACTGGCAGAAATTTTATGGTCCTTCGCTCGTCTACGTGAACACCGGGACCGATGCGCAAGTCATGACCGACGCGGCCATGCAGGCCGCGTTCGAAAGGGCGCACTGGCCGTATTGCTGGGTGAACAGCCCGCCCACGCCCCTCGACGCGGGCTCCACCGACGCCGCGGCGATCGCGAACGCTCTTTATCCGACCGAGCGAGCCGTCGTCAAAGGAACGGTGACGGTCACCCACGGGCGATCGGCCGCCCATGCCATGGTCGTCCTCGCCGACCCCACGGAGCTGTATTCGCAGACCTATGGGTACATGTACTGGGCAACGGCGGGGACGGACGGAAGCTTCTCGATTCCGAACGTGCGCCCGGGAACGTACGCCGTGCACGTCTACGCGCAACAGGGCGACATTACGGCGGACCCCAACGGCGATGAGGTGGCGGACCCAGCGGTGACGGTCCCGCCGGGCGGCATGGACCTGGGAACGGTCGCTTGGGACCCTGGCTATCACGCGAACCTACTGTGGTCGATTGGAACGTCCGACCGGACTTCCGGCGAGTTTCTCGTCTCGACCACCGACGCCGGATCTCAGGTCGCCAACCAAACGCCCCGAGAGTATGGCCCATCGGCGACGGAAGGCCTGTGGGGCATCCCTCCGGCGACCCTCACCTACACCATTGGGACCAGTTCGCCGGCCACCGATTGGTACTTCGCGCAGTCGCAGCTCGGCACGTGGAGCGTCGCCTTTGGTCTCGACGCCGCGGTCGCGGGCCAGGCCTATTTGACCATCGCGATCGCGGGCGTGTCCAACAATCCCCAGCTCACCGTGTCCGTCAACGGGAATTCCATCTACAGTCCCCCGGCGTTTGGCAATGATCAAACGATCTACCGGAGCGCACTGACGAGCGGCCGATACCAGCTCGTGACGGTACCCTTTCCGGGTTCGTATCTTATCGTCGGCGGCCCCGCGGCGAACACCGTGAGCTTCCAATTGGTGGCCGGGGGAACTCCAGGGCCTGGAATCATGTACGATTTCATCAAACTCGAGACCGACTAGGAAAAACCGGAGCCGCTGAAACAGCCTGAGTGGAAATGAACGCCGCAGGTGCACGCGCCTCACCCTGGGGGGCGGTTCGCGGACGTGGCTGGCGAGCCGGTCCCGGTCTCTCGGGTTGCCGGCGTGATCGATTTCAGCTTCCGGCGCATAGTACCGGGCGTGGTCATGCGATTCGACGGAGCCTTGAGCATCCCATTCGTGGCGCCCCAGCAGCGTTCCGAGTGCGATCAGGTCCGCCTTCGCAAGGCGTTCGACCAGAACTTCGCGGGAGTCTGGCGTTTCCTGCGACGGATGGGCGTTCCCCACGATCGCGCCGACGACGCAGCGCAGCAAGTCTTCCTGATTGCGCTCGAGGCATTGACGCGCATCTCCGAAGGAAGCGAGCGCGCGTTCATCTATGCGACGGCCGTGCGGTTGGCGCACGGCGTCCGTCGCAAAGGCGCGCGCGAGGTCGCCAGCGCGGCATTCGAGTGCGATCCGTCGCCGCTTCCGTCCCCCGACCAGCTCACGGACCAGAAGCGCTCTCGCGAGGTATTGGACGCCATCGTCACCAGCATGGATGTCGATATTCGAACGGTGTTCGTTCTCGCCGAATTCGACGGCTTCACGACCCCCGAGATCGCCGGCCTGCTGGAAATCCCTCTGGGTACCGCCGCGTCGCGGCTCAGGCGAGCGCGCGCGAAGTTCCAGGAACTGGCTCGAGCGGCCTACGGTGACCTGCCATGAACGAAGCCCGACGACTCCTGGAGGCGGGCAGCGAACGCGAACGCGCGTTGCTGCGGGCGGGGGCTGACGAAAGGCCCAGCGCCACGAGCGTGCGCGCTGCCGCCCACCGACTGGGGCTCGCCCCGGCGGTGGCGCTCATCTCGGTCGGCTCGGCCGTCAAAGGCCTGCGATGGTCGTCGCGCATGGGCTACGTGCTCGCGCCGACGCTGGGGATCGTGAGCTTGGGGTTGACCGCGCTTTATAGACTGTCGGCCCCTGCCCCGGCGGTGACCTCCGGAGTCGCCGCCACGTCGGTCGTCGCCGAGTCCCCCGGGCACACGACGTCGGCAACGAATGCCGCCGACCCCGCCGCGCAGCAAGCGCTCGCGAGTCCGGCAATGAACGCCCCGCCGCCAAGCATGGACTCCCCCGGGCTCACTCCAGCCCATCCCGCACAGCCGGCCACCGTCAGGCGTTCCGGGTTGAAGGAGCAGCTCGCCCTCATCGAACGCGCCCGCTCGCTCGAGGCGTCCGGCGACGCCGCCGCCGCGCTCCGCGCCGTCGAAGACTACGAACGCCGGTTCGCCGGCGGCGTTTTGGGCGAAGAGGCGTCCTTCATTCGCCTGCAGGCGGTCTCGGCGCTCGGCGACCGGGGTCGTGCGGTAGCTCTTGCTCAGCGATTCGTCGCCGAACACCCCACGAGCGTGTACGTCGACGGAGCGAAAGCGATTCTGCGAAGCCCGTAAGGGTGTGCCCCCCCACGTAAGGGCTCACTCGAGGACAAGGCCCAACCCCAACGTGGCGTGCCCGACAATCTTGGGCACCTCGAACACACTTGCGGACCCAAGTACGAATTGGTCGCGGTCGAGAGCGACGAGCGCGCCGAGCGCGATCTCGACGAACAGGGGTCCGAAAGCCACGATCCCGGCGGTCGCCTCGACCCCCGCTGCCGCCCACGGGCAATCCGCCGAGTGCGGCAGGTAGGTGTCTGAACCGGCGGCGCGTAGGACCCCGTATTCGGCGATCGCGCAAGGCCGAAAGATCCAGCGGGACAAAAAGGGCGCGGCCAGCGGGCACGCTTCGAGGGTCCCGGCGCCCAGACCGAAGCTCGCGACGCCCTGGGAGTAAGAGAAATCTCGATCCACCGTGTACGTCAGGCCGACCCGCAGCGAAGGAGCCCACATCGACTCGCCCTGCGCGACCGCCACTCCGGCGAGCGCGGCGACCCCCTGTGTGGGACCAGGAGCCATGCCCCAGGTGCTGATCGCGGCGGCGCTTCCGTGAAACGACCAGGTGCGCCGGCCGGCGGAGCGCGTGGCGCCCAACGCCCTCGCATCGCGGGCAGGGGTGAACGGCGGCGAACCGGCCCCCGAGGAGGAGGCCGGCGGCGGCAGCGCGGGCGTCAACGGCGACGCTTGGGGGTTGGGGATCGGGGGCGGCGACACAAGAGGCGCCGGGGGCGCGGTCGCAGCCACTGCGGGCGAAGGCGCGACCACCGCGGGCGGAGACGTGGAGACTGCGGGCGAAGGCGCGACCACCGCGGACGCAGATGCCGACGCTGCAGGCGGAGGCGCCACCACGGCGGGCGCAGATGCCGAGACGGTTGGCGGAGACGCGGAGGGGGCCGGGGCCGCGCGGGCAGGTACCGATGGCCGTGTGCCGGCGGATGCGCCTGCCGGCTCGATCGGACCGCCGGCGACGATCGCCAACGCGGCCATCAGCCCGATCGCCTCCGTCGCTTGGCGGCAGTCGGCCGCCACGATGGTGCGCTCGGACGTTCGCCCGTTGGGCTCGATGAGAAGGATCCGGCCGACAGCGCCCTTTGCACTCGTCTGCACTTCGCCCCTGAGAAGCCGAGCGGGCGCACCCGACGGCGGCGTGCGTAGGGAGCCCACGCGGCTCCTCACGCGGCTCTCGAAATCCGCCAAATTGGGACACCCCGGGGGAGCGACGAACTCGAGACGCACGGCGGGCGGGGCGCTCTCGGCAAGCAGGCGTTGCGACGACCCGACGACGGCGAGCACGAGTCCACCGGTCACCAAGCGGCAACGCATGCCCATGGATGCTTACCCTACCTCTGCCGCGGGCAGCATCGTCGCATCCCTGGCGATCGTTCGCGTCGCCGCGCCCTGCGCAGATTGGATCGCGCAGTCCTTGCGATCGTGCGCAAAGGATGCGGCGATGGCCTGGCACCTAGACGCCTACGCGTCCGGACGAGGGCGTCTGCAACCCCTCCGAGACGCGGCGGGCGCCTCATGGCGCGGCGGGCGCTCGGCACGGGGCATGCCTCTCTTTCTCCGGCATCATGGCTGAACCACGAACACTTCGCTGCTACGAATACGTCAATCGGCCGTACGCGGCTGTGAGCGAGCTCCTTCATCGCGACCCGCTCAAGTTGCTCCAGCGAGCGACGTCGTCGGCGGCCGCGCGGGCGAGTTCTTTGTTTGCAAACTTGCACGTGCACGTCGCTGGCATCGACATTGGCGTGGACGTGCGCGTTCTGGTGCGCCGAGTGCGCGACATGGAGACGGGACCCGGTATCGTGCCGGTCACGCGAGTCGAGCTGTCATGGGAGGCCACGCGCGCCGCAGCGCTTTTTCCGACCATGCTCGCCGAACTGTCCGCTCAGCCGCTGTCGGCGACGGAAACGCAACTCGATATCGCGGGAACGTACTGGCTGCCGCTCGGCCTTCTCGGCAACGCGATCGACTCCACGATAGGACACCGGATCGCGGAGGCCACCGTGCACCGCTTGCTCGGGGATCTCGTGGAGCAGATTCGAGACGAGCTCAAAGCCTAGCGCGTTCCTGCACGGCGCGGCGCGATGCGGACCGCCTCCCGAATCGGGAAGCCCGACTGCGGACGTGGTACGTCCCCTTGGCATGACGAGCGAAAGCGAGCCGGGCCAAGAGGGCCCGCGCCCGGTACCCCTGACCCGGTTCGAGCAGCGCTTCGGACACCCGCCGGGACTCGTCATCCTGTTCTTCGCGGAGATGTGGGAGCGATTCAGCTTCTACGGCATGCGCGGCCTGCTCAAGCTCTACATGGTCAACTACCTCTTCGTCACGGCCCGCGAAGCCCTGCAGGGGTGCACGAAGCTCGTGCCCCCGTGCGCTCTCACCCCCGGCAATCCGCACGACGTCTTCTTCTGGGACTCCATCCAGCGCATTCTTCCCCAGCGCCCCGCCGAGGCTGCCTCGCTTCTGTACGGGACGTATACGGCGCTGGTCTATTTGACCCCTTTTTTCGGGGGCATCATCGCCGACCGATGGCTTGGCCAGCGCAAGGCCGTGGTCATCGGGGCCGTACTGATGGCGCTCGGCCACTTCGTCATGGCGATCGAGAGTTCATTTTTCGTCGCTCTGATCCTGCTCATTCTGGGCAATGGCTCGTTCAAGCCGAACATCTCGACCCAGGTCGGCAACCTGTATCGGCCGTCGGACCCCAGGCGCGACGGCGCATTCACCATTTTCTATATGGGCATCAACCTGGGTGCATTCATCGCAAACCTGGTCTGCGGTACGCTCGCCGCGATCTACGGATGGCACGTTGGGTTCGCGGCAGCCGGTGTGGGCATGATCCTCGGACTCTCGGTGTATCTTGCCGGACACCGGCACCTGGCCGAAGACAACCTCACCAAGGCGCGCCTGGCGCACGCGAGCCCGCCGGCAGCGCTCACCGGGGGGGAGAAGCGTCGAGTCGTGGCCCTGGTCGTCTTGTGCGCGCTCAACGTGGTGTTCTGGGCCGTTTACGAGCAGCAAGGCAACACCATGCAATCGTGGGCCGACGACCAGACTCGCTGGCCCAGGGTCTTCGGCTTCCAGATCCCATCGACCTGGTTCCAGTCGTTCAATCCCCTGGCCATCATCGTCCTCGCGCCGCTGCTCGATATCCTGTGGCGCAGGCAACGCGAACGCAACGCCGAGCCGACCACGCTCACCAAGATGGCGCTCGGATGCATCCTGCTCGGCGCGAGCTTCGTCGTGATGATCGCGGGTGCCCGGGTGGTGGGTGAGGGCCGCGGAAGCCCATTGTGGCCCCTGGGCTGCACCCTGCTCTTGACCATCGGGGAGCTCTATCTCTCACCCGTCGGGCTCTCGCTCGTGACCAAGGTGGCGCCGATTCGGATGGTTTCCATGTTGATGGGCATGTGGCTTCTGTCGAGCTTCTTCGGCAATTTCCTGAGTGGCGCGATCGGTGTCCTTTACACGCGCTGGTCCAAGGACGCGTTCTTTCTTCTCCTGACCTTGCTCGGCGTCGGCATCGGGTTGGCGATGCTCGCCGTCCGACGGCCGTTGAAGGCCGCCATGCAATAGAGTCAACGGGGGCCGGGAAGCTTGCCGAGCTTCCGCTGCAGACTCCGCCGATGCAGGCCAAGCAGGCGCGCGGCTTGTGTGACGTTGCCCCCGCACTCGACCATCACGCGCTCGATGTGCTCCCATTCGACCCGCGCGAGGCTCGGAACCTTCGCCGGCTGCGGCAACTCCGACGGTCGCGGTTGCAGCTCGAAGCCCGCAATGAGCTCATCGATATCGGCAGGCTTGGTCAGATAGTGGATGGCGCCTGAGCGCACGGCCTCGAGAGCCGTCGCAATGCTGCCATAGCCCGTCAAGACGACGATGCGCGTCGTGGGATCGAGTTCGTGCAGTCGGCGCACCACCGTGAGCCCGGATGCGCCTTGCAGCCGCAGGTCGACGACGGCGTACTCGGGAGTTTCTCGCTCCGCTCTCGCAATCGCTTCTCCGGGACTCCCCGCGCCCCAGGCCGCGAAACCGCGCTCTTCGAGCGCTTGCAGGAGCCGAAGACGAAAGGACTCTTCGTCGTCGACGACGAGGACCGTCTTGCGCTCGATGTCGGCGGCCACGAGCGTCTGCGGCGACGGCTGACTCATGAGCCACCCGCAAGCGGGTCGAGCGGCAGCGCGAGCTCGGCATCGAGACCCCCGCCGGGCCTGGGCGAATACCGAAGCTCTCCACCGAGGCGCTGCGCGAATCTCTGGGCAAGGTAGACGCCGAGTCCGAGCCCTCCGGCCTGCGCTTTCGTTGTCAGGAAGGGCTGACCCACGCGCTGCAGCACCGACGCCGACATGCCGGGGCCGCGGTCCAGCACGTGGAAGACGAGCCGGTCGCCGACCGCGACGCAAAGCTCCACGGGCGCGTCCACCTTCGCCTCCTCGTGCGCCTCGACGGCATTCCGGACGAGGTTCGTAATCATTTGCGCCAGCGTGTCCTTCGGCAACACGACGGTCGTGGCAGACGCTTGCGCGCCGTCGAGTCGGACGACGAGAGGCACACGTCCACGCGCAGCGGCGCGGTCGACCAAGCCCAAGACCTCGCCAGGTGTCGTGAACGCAGGCATTTCGCCCACCGACTCGCCAGCGCGTGCCGAGATGTCGCCCAGGATCTTCCGGCAACGTGCGACTTCGCGGCAAATCAGCTGCGCGTCCGCCTGGAGCGCGCCACCGGAGCGCCCCTGCACGACGCCCGACGCCAGTTCCTTGGCGGCGAGACCGATGGTGGCGAGGGGCGTAGCCAGCTCATGAGCCGCGTGAGCCGAGAAGCTCGAGAGCGTGGCCAACCTGTCGTTTTGCAGAGCCAGGTGCTCCACCGCCGCCAGGTGTCGATCGCGATCGCGCAGGGCCTGCGACACCTTGCCGATGAAGTAGGCGACAAACGAGGCCGTGAGCGCGTACGAGACCCACATTCCAAGCAGATGCATCCTCGCGACCGATCCATGCCCATGCTCGTGGTGGTCGTGCACCGACCCGAGAAAGAGCGACCCGAAGGCAACGACGGTGAGGCCGACGAGTCCCCACGCCGCCCGCGGCGGCAGCAGCAGCGACGCGAGTGCGACGTGAACGAGGAAAAAGACGCTGAAGGGGTTTGCGGGGCCGCCGGAGACGTAGAGCATCGCCGTCAGACCGAGCGCGTCGACGACCAGCACGATGGGAATCAGGCGCTCGGCGGCGGTCGCGGCCGACGGCAATCGGGATAGGACGAGGTTGGAAGCCGCCGTCAGCCCGACAATCGTGCCCATCACGAGCCAGGGCAACTGCACCCCCAAGACAAAACGCGCCGTGCCCAGGGCGATCACCTGTCCGGCCACCGCACCCCAACGCAGACGCACCAGCCAGGGCAGCCCCACGAACGTTTCGGCCAAGGGGGGCACCGGGTTGGCTCGCGGTGCGACCGGCCATCCGCGGCGCACGGGGCCCGCAACGCCGCTCAGCGCGGGGATCTCGGCCTGCGGCAGCATGCCGATCACTTTAGTGCAGGAAGTCACCGGGCGATGTGCGACAGAACGTCGCACCCCGGCGCGTGTCTCCGGCCCCGGGCAGCGGGCGTCCGCATCGGAGCGCCCGTGGGTCACCCTTCTGCCGTCATCCTCGCCGGTGCGGGGCCAGCGGGCTATGCGACGATTTGCCGCGCCACGCAGCGCGCACACTCGCGGCAGACTCGCGGAATGCCTCTTCGCGTCTACGTTCTACCGGCGCTTCTTGCGTGCGTCTCGTGCGCCGCGTCGGATCGGCCAGCTCCGCAAACACCGAGCGCGCCGCTCGTCGCCGTCGACGGAACGTCTCGCGACGCCCGCAGCGTCGCGGCCGACGCGCGCTTGACCGTCTTCATTTTCTTTTCGTCGCATTGCCACTGCCTTTCCGCGCACGATGCAAGGATACGCGCGCTTTTCGATGCCTATGGGCCGCGCGGCGTCCAATTCGCAATGGTGGACTCGGAGGTCCTGGCGACACCCGAAGCGGACGCGGTCGAAGCGCATCGCCGCGGCTACCGGTTCCCGATCTGGCTCGATCGGCACGCCAGGCTGGCCGACGCACTCGGCGCCGAGTACGCCACGTATGCGGTCGTGGTCGACTCGCGCGGGAGCGTGCTCTACCGAGGCGGACTCGACAGCGACAAGCAGCATTTGCACGACGACGCCCGGTTCTACTTGCGCGACGCGCTCGACGACCTCCTGGCGGGCCGCGCACCTCGTCGTGCCGAAGGAAAAACGCTCGGCTGCGCGCTCGTCAAATCGTAGAGACGGAGCCGGCAAGCGCCGAGGACAGCGGCCGCCGCGACGATTTGCCGCAGGCCGACCCTCGCGCGCATGTGCCAGGATGGCCCGCATGCGAGTCGCGTGGACCACGGGTTGGCTCGCGCTGTCGGTCGCCTGCGGCACGGCGTCCACGCCCGAAACGTACGGCTTTACGGCACCGCCGATGCTCGCGCTCGTTTCGCGCGACTCCGCGCTACAAGTCGCCGTGCGAACTTCGCCGCAACCGCCGACGCGAGGCGAGCAAAGTGTCGAGTACACGATCTCGGACACCACGGGCGCTCCGGCTTCGGGGCTGACCCTCGTCGTCGTACCCTGGATGCCGGCCATGGGGCACGGAACGGCCGTGACCCCGGTGGTCTCCGAGACCGCGCCCGGAACGTACCGGATCGCGGACGTCGACTTCTTCATGCCGGGGCAGTGGGTTCTCCGGACGACAATCTCGGGCCCCACCGGTTCGGATGCAGCCGCCGACGGGGGCTCCCCGAGTGACTATGTCGAACCGTCGTTCGAAATACCCTGAGGGGATAACCGCGCTCGGCGCCGCATGCGCAATCTTGGCCGTCTCCCCTTCCGCGCGCAGTCAGGCCTGTTGTGCGGGAACGGGGGCCGTGACGCCCGGGCGGCTGGCGTTGCACGAAGACGCGCTGCTCGGACTCCAGACGAAGGTGGGGGACGTGGTCGGCTCGTTCAACCTGGCTGGGGACTACGTCGCGCCGCCCGCGAGAGCGTCGGAGCTCGACTTCGAAGAGGACCTGTTTGGCGCGGTCCGCTTCTTGGGTCGCGGACAAGTGGCTCTTCTCGTTCCGCTCGTCGAAACCTGGCGGGCCAGTCTTGGACAGTCGGCCTTCGGCGGGGGATTCGGCGACGTGAACGTGAGCGCCCGCTACGACTTCACGATCGCGGGGGCGTCGCTCGTCGTTCCAGGGGTTGCCGCGCTGGCGGGGCTGACTCTGCCGACCGGAAAGCCTCCCGACGCCTCCGACGTCGGGCCTCTGGCGACCGGCGCCACGGGCATCGGCGCAGCCCAATTGAACGCGGGGTTGGCCATCGAGAACGCCTTCGGGCCGTGGCTCGTCAACGCCACGGCCGTGCTCGCGGTGCGCACGGCGCGCACCGTCGGCTCTGGCGAGTCCGCCGTGCACGAACGGCTGGCGCCTCAGTGGACGATCCTCGCGGCACTGGCTTATGTGTTCCCAAACGACTGGGCGGCCGCGGTCAGCGCCTCGTACGCAGGCGAGGGAAACGCCACGATCAATGGCGTCGAGGCGCCCGGAACGTCGCATGGGCTTCCGACACTCTCGCTCTCGGGGGTCGCGCCCTTGAGCGACACCTGGAGACTCCAGGGAGCCCTTTACGACAACGTGCCGATTCCCGGCGTCGGCGTGAACCAACCTGCCGACGCCGGCTTTTCGATCACACTGATTCGGTCGTGGCTTTGACGGGGCGGGCCGCTCGCTCAGGATAGCCCCCGTTCGGTCCGGGCGACCCGCCGTCTTCGGCCACGCACCCCAGCGCGCTCCCCGAGTCGCGCCGCCAGGCCTGCCGTCAAGGCACGGTCAGGTGGAATGCCGCATGTCCGTGGGGTGAATCGGGGGCGACGTCCAAGCAATTCTCGTTGAAATGAAACCGGATCGTCCACGAGCCGGAGGCATCGAACTCAATCCGGCCGACGTACGTCCCGGGCGTCGTCTCGGTCATCTCGTAAATGTCTCCGCCAGGCGCATTGGTCGGTCCGGGGTGCGTCGTCATGTCGTCGCAGTAGCCTGCGCCGCCGTCGCCGGATTCGCTCGTGTAGTATTCGATATGGGTATGGGCACCCGTCAGCGGAGTGCTTGTCCCCAAGTACGTCGCTACGACGGTGAAGACGACGCCGGGGTCGCCTTCGCAGAGGGGCGTCGAGATCCATTCGACATGGTACTTGCAGTCATCGTCGTCGCCGTCTTGACCGTACATCGTCGCGGCGTACGCGCAGCCGCCGCCCGCGTCCCCCGTCTCGGTGCATCCGGCTGGGCTCACCATCTGAATCATCAAGCCCCCGTCGTCCTGGATGCAATGCGTATCGGCCGGCCCCGGGGTCGCGCCGCCGGGGTCCAAGCAGGAACTGGCAGCCGTCGATGGACTGGATTTCGACGAGCAGGCGACGATGGCCATGGCCGTGAGCCAGAGCGGCACGCCCAGGACAGGTCGCCACTGTGAGATTCGACGAGCTCGCATGTTTCTTCCTTTCATCCTCAGTTTTCCGGGGCCTTGCACACGAGCCAACCAAGGAGCGCAGTCCGATCGACCGTAGAAAGCGGCCCCGCATCGGCGGGGGGCATCGCGCAGGCATTGACCTGAACGAGCATCGACCCTTGGCTTCGAGACACCCCCGAGTAGCTCGAGAAGTCGAACACGGACTGCTCGACGCCTCCGGTCAGGTGACACGGTCCGCACGACTGATCGACGATGGCCTGAACCTCGCCGCTCCAACTCGGTCGGGGGCTTGGGCAGGCCGCCGGAAGGTCGTGCGGGCAGACGGGTGGCGTGGATTCCGGATCCGCCCCCTGACAGCCCCCCACGCTCGACGCGACCAGAGCCACGCGCGCCAGGCGCATCACGGAGCCGGCGGTGCCGCGCTGAAACCGCACGAGCGCAGTCGTAGCGGCGACCGCCGCAAAGGGACATGCGGTGTTTTGTCGCAGAGGCCCGACACCGCACCGAGGGGGGCGCGACCTTCATGGGGTAGCCTCATCGAGTGGCCTTGACTGCCGACCCGACCTTGAGCCGCCTGCAATCCGCCCTCGGGAGCGTTCTCGAAGGCAAGGACGACGTGATCGATCTGGTGCTCGTCGGCGTGCTGGCCGGCGGGCACGTTCTCTTGGAGGACGTGCCCGGAGTGGGCAAGACGACACTGGCCAAAGGCATTGCCCGCGTCTTCGACGTGAAATTTGCCCGCGTTCAGTTTACGCCGGACCTTCTGCCGAGCGACATTCTGGGCACGCAAATCCTCAATCCGCGCGAGGGGACGTTCTCATTTCATGAAGGCCCCATCTTCACGAACGTGCTCCTCGCGGACGAGATCAATCGCGCGTCGCCGCGCACGCAGTCGGCACTCTTGGAAGCGATGAACGAGAGCCAAGCGACGATCGACGGCACGACCCATCCCCTGCCCCAGCCGTTCTTCGTCATTGCGACGCAAAATCCTGCGGATTTCTCGGGCACCTATCCGCTTCCCGAAGCGCAGCTCGATCGTTTTCTCCTGCGCGTCACGATCGGCTACCCGAGTCCCGACGCGGAGGTGCGCATGTTATTTGGGCATCAGCGCTCTCTTCCCGTCGACGCCGTAGCGCGAGGCGCGAGCCGCGAAGCGCTCTTGTCGCTCCAGAGCCGTGTGCGCGATGTCCTCGTGAAAGACAATGTCGCTCGTTACATCGTCCGGATCGTCGCGCGCACGCGCGAATCGCCCGAGCTCGAACTCGGCGTGAGCCCGCGAGGCGCTCTGTCGCTATTCCGTGCCGCGCAAGCGCGTGCGGTCCTTCTGGGGCGGAGCTACGTGAGCCCTCAGGACGTGCAGGCACTCGCGAGCTCTGTCCTCGCGCACCGCGTGCGGCTGAGCGTCCAGGCCCGTCACGCCGGAAAGAGCGAGGCCACGTTCGTGGAGGGCCTCGTGCGCTCGATCGAGGTTCCCACGTGAGCCCGCGAGCGCACTTTCGGGGTTGGACCCAACTCGCGGCCGACCTGAATCGCCTGAACCATATCCTCATTCCGGCCACCCCAGAGGAGCGCGACCGCTGGCGCGCGTCGCGCCTCGCACGGGCGCTTCGATGGCTGGTCTTCGCGTTCGGACGATTCAGCGCGGACGGCCAGGTTCTTCTGGGGTTCGCCGTCGTTGCCGCCGTCCTGGCGTTGGACGTCAAGACGTCGGACGTCTACATGGCATCAGCGGCACTGACGGGCCTTCTGTTCGCGAGCTGGGCCTGCTCCTTCGGGCTTCGCTTGCAGGGCGTGAAAGTGGACGTCGTCGTGCCCCGGCGCGTGACGGTCGGCGATAGAACGGTCTTCACGCTCGCCGTGCGAAATGGCGGAGTGCGCGACCTCGATACCCTGGTGGTCCGCGGCCCATTTTTGCCTTGGGACGGGTCGTGGATCGTGCGCCGATCCGGGTTTGCGCGACTGCCGCGCCAGACGGCTTCGAGCACCGAACTCTCGGCGCGGTTTCGCTCGCGGGGCGAACACCATCTCGACCCGTTCCGCCTCCAGGCTCTCGTGCCGTTCGGCCTCGCGCTGGGACCCGCTCTCGTGACCGAGGGGGTGCGTTTTCTGGCGGTGCCTCGGATCGCCAACGTCGTCTCTCTGTCCTTGCCTCGCGGCCGCCGCCAGCAGCCAGGCGGCCTATGGGGCGCCTCGCGCACCGGCGACTCGCGTGAGATCATCGGAGTCCGACCCTACCGGTTCGGCGATCCGACGCGCGATTTGCACGCTCGAACGTGGGCGCGGGTCGGCCAACCCGTCGTGCGCGAGTACCGTGAGGAATACTTTTCGCGCGTCGGAATCGTCCTCGACACCGACCTGGACCAAGATCCCGACGATCATCTCGAAGCGGGCATTTCGCTGGTCGCCGGAATCGTCGCCCAACTCGGCCGAACCGAGGCCCTGGTCGACGTCATCGTCATCGGAAATACGGCCTACGGGCTGTCTCTCGGGCGAGGACTCGGCACCCTGGATCGGGCGCTCGAACTTCTGGCCAACGTGGTGCCCGAGGGCCCCTTCCAGCCGAACGCACTCGCCGCGCGGATCCTGCCGCGTATGGCGTCGATCTCGTGTCTCGTGTTCGTCGCTCTGCGTTGGGACTCTCCACGTCGTGATTTTGCGCAAGAGATCCGGTCTAGGGGAACCACCTGCGCCTCATTCGTGGTGACCGCACTCGGCACGCAAGCCGACAGCCAGCCCGGGGTAACCCGCATTTCGGCAGAGGCCGTTCGCGCCGGCCGTGCGGTCGCTCTGTGAAAGAGCGCCTGCTTCGGGCGCTGCCGCCCGTCGTTGCGGCCGTCGCGCTCGCCGTAGCGTCTCGACAGCCGCTGCCGCCCGCACTCGCCGTCGTGTTCGCGCTCGGCAGCGTGGTGCTCTCGCCACGACTGCCGCTCGATCGCGCGACCCAGCGCCTGGCGATGATCGTGATGGTCTTGCTCACCATCGCGGGCCTCCGGGCATCCGGCATGCCGGTGAGCGCTCCCCACCTCGGAGCCTTTGGATACGGGTTCGCGCTCGCGCCTCTGCTGGGGGCGACTCTGCGCCTGTGGATCCGTGATGCCGAGGGGGGCCTCCGGGTCGACGTGGCGCTCGGATGGGTCTCGCTTCTCGCGACGGGCGGCGCGAAACCGGGAATCGCCTACCTGGCCTTCGTCTTGGCGTTTTTGTCTGCGGCGTTTGCGCTCCAGCGGTCCGAAGACCCCCATCGCCTGGCGTTCGCCTCGTTGTCGGCTCGCACGCGACGGGTCGCCGGGGTGCTGACCCTCCTGGCGACGGCCTCGGCCGTGGCCGCAGCCTCCGTCACGCACCTCGTCTACGAGCAAGTTCATCGGCGGCTTCGACACGCCTCGGAGACGGCTTTCGAAAACACGGTCGGTCTGTCGGACAGTGTTCGCCTCGGAACGGTGTCGGCCCTTCTGACCTCCGACACCGTCGTCCTCCGCGTCGCGGGCCCTGAGAATCGACCGACTGCGGGGTGTCGTGCTCGACGAATACGGCGGCGGACGGTGGACCAAGGCAACGATCGAGAGTCTTGCCCAGATCGACGTTCCGCGCGTTCGACCCCGGGGTACCGACGTCATCGAAGTGCGTCTCGCGCATCCGGATCGGGACTACGCGTTTCTTCCTCTCGCAGCCGGCGACGTGGCGACGCCCGGCGGCGCAGTCCGCATCGATTCGATGGGCGCCGCGCATTCGGTCCCCGGAGAGGCGTTGCCGATCCTCTGGTTTCGGATGTCCGATGGGACCTCTTTCCGCCCCGCCGCGGCGCGGCTCGAAGACCTGCTGATGCCGCACAAGCTGCGCGCTCCACTGACGGCCATGGCGACCGAATGGACCCGAGGAAAGGTCACACCGGAAGACTCTCTTGCGGCCATCGAGGCCCATCTTCGACGCGACTACACGTACTCCACGGCTCCGCAGCCCGAGACGTCGCTCGATCCCGTTCTCGAATTTTTGACGGTCTCTCACGAGGGTCACTGCGAATACTTCGCGAGCGCGCTCGCCCTGCTGGCGCGCTCGATCGGCATTCCGACCCGAATGGTCCTTGGCTATCGTGTCGGCGAGCGCAGCCCGGTGGGGTCTCACTACGTCGTTCGAAGGCGCAACGCGCACGCCTGGGTCGAGGCGTATCTGCCCAGTGGCGCGTGGGCCATCGTCAATCCCACGCCCATGACCGAGCTGCCGCAGGACTTGCCCCACGACGAGCACGGCGTCACGGCCGCGTTCGAGGCGATCGCGTTCGGATGGGAGGTCCTGCAGGCGTGGCTCGCCGAGCGAAGCCTCTTCGAGCTCGGTGGTGCGGCCGTTGTCGGCGTCGTCATCTTCGCGCTGCAGCGCTGGCTGCGCACCCGCGGGCTCGTCGTCGGCGAGCGCGACGACGGCCTCGAATTCGATTCTCCGCCGGACGCCTACCTTCGGCTGGAGGCCGAGTTGGGGCGGCGCGGGCAAGGACGACGGCCAAGCGAGCCGATCGAGCGCTGGATCGCGCGACTCGACGATCCGGATCTCACCCCTGTCCTTCTGCGATACGTGGGAGCACGCTACGGCAACGAAGACACGCAAGGGCTCGACCTCGCGCTCGGCGATGCGCTTGGACGGATCGTTCGCGGGTCGCCGCGAGGGCCTTCTGCATGAGCATCGAGACGCTTGCTGCGCGAACCCTTGGGCATCGACCGAGGGTGACGGGACCGCCGGCAACGCGACGGCGGCCGGCAGGTGGCGATCGGGCGACGATCAGCGTGCCGTTCGAGACGCCGGCTCCTGTCCGGCCGCTCGCCGCTTCGCGCCGGCAGGTCACAATCGGGCGCCAATCAGCGTGCCGTTCGGGACGCCGGCTCCTGTCCGGCCGCTCGCCGCTTCGCGCAATGCCAGTGGTCGACCGACCCGCTCGGGTAGGTGATGACCTCATCCTCGGACTGGAATCCGGTCGCGCAAAATGCGCAGGTGCCTTTCCGGGCGGCGCGGTAGCTCACCGGGGCCTCGTCGCGTCGGGCGCGACGGCCTTCGCTGGGACTCGGCGACGTCGCTCCTCCACGGCCAGGCCGGCGCCTGGCGGCGCCATCGCTCGCGCCCGCGGAAGGGTCGAGCAGCTTGTGTTTGACGATGAGCCGACAAGCCGCCATCGCCGCGGTGCGCGCTTCTTCGCACGTCGCGCTGGTGTGGGTCGCCAGCGCGACGAGCCTTCGGGCTCTCTCGCTAGGGTCCATCAATCGCCTCGGCCCATCGGGTAGCTCTTAGCGGCGCAGGCCGAGTTTTGCATTCACACGGGCAAGTTCCCGTGCGCGTGCCGCGCATTTCGCCCTTCGAGTGAGCCGTTCCTGCGGGTGAGGGCGTCTGCGTCCATGCCCAGGGAGGCCTTGGATCGTGTCGGATCGCCAACCATCGTGCGACGCCTCAGCCCGGCGAGCTCTTTGGGCACGGGTCACGCTCGTCGCCGGAACGCTCGCCGTAGCATGCAGCAGCAATTCGTCCGCAACCGGGGGTAGCGCGGGGTCGTCGGCGTCCGCCTCCGGTCCCGGTCCCGCCGCCACGGCCAGCAGCGGTGCCAGCACCGCCCCGGGGTCGCTCGCTGGTTCGAGCAGCTCGGCCGCTAGCTCCGTCTCGCCGTCTGGAGGCTTGGAAAGCGGCTCCAGCGGCTCGGGCGCTGCTTCCAGCAGCAGCTCGATCGCCCTCTCGAGCGGCAGCTCGAGCGCTTCTTCGAGCAACAGCGCAGGCGCCTCCTCCAGCGGCAACTCGAGCGCCTCGTCGAACAGCAGCTCGGGCGCCTCCTCGAGCAGCAACGCGAGCGCTTCCTCGAGCAGCGGCTCGAGCGGCAGCTCGGGCGCCTCCTCGAGCAGCAGCGCGGGGCCGGACGCCGGATCGTCATGCGGATTCGATCCGGTGACACCGAATGCCACTCCGCAGACACGTAACGTGCTGTGCTACCTGCATAGCATTTACGGTAACGGGATCCTCTCGGGTCAAGAGGAAGACAACAACGACAACGGAATGAACACCGTTTACGCGGCCACCGGAAAGTACCCGGCCATTCGGTCCTTCGACGTGAACAACAGCGAAGCTCCGACCCAATGCGTCGCACAGTGGAACGACGGCGGCCTTTGCATGTTCGGCTACCACATGGGTATCAACGGCGGAACCTACAGCACCCCGACGGACATCGCGAGCGTACTCACGGCGGGCACGGCCGACAACACGAGCTTCAACCAGGATTTGGATCGGATCGCGCAGTATGTACAGCCTCTGCAGACCGCCGGTGGAGTCGCGCTCTTGCGGCTATTCCACGAAGCCGGTGACGGCTGCGCCTGGTTCTGGTGGTCCATGGGGACCTCCGAGCAGTGGCAAGAGCTCTTCAAGTACGCATTCAATTATTTGACGGCGACCAAGGGTCTCAATAACGTTTTATGGTTTTCACCCCTTTGCAGCAATCCGAGCTCTGCGTACAATCCCGGTTCGCAATACATCGATTTCGGTGGGGCGGACGACTACGTCGCGGCGGGGGACACGGAACCGCTCACGAGTCTGTTCAATCAAACCGAAACCGCGTTCCCGAACATGATGGTTGCGCTGCACGAGTGCGGCACGATTCCGGATCCCACGCTCCTCAAGTCGAGCAGCACAAAATGGCTGTTCTTCAACGTCTGGGCGAGCCCCTACTTCGACGCCCCGTACAATACGACCGCGCATCTGCAGGAGGTCTATTCAAACCCTTACGTGATTACGCGGGACAAGCTTCCTAGCTTCAAATGAGCGGCGCGTTGCCCCCTGAGACCGGCGGCGGCGGTTGCGGCGAGGGCGCGTCCATGCCGTCGTGGCCGGTCGTGGTAGAGTGCGCGCCCGAATGGACCTGCTGCTGGCCCACGGCTACTTCCTCGCGGAGGATCTTCACGAGCGCGGCGTGATGAAGCCGTACCCTACGCTCGGTCTACTCTACATCTCGGCGTACCTGAAGGCGCAAGGGCACGGCGTCGGCGTCTTCGATGCCACGTTTCAGACGCTGGCGGATTTCGACGAGCGCGTTCGCGCCGAGCGGCCGCGGGCCGTGGGCCTCTACACGAACCTGATGACGAAGTTCAACGTCCTCAAGATGATCGCCGCGTGCCGCGCCGCGGGCGCGAAGGTCGTTCTCGGCGGGCCCGAGCCTGCGATGTACGCGGAAGAATACCTCGGGCACGGCGCGGACGTCATCGTGGTCGGCGAGGGCGAGCACACGATGGCGGAGCTCGTGTCGAAGGACTTCGCCGAGTTGGCGTCGATTGCGGGGATCATCTTCCGCCGCGACGACGGAACGGTGGTGCGCAATCCAGCCCGCCCGTACATCAGCGACCTCGATACGCTGCCCTTTCCGGACCGCGAAGCGATCGACCTGGATCGGTACGTCCACGTGTGGCGGACCCACCACGGGATGGGGTCCGTCTCGCTCATTTGCGCGCGCGGGTGCCCGTTTCACTGTCAGTGGTGCAGCCACGCGGTATACGGAAACAGTCACCGCCGCCGCTCCCCAGCCAACGTCGTTGCGGAGCTCGAGATGCTGATGGCGCGCTACAAGCCGGATCAGATCTGGTACGCGGACGACGTGTTCACCATCCACCGCAAGTGGTTTTTCCAGTATGCGGCGCTCTTGACCGACCGCGGCCTCAAGATTCCATTCGAGTGCATTTCGCGCTCGGACTGCCTCAATGAGGAGGTGGTCCAGAAGCTCGCCGACATCGGCTGCTATCGGCTCTGGCTCGGTTCGGAGTCGGGCAGCCAACGCGTGCTCGACGCGATGCGCCGAGGCGTCAAAGTCGAGGACGTGCAAGCGAAGGCCAAGCTCCTTCAGCGCCACGGCATCCAGGTCGGCATGTTCATCATGCTCGGTTACGATGGCGAGACCCTGCCGGACATCGAAGCGACCACCGAGCACCTCAAAGTCGCCAATCCCGACGTCTTTCTGACGACGGTCGCTTACCCGATCAAAGGGACCGGGTACTACAAGGCCGTCGAGCGACGGGTGTTGGCCCGCTCCGATTGGAATGGGACTACCGATCGCGATCTTTCGGTCCAGGGGCGCTACTCGCCTCGCTTCTACTCGTTTGCGACCCGATGGATGGTCAACGCCGTGGCGCTGCACCGTGAATGGCAAGGGCCGCGCCGGCCCGTACCCCTCGCAAAAACGTTGGCTCATACGGTCATCGGCCGGGCCGGCATGCTCGTCACGCAGCACGAGCGCGAAGGCGCGGGCGCGGGCGCGCAAGCCCTTCGATGAGCGCCGCACGCGGAGCGGGTTCTCCGATCATCGCGTCATAAATCGGATCTCATCTCATTCACCAGCTACCGCAGGACCATCCGCAGCTCGGACGGTCTCTTTAGTTTAGCACTACTGCTGTCCAGCAGTAGTGTTAGTTCCGCTCCCACACTTCATCCCCATCGGAAAACGTGTGGGCCAGATGGTATCGACCGTGAATGTAGGCATTGAGCAACGTTGCCGCTCTTGCCCCCGGATCTCGCGGATTGGCTCCGTCCAGCTCCGTCGACCACAGCGTATATTTGACTCGCCTGGTTTCCAGTTCGGATATTGCGCGTTCGGCGAACTCCGGCCGCGTCTGCGCCGTCATGCCGACGACATCCATATACGTCGGACTGCGAAGATCCAACAACACATAGTAACTCGGCCAGGTTGCGGCAAAGAAATAGTCGCTTGGAACGGTGTTTTGCGCGATCCATGCCAGCTTTTCCACGTGTAACGCGTCGCTGAGGGCGCTGCCCGCAGGTAGATCGATGCGGGTGCCGTAGTGACGGTGCATCGATCGGACATGACTCATCGCGCGGGAACCGAGGGCAAGCCAGCAAATCCAGATGAGGCTGGTGCGCAGCCGCCGCGTTCGATCGAGCGTCCATGCCAAAAGGACAGTGCCAGGCATCGCGACCGCAAACAGTCGGAGCCAATTCGGGCTCCATAAAACCTCCGCGAGCAACGAAATACCGACAAGACAGAATAACGTAACCGCATTCCACTCCGCGCAGGGCGGATCGTGTCGATGTCGCCATGAATAGTACAGCGCGAAGCTGTATACCGTCGGCAGAAGCGCGTAGACGAGAAGGTAAGACGCAAGCGACGGCAGTTGGTGCCAGGCGGGCGTCTCGGGGGCGAGGCTGAGAGACGACCACAGGCCGTTGTGTTCCGCCATGTGCCGCCATACATAGATGACCTGCGAACCAAAGAGTGGCCCAATCCCGACGGTGAAAAGAAAATACGCGTTGGCGGAAAAGAGCGCCAGTAAGACTCCTCCCAGTAGAAATAGGTATTTGTCCGCGACCTGGCGGCGCCGCAGTCGTTCGCGGCGGGCCAGGTATGCAATGTAGAGGGCGAAGCCAAGCAGAGCAGCAGCACCGTGACTTTGCGTGAAAAACGAAGCCAGACCGAGCATGGCGCCGGCGCTCGCGAGTCGTGGTCTCGTCAATCGTGGTGAAAGAATGATGACAGCGCTCACGATGCCGAGCACGCTAAACCAGTGATGGGTAGGGTTCAGAGCTCTTCCGTACACGAAGATCACGAGAAAGGCCGCTGCGATCGCCGCAAAAGCGCGCTCGGCCACGCGGCTGGCCGCGAGGTAGCAGACCACGCCGAGGGCCAAGCCAATTGCGATAACGACCACATTGGTAACCCAAATGCGCGGCCCGAAGAGTGCGAATGCTGCGAGATAGACGAGGTCGGTTCCCGGCGGTGTGAACTGAAAGAAATCGCGGTAGGGAAGTTCGCCCTCAAGCATTCGCTTTGCGTAGGCCCAAAAGTAGACTTGATCGCCGCCCAGCAAGATCGGGGTGCCTGCAGAGACGAACGAGCACAAGCCGAGGTATCCCGTGAGCGCAATTGCAAGCGCAGAAAGGGAAAATGGACGGGGCGCCTGCCGGATGACCGTATGTGGCGGCGTCGCGGACGGAGGCGGCACTGGATTCACGGCATCTGGCTCAACGAAAAACCCTACGCCATATTCTCGTGGAAATCGCGCCCGATCCGGGCGTGCTGGGCGAACGGGTGGAACGTAGTATGCGCGTTCCGTCTTAGCGCAAACCTATCCCGACTGGGAGCTGATCGTAGCAGACGATGGCTCCGACGTTGAGACACTGAGGTTTCTGAGGGGACTTCATGACGAGCGAATCATCGTCCTCTGGCTGTCGCATTCCGGGAATCCGGGCGCGGTTCGGAACAAAGCCATTCATCGGGCTTGGGGTCTATATCTGGCGTTCATCGATTCGGACGATGTGTGGGTGGATCGAAAATTGGAAGTTCAACTCGGACTCATGCAGTCGCGCGCGGACCGACGATGGAGCTACACGGGGATCGGCGCAGTCGATCCGGACGGAAAGTTGGCGTCGGCTCCGCGCAGCCAGTGGGCGCGCCTTGGGGACGGATCCATTATCGAAGCTTTGCTGCGATTTGATATGGGCATTGCGACGCCCAGCGTGATGGTCGAGCGCGACCTCGTTCACGAGGTGGGCGCGTTCGACGAGCAACAACGGTATGGCGAGGATTACCAGTTGTGGTTTCGCCTGGCCTTGCGTAGCGAGGTGAGCGTCTCGCCGGAGCCGCTCGTGTACGTCCGCAACGGCCATGTCGATAGGTACACCCGCGATCGCGCGGCGGAGTACGAGGCGCGGATTAGACTTTTCGGCACCATGGGAGAGATTATCCCTCGTGGACGGCTGCTAAGCACTTTGTCGGAGGAGACGCGCAGAGACCGTGCTTGAGCTTGCCGGGGCGGTACTTCGATAGAGGGGCGCACGGGGCGGTCTCGCGATTGCTGTTCAAGACGTCACGCTTCGCGTGGCTGTATCCTTGGTGGTGCTGGGGTGCCCTCAAGGCCACCCTTTAGATTCATCGTTCCGTCACGCGCACTGCTCGGCTACCGACGTCGCCGGAGAGAGCGCAGAGGACCCGTACAAGATGCCGCGGGCCATTGGAGATGGGAATCGCGCCCGGACGCAGCGTGGCCGGGCGCCGTTGCAGGCGCCCTGGAAGCGGGGTACGCGATGCCATGGCTCGAGCACCGGGTGAACGACTGGCCGAGCGTGCGATCCGTCGCGTCGTAGCCGCTTTCGACGGGTCGAGGCTGGCCAGCAACGCCTTGGTCCAGCTCAATGTGCGAACTCACCGCACCTGGGCACTGCCGATCTTGCTCTATGCGCCCACTTCGCGCTGCAACTCGCGATGCGTCTCCTGCGACTATTGGAAAACGGATGGATCGACCGATCTGGGTCGGGACGAGGTCGCCGCCCTATGCCGCGAGCTGACCGGGCTTCGCACAAGGCTCGTGGTCTTCACGGGAGGCGAGCCGCTCGTGCGCGAGGACGTTTTCGAGCTCGCGGACTTGTTTCGTGCGCAGGGCGTGGCGTTACACCTTTTGACCAGCGGGCTTGCCCTCGAGCGCCATGCCGAGGCGGTCGTGGAGCGCTTTGCGGCCGTCACGATCTCACTCGACGGGCATACGCGCGATTTGTACCGCCGCATCCGCGGAGTCGAAGGTCTCGAGGCCGTCGAGCGCGGCGTGCGCCGCTTGAAACGGCTACGGCCCACCCTACCCGTCCGGGCGCGTTCGACGCTGCATCAGCGAAACTTCCGGGCCCTGCCGGATCTTATCGACAAGGCGGCTTCCATGGGCCTCGACCAGATCTCGTTTCTCGCCGCCGATGTCGCTTCCGATGCGTTCGGCCGGGGCCTCTTGCCCGCGGCGCCGAACCCCCACGGGCTCCTGCTCAATCGCGACGAGGTGGACGAGTTCGAGAAAGTGATCGAGAAGGCGCTGCTCAGTCACGCGCAAGCGTTTCGACAAGGGCGGGTGGCGGAGCGCGGGGACCGGCTCCGCAGGCTCGCTCGCTATTACCGTGCCCAACAAGAGCGGGGCCCGTTTCCCCAGGTTCACTGCAACGCGCCGTGGGCCAGTGCAGTCGTGGAGGCCGATGGAGCGGTGCGGCCGTGTTTTTTCCAACCACGGGTGGGAAGCCTGCGAAAAAATAGCCTACGCGCAATTCTCAACGACGAAATGGTGCGTTTCCGTCGTAAGCTGGATGTCTCTCGGGATGCTACGTGCGAGCGATGTGTGTGCTCGCTGCGGGTCGGGATGAGGTCGCGGTTATGGTGAACCTCATCCAATGAAGCACGTTCCGTGGCTTCCGTGGCTCCTCACCACGCTCGCCGTCGCGATGTTGCTCGCGCGTTGGCTTCGGGTTCGACGGTACCGCGGGCTGTTTCGAATTCCGGTGCGACGGGACGATTCCTTGCTCTGCCGAGGTAACGACGGAACGCTCTCGGTCTCGGCGAACCACGACGGCTTCGAAATGCCGGCCGGTGTGGTGGCTCGCGGGCAGACTGCGTTTTTGGCGTTGCAGGTTTCGACCACGCCCGTGGGTGGTTACGTGGACCCCTTCATCGAGGTCTGGCAGGGCAGTCGGAGGTACCGGCAGTATTTCGAGCGAGGCGCGACCGGTTGGCGTCACTTGAACCTGTCGCCACTCTTCCAGAACGGGATCGAAGCCGGGTTCGGACGCGTCCACCTTCGGGGCGGCTCGATCCGCTGGAAGAGGGAGGCCACCTTAAGAATCTTCGAATCCACCTCCAGTCGGGAACGCCGTGATTTTGGTCTTGGCGCCCCATCCAGACGACGCCGAGATTGCGGCTTTCGGGCTCTATGCGGGCCGGCGCTCCTGGGTCGCCACGATCACCGCGGGCGAGTGCGGAATGGGGGACCTCTCGGCGGTGGCGCCTGGCCAGTCGAACGCGGCGCGCTGGAAGGCGCTCTTGCGCGTGTGGGACAGTTTGACCATCCCACAGCTGGGCGACGTGCCGCCAGACCGATGTCTCAATCTCGTCTACCCGGATGGCCAGCTGCAATCTCTCTTGCGCCGTGCCCCCCCTTCCGCCACGCTGGCGTGTGAGAAAAGTCTCTCTCGCACTGCGCTCCGCGCGCGCAACCAGGCATCCGCGTTTCGAGCTGCAGGTCCCGCGTGCTCGTGGGAAGGCCTGGTCGAAGACCTTCGACGGTTGCTCGAGATGGCCAAGCCCGACATCGTCGTGTGCCCCCATCCGATCGTCGACGCCCACCACGACCACGTCTTCACCACGGTGGCGCTCGAACAGGCGATTCGCCGAACGACACTGCATAGCACGCTCTTTTTTCTTTACGTCGTTCATCGAATCGATGCGCCCCTGCACCCCGTGGGGCCCAACACGAGCTGGGTGTCGTTTCCACCGTGGACCGAGCACGAATGGCTGGCCGATTCCATCTACTCGCATCCGCTCGCGCCCGAGGTGCAACGCGCGAAGTACTTCGCCGTCGAGGCGATGCACGATTTACGAACGTTCTCGGTCGCCGAGCCCAAGGGACTGGGACGGGTTCTTCGGGCCGTAATCCGAGAGCTCTTGGCGTGGGGTGCTGGCACCGGGCTTCCCGCGACCAGTTACTTGCGTCGGGCACCGCGCCCCAATGAGATCTACGGCGTCGTGTCCGCGAGCTCGCTTTCGGAGTTGGTCCAGCGAGCCCTCGACCGGCCCCCGCGGATCGACACTGAGATCGCGGCGGAGGCCCCATGGCTCCATTGGCTCGCGAGCCGCGCTCGGCGCATTGTACACCGCGGTCGGCCCGCAAAGCACCTCGCTCCGGAGAAGGCGCAATCGAGTCGCGTCGCAGAGCTATGACGCTAAGCCCGACACGTGACGCTGATTCTCGGTATCCCATCCCGCGAGTCGATGGTCGCAAGGGCATTGACGGGTTATCGCACGCTGGTGCGAGCTTGCCCGTGGCGCCAAACGGCTCCTTGGTGAATTCCGCGTCGAGCAGGTTCCACATCTCCGGAACGCCTTCGCACAGAAGCATCACCTTGAGATCGGGGCGCTTCGCCAGCAGTTCCATAACGTCGGCGGCCATGCCCTCGCACAATCCCGCGGGGTCACCGGCCGCCATCGTCCCGTAACGGATTGTATAGAGGGACTCCCCATTCTTGTCGTGGAGCGTGACCGTCCGCAGTACGCCATCCGGGTAGACCTCACCAGGGGATCGGTCAGCTCATCGCGCTCGGCTCGGCAACCTCCGTGAGGGGCGGCCGCAACGTCGTGGCCGCTCCCGTGCTCGGCGGTCTCCGCCACGATTATCACCGCGCGGGGTGAGGAGCGCGGCTCCACGGATGGATGAAGTAGCCAATATCGGGCGTTACGAAAACCGCGGTTGGGTGTTTGATTGGCCGTCCGTCCCAAGAGTCTGCCAAATTCGAATCGTCCCCAGCGCGAGCAAAGCGCCACAGGTGCCAAGGGAAGAGCGAAACTCCGGGGTTGGTAACAGCAAAACGTGGCTGGAAAGAGCGAGCCAGAGAGCGACTATCACACTCGAGCCTCGGTCGCCTGCTGGAGGTTTGACGAGAAGCCCAAGGGCAGACATCCCCAGTGGAAGTGCGATTACGGTAGGAGCATCGCTCCTGGTCGCCTCCTGCCATAACGTACGAAGGTATTCGCGAACGCCAACGTAAACGTGTGCCTGTGCGGGGGCGACAAGGCCAACGAAGAGAGTAGTGTGAATGTACGTGGTCCACGGGTACGCGTGCCCGATGCGCTGAACGAGCATTCCTGCCAGCCCCAGCCCCACACTAGAGCAGAATGCCGCCCTTCTTTCCGCGCCCCGCAAAGCGCGCCACCCTAGCCACATAGGAACAATCACAACTACAAGGATGTTGTCAGGTCGCACGAGCAACGCGACTGCGCTCAAAACAAGCGGATGCCAAAAAGTCTTTGCGTGGACCCACGCAGCCACAGCACACGCGAGGATTATACTGGAAAGTGTGTCCGGAGTGATGAGGCTGGCATACTCGGCACTCACCAGCGTGAACGGCAAGATCGTGCATATCGCGCAACGCTCGTTCGTTTGTCTCGCGACCCAGGTGAAAAGGAACATCGCGAACGCAACGAAGGAGGCGATCCCAATCTTGCGAAAAGCATCGAGTGGGCTGCCTGAACAAGCCTTCCAGGCCGCAACCCCGGCCCAGATGTAAAGTGGCTTTATTCGATACCCTGGCAACTGTTGAGTGAAATGGTCGGAATCTTTGAACATTCGGCGGCGATACTCACCGTCTTCGTCTGGGGCGTCACGCTGCGTTTCCCGACCAGCTCCGCATATACCGCCTCGGGTGCTTCGTTTTGGGCCACCCGGTACGCGGCCGCATGGGCCTGCGAGTCGTTCAGGCCATCCAGTGAAAAGACACTGGCGACATACGGCAGGAGGTCCCAATTGTAGACGGGGGCGCGGTATGCGGACCAGGCCTCGACGGCGACCACGACGATAAAGAGGATCGTCCACGGTCGCTTCTTCACTTCGTGGTCCCTTCCGCTTCGGACGCTGCCCACAGGGCGCTCTGACTCTAGCCGCTCCAGGCAAGGGGTGGCGATCTTATTCCGCATCCACACCGAGAGGGGGCGTGACCCTATGCACGTCTGGTTAAGGCACTGGCAACTTGGAAACGCTTGGGCGAAAAGATAAGGGCGTTGGGTCGGCGGGTGCAGGGCGGGTCCCTAACTAAGCGGCCCCCCGCGTAGCGCGTCGAACCGCGCGAGTCGCAAATCACGCGACGGATGTCGGCGGCGCTGGGGTCGCTGACGTACGACGCAGGCGCTCGCTGAGTCACGACGCGGTCGGCCGGGCGCCTACATCGGGGCCATCGGCACCCCGGGGCCTTCGGCGTCAAGGGAGGCTCGATGCTCCGGAGTGCGTGGACGCGGCGGGTCGTGACGACGCGATGATCGGCGCCGCCGCTCCCATCAGCGCACGCGGAACGCCTCCGCGTATTGCGACGTGTGCGCGTAGGCAGGGCCAATCCAGACGCGACCGATTTTGGAAACGCACGACGGGTCTGGCCCAACGAAGCTCCTAAAGAAATCCAGCTCGCGTCCGAGCTCGAAGGTGTCGACCAGATAGGTCACCCCGCTCTCTCGCCAGTAGGCGCACAGGTCGTGGCGCTTCGTTTGATAAAAATCCCACGAGTTCACGAGGCCGTCGAGATTGACGGCCGATCGCCCCGACAAGTAGCCAATGGTGCCTGCATTCCATGCGCCCACTCGAGCATCGTTCGGCACGTTGGCTCGAACCCATTGCGCTGCGGCATAGAGCGGCTCGCGCGAGAACCCGAGAAGCGCCTCTTTTCGCCACTGGGTCAAGGTGCGCGCGGAGGCAAGCAGAACTCCGCAGCAGGCCGCGCTCGAAAACAAGTAGGCGCGTGACGACCCTCTCGGGCTCCCTAGCGCTCGAGACGCGCGTCGGGCGGCCGTCTCCCCAATCGCCGCGAGCAGCATCGCGCCGAACCACGGCTGAATCACGTAGTACCAGCGCTGAAAACTGTAGCCATCATGGAAGGCAAACCCATAAAGAGAGACCTGGAGAACGCCGAAGAGGACGACCGGACCCCAGGGGAACCGTGAGGAAACCCGCGGGCGCGTAGCCCCCGCGACCACGGGCTCCTCTGCGCGAGCCGGACGTGGCCCGCCGGTAGCGTGGAGGACGGACCACAGCCATGCGGCGGGAGCCCCCACGGACCCGGCTGCAAGAAAGAGCACGTACGCATGTTTCATGTGACCAACAGGCCAAACGCCGTTGACCAGTTTGGCAGCCATCCATCCGTTCGCCTGGTAGTGCCGATCGTCGTAGAGAAGTTGCACCGACCAATCGCGCTTAATGAATCCGTTGATGGGCAGCAGGTGACCAAAGAAGTGAACGTTGACGACCATGTAGGACAACACGGCCGCCAGGGGAGGCACACCCAGCGCGAGCAGGCGCCGGGCGCCCGCCATCGTCGGGCCGCCGCGAAGCTCCTCGACGCCCAACGCCGTGAAGAGACATCCGAAGAACAGAATGTTGTCCAAGCGAGCCAGGAACGCCAGACTCAGAAGCGCGCCGAGGGCGAGGTGCGCGGTCCATGCGGCCGGGCCGTCCGAGAACCGCGTCCGATAGCAATGAACCACCGCGAGGATACACGCACCATTCAGGCTGTACTCCAGCCCGGACAGCGGCAGCCGGTAAAGCAGTTGAACGTGGACCCAAAGCAACGCCGCGAGGATCGCCCCGGAGCGACTGAGATCGTTGCGCGCGATGCGATAGGTCAGGTCCACACCAATCGCCATCAGAATCGCCTGCAAAAGAACGGCGAGAATGAGCGCAATATCGATCGCCGACGTGAGCCAAAAAATGGGCACAAGGCAAAGGAGCCAGAGCGGGTGGTAGCCGTTCGTGGGGTGGAGGCCGTCGAAGGTCGAGCCCCGACCACGCGCAATCTCTTCGGCGATTTTCAGATAATAAAAACCGTCGTCGTAGGTCAGGCTCGTGCTGCCAACGGTCAGCGCCTCTCGGATACCCAAGCCGGTCAACGATCCATCGAGGCGATCGGAATGTACGCCCGCGATTACGAAGGCCGCCGCAACGACGAGGCTGTAGAGAGCCAACCCGGCCCGGGCGCGGCGATCGATCGAGTCATCCGATCTCATGACGATCCGTAGCGACACGCCGGCGAAGGAGAGTCCGCTTCACCCAGGCGGTGTGCCGCATCGCATCGGCGACAATGAAGCGCAAGCGCGCCGCCGCGACGCACTTGCTGACGCGAAGTGCAACGGGGGTGGAAAGGTCGCGGCGCATAAACACGGCATTGAACTGATTCCGACCACGCTGACCGTCGGTGCCCAACTCAATGAACCGCGCGGCGTGAAGGAGCGCGTGGATCTCCGGATAAAGTACTTGTTCCAGGGCAACGCAAGGCTCGGTTTCGACCTCCACGTGAACGAGCTGGACGTGGTGAAGGACGCCGGCCGCCCCCCGCAGCGCCTCGTACGCCTTTCCCTCTACGTCGGTCCATAGGGCGATTCGTGGATCGGCAAGTCGCTGGCCGCCGAGAAAGGAGTCCAATCGCGTGGTTCTGACAACGACGCCATCCGGCGCTTCCAGCTCCCCGTAGCGCCTGTGGAGAGAGCTCTGCCCCCGCTCCCCGTTGACGGTCGAATAGTCCGCCTTCACGACGAAAAACTGCCCTTCGCCGTCGTAATCCGTCGCGGCGAGAGGGACGACTTGAATGTTCTGCTTTCGGAGGTGCGCGTTGGCCTGCATCTGACGAAGGTTTTCGGGGTTCGCCTCGAAGGCAAACACGCTCGCCTGAGGCATCGCGGCCCGAAACGCAAGAGCGTCGTCGCCGTTCATGGACCCGACGTCGCAGACCGCCGTAATGCCCATTTCCGCGAGCAACCGGATGAATAGGCGTCGCGTGTTGAGCCTCATGGGTCAGGCGCCGACGATCGCGCCTTGGCTAGATCTCGGTACTTCGAGAGCCAACGAGAAGGCACCATCGGCCTCACCATGGCCTTGGACGCGCCCCACCACCATTGCGGATACGGCCACGCGAAGCGTGAGGCGCCGAGCACGCTTCGGGCGGCTGCGACGTGGTTGCCCTGGTCGAAGTAGAGCCCGGCAAGAAAGAGCGCAGCGTCGCCGCGCCGCTTGTGACAAAGCGACCTCAACCGCGGATCGGGAAGGAGCTTGGCCATTTTGCCAAAGAGCCGCACCCAGCTTCGGTATTCGGCGATGCGATCCAGGCTGTACCGATCCAAATGTTGGTCGCGGATGTAGGCGAGAGGATCCGGGGTCACGCTGACATCGCTCCGCAGGGCGAGGCGCAGCCAGAGGTCGCAGTCCTCGCCGTAGCGCTGCTCTTCGTCGAAGCCGCCCACCTCGTCAATGAATCCGCGCTCAACCATGACCGTCGCGGTGGCAATGTTGACGGTGAAGTTCAATAGAGGCTCGACGATCCGTCCGTCGTAAAGGCCCCAGCGCCGAGTATCGGTATCCGGCAGTGAATGACCGCGCTCATCGGTGAGCACGACGTTCGTGTAGCTCCAGCGTCGGTCGGGGCGCGACCGCATGATCTCGAGCTGGACGGACAATTTGCGAGGGTCCCAAACGTCATCGGAGTCGAGAAACGCGATGTACTGACCACGCGACCGCCGAATGGCCTGGTTGCGAACCGCCCCGGGGTTTCCGCAATGCGGTAACCAGAGGACGACGATCCGTGCGTCGGAGAGATTTCGGAGGTAGGTACGCGCCTCCTCGTCCGAACCGTCGTCGGCGATGAAGAGCTCCCAGCTTTCGTGGGTTTGATGCAGTACAGAGTCGATCGCCTGGCGCAGGTAGTTCAGGCGGTTGAATGTGGGCAGGACGATCGACACATCGGGAGTGAGCATCCGCGCAGCCCGCCCACAATTCTCTCAGATGCTCTCGGCTTTGGGATCGCGCAGGCGCACAATCTTCTGCCCGATCTCGAGCTCCAGGGGACGCCCGTACGTGCCCGTGGCATATCGCCAGCGCGAAAGATTTCGCAGCGCGGCTTTCCCCCAGCGGGGCGTGCGATGATCCTGCACGGTCGGAAAGCGGCACGCGAGCACCCGAGCGAAATCCGCGACGCGTCGACGGGTGCGGGGCGTCAGCCATGGGGCGTCCTGGTGGCACACCCATTGGACCCAGCGCGGCTGCGTCCACTCCTCTGGCGTCGTGGGCAGCGCGGGGCCGGACGGCCCGTACGTCCGCAAGACGGGCAAGTGCGCGATGCCCGGCTCCTTGCGAAACGACACGCGGTCGACCTGCGGGGTGGGGCTGTAGAAGTAGAGAATGATCTCGGAGTCTGGATTGATGGTCTTGATCTTGCGAACGAATGCAAACGTCTTGTCGATTTCGCCTTCCGGGTCGTCGGGCCCGCCGAGGACGAAGGAGAACTCCGGAATCACGCCGTACTCGCGACATCGCGCGGCCACTTCGAGCGTATGATCGACCCGCGACCCTTTGCGCATGCGCGACAGGACGTCGTCGCTGGCCGTCTCGGCGCCGATATAGGCCATCCGCAAGCGGCTCCGGCGAATGGCCTCCCAGGTAGAGGCCGAGAATCGCGCGAGGGTGTCGGCGCGCGCGTAGCACCACCACGGCATTCCGAGCCGGGCGAGCACTTCGAGCGTCGGAATGCTGCTTTCCTCGCGATCGAAGAAGTTGTGGTCGAAGAACTGCACCGCGTCGGCGCCCCAGCGATCGCGGAGCAATCCAAGGGCTGCCTCCATGCGTCGCGGCGCGTCGAGGATCGTCTGCCCGTTCCACATCGAGACGACGCCGCAGAACTCGCACTTGAAGCGGCAGCCGAGCGCCGCCTGGTGGACTGCCGTGCGCGCTCCGAGAAAGCTTGGCCGCAAGTAACCGCTTACGTCGCCGAGGCGCTCGTAGGGCAGAGGGGGCAGGATGTCCGGAGGGACGAGCGCCCGGTCGGGGTTGTGAACGGTTTGGCCGCCGCGCTTCCAGGTGAGTCCGGCAATGCCCTGGATTGTGGTGGCGTCGCGGGCCGAGTCGGTTGAGGAGGGGGCCCCGGCGTCGGGCAAGCCATCCAGGAGATCGAGAAGCGTGTGCTCGCCCTGCCCGCGAACAAGATAGTCGACATAGGGCGCGTTGATCGCCGAGTCGGGGTAGAGCGTGGGGAAGTAGCCGCCCCATGCGATGGGCACAGTGGGGAACGACGCGCGGATGGCGGCGGAGATCTCGATGGCCGTCGCGACCTGCGGCCCCGGCATCACAGTGACGCCCACGAGCGCGTGGGGTTGCTGACCAAGGGCGGCCAGCGCCGAGTCCCGGATCGGTCCGAGATTCCCGTCGAGGATTCGCCAAGGGTGTCGGCCCTCGAGGACGGCTGCGAGGTGCAGAACGGACAGCGGCAGTCGCGTACTGTGCGGCCGGCACATGTGCGGGTTGACTAGCAGCACGGCCGCGGCCATCGGACGCGGACTCTAGCATAGCGGTGTCGCTGTTGAGGTTCGGGGCGACGAGAGACACTCACCGCTCTTGGGCCAACGACTCGCCGCGTCGCGCCAGAACCGCGCGATATGCTCCTAACGCCTTTCGACCGACTGCGGGCCAACTGAGATCGCGTTCGAAGTGAGCGCGCACGGATGCGCGCCGGACGGCAAAGTCCTCCCTCCCCAGACGCTCAATGGCCCTCCCGAGCCCCGCGGCATCGCCGGGCTGGAAGAGCGCGCCGATCCGCCCGCCGGCGGTGATGGATCGGAAGGGTGCGATATCGGTCACGACGGGTGTCACGCCGAACGACAGGGCTTCGAGCAGGGAAAAACACGCCACCTCATGGTGGCTGCCGAGGACGAAGACGTCGGCCGCGGCGTAAAGAGCGGGCAGGGCACGTCGTTCCATGCGGCCTCGAAGATGTACGCGTCGTGCAAGCCCCGGCGACCGTGCGATCCGGGCCTTTACCGCGGCGAGCAAATCATCCTCGCCGTAGACCAGCGTCAGCGCAGCGTCTGGCAATACCGCCGCCGCGCGTTCGAATCCATCGAGCACCGTCAGCGGATCCTTGTTCGAGTCGAGCCGGCCCACCCACAAGATGGCGGGATGCCCGGGCAGTGCGTCATCAGCGACAGGCAGCGATCCGATCGCGGTACTGCTCTCGAGGACCTCGTACACCGCGTCCTTGCTGCCGATGACTCCAGCGCGCAGCCAAGGAGCCGCCTGGTCGCGAACGGTAAACAGGAATCCGTCGGCGGCGCCCAGGCCAAATCGGTAGAAGCGGCGTCCTCGCCACGTTCGGAACGCGGGAGAGTGCGCATGGAACCCGCCGTGGTCCTGAACCACGATGGCCGTTCGCGAGGGGAGCTTCATTCGAAGCGCGCGAACGATCATGGGAAACACGAGGCCATCGACGTGCACAACGTGCGGGGCGAGTCGGCGGACTCGGTGGGTCATCCGGCCACCCCAAAACCATGCGGGCGGCCGCGGCGGCGCCGCTTCCTCGACGAAGTGATACTGCACGCGACCGTCTGTCACGACCGCGTCCCGACTGAACTGTTGCACGACACTCACGGGGCCTGCGCCCGCGGCGACCAGCGCTTCGGCCCACCCTGTCAGCGCATGATAGCGAGAAAGGAGCGCCTCCGGCTCGCGATCGGCGGGGTCGAAACAGCAGCTGGCGATGCTGACGGCGAGCGGGCTGTCCCTTGGACGGGGGTCCGAATGGACCATTTGTCCCTGGACGCTCACGCGGACCCACGCACCCGTGGGTGTCGGCCGCGCCTTTCCACATCGAGGACATAGAACCGTCCCGCCGAGCTCAGAGGCCATGTGCGCGACACGTGGGTCTCGAAACGCGCGGCGATGTCGAGCAGCCGCTCCGGAAGTGCCCGTTCGAGCCTTCGGCCAATCAGGAGCCCAAGGGAGTACGCCCCTCGATAGGCGAACTCGTGGGCAAATACGCGACGATAAAGCTCACCGGGGGCCAGAAGCGTGTGCTCGACTCGGTGACCGTGAACGTCGACTTCGACGATGTGCGAACCGGGTCGGACGGCGCGCCACCACCCCCTGGGCCCGCGGCTTCCATGGCCGGGGGCAAGAACGTGCGTCACCAGTCGGCCTCCTGGACGAACAAGACGCGCGGCTTCTCGAGCGAAAGGAAGAAGGTCGATCGTGTTGAGCGCGGCGAAGGAGGAGACGATTCCGTCAAACGGGCCCGTGAGATCGCGCATCACCTGGCCGATGTCGCCGGGCCGTACGTCGACGATCGACGCCGAGGAAGCCTGCCGAAGCTTGCTGCGAAGCTCGCTCAACATGCCCGACGAAAGGTCCACCGCGGTCACTCGGATGCCGAGGGAAGCCAAATGAATCGTGTCCAAGCCCGTGCCACATCCGACATCGAGGACCCGGTCGCCGGCGTAAAAGAGTTTCGCGAAATGTCGCCACAAGGCCCGACGCATCCAAGCGTCGCGCTGAAGGAGACGGTCGTAGTCACCCGAGACCGAGTCGTACGCCGACGCTATGCGCCACTCGTTTGACACGACTGCGGCCTCCTTTTCCCACATGCGAGGCCTGGAATCCACTTTGAATCCGGGGCGGGCCCCGGGTACGCGAAGAGGGAGTCGCAAGAGGCCAACGTACCGGCTACGGTCGAACACGGAGCTCGAAGGGTGGTCGCATCGACGGCAAGGCGCAGCGCGATGAGAGATTCGCCCCCACATGGATGGCGTGGGTTGAGCTTCCGCGCCGTTGCCGTGGTGCGCACTCGAGTCGTGCGCCCTCTGATCTATCAATGGCGCCGGCGAGCTCTCCTCCGCGGTATGGCCCACGCTTCGGAGGTACAGCTTCTTGGACATCGCCTTCGCACGGATCCGGGGGTTTTCCACCCCCTCTACTTTTCTTCTTCGCGAATTCTTGCGGCGCACCTGCTCGCGCAACCCCTACGCGGCCGTCGGGTCTTGGACATGGGCACGGGCGCTGGCCCAATCGCGGTCTGCATGGCCGCAGCGGGGGCTCGAGTCACGGCCTGCGACATCAATCCACGCGCTGTGGTCCTCGCTACCGAAAACGCCGCGCTGAACGGGCTGGAAGTCGAAGCGCTCGAGTCGGACTTGTTCGCCGCACTTCCTGACAGACGGTTCGACCTCATCAGCTTCAATATCCCGTTTTTTGCGCGCGACGCTGCCTCGCACATCGATGCGGCATTCAACGCGGGTCGCCATCTCGAGACCCTCCGTCGCTTCGCTCAAGGCTGCATCCGACACCTCGAGCACAACGGCCGCGCCGTGATCATCCTCTCCGAGGACGGCGATCGCGGCGAAGTCTTCCGAACGTTCACCGAGTCGGGCCTCGCGTTAGAGAGAACGATCTTGTCGAGTAGCCTTTTCGAGCACTTTTGTGTCGCATGGTTCCGTGTGTCGTAACGGGTCTCTCTCGTTTCTTCCGCGATCTCAACGTTCGCCCCCCCGCGCACCTCACTCTTTCCCCCATTCGCCGAGCGGGCGGCCGACCACAAGCTTGAAGCGGGCGGGTTCCCGTGAGCCGCGCAGGCGAGCCACGTGGGGCTTGAGCCACCACCGAATCCCATACCAAGGCTCAATAAACTCCCAGCGCAATCCGAGCTGTGGCTCCAATGCGGCGAGCCGCTCGTAGGTGAGGTAGCCCTCGCTATGGAGGGCGTTTCCGCGAAACCCGTAGCGGCGCTCGAAGTCGTTCTCGCGCTCCTGTACCATTTGCGCGCCACTGGACGGGTCGCGATACAGGGGCGAATCCATGATCACGATGCGGCCTCTCGGCGAAAGGACCCGTAGGGCTTCGCGGAGGGTCGAGGTGTAGTCCGCGGCGTAATGAAAGGACGCGTTGTAGATGACCAGGGCGATGCTCCGGTCGCAAAGGGGCAAGCGATCGAACTCGGCCAGCAAAGACGAAAAGGCGCAGTCGTAGTGGCGGTGGACGCCTAGACCGTCGAAGTCGTTGGTGACGAGAATCGACCGCGGCGACGTGATGTCCGCGGAGTGCGAGTCGATAGGCAAGCCAGCCGAGGCCGCTTCCCAGGTCCAGGATGCGAAGCGGCTCGCGCTCCTGGCGCTCCATCGGCTGCACCACACCGCGCAGCAGAGATCGGAAGCTGCGTGACCGAACGGCCCACTCGTAGGCGCGCTTTCGAGACAGGTCCCGGTACGGGAGCGCTTGCAGATGATCCCGACGCTGCACCCGCCGGCCCTCGGCGGCCCGCACCGTCTCGTACTGCGCGACGAATTCGCGAAACGCGTCCTGTCGTCCCTCGGCCATCAGACCCCAGATTCCGCCGTCGCGCCGAAAGGTCGCGCCGCAGCGCGGACAACGGCGGATCCCGCTTGGCTCGGGCGTCAACGCGGCGTGGCACGACGGGCACGCCAGCACGGCGGCCATCGAGCCGTCGTCGGATGTCGGTGAGTCGGGCACGAGAGCGAGCTTGGATCGAAGGGGGCGAAACCGAAAGGGCCTGGACCGGTCGACCCAACGTGCGCGCGTCTTTCGAACGACACGCGGGGGGCGCGGCAGCGCGGACTCAGAAATCGCCTGCCGAAGGCGAAAGACCGAGGTACGGTCTCCTCGGCGTGGCCCGAGTCCTCTTTGCGCACGGTCATCTTCTGCGGCGCGACACCAAGCAGTTCGCGATCGGCAAGCCCTATCCGCCGCTCGCCACGCTCTTCGCGGCGGCCTACGCGCGCTCGCTCGGCCACGATGTGGGTCTGTACGACCCCATGCTCAAGGACGATACGTCCGATTTTTCGACCGCCCTGGACCGCGAGCGCCCGGACGTCGTGGTCCTCTACGACGACGCGTTCAACTGGTTTACGAAGATGTGCTTGTCCCGCATGCGCGACGCCGCATTCGCCATGGTGGGCGAAGCACGCGAGCGGGGTCTGCCGGTGATCGTGGCGGGCCATGACGCAGCGGACGCGCCGGAGGCCTACCTGCGATCCGGCGCGTCCTTCGTGATCTTGGGGGAAGGCGAACTGACGCTCGGCGAGCTTCTCGGCTCTTTCGAAAAAGCGCGGGGGCATGTCGACGAGGTGCGCGACGCAGCGATCGCGGGCATCCCGGGCCTCGCGGTCCTGGACCATGGCTTTGTCCGGCGTACCGGGTCGCGCAAACTGCTGAAGGATCTCGACGCGCTTCCGCTTCCAGCGTGGGACTTGGTCGACATCCCGAGCTACCGGCGGTTTTGGCAGCGCCGGCACGGATACTTCTCGCTGAACGTCGTGACCACGCGCGGCTGTCCCTATCTCTGCAACTGGTGCGCCAAACCAACCTCTGGAAACACGTACCACACGCGGTCGCCGGCCAACGTCCTGGCCGAATTGCAGCTCTTGCGCGATCGGTACGCGCCCGATCATCTCTGGTTCTGCGACGACATTCTGGGGCTCAAGTCGCAGTGGCTCGTCGCCTGGTCGGCGGCGGTCGCGCAGGCCGGTCTTGCCCTGCCCTTTCTCTGCCAAACGCGCGCCGACTTGATGACCGATGCCAACGTCCGTGCCCTGGCGCGCGCCGGGGCCCAGGAGGTGTGGCTGGGCGCCGAGTCGGGCTCTCAGCGGATTCTGGACGCCATGGAAAAGGGGATCACCGTCGAGCAGACGCGGGCTGCCGTCGCGCGCTTGCGCGCCAACGGCGTGCGGGCGGGGCTCTTTCTGCAGTTTGGCTACAGCGGAGAGGGCTGGAGCGAAGTGCAGGCGACCCGCGCGCTCGTGCGCGAATTGTTGCCCGACGACATCGGCATCTCGGTCAGCTACCCGCTTCCGGGGACCCGCTACCACGCGCAATTGGCGGGGCGCCTCGGAGAGAAGCGCAACTGGAGCGAAAGTGACAATCTGGACCCGCTCGTCTCGAGCCGCCACTCGCGTGGCTTCTATCACGAGCTAGCACGCGTCGTGCATGCAGAGTTGCGCGTCCTTCGTGGGACCCGGGCTCTGAAGACGCTTCTGCGGCGGCCGCTCGACTTCGACGCCCGCCGGGTTCGCCATGTGGCCGGGGTGCGGCATGCCGGGCCATGGCTTATCCATCGACTGCGTCTCGAGGCGGAGCGGCGGCGGCCAGGGTCGACGATTGACAGGACCGGCGTGACAGCCTAGTGTTCAGGATTAGCTGAAGCGCGAGGGAGTGACCCATGACCCGACACATCGATAAACTCTGGCTCGTGCTTTTGGCGCTGGCCATCGGCACGGTCGTGGCGTGCAGCAGCAGCGACACCTCGCCGGGGGGATCGGACGAAACCCCCGACGCGATGAGCGGGGGCTGAGAGCTCGGAACCGGAAAGAGGCCTCACGGGGCCCTCTCCAGAATCGCTCGAGCGTTGCGGGTGATCGCGCTCTTTGCGGGCCCCTGCGCAAGGCGCGCAAGATGGTCCCGATCCGCCCGCGCTGCTCCGACGTCCCCTTCTTGGATGGATGCCTGCGCTCGAAGATCAAGAGCCTCAGGATAGTCCTCTAGAAGTCCGATCGCCTGATCGGCGGCCCATCGTGCGGCCGCAGGGTCCTTCAACGCGAGCTCGGCGGCCGACAGGGCGGCCCATGCGTTGGCCGAATACGGCTCCAGTGCACGGACCTGCTCCGCGGCATGCACGGAAGCCGCTGGGCGTCCCGCGCGGAGCAGCAGCTGGGCGGTGAGCAGGCGCGCCGTGAAGTCGTTGGGCGTGGCCTCGAGGGCACACTTCAGCGCAGCGAGTCCTTGTTCGGCTCCCGCGGGTCCGCGGTCTGCCCGAATGCTGCGTTCGGCCCGACCCACCCACCAACTGCCGCGCACGGCTCGCTCGGCCCGGACGGCGGCGCAGGCCACGAGGACCACGCCGAGCACAACGACCATGGCACCGCCGACGCGGCCCTTGCGGCGCACGGTCCGATCCGGCACGGCGACGGCGACGAGACCGAGGGCCAACCCGGCCAGACACAGCGTGCCCGGCATCTCGAGAGGGAAACTGGATAGCGACATCACGCCCAGGGCCACGAGCCCACCCGCCGCGGCCGCTGTGCACGCGCGCCCGTCCGCATCGGCCGTCCGCAGCGAACGGCGCACGGAAGCCGCCACCGCACCGACCCAACAAAGGAGTGCAGTCAGCCCGACCATACCGGTCTCCGCGGCCCGCTCGAGCAGATCGTTGTGGGCTTGCCGCGGCACCACCGTGGGGCTGAGTACGCCATCGCGCATCGCGCCAGGCTCCGCGTAACGCGGAAAGACGACGGGCCAGTTGCCTGGCCCGACACCGACGAGGGGATCCTCGCCCACCATCGACAGCGTGCGCCGCCACAAGCCGAGGCGCGTTCTTACGGCCGTCGATTGCGCGTCGACGCTCTCCTGCAGCACCTCGACGACGCCCTCGTACCGTTTGGAGTCGCCCGCGTCGCGGGGATTGAAACGGCCCGGCAGCGTCGCCGCCATCCCCGCCACGAGCCCCACGCCGATCGCGACGGCGACCGACGACCACGACAGCCGTATCCGGGCCAGCCACAGGAACACGCCGAGACCACACGCTGCGCCGAGCCACGCACCGCGCGTCCGGGTCACGGCCAAATACACAATCTGGAGCGCGAGCGACGTCCAGAGGACCCTGCGAAGGCCTCGCGGCCGACATCGCACCGCCGCACCTACGCCGAGGGGCAGTGCCATGGCGATGGCTTCGGCGGCCAGGTTCCGGTTGCCGAACGTCGATCCGGGCTTGCTGATGACGGGGATGCCGAGCGGCATCCACTCGACGTGCTGCAGGAGCCCCGTGGCCGCGACGACCGCGGCCGCGATGGCGATGGCCTCGAGCACGCGCTGGCGTGCCGCAGGCGCATCACTCAGAACGCTCACGCCGCAGGCAATCCCAAAGAGCGACCCCCACCGCGCCAGCGCCGCGAGGGCGTAAGGGGCCCCCGGAGTTCCGGCGGCAGCGGCGGCCCACGCCAGTGCCGTCGTGGCAAGCACCCCGATCACCGCTGCGGTCATGGGCCCAGTCCAGCGAGGGCGGCCCGTGAAAAAACGCTGAAGGGCGAATGCGAAGAAACCGAGCGACGCGGCCACCTCGAGTGCAGCGAACTTCGGCACGAGGAAGGGCGCGTGCAACGCGGGCGAGTAAAGCAAGAGGACCAGAAAAGCCGCAGCGCCGCTCGCCAACGCCGCGAGCCCCGTAGGCCACGTCCTCACGGCCCGGCCGGAGCCGGATCGCCCGGCCTCGGTTGCGAATCGGAGGCCGCCCCCCGCGCGCGCAGTTCGTCCAGGCGCGCCGCAAAGCGGTCCATGACGCGCTGCCGGTGGTCGGACAGATGCAGCTTGAGGATGCCGGCGCCGAGAATCACGTCCCCGCTGATCGCCGCCGCGGCGCGGCGCCGAAGGTGAAAGCGCCAACCCCAGCGAAGGATCGTTTCGAGCGCGGGCGCGATGGGTCCGAGCGCCCTCTCCCCGAAGGGTCGCCGTGCGACCCGCGGCGGGTCACCCGCCCCCGCCAGGGCCGATTCGGACGCGGAGTAAGCGGCTCGCGGGGCGAATGCCGGGAAGAAGGGCCGAACCCACTCCTCGTTGCTGCGGCACAAGGCCTCGTAGGTCTCATGACCCGTGAACGGCAGGGCGGACACGAGCTGATGCGCCGTGAAGAGGTCGCGGTGATAGGCGATGGTCAGCTCGCTCTCGTCGACCAAATAGTTCGGGCAGATGAGCCGCCGGGTGCTCGTCAGCTTGGTGGCGAGAAAGAGCGCCGCATAGGCCGTATACGCTCGCCCGCGTGCCGTGACCACGAAGAAGTCCACGTCTGGCCGCGCGCCCGGGTTCTTGTGCGCAACTCCCCCCGACACGATGAGGGCGCGAACGAAGGGCAACGCGGCGAGCGAGGACAAAGCCGCGCGGTTGCGCTCGAGAAGGGTCCGGGTGAGCGCCTCCCTCTCGGGCATCGCGTCCACGAGGGGCTCGCGGCCCTTCAGGACGAGGTAACCCCTCGGATCGAACGTGAGAAGTGCCGTGAGGGCCCGGCCCGCCGAGATTCGACGCAGCTCGGACTCGTCGAGCCGAACGCCGAGCGACGCCGTCAATGCCTGATGGATGGGCAGCGGCGAGTCGAAGATGTCCGCGTACACGACGGTGGCGAGCAGTCCCCACTCGGCTGTGCTGAATCCGGGCGGCACGGGGACCAACGGCGGTGGAATGACCGTCTTGCCGGATCCCGTGATCGGGGAGCCGTTCGAGCGGGGTCGCACCCGCTCCGGAGCAATCCGTCGGGCTCGTGCCCAGAGGGCCTCGGCGGTGCGCGTCCAGGAGAAATGCTGCGCGCGAAGGGGGCCGGCGGCGCGCATGCGGGCAAGGCCGTCGGGGTCGCTCAAGAGCTCCGAGAGGGCTCGCGAGAACGCCGCATCGTCGCCGGGCGGCACGAAACGCGGGACGTCACCGCCGACTTCGCGCAAGGCCGCGACATCGGAAGCGATCACCCCTGTCCCACACGCCATGGCCTCCAGGATGGGCAGCCCGAAGCCCTCCAGCCGGGCGGCGAAGACGAACAGATCGGCACCCGTATAGAGCGTAACGAGGTCCGGCTCGGTCACGTAGCCGAGCCAGTGGACGCGTCGGCCGGCTGTCCGGGCCTCGAGCGTGCGTACGAGCGTGCAATCTTTCCAGCCGCGACCGCCCGCGACGACGAGGTCGTGGCCCTGTGCTTCGGGCCCCAGGCGATCGAAGGCGCGCAAAATGGTGATCAGATCCTTGCGCGGTTCGAGGGTCCCCACCGTGAGCACGTACGGCCGCGTCAGCCCGTACCGGGCGCGGACGTCGGCCACGACGTCGAGGCTTGCGGGGCGACACGACGGATGCGCGGCCCCGGGCAAAAGCGCGATGCGCTCGCGACGGACGCCGAGCAAACTGAGGATGTCGCGCTCCGACGTTTCGGAAACCGTTCCGATGACCGACGAGGCGGCAACCGACTGCCTCAATGTCGCGGCCATCAGCAGACGCTTGCGCATCGTGAAGTGCTCCGGCATGCGCAAGATCGCCAGGTCATGCACGATCAGGATGCTTGGGCACGGCGACGCGAACGGCACGGCGTAGTTCGGAAAGACTCCCACGTCGACGCCCGTCTCGGCCAAGAGGCGCGGGGCGTCGGTTTGGATCCACAGCGCGCGTACCCCTACGCCGCGAACGTGAAGGTACGGCGCCCAGCGCGTCGCCAGATCGGGCGCCGGCTGGCGGTTCGACAAGAGCACCACCTCGTCGCCCGCGCGACGCGTCTGGAGCAGCGCGTCGACGAGGTGCTCCGTATAGTATCCGACCCCCGTGCGCGTGGCATTGCAGGTCGTGACTTCGATGGATAGTCTCACGCCGCAGCGAGTAGCTAGCACAATCCGCTGGGACGGGGCCGCAGACAGACGCGCGTCCAACGTCTAGAAAGTTGTACGTCCATGCTGGCCGAACAAGCGACGAGCGCGCGCGATCCGTTCTTGATCCGCCTGGCTCGAGGCCTGCTGGTCGCTCTCGCCCTCGTGCTTCCGTTCGAGGCACCGCTCTTTCGCCTCGGGCCCCTGCAGATCACGACGGTCGAGCTCGTGCTCTACGCCCTGCTCGCCGCGTGGGCCGTCGCGTTGGCGTCCGATGGGATCGGACATCGCGCGGCCGTGTCCAAGGCCATGGCGGCGCTCCGCACGGACACGATGGTCCAGGCGGCGATCGTCTGGGCGACGGTCAACTTTGCATCCGCCCTGGTGGCTCCCTCGTACCGAAGCGCGGCGCTCAAGTTCGCGCTGCGAACCTTGAGCGGCGTGCTCGCGTTTTTCGCTGTCCGCTCTCTGGCTCGCCGTTCGGACACCGGCCGGGTTCTGATCCTCGCGCTGTTGTCGGGTGCCCTGGTGTCGGCGACCACCGCGGTGGTCGAGTCGCTCGTGCCGGCCAGTGCGTCGCTCTGGGAGCCATTTCGTGCCGGGCACTTCACGACCTTCGGTTTGATGCGAGCGAGCGGCGTCTTCGCGTATCCGACAATCGGGGCCATGTACTGGGAGGCGGCGGTGCCGCTGCTGGTCGTCGCGCCGTTTCTCGGCAAGCGACCGCGCTCCGAACGGCGTGCGTGGGGCGGCGCAGTATCCGTCGTGCTGGGCAGCGCCCTGCTCGTCGGGGCCATTCTTGCCAGCGCGACGCGTTCCGCACTCGTCGGCGCCGCGGTAGTCGCTGCGGCCATGGGCGGCCTCGGCTTGAGATCCGGGGTCGCGATCCCGCGCGCCGCCACCGGCGCTCTGGCCGTCGTCGCGCTGCTGTCGGCGATTCCGCTCGTGACCCCAGGCTCCGACTCGCTGCTCGGTCAAAGGCTGCGTTGGTGGCACGACGACACCTGGTTTCGCGCCGACTACAGGGTCGGTACCGCACCGCATGCGGTCTCCTTTGGGGAGGTCTTCTCCGTTCCGGTCACGGTCACCAATACGGGCACGCTCGGCTGGACGCGGGCAGGGGCCCACGCCTTCCACCTCGCATACCACTGGGTAGAACCCGATGGCTCCATGTCGCCCGAGGATTTCGAGGGAATGCGCACCGAACTGCCGGCGGACGTGCCACCGGGCGGCGCGATCGAAATCGTCGGTCGAGCGCGGGCGCCCGCCACGGCGGGGACCTACCGGCTGCGCTGGGACCTCCTGCAGGATGACGTGACCTGGTTTAGCCAACGGGGCAATCCGATGCCCGAGCAACAGGTCGACGTGACGGCCGAAGCGACCGAAGTGGCCACCGAGAACGAAGGACGGCCTGCCGCATCGTCGGTCGACGTCGCAAGCCCCGATCCGTCTCTACCGCGCAGGGTGCTGTGGCGAGCCGCCGTCGCCCTTTGGCGCACCCGACCGCTGCTGGGCGTTGGCCCCGACAACTTCCGGCGCCGCTACGGGGCCGTGCTCTCGCCTGCCCCGAACGGCCAGTCCGACGCGGACACGAGCATCCACGCCAACAGCCTCTACTTTGAAACGCTCGCCGACCTTGGGCTCGCGGGTGTGGCGGCGCTAGCCCTGATCGGCTTGGGCCTCGTGCGGCGGGTGCGGGCTCACCATTCGGCGAACGGCCTTTCGGGCCTCGCCTCCGGCGTGGCGGCCGGGGCTTTCTTCGTGCACGGATGGCTCGACTACTTCTGGGAATTCACACCGCTTTTTGGCCTATTCTGGGTGCTGTTGGGATGGACGGCAGCAACGACTGCGACGCAACCGTCAGCCGAAGCGCTCCGAGGCAGCACGCCGTCAGGGCAAGCTCCGTGAGGACGGTCGCCCACGCCGCGCCGGGCCCATGGGCCCGTGGAATGAGGGCGAGGTCGAGGAGGACGTTGAGCACGAGCATCGCCAGAGCCAACCGTTGGGTCATCGTACCCATGTCCCGGGCCACCAAGAAGTGCGTGAGGCCGTAGTTCAGAAAAAGCAGGGGCATCCCCAACGCGAGTACGCGCATCGAAGGGACGGCTCGGCCAAAGCCCGTGCCGAAGACCCCCCGGATGAGAGGCGTCCCGCCCACGAAACACGTCGCTCCGACCAAGAGGCCGAGTCCGAGCAGCAAGAGGCCGATCTGCCGCTCGAGGCGGCGCTGGATCGGGGGATGGCCATGCGCGCGCGCGAGCTGCGGGAACGTGACCGATAGAAGCACCGACGGCAGGATCATCGCCCCCTCGAAGATCTTGAACGCGGCTCCGTACAGTCCGAGTTCGGCGTCCCCAGCCATCGAGCGCAAGAACAGAGTGTCGATTTTGAAATAGAGCATCGAGCAAAGCCCGGCAAACCAGAGCGGCAACGCCTGGGCGAGCGCCGCTTTGGCCAGCACCCGATCGAGCTTCGGGCGCTCGATCCGCACCTGTCTCGCGAACGGATGCAGCCGTCGCAAGACCACCGCGCCGTAGAGACCCCCTCCCAGATTCGCCGCGGCAATGCTGCTGCACAAGCCGATGAGCGATCGAGCCACCGTGAGGGTGGTCAATCCGGCGACGCCAAACAAGAGCGCCCGGAATGCGTTGACCCGCGCTTCGTCCCCGAAGCGTTCGTAACCGCGGAAAATCGCGGCGAAATGCTCGAGGAACGCATTGACGAGGGCCGCGATGCCCAGCAGGATTATGGCTGCGCGTGCCTCGCCGCGCGCTGCGAACATCGCCACGGCCAGTACGGCGACCGCGTACGGGAGCGCAGCGAGGCTTCGGATGGCCAGCCCGACTTGGACGATTCCCCGGCCTGCGAGCAACTGCGCGTCGCTGTCGACCCGGCACCGCGCCAATGCGCGTGTCGTCCATACGCCGAGCCCGAGGTCCGTGCCGAGCGCGAGCAGGGCCGTTACCGTCGAAGCGAAGACGAACCGGCCAAATGCGGCCTCGCCGAGCACAGGCGCCACGGCAACCACCACGACCAGTCGGCAGACCCGTTCGAGGCCGATGGAGAGGGCCTTGAGCGAAAGGTTTCGGATCGCTCCGCCCAGCATGCGGCCCGGCGCCATCCTGCGTTCAGCCTCGAAGCTCCCGAAGCGTGTCGCGCAAGACCGCCGAACCTGTGCGTGCGAGGATTCGAGCGTCCAGTGCAAGGCTCCATTCGCGCAGGTACTGGAGATCCAAACGCAGCCGCTCGGCGATGGACGACTTGTCCCCACGCAGGCCGTTCACCTGAGCCCATCCCGTGATCCCCGGTCGCATCAGATGGCGAGTGCGGAAGCCGGGCAGGTCCCGTTCGATGCGCGCGACACGCTCGGGCATCTCGGGGCGCGGGCCGATGAGGCTCATCTGCCCTTTGAGCACGTTCCACAATTGGGGCAGCTCGTCGAGGCCCAGGGGCCGCAACACGCCACCCACACGCGTCACCCGGCCCCGACCATCCATCGTGCGCAGCTTGACCAACGTAAAGGGGCGTTGGTGGAGGCCCGTACGACGCTGATAAAAGAGCGCTGGCCCGGGCGATTCGAGTCGGATGAGAGTCGCCATGGCGGCCATGAACGGTGCGGTGAGCGCGAGCCCGGAGGCCGCCACCGTGACGTCCACGAACCGCTTCACGGCCCGGCCAGCCCAGGGGTGGCTGTCCACGCGGCGCCGCGTCGTCGAGGGGTCGGTCCCGTTGTCCGGCGCGATCGGGTTGTCCGGCGCGATCGGGTTGTCCGGCGCGATCGGGTGACCCGGCTCGATCGGGTGACCCGGCTCGATCGGGTGACCCGGCTCGATCGGGTGACCCGGCTCGATCGGGTGACCCGGCTCGATCGCGTCATCCGGCGCCGTCGGCCTGTCCGGCGCGGTCCCATCGGCCGCACGTACCGTCCGAGCGAAGGCCGCAGCACTCATGACTCCGCTCCCATTGTGACCGTCGCTTTTCTGCGCGTTTCGACGGGCGCGCCGCGCGTCCTCCACGGCTTCGGCGAATCTTCGTTCGAAGTGCCCGCGGTCAAAGCGCTTCGCGAAAGCCTGGAGCCGGGCTGGATCGAACGAGTGCTGCACACGCGCGAACCGGTCCAGGGCTTGCCGGACCGCCGCCACAGTCGGCGTCTCGATGAGCAGACCCGTCTCTCCGTCACGAACGATTTCGAGCGCTCCGCCTTCGGCGACTGCGATCACCGGCTTTCCCGCCGACAGAGCCTCGGCCATCACCATGCCGAAGTCGTCGACCCCGGTATGCAAAAGGGCTCGCGAGTTCGCGCAGAGCGCGTCGAGCTTGGCCTCGTCCACGCGCGGCAGCAGCGTCACATTCGGACCTGCGAGCCGTTCGAGTCGTGCACGCTCGGGCCCTTCACCGACCACGACGAGCCGCTCCACACGTCCCTGAAATGCGCGCAAAGCAAGATCGACCCGCTTGCTTGGAACGAGCGCCGATACCAAAAGAAACGGTGCCTCGCCGTCGACGGGAGCGGCACGCGCCGCGGCGCGCTCGAAACGGCAGGTATCGATCGGCGGCTCGATCACGAGCGCGTCGCGCTGGTAATAGCGCTGGATCCGGTCGCGTGTGTACGCGCTGTTGGCAATCAAGACGTGGGGCCGCGCTGCAGCCACCGCCTCCCAGCGGCGCAAATAATGTGCCGTGCTCCGAAACGCGGCGCGCCCGAGCCTCCCCGCCGGCACACGAGCCTCGTAGGCTGGCTGCGCCTCCCGCACGTAGCGGATCGTCGAATGGAGATACGCGACGTGCACGGCCGAGGGCCGTGCGATGGCGCCCATCGCGACGCAATGGCTGCTCGAGACGACCAAGGCGTACGGGGCAAGATTGAAAGACTCCACGGCGAGCGGAAAGAGCGGCAGGAGCGCCCGGAAACGCCCGCTGACAAATGGGGCCCTCGCCACGCGATCGATCGGTGAGGTCGTGGCCCGTCGCTCGGCGAGTGCCGGCGACAGGCCCGCTGCGTTCCGCGTGAGAGTAAAGATATGCGCCTGCGGGAACACTCCGCAGAGCACCTCGAGAACACGCTCACCACCCCTCATGGTCGTGAGCCAATCGTGAACGATAGCCACGGACTCGTGCATAGCCGGCCGCGCAGTTTAGGCTCGAACACCCGTCCAGGGCCACTCCACCCTTACCGGATCGGCGCGGCAGGCAACCGCACACCGAGCTAGAGCATCACAGTCCGCGTGCGCTATCTGATCGCCATCGGCTCCGTGGTCCTGCTCGTCGCGGGGCTCGCCAGCATAAAGTACGCGCAGATTGCCTCGCTCATCCGCTTCGGCAAACAGGCGCAGAAGGCGGGGCCTCCACCCGAGACCGTGAGCTCGGCGGTCGCCGAGAGCAAGGTCTGGGAAGGAACGCTCACGTCGGTCGGGAGCATCGCGCCCGTGCGCGGGGTCGCGCTCAGCAACGACGCGCCGGGCGTCGTCCAGCGGATCCTCTTCGAGTCCGGCGACGTCGTTCGACAAGGCCAGGTGCTGCTGCAGCTCGATAGCAGCGTCGAGCGCGCCCAGCTCGCCTCCACGGCGTCCCGGCGCGACCTCGCCTCGATCAACGCCGGCCGCACGCGCGCGCTCGTGGGGTCCGGCGCGCTCGCCCCGTCGCAGCTCGACAACGACGACTACGCCTACAAGACGTCGACCAAGGACGTGACTGCGCTCCAGGCGCAGATCGACCGCAAGACGGTGCGGGCTCCATTCGCCGGGCGCCTCGGCATCCGGGCGGTCAACCTCGGGCAGTATCTGAACGCCGGGACCCCGATCACGGTGCTCGAGGCCATCGACTCGGTGTACGTCGACTTCTCGCTGCCGCAGCAGGCGCTGTCCGAGGTGAAGGTGGGCATGCCCGTTCGCGTGACGATCGAGGGCGCGAACACCGCCCCCAGCGACGGCGTCATCCGCGCCATCGACCCCGAGGTCGACGCGAGCACGCGATCCATCAAGCTCCGGGCAAGCGTCCCCAACCAGCAGGAGAAGCTGCGGCCTGGAATGTTCGCGAACGTCACGGTGGTCCTGCCCACGCAGCCCGCGCAGGTCACCATTCCGGCCACGGCCCTGGTGCACGCCGCTTACGGCGACTCGGTCTTCGTCGTGGAAGACAAGAAGAACGACGGGGGCCAGGTCGTGCTGGCGTCGGACGGCAAGCCGGTGGACGTCGCGCGTCAGCAGTTCGTGAAGGTCGGCCAGGCGCGCGGCGACTTCGTCTCCGTGCTCGACGGCGTGACTGCGGGCACCACGGTCGTCGCGGCCGGGGCCTTCAAGTTGCACAACGGCTCGCGCATCGTCGTCAACAACGACGTCAAGCCGAGCGCCTCTCTCGACCCCCATCCAGCGAACCGGTGAGGCCGTGAGGTTCACCGACATCTTCATTCGCCGGCCCGTGCTGGCGATCGTCGTCAACCTCATCGTCATCATCGCCGGGCTTCAGGCCATCCGCACGCTCAACGTGCGGCAATACCCCAAGCTCGAGAGCGCCACGGTGAGCGTGCGCACGGTGTACGTCGGGGCCAACGCGGAGCTCGTACGCGGGTTCATCACTACGCCGCTCGAGCGCGCGATCGCCGCGGCCGACGGCATCGACTACATCGAGTCGCAGAGCGTCCAGGGGCTGTCGACGATCAGCGTGCGCCTGAAGCTCAACTTCAATGCGGCCAATGCTCTGGCCGACATCAGCGCCCGCGTGAACCAGGTGCGCGCCGACCTGCCCCCCGAGGCCGAGATCCCCGCCATCAACATCGAACCATCGGACGCCCAGATCGCGGCGATGTACCTGAGCTTCGGCTCCACCATCCTCGAGCAGAACCAGGTCACCGACTACCTCATCCGGGTCGTCCAGCCGCGGCTGTCGGCCATCGAAGGCGTTCAGCGGGCCGAGATCCTCGGCGGGCAGACCTTCGCCATCCGCGCCTGGCTCAAGCCGGACAAGATGGCGGCCCTGAACGTGAGCCCGTCGCAGGTGCGGCAGGCGCTCTCGGCCAACAACTACCTGGCCGCCGTGGGGCAGACCAAGGGGGCGCTCGTCCAAATCAACCTCACCGCATCGACCGACCTGAAGTCGGTGGACGAGTTCCGCAAGCTCGTGATCCGGCGCGAGGGCGACACGCTCGTGCGTCTCGAGGACATCGCCGACGTCGTCCTGGGCGCCGACTCCTACGACACCGACGTCCGGCTCTCGGGCAACAAGGCGGTATTCATGGGCGTCTGGGTGCTGCCCAACGCCAACTCGGTCGATGTCATTGCCCGCGTCCGCAGGGAGATGGACATCGTCCGCGCCGAGCTTCCCACCGGCATGAACGCGGTCATCGCCTTCGACTCCACCACGTACATCGACAGCGCCATCCACGACGTCGTCCACACCCTGGTCGAGACGGTGCTCATCGTCATCGTCGTCATCTTCTTGTTTCTCGGGTCGCTCCGCACGCGTGCTCGTGCCCCTGGTCGCAATCCCGGTGTCGCTCATCGGCGCCGTGTTCCTCATGCAGGTTCTCGGCTTCACGGTGAACCTGCTCACGCTGCTGGCCATCGTGTTGGCCGTGGGGCTCGTCGTGGACGACGCGATCGTCGTGGTCGAGAACGTCGAACGGAACATGCGCGACGGCAAGAGCGCGCTCGACGCTGCGCTCGTGGGCGCGCGGGAGCTCGTGGGTCCTATCATCGCCATGACCATCACGCTGGCGGCGGTGTACGCGCCCATCGGCTTCCAGGGTGGCTTGACCGGCGCGCTGTTCCGCGAGTTCGCGTTTACGCTGGCCGGCGCCGTGTTCATCTCGGGCGTCGTCGCACTGACGCTCTCGCCGATGATGTCGTCGAAGTTGCTCCGGCCCTACGCGAGCCACGGCTGGCTGACGCGCAGCATCGACCGTGGCTTCGACTTCGTGCGGACGACCTACGATCGCGCGCTCGGCGCGACGCTCGGAGCCCGGCCCGCCGTCTACGTCGTCTGGATCGTCCTGTCGCTGATGGTGGTTCCGCTCTACTTGCTGTCGCCGACCGAGCTCGCCCCGAACGAGGACCAGGGCGTTGTCTTCGGCGCGCTCGACGTGCCGGCCAACGCGACCCTCGAGCAGCTCGATTCGTACGTCACCCAGGTGCAACACATCTTCGCGAGCGAGCCGGAGTTCGAGCAGAGCTTCCAGATCACGTTCCCGGGCAGCGGCTTCGGCGGCATGCTCGCCAAGCCATGGGACGAGCGCAAGCGCAGCATCTTCCCCATCCAGGTCGAGCTCAACGGCAAGCTGGCAGCCGTCGCGGGGCTGCGGTCGCCCGCATTCCTGCCGGCGGCTTTGCCCAGCCCGGGTACGTTCCCCGTCGAATTCGTGATCGCGTCCACCGCCAGCCACGACGAGATGGTGCGCTACGCGGGCCAGCTGGTGCAGGAGGCCGTCAAGAGCGGTCTGTTCGCGTTCCCGCCGATCGTGGACGTGAAGATCGACGAAGAGAGCGACGAGATCGTCCTCGACCGCGACAAGATCTCGTCGATGGGGTTGACGCTGCAGCAGGTGGGCACCGATCTGTCATCGATGGTCGGCGGCAACTTCGTCAACCGCTTCAACATCGACGGCAGGGCCTACAAGGTCATCGCGCAGATCGAGCGTGCCGGCCGCCTCACCGCCGATCAGCTCGAGAAGATCTACATCTCGGGCCCGGGCGGCCAGCTCATGCCCTTGTCCGCGGTGGCGACGATGCGCCAGGGCGTCGAGCCCCGATCGCTCAACCGCTTCCAGCAGCTCAACGCCGTGAAGATCTCGGGCCTCGCGCCGCGTGGGCTCGAGGGTGGACTGCGCATCCTCGAGGACGCAGCGGCAAGGATCCTGCCGCCGGGCTACCGCGTCGATTACACGGGCGAGTCGCGGCAACTGCGGCAAGAGGGTGGCAAGTTCTTGCCCGCGATGGGGCTCGCCGTGATCCTCATCTTCCTCGTGCTCGCGGCGCAGTTCAATTCGTTCCGGGACCCGCTCGTCATCCTCGCCGGGTCCGTCCCGCTCGCGATGTTCGGCGCGCTCATTTTCACCTTCCTGAAGTTCTCGGGGCCCCCTGGGTTGGGCTTCAAGCTGACCGATGGCTGGACGACGACGCTCAACATTTACTCCGAGGTGGGCCTGGTCACGCTCGTCGGGCTCATCTCGAAGAACGCCATCCTCATCGTCGAGTTCGCGAACGTCCAGCAGGAGGCCGGCATGAGCAAGGTCGCCGCGGTCCGCGCGGCGGCCACCACGCGCCTGCGCCCGATCCTGATGACCACGGTGGCGACCGTAGCCGGCCACTTCCCGCTCACGCTCGTCACCGGTGCCGGCGCTGTCGCCAGGAACTCGATCGGCATCGTGCTCGTGGGCGGCATGTCGATCGGCACGCTGTTCACGCTGTTCGTGGTGCCTTCCGTCTATGTTCTGCTCGCCAAGGATCATTCCCACGAGCGGGCCGCGGCGGGCGAGAGGGGCGCGGCCGCCGAGCGTGCCGAGTTGGGCGCGCCTGCCATCGCCGAGTGACCGGCGGCCGGGCAACCATCCTGCGCCCGGCCCCGCGCCCGACGGCACCTCGACTCGCGAACGGAACTGTCTTGCCCCTGGCGACATCGAACGGGGGCAACGGTCCCCCCCAACAATCCGAACCCGTCTGAGGAGTCGCCATGTCCCTATTCGTCGTCGCAGGTGCCACCGGTCACGTTGGTTCCGTCGTCGCTCGCGAGCTCTTGGCCGCGGGCCACAAAGTGCGCGCCATCGTGCGCAGCGTCGAAAAGGCCAAGGCCCTTGCCGGCCAGGGCGCCGAACTGCTCCCCGGCGAGCTCGGCGACGCCAGCTTTCTCACGCGCGCCCTGCGCGGAGCCGACGGGGCCTTCCTGCTGCTGCCGCCGCCGGCGAACGACACGCCGGACGTGCGCGCTTTGCAGGATCGCGTGGCCCGTGTTGAAGCGGCCGCGGTCGCCGAGAGCGGCATCCGTCACGTGGTCCTGCTGTCGTCCTGGGGCGCGGAGAAACCGTCCGGCACCGGTCCCATCGTCGGGCTTCACGTCCTGGAAGAGGCCCTGAAGAAGACCCGCGCGATCTCGACCTTCCTGCGGGCGGGCTCGTTCACCGAGAACCTGCTGCACATGCTGCCGGCGGCGCAGCACCAGAGCATCCTTCCCAACTTCTTCCCGCCCGAGCACAAGATGGCCACCATCGCCACGCGGGACATCGCCGCCGCGGCCGTGCGCGCGCTGCTGGCCCCGCCGGCCGCAACGCAGGTCGTCTACGTGCTCGGCACCCAGGAATACAGCGCCGTCGATCAGGCCGCGTACTTGTCGAAGAAGCTCGGCAAGGAGGTCAAGCTGCTCAACCTGCCCGTGTCTGCCGCCTCGGGGGCGATCCGCCAGGGCGGCGTGGGCGCGTCGATGGCGGACCTCATGCAGGAGATGTACGAGGGCGCACTGAAGGGGCTGCTCGGCGTCGAGCCGGGGCACCGCGTCGAGAAGGGGACGACGACGCTGGAGGAAGCGCTGGATCCGTACTTCGCGAAGTAGGCGAGGTCCCAGGCGTCCGCGCCTGGCACGTTGACGGTTACCGTCAGCGCGGCCGGCTTCCCAAACGCGGTGTGACGTCCGTCACGAGCCGATCTTTGTCCCTTTAGCCGATGAATCGAGGGCGCCCTTTCATCTGGTTCTCTGATCGCAGCGTGCAACGTCAACGGGGCTGTACGCATTCGTGCGTCCGCCGCCGCAAGTGCACAATTTCAGTGAAGTGACCGGTGCCCATTTCAATGAAATGGCCGGCGCAATCGGCTGGCTCGCTCGGTTCCGTCGTGTTAACTGCAAGCGAGATGATGAGCGTCCGCCGTTGCGCTCAGTGCGTCGTAGCGGCGATGGTGGGCTTCGTCCCCACGGTGGGATGCCTCGTCGAGGCCAGCGATTCCCCCGGTTGGGACGATGGAGGCCGGGACACCATCGACGGCGACGCCGCCAGCCCACGGGGTGCAACGGAGACCGAGTCCAGCAGCGGATCGAGCTCGAGCAACCGCAGGGACGGCGGCTCGCTCGGCCCGGCGTTCGGAGGCTCCACGGGCAGTAGCTCAAGCGCAAACGGCGGGGGTGGCTTCGACGCCGGTACGGGCATCAGCCGCGACGACTCCGGCGGTGCCGACGCTGGGTTGGGGCTCAGCTCGAGCAGTGGCAGCAGCAGTGGCTCTTCTTCGAGTAGCGGCAGCTCCAGTTCGAGCAGCGACTCTGTCCCCACCGAGGTGACGGACGCCGCGAGCACCGGGTGCCCGGCCCCCTCGGGGACCGCACCGGCGTGGTCCTCGATCTGGGACAAGGATGGCTTCTCGAACATCTGCCACACATGCCACAAGCAGGCGAGCAGTGCCTCGGCGGCCTACACGTGGCTCAAGCAGCAGGGTGAGATCAGCGGGATCACGTCGCCCATCGCGTCGGAGGACGACTCGGTTCTGGCGATTTTCGGAGGCTTCATGCCGCCGAATCCCAATGACATCAGCGCGGCAGCGAAGTGCGCCATCGTGGACTGGGTGGCTGCCGGCGCACTGAACAACTGACGTCTTCACGCCGGGTTCGACCCCAGCGCCACGCGCGAGGAAAGCGTCGCTTCGGGGGCATCCAAAGCGTCTCGACCGACGAGACTCGGGCAAGCCGGGCAGGCATAGCGTCGGCGGCAAGGAAGCTGCCAGGTGCGAGGATTCACGTGACCGACACGGGTCCGTCTCCGCCGAGTCGCGGCTTCTCGGGAGCGGTGACACTCGCTCCACCGAATGCGAGCGGGTAGAAGAGTCCCGCCAGCGCGCCGCCGATCAGCGGCACGACCCAGAACATCCACAGCTGCTCGATCGCCCACCCGCCGACAAAAAGGGCTGGACCCGTGCTGCGCGCAGGGTTCACCGATGTGTTGGTCACTGGGATGCTAACGAGATGAATCAGCACGAGAGCGAGCCCGATGGCGATGGGCGCGAAACCGCCCGGCGCCCGCGCATCCGTCGCTCCGAGAATCACCAACACGAACATGAACGTCATCACCAGTTCGCACACGATGCATGCGCCGAGCGCGTAGGCCCCGGGCGAATGCTCTCCGTAGCCGTTGCTGGCGAAACCGCCTGCCGCGCTGAAGTCGGACGACCCGCTCGCGATCGCGTAAAGCACGGCCGCTCCGAGCACGCCGCCGGCGACCTGCACGGCCATGTAGGGCAAGACGTCTCGACTCGGTATCCTGCGCCCAGTCCACAGACCGATCGTGACCGCTGGATTGAAATGCCCTCCCGAGATCGGTCCCAACGCATAGGCCCCTGTCAGCACGCTCAGCCCAAACGCGAACGCAACGCCCATGAAGCCAATGCCGACCTTCGGAAATCCTGCGGCGAGGACGGCGCTCCCACAACCGCCCAAGACCAACCAGAACGTTCCGAGCAGTTCGGCGGCCAGTCTGCGCGCAAGCGAATGCGTCATGAGCGGCACGGTAGCAGGCTTTGGGTTCCATGGCCTATGCGTCGAGGCTCCCCTAAAGTGTCCGGTCGCCGGTCTTGTTCTCGACCGACGACAGGCCTAAGCGCTTGCCCCATGTCGCCTTGCCTCGGCGCTGAGACAAGGTCACTGGGGATCCACCTTGCCTACGACGCGCACTTCGCGGATGCGTGCCGGGAGTTTCGCCGGCAAGTCGGTAAACACGATCCGCACGAAACGACCGCGGGTTCCGGGCGCGAAGGAATCGTTGCGCGTCGGACTGGCGTCGAGCGTTTGCGATTCATCCACGGCCACATGCCAATGGTCACGGTCGTCGGAGGTCTCGATCTTGTAGCGGTAGTTTCCCGCGGAAGGGAACGTGACAAGGGCCCGTTCGATGACACACTGGCGCTCCAGATCCATTTCCCACCAAGCGCCCGCCGCGTCGCTCGGCGCAGACCAGAACGTATCGTCGTTGCCGTCGTTGGCCAGCCGTGCCGGATGATCCGGCGCTTCACCGGAAGCGCGCGAGGGTGCATCTCTCCCGAGCGTCGGCTCGGCGGTGGCCGGTCCCGCGGTTGAGAAGCGTACATAGGGCCGTGGCGAGACGGCTGGCGTCCGGCCGGGAACGAAGGGTGGCGAGCCCTCGGTCACAAGGGTCAGCGTAGCGTCCTCGAGACCCGAAGAGTGGGCGCGGATGACGGTCGTGCCGGCGTAATAGGATCGGAATTCGATGGCCGCCTGGCCATCCCGGATGGCAATGTCGCTGTCGGGACCGAAGGTAATGGACAACCCGGTCGGAAATTGTCCCGGGCCGGAGTCGACGGTCAACGTGATGGCCGGCGAGTTGCTGATCGGTCGGCCGTTCGCGTCCACAACCGTGACCACGACCTGCGCGTCCTCAAGCGCATCGGTGCCGTGAATGACGGTTCGGTCCGCCGTCAGTTGCAATGCGGCCGGCGCTCCCGGAGCCGGCCACGCAGGCGGCGGGATACGACGGTATTCGTTGCGATACCAATACCACTGACGTTTGGGAAGCCGGAAGTAATCCACCATCCCCATGCTGCCGAAATGCCCGGCAATGCTGCCGTGATCGAAGGCGCACCACAGGGCCTGTCCGGACCGCCACGAGAACGGCTCCGTTTGCAAATCACCCCAGCCAGGTTCGTAATGGCCCGGACGGTCGCCAACGGTGGACCCATACTCGCTCACGATACTGGGAATTCCGGGATTCAAAAACAGGCGCGCGCCGTCGCCGTTGTATCCAGCCACGTCGCCGAGCTTGTCCAATTCTCCGCGTTGAACGCCGCCGATGGCGACCGGGCGTGTCGGGTCCCACTGATGAGCCAGGTCAACCAGCTCCTTCAGAAACTGGCGCACCCTGGGCATCGTGGCGGGTGCGGTAAAAAAGACCTCGTTGCCCAGACTCCACACGACGATGCTCGGATGATTGCGATGGATGCGGATCTCGTCGCGTAAGCTGGCCCGCACGCTTGCCTCGAAACCCGCCTGATATTGCGGCTCGGGTGGATAGGCGCTGGCATCCCAGGGGGCTTTGAAAGTCGCCGTACCCCAAAAACAATTCTCGGACCAGAGCAACAACCCCTGGCGATCGCATGCCTCCGAGAAGGCCGGAGCATGCGGGTAGTGCGATCCGCGAACAAAATCGAACCCGGCATCTTTGATCAGTCGGATGTCGCGTTCGAGACCGCCGTCCGTCACCGCGTCGCCCCAGCCGGCATGATCTTGATGCGCATTCACCCCCTTGAAGTACAGGTGGCTGCCATTCAGAAAAAACCCTTGATCCGCAGTCCATTGGAACCAGCGAAAGCCGAACGGGGTGCGATAGGTATCTACCAGCCCCTTTTCGTCGTAAAGTCGTGTCGCCACAGAATACAAATTCGGACGGTCCGGAGACCAGAGGTTGGGACGGGTGACCTCCGGAGCGTCCTGATCGAAGGTCACCAAAGCACCCGGCGCGATGGATTGCGATGTCTTCACCGTCGACACGATCCGATCGTGGCCGTCCACCACATCGGATTCCAACGTGCATTCCTTGGCTTCAGTCGTATCGTTTCGGATTTCGGTTTTTACGTGCACCGAACCGGTCTCCGCCGAAACCTTGGGCGTCGTGACAAATGTCCCATACCAGGTCACGTGCAACGGCTCGGTGATCACCAAACGCACGTTGCGATAAATCCCCCCTGAAAAAACGTGTTCTCCAGCACGGGGCGCGAGTTCAGGATTCCACGAATTGTTGACCCGTACGGCGATCAGGTTGTCGCCCGAATGAACAGACTCGGTGATATCGAACGAGAAGCCGGTGTACCCCCCCTGGTGCACCCCGACCTTCCGGCCGTTCACGAAGGCCTCGGCAACCTGGAACACCCCGTCGAATTCGAGAAATATTCGCTTCCGTTGCCATTCTTGCGGAATCGTCAGATGCCGGCGGTACCAACCGTAGCCCGTGTAAAATTCGGAAGATAAGAAGTAAGGCTCGCTGAAGGAGTGGGGAAGTCCGATCCGGCTCCATGAATCGTCCGGGAAACCGGGGTTTTCGGCACCCACGAAATCGCCCAACGCGAATTTCCACTCCCGGTTCAGACTCGACTCCTGCCTGGGTGACGGGTCCGGAAGCATTTCGTCGGTTTTACCAGGGGTCACGCCGAGCAAGAGGAGCAACCATAGGCGATGGCACGTCGCCAGGCGGAGTGGGCGAAGGTTCATGGGGGGCTCGTGCCGCTCCAGGTTGCCATGCCCGGTCGTGTCGGAATAGGCACGGGCGCCCCGTCGTCAGGCGTGCGCAGTGGCGCGGGATGGACCACGGCCGCGCGGTTCCAGGTTCGATCGCCGATCGCGACGCCCCTTTGGGCAAGGCCGCCGCTTGTCGACGGGCCGCCATGTTCGAGGCACGAGGGCGGTTCGGCCGACCGAGGGTCGGCTGCGCTCCCGCGCTAACGCGTCGACTTCCCCGGTTCGAGCGCCGCCATGCCGGCGGCCGCTACGGCGGACTCTCGCGCCGCGCTCCGATGCGGATCCGAGGGCCAGCCGATGATCACCAAAAAGACGTCGAGCACGAACAGCGCGATCGCCGCGTCATTGAAAAGCGTCGCGGTCGCTCGGTCGGCCGAAATCTGGTTGGCCGCCCAGAAGAGAAAGGCCAAGGACACGATGAGCGCCTTGCCCCAATCCGTGGGCCGTGCTCGGCGAATCCCCTGGAGCAGCATGTAGGCGAAAGCGACGAGCACCAGCGGCAGCGCAGCAAGGATATCGTGAACGCGGGCGGACAAGAGCTGCGGCGAAGCGTCGCCAATCAACAGGACGGCGACGCTCAGAAGCGTCAAGACCCCGACGCCCGCGGGGAGCGCACGCAGAGCGGCAGACATGGCGCGACCCTAGCGCGGCCGTTTGGATGCATCCACGCTACGGTCCCCTCGGCGGCCCGCCCAGGGGAGGGCTGCGGCATCGACGCCTTGTGACTGATCTTCGCGGCGTCGCGGTACTTACCGGGCGGTCGGGACCATGCGATCGCAGCAAGACGACCTCACCCGGTACGCCGGGCTTCGGCACCGTGTGCTGGCCCCCGAACAGGAGCGGGCCGCATGCGTCGCGCTCGCCGCGGCGCGGGCCAGCGGCGATTCACGCGAGGTCAAACGGCTCGTCGATCACATCGTTCGCCACAACATGCGCATGGTCGTCAGCATCGCGCATCGCTACGCGGGTCGAGGGATCGACCTCGAGGAACTGGTGCAGCTCGGGGCGATGGGCATGAGTCGAGGGCTCGAGACGTTCGACGTCGCGCGCGGTTTGCGGCTGTCCACGTATTGCGCACACTGGGTGGCCCAGCACATCCGTCGCGCCGTGCACAACGAGGGCGCGACCATCCGTCGACCCGTGCACGTCCGCGAGATGGGCGGCAAGATCCGACGCGCGAGCGATCGCGTTCAGGCTGCTACGGGGCGTGAGGCGACGGTCGAAGAGCTCTCGACGATGACCGGGGCCGCGCCTGCCGCCGTTCGCCGCGCACTCGCTTCCCGGGCCGTCGCGTTTACGCCGAGCTTGGATGCGACGGTCCGCGAAGATGGCCAGACGTTTCTCGACATCACCCCGGGCGAAGTGCCGGATCCCGAAGCGGCGCTCATCAGCCGGGAGCGGGCCGAGCAAGCGCGCGAGCTGCTCGAAACCCTCGACGCGCGGGAGGCCGATGTCCTTCGGGACCGCTTTGGCGACGATTCGTTGAGGCTCGTCGATATCGGCCGCAAACTGAATGTGTCGAGGGAGCGTGCCCGACAGATCCAAGCCGAGGCACTCGATACGCTCCGTCAGCGCATGAAGTGGAAGGCGGCGCGGGAGCGGCGCGCGTAGCTTTCGCCCGTCGGATGGGTCGTCTGTTCGCAGGGGCATCTCAAATCGCTGCGTTCGGCCATCGCGCCTGCGATACATTCGTGCGCCATGAGCGAGGCATGGGCTCCCGGCGGTCCCGACCTGGAGTGCGGCGTCCCTGCGGCCGGTCTCCGTGAGCGGGAGCCGCTTCTCGGTCAAGTGCGCGGCGAAGCCGTGATGCTTCTGCGCGACCGCGGCAAGGTGTACGCGACGAGTGCCACGTGCACGCACTACGGAGGGCCCCTGGCGGAAGGGCTCTTCTCGGGTGGGACGGTGCGCTGTCCGTGGCACCACGCATGCTTCGATCTTACGACGGGCGAGTCGTTGGGCGGGCCGGCGCTCTCGCCGATCGCGTGCTTCGACGTCATCGAGACTGGAGCGCTGGTGAAGGTCGGCGCGAAGCAGCACGCGCCCGCACGCGTGATGGTGGCGCCAGGGCCGTCGTCGGTCGTGATCGTCGGCGCTGGGCCGGCAGGAACGGCGTGCGCGCAAACGCTTCGTTGCGAAGGATACCTGGGGCCTATCGCGCTCCTGGGCGCGGAGCTCCCCGGACCGGTCGATCGACCGAACCTGTCGAAAGACTACCTCGCCGGGAGTGCGCCGGAAGAGTGGATTCCTCTCCGCACGCCGGAGGCATTGCGCGAGCATCGGATCGATCTCGTCGTGAACGATCCGGTCTGCCGAATCGTGCCTGGCTTGCGAAGCGTGACGCTGACGAGCGGCCGATCGATGAACTGGGGGGCGCTCGTGATTGCGACCGGCGCGGAGCCGATCGTCCTGCCGATCGACGGGGCGACGCTGCCGCACGTGCACACGCTGCGTACCCTCGCCGACGCCCGCGCGATCGTCGCCCAAAGCGCGAACGGTAAGCGCGCCGTCGTCCTTGGTGCGAGCTTCATCGGGCTCGAAGCGGCCGCGTCGCTTCGCAAGCGTGGGCTCGACGTGACGGTCGTCGGTCCGGAGGCGATCCCGCTCGCGCGCATCCTCGGCGAGGAGGTTGGGCGCTTCGTCCGGAGCGTTCATGAAGACAACGGCGTCGAGTTCAAGTTGGGGCTCAAGCCGGTGCGCATTACGGCGTCGCAGGTCGAGCTTTCCGATGGCTCGTCGCTCTCCGCCGATCTGGTCGTCATCGGCGTCGGCGTCCGCCCGCGTACGGATCTTGCGGAAGAAGCGGGGCTGCGCGTCGACAACGGCATCGTCGTCGACGAGAGCCTTCGTGCAGCGTCCGACGTGTACGCGGTGGGCGACGTCGCGCGTTATCCCTACGACGAAGAGCTGGTTCGCATCGAGCACTTCGCCGTCGCCGAGCGACACGGCCAAGCCGTTGCGCGAACCATCGCGGGGCGCGCGCAGCCGTACCGCGAAGTCCCTTTCTTCTGGAGCCAACACCACGACGTGACGCTCTCGTACGTCGGACACGCGCGGTCGTTCGACGCGCCCGAGGTACACGGCAGCCTGCAGCAGCGCGACGCGATCGTCGCGTATCGACTCGCCGGGCGCGTGCGCGCGGTGCTCACCGTGGGACGCGATCGGGCGAGTCTGGGCGCCGAGCACGCGCTGCAGATGGGCGACGCAAAGGCGATCGATGCGCTGCTGCGCGCGTAATCCCTTCCCGAGCCTCGCGCACGACCCTGCCGACGGCTTATAGGCGCGTGCGCGAGGCGGGGCGCCTGCGCGACGGAGGGCGGGTTCATTCTCTTTCCGCGAGTCCGTGCCGGACGTCTTGCCCTCGGACCATGAAGATGACTTCCTCGGCCACGTTGGTGGCATGATCGGCGATCCGTTCGAGGTCGTTGGCCGCCCACATCACACGCAGGCCGGCAGGCACGTCGGCGGAGTGCGAGGCAACGTAGTCGGTCATCCTCGCGATCACGGTCGCGCAGTGTTGGTCGACCACCTTGTCGTGCTGCCGCACGCTTTCGGCCCGGTCCGGATCCCGCTCCACGAACGCAACCAAAGCGACCTGGAGCATCTCTTGGGCTTGGTGGTCCATGGCGAACAGTTCATCGCTCACGATGGACTTGGCATGGTCCGGCTCGTCCACGGCAAGTGCGGCGAGGTTGACGGCTTCATCGCCAATGCGCTCGAGGTCGGTGACGAGCCTGAGCGCTGCGGCCAAGAACCGTAGGTCCGCGGCTACAGGTTGACGCAGCGCAATGATCCGCAGGGCCAACGCGTGCAGGTCGATCTCGTCTTGATCGAGCTGCGCCTCGATTTTCGGCACGTCCGCCGCAAGCGAGGGCTTGCCCTGCCAGAAGGCGTCGAAGGCGATTCGCACGATTCGCTTGGAATGCTCCCCCATCGCAAGCGCCTGCCCCTGCAGTTCGCGAAGTTCGCTCTCGAAGTTGCGGCTCGTATGGACCTCTGCCATCGGTTTCGTCGTCCTCTCGCGACAACTTCGGAGTCACCCGCGGCACAAGCCGCGATCCATGCCAGCTCGACGGTGGCGCCGCATGGCCGCGCCACTTGCCCAAGCCACGTGCCCGAGAGCCATCGCGCGTATCTCCAAAAGCCGCTTACTCCGGCTTCTTTGACCCGCAAAGTGCGCGAGGTTTTCTTCATGGGTCCAACCGCCCATGAGCGCGGCGCACCCGAGCGGGTACCTGCGCCTTCCGGCACCCGTACCCGCTCACGCGCGCTTTAGGACTTTTTGGCCGACGATTGAATGGCGACTTTCTTCGGCTGCGCTTCGGGCGTCTTCTTGATGGAGACTGTGAGAACGCCCTCTTTCAGCTCGGCGTGCACGCTGCTCATGTCGACGCCATCGGGCAGGGTAAACGAGCGGGTGAACTCACCGTACGAACGTTCGGAGGTGTAATAGGTATCCGTTTGTTCCTGCTTCTCGGATTCCCGTTTGCCCGAAACCGTCAAACGGCTGCCTGTGACGGAGACCTCGAGATCCGACTCCTTGACCCCGGGAACGTCGGCCTTGAACGAATACGCGTCCTTGGTCTCTTTGACCTCGAAAGACGGCAAAAACGTGAGTGGACCTTGCGCGATGAACGGCGTCATCTCGCGGAAAGGGTCCCATCCCATGAGATCGCGCATCACTCGCGACAGCTCCGATCGAGGTTCCCATGCGGGCGCGATCGACGCGGGACGATTGCCGTTATCCTTGCGAACTGCGATGTCAGCCATGTTGGTTTCTCCTCCAATGGGGTTTCCCGAACGGGCTCGGCCTGTCGCTCTCGCGGCCGCCCTGCCCCTCCGTGCGACGCCCCGAGCGAAGGGCTCGTGGCGGGCGCGTTCGGTCCTTGAGCACGAAGCGGTCCATGCGCCGAGCCTTGCCTGCCGCGTCCGTCTTCCGCCTGATCCAGCGTATCGCCGGCCGCAAGGATTGCTCTCGAGCGCAGAACGCGCGCCCGCGCTCGGGCGATCGCGAGAGGGTCGGCCCATGCGCTCGGAGCCTTCTCACTCGGGGGATCGCCGTCGGTGCCGACCCGGGCCATCGACCGCGAGTTCACTCCACAGGCGCGCGTTCGCCGCTTTGCACCTGCTCTTGCAATCTTCCGTACAGAGACTCGAGCAGGGGACGATACTTGTCGATCGCGACGCGGCGTTTGAGTTTCAAGGTCGGCGTGATCAGGCCGCTTTCCGTCGTGAAATCATCGGTGACGAGCGCAAACGCCGCGATGCGCTCGAAGTGTCTGAACCCCGCACTGCGTTCTTCGAGCTCGTCGCGGATGAGCGCGCGAACACGACCATCCGTGGCTGCGTCCCGCACCTCGAAGCCTTGCTTTCGCGCCCAAGCCCCCAGTCGACCCATGTCGAGTGCGATGATGGCGACGCAGTGCGGCCGGTCGTCGCCGTAGATGAACGCGCTCGCGATGTAAGGCGACGATTTCAGCGCTTCCTCGAGCGGTCCGGGCATGACGTACTTGCCGTTGTCGAGCTTGAATTGGTCTTTGATGCGGCCCGTGACGTAGAGGAACCCATCGTCGTCCATGTAGCCCAGATCGCCCGTCCTAAGGCCGCCGTCGGCAAGCAAGACCGCTTCGGTCTCCTGCGGACGGCGGTAGTACCCTTGCATGACGTTCGGTCCGTACACCACGATTTGCCCTTCGCCCCGAGTTCCAGACGGCGATTCGATGACCACGCGCGATCCGGGAATGACGATTCCGACGCTGCCAAGCCTGCGGTGTTGAGGACAATTGGCGGACACGATGGGGCTCGTCTCCGTCAGGCCATATCCCTCGTAAACCCTCAAACCGATCGCCTCCATGAATTGCGCGACCTCGTGTCCCAGCGCCGCGCTGCCGCAAATGGCGAATTTGATTCGTCCCCCGAGCCGCTGGCGCACCTTGGAGAACACGAGGCGATCGACGATCCCGTGCACGAGGCGGCGAGCGATCCCCATGGGCGCGCCGCCATCGTGCACGGGCGCGCTTCGGATGGCCGTCCGCAGGATCGCCTGGACCAGGCTCGGCTGCCTTTGGATTTGCTCGCGCACCGCGCAGTAGATCCGCGTAAATACCCGCGGGACCGCGACCAGGATCGTCGGCTGGATGGCAGCCGCGTCCTCGGCGAGGCAAGCAATGTCGCGGTTGAGCGCCATGGCGCAGCCCATGCTCATGAACGTGTGCAGTTCGATCTGCCCGAAGGCGTGCGCCCAGGGCAAAAAGGACAGCGATCGGTCTTCCGGCTCGAACACGAAAATCTGGTGCAAGGCGTTCACGTTCGATACGACGTTGCCATGAGTCAGGAGGACGCCTTTGGGTAGACCGGTCGTGCCCGAGGTGTAGATGAGATTGGCCGTCACTCGCTCGTCGACGGGCGCCGGCGATGGCGGCGCGGTCGCGCGGGTCCGATCCAGCAGGGCCGCGTACGAAGTCGGATCGGTGCGCGCTCCTTCGAAGACAATCACGTGGCGGAGCGCCGGCAGGTTCGCCCGGACGGCTGCCAGGCGACCGGCGATCGCCTCGTTTGCGGCAAACACGACCGTGGCCCCGCTCTCGGAGAGGATGAACTGCCTCTCGCTCTCGAGTTGTGCCTCGTACATCGGGACGAGCGTGGCCCCGAGAGCCCAGGTGGCATGCGCACAAACGGCCCAGGGTACGCAGTTATTGGATAGGATGGCGACCTTGTCGCCACCGGTCACCCCGAGATCGGAGAGGCCCGCCCGACAGCGCACGACGAGCTCGTGGAAGCCGGCGTAGGTGGTCCACGACCATCCGTCGGGTCCCTTCGTTCCGAAGAGGGGGCGCGTCGCGAACTTCTCGCAACTTCAATCGCAGAGATCGACGAGGCTTTCGAACCGGCTTGGCCCCGAACGATGCGATCCCGGGACCGCTTTCGCGGGCGGGGCGCTCACGGTCGTCTCCACATCGAAGTCACGTCCGGTCCGGCCGTGAGCGCCATGAGTGCCTCGAGACTCTTCTGCGGCGAAGCTCCCTCGTACAGCACGCGGTACACCTGATCGAGGACCGGAGTCTCAATACCGTGGGTTGACGCGAGCTCGTGTGCCGAGACCGAGGCAGGCACGCCTTCGGCCACCATTCCCAATCGTGCCAGGATGTCAGGGAGCTCTTCGCCACGCGCCAACGCACGTCCGACCCGGTTATTTCTCGAGTCGGAGCTCGAGCAGGTCACCACGAGATCCCCGATTCCGGCCAGACCCGTGAACGTGGCGGGGCGCGCTCCGAGAGCCCCGCCGAGGCGCACCATCTCGGTGAAACCCCGGGCCATGAGCAGCGCCTTGGCATTCTCTCCAAGATGCATTTCGATCGCCATGCCCGCGGCAATGGCCACGATGTTCTTGAAAGCCGACGCGACCTCCACGCCGATCACGTCATCGCCCGAGAAGACCATCAAGCGGGGGCTCGACAGCGCTCGACGACCCACCTCGACGAGACGGGGAAAGCGGGAAGCGAGGACGGTGCCCGACGGCTTGCCGGCAGCGATTTCCCTTGCGATGTTCGGCCCCGCAAGGACTCCGATCTGACGTACGCAGGTTTCCTCCAAGAGGATCTCGGTCATTCGGCAGTGCGAACCCTGTTCGAGTCCTTTGGTGGCGTGGACGACCAGTTGGTCAGGCAAAAGAAAGTCGCCCGCGGCACGACATACCGAACGGAATGCTTGCGAGGGCACGACGAACACGATGAGATCGGCTCCCGTCAGGGCGTCCTTCAGCTCGGTGACGGCGCGGATTCGGGGTGAAAGGATCAGGTCGGATACCGCGCGAGCGTTGGTGTGCGCTTCGTTGATCTCGTCGCGCCGCCGCGCGTCGCGAGTCCAGAGCACGACGCCGTGACCGTTCGATGCCATCAAGTGCGCGAGCGTCGTCCCCCAATTGCCGGCGCCGAGTACGGCTATGCCCCGCGGGCCGCTCATGGCTCGGCATCCCCTACGGCCCATGGCGCGGCACCGCGTAGACCGTACCCCTCGAGGCGATTGCGGTAGTAAAAAAGCAGACGTGAGTCGCGGACGCAAAATTCGGCGCCGATGCGGTCGATGACGGGCAGCGGGTGGTAGGTGCGGAAAGTCTCAAGACCGCGGCGCAAGACGGCGGACGCATCCGTCGCCTCGGCCGACAGTCGAATATGCCGTTGTCGTGCCAAATCGCGGAGCTCCTCGAGCAGCCTGTCGACTTCCGCGCGCACGGCCGCTTCGGGCACCGTCGCATCCGGCGACAGGCTCTCGAGCAGTCGGAACAAGTCCAACCCCGGCGACCGTCGTCGGACCAGCTCGAAAAGGGCAAAGGCAAGAATGCTCGTGGGCAGCGCGACGTTGTCGTTCCGGTACGACGCCAGAATGCGCCGCTCCAAACCTCGCGTATATTCGGCGTCGCGGGAAGGGTCGTCGCCGACCTCCCCATCGGCCAGCAAGTAGCGCATCGGATCCACCCGACGCCCGCGCGGGTCGCGAGATTCTCCGGCGGCATCGACCCCATTTCCGAATGGATCGAGAGGTGGCCCAATGACCAGGTCGATTCGCAGGTTCAAGCGAAGCAGTCCGCGGAAGAAGTCGACCCAGCGTCCTGCCACGCTGAACTCGTCGTCGGGCGCCAAGTAGCGTTGCTTGCCCGCTTTCTCGAGGAAATTTGCGACGAGGCTCTTCGCCTCGAGAACCAGTGGGTACGTTGCGGTCGCCGGAAAGACAAACATCCTCGGCCGTGGCCGCCGGCGAAGCACGTTGTTCTTGAACGCGCGGATGCTGGTTCCGAGAAGCCCTTTCTTCAGCCGAGTCTCGATGGCCCCCGAGCGGCTCCGTGTGCCACCGGGAAAGAAGAGACTGTGCTGGCCATGCTCGAGCTGCACGCTGGCAAACTCCTTCAGGACCTGTCGGTAAAGTGGGTCCGTCTTGCGGCGATCCACCGTGTACGCGCCAAGATGATTCATGAAAAAACCGATGAAAGGATTCGAGAACAAGTTGAGCCCGGCGCCGTATGCGAAGGGCGGCAGGCCCATGCGAAAGATGGCGAACCCGAAGAGGACCGAGTCGAGGTTCGAGCTGTGAGTAGGCACGAGCACGACCGTGCCCAATCGGGCGAGCGCGCGCAGCGTCGCCACTTCTCCTCCGATGGCGACGTTCTCTTCCAGGCGGGGAAAATCGTGGGAGCGCGCGCGAAGCCTCGCGGGCGAGAGCCCATTGAGCAACCCGCTCAGCGCCAACGGCAAGGCGCGCGTCGCGATCGCGTACACGCGAGGATCGAAGTGCCCGCGAATTTCGTCGGCGTAGTGGACCAGGACTTGCCGCACGAGATCCGCGCGGACTGGGGCATCCGCGCGCGCCAAGTTGCGTGCGATGCGGGCGAAAAACGCGGTGTCCGCGCGACCGCGGGCGTCCGCCTCGTTGGCGAGGCGAGTGCGCTCGCAGAAAAGTGTTTCGCGCAGAGCCGCAGCGTTCGGGTCCACGGTACGGTCTGAAGCGACCCTCGTCTGGAGGCTGCGTGCCACTCGCTCGACCGCCTCGTCGGCAAAGGACGCTTGCTCTCGCGTGCCGAGCGTGGGGCAATCCGGCTTGAACCGATTGCGCGAGGAACTCACGGGCTGAACGTGCCGCGCAGTCCGAGGGTCGCCAGCTCGTGGCCTGCGTGCCCAACATCCGGCAGCGGACTGCTCATCGCCGGCGCGCCCGGAACCGTGACCGATTGAGTTCCAGTGTGAACGTTGTATTCGCCGGCACTTGCGCTGATGAACGGACCGACTCCGAACATCCGGCCGAAGCGCCAGTCGATGCCGAGAGTGACCGAAACGAACTCCCGACCACGGTCGGTGGCGCTGACGTCCACGCCGGCGGCAGCGGCTGTGTTCGGAAGGGGCGTCGTGCCGCTGGCGGTCGAATGGAGGATCTCGTAGCCGACCCCGAGGCCTATATAGGGGTCGAACCGCAACGGCCGAAAATGAACCTCTGCCTCTATACCGACACGCCAGTCTTGCGACGCGCATGAAAAGCCCGCCGGACAGGTCACCGGATCGTTCTTGCGGAAGACGGGCGCGAATTGTCCGTAAATGCCGGCATAGAACTCGGGCAGGAAGCGCCAACCCAGGTCGAGCTGAATGGGCACCGCGCCGCTCATCGTGTCGGTCAGAGAGACCCCCGAGTACACGACACCGGCACCCAGGCCGAAACCGACCTTCAGAGCGGCCTGGGGGCCAGGCCGCGCCAAGGACTGTGGCAACCCACCGGCCGGCTGCTCGGCCGGCGCTGGGGCGCCTCGTTCGTCTGCGTGCGAATCGACGGTGGCCACGAGCGCAGGCAACGCGGACAACGCAACAAGGATCCGCAGCATGGGTTTCATTGGGAACCTCCGAATTCGGGACCTGCCCCTGCTGCAGTGCAAGGATCGAGCTACCGTCGTCCTGCGACGCCGCTCCCTGGGTTGGGGAGTCCGTCACAGTGTCGCGCTGCGCCTCTATTCGCCATCCTGATGGACTTTGCGCGATCGCGGGCCATCGAGTCCCGCTTGGCCGCCGGAGCGCCCCCTTCGGTCGGGAGTCAATCGATCCACCGGCAGTCGCTGGACCGGGCGCGATCTCGTTACCTGGGAACGCAAGATTTGCGCTCCACGACGGGGCCGAAAGGGCTTAGCCATGCCCGCGGTGGCCGCCTCATGGTGATAGAGTCGGCGACCGTGCGACGCGTGTGGCGCTGGCAATGGCTCTTGATCGTGCCGTTCGTCGGCACCCTGTGGGTGCCATTCTACAATGCGATCGAGCCGCGGATGGGCGGCATCCCGTATTTCTACTGGTACCAGTTCTTATGGGTCGGTATCAGTGCGGCATTGACCGCGATGGTCTACTTCGCGACGCGTGGTGACCGATGAACGGAATCAACACGACCGCACTCGCGGTGTTTGCGGCGCTCTTCGTTCTGGTGACCTTCCTGGGCTTTTTCGCTGCGCGATGGCGACGAGCGGATCTGCATCAGCTGCACGAGTGGGGTCTCGGTGGCCGGCGCTTTGGAACCTTGGTCACCTGGTTTCTGCTCGGGGGAGACTTGTACACTGCATACACGTTCGTCGCGGTGCCGGCGCTCGTGTTCGGCCAGGGGGCCATCGGCTTTTTCGCGATGCCCTACACCATCATCAACTACCCGTTCGTCTTCGTGGTCATGCCCCGTCTCTGGAACGTGTCGAGCCGCCATGGGTACATCACCGCGGCCGACTTCGTCCGCGGGCGCTTCGACAGTCCCGCGCTGGCCCTAGCCGTCGCCGCCACCGGCATACTCGCGACGATGCCGTACATCGCGCTTCAGCTGGTCGGCATCCAAGTCGTCCTCGGCGCAATGGGCATTGAGGGCCGGGGCTGGATGGCGGAGCTGCCGCTGGTCGGCGCGTTCGTCATCCTTGCGGCATACACGTACCAGAGCGGGTTGCGTGCGCCGGCGCTCATTGCTGTGGTCAAGGACGCAATCATTTACGTCACAGTCGCCGCCGCCGTGATGATCATCCCGTCGAAGCTCGGTGGCTACGCGGCGATTTTCGCCGCGGTGCCGCCGGCGAAGCTCATTTTGACGCCGCCGAGCCCCGGCACTCTCGGGCAGTCCAGCGCCTACGCGACGCTAGCCCTTGGATCGGCGCTCGCACTGTTTTTGTATCCCCATTCGTTGACCGGGGTGTTGAGCTCGAGTGGGCCTGCGGTCATCCGGCGCAACACCGCGATGCTTCCAGCGTATTCCTTCTTGCTTGGACTCATCGCGCTACTCGGGTACATGGCGATCGCCGACAAGGTCGACCAGATACCCGCGTTCGTGGCCGGCTTTCAGCAATACGGCCCGAACTTTTCGGTCCCCGCACTCTTTCTCCATATGTTCCCGTCCTGGTTCGTGGGATTCGCGTTCGCGGCAATCGCCATCGGCGCCCTCGTGCCCGCGGCGATCATGTCGATCGCCGCGGCGAACCTGTTTACGCGCAACATTTACAAAGAGTTCATACGACCGACGTGCGCCGGCAAGGAGGAGTCCACGGTAGCGAAGATCGCGTCGCTTGCGGTCAAGTTCGGCGCGCTGGTGTTCATCGTCCTCGTGCCGCAAAAGTACGCCATCCAGCTCCAGCTGCTCGGCGGCGTCTGGATCTTGCAGACGTTCCCTGCCGTCATCGTCGGCCTCTACACACGGCGGCTTCACCGCTGGGGCCTTCTCGCCGGTTGGCTCACCGGGATGACGCTGGGTACGTGGATGGCCCGCGAGCTCGCCTTCAAGGCCACTGTGTACCCGCTGACCATCGGCGGGCTCGTCATCCCTGGATACACGGCCCTTTGGGCCCTCATCGCGAACTTCGCGGTGGCGGCCGCCGTGAGCGCCGCGTTGGGCGCCGCGGGTGTCGCGAACGGGCAAGATGCGACTCGGGCCGAGGATTACTCGGGCTGAACGGACCCGCGTGGGCGGCGCCGATCGCCCAGCGGCAGCCCATCCCTTCAGCGCGACCGGAAGATGAAGTAGGCGGCGCCGACGATGCAGAGCCCGGCCCAGAGGTAGTCGAGCTTGGGCGCTTCCTTCATATAGACGATCGAAAAGGGCACGAAGACCGAGAGCGTGATCATCTCCTGCGTGATTTTGAGCTGACCCAGCGAGAACCGACCGTAACCGATGCGGTTCGCGGGAACCTGAAGCGCGTACTCGAAGAACGCGACCCCCCAACTCGCAAGGACCGCTACGTACCACGGGGCCGACCGCAGCGTTCGCAGATGGCCGTACCACGCGTACGTCATGAAGAGGTTCGAGCCCACGAGAAGCAAGACCGTTTTCATGACAAAATCCCTATTCGATTCATCGTCGAGCGACGAGCGGAACGAGCGACCCCTGCCCCGGAGGCGCCCCGCATCGACAGATTGGCCTCCCGGAAAGCCTGGCGGGCGGCCGCGACGGGCGGTAGCGTCCGGACCCCATGTCCGACGAAGACCTCAAGGCCGAACTCGAACGTCTGCGCGTCGAGAACGAGCGCCTCAAGAAGCGCGGGCAGCGAACGACGTCGCTCAAGGTCTCGGAGAAGGGCGGCGTCTCGCTCTACGGACTTGGGCGCTTCCCGGTGACGCTCTACAAGGAGCAGTGGGCGAAACTGCTCGACATGGGCGACGCGATTCGCGCGTTCATCAAGGAGAACGAGGCGAAGTTGAAGTCGAAGGGCGACGAATAACCAAAACGCCCGGAATCGTCGGGTCAAGGTCGGATGGCCGTGACGCTCGGGTCGGATGGCCTAACGGTCGGACACTCGAGGTTGCGCTTTTTTCGGGCCAGGGTCGGATCGTCCGTGACGGTCGCGCACTCGAGGTTGCGCTTTTTTCGACTCCGAGCAGGACAGGTGCTGTCCCCGCGGCGGCCGGGTGCTTAGCATCGCGGGCGATGCTACCGCCCGGCTCGTGGACTCCCGCTTTCTGGCAGACGTATCGCTTCTTGACCGCTCCGCGCGAGTACTCGAAGACCATTTCCACCCGTTACGGCAAAATCAGCCGCTTCCGGGGTCTCAACGGTCACGGCGTCGCCATCGCCGACCCCGAACTGGCTCGTGCAGTGTTCGCGGCCGAACCCGACACGTTCGAGACGGCGCCCGTGCTCACCGACATTTTTGGATCCCACTCGGTCATCGCGGTGTCGGGGCCGAAGCACAAGGGTCAGCGCAAGCTGTTGAACCCTCGCTTCCACGGTGTACGAATAAAGGCCTATCTCCAGGTGATGCAAAGGGTCGTCCGGGACCACCTGGAGGGATGGCAAAGAGCGCGCGAGGACGGTAGCGTCGTCGTCGTCCACGATCTGGCGCAAGCCCTCACGCTGGACGTCATCATCGAGACCGTGTTCGGCGACAGCCTGGGCGGAGAGCGCTCGTCCGCGCGAGAGATCGTGCGGGATCTCATGGGTGCGCTCTCGCCGACCTTCGTTGCCGCCCGAGCCTTGCGCTCTTCGCTGTATCCCCCGTGGCGCACCTTTGTGCGCCGCCGCGCGGCCTTCGACGGGTGGGTCGATCGCATGACGTTCGATCGGCGCGCGCGGGGGGACCTGGGCACCGACATCCTGGGACTTCTGCTCGAAGCTCGGTACGACGACGGCGCCAGCATGCCCGACGTCGAGATCCGCGACCAGCTCATGACACTGCTCCTGGCGGGCTACGAAACAACCGCCATCGCCTTCGCTTGGGGCGTGTACTGGCTGCTGCGCGAGCCATCCACGCTCGAACTCCTGCGGCGGTCGATCGACGATCTCGGACCGGACCCGTCGCTCGAAGCTCTGGTGCGCCTGCCCTACCTGCAAGCCGTCATCGCCGAGACCTTGCGCGTCGAGCCGATTGTGACCGACGTCGGGCGGATCTGCCACGTGCCGCTCGAAATAGGCCCCTTCACCATTCCGGCGGGTGAGCTCGCCATTGTCAACGTGAGCGCAATCCTGGCCGATCCTGATCTGTTCCCGGAGCCGCATCGGTTTCGCCCGGACCGGTTCCTCGGTCGGGGCTTCCACGCCGGTGAGTTCATGCCGTTCGGAGGCGGAAGTCGGCGCTGTCTCGGCGCCGCGTTCGCCGAGTCCGAACTCGCGATTGCCCTTGCCGCCGTGGCCGCCGACTGGGAACTGGTCCTCGCAGACGACAGGCCTGAGGAGGCGGTTCGGCGCAACATCACCATGGGCCCGAAGCGCGGCGTCCGCGTTCGTGTGTTGGGACGGCGTGTCGTGCCGCGAGGAGGATCCGCCATCGCAGGCTGACGCGAGCCGAGGACCTCGATTCCGCGGAATGGAAGGGTCACCCCTTGCGTTTCGAGTAACCGACCGTTTGCGCGAACAGCACATGCTGCTGGGGACGCAGGTTCAGCTTCCGGGACAGACCGGCTCGATCGCAGTTGTGAAACCACGCGGCGAGCCCTTGCGACGCGGCGAACAGATACACGTTGCCGGCGATGAGCCCCGTGTCGACGTAGTAGTAGGACTTCTGCACCTCGGGATCGTGCAGCCCCGGCTCCTGAAAGCCGGACGTGTGAGTCAGTCGTTCGATGTCGACGACGTAGAGCAGTTGGGCCGGCGCCTTCATGGCGACGTTCTTCTGGCCGGGGCCGATGGCCATCGTGCGCAGATCGCTTGCCACGATGGGAAGCAATCGGTGCTCGCGAGCGTCAAAGAGGTAGACGCCCTGCTCCAGGGCGACGTAGAGCTCGATCTCCTGTGAGTTGCTCGCGGACGCGGCCGTGATTCCGAGAGCGCCAAAGGGACCTCTCCGCCGATTGACTCCGCACGCTGCCCAGAGCAGGTTCGAGAGCAACTGGATCGGCATTTTCCTGTCGCTGATCTCGCGCATCGTCTGGCGTCGTCGCAACGATTGAGGCAGCGACTTGCCGGTGCGGATCTTGGGCGTTGGGAGATCGATCGGCGCAGGGGCCCGTGACGAGGGTCGATGGCGGCGAGTCGCATTCGCCTCGTGTCTAGGTGGCAAGGTCTTTTCCGGCATCGGGGCATTCCCTTTCGTGCGCACGGCCCGCAAATCGCCGAAGCCGCTTTCAGCGATCCCACCAGGCGATCTTCGGGTCCGCACGCGGGACCGGCGCGGGGATCGCGCTCGCGTAGCCGACGATGAGCGGTGCCACGGCGACTCCATTCGCCGGCAAGCCGATCTGCGCTTTGACTTCCGGAGTGTTCAGCAGGGCCACCGCAAGTCCGATGCAGCAGGTGCCGAGTCCGCCCTCGCAGGCGGCGAGCATGAGATTGCCTGCCGCGAGCCAGCAATCCGCGTCGGTGTAAGGACCGCGCTCGGCCGCGCCGATGACGACGAGCGTGCTCGCGTTGTAAAATATGTTGAACGCCGGATTCCGAAGCCGGTCCTCGTAGTGCTTCGCTTTCGGATCTCCCGCGGCCTGTTCCAGAAGTAGACTCTTGGCGCGGTCGGAATAGCGCTTCAGGCTCGCGACGTTCTGAACGACCGAAAAGAGCCACGGCTGTCGATTCATCGCACTGGGCGCCTGCACCGCGGCCCGTAAGAGCGTTCGAAGGGTCGCTTCATCGACCTTGCGCAGCGCGTAGTCACGGACGGCCCTTCGCCCAAAAATGGCTTCGGTGAGATTCATGGTGTCGCTTGGAGAGCAACGCTCGTGCCCGTCCGCGCCGCGCATCGCCCACGTGCTGGGCTCGCAGGGTCCTTGCGCCGAGGCCTGCCCTCGAGGGTCGGCCTAAAACGGCGGCCGGCGCGCGGTCACCGTCACGCGCGACGGTCGTCGGCCGTACCACGTGCAGATCGCCCCTGCAGGGGCGCGGTGTGCGTGCCCACCGCAGGGGCGCGATGTGCGCCGGGCAAGCAAGCCTTGCCGACTCCATGCGAACGTTTCGGCACGCACCGCTGTCGGGCGCGAGCGCAAGCTTTGCACCGCCGGAACGCAAGAGGTGCGGCAACGCAAAGCTTCAGCTCCTTCGCTTGCTGCGCGCAGTCCGTCCGATGGGCTTTGACACCGCGGCCCGTGCCCGCCCGTCGGCCGCCGTCAGAACAGCGCGAGCGTCTTTCCCTTCGGAAGCTCCGCCGCCGGATCGCTCACCCGCTCGATGAGCTTGGGTTCGTCGTTTCGGACGCTGTTCACGGCGAAGCTCACGGGGTAGCAGGTCAGCCCGTCCGCCGTCGCCCCTGCAAGGATCGGGCGGGCGTCCTTCACGCTCGAGTCGAGCCAAGCCGCGAAGCTGTCGGGCGCAAGGACGACGGGCATGCGGTCGTGCAAGGTGGCCACGACCCCTTGCGACGGCGCCGTGATGATCGCGCACCCGCCGGTCGAGTCATAGATGCCGGCCATCGCCATCGGCGCTTTGTCCCGGCGTACGATGAGATACGGGAACTTCTTCCCACCGAGCGAGCGCCATTCGTAGAAGCCATCCACGACCACGAGGCAGCGGTTGTCGCGAACCTTGTCCCGGTAGATGGGCTTGGTCAGCGACTCCACTCGCGCGTTGATGCCGGCCATGCGTGGGTCGGGCATCCTGAGGCCCCAGCGCAGCAGTTCGAGGTGACGGGGATGGCGAATGACCGGGATCGCTTCGCTGGGCGCCAGGTTGTATCGGTCGCAAAGGTCGTCGGCAACCGACTCGAGGTCGAACACTTGCTTTAGAGCCTCGGCGGGGCTAGTACCCCGATTCTACGGAATGGAAGGGTAGAGGCGGCGCAGCTTGATGCGTGCGTCCGCCGTGGTGAAGCGCCAGTTGACCTTGCGGTCGGGTCGCGAAGCCTGCCACGCGGAGACGATCGTGTGGAGCGCGCCGATGCTGCCGACGCGCTGGTCGAGACACTGTATCGATAGGGTCGAGAGGAAGATTTCGGCGACGTTGAGCCAACTGCCGTGCTTGGGGGTGTGGTGAACCTCGAACCTCTCGACCAGACGACGAGCCTCTTTGGGCGCGAATGCTTCGTACAGGCACGAAAGATCGTGGATGTTGAGGTTGTCCATGACCAAGACGATGACGGTCGCGGTTGCGTAGGTCTCGTCGGACAGGCGGGCTAAGAAATGCGCCATGTCGACGGCCGTGCGTCGCTCGGTCACTTCGACGACGGATTGCCCGGTCAGCGGTTCCACGGCAGCGAAGATGTTGGCTGTGCCGCACCGCTTGTATTCGTCATCGACGCGGGCCGGTGTGCCGGGGCTCGCAGGAACGGGCTGGCGGGTGTGCTCGAGCAACTGCTTGCTGGTCTCGTCGAGACAGACCTGCGGCCGGTCCGGATCATAGGGTCGATGGTAAACGTCGAGCACATCCTCCATGCACTTTACGAACGCCGCGTTTTCCTCAGGCGGAATGCAGAAGCGCTCTACAAGCCAGGGCTTGATTTCGTTTTTTTTAGACCGCGCTGGACCGTGCTCGGGCTGACGGAGTCGAACACCTTCAGCTCGACGAGTCGGTCCGCGAGAAGCGAGATGGTCCACCGTGCCCGCCCTGCGGGCGGCTCACTGCAAGCGATCTGAACCAGCCGCGCCTCCGAGGCCCCGTCGAGCTTTCGCGGCCGCGACGGGGTGTCTTGGGGCTTGCGCTCCAGGCACGCTTCGACGCCGCGCTCGCAGCAGCGCTTGCGCACGCGCTCCACCGTGACGAGCCCGGCCTCCAAGTCGTCCGAGATTTCCTGATCGGTCAGCCCTTCGTCGGCTTTCAGCAAAATGCTTGCGCGAAGCCTTTTCAGGCCCGAGACGCGCTCACGCTTCACGAGCTGCGTCAGCGCCGCCCGCTCGTCCACCGTCAGATTCACTACGTAGCGCTTTTTCATGGCCCACCATGGAGCACGCCCTCGTCGCCATGGAAAGCAAAACCCGTCGCGTCAATGGATTCGAGGTACTAGTCCGGATGACGCGACCGCACATTCTTCAAACCTACTCACCGCCGCGCCTTCGCGCACTCCGGGGTAGACCGGCGCCGGATAGACTGCCCCTACGTTCAGGTCAACGGCGCGCCCTTCCGGCCCGCCGCGGCTCGAAGGCATTAGCGCGCCTCAAGAAACCGCTCGATCTCCTCGGCACGAGCGATCGTGTCCTCGTATCCGAGATCGAGAAGACGCGACGTGTACGTGCCGTCGAAGGCGAGATAGCTGAGCAGATCCCATCCCGCGTGCTCCGACGCACCGAGACCGCGAAACAGGTGCCGTACCGGCGCCGGGATGCGATCGATGACCCTGAGCACGAGCGCGGCGGGGTCGACGGACGGACGCAACAACAACACCGAGACAGGATGCAGCGCGGTGAAGTGTCCCTCGAGCAGCGCAGGGGGTACCAGAGAGAGCGTGTGGTTGATGCGCTCGGTGCGCTCGATGTCGGCTTCCAGCGCGTCGAGAAACAGCGCGTCGAGCAGCATCCCGGCGGTCGCGGCGGGCGACGGATGCTGCGAGCCGAGCGGACGGGACGCAGGCGCGGCAGCTCGTACCGCCACCGCGATCACTCGGTCGCCGCCCAGGCGAATCGCTGGGCTCAGCGGCGTCGTCAGGCGTATGCACCCGTCCGCGTACCAAGCGCCGTCGATGTCCACGGCGGGAAAAAACAGGGGGATCGCCGCGGACGCGAGCACGTGACGCACCTCGATCCGCTGGCGAGTTCCCACCCGAGTGACACGGTTCCACGGCTCGATCGAGCTTGCCCCTTCGAAAAATGTGACGGCGTCGCCGGACCCATAATTCGTCGCGGTGATTCCGATGCCGTGGACACGGCCGGCCGTCACCTGGTGACTCAGTGCGCGGGCGTCGAAGTGACGCTCGATCAGGACGCGAAGGGGAGAGGTGTCGAGCAATGCGGTTCCATGGCCGGGTCCGATCCACCCGCCCAGACTCAGATCCGCGAGCCACGCTGCGGCGGTTTTTGCGATCGTCGGCGAGTCCGTACGATAGACGTCGTGCGCAGACAGAGTGGTCCAGAGGTCCGCCAAATCGCGTGCTGCAGCGGGGAACTCGTCGGCCCGAGATGCAAGGTACGCCGCACTGATGCTTCCCGCCGAGGAGCCCGCCAGTACGGCAAAGGGGAGCACCCGCTGCCGGGTGATCTCGGCTATGGCGAGCACTGCGCCAGCTTGGTAGGCGCCACGAGCGCCGCCGCCCGTAAGGACGATCGCTGTTCTTCCTCCGCTCATGGCGTTCACCTTACCGCGCAAGCCTTTCGAACCACCTTGGCCGTCTTCCCTCGCCGTCGCGCGGCCCAACTCCTCGGGGAGACCTTCGTGAGTGCGGCGCGTAACCCCGTCAAATGGATACCGCCATGAGGCTACGGAGGCACCTTGCGGCCGAGAACGTCGACATGAGCTGGAACGGTCGGACGGAGTGACTATGCGCAGCGCTGCGGGGGAAACCACAATGTGAACGTCGTCCCGTTCCCTGGTTCGGAATCGAGGCGCACGGTTCCGCCGTGACGATGCACGGTCGCGTATACGGTCGCGAGGCCGAGCCCAGTCCCTTCTGTTCCCTTCGTAGTGAAAAACGGCTCGAAGACGCGGGCTTGGACCTCCGGGGTCATTCCAGGCCCATCGTCTGCAACCGCGATGCACGCCCCACCGCGCTCTTCGCTCGTCAGAATCGTGATGCTTCCGCCATGGGGCCTCGCGTCGATCGCGTTCACCAGCAGGTTGAGGAGCGCCGAAACAATTTCGCTGGACTGCCCAAAAACGGGCGGCGGGGTTCCGAGCTTCTCGTGGATGCGGCTCAGACGACCGCCTCCACTCGCCATGCGCGGCTTAGCGAGTTGCACGGCCTCGCGGGCGAGCGCGTTCAAGTCGATGCCAGCCATTGGGGAATCCGGCGTTTGTCGGCTGAACTGGCGTAGACGCTCGGTCACATCGACGCCGCGCTTCAACGCCTGCTTCATCTCGCCCAGAGCCTCGGCGACCTGGCCCATGTCGCTCCGCGCGTTGGCTCGTGTCGCGACCTCTATGTGCAAAAATAGCGGGTTGAGAATGTTCTTGAGATCGTGGGAGATGCCGGCGGCCATCTGACCCAGTGTCCGAACCTTCTCACTTCGGGCCAGGGCGTCTCTGACCTTTTTGTCGCCCAGCTCGCGGACCACGGCGGCGGTCAAACGTGTGAGCTTGCCTTTGAGAACGAAGTCGTGGGCGCCTGCCCGCATGGCCTCGACAGCGCTCTCCTCGCCGATGGTTCCCGAGATGATGATGAAAGGGAGGTCGAGCCCCGTCTCCTTTAGAACAGCAAGTGCGGCGGGAGCGCTGAACGTTGGCATGGCCCAATCGCTGAGCACGACGTCCCATGGCTTGCGTTCGAGGGCGGACCGCATCCCGTTCGCGTCCTGGACGCGCTCAGACTCGACCAAGCATCCCGTGCGTTGAATTTCCCGGAGCGTCAGCTCGGCATCGTCGGGGTCATCCTCGACGAAGAGAACGCGCAGGGCCTTCTGGCGGTACTCTTCGAGGAAGGCCTTCGAGCTGAGAGCTTCGGAGTCCGGCACGGCGGCGCCGAGGGTATCACCGCCGCGTCGAGCCACAAGGAGGACCAGGCCGTCAGAGCCCAACGAAGCACGGCTCGTCGATCACGGATGGACAAGCTTGACCAGTCCGTAAGGAGCGGTCGGGACCGTCTTTTCCGTTTGCGGCCCAGCCCACACACGAAATGAACGGAAGCGCTCCGAGGGGAGAAGAAGCTGAACGGCGCGAGCGGTCGAGCGCACGAGGCCCTGCTGGGGTTCCTTTTCCGACCGGGCGAAAATTTTCATGAACCTACTTCAGCGCATTCCACTCGCTTCTTGTGTACGCGCCGTTGTGTTTGGGGCGACTCTCTGGGTCGCTCTCGGCGGGTGCTACACCGGTTCGGCGCTCGATCCGGTCGCAAGCCATGGGACCTCGGAAGTATCGAGCGACGACGCGGGGCCTCCCGCGACCACGGACGCACCTTCTGCCGACGACGCCGGCACTTCGTCGCGCGCTTCCTCGAGCGCTGCCGGCTCGCAGGCGGGAGCGGGCCTTTCGGGGGGATCCGGCGTTGGCGCCGGCTCCGGCTCTTCTTCGTCTTCGCCTTCTGCGTCGCCTTCGTCTCTTTCGGCGTCGTCTTCGTCTTCGTCCGCCTCGTTTTCATCCGCTTCATCCGCCTCATCGGCGGCGGCGTTGGATGCGAGCGCGAACGTGACCACCGTGTGCTCGAGCGGGAAAACCTATTCGTCCGGCACGGGACCCACCATGGAGCCAGGAGTTTCCTGCGCATCGTGCCACGGCTCGAAGTTTGCGATCGCTGGAACGGTCTACCCTACCGAGCACGAGCCGGACCGCTGCGATGGGGCCGACGTGACCGGCGTCGCCGTCGTCATTACGGACGCCAACAACACCACCACGACGCTCACCCCCAACACCGTCGGCAATTTCAACTCGTCGAAGGCGCTCGTCACGCCGTTTACGGCGACGGTCACGTACAACGGCAAATCGATTTCGATGACGACGCCGCAGACGACCGGCGACTGCAACTCCTGCCACACAGAAGACGGTGCCAACGGGGCGCCCGGGAGAATCGTCCTTCCTTGACGGGCGCCAAAGGGGGCGGGTCGTGCCTCGTTCGCGCGGGCCGCCTTCGAGTCGATCGGATCAGGCCGCGCGTTCGGGGCTTGGTCGTGCGCCGGTGCGCGCGACATGCGCAACGAAACGCAGCGCATCCAGGTCACGGAGTATGCCGACGACCGCGAGTCCGTCGCTGATCACGGTGAGCTCCCTCAGGCGGCATTGGCTCATTTTGGCGAATGCGTCGCCCAGGCTCTCGACTTCGTGAATGGTTGCGGCGGACATCGCGTAATCGGCCACAGAGGAGGGGTGCGCTGCACTCCAACCCGCCAGCGCGATGGAAGCCGCGGGCAAAAGCCCGACGAGCGCGCCCGCGCCATTCACCACGGGAACGGCGGACAGGCTTTCCGAGAGCACGGGCGAGCGCGCGACGCCGGCCCAAGGCAACTCGTCCTGCACGCATACGACCGGTCGCATCAGTGCGAGGCCCACCGGCAGAGTCGCCGCGACCGCGGGGGAAAGCTCGAGCCCGCCGGATTCTCACCGATCGGCAGGACGGATCCCGCACAATCGACCGGCCCCGCGCAAGCGGAGCAAGCGCCGTCCTGAGATTGGGAAGCGGCGAAGGGGCAGGCTTCACACCGCAGCGCGGGTACGGACCGCAACACGTGCTCGCAGAAGACCATCTCGCACGCTGCCGTGGTCCCGTCGCGGAGTACCGTGAGTCGCTTCCGGACGATGGCGGAATGAACTGGAGCCATATCCGTACTTGCCCAAGAGCGGGGCGCGTGTTCACTTGAACGTCGAAACGCCGGGCGGGCAACGAGAGAGGACGAAGGTCAAAACTCATCGAACCGCCCGCCACGTTCGCGCGGAAGGATTTTGCCGCCGTGAACGCAATGGGCCGGGGAGTCGGCTCGGGGGCTGTTGCATCACGTCCAAAGACCGCGCCTGATTATCGCAACCAGGATGCACTCCACAGTCCGGAGGTCTCCATGATGAGGTCGCACTTTTTTGGGGGAATCGGCGTGGCGGCCGCTCTCGGCCTCTGCGCGTCGGCTGGATGCGGGCCTTTGTCGAGCTCGTCAGGCTTTGAGCGTCCTTCCGCGTCGACCAATACTGCGGCCGGTTCGAAGAGCTCGACGTCGAAGGCACCTGTGGCGACCGTGCAGCCGCTGCTCACGGGGGGTGGGCCATCGAGCGCGAGTGCATCGGGTGCGCAAGGGGACTCCGGCTCCTCCGCAGCGGATATCGTGTGCCCCGCAGGGTTGCAGTGCAACGTGACGTGCGCCGGCGGTGCCACGACCTCCATCACCGGGACCGTGTACGATCCGGCCGCGAAAAACCCTCTGTACAACATCGCCGTGTACGTGCCGGCGACGCCACTGCAGGCCCTGCCTACCGGCGTGCCAACGGGCAGCGACGCCTGCTCGTGCTCGGCCTTGTTTCCGAGTGGCGCCGTCGTGAGCACGTCGACCGCGGTCGACGGGACGTTCACACTGACCAACGTTCCGGTCGGAAGCGCCGTTCCTCTGGTGATCCAGGTCGGCAAGTGGCGGCGCGAGTATTTCCTCAACGTCACCGCCTGCGACGACAACGCGGTGCCCGACAAGGCGCTCACGCTGCCAGGCAGCGTGACCCTACCCAACGACAACATGCCCGACATCGCCGTGTCGACCGGAGCGTCGGATACGCTCGAGTGTTTGATGCTGCGGATGGGCCTGCCGGCCACGGAATACGTGGCGGGCGCCACCGGCACCGGCCACGTCCATATCTTCTCGGGCGGCGAAGCGGCGGCCGGGGGGCGTGGCGGCCGCGGTGGAGGCGGCGGGGTCGGAGGACCGGAAAACCCGGCCATGCCCGGCGCGCCGGCGAGCTCGACGGCGCTCTGGGCTACCCAGGCCCAGCTCATGCCGTACGACATCGTGCTTCTCTCGTGCGAGGGGGGCGAGACGTTCGACGCGAACCCGCCGGCGCTCGAGGCCTACTTGAATGCCGGTGGCCGCGCCTTCGCGTCGCACTACCACTACTCCTGGTTCAGCGGTCCGCTCAACACCATGCAAGCGTACGTGGCCCCGGCGGATTGGGGGACCAACCTCGCAACCTGGACGGCGAACGGCGGGCAAGGCAACGGGCCGATCGCCGGCGTCATCGACACGACGCTCAACGGCAGCACGCTGCCTTTCGCGAAGGGAGTCGCTCTTCAACAGTGGCTCGGACTCGTCGGTGCCCTGGGGACCAACGGCGTGGCCGCAACCGATCTGGCCATTTACCAGCCGCGCGACAATGCGCAGGTCGCCGCCACGAACACGCCCTCGCAACCCTGGATCACCGCGACCCCGTGGACGCTGTATTTCTCGTTCGACACGCCGGTCAATGCGGCGGCCGCCGCCGAGGGCGGGGCACCGGCGTATTGCGGCCGCGCCGTGTTCAGCGATCTTCACGTGGCGGGCAATCCGACCACGATGGATACATCACCACCGGCGGGCGGCTGCGACGCCACCGACCTGTCCCCCCAGGAGAAAGCGCTCGAATTCATGCTGTTCGACCTCTCCTCGTGCGTCATCCCGGACACGATGGCCCCAAGCCCCATTCCGATGCCTCGGTAAGCCCTAGAGATCCGCGTCCTTCCGCGGTGCCGGATCGCCGTCGAACACAAGCACGCGCTCCGGCCGGAGCGCGGCGACTTTCCGAGAGAGCTCCTCGGGTCGTGTCCAAAACGCCGTGGCCTAGTGCCGGTAGCGCAAACTCGATGCAGAAGGCCTGACGCCCGAGGCCGCGCCCGAAGGCCACGGCAACCAACGAAGCTCAACCTTCTCGCCCGCGAAGCGAAGAAGGCCGGCCTTCCCGGCGTGGGCGCATGTGAACGGCGGCAGGCCGAGCGGAGAAAGAGAGGGCAACGGCGATGATGATCCCAACGCTCTCCAAGGCCGGTGCCGAGCGATTCGGTCGTCTCAGGCCCGATCCGTTCGCGACGGCCGAGGGGATAGACATCGATCTCAACCGGTGGCCCGAGATGTCGTTCTGCGATTCCCGCCCGACGACTTTCGCCCTAAAGCTTCGAAGGAGCGCGATGGTACGAAGGCGGGCAAATGTTGCACCGGTGATCGCTGCGACCTTCGCGATCGTTCTCGACGCGGCACCGAGTGCGCACGCAGACCCGCCGTGCGCCCGCGTCGTTACCCCGGCGGATCTGACCGCGGCGTGGTCGAGCGCCGTCGCCGATCTCCGAAATCAAATCGCGCAGCTGCCGGCGTCCGACTGTCAGCCCATGACGTTGTCGCTCGAGCCGGCGGACGAGGGCATGCGAATCGTGGCCGTGACGCCCGACGGACGCCGTGCCGAACGAACCGCACGCTATTCCGAAAGCTTGATGGCAGTGGTTCTCGGCTTGATCATGACGATTCCTCGGCAGGCCCCCGGCCCATCGGTTCCGCCCGTGTCCTCCGTGGTCGCCCTGGCCGCCGTCCCGAACGCACCCCCCCCCGTCGCGATTCGCCCGGCGACTGCTGCGACGACGGCACCCCCACCCCCAAGCGGCATCGGCCTGTGGGCCGGTCTGTCGGGCGGAGTTCGCCTCACGGCGCCGCTGGCTCTGAGCGTGCTCGACGTCGAGGCACGCGCCGACATCGTCTTCGACAGTTGGCTCATGCTGGTGACACTGCGATCCGCCTTGGTGTCCTGCCTGGGTCAGCAAGGCATCGACTGCGACGTCTATAACGACGTGAGCGTCGGAGCCGGGGTGGCGCGCCGCTTCAAGACCGGTGGTCCCGAGATCGACGTCGGGTTCGAGCCGTCCTTGGCGGTGATGCGTATGGAGTACGATTCGGTAGCCGGCGCCGAAAGTCAGGCCGTGGAAGGCACCGAGGTCGTGCTGCGTTTCGACCTCTCAGCACGTCTCGCGGTGCCGGTCGACCGACACTGGGTCGTCACGGTCATCGTGGACGGGGGGGTTGTGCCCTCTCTGCTCGCCCGCCCGACCGGACTCGCATTGCCCGCGGGGGCCCCCGTGGGGGAGCCGCCGCCGCCGCCCTTTCCCGCCTGGTCCGGTGGTTTGCGCCTGGGTGCGTCGGGAGCTCTGCTGTGAGCGCCCCCGTGCCCACGACGCGGGTCGACCGGGTCGAGGACCCCGATCTGATGCTCCGGATTGCGGGCGGCGACCTTGGGGCGCTCGGTGAGCTGTACGACCGTTACGCGCGCGAGGTGTGGCGAGCGGTGTGCCGCTGCCTGCCGGACGGTTCGGACGCCGAGGACGTGGTTCATGCCACGTTTTTGAAGCTGCCGCAGATTGCCGCCTCCTACGACGGCCGGGCGAGCTGCCGGAATTGGTTGTGCGGCGTAGCCGTGCGTCTCGCCTTGCGACACCGTCGCAGCGTGGGTCGTTTCCGGCACATGCTGAGCACGTTCGCGCACGAGGTGGTGGGTCAATCGACCGGCAATCCCGAGCGGAAGGCCAGCGGCAATCAAGAGCTGAGAGTCCTGGAGCGGGCTCTCGCGAGGCTGAGCGAAAAGAAGCGCGCTGTCTTCGTCCTCGTGGAGCTCGAGGGATTGTCGGTCGAAGAGTCCTCGACGGCGCTCGAGATACCCGCCGCAACCGCGCGAACCCGCCTCTTTCACGCGCGCCACGAACTGCAAGCGGCGTTGCGAGAAGCAGGGGTGGGCTGATGCGCCGCGCGTGCGACCGGCTCTGGGAGATCGACCCGTACCGCGAGGGCCGGTTGGGGCCCAACGCCCACAAGTCATTCGAGCGACACTTGAGAGGTTGCGCGGAGTGTCGAACCCAGGCCGACAGAGACGAACGGCTGCGCGAGCTCGCTCGGCGACTTCCAGATCCCGCCCCGAGCGACCTGGCTCTGCGTCGGCTGCAAGCGCGTGTGCTGCGAGACGTCGCCCTGGGTACTCCTACCCGATCAATCCACCGACTGCGATGGGCCTTTGCCGTGATCGCTACGGCTCTGGGCCTTTTCGCCGTCTGGGACCCTACCGCCTCCCGCATGGCCTCTCATGCTCTGGCGACGATGGCCGGAGCCGCTGCCGGGACTTCGCCCCCGAAAGCCGAGATCGGACCCCGTTCAGCGCCACCCCCGGACGTGGTGGCCCCGGCTTCCACGTTTGCCGGCTCGGTCATGGCTTCGCCGAACGCGCGATGGTCGCAAACGCGCGAGTCGGGCATCGAGCGAGTCCGGATCGAAGACGGTGCTGTCCGGGTGCACGTGCGCCGGCAGGCCGTGACGGAACGCTTCCTCGTTGCGCTTCCCGACGGCGAAATCGAAGTTCGGGGCACGACGTTCGACGTGACCGTCGAGCATGGGGCCACGACCCGCGTGCACGTCGACGAGGGCGTGGTCGAACTGCGCATCCGCGGTCGCGGCACGACGCGCCTGACCGCCGACGAGGCCTGGAATGTCCCGATGCCGCCGGACGGGTCGGCTTCGGCCTTCCGGGTCGCCGCCGGTCCAGCCCGAGGGCCGGTCGTGGCGCCGCGGACCGAGACGTCGGTGGCCGACACGCCGGCAGCCGACGGCGCCTACACGGCGGCCATCCAACAGATGCAGCAAGGTCAATTCGACCGGGCCGCTGCCGCGTTCCACGCGCTCGTCCTGGCGGAGCCGCGGACGCCACAAGCCCAGGACGCGTCCTTTCTCGAGGCCGTCGCCCTCGCGCGCGCGGGTCGGACCGATGCCGCGGCACTGGCTGCCGAGCAGCACCTGGCTGCGTTTCCGGATTCGTTTCATCGGAAGGAGGCTTCGATTCTGATCGCACGCGCGGCCAGCCAGCGCGGTGATTGCCCCAAGGCGCGCGCGATCGCGAGCGCGTGGAACGACGGCTCGCCCGACGCCGAGGTGCAGAGCGCCATCGGCCGATGCGACGGCACACCGCGATAAGGCCCACGCAGCACCCAACCAAACCAAGGCCGACGGGGGTCGCCCGAGCCCGATCTCGGCCGCAACCGCCTTGAGCAGGAGCCGTCCGAGAGGCCGCTTCAGCGCTCCTATTGGCCGACGATGATGGGGCCGCCGTAGAGGGGCCGGATCGAAATGTGATCCTCGACGTGGGCATCGATGGGGGCGGCAGAGTCGGGACTCGTGCTCGCGTCCTCGACGCTGGCGTCCTGGGTCTCGTTGGCGTCTACAGGCACGGCAGAATCGAGACGGGCGCTTGCGTCGTCGACGCTGGCGTCCTGGGTCTCGTTGGCATCTGCCGCGACGGCAGAATCGCGACGGAGGTGCGCGTCGTCAACGCCGGCGTCGAGGACCACGCCGGCATCCACAGGGGCGGCAGACTCGAGTCGGGCGTTCGCGTCGTCGATGTCAGCCTCCATAGGGGTGTCCGCATCGGTCGCGAGCGGGGGCAATCCGTACGGAACGGCCAACCCGTCCTCGGACGTGAAGGGGCTTCCACACGCCGCCGCCGTGGCGGACAGCGCTCCCACGCCCAAGGCATGAAGGGCCGCGCGACTGAGACGTTTGGCGGGCGACGGCCGCGGTTGCAGCTGCCGAAACGACGAGGGCAACGCGGCGCCGCAAAAGGGACAAACCGGCTCGTTGACCCGAACGTGTCGGGCGCATCCGGGACAAGCGGCCAAAGCAGTTCGGATCACGAGCCACCTCCGTCGAATGCGGCCTCGACGGCTCGGTGATCGCACAGTTCTGCCGGGCCCGCGGTAACACGCGCCCTCCGCTCTTGCGGGCCTGCGCAGGCCCACGCGATCGCACGGAGATGGCAGAAGGGGTTGTTCCCCCTGGCGCGCGGCATGAGGCTCGTCCACGGGCAGCCGTTCATGCAGTCCTCGGCACCGAATCGAAAGGCCATCTTCTTCAAGAAGAGCACGTTCGCGCGCGCCGCGCTAAGCATCCGTCCAAGACCACCCCAACCCAAACGACGGACCGCATGTCGAGACGGACCGTCCTATTCAGGACACCGTCGCACCTTGCCGGGAGCGACGCGGCAACACGGTCGGGGATGAGCCAGGTGCGGATGACTCTCGGCCAGCCACTCCGAATGGACTTGGGACCGCGCGCGGCGACCGCCCAATCCCCGTTCACCGGCAAGCCGCGCGGCCTAGGCTCCTTGGAAGCAAGAGTCGGCTCGCGCGGACTCCATAGCGTGAAAGGCGGCGAGCCGCTGGCGGTGTCGGATACTTTCGCAATGAGGGGCAGCGCGGACGTGACGAGCGTTGTGGCATCCGCCTCTCGGTCGCAGGACGAAGTCATCACCCGCATCCATAGTTCGCGATCGCCCGCGTCCGGCGTGGGCGTCCACCGATAGCAGCTCTCCCACGGCTGGGGTCCAAGGAAGGCCGCCTCCTCGCGTATTTGTACCAAGCAGTCCCACTTTGGCATGGTGCATAACTCAGTAGACCGCTACAGAGGCCTCCAAGGAGTTGAACATGACAGCCAAAACGGCACCCAAGCAGACCAAAGCCGACTTTGTGCGTTCCGCGGATCCCCGGTTGTCCGCCAAAGACGTGGTCGCCAAGGCCAAAGCGGCCGGCATCGCCCTCACGGACACCTACGTCTACAACGTTCGCGGAGCCGCCAAAGCGGCCGCGAGCAAGGCCAAGCCAGCACCCGTCAAGGCGCCGGTCGCGCACGCGGTGGCGAAGAGCGGCGCAAGCGCGGGGTCCGTCGAGTCCCTGCTCAAGGCGGTCGCGGCCGAGATCGGTCTCGGCCGAGCGTTCGAGATTCTGGTGGGCGAGAGGGCCAGAGTGCAAGCCGTACTCGGGGCTTGAGCGGGGGTTCCGACCGCAATGGCACGGGTTTCATCTGGGAAAAGGACGCGATTGAAGCCGATCGACGAGTAGCGATCGGCTCCCCGGCCGACCCTCGCGCCCGTACTTGCGATGGCTCGGGATGGGATGAAGGCGGCCCGATTCCAAACGCGCCATCCGGGCGATGACGGCCGCAGTGTCGGTTCGGGCCGGGTGCGGCTAGCGGACCCCCTCCAACGCATGGCAACGTTACGGGGATGGTGTGCTCCGACCGGCAGTTTTCATTCAGCGTGCCTCGCCTCGACCGCGCCGTTATCGCGTTCGTGGAAGCCTTCCTGCTGGTCGCGTGCGCGGCGTCGTCCGCTCCGAATTCGCCGAATGGCGGAGGGTCGAGCGCCGCGACGAGCGGAGGCTCGGGCTCGAGCACGACGGGGGCAAGCACCTCGTCCTCGGGAACGGGAGCCGGTTCGGCAGACGCGACCATGAGCGACGGTTCGAGCTCCGGCGGCTCGGCCGGACCGGCGAGTTCCTCGGAGGATGGATTGGGCGACGGCCCCTCGCCCGAAAGTGGGATTGGATCGGGTACAGGCTTTTTCACCGACGGGTTCGAGTCCGACGCCGTCGGGTCGCAGCCCGCGGGCTTCGGCAATCTCATCGACTACATCGAGAACGGAACCAATCCGAACTCGAGCGGCGACTTCGCCACGGTCGACACGACGCATGTTCATAGCGGCGCGCACGCAGTGCACTTTCACGTCGCCACCGGGACGAGCAATCCCTCGTTCTTGACGTATACGCTTCCTGCCGGAACGAATACGCTCTACGTACGCGCGTGGGTGTACCTGTCGCAGCAGCTCGGCGACAACGCCGCCTCGCAAAACGACAATCACGAGACGCTCTTCGCGCTCAACGGAAGTCCGGGCAACGTGAACAACGAGATCCGGTTTGGAGCCATCAAGGGCACCGTCGGCGTCAACGCGACCCCGTCGGACAACATCACGCCGCTGCAGGCCTCATGGAACGGTCCACCGAGTGTCCCGGCGACGACCTGGACGTGCCTCGAAATCGCTTTCCTCGGCGCGCCCACCCAGAACGAGCTTCACGCCTGGACGAGCGACGTCGATCTATTCGATGTCACGACGCCGACGCAGTGGCAGAATGGCACGATGCCCATGGATTGGCTCAGCGGCGAGTTCGTCGAGATCGACCTCGGCTGGCAGAGCTTCAGCGGCTTCGGCGCGGACGTCTGGGTGGACGATCTGGTGCTCGGCAACGATCGGATCGGGTGCGATTGAGGCTCCGAAGAGGCGCCCTTGGCACGGATTGCAAACTATCGCCGAGCCCCAGGCGGTGAAGCATTGCCCCGGCGCGATCCGGGGGCGCTCGCGACATCGACACGGTTTGCGCTACCATCGCCTCAGCGGGTGCTTGGCGAAAGTCGTTACGGTGACGGCTTTCTCGTAGCCTCCCTTGTGAACACGACATGCGTGGCCTTCGGGCTGCGACGTGTTCGGAGACTCGATAGCCCAACCGGAGCAAGTCGATCCCGGTGAGCAAGCTCTCGCCGGTTCCGAGCAAGACAGGCGCAATGGCGAGGTGCATCTCGTCCACCAAGCCCGCCTCCAGGTACTGCCGGATCGTAGCGACGCCGCCGCCGAGCCGCACGTCTTGATCCTTGGCTGCGTCGCGGGCACGCGCGAGCGCTTCGCGGATGCCTTCGGTGACGAAGTGAAACGTGGTGCCGCCATCCATCGTGATGGATGGTCGCGCATGGTGTGTGAGCACGAAGACGGGCGTGTGGTATGGCGGGGTGTCGCCCCACCACCCCATCCACGCCTCATCCGGCCAAGGGCCACGAATCGGCCCGAACATATTCCGCCCGAGTATCCAGGCGCCGATGCCTGCGAATCCGCGCGCGACGAAGTCGTCGTCGATGCCCGTCGTACCGCCCCCGGTGCCGTGGACCTTCTGAAAGGTGCGCGTGGAGAACAACCAGTCGTGAAGCGCCATGCCGCCGACGCCCAGCGGGTCCCGGAGATCCTGGTTGGGTCCCGCCCCGAAGCCGTCGAGAGAAACGCTGAAGCAACGGACGCCGAGCTTTCCATTACGAACCCCTGATGGGACGGGTCGTCGTGAAGCCCGTCGGTCCCCACCACGCGGCGAGGTGCTCGGGACAATTCCACGCCTCGAAGACGAGATCCGGGGGTGGGTCGAAGACCTCACCGCGTTCTGCGCAGGCCCCTTGATCATCGGGGCGGCGCTCGGGCAATGGTGAATCCATCGAGTCAACGAGCACGCGATCGGCCAAGGCGCTCCTCGTAGAGATCGTCACTGCGCACGACCGAAGGCCATTCTTGTCGAGGCTCACACACGACGATAGATAGTCGCGTGATCCGCGCGCCCGATGGCGAGTACAATTCTGCCGCTACTCATAGCGTCGTCGCACCGGAGGGGAAGCCCACTACCACGACCTTTCGAGCCGTGATGCTAACCCGCAAAGGCGGCCTGAAGGCGCTCGACGCGCTGGAGGTCGTAGACCTCCCCGTCCCTGAGCCGGGCCGTGGTCAGGTGCGGGTTCGTGTGCGCGCGACGGGGATCGGCTCAACCGACTTCATGGTCCTCGGCGGGTCGTACCGTTACGGCCCGAGAATCCCCTTTGTCCCCGGCTACGAAATTGCGGGCGTGGTGGATGCCCTGGGACCGGAGGTCAATGGACTCCGCGTCGGCCAGCGGGTCGCAGCGCTGACCGTGTACGGCGGCTTCGGCGAGATGCTCGTGAGAGGGGCAGACCACTTTCTTCCGATCCCCGAGGGCGTCTCCGACCGTGACGCCGCAGCCGTGGTCTTGAACTACGTGACGGCGTACCAGGCGATCCATCGGGTCGCCAAAGCGAAGGCCGGGCAGACCGCGCTCGTGACGGGGGCCGCAGGGGGCGTTGGCACCGCGGCCTTGCAGCTTCTCCGCCTCGCGGGCGTGAAGACCTACGGGGCAGCGTCTTTGGGCAAACACCCCACCCTCCGCGCGCTCGGTGCCATTCCCATCGACTACCGCGCTGGCAGGCTCGATCGGCTCGTTCGCGCCATGGAGCCACGCGGCGTCGATCTTGTGTTCGACGGGATGGGTGGACCCATGATTGGCCCCTGCATAGGGGCCCTGCGCCCGCATGGTCACCTGGTCGCCTATGGCTTCATGGCCTCGACGGGCACCCTCTCCGCCCTCTTGATGTTCGCCAACATCCTCCTGGGCTCGCGCCTGCGCGGTCGCCGCGGGAGTTTCTACGGCATCTCCGCGCTCTACCAGAAGGATCCAAAGCCGCTGCGGGAGGATCTGCCGAAGATCTTCGCGTTGCTGGCGAAGAAGAAGATCGACCCGATGGTCACGAAGACCTTTCCGCTCCTGGAAGCAAGCAAAGCGCTGGAGCTTCTTGCGACGGGAAAGGTCGAAGGCAAGATCGTGCTGGAATCGTCCGGACCATGAGCGATGTGCCCACGGGCATTCGTGTGTGCGCGCCGAACCGCGATCGGCGGCCGTGTCGCCTACACCCCGATCTGCGCGTCGGTGCCGCCTCTCTACGGCGCTGGCTCCCATACACCTGCGAAATCCATCGAAGACGCATAAATCCGCTGAAGCTACATCCGAATGCTGCCGTTATTCATCCTGAAGGACGAGCGTGGCGGGTGCGCTGCCGGTCCTGAGGGGTCGGATCCATGTTCGGACACGGCAGGCGTTCGCGCCTTGCGGCAATCTCGTTTTGTACCACGGTGGCGGGGCTCATCGCGTGGGCGGCCAGCGCGCAGGCGTTTGCGCTCAAGCTCACACCGCTCGGGCTGCCCGTGCGTTGGCCGGAAGCCCATGTCGGGTTCGTGGTGGACCGGAAGGTCGATGAGTCCGTGAACGGGGGCGTCCAAGCCGTGACCGCCGCTGTGGGTGCGTGGCACGTTCCCGGTGCGCCAGCCCTCACGGTCGCGATCGGACAAACCCCGAGTGTCCCGGCCGTGGACGGGCAGAACTCAGTGATATTTGCTCCAAACGGCTTCTTGCCGGCGGGCAACGCGCTGGGGGTCACGCTCGTCAGCTTCGACGCGGTGACAGGCGACATCGTGGACACCGACATCGTCATCAACGGGATTCACGCATTCAGCGTCCTGCCGAGCGATGCGACGCCGCCCGCCGATGCGGAGGCTGTCGCCACCGAGGGAGGCGCGGGGGTTGACGATCCGAGTAGCCAGACCCACTTCGCGTTCGATTTTCAGCACGTCGTGGCGCACGAAGTCGGACACGCGCTCGGACTCGCGGATTCGACCGATTCCAACTCCGCCCTGATGTACTCCTACACGAAGCCGAACGACGCGTCGGTGCGAGGGCCCGCCGACGACGATACCGACGGCATCTCCGACCTCTACAGCGGCGGCTTCGTGCCGTCGTCCTCATCGGGGTGCGGAGCCAACGTCGCAGGGGCGCCCGTTCGATCCGGGGACGCGGGTGCGGCGCTCGCACTCGCGGTCATCGCCGGCGCCTGGGTCGCCTCGCGCCGGCGGGCGCACCGGTTCGTGTCGTTCGGAGCGATTCTCTTCGCCGTCGGGGCCGGCCCGCTGCCCGCGCACTCCGCACAGCGACCCGTTCCGTCGCGCGTCTACGCGACGGCGCATGTCGTCGGCGCAACGACCGAAAAGGTCGGGGGCGTCTTCCAGACGACGCTCGATCTCGTCCCGACCGCATGCAGGGGCGCCACCGACTGCCCCCGACGCGTGCGCGTCTGGGGCGGCACGATCGACGGCATCACCCAAGCGGTCGACGGGGCGGTCGCACCGCGAGTCGACGACGACGTCGACATCGCCTTGGCCGGGCTGCCGCCCGGTGCGGCCGAGCCACAAGAGACCGACGTCATCGCCATACGAACGCCGTCAAGGCGTCCGTAATCCCCACTCTACCGTTGGACGGGCCGTCGATCCTGGATCAGCGGCCTAACCCTAACCGCCGCGGCGACCAGCCGAACATTCGCCGATTCGGGCTCGAGAGCGTCATGGGCTAGAGGCGCTCGAGGGTGCGTCACGGATGAATGCTGCCGTGTGCTGTGGTTCCCCGACGACTTCGCCCATCGAACTCAAGGGTTTCCGAAGCGGCCCGTTCCCCGTGTTGGGGACAGCCGTGGTAACCCGTTATCTCATCGTGCGTGCGCTCGCCCTTCGCCTGCTCGACGGCGAAGTCATCGAGCACGTGGACAAGCAGGGGCGCCGTTGGAGAGCGACGGCGACGGCTCTCACCCTCGTCGCGCCCGAGACCGGGGAGGACACGCTCGTGGTCGAGGGCGACGCCTACGAAATCGCCGAGAGACTGAGAAAGCTCGTATAGAGTTCGATGCGCGACACGGAGTCGCGCAGGGGCCTGAGCTTACGCGGTGCAAGCACGATGGTGCGTCCGTGTGGTTCAGAGCGAGGTCAGGGGCCCGGAAGCCTGCTGGGCGCCGATCCGAGGTACACTGCTCGAATGCCTGTGAGCCGCGCCGCCAATCTCGCCGTGGCCTCGTTTCGGGACTCGATGCCCGAGCGGTACCGAGGCCACTTTGACGGTGGTTCCATCCAAGAGCACGCGAAGATCGTGGGCCGCCGGGCCAAGCTGCCGGTGCACCTCGAGATATGGCAGCGATTGCCAAATGGCCAGGTGGTTCTGTGCGTGGTCGCCGACGATCGGCCCGGATTGCTGTCGTTCATCAGCGCCTCGCTCGTCGCTCACGAGATGGACGTTGTCGCGGTCAAGGCTTACACCCGCACCCACCCGGAGACCGGACGCGCCGAAGCGGTCGACTTCCTGTGGGTGAAGCGACAAAGCGCGCGGGAGTTGCCCTTCTTCGCGCAGGCGGAGCTCGCGCGAATCGGCAACGTCCTGACGACGCTCGTGAGCGGGGCAGCCACCGTCGAGTCGATCCTCCAACGGGGTCTGCCGCGTTTGAGGCCACCCAGCACGCCGCCGCGAGTCAGGGTCGAAGGTGCCTCCGGCCACGGGCCCGCTCTGCTGACGGTTGAGACGGGCGATCGCCCCGGGCTGCTCTTGGCGATCACGATGTCGCTATTTCGGAATGGGGTTCAGATTCTCTCCTCGGATGCGACGACGCAAGAGGGTCGCGTGGTCGACCGCTTCACGATCGCCGAAGCCGACGGTACGCCTCTCGGGCAGGCCCGCCGGAATACTGTGCAGAACGAAGTTCTGTCCGCCATCGAGACTCTCGGGCGCGGGAAATCGAGCAGGAGGAGTTCCAGGCCTCCGAAGCCCCGAGGACCGCCCTGAGAGGCGTAGTCCGGCTGCACGGCCGCCCGCTCCGCTTTGGCATGCGCACCAACTCCCGCTCGGCGGGTGAGCGCGCAACCGCCTCGTCCAAATGAAGCGCTTTGCACCGTTCCCCCGCCCGTCCGGCAACCGGGGATCGCTTTCGTCCTTTTGCCGAAGACGGATGAAAGTAAATGACGTAAATGACAGAATTCGGTCCAGCGACGCGTCAGGGTCCTACTGGCGGACCACCCCCTTATACTGCAAACTGCGCACGGATTGAGGGATGGGCGGGCGACCTGCCCGACACGAGACTAGCGCAGGCGGTCCAGGGGGATGCGCGAGGCGTCGCGGCTGGCGCGTCGGTCTCGGTGCTCGGCTAAGTCGATGCGGACGAGGATTGCGAAGTCGCGTCCACGTCGCGCAGGTCGGTAGCACTGCGAACGCTAACCTTCCAGATAGCGAGCACCTCGAGCGCGTCGCCAATCACGCGGTAGTAGACGTGGTAACGCGTTCTTCTCATGAGGACTCGCTCTCGGTCCAAAAAGAAACCTACGGACGACGACGCCCGACGGCGTCCGCTTGACGCGCGTGAGCGCGCCTCCCACGGCGGTGACCCTCGACGTCTGCCCGGCGCACGGGACATGGTTCGACGCGGACGAGCTGCGCGTGACGGCTCTCGCCTATGCTTCCCTTCCGCCCCCGATGCGTTTGTCGGCAGAGGACTACGAAGCCCTGAAGCCTCGTCGCCCTCGCTTCGACACCCACTGGGTGTTCTTACCCTTCGAAGGGCGCTGGGAGCTTCAGTCCCAAGACCCCGCCGACGAAGAACTCGCCATCGAGCACGTCGTCGACTTCCTCATCGGCTGCGGCGTCAGAACGCCCTGCGCGGCCGACGTAGCCGCGGCGACTTGCGGGTTGGTCATCGACATGCACATCCCGAGCGGAGCGATCCAAACAATCTTATCGCCGTGCACGGCCATTCGAGGATGCCACCATCAGCGCGGCAGCCTAGTCAACGAGGATCAAAGGCTCACGGTGCTGGTGGCCGAGAGCGACCTGAGCAAGCTCCGCGAACTCGCCGAGGCCGATGACGCAGCATCCCGATGCTCGGCAACCGGACTTCTCCGCGAGCGCCTTCGCCGCGCGCTCGAACGCGCGGGCACGGCAACGAGACCTGACGATCGCCAAAACCGATCAGCGTCGTCGCCGTTGTCCCAATGGTGATGCACTCGAAGAACTACGGCGAGAAGTCAAACGGGACGCGGCGCTGGATCGGCAAGTGCGAGCGCCTGCTCGAACGCTGCGCGGCCGCCGTCGGGAAGAGCGGCAAAACGTCTTCGCCCCTGGGACGTTGGACGCCCATTCAATCCATAGGCCATGTCACGGCGTCGCCGCCCTCGGTGGGAGGCAGGGAGAGGGGCTCCTCGTCGATGAGGGGCTCCGCAGCGGTCGTGCGCCACCACGGAGTGACGTGCTCGACCCGAGAGGGCTCGACCGGCTCGCCGAGGCGCGGCATCACGAGTTGCGCATCATCTGCGGGCGCCAGGCGGATCAACGTTTCCGCGGGTTCATCCCACGCATGCATCGCGAGGTTGAACGTGCCCCAATGCACCGGCAGCAACTTGCTTCCCCCGAGCAGCGCGAGGGCCTCCAGTGCGTGCTCTGGCCCAAGGTGGATGTCACCCCACGCTGGATGGTAGGCCCCGACCTCGAGCATCACGAGATCGAACGGCCCGAGCCGGTCCCGGATCGCCGCGTACTCGGGCGTGAGGCCGGTATCTCCGCTAAAGAACACCGCATGGCGCGGTCCTCGTACGATGAGCGACGACCAGAGCGTAAGGTTGCGGCCGCGGAGCGTGCGCCCTGAAAAGTGCTGCGAAGGTGCAGCCGTAATGGTGAGCCCGCCGCCGAGCTCCACGCGCTCCCACCAGTCGAGCTCGGTGATGCGCGCTGCCGGCACGCCCCACGCCTCGAGGTGCGCCCCTACGCCGAGTGAGGTGACGAAGGGAACGTCGAGCCGTGAAAGTTCCAGGATCGTCGGATAGTCCAAGTGGTCGAAGTGGTCGTGCGAGACTACGACCGCATCCAGCGGGGGGAGCGCGGCGATGGCAACGGGGACGGGCTGAAACCGCCTCGGGCCGGCGAACGTGACCGGTGACGCGCGCTCGCCCCAGACCGGATCCGTCAGGACGCGCAGCCCGTCGATCTCGAGGAGCACGGTGGAGTGTCCGAGCCACGTCGCACGCAGCCCGGTCTCGGGGGCACGCGACCACTGCCGCAACGGGTCGGTCGACGGCAGCGGGCCGGGCGGGGTCCGACGTTGCCCTCCGCAGAGAAACTCCGAGATCGTCGGCGCCATGCGGCCCTTCTTGATGCCCGACGAGACCGGAGCAGCGTTGTGGAACGCGCCGTCCGCGAAGCGTGGAGAGGACTTGATGCGCTCAAGGCGGAGGCCGCTCGTGCGCGCGCCGAAGGATGCCAGAGCCATGTTCCCGCCCTCTGAGCCGGTTGTTGAAGCGTCCCCGATGAGATGACCGCAGCCACGGCGCCGTTGCGGCCGGTGAGGCGAAGAGCGAGTGGTGCCGGGGAGCGCCGCGGAAGGCGTGCCCGGGCCCGCCTAGACCGAGGTCGTGTCGGTCGCCTCGACGACAGCAGCCGAGCATGTGCGCCAGCGAGGGTGGGTATTGTGGCGGGCCGCTCCGTCGCAAGCTTTTACGCAAGCTTATCGACACAATGTGTCGATGTTTGAATCTTTGATGATTATTCCGCCGACGCTGGTCGAGCCATTGAGCCTTGACTCGTCTCGCGCGCGCGCGCAGAGAGAGAGAGAGAGAGAGAGAGAGAGAGAGAGACGATATCGCCCCATGCACCGCAACGGTTGGACCCTTCGCTATGCGGGCAAAACATTTCGCTTCAACTGCGTTCGAATGACGGCGGACGGCGTCCATGCCTTAACCGACGGCGATCTGGGCGCAAACTATTGGGCAGTTCAAACAGGCAAAGTGCTCAGACGATTTCCTGGTCCTCGCTTCGGCTTCTCGACCCTGGCATTGTCGCCGGACGAGCGCGTCGTAGCGACGAGCGGAAGCGACGGACTGACTTTCTGGGGGTTCGACTGGGAACGAGCGTTCGACGGATCGACGGCGCCAGCGCGCTCTCGATCGGGTACTCATTGGATTCAACGAGAGCGTTTTGGGTAGGCGTCGACGATCGCCTTTGCCAGGCCGAGGTGCATGGGCACGGGCACGGGAGTCCAACGTGCTTCGATATCGATGCTGGCCGGCTCGACGTCGCGGTCGATGAGTCGCTCACGGGTGAGCGTGACGGAGACCTCACGGTCTGGGCAAATGGGACGGGGCACCGTCTCAGGAGCTGGTCGGCCAACGAGCGGGCCATAGACGCGGTCTCCTTTCTTCCAAGCAGAGCGCTTGCGGCGTCGGCGGGCGAAGACCGCACGATTCGCGTGTGGAGAACCGATACGGGCAAACTGGTATCTGAGCGGCGGACCGTCGGATTCGCGACGGCCGTCGCTTTGTCCTGAGACGGCGGACGGGTGATCTACGGGACGGACGCGGGCGACGTCCACGTATGGTCCATCGTGGGAGCGGAGCGCTAAACCGACGGCGTGGGGACCCGGGTAGATGCCGGCGGCCAAGCACCAGAAAGCATGGCACAGTAGCGAAGAGCAAAACGATGCGTCACCCGTTCGGACCGCGCAGGTTATTGCACCAGCCGGACGCCAAAGTTGACCGCCGGAAGAGCCACCTCCTCAAAGCCGGATTCCCTTTCGGAGATCGTCTGGACGGACGAATCATCGAGATCCACATCAAAATCAAGGCGCACCTGTTTCGGCGCGTGCTGGTCGTCGACTTGGAGGAGGGTCGCACGCATGCCGGGCACTTCGACGACGTCGCCGCTGTGCAGTTCATCGGTGTTTCGGAAGAGATCGAACGGACCGGTCGGAAAGAGCGGGTGGTCCCGTGAGGTGATCTCGAGAGTCCGAGGTCCTCTCCGAACGGCCGTCATCAACCCGGCGCGGAAGGTCAGCACGCGCCAGTGAGCCGGCGCCCAATCCCGAAGCATGAATGGCATCCACAGGGTGGCCGGGGGCGAGTCGGCTCGGAGTACAAGCACGGTCGATTTGGTCCGATCGAGGTGCTCGCGTAACCAGGCCGTCCGCTTATCGAATCCGGTGACGGCTTCGATATACTGGCGGATCGCTCGGACCGTATCGACCGGACCCCGAACGTAATGGGCTAGGCCAAGCGCGATCGCGACAACGACGGTGACATCGCGCCCCGCAGATCCCTTGTCGGTGCCCCGATGGGCTGCCCGATCGAGGAGGAGACCGACCAGCCCGCTGACGCCCACCATCGAAACGTCCAAGACGCGGATCGATGGCTCGGCTGCCAGCACCGGAAGAAGGGCAAGGACCGAGCCGGCAAGCATCCACGTAGCCTGCGATCGGGTGCGTTCGTCGAGACCTCGAAGCACGCGCCAAAGCGGAACGGCGAGCACGGCAATCGTTCCGAGCCCCAGCAGGATAGCGGCCGGCTGGGGCTGGGCCCCCCAATAGACGTCGTCGAAGCCGAACCAGGCGGCCGACACCAACACCGCGGCGCGCCGGGGTGCGCCGAGCGCGTACGATGCCATGTCATCGAGCGGACTTCGATAGAACCCAGATCCCCGAGTCCCGTAATGCAGCCCGATGAACGCGAAGATATACGCGGTCGCTGGAACCGCGAACGGCAAACCGCCTGTCAGGCGTCGGAGCACGGATTCTTTGCGACGCACGAGCTCCATCGCGAACACGTATCCCGCAAAGCAGAGCGCGTACTCGCCAGCGAGGACGGCCGCGCCGAACATCAAGCCGCTGAGAACGGCATCCGCTGGTCGCCGTCGATCCCGCCACCGCGCGTACAGGAGCAAGCCGGCGGTACCGAATGCCGTAGCGACGAGCACGTCGCGGTTGGCAACCCACAAGAGGGGTGGTGCTTGAGACGGAGCTACGGCGAACGCCGCTGCCCCCAAAAGGGCCGCACGGGGGTTCACGAGGGCGCGAAGCAACGCGTAGGTGGCGGCAACGGCGGCGGCCCACCAGAGCAGCGAATGCAGATGCGCCCCGAAGGATCCGTAACCGAACGCGCGAATGTCCAGCCAGACCAAAGCGCTTGAAAGCGGACGGAGAAAGCGAAGGGTCAATGGAGGATTCGTCCACCAGGGAATCGCCCCGCAATCGAAGAGAAACGCGCGGTCGCCATCGTCGATAAAGTTATAGAGATCGAACGCGCTCCGTCTCGGCGAGACGTCCCCGTGCGCCATAGCCCGCTGCGCGTAGTCGTCCAGGATCAACGGCGCCCAAAGACCGGGCACGTGAATGAGCGCAGCGATCGCCAGGACGGCGCCGAAGACTCCCACGTGCCAGCGGCCGACATCCCGCACGATCGGCGTGCGCGCAGGGCCGAATGGTTGGGGGACACTCATGTTCGGATCGGATGGCTGCCTTGAAATCCGTGTTGTCGTGGTCTCTCGATCGTCTGGCAAAGGCCAAGCGTTGGCCTCGGGTTATCGCAGCAAGCGCACTCCCTGGTTGACCGACGGCAGGCGCACTTCTCGAAAGCCGTTCTCGCCCTCGACGATCCACCAAAACGACGGGGCGTCCAGATCGCGATCGAATTCAAATCGAAGACGCCCGGGTTGGCCGCTGCCGTCCACAGAAACGACTGTAGTCCGCATTCCGGGCACCTCGAACGTTTCGCCCCCGCCCATGCCCGCCGCCCGCACCGGATCGCTTGGCCCCAAATAGACAAGTGGTTCGGCGCCGTCTTGAACCACATCCAGCGAGCGCGAGCCGGAACGAACGGCAACGAGGCGCCCGAAGGCTTGTGTGAGCACCCGCCACCGCTCTGGAGCCGCGGAACGCAGCATGAACGGCGCGGCCAAGGCGGTGGTTGGCGTCGTCCCGCGAAGAATGACGACCGTCGTCTTGGACGGGGACAAATTCTCTCGGATCCACGCGAGGCGCCGGCTGTATAGCGGTTCCTCTTCCGTGGCCCGCTTCGAGAACCAGTACGCTTGCGCGGGAACATGAATGAAATGGGCGTAGACCAACCCGAGCGCAGCGACCGCCGTGACGGCGGTCGAGGGCGCTCGTTCCCATGACCGCCACATCCCTTCGGTCATGTCGGTCCACGCTGCGTCGATCACGACGCCGATCAGCGCACAGACTCCAAGTGCGCCGACAGCGAGCAAGCGCGAGGACGGCTGCACGGCCGCGACGGGCAACAGGGCAAGAACAGAGCCTCCCAGCAGCCATAGCGTTGCGGAGCGCGATCGCACGTCCTGACGACGCATGGCGCTGCCTCGCGCGATGCCCATCGCGACCACGATCGCAGCCCCCACGAGCACGAGCTGCTCGAGCGATGCCGATGCGGACCAGCGGTCCTCGATCCCAAACCAGGCCGCCCCGAGAAGGATCGCGAAAGCCCGTGGCGTGCCGGACATGTACGAGCCCAGGTCGGCCAGCGGGTCGTGATAGAAACCCGAGCCGTGGACGCCGTACCCGAGTGCGGCGCGAATGCTTAGATAGGCGAACAAGGGCAGCGCGAATACCGCCAGTCCGGACATGCGTCGTGCGACCGTGTCGCCTCGGCGCGCGAACTCGATCGCAGCGACGTAGCCGGTAAAGCAGAGGGCGTATTCGCCGGTCAGCATGGTAACGGACCATAGGCACGCGCTCATCGCACCGTCCCGCGTGCTCCTCGCGTGCCGCCATCGGACATATCGTGCGAGCGCAAAGCTTCCGACCGCGACAGAGACAAGGACATCCCGATTCGCGAGCCACCAAATCGGAACCGTGTGCGCCGGCGAGAGCGCAAAGACAAGCGTGCCGACAGCCGCCGCGCGCTCGCTCAGCACGCTGCGAAACAGCGTGCCTGCAGCCGCCACGGCGACGGCCCACCAAAAGAGCGACCGCAAATGCGGCGCAAATGAATGATATCCAGATAACTTGTAGTCGAGCCAGACGAGAAGACTGGGCAACGGCCGCAAAAATCGCGTCTTTAGAAGCGGATCGCTCCACCATGGCAGCGCGCCGCGGTCGAGCAGACTCGCCCGATTGTCGTCGGCGACGAAGTCGAAAAGATCGAAGAGGTTGCGGCTGGGCGTTAGCCGCCCTTCGATCATGGCGCGTTGGTCAAAGTCATCCAACACGAGCGGCGCGCGGAGCGCCGGCCAGTGGGCCGCCGCGGCGACCAGCAGTACGACCACGAATAGCACACGCGTGCCCGCCCGCGGTTGCGTCCCGACCGCTCGCGCACGCTCTAGCACTCGAGACGCATATCGGGCAGCTTTTGCCCGGTCAAGCCGCCAACCGTCGCAGGCAGGCCTTGGCGGTTTCCCGGGCGTCGACCTTGGCGGAGCAGTTCGTCGGGGAAGTTGTCGTGCAAGGCGATTGCGGCCGTCTGCTCGTTCTCGCCCGAAGGATCTACGGCTTCGCCACCTTCATAATGAGCCCAGTGCTCGAATAATTCGTCCAGTACACGCTCGTATCATCGAGGACGATGTCGTACGGATTGGTCTGATCCGAGGCAAGAGTGACGGGATTGCCCCCGGCAATGGGGGCTGCAAGGACGGCGTTTTCGTTGAAGTCCGTCCATTAAATGTTGACCGAATCAACAGCGACGCCGTTGGCGTTGGCAATGGCCACAACCGTGGTTGGGCGCCCGCCGTCAAGAGGAGCCAGAGCGATCGTTCCCGCCCCGGTTTCACCAGTCGGATTGTAACCGAAGTACACTCCTGCGGAATTCACAGCAATTCGAGCGGGGTAGCTGCCGCTCATAGGTAGGATCTTTATTTCCCGAGTGATCTCGATCACTTACGTGCATAGTGCACGAATTGGATAGTCAAAGGCATCGGGGATTCTCTAGACGCTGTTGTGAGACAACGCGAAAGGAGACCCCCGATGCACGGATCAAACAGTACACGCGCCGGAGTCGGCGTGTATGCGAAACGGCTTACGGAAGTACTCGGCGAGGAGCAGGTGACCGCGATCGCGAGACGTAGCGGCTGGCTACGGCGAGTGCGCAAGGTGATGCCGCTGGCGATGGTCGTGGCGGTGCTGTCGACGCTCGGGTCGGGCCACGCCAAGTGGTTGGCCGATATTCTGCGGACGTTCCGGAAATTCGCGGGCCTTTCGCTGCGATATAAGCCCTTTCACAACCGGCTCGCGCAAGCGTCCTTTCCAGAGATGTTTCGGATGCTGCTGGAAGCGACGGTACAGAAGATGAGCCAGCCGGTTCTGCACGCCGTGTCCCCCAAACTGTCGACCTTTCGGGACATCGTCATTCGCGACGGGACGTCGTTCGCGCTCAAGGACGACTTGAAAGGCACATGGCCGGGCCGCTTTACAAAAATCTCGCCTGCCGCCGTGGAACTGCACGTCACGATGAGTCTGCTCCAAGACGATGTGCGCATCGTCGCCCTGACGGCCGACAAGGAGACCGAGCGAACCTACCGTCCCGAGGCCGCGAGTCTTCGCGAGCGGCTCTTTCTGGCCGACCGAGGGTACGAGGAGCGAACATTCTTTTTCGACGTCGACCAAGCGGGCGGCGCCTTCATCGTCCGCGGAACCAAAAACATTCGACCCACCATTCGGGCCGCTTTCGACAGCGCCGGCAAATCCATCCCCAAGTTGCTCGGCCAGAAGTTGAACTGGGACCTGCTTCCGGCCCAGACGGTCGATCTCGACATCGAATGGCAGGCGAATTCATTCGTGTATCGCGGGCGAATTGTGGCGATCTACAAGCGCGGCAAGCGCAACGCGAAGACGTTCGTGTACCTGCACAGCAACCTCGCTCGCAAGCGCTTCTCCGCCGCCGACGTGGCCGGCTTGTATCGCCTCCGCTGGCAGGTGGAACTCCTGTTCAAAGAGTTCAAATCCCACGCCAACCTTCATGCCTTCGATACGGGCAAGGCCGCTATCGCGAAAGCGATGATATGGGCGAGCTTGCTCGCAGCCCTTCTGAAACGCTCGCTCGCACACTTCGCGGAAGCGTCGCTGGGGGTGGAGCTTTCGACCCAGCGAGCCGCCGCGTCCGGCAAGCATTACTTCGACGATGTCCTCCGCGGCCTTCTCGACTCGCCGCGCCAACTACGTCGTGCCCTCGCCGAAACGCTCAAGTTCCTCGATTCCAACGCGCGCCGCGCTCATCCTGCTCGCGATCGAAAGCGCGGACGTCTCGCTATGGGCCTCGAGCCACTCGCACTTGTGTGGTAGCGAGCGCCATCCCGAATCCCTAAGTACCAACTTATGAGCTGCCGCTAAGCACCGTAGACGGAAGGAGGTTCACGGGGGTCCCAAGCGGCGAGAGCGAGCGCAAGGGCATTCGCCTGCCCGGAATAACGAAAAGCAGCCGCTCTGAATCCAGTAAAGACTGTTCGACCCGCTTGCGATGGCTTGGATGCATGCAATTCCGTTTGGGACCAGAACGGTCGGCGTCGCCGTCGGATTTCCCAGCGGTACCGTAAGCAACGGCTCGTTGTGATCCCCCGTGCTTTGATCGCAATTGACCCAGTAAATGTTCCGTCATGGCCAACGGACACGCATAAGGCGAACCGATGGGGACGGCCGGCGTATTGCCGTTCGGTTGCCAAACCAGGCTCCCGTCGGGCTTCGCGCCCCCAATGCCCGCGTTGATCCAGAATATTCCTTGTGTCGTGACAGCGATACCGACAGGATCCAGCTGATTGTTTGCAATCAAGCTCCAGGAGGCCGGCGACGAACCCGTAATCGACGCCGACCTCACAGAGCCATTCGTGTCGATCTCGGAAATGTCCGCGCTCTCCGTTGTCGAGACGGCGCGCCGGCTGCTCAAGTGATGGCGAAGCGCGCTGCAACCCCTCCTGCCGGTGCGTCCGACGCGTGCCTCGCTTGAGCGCGGTTGGGGATGAGTGTTGATGGTTGGCGGCGGCGATCCATCGAGCACACAAACAGGCATCCGGCACCGCCGAGTCAATCGTGCGTCCCGGGTGGAATTCGTCGTCACTGTCTCGCGCCACGCCCTTCAGATCGTGCGGACTCCGACGGAGCCGACGGTCAAGATGAGCGCACCGGCGATGGGTCTCTCGTTCTTAGGGTCAATCATCGTTCGCAACAATTGTAGTCCTCAGGACGAGACCGCTCCACACGGGCGCGTGCAAGATTCGTCGCATCTTCGCTTGCCGTCATCGACCTTGCCTAGCCGACGGGACGCCCTTCTTCCGTGCGACCGCTTCGACCTACGTCGTGGTCAGGCGGTCGATGCCCCGCCTGAACGCTTCCGCGAAGGCCTTCTCGTTCGAAGCCCGATCGGTCTTCGCAGCGATAAGCCTAAAGCTGCACCGGGCCCGGCTCGGGACCCCGACACCAGTGATTCGATGGAAGGGGACCCCGGGGGACGGCGGTGACAGTCAGAACTTGACGCCCACTTGCCCGTTCGCCATGAAGGCAGCCTGCGAGTTATCCAGGCCGGGCGTCAAGAAGATGTCGGCGTCGGCGCCGACGAACAACAGACCAAAGCCGAGCAGCGCGGTGACGCCCGGCTCGACGTATAGGTTGTGAATATCCTGGCTGCCACCGCCCGAGAGCGACGTGTGAATCGTGTAACTGCCGATTTCGACCGTGGGTCGGAGCGTCAAGAGCGCGATCTTGAAGCTGTAGCCGCCCTCGACGCCGTAGAGCCAAGAGGATTCCGACTCTATTGAGATGGCGCCGGCGGGGGGTGGAGTCACCAGGCTGTTGTTCCCGCCCAGGTAGTACATCCCCGAAACGCCCGCATAGATGCCGAATATCGAGACGCCCGCACGGCCCCCTGCGCCGAAACCGAGCGGGTTGAGACCGGGGCCCTTGATGGGGTCCGACGTGCCGCCCACTCTCGCAGCGGCCTCGATGTCGACCGGACCGAGCGCACGCGCCGGGCGCGAGAAAGCCACGGAGGAAACGAACGCACCAGCGACGAGAAGGAGATTCGTTGCTCTTTTCATTAGCTTCACAGTGTCGGCGGGTTCGACGGCGAGAACAAGAGAGTAAAGCGAACGTCTCGCGCTCGTGGGCCGCGATCTCCGCCTCTTGTTTGGAGCTTTGGCCGACTGTCCTCATCCGGCGGAAAAGCGCGGCCCCACACCTCGGCCTCCAGGTCCTTGACCTGCTGGCTGAGGGGCGGCTGCCCGATGCCGACGCGCGCCGCGGCGCGGGTGAAGTTCTTCTCCTCGGCGACGGCCAGGAAGTAGCGGACGTGGCGCAGCTCCATCTTTGGTATCTTCAAAAGATATCAAGAACGACTCTACCATATATTGGACTGCATGGCGCCGGGACCTCATGTTGAGGAGCAAGAGGGAAGCACCCCAGCAACGAACCTCGAGCGCTGAAACGCTCGGGCAAATCAACGAGATGACAGGAGAAGAGATCATGAGCATCACATTTGATCGCGTGCGCAACATCTTCAAGGGGCTCGAGAACGGTGACGGAGCTGCCTTTTTCGAACAGGTGGCCGACGACGGCGACTGGACCGTCATGGGCACCCACCCGCTTGCCGGTCACTACCCCAGCAAGAAGGCCTTCATCGCCGGAACCTTCGCCAAGCTGGGGCAGGTTCTTCCGCAGGGCGCGCAGCTGCACGTGGAGAACGTGATCGTCCAGGACGATCAGGCCGTCGTCGAGCTTCATTCCCTCGCGACCGCCAAGAACGGCATGCGTTTCGACAACCGCTACTGCTGGGTGGTCGGTTTCCGGGATGCCGTGATCGATCGCGTCGCGCGTACCTCGACTCGGCCCTCGTCGCTCGATTGTTCGAAGAAAACCCCATCCGGTGATCGGTCGTTGAGAGGAGGGACCAATGAATCACACTGATCGACGGATGTTTCCAAAAGAGAGCGGCGCCCTCGTCCTGTCGGCCGTCGCGGCAACAGCGCCTTTCGCCCGCCGCTCAACCGCAAAGCCCGACTACCCAAAGGACGCGAAGGGGCCTGGTGCAGTCATCTCGGGCCCCAGTCAGGCAGAGGGCATCGCGCGATTCGGCTCGCGCGCGCGGTACGAGGACGTGACGTCCGATCGGCGCGAGCAGCTGAAGGTTAGCGTGCTCGACTCGCTCGCGTGCGCAATCAACGCCCTCGGTGCCCCTCTGCTCGAGGCGTCCCGCGCGCAGGTCGACGAGTTCAGCGGTCCAGGCGGGCGGTGCACGTTGATCGGCGGCGGACGGTCGAACCCAATCGATGCGGCGCTCTACAACACCGCGCTCGTTCGCTACGTCGACTTCATGGACAGCTACCTCGCCGGAGGCGGTCTATGTCACCCGTCGGACAACATGGCGGCGATCCTCGCCTCCAGGGCAAATCCGGCGCTTGTCATCGGGCGCAAGCGAAGTCGACAGGCGGATCGCAACACCTTAGCGTACCACGCATGCGAACCGGGTCGCTGGCGGGTAATCAGGAAAGAGGCACTGCGCGCGAGGACACGTCGATTGAGGTTCCCCAGGGTCAGCGCCTGATCGCGCCGATTCGAGCCGAGATCTTCGCAATCGTTTTCACGACCGGCGCGGTGGTCCTGTTGGTTGAAATCCTCGGGACGCGCATCGTCGGCCCCGTTTTTGGGGTCGACCTTTTCGTCTGGTCTGCGCTTTTGGCGGCGACGCTCGGTTCACTCGCCAGTGGCTACTACGCCGGCGGATCGTTGGTCGACCGCAGACCGACTCCATGGCTCCTTGGCCTCGTGGTCATGACAGCCGGGGTGCTGCTCGGAATTTTGCGCCTGATTAGCCACGGGGTACTCCTCTTCTCCGACGGCTTTGGTCCGCGCGCAGGTCCGCTGCTCGCCGCAACGGTGCTATTCGCTCCATGTCTGATTGTTCTTGGAATGGTTGGGCCCATCGCGGTCCGCCTGCTGGCCGTGGACCTGCGGGCCGCCGGACATGGCGTCGGGGCGGTCTATGCCGTTTCCACGGCGGGCAGCCTCGCGGGAACGCTTGTAACCGCCTTCGCGATCATCCCGGCATTCGATACCGACCAAGTCGTCGTGGGAGCTGCGACGCTACTCACCCTTATGGGCGCGGCCTCGCTTGCGTTGCACGGGCGTCCTTCGGGGCTCGTGGCGGTCGCCGTGCCTCTTCTGCTGGCATGGGCCGCACCGGAATCGCGGCTTCCCGCCGGCTTTGAAAGGGTGGCTCGCTCTCAGAGCCTGTACGGGCTCGTCGAAGTCATCGATGACCATGCCCGCAACGTTCGCTTCCTCCGCAGCGATCACTCCGTTCTTGGCGCGCAGTTTGTCCGTGACGGTTCGCCAGGCTTCGCGTTTGTCTACGTGATGGAGGCCGTCCGATTCTTGAGGCCAGCCGCGAGGGACATGCTTCAGATTGGTCTGGGCATCGGCTCGTTGCCGTCGGCGCTGGAGGCGCGAGGAATTAAAGTCGACGTCGTCGAGATCGATCCTGCGGTCGTGCGCTTCGCAAGCCGCTACTTCGGGTTTGCCAGCAAAGGGAATGTCTACCAAGAGGACGCCCGGACATTTTTGCGTCGAACCGACCGCCACTACGATTTGATCGTGCACGATACGTTCACGGGCGGCACCACACCCGAGCACTTGCTGTCGCGAGAGGTCATGCAACGCATCCACGATCTCCTGCGGCCTGGAGGCGTTATGGTGCTGAATTTTGTCGGGTACGAGGATGGCCCGAACGCCGAAGCCACTTGGGACGTGGCGCGAACCGTACGTAGCGCCTTCCGCTTCGTCCGCACCTTTCGCGACAGCGAACCCGACCTTCGCCCGCATGCGCTGGAGAACCTGGTGTTCTTCGCCTCCGACAATGACCTCGACTTGACCGTGCCGCGTACTGCGGTGTTCGAGAACGCCACGAGCGAACGCGTCACGCGCTCGCTGCCTGCCTGGGAGGTGCTCAAAGTAATACCGGACGGCCCGTTGGTCACCGACGGCCACAATCCACTGGCACGTCTCCAGCTACCCGTCGCAGAGGAGCACTTTGCGGCAATGAATGTGCTCTTGCCTGTTGGGGTATGGATCGAGTGACGGCGGGGCCTCGACGCGAGTTCGGCTTATCGGATTACGATGACGTTCCGCTTCCTCGCGCCCGACATTTCGTCTCGCGTTGTTCGAATCTTGTCGACGCTTCACTCGCGAGGTACTCGACTGAGCGACGATGAAAACGCACGACTTCGCGCTCGTGGGCGTTGTCGGGCGCCATCGCTCTGCTTCTCGGACTCGTTCAACGGTGACCTTGCGCTTGCCGCGCTTGTAGATCGCCACAATTCGGCCGCGATACACGAATGAATTCGCCAGCCATTCGATGTCGAGATCGACCGTCTGGGCCGGAAGCAGGTCCCAGTTCAACTTCTGGCCGAGCAACTTGGGGATGGATTTGCCGGCGCTGTCGAAAGCTGCCCGAATGGTGGGTCGAATGTTTTTGGTTCCGCGGACGATGAAGGCGCCGCCCGCTTGGTCGACGTCGAAAAAGAATTTTCGCTCCTCGTACCCTCGGTCGGCCAGAAAGAGCCGCTCGCGAAGACTCGCGGCCTCGGGACGGTAGGTTCGCTCGGTCTCCTTGTCGGCCGCCAGGGCGACGATGCGCACATCGTCTTGGAGCAGACTCATCGTGACGTGCAGTTCCACGGCGGCTGGCGAGATTTTCGTAAAGCGGCCCGGCCATGTGCCTTTCAAGTCGTCCTTGAGCGCGAACGACGTCCCGTCGTGAATGACGATGTCCCGAAAGGTCGACAGTTTGGGGGACACGGCGTGCAGAACCGGCTGGCTCATCTTCTGTACCGTCGCTTCCAGCAGCATCCGAAACATCTCTGGAAAGGACGCTTGCGCGAGCCGGTTGTGAAAGGGCTTATATCGCAGCGAAAGGCCCGCGAATTTCCGGAACGTCCGCAGAATATCGGCCAACCACTTGGCGTGGCCCGACCCGAGCGTCGACAGCACCGCCACGACCATCGCCAGCGGCATCACCTTGCGCACGCGCCGTAGCCAGCCGCTACGTCTCGCGATCGCGGTCACCTGCTCCTCGCCGAGTACTTCCGTAAGCCGTTTCGCATACACGCCGACTCCGGCGCGTGTACTGTTTAATCCGTGCATCGGGGGTCTCCTTTCGCGTTGTCTCACAACAGCGTCTAGAGAATCCCCGATGCCTTTGACTATCCAATTCGTGCACTATGCACGTAAGTGATCGAGATCACTCGGGAAATAAAGATCCTACCTATGAGAGCACGCTACGAGCGAGCAAATCGCCTCAACCGCCGACACAAAGGCCGGCAGGCACGAGCTTCTCAGCGCGTGACTTTCCGAGTTGGGCGACGTCGCATCCTACGCAGACCTCCGGCCGCCGAGGCCAAACCAAGCACGGCCAAATTGGGCGAGCACGCGCTCGGGCGAGGCATTCCGATCGCGCACCCAGCACTCGAGCTGGTCGGCGGTGCGGCCGCGGGCGAACTGACGCTGCCCGCGTTGGTCCCATTGACGGCCTGCCCGGACATTACGGGTGTTGGACCGGGATTTTCGACTCCGGAACCGCCGCCGGCGGGGACGCTGCCGCCGGGGAATTCGCCCGAACACCCCAGGGTTCCGCCGATCGCAAATGCGCCTTGAAACGCAAAATCCGAGTTTGGTGGCGTGCAGGACATGGTGCTGCATGCGGCCGTCACCATTCCGTTGCCGTCTGGAGGGCACAGGCAGCTCCAGTTCGGAAGACAATCCGATCCCGTTTTGCACGCCGGCATCTGATTTTGCTGACACGCGCCCGCAATCCCCCAACACAGGCAGGTACTGCCCGCCTCGCAGAGCGATGGGGAAGACGGACATTCAGCCTGGTTTGCGTTGGTGCAGGGCGGCTGTGGGGGCTGCGCCGACGCGCAAGGTACGCTCACCGCTCCGGCGTCGGCGGGCACGTCCGTGTCCGTGCCCGAGCAATCGCAAGCTTCACTGGCAACGACGCACTGAAAGCCGTTGCCGCAATCGCTGTCGACGGAGCAGGGCGCTTGCCATTGAGGTACGCAGGCATTTCCGGGGATGAGTGATGCGTCCGGACCCGGTACGCAATGAATATTTAGAAAACAAGCGAAGCCAGGGGAGCAGTCGGAGTTGCTCTGGCATCCCTTTGATGTGCAGGTCTGACCCCCGTCTTGAGCGGTGCCCGTACACTGAAACCCGAGCGGACAGTCCCCGTCCGTGACGCAAGGGCTGGCACCGGCATCGCGCGCCGACGCGATTGCGACGCCAAACAGCATGGCCGCAACAACGCGGACGGGCGGCAAATTAAAGCGCATGGGCGATTCCGGTTACGAAGTCTGCAGTGTCGAGCAACAAGTGTACCTCACGACGGGGGCCATGGCCGGCCACTTCAGTTCGGGGCTGGCCGGCGATGCCTTGTGCGGCCAATTTGGCGCGGCCAAGACGGCCACCACGCGGGCTCCCGACTGGAAGACCCGGCGGTCGCGACTTTCTGATCGCGAGTGGCCCACTTCGACACGCGCGGCGACGCAATCGCTTTGGGTTGGCTCGCCCCATGCGCCGAATAATGGAGCGGTTTTCGGGAGGACCGGCGTCGCGCCGGACCGGGCGGGCGTTGCGTGCGACCGCAGCGTCGGCTTCTCCAAAGGGACAACCCGCCGGTCGGTTGGTAGTGGTAAGGTCGTCGATCATGCCGAACAACGAAGCTCGACGAGGCACTGGGATAAACTTCCCCTTCGCGAACTCGATCACCTGCTTGCAGACCACGAGACCGCCGAAGCGATCGTCCCCCTTCTTTCCGCTATCGGCGAATCCGGGTGGGACGTTCTTGTTGTAGCGCTCTTCACCTCCCTCGAAAAGCGCAGCAAGTTGGCCGTCGGCCCAGACTTTGCCGACCTTCCCATCGTAGATGGTCGGCGATCTTCTCGACCCACGCCAGCTCTTCGGCAGACTTGTACTTGGCTTGCGCTTCACGGAGGACCTTCTCGACATTCTTGAGCGGCTTGCCAATTCGGGCGCGCTGCTCGGCCGCTCTGAGCTCCCGTGCGTCTTCGAGTTGACGGGTGAGCCGTCGCAGAGCCGCCACGGGCTCAAAGCGGACCTCGTACAAATGCCGGTGGTACTCACGGGCCACCTGCTGCGGTATCCACAAGCGATCCTTCACGGAGGCCTGGGATAAGAACTTGTGGAGCGCTTTGCGTGTCTCCGGCAGCTGCGAAACGGAGTGGACGCCGGGAGTGTCGAGAGCTGTGTTGGCTACTTCCCTCCTCCGCCGCACGATCGCTCAGGAGTCGCTGGCGAACAAGCCTTGATGATCGCCCTCGGATCGGCTCGGATCGCGCCGTACTCCGCGTCCCCGTCTCCCGGCTTGCGGCCAGGGTCGCCGATTCTGGCAGCCCGGGCGATGAGGGCGCTCCGCCAAGCGTGCCGTCCTTCGGGCGTCGCGCGCGGATTCATCGCCGACCTGACCCGCTCCCGCGCCGAGCTCATCGCCGAGAACGCGCTCCTTCGGCAGCAGCTCATCGTCGCCTCGCGCGCCGTCAAACGCCCGGCCTTTCGCGTCCACGAGCGAGGCCTGCTCGTGCTGCTCGCGAGCCTATATCGCGGGTGGCGCCAGGCCCTGCTCCTGGTCAAGCCCAAGACGGTCCTGCGATGGCACAGGGAAGGATTCCGAGTGTTCTGGCGGCGGGCATCGCGCCAGCACGGTCCACGCGAACCGCGCGTCGCGCCGGAGGTTGTCGCCCTCATCCACCGCATGGCGACCGACAACCGGCTCTGGGGAGCCGAGCGGATTCGAGGCGAGCTCTTGAAGCTCGGCGTCCGCATCGCGAAGCGCACAGTTCAACGGTATATGCTCGTCTGGTCGAGACCGACGACAGGCTGGGCAAGCACACGCGCGAGCAGAGCGTCGCGGGAGGCTTTCTCGAGGCGTCGTCCCAGTACGTGCAGTTGGTCCCAAAGCGTCTGCGTTGTGACGTCGAGTCCGTGCCGCCGCAGGATGCGCTCTTGCCGCGCGAGCGGGATGTGATCGAGGTACTTGTCGATGTCAACCTAGATCGCGAAGTCGAGCGAGTAACGTCCGCCGGGGACGGCGCGCTCGGGGCCCGGCGCGGTCTCGACGCATCCGCCGCACTTGCACGCGTACTTCTGCTGCTTGACCTGGACGACGCGGTGAGAAACGATCCGCGATCGGCCTTCACCTGGCCGGCCGACGTTCGCGTGTACTGTCCGGTCAGAGCGCCGCTCTTGAGGGGCGACCACGGCGTGATCCCGAGCCCGAGGTGCCACGTACTCCGCGCAAACCCTGGTGCTCGCACTCGGCTTGGCACGATCTGGACGACCAGGCTAGGGGTGAGGCTTACGAGGCAGCGCCCGCGCTGCAATCCATCGGGGCGGCGCTGGACCCCGGGGGGCTCATCATGACAGCTCGGGCCGCGCTCCGGCGCATTCATAGGGGTGACGTGATCCCTTTTGGCAGAGGGCGACCGCAGAGGGCGCGGATGAGGTATGGAACCTAGATAGGCCATGGCGACCGTCGTCGTAGGCGACTTCGAGTGGGACGAGAAAAAGGCGGCTGCGAACGAGCGCAAGCACGGGGTAACCTTCGTTGAGGCCATTACTGCATTCCTCGACGAACGCGGGATAGCAGCGCCCGACTGTGACCACCCGGGCCGGTTCGTTCTGATTGGGATGTCGCGCGCGCTTCGCGTACTCTTCGTGGTGTCCGCAGAGTCCGGGGAGCGCGTCCGGCTCATCAGCGCACGCAAGGCCTCCCCCACCCAGCGCAAGATGTACGAAAATGGCCCGTAAGAGCGAGACCGATCTGAGCCGCTACGACTGGACTCGAGCCACGCGTGGCAAGTACGTCGAGAAGGCGCGCCGTTCACTCGAGGTCATCGTGATCGACAAGAAGAGCGCCAAGGCCCTGGGCGGGCCCGAGGCGATTCGACGCATCCTTCAGGCGCTGGCCGAGTCCATTGAGCCGCGGCGCAAGAAGCGACGTGCTGCCTAGGCGCCCACGGTGCGCGCCCAGGCATCGGTCGACAAGGAAAACGACCTCGTCACGCGGCACGTGCCGTGCGCTGCTCCCACCTTGAGCCTGCTGAATTTTGGCTTCGTCGAGTTCGAAGTCGCGCGCGAGAACGTCGATGTCGTCGCCTTCCGCGAACCGATCGGCAATCGCTTGGGTCGGGATTCCTGTCCCGACGAGGACGCGCGGAAGCCCGATTTCAGGTGGCCATCCTTGGGAAGCCGTTGAGGCGATGGCGTCGAGTCGCGCCGCTGGTCTGCGCGCCGCTCGGCGTGGAGTGCGGTGACGTTGAGCGTCGGTCCGTTGCTGTAGACTCGTCGCCCATGAGGAAGATCGATATCGAGCAAGCGCCCACCCGTTTCGGCACCATGTACCCCGAGCCCTATGACGTGCCCTGCCGCCATCGCAAGCGCTGGCGCCTCGGCGCGGCCGCCGGTCTCACTGGGTTTGGTGTGAACTTGTGCCGCCTTCCGCCTGGGACATGGTCCAGTCAGCGGCACTGGCACAGCAACGACGACGAGTTCATCTACGTCGTCGATGGCGAAGTGGTTCTGGTCACCGATGTGGGAGACGAGATGCTCAAGGCAGGTGATTGTGTTGGTTTCAAGGCCGGTGAAGCGGATGGGCATCACCTGCAGAATCGCTCCGACCACGAAGCCCTTGTGCTTGAAGTCGGGACCAACAACTCCGGCGGCATCGCAGAGTACCCGGACATCGACCTTCGGGTCGTCGCGTCGGGTTACGTCCACAAGGACGGGCGTCCCTACCCTACGGCGCCGCGCCGGACTTGACCGGGCCGCTTGCACGTTTTCGCAAGGCGCGAGACCGCCTGGCAAGGACAAACGTGAGGAGCTACGCCGCGCGTGGACGGTTTGCCAAGGGCGCGCGCGTCCACTTTGCCACGAACGTGTCGAACACCCTGGACCGGGTCGATTGGAACGTGGAGCTCGTGCGCGGGGATCTGGCGAATGCCGTTCGGCAGCTCAAGCGGGGGTCGGGTAAGGGACTGTTCGTGGGAGGCGTGAAGCTCCCGCTAGTGTTGGCCGAGCTGGGATTGATCGATGAGTAAGAGTTCGTGGCTTTCGCTCGGACAATCACGGCTCGCGCTCTGCGACCACGGACACAAGAGCTTGGCCCGGGCCGGTAGCAGCACGATACGCTCTTCGACGTGCAGACCTCGTGTCTCTGGGCTTGCTGCTCGCGGCGGCGGTCGTCATCGTCGTTCAATCCTGGCGGCTCCGGTGCAAACGCGAGATCGCGCGGGCCAACCATGCAGCTGCGATACGCGAAGAGAACCGTCGGGCCACCGCGCACGCCCGCACCCTTCGCGCCGTCAACGGCGAACAGGGCGCTTTCGCACTCTTTGAACGCGCGGCTACGAGGTCCTCGAGCGCCAAGTTCGCGGTTCCTGGACGTTGCTCGCCGACGGCGAGCCGGTCGCGTTCGGTTTGCGCGCCGATTATCTCGTCGCCCGCGACGGGCGACGCTACATCGCCGAAGTGAAGACGGGGCGGGTGGCTCCCCGCCTTGCCCACGGTCCCACGCGAAGACAGCTCCAGGAATACAGCGCGGCGTTCGACGTTCACGGCGTGATTCTCGTTGACGCGGACGCGGAGGCCCTGACGCATATCGATCTCGATTGGTTTGCTCGCAAACCACCTCGTATCGATGGCCGTATCAGCATGCGACTCGTGGCCTTGGTGGCCGCGGTCTCCCTTTCCATCGGGGTCATCGTGGGCACCGCGATGCATATGTAACGGCGGCGGCGACACCGTGAATGGATGCGGCGGCCACTCAACCCATCGTATGCATTACGATTTCCATGGACGATTGCGCGTCGGTCCCTGGCACCGTATCTTTTATTCGGGAAATAAAAGACGGTCATGACCCTCGCAGCGAAGCCCGATCTCGCCCCCGGCCGCGTCTACCGGACGCGCGACCTGAGCCGTTGGAGCGCGAATCCGCCTCGCCTCGTGAAGCGTCTCGTGCGGTCCGGCGAACTCGTGCCGCTGGCTCACGGCCTCTTCGCGCACCCGAAGCGCGGTCGCTTCGGGATCGTCCCGCCCGGCGACGAGGAGATGCTGCGCGCGTTCCTCGACGACACGCCGTTCGTTCTCACGGGGCCCGACCGCTGGAACGCTCTCGGCCTGGGCACGACGGCAGTCTTCGCGGAGCGCCTAGTCTACAACCAAAAGCGGTCCGGCCGCTTCGTGCTCGGCGGTCGCGCGTTCCAACTGCGCCGCGTGGCGTTTCCGGAGACGCCGACGCCCGAGTGGTATGCCGTCGACCTCCTCGACCACGCCGACCAGGCGGGCGCGGCGCGCTCGGACATCGTGAACGCACTCGCTCGCGCGCTCGCGGTGGGACGCCTCGACCGCGACCGGCTGCGGACGATGGCGGCGCGCTATGCGACGCGAGCGACCCGCGAACTGCTCGACGCGGCGACGGTGGCGTAGGGCGGATGACGTTCGTCCACGAGGACGCCGAGTTCGAGGATCTCTTGCGCATCGTCGCCAACGGTCGGCGCCTATCGCTCGGCCTCGTCGAGAAGGACTATTGGGTGACCCACACCCTCTGGGCCCTTCACGCGCAAGGCTTCGACGTCTGGTTCAAGGGAGGGACGTCCCTGTCGAAGGGCTTCGGGCTCATCGAGCGCTTCTCGGAGGACTTGGACCTGAAGGTGGAGCCGGGCCGCGTGACCAACGTGCCCGCCGTTACAACCTGGAAGAGTGAGGGCAAGAAGGCGATCGCCGAGCGCAGGAACTACTTCGAGCGGCTTCGTTCGACGCTCACGGTGCCGAACGCTTCACTGTCACTCGAGCCCGTCGACGAGTCCTGGCGAGGAGCGAACATCCAGGTCACTTATCCGAGCAAGCACCTTGCGGATCTCTCGGGAGTTCTTCGCCCCTTCGTCCTTCTCGAAGTGGGGAGTGCCCGCGTGACGCCGGCGATCCTGCGGGACCTGACCTCGTTCGTTCACGTGCACCTCGCAGGGGTCGGGAAGCTGGCAGAGTTCGACCTGAACCTGCCCACCTCGGTGAGGTGCGTGCATCCGCTCGTAACGTTGCTCGAGAAGCTCGATGCCCTCCACAGGCGAGCGCTCAACCCGACGGTGGAGCCTGCGACGATCGTCAGACACTTCGAGGACGCGGCCCGCGTGATCGCCGCCGAGAAGGACTTGCCCGCTTTGACTGACTACGTGAACATTCGCGCGCTTGCTACGGAGATGTTGGGGCAGAAGCAGCTCGCGTCGCTTCCGCACCGCTCCGATCCTGCGTTTGCGCCTGACGATGGTGACAGATGGAACGCCATCCGCCGTGCGCACGGCGCCATTGCGCCGATGTTTTGGGGAGCCCGCACCCCGATCGAGGAGGCCTGCAAGGCCATCCGTGGGTGGATTGGCGAGTAGTAGCTTCCAGCACCAAGACCGCAGCCGTAGTCGCCGGCATCCGCGTGTGGAATCCGGCCGCCTTCATTACCCCTCCCGAGCAATATCCCGTAAGCCGAGAGCAATCGCAACTGCGGGCGCGTGGGCGGCTCGAGAGCCGATCGCGACTCGTCGCTCGTCTTCAGGTTGCCTCCTTCCCGGATGAACCCGTGGATACCGGTGATGCCGACCGTCCAGGGTACCACGACGTAGCGTCCGGCGCGTCGAGCACGTATTTCATCGGCGCCCGCGCACCCGATCCTCGACGGCCGGGAACTGCGGATCGCCGCACCTCTTCGCGTGCGCGAAAAGAACGTACGAAACCGGGTCGTCGGTCATGGCGTTCGCTCGACGGCTTCTGGGGATCGCAAACTTCAAACGGTGCGATCGCGGCTGACGGTGTTGCCGTGGCCCACGATCCCTTCGTTGCCGCGATGAGGTGACCGGCCTTGGCTGCGCGGCCGGCGGGCGATGTGGTCGATTCGCCCCGATTCAAGCCGAACAGGCGCGCGGTCCGTCGCGCCGCAGGGGTGGGCGACGAAGGCCCGGTCGTTGGGTCTGCGGCCGGGCGCATCGAGCTCTCGACGAGGAGCCCGACCTGCACGTCGGTGCTCAACGGTGTACGAGGCCACGATTCGGGCCGGTGTTTCCTTCAGCGGCGGCGGTTCAGACCGAGGGGTCGGGCGTCCAAGCGAGTCACCGCCGAGCGTCGAGGTTGACGAGTCGAGCGGAGGGCTCATATCATATTATCGACATATCGATAATATTATCGATTATCCGATATGAACAACGACAAGAGCGCGCAAGAATTAGAGAAAGGTAGGCTCATCGTCGCCCGGAAGGTCCAGGAGCTACGAAAGCAGCGCCGCTGGACCCAGGTGGAGCTCGCTCGCCGGCTTCACCTTTCGCAGAGCCGCCTCAGCGAGATCGAGCGCGGAGCCGGCTCCTTCACAGCCGAGCAATTTCTTGAAATCCTGAAGCTTTTCAATGTCGCAGCCAGCGACTTTGCTCCCACTCGGTCGAGTGCCAGCTCCGAACTCCAGAACGCCCTCGCCCGATTCGGCGCTCTGCACCTTCACGAGAGCACAGAGGTTCTTCCGAGCGAGCGGCTGAGCACCGCGAGCGACGTCATCCGAGAAGCCATCGTCGCCTCCGAATTCCCGCGCCTCATCACGGCGCTCGCTCCCGTCCTGATCCGCAACGTCGACCACATCAACTTGAGGGGGCTTCAATTGCAGCTTACCGCCGTGGGGCTCGAGCGAAGACTCGCATGGCTGGTGGCGAAGTGGTTCTGGTCACCGATGCGGGAGACGAGATGCTCAAGGCAGGTGATTGTGTTGGTTTCAAGGCCGGTGAAGCGGATGGGCATCACCTGCAGAATCGCTCCGACCACGAAGCCCTTGTGCTTGAAGTCGGGACCAACACTCCGGCGGCATCGCAGAGTACCCGGACATCGATGAGCGCGGCCATCGTCTCCGATGGGAAAAAGGCTTCTTTTGGTCACGCATTTCGATGGAGTGGGGGTGTGGTCCATCGCCCTTCGTGAGCGGAACGTTGGCGGAGTGAGCGAAGCGAGGGTCAGAGCGAGTCAGCGAGCCGTTGCTGCTTTTCTGCTTGCTCGCGATAATAGTCCTGGTCTTCGTAATCGTCTTTTCGAGTTGGATCGGTGACGAAGGCGAAGGCTTGGCGGTAGAGGTCGGCCGCGAGGGCGTGATGGCCCAACTTGGCGTGGACCATGGCGGACCGCTCGAGCCCGTCGACAACCTCGGGGAACTCGGCGAGGAGCCGGGCGCAGGCCGCGAGCGCCTCGTCCAAGCGCCCGGCGTTGGCCAAGTCGACGGCGGAGTGGACAGCTCCGTCAGGCCGTCATCGTCTATCGCATCGTCCATGGTGAGCAGCGAGGCGAGTGCATGGGCGAACGCGGCCCCGCCCGAGTCCTGGGGAGCACGAGCCCTGATCGGCTCACGAACCTTGGGCGGCAGGGAGGTCTTGCGTTGCTGGGTGGCAAGCGCCTGGTGAGTGTAGAGCGACGCGAAGAACCGCCTGATCCGGGACGCGTCAGGGCGTAGGACGCCCGAGCATTCGTTCAGGACGGGTCGCAAAGGCCATCCTCTTGCGTGAGAGCCGGCGGGAAGGGTCCCCGCTCGTGTCGGCGCGCGTGCTGGCGTAGAAGGCGCGACGAAATGGACGCACAAAAGAGTGAAGGCCCAGGGCGGCAACCCCGAGCCTTCGGCCCAGACGCGGACGCGGCTCTGGACGCCGCGGACGGTGCCTGAGAGCAAGCGCCGGGTCAACCCGTGCGCATCACGCGTCCGTGGAATGGACGCGTGCACGAGCATGAGGGAGTCGAGCAGCCGCTTCGTTTTGCGTGCTGTGGGGCCTGCGGCGAGGGGTTCTACGCGTGCGCCAGGTGCGATCGGTTCGGCGAGCGCCGCTACTGCAGCGAGGCGTGCCAAGGGGTAGGGCGCGCGCGGATCTGTCGCACGGCGCGGCGGTTGGAAGCGACTACGGTGGAGGGTCGGCAGAACAACCGCGACCGGCAGCACTGGTTTCGCCAAGCACATCCGGGCCGGCGAGGCCGCAAGGCTCGGCAGCGGGGCGTGGTGGCGCCGGTCGCGCCGGGAACGGATGGGCAGGTCGTAACGGATCCCCCTTCTGGTGGGAGTGCCGATTCGCGTGTTGTGCGCTCGCGCGGCGCGGCGCTCGCCTCCAACCCGGAGGCGGCGACCGAGGCGGCCAGGAGCAGGACCGATGAATCGATGGACGGTGACGATGGATCCCCGGCGCGAGGCGACGCGGATCCTGATGATGGAGGGGCGCGAGGAACGGATGCGGGCGGTGTTGGGCCCATCGGCGTCGGCGCATCCGCGGGCGGCCTCCACGCTGCTCGAGGGGCTGGCGCTCTGGCAGCAGCGCCCGCTCTGCGTTGTTCTCTGTGCGGATACCGAGGAATCTATGTCTGCATTGCGGCTGGAGGACGCGCTGGGCTTCGGCGTGCGCAATCTGCATTTCGAGGTGGAGGTGATGCTGCGCGGTCCGGCGCATCGCCGTCGCGCGGGCCGTCTGGGGGGATTGGGCTGCTTCGGTGATCTGCGGCAGGTCTGCTTGCAGGGGGTGTCGCCATGACAGTCAGCAAAGAGTGCGAGAGCGAGATCCTTCGGCTCGTGCAGGCCGAGAAGTGGCCCGAAGGCACGGTGGCCGCCGAGCTGGGGGTGCACCACGACGTCGTCACGCGCGTGCTCGCCCAGGACGCCACTGGACAGCCCGCGCGCGAGCCTCGGCCGAGCAAGCTCGACGCGTACAAGGGCTTCATCCTCGAGCAGATCGAGAGGTATCCACGGCTGCGCGCGACGCGGCTGCGCACGATGATCGCCGAGCGCGGGTTTCGGGGCAGCGCAAAGCTCGTCGAGCGCTTCGTCAAAGGCATCCGTCCGCGCGCGGCGAGCAAGGCGTACCTGGTCTGCGAGCGCCTGCCGGGCGAGCAAGGGCAAGTGGACTGGGGTCACGTGGGGCAGCTCTCCGTCATGGGAGGGATGCGGGCGCTCTGGGTCTTCGTGATGCTTTTGGCGTATTCGCGAATGCGGTACGCGGAGTTGGTGCTCGATATGACGGCGGAATCGCTCCGGCGCTCGATCCTGCGCGCGCTGAGCTTCTTCGGTGGCGTGCCACGGCAGCTTCTCTTCGACAACCCCAAGATCGTCGTGATCGAGCGCCATGGTCGCGCCGCGCGGCTTCACTCCGGGATCATCGAGCTCGCCGGACAGCTTCGCGTCAAACCAGTGCTCGCGCGCGTGCGGACGCCCGAAGACAAGGGCGGAGTCGAAAGAGCCATACGCGAGCTCAAAGAAGGATTCTTCGCGGGCCGTTCGATCCCGAGTCTGGAGATAGGAAACCTCGGCCTGCGGCGCCACATCGAATCGGTCGTGATGACGCGTCGCCACCCAACCCTCGCCAGCCGCAGCGTGGGCGAGGTCTTCGCCGAGGAGAAGGAGCGCCTGATGCCGCTGCCCAATCCGATGCCGACGGCGGACCTGGTGTTGCCTGTCGCCGTCGACAAGACGGCAAGCGTACGGCTCGGGACCAACCGCTACTCGGCGCCGCCGAAGTACGCGAGCGCGACGCTGACGCTCGTGGCGGACGACGATCACGTGCGGCTTCTCGATGGGGAGAAAGAGGTGGCGCGCCACCGACGCTCGTGGGGACGCGGTCAGCGCATCGACGACCCCGCGCATCGTCGCGCCCTCTGCGAGGGGCGGCCACGAGCCGAGGCCATCACGATACGCGACCAGCTGCTCGGCGCCGTGCCCGAGCTCTCGGTGCTTTACGAACGCTGGGTCGAGCAGGGACGAAACATCAACTTCATGACCGGGCATGCGCGCAAGCTCTTCACACTCTACGGGCTGGAGATCTTCGGTTACGCCGTGCGCGTCATGGGCGAGCGCGGCACGCACGACATCGGCGCGCTGGCCCTTCTCTGCGAGCAAGAGCGGCAGCGAACCGACCGGCCCATGCCGGTGGATATCGTGCTCGGCGCGCACGTCGTCGACGCCATCGTGGTGCCCCACGACCTCGGTTCCTACGACCGAAAGCGGGGTGAGTCGTGAGCGACGTCGTCGACGAGCTCCGGGCCATCGGCTTCTGCGCGTCGCGCGAGCAGCTCGAGGCACTGCTGTCGCACGCGACCGCCAACCGCCTCTCGCACGTGCAGGTCGTCGAGCTGCTGGTCGAAATGGAGCGCCGGCAGCGTGAAGCACGCAATCTCGCCACCCGCACCAAGATGGCGACGGTGGGGGCGCACACGACGATGGACCGTTTCGACTGGAGCCATCCGCGCAAGATCGACCGCGCCCTATGCGAGAATGTCCTCGGCTTGGGCTTCGTGGAGCGCCGCGAGAACGTCCTTTTTCGCGGCCCAAGCGGTGTGGGTAAGACCATGCTTGCGCAGAACGTATGCCTCGCCGCGCTCAGCGCCGGCATGACCGTCTGCTTTACCCCGGTCGTTTCGGCGCTCGCCGATCTCTTGAAACAGGAGTCGCTGCCCGCCGTCGAGCGACGCATGAAGCGCTATACCAATGTCGATCTTCTCGTATGCGACGAACTTGGATATGTGCCCGTAGACAAGCGCGCCGTCGACCTCTTCTTCCAGATCATCAGCCGGCGCCATGAACGAGCCTCCACCATCATCTCGACCAACTTGGCCTTCAAGGAATGGGGGGGCGTATTCCCCGGCGCCGCCTGCCTCGTCGCTCTCATCGATCGCTTCACCCAGCATCTGCACACCATCGACATCGATGCCGACTCCTACCGGCAAAAGCCGGGCAACTCCCCACCGCCTCCGCAACCCAGGCCCCGCTCGCGAGGCGCCTCCGCCCGGAGGCGCGTGTGACGCCGCCGCGCCAGCGGCTCGTTGCGCCCTCCGAGTGGGACATCGTCTTGGCGCCCGAACTCGGTCCGCTCTTCGTGCTCGACGCTGCACTCATCGCGGCTCGCCGCTTTCTCGCCATCGGCCTCGACCCCTCCTCGTCGACACGCGGCGGCGCCAATCATCCCCCCACTCGCGACCTCCTCAATGCCATGCGCGCTTTACGCAGGCATATCCGCCAATATCGACTCGCCGAGCAGAACGTCGTCGACGGGCGTGACCACAACCACCACGACAAGCCCCTCCCTCGCTGAGCCATTCTCGTCCGCTGCCCGGCGCCGCCTTCCTCAGGAGGTAGCGCCGGATCGGCGGCGCACTGCTTCCACGTCGCCTTTCCCGCGGATTTACGCGTCCGTCTACAGGTGAGCGGGCAAGCAGCACTTCTTGAATTTTTTGCCGCTCTTGCAGGGGCAAGGGTCGTTACGTCCAATCGTAGCCACAAAGTTCATCATGGTCGGGTCATCGGGCGATGTCTCGAGTCATGTGGAACAACGGGACATTCGACGCAAGTTTTTGGCAGCAGCTCACGAGGATCGATCTGGCGCAAGCCGAGCAGGTCCGCCAGCGAGGGTGCGGGGATTGCGGCGGTCCGCTGGACCGGTCCGACTATGCGCGAAAACCGCGGGGCGAACTCGGCCAGGCGGCTGGCGACGACACGCGTCGCGTGAGTTTTTGCTGCCGACGCGATGGGTGCCGGCATCGCGCGACGCCGCCGTCGGTGAGGTTTCTCGGCCGCAAGGTGTACGCCGGCGCGGTGGTGATCGTCGCGAGCATTGTGGGGCGCGTCGCTTGTGCGGGTCTTCGACAGCCCAAACGGGCCATCGAGGGGGTGCCCGCGCGGACGGTGAAGCGCTGGCTTGCGTGGTGGCAGACGGCGTTTGCTCTCGGGTCGTTTTGGCTGGAGGCGAAGAGCTTTTTCGCAACGCCCGTGGAAGTGACCGAGTTGCCTGCGTCCTTGTTGTCCCGCTTTGGCGATGCCGGGGCGGCGACCATGGAGAAGCTTTTGCGTTTCATCTCGCCGGTGACGACCGAGAGCGTACGAACGAGGATTTCGATGGCTGTATGAGTCCGCGCAGAAGATGGCATTGGCCAGCAAACGTGGGGATTTTCTAGAATCAGCCCTACCGACGCGCAGCACTTGCCAGGTCGGCACGGAAGCCATGAAGAAGGACGAAAGCATCCCGGTGCGGATGCGATGGGCGCTTTTGCGCTTTTCGGTCATCGGCCCGCTATTGGCCAGTCCGCCCGAATCGGGAGAACTGGCCTCGCAGCTCTACGAACTCGCCTCGCGCTCCTACGAGCACCCGACGACGGGCGAGCGGGTGCGCTTCGGGCGCTCGACCATCGAGCACTGGCTGTACGCCGCGCGCAACGCCACGACCAATCCGGTGCAGGTGCTCGAACGCAAGCTCAACGCGCGGGCGGGCTCGCACCCGAGCATCGGCGCGCGCCTGGGCGAAGCGATTGCAGCTCAATACCGAGCCCACCCCCGCTGGAGTTATCTGTTGCACCGCGACAATCTTTGCGCGCAGGCCCGCGTAGAACCGACGCTCGGTGTCGTGCCATCGCGCGTGACGATCGCTCGGTACATGAAGTCGCACGGGCTGGTGCGCTCGCGGTCCAAGAAGAACGCATCGCAGATCGCGCGCGGCTTGGAGGTGCGAGAGACGCGCTCGTACGAGGTGACGCACGTGGGCAGCTTGTTTCACCTCGACTTCCACGCGGGCAGCCGCCGAGTTCTCGAGCCCGACGGACAGCGCGTCGAAGTCCGTCTCTGCGGAGTGCTCGACGACTACTCGAGAGTGGGGTGTCATCTGCAATGGTATCGGGGTGCCGGGGAGACCGCCGAGGCGGTGACGCATGGTCTGTCACAGGCCTTTCAAAAGCGAGGACTGTCTCGTGCCGTGATGAGCGACAACGGCAGCGCGATGTTGTCGGACGAGATGGTCCAAGGCCTCTGTCGCTTAGGCGTGAACCATCACACCACTCCGGCTTGGCCGGCAGCAATGGCTGCATGACTGCCCAAAGCTCGTCGGGCATCCGCCAGATATCGGACGGACGCCACGTGACCCCTGCCTCCTGCGCTGCCTGCATGCACCCGCCGGTGCCCGAACTCGACCGAAAGGGCCAACTTTCCGACTTTCGAGACCGGCTCTAAGCCATCCGCGATCAACGTCAGCTCACGGAAGACGACGTTCGCGCCCTTCATCGCGTTCACCCCGGCGCGCCACTGCGGCCTTCGCTGCCCTCGCCCGCACTCCCTTGATCGCGGGCTTCGCGGCAACATCTGACTCGCCGGGAGTGCGGCGGCGTCAACGGGCACCTCGAGCGCCGCGCGAGTCGACAGGTGGCTGGAGCCCGGTCGTCCCTCACGCGAGTTCGAGGATCGCAGCGTCGCGCGTCACGAGAACGGCTTCGCTCGCGAGCGCCGTGGCGATGATCAAGCGATCGGCCGGATCGCCGTGGCACCTGAGTCCCGCTGCGATAATGGCGATTTCAGGGGTGATCGCCGCGAGATCCCCCGAAACCGTCGCGAGCGCGGCGTCGAACCAGCGTTCGAGGCGTTCGCCGAGCTTCAGCCGCCCGTCCTGAGCCAAGCGGGCGATCTCCCAGAGCGAGATCGCCGGAATGAGGACGCCGCGCTCTGCCCCCGCAGCGCGTTCGATCGTCCTGCGTGCACGTTTGGACAGCGAGGCACCTGCCACGAACTCCACCCACACGTGCGAATCGAGGACAAGCACGCTACTCAACGGACCAGCCGTCGCCGGCCGACAGGAGGTCGTCCGACGTATCAACGATCGTTGTTACGCTCCGAAGCGCCCCGAAGCGGGAGGCCGGCGGCTCACCGACGGGTACGATGCGGGCTACGGGTTTACCGCGCTTGGTGACGAGGACCTCCGTTCGCGCTGACGCGACCGTATCGAGCACCTGAAGGCATTCCGCGCGAAATTTCGCGGCCGTCATGGTCCGTTTCGACATGTGTACACATTATCATGCGCACGGCGAGCACGCCCATGAGGGCCGCCCCTCTGCCGGTGCGGGCCGAGCGAGTTCGTCGTCACGGGCAAAGCTCCTCGCCGGAGGAAAAAGCCTCACCACGCTGACCTACGCCGCTTCGCATGTCCAGCACACACCGCCCATCGCCGCGTAGCCCGCATGCGGCATGAGGGCTGACGCAACGCCCCGGTCGTGCTTGGTTGCACCCATGCTGCCGCTCGAAGGAACCCTGCTCGAGAAGTTGCGCAAGATCGAGGCCCTGCACGCCGGCACAACGGTCGATGGCGAACGAGAAGCCGCGCGGCGGGCCGCCGAGCGCATTCGCGCCCGTCTCGCCGAGCTCCGGGGTAGCGAACAGGACACGGAGCTGCTTTACAGCCTTCCCAATCCGTGGAAGCGCAAGCTGTTCCTCGCCCTCTGTCGTCGCTATGGGCTCAAGCCCTTTCGCCAGCCGGGTCGGCGCTACAGCACGGTGCAGCTGCGCGCGCCCAAGGCGTTCCAGGAGCAGACCTTATGGCCGGAGTTTCTCGCGCTGTCCGAAGAGCTCCATGCCCATCTCGACGAGCTCACGACACGCGTCATCCGCGAGGCGATCGATGAGGACATCAGCGAACCGACCGACCAGGCTCCGCCCAAGGCATTGCCTGCCCCAGAAGCCGGTTGACGAGCGCCGCGTCGCGCCCTCGTCTGCCTCATACAGACAAGGGCCGAGCTGCACGCAGGACTTCTGCATCACCGTGCGAGAGCAGGACGAAGTGCCGGACTTCGCATGCCTCGGGCCGAACGAGCGAAGGGCGGCGGTCGAGCGTCTTCGGAACGAAATCCTGGCGACGTGCCCGGCGGAGAAGCGCGATCGCAAGCTCGGGATCGGCGAACGGGACACGAATCGGCGAGGCGCCCAGGCAGCCGGCTTGCGCGTACACCATACAGGTGTACAATGATCCGAGTGATCAAGCGGGTCCTTCTGTCCAAGAAGGCAGAGAAAGACCTGGCGACGGTCCCGGTACACGTAGCGTTGAAACTTCAGAACTGGGTGGAGGATGTGGAAGAACGAGGCGTCGAGGCCGTGCGCAAGATCCATGGCTACCACGACGAGCCGCTCAAGGGAGCCCTGAAGGGGCAGCGCTCGATTCGGCTGAGCAAGGGATATCGCGCCTATTACCGGGTCGTGAAAGACGCGGTCGAGTTCCTACGCGTTGAAGGAGTCGACAAGCATGCCTACTAAGAAGAGTAACGCTCGACGATTTCTCGAAAATCTGACGGGCGGCCCCGTGACTTTGGGCCGCTTCCTCGAGGCGGTGCGGCTCGGCGAGGAGCTGACGCAGGCCGCGTTCGCGGACAAGCTCGGTCTTTCGAGGTCGCATCTCAACGACATCGAGAAGGGCCGCAAGGCGGTTAGCCCGGAGCGCGCAGTCCGGTTCGCCGAGATCCTCGGTTACTCCGAGGCCCGCTTCGTCCAGCTTGCTCTCCAAGACCTGATCAACCGTGGGGGCCTGAAATTCCAGGTCGACGTGAAGGCCGCGTAAACCACCTTGGCCGGGTGAAATGATCGCGGGGGAAACGAGCATCACCGGCTGGACCGAGCCGAGTCCAGGTCCCGTCTTGGCTACTTCGCCGATCGGCCGAAAATGCGCTAGGGACAGCGCTATGTTCGCGCACGATGTTCGCCATCGTGACCGTTCTCGCCGCCGCAGTGGTCGACCTGTTTCGCTCGCGACGGTCGTTGCTCACCGAAATCGCCTTGCTCCGACACCAACTCACCGTGCTGCACCGGTCGGTCGCCCGACCGCGCGTGACGCGGCTCGACCGGATCGTGCTGGTGGCACTCGCCGCCATCACGCCGACGTGGAGGAACGTGCTGCGAGTGGTCCAACCCGAGACGCTTCTTCGCTGGCACCGCGCGGGCTTCAAGGCTCTGTGGCGCTGGCGCAGTCGGCCCGGGTGCACGTTGCGCATCGCGGCCGAGACCGTGGCGCTGATCCGCACGATGGCGCGCGAAAACGCGCTGTGGGGGGGCCGAGCGGATTCGCGGAGAATTGCTCAAGCTCGGAATCAAAGCCAGCAAGCGCACGGTTCAGAAGTACATGCGCGCTGCGCGAACACATCCGCCTGGAGGGCAGCGCTGGTCCACGTTTCTGCGAAACCATGCCTGCAACGTCTGGGCTTGCGATTTCTTGCAAGCCTACGACTTGTTCTTCAGCGGCGCCCTCGTCGTGATCCACCGCACGGCGGGATCGTGATCCACGGCACGGCCTGAAGGGGCGGCCGCGGGCGGCGGGATCGTGATCCAGGGGGGCGCCGTGGAATGCGCGATCGAGGGCGTCTCGCCGGACGCTGGCGTCGATGTCCAGGCGTCGATGCAGCGAGTGCTGGGCGGCCTGATGAAAACGATCACCGCCGTGACCGAGAGAGCGAGCAGCGCATGACGGTGCACTGGCGCTCTCGCGAGGAATTGATCCACCAGGTCGTCGTGTTGACGGCCCAGGGGATGAGCCGGCGCGCCATCACGCGGGCGCTGGGGGTCAGTCGGAACACGATCAAGAAGATCCTTCGGACCCACGGTCGCGAGCGCGACGACGGGCACGCCGCGCTGGCCGCTGCGCCCGTGCGCGCGCCGCGTTCCCGCAAGATCGACGCCTACCAGGGTCGCGTGAGCGAGTTGCTCGCGCGCTACCCGGACATCACCGCGCAGCGCGTGCTGGAGATCCTCAAGGACGAGGGATTCCAAGGCGGCTACACCGCCGTCAAGAAGCAGATGCGGCGCGTGCGGCCAGCGGCCAAGCCGACGCCGAGCCTCGAAGCTCCGGTGTTCGGACCGGGTGAGATGGCCGAAAACGATTGGTCGCCCTACACGCTCACGTACACGACCGGCCTCTCCGAGACTGTGCAGCTGTTCTCGTATGTCCTGGTCTATTCGAAGCGCAAGTCCTTCGACGTCTTCGGCTCGCCGGACTTGTTCGCGCTCATGGACGGCCACGAGCGCGCCTTCGCGCGCTTCGGCGGCTGCGCCGCGGGCTGCAAGTACGACAGCCAAAAGCCCGTCGTGCTCCGGTGGGAAGGCCACCAGCCCATCTACAATCCTCGGTATCTCGCCTTTGCCGCGCACTACGGCATTCAGCCCGCCGCCGTGCGAGGAAAACCCAACGCCAAGCCGCGCGTCGAACGCAGCTTCTGGGAGCACGAGCGATCGTTTCTCAACGGCCGCTCATTTCGCGATCGCGACGACTTCGCCGCGCAGCTCGCCGACTGGCTCGTTCGCGTCGTCGACCCGCGCAAGCGTCACGGGCTGTCCGCCCTCGATCGGTTTCGCGACGAGGCGCCTCACCTGCGGCCGCTGCCCAAGCATCCGTACGACACCGCCCGGGTCACGTATCGACTCTGCAGCATCGACGGGTACGTCGAATGGCTCGGTAACCGCTACGCCGTGCCGTACGACCATGTGACCGACTTCCTGCCGCTGCGCATCACGCAGACGGAGCTGTTCGTCTACGGGCCGAATCTCGCTTGCCTGGCGCGCTATGAGCTGCGACCGCGCGGACGCGGCGACAAGATCGACCCGCTCGGGCTGCATCCTCGCCCAGAGAGCCGGTCGCCCATCGACGTCGACAAGCTGCGCGCCACCTTCGAGCAGATGGGCGACGGGGCCGCCGCGTTCCTGCTCCAGCTCTCGGGCGCCCACGTGACCCGTGTCTGGACCCACCACGCCCGGCAGATCCTGCTCTTGCGTGCCCGCTACGACAGCGCCGACGTCGACGCCGCCCTCGCGCACGCCGTTCGGTTCGGCGCGCTCGACGCGGCCTCGGTCGAGCGCATCCTCGCCCGACGCGCTCCGCCCCGGACCCTCGACGAGTACGTCGCCGAAGACACCGCCAAGCGCATCGATGACGCGCTCGGTCCCGTCGTCACACGCCCCCGCGATCTGGCCGAGTACGACGCTCTGCCGCTCGCCACCCGCCGCCCCGTGGAGACCGCCGATGGCCAAGACCAAAACGGATAAACCAGACTCCAATGACCGGGTGACCGGCCCGGCCTCTGACGAGGCCGTCGTGGTGATCGATCGCCTGCGCCGGCACCTCGGCTACTTGGGCCTCTCCCATACGCTCTCCACGCTCGACGACTGGCTCGCGTGGGCCACCCGCGAGCGACCCGGACACACCGCCCTGCTCGAGCACGTCCTGGCCGCTGAGGTCAATCACAAGTCGGCCGCGCGCCTCGACCGGCGTATCCGGGTCAGCGGCCTGGTCGAGCGAAAGACACTCGAGGCCTTCGACTGGGACTTCCAACCCTCGATCGACAAGAGCCTCGTGCTGGAGCTCGCCCGCCTCGACTTCGTCGGGCGCCACGACGACCTGGTCATCACGGGAAAGAGCGGCACCGGCAAGAGTCACATCCTCAAGGCCCTCTCCCTGCGCGCCTGCGTGCAGGGCATCTCCCTGCGCTACGCGCGGTGCGTCGACCTGCTCGCCGACCTGCACGCCGGCCTCGCCGACGGCACCTACCCCCGACGCCTGAAGGCCTGGGCACGACCCGACCTGCTCGTCATCGACGACGTCGGCCTGGGGCAGGTGCGCCAGCGCGACGACGAGCCCACCGCCGCCCATACTCTCTTCAACCTCGTCGATCGCAGGCACGGCAAGCTCTCGACCGCGGTCACCTCCAATATCGATTTGCGCCAGTGGGGACGCTACCTGGGAGACGCGACCGTCGCCGCCGCCATTCTCGATCGGCTCGCCATGCATGCCATTCGTATCGACATCGACGGACCGAGCTACCGCCAGCACGTCGCTGCCGAGCGTGCCGGCAAGCCGGTCGCACCCACTCGGGCGACGGCGCCGTGAGGCGCCCGCGCCGCGTTCCACCCGCTCCGCCTCCGCCCCGCGTCCCGGACCTCGTCGTCGCGCCGGAGCTCGCCTCCATCATTCTGCTCGAACACGCGCTCGACGTCGCTGCCGACGCGCTCTTGGCCGAGCACCAGACGCTCATCGACGACTTCCATAGGCCACGCGACCAAGGCCCTGTCGTCTTCCTCGCCCACACGATCTGCATCAGAGCCGCCACCTTGCGCCAGACGCTCTGGCGTTACCGCCACGCCGTCCGCGAAGCAGCTATGCCACCCGCGCACGATCCCACCGACGACAACACCTTCTGATAGCCGGACTCCCGCACTGAGCCGCCGGCCCGAGCGCTCGCGAGTCCTACCGGCGTCTTGGAGGGGTCCCCCTTCGCCCGGCCGAGCATCTCGGGTGCGAGCCACCGGCCCTGACGCGCGCCCTTTCCGATAGCAAGGGGTGGGTCACGATCCCGCCGCCGCTGACACCCCGATCCCCGCGACGGGTGGATCACTTCGGTGACCCGAAGTGGATCACTCCAAAGGCGCCGCTGAAGGCTCAAGGCACCGTTCGGTACGCGATGGCCGCCGCCACCAAGACGCCAAAGCCTGCAAGCCACACGGCCACCCGGCTGAAGCCCACCGGCGCCGACGCCCGCCGCGGACGACGCCGATCGCCGGCACAGGACGCAGAAACCATCGGGCCCGCACGCGAGATCGTGCCACGCGCAGCGCGCGGGTCGATGACGCAGCGATCCGGAGCCCCCACCATGGATTAACCCATGCATCTCACCCGCGCCGTCGCCTCTCTGTCAAAACGCGCGAGACCGCGCTTTTTCCGAAGGTTTCCGCACAGTGAACAGACGCTCCAAGAGATCGCTCCGGCCTGGCCTGGAGCAAGGGACGCGGAGCGCGCGCAAAAGCCGTGTTTTGCCTCCACGGGGTGAACTGCGCGGGCGTGACGAAACGTGCGAGGCGGACCCAGGCGCGGACCTTGATAGCAGGCGGAGCAGGTGCGGGAAATAAGTTGCTGCGGCCGCGCCCGGTCAGGGAAATCTCCCGCTCGCTGTCACCAACTCCGCCGGCCATCGGATTCGGACACGGTACCGTTCCAGCTTCGGGCGGTGTCGTCGATGCTCTGCGCTGTCGTCTTCCGATCGCCGGGTCGTCACGGCGTTCTGGCACAACGAAAGCCCTCGCCGCTATAGCCGGACGTCGGATTGCCGCTCAAGCGGTTCTGGGGCAGCAAGTCCAGCGCTTCGACGCCGAAGCTGCCGCCCCGGAACACCCGGGTCAGAGCAGTCGTGAGATAGGCGCAATCTGCACAGGGATCGACGTACGCAGCGTACCAATCCAGGTTCCACTCCCACTCTTCGCCCGCCATATCCAGCTGACCCCAGTAGCTTGCTCCCAGGCTTGCTTTCCCCACCGGCGCGATGTTCGCTACGCCCAAGCAGGAGTCCAACATGCCAGTCGGATAGTAACAATTGAAACCATCGCCATAAATCGCGTACTGGCTCGCTGTCCCGGGATCCGTCGAGCCCCACGGATACTCTCGCTGCTGGCTCCCTCCCGCTGCCACGTACTCCCACTCTGCCTCGCTTGGCAAAAACCCCCCGTCCCAAATGCAGAACGCGTACGCCTCGTACCAGTCCACGCAGTTGATCGGCAGATTCTCTTGGCTGCCCGCTCCGGTCGTCCACGTGCTCAACGGACCGCAAACCGCCGCCACGGTCAGACTCGCGTTCCACGTGCTCGCCGCGCCAGACCCCGTTGCGATATACGCGTTCCAGTCCGTGTCGTCCCATCCCGTCTCATACGTTCCCGGGCTCCCGCTGTTGGCCAGCCCCAGGCCGCCGTTCAAGTGCGTATGGATACCGCTACCGTTCGCAGGCGGCGCGCCGCTTGGGCCGGTCAGGTATTTCACGTATTGCCGAAAACGACTTACCGTTACCAAATACTTGTCCATCCGGAAGCCGCTTACCGTCGCCGGATTGGCACCGCCCGTCGCTCCCGCTCCGTTGTTCGCGTACGTCCGATCGTACGTACCCCCGATCACCTCCAAGCTCGTGCAGCAACTTTCGCTCCCACTCCCCCCGGGCCCGCAGTTCGTCATGCCGGGACCGCCGGGCTGGCAGCTGGGCGGTCCGGTGATTGGACCCGAGGAAAGACTCGTCGAATTCGATACGCCCGGACTGCTCGGTGCCGAGCGGGTCGAGCCGGTTGCGACCGCGTTCTGCGCGGATGCGCCACCATCCACCTCGGTTCCCGGCGCTTCGTCAAGCAGTCCGGTTCTGGCGCCGCACCCGGCCAGAGCCGCGACTGTGGCCGTGATCGCTCGCACCCGCGCTTGGAGTCCGACAGGGCTCATTCTCCTGCCGAGAAGTGTCCCGTGGATCGAGAGCGAGCAGGATGGTTCAGGCATCAGGACTCCAGGGCCGAGCCGAGTCCTCGAACTGCAAATAACCTAGCCGTCCTTGTCACGGCGTCCTGGCGCACCGGAAACCTCGAATGGTGGAATGCACCGTCGTGTTGCCTTGTTCGCGAGATGGGACAAGCAAGAAATCCGGGGGGCCGTTCCAGCCGCCGCGGGCCACCCGGCCATCGTGTTCCGTAAGAAAGGCACAATCTGTGCACGGATCGACGTATGTAGCATACCAATCCAGGTTCCACTCAAAGACTTCCCCGGCCATATCCAGTTGACCCCAGTAGCCGGCTCCCAGCCTCGTCGTTCCGACCGGCGCAAGCTGCGTCGGGTTGGACCGGTACAGGTTGTCGTATATGGCGTACTGGGTATTGGACCCGGGCTCGGTCGCGCCCCAAGGGAACGCGCGCTGCTGACTTCCACCGGCCGCCACGTATTCCCATTCTGCCTCGCTCGGCAAGAAGCCACCGTCCCAAATGCAGAACGCGTACGCCTCGTACCAGTTCACGCAGGTGATCGGCAGATTCTCATAGCTGGCTGCCGTGCTTGTCCATGTGGGCGGGCCCATGTCCGGGGGGTTCAGGTTCGCGTTCCACGTGTTCGCCGCGCCAGGCCCCGTTGCGATGTACGTGTTCCAGTCCATCGCATCCCAGCCGGTCTCGTAGGTCCCTGGGTTCCCACTATTGGCCAATCCCAAGCCCCCATTCAAGTGCGTGTGAATGCCGCTTCCGTTCGCCGGCGGCGATCCCCCGGTGCCCGTCACGTAGTTGACGTAACGCCGGAAACGCCCCACCGTCACCAGGTACTTGTCCATACGGAATCCGCTCACCGTTGCCGGGTCGGCCAAACCAGTGGCTACACCATCCACGGGCGCTAAGGTCTGCCCGCTCTCGTCGAGATCGTAGGTGCGGTCGTACGTACCTCCGACGACCTCCAAGCTCGTGCAGCAACTCTCGCTGCCACTCCCTCCTGGCCCGCAGTTCGTCATCCCGGGCCCGCCGGGCTGGCAACTCGGCGGCCCGTTCATTGAACTACCCGACGGGCTCGAAGCCGAGCCGGTTGGGCTCGTTGCGCCTACGCCTTGTACGGATGCGCCGCCGTCCACGTCGGTTACGGGCGTTTCGTCGGGTGCACTGGTTCTACCGCCACACCCTTGTAGAACGCAGATCGTGGCCGCGATCGCCCTTATCCTCGTTTGGAATCCGGCCGCTAACTGGCCCCTGCCGAGCCGTGCGGACGAAAAACTCATTGGGCAATCAAGTGGCTTTCGCATAGCGATGGTGACTCCGGCGATTGGGGCACGAGCGACGGTAGCGTTCTCGCTCGGCGGTTCGAGTGCGGCCGAGAGGAGCATCCCCGCTGAGCGGCATTGGATGTCGACGACGACGGTATCTTTTGCTGGCGGCGGCATCCATTTCACTCGATTGCAACGAACCCACGTTTGTGGCAGCGTTTCCGCGGCTTTCCGTCGATCGGCAGGCGTTGCACTCGGCCGGCGGCGGTCGTACGCTCCCGGTCCAGGCGGCATGAAGCTCGTCGACTGCACCCTCGCGCAGCACGGAGCCGCGGCGTGGACGAAGCCGTCACCGTGACTGATGGACGTCACGGACGCCGACGCCGTTCACAAAGCTGCCTGGAGGAGAAGGACAATGAGCGTCGCAACAACAGGCCCACCACCCACACGACCCATACGATCGCAGGCAGGCGACGACGGGCTCCTCGCGCGGCTCAGGGCTCGCTGGCCGACGTCCCTGATGCTCACTCATCCGGACGCGAACCGCGAGACGAGGCTGGCCGACATCGAGAAGGGGCGCGCGGACATAGTCTCGATTGGCAAGATGCTTCTGGCGAACCCCGACCTGGTTGCGCGCATCCGAGCAGGAGCACCGCCGGCGGAGTTCGCGGGCGAGTGTGTGCCGGTCTCGAACGAGGGTGTGATGGACCCTGAGCGCGCGTGCGAGCGCGATGGAGACGACGGCGACGGGCGGGGAGAGCACGTCTCCGGATCGAGCAAATCGGTTTGCCGCTCGGTGACAACGGAAGCCCCTAAGACGCGATATGTTTCCGCGGGGTCTTCCGCGGCTCTTCGTTGACCGATACCCTTTCGACTGGCTACTCGCCTCGGCGGTGGACGAACGAGTGCGCGTCTGAGACCATGCAGTTCGACCTGCCGCGAGCGTGCGTGGACGCTTAAGTCGCCGGTGGCATTCGCGGAGAGACTCACGGCGGCGACCGACGGGCGGTCCACGGATGCGTACAAGTACAACCTTGTTGACGCCGAACCCGGCGGCCATCACTGCTGCACGAGCCTCGGGGAGTACCGGGTCATCGTGGGCCGCGTTGAGGCAACCGTCGACGCGCTCGCGGAGATTCGCACGAGCTTCGTGCCGCTGGCCGCCGGCGATCCGGACCTGGGATGGGAGCCCGCGTCGGTGGGCGCAGACGACGTCGATGCACGCACGTGGACGGACCTCTGCGCCTTCATCGACGGCATCGTCCGCCGCGGAGTACGAGGGCCGCCCCAGTTCATGAACAAGGGGGCGATCGCGGAGTTCCCCAGCTTCGAACTCGCGCGCGCGCTGTGCCGCAGCATCATCGCGCGATCTGGCTGCAGCCAGGGCCGGCCGGGCTGCGTGGCGATTCCCCCTCTAGCTCCACTACGGGCGCAGCGCCGTCAGTCTTGACGGACGGACGATCGACTACGGCCTTCACGAGTTGGCCACGCTCGTCTGGAGGGCGAGTAGGCGGCGCAAAGCTTGTCGGCCGACGAAGAGACGCGGAAACCGCCGCGGTCACATAAAAGGCCTTTGGGGCGCTCGTTGTCAGTCGGGTAGGCCGGGGATGTTGTCTCCCCGGCCCCCCTTCGGATCCGGACGTGCGCAATTCACGCATCCGGCTCTTCGGTCACGGGTTCGCTGCGCGCGGGAGAAATGGGTGAGCGATGCGAGGCGGCGGGAGCGGGTAGCGCTCCAGCAGAAGCCGCATTCGCTTCCAAGGCATATGGCGTCGTTGCGACCGGCGGTTGAGCCACCGGCGCCACAACGCAATAGTCTTGCGGCAGAAGAGCGCGATGGCGCGGAAATTCCCGGTGATTCCGTAATATCCGTAGTGACCACGCAGCTTTTGCCCAAGTGCCTTCTGCTGCTCGCGGATGGCGTCGTGCCGGTGCTCCCTGCACCATTGCGCGACCCGCGACACCGCTCTCCGGAAGCGGTCTTTGGCTGTTTTGCGCATGACAATCCACTTGCCAGAGCGAGCTTTGCCCCAGTAGTGCGTGAAGCCGAGTAGGTCGAAGCTGCCAGGACCTCGGTCGCCGCCATCGACTTTCGATGAGCGACGGTCAGGGCGCTGAAACTCCACCAACCGCGTCTTCTCGGGATGCAGCGCCAGGCCGTACGCACCCAATCGCTTCGGCAGCACGTCCAGCACCTTGCGGGCATCCACTTCATGCGAAAACAAAAGCACTGCATCGTCCGCGTAGCGGACGAGCAGCGCCTTGCCCGAAAGCCTTGGTTTAACTTCGCGCTCAAACCAGACGTCGAGCACCTCGTGCAGGAAAATGTTCGCCAGAATCGGCGAAATCACCCCGCCCTGCGGTGTGCCCGTTTCCGGATACGCAATGGCTCCGTCTTCGAGCACGCCCGCATTCAACCACTTTCCGATGAGCCGCAGCAGCACTCCGTCGTGCACCCTGCGGCGTAGGACTTCCCGTAATTTCCCGTGGTCCAGGACGTCGAAGAACTTGCGTACGTCGACCTCGAGGACCCACCCGCCACCCATCATTACCGCTTGATTCTGCAGGGTCTCGAGCGCTTGATGCGCCGAGCGCCCCGGCCGGAAGCCGTACGAGCAGTCCAGAAAGTCCTGCTCGTAGACCGCCTCCAGCACCATCGCGACCGCGCGCTGCAATACCTTATCTTCGAAGCTGGGAATGCCGAGCGGTCTCGTTTCCGAGCCGCTCCCCTTCGGGATATGGACTCGCCGCACCGGCGGTGCTCGGTACGTACCAGACTTCGCGCGTTCGAGAAGCGACTGCAGGTTGCCCTCCAGGTTTTCCGCATACTCTTGCGCGCTCTGCCCGTCTACGCCACGAGCCCCGTCCTTGCGTGTGCGTCGGTACGCTTCGCGGAGCCAGTCGGTATCGATGTGATGGGCAAGCGTTCGGAACGCCATATCGGGCGCGTCCTTCGCCAGCTTTGCTATCCGTTCGAGTTTCGTTGAGATGGGAATTGAGTTCGGCGCCTCGGCCATCGTTCCCTCCAGCGGTTCCGTGTTTTCCGGTGCCGCCCTTTGCTCGGCGGGGTCCCTTGGGACGGTTCCCCCGCGTCGTCGCTCCTACTGCGGCACTCCGACTTCCCGTCGCCCATCGCGCTTGGCTTCGTTGCCTTCGCCGCGCACTACCGCCGCAATTCAACAGCCGGAGGCGCCGGGATATCCCAGGTTCCTGGACCGTCCTTTGCGTACATGCCCTGCTGTTCACCCCGGCAGAGTCGACGGGCCAGGCCTTCGGGCTCGCCCGACTTTTCGGCACGTCGATGTTGCCTTCCGCGTTTCAAAACGCGTCGGCCTCCGCGAAGAGACGGATTTCGAGGCTCTTTGCACGGCCTGCACGCCCGCTGTGTACGCTTCGCAGCCGCGATTGCTCGCGAACCACGCAACACTCGCTTCCGGCTGGCGGCCCCGCCTTGGCCGGTCGGGAATTTCACCCGCGGACGGTTACGTGAGGTTTCCGCTCTTACATGTCTTCCTCCTCACCCAGGCTTCGCCTGGCGCACTTGAAAGCGCCGTCCCAATTGAGTGTCCTGCCTTTCTGCGAAGTCGTTCACCGGACAGGAATTCCATCGCCTTGCAGCGACGGCGACTGACGCGCAGCTGGAGACGGCGCAGATCGAGTTGGCCCGGGCCGCAGTGTCGAAGTTCGACCTCGGCACGAATGTGCTCGCGTTCGACACGACGAATTTTGACACGTACATCGCCACAACAACCGAGGGAGCAGCTGCTGCTTCTTGACGGGCGCAGAGCTCGAGGGCGCCGGCTCGGTCCGCGTCGAGCCCATCGGGGCACGCGAGCCGTTGCTCGAGCTTTCGGGTGATCTTGCCCGCACCCTTGGCGATGGGGGTCCCGATCGCGCGCAAGTGGCACGTTGAGTCTCGTCCCCTCGCGCAAGGGCGTTCTCGCTCGCTGCTCGGAGAAAAGCGCCTCGTCGCACTTGACGGTCAAATGGAAGCCGGTCGAAAGCGTATCGGTCAACGAAGAGCCGAGGAAGCCGCCGCGATGGCCGCGCGACCGGCAAAGCACCTTCCGGCGGGCTGAACCCAACCCAAGCGGGCACGACAAGTCCAGGTCTCCCCTGCCCCGTCGGGCGTACTTGCGGTTTAGGCTGCCCAGGCGCTCGGGGGAACGGCCACAGGATCGCCTGGAACCAGGGTGGCCACGGATACGTGCGGCCAAGTCAGGCCGGCGAAATTCAGGAACACGACCTGTGAGTATTGGATTTGCGTCGATGTAACTGTGATCGTGATCGGTGTCGGAATGTCGCGCGGGGGCTCTACATGGAAGACCGGTGCGAATCGTCCGGACGGACCCGACGCCGGGATCTTCAAAGGGGCGTCTCCCAACTTGAAGACTGGAACGACAATCTTGTGCTCCACGGTCTCGATCCAGAACGTCGCCGTCATCTTGACAGCGTTGGCGTTCGGGTTCGTCGAAGTCGGATCGCCCAGCAAGAACGCGATGTCGTCCGTGCCTCCGCCGAACTCCGGCGGCGGGGGTATCGTCGAAACGGTAAAGACAATGGTGTTAGTGATCGTCTGCCCAGCGATGGCCTCTCGCAGCACGGTATTGGGGTCATTCAGGATGGGCTGGGTGATCGTTCCAGCCGCGATGAATTTCGTCAAGTCCTGCGGGATTCTGGGGGTATCTCCATTCGACGCCGTCTGACTGGCAAATTGGATCAGATGTGGCGGGCTGCTTCCAATCAAGAACGGCGTGATGCTGACCGGCGGGATCGTGGGAGGACCCTTGATTGACGTCGTCGGCTCGAGGGTCTGTGCATTGATGGTGGTGCCGTGCGGGATGGACGCCATACGCACCAAGGAATTGGCCAAAACGGGCCGCGTCTTGGTGGCTGGAATATGCATCCACAAGCCAGGCTCGAAATGAATAGCGGTTGCCGGCCCGTCCCCCTTGCCCGTTGCCTGGTTGGTCACGTCCTTGATGGCTTGAACGTAGGGCACGCCATTGAGAAAAATGTCGTTCTGATCTTCCAAGCCACGATTGGGCACATTCCCGAGTGGGCTGCTGAAAGACAGAGTCTCGGTCGTCAAGTTGAGCTCCAGAACGTTCTCGCTCGGTGGCGTTGGGGGCGCAGGGGTGACAGGGGTCGGAAAGGTGGTGGTGGTTGGCGCCACGCTATTGGGACGAAAGATCATGTTGAAGCCGCTGCCGACGAAGGTACCGGTGAAGTTGGCCAGAACGCCAAGCGGCGGTGTCGGAGCTGGACCGACGCGGCGAACGGGTGCGATTTCATCGATGTGGAAATCAGGCGGCAGAGAGATCTGAGCAGGTTTGGACGTCTCGTCTGACATGGCGGTTATCTCCTCGTTGGTAGCGCGGTTGGCCCGTCTAGAATGCGATTCGAGGAGACAGTGTCCATTTCACTGCATTGCAGCGAGCAGTCCGAGCTTGTGGCTCAGCTTCAGGGCAACGAGTTTGCGGTTGGGCGGTAAGCGTGCAACGCGCCCCACTGTTTACCTGAGTTCAAGAAAGGTTCAGGGGGTCGGCGTCCGAGCGATCAAGCCACTGCCAACGGTTCGGCAAGCTTCTTGCCCCGGTACACCTCGCGAATGTGGGCGAGCACGTTGAGACGGTCGTCGCGTCGACGTCGTTGCCGTGGCGGCAACAGAGCGCGGCCGTGTTCGGCGACTTCACGCCAGTGGTTTGATGAGGCAGAGGCCAGGCGGCGAGTAGCCGGTCGAAAGCGTATCGATCAACGAAGAGCCGCGGAAACCGCGGCGGTCACATATAAGGCCTTTGGGGCGCTCGTTGTCATTGAAAGCGCCGTCCCAATTGAGCGCACGTACGCTTACCCGTGCGTGCGCCTTTCTTTACATCGCTACCGAAGGCGCAAGTGGTACGCTTGTCTATTGGGGGTGATGCGTGAGAGGGATAGGCTGGCTCTTTGCTCTGATATTCGGGGTCGTTCTAGTCGCCGCCGCAATGGGGTCACGCGATCGGGTCAGCCAGATCCGTGAGACTACGATGGCCTCTCCGGTCTCGCCCGCGACCACGACCGCGGCGGCGCGGGACATCGAGATACCCGAGCGCGCCGTGATGCGTGCATGGATCGCAGGTGCGCCGCAGACCGACGAATTGCAAGCGTGTCTGAGCGCGCTCGGCTACGACGTGGGTCCGATCGACGGAATCGACGGCCCGAAGACGACGTCAGCCCTCAAAGCTTTCGTCGCGGGCGGCGAGCCGTCCGACGAACGCACCCGAGTCTGTTGGCGGGCCATCGAAACGAGACGAGCCTTCGATGCTATCGCTGTGCAGACTGCGCCGCCCGCGGTCGCCCCTGCGCCGACGTACCTACCGGCCTCTCAACAGGCGGCAACGGCTGCCCGGCAGACGGGTCCGGGGGCAGAACTGCCCGGACTGCCCGCCGCGGGCTACGGCGACGTCTCGAACACGACGGGCCTGCCGCGGACCCAGTGCGTGAACGGCTACACGCGGAAAGACGGGACCTACGTTGCCCCGTATTATCGGAGTCACCGCTAGGCTCCACGAACGGACGTCGGCCCGCGAACGGGGCTTCGGCCGGTCGACCGGAAACGCGGGGGAACGTTCAAACGGTCGGCATGGTGAGGGAATGCTACTTCGGGGCGAAGCGCAAGGTCATGGGCGCGGGACGTTATAATAAAAGGTGGACACTGCCAGTCGGTTCAGTATGCTCTTGAGCATGCACGAGTTCATCCCGGTTGCTGTCCTGGTCGGCGCGACGTGTCAGATCTGCGGGCGCTACCTAACAGCCGAAGACGCCGCCGATGCTTCCCATCAAGAGACGGTGATTTGCATGTGCGGGAGCCGAGAGTTTCGCTTGCTGAATGGCGAGTGTTTGATGGACTGTCCAGACGCATAGCTGCGGCGTAAACCCGCGACCGCCGGCCCCGGCGTCCTACTCACTCCGCCACCCCGGCCAAATGAAAGATGAGCGCCACGACCAGCTCGCCCTTGGCGTTGGTCTTGATCCCCGAGCGGCAGGCGTAGCCGAGGGCGTGCGCGGCGGCCTTGAAGGCTTCAAGGGCAGAGACGAGGGCGATCAGGATGCCTTCCCATCGGGTGGCGCTCATACCTGAACGTATGATCGGTACCGGCACGGCGTCAAGGACCGCTTCCCGCGCATCGCTGAGAGTGCGGCAATCGTAGCGCCCGGCGAAATTGGCACGGGTAAGTCCCTCAGCGGCGGCAGGACTGCGGAACGTCTCCTTCTAGTCTCTTTGACAGTTTGTTTGGCCAAATTGTGGCGTTGGCCCGGTTGATCGCGTAGTCCGCGCCGTGTGGAACTGTTCAAACGTTCCGGTTACTTGGACGAGTTGCTATCACTTCAGAGCCGGCAGACCGCGAAAAAACAGCGATTTTGCAGCACGGCGCGGCGTGCGTATAACATCCAAAGTGTTGGACGGGCGCGTGGACTCGCCCTTGGCCAACCGGAGTACATGGGGCATGGCTGAAATTGCTGACATGGAGCAAGCGTTTCTGCGCGCACTCGAGGCCCTCAAGCAGATCCAGAACGCACCACGGCGCCAGATCGTTTACGCGCAAGAGGGCCCGCGGGTGTACGCGTTCACGAAGCGGGATGACCTTGCGGATCAGGTGCCGGCCGCTCGCGAGTTTGCTCGCAGATAACCGCGCGTGTCCTTTTCGAGCCGCCTCCGGGGCGTCTTCGCCGGCCACCTGTTTGCCGGCTTCGTGGCGGCGGCCCTGCTGGTGGCCGGAATTGTGGGCGCTCCACTTCTGGGCGCCACTTCACCGGCATACGCTTGGGCGTTCGTCGGAGTCGTAGCCTTCACATTTGTTGTCACGGCGGCACAGCAATTCGCGATTGCCGTTGAACGGCGCGAAGAGCAAGCACGCCTAACGCTTCAGCTCTCTTCTGCGGAAGCCCACCTCCAGGGCTTGGAGGCGGCTCATCGGCGTCTACCTGACCTTATTCGCACAATGCCCGAAGAGGACTTTCTCCATCGGTTGGGGGGCACCGTCGAACAAGTCTTCCTCTTCGACGGACAGGCTGTGTCGAAAGCTGACATGCTAAAATCTCTTGGACTAAGACTCCATGGGATATCGCGTCTTGCTGCTATGTTCGACAGGGCCGGCGATGGATTCTGTGCCAACGCTATGCTTTTCGTGGAAGGTGACGAAGCGATTCCATGGTGGTCAAACGTTCTCTTCGATAGTGAAGGGGTCGCTTTGGCCGGACTCAGGGGACTACTAGTTCTTCCTCACGAAATAACGTCGACGTCGGATGCCGTTCTAGATCCAAATGTAGCAGAAATAGCGCTACCCGTGCCTTTAGATCCAGGATCGGCCCGAAGTACCGGTGGTAGCGGCTGGAAAGTACTTCCCGGGGCGCCATTCGTATTCAGCGTTGATACAAGGTTCGAATTATTCGAAGGTTCAAAGGATATCGACGATTGGTGCGAGCGCGAAGGCGACCATCCCGCTCACGTTCGCAGGAAACTCAGAGAATACTTCGAGAAGGCGCCATTTAGCGGCTTTCTCTCAATGCCATTGTACCCGCCGAGTGCGGATTATAATGTAAAACGCACCCCAATAGGTGTAGTCAACATCCATTGGGGGAAAATCGACCGACTGCGTCAACGCGAAGCCGTCGCGAACTTCGTCGCTGGACTCTCGCCTCTACGAATTCTACTTGCCAACCGGCTTACCCGCCTGCGTGCGGAGCACGGTCCACCTAAGCCGACGGCAGGCAGGGAACCGCCGCGGGCGTCGGCTCCGCCTCAATCGAAGAAGACATCATGACTCTCCTTATCGTTGACGATACGCTTTTCGATTGGCTCAATATGTGGCACAATTCCTACGCTTGCCATGACTTAAGGGCAGAGATCCATACTCTGCCGTTTCAACGCCCCCCGCCACCGCGGCGCTGAAATCTATAGTCATTTCTTCACTGACTTCGGGACATGACCCGTTTGAAACGCATGGCGCCACGCGGCCCTTTGGCTCTGTTCGACTATTGACAGGCGTAGATGGGAGGGATGACATGCCGGCAAAGCGGTCTGGGGTCGACGCCCGAGCCGTGGCCTCAACGTTCGGAAGGGGGCGAGTGCGTGGCAGAGGGCGGTTCCCAGCATCTAGCCGGTGTTCGTGAGGGGGACATCCTCGCGGGCAAGTACCGCGTCGAACGCGTGCTCGGCGTGGGCGGCATGGGGGTCGTCGTGGCCGCGCACCACCTCCATCTCGACGAGCGGGTGGCTATCAAGTTCCTCTTGCCCGCGATGTTGGACCACGCCGAGTCTGTGGGCCGCTTCGCGCGGGAAGCCCGAGCCGCGGTGAAGATCAAGAGCGAGCACGTGGCGCGCGTCTTGGATGTCGGCACGCTCGAAACGGGCGCTCCGTACATGGTCATGGAATATCTCGACGGCCAAGACCTGGGGACCTGGATCAAGCAGCGGGGGCCACTGCCGTTCGATCAGGCCGCCGATTTCCTCATTCAGGCGTGCGTGGCCATCGCCGAGGCCCACGGCTTGGGCATCGTGCACCGCGACATCAAGCCGTCGAATCTCTTTTGCGTGCGAGGTGCGGACGGGCGACTGGTCATCAAGGTGCTCGACTTCGGCATCTCCAAGATGGCGAGCTTCAATGCGGCCGGACCGAGCATCGCCACCCGGACGAGCGCCATCATGGGCTCGCCGCTGTACATGTCGCCCGAGCAAATGCAGTCCGCCAAGGACGCGGACACCCGCGCCGACATCTGGGCTCTCGGCATCGTGCTCTACGAGCTTTTGACCGGCCGGGTTCCGTTCAAGGGCGACACGGTGGCCGAGCTCATCGTCAAGATCGCCACCGAGACGCCCGAGCCCCTGCGCACCTTCCAGCCCCACGTCGCCGACGGGCTCGAAACCGCGTTTCGCCGGTGCACGGCGAAAGATCGCGATCGGCGCTACCGCAACGTCGGCGAGCTCGCGCTCGCCTTGCTGCCGTACGCTCCGCGGTCGTCGAAAGGGGCGGTGGAGAAGATCGCGGCGATCGTCCAATCGGCAGGGCTTTCGCCCAAGGCGGTTTCGGAGCCGCCGTCGGCTCTCGCCGCGGAGACGCAGGCGGTCCCGACGACGGAGGCGGGACTGGGCCACACCGCGCAGCCCTCGGTGCGGGGGCGGGGCCGCGCCGTGGCGGCGATCGCAGGGGCGAGTGCCCTGGTCATCGCTCTGGGGGCGGGTTGGCGCATCTCGCGACCGGGGCAAGGCTCGGAGGCGCCGGCGGCCGCCCGAGCTTCCTCGACTCCGGCCGTGGCGACCGTGGCTCCCGTGTCCGAGACAACGGCCCACGAAGGGCTCGTCCCTCTGCCAGAGCCGGAGCGTCTCGCAGAAGCGCCCGCCGAAAGCGCGGTCTCGGCCGCGATCCATCCGTCCCCGAGCGGCGCCACTCGATCGACGGGGCCTCCCAAGAGTGCCGGTGCGCCCCATGGGACCGCACCGACGACCGCGCCAGCCTCCTCGCGCGAGCCCGCGGCCTCTGTGGCCCCTGCGTCGGCTGCGCCTGCGCCGCCGCCGGCCCCGCCTACCCCCATCCGTGCGAACCAGGCCCCTTCGAATCCGTCGATCGCCGACCCGCTTTCCGCCCTCCGACCCAAGTGAGCCTGACGATGAAGCGCCCCCTCGACGGCTTGTGTCTCGCCCTGGCGCTCGCTCTCGCCTCGCCGCTCACCTCGGCGCAGACCGCGCCGGCGGGCCCCTCCGCGCACGATCGGCCCCTTGACAGCGTGCTTCAAGGGGCGGCGAAGGATGCGTACGTTTCGGCCCGGATCCTCTTCAACAACGGCGACTTCGCGGGTGCGGCCACCAAGTACGCCCAGGCGTACGATCTGTCGAGGGATCCGCGGCTGATCTTCAATCTCGCCATCTGCGAGAAAAACGCTCGCCACTACGCCCGAACGCAAGACTTGCTCGAGCAGTACGAGCGCGCGCTGGGCGCGCGGATCACGGCGGACGACCGAGCGACGGTCGACGCGGCGCTGGCGGCGCTTCGGAACCTGGTCGGAACGGTGCGGCTTGCGGTGACCGAGGCGGGGGCGTCGGTCTCGGTCGACGGCAAGTCTGTGGGCACGACGCCGCTCGACGCTCCGCTGCGGCTCGATCTCGGCGAGCACGCGCTCCGCGTGAAGAAGGCGGGGTTCGCGACGCACGATCAGACGGTGGAGGTCTCGGGGGGCAGCGAGACCGCCATGGCCATCACGCTGATGGCGGAGGCGCACGGGGCTCACCTCTTGGTCGTGGGCGAAGAGGACGCGACGGTGGCGATCGACGACAGGACCGTGGCCCAGGGGCGCTTCGACGGCCGAGTTGCGCCGGGCGTGCACACCGTGATCGTGACGGCGCCGGGCAAGGTCGCATACAAGGCGGAGGTCGACCTGAAAGACGGCGAGACGCGCAGCGTGAACGTGACGCTCGAGAGCGACAACCACGGGGCCGCGGTCTGGCCGTGGATCGTGGGCGGGGTGGTGGTGGCGGCTGCCGGAGCGGCCGTCGGCGGGTACTTTTTGTTCCGGCAGCAGCCCGCGCAGGCGTCGGATCCGCCGGACAACCTGGGGTCGGCTCAACTTCCGCTCTCGGTGTGGGGGCGGCGATGATCGGGTCGACCCGGTCGAACGACCGAAGCCGCCGATCCGCCAGGTCGCGTGGGATCGGGTGGGCGCGTGCCCTACCATTGGCCGCGTGCATAGTGACCGTGGGGTCGGCGACGGGCGGATGCTCGAAACCCCCCGCGAAGCCCGTGGACGGCCTCGAGCTCGTCGTCTCGACCGAGGGGCTGAACGCCCCGCAAGACTTCGACGACATCAAGCTCGAGGTGAGCGACCAGGCGGACGGGGGAGGCTGGAACAAGATCTGGGACAACGACTACACGCTGCCCTCGACGGAGGTAACGCTGCCGGCGACCTTCACGCTGTTTGCGGGGCAAAGCCCCGACGAGGTGCTCATCGCCGTGACGGCATATCAGCACGGCCAGGGTGGGACCCCGGTGGTGCAGCGAGTCGCGCAAGTGCAGGTCCCGACCGACCGCCTTGCAGTGCTGTACCTCGTCCTGGCGCAGCAGTGCGAGGGGCAAGTGGTCGAGGCCGGCGACGGGGGCGAGCCGATGTCCCTATGCGCGAGCGGAGAGAGCTGCCAGCCGAGCACGGGCGTGTGCGGGTCGAATATCATCCCGCCATCGGCGCTGCCGACGTATACGCAAGGGCAGAGTCTCGACGCGGGGCCCGACGGCGGGTTGGGCAGCGTGGTGGCCAGCATGCCGCCGAGTTCGGGCAGCTCAGCAACCAGCAGTTCGGCGTCAAGCAGCTCGGGAGCGGGGGGGACGAGCACATCCACGAGTACGGGCACCGGCACGTCCACCGGCACGGGCGCGGACGCGGGGCCGAGCGTCACCGGTACCGCCACGGGCACCGGTACCGGGTGCACGGATGCGTGCACCGCGGGTTTGACCGAATGTATCGACGCGGGCGTGCAGACCTGTCAGACCCAAGGCGGCTGCACGCAGTGGGTCGCGACGGTCACGTGCGGCAGTCACCAGACGTGCGCGGTCACTGGCGACATTGCCGCATGCGGTTGCACTTCGACGATCTGCACCACGACGGGAGCGGTGTGCCAGGACGCCCAGACGGTTGCGACATGCGCGAAGGACGCAAACGGTTGCCTCGACGTCGCGTCGACCGTGACCTGCACGTCTCCGGAGACCTGCGCAGCAGGCGATGGTGGCCTCGGCGCCGCGTGCTCGCTGACGTGCAGCAGTAGCTGCACCAAAGGGCAGGCGTCGTGCGTCTCGGGCGATCTGGCCACCTGTACGCAGGGGATCAACGGTTGCTCGGCTCTCGGCACGCCGGTCGCGTGCGGCGCCCACCAGAGCTGCACGGGAAGCGCTTTGGCGGCGACGTGCACGTGCAACCCGTCAACCGTTTGCATCGAGATCGGGACCGCGTGCGACGGGACCGGGACCGTCGCGACATGCGACAAGGACGCGAACGGTTGTTTCTTCGCTGCATCGACGCAAGCATGCGCGTCACCGGAGTCGTGCGTGGGGGCCCCGCCGAATGCGAAGTGCGCGCTCACTTGCACCAATAGCTGCACGTCGGGCCAGACGTTATGCGTCACGGGCGGCCTCGAGACGTGCACGCTGGGTACCGACGGCTGCTGGGCGTACGCGCCGGCGGTGGCGTGCGGGGCGCACCAAAGCTGCACGACGAGCGCCGAGGTGGCGGCATGCACGTGCAACGTTAGCTCGACGTGCACGGTCGTGGGGAACGCGTGTGAGTCCACATCCACGTTGGCAACGTGCGCACAGGACGCGCAGGGGTGTTTCTTCGAATCGCAATTGACGACGTGCACCAACGGCGCGTGCAGCGCTGGAGCGTGTTGCAGCAACGCGTGCACGATCGGAGCCGGTCAGTGTGTTCCGGGTGGGCTGGAGACGTGCACGCAGCAGCCGAATGGGTGCGCGGCATGGGGAAGTACTGAAGCCTGCCCGGCAGCGATGCCGAATTGCACCGCAGGAGCCTGCGATGCGCCGCCGAGTTGCCAAGTGAGTGCGGTGGGCACGACGAATTGCGGAACGGCCAGCGAAAGCTGTTGCACGAGTCTAGAGGTGACGGGCGGGACGTACGATCGGACGTACGCGAACAGCGGCACCGGACCGACGGGCGTAGCCGATCCGGCGATGGTGAGCGGGTTGCGCATGGACAAGTATTTGGTGACGGTGGGTCGTTTTCGGCAGTACGTGAACTACCTTACGGGCAACACGGGCGCGCCGCCGGCGAACGGCAGCGGTATCCATACGCATTTGAATGGGGGGCGGGGACTGGCCAATAGCGGAGCTGCGGGGGCGTTCGAGACGGGCTGGGACGCGACGGACTGGGACACGTACATCGCCACGGGGGCTGGCGCGCCTAGCACGTGGAATACGTACCTGTCCGATTGCGGCCTATCGAGCACGTGGACGATTTCCGCGGGCACTCATGAGAACCTGCCAATTAATTGCTTGGATTGGTACCAGGCCTATGCATTCTGTATTTGGGACGGGGGCTTTTTGCCCAGCGAGGCCGAATGGGAATACGTGGCGGCAGGCGGTAGCCAGGAGTTAGAATATCCGTGGGGTTCTACGGATCCCGGGACCAGCAGCCTGTACGCAATTTACGAGAACGACGACATGACCGCGGCGGTTGGCTCAGCGAGCCTCGGCGCTGCCACTTGGGGCCAGCTAGATATGGCGGGCAATGTCGACGAGTGGAACCTCGATTGGTATGCAACCTACGTCGATCCGTGCGCAGATTGTGCCTACCTTTCCTCAACCTCCAATCGCGTGATCCGGGGCGGCAGTTGCGAGTCTACCGGCACGTCGCTGTTGCAGCCGCCCAGCCGCAGCGACGACTTTCCTGCAGATATCGAGGAGTGGATCGGGTTCCGGTGCGCCAGAAGGCCCTGATCGCAGCCGGAAACGGCTTTGGTGGCACTGGCGCGGGCATTCTTGATCGGTGAAGTGCGAGTGCCGGCACGTGCGTGGACGCGGTCGTCTCGGAGCGCAGCCCACAGGAACCCGACGAGCTCGCGTGCGATCGCGATGACGATCTTGTTACTGTTTTTGCCAAATCGGTTCGCCGATTCAGCGATAACGAACGCCCCTAAGACGCGATATGTTTCCGCGCCCGCTTCCGCGGCTCTTCGTCGACCGACGCACTTGTCGAGTAGCCCCGGGCGCTTACTGGCCCCGGGGCCCTCGCCGGGTAGGGTCGAGGACTGGCGCGGTGGCGTGCAGGGGGGCCAATCTGTTTCCGTCCCTTTCGGTTGACGGTGCCTCACTTGCCTCTCCATCGCTCCGTTTCCAGTCCCCGCCTCGTCCAACGGAGCAGGCGGATTTCCCGCACTCCGCTGTCCTGCCAGCTTCGCGCCAAGGTTTATGGGACCTATCGTGCTGGGAGCGCTTTCGGCATGTCCTGCCGCGGAGCCACTCGGTACCCATTGAAGAGCCCGAGCGTTCCGTAGAGCCATGACCTACTCCACCTCTTCCAGCCGAAACCGGGCAGGTTCCGGGCACGCATCAGATGTCGCCTCACCTTCTTCTCCACCCAGTCCTTGACGAAGCCGAAGCATCGGCTCGAGTGACCCACTCGAAAGTATTGCACCCATCCGCGTAGAATCGGATTGATAATCTGCACCACCCGCTCCACCGGCTGGGACTGAAAACGTCGGAACACGTCCTTGAGCTTGCGCAGCAGCGCCGTCCGTTTCTTGCGTTGCGGCGTCAAATGCGGACGCCATTCACCGCGGAGACTGCGGATGCGACGAAAGTCAAAGCCGAGAAATCCGAAGCTCTCGTCTTTCGAGAGGTCCACGAGTCGACTCTTGTCTTCGTTGATTTCCACGTGAAGTTTGCTGAATTCTTCCCGGAGTCTACGGTTGACCGCCTGCAGCAACCAGGCATGGCGTCGGTAGGCGTCCACGAGGACCACAAGATCGTCAGCAAAGCGCGCATATTCGACATATGCGTACTTGCCTTCGGCCGTGACCTGTTTGGCGCGCTCGAGCATCCTATCGACCTCATTGAGGTACAGGTTGCTGAGCACGGGTGAAATTACCCCGCCTTGGGGAACTCCCCTCTTACCGGATGCTTTGAGAATCATCGACAGGAGAGTCATGACCGCATCGTCGTTCACGCGCTTTGCGACTTTTTCGAGCAACACATGATGCCGAACGTTGTCGAAATAGGCTCGCAAATCGATGTCGAGGATCCGGGTCTTATTCCTGACGACGGCCTCCGCTACCCGGCGGACCGCGCCATGCTGCGACCGCTTCGGGCGGTAGCCGTAGGACCCCGGTTGGAAGTCAGCTTCGAAAATGGGTTCCAGAATGAGCTTGAGTGCCCCCTGGACCACACGGTCGCGGATTGCAGGTATCGAGAGGACGCGAGTTTTGCCCCCATCCTTCGGTATCGCTTTCCGACGGTTCCGCATGGGTCGATACTGATGCGAGACTAGTTCGTCCCGTATCTGCCCGAGGAACTTCTCGACGCCGCTTGCCTCGATGGCCTCGAAGGTGACGCCGTCGATACCCGGCGCTCCATCGTTCTGCTTAACCATCTCGTAGGCGGCCTCAATCGTTTCCGTCTTGCAGACGTGGACGTACAGTCCCCAGAAACGCCAGGTTGGTTCAGCCTTCGCCTTCGCGTATATCCTCCGTCTCAGGTCCTGCAGACTAATAGGCGCCTTTATCATATCGCCCCTGCCTTCCGTTTCGTAAGAGGAATTACCAACAGCAGGGCCGCTTCGCTCCACGGGCATTACCCCGCTTCGACGCTACTACCGGCCCCTCCGCCACCCTTTCGCCTTCGGCCGACTTCCCGGGGTTGCCGGTTATACGACCTACCTTTTTCCGTCGATTTCTCGTCGGGGCGAGGAGGGCTTCTCCAGTTTCCAGCGCGTTCTTGTCTCCGTGCCGTCGCTACCACCCCGCCGGAGCGGTCCACCACGTCAACCAGTTTGTGGTGTGCCGTGCTGCCTTCGCCCTCCGGTTGAGGGCTCGGCCTCCGGGGTTTCTCCTTTTCGGGGCCACCTCTGCGTTCACTTTCGTTACGGCCCGGGGACTCGCTCACCATCCTTGCGATGGCTTTGTCAGTGGGCTTTAGGTCATCGATTTCTCTCCTTCCTACCACTCAAGCTACGAGGCCTCTGGTTCTTAGCCTCGGTGGGACTGGCTCCCACAAAACGCGCCAGCCTTAGCTGGACGCACAACCGGACAAGGAGATTTCCACCATCCGGCTCTTCCGCTGAGCTGGCTCGTGGGTTACGTCCCCCAGATTCGGACCTTGATGCGGGGACGCGGGAGAGGAAGACGCTGCAGAAGCTCGTCATACTTTTCCCAGGTGAGGTGCGCTTGTTGGCTCCGACGGCGGAGCCACTTATACCAAACTCGCCTCGTCTCTTCGGCAAACAGAAGCAGACTGCGAAAGTTGCCGCTGATGCCGAAATAGTTGAAGTGACCTTGGATGCGCCTCGTGAGCGCGGCGTGCTGCTCCTTGACCGGAAGGTGTCGATGGCGACGACACCAGTCCGCGACGGCTTGAATCGACCGTCGTAGGCGCGCACTCCGTGTCTTGCACGTCATTCCCCATCGACCGCTTCGGGAGCGCTGCCAGTACAGCGTGAATCCCAGAAAGTCGAAGGTGGCCGGACCCTTGCCGCCAACTTGCTCCGCCGGCGGACGCCGGAAGGGCAAGAGGCGGGTCTTGTCCGGGTGCAGGGTCAGCCCGAAACGCCCCATCCGCTTTCCCAGAACGTTCCATCACACGCTCCGCGTCGTCCTGATGTTCGAATGTCATCACGAGGTGAGTAGGCTGGGGGAATTTCACCCCCAGCCTCTCTCAGAACCGTACTTGAACGTCTCCGCTCATACGGCTCCCATCATCCAACCGCCGGCTTCAGCCCCAGCAACTGCCAGTGCGCGAAAAGCCGAGGCTCGCGGCGACCGATGCCTCCGAGCCAATGCTCAGCTCGGCGACGGTGTCGTCGCAGCCTTTTGAATTTCCTCATGGCCCAACGGACGAGCAATCCGTTGAAGTGTCGGAAGACCGAGTGCAGGGCAGACTTGTAGAACCGACCGTAGTACTGGATCCAGCCCCGAAGGACTGGGTTCCACATGCGTGCCAAGTCGTCGATGGCCTTGTCGCTCCGCAGAGGAATCCGCCAGCGTCGCATTTCCTGTCGCATCCGCTTCGCCGCGTCGTTGCTGACGGCGGGGGTGAAGTTCACGAAGAACTTCCCCCGCCGATTCTTCGACCGGCGAGGACGGAACGTGTACCCGAGGAAGGTAAACTTCTCCTCGGGATAGCGCCCCTTCCTATCGTCATCTTTGCAGTAGACGATGCGCGTCTTCTCGGGATGCACTTCCAATCGGCAGTGCGCGAGTCGACGCTTGATGTTCGCCAGGACCTGCTGTGCTTGCTTCTCCGTCTTGCAGTGCGCCACAATATCGTCCGCATACCTCTCGAACGGCACGTCCGGATGCGTTGTGCGCATCCATTCGTCGAACGCGAGATGCAAGAAGATATTTGCCAGAAGAGGACTCGCTACCCCGCCTTGCGGAGTCCCCTTCGTTCGCGGTACCCGCGTGCCATCCTCCAGTTGCACGGGGGCTTCCAGCCACCGCTTTACATAGAGAAGGACCCACGGGCACGGCGTGTACTTGCCGACCGCGCGCATTATCAGCGCGTGGTCGAGGTTGTCAAAGAAGCCTCGGATGTCCAGGTCGATGACCCAGTCGTATCGCCAGCATCGCTGCCGGGTCGCCGCCAGAGCATCGGCTGCAGACTTCCGTGGCCTGTACCCATAGGAATCGGGGTGGAAATGCGGCTCCACTTCCGGTTCCAGATACATCTTGACGACCGTCTGGGCGACCCGGTCTGAAACGGTCGGTATGCCCAGACGCCTCTCGCCTCCGTCTTTCTTCGGTATCGCTACCGACCGAACGGGCGGCGGGAAGTACGTTCCCGACGACATGCGATTCCAAATCTTATAGAGGTTGTTCTTCAGATTCTTCTCGAACTCCTCGATGGACTCGGAATCGACTCCGGCCGCTCCGCCGTTCGCCTTCACCCGCTTATACGCTTCCCACACCGCCATTTTGGAAATGCTATACGGCTTGGCTTGGCTCGGCGGCTCCTCCCGCTTCCGCGGTTGACCGTCGATACAAGCCGAATGACGCGACCCCCTCGCTCCATCGGGTTTCCCCGGCTTCTCCGCTACTACGGGCCGCTCCGCCCCTGTGCCTCGCATCGGTACTCTCATCCTCGTGGGGCCTCCACTTGGACTTCTCCCTTAACATCGAGGCGACAGGTTCCCACGTTCCACACAAGGGCCTGGTCTCGGTTCACGCCACCTTTATGCCGGATGCCGCCCAGGCCAGCTGCAGGTTCCTCCTGGGCTTGTCCCGGGCAAACGACTCGTCCCGGTTTTGACATCGTTCCTACGCTTTCGACACGTTTCCGGTGGTTCATTCGCTTCGTCTCCCGAGGCCTCACCTGACGCGATCATCGCCGCGCCTTTTCCATCGACGCGCACCACCCCGGCTCTTTACCGGAGCAGCTCGTGGTGGTTTGGAGCCGGTGCCTGCCGACCGACCCGAGGGGCCTACCCTCATCCCTTGTGCAGCAAGGCAGCGTTTTAGTTGACCATTTCGGTCTCCCTTCCGCGCCGTCGTGGCGCACAGTCGTCCGCATAACGCACGAGGTGAGCTTCCCCGCGCAGACGCGGCTTGACATCGCGCTCGAACCACAGGTCCAATACGTAGTGGAGATAGACGTTGCCGAGTATCGGCGAGAGCACGGACCCTTGCGCTGCGCCCGTGTCCGGCTCGGCGTATTCCGAGCCGTCGAGCACCCCAACGTGCAAGCACTTGCCAATCAGCCGCATCAGCGACCCATCGGCCACCCGAATTTGGAGCATCTCCTTCAGCTGGGTGCGATCCAAGCTGTCGAAGAAGGACACGACGTCGGCCTCCAAAATCCAGCTCACCTTACCCTGATGCGCAATACGGTCGAGGGCTCGAATGGCGTCATGGGCACCGCGACCGGGCCGGAAGCCGTACGAGCATTCCAAAAAGTCCTGCTCGTATATCGCCTCCAGCACTTCGCGTAGGGCGTCCTGGACCAACTTGTCCTCGTACGCAGAAATCCCAATCGGCCGTGTCTTGCCCCTTTCCTTTGGGATGTGAACACGCCGGATTGGCTGATGGCGATACTGCTTCGCCACCAACCGCTCGTGCAGGCTTCGGAGATTTTCTTCCAGGGCCTGCCCGTACTGCTCCTTCGTGACCCCATCCACGCCGACCGCCGCATCGTTGCGCATGCGCTTGTCGGCTCGCATCAAGGCGGGCACATCGATAAGATGTGCCAGCGAGTGGAACCGTCCTTCGGGCTCCCTTTTCGCTCGCTCCACTACCTTCAATAGTTTCGGTGACATGTCTTCCAACGTCGATGCGTCGGGCATGGTTCCGTCCTGAAGTTCAACTCAGCACGGGCCGCCTTTGCTCGGCCGGGTCCGGGGTGCCAATCCGTTCCCCGACGTCCACGCTCGTATGCGGCCCTCCGACTCCCCCGCTTCAGCGGCGCCTTTGGAGTGATCCACTTCGGGTCACCGAAGTGATCCACCCGTCGCGGGGATCGGGGTGTCAGCGGCGGCGGGATCGTGACCCACCCCTTGCTATCGGAAAGGGCGCGCGTCAGGGCCGGTGGCTCGCACCCGAGATGCTCGGCCGGGCGAAGGGGGGAACCGCCAAGACGCCGGTAGGACTCGCGAGCGCTCGGGCCCGCGGCTCAGTGCGGGAGTCCGGCTATCAGAAGGTGTTGTCGTCGGTGGGATCGTGCGCGGGTGGCATCGCCGCTTCGCGGACGGCGTGGCGGTAGCGCCAGAGCGTTTCGCGCAAGGTGGCGGCCCTGCGGCAGATCGTGTGGGCGAGGAAGACGACAGGGCCTTGGTCGCGTGGCCTATGGAAGTCGTCGATGAGCGTCTGGTGCTCGGCCAAGAGCGCGTCGGCAGCGAGGTCGAGCGCGTGTTCGAGCAGAATGATGGAGGCGAGCTCCGGCGCGACGACGAGGTCCGGGACGCGGGGCGGAGGCGGAGCGGGTGGAACGCGGCGCGGGCGCCTCACGGCGCCGTCGCCCGAGTGGGTGCGACCGGCTTGCCGGCACGCTCGGCAGCGACGTGCTGGCGGTAGCTCGGTCCGTCGATGTCGATACGAATGGCATGCATGGCGAGCCGATCGAGAATGGCGGCGGCGACGGTCGCGTCTCCCAGGTAGCGTCCCCACTGGCGCAAATCGATATTGGAGGTGACCGCGGTCGAGAGCTTGCCGTGCCTGCGATCGACGAGGTTGAAGAGAGTATGGGCGGCGGTGGGCTCGTCGTCGCGCTGGCGCACCTGCCCCAGGCCGACGTCGTCGATGACGAGCAGGTCGGGTCGTGCCCAGGCCTTCAGGCGTCGGGGGTAGGTGCCGTCGGCGAGGCCGGCGTGCAGGTCGGCGAGCAGGTCGACGCACCGCGCGTAGCGCAGGGAGATGCCCTGCACGCAGGCGCGCAGGGAGAGAGCCTTGAGGATGTGACTCTTGCCGGTGCCGCTCTTTCCCGTGATGACCAGGTCGTCGTGGCGCCTGACGAAGTCGAGGCGGGCGAGCTCCAGCACGAGGCTCTTGTCGATCGAGGGTTGGAAGTCCCAGTCGAAGGCCTCGAGTGTCTTTCGCTCGACCAGGCCGCTGACCCGGATACGCCGGTCCAGGCGTGCGGCCGACTTGTGATCGACCTCAGCGGCCAGGACGTGCTCGAGCAGGGCGGTGTGTCCGGGTCGCTCGCGGGTGGCCCACGCGAGCCAGTCGTCGAGCGTGGAGAGCGTATGGGAGAGGCCCAAGTAGCCGAGGTGCCGGCGCAGGCGATCGATCACCACGACGGCCTCGTCAGAGGCCGGGCCGGTCACCCGGTCATTGGAGTCTGGTTTATCCGTTTTGGTCTTGGCCATCGGCGGTCTCCACGGGGCGGCGGGTGGCGAGCGGCAGAGCGTCGTACTCGGCCAGATCGCGGGGGCGTGTGACGACGGGACCGAGCGCGTCATCGATGCGCTTGGCGGTGTCTTCGGCGACGTACTCGTCGAGGGTCCGGGGCGGAGCGCGTCGGGCGAGGATGCGCTCGACCGAGGCCGCGTCGAGCGCGCCGAACCGAACGGCGTGCGCGAGGGCGGCGTCGACGTCGGCGCTGTCGTAGCGGGCACGCAAGAGCAGGATCTGCCGGGCGTGGTGGGTCCAGACACGGGTCACGTGGGCGCCCGAGAGCTGGAGCAGGAACGCGGCGGCCCCGTCGCCCATCTGCTCGAAGGTGGCGCGCAGCTTGTCGACGTCGATGGGCGACCGGCTCTCTGGGCGAGGATGCAGCCCGAGCGGATCGATCTTGTCGCCGCGTCCGCGCGGTCGCAGCTCATAGCGCGCCAGGCAAGCGAGATTCGGCCCGTAGACGAACAGCTCCGTCTGCGTGATGCGCAGCGGCAGGAAGTCGGTCACATGGTCGTACGGCACGGCGTAGCGGTTACCGAGCCATTCGACGTACCCGTCGATGCTGCAGAGTCGATACGTGACCCGGGCGGTGTCGTACGGATGCTTGGGCAGCGGCCGCAGATGAGGCGCCTCGTCGCGAAACCGATCGAGGGCGGACAGCCCGTGACGCTTGCGCGGGTCGACGACGCGAACGAGCCAGTCGGCGAGCTGCGCGGCGAAGTCGTCGCGATCGCGAAATGAGCGGCCGTTGAGAAACGATCGCTCGTGCTCCCAGAAGCTGCGTTCGACGCGCGGCTTGGCGTTGGGTTTTCCTCGCACGGCGGCGGGCTGAATGCCGTAGTGCGCGGCAAAGGCGAGATACCGAGGATTGTAGATGGGCTGGTGGCCTTCCCACCGGAGCACGACGGGCTTTTGGCTGTCGTACTTGCAGCCCGCGGCGCAGCCGCCGAAGCGCGCGAAGGCGCGCTCGTGGCCGTCCATGAGCGCGAACAAGTCCGGCGAGCCGAAGACGTCGAAGGACTTGCGCTTCGAATAGACCAGGACGTACGAGAACAGCTGCACAGTCTCGGAGAGGCCGGTCGTATACGTGAGCGTGTAGGGCGACCAATCGTTTTCGGCCATCTCACCCGGTCCGAACACCGGAGCTTCGAGGCTCGGCGTCGGCTTGGCCGCTGGCCGCACGCGCCGCATCTGCTTCTTGACGGCGGTGTAGCCGCCTTGGAATCCCTCGTCCTTGAGGATCTCCAGCACGCGCTGCGCGGTGATGTCCGGGTAGCGCGCGAGCAACTCGCTCACGCGACCCTGGTAGGCGTCGATCTTGCGGGAACGCGGCGCGCGCACGGGCGCAGCGGCCAGCGCGGCGTGCCCGTCGTCGCGCTCGCGACCGTGGGTCCGAAGGATCTTCTTGATCGTGTTCCGACTGACCCCCAGCGCCCGCGTGATGGCGCGCCGGCTCATCCCCTGGGCCGTCAACACGACGACCTGGTGGATCAATTCCTCGCGAGAGCGCCAGTGCACCGTCATGCCCTGCTCGCTCTCTCGGTCACGGCGGTGATCGTTTTCATCAGGCCGCCCAACACGCCATGGAGGTTGCTGAGATCGGGGCCCACGACGTCGGCGGCGGGTCCCAACGCGTCGAGCGGCATCCCGGCCAAACAGGCCTGAAGTCGCCCCGCGCTCCGTCGAATGGTCGTCACGTCGAGCGCGATCGTCTCGGCGATGCTCCTTGCCGTGCGTGGGCGGCCGCGGCGCGCAGGCCGACCCCCGTCGCGCCAGCGCGCCAGCACCGCCTCATGCCCCGGCCCCGAGTCGTCCGCGAGCTCGCGCACCAAGAGGGCCGTCTGCCGCACGGTGAGCCCGCGACGGATGACGACCGCGGAGACCGCCGGCTGGTTGCCACGTGGCAACGCGCCGACGAGGATCGCTGCCCGCGGCGCGAGCAGCCCGAGTCGAACGTCGGCTTGGACCGACGAATCGAGCGCTTCGACCAGCATCAGGCGGCGACAGACCCAGCTCTTGTGGCAACGAAGCAGCGCAGCGATCGCCCCTTGCGTCACGTGATGCTCTCGATGCAGGGCGCGCACGATCCACGCCTCCTCGAGCGCGGTGAGCCCGCGGCCAGCGTGCAGCTCGCGCATCTGCACGGTGGCATCGACGGCGCCAAGGTCGGTGACGACGGCGCGCAGATCGCGAAGGCCCAGCCCTCGCGCGGCGCGTAGCCGCTTGAAGCCGTCGAAGATCTCGACGGCGCCATCCCGCTCGAACGCGCGCACGGCGGAGAGCTGGCCGTGCTGCTTGAGCGACGCGCGCATGGCGGCCAGCGCGCAGGCGTCGGCGAGGCGCAGCCGCGACAGGCCCTCGCCGAGATCGGCGACGGCGACGAGGCGCTCGGCTTGAGCAGCGGCGGTCACGGCCGCGAATCCACCACGACTCGTCACCCGGCACGAGACCGGCCCGTGACGCTGTCCAGGTCCAGGCCCGATCGGCAGCCGTTTTCCCCAGCTTCCAGCGCGCAGGGTAGCTCGTGACATAGGCCCGCTCTGTCCACTTTGGCGGGCCCAAAAGGGCCGATTTTCCGCAGAATTCGCCCCAGATCGCGGCGGAGGGTAGCTCGTGACAGGCTCGCGGCCTTGTCCACGATCTGCTGTACTTTACGCAATAAATCCACGCTGTTGCCGTCCGAGGGTAGCTCGTGACATCCGGCTGCCTTGGCGCCGTCCCGGCACCTTTGCTGGCGTGCGCGCTCGTCGGCCCGCTGCTCGTCCAGGTCGTTGCGCCGCCTCCGGCGCGCCTGACGGTTGCGGCGCTGGCCGCGGCACCCCTCTCCGCACACGACTTGGTGATCGAGCGCGCTCACGGCAGGCGTGAACCACTTCCGGCACTCGCTGCATCGACGCCTGGACATCGACGCCAGCGTCCGGCGAGACGCCCTCGATCGCGCATTCCACGGCGCCCCCCTGGATCACGATCCCGCCGCCCGCGGCCGCCCCTTCAGGCCGTGCCGTGGATCACGATCCCGCCGTGCGGTGGACCACGACGAGGGCGCCGCTGAAGCTCCCCCGCTCCCTTCGGCCGTGGCTCCGGTCTCCCCTCGCCAGCGGCCTACCTCGGCGCGAATGCTTGTTCTGCGCGGAGCCCCTCACGGGGGGGCGCTCGGCCGGCCGTGCGCGCATCCGCGTGCGCTCGGCGCGTCGGAGACGGGTGACCGGCTCTCCGTTGCTCCGGGATGTCACCGAGGAAAAGCGAGGGCCTCCCAGGTGTCTGGTTCGTCCTCTTGTGGCGTGCCGTGGTCGTAGACCCCGCCGGATGCGGCTCCTGCTCGCCCTGCTGCGCAGCAGCCGCCGTCGCCTTCGCGCCGCCCAAAGCGCTCGGCATCCGGACTGATGTAGTTTTCGTGACTGCATTCCCCACGGCCCACTCACTTGCGTGACTACGCATCGCCGAACGCCTTGCGGCGGCCGGCGCAAGCCTCGCTTTCGGCTGGACGGGCTCGGCCCTTCGCCGGGCGGGGTTCGCACCCGCTGGACGACTCTCTGAATTTTATGAGCTCATCGCATCTCATTCCTTTCAGACCAGCCTTGCCTGGTCGCACTGAACGGCCTACTCGCCTCCCTTGCGATGGAGGCGGCCGTTCTCGAAGTTGAAGCCATCTCGGGCGAGCCAGCGCGTGAGCCCGTCGAGAGTGCGCCGCCCTAGCTGGGCGTCGTAGGTCGTGCCGATGCCCTGGCTCACGGTGGTCAGCACATTCTCGTAGACCGCCAGGATCTTCCGGACGTCCTCCCATTTCGTGAAATCGACGGCGTGGTAGTAGGTCTCGACGAAAGAGCGGCGCGCCCCGGACTCGGGACACTGGTCGTTCGGCTCGCGGGGTACGTCCGCGGCCTCGAACTCGCGCTCGATCTCTCGCAACGTCCAGCCGACGAAGAACTCGCGGAATTCGGTGCGCGTTTTCTTGCTGATGATGTCTCCAGCCAAGGCGTCTCTCCTGTTCTCGTGGAACGGTCTCCCTCGCGTGCGGTCGTGATCGGCAACCTGACGCCCGGCGGTGTAGATGAGGCAGGGAGACGGACTGATCCTCCCCTTGGGGCGCTTTCGTCTTCTTCGGGGGAGACAAGCCGGTCTCCCCCAGGTGCCCTAAGTGGTGAAAATTGCGATTCAATCGGCAGCGCGCAACTTACGAAAACCCCAGCGATATTGACCTGATACCGACGGGGTGCCACCTTCCCATCAGTCCAAGCACGTCTGCTTCACCGCAGAAGGACCGCCGAAAGGCGAATGTTGCCTGGCCCGTGACCCGCGAGGGTTCACGGGCCGATTCTTTCTGGGACCCGGTGGCCGTCTACGTCCCCCCCTACGGCGGAAACCTAGCGCGCTTCAGGCGCCGCGCATTCATCCACTCGCCTTCGCTCACCGGGTACGCGGAGACGCAAGTGAAGGCGATCCCTGGCCCAGGACGAAGGACGACTCGCATGTACCCGACGGCAGGCAGAAGTCGACCGTAGATCATGCTCTTCTCCGCTCCTGCGCGACCGCCAACGGCCGGAACCGACACCGTGTACCCCTCGATCGCCTCGGGCACTCGGTCCATGAGCCGCGCGCGCTCGACGCTGAACTCACGCACATCAAGCTTCCCCGGCGCAATCGTGCGCACCACGCGAGGCAGCGTCGACGCAGGGCCCTTCAGCTCGGTCGAATAAAGATGTGTCGCGTCTCGCTCGAAGACGATGGTGACGGGGCGGCCGTCGCTCGTGATGCTCCTGGGGCCCGCCAGTCGCGCGCGATAGTAGTCGCGCGCTTCGTCAGCGGTCTCGATGAGATCGGAGCGGATGACGATGTACGTCGTCATTTCACTTCTTTACGAGGCGCATCTGCACCGGCCCAGGAGCGCGCGTCTCCGGAGACATGGCGCGCTTCGCGACGTTCGCCTTCCGCTCTGCGAGCGCCTTATTGGCGTACGGCGTCACCTTCGTGATCAAGCCGTCGAAGTGGTAGGCGTTTGTGCTCGACCCGCCATACTTCCCCGAGCGCGCTTCGCGCCGAATTAGGCCGACGTTCTCCAAGCGTGTGATCCTGCGCTGCACCGTCCGAGGATCCACGCCGATCGCCTCGGCGATCCTCCGCTTCGACGGGTGAGGCGGGTTGTTCGCTTGCCACCAGTATTTGGCGAGCTGCAAGAGGATGTTCAGATCGAGCGGATCGAGCCCTAGCGCCTTTTGGTTGTCGAGGATGATGCTCGGGATCATCGTCCAGCCAGCGTCCATCAGCGGCTTGGTCCACTTCCCTTCGTTGTGTCGGAGCTGCGCGACTCGGGCGCCGCCGACCGTTGCCTTCGTTGTCGTCGTCATGTCTCTCTCTCCACGCCGCACTCTGCGACCCGGCTGTTTCATCAGCAACGCGAGGGGGGAGATCCCAGTGTCTCCGGTCTCACAGTTCTGTGTTCGTCCTTGCTCGTGGTGGGTGTGCTTGGCGCTTGTCTACTTTGGGAGGCGCGCACGTCCCCCTCTCGGGAGACCGTAGCACCTGGGGGGGAAGACCGGCAAATCTCCCCTGACGAAACAATTTCCCCGGCTCGGAGCTTTGACCCGCACTCCCCGTTCCCGCGCTTGCCTACGACGAGACCGGCGCATCCGTCGCCCCGAGATCAGCCGCGCAGCTTCGCGCGGGCGAACTTGTTCTCCCCGCAAAGGGCGTCGATCACGAGGCGCCGGACGAAGGAACCGAAGCGCAGTCGCTGCCCCTGGGCCGAACGACGAAGCTGCTGACTCTCGAAATGCGTGCGCAACGCGTCGTACTCCCGCTGAGTGAGGCGAAGGGCGATCACCCGGGAGCGTCGTCGTCCCTCGGGCAGTGTCGGTCGAGCCATCTGACTATTATTGTTTACAACAACGGCCACGGGCGACGGGAATTTCAGCCGCATCGTCCCCCGAGATGCCGACCGCCGAGAGCAGAACTCGATCGTCTCTAGCTTCGCCCGCGAAGGGAGAGAACCCATGCCGAAGACTCGCGACGTGAACAGCCCCACCGACGAAGAGCGCCTTATCGAGGCCGTGGAGACCGCGTTGAAGGGACGGCCGCAACCCGGCGACGTCGGTCACATGCTCCACGAGGACGAACCGCTCATCGTCGTCCGTCTCGGTGATCTCGGCAGCCTGGTCGTCATGGACGAAGACGGGACACAGTGGACCACCTACCTCACGTGCTTCGTCACCGGCGGGCCGGACTTGCGGAAGCTAGATGCCGAGGTCGTCGCGCGCCTCCACAGGCGAGTGCTGCTCCTTCCCTGAGCCCCTCTGGGGCCGATGGACCCTATGACGCAGCCGCGGGGTCGTCGGCGAGCGGCGACTCTGACCGCTTCCGAGAAAGAAACATTATCGGAAGTGGTTCCCAAACCGCGATGGATGCGATGCGTCAGAGAGATCCGGCAGATCGTCGACGCTGCTGAGGGCAAGAGCCCAGGCGGCGGTGACCACCCAACGGGTCGCGTTGGGCCGACGGAGCTACGTTATCGAGCGCACGACGCCCCCATCGACGCGGAGAGCGGCTCCATTGGTCGCCGAAGCCGCTTCGCTCGCGACGTAGACGACCATTAGACGACCATACCTTCGAGACCAAGTTGCATCGGGCGACTCCTTAGCTTGTGGCCTTCGTACCCCGGTCCTGCGATGCGAACGACGTCGAAGTCGCAGCCCGTCGACGCTACGCGTCGCCCCTCAAGCCCCCACATCCACCTCAGCGGCCATAATGTCCACGCCGCGCTTCCTCGCGTCGACGATTACAGGCGCGAGGGTGGTGATGAGGATCAGCACGACCATGAGCAGCGTTTCAAGCAACAGCGGCAGCGGAAAGACATCCTTCGCTCAATTGGACGGCACTTTCAATGGCAACGGACGCTCCTAAGACGCAGATTAAGACGCGATATGTTTTCGCGCCCGCCTCCGCGGGCTCTTCGTCGACCGGCAGGCTTTGAATGGGCTACTCGCGACAACGGCGCATCCGGAGGCACGACGGGCGGTGGGACGGAGACGGCCGGAAGCGGGGGCCGGCGGCGCCACCATTACCGGGACGTTTTAAGGAACTCCCCTCACCGAAGCTTCTGGCGGCACCATTGCGCAACTCATAAACACTGTGGGTACTACCCTGCAGTACGGCGGGTACGGCATGATGACCTACACGGTCGCTGTCGCAATCACCAATGTACCCAACCTTTGCTCCAATGGTAGCGTCGCCGACCTCGCCAACGTCGCCGACGTACCGAGGACGACGAAGAACATTCGTTCATTGGGGTTTTCCTGGCAGGGAAATTGGCCGATCGCCGCCGGTACTTATGATTATTTCAATAATGAAGTCGCCGCGAGGTTTTACGCTACCGATTCGAGCTGCAATGTCTCGGTTTCCGAGATTACGGACGGCGAAGGCATGGTGACCCTGACCACCGCGAGCAGTACGTTGCTTGTCGGCACCTTCGACTTCTTGCTGTTCGGTACGACTGGGTCCGACCATGTCACAGGCGCCTTCAGCGCTCCTTTCCGCGCCGCGCTTCCTTTCGGAGAGCCCGCTATGGACGGGTCGATCCTTTGCGCAAGTTTCTAACTCTGGAGCATCGCTAGTGCACCGCCGTCGAGATGCGATCAAGCATTCGGCGGTGGCTCTTGATGATCGCGTTGGCCGGCTTGGTCCATGCGAATGGCGTCGGGTTTGAGTTCCAACTCCGCGTGTAGGCGGCGAGATGTTCGCGGAGGCCCTTCTTGGAGGGGAAGTCCGTCTCACTCAAAGCTGCTTGCCCAGGATGCCGAAGAAGCCCTCCACCTGGTTGAGCCAGGATGCACTGGTCGGGGTGAAGTGAAAGGTCACGCGGGGATGCTGTTCGAACCAGGTCTTGACCTCGGGAGTCGAGTGGGACGACGAGTTGTCGAGGATGACGTGAAGCTCCTGCGAAGGATAAGCGCGGTCGACCTTGTTCATGAACGCGAGGAAGTCGGCCGCGGTGTGCGATTCACTGACGCGGTGAGTTACTTTACCGGTTGCGACTTCGAGCGCCGCGTAGAGGTCGACAACGCCGTGGCGCTTGTAATCGTGCGTGCGGCGCCGCGCGCGTCCGACGCGCAAAGGCAAAGGCAGCTGCGTGCGCTCGAGGGCTTGGATCGAGGTTTTCTCGTCAACCGAGAGGACAACCGCATGCTCGGGCGGGGCCACATACAGGCCGACGACGTCCTTCACCTTCGCGACGAACTCCGGGTCGCGGCTCACCTTGTACGTCCGCGACAGATGCGGCTTCAGTTCGCATCGACGAAGGACATCGGACACGCACCCGCTCGTGAGACCGACCTGCTTGGCGAGCAGGCGCGTCGTCCAGCGACTGCGTCCCGCCGGCGGAGGCGACATGGCAAGCTGCACCAGGCGCTCCACTGTGTCGACAGGCACTGCGTGATCTTTGCGACCGGCCTTCGGCCGCTCGAAGATCCCTTCGACGCCCTCGCTGCGGAAGCGGGTCCGGATGCGTGATACCGCCTCGACGGACAGATCGAGACGGCGCGCATCTCACTGCTCGACACCCCTGCAGCGCTCAGCAGAATCACCCTCGCACGTCGGACAAGCCCCGCAGCCTCGGACGGCCACGCGACAATTCTCTCAAGCTCCAGGCGTTGTGCAGCATCGATCTTGACCAACGGCGTTGCGGGCATGATGCCAGAACCCGCGACGCTCGCCGTTGATTCCATCTCGACGGCGGTGCACTAGTACCCCGATTCTACGGAATGGAAGGGTAGAGGCGGCGCAGCTTGATGCGTGCGTCCGCCGTGGTGAAGCGCCAGTTGACCTTGCGGTCGGGTCGCGAAGCCTGCCACGCGGAGACGATCGTGTGGAGCGCGCCGATGCTGCCGACGCGCTGGTCGAGACACTGTATCGATAGGGTCGAGAGGAAGATTTCGGCGACGTTGAGCCAACTGCCGTGCTTGGGGGTGTGGTGAACCTCGAACCTCTCGACCAGACGACGAGCCTCTTTGGGCGCGAATGCTTCGTACAGGCACGAAAGATCGTGGATGTTGAGGTTGTCCATGACCAAGACGATGACGGTCGCGGTTGCGTAGGTCTCGTCGGACAGGCGGGCTAAGAAATGCGCCATGTCGACGGCCGTGCGTCGCTCGGTCACTTCGACGACGGATTGCCCGGTCAGCGGTTCCACGGCAGCGAAGATGTTGGCTGTGCCGCACCGCTTGTATTCGTCATCGACGCGGGCCGGTGTGCCGGGGCTCGCAGGAACGGGCTGGCGGGTGTGCTCGAGCAACTGCTTGCTGGTCTCGTCGAGACAGACCTGCGGCCGGTCCGGATCATAGGGTCGATGGTAAACGTCGAGCACATCCTCCATGCACTTTACGAACGCCGCGTTTTCCTCAGGCGGAATGCAGAAGCGCTCTACAAGCCAGGGCTTGATTTCGTTTTTTTTAGACCGCGCTGGACCGTGCTCGGGCTGACGGAGTCGAACACCTTCAGCTCGACGAGTCGGTCCGCGAGAAGCGAGATGGTCCACCGTGCCCGCCCTGCGGGCGGCTCACTGCAAGCAATCTGAACCAGCCGCGCCTCCGAGGCCCCGTCGAGCTTTCGCGGCCGCGACGGGGTGTCTTGGGGCTTGCGCTCCAGGCACGCTTCGACGCCGCGCTCGCAGCAGCGCTTGCGCACGCGCTCCACCGTGACGAGCCCGGCCTCCAAGTCGTCCGAGATTTCCTGATCGGTCAGCCCTTCGTCGGCTTTCAGCAAAATGCTTGCGCGAAGCCTTTTCAGGCCCGAGACGCGCTCACGCTTCACGAGCTGCGTCAGCGCCGCCCGCTCGTCCACCGTCAGATTCACTACGTAGCGCTTTTTCATGGCCCACCATGGAGCACGCCCTCGTCGCCATGGAAAGCAAAACCCGTCGCGTCAATGGATTCGAGGTACTAGTTACCGGAGCAGGGTCTTCGGGTTTGCGCCGAGCGCTTCCTGCGCACCAGACCGAACGCGTCGATCGCCCAAGCCATGGCGGCCAGAACGGCCTCCGTCGCCATGCCGCGGCCCCACCATGCCCGTCCGATCGCGTAGCCGATCATCGCAGTGTGCGTTGCTGCGTCGACCTCGAAGTTCATCGTGCCGATGACCATGTGCGGGAGGAATCGCGCGAACTCGGCGTCGTCCCGATAGGCCAGCGCATCGTCGATGTCGCCGATGCGAAAAGGACGAAGGACGAGGCGTTCGGTCGTGATCGCCGCCGGTATCCCTGTCATCGTCGCCGATGGTATCTCTATCGACGAGCAGATCGCTTGCCGAGACGGTCCCGCCTTGCGCAAGAGGTGACGCGCACGCGGAAGCGGCGCGCGCGCGGCGCTATGCTCGCTTTTCCGGGGCCGCTTGTCCCGGGCGATCGCCATGACCTTCCCTCCTTGCGAGCCGTCTTCTCCCGGGTCCACCGATGCTCTGGAGGGATGCAGTGTCGTCGTCGCGGATCCTACCGGAGAGGTCCATCGCCTGCTGGAAGAGGCGCTCGCTGGCCGCGGCGCGAACCTCGTTCACGGGCGCCGGTGGGAAGACGCCCTCGCGGCACTGGAAAGGGGCGCGGCGGACATCCTGGTCGCAGCTTCTCCTCTCGCCGGTGCCCTCGATTGGCTCCGGGCGTCCCAGGCGCGCTGGCCCGGGATGCCTGTCTTGTTGGTCACCGACCCGGCCTCGACGCGCGACGTCGCGGACGCGATTGGCGCCGGCGCGGACGACATCCTCGTTCGGCCAGTCACGGCGGGCCAGCTGGCGTTTGCGGTGCACAAGGCGCTCGTCGTGGCGCGCCGAACCGCGCCCGGGCCCCCGCCTCCCGCCGCGGGTTCGGAGATCGTCTTCGGTCGCTCCCGTGCCATGGCCGCCTTGCGCGTCTTGCTGCAGCAAGTGGCGCCCGCATCCTCGACGGTACTGGTGCGCGGCGAGAGCGGTACGGGCAAGGAGCTCGTGGCACGCGCACTCCACCGCCTCAGCCCGCGAAGCCAGCGGCCCTTCATCAGAATCGATTGCACGTCTCTCCCGGAGACGCTGATCGAGAGCGAGCTCTTTGGTCACGAGAAGGGCGCCTTCACGGGCGCGGCGGCCGCGAAAGCGGGGCGGGTGCAGCTCGCGGATGGGGGGACGCTATTTCTCGACGAGATCGGAGAGCTGGGCTTGCCGATGCAAGCCAAGCTCCTCCGCCTCCTCCAGGACCGGGAGTTCGAGCGCCTCGGCGGAAAGAAGACGATTCGCGTGGACGTACGCGTCGTCGCGGCAACGCACCGCGATCTGGAAGGCATGGTGGCGAGTGGTACGTTCCGCCAGGATCTCTTCTATCGCCTGAACGTCGTCCCGCTCTGGATCGCGCCCTTGCGCGCCCGGCGCGACGACATAGAAGAGCTGGCCGGCCATTTCTGTCGTCAGGTCGCGGTCGCCAACGCCAAACCGGACTTGCGCCTGGAGGACGAGGGCTTGCGGCTGCTCGCGTCGCAGCGGTGGCCCGGCAACGTTCGCCAGCTTCAGAACTTCGTCGAGCGGCTCGTCGTGCTTTGCGCGGGTTCCCGCATTTCCGAGGCCGACGTGCGCGCGGAGCTGGGGCGTCCTGTGAAGTTTGCGACGGATACGGGCTTGTCGGTGGGAGGCACCGCCAAGGAATCGAGTCGGGGCGGGCCCGTTGTTCCGCTGGACGAAGCGCGCCGCCGGGCCGAGCGCGAGGCGCTGCTGCGCGCCTTGAATCACACGGCAGGCAATCGCAGCGCCGCCGCCCGCCTCCTCGGAGTGAGCCGATCGACTTTCTACGCCAAGCTCGAAGAATACGGCCTCCTTGGAGCGCCGCCGAGTCCGGAGAAGATCGTATAGGATAGCGCGACGCGCGGTGAAGTTATCGTCCGGTCTCGTGCTTGGTGAGCGGTACCGCTTGGATCGTCCCCTGGGCGCCGGGGGTATGGGCGAAGTCTGGGCCGCCACGCACATGGTTACCGGGCGCCCGGTGGCCCTCAAGCGCCTGCTCCCGGCCCTGAGCACGGGCGCGGACAATCAGGCGCGGGCCCGGTTCGTGCTCGAGGCGCAGGCCGCATGCGCGGTCGAGCACCCCAACGTCGTCGAGATCCTCGACTACATGGAACCTGAGGACGAGGCGCCGGTGATCGTCATGGAGCTGCTGCAGGGTGAGACCCTCGCGGCTCGGCTCGCGCGCGAGCACGTGTTGTCGCTCGCGGAGACGGCGAATGTGATTCTTCCGGTGGCCTCGGCGGTGGGGACCGCGCATGCGCGCGGAGTGGTGCACCGCGACTTGAAGCCGGCCAACATATTCCTGACCCGCCGCGGCGAGGGCGAGCCCGTCGTCAAAGTGCTCGACTTCGGGATCGCCAAGTGGCTGGTCCCGCGCGCCGGGGAGGCTGCACCGCGAACGCAGACCGGGTCGACGCTCGGAACACCCTCCTACATGGCGCCGGAGCAGGCCGTGGGCGACCGGCGCATCAATCATCGGGTCGATGTCTGGTCGCTCGGGGTCGTGCTCTACGAGTGCCTCAGCGGCGCGCGCCCGGTGGAGGGGGAGAACGCCGCGCACATGATGATGCGCCTCATGAGCACCGGGATCATCCCGATCGGGCAACTCGTCCCCGGCCTTCCGCGCGAGCTCGGGGATCTCATCGGCCGGATGCTCGCGCGCCAGCCTTCGCGGCGGCCTCGGGATATGCGTGAAGTCTGCGCGGCCCTGGCGCCGCACGCCAAGAGATCGGTCCCGTCCTTTGGAGAACCGCAGGTCCAGTCGGTCGGTGCCGACAATCTCGCCGTCGCGTCTTCGACGGTGGCCCCTCACGTTTCATGGGGGGAGACCGCATCGCACGCGGGCGCCACACGGGCAGGCGAGCGCGGAGGCCGTGCTTCCGGGCAAGGGCCCCCGCGCGCGCGCCTGTTCGCGACGGCAATTGCCCTGTGCGGCTTTGCCCTCGCGGCCATGGAGTGGCATCGGGCGGCATCGTCCTCGATTCGTCCCGCGATTGCCGCCCCCACGGCGTCGGCGCGGTCCACGGACGTGCGCGACGACCGCGCCGTCGCACCGGCGGCGCCCGGGCCGAGCGCGGAGTTGCCGACGGCAGAAGTCGACTCCGAGTCCCGTCCGGAGCTCGCCGCGGCAGTCGCTTCTTCGCGAGCGACGGCGATTCTGGGCCTGACCGTACACCCGAACGCAAGACCGTGGCCCGCGACCTCGGGCCACGTCGAGACGCGGGACGCCCCCCGCGCTGCGCCGCGCAGCCCACTCGCGTCCCCCCCCCGTTGCGCCGGCGGCGGCGAGCGCCAGCGCGATCTCCGCGGGCAGGACTGTCCCGCCGGCCCCGGCGCCGCACGACCCGCTCGACATTCACCTGAAGTGAGGAGGGCCCGCTCGCATGCGCAATCTCCGCTACGTTCTCGTGGTCGCCGGCCTCTTCGCGTCCGCACCCGCGCGAGCGGACGCGCCGCCGGACCGGACGACCGCGAGCGTCGCCGCGGATCCTCCCGACGCCGGACCCGACGCCGCTCCCCCCGCGCTCGCAGACGTGCTCGTGGGCCCGGCCCGAGAAGACTACTTTGCGGCACGGCAGCTCTACGGAGACGGAGAGTTCGCGCGCGCACTCGCTCGATTCAAGGCGGCTTACAATGCCTCTCAGGATCCGCGCCTGCTGTGGAACGCTGCGGTCTGCGAGAAGGCGATGGGCCACTATGCGGCGGCAATCGCGCTCGTGCAACGCTACCTCGAGGCGGGAGCACCGCGCGTGACTCCGGAGGCCGAGCACGAAGCCCGGGCCTTCGTGACGGCCGCCGCCACCCGCACCGGGCGGCTCGACGTGGTCTCGAGCGAAGGGGAAGCGCGGGTCTACGTCGACGGTGTCGCGGTCGCGCAAACACCTCTACGCCCGGCCCACGTCGTATCGGTCGTCGACGAGGGCCTCCACCAAGTTGCGCTGGAGAAGAGTGGATTCGCCCCGTTCGCGACCCAGGTCGCCGTGCGCGCGGAGAGCGAGGCGACGGTGGTCGCCGTGCTCGTGCGAGTCGACCCTCACGGCCGCGTCGCGGTGCACGCCGGTCCGGGCGATGCGATTGCTATCGATGGTCGCGTCGTCGCGGGGGGCACCTGGGAGGGCGAGCTCTCTGCCGACACCCACTCCGTGCGGGTGACCGCCTCCGGAAAGCGGACCTTTCGGACGGATCTGCTCGTCGGCGAAGGAGAAACGCGGGAGCTCGACGTCAGACTCGAGCCCAGCGCCGCCGGCTCGCTCCCCGCCTGGGCATGGATCGTCGGGGGAACCGTACTCGCCGCCGGAGCCACGACCGCCGCATACTTTCTCTTCCGCACCGGCGGCGAGCCGGCCACTCCTGCCCAAGGGACCATCGCAACCGTACATTCGCCTTAGCCCTGAATGCCTTCACGGTCCTGCTCCCTGGCTTTCCTAGCAAGCGTCATCGCTTGCGGCGCGGTTGGTTCCTGCAGCCGCGAGCCAGTGGGCGAGCTCCTCCTGGTCGTCACGACGGACCTGTCCATCCCCAAGGACCTCGATACGCTCCACGTCAGTATAACGCTCCCGGGAGGCGGGACGCTTCTGGACCAGGACTATCGGCTGGACGTCGCGGACCCGTGGTTGCCGGGAACGATCGCCGTGGTCTCGGGCCCGAAGACGACGGGGCCGGTGACCGTTCGTGCTGCCGGACTTCTCGCGGGGGTCGAGCGGATTTCGCGAGAGGTGATCGCGACGGTGCCCGACGATCACGTGGTGACCTTGCCGCTCCCGCTCGACTGGCTGTGCATCGGCGTTCCATGTGCCGAAGGCGAGACGTGCCAGGCGGGCGCGTGCGTTTCTGCGACCGTCGACGCCGCGGCGGCGAGCGGCGTGCCCCCGCTGGCCTCTCCGGGCGCGGGCGCAGCGAGCGCCGCGGAAGGAGGCGCGGCATGCTTCGAATCCCGCGGCGTGCTTCACCTCGGCGACGCTGTGGCCGTTGCCCCTGGGAGCGGGCTGCTCATTGCCCAAGCCGGGCGGAGGCGCGGGGGTCGACGTGGCGCTCCTCGTGCGCGGAGGAGACGGGGTCTGCCAGGGGGGAAGCTGTCTCGTGGTCCTCGAGGGGGAAAGCGCGGAGGGATGGCGGAGCAGCGCGGACGGGGCGCAGATCGAGCTTCCGCCGGCCGTCTGCGAGAACGCCGCCGTCGCCGCGGTGGAAGTGACGACGGCGTGCGCGGGCAACGAAGACAACGTCGTCCTCTGCGCCGGTGATCCCGACCTCGGCACCGGGTGTACCGGAGATGCAGGCAAGGCGTGTCCCGAGGGCTACGCCTGCGCGAACTTCGGTCGCCAGAGCCGGTGCGTTCCTTCGAATCCCCCGGTCGTCGTCGGTGTCGTCGACGCCGGGTCTGCGCCCGATGGCGAGGATGGCGGCGAGTGCACCCCGGAGGCGGGCCCGGGAGCGGTCCTGATCGACGACATGACCGGATCAGCCCAGATCAAGCTAGCGATTCCCGCGGGGTCCGGTACGCCCGGCTTCTGGTTCACGTTCGACGGGGCCGGTGAGGCCGGTGAGATTGAGCCCGCGATGGGCAGTGCTTTCAGCTACGCCGCGGTGACGCCGACCGCGGTGTGCGCGCCCCCGGTATCGCGCGCCGCGTGCATGCGCAGCGCAGTGGCCGTCGTCGACTTCGCGGGGATGGGTTTCAATTTCAGGACGGCGGGGACCAACGCCGACGGCGGCCCGTCGCAGCCGATCCCCCTCGATGTGAGGGCCTACAAGGGCATCCGTTTCTGGGCAAGGGCCGCTGCCGGCGGTATGCAGAATCTATCGGTCCAGTTCCCCGACGGGTCCAACTACGCCTCTTCCCCTGGCGCCGCGTGCTTGTCCGCGCAGCCGCTCACATGCGGCAACTACTTTCAGTCGACGGTGGCGCTCACGGACCTCTGGCAGCCTTACGAGGTCGATTTCGCCTCGCTCTCGCTGCTCTTGAACGAAGCGGACGGGTTCTATTCGGCAAGCGCGTTCGACGACGCCGCGGCGATCGGCGTGGAGTTCTCGCTATTCCCCTCTGGACCGGATGCGGGGGGCGTGCCCGACGCGAACGCCGGGCTGGGCTTCGACGTCTGTGTCGCGTCAATCTACTTCGTACCGCAATAGCGGCAGCGGGCTTGCTCTCTGCGACGGGCGAGGTGTCCGGAACGCCGGACAGTGTACGGGCCGCCGCACGGCCGCACGAGGCCTCACGAGAAGAGCGCGCCCGAACCCCGGCCGATTCGGAACGCCCGCGCGCGACGCCGCACGCGGGCGAAGAGAGCTAGAAACGCGGCCTTCACGGCGCCATCATGATCCGAGATTCGAAGGTCCCCCTGCGGTCATCGACGCGGCACGGAAGCTGCGATGACCGAGACCCCGGGGCCACATGCTGCCTTGCCGGCAGCGCACGACGGCCAAGAGGAAACAGTCATGTCGAAAAGTCGCATCTCACAAGTGTTGGCGTTTGCCGGAACATCGGGCCTGGCCCTCGTTCTCGGATGCTCGAGCGCGGGTGGGGCGCCATCCGCCGAAACGGACGGGGGAGGCCTGTCCTCCGGCCCGGATCCGACCGAGGGCGGAGCGCCGCAGGTCGTGGAAGACGCCGGGGGCAACGCCCCTGTAAGTTACACCCTACTGGACGACATGGAGCGAGCGGACCAGTTCGCGACCTGGGCTCCCCCAGGCTCAACGGGCTTCTGGTCTACCCATACGGACCCCGCCCAGGTGGACTCGATTTCGCCCGGAGCGACCTGGTCTTACTCCGCCGTGCCGACGCCTTACGAGACGTTCCCTGGAATCACCAGTACTCACGCGGCGCGCTTTCGTACCCTCCAGCCCCTCGTGAACACGTTCGGCGGCTCGATGGGCCTCGCCTTCGTCGACGCGACCCGCGCGGCCGCGGGGGACTTCAGCATGAGTCTTCCGGTCGACCTGACCAAATACCGAGGCCTCACCTTCTGGGCAATGGCCGATCAGAGCGAAGACGCGACGATCCTTCTCGAGCTTTTCGACAAGAATACGTATCCGAGTGGAGGCGTGTGCACGGACAGCGATGGCGGCACCGCCAATTGCTACAATGGGTTTGGGACGACGCTGACGCTGACGGGCGCATTCACCCAGTACACCGTGGACTTCTCCACCCTCGCGCAAGACCCCACGTGGGGTTTTCAACCCTTGCCCGACGTGCCGGATCTGGAGAACACGTACGTGCTGGTCGTGCAGGTCAATACGCCGGCGGGCGCCGCGAGCGTCACGTTCGACGTCTGGATCGACAATCTCTACCTCATCGACAAATAACGCCGCGAGCGCGGCCGACGCGCGATTGCGGGCAACTTGTCGAGCGCGCCGCCGCCCGCTCGACGCGCAGCGGCGCCCGCTCTTCAAGAGCAGTCGGCGGCCCCGCCGACCCGGAGTCGTACCATGAGGCCGACTCGGTCCCAGAGAACGGCGCGCCGGCATCTGCGGAGGGCGGCGAGCAGTCAGCCGTAGCAGGCTACGCGTGATGGCGGAAGCAAGGGAGCAGGCAAGGCCGCGATTGCGGTCGACGGGAGCGGATTGGAGAAGTCCGGGATGCCTCGGCTGAGGGCAATAGCCTCAGAAGAAGGAGGTCATCCAGGATGAAAGCCAAACGTACGTATGCCGCGGTCGATGTCGAGCAATTCGATCTGGCGGCGGTTCTGCCCCTGGTCGCACTGGGCTTACTACTCGCCCTCCATGTCGCGTGACCTGACTCTGTACCGGCGCTTCGATCAAGGGCGCGGCTGCGACTTTCCCTCTTTTCTTCGTTTTCTTCGGAGCGATCGGAGTGAGGTGTTTGAGTGGCAGCGTCAGCATCCGTGACCGTGCCGCGCCATGATCTCGACAATCGCTGCCAGTCCGCTCGGGGGCCAGATCCTCGCGAACGCGAATGGTCACGCCGCCGGCGGTGATCTCGACCTGCTCCGGCCCTCCCGACGTCACCGGGACGGCAACGAACGCCGGCGCCACCACCTCGGCTATGCGCTTCTGCCGCCAGCGCCGCTACGGCCACGATCGTGCGCCGAGCGCCGTCCGACGCGAACGGCGCCATGACGAGAGCGGCCGCCGCCGCAAGTTGAACCGCCGACCCCTCGCCGAGGGATCGGCCTGACGAAGTCGATAGCCCGTCACATCCTACGTTCCGTGCTACGGTGATCCCCGACGGGCGCTCACCGGCCCGGCAGCTGGGGGGGCGGCCCATGGCGGAAGCGTGTAGCGTCGAGCCGGTCGCACGAGATGGACATGCGACAGCGCGGTCGCGCCCGGTGCTCGGGCTGCGCGGTCCCGTGCCGGACGGTGCGGCCAGCAGGGCGAGACCGAAGGGTTTCGCGCCGGAGTGGACGTGACCTCGCCGGAGGATGCGACGGTCCGACGTCTCGAGGAGAGACTCCGGTTCCTATCCGGCGCGTTGCGGACGTTCGCCGAAGCGACGAGCCATTACGAACAGCTGCTGGACGTGATCGCCCGCACACTGGGCGGCCAGGATGGCTGCGTGCTCCGCCTTCTGTCCGACGGGGGATGGCTCTCCGCGGTCGCCACCCATCTCCCTGTTCAGGATCACCTGGGTGATGCGGAGGCCGTTGCCCGGATTCGAGCGCACGTTGCCGCTTCCCACAACGTGGCCGAGCACGCCGGCTTACGGCGCGTGGTCGAGACGGGAGAACCGGTGCTCGTCGCAGTCGTGGACCTGGACCAGCTGCGAACTGAGGCCACACCCGAGATGGTGCAGATCTACGAGCTTCTAGGCATTCACAGCCATCTGCTCGTTGCCCTCCGCGCCCGAGGCAAGTCCATCGGATCGCTCGCCATACTTCGGTTCGATCCGACCTTGCCGCCCTTTGACGCGTACGATCTGGACATGGTGCAAGCTCTGGCCGACCACGCTGCGCTCGCTGTCGGCAACGCCCGCTCGTTCGCCGCCGAACGAGCCGCACGAGATGCTGCCGAGAGGGCGAAAGAGGACTTGCGGGCGTCGGAGGCCCGCTATCGATTGATGTTCGAGAACAGCCCCTTACCCAAGTGGTTGTACGACGTGGAGAGTCTCCGGTTCCTGGAAGTCAACGACGCCGCCGTTCGCAACTATGGATACTCGCGCGAAGAGTACCTGGCGATGACGATCGAGGACATTCGTCCGCCGGAGGAGGTGCCCACCTTGCTCGAGTCCGTGCGTCAACCGACCCTCCAGTCCAGGACCCAAACGTCGAGGCACCGAAGAAAAAGCGGCGAGGTTTTCCCCGTCGAGATCACGGTGCACGGCATCACGCTCGGAGGTCGCTCATGCGCACTCGCGGTCGGCAAAGACATCACGGAGCGACTTGGGCTGGAGGAGCAGCTCCGCCAATCGCAGAAGATGGAGGCCGTGGGGCGGCTAGCCGGGGGAGTGGCGCATGACTTCAACAACGTGCTGTCGGTCATCCTCAGCAACGCAGAGATGCTGCTGGCCGACATGAAGCCCGACGACCCCATGCACGAGGATATCGAGGAGATCAAAAAGGCCGGTCTGCGCGCAGCCGATCTCACGCGGCAGCTTCTCATGTTCAGCCGCCAGCAGGTGCTCGCACCGAAGGTCCTCGACCTGAACGACGTGCTTACCAGCATGGACAAAATGCTTCAGCGCATCCTGGGGGCAGACATCGATCTCCTTTCGATCCCCACGCGCCCGCTAGGCAGGGTGCGTGCCGACCCGAGCAGCGTGGCGCAGGTCATCCTGAACCTCGTCGTGAACGCGCGCGACGCCATGCCTACCGGCGGCAAGCTCACCATGGAGACCGCCAACGTCGTACTCGACGAGGTTTATGCGCAAGCTCATCTAGGGGCGGCGCCAGGCCCGCACGTCATGCTCGCGGTGACCGACACCGGCACGGGAATCGACAAGTCCATTGTGGCGCACATCTTCGAGCCGTTCTTTACGACCAAGGAGAGCGGCAAGGGTACGGGGCTTGGACTTTCGACCGTCTTCGGAGTCGTTCGGCAGAGCGGCGGCAGCGTCTGGGTCTACAGCGAAGTGGGGAAAGGGACGACCTTCAAGATCTACCTGCCGCGCGTGGATGCGGCCGTCGAAGTGGCCCGCGAAACCCAACCACCCGCTTCACTGCGAGGCTCCGAGACGATATTGCTCGTCGAGGATGACGATCAAGTGCGGCTCGTGGCTCACAGCATCCTCAGCAGAAGCGGTTATCACGTCATCGAGGCGCGTAACGCTGGAGAGGCGCTCCTGCACTCCGAGGAGCATGCCGGCACGATCGATCTGCTGCTCAGCGATGTCGTCATGCCGCGGATGAGTGGCCCTGCGCTTGCGAAGCGGCTCGCGAGCGCCCGACCCTACATGAAGGTGCTCTGCATGTCCGGCTACACCGATGACAGCATCGTCCGCCACGGCGTCCTTGAAGCCCACATCGCCTATCTTCAGAAGCCCATCACCCCGGAGGCGCTGACCACGAGGGTGCGCGAGGTGTTGGACGAGGCGTCGACCGGACAGGGTGGGTGACGTGTCCAAAGCGGCGACCGTACGCTTCGCGCGGGGCGATGGTCCACGAGCGAGCCAGGCCGCCTCGACGGTTGAGCGAGTAGGCGCTCCAAAGCTTGTCGGCCGACGAAGAGACGCGGAAACCGCCGCGGTCACATATAACCCGTTCATAAGTTGGTACTTAGGGATTCGGGATGGCGCTCGCTACCACACAAGTGCGAGTGGCTCGAGGCCCATAGCGAGACGTCCGCGCTTTCGATCGCGAGCAGGATGAGCGCGGCGCGCGTTGGAATCGAGGAACTTGAGCGTTTCGGCGAGGGCACGACGTAGTTGGCGCGGCGAGTCGAGAAGGCCGCGGAGGACATCGTCGAAGTAATGCTTGCCGGACGCGGCGGCTCGCTGGGTCGAAAGCTCCACCCCCAGCGACGCTTCCGCGAAGTGTGCGAGCGAGCGTTTCAGAAGGGCTGCGAGCAGGCTCGCCCATATCATCGCTTTCGCGATAGCGGCCTTGCCCGTATCGAAGGCATGAAGGTTGGCGTGGGATTTGAACTCTTTGAACAGGAGTTCCACCTGCCAGCGGAGGCGATACAAGCCGGCCACGTCGGCGGCGGAGAAGCGCTTGCGGGCGAGGTTGCTGTGCAGGTACACGAACGTCTTCGCGTTGCGCTTGCCGCGCTTGTAGATCGCCACAATTCGCCCGCGATACACGAATGAATTCGCCTGCCATTCGATGTCGAGATCGACCGTCTGGGCCGGAAGCAGGTCCCAGTTCAACTTCTGGCCGAGCAACTTGGGGATGGATTTGCCGGCGCTGTCGAAAGCGGCCCGAATGGTGGGTCGAATGTTTTTGGTTCCGCGGACGATGAAGGCGCCGCCCGCTTGGTCGACGTCGAAAAAGAATGTTCGCTCCTCGTACCCTCGGTCGGCCAGAAAGAGCCGCTCGCGAAGACTCGCGGCCTCGGGACGGTAGGTTCGCTCGGTCTCCTTGTCGGCCGTCAGGGCGACGATGCGCACATCGTCTTGGAGCAGACTCATCGTGACGTGCAGTTCCACGGCGGCTGGCGAGATTTTCGTAAAGCGGCCCGGCCATGTGCCTTTCAAGTCGTCCTTGAGCGCGAACGACGTCCCGTCGTGAATGACGATGTCCCGAAAGGTCGACAGTTTGGGGGACACGGCGTGCAGAACCGGCTGGCTCATCTTCTGTACCGTCGCTTCCAGCAGCATCCGAAACATCTCTGGAAAGGACGCTTGCGCGAGCCGGTTGTGAAAGGGCTTATATCGCAGCGAAAGGCCCGCGAATTTCCGGAACGTCCGCAGAATATCGGCCAACCACTTGGCGTGGCCCGACCCGAGCGTGGACAGCACCGCCACGACCATCGCCAGCGGCATCACCTTGCGCACTCGCCGTAGCCAGCCGCTACGTCTCGCGATCGCGGTCACCTGCTCCTCGCCGAGTACTTCCGTAAGCCGTTTCGCATACACGCCGACTCCGGCGCGTGTACTGTTTGATCCGTGCATCGGGGGTCTCCTTTCGCGTTGTCTCACAACAGCGTCTAGAGAATCCCCGATGCCTTTGACTATCCAATTCGTGCACTATGCACGTAAGTGATCGAGATCACTCGGGAAATAAAGATCCTACCTATGATAACCCGTTAGGGGCTTCCGCCGTCGCTGTAATGGCGAACCGATTTGAACAGATCCAAAGCGCACGTCGCCCGCGCGGCGCCGCATCAGCGCGCCGCAATCGGGGCTCGTCGTTCCAGGCGAGCTGCAGCTCGAGTTGATCTGGCCGCTCGGCGTCTTCTGCGTCGGTTGGGTCGCGCGCCCGGGTGACGGGCGGCGCCTCGGTCGGCAGGCCGAGATGGGCGAGGATCTGGCGCACGGGCTCGCGCTCGGTGATCACGGCGAGCACCCGCAGTCGGCCGTGGCACTTCGGACATTGCAGAACGTCCACGTCAAAGGTCCGTTTCAAGAGCGTGGGCCAGTCCACGCGAGGGGAGGCCGCGTAGATGGCGCCGCCAAGCAGCCGTTCCCAGTGGCTGACAGCAAGCACATTGGGCGTGAGCGGGATGACCTCGCTCCGATGCGCGTTGAGCGTGGAGGCTTTCGCCGGCTGGTGACGGACGTGTCGCTGGGTCAGGTGGGTGCTGTCGCGGCACGCGAGGTATCCCGTTTCGCGCGCAACAGTCGGGACTGGCAACAGCTGATCGAGATTTGCCGCGTCGTAGATACGCTCCTCGTCGATCACGACAGCGTCTACGCCCCACGACTCAGCAATGATCGACTATTGCTCGGACTCAAAGGAAGTCTGAATGAATATGAGCTCGAGCTCTTGCGCTTGCGCGGCGCAGAAGCTCGCCGCGAGAAAGCGGCTCGCGGAGAACTGTTCGCGAGAGTGGCGGTCGGTTACCGCTAGGGGGACGATGGGGGCATCGAAAAGAGTCCCGACGCCCGCGTCGGACAGGTCATCGACTTGGTGTTTGCCAAATTTTTCGAACTGGGCAGCGCACGACAGGTGATGCTTTGGATGCGCGGCGCGGGCATGAAGCTCCCGGCCAACCGCTCTCGCCGACAAGTCGTATGGAAAGAACCAAATTACGATGACGTATATCGGATATTGACGAATCCTGTCTACGCGGGCGCATATGCGTATGGGCGAACAGTCCAGCGCCAGCGCGTGGTCGAGGGTCAGTTGCGTTCCGAGGTGGTCAGGCAGCACCGGGCCGACTGGTCGGTCTTGCTGCGCGACCATCACGAGGGGTACATCAGTTGGCAGCAGTTCGAACGGATCGAGCAGATGCTAGCGAAAAACACACAGGGTCGAGGAGGACACGGGGCCGCGCGCCGCGGCTCGACGCTGCTCACGGGGCTCGTGTCCTGCCGGCGTTGCGGTCACCGTCTTGGCGTCAACTACAGCGGGACGTCCCAGAGCGTGCGTCGCTACACCTGCGACGGGCGGAACGCCAAGTTTGGCGATCCGAAGTGCATATCGTTCAGCGCAATTGATGTGGACGTGCAGATCGCAAAGCGAGTGCTCGCGATAACGCGACCGGCCGCGATCGAGGCGGCGCAGCGCGCGTGGGTAGAGTTCGCTGGTGCACGCGACCAAGCAATTGAAGCACTCGAGCTCGAGTTGGAGCAGGCGCAATACCAAACGCGCCGCGCCGAGCGTCAATTCGATGCTGTCGATCCCGAGAACCGCACAGTCGCTCGTGAACTCGAAAAGCGCTGGAATGCCGCTCTCGAACTCGAGCGCTTGATTGAAACTCGGATCGATGCAGCACGCGAAATAAACCGTCGTGTGGATCCGCCCAGCGTCGATCACTTCACGGAGCTGGCGAGCGATCTCGAACTCGTCTGGAACGCGGCCACAACCGATATGGCACTCAAGAAGCGCATCGTACGTGCCGTCATTGAACAAATCTGGGCAGACGTCGATGAAGCGCGCTCCGAAATCGTGCTCACCGTGCACTGGAAGGGAGGCGCGCATACGGATTTGCTAGTTCCGAAGCGCCGCAGCGGGGAGCGTGGCCGAACGACATCGTCGGATGTCGTCGAAGCCGTGCGCGTCCTCGCGCGAATCTTTCCCGATCACGAAATCGCTGCGTGGCTCGGCAAGGCCGGGATCCGAACGCCGAACGGTGCAAACTACACGCGTGCATTGGTTGCTTCGCTTCGCCATACAAGAGGGATCCCCGCGCACTCGATCGAGCGTCGTCGCGCCGACGGCTGGTTATCCCTCGAGGAGGCGGCCGGGCTGATGGACGTATCCACCAGAACGCTGCGCCGTGCCGCTCAGGCCAACGAGGTGCCCGCATGCCACCCCCTCGCAAACGGCCCTTGGATCTTCGCAAGGAGCGATCTCGAGAACGAGGTCGCCAAGCGAGTCACGACGCACGTGCGGGTGCGAGAGCAGCCACGGACGCTCGAACACGCCCATTTTCGTGCCATGCTCATGCGACTGGATTTCACGGCGAAAGCCGTTCGCCTCGGGTGCCCCGGTCATGTCCGGGGGGTGACGCGGCCACCGCCGCAATCAGCCCCGCTGGAAGGGGGCCTTCTCACGGTCGGGACCGATCCGACTCGCCTTTGGCGTGACCCATCGCGGCGGATTCGGCCACCGCGGCGAGCTCGCCTTCGTCGCCGATCGCTTCGTGCGGCAAGTCGTCGAGGAAGCGCTGGCCGCCAGAGAACTGTTCGGCGACGTGCTCGACGAACCGCCGGTACCGGCTCTCGGCGCTCGCGCGAACAGAGCCCTTCGCGGCTTCGGGGATCGCCGGCGTATGCGGGTGTCCTTCTCTCCGGCGGGGTCGACGAGCAGATCGGCAACGTTCTGGGCGTCGCGCACCTCGTTCCAACCTTTCCGGATTTCCAGGAGCGGATTGAAGCGGAGCGAATCGAGGGCCGTCGGCTCGAAGCGCCAGACGCGGCTGAATTGGCGGCGCCAGCCCGCGGTAAGCGCCCAGTTTTCCTTCTTGATATCGTAGACGAGGACCGAGTGCGGCCAGCTAAGGAGCGTTGGGACGACCAGGCCGACGCCCTTACCCGATCGGGTGGGGGCGAAGCAGAAGACGTGCTCGGGGCCGTCCTGACGGATGAGGTGACCCGCTTTGCGAAAGGTGGTCTGCGTTCGGCCGGCGGCGTCGACGGTGTGTCGAAAGACGGCGTCGCCCGTCTGGCCGAGGACGACGCCGGCCTCGCGCAAGAGTCCCGCGCGTCGCATCTCGGTCGTCGTGGCCCAGCGAGAACTCCCGTGCGAGCGACTCGGGCCGGTGGGCTTGCGGCATACGGCTGCGAGGGCGGCAGCCGCGCAGCCGGCGATCGCCCCGATCGTCGTGATGCCCCTCGCGTCGCGAAAGACGGTGGGTGCACGCGACTCGGCGATCGGATCCCATAGGAGCCAGCCCCAGGGCGGGTAGAGAGGCCACGATCCGACGACGGCCCAGGGCACCCCGATCTCGGGTGGGTCGTGAAGCTTGGCGGCGACGTACTCGGTCGAGGCCCAGAGGCCGGCCAGAGACAGCACGAAGAGCGACAAGAGCGCCAACACACGCATGGGTCCTCCGCTCGGCCTGAAAACACGTGCCCCGCGTCCGGGCACCATTCGCGGGAAAGCGCCGGTGCTCGGGAGCCGCCAACATGAGTCCGATATTCAAACTTGTCAAATCGGATATCGACCGATTCTCTCCGATCCGTCGGGCATAGGCTTTGGGGCAACCGCCGGAGTCGCGCTCGCTCGCTCCCGCGAGCGGCAGACCCGAGCGCGTCTCGCGGGACTCGTCCGGTCGCTGATTCACCTGTGCCGGTCAACAATCAACCGGATGGGTGTTCCGACGCCTCAGTCCACACTCAAGCATTTCAAGCAGTTGGCGATCTCGGCGCCCCGAACATGGGCTGGCGCCGTTTGCCTATAGGCGCATGATGCCCCAAAGCGCGATTCGCGGACCCCCATCCGCGTAGCGATCTTTCGAGCCCCCACCCCACCAGGGCCGCCCTGATCCTGCACGCTGTCGAATACACGAGCGGTGTGTCGATCAAGCGTAGTGTGAATAGGCGTGTTCGAACGCTGAACGGTGGCTTATGGCCTTTTTTCAATCGCAAGATCGATCGACCGCAGACGGAAGTCCCGCACCATGCTCCGCGCCGGACAATTTATCTGGTTCGTCTCTGAATGCCTGACCCTCGTGTCGTGTTCTCGGCGGCATGAATCGGCGTCCGACGTGGATGCCACGACGGATACCACCGACGTCGTCTGCGAGCCAGGGCCGTGTTTCTGTCTTCCCAAGGACGGTGCGGCCGCGTGCCGGGTGGATGGCTCGGCAGGCGGCGATTGCACCTGCAGAGCCGGTGCGGAGGGCGCCGGCGACGACACCAACGATGCGCCAGAAGCGGACCTCACGGACGCGACCGGGGCGGAGAGCGCGTCAGAGCCCTTCGTCGGCACCTGGACGCTGAGCGGAACCGAAACCTTCGTCTGCTCCACCGAGTCCGCCCAGGCGGCGCCGATCGCCGCCGCGGTGACGTTCAGCCGGGGGTCCGAAGCGAGCGACGCCGGCGAGGTGGACTTGCTCTTCAACGCGGGCCTCGGCTGTTCGCTCGCGATGTTCGTGAGCGGCGGAGTCGCCCGGCTCGTCTCCGCTCCCCAAACGTGCGCGCCTGCCGGTCAACCCGTCGACCGCGAGTTCACGGCCGTGCAAGCGCAGCCCTCTGGCGCATCGCTCGACCTCACCGAGACGTTCACCGATGCCCCGGGCTACCAGTATCAGGTGCAAGGCACCCTCACGCGCTGACCGCGCTCGGCGATAAAAAACCTGGCCGGCCGCCGGATCTCGTTCGCTCACGCATTCGCTTGCCACTCACCACATGCGAGGAGATCGAGCCACGGTCTCGAACGTGGCGCCACCTCCACCGTCGCAAGGGCGAATCCGTCTCCCGGATGGATCATTCGAGATCGCGTGGGTCTGGCCTCGGTTCCTCTCGCGCGTTTGAGGTCCGAAAAATGGGGCGCCCTCGCACATTTCTATCGGACAACTGTAGTTTGCCGTGGTGCGGGGACGACGACGAACGCGCACTTATCGATCGCGTAGTCGAGCCGCTCGGCGTCGTCCTGAACAACCAGAACCTTGCAGGCGAGGGTTGCCGCTACTGGTTCGAAGGCCCCAACCGTGGGCATCCATTCGACGGGGCGCTCAAGCGGCAGGTGTACCAAGCGCTCGCCGAGACAAGCATTACGCGATGGCTAGAGCAAGCGCACGGAATCGAAGTGGGTTGACGCCCGCCGAAACGCGTTCGCAAGGGCGCGTCTGCCGGGACTCGAACGCCCAGCACTGAACGACGAACTACAAGCAGGGCCGAAAGGCTCGAGAGCGTCGTCGGCCCGACGCAACTGCATGCGCAGCAATCGCAGGCGCAAGGTCCGGCAACGAGGCCGAGCCCCCCGCGCCCCTCCGCCGATGAACTCGAAAAGTACCTACGGGGCATAAGCCCCTCGTCTCAGCGGCAGCGTCCGGGACTCGACGGACCGCGGCGACGTTCACACACGGGACAAGCTCGGCGCGGTTCTGGGCCGGCGGCGAGAGACCGGAGCTTGTCCTCGGCGACGTCCACGGGGATGAGAGCGCTCTTGCCCACCCGCACGACGAAGCCGCGACACATGGGCACAAGCACCTCGCGAAACTTGCGGGGCGCAATGCCCAGGACGGCGAAGGCCGTGTCTTGGCTCACAAACAGAGGGCGTACGACGAGCGGCGGTCGCGTCTTCATCGCGCGCGCGTCCTTGAAACGGTTGAAGAAGGCACGGTGTCCTCGTGAAGGGCCCGGAGTTCCTGCCCTTGGAAAAGCCGCAACGGCGGCGTCCGGCATCGGCCAAACGGTGATGCGAAAGCGAATCGTTGAAACACCCACGACGGAGAAATGCCCCCGTCAGAACTTGTCGGGATGGAAGCGCGAGCGGCTATACGGCTATCGGGGTGCCGATCGTGCCTATTGCGACGGCGTGCGTCTCGAGGTGCTCGTCGCCCGGCTCGACTGACTGGCTTGGCCGTGATCGGTGGCGCGACGCCTCCGGAAGGGCGCCGTCCGATGCCGCGGGACGCGGGCGTTCCAGCCTTCGGACACCAAAGGTCGGACCACCCCAAATCCAGTGACGAAAATGACGAAACTCGGACCGGTGGGGGGTCTCCCCCCTCATGAGGTACTTGTCGGGTCCCGAGACCGGGGCGAGGTACGCCGAATCTAAAGATCAGTCCCCTCCAAATGCAGTGACGAAAATGACGAAACTCGGATCGTCGTGGGTGGAAGCCCCCATCCAACGACGGTCCGCCCAGTCCGACGCCCCCGTCCGAGGGCCTCCATCGCCCCAAGCGAAGAATCGGCCTCTCCAGATCCTTTGACGAAAATCGGATCGACATGGGCTCACTGCCTCGCGCGGGGGTTGATTGGTCGTACGTTTGGAGCATGCCCTTTCTTAGGCAATCACCGCGCCAGAGCCGCGCCCCAAGCTAAGTATTGGAAACCATGGACTCCCGGATCCGGTTTTCCCACCCAAACGGTCGCTCGTTGACCTGTACCGGTCAATCGACGCCCGGCTACCTCATGAGAAGGCGTCGACGAGGAGCACGACCGCGAGCTCATGGAGGACACACCGGATGACGAACAACCGCAAACGGCCGACGCCATCCTGCACGCCTTGGGGCGTAGGAGGGCAAAATGACTGCCCTTATTTGCCATTTCGCACCGAAGCGAAGGAGCAAACGTCGTGAGCGGGAAACCGAGCAGGGCCGGGAGGAAGCAAAGAACAACGCGCTCGATGAGCCCCTGCGTCTTGATTTGCACGCGTGCGTGGGAAACAAACCAAAGGCTTCCGAGCAAGACGACGATGGCCTCGCAACGATTTCGACCCATAGCCGACAGGTAAACCATGGCCAGACAAGCCACCGGAGAGCTGCGACATTTGTCCGACGGGTTCGCGGCCGTCATCACGATCGAAGGCCGGGCGCGTCGCGCGTTCCGCCTCAGCGCGTGCCGAACCGACGACGAGGCCCGGGCACCTGCAAGGCGCTCTCGGCGATGGCCGTACGGCTCCGCCACGCGGGGCATGGCGGCCAGATCGAACAGGTGCTCGGCATCGGCGCAAAGGCGCGTGCTGGCCGGCCCTGGGATGCCGTTTGCGCGGCGGTGGATGCACTCTGCTCGGGACAAACGCGGGAGTGCGCCGAGCAGGTTCCGACGTTCGAGGATTTCGCGCACGAATGGACGAGCGGACGGCTTGCCCGCAGGCACCCCGACCACGTCCCGACGAAGAAAACGTCGGATGACGATGAGCGGCTGCTCAAGCTCTACGTCAATCCGGTGCTCGACGGGCTTGGCCTCGATCGAATCACGTTGTCGGAAGCCGACCAGGTGATGGCCAATCTGCCCGAGCACCTCTCTCCTTCGTCGCGCCGGCACGTCGGCCAAGTCGTGCGGCGTGTTCTTTCGCTCGCCGTTTACCCGGCGCGGCACATCAAGGAGAACCCGATCCCCCGCGGATGGCTTCCTCGGGGCCGAAGCGTCAAGGCCTTCACGTGTCTGTGGCCCCAAGAAGAGACCGCGCTCATGGCCACCCAGAGCGTCCCTCTCGTGCGCCGGCTCTTTTTCGGGATGCTCGCGCGGGAGGGCATGCGCCGAGACGAGGCTGCCAGTCTTCGTTGGTGCGATCTGAACCTCGATCGCGGAGTTATCCGCCTCGACGAGAACAAGACGGACGACCCTCGTGCATGGGCGTTGGATCCGGGCGTTGTGCGTGCGCTCAAGGCGTGGCGCTCCGGTCATGGCGTGCGCGATAGGCCCCAAGACCCCGTCTTTCAGGAGGAAGGACGCCGGCTGTACGTCGATCAACTCGCGAGGCAGTTGCGGGGGGACCTGAACGCCGCGGGCGCGACGCGGGCGGAGCTCTTCGAGCGCAGCGCGGTTCGCCAGCCCATCCGCGTTCACGATCTCCGCGCCACTTTCGTGACGGTGTCGCTCGCCAACGGCAAGACCGAGACGTGGGTCGCCGACCGACATCGCTCTAGCGCGATGATCAATCGATATCGGCGGGCCGCCCGGACATGGGCTGAGCTCGCTCTCGGATCGCTCGCGCCCCTCGACGAAGCCCTCCCCGAACTGTCATTGCCACTCGAGGCGCCGTCCGGCGTGGGTCCGACCACCGCTAAGTGCAGCGGAGAGCAAGGGATTCGAACCCTTGGTACCCTTGCAGGTACACCTGATTTCGAAGCGACCAAGCATGTGCGAGCCTTCCGCGATAAGCGAGAAATCAAGGGTGATCGGCGATCCGAGTGGACCCCAGATCGACCCTGTTGGACCCGACGCGGGGCAATATTGGGGCAATCCGGTAGGGCAGAACAAGGAGTCTACTGACCCTGTGGAGTACTCACTCGCCAAGGCGCTGGAGGCGGCTGCCGCGGCCGGGCACTTTGAGGTGGTGATGCAACTTGCGAGAGAGCTTGAGGCACGCCGGTTGGCACGTATTGTCGACGCCGTCGGCAACCGATCTCGAGCCTGATAGACCTACCAAGTACTTCGGCGTCAGGCCGCTGGAGTCTGGCCGCCCCGGCGGGGGGGGTCGCGATCAACGGTACGTTCCGACGTCGTAGCAAGTAAGTCCGGTGGCGTTGCTCGCACGCAGGATCAAGGAAGCCATTAATGCCCTCGTCCGCCTCACTCCGTGTGACTCCAGTGTCGATGACGCGTCCCGTCGTCTGTGACGCACCGCGATTTGGATTCCGTCCTCACTGTCGCGAGAAGGCTCGCTGAAGTGAGCTCGGCCGTGGCTGCCCGGGGATTTTCAAAATCAGAACCCGAGAAAATAAATGACACAAATGACAAAACTCCGCTTCGGGGTCCCGAGGCTCGCGGCGCGACGAAAGAATCCGTGCTCGCGAAGATCAAACGCCCTCGGCAGGAATCGCGGTAAGCCGCGCATCAAGTCCTGGTGCACGCGGAGCTGAGGTCACTGATCCTTCGGTGTGCATTGCAGCACTATGCTCGACGTCTGGCCCGAGCAAGTGCCGCTCGGCACGCTACCGAGGAAGGTCAGGTAAAGCGTGGTGCCGTCCGTCGTCAGAGCGCCGGCGCTGACCTGGGTGACCGTCGGGTCATTCGGGGACATCATCGTGGTTGGGTCGATCCCGCCGCAGGCGACTTCGATGTTCTGCCCGGGGACGGGATTGGCCGAGCTGTCGCTCGTGATGGTAAAGTAGAGAGTTCCGCTCGTGAGTGTACCCAAGCTGTAGGCCGCGTTAAGGCTGGAGCCGTCCGCGTTCAGCGTGAGCGTCCCGGCGCCCCCGGACGAGACAACGTTATCTTGCACGCCGTCGTAGGTGACGACCGTAAATACGGTGCTGCTGCAGTCGTAAGAGCCTGTCACGAAGGCGGAAGTCGCAGACGTGGGCGCTTCAGCATCGCCCGCACCGGTGCCGCCATCGCCCGTGCTCGACGCCTCGCAGACGAGCAGCGCGGATGTAGGGCCAGTTGGAGGCCCGTCTGGTGCGCAACCGGGCTGGCCTTGAACGTCGACGACCGCCCCGTTCATCTGGACGAAGACGACGCCCTGGTCGACCGTGAGCTCCGCCGACGACAGGCTCAGTGTTGCTTGCGTCGGCGCAGGACTCCCGACGGCGACGTCACCGCTGTCGAGCACCACGACCCCGCCGCCACAGTAGCCCCACCGCCCCGCGAATCCCTGGCCCGATGCGGTCAACGTCGCCGAGCTATTGCTCGTCGCGCGCAGGTCGAAGGTGGCGGTCGGCTGGCCCTCGGACTGAAACGTAGCCACGACGGACGGCCCATCTGGCACGAGCGTGAGGCTTGCGGACGATGCTGCGCTTTCGGCAGTGCCGGTGGTCAAGAGCCAGGTACAGTCAGAGTACACGCCGAAGGGAAACGAGCTCCCGTCGCTCGAGGATCCTCCGTCGCTCGAGGATCCTCCGTCGCTCGAGGATCCTCCGTCGCTCGAGGATCCTCCGTCGCTCGACGAGTCGTCGGGGTTCGACGAGCCGGATTCGATGCGGGCGCCGCAGGCAGCCAGCCCCACCGCTGTCGTGAGGAGAAGAGGTGCGGTCGCAAGTGCACGAGACGCTTTCATCCTGGGTGGCGCCTGCAGGCAATGTGCCGCGGGTTTCTTCGGCCTTATTTCCAAATGTCGCTGCGCCAACCTGGGCCAGACCGGACATGGTTTCCACTCATCGGCTTTTTAGCCCCGAGGAGAGCGGCCAAGCGGCCAGCACGGGGCCACGGGTGCGGAAACACCGATCGCACCACGCGCTCACGAGGCGATCGACGAGGCCCTTGGCGGAAGCGCACCGACGTCTATTTCTCGCCCGGCTCGGGCTTGCGCAACGGACGCAAAGGTCCGCAGGCCTCGCTCGGAAGAATGAAGCCGACGCGGCGAAGCCACTCGGGGTCCTCGCCGGGCTCCCGCAGCAGCTCCCGCACGCGTTCGTCGGTGATTTTCATCAGGCGGCTGTGGTCGGCCTTGTCCAGACCGGTAGGTGCACTCGCAACTCCGACGCGGTCGGTCTTTCGGATGTGCGAGTTCAGATGCGAGCCGCCCCAGACGACGATCGCCATGTACGGCGCCCGACGAGTGACGGGCATCGTGCCGAGCGGAGCGACGCCCATCGCATCGGAGACATCGCCGCTGGACGTCTTCCAGGTGAGAGAGAGAGCGACGGAATCGGGCCGCTCGCGACCTTTCGGCCAGCTCTCTTCGCCGAGCTGCCATCGCGGCTCCTTGCACAGCGCTGCCAGCGTGTGCGCCAGATCGGTGGGCGTACGCACTGACGGGAACAGTACGATGGCGACCACCTCGTTCGTAGCGGTCCCGTCGATGAAGCCGGCAATGGCAGGGAGGTCGATCGTTTCGCTGATCGGCGTGTAGTAGTCGAGCTTGAGCGGCCTGGTTGAGCTGAACGACGTGGCGAAGTGGCAACCCGTCAGCGAGCTTCGCAGCCAGAGGCTCAGGTGCTCCTGACACCTCTTGAAGCGGTCAAACTCGCCCACCCCGGGGGGTCTACTCTACGACAGGCTCGTCTCGGGGCGCCGAAACAATTGCCGTCGGTCTCCCGCCGCTGTCCCTAATCACGATGGGACCCTCTGTCTCCGCGCGGCGGAGAACGGTGGCCGGATCTCGGAGGAACTCCTCGCGCGCCACGGAGGCCGCGGCCGTCTCGCTGTTCTGGCGCTTAGTCATGCTCCACCTCGGCTTCGCTTGGTACTCTACGTAAGCGCGCTGGATCCGCCAACTGGAAGGTTGCGCTCACCCTGCGCCCAGGGCGAGCGGTGTCCCCCAAGTGCATGAATTTGTTCCATCAACGACCACGCCTGAGCGTAGCCAGCGAGCGGTCTCCGGCGCTTTTCTCCGCAAGCGTTGCGGTACATGAACACGCCGACGCGGGCGACCGTGCGCGGCTTAGTTCAGTGGGCCAAGCAGTTGCGAGCGGATCTGAACACCGCGGGGGTGACTCGGGCGGAGCTGTTTGAACGCTCAGCGGTACGGCGTCCGGTCCGGGTGCACGACTTGCGGGCCACGTTTGTCACGATCAGCCTTGCCAACGGCAAGAGCGAAACGTGGGTGGCCGACCGTTTGGGACACCGCTCGAGCGCCATGATCAACCGCTACCGGAGGCAAGCTCGCACCTGGGCCGAACTCGGCCTGGGCGAGCTGGCCGCGCTCGACCGAGCGCTGCCCGAGCTGGCCGCCATGACCGCGTGACTCACGGCGGAGAGCCCCGAGGGCGCAGATCGAAACGGCATCCGGTAAGGCGCGCTTTCGACCGGTGCGCCGGTTCGGGACGTATACCCATGAGCGGCTCTAGGGTGGCCGATGTCACGCCGCCGCGGCGGATCCACCGGCCTGCTACAGTGAATGCGTCCGTTATGTTCGACCGCATCACGTTCCAACCGCAGGTTCTCGGAGGCCGCGCGTGCATCCGCGGGATGCGTATTCCCGTCTCGGTCATCGTAGGCGCGATTGCGCACGGCGCGAGCACTGCGGAGGTTCTTAGGGACCATCCGGATCTCGAGGAGCAGGACGTCCGCCAAGCCCTGGAGTACGCGGCCTGGCTCACGACGGAAGAGGTTCATTCGGCCGAGTAGCCCGTGCGCTTTCTTGTCGACATGGGTGTGAGCCCGCGCGTGGTGCATTGGCTGATCGAGCACGGACACGACGCCGTGCACCTTCGCGACCAAGGCCTCCATCGACTTGCCGACGACGCCATCTTCGCCAAGGCTCGCGCCGAGGACCGCATCGTGCTCACTTGGGATCTCGATTTCACCGAAATCGTGTCGACTTCGCAGTCGAAGACGAGCGCCATCGTCTTTCGACTTCGCAATACGCGTACGGATCATTTAATCGCGCGCCTCGCCGTCGTCCTCGAGAACGCTGCCGGCGCACTCGACGCGGGAGCGATCGTGAGCGTCGAGGACACGCGCTACCGCCTGCGCAGGTTGCCCGTCGGACACTGACGGCTCAACCGCCACAATTCCGCGCGCGGCGTGGCACAATCCCGTTGACATCGTTACGGACTGAGCTCGCAATCGGGATGATGGATAGGCCACGAGCCAGCCGATGCGTATCCGCGGGGGCGACATGGCTTCAGTGCAACGAACGTGGATGAGGTGACCGATGCCCAGAGCAGCGACTGGAGAACTCCGCAAGCCGGCCGACGGTTTCGCTGCGCGCATCACGCTTCGCGGCCGCGCTCGACGAGACTTCGTGTTGACGAGCTGCGAGACCGAACGCGGAGCCGCCGACCGATGCCGCGCGCTCGCTTCTCTGGCCAGTCGGCTGCGTCGCAGCGGTCACGACGACGAGATCGAGGGCATTCTGCAAATGGGAGCCCGGGCACGACCGGGACGCCCGTGGGAGAGCGTCGTCGGTGCGGTGGATGCTCTCTGCGCGGGGCGGACCCGGGATGCGGGCGGTCCCGTGCCCACGTTCGCGGAGTTCGGGAAGCAATGGACGAGCGGCGAGCTCGCTCGCACCTCCCCCGACCACGTGACGGCCAAGGCCACGGCGGATGATGACGCGCGACTGCTCAAGCTCTACGTCGAGCCCTTCTTGGGCGCGCTTCGGCTCGACGAGGTGACGGTCGAGGATGCCGATCGCGTGATGGCGAGCTTACCGGAGCACCTCTCGTCGTCTTCGCGCCGCCACGTGGCCCAAGTCGTGCGGCGCGTGCTGACGTTGGCGGTCTACCCGGCGCGGCACATTCGGGAGAACCCGATTCCGCGAGGGTGGTTGCCGCGCGTCAAGACGACGAAGGCCTTCACGTGCCTCTGGCCCGCCGAGGATGCGAACTTGATGGCGTGTCGGGCGGTGCCCCTGGTCCGACGGCTCTTTTTCGGGGTTCTCGAGCGAGAGGGGATGCGGCGGGAGGAAGCGGCCGACTTGCGCTGGAGCGACATGGATTTGGCCCGCGGCGTCGTGCGTCTCGATGAGAACAAGACCGAAGATCCCCGAGCCTGGGCGCTTGACGCGGGCGTGGCAGCCGCGCTCGGAATCTGGCGCAGCCGCTTTCAGGCCGACGTAGCGGAGCACGAACACGTGTTCCGCCACGCGGGCAAACCCCTTTACGTCGACCAGATGGCCGAGCATCCGCGGGCCGACCTCAAGGCCGCCGGCGTGACCCGCTCCGAGCTCTTCGAACGGACGGCCATGCGCCGTCCCATTCGGGTGCACGACTTGCGGGCGACGTTCGTCACGATCAGCCCGGCCAATGGCGAGACCATCCCAAATCGCACCTATGGACCCCTCCCAATGGCAATTCAGTGGAAATCCAGAACGTCTCGCCGAGCTCGAAATAGCCATTACGAACCTAACACGATTGCTCGGATTGACGGATAACCCAAATACGGCCGCGGTCCTTGTGACGGAGCGCCGCGCCATGCGCGAAGAGCTCGAAGAACCGCGCCGCAGAGCGCTAGCCCACCGCAGCTCGGAGCGGGAGAACGCGGGCTCGAAAGATTTGGCGCTCAGCTCCGCGGCCCTCCCGTCCTGACCGGCCGCGGGGGGACTGGATGCCGAGGGCCTCCTAGATGGGTCGGGCGAACTGAGACCGGTTTTCTGGTGGATTCCGTCAGCACTGTCGCGCGCCAAGCCGTTTTTCAAATCGTCTCGGCCGAAACAAATGACATAAATGACAGAATTCGAGTCTGGCGATCGCTTTGGGGGGCATCTCCCCCTAATCGCCCTACGGTGCCAAGCACTAAGCCCTCGACGTCTGCTCATTGTACCCTCGGGAACCGGTGGTGACAGCTCACGGAAGACGACGTTCGCGCCCTTCATCGCGTTCACCCCGGCGCGCCACTGCGGCCTTCGCTGCCCTCGCCCGCACTCCCTTGATCGCGGGCTTCGCGGCAAACATCTGACTCGCCGGGAGTGCGGCGGCGTCAACGGGCACCTCGAGCGCCGCGCGAGTCGACAGGTGGCTGGAGCCCGGTCGTCCCTCACGCTTCGAGGACACGAAGCTCCTTGCCCGAGGAAGCGAGTTCGAGGATCGCAGCGTCGCGCGTCACGAGAACGGCGTCGCTCGCGAGCGCCGTGGCGATGATCAAGCGATCGGCCGGATCGCCGTGGCACCTGAGTCCCGCTGCGATAATGGCGATTTTAGGGGTGATCGCCGCGAGATCCCCCGAAACCGTCGCGAGCGCGGCGTCGAACCAGCGTTCGAGGCGTTCGCCGAGCTTCAGCCGCCCGTCCTGAGCCAAGCGGGCGATCTCCCAGAGCGAGATCGCCGGAATGAGGACGCCGCGCTCTGCCCCCGCAGCGCGTTCGATCGTCCTGCGTGCACGTTTGGACAGCGAGGCACCTGCCACGAACTTCACCCACACGTGCGAATCGAGGACAAGCACGCTACTCAACGGACCAGCCGTCGCCGGCCGACAGAAGGTCGTCCGACGCATCAACGATCGTTGTTACGCTCCGAAGCGCCCCGAAGCGGGAGGCCGGCGGCTCACCGACGGGTACGATGCGGGCTACGGGTTTGCCGCGCTTGGTGACGAGGACCTCCGTTCGCGCTGACGCGACCGTATCGAGCACCTGAAGGCATTCCGCGCGAAATTTCGCGGCCGTCATGGTCCGTTTCGACATGTGTACACATTATCATGCTCACGGCGAGCACGCCCATGAGGGCCGCCCCTCTGCCGGTGCGGGCCGAGCGAGTTCGTCGTCACGGGCAAAGCTGCTCGCCGGAGGAAAAAGCCTCACCACGCTGACCTACGCCGCTTCGCATGTCCAGCACACACCGCCCATCGCCGCGTAGCCCGCATGCGGCATGAGGGCTGACGCAACGCCCCGGTCGTGCTTGGTTGCACCCATGCTGCCGCTTGAAGGAACGCTGCTCGAGAAGTTGCGCAAGATCGAGGCCCTGCACGCCGGCACAACGGTCGATGGCGAACGAGAAGCCGCGCGGCGGGCCGCCGAGCGCATTCGCGCCCGTCTCGCCGAGCTCCGGGGTAGCGAACAGGACACGGAGCTGCTTTACAGCCTTCCCGATCCGTGGAAGCGCAAGCTGTTCCTCGCCCTCTGTCGTCGCTATGGGCTCAAGCCCTTTCGCCAGCCGGGTCGGCGCTACAGCACGGTGCAGCTGCGCGCGCCCAAGGCGTTCCAGGAGCAGACCTTATGGCCGGAGTTTCTCGCGCTGTCCGAAGAGCTCCATGCCCATCTCGACGAGCTCACGACACGCGTCATCCGCGAGGCGATCGATGAGGACATCAGCGAACCGACCGACCAGGCTCCGCCCAAGGCATTGCCTGCCCCAGAAGCCGGTTGACGAGCGCCGCGTCGCGCCCTCGTCTGCCTCATACAGACAAGGGCCGAGCTGCACGCGCAGGACTTCTGCATCACCGTGCGAGAGCAGGACGAAGTGCCGGACTTCGCATGCCTCGGGCCGAACGAGCGAAGGGCGGCGGTCGAGCGTCTTCGGAACGAAATCCTGGCGACGTGCCCGGCGGAGAAGCGCGATCGCAAGCTCGGGATCGGCGAACGGGACACGAATCGGCGAGGCGCCCAGGCAGCCGGCTTGCGCGTACACCATACAGGTGTACAATGATCCGAGTGATCAAGCGGGTCCTTCTGTCCAAGAAGGCAGAGAAAGACCTGGCGACGGTCCCGGTACACGTAGCGTTGAAACTTCAGAACTGGGTGGAGGATGTGGAAGAACGAGGCGTCGAGGCCGTGCGCAAGATCCATGGCTACCACGACGAGCCGCTCAAGGGAGCCCTGAAGGGGCAGCGCTCGATTCGGCTGAGCAAGGGATATCGCCCCTATTACCGGGTCGTGAAAGACGCGGTCGAGTTCCTACGCGTTGAAGGAGTCGACAAGCATGTCTACTAAGAAGAGTAACGCTCGACGATTTCTCGAAAATCTGACGGGCGGCCCCGTGACTTTGGGCCGCTTCCTCGAGGCGGTGCGGCTCGGCGAGGAGCTGACGCAGGCCGCGTTCGCGGACAAGCTCGGTCTTTCGAGGTCGCATCTCAACGACATCGAGAAGGGCCGCAAGGCGGTTAGCCCGGAGCGCGCAGTCCGGTTCGCCGAGATCCTCGGTTACTCCGAGGCCCGCTTCGTCCAGCTTGCTCTCCAAGACCTGATCAACCGTGGGGGCCTGAAATTCCAGGTCGACGTGAAGGCCGCGTAAACCACCTTGGCCGGGTGAAATGATCGCGGGGGAAACGAGCATCACCGGCTGGACCGAGCCGAGTCCAGGTCCGCCTGTCGGCACACGATGCGTAGGCGAAGCTGTGCGACGCGGTCGAAACCATTCGGTTGGACCTTTCCACCGGCGAGATGATCGCCCTGCCGATGCGCGCCATAACGGGGCCGAGGCAGCCCCCGAATCCCCTGGTTCTTACTGCGGATCTTACTGCGCGTCTTACTGCGGGTCACAGTAAGCGACGTAGAAATCCCTAAGGATTCCAGGCACGCCCGGCAGGACTCGAACCTGCGACCCGCGGCTTAGAAGGCCCTCATAAGTTGGTACTTAGGGATTCGGGATGGCGCTCGCTACCACACAAGTGCGAGTGGCTCGAGGCCCATAGCGAGACGTCCGCGCTTTCGATCGCGAGCAGGATGAGCGCGGCGCGCGTTGGAATCGAGGAACTTGAGCGTTTCGGCGAGGGCACGACGTAGTTGGCGCGGCGAGTCGAGAAGGCCGCGGAGGACATCGTCGAAGTAATGCTTGCCGGACGCGGCGGCTCGCTGGGTCGAAAGCTCCACCCCCAGCGACGCTTCCGCGAAGTGTGCGAGCGAGCGTTTCAGAAGGGCTGCGAGCAAGCTCGCCCATATCATCGCTTTCGCGATAGCGGCCTTGCCCGTATCGAAGGCATGAAGGTTGGCGTGGGATTTGAACTCTTTGAACAGGAGTTCCACCTGCCAGCGGAGGCGATACAAGCCGGCCACGTCGGCGGCGGAGAAGCGCTTGCGAGCGAGGTTGCTGTGCAGGTACACGAACGTCTTCGCGTTGCGCTTGCCGCGCTTGTAGATCGCCACAATTCGCCCGCGATACACGAATGAATTCGCCTGCCATTCGATGTCGAGATCGACCGTCTGGGCCGGAAGCAGGTCCCAGTTCAACTTCTGGCCGAGCAACTTGGGGATGGATTTGCCGGCGCTGTCGAAAGCGGCCCGAATGGTGGGTCGAATGTTTTTGGTTCCGCGGACGATGAAGGCGCCGCCCGCTTGGTCGACGTCGAAAAAGAATGTTCGCTCCTCGTACCCTCGGTCGGCCAGAAAGAGCCGCTCGCGAAGACTCGCGGCCTCGGGACGGTAGGTTCGCTCGGTCTCCTTGTCGGCCGTCAGGGCGACGATGCGCACATCGTCTTGGAGCAGACTCATCGTGACGTGCAGTTCCACGGCGGCTGGCGAGATTTTTGTAAAGCGGCCCGGCCATGTGCCTTTCAAGTCGTCCTTGAGCGCGAACGACGTCCCGTCGTGAATGACGATGTCCCGAAAGGTCGACAGTTTGGGGGACACGGCGTGCAGAACCGGCTGGCTCATCTTCTGTACCGTCGCTTCCAGCAGCATCCGAAACATCTCTGGAAAGGACGCTTGCGCGAGCCGGTTGTGAAAGGGCTTATATCGCAGCGAAAGGCCCGCGAATTTCCGGAACGTCCGCAGAATATCGGCCAACCACTTGGCGTGGCCCGACCCGAGCGTCGACAGCACCGCCACGACCATCGCCAGCGGCATCACCTTGCGCACTCGCCGTAGCCAGCCGCTACGTCTCGCGATCGCGGTCACCTGCTCCTCGCCGAGTACTTCCGTAAGCCGTTTCGCATACACGCCGACTCCGGCGCGTGTACTGTTTGATCCGTGCATCGGGGGTCTCCTTTCGCGTTGTCTCACAACAGCGTCTAGAGAATCCCCGATGCCTTTGACTATCCAATTCGTGCACTATGCACGTAAGTGATCGAGATCACTCGGGAAATAAAGATCCTACCTATGAGAAGGCCCTAAGGAATGGGTGCAGGGTATCCCATCCCCGACTGACGTGGTTTCGAGCCCGGCCAGGGTCGTGTACGCGCGATACCGGAGGTCGCGATGGACCGACGGCTGCGAAGTGGCGGGCAACAGTGGACGGAGCGGGAGGCGCGGGAGGCTTTGGCGGAGCTGCAGGACCGCGGCGAGAGCGTGGCGGCCTTCGCGCAGCGACGGGGGATGTCGGTGCAGCGGGTTTACTACTGGCGAAGGCGCCTGAGGGAGACGGCTGCGCCGGCGTTCGTGGCGATGCCGCTCACGGCGGTGGCGAGCGATCAGATCGAGATCTGCTCGGAGGGCATCACAGTGCGCGTTCGCGAGGGCATTGCGGCCGAGCATCTGGCCAACGTCGTAGAGGCGCTGACGCAGCGTGGGCGCCGATGCTGACGCTGCCTCCCGGTGTCCGGGTGTTCGTGGCGACCGCGCGAGTCGATGGTCGCAAGGGCATTGACGGTTTATCCACGCTGGTGCGATCGCAATTCGCCGAGGATCCGCTGTCGGGTTCGATGTACGTGTTCTTCTCGCGGCGCGCCGATCGTGTTCGAGTTCTCTATTTTGACCGCGACGGATACGTGCTGATCACAAAGCGATTGGAGCGCGGCACATTTCGCCTTCCCTGGCCCGCGGAGCGGGGACGCATCGTCCTGGAGGCCGCCGAGCTGCTGCTCGTGCTCGAGGGAATCGAGTTGCGGGGCGCGCGACGTCGACCGCGGTGGTCATCCCCATCGCGTGCCGCGTTGTAACGGACACAGCGCAGGACCCGCTCGACGGCTTGCGTGTGCGGGTGCGGCGCACTTTGTGAGATCGATCGACAAGCCACAATCGAATTGCCTTTCCATAATTGCGCGACTGCGGCAAAGCAGATCTCGTGTCCACGCCGCGAGAGCCGCCGGTGACCAACGTGATCGATCCCGACCTCGACACGGTTCGCCGCTTCATCCTGGACATGCTGTCGCGTGGCGCCATCGCGGAGCTGATCGCCGCAATCCTCGGTCTGCTGACGCGCATGCGCGACCTCAACACGGAGCTGATGAGGAAGCTGTCGAGTCAGTCGCGCAAGCGTCCACCGAATGAGACGATGCGGCGGCTGCAGCTCGAGCTGCCGCTGCTGTGGACGCCAGCGGCCAACGACGGTGCGAAGCCGGCGGGCCCACCGGCGGGCGACAAGCCCAAGAGCAAGCGGGAGCCCAAGAAGCGTCACGCGCATGGGCGACCGCAACTGCCTGCACATCTGCCGCGAGTCCCGCAGAAACACGAAGTGCCGGAGGCTCAGCGCATCTGTCCGCACTGCGGCGTGGAGCTCAAGTCCTTGGGCTTCAAGACCACCGCCGAGAAGCTCGATATCCGGCCCGCCGAATACATCGCCGTGCAGACCCAAGTCGAGACCTGCGCGTGCCCCAAATGCCGACATCATATTTGCACCGCACCCAAGCCCGACGAGGTGGTCGACCGCGGCATTGTCGGCAACGAGTTGCTCGTGCAGGCGATGGTCGACCATTACGAAGACGCGGTTCCGTTCGAGCGCATGGAGCGCCATGCCAGGCAGCAGGGGGTTCCTCTCGCCGCCAACACGCTCGCGTCGAGCGTCGGACGCCTCATCGACCTGTTCGATCCGGTCGTCCAACACATCCGTGCGGCGTGCCTGACATCGGCCTATACGGCGCTGGACGCGACGCGCATGCCGGTGCTCGACTCGCTGCACCCGCTCGGGATCAAGAGCGGCGCGTTGTGGCTGATCGAAGGCGACCATCGCTATGCGTGCTTCGTGTATGCGCCGACGGGCCACGACGATTACATCGAGGACCTGTTGTTCGGGCACACGCTCGGCAGCGTGATGTGCGACGGCTCGCCCACTAACAATTGCGTTGAGCGCGCGGGCGGACGGCGAGGCGGCTGCAACGCGCACGGCCGCCGCAGGCTCGTGGCCGCCCTGCGTGCAGGCGATACGCGCGCCGCCGATGGCCTGAAGCTCTACGGCATGCTCTTTCACATCGAGGCGGAGTCCAAGCGCCTCGGTGAGAGTATCGAGCAGCGCTTCGCCCGCCGGTGCAACGACAGCGTGCCGCTAGTCGGCGCGCTTCGCGCGTGGATCGATGAGCTTCGCCCGCAGGTCGAGCCCAAGAGCCAGCTGGGCCAGGCACTCGGTTATTTGCACAGGCAGTGGGAGCGTCTGACCGCCTTTTTGCGCGACCCGCTCATGGAGATGACCAATAACGAGGTCGAGGGGGACCTGCGCACCTGGATCCTCAATCGAAAAACGTGGCTATTCGTGGGCCACGACGAAAGCGCGGGCCGCGCCGCCGCCGCCCTCACTCTGATCGTCACCTGCAAGAAGCTCGGCATCCAGCCGCGCCGCTACCTGCGCGAAACCCTCGCGAAGATCCTCGGCGGCGAAAAGGATCTCACCGCACTCTTGCCCGAGACGTATGCCGCCTTGCAGGCCGAGCGTGCCGCTCCGGCCGCTGCGGCGTAGTCCGACGCTCGCGGCTTCTCGCTCGGACTTGACGCTCACGGCCGACCCATTCACCGTCGCCGGGATGACGACCGACTCGACGGCCCGAGTGCTCGACGTCGGCGGCCCATTGTTCCTGCACGAGCGCCCGCCCTACGAGCCGATGCCGGCTTGCGGCCGGGGCGTGTGCGTTGAAATGGCCGCCGACGTGGCTACGGCCGGCGATTCGATCCTCGTATCGCTCCGTCCTATGGAGCGGCACGACGGGGGACCGGCCGTGGTGGATCTCCAACGCGTTCACGCGGCCGTGTCGCTCACGACCGGTCAGTGCGCCCCACGCGACGCGACCGCCGAGCGCTACCTCGCCGAGCATCCGTGGATCGTCGCCGCCCTGGCATCTCAGCTCGACCTGTTTCGGCGACGCCGCTGCACTGGGCCGCACAACGCGATCGCAGCTCGTCCCGAGCCGCGCTCAACCGCGTTCAACCCGGTGCGATGATCCCGCACGACCGGCTGTTTCCCCACGATTGGGATCTGATTGTCGGGCATCACGGACGCATGTATTGGGCAACCGATCAGCACTGCCCCAACGCGGCGTGCTCCTGCCGTGAGATCGTCGTTCAGCTCCACGACCTCAACGCCGCCTCTACCCGACCGGTGGGCCAGCTACGGATCGACCTGCAATCCGGCAAGCCTCATTCGAAGGCATCGTCGCCGTTGGCCGCGCAATTGTTCGATCCCCTCTGGGCTCAATACAGTGTTGAGCTGACCCGGCGTCACGACGAAGTCCGGCGAGTCGTTGTCGCGCATGCGGCTTCCCGCGGTGAAACTCGAGCGACCACCCCGGGCCGCAACGCGCCCTGCCCATGCGGCTCAGGCAACAAGTTCAAACGGTGTTGCGCGCTCGACGAAAGCGCCGGCAGCCACCACTCTCCCAGCACCCAACGCTAGCCGGCGCCTGCCAGAAAATTCGCACCCCTTCAAGCACGGCAACCGCCGAGGGGATACGACGCGACGTGGTGCCGAGCCCGCCCGAGACGGCTCCCGCCTGCCCCCGCGCGCCCACTTCACCGCCGGTGTCGAGCGCGGCCAAGCCGATCACCGGCCCGATAACGCATCCGAGCTCTGCGCGCCCCGAGGCGGCGGCGCCGACAGCGGGCAAAGTCGAGAGTGCGGCGCCGGCCGGCGTTTCCTCGACGAAGGCGGGGCCGGCCACACTGCCCATCTTCGCGCTCCGGGGAGAGGTCATCGCGCTCGCGCCAAACGTGCTTGCCGTCAGCCACTGGGAACGGCTCCTCGGCGGCGCCATCTACGCGGCCTCGCCTCGCGTGGACTGGCCCACGCTCTTGAGGCGAACGTTTGACGTCGACGTTCTGCAATGTCCGAAGTGCCACGGCCGACTGCGGGTGCTCGCCGTCATCACCGAGCGCGAGCCCGTGCGCCAGAATCCTCGCCCATCTCGGCCTGCCGACCGAGGCGCCGCCCGTCGCCCGGGCCCGCGACCCGACCGACGATGCGCAAGACGCCGAGCCGTCAGACCAACTCGAGCTCCAGCTCGCGTGAACGACGAGCCCCGAGAGCGGCCACGCGGATGCGGCGCCGCGCGGGCGACGTGCGCTTTGGATGTGGTCAATTGGGACGGCGCTTTCAATGACAACGAGCGCCCCAAAGGCCTTTTATGTGACCGCGGCGGTTTCCGCGTCTCTTCGTCGGCCGACAAGCTTTGCGCCGCCTACTCGCCCCCGCCTTGGCCGGTCGGGAATTTCACCCGCGGACGGTTACGTGAGGTTTCCGCTCTTACATGTCTTCCTCCTCACCCAGGCTTCGCCTGGCGCACTTGAAAGCGCCGTCCCAATTGACCGCCCGTCGCATCTACTCGTCGCCTGAGGCGTCGCCACCTCCCAAGTCTGCCGAACTCGTCTCGATCGCGCACCCCCACTCACCTCCGGACGACGGGCAGATGAACGGTGCGCCGTCGGGATGTGTCGGCGGGCACATCCCTTCCGGATGACTCTGAGTGCATTGTCCGTTTGAATACCCGGCTGGCGGACAAAGCGTTCCGTCGTCGACGCCTACCGCTTCGGTCGCCGTGAGTGGCCCACGTGATGCCGAACAATACACCGAAGGTGTGGCTGCCTGTTCAGTCGATGCCGACGTCATCGGACTATGACCAGCACAAGATGCCAGACAAAGAACCGTCACCGTCGATAAGATCTGCCGCATGGCCATTGTCTTTCCACCCTCCTCAGGTGCGCCGTCAGACCCCCGAGAGCTTTTCGAGCTCCTCCAATCCACTTGGAAAGCTTACCCCACCCCAAGACGAAGCGCAAGTCGCTAATTCACCCAGTTTAGAACTGTTTCATATTCATCTACGAATGGATCGTACTGGCACTGCGGCGACAACCCGGTGTTTTTAAACCAAAACCATTGCACGAGAGACTGAGCGTTGTTGAAGCTGTTCCAGGAAGGACCAGCCTCCTGGACAGCATTCATAAAAAAACTGACGGAGTTCGAGGGAGAGAGGTCTACGCAAGAGCTCAGAGGACCGAGGTTGCTCCCATAGCCCTCAAGTATACCCATCTGGGCAAAATTGAACTTGGGCCACGACGACGGAAGGTTATAGACATCGAGCGAGGCCCAGGCGCCGCTGTCCTCATCGGTCACTTTGATATTCCAGGCGTCGAGATTGGCGGCATACTGCGTCATTGCGCCCTCGATGTAGTCACCAGGCTGGACCGTCTCAGAACCCGTGTGAAAGAAGACCTGCGGGCCGCTGCCTGTATTTTCTACCATCCACGAGCCGATGGTCCAATACTCCCCCGATTGATATCCCGAAACATTGCTGTTCCCCCATTGGAGCACGGGTTGAATGATAGCAACCCAACTATTGCTGACATTTTCAAGACCCGGGAACAGATACACGATGTTAGGGTCATTGGCGGGAAGATTCGGTTTTGCAGGAACCACCCAGTCCACTGAAAGGGAATCAAACTGCGTAAGCCCGCTTATGGTGGTGGCATTTCCTTCCGCACCTTCGTACCAACCACCGCCTCCCGTCGGAGCGACTCCGTTTGAAGACACGTAATTCGGATTCTGAACCGGGACGGTAACGGTAATGGTGCACGGATCGTAGTGGGCTACAAGAGCACCGTTCAACATCACGTTCATCGCTCCCACATCGACGCTACCACCCGCCGGGACCTCGTGCACGCAGCTTTCATCAGCGGGCCCGAAGGGTGTTATGGCCACTCCGGCGAGCACCTGGACGGGAATCGCCACGCTTCCCAAAGCCGTAGCGAGTCCGACACTTAATCGCTTCGTTGTGCACAACATGAAACTCACCCCTTTTTTGTTGACTTCGTTATTGGTTATAGATGAGGAAAGTCAAAAGCGCATCCCTCCTTCGGGGCGCACTTGATGACAGAACCGTTCCACCCGGCGGCATCGGATACGTCACATGAGACGATCATTCGTCAACTGACAAAATCGAGCGTCGCGAGTACAGGTGATTACATTTGGCTCTTGTCTAAAAGGGTATTCACCTGGAAATTGGGCCCGCGGAGCGGAGGATATTTTCAAGCGGAGTGGGATTATTTGCAATTCGCGGAAGGACTCTCTTCTCAGTGGTGAACTTATTCTTGAGGAACGTACCGGGTCCAGGTGCAAATGCACTATGTGGCGGGGTCGCATCCGCAATATAGTCAAGATGCAGGCCGCCAAGCACCGGAAATCGGACGACCTTCCCGTCGCTGGGGCGCACGGCGGGCACAGGCGTCTGCCGGCGGAGGCCCTGGTGAGGGCGTGCGGCGTTGAAGTAGCGGATGTACTCGGCGACCACGCGGTGGTGCAAGTGCCGGTCGTCAAGCACCAGGATGTGGTCGAGGCACTCGCTACGCAGCGAGCCGAGAAAGCGTTTGCAGATGGCGTTCATGTTGGGGCCGCGCACCGCCGTGTGGATCACGCGGAGGCCGGTGGCAAGGGCCAGCGCATCAAGGGCGGTCCCAAACTTGTCGTCTCGGTCGGGAATCAAGAACTTCGGTGCCACGCCGAGGGGGGTCGCGTTACGAAGCGGCTGCGCGACCCATGCCTGTGACTGCATAGGCGTCGTTGCGGCGAACACGACGTTGCGCGTGGCCAGTTCGATGAACACGAACATGAAGATGGGCGGAAGAACAAGTCGTAGGCTTACAAGAATCGCAAGCCCAGACGTCGCACGCGTGGTTTCGCAGAAACGTGGACCGGCGCTGCCCCCAGGCGGATGCGGTCGCGCCGCGCGCATGTACTTCTGCACCGTGCGCTTGCTGGCTTTGATTCCGAGCTTGCTCATTCTCCGCGAATCCTCTCCGCACCCCAAGCAAGTTTTCACGCGCCATCGAGCGGATCAGCGCCCTAATGGAGCCGCATCCCCCGCACGGGCGCAGCTGCCTCAGCAGTGACGAATTCCCGCGACTCAAGTGTTGCCGCGTGGCAACACTTCAATCCTCAGCGTGTGGTACGGTGGGGGCATGTCGACGTCTGGGGGAGGGCACGAACTCGGGCACGCTGCGGCGGATGCGGTCGAGCTGGCGGTCCGACAGCTAAACGCCGTTTGCAGGCGCGCGACTTTGGAATTCGCGCTTTCGGTCGGTAAGGTCGTCCTTGACCGCATCTACGAAGGCGACCTGTCGCTGTTGCGAAGCCGAAACCCGCACAAGCAGGCGTCGGTGAATAGGAAGTCCAAAGGCCGTCGACCGACGAAGAAACGCGGCGACCGCCGCAGTCACGTAGAACGGGGTAGGGCGTTCGTTCTCACTGCACCGGCGAACCGATTTGGCGACCGTCCACGCGAGGATTCTTCCGTTCAGTGCGACGAGATCTGGTCGTTCGTAGGCGCGAAGGACAAGAACGTCCTTCCGGACGAAGCTGGCTTTGGAACCGGCTCGGTCTGGACGTGGACCGCGATCGACGCGGAATCGAAGCTCGTCGCAGCGTATCACGTCGGAGACACGCGACGCGGGATGCGCGTACGAGTTCATGCAGGACCTGGCCTCGCGCATCGCTACGCGGATCCAGCTCACCAGGGATGGCCATAAGGCGTACATCAGCGCGGTCGCCGATGCGTTCGGGCCTGGCGGCATCGATTACGCAATGCTCGTGAAGCTGTATGGTGAGGTACCGCCTGGCGCCGCGCGTTACTCGCCAGCACAATGCATCGGCGCGAATTTGACGCCAATCGCAGGCGAGCCGGAGATGCAATACGTGTCGACGTCCCATGTCGAGCGGCAAAACCTGACGATGCGCATGTCGATGCGCCGTTTCACGCGATTGACCAACGGCTTTTCAAAGAAGGTCGAGAACCTCGGCCACGCTGTCGCGCTGCATTTCATGCACTACAACTTCTGCGGCATCCACCAGACTCTGCGCGTGACGCCTGCGATGGTTGCTGGACTCGCCGACCACGTGTGGGAACTGAGCGAACTAATCGCGCTCATGCCGACGCCGATCGCGAAGGCTGGGGACGCGTCAAGCGGGCCGCCGCGACCGCGTAGCGGTACCATTGCGCTGCGCTCGGCTGCGCTTCAGCATGGGGCCATGAAAAACTTATCTTGGATCGTTCTTATCCTCGCCGACTTCTGCATCCCATTCCTCGGAGCAGGCTGCAGCACCGGCCCCTGCGGATCTGGCTCGCACCCCTACGGTGCTTGCCCCGGAGAGACGCTTCCCAACTCGTGCCCCGGCGAATCTGACGGTGAATAGGAAGTCCAAAGGCCGTCGACCGACGAAGAAACGCGGCGACCGCCGCAGTCACGTAGAACGGGGTAGGGCGTTCGTTCTCACTGCACCGGCGAACCGATTTGAGTAGAGGACGGCCGCCACAGCCGCCAACCGCTCTGCGCGCTCCGGCGCGCCCGGCGTCTCGAAGGGGATGTCCTCCGCGGCAACGCGGTTCTTGGCCCTTGTGATCGGCTGCTCCATCGCGACGTCGGTCACCAGGAACGCGCGCGCGATCTCCGGGACGGTGAGGCCGCAGACGATCCGCAACGCGAGAGCGATCTGCTGGGTGGCGAGAGGGCGAGAATGTGCGCCGTACTCGGGCTCGAACCGTGGCTTCTTGCGCGGTTCGATATGTTGTTTCGGCAAACCGAAGCAAACGCTGAAGACGAGAGACGAGTCGCGCGCGCCTGTCGAGCCGAGCGTCGCCGGTCCTTGCGCTTGATCTCGACTCACGGCACATTGGTCAGCAAGGGAAATGTTCCAAAGGCGGGTGCGGGTGATCACGGCCGCGATCTGGGTCGTTGCCGCCTTGGATGAATGCGGAGGACGAGTCGAGCCGAATGGCGGCACGTCGGCGTCGGAGTTGGAAGGCGGCGTGCTCGGCCAGAGCGTGGCAGTCAGCTCGACCCAAAGCAGTTCGGGCGCCACCGAGGCCGGTTCAAGCGGTTCCTCGGTCACGATCGTTTCAGGCGTAAACGAAGCCAGTTCAAGCGCTTCCAGTTCGAGCGCTCTCAGTTTGGGTCCGTCGACTTCGAGTCGTTCCTCCGGTCCAGCAATCATCCCACCCAGCTGCCAGGTGGGCGGGCCGGGAATGACCGATTGCGGACCCGGGGGAAGCGGCAGCGAGAGCTGCTGCATGAGCTTGGAGGTGACGGGCGGGACCTATTACCGAACCTACGATGAACCGATCGTGATCGGCACGCCCGACGGCGGTCCGACCCTCGCCGCCGACGGAGGTCCCGCCGGGTTGGCCGACCCGGCGACGGTGAGTGGACTGCGCCTGGACAAGTATCTCGTGACGGTGGGACGGTTCCGGCAATATGTTAGCTATTTAATGGGCCCTACGGGGGCGCCACCCGCGAACGGCAGCGGCATCCATACGCACTTGAGTGGGGGCCTTGGACTGGCCAACAGCGCAAGCTCGGCGACGTACGAGACGGGCTGGGACGCGGCGGACTGGAACACGCAAATCGGAGCGGGGGCCCGCGCGGCGGGCACATGGAACACGAACCTGGCGTGTGGGGCGCCGGTCTTCCTGTCCAACGACACGTGGACGAGCACGGCGGGCGGTCAGGAGAACCTTCCGATCAACTGCGTGACTTGGTATGAGGCGTACGCGTTCTGTATTTGGGACGGGGGCTTTTTGCCGAGCGAAGCGGAGTGGGAGTACGTGGCGGCGGCGGGAAGCCAGCAGCGTGAGTATCCGTGGGGCTCGACGGATCCGGGGACTGCGAACCAATATGCGATTTACCAAGACTATTATACGGCCAATCTCACCCACATCGCACCGGCGGGAACGGCGACACTGGGAGCGGGTTACTGGGGTCAACTGGATATGGCGGGGGAAGTCTGGGAATGGGCCTTGGATTGGTACATGCCCTACGTGAATCCGTGCACAGATTGCGCCTTTGTTCCGATATCCTCCGTACCAGGAAACCCGAACCGGGTGATCCGGGGCTGCTCCTGGGGGAACGGTCCGGCAGGCCTCTTGCTGCCCCCTTGGCGCGACCAGATCGACCCGGCGACGCGCAGCGTTTCCACGGGGTTCCGGTGCGCGAGGACGCCCTGAACGCAATCCGCAACTGCCGTGCGGCGAAGCCGTGCTCGGCGACCTCGACGAGTCGGGCAATCTGCGGGTGGGCAGCGCGCTCACGGCGAAGTACTGACGTTCGGACCGCGGTTGCGCGCGAGCTCTTCGACCGCATCCGGTTGGACGCGGGCTTGCCTTAGCCATCGTATGTCGGGTCCCACGCGTCGCGCCCGTCTGTTACCGTGGACAACATCGAGCATCTTGGGAGGAAAGGTCGAACGATGATCCGGACAGACACGATGGCCCGCGCGAATTGTGGGATCGCCGCGCTCCCCGCAAGGAGCGTTGCGCGCGTTGCTTCGTTGAGGCGATCATCGGCTCGGCATCGGCGCATACCGTGCCGATCGACTTTACGGGCTGAGGGGCATAGCGGCCGGCAAGACGCACGTGTTGCCCACGCAGGAAGGCGCTATTTCGAGAGGGCAAGCGCACTCGCCAAATGCGATTCCGCTCGTGGCCTCTTCGTAGCGAGCCTGCTCGGCGGCATTCACGGGAGAACCGCCGCAGGCGCACTCCGAGCTGCAAACCTGTCCCGTAAGGATGACGATGCAGTCGGTCGCGACGACACACGATTGATCGTAGGTCGACAGATCGATGTCGACGCACAGGCCCCCGTCTGCCGCAGGAGGCGTGGTGGCCGCGTCGGCGCAGCCCGCAGGCTGAGTGCTTCCGGCCGCGCAAAGCGTGCACTGACCGGCCAGGCAGCGGGCTTCTCCCTGGAAGGCGCACGGGCAGCTCTCCAACTTCAAGGGCGCCGTATCGGACGCGAAGCGCGCGGCCGCGCCCGCGTTGACGGGCGTATCGCCGCATGAGCACTGGCCTATGCAGACTGCGCCCGAGCGGACGAGCTCACAATCTTGATCGCTGCCGCAGGTGAGGTCCGATGGGGCCGGTTCGAAGTCGATGCACTGCGATCCCCCGTCGGTCGTCCCCGCGTCGACGCCCGAATCGGCGGTTTTGACTCCCGAGTCCCTGTCGCCTGCTTCCTCGACGCTGCCGTCCACGACGCCGCCGTCGGCTCCACCCTCCTTGGCCAATGGGGTGCCGGAGTCGGAGCAACCCGACGGCTGATTCGTGATGTCCAGCCCGCAAAGCGTGCACTGACCGGCTAGACAACGCGGCTCTCCGTCGAAGGCGCAAGGGCAGCTCTCCAAGTTCAAGGTCGCCGTATCGGACACGAAGCGCGCGGCCGCGCCCGCGTTGACGGGCGTATCGCCGCAGGCGCATCCGCCTTGGCAGACCTGCCCCGTGCGCACGACCGTGCAATCCTGGTCTTGCTCACAAACCAAGTCGGCCGCGGTGGCTTCGAAATCAACGCATGCGGCACCGCTGTCGGTCGTGCCGGCCTCGGCGCCCGAATCGGCGGTTTGGGGTCCCGAGTCCTTGCCGGAGGGCGCTGCTGCGCTGAAAGCGTTGCCCCCACATCCGGCGCCAAGCCACGTCACGAAAAGGATGCGAGCGATGCGGTGAAGAGTGGCGGAGAGGGGCATTGCCCGTGAACGGCAGCAAGATCAGCGCCACAACCTAGTACCTCGATTCCGCGGAATGGAAGGGTCGTTTTCCGCGATATTCCCGACGGGATCGGGTCGTCTCACCCCTCCGTTTCATGGAATCGGGGTACTAGAGCTTCAGCGGCGCCTTTAGAGTGATCCACTTCTGGCGACCGAAGTGATCCACCCGTCGCCGGGGTCGGGGTGGCGGCAGCGGCGGGATCGTGACCCACCCCTGGCTATCGGAAAGGGCGCGCGTCAGGGCCGGTGGCTCACCCCGAGGTGCTCGGCCGGGCGAAGGGGGGAACCGCCAAGACGCCGGTAGGACTCGCGAGCGCTCGGGCTCGCGGCTCAGCGTGGGAGTCCGGCTATCAGAAGGAGTTGTCGTCCGTGGGATCGTGCGCGGGTGGCATTGCCGCTTCGCGGACGGCGTGGCGGTAGCGCCAGAGCGTTTCGCGCAAGGTGGCGGCCCTGCGGCAGATCGTGTGGGCGAGGAAGACGACAGGGCCTTGGTCGCGTGGCCTATGGAAGTCGTCGATGAGCGTCTGGTGCTCGGCCAAGAGCGCGTCGGCAGCGAGGTCGAGCGCGTGTTCGAGCAAAATGATGGAGGCGAGCTCCGGCGCGACGACGAGGTCCGGGACGCGGGGCGGAGGCGGAGCGGGTGGAACGCGGCGCGTGCGCTTCACGGCGCCGTCGCCCGAGTGGGTGCGACCGGCTTGCCGGCACGCTCGGCAGCGACGTGCTGGCGGTAGCTCGGTCCGTCGATGTCGATACGAATGGCATGCATGGCGAGCCGATCGAGAATGGCGGCGGCGACGGTCGCGTCTCCCAGGTAGCGTCCCCACTGGCGCAAATCGATATTGGAGGTGACCGCGGTCGAGAGCTTGCCGTGCCTGCGATCGACGAGGTTGAAGAGAGTATGGGCGGCGGTGGGCTCGTCGTCGCGCTGGCGCACCTGCCCCAGGCCGACGTCGTCGATGACGAGCAGGTCGGGTCGTGCCCAGGCCTTCAGGCGTCGGGGGTAGGTGCCGTCGGCGAGGCCGGCGTGCAGATCGGCGAGCAGGTCGACGCACCGCGCGTAGCGCAGGGAGATGCCCTGCACGCAGGCGCGCAGGGAGAGGGCCTTGAGGATGTGACTCTTGCCGGTGCCGCTCTTTCCCGTGATGACCAGGTCGTCGTGGCGCCCGACGAAGTCGAGGCGGGCGAGCTCCAGCACGAGGCTCTTGTCGATCGAGGGTTGAAAGTCCCAGTCGAAGGCCTCGAGTGTCTTTTGCTCGACCAGGCCGCTGACCCGGATACGCCGGTCCAGGCGTGCGGCCGACTTGTGATCGACCTCAGCGGCCAGGACGTGCTCGAGCAGGGCGGTGTGTCCGGGTCGCTCGCGGGTGGCCCACGCGAGCCAGTCGTCGAGCGTGGAGAGCGTATGGGAGAGGCCCAAGTAGCCGAGGTGCCGGCGCAGGCGCTCGATCACCACGACGGCCTCGTCAGAGGCCGGGCCGGTCACCCGGTCATTGGAGTCTGGTTTATCCGTTTTGGTCTTGGCCATCGGCGGTCTCCACGGGGCGGCGGGTGGCGAGCGGCAGAGCGTCGTACTCGGCCAGATCGCGGGGGCGTGTGACGACGGGACCGAGCGCGTCATCGATGCGCTTGGCGGTGTCTTCGGCGACGTACTCGTCGAGGGTCCGGGGCGGAGCGCGTTGGGCAAGGATGCGTTCGACAGAGGCCGCGTCGAGCGCGCCGAACCGAACGGCGTGCGCGAGGGCGGCGTCGACGTCGGCGCTGTCGTAGCGGGCACGCAAGACCAGGATCTGCCGGGCGTGGTGGGTCCAGACACGGGTCACGTGGGCGCCCGAGAGCTGGAGCAGGAACGCGGCGGCCCCGTCGCCCATCTGCTCGAAGGTGGCGCGCAGCTTGTCGACGTCGATGGGCGACCGGCTCTCTGGGCGAGGATGCAGCCCGAGCGGGTCGATCTTGTCGCCGCGTCCGCGCGGTCGCAGCTCATAGCGCGCCAGGCAAGCGAGATTCGGCCCGTAGACGAACAGCTCCGTCTGCGTGATGCGCAGCGGCAGGAAGTCGGTCACATGGTCGTACGGCACGGCGTAGCGGTTACCGAGCCATTCGACGTACCCGTCGATGCTGCAGAGTCGATACGTGACCCGGGCGGTGTCGTACGGATGCTTGGGCAGCGGCCGCAGGTGAGGCGCCTCGTCGCGAAACCAATCGAGGGCGGACAGCCCGTGACGCTTGCGCGGGTCGACGACGCGAACGAGCCAGTCGGCGAGCTGCGCGGCGAAGTCGTCGCGATCGCGGAAATGAGCGGCCGTTGAGAAACGACCGCTCGTGCTCCCAGAAGCTGCGCTCGACGCGCGGCTTGGCGTTGGGTTTTCCTCGCACGGCGGCGGGCTGAATGCCGTAGTGCGCGGCAAAGGCGAGATACCGAGGATTGTAGATGGGCTGGTGGCCTTCCCACCGGAGCACGACGGGCTTTTGGCTGTCGTACTTGCAGCCCGCGGCGCAGCCGCCGAAGCGCGCGAAGGCGCGCTCGTGGCCGTCCATGAGCGCGAACAAGTCCGGCGAGCCGAAGACGTCGAAGGACTTGCGCTTCGAATAGACCAGGACGTACGAGAACAGCTGCACAGTCTCGGAGAGGCCGGTCGTATACGTGAGCGTGTAGGGCGACCAATCGTTTTCGGCCATCTCACCCGGTCCGAACACCGGAGCTTCGAGGCTCGGCGTCGGCTTGGCCGCTGGCCGCACGCGCCGCATCTGCTTCTTGACGGCGGTGTAGCCGCCTTGGAATCCCTCGTCCTTGAGGATCTCCAGCACGCGCTGCGCGGTGATGTCCGGGTAGCGCGCGAGCAACTCGCTCACGCGACCCTGGTAGGCGTCGATCTTGCGGGAACGCGGCGCGCGCACGGGCGCAGCGGCCAGCGCGGCGTGCCCGTCGTCGCGCTCGCGACCGTGGGTCCGAAGGATCTTCTTGATCGTGTTCCGACTGACCCCCAGCGCCCGCGTGATGGCGCGCCGGCTCATCCCCTGGGCCGTCAACACGACGACCTGGTGGATCAACTCCTCGCGAGAGCGCCAGTGCGCCGTCATGGGACGCCCGCTCTCTCGGTCACGGAGGTGATCGTTTTCATCAGGCCGCCCAGCACGCCATGGAGGTTGCTGAGATCGGGGCCAACGATGTCCGCGGCGGGTCCCAACGCGGCGAGCGGCATCCCGGCCAAACAGGCTTGAAGTCGCCCCGCGCTCCGTCGAATGGTCGCCACGTCGAGCGCGATCGTCTCGGCGATGCTCCTTGCCATGCGTGGGCGGCCGCGGCGCGCAGGCCGACCCCCGTCGCGCCAGCGCGCCAGCACCGCCTCATGCCCCGGCCCCGAGTCGTCCGCGAGCTCGCGCACCAAGAGGGCCGTCTGCCGCACGGTGAGCCCGCGACGGATGACGACCGCGGAGACCGCCGGCTGGTTGCCACGTGGCAACGCGCCGACGAGGATCGCTGCCCGCGGCGCGAGCAGCCCGAGTCGAACGTCGGCTTGGACCGACGAATCGAGCGCTTCGACCAGCATCAGGCGGCGACAGACCCAGCTCTTGTGGCAACGAAGCAGCGCAGCGATCGCCCCTTGCGTCACGTGATGCTCTCGATGCAGGGCGCGCACGATCCACGCCTCCTCGAGCGCGGTGAGCCCGCGGCCAGCGTGCAGCTCGCGCATCTGCACGGTGGCATCGACGGCGCCAAGGTCGGTGACGACGGCGCGCAGATCGCGAAGGCCCAGCCCTCGCGCGGCGCGTAGCCGCTTGAAGCCGTCGAAGATCTCGACGGCGCCATCCCGCTCGAACGCGCGCACGGCGGAGAGCTGGCCGTGCTGCTTGAGCGACGCGCGCATGGCGGCCAGCGCGCAGGCGTCGGCGAGGCGCAGCCGCGACAGGCCCTCGCCGAGATCGGCGACGGCGACGAGGCGCTCGGCTTGAGCAGCGGCGGTCACGGCCGCGAATCCACCACGACTCGTCACCCGGCACGAGACCGGCCCGTGACGCTGTCCAGGTCCAGGCCCGATCGGCAGCCGTTTTCCCCAGCTTCCAGCGCGCAGGGTAGCTCGTGACATAGGCCCGCTCTGTCCACTTTGGCGGGCCCAAAAGGGCCGATTTTCCGCAGAATTCGCCCCAGATCGCGGCGGAGGGTAGCTCGTGACAGGCTCGCGGCCTTGTCCACGATCTGCTGTACTTTACGCAATAAATCCACGCTGTTGCCGTCCGAGGGTAGCTCGTGACATCCGGCTGCCTTGGCGCCGTCCCGGCGCCTTTGCTGGCGTGCGCGCTCGTCGGCCCGCTGCTCGTCCAGGTCGTTGCGCCGCCTCCGGCGCGCCTGACGGTTGCGGCGCTGGCCGCGGCACCCCTCTCCGCACACAACTTGGTGATCGAGCGCGCTCACGGCAGGTGTGAACCACTTCCGGCACTCGCTGCATCGACGCCTGGACATCGACGCCAGCGTCCGGCGAGACGCCCTCGATCGCGCATTCCACGGCGCCCCCCTGGATCACGATCCCGCCGCCCGCGGGCACCCCTTCAGGCCGGGCCGTGGATCACGATCCCGCCGTGCAGTGGATCACGACGAGGGCGCCGCTGAAGTACTAGAGCGTCGGGAAAGAGCCTTTGAATCGTGGGTTCCCCCGCCGATGGCACAGTCGAAGTGGCGCAACATGGGCGCAACTGTCGCGGGGCTCGCCCCGTTGTTCCGTTCCGCGCGTCGTGTCGAGTGCGACGGTTTCCCACTCGCGTCGAGCGCTGTCCAAGCGGGAGCCGAGGTGATCACCCTTGCGCGCCGGGAACTTTTACCGTCGAAAGCGCCCGGGGGAAAAATGCCCTCGTCGACCCTCGTGAGCCCAAGCAGCAGCCGCCCAATGCCTGCCGGGCCGCTCGAGCTCCCAGCGCCCTCCGTACCACACGCGACCGCGCGGTCCCCATGCCCAGTAGCCGGGGATCCAAAAGTGATTCGGGGACGGGCGAAGAGGGGCGACTTCCAGCCGGCGAGGGCCCCGGGGCCAGTAAGCGCCCGGGGCTACTCGACAAGTGCGTCGGTCGACGAAGAGCCGCGGAAGCGGGCGCGGAAACATATCGCGTCTTAGGGGCGTTCGTTATCGCTGAATCGGCGAACGATTTGGCTCACTCCGGGTGCTCGCCGTGACCACCGAGCGCGAACCCGTCCGCCGATCCGTGGCCATCTGGCCTACCGACCGAAGCATCGCCCGTTGCCCGGGCGCGCGATCCGACCGGCGATGCAGACCTCGTCGAACTGAACGACCGTCGTCCACGCACGCGAAGATGCCCCATGCCGCTTCGGCACGCCATAACGTCTCTTCGTGCAGCGCTTACTCCGCGGATGCATCCGATGATTCCGGCTCGCAACCTACGGTGTCCTGTGCCACGAGAGCGCACCGCCATTCACCCGCACCCGCACAACTGCACATGTAATATTGTCGTGGCCATTGTAGTGGCCCTTCATAAGTTGGTACTTAGGGATTCGGGATGGCGCTCGCTACCACACAAGTGCGAGTGGCTCGAGGCCCATAGCGAGACGTCCGCGCTTTCGATCGCGAGCAGGATGAGCGCGGCGCGCGTTGGAATCGAGGAACTTGAGCGTTTCGGCGAGGGCACGACGTAGTTGGCGCGGCGAGTCGAGAAGGCCGCGGAGGACATCGTCGAAGTAATGCTTGCCGGACGCGGCGGCTCGCTGGGTCGAAAGCTCCACCCCCAGCGACGCTTCCGCGAAGTGTGCGAGCGAGCGTTTCAGAAGGGCTGCGAGCAGGCTCGCCCATATCATCGCTTTCGCGATAGCGGCCTTGCCCGTATCGAAGGCATGAAGGTTGGCGTGGGATTTGAACTCTTTGAACAGGAGTTCCACCTGCCAGCGGAGGCGATACAAGCCGGCCACGTCGGCGGCGGAGAAGCGCTTGCGAGCGAGGTTGCAGTGCAGGTACACGAACGTCTTCGCGTTGCGCTTGCCGCGCTTGTAGATCGCCACAATTCGCCCGCGATACACGAATGAATTCGCCTGCCATTCGATGTCGAGATCGACCGTCTGGGCCGGAAGCAGGTCCCAGTTCAACTTCTGGCCGAGCAACTTGGGGATGGATTTGCCGGCGCTGTCGAAAGCGGCCCGAATGGTGGGTCGAATGTTTTTGGTTCCGCGGACGATGAAGGCGCCGCCCGCTTGGTCGACGTCGAAAAAGAATTTTCGCTCCTCGTACCCTCGGTCGGCCAGAAAGAGCCGCTCGCGAAGACTCGCGGCCTCGGGACGGTAGGTTCGCTCGGTCTCCTTGTCGGCCGTAAGGGCGACGATGCGCACATCGTCTTGGAGCAGACTCATCGTGACGTGCAGTTCCACGGCGGCAGGCGAGATTTTTGTAAAGCGGCCCGGCCATGTGCCTTTCAAGTCGTCCTTGAGCGCGAACGACGTCCCGTCGTGAATGACGATGTCCCGAAAGGTCGACAGTTTGGGGGACACGGCGTGCAGAACCGGCTGGCTCATCTTCTGTACCGTCGCTTCCAGCAGCATCCGAAACATCTCTGGAAAGGACGCTTGCGCGAGCCGGTTGTGAAAGGGCTTATATCGCAGCGAAAGGCCCGCGAATTTCCGGAACGTCCGCAGAATATCGGCCAACCACTTGGCGTGGCCCGACCCGAGCGTCGACAGCACCGCCACGACCATCGCCAGCGGCATCACCTTGCGCACTCGCCGTAGCCAGCCGCTACGTCTCGCGATCGCGGTCACCTGCTCCTCGCCGAGTACTTCCGTAAGCCGTTTCGCATACACGCCGACTCCGGCGCGTGTACTGTTTGATCCGTGCATCGGGGGTCTCCTTTCGCGTTGTCTCACAACAGCGTCTAGAGAATCCCCGATGCCTTTGACTATCCAATTCGTGCACTATGCACGTAAGTGATCGAGATCACTCGGGAAATAAAGATCCTACCTATGATCGCGTCTTAGGGGCGTTCGTTATCGCTGAATCGGCGAACGATTTGGCTCACTCCGGGTGCTCGCCGTGACCACCGAGCGCGAACCCGTCCGCCGATCCGTGGCCATCTGGCCTACCGACCGAAGCATCGCCCGTTGCCCGGGCGCGCGATCCGACCGGCGATGCAGACCTCGTCGAACTGAACGACCGTCGTCCACGCACGCGAAGATGCCCCATGCCGCTTCGGCACGCCATAACGTCTCTTCGTGCAGCGCTTACTCCGCGGATGCATCCGATGATTCCGGCTCGCAACCTACGGTGTCCTGTGCCACGAGAGCGCACCGCCATTCACCCGCACCCGCACAACTGCACATGTAATATTGTCGTGGCCATTGTAGTGGCCCTTGGGTGCCCGGGCACGGCAAGATCGCGCAGAACGAGCAACTGGCGCTTGCTGAACAACTGCCGGTTGGGATTGAGGACGGGGGGTAGCAAATAGTCCCACCACCATCCGTGCCTTGAACGGAAGAAACCGTGCATGCCGGAAGCGTCATCGTGCTCGACTCCTCAGCACTTGCCTCTACGTCCACTTCGGTCTGTTTGTACGCGATGGGAATATTGCTGGAACTGCATCCGTCACAGAATGACGCAAACACCAAGCCTAAAGCGCCAAACGCAATAGCCGAGCACATATGGTTCATGGGTAGATTCTCATGATCGTAGCACATCGCTTCTGTAGTGCAGGACCGCGAAGGAGCTCAATTGGGACGGCGCTTTCAATGACAACGAGCGCCCCAAAGGCCTTTTATGTGACCGCGGCGGTTTCCGCGTCTCTTCGTCGGCCGACAAGCTTTGCGCCGCCTACTCGCACCTCCCGCGCTTCGCTCATTGCCTTGTCGAACTGACCGCTCTCGCGCAATGCGGCGACGAGCAGAGTCCGCGCCGTGAGCGCCCCCGGGTGGTTCCGGACGAAATCGGCGAGGCCCTTCGCGGCGAGGGGGTATTCGCCACGGCGTCTGCGGACTTCGGCCAAGGCCACGGCGATGTCCTGAACGTCCGGAGCCGGCGACTGGGCGATCGTGAGCTCGTCCTCGGCCCCCGCGAGATCTCCAGCGTTGGCCAGGACGATGCCCAAATCGTAGCGCGCTTCCCACAGAGTGCCGTCGACCTGAATCGCCGCGCGCAGAAGTGCCACGCTGCGGTCTGTGTCCTTGCGGGGAGCGTGCGTAGGAGGGCGATTCCTGAAGCGGGATCCGTGTCTCTGGGGGGCGGAGAGGGCGACGGGGTAAGGCTGCCGGGGGGGACGAAAGTTTAGGGTTGCGTTCTATCGCGTTGCGCGGTACGTGTCGCGCTCGTGGAAGCGGTACTTCGGCATAGGGGACGCGCAGTCGACACGGACGATGTCGCGTTTGTGCGAGAGCTGATCGCGCAAAACCCGGGAGCGAGTCGTCGGGCGCTGTCGTTCAAGATTTGCCAGGCATGGGGGTGGGCTCAGCCCAATGGGATGTGGTGCGACGCGATTTGCCGTGGGCTGATGCTGCGACTGCACCGGGAAGGCCATGTGGAGCTGCCTGCGGCGCGATGGCGAAGCAAGCAGCCCCGTCGCCACGCGGTGGTGCAGCACATTGAGGTCCGCGTCGCCCCGCTGGTGGCGCGTCTTGCGGATCTCGGGCCACTGGACATCCGCCAGGTTCGCCGCACGCCGGAGGAGACGCTGGTCAAGTCTCTCGTCGAGCAGCATCACTACCTGGGCTACGCGCATCCGGTCGGCGAGCACCTTAAGTACCTCGTGTCCGCCGGAGGGCGACCGATCGCGTGTTTCTGTTGGTCGTCGGCGGCGCGCCATCTGGGGCCACGCGATCGATACATCGGTTGGTCCAAGGAGCAGCGAAAGGCCCAGATTCGCTTGGTCGCCTACCAGAGCCGATTTCTCATCCTGCCGTGGGTCGAGGTGCCGCACCTGGCGTCGCATCTGCTCGGCGCGATCTCGCGCAGGCTGTCGGACGATTGGCAGCAGGTCTACGGGCATCCGATTTACTTTACGGAGACATTTGTCGATCCGACCCGTTTTCGCGGCACGTGTTACCGCGCCGCCAACTGGACGGTTCTCGGGATGACCGCCGGCCTCGGCAAGGACGCTCGCGGCTCGATTCCCAATCGTTCCCTCAAACAGCTGTTCGGATATCCGCTGGTCGGCGACTTCCGAAAACGCCTGCTCGGTGGGTACTGACGTGGATCGCACGCCCGTCCGTGACGTCGACCTGAACGACCTGCCGCCGATGCTGGAGCGCATCCGGGCGGTCGTCTGTGACGACGACTACCACCTCATCGAAGCGCTTGCGACGACCGTGATCGAGACGACCCGCGAGCTGCGCAAGACCCACGCCACGCTGACGCGGGTGCGGCGCCTCTTCGGACTCACGGGCAATGAGAAGACCGCTCACATCAAGGCCGACGTGGCCAACCCTGCGTCGCAGACGGCCCATCCGGCGGTCGAGCCGCAAGACGCGCCCGCGAGCGATCCCAGCGCCACCCCCGCGGCCGCGGCGAATGCGCCGGAGCCATCGGCGCCCCCCACGAAAGAAAAGCGCAAGGGTCACGGACGCGTGCCCGCCTCCGCCTATCGCGCGGCGCAGCACGTCACCGTGGATCACGAGTCGCTGCGGCGGGGAGACTCGTGCCCGCTCTGCACACAAGGCCGTGTCTACGAGCTGGCCGCCCCCGCGACCCTCGTTCGGATCGTCGGGCGGGCTCCGCTGGGGGCCGCCTGCTTTCACTGCAAGCAGCTTCGCTGCGGCGCCTGCGGCCACGTGTTCACCGCTCGTCCGCCGCCCGAGGCCCAGGGAGAAAAGTGCGACGAGTCCGCCAGCAGCATGATCGCCGTGATGCACTACGGCGCGGGCGTTCCCTTCCATCGACTCGAGAAGCTCCAGGACAATCTCGGTACGCCCGTTCCTGCGTCGACCCAGTGGGATGTCCTGCGCGATCGCGTCGATCGGGTCGAGCCGGTCTACAAGGAGCTCAAGCGCATCGCCGCCCAGGCCGAGCTCTTGCACGTCGACGATAGCCACATGCGCATCTTGAGCCTCATGGGCAAGCGCCGCGCCGACTTGCTCGCGAAAGGAACACTCGAGGCTCCCGAGCGCACGGGCTTGTTCACGACCGCCATCGTCTCGATCCTCGCGTCACTCGGCGTCATCGCGCTATTTTTCACGGGGCGAAAGCATGCGGGAGAAAACCTCGCCGAGCTGCTGAAACAACGAGCCCCAGACCGGCCTGTCCCTCTGCTCATGAGCGATGCCCTTTCGCGCAACGTCCCCGACGGCCATGACGTTATCGAGATCAATTGCATCTCCCACGGGCGACGCAAGGTCGTCGACGAGGTCGCCAACTACCCCGACGAGTGCCTCGCGCTTCTCGAGCGGCTCGCGGCGGTTTACAAGGTCGACCACGACTGCAAAAAGCAAGGCCTCTCGGACGACGAGGTGAATAGGAAGTCCAAAGGCCGTCGACCGACGAAGAAACGCGGCGACCGCCGCAGTCACGTAGAACGGGGTAGGGCGTTCGTTCTCACTGCACCGGCGAACCGATTTGACCACATCCAAAGCGCGCGTCGCCCACGCGGCGCCGCATCGGCGCGCCGCTCTCGGGGCTCGTCGTTCAGGCGAACTGGAGCTCGAGTTGAGCCAACGCTCGGCATCTGCCGCATCGTCGGTCGGCTCGCGCGCCCGAGCAACGGGCGATGCCTCGGTCGGTAGGCCAGATGGCCGAGGATCTGGGGCACGGGTTTGCTCTCGGCGGCCACGGCGAGCACCCGGAGTTGGCCGTGGCACCTTGGAAAATTCCATAACGTCCACGGGCGTCTGCACGCTGCTCACCCGTCATCGCGGGTGCACGCGAGGCGTGCTCCCTGTCGTAGCGTCATGTCGTGCTTCGGCTCGTGTTGGCGAACGGTTGCGCCGAAAATGTCAGACGCCGCCGTCTGGTCGCGTCAATCTACCTTCGACCTCGTATCGGCATCCCGTAGAGTCGGTATACATTTCCGTGATTCTGAACAATCCCATCGACGACGAAACTTGCACTGACGTAAAGTCCCAATCGACGAGTTGACCACCCAAAGCGCACGACTGCGGCTCGAAGACGAGCGTAGCGACGCCCGCGTCGACGATCATGGCGAGCGCGCACTCCTCCCCCGCGTCGAACAAGAGGTCGACCTCGCCCGTGTCCGTCAGCCCAGGGCCCGTACGGAACGTCACCGTAGTCGGCATCAGATCGGCGGTGCTCGAAGCGTCTGCCACGAATCCACCGGAGTCGGAGCAGTCGTACGTCTCCATTCCGTTCAGCGTCCAGGTCCCGAGAAAGGGTCCGGCGACGCCGGCATCGGACACAGGCGCACCGCCATCCCCGGTATCTGCGGCGCCTTCGGGAGCCATCCCGTCCGCCCCTTCGTCGAAGCCACCATCGAACCCCCCGTCAGTGCTCGAGGCATCCGCCAGACCCAGGGCTGTCGCGCCGTCCGCGTCAGCGTCAGCGTCCACAACCGTGGCGTCCACGTCGGCTCCGGCGTTTTCCGTCGGGCACACGCGATCTTGCTGACATGAGGGGTCAGTCACACAGCCGGCGACGAGCACGGCTGCGGCGCCCGCGGCCGCGCCGGCGACGATCCAACGCAGGCTTCGCCTCATGGAGCAAGCGAGCCCAGCGTTCGCGACCCGCCGGGCCCGAAGCAACAATTCTCTCCGACTCCGAGCCGCAAAATGGCCCTCCATGGGCGGTCCCCGCAGCCCCTTTCTCGGCGACGAACCCCCGCAATCCGCGGCACCCACGGGATGCTGAAGTAGGCCACGGGTCAAGGGCGCGTCTCGCATTCACTCGTCCTTCCGATCGGACGGTCTCGCCACGTCGGGCCGCTGCTGCGGATCCGCGACTTCTTGCCCGTCGTCCTCCGGCGAGTCGCCCGGGGCTGCGAGCAATCCCAAGGATCGCAAGGCCGTGCGCACCGTGCTCCGTTCCCTTCCGGAGACCCGCGCGATCCGCGCCACGCTGCCGCGGCACTGGCGGTACAGCGCCACGTAATATTGTCGCTCGAACTCTCGCTTGGCGACATCGTAGGCGCCCTGCTCCTGCGTGGTTTCCTTGTGAACTTGAGTGGCCGGCAACGCGTCCTTGAGCGAGATCACTTTGCCCTTCGCGCCGTAAAGGGCGACTTCCACCAGGCTTTTGAGCTCCCGGATGTTGCCGCGCCAGCTGCGGGCCTTGACCATCTCGAGACTCGCGTCGTCGATCTTCACGTCGGGACGGCCGAGTTCTTCGAAGATGCTTTCGAGCAAGAGCTCGATGTCGTCCATGCGCTTTCGGAGCGGGGGGATTTCGACGGCCACCCTCGAGATCCGAAACAGGAGATCCTCGCGGAAGCGTCCGAGGTTCACGGCATGGTTCAGGTTCGTGTGCGTGGCGAAGAGGGCGCGCACGTTGACCTTGCGCGGCTGATCGCTTCCGACGGCGCGAAGCTCCTTGTTTTCGAGCACGCGCAGGAGCTTCGCTTGCAAGGCCGGGGGCATCTCGGCCACCTCGTCGAAAAAGAGCGTTCCACCATGGGCTTCGACGAAGAGGCCTTTGCGTTCGACTTCGGCTCCGGTGAAGGCGCCGCGGACGTGACCGAAGAGTTCCGATTCGAGAAGCGCGTCGGTCATATTGGCACAGTTGATGGCGAGAAAGGGCCGGTTACGGCGGGGGCTTGCGTCGTGAAGGGCGCGCGCGACGCGCTCCTTGCCGGTGCCGGTCTCGCCGTAGATCAGGACGGACAGGGAGCTCGGGGCGAAATGGCGCAGGATGCGCATGAGCTCAAGCATCTCGGGGGTAGTGCCGAGCAGGCCGCCGAAGCGGGGGCGCCGGTCAATGGCGACGTCGTGCGGGGGATCGGGAATGAAGCGGAGCGCCTTCGCGCCGCAACGAAAGTCGCACGAATCGGTCAGGTAGCCTTCGGTGAACCGGCCATCGTTGAAGAACGTGCCGTTGCGTGAGTTCTGGTCGACGACGTGCACCCCCTTGGCGGTGGCTTTCACCTGCAGGTGCACGGCGCTGACGGTGGTGTCGTCGAGGACGAGATCGCACCGTGCGGAACGGCCAATCCGGAGCGGTTGCGTGCCGATCTGCAGGCGGCGGTCTTCGTCCAAGACTTCGATGCGGCCGCCGCGGACGGAAACAATGCCAGTGTTCTCGGTGAGCGGCTCAGTGGAGTCGGCCGCGGCTCGGGTGGTGTCCATCGCTTCCATGCCTTTCATCTCGGGGGGGTCGTGGTTTTCGAGGCCGATCGCGGGGTTTCCTTTGCGAAGGCGTACGCCCTACCAGGCCCCGGTGAGCGCGGCGCCTGCGGTTTGCGGACCCATGAGGGGCACGGGACGCACCGCGCCGGCGGACGTCATCGGGGGCGGCGGCCACAGAAACCATGTCGCTACTCCGATCACGGCAAGGGCTCCGGCCGCCGCAAACAACCAGTTGGCCGTGATGCCGCTGATGCGTTCGGCTTGGCGGTCCTGGTTGGCGGGGCCGCAGGCGACGGCCTGGTTCGGGGGCAGACACCCCGAATCGCTCGTCACGCTTTGAAACGCGCGATTGGCGTCTGACCTGTGGCTCTCGTACGCGACGCCAAAGCCAATCGCCACGCCGGCCGTCGCGACTGCCGCCGCTCCCAATCCCAAGGCGGTGATCCAGCGGGCGCGGGAGCGGCCGGCCCGAGCCTTGTCCGGGGCGGTCGTCGCCGTCAGAGAGTCGGGCTGCCGAAACTGGAGTTCGATGATCTCACCAGCGCTTGCAACGACATGCCGCGACCGGACGGACGTGCCCCATCGAACGCGGACCTCGTGCTCTCCGGGCGCGATCACGAAAGAGACGAGCGGAGTTCCGGTCGGGGGACCGGTCGGGGCCAAGCGAGCCGCCTCCTCCGGGACGCGGCCATCGACTCGGATCTCCTCCGTGCCGGGCGGGACAACGAGGTTGAGGCGTACGGTCCGGGCTTCGGCGCGGGGCAGCCATCGCGTGCGAACGGCGTCGAGGTTCGCCGCCGTTGCGTCGGTTCGGCCCAAGTACTGCCTCAGGTGGGCATAGGCCTCGACCGCGTGCCCGGCTTCGAGCTCGGTCACACCGAGCTCCAGCAGCGTCTCGGTCTGCGGGTCGAGCGTGTAGGCGCGCGACAGCGCGTCGCGTCCCGCCTCGTACTTCTGGGCTCGGTAGTCCCTCGTGCCTTGCAGCGCCAAGCCCCTCGCGAGCTCGCGGGGCGTCACCGTCTCGTCCGGCGTTGCAGCGGGCGTCGCGGGGTCTGCCCACGCTCCGGCTGGACCGTGCAGCAGCCCCACGGCAAGGCCGGCGGTCGCCACACGCCGTCGCATGCGGATTCGTCGATGCAGCCGCTGAGCTCTTTCCGAAAGCACTTCAACCCCCGTTCCGTTCAAGGCCTACGGCATGTCCACGATGATGACCCGCTTCACCGGCGCCTTGCGATCCCCCGCGAGCTCGGGAGGGGGTCCGGCCAAGACGATGTCGTCGAGGTTGGTCGGCACGGGGGCGGGTGGACTGGGTTTCGTTTGAGACGGCACTCCGGGAGGCGCTCCGGCCACAAGCCTGGCGAGATTCGTCGGCGCGGGGGCGGGTCGGCGGGGTGTGCGACGCGGCGGTGGCGCAGGTGGACTCTGTCCGATCGAGCCTTCGGCCCCGGCCGGGATCGCTGGGGGATGCGATACCGAGCCGCCCGCATCCAGCGCGGGGCTCTCAGGGTTCCCTTCACGCCGCACTTCAGGCGCCGCCACTGGATCCGCCGCCCGCGCCCACGCTAGCGAAAGCGCGGGCGGGGGCCCGACGGGGGACGCGGACTCGATCGCCGGCGCCGAGTGCCGGATCTTCCAGCCACCCCACGTGACGGCGGCCACCAAGGCGCCCGCGCCGAGCACGAGAGCGGCCGGTGGGACACGGCCGCGCCGATGCGTCCGAAGCGGCATGTCCCCGGTCACGGGCGTGTCTACACGTCCCCCGCGATCGGAGGCCGGGGCGGCCCGTTCCTGATCCGGTTTCGCGCGATGCGGCCGTCGGTCTTGCCGGTCGTTCGTCGATACGCCGCTGGTTCCGATGGACACCCGGGTGTCCCGGAGACGCGATCGCGCGGCATCAAGCCATGCCGCCTTCTGCGCCCGCCGGCCGCGGACGTGCGGGTCGGCCTCCCGACCGAACTCCGTCACCGGCGCCAGGCGGCCGCGTGCCATCGTGTCCACGGTGAAGGGTGTGGGGGCGTCCTTCCGGAATCTCGCCGACCCGTCGTTGACGAACTCGAGGTCGGCGAGCTCGTCGTAGAACTCGGCCACGCTCCGCTGCCGGTCGGCGGGGTCCTTCGAGAGGGCCCGCAGCAAGCACGCATCGACGCTGTTCGGGATCCAGGTCTTCCAGCGCGACGGTGCGAGGGGCTCGAGGTGCCGATGCGCTTCGATCAACTTCATCCGGTCGAGCGATCCGACATCCACCCGCCACGGGAAGCCTTGCGTCAGCAGCTCGTAGACCACGACGGCGAGGGCATAGAGATCGGCCTTCGCGCGGATCGGCTGGTGGTCCAGCACCTCGGGCGCGGCGTAGCGGAGGGTTCCGACCGGCGACTCGGGGGAGGGTGACGCATCGAGCACCTCGGCGATGCCGAAGTCGAGCAGTTTGATCTGGGCTTCGACGTGGCGAGGGGCGTGCAGGAAGATGTTGTCGGGCTTGACGTCGCGATGGATCACGGGGGGCTCGTGTCCATGGGCATGGCCCAACCCGGCACAAATCTGGCTGACGATCTGCCGGACGGCCCGGGCGGTGAACGGGATGGGCATCCGGTGGACGACCTCTCGAAGGGTCCGCCCCTGGAGCAGCTCCATGAGCAGAAACGGCGAGCCGTCGGCGAGCACGCCGCAGTCCGCGACATCCACGATGTTGGGGTGGTGCACCCGCGCCAACACCTGGACCTCTTCGGCGAAGCGGGCTTCGAAGTGGGGATTGCGGACGAGGGCAGGCTGCAGGACCTTCATGGCCTTGCGCAGGTGGGGACCCTTGCGCACCTCGAAGACGATCCCATGGCCGCCCTGGCCGAGGACCCGGCGCATCACCCAGTCCGTGCCGGGGACCCGTTCGCCCACGCGAAACTCGGTCGAAGTTGCCGACTTCATGACCACTCCCCTGCGAACCGGCCGGGTGGCGCGTTCCCTTTTCTGGTTGCGCTACCGACATTCTCTCACATTGCGACATGGAAGGAAGGACGATTTCACCGGCGTCAGTTCCCGGGGCTGGATCACACCCGAGGTGGGTTCAGTGCGGGCGGAACGGCGGCCGATCCAAGGCTCGTCCGGCTCATCCGTTGAGAGGGTGGCCATGCGACGGATCCTTCCACCGTTGCGTCAGGCGGTCGGAGAGCACCTGGCGGACCCTGCCAGCGCCCGCGTCCGAGCTTGGCGCCGCTGCCAATAGAACAAACCGGCGGCGGCGAGGTGAATGCAACCGTCACGCTCGTCGAGGTCCACGACGTCCGCGTGGACCAGGTCCTCGTTACGCTCGCAGGACGTCCGGGTTGGTGCTGTCGCCCTCAACCCGCAGCACGGTGCGCCCTTCCGACAGCAGGACGTTGACCGCCGCGCCGGGCATCATGGGTTGGCCGACGCCGCCTTTGGCGCCGTCGCTCCAGTCAATCCGGCTGGTCGCTTGGTCTTTGGTCGTACCGTTCATGGGACCGACCTCCTGAATGAGCCGTCGGGCGTCGTCGGACTGTTGTCGTACGGTTCATGGGAATCAGACCATCCTGGATGCCGTGTGGACGTCTTCGCGTCGGCAGGATCGCCGCACGGACCACGTGGTGACCGCGTCGTGCCGACGGTCGCTCCTGCGACGGGCCAGGCGCCCCAGGGCCCGCCTTTAGACCTTCTTGGCTTCTGGATGCGCGCCGGACTCCGATCGACGGGCGGTCGGCTCGCTCTGCCGCTCGACGACGGACGTCAGGGGAGGCAGCCGGGCCGGCGATGCCTCCGGCGCCGGGGAGGCGGTTCCGTTCGCGGTCGACGTCGGCTGCGGCGTCGACCCGGCTCTCTGCGCAGGAGCGGGAGGAGGGACGCCCGTTGCAGCGGTGTCCAGCACGCGCGAGCGCCCTTTGCGGGCTGCACTCCGACGGCCCTCCGCCTCGGCCTTACGAATGTGTCCGAGATAGCGCTCCAGCGCGTGCTGGCTCACGCTCAGGCCGTGGTCCATGAGCCAGGCCGCAATAGCCCTCCACGTGTAGCCCTTGGCTCGCATCGCGTGCAGCCGCGGAGCCAGCATCGCGATCGCCTGCTGCTTACTGACGGTCGTAGCGCGGTGGGCGGGAACCTCGTCGAGAAGCTCTCGGAGGGTCTCCACATCGGACAGGGCGATCTTGGTCGGTTGGGTGTCGGTCATGGCGGGCGCTCCAGGTAGAGACCGTGGACGAGCCGATGGATGCGTCACCGCCGTGCAGATGACCGTTCCAGGCGCTCGTTACGCCCCGCCCGCGCCCGCCTCCACCCGCACCGCCGCGACAAGCGCGCCCGTTACCCTGGCCGGAGGGGGTTGAATGGCGCCAGCGCCGACCAGTACCGATAGGCTACGACGTGCAGGGCACACCGTCAACGGATGATCCGGTGGTTTGTCTTCCAACCGGGCAGTCCGATCACGGGATAGCATGGGGGCTATCGCGTATACGTCGTGGTGGTTGCGGTGTCTCTCGGATCGCGGGGCGGCTGTCGGGCCAGGCGTCCGAAAAGTGCCGGCAATCGTGTCGGTCGAGAGGGGGCAAACCCGGAGCAAAGCGGAGGGCAAGATAAAGGAGTAGAGCTACGCGGGTCTTAAGTCTGCAGAACTATTTAGGAAAAGATAGAGCTAAGGGCCTATGCCGTAGCTCCACGACTTCGATAACGTCTGGAAAGCAATCGTGAAAAGGTGGAGCTCATCGTGATCGACCCCGACGATCTCCCTATTTTTAGGCCTCGGATGGGCCGAGGGCCCAAACGCGCGTCCCGCGACGGTACGGGGTCGTTTCGCAGCGCGCTTTTGTCGCGGATGGTGCGCGGCACCCGGGTGACGCTGCGGCGAGCGGCGCGGTCGCGCGTCGCCGTGGGACGACCGAATGCGAGCGCCCGTCGGGTCGTTGTGAAGGCTCATGTCGCGCGCTTGGGTGCAGGCGGGGCGAAAGCCGCCGCCCTACACCTGCGATACATCGAGCGTGACGGCGTCGAGAAGGACGGATCCAAGGGAGTGCCGTACACCGCCGACGGACGGGCGCGCGTCGAGACCTTCGACCAGCCCCGCCCGGGGGAGCGACATCAATTTCGCCTGATCGTGTCGCCGGAAGACGCCAAGGAGCTCGACCTCACCGAATATGTTCGGCGCTTGATGGCGCGCGTCGAGCGCGATCTCGATCGCAAGCTCGAGTGGTCGGCCGTCAATCACTTCGATACCGATCATCCGCACGCGCACCTGGTGATCCGCGGCGTCGACCGAAGCGGTCGCGAGGTTCGCCTCGACCGCGGGTACATCTCGAACGGCTTACGCTGGTCGGCGCAGGAGATCGCGACTCAGGAGCTCGGGCCGCGCCACGATCTCGACATCCAACGGGCCTATGCCCGGGAGATCACCCAGGAGCGGTTCACGTCGCTCGACCGCGAGGTGGAGCGGCGCGCGGTCGAGAACCGCATCGAGGTTCGGTCTCGCCAGCGGTCCGGGCGGATCGACGACTCCACACTCGTGGCGCGGCTTGAGCACCTCGAGGCGATGCGCCTCGCGGAGCG
>CAVOKF010000008.1:0-886522 GCA_963696385.1 uncultured delta proteobacterium
AGGACGCATGACCCGCCGACTCTCGTCCCTCGTCCCCCTACGGGGGACGACGGTCGGGACGAGAGTCGCGGGACGAGAGTCACCGCCGTCCGGGACGAGGGTGGGACGACAGTCGGACGAGCGGACGAGAGTCATGCGCCCTCCGCCTTAGAGTCATTCGCCCGCGGCAGAGGTCGGTCGCTCGCGGGGGCCATGTGCTTCACGTAAAGGCGCACGCCGCCCCGCGGCGCCGGTCTCGAGACGACGTCGCCATCCGCCAGCAGTTGCTTGACGGCAGCGCGCACGGTCTGCGCTCGGATACCGAGGCGCTCGGCGACGGCTTCCGCCCCGGCAATCGCAGGATTCGCGCGGATGCAGTCGCGGGCGGCCGCCAGGGCCGCGCTGAACTTCGCATCCGGCGCCGGCTGCTTTTCCTTCATCTCCTCCCGGTCTACATGCAGGACCCGCAACCCCCACTTCGGATCCTGCCCCTCCGGCCCGCCGGCCACGTCCTCAATGCGCAGTCCGAAGTCGGCGGCCTCGTGGCCGAGCTCGCGGTCCTTCTCGTGTGTGACGAGCGTCACGAGGTCCCCCTTCTTCTTGCTCATCACCAGCATCGACTGGAACTCGTCGGCAATGGCGCTCGAGCCCCGCGCCATCTCGCGGCGCGATCGCGTCTCCCCCTCCTTGGGCGTCTTGCCGCCGTGGTGAATCAAGGCCACGGCCGCGTCCGCGGCGTCGGAAGCCTGCGTCAGGACCCGGATGAGGTCACGGACCTCGCTCGAGTTTTCGTTCACCGCTCCGATCATGCACCGCAGCGAATCGCACGTGACCAGCCGCACCCCTTCAAACTCGCGTTTGAAGTGATCCACGGCTTTTTCAGTCGTCAGGTTCAACTCCGGAAAGATCGCAATCCGCACCCTGCGGCTTTCGAGGAGCTGACGCAGCTCCTCATCGGCCAAGCCCAGAGCCCGCGCGAGCCGCCGGATTCGCTTCTTCGTATGACGCTTGCCCTGTTCGTAATCGAGGTGCAGCCAGGCCCCTGACTTGACCCGCCAGAGCCCCCAAAGGTCCTTGCCCGACGCGACCGAGAGCCCAAACGAGAACGTCGCAATCGTCTTGCCCGAGTACTGCTGCCCGATGATCCCGGTCGGTGGCCCCGAGCAAAGGCCGAGGGCCGGCACGACGAGGTTCGTGTCCGATTCTTCCGCGAAGAAATCCTCGGCGGACAGGTACTGGAGCAGGCGCCGGGGCAGCTTCGCACTCGGCACCGCCGCCCGGTCGAGCTGCTCCTGGGTGGCGGCCGGATAGTGCGCGCCGTTCGCGCCATGAGCCTTGGGCGCCGGCGGCGCGTACGGATCGAATCGGCGGTCGGCCATCCCATTCGGCGGTCATGTTCCGGCCCTCCCCCGCGCCAGACCATCGGCAATCGTGCGTTCGCCCTCGTGCGCTCTCGCCTCGCCTGCGACGGCAATGAACGCCGGCAGAAGAGCCCCGTAGACCTCATCGTCCGTCAGCCCGAGCGCCGGCCGCGCCAAGGAAGCGGCCTCGCGGAACAGACAAGCATGCCGCTGCCCCTCGAGTGCGGTGCGCACTTCGTCCTCCGCTCGACGGAGCGCGCCTTCGCGGTAGGCATCCGCGTGCTGTTCTCGCACGACCGGTGCCACCCGTGGGGGCGGCGGCGGGGCTTGCGGGATTCTGGCGATGTCGAGCGGCTCGCCACCGGTCGCCAAAAAGTCGAACGACCGCGACGGATGAAACATCGGCGCATAATTCAGGCGTGTGACGTCGGAAGCGCCTTCGTCGATGTCGCCCTCGACCCGCGATCGCTTGTCGGGGCGGACGTAACCCCACGCATAGAGCTGCTCGCGCATCGCCGCGTGCGCCCGCTTGTACGCCAGCCAATCGGCGCATGGCTCGCTCAAGAGGAGCACGACGCGGCAGCGCGGCGCCTCGGGCGTCGACTTGTACGTCGAATGAATCGCCTTGCAGAAAGGGGCGAGCGCCGAGGCCGCACGACGGACCTCCCCATGCCCGTCGATGTCGATCGTCATGACGTGCGTGTGAATGAACGCACTCGTCTCCCGCCAGTTGTCCCGGTACAGGCCGCCCGCCCAGCCGCCCTCGGCCGCCTTGGCGATCTGCGGATCGCGATACTTCCACGGATCCCCCGCGACGCCGCGCGACAGGTACCCGACGATCTCGGGCCAACGCATTCGGCATGCGATGCCGATGTGTCGGGTCGCAAAGCGACCAATCTCGCCTGTCGGGAAGATCCGCCAGTCCGGCAGCGCCAGAATATCGAGCGGCTCCTCGAGCCGCTTCGCGGTCACGACGCCCCTGCCCTTTCCGTCGCTCACGGCTTGCTCTCGCTGTCGAGACGTAGCCCGAGGTCGCGCACCAGGTCGGCGGGAGACCACGCCTTCTTCGGCGTCGTCGCCGGCGCGTCGCTCGCCGGAAGGAGCCCTGGCCTCGTACCTTGCGTGGCAAGCCAACGTTCGTAAGCCGCTCGCGGCACGGTGACCCAACGTCCAAGCCGCACCGCATCGGGAATCCTCGGCGCCAGTTGTCGCCACGCCCTCGGCCGCTGCGCATACTCGCGCGGCCGCGGGCCGTCGCGGTGAGTCGAATACGCCGACGGCTCGGCCGCCAGACCCGCCGACAGGCGCGCCAGGACGATCTCCGCGGCCCGCGCGGCGACGCGCTCGACATCGACGATCCCTCGGCCCGACTCGCTTTCGATCGAGTGAGCCTGCCCCGGCCCATGCCGCGTCCGTTTGGTCATCATGGCCAGCGCCCGGTGAGCGGCACTCGCAGATCATCGGGTCCGCTCGGTGCCGGTCGGCGAATCGGAAAGCGGAAGCGCCACGTGCCGCGCGTCCGGAAGGCCATGACGCCGGCTGGCAGCCGGACGGCCGCAATCGTACCGCAGACCACGGCTTCGCGATCGCAGTGGCAGCGCAGTTCAAAAGGATCGATCTGGAGCACGGCGGCCGCCTCTTCCAGCGTGGCGAGCACTCCGGGCAGATAGAAGTGCCCTGCTGTGGGGCAAACAGAATGATCCGGGGCGTTTTTCATAGGCGGACTCCGGGCAAAGCGTTGGCGTGGCCGCGAGCACACGACTCGCGGAGACAGAGCGATGACGTCAGACCTGCTCAACCGGGGGGCGGATTCGGGAAGAGGACCTTCCCGCGTGTGGCCTCGCGACTTCGATCACGGTCGAGAAAGCTGAGCTGGGCGTGAGCCTGAAGCAGGCGCAGTCATGTCCTCTTGGCAAGGGCGCAGGGCGCGCCGTCGGCGGACCCGTGAGCGGGTGGGGTCTAGATCGCAGGCAAAAGTCGTCACGAATCCGGAAATGATCCCGATGGGCCGGCGCGCGCGACGCATGGCTTTGGCTCCATTCCGGGGAAATCGATTTGAGTCTTTCGAAGAAAGCCGAATGCGGCGGGCCGGGACCGATCGAGCCTATTGGGACATTGGTCGATCGAAACGCCGGTGCCGCCGCGGGCGATCGCGGCGGACGAGCGCGTACGCTTTGAGGTTGGCCACGGGCGGGTACAGCCGATGGCGGTCCGCGAATGGTGCGGTGGTTCATGGCCCGCCCTATCGCAAGCTGCGGGCCAGGCCGCGACAGGCGACCTCTCGCGCCTAACCGCACGAAATCATGGACTCACGGATGCGCGTCAGAGGGGGGGGTGGTCAATCATTGCTGACCAGGGGGGTCAATAATTATTGACCCCCCTCCCCTTGCCCGCGGCGCGATTAGCCATTTCCATCAGGGTGGAAGAGCGTCGGACTCCCGGTAGGGCGAAGCCATACGGCGACATATTGGAGCCCATTGGATCGATATCGCATTTGACAGATTCGAATACCGGACTCAGATTGCCCGTCGCTTCCAAGCACCGTCGCCTCCGTGCGAGTGGCGCTCGGACTCGGGGCGAGTGTTGTCAGGCTGCGCGGAGGACCTATGCGTGCGTTGGCGCTTTTGTCGCTGCTCGTGCTGTCTCTGGCTGGACTCTGGGTTTCGACCGAGTACGTCGCCGCCAAGCTTCATTTCCCTCCCGAGATCGGCGTGCCTTGGGTCGTCGTCGGATCGTGGCCCGTGTATCCGCCGTGGGGTTGGCTTTTCTGGAGCCCGATCGCCGAGTCGCGTGCGCCCACCGTCTTTCGGAACGCGAGCGGCATCACGACAATCGGCGCGATCGCCGGCTGTGCGACCGCCGCGCTCGCGGCCGTGCGCCAAGCCCACCGGCCCGAGTCGCTCCCACGGCAGCTCCCGGTGGGCCACGACGACCGAGATGCGTCGCGCGGGACTCTTGCGCGACGCCGGCGTCGTCCTCGGCCAAACGAACGACGCCGTCTTTCGACACACGGTCGACGCCGCCGGCCGCAAGAAAACCGCGTTCCGCAAAGCGGCCAGTGGTGCGCGGCGAACGGCGTGAGCCTTCGCGCCCTCAAGGCCGCGACCATCAGCGCCTACCTGCACGGCCTTCAGGACGGCGAGAACGGTATGTCGCTCGCAAGCGTCAAGCTCACGGCATCGGGCCTGCGGCACTGGCTCGATTACCTGACCGAATACGGGGTGCTGCCCCACAACCCTGCCCGCTCGGTGCGCACACCGCGCCTTGTTGTGCGCGAGGGCAAGACGCCCGTGATGGATCGCGACCAGGGCCGCAGGCTCTTTGCGTCGCTCGACGCGGCGGTCGCCACAGGCGACCTGCGGGCGTTGCGCGACCGCGCGCTGATGGCGCTCATGCTCTACGGCTTCGTCCGCGTCGGCGCGGCCGTCGCGATGCGCATGCGGGACTTCGAGGATGAAGGCGAGCACGCAAACCTCGTCCTCCACGAAAAAGGCGGCAAGGAGCGGCGCATCGCCTGCCACCACAAGACCCGAGAGTACCTGCGGGCCTACATCCAGGCGGCAGGATTCGAGCCACGCGCGAAGGTCGCGCTGTGCCAGACTGCCCCTCGACGGTCGTCTGCGCTCACGGGCGAAGCGATGACGATTGACGACGCACTGCGCGCTGTGAAACGACGTTGCAGAGTGGCCGGTCTCCCCTCCTCTATCTGCAACCATTCGTTCAGGGCAACGGGCATCACCGTGCACCAGGAGAACGGTGGGCGGCTCGAGGACGCCCAGGACCTGGCAGGCCATGCCGACGCGCGCACGACGCGCCTCTATATCCGCAAAGAGCGTAAGATCGCGCAGGCCGAAGTGGAGAGGGTGCAGTTGTGAGGGGGAGCGAGTGACCGTTCGTCAGTCGGCGTTTCGCGAAGCACTGCAAGTGTCACCGGAGCGCATCGCCGCGCTTGATGAGGTCGATCTCAATGTGCTCCTAGGGGACCTTCTTCGCGCCCACGCGTACCGATGCGGTGCAAAGGTCTCGGAAGTCAACGTCAACACCGAGGGCAAGGCCAAGGATGACGGCTGTGACGGATGGTCCCCAGCCCCGCCCGTCGTGGACGAGTGGTTCGGCCCCGCCGTCACCTGCTGGCAGTTCAAGGCACGGGGCAACGGAACCCCTGCCAATCTCCGGGGTGAGGTTCGGAAGCGAATCCCCCGCGAGACGTTGAAGGCTGGCGGGCGCTTTGTCGTCATCGCAAGCGGGTCCAAGAGCGGTCCGAGAGGAGAAAGGGACCGGCTCGCGACCCTCCTTGCCGAAGCGAAGAGCTCAAAGATTCCGAGAAAGCACATCGTGGTACTCGGAAGCGAGCGCCTGACCACATGGTGCAATCAGCATCCCGCGGTCGCCGCCCGGTTCGCGGGCTACCGGGACGGCGTGTGGCTCTTGGATGACTGGGCGAACTCCGAGCCGCACCGGGTCACTTGGCAGTCGACGCCGACACTCGACCAGGAACTCGACCGCCTGCGTCAAGGACTCGACTTCGCAGGGGGCGCGCTTGTCCATGTGCACATCCAGGGCCATCCCGGCGTCGGCAAGACGCGGTTCGTACTTGAGCTGTGCCAACGCGCGCCGTGGAAAAGCACCGTGGTGTACGTCCGCAATGCGTCCGACCTTCGTCTCAGCGAGCTAATCGACGGGGCAACATCCGACGCTGGCGTCCGTGTCCTTGTCGTTGCGGACGAAGTCCAATCGGCGCAGCTCCCTACCCTGCGCGACTCTTTGGACCGGGGCGGTGGCCGCGTGCGGCTCATCACGATCGGGCATTGCAAGACCCCCGATCCAACCCGGATACCTGCGGTGTCCCTTGCACCGCTCGACATGCAGGCGATGGCCCGTGTCATCACGGGTTGGCATCAGGCTCTGCCCAGGGAGCACGTCGAGTTCGTGGCACGCTTCGCCGACGGATACGTACGCCTCGCGAAGCTGGCATCCGATGCCGTCGCGCAGAACCACTCCCTCGACGTGCGCGGTCTGCTCAGCCTCGATCACATTCGGATGTTCCTCGACCGCATGCTCGACGGTGGCGATCGCCGAGCCCTCCACGTCGTGGCGGTGCTCAGCAACGTCGGCTGGGAAGACGAGCGCGCGATTGAGGGCCAGGCCATCGCTCAGCACTTCGGGCTTGATTGGAACGACGTTCGCGTGAAGGTCGAGAAATTTCAGGATCAGCATGGGATCGCACCGCGCGGGGGACGCTGCCGGTACATTTCCCCGACGCCGCTCGGAATCCGCCTCGCCGTCGAAGCGTGGACCGCGCACTCGGACCTGCTCAGGACCCTGCCCGCCGCGCTCCCCACCGAGGCGGCCAAGGCCGCGTACTACGAGCGGCTGGAAGAGATCGCGAGCAACCCTTATGCCCGGAAGTTCGCGCAGGAGGAGCTGGCCTTTTTTTTTAGCGTGATGAACTTCGTGGAGCCGTTTGAGGCGCGCCGGTGGTCGGCCCTTTCTGCCGCTGATCCCGCTCTCGCGGCGCGCAACATTCTGCAGGCCTTGTCGGCGGCGACGGTCGATGAACGGCTCACGATCCAGGAAAGGGCCCGGCGCGAAGTCGTCCACGCGTTGGTCCGCCTTGCGTGGAACCGAGCTTCGTTCCGGGCCGCAACGATGTCGCTTGCGCTGCTTGGGGAAGCGGAGAACGAGACTTGGGCGAACAACGCCAGCAAGGAATTTGTCAACCGGTTCGAGCTCGCCCTGAGCGGCACCTCCGTGCCGTACACGGAGCGGCTCGGCGTGGTCGACGACCTTGTAACTCTAAAGCGCCCTGCCCTCGATCGTCTCGTCGTTCGGGCCCTCGCCCGCGTCGGCAATCGCCACCATGTGCGGATGAGCAGCGGTCCGCCATCCGACGCCGCGCCGGAGCCGGAGTGGCATGCGACGACGGCCGCTGAGGTTATTGCCTGCGTCGAGCAGGCGCTGGCGCGTCTCACCGCCATGGCGAAGGTTGCGAGCCCGGAGATTCTGGGAGAGCTCGTGACCGCCGCGCAGGAACTGTCGATGCTGCTTCGGGAAAGTGCCGTCCGTGGCGTCGTCGTCGGATTTCTCGAGGCGCTGCGCGATGCGCATCCGTCTACCCGGGAGCCGCTGCGCAGGGTCATCGCGGACATTCTGTTCCGCGAAAGGAAGTACTGGAACGACCTGTCTCCCGAGGAGCTGGCGGCAATCGAGGCAGTGCATGCGCGCTTCGAGGACGCGTCGCGCAGCGGTCGCCTCAGGCAGCAGGTCGGGCCGGGAATGTGGGAAAAAGAGGAGACCCCGGACACGCTGGTGGAGCTGGCGGCGGAGTTTGTGGACGACCCTGACGCTCTTGCCCACGAGTGGCCCTGGCTGACGTCCGGGGAAGCCAGCGACGCGTGGAAGTTCGGCGAATGCCTCGCTGCTGCCGACCGCGACGGCGCGTTCGACGACGTGCTGCCTGGGCTGCCGGGACGCGGTCCCGATCTTCGCGTCGTCTGCGGGTACGTCGCAACCCGGCGGCAGCAGCGTGGAGATGCGTGGTTTGATGCATGGATGACCAGGCACCTCGCGGCGCGGCCGGATGATTTCGCGCTGTTGTTCGAGGTGAGCTGGCGCGGCGGAGTGACGGCAGCGACGGCACACCTGCTCGCGACCACCCTCAGCTCGAGGGAGGTGCCGCCGCAGTTCACCCACCAGCTGGAGAACGGCGCATGGCCACATGTGCTGCCGCTTGACGCACTCACGGAGATTCTGTCGGCGCTGACGGCGCGCAAGCATCGCGCCGTGGCGATCGCCGTGCTGGATCACCGGCTCAGGCACCATCCGGAAGACCTCGAACCGCTGCGCACCCTCGCCCGCGATCTGGTCACCAGTGGCGACGTGATTCGCCGGGGGACCACGATGACGGACTATTACTGGAAGGAGGTCGCGGTCAGGCTGCTACCGCAAGCTGCAAGCGCCATTGCAGCGGCGATCTTCCGTGAGCAGGCTGACCGGAGCGACCGAACGTGGTTCGCCGAGTACAGCACCGCGACGGAGGTCATCGCTCGCGTTGTACAGGCCGATCCGGCGGGGGTCTGGCGCGCGCTTGCCCCGCACCTCCGCTCGGTTGGCGAAGGCCTCCACTTCAGCATCGGCTTTCCGTTGGGGGTGCTCGACCAGATGCCCGGCGATGACGTGGGACGGTGGGTCGAGGAGCAACCGGAGGAGCGGGCGGCGGTGATTGCCCGGCTCGTGAGCAAAAACGTATCCAGCGACGATACCTTGATGGCGCGCGTGCTCGGCCAATTCGGCGACAATAAGAGAATAGCCAGTAGCTTTTTCTCGGCATACGTGTCGGGTAGCTGGATGGGCCCATCCTCGGAGCACTGGGCCCGTCTCGCGGAAGGACTGGAGCTCGTCGTGAAAACGACGAAGCTTCCCAAGTTGCGCATATGGGCAGAGGAAGCGGCGCGGGGGCTTCGCGAGATGTCGCAGCGTGATGGTCAGCGGGAAGAGGAAGAGGCGTTGCGCGGTCGGTAGCGGCTCTCCTCCCCCTTGTCTTCCCTATACGGAGGCGGTAACTATTGACATTTTAGTCTAGCCTCCCTCCGAGTCGCCTAAAGCTTCTTACATTCTTGTGAACAGCCCAGACGAGGCCCAGTATGACATTGTCACCTCCGAACTTCAAAATCCCCACGGCATTTTTTGCGTATCCTTCGACGCCGCCCCTCCTGACTGAGACTTTGCGAAGCGCCGTAGAGCAACTCAATCGTACTAAGGTCGTCGAAATCCGAACCTGGGAAGAGCTCCGGGTCGGCGGAAAGGCAATCATTGATACTATTTGTCATGAGGTCGAGAATCGCGATCTACTTCTCGCCGACCTCACGGCATTAAACCCCAATGTCCTATTTGAGATTGGCTTCGCCATCGCAAAGCATAAGCGCATCTGGCTTCTTCACGACAAGACCGTTAGCAACACCGACTTTGCCGATTTTCGGACGCTGTCCGCCGTCGGGTGCTGCATGTATGAGAATTCAACCGACATCATAAAACAGTACAATAAAGATCTACCGCATCTTGATCTCGCCGCCACCCTGCTGAGCCCCGCGGGTCCGTCCGTGCCCACTCAGGGATACGCACCATCGCTCCTGTATCTTAAAAGTCAGCACGACACCGATGCCAGTGTCCGTCTGACACAACGGATTGCCTCTCTGCCTATCCGCCCCGTGACTGATGACCCTGGAGAGGTACCGTGGCAAACCCTCGCCTGGTATGGCGAACAAGTAGCCGCTGCCGAAGCGACCGTCTGCCACCTCACGGGCACCGAGCGTCGGGGGGCGCGCATTCGTAACGCCAGGTACGCGCTCGTTTCCGGCCTCGCGTTTGGCATGAATAAGCACTTAATCATTCTCAGCGAAGGTGACTACCTAGCTCCCCTCGATTATCGAGATATTCTCAAGCAGTATCAGACCGCTAGCGCCGCGGTTCGGCAGCTGGACGCGTGGCTCGCGCCACTCGTAGCGGATTGGAAGGAGCGTTTTCAGACTCGCGCCCTCCGGACAGATCGACAACGACGCGCCAATGATCTCAAGAGCCTCAACCTGGGTGACTATATTGCTGAAAACGAGGGAGACAGCCTAGTTGAAGGCTACTTCGTTGAGACGGCCGCGTATCGTGAAGCACTCCAAGGTACTCACACTGTGTTTGTCGGCCGTAAAGGTACCGGAAAGTCTGCCAACTTCCTTCAACTGGCAGCAAGGCTCAAAGGTGATACTCGAAATATTCTCTCCGTTATCAAGCCGGTGGGATACGAATTGGAAAGCATCTTGCGCATTTTGGGGAAGTTGACAGACCGAGACAGAAAGGTTTTCGTCGTCGAGGGGCTTTGGAAGTTTCTGTTGTATTCCGAGGTCGCTCTGGCTCTGATGAACCGAATCGAGGCCAAGATTTCGTCGGCACGGACTGCGAAAGAAAACGAGTTTACGGAGTTCTGTGGTCGGCACCGCCACATTTTGCACGGCGACTTTTCCTCCCGACTAGAGCAATGTATCCGCAGCGTCGGAGACGAGATGGAGACACGGGCTGAACGCAACACTCAGGACTTTCGTGAAACAATGAATGAGACGTTACATTCTGGTGTACTGCGAGAGCTTCGTGAGCGTCTGATCGGCACTTTGCCGCCGCGCGCACGTGTGGCGGCCATAGTCGATAACTTGGATAAAGCGTGGGACCGGCAAAGCGATTTTCGGTCCCTTGCGGAGTTCTTGCTGGGCCTACTCAGCGCCGCTAGCAAGGTGCGGCAGGAGCTTCACAACAGCGACATAAATGTCAGTCTTGCCGTTTTTCTGCGCGCCGACATTTTCGAAAAAGTACAGGAAGTGGCGCGGGAGCCCGATAAGATTCAGTACACTAGGCTCGCCTGGACCGACCCAGAGATGCTTTACAAGCTCTTAGAAGAGCGTTTTGTGGCGAGCGAGGACGATGCTAGCCCTACTTTCGCAAAATCGCGACGCGGAGCGAGGCATTGCCGTCACGGGAGGCTTACGTTTGCGGCGTTTTCTCTTTCCATCGCTGGCGACACGGGATAGTGGAAAGAAATGCACTTCACGGAGAAGGTCGTCAATGGCAACCGTTACCGCATCGCTGCGCAAGCGGTCTGGGACGCAGCCGCCGGGCAGTCGTATTCGCGGCAGGCCATCCTTGGACCGGCGGAGATGCCCGAGAGCGTGAAGCTCGCACAGCTGCGGACGGTGGGCCGACGTCCTATCGGCGACGTTGGGGCTCTGGTCTGGGTGGCGGAGCAGTTAGACGTCGTCGGCACGCTCAATCGTGCGTGCGGCTGGAGTGGAGGAGCGAAGAGCGTGAGCCTTGGTGAAATGGTGCTCGCGGTTGCCGTGCAGCGAGCGTGTTCACCCGCCGCGAAGTGCCACCTGAGCGCATTCTTGTCGGATGCGATCCCGCGGGTGTCCTGCCTTTCTGCGAAGTCGTTCACCGGACAGGAATTCCATCGCCTTGCAGCGACGGCGACTGACGCGCAGCTGGAGACGGCGCAGATCGAGTTGGCCCGGGCCGCAGTGTCGAAGTTCGACCTCGGCACGAATGTGCTCGCGTTCGACACGACGAATTTTGACACGTACATCGCCACAACAACCGAGGGAGATCTGGCGCGTCGCGGGCACGCAAAAAGCAAACGCGCTGACCTCCGCGTAGTCGGTCTTGGTGTACTCGTGACCGAGACTGGACACGTCCCGTTGCTTCACCGGACGTATGCTGGCAATGCATCCGACCATACGGTTCTGGAAGACTGCCTCGGTGGACTGGCACGGCTCCACGATGCTTTGGACGCGGCCGAGGAAAGCAAGCAACCGGGAGAGCGAACGATCGTGCGCGATGGTGGCTCCTGGGGCGAGCAGACGGAGCTGAATCTCGATGTTGCTGGCTACTACACGCTCGTGTCATTGCCGCTCGGCACGAAGGCCGCTGAGAAGGCGCTCGCAGAAGCAGCGGGCCGCGGAGCGATGAAGCCTCTGTCAGGCCGACTCCGTCACGTGCGCGCCGCACGTCTTCGCACGTCTGTCGGCGATCTTGACCGAACGCTGGTTGTGGTCGACAGCCAGGAACTTCTCGCCGGGCAGAAGCGCGGAATCGCAGCGGCCTTGAAGAAGGCGAAAGTCGAGTTGGCGAAACTCGAGCGACGCGTAACTGCTGGGCGCATCCGACGAGACGCTCTGCAGGCCCGTATCGCCAAAACGCTTCGACGTGAACACCTCACATCCTTCGTGGTCACCCACGTCGGCGGCACCGAGGACGCCCCAACGTTGCAGTGGAGCGTTGACCCCATCCGACGACGCGAGCTCGAACGAACACGCCTCGGCAAACGGGTGCTCTGCACCGACAGACACAGCTGGTCCAATGAACGGATCGTGACCGCTTGCCGCGGTCAGTGGTGCGTCGAGGAGGTCTTCCGCCGATCGAAGAAGGGCGGCGTGGTTCCCTGGGGACCCTCGCACCAATGGGCCGACACCTCCCTGCGCCTGCACACGTTTGCGACCGTGCTCGGCCTGACGCTCGTTAGCCTTGCCCGGATCGCGATGGGCACGACGAAGTCAGCGCGAGCGATGATGAAGACTCTCGCAGAGATTGAGGCAACGCAGGTGAGAGCCACTGGCGGGGGAATGGGCCGTCGCCCGACCTGGCTGCTCCCGCCCGACATTACCCCGTGGCAAAAGCAGGCGATCGAAGTCTTCGAGCTCGGACGTTGGATGCCTTCACTTCTTTCCACTATGCCGTCACGTCGCAAACGGGCTGCAATTCACGAGGCGGCGTGACCTGTTTCGCCGCCCGGATGCGAAAGTAGGGCTAGTCCCGACGAGTTATGGGCCCAATTTTTCTGCCCGACCGTCAAGGGGAAACCAACTCGGCAGTTCTTGGCGGAAGCTGCTCTTCCACGACCCCGCGACTTCATTTACCTAGCCAAATCCGCGATTACGACCGCAGTTAATCGTGGTCACGAGCGAGTTGAGGAGGTTGACGTCCTCACGGCGTGCAAGGTGTACTCAGAATTCGCCACTGGTATTCTGTCAATCGAAGACAATTCGGAAGCAAACGTGATTGAGAAAGTCGTATACGAATTCGTCGGAGCACCTTCTCGAATTGCGTACGGCGAGGTTCGTGAGCGCATCGCGGCCGCCGGGATTAAGGGCGATGAAATCGACAGCGTCTTGGCACAGTTGTGCTCACTCACATTTTTAGGCATCGAGGTGGCGGATGGGGACTTTCGGTTCCCGGATAATGCGGCGGAGTTGAAGAAGGTAGAGGTGTTATCGAGACGCTTGTGTGAGGCGCGTCAATCCAAACCGGTATTTCAAATACATCGCGCTTTTCAGCCATTTCTTGAAAGTACGTGAAGGTATGGCCGTCGTCGGAGCCAGGTGGGGCGGGTGAAGAAGGAATGGGGCGCAAGACAGAGCCCAAGCCCGGTCGCCGAAGACGCGGCAAGCGAAGCGCCCACGCAGACGTTTCTGGACCCGCCATGCGTCGCCGAGACTGAGCCCGTGGACGTGCCCGTGGTGGAGCCGAGCACGAAGGACACACCGGCCGAGAAGGAGGGAGTGTCGTCGACGCTACGCGCGCAACCGGTGAGGTCGGCGCAATGGGTGCAACAGGTGGGTACGTGGCTGCTGCTTGCGATGCTCCACCGCGTAGGCTTGTACGACGCCGCCGGTGAGTGCTGCGCCGACGCGAAGATGCGTGGTCCGCTTCGCATCGCGCTCGACGCCTTTGCCTGCGCGCTCGCGCTCGGGGAGGGATGTGTCGAGGGAGTGCGCCGATTGATGACGGCGAGCGGGCGTGCGCTGGTACGAGCGAACCGCGCGCCATCGGCGACGTGGGTACGTCGTGTACTGGGAGCCTTCGCGCGCGATCAGCGCGCGGCCCGTTTGCATCTGGCGATGGCCCGTCGTTACGTGCACCAGGCCCACGTCGAAACGGAGCGCGACGTCGTAGCGGTAGGTTTCCTCGGTCATCGAGGCGCTGGTCGACGAGATCGGCCATATGAAGGCGCTTCCGCAGTCGCCCGGACGCAAAATCGGCTTCGACCTGTAGCCGTAGCGGCGGCCCCGGTGACGTTCAGCGGTCCCGCTTCCCCTTTTTCGTCATCGCGCGGATGCGCGCCTTAATCCGGGCAGCGCTCAAATCGGACTCTCGGTGACAACGGACGCTCCTAAGACGCGATATGTGTCCGCGCCCTCTTCCGCGGCTCTTCGTCGACCGGCAGGCTTTGCATGGCATCTACTCGCCGGACCTGCGACGGCACGTCGTACGGCGCGCTCGGGCCCCGAGCTTTCCACCGAGCCGTCCAGCCATGTCGGTGGCGGCGTTGTCGAGGTTCTCGATCAGGCGCCCTCGGAGCCGGCGCGGGACGACGACGCCCCCGAGCACCTTGAGCGGAGGCGCAGTGGCGGCCTCGACGACGGCGGCGAGCGAGTCCGACGTCGTGAGCCCGACGGCGTTGACGAGGATCTCCCCTATGCTCGAGACGGGCACCGTAGGGGTCGTTGGTTCAATCCCAATCGCGCCGACGAGGAATCCTCAACAAACATAGTCGGTTACGCCTCGTCGGGCAGGCGGGTCGTCGTTCTCGGGGCTCGCCTCACCATTTGAGGGGCCGGAGCGGTTAGAACTCGGTCACGAGTGGGGCGTGGTCCGACGAGAGCACCTCGCTCGAGCGACGCTGCGCTCATGGTGGACCTGGGCGGGATGGACCTCCTAGAACCGTGGCACGCGGTCACCCCTGAACGCCGAGCCAAACTCGACGCGTAGGCCCGCAAGTTTCCACCAGTGTGGGTCCTTGCCGGAAGGCCACTGAGCGCTGCTGCTGCCGCTTCCGATCAAGACGACATGCTGTTCGGGCTTCTGGGGGTCGGCTACACCTTCAGGTGATGTTCCGAACGGTGCTCGGCGAAGTCGTCCGCGGCCAGGGCCACGCGACGCCATGGGCCGACACGGACGCCATCATCGCCAAGATCATCGGGCGCACGCTGCATCCTGGCACGATCAATCTGCTCGTCCCGGACCCGACCAGCGAGCACCGAATCCTTGACCACGGAGGGGGCATCGAGCCGCAACGCATTCGCGCTCGCGGCTGGCACAAGTTCTGTCCCTGCACTCTCGACGGACATCCCGGGTTCATCATCTGCACGTGGCGAGGCGCCATCTATCCCCCGGAGACGGTGATCCCCGAAACGACGCTGCTCGAAATTGTCGCGGAGCGGCTGCTGCCCAATATTCCGTACGGCAGGGAAAACGTCGTGCTGGACTATGACCCCAAGGCGGTCGAAACGAGGCGCGTCTAACAAACAGGCGATTGCCCGCGTGCCGAACGGTGGATGCCACCCCCGGTCGTGATGCACGCGGGCAATCGGCGTGTTGTTGGCGATCGGCCCGTCAGGTCGCGTACGCGCATTCAAACGCGGAAGTGCGCCAGCCGAATCCGGCACGACGCGTGCGTTTTCTTAGACAACGTGTTCGGTTACTCGCCTCATGTTCGCGTGTACCTCGCGGCGCAGCCGATCGACATGCGTGCAGGCCACGACAGTCTGTTCGCGATTGTGAAGAGCTGGGACCTGAATCCCTTCAGCGGGGACCTGTTTGCGTTCGGAACGACGAGGACGGGTGAAAATTTTGGTGTGGCACCGCGGGGGGATAGCCCAGGTCCTTGCGGCGACGGGGTTCGTGGATACCGATCGCGACCGATAGCGGAATTTTTGGCATCGGAGTAGCGGCCCCGCCGTGGGCGCGCGCGCGGCGCCCGTACAGTTGTTGGCATGATTTCGTCACGGACCCGCGACCGCACGAACTAGCGCCGCAACGTATCCGGCGTCCATCCCCGGCTCGCAGCGGATTGTCGCCGCGCCGACCACGACTTCCACCAGTCCGCGGCCGGCCTAACGCCTCTCGACGGTGATCTCGATCGGCTCGATCGCCGACGTACCCTGCTCCGCACGGTTATCACGAGCCAACTGGCTCGACCACCACCGAAGCGAGAATACCGAAAGCCCTTCATTCATCGGCTCGACGCGATCGAGCCACACCGGGCCGAGATAGCGAGTCTGGTCGGCAAGCAACAGCGGCTCCTTGCGAATGAACAGACGATGCTTCGGCGGTGCCGCTCGGTGCCGCGCTTCGAGCTGATCGAGCAGGTCGGCCGGGAGTGTCCAGGCGTGGGGACCGGCGGAGGTCGCCAGTCCAAGACGTTCGAGTTCGCGCAGGCGCGAAGCGGCGGCGCGTTCCGCCATGTCAACGGCTTCGGAATCGTGCGCGTAGACGCCGCCGCGCGCGCGGGCCACAAGGGCGATATGCCGGTCGACCGGCCGGATGGCCCGCTCCGGTTGACTCGTCACGGACACGATGTCGCCCGGACGGAGATCCGCGGCGGACCGCGGGTCGAGCGGGACGTGGAGCGCGTGGCCCGTCGGCGTACAGCCGTCCCTTGAGCTCGTCGGACAGACCTTTGCGCGCGACACGCCCGGACACGACGCCGGCGGCCCCGGCGACGCCAGGCTCGAGCGCCTCCCCTTCGCCCACGATCCGGTATCGGGCAGGGTCGCCGCGCACGGCAGCGTGAATTTGCTTCAGGATGTCGCCACGCGAACCCAGTGCGCGAAGCTCGGCTTGCCATCCCGCCTGGAGCGACCACGTCGATGGCGAGACGCGCTCCGCGAGGCGCATCGCTTCGAGGTGCTCGAGCCGCGCGACCAGGGTCGAGTCGTCGATCCGCCCGGGCCGCTGCCGAGACCGGACTTCGATGCGGTCGTCGACCGCGCGCCGCTCCAACTCGCGATCGAGCGAGGTGAAGCGCTCTTGGGTGATCTCCCGGGCATACGCCCGCTGGATATCGAGGTCATGCCGTGGCCCGAGCTCCTCGGTCGCGATCTCCTGCGCGGTCCGGCGTAAGCCGTTCGAGATGTACCCGCGGTCGAGCCGGAGCTCGCGACCGCTTCGGTCGACGCCGCGGATCACGAGGTGCGCGTGGGGGTGGTCGGTGTCGAAGTGATTGACGGCCAACCATTCGAGCTTGCGATCGAGATCGCGCTCGATCCGAGCCCATGAAGCGCCGGACGTACGCAGTGAGATCGAGCTCCGCGGCGTCTTCCGGGGACAGGATGAACCGAAATTGGTGGCGCTCCCCGGCACGCGGCTGCTCAAAGGTCTCGACGCGAGCCGGCCCGTCGGCCGCGTACGCCACGCCCTTGGAGCCGTCCTTCTCAACACCGGCGCGCTCGATGTACCGCAGGTGCAACGCCGCCGCCTTCGCGCCGCCGGCACCCAGGCGCGCGACGTGCACCTTGACGACCGCCCGGCGCGCACTCGCATCCGGTCGCGGCACGGCGACGCGCGAGCGCGCGACTCGCCGCTGCGCCGTGCGGGCGCTCCGCGCAATCTTCGACAAAAGTGCGCCGCGAAACGAGCTTCTTTCGCCGCGAGGCGCCCGTTTTGGCCCTCGGCCCATCCGAGGCCTGAAAATAGGGAGATCGTCCAGGTCGCTCACGAGTGGATCTACGTTTTCGCTAATGCGGTCAATAGGTTATCGATGTCGTGGATCCACGCCCTATGCCCGTGGATCCATACTTTTCTAAATAATTCTGCCATCTTTAACTCACGCGTGGATCCAATCCTTTATCTTGCCCTCCGCTTTGCTCCGGGTTTCGCCTCACCCCTGGTCGGCATTTTCACGACTCTCGTCATCGCTGCGTTGGTCGTGCGCGATCATCCCCATCACCATGCATGCGCCGTGGATGCACCGCGCACATCACCCATGCGTCCATGCAAACAGCTCGAACACAGTCGGTAGGAAGAGGCAGCATTCGAGTGATGCCCCCCGCGATCGATGGGTGTGGGTCGCATCGCAAATGATGTGGACGCCATTGACGACATGACCTGCGCATATTACCAGTAGGGACAGAGCGGCGCGCTCCTCGCGCGCATCGCACTCTCCGGCGACGCACACGCCTGAGCGATCGTGTCCCTGCCCACGCGACTGCGCGCGGCGGGTGACTCGTGAACGTCCGCGCCACGAGAAAGGAGACGGCCACCGGTGGATGCCAAGACCATCGACGTATCGGACGTCGCCGAGTTGCAAGAGCGTTTCCGCAAAGCCCTACCCCGTGCGGAGACGAAAGTTCGATACGGGCAAGCGATTGAGATGATGGCGCCCGAACTCCACGCGATGCGATCGAAGGGCTACGGGTGGAGTGACATCGTGGCGATGCTCGCGGAGAAGGGACTGCACGTGACCCCGTCGACGCTGCGTAACCATCTCAGTCACATCAAGGGCGACAGCGCCAGGGCCTCACGGGGCAGACGCCGGCGTGTCGAGCCCGTCCACGCGAACGTGCAAAGCTCCGTGAACGTCGCGCCGGACAGCACGTCCGGGTCGTCGGGTCGTGAGGCACCGGGTCGTGATGCATCCATCCCGTCCGCGAGCGTATCGCAGTCCCCACGAGCGCCCGCGTTGTCGACTGTGAGCACCATCCGCGCGCCGACATCGTCCACCCCCTAGCCACGCCACGCGGAGCGCGTTTCCTCGGGGTCGTTCCCCGTCCGTTCGGACGGTGGATGCTGAAGCGCAGACGTTCGGAACGCATGGAGCATGGCGCTCTGTGAACGTTGCAAACGGTGCACGTGGCGCGTCGCCGTGACGTCACGAGCTGCATGCACGATGACGCGGTCGGGAGGGCGCCGACCTTCAAGCTCGCCACGGCCCGAACGATCTTCGCCCAGGTCGCCGTCCGATACGGCGCTTCGCGGAAGGGCGTGGCCCGGCGGAGTTCGCGGCGTGGCCTGCACCTGCTGCACACCTGCGGTGGGGTCCGCCAGGTCGACGTACTCGTCGCCCTCAATGAGACGCGGTGCGTCCTCGGCCACACTGACTTTCGCCACCTCGGCGTCGGTGAGCAGCGCGAGGAGGGTCTCTGGGGTGAGTGCGTTTTTCTTCGAATGGGTCGTCATGGCGGCCCCTTGATGCGGCTGTCGCAGTAGCTCGGTCCCGCTCGATTCAGGCGCGCGCGCGAGGCGCGTGCTTAATCGGTTCCGCTTTCGGTTCAGGCGCGCGAGAGGCGCGTGCTTAATGAACGTTCCCAAGTCGAGATCGTTGAAGGCGACGCGCAGCTTCCTGCGCCGGTCTCGTGTGAGTCACGTGGCACCTACGCCGTCATTCCTGGCGAGCGGCGGCGGAGCCGATATGCTGGCGCGAGAGGCGGATCGTGGCGATTACGTTTCAGGTGTCTCGGGTGGAGCGCGCAACAACTCCGCTGCCGGCTCGCTCGAAGAACGTCAGGATGACTCTCCAGGGCGATCCGGTCGAGGCGATGGGTGCAAGCGCGGCTGCCTTTCGACCCACGGAGACGCACGCCCTGGTTGCGGCTGCCCACCGCGCCTACGCGACCCACTACCCGCTCGCTCTCTCGCCCGATGCAGTTTGGCTGGCCATCGCGCAAGGGTTCGCCATGCATGTGAACGCCAACGCGGAGCGGCTTCGCGGCAGGTTCGTCCGGCACGCGGGGCAACTGGCAATCGCGATTAATCGGAACGACTTCGTCAAAGGGTCGCCCACGAATCCATGGCCCGAGGTCTTCGGTGCCTTTTCGAATGCCATCGCCGAACACATTGGGCGGCAACGCGATCTCGTGGTGTGCGACTTCTCTACGACGGGTCCCTGCGAGCGTGCTGCATCGGAGCTGGTGCTGATGGAGTCCGTGCAGAAGTACTTTCGCTACGAGGTACCCACGCTCTGCGGCATTCCAGAAATCCAGCTCGAAGGGGCGCCGGAAGACTGGCGGACCATCCGCCGCCGAGCGCAGGCGCTGGGGGAGTACGACCTCGGTTGGTGGGTGGACGCACTCGCTCCCGCATTGGATCAACTCGTGGCGACCTCGGAGGGCCACATTGACGTCCCGTTCTGGGAGCGATTCTTCAAACACGTCGACCATTGCGGTGGAGACTGCGCGGGTGGCTGGATCAACGCGTTCATCCCCTACTTACGCAAAAATAATGGCGAGTTCGTGCGAAACCAGGAGATAGCGGAGGGCAGGATGTTTGCGATGTCCGGGGCGCGACTGTCCGGGGCTCGATTGGAAGATCTCCCCGCAGGACTCTCGCAAGTCCCCTTCCTTTGGAAGTATCTTGGCACCAACCTGCCCATGCAATTCGTCGGCGGCTTCGTCGGCGTTGCCCAGGACGACATCACGCTTGCCGTACGACCGGCCATCGGTTGGGCCGTGCGCGACGCCGTCGACGGTACGCGGTCCTGACGATGGGCTTTGACGGCATGGCGACAGACTCGTCTTGGTCGGCTCGAACGCTCGTTCCGTTTAGTCCTGGTGTTTGGACCTCGACCGACCCTGTTCGGATTCTTGGAATGCGGCTGGGCGCGACGATGGCCGTCGTTGAGCTGCCCCAGGGCGCGCCCGCTGCTCTTCTCGCCTGGCACGTCAGCGCGCGGAGCCTGAAGGCCACCGGCCGCGGCCGTTTTCGGGAATGGGGCCTGCGCGAACGCACGACATCGATTGACGTCGATCGACGGCGGCGCCAGTGGTGTATTGTTGCATTGGGGATGAGCTGAAAACATCGGTTTCCGAGCCGCATTGGCGCGCGCTGGCATGCGGATTTTGATGAGGCCAAGCCATGGCGACGACGAAGAAAATCGGGCGACCGGCGGGCGGGCAGGTGAAGTGGACGCGCAACGTCCGGACGGGGCAGATGCAGTGGCACGCCCGTTTCACGGTGAAGGGCAAGCGCACCAAATTTGCGCCTCTCGACCCCAGCATCCCCGAGCAGGAGGAAGGGCGCGCTCGAGAATGCGCGCGCGCCGCACACGAATACCTCGTCAACGGAGGAGCCGTATCGGCGATGACAGGCGAGACGGTCGAGCAGTACGCACAACGCTGGCTGAAGGAGCGCGAGGGGCGCGTCAACTCGATCCGCGACGATCGGGGCCGTCTGCGGTTGCACGTGCTTCCCGTACTGGGTCGGCTCGAGGTGGCCAAGTTCGATCGGGACAACGTCGAGCGCCTTCGCGACGCGCTCGATCGGAAGATCGTCAAGGGAGCGCTCTCGTGGAAGACCGCCGCGAACTGCTGGTCGCTGGCGACGAGCATGGCCGACGACATGGTCAATTCGAAACGCCGGGACTTGCGCGTTCGCACGGACAATCCAACCGAGAAGGTCCGGGCCCCCGAACGGGGCAACGAGAAGGCCAAGCAGTACCTTTATCCGAGTGAATTCCTGCAGTTCGTCTCGTACGAGAAGATTCCCCTTCGGTGGCGCCGGGCGGTCGCTCTCGCCGTCTACACGTACACGCGCGACGGTGAGCTACGCGTGCTGCGATGGAACGGGGGCGATCTCGACCTCGATCACGGGGTGTTGAGCATCACCCGTGCCTACAATCGACGCACCAAGACCGTCAAGGCGACCAAGACGGGGCACACGCGCCGGTTCGCCGTCGAGCCCCACCTTTTGCCACTCCTCCGCGTGATGCACGAGGAGAAGCTCGGTGAAGGCGGCCTCGTCATCGCGCTGCCCAGCGAACGGGCGATGGCACGAAACCTGCGTCGCTGGCTCTGGAAGGCGGGTGTGCGCCGACCTGAACTGCACGAAGGCTCCCCGACGCGCAAGCAGCTCACGTGGCACGATCTGCGCGCCACGGGCGCGACGTGGATGGCCGTTCGGGGCGACGAGCCGCTCAAGATCAAGCAGCGGTGCGGTCACAAAACCTTCAGCACCACCGAGATTTACATCCGCGAGGCGGAGGCCGTCCGGGAGGGGTTCGGCGAGCCGTTCCCTGCCCTGCCGGAGACCCTGCTGAGTTTAGGACGAGTTTCGGAAATATCCTTAAGTAAAATCGAAAATAACAATGAAAACGCGTACTTAGAGCGGGGTGGACGGGACTCGAACCCGCGGCCTCCGGCGTGACAGGCCGGCGTTATAACCAACTTAACTACCACCCCATAACCATTTGATTTTCTGTATACTTATGCACTTACCTCGTCTGGGACACCGACCGGCTTGCTCGGTGGGCGGGACAGGGCTTGAACCTGCGACGGCCGGCTTGTAAGGCCAGTGCTCTACCGCTGAGCTACCCGCCCGGGTTGGACTAGTCGTCCGGCGGGGACCCTGAGCCCTTGGACCGGGCGCGCCACTCTACGCATGCATCGGGCGTGGTCAAGTACGAAGCGCCGAAGTTTCCCCCGTACTGGCTCTTCTTTTCAAGGCGAGCGGCGGCGCGGTGGTACACCGACACCGAGCGGGGAGGCCCCGGACGAGCGCGCTCTTCTTTCAGGCGAGCGGCCGGCGGCGCGGTGCGCTCGTCCGGCGCGGGAAGACCCGGACCGTAGCCGCGGCGAGCGCGCTCTTCCCTCAGGCGAGCGGCGGCGCGGTGCGCTCGTCCGGCGCGGGAAGACCCGGACCGTAGCCGCGGCGAGCGCGCTCTTCCCTCAGGCGAGCGGCGGCGCGGTGCGCTCGTCCGGCGCGGGAAGACCCGGACCGTAGCCGCGGCGAGCGCGCTCTTCCCTCAGGCGAGCGGCGGCGCGGTGCGCTCGTCCGGCGCGGGAAGACCCGGACCGTAGCCGCGGCGAGCGCGCTCTTCCCTCAGGCGAGCGGCGGCGCGGTGCGCTCGTCCGGCGCGGGAAGACCGGGACCGTAGCCGCGGCGAGCGGCCGGCGGCGCGGTGCGATCGAGCAGCGCCGGGAGACCCGGACCGTAGCCGCGGCGAGCCGCTCTTCCCTCTAGGCGAGTGGCGGCGCGGCGGGCTCGGACAGAGGAGGGGGAGCACCCGGACCGTCGCCTCGCGAGGGAGCTTCGCTCGGAATGACGACGAGTTCGCCGTCGCGATACTCCCAGCGCTCGCGACGGGGGCCAAAACGCGCCTCGGTAACAGGAAGACGCAGTGCTTCGGGAAGCACGTCGTCCATGTGATCCACGAGGACGATGCGCGTGGACCGGAGGACTCGACGAGGCACCTCACGCAGGTCCTTTCGGTTCTCCTTGGGAATAATGACCGTCGTAATGCCGCTGCGGTGCGCGGCAAGTAGCTTCTCCTTCAGGCCCCCGATGGGCATGACACGTCCGCGCAACGTAATTTCGCCAGTCATAGCCAGATCTCGCTTTACGGGCACCTTGATAAGCGCACTGGCCAAGCTCGTGGCCATCGTCACGCCGGCACTCGGGCCGTCCTTTCGCACGAACTCTGGGAAGTGCACGTGCACGTCGACCTTTTGGTAGAAGTCGCTCTCGAGGCCGAGGGCTTCCGCGCGCGAGCGCACGTAACTCATGGCCGCCTGCGCGCTCTCCTCCATCCCCTTCTCGAGCAAGCCCGTGATGACGAGCTTGCCCTTGCCAGGAACGACCGCGACCTCGCAAGCGAGAAGCTCCCCGCCCCCATTGGACGTTACCGACAGCCCATTCGTGAGGCCGATCTCGTCGTGCTCCTCCTTGCGGCCCACACGAAACTTCGGCACTCCCAAGTACCTGGGCACGTCCTTGCCCGTGACGTCGATCGGCTTGTCCTTGCCCTCGGCGACCACCTGTCGGGCCACTTTGCGCGCAATGCTCGCAATCTCCCGCTCGAGCGAGCGAACGCCGGCCTCCTTCGTGTAGTGGTGAATGATGGTGCGGATGGCACTTTCACTGATCGAGAGTGGCACCTCGTCCAGGCCGCATTCCTTGCGCTGCCGCGGCACGAGATACTTGACGGCAATGTTGAGTTTTTCGAATTCCGTGTATCCGGATAATTGGATGATTTCCATCCTGTCCTGAAGCGGGATCGGGATACCGCCGAGCGTGTTCGCGGTCGTGATGAACATCACATCAGACAAATCATAATCCAGATCCAAATAATGATCGTTGAAGCTGTGATTTTGCTCGGGATCGAGGACCTCCAGGAGCGCCGCGGCCGGGTCACCGCGAAAATCCGTCGACATCTTGTCGACTTCGTCGAGCAAGAATACCGGATTGTTCGTCGAAACTTTGCGCAAGCTCTGAATCAGCTTACCGGGCATGGCTCCGATGTACGTGCGGCGATGTCCGCGGATCTCGGCTTCGTCGCGCACGCCGCCGAGAGACAGTCGCACGAACTTGCGTCCCGTCGCTCTCGCGATGCTCTTGGCAAGGCTCGTCTTGCCGACACCCGGCGGCCCAACGAAGCAGAGTACGGGGCCTTTCAATTTCTTGGTCAGCGCCTGAACGGCGAGATACTCCAGGATTCGCTCTTTGATCTTCTTCAGGCCGTAGTGATCTTCCTCTAATATCTCTTCAGCCTTGTTCAGATCGTAGGTCTCATCGCTCTTTTCGTACCAAGGAAGCGTGATGATCCAATCGATATAATTACGCACGACGGTCGCCTCGGCGCTCGTCGGGTGCATCATCTTCAGCTTCTTCAGCTCCTTCTTGACCTTCGAAGAAGCCTCCTTGCTCATGCGTTTGGTCTTGAGCGTTTCTTCAATTTCCTGGATCTCGTTCTTGAATTCGTCGCGTTCACCGCCACCCAGCTCCTTCTGGATGGCCTGCATTTGCTCATTGAGGTAATATTCTTTTTGGGTCTTCTCCATCTGCTTCTTGACGCGAGACCGAATTTTTTTCTCCACTTGGAGAATTTCGATTTCGGATTGCATCAATTCATGCAGACGTTCGAGTCGTTTGGCCGCATCCTCCATCTCGAGCAACTGTTGCCGGTCCACCAGCTTGATGGTTGGCAAGTTCGCAACGATCGTGTCGCTCAGGCGCGCCGCATCGTCGATGGTCTGCACGCTCATCAGGACTTCAGGCTGAACCTTTTTGTTCAGCTTCACATAAAGCTCGAAGGCCGCCTGGACACTCCTCATCAAGGCTTCCACTTCGACGGTGCGCGGCCACGCTTCGACAATCTCCTCGACCTCAACGACGAAGAATTCGTCGGTCTGAACGAAGCGTTTGGACCTCGCGCGGCGCTTGCCCTCGACCAGGACCTTCACGGTGCCGTCCGGTAGACGAAGAAGCTGCATCACGGTGCCGAGAGTGCCCACCGCGAAAATGTCATCCGGCGTCGGCTCGTTCGTCTTCGCGTTCTTCTGAGCGGCAAGGAAAATGTCCTTGTCCCGCGCCATCGCCGCGTCGAGCGCGTTGATCGACCGCTCGCGGCCGACGAAGAGCTGCGAGACCATGTGCGGAAAGACGATGATGTCTCGCAACGGAAGGAGCGGTACCGTTCGGCGTTTCACACCGGGCGGCCCCTTACCGTCCGCGTCTTTATTGAAGAACATCGGCGAATCCTACGTTGGCGGTTTTCGCCGGTCGCTCATGCACCGGCGGGTCGAAGGGGCGAGATGCATGGCCGTCGAATACCGACGAATGGGCGGACGGCGAATTGGGCGTCTCTCAGGCGAGCTCGGCTTCCTTTTGATACACGATGAGCGGGGGCTCGCGCTTCGTGATCACGTCCTCGTTCACGACGACCTCTTTGATGCCGCTGCGTGACGGAATGTCGTACATGATGTCTAGCATAGCGTGCTCGAGGATGGCCCTGAGTCCGCGTGCGCCGGACTGGCGCAAAAGCGCTTCCCTTGCGACCGACTGGAGAGCACCCTTGGTAAACTTGAGTTTCACGCCATCCATCTCGAATAGCTTCTGATACTGCTTGACCAGCGCATTCTTTGGCTTCGTGAGAATGTCGACCAACGCGTCGTCGTTGAGTTCGTGCAGCGTAGCCAGCACCGGCAAACGCCCGATGAACTCCGGGATCAAGCCGAACTTGAGCAGGTCTTCCGGCTGCACCTGCTCGAGCAATTCGCCAAGTTTGTAATCCTTCTTGCTCTTGATATCGGCCCCGAAGCCGAGCGTTTGCTGGCCAATTCGCCTCTGTACGATTTGCTCCAGCCCGACGAAGGCCCCGCCGCAAATAAACAAGATGTTCGTCGTGTCGACTTGCAGGAAGTCCTGCTGCGGGTGCTTGCGGCCACCCTTCGGCGGCACGTTCGCGATCGTGCCCTCGATGATTTTGAGCAACGCCTGCTGAACCCCCTCGCCGGAAACGTCGCGCGTGATGCTCGGGTTGTCACCCTTTCGGCTGATCTTGTCGATTTCGTCGATGTACACGATGCCCCGCTGCGCGCGCTCGACGTCGTGGTCGGCGTTCTGAAGCAGCTGTACGATGATGTTCTCGACGTCTTCGCCCACATACCCTGCCTCCGTGAGCGTGGTCGCGTCGGCGATCGCAAACGGGACGTTGAGGATTTTGGCGAGCGTCTGAGCCAGCAGCGTCTTTCCCGTCCCCGTCGGCCCAAGCAACAAAATGTTCGACTTGGCCAGCTCGACGTCGTCCGAGCTGATGCGAGAGTCGATGCGCTTGTAATGATTGTGGACCGCAACAGCGAGAACCTTCTTCGCGCGCTCCTGCCCGATGACGTAGTCGTCCAGGATCGATTTGATCTCGGACGGCTTCGGGACCGGCGTGGACCCGGCATACGGCTCGTCCTTCTCGACTTCTTCGGCGATGATGTCGTTGCAAAGACCGATGCACTCGTCGCAAATGTAGACGGTCGGCCCGGCGATGAGCTTCTTCACCTCCTTCTGCGACTTGCCGCAGAAGGAACAGTTCAGATTGCCGTTCTGGTGGTCGTCCCGTCTGCGTTCCAATTCTTGCCTCGTGTGATGCCGCGGTCCGACAACTCGACGCGATTCGCCTCGACGAGCCTAAACAAAGCTTAGACCCGCACCCCAATCGTCGCAAGCTTGTGCCCAAAGGCCCGGGGCAGGGCCGTCGCGCAATCGCGATGGAGGGGGTCGGGGTTGGACTGCGAGCACCCACGTGTCGCGCACATCGAGCCTTGTCGGTTGCCTCGCTTTCGGCGGACCCCGCCGCGCTGGACTTACGCGCATCGAACCAATCGCGACGCCGGCCGAACGCACTCCTAGTGGCCCATTCCGCAAGTCGCGTGAATCAATAAGTGCAATGGTTCTTGGTGGATGGCCCACTAGCAAGCCGCGGGACCGGCTTTGCGAGTGCGGGGCGGAGCCCGGAAGAACAAGGCGAGTGGAGCGAGTGGTCTGTTTTCGCTGCGCAGCAGGGCGCCCGTGGACGGATCCACGGGACCTTTGGAAACGGGCCCCTTCAGTAGGCCGTCTCGGAAGTCGCGCAAACCATTTGGTCTGTCGTCCAGACGTTCTATAGGAGCCGGTCTAATTTGCTCAGGTCGGTCCGCGTTCCAAGCGCGGTTGTCCGAAGCTGCACCGTGGCGACGCAGCTCCGTGAGCGGTCGTCTTGCTTGCGGCGGCGGTGAGTTCGCGCCGGCGAGCGCGGGTGAATTGAAGATTTCGCTCGGACCGTGTCGCGCGGGCGGGGCCCGGTGGCGCATCGGGGCTGGACGAGCGCGACCGAACGGATCGAGCTTGTTGACAGTGGACGGAGGCAGCGCCAAGCATACCCGCGCAATGATCAGCGCGCGGCCAGACCGATCGAGCTTATTGATAGTTGACGGTATTTTGCGCACGGTGCACTAGCGATCACGGGATGGCTTCTCGGCCTCGCCCTTCTTTCGCGGCGGGAGCACGTCATCGATGAGGCCGTACTCCTTTGCTTGCGGCGCGCTCATGTAGAAATCGCGATCGATATCTTTGTGGATGAGATCCTTTTGCTTGCCGGTCGCGTTCGCGATGATGTCGGTAATGACGTCCTTAAGATGCCGGATTTCGCGCGCTTGGATCTCAATGTCGGTCGCCTGGCCCCGCGCCCCGCCCATCGGCTGATGAATCATCACGCGCGCGTTGGGCAGCGCGAGGCGCCGGCCCTTTGTCCCCGCCGCCAAGAGCACGGCGGCCATCGAGGCGGCCATTCCGAGGCATGTCGTGCTGACGGAGGACCGGACGTATTGCATCGTGTCGTAAATCGCCAACCCGCTCGTCACTACGCCGCCGGGACTGTTGATGTAGAGCATGATCTCTTTGTCCGGATCTTCGCTTTCCAGAAAGAGAAATTGCGCGATCACGATGTTGGCTACATCGTCGTTGATTTCCGTACCCAAAAATACGATTCGATCCTTGAGAAGCCGGCTGAAAATGTCCCAGTTGCGCTCACCCCGGTGCGTCGTCTCGACGACGGTCGGATACGGGATGAAATCGCTGGTCCTCACCGTATCCTGTCCGCTTCGGCTCGCGAGAGCCTCGAGAACACGGACGGCCTGCGCACGATTCTCGGGACGCTTGGTCGACATAAGATTCCTCCGCTCGGCGTGAGCGCTAATGGTTCGATGTCTCGGCTACGACGGCGTCGCTTTCTTGAGCTCGGGCTGCATCACCCGGTGGAGACCCCGGATCCGGATTGGAGGCCGGCGTCACCCGAATGTTGGCCTTGCTCTCGATGATGTCGAGCACTTTGTCCTCGAGAATCATTCCGATGAGAATTTGGCGCCGCTGCGGGTCTCCGTATTCGGCACGAACTTTTGCTACGTTCTTGCCGCTATCCGCCGCAAGCTCTTCAATACCCTTCTGAATGTCGTCCTCGGTGACCTTCAGGTCGAGCTTGCGCGCGATCGCTGCCATGAGCAGACCCGCGCGGACCTTTCTTTCTGCCTCCGCGTGGACCTGGCCATGGATCTTCTGCAGGTCTTCTTTCGTCACCTGTCGCCCACTGCGTCGGGCGCTCTGAACAATGTCCGCTTCCATCAGTCGGCATTGCTGCTCGACGAGCGACGGCGGGACATCCAGCGGGTTCGTCGCGTTGAGCCGTTCAACGACCTGCTCGGCGAGGAGCGACTCCGCGCGCTCGTTCAACAATTTTTCAAGACGAGAGTGAACGTCAGCCCGCAGTTCGACGAGCGTTTGGAAGTTGCCGACATCCTTCGCAAACTCGTCATCGAGGGCGGGCAAAACACGCTCTTTCAAATCTTTCACTTTGACGTGGAACTTGCCGATCTTGCCAGCAAGTTCCTTGCGGGGATGAGACTCGAGCAAGGGAGCTTCGATATCCCTCGCCTCGTCGACCGTGGCCCCGATCAGACCGGCATCGAGTTCGGGAAGCAATTGATTGGCACCGAGCTCGACTTGGATGCCCTCGGCCCCGGCATCTGGAACGATCGAGCCATCCACGGCGAGCGAGAAGTCGATGGTCAGCACGTCGCCGTTGAGGGCCGGACGCAGGGGATCGGGCACCCTGACTTGGGAATGCTGCCTTCGCAGAAGCTCGAGCTGTTGGGCCACCGCCTCGGGCGTCGCCGTTTCCGCCGGTCGTTGAAGTTCGAGCCCTTCGTAGGCGACTTCGCCGACCTCGGGCTGCACTTCGAAGCGCGCTTTGTACGTAAACGCCGATCCTTGCTCGAACTTCCCGGGCTCGACCAGGGGCTGATTGATGGGCTGCACACGGTTAGCGGAAATAGCTTTGGGCAGAGTGTCGTTCACGATCGCCTGGACCACATCGGTTGCGACCTGCGGCCCGTAGAGATGCGCGAGAACCTGGCGAGGGGCCTTCCCGGGACGGAAGCCCCGAACGCGGGCCTTCCGTTGCAGCGTGCCGTACGCTTTCTCGACGTGCTGATTCACGGCGTCCGCCGGCACTTCGACGGCAAGTTCGACGACGACCGGGGAAATTCGAGCGACCTGGACGTGCATGGAGGAGCCGAGGGTAGTGTTCCCGGTACGGAACGCAAGTCAGCCCGACCACGCTTTTTTGGCGCGAAAGCCCCGCCCGCGCGAGCGGCGCGAGGGCCGCCACGCGACGTGGATCGCGACGGCTTTGGCCGACGATCAATCCTCGTCCAGCTCGAACTCGTCGTGTTGATCGTCGAACAGCAGGTCGCTCTCGTGAAGCATCGTTTCCTGCATGAGGTCGTCGAGCGAGAATCCTGCCTTGTTGTTGGTTCGCAGCTCTTCGCGCTCGAACTCCTCAATGGTTCTATAGCTCTTCGGCAGAGGCATGGTCGTTTCCTTTTTCTTTCGGAACGGGCTTGTAGACGCGTGACCGCGACCCCGACCGCGCTGAATCGCGAGACCGGCCCCGGATGGGTGCAGCAAGTAGAATTCGGACGTCTCAGACCGGTTTCACGGGCATCGCAGATCGCTCCTTCGCGCCCTGACCCATTGTGCGAGATCCGTCACGGAGGCCCCCGTAGGGGTGCGACGGCGACGGACACACCGAGGATCGCCGGCGACCACTCCCCAGAAGCCGAGAACGACGGCGTCCATGGCGCCACCGTCCTCCTCGGCGATCTGCAAAATGTGAATAAGCCGCCCCGTCATGTCCTGGGTCCCTCGCTCCAATCTGTCCTACATCTACGGACAAACTACTACGCACGGCTGGGTGCCAAAAGAAAACGGCAGAGATTTCTTCGCGTGAGCGCCACGACGACGCGAATCCCGGCGCCCGTGCGGAGCGGCACGGTAGACAGAGGCTCGCACGATGAGGTTGTTCGCGTGAGCGCCACGACGACGCGAATCCCGGCGCCCGTGCGGAGCGGCACGGTAGACAGAGGCTCGCACGATGAGGTTGTTCGCGTGAGCGCCACGACGACGCGAATCCCGGCGCCCGTGCGGGGCGGCACGGTAGACAGAGGCTCGCACGATGAGGTTGTTCGCGTGAGCGCCACGACGACGCGAATCCCGGCGCCCGTGCGGAGCGGCACGGTAGACAGAGGCTCGCACGATGAGGTTGTTCGCGTGAGCGCCACGACGACGCGAATCCCGGCGCCCGTGCGGATCGCGCGCGGTAGACAGAGGCTCGCACGATGAGGTTGTTCGCGTGATGCATCCGAGCGACAAGAAACCTGGCACACGTGCGGAGCGGCGCGGTAGACAAGAGGCCGCAAGATGAGCAAGCTCGGCGCAGCGGTTCGCCCGACGCACGCTCCACGGGTGATCGCGGTGGTCAATCAAAAGGGCGGTGTCGGCAAAACGACCACCGCGGTGAACTTGGCGGCCAGCGTCGCCGCGGCCGAACGTCGAACGTTGCTCGTCGATCTGGATCCGCAAGGGAACGCGAGCAGCGGCCTAGGCGTTTCGCCACGCACGGTCGAGCGAAGCATTTACGACGCCCTGATCGGCCGCGCGACGCTGCGGGACGTGATCGTTCCGACCGAGCTCGGCTCGCTATTTCTCATCCCGAGCAAGCAAGACCTCGTCGCGGTCGAAATCGAGCTCATCGACGACCCGGATCGACCCTACAAACTCCGGAGCCTCTTGGCCGCCTTCCTCCGGGACGAACCGTTCGAGTACGTCTTCGTCGATTGCCCGCCTTCGCTCGGCATCCTTACCGTCAATGCACTATCGGCCGCCGACACCGTCCTCGTTCCACTTCAGTGCGAATACTACGCGCTCGAGGGGCTCACCTCGCTCATGGCGACCATCGATCGCGTACGCAGCAGCATGAATGCCTCACTCGAGGTCGAGGGGATCGTGCTCACCATGTTCGATCCGCGCAACAACTTGGCGCACCAAGTGGCCGAGGAGGTCAAGCGTCACTTTCACGTGTTCGAATCGGTGATCCCGCGCAACGTTCGACTGAGCGAAGCGCCTTCTCACGGCAAGCCGGTCCTGCTTTACGACGTGCAATCGAAGGGGGCACAAGGATACCTGTCGCTTGCCCGCGAGCTGCTTTCGGACCACCGAGCCTCCGCCGAGCGGAGCACCCAGCGGATCGCCAAGTGAGCGGCGGCGAGACGAAACGACGAGCGCTCGGTCGGGGTCTCGACGCTCTGCTTCCAGCCGCGCGGCCGACTCCCGGATACGGCGACAGGAACGTGTTCACTTGTCCGCTGGACAAGATCAAGCCGCAGCCGGGTCAGCCGCGGCAACACTTCGATGCGCAAAAACTGGACGAGCTCGCGCAAAGCATTCGCGAACACGGTTTGCTCGAACCGCTGGTCGTGCGCCAGGCGGCGGGATCCGACACGTTCGAGCTCGTGGCCGGCGAGAGGCGCTGGCGCGCCCTGCAACGCGCGGGGGTACTCGACGCACTCGTCGTCGTAAAAGACGTGAGCGCGAAGAACGCCTTCGAGCTTGCGCTCATTGAGAACGTCCAGCGAGAGGATCTCAACGCGATCGAGCTCGCCGAAGCCTACGATCGCCTCGTTCGCGAACACGGATATACGCAAGAGGCCCTGGCGGATCGGCTCAACAAAGATCGAACGACGATCGCCAATTCGCTGCGTCTTCTCAAGCTGCCGCAGCGGGTGCGCGCGAAGGTCATGGCGGGCGAACTCACCGAGGGTCACGCTCGTGCGCTTCTCGGCGCCAACGACGCCGCATCCATGGATCAACTCGCGGAGCGAGTCATCCGTGGTGGCCTCAGCGTGCGCGCCACCGAGGCGCTCGTGCGGGAGAGGGTGCGTCGAAAGAAGGCCGCCACCGACGAGCAGCCGAACGGCACCAAGAGCGCCAGCGTGCGCGATTTGGAACAACGGCTGACGCGAGCGCTCGGTACGAAGGTCGACATACGCGATCGCGGAAACAAGGGGGAAATTGCGATTGCTTACGCCAACCTCGACACACTCGACCGTATGCTCGAAAAACTTCTTTGACCGCTTCTTTGTAGCCCGGCGCCTCTTCGCCAACCTTGCGATGTGAAATTGTGGCCGGCGTCGATTCACCGAAGGCCGATGCCATCGATCTCGCTCTCGCTGGAAAGGCCAAACCGTGTGTGGCGCGACGATTCACCTGAGGTGGATGGCATCGATCTAGCTGGGGGGCCATGCGGCCGAGTCCCCGAGCCGCTTCGGCCGCCTTCAGCCCCTTTACGATTGGACGCGCGGCTGAGTCCCCGAGCCGCTTCGGCCGCCTTCAGCCGCTTTACGATCGGACGCGCGGCCGAGTCCCCGAGCCGCTTCGGCGGGCGCCTTCAGCCGTGGCGCTCCTCGCGTCTCGACGCGGCCTCCAGCGTGTTGGCCAGCAGCATCGCGATGGTCATCGGCCCGACTCCCCCCGGAACCGGAGTGATGTATCCCGCGACCTCTTTGGCCTCGTCAAACGCCACATCCCCCCAGAGTTTGGTCTTGCCGTCCGGAAGCGAGACGCGCGTCGTTCCCACGTCGATCACCACCGCGCCCGGCTTGATCCAGTCGCCGCGAATCATTCGGGCCTTTCCCGCCGCGGCGACGAGCACGTCGGCCCTGCGGCAAAGGTCGGGGAGATCGCGCGTGCGCGAGTGGGCAAGCGTGACCGTGGCACTTTCGCGAAGAAGAAGCTGCGCCATCGGCTTGCCTACCGTGTTGCTGCGACCCACGACGACCGCGTTTGCGCCTTCGAGCTGGATGCCGGACAGCGCGATGAGCCGCATGCAGCCCGAGGGCGTGCAAGCTACGAGCGCTCCGGGGCGCCCAAGCCCGAGTAGCCCGACGTTGACCGGATGGAATCCGTCGACGTCCTTCGAAGCGTCGATCCGATCGAGAACGCGGTGCGGATCGATGTGCTTCGGCAAGGGCATCTGCACGAGAATGCCGTCGACCCCTGGATCGGCGTTGAGCTCGCGCACACGCGCCACGAGCTCGTCCTCGAGAGTGGCGCCGCTCAGCGCGAGCAGCCTTCCGTGAATGCCCACGTCGCTCGATGCACGCTCCTTGCTGCGCGTGTACAGGACACTCGCCGGATCCTCTCCGACCAAGACGACATCGAGCCCCGGCGCCCGGCCGAATCGGCGCCGAAACGCCTCGACACCGGTGCGCACCTCCGCCCGCACGATCTCCGCGAGCGCCTTGCCATCGAGGATGCGTGCCGTCATACGCGACGCGCGAGCTTACCGCGCGGCAGCGCTGCCGTCATGGACACTCGTTGGCCTGCGCGCCGCACCCCGCCCGCGCCCGAGGTGAATCGCGAGCGCACACGCCAAAAGCACGAGCCCCAGCCATTGCGAGGTCGACAGACCGAACATACTGCCTCGGTCGTCTCTTCGCAGCACCTCGAGCGCACATCGAGCGACGGCGTAGAGCGCGATCGACACGGCGAAGACTTGCCCGTCGTAGCGCTTTCGCGGATGAACCACGATGAGACAAATGCCGGCGATGAGCAGCGACGTCGCCGACTCGTACACTTGAGTCGGATGCACCGGCAAGCTCCACATCTGTGCGGCGGGGAGCAAATGCGCCTTGAACTGCTCCTCGCTGGCTGCGCTCCTCGTCGGGAACGATATGGCCCACGGGAGGTTGCATGTGGCTCCGAAACAGCAGCCGGCCATCAGGCATCCCATGCGGCCGAAGGCGAGACCCAGCGGAATCGCGAATCCAGCCATGTCCGCAGCCTTCCAGAAGGGGAAGCGATCCCGCTTGAGCAGCAGCCACGCGGCTGCGAAGGCGCCTATCAGTCCTCCGTAATAGGTCAATCCGCCCGCCCAGAACTTCGCCCAGGCCAAGCAGTCGGCGACTCTCGGGTGACAGATGCCCTTGGCGGCGTCCCAGATGCCGCCGTACTCGGTCGAGAGGCACTCTGCCCGCGCGAGCGGCCAGTCGACGCGCGATGGGTCGGTGCAAAGGTGCACGTAGTCCCAGAAGTAGCCATCCGCCAGAACATGGAGAACGCGAGCCCCGGCCACGCCGGCCAGAAGCATGGCAAGCCCGAGGTCGACAATGACATCCGGATTTTCGCCGATGCGACGCGCCCAAAGGACTCCAAGCGCCGTTGCGAAAAGAAACGCAGACAGCAGGAAAACGAAATACGACGGGAACGAAGTCCCGAGCAGATGAAAGAGATCGGGGTGCACGACGACTCGTACCTTCGGAGAGTACCCGATCGTCGCCGACTCAGCGGTCCGGAGCCGGTGACTCGGCCGAGTCGCTTGGCGCCTCCCAATCTGGGACGGGTTCGCCGGATTGGGCGGGCGGTGCCGTCGAGATGCGCACCAAAGGCGGTCGCCCACGCTTGCTCGTAAACATATCGAGTGCCATCAGGCCGACGCCGACGCAGATCGCGATATCGGCCACGTTGAAGGTGGGCCAGTGATGTTCAACGCCTTTCAACGTTACGTGAACGTCGATGAAGTCGATGACATGACCATACCGAATACGATCGAGCACGTTTCCGAGCGCTCCCCCGAGCACGAGCGGAAGGCCCCATTTGAGCGCCAGCTGGTGAGCGTGGAGGCGGCGATAAAGCGTCATGATGAACGCGATCGCTGCGACCGATACAAGAAGGAAAAACGGGCGGCGGACGTTCTCGCTCGTGGTCTGCAGCAACCCCCACGCGCCCCCACGATTTCGAGCCAGCACCAGGGTTACGTACTTCGGCCAAACCTCGACCAAGCCCGGATAGCTGTCGAGATGAGTGGCCGCCCAACCCTTCGTCATGACGTCGAGCAGTACCGTTATCGTCGAAACGACCGCCAAAAAAACATACGAAGGATTATTTCGGCCATAGTCCGCCACGGAGCGGGCCGCTCCAATCGGGACACCCAGACGCCCGCCGTCCCCTTCGTTGGCCGGAGTCGGAACGCCATCCACGGCCGAGCCCTCGGGCGCCTGTGCCGTCGCGCTCTGCGTGGATTCCGTCACGATGGTTCGGGCGATCTAGTGGATTGTCGGTGCAAGCGGAAGCCCCGCGTGCCGCCCACGCGCTTGCGGCGATAGTATACATCCGTTTAGCATCGCTTGCATGTCTTTGCCACCCTGGGTGACTGAACGGGGCATCGACGCCACCCTCGCGCGCTGGCGCGCGAGCGCGTGGGTCAAGCCCTGCTTCTGTGCGGACGAGACCCTCCAGGAGAGCGATGGCCGTTACGCCGCTTTGCCCGAAGGGCTGCCTTCCGAGATCGGTCGTGCGCTGCGAGCACGCGGAATCGATCGCTTGTACGCGCACCAGGCCGAGGCGATTCAGGCCGCCCTTTCCGGGCGGCACGTGGCGATCGCCACGCCTACGGCGAGCGGAAAGAGTCTCTGCTTTCATGTGCCGGTTATCGCTCGACTGTGTCAAGTCCCCGACGCACGCGCGCTGTATCTGTATCCGACCAAAGCGCTCGCGCGCGATCAAGAGGCCGGACTGCTCGACCTGATGAAAGCCGCTGGACTCGGATCGGGGGTCGTCGTCTACGACGGAGACACTCCGGCCGACGCGCGACGCGCCGCCCGCGAACGGGCACGAATCGTCCTGACGAATCCGGACATGTTGCACACGGGCATTCTGCCGCATCATACGAGCTGGGCGACGACGTTCAGCAACCTTCGTTACATCGTCATTGACGAACTGCACACGTACAAGGGTGTGTTCGGGTCCCACGTTGCAAACGTGTTGCGGCGCCTTTTGCGCGTCGCTCAATTTCACGGTTCTCGTCCGTGCCTTCTCGGAGCCACCGCGACCATCGGTAACCCTCGAGCGCATGCGGCTCGCTTGTTCGGAGTTTCCGAAGACGAAATCGATCTCGTCGATCGCAGCGGAGCCCCGCGCGGGGAGCGCCGCTTCTTTCTATTCAACCCACCGGTCGTGAACGACGAGCTCGGGATTCGTGCGAGCTACGTCAAGCAAGCCGTCATGCTCGCCGCAGACCTCGTTCGCGCCCGAGTCCCTACGCTCATTTTTGGTCATTCGCGAAACTCGGTCGAAGTGATGCTCCGCTATCTTCGAGATGCCGTCGCGACGGACGCGACGCGGACGGACAAGGGGGCAGGCATCGAGGCGTCGCAGATCGTGGCGTACCGCGGCGGGTACCTGCCGGCTCAGCGCCGCGAGGTCGAGCGACGCTTGCGCGAAGGCGAGATTCTCGGCGTCGTTGCAACCAACGCCCTGGAACTCGGGATCGACATCGGCGAACTCGACGCCGTCGTGTGCGCGGGCTACCCGGGTTCGATCGCGGCGACATGGCAGCGCTTCGGCCGAGCCGGACGACGCGGAGCCGAGAGCGTCTGCATCCTCGTCGCATCGAACGCGCCGGTCGATCAATATCTCGCTCGCGAACCGAGTTTCCTATGGGGCGCGCCCATCGAGGAAGCGCGCATCGACCCGGACAACGTCGAAGTCCTGGTTCAGCATGTCAAGTGCGCGGCGTTCGAGCTTCCCTTCCGGCGTGGAGAATGCTTCGGTTCGCTCGGATCCGATGAAACCGCGGACGCGCTTTCGTTTCTCACTCGCCACCGCGTGCTTCACGAATCCGGCGATGCCTTTCACTGGGCCACCGACGCGTATCCGGCCAATGACGTTTCACTTCGGAGCGTCGGATGGGACAACGTCGTCATCATCGACGTCGAACGCGACCAGTCGATCGGCGAACTCGATTGGCGATCCGCCCACACGATGCTGCACGAGCAGGCGATTTATCAACACGGCGCGGAATGCTGGCAGGTCGAACGCTTCGACCACGACAACCACAAGGCGTTCGTTCGCCGCGTCGAGTCCGACTACTGGACGGAGGCGATGACGTACGCCCAAGTGTCGGTCATCGAGACGAACGCGGACGGACCCTTGGTCGATGAAGACCCGATTTGGACGGCGGGATGGGGAGATGTCAGCGTCGTGGAAAAGGTCGTCGGCTACAAGAAGATCCAGTTTTTTACACACGAGAACACTGGGTACGGCGATGTCCGTCTTCCTGAAATGCAAATGCACACGACGGCATTCTGGCTCACGGTGCCCGAGAAGGCGACGCTGCCCTCGCCCGCCCAAGTGATCATGGGGTTACGTGGGGTCGGCGCCGCCTTGCAGACCGCGGCGACGGTCGCTCTCATGTGCGATCCGCGCGACCTCGGGGTCACGCTCGGTGAGGCCGGCCCGGTGGCACCACCCAGAAAGGACTCAGGCCGCCCCACGCCGGGCTACCGTCCAACCTTGTTCGTCTACGAACACGTGCCGGGAGGGACCGGACTGGCCGCGCGGATCTGGGAGGTGCGGAGCGCGCTCCTGACGCGAGCGTTCCGGCTCATCGAACGCTGTCCCTGCCCGCAGGGCTGCCCGGCCTGCGTGGGTCCTGGGGATCCCTCGCGAAAGGCGGTGGCGCTGGATCTCCTCCGGATCCTTGCGCCTTTCAGGAACGTGCCGGCTCGACTCAGCTGACGGCCGTCCCCGCATCGCCGTTCGAGGCGCACGCGGGCGAACGGCTCACTTCCCCCCGAAGCCCCTCAGGCACGGCAAGACCGAACGCCTGCATCCACTCGGCGGCGACCCAGAGTGGGCCCACGAGCAGGTAGTAGGGGTCGCCGTAGAACGCGGGCTTGTTTCCTTCGAAAACGTAATGACCCACGTACTGGAGCGCCCAACCTCCCACGAACAGGCCCGCGGCCGCCTTCGTGTGCACGAACGCCATCGGGAGCGCCGCCACAATCATCGGAATACCAATCATGTGGGTCAGTTTGGTCCCTAGATGCTTGTGCTCGCTCTCGTAAAGCGCGATGTATTGGCGTAACGTGTGTTTGGGACGCGGGAATTTCATGGCCGATGAGCGTAAGACGTGCCGCGCGCCGCGCCAAGATGCCCGGAGCGCCGGCTCGTCCGCGTCAGCGCCATCCGCGGCCATGGGGTACGACGTACCGCGCGCCGCGCCAAGATGCCCGGAGCGCCGGCTCGTCCGCGTCAGCGCCATCCGCGGCCATGGGGTACGACGTGCCGCGCGCCGCGCCAAGATGCCCGGAGCGCCGGCTCGTCCGCGTCAGCGCCATCCGCGGCCATGGGGTACGACGTGCCGCGCGTCGCGCCAAGATGCCCGGAGCGCCGGCTCGTCCGCGTCAGCGCGATCCGCGAGTCGCGGCCATGGGAATGGGGCCGATCGGCCATTCGGTCAAAAGAGGCGATCGGGCTCTGGGACCGGCTTGGCGAACGACGCGCGCGCACTGCTGCAGCGGAATGCGCCGCGGGCCGAATGGAGACGAATCTGCGGCATCGGAATCCATGAGAAGCGTGGGAGTGTCGATGCCGTAGTCGTCCGGGTGCCCGGGCAAATTCATCAGGACGTGCCCGAGTTCGTGGGCCAAGGTCAAACTGCTATGGGCCGCTCGGATGCCGGCTCGAATCCAACAGAACGACGTTGCGCAGGCTCGATAGGTCGCTTTCGATGAACGACTCTCCAATGCGTCCTCCTCCAGCGAACAGCGGCACGACGACGACCTCGATCGTAGCGGGGTCGCCATCGTCGAGTGCCTTGAGCAACGTCCGCTCTTCCAATGTCCCGGCCATCGCGTCCATGTCCGTGAAATGCTGCAGGCCGTCGGAGAGATCGACCGAACCGATACGAACCGTCAACGTGCGGTCCGTCGACAGGGGCACGCCCGGTGACACGTCCGCCGCGACCAGCACCCCATCCTTGCGTCGCAAGGAGACGTCGACGCTGGGTCCTATTCCGGGCGCGACGGTCGCATTGACCGACACCTGCGCCGAAAGACCCACGCGCTCGGCCGCGCGAGCCAAGTCGCTCGCAACGGCGTCGGTGGTTTCAGAGGGCACGGTGCGAACCGCGATCGACTTGCCGTCGGCTCGAAAGCGAATCTCGCCCCCACTCGCAGGCAGTCCGAGGTCATCGCCAATCGCGATCAAATGGGAGGGCGGGGGGTCGACGACCTTGACGTCGAGCAGCCGTGGATCACCGAACGTGAGTCCGCACTGGCCCCAAACGCCCGATGCGACCCCAATCTCGGCTCTCAGGGCTTGCACGGCACCGGCGTCCGTTCCCCCAATCGCAGGGGCGCCGCCCGGACTGATCCGCACGACGAAAGGACGCAACGCGGCTCGCAATCGCCCGATGGGGCCGACCGGCGAGCCGCGCGGGCCAAGCACCCGAATCATCTGCGCCTTTCTTCCGTCAGCCCGAAATACGACGGCACCGCCGACCTGCGCCTCGACGCTTCGACCGGCCGCGACTGGGTGATTGCGGTCGACGTCGTCCGTGACGAGCCGCAGCGGCAGGCTTGCCCAGCAGTGGACGCGCGCGCTTGCGACCGGGCATTGCCACTGTGTGACGGCGAGCGGGGGCAGTTCATCGATCCGCGTGCCGAGCGACGTCACGGACTCGGCCGCAATCTCTCGATCGCCGTTCGGCCACGCACCGTTGTCGGGAAGCTCGAGGACGACGCGAAGGGCGTCGGGGTCGTCGTATTTCTCGGGACTGCCCGAGACCAGCCGCTCCGGAGGATCGCGTTCGAGGGAAGCATGCGACCGCGCCATGTCGACGCGCCGCCCCTCGCCGTCCCGCATCTCGATTCCGCGCACCTCGAGGATTACCTGAACGACCGCACCGCGTGCGGTCGCGGTCAGCTCGACGGTGCCCGGCGACAAGCCCTCGAACCATCCTGCGGACGGCAAAGAGGGACCCCATGGCGCCGGTACGCCGGCGGCCGTCACGACTCTCGCGTGCTCTGCACCCGATCGCATCTCCACGCGGGCGCCGGCGACGCGCGGGTCAATCGGCACGAAATCCACATAGGTAGGGGGCGGCAGGACGCTCTGCTCGCCGTCGGGGACACCGTCGGCGTCGTCGTCGTCTCGATCCGCCCAGAGAGCGATTCGAAGTGTCGGGCCTTCCGCGACCGCGCCGGCAGAAGGTCCCGTCGACACGAGGCCGCCGACGAGACCGAACGCCGCCGTTATTCGAGCCAGCCCCACTGAATCCATCGAAATTCGGTTTCCCCGAGCAACGTCTCGGTCGACGGACCGGTTCTCGCCGCCGCGCGGATGAGCGCTCCCCACGCGACGTTGCCGATGACTCGGGACTCGATGAACGCCTCGGCCAATTCAAGCGAGCGTGCACGGGTTGCGACCCCACTCGGGTCGGCTGCAGGTGAGGCATCCCACAGCGCGGCGGCTGCGAGACCACGGAGGTCCTCGCGTTTCGCGCTGGCCGCCGCTTCGGCGAGAGCCGCCCGCAAATCGTCCCTCACCCGGTCCCGCGCCAAATGAAGCGCTGCCCGGATGCTGGTCTCGTCGGGCAGCGGCAATACGCGGACGAAGGTCTCGAGCATGGATCGCGCCGCGGGCGCGCCCGTACGTGCCATTCGGAAAAGGAATGTCGTGTCTCGATCGGCGCTCGGCCGGTCGGAAAGCCGCGCAACGAGCTCGAGTGTGGGCCTCGTGGTGGGATGGGGCGGAGCGACCGTCCCCCGCACTGCCGCATCCGCTTCGCGAAGGGCCCACTCCACAAGCGACCACGCCGCGCGCGAACTGACCGGACCGGAATGCGCGCGGGATTCGGCTTCTTGGATGGGGCCCGGGTCGCCGGCCTTGACCGCAACCTCGGCGAGCACGAGCCACCGACCCAGGTGTCGCTCCGCCCCGCGCAACACGGCGAGGGCCGGGCCCACCTGTCTGGCGAGCGGCATCGCCCGAGCGAGCGGCACAAAAAGCTCCGTGCACATCGAGATGCGATGACTCTCCTTGATCATGGGAGCGAGTTGGGCGAGCAATGCCCCGTTCGACTCGCCTCGCGCAACTCGGGCGAGTTCGGCGCCAAAGGCGAGATGCGCCTGGCGGCTCGCAGCGATCTTGGCAAGCAACGTCGCGAGTTCGGGATCTTGCGAGAAACACGCGGCGCTCAACGCGGCGGCACCGCCCGCCTCGTCGCTTGCCAGCGCCCGCCGCAGCAGCGCGGCAGCTTGTCGATCTTGCGCTTCGGCGAGCGCACGGAGTCCACACGCATAGAGCTCCCGCTGTAGCGCGCCGCGCCGCAAGAGCACCGCCGTGGCTTCGCCGAGCGATGCCCGCAAGGCGGGACTCAACGGTGCAACCGCGCGAACGGCGCCGGCGAGCTTGGCCTCACTCGCTGGCCTGCGCTTCAAAGCCGCATCCACTTCGCCCTCGAGCCGCGTGCGGGTCGCTTTGTCGAGAATCTCCGCTCGCGCGATAGGGGGACGAACCGACGCCGAGAGCGACTCGGCGCGCTGCGTCGTCTTGGCGAGGGGCGGGACGGCGGGGGCTCGCCCCCATGCCACTGGCCCCTCCCTTCGGAGGGCGCCTTCCGCTCGGACCCGCTTTGCCTTCATCGAATGCGTTCCCCCGTCCTGGGCGCGCGCGCCCGCAGGCTGGACCATATCAGAGGCACGGCGCGACTCGACGACGATCGTCCTAGAAAAAATGTCCGCGGCACGACCCCACGCCACGACCCCACGCCACGACCCCGCGTCCACGATTCCGCGCCACGGCTTCGCGTCACGATAGATTCCGCGCCACGATCCCGGGCCACGGCTTCGCGTCACGATAGATTCCGCGCCACGACCCCGGGCCACGGCTTCGCGTCACGATTCCGCGCCACGATTCCGGGCCACGGCTTCGCGCCACGATTCCGCGCCACGATTCCGGGCCACGGCTTCGCGTCACGATAGATTCCGCACCACAATTCCGCGCCACGGCTTCGCGTCACGATAGATTCCGAGCCACAATTCCGGGCCACGGCTTCGTGTCACGATAGATTCGGCGTCACGATTCCGGGCCACGGCTTCGCGCCACGACTTATCGCCGGGAGGCGATTGGGGGTCGGGGCCGAGGCCCCAAGGAAATCACTTTAAGTACGGCGGCAACCTGCAAAGCGAGCATGCCCTCGCGAAGCTGGGTACCGTTCAAGGGGGCGCTGCACTAAGCCCGGGCCAAGGCAATCGTGAGCGGTTCGCCGTCCAGATCGACGGCGCGCTGCTCATAACCGGCAGGGATCCGACCTGTTTCAATTTCGATTGCGAGGATCTCGCGCGCGAGCGCCCCCTCGTAGAGCTTGACGACGGCGGCGACCCGATCGCTTCCCAAGACCGCGAGCCGTACGCGATCCGTGTATTCGAGCCCCATTTCCTTACGCATCGATTGAATTCGATTCTGAAGCTCGCGCAGCAAGCCGAGGTCGCGCAGCTCGTCATCGAGCTGCGTATCGAGCAGGACGACGCCGACGCGATCGCCCGCAGCCGCGAAACCTTCCTTTGCGAGAAAATCCACCTCGACATCGTCACGGCCGAGCTCCACGCCATCGAGCGTGACGGAATGGCCCGCGAGAAGCCGCGACGCGAGCGAGCCGGCCGCGGTCGAGGAGAATGCGGCCATGACCCTCTTCAATGCCTGCGCCTCTTTACCGAGACCTCGTTGGCCAAGCGACCGGAAGTTGGGCTTCACGCGGAACTCGACGTACCGACTTGCCTGCTCGACGCTGCAAATCTCGACGCCATGCAGGACATTGAGCTCCTCCATCAGCAAACCGACGGCGGAGGGATCCATGAGTTCGGGCTTGGACGTGATGACGACCGCCGATCGCAAGGGCTGGCGCACCCGGATCTTGGCGTGCGTGCGGACCTGCAAACCCAGCGAGACCAGCGCCCGCACCGCGGCAACCTTGATCGATAGGGCTTCGTCGACGGCGGCAAGGTCGGCTTCGGGCCAGTCCGCCAAGTGGACGCTCTCGGGGGCGATCCGTCCTCTGGCGGCGGCGGGTCCGACCACGAGGTTCTGCCACATTGCCTCTGCGGCATAAGGCGTGAATGGCGCCGTCAATTTCGCGATCGCCACGAGACACCCATGAAGCGTCTGGTAAGCGCTCTGCTTGTCGTCGTCCCAACCAGAACGCCAGAACCGCACGCGACTTCGCCGCACCCACCAGTTCGACAAGGCATCCACCAGCGTGCCGAGCCTCTGCGTCGCACCAAACACATCGTAGGCATCGAGCGCCGACGTCACCTCGCGCACGGTGACCGCCAGCTCGCTCGCGATCCACCGATCGAGCTCCGGTTTGACGACCACGGCGAGTGGGTCGGTGCGGTGCGGATCGAAGCCGTCGATGTTCGCGTAGATCGTGAAAAACGAATAGACGTTGCGAAGCTTAATCGCGAATTCCTTCTGCAGAGCGCGCACGTTCGAAAGCGAATGGCGCGTGGCCGACCATGAAGGGCTGGACGCATAAAAGAACCAGCGAAAGGCGTCGGCCCCGGGCGCCGGCGACTCGGGATCCTCGATCGTGACTCGTTGCTCGATGGGCAGCCTGGAGACGGCCGACGGCGCCACGTCGACCCCCTCCGTGGGCAGGACGCCGAGGCTGGCGCGGTCGTCGGGGTGCAGGACGACCGCGCGGCGGCCGGCGATCTTGGTCGCACGGACGACCAAGTCGACGGCATTGCGGATCGCGCCGTCTCGGTAAACCCTTACCCGAGCGCCCTCTCGCAGGTCGAGGCCTTCGAGATCGTCGCGATTCATCAACGCGGCACCGTGAACGGCCGCGGGGGCATCTTTGACCGCGAAGTCCATCGCGACGCGATCCAAGATGATCTCCGGCGGGGTGTAGTTGCCTCTGCTCTTGCTCTCCTTCTTTCCCTCTTTGTCCATCACGTGTCCGAGCACCAGACACGTCTTGTACGGATGCGGCGGTGCGCGCCGGTCGAACACGAGCGTGGAGACCATCAGCAACGAGTAGAACCAGCCCCGCGTTTGATCGATCGCTTCGCTGATGAAATCGGCGGGAAACGCTGCTTCGAATTGCTGCTCCGATCCGGGCGCGTGGGGATATCCCCACTGCGCGAAGGGCATGCACCCGGAGTCGAACCAGACATCGACGACTTCGGAAACGCGCCGCATCGTTCCCTCGCATCGGTCGCACGGCACGGTGACCTGATCCATCCACGGCTTGTGGACCATCAGATGCTCGCTGAGAGACGGATCCGCCCGCCGCGCGGCGTGGAAGTGGTCGAACGCACGGGCGTTGCGCCGCTCGATGTCGGCCACGCTCACCAGCGCCTCTTTGTGATCGGAGTCCCGATCGCAAACCCAAACATTAAGCGGAGTCCCCCAAAAGCGCTCCCGGGAGAGCGCCCAGTCGACGTTGTGAGCGAGGAAGTCACCGAAGCGCCCCTCCTGGATGTGGTCGGGCGTCCACTGCACCGCGCGGTTGTTCGCGATCGCGCGATCGATCACGGCGGTCGTGCGGATGTACCACGCGGGTCGCGCGTACTGAATGAGTGGGTCGTTGTCGGCGCGCCAGCAAAAGGGGTATTCGTGACGGTAGGGCTCCGCGTGCACGAGTAAACCGCGATCCTTCAAGTCGCGCTGGATATCCTTGTCGCAATCTTTGACCCAGCGACCCGCGTAACGCTCGAAGCGTTCGAAGAACGTGCCGTCGGGCTTGACGGGGCAAAAGAGCGGCAGTCCGGGTCGATCGCGGGCCAGCCGGCGATGGACGTCGTGATCGTCCTCGCCGAACGCGGGCGCAACATGCACGATGCCCGTTCCCGCCTCGATCGTGACGAAGTCCGCCGCCATCACGTGCCACACGACGTCCTCGAAGCCGCGCACCTGGTCTTCGAAGAGGTCGAACGGCGGTCGGTACGCCAAGCCGACGAGATCGCGGCCCATCCTGCTCTCTTCGACGGCCACCGGGCCCCCCAATGCCTTGGCGAGCGGTTCGATCAGTCCCCTGGCGAACACGAAGCGACGCCCGCCGGCGACCCGCGCGATCACGTACTCGATCTCCGGGTGAACCGCGGCGTACATGTTCGAGGGAAGCGTCCACGGCGTGGTCGTCCAGATCAGCAGGGCCAGATCGTCCTCGCCGACGATCGGGAAGGCCACATGCACGCTCGGATCTTCGACGGTGCGGTACCCCTGCCCGACCTCACCCGCGCTCAGCGCCGTGCCCCCCTGCGCCCACCACCACACGACCTTGTGTCCCTGATAGAGCAGGCCCTTCCTGAACAGCTCGCCCAGGGCCCACCAAACACTCTCGACGTAGGATCGGTGAAACGTGACGTACGCGTCGCTGAGGTCCACCCAGAAGGCGACGCGAGCGGTCAGATCTTCCCAGGATGCCGTATATCGAAAGACGGAGTCGAGGCACTTTTTTACGAACGGCTCGACCCCGTAGTGCTCGATGGCGGCCTTGCCATGCAGGCTGAGCTCCTTTTCGACTTCGACTTCGACGGGCAGGCCATGGGTGTCCCATCCCGCCTTTCGCGGGACGCTCCAGCCGCGCATCGTCTTATAGCGGGGAAACAGGTCCTTGATGACGCGCGTGAGTACGTGTCCGTTGTGGGGCATGCCGTTGGCCGTCGGCGGCCCCTCGTAGAACACGAATCGTCCCTTTGGCGCCGGGCGCGCGAGCGTCTTTTCGAAGATGCGACGGTCCTTCCAGAACTGAAGCGTCCGGCGTTCCTCTTTCGGAAAATCGAGCTCGGTTGGGACCCTCGCGAAGAGCGGACCAGGCATCAGGCGGAGGCTCTAGCGCGCCCAACACGTTGGCGGACCGATGATTTCAAGGCCTCTGGCCTCTCGCAAGGCGCAGACGACGAGCCATGCATGCGGCACGGTGAGGAGGAGCAACGCCCTAGGAGGCGGGAAACCCGCAGAACGCCGACGGAAGCCAACATGTTTTCCGTGCTCTAGCACTCCGTCCGGGCGAACGGCACGCGACCGTCCTACTCCGCCGCAGCGCTCGCGTCCTTGGCTTCCAGTTTCTTCACGACCAGGGCACACGCGTTTTCGAGATCGCTGAAATCCGCGAGCTCTTCGTCCTCGATCTTGATGCGGTACTGCCGCTCGACGGCCGCAACGATCTCGGCGCCCATCATGGAGTCGATACCGAGCTCCTTGAACGTGGCCCCATCGGCGATCTCGTCCTTTTCGGCGATCTCGATGACCAGGGCGCGCAGCTCTTCCTTCAACCGTTCGTTCGACATGTCACTTCTCCTCGTGGCGCCGCCTCAGGTCAGCCGCTTCTCGACTTCGTCGAGAAGATCCCGAATGGTCTCGATGCCGTCCAATCCTTCGTCCGGTATCTGAATGCGCAGCCGGCGTTCAAGCGAGCCAATGATCTCGAGCATTCCCAAAGAATCGATGGCCAGATCGCGGATGGCGCTCGCTTCAAGGACACCGTGGAAGTCCTTTTCGACCACCTCACTCGCCGTTTCGCGGAACATGGTGAGCAGGTCGAGGCGCGTGGGCCGCGCCGGATCAGCTTGCAAGGGATGCATTGCGTCGCGCATTCAAACGCTTTCCTGCGGTTGTGTGTCCAGAAATCGGGCGCGTAGAGGGATACGCGGTTGCCGCTTCACGATCTTTGCTCCACGACCCGATGTCTCTCGCCGCTTCGATGACCGGCGCGGAAAAACGCATTCCGAAATTCATTGGGGCTCGACGCCTCCTCGATCGGGCTCGGTCCCTTGCACGACCCGTGCGCGCGGCAGCGTTCCCTCCAGATACATCTGACGCGCCTTTCTCCGTTGGGGCTTTCCGCTCGACGTTCGCGGCAGCGAGGCCAGCTGCGCCACGACGACCTCGTGCGGCGTCAGGCCGAACTGCGCGGCAACGGTTGCGCTGGCCGCGTCGCGAATCGCCTCGGCCTCGCTGCCGGTGCCCTCGCAACAGACGACCAAATGCTCCTCGCCCCCGCCGTCGGCCGCAGGGCGCCCGCGCGAATCCATGAACACTCCAAACGCGACGACGTTGCCCCGGCGCACAGTGTGAATCTGACCGACGGCCCACTCGATATCCGTGGGGTAATAGTTGCGGCCCCGGACGATGATCACGTCCTTGAGCCTGCCGCACACGAAAAGACGGTCCCCGGCCAGATAGCCGAGGTCGCCGGTGAATAGCCACGGGGCTTGCCCCGGGAGGTCGTCGGCAAGCGACTTGAACGTCTGCGCTGTCGACTCGGGGTCCTGGAAATAGCCCGCCGTGACGCTCGGGCCGCGCGTGACGATCTCGCCGACTCTGCGCTGAGCGAGCCGATGCCCCGAGGGATCGACAATCGCAACCTCGTGGCCAGCGAAGGCCGATCCGCAATCGACCATCTCGATCGCCCCGTCCGTCCTCGACGGCAGCGCGTCGTGGCTCGACAACGCGGTCGGATCGACCGGGTCGGTGTGCAGCCCCGCTCCGAGCGGAGCGAACGTGATGGCCAGTGTCGCTTCGGCCATGCCGTACGACGGCAAAAATGCGCGAGGATCGAAGCCCGCGGGCGCCAGCTTGGCGGCGAAGTCGCGCAGTGCCTTGGGCTGAATGGGCTCGGCCCCGCAGCCGGCCACCCGTAAGGCCGACAGGTCCAGTCCCTCGACATCCTTGTCCTTGATGCGCTTGGCCACGAGCGCGTAGGCAAAGTTCGGCGCATACGTGATCGTCCCGCGATGCGCGTGGAGTTTCTCGAGCCACAAACGGGGCGTCCGGATGAAGCTTGCGGTCGGCAAGAACACGCACGCCACATTCGTGAAGAGAGGCCCCACCACGAAGCCGATGAGCCCCATGTCGTGGAACAAGGGCAGCCAGCTCACGCCCTTGTCGGTTCGCGAGTCGCGCGCCAGGCCCTCGATCATGAACGCCTTGGAATTGGCGGCGAGATTGCCGTGGGTCACAGCGACCCCCTTAGGGCGAGACGTGCTGCCGCTCGTGAATTGCAGGAAGGCGACGTCGTGCGGAGCGACGTCCACTTCGACGACGGACGCCGCGTCATCGGCCCATTGTTCGACCGTCACGATCGAGCGCAGCGTGTCGACCTGCTCCAGTGCGGGCTGCACGAACGCTTGGGTGGCTGCCGTCGTCAGCAGCATCGTGGCGCCCGACGCTCGAACGATGTGGGCGACCGTAGCGTGATAATTTTCGACGTTCTTGAACGAGAGCTGAGGGACCAACGGGACCGGCACGACTCCGGCGAACAGCGCCCCGAGAAACGAGAGCACGAACTCGTCGTTGTCCGGAATGACCAGCGCGATACGATCTCCTTTTTTGAGACCTCGCGCCGCGAGGCTCGCGCCCCGCCGCGTCGCTTCGATGCCGATGTCGTGAAACGATACGAGCCGCTCGGTGCCGTCCGCCCGGACGAACACGAACCCGCGCGTTCGCTCGTCCGCCAGCGCGCGCACGGCATCGACGAGCGTGCGAGGCGTCCGGGCGGCGCCGTGACGGAAATCTTGCATGCGGCCGCGGCGGCTGTAACGCGCAGCAACGAAAGACGCAAGGAGGAGGTTACGCGCGATCCGTGCCGTCCGGCTTCCCGGCTTCTTGGGGGGTGCGTTCATTTCTTCGCGTCCGCGGCGTTGCTCGGTTGTGCAGGGCGGCGCTACATAAGGGTGCTCTGTGCTCCAGCGCGTCTATGTCACGGGGGTCGGGGTCGTCAGCTCCATCGGGTTGGGCAAGGCCGCGTTTTTTCGTTCGCTCGAAGCCGGCGCCAGCGGCATTTCGCGAGTGACCGCGTTCGATGCATCACCGCTCGGCCGCCATTATGCGGGCGAAGTCAAGGCTTTCGACGCTCGCGACTACCTCACCGATGCCGAGTGTCGGCGCATGGGCCGCTGCTCCGCCATGGCGCTTGCGGCGGCCCGTATGGCGCTCGCCGACGCGGAAATGCCCGCTCTCGCGGTTGCCGGACCGCGCACGGCGGTCGTTCTCGGCACGACGATGGGCGAGGCGCGCATCCTGGAGGAGCTCGACCACGAATGGATTCTCGGCGGAGAGCGAGCGGTTTCGCGCGCACTGATTCCACGATACGGATCGACGCTGCTGCCCATTCACGTGGCTCGGGCGATCGGTGCACGAGGCATGGTGCTCGCCCTGCCTGCAGCATGCGCGGCGGGAAACTACGCGCTCAGTTTCGGTGCGGATTTGATCCGCGCGGGTCGCGCGGACATCGTCGTGGCGGGTGCAGCGGAATTGCTGCAGGCGCTTCAGTTCAGCGGCTTTGTCCGGTTGGCGGCGATGGCGCCGGAGAAGTGCCAGCCCTTCGATTTGAATCGCCAAGGTCTGCTGCTCGGCGAAGGCGCGGGCCTTCTGGTTCTCGAGAGCGAGGCCCATGCTCGACGTCGAGGCGCGCGCCTGCAGGCCGAGGTCGGCAGCTACGGGTTCTCGTGCGATGCGTACCACATCACACGGCCTCATCCGGACGCGACCGGAAGCATTGCGGCGATGCAGAGCGCCATCGAACGCTCCGGGATCGCTCCGGCCGACGTCGATTTCGTCAACGCCCACGGAACGGGCACCAAGCACAATGACGCCGCCGAATCGAAGGTCGTGCGCGAAGTCTTCGGGGACCGGCGCCTGCCCGTGTCCAGCATGAAAAGCATGCTCGGCCACTGCATGGGTGCGGCAAGCGCGCTCGAAGCGATCGGTTGCGTGTTCACGATCGAGACGGGCATCTACCCGCCCACGATCGGGTACGACACGCCGGATCCGGAATGCGACATGCAAGTGGTCGCGAACGTGGCGCGACGTGGAAGAAGCGACATCGTGGTCAACAACTCGCTCGCGTTCGGCGGCTACAACGCCGTGACGGTCTTCGCGAAGCCCGGGGTTCTGCCGCCGCCCCGCCGCTTTCCGCCGTCCGACGGGCGGCCGGCCCTCGTTCGGGCGGTGCGCCACCAAGGCCCCCCGTACCCATGATGGATCGCGCGATCACCGGTTGCGGCGTGGTCTCGGCGCTGGGCACCGGTCGGAACGCGTTCTTCGCGGCCCTGGCGTCAGGGGCGCGCGCAACGTCCGACACCGGGCGCGTCGAGACGTTCGACGCCTCCAAGTACGCTGGAGCGCTCGTCGCGGAGGTACGTGGATTCGACGCGGCGAAGCACCTCGGCGACAAGGGCCTCCGAACCCTCGACCGTCTTTCGAAGCTGCTGATTGTGGCGACCCGCCTCGCGCTCGACGACGCCGGGCTCAAGACCGGGGGACGGTGGATCGCGCACGGCGAAGGCGATCCGCCTTGGCCCGACCGGGTCGGTCTCGTCGTGTCCAACGCGTATGGCTCGCTCGAAGCGATTACGGAGCTTGACCGCGTCGCCTTGCTGGAGGACGCCCGCTACATCAACCCCTCGCGTTTCCCGCTTACCGTCTCGAACAGTGCCGCAGGCTACGCAAGCATTTGGGAGGAGCTGCGGGCTTTGAACGTGACGGTGAGCGACGGAAACTGCGGCGCCCTCGATGCGGTCGCGTGCGGCGATCTGTTGCTCGAAAACGCGCGAGCCGACGTCCTTCTCGTCGGCGGCGCCGAGGCCTTGACCGAAGCGCTGTTCGTGGGATTCCGCAGGTTGGGCATGGACCTGCACGCCGGCGTTCACGACGGCTCGTCCGCCGGCGCGTGCCTCGGCGAGGGCGCCGCACTCGTCGCGATCGAAACGGCCGAGGGGGCACGCCGGCGCGGCGTCGAGTCATTGGCCGAAATTCGGGGATACGGCACGTCGTTCGCTCCACCGGAGCGCGCAGGGTCGTTGGTCCATGCGACGTCCGACGCCCTCGAGCGCGCCATCGTCGACGCGATCGCAGACGCGGGCATCGACCGCGACCAGGTCGACCTGGTCGTCTCTGGAGTTTCCGGGTTGCGCGCATTCGACGAGGCAGAGCTCACGGCGATTCGCCGCGTCATGGGGGCTGATGCGCTGATCGTCGCGCCGAAGCTTGCCTTCGGCGAGACGCTCGGAGCCAGCGGTGCGATGGCCATCGCCGCGACGCTCGGATACTTGCGCGACGTACCGATTCATTGTCTGGCACCCGAGGTGCGTCCGAACGTGCGCGGCCGGCTGCGCACGGCTGTCGTCACATCGATGGGGTTTTACGGCAATGCGTCGGCGCTCGTCATGCACCGCGCTTCGCGCTAGAACCGACCGCACTATGCCCGCGCCGGCCATCCGGGCGAGCGACACCTGACCCGGATCCACCAACGCGAGAGGGACATGCCATGGTAGCCGTCGCCAAACGGGAGCGTTCGGTGAGTTGGATCGAAGCGAAGGCGCGGGCGGATACGACTCTTGCGCGGGTCCGCGAGGGCCGCGAACTGCAGCTCTACCCCTTTTTCCGTCCGTTCGATTCGGGCGGGTTGCACGCGCAGCTCGACGGCAAGGCGATCGTCAACTTCAGCTCGAACGATTATCTGGGCCTGACCACCCACCCGCGGGTCAAAGAGGCCGCCAAGCGCGCGGTCGACGAATACGCCTGTGGGTTGTCGTCGTCGCGCCCGCAGGCGACCACCCGCGAGCACGTCCGGCTCGAGGAGCGCCTTGCCCGATGGATGGGGTTCGAGAGGTGCCTGACGTTCACGACCGGCTACCAGGCGATGCTTGGCACCATCGCCGCACTCGCGGACAAGGACACGACGCTGGTCCTCGACGCGTACAGCCACGCCTGCATCTTGGATGGATCGTTTCTCGCCGCCGGCATTCCGAAGGGCGGGCCGGAAATCCGATTCTTCAACCACAATTCGGCCAAGAGCCTCGAGCGGGTCCTCAAGACCCGCGAGCGCAAGAACGCCCTGGTCGTGTGCGAGGGCGTTTACTCGCTCGACGGGGACACCGCCCGCTTGCAAGAGTTCGTCGATCTCTGCGACCGCTACGAGAGCCCCCTGCTCGTCGACGACGCCCACGGAACCGGAACGATGGGTGCGACCGGTCGAGGCACGATCGAGGCGTTGGGACTGCAAGGCAAGGTTCCCATCGTCGTGTCGACACTTTCGAAGACCTTCGGCGGCATCGGGGGCTTGCTGCTGGGATCCGCCGAAGTCGTCGATCTCGTACAGTATGCAGCGCGAAGTTTTCTGTTCAGCGCTTCCCTGCCCGTCCCCATCGTCGCGGCCGCGTCGGCCATTCTCGATATGCTCGAATCGGACGGCGAAGCGCTCGTCACGGAACTTCATGATAAGGCGCGTTATTTCCGCGAGGGCCTCACGAAAGTCGGATTCGATTTGGGTTCAAGCAATACGCACATCATGCCCGTCATGTGCCGCGAAGAGCGAAAGGCGCTCTTCATGCACATCGCGCTGCTCGAGTGCGGCGTCTTCATGGTGCCGCTCATCTATCCATCGGTGAAACTGGGAGAAGAGCGCCTGCGGGTCAACGTCACCCGCGGGCATACGCGCGAGGACCTCGATCGCGCCTTGGAATTGCTCAAGGAATACGGAGAGGCGTTCTTCGTTCTGTCGGGCGAAGACATCGGCCCCAGGGAGCCGTGATCGATCAGGGTCGCGCCGAGGCCTGGGGCCGCTGCAGCGACAGAACCGCACGCGCGACGTCCTCGACCGTGGAAATGTGCTCGAACATTTCGGCCGAAATGTTGACCCCGAAGTAGCTTTCGACGTCCGAGACGAACTCCATGACCCCGAGGCTGTCCAGACCGAGGTCGTTCTGAATATGGTCCGTCGGGCGTACTTCCCGCGCCTGGTCCACGTGACGGCGAACCAGCTCGCACGTGATCTTCAGCGACTCGTCGTAGCTGGACATGGGGTGAGGTTACCAGCGCCGAGCCAAGGCGTCATCGATCGAGCGCGCCACGCGGCTGGGCTCGGCGCTGGCCAGCAGTCCGCGGATGAGCGCGACGCCATCGGCTCCCGCCTTGCCACACGCGGCTGCGGTCTCTGCCGTGACGCCACCCAGCGCGTAAACGAACGGCCCGCCCCGGGCAATCGACTGCGCGGATCGTAGTGCCTCGAGTCCTCGTTGCGCCTTGTGCCGGCCAGACAAAGACGGGGACCGTGTACGAAAGATCGGACTGACGAGGACGGCATCGGCACCTTCGTCGCACGCTCGCCGAACGTCGTCGTCGGTGTGGGCCGCCACAGATACCCAGGCGCGCCGGGCAAACACGGCGCGTGCCTCTTTGACCGATCCCGCGCCACCGCCGAGATGCACGCCGTCGGCTCCGACGTCCCGTGCGACCCCCGCATCGCCGTTGACGAAGAGCGCCGCACCGGCCGCACGGGTCGCATCGCGAAGCCGTGCGGCAAACAGCCGCAGACTCACGACGGGGCGCGCCTTGTCGCGCAGTTGCACGCCGAACGATCCGCGCGGCAGGGCTCGACCGACGTCGCGCACGCAGCGAAGGATCTGGTCGTCGCCGAACACCGGGTCCGTGACGAGCACGATCCGGGGAAGCGTCATTCGATGGCGCGCGCGCCGCTCGCTTTGTCGCTCACGGCGCTCGATTGGTCGGCCACCGCGACGCTCGGTTTGTCGCCCGTCACCGCGATCGCTTTGTCGCCAACCGATCCGATGACTCCTGAAGTCGGGCTCGACGCGTTCGCGTATCGGCGTTTGGGCATTCGCCCGGCGAGAAACGCTTTGCGTCCCGCGCTCACGGCTTCGCGCATCGCTTCGGCCATCAGGGCCGGATTGCCGGCGTGCGCGATGGCGGTATTGAGCAGAACCCCCTGGCAGCCGAGTTCCATCGCGACTGCGACGTCGCTCGCCGTCCCCACGCCCGCATCGACGATGACCGGCACGCGAGCCTGCTCGAGGATGATCTCCAGGTTGTGAGGGTTGCGAATGCCCAGGCCGCTTCCGATCGGCGCCGCCAGCGGCATGACCGCCGAGCAACCGGCATCTTCGAGCTTGCGGCACAGGATCGGATCGTCGATGCAATAGGGCAAGACGACGAACCCTTCGTGGACGAGCTGCCGCGCCGCGACGAGCGTCTGCTCGTTGTCCGGGTAAAGCGTCCTCGGATCCCCGATCACCTCGAGTTTGACCATGGGACCTCGAGACGGCGACCGACCATCCTCGGGCGACGCCATCCCGAGGTCGCGCGCCAGCCGCAACGTTCGAACCGCCTCGTCGGCCGTAAAACATCCGGCCGTGTTGGGCAACACGATCCACTTCCTTCGCGCGACGAGCGCCATGAGCGACCCGGCCGATCGATCGGCGAGATCGACGCGACGCAGTGCGACCGTCACGATCTGCGCGCCGGAAGCGACGATGGCACGCTCGGTCTCGGCCACGTCCTTGTACTTGCCAGTGCCGACGATCAGCCGGCTCTGGAATTCGTGGCCCGCGATGACGAGAGGATCTTGCATTGCGCTCCGAGTGTAGCCTCGCCGGCGCCGCGGTCGACCACCGGCGATCGCGGATCCCGCCACCGGCGATGAAGCCACAGCCACTGACTCGGAACCTCACGTACGAATCTCTCGAGCGCCCGAGTTGCTTCGACGGTGGCCCGATCGATCCATGCACGCCGCGCTCGAACCGGAGGCCAAAGCACGCTCAGGACATGCAACACGTGGTCGCCGTCGTCGCGCCGACGGAATGCCGCTACGACCAGAGGAGCTCCCGAACGCGCCGCCAGAGCGGCCGGGGCACGGTCCGACCATGCGCCGCGACCCAGAAAATCGACCCGCACCGCATGTCGACACGAGGCCGGGACCTGATCGATCATCATCGCAACGGCCCCTCCTTTTCGAAGAGTGGCGCGCGCACGCGCCATGGCCCCCGAGGCGGGCGCCAGCGTCACGCCGTGTCGCGTTCGGGTCGACTGCCAAAAATCGTCCAACGAGGCACTCTTCAACCGCTTCGTGACGACCAAAAGCTGGATCTGCCTCGCCATGGCGCACGCGGCGAGATCCCAATTGCCCGTGTGCGAAGCCGCGATCACGACGCCCCGCCCCGCGGCCACGGCGCGCGTCCAGACCGCGCGCGAAGACGCGTGCATCGACACATGCTCGGTCGCCTCCCCGGCGCTGCGCGCGGCCAGCCAAAGAAACTCGGCCGCGGATGTTCCGAGAGATCGGTACATGGCCCGCGCACTTCGGGCGGGATTGCGAACGCCCGCGGTTCGCAGTCCCCGGTCGACGTGGGATCGTCGGATCCGAAGCACGCTGCCGGCGATCCATCCGATCGCAGCGCCGACCCAGGGCAGGGCCGACCATGGCAACCTCCCGACGAGCGCCGTCAGCGCGCGCCATGCCGCAGCCATCGTCGAACGCCGGTCGACTCAGCCGAAACCGGCGCGGCGCGCGACCTTGCCGGCGGTGGGCTCTCCATCCACGGCGATGGCAAAAACGTCCGATCGGGCGACCACGTAGAGTTCTCGCTTTGGATTGCGCGCGTACACAAGATCGCCGTCTTGCCGGAGCGCCTCGACCCGCGACACCGTCATGCTCGCCCCGTCGTGAGCGACATGAAGCGTAAGGCCGAGGCCGTCGGGCAGGATGTGCCACCCTTCCCGGTCGCCCTTCGCACCCACCGCCTTGAGAATCGCATCCATGTGATCGCCGGTCATGACGATGGCCATACCGCGAACCGCGCCGCTCGTCGACGGACGCGGCCGATGTGCGGCCTTCGACCCGTCGTGCGGACGGCAGCGCGCGACGGCGTCCTGAGTTAGCCTCGATGCGGCTCATCCCGATGACCCGCAACGGATCGGACCGACTCGCGCAGCCACAACCACAAGCCGTCGTTCTCGAGGGCGTCCACAAGAGCTTCGGGGACACCGAGGTCCTCAAGGGCATCGACATGGTGTGCACCCGAAATCAGACGACCTGCGTGGTCGGAGGATCGGGGGCCGGCAAAACGACGCTTCTGCGATTGATCGTCGCACTCGACAAGCCAACGGCCGGGCGCATTTTCATCGACGGCGAAGACATCGTGCCGATGGGCGAGCGCGAGCTGAACCGGATCCGTCGAAAGTTCGGCATGGTGTACCAATACGCCGCGTTGTTGGACTCGATCCGCATCCTGGACAATGTGGCGTTTCCGCTCGTCGAGCACACACGGCTTTCTGCGTCCGAGCGGCGTGACAAGGTCGTCGAAAAGCTTCGAGTGCTCGGGCTCGACGACAGCATTCTGTCGAAATACCCCTCCGAACTGTCGGGCGGCATGCGCAAGCGCGTGGGTCTCGCGCGCGCTCTCATGCTCGATCCCCAGATCGTGATCTACGACGAACCGACCAGCGGTCTCGACCCGCTCACGAGCCGCTCGGTGGATGACCTCATCGACGAAACGAAGCGGCGCTTCCTCGTCACGAGCATCGTCATTACCCACGACATCGCAAGCTGTTTCCGGATCGCCGATCAAGCCATTCTGATCGACGAAGGCCGCATCGTGGCTCGAGGAACGCCCGCGGAGCTCGCCCACGGCGACAGCGACGTCGCTCGCGAATTCATCGTCACGTCGGGGGTCGATGTCGACGCCATCACGAGCCACCGACGCTGACTGCGCTATCCTGAACGCAGGAGCGATGCAACCCGTCCTGCCTGCAGCCGCGCCTCCCCCGCAGGGCGATCCTGCGGCGCAGCCCCCGCCGTCGACCGATCCGAAGGCGATCGCGGCGTTCGTGCTCGGGGTGTTCGGCGTACTCGGCACGTTCTGCGGCATGGGAGTACTGCTCGGCATTCCCGCGATGGTGCTGGGCGCGGTCGCCCATCGGGACATCGGTCGATCCGCAGGGGGGCTACTCGGTCGTGGGCTGGCGACCGCGGGGATGATTCTGGGCACGATCGGCTCGCTCCTGTTCTTCGCGTGGGCGTCGACCGTGGCCTTCCTCCTGATGAGCTCCCCGGTGGCCGCCTCCGCCCCATTGGAGGTCGACGATTCTCCCATCCCGACGTGGCCCTCGAACACCCCCCTCGTTCCGTCCGACGAAACGGCCCGCGCGCACGGAGTGAGGCTGCATCGGTCCGGCGGCGCGCTGCGCGTCCAGCTCGCGAGGCAGGCCTCGTCGGCGCGCAGCGCGGGCGAGATCGTGCTCGTCGAGACTCTGGGAGCGAATTGCGGCGCATGCGAAGAAATCGATCTGGCCATGCGCGATCCGGAGCTGCAGGCCGCCCTGTTCAACGTTCGGCTCGTCGACGTCGATACGGGCGAGTTCCATCCGGAGCTCGGTCGTCTCCGGATGGACGAGGTCGCGGCGCCATGGTTTTACCTGATTGATTCTCAAGGCGAGCCGCGCGACGCGATCGGCGCCGACGAGTGGGACGACAACGTAGCGGGGAACATTGCGCCGGTCCTGCATGCTTTCGTGCACGGAAAGCTCCGCACGCGCCGCCACGCGTGGCACGGCGGCGCCACGCTCTGATCCACCGGTTCTGGGATCCCTAATTTCGCTCGAGCAGCAGATCGTCGGCGGGTTTGTTGGAAGACGTCGAAACCGCCGGCACGGGGCGCGATGGAGGCGACGGGGACGGACGGGCGAGCTTGGGCGTCGCGGCGGCCGCGCTCGCCGCGGGGGGACTGTTCGCCGATGCGCTCCCCGACGACCAAGCGGGCGCGCTTGCCGGTGGCGGACCGGTTGTCTTGGGGCCACCCGCGGGCAAATCGCGGGTCTGAGGGGGGCTGACCCCCGGATCTGTCTTGGGGCCACCCGCCGACAAATCGCGGGTCTGAGGGGGGCTGACCCCCGGATTTGTCTTGGGGCCACCCGCCGACAAATCGAGGGTCTGAGGGGGGGCGACCCTCGGATCCGTCTTGGGGCCACCCGCCGACAAATCGAGGGTCTGAGGGGGGCGACCCCCGGATCCGTCTTGGGGCCACCCGCCGACAAATCGAGGGTCTGAGGGGGGGCGACCCCCGGTTCGAGAGCGATTGCGGCGTGCCGTGCGGAGGCCGGGGCAGCGGCACGCGGAGATCGCGATACGACGATGAACAGCGCCACGCCGGCCACGGCCGCAAAGGCAAGCGTCGCCACTCCCCGGCGACGCCGAAGAGCCCCGCTGGTTTGTCGGCTCGCGACCGTCTCGGCATAACCCGACGCGACCTCGCCCTGCGCGGCGGAGGGGCCGACCGAGGCGATCGACCGGCCCGGCGCGCTCCGGCCGGAGCGCGGTGCACTCACGATTCGCGCAACGCGATCGACGGCCAGTTTACCCTCGTCGGACGCGAAGGCGCGAAGCGCCTCGGCGAGATTGGCTACGGACTGGAAGCGACGATTCAGGTCCTTGTCGAGGCACCGCATGATGACGGAGGCAAGCGCGCTCGAAGAATCCGGCCGCCGAGACCGGACAGGCACGGGAGGATCGGCCACGATCTTGGCGCACAACCCGGTGACGGTGTCGGCTTCGAACGGCGGCGCCCCGGCGAGAAGCTCGTACAGGATGACCCCGAGAGCCCAGATATCGGTCCGGGTGTCGACGTTCTTGGTGCTGCGGACCTGCTCCGGCGACATGTAGAGGGGCGAACCGAGAACGGTCGCCGTCGACGTGAGGCTCTGCGCTTGAGCACCCTCGTCCATGGCCTTCGAGATTCCGAAGTCCAGGACCTTGACCAAGGGCGCGCCGTCCGGTCGCACGGTCAGAAAGAGATTGGACGGTTTGAGGTCGCGGTGCACGATGCCCACCCCGTGGGCCTCGGCCACGGCTTCCATGGCTTGGAGGAGGTAGTCCACGGCCTCCGCCACCGGCAGCACGCGGCGGACCTCGAGGACGTGCCCGAGATCCGTTCCGCTCAGGTGCTCCATCACCATGTAGGGAAGTCCGTCGTCCAGTGCACCCACATCCATGACGCGTACGACGTGGGCGCTCTGGAGCCCGGCGGCCGCACGCGCTTCGCGCACGAAGCGGTTCACCGCCTCGGGCCCCGATCCGACGCACCGCCGGAGGAGCTTGATCGCGACCGTTTGCCCCAACTGCAGGTGGCGCGCGGCGACGACAACCCCCATTCCGCCGATGCCGAGCACGCGCTCGACGACGAACTTGCCGCCGATGACGTCGCCCACGGCGGCGAGCCCCTCGGGCATCTCGGACGCCGTTTCGAGGTCGGCCCCTTCCACCGCCATACTCCCCACGATACCGAGTCGCGCGGTCCCTCTCAACTCAGCCGCTTGCCCATCGGCTCGAAAGCGCACGGGCCGCGGACTTCAGCGTCACGAACTCGTAGCCGGCACGCTTCAGGACGTCGACCGCGGCGCGAAGGGCATCGAGCTTCTCGCCGTGCGCCACCCGAACGTCCGCACGAACCGAACGAAGGTCCTGCAGCCCGTCGCCGACATCGAGCACGTCGATGCCATGCAGCTCCAGATTGATCATCGGCTGACCGATACAGGCACGGGCAAGCCAGCGAGCCACACGCGATCCCCAGAGGGTCAGCGTCGTGCCAAAGATGGGCAGGCGGGGGCCGCGCGTGACCTGTACGGGAATCTCCAGCAGACCCCGACCGGGTCGCCAGTAGGGCCGACCGATGCGGTACGGCTGGGTCGGCGACGTCAGCACGAGCGGAGTGTCGACGATCGACCGGCTCCGGTGCCCGCGCGCCGCGATCAGGCCCATCTTCAGCGTCTTCGCGAGCCAATACGGCGGGCACGGGAAGACCGACGAATCGTACTCGATGCCCATTTCGGTGAGCACATCGAACACCTCGTCGGAGATAGTGTACCCCGGAGCCCGAAAACCGACGGGGCAGGTCCCGGTCGCGTGCTCGATCGCCCTGGCCCCTTGTTCGATTTGACGCGCGATCTCGGCCCGCCCGAGGCGAACGAGGTCGTAGCGGTGATCGAGCGAGTGGTCGGCGACTTCGAACCCCGCTTCGGCCGCCGACCGCACTTTTTGCGCGTTTGCCGCGCGCGCCAGGTCGCTTCCGACGGCAAACCAGGTGAGCGGGATCGCCAGCTCTCGGCCGAGGGAGCTCAGTCGATCGAACGCGACGTCATAGACGAGCGTGCGCGCCGGACCTTGCGGATCCGGCAGGCCGTGAATCGCAAAGTAGTTCGGAATCTCGTCGAGGTCGACGCTCACTGCGCAGAGGCGCACGGGGGATCAACCCTCGATGGTCTTCGCCACCTCGGCGGCAAGGTCTTCTTGCTTCTTCTCGATTCCTTCGCCGAGCGAATAGCGCACGAATGCGCGAATCGTGACTTCGCCGCCCAGTTTCTTCGCGAGCTGCTGGCGCAGTTTGTCGATCGTGCCCGCCGGCGGATCCCACACGTTGTCCTGTCCGAGCAACGTCACCTCGGTGAACCACTTGGCGAGCTTTCCATCCAGAATCTTCGGCCAAGCTTGTTCAGGCTTGCCCTCTTCTTTCAGCTGAGCCTCGAAGATCTCTCGCTGTTTGGCAACGTCGGCCGGAGCCAGGTCCTCGCGCCGGACGACCGACGGGTTCATCGCCGCGATCTGCAAGGCCACGTTGTCGACGAACGCGCGGATGTCATGGTTTCTCGGGTCCGGCCCATCCACGGACACGAGCACCGCCAGCTTGCCGCCAGCGTGAACGTACCCCACGACGAGTCCGCCGGGCTCTTTGGCCTCGATGGCCGCCCAACGCCGGACGACACAGTTTTCGCCCGTTTTCGCAACGAGCTCTTGGCGCACGGCGTCGATGTTCTTGTCCACCCCCGGATACTTTTGGGTGCTGAGAATCCGCCCCTTTCGGCAGCTTGCTCGCGACGCTCACCACGTTCTTCACGAACGTCTTGAATTCGTCGCCGCGGGACACGAAGTCGGTCTGCGAATTGACTTCGACCAAGACGCCCCGCTTGCCGTCCGGCGCGACCCACGCGGCGACCTCTCCCTCAGCCGCCACGCGACCGGCACGTGCCGCGGCTTTGACGAGCCCTTTCTTCAAGATGATCTCGACGGCCTTCTCCATGTCGCCGCCCCCTTCGACGAGCGCGCTCTTGCAGTCGGCCATTCCGGCTTGCGTGCGCTCACGAAGCTCTTTGACCATCGAAGCAGTGATTGCGGCCATGACTTACCCTCGGGAATTCTAGAATCGAGTCGCGTGAAAATCCGTTCAACTGGGTCGGTCGCCGTCGTCCCGGCGGACGCGGCTACGAATGACTTCAGCCTGCGGACCGTCGCGGCGGCCCCCGCCCTGATCGCGATCGCCTTCGCGATTCATCGTCTCCTTGCGACGCTGGGCACCCTCAATCACCGCGTCGGCGATGCCGGCGGTGATGAGCCGGATCGATCGGATCGCGTCGTCGTTGCCGGGGATGACGAAGTTGACCCTGTCCGGATCGCAATTGGTGTCCGTGATCGCGATGACCGGAACACCAATTTTGTTAGCCTCTTGGACGGCGATGGACTCGCGCGCAGGGTCGATGACGAACATGGCGCTCGGAAGCGAACCCATATTTTTCAATCCGCCGAGGTACTTCTCGAACCGCTCGCGCTCTTTCTCGAGTCGAGAGACTTCCTTCTTCGTAATCGATTGATACGTGCCGTCTTCCTTCATGCGCTCGAGTTGGCGCATTCGCTCCAGGCCCATCTTGATGGTACGGAAGTTCGTCAACGTTCCGCCGAGCCAGCGGTTGACGACGTAGAAACTGCCGGAGCGAACCGCCTCCTCTTGGACGATTTCCTGCGCCTGGCGCTTGGTGCCGACCATGAGAATGTGGCCGCCGCGGCCGACGGTGTCGACCACGAAGTGGTGCGCGCGGGCAAAGAGCCGTGCGGTTTGATCGAGGTCGATGATGTGAATGCCGTTGCGTGCGCCGTAGATGAACGGACGCATCTTCGGGTTCCAGCGCTTGGTCTGGTGGCCGAAGTGGACCCCCGCGTCGAGCAGCGACCGGAGAGGCAAAGGCACGTCGCCCGGGAGCTGGGGCAGTCCCTGGGCATTGAGTTCGGTGGGCTGGGTCATTCGCGCATCCTTTCGGTTGAGCCTCCACCTTCCTCTCCTCGCCAACGGAGCCGCCGGCCCCTTCCGCAAGGACGGAGTGGAAACGGGACGGCCCCGCACCGGACGGGGATTCGCGCGGGAAAGTGTGTGGGTTGGAGCGGCAAGCGGAATGCCCGCCGCCTGTTATCGGGGCAGCCAACGTACTCACCGGCTCCGAAAATGCAAGCTAGGGTCGAGTTGTCGGGCGCTACGCGTGCATCGCCCTGCCCCGTTCGCCCTCCCCCGCGTTTTGCCAATCTGGGCCGGCCGTTGCTCGGTTCGACCGAAAAGGACACCATGCGCCACAAACTGCGCCCGCCGCGCTTCGCGATCGGGCATTGGCTGGGGTTGGCCCTCACGATGGGATCGTGCGCCTCGGGACAAGCGGCCCGCCTGCCCCTCGGTTTGCCCGCGCCCGTGTACGAAGAGCCTAGCCCGCCCCAGAGCGATGAGCGGCAGGATGGCGGCGCGACCGCGGGCCCCGGATCCAAGCCCTCCGCGCCGACGACGGGCAACCCCGGGAGAGAATGAACACCGCAGTCCGGCTGGCTCGGACGTCGTGCTAGCGTCCCCCGCCGATGCCGGCTCCGACGATCAATCGCGCGCTCGTGCTTCGCGTGGCCAAACTCGCCTGCCTGTCTCTGGCCGAGCCAGAGCTCGATCGGTTCACGCACGAGCTCGCGCGGATTGTGGGGTACGTCGAGCAGCTCGATGTTCTCGACACACACGACGTCCCGCCCACGGCACACATCCAGCTCGACCGCACCCCGTGGCGGGAGGACGAAGAGCGGGCCAGCCTTCCACGCGACGAGGTCCTGTCGCAGGCGCCCCGAGTGGAGGCCGACGGTTTCGCCGTACCGGCATTCGTCGAGTGAGCGGGATGTGGGCCGACTTCGGTGTCATCGAAATCGCCGACCGCGTTCAGCGTGGCGAAATCACCGCGCAACAGGTCACTTCCGCCGCGCTCGCGCACATCGCAGCCACCGACGGAGAGGTGCAGGCGTTTCTCTGCGTCGGGCACGCCGCGGCGATCGCGCAGGCCCGCGCGATCGACGAGCAACAATCGCGCGGTGAGCGCGTGGGCCCACTTGCGGGTGTGCCCATCGCGATCAAGGACGCCATCTGCACCCGCGGACTGCCAACGACCGCGGGGTCAAAAATCCTCGCCGGGTACATGCCGCCTTACGACGCAACCGTCATCGAACGGCTGCGCGCTGCCGGAGCCGTCCTCGTCGGAAAAACGAATATGGACGAGTTCGCGATGGGTTCGTCCAACGAGAACAGCGCGTTCGGGCCCGTCAAAAACCCGTGGAACACCACGCTTACCCCTGGCGGTTCGTCGGGCGGGAGTGCGGCCGCCGTAGCCGCGCGCATGACCCCTTGTGCCCTCGGAAGCGACACCGGCGGATCCATCCGACAGCCCGCGAGCCTCACCGGAACTGTAGGCATCAAACCGACCTATGGCCGGGTCCCTCGCTACGGGCTCATCGCCTTCGCATCGAGCCTCGATCAGATCGGCCCGCTGGCGACCGACGTGCGCAGCGCGGCGCGCGTTCTGTCCGTAATCTCAGGGCACGATCCGCGAGACTCGACGTCGCTCGACGTTCCGGTGCCCGATTTCGAGCAGGCGTGCGGACGAAGCGTCCGTGGGATCCGAGTGGGGATACCCGCAGAGTACTTTGTCGACGGTCTCGACCCGGAGGTCGCGACAAGCGTTCGAGCGGCGGTTCGCGAACTGCAGGCCGAGGGATGCGTGGTGCGGCCCGTGAGCCTGCCCCATACCCGATTCGCTGTGGGAACGTACTACGTGCTGGCCACCGCGGAAGCGTCCAGCAATCTCGCTCGATTCGACGGGGTGCGCTTCGGCTTGCGGGTGGGCACGGGCGCAAGCGGACACGATCTTCGAGCGATGTATGGGGCCACGCGCGATGCCGGGTTCGGCGCCGAAGTGAAGCGCCGGATCCTGCTCGGAACGTTTGTCCTCTCTTCCGGGTACTACGATGCGTATTATTTGAAGGCGCAGAAGGTGCGCACGCTGATTCGCCGCGACTTCGACGACGCATTCCGCGAGGTCGACGTGATCTGCTCGCCCACGTCGCCGACCGCGGCGTTTCCCCTGGGCGAAAAGGTCGACGACCCTCTCGCGATGTACCTCAATGACATCTTCACGCTCCCCGCGAGCCTGGCGGGTGTACCGGCGATGAGCGTACCGTGTGCGCCCACGGCAGCCGGCCTCCCCGTGGGCTTGCACGTGATGGCCCGGCCACTGGACGAAGCGACGATGCTGGCCGTGGCGGCTGCCTGGGAGTCGCGCTCGCCCGCTCGCGGACTCCTCGCTCCGCTCGGTCGTCGGGCGGCGTGAGTCGGTCTCACTCCACGGACGTTTGAACGTGCCGCTCGGCCTGGCTTGCCTCGAGTCCCAGGCCGTCGAACACGGGCTCAGCCGACGACCAGACCCGCGGCCTCGAGACGACCTTCGCGGACATCGTAGATTCGCACCCGGGGGGCGTCTTCGTCGTCCACCGTCGCGGTCACTCCGAAGATTCGCTGAACGCCGCACCCGAGAGCGCGGTCCACCACGGCGTGCAGGTGTCCGTGCAAAACGAAGATATTCCGGAACTTTTCGAGCAGCGACATCATTCGGGTCGCGCCAATCAGCCCGTCCACCCAGTGCCACGCGCTCGTCTTACGCAGGAAAGGCGGGTGGTGCTGCACCACGACGAGCGGTCGGCCCGATAGTGACGGGTCACTCGCCCGTCTCTCGAGCGCAGCGAGGTTGGCCCGATCCATCAGGCCTGCGGAACGCGTCACGGGCTGGTGCAGCGTCGCGTCCACCGGAAGCAGCGTCGCAGCACCGATGTCGAGGGCTTTTCCCGGCCCCTGGGCGCTCGTCTTCGCGAAAGCTGCGAGAGGGCCGGCTAGCGCCCACCGCCAAGCGTCCGGCGACGAGTAGAGATCGTGATTGCCGGGCACGAGCGTCGTCTGCTCCGGACGAATGCCCGAATCATGCAGGCACTCTGCGAGGGTCTCGTACTCCCCGGGCGATCCAATCTCGGTCAGGTCCCCGGACAAGACCACATGGTCGGCTCCCACCCGCAGCGCCGTCCGGAGCGCGCGGTTCAGCTTTCTCTGTCGTCCGATCGCATCGAGCGGGCGACCAAAACTCAAGAAACGTGTGCGCATCGACCACCCCGACCGAGTCCTGCTCGGTCTCGGGTCCAGCACATGCGCATCGGACAGATGCACGATGCGCGTCATCCCCATCGCGTCCATGGCTTCTTCTCCTTACGCTCAGGGAGCGCCACCTGGGCGCTTCCTGTGGATAAGTATCGACCACGGACAAGTCAGGAGTCCCACAATAGGGAAACGCTTACGCAACATGTTTTTTCATAAACGTATTTTACCTGCTCCGCCTAGAGTCGCTACATCACCCGGATCACCCTGAGCGTTCGCTCCGCCTCGACACTTTGGTTCAATCACCCGGATCACCCTGAGCGTTCGCTCCGCCTCGACTCGCTGCGCTCGCTCGGCTCCGCTTTCGCCGACCCGGCGCTTGAGACACGTCGAGGGGAGCGATGCCGCTCCCCTCGAGCGCCCCAGCAGGAAACGCGTTTTCGGGAGATCCGGTGGGCAGTCTACCTGTCATGACATCTCGGGCGCCCTAGGTGCGGCGAACGCCGCTCCCCCCGAGCTGGCCCAGCAGGAAACGCGTTTTCGGGAGATCGCGGCGGGGCTCCCCAATAAGACAATGACATCTCGGGCACTCAGCGCAAGCATCCCTTTCAGGAAATCCTGGACGATCCTCTCGTAAATGAAATTTTGGGCACCCTGAGCGTTTCGGTCGCATGACTTTGCTCGTTTCGATCGCAACGCTGGGAAACCCCGAAGGGGCCCGTCTGAAGAGCAGCCACGCCCTTCCCTACTGCAGCGCAGCCGCGAGGTTCGTCCTGAGGAGGTCGCCACGCCTGCTTCGTTTCTGCGGAGCCAGGCGTGCTTTCCCGCTGCAGCGCACGCCGCGCGCTTCGGCTTGGTGATCGCCGCGCGTTTCCTGCTCGTCTCGCGCTTCCCCGCTGCAGAGCAACCGCGTCCTCCGCAGGAGAGCTCGCCGTGTACGTCCCGCTGCGGGGGGGGTGCTCGAGGGGAGCGGCACTCGCTCCCCTCCACGTGTCGCAAGGTCGCAAGTGCCGAGAGTGGCCCACTCTTCGCGACCGCGAAACGCGTTTCCTGCTGGGGCGCTCGAGGGGAGCGGCATGGCTCCCCTCGACGTGTGGCGAGTGCCGGGTCGGCGAGAGCGGAGCCGAGCGAGCGTAGCGAGTCGAGGCGGAGCGAACGCTCAGGCTGATCCGGGTGATTGAACCAAGTGCCGGGTCGGCGAACGCTCAGAGTGGCCCACTCTTCGCGACCGCGAAACGCGCTTCCTGCTGGGGCGCTCGAGGGGAGCGGCATCGCTCCCCTCGACGTGTGGCGAGTGCCGGGTCGGCGAGAGCGGAGCCGAGCGAGCGTAGCGAGTCGAGGCGGAGCGAACGCTCAGGCTGATCCGGGTGATTGAACCAAAGGCCGATCCGGGTGATTGAACCAAGCGAGTGTGATTTAACTTTGCCCCATTTAACTCAGAAAATAAAAAACCCTGAGAGCTGACCGCGGTGATTGATCGCGTAGATGCTGTCGACGTAGGTCGTCTTCGTCGTCGCGAATTCGACACCGAATCGAACGGCGGGGAGCGGATCGACGAAGAGGTTCACGTCAAACCAGTTATCGGCGTGCATCAGGCTCGACGAACTGCCGATCGTCCCCTCGGTGTAATAGTGCATGTTGGCGCTCTGCAGGCGCGAATAGTTACCGGAAATCCAGAGTTTGCCGTCCGTGCCCGGGACGTAATACTGCAGGCCGATGAGGTACGACGTCCACTGGATTCCGTGGAGCTTGCCCGAGTAATCGAACGTCACGACGCCGGGATCGATGTCCGGCGAATAGGATCCCGTCGGGGGAGCCGGGAATCCGACGCCGCCCGTCAAGCCCGTGTACATGTCCGCGTCGCCGTAGCCGGTCGAGAATTCACCGTTGAGCGACAGCGAGTTGTCTTTGCTCTCTTTGGTCCCGGGGATCACGGGAACGAATGCGTCGGCGGCGACGGCGCCCATCGTCAGGTCCGTCGTGTTCGTCCCGTTGACGGGAAAACTGTTGACAGCCACGTGCCGCACCAGCCCCGTCACGGCGACGGACAACGGTGAGATCTGCGTTCCGGCCGATCCGACGGTTTGCACGCCGGTCCACGAATCGATGGCCAAGCGAAGCCCTCCCTCCCCATCGGGCGCGGCGCTGTCGCGCTGAAATGGGCGGACCGCCGCAACGGCCGCTTCGAACGTCACCGGGTACGCTTTGACGGTCTTGCTGATTCGAAGCTGAGGCGTCCGCGCGTAGAGCTCGCCCGGAATCCCCTGAATCTCGACCGTGTTCGGTTGATACGCGGACCCCCACCCATACAGCTGCCAGTACTGGCCGAACAGAATGTCGACCACCGGCGTTTCGACCTTCAAGTTCATGTGCCGGATACGAAACGTCGGATTGGTGAAATACGCGGCTTCGGTTCCGAAGGCCGAATTGGTCGCGGAGGGCACGGCGTAGGGGCCTGTGCCTACGGGAAGCTGCGTGCCGAGGAAATCGCTCTCGATCATCGCGGTCGCGCGAACCCCGTAGTACTCCGGCGCTTTCATGCGAAAGCCGAGGCGCGAGTTGCGGGCACCCATCTGCAGGCGCCCGTTGTTGCCCGCAAGCGTCCCGGGCCGCGCGATAGCCGTATTGCCCGGCAGATCGTTGAGGCTGCGGGTCGAGTCGTAAATCGCGTCGGCCTCGACGAAGCCGTAGAGTGTGGCTGCCCACTTGCCGATGACCAGGTGCTCCTGGTTGGGCAGCTGGGTGCCCACGCTTTCCCCAATGTCACGAGCGGCACTGTCGTATTCCGCCTGCGTAATGATTCCCTTTTCGCGCATGATGCGCAGCGTCACCAGTTGAATGGGGGAGCCCGGCGACGCGGGATCGGCAGGTGGAACCGCGGGCGCCGGGGCCGCCGTCGAGCCGCCCCAGGCCGGAGCCGTGGACGGTGCCGGTGCGAGGGGCGGAGCCGGCACGGGAGCCGGCGGCGCGGCCTCTGGAGGCGGGGGAGGCAACGCCGACTGAGCGAACGCCGCGCCGGGCAGTGTGAACAGCAGTGAAACGACCGAAATCGAGATCGGGTGTTTTCGTGTCACGGTGTGGGCCTCTTTCGTTTGGGCGCACCGTGCTCGCACTCCGTGTCACGACTGTGACGAGTCCGAGACAAGTTTAACCGCGGCCGTTGTCGACCCGCGGCGGCGGGTGCGTCCGGACGTGCCGGACGTCTTCGCCTCGGACCATGAAGATCACTTCCTCGGCGATGTTGGTGGCGTGGTCCGCCACCCGCTCGAGGTATTTTGCGACGTGGATCACGCGGATCGCCTCCGCGACCTGCGTCGTGTGCTCCGTCATGAAGTCCGTCATTGCGTGAATGATCCGACCGTAGAGGTCATCGACGGCGTCGTCGCGAACCAGCACCTGCTCGGCCCGGGTCGGCTCCCCTTGGACGAACGCGTCGAGCGCATCGCGCAGCATCTCCTGCGCCTGCTCACCCATGGCCTTCAGCTCGCCGCGCACCTTTTCCTTCGCGGTGCCGTGTTCCTCTTTCGCGCGCTCGGCGATGTTGACCGCCTCGTCGCCGATGCGCTCGAGGTCCGTCACCAGACGCAGCGCCCCGGCCAAGAAGCGCAGGTCGTACGCCACGGGCTGACGCAGCGCCAGGACGCGCAGCGCCAGCGCGTCGATGTCCATTTCGTCGCGGTCGATGTGCCGATCCAGCTCTTCAACCTCCGCGGCGATCGGCAAGGAGCCTTCCCAGAATGCCTTCAGGGAAAGCTGCAGAGCGCGCTCGCATCGCGCTCCCATGGCCAGAGAATGAGCGCGCAGCTCGCGCAGCTCCGACTCGAAATCTCGGCTGGTGTGGGCGCCGTGGGTCATCTCGTCACCTTCTTCATCCTCGTCCCCTCGGCGCCGCCAATCCGGGCGAAGCGCGACGCGAGAGCGTTCGTGAGCGCCACCAAGACCACGAGCACGGCCGCGGTCCCCGCGCTGATCTCAGCCCGGTCCGGAGAGAGCCCGGCCGAGTTGACGTACCAAAGGTGAACCGCCAGCGTTTCGCCGCCCCGGAACGGGTCGAGCGAATAGGCGGTCGATCGCGAAATCGTCGTGCCCGCCGTCATGATGAGCGGCGCACTTTCGGCAAACACCCTGCCGACGGACAGGACCAAGGCGCTCAAGATGCCCGGCCACGCGTACGGCAACGTCACGCGCCAAGCCGTCTGCACCGGGGTCGCGCCGAGCGCGAGGCTCGCTTCGTCGAGCTCGCGCGGAACGGCGTGCATGCTTTCCTCTGCGATTCCAACCACCAGAGGCAAGTTGAGAAGAGCCAGGACGACCGCACCAGCGAACAACGAATAGCCCATTTTCATCTGGACCACGAAGACCAGAAACCCGAAGAGGCCGTACACGATGCTCGGCAGCGACGAGAGCGTGTCGAGAGCCATCCTCACCGCGGCCACGAAACGCGCGGCGCGCGCGAACCGCGCCAAATACAGCGCCGCCCCCACCCCGACCGGGAGCGTGATCGCCGTGCTCAGTACCGCGAAATACAGCGTGTTGAACATCTCGGGGCCAATCCCGCCGCCCGCCACCGTCTCGCTCGGAAGCGAAATCAGAAACCTCGGGAGGTGGTTCCTTCCGAACACGACGCCGGCGAGGGCCGCGACCGAGATACCCACCCACGCCATGCGATCGGCCCGGCGATTCCACCGGCCGAATCGATCCATCGCGGACCGCGCGACGAACGCGAGGCACCACGCCATCCCCCCAAAGATGGCTGCCGCCACGACGACCCGCATGACGTCTTCGTTGTCGATCCCCGCGAGCGGCGTCGGATAGGCCGTAAAGAGGACTATCTTGCCGGCCCCTCGAATCAGCAAGTAGAGCAGCGTACCCGCGTAGGCGCACGCGACCAAGAGCGAGGCCGCTCCGAGAACGACCTTGAGCACTCGCTCGACCGAGCTGCCGACGCGCCGGCTCCGATGAAGATGGGGTACCGCGGTCATCGGGCCCTGCGGGAAAGAATCCTCGTGACGACGACGACGATCACGGACACGACCAACAGGACGAGCGCCATCGAAAAGAGAACATCGTTTTGCACCGTTCCCGGACGTGCCTCTTGCATGTCCATGACGATCTGCGCCGAGATCGTGGTCGTCGGCGAGAACAAATCCGCGGGCAGCTTGCGTGCGCCGCCGATGACCATCTGAACGGCCATGGTCTCGCCGGCGGCGCGCGCAAACCCGTAGAACACGGCGATGAGAAGACCGCGCCACGCGTACGGGAAGGAGACGCGGAACGCGGTCTGCCACGACGACGCGCCCAGCGCCGCGCTGGCTTCCCGAATCTCTCGGGGAACTCGAGACATCGCGTCGAGCGAAAGCAGAAGCACGGTCGGAGTGATCATCACACCCAACAGCACCGCTGCAGCGGCGAGTCCCTCGCCCGTCACGGGCGCATCCGCCCCGCGAAAAAGGCGCCCCACTTGCGCCATCACCGGCACGAGATAGACGAGCGCCAGCCAGCCATAGACAACACTCGGAATCGCCGACGCAATCTCCATGATCCTACGGTGGATGCGACGCAGCCGATCGGGAGCGAACTCCGTCAACCACACCGCGGCGAACACCGCTGGCGTGGCCCCCAGAAGGGTGGCGCCGAAGGCGCTCGCAAACGTGCCGGTGATGAGGGCCAGCCCGCCGAAGGAATCCGCCTCCGGCTTCCACGTCTCGCCCGTGAGCAGCGTCCCGATCCCGACGTGCACCATGCCGCGGATGCCGGTCTGGGCCAGAAATGCGATCATCGCGACGGTCGTTACGATGACGAAGCCCGCGCTGCTCACGAGGGCCAGGCGCACGAGCGAATCGCCCACCCGCGGCCGGCGCGTAATATGCGGCGCTGCGGTGGATGGATCGGAATCGGTGACCGCCATTCCGTGCGCCATCTTCAGTTCTCGTCGCGCGAAACCTTCATCTGCGTCACCGGAATGAAGCCCTTGACGGTCGGCAGAACCTGGTTCTGGAATGCCGGCGACAGGATGTAATCGATGAACTCTTTCGCGGCTCCGGTCGGCGGGCCATGGGTGAACATGTGCTCGTACGACCAAATCGGGTAGCTGCCCGACGTGATGTTCGACACGCTCGCCTCGACCGAGGCCGCGTCGCTCTTGATCCCGAACGTGAGCAGGTCCGGGTCGGCGAACGACATCGCCAGGTAGCTGATGGCACCCTTAGTCTGCTTGAGCTTGGCGACGAGTGCGCCCGAGTTGTCCTCGGTCTGCGACTCGACGAACTTGTCTCCGCCGAGCACCACGCTCCCGAAGACCGATCGAGTCCCCGACCCCGGCGCGCGGTTGATGACGACAACCGGAACGTTGCCTCCGCCCACTTCCTTCCAGTTCTTGACGTCGCCCGAAAAAATCCTGGCCAATTCGGCAAGGCTGATGGCCGTGATTTTCTCGTTGTACCCCCCCTTGTTCGCCATCGCCGCGAAGCCGATCACCGCCACCTTGTGGTCGACCAGCGTTCCCTTGAGATCCGCCGGCGCAAAGATGTCGCTGTCCCCGATCTGCACAGCGCCCGCAGCCACGTCGGCCAAGCCCTTCTTGGAGCCTCCGGCCGAGACTTCGACACTGATCCCCTTGTGGCTCGCTTCGAATTTTTCTTTTGCGGCATTGACGAGCGGCTGCAGCGCGCTCGATCCGCTCACTTGAACCGTTCCCGTCTCGACGGGGCCACCCTGCGAGGCGCTGCCGGCAGAGGCGGCCGGCTGCGGGGGAGCCGGCGGCGCGCTCCGGTCGCACGAGACGAGCGACAGCACTGCGCCGGCGCATAGAATGGCTACCTTGAAATCGGGCATCAGCCGAATCTCCCTGTTATGTAATCTTCGGTTTCGCGCTCTTTGGGACGGGTGAAAATCGTGGTCGTGTCCGCGACTTCGACCAGCCGACCCATGTAAAAGAAACCGGTGCGCTGGGACACGCGCGCGGCCTGCTGCATGTTGTGCGTCACGATGACGATGGTGAGGTCGTCGCGCAGCTCGGCGACGAGATCCTCGATCTTCGCCGTCGCAATCGGGTCGAGCGCGCTCGCAGGCTCATCCATCAGCAGGACCTCTGGTTCGACCGCCAGCGCGCGCGCGATGCACAACCGCTGCTGTTGGCCGCCGGACAACCCCAGACCCGATTCGTCCAGCCTGTCTTTGACTTCGTCCCAAAGCGCCGCATGCCGCAGAGCGCGCTCGACTCGCTCGCCGAGCACGGCTCGCTCGTTGACGCCGGAAATACGCAATCCGTAGGCGACGTTCTCGAAGATCGACTTCGGGAACGGATTGGACCGCTGAAATACCATTCCCACTCGGCGCCGGACGAGCACGGGATCGACGTCGGGGCCGTAAATGGCCTCCCGGTCGAGCTCCACGTGCCCGGAGACCGAGACCCCGGGCACCGTGTCGTTCATGCGGTTGAGCGACCGGAGAAATGTGCTCTTGCCGCAGCCACTCGGGCCAATCAGCGCGAGGACCTGCTTCGCGTACACGTCGATCGTCACGTCTTTGATCGCGACCTTTTCGCCGTAGCGAACGGTCAATCCGCCGGCGCGCATCTTCAGCTGAGCCTCCGCGCTCGAAGACAAAGTCGCCGCAGCGGCCACGGGCGGGACTTTGGGGCCTGCGAAAGATTGTCCCGTGCCACCTGGGTGACGATCGCGTGACGTCCCGCGGGGCGGTCGATTCGGATCGTCGGCCTCGCTCATGCGGGCAGGCTCTGACGCGTCGGCGAGCCAGCCGTCGGAGAGGCCACCGGAAGGATCGCGCTACCCCGCAGCAGCCAGAACGGATGCCCCCGCCACGAGATCTTGCGACTCGCGCAAGCACGAATCCAGCAAATGAGCGCGAGCACCGACCGGACGATCTCGAGCGGCCCATGCCACCAGGCTACGGCGCGACCGCGAAGCAACCGGACGGCCGCGACCGCACCTGCCATTTGTGCGAGCGCCACGGCCGCCCAACACATCCCCATGACGGCACCCGGAGCCAAGATCCAACACACGGTGGCCAGCGCAATCGGATTCAATAACGGCTCGGAGGCGAAGCACCACCACGGCAAAATGGATCGCCGCAGCTGCGCCCAGCGCGTGTGGCGTTCGAGCGTTCGACGCACCGAGCAGCGCACGTTCCAGTTCGCGACGATCTCGTGCGACAACCGAATCTCGAAGCCGGCTTCCGCGAAGCGTCGTCCGAGTACGTGGTCCTCTGCGAGCACGCCACCGACCGACGAAAAACCTCCGATGCGAATCAAATCCGCCCGCCGAACCGCGATCGACTTCCCGACGGTGAACGAGCGACGGCTGACCACCGCCACGGCCGCGATGCCGGGCGCCGTGGCCGCGCAGATCTGCAGGTTCTCGATCGCCGCACCCAAGGACTCTTCGCCGTTGCCGGAGAACAGGCTCGTCACGATGCCGACGCGATCGTCGGCGAGCTCAGCGACCATGGACCGCAGGTAGCTCGACCGGACTCGAACATTCGAATCGGAGATGACCCAAATTTCGCCCTTGGCGACTGCTTCGAGTCCGACGAGCTGCGCCACCTTGGGGTTGACCGCCGCGCCCGGGTCCGTCAAAACGATTTGTGCGTCGAGCCGGGGATGTCTCGCAACGAAGCGACGCGCGACGCCGAACGCCGGGTCGGCACGATTCGCGACCCCCAACAAGACCTCGAACGAGGGATACTCGATGCGAGCGAAGGACTCGAGGTTGCCTTCGAGGTCGTCGTCCAATCCGGCCAGCGGCTTGAAAATCGTCACCGCGGGTACGCAAACCCCTCGCGGGAGGCCGGGGCGGCCCGAGGAAATCGCTCGAAGGCGCTTCATCATCGCCCGAACGAAGAGGGTCATCATCGCCGCATAGAGCCCAAGCGACGTCAGCGTCAAAGCGACCGCGATGTAGACCATCGATAATGGAGGCCCAGGCTTGCCGGACCCTCAAGCAACGCCGTGTCGGATCGGTGAAATCTATGTGACACAATACGCTTTTACGGCGAACCGAGGGCGTTCGCCGCGTTCGCACGGTGCAACAGGACAGCGAATGTCGAGCCTTTGCCGACGACACTTTCGACCGAGACCCTGCCGCGCATGGCTTCGACCATGTGCTTGACGATGGAAAGCCCGAGCCCGGTTCCGCCGAGCTCTCGCGACCGGCCGGCATCCACGCGATAGAACCGTTCGAAGACACGACCCAGGTGTTCCGCGGCAATCCCGGGGCCCGTGTCGGTCACGACCAAGCGAATCCGGCCGTCCTCCTCGGAGGCGCTGACCTGGATCCGGGCTCCGGGAGCACAGTATTTCACGGCGTTGTCGACGAGGTTGGAAAGGACGTGCTCGAGCGCGCGGGCGTCGCCGTCCACGGGTGCAAGCGCCGATGGAAGCGTCGCCGTCAACGCCACTCCTTTCTTTTCGGCACGTTCGCGGAAGAGCGCCAGAACGATGGGGACCACCCGCTGAAGGTCGACTCGCTCGCGCTTGAGTTTGAACTCGTTCGACTCGAGCTTGGACAACTCGAGCATGTCTTCGAGCAAGATCTGCAGGCGCTGGGCATTGCGCTCGATGATGTCGACGAAGCGCGTGCTGGCGATTCGGTCTTCGAGCGCGCCGGTTCGCAGCGTCTCGGTCGCCGATCGCACCGCGGCGATCGGGGTGCGAAGCTCGTGCGACGCATTCGCGACGAAGTCGCGCCTCAACGACTCGAGACGCCGCAGCTCGGTGACGTCGACGAATACGAAAAGCATGCCCTCGTCCCCGCCCGACAGCGGCGCCGCGTGAACGACGACCCGTCGCGGCTTCAAACCGGGAAGCTCGATCTCGACCTGATGGTCGTCGAGCTCGGCTCGGGCTTGCTCGAGCATCGAGCTCAGCTGCGCGTGGCGGACAGTCTCCATCAGCAGTTTACCCACCGCGTCGGCGCCGAGCAGCAGCATCGACCGGAGCGCCGGGTTCACGAGCACGACGCGGCCATGGCGATCGACCACGGCAACCCCGTCATGCATCGCCTCGAGAATTCTCTTATGCAGGTCGCGTTCGGCGCGCAGTTCACCCAGTGTGGTCCCGAGCCCACCGGCGAGTCGATCGAGGGCCTGCCCGAGCTCGGACAACTCGCTGCGCCCCGACAGCCTCGTCCGCACGGTGAGGTCTCCGTTGCCCATTCGCCGCGCGGCACGCGTCAACGAAGCGACCACGCCGGAGACCTGCATCGCCAGCGCGTTCGACAGCAGCAGGCAAAGCGCCAGGGCGATCGCAGCGACGACCCATATCCCACGACGAACGGCACTCTGGGTCCGGTCGAGGTCCGCCAACGACACCGAAACTCGAGCGACCCCTTGCACCACGCCTTCGCGATCGAACGGGACGGCGACGTGCAGGACGGAGTGCTGACCGGCCGGACCGCGGCGGATGATAGTCCCCTTGCCGTCCAACAGAGCTTCGCGCACCTCCGGCAGGCCGCCCGAGCTTTCGGGGGTCGTCGCCAACGGCCACGAAGCGTCCGAATCCCCCAGTACCCGCCCGTCGCGACCGATGATCGTGACGTGAGCGTCCGCCGACTGCCCAAGCGATTGCGCAAGCGCGTGCCAGGCCGCGCGGTCCGCTGGATCGGGGGTCGCCGAAGCCGAGATTTCGCGAGCCACGAGTCGGGCTCGCGCCAACACGTCGCGCCGCAAGGAGTCGGTAGCGTCGGCCGCGATCCGCGTCGTGAGACCCACATCCGCTGCCGTGGCGCACAGCGACAGGATCGCGATCCACATGACGAAGAGCCGCGTTCGCAGCCTCGCTCTCACGACCCGCCCCCGGGCGTCGCGCCGGCCCCGATCATTTTGCTTTGATGAAGCTCGCGGGCACCACCCATTTCGGGCTCTTTAGCAGTTCGCACGCGAGGCCCAGAAAGACCGCACGAAGGACCTCGTCGGGATCCGTCGCATGCGCACCCGTTCGCTCGGCCATCACCTTGGCCAGGGTGGTCTTTCCCGTGATCGACTCGATGACCGCCGCTTCGCGCTCCGGCAGGCGGAACATTTCGAGGCGTACGGGCGGCACGGCAACGGGCTCGATGACTTCTTCGGAGATCGGAGCGAGCATGGATTGGAGCTCCTCGTAGCCATAACCGCCTCGAATTCCGCGATTGATGATCTCGTAGATATCGACCCCGAGCGGAAACGTCTCCTCTTGCGATCGAACTCCGCGGGCAAATGCAATTTCCCCCTCTTTCCACCGAAACACGTCGACAAGACGACCTTGGGTCTGGTCGTGGATGGCGCGAAACAACTCAATCGGTCGCAAAACGCCGATTCCGACCAGCGTGTCGCCGAGACGGCCGCCGAAGCGCGGGAGCATGGCGAGCGCCATCTCCAACTCCATCCGCAGAACCTGACCCCGGCGGATGAGAAATTCGCCGAGAAGCTCCCCCTTGTCCGTGGAACTCACCCATTCGGGGGAACCCTCGACAAAGAAGATGCGCTTTCTCCGCGTCCCATTTCGCAGCACGAGCGCGCCGGTTTCACGGCGCACCGCCAGATGAAACACGCGGGTCGGAAGGCGGGCGGGGTCTAGACCGCCGGAGTCGACGGCGTCGCTCGGGAAGTCGACGTCCCAACGCAGCGCGGGGCTCGCCAAGAAGCGTGCGAGCTCCGGGTACTCGGTCGGAGGGCGGAACCGCCCCTGCTCGCGCGCAATCTCGCAGCGCGCGCTGAGCTCGCCGGTCGCGAAGAGCTCGACGAGCCGATGGAAAGCCATCGGCCCCATGAGGCCACCGTCGCTGCGTTGCACGCGATAGGTGCTCGGAGACGCCGGCTGCGGGGGATTCGGCGAAGGGCCCGACTGGTGCGTCGGAAGCTCCGAGTCGTGAGCTTCGCGAGCGGCCGCCAACGCCGGCTCCGGCGACCCCGCGGTATCGACTTCGCTGTCGCCGAAGTCGATAGGCGAGACGAGCCCCAACTTTTCGATGAGCCCCGCGAGGCGTGAAGGACCCACCTGCAGCCGGCGACGCCGCACCACCTCTTCGATCGCTTCGGCGAATGCGGCCGCGTCGGGCCAGCGCAAGGCGGGATCTCGCGCGAGCGCGCGAAACAGAACGGCCCGAAGATCGTCGGGGACGCGCGACCCGGCCCGATCGATCACCGAAACGTCCGCATCCCGAATTCGCAAGAGAACGTCGAGCTCTTTGCCGCCACTGAAAAGCGGCTTCAGGATGAGCATCTCCGCCAGGACGATCCCGACCGTGAAGAGATCGCTTCGCCCATCGAGGTCGCGCCCGATGACCTGCTCCGGGGACATGTAACCGAGCTTGCCCTTGAGCTGGCCCGCATCCGTTCGGCGCTCGATCTCGACGGCGCGCGCGATGCCGAAGTCGGTCAGTTTGACGGCGCCTGAACGGTCGATGAGCACATTTCCAGGCGAAACGTCCCGGTGCACGAGATGAAGGGGCCTGCCCGCGTCATCGCGTGCTCCGTGCGCGTAGTCGAGAGCACGCAGAACGGAAAGAGCCGTATGCAGACAGACGTCGAGGGGGATGTCCTCGCCGACCGCGGCCGCGCCCCGGATGAGACGAGCGCCCGTCGTGCCGTCGACGTACTCCATCGCCATGTACAGTTCGCCGTCCTGCTCGCCGAAGTCGAACACTTGAACGATATTCGGGTGGCCGAGCCGCGCGCACACCCGCGCCTCGTCGATGAACATCGCGACGAAGTCCGGATCGCGAGCGTATTGAGGAAGGATCCTTTTGACGGCCACGAACTTCTGGAAACCGTGAGGGCCCGCTCGGCGCGCCAAGTAGACTTCCGCCATCCCGCCGGTTGCGATCCGCTTCAGGAGCTCGTACGGCCCCAGGCGCGGAGGCGCTGGGGAGGAGGGAATGGTCATCGACGATTGCGATCTTAACATGGGGCCATCGTGACCTCCGGTTTGTTGTCCCGAGAACCTTCGGGCGTTCTGATCCTCGATAAATCCAGGGGGCTGACGAGCCATGCCGTCGTATCGCACATGCGCCGCGTCCTCGGCGTGCGCGCCATCGGACACGCAGGGACGCTCGACCCGATGGCGACCGGAGTGCTCGTGCTCGCGGTCGGAGAGGCAACCAAACTCGTGCCGTGGCTGACCTCCCACGACAAAGTCTACGAAGCGACCATCGCGCTCGGCGTCGCGACCGACACGCTCGACGCGGACGGGCGAGAACTTCGCCGAGAGCCTCTCGCCCGGGAGTTGCTCGGCGAATTGGCCCGGTCCGACAATCCGACGATCGCGGTCGGATTGCACGCCGCGCTGGCGCGCGAGCGGGGTCGAACGAGCCAAGTCCCGCCGCAATTCTCGGCGATCAAGACCCGAGGGGAGCGCGCGTTCGCGAGGGCGCGGCGCGGGCAAGTGACCGAGCTTGCCCCGCGGCAAGTCTGCGTCCGTCGCCTCGATCTGGCCGGGTCGAGCGACGAGCCCGCGCGGATCGACGTCGAGATCGAGGTCGGCAGCGGTTACTATGTCCGCGCGATGGCGAGAGATCTGGCGGAGAGTCTCGGGACCAGCGGGCACTTGATCCGGCTGCACCGGACGCGGTCGGGACCGTTCGCCGTGGACGAAGCCATCTCGATGGATGCGCCGCTTGCCGCGATTCGCGCTCGCATTCAAGCGTTGGCGCACGCTGCGACGCGCACACTCGCCGTGGCGAGACTGACGCCGGCGGGCGCCCGCGACGCACGATGCGGGCGGCCGGTTCAGCCTTCGGACATCGTCGCCCCCCAACGCGGGCCTTGTGCCTGGATCGACGAGGCAGGCACGCTGGTCGCGGTCGGGACTGTCGCCGACGACGGCCGGGGCAGCGTCATTCGAGGCTTCGTGGGCGCCTAGCGCACCGTGCGCAAGATACCGTCAACATCCACAAGATCGATCCGTCTGGCCAGGGCGCTGATCCTTCGGCCGGTAGGCTTGGCCCTACCTCGCGCACGTGCACGAGCAGTCGGTCACTTCTTTTTCGCGGCCGCGGCGTCTCGCGCGGCTTTGAGACGATCGCGGGCTGGTTTCGCGAGCGACCCGTTCGGCTCGAGGTCGAGCACTTTGGCGTATTCGGCGGCCGCGTCCTTGAACCGCTTGGCCATCGCCAACCGGCCCCCGAGGTAATAGTGCGCCGGGGCATACGTCGGTTCCCGCGCGACAGCGGCTTGAAGATCGTCGAGTGTACCTCGCTCGTCCTTCAGTCCGAGCCGGCAAAGCGCCCTTTCCGTCCGCACTTCGCCGCCGTCTTTGAGCGCGATGGCTGCGTCGAAGGTACTCACGCACGATTCGAATTCGCCTGCGAAGCGGTATTCGTGGCCCACCGAGGCCAGCATGCCGTAGTCGTCTTTGACCCGGCCACGCGCGGCATCGAGATGCGCGACCGCGCCAGGCAGGTGCCAGACATTGAGCCAATGCGCGAGCGTCAGTTGAAGCATCGGATCGGCGGGAGCCATCTCGGCAGCTTGCCCGAGTTCGCGGATCGCCTGATCCCGTTCACCGCGCGCGGCCATCGCCACCCCGAGATTCTCATGGAGGGCCGCGCTGCCGGGGTGCTTCGCCAGCCCGGCGCGTGCCACCTCGAGCGCCTCATCGGGCCGCCCTTCGTCGATGTAGAGAGCGCTCAGCTCGGCCGCCGCCGAGTCCAGATCGGGTTTGGCGGCCAATGCGGATTTGTAGGCCGACTCGGCCGCCGCCTTGTCCTGCAACTTTTCGCAGGCCATGCCCAAGTTGTAGAGAGCCTCGTAATCGCTGGCCTTCTTCTTGACCGCGGCCTCGAACGACGCGCGAGCGTCGGCGTAATGTCCGGCGTCAAACGCCTTGATGCCGTTCAGGAGATCGGACGACGGGACGGCTTCGGCCGTGCGGCTGGGTTCTGGGGCGGCGGCGCTGTCGAGCGCGGGCGGCGGGGCCGCCTGCGGTGCGGGAGTCGATCCACCGCACGCTGCGAGCGTCCACGCGACAAGCGCCCCCGAAACGGCTCCGATTGGCTTCATGCCGCCCATCTTGTCATAGGCCCGGTCGGCGCGCGTCACCCGCCGACGGCCTGCACCAGCGCGTCCTGGACTTCCTTATATCGGGGCCCGCGCGCGATCTTCTGCCCATCGAGCTCGCTCACGTAAAATACGTCAGCGACCCGCGCTCCCTCCGTGTTGATTTTCGACAGGGCGATCGACAGCCCGAGATGGTGGAGGGCCTGAGCCAAACGGTACAGTAGGCCCGGGCGATCCTTGGCAAAGACCTCGACGATCGTGTGGCGCGGAGAAGATCGATCGTCGAGCAGGATCTCGGTCGGGACGGCCGGGCTCGGCCGCTCGCGCCACGCCGAGATCGATCCGGTTCGCTCGCGGATCAGGCTGTCCGGGGCGATCCGGCCTGAGCAGACGTCTTCGAGGTCGCGCGCCAGTCGGGGCATGGCCTGTTGCACGCCGTCGGTCCCCCCCTCCCGGTCGCGCACCCAAAACAGGTCGACGGCCTCGACCCGGTCCCCGGCGGGACGAGAGTAGACCTGCGCGGCGAGCACTTCGAGACGGTTGGCGGTAAGCGCCGCGGCAATGCCGGCGAGCAGACCGGGACGGTCGTCCGCGACGACGCAGAGTTCGGCGGCCTCGGGGTGGCGCGAATGCACTCGAGCCACGTGAACGGGACGCGTTCCACGATCGAGCACGACCCTCGCGTGCTGCACGATCGACTCCGGCACGTTCGCCAACAGGTAGCGGTCCGGCATCGAAGCGAGCAGACGATCGAGGTTGCGCCGGGTGGTCCCCGACCAGGCCGCCCGCACCGCGTCGCGTACGCGGGCAACTCGCTCGACTTCTTCGCGCGGCTGATGGCCGGCCAGATACCCCTCGGCCGCGAAGTACAACTCGTCGAGCATGCGCCCCTTCCACGACGTCATCGCCGTCGGCGACGTCGTGCTCAGATCCGCGACCGTCAGCAGGTACAGGTTGCGCAGCCCTTCTCGACCGCGAACCGTGCGGCAGAATTCCGCGATCGTGGCGGGGTCGTCGAGATCCCGGCGGGTTGCGATGCGGTACATGAGAAGGTGATCGAGTACGAGCTGCCGCGCTTCGTCGCAGTCCTCCGGGCTCATGCCGAGGCGAGGCAAAATGCGCGCGCACAAGTCGGCGCCCACTTTCGAATGCTGCCGGATCGACCCCTGCTCGTCCGGCCAACCTTTTCCGACGTCATGGAGGAGCGTCGCCAAAAAGAGAGGTACCGGGCGCGCAATCTCGACGGCCAGACGCGACGCGAGCGGAAACTCTTGAGCCAGCTCGCCGCGCGCGAACTGACGCAACCGATCGACGGCGGCGACCGAGTGAACGTCGACCGTGTAGACGTGGTAGATGTCGTGGTGAACGCGGCCGGTGACGGGCAGAAACTCCGGCACCATCGCCAAGAGCAAGCCAACGTCGTGAAGCTCGCCGACGATCGAGCCGCGTTGCGTTCGCGTCTCGGGCACGGTGCAAATGAGCTCGACGAACCACCGAGCGGCCTCGGGGCACGCGCGGAGCCGTTCGCACCATTCGCGATCGGCCGTGCATCGCGTGATCGCATCGCGCGCGAAAGGCAGCACCGGAGCCTGGTAGCGAACGCAAGCGGCGTACGCGCGCATCGCCAGAGCGGGGTCGTCCTGCAAGAGCGAGCTGCTCGCGATCGTCACGTGTCCCTCGAACAGCTGGACGCCATCCTCGAGGTCGGTCGGCGGCAACGGTTTGCCGCGACGGCGGGCCGGGCGCAACCGCTCGAAAAGGCTCGCGCGTGCACGACCGATGGATCGGGCGTGCAGATAATAGTCCTGCATGAGCCGCTCGGCGGCGCGGGCGCGATCCTCGCCGTACCCCATTTGGACCCCGAGCACCTCCTGGTCCTCGAACCCGAGTCGATCGGACTTGCGGCGGGCGCGCGCGTGCAAGCGATTGCGCACGCGCCAGAGAAACTCCTCGGACGCGGCGATCTCTTGCGCCTCGCGGGACACGACGATGCCCAGTCGCACCAACTCGCCCCAGAACCCCCCCTCCGTCGCCGTTTCCCTCACGTGGTAGCGGGCACGCGACGCCCACCGCACCCCATCGAGGTCCCTCAGTCCGCCCGGCCCGCTCTTGACGTCCGGCTCCAGCAGGTAGACCGACCCGCCGAAGCGCTCGTGACGACCGGCGGCCTCCGCCTCGAGGCGATCGATGAAGACGCCCAGATCCTGCTCACCGAAGAGGCCCTCGTAGGCATGAACGGCCAGCTCGCGAAGCAGCCCCTCATCGCCGGCGAGGAAATGCAAATCGAGAAGCGATGTGGCGGTCGCCAGATCTCGTTGGGCGAGGGGGATGGCGTCGCCGGCGCTGAGGATCTGGTGGCCGACGGGCAGCGCGGCGTCCCAGAGCGGATACAGAAATGCGTCGGCGAACGCTTCGGCCCTTTCGGTGCCCGACGGCGCAACGACCAGAACGAGATCCGCGTCGCTGTACAGCGCGACCGCCCCCCGACCGAAGCTGCCGACGGCCGCCAAAGCGAGGCCGGTCGCATCGACGCCGGGCCCGCTCGCGGCGGACATGTACCGGGCAACGATACACGTTTCGAGAAAGCGCGCGTTGGCGCGGCCTATCGCCAAACCGTCCTCGCCGGGCGTCGTCATCAGACGGGCAATCAGACTTTCGCGGTTGTCCTCCAGCGCTTCGCGGAGGACACCGATGTGGGCAGCGGGAATGGAAGAGACGGCCTGCGGAGCGGGAGAAGGAGACGACGGATTGGACGTCATAAACACCGGTGGGAGCGGGAGCGACCGATCGGGGTGCACGCCCGCATCGTCTCATTGTAGCGGAACGAGTCGGCGCGCGTGGGCGCGCGATGTGGCTTGACATCACACGGCAACTGACATTATTGGCTATGAGGGGTTGTGGTGCGCCGCACCGCGCTTTGTCGCAGACCCCCTGGGAGGGTTGAATGAAGCCGCACTATCTCGTTGTTTTGGGCACGTTCAGCCTTATAGGCAGCGGGCTCGTCCTTCAGGCCTGCAGCAGCACCCAGAGCAACGAAGGGCCGAGCGATTCGGGGACGCCGGACAGCACGACGATGGCGGAGACGGGCGTCACGACCCCCGATTCGTCGTCCGATGGGTCGTCACCCGACGCAGGCGATGCGTCCGTGACCGATGCGGCAGCCCTCGACGCCCCGCCGGACACGGTCGGCGTCACGAGCGACGCGGCCGAGGGCGGCGGGTTGTGCGTCGCGTTCGACGCCGGCCCGCTCGACGAAGCATCGGTCGCCGCAGGTCTCGCGTTCATCGAGAACACGGGGCGCTGCTACCATTGCCACCAGACGGACACGAGCGCGGATGCGGCGATCGTGCTGTCGGGCAACGACGCTTCCATCAGCGACAGCGGTCCGGTCTACCCGCCGAACTTGACGCCCGATCTCGCGACCGGACTCGGCTGCTGGAGCAATGAGCAAATTGCCAATGCCATTCTTTACGGCGTGGATCCCGGCGACGGAGGCCCATTCTGCGTGATGCCGACGTTCGGCTTGCCCAAAACGAATCCGGACGGAAGTGTCTCGCCGGCGGAACTGACCGACGCGTCGGTCGGCAACGTGATCGAGTTCTTGCGCAGCTTGGCTCCCGTCGACAACCAGGTTCCCGCCACCGTCTGCCCCGCCTCCGCACCCGCCGATTCGGGCACCTCCGACGCGGCCGATGCCGGCGACGCGGCCAATGCCGGCGACGCGGCCAATGCCGGCGACGCGGCCGATGCCGGCGACGCGGGCGATGCCGCCGACGCATCCGGCGGTTAGCCTGAAGTTCCTGGCGGGGAACTTCAGGTTAGCCCAGTTGGGCTCGTTGGTCCGTTCCCTAAAGTACGCCGCCCCAGAACAAAGAGATCAGCCGGGGGGTGTACTTCAATCGTCGGGAGGCGATTGGGGGTTTGGGGCGAACAAGGAAATCATCTTAGGACAGCGCCTGCGCCGCTGTTTCCCCTTCCCCTGACGGGGTGCGCCGGACATCCACGCCCCCGGCCAGTGTTGTGCCCCGACGGGGACGCCGGGACGTTCACGCCCCCGGAGAGGAGGATCGGGCGCTCGCCCTCTTCGTCGATCACTCTGCGGGTGGACGCGCCAGCTCGCCGTCCAGGGCCGAACCCATCCAGTCCTCGTCTTGGCCTTCTTCGGGGAGAAGCAGCGGGGACCCGTCGTAGCGTACGCGCCGTCCATGAAGGAAGAACGCCTGCACGAGATACATGGCGAACGACCGACGTTGGAGTGCCGGATGAATGTGGGGCGCGATGAGAGCGGCGTGCTCGTCCGCAAGGCGGCTCCAGTGGAGCCCCGGGTTCATATGATGCATCCCATGAAAGCCGTTGTTGAAATGAAACCAGTTGAAGACCCTACCAACGAAGTTCCGTGAATGGTTGTAGCGATGATCGGTGTCGCAGCCGTCATGCCAAAGAAAGTTGACCGTGGTGATGCCCCAAACCGCGCTCAAATGCGGGACGAAGACGAAGAGGAGCGCTTTCTCCCAATCGACGAAGAGAAGCGCGATCTTGACGCCCCAGGCGAGCATCAGCTGCGCATGGCGCTCGGCGTACCAGTCGCGTCGCGCCTGCTTCGCGAACCTGACGTACTTGGCGTTTGCCCGCACGACATCGAACGCCACCGCCGGGAAGAAGGAGAGCAGACCGACGAGATTCCACGATGAGCGAACTTTCGTCGTGCGCATCACGTCTCGGCGTTGCTGGACATAGCGGTGGTGGCTCAGGTTGTGCCCGGGAACGTACTCGTTGACGGGAAAGCCGTAGGTCAACGAGAGCACCGCGCGAGTCAGGCGGTTGAGCCGCGCGGATCGCCAGAGCGGCACGTGCACCACGTTGTGAGTGATGACGGCGTTGATCCACGATATCCAGCACATGAAGGCGCACGCAGCGCACGTGGGCAAGCCTCGCGCCACAGGCAAGTGCCACGCGTAGCCGAGCGCCACGAAATACATCGCGACGAAGGCCACGGTACGGAGATCGCTGCGGTAGCGGAGCACCGGGGGGGGTTCCCAAGAAGGATCGACCTACCGAAGAAGCACGAAGAAGGCCCAGCAACTTGGTGCGAACGGAGGGATTGAGAAACGCCGCTTGAGCCGCTCACTTTTAATCAGTCCACCACTCTTTCGCAAGCCGGGACGAGGCACCTGGCAACACCTCAGAGCCGAAAGACGAGAGCCCACTCTTTCGCAAGCCGGGTCGAGGCACCTGGCAACACCTCAGAGCCGAAAGACGCGAGCCCACTCTTTTCGCAAGCCGGGTCGAGGCACCTGCGGACCTTGCTAACGAAGTCTTGTGCGAACGGAGGGACTTGAACCCTCACGAGAGTTACCCCGCCAGAACCTGAATCTGGTGCGTCTGCCAATTCCGCCACGTTCGCACGAAGCGTGGACACGGGTACTCGCTCGCGGAAATCACGTCAAGCGCCGCTCTGGGCCGTGATCGCGCGACGCGGCGCTCTGGGCCGTGATCGCGCGACGCGGCGCTCTGGGCCGTGATCGCGCGACGCGCGGCTCGCCGTCCGGCGCGGACACAGTGGGGTGCCACCTCGGGACGGCGCCGCGCCGGCGGTCGACGTGTGCCTCAGAGCTCGCTATACGCCCCCGACGTAGCGCTCATGACGGACTGTCTCGTGTTTCGCCATGTGCGCGCCATCGACCCGGCTGCCTCGCTCGACGGTGTCGTCGACGTCGTCGTCGAGCGCGGCCACATCACGCGGATCGGTCGGAACGCCGCGGCCGATCTCGTGCTGCCCAACGGTCTCGAGGGCCTGCGCGTCATCGAGCGCCCCGGCGCGTGGCTATGCCCGGGCCTTGTCGACTTGCACGCCCACTTGCGCGAGCCGGGCGCGGAGGGCAAGGAGAACGTCGCGAGCGGTCTGGGCGCGGCGGCCGCGGGCGGATTCGTGGACGTGTGCTGCATGCCCAACACGCGTCCGGTCAACGATTCGCGCGTGGTCACCGAGATGCTGGTCGGCAAGGCTCGATCGCTCGGAGGCGTGCGGCTTCACCCGATTGGTGCCATCACCCTGGGGCAGCTCGGCGAGCAGCTGACGGAAATGGCCGACCTGAAGGACGCTGGAGCGGTGGCAGTGAGCGACGACGGCCGATGCGTCACGAACAGCCAGGTCATGCGGCGCGCGCTCGAGTACGCGTCGACGTTCGACATGACTCTCATCCAGCACGCCGAGGATCACGCGCTCACCGAGGGGGCCCAGATGCACGAGGGCGGGATCTCGACCCGACTCGGCCTGCGCGGCTGGCCACGCGTCGCCGAAGACATCATCGTCGCCCGGGACCTGCTGCTGGCCGAATACGTAGGGGCCCGATACCACGTCGCCCATGTGTCGACCGAAGGCGCCGTGCGACTCATCCGTGAGGCGAAAGGGCGCGGCATCGAGGTTACCGCGGAGGTGACGCCACACCACCTGATGCTGACCCACGAGGCCGTTCTCGGCTACGACACGGCGTGCAAGGTCAACCCGCCGCTGCGCGAGCACCGCGACGTCGAGGCCTTACGATGGGCCCTTGCCGATGGAACGATCGACTGCGTCGCCACCGACCACGCGCCACACGGGGTGTTGGACAAGAACGTCGAGTTCGCAGAAGCGGCGCCGGGCATGATCGGACTCGAGCTTTGTCTGCCGGTGCTGCTGGGGCTCGTGCGGGACGGCACCCTGCCTTTGGCCCGGCTGATGACCGCGCTCACCGTGGCTCCCGCCCGCGTGGCGCGGCTCGATCCGCCCACACTGCGGCAAGGCGCCCGGGCCGACCTCGTTCTCATCGACCCGGCGGAGCGCTGGGTCATCGACCCCGCCCGGCTGCGGACGCGCAGCCGCAACACCCCATTTGCGGGGCACGCGGTCGAAGGGCGAGTCGTCATGACCGTCTGCGACGGGCGTATCGTCCACGAGCGCACGGAGGCTGGAACGTGACCGACCCGACCCAACACGATCGCGCTTGGCTGGTGCTCGCCGACGGTACGACTTTCGTGGGTCGTCCGTTCGGCGCACGCGGAGCGACGACAGGCGAAGCCGTGTTCACCACGACTTGGACCGGATACCAAGAGGTGCTCACCGACCCTTCCTATTACGGTCAGATTGTCACGATGACCGCGCCGGAGATCGGCAACGTCGGGACCAACAGCGAGGATACGGAAGCCGTTTCGGAAGTGCCACGCGTGGCGGGGTTCGTCGTGCGGGACGCCAGCCCCATCGCATCGAACTGGCGATCGCAAGAGAGCCTCGACGCCTACCTCGCGAGGACGGGCGTCGTCGGCATCGCGGACGTCGATACCCGCAAGCTCACCCGTCACTTGCGCGATGTCGGCTCTCAGAACGCCGCGATCGGAACGTCCTCGCCCGAGCAGCTCTTGCGCAGCGCACGGCAGGCTCCGGACATGAATGGGCTCGACTTGGTGCGGTTCGTGACGCCCAAGCAGCCCTATTCATGGACCGAGGGACGCGGAGAATGGGCCACCGCTGCAACGCGTCCCCCGGAACACCATGTCGTCGTCATCGACTACGGAATCAAACGCAACATTTTGCGATGCTTGACCGACGCGGGATGCCGCCTGACGGTTCTGCCGGCCTCCGCGACGGCGAGCGAAGTGCTGTCGTACCGGCCCGACGGAGTCTTTCTGTCGAACGGCCCAGGCGACCCGGGCGCGTTGGATTATGCGGTCGAGACCATTCGGGGCGTGCTCGGAATTCGTCCGCTATTCGGTATTTGTCTCGGCCATCAACTCCTCGCTCGGGCTCTCGGCGCGAAGACCTACAAGCTGAAGTTCGGTCACCGAGGCGCCAACCAGCCGGTCAAGGATCTGACGACTGGACGGATCGAAATCACCACGCAAAATCACGGCTTCTGCGTCGATCTTGCCACGATGCCCTCCCCTATCCAATCGACGCACATCCATTTGAACGACGGCACGTCCGAGGGGCTCGCCGCCCCGTCGCTACGAGCGTTCAGCGTACAGTACCATCCGGAGGCCGCCGCCGGCCCGCACGACGCCCTGTACATGTTCGACCGGTTCATCGACTCGATGTCGGCGCCCGCCGGCCAGCGGGACGCGCGATGAGAGAGCGCACCGTTCATTTCGTCAGCCTCGGATGCGTGAAAAACCGCGTAGACACCGAGGTCATGCTCGGGGTCGCCGGCCGCGAAGGCTGGCGAATCGTCTCCGAGGCCGGCGTGGCCGAAGTCATCGTCGTCAATACCTGCGGGTTTATCGGCGAGGCGAAGAAAGAGTCGATCGACACGATCCTCGAGATGGCGGAGTACAAGCGCGTCGGCGCATGCAAGAAACTGGTGGTCACCGGCTGCCTGGCCCAGCGGTATGCGGCGGATCTCGCCGCCAAGATCCCCGAGATTGACCATTTGTTGGGGTCGAGCGACATGCTCAAGCTCGAACGCGTTCTCGCCGGAGACGCCGAGCGGATGCTGGTCGGCAACCCGGCCGACTGGCTGCTCCGGGCTACGGACCCCCGGATCCTGACGCAATCGAGGGCCAGCGCATGGCTCAAGATCGCCGAAGGTTGCAATCGCACCTGCGCCTTCTGCGTGATTCCTCAGATTCGCGGAAAACAGCGATCGCGAACGATGGACGACATCGTTGCGGAGGCCGAGCGCTTGGCCGCGGGGGGCGCCATCGAATTGAACCTGGTGTCGCAAGACACGGTGGCGTGGGGGCGCGACCGGCCCGCGGCCGAGCGCATCCCGCTCGCCGAGCTCGTTCGACGCGTCGCGGACGTGCAAGGCGTTCGTTGGGTGCGCCTCTTCTACCTGTACCCCGAGACCCTGGACGACGCGCTGATCGAGCTCTTGGCCCACCATCCGAAGGTGGTTCGTTACGTCGACATGCCGCTGCAGCACGCCTCGGACGCCATGCTCCAACGAATGCGCCGCGGCCACGGCAAAGACCGCCAGCGTCAGGTCGTCGAGCGGCTGCGGCAGCAGGTACCCGGGCTGACCTTCCGTACGGCGTTCATCGTCGGTCATCCCGGCGAGACCCAAGAGGACTTCGACGAGCTTTGCGCGTTCGTCGAATGGGCGCGGTTCGAACATGCCGTCGTCTTCCGCTACTCGGACGAGGAGACCTGTGCCGCCCACGGCATGCACAAAAAGGTATCTCCGCTCGTGACCGCCAACCGGGCTCGCAAGCTGATGGCGTTGCAGCGAGGCATCGCGCGAGAAAAGAACCGGGATCTCATCGGCCGCGAGCTCGAGGTGCTCGTGGAAGGTCCGAGCGACGAGCACGATCTCGTGATGAAGGGTCGTCATGCGGGTCAGGCGCCCGAGATCGACGGAAGCGTGTACCTGAGCGACGGGGAGGCCCACGCCGGCCAGATGCGGCGCGTACGCATCGTCCAAGCGAGCGACTGGGACTTGGTCGGCGAACTGCTCGACGAAGCCACTGCTCCTGCTGCCAAGCGCGTCACGCTGAGGGTCGTCTCGGGCGCCGGGGACGCTACGGCAGATTGACCTGAAGCAGCTCCGGCGGGCTGCTCAGATCCCCGTACTCCTGCCAGATGGCGAGCACATCGCCGTTGTGAGCGTAGACTTGCACCTGCCAACGACCGGTGTCATCGGCTCGGGTGACCACGCCGACCTGGTCGGCGGTCAGGGTGGGGTTTTGGTTCTCGATCACGATGAGCGCGTCTGGCTCGGCCCCGCCATACGTATCGGAGACGAGGTCGACGTGATCGGCGTCGGATCCGGCCGTGACGGTGGGAAGCGCCGGCGGCGGCAGCGGAAGCGTCGGGCTCGCACACGCCCACACCGCCGCAGCAACCGCAACGAAGAAGCCGATAGGAAAGAGGCGCCGGAGCATCGGTGTAAACTCCGTGGCGAGTCGGGTCAATCTCGCTAGCATGTTCTGGGCCGCGACGCTTTTCAGGCCATCGTAGGGCCCGGGGTTGCGCCGTAACGTCAACGCGGTTGCCACCCCGCCCATCCGGTAGACAGCCGCACGAGGATCTTGGACCCGAGGGCCCGTAGGGGATACTCGGGCAAGAAACGAAGCGCGCGGCGCCCGAGCCATTCGCCTCACGAAACGAACCCACGACAATCGCCATGGTGCTCCACTTTGCAGAACGTCCGTGGACGGGCGGTCGCGCCCAGGTTCGGAGCGTGCTGGTCGGCTGGGTCCTGCGGGGGTGGCGCTCGCGCGCGCGGCCCTTGCCCTTCGCGGTCGCATTGGCGCTCCTCGTTGCAGGCCGGCCGCGGTTCGCCCCCGTGGGATCGGCGGCGAGCTCCGAGGCAACCTTGGCGGCGGCCTTGTCGTCACGCGGCCTGGCGTGCAACTCGAACGACGTGACGTGGCTGCCCTCGCCGCGCACTCTCGGAAGGGCGCTTTGGGGCGGCGCGCGTGCCCTGGTCCGCGCCAGCCCGACGGGCGAGCCGAGCGACCTTTACCTGGTCGAAGCGCGACTCTCTCCCGAAGGAGCCGTCCTCGACGTCGGAACCGCGTGGAACATTACCGAAACGAGCGGGGTCGACGAGTCGCGCCCGACGCTGCGGGACCGCACCGCCGTGTACACGACGAGCTCCGACGGCCTGATGACGGGAGTGCACGTCCTCGACCTCGCCGGCTTCGAGCCAGACGCCGGCTTTTCGGCCTTGCAACGAGCGCAAGTCGCCCTGACCAACTTGGAGCAAACCGGACAGGCGGCCGGCGTCACGCACACCGCCTTCGCTTTCGATCCGATTGCCCGCGACGGTTCCGTCGTGTGGCGGCCCGACGGCGTCGTCGAGGCCCACGCGGACGGCCACGTCGTGCTCATCGATCCGATTCAGAAGAGAATCGTCGCCGGCGCGGGATTCGTGCGCGTCGTTCCCGACGAGCATGCGCGGCCCGGCAGCCTCGTCAACTGGGCGGTCGATCGGGTTCGGGCCCTCTCCTGGTTCGGCGACGACCGAATGCAATGGATCAAGGCCGTCGCGTTCACGGCTGCCGACACGTTGCACTCGAGCGTGTTCACCCACACCACGGCCGACGAGGTTTCGAGCGAGCTTGGTCGGATCGCGACGGGCGCGTCACGCACCCCTTTCACCAATCCCGAGACGGGCTGGCCCCCGGCTCCCATGGCTCCGATTGTGTCGCCGCCGCTGCCCGGGGAAGGTCGGTGGATTGCCCTCGACGAGGATCCGTTCATCACGCCGTCTGCAGACGGTACGGCTCCGCCCTTCGTCACGTCGTTCATCCGGCCGGACGCCCAGCGCCAAGATGTCCGCGTGTACGTGACCCTTTGGGATCCACGCCTCGTGAGTCTGCACATGGAGGCGGGCACGGTCGAACCGGTCAGCGCCAATGGCGAGCGCGGGTCGGGCATGATTGCGCGAACCCCCGAGGTCATCGGCCGCGTGGTGGCCGCCTTCAACGGCGGATTTCAGGCTCAGCACGGCGAATACGGAATGCAAGCCAACGGCATCCAGTATCTGCCACCGAAGCCGTACGCCGCCACCGTCGCCGAACTTCGCGATGGGTCGACCGCGTTCGGAGCATGGCCCGACTCAGCCGTCGTACCCGACGATGTCGTCGCGTTCCGCCAGAATCTCACCCCGCTCGTGCAGGACGGAAAGTTCAACCCGTGGGGACGCACCTGGTGGGGTGGCACGCCGCCCGGTTGGCCCGACCAAATTCACGCGACGCGGAGCGCCATCTGCCTCACGTCGGATGGCTTCGTGGGCTATTTCTACAGTGCCAGCATCTCGGCGGACGACCTCGCCCAGGGCATGCTCGCGGCGCGTTGCTCGTTTGGAATTCACCTCGACATGAATCCCGGGCACGCCGGCTTCGAATTCTACGACGTGGCGCCCGCGGGGCATCTGCGTCCGCTCTTGCGACGGCTGCAAAGCGATTGGGAAGCCGAAGGGCGCGTGCCCGACATGGCCGGTTATGCGTTCCGATCGCGCCGCATGATTCGCAGCATGGGCCATATGCTCTTTCCTCGCTACATCCAACGAGAGGCGCGCGATTTCTTCTATCTGACCCTGCGTCCGACGTTGCCGGGTGCTCCCATCGCGTCCAGCGCCAGCCCGTCCCCCGATTCGCAGGAAGGTGTGTGGCGCACCCACGGGTTGCCGCAACACGGGTTTCCGTCTGCGGTGGCCACGACGTGGGTGCGAATCGATGCGACGCATCCCGACCTCAAAGTGCACGTCATCCGCGCCGATCCACACGCCATGGCACCGTTCGACCGCGCTTCGGGCAATCAGCCGACGGTTCTCGCACTCTCGGCTCCGCTGCGCGGAGCGCTCACGCTCTGGTGGTCGCCCGGGGTGTTCGCCATCGGTGCCACCGCTCCGCCGAACGACTCGTTCGCCGTCATCGCAGGCCAACCGTTCGACGATCCGCGCGCCCAATCCGCGAGGGCGGCCGTTGGCGTCGCGGATGCCGACGGAACCCTCGTATGGGCGGAGATCGGCCCGGGCCATGCTCCCGAGGCGCCCCCCTCCGCGCTGGACGCGTTGCTCGAACGACTGGGCTGCTCGGCGCGCATGGCCGTAACGGGCGACTCGCATGCTTTCCTGGGCGGCGATCTCGACGTCGCCGGCGATGCCGTGGCGCAGCCGCCGCCCGCGGTCGCCCGGCTGGTCCGCGCTCGAGCTCCGGACGCCCATCCCATTTTTTTGGACACGCCCATCGTGCCGATTCGCGTTTGGCAACCGCTTCAAGCCAAGCGGATCCGATACTTTTACAAGCCGGCGCCAACGGCCCCTTGAGCGACGCGAGGTCGGCGGGGGCCACCCGCGAGCACCCCAAGCGGTGCCCCGAGCCTTGGCGCCGAGCGATCGGCCCCGCGTAACGGCTCGCGCATCCGGGTGAGCGGCGCTAACGTGCCGGCGTCGAAGGTCCACCGTTTTCAGGTAGCGCTGCCCGAGACAACGAGGAGCGTCGGCGAGGGAGTCTGCATGGCGATGCACGGCCGTGCTTCCCACCTTCCTGGGGCTCGCGAGGGATGCGATGGTATTGTAAGTGGGCGGCAGGAGACTCGTGCCATGGCACAGAACGACAAGGGCGGATCGGACCTCGACGTCTTCGAGGGCCTCGGTAAAAAGGGCGGCTCCTCGCACCCGCCCGCGGGTGCGCACAGCGCCCCGCCGCCTCCTCCATCGGCGCGCCCCCCTTCCGAAGCGGTGGGCAAGCGGACTTTGCTCGGCATCCCGGCGCCCACCCTCGGAGGCCCTTCGCCAAGCCCCCCGGTACGGACTCCCCCGCCCCCTCCGGGCCGGTCCACGCTGCCCCCGGTTGTGACGTCGTCGAAGGCGACCGCGCCCCAGCCGACCCAGCCCAGGTCCTCGTCGGTCGCCACCACCACCGCCGGCGTCGACGTCGAATGGGACGATGAAGACGAAGCGACTCAAATCTTCGACGAAAGCCGCGACTCGCAGGGCGCCCGATCCGCTGCGATCGCGGCGGCCACAGCCGCGGCCGCTGCAAAGCCTGCTTCGGGCGCAGCCGCCGGCAAAGTCACGCTCTTGGGAGTTACGGCCCCATCGTTTTCGCCCCTTCCTCCTCCGCCCGGTTTTCCGCCTCCGACGAGTTCTCTTCCGCCACCGCCCGTGACGCAGCCGGGACTCGGCCTTCCGCGTTCGCCGGTGTCGACGATCCCGCCGCGCGGGTCCTTCGGTCCCCCGCCCGTCTTCATGCCTGCCCAAGCCGGGCTCCCCGGATCCGGAACGGTCCACGAACACCTCGAGTCGCACGCAGGTGCGATGGAGTCCACGGCCCTGCTGCGCCCGCAGAGCAGCCGGACGGGGCTCTGGATCGTGGTCGGGCTTGCCGCCGCGGCCCTGCTGGCGGTCTCCGTCGTCTTTCTCGGCGCCCCGCACACCGGCCAGATCGTGGTCAACGTGAACGACGCCAAGGGGGCCGCGATGAGCCACGTCGACATTTTCGTCGACGGGCGAAAGCAATGCGACTCCGCGCCGTGTCTCGTCGACCAAGTGGCCAACGGGTCGCACGAGGTCAAAGTGGTCGCCGAAGGCTTCAACCAACCGGCCATTCAGAACGTGTCGGTCGAAGGGCGTAAGCAGGCCGCCGCCAGCTTCACGTTGAGCGCGCCCAAGGGATCGGGGCTCAAGGCATCCGGCACTCAGCCCGGCGTGAAACTCTACGTGGACGGCAAAGAAATCGGCCCGTTGCCCCAAGAGGTGTACGAATTGTCGCCCGGAGACCACATCGTCAAAGTGGCCGGCTCCGAGCGCTACGAGTCGATCGAAAAGCACGTCACGATCGACCGCGACCAGATCGTCGATCTCGGCAACCTGACGCTCAAGGTGCTGCACGGCAAAGCCACGATTACGCTGGCGACCCCGGGGGCGCGCGTATCCATCGTGAGCGGAACCGATCGTCGTGAGCTGCCGATGCTACCGATTTCGGTCGACATCGACACGACGAAGGCGTGGTCGCTCGAGGCCAGTCGCCCCGGATACGAGGACTACCACCAGCCGATTAGCTTCGATGACGGTCAGGCCGAAAAGTCCATCGCCATCGCGCTGGTCGCGAAAACCCAGAGTGCGCCGCCGGTCGTCTACTACGGGCCCGCCACTCCGGCTGCCGCGCCCGCGGCTCTGCCCCCCCCCGCACCGGCGCCAGCCCCCGTTTCTGCCCCTGCCCCGCAACCCCAGGCCGCAGCGGCGCCCGCCCCCGCTGCGGAGGCAGGCGAGGCATTTCTCAACATCAACTCGATCCCGCCGTCGACGTGCTTCGTCGACGGCCGCTCGCTCGGCAGCACGCCGCGCATTCACGTCGCGGTCAAGGCAGGGACTCACACCGTCAGGTTCATCAACGCCGATCAGGGGCTGACCAAGACGATTTCGGTCTCGGTCAACGCCGGCGAAACGAAGCCGGCGGTCGCAAAACTGAACTGAACGGTCGGTCGACAGCCCATGGCCGGGTCGGCGCCCAAACCGCATATCCTGGTCGTCGACGACGAGCCGGGGCTGCGCGACATGCTGGCTATTTTTTTCAAGCGCGAAGCGATGGACGTCACGATTGCCCCCGGCTTCGCCCAGGGGCGCGATGCCGTGGTGCACGCGCCGGAACCGTACGCGATCGTCTTGACCGATTTGCTCATGCCGGATGGCAACGGCTTGGACCTGATCTCGCTCGTCAAGCAGAGGACCGCGCGCACCGAGGTGATCGTGATGACGGCGCACGGCCAGGTCGAGACGGCCATCGAAGCGATGAAGCGCGGCGCGTACGACTTCGTCACCAAGCCGTTCGCCACGAGCGAGCTTCGCGCCATCGTGCACAAGGCGCTCGAAAAGCGCGCGATCGTGACGGAAAACGAGAGGCTTCGCGCCCAGCTGCTGCGCGAGCGCGGCCACGAGATCCTCGGGCACTCCGAGCCGATGCGTCGCATCTTCGACATGGTCCAGCGAATCGCGCCCGCACGGACGACCGTTCTCATCACCGGCGAAAGCGGGACGGGCAAAGAACGTATTGCCCGCGCCATCCACGAGGCGAGCGACCGCCGGGACAAGCGCATGCTGGTCGTCAACTGCGGAGCCATTCCGGAGAATCTCATCGAGGCGGAGCTCTTCGGCCACGAACGCGGAGCGTTCACGGGCGCCGTGTCGAGCCGACTCGGGCTGTTTCGCGAGGCGGAGGGCGGAACCATTCTGCTCGACGAGGTGGCCGATCTGCCGCTCGCGTTGCAAGTCAAACTGCTCCGAGTGTTGCAGGAGAGAAAGGTGCGCACTCTCGGGGGCTCCGCGGAACTGCCGGTGGACGTGCGCGTGCTCGCCGCCACCAATCGCAACGTCGAGGAGGACGTCCGCGCCGGGCGCTTTCGACAGGATCTTTATTATCGTCTCAACGTCATTCGCGTTCAGGTGCCGCCGTTACGCGATCGACGCGAGGACGTCCGTCCGCTCGCCCTTCATTTCCTATCGCGCTGCGCGGCCGAACAAAGCAAAGACATCCACGGCCTGTCGGCCGAAGCGCTGCGCGCGCTGGAGGCGTACGCATTTCCCGGCAACGTCCGCGAGCTCGAAAACGTCATCGAACGCGCGATCGCGCTGGCATCGGGTCCCACCATCGGGCTGGGCGACCTACCTGTCGAGCTTTCGGGCGCCACCTCGCAGCCCATGCCCGCCTTGGTCGGCTTGCCGGAGGCCGGTTGCAATCTCGACGATGTCCTGGGCGAGGTCGAGAGACGCCTGCTGATCCAAGCGCTCGAGCGGTCCGGGGGCGTTCGAACGCAAGCGGCGAAGCTCCTGGGGGTCACCCTGCGCAGCCTCCGGTACCGCTTCAACAAGCACTCCCTCTCCGACGGGGCCGATGATGTGGGTGACTCGGAGTCGCCCGCCGCCGACGAGGGATGAACACGCCCAGCCTGCACCGCGGGCGTACCCAGCAGAGCTCGAGTGTCTTTCAACGGGGCGCTTACTGAGCTCTCCGGCCAACGCAGCGCGCCACACGGCGAGAGCCCCGCACGCGGGGACGCGACGCGCCCAAAAAGGGCACCCCAGGCACTTCGATCCCCCCGGGTGGGACGAAAATTGTCATCGCCCCGCGACGCCATCGGGATTGCGATTCCGGAAAACGCCGTAATTCGCGGTTATTCCTAGTTTGGCGACATCGCGATACGAAATCCCGCGCACTGGCACGAGCACTGCATGTGACCCGGACGTGGCACCACGCCAAAACCGCGGCTTCACCCTCGTCGAGATGATGATCGTCGTCGTCATCATTGGCGTGCTCGCAACTCTGGCGGTGCTCGGGTACCGCCAGATCATCCAGGCGTCGCACGTCTCGGAAGCCACGAACATGGTTCAAAACATTCGGGTCGCCCAGGAGGCGTATCATTCGGAGACGCAGCAATACGCGAGTCTGTCCGCGAGCATCCCGACGACGCTCACGGGAGGCTGGTATCCGCAGAATCCTCAATACGGGATCGCGACCGGCTGGGGCGCCGCCTGCAGCGGTTGCGGAGGTACCGTCAGCTGGCAGGTGCTGCCGCTTCACGTCGACGGGCCTGTCATTTTTGGATACGCGGCGATTGCCAACTCCGGCGTGGCCACCGCACCCGCGTCCCTCTCGCCCTACAACGGGGGCAGTCTGACGATTCAGGCGCCCTCGACGGACTGGTACATCATCGGGGCCGCCGCCGACCTGGACGACAATCCTTCGGCTTGGACGAGCGTCTACGCCGTCTCATGGTCCAATCAAGTTTTCGTAAGCAACGAGGGGCTCTAAAAGCAACCACACACGTGAAAGGCAGTCCATACCCATGAAACGATGGCTACGCAGTAAAGAACGAGGGTTTACATTGATCGAGCTCATGATCGTCGTCGCGATCATCGGCATTCTTGCGGTGCTCGCCATCTACGGCGTGCGCAAGTACATCGCGAACGCGAAGACGGCCGAAGCGCGAAATTCGCTCGGTCAGATCGCGAAGGACGCGGCCACGGCGGCCGAACGCGAAAAGGGGACGTCGGCGATCATCGGCCCAGGCTCCAACTCTGCCCTCCTGCGATCGTTCTGCACGAGTGCCACCGCGGTCCCGTCGACCGGTGTTCCCCAGGGCCAGAAGTATCAATCCCAGGCCTCGGACTGGGCCTCCGGCAGCGCCATCGGCGGCTGGCAGTGCCTGAAATTTTCGCTCGAAGAGCCTCAGTACTACCAGTACGCCTATACCTGTGCTGCGGCGAACACGTCGGCGATCAACGGCAACTTCGAGGCCGATGCCTACGGCGACTTGAACGGCAACGGCATCACGTCGGATTTCATGATCAGTGGCGTAGCCACGAGCGGATCCATCGCGATTTCTCCGAATATCCAAGAAACCAATCCGGAGGAATGATCCTCGGCTCATGCCCTTGAGGCGATCGACACCTCGGTGTCGATCGCCTCAATGTATTTGCCCATCGACCATGACAGATCCTTTCAACCCCGATCGGGCAGGGCGCTACGCCCCATGGATCGCGGGCGTCCTCTTCGCTTTGCCGGTACTCATCGCGAGGTACCCGCCGATGGCCGATTTGCCTCTCCACGAGGCGAGCATTGGTCTATGGCGTCATTGGGGAGACAGCCGATTCGCGCCTCCCGCACTCTATTTTTTGAATCTGGGACACGCGAATCAGCTTTTTTCGTTGTTGGTCCTACCCCTTGCGTACGTGTTGCCCGTTGCCTGGGCGAGCAAGATCGTCGTCGCCGGATGTCTGCTCGCTCTTCCTTTGGCAGCCGCGCACCTGTCGACTTACTTGGAAGCGAGCCGATGGCCGGCGCTGCTCATCGCCCCACTCGGCCTCGGATGGCTGTTCTTTTGGGGTCTCGTTCAGAACATTCTCGGACTCGTCGCCCTCCTTTGGGTGCTTCCTGCGATCGACCGCTTCGCCGCACGCCCAACCGCCAGGGGGTCGTTGGTCGTCTGCAGCGGCATGCTGCTTCTGCATTTTGCTCACCAAGCCATGTTGCTGGTCGCGTGCATGGCGCTGGTCGTTTGCTGCGTGGGGACCTCGATGCGGCCCCGGTCTCTCGCCTGGCGCGCTGTGCCACTCGCCTTCTGCCTGACTTTGATCTTCGCGGCCCAATGGTACGCCTGGCGCGTCGCTGGACCGCGCTCGTTCGACGCGGCGCCGTATGCCTTCGTATCGTTGCAATACAAGCTGAAGTCGATCCCGGGGATCCTTTTCGGCGGATTCGAGCTTTACATCCGAAACCTCATGATGGCGCTCGCCGCGGTACCCGTGGTGCTCTTCGCCATTGCGCGCTTCGACCGACGCGAGCTCCGCGAGATGACATTTTTCGAGCGAATTCATCGGTGGCGTTTCGAGTTGCTCGCACTCCTGCTCTTCTTGGTTTTTGTTGCAGCGCCGATGACGATGAGGACCACGACCCTCGTCTATCACCGCTTCTTGCCGCCCGTGTGGAGTCTCGTGGCGATTTGCGCCGCGTCGCACGGGGCCGGCGCCGCAGCGCGCCCGCTCGCACGCGGCCTGTGCGCGATCGTGCCCATCGCCTCGCTCCTGATCGCATGGCCGTCGTTCGCCGATAGTGACCGGGTGTACTCGAACTTGGATACGGTCATGGCGCCGATGCAGCCCGGAACCACCGTGATGACCCTGAATCTCGGACCCAATCCGGCATGTCGAATGTGGAGCCCGATGAACGCCATGGGTCACATCGTCGCCGTAAACGGGGGGCGCAGTCTCTTCGACTACTCCTTTTCCCCCGTCTCGCCGGTGGCACAGCGGGCGAACAAGCAATGGGTCGAACCCATCGATCGCATGGAGAAAGACGCGTTCCAATTGCGTCCGGATTGGGATTTCACGCGCTTTCGCTACGTGCTCGTCGCGACCTCGAAGCCCGGGCTGGCCGAAGCCGTTAGGATGGTGCTGCAAAACGACGCCACCCTTTTGGCCGCAAAGGGGGACTGGTACTTGTTCGAATCGCGTCTCGCGCTCGTTGCCTTCGACTCCGACGACGCTCCGCTGCCGACTCCGCCACCGCCGACCCTGCACAAATTGTTACGAGACTTTGCGCGCGAGATCGAAGAGACGGAGCGATGGGATTCGGACCTCGGGGGCTTGAATGCTCACTGAACGACCCGCCTCCCCATGAATGACCGATCCGAGGTGCAAGCGGCGAACGCCGAGCGCTGGTCGGCCGATGACGACGGCTGGCGCGGCTACCGACGGGTCGGCTCGGGGATCGTCCTGGACGATCGCGTCAAGACGACACTCGACCTGCTGCTTCCTGCGCCCAACGGCGCGATGCTCGATGTCGGGTGCGCAACGGGTGTCATCACGGAGCTCATGGCGCGCCGAACGGGCGTCGCCAGCGTGGTCGGCGTCGACTTCGTGGCCATCGAGGGCACGCCCGTAAACGTCCAGGCGGTGAATCTCGACTCGAACGATCCTCTTCCTTACCCCGACGCGGTCTTCGACGTCGTTACCTGTCTCGAGACGCTCGAGCACGTGCACGACACCGACCAACTCGTTGCCGAACTGCGCCGTGTTCTAAAGCCCGACGGGTACGCCGTACTCTCTGTACCCCGCATTGATGGGCTGTTGACGGCAGGGATGCTGCTACTCGGAATGCAACCGCCCGCGATTGACTGCTCGCTCCGGCATCGATACGGAGCGCCGGAGCCGGGCGCGCGCGTCTCCGGGCACGTATCCCATTTCACGAGGCGGGCCTTTGAGCAACTGCTCACCGCGCAAGGACTCCGCATCGAAGCCTTCGCCCAAGCGGGCATCTACACGAGTTGGCTACTGGCTTCGGACAGGCCGGCCCTGTGGAAAAGGATCCCTTTATGGGCGCTCTCGCGGCTGCCGTGCAAACAGGACGTCCAAATTGTCCGGGCCCGGCCGATGCTGGCCGCGGCGGCAAGATAGACAGACTCCACGCGGGCCCGGCAGCCTCATCGGCGCAATCACGGCGCGCGCAACTCCAGGCGACGACGCGCCTGCGGCGTGCGCGGACGCCTGTCGACCACGAACGCATGCAAGTGAGCCATTCGCTCGACGAGCTTGCCGGTCGCGCCTTCGAACGCCGGATGACGCAGAAGCGCTGGCAGGAGCTCATCGAGCCAGCCGGGCCCGCCAAAATAAGGCCAACGTTCGGGGCCATAGACATACTTCGCCGACAAGCGTGCTCCGCGCTCGGGCGGCGCGAATCGCGCCCCGCCCCGGACCACGAACAGCTGCTTCAGCCGATCCGCCAGACTCTGACCGGGAGCGACGGGTAGATCGGGCCACCATGGCGCATCGAAGTACACGTGCTCGCGAACACGGCCCAACCGCCAAAGCGCCGGCGCGAGAGTGTCGGTCCTCCATACAGCCGGCGCCGACGCCCCTCCGAGAACACGTACGGCTGTAAAGCCCCAATTGCTCGGATTGCACGTTGCCACAATGAGCACTTTGCGAGCGAGCTCACCCAACGTCGACAGGTACCCGCGCCAATCTCGAACGAAAGGCAACGCGTGATAGACGAGGACCAGGTCGCTCGCCGGCAGTTCACCGACGCGTGCAAGGTCGTCGATCACGCGAACCTCCGCGTGGCCGCCCGGCGCCGCCGCCGCGTAAACGCTGCGCGCCGTCGACGCAGCCTGCTCCGAAGCCACGGCCGCGATGACCCGCACGCCTCGCTGAGCGAGTCCGACAGAATGGACGCCGCGAATACCCGCCATGCCATCGACGGGTCCTTCGAGAGCGCTTTCGACCTCGTACTCGTCGGCCCAGGCCCGCATTCGCTGGTAGAAGCACCATCGCTCGTACGCGGTTCCCAACCCCCGGTCGTTGGCGATCGCCTGCGTGGCCAACGAGTTCATCGAAATCCGGCCTTCGTCATTGAGCCGCGGGGCACGTCGCGGTCCATCTCACAAAGATACAGAAACCCTAGCGCGAATGCGCCCGGCATCCGTTCGTGCAGCCGAGGTGTCGTCACGACGCGCGTGAGCCACGGCGGCAGTCGGAATTTCGAATCGGTGAAGCGCTCGGGGAAGTAATAATGGCGCTCCACGACTCGAAACCCATTGGCGTCGATGAAGCGCTCGAAAAGCGACTTGGAAAAGAGCCGTACATGGTTCGAGAACAGTTCGTCGGCCCCATGAGCCGTGTCCATGATGTCGACGAATTCTCCCGAAAGAAAAATAAGTCGATTGAAGAGGTTCAGCGTGTTGGGCACGCACAGAAGCGCCGCGCCATCGCGTCGCAGCACCCGACGAATCTCACCCAGCAAGCGGCCGGGGGCAAAAACATGCTCGAATACGTCGTAGCAGAGCACGACGTCGAATTCGCCGTCGGAAAAAGGCAGATCCTCGGTTTCGAGGTCGACGGCTCGTCCTTCGATGCCTCTCGCCGCGAGCGATCGGACAGCGTCGCCGGACATTTCGACGCCGCACAGCCGACGCCCCGGCGAACGCAGCGCCGAAAGCACTTGACCGCTGCCGCATCCGACGTCGAGGAGCGACCGCGCCGCCCTCACGCGTGGATGGGTGCGCGTGACGTCTGTCTTCCACCGCACGTGTTCCGCCGTGACCAAACCCGGAGAGCGCCAGTAGTCGCGATAGTAGTCACCCCGCTGCTTCGTTGCGGCGTCTCCATGGGCTTCGGCGTCCGTCCGGATCATACGCCCAACATATTGCCCGCCACTCTTGCGAGCGACGGGGCGTCGAGCAGCAGATTCGTGTAGCTCGCGTTGGCGAGCGGGCACGCGCACTCGTGAGCGCGAACACTGGCGCGAAACGCGTCGGCCTGCGGGCCGAACCAAAGCTTGCCGAAATCGTAGCCGTGATCGCGCAGGTTGCCGACCGATTCGGCCCGGACGCAGCAACCCCAGACATGACCATCGGGCGCGATCTGGGCGCTCGCCCAGCCGGCGTAGCAATCGATGACCTGCCGTCGTTGCTCGAGAATGCGTGCCGAAAGCTCGTAGTATTCCAAGCGAAGCGACTCGACCAGGCGCGCCACGGGGTGCGTCGACCGATGGGAGCGGATGGCGTTGCTCAGGTGCTGCACCGCTCGGCGGTAGTCGGCCGAATCGGGAGTGATGGGCTTGTCCATCGTCTTGAGTTCGACGCGATTTTCGGCCACTTCGGCGATGTACGAGTCGGGGCGGAAAATGGCGCGAGCTTCGCGTTCAATCTCCGGAATTCTGTGGACGTTGAATTTCGAAATGACGGTGTGCACTCCCAGAACGACGTGGGGGTACGTTTTTTTCAGGTCGTGAATCAGGTCCGCGACAAGCTTCAGTTTTTCGAAGTTGCGGTCGGCGCCCCGGATGCGATCGTGCGCCTCGCCGATCTCGTCGACGGACAGGTTCAACACCAGCTGCGATCCCAGCGTGTAGTGCGCAATCTTCGGGAGCAGCTGGAAGATCCGCTCGGTGATGATTCCGTTCATCGGAATGTTCACGATGCCTGGCTCGATCTGCGTGCGAACCAGGCGCACGACCTCGTCGAAGTCCGCGCGGACGAACTGATCGCCGCCCGAGAGCGTGACCCAAACGGGGACCTTGCCGAGACTCGGGAAAATGCGCGCGTACTCGTCGACCGAGAGATCGTCGACTTTCTTCTGCCAAATGTCGCACGTGGCGCAGCGCGAGGGGCACGAGTACGTGACCGAGACGGTCAAGTTGACCGGAAGCTGCTTGGGCGCCCCGGCCGCGTGCGCCGCGCGGTACCCGGCGAGCCGGGCGATGAGCGGCAGCTTTCTCACGGTCTCTTCTCCGTGGGCCGCCTCTCCGGCGGATCCGGCCGCGCGGAGAGACGGCGGGGCCGCTCTTCTGGGGCGCCGGCGCCGTTGGCGCCGGCCAGCGACTTGGTCGATTGCAAAACGCGCCACGTGCGGTGCTTGCCCCCCACGACCCGCGCATCCCAGAAACCCAAGGCGCGTGCGGCGAGCTCCGTGCCGATGGCGGCGCCCAGCGCGATCTTGCCGAAGCGATCTTCTCGATGGGCCACCTTCAGGGTCGCGCGCGCCAAAAGGCCACGGTCGAGGGTGGCTACCTCGTAGCCGAAGGCAAAGTCGAGCCAATAGTGTCCGCGGGCGATGCGCCTGCGTTGCTCGAAGTATTCGCCGAGCGTCTCGGGGCCGTGATTGGTCACGATCGCGTCCGAGACGTACCCGAGCTTATAGCCCTTGGCGCGAACGATGTCTTCGATGGAAGCCTCGTCGACGACCGACAGCTCGCTCACGTATTCGACCAGGTGGGCACGAAACGCGACGATTTCGCCCATCTTGGGAACTTCGAGCGAGACCTGATGGTGAAGGTCCCAGAGCAGCTTGACCATTCGGCCGACGAGCTTCGACGCGTCGTTGTTCGGAGTCGGCCGGCCTCCGACCATGCCGAAATCGGGGTTCTGGCGGAGGGCAAGCGTCAGTTTTTCGACGACGTCCGGCTGCAAGTCCAGATCGGCGCTGCACACCACGATGACTTCGGCGCGGGGGTCGCGGAGCTTCAGGTAGGCGTTGATCGCCGCGACCTTTCCCTCTCGCCGCTCTTGCACATGAACGTGCATGCCGGGCCGACCGCGACCCACGTCGCGCGCGACGTCGGCCGTGTCGTCCGTGCATCCGCTGGCCACCACGACGATCTCGAGAATGCGTGCCACCGCGACTTGCTGTTCGACGAGAGAGGTGAGCAACCGACGGATGTTGGCGCCCTCGTTGTGCGCCGGCACGACGATCGAAACGTTCATATGGTTTCGGCCGGATCGGCCTCGGCGGGCTGGGCGGATGCGCTGCCGTGGGTCATGTGCAAGATCGCCCCGGCCACGGCGGAAAGATACCAGAAGAAGCGAAACATGAGACACACGGCCAGCGCCACGCCGGGAGCGAGCCCGGCGAGCCCGAAGAAGAAGACGTAGGCGGCGTCGGCCGTGCCCCATCCTCCCGGTAGCGCCGGCACGGCGCTCACGATGAAGGCCATGGCCGTGCCCACGTACACCCATGTTTCATCCGCCGGGACCCCTCCGACGGCAAAGACGAGGCCGCGAACGACCGCAAATTGGACGGCCGCGACCACGACACTCAGCAAGACGGCGATCGCGACCGCGTGCGGGGCCCGGCGATCGCGAATGTAGGTGAGAATCGGCGACAGCAGTGGGCCGAGCCTCGTCGTGGCGAGCCATGCGGGCCGCCGGGCTTCGCCGAATCGATCGCTCCGGAGCCCGATGAAGCCACCGAGCACCGCCGCGGGGATGAACGCGAGCACGGCTTCGAGAGGCCCCGCGGCCACGACGACGGAACGGCTGCGAAGCGCGTACCCCAGCGCCGCCGCGAGAGCCGCGATGACCGAAAGGCCAATCGCACGGTCGAGCAGCACCGACGCCACGACAATCGCCGCCTTCGACCGCGCGGCGCCCGGCCGCGGGGCCAGGGCCAGCACCGAACCGATTCGCAAGGCATCTCCCCCGAGCCCACCCGGAAGCAAGACGCCACCCGCCTGGGCTTCGACCGAAATCCGCCACACCGTGCCGAGCGCGAGATCGACCCCGGCGAATCCGAGCAGCGCCCTCCAGCGGGCCGCCCAAGCCAGGGTTCCGGCGGCGTACAGCGCCAAGAGCGCCACGAGCACGCCCAAGCGCGCGCGCGCAAACGTCGATTCCAGCCCCGGTTCGCATCGGAGCCGAGCGCACTCGGCCGAGCCGAGGGTCACGGGACCCGATCGCACATGCAGAATGCATTGCGCACCGGTGCGCGAAACCGGCGCGCGAGTGGACGTGGGCGCAAGGGGATCCCAGCAACGGTCACGGACCGGAATGATCCACGCGACGAAGCCGAAGGCGGCGAGCGCCACGACCCATCGGACGATCCACCCGTGGCCCCGACGCATGCGCGTCACGACTCGGCCGCGACACCGGCGAGTGCGGGCCAGTCGCCGCGTACCGTGCGCATGACCCCCTCTTCGTAGCCCACGCGCGGCTGATAGCCGAGCCGCCGCCGCGCCTTCGAAATGTCGAAACGAATGGGCAGCGTCATGACGTCGAGTTTCTCATGATTGATCGGCGGCTCGCGCCTTGCGAAGGCCAGCCCCCGATAGGTCGCCACGTCGACCGCGGTCGCCACCGCGCGCGCGACCGAGGTCGGCACGTGCCGGCGCGGCAGATCGCAGCCGACCGCGCGCGCGACGAGCGCGGAGAGATCGGCCAGCGTCGTCGTCTCGGGACCCGCGAGAATGAAGTCTTCTCCGGCCGCCTCGGGCATCGTGGCGGCCAGCCAGATTCCGGCGACGATGTCGTCGACGTGCGCGTGGTGCAAGACGTTGTCTCCCGCGCCGACGATTCGGTAGACGCCGCCACGAATCATGGCCGCCATCTTGTCGAGCATCCCGTTTCGGTCGCCGGCGCCGTAGACGATGCTGGGCCGGACGATGGCGAGTTCGATCCCCCGATCGCGCGCGGCCCGACGCACCTTTACCTCCGCCTCGACCTTGGTGGCGGCATACATGGTGCGGGGCGCGTACGGGGCATCCTCGCTCACCGGGAGTCGGGACGGGAACCCATGGACCCCGACCGAGCTGACGAACACGAATCGGCGGACGCCCGCTCGAGCGCCGGCCTCGAGGGTCCGCTCGACGAGGTCGACGTTCGATGTGCGATAGGCGATGGGGTCCACTCCATGACGGTGACGCACCGCCGCCGAGTGAACGATCACGTCAACCCCGCAGAGCCGCGACGGGTCGGCGATGGCGTCGTCGAGCGCAACCGTGCCAACCGCCGAGCTTTCGTCCACGACGCGGACGAGCGGCACGACGCAAGCGCCCCGGGCATCGAACCCACGGGCGAGGTGAAGACCCAAAAAGCCCGCCGCACCGGTCACTGCCACCGTCCACGGGGTCGTCATCGTGGCTGCCCTTATAGCGCGGAGGGCACCCGAACCATGGGGATCGCACCGCACCGCGCCGCGCGTGTTACCAATGAGCCCATGCAGCTTGCCGTCCGCCCGGGTCGATCGAGGGTGCGCCGGTTCACGGCGCTCGAATTCGCGATCGCGTTCGCGCTGTCGGGATCCGCGCTCGCGGTCTTCGTGCCCACGTTCCTGCGCGAGGTGCATACCTCGCGCTTCGTCGAGCCGGTTCATGGTCTCGAGCGCCTCGGCCTCGCCGCGGTGGCCTATGCGCGCGAGCATCCGGTCGGCGAGGCGTTCCCGGCGAGCGCCCCGTTGACCCCCCCCGTCACACCTCGCGGACGATGCGAGATGGACCCGCCAGGCCTTTGGGACGGCCCGACGTGGCGGGCCCTCGATTTCCGGCCTTCTCTGCCCGAGGAGTCGCACTGCTACGCGTTCGAATTCGACAGCACTCTGTCGCCGGCGGCCTCGACGTTCCGGGCGCGCGCTCACGGCGACCTCGATGGCGATGGAATCACGAGCACCTTCGAGGTAACCGGACGCGATGTCGACGGGGATGGCCGCGGGCCGGTCCTCGATCCCGGCATGTTCGTCGAGTCCGAGGTCGAATGAAGAGCGCGACCGTGCAGGCGGTCGTGCTCCTCGCGATTGCGGCGGGGGGAGTCGCCGCCACTCAACCGCGGCTCGCCCGGCAAGCGCACGCGCTTCGCGAGCGCGATCTCGACCTCTACGTGTTCCCGCCACCGGTCCAACTGCACGCGGCCACCCTCGGCTGGGACGCGGCTGCCGTCGATCTGCTCTGGGCCAAACTCTTGGTCGAGTACGGCACCCATTGGTCGGAGCACCGGGACTTCATCGACGTGCCCAAGTACGTCGATGCCATTCTCGAGCTCGAGCCGACCTACTGGCCCGTCTACCGCTTCGTGGACACGATGCTCGCGTACCGCCCCTTGCAAGGGACCGAAGACGACGTGCGACGCGCTCGCCAGTACCTCGAGCGGGGCACACGCGAGCGCCCGGACGATTGGCGGGTTTGGATGGAGTACGGCCAATTTTCGGCATTCATCGCGCCGTCGTTCCTGCACGACCACAAGGAGATAGACGCTTGGCGCAAAGACGGAGCGTCCGCCATCGGCCGTTCGGTCGAGCTCGGGGCGAGCGCAGAAGGAGTGCTTTCCGCTTCGACGATGCTCACGCGAGCGGGAGCCAGGGACCAGGCTCTCGGCTATTTGCGGCACGCCTACGCCTTCACGCAGCATCCGGCGATGGCCGAGGTGCACGAGGCCATCGGTCGCAAGCTCGCGGCCTTGCAGGCCGGCGCGTTCCGTGACGAAGCCGACAGGGCCGCACGCGCGGTACGCACTCGCCAGAGCCGAGAGTTGCCGTTTCTGTCGCTCGACGCTTACGTTTTGATCGGACCGGTCATCGATCCCGCACGATGCGCCGGCCCGGCCGGGTTCGATGCCCCGGCCTGCGCGCGGGACTGGCCTTCGATCGTCGAAGAAGGCGCCCTCCATGGCATGGCCGAAGAAGAGTCGGCCGAAGACTCGCCATGAGCACGACGACCGCGCTGGCGTCGACTTGCGGGCAACTCGTTTTGGGCAGCTTCTCGGGATCGATCTTGCCCGACCCGTACGCGCGCGCTCTCCGGCAACGGCGCCGCTCGGGCGCCGTGCTGTTCGCGTCCAACGTCGAAAGTCCGTACCAGCTCGCTGCCCTCGCGCGAGACGTTCATGCGGCGTGCCCTGCCCCGCTCTTGGCCGTGGACCAGGAGGGTGGACGCGTCGCGCGATTGCGAGCGCCGTTCGTCCGCGTGCCCGCCATGCGAGCGGTCGCGGCCGGAGGCGACATAGGGCTCGCCGAGCGAGTCGCGCGGGTCGTCGGCATCGAGCTCGCCGCGGTCGGATTCACCATGAATCTCGCACCGGTTGTGGACGTCCACACGCGCCCCGACAACCCGGTGATCGGGGATCGCGCATTCGGCGACGATCCCGAGACCTGCGCGCGCTTCGGCCGGGCGTGGATCCGGGGGCTGCAAAGCGCGGGGCTGTTGGCGACCGCGAAACACTTTCCGGGGCACGGCGACACGGCCAAGGACTCCCACTTCGATTTGCCCGTGGTCGAACAGCCCCGCGAACGCCTCGATCGGGTCGAGCTTGCGCCATTCCGCGCGGCCGCCTCAGCCGGCGTCGCTGCGATGATGACGGCGCACGTCGTCTACCCGGCGATCGATCCGGAGCGACCGGCAACGCTGTCGCCGGCCGTCTGCACTCAGCTGCGCGAGCACATCGGCTTCGACGGAATGCTCGTCACCGACGATCTCGAGATGCAGGCCATTTCGGCGCGCTGGTCGACCGCCGACGCGGCCGTTCTGGCCGTGGCGGCCGGGTGCGACGCGGTCCTCGTGTGCGGAACGTACGATCGACAGGAAGCGGCGGTCGACGCGTTGATCGGCGAAGCGGAGCGATCCGCGGCGTTCCGGGCGCGCTGCCAGCAAGCCCTGGCCCGAGTCCTGGAAGCGCGCGGGCGCGCGACCGCGCGTCCCCTCGGCGACGAGGCGATTGGATCCCTGCTCGACGGGGCGGAATCGCGATCGAAACCGGCCCCCATGGCGATCGATTCTTAGGCCGCGGCGTGGATCGCGCCGAAACTCGTCGAGATGGGCGACCCTCGGGCCCGCGGCCGCCCCGCTCAGCCGGCGGCGCGCCGGGATACGACGGCCTCGTCGTCCGCGTCCCGCACGCCGACGTGCGATCGCTGCGGGCTCCGGCGGCGGGGCGCACACCCCTCGACCCTCGGCAGCAGGCCGGCGTGCAACCGAGCTCCCTCGAGAATGGCCTCGCAAAGCGTTGCGTAGTCCATCCCCGAGGCGCTCGCGATCTTGGGAAGCAGCGACGTCGACGTCATTCCCGGTAGGGTGTTGACCTCGAGCACGTATTCATTCTCGCCTTCGGTGACCAGCAAATCGACCCGGCACGCCCCCCCGCACGACAGCGACCGCGCAGCCCGATCCGCGAGGTTCAGGACGCCTCGCAATCGCGTCGCAGGCAGCCGCGGAGGCGAGACGTATTCGGTCAACCCCGAGGTGTATTTTGCGCGATAGTCGTAAATTTCGCCTTCCGGCACCACTTCGATCGCACCGAGCACGCGACCGTCGAGGATCCCGACGTGCACTTCCATCGCGCGTACGAAGCGCTCGACCAGCGCGCAGCCGTCGAACGCTAGGGCGCGATCGAGAGCCGCCGCGAGTTCGGTCGCATCGCCCGCCTTCGCCAGGCCGATCGACGACCCTTCGCGCTGCGGTTTCACGATGGCGGGGAAGCCGAAGCTGCCATGCACGGCCTCGAGATCGTCGAGGTCGTCGCGCGTCGCGACGTAGTAAGGCGGCGTAGGAACGTTGTGGAGCCGAAACATCTCCTTGGCCTTGAGCTTGTCCATGGCCAGGGCGCTCGCGAGAACGCCGCTGCCCGTATACGGGATCCGCATGAGCTCGAGCATTCCCTGAACGCACCCGTCTTCGCCACCGCGCCCGTGGAGGGCCAGGAACACGACGTCGACCTCGCTCGCTCGGACCAAGTCGTGCAAATCGGCGTCGTCGGGTGTCCACACGATCTTGACCACCTCGTGGCCACGGCTTTCGAGCGCTGCGGCGACTCCGTCGCCCGTGCGAAGCGAGACTTCGTATTCCGAGCTCCACCCCCCCATCAAGACCCCAACGCGCCTTCTGCTCACGGAACATTTCATGGCGACGACTCCAAGCTCAATCGGTTCATCATCGGTCATGATCGACCCATCGTGGCTATGTCACCGAGCTTCCAGGTCCAGGTCGAGTGGTACGCGCTCGCTCACGACCGCTCGACTGCGGAAGCGCGGGCGATCCGACCATCGGATAACAGCGCCGTCGTGGGCCGGTCAACTTCGTGGCCACGATCGGTCAGTCGATTTCGACGAGCACCGCGGTGATGTTGTCTTTGCCCCCGCGTTCGTTCGCGAGGTCGACGAAGCGGCGCACGCACTCTACTCCCCCGAGCGCCACGATCGTTGGAATGTCTTTCTCGCTCAGGTAGCCGTGCAGCCCGTCGCTGCAGAGTAAAAATCGCATCCCGCTGGCGAGCGCAACGCAGCGCGTATCCACCTGGACGTATTCGCGATTGCCGACGGCCCGGGTGATGACGTTGCGGTGAGGCGATCGAGCAGCCTCCTCCGGCGTGATGAGCCCCTGCTTGAGCTGCCACGCGATGAGCGTGTGATCTTCGGTCAGCTGCTCGACGGTCGCGTCGACGACGCGGTAAATGCGACTGTCGCCGACTTGTGCCGTGATGGCATAATCGCCGAGCATCAACATGGCACTGATCGTCGTGCCCATTCCGCTCTTGTCGCGGTCGATCTCCGCGATGGAGTACACGAAGTACGTTGCCGCTTGCACCGCACTCTCGAGCAGTCGACACGCCGCACGCGAATCGCGCTCGGACAACGGGTCGACCAGCTCGCGCAGCGCTCCGAGCCCTCGCTTGACCATCCCGTACACCGTGTCGACCGCTTCGCGACTGGCGACTTCACCCGCGGCATGCCCACCCATTCCATCGGCGACGACGTACAGACCGAGTTGATCGTCGATGAAGAAGGCATCCTCGTTCGAGGCTCGCTTGCGCCCGAGATCGGTCAACGCGTGGCCGGTTCGGCGTAATGGCGCCGGATCGACATCCGCTTGTGTCCCCGGACCGGTTCCCGCGGCGGCGGAGACGCGAGGCAACTTCACGGTGGGCAGACGGGGGTCGCTCGATGGCATCGTCAGTTCGCCAAACTTCACTATATAGCGTGCGGCCTTGGGGGGTAGCGTTCTCGAACGCAACTTCGGCGTCGGCCGCGACGAAAGCCACCGTCGGCATGGGCGGGCGGCATGGGCGGGCGGCATGGGCGGGCGGCATGGGCGGGGCATGGCATGCCGCGGCAGCGCGTCTTGTCCGGTGCGCGTGTTAGGTCACCGTTCCATACAGAACCCCTTAGGTACTATCGTGCGTGCGTGGCTCGAGATCCGCCACTCTCCCGCGACCGGCTTCTAGGGGCCGACGCCGCGCTCGCGGCGCTGGTCGTCGTGGCGGTCGGCCTGATGATCGTACCGCTGCCGACCTGGGTGCTGGACGTCTTGATTTCGGCAAACTTGTCGGCCGCGGTCGTCGTCCTTCTCGTCGTCCTGTACGTACCGGATGCGATCGGAATCGCCACGTTCCCGACGTTATTGCTGCTGACGACGCTTTTCCGCCTTGCCCTGAACGTCGCGTCGACCCGCCTCATTCTGATCCAGGCGAACGCAGGACGCGTGATCAAGGCCTTCGGTTCCTTCGTCGTGCACGGCAACTACGTAGTCGGTGCGGTGGTCTTCGTCGTTTTGACGACGATTCAATTCATCGTGATCGCGAAGGGGTCGGAACGCGTTGCAGAGGTCGGGGCGCGGTTCGCGCTCGACGCCATGCCGGGCCGGCAAATGGCGATCGACGCGGAGTTGCGCGCCGGCACCCTGGATGGGCACGAAGCCCGGGTGCGCCGCCGGGCTCTGCAACGCGAAAGCCAGTTCTACGGCGCGATGGACGGCGCCATGAAATTCGTCAAGGGCGACGTCATCGCATCGATCGTCATTGTCGTCGTCAACCTGTTCGGCGGCCTCGCCATCGGGGTCGTCATGCGCGGCATGGCGATCGAGGCTGCCCTCCGACGCTACGGACTGCTCACGATCGGCGACGGTTTGGTCACCCAAATTCCGGCTCTGGTGCTGTCGACCGCGGCTGGCGTCCTGGTGACCCGAGTGGCCAGCGAGGAGGCCGACACCCCGCTCGGCGAAGAGCTTGCGCGGCAGCTGCTCGGCGTCCCGAAGGCGCTGCAGGTGGCCGGCGTGTTCGTGCTGATGCTGGCCGCCGTCCCCGGCCTGCCGCCGGTGCCGTTTCTCTTGCTGGGCGTGACCCTGTTTTTCGTCGGGCGCGGGCGCGCCCGGGCCCAGGCCATCGAGCAGAGCTACAGGGCGTCCGAACCGCCGCGCGACCCTCGCGCGCGAGGGCGCGGCAACGAGCCCAGCTTCGTTCCGCGGGTCGTGCCCTGGAGCATCGAGATCGGCGACGGTCTCGCCTCGATGATCGAGCGCGAGGTTCACGGTCTGCGCCCGGTGGCGGTCGAAGTGCGCGAGCGGATTTTCGAAGATCTCGGCGTTCCGCTTCCCGCGCCGCGGATCGGCATTCGACAGGCCCTGAAGGGGCGCGAAGTCCTCGTTTCGCTTCACGAGGTACCCGCCGCTGCGATCGTCGTTGCCTCCGGAGCGACCGACGAGCAGGCCGCCTCGTGGATTCGCGATCGCGTCCTGGATCTCATCCGGCCGCGGGCCGCCGATTTCTTGGGCCTTGCCGAAGTTCAGCGGCTTCTCGACGAACTCGAACCGTTCGCGCAGCCGGCCGTACGCCACGTCGTGCCCAAGCCGATGAGCCTGGTGTTGCTGACCGACGTTCTTCGGCGGCTCGTCCGCGAGCGGGTGAGTGTGCGCGATCTCGCAGGCATTCTCGAAGGTCTATCGACCGTCGCGCCGACGGAGAAGGACGCCGTCCGCCTGGCCGAACACGCGAGGATGCACTTGCGCCGTGCCATCACGTTCCGTCTGACCGGGGGCATGGCCAGTCTGGACGTGGTGCTGCTCGATCCGATCCTCGAAGACACCGTGCGCCACGGGATCACCCGCACCGCGGCAGGCGCATCCTTGGCGCTGCCCCCGCACACCTCGCGCGACGTCCAGGCAAGCATCCGGCGCGCCATCGCCGCAAGCGTCCCCGCCGACCGGCCCGCGGTCATTCTGACCCAACCAGACATTCGGCATTTCGTCTGGACGCTACTGGAGGTGGACACTCCCGATGTCCGCGTCGTGAGCTCCGCCGAACTCTTGCCCGAGGTCACGATCCGGCCGATTGCCCACGCGACGCCGGCATGATCGTCACATCTTTTGACGGACCATCCTGCGCGGGGCGGCGCCGCTCCGCAAAAATAGCTGCTTTGCCTCCTGCTGCAGCAGGGGATGCACCCTCTTTCCGCCGAGGAACATGCCGAGCAATTGGGGGCTCATCTCGAAAAGCTTCTTCAGCGCTCGCGATGCCCCCTTCATGTCCCCGGCTCCGGTGCACGCAAAGGCTCGCGCGCGCCACATTTGAACGCGCATCTCGGCGAAATCCGGATCGTCCGGATTGAACACGTCGAGCAGCTCCACGGCCTTCTTTCCCTGCCCCGTCCGGCCCCACGCTTCCCCGGCCACGGCTGCAAACATCGCGCGGGTCTTGGGCTCCTGCTGTTTGCCAAGCTCGATCTTGTCGATGAGCGAGCGGGCCTCCTGGATGTCGCCGAGCTGCAAGTGCAGGCTGGCGCGCAGGCACCTCACTTGATCCGCCATGGGGGTGATTTGCCTACCGAGATCGATGGATTCGAGCGTCGCGAGCGCCTTTTTGGGATCCTGCTGCATCTCGAGCTGTGACCGCGCGATCACGGCCTGCACGTCGCCCTTTTTGAACTGGGTCTCGAGCTGTTTGAGCGCGTCCTGGCGGCCTTCTTCGGTCAGCGAGGCGGAACGCAGCAGCGCGCCGAGCGCGCGCGATTTCTTGACGTAACGCACGACCCAGACGCCGGCGCCGATCGCGAAGATCGTCAGCGCGCCCGCGACGATGACCGGCACGATCGTCCAGCGGAGCGCCACGAACGCGACCACCCAGACTGCGGCGACGATCAGGCCGACCCTCAACAAGACCTTCTTGAGATCGACCGGAGGCTTTTCGGACGCGGCGCTCGACGGCGTCGACAGGTCGCGCAGCTCGCGCTGCATGACGGCCATGCTTCGCTTCTTTTTCTTCTTCGGGAGCGCCGAGCGCACCCTCCGGTTTGGCGTCGTTCGGCACGGGCGGCAGGCTGCCGGCAATAGCGCGACCGACGCCGCCACGCAAACGAGGCTTTGGCGACCGCGACCGCGACCTCGACCCCGACCCGGACCCCGACCGCGACCGCGACCGCGACCTCGACCTCGACCTCGACCTCGACCCCGACCTCGACCCCGACCTCGACCTCGACCCCGACCTCGACCCCGACCCCGACCTCGACCTACCTCGACCGCGACCACCGCGACCGAGACCTCGGCGTCACCGTCTATGCGACGGCGTCGATGCGGCCTTCGCGGGGATCGCGAAAGTCTTCGGACGACCGCGTGCCTCTTTGGGATGGCAGGTCGTTGATCTTGACGCTCACGATCTTCGAAATGCCCGCCTCCGGCATCGTCACTCCGTACAGCACGTCGACCATCTGCATCGTGCGCTTGATGTGCGTGATGAGGATGAACTGGGAACGGTCGGTCATGGATCGGACCAATTCGTTGTAGCGGGCGACGTTGGCTTCATCGAGAGGGGCATCGACCTCGTCCAGGATGCAGAACGGCGACGGCTTAATCTGGAATATGGCAAATACCAAGCTTACCGCCGTAAGTGCCTTTTCGCCGCCGCTCATGAGCTCGATGTTCGACAGTTTCTTGCCGGGGGGCTGTGCCACGATGTCGATTCCGGTCTCGAGCAGATCGTTCGGGTCGGTCATCCGCAGCTCGCCACGGCCGCCGCGGAACATCCGGGGAAATATTTCACGGAAGCGCTCGTTCACGGCCTGGAACGTTTCTTCGAATAGACGTCGAGATTCGCGATTCATCTGGCCAATCGCCCGCTGCAGATCGGCAAGAGCCTTGTCCAGATCCGCCTTCTGCGTCGTGTAGAAGACGAACCGCTGCTCGGCATCGGCGTGCTCGCGCATTGCGTCGAGATTGACGCTTCCCATGCGTTCGAGAAGCCGCGCCAACTCGTCGATGCGGGCGCGGGACATCTCGTCGGGCGGTGGCCGCAGGTGGTAGTCGCCGACGACGTGCGGAAGATGGACGCCTCGGAACTTGTCGGCGGTCGAGGCGAGCAGGTGATCCATCGCGATCTGATTCTCGCGACGCGCAATCTCGTGCGTCTGAAGCTCTTCACGCGCGGCCTCGACGCGAGCGCGAATCTCCTTCAGGTTCCGCTCCTGATCGACGAACGCCGCGCGCAGCAGTTCGAAGGCGGAACGCGTGTGATTCACTTGGTCGGCCGCGTGGAGCGCGCCATCGAGTGCGCCCTGAAGCTGTTCCTTGTGGATGACAAGGTGTGCCGCCGTTTCGCCGAACGTCCTGGCGTTGGCGACCAACTCGTCCGAGATGCGGGCCGCGCGCTCATCGAGCTCCGCCGCGCTTCGGGACAGCCTGGTCTCGGTGCCCCGCGCCGCGGCCAGCCGTTCGCGCGTCCCCGCGACCGCGACCTTGATCGCCATGACGACCTGGCGTTGCGCATCCAGCCGCTGCCTGGCTTCCGATAGGGCGGCGTCGGCGTCGGCTAGCTCCTGCTGACTGATCTCGACTTGCGCGCTGCCGTCCGCCACGACACGCGCGGCTTCATCGCGCTCGAAGCCGGCCTCTTCGATCGCGCGCTCGAGCTCGGCGTCCTCGCGCAGCAGCGACGCCATCCGGCGCATCACCGACTCGAGCTCGCCCTCGGCCTTTTGCAGGTCCTTCTCCGCCCCAACCAGGGCGATCTCGCGCGTATGCGCCTCGTGACGCACGCGGTCGAGCGCGGCGATCGTCTGCGCCATCTCGCTGCGCGATGCCATGAGCCCTTCCAGGTGGCGAGAGACCACCCGATCGAGCTGGTCGATTTCTTCCGACAGGGCGCGCGCTTCGCGCTTGCCCTCCAGCAGGCCGGCCGCCAGTTCGTCACCCTGGCCCCCTTCGATGAGGCCGTCGCCATGCAACACGGATCCATCGGTCGTGACCAGTGTGGCGACGAAACCAGCGGCGCGAAGACGCATCGCGATCGAGAGGTCCCGGACGACGACCGCGTCGCCGACGAGTGCGCGCACCCATGCCTCGTCTTCGACCGCGTAGCGGATGCCCTCGACGAGCCGCCCGACGACGCCCTCGTCCTCGGGCGCCGCCGCACCGGATCCGGCGACACAGGGCGGGTGGAGGGGCACGAGGGTCGCCCGTCCACTGCGCTTTTGACCGAGATCCTCGAGAAGAGCCACGCCCCGATCCACATCCCGAACCACCACGGCTTGTAGCCGCGCACCGAGCAGCCCCGCGAGCGCCAAGGTCAGATGCTCGGCAGCCTCTATGCGATCCGCGACGAGACCGGCGACGCAGGCGTCGCGCGTACGGACGAGCGATTGCGGGCCAATCCCCACACCCTCCAGGCGCGCGTGCACTTCTTCGAGCGCCCCGAGGCGCGAGCGCTTCCGGGACAAATCGGCCTTGCGTTCCTCGAACGCGCGCTCCTGGCCCGCGATGGCACCCTTCAGCTCCCCCAGGCGCAAATCGAGCGACGCCTTGGCCGCCTCCGCCGTCTCGCGCTGCGAACGGGAGTCGCTGACCGAACCATCGAGATCGCCGACCCGCGCTTGCAGGTCGAGTCGGCTCGCCTCGAGGGTCCGACGCTCTTCGCACAAGCGATCGCGGCGGGCCTCCATTTCGGACCGGCGCCGTTCGAATCCGGCCAGGCTCGCCTCCGCCCGCGCGATCTCGGTGCGCGCGCTGGCGATTCTTTGCCGGCGCTCGGTCGCACGCGCGTCCGCGATGCGGTGTGCCGTGAGGTAGTCGTCCAACGCCCGCTCCCTCTCGCCGACCAAGAGGGCCTGCTCGGTTTCCGCTTCTTCGAGAAATCGAAGTTCGGCCGTCACGGTCTGGCGCTCGATCGCGAGCCTATCCGCTTGCGCGGACATCTCGCCCCTTTCGCCCTCGGCTTGCTGCTCGCGTTGCGTCAGAAGGACGAGCCGGTCCCGAGATTCGAGCGATGGCGGCTTCCTCCGCTCGGACGGCGTTCGCGGCCGCGAAGCTCGTGTTCGTGGCCTCCTCGAGACGCGCTTCGGCGTCATGCAAAGGGTGGCGCGCGGCCTCGTGGTCCGCTTCGCCCAGCGCGAGGTCGCCCCTCTCGCGCTCGAACACCTCCGAAGCTCGTGCAACCTCGGCCGTCTCGAGTTTGATCCAGCCGATGAGTTCGAGGTAGCGGTTCACCGACTCGTGCAACTGCAGGTCTTCGACCTCCTTGCGGTACGCCACGTAGCGCTCCGCCTTTGCGGCCTGTCTCTTGAGCGATCCGATCGTGCGTTCGATCTCGGCAACGATGTCGCCGACCCGCAGAAGATTCTGCTGAGTGAGCTCCATCTTTTTTTCCGCTTGTTTCTTTCGCGCCTTGAACTTCGTGATGCCCGCCGCTTCTTCGATGAGCAGCCGCCGCTCCTCCGGTCGGGCGCTCACGATCAAGCCCACTTTGCCCTGTTCGACGATCGCGTAGGCCTTCGTGCCTGCGCCGGTGCCGAGAAAGAGATCGGTCACGTCACGCAACCGAACCGCCGTCTTGTTGATGAGATATTCGCCGTCGCCCGATCGGTGGAGCCGGCGCGTCACCGCGATTTCGCCGTACTCCTTGTATTCGAGCGGCATTTCTTCGGGGACGTCGTTTTCGAACGTGAGCGTGACCTCGGCGTAGTCGTGAGGAGATCGGGACTCGCTGCCGCTGAAGATGACGTCGTCCATCGACCGGCCGCGCAGATGCCGAGCACTCTGCTCGCCCATGCACCAGCGAATCGCATCGACGATGTTCGACTTGCCGCACCCGTTCGGCCCGACGATGCCAAGCACGTCGTGATCGAAGTGCAAGACGGTTCGGTCGACGAATGACTTGAAGCCGATGAGCTCGACCTTCTTGATTTTCATCCTGAGACCTCTTCACGCCATGGACATGTCACTTCACATATGGTCATGGCTAAGGCTCATCTGTATCGCCCTTCGCCTGTTCAGTTCAAGGAGAATGGACCCATGGGACGCCGAGGTGTCCGCCGGGATGGCTGGCTCCGATCGGTCCGGTTCCGATGGACTTGCACTCGCTCTTGGGACCGGTCTGGCACTCCGCGGACCGGTCTGGCACTCCGCTTGACAGAGTGCCAAACCGGTCATATCGGTTCTTGTCATGCCGACCTACGAGTACGCATGCTCGGCGTGCGGCCACCAATGGGAGCAAATTCAGCGAATTACCGAGGGGCCCATCGACCTTTGTCCCAAGTGCGCCCAGTCCTCGGCATACCGGCTCATCAGCGGAGGCACGAACTTCATTCTGAAGGGTGGAGGTTGGTATTCCGACCTTTACTCGTCGCCCAAGGCGCAGGCCAAGAACTCCGCCGAAGGCGCGGCCGCCTCTTCGGAACCAACGGCTGCGACCGGTAAGGCGGCGGAGGGCAAACCCGCGGAAGGCAAGGCGGCACCGACCGCACCGGCGTCCCCCGCAAAGCCTGCGACTCCCACTCCGCCTGCAACGCCCCCCGCTGCTTCGAGTTGACATTCGGCCTCCCCGCGTGGGCCGGGGCAAGCCCGCCCGTGACGATGGCGTCGCGACACGCCGAAGACGGCGTGCCGGACGTGCGTGTCGCTCATCCCGAGCAGGCGCCCGACCCGAGCGTACACGAGGGTCATGACGCGCCCGTCCGGCGGCGAAGCGATCGCGGCGAGATCGTTTTCCCACAGGCGAGCCTCGTCGGCGAAATCGAGCGTCGAGACTTGAGCGCCGAACACCTGTTCCAGATGCGGGTCGACCCGCTTGCGGCCGCACAGCCAGCGCTTTGCGCACAAGGCTCCGCGCGCGAGCTGGTGGAAGCGCGACATCGCCACCATCCACGGCTCCGCATCGCGTGCTCCGGACGCCACCTCGCCCAGATCCGAGATTCGCCTGCGAATGTCGTCGAGCTCCAGATCGTCGATTTCGCGCAACGCACCGGGAAAGCGTTTGGCGAGGACGATCATCCGAGATCGGGCTTGCGCGGGGGTCTCGCCTCCGGACGCGTGCGCGACCCGCATCTCCAACATTTCGATGTATTTGCCCCTCAGTTCATGGGCTTCGCGGGTCGCTAGCACTCCGAGAATCGTACGGCATGTGACAGCCGATGGCCCAACGGTTAGTTTGTCGATCCGTGGCGGACGACAAGCGCGAGGACGTGGAAGAAGTCCGTCGCCAGATGGGTGAGATCGACCGCCAAATGCTGGCGCTGGTCGACCGCCGCGCGCGGGCCGCGCGGCGCATCGCAGAGCTCCGCAAGGGGCAGCCGCCCGGGCTTCCCGTGAACGATCCCGCGGCGATCCGCGAGCTCGTGGCGCACTCGAGCGGCGACCTTGCGGAAGAGCCACTCCGGGAGATCTTCCGAACCATTTTTGCCGCGTGTCTCGCGCTCGAGCTTCCGGCCGCCGTCGCCTTCGTCGGATTGGACGGGGATGCGGCCAGCTGCACGGCCGAAGGAAGGTTCGGATCGACTTCCCCTCTCAAGGGATTCGAGACGACCGAGGCGGCGCTCGAAGAAGTCGCCCGACGACGGGCAGAATTTGCGGTGGTTCCGTTCGAAACATCGACCGACGGGCCCGTCCGGTCGACGATCGCGGGGCTCGTGGCGAGCGATCTGCGCGTCGTCGAAGTCATCGATGCGAGTTTCGATTTGCAGGTGATGAGCCGGACCGGCCATCTCGCGGACGTCGGGACGATTTACGCGACCCCGATCGATCGCGCATCGTGCCGGCAGGCGCTCGGCGAAATGGCGCCTCGGTTCGCCGCTCTGGACGTCACGACGCCGGTTTTGGCCTGCCAACGCGCGGCCGAGGATCCTGCAGGTGCAGCCATCGCGATCGAAAAGGTCGGCGCAAAGATCGGACTGCGCGTCGTGCGTCGCGGCGTCGCGGACGAAGGCGGCGCACGCATTCGCTTCGCGGTCGTCGGCAGTCGCCCGTCCAGGCGCACGTCGAACGACGTGACCTCCTTCGTTTTCAGCGTCCAGGGACCGTCGGGATCCTTGCTCGATGTGCTCAAGGTCTTCGCCGAGCGGGGTGTGAATCTGACCAAGATTCAGAGCCATCCGCTCAAGGGCGAGGCGTACAATTACCTTTTTTATGCGGAGACCCTCGGGCACTTCACCGATCGCCCACTCATCATCGTGTTCGAAGAGCTCCGACGCGTGACTCGGTTCTTCAAACTCCTGGGATCGTACCCGGCGGCGTAATGCACCGAGGTCTGGGGCCGCGGTCGGGGTCGGGGAAGTCGGGGTCGGGGTGGTCGGGGTCGGGGTGGTCGGGGTCGCGGTCGGGGTTGGGGTTGTTGGGGTCGCGGTCGCGCGGCAGCCGGTCCAAGGCGAAAAAGACGGTGCTATAGAAGCCGCGTGACCGAGTCGTCGCGCACTCGTCCCATCATCGCGATCGACGGACCCGCCGGCGCCGGAAAAAGTACCGTGGCGAAGCGGTTGGCGGATGCGCTCGGCTTCGTTCTCGTCGATACGGGCGCACTGTACCGCGCCGTCGCGCTCGCGGCGAAGACCGCGCACGTCGCCTGGGACGATGCGGTTGCCGTGGGCACCCTGGCTCGATCGCTCGTGGATGGTCAAGCCATCGCCTTCGACCGCGACGGGGGACCCGACATGCGGGTGGTCCTTCATGGGCGCGACGTGACCGAAGCCATTCGTGCGCCGGACATCGCCATGGGAGCCAGCACGGTCTCGGCGCATCCCCAGGTTCGAGAGGCACTTCTCGCCCTGCAGCGGCAGTTCGGACGACTCGGCGGCGTCGTTCTGGAGGGTCGCGACATCGGAACGGTCGTATTTCCCCATGCCGACATCAAGTTTTTCCTGACGGCGCGACCCGAGGTGAGGGCTCGGCGCCGGTTCGACGAACTGGCCGCCAAGGGGGTGACGACCACCTTCGACGAGACGTTGGCCGACGTGCGCCGAAGAGACGATCAGGATTCGACACGCCCTATCGCGCCGCTCCGGAAAGCGCCGGACGCGATGCTCGTCGACAGCTCGGATCTGGGCATCGAAGAGACGGTCGCCCGCATGGTCGGTCGGGTCCGGGGGAGTGCCTGAGCTCCGGACATGTTGGCGCAACGAGGATTTCAAGGTTTATGGCCTCTCGGAAGGCGCGGAAGACGAGCGCTGCCGCGGCATACTGAGGAGGAACCACGCCGCGAGAGGCGGGAAAGCCGCAGAACGCCGATGGGACCCAACATGTTCGGTGCTGTAGAGTCGAGCCTATCCGGCGCCGCCGTCCGGGCGTGCATGGCTGCGGCGCTGCTTTCGTGCGGCGGCGCACGATCCCCGATCCCCGCCCGCGCCACGCCGAATCTCGACCCGCAGTGGCAGGATGTCTTCGACACCCCGCCGATGATTCTGGTCGCCGTCCGGCCGGATGCCCTGCGGCGCGACACGGTGTACGGCCCGCTGTTGCGCCGGGTGCTGGAGCTGGCGCGTGAGCGCAGCCGGATCGTGACGGCGACCCGGATGATCGACGCCATCGTCGGGGCCGACGAGGTGCTCGTGGGCCTCGACTCCGGCGGGCCCGAGCCGACCGGAGACGGCGATCTGGTCGTAGTCGTCATCGGCGTTCGCGCGGATGTGGATCCCGCAGAGATCGTCGACGCCGACGGATACCCGCAGTGGTCGCCGGGACCGAGTGGCCAGGTCCGTGAACTCGTCCGTCAGCGCGACGAGACGGGGCAGCCGATCGAGGCGTCCCTCTTCGAATTGCCGGGCCGCACCTGGGTCATCGCTTCGGGCCCGGAGCGCGATCGGGTTCGCGACGTGTTCGCGCGACCGCGAGGCCGCAAGGACCCCGTCGCCCTGGATCCGGACGCTCTGGCTCTGCTGCGGATGGACGGACGCTCGCTCGTCTCCCGGGTGCCCGTACTGCGGCCGCCGTCGGCGCTGTCGGCCGTCGGCCGTGCCATGCGATCGCTCACCCTGGAGCTCACGGCACGAACGACGACGCCGGTGCGCGCGATCCTCGATTACGCGGCGCCGGACGAAGCCCGCGAAGCCGAGCTGGCCGTGCGCACCACGATCGACGCCATCCGGCGCGAGAAGCCTGCGCGCCTGGGATGGCTCGGAGAGGCGACCGTCGACCGAGCCGACGCAGGGACGCGCGTGACCGTCGCGGTGGCTTTGCCCGCGGGACTCGCGGCCGGCCTGTTGGGCCGTTCGGGTGCCCTGAACGAGTCGGGGGCGGCACCTCATGCGGTGAGCAAGCCGGCGCAGCGTGACGCAATGTAGCCGTTCGGCGTCCGAAGACGCCTACGCCCCTTTGACAGCACTGGTTTCGCGCGCTACACGCCCGGGTCCGGAAACTCGTGGTGGGGATTGGTCCGTCCTCCGCCGCAAGCGAGCTCCGCACCCCACTCACGCGTGCTCGCACGCATCGCGGACCGTCGAGGAATTTCCCGAACCCATGTCGACCGAGACCCCCACAGCCCTGAGCTTCGCAGGCAAAACGACGGAGCAGACGGGAAGCCAAGCCGATAGCTTCGCCAGTCTTTTCGAGGCCAGCATCAGCGCCGGCGACTTCGGCAAAGAAGGCGAGATTGTCCGAGGTACGGTTGTCGCCGTTCAGCGCGACAACGTCGTCATCGACATCGGTGGCAAAAGCGAAGGGGTCATTGCCCTGAGCGAATTCTTGGACGCCCAGGGGCAGCCAAGCGTCAAGCCGGGCGATCAGATCGACGTCTACATCGAGAGCCGAGAAAACGACGACGGCCTCGTCATGCTTTCCAAGGAGAAAGCGGACAAGATGAAGGTCTGGGATGAGATTTCGGCCGCGTGCGAGCGCGACGAACTCATCGAGGGGACCATCAGCCAGCGGGTGAAGGGCGGCCTCTCCGTGACCATCCGCGGCGGCGTGAAAGCGTTCTTGCCTGGATCGCAAGTCGATCTGCGGCCGATCCGCAACTTGGACAAGCTCATCGGGCAGACCTACGAATTCAAAGTCATCAAATTCAACAAGAAGCGTGGCAACATCGTTCTGTCACGCCGCGTGCTGCTCGAGAGGGAGCGCGATCGAGCAGAAGACGAAGACTCTCGAGACCTTGGAAGAGGGCAAGGTCGTCCGCGGCGTCATCAAGAACATCACCGAGTACGGCGCCTTCGTCGACTTGGGCGGCATCGACGGACTTTTGCACATTACGGACATGAGCTGGGGCCGCGTCAATCATCCCTCGGAGCTCTTCCAAGTCGGCGACGAAGTCACGGTGCGTGTCCTCAAGTACAACCCGGAAACCGAGCGCGTCTCGCTGGGACTGAAGCAAACTCAGGAAGATCCTTGGAGCCACGCCGAGGAGGCGTTTCCACCCGGCAAGAAGGTGCGGGGCAAGGTTCAATCGATCACCGACTACGGCGCGTTCGTCGAGCTCGAGCCGGGCGTCGAGGGACTCATCCACGTGAGCGAGATGTCGTGGACCAAGAAGGTCAAGCATCCGAGCAAGGTTCTCGAAATCGGACGGGAGCTCGAGTGCCAGGTTCTCGAGGTCGACGCCAAGAGCAAGCGAATCAGCCTCGGTCTCAAGCAGCTCGAGCCCGACCCTTGGACGATCTTCACGGAAAAGTACAAGCCGGGCGACAAGATTTCGGGCAAGGTGCGCAGCATCACCGACTACGGCGTGTTCATCGGGGTCGAAGAAGGCGTCGATGGCATGGTCCACAAGAGCGACATCTCGTGGACCGCGAAGGTCAACAACCCGAGCGATCTTTACAAGAAGGGCGACGACGTCGAAGCCATCATCCTCAGCATCAACCACGACGAGAAGAAAGTCAGCCTCGGGGTCAAGCAGCTCTGGGACGACCCGTGGCCCACGATCTTCAACGATTTGCCCCCCGGCAAGGTCGTCTCTTGCAAAGTGCTCAGCGTCGTCGACTACGGCGTTTTCGTTCACGTGCGCGACGGCGTCGAGGGGCTCATTCCGCAGAACGACCTGGTCCTCGCCAAAGACGAGACGGGAAAGGACAAGACGCTTCGCGCCGGCGATGAGCTCGAGGCCGAGATCGCGAACATCGACACGCAGGAGCGGCGCATCACGCTGTCGATGAAGCACGGCGAGCCCGCGCCCGTATCGGCCGCAACGACGAGCAGCGAGGCCAAGCCGGCGGCCGCCGCGCCTCGGACGAACACCAAGGCGCCGAAGAAGACCGCGGCCGCCGAGGCCCTCGGAGGCACCATCGGAGAGCTCATCAAGCAGAAGCTCGGCAACAAGCTCGCCACGATCGGTACCGAGAAGAAGGACGACGAGAAGAAGGACGAATGAGTCGGGGCGGCGGGCGCGCGGACGAGCGCGCCCGGACGCCTCCATCCAAACCGGCGGACGGCCGCATGTTACGGGTCCGGAACCGCCCGAACCGACGCGAGTGAGCGGCGAGACCATGTCCGAACGGCTTTGGGCTCCTTGGCGGATGGAATACATCCTGCGGGACAAGGACAGCGGGCAGGCCTGCATATTCTGCCATCTCGCCGCGATTGCGCCGTCCGCGTTTCGCGACAAGCTCGTCCTGGTCGTCCAGCCCCACGCATTCGTTTGTCTGAACCGGTACCCGTTCGCCGGTTCTCACGTGCTGGTCGTGCCGCGCGCCCACACGTCGAACCTCGACGAGCTGTCCAACGACGCCTACGTGGCTCTCCTGACGCTGGTGCGCGAGTCGGTCGCCCGGGTCCGTCGGGCCACCGAGGCGGAAGGAATCAACGTCGGGCTGAACCTCGGCAAGGCGGCGGGCGCGGGGATCGCCGAGCATCTGCACTGGCACGTCGTGCCCCGATGGGCCGGGGATTCGAACTTCATGCCCGTCGTCGCCGACGTGCGGATCATGCCGGAGTACCTCGACCACTCGTGGCAGCGGCTCGAGCCTTGGTTCGCCGATCTGTCGGGAGAGCACCCGGTTGACCCGACACCTTCCGAGTCCGCGCTGCGATCGGTCCCCGTACGGCCGAACGATCGGAGATAGCGCGACCGAACGGTTTCAGTGAAAGTCCCGGCTCATGGCGGGCATGTCGTGAAGACCCAGCTTCGTCAGACGATCGGGAACGACGTAGACGACGTCGCCTTGTTTTTCGATTTTACCGTCCACGGCGAGCAAAGCGCTCGTCGTCACGACGTGTCGCCAACGATCGAACGTCTTGGCCCAAAGGATCAGATTGACGAAACCCGTCTCATCCTCGAGTGTGATGAACACGACGCCGCTCGCCGTCGCCGGCCGCTGCCGGCAAATGACCAGGCCCGCGGTGCTCACGCGGGCCCCGTTCGCTAGGGCTGGCAGATCGCGCGCTGTCTTGAATCGCGCCGGCAAAGACGAACGGACGACGTTCATCGCATGGTCACCGACGGCTACCCCCGTCGCTTCGTAATCGAGCACGAGCTGCTCGGCGCGAGACATCTGCGGAAGCTCGGGCATGGGGTCGTCCCGATCGATGCCCGCCAACAGGCCTCGCTCGCGTGGAGATCTCACTTCCCAGATGGCCTCGCGCCGCACCAGACCGAAGTTCTCGAGGGCCCCGGCCCTCGCAAGCGCTTCGACGTCGCGCTTGCCCAAATCGGCGCGCGCGATCAAGTCCTCGATGCTCGCATAACGACGATCGCACCGGGCTCGCTCGATTCGCCGGCCTACCTCGTGGCCGAGCCCTTTCACGAGTCTCAACCCCAAGCGCAACGCCGGGGGATCGGCGTCCGTCGCCGGATCGCCCCCTTCGAGCGTACAGTCCCAAGCGCTCGCATCGACGCGAACGGGCAGGACTTCGATGCCGTGTCGCTCCGCGTCGCTGATGATCGACGCCGACGAATAGAAGCCCATCGGCTGGCTGTTGATGAGAGCCGCGGCGAATGCCGCCGGATGATGCACTTTGAGCCACGCGCTCACGTACACGAGAAGCGCGAAGCTTGCCGCATGACTTTCCGGGAATCCGTACTCGCCAAAACCCTCGATCGACCGATAGAGACGCTCGCCGAAATCGCGTGAGATTCCGTTGTTCTCGAAGCCTGCGAGAAGTCGGCTCCGATGGCGCTCGAGCCGACCGTTGCGGCGCCACGCCGCCATGTCGCGCCGGAGCTGGTCCGCCTCACCTCCGGTGTAACCGGCTCCCACGATGGCGAGTTGCATCACCTGCTCTTGGAATAGCGGCACGCCCAGCGTTCGATCGAGCACGGGCGCGAGCTTCGGGTGCGGCAGGTCCACCGCCTCCTCTCCGGTACGCCGTCGCAGATACGGATGGACCATCCCGCCTTGAATCGGACCCGGACGGACGATGGCGACCTCGATGACCAGATCGTAGAAGCATCGCGGCCGCAACCGCGGCAGCATCGCCATCTGTGCGCGGCTTTCGATCTGAAACACGCCGACCGTGTCGGCCTTGCAGAGTGCGTCATACACGCGGGGGTCCTCCGCCGGAACGCGCGCAAGCCGGTCGATCGCCGTCGGCGCTGCCAAGCGCGCGTCGGTCTGCGCCATCGCCAGGGCTTTACGGATCGCGGTCAGCATTCCGAGGCCGAGCACGTCGACCTTGAAGAAGCCAAGCGTGTCGAGATCGTCCTTGTCCCATGGGACGATGGTCCGGCCGGGCATCGTCGCCGGCTCGATCGGGGCCACACTCGTCAGCGGTTCGGCGCTCAGCACGAACCCTCCCACGTGGATCGACAGGTGCCGCGGGAAACCTTGAATGGCGCGAGCGAAGCCAAGCACTTGGCGAATCCGCCAGTCTCGAGGATCGAAGCCACACGCGACGATGCGGTTCTCCGGGATCTCGTCGATCTTGTCCCACCATGCGACCAGAGTGCTCAACCGTTCGACCTGCTCGAGCGACAAGCCGAACACTTTGCCCACGTCACGAAGCGCGCTCTTGCCGCGATAGGAGATGACCTCGCTCACCATAGCGGCGCGATCGCGCGAGTAGGTCTCGTAGATGGCCTGAATGACCTCCTCCCGGCGCTCGTGCTCGAAGTCGACGTCGATGTCGGGCGGCTCGTGACGGTCGCTCGATAAAAACCGCTCGAACAGCAAGTGGCTGCGCACCGGATCGACCGCGGTGACGCCGAGGCAGTAGCACACGGCGCTGTTGGCGGCGCTGCCGCGTCCCTGGCAGAGAATGTCGCGCAAGCGGGCCATTTGGACGATGCTTCGGACACTCAGAAAGTATTTCGCGACCTGCATACCGGCGATGAGCGCGAGCTCCTTGTCGATCTGCGATCGAACGCCGTCTGGAACGCCCTCGGGGTAACGGCTCTTGGCCCCCTCGTACGTCCATCGCCGGAGTGCCTCATCGACCGTCTCGCCCGGCGTCATCGTGTCCGCGTCGACTTCATAGGGAAATTGATAACGAATCTCGCGGAGCGAAAAGCGGCACGCGCTCGCGATCTCGCCCGCGCGATCCAGCCACGCCGGTCGATCGGAGAAGAGCCGTTGCATGTCGGCCCGCGATTTCAGGTGGGCCTCGCCGTTGGGCAGCAGAGCGCGCCCCGCTTCGTCGAGCGACACGACCTCGCGAATGCAATGCAGCACGTCGAACAACGGCTTGTCCGCCGGATCCGAGAACAACACCCGGTTGGTCGCACACACCGGCACGCCAAGATCGCGGGCAATCGCCTCGGCACGTCGGACCCGCGTGCGGTCCTCGCCATCGAGGTGGCGCCAAGCCGCGATCGACAAGCGACCGCCGAACGCCTCCTTCAAGCGACCGATGCCCATCGCGTCTGCCGGAGGTACCAGGCACCAGAGTCCGGACGCCCGCGCGCACACGCGATCGATCGGAACTCCGGCGAATTGATTGCGAGGCACGCCCTCATCCGGCTTGCGGGGCGTACCCTTAGGATGTCGGAAGTGGCTCTCGGTGAGCAGTCGGCACAGGTTGGCGTACCCTTCGAGCGTGGCGACGTGCAGCCAGAGCGATTGCAGCGGGCTGTCGTCGATAGCCAACTCGCAGCCGACCACCAGACGCATCCCCGCTTGCTCCGCAGCTTCGAGCGCCCGCACCATCCCGTAAAGTCCGTCGCAATCCGCGATGCCCATCGTGTCGTAGTCGAGTTCGACCGCACGTCGCACGAGCGCCTTCGGCGCCGAGCCACCTCGAAGCATCGAGAAGTGCGTCCGCGCAGCAATTTCGACGAACACGGCGGGACCGGATGCAACGAGGAGCTCGAGCGGTGCTCTAGCGTCCCGCCCTCTCGCGCACGATTCCGAGCAGGATGTCGGTGTCGAACGGCTTGCTGAGTCGACGGTTCGGAACCCTTGCCAGAAAGTCTTGCGCTCGTGCCGTGAACACACCGCCGGTCACGAACACCATGCGTTCCGCTTGGGTCGGGTCGATGACCCTGAGTGTGTCGTGAAGCGCCTGGCCATCCATGTCGGGAAGCATCAGATCGCAAAAGAGGACATCGAACCGATCGCCGGCCTCGATGCACGCCAGCGCGTCGCGGGCACGGGTCACAGCCACGACCTCGCACCATTTACTCAGCAGCCGTTCAAGCGCAAAGCAGACGCTTGGCTCATCATCGACGATCAACGCACGCACTCGCCGAACGTCGCCCGAAACCGCCGGCGCGGAGCCATCGCGCGCTTGCGCCTTGCCGATCGCGGCGGCATCGGTCGACTCCCGCACGGCGGGCAGATCCACGCGAAACGTCGTTCCCACCCCAACCTCGGTCTCGAAGCTGAGCATCCCGCCGAGCGAAGTCACGATGCCATGGCAGATCGCAAGCCCCAGTCCCGTACCGATGCCCACCGGTTTGGTCGTGAAGAAGGGCTCGAAAATGCGTCCCCGTACCTGGGTCGGAATGCCCACACCGTTGTCTTTCACTTCGATGACGACGCGCTCGACTCCCGACGCTTTGACGACGACTCGAATGTCGTTGGACGATGGCCGGTCTTCGGGCAACGATTGAACCGCGTTCATGAGCAGGTTCAGAAACACCTGTCCGAGCCGCGCCTCGTTCGCGAACACGTTCGGGACCTGCGCGTAGTCTTTGATGAGCCGCGCCCGATGCCGGATCTCGTTATGGACCATCGCCAGTGTAGCGTCGAGCACGCAGACGACGTCGAGAGACTGGCGCGTGTCGTTGTCGGGCCGCGAGAATGTCTTCAAGCCACGGACGATGTCGCGGATGCGTTCGGCCCCGCTTCGCGCGTGGTCGAGCGATAGCCTCAATTCGCGCGTACGATCGTCGGCGCGGTCCGACAGTAGGTCCGTAATTTCGTCGCTGACGTATTGAATATTCAAAAGCACGTAAGCGAGCGGATTGTTGATTTCATGCGCGACGCCCGCCGCCAATGTACCGAGCGACGTGAGCCGGTCGGTCATCGCCAAACCCGCTTGGAGATCGCGATGTTCGCTTTCGACCAGAAGTTGGTCGATCGTGTCGATCAGCGTATCGTAATCGACCGGCTTTTTGAGGTAAGCCTCGGCATCGATCGCAGCCGCCTTGGCGGTCGCGTCCGCGCTGAGGGCAAGGACGGGAATGCTCGCGAACTGCGGATCGCCTTTCTGGACAACACGGAACTGCCAACCATCCATGACCGGCATCATCAGATCGAGCAAGATCAAATCGGGTTTCGGCGACATGCGCAGCCAGTCGAGCGCCTCACGGCCGTTCGAGCACCCTGCAACGCGAAAGCCTTCCATGGACAGTAGGCTGCCGAGCGCATCACGGATATCCGGGTCGTCTTCGACGACGAGCAACGAACGAGAAGCGGCACGCTGTTCGAATCCCGGCGATCGCATGGGGTCGATCATCGGGCGACGACCGTAGCGTGTCGACGTGCATTTCGATTGAGAGGCAATTTGCCTCAATCGAACCATCCTCGAAGCGTGGCGCTCTCATCGATTCGTCGGCCGGGTGGACGCGGTTCACCCAGCTTTGCTGGCGCAACCTGTCCCGAGCACAACGCGATCTCGACCCATGCGAGAGCGCTTCCGTAACGTCCCGACGGGTCCACTTTCAACCATACCGCGGCGAGATCTCGCCGACCCGCGTCGCGACGCCGCCACCATTGAACCGCGTCGATGCGCGCGAGAAGATCCAAATCGGCCAGCCCCTCGGAAGGCACCCGAACCGGGCCAACGAGGCGCGATGGTTCGATGGCCGAGGTCACCAACGCGTGCCGTCCCGCATGCCCCAAGCCTCGCGGAACACCGAACGGCACGAGCCGCGTCCGCTCGTCGGGCACCCACGTGTCGTTCAACTCGAGCGTGCCGACGTTTGCCGCGCCGAGGTCGGCCGCCAGTTCGGCGACGAGCCGTGGAAGCGCTCGATCGGCTTTCGGTTCGGGCGTGAGCAGGTCGATCGTACGCGGGGCCGAAACCGCGAGATCCGGCGCGCGAAGGGTCACTGCGACGACGGGAGCGGCCAACACTTCGCGTTCCAGACGGATCCGGGCGACGGCCAGCAAATCCGAAGCACACGCGACAGGCGCGGGAAGAACGATATCGAGAATCGATTGGCATCCGGCGTCACCGCTGCGCGGAGGTTCGAGCGTGAGAACGATCTCGATCCGCGACGCCGCCATGGCCCGTCCCTCGAGGCGCACGGCCAGCCGATCGCAAAGCGTCTTGGTCACGAAGGTGATGGACTCGACCGACGACGCAGCCCAATCGAGATCGATGCGCTCTTCAGGCACCGGGGGAGGACGCCACGCTTCGAGCGGCGATCGGTCTTCTCCGGCCAGCATGGGCATCACGTCGTACGCCCGGCCGCCGAGCCTCGTGCCCAGAGCGCGACGCGGAAGTTTTTGCAAATCACCGCACGTGCGCAAACCGAGATTCGTGAGCCAAGCCACGACGTCGTCGTCGAGCCGGAGCGCCTCGAGCGGCAGGATGCTCACGGCAGAAGCCCCCTGCCCTTCGGGTACGAGGATCGGGGTCGATTCTCGTCGATCCGTCCGACCGTTCGCGACGGCGGCTTGCTGCCCGGGCCGGCGAACCTTTCGAACGGGCGCGAAGCGCGCGACAGCCGCTGCGATACGAGGCCCTTCGGCGATCGCGATCCGACATGCATGACCCAGATCGCGAACGCGATCTTCGAGGGCTTGCGCGAGACCGTACTCGCCTCCGCACAAATGGGCGCAACCGCTCACCTCGACCCACACGACGTCTTGCGCGATATCGAATGCGACCGCAGGGCCAAACGAGAGCGCCAGTTCGGCCACGCGCATCAGCGCCGATCGCACGGCCTCTTCCGCAACGACACGAACCCGCAAGTCCGAGCATTTGGCCCGGGCTGCCGCCACCGTGTGCCCCGGCCGTACGCCCAGCGCGCGTGCCTCTTCGGACACGACGTCGAGTCGTGTCCCCCCGATCACGTCGCGGTCGGTCTTCAGGGTACCGCCGGAGCGTGCGACGATGACGGCAACGGGAGACGATCGGATCGAGTTCGAAACGACGGGCGAGCGTCCTTGTCCTGGCGCACGTCCGCCTTGGCCATCGGCTCTTGCGATCTCGACGCGAATCTCGGGAAGCGCCACGCAGGCGATGCGGCGCATGATCAACCCGCCGTCGCGCGTGTGACAGGGTAAAATGGGACCGTCTTGGCCAGCCCGACGCGCCCGCGCCGGTCTTTTGCGATACGAACCGCGAGGTCGGTCCGACTCGGTCGCGAGAGTTCGAGTCGCAACGCGACCGGCCAAACGACCGCGCGCGAACGGGTCGAATCCGTCAACAGGAAGACCGAGGCACCGCTCGGCTCGGCCGCGAGCGCCAGCTTTCGAACGAGAACCTCGGGAGATCCGGCGTGGGCGCCCGTGGGTTGCCGCCCCCCCCGCGTCAGGGACGCGGACGAAACCGGCGAAGCCCCCATCACCGCATCAAAATCGATGACGACGACTTCGAAAGCACCCGATAAAACGATCTTCACCGCGACGCGACCCAAGTCTGCGCGCGGCGGATGCACGACCAACATTCGTGCGAGATCAACCCCGGAAGCGACCACCCCCGGCGCGTGCAACGTCGCCTCCGGATCAATCCAAGCCGACCAGGCGGTGAGCGCCCTCGATTGGCTGGCACGTACAGCCGTGAGCGCGACGCTCGTGGCTCCTCCCAATGCGCGGGGGGCCGTAAGCTCCACCACCCCACGCGGCAGCCCTCCGTCGGGCAGAATGTCGTTCAGGCCCGGCCAAGCCAGCGATAGGAGAGGTCGGCCCCCTTCTTCGGAGGCCGTGCCCAGCCTGCGACGACCCAGGCGGGCAAGTAGCTTCTCGACGTCTTCGTGGATGGCAACCGAGGCACCCATAATACTGAACAAGATAGCAGGTCCGATCGAGACCGCCAAGGGGTGCTACGTTGCCTCGCCGGCAGGACTTGCCGGTCTCCGATCTGCCCGTCTCAGACTTGCCGGTAGGGCCCGGCCGCACGGATCTCGGCAGGACCTTCCGATCGGACCGCCGGCCACTCACACGCAGCGCAGCCCTTTCCGCCATGGCGACATCCATGCCCCCCGATCCTCAGATCCATTCGCTTCGCGAGCTCCTACGCGCCATGGGATCGGTGCTCGTGTGCTATTCGGGCGGAGTCGACAGTGCGTTCGTGCTGGCCGTCGCACACGACGTCCTCGGCCGATCCGGCGCAGTCGGGATGACGGCCGTGTCAGCCAGTCTCGCCCCCTTCGAGAGGGAAGCCGCCGTCGCCGTGGCCAAGCAGATCGGCGCCCGTCACGAGCTCGTCGAGTCTCATGAAATGGATCGTCCGGCCTACGTCGCCAACGGCCCGGACCGCTGCTTTCATTGCAAGTCCGAGCTTTACGAAATCGCCGCCATCAAAGCCCGATCCTGGGGCCTCAACCACGTGATCAACGGCACCAACGTCGACGATCTAGGCGATTACCGGCCCGGCCTCGACGCCGCAAAAGCCGCCTCCGTGCGAAGCGTCCTCGTCGAGTGCGGCTTCCGCAAAGAAGACGTGCGACGCGGCTCGCGTCTCTTGGGTCTGGCGATCTGGGACAAGCCCGCGAGCGCCTGCCTCTCGAGCCGCATCCCTTACGGCACGCACGTCACTCGCGAACGCCTCGCGCAAATCGGCGGCTTCGAAGCCGAGTTGCACGCGCTCGGCCTGCGGCAAGTGCGCGTGCGCTGGCATCGGCTGGGCGAGGGCGCATCGTCGTCCGAACTTGCACTGGGCCGCGTCGAGGTGGCCCGCGACGAGATCGGTGTCGCGTTCGATCGGCGCGACGCGATCGTCGAAGCGGGCAAACGATTCGGCTTCACCTACGTGACGTTGGACCTACAGGGGTACCGCGTAGGCAGCCACAACGACGTTCTCGTCGGCAGGAGCCTACGGGTGGTGTGAAGCGAGGCAGAACCCGGCCGCAACGGGCCCGCCTCGGACATGCCGGCCTCGGGCAGGTCACCCCGCATGCTGCAGCCGCCACGTCGCTGCGACACCTTGAACGACCGGAATGCGCAGCCCCGGATTCGGGTGGGTACGCAAGAAGCCGAGCCAAGGATTTGCACCGGAGGCCCGTTCGAGCCGCGCAAAGAAGTCGAGGAGCCACAGGCCCCCCTCTTCGGTCCATCGATACGATCGCGCCGAGCGCGCAAGACCGGCGTCGAGCGTATTCACGCAGCCGCTCGTATCGGCAGCCATCTCGTTGGGCTGATTCAATCCGGGAAGCACGGACGCCGCCAACTGGCCGATTCGCGCGATCGCCGGGCCGGGACCCGCGGATGGCCCGTTCGCACAACCGGTGTGTCCCAAGTAGTGGTGGGACAGCTCGTGACCGAAGGTAAACGCCACGATCTCGTCGAATATCTCGTGGGCGCGCGAGATGCGCCGCGGGTCGAGCCAAACCTGGACGGGGATCCCCCCACCGGAAGCATGGCGCTGCCGCCCTCCTTCGAAACGAGTCGCGGCGCGACGACGGAAACGTAGGCCGCGTATGTCTGCGTCCCGTACATCTCGTCGGTTGCCTTGGTTTGCGAGATGGCATCGATCGCTTCGAGCAAACCTTCGGTCCCCGCGATGAACGGAGCACCGCCGTCGTCGCATCCCGCGAACGCATTCACTTCGTTCGGATTCGGATCCACGACGAGCGGAACGGTGACCACCCGGGCAGCGTTCGCCGGGCTCAGCGAACGGACGATCTCTTGGATGACGGCGCGCGATTCGGCTTGCCAGGCCGCTGGACCCAGAAGCGGGCCGAGCAGCGGCCTGGTTGCAGTTCCCGGTAGCGGTTGCGCCGCCGAGGGGCCCGACGGCATGGGGGGAAAGGGAAACAAAATCGGCGGCGGTGCGGAGCTCGGGCTCGGCGACAAGAACGCGCGGGCGGGCGCAGCATACGGCAGCGGCCAAGCGGGGGACGCCAGCTGGCCGGGGGGCTGCGGCGCCGCCGCCGACGAAGCCCCCACCGCAGGCGACGCGTAACCCTGCGCGGGCGGCGGGATGGACCGAGGCGGCGGCTGGGGTACCGATTCGCAGGCGAACCCGCATGCAGCGCCGAGCGCGATGCAGACCCAAGCGACGAAAGCGTTCGACCTCGACCTCGATCCCGACCTCGATCCCGACCTCGATCCCGACCCGCGGGCCGCGAGAACCCCTCGGACCGCGACGGTCCGCGGTGCGATCGGAGGCCTCACGTGGATCCCTCGGCTTTGGCGACACTCCCGCCGACGGCACGCAAGGCGTGGGCGAAAGACCGCGCGTCATGGAAGCGATCCTCGGGGCGCACGGCAAGCGCCCGGTCGATGATGGCCCGCCACGCCGGTGGCACGCGCGTCGCCGCGTCTTGGGTCCCCGGGTCGCGACGCGAAAACGAGGTCGCGCGCATGACCGTGCCGCTCGGCGTCAGCGGCGGCGGAGGCTCGCCGACCAGACACTCGTAGAGGACCGCACCGAGCGCGAACAGATCGCTGCGTGCATCGACGTTCGCGTCGCCCGCTTCTTGTTCGGGCGACATATAGCCGGGCGTACCCAGTGGACCGCCCGTGTTCGTGATGCGCGTCTCTTCCCACTCGACACGGGCGATGCCGAAGTCGATGAGCTTGGCCCGCTCGGCGCCCGAGGCATCGTCGCGATCGATGCTGAGGTAAATATTGGACGGCTTGAGGTCGCGATGCACGACGCCCGCCGCGTGCACGGCGGCGAGCGCCTCGCAGACCTGCATGGCAATCGGCCACAGCTCGACCGCCGTAAGCCGTCCCTTCGCGTGAAGGCGGGCTGCGAGAGACTCGCCGCTCAGCAGTTCCATCGCGAGGTAAGCGGTGCCGTCCGCGAGGCGACCGTGATCGATCACTTCGACGACGTTCGGATGCCACGCCAGGCCCAAGGCCTCGGCTTCGCGCCGCAACCGATCGCTCGCCACGGCTTCGTGTGCCGCAGCCGCACGCAACAACTTGATGGCCACGGGCAAACCGTCGGAGCTTCTTACGGCCTCGTAGATGACACCGGTCGCGCCCGATCCCATCTGGCGGACGACCCGGTATTGACCCGCGACCACCGTGCCTTCGAGCTGCCCGCCCGCTTCTCGCTCGTGCGACTCTTTGAGCGACAAGCTCCGCTCCAGCGCAAGCACCCGGATCCGCTGGGCCTCGCTCTCGGTCCGACGCAGCTGCTCGCGAGCACGGATGAAGCCGCCGATCAGGCCGGTTGCAGCGCCAACCCCCGCCACGGCCACGTCGAGATCGAACGCAGCCAAGCGAATCGCCAAGGGCAGCGATCCGAGCGCCAGACCCGCCGCCCCGCCGATGGCCGCGCTCCGGCGCACGTTCGGAACGGACCACCATACCTCGAAATCCTGCGTGAGCACGCTCGCGCGGTCGACCGCATCCGGCATCGACGCCGCACCCGCGCCGCGGAAGCCGAAGATCGCCGGCACCGCCGCAAGCTCGGCGAGACGCGCGAGGCGCAGCAACCCGTCGTGCTCGAGCGACGGGTCGTGCGCGATGGTCACACGACCGCGCCACGACCCGCGGCCTACGGCTGTCGTCTCCCAGCGCGTCGTACAGCCCTGCTGGCTGTCTCCGGAGTCGAGGCGAGCGAACGCTTCGGCCGGCTCCGACGTGCCCCGGAGAACGCGCACCCAGAACGCGAGGTTGTCCGGCGCGACCAGCTGCGCCGTGATGTGCGGAATGGACTCGCGCGAGGAGAACTCGGCGAATACGACGAGCGCCCGATGCAGAGACGTCAGCGGCACCGGCCGCGTCTCGTCGTCCATGTCGTCTCGCACCATGCGAATGTTTCGCAACCAGGTATCCGCGACGGCCGCCCCCTTCTCCGCCGAAAGGGCCCGGAACAGCGCTTTGAGCAAGGCGGTGCTGGTTTGGCCGGCGGGAAAGCTGCGCTGGTTCATGAACGACGGAGACACGTTCACTCCTGGCGTCCGGTCGGGGATGAACGCGGTAGGGCAGCTACCTGGGTGTGTGTCCCGGGATTCATCGGAGCCATGCTATCGCACGGCAAGGCGATGCACCGCAGTCTCGTTGGCGGAACCGTTCGAAGGCGGCGCGCAAGCCTGCCGGGCGCGGTCGTCGTCGATCGAGAGAAGGTCGTGCGGCGCAAAAGCGACGAGGTGCATCGAAACGGGCTCGGGCGAGAGGCTTAGAGTGCGACTCGCCGACGTCATCGACCGCTGGGTCGGCAAAGTCGAGATCGTCCTGGCCGGCGCCGATGACGACCTTCGAGACGGCGAAGAAGCCCTCACCGCGGGCGACGCCATGCGTGCCCGCGCCGCGGCCCATCGGGTACTGCGCCGCGCACCCGACTCGCCGCTCGGCCTGGCTCTCCTCGCGGACGCTTGCGAGGCGGCCGGGCATCTCGACGCCGAGTTGGCCCTCACGCTCGAGCAGCTCGCACGGCGGGCGCCCTCGCGCGCGGAAGTCTGGGTGCGCCTTGCGCGGGCACGCCAGACCACGCTCATGCCCCCCGACGATGTCCGCGATGCCTTCGCCCGGGCTCTGGCGGTGGCCGAGTCCGGCAGCGAGTCGCGACGGACCGCGCTCATCGGACTCGCCGATCTCGATCTTTCGCAAGGCGAAGGAGCGCGGGCCGACCTGTGGCTCGAGCGCACCGCCGACGACACGTCGCCCGACGTCGTCGTCCGGCGTGCCGAGGTGCGGCTGCTGCGGGGCGATGCGAAGGGCGCCCTGGATCTGCTCGACTCGGTGCACACTTCCGCGGCCGACGGGCGCGCTGCGCTGGCGCGAGGACGCGCGCAGGCGGCGCGCGACGATCCGCGCGCGTTCACGCCGCTTCTGCGGGCCATGGTTCTGGATGAGCCCGGATCGAGCGAGGCGCTGTCGTCCGCCCTGTCACGAATTCCGAGCGAGCTTCAAACTCGAACCCACATCCGATCCGTCGTCGACGCCAAGGGGGAGCAGGACGCTGCGCGATGGCGAGCCGCATTTGCTCGAATCCGAGGGCGCCCGAGACGCGGCACGCCGAGCGCTGCGCGACGCGGTCGTCGCGGGCGACCGGGCGGCCGCCCAACCTCTTCTGGAGGCGGCAATCGAAGACCGGGACTCGAGCGCGATCGACACCGCCCTCGGCGCACTGCCCGCCCAGGCCGGCGATCCGCTGATCGCCGACGCCACCGTGGTGGCGACCGCCGTACGGCTCGAAGGCGCCCGCGCGCTCGATGCCGTCGCAGGGGTCACGCACCCTCGTCTGGCGGCGTGGGCGGTTCACATCGCGAGCGAAGTCGCCCAAAGCTGGATCCCTCGCTCCGGCGCGCCGGCGGCGTGGGCATCGCTGCTCGCGAGGCTCGACGCCCATGCGCACGCGATCGGAGATTGGGATGCCGCCGCCCGGATCGCGGAGCTCGCGGCCGAGCAATCGCGGCCGGTCCGTCTCGCGGTCGTCGGCGAGTTCAACGCGGGCAAGAGTACGTTCATCAACGCACTGATGGGCGCCGACGTCGCACCGACCGGCGTCTTGCCCACCACCGCCACGCTGCACCACTTGCGCTGGGCCCCCGATCCGTTCGCCAAGATCCTCTTCCGTCCGGGGGTTCGCCCTTCCGAGCGCATCGTGGCGCTCGGCGACCTCCGCGCGACTCTCGGCGCCATCGATCCCCCGTCGCTCGCCCGAGTCGAGATTCGACTGCCGCTGACCGCGCTGGTTCGCGTGGAGGTTCTCGACACGCCGGGGTTCAATGCTCCGGAAGGCCGCCACGCCGACCTCGCGCGAGCCGCCTTCGAAGAGGCCGACATTCTCTTCTGGCTGCTCGACGCGACCCAAGCTCTCAAAGAGAGCGAGCGCGCCGTGCTCGAGGAAGCCAATCGTTGTCGCTTGCCCGTGCAGATGCTCGTCAACAAGGCCGACCGCCTGGGCCCCGACGATCTCGCCCACGTCATGCGGAGTGTCACCGAGGCTCTCGCGCAAGCGCATCTGCCGTCCTGGCGGCCGCCCGTCGCTCTGTCGGCCAAGCGCGCGCTCGCTTCCAAAATCGCCGGCGCCGCGTCGCTCGACGACTCCGGCTGGCCCGCCGTCGAGCAGCTTTTGGAAAACGAGGTCGTGGCGCGAAGCGAGGAGCTCAAGGAGCGGGCGCTCAGGCGGCGGGCCTCGACCATCGTAGCGATGCTCTTATCGAAGTGGTCCGAACGCGCGGCCGCGGAAACGGCTCTCGCGCACGCCGGGGCGGCGGCGGCGCAGCGCGCGGCGCACGCCGCCGCTCGGCTCGACGCGGAGGCCGACGATCTCACAAAACGGCTGGCCGAATCGCTGGGGCCTTGCGCGAAAGCGTGGGCCAAGGACGTCGACCTCGTCGCCGTCGGCCGCGACCGGGAGTCGGTGGTGCGCGATCCGATCCTCATGCGTTACCGCGTCGACCGAGCTCTCGCCGCCATCGCAGAGCCCCTGGCTCGCGCGTTGGCATCGCTCGAACCAGAAGCCGCCCTCGAGCCCGCTCAGATCGCTCCCGCCGCGCGCGCCATCGTGCGCGCGGCCGTCGAGGCCGCTGCGGTCGACGTCGAGGCCGTCGTTTTGGGCATCGCGCGCGCGAGCGTCGCCACCCTGTCCGACCAGTTGATCGCAGCGGCCTCGGCCCCGGCGACCCCCGGATCGGCGGCGGGTGTCGTGCGCGAAATGCAAGCGTTCGCCGACGCCTTGGCCTGAGCCTACACTGCGTGAACACTTCCGTGCGCGACCTCCGCTTTCTGCCCTTCGCGATCGTCGCGGTCGTCACGCCGGCGCCGAACGCCCATGCGGAGATTTTAGGCGTCGGCGGCGGCGAGCAGATCTCGCTCGAGGCCGAGCGGCTGGACATCGACATCCTCGCGGGCGAAGCCACGCTCACCGGGAAAGTCACGTTGTCGCGGGGCGATCTGATCGTCAACTGCCCGCGCGTCGACCTCCGGTTCGATCACGCTCCGCACGTGACGTGGGCCCGCGGATCCGGGGGGGTGACGGCCGACCTTCGCGGGGTGCACGCGGAGGCCCCGTCGGTCGAGTTCGATCTGGGCCGGCAAGTGCTCGACCTCAGCGGCGGCGTGAGGCTGACCCGCGGACAAGGATGGCTGGCGGCCGACAGCGCCCGCATCGACATCGCGACCGCGAAAGTGTCTCTCGTTCAGGTGAAAGGTTCGATTCCGGTCGCGAAGGGTCCATGATCCGTGGGTCGCAGGCTTCGGGGGCGGGCGCGAGCCCCATGCTGCAGGCCCGCGGGCTTCGGGTCACCCGGGGCAACCGAGCGATCCTGCGCGGAGTCGATCTCGAAGCCACGGCCGGCGAAATCGTAGGGGTACTGGGTCCCTCGGGAGCGGGGAAGTCGACGTTGTTTCGCGCGCTGGTGGGCGAAAATCCCCCCGACGAGGGAACCGTGACCATCGCCGGCGAGGACATGACGTGCTGGCCCCTCTGGCGGCGAGCTCGAGCGGGAGTCGGGTACGTCCCCCAAGGGCCGAGCGTCTTATGGGATCTATCGGTCCGCCACAACCTCGACGCATTCCGGAAAATCGCGGGGCAGCCGCCCGAGGACGCCCAATTGGCCGCTCGACGGGTCGGGCTCGAACACCGGCTTCGGGTTCGCGCCGGCGAGCTGTCGGCCGGCGAACGCCGCCGTCTGGAGCTCGCACGTGCGGTGACCCGAACGCCGTGCCTGCTCGTGTGCGACGAACCTTTCGCCGGGGTCGATCCGGCGGGGGCCGAGCGCCTCGGCGACTTGCTGCGCACGCTCGCCGACGGGGGCGCCACAGTCGTGCTGGCCGATCACCACGTCGCCGAAGCGCTGCGAATTTGCGACCACGCTGTGCTGCTTCTGGACGGCGCCGTGGCGCTGGCCGCCCCCGCCGACCATTTTGCGGACAACCCACTTGTACGGGGCCATTACCTCGGCCCCGGGTACGGATCGCGCCCTCTGGCAAGACCCTAAAAATACCACCGCGAGAGGCTATTTTTAGCAAATTCAACCGATGGCACGAAAATAGCCGCAAAGCGGCTGCGAGGCCGGGGCGTCGGTGGTACTTACTTACGCGATAAGGGCTGCCGCAGTGCGGCGGAGACCCGGACCACGAAGTTTCCGGTCTTTTTTTCCCGGCCTTTTGGGAAAGCGATGGAGATCAAGCAGCAGCTCAAACTCAGCCAGCAGCTCGTCATGACGCCGCAGCTGCAGCAGGCGATTCGCCTCCTGCAGCTCTCCCGGCTCGAGCTCATCGACGAGATCCGAAAGGAACTGGACGCGAACCCCGTCCTCGCCGACGAAGAGGTCGATCCACGCGCGCGCAACAAGGGTGAAGCCCCCAACGGCGAACCCGCGATGGAGCCGCGGGCACCGGACTCGCCGGCACTCGCGGGCGAAAAGCTCGAAGTCGCCGACCTGGCCAAGAGAACCGAGGAAAAACGGGTTCAGGAGATCGACTGGGAGCAATTCCTGGAAAATCGCACGTTGCAGCAGCCGCTTCCCGCCAATCGGGGCGGATTCGAGGATCTGCCGCCGATCGATCAAAATCTCACGAAGACTCAGTCTCTGGTCGACCACCTCCGGTGGCAGCTGCAACTGAGCGATTTCGGCGAGGACGAAAAAAAATTCGCGGAGCTCGTCATCGGCAACCTGGACGACAATGGTTTTCTCGATTTGCGCGGAACGGATCGCGAGGGCGGCGAGAAGACGCCGGATCTGACCATCGAGGATTTGGCGCGTGAGGTTCCGCTCGATCCCGAGGACGCCGAGTGTGTCCTGCGCGACATGCAGGAGTGGGAGCCCGTCGGCGTATGCGCGCGATCTCTCCAAGAATGCCTGCGCGTACAGGCCGAAGTATTCGGCTACGAGGATCTGGAGCTTCAGATCATCGACAAACACGTCGGCAATCTGGAAAAGCACAACTATCAGGCGATTGCGCGCGACCTGAAAATTACCGTCGAAGAGGTCTACGAGGCCGTCAAACAGATTCAGAAGCTCGAGAGCCGGCCGGCGCGAAATTTCACGGACACCGACGACAAGACGATCGCGATCACTCCCGACGTGTACGTCATCAAGGACGACGACAAGTTCGTCGTCACCGACAACGACCGCGGCGTGCAGCGCCTCTACATCAACGAAGCGCTCACCAAGCAGCTTCTACGCGATCCGCAGGCCAAAGAGTTCATCGGCGAGAAGCTTCGCAACGCGCAATGGTTGATTCGAGCGATCGAGCAGCGCAGAAAGACGATCATCCGCGTCACCGAGTGCATCGTCGAAAAACAACGCGAGTTCTTCGAGCGCGGCGTCGCGTTTCTCAAGCCCATGATTTTGCGCGACGTGGCCGAAACCGTGGGAATGCACGAGTCGACGATCAGCCGCGTGACGACGAACAAGTACGTTCACACTCCGCAAGGTCTTTTCGAGCTCAAATATTTCTTCAACTCGTCGATCCGTCGCGTTTCCGAGGACGACATCGCGAGCGAGAGCGTCAAGCAGGCCATCCGGAAGATCATCGACGAGGAGGACAAGGGCAATCCGATGTCCGACCAACAGATCGTGGAGCTTCTCGCCAAGCGAGACGGCATTCAAATCGCCCGCCGAACAGTCGCTAAATATCGAGAAATGCTAGGTATTTTGTCATCCAGCAAGCGGAAGAAGCTGTTCTAGTGGCCCCGGGATCACGGGAGCGAATGCGTCGTCGACGGCTTGCAGCAGCGCGCCCGCGGATGGATCCGCAGAGTCACGAAACGGGCCTAGCGGCCCCGGCCGCCGGCGCCTCTCCGTCCGGCCGCGGGCGCTGTCGGACCCTGTCCTGAAACGCCCGCGTGTGCACTCACGAAACGAATGACAAAAGCATGGCATCGCCGTGCCCACGTCGTTACCGAAATGGTACCTTCTGATGAGACGGCGGGAAGAACGCGCGTCGCTTATCCGTAAGGAGCTTGGGAACGCGACCATCGGAAAGCATGGAGGCACGCCCTCATGAACATCGCCATCACGTTTCGTCACATGGAAGCGACGGAAGCGGTCAAGGTTTATGCGACCGAGAAAGTCGGTAAAATGCAGCGATTTTTGCGCGCTCCGTTGAAGGCTCAGGTGACCGTCAGTTGCCAGCACGACCGCCTTCATCGCGCGGAGGTGGACATTCATGCAGGTCCCGAGCGTTTTCACGCGCACGAAACGACCGAGGACATGTACGCGTCGATCGACAAGGTCATCGACAAGATCGAGCGGCAAATCGTCTCGGCCAAAGGGTCGGTGAGCGCCAAGAAAAAGGGCGCGGACCGCGCTTGCCAGCATCTTCCGGCCAATCTGGCCATCGAGGACTAGTAGACCGCCCCAGAGCCAAGGGGTCGGCCGGGCGCTGGACTTACTTCAATTGCGGGGTGGCGATGCGGGGGTTGGGGCGAAGCCTCGACGAAACCGGGTACACCGCCCCAGAGCCAAGGGGTCGGCCGGGGGCTGGACTTCAATCGCCGGGAGGCGATGGGGGTGGTTGGGGCGAAGCCTCAACGAAATCATCTTGATACACCCCTAGCCTAGCCTAGCCCGCAGCGCAGGCGTAGCTCGCGCAAGCGATACCCCGTTCAAGGGGGCGCTCGACGAAGCCCTCTGCGTGTCCTTGGAGCCGCCGCGATGGGCTTGCCGGACAGCCACCTGTCGCAATTGCCCCGGGTGAGGCCCGATCTCAATCTAGAGTCCCTCTCGAGCCTCCACAAATGCGACTTACGGACCTTCTCGCGCCCAAGCGGGTGGACATTCGTCACAACGGCACAGGCCATCCCCTCGACAAGGCCGCGGCGCTCACGGCGCTTGCCCAAATGCTCGCCATCGGAACGGGCATCGACGCCGCTCACGCCGAACGCGTTCTTCTCGAACGCGAGCAGCTGCAGTCGACCGGAATCGGCGAGGGTGTCGCCATTCCGCACGGGGCCTTACCTCAGCTCGAGCATCAGTACGCGGCGCTCCTCATCGTCCCGGAAGGGGTCGACTTCGCGGCCATCGACGGACTGGCCGTCAACATTCTGTTTGCCGTCATCGGACCCAAGCGCGCGACCGGCGAGCACTTGAAGACGCTTGCGCGGGTCTCGCGCTTGCTTCGGAACAAAGGATTTCGCGAGCGATTGGTCGCAGCTCCCGATCCGCGATCCGCGTTCGACTTGGTCGATGCCGGGGAGGGAGAGCGCCCATGATGCGAACACCACCGTTGGAAGGAGGGGGGTGGCACGGATGATGGACGACGGGACGGGAACGCGGGACGAAACCGTCCCCGCGCTGACCACGGGTCAACTCGCGGCGGACCCTCATCTGCAGATCGATTTGACACGACTCGCGGGCGAGCAAGGGCTGGAACGCCCATTGCGCCACCCGCGCATCCAGAAGAACGGACTTGCCCTCGCCGGCCATTACGACGGCGTCGTACCGACGCGTGTTCAGCTCCTGGGTCAGACGGAACTGTCGTACCTCGACGCGCTGAGCCAGGAGGCCAGAAGCATCGCCGCGCGCGGCTTCTTCTCCTTGGGACTTTCGTGTGTCGTCGTGTCGAGCGGACGCGAACCGGCTCGGACATTCATCTCCGCCGCGGAGGCCACCGGCACGCCGCTGTTCGCATCGAGTGCCCGATCGAGTCGCACCATCAACGCGCTTCATGCGGTGCTCGACGACCGACTGGCACCCCAAGTCCAGCTGCACGGCGTACTCGTGGACGTGTACGGCATCGGCGTGCTGCTGCTCGGCAAGAGCGGAATCGGCAAGAGCGAATGCGCGCTGGAGCTCGTCATCCGCGGCCATCAACTCGTTGCGGACGACGTGGTTCGATGCGACTGGCGACCCCCCGGAGTGGTGTTTGGTCAACCGGCGGAGCTTTTGCGTCATCACATCGAAATCCGCGGCCTGGGAGTCCTCGATATCCGCGAACTGTTCGGCATCACCGCCATTTGCGACCGAAACCAGATCGATCTGGTCGTCCGGCTGTGCGAGTGGGACGAGGGTGTGGAGTTCGATCGACTCGGCCTCGAGCAACACCATCACACGATATTGGGAACCGCCATCCGCGAGCTGCGTGTGCCCGTACGGCCGGGACGCGACATGGGCAGCATCATCGAAATGGCGGCGCGCAACGAGTTGCTGCGCCGCGGCGGACGCCATACCGCGCAAGAGTTCCTCGAACGGATCGAAGGTCACCTCGTGTCGCGCCCGGCGATCGAGCACGACGCGGAGTCGAGCCCTTCGTCGACCGAAAGCGACCAAGACAACCTCCATGCGCGGTCGAGCTGGTCGCTGCTCGCGCCGAACGCGAGTGGGACGGAAAGCTCGGCGTGGATCCCCGCGACCAGGCTCGACAAGGAGGGGCGCGAATGATCGCGGCCCCCGCCGATCGAGCCTCCTCGACGCGAGATGCCGTCCGGCCCACGGTCGTCGTGGTCAGTGGATTGTCGGGCGCCGGCAAATCGCAGGCTCTCAACGCGCTCGAAGACCTCGGTTTTTTTTGCGTCGACAACCTCCCGACGCTTCTCGCTCCGCAGGCGGTCGCCCTTTGCGAGCGCGGCGGCATCACGCTCGTCGCGCTGGGGATCGACGTCCGCGTGCGTGCGTTCCTCGGCGAGGTCGGTAGCGTATTGAAACTGCTCGAGGCCGGGGGGCAGCGCGACATCCACGTCCTCTTCCTGGACGCGAGCGACGAGACGCTGCTGCGCCGATTCAGCGAGACGCGTCGCCCGCATCCGCTGTCGGCCGAAGGCGCCGGCGGTGCGGAAGGCGCACTCGCCGTTCTGGATGGCGTGCGAGTGGAGCGCGAACGACTCGCACCGCTTCGCGCCAGCGCGACGCGAATCGTCGACACGACCAATACGAGCGTGCACGACCTCCGACGCATCCTGGTGGCGCACTTCGGCCCCGCCTCCGGCCGCGAAGGGCGCATGGTCGCTCGCATCGTTTCTTTCGGATTCAAATACGGCACGCCCGTCGACGCCGATCTGGTCGTCGACGTGCGTTTCTTGGACAATCCCTACTTCGTGCCGGACCTCAAACCGTTGACCGGCCTGGACACGGCCGTCAGTCGGTACGTGCTCTCCAACCAGGAGACGCAAGAATTTCTTCGCCGCACGCGCGCGCTCCTCGAATACGTCATGCCGAGGTACGAACGCGAGGGCAAGAGCTACCTGACCATCGCGGTCGGGTGCACGGGCGGCCGCCACCGGTCGGTCGCGATCGCCGAGGCGCTCGCCCCCGAGCTCGCGGGCGCGGTCGGCATGACGGTGGCGGTGGTTCATCGCGATCTGCATCGCGGTTACTTCTCTGGCACTCCCGTTCCCGCGTTGAACCGCGAAACCACCGAGGACGCCTCGCAGGACGAGCGTTCGAGCCAGCTCGAGCTCAAAGGTGCGGTCTCGGCGCGACCGCCGCAACCGGCCGGGCGCGAGACGGGGACCGCCAGCGAGCCGGCGCGACCGAAAGCGTCGGGAGGGCGCCCGTGACAGAAGCAAGCGGTCGGTTCACCATCGTCAATCAGCTCGGGCTGCACGCCCGGGCCGCGACGAAGCTCGTGCAACTCGCGTCCAAGTTCCCATGCGACGTGGAGATCGTTCGCGAGGATCAGGTCGCGAACGGCAAGAGCGTCATGGGCGTTCTGTTGCTTTGCGGATCCATCGGCACGATCGTCGACGTGCAAGCGCGCGGGGATCTGGCAGAAGAGTGTGTCAAGGCGATCGGCGAGCTCATCGCCAGTCGCTTCGGTGAGCCTCGATGAGCGGCCGGCCCCCGTCACCGCTGCCGCCGCCCGGCACACGCCCGCCGCCGAGCGGCGACCCGGGGGCGCTGCTGCGCACCGTACTCAAGGGGATTGGCGGCAGCCCCGGCATCGCGGTCGCTCCGGCACTCGTCGTCGGCGACACGCGCGCCGCGTACGTGCGCAGGCACGTCGCCGTCGGGCAGATCGACGCCGAGATCGAACGGCTGATCCATGCCGTCAGCGCGGCCCGCCGACACATCCGCGAGGTGAGCGCGCGGCTTCCGGACGGTCCGCTCGAGACGAATTCGATCTTGGACGCCTACATCGCGATGGTGGGCGATCCCATGCTTCTCGAGCGAATCGAGCGCAAGATTCGAGACGAGCGCAAGTGCGCCGAATGGGCCGTCGCGCAGGCCTGCGAGGACATCGGGAAACTCTTCTCGCCCAACGACGCGAACGAACGCGACGCGTACATCGTGGAGAGGCGACACGACATCGAGTTCGTGTGCGACCGGCTGCTGCGCGAACTGACCGGCGACACCAAGCAGCTCGTGCCGCGGCTCGACCAACCCATGGTCGTCGTGGCTCGCGATCTGTCGCCGGCCGACACGGCCGCGATGGTGCGAGAGCCGGTCGTGGGGTTCGTGACCGAGATCGGGACGCGGACGAGCCATACCGCGATCATGGCGCGGGCCCTCGAGATCCCGGCGCTCGTGGGTGTTGCCGACGCGCTGTCGATCGTGCGGACCGGCGACCTGCTGATCGTCGACGGACTGCGCGGCGAGCTGACAATCAACCCGAGCGAGGCGACGGTCGAAGACGCGCGCAACCGAGGCGCGCGACACCTGGCGTTTGCACGCGGACTCCTGAGCTCGCGCAACCAGCCTTGCGTGACGCTCGACGGAGAGCCGGTGTGCCTCAAAGCGAACGTCGAGCTGCCGGCAGAGGCCATCCTGGCGCTCGATCACGGAGCCGAAGGGATTGGGCTTTACCGTACAGAGTTCATCTACATCGACCGAAAGAAGATGCCGACCGAGGACGAGCAGTATGAGCTCTATCGCGCCGTGGTCGAGGCCGTTGCGCCCCGGCCGGTGACGTTGCGCACGTTCGACATCGGGGGTGACAAGTTCGCTTCGAGCTTTCAACTGCCTGCGGAAATGAACCCAGCGCTCGGTCTGCGCGCCGTGCGCTTGGCGCTGTCGCGGCCGGATGTCTTCTTGACCCACCTGCGCGCGATGGTGCGGGCCAGCAGCCACGGCGACCTTCGGATCATGGTGCCCATGGTCTCGAGCGTGCAGGAGCTGCGCGAAGTGCGACGCCTGCTCGTGCGCGCGATGCACGAAGTCTCTCTCGCGGGGCATCCGTACGCCAAGCACATCCCGCTCGGAATCATGATCGAAGTGCCGAGTGCCGTCGTGATGGCCGACGTCCTCGCGCGCGAAGCGGAGTTTTTCAGCATCGGCACGAACGACCTGATTCAGTACACGCTCGCCATCGATCGCGGCAACCGCTCGCTCGCGCCTCTCGCCTCCCCGTTCCACCCCGCCATCTTGCGCATGATTCGGCAGGTCATCCTGGCGGCGGCGACCCACGGTGTTCCGGTCGCTCTCTGCGGCGCGATGGCAAGCGATCCGCTGGGGGCCGTTCTGCTCGTCGGGCTGGGGCTGCGCGAGCTGTCGATGGAAGCCGCGGCCGTTCCCGAGATCAAGGAAGCGCTCCGCCGCGTGTCGACGAGCGGTTGCGAACGCGCCGCCCAAGCCGCCCTCGAGCTCGATACCGCCGAGGCCGTCGAAGAGCTCATCGCGGCCACCTTTGCGCCGGTCCTGTTCGACCTGCTGACAGGAAACGCCGACGAGCCCTTCAGTCTCGTCGAAAGCGGCGCGTTTCGCGACCCCTTGAAGACCATTCCGGATCGCTGATCGCGCGCGATTCTCGCGTGTTGACTCGGACCCCGACATGCCTATACTACGCGGCCCGCAACGGACGAAGTAATGCCCCTCAACACCGACAAGAAAGCCGAAGTTCTCACCAAGTTTCGTACGCACGAGCACGACACGGGCTCGCCCGAGGTGCAGATCGCGCTGCTGACGGAGCGCATCGGCTATTTGACGGAGCACTTCAAGACACACTTGAAGGACCACCATTCGCGGCGGGGGCTTTTGCGGATGGTTTCGAAGCGTCGGCGTCTGCTCGACTACCTGCGCCGCGCCAGCCTCGAACGGTACCGACGGGTCGTCGGCGCGCTAAACCTTCGCAAGTAATCTCCCGTGGCGCCTGCGCCATGGCGGGCTCGGGCCGGGCGGTGTAAAGTCGCCGCCGTCCAAACTAAACCAACCGAGTTCCGCGGCCACGACCTTTTGCTCTTCGATTCGCGCGCATCAGTCGCATTCGCGCCGGTTTGAGCTTGTCCGCGTCGCGCCATTGGCGTGCGCGAACCGAGGATCAAAGGCGACCCGTAGACTCGGCGTCGAGCCGCACGAACGCGGCCGCTGCGCTTGTGAGCGCTCAGAGTCCCGATGTCCTTTGTCCGCGAATCCGTCCTCCTCAATGGCAAGCCTCTCGTGTTCGAGACCGGGCGGCTCGCCAAGCAAGCCCATGGATCGGTGCTCGTCACCTACGGCGAAAGCGTCGTTCTGGTGACAGCGGTCAGCGGGGACGAGCGCCCCGGGATCGATTTCTTTCCCCTGACTTGCGACTACGTCGAAAAGACCTTCGCCGCCGGCAAAATTCCCGGCGGGTTCTTCAAGCGCGAGGGGCGCCAGCGCGACGAAGAAATCTTGACGTCGCGTCTCATCGACCGACCGTGCCGGCCGCTCTTCCCCGAAGGGTATCGCAACGACACGCAGGTCATCGCCACAGTCCTGTCGAGCGACAAGGACAACCCGACCGACGTGCTTGCGATGACCGCCGCGAGCGCGGCCCTGCACATTTCCGAAATCCCGTGGAGCGGTCCTTTCGTCGCCGTTCGCGTCGCGCGCGTCGAAGGCGAGTTCGTCTCGTACCCCACGTTCGAGCAGCAAGCCAAAGGCGACATCGACCTCGTCGTGGCGTGCTCGAAAGACGCGATCGTGATGGTCGAAGGCGGAGCGAACGAGGCCGGCGAGAGCGACATCATCGATGCGCTGATGTTTGCGCACAGTTCGGCACAGCCCATCCTGGAGCTCATCGAGCGCATGCGCGCCGCCGTGGGAAAACCAAAGCGCACGTTCGAGAAAAAGGCGCTGTCGCGCGACGTCGCCGACCGCGTCAAAGACCTGTGCGACACGGACATTCTGGCGGCCTCGCTCATCAAGGAAAAAAAGGCGCGCTACGACGCCTACAAGGCGACCAAAGCGAAACTGACCGAGACGCTCACAAGAGAAATCGGGGCCGATCGGTACGCGCAAGTCGAGAAACTCGTGAAAGAAGAGTTCGAGGAGCGCAAGTATCACGTCGTTCGCGCCTACGTGCTCAACGAGCGAAAGCGCATCGACGGGCGCGACATGAAGACGATCCGGCCGATTGTCTGTGAGGTCGGCATTTTCCCGCGCACGCACGGATCGGCGCTCTTCCAGCGCGGGGAGACCCAGGCCGCCGTCGTGACGACGCTCGGGACGTCGAGCGACGAGCAAAAGATCGACGCCCTCATCGGCGAGCGCTGGAAGCGCTTCATGCTCCATTACAACTTTCCGCCCTATTCGACAGGCGAGACCAAGCCTCTGCGCGGACCGGGCCGACGCGAGATCGGCCACGGCGCACTCGCAGAGCGCGCCCTTTTGCGCATGATCCCGGACGAGGAGCGTTTTCCTTACACGATCCGAGTCGTGAGCGAGATTCTCGAATCGAACGGCAGCTCGTCGATGGCAAGCGTCTGCGGCGGAACCCTCAGCCTCATGGACGCCGGCGTCCCCATCAAGTCGCCGGTCGCGGGGATCGCGATGGGACTCATCAGCGACGGCCCGCTCACCGAGGCGAGGACGCGCGTGGCCATCCTGAGCGACATCTTGGGAGATGAAGACCACCTCGGCGACATGGATTTCAAAGTCTGCGGAACGAAAAAGGGCGTCACCGCGATTCAGATGGACATCAAGATCGCGGGACTGTCGCGCGACGTGCTCTCACAGGCGCTCGATCAAGCTCGGGAAGCCCGTCTCTTCATCCTCGACAAGATGCTCGGGACTCTCGCGCAAACGCGGACCGACCTTTCGAAGTGGGCGCCGCGGATCACCCAGATCAAGGTCAAACCGGACCAAATTCGGCTCATCATCGGCCCGGGCGGCAAGACGATCAAGGGCATCATCGACCAGACCGGGGTTGCCATCGACGTCGACGACGATGGGACCGTGAACGTCGCGTCCGCCGACAGCGACGCCGTCAAGAAAGCGCTCGACATCATCAAGGGACTGACGACCGAGCCGGAGGTCGGCACCGTCTACAAGGGGGTGGTGACGCGAATCGCCGATTTCGGCGCATTCATCGAGATTCTGCCGGGAACCGACGGACTCTTGCATGTCTCGGAGATGGCGCACCACCGCGTCGACAAGGTGACCGACGTGATGAAGGAGGGGGACTCGGTCGACGTGAAAGTCCTCTCGGTCGATCGCGACGGCAAGATCCGACTGACCCGGCGCGAGCTCCTGCCGCTGCCCGAGGGCGCCGAAGGCGAACGCGCCCAGCAACGCATGCAACAGGCCCGCGAGGCGGGAGGGCCCCCGCCGCGCAGCGGCGGCGGACGCGACCGGGACCGTCGCGAAGGACCGCCGCGAGACTCCCGATCGGGTGGACCGCGGCGCTAGGGCTTTGGGGCGATCAGCGCGACATCGCGCGCACCGGCTCGTAGCCTTCCCGACGGAGGACGACGTAGCCGGCCCCCCGCGTTCCAAGCGCAAGCCAGCTGGCCGGGCGAAAGCGGCGGGCGATCAGCTCGTCGCGAGCGAGCCGCGCCTCGACGACGCGCGGATACACGGCGTCGCGCCAGGCGTCGAGCCGGCCGCCGGGTAACCCGTTGGGCGCGTAGAGGATCAAGGTGTCCGGCCGCCGCCCCAGCAAGAACGTCGCGCTGACCCGTTTGGACGTATGTCCCCCGGGCAGAACGGCGATTTCGGGGTCCGTCACCCCCGCCAGATCGACGATGTCGGCCTCGGTCGCCGCACCGACCCAGCCGACGTCGAGCGCGGCGACTCGTCGCGCGCGTTCGAGCCAGGGCCGGGCGGCGGCCACGAGCGCCTCTCGTTCGTCGCCGACCGAACGCCCCCGCGTTGCCCCGCGCCCGCAGAGCACGAGGCCGATCCCCAGGGCCACCACGCTCCGGGCGGCGGTCGCGACGGGGCGAGCCACGACGCTCAGCAGACACGCCGCGAAGGCCAGCGACGGAAGGACCGGCACGCACACGCGAGCGTACGGCATCCAATCGCCGCCCACCGCGACGATGGCCGCGGCGTGGACGCCTGCCGCACAGACGATGGCGGCGCCACGGGGGCAGCGCAGCAGCGCGAACGGAGCGACCACCAGGACCGGCAGCAGCGTGACGACGAAGGCAGCGCCGACGTAGTTCAGACCGACCGTCATGTCGCTCGGCTTGGCCCAGAGAGCCAAAGGTGCGGGATGACCCCAGGCCGCCAGCCGCACGGCACCACAGGTCGCGAACGGAACGAGCGCCACAGCGCAGGCCGAGATCACGGCGCCCCACGGCTGATTCCGGGCCATCGCGATGCCCGCGCCGAGGGCAATCGCCCAGAGCACCATTTCCGGCCGGAATGCCGCGGCAAGTCCCGCCAGTCCAGCCGCCGGCAGCGACCGCCGCTGGAGGGCCGCGCACGTCGCGAGCAGCGTCGCGATGGCGGTCTCCATGCCGCTCACCGCGTGGGCCGCAAGCGGCACGCACAAGAGCACGGCACCGAGCGACGCCGCGCGCGCCCAGAGGGCGGCGCCCTGCACGCCCCCAATCGACCGACCGAGCGCAGCGCCCCCCATCGTCCAAGCGCAAAGCCCGAGGCCCTTGACCCGATGAAGAACCGCCAGAGCTCCGGCGCGCGCGAGTGGCGCCACCAGGATCGGCCATGGAAGAGGAGTCACGCCGTCGGTGGTCGGGCCACCCACGTTGAAGCGCCAGCCGATTCCTGCGTCGAGATGACGCGCGTAGCGAACCGAGATCAACGCGTCGTCGACCGTAAATCCCCACATCCACAGCGCCGGAATCGCGGCCGTCAGCGCACCGGCCATCGCCCATGCGGCGGAACCGAGCCACGGCCTCGGGGTTGACGGCGAAGCCGGCCGAACGCCCGCTATCAGGCCTGCCACGCTCTGTCCAATACCCTGCACGCTACGCCGAAAAGTACGTGGTTGCACGCGCCGGTTTCTACGATTCGGATGCACCGCAAGGCGCGGTGCCCCCCAGCCGGATCGAATGCGCTTCGAGATTGTCATCGCCCATCCACCCCACCCTGGCGAGCCGCCGTCTCGTCCGGCCTTTTTGCCCGGGTCGAATGCAGTCGTCGACGGCAGCGTCCCGCGCGTCCGGTGGCGCCACGCCCGCGAGGTGATCGACGTCTTCATCGACGGCGCGAAGGTCACGGCGGGCGTTCGCGAGACCCACGGCGCGTTCGTCTTGCGCGACTTGGCCCTTTCGCTGGTCGATCTGTCGCGGCGGCCGCGCGCAAAGGCCACCGTGCGCTTTTACGACGAGCCGTGGGAAATGTGCGTCGAGCGCTTCGGACCGACCGCCTGCCTCAGCGTCTACCGCGCAGGCCCCGATCCGATCCTGGCCATCTACGATCGCGCCGTCCCTTTCGACGACGTGGTGGCGGCCGCGCGGGAGGCCATCGACGGACTCGTCGCCCAGGGTATGGCAGACGGAGCGGCCCGACTGGAACTGGCGTCGGCCGGCCAACAGTTGGGCGATCTGGAGTCGGCGGCCACCTCGAGCGACGTGGGGGTGCCCCCGCCGATGCCCGTTACGGTCGATCCGGACCGGGACGCACCGCTGTCGTTCGGTGCGGAATTCGCCATTCGCGCGGGGGTTCCGCCGACGCGAATGGCGCCGCGATCCTCCGAGCACGACCTCGATCCCGCGACCGGTGAGGCCGTCGAGCGGTCCGACGTGCACGCTTTGCTCTTCCGCGGTCGCATGCGCGCCGAGATCCACGGTCGCAGCATCGACATCGGCGACTGCCTTCCGATGCTCGTCGCCGAGCGAATCGTCGACGTAGCGCGCCGCGCTTTCGACGCCTGGGAGCGGGGCCTCGCATTCCACGCGCGAGGCGAAGCCGGCGGGGTCGTCATCGGGATCCGCGTTTCTCAAGACGGCGAACTGGCCCTCACGCTCGGAGCGGTCAGGGGCACCTCGGGTCGCACTGTGCACACGTTCCCGGCGCTCGGCGTCGTCGACATGCTCGAGGCGGCGCTCGCCTTCGGCCGCGCGCTCGTGCGCGCCATCCTGCGCCGCGACCGCTCTCAATCCGCCAATCTGCGCCTGAGCGCCTTGCGCCGCGCCCTTCGCGAGTCGACGGACGCCTTGCACCACGTCAGTCAGACCGACGCCCGGATCAATCCGACGCCCGAGCCGTACCGGGCCTTTGCCGCTGCGCTCGAAGAGACCCGTCCGGCCGATCCCGAGGGGCTGACGGCTTCACGCCTGCGCTACGCGCCCCGCTGGCGAGCCATCATTCCGGGAATCGACTTGCGCGCCACGTACCTCTGCGGCGAGCGAGTCATCGTCGGGGCTGCCGCCGAGATGTGGGCGATGGATCGAGCGACCGGGCGCGTCCTCTGGCAGAACGACGTCCCACGCGGCGCGAGCATCGTCTCGCCGGCGGGAATCGTGCGCATCGCCGCCGACGGGGTGCTCGGAGTGTACGACTTCGAGACGGGGCAGCGCGGGCTCCGAACGCGCATTGCTCCGCGCCTGGGCGGTCCAGTCGCCGGCGCGGTCGTCCACTTGCCCGGACTTGCCCGCCTCGTCGTCGTCACCGAAGGCGACCATCATCTGGTGGCCATCGACTTGGCGACCGGCGAACCGCGTTGGCGATGGTCGTGGGGCGCCACGCGCGGGGCAACACGCCGCGCGCCACGCATCAAGCGGGCCGGGCGACTGCTCTACTTCACCTGCGGAGACGGCGCGCTCACCGCGCTCGACGTCATGACCGGATCGGTCGTGTGGCGGGTGCGCGATCGCTTCCGGTTTCGCACTCCTCCCACGGTGGCCAAGGACGCGCTCTTCGTCGTGTCCGGTGGCGCCCACGGAGTGGCCCGGCTCTATTGCATCGATCCGTACGCGGGGCAGGTTCGTTGGATGACACCGCTCGCCGAGCCCTGCGCGCCGTGCACGGTCGAAGGAGCTCCGCTCGTGGCCGGCAGCGCCGTTGCCGTCGCGGTGCGCCAGAAGACCGGCCTGGCGCTGGCCACGTTTCGTCTCGAGGACGGTGCGGCGCTCGGGCCCACGCATCGAACCGAAGCCGGGCGCGGCGCGGCGACGGCGGTGGGCACGTCCTGGCTCGCGGTCGACGACGTGTTCATCGGCAACGCGCCAACCGGCGACATCGTCGCGGTCGACGCGACCAGCGGTGAACTTCGGTGGCGGCACGTGCTCGGCCCCCGGCCTCTCGAGGCCGACGTCCCTCGGCGGCTGGAGCCAATCCTGCGCTGCGGCGCTCTGTTCGTGCCGTGCTCTCTCGTATCGCAAGAGCCCCGGGCAACGCCGGCCACCCGGGGCGCGTCCGACGCCGCCGACCCGCGAGCCGCGGCCGGTGTGTGCATTTTGCGCCCTTCGGACGGCGCCCTCATCGGCGCGATTTCGCCGACGGAAGCGATTCCCGATCTGCTGCGCGTCGACGAGCGGTGCGACGTCTATGTCGCCGAGGAAAGCGGGCATATGGCCGCCTTCGGCGCTCTTCCGCGCCTATCGCTGGTCCGTTAGTACGCGCTGGAGTTGCGACGAGCCTCGTGGCCGGCGGTACCCCTTCGGGCGGAGCCCACAAGGCCATCGTTCTCGTGCACCGCCGACATCGACCGCGGGGCACGAGTCGCGTGCCGGTCGTTGCGAGAGGGCCCGTACGCGCTACTCTTTGAGAGTCGTGCAAGTCTGCGTCCGTTGCGGAAAAGCTGCGCCGGAGACGGATACGAACTACACGCTCATCAGCGCCCAGTTCGGCTGGCGGTTGGCGCGTGCTCGGAGAGGCGACGGCACAACCGTGCTCGAATGGCGGTGTCCGCCGTGTTGGCTCGAACACAAGAAGCAGCGGACGGCGACACCGTCCGACAAGCCGGCCATCGGATTGCTGCCGTCGCGCGCCCGGCCGGCTGAACCGACTCGCCAAGCCGCGGATGGGAGCGCGCCGTCGGGCACCCACAGGCCACCGACGGGCGGTTCGCGGCGTCCGAGCCGATTCTCGCGCTGAGGGCCTACTATCCGGCGAGCGTCACGAGAGCGCTCTTCATATGCCCTGCACCGCCGGGTGGTGCTGGGAAATCAGCCGGTTCGGGCAAGTCCTTCACTTGAGTCGGTTCCCGCCCCGCCTCGCGGCAGGCCTCGAACAGGATGCGACGGAACTTGGAGGCAGAAATTCCCCGATGGTTGGTGCAGGCAAGCAGCCGCCCGCCCGGACCGAGTACCGCGATCGCCGCCGCGGCGAGTGCCCCGTAATCCTCGTCGGCCACGAAGCGTCCCCTGCGCGTGGTCGAATAGCTGGGCGGGTCGAGCGCCACGATATCGAATCGCTCGCCGCGACGCCCCACGCGAGCGAGCCAGGTGAACACGTCGTCCACCACCAACGCGTGATCGCCGCCGGGAAGGACGCCCGCGAGAGCGAGGTTGGCACGACCCCGCTCGAGAGCCGCCAGGGAGGCGTCGACGCTCACCGTGCGTGAAGATCCTCCGAGGGCAGCGCAAACGGTGAACGCGCACGTATACGAAAATAAGTTCGCGAAGCTTTTTCCCGCCGCCAGATCTCGGACGCGACGGCGATTGCTCCTTTGGTCGAGAAACAGTCCCGTCGACAGTCCATCGCCCAGCCGAACGAGCAGCGGTACGCCCTCCTCGAGAATCGGAAACTCCTCGGGCGCAGCCACCCCCCGAACGGGGTGCGGCGGCGCAATGTCGACTCGCCGCGTGTCGACCAACAGGTTCGCCTGCTTCGGGCGCACCTTGACGTAGACGCCGTCGAAACCCAACCCGCCGAGGCGATCGAGCACTCGTTGCTTGCGCGCCGGATCGCTCCACGGACCGTCGGTCCCGTAGAAATGCGCCACCAGCCACGCACCGTATACGTCGACCGCCAGGCGAGGCATGGCGTCTCCGTCCTCGTTGATCAGTCGAAACGCCGTCGTCGTGCGACCCGCGCCGTACAAATCGCTGCGGCCGAGGCCCCAGCGACGCTCGACGGCATGATCGAGCGCGAGGCCGAGCGTCCCGTCGTCGTCGTAGATGGCGTCGCCGGCGTCGCCGCCGTCGAGCCACGCCGCGAACTCGGCAGGAGCCGCGGCCACAAGATCGAGCCGGCGCCCCGCCGTCGGGTGAGTCAAGGCGAGCGCGGAAGCATGCAGCATCAGACGGGGCGCCCGAGCGCCGCCGTACAGGGCGTCCCCACCGATTGGCGAGCCCGCATTCGCGAGCTGCGCGCGCGCCTGATGCGTGCGACCGGTGCGAAGGTCGAGCTCGAGCATGGCCCGGTCGCCGCGTCGGGCGAGGCAGCGCACCTGGGTGACCGCCGCCTTCGCGCCAGGCGAACGCGACGCCACGACGTGCGATCGGCCGCCCTTGCCCCGAACCAGCCCATCCTGCAACGTCACTCGATCCCGCCCGCGCGGCCAGCCCGACACGCACGCGATGTACCTCTTCATCACCGTGCGGCCCTCGAACTGGGCCGCCACGTCCGCATTGACCTCGCGGCGACGCGTCATCAAGACCAGGCCGCTCGTGTCCCGGTCGAGCCGCTGGTGGACGCCGAGGTACCCCTGTTCGCCGCGGCTTGCGAGGTAGCGCTTCAACCGACCGACGAGGTCATCCGGCCGCTGTTCATCGGCGGCTTGCGACGACACACCCACCGGCTTGTCGACCGCCATCACGTCGGCGTCCTCGTACACGACCCAGCCTTCGCGAAAGTCCGGCCACACGCGCGCTCGATCCATCGATCGCGACCGCTACTAGCATGCGCGGCGCGATCCCCGGACGCGAGCGCCGGATCTCCGGACGCGAAAGAGCCCGGACCCGAGCGTTCCCGACGTTGACAATTCCCCCAGCGGCGTTAGTTCCAAACGTGTCCATGCCGAGCTCCGAGACCGTACGAGCACGACTGCTCTGCGCCTTCCCACGGGCGAGCATCGACGTCACGGACCTGACCGGCACGCGGGACCATTTTCAGGCGGTCGTGGTCGCTCCCGATTTCGACGGGAAGTCGCAAATCGAGCAGCATCGAATGGTGTATGCGGCTCTCGGCGACTGGATGGGTGGCGCCATCCACGCGCTCGCCTTGGCCACGCGCGCCCCCGACGCCTCTATGCAGAAGACACACGAGGACCCATGAGCGATGACACCCGATCCCGTATCGAAGATCTCATCAACAATAATGCGGTGATGCTCTTCATGAAAGGGACCAAGCAATTCCCCGCGTGCGGCTTTTCCCATTCCGTCGTGCAGATCCTGAAGCAGCAGGGCGTGCCCTTCGAAACGTTCAACATCCTGTCGGACCCCGGCGTCCGCCAGACGCTCAAGGAGTACTCGAGCTGGCCGACGTATCCTCAGCTGTACGTCGGGGGAAAATTCATCGGCGGCTGCGACATCGTCACCGAGATGCATCAGAACGGCGAGCTCGCGAAGGAGCTCGCGGCGATCCACAAAGCCTGATCTCGCCCGCGCCTACCGACGAAACCAACCAAAGTGGCTCGCGACCAAGAGAAGCGCCAGCGCGAGCGCAACCTCGACGGCCAATCGCGAGCTCCATTTGACGAGCCGCCAAGACGCGACGAGTGTCAACGCGGCGACCAGGATCACCGGTAGGCCCGTGTGGTGCGCAACCCAGCGCAGGCCGGCACGCAGCGCGTGCATGCCCGCCGGCAGCCAGGCCAGCAGCGCGCGGTGCAGGTCGAGCAGGTGCGGGCGCACGGATCCGTAGGCTAGTGGAACTCCGGTCGCGCCTTCCGGGCAACTTTCTTCCGGCCCGCGTTTGGCCCTGGATGTCCCTCGCTCTTGCGATCTCGGCGAGCGCCCTGCCCTTCTGGCTCTTCGACGCCATCCCGTTTCAGGATTTGCCCGCCCACGCCGGACTGATCGCGCTGCGGCATCGGTTCGCCCAGTCGGCGTTCGAGCGGCGATTCTTCGTGGTCGCCCCGCACCTCGGACCGTACTCGCTCTTTCGCTTCCTCGGGGAGATCCTCGACGTGCGGTTCGGCCCGATCGACGCCGTTCGCGCGTTGGCGACCCTGCCGGTCGTCCTGACCCCGATCGCCCTTTGTTGGGCGCGCCGACGCTTGCACGACGATCCGCACCCGTCGGTCCCGTTCTACGGCGTCGCCCTCGGATTTGGGTTCATGACGCTGCTCGGATTCGCGAGCTACCTGCTCGGGGTGACCGCGATCGTCGTCGGGCTGACCCTGTGGCTCGAGCTTCTCGCGACGACGGACCTCGGCGTCGGGTTTCGCCGCGAGATCGCCGTGGCGTGCTTTGCGCCCTTGATTTTCGTCGCCCACGGCTATGCGTTCGTCGTCTTCCTCGGCCTCGCCGCGGCGTCCTCGGTGGCGACGGGCAACCGTCTACGACGCGCGCTTCGCCTGAGAGCGCTGGTGCCCGCGATCGCCCTGGCGGCCCACGCGGCGTGGCGCGATCGCGTCGCTCGGGTTCCGCCGGGAGCCGCCTCGGTGCCGGGCGCCGGATTGCGGCTGCATTTCAGGGGATCGCCGACAAGTTGAGCCTGCTCGTCACGCCGACGCTCATGACGCGGTACGGCGTCGACGTGCTCGTCGGGTTGTTCGTTTGGGGAGTCGTCGGGGCCGCGGTGGTCGCTACGGCGAGGACGCTCTGCGTGGCGAAAGCAACCCCCGACGGCCGCGAGGACCGTGCTGCCGGCGACCGTGCGGCACGCGACGAAGCCTCGCGCGCGCACTCTCGGGCACTGATCGGTTCGCTCGCGGCCCTTGGGGGGGCGTTCGTCGTCCTGCCGCACTCGGTCGGATGGTTCGGATTCGTCGACGGTCGATTGGTGCCGCTTCTGATCCTCGTGGGCATGATGTCCGTTCGTCGCTCCGCCCTCGGACCCACGTTGCGCACCGTGTTCGACCGAGGGGCTCCGATCGCGGCCTTCGCCGGCGTGGCCATCGTGCTTTTTGCCTCGGTTCGCTTCCAGGCGGAGGCTTTCGGTTGGCGAGAAGTCCTGGGGTCGGTGCCCGCCGAGGCGCGCCTCTTGAATTTCCCGATCGAACCGAACAGCGATGTCTTTACCGCACACCCCTTCGTTCACTACGACAAACTCGTGCTCGCGGACCGACCGGTGGTCGTGAGCGACTTGTGGTTTCACCAGGGATCGGCCGTGTACCCGACGGCCGACAACCCGGCGATCCATCTGCCCGCCGAATACGTCGAAAGCGATCTTCACGGCATCGACTGGCCGGCCTATCGGCTGGCCGATTGGGACTACGTGCTCATTCGAACGCGCCCCGGCGCCGACCGGCCCGACGTCCCGCCGGTCCTGACTTTGGCGGTGCATCGCGGGGGCTGGTGGCTCTTTCGAAGAGCCGTACCCGACCTTTGACCCGTTATTGAGATCGCGTACCCTAGGCGGATGCGTTTGGTGGCATTCGGCGTGGGTTACGTGGGACTCGTCACGGGTACGGGCCTCGCGGAGCTCGGACACGACGTGCTTTGCGTCGATATCGACCCGGATCGCATCGCTCAACTCCAAGACGGGGTGATTCCGATTTACGAGCCGGGCCTCGCCGACCTCGTTCGACGAAACGAACGCGCCGGGCGCCTGAAGTTCGCGACCGACGTGATGGCCCCCTTCGACGAAGCCGACGCGTACTTCATCGCCGTCGGCACCCCGCCTGGACCCGACGGCGCGGCCGACATCAGCGCCGTGCTCACGGTCGGCGACCGAATCGCGCAGATCGCCAAGAGGCCGGCTCTCGTGGTGAACAAGAGCACCGTGCCTGTCGGCACGTGCGACACGGTGCAAGCCCGAGTCGACAAGGCCAAAGTGACTCTCGAGGTCGTCTCGAATCCCGAGTTTTTGAAGGAGGGGACCGCGGTCGACGACTTTTTCAAGCCGGACCGCATCGTGCTCGGCGCTCGGAGCGAACATGCCCGAGAGACGCTCCGGGCGCTCTACGCACCCTTGCAGCTGTCCGGCGAGCGCGTCGTCGTGACGGATCCGCGATCGAGTGAATTGACCAAATATGCGGCCAACACCATGTTGGCCATCCGCGTTTCGTTCATGAACGAACTCGCACGCCTGTGTCACGCGACCGGCGCCGACATTCATGCGGTGCGCATGGGCGTCGGCAGCGATACGCGAATCGGCAAACGATTCCTGTACGCGGGCCCCGGCTACGGAGGGTCGTGTTTCCCGAAGGACGTGCAAGCGCTCTTTCACCTCGGACGCGCCCACGGCGTGGCCATGCGATTGGCGGAGGCGGCGCACCTCGCCAACGAGGAGCAGGCGCATTTCTTGGCCCACCTCGTGGAAGCCAGCGTGGGCGCCCTATCGGGAAAGACGGTCGCGCTCTGGGGGCTGGCGTTCAAGCCGGAGACGGACGACATCCGAGAAGCGCCTTCCGTCAAGCTCACCCACGCGCTGCTCGCACGCGGAGCGCGCGTCGTGGCGCACGATCCCGAGGCCGGGAAGAATTTCGCCAAGGCGATGGCGTCCTATGCCGGACGCGTCAAGGTCGTCGATCGCGACTACGACGCGCTCGACGGTGCGCATGCGCTGGTGCTTCTGACGGAGTGGCGGAGCTACCGCGCGCCGAACTTCGGGGAGATCCGCAAGCGTCTGCTCTTGGCCGACGACGGCGGCCCCCCGGTGGTCATCGACGGCCGCAACGTGTGGCGTCCTTCGGAGGTGACCCGAGCGGGCCTACGCTACCAGGGGATCGGGGTTCCCTCCAACCAGCCGTCGCCGGACCGCGCATCGACGACCGCTTTGCGCTGACGAGAGCCCGTGGCCCGCTTCGCGGTCACCGGGGGCGTGGGCTTCATCGGCTACCACGTGACTCGTGCGCTTCTCGCGCGCGGCGACGAAGTCGTCGTCGCCGACGACTTTTCGGACGCGCCCTATCCGCGCGCGTACAAGAGGCGCAACGAAGCGGACTTGCAGGCGGAGTTCGATCCGGTACGCGTCGTGGAGGGTTGCGTGACGGACCGCCGCGCGATGGCCACGGTCGTCGACGGGGCCGATTGCCTGATCCATTTGGCGGGGCTGGCGGGGGTGAGACCGTCGTTCGCCCAACCGGCCCGCTACGCGCGCGTCAACGTCGAGGGCACCGCCGTGATGCAGGAACTCGCTCGCGAGTTCGGGGTCGGACGTTTCGTCTTTGCCTCGAGCTCGTCGGTCTACGGCAACGCCACGCCGCTGCCCGCCCGCGAAGACGCTCCCGCGGTAACGCCCGAATCGCCCTATGCCGCGAGCAAGCGGAGCGCGGAGCTCGTGGCGAGCGCGCTGTCGAACCTCACCCCGTCGATGCGATGCGTCGCGCTGCGGTTCTTCACCGTATACGGGCCTCGGCAGCGTCCCGAAATGGCCATCGCCACATTTACTCGCGCTGCCCTCGCGCGGCAAACGGTGACGATGTACGGCGACGGATCGATGCGCCGCGACTTCACCCACGTCGACGACATCGTCCGCGGCGTGGTCGCGGCGGCGGATCGCGCTCGACCCGGGTTTCGCGTCTACAATCTGGGGTCCGGCGCGCCGGTCGCCTTGAGCACACTCGTCGAATGGATCGGCCACGCGGCGGGGGCCGCGATCCGGGTCGAACGGTCGCCGGTGCCCCTCGGCGACGTGGACGCCACGTTCGCCGACACCACGCGGGCGGCTAGCGAGCTCGACTGGAAGCCTCGCATCCCTCTGCGTCAGGGTCTAACGAGCGTCGTCGAGTGGATCCGAGCCAACGGCTAGGCCCATTCGCAACCGCGAACTGCGTGCTTCCTGCTGGGGTGCTCGAGGGGAGCGGCATTCGCTCCCCTCGACGTGTCGTGGATACCTGTACGGCGAGAGTGGAGCCGAGCGAGCGAAGCGAGTCGAGGCGGAGCGAAGCGCTCAGGGCGACCCTGGTTCCGAAAAACTAAGAGCGAAGCGCTCAGGGTCACCCTGGTTCCGAAAAACTAGAACTAGCTTCCTGCTGGGGTGCTCGAGGGGAGCGGCATTCGCTCCCCTCGACGTGTCGTGGATGCCTGTACGGCGAGAGTGGAGCCGAGCGAGCGAAGCGAGTCGAGGCGGAGCGAAGCGCTCAGGGCGACCCTGGTTCCGAAAAACTAGAAAGCCGAGCGAGCGAAGCGAGTCGAGGCGGAGCGAAGCGATCAGGTTCACCCTGGTTCTGCAACTAAGAGCGAGCGCTCAGGGTGACCCTGGTTCCGCAAAACTAAACGCGGGGTGCATGCGTTCGCGCTTCGTGCTCGGCGCGGGCCGCAGATGCCCCCCGAGATAGATGAGACCGTTGAATGCCGTCCAGGGGCGGGCGTGGCGAAACGTCGTGAGCCACTGCATCATTTTCGGACGGTTGACGCTGGGTCGCAAGCCGCAGGCAACGGCGTGGTCCTGCGCTTGCCGGAAGGCCTCCGCAGTTCGCTCCTGGACGGCGGGGGGCGAGCACCGTTCGCGCGCCCGCCGCGCGGCCGCCTTGCCCAGTTTGGCCCGTGCGGCCGGGTCCCGGATCAGCTCGACGGCGGCCCGGCCGAACGCCCGATCCGCGGACGCCTCGGCGTCGTCGCCTTTTCCCGGCGCGAACAGAATGCCGTTCGTGCCGTCGTGAATCTGAGCGGTGACCCCCATTCCATCGGCGAATGCGATCGTCGGCGTACCGCACCAAAGGGCCTCGCCCAGAACGTTACCGTACGTCTCGCTCAACGAAGCGTGCACGAACAGGTCCGCGAACCGGTAGTAATCCGGCATCGTCGTCCATGGGACCTCGCCCGTGAAGAAGACCCGATGCCCGGCACCCAAGTCGTAGGCCACCCGGCGAAAGTGCGCCGCGTCGGGCCCGTCGCCCACGAGCGTCAGTGTGGCCTCGGGCTCCGCCGGCAAGATGTGCTTGGCGAATATTCGGATGATGCGATCCTGCGACTTCTCGCGCGTGTGCCGGCCCGCGCAGAGCAGCCGCGGACCGCCCTGGGGCGCCCCACCCTGCTCGATAAGATGGGTATAGGGATCGGCTCCGAGGTCCCTGTCGAATACGTCGGGCTGAACGGCGCGCGGGATCACGTGAATGGGCGCCGTGACGCCTCGTTCGCGCCAGTACGTGCGCAGCCCCTCGCTCAGAACCACTAGCCCGTCACTCTGGTTGTAGATGCTCGAGAACAGCCGTTCGAACGGGCGCTTCAGCGCGAAATGGAGGCCGGCCTGCACGAGGTCACTTTTGGACAGTCGCTCCGGCAATAAGACGTCGTAAGCCGCGACCAAATGCGTCGTATTCACGCAGAGTAACGGCACGCCCTTCATCTCGCGCAGCCAAATTCCAAACTGGAGCAGCAGCGTCGTGGTCTGCGCGAAGCAGATGTCGAAATTCCAGCGATCGGGATCGAAAATCCACGGCGCAAGCGGCATCGGCAGATGGACGCCGGGATACGCCTTCAGCGGGACGCTCGGCAGGGCTACCGTCCCCGGGGCCAGTTCGTCCGGGGACGCGTCCGGATCATGAGGCCCGATGACTGTGACCTCATGACCACAGCGTCGCAATTCTTGATACAGGAACCGTGTCTGAAATACCGCACCGTTGGCGTAGGGGATCCGGATGAAGTCGCTCAAGATGGCAACGCGCAGCGGCCGCCCGTGCCGCGCGGCGAGGGCCGCAAACGGCGGCACGCCGGGACCGTGGACGGCGGCAAGCGTCGCGTTGGCCGGCCTTGCGCGCCTTGGCGCCGCCCTTGGGCCCTCGCCTTCCACAGGAGCCGGGATCGCTTGAAAATCGTCGACGTCACGGAATTTTACTCGGAGCGGGGCGGTGGGATTCGAAGCCATCTGACGACTCGAGGTCACTTTCTGTGCCAGCGCAATCACGACCATCTGGTCATTGCGCCAGGCGGACGCGAAGAAGATGCCGTAACGGGCTCCAACGTCGCGCAAGGCGGTACGGGCAGGTCGCGGATCGTCCGTTTTGCCGGCCCTGCCCTGCCGTACGACCGCACCTACCACTTGCTCGGGCGACTGGACAAGGTTCGGCAGCGGATCCGGAGCGAGCAACCCGACGTGGTCGAGGCTCATTCGCCGTACCTCGCGACGGCGGCAATCCTAGGGTCCCGCAACCGTCTTAGACAAGTCACCACAGCGTTTTGGCACACCGACCACGTGGGGACGTATATCGAGCCGGCGCTGGCGGCGCGCCTCGGAAACGGGCTGACTCGCGTGATATCCCGTCCGCTCTGGTCGCTCACGGCAGCGGTTCTAGCGCCATTCGACGCGGTGTTCGTTGCGGGCCGGGCGCAAGCCGATCGTCTGCGCTCCGCGGGGGTTCGATCGGTCGTTTTCGCGCCCTTCGGCGTGGACACGACGATCTTCCATCCGGCGCATCGCGACGAAGCCTGGCGCCGCCGATGGCTTCCGGGGACGCGCGACGAGGTGCCCCTGCTGATCGGAGTCGGCCGATTCGCTTACGAGAAGCGGTGGGACGTCGTCATCCAAGCGTTCGCGCGGGTGCGCTCGCGCCGAGAGGCCGTTCTGGTGCTCTACGGAGATGGCCCCGAGCGGGAGCGGCTCGAGCGAATGGCCCCCGAAGGGGTCCACTTTGCCGGGTTCGAGAAGGATCGACCGAGGCTCGCCGCTGCACTCGCCAGCGCAGACATCCTCGTGCATGCCAGTCCGTACGAGACGTTCGGCCTCGGTATTGCCGAGGCCGTCGCGTCCGGGCTGCCCGCCGTCGTGCCCGACGTCGGTGGCGCTCTTCAAAGCGTGGACCCGAGCTGCGGCGAAACGTATAGAAGCCTCGACCCGGCCGCCTGCGCGGCAGCCATCCACATGATCTTGGACCGGAATCCAGAGGAGCTGCGGGATCGAGCGGTCAAGGCCGCACAGCGAGTCCACACGGCGGAGGCGCATTTTAACATAGTTTTATCCACTTATGACGAGTTATTGAAAGAAAAATATCATCACTCGCTTCGACGGTGAAACCGTGCCCGTCCACGTGTCGATTCACGATGCAGCTCCGTGTTGGGCATCCGAGGTCGAGGCGGCGTTGCGCCTCTGCCACGCCGAGCGAATCCGGCCTGCGCTTCTCGTGGTCCCCAATTTCCATGGCACTGCCCCGCTGCTCGAATCGCCGACGTTTTGTTCGCGGCTGCGCGATCTCCAAGCCGACGGCCACGAAGTGTTTTTGCACGGCTTTCTTCATCGAAGCTCGCCTCGGTACGACCCGAGCCGCGGGCATTCGCGCATCGGCTGGCTCTTTGCGCAGCGGCTCGCATCGGGCGGCGAGGCCGAAATGAGCGACGTGTCCGAGAGCGAAGGCCGCGATCGCATCGAGGCCGGAGAGGTCGTGCTCCACCGTGCGGGACTCACGATCGATGGGTTCGTTGCCCCGGCCTGGTCGATGCCCCGATGGCTATTGCCGTGGTTGTCCGAACGCGGGTATCGATTTAGCGAGGATCACTTTCGCGTTTATGACCCCAAGGAGCGACGCTCGCGGAGCAGCGTCGTGCTCAACTGGGCCACTCGGTCTCCCGAGCGCATCCTCTCGACCATCGGCTGGTGCCGGTTGGCACGCTACGGTCGGGCCTTCGTTCCGGCGCGCATCGCCATCCACCCGGCCGACATGCGTGTCTGGATCGTCCGCAGGGAAGTCGAGCGTCTGCTCCGATGGGCGCGCGGCGACGTCGTAGCGCGCGGAGCGGATCTCTTCGGGCCTCGCGAGGCCATGGCCTCCCCGGCGCCGGGTGGATCCGTGTGAGCGCGTGGCCCATCGAAGTCGCCGCGACCCCGGCCCTGCGGGACGCCTCGGCAATGACCCCCGCCGAGGTTCGGCGATACCTCCTGGCGAGTCTCGTGCTCGTGATGGTCACGTCGTACTTCAGCGTGACATTCTTTCACCCCGACGAGCACTACCAAGTGGTCGAGCTCGTCGGGCTGAAGCTCGGAAGGACGACGGAAACGAACCTTCCCTGGGAGTTTCACGAGCGGATGCGCGCGTGGCTGCAACCGGCCGCCTATACCGCCATCGCACGCGCCGCCGAGACGATCGGCCTTCGCGACCCATTTGCTTTGGCCTGGCTATGGCGCATGGCCTCGGGGCTTCTCGCGTGGGGAGCGATCCGCAGCATGATACGAACGTCGTTGGGCTGGTGCGACGGCCGGACCAGCGCGATCGTGCAGATCCGAGCCATCGCGCTGCTCGGGTTCGTTCCTTATCTGGCCGTGCGCACGTCGTCGGAGAACGTCTCGTGTTCGCTCCTCACGATCGGCTTCTGCTTCTGGATGGGCAGGCTCCATGCCGGCGATCGTGCAGCCGGCGGCGCCGACCGCGGGAGCCGTTCGACCCTTTCCGCGCCCGTCGCATTCGTCGGCGGAGGACTCTTCGGACTCGCCTTCGAATGCCGCTTCCAGACCGCGGTCCTCGCTGCCGGGCTGATCGCGTGGCTCTGCGTTTTTCGGCGACTCCGGCCGGGGGGAGCCCTTTCGCTCGCGGCCGGCGTCATCGCCGCCCTAGCGGTCGGCTTGCTGGTCGATCGGTGGGGGTATGGCGAATGGACCTTCCCGGCCGTCCACTATTTCTATCGGAACGTCGTCGACCGAATCGCGTCTCGCGAGTTCGGGGTCACTCCGGTCTACGGCTATCTCTATCTTCTTCCGTCCAACATCTTCGGGCCGGTCGTCGTCGTTCTGATGGCCGGTTTGACCCTGACCTGGGTGCGCCACCCCAAGCATCCTCTGACCTGGGCAACCCTGCCCTACGCCTTCGTCCACTGCGCTTTGGACCACAAGGAAGAGCGGTTTTTCTTTCCCATCCTGCTTTTGGCGACGGCCGGCGTGACGCTCGGCTTTTCTCCCGCTCGTCGCATTTCCCCTCTGGGCCCGATCGGGTCGCGTGTCGCGCGGATCGGCGACCTGGTCGCCGGACGACTCTGGAACTTGCGATGCGGCTGGATCGCCCGAATCGTCGTGGCCGACAACCTGCTCGGCCTGCTGCTCTTGGCCGTCTACCCGCTCGGTTGGCGATCCAATCTCACGTTTTATGCCTACGTCGACCGTCACCTGCAGCCCGATTCGCGCATCCTGAAGCTCGGCGACTGGCATTTCCCCGAATACCCATTTTATCAAAACGGCCTGTGGCGCGTCGAAACGCTGGCTCGGACCGACAACGTGCACGCCTCGAGGATCGAGCCCCTGCGACGAGAGCCCACCTATTTCGTGACGCCGCTGCCGTACGACGGCGTGCCCACCCGCGCCGGCGCGACGGCCGAGCTCGTCTACTCGGACTTCCCCGGCTGGCAATGGTCGACGATCCGGGACTGGGTCGGCCCGCTTCTTCGACACGCCCGTCGGATTCTCGACCCCATCGAAATCATCCCCCAGGCCAAATGGCTGACGCTCTATCGCCTCGAGTCCGGCAGCTCGCCGCCCATCGGTTTGCCCGAACGGCTCGGTAGCGACGGCGCCGTCGCGCTTTCGGTCTCGCGCGCGGGCGCGACGCCGTCCACGGCGAAGACCCCCGAGCCGCCGTGGCTCCGACGGCGCGCGGGCGAGATCAAGTGCAACATCGACGGGACCACGAACAAGGCGCTCGCCAGGCACGCGACCTCGCCGCTCATCGCGACCCAGCCGAAGGACTGAAGGGCTTGCATGTCCGCGAGCAGGAGCGAACTGTACCCGATGGTCGTCGTGTAGCTGCACAGCGCTACGGCGCCGCCCACCCTGTGCAACGCGCTCGTCACGTTGCCGCCGAGCAGCCGAGTGCGATCGTAGATATTGAACGGGTATTCGCAGCCGACCCCGAAGGTGATGGGTAGCGCAATGAAGTTCAGAAAATTGAGCTTCACGTTCATGGCCGCGGCTCCGCCGAGCGTCCAGAGGACCCCCATGGCGAGCGACGTCAGCACGACGAGCGCCCCGACCAGATCGTGCGTCGCGATCAAGACCACGACGACGACCGCGCCGAACGAGGCCACGGTGGCGAGCGGGCCGTCTCGCTCCATCGAGCGGATCATCTCGGCGAAGATCGTCGCGCGGCTGGCCGTGAGCACCTTCGTTCCATCCGGCAAGACGACGTTGTCGGTGGCGCGCGCGATTCTGAGCAAATTGTGGCCATTCGACAGGACCACGTCGTTTCGATATTTGACGTAGAAGACGGTCCCGACCGTGCCGTTGTTTTCCTGAAACCGCCGCCGAAGCAAACTCGGCAAATCCTTCGCGCCGATGGGACGCAGAGTTCGCGGCGGCGTCAAATCGTCGACATCCGATCGCTCTTGGGCGGAAAGCCCGTGGAGCACGGCCGGCGTGAGGCGATCGCGAATGCGATCGAGGATCGCGATCTTGGCGCGCTGCTCCTCTTCCGTGCCCGGCAAGACGTCTGCCACGGTCAAGACTTCGTGAATGAGCGGCCCTTGGGGATCGGCCGCGTCGTTCTTCAGAATCTGCGCCTTGAGCAACGGCACCTGATCGGGGGTATCGGCGAGCATCACGGCGCCCGAAATGTTGTTCTTGCCGCCGAACACGTCGTCGGCCTTGATGGACCATTCGGCCGCGCCGCCGGCCTTGGATCCCTTGGACCCGAGTTTGTCGAAGTTGTACTCCCAGGGGTCGCGCAAATAGGTCGGCAGCCTCGACAGGGCGAGCGCGGAGAGCGCGATGGCACCCAGCACGAACGCCCACGGCGCGCGCGCCGTCACGCGCGCGACGAAGCGGATGACGGGCCCCGGCATTCCGTCGACGGAGTGTCGTTCGCGCTCGCGCCACGAGACCGGAAGATGCGCTTCGACGCGCTCCTGAAGCGCGATCATGGCAGGCACGCAGGGGATGATCGTCACCCACACGAGCAGCATGCCCACGAAGCCGATCAGGCCAAACTGGTTGAAACCGCGAAAGCGGGTGATGGTCAGCGAACCGTACGCGATCGATCCGACGCACGCGCCGACCAGCTCGGCCCGGAATGCGTTGAGCACTGCATCGCGACGGGCCTGTTGCGGGGTGAGCCCACGGGCTCGAAATTCGCGGTAGCGCGACAAGAGAACGATCGGGTAGTTGATGCCGTTTCCCAGGATGATCGCGCCGAGGAACGCGCCTGACGTGTTCACGTAGCCAAAGCGGGCCATGGCAAACGAGTAGGCGAACCCGACGCCGAGCAGCGCGGGCAACGCGATCGTCGGGATGGACCACAGCGAGCCGTAAAACAAAACGATGCCGGCGAGGATGACGACGAGCACGAGCACCGACGCCCAGGCGGCCGACGAGACGAGCGATTGTTTCTCGGCGACCGCGTTGGGAATGTCTCCGGCGAATCCGACGCGCATGGCGGGGTCGAAACGGGCGGGACGCAGCCGCTCTACCAACGCCCGCACATCCGCATAGAGTAGGTCGCCCAGCCGGTCGCCGGTGCCCGTGCTCTGGGAGACGATGCGAAGGCCGACGGTATGGCCGTCGGGCGTCGAAAAGTACCCCGACGGAAACTCGTCCAATGTGGCGTACTTCGACTTCATCTGGCCGCGAAGCTCGCCGAGGCCGAGCGCGGAGGACGGGTCCGATGCCGCGTTCGAGTCGCCGCCGGGCTTGTCCGCGACCTCTTCGTCGTCCAGGCTTTCGACCAACCCGCTCCGAATCGCGATCTGGCGATCGACGCGGTCGTAGGCTCTATCGAGATCCGCCGCACTGGCGTACAGCCACTTGGACGCCTCGACGAACGCGTGAACGTCCTTCGTGCCTCGCTCGACGTACGCGATGAGCGGGGGCGCGCACGTTTGCGGGCATGAAGGAGTCGTGCACGCCGCGACGCACCGCGACCGCTCGCCCATCCGCCCCTCGATCGCGTCGGCCACCGCATCGATCAACCGTTCGTTGGCCTCGACGTCGGGGGAATCGGCGAGCACGAGCAACGAGCCCCGACCGCCCACGCGTCCGAGCTGGTGCTCGAAGGCCGCAAACCCGGGGCTGTCGCGAGGCAGGAGCTCGAGAAAATCGGAGCGCAGATCCAGGTGCGATGCGTAACCCCACGACGCGATCAGGAACAGCAGCGAGACGACCAGAACGAGGATCGGCCGACGGGCGCTGAAATCGACGATCCGGACAATGAGCGTTTTCATGAGCGTGGCCATCGCGACCTCGCCAGAGGCGTGTGCCACGCCGCGCCCCCGTCGGGGCGACCGGCGTTTCCGCAGATCGCCGGGATGCGCCGAGCCATCACCGCGCTACACGCTCGATCTCGCGCTGGATGACGCGGGCGTGAGGACGCGCATCGAAGTCGCGTTCGACGAGAGCGCGCCCCGCTTGGCCGTGCGCCTTGCGCAGGTCCGCACGACGGAAATACTCGACGAAATGCCGCGCCATCCGACCCACGTCGGGTGGCTTGCCGGCGAGCAACCCGTTGACACCGGACTCGACCATCTCGGGGATGCCGCCCATGGCGAAGGCGACGACAGGCTTGGCGAGCGCCATGGCTTCGAACGTCGCTCGTGGCAAAGGATCCTCGTAGACGCTCGGGATCACCGTCACGTCGAAGTCGCGCACGTACGCCTTGATGTCGGCCTGGAACCCGACGAAATGAAAATGGCGGTCGAGCGCCAGTTCGCCCACGAGCGCGCGGCACTCGGCGAGATGATCGACTTGGACGTCTTGCGGAGTATCGCCGATGACCACGAACCGCGCGCGCCTGCGCTCCTCTTCGGTCAGCGCATCCATGGCCAGGCGCGCCGCACGAATCATCTCGATATACCCCTTTCGCGGCAAGATGCGCCCTTGACTGCCAAAGACGACGGTGTCGGACGACAACCCCAATTGGGAGCGCAGCGCACGCGGCCCGTCCACGGAAAACTCCTGGGCGTCGATCGAGTCGTGCACGATCGTCACCTTGTGGCGCGCGCATGGATCGAAGAGCCTTGCGGTCGGCTGGGACACGCAGAGAATCGAGCGCACGGATCGGCTCGCCGCGAGGTGTCCGTGCAGCCGCGACAAGGCCGGCGCCACGGTCGAGTAGAAGACGTGCCAGATGACGGGTACCCCGGCCAGCCGGCCGAGCGCCGCGCCGGCGAAGTTCGCGGATGTGCCGTTGCAAAAAATCGCGTCGTAGCGGCCGCGTCGCACCCGAGCCGCGAGCCGGGCCATGCCGACCGCCGCCCGGCCGACGTTGCCCGCGGCCCGCACGCCGCGGACCAGCCGTGGCGCTTCGAAATCGGCCCGATCCATCGCGCGGTCCCACGGTTCGACGAGGTTCTCGATCCAGTTCGGCTCGAACCAGATCTCGTCGGTCGCCCCGTGGCGGCGCAATCGATCGGCCACGACACCGTCGCGCGGAACGACCACCGACCGATAGACGACGCTCGGGTCGATGAACTTGAGGATGTACAGCAGGGTGCTGCCGGGTCCCCCGTTGCGAGACGTGTCGTTGATGAAGAGGACTCGCAAGCGTTCCCGTCCGATCGCCGCCCGAGACGCCTCTGGCGGCACCCGAGGCGCGCCGTCAGTCGTCGAACTTGAAGAGATCATCGAGGTCGCTCTTGGTCAGCTTCTTCGCGCCACCCACGTCCTCGGAGAGAACCGCCCCGACGAGCTCGCGCTTTTTCTCCCCGAGCTCGATGATCTTCTCTTCGATGGTGCCCTTCGCGACCAGACGGTAGGTCGTGACGACCTTCGTTTGTCCGATCCGGTGCGCACGGTCGGTCGCCTGGTCCTCGACGGCGGGGTTCCACCACGGATCGAAGTGGATGACCGTGTCGGCCGCGGTGAGGTTCAAGCCGCTGCCGCCTGCTTTGAGGGAGATGAGAAATACCGGCGGGCCGTCGTCGCTCTGGAAATGCTCGACGACCGACTGCCGATCCTTGGTCGATCCGTCGAGGTACGCGAAGGTCACTCGATCTTCCTCCAGGGCTCGCCGAATGAGCTGCAGCATGGTCACGAACTGGCTGAACACGAGCACCTTGTGGCCCCCGGCAATGCTCGTCTGAATGAGCTCCCGGAGTGCCACGAGTTTGCCGGAGTCCTCGTCGCCGAACTCGCGCGGAAGGCCGAGCAGCCGCGGGTCGCACGCCGCCTGACGCAGTCGCGTCAAGCCCGCGAGAATCTGGATGTGGCTGCGGGCCACGCCAATCCGCTCGACCTCGCCCATGACCTGCGCGCGCACCTCCTTGAGCACCGCCGCATAGAGCGCTCCTTGCTCGCCGATGAGTTCGCAGAATTGGTCCTGCTCGATTTTCTCCGGCAGGTCGCGGGCCACCTCGGACTTCGTGCGGCGAAGAATGAAAGGATGGATGGTGACCCGGAGCCGCTCGGCGGCCGTCTTGTCTCCCGCGTCGATCGGGCGAGAGTAGCGCTCTTCGAATTTGTCGAGCGGGCCCAGAAGACCGGGGCTCACGAAGTCGAATATCGACCATATCTCGCTAAGTCGATTCTCGATCGGCGTCCCGGTCAAAGCGAGTCGCCGATCGGTCTTCAGGCGCTTGGCGGCGCGTGCCGTCGCACTGAAGGGGTTTTTGATCTGCTGCGCTTCGTCGACGATGACGTAGCGCCACGGGATCTCCTTGAGGAGCTCCTCGTCACGCCGCAGGAGCGCATAACTGGTCACGACGACGTCGGCGTCTTCGAGTTCGTCCTGTCGCTCCTTGCGTTCGGCGCCGTGCCAGAGCGCGTGCCGGAGAGAAGGCGCAAATTTGTCCATCTCGCGGAGCCAATTCGTCACGACACTCGTCGGCGCGACGATGAGTGCCTTGAAAGGCTTGCGCCGCCCCTCGATCTTCGCGTCCTCGTTCTTGACCGCCAAAAGCAACGCCAGCGTTTGCACCGTCTTGCCGAGACCCATGTCGTCGGCCAGCACGCCGCCGGTCCCAATCTCGTGCAAAAACCAGAGCCACTGAAACCCTTGCTCCTGGTAGGGCCGCAGCTGCGCCTTCAGGTTTCTTGGTTTGCGCGCCCCCTTGATCTCGTCGATTTCTTTGAGCTTCTTGAATATTTCTCGGGTCTCGCCGGATATCCCGGACCGCCCCACCTGGGCCAGGAGATCTTCGATGCGGCCGGCCTGCGAAAGCGGCAGCCGACCTCCGTTGCCACCGCCGGTCGCGAGGATTTCCGCTTGGCGCTGAAGAACCTCGCGAACCTTCTGCGGGTCCAGTCGAGCGAACGTGCCGTCGGCGAGTCGGACGTAGCGTCGTCCTTCCGACAGGCAGCGCGCGAGCTCCTCTTGCGTGACGGCGACGCCCTCGCTCTCGAAGTTGAGCCGGAGCGATAGCCAATCGACCCCACTCGATACGCGGGCGTTGGCCGTCAGCGCCTCGTCGCGAACCTGCACGTCGACGAGGTCGTCGGGTACGAAGATGTCCCAGTCGTCGGGCAGCAGGCCGATTCCCTCGGTCCAGAAGCGCAGCGCGTCGTCGCCTCGCGCGACGAACTTGTTGCCGTCTTCCGCCGGTACCAGGCCCAGATCCCGCAGCTTGGCCGCGGCGGACTGCTGCGCGGCGATGTCGCACCGAATGCAGCGCGCGCGCTTCGCGCTGCCCGGCCCCGGCGACTTGACGATCACCGGAAGGGTCATCCCATCGGCTCGGACGTCGACTTCGGTGTCTTCGTACGCCGCGCGCAGGCTCACCTGGGCTTCGATCAGATTGCCACCGGCTGCGACGCGGAACGTCGGAACGAGGTCGACGACGTCGGCCACCTGCGACAGCTCGGGCAGCTCGGCCCCGACCTCGACCGCGACCTTCGGGAGTCCGTGCATGACGAGCTCGGCAAGACGCTCGACCGGTTCGCCAATCGCCGACAGCCGGAGCAGCCGCCGAATCGCCGCCGGAGATACACGCCGGTCGATGGGACGCGCCCAGCCCTCTTGCGCGTCGACGTACCACCCGGGGCTACCCTCGAACCAGGCACCGCTCGTCGTGGTGAATCGCCGCGGGTCTCCTTGCCGCTGAAAGGAGGCGCGCACCATGATCTGTGCGCCGTCGGGCGACAGTTCGAGATCAAAGCGCGGCCGCAATGGCTCGTCGCCGAAGCGCAGCTCCATCATTTGGGGCTCGACGATGACGCGTCGCCCCTTCAGCAGCGGCAAGAGGTCGCTCGCGTCTTCGCCGCGAACGTCGATGCCCACCCGCCGCGGACCCTGATTCTCGAAACGAGCCAGCAGCCGCACGGCATCCCGATCGGCGGTGGGGTGTTGGTCTTGCGCGAGCAGCAGAGCGCTCGGCAAGAGCGGAACGCGGGCGTCCGGATCGAGCAGCGTAATGGTGAGCGCACCGCTCGTCGCGTTGGGGGAATGGCCCGGTTGCTTGATCTGAAGCCGGTACTCGATGTGCTTGGGGGCGGGCGGCATCGGCTCGGGAAGCCACGCGTCGACGCCCGTCCCGCTCGGAACGAGCGCGCGCGGCGGGGGCGCGCCTGGATGCCCGGCATGCGCCGCCTTCATCGCGCGCGCCCGCGCTCTCTTGCTGCGACGGCCCTCTCCGTCGACGCCGGCCACGTGCACGGTGCCGCCGTGCACCGTGTAATGGACCCCGTTCGGCGGCGCTTGCGGCGCCGCAGCCGGACGTGGCTGGGCGCCGCGCGCCTGATCGCGTAGCGCAATGAGCAACGCTGCGACATGCTTGCAATGCCCCCCATTGCTCGATGCGTAGGCCGGACACGTGCAGTTCGAAGTAAAGCCACTGGGCGATAGCTTCAGCGTCACCTTGTAAGGCTCTGCTTCGGTGCCGCGTACGTGTCCGCGCGCCCCTGCGTCTTCGATGACGATGTTCTCGACGGCGTGCCGTCGCACGTAATCGTAGCCGCGCAGGTAGGCGCGCGCCCCCAGAAGGCGTCGGAGGGCGCGATCGTTGAGTGTCGATAGGGCTTCGGTGAACGGTGAGGCCAAAGACGCTACGCACGCGCGAGGGCGTGCCCTTTCGTTACTTCGGTACTCGGTTTGACGTATCGGCCATGGTCCTCGGGCGGTGACAGGGAACCTGGCCTGCGAGCCTCGCGGTGAAGACCGTCGCAAGCGACGGGTCGGCCCGCGGTGCGAGGTTCGGTCACGGCGCGTTTTTGCAGCAACGACGCCGAGAGCGCGCGAACTCTCTGTAGTAGTCCGTAGCATCGCTCATACCCATCCGCAAACCGTTTTGCATTCGCACGAGTCCGATCGGGCCCGCGCAAGGCCCCCGGTCGCTCGTGTCCGGGCCTTCCCGCTCGTCGCCATGGCAAGCGCGAAGCGTTTCGGTCTCGAGGCCTGAACCTCACGACCCCAGGCAGCGATCGCCCCCGCATGCTTGAGCGGCTGCCGCTTCGGCGATACGGATGCGGGCGAGCCCGATGCGTTTCGCCCGACTCCCCGAACGAGCGCGGCCGTCCCCGGCGGCCGACCCCGCACGACGCCGCGCCCTCGGCGCCGTAGCGGCGGCGTGGCTCGTCGCTTGCTCGGTGCCCGTGGCGGGCGATTTGGACGATCCCGAAGCGAACCGCGTCTTCGTCGCACTCGACCGCGAAGGTCTCGCGCCCACCAAGGAAAGCGACCCCAACTTCGATGGCAAATGGCGGATTGAAGTGCCGCCGGACGACGCCGCGCGGGCGTTCTCCGTCATGCGCGACGAGCAGCTTCCTCGCCGCAATCCCCCCGGTGTGCTCGATGCGGTGGGCAAAGGGTCGCTCGTGCCGAGCGAGGCCCTCGAGCAAGCCCAGCTGATGACGGGTATCGCCGGCGACCTCGAGCGGACGCTCGAAGCCATCGACGGGGTGGTCTCCGCGCACGTTCACTTGAGCCTTTCGCACCCGGGCGGATGGCGAGATCCGGAACCGTCGCGCGCAACGGCCAGTGCGCTCGTCGAGTATCGAGGCACGACGCCGCCTTTCAGTGAGGACGCCGTCCAGCGCCTCGTCGCCGGCGGCGCGGGGGGGCTGCTTCCGACCGATGTCTTGGTCGTGATGGTCGCGCGGCCTGCGCCGGCGGCGTATGCCCCCTCCGGCGAGGTCGTGCACGTCGGACCCATCGCCGTGACTCGCGCTTCGAAGAGGCGGTTGCAAGCCACGTTCGCGGGCCTCTTGGGCCTCATCGCGATATTGGCCACGACGACCTTCGTCTTGTACGCACGGCAGTCGCGCGCTCGCGCGGCGCGGCCGCGCGAAGCCCCCCTCATCCCCCCCTCGACGTGAGACCCTCCACGTGAGATCCTTATCGGCTCTCATCGCCGCGATCGCGATGGGTCTGTCGTGCTCGAAGCCGTCGGCTGCGCCGGACGCCGGCGCTCCTCCGGCTCTCGACCGGCAGAGGGCCACCGAAGAGGCCCAGAGCGGACCCATCGCCGCGATGGACGCGTCTCAGGCCGACGGGCCCTCGGCCACGGTGTCGGTTCTCGACGACGGTCGCAAGCCCAGGCGCCGACTCCGGTACGCATGGCGGATTGACCAGCACGAAGAGCTCACGATGAATCTGCAGACGGTCGCCTCGACGGAAAGTCCCGATGCCGACACGACCGGAGTCGCTCTGCCGCCGGTACGAATCGTGCTCGCCATCGACCCGTCCGGTGTCTCGCCGGAGGGCGACATGCACTTCGCCTGGCGGGTCGCGTCGAGCCGCGTGAAGGCCGACCCGGGCATTCCGAGCCAGCTCGCCGACGGAATGCGGACCGAAGTCGCCGCCATCGAACACCTTGCCGGGACCGGAGTGGTCTCGTCACGCGGGATCGCGCAGTCGATCGTCATCGATCCGAAGTCGGTGTCGCTGGGCGAATCGTCGGGGCAGATGGTCGAACAGGTCCGTCAGACGTTGCGAGCCGTGGCGGTCCCATTTCCGGAAGAGGAGGTCGGGCTGGGTGCGCGCTGGCAGAAACTCTCGGAGCTCTCTTCGAAGGACGCCCTCATCACGCAGAGCGACACCTTCACGCTGCGATCGCTCGGCGCAACCCACGGATCCGTCGACGATATCCTGGCGCAGACCGCGCCCCCGCAAGCGCTCAGGACGCCCGGTACGCCGGAAGAAGGCCAGGCCCGGATGGAGTCCATGCTCGCGTCCGGCACGGCCCGGATGAGCTTCGATCTCGAACGACTGGTCGCTCAAGCGAAGATCGAGAGCACCACCACGATGGTCGTGTCGCGGCCTTCTCGAGGCGACGGATCTCGACGGATGACGATGATTCTACGGGTCGAAGTCAGCTTGACCGGGTCGGCGCATTGACGTCGGGCAACCTCGAGTTCGTCCAGATCCTCGCTTCGTGGGCGGCGACCGCTCCGGTCCTCGTGGCCGTGGTGCGCCTCGACGAACGCCGCCTGAGCCCTTCCGCGCTCGCGCGCGCGTGGCCGACGGTGTCCCGGGATGCCGCCATCTTTGCCCTCTGGATGTTCGGGTTCCACCCCGCGTTCGTACTGGCTTTCTTTCTGACGTACTTCATGCGTACGCGCGCCAAGTTGCGCGGCGCCCTGCTGGGTACGGCGTGGACGTTGGCCGTCGTCGCGATCGACGTCGGGGCTCAATGGACGGCCGCAACGGCGGTCGAATGGCTCGGGGTGTAAGGGCGGACGGCTCTTCTGGCGCGCGCCCCGCAAGCGGTGATATTCAGCCGCGGCATGAAGGCATCGGTCGTCATCGTCCTTGCAACGCTGTCGTGGGTCGATTGTTCGAAGTCCGCCGCGGAACCGGGGGCGACGGGCGAATCGCCTGCGGCCTCGAACTCTCCGCCCGCGGCCCCCTCAGCGAGCGCCTTCTCGGCGAAATCCGCCGCCGCGCCGCCTTCGGGACCCCTTGCCTTGCAGCTGCATCCGGCCCTCTCGGACCCGTCGAAGGCGAACGAGAAGGCCCCGAACCTATTCAAGGCGAAGTTCGAGACCAGCAAAGGCAATTTCGTGGTGGAAGTCCACCGCGACTGGGCGCCGAACGGCGCCGATCGCTTCTACAACCTCGTCAAGCTCGGCTTCTACGACGACACCCGGTTCTTCCGCGCAATCGAAGGGTTCATGGTCCAGTTTGGAATCAGCGGCGACCCGGCCGTGAGCGCCAAGTGGCAGGAGCAGAACGTGAGCGACGACCCGGTCACGCAGTCGAACAAGCGAGGATTCGTGACGTTCGCCCAACGCAACACACCCAACACGCGAAGCACGCAAGTGTTCGTCAATTTCGGTGACAACTCCCGACTCGACGCGTCGCGATTCGCACCGTTCGCACAAGTCGTCCAGGGCATGGAGGTCGTCGACTCCCTTTACAAGGGTTACGGGGAAGCTCCGAATCAAGCGCGCATTCAGGCCCAGGGAAATGCGTATCTCGATGCCCAATTTCCTCGACTGGATTCGATTCGCCACGCGGAGATCGTCCGCTAAGTACACCCCCAGAACAGAGGGATCCGATGGGCGGTGTACTTCAATCGCCGGGAGGCGATTGGGGGTTTGGGGCGAAGCCCCAAGGAAACCATCTTAGTACAGCGCCGGCCTGCAACGCAGGCGTACCCAGAGCAGCTGGGTACCGCTTGGCGGGGCGCTGTACTACGTACACCCCCAGAACAGAGGGATCCGCCTCACCGGAACAAGTTAGGGATCACTCCGCGGCGGCGTCGGACGAGGACATCCCCGTCGCATCGGCCGGCGAATCGGCCGAGCCATCTTGCGACGGACCCGACGACGCGTCGGGCGCCGGACCGGACGACGCGTCCGGTGGCGGGCCGGACGACGCATCGGCGGGCGGGCCGCCCGATGCATCGGGTGGCGAATCGGCTGAGCCATCTTGCGACGGACCCGACGACGCGTCGGGCGCCGGACCGGACGACGCGTCCGGTGGCGGGCCGGATGACGCATCGGCGGGCGGCAGCCCCACCGCTCGATCGGCGGGTGACGCATCGCTGGGCGGATTTTGCCCATGCGCTGCCGCATCCGACTCCGACGCATCCCCGATCCCCGACGGTCCAGCGTCGGGCGCGATCGAACTCGACGACGAGGCGCCATCGGAAACCGTGGAGCTGGGCATCGACCCATCGCCGGCCGGGGCCGCATCGGTGCCGGAAGCGGCGGGGACCGTCCCATCGGCGGAATCCGACTGCCTCGACGTGCTGAATCGCGCCGAGATCGGACGAGTTCGCGCACGAACCGGAGTCGGGATCGCAGAAGAGCCCTTCTTGGCAATCGGTGACCAGCTCGCAGGCACCCCCAGTGCCTGCCAGCGGCTCGGCCGAGCTGCAGCCGAACAGACAGGCCAAAAGGACCGATGCGGCCCGAGCCAGCGCGCGTCCCCAACGGCGTCCCACCTCTTCACCTTACCGTCGAAAAGGGTCGATTCGCGAGCCCGCGGAAAAAGGATCCCTCAGGCCAGGGCGACGAGCGGATCGCCCTCGCTCACGGACTGACCTTCAACCACGTACACCTTTTCGACCTTGCCGGCGCGAGGTGCCTCAACCGGCATTTCCATTTTCATCGACTCGAGGATGACGCAAACCTGCCCCTCATCGACTTCATCCCCCACGCCGACCTCGATCTTCCATACCGTTCCGGTGATGTGCGCACTCACGATCGCCAGCATGATTTATTAATGTTAGCGTAACTGTCCGCGCCTCGCGGCCACGTTTGCGAACAACGTCACAAATCAGTAGATTAATCGGTACGTACGCGGCTCGGCCCGCGTGCAGCGGCCATCGTCGCCGCGCAGAGGAAAAGGCAACATGGCGGAACGGCAAGAAACCTCGGTGATGGTCTCCATCCAAGAGATTTTGCGCGACGCGCAGCACCGCGAGGAGCAAGAGAAGATCGAGACGCAGCAGCGGGCGCGCGAAGACGAACAGAGGCGTCTCGAAGAGCTCCGCCGAAAGCAAGAGGCCGAGCAAGAGCGTCTGAGGGCGGAAGAATCCGACCGCCAGCGGCGCGCATTCGAGGAACAGAAGCGCCAGGCGGAGATCCAAGCGCTTCAGGAAGCTGCCATCCAGCGCGCGAAAATGGAGGCCGAGGCCCAAGCGCGTCTAGCGGAGATGGCTTCGAGGCAAGAGCACGAACGCCAACTGCACGCGCTGACGCACGACAAGTCGAAAAGGCGTCTGCAATTGTTTCTCGCCGGACTCGGTGTGCTCGTGTTCGCGCTGGCCATCGGCGGCGGCTACGTGATCAAACAGTCGAACGACAAGGCCAACGCCGCGGAGGCGCATGCCCGCGCGCTCGAGGCCGAAAAGCAGGACGTCGAGGCCCAACAGCGCCGGCTTCAGTTCGAGCTCGAGAGCACCAAAGATCCCGAAAAAATCGCCGAGCTCCAGGCCAAGCTGACCGAGCAGACCCAAAAGCTCGAGACCATCTCCACCCAGATCACGCAAACGAAAAAGCCCGGCCCTGCCGTCGGCGGCGGTGGCGGTGGCGGTGGAGCAAACAAGGCGACGAGCGGCAACAAGCCGCCGTGCAACTGCACCCCCGGCGATCCTCTCTGCTCGTGTCTCTGAGATCCGGTTAGAGCGGCGTGCTGCCGATGAACGGGCAAGCCCCCGTCGATTCAAGGATCATCGTCGCGCTGGACGTACCGAGTCTCGACGACGCGCGGGCCCTCGGTCGCTCGGTGGCGCACGCCGTCGGGATGTTCAAGGTCGGGCTCGAGTTGTTCGTCCACGCGGGCCCGACTTCGCTGGAAGTCGGCGTGGAGTGCGGTCGCCCGACATTTCTTGACCTCAAACTGCACGACATCCCCGAGACGGTCGAACGCGCGGTGGGGCGCGCCTCGGCAATCGGCGCGCGATTCTTGACCGTTCACGCGGCGGGAGGCACGGCCATGCTGCGTAACGCCGTCGAACGCGCCCGCAAGGAAGGAGCCGGTCTCGAGATCCTCGCCGTGACGGTGCTCACGTCCTTGGACCGGCGCGACCTCGCCTCGCTCGGTGTGTCCGAAAGCGTCGCGACGCACGTCGAGCGGCTCGCTCGAAACGCATGGGACGCGGGGGTCCGATCGTTCGTGTGCTCGCCTCACGAGGCCGCGCGACTGCGCGACGTTCTCGGACCCGATGCGACGCTCGTGACACCCGGCGTGCGCGCCTCGGCCGACGCGGGAAAGGACGATCAAAAAAGGACGATGACCGCCGCCGACGCGGTGGCCGCGGGTGCCGACTGGGTCGTGGTCGGCCGGCCCATTCGCGACGCGCCCGACCCGGCGGCCGCGGCGCAGGCGCTTTCAAAGGAAGTGAGCGAGGCGCGGGCTGCGCGAGACGGCGGTTGAACCGGTCGGCCGCGACGCGCATGATCTGCGGCTTGCAACCCGTGCGCGAGGCGATCCGCGCGCAGGGCGAGCGACTCGAGCGTGTCTTGGTCGAATCCGAGCCGCGCGACGGACCCCAGCTCGAAGCGTTGGCGCGCTTCGCTCGCGATCACGGCGCGCCCGTCGAACGTCTTTCGCGCGCGGAACTCGACCGGTTGGCACGAGGGGTTCGACACCAAGGCACGATCGCTTTCGCGCCGGAGCTCTCGATTGCCCGCCTCGACGATCTCGCTGTCGGTCCCGAGACACTCATCGTGGCACTCGACGAAGTCGTCGACCCCCAGAATTTCGGCGCCGTGGTCCGATCGGCGGTCGCGATGGACGCGACGGCCGTTCTGTGGCCCGAGCATCGATCGGCGCCGCTTTCGCCCGCGGCGTTTCGCGCCTCGGCGGGGGCCGTCGAGTATGCCACGCTCTGCCGCGTCAGCTCCCTGCCGCCCGCGCTCGAAGCTCTGCGCGCCCGCGGCGTCACCGTCGTAGGTCTCGACATGGCGGGCGATGCGCTCATCGACCGGGTCGATCTCGTTCGACCGGTCGCGCTCGTGGTCGGGGCCGAGGGCAAAGGGTTGCGAAAGACGGTGCGGCGCACGTGCGATACGCTGACTCGCCTCCCCATGGGTCGCTCGATCGCTTCGCTCAATGCCTCGGTCGCCGTGGCGATCGCGATCTACGAGGCGGTCCGGCAGCGAGCCCGTCGTTGACCGACCCAGTCGCCGGCAGCCCGGTTCGTATCGGGCGCGTGTATCTGTTTGCGCTGCTCGGGTGGACGTTCGACTTCTACGATCTGGTCCTGCTCGGCTTCATCAAAGACCCGGTCGCGCGAGATCTGCACCTGTCACGACTCGAGGAAGCTTGGCTGCTCGGAGTGGCGCTCGGAGCCTCCGGCATCGGTGGAATCCTCGCCGGGGCGCTGGCCGACCGCATCGGCAAGCGAACGATGCTCGCGTGGACGGTGATGATCTCTTCGATCGGATCCTTACTCTGCGGGGTCGCCGGGGGCGCGCGCGCGTTCGTCGTCGGCCGAGCGGTCGTCGGGCTGGGCGTCGGGGGAGAGTGGGCCATCGGACACGGCATGCTCGCCGAAGCCGCCCGGCCCGCCCGGCGCGGTCGTTGGGCTGCGGCGCTGCAGGCGGGCGAACCGATCGGGGTGGCGCTGGCTACGCTCGTCGGGTACGTCGTCCTGCCGCGAGTCGGATGGCGGGCCGTGCTGGTGGGATCGAGCGCGACGGCCTTGATCGCACTGGCTGTGCGGCGATCCGTTTACCTGCCGGACGTGCCCGCGCCGCGCGCCAACGCGCTGCATCGGCTGATCCAGGCCCACATCGGCCGCCGCTTCGTCGCCGCATGGGTCTTGGGCGTCTGCAAACTCGGGACGTACTGGACCTGTTACACCTGGCTGCCGAGCTTTCTGCGCGACATGCACCAGGCCGTGTCGCGCTCGCTCGCCTGGATGTTGACCGCGCAGGTCGGCCAGCTCATCGGGATGCTCACGTTTGGTCTGATTTCGGACCGCCTCGGCCGGCGCCCCGCGTTCGCGATGTACTCGCTCGTTACGGCGAGCGCCCTGGCTCCCCTCGCCTTCGCGTGGCAGACGCTCTCGGCCCATCCCTTTCTCTTCTGGGCGACGATGCTCGTGCTTGGCGTCGGGTCCGGCTGCACCGCCGGCTTCGGCGCACTCCTCGCCGAGCTCTTTCCATCCGAAGTCCGAGGCGTCGCCATGGGAGCGACGTACAACCTCGCGCGCACCGCGCAGCTCATCGCCCCGGTCGTCGTTCAAGCGGCCGTCGCACGCGCGGGCCTTGCCGGAGGCCTGAGTGTTCCTCTGCTTCTGGCGATCGCCACGGCGGCCTGGGTGTGGGTGCTGCCCGAGACCCGCGGCATCGCGCTGCCCACCCTGCGCCGCTGACCTTAGCCGGTTGGCGTGTCCTGCCCGGATGGCGTAGTGGTCGAAGCATCTGGGATGCGAGGACCGCCCGTGAGACCCGTTGACCCCATGTCGAGAACGGCGGACATCGCCGAGCAACTCGCCGGCGTCGGCTACTTGGCATCCGAGGACCTCGCTGTCGTCTGCTGGCTGGCGGTGGCGCTCGAGCGTCCCCTGCTGGTCGAGGGGCCCGCGGGCGTCGGCAAGACCGACCTCGGACGGGCGCTGGCGCAGGCACTCGGGCGACGGCTCGTGCGGCTGCAGTGCTACGAGGGACTCGACGAGTCCAAGGCGCTCTACGAGTGGGACTACGCAAAGCAGATGCTGTACTCCCAGCTGTTGCGCGACGTCGTATCCACCGAGGCGGAGGGGGCGGGGTCGTTGGCCGAAGCGGCCAATCGCATCGCCGGCGCGGACGCAGCCTTCTTCAGCCGCCGCTTCCTGGTCGAGCGCCCCGTCTTGCGTGCTCTGACGAGCGAGTCGCCGACGGTCCTGCTCGTGGACGAGGTCGACCGGGCCGATCCGGAGTTCGAAGCCTTGCTCCTGGAGGTCCTGGCCGAAGGACAGGTGACCATCCCCGAGATCGGAACGATTCGAGCGAAGCACCCACCGCTGTTTCTGCTGACGAGCAACGGCACTCGAGACATGAGCGACGCGCTGCGCCGCCGCTGCCTGCACGCTACCCTCGACTACCCCTCGCCGTCGCGCGAGCAAGCGATTCTCGAGCTGCACGTTCCCGGACTCGGCCAGACTCTGGCCGAGCAACTGACCGGCTTCGCGGAAAAGCTTCGCCGAATGGACCTGCGCAAAGCGCCGTCGATCGCAGAGACCATCGATTGGGGGCGCGCGATCGTCCTGCTCGGGGCGAGCGCCCTCGACCCCGAACTCGTCCGGTCGACTTTGGGAGTACTGATCAAGCACGCCGAGGACCATGCGAAAGTCCTTACGAACATCGACACCCTGACGACCTCGCGCGCTCGGCCGAAGGCCCCCTGAGGACACCGCCCCAGAACAAATGGATCGGCCGGGCGATGGACTTCGAGCGGGGGGGCCGATCCCTCAGCGAAGCTCAGCCACCTGTTCGCCGAAAACCCGCTCCAGCCCGGACAGAAGCGGATCGCCGACATCCACCCGCCACGCGTCGCCCAACATGAGCAACGCTTCGGCCCCATCGGAAAAACTGACGATCAGAGCCACCGGGCATTGTCCCTTGGTCAGAGACAAGACGCGCGCGAGGCTTGCGAGATCCGAGTTTCGCGTCCGCTCGGCACGAACCCGAATCGAAATCGATCGCGTATCGGCCCGCACGGCCTCGGTGAGCGGCTGGACCTCGTTCAACAGAATCGTCGGGTCGCGCGGCGCGTCGGCGTCGTCATCGCCGTCCTCGCTGCGCTGAGGAAAGCTCACTTTGCCCGTCACGAGCACCGGCTCGCCCGCCGTCAGCACCGGCGCGTAGCGTTCGATTTCGCGAGCGCGCAGTTTGACGCTCACGCGACCGGTCAAATCCTCGAGATCGAAGAACGCGACCTTGCCGCCTCCGTCCTTGAACATGCGCTCGCGGTACGCCTCGACCATTCCGACCAGCTTGATGGGAGCCCAGTCTTCCGACCCGGCGCAGTCTGCGACACGCCCGGCCCCGAGCTTGCCGAGCCCGGCGTCGCCCTTGATGTACCGTTCGAGGGGATGGCCCGATACGTAGAACCCGAGCGCCTGCCGCTCGCGGACCAAGAGCTCGCGCCGGTCCCACGGTTCGCACTCGGCGTAGTCGCCGGCCGTCGAGGCGGCCGACGTCGGGTGCGGCGAAGCGTCGAACAGGCCGAACAGCGTCGTCTGGCCGGCGGCCCGGTCGCGACTCGCCGCACGCGAACGCTCCAACGCGACGTCGATCGACGCGAACGCTCGGGCACGCGACATTCCGCGCACCTGCAAGCTCGAATCGAAGGCGCCGCATTGCACCAGAGCCTCGAAGACGGCTTTGTTCACGCGTTTGGCATCGATGCGAGCGGCCAGATCGAAGAGATCTCGGAAAGGACCGGCGCCGCGCGCCTCGAACACCGCCTCCAGTGCGGAGCCCCCCAAGCCACGCACGGCCCCGAGCCCGAACCGGATCTGGGGGCCGAGCGGGTCTGCGATCTTGTCGCCCCGACGCGCGGGCGGCCCGTCGCCGAGCGGACGCGTGTACGCGACCTTGAAATCCGTGTCGCTCTCGTTCACATCCGGAGGAAGGACCCTGACACCCATGGCTCGCGCGTCCGCGATCGTGCGCACGACCTTGTCGATGCGATCCTTGTCGCTCGTCAGAATCGCACAGAGCAACTCGACGGGGTAATGCGCCTTGAGCCACGCGGTCTGGTAGGTGATGAGCGCATACGCAGCCGAATGGCTTTTGTTGAACCCGTAGCCGGCGAAGTATTCGAGTAGGCCGAAGATGTGCTCCGCGTCCTTGACGTCGACACCGTTGTCGCTGGCTCCGGCAAGAAACACACTCTTCTGCTTGGCCATTTCTTCCGGCTTCTTCTTGCCCATCGCACGCCGCAACAAGTCCGCGCCGCCGAGCGTGTAGCCCGCGAGCTTCTGGGCGATCTGCATCACCTGCTCCTGATAGACGATGACCCCGTAGGTCGGAGCGAGGATGTCGTCGACACGAGGGTGCAAGCTCGCGATGGCGGCGCGTCCGTGTTTTCGGTTGACGAAGTCCTCCACCATGCCGCTGCCCAGCGGACCGGGGCGATAGAGCGCAACGGCCGCGACGATGTCCTCGAATCCGTCGGGACGCAAATCCTTGAAGAGCTGCTGCATGCCGCTCGATTCGAGTTGAAAGACTCCTTTGGTTTCGCCGGACGCGAGCAGCTTGTACGTCGCCGCGTCGTCCAGAGGGATCTTGGAAAGGTCGATCGTCTGATTCGCGCGCCGCAGATCGGGCCGAGCGTTGACCAGCCGCACCGCGACGTCGAGCACGGTGAGCGTCTTGAGTCCCAAAAAGTCGAATTTGACGAGCCCCGCCTGTTCGACGTCGTCCTTGTAATACTGCGTGACGAGCGCCCCGGTCTTGTCGTCGCGGAAGACCGGCACGTGGTCCCAGAGAGGGCCCTCGCTGATCACGATACCGGCCGCGTGTTTGCCGGCGTGCCGGGTCAAACCCTCGAGTTTGCGCGCCTGATCGAGGAGCCCCTTGATCCTCGGGTCGCTCTCGTAAAGCGTCCGCAGCTTCGGCTCGACCTCGAGCGCCTCTCCGATCGTGTACGTTTCGGCCGGTGTCTTGCGCGGAATCAAGTTGGCGATCTGCTGCGCCTCGTTGGGGGTTATCCCCAGGCATCGCGCAACGTCTTTGACGACGCTCTTGCTCTTGAGCTCGGCAAACGTCGCGATTTGGCCGACGCTCGAAGCACCGTACTTGCGCTGGACGTAGGCAATCACCTCATCCCGCCGGTCCATGCAAAAGTCGATGTCGAAGTCCGGCATGCTCACGCGCTCCGGATTCATGAAGCGCTCGAAGAGCAAGTGGTACGGAATCGGATCGAGGTCGGTGATGCGCATCGCGTAGGCCACGATCGATCCCGCGCCGGATCCCCGCCCGGGGCCGACGGGAATGCCGCTTTCCTTGGCGTATCGAATGAAGTCCCAGACGATGAGGAAGTACCCGGCAAAGTTCATCTTCGCGATGACGTCGAGTTCGATCTCGAGTCGCTTCGTGTACGCATCGCGGTCGACGTGCTTGCCCTGCGCTTCGAACTCGTCGAAGCGGACACGGATGCCTTCCCGAGCGATATGGCGGAAGTAGCCGACGGCGTCGTAGCCCTCCGGTACCTGAAAGCTCGGCAGCATCGGTTCGCCGAGCTTGAGAGCCAACGTACATTTTTCGGCAATTTCGAGCGTCGCGCGCACCGCGTTCGGGTAGGCCGCAAAAAGCTGCGCCATCTCGTCGGGTGTCTTCAGGTACATCTCGCTCGAATCCGTGGTGGCGCTCCTTCGCCTCCTCGAGCGAACGACCGGTCTTGATGCAGGACAGGTACAGATGCGCCTCGGCGTCTTGCCGCTCGGCGTAGTGCACGTCGTTGGTGGCGACGAGCGGCAGGTCGAGATCGCCCGCGAGCTTGACGAGAATCCCGTTGAGCACCGGCTGCTCCGGCAGCCCGTGATCCTGCAGCTCGACGTACAACGACCCCGGCTCGAAGACGTCGCGCATGCGCGCGAGGACCTCTCGACCCCGGGTCTCACCTTCTTCGAGGATGGCCTGGGCCACGACTCCGCCCATGCAGCCGGTCAATGCGACGATCCCCTTGGACCGGGTCGAAAGCTCCTCCATGGGCATGGGCACTCCCTGAATCTGACACCGGGACACGATGCCGATCAGGTTGCGGTAGCCCTCGGACGTCGCCGCCAGGAGCGGCAGGTGGTGGCCGTGCCCGCCGCGCCCCGCGGCATCAATCTCGCATCCGAGGATGGCGTGGACCTTCGCCTCTTTCGCCGCCTTGTAGAGGGCAATCGCGCCAAACATGTTGCCGTGATCGGTGACGGCGACGGCGGGCATTCCCCCGGCCGCGACACGCTGGACGAGGTCCTTCACCTTCACCGCTCCGTCGAGAAGCGAATATTGCGTGTGAACGTGCAGGTGGACGAACTCGGCGGACATCGCTTTGAGAGCTCCGACTAGAGCACCGAACAGGTCGGCGGACCGAGGATTTCAAGCTTTTTGGGCTCTCGCAAGGCGCGACGACGAGGCGTGCTGCAGCATGGTGAAGGAGAGCAACGCCGCGAGAGGCGGGGAAGCCGCAGAAAGCCGACGGGACGGGCACGCCCTGTTCGCAGCGCCGACATCATGATGCACCCATCTGTCGAGCTCGGGCGATCACGTGCGGCGCCAGATGAAGCGCAAATGCGAAAATACTGATCTGCGGCGGTCCGCCAAGGCTCGTCGGAAAGAGCGATCCGTCGGCGACGAACAGACCCCGCAGCTGATGGTGCTCGCCCGTCGAACGCACGACGCTCCTCTTCGGATCCTCCCCCATCGCCATCGTACCCATGGGATGCACGGCGGTGAGCGGCACGGAGTGCGGTCGCAAGCACGACACGTCCACGCGGTCGATCTCGGCGGGGCTCGATATCCGGATCGACGGAACGGCCGGAATCGTGACCTCGCGCGCGCCTGCGGCGAGCAACAACCGCGCACACGCCACGAGGCCGAGCGCGAGTTGACGGCGATCGCGATCGATCATTTCGTAGCGAATTACCGGACGCCCGTCGGCCCGGACCCGAACTTCGCCGCTCGTCTCGTCGTGGACCATCGCGGTCAGGACGGCGAGGTTCGGGTACGTGCGCATCGCGGCCATGTGCGCCGCACCGAAGCCCCGCAGCGTCGCCGCGGCGCCGATGGGATGCGCGAAGGCCGTGACGATCCACACGCGCCGATCGCTGCCCTCTTCGTGCGACAAATGCTCGGTGCATTCGTAGCTTTGGGGAATTCCGCGCCAGCCCGCGACCGGTTCATCGAACCGCCCAGCCGCGATCGCCCCGGGGTGCAGCCGAAGACCGCTTCCCAGCCTTGCGTGCGGATCGGGCACGCCGCTGCGGCGCGCCAGAGCCGCGCTGCCGACGGCGCTCGCCGCCAGAACCACGACCCGCGCGCGCACCTCGACGTCGGCTCTCGGACGACCCTCGGCCGATCGCGCGACCGCTCGGACGCCGGCGATGCTGCGGCCGTCGTGCATGACGCGAACGGCTTCGACGTCGGCGTACACTCGGGCTCCAGCAGCCAACGCCTGGGGCAGCAGGACCTTCAGGGCGTTCTGCTTGGCGTCGTAAGCGCACCCGAGCTCGCAGAAGCCGCTCTGGGTGCACCCGACGCGGTTGTGACGAAGCGGACCGCCGCGCCAGCCGAGCGCCGCGCACCCCTTCCGGAGCCGCTCGTTGTTCTCGTTGCGCATCGGCGCCCCGATCTCGGACACGCTCAGGTCGCGCTCAATCGATTCGAAGGCGGGCCGGAGATCGCCCGGGCCCGCGCCGACGACCCCGTGTTTGCGGGACCACCGGTCGAGGATTTCGTCGGGGGCTCGTTTGCACAAGTTCGTATTGTGCACCGTGCTGCCGCCGATGCCCTTGCCCTGGAGGACTCGAATCGCAAAGTCGTCGGTCGTTCGGCCTCCGCCGTCCTGATAGATTTGGTGGAGCATCCGATCCTCGCGCTGGTCGAAGTCGTCCGACTTCAGAAAGGCGCCCTCTTCGAGACCCACCACCGAGAGGCCGGCGCGCGCCAGCTCGCGCAACATCGACGGACCCGCCCGCCCCCGTCCCGACCACGACGGCGTCCGCGTCCAGGATCACCGTGCGCGCTGCCAGATCGCGGCCTCGCACAATCCCGAGATCGTTCACCACCACCCCCCTGGGGGGCGCGCGACGAACGGGCCATCGTAGCCCACGATGCGCCAGGTGCGCGGATCGCGGTAGTACCCCATGAACACGAGCGCCTTCAGCCCCTCGAACCCGGCGCGAATCAGATCACTGGAGGACACCTCGGCCGACGCCAACACTCGGTCCTGATCGAGCGGAGCGAGCCGGGTGAAACGCGATCCCAATCCCACGCCAATCGGTGCCAGATGCTCGACATACGCCAGAAAGCGGCCGAGATCGCGGCGAACGCGATCGTCCATACCCGCCACCCACGTGTCCACGAACTCCGCGACCCCGAGGTCGTCGGCGGTCGGAATGGGCGGTCCGGACGCGCCGTCGCTCGCGGTGATGCGGCGAGCGGCGTGCTCGACCACCACGAACTGCCACGCGCAGAGCGATGCGAGGACCTGTCCGCGCCGAAGCGTGTATCCGCGGGTGCGCACGACGGCGGCCACCGAGCCGCCGACGAATGCCGAGGCCGCAGCAAACTCGAGGATTCGCCTGCGAGAGAAGGACAACGAGCGATCGCGGGACTCTCGCATCGCGCTGCCATCGCATGTATAGCCGAAAGGGCGGCGTGCATCTCTTTGGTCTGACCGGCGGCATCGCTTCGGGTAAGAGCACGGTGGCCGCTCGCTTCCGAGGACACGGCGTGCCGATCATCGACGCCGACGTGCTCGCGCGCGAGGTGGTGGCTCCGGGCACGGCTGGGCTTCGTGCGGTGGTCGATGCGTTCGGTCCGCAGATGCTTGGATCCGACGGCGCACTCGACCGCAAGAAGCTCGCGAGCGTCGTCTTTTCGGACGAGGCTGCTCGACAACGCCTCAACGGCATCACCCACCCGCGCATCCTTCTGCGCGCCATGGAGATCGCCACCCAGCTCGACCGCGCGGGCGAACCGCTCGCTTGCTACGAGGCGGCGCTCATCGTCGAAAACGGCGCAGCCGATCGGTTCCGGCCCCTCGTCGTCGTGTCGTGCGCGAACGACGTCCAGCTAGCGCGCGTGTGCGCTCGAAGCGGCGGTTCGCGCGACGATGCGCTTGCTCGGATTCGCGCGCAGATGCCCCTTGCCGAGAAGGTCGGTGCGGCGGACTTCGTCATCGATACGAACGGCTCGATCGACGAATGCGCCCACCAGGCCGATCGGGTGCTTTCCGCGCTATGCCAACGCGTGAAGGTCGACCCCGACCGCTACGGCCTCGCGCCGTGAAAGCGCACCTCCGAGCCTTCGATCTCGCCGTATCCCGCGATGAGCAGATCGCCGCCGTCGCGGCGGACCCACAGGACGGTCACGTCGCCAAAGAACCGCTCGCCAGCGGCCTGCGTCACCTCGACGGGCACCCGAACGACCATGTCTCCGGGGCGCATTCCGACCGGGCGACGCGGCGCATCGGGCGCCGACAGGTCGTCCCAGCTCCAGCGCTCGATTCGCTCAGGTCGGACGAGCTCGAGTCCCGCGAGCCGCGCGTAATCATGGGCCGCGAGCCGCTGCTGCCAGTTCTCGATGACGGAGCTCCGGCCATGAGCGCCCCCATAAAGGGGCTCGGCATCCGAAGCGAGAAAAACGGCGAGTCCCTCCAACAATCCGCGCTGCCAGGCCGCGAAAAATCGCTCGACGAACCGCTCGACCGCGGCCCGTGCGATCGGCTCGCGCAGCGAGACGATTCCGCGAGCCCCGCTGCGATCGACCGGATCGGGGCGTGCGGGCGGCGGTTCGATCACCACCGCGCCAACGCGGCGCACCCTCGGGCGCTGCTCGTCGAGGTCTACGGCAGTGGGCGGGGCCATGGGCCGGCTGCAGCCGGCAGCGCCCGAGGCAGCGGCGGCGCCGAGAAGGGCGGCAACGAGAACCGATGGGCGGCGGGCGAAGAAATCAAAGAGCTTCGATGCGCGGCTCTTCGTCACGCGACATCGTGACGATGGCACACTCGGGCACAACCTTCCAGCGTCCGTTCGGCACGGCATCGTCGAAGTCGCTGGCGGCGATCGAGAAGTGAACGCGCGACAGCTCCGGCACTTTGCGCCGCAGCTGGGAATCGTCGGCGATGACCAGCTCGGCATCGGCCTTTCCGCTGAACGTGCGCAGGCGCATTTCGGCGTCGCTGCGGTGCACGGCGACAAGGGTGTCCCCGTTGGACACCATCATGTTGAGCTTGCACGCAAGTGCCCCCCCCTCGGCGGTCATCCCATCGACCACGGCGAGGCTCGATCGAATCGCATCGAGAATCAGGGGAGCCTCGACAAGGCCGTCATTGAGACGACCCGCATCGTGCAGGAACGAGAGAAAGACGTTGAAGACGACCTCGGCGTCCGTTTCGCCGCGAATCCCACCGCGCAAGAAGTCCGGGATGCTGGCGACGAGACGCTCGCGAATCTGTTGGAAGTCGAGAACCGTGCCGGTTTGAGCGAAGAGCCACTGCCGATACCGGAAAGGATGGGTGTTTTCCGTGCGCAGGGCGCCGACGGTGGCGTGCCGCACGTGGCCGATCACCAGATCCGCGCGCACGTCGGCCGCGAGCCGCGCCACGTCGAGCTCCTGGCGTTCGTCGATGGGCCTTCGGCGCATGAGGACTTCGCCGCCCTGATAGAAGCCCAGCCCCCAGCCAAACGGAGGACCGCTCGATCGAGCCCGAAGCGCGTCCGCTTCGAACGCCAGAATTCGAGCCGCAAGGTCTGGACGATTGCCAATGATCCCGAAGAGACGCGCCATCGTTGTTCACCCCGACCGCTAGGTCCGTCGATTGGGTCCGGACGGTGACGAAGCGGCCAACATGGCCCAAGAGCCGGCAGGATACCTTCGAAGTACGCGACGAAACGGCTGTCGCGCAGTCGCCAGGACGGGCCACAGCCGCAAGCGGTTTGCGCGGCAGCCCGACACACGACGCATACTCATAGGAGTAAGGCCTGGCGCGTCGATATCAAGGACCACCCTGTCGGGCCGACCCCCGGCAGGCGCCTCAGTGCGCTTTGTCCATCGTGTCGGGAATCACGATGAACGGCACGACGTGCTCCTTCGACTCGAAGCCGGCGCGGTACTGTGCCGCCGCACGCTGGGTGGCGAAAGGACCCACGCGCACACGAAACCATGTCCCCCGGCCGGCTACATGCGCCTCGACGACGTACGCTTTGTGGCCACGGGCGCGCAGTTGGCCCGCAAAACTCTCCGCTTCGGTCTGCGACCGAAAACTCGAGACTTGGAGCTGGTAGCCCCCCTCGTGCCCCGACGGAGCGGCCTCGGTCGAAGCGGGGACCGACGTGATCTGACCGGCCTCGCTGGCGACTTGGGTCAGGGCGTCACGCGGACGCGTCACGACGGGCGTCGCCTCGAGAAGCGCCTGGGCCGGAAGCGGAACAACGGGAAGTCGATCGGTCGGCGGAGGCGGACGCGTCGGCCCCAGCGGAGCGGCCGGGAGTTGACCGCTCGCGGCAGCCGACGGCGTCGCTCCGCTCGCGCGAACCGCGGCCAGCGCGGTGGTCGGGCGACTGTCGTCACTCAGCCTCTGGGGAAATGTCACGTCGGCCGGACGAAGGTCGAAGGACCGGGCGTTGGGTCCCTCGTTTCCGGTGCGGTGTGCGACGAGGTCGCCGAGTGGATCGGCCTTTGCGGCGAGCGGATGACTGGTGCGTCCACCCAGCGCCAGCCCCCCGAACACCACGCACGCACCCCCCAAGATCAGGAACGTGAGCGTTACGCTTCGCGGCGTCCGCTCGTCTTCCTCTTGGATTTGGTCGAGGTTGCGAAGTGCGGGCTCGGTGACCATCGAACCATGTACGTACCGCGAACGTCCAGCTGAGGCCAAGTTGTGCGTCACAAGGCACGTGGATCACCCTGGTGACAGGCACGTGGATCACACTGGTGACAGGCACGTGGATCACACTGGTGACAGGCACCTGGATCACCCTGAGCGCTTCGCTCCGCCTCGACTCGCTGCGCTCGCTCGGCTCTGCTCTCGCCGAACCGGCACTCGCGACACGTAGAGGGGAGCGCGTGCCGCTCCCCTCTAGCTCCCCAGCAGGAGCCGAGAGAGCAGGAGCCGAGAGAGCAGGAGCCGAGAGAGATGCTGTGGCTCCCCAGCAGGAGCTCGCGGAGCCCGACCGCTCTCCTTTCGTCATTCGGTCCGTACGCTAAGCTTCCATGGCGTCGGAGGCTTCGGTCGGGGGACGATCCATGCGTTCGGGGGCGCTTACACCCAGGAGATCGAGCGCGGCAGCGAACGTCACGCGAATCGCTTCAATCCAGGCCAGGCGTGCGCGTGTCTTTGTGGCGTCCCACGACGCCTCCCAGCCGTCGCGCAGGCGGGTGCTTTCGCGAGGCAAGATGGGATCGTCTTCCCCCTTTAGTCGCGTGAAATAACTTTGAAAATGCTGCGCAAGCTCTTGAACATAATACGTAATACGATGGGGCTCACGCAAGCGCGCGGCTTCGTTCACGACCCCCGGAAAGTCCGCGAGACGATGGCACATCGCGAGCTCGTCGGGATGCCGCAGATCCCTCGTGTCCGCGGTCGACCAGCCATCGCCGAAGCCGAGCGCCACGGCCTTGCGTTGAATCGAACGGATGCGGGCGTAGCCGTACTGCACATAAAATACGGGGTTGTCGACCGTGTCTTTTTTGGCGAGTTCGATGTCGAAATCGATGTTCGAATTGGCGCTCCGCGACAGAAAGAAGAAGCGCAAGGCGTCGGCGCCGGCACCCTTTCGGCCCGTGGCCTCGTCGATTTCATCCATGATCTCGTCGATCGTGACGACATTGCCGGCGCGCTTGCTGCTCTTGACGGCTACGCCGCCTTTCGTGATGAAAACCAGCTGATACAGGAGCGCTTCGAAACGGTCTTGAGGCAGACCGAGTGCGGTCAACGCATTGCGCACGCGCGCCACGTATCCGTGGTGATCGGCACCGAGGACGTCGATCAATCGGTCGTATCCGCGTTCAATTTTGTCCGCGAAGTAGGCGACATCCGACGCGAAATAGGCCCACTCGCCGCTGCTCTTTCGGACGACGCGGTCCTTGTCCTCGAGCGACCCCTCCGGCGCTTGGAAGAAGACGGCCCCATCCTTGTGCACCAGATGTCCGCCCTCCTCGAGCTTTCGCATGACCGAGGCGATGGCACCCCAGCGGTACAAGGACTCCTCACTGAACCACACATCGAAGTGCACCCGGATGTCGGCGAGGCTCGGCCGGATGCCCGGCAGCGACCGCGAGCCCGGAACTCCCCGCAGCATCCAAGAAACGCACGCGCGGCCGAGCGCTTCGGAATCGTCGCCACGAAGGACCGATGGCTCGACCTGGCTCAACCAGGACGCAAGCTCGGCGACATAAGCGCCCTTGTAACCGTCGTCAGGAATCGCGCGACCCTCGGCGGCGGCGCGAACGCTTTCGGCGAACGCCCGGACCTGATTGCCACGATCGTTGACATAGTATTCGCGCGTGACGCGGTGCCCCGTCGCCTCCAGCAAGCGCGCCACCGAGTCACCGAGAATGGCGTTGCGCCCGCTCGCCACCGTGACGGGTCCGGTCGGATTTGCGCTGACGAACTCGATGTCGATGCGCTCGCCCGAGGCGGCCGGGGATCGGCCCCAAGCGCGGCCCGCGCGAAGAATCTCCGAGACGACGTCCTGGAACACGCTGGCGCGAAGACGCATGTTGATGAACCCGGGCCCGGCGACCTCCGCAGATTGAACCACCGCGTCCTCGGCGTCGGCGCGCGCGTTGAGTGCCGTCGCGATCGCCTCGGCCAGCAGCCGCGGCGGCTTGCCCATGCGCTTGGCCGCGCTCATCGCGACGTTCGTTGTCAGATCCCCATGCTCTGGACGCTTCGGACGCTCAATGATCACGGCCGCGAGATCGATCACCGGGGACGGCTCGCCGGCGACGAGCACCGATTCGTAGAATGCGGCGACCACGGCGTCGCGAACGCGATCGACGAAGCTCATTGTCCTCGCTCCTTAGCACCTCGACGCCGGGTGAACACCGCGGCAACCGTTGCCTTTTCGTCGATCGATCGCGGCGGTGGACACGCGCGAGCGGTGTCCTGCCGACGGACCGATCGCCGAGGGCGCGGTCTTGGTCGCCGTCCGCCGACGAGTTCGCCTTAGGGCTGAACCCGTCGAGGGCGGATGGATCGGCCCCCTGGGATCCGCGGTCCGGCAGGCGGGAGCAAAATTGGTCGATCGGCCCCGCTCGTAGTACGAACGCCAGGGTCATGGCGAGACCGTTCGCATGCGCTTGACCGCCGTCCCGACGGCGGCCGTGGCGATGTGGCTTGCCGGCAGTGCTTGCGGCACCGGCGCCGTGGGCGTCGGCGAGTGCCGCCAGATTGAGGCCGCGCGCTGTCGGCAGGCGGTGGCCTGCGGCATCTCGATCGAGCCGCCGTATTACAGCTCGGGCACCGACGTTGGAGCCTGCATTCGATTCTACGACACCGCATGCTTGCACGGTCTCACCGTCGCCGATCCAGGAGCGAGCGCCGTCAACGCCTGCGTGGCCGCCATCGAGAGCGGCGACTGCACGCTGGTCATCACGCCGGAAACCGGAGCGTGTGCGTGGCTCGCCCCACCGGCTCCCGTGGTCATCCCCGTGCCGGACGCCGCGGAAGATGCCACCGAAGAACCATCGGACTCCGACTGACTCCACATGCCCGGCACGCCGCGCGCTCGAAACAATGGTGATCCGGCGCCTGTCGCTTACATTGGCGGGTCAGATGCTTTCTGCCGCGATGGTCCTCGCCGCCGGGCTCGGGACGCGGCTTCGTCCATTGACCGAGTGGTGCGCCAAGCCGCTCGTGCCCGTGGGCGATCAACCCGCTTTGGGTCACGTCCTCGCGCAGCTGCGCGCGGCGGGCATCGCGCGCCTCGTCGTCAACGCCCATCACCGAATGGCCGACATGCGCGCCTTCGCGAAATCTTCGCCGGACATTTCCGTGTCGGAGGAACCAGACCTGCTCGGAACCGCCGGCGGCGTCGCGCAGGCCGTCGGCCGGTTCGGGGGTGGCGACGTGCTGGTCTACAACGCCGACACGTTCGCCCAGATCGATTTGCGCGCTCTCGCCGATGCCCACGCGGGAGAGGGGGAGCGGGCTACGCTCGTCGTCCGAGCCCGCGCCCCCGGGCAGGGCAGCGTCGGCATGGACGAGAACCTGCGGCTGGTGCGCCTGCGCAACGAGCGCATCCGATCGGAGGCGTACGGGGGCGACTTTCTCGGGGTGCAGGTGATCGGCGCCTCGCTTCTGCGTCTGCTTCCCACGCGGGGCTGCCTCGTCGGGGACACGTACGTCCATGCCCTGCGTCGCGGGTTCGATCTGCGCGCCTTTTTGCATGCCGGGCCCTCTTTCGACATCGGCACGCCGCGCGGTTACCTCGATGCGAACCTGGCTTGGCTGGCCGCGCGCGGCACCGGCCATTGGGCGGGCGCAGACGCGAAGATCGATCCGCACGTCGCCATCGCCGAGACGATCGTGGGTGCGGGCGCGGCGGTGAGTGGCCGGGGCGCGATCTCTCGCTGCGTCGTATGGCCCGGCGCAACGGCGCGAGCACCGATGGCCGACGCCGTGGTCACGATCGACGACGTGGTGCTTGTCCGCGAGGACCGCTGAGAGAGGCGAACGCGGCCGCGGTCGTGCTCCCGTCGAACCGCAGGTTCCCTTCAGAGGGCCCCGTCCATCATCGGAGGAGGATCGGTCCCCGGGTCGTTCTCCTGCTCAACGGCCTCGACCGGGATGCGCACGCGAGCGGCGTGGACGCGGCGGTCGAGCTCGACTCGCCAGAACGAAGGCGCGTCGCCGCTCTTGCATCCGAGCGTCATGGAAGGAGCCGCGAGAAGCTCGAAGTCGCGCCCTGCCGGGTGACGCCGCTCGCTGATGTGGCGATGCCCGTGCATGACGAGCGTGGCGCCCGCCTCGGCGAGCACCTCGGCGAAGGCGCTCGCGTCGTCGAGCCGCATCCCGATTTCGGTGGGTGCCCGCTTTCCGACGCCCAGAGCCAGCGGGATGACGTGGTGATGGAACAGCACGATGCGGTGCCGAGCGCCGAGCCATTCCTTGGTTTTCGCGAGGTCGCGCAACCAATCGAGCTGGGCCGGACCAATCGCTCCGTTTTGTCGGAAGAACGTCCGCTGACGGCGCGCGCAGGAGTCGAGGCCGACCAGAATCGCATCGGCCTCTTCGAGCGATTGCTTCCAGGCGCCGCACGCATGGATGGCGAGCCCGGCGCGTTCGGCGACCTGGCGCCATCGCGCGCGCTTGATCTCATGGGTCGGCCGCGGCCGAGCGCTGCTCGCGATCGGAAACAAGTACAGGTCGTGATTGCCCGGAATGAGAAACAATCGGCCGCGATCCCGCCAGCGCGCGAACGCGCCTTCGACGAGCTCCCAGCCCTCCCCGTCGTCGGTGCAGTCGCCGGTGACCACCACGGCGTCGACCTGGCTGTCGGCGACGGCGCGTGCACCCCTGAGGCACCTCAGATTGGCATTGTGCGGGGTCGTTTCGAGCATCGACGCCAGCGCCCCTTCCGTCGGCGGATCGCGCACGAGGGTCTGGGCTCGCCGTTGCTCCAAGCGGCAGGCCTTCGCCGCCGCGCGTTCGACAGGATCGAGGAGTCCGCCGCTGTCTTTGGCGCTCGGTACAGGGTGGGAGTAGCCTTCGGGGTCGACGAGCACGACGTCCGATCGCTTCTTGCTGCGCTCCCGCAGCACGCGCCAGCTGGCCTCCTCCCAACACGGTTCGAAGTGCGCCTCGCTCGTGTCGACGATCCGAGCACTGCGCTTGACCAGTCGTGCACGGTCGTGAAGCGTGTCGCCGAACGTCGACACGTGCAGATCGGAAACGTGGGCGAGGGTGAACGCAGGCATCCCGGGATTGGGGGCACACTGGACGCGGACTGCGTCGTCACATTCCGCTGATGATCTTGAAGGACTCTCCGTCGCGAACGAGATCGAGCCGATTGTCCGCCACCTGGTGGTGCCACTCGTCGCCTTTGGATCCCGGCAACTTCCAAGCGGCTGCGTAGGTGTAATCCACGAAAATGTGATTCGTCTCGGTTAGGGTGACGCGACGGTAGCGTATCTCGTAGCGAATGCCGGTCGTTTTCAGGAAGGGGCCGGTCAGAAACTCGCGGATGCGATCGTAGTCCGCGTCGTCTTCGGACTTCGTGTTGCCGCCGTCCTCGAAATAGGCGGGGCTCATCAGCTTGAGCAGCTCGCCGACATTTCGGTCCTCGAGCGCGTGTCGATACTTCTCGCAGAACAGGATGATGCCCCGGTTTTCTCCGTTGTCCTCGACGTCGGTGTTCGGAATGAACGGCTTCGAACAGCCGACGCTCGCGATCGCGAGGACCCATACGAGGGCAAAGCGTGAGCAAATCCGCGGCATGGGACCGAACCAGGCCGAGGAGAGCAACTTACGGGCCGAGGCCGTCCGAGTTCGCTCGTGGCTCATTTTTGTCGGCATCCGAGGCAATCCTGGCCGCGCTGACCGAGGGGGAACGTTGTCATGTTGTCAGGCGGCACCGCGACGTGTAGGCGGCGCTGTCGAACTGTCAAATGGGCTCGATCACCACGCGCGCGCTCACATCGGGGGGAGCCCCGCAAACGAGCTCCCGAGGGGCAACGGCCCCCACGAGGGGTAGGAGGGCGGCGTGGCCGGGCGCGATTGGCCCGCGTGGTTCGACCCCGCGACCCAACGCCATCGCGCCGACACGGCCGCGCGGTCCCGTCGTGCGATCGGCCGTGAGAAGGACCGCCACGGCACCCGAGCGCAGATCACCGGCCAGCTCCCGCGTGATGGGTCCGGCATCGTCGACGGCCAGGATGATCATCCGGTCGGCGTCACCTGCTTGGAGCAACACAGCCCCGCAAGCGAACGCCTCGATCGCGGCGTGGAGTCCGCCGCCGACCGCGAACGTCGGCCCGGTCAAACCGAACGCGATGGAGCATTCGCCCGCAACGGCATTCGGGGACGTATACGGAAAGCGGCGGGGCTCCGCCGCGAGCGCCCCCCGGTCCCGCAGGCGCGCCGCAAAAAGGGCGTTCGTCTCAACCGTCGCAAGCGCCGTGCCCACGACGAGACCACATCCTTCGAGCGACCCGCACACGGCCGCGAGTCGGGCGATCGCCGCGAGCGCCAAACGCACGAGCGCGTCGCCTCGGGCAAGCCGCTCCGCTGGCCAGCGAATCTGCGTGGCCAGATCGTCCAGGGCCGGCTCTCGTTCGACATGAGCGGCCGCCCCCACGAAGGCGTCGCGACGGTCGGCGCCTCGGTCCGACATTCGGACTTCACCGCGGGTGACGACCAGCGCCGCGTTGGCTCCCCCGAATGCGGACGAGACCTTGAGCGCGGCCTGGGGCGTCGCAGGCATGGTGCGATCGAGAAGGAGCGCGGGGGCATCGGGATCGACCTCGCCCTCCCCTGCGGATGCGGGCAGAACGCAGCGGTCGATCGCGTCGACGCACGCGAGGAGTTCGAGCGCGCCCGCGGCGCCGAGCGCGTGGCCGATCTGGGCCTTGAACGGATGGACGACGACTTCGCGCGAGCGCTTCGAGCCGAGAGCCGCGGCGAGCCCTCGGAATTCGGAGACGTCGTTGAGAAGCGTGGCCGTGGCGTGTGCGCTCACCAGATCGACGACCGGGTCCCCGGCTTCGCCCAGCGCCCGCTTGGCCGCGCGCGCGAGCGCCCGGCCGTCCCGATCGGGCGCTGTCAAGTGCACGGCATCGGATGCGGCCGCGAAGCCCGAAACGAAGGCCCGAGCCGGACCGCTGGACGCCCGCGCGAGCGCCACTATGGCGGCACCCTCCCCCAAGGCCATGCCATCGCGCGCAAGGCGGAACGGACGCGGGGGCGGCGACCCGGTCGTCGCGCGGAGCGCTTCGAAGCCCGCGGCGACGAATACGGTGACTTCATCGAAACCGCCGGCAAGGACGACATCGCATCCGCCCCGATTCGATCCATCGCTTCGCGAGACCCACGGCCAGCGACCCGGAGGCGCAGGCGCCAAGCACCAGGACGGAGGGATCGAGCGAAACTCGCAGCCGTCGCGCGGCTCGCGCCATCGGCCCGAAGTACGTCGGAGCCTCGACGTCGGGGATGCGTTCGTGTCGCGCGATCGCGTCGAACGCACGCTGTGCGGCGCGCATGCCTCCGCTGGAGGTGCCGACAACGAGGCCGACGCGTTGGCGCCGCCAATTCGGACGGACGACATCGAGGTCGGCGGCACACGAGTCCAAGGCGTATGCGAGCAAATCGGTCGCCCGGTCTTCGCTCGCCGCCATCGCCGCCCGCGCGGCAAATGGCCGTCCGAGACCGGCTTGCGCGAGTTCGGCATCGAGCCCGATCGCCACCGCCGCAGTTTCACCCGCCTCGCCGGCTCGAAATGCGGCGCGTCCCGCACCGAGCGCCGAGATCGCCCCGAACGCGACGATCGCGACCGAACTCACGTGCCACCGCGATCGGGATCCTCGAACGCCTCGGGGGTCGGACCCGTGGCGCCGACGGACTCGACGTCGACATTCACCCGCAAGCCCGTCGTTTCGTCCGCGTACTGGACATGGTCGCCGGCTGCGGCGCCGGGCGAGGAGTTCGTCGCCTCGCATTCGTCCATCTCCTCGACCCGACCGTGCGCACGCCTCGTTGCCGTGATGCTGCGCTTGTGTCCTTCATCGCATCGCGCAAGACGCAGATCGACGATCGCGGCCCCGTCGCGCAAGAGAAAGCGGTCGCCGTCGGGGGCCGTCGCGGCTGCGAATGCGCTTCCGGCGAACGGGACGACGAACCGCCAGCGCAAGAATCCGACCGGCAGCCCCATCGGATCGTCGGCACCGCCACGCCGGACGATTTGCAGCGGGGGCACGGCGACGCGCCACTGCTCCCGAGTCACCCACGCGTCAAGCACCGTTGCTCCCGCCCCGCCGATCAGAATCATGCGCACGGCCCGACCGGGGGCAACGGCCATGGCGCCGCGTCCGTCGACCCAACGGCCGCTCTTGGGATCGCGCAACATCGTCGCAATCGTGGCCACGTACGGGGTCGTGGGCACCGACGATCGGAGAAGATCGAGCCGCGCGACGGCACCCGGCCATTGGGCTGCCGTCGGGTGAATCCACGAGACGGGCGAGCGCGGCGCGCACGACGCGATCAGGCCGAGCGTCAGGGAAAGACACGATCCGCGCATGGACAGCCGCGCCTGCCTCTCACGCCGCGGCGAGCACAATGGCGTAGCCACGGCCCCGCTCGAGCCCGAGGACGAGCGCCTCCGGCGCCCGCCCCGTTCCGACGCGCGCCGCAGCGATCGCGATGGCCACCGCCCCCAACGCGCCATTTTCACCCAACCGGTCCGCACACGAAACTCGGGGTTGATCCCCCCAACCGGTTCGCGCAAGGAAGGCGTCGACAGCCGGGCTCGATCGGGCCACGACAACCTCGGCACGATCGGCCGTCGGGGGGCGAACCGCACCGGCGGAGCCGCTGCCGTCGCCGCGCCATTGGAGCCTCTGCGCCACGTGCGCGAGAATGGGGGCGCCCCGGCCGCGAGCGGCGGCGGCCGTCTCGATGGCGATCGCCGCGGCCAGATCGCTCCGGCTCGGCCCTGCCGCCTGCAACGCCGCGTCCGAGCAGAGGGGCGAGAGCACTCGCCGGACGATATCGCCGCCCGGCTCGGAGGCCACCACCACGACTCGCGCCGACTCTGCGCCTTCGACGAGCTCGACCGCCTGGGCAAACGCACAGTCCGCGCTCGCCGCCAGATCGGCCACGGCAAACGCGGGACCGCGCATCCCCAGGTAAATGGACACGTGGCCGACGGCGGAACTCGGCACCAGGTTGGGGAATTCCGAGGGGCTCGCGGCGCGCGGCCCTTTTTGAAAGACGCGGTAAAGAAACGCCGCCGATGCGTCCGCGGCGCCGAACGCGCTGCCGAGGACCACGCCGCTGCCCGCCGCGGTCGCGCGGGCATCCCGCAAGGCATGTTCGACCGCCAGAGTGGCGAGTTTGGACGTGCGATCGAGCCGACGAGCGCGAGCCGCATCGAGATGGGTGTCCGGGTCCACGGCGGCGGCGCCGATGCGGCGTCCCGAAAGCAGATCGGCGCAACCTTCGGCCCCCATCGAACCCGCCGAGCCCACGACCGAGACGCCCGTTACGACCGAAGCGCAGCCCGACGGTGCCGGCCGATCGCCCACGCGGGACACGGGTGCGGCCGGCGGGTCGCAGACGCCCGTGGCGATAGAAGCGCAGCCCAACGGTACCGGCCGATTGCCCACGCCGGACACGGGTGCGGGCGGGTCGCACGGGGTGAACACCAGGACCGTGGCCAGCCCGCCAAAGCCGAATGCGTTGGACAGCGCTGCGCGGACGCGGGCCACCTCCCGCCCGACGTGCGGGACGTGAAGCAGGTCGATCGAGGGGTCCGGCTCATCGAGCCCAGCGGTCGGCACGAGAGTCTTCCGGGATACGACGAGCGCCGTGACGACCGCTTCGATGCCCCCCGCTGCACCCAGCGTATGCCCGATTTGACCTTTGCTGCTTGAGACCGGAATGCGGGCCAGATCGCTGCCTAAGGCGCGTTTGAGCGCGGCGCACTCCATCGAGTCGTTCGCGGGTGTGCCCGTACCATGTGCGTTGACGTAGTCGATCTCCGAGGGGGAAATGCCCGCGCGCTCGATCGCCCGCTCGATGAGCTTCGCGACGACTTCGCCGTGCGGATCGGGGTCCGTGATGTGGTGGGCTTCGGAGCCCATGGCCCACCCGGCGAGCTCTGCAATGGGCGCAGCGCCGCGCGCCTTCGCGTCCTCGGCGCGCTCGAGCACGAGGAACCCGGCGCCCTCACCGAGGCTCGTCCCGCGCCGCCGCCGATCGAACGGCCTGCACGGCACCCGATCGAGGGCACCGAGCGAGTTGAACCCCGTGAACGTGAGCCGGCAGAGCCCATCGCTGCCTCCCGCGACGACGGCGTCGACCTGTCCGGACAGCAGCCAAGCCGCCCCGACGGCAATGGCATTCGCTCCGCTCGAACACGCGCTTGCGAGCGTGCGGACGCGAGCAAAGGGCCCCCATCGCTCGTCGACCCGGTCGCCGGTGGCCGTCATCGGATGCGAGAGCATCGCCAAGGGCACGTCGCGCCCATCGAGATGCGCGTGGAATTGGGCCAGCAGATGTTCGGTCTCGAACATTCCGCTCGTCGTTCCGCCCACCACCAGCCCCACGACCGCGTCGGTTGCCCTGAGCCTCGCCATCGTCATGGCTTCTGCAACCGCGGCGAGCGCCATCGCACTCGTACGAGACCACGCCCCGGGAGGATGGATCGGCGTGACAATCCCATCGACTTCGGCAGCCCAATCCGATCGCTGTCCGGAGACGTCGAAGAGTTGCACGGGGCGAATCGCGCGATCGCCTCGGACGAGTCGGGACCAGGTCTTTTCGAGACCGACGCCGAGCGGCGTTACGGTCCCGAGCCCGGTCACCCACAAGCGTGGCTTCACGCGGTGCGCACCTTGGCGACATGGTCGGCGATGGTTCGCACGCTGCGGAAGACTTCGCGCGCTTCCTCCCCTTCCGGCAGCCGCACCCCGAGCCTCTCCTCGATCGACATCGCGAGCTGCAACGCGTCGAGGGAGTCGAGCCCGAGACCGCCGCCAAAGAGCGGCGCCTCGTCTTCGATCGTGTCGGGGTCACGCCCTTTGAGGTTGAGCTCCGTCACGATGAGGCGCTTGATTTCAGCGCGCAGATGAGCCGAGTCCATTCGTAACCTGCGCTCATAGCATAGGCCCCGTAGGGTCGGAGGATCCCGAATGGCGCCGCCCCCCCCCGGGGCGTCGCGTCCGGTCGCGTCCCGCCCGCATCGCGTCGCGATCGGCGGGTCATGTCCTTCGACGGCGGGGTCGAAGAGCTCAGGACGTCCCACCGCTTGCCCCCCCGTCCGCGTCCCGCCGGGATCGTTCAGGACCTTGGGCCCCGGGCACGCGCCGGTTAGACGCTCACGAGCTCCCACGGAGCCATCAGAATCCTGCGGAATGCGCTTGAGCGGGCGCGGTTCGATGGGTCCGATCGGGGCCCCTTTGAGTTGGATCTCCAGTCGTTCCTCGAGGCGTCGTGCGGCGACTCCGATGCCGATGCCGGCGGTCGTCTGAACCAAAAGCGCCGTGCAGGCCCAGAGCGCCACGGCCACTGCGACGCGCGCCGCATGTGAACCCGATTTGCGCCGCATCGTAAATAAGTCTAAGACGCCAACGTCGAGACGCCAGCGTGACAATGGGTCGCGGGGCCCGCTCCCGACAATTCAGCTCGGGTCTCCGGCGCTTGAGATGGGCGGTTCCGGGTCCGTGCGTTGGAGCCGGCGAGATGGGGACGCTCGTGAATTACGCCACGGACAAGGGTGTCGCGCTGCTCACGCTGAGCGATCCTCCCGACAATGCGTACACGCACGAAAGCATCAAGGAGCTCGATGCCTGCATCCTGGAAGCTCGGTTCGACGACGACATCCACGTCGTCGTCCTCACCGGTCAGGGGGACAAGTACTTTTCAGCAGGCGCCAGCGCGAACATGCTCAAAGAGGCCGACGAGAGCTTCCAGTATTACTTCTTCCTCCACGCCGGCGAAACCTTCCTCCGGTTCGAGAACACGCCCAAGCTCGTCATCGCGGCCATCAATGGCCACTGCCTGGGCGGGGGCCTCGAGCTCGCGTTGTCGTGCGATTTACGCGTAGCCCGTCAAGGAGCGTTCCAGATCGGTGTGCCCGACCTCGAACTCGGGTTGTCGCCGGGCGCGGGGGGAACCCAGCGGCTCGCGCGCCTGGTCGGAAAGGCCCGCGCCATCGAGCTCTTGGTCGAAGCGAAGAGGCTGTCGGTCGACGAAGCCCTCACGGCCGGCATCGTGCACAAAGTCTGGGAAAGCGAGACGAGCGATTCTTTCGTCCGGCGCGCGGTCGATTACGCCCACGAGTTCTGCCCGCCCGGGCGTGCGGCGATCGCCGTGGGGCAGATCAAACGGGCCGTCCAGAGCGGCGCCGAGTCGAGCCTCGAACAGGGACTGGCGATCGAGCGAGAGCTGCAGCAGCGCGTCTTCGGAACCCACGACGTTCGCGAGGGCCTTGCGGCATTCATTCACAAACGAAAGCCGACGTTCCAGGCCCGGTGAGATTGGGACGGGGTCGCGGGTTGGGGTCGAGGTCGAGGGTTAGGTCGGGGTCGAGGTAGTCGAGGTCGAGGTCGGGGTTAGGTCGGGGTCGAGGTTGTCGAGGTCGAGGGTTAGGTCGGGGTCGAGGTTGTCGAGGTCGGGGTCGGGGTCGAGGGTCGCGGTTGCGTTGGGGTTTTTGGGGTCGCGGGGTTGGGGCCGATCAGCCGGCGCGCGCGAAGAGGCGCGCGTAGTGGTCGGCGATGGCGTCTCCACCGAGTTGGGAAAAGAACGTGGAGTACGCCATCCAGATGGCGAGCCCGTTGACGTCCCGGAACATCGCGGGCAGGTAGTAGGGCGGTCGGACTATGCCGTCGGCGATGTGACGGGCCAGTACGGGGATGTCCTCGTGCGCCACTTTGCCGACGAAGAGCAACGGAACGAGATCGACGCGGTCGTGCTGTATCGCGCTACGGATGAACGCGTAGTTGAGCACGATGCCTTTGCAGTAGCAGGCGTCCTTCGTAAAGGGAGCTCCTCCGTCGATGACTCCGCCGCGGAAGATTCGCCGGGTGTTGTTGAAGCATTCGGGCTCGTCGTAACCCTCGGTACGAAACCACTCGAACACGTCGAGGAAGCTCGCGCCGTCCTCGGCCTTGTCCACGGCCAAAACGCGGTCGTTCAGTCGACGCGCGCGACGAGGATGGGTGCGAAACGTGAACATCTCCATCAACGCCGCGAGACCCTCCTGCACGGCGGCGGTTCGCGGCGGGCCTTTGGCGAGCCACTTCGCGACCGGCTGAGCCTGGCCGTTGAGCGACGTCGCGACGTGCACCCACCCCTCGTGGACCTCGAGGACGTCGATGTCGCGCGGGCTGAACTTCGCCCCCGTTCGAACCTTCACATAGTCGCTACCGGCCGCCGCGTCGGCCAGTATGCCGTCGTCGGCCTCCACCCGAACGTGCGCGTGCCCGAAGAAAGCGGCCAGCCGTTCACCGAGCTGCCGCGCCGCTTCGGTCGCATCGATCGTACGCGAATAGGCGAGGCGCCCTGCGCCTTCCCGTTCGTCGACGCTCGTCAGGATGCCGTACAGCAGCCGGCCCAGATCGCGAACGGTCGATCGTCCGTCGGGAAATGTGTCCTTGGGCGAGCCGTACAGCTTTCGTGACGCAGCATAAAAGGCCGGCGTGCCGCGCGCCGTCAGCATGCGCACGACGTCGCGGTACTCGAGCGCCGTGGTGAGCATGATCGCACCGACCGCATCGCTGTCGCCGAGCTCCTTGTCGATGTCGCTCGCGATGGCTTCGAATTCTTCGATCTTGGCGCGCGGCTCGAACCCGAGGTCGACGTTCTCGTAGTAGGCGACGTCGACCTTGGGCGGCACCCGGGGCCGACTCTTGAAAAAATGGTCCTCAACCGAATCGTCCCAGCGGAGCGCCTGAAGGACGCGAATGGGCTTCTGCGCGTCGACGATGCGATCGGCCAGACGAGCGATGATCTCCTTGTGACTGCGCCAGGGTCCGACCGTTGAGGGGGGGGCCGGCACCGCGACGCCGACCAATGACGGCAGATCGTCCTTGCCGCCGATCCCCGAGCCGACCGGACGCGGTCCGTTGCGTAGCGCGACGGCGCCGTCCGGAGTCCTCCGCTCTTCGATCCTTTCGAGAGCGGCCGGGTCCTCGGGCTCCTTCGCGCGGCGCTCGGCCATGGGCAATGCGTACTATCCCACGGATCGGACCACCCGTTCGAGGACGTCGACATCGCGAACGGCGTCCACTTCGGCTCGATAGCTCAAAACGAGCCGATGGCGCAGCACGGGAACCACGAGGGCACGGACGTCTTCGACGTCGGCGGCCGCTTCGCCGCGAAGCGCGGCTCGGGCCTTGGCCGCCAGCACGAGAGCCTGAGGCCCGCGCGGACCGGCCCCGAACCGCACGAGATCCCGTACTTCACGCGGCGCCTTGGGGTCGTGCGGACGCGTCGCCCGGCCCAGCGCGACCGCGAGCTCGACCGCAGCCTCGGTCACGGGCAACCGCGGCACGAGGGCCTGAAGAGCGCGCACGTCATCGCCACCGAGCACCCGAGGCACCCTCATGGCTTGAACGCCCGTGGTCCGGCGCGCGATCTCGCGCTCCTCGTCGACGGTGGGATAATCGACGTGAACTTCGAGCAAGAAGCGGTCGAGCTGCGCCTCCGGCAGCGGGTAGGTGCCTTCTTGCTCGATGGGATTGCGCGTCGCGAATACGAGAAACGGGTCCGGCAGCGAATGGGTCTGCGTGCCGATCGTCACCCGGCGCTCTTGCATGGCCTGCAGCAGCGCGGCCTGGGTTTTCGGCGGCGTCCGGTTGATCTCGTCGGCGAGTACCAGGTTGTGGAAAATGGGGCCCGGCAGAAACCGCACGACCCGGCGGCTCGTTCCGGTGTCGACGTTGGCTTCTTCTTGGATCACGTCGGTGCCGGTGATGTCGGCCGGAAGCAGATCGGGAGTAAACTGAACGCGACCGAACGAGACGTCGAGCGCCTCGGCCAGGGAGGCGACGAGCAGCGTCTTGGCGAGCCCCGGCACCCCGACCAGAAGTGCATGACCGCGCGAGAGCAGCGCCACGAGCATGTGTTCGATGACGTTGTCCTGACCCACGACGCGAACGGCAATGGCTTCACGCAGCCGGCGGCTCGCGTCGCGCGCCAGGGCGAGAAGGTCGACGTCGCCCAAGCCGTTCGTGATCGATCGCTCTGTCGTCGGCATTCGTGCGGACAAGCAGTCGCATGCCACCTTTCGCCTGTCAAAACGCGCGACTGTTGCCTCGGTAGGGGTTGCGATATGGAACTACCCCTCGGGACGCCTTGCCGACGCCCAACCACTCCCCGGATGCCGTGGTGATCGACCCCGCCGGCTTTCCCGCATCGGCCTCGGTCTGGAGCGATTCCGGAGTCTCGGCGGCTGGATCGGTACAGAACGCGGAACGACCCGAGCCGGGCCTTGCGAGAGGCCTTTGGGAAGCACCCCCATGGTTTTTTTGGACGGTCGCCGCCCTCACGGTCCTCGCGGGTGTCGCCGCTCTGACGGTCTGGATCCGGAGTGCGCTTGCGCGCGGGGGCCGCCGGCGCGGAGGAATGAACGGGTGAACGCTGAACCTCGAACCGCACGTGCACCCGCGGTCCGGCGCGTCCTGTTCGCCATGCTGCTCGCGGTGGTCGTCTACGGGGGGTTCGCCGTGTGGCGCGGCGTGGGGACGATGGGATCCGAGCTCCGTCGGTTCCACTGGTGGGCCTTCGGCGCGGCGTGCGGCCTGGCTTTCATGAACTACCTGTTGCGCTGGCTCAAGTGGGAGTTCTATCTCTCTCGGCTGAAGATTCGCGGAGTCGGCCGAATCGACAGTTTGCTCACGTTTCTCAGCGGCTTCGTGTTCACCGTGACGCCCGGAAAGGTCGGCGAAGTATTCAAGTCGCTCATCCTTTTCGATACGTACGAGGTGGCCGTGGCGCGCACGGCCCCGATCGTCGTCGCCGAGCGGATCACCGACGTCATCGGCATCGCGGCCCTGATCGCCGTTGGATCGATCGGTCTGTCCGGCGGCCTGATGTGGGCGGCTGTCGGAATGACGGCGGTGATCCTGGTGGTCGTCGTCGTATCGCACCGATCCCTCTCGATGCGGCTCATCGGTCTCGTGCAACGACTCCCCGGGGCGTTTCGGCGCATCGGACCGAAGCTCCACGACGCCTACGACAGCCTCGCGACGCTGGTCCGCCCCGCCAACCTCGGCGTGCCCACGCTCCTGTCGATCGCCGCGTGGGCGCTCGAATGCGCGGCGCTCTGGGTCGTACTGCACGGCCTCGGGCAGCCGACCGGCTTCGGTCTCGCCACGTTCTTCTACGCCACGAGCACCCTCGCGGGAGCGATCGTCCCGGTACCGGGTGGGCTCGGCGTGACGGAGACGTCGCTGCAAAGCCAAATGCAGGATCTGGGGCATGTCGGCGCGACAGCCAGCACGGCCGCGATGATCCTGGTCCGCTTCGCCACGCTGTGGTTCGCGGTGCTCGTGGGATTCGTGTCGTTGTCGATCCTGAAACGGCGCTATCCCCGGCTGCTTTCGGCCGACGCGTCACTCGACCGCGAGCCGTAGCGCTTCGAGCGCCTCGGCGAAGTCGGCCGGCGGCGGGGCCTCGAAGCGCAGTCGCGCCCCCGAACGCGGATGCACGAACCCGAGAACGCGGGCATGAAGCGCCTGTCGGCCCAGCCGTTCCGAAGCTCGACGGACGCGTGGATCGCTCGACGACCGTCCGTAGAGCGGATCGCCGATGACCGGGTGACCGCTCTCCGCGAGATGCACCCGAATCTGGTGGGTCCGGCCTGTTTCGAGGACGCACTCGACGTGGGTCGCGGCGTGGAGCCGGGCGAGAACCCGAACGTGGGTGACCGCCGCCTTGCCGCTCGCGACGCGCCCCGTGAAGCGCAGGCGATCGCGCGGATGCCGGCCATGGAGCGTCGCGATCGTGGCCGGCGCAACGTCGCCCAACGCGATCGCGACGTAGGACCGTTCGATCGAGTGCGCCTGAAACTGCGCCTTGAGAGCTTCTCGCGCGAGCGGCGTTCGGGCGACCACCATCACGCCGCTCGTCCCCTTGTCGAGCCGATGGACGATGCCCGGCCGATCGTGCGCCCCGCCGAGTTCGACCCAGTCTTCGTGTCGGAACAGTCCGCGCGCCAGAAGACCGTTGACCAGGGTGCCGCCCGGGTGACCGCGAGCGGGGTGGACCACGAGTCCAGCCGGCTTGTCCAGGACGACGACGTCGTCGTCCTCGTACAAGATGTCGAAGAGGATGCCGCTCTCGGGCAGGGCCTGCGTCGCAGCGACAGGCTCGGGACGGACCACGACACGGTCTCCGACGCGCACCTTGGCGCTTGCCGCGCACACAACTCCCTCGACCGTCACACCTCCGTGCCCCATCCAGCGTTTCAGTTCGGTCCGAGACACCCCGAGGGCCTGCGCAACGAACCGATCCAACCGCGACCCCCGCGCCTCGGGTGGGACGAGCAGGGCGATGGTGTCTTTCACCAGAGCTTCGACTTGATGTGCCCCTTCGCCTTGATCAAGATGTCGACGAGCGCCCGATCGTAGAAGTTGCGAGGATACAGATCGGGCGCCACCCGTCTCTTGTAGAGGGCGCGACCCTCTTCGATCTCCTCGGCGAGCGAGTCGAAAAGGTTGTCGTTCTGAATGCCGCTGACGATCTTGTCCTCGTTGTAAAGCGACAGATCGCTCGCAATGGCGCGCGCGAGCCGGCGTGCCGCTTCCTCGGTCTCGATGAGGGGCATAAGGTCGATGATGCCGCTCGAGCGCACGGGAGTCAAAGCCTTCACCTTGGTTCGGCCACTGAGCTCTGGTAAGAGCCGCTTAGAGCTGTGCATGACGCTTCGCACGATCCTCCAGGCCATCGAAGACGCCGCGAAGGCTGAGCCGACGCGCGGCTTGCGTTTCGTGCCCGAATCCGGAGTGCCGGGGTTCCCGGGCCCCAGCCGTCCCAAGGAACCGGGCGGCGGCCTGGCCGACGGGGCGCTTGTTGCCGGCAGCGAGATCAGCGAGGCGTCGTTTTCGTACACCGCCGTAGAGCGCATCAGCGCTCGGTTTGGCGGGGCTCTTCAGGCTCTCGGTCTCCGCAAGGGCGATCGGGTAGCCCTGATCTTGCCGGACAACGGCGACTTCGTATTGTGCTTTCTCGGCGCGATCCGGGCCGGCGTCATTCCGGTGCCCATCTATCCGCCGATGTCGGTCGGTCAGCTTCAGGCTTACCTCGACAACACTCGCCATATCGTCGCGAAGAGCGGCGCGCGCGTGCTCATCACGACGACGCGGATCAAGCGCCTGCTCGGCACCGTGCAGGCCGCGTGTCCGGCGCTCGAGCAAGTCGTCGCGATCGAGGGGATCCGCGAGTCGAGCGAGCCGCTGAAGGCCCAGAAGATCGGAATCGACGACGTCGCCTTCCTTCAATTCACGAGCGGGTCCACTTCGCGACCCAAGGGCGTGGCGCTCAGCCATGCCAATCTTGCCGCGAACATCGCGTGCATCATGCAAGAGGGGCTGCGCATTCGCGACGACGACGTCGGCATCTCGTGGCTGCCGCTCTATCACGACATGGGGTTGATCGGCTTCGTGTTGGCGCCGCTCTATCACCGCACGCCCATCGTCTATCTGCCGTCGCTTCTCTTTCTGAAGCGCCCGGTCACTTGGTTTCAGGCGTTCAGTCGCCACGGCGGGTCCATCGCGTTCGCTCCGAACTTCGCCTACGCGTTGTGCATCAAGCGGATTCGCCGTGCCGATCTCGAAGGAATCGACCTTTCGAGATGGCGGGTCGCCGGGTGCGGGGCCGAACCAATCCGCCCCGAGACGCTCGAAAGCTTCGCCGGCGCGTTCGCCCCCGTCGGCTTCCGAAAGGAGGCCATCTGTGCATCGTACGGACTGGCCGAATCGTCGCTCGCCGTGGCTTTCTCGGAGCTCGACGAAGGCTTGAAGACGATGAGCGTGGACGGCCCGCGGCTCTGGGATCACGGGCAAGCGACACCCGTTTCGGAGTCGGACGAGGCGGCCGTGCGTTTGGTCTCGTGCGGGCGCCCGTTCGCTCGCCACACGATCGCGATCTTCTCGGAAGACGACGCTTCGGACGAGCGGCCGCTGCCGGATGGCACGGTCGGCGAGGTGCGCATCACGGGCCCGAGCGTCATGCGGGGCTATTGGGAGGACGTCGAAGCCACGCGCCTTGCCTTTGCCGGAGGCGCGCTGCGAACGGGGGACCTGGGATTCTTATGCGACGGACACCTGTACATCTGCGGACGCAGCAAAGAGATCGTGATTGTCAACGGGCGCAACTACTACCCGCAGGACATGGAATGGGAGGCGGGTAAAGTCGTCGGTGTCCGCAAAGGCAACGTGGTGGCCTTCGGCGCGCGCGATCCGAGCGGCGTCGAGCGCGACCGCGAACGGGTGGTCGTTGCGTTCGAGGTGCAGGAGACCGAGCGGTTGGGGCAATCGGCGAGCCTCATCGCCGAGGTGCGGCGCGTCGTGCAGGAGGGCATGGGCCTCACGCTCGACGACGTCGTCGCCCTACCCCCCGGTGCCCTTCCGAAAACGTCGAGCGGGAAACTGCAGCGTGCCAAGTCCCGCGAGCTCTACGAGACAGGCGTGCTCATGGGGCGTCCGAGCTCGCGCGATCCCAGCAAGCTCGACACGGCGAAGCACGCCGCGATCAGCCAGCTGAACTATCTGAAGCTTGCCGTTCTCGGCAGCCGCAAGCGCAAGGACTGAGCGTTTTCTCGCGGGCCGGTCTCGGGCACGACGTCGTCGGGGAGCGGCCGAAGTGCTCGCTCACCCGTCCGTGATGTTCGCGCAATCTAGAATAGGTTGCAGATCAGAATCGTTCTTACTATGCTCCGCGCTCGATGGTCGCGACCGAGCGGGCGAACGCGATGCTGCGCGACCTTCGTCGGTCCGGGTTGAAACTGACCCCGCAGCGGATCGCGATCGTGCGCCTGTTCGCAAGCGACCTGTCTCATCCGACCGCACAGGATCTGTTCGAACGGCTTCGCCGGGACTTTGCCTCGATGAGCTTCGCGACCGTCTACAACACGATTGATACCCTCGCGCGCGCCGGACTCGCCGGCATCCTGCGACTGTCCGGCAAACGGGGCGAAGCGGCGCGCTTCGACCCGAATACCGCTCCGCATCATCACGCGGTATGCGACCGATGCGGCACGGTGGTCGACATCGCCGCCGGAACTCTGTCGCCGACGCTCGCCTCGGCCAAGAAGCTCCGGCGTTCGGCGCCTGGTTTTTCGGTTCGGGCGGTGGAACGGATTTACCGCGGGCTCTGTGCGGACTGCGCACAGCCGAGTTCGCAGTCACGAAAAAGGAGAAAGCATGGCCAAGTCACTTCAGGGAACCAAAACCCACCAGAATCTCAAAGAAGCATTCGCCGGCGAATCGCAAGCTAACCGCCGGTATCTTTATTTCGCAAAAGTCGCCGACGTCGAGGGCTTCCCCGAGATTGCCGGAAATTTCAAAGAGACGGCGGACGGAGAAACCGGTCACGCGCACGGACATCTCGACTATCTCAAGCAAGTCGGCGATCCGGCGACGGGCCTGCCCATCGGAAACACCGAGAAGAACCTCAAGGCCTCGGTGGCCGGAGAGACCTACGAATACGAAACCATGTACCCGGGCATGGCGAAGACAGCGCGAGACGAGGGTTTCGACGACGTCGCCGAATGGTTCGAGACCCTCGCCAAGGCCGAGAAGAGCCACGCGGGTCGCTTCCAGAAGATGCTCGAGGTTCTCAAGAACTGAGCGCCCTCGGCTCTTGCCGTCGAGCGCACCTCGAAGTCGAACGCTCGCCAGCGAGGGAGCGGCTCGAGAGTGCGCGCACGAATCGAGCGCCCTCGGCACCCGGGGTGCTTGACACGAGTCGAACGCCGAACGGATCGGATTCATCGGGACAATGCGAGCCCGGCTCGCCTTGTCCCGGCATTCCCGCCGCGGCCAAACCTGGCTTCGTCCCTCCCCTTGGCCCATGCCGAAAATCGACATCGTTCCGAAGAAGCCGCCGGCGTTGGACCCGAGCGACGATCGCTATTGGGACGCGCGCGATCTCGAGGGGGAGATGCGGCGGGTGCTCGAAATTTGTCACGGCTGCCGCATGTGCGTCGGCTACTGCGGAACTTTCCCGGACGTCTTCGCGCGGGTCGACCGCGACATCGAACAACGGGGAGCGACCGGCGCGGAGTTGCTCGACGAAGAGGCGTTCGCCCAAGCATCCAATCTGTGTTGGCAATGCAAACTGTGCTTCGTCAAGTGCCCGTACACGGCCGACGAAGGCCACGCTTGGCGGGTCGACGTGCCCCGTTTGCTGTTGCGCGAGAAGGCGCAACGCGCGCGGCGCACCGGGATCTCTTTGCAGGATCGCGTTCTGGGCGAGCCCCAGATCTTGGGGCGCCTGACGGCCGGACCCCTCGCGCGCGTCGCGAACTTCGTCAACGCCAACCGGCTGGTGCGAAAGACGCTCGAGGCCACGGCGGGCATCGCGGCCGATTTCGCGCTGCCCCCGTTCGGCGATACGAGCTTTGCCCACTGGCTGGCGCGCCACGAGCCGCTCGCCGGAGCGGGATCGCGCGGCTCGGTCGCGCTCTTTGCCACGTGCCTTGGCGACTACAACTTCCCCCGCATCGCGGCGAGCGCGGTGCGGGTGCTCGAAAAGAACGGCTGGTCGGTCGTTCGCCCGCAGCAAACGTGCTGCGGGATGCCCAATCTCGACGGCGGCGACATCGACGCCGCTCGCGCCAAGGCGAGCGCGAACGTCGCGGCGCTCGCGCGCGAGGTCGAACAGGGGCGAAAGGTGGTTTCGCTTCAGCCAACCTGCGGCTACATGATCCGCAAGGAATGGCCCGAGCTCCTGCGAACGCCGGAGGCTCAGGCGGTCGCCGGGGCCACCGTGGACGTGATGGAGCTGCTCGAGCAGCAGCGGCGCGACAAGACGCTCGCGCGCGACTTCTCGAGAGGGCTCGGACGCGTGACCTACCATGCGGCTTGCCATCTTCGTGCACAGAAGATCGGCTACCCGGCCGTCCGCTTGCTGCATGCGTTGCCCGAGACCGAGGTGGAAGTGATCGAGCAATGCTCGGCCGTCGACGGGACGTGGGGGATGAAAGCGCAGTACTACGAAATGGGACGGCGCTATGCCGGCAAGCTCGTGCAGAGCATCGACGCGAGCCCCGCAGACGTCGTTCTCACCGACTGTGCGCTGGCCGCGCGCCGCGTCCTGAAGGAGACTGGCCGCGTGGCCATTCACCCCGTGGAGGCTCTCGCGCAGGCTTACGGGATCGCGCCGGACGTGCATTGAGCGTCCGGGTGTGCCCTCCCGCATCAACGGAGGTCCGATGAAACCCATCGATCGAAACGAGGTTCTCGGTTTGGCCGACTACGAGACCATCCGCGAGCGGTTCAGGTCTCGCGTCGTCGCCGAGAAGAAGCGCCGGCGCGTTCAGCTCGGCCCGAACGTCAGTGTGCTGTTCGAAAATCGGGACACGGTGCTCCTTCAGATTCAGGAGATGCTGCGCGCCGAACGGATCACGCGTCCAGGCGCCATCCAGCACGAGATCGACACCTACAACGAGAACCTTCCGGGCGACGACGAGCTGTCCTGCACGTTGATGATCGAGATCGCCGAGACGGCCGAGCGCGATGCCTTCCTGCGCGGCGCGCTGGGCTTCGAAAAAACGGTGTCGCTCGTCGTGCGAGGCGGGCGGCTCCCGGCCCACGAGGTGGCTCGAGACGCTGGCGTGGTCGACCGGACGACCGCCGTGCACTACTTGAAGTTCAAGTTGCCGGGAGCGCTCGCCGAGGAGCTGCGGACGCTGCAGCGGGCGTCGTCGGTGCGACCGCAAGTCGAACTTCGGGTCGACCACCCGATTTACGTGGCCGCGGCGGTATTGCCACCCGAGACCGTGCTCGAATTGGCGGAGGATCTGCGAACGTAGGTCGGGCGCGACCCTCGACCGCGACATCGACCCCGACACTCGGCCGCGACCTCGACCGCGACGACCTCGACCGCGACACTCGACCCCGACCGGGCGACCTTGGATTTCGCACCCCTCTAGGCGATGGCTTGGGCGTCTGGTTTTGCGGATGCAGCTCGTACGGCATCGGCGGGATCGATGCCGCTTGCGCGCAGCTTGTGGACGTACGGGATCATGGCGATGCCGAACACGAATAGGGCGATGCATCCATACTGTGCGGGTGTCAGTCCGGCGTAGCGCGTGTCTCCCCCTTCGCTTTCGGGTATGCGAAGAAAGTCCATGGCAAACCGCACGGGCGCATAGGCGATGGCCGTCACGACGACGTACGAGCCCATCGGGACGCGACGTCGCCAGGTGAGCGCAAAGCACGCGGCCAGGACGATCGTGAAGAGAAGTTCGAGAAAGCCGAGATCGAACCGGGGATCGTGGCCGTGGATGAATTCGATGAAGCCGATTCGCGTCACGGATCCGTCGCCGGCGCGAAGCGGATGCTCCACGGCCAAGAGGCTGTCGGGCGACGCGCGTCCGCCGAGATGATCGTGGACCGTAGAACAACCGGCGCGACCGAACATCCAGCCGATCGGAAGCACGGAGAGAACGAGGTCGGCGAACGGCAAGATCGGCATCGGTCGCGGCCGAACGTGCGGACGCCCGTCGTCGATCACGTAGTACCGCCAGAGCAAGATTCCGACGACGGCCCCGACGAACCCCCCGAACGAGCTCAGTCCCATCCACGGCATGAAAAGAAACCAGGGACGCGCGACGACCTCGTCCCAGTGGTAAAAAATCGAGTCGAGGAAGTGCGACAGCAGGAACGCGGCGATCAACATCCAGGTGACGAACGAATTGAACTGAACCACGTCGTAACCGAGCTTCTGTGCCCGGCGCGTGGCGATGGATGTGCCCGTGAGCACGCCGGTCGCGACGAGCAGCCCAAAGGGATGGATCGGTATGGGACCGATGTGCAGATCGGGAACGTGGATGTAAGGGACCATGAATGGGCGCTTCGACGTCTATCTCATTCCGATGGACTGCGCACCGTCGGCAGAGCTTTCGTGCCGTCTCTCGCACGGTCCGGACGAACCTTCGGCTTCGCACCGAGCAGAGCGAGTTGACCGCACGCGGCACTCACGTCGTCGCCGCGACGGCGACGAATGAAGCAGGAATACCCGGCCTCGCAGAGAATGCGCTGAAACAGGAGCACGCGCGACAGATCGGGCGGACCGAGCGAGCTCGGTCCGATGGGGTTCATCGGAATGAGGTTTACTTTGACGGGGATTCCACGCAGGAGCCTGCCGAGCTTCTTCGCCTCGGCTGGATCGTCGTTTCGGCCGGCCACCAGGGTGTACTCGATGGTGATGCGACGGCGGCGCGGCAAGGGGTACGATCGCAAGGCCTCCATGAGAACCGGCAGTGGGTACTTCCGGTTGATCGGCATCAGCCGCGATCGCGTTTCGTCGTCGGCCGCGTGAAGCGACACGGCGAGGCCGATATTTCCGGCGAAGTCGGCACCCAGCCGCGCGATTTCCGGGACCAGGCCGCTCGTGGAGACCGTGATGCGCCGTGGCGAAAGCGCGACGCCATCCGCATGGGTCATCAGCCGCAGCGCGCGCGCTGTGGCGTCGTAGTTGTGAAGGGGCTCGCCCATTCCCATGAACACGACATTGCTGAGACGCTCGCCGTCCTCCAGGTGAGAGCGACCGGCCACGACCTGAGCGACAATCTCGTCCGCCCCGAGATGGCGCTTGAGCCCGGCCACCCCGCTCGCGCAGAAGACACAGCCCATGGCACAGCCGACTTGGGTGGACACGCACTGCGTGACGCGGACCGCGCGGTCGTCGCCATCTTCCTCGCTGCTCTCGACGTCGTCGTCGCCTGCGGCGGCATCGGCATCGACGGGTTCGAGATCCGGCCGAAGCGGCGACGGCAGGCTGCTGCGGGTCCCCGTCACCCCCGGGATGAGCACGGTCTCGATGGTGGCGCCGTCTTTGAGGCGCAGCAGAAGCTTGCGCGTGCGGTCGGTCGAGCGAAGGACGGCGGCCGTTGCAAACGTCTCCGGCAAATGGAGGTCCGTAAGCCACGCGCGCAAAGAGCGCGGCACGTCCGTCATCCGATCCGGATCGAGAACGCTGCGCGCGTGCAGCCATCGAAAGATCTGCCGCGCGTGAAAGGCCCGTCCGCCGCCGTCGCGAAGAGCGACGACCCACTCCTCGGGCGTTCGCGCGAGCGGCGGGACGTGGCCAGACTGCACGCCGCGTAACGTAGCTTAGGCGCGCTCGGTCGCCATGAACTTCGGTGGTCCCGCAGGCGGAGCGGCAGCGGATCGCGGCGGACGCCCTCGGGTCGCCTCGGACTTCGGCAGCCGATCCGGGCGAGGCGCGCTCGGTCGCCATGAACTTCGGGTGGTCCCGCAGGCGGAGCGGCGACCAATCGCGTCAGGCGCTGTCGGTCGCCGCGGGCTTGGGCGGCCGACCCGACTCTGTGCCCTTGGCCTCGTCCCAGTAGGCGTCGAGAACGGCAAGCGGCAGGGCATCCTTTCCGCCCGACTCGCCCCACCCTCCGTGATCCTCGCGCACGCGTCGCTCGACGTACGCGAACCGGGTCGAAAACTTGTCGATCGTGCGCCGAAGCGCGCCCTCGGCGTCGACGCCCAGATGGCGAGCGAAGTTCACCAAGGCGAACAGAACGTCGCCCATCTCGGCTTCGATCGCGTCCGAATCGCCGCGCTCGACGGCCTCGTCGAGCTCGCCCATCTCTTCGCTTACCTTGGCGCGCGACCCTCGCGGGTCCTCCCAATCGAAGCCGACCCGGGCGACCTTCTCGCCGATTCTCTGGGCGCGGGTGAGCGCCGGCATGCTGCGCGGTACCCCCGACAGGATGCCCTTGTCGCCCTTTTCCTTGGCCTTGATTTTCTCCCAATTGCGGAGCACTTCGTCGGCGTCCTTCGCCTCGGTCTGTCCGAAGACGTGAGGGTGACGGTGGACCAGCTTGTCGACGATTCCGGCGATGACGTCGTCGATGGCAAAGGAGCCTTCCCGCCGCGCGAGCTCGCCCTGGAACACGACCTGGAGCAATAGATCGCCGAGCTCTTCGCGCATGGCGGCGCGGCTGCCCGAGTCGATCGCGTCGATGACTTCGCACGCCTCTTCCAGCACGTACTTGCGAAGCGTCTCGAAGGATTGATCGCGGTCCCACGGGCAGCCGTCGGGCTCCAACAGCCGGCGCATCACGCCCACGAGGCGGACCAACGTGGACCCGTCTTGCAGGTCCGTCGGGGGCACCGGACGAGGCTCGTCGGCGTCGAAGCGACGCAGCCGCTGGGACTCCGCTTCAGGCATGGGGCCAGCCAGGCTACATTGACTCCGGCGAATGTCGACCCTGTCTGCGCCGCCATCGTCGACGCCACCGCTCGTCCATCGGCCGTACCGACGGGTGGTCCCGATCGCCACGGCCATCGCGGTATTGGCGCTGGCGTACGTCTTGAGAGGCGTGCTTATTCCGCTTCTCTTCGCATTCTTGCTTGCCTACGTCCTCGACCCGTTCGTCGACTGGTTCGAAGCGCGCAAGGTTCCCCGCTCGATCGCCGCCCCGACCGTCATGTTGGGCATCGCCGGGTTGCTCGCGCTGATGGTGATCTTCGCGATCCCGATGTTCGTCGACGAACTGCGATCGGTCGCAACCGACTTGCCGGCGCAAGCGCGGGGCCTCGAAGTTCGCATCGAACCGTGGCTTTGGCGCAACCTGCATTTCCGGCCCCCGCACACGATGGACGAGCTCGGGACGGATTTGCAGGCCAAGCTCCACGAACAATTCCCGAACATCCTCACGGCGGCGACCGTCGCGCTTTTTGGAACGCTCAGCTACCTCGCCGTCGTTCTGAGCGCGCTCATCGTTCCGGTGTTCGCGCTTTACCTCTTGATCGACTTCGACCGAATCGTACGACGCACCGCTCAGCTCATCCCCCGTCGCTGGTACCCGCCGGTCGCGAGCGTCGCGAGGCAGATTCACCGCACCCTCGGCGGCTACGTGCGGGGCCAACTGACAGCGAACATCGTGCTCGGAGCGCTTTACGCCACAGGGCTACGCTTCGTCGACGTGCGGCTTGCGGTCCCCATCGGAGTGCTCACCGGCATGCTCGCGTTCGTGCCGTACATCGGCTTCGGCTGCGGTCTGTTCCTCGCCCTCTCGATGGCGACGCTCGATTGGCAGGGGCCTGGACGCTTGGCCGGCGTCCTGGCCGTGATGCTCGGAGTGCAGGTCCTCGACGGCCTCGTCGTTACGCCTCGCATCGTGGGCCGATCGGTGGGACTGGCCCCGCTCGAGGTGCTGCTCACGATGATGGCGGCCGGAACGCTGTTCGGTTTTGTCGGAGTCCTCTTGGCCGTACCGCTCGGCGCCGTCGTGAAGATTCTCGTGCAGCGCGTCGTGAAGGCCTACCTCGCTTCCGACTTCTACGGTCAGAACGTCGCGCCGCAACCGGCGGTGCGGTCAGCGACCCAACGTGAGTGACGACATCCTGGTCGAGACCGTCGGTGCGACCCGAGTCGTGACCATCCACCGCCCGCAGGCCAGGAATGCGCTGACCCCGGGGGTCCTGGCGGGGCTCCGGGATGCGTTCCGCCAAGCCTCGACCGACCGCGCCGTGCGATGCGTGGTCCTCACCGGCTCCGGCGAGCATTTCTGCGCCGGGGCGGACCTGAACCTCATCCTGGCCGATCCCGAAATCGACCGTCACCTGGAAGGGTATCTGGACGCGTTTCACGATCTGGTCCAAAGCGTGGTCCGCTGCGACAAGCCCACGATCGCGATGGTGGATGGAGCGGCGGTGGGCTTCGGCGCCGACCTCGCCTTTGCCTGCGATCTCCGGGTGCTCACGACTCGGGCGTATACCCAGGAGAAGTTCGTCCAGATCGGATTGATTCCGGACGGTGGGGGTAGCTTTTGGCTGCCGCGCCTGGTCGGTACCGCCAAAGCGATGCACATGATCCTGCTCGCGGAGCGGGTGGACGCGTCGGTGTTGCACGACCTCGGCGTCGCAAGTGCCGTGGTCGACGCGGACCGGCTGCGCGAAGCCACCCTCGCGATCGCTCGACAGATTCGAGTCCGGCCCTCCCCTCGCCTTTGCCGCCGTCAAGCGCACCGTCTACGCCAACTGGGGATCGCTCGACGACGCGCTGCGACGAGAGCGCGAAGAGCAATTGAAACTCCTGCGAAGCGCCGACTTCGCAGAAGGGGTCGCCGCCTGGAGGGAGCGCCGCAAAGCGCGGTTCGAAGGCCGATAAGGCGAAGGGCGACCTCGACCCCGACCCCGACAACCTCGACCCCGACCCCGACCTCGACCCCCGACCTCGACCCCCGACCTCGACCCCCGACCTCGACCCCCGACCTCGATCCCCGACCTCGACCCCCGACCTCGACCCCCAACCTCGACCCCGAAACCGCGTGACTCGCTCGGGGGGATCAGAAGAGATATCGCTCCCCCGTATCGCATAGGACGGTCAGGACGATGCCCTGTCGCTCGCGGCCCGATGCGAGGTCGGCGCCGGCGACTCCCCCCGTTCGAGCCGCGACCTCGCATGCCGCATGGACGTTCGCGCCCGACGAGGGGCCGACCAGCAGGCCTTCTTCTCTCGCCAGGCGCGTGGCCATGCGCTCCGCGGCGACGTCGGACACGGTCATCACCCGGTCGATCACGCTGCGATCGAGAGTCTCCGGAACGAAGCCGGCGCCGATTCCCTGAATGCCGTGCAGGCCGGCGGGACCGCCGCTGAGCACGGCGCTCGCCGAAGGTTCGACGGCCACGACCTGGACGCCTGGTCGCTCCCGCTTGATCACCCGGCCCACCCCCGACAGAGTTCCCCCGGTTCCGACGCCCGCGACGAAGGCCACCAGATCGTCGCCCACGGCGTCGAGGATCTCGCGGGCCGTCGTTCGCTCATGCGCCTCCGGATTCGCCGGATTTTCGAACTGGCAGGGCATGAACGCACGATCGGTCTGCCGCGCGATCGCCCTGGCGCGATCGACCGCCCCGGCCATTCCGCCGTCCGCGGGGGTCAGCTCGATCTTCGCGCCGTAGGCCCGCAGCACGTGCCGCCGTTCCAGGCTCATGTCTTCGGGCATCACGAGAATGCAGCGATAACCGCGGACCGCCGCGATCATGGCCAGTGAGATCCCCGTATTGCCGCTCGTGGCTTCGACGATGACCGCGCCCGGACCCAGATGGCCGGCCCTCTCGGCGGCTTCGATCATCGCGAGCGCGGGGCGATCTTTCACACTGGCGCCCGGATTTTTCACTTCGAGCTTGCCGACGACGGACGCGCCCCGACTCGGCCCTATTCTCGAGAGTCGCACGAGCGGAGTGTGCCCGATGAGATCGAGAACGCTGCCCGCGATGGCATCGTGCGGACGAGACATCCGTCGCACGGTATCAGAAGATGCGCTGACCGATCTTGATGGTGTCGCCCGCCTGCAGGGGAACATCGGCCAGCTTGCCCTCGGTGATGTCGTCGACGTTGATCGTCGCCGTCACCGTTCGCTTCGGCCCGACGATGCGCGTAAGCCGCACGTGATCGCCGTCGGCCAAAGGGGTCAGGCCGCCTGAAATCCAGATGGCGTCGATGAGCTTCATGCCCTCAGACCACGAAATGACTCCGGGCTTGGCCACGGCGCCGATGATGCTCACTTTTTTGGAGTTGTACTGTTTGACGATGAGCGTCACCTGAGGATTGACCAGGATCTTCCGCTCGATGAGCTGTCTCTTGATGAGCTCTTCGATTTCCTGGGGCTCCAGGCCAGCCACCGTGACGCGGTCGAGATAAGGAAAATCCACCGTGCCGTCGGGTTGGATGCGAAACTCGGGAGGCAAATCCTTCTCGCCAAGGATCGAGACGGAGAACGTGTCGCCAGGCCCGACGGTGGTGCTCTGCGTCGGGGGCGGCAAGTTCACCGCCGAGGCACGCCCCGACCGTGCGCATCCGACCGCCAGCGCCAACACGACGACCAGCCACACCCAGCGCCCCAACACGAAGTCATCCATCTGCGTTTACGCCGCCGCCAGCATGCCAAAACCGGGGCGCCGGCGCCACGCGTCGGCGCGAGCCACCAACCGGTCGGACATCAGAGAAACAGGCGCAAGCCGAGGTACGCCTCGACGCGCTGCCACGCCATTCCGTAATAGCCGGTCGTGCCCGGCGGGGGCCCGACGCCCGGGATCGTCACGACGTCTTCGACCTTCGTGTTGCTGAATGTCTCGCTGTATCGAACCGTCGCGTTCAAGCCGAACGTGTTGGTGAACCGGTACTCGCCAAAGACACTCGCATCGGCCACGACGTCGGTGAACGATGGGCCGCGCTCCTGAGGCACGAGCGGGCTCGTGCCACCGCCCTCCAGCCAATACATCGTTGGATATTGCACGGCACCGACGCCACCCTGAACCGAAATGACGGCGCGCCCGGCAAACATGTAGTCGAATTTAAGATATCCGCGATCCAGAATGTCGTAATTGCCCAAATAGCTGTTCTGAAAATCGCGCGTAAAGCCGAGTGAGATCGACGAAAGCGCGAGGCCGATGTCGGTCGCCCGTGCGATTCCCGGGCTCGCGGCGAGATACCACTTGAGCTCCGCCTGCGCGAGCAGGCTGTCGAACTGCTGCACGTCGGGAATTTTATTGTCGTTAAAGCTGGCTCCCCACCCCAGCATGGCCAGGACCGCGAAGCGCTCGGTGATGAGGCCGTTCAAACCGAGTCGAGCGCGCACCGGCGTCGAGCTGACCAAGCCCTGCGCACGCGCCAGGTCGGCGTTGGTGTACGTAAAAAAGTCCAGCGTCCCATCGTACAGGAGTGCGGTCCGCGGGCGGAACCGCCAACGGCCACGCATGTACGCTTCGTTCGAATAGTTCGTAAAGGGCTGAGCGACGCTTTCTTCGAAGAGCGTCGTGGAGAACCGATACCCGAAGTGCCAGTCGAGAGTGCCTCCGCCCGGAAGAATCGCGATTTCGGCGCCGGCTGTGACCGTATCCTGATTGAACGAGACGTTCGGGTCGGCGTTGCCCTGATTGGGCAAGATGGTGCGCCCGTAGCTCGCGAAAACCGCACCGCCGACGGGACGATTCGGCAGGATGTCGAGACGCGCGTCCGCGGCGCCCCCCACGTTGGCTTGCCCCGCGATGTCGTTTTGCGGCTGCGACGCGTCGCTCGTGACACCAAAATAGGCCCGGTACGTCGCATTCACGCCCGCTCGAAACGCGACCGCCGGGGTCTCGAGGGGTCCTTCGTCTTGCCGTCGCTGCACACCGACCGTCGAGAGGTATAAGGACGGGGTCACCCGCAATTCGAGCGCAGGGACGACAGGCGCTTCGGGCGAACCGTTGTCGACCTTCTGCTGGTTGCTCCGCTGAAACCAGTTGGAGTCGTAGCCAAACTCGCCGGCAATACCCGGATGGATCTCGAGATCGCCGGCTTGAATGCCGATGCCTTCGGAATAGCGCCGATCCTTCAGCCACGTCGGCGTATCCGGCTGCGAGGTGTACTGCGGCTGTGCGAACGCCGCCGCCCCTACCAGGAGCAGCGCAAGCGCGACAGCGGACGATACGAGGCCTCTCTTGATCATCGGTTCGGACGAAAGGTACACCACTCTACGGCAGAGCTACGGCGAAACGTACATTCGCATTTTGCGAATCGCCCGCGAGCACAGAACGTCTTTGCGTGGGCCACGGAGAGCGCGTCAGCCCCCCCCTACCTCACATGACGCAGGAGGTGCAGGGGGGCGGGGTGGTGACGATGGCTGGAGGCGCACCCAAGGGTGGAAACCCGGTGTTGTCTTCGCCGGTGCCCGGCAAGTTCGGGTCGATCTCGGTGATGATCTGGGTCTGCCCGGTAAAGGCGACCTCCGACCCGAGACACTGATTCGCCTCCGCGGCCAGCTGCTCGACGCGCTGACGCAGGACACTCATGATCGTGAATTCGTGGTTCGCCAACTCCGTGTCGCTCCGTTGCACGGCGGCCTGGAGCGACGCCTGACGGTCTTTCGTGGAACGTCCGGCGACGTCGACTTGCGAGAGCTTGTCGCTCAAGCACAACGACTTGACGACGTCGCGGGCCTGACGAGCCGCATCGAGCTGCCGGCGAACGACGCCAGCGGCTTGGTCGATGCGAGCGATGATGGCGTTCGATTGCACCAGCTCGTCTTGCAGAGACAAGCGAGGACGCGCTTCGAACCCGACCTGCGCCGACGGGGCCGTTCCGGTTCCGTTTTGCGCGGCCGCCGTCCCCGCCGCCAACACGAGCATCGCGACTGCTCCCCACCGTAGACCCGCCCCAAGTCCTATCGCCAAGATAGCCTCCGATCCCTCGCGTGTGTCCGTAACCGACTTTAACGGTCGAGGTGGATAGTGTCAACGTGGCATGATGCGACATTGCCCAAGTGGTCGGAGCCGTCCGGACATTGCCGAAGTAGCCGGAGCCGTTCGATCGACCCGACCCGGAGTCGTACGTTGCGCCGGCAGGCACCGGCATTCAGCGCGAGCGCCTGAGCCCGAGTTGCGATTTCCGTCCGTCGGGCTCGCTCTCCCACGCGCGCGCGCACGCCGACCGTGGTTCAACCGCCTTGGCGCACGAAATTGAACGGCACGCTGATCGTGGATCCATTCGCGCCCGGCGGGTCGAACTTGGCTCGCCTCGCCACAGACGCGATGCAACCCGCCACTTGAGCCGAAAGCCCGCTGTTGCTCGCGACGTTCGTCGAATCGACCTCGCCGCTCGGGGCCACTTTGATCAAGAGGACCAGCTTGCCGGCTTGGCTCGGATCCGTTTCGAGCCCCCTTTGGTAGCAGCGCTTCGCCCCAGGGTGAATTTGGCTTCGAATGACCGCCTCGGCGTTGCTCACAGGAACGCTCATCGAGGAACCGGCATATTGCACGTCGCCGACCGGAACGACTTTGGTCGCCTGACCGGCGCCCGTCGACGCGCCCCCCGTATCGCCTCCGTGCAGTCCCTGCAGCCCGCCGCTGCCGCGGCCTGGTTGAATCGGACCCCCCGCACCCCCCGGCATATTCAGGCCGTTGGCGCCTTGATTGCTAATCCCGCCCATGCTGCGCGCCAGTTGATTCAAGTCGACGGGAGCGCCGTTATCGTCCTTCATCGCGCCGTTGATATTGGGTCCACCGTTGAGCGCGGCGAGGATGGCGATGCGGGCCTGATCGGCCTCGTTCAGCAGCCCCGAGACCACCCGGGCGTCGGGCGCCGTCGGCCCCGCTTTCGCGGCCTTGCCCTCGGCCTGGGCTTTCGGCGCTTGCGTCGGGGCCGGTGCCGTGTCCGTCGACGACGCGCTCGATGTCGGGGTTTCCGCCGTTTCGACGGGGGGCGGCACCGTCCTTTGCACCATGTCGATGAGCCCCGCCGTGATGTCGTCGTTGACGACGGGGTCCATCCAGTCGCTGTACATCGCGCCGACGAGGCCGAAGTGCACGAGGAAGCTGAACGCCGCGATGACCGTCAGGTTCCAGTCGATTTGATTGGCGAGCCCCCCCTTGACCGAGAGCGGCAACTGCGGTCGAGGCTGCACCGGCGGCGGCGCCACGAACTGGAAGAGGAACGTCGTCTCGCCGATCACGATCTTGCCGCGAGCCTCCTCGGTCAGACGAACCTGGTACGCGGGGCCCACCCGCCGCGCTTGGCCCTTGAGGCCCGCGAGATCCGAGATGCCCGTTGCCAGCGCGATGCGACCGGTCATCCCGTCGAAAAAATTCAGGTAGTAGTCGCCGCCGATGAGCTCGAACAGTTTGAACTGCGCAGGGACGTTCGCCTGCACGACGAACGTCGATCGTTCGCTCGGTCCGACGGTCACGCTCGTGCGCTGCTTGACGATGCGTTCTTCGACGATGCGTCCGGAAGCCACGAGCCCGATGCGCAGCACCTTCGGACCGCTCGCCTGCTGCATCGCCCGCATCACGGCGGTCATCTGGCCGGGACGTCCCGAATGCACCTGCGGTCCTACGCCCGGCCCCGTGCCCTGATTCATCTCTGAAACGCCTTTCTCGGAGACATCGTACCCGTGGCCCGCGTTACCCCGCTGCGCTCGCTCTCGATTCGCCGGCGCAGCGCACCCGAATGCCCGCCAACCCTGCCAGGTTACACGAACGCGACCCGCCGCCCAAACGCCTGACGGCGCGCCCACCAGACGGGGCCCAAGGCCCCAATCAAAATGGATCGTTGTGAACGGCGGCCTCAATTCGATCGAGAAACGGCTGGCGCAACTCGGCCAGCGTCAGCTTGGGCTGGATCTTGGCGACGTCCACCGCGGCCACAGGCTTTTGCACGCGGCCCACGATCGTGATTTCGCCAATCTGCAGGACCCCTGGCTGCGGCTTGGGCGGGCGCGGAGCGGCGTTGGCCGTCCGATCCTGGGCCTGAACGGAGACCGTGGACAAGACGGCCGCGACAAGAACGGCCCCTCGGATGGCGATGCGATGCATGATGGTTCTCCTCGTCGTCAAGGCTTGCCGCTCGGAACACTCGGGGCCGGCGCAGGGGCCACGGGGTGGGGCGCCGAGGCCGATGGCGCGCCGCCCGTGGCCGATGGCGACGGTGGGGTCGAAGCCGCGGACGCGGCCTGCTTTTTGAGCTGAAGCTCGCTTTGCTTTCGTTTGGCGGTACTCAGGAGCTCGTCCACGTCGTCGCCCTGTCCCTTCAAGGCTTTGGCGCCGCGCATGGATTTGTAGTTCTGAAGCTCCGCGATGGCTCGCGTGATCTGGTCTTCCGGGCCGCCGACCCCAGGCACCGAGGGAGAAAACAAATACAGAAGCCCCAAGTCGTAGTGCGCGCCGGCCAGCGTCGAATCCATCCCGAGCGCCGTGTCGAACTCCCTCTTGGCCTCAGCCGACTGGCCGAGCAGTCGGTAGCAGTCACCGAGATCCAGGTGCGCGACCGCCATGTTGGGGGAATAGCGTACGGCTTTCTCGAGCGGCGATTCGGCTTCCGTCGCGTTGCCCGCTTCGAGCTTCATTTCGCCGAGGTTCGCGTACGCCTCGAACAGGTCCGACCGCTGGGCAATCGCGCGTTCGAAGTCGGCGATGGCCTGTTTTCGCTGCCCACTTTCGCGCTCGATGAGTGCGCGCAGCAAGAGCGCCTGAGGATTTCCCGCGTCGCGGGGCGGAATCGACCCGTCGCCCGCCCCGTCGAGAATGGCCCCAAGCGCGTATCGGGCGAGATCCCACCGGTGACTGCGGTAATAGTCGCGCGCGATGACCACCATCGCGTCTTTGAAGTCGGGCTGTTTGGCAAGCGCCTGCTGTGCGAGCTGCTGGCAGCCGGCGCTGTCGCCTTCGAGCGACTTGACCTCCGCGAGATCCACGATGAGCGCCACGGACTGGGGGTCTTTGGCGCGCTCGCCCACGAGAAACTGCTCGGCCTCGGGTCCCCGGCCCGAACGGGCGAGAAGCACGGCGTAGCCGCCGACGGCCGGCTCGCTCCTGGGCTTGGCCAAGGAGCCCGCGCGAAAGGCGTCGAGAGCACCGGACGTGTCGCCCAAGCGTTCGAGGACGCAACCGAGCGAATAGCGCGCCGCACCCGAGTTGGGCGCGCGACTCACCGCGTCGCCGAACGCCGCCTTTGCGCTCTTGAGATCGCCCGACGTCCACGCCTGAAACCCGCGATCGTACGCGGCCTTCGCGTCGCCCGACAAGTCGGCACCCGCCGGGGGGCCGGCGGAAAGGTGGGCCACCTCGGCCGGTGTCGACGCCGCGGCAGCCGCGGCGACCTCGGGGCTGGGCGCCGTCTTGGGCGGCGGAGGTTCGGCCCCCCCGCAGCCCGATAGCGCGATCGCGGCCGCCCAGGCGGAGGTCACCCCGATCCCGGGAAATCTTACGCGTCGCACGATCGCACACTCCCTGTCTTGACGATGTTGGCGGGCGGCATGGGCACAGGACCTTCTACGGAGCCGCCGGCAACGGCGCCGGTTCTCCGTTGGCGGGAGGCGCGAAGACGACCCCGGATCGCCACTGCAAGAACTCGCCGGGAACGTAGACCAACTTCGAGTTCGGACTGAGCGGGTCCGGCGTATTTTCGACGTACGCCTTCATCTTGTCGTCACCCAGATAGTCGGTGAGGTAGGCGAGACGCCCGACGGCGCTCTGAACCGCCGCGTCCTTCACGTTGTACTTGCGCGCCGTGAGCGCCGCCGTCGCGTATTTGCTGACCATCTTTTGATTGCAGACTTCCATGTACTGGTCTTTGGTCGTCCGCCACTTGCTGCGCACCTGGTCGCGCATGTCGTCCATCTGCTGCCGGATCTGGTCGGCCTTGTCGCCCTGCCCCGCCGCGTCGAGCTTGGCGGCGACGCCCTCGAGCCGTTTGAGAAGCGCGTCCTGCTGCGCGGTGAAGTACTTGGGAACGACCAAGTCGAGTCCGGTGCGGATCGAGTCGTAGAGCGATCCGATTCGCGCCGTCGCCGCCGCCGCCCACTGGAACGACCCGTACTGTTGCGCAATGTGCTCGAGCGGCGGCCGCCACTTCTTTTCGGCCTCTCCGAGATCCTTGTCCACGGCCTTGGTCACGTCGACGGCGTTGCCGGCGTAGTGATGATTGCCGGCGGCGTAATCGAACCCCGCGCGCACCTCTTCGTCGACCAACGTGAAGTCCGCCTCACCCCCATAGTCGGAGTAGGGCACGTCGGTCGCGAAGATCTGGACCGTCTTGTTGTCGGCCGCGGCGGCCGCGGCCGGGTAGGACTTGAAAAACTCCCAGTCCGCAATCGTCGTCTTGAACCAGCTTCGGAACGTGGGGTCTCCCTGCGACTGAAGCATTTTCGCGACGCGGAACGCCGCTTCGAGCGAGTAGCGCGCCGCTTCGGGACGGCCCTTGTTCGCGGCGTGAAATCGCGTCAATTCGGCGACGGCGAGCTTGCGAGCCGCCCCGTTGGCGCCGGCGTCGCCGCCGTTCGGATCCCACTGCGCGTAGTCGAAGCTCGCCTTCAAATAGTCCGCTTCGACGCGCTTCGAAGCCGACAGATGCATCTTGGAATCGACCAAGACGGCGTACATCGTGTTCATGTCCGATCGGTCGCTCAGATTCGAATACAAGACCATCGCGATGCGCGCCGCGTTCGAGCGGCGATCTTGGTCGAAGCGCGGATTGGTGGCGATCTTCGCGAAGGATTCGGCCGCGCGCTGATACGCAAAGAAGCCGTAATAGGTACTCGACAGGGCATCGTGGGCCATTCCGAGGTACTTGATGCGCTCTTTGTACTCGTCCGGGTTCGGGGCGACCTTTTCGCCCTTCTTGGCTGGGTCGATCCCGCCGTTTTGCAGCCGATCGAGGATCTCCTCACTGCCGTAATTGCTGATGAACAGCTGGTACAGATCGATCGCTTTGTTGAACTCGCCCACCTGCTTGTAACAGTAGGCGGAGTTGATGGCCGCCGCCGGGGCGTCCTTGTGGGACGGCGCGGCACGCAGAGCGTCCTCGTACATCTTGCCGGCTTTTCGCCAGAGCGCATCGCGATCGGGCCCGGGCGCCGCGTCCTTGGCTTGCTTGAAGACCTTGTTCGCGTCTTCGAACGCCGCGTTCTGCAAGACCAGATCCGTCAGCACGCCGCGTTTTTCCTCGGCGACCTGCAGCTCGGTCTTGGCGCACGAACTGCGCTTCTCGGCTTCCGCCAGCTCGCGCGACCGCGCGGCATCCTTCTGGATGTTGCTCATGACGATGAGCCGCTTCCACGCCTCGTAGCCGAGCGCGTCCTTGCCGCAACGTTCCTTGTAGATCGCCTCGAATCGGACGGTCGCCTCTTTGAAATGGCCGTAGAGGTAATACTGATCGGCCGAATACGAGGCGTATTCTGCCGCCCGATTCTGCTTGTCGCGCTCCGGCGGCACCCGCTCGATGTATTCGTCGCGCGACTGCATCGATTTCTCGATCACGGCCGGAATGTCTTCGACCACAACCGTCTTGTCGCCCTCGGTACCTTGAAGCTTGACGTCTTTGCGCGGTTCGATGCCGACCGTCCCGCCGGAGTCCTGCCATCTCTGGAACGCGAGATCCCGGTCGACGTCGGCGAGGTCGACGACGAACAGCCCCGCGTTGTCGATGAACTGATCGTCTTCGTCGGAATCGCGCACGTCGACCGCCGCCCGTTCCGCCGTCGCAATCTCCGGAGAAGTCGGCTCCCCGTACTCCTTGGGATCGAATTGATGCAGGGCGACTTCGAGACGCACTTGGTTATGCAACGCGTCCGCATAGAAGTAGCGGCTCTTGTAGGAGTCGGCCGCGTTCTCGTCCTGCTTCAAGTAGCCGAGCCAGCCGATCGCGGCGAGCCGGTATTCCTGAATCGCGTAGTTGGTCAGACGCAGCTTTTCCTTGGGGTCGCCCGTTTGGTCGGCCTGCTCGATCGCGGCTTGCCCGTTGCGGGTGTGCGTAATCGCGGCGCCCTTCAAACCGGTCCTCACGAGTTCTTCGGCGCGCCGGAGTGCCTCGGGATTGTCCTTGTTGGCATCCACCCAGGACGAATCGCCCGTGTACTTCGACAGCAACGTGCGCGACTCCAGAACCTTGCGCTCGTATTCCCGCCGTTCGTCGCCCATCTTGGTCTGGCGCACGAGCAAATCGTACACCTCGGCGATTCCGTTTTGCGCGTCGGGGGCCGATGGATCGTTCGGCCACTTGTCGAGCATCATCTGGTACGTGGCAAGGGCATTTTTATATTGATTGATCGCTCGGAACTCGAGGGCGAGGGCCTGGTAGATCTCGATCGTCCAGGGCTTGTCCTGGGGGATGAGGCGCGGATCCTGGACTCGCTCGATGGCGACATGCAGTTTGGCCTCGCCCTCGGCCGGACTTCGCGCGGTATCGAGAATATCCGGCCGTGCGATGTACGGCTCGTCGGGCCCCGGTCCGACGAGGTCGAAATTGTCGAGCGATCCGGCGATGTACGTATAGGCCTCTTGTCGGAAGTCGGCCCCCGGATCCCCGGTCAGCTTTTGCTGATCGTCGGTGTAGTTCAACAAGCGGACGAACTCTTGGACGGCGGCCTCGTAGCGCTGCTGCTTGAAGAGCGTCCATGCGTACTTGTAAAGAGCCACCCCGAAGAGCGGTGGCCTCTTGAACGTCATCGCATGCGTGTACGCACTGGCTGCGCGGTTGTAGTCCCACACCGCAGACGCCTCGAAGTCGACCACGCCGCCGCCGAGATCGTCTTGATCGAATTCCCAGTCGCCGATGCGCCACCAGACCTCGGCCACGTACTTGGGCTCGGCCCCCGCCGGAACGTCCGGCTGGGCGACCATCTCGCAGTTTTGCGGATACGGGTCGTCGTACGTCGTTTCGGCTTTGGGCCCCTTCGCCAGCGAGGCCGGTGTCGGGTACTTGGACCGCCATCGCTTCCAGAAGGCCTCGTCCTGATCTTGGGGGAGCGGTGCGATCGTGTCGACATCCGGATTCTTCGGGTCGCTCGCGACCGGGTAGCTGTAGCGATTGTGGCACACGAGCGATCGCCACACCTGCTGGGCCTCGGGGACCCGCCTGGAGTCGTTCAGCGCGTGCCCGAGAAAGTAATAAATGCCCGCCAATTCTTTGTAATTCGGGAATTCGCGCAGGACGCGCTTGTAGAGTTCGACCGCGGGTCGCAGACCCGTCGCCATGTCCGCGTTCGGATCCTCGTCGCCCCTGGCGCGCTCCTCGTACAAGGCCGCCAGCCGATACATGGCGTCCGGGGTCGCCTCCGGCTGGGCGTTTGCACCGCTGTATCTCCCGACGAAATCTTCGAGACGGCGGATCGCGATCTCTCGGGCTTTCCTGAGCTCGTCTTTCTCGATGCCCACCTCGCGGTCGAGCCCACCGAGGATCGACTTTTTTCGGGCCTCGTAGTGAAGCGTCACGATCGTCGTGATCGCGTCCTTGTAGTCCTGCGCGCCTCGCGCATAGGTATCGGCCTCTTGCCGAATCTCCCGGTACGCGGACACCTGTGCCGGAGTCGGCGGCGCGAGCTTGACCGCGTGGGCACGGTAGGTGGGTACCGACGCGAGATCCTCCGCCGTCGCCGTGGCCGCGGGACTCGTGGATCCGGCGCCGCCCGGCGCAGGTGGAGTCGCCGCGGGCCCGCCGCCGTCGGCGTGGCCGGCGTCACCGGACGTCGCGAGACCACCCCCGGCGTCGGCCGCGTCGACCACCGTCTGTGCCGCGGCCGACCCGGCCTCGGCCGCCGACGAGTCGGACGCGACGGACCCGCCGAGCGCGATCGCCAAAGCCCCCGCCACGCCACCGAATGCGTGCAGTCTACTTCGCCCCTTCGAACCTCGCCTCGCCATGGTCATCGTCTTCCTCGGACCCCGAGCGGCCCTCAATTTCCCGCCGGCTGCGCGGGATCGAGGCCATCGTCCCGGACTTCTTTGAGCTCCTCGTCGAGCACCTGTTCTTGCCGCGCGCGCTCGGTCTGCAAGGTACGGACACGGTCCAGCTCTTCTTCGCGGACCTCCCAGGCTTCCTCGGTGACGCCGACGTCGGCGCGCAAAACGATTCCGCGCAGCCGATCGCGCACGATGCCGAAGTTGCGCTGAGCGACGTGGCCCACCAGATCGCGCGCGTCGTTGTCCAGCGCATCCAGCTGTTGGCGGTAGCCGGCCAAGCTCGCCTGTTCGGCCACGATGCGACGCCCGAGATCGGCGGAACGAGCCGCCACCTGCCCTTCGAGATCTTGAATGATCGCGACCAACGAGGTCTCGTAGTCGCGCAGCTGCTGCAGAAGCGGTGCGCCCTGGCGTGCGAACGACTCGACCGAACCGCCGGCCGCGCCCGACGAAGCCAGCTGAACCTCGCGATCCACCAGATCGCGAAATTCGTTGCGGACGACGGCATCGTTCTGGTAGCGGGCGTCGCCCAGACCGATCTCCGCCCGGCCCGTCTCCACTTGGCGACGCAGATCGACGATCCCCTCGCGGTAGCGTTGGATGTCGCGCTCGTTGGCGTCGAGTTCGGCCTGGAAGCGCTGCACGGTGGCCGGCTCCCTCGCGACGCCCTGCTGGGGGCCGTCCGCGATCAAGCGACGCAACCCGTTGATGGAGGCCTGCAGCGCGTCGACTTCGTACGATCGACGCGAAAGCTCCTGCGAGAGATCGTTCCACAGGGTGACCCCCTGCTGATCGCGACGGTCGAAATCGCCCGCCGAGACGGGCAACGCCGCGATCGATGCCATGAGCGCGCGGCGGCGCTGCCGGACGCCGGCGATCTCGCCGCTCAAATCCGACGGCTCTTCGCCGTCGAGCTCGCGGGCGATGGCGAGACGGCCCAACGAGAGCCGGTTCAAGACTCCGAGGGCCGCGCGCTCTCCGGCCTCGAGATCGGGGAACGCTCGAACGCGCGTCGACGCCTGAGTCAGCGACAACAGCCGATCGACCAGTTCGCTCGATTGCCGAATGAGCACACGGCACTCGTGCACGTCGTCGATGACGGCGAACGCCAGCGGGCCGTCTTCGGCCTCGCGCGCCCACCGAATGGCAATCGGCGGAAGGCGCTCGTTTTGATCGAGCACGTCGAGCTGCTGCTGGCTAAGCTTGTCGTAGTAAACGGACACGTCTGCCGTCGAACCGAGAAACGAGTCGACGGCCGAACGCATGGGCTCGTATTGCGTGCGTACGCTTTCGTAGAGCTTCAAGGCCCGGTCGAATGCGCCGGTCCGAAGCAGGAGATCGGCGCGAAGCAGCGTCCCGTCCGCGATGTACGGGCTGTCCGGATCGCTCACCATGAGCACTTCGAGCGTGCGCTCGGCCCGTTGCACGTCGCCGAGTCGCACGTACACCCAGGCGAGCTCGTAGAGCATCGTATCGAATTCGGGGCTCTCGCGGCTCACTGTGCCGTAGGCCTCGCTCGCCTGCTGGTACTGCTCCATCTCGTAGAAGAGCCGGCCGATGGCCAGGAACGCCAAGTCGATGACGTGCTTGTGCTCGGGCGAGTCGGGCGGCAGCTCGGTCACGGCGCGGAAGGCTTCGATCGCCGGCCTGTAGTTTGCGCCCGTCGCAGACCTCTTGGCGTCGGACACGACCTCGGCGCGGGCCGCCTTCATGGCGATAAGGCCCTCGAAGTAGCGCGCTTGGTGCACGTAGGGCGTCCCCCGAGCGACCTGCGCAAAGAAGCTTCCGGCTTCGCTCCACGAGCCCCGGCGGTAATACGCCTTGCCCTTCGCGTAGAGCAGGCCCGCGTCGATCTGCGCCGCAGGCACCTGGTTGAACCGGTCGAACAGGGGCGCGAGGGTCTCGGGCGGATCATCGAGCCGGAGCGAGACGTCCACGAGCCGGGAAAGCGCTCGGCCAAAGTAGGAGTCGAAGCGCGGCTCGCTTCCGCGATCGACCAGCGCGCGATAATCGCGCCGGGCCGACAGGTAGTCGTGCATCGCGTAATAGGTCTCGCCGAGCAGCCAGAGCGCGTCCGGGTAACTCGGGGTGTTGGCGTACTGTTCGAGGATCTCGCTCAACAGCACGGACGCGCGGTTGTAGTCGCCCATGCGGTAGAGCAATTCTCCGTTGGCCACTCGCTGCTCGGGTGTCTGCCGATCCGTGGCGCCCACGCGGACCGCCGAACGCACGCCGGGCAGGTTTTGCGCCGCATAGGCCAAGGCCCCCTGCGCGGCCGTAACGGCCTCTTCGGGGCTGGCCCATGTAGCGATCGAAAGGGCCGACACGAAGGCCGCACAGCAGGCCGCCGTGCCGAGGGCCAATCGTCTCACTTCGGGCCTCCGCCTGCCGGCGAACCCGCCGGCGGAGCCGCTTCGGCCGGAGCCAGCGGCTGAATCTTCTCCTGCCACTGAATGGTCGGCCGCTCCTCGAGCGGCGTGGTGACGCCGCCCTTTTCGTACGCCGTGGCCGTCACGATCAGAGCCTTGCCCTCGGTGGCTGTGAAGGCATGGCTCGACTTGACCTCGAACTTGTATCCGCGAAGGTACGAAAATACGCCGTAGCCGTTGCCCTGAAACGTCAAAACGAGCTGGATCGTATGATCGCCCGGCGGCATCGATCCGCTGAAGATTGGAATGTCCTTTTGGTCGCTCAGCGCGCCCGAATCGTCTTGGCGGTTGTACTGAATCTGCCCATCCACGACGAACAGGGCTCGCGTCAAGAGGAACGCGCTCGACATCTGGTCCTCAAAGTTCACTTCGGCGCGAGACCCCGCGGCGCCACCCCCCAAAATGGTGTCGCTCAGCAGCGCCAAGCGCGTGTGACTTCGGCGGACCTGGTCTTTTAGCTCGTCGACCCGCTGTTCGAGATCGCGCAGACGCACCGAGTAAGTCCCGCCGTTCATGGCTTGGTCCGTCGGCGGCTTGGCCGTCATATCCACACTGACCGCGCCGGGTGGTGCGACCGCCACGGTCGGGTTCGAGGCGCCGGAGGCGTCCGACGCGGTCGGAGCCGGACTGGCGGAAGGGGCCGCGACCGGCGACCCCGCGGAAGCGCTGGCACCGGCACTGGCACCCGCATCCGGCGCAACGGTCTTCGCTGGCGCACCGGCCGCCCACGAGGATCCGGCAAGCGGAAGAAAAAGGGCCAAGACCATCATCACTCGACGTCGCATGCGACACTGTCCCTTCCATCAAAGCGTGGGATTCGCCCGACAACCGTCGGGCACGCCACACGTTCGTCTACTCGGCCGCCCAGGAGCGTGGCGCGTTGCAGTCTATGTTCGTACGTGCGCAGTTGGCAACAACACCCTTCGAACGATGGGCGACTGGAAGTCCGCGGGCGGGATGAGCGAAAATCGGCATCGTGGCCGCACGTCCGACCGCTGTCGCTCCCTTCGCAGCCCACGCGGCGCGTGGCCTCGGTCCCCACTGGTCGTTCGATGCCCCCAATCCACCCTCCGTCAGCGCGGGCTGCCCCTTCGAGGCGATCGTGCGCGGCGCCAATCTACCTGAAATGCGGTCAAAAGTCGGATGCGCTATGCAATCGACCGGCTGCGACGATCGCTCGACGCATTCGCGGAGTCCGCGAGCGCACTATGCTGAGGCTGCTTACGGATGATGGACTGCGAGGAATTCGAAGCCGCGATGAGGGCTGCGGTCGACGGCGAGCTCGACGAAGCGACGAGCTCCGCCATGAGCCGGCACGCGTCGGGTTGCCCGCGCTGTGCGACCGCGCTCGGCCGCCCGGGCGAGACACGACCGGCTTCGTCCGCGCCGTTATCGGCCGACCCTTTGCCGAATCCCGAGCGACGCATCCTCCAAGCTGCCCTCGCCCAAGCGGCCCTGGCGACTGGTTCGGGCGCCAAACGAACCGCTTCGCTGCCCTTTGGAGGGCGCCTCGCGGTGGCCGTCTCGGTTGCGGGCAATTGGGCCATGCGACCGCAGACGGCGATGGCCGCCCTTTTTCTGGTGATGATTGCCACGAGTGTGCTGCTGCTTCGGGGCAAGTCGTCGCGCGCCCCGGCAAGCGCCGAGATTACGGTGACCGAAGAAGGAACTCCGGCGCCTACGACTCCCGCTGGCGCGGCCCGTTCATCCACCCTGCCGGCAGCACCGCCGGATCCCTCGGCGTCGACCCAGCCCAACCCGCGCGACTCCGACGGCCGATCGGGTGCCCCGGCGGCCGTCCCGATCGTCACCCGTTCCCTGGACGACGTCGACCCTCGGCCGCCCGCGAAGCCGTCGGGATCGGGTCGAGATCACCCGGCGGGCACGACAGCCTTCGATGAGGCTCTCGGCGCCTACCAAGCCGGCCACTTCGACGAAGCACGTCGCGCCTTCGACGCGTTGCCCTCGACCAACGCCAACGCGAAGTTGTGGGCGGCGCGTTCTTTGCGCGAGGGGCGAGGATGCGAAGCGTCGGTCTCGCGCTTCGACGACGTCGCGCGGGTCGCTCCCAACACGCCGGCAGGGTGGAACGCCCTGGTCGAAGGGGCGCGCTGTTACGAGTCCCTCGGCGACACGGCGAGCGCTCGCGCCCGGCTCGACAAGCTCGCGGGGATCGCGTCGTTCAAGGATCTCGCGCGGGCGGAGCTCGACCGTATCGCGCACGGGCAAAATGGCCCGGAAGGGCGGTGACAGGGGTGTTCGAGAGCCTGCTGCGTGCTCGTTCCTGCTGGGGTGCTCGAGGGGAGCGGCATTCGCTCCCCTCGACGTGTCGCTGGTGCCGGTTCGGCGAGAGCGGAGCCGAGCGAGCGTAGCGAGTCGAGGCGGAGCGAACGCTCAGGGTGAACGGGGCGGTCGTTCCTGCTGGGGTGCTCGAGGGGAGCGGCCTTCGCTCCCCTCGACGTGTCGCTGGTGCCGGTTCGGCGAGAGCGGAGCCGAGCGAGCGTAGCGAGTCGAGGCGGAGCGAACGCTCAGGGTGAACGGGGCGGTCGTTCCTGCTGGGGTGCTCGAGGGGAGCGGCCTTCGCTCCCCTCGACGTGTCGCTGGTGCCGGTTCGGCGAGAGCGGAGCCGAGCGAGCGTAGCGAGTCGAGGCGGAGCGAACGCTCAGGGTGAACGGGGCGGTCGTTCCTGCTGGGGTGCTCGAGGGGAGCGGCATTCGCTCCCCTCGACGTGTCGCTGGTGCCGGTTCGGCGAGAGCGGAGCCGAGCGAGCGTAGCGAGTCGAGGCGGAGCGAACGCTCAGGGTGAACGGGGTATCGCTCAAGACGGCTCGCGCACGTAGGCGATCGTGCGTATCACCTCGACCAGGCGCTCGCGATTGTCGGGACGAAGATCGACAAATCGCACCCCCATCCCAGGATTCGGATTGTCGCCGTTGGGTCGGAGCGCGTTGATCCAAGCGACCTCGCCCTGCAGCTTGAAGGGCGGGTACCCCGGTGGCGCAAACGCCAGCATCAAGCGCGTCCCGATCGCCAGCGGATCGGTGGTCTTCACGAAGATGCCCATAGCGCTGATGTTCGTGATGGCCGCGTAGAGGAACGTGTCGTCCGCGATGCAGTCGACGGCCCACTCGACGTCGAAGCGATCGTGGACTCGGCGTTCGTCGCGTCTCGACGGCGACTCCTCGTCGGCGTCGTCGAGACGGGATGCGGACAGTGCCGCAGCCTTGAAATCCTTATTGATCGTCGCCATCGTCGCCCTCCCGTGTCCGAACGGGCCATCGGCCCACCATGCCGCGCGGCGAGCCCACTACTGCACCCGCAGCGGACCGCCGTTGATCCGGTTGTCACCGTCATTCGGGCCGCCCACAACCTTGAGGCGCGTATCGCCCGTGAACAAGCCAAAATAAATCGTGTACGTGCCGGGTGTGAAGTTCGGCTCGAGCTTGAACTCGTGATCGTCGAGCAGAAGATCACCGGGCAGCCACAGCGCCATGGGGTACTTGCCGTTCATCGGCTTGTGATCCCCGTTGTGGCGACGCTTGTAACCGTCGATATGGATGAATGCCTCCCACTCCGTCGTCACCGGGGCCAGCACCCGATAGTACGTCTTGAAGTGATACGAGCGGCCGGGGCTCACCGCATCGACCATGCGGCCGCGCTCGTCGAGCAGGTCGAACCCCACCACTTCGAGCTTGTCATCCATGTTCGCGCCGAGCTTTCGCTGCGGGTGCGGCGGGGCGGAAAGAACGATCTCCGAAAGCGGGTTTTCGTTCTTGTCGCCGGCGCCAAGGGACGAGGCGGCCAGCAGAATCTGGCTCGATCGCGTATCGAGAACCGGCAAATTGGTCCGCGGTTCGCTCCGCTCTCTCCAGAGCTGGTTGAGCTTGGGAAGCTCGTCGGCCTTCAAAGCCAGGCAGCGCCGCTGACCGTGCCCCGCCACCAGCCACTGAAGCGCGCCGGTCGGATCGTTCACGACTTGCGGCTGGCCTCCGGCGTAATAGGCGGACGTGCGACCCCCCACGCCGAGCAACGCAAGCGGGGCGTCCGGACACAGATGCCGGTAGCTCTCGAACACTTCTTTCGGCGAGAGCTGATTCGCGAGTGCCGGATAGTACGAAAAACAAAGGACGAATCCGACGACGGCACCCCCGAGCGCCAGGCCGGGCGCTCGATGGCGCAACCAATCGCCCACGACTCCCATGGCCAAGAAAAACGCGATGCCCGACGGAACGGCGATGAGCGACGCGACCGGCAGTCGTACGTCGGCCGCCAAAGCGGCCGTGAGCGAGATGATCGGAATGGCGAGCAGCAACAGCGGCGCCACGACGACGAGCGCGACCCACCAGTCTTCGGACTCCACCGGCACTTTTGCATCCGGAGGGCGCAGCCGCCCGAAAAGCTCTTCGAACGGCTCGAAGCCGCGCGTGAACGAAGCGCTCGACAGCGGACGGGACCGCCCGAACGTCCAAAGCCAGATATCGCACGCAAACACGAGACCGAACGCGACGCCGAGCGGAACGAATGCCACGACCCACCACGCATTGAGCATCAAGTCCCGGATCGTCGACGACATCTGCGGCAGCCAATGCCCGTGCGTCCGAGCCGCCAGAAACACGAGCAGCGCAGCCAGAGAAAAACCGGCGACGGCCGCGAGATACGCGAGAGCCAGCCCACCGTCATACATCGCCTGCAGCGAAGTCAGGACCCTGCGGTAGTTGCCGGGATCGAACGGGACGCGGTCGGACGCCCGTTCCGCCCAGGTCAAGAAGGCGCACAGTGCGAAGCCGCCCAACACGATCCACCAGAAATTCAACGCGGTGTTCTTGAATCCCTCCGGAAACACAGCGCTCGCAATTCCGAACGCCTCGTACGCCTTCTCGGGCAGCTCGTGAAAGTCGTGGTGCAAGACCCCCGCGAGCACCAACGTCCCCAAGCCGACAGCGACCGAGGACGGCGCGCCACGCTCGAAGTCGCGAATCGCGATGGCGCAGGCGACGGCACAAAGGACGGTGCCGTCGAAGGCGATGACGTCGGTCGAGGCGACCAGGTACGCATGCGAAACGAATGCCACCGCGGCCCCGACGAGCACGGCGAGGCGACCGAGACTCTCGCGCTCGATCGTCCGGGGCGATGCGTGGGGCAGCGCCGGGGTCAAGAGCAGCCGGCCAAACGCGAACGGCACGAAGGCGCTCCACGGCGCGAGCGCGTGGCCGATCGCAGCGACGTAATAGTCGAACGTCGGGTACTTGGTCGGGACGTGAATCATGGCGCCAATCCACGGGTCGAGATCCTTGCCGGAGATCGCCACGGACCGGAGCGTCATCGCGGCGGCGAGCGCCCCCGCCACGAGCGACGCCCCGCCCACCGCGTCGCCCACGAAGTCGGGCCGCCGGTGCCCGACCGATACCCGCGACACGGCCCACGCGAGCCCGATACTCAAGAGCGGCACCCCGAGTCCGAGAAGCCCGCCGCGGCTTTCGAACCCTGATGCGAGCCCGACCGCCGCCATGGCCAACCACGGAATGCGCTTTACGAAGGGGGTGGGCCAGAGGCCCGGCTCCGTGTCTTGCCCGTCATCCTTCGACTCGCGATCGAACGCCGCGACGGCGAGCCCACCGAACGCCATCGCGAGCGACGCCAGCGTGCAGATGTCGCCCAACATCGAACGAGCCTGCACGAAGTACAGCGGCATCGTGGACAAGACGACGGCCGCGTAGACACCCGCCTTGCGATCGAACAGGCGCGCAACGAAGGCATACGTCGCCACGACGCCGAGCAAGCCCCAGACGGCCAACGGCAGTCGCCCCGCCCATTCGTGCAGTCCAAAGAGCTTGAAGCCGAGGGCAATGGACGAAAACGGCAGCTGCGGTCGCCCGAGATCGTTCAAGTGAGGCAATGAATTGTCTGCGCCGTCGAGCGCCAGATGGCCGGCACCGTACAGGTTGAGCGCTATGCGGCGAGACAGATCCGCGACGTTGAGCTCGTACGGGTCCCAGAGCCCGCTCTTGCTGAGCGGCGGGAGCACGAAGAAGAGCAACGTCGGAACGCCGACCGCGACCGCAAGGGGTCCCCAGCGCGAGCGCAGGTCGGCGCCGGAAGAGCCAGAAGAGGGATGGTCGCTCATACGAATCGCGTCGAACCGGGGTCGCAAAACATTTTTCCCCGAGTACGGCGCCGACACTACTTCCAACGTCCGGCGCCGCGCAACCAGCGCATGCTAGGTACGCGTTCGCCGCATGATTCCGACCCCGTCGTCGCCCGTCGCATCGCGCGCCGGGCATGTCGCGCTCGTGGGCCGCCCCAACGTGGGGAAAAGCTCCCTTCTCAATGCGCTCATCGGCGAGCCCATCGCCATCACGAGCCCCCACCCGCAGACGACCCGGGACACGGTTCGTGGCGTCCTCACCCGCCCCGACACGCAGTACGTGATCCTGGACACGCCAGGATTGCACGCCCCGAGAACGAAACTCGGCCGCTACATGAACGAGGCAGCGCGCTCCGCGGCGAGCCACGCCGACGCCGTCGTCCTGCTGATCGAGGCGCCCGGCGCCGGTGAGCCGGTGCCACGAGCTGCCGACCTGGCCCTCGCGTCGGAGACGGCCACTCGCCGCGGCACGATTCTGGCGATTACCAAGATCGATCGACTGCACGCCAAAGAACTTCTGCTGCCCTTCGTGGCCGCTTTCGCGGACCGGTGCCGGTTCGATGCCGTGGTGCCGATCAGCGCGAAGCGGGGCGATGGCATCGCGGCGTTGCTCGACGAGGTGCGCGGGTTCTTGCCGGAGCAAGCGTTCCTGTTCGATGCCGAGACGCTCTCGGACCAGCCGGTGCGGTTTTTCGTCGCCGAGTTCGTCCGCGAGCAGGTGCTGAGGCACGTCCGCCAGGAGGTCCCTCACGGCGTCGCCGTGGTCGTCGAGCGCTTCGACGAAACCGCGCCCATCGCTCAGATCGAGGTCGCCGTGCACGTGACACGCGAAGCGCACAAGAAAATCCTCGTCGGAGCGAAGGGGCAAATGATGAAGAGCATCGGGACCGCCGCGCGGGCTCGCATCGAGGCGATGCTGTCGCGCCGAGTCCACTTGAGACTGTGGGTGCGCACGACGGCGGGCTGGATGGACGACGACGCGAAAATGCGCGACCTCGGCTACGGCGAAGGGATCCACTCGTGACCAAGCACCGACAGCCGAGGACGGCTTTCGGGCCCCTTCCAGCGGGAGCCGGCAACGCCCCGGTGGTCGCGATCGTCGGCCGACCCAACGTCGGCAAGTCCACTCTGTTCAACCGGCTCGCGCGGGCGCGAATCGCGATCGTCCACGACGAGGCGGGCGTCACTCGGGACCGCAAGTACGCCGACGTGAGCGCGTTCGGGACTCCCTACACGCTGGTCGACACGGGGGGGTTCGACCCCGACGACGACGATCCGATGAAGGCCGGAATCGCTCGGCAAGTGCGGAGCGCCGTGGCCGAAGCCGACGCCATCGTGTTCGTGACCGACGCGACCACCGAACCGGGCGGGGCCGACCGAGCCGCTGTCGCGCTTTTGCGTCGGAGCGGTAAACCGGTCCTTTTTGCCGCCAACAAGGCCGACTCGCCGCGCGCCGACGCCGATGCATTCGACTTGTATCGTCTGGGCGTCGACAAGGTTTATCCCGTGAGCGCGCTGCACGGCCGTGGCATCGGCGAGCTCGAATCGGCGCTCGTCCAAGCCTTGCCCGAGTCCCGGGAGGTCCCCATCGAAGAGGGCGACGTCGCGCGCATCGCGCTCATCGGCCGACCCAACGCCGGCAAAAGCAGTTTGATGAATCGGATCCTGGGTGAGGAACGGTCGCTCGTCGACGCGCGGCCCGGGACCACCCGCGATTCGATCGACGCCATCGTGGAGCGCGACGGCAAGCGCTACGTGTTCATCGACACGGCGGGCATCCGGCGCAAGGGCAAAGTCGCCAAGGAGGCCAGTACGGTCGAATCGTTGAGCGTGCTGTCGTCCATCCGCAGCATCGAACGCGCGCACATCGTCGTGCTGCTCTGCGATGCGAACGAGGGCGTCGCCGAACAGGACGCCAAGATCCTGGGGCTCGCCGAAGAGCGCGGCCGTGCGATGGTCGTCGCTCTGAACAAAGTCGACCTCTTGGCGAAAGGAGACTTCGCCAAGGCGGAGGAAAACGCACGCGAAAAGCTCTCGTTCGTACCTTACGTCCCGGTCGCCAGGACGAGCGCGAAAACGGGCCGCGGCCTCTCCGAACTGTTCGCCACGATCGACCGCGTGCATGCGGCCTACTTTCACCGCGTGGGCACCGGCGAGCTCAATCGTTTCTTCGCGCAGGTGCTCGCGATACGGCCCCCGCCGACGATGGGCGGACGCGCGCCGCGCCTCTACTACGTCACCCAGACGTCGGTCGCCCCGCCCACGTTCGTCGCGATGACCAACGCGCCCGATTCCATCCATTTTTCGTATCGACGCTTCGTCGTCAATCAATTGAGAAAAGAGTTTTCCTTCGAAGGCGCGCCGGTACGCGTGCACTACAAGGCCCGACGGCGCCGCGGAGAAAAGAAGGAGGGCGACTGACGTACCCCCTCATGTTCCGCTGCCCATAAGCGTTTCGGCGACGGCGTGCAGACCGACCAAGTCGTGAACGTCGGTCGGCAGTTCGCGAACCCGGACAATCGGGACCGTGCCGCGGACATGGTCCTCGAGAGTGCGCATGTGCAGGGCGTCGAGCGCGGCCAGGCCCCGGGCATCCGCGTGGGATCGCACGAGACGCGAGGGGCCGTCCCCGGCGAGGCGCAAGCCGCGCGCCTCGATCGCTTCCGCCGCCTCGCTCACGGTCGGCGGATGGTCCGCAAACGCGGGAGCAAGACGGAAGCGATTCACGACGAACGCGCCGCGCGGCATCGTCGCTTGCACGAGCCGATCGCTGAAAAACAGCACCTCTTGAATGCTCGCCGGCGCCGGGCTCGTGACCAGAACGAAGGTCACGGCGGGGCTGCGGAGCGCCGCTTCGACTTCGCGCGCGCGCTCTTTGAAACCGCCGAACAGATCGTTGAGTTCCGAGAGAAACTCCGACATCGCCTCCAAGAACCCCGCGCCCGTGATCCGCGCAATGCCGCGCAAGACGGCGGCCGCCGACCGCGCGAAAAGATTGAAACCCACGCTGCCGCTCGTCTGGAAAGCGTGGACGATCCAGCGCATGGTCGTCGAATCGAGCGCCTCGACGAGCCGTTCGGGCGCGTCGAGAAAATCGAGTGCATTGGCCGTTGGGGGCGTATCGAGAACGATGAGATCGAAGCGCGGATCGCGCTGAACGGCGACGAGCTTCTCCATGGCCATGTATTCCTGCGTACCGGCCAGGGACGTCGACACGGTTTGGTAGAGCTTGTTGCCGAGGAGCCGCTCGGCGCGCTCCCGAGACGACGCGTATTTCACGATGAGATCGTCGAACGTACGCTTGGTATCGAGCATCATCGCCGCGAGCGTCCCTTTCATCGCGATGCCCGATCGCGCAAACCGCGCCGGATCGATCTGCTGCTCGTCGCTCGACATGCGCTCGAGGCCGAGCGCCTCCGCGAGCCGGCGCGCCGGATCGATGGTCAAGCACAAGACGCGTCGGCCGCGGGCTGCGGCCGCCAGGCCGAGAGCCGCCGCAGTCGTGGTCTTGCCCACCCCGCCCGCGCCCACGGCGACGATCACGCGACGCGTCATCACGATCTGAGCGAGCGTTTCCGACGGCATCACCCTGCGTGACCTCTAGGGCTCTGCGTCGTCGTATTCCCCGTCGGCCAGGCTGTCGAAACGAGTGTATTGAGCATCGAATCGGACTTTGACGGTGTTCGTGGGGCCGTTTCTCTGCTTGGCCACGATGAGCTCGGCGATGTTCCGATCCGCCGTTTCTTTATTGTAGTACTCGTCTCGGTAGATGAAGCAGATGTTGTCGGCGTCCTGTTCGATGGCGCCGGACTCGCGCAAATCGGAAAGCTGCGGGCGCTTGCTCTTTTCGCCACGGGTCTCGACCGCCCGATTGAGCTGACTGAGCGCAATGACCGGAAGATTCAGCTCTTTGGCGAGCCGCTTGAGGCCCCGGGAGATTTCGCTGATTTCCTGCTCGCGCGATTGGGCGTTTTCCCGGCCCCTCATGAGCTGCAGATAATCGACGACCACGAGGCCGATTCGCTGCTTCTTTTCTCCCGTCGCCGGGTCGATCCGATTCGAACTCCGCCTGCAAGCGGCGCACCTTGGATCGAAGCTCGAGAATCGACAGCGCCGGTGCGTCGTCCACCCAGATGCTGAGATTCGCGAGATGCGACGCGGCCTGCGTGAGCTTGCTCCAGTCGCTCGGCGTGAGCATTCCCGTGCGGACGCGGCTCACGTCGACCCGCGCTTCCGAGCACAGCACGCGATTGACGATTTGCTCGCGGGGCATCTCGAGCGAGAAGACGACGACGCCGTATCCCGGCTCTTCCCAGCGCTCGTTCGGGTCTCGAGCCGACTCGAGCTGCTGAGGACTCGCGACGTTGACGGCCATATTCAAGACGAGGCTCGTCTTTCCCATCCCGGGACGCGCCGCGACGATCGTCAGCTCGCCGTCGTGCAAGCCGCTCGTCAGCCGGTCGTAGCGATCGAAGCCGGTCGAGATCCCGATGATGCGCGCGCCACGCTCGGTAGCCCGGGTGATGCGGCGAAAGGTCTCCTGCATCACGTCGCGCAGGAGCAGGACGCTGCTCGCCTCGCGCGTTCGTGCAATGTCGTAGACGGCCTGCTCGGCCGAGTCGATGAACTGCTGCGCCTCGCCGTAGCCCGTGTAGCCCTGCGCCATCACGCGGTGGCACGCGAGGATCAGCTGCCGGACGCGCCACTTTTCGTGGATCGTCTGCCCGTAGGCGCCCACATTGGATACCGCCGGCGCCGCATTGAGTACCTCCGTCAGGTACGCCATGCCTCCGACCTGAGCGAGGCGATCGTGGTCGCGCAGCCACGTCGCGACCTGGACCACATCGACGGGCTTGCCCGCCGAGCTGAGATCGACGCACGCCTCGTAGATGCGCCGGTGGGCCTCGGAATAGAAGTGCTCGGCCCGCAGCAACTCGCTCACCTTGTCGAAGGCGAGGGGGTCGACCATGACGGCCGACAGAACGGCCGCTTCGGCGTCCATGTCATGGGGCGGCACGCGGCCCTCGATCGCGATCGGCTCCACGGACTGCCCACCGACGACGCGCAGCTTCTCCACAGGCTCACCCTCCAAACGACAACGCCCCGACCTCGTGGAGGCCGGGGCGCCGGTCGATTTCCGTCTATCGTTAGCGCATCACTTGGCGATGACTTCCACCTTTACGCTCGCGGAGACATCCACGGCCAATTTGATCGGCACGTCGTAGACACCCGTTGCTTTGATCGGCTCGGCGAGCTGAATCTTGCGTCGGTCCACCTGAAAGCCCTGGGCAGCGAGAGCGCGCTCGATGTCCTTGGTGGTCACGGAACCGAAGAGTCGACCGTCCTCACCGGCCTTGACCGCAATCTGGACGGCCGCGGCGCTCAACTTGGCCGACGCATCGCGCGCTTCTTTCTTCGACTTTTCCGTGCGCGCGAGCGCCACGGATCGTTCGTGCTCGATTCGATGCACGGCCGCCGACGTGGCGGGCAGGGCCAGATCGCGGGGAAGCAAATAGTTTCGAGCGAAACCGGGGCGCACGCGGATGAGCTCGCCGCTCTTGCCGACCTTGTCGACGTCCTGCCGCAAGATGACCTGAATGTTCGCGGGCATGGGTCAATCTCAGTGGGTCACGGTGAACGGAAGGAGGGCGATATTGCGAGCTCTCTTCACGGCAAGCTGCACTTTGCGTTGATGGCGCGCGCAGTTGCCGCTGATTCGGCGAGGAACGACCTTGCCGCGCTCGCTAACGAAGTAGCGCAGGGCTTGGGGATCCTTGTAGTCGATGACCACGGTCTTGTCGGCGCAGTAGCGACAAACCCGCTTCTTGCCGCCGCGTCGACGGCCCACGTCGGCGTTGAGGTCCGGACCGCGCGTAATGTCCTTGTCGTCGTCCATCATCGCCATGACTCAAACCTCCTCGCCTTCCTTGCGAACCGCCGCGGCCTCGTCGGTCTCTTCGTGCTCGAATTCGTCGATGTCGTCCGGCGGGCGCGGCGCCCTCGGAGCCTCGGGGCCGAGATCAATCAAGCCCAGTTGCTTCTCGCGCGACTCTTCTTTCTCTTCCTCCGGCGGCAGCTCGAGCTTACCGAGACGGATTTCCTCGGGGTCGATCTGCAAAGCCTCCAGATCGACCTCATTGGAGGTCTGGACGGTCATGAATTTGATGACGCAATCCTGGAGCTTGAGGTTGCGCTCGACTTCGGCCACCAGACCGCCGCTGCCGACGTACTTGAGGTACACGTACACGCCGCGCCGCTGCTTGCCGACCGGGTACGCGAGCTTGCGGCGTCCCCAGGCCTCCACCTTGACCAGCTTGCCCCGTTCGCGGTCGAGCGCGTCGGCGACGCGCGCCTGAACGCGCTCGGCCAGGTCTCCGTCGACGTCGGATCGAAGAACGTAAATGGTCTCGTACTCCCTCGCGCGCACGCGGGGAGCTTGCGGGCGCACCGAGGCGTCCGAGGTCGTTGCGGTCATGGTCTCTCCTGGGGTTCGCGCCCCGCCGCGTGCGGCGAGTCCCTTCTGGGCTCGTCCCCGAAGGTCAAACACCTCGGGAGACGCGGGCCCGTGGGACGAAGGCGCCCACGAGCAAGGGGCCAACACATTAACGCAGCGGGTCCGGTTGGGCAAGCGCGTTCTAGGAGCAGCCTGCGCCGGATCCCCGAGTCTTCGTATTGGATCGGTTCATCGCCGCCGCGATGCCGTCGGTGACGACCGCCCGAACCGCCGCGTTGGCTGCATCGATGACGTCCGGAAGCTCGGCGCGCTCTTCCGCCGCGAAATTCGTGAGCACCCAATCGGCCACGTCGCCGGAGAAGCCGGGTGCGGGTCGGCCAACGCCGATGCGCACGCGCACGAAATCCGGTCCCAGATGCTGAATCACGCTTCGGACCCCATTGTGGCCCGCGTGCCCCCCTCCCGACTTGATCCGCACGTCGCGCCACAGGAGGTCGATCTCGTCGTGGACAACGATGATTCTCGCGGGGGGCACCTTCAAGAACGCGGCGGCAGGCTGCACGCTTTCACCCGAGAGGTTCATGTACGTCTGCGGTTTCAGAACCGCCACGTCGTGGCTGCCAAGCTCTCCCTTCGTCCAAAACCCCGAAAATTTGGGTTTGAACGCAGGCCAGCCCTCCGACTGTTGCAGCGCGTCGACCGTCATGAACCCGACGTTGTGTCGATTCCCCTCGTACTCGCGACCGGGGTTGCCGAGACCCACGACGAGAAACACGGGCTACTTCTTCTTCTCGTCCTTCTTCTCGTCCTTCTTCGCCTCGGGCGGCACCGTTCCGGCGGCGGCCGGCGCACCGGTACCGGCTGCCGGAGCACCGGCGACCCCAACACCCGGAGCCGCGACCTCTTCGACTTCTTTTTCAGGCGCGACGACGGCGACGAGCGTCTGCTCCGCGGGCAGTCGCACCGCGACGCCCGGAGGCAGCTTGAGATCCTGCGTCGCAATGTGCTCGCCCAGTTCGAGATTCGTGACGTCCGTCTCGATTTTGACCGGAATGCGGTCGGGAAGACAGCGCACCGGGATGACCCGATGGACGACGCGCAGGACGCCGCCCTTGGTCACTCCGGCGGCCTTTCCCACCGGCACGAGGGGCACCCGAACGTCGACCGGCTGATCGAGCTTCACCTCGACGAAGTCCACGTGCTCGAGGCTCCGCTGCACCGGATGAAGCGTGAAATCGCGGATCATGGCGAGGAGCTTCTTGCCGCCCACGGCAAGCTCGATGACCGTGTTCTTTCCGAGCTCGCTTCGCAAAATCGTCGCGACTTGCTTCGGTGCCACGGCGATGGGCGTCGAGGGCAAGCCCTTGCCGTAGGCAATGGCCGGGACCCGGCCGGTCCGACGAAGACGGTTGACTTCGCCTTTTCCAGCAACGACGCGAGGCTCGGCCTCGATGGTGGCAATGTTCGTAGCGGTCATGAGCCTCACCTGTCCGCCCGCGTCACGCTCGCGCGCGCCGGGGCATAGGGGTTTTCGCGGGTCAGGCTCGTAGCAGGTTCTAGCGTGCCACGCGAGCGACTTGGACCTCTCGACCCCGACCTCGACCCCGACCTCGACCTAACCTCGACCACCCCGACCTCGACCTCGACCCCGACCCCGACTACCCCGACCCCGACCGCGACCCCGACCCCGACCCCTTCACCACGACTCGTGCTTGCTACAGGGTTCGTTTCCGCAGGCGGGGGTCGAACGCGACCGGTTCGGGGGGATGCACGACGAGCCTCTGGATGTCGGCGTGTCTGGGGTTCAAGAGCACGTTGGTCTCGCTTGGTGTGACGGCGGAAGGAACGACCAAGAGGGCGCTGCGCTCGGCCTTCGCCCAATGGGTCCCGATGCCTTTCAGCGCGTAGGGCCCCGGCGTGGCCCGCCAATGCATGGGCAAGGTGCTTGCGTCGACGACCTTGGCGGCCTGGGCGACGTCGGCAGGAACCTCGAAGCGAATGGACACAAGGTCATCGGGCCAGTCGTCCGGGTCGAGGTGCACAAGGTATTCAAGCGTCGCGAGCGAGAGCGACGAGGCGCAGTAGACCATCGCGACGCCTTTGCGATTCCACCGGCCCGGATAGCGATACGCGCCTTCGCCATCGAACGCCGTCTTGGCGCGACCCTGTTTGCAGATGCGCCAGCCGACCACGGGCGAGCTTTACGCGAACACGCCGTGTTCGATTCGCCCGAGTTCCTCGAAAACCGCGCTGGCGCCGATATCGGTATCGAGCAGGTGCAGAGGAATCTCTCCGCCAAGGGCTCGGCTTGGTTTCTGCAACCAACGCCTCGCCTTCGCTTCCTCTCCAAGAACGTGCTTGGCCTCGGCGAACACGCGCGCGAGACGCACTACCCTCTCGGACTCCTCGGCGGAGAGTGGTTTGTGTTCGTGCAGGCGCCGCGCGATCGTGCGCTTGGCGAGCCCGAGTGACTCGATGGTGGCGACCGCGGACAGGTCGAGCTGCCTCGCCATCCGTTCGAGCGCGGCGGACGGAAGTCCGCTGCGGATGAGTGGCATCAAATCGATTGCGGCGTGGACGCTGCCCTTCAGGCCAAGCATGGCCACGGTGTCTTTGAGCACAGGGTCCGATGCCATTTGGCACAATCATAACAGCCGAACGGCTCACGCGCCACCTCACCTCCTCGCGCGATGGTCTGGGAGGGAGGGCGGAAGAGTCGCCTCATCATCTCCGCCATTCCGCTGGGGGTCCCGTCTAGTCGATCCCCATTCGCTCGGCTTCGGTCGGTGTCAGGCCCATCGCCACCGTCACTTTCAGCGCCTCCTGTTCACCTTTGACCGCGGTGTACGCGTCAAGAATGATTCGCGATCGCACGGTTTGCTCAAGCCCGTTCCAACGAGCCCACTTTACGTAGAGGTGGACCGTTCCGGTGCCCGGTTGCTCGATCACGATGTCTGGCTCGCCCGCCTCACGAGGTGTCCGCAGCTCCCCGATGAGTTCGTCGCGCAGATCGGCTTCCTGCGGAAGTTCGTGGCGCTGAAGCGTGTTTCGAACGGGCATGGTCAGTTCCTCAGCGATGCGTGGTTGTTGGCCAGCCACTCGACGTTGGCGAAAAACGCAGCGGCCTCATTCTCCGTGGCGGCACCCGGCCGGTACCGCATGCCGATAAACCAGTCCGCGTACAGGCTGGCACATACCTCCAGGAAGCGCCGATGCAACTTCCGGCTCAAGTTCGCTAGGCCCGCAGTTCGTCGTTCAAGGAGCTCCTGCGACCAGAACCACAGCCCGTGTCCCGAGTCGTAGTCAGCCTTGAAGGGCGGCAGCTTGCCCTTCTTCTTCATCGGGGCGAGGAGCGGTCCGACTGGATCGGCGGGCTTCGCCTTGTCGACAAAAAAGCACGCCGTCTTCAACAGCATCTCGGCGGAAAGCCCGGCCAGGTAGATCGAGCTGTGATGCTCGCCATCGATGAGCAACGCGCGTGCTCGACGAAGAGATCAGGAACCGCGTCGCGTACGGGTAGCCCACAGCGAACCCTCGCACGGGGTTAGGGACGAAGTCCTTCCAAGCCGGGTGCCTGAGCGGCACGCGCCTTTGACCCCAAGGTCTCTCATCATTCCTGCTGGGGTGCTCGAGGGGAGCGGCATGCGCTCCCCTCGACGTGTCGCGCGTACCGGTTCGGCGAGAGCGGAGCCGAGCGAGCGAAGCGAGTCGAGGCGGAGCGAACGCTCAGGGTGTCTCGCGTTACGCAAAAAGAGAACTCACGCTGTCGGAGCTGTGAATTCGCTTGATGGCTTCGCCGAGCAGGCGGGCGATCGAGAGTTGCTGAATCTTGGAGCAGCCTTTGGCCTCGTCGGAGAGGGCGATCGAGTCGCTCACGATGACCTCGGCCAGCGGCGAGTCGACAATCCGCTCGACGGCGGGACCGGAAAGCACGCCGTGGGTCGCGCACGCCACGACGCGTCGCGCTCCTTTGTCCGCCAACACGCGGGCAGCGCCACTGAGGGTGCCGGCCGTGTCGATCAGATCGTCGATGATGATGCAGTCCTTGCCCTTCACCTCTCCGATGAGGTTCATCACCTCCGAAATGTTGGCGCGTTCACGCCGCTTGTCGATGATGGCCAGGCTCGCGTTCAACCGTTTCGAGTAGGCGCGGGTTCGCTCGACCCCGCCGGCGTCCGGGGAGACGAAGACGGCGGACGAATCGAATCGCTTCTTCAAGTAGTCTTCGAGAAATACCGGCATGGCGTAGAGGTGATCGACGGGGATGTTGAAGAAGCCCTGAATCTGGCCGGCGTGCAGATCCACCGAAACGACCCGGCCGACGCCCGACGCCTGGATCAAGTCGGCGACGAGCTTCGCGGTGATGGGTGTGCGCGGCGCGACCTTTCGGTCTTGGCGCGCGTAGCCATAGTAGGGGATGACCGCCGTAATCGACCCCGCGGACGCACGGCGAAGCGCGTCCGCCATGATGAGCAACTCCATGACGTTGTCGTTGGTCGGGCTGCTGGTCGGTTGGATCACGAACGCATCGACGCCCCGAACGTTTTCGCCGATCTCGACGAAACTCTCGCCATCGCTGAACCGCGTCACCTTGCATTTGCCCAGCGGCGTTTCGAGGTATTGCGCGATGGCAACCGCCAGGGGTTGGTTTGCGTTGCCGGAAAAGAGGCAAACCTTCTTGAACACTCGTGAACCTCCCCGAATCTGTGGGCTGGATCCGGGCTCATCGGCCCGTGCGACGTGAGTCGAGCCGTCTCGTTACCGCTTGTCAACGGTTACGCGTCAACGCAGCATCGCGGCGCACTCCCCTTTTGGACCGCTCTGACCCTTGCTCACGCAATCCTGGTAGCAGCGACGCGCTTGCCGCAGATCGCCTTTCTGTTGGTAGGCCGCCCCGAGAATGAGCCACGCCTCGGCGTCGCCCGGATCCATCGCGGTCGCAGTCTGCCCCGCGGCGATGGCGGTCGCGATCCTGCCACGTTCGAGCGCTTCACGGGCTCGCTCTCTCTGTCGGACCGCCTCCGTGCCGGCGCTTTCCTTGCTTTTCCCGCGCAGAGCGGGACGCGTTGCGACCGGGAGCGGCCGAGCCGCAGCGACCGGAAGCGCCGGACGGGCTTCGACCGGGACCGCCAGAGGCGTCGTGATCGCGGCCGGCGCCGACTGAGGCGCTTCGGCCGAGACCGCCGCAGGCACCGCGACCGGGGGCAAGGCAGGCACTTCGGCGGGGGCCGCCGCAGACAACGCGACGCTGGACGCCGGCTCGATGGCCTGAACGACCGGGGCTTGCGTAGACACAAGCGCAAGCCCAGCCGGTGCATCGTGGCGGAATGCGGCGCCTTGACTCACAGTGTGAGTGATCAGGCCCTTGGCGATCGCGACCCCACACAGCGCCGCCGAAAACGCGATCGCGCCCTGAACCCATTTCGTCAGTCGCGCGCGCCGCGATGCGGCTTGCGCCGAGAAAGTCCGCGCCGCGCCGCTCTCGCTGGCTTCGGCATCGAACGGATCCCAAGAAGGTTCGAAAAACCTCGAATCGAGGTCGCACATGGGGGCAAGGCTCGAGTCCTCGTTGCTCGATGGGCCTTCCGCTTCGACGTCGCCCACCGACGCCGGGATCGAATCCGCGATACTCGAGGGAGCCTCTGCGTCGAGCGCGCGCGCCGGCGCAAGGGGCGAATCCGGGTGGATCGCTGAAACGTCCGTTGCCGCGCGCGCTCCTGGCTCAGCCGGAGCCGTGGGGACCGAGACGAACGATGTCGTCCCGGCGGCCGCTTCGGGGACCGGCACGGAGCCCATACCGGAGGCGTGTCCCCTCTTTCGCTTCGCGCGGTTTCTTTTTCGGCCCATTTCCACGACCTCTTCCTGAGTTTTTCCGCGCTGGTACGCTCGACGCCATCCGGGTCGGGCGGCCAAAGAGCGAGCCGCCAATCACCACAGTACCCGGCCGAGCCGTTTGCGCGTCAGGACCGACGGCCAAAAAACGGCAAGTCGCGCATCGGGGGCCCATGAGCGATGCTCTCGCATGATCGTGCGGGAGATCGTCCTGAGACAACCGGCTGCGGCCGACCGCATTGCACGCGGACATCCGTGGGTCTGGCGAGAGGCTATCGCCCGCGGTCTCGACGGGGTGGCGGCCGGTGACGAGGTCCAGGTGAGGGCGCCGGACCAGACGCCCATCGGCCGAGGATTGGCCGACCCGATGTCCCCGATTGCCGTCCGGATGTGGACGACCGGCACGGCCCCGATCGACCCGAGTCTCTGGAGGACGCGTGCCGAGCAAGCGTGCCGGCTTCGAACGCTCCTCGTCGCCGGGACGAAGACGGACGCATACCGAGTCGTTCACGGCGAGGGCGATCGAATGCCCGGATGGGTCGTGGATCGCTATGCAACGGTCGCGGTCGCCCGCGCCGACGGCACCGCCGCCGCGCAGCGGCTCGGGGATCTCGCCGACGCCCTTTGGCCGATGCTCCAGTCGCGGGGCGTTCGCTCACTGATCCACCGCAGCGGGGCCAAGGGAGAAGCGCCTCGGTTCGACATCGTCCGCGGCGAGCGTCCTGCCGACCGCGTGACCGTCGAAGAGAGAGGAGTTCCGTTCGTCGTCGACTGGGTCCACGGCCAAAAGACAGGGGCATTTCTCGACCAGAGAGAGAACCGTGTTCGTGTCGGCGAGCTCGCACGCGGCCGGCGAGTGCTCAACCTTTTTTCGTACGCGGGGGGGTTCTCCGTACACGCCGCGCTCGGAGGTGCGACCCATGTGACGAGCGTCGACGTCGCCGCAGCCGCCCACGCCACCGCGCAGGCGAGTTTTCGGTCGGCGTCGATCGACCCCGCGGCCCACGCATTCGTCGTGGCCGACGTTCAATCGTTCCTCGACGCCGCCCGTGTGAGGGGGCTCCGGTGGGACCTCATCATCAGCGACCCACCGAGCTTCGCGCCGAGCGAGCGAGCCTTGCCGCGAGCTCTCGCGGCCTACCGCACCTTGCACCGCGGCTGCGCGGCCGTGCTGGCCGACGGAGGGATCTTTTGCGCCTCGTCGTGTTCGAGTCACGTCGATGCGGCGGCGTTCCTCGGCACGCTCGACGACGCGGCGTTGGGCGGCCGCCTGCTCGCCGTGCTGGAAATGAGAGGGGCCGGACCGGACCATCCGACGCTCGCCGCGTTTCCCGAAGGGCGATATCTGAAGTTTGCGATCTTGGGCTGACCTGGGTCAGCGACGCTCGAGCTCGTAAAACTGCGCGGCGCCGCCGAGCACGTGATAGACGCCGCAGCCGAGGGGTTCGAAGTAGCGAGCGAGACTGCGCCGGTAGAATGCCGCGGGGCGCGCCAGAACGCGCACGTCGGTGCGAGATCGGTCGCAGACGTCACGCAAATCACGCGCGGTAACCGCCTCGACGTACAGAAAGCCCCGGCACATGGCGGCCATGTTGGCGATGGCTCGGTCGCAGTCGCGGTCCGGCAAATACGGCAGTACGCCCTGGCACACGACGAGATCGTATTTGGTGCGCCCACGCCACTTGGCAATGTCGCGCCGCTCGTGGCCGTATTTCTCGCACGCGTAGTCGCTCACGTCGATCGAGCGGTACTGGACAGCCGGCATGTGGGTCCGAAACCACCGGCCCCAGAGTCCGATGCCGGCCCCGACGTCGAGCACGCGCTCGATCTCGCAGCCGAACCACTGCGCGAAACCAGTGACGCCGCTCGCGAGGCCGCCGATCTGATCGGCATCGTAGACACGCGACCGGCGCGACTCGTAAAACCGCCGGAAGTACGAGCCGTCGAACGAGACGCTCATCCGACGAACGTCTAGCAGCTCCGCCGCGCCACCGGACCCCCAAAAACGTGCCGGCCGAGCTCCAGTGACATGGACGCGTCGGCGTGGATTGGCTACCTTCGGCACGCCGGTCGCGAGTTCGTATGCACACCGCAAGATGGATGAGCGGACGACGATGACCACCCGCCTGTACGTGGGCAATCTGTCGCACGACGCAACGGCTGAGACGCTGCGGGCCGCATTCGGACTGTACGGCGAAGTCGTGGACGTTCACGTCTTGATCGACCGATACAGCGGGCGCCCGCGCGGGTTCGCGTTCGTCACGATGGCCTCGCACGAACAGGCGGATCAGGCCATCGCGCGGATGAACGGCACGATGTTCGAAGGGCGTCCGCTGCGGGTGAGCGAAGCGGAGTCGGGCCCCTCGCACGCGACCGGTGGTCCGGGCGGCCCAGCGCGCCATCGGTGAGGGGTCAGGCCGACGAGCAGATCGCGCGCACGTCGTCGTCGGTGAGCTCCCGCTTGCGGTCCGCGAGCGCCTGAAACGCCTTCAGCGCGCGGGCCAGATCGGCGCCGCCCAAATCGAAACCCAGAGCGCGAGCGCGGGCTTGAAACCCCGCCGTGCCCGAAAGCTTGCCGAGCACGATTTCGCTCCCGGTCGGGTGCCCGATCCGAGCCGGGTCGATGCACTCGAAGTTGAGGCGGTGCTTGAGTACGCCGTCCTGGTGAATGCCGGAGGCGTGGCGGAATGCGTTACGCCCGACGATCGCCTTGTTGGCCGGAACGGCTATGCCGCTTCGCTCTTCGACGAGCTTCGACAGCGGATAAATGCCGGTGGTGTCGACGTCGGTGTGCACCCCGAGCGCTGCGCCGTGCACGGCGATCGCCATCACGACCTCTTCGAACGAGGTGTTGCCGGCGCGTTCGCCGATGCCGTTGACGCACAGTTCCACTTGCCGAGCGCCGGCGCGCACGGCCGCGAGCGCATTGGCCGATGCCATGCCCAGATCGTTCTGCCCGTGAAACGACAGGACGGACCCCTCGATCTCGGGTACGGAGCGACGCAGATACCCAAACAGATCTTCGACTTGATGGGGAAGCGCGTAGCCGACCGTGTCGGGCACGTTGATCGTCCTGGCGCCCGCGAGCAGTGCCGCCCTGACGAGCTGAGCCAAAAAGCCCCTCTCGGCACGAGTCGCGTCCATCGGCGAGAACTCGACATCGCCCACCGCGCTGCGAGCCCGAGCGACCATGGCTGTCGCAAGCTGCAGCACCTCGTCACGGGTGCGCCTGAGCTGATGCTCGAGCTGCACGTCGCTCGAATTGACGAACAAGTGGATGCGAGGGCGGGCCGCACCGGCGAGTGCCTCGGCAGCCGCGTCCACGTCGCCGGGAACGCATCGGGCAAGAGCGCAAACGCTGGCGGTCCTCACCGCGTGCGCGACGGCCCGAACCGCGCGTAGCTCGGCGGAGGAGGCCGCGGGGAATCCGGCCTCGATGACGTCCACGCGCATCGCGGCCAGCCGTTCGGCAATGTCGAGCTTGTCGCGATCCGTGAACAGGACGCCCGCGGACTGCTCGCCATCTCGCAACGTCGTGTCGAATACGATGACCCGTTCGGACATGGCGGACGCCCGTAGCGCGAGGACCTCTCAGGCCAAGGTCTGTTATAGCGACCCCCCCCCTCTGTCAAACTCACGCGCGTACGCGCAGGGCATTTCGCACCAAATCGACTTCGACCGGAAGCCCCCCCAACGGCTCGCCGTCGACGTCGAGCAAGAACACGCTGCGCGCTCGGTCGTTGGCGAGATCGATGCGGATTCGATCGCATCCGAAATGCTTTACGCCGGGCGCCGCCAGATGCCGACCGCGATAGATGAGCCGCGAAAAAGCGACGAACGCAAGCTTGCTCGGCGCGTCCATGCAGATCACTTCGAAGCGCCCATCATCGGGCTCGGCCATCGGCGCGACGTGCATTCCTCCGCCGAAGTACTGCCCGTTGCAGATGGCAATCATGTACGCGGCGACCTGCCGATCCTGGGCCACGCCGGTGAGGCTCGACGCGCAGGCGAGCTCACCGCGCTCGCACTCCGCAAGCGCGCGGGTGCTGGCCCACGCGTACGCGAAGGACCCTCCCCAACGCTTGGTCGTGCGAGCGACGTGGCGATCGACCAAACCGCCGATTCCCGCGGACAAGATGTTGACAAACCAGCGGGTTCGCGATGTGCCGTCGGGCGCACGGAACGTGACCTTGCCGACGTCGATCGTCCGATCGCGCCCGCGCGCGATGGCGTCGACGTACCGATCGAGCCGGTGATCGATCCCGATCGTCCGCCGGAAGTCACCTCCGGTCCCTTGCCCGACGTAGCCGACCGCCGTGTCGCCGGGACCCGCGAGCACCCCGTTGGCGACCTCGTGCAGCGTTCCGTCGCCCCCGACGGCGATGACGAGCTTTCGCCCCTCCCGGGCCGCCGCGAGCGACAGATCGATGGCGTGGCCGGGCCGCGCGGTGGCCAGCACGTCGACGGGGCCCAGACGCCGCTCCAGGACCTGTTGGACCTGCGGAAACACACGACCGGCCCTGCCGCCGGCGGCGTGCGGATTGACGACGACGAGCGGACGCACCGATCGGACCCTCAGTCGTCCCGCGGCCAGACGACGCCACGCACCCGCAGATCCTCGACCGTCTCGTAAAGCGTCACGTTGGGGTCACGAGCGGTCCAGCCGAGATCGACCCGCGCCTTGGTCGCATCGACGTACCAAAAGCATTGAGCCATATCGGCCGTCGCCTCGTCCACGGGAGAAGCCATCCCGAGGCGCGACGTCAGGCGATCGAGCCAAGACGCTCCCAGGCGAACGACTTCGCGAGACCGCGGAAGAGAAAGCCACGGCGCCGCGACACCCGAGACGCGAGCCAGCCGGTTCAGAAATTCCCGCATCGTCAGGTTGCAGCCGCCGATCAGGTACCGCTCGCCCGGCCGTCCGCGGTCCATCGCCAAGCGCAACGCCTGCGCTGCGTCGCGAACGTCCACGAAGGACAGACCTCCCGCCGGAATCGCCCCGACCCGTCCCTCGAGAAATGTCCGAACGTCGCCCGTCGAGGAGCCGTTTACGTCTCCGGGGCCCAATAAGAGGCTCGGGTTGACGGAGACCACGTCGAACGCCTCGCGGCCGCGCGCCAATGCGAGCTGTTCGGCGAAGAGCTTCGCACGGTAGTAGGGCCAACGCCCGATGAGACCGATCGGCGTCGCGGCGGTCTCGTCCAGAACGGGCACGGGCCTCTCGCTCACGGCCACCGTGCCGCTCGTGGACGCGATGACCACCCGCTTTACGCCCGCCGCCTGACATGCGTCGAGCACACTTCGAGTCCCCTCGACGTGGGTGCGGTAGAGCAACTCGGCGTCCGACGGCTTGCGCGACACCTTGCCGGCGCAGTGAAACGCACCGTCGCACTTGTGGGCGGCGCGTCGGACGCTCTCGGGATCCAGTACGTCGCCACCGCTCGATCGCGCGAAGCCGACGACCTCGTGACCCCGTGCTTTCAGATCCCGCACCAAGTGGGTTCCGAGAAATCCGGTCGAGCCGGTCACGAGATACTTCACGACGCCTGATCGAGCTGGAACACCTTCTGGAACGTCATGAGCAGCGTCGGGTCGTTCGACTTGAAGGCACCGGAAAGAAAGTCGGCCGCGCTGGGCACGTACGCTTCGCGCACGATTTTGGCAAACATCTCCGGGCTCGTCTTGAGCACGCAGTCGGCCTGACCGCCTTCGGGCTTTCCGGGGCGGACGTCGCACCCGTGCGAATCCACGCGCACGGTCCACTTGGCGAGGTCATCGCTGCCCAACGTGACATAGTAACTGACGGGCCGTTCGATCTCGCCGGCGCGGAACTTGGCGCCGAGCTCCGAGAAGAGTCGGACCAGCGGATGCACGCGTTCGTCCGGGACACCGCGCCCCGGCTGCGCGCGGGCGAGGTCGAGCACCCCGCCGTCGCGAAGCGCCGTGACGGCGGCCTGGGCCAGCCTGGCGACCTCGCGAGCCGCCTCCGCGGGCGTCATCCTCGTAGTGATCCGCCGCAGATCATCGATGCACAGCGGTGGACCGATGCGCGCGATCGAGATCGCGCCGCGTCGGAACGTGCGCGCCCTTGCGCATCGCGGCGTGAGTCCCCCCGAGGTGGATGGGAAGGATGTCGATTCCGTGAACGAGCGCCAGATGGCCGACCATGGGCTTGAACGCCTGCATCTCGCCGGTCGGACTGCGGGTTCCCTCTGGGAAGATGAGGACCGTCTTGCCTTGCTCGATGACGTCGCTCGCCTGGCGGATCGATTGGCGGAGCGACGCACGGCGGTCGATCGGCTTGAGATTGGTCAGGTTCTCGAAGAAAGCTCGGGTGATCCCGCTTTCGAAAAAGTAGTCCTGCGCCGCAAGCGAGACGATGCCGTCGCCGTACGTGCCGAGCGCGTGCCGCACGAGGCCCATGTCCAGATGGCTGGCGTGGTTGGCCACGACGATGACGCTGCGGTTGTGCGGGATGTGCGATTGACCAGAAACCCGAGGATTCATCAGGTCTCGATAGAAGACATCCTGCAGCTTGCCGACGAGGACCTTGCCGATCGCCCGAGCCGGCTCCGGAAGAACCATCGGGCTTTCGGTCGCGCGAGCGATCGGCGGACCGTCGCGATCCGCACCCCCGTCCTGTCGACTCGACAGTCGCTCGACGTCGGCCACTGTGACGCACGATTGAAGGTGTTGGGGGTCGACGGCACCGACGCGCGCCTCGAGGACCTCGAGTAGCTCGGTCAGCATCAGCGAATCGAAGCCGAGATCGCCCTGCAGAAGCGTCGCGCCCCGGATCCGATCGACCGGGACACCGCCGACGGTCGCGATGGCCGAGCGGACCGGGGTCGCTTCGCGGGATCGATCTTCCGCGGGTGCGCTCGCGGTCATGATGCGCTGCAGGATGGCGCGGACCTCGTCGCGCTTGACCTTGCGCGTGGCCGTTCGCGGCAGTGGAGCTTCGTACAAGTGCACGATCGCGGGGCGCTGCGACGCTGGCAGATCGTCGATCGCCTTTCGGAGGCTGCGACGCGCTCGTTCTCTCATCTGAGCACGCGGCATCGATTCGTGATCCGAAGCAACGGCGAGGCACGCGAGCCTCTCCGCGCCTCGAGACGGCACGCCGACCACGGCGAGCTCCGCGACGTGACCCACGTCGCCGAGGCGGTGCTCGACGTCCTCCGGGTAGACGTTCTCGCCGGTCGGCGAGATGACGACGTTCTTGATGCGACCGACGATCTCGACGCAGCCGTTCGAGTCCATCCGGCCGAGATCGCCCGTGTGAAGCCAGCCGTCTCCGTCGATGGCGTCGCGTGTTGCGTCGGCATCGGTATAGCCGAGCATCACGTTCGGGCCCCGCGCGACGACCTCGCCGATGCCACGGTCATCGGGTCGATCGATTCTCAGATCGACGCCGGGCACGGGCTTGCCCACGCCGGGGTCGAGTCGCAAACCAGGCCGCGCCACGGCGAGGACCGGCGCAGCCTCGGTCAGCCCGTAGCCTTGGGTCAGACGCAGTCCCAAGCCACCGAAGAGCCGTTGGGTCTCGACGGGCAGAGCGGCACCCCCGGAGATGAGCCAGCGGATGCTCCCTCCGAGCTCGGCATGAACCTCGCCGAACAGCACCCGGCCCGCATCGACCCCGAGGTTGGCCGCGAGCCAGCGGTTGACCTCGACCGCGGCATCGAATGCGGCACGCGCCATCGGGCCGCGAGCGTCCACGTCCGCCAGGATGCGTCGCTCGAGCAATTGCCAGAGCGCGGGGACGCCGACCATCGCTTTGGCCTTGGACACGCGCAGAGCGCGCGTAATTTCCCCACCGCTCAGATCGGGCACGTACACGACGCGAGCTCCGCGCGACAGCGGCAGAAGCAGCCCGCACGTGAACTCGAACGTGTGATGCAAAGGCAACACGCTGACGACGGCGTCTCCTTCGCGAAGCGGAAACAACGGAGCCAATGCCGCAACGAGCGAAGTGAAATTGGCGTGAGTGAGCATGACGCCCTTGGGGCGTCCGGTCGTGCCGCTCGTAAACAAGATGCTGGCGACGTCGCCCGGCTCGGTGTCGATCAGCGGTGGATCGAGCCCATCGCTTGGTTCGACCGCAGCGTGAACGTCGAGCCATGCGAGATCCGGGCGATGAACGGCCAGATCGTGCTTCGCGGCGACGGTCTCGTCGCCCACGATCAGGCGCGCTCCGCTCTCCGCGAGCACGCCCGTCCAACCCGTCGCGTCGAGCGCGGGATCGACGGGAACCGCCGTGGCGCCGGCGCGCAGAATTCCAAAATAGGCGACCGCCCAGTCCGGATCGTTTTTTCCGCTCAGGGCCACGCGATCGCCGCGCCGCACGCCCCGATCTTCGAGCCGCGCAGCCATGGTGTCGGCGCCTCGCCGGATGTCGGCAAAGCTCACCCGCGTCAAGCCCTCGTCGGTCGACCGCTGCAGCGCAAGCGCGCCACCGTGCCGCTCCGCCATTTCCTCGAGAAGGGACACGAGCGTCGGGTGGGCGCCCATGGGTTTGAGCTCCCGCTTCAACTTGCGGTCCATCTGCGGGATGATCCGCCGCTCCATCGCCGGCATGTGGACGTTCATCATCCAGTCGGCCCAATCGATCGACTCCGGTGCCCACGGGAGCTTGCTCTTGTCTTCCTCGGACAGCCGCGCGCGCGCGGCCCGCGTGTTCGAGCAGTCGAAGGGGCCGATGAGCGTCGACGTGAACGGCTCGAAGAGCCGTTGAATGTCGGCGATCTTGGCATCTCGTCGTGCCAAGGCGTCGAGCGCTTCCGCCGCCGGCGCCAGGACGGGAACGGCGTCCTTCACGAAGGAAGCGACTCGGCGCGCGATTCGCGATCGCGCGGGCGCGCCGACTCGCTCGAACTGCGCGCGGTCGACGAAGGAAGGCTCGTAACGCGCCTGCAGCGCGTCGAACAGAAGGTTTTTCGTACCTTTGCCACGGTAATGGGCGCGCTTGTACAAGCCCACGAGCTCTCCGAAGCGCTGCACGGTGCACGGGTTCACGTCCGCCGCTCCAAACTGGTAGACCGGCTTGTGCGTGCCTTCCAAGAGCTCGACGAGCGCCAGAATCATCCCGGCGACGACGTAGTCGACCGGAATGAGGTCGAGCGGGACGTGCCGCCCGAGGATCTGCGTCTCGCCCTTCATGATGAGGTAAATGAGCGGCGCGCTCGTGTTGATGCCTTCGTTGTAGGCCGGTACCGGGTAGGCCATGCTCGACTCACAGGCGGCCGGACGTGCGATCGTGAACGGCAGGCCGCTCGCCGCGATCACCTGTTCGCCGATGGCCTTGGTGTACGTGTAAATATTGGGAAAACCCCAATGGCCGGCTCGAATCGAGCCCCGCTTCGGTGATTCGATCCCGGACAAACGATCGCTTCACTCGAGCCAGTTCCAAATCGTAGGGCCGACCCCGGGTAGGCTCTCCGCGGGCCAACAAATGGGCTCGGGCGCGCTCGTCGAACTCGTGCCGACGAAATGCGTCCTCGGATCGGTGCTTCGCTTGCGCGACCAAATCGAGGCACTCGGCAATCTCCCGGTCGGGGTCCCAGAGATCGGCGCCAATCGCCTCGGCGCGCGGGAACGGCACGGCGCGCGGGTCCTCTTCCAGGATGGGCCCCTTGCGCGACCCGGCCACGTAGGCCGTGCTCGTGTGCAAGATCGGTACGTCGCCGAGCGCTCGGGCGAGATCGACGAGATGGACCGCGCCGAAGGCATTCGCCGACAGGGCGTCGTCGAGGGCGGGGTTGAAGTCCACGACCCCAGCGACGTTGACGACGGCGTCCATCGTGCCACGCAGCTGCTTGACGCGCGCCTCGCCAAGGCCGCAGAGCGGCTCGCTCATCTCGCCACCGATGGGCACCACCTTGTCGCGCAGAAAGTCCGCGTAGCGCGGACCGTGCGTGCGGCGCAGAGGCTCGAGGGCTTCGCTCGTGGCCACTTCGCTCGCGAAGCGGGCCTCGGGCGTGCTCAGATCGCCCTCCTTCGACCGTACGACCAGGTAAATCCGCTCCACGCCTGGATAGCGATCGAGCAGCATCGACCAAAAGATCTTTCCCAAAAACCCGGTCCCGCCGACGACCAGGATTCGTGCGCCCCGCAGGGTGCGCGCGACGTCGAGCATGCCGCCACGCATCATCGCCTCAGACCGTCACGTCCGCCATGACGATCGGAGGCACATGAAGCATCGCCACGTCGGGGTGACGCCGCCCCTCCCCCGCCATCAGAATCGCCTCCGTCAGGTTTCGCGCGCGCTCCCAGCCGAGCAGCTTCGGAATGTACTCGTTGTCGGATCCAACGACGATGACGCGGCCCAGATGCTGGCGGCCGGCTTCACCCCAATACCACATGAAGAAGGGGTGGGCAGGGTGATAGGCATGTCCGCGCCGGTACATGGCAAGGTAAGCGGGGTTGGTCGCGAACTTTTCCTCGAACCTGTCGTGCATCACGGCCGCGTCGCGCGTAACGGGCAGAACGTCGTGCACGAACTCGACGTAGGCGGAGTGCTGATCGGCGTCGAACAGGTCGGTGCACGGGTGGAAGACGATCATCGCGCCGCCCTTTCGGACGATCGGCGCCCCCCGGTACATGTTGAAGAGATAGCCCTGCGCCATCACCTGAACGAGCAGAGGGTTGAGGAATGCGTTGACGTTGTACGGACTGATGTACGGAATGCCGCATACGAGTATATCGGCCTGACCGCGCAGCGGTACGAGGTACTGCGCATAGGCCTTCTCGAGCGTTTTCGCGTGCACCGCCTCGCACTCTCCGGCGAACACGCCCGTCATGGAGAAGGGCGACGGAACGCGTTCGAAGATCGCCTGTCGCGCGGCGCGAGGAAGCTTCGCAAGGGTGTACGCGAGACCGCTGAAGGCAGCTCGCTCGGAGCCCGTCCAGTCGTCTTCGTTCTTGGACAGGAAGGAGAGCGGACGTTCGAACATCCGATTGTCGACCGTGGTCTCGATGTGAAATACGTCGAGGGTCTTCTCGGCCACTCGGCCCATCCGGTCGACGCTCGTGGCGAGCGCGCTGGAGGCCGGGTCCATGTACGACCAGCATTTTCGCATGACGTGCGGGTTGTGGTGAGCGCGCAAGCTGCGATACCCACAGAGACCCACGGCCACCGACTTGTGGCCTCCCGACATGGGTACGAAATTCAGACTGACGTAGATGAGCAGATCGGCTTCCACCGCCTTGCGGTTGAGTTCCACGAGCTCGCCGTGATCGGTCGTCCCGACGACCTTCAGGCCTTTGGGATCCTCGGCATCGTGGCAATAGAGTCGATCCGGCCAATACGCATTGAAGATGCGATCGCCTGTCATGTGACGCACTTCGGCGGCCGTCATCCGTCGGTGAATCGAGGTCGCGATGACCATTTCGATGTCTTCGACGCCGTGGTCGGCCAGCATGCCGAGCACAATCGTGAGCACGCGCTGGCGCGTATCGGGCGTGCGCATCGGCGGCAGAGGCACCGACACGTCGTCGATGGCGATGACGACGCTCATTCCGGGCCGGAGTTTCGCGTGCAGCGGATCGCTGCCGAGCGGATGGTTGAGCGCGTAGCGGATGGCAGCGTCGGGATCTTTGAGCGACTCGAGTGGCGGTCGCGGATAGATCACCCGCGTGCCCTCCGGCAGATCCACGCTAACGAGCTGGTCCCCGCTGAAGACGGCCCGCGGCGCGCTTTTGCGGTCGATGGTCACGACCAGCGGATGCGTGTTGCGCACGCCCGGACGGGGAGCGACGTCGGAGGACCTTGCGATCGGAGCCGCGACGCCGGAGTCGTTCGGTTCGGCGGCATCGGCGTCGGGCAGCTGCAACGGCAGCGTCGTCATGGAATGCGCTCCAGGATCTGGGCGACCGCGGAAGGACGCGCGCCGAGGTGCAAGACCGGCCAAGAGTAGGTGCGGGCGAGCTTCATGAGACGCAGATCCGGATTGACGGCGCACGGGTGACCCACGATCGAGAGCATCGGCACATCGGAATAACTATCCGAATACGCGAAGCAGTCGTCCAGATCTTGCTTTTCGTGGCGCGCCCATTCGCGAACCAATCGCGCCTTCTCGGGACCCGCCACGATCGGGCGCAGCAGTCGTCCCGTCGCATAGCCGTCCTGAAACTCGAGCCGGTTGCTGATAACGGCCGTCGCGCCGAGGTGCGCCGCCAAGCGATCCATCAAAAAATCGAGCGCACCGGAAATCAGGACGACCTCGTGGCCCTCGGCCCGGCAGCGATCGACGAGTTGACGCGCGCCAGGAAATACGGCGCCCCGCAGTACGCGGTCGAAGGCCTCGTCGGCCAGCAGAAGGAGCCGATCCTGCGATATTCCCTCGTAGGCGGCGAAGAGCAGCTCGTTGAATCGGCGGCGATCGACCCATTCCGCCAACGCCATGCGCGGCCCCCGGGCAGCGGCGCGGGCCAGCGCACCGAAGCTGCGGAGCGGGTTGGGGGTATGGGTCAGGTAAAATAAGGTCGGGTGAAGCAGATTGGTTCGGACCAGCGTGCCGTCGACGTCGAAAAAGCTGGCGGGCACGGGAGGGTGGCTAGCGCCAGACGGAAGCGAATGTCAACGGTTCTGCGCAGAACGACCGCCCGGCGCCCGGGCGACCCCAGACGGGTTCCCGCGAGCTGCCGGAAGGACGACGCGACCCCTTGCGCATTCGTGTGCGCCTGGTCTTTGATCGCCGGCCGTGGAACGCGTCACCCTGCCGATCGCCGAGATCCAGAGCCCCCGTACGCACGATCGCCGCCCGGACGACGATGCTCCGCTCGAAGCGAGTGAAGGCGGGCTCAGTCGCCTCGAACGAATGCAAATTCGCCTGGTCCGAGCCACATTGGAGCCCGGTCCGCTCGATTCGGCGATCCGTCTTTGCCAGCGCACGGTCGGCCAAGGATGGATCCGCGCCGTGTCGATGCGTCTTCGACGCGTCGCCGGCTTGAATCGCCTTCCGCCGTGGAATCCGTCGCAAAGCGTCATCCTGGTTGCCAACCATCGGTCGTTTTTCGATCTGTACGTGACGACCGCCGAGCTCGTGGCGCACGGGCTGCCGCAGCGCATTTTATTCCCGGTACGTTCGAATTTTTTCTACGACCACCCTCTCGGACCGCTGGTCAACGGGACGATGAGCTTCTTCGCGATGTACCCGCCGATCTTTCGAGACCGCAAGCGGGCCGCGCTCAATCTGGCGAGCCTCGACGAGCTCTCGCTGCTGCTGCGCCGGGGCGGCTTTTTCGTCGGCTTTCACCCCGAGGGAACGCGCAACAAGAGCGCCGATCCGTACAGGCTTCTGCCGGCGCAAAGCGGTGTCGGCCGCGTCATTCACAAGGCCCGCGTGCCGGTCGTTCCCGTCTTCGTGAATGGACTGGGTAACGACCTGGTGCGCCAGCTTCGTGCGGGGGTCACCGGACGAGGCGATCCGATCTGGCTCGTGTTCGGGGCGCCCATCGATTTCGGCGACCTGCTGGACGCGCCAGCCGGGCCGGGAGCGTATCGGCGGATCGCCGAGCACTGCGTCAAGGCGATCGGAATGCTCGGCCAAGAGGAGAAGGATCTTCGAGCGTCCTCGTCACTCGTTGACGCCGGCCTCGGTTCGCGTCACGAGATGGGCCAGCAGTGAAGGCGTACCTCGATCTCGTCCGCACCGTGCTCGTCCGAGGCACGCGAAAAACCAACCGCACCGGCGTCGACACGCTGTCGACGTTCAACGTCAATTACGAGATCGACCTAGGGCTCGGCTTTCCGCTGCTGACGACCAAAGAGATTTCGTGGAAGAATATCGTCGTCGAGAACCTTTGGTTTCTCAGCGGACAGACGGACATCGGAATCCTCAAAAGGCACGGCTGCAAGTTTTGGGACCCTTGGGCCGACGAGAACGGACGCGTGCCGAGCGCCTACGGCAACCTGTGGCGACACTTCCCCGTTCACGACGCCGAGGGTCGAGCCGCCACCAATGACCAGTTGCGCTGGGTCGTGCGAGAAATCGCCCAAAATCCAATGAGCCGCCGGCTGGTCGTCACCGCGTGGGCCCCGGGCAACGCGCAGACCAGTCGCCTGCCCCCGTGTCACCTGCTCTTCGCGTTCAACGTGCAGATGGACGAGCGCGGCGAACCAACGCTGTGCTTGCACCTGACGCAGCGGAGCGCCGACGTCGCGCTCGGAATTCCGTACAACATCGCCGGTTATGCCCTCTTGCTCCATCTTTTTTCGAGATTCACGGGCATTCGTCCGGGCGTATTTGCCCATACTCTGGTGGACGCTCACATTTACACAGCCAAAGCGGACGGATCGATGGCGGAATACGACCACGTTCCCGGGCTGAAGCGGCAGCTCGATCGACCGCCGCGGCCATTGCCGACACTCGCCATCGATCCGAGCATTCGCACGCTCGATGACATCGAGCCCCTCCTCAAGGCCGACACCGAGACGGTCATGAAGCACTTCGTGCTCACGGGCTACGAGCCCCACCCGCCGATCGCGTTCAAGGTCGCGGTCTGACGGCCAAACCGCCAAAACGACGCGCCATGCGGGGTCTCATCTACGCGGTGTCGCCGGAAGGCGTGATCGGAAAGGGCGGTTCGATTCCCTGGCATTACCCGGGCGACATGAGGCGCTTCAAGCGCGTCACGATGGGCTCGACCGTCGTCATGGGCCGCCACACGTTCGAGTCACTCGGAAAACCGCTTCCCGGACGCCGCAACATCGTCGTCACGAGCCGAGCGATCGACCGGCTGGGAATCGAATGCGTGAAAAGCATCGAGGAAGCCGTGACGCGCGCGGCGGATTCCGACATCTGGTTCATCGGCGGTGCGCGGATCTACGCCGAGGCTATGGACCTCGCAGACCTCATCGACGTGGCGTACGTGCCCGACCGCGTCGATCCGGTCGATGCGGTGCGCGCCCCGACCATCGACGAGAGCGTCTTCGAGGCCGGCCCCATCGTCGTGCACGAAGACGACCCGCGCTTGACGCGCCGTGTCTACGTGCGAAGGCGCGCGCGCGAGAAGGCGTGAGAAGAGCGACTTGCCGCGCAGGCCCATTCAGCGCCGCACGAGGCTTTCGGCGGCCAAGAGCGAGGAGGCCTGCTGCGCCGCGATCTCGCTCGTGCTTCGCGCGTGCGCCGCCGCCATGCGATCGGTCAGCAACGCCTCGGCCGCGTCCGGGTCGCCGGGACGCAAGATGCTCCGCACGAATACTTCGGCAGCCTTGTACGAGCTTCGGACGAGCGGTCCCGCCGCGACGAACGAAAAGCCCAGCGCCCGGCCCTCGCGAGCAAACGCGTCGAACCGCTCCGGAGCGACGTAACGGTCGACCGCGGCGTGCTTCAACGTCGGTCGCAAATATTGGCCAACCGTCAGGACGTCGACCCCTATCGATCGCAGATCGCGCATCGTCTCGACGACTTCGTCGTCGCGTTCGCCGATGCCGACCATGATCGAGCTCTTCGTGACGACCTGGGGCGCCCTTTGCTTGGCGCGCGCCAGCACACCGAGCGACTGATCGTAGTCGCAACGCACATCGCGAATCGTGCGTTGCAGTCGGCGCACCACTTCGATGTTGTGAGCCCACACGTCCGGGCGCGCGTCGACGGTCAGGTCGACCGAGTCCAGGTGTCCGCCGAAGTCGCCGACGAGCGTCTCGACGAGCATGTCGGGGCGCAAATCTTTCAGGCGGCGCACCGTTTTGGCGACATGCGCAGCGCCGCCGTCGAGTAGATCGTCTCTGTCGACCATCGTCATCACGACGTACTGCAGCGGCAGGCGGGCCAGAGCGCGAGCGACGTGCTCGGGCTCGCGAACGTCGACCGCACCACGCGGTTGCCCGGTCGTGACGGCACAGAAGCGACAGCCGCGGGTGCAGGTGTCGCCCAGCAGCATGATGGTCGCCGTCCCTTCGCTCCAGCACTCGCCGATGTTGGGGCAGCGCGCTTCCTCGCAGACGGTATGGAGATCGAGGCTGCGGAACGCGTCGCGTAATCCGATGTACCGCTCGCCGCCCGGTGCCCTGACACGAAGCCACGGCGGCTTGGGGGCGAAGCGCAGAGTCTCGGACATCCGCTCAGCGCGATAGCGGATGTCCACCGCATGTCAACAAGGCTTGCCCCAGCCGGCGGCGACCTCGACCTCGACCTTACCTCGACCCCGACCCCGACCTCGACCTTACCCCGACCCCGACCCCGACCCCGACCTCACCTCGACCCTCGACCTCGAAGTCTTTAGGAGGGGGTGTCTCCGCGGGCGTGGGTCATGCGGGCGGCGATTTCGTCTGTCGCGGTGCCCAGTTCGAGCAGAGCCGCCTCCTTGTGACCGTGAAGGTAGGCGCGGACGCCATCGACGAGCGTGATGGCGAGGGCGACGTTTACGCCGATTTCGGCAAGCTCGGCACCGACGGTGGGGTTTTTGAGCAACAGGTTCAGCTGGTCGAGGAGTTCGTCGAACTCGCGGGACTTCGTCATAAAATCCTTTCAGGCGACGGCGACCACTGGACCGGCCGAAGTCCGCGTTTTCGCCAAGAGATCTTCCGCCCGCTTCGCGAGCTGGGCCGCCTCGGCGGCGACTTCCGGATTGGTCGCGTGCTCTGGCGTCTGCCGCAAGACCTCGGCGTACGCCCGGCAGCTTCGTGCAAGCTCGACTTCGTTGCCGATGGTCTCGAAGATCGCGATCGACCGCTTCAAGAGACCCGCGGCGTCCTGAGAGCCGGGAATGCGCATCGCAATCTTGACCTCGGCCAGAGATCGCAAGGCCATACCGAGCTCGATGGGACTCTCGACTTCGGTGAACAGATCGACGGCTCGCTGGGTGAACGCCCTCGCCTTTTCGTACTCTCGCCGCACGAAATAAGCCTTGCCGAGCGAGTGCAGCGCCTCCCCCAAGCCGCGTCGATCGCCGAGATCGTCGGTGAGATCCTCGGCTTGCTTGAGAAATTGTCGAGCCTTGGACGCGTCCCCCGAGCGATCGTGCATGGCTCCGAGATTCGTGAGAATCGAGGCGATCCGATTGCGATCGCCCATCTCCTTGCCCGCTTCGTAGGCCTCCTGAAAAAGCGCAAGCGCTTTCTTGTGCTCTCGCATGTCGCGGGCAACGGCGGCAAGCCCGCTCAACGTGATGCTGACGCCGACCAGGTCTCCGATCTCGCGCCGAATGCGCAGAGCATGGTCGAACGCTTCCGCGGCCGCCGCGAAGTTACCCGCCTCGTGGTGCACGAAGCCCAGATTGTTCAGGCTCAGGGCTTCACTGGGCCGATCGCCGATTTTACGCCGCATCGCCAGAGAACGAAGCGCGTACTCGAGCGCCAGCGCGTAGTCCGCTTTGAGCCAGTGCAGCTTGCCGATGTCGTCGAGGGCCGCGGCAATCCCACGATCGTCCTGGGCTTGGCCGAACAGCGACAGGGCCGCCGTCAGGTGACGGCTCGCTTGATCCATGCGGCCCGTCTCGCGGTGCAGGCGTCCGATGCGCGAGTGAGCCGTTCCCCCGACGCTGCGCAAGTCGAGCCGCCAGGCGCGAGCCAGCACTTGAGTGAACGCGCGGTGCGCGGCGGCGTTTCGACCGAGCGACTGCAGCACGTCGCCGTAGTGATGCACGGCGCGCAGGCGCAGATCCTCGTCGGCATGGTCGCAGTCGTCGAGCAGATCGATTCCCTTGGCGAAAAGCTCTGCTGCTTTGGCGTTCGCGCAACGCGACCGGGCCACCTCGCCTGCGCGGACGTACGACGAGGCCGCGAGCGACAGCGCGCCCGCCTTCTCGCGATGGCGCGCGAGCATCTCGAGATACTCCTCGCTCGCGGCGACGTTGCCGCGGAAGCTCAACCACTCCGCGATGGCGCGGTGGTATCGCCGAGCCGACGCGGGGGGCGTGAGCCGTTCGAGCGCCTCGCGCTCGAGATTGTGTTTGAACACGTATTCTTCATCGCCCCCGAACGTGCTGTCCGGCAAACGCAAGACGTAGTCGCGATCGACGAGCTCACCCAAGCGCCGTCGCAGTCCAAGAACGTCGTCGGCTTCGCCGCCCTCCCACACCTCGGGCGCCGATTCGCCTTGACGATGAATGGAGACCAGGCCGCCGAGCCAGAACACTCCGCCCATCGCAGCGGCACGTTCGAGCAGCTGCCGGTCGTCACGCGCGAGCGCGGCAATTCGCGCCTGCACGGCGTCCTCGACCGTGAGCGGCAACCGGACGCCCGCGAGCTTGTCCGCGCGGATGACCCAGCGTTCGTCCTCGAAATCGTCGGTCGCCTCGAGCACTCCGGCGTCGTGGTAGATGCGCACGATTTGTTCCAGGAGCGCAGGATTGCCACCCGCCAAGGTGACGGCCGTATCCACCAGCTCTTCGATCGCGGGTGCCTCGCCGCATGGCGTCAGCAGATCGCGCACGAACGTGGCGGCGTCCGATTCATCGAGGGGCCCCAGTTCGATCACCGCGTGCCGATCGCCGCCATAGCGCCGCCAGCCATCGTGCCGGGTCAGCATCTCCGGACGCGACGCACACAAAAGCAATATCGGCCCTCGCAAATTCTCGACCAGATAGGCGAGCAGCTCGAGCGAGTCGTCGTGAGCCCACTGCAGGTCGTCGAACACCAGAACGAGCGGGTCGGTCGCCTTGCTCGCGTCGGTCTCGAGGAAATTCTTGATGACGGCGCGACGCATCGACCGCATCGGCTGCGGATCGCCGACGACCGCGCGAACGAGCGGAGAGTCCTGAAACCCGAGTTCGAGCAGTTGGCCCAAGAAATACGCGACGTCGCCGACCTTCCGATCCTCGAGCACGGCGGCGAGCTGCGTTCGCACTTGCGCCTTGGCCGCCTCTTCGTCCATGCCTTCGACGATTCCGAAGCGACCGCGCAAGATCCGTGCGAAGACCTCGTACGCGGGGCCTCCCTCACGAGCGGACCCGCGAAAGACGCGGGGCCTTCCCCCGAGCTCGCGGGATCGGACCAAAAACTCGCGCACCAGACGCGTCTTGCCGATGCCCGTCGCGCCCAGCACCGTCACGGTTCGCGCTTGGACCAGATCGCGTGCAAAAGCGTAGGCGCGCTTGAGTTCAGCCATCTCGGATTCTCGCCCCACCAAAACGGTGCGGCGCTCGGTAGCCGAGAAGCGAAGGGCCGGGAATAAGCTGTCGGGCGACACGGACCCCTGAGAATAGCCTAGGCGCCGCATCCGGACCGAAAGGTTACGCACAAGGAGCGACGTCGCGGCTCGCGAGGTCGGCAAAACTTGGCCGTCCCAGACCGGGCGTGCTCTCCCTCGACGTCGGGCCGAGCGGCCGCAGATCCGCGCCGCCGCCGCACCGTCAATCGACTCCGATGCACCCCAAGACGATTGCCCTATCCGCCCTCGCGGCGATTCTCACCGCCGCCACGGGGGCCCTGCCCGGAGCGACAGCGCGGCAAGCTACATCGACGCGGATGAGCCTAGGACCGGCCGCCCTTCGCTTCGGACGCAGCCTAGGGTCGCCGACCGAGGGTCGTCTGGTCGGGGGGACCCACCTCGACGAAACCGTCTACATCCGTGTCATGCCAGCCGACGCAGCCGGGGACGTGCGGTGGGGACTCGAGCCGCTCGTCGAGATGATCGATCGAGCCGCCCGCACCGTGCGCCGGCAATTTCCCGGTCTCGTGACGTCGGTAGGTCACCTTTCGCGCGAAGGCGGGGGCGACGTGGAGCGCCACCGTTCGCACGAAAGCGGGCGCGATGCCGACATCGGTTTCTTCGTTCGTTCCGCAGAGGGCCGGCAGCTGTTCTCGACGCATTTCGTACCCTTCCGGTCGGACGGCACCGCGACCGGATGGCCAGGGGCATACTTCGACGATGGCCCAAACTGGGCGTTCGTCGCCGCACTCGTGACCGATCCCGAGGCACACGTGACGCACGTGTTCGTCGCCTCGCCGCTGCGCGCGCGCTTGCTTGCCTACGCGGAGCGAACCGGTGTCGCAGCCGCCGTCCGGGTCCGGGCCGCCGAGGTCATGCAACAGCCGCGTGGTGCACTTCCCCACGACGACCACTTTCATGTGCGCATTGCGTGCCCCGCTCGCATGAGCGGGTGCGTGGAAAACCCACTCAAGCGCAACGTTGCGTCCACTCGAAAAAGCAAGGCGACGCGCCGACCGGGCGCGACCCCGCCGGCGCCCGCATCGGGCTCGACACCGCCGTCGTCTCCGGTCGACCCGAGACGCGACGAGTCGGGCGTCTTGCCGGCGTCGATGCCCGCGGCGGTCGACGACGTCGACGGTTGATGGGGCGAGCGCTACGGTACCGGCGATGAAGAGGCAGGTATGAACAAGCTGGTCTCGACCGCCGTCGAGGCCGTGCGCGACATTCGCGATGGGGCGACGATACTCGCCGGGGGCTTCGGGTTGTGTGGCATTCCGGAGAACTGCATCCGCGCACTGTGCGAACTCGGAACGAAGAATCTGACGGTCGTATCGAACAACTGCGGAGTCGACGATTTCGGCTTGGGCTTGCTCCTGCGCAATCGGCAGATTGTCCGAATGGTCTCGAGCTACGTCGGCGAAAACAAGGAATTCGAGCGCCAGTATCTGTCCGGCGAGCTCGAAGTCGAACTGACTCCGCAAGGTACGCTCGCGGAGCGGCTGCGGGCCGGCGGCGCCGGCATTCCCGCGTTTTTCACTCCGACCGGCGCCGGCACGGCCATCGGCGACGGAGGCCTGCCCATTCGGTACGGACCGGACGGGCGCGTCGCGCAGTTCTCGGCCAAGAAAGAGACGCGAGAGTTCGGCGGCCGCGCGTGTGTGCTCGAGCCCGCCATTACCGGGGACTTCGCCCTCGTCAAGGCGTGGCGAGGAGACCGCCTCGGCAATCTCGTGTATCGCCACACGGCGATGAACTTCAATCCGATGATGGCCGCCGCCGCCAAGATCACAATCGCGGAAATCGAAGAACTCGTCGAGGTCGGCGCAATCGAGCCGGATCACGTCCACACGCCGGGCATCTACGTGCACCGGGTCTTGGTCGGCGCCTCCTTCGAGAAGCGCATCGAGCGACGCACGACGAGAGATTCGCGTCCGATGAGCCCGCCGGCGCCCGACGGGGCTCGCCTGGCGGTCGCGCGCGACCGGATCGCGCGCCGGGCCGCCCAAGAGCTGCGCGACGGTTACTACGTCAATCTCGGCATTGGAATGCCTACCCTCGTGTCCAACTTCGTACCCGACGGCATCGAGGTCATCCTGCAGAGCGAGAACGGCCTTCTCGGGGTCGGCCCGTATCCGAAGCCCGAAGAGGTCGATGCGGACGTCATCAACGCCGGCAAAGAAACGGTCACGATGCTGCCGGGGGGCGCGATTTTTTCGAGTGCTGAGAGCTTCGCGATGATCCGCGGCGGACACATCGACCTCGCCATCCTGGGCGCCATGCAAGTGAGCGCGAGCGGCGACCTTTCGAACTGGATGATTCCCGGGAAAATGGTCAAGGGCATGGGCGGAGCCATGGATCTGGTCGCCAGCGCGAAACGTGTCATCGTCATCATGGAGCACACAGCCAAAGACGGCAGCCCCAAGATTCTTCGGGAATGCACGCTGCCGTTGACGGGCCGACGCGTAGTGCACCGCGTCATCACGGATATGGCCACTCTGGACGTCACCGCCGAAGGGCTCATCTTGCGCGAAGTGGCGCCCGGCGTGAGCGCGCGCGAAGTGCAGGACAGCACCGAGCCGACCCTCAAAGTCTCCCCCGATCTGGTAAGTATGCGCTTCTAGAAGAAGCATGCCCTGGCCTGAAAAGAAACCTCCCGAAGGCGACGCCGCCGAGAAAAAGACCCTCGGCAAAGGCGTCTTTCGCAAATGCGACGGCTGCGGGGAGACGCTGCCCTCCGACGCTCTCGCTTCGAACTTCGAAGTCTGTCCGCAGTGCGGGCGCCACCACAAGCTCAGCTTCGTCCGGTGGCGGCAGCTGATCCTCGACGACGGGTGCTTCGACGAGTGGGAGGCGCACCTTGCGCCGGCGGATCCACTGGAATTTACGGACGGAAAGACGTACCCGGAGCGGATCGCGGCCGCGCAGCGCTCCTCTCACGCCAAGGAAGCGATCGAAACCGGATCCGGACGCATCGGCGGCCACAGGGTGGCGTGGGGAGCTTTTCTCTTTGCCTTCATGGGCGGATCGATGGGCAGCGTCGTCGGCGAGAAGGTGACGCGTCTCTTCGAGCGAGCGACCCAGCAGAGGCTTCCGGTCGTTTTGCTGCACGCGTCGGGGGGCGCGCGCATGCAAGAGGGAATTCTGAGCCTGATGCAGATGGCCAAGACCGTCGGCGCGCTGGAACGATTGAAGGCGGCGGCGCTGCCCTTCATCAGCATCCTGCTGCATCCGACGACCGGCGGAGTCGCAGCGAGCTTCGCTCTGCTCGGCGACGTCAACATCGCCGAGCCCGAGGCTCTGATCGGATTCGCCGGGCCGCGCGTCATCGAAAGCACGATCCGACAAAGGCTACCGGCCGGATTTCAGCGCAGCGAGTTCTTGCTGGCGCATGGAATGATCGACCGAATTGCCAGCCGGCTCGAGATGAAGCGCGAGATTGCGACTCTGCTCGGGCATTTCATGGGGCAGGCGGGGCATGCAAACGGACACGCGCCACCGGGAGGATGAATCCGTCACTGTTTCGCTGCAGTCCGCTCTGTCGGACCTGTACGCACGAGTTTCGCTCGGAATGCGCCTCGGCCTCGAACGGATGCGGGCGGCGTGCGAACGACACGGGCATCCGGAGCAGGCACTGCGCGCCGTCCACGTCGCCGGGACGAACGGCAAGGGCAGCGTCTGCGCCATGCTCGAGTCGATCGCCCGATCTCACGGACTTCGAACGGGCCTGTACACGTCACCGCATCTTTGCCGATTCGCCGAGCGGATCCGGATCGACGGCGAGCCCATCGACGACGCGACTCTCGCGCGTCTGCTGAGGCGCGTCCTTGCATCCGAAGCGGATCTCTCCTTCTTCGAGGTCGCCACGCTCGCGGCGTTCCTCGCGTTCCGTGAGGCTCGCGTCGACCTCGCGGTGATCGAGGTCGGCATCGGCGGCCGGCTCGACGCGACCAACGTGCTGCCTCTGCCGGCGGCAGCTGCGATCACGCGCATCGCGATGGACCACGCCGATCGCCTCGGCCCGACTCTCGCGCACATCGCCCGGGAAAAGGCCGGCATCGCCAAGCCCGGTCTCGATATCGTGCTGGGCCCCATGTCGGACCCCATCCGGGCGACGGTCGATGAGGTCGCGCGCGCCTGCGGGGCGACCACGAGCCGTCCGCGCCCGGCGTCCCTGCCGCGCGCGATCGGGCTCGCCGGCTTTCACCAACGGCACAACGCGCGCGTCGCTGCAGAGCTCGGCGCACGCATCGGCGCGTCGCGGACGGCCATCGACCGGGGACTCGCACTCGCCCGCTGGCCGGCAAGGCTCGAGCGCATCGGCCCTTACCTGGTCGACGCCGCGCACAACCCGGACGGAGCTCGAGCGCTCGCGCGGTACGTACGCGCTCTTTCACTGCCTCCCGAACAGGTCGCCCTCCTGTTCGGCACGCTCGCCGACAAGGAATGGCGACCGATGTTGAAGGCGCTCGCGCCCTTCGCCGCGACCCGCATTTACGTGGCCCCGGAGGCATCGGCCCGATCCGCGGTCGACCCGGACCAGATGCGCGCCCTCTGCCCGGGGACCGTCGCGGCGAATCTGGACGGTGCGCTCGCTCTGGCTGCGGCCTTCGTCGACCCCGGACGCGGCCTGCACGATGCCGCTTCGCCCTTGCCCGACGGGGGCATCGGGGCCGACCGGGCCGGCCGCCCCACGGCCGCCCACCGGATCGTCGTCGTCGCCGGTTCCATCGTCCTCGTCGGAGACGTTCGCGGCAGGCTCTGCAACCTGCCGCGCGACCCTCCGGTCGCACTTTGAAGGCCCCGCCGCGAACGGCTAGCATGGCCCTCGATTCCCGATGCCCAGTTTCGATGTCGTCTCGAAGGCGCAGCTGAACGAAATCGACAACGCGTTCAACCAGGCGCAAAAGGAAATCGCGCAGCGCTTCGATTTCAAGGACACCGACACGGTCCTCGAAAAAACGCCGGAGGCGATCACGATCCGATCGGGAAGCGAAGACCGCGCCAAGGCAGCGCTCGTCGTCGTGCAGGAAAAGCTCGTCAAACGCAAAGTTTCCCTTCGATTCCTCGACATCGGCAAGGCGGAACCGACCGCCAAGGGCGGCGCCCGCATCGTCGCCACGATCAAAGAAGGCATCGAGGTCGAGAAGGCCCGGGCCCTCGTTCAAATGCTGAAGGAATCCAAGCTCAAGGTGCAGACGTCGATTCAAGATCGACAAGTGCGGGTCACAGGCAAGAACAAGGACGACTTGCAGGCCGCCATTCAGTCGATACGCGAGCGCGACTTCGGTATCGAACTTCAATTCGTCAACTTCAGAGATTGAACCTTACGAATGAAAAAAATCGTCGGCAGCAGCGTGACGAAGACGAAGACGGCGCACCCCAAGGTTTCGAACGGCGGATCCATGAACGGCGGCGCGACCGGCGCCGGCGCGCGCAAGCTCTTCGGCACCGACGGGATTCGGGGCATTGCCAACGAGTACCCGATGACGCCCGAGCTTGCTTTGCAGCTCGGGCGCGCCGTCACCTTCGTCGCCGGACGCGGCAAGGCGCATTCCCCCCGCGTTCTCGTCGGCAAGGACACCCGACTGTCCGGTTACATGCTCGAGCAGGCGATCGCCAGCGGTGTCTGCGCGACGGGAGGGCGCGTGATGCTGTGTGGCCCGATGCCGACCCCCGCCATCGCCCACTTGACCGTGAGCATGCGTGCGGACGCCGGCATCGTGATCAGCGCGAGTCACAATCCTTATCAGGACAACGGAATCAAGATATTCGGGTCCGACGGCTTCAAGCTGCCGGACGAAGCGGAGAGCGAAATCGAGCGGCTGATGGAAAACCATGAGCTGCTCGGCGCACGCTCGACCGGTCCCGGAATCGGCCGTGCGGAGAAGCTCGAGGATGCGCGAGGCCGCTACGTCGTGTTTCTCAAGCAGACCTTTCCGTCCGACCTCTCGCTCGACGGGGTGCGCGTCGTCGTGGACGCCGCGCACGGGGCCGCCTACCGCGTCGCTCCGTTGGTCCTTCAGGAGCTCGGCGCCCACGTCACGGCGATCGGCGTCAAACCCAACGGCTTCAACATCAACAAGGACTGTGGAGCGCTGTTTCCCGAGCACGTGCGGGCCGAGGTCGCCAAGCGTGGCGCCGCCATCGGAGTGGCTCTCGACGGCGACGCCGACCGGCTGATCGTCGTCGACGAGAAGGGCCAAATCGTCGACGGCGATCAACTGCTCGCCATGTGCGCCCGGCAGATGTGCTCGGACGGGAGCCTCAAGAAGAAGACCGTCGTCGCGACCGTGATGTCGAACCTGGGCCTCGAGCACGCCTTGACTCGATTGGGCGCCACGCTCATTCGCACCCAGGTCGGCGACCGATACGTGGTCGAAGCGATGCGCAACGGTGGCTACAACCTCGGCGGCGAACAATCGGGACATCTGGTGTTTCTGGATCACGCGTCGACGGGCGATGGCGTCCTCGGCGCCCTGCAGGTGCTCGCGCTCATGTTGAGAACGGGCAAACCGTTGAGCGAGCTGGCGAACGAGGCGATGCAGCGCGTTCCTCAGGTCCTCGAGAACGTCACGTTGCCCGCCCGCAGGCCCCTCGGCGACATGCGACGTCTGGGGCAAATGACCTCCAGCATCGTGCGTGCACTCGGCGATCAAGGCCGTGTTCTGGTGCGCTGGAGCGGAACGGAGCCGAAACTCCGAATCATGCTCGAAGGACCCAGCGAACCGAGGCTCAAGGAGTGGGCCAAAGACCTCGCCGAGGCTGCAAGGCTTGAGTTTTAGGGTACCCGGATCACCCTGAGCGTTCGCTCCGCCTCGACTCGCTTCGCTCGCTCGGCTCCGCTCTCGCCGACCCGGTACGTGCGACACGTCGAGGGGAGCGAGTGCCGCTCCCCTCGAACACCCCAGCAGGCCCCAGCCGGCGGCGAGAACGTGACCCTGAGCTCTCGCCGACCAGTGCCCGCGACACGTTGACGGGATTCGCCTCGGGCACCCCAGCGGTACGGGAGAACGGCCATGATCGTCGCTTCCTTCCAGCGCATGGGCGGCCCGGGCCTCGATGTTCGGCCTCGTGCTTCTCGTGCTCAAGGCGAGCCGCCATCTCTTGGGGGGTCTCGTCTCGGACGGCCAGGGTGCCGAGAGCGTCCGTCAGAGCGCTGATATCGAGCTTCTTCGTCGGCACCAGCACCCTCTTCTTCAGATCCCAACAATTTCGGTCGCTAGCTCTTGATCCTTGTGGGCGACCCCAAACTTCTTGCCATCTTCCTTCGCCTGGACGGCAACCTCCATCAGAACCACGGCACGGCGTAGAACGTCGCTCTTGGTCCCGTGAATCTTCTCGGCAAGCTCCTCCAGCTTCGCGTTCAGCTGGGACGAGACCTCAAGGCTCAGCCTAATCTTCTCGCTCATTTGTCTTCGTCTCCATACAGGCGTCGGTGAATCACATACGCTTAAACAGCGTATTAAATACGCCTATTGTGAGCTGAACCTACGCTGAATCTGCGCGTCGTCAAGCACCCCACGCGCCGAAGGTTAATCTGCTCCGAATGCCGAATGACCGGGTTCGTCCGCGAAACCAGAGGGCCATGGGCGACCGACGCGTCGCGAGTGCCGGGTCGGCGAGAGAGGAGCCGAGCGAGCGAAGCGAGTCGAGGCGGAGCGAACGCTCACGTTCTCGCCTCCTGCTGGGGTGCTCGAGGGGAGCGGCACTCGCTCCCCTCGACGTGTCGCGAGTGCCGGGTCGGCGAGAGCGGAGCCGAGCGAGCGAAGCGAGTCGAGGCGGAGCGAACGCTCACGTTTTCCCCGTCCTGCTGGGGTGCTCGAGGGGAGCGGCACTCGCTCCCCTCGACGTGTCGCGAGTGCCGGGTCGGCGAGAGCGGAGCCGAGCGAGCGAAGCGAGTCGAGGCGGAGCGAACGCTCAGGGTGATCCTGGTTTAGTAACGATAATGCTCCGGCTTGAAGGGGCCCTCTGGCGAGATGCCCAGATAGCCGGCTTGGTCCCCGGTCAACTTGGTCAGCTTCACGCCGAGCTTGGGCAGGTGAAGTGCGGCGACCTTCTCATCGAGCTTTTTCGGCAGCGTGTAGACCTTGCGCTCGTACTTCGAATAGTTCTGCCAAAGCTCGATCTGCGCGATCGTCTGATTCGAGAAGCTCGACGACATGACGAAGGAGGGGTGTCCGTTGGCGCAGCCAAGATTCACGAGCCGCCCTCGAGCCAGCAGCGTCAGCCGCTTGCCGTCCGGAAACACGAACTGGTCCACTTGCGGCTTGACGTTCACCTCCTTGATTTCGGGGTTCTTCTCGAGCCACGCGACGTCGATCTCGCAATCGAAATGACCGATATTGCAAATGATGGCCTGGTCCTTCATTGCGCGAAGGTGTTCCTGCCGGATGACGCCGAGGCAGCCGGTTGCGGTCACGAAGATGTCTCCGATCGGAGCGATTTCCTCCATCGTGGTCACCTGGTACCCCTCCATGGCCGCCTGCAGCGCGCAAATCGGGTCGATCTCGGTCACCACGACGCGCGCGCCCAGCCCGCGAAGCGACTGGCAGCACCCCTTGCCCACGTCGCCGTAGCCGGCGACGACGGCAACCTTTCCGGCAAACATGACGCCTGTCGCGCGCTTCAGTCCGTCCCCGAGCGACTCGCGACAACCGTAGAGATTGTCGAACTTCGATTTGGTCACGCTGTCGTTGACGTTCATCGCCGGGACTTGCAACGTGCCTTTCTTCGCCATGTCGTACAGACGGTGAACCCCGGTGGTGGTCTCCTCGGTGAGACCGCGGATCGGGTCGGCCCCGGAGAAGAGCCGGGGGTGCTCGGCGTGCACGATCTGTGTCGAAATCGCCGCCGTCATCGAGGAGCATGTTCGGCCCCTTGCCCCCGCTGAACGCGCGAAGCTGCCTCTCGATGCACTCGTTGTATTCGGCTTCGGTTTCGCCCTTCCAGGCGAACACGGGAATCCCACGGTGGGCGACCGCCGCCGCCGCGTGATCCTGGGTCGAGAAGATGTTGCAGGTCGTCCATGTCACCTCGGCGCCCAGGTCGATGAGCGTCTCGATGAGCACGGCCGTCTGAATGGTCATGTGCAAGCAGCCCGCGATACGGGCGCCCCGCAACGGCTTGGTCGAGCCGAATTCGCCGCGCAGCGCCATGAGCCCGGGCATCTCGCTCTCGGCGATTTCGATCTCCTTGCGGCCCCAATCCGCGAGCGTGATGTCTTTGACCTTGTAGTTATGAGCCATTTGTCCGTCCTTTCCCGTCCGGGTGATTCGGCTTGTTTGCCACGAGCACCTGCCAGGGCAGATGCCGATCCGGTCCATCTCCACAAAGCACGGATGGAATCCGTGCGACCACTGCGCCCTCGAGGCCGGCGGCGCGCGCAAATCGCCGGAGCGCCGCTGGGGCGAAGCCGAGCCACGCGTCGGCCTGATCGCGCATCGACTCGTCATCGTGCGCGGCATACTCGATGACGACGACCGAACCGCCCGCCGCGCAGAGCGACGCCAGCTGTCCCAGTCGCTCTGCCGGCTGCGGCGCGTGATGCAGCACGCGCGAAGCGAACACCGCATCGGCACCCGGATCGGATCCGCTTTGGCCGGCGATGAGCCCCAGAGCACGAAGTACTTGCGGCGAATCGATCTCGGCATCGAGCAATTCAACGTTCGCGAAACCGCGCATCGCGATCCTCTCTCTCGCGCGCTCGAGCTGCACCTTCGACCGATCGACGGCGATGACGCGCTCGTACACCGGGGCAAGCACATCGAGAAGCCGTCCGTCGCCTGTTCCCGCGTCGACCGCCATCGAACGGCGGGGCAGCAAGCACGCGAGCGCACGGAGGTAGGCCCCCGTCTCGGCCGGCATCGCGTCGAGCCGCACCTTGCTCGGGCGCCCGAAGAACTCGCGCGTCGGCGCCTCGCGCGCGCGCAGCGCGTCGGGAATGCGAGAAAGACTTCCGTCGCGCTCGCAGAGAGCGCGCCCGCTACGTAGGGCATCCGCAACGACCGGATCGCGCGACGCGCCGGAGGCGGTCCGAACGAGCGTCCGGGTTCCTTCCCGCCGGTCCTGAAGCAGACCCGCTTGCCGCAACGCGGCCGCATGGCGGGAAATGTTGGGCTGGTTCTCCTCGAGCAGGTCAGCGAGCTCGCCGATACCGAGCTCCTCCTCCGCCGCGAGAGCCAGCAGGCGCAGCCGAACGGGCTCGGCAAGAAGCCTGTAGAGCTCCCAGCGCCGGGGACCCGCGAGATTCACGTCCACAAGCACCAATTCTATGCACGCATGTGTATGGATGCAAGAAGGTCATTTCATGGCACTATGAGCCGATGCGGCACCGCGCCGGCCAAGGCGAAGCCAGTGAGGCCGAAACTCTACCGATTGCCCAGCTCGACGAGGTCGAGGTCGAAGAGGACGTCGTCGTCGATGCGACGTCGATGGACCGCCTCTTGGCGGTGACCGACGACGGATGGGACATCGACGACCAAGTCGTCACACTGCAGCGAGCCGCGGCCACCACGCACGCCGCCGTGGATGCGTCGAACGTCTCCGCGCGCGACTCGTCGCGGGTGGCTCGACCCTCGAAGGGCCCTCCTCCCCTGCCCCGCAAGGGGCCGCCTCCTTTGCCGGCCGCGGGCGGGCGAACCCCCGAGCCGGCTCCGCTTCGCACGCTCGCCGACATCCTTACGCCGAGCGGCCTGGTGGACATTCTTCAGGCCCGCGCGACGCACTTGGAACCGTCGGGCGACAAGGTCGGGCGAGCCCGGGTCTACGTCGAGCTCGCGATCGCCAGCGAGATTCTGCTGGCCGACGACAAGCGTGCCGCGACGTGGGCCGAGGCCGCCCTGCAGGTGGATCCGGGCGCCGTGGCGGCCCACAGCATCCTAAGGCGGGCTCATCACGGCCGCGCGGCCCTATCGGCCATGCTCGACCATCTCGACCAGGAGCTGTCGGCCGCGACCGACGAAGCGCATCGCGTCGAGTTGCTGTCGGAGCGAGCCAGGCTGCTCGAAGCCGTGGGCGCCCGAAGCGACGAAACGCGCGCCGCGTGGGAACAGGCGCTCGCGTATTCGCCGGAGAATCCCGCCGCGCTCAAGGGCTTGGAGGCCGAGCTCGTCGCCCGCACCCTGTCGAGCGGTTCTCCCGGCGACTGGGACGCGCTCGCGGGACACCTCGGCCGGATGGCCGACGCGTACGCCGCCGATCCCGCGCTGGCATCGTGGCTGCACGTCGAGCGTGCGCGCGTACTCGAACGCAAGCTCGATCGGATCGATGCCGCTCGATCGGCGCTCGAGCGAGCGGTCGAAGTCGACCCCAACGCAGGGCCCGTCCGGGACGCTTTCGTTCGGCACGTGGCCGCCCAGAGCGACTGGGGAGCACTCGTGCACTTGCTCGACGACGAGGCGCGTGTCGAGCCCAACGACGCGCGGGCGGCACGGCTCGAGCTCGATGCCGCGATGATCGCGACGTGGCGACTGGGCGAGGGACCGAGAGCCCGGGTGCTGCTCGAGCGCGCGGCCGCACGCGGACCGACCTCGTCGAGCGTGGACCGACGCGTCCTGGACGAGCTCATTCGACTCGCCGAGGCGGAGGCCCGCTGGGCGGATGCCGCCCGAGCGCGCAGGGCGCGTTTGCGTTTCGTCGCCGAGCCGAGCGCGCTCGCCTACGAGCTCGGAGCGCTCGCCGCCATCGCGGAGCGAGAGGGCGAGATCGAGACGGCGATCGCGGACGTGCAGCGGGCTCTTGCCGTGGACAGCGCGGATCCGGCCTTGGTCGACTGGCTCGATCGCCTCCTTCGCACGGCCAACAAGCCCGAGCAGCGGGTGGCGATGTGGCTTCACGAGGCGGCCCGAACCCCCGACCGCGCGCGCCAGGCACGTGCGCTCGCACGCGCCGGACGAGTGTGCGAAGAGCTCGAACGGCCCGCCGATGCACTTCGGCACTTGCGGGCCGCCTGGGTCGCGTACCCCGGAGATCCCGACGCTCTCGACGGGCTCACGCGGGTGCTGGCACCGCCGCCCCCGGCGGCGACCGATGGCGGCGCGCGATCGCTCGTCGAAGTGTACGCGCAAGCGGCCGAAGACGCGCGCGAACCGGGTCGAAAGGTCGCCTTCCTCGAACGCGTCGCGATCATCTGGGAAGAGCTCCTCGGCGATCCATCGCGCGCATCGCGCGTCTACGAGCAGATCCTCGCGATCGACCGAGATCGACAGAGTGCCATGGTCGGACTGCAGCGCACGGCGTTACGCACCGGCGACGACCGAAATCTCGCGCGAGCGCTTCTCGACGAAGCTCGTGTCGTCGTGGACCGAGGCGCTCAGCTCGCATTGCGGGTCCGCGCCGCCGACGTGCTGTCCAGGCACGACGCGGCCCGAGCGATCCAGCTGGTGCGCGAAGTGATCGACGAGAACCCGCGGCTCGTTTCCGCCCGCGAGCTCGAGACGCGTCTCTACGAAGAGGCAGCCCGCTGGGAGCTCGTGGCGAAGTCGCTGCGCGCGCGAATCGACCTCGCCGCGACCCCCCGCGACAAAGTCGCGATCTGGCTGTCGTTGGCCCAGGTCCAGAGCCTGAGACTTCGCGCCCCGGCCGATGCACTTCTGTCGATCGAGCGAGCCCGCGCGATCGACCCGAGCCATCCGGTGCCGGCGGAAGAAGCGACCCGCGTTCTGGAGGCCCACGGAGATGCGCGCGGCCTGCGCGACATGCTGGAGCGTCTCGCCTCGAGCGCCGTGACCCCGGAGGAGCGTGCCCGACGACTGGCGCACGCGGCCGAGATCGATGAACTGCGTCTGGGCGACGACGCAAGCGCCGTACGGACCTACCAGCGGGCTCTCGCCGAGACACCCGACGACGATTGGCTGGCCGACCGTCTGGCGCGCCTCATGACGCGCCGCGCAAGAAGGCGCGGCGGCGGCGAGCTCGCAGAGCTCGCGTCGTTGCTGGGAAAGCGCATCGAGCGCGCTCCCTCGGTCGACGCCAAGCGCGTGCTCACGTTCGAGTTGGCGTCGCTTCTCGTCGAAAGCGGACAGGAGCCGATGCGCGCGACGTCGCTGCTCGAGTCGCTGCTGGCCGATCGCAGCGACCACGTCCCGGCCCTTCGGACGCTCGAATGGCTCCGACGCCGGGCCACGGTCGACGTGGCTTCGCTCGCGCGCGTGCTCGGGCGGCAGGCGGCCGCGTTCACCGCGACGAGCGCACGGCTCGGCGCGCTCTGGAATCTGGCGGCGCTCGAGGAATGGGTGCTGCCATCCGGCGATCCAGCCGTGACCTACCGCGCCATCCTCGATCTCGATCCCACCGACCCCGCGGCACTCGGCGCGACCTTGCGCCAGGACCTCGCGCAAGCCCGACGCGGCGAGCCCGGGGCCAAGAAAAACGCGATCGCCGCCCTGCGCGCTCTCGTTCCGTTCAGCACGAACGCCGACACCCGCGTCGCGCGCGAGCTTCGCCTCGCGCTCATGCTCGAATCGGCCGCGGCGGACGCTCCCGAGCCGGAGGAGGCGCGCGAGCTCTTGGGCGAAGCACTCCACTGGTACCGCGACACGCTCGGCGCCGACGTGCGATCGCTCACGGCGGCGACGGGCGCGGCCCGGCTCGGCTCCTCGCTGGGCGATCCCGAGGCGGCGCTCGCCGCGTCGATCGCCCTTGCCGATCTCGCCGACGAGCCGCGGCTGAGGGCCCGCTGCCTTCTGGACGCGGCCGAACTCCTGCTCGGTGCGGCCGACGACCCTCGCCTGGGTTTGCGCGCGGACCGCCGGCAGCGCGCGGTCGCGTTGCTCGAGCGGGCGCTCGACGCCGATCCGGACTCGATCCCGGCCGCGGGGCGACTCGCGACAGTCCTCTTGGAAGACCGCCAGGGCGAACGGTTGCTGACTCATTTCCGCACGGCGCTCAACCAATCCAAGTCGCCCGAAGCCGTCGTCATGTTCGGCTCGGAGATCGCGCGCGTGGCGCGCGACGAACTGCACGACTTGCCCGTGGCCATCGACGCGATGCGCCGCGTCCGCGCGCTGGCCCCGCAACACATCCCGTCGCTGCTCACGCTGGCGGAACTGTGCATCGCTCAACGCGTCTGGCCGGACGCCGTCGATGCTCTCGAAGCGGTCGTATCGACGAGCCGAGAGATCGCCCCGAAGCTGACGGCGCTGTTCGCACTCGCGAGCATCTACGAGAAGGTGCTCGCCCGACCCGCCGAGGTCGATCGCGTCTTGCGCGCGGCGCTCGCCATCGAACCGTCCAACGTGCGCGCCCTGCGTGCGTTGCTGCGGCGAATGACCTCCGAGCCCCCGAAGGCGGCCGAAGACGCGACGCTTTCGCGGCGACGCGAGATCGCCGAGCTTTTGAGTCGTCTGGCCGACGCGGAGAACGACCCGGAGGTCAAGAGTGGCATTTTGATGGAAATGTCCGAGGTGCATCTGCGTATCCACGATCGGCAGGCGGCCGAGCGGGCGCTCGTCGCCGCCGTCGCGATCGCGCCGTCGAATGCGCGCGCCTTCGCGAGACTGACAGGCATGCTGCGGACGGACCCCGCCGGGCAAGCGCGCGCGCTGTCGGGCGTGATCGCGATCGGAGAGCGGATCGGCCACGCGGATGCGCGGTGGTTTGCGGCGCTGGGGCGCACCGAGATCGGCTCGCTCGACCGCCCGCGCGAGGGGATCGCTCACCTCGAACGCGCGATCGAGCTCGACCCGACCCTTTTCGAAGCGCGTTTCGAGCTCGCGAGCGCCTACGCCGCATCGAACGCGAACGACCAGGCGTCGCAGGTGCTCTTGGGGATGCTGGACCCCACGCCGCACCCCCTGCTCTCGCTCTCCGACCCCTCGATGGCCCTTCTGCTGTTGGAGCAGACGCTGACGGCGAGCGGTCGCGGCGAGGAAGCCATCGTCGTCTCGGAGCTGCGCAGCATGGCCGGGGATCTGGACGACGGACGTCGCGCGTGGCTCCGCGCGCGTCGGATCGTGGCGCCCGATGCGCAGCACGCCGCACTGGACCGCGCGACGCTCGTCACCCACGTGTTGCCGAGGGACGCTCGTCACGTCCTTCTGGAGGTTGCGGCCGCAATCGCCGGCGCGGAGTCCAAGATGCTCCGGTCCGAAATCGCCGATCTCGGGATCTCGCCGCGCGATCGGATCCCTTCGCGCAGCGGCCATCCCGTTCGAGTGATGCTCGACCGCGTCACGCGCCAGCTCGGGGTGAGCGAGGCCGAGCTCGTCATCTCGCGCAAGGTCACGAGCACTCGGGTTTTGGCGCAGGACACGCCTTGGGTGGTCGTTCCGGCATCCTTGATCGAGCGGTCGGAGACCGTGCAACTCGCCAGCCTGGCTCGCGCCGTCGCTCGCATTGCTTACGGAGTTCCGTGGCTTCGGGAGCTCAGCCCGGAGCATGTCCAAGCCCTGCTGGTGGCTGCCGCCCGGCAGGTCGTCGCGGGCTACGGCGCCCACACCGGCACGCTCACCGCCCCCTACGAGGCGAGCCTCGCGCGGGCGCTTACCCGTCGCCAACGCAAGCTTTTGGAGGAGCTCGTCCCGCATCTAGGGTCGACTCGATCGACGCTGCCGGATCCCCGCGAATTCGTCGATGCACTGGTGTCGGCCGAGTTGCGGACGGCGTTCTTGATCACCGGCGACCTGTTGGCTCTCATCGAGAACGTCGCCCTCGAGGACGACCCCTCCTTGGCGGACGTCGCCCAATCGAACGGATCCTCCAGCGCTCTCGCCACCGTGGTCAACCACGCGCGGGCGGGTGAAATCATTCGTTTTGCACTGACACCGGCAGCGACGGCTCTGCGCGTCCGCCTCGGAACTGTATGGTCAGGAACGTCGGCGTAGTACCTCGCCGCGGCGTGGCATTTTGCTCCGTGACAATGCGGTCCTTTCGGTGTCCACTTCAAGGGTGACCTCGAATCGTCTTGGCCACTTGCGAGCACGGAATAAAGCGGCACGCCCGCTGCTCACTTGATCGCCGATGTCTGGAGGAGCGCACCGACCCCCGTCCGGAACGAGGAATCGTGTGGCGCGCGTCCTCGTCATCGACGACGAATTGCTCGTGCTCGACTCGATTCGGCGCATCCTGTCCGACGAGTTCGATCTCATCGGAACGACTCGTCCCGAGCAAGCGCTCGAGTGGATCGCCGCCGGTGAGTACTACGACGTGATCTTGTGCGACGTCATGATGCCGACACTCAACGGCGTCGATCTGCGCAACCGCATCGAAGCCGTGGCGCCCGAACAGGCCGCCCGGATCGTATTCGTCACCGGAGGGCTTCTCTTCCCGCAGGTGCGCGCCATGCTGGACGGCATCGCCAACACGGTGCTCGAAAAGCCGATCGACATCGATGGCCTCCGCGAGCTGATTCGAAGGCGCGTGCGCGGCGCTTGGCAAGCGCCCGGCCACGCGATATGAGCGCTGGATGCGAGGCTTTCTGCGACCTGCAATCCAATCCCAAGCCAGCGCGCCGCAAAGCGCCTTCGGGGCACTTTCGCGCCATCGTCGTTCGAAGCTCGCCACCGCGGCTCAAACCACCCTGGTCAAGGCCGATCAGTGGGCCCGCGGCGACCAGGTGGCCCCCGAAGTCGCCGCCGCGTTGGAATCCGGGCTGAAAGCGCTCCAATCGAAGGGTGCCAAAAAAGGGTGAGGCCCCACCCGGCTTCGCCGGACACACGGTGGACGTTGTACGGTGCGTTCCAGGCAGAGCCGTATTCCTACAAAATAGCACACGACGAAGTGCAAAAGGGGACGTTGGAGTTCGTCCCCCATAGTGGCTCTCAATCGGCTGCCCACTCCTTTTGGGGGGTTTTCGGGGGGAGCGGCAGCGCGCCCCCCCGGGTGCAAGTGGGCCACGCAGTGGCGAGAGCGGAGCCGAGCGAGCGCCAGCGAGTCGAGGCGGAGCGAAGCGCTCAGGGTCCCGCGGGGTTCTGACAAAAAGTCCTCACCCGTTTCGCCTCGCGAACTCCCCCATGAACGACACGAGCGCACGGACCCACTCGGGATCCACCGCGTTGTAGAGGGAGGCGCGGATGCCACCGACCGAGCGATGTCCGCGCAGGCCGATGAAGTCGTTTTTCTTGGCCAGGTCGAGGAACTTCCGATCGAGATCCTCGCTCGGGAGCCGAAAGACGACGTTCATGCGCGACCGGCTCCCGATCTCGACGGGGCACCGGAAGAAGCCCGCGTGGGCGTCCACCATCGCATAGAGATCGGCGGCTTTTGCGCGGTTGCGCTCCTCGATGCCGGCAAGCCCGCCTTGATCGCGCAGCCATTCGAGCACGTTTCGCACGAGGTAGATCCCGAAGGTCGAAGGAGTGTTCAGTAGCGATCGCGCCTCGGCGTGCGCGCGGTATTGAAGGATCTTGGGCAAGTCCTTGCGGCCCCGATCGAGGAAGTCGCGCCGAGCCACGATCAGGGTGACGCCGCTCGGGCCTATGTTCTTCTGTGCCCCCGCATAGATGAGCGCGTACTGCGACACGTCGAGCTTGCGCGACAGGATGTCGCTCGACATGTCGCAGACCTGCGGGGCGCGCCCGAAACGCTGCAGGTCGAGGTATTGCACCCCGTCAATCGTTTCGTTGCTCGTGAAATGAACGTAGGCTGCCGCTTCGTCGAGCGAGGCTTGGGCGGGCAGCAACGCACGAATGTACCCCTCGGGCTTCGCCGTCGCCGCGCAGCGCACCTTCGATCCCGCCACGGTCGCCCACGCGGCGCCCTCTGCGTGCGCCTTTTCGCCCCACGTGCCGGTAACGACGTAGTCGGCCGAAGCGCCGGGCGGCAGGAAATTCATGGGAACCAGAGCAAACTGCATCGACGCCCCACCTTGCAAGAACACGACGTCGTAGTCGCTCGGGACCGCCAGCAAATCCCGCACGAGAGCGAGGGCCTGATCATGAACGATCTCGTATTCCTTGCCCCGATGCGAGTGCTCGATGACGGACATGCCGGTGCCGGCGAAGTCGAGAAATTCGGCTCGCGCGCGTTCGAGAGCGGCGAGCGGCAGCGTTGCGGGACCGGCGTTGAAGTTCATCGGACGGCGCATGGGCAACCAGTGTAGCGAAGAGGTACGGGCCCGCCGTCGTCCCGACGCGACCGGCCCCGACGCGACGTGCGGGCGACGCCATGGTAGCGTGCGACGAGGTTTCCCTTGCGAGCGCTCTTCTTCGGGTCGCCCGCGTTTGCGGTCCCGTCGCTCGACGCTCTTGCCGGGATCGCCGAGGTCGCGGGCGTCGTCTGCCAACCGGACAAGCCGGCCGGACGCGGCCTGTCCTTGCACGCTCCACCGACCAAAATTCGCGCGGCGGAGCTCGGCCTTCCGGTCGTACAGCCGGCCAAGCTGAGGACCGGCGAGTTTGCCGCATGGCTGCGACAACACCCGGTCGACGTGGCGCTCGTCGTGGCCTACGGGCGAATTCTTCCCCCCGACGTCCTACTTTGCCCACGCCTCGGTTGCGTCAACGTCCACGCGTCGATCCTGCCCAAGTATCGCGGTGCCGCGCCGATCCCGTGGGCCATCGTCCACGGCGAGACCGAGAGCGGAGTGACGCTCATGAAGCTCGACGAAGGGATGGACACGGGACCGACGTTCGCGACCCTCTGTACCCCGATCGGGCCGGAGGAAACGGCCGGGCAGCTCGCCGAGCGACTCGCGACCCTCGGAGCGCAAGCCGTGCGCGAATGGCTTCCGCGGTTCGTGACAGGGACCTGTTCGCTCGTACCCCAAGACGCCACCCAAGCGACCCTCGCGCCGATTCTGCAAAAGGAGCACGGGCGCATCGCATGGACCGACAGCGCCCGCGCCGTTCACGACCACGTTCGGGGCATGAATCCCTGGCCCGGCGCGTTTACCCCTTTGCGCGATCGCACCCTCAAGATTCATGCAACGCACGTCGTCGACGGCGCGGTGACCGCAGCACCAGCCGGTCGGGTCATCCTCGCGGACAAGTCCCGCGTGCTGGTCGCCTGCGGGTCCGGCACCGTACTGGAGCTCGTGACCGTACAGCCCGAGGGCCGCCGCATCATGCGCGCGTCGGAATGGTCGCTGGGACGCGCGGTCCACGAGGGCGACTGGCTCGGCGGAGCGCACGCCTGACCGGCAGCGCGGCCGGTTCGCGGCAGAATCGTCGGCCGGAGTCGCGGCCCCCAGGGCACTCCCGCTAACCGAACGCGCCGAAGCACCGGTCGCCCTTGTCGGTGATGAACGTGCACCACACGAAAATCGAGCCGACCGCCGTGAGCACCAGAGCCTGGACGATGATGACCGCGCGGGCGAACGCGAACAGCCGCCGAAGCTGAGCCAACGCGTCGACGAGATGGTCGATGTCGTGCCCGCGCGTCCGCAGAATCGCCGAAAGCGATCGGCCGGCCGACATGGTCCACCAAGCCGTCGGCGTGTAGACGGACGCCACGCCGACGAGCCCCGCCGCGACCCACGGGAAGCCCGTGGACAGGGCCACGACGGCGAACGCCGCGAGTAACCCGCCGAACAGCATCAGACAGACGCCCACGAAGCTCATCGAAGCCGCAAGCGATCGAATCGATTCCTTCGTCTCATCCAAGAGCTCGAACGTCCGGCGCTGCGGAGCGACAGCGGACGAGGACTCGTTCGGAGGGCCTTGCCGAGTCGCGTCGCTCATCGGCCCACAACGTATCGCGCGCCGTGGCGAATCGTGAGCGGTTCCGCAAAGAGTCGAGCGGTTCGGTGTGCTCAGTCCGGGTACCATTCACTGGGGCGCTGTACTAAAAGGCGCGGCGTCGTAGTGCCCGCTCAGCCGCTCGACTCCTTCGTTCCGCCCGTCGCCGACTGGTTCCGGGCCGCACTGGGGGCACCGAGCGACGCCCAGGTCCTCGGATGGCCGGCAATCCGCCGCGGCGACTCGACGCTTCTGCTTGCGCCCACCGGATCCGGCAAGACGCTCGCGGCCTTCCTGGTCGCCATCGATCGCCTGCTGCGAAGAGGCGCTCCCCAGTCGCGCGCCGGGCGGGTGAGCGTCGTCTACGTGTCGCCTCTCAAGGCGCTCGCGGTCGACATCGAGCGCAACCTGCAAACGCCCCTGTCGGGCATCGCCGATTTCGCAGCGCGTGCCGGCATCGAGCTCTACCGCCCTACCGTCGACGTTCGCACCGGAGACACGCCCGGCACGCAAAGGGCACGGATGCGGCGCAGGCCAGCGGACATCCTCATTACGACACCGGAGTCGTTGTACTTGATGCTCACGTCGGCCGCGCGCGACGCCCTCGAGTTCGTAGAAACGCTCATCATCGACGAGGTTCACGCGCTCGTGCCGACCAAGCGCGGCGCACACCTGATGGTGTCGGTCGAGCGGCTCGCGGCTCGGAGACCACCCGACGCCCCGCCGCTTCAACGCATTGGATTGAGCGCGACGCAGCGGCCGATCGACGAAGCAGCCCGCTGGATCGGCGGATTCGAGAACCGGCTGGCCCGGCCCGTCACGATCGTCGATGTGGGGGCGCGAAAAGAGCTCGACCTGACCGTCGAGGCCATCCCCCCGGCCGTGCTCGGCGGCGCGCCGCTTCCGCCCGATCGAATCGATGCGACGCGGACTCCACCGGCGAGCGTGTGGCCCGATCTGCACACCCGCATCGTCAATCTGGTGCGCGGACATCGGGCGACGCTCGTCTTCGTGAACAGCCGCCGCCTGGCCGAGAGGCTCGCATCGGCGGTCAACGACCTTGCCGGCGAAGAAATCGCGCTCGCCCATCATGGCTCACTGTCGAGAGAGAGGAGGACGGCCATTGAAGACCGGCTGAAGCGCGGACAGTTGCGAGCGATCGTCGCCACGTCTTCTCTCGAACTCGGAATCGACATGGGTGCCCTCGATCTGGTGGTCCAGGTCGAGGCCCCACCGAGCGTCGCGTCGGGCCTGCAGCGCATCGGCCGGGCGTGCCACGGCCTCGGCGGAATTCCGCATGGCGTCCTGCTCCCGAAGCATCGGCAGGATCTGCTCGCGTGCGCGGCCGCCGCGATCAGCATGCGGACAGGGCAAGTCGAAGACACCTCTTATCCGCGCAACCCGCTCGATGTCCTCGCCCAGCACATCGTCGCCATGGCCGCGATGGATGACGCTTCGGTCCCGGATCTCTTCGACCGCGTACGGCACGCGGCGCCCTTCGCGGATCTGCCGCGATCGGCCTTCGACGGCGTGCTCGACATGCTGAGTGGTCGTCATTTTTCCGACGACTTCGCGGAGCTCCGGCCGCGCATCACGTGGGATCGCCGCCGGGATATCGTCACGTCGCGCGCGGGCGCGCACAGGATCGCCGTAACGAACGGCGGAACGATCCCCGACCGCGGATCCTACGGGGTGTTCGCGGCGGCACCGGGCGGAGACCTCGGCGCCCGCGACCCCGGCCGTCGGGTCGGCGAGCTCGACGAAGAAATGGTGTTCGAATTGCGACCGGGCGAGGTGTTCACGCTCGGAGCGTCGTCGTGGCGCGCCGAAAGGATTACGGCCGACCGCGTGATCGTCACGCCGGCGCCCGGTGAGCCCGGAAAGATGCCGTTCTGGCACGGCGATCGACCCGGTCGGGCACGCGCCCTCGGACTGCGCATCGGAGAGCTCGTCCGGCGCGTGGCTGACCGAGACCTGGCGCCGTCCGATCTTCGGTCGACCCATGCGCTCGACGCGGTCGCCGCGGATGCACTGGTCGGCTACGTCCGCCGGCAAGTCGAGGCCGGACAGGTGCCGCACGATCGCGCCGTGGTGATCGAACGGTTCGTGGACGAAGCCGGCGACTGGCGCATCGTGGTCCTCTGCCCTCTGGGCACCGCCGTCCTCACACCCTGGACGATGGCGATTGCCGCGAGGCTGCGCGAGACGTACGGCCCCGTCGACTACCACACGACCAACGACGGATTCGCGCTTCGGGTCCCGGCGTGCGACGCACCGCCTTCCGCCGAGCGTATCGTGCCGTCACCCGTGGAGATCGAGGCCATGGTCACGGCCTGCCTGCAGGGCACCGCACTCTTCGCGGCACGATTCCGAGAGTGTGCCGCACGCGCTCTTCTTTTGCCCCGGCGCGACCCCACGCGCCGAACGCCCCTGTGGGTGCAGCGCAGGCGGGCCGCGAACCTGCTCGCCGTTGCGTCACGCCATCCGACGTTCCCGATCGTCCTGGAGACGTACCGCGAGTGCTTGCGCGACGTCTTCGACATGCCGGGACTCGTTTCGACCCTGCGCGATATCGCCGAGCGCCGAGTCCGCGTCACGACCGTGGACGCCCGAGGACCGTCGCCGTTCGCAGCCAGCATCCTATTCTCGTTCGCCGCTACCTTCGTCACCGAGAGTGCCGCGCCGCCGGCCGAGCGGCGCGCCCAGGCGTTGACGATCGACTTCGGTCGGTTGCGCGACCTCTTGGGCGACGCCGAGACCGAGCGGCTCCTGGATCCCGAGGTCATCGAAGACTACGAGCGCGGACTGCAGCGCATGGCCCGGCCGGTAACGAGCGCGGACGGCATTCACGACATGCTGCTCGCGATCGGCGATCTGTCGGTGCCGGAAATCACCGCGCGTACCGCGCCCGCCGACCGCGCGAACGCCTGGGTGCGTGATCTGCTGAACGCGGGGCGCGTCGTCACGCTCCGGGTGGGCGGCCAGGATCGCCTCGTCGCGGCAGAGGACGCGGCAAAGTTTCGAGACGGCATCGGCATCGCGTTGCCCGACGGCATTGCCGAGGCGCTTCTCGATCGCGCCCTTCACGCGACGCGTGACCTGGTCGCGCGCTTCGCACGCACCCACGGCCCATTCACCCCCGACGACGTGGCGACGCGACTCGGTCTGGACCGCCCGACCGTCGATTCTGCGATCCACACGCTCGAACGCGAAGGGCGAATCGTGCGGGGCCCGTTCTTGCCGGCGGGCCCAGAACAGCCTTGGTGCGACGCCGACGTTCTCGATGCGGTCCGGCGGAACTCGCTCGCGCGGCTGCGGCGCGCCACAGAACCGGTCGACGCGCGCGCGCTCGCGCGGTTTTTGCCCGAATGGCAGGGGATTACGAGCAAGCGGCGCGGGCGCGACGCGCTTCTCGCCGTCATCGCCGAGCTCGAGGGGTGCCCGCTCATCGCCTCAGCGCTGGAGACGGAAATCCTGCCCGCACGCCTGCAGGACTATCGGCCATGGGATCTCGACGCACTGTCGGCGTCGGGCGAAGTGGTGTGGGCCGGAATCGAGGCGCTGGGAGCGACCGACGGACGCATCGCCTTTTACCTCGCGAAACGAGAGACCTTGCTCGCCCGCGCGATCGTGCCGGTCGAGGGTGCGATGGCCAAGGCGCTGCGCGACACTCTGGCGCAACGCGGCGCCGTCTTCTTCTCGGACCTCGCGCGCGCGGTCGGGGGCTTTCCCGGCGAAGTGCTCGAGGTCCTCTGGCAGATGGTATGGGCCGGGGAAGTCACCAACGACACGATTGAGCCCTTGCGCGCCCGGGCCCTGTCGCCGCGCCGCCATCGCCCGGGCCGCCCCCCACGCCCGCCGCTCGCCTCCCGGGGCGGCGAAGGACGGTGGTCGCTTCGCACCTCGCGCTGGTCCTCACGGCCGAGCGACGTGGAGCGCCGAACGGCGCTGGCGCAGGTGCTGCTCCAACGATACGGAATCGTGACCCGCGAGGTCGCGCGCGCCGAGGCCGTCCTTGGCGGATTCTCGTCGGTGTACCGAGTGCTCAAGATTCTCGAAGACCAGGGGCACGTGCGCCGCGGCTACTTCGTGGAAGGGCGCGGCGGGGCCCAATTCGCGTGGCCGGGAGCGGACGAACGCTTGCGGGATCGACACGAGGGGCAAGGCGCCTCCCTACCCCTGGTGTTGGCCGCGAGCGATCCCGCCAATGCATGGGGCGCTGTTCTCGATTGGCCTTCCGGCCGGGGCGACGAGCGCCCGCAGCGAAGCGCCGGAGCGCTCGTCGTGTTGCAAGACGGCGCCTTGCTCGGATGGCTCGGCCGCCGCGACCGCTGCCTGCTCACGTTCATGCCCGATGACCCCGACCGCCGGTTGGAAGCGGCAGCGGCGCTCGGGGCTGCTCTCGCAGGCTTGGTCGACGGGACGCGCAGGCGAGCGTTGCTCTTGTCGACGATCGACGGCGTCGACGCCGCACGAAGCGACGTGGCACGATCGTTGGTCCAAGCCGGGTTCGCTCCGACCGCGAGCGGGTTGGTTCGACGCCGGGCGCGCCTGCCCGAGGGGCCGTGATCCGAGCGGCCGGCGGCGGGCCGCCCGAACGCTTGCCGCCGACTGCAGGCGGTGCCAGACTCGGGTCCAGTCGCACGGCCGATCGATCCCAATCTCTGCTCGCCGAAATTCAGCGCGAGTTTCCCGACTTCAGGATTGTCCCGAAGCGAGACAGTGCGGTGCAGCGCGCGATCGCGATCGCGCTCCGCATCGTCACCGTCGGCGGGCAACGGCACTATCTAACGCGCTATCACACCGTGCTCTTCGGGCGACTCTACGTCCCGGACGCGTGGGACGCGATGAGCGACGACGCGCGCTACGTGCTCTTGCGCCACGAGCGCGTTCACCTTCGGCAGAGCCGGCGCATGGGCCAGGTGACGATGGCGTTCGTTTATCTGTTCCCATGGTTGCCCTTGGTCTTATCCTGGGGTCGCGCACGCCTCGAATGGGAGGCGTACGTCGAAACGATTCGGGCTACGGCCGAGATTCACGGAATCGACGCAGCCCGCGACTTGGAAATAGAAATCGTCCGGCGCTACGTCGGTCCGGACTACGGATGGATGTGGCCCTTTCCGAAATCGATACGTCGCTGGTTTCATCACGTGATTGCAGAATTGGAGACCGAATTGGAGACCGAATCAGCCTGCGTCGATCGAGATCGGAAAAGGCGATCCTAGATGGCAGTCGTCGGAATCGACCTCGGAACGACGAACACCGTCGTCGCCTCCGTAGGCGGCGGCCGCGTGCAGGTCATCGCCGACGATCACGGGCGACGCCTTCTGCCGAGCGTCGTGTCGTTCCATCCGAGCGGCGAAGTCCTGGTCGGATACGCCGCAAAGGAACGAATTGCCATCGACGCCAAAAATACCATCGCCAGCGTCAAACGGCTCATTGGACGCGCATGGGATAGCGACGAGATAAGGCGGTCGCGGCAGCGCTTTGCGTTCGATCTCAAGGAAGGCGGCGGTCAGGGTCCCCTGGTGGTCGCGCGCGGTCACGAATACACGCTTCCGGAGATCAGCGCGTTCGTTCTCAAGCGGGCAAAGCAGGTGGCCGACAGCGCACTCGGCGAGCCCGTCGACCGAGCCGTGATCACCGTTCCGGCGAATTTCAACGAGCTGCAGCGCGCCGCCACGAAAGTCGCCGGGCGCATCGCGGGGCTCGATGTCCTGCGCATCATCAACGAGCCCACCGCCGCCGCGCTGGCGTACGGACTCGGGCGGGCGAATCGCGAACGGATCGCGATCTACGACTTCGGCGGCGGCACGTTCGACTGCACGCTCCTTCACCTGTCCGGAAGCGTCTTCGAAGTCCTGGCGACCGCCGGCGACAGCTTTCTCGGGGGCGACGACATCGATCTCGCGATTGCCGAACGCATGGCCGACGCGTTCGTCCGAGCGCACCGATACGACGCTCGCGCGCACCCGCAGGCGTTCGAGCGGCTGCGGTCCGCCGCGGAAGGCATCAAGATCGCGCTTTCGACGCAGCCGCAGGCGGTGGCAAAGCTGCGCGAAATCGCGTTCGGAGTGGGCGGTGCGCAGCTCGACCTCGACTTCACCATGACCCGAGACGAGCTCGACGCCATCGCGGCTCCGCTGGTCGAGCGCACGTTCATGGTCTGTCAAGAAGCGCTCTCGATGGCGCGGCTCCCCGTCGCGGCGTTCGACAAGGTGATCCTCGTAGGCGGCACGACGCGCGTAAAGCTCGTACGGCGGCGGGTGGAGCACTTCTTTCGCAGAGATCCGCTCGACCGGGTCAACCCGGAGGAGGTCGTCGCGATGGGAGCGGCCATTCAGGCGGCCGCGCTCACCGACCTGTCGCGACGCCACAGTGTCCCTCCGCCGCCCGCGACCTCGACCTGGCGAACGCCGCCGCCCGAGGCCGGATTGGACGACGACGACATCACGCTCGCGACTTCGGTGCCCGCGCAGATTGCCGCTTTGCATCGGTCGTCACGGCCTCCGGCCGGCGGTTTCGAACCCGTGCGGCCCAGTTCGTCACCGCCCTCCTCGGGGCCGGGCGGCCTCGTAGGCGCCCCGGTGCTGGTCGACGTGACGCCGCGCGCCCTCGTCGTCGAAACCGTCGGCGGTTGGTGCGATGTCGTCGTACCCCGCAACGCTAAAATTCCGTGCGAACACTCCAGAGCCTTCGCCACGTCGGCCGACGGGCAAACGGTCGTGCGGGTGCGCGTGGCGCAGGGCGAGGAGGCGTTCTTTCGCCACAACACGTTTCTGGGCGAGGTCGAGTTGACGGGGCTTCGCGCCGCCGCGCGCGGCGGGGTGACCATCCAGGTGCGCTTCGAGGTGGACGAAAGCGGGACGTTGCAGGTCTTTGCCACCGATGTAGCCACCGGCCGCGAGGCTCACGCGCTTTTGCAGCTCGTGGGAATCGCCGGAGCACAGAGCGTGGCCGAGATGCGCGTGCGTCACGCTGCGGTCCAGGTACGTTGACGGGCGGAGACGATCGATGAGCAGCTCCAGCCAATCCAACGAGTACATCCTGGCATGGGTCGAATTGCTGGATGATCTCACCTATTACGAACTTTTCGGCATACCCCCCGCCGCCAGCGAGGACGATGTCCGTGCAGCGTTTCACCGGTTCTGCGACGCATTTCACCCCGACAGGCATTTTGGCCGGCGACAGGAAGAGCGGGCGGCACTGTCGAGGATCTTCAAGCGCGGCACCGAGGCCTGTCTCATCCTCTCGGACGCGGTGCTTCGCGCTCAATACGACGGACAGCTCGGCACGACCGCGGAAAACCGGCCGCCACGCATGCATCAGGCCCAGCGAACCCGCCCTCCGAGCCAGGCTTCCGCCTTGCCACGTCTCGAAGAGGCGGCCCGATCGCCCTCGTCTCGCCCCTTCGCCCGCCGCGCCGAGGAGCTCATGCAGATCGGCGACTTTCGGCAAGCCAAGCTGCAGCTGGTCATGGCCAATCATCTCGACCCGGACAACCGCGTGCTCGAAAGCGCACTCAAGCAAATCGAAGCGCGGTTGGCAGGGCCCAAGTAGGCGCGCTAGCGTGCGTTTTACATGACGCGCCAGCGACACCGGCCGGTCGACGTCGTCGCGCAGACGCTGGTGGCCGTGACAGCCATCCTGTTCGTCTGCGAGATCCTGTTCGTCTTCCTGGTCGCGCCGATCGAAGCTCGAATGGGCATCGTGCAAAAGATCTTCTATTTCCACGTACCCAGCGCTTACGCCGTCTACATCGGAGCCGCCGCGTGTTTCGGCGGATCGATCGCATACTTGGCGCACCCATCCGACGTCGCGGACGCGATCGCGCGGGCAGGGGCCGAGGCGGCGGTCGCGTTCGGTGCGATTGTCTTGACGACCGGACCGCTCTGGGGTGCGAAGGCGTGGGGGGCGTTCTGGACATGGGATCCGCGCCTGACCACCGAGCTTTTGAGCGTTCTCATCTACGTCGCGTACCTGGTGCTCCGCACGTTTGCGGGGGACGGACCGGGCGAGCGCCGGTTCGCCGCAGCGCTCGGCGTCGTCGGCGCGGCCAATCTACCGATCATCCACTACAGCGTTCAAAAGTGGGGAGGGCAGCACCCGATGGTCATCACCGGCCGGGGGGGCGGACTTCAACATCCAGACATGAAGATGGCGATCGCATTAGGGTTTTTGGCATTCACGCTTCTGGCCGTTTTGATCATCTGGATGCGCGCACGGGTGGAAATCGCGTCGAGTCGATTGCGGCAAGCCGAAGAGGACGCCGTCGATCTCGGCCTGGACACGAGGACGGAAGCATGACGCAACCATCCACGTCGCTGGCGCACGGACCGGAGGACCGCGCGACGTCGTTTCAGGCGGTGCAGGGGCCTGCCGAGCCGCACTACAGCGGAGAGGTCCTTCTCGTGACGGCCTACGCCATCGTCTGGGCCGTCGTTCTCCTCTGGGTGGCGCTCATCTGGCGAAAGCAGAGCGGTCTGAACACCCGGCTGGACGAGCTCGAGCGGGTGATCGACAAGGCCGCCGCGCAAGCCCCGGCCGGCGTTCGCGACGTCGAATGAACCGATGAACGCGCCGGGCTCGGAGCACTTCATCTTCATTCCTGGTGTGCTGCTCGTGGGCCTCGTGCTCGGCTACATCATGGGCATGCGCGCGGCCAAGTCCGAATTCGAACGCCGCCGCCGACGCGCGCGGCAATGAATGCCATCGGTCGGTGCGACCGCCGAGAAACGAGGCCCTGCCATGTTCGACTTCGAGCCCAGCGACGAGCAACGCGAGCTCGTCGACACCACGCGACGATTCGTGCGAGAGCGCGTCACCCCGATCGCAGCCGAGTGCGATCGCGAATCGCGCTTTCCGAGGGAGGTCTTCGAAGAGGCGTACGCCCTCGGCCTGGTCAATCCCACTTTACCGGCCGAGCACGGGGGCACGGGGCTCGGCGACGTCGACGACTCGCTCATCACCGAAGAGATCGCCTACGGCTGCACCGGCATCCAAACGAGCTTCACGGCCAACACGCTCGGGATGACGCCGATCAAGCTCGCGGGGAGCGCGGAGCAAAAGAAAAAGTATCTCGGATGGCTCGCGACCGAGCCGATTCTCGTTTCGTATGCGACGAGCGAGCCCTCGATGGGCAGCGACGTGGCGGGGATGCAGTGCCGAGCGATCCCGGACGGCGCCGGCGGCTACGTGATCAACGGCACCAAGCAATGGATTACCAATGGCACGCTCGCGAGCTTCTACGTGGTGTTCGCGACTCAGGATCCGGCGCTGAAACACCGCGGCATCGGCGCGTTCATCGTCGAACGCAGCCAATCCGGGGTGAAGCCCGGCCGTCACGAAGACAAGCTCGGCCAGCGCGCGAGCGATACGGCCGCGGTCGTGCTCGAAGAGGTCCGCGTCCCCGCGCATCAGGTGCTCGCACCACCGGGTCACGGTTTCAAACTGGCGATGGAGACGTTCAACCAGACCCGGCCGGCCATCGGCGCGAGCGCGGTCGGCCTCATGCGCCGATGCCTCGACGAGTGCCTCCGCTACGCGCGGGAGCGAACCGCATTTGGAGTCCCCATCGGCGATCACCAGCTCGTCCAAGCGATGCTCGCCGAGATGAAGATCCGGATCGAGGCGACCAGCCTGTTGGTCCGCAAGGCCGCGTGGGGCCTCGATCGAGGAATCCGCGACCCGGTCATTTCCTCGTGCGCGAAGGCGTACGGCGCCGATAGCGCGATGCAAACGGCGATCGATGCGGTCCAGATCTTCGGCGGTTACGGGTACGTGAAGGAATTTCCGGTGGAAAAGCTCATGCGCGATGCCAAAATCCTCCAGATCTACGAGGGCACAGCCCAGATTCAGCGGCTGCTCATCGCACGAAACGTTCTCGGACGTTGAGTCCGTGGGACCGCGCTCCGTGGCGTGCGAGGCCCGTGCCGTGGGTCGCCCTCGCTTGCTGGTCGTGCTCGGCAAGCGCCCGCGACGTCGTGCCGGCATCCCGCGACGAGGTCGTCGACGTGTCGATGTCGGCTCGCTCCTCAGGCGGATACGACTACATCGCACGAGGGCCGCTCGCCGTCGTCGCCCTCGCTGAAGCACGCGGTATCGCCGCGGCCGCCGCGCATGCCGCGGTCGATCGACTCGCCAGCGCCCTCGACATTTGCGTCCGAAACCGCGGGCGCCAGTCCGACCCGATTCACGGAGCGGCCCGGGTGATCGCCCAAGTGACACCGGACGGCACCGTCGCCGCGACGAGCCTTCGAATCGATCCCGGGTCCGCACCCGTCGACATCGCCGTGATCTGCCTGCTCGCGCCGACCCGGATGTTGACCTTTGGGCCGACGGATGCGGGTACGAGGGGCCTCGCGATCGAAGCCATCTGGGGGCCCGTCACACCGTAGGCCGTTCGCGACTTTCAGGCGACCGGTAGAGCGGCGGGCACCGTCAAGCCCTGCCGACCAGCTGACCGCATGCGGCCCCGACGTCGCCACCGCCGCTGTAGCGCACGTGAGGACGCAGTCCGCTCGCAACGAGGTGCTGGATGAACCGAGCGACGTCGCCTCGCGCAAACGGATCCTTGTCGACGGCGTCGATGGCGTTGTACGGAATCACACTGACGCGCGGCCTGATCCCCGTCCGATTCTCGAAATCGAGCGCGAGGGCGGCAAGTGCTCGAGCGTCTTCCTCGGTGTCGTTCACGCCGGCCAGCGGCGTCACCGCCCACATGGGCGCAAGCCCCGTGAACCGGGCGTGATCCTCGACGGCGTCGATCACGTCTCGGAGCGGATGGGTCCGATCGATAGGCATCAATTTCCGCCGGACTTCTCCGCGTGCGCTCGTGATCGACAGGCCGAGGCGCACCTTGGGCAGGTCGCGCGCCAGGCGCCGGATGCCGCTCGGAATTCCCGCCGTGCAGACGGTGATGGCTCGGCCGTCGATCGCGAGCGCGCACGGCTCGGTCATGACATGGATCGCCTCGATCACTCGATCGATATTGGCGAGCGGCTCGCCCATTCCCTGAAAGACCACGCCGTGCACGCGCTGCCCCGGGCCGAGCGTGCCCCGTAGGATTCTCACCTGCTCGACGATCTCCCAGGTCGCAAGGTTTCTCACCAAGCCGAGCCGTCCCGTGGCGCAGAATGCACAAGCGAGCGCGCAGCCCGCTTGGGAGCTCACGCAGGCGCTGAAACGCCCGGCCCGCTCGAGCGGAATGCGCACGGCCTCGACCACGTGCCCGTCGGCGGTCCCAAGGGCCAGTTTGACGAACGGATCGACGGCGCTATGCCGCACCGACCGCACGTCGAGGGCCGGCACCTGTCCTTTCGCCCGCGCCGCATCGACCGCCACCCGGCGAACACCTTGGCAACCGGGCACCACGGTCCAGTGACCGCGATGCACTGATGCTATAATCTTTCGCGCTTCCGCCAGCGCGATTTGCAACGTGTCGGCCAGGACGTCGGGCGTCACAGCCTGAAGGGCAAGCACGCAGCTGGTTAGCATGCGACGTGCTAATCTGCTGACGTGTTCGGCCTTAGTTTCGGCGAGATGATCATGGTGCTCGGAGTCGCCATGGTCGTACTCGGGCCCAAGGAGCTGCCTCGCTACCTCCGACGGGCGGGTCAATTGGCCGGTCGACTGCGCCGACTCGCGGCCGACATGCGCGAAAAAAGCGGGATCGACGAGGTTCTACGAACCGAGGGCATCGACCGCGACATCGCCGAGATCCGCAAGCTCACGCGGGGTGAACTCGCCGGCATCGTCACGTCGGTCCGGTCCGTTCCGAACGCCATCCGCTTCACCAATCCGCCGGCAACCCCCTATACCCCGCCGCCGGCCCCTCCCCCTCCCCAGCTCGCGGCCCCCATCGACCGTCAACGCGAGTACCCGATCGAAGGCGCCGACTCGTACGGAGCGCTCCCGGACACGGCGCCCGGGTACGCCGGTTCGATCGTTGCCGCGCCGACCCCCACCCCCAGTACCCCGGCTCCGATCGCGATCCCCGAACCAGAGGGCACTGCCCCTCCTGCAGGCGCCTCCGAGGTACCCTCGTGAGCGCCGCAGCACCCGAGGCGCCGCCGCCTCCCGCTACTGCCGGGTCGCCCCCCACCGACGCAGGGCCTCCCCCCGCGGAACAGCCGGCCGCCGAGGCCCGAATGACGATCTGGGAGCACCTCGACGAGCTCCGGCGCCGAATCGTCGTGTCGGCCATCGCCGTGGCCGTGACCACCATCGGCGCGTGGGCCTTCCGCGAACGATTGCTCGCGTGGCTGGTCACGCCGTATCAGCGGACTTGGATCCAGCACTTCCACCGACCGCTCGTCCTCCAGACGCTGCGACCGGCAGACGCGTTCTTGGGTTACTTCGAGCTCTCGATCATGACGGGGATCGTCGCGGCCGCGCCGATCATCTTTTATCAGCTCTGGAGCTTCGTCTCGCCGGGCCTCTATCACAAGGAGCGGAGGCTCATCATTCCGTTCGTCGTGAGCTCGACGACGCTCTTTCTCTCCGGCGTGGCGTTTGCGTATTACGTCGCGTTCCCGTTCACGTTCAATTATTTCCTGTCGCTCCTCGGCACCGTCAAGGAAGGCGTCGAGCTCACGCAGATCGTGACCCTCGAGTTCTTCCTCGACTTCACGACCCGATTCCTTCTGGCTTTCGGTGCCGTGTTCGAGCTGCCGCTTTTCATCGCGTTTCTGGTGCTCGCAGGGATCGTCACTCCAAAGCAGCTGCTCGGATTCGGCCGGTGGGCGACCGTCCTTGCGTTCATCGTAGGAGCCATCGTCACACCGGGACCGGAGGTGACGAGTCAACTCGCCGTCAGCCTCGCTCTCATAGGGCTGTATTTCCTATCCATTCCGCTCGCGTACGTCCTCAAGCCACGCGAATCCGCGAGCGATCCGCCAAAGAGCGCCTGAGCGGGCCCAGGCCACGTTAGGGCCACACGCGACGAATGAGCGATAGGGCGTCAGCGCGTCCCTCACGAGTGCGTCCGCGGCTCCGCTTGCGGCGAGCCGCGGCGATCGCGCCGGCGGTGCTTCGTGTTCGAATCGGGCCACGACGCTAGAACGCGCGATCAGTCCGAGGGAGCGGCCGCAGGCACCGCCACCCGCTGAGCGTCGAGCCAGAGACCCTCGATATCGTAGAGTTGGCGCGTGTCGTCCTGGAAGACGTGGACCACGACGTCGCCGAAATCCATGAGGACCCACGTTCCGTGCGGCAGCCCCTCCACCGCGACCGGACGAACCCCCCTCTTTTTCAACGCCTCCTCGATCCCGTGCGCGAGCGCATGGGCATGCCGATCGCTGCGCCCGGTCATGATCACGAGGAAGTCGGCGTAGTCGACCCTCCCGGCGACATCGAGGATCTCGAGACCGACGGCCTTCTTGTCGATCGCGGCCACCGCAATGGCCGCGGCCGTGTCGCGCGCCGACTCGCTCGCGACGCTCCAGGGCCCGCGCGGGTCGCGCGTCTCCTCGGCCGAACGAGCCTTTTTCACCGTTCGGGTGCGAACCGGAGACACCTTCACGGAGCGAGCGCGCGCCGGCGGGGGCACCGATCGACGCGCGCCGCCATCGGCCTTCACCTTTTCGTGGGAGATTTTGATTCGCGGCCGAGAACCTTCGCCCGAACCGCCAGCACCGTACCTTCGCGTCGCCAACCGTGTCCCTTTCTCTAGTCTTGCCCGCTATCGATGCCTCATCGTAACGCACCCCCGCTCGATGCCGGCATGACTTCGGTTCACTTTCGAACCTGCCCGTCCCCGTCGAGAACCCACTGAAATGTCGTGAGCCCCTGCAGGCCCATCGTGCCGCGCCAGTGGAGCTTGCTCGTCGCAGTGCCGATTTCGGCGCCCATGCCGAGCTCTCCGCCGTCGTGCAGGCGCGTGCTTGCGTTGACGATGACGCACGCCGAGTCGACCTCGCGGCGCCATCGGTCCGCGTGTGCGGCATTTCGTGTGCAAATCGCATCCGTGTGACCCGAACCGAAGCGCGCCACGTGACCGAGCGCGCCTTCGATGCCGTCGACCACGCGAACCGCCAGAATGCGATCGAGGTACTCGCGCCCCCAATCCTCATCGGTCGCGGCCTTGGCTTGGGCCACGAGCGATCGCGTCCGATCGCAGCCCCGCAGTTCGCACCCCCCCGCGAGGAGGGCGGCCGCGATGGGGGGCAACAACCGGTCGACGTCGTGAACGTCGACGAGCAGGCACTCCAGCGTGTTGCATGTCGCCGGGCGGTGCAGCTTGCTATTGACCGCGAGACGCACCGCCATGTCGACGTCCGCGCCGGCGTCCACATAAAGATGGCAGACGCCTTTGGCGTGCGCGATGACCGGCACGCGCGCCGTTTCCTGAACGAACCGAATGAGCGCTTCACCGCCGCGCGGGATCGCAAGATCGACGGTATCGACCTGTTCGAGCAGTTCGCGAATGGCGTCGTAATTGCCGGGCGGCACCATTTGAACCGCGTCGTGCGGCAGGCCGGCCGCTTGAATGCCCTCACGCACGACCGAAAGGATGGCGGCGTTCGAACGCCCCGCGTCCGAACCTCCCCGCAAGACCACCGCGTTGCCCGCCTTCAGGCACAAAGCCGCGGCGTCGGTCGTCACGTTGGGGCGCGACTCGTAAATCACGGCAACGACACCGATGGGAACGCTCACGCGGCGCACGCGCAGACCATTCGGACGCGTCGCCTCGAACAGCACACGACCCACCGGATCGTCGAGATCCGCGATCTCGGCGACGGCATCCGCCATTTGCGCGACGCGCTTCGGATCGAGCCCCAGTCGATCGACCAGCGCGGCGCTCGAGCCCGCCGCGCGCGCCTCGTCCACGTCGCGCGCGTTGGCGTCGACGATCTCGGCGGACCGGGTCCTAAGCCCCGCGGCAACGGCACGCAAGGCGGCGTCCTTGGCGGCCCGGTCGTACGGCGCGAGCTTTCGCGCGGCACCGCGCGCCCGACGACACATGGCTGAAATGTCGGACATTGGAACGGAGGACAAATAGCACGCGAGAGGCCAAGCGTCCCGCACGGATGGGACCTCCCGAGCCCGGACATGGATCGCCGGATTCGATCGTCCGCGTCTGACGCCGGCCGTCGCGCGACGTCTGGGTTATGCTCCGCGCCAATGGCCGGATATCGCGCTGTTTTCCGTTGCTTCGCAGGGTGCGCCGGGGAACATCCGCTGACCCAGGCCCTCTACCGGTGCCCGACTTGCGACGGCTTGCTCGAGGTGGCCCACGACATGACCGCGCTGCGCGACCGGAGCGCCGCGTCGTGGATGAAACTCTTCGAGGATCGGTGGATGCGAACGGAATGGCCGTACGGGTCCGGCGTATGGGGCAAGCGCGAATGGGTAGCCCCCGGCGTACCCGACGAGTCCATCGTCTCCGCGGGAGAGGGGGGAACGAATGTCTTCTGGGCGGAGCGGCTCGGGCGAGAAATCGGTGTACCGGACCTGTGGGTCAAGCTCTGCGGCAATTCGCACACGGGCAGCTTCAAGGATCTCGGGATGACTGTGCTCGTCAGCGTCGTCCGGCAGGCGATCGCGGAGGGAAAACTGACGACCCGAACGCTTTGTTGCGCCAGCACCGGCGACACGAGCGCTTCGCTGGCGGCCTACGGGGCCGCGGCAGGCTTGCCCGTCGCGGTTCTTCTGCCCCGCGGCCGCGTGTCGACGGCGCAACTCGTCCAGCCTCTCGCGCACGGAGCTCGCGTCTTTGCTCTCGACACGGACTTCGACGGCTGCATGGCGGTGGTCAAGGAGCTGGCGCGCCGCGGCCTCGTGTATCTCGCAAACTCGATGAACCCCCTGCGGATCGAGGGACAGAAGACCGTCTCGCTCGAAATCGTGCAGCAATTCGATTGGGAGTCGCCCGACTGGATCATCTTGCCGAGCGGCAATCTGGGCAATGCCGCCGCGCTCTACGCGGGATTCAAGATGATGCGCGAGCTCGGCCTGGTCGCTCGCATACCGCGCCTCTGCGTCGCGCAGGCGGAGCGCGCGAACCCGATGTACCGCGCCTTCAAGGCCGGCCGGAACGTGGTCGAGCCGATGGCCGCCGGGCAAACGCTGGCGAGCGCCATCCAAATCGGAAATCCGGTGAGCGCGCCGAGGGCGATGGCGGCCCTGCACGCGATGAACGGAGTCGTCGAGCAGGCCACGGAAGAAGAGCTCGCGGACGCTTGCGCACGAGCCGACAGAACGGGTCTGTACACCTGCCCGCACACCGGCGTAGCCCTCGCCTGTCTCTTCAAGTTGCGCGAGCAAGGACTCATCGATCGCGATCAGCGCGTCGTCGTCGTATCCACGGCCAACGGGCTCAAGTTCACGGAATTCAAACTTGCCTACCACGAACGGCGTATCGCCGGCGTGGACAGCCGACGCGCGAACGATCCCATTTACATGGATCCGGACATCGATCGGGTCGCCCGCGCGATCGCGGAAATGGATTGAGAGCGCGCGACTTCGACCGGGACCCCGGAGCCATCAGTCGCTCGCGTCGTCGTCTCCGCCGTCGGCCGCAGCCTCCGAGGAGCTGGCGCCGTCGTCCGCCTCGGTAGCGCCGTCGACGGCAGCGTCCGCCGATGCGTCGACGACGGCAGCGTCCGCCGACGCGTCGACGGCAGCGTCCGCCGATGCGTCGGCGGCAGACGGTCCAGCGTCGCCGGACCCTGGCAGCGCATCCGTCTGGACGTCGGCGCCGCCCTCTGCCGCCGCGTCCGGGACAGTCGGCTGAGCGTCGCTCCCGGCGTCGGCGGCGTCCGCGACGGACAGGGCATCCGACGCATCCGGTGAGCTGGCGACGTCTTGGATGGCGTCCGGCCCGGCGTCGGCAACGGTCGCATCCGTGGGGACAGACCCATCGGTCACGGCGACGTCGGCCGTCACGTCCTCGGCCGTCACGTCCTCGGCCGTCACGTCCTCGGACGGCGCGTCCTCGGACCCGCCGTCGCCGGCAGGGATCAAGCTGCGATCGAAGTTGACCAGCAGCTCACAGCCGATTGCCCCGCCACAGACTGCGCACAGCGCCGCCATCAGCAGCCACCCGCGCTTGCCGGAAGAATTCATGGACATTCCAGTTTTTCTCATCGCATCGCCGCCGATCAAAAGCTCACGACGAGACCGCCACCGCCCCAGTGGGCGCCGACGATGGGAACCGGACTCCAGCTGACCCCGTGCTCCGTCTTGCCGCGCAAGTGGGCCATCTTGGTCTTCGAACGGGCCGAACTGATCGCAGCGGGCGCTTCATCCTTGGTCGCGAAGAGCACGACGCTGGTCACGCCGAGCGTGATCGCGACCCCAAAGGACATATCCGCGATGAGCGCATGGGTGTCGCCGTTGTCTGCCGTCGTCGTCGTCGGATTCCGGTTGAAGCTGGCCTTGTCGTTCAAGGTCAGAATGCCGAAGACGGTCCCGACGCCCGCTGCGGCAACCGCCAGCGCGCCGGTGATGTAGGCGGGCACGAGACTCCGGGGCTCGGCAGGCGGGGGAGCCGCGACCGGAAGCGGCGCCGGAGCGGGCGCTACCGCCACGGGAGCGACGGGAACGCTGGGCGGCTCCGGAGCGAGGTCCACCGTCAGGGCCCCAGACGACGCAAATGCCACGGTCACGCCCCTTTCGGCGGGAAGGCGGCCCGCATGCTTGAACCCCACCTGGTGCGCCCCCGGCGCAAGCTCGACGTCGAGCGGGGTCGGCGTGGACTGCAGCGTGCCGTCGATCGTCACGTCGGCGGCCGGCGGGTCGGACTCGATGTGCAGTTTGCCGGGCATCGCCCGGATCTCGCCCACCCGTTTTCGAACTTCGTCGCCCTGAACCAGCATCTTGGCGGGGACGTGGCCTAGAAACTGGTCGTACCAGTCGGCGGCCGCCGAATAGTGGCCCAGAGCGTCCTCGCAGAGCCCGAGGTACCGCTCGGCTTGGGGGGTGGACTTGATGTCGTTGGCTTCCTTGAAGTCGGAAAGCGCACCCGCGAAGTCCCCCGTCTTGTACTTTTTCTCGCCGGATGCGTAGTGCTTCTTGGCGGACGCGATGTCGACGCTCGACACCGGTGTGGCCGCGGCCCGCCTCCCCGAGCCGCCCTGGGCAAGGGCGACCGGAGCCTGCGACATGATGAAGGCGCCGCCGACCAAGCCGGCCACGACCCTGCGTCCGCACGAGGACCACGCTGCGATCCACATTTTTTTCAAGGCGCCGCCTCCTGTACCAAGCGAGCTTCCGGGCGGCAGGATACTTGGCCGAGCCCGTTCCGGCTAGAACCCTTCAGGCGAGACCATGGCGGTACGCGCTCCGCGAGACGCCGAAGGTCCCCCAGCCGGCGCATTCGGAACCGTCTGCGACGAGCCCGGAGACCCCTCCGCGCCGGCTGCAGAAGACTCGACGAGTTCAATCAGCACGCCTGCAGTGGCACTCGGGTGGACAAAGGCCACTTTGTGACCGCGCGCGCCCGTCCGAGGCGACTCGTCGATCAGAGGGACCCCGAGGCTCTTGAGAAGAGCGAGCGCTTCGCCGATGCCCTCAATCTCGATCGCCACGTGGTGCAGTCCGGGGCCTCGCCGCTCCAAAAAGCGAGCGAGCGACGCATTTCCCCGGGGCATCACGAGCTCGAGGCCGGTTGCGCCGATCGGCAGCAGGGCGATCTCCGCCTGTTGCGACTCGACGACCTCGCGCACGCCGGGGGCGATGCCCAAAAGAGTCCGGTATCGGCCGATCGCCTCGTCGATGTCGGCGACGCAGACCGCGACGTGATCGATCTTCTTGATCCGGAGTGCCATGGGCGTGCTCTGCACAGCCATCGTGGAATCTTGCCTCCGCCCCTCCAGACATTCAACGCCGGCGCAGTCACGATCGCAACGCTCTCGGATATAGTTGCCGCCGGTCCATGTCCTTGCGGCTCTGTTCGACGCCCGTTTGCCCGGCCCGCATCCACCGTGCCGTTCAGGCCGCCGTCCTGACCGCCGCGTGCGCGGGATGCGCCACGCTGTCGCCTCCGTTCGACAGGATGAAGGGATCGCAGATGACCGTCTACCGCTTGCAAAACTACGAAGCGCCCTCCGAGCCGCATGCCCCACCGACGGGCTTGCAGCTGCCCGTGCAGATCCAGCAATGGATTCAGGCCGGTGCATCCCTTCTGCCGCCGGGGCTCCTGCCGCCGGGCCTGATCCCGGGCACCCCCGCCGGCCCTCCGGTCGCCGATGCACCGCGGTTTCATGGATTCCGAGTTCTCGACTACCAGCCCATCACTGACGCCAGCCTCAAATCGGACATCGTCGACGCCTTCGGGTATAGGGGTGGATTCCAAAGCTCCACGTCGAATTGCATGTACGCGGAGTTTGGCTTCGCGATCGCGCAGCCCACCGCCCCAACGCCTGCCGACATTCTCGTCTCGCTCTCCTGCGAGCAGGTCCAGGCGTTCAATTTCACGTGGCCCTACGCGGCTACCGGTCTCACCCCCGACACCTCGAAAAGGATTGCCGCGATTGCCCAACGCACGTTTCAGGGGCGGTGACACGTCCCACGTGCCGTGCGCGGCGATGTCATGAGCGAACGCCATCCCCGTCTACCGCAGTACGATCCGAATCCGATCTTCGCGCGGATCTACCCACGCCTCTTCGACAGCATCGCGGTCGATGAGGCGTGGCTCCGCGCCGTGCGCGAAGCGATGGCGCGCGGCACGGTGGTTTACGTCCTGCGCAATCTGTCGCTCGTCGATTTTCTAGCGCTCGACTACCTCACCAAGCGTCACGATCTACCGCGCATCCGCTTCGCGAACGATCTGGGCCTGCGCGTGCTCGAGCCGATGAGGCACGGCTTTCGCCATGCGCTTCGCCCCCGGGCTCCCGAGGCCGACGAGGCGGAGCTCGAAGCCGCCGTGGCGAGCGGCGCGAGCGCCGCCCTCTTTCTCAAGCGCCCCCCCCACGTTCTCGCGGGGCTTTCGCGCGGCCGAATCGAGGGTGACCACCTGGTCCGGGCCCTCTTCAATCTTCAGCGGCGCGGCGAGCGCCGGGTTCTGTTGGTGCCCCAGGTGTTCGTCTGGTCACGTCGAGCAGGCACCCGAGGCGGCAATCTGGTCGACGCCCTGTTCGGCCCGAGCGAGTGGCCCGGTAGCTTGCGCTCGATGGCTCAGTTTCTCGCGAACTTTCGTCATGCCATCCTGCGCGCCGGCGAGCCGGTCGACCTGCAGGAGTTTCTCGCACGCGACGCCGACGGTGCGAGCGACGACGTGCTCGTGCGACGGCTCACGTACACGCTGTTGCGGCGGCTCGAGCGCGAGCGGCGCGCGATCCTCGGACCGGCGCGAAAGCCGGCCGACCGGCTGCGCGAAGAGGTGATCCGAAGCCCGAAGTTGCAAAAGGTCATCGCCGACATGGCGGGGGAAGGCGCCCGCGAGCGCGCCGTCATCACCGAGCGCGCGATGGCGATGCTTCGCGGCCTTCAAGCCGAACTCGACATGAACGCCATCGCAGCGCTCGATCAGGTCGTCGCTCACGCCGCCGCCCGCATGTTCTCGGCGGTCGAGGTGGACCAACCAGGCATCGAACTGTTGCGCGAGCACGCGAAGGAGGGGACCCTCGTACTCCTTCCGTCGCACAAGTCCCATATGGACTCGATCGTGCTGGCGTGGGTGCTCTATCGGCACAAGTTGCCGATGCCGCTCGTGGCCGCCGGCGACAATCTCAACTTCTTTCCGATGGGCCCGCTGCTTCGTCGCGCCGGCGCCTTCTTCATCCGCCGGACATTCGCCGGCGACCGGCTCTACGCCGCCGTCGTCGACGCCTACGTGCGCCGGACGATGAAAGACGGTTCGCCTTTGGAATTCTTTCTGGAGGGCGGGCAATCGCGGACCGGCAAGCTGTTGCCGCCCAAGCTCGGGCTGCTCTCGCTCGCAGTCGACGCCGCGCTGAGCGTCCCGACGAGGACGACCTGGTTTTGCCCGCTGAGCATCGGCTACGAACGGTTCATGGAGGAAAAGGCGTTCGTCCGCGAACTCAGCGGCGGCGAGAAGCACAAGGAGAACGTGCGCGGGCTGGTCCGCTCGATGGATCTCATGGTGGGTCGCTACGGCCGCTTGAGCATTCAATTCGGCCGGCCGCTCCGGCTGGCGGACGTCCTCCGCGAGATCGACCCGAAATCGACACCGGAAGACCTTTCGACGATGAGCCCCTCGCGCAGACGTGCGCTCATCACGCGGCTCGCATACCGGGTCATGAACGAGATCAACTCGGTGACGGCCGTCACGGCCGGCCCGCTCGTCGCGACCGCACTGCTCGCGCACGACCGGCGGGGGCTGCCCCAAGCCGACTTGCGTGCAACGTGCCAGCGCCTCGCGCGCACTTTGCACTCGAAAGGGGCCCGCTTCAGCCCCTCGCTCGCGACCGCCGGCAGCGGCGGCGAAGTGCGCACCGCAGCCCTGAGCGAGGCCACGGATCTGTTCGTTCGAGCCGGTCACGTCCAGGCGCACGGCAGCGGCGACGACGTCATTTACGTCGTCTCCCCCGAAGCGCGCATGTCGCTCGACCTGGCGAAAAACGTCATCGTCCACTTCTTTGCGCCGAGGGCCATCATCGCGACGGCGATCCTCGCGAGTCCCGGCCCCATCCTGCCGGTCGGCGCGGTACGCGAGCGCGTCCTCTCCCTGTCCCGTCTGTTCAAATACGAATTCACGTTCCGCGCAGACGCGCCGTTCGAGCAGATCTTCGAGGAAGAGATCGCCGCCATGGAGGCCGACCGCGAGATCGTGCGCGTCGCACCCAAACCGGGCGAAGGCGCGCTGGGGGTGGCTCCCAAAGGCGACGACGGCCTCGATCAGGTCGCGCTCTATGCGAGCATCCTTGCGAACTTCATCGAAGGATATCGCTTGGCCGCCCGCAGCTTGACCGCTCTGCTTCGCGGCCCGCTCCTCAGCAAGGAGGTCGTGCGCCGCGCCATCGCGATCGGGCAGCGGATGTTCCTGGCGGGCGATCTGTCGCGTCGCGAGGCCGTGAGCAGCCCGATCATCGAGAACGCCTACGCGAGCTTCATCGACCAGGGGTACGTCGCCCGGAGCGGCGGCAAGCTCACCTTGACCGAATCGTACGCGACCGCCGACGCGGTTGCGACCATCGAAGCGCGCATCGCGGCGATGAGGACGTCGACCAGCCCACAGACACCCTGAACCAGGGTGCCGCTCGCGCTTTTTGAGCGGTTCCCGGTGGACGGCACGGGGTCATCGGCACGCCATCGATGGGCTCGCGTGTCTACTCGATCTCGAAGTGAGCCAAGTCGATCTTGGGTCCCTTGAAGCGTGCGCGGACGCGCCATCTCCAGACGGCGACCAGGACCCCTGTAAGGCCGGCGAATGCGGCCACGGCCCCTGCATTTGCCAACGCCAAGATCGCTGCGACCGCGACCGTCCAACCGACCGCGGCCCAAGCGACGGGAATGCCGGCGCGGCCGAGGTTCCAGGATCCCCGCTGGGTCCAGCGGCCACCGGCCCGTGCGGCTGCGCCGAGCGCGATCGGCACGGCGTACGACGCATAGAGCGCCGCCGTCGCCAGAACCGCGACGGTCAGAAAGACGGCGTCGCTCCAGGGCGCGGTGACGATGACCAACGCGATCGAAACGAGGACACAGACCGCGATCGCACGGATCGGCGTGCGGGTACGGCCGTCGACATGCCGAACAAAGGCGGCCATCGGAATGCCGTCGTCGCGTGCGAATGCGAAGAGCATGCGCGACGCGCTCGTCACGCTGGAGAGCCCGGCGAACCACATCGCGAGCACCGCGAGTCCCATCGCGAACCGTCCGGTTTGCGGTCCGAGGGCGCCGCGCAGCACCCCGAGCGCGGCGTCGGGGGCCTCGGCCGTCACGGCCCAATCCCGCACCGAGAGCGTCAGAGCCGCCACCAGCGCGAACCCCGCCACCGCGCTCACCGCCACGGCGGAGACGATGCCGACCGGGGCACGCCTTCCCGGGCGGCGAGTCTCTTCGCTCACGTGCGCCGCGGCGTCGAATCCGGTGAAGGTCCAGACCCCGAGCACGAGGGCCTGGACAAAGCCCACGACGTAGAGGCCGTCCGGTCGGACCGTGCCGCGCACGCGAACGAGGTACGACCAAGGATGTACCGCCCCCTTCCAGAAAAGCGCACCCACGAGCACCGCCACCCCGACCATGTGCACGGTGGCCGACGCATCGTTGAGCCAAGCGACGAGTCGGATCGATGCGGCGTTGAGGGCGCCATGGACGGCCACGACGACCGCGTACAGGGCGAACGCCGCGCGACGGTCCAAGCCGACCACCTGTGCAAACATCTGGGCGCAGGCGAGGTCGATGGCCGCAACAATCGCGATCTGGCCGGCGAGGTTGAGCATCGCGGTCGACCATCCCCAGCCAGGTCCGCCGAGCAGCGAAGCCCAATGGTACAGGGCGCCGGCGGTCGGAAAGGCGCTCGACAGCTCGGCCATGGCAAGAGCGACGAGCATCGTGCCGCAAGCGACCAGGGGCCAGCCGAGCCCCAGTCCCATGGGCCCGCCCGCCGCGAGCGCATCGCCAAAGGTGGAAGTAACGCCGGTGAGCACGCTGATGACCGAAAAGCCAATCGCGAAACTCGAGAAGCCGCCGAACCGCCTTGCGAGCTCTTGGGCGTAACCGAAGCGTGCGAGTTCGCGATCGTCGTCGTCGGGTCGCCGCGCCACCGGATCGACCGACCCCTTGAACCTACTGGTGGGATCCGGAAAACGTGTAACTCGTGGAGCATGGGAGCGTCATGTACGACCCGCCCGACGCGGTGAGCTGATCGGTGCAGTTGTTCGTACTCGATACCCCGGTGGCCGCCGAAATCGTCTGCGCGTAGGTCGCCGTGAAGCTCGATGGCGTCAAGCCCGCCGCAAGCGAGACGTCGAGGGTACTGGCGACGGTAAGGTCACACGGCCCCGGAGCCCCCGCCTCGGTGGCGTCGACGTTTGCCGTCACCACAGTCGCAATGACCGCCTTGGTGGCCGAAGTCAGGTTGCCTGAGGACGAACTGGCGCCCGATGGCAACCAGTACAGTACCGTTCCGTCCTCGGACATTTGCACGGTGAACGTCCATGGATTCATCGCATTGCCGCAAGTGTCGCTCACGAGCGTGCCGGTCACGTTGTAGGTCCCGAGCGACGTGCCGGGAAGTGCGGGGCCACAGAACATCGACAGGGCGGCGATCGCGCACGCCACGACGGTCACCAGAGGCCTGGACCTTCGGAGACATCCCGCGCGCTCGGCGACCATGAACGCCCTATAACCCCGGATCTCGGGAGCGGACAAGCTTAGCGCCCCTCGACGCGTCGATCGGATTTGCGGATGGGTCTCGCCGCACGATTCGGATCGCCCGCGTTCCGCGAGCCGCTTGCGGAAAGCGCAGACTCTCCGCTTCTCGAATTGGAGCCACCCTGGGGAATTGAACCCCAGACCTACGGTTTACGAAACCGTTGCTCTACCCCTGAGCTAGGGTGGCACACCAGAAGCGAAACGGGCGCGCGAAAAATACGCGCAAGGCCCGGCGAGTCAAGCCGTGACCGCGCGCGCCTGCCAACGGGATGCGATTTCGGGTCGGCGAAAGACGGAGACCGATCGCTAGGGCCGGCGCGGCCCCTGTCCACCTATGCCGTCTTGCCCTTGTTGCCGGCATTCACGTGCATGGTTGCTTTCACCGGGACTCCGGGCGTGGGAGACGGGTGACGCCGCGACCAGGCGCCATCCAAGACTTCGAGCGTTCTTCGCGTAAGCTGGCGCGCCGCTTCGCCGTCGCGCGACCGAATCAGATCGATGACGGCGGGGTAGAGCGCGGCGGACGACGCGCAGTCGTCGTAGAGCGCCGCCACGAGCTGCGGGTGATCGTCCGGCCATCTCGCAAACGTGTTGAGAAAAAGCTCGAGTCCGACGTTGCGCGCGGCCTTGCATACCGCTCGCATGAACGCCAAGTCGAGACGCGCAAACGCCACGGGGTCCTCGACGTGTTCGCGAAGGACTTGGGCGCACGCGCCGATGGCGATGAGATCGGCTTCGTCATGGCGCTCGGCGGCCAGAGCAACGGCTTCGGACGCGAGAATGCGGCGAATCTCGAGAGAGCTTCGGACGAGCTCGTGCCATGCGGGCTCGGCCACTTTGAGCCCGCGCACCAGCGTTCCCAGCATTTCGAGACCGGCGCGCTCGCGCCACGACGCCACGACGGTGCCCGCGCCATGCCGCGTTGTGATGAGCCCGAGGGCCTCGAGTCGCGCGAGGGACGCGCGCAGCGTCAAGCGGTTCACGCCCAACGCAAGCGAAAGCTCTCGCTCGGAAGGCAAACGCGTGCCCGGCCGCAAGCGGCCCGCAAGGATCTCTCCTCGGAGCCGATCGGCTACGGCATCGACGACGCTTTGGCGCGCCACCGGAGCGATCGACGCGAGCGTATGCGCCGCGTCCGGCGCGAACGGCGTCGTAGGCGGCTTCGAGTCGTCCGGCATTGAAACCCCGACTGGTTGAACCAGTTAACCTCTACCGCCCTCCGAGCTTCTGCGCAACAACCTGCGCAGCAAACATCGATACGCAGCCGCTTCGGCGGATCGACGACCTCGACCTCGACCTCGACCTCGACCTTACCTCGACCTCGACCTCGACCTCGACCTTACCTCGACCTCGACCTCGACCTCGACCCTTACCGCTAGCCTGCGGTCGGCTAAGGCTTACGTTGTTTTTTTTATGATTGATCTACGCAGCGACACCGTGACACGGCCGTCTTCCGCAATGCGCGAAGCGATGGCGCGCGCGGAGGTAGGTGACGACGTCTTGGGCGAAGACCCGACAGTGCGCGCCCTCGAGGAAGAAGTGGCGCTCATCACGGGCAAGGAGGCCGCACTTTTCGTCACGAGCGGCACGATGGGAAATCAGCTTGCGATTGCCACGCAAACACGCCCTGGCGACGACGTCATCGTCGGCGAAGGGGCGCATCCGGTGCATCACGAGGCCGGCGCGGGGGCCGCCCTGAACGGCGTGCAGTTTGCCATTGCCGGCCGCGGCGGCTTGTTCGCGCCCGACGATATCGACGCAGTTTTGCACCCTCGCAGCGACTGGGCGGCGCGAACCGCGCTGGTCGCGATCGAGAACACGCACAACCGATCCGGCGGACGCGTCTGGCCGCACGCCCAAGCTCTCGCAGTCGCCGGTCGAGCCCGCGATCACGGACTCGCCACGCACTTGGACGGCGCGCGCATCTGGAACGCGAGCGTCGCGAGCGGCGTGGACGTCGCCACGCTTTGCGCGCCCTTCGATACGGCCAGCGTGTGCTTCTCGAAGGGCCTGGGCGCGCCCGTCGGCAGCGCGCTTTGCGGGCCCCGGGAACTGGTCCGACAGGCTCGTCGGTTTCGCAAGATGTGGGGGGGCGCGATGAGACAATCGGGAATCCTCGCCGCGGGGGCCCTCTTCGCGCTGGCTCACCACCGCAAGCGTCTCGCCGACGACCACGCCAACGCACGTCTCTTCGCCGAGAAGGTCGTCCGCTCGGCAGGCGCGCGGGTCGATTTCGAGTCGGTTCAGACCAACATCGTCAATGTCGACGTCGACGTCGACGCGAGCGCGGTCTCGCGCGAGGCTCGCGGATTGGGCGTCCTCATTTCGGCGACGGGACCTCACCGACTGCGGGCCGTAACCCATCTGGACGTTTCGCGCGCGGACATGGACTCCGCCGCGCAGGCCCTCGGGCAAGCGATCGCGCGGGTGATCGGGTTCCACGACCCAAAGAGCGAACGCTCAGGGTGAGCCGAGCGAAGCGAGGCGGTGCGAAACGCATCTCCTGCTGGGGTGCTCGAGGGGAGCGGCATTCGCTCCCCTCGACGTGTCGTGAGTGCCGAGTTGGCGAGAGCAGAGCCGAGCGAGCGAAGCGAGTCGAGGCGGAGCGAAACGAGTCGAGGCGGTGCGAAACGCATCTCCTGCTGGGGTGCTCGAGGGGAGCGGCATTCGCTCCCCTCGACGTGTCGTGAGTGCCGAGTTGGCGAGAGCAGAGCCGAGCGAGCGAAGCGAGTCGAGGCGGAGCGAACGCTCAGGGTGATCTGGTTCCCACGACAAACCGACCAACCTTCCCGCGACAAACCCTATTTCTCTTCTTCTTCCTCTTCTTCTTCCTCCTCCTCGTCGTCGTCTTCGTCGTCTTCGTCTTCGTCGAACTCCTCTTCGTCGAAGTCGGTGGCCTCGCCTTCTTCCTCTTCGGGCTCGGCGGCACCGCGCTTCTCGAACTTCACGTCCACGCCGACGTCTCCAAGCTGCGTGTCGATGAGCTCCAGAAGCTCGTCGGAATCATCGCCAGACCATTCGTCGAGAAGGTCGGTCAGGAATTCGAAGAAATCGCCGCTATCCAGCCGGCGCTCGATTTCCTCGACCTGCTCTTCCGTAAACGCTTCGAGAATGTCCTCGCGAAGCGTCTCGATGTCGCCCTCCTCAATCGCGTCTTGTGCAGACACCCGAATCTGACGAACGGCTCGTTTATCGAGGTAGATCTCCATCGCTAATATCGTCTCCGAGCTGACGCCCACGTTTATCCAGTCGCAGATGGACCGCAAGCCTGTCGGTACCTTGCCCTCGAGCCCGCCCGGGGGGCTCGACCCCACCGCCCGCGAGTATGCGAACCGGCCTGGGCATGTCAACGTCCGCGTGAGCCGGGCCCGCGTTACCGCACGGCTGCCGAGTGGTAGGCTCGGGGCATGGGTGAGCGATACCGCCGCGGAGCGCAAGCTCTGGGAGCCGTCGCGATGGCCCTGCTGGTCCTGCAAGCCCAACGCGCCCGGGCCGACGACGCCGCGCCGCCTGCGCAGGAAGCGGGAGTCGTTCGGCCGCCCCCTCCGGAGCACTCCTACATGCAGTACGGAGTCGCCCTCACGGTCGAAGGGGTCCTTTCCGCGGGACCCGCGTGCACCACGTCCAGCGGAACGAGCGCGGCAGTGGCTGCAGCCCTCGCGGCCGCCGGGTGCATTCTCGGATCAGGCGCCGGGATCGCGATTCGCGTCGGGTGGCGCCCCACCGAGGCCACCTATTTTGGAGGCGCCTACGAATTCTCCAAGCAGGATCCCAACAACCTCTATCGGCTTGGAATCTTACAGCAAGCACGCTTCGAAGCCCGCCATTATTTCGAGACCGGCTGGCGGACGAGGCCTTTCGCGGTTTTGGGGGCCGGGCTGGCGGCTTATGGCGAAGAGTGGTCGGTCGACACCTGGGGATTCGCCGGAGCCCTCGGAGGCGGCATCGAATTCGAGGTGTCTGGCGCCACGACCCTCGGCCTCGGGCTCGTGTACCGGCCCGTATATCTTCGTTCGTGGGTCGACTCCAGCACGATTCCACACCCATCGGGCGTGGCCCATTTGCTCGGGCTGGAGATCGCGCTCGAGGCGACCGACCGGATCTAACCAATCCCTCGCGCGGGTCGCGAAAGCTCGGGTGACCACGGCCAGAGCTTGACGGTCGACCACGCGCCGGTGTCCCATCGCGTTCGCGTGATTTGCACGACATGCGGCCGGGACAATCCGAGTCACCTCATTTTCTGTCAGGAGTGCGGCCAGAAGTTGGCCACGCGCCTCGCGACGCCGACGCCTCCTCAGGGGATCGCGGCGGTCGGTCCCACGCCGGAGGCGGCGGCGGCTCGTAGCCAGAGCTCCGTATCGCAACGACCGGCGGCGCCCAACATTCAATTTTCCCGCCGCGACGAGTTGCCAGCGCCAGCCGACAATCGGAGCGTGTGCCCGCTTTGCGGCAGCCGCAATCAGCGTGGCTTGCGCTTCTGCGTCACGTGCGGGCACCTCTTGGCGCAACGCGTCTCCGGGGGCAGCCCAGCGCTCGAGGCCACCGCGGTTTCGGCCCCCCCAGTCCGGCCGCCTTCGGCGCCGGCTGCCGTCATCGCCCCGAACCGCGTCGTGCAACTCGACGATCCGTCGCCGGCTGCGTTGGAGACCCGCATCTGTCCGCGCTGCCACGGCCTGCTCGAGGGGGCGGGACAGTTCTGCCGCATTTGCGGCGCATCCATCGCCGACGCCGCACCAATCGACCTGCGGCCGGCGTCGCCGGCACGACCCGACACCGTACGACCGCAAGGCCCCGCGCCCGCGGCGTCGACCGTCCCCGTGTCCGCGCCGCGGACGGGACGCGTCCGCCTCGTTCTCATCGCGCGTGACGGCGGCGAAGGACCGAGCTACCCGGTCGGCGACACGACCGACATCGGGCGGACGGAAGGTCACATCGTCATTGGCGACGATCCCTACATCTCTCCGCGTCACGCGCGCATTTCGGTGCGCGACGGCACGCACTTTCTACGCGACCTCGGAACGACCAACGGAGTCTATTTGCGTATCCCGTACTCGGGCGACCTCGATCGGGGCTTGGTGCTCGATCCCGAGCAAGAGCTGGGAGATCAAGAGTTGTTCCTGGTTGGACAACAGGTGCTAAGGTTTGAGGTCGTGAAGCACGCGGAAGAGGGGTTCGGCGTGGCCTCGGACAATGGGACGTTGCTCTTCGGTACGCCCGCAGCGCCCCGCTATGCGCGGCTTAGCCAGCGCACGGTCGAGGGCGTGTCGCGCGATGTCTTTCACGTGCACAAAACCGAGACCGTCATCGGGCGAGAATCGGGCGATATCGTATTCGCCGACGATCCCTTCCTTTCTCGCCGCCACGCCGTCATCCGGGTCCGCCCCGGCGCCAGCTTTGCGAGAGATGCCCGCCGCTTCACGCTGGCCGACCTTGGCTCCTCCAACGGGACGTTCCTGCAGGTGCGAACCGAGGTTGCTCTGCGTCCGGGCAGTCACTTCCGCATCGGCCAGCAGCTCTTCCGCCTCGACGTCGACGTGAACCGCACCGGTGAATGACAACGGAGACAGCCCGCACGTGACGCAGCCCGAACCCCCTAGCGAGGCGGCGGTCGCAGGCAGCTCGAACGACGCTTCGACGCCCGCCGCGGGACAAATCCGTGTGAAGCTGTTCGCTCGTACCGACGTCGGGCAAATCCGCGAGCACAACGAAGACAACTTCCTCGTCGCCGATCTCACGCGAAGAACACGGGGGCTTCTCGAAGCCAACCGGACGGGCACGGTCGGCCCGCAAGGTCTCTTGTTCGCGGTCTGCGACGGCATGGGCGGCGCCGCCGCCGGCGAAGTCGCCAGCCAGCTTTCGGTCGACATTCTCTACGAGCGAATGGTCGACACGCTCGAACAGGGACACGGGCTGTCGCGCGACGAACTGGCGCGACGTCTCGTTCGCGCGATCGAGGCCGCCGGCCTGCGCATCTTCCAGGAAGCGAAACTGGATCGGACGCGTCGCGGAATGGGAACGACCGTCACGGCCGCCGCGCTGGTCGACAACTATCTATTCTTCGCGCAGGTGGGTGACTCGCGGGGATACCTGCTGAGAGACGCGCACCTTGCGCAGCTGACGCGCGACCAATCGCTCGTCAACCAGCTCATCGAAGCCGGCCAGCTCACCGAGGAGGAAGCCGAGACGTTCGAGCACAACAACATCATCCTGCAGGCGCTTGGAACCGCGGACACCGTTCAGGTCGATCTGACGTATTGCGAACTCCACCGCGGCGACGTGCTGCTGCTTTGCTCGGACGGCCTGAGCGGCATGGTGCGTTTCGACGACATCCGCGAGGTGCTGCGTACGTCCACGGAGCCCATCGAGGCCTGCAAGATCCTCACGGAGCGGGCCAATCAGGCGGGCGGACACGACAACATCACCGTCATCGTCGTTTCGTTCGACGGCGAAGCCCTTGCGCCCGCCACCGAAGAAACCGAGCCGCCTAAGTACCGCAAGTACGCGCTCCCGGAGGAGCCGGCGGACCTGACCGAGCCGCAGCGTCGCCTGACCCCGCCACCGGTCGCATCGCCGATTCCGCCGGCGAATCCTCACGGCCCTGGATTCGAACCATCCCCAAGGATTGGGGTCGACGATGGTGTTCTCAACGACCGCGGATACCACGCCGGCGCCTCATCCGTCATCGCTTGCACCGGCCGCACGCTCCGCTCGACCCCCCGGGCTGTCCGAGGAGGACATCGACATCCCTGGCACGCACGTGCCTCCGTGGGTCGTCGTGGTCATCGTGGTCGCGGTGATCCTCGTTCTCGCCGGAACGGCGTTTCTGCTCCTCGCCTGACGGGCCCGACCTCGACCCGACCTCGACCCGACCTCGACCCGACCTCGACCCGACCTCGACCCCACCTCGACCTCGACCCCGACCTCGACGCGTTGCGATTCGCGGGCGTCGCGCTATGGTCGCGCCCACGCATGACCCGTACCCGCTCGATGGACGAAGGCGACACGGCGGCGCCTGCCACCGGTCGCGTCGAGATGGGGGCCATTCCCGCGGCGCCCCAGCCATCGCGAGCCGAGGCGTGGACGTCGGCGTCGCAGGACGTCTTGTTCGAGCGCGCCGAGAGCGCGTGCGACGCCTGCGGCCGCATCATGCCTCGCCCCGTCGAGTCGCAAGGGTATGCCGAGCCCGGTCAAGGCCTGTACGTGTGGGTCCGCGACAAGGAAGTGCGGTTGGACCCCGCGCCGCTCTGCGCCTCTTGTGCCGCCGCGATCGGCGTGACCGCCCTCGCTCGCTGGGAAATCGAAGAAGAGGAAGGCTGATCGCGGCGTCGGCCCCGCGCCCGAGGCGAAGTCAGTGCACGCTTCCGGCGGCGCGTCGATCGACCGGCGGACGTCGCTCCAAATGCTCGAGACAGACGGCTCGAACCGAGGCCGCGACCGCGGGCGAGTGGGCCACGAGCACGAGCTCCGGACGAACGAGCAAACCGGCGATGCGCCCTGCAATCTCGGGCGGCGTCGCCGGATTGAGCGCGAGGGCCAACCGCACGCGAGGTCGATGCACCCAAGCCGACCTCGCGACCTCGGCGAGGACTTCGGCGCGCGCCGGACGCCTTGCGACGACGCGCACGACGTCGTCCTCGGTGATGCGAGGGTTGCGGAGACAGCAGCGGATGACGTCCGGGTGCGGATCCCGCAGAAGCCGTTCGATCATTTCACGGCTCGGACGGCGCGCGAGCCACTTGCGCTCGCCGAGCGTCAGGGGTCGGCCTCCGGTCTCTCGGGCAGCCGATGGTCCCTCGCCGGGACGACGAGCCAACGCCGATGGCGTAACGGATTCGGTGGCCCGCGGCGACAGCCGGATGAGCCGCTCGAGCGCCAGCAAGGCTTGTTCCAGCGCCTCACCGCGCAGCCGCTCGACAACGTCCTTCATGTCTTCGCCGTTCAGGGCGTCGACCACGGCCATGAGCACTTCGCGCGCGGTGGCGTCCGCTTGTTCCGCGCGCTCGCATAGAACATCGAGAGTCTGCGCCAGCGATCCGATCGGGTTCACGGCCGCGATGGTCGCGATGCTGCGAGCGCGCAGCCCCGGGTCGCGCAGCGACAGCGTCGCCCGCACCAGCGCGTCTGCGCGATCCCTCGGGCTCATCCGTACCATCTTACCGCAGACCGAGCCCCCGGCGGTCGCCTGCGGCCGAGCCTCGTCGTCAAACCGGTGCAAACCACTCGCGCAGCCCGGTGGTATGGTCGTGGCGCATGCCGGAACCGCGGGACCCGCGCCACGACGAAGACGTCGACGTCGACGAACGTCGGAAGACCGCCATTCCGCGCAAGTACAAGGTCATCTTTCACAATGACGACTACACGACGATGGAATACGTGGTCGAGGTCCTGCGCCGCTTTTTCCACAAGAACGAGACCGAGGCGTTGCACGTGATGCTCACCGTGCACAAACGAGGCAAGGCGGTCGCGGGCGTGTACCCGCGGGACGTGGCAGAAACGAAAGTCGCCCAAGTGACGTCGGACGCGCGCGAACGCGGACACCCTCTTCTTTTGACGGCAGAGCCAGAGTGAGAGCAAAAACGGATGAGGATGAGCCCTGAAGTCGAGATTGCGCTGTCGGTTGCCGCGAACGATGCGGCGCGCCGCCGGCACGAGTACGTGACGATCGAGCACCTGCTTTACGCGCTGCTGCTCGACGAGACGACCGCTGCGATCGTGCGTCACTGCGGCGGGGATCCGGCCTCGGTCAAGAAGCGACTGGATCGCTACCTCACCGATGAGCTCGAGAGCGTCGAAGAAACGAACGCCGAGGCGCCCAACCCGTCGCTCGGAGTGCATCGCACGATCCGCCGCGCCGTCAATCATGTCCGGTCGAGCGGCAAGGAAGAAGTGACGGGCGCCAACGTTCTCATCGCCATGTACGCCGAGCGGGATTCGTACGCCGTCAGGGCGCTCGAGGACGAGGGAGTCATGCGTCTCGACGTGACTTCCTATGTGGCGCACGGGGTTTCGAAGATCGATGAAGAGCAAGGGGGCGATGCCAGCAAGAGCGGCGGGGGTGCGGAAGCCGACGTCGAGGCCGCGCGCCCTGCCCGCGATGCGCTCAAGTCCTACACCGTCAACCTCAACGAAGAGGCTCGGACCTCCCGAATCGATCCGCTCATCGGCCGCGAGAACGAGGTCACGCGCATCGTGCAGATCCTCGCCCGTCGCAAAAAAAACAACCCACTGCTCGTCGGCGACGCCGGCGTCGGCAAGACGGCCATCGCCGAAGGCCTCGCGCTGAAGATTCACCGTGGCGAGGTGCCGCCAGCGCTGCGTGGCGCGACGGTCTACGCGCTCGACATGGGCTCGCTCCTCGCCGGTACGCGCTATCGAGGCGACTTCGAGGAGCGCATCAAGGCCGTACTCAAAGCGCTGCAGAAGATCGACCATGCCATCCTCTTCATCGACGAGATTCACACCATCGTCGGCGCGGGGGCGACGACGGGCGGCAGCATGGACGCGAGCAATCTGCTCAAGCCCGCGCTGGCGAGCGGGCGACTCCGATGCCTCGGTTCGACCACATTCCAGGAGTTCCGACAGCACTTCGAGAAGGACCGAGCGCTCGCGCGCCGCTTCCAGCGCGTCGAAGTGGGCGAGCCGAGCGTCGAGGACACGGTGAAGATCCTCCATGGACTACGCAAGCAGTACGAGGAGTTTCACGGTGTGCACTACGCGGACGACACGTTGCGGGCCGCGGCGGAGCTCGGCGCGAAATACCTGCACGATCGGAAGTTGCCCGACAAGGCGATCGATCTGATCGACGAGACCGGAGCCGCAAAAAAGCTCGCGGCCCTGCCCGATTCGGGCGTGCCGCTCGTCGAGGTCACGGACCTCGAACAAGTGCTCGCTCGCATGGCGCAGATCCCGCCCCGTGAGGTGTCGACGAGCGATCGCGAACGGCTCAAGAACCTCGATGCCGAGCTGAAGGCGGTCGTCTACGGGCAAGACGCGGCCATTGCGCAACTCGTCTCCGCCATCAAACTGTCCCGCGCGGGGCTGCGATCGGCCGAGAAGCCCATCGGATCGTTCTTATTGACTGGACCTACCGGCGTCGGAAAGACGGAGGTCGCCAAGCAGCTCGCGAAGGTCATGGGCATCTCGTTTCATCGCTTCGACATGAGCGAGTACATGGAGGCGCACACCGTATCCCGTCTCATCGGCGCCCCCCCCGGCTACGTCGGTTTCGATCAAGGCGGCCTCCTGACCGACGCCATCGCGAAGACGCCTCACGCGGTGCTGCTGCTCGACGAGATCGAAAAGGCGCACCCTCAAATCTTCAATATCCTGCTTCAGGTCATGGACCACGGGCGACTGACCGACCACAACGGCAAGCAAACCGATTTCCGGCACGTCGTTTTGCTGATGACGAGCAACATCGGCGCGCGCGACCTGCAGCGGCGTGCGGTCGGCTTCGGCGGTCCGGGCGGAAGCGACCGGGACAAGCCGAGCGCCGACCGAGAATACAAGCAGCTGTTCAGTCCGGAATTTCGCAATCGCCTCGACGCGAAAATCGCGTTCGGTCCCCTCGATCCGACGGTGATGATCAGCATCGTCGGGAAGTTCATCCGCGAGCTCGCCGAACAACTCGCGGCGCGCGGAGTGACCCTCGACCTGACCGACGCCGCGACGCAAACCCTCGCCCGGGAGGGGTACGACCCCGACAACGGAGCCCGCCCGCTGGCGCGCGTCATTCAAGACCAAGTCAAGCAGCCTCTCGGCGACGAATTGCTCTTCGGAGCACTCGAGAAGGGCGGTCACGTCACGATCGACGCGGTGGATGGAAAGCTCACCTTCGTCTTCGGACCGAAGAAGGACTGAGTCCGGAAAGCGCGGAGGCCACCCCCGTCGCAAAGAGAATGTCTTCTTGTCCTCGGCCGCATGCACTAGATCGCGGTCCATGGACCCGCTCGTAAGCATCGTCATGGGCAGCAAAAGCGATCTCGACGTGATGCAAGCCTCGCGAGACACGCTGAAAGAACTCGGAATTGCGTACGAAACGCGCGTGCTCAGCGCCCACCGCACCCCGGACGCTCTGTTCGAATACGTCAAGGACGCGGCCGCACGCGGCGTGGAAGTGTTTATCGCCGGCGCGGGCGGAGCGGCCCACTTGCCGGGAGTCATCGCGGCGAAGACGACGCTTCCCGTGCTGGGGGTACCCATCCCCTCGGGACATCTGCTCGGCCTCGACGCGCTGCTCGCCATCGTTCAAATGCCGAGGGGCATTCCGGTGGCGACGTTTGCCGTCGGCAAGATGGGGGCGGGAAATGCCGCGCTCTTTGCCGTCGCCATCCTCGCGGGCAAACGCCGGGAACTCGCGCAGCGGCTCGCGTCGTGGCGCACGGAACTGGCCGACAAGCTCCTGCGCGAATCCGTCATCGATTGAGAGGGTCCCTCCGCTGCCTCGCGGAGCTTGACGGAACGCCTGTTCAGTCCGACGCTTGGCGTGTGCCCAGCCCTCTGCAACCACTGGCCAATCCCCCGAACCCCTGGGCGTCGACCGACGTCGAATACCTCGACGGCGCGAGGCCACTCGCGGAGCTCCAGGTCTACGAGGACAGGACGCGCAACGTCCTGGCGCACAACGACAGCCCCGACGTCGGGTTCGATTGGAGCGTGAACCCGTACCGAGGCTGTTTCCATGCGTGCGCGTACTGCTACGCGCGACCCTCGCATGAATATCTCAGTTTTGGCGCCGGCACGGACTTCGAGCGCAAGATCGTCGTGAAGACACGCGCGCCCGAAATATTGCGCGAAGCCTTCGATCATTCCCGGTGGAAGGGCGAGGTCGTGGCCTTCAGCGGCGTCACCGACTGCTACCAACCGCTCGAGGCCAGCTACCGCTTGACGCGCCGCTGCCTCGAGGTGTGCGTCGAATACCGAAACCCGGCGACCATCGTCACCAAATCCGCGCTGATCGAGCGGGACATCGACCTCTTGCAGGACATGAATCGTGTGGCTCAGGTCGGCGTGATGGTCAGCGTGCCCTTTTGGGACGAAACGAACGCTCGGGCCATCGAACCATTCGTGACGACGCCCGCGCGCCGGGTTCGCACCATCGAGCGGCTCGCGAAGGCCGGCGTCCGCGTCGGCGTCATGGTGGCGCCGATCATCCCGGGATTGAACGACGAAGACATCGCCAAGGTTCTGCGGGCCGCTCGCGACGCGGGCGCAACGCGCGCAGGCAAAGTCCTTCTGCGCTTGCCGGGGTCGGTCAAGGACGTGTTCGAAGAGCGGCTGCGCAACGCCCTGCCTCTGCGCGCCGAACGCGTGCTCGGGCGCATTCGCGAGACGCGTGGCGGCAAGCTGTACGATTCGCGCTTCGCTTTGCGCGGTCGCGGCGAAGGCGCGTACGCCGATGCCATCGCGACGCTGTTCGATCAAACGGCGCGCCAGCTCGGCTACGAGTCCGGCGAAGCGCCGGACGGCGAGGCGCCGACCCCGTTCCGGCGGCCCCGAGCGCAACTCGCGCTATTTTGACACCGCTTCCAGCGAACACGGGACCCGGCGACCGGTACGGGAGGCCGTGTGCCCTTGCCACGCGGGCGTCGCCAGCCCGATGATGGCCCCGTGCGTGTGGAGAGGGTCCTCATCGTCGGCATCCTCTTGGCCACGGTGAGCGACGCGCAATCGGGCCTCGCCGGCGCGACCGAGGCGACGGTGGACCGTCCGACGGCCAACCCCCGAGCACCCGCTTTGGAGGTCCGCACGAGTGCAATCGCAAGCGGCCCCCGGCTCGACGATTCCGAGGTTCGGCAGCACGCCACCGAGGTCGCCGATTACACGATGCGGGCGACCCTCGATCCGGACGCACACACGGTTCATGGCGAGGGCACGATTCGCTGGCGCAACGCGAGCACGCGGCCGGTCGGCGAGCTGTGGATCCATCTCTATCTCAACGCCTTCAAGAACGAGCATTCGGCGTTCTTGCGGGAACGGACCGGGGGACGCGGAAGCCGAAGTCCGGAAAGTTGGGGATTCATCGATCTGCGCCGGCTTTCGCTCGTCGACCGAACGGGTACGGAGGTCGATCTGCTGGCAGCCATCGAGATCCGGCGACCCGGCGACGACGACGAGACCGACGCGCGCGTGCCCCTTCCGCGCACGATCGGTCCGGGCGAGTGGATCGATCTCGAGGTGGCCTTCGACGACAAGTTGCCGAGCATCGTGGAGCGCACCGGCTACTACGGGCACTTTCACATGGTCGGCCAATGGTTTCCGAAAGTCGCTCGCCTCGAGCCGGATGGTTCATGGGCCCATTTCCCATTTCATCACCTATCGGAGTTCTTCGCCGACTTCGGGGTCTACGACGTCACGATCGACGTTCCGGCCGGCTACACCATCGGAGCGACCGGGCCGATCGTCGAGAGCCGCGTCGAACGCGGCCGCCGCATCGAGCGGCACCGGCAAGGCGACGTCCACGACTTCGCCTGGACCGCATGGGACGCGTGGCAGAGCGTCTCCGATCGAATCGACGGGGTCGACGTTCGCGTCCTGTACCCGCCTGGCTTCACGGCCGTGGCCGAGCGCGACCTCGAGGCGATTCGTTTTGCGTTGCCCTACGACGCCGCCAACTACGGACGCTACCCCTACTCGGTGCTGACGGTCGTTCACACCGAAGACCAGGCGAGCGAGGCGGGCGGCATGGAGTACCCGACGCTCATCACGACCGAGAGCCCGTGGCTGACGCCCCCCGGGGTGTACGTCCCTGAAATCGTGACCGTCCACGAGCTCGGCCATCAGTGGTTTTACGGCCTGGTCGCCACGAACGAGGCTCGGTGGCCGTTTCTCGACGAGGGCATCAACCAGTATGCGGAAGCGGACACGATGGCCGAGTGGCGTGGGCAAGGATCGGCGGTGGACCTTTTGGGCCTCCGCGTCAGCGACATGGCGCTGCAAGCCGTCAGCGGCGAACGAGCCGTACACGATGAGCCGGTCGCCCAGGCGGCGGCGTCGTTTTCATCCGGAGCCAACTACGCGAGGCTCGTCTACTCGCGCACGGCCTCCGTCATCGAGACGTTCGCGCGAGTGTACGGGCAGAGCGCGGTGCGGCGCGCGCTCGGGATCTACGCTCGCCGTTATCGTTTCGAGCACCCGGGACCGGAGCAGTTTCTAGCCGTCTTCGCCGAAGTGCTGGGTGCCGAGGTGGCCGCCACACTGCGCGCCGCGCTCTTCGACAGGGGCTGGGTCGACTTCGCCGCCGAGGGCGTCTGGTCGAGACGGGCTCAGTCCGCAGGCGGGGTCTGGGATCGAGAGGGCATTCGACTCACGTCGGCCGCACACGACGAAGACGGCTGGGAGGGCAGCGTCGTCGTGCGCCGCCGAGGCACTTTGGTCTTTCCCGTGGACATCGATTTGGTGATGGCCGACGGGACGAGGCGGCGCGAAACCTGGGACGGCAAGGGCGACTCGGTCGTCATCCCGTGGCGGGGAGCCTCGGCCCTTTGCGCAGCGGTCGTCGATCCGGACGAGCACGTGGTCATCGATGCCAACGTCGAGAACAATCGTGCGGCGGCTGCCGGCGAGGAGCACTTCGCTTCTCGGACGCTCGAACGGATCGCGTACTTCGCAGAAATCGCGATCCAGGCGATCTCGCCGTGACCGAGGAGGTGGCCGACGCCGCGCGCGACGTCATCCTGGCGCGCCGATGCCCTGGTTGGATTGCCGCTGTGTGGGCGTGGCAAGCGGCTTTGGCGCTACTCGTAGCCTGGCCCGCCGCGTCGATCGTCGGCAAGGCCTTCGGCTCGGACCCCCGGGGCGATGGGCCGCTCTGGGACGCAGGGGCGCACTCGCTGCTCGTCTTCCTGTCTCGAGACGCTCACGCGGTGAGCGGCGTATGGACGCTCGCGGCATTGGTGCTCGTCATCGCGGCGGTCGCTGGCCTGCTGCCGGCGGCGGCGATCATGCTGGCCATGTCCGAGGCCGCGCATCCCAGCCGGCGCCGATCGATCGCGCGCGTGGTGGCGGGCGCGTTCGCTGCCTTTCCGGCGCTCGGCGTCTTGCTCGTGGTCCTGGGGCTCGCGGAAACCGCCACGGTCGCCGTCGCCTGGCTCGTGACCACGTGCATCGAAGCGGTCACCCACGACGTCGTGGGCGAGGCCAGGACCCACGTCCTCGAGATCGCCGCCGCATCCGCGTTCGCGCCGCTCGCCGCGGTCATCTGGATCGTCCACGACCTCGCGGGCGCGTCCGTCGTCCGCTTCCGCGTCGGCGCCGCATCGGCGATAGGGCTCGGTGCTCGGGCCTTCGCGCGCGCACCGTGGTCGCTCTGCTGGGCGTGGGGATGGCGCGCCGGACTGTCGTGGTTGGTGATCGTGCCCGCGTCCACCGTAGCCGACGCGGTGGCTGGACGCGGCGGGGCCGCACTGCTGCTGCTCGCTTGCACGCACCAATCGACTGTCGCCGTCCGCACGGCATTGCATGCCTCGTGGGCGGCAAGAGCGCTTCAGAACGCGAAGCGGTCGGTTTACGAGGGTGAGCGCGGGCCCCGGTAGACGTGGTCGTAGCGCCGGGCGGCGCCGTCCCAGCCCCGATCGAGGCGCATGACGCGCCGCACCAGGGCGGGCCACCGGGCCAGCCCCCGCGCCGCCAGAGCTCGTTCGATGCCGCCCAAAAGCGCCTCCACGGTCGCATCCGAAAACAGGAATCCTGTGCCCGTCTCGAGCTTGGCATCGCAGTCGACAATCGTGTCGACGAGCCCGCCGGTCGCTCGGGCGACGGGGGGAGCGCCGTAACGTTGAGCGTACATCTGGACCAGACCGCACGGCTCATGGCGGCTCGGAACGATCATCACGTCGGCCGCCGCGAAGATGCGGTGCGCAAGCGGCTCGCTGGCTGCGCGCGCCAGCACGACGCGACCCGCCGCCTTCGCCACGGCCGCCTCGATGCGGGCGACGATGCTCGGATCGCCGTCGCCCGCGACGACCAGTTGCGCGTCGGTGCCGCGCAGCAGCTTCGGCAGCGCGTCGACCACCAGGTCGACCCCCTTCTGATCGACGAACCGCCCGATGAACCCCAGGAGAGCCACGTCGGTGTCCACGGGCAAGCCGAGCTCTTTCTGCAGTGCGCCCTTCAATCGAACCTTGTTCGTGAAGTCTTCCGCGTCGTACCTCGCAACGAGGGCCGGGTCGGTGGCGGGGTTCCAGACCGCATAGTCGACGCCGTTGGTGATCCCCACCAGAGGATTGCGGCGCGCCCGAAGGGCGCCGTCGAGCCCCGCGCCGTGTTCGGGGGTCTGAATCTCGCACGCGTAGGTGGGGCTGACGGTCGTTAACGCATCGGCCGAATTGATGCCTTGCTTGAGAAAGTTGATGCGTCCGTAAAACTCGATTCCGTCGACGCGAAAGGCGTCCCAGCCGAGACCGATGGTGGGCAGCGTCTCCTTCGGGAAAATCCCCTGGTGAGCGATGTTGTGGATCGTGAGAACGGTACGAGTCGCGGCCGGCAGGTCCTCTGTGGAGCCGCGCAAGTACGTCGGCACGAGCGCGGTGGCCCAGTCGTGGCAATGAACGACGTCGAGGGATCGGCCCCCCGCCAGACGCTGGCGCAAAAGCTCGGCGACGGCGCGCGAGAACGCCGCGAATCGAAGGGCGTTGTCGGCATAGTCCTGGCCGTGGGCGCCGTAGACACCGCCGCGGTCGAAGAGTCCGGGCACGTCCACGACGACCAGGTCGACCTGCGAGGCAAGCCGGCCGTCGAGCACGGTCGCCTCGAAGGCGCGCTCGCCCAGCGTGAAGCGGAGCGGCGTGAGACGTCGGGCCAAGAGAAGACCGTGGGCTTCGAGCTCCGGAAACCGCGGAACGATCGTGGTGACCGAATGGCCCAGCGTGCGAAGTGCCTTCGGAAGCGCCGCCGAGACGTCTGCGAGGCCCCCCACCTTGACGAACGGAGCGAGCTCGGTCGTGACGAAGGCGATCTCCATGGGAACGCGCGCTTCTAGCACGGCTCGCGCTCGCCGCGCAGGCGCCGTTACGCCATGATGGCGTCGAGCCATGTCCCGACTGCGAGCCTCCGATCACCTGTTCGCCCGCCCGGACGACGTGGCGGAGGGATCGGTCGTAACAGCGCTGCGCGTGCCGCCGGAGGTGGCCGGCGGACGCCTCGACGTCTTCGTCCAGAGTCAGTTGCACCGAACGAGCCGGACGCGGGCGCAGGCCATCGTCCGCGCCAGTGCCTACGACGACAGCGGCCGGCGCCTACGACCGAACGACCGCGTGCGGCCCGATCAACTCGTACTGCTCTGGCGGGCGCCCTGGGACGAGACCCCGGTGCCGGTCGAACTGCCCACCCTCTTTGAGGACGAACACCTGTTGGCGGTGTTCAAACCGGCTCTTCTGCCGGTGCACCCGACGGCGAGGTACCACAAGAATACGCTCATCAAATTGCTGCAGGCCGCGCGCCCAGACTGCGGATTCCTGTCTTTGGGGCATCGTCTCGATCGGGAGACGAGCGGCGTCATCCTGATCTCCAAGAGTCGCGCGTGCGATCGGGCATTGAAAAAGCAACTCGAGTCCCGCGAAGGAATCGAAAAAACCTACGTTGCGTTGACCTGGGGCGTCCCCGACCGCGGCGACGGCGCGCGGGCATTTCGTTACGAACGACGGATCGAGCTCGATCCGACGCACCCGCTGCGCGTCAAGATGCGCGTGCGCGACGCGCCCGACGCACTGCTCGCCGTGACCCACGTCGAGGTGGCGGCGGTTCGACAGGCGACGTCCGGGCGGCGTTATGCGTGGGTACGCTGCGGGCTGGAAACCGGTCGGCAGCACCAGATCCGGGTGCACTTGGCGTCGCTCGGCGCCCCTGTGGTCGGAGACAAGCTCTACGGTCCGGACGACCAGGCGTTCGCGCGTGCGGCCGACGGAGCCCTGACGAGCGACGATTTGAAACACCTGGAGATCGCGCGCCACGCGCTGCACGCCTCCCGTCTGGATCTCGTTCACCCGATGACGGGTGCGCGCCTCTCGATCGAGGCGCCATTGCCGGCGGACATGGCCGACTTCTGGGGGTCGCTCAAAGCCCCCGCGGAACTTTGTCGAGATCGAGCTGGTCGAGCGCCACACGAATGAGAGCGCTTCGGCTCGCCTTCGTCACGCCGCGCGCCTTGAGCTCTTCGACCAGGGCATCGAGATGCTCCAGATCCCGGTTGTAGAGCGAAATGCAAATGACCTTGTAGTGAGCCGGCTTCGGCTCGGCCTTGCGCGACCGCGCGGCACGTGGCTCGGGGGCATAGAACGCGCCCGAAAGGACGCCCTGCACTTCGTCCGCCTCGAGCACCCGCGCCGCGCCCAGCCCAGGTTCTTCTTCTCGCGCCGCCATCCTCGTCCTCGCTCTCCTGTCAGGTTCCGACCGCAACCTTCAGCTGGGGATCGGGCCCATCGACCAGCAGGTCGACGATGCGCCGATAGTCTTCCGACGCGTTCGAGTCGGGCGCAAATTCGAATATGGTCTTTCCCTGCGCCGGAGCCTCTTTGAGCCGGATCGCTTGCCGGATCGGGGGCAACACGCGATGTCCGAAGTGTTCCTTGAGCGCGTCGAGCGAGTCTCGGCAGATGCGAGCGCGCGAGTCGTAAAATGTCGGCAAAACGCCGTGGATCTGGACGGGGTGATGCAGCAGGGCGTTCACGTTCTTCACGGTCTTGATGACCTGCCGCACGCCGACCAAAGATAGGAAGTCGCATGCGACGGGAACGACGATGGCGTCCGCCGCGACCAATGCGTTCTGGTTCATCAACGACAGCGACGGCGAGCAATCGAGCACCACGACGTCGTACGCATCGAAGGCGGGGGCAAGCCGGTCGCGCAAGAGTCGGTCTCGATTCTGCCGCCCCGCGAGGTAAAGCTCGGCGGCGGCGAGGGTCTCGTTGGAAGCCACCAGGTCGAGGTTCGGTCGGACTCGCACCGCGGCGTCGGTGGGACGGACGCCCATGACGAGAACGTGGTAGAGCGTCTTTTCGGCTTTTGCGCCGAGTGAGACACTGACGTTGCCCTGCGAGTCGGTGTCGACGAGCAGCACCCGCAAGCCGCGCGCCGCGAAGCCCGCCGCCAGACTCACGGAGGTCGTGGTCTTGCCGGTCCCCCCCTTGTGATTGAAGACCGCGAGCCGGGCAGGCGCGGCCATCCGAACGCCCGTCGCGGAACCGATGGAAGGGCTCGTCGCGGCCGCGGGCGGATCGACCGCCACGGCGGCCGGGCCGCACGGAGGCGCGCCGGCAGCCCCCAGCCGCGCGCCCTCGGCCTCCGCCAGGATTTGGGTCCTGCATTCTTCGGAGCACGCATGGTGCAATTCGCCGCGCACGCGAACGACCTGACGAACGAGCTCGACCCGAAAGCGAGTTCGGCACGCGGAGCACGTAGCGCCGCCGGTGGTTTCGCCGCGCACGACCTTTCCGTGGCAATCGTGCGAGCAGTAGAATGCGAAGCCACCTTCGCGCTCTTCCATCTGGTAGCGGAACTGCACGTCGAACCGCTTCCCGCACACGCTGCAGCTCTCGGTCAATCCGGCCATCGTGACTCGTCACTAGCCACGGCCAGGGCCGGTGGGCCAAATTTGATGTTGGTTCGAATCCAATCAATGTCGGAAGTGGCGCACTCCCGTGAACACCATGGCGACGCCCATGGCGTCCGCGGCCGCCACCACCTCGGCATCTCGCACGCTGCCGCCCGGCTGGGCGATGGCCGTCGCTCCCGCCCGCGCCGCCGCTTCGACGCCGTCGGAAAACGGAAAGAAGGCGTCCGAGGCAAGCACACTGCCTTTCGCGTTCAGCCCGGCTTTTTCGCAGGCGATCTGAACCGACACGACACGCGACATCTGACCGGCCCCCACCCCGACGGTGACCTCGCCGCGCGCCAGGACAATCGCATTCGACTTGACGTGCTTGCAGACGCGCCAGGCAAATTCCAAAGATGCGAGCTCTTCCGCCGTCGGGGATCGCGCCGTCACGACCTTGCCGCGCAGCACCTCACCGGCCGCCGTCGCGTCGCGATCCTGAACGACAACCCCGCCGCCCACGCGCTTGTACGTGATCGCAGCCTGATTCGGACTGAGCCATCCTCGCGTCGCCAGGAGCCGCAAGTTCTTCTTGGTGCGCAAGAGGTCGAGAGCCGACGTCCCGAACGACGGCGCGATGACGCACTCGAGAAAGGTCTCGCTCAGAGCGCGCGCCGTTTCCTCGTCGACCTCTCGGTTCAAGGCCACGATTCCCCCGTACGCGCTCACCGCATCGGCATCGCGGGCCTTCCGGTACGCATCGACGAGAGATCCGGCCACCGCGACCCCCGAAGGGTTCGTGTGCTTGACGACGACGGCGGCGGGGCGATCGAACTCACGAACGGCCTCGAGAGCGGCATCGGCGTCGACCAAGTTGTTGAAGCTCAGCTCCTTGCCGCCCGCGCCGACGCTTTCGGCCACGGCGATGGACCCGGCCGGAGCATGCGGCTCCACGTAAAAGGCGCCCGACTGATGAGGGTTCTCCCCGTAGCGCAGCAGGTATGCCCGTTCGAACACGGCGTGGAGGATGCCCGGAAATCGCGTGGGCGTGCCGCCGTCGACCGAGGAAGACAGGGTTCCGCTGATGGCGGCGTCGTAGGCGGCCGTGTGGGCGAACGCCTTCGCGGCGAGTTCGGAGCGAGTCTCCCGAGTCGTGTCGCCGTGCCGGGCGATCTCGTCCAAGACGCGCGGGTAATCGGCCGGGGCGCACACGACCGTGACACGCGCGTGATTCTTGGCGGCGGAGCGAATCATCGCCGGTCCGCCGATATCGATGTTCTCGATGATCTCGTCACGGGTCGAGGCCGGATCGGAGGCGACCCGTTCGAACGGATACATGTTGACGACGACCAAGTCGATCTCGCGGCCGCCCAAACGCTGAAGATCTCCGGCGTCCCGCGCTCCGCGCGACAGAATGCCCCCGTGCACGCGCGGGTGCAGCGTTTTCACCCGCCCGTCCATCACCTCGGGCGATCCCGTATAGCTCTCGACGGTCTCGACCGGTACGCCCTCGGCAACCAGAGCCTTGGCCGTTCCGCCGCTCGACAGCAGGCGCACTCCACGATCGGCCAGAGCGCGCGCAAAGGGGACCAAGCCCGACTTATCGGTGACGGACAGGAGCGCGGTACGGATGGCCATGCGGGCCGCCGTTACCTCGCCCCGAAGTCGAGGTCAATGGATGGGTGTCACTCGATTTCGGCCGCTTCGATGACCCCGCCGTCGGGGATCTCGAGGGTGGCGCTCTCGGCCACCTCGAGACTCTCCTCGTCCTCCTCCGGTTCTTCGGAGTCATCGTCGCAGTCGTCTTCGCTTGCCACGAGCAGAGGAAGGCGCCGCTTGCCGATGGGCCCCTCGTCGACGTAGTCGCGCAGGTTGGTCATATCGCGAAGAGCCGCGAGCTTGGCCAGTCCCTTGACTTCGACCTGCCGGATCCGCTCTCGCGTAAGATTCATGATGGCGCCGACTTCTTCCAGAGTCGTGCCGCCCCGATCGGCGATGTCGAGCGCGCACGTCTCGGACATTTCCCACACATCGAGATCGGGGAAATTCAACTTGATCGCGCCGGTTCGAGCCGACACGTCCAAATAAAGATGATGTTGGCACGATACGAAGGGGCATGGGCGCTCGCCCCCTATGCATTCCGCTCGAGTCTGGGGTCGCACCGCTTCATCCATGTCCGGATAAAGGAGCCGACCGAGTTCGAGCTCGCGCTTGGTCATCCGCTTGACGCTGATCGTCCTCGCCCGGACGGCACGTTTGCGTCGAGAGCGACGTTGCTCGCGCGTGACGGGCGCCGGACTCTCCGCCGCCTGCAGGGCAAGGGCCCCGTCCGTCTCCATGTACGTTACGGTCGACTGCGGCGCTTCCTTCGGATCGTCGTTGGGGTCCATGCGCGGTTCCTCCCGGCCCATCGCCGACAAACAGCTCCCGTACGGGCCCGTGCGAAGGGAATTCGCCGCCGACCCGGGGATCGTGAATCCACGGCCATGGCCCGACTTCCGTGACTGATTCACGTGTGCGGCATCCACCGCAAATCGGACCGATCGAGCGATCGGTGGCGACATTCGCCGAGCGATTGCTCGAATTGCTTTGCACCCTAAAGCAGTCGAAATATCGCGGTCAATCCATCATCGAACTTTTTTTTGCGCTTTTCCATTATGGAACTCGTTTCGCGCCTTTAGATCGTTGGCGTGACAAACAATGTCCCTGCATGGAATCGCGAAAACGCGCCCGAGGGCGTCTCTCTTCGCCGGCGCCGCCCTCGCGCCGCGGGCCGCGCGGGGTCGGACGCAGGCCACGCCGCGGGCCGCGCGGGGTCGGACGCAGGCCACGCCGCAGGCCGCGCGGGGTCGGACGCGGGCCACGCCGCGGGCCGCGCGGGGTCGGACGCAGGCCACGCCGCAGGCCGCGCGGGGTCGGACGCGGGGTCGGTCTGAGCCGGACGCGGGCCACGACTTGCAGCGCGCCTCGGCGGACGCCTATGGTGCTGGCCCCCAGTACGCATGCCCGAAGCGCGCGACTCTCGACAGCCCATGACACGCGACGTCGCGGCGCGGGGAGCCCGAATTCGATACGTCGAGGCGGGCGACGGTCCTCCGCTGGTGCTCGTTCACGACTACTTGTCGAGCCACGTGGCTTGGGACGACGTCGTTCCACGACTGTCGGAACGGTTCCGAGTGATCGCTCCGGATCTGCCGGGCTTCGGCGAGAGCGAAAAGCCGCCGCCTAGCCGGTATCGGTACGACTTCGAGGCGTTCTCGGAGTCCCTCGTCGATCTTTGCGCGGCCGTCGGGTTGGTGCGCGTCTCGCTTTGCGGACACGCGATGGGCGGATCGGTAGCCCTGACACTCGCCGCGACGCAGGCCCACCTCGTCGACAAGCTGGTCCTCGTGAACCCGCTCGTCTATCCACCGAGACCCGACACGCTTTCGCGCATCGCCGGGTTGCCAATCGTCGGGCCCTTCATTTTCAAGCAGCTCTTTGGGCGCGCTTTGTTCCGCAGTCGCTTTTTGCCTCGAGTCCGGGGCGGCAACACCGCCCCGGCTCGGAGGGTCGACCACCTTTTCGAGCTTTTCGACGCGCCCGCCGCCCGAGAGGCGGCCTACGCCACGATGCGGGCCATGCGCGACACGCGACCGCTGACGGCCAGCATCCCTCGGATCACGACGCCGACGCTCGTGGCGTGGGGACGGGCCAACCGAGCCTGTCCCGTCGAACACGGCCGGCGCCTCGCGCGGGAGCTCGGCGGCGCGCGGTTCGAAGTGTTCGACTGTGGACCTTCGCCGGCGGAAGAATGCCCCGCGGCCTTCGCCGCTCGGGTGACGGCGTTCCTGACCGGCGGCGCCGGACACTGAAGCCGAAACGGTACGTCGCGGCGCTCTCGGCCCCGTGGCCGCCATGGGCCGGACCCCTGCCCTGCACGCCAGGTCATCGGCCGGCCAGCGCGCGGCAGTCGCTGACGTTCGCCGTCCGAGCTTGCTCGACGCAGTGGCGGTAGGCCTCCTGTGCGGCGATCAGGTTGCCGGTCGCCTGAAACGCAGCACCGAGGGTCAGCCAACCATCGGCGTCCTCCGGATTGGCTCGGACCGCTTGCCGGGCCAGATCCATGGCCCGCTCGGTCGCACCGAGGGCCAACGCGTGATTCGCATCTCGCACGAGCGTGGCGCTCGCCGTCACCGGTGCGGGCGAGGTGTCGACCGGGCTGGGCTGGACCTCGGCGGCACGCGGCATCCCCCCGGGGTTGATCGGGGCCGCCGCCCGGTGAGGCGTCTCCGCCGCGGGCGGAACCTCCGAGGCTTCCGGTGCGACAGACAGGTCTTCCGGCGCAAGGGCCGCCGGGGAGGCGCTTGCGGCGGCCGGGGCCTGCGAGCCACTCGGTTCCGGCGGCTGCGACGCAACCGGCCTCGCAGGATCGGCCGGCCATGCGATGGTCGTTCGGGAACGAGCCTGATCGGCGGCGGCTTGCTGACGGGCCTGGAGCGTCCGGAGGCCCGCCACGACCGCCAGCAACGACGCGAGGCCCAGAGCGCCGAGTACGGCCCACTTGGTCTTGCCGCTGAGCCGACGCGGGACCCCTGCGACGTGCTCGTCGGGGGCGCGGGGGTCGCGGTGGTAAGCGACGGCGGCGACCGGCGGCGGCTGCTCCGACTCGGCGTCGAACCATGCGGAGTCGCCCAGCGCGGGCTCGTCCAGTCCGGGCGCCCCCGCATCCGAGGCCATGGCAGGGACCGGGCCCGGCGCCGCATCGGGCGGATGCGCGTCAAGCGCCGTCGCCGCTTGTTCGCGTCGTTTCGGGGGGGCCGCGGCAGCCACGGGAGCCGCGGCAGGCGCAGAAGCCACGGCCGGCTCCAGAGGCACGAGAGCCAGCGACGGCGCCGGCGGCACGCGAGGCGCGGCAGCCGCGGCGCCATTGAAGGACGCGGGCCCCGCCGCGGCGGCCGGATGGGCCGAAACGGCGACGGACGGGTCCACGAACGACGGACCCGCAAAGGGTTCGACCCGGGTACCGAAGGCGAGCACCGCAGCGGCCCGATCGGCGGGCGCTTCGACCGCGGGCGGCGGTGGCCGCGCCGATGCCGGTTCGGAGGCGGGAACCACGGCCATATCGCCGCTCGACGGACCGTTCGGCCTGACGAGGTCGCGAACGACCGTCGCCTCCACGTATCCTTCGTCGACCGCGGGCAACGGGACATCGACCTCGGGGGGTGAGTCGGGTTTCGGAACGAGCAAACCCTCGAAGTAAAGCTTCGTGATGGTCGACAACGTCGACAAATCCTCGAACGGCGAATCATCGACCACGTCGGCCAACGACCGGCCCGAGTCGAACAGCCGGAGTATGCCGTTGAGTTCGTCGGGAATCTCGTTCAAGCGCTCCAAGAGCTGCCGGTGGTCGATCTGGAACACCGTCGAAAGCGGCGGCAGCTGCTCGCAAAGTCGGCCCCATTCGTCGACCCGACGCATGCCTTCCATCAGGGTCGCTTGGGTGGACCCGCCGATCACGTCCTCGTTCGCAATGGGTCGGAACTCGACCTCGAAGGCCGCCTCGTTCCAAATGAGCGCGCGATAGATGGCTTCCTCCCCGCGCAAGCGTCCGAGCTCGGCATCGACCACCTTGCCATCGCGGAAGTAGATGCGAGCCTCGTGCGCGCCTCCGCGCAGGTTCACCACCCCGCTTTTGCGCGAGACTTCGAACGTCTGCAGCAGATCGACGACGGCCATGTCCTGCGTAGACCCGGTGAAGCGCGTCCGTCCCGACGGGGTCGCCTTGGTGGCCGCGATGTTTTCCTGCGTTCGCCGAGCGAGCAGAAGGTTGACGCGTGCGATGAGCTCGCGCACGAATATCGGTTTGGTCAGGTAGTCTTCGACCCCGAGCTCGAGTCCTCGAATCTTGTCCTCGATCGACTTTTGGCTGGTTAGAAATACGATGGGAATCGAAGCCCACTCCGGCCGCTCTTTGAGCTTTCGCACGAGCGTGTAGCCGTCGAGTTTCGGCAAGCGCGTGTCGGTCAGCACGAGGTCGGGCGTGAGCGACTCGATCTTCGCGAGCGCGTCGAGGCCATCGATCGCAGTGGTCACGCTGTAGCCCGCCTTCTTCAGGCTGACTTCGAGGACGCGGACGCTCCGCGGATCGGCGTCGACGAGGAGCAGCTTCTGCTTGGCCACGGGCTAGGGCTAGAGCATGGAAGGCTGGTGGCAACGGTGTCAAGCGGAGGGACCGGGGGCCGTGCGCGGCGGCGGGTCATCGGGGGCGGTCCGTGAAGGGATCGCCGACGTCATCCAACGCCCTGGACGGCAAATGCCGGGCAGGCGGCTCTCCGGCGTGCCGAGCCGACGCCGACGCCGACGCCGACGCCGACGCCGACGCGGGCGCGGGCGCGGGCGCGAACGCATCGGAGGGCGTCTCGGGTTGGGACAGCGTCACCGCGGGTTCCCGATGGGCCGCGGACACAACGGGATCCGAGCGACCCGGGGGCGGCGGCCCGGCCGAGGTCGCCCAAGCGGACGACGGCGAGAACGACTTCGACGGCGACGACGTACCGGCCTCGGCCGAAAAGCACCGGGCGCAGGCCCATCCCGTGGCCGCCAGACCGAGGGCCGCCATGGCGACAGTCGAAAGCGCCACCGGCAACCGGGTCGCGTGGCGTGGGGCGTGCGCGCGAGGCAGCCCAGAGTCGATCCCCGCGCTCAGCGGCAATCGATCGGGGGGGACCGGCGCCGGGTCGGATGCGACTTCGGCGCGGCCCGCCGAGCGGGCCGAAGTCGCAGCACGATCCAGCTCGACGACGACTTCTCTCATCGACGCAAAACGATCTTCGGCTTTTTTCGCCATGCACGTGAGAATCACGTCTTGGATCCGTTCGAGACCGCGGGCGTGCGGGCCGACTTCGGTAGGCGGAATGGGCGCAACGAACATGTGTTGCGTGAGCACACCCATGTACGTCTCTGCGTCGAACGGCCGGCGTCCGGCAAACATCTCGTACATGATCACGCCGAGCGCGTAGACGTCCGTCCGGTGATCGACGGAATCGCCGGAGGCTTGCTCGGGAGACATGTAGTGGGGCGTACCGAACACGACGCCGGTCCGCGTGATCCGGCTGGATCCGACGATCTTGGACGCGCCGAAGTCGACGACCCGCACGTCGATCGCCGCCGGCGCCCATTCCATCGGGTCCGGGGGACGCGACGAGGGCACACCCTCGAGCCGGGCATCGAGGACAAACACGTTGTCGGGCTTCAAGTCACGGTGGATCACGCGCGCGGCATGCGCGGCTCCGAGGGCCGCCGCGACACGTCGAACGATGGGGATGCCGCGCTCGAGGCTCAACGGTCCGCCATGGAGGATTTGGCGAAGCGTCGTGCCCTGGAGCAGCTCCATCACGAAGTACGGGGCTCCGGTCGTCAGGACGCCGCAATCCACGATCTGTACGACGTTGGGATGCGTGACGGCCGCCGTGGCCCGCACCTCATCGAGAAAGCGGGTGACCAGCCCCTCGTCGGTCGCCAGCTCTCGGCGGAGCACTTTCATCGCAAACGTCCGTTCCAACGCCACGTGGCGCACTTTGTAGACGCGCCCCATTCCGCCTTCGCCGAGAACCTCGATGAGCTCGTAACGGCCGTCTTTCGTCGACCCCAGAAGCGCGTCGGTCCCCTGGTCGAACGGGGCCGGCTCGAGCTTGACTCCGTCGAACGGGCAGAAGGCCGCGTCCGGGCCGAAGCGCTGCCCGCAACTGGGGCATCGGCGGACGTCGCGGTGAATCGGCGCGGCAGACACAGGATCGTGACCCGAGGGGATGGGGGTCGGCGCGGGTTTCATGCGCAGGTTAGCTCACACCCGAGGCCCAATCGGCGCATCGGAAAAGGGAACGTCGCGACCGCACGATTTCGGCTCCGCCGGAAAGGGAGCGACCCAACGCGGTATGCTGAGGATCGTGGAGTTGCCCATCGACGTCGACAAGCTCTCGCCGGTTGCCCGAAAGATTTTGGCACCCGCCGCCCCAGGCCCGATGCGGCAAATGGCGGCCAAGGGGCTCGCCCCGGGCCTGAAACCAGGCGATGCGCTGACGGTCATCGTAGTCCTGTCGGAGTCGACCGACTCGGCGCTCGCGGCAGCGGCGAAGGCCACGCTGGACGCTCTGCCGGCGCCGCTCTTGGGCGGTGCGCTGGCGGGGGACCTCGCGCCGGGCGTGATCGCCGCGGTAGCCCTTCGCTACGTACATAACCACGCGGTGATGGAGAAGATCTTGGCTCATCCGGCCATTTCCCCGGATACCGTCGCGGCGATCGCGACCGATGCGAGCGAGCTCGTGGCCGAGCTCGTGGCGACCAACGAACAGAAGCTGCTCGCGAATCCGCTGATCATCGAGAAGCTTTACATGAACAAGGCGACGCGGATGTCGACCGCGGATCGCATCCTCGAGCTGGCAGTCCGCAACAAGATCGAGCTTCAGGGAATTCCCGCTTACAAGGAGGCGGCGGCGGCGATCGGCCAGGAACTCATCGCCGAACCCACCCCAGAGCCCACGCCCGACGACATTCACTTCATCGAAACGGCCGCCGTCGCGGATCAAACGCCGGTGAACCCGGAGCTCGAAGACACGCATCGTCTCGACGAAGAGACGGGCGACGAAGTGGTCGAGGATCGGTTTCTTCCTCTGAACGCCCGCCTGGCGATGATGACGATTTCGCAAAAGATCCGCCGCGCCATGCTGGGGACCGCGAGCGAGCGCCTGCTTCTGGTCCGTGACTCGAACCGGCTCGTCGCTCAAGCGGCCATCAAGAGCCCGGCCATTCAAGAAAACGAAGTCGTGCGCATCAGCGGCAGCCGCAACGTCTCGGAGGACGTGCTGCGAACGATTGCGCTAGACCGAGAATGGACGCGAGCCCATCAAATCAAGCTGAACCTCGTACAGAACCCTCGCACGCCCTTTGCGTTCGCGGCACGACTCGTCCAGCATCTGCGCGAGCACGAGCTCAAGGCACTGGCGCGAAGCAAGAACGTCACGGGAGCCATCGCTACCGCAGCCCGACAGCAGCTCGCACGACGCACCATGCCGGACTGAGCGTGCGGCTGAGAGCCTCGGGTGACGGCCGGCCGCGGCTCTTCCATCGGCGTCCGCACACGGGCGCAGCATGTGATGCGCCGGGGGGGCATCGACGGAAAAGGGGGTCCGTATTGGCAGCGCCATCCTTAATCGGACTGAACGAAGCCCGTATGATCGGCTCGTGCGGATAGGCATCGGGTTGCTCGTCGCGGCGGTCATCGGCTTGCCTTCCGTCGTGCTGGCCGGGTCCGGTTCTCTCGACGGCGCGGCCATCGTCCGGGGCGCCGGACGGGTCAAGCTCGACGGGGCTCACGAGTGGCGCGACACGTCGACCGCCGACATCCTGCCCACGGGCATTACCGTCGAAGCCGCGAGCGAGCAGCCCCTCGAGATGACGTTGCCCGATGGCGTCACCGTCACGCTCGAACCGCGAGCGCTGGCGCGTTGGATGCCTGGCGGCAAGTTGCCGAGCGAGATCAACCACTGGACGCACGGGTACCACTTGCTGCTCGAAGAGGGGGAACTCGAGGTTCGTATGCCACCGGGGCAGAAGGGGGCCCACGCATTCCTCGTCTCGACGAAGGCCGGAACGCTGACCGACTGGCGCGGGCAGTTGCACGTGAGCGTCCACCGCGACGCAACCTCGGCCGCAATCTACGAGGGCGCCCTGGTCGTTGGATCGAACGGTCAAGGGTTTCCCGTCTACGACGGCGCGGGCATTCTCATGCGACGCGGTGTCAACCCCGACAAGACTCGAGGGATCCCGGCATCGCCGCAATGGAGCGCGACGAGCGGCGGCTTCGCCATCATGGCGAGCGACGCAGAGGCCCCCGTCGATTTGACCTGGAGCCCCGTTGCCAAGGCAGCCGAGTACCGGGTCGAGGTCGCCCTGGATCCCAGCATGGTTCGGGTGACCGAGCGCGCCGTGACCCGAGAGCCCCACTTCACGACGACGCCTCAGAGCGCGTCCGGGCCTCGATGGGTGCATGTCCGAGCGGTCGGGACAGAAGGGATCGTCGGCGCCTGGTCGGCTCCCCGGGCATTGCGTGTGATCCGCTACAAAATGCCGCAGGACGCGTTCGTGGCGCGCGACGGCGCGATCGTCTTGGCCAAGGGCGAGCGTCTCGCGCTGCAGGACGCCGAGGGGATCGAGGTCGCATCCGAGAGCGTACGCGACCTCGCGCCCCGGTTCGCTGTGCCGCTCTATTGGGGCCGACTGAGCGGCCCATTGCCGCTCGCCGAAGACGCACCGCTACGGATCGTTCACTTGCGCGACCCGGTGCTCGGCGCGGAGGCGCAGTTGGTTCTTGCCCGTCGCGAGCTGCGTGCCGACGTGGCGCTCGCGCCAACGAACGCGCGGTGGCCGGCCGACCCCATCGACGCACGCGTCGAGGTGCGCGATCCGTCCGGTCGAATCGACGTTTCGAGCGAGAACGTCACCGTCGAGACCACCCTCGATTTGACCCCCCTCGGGGTTCGTTGGCAACGGGTGGGCAACACCTGGCGCGGGCGCATCGACCCCCGTCTCATCGGCGATCCCTCCGTCGTGCGGGTCGTCGTTCGGGACTCGCGCGGTTCCGAAATCGGCCGCGGCTTCGTGGAGCTCGAACCGGTGGCTCTCAAGTAGCCGATCGGCCCTGCCTTCCTGCTGAGCTTTCGGAGCGTTTCCGTTTCGGTGCCTTTATCGTACGTTCGTTGCCATGGTCCGCTGCCTTCGCTGCGCTTGCCTTTGCGAGGAGGCCCATGCGTATTGCTTCGCATGCGGTGGCGAGCTGCTCGATTCGGCGCGTGCGACGCCCCAAGACACGCTCGTCGGCCGCGAGCTACCCGGCGGATATCGAATCACGTGCCTCATCGGCGTCGGGGGCATGGGACGCGTTTACTGTGCCGAGCAGATCGCCCTCGGGCGCCTGGTCGCCGTCAAAGTCGTGCACCCGGAGTTCGCCGACGACGAGCTCGCCGCCGCGCGCTTCGTCAACGAGGCGCGAACCGCCAGCCGCTTGAATCACCCGAATTCAGTCGCCATTTTCGATTTCGGCATGACGCAAGACGGTCTGCCCTACATCGTCATGGAATACCTGAAAGGTCAGGATCTCGGACGCCTGGCCCACGCGCGGACCGCATTGCCCTTGAGGCGAATCGTCGACATCCTGCGCCAGACTCTCGCCGCGCTCGACGAGGCCCATGCACTCGGCATCGTCCACCGAGACCTCAAGCCCGACAACATCGTGCTCGAGCCGCTGCGGTCCGGCCTCGACATGGTCAAGGTCGTCGACTTCGGGTTGGCCAAGGTCGTCCGCGGCGACATCCCCTCCCCGCCCAGGTTCGTGAGCCTTCCCGGTCTGGTGTGCGGCACCCCGGAGTACATGAGCCCCGAGCAGGCTCGAGGCCTTGCACTCGACGGTCGCAGCGATCTCTACGCGTTGGGCATCGTGCTCTACGAGTTGCTCACAGGGTGCCTGCCGTTTGCCGGCGATGGACCTGCGGGGACGCTGATGCTGCACCTGACGGAGCTCGCGATCGATCCGCGCACCATCGCGCCCGAACGGGCCATCCCGGCCGCGTTCGCCGAGGTGGCCATGCACGCCATCGCCAAGTCCCCCGAAGACCGATTTCAGACGGCGCGCGCCTTCTCGGAGGCGCTGGAGAATGCGCTCTTCGACAGCGAAGGCGGGCACGGCGTCGCCTCGGCACCCCCGACGCCGATCCGATGCGAACGGTGCGGCGGGACGAGCGCCGTAAGCCAGAAGTTTTGCGGGGGGTGCGGAGCGTCGATGGCCTGGACGGAGCGCGATGCCTACGGACCGACCGTACCGCCGCCCGCGTCCGGGTCGGGCGACACGCACACACGCGCGACGTCACCCGCGCACGAGGCGGTGGTGGCTTCCCGACGGTCGGCCTTGCCCCTGCTGTCGCGAGAAGACGCCATCCGATGGTTCGAAGCCCGACGTGAAGATTCGGCAGTTCTGCCGGCCGCAGCGCACCTGGTCGGCGAAGCTGGGATGGGCAAGACGCGGCTTTTGGACTCGATGGCCGCTCGTTGGTCGTCGCGAGGCGACCTCGTCGTCACGGTCGGCACCAATCCGAGCTGGGCGAAGGTCGGCGACCACGCGGTGAGACAAGCCGTCCGCGCCCTGGCCGGCTTGGCCGATGGCCCATCCGGCGTGAACGAATGGAGCCACGCGAGCTCGCAAGCGGCTCAGGGTCTCGATGAGATCTTCGGGACACCGGGCCGATCCCGCCGGCCGCCTGCCGAGCGACGCCTCGTCGTGGCCGAGGCGTTGCGCTGGAGTCTCGAGCGGGCGGCCGAGCGCGCCGGACGTGCGCGTGTCGTTCTGGCCGTCGACGATCTCGATTTCATCGACGGCACGAGCCGCAACGCCTTCGGCGATCTGCTGGCCGAACCGCCACCCGTGCCCGCGCTCATCGTCGTGACGTACACGACCGGAACGCGTCCCGTTGGAGACCCCGTCGCCGGTGAAGTCTGGCGACTGCAGCCGCTGCCGTACGAATCCTTCGCTCACGAGTTTTCGACGCGAACCCTCGTGCCTCACGTTGCGCTCTCGCCGCTTCACGTCGAGCAGCTGCTGGCGTGGGCGGGAGAATGCAACGAGCCTCCGCCCGAGCGGCTGGTGGAAATCATTGCGGCTCGCGCCGAGCGACTGCCGCGCGACGCACGCCACGCGCTGCAGGCCATGGCCGTCTGGGGAGACGCCGTCGGCCGGGACCTGCTGCAAGAGCTTCTGCCCGCGACGGTCGAAGTCGAATCGGCACTGGAGGCGCTGCATCGAGCCGGCATCGCACGTGCCGTGGACGGCGGATTTCAAATTGCGCACCCGCTCGTTCGGAGCGTCGTCTTTTCGACGACCCCCGCCGGTCGAAAGCGAGAGCTCTTTGCGCGCGCCGCGGAGCTCTGCCCCGATGCCCCGTTGGAGGTGCGCGCGCGACAGGCCGTGCACGCCGGCAGCGCCCTGGAGGCGTTGGCCCTACTGGATGCGCTCAGCGCAGAGCGCGCCGCAAACGCGGATCTCGCAGGCAGCGTCAGCGCTCTGCGTCAAGCGTTGGACGTCGCCCGACGCGAGCTGCACCGCGGCGAGCTCGACGACCCGACGGACGCGGTGCTCGTATTCGCGCGAAAGCTCGCCGAAGCGCTCGGAGCCTCTCAACGGTGGTCCGACGCCGAGGGCATCTTGAACGAGGCTCTCGGCACCGCCGCCCCTGCAAGCGGCCATCGAGCTCACCTGCTCGGCGCCCTGGCTCGAGTCGCAAATGCCCGCGCCCATCCGCGCGAGGCTCGACGGTATCTCGACGAAGCGATGCGTGTCGCGCGCCAGTCGGACGCGCGTGAACTGCTCCCCATCCTGGAGCAACTCGACAAATCCATCGCCGTCGCTTGAGGGTGCTTCGGTCAATCCCCCGGTTCGATTCGCCAGCCTAAAGTAAGCGATTCGAGAGGTCGTTAAAGCGCGTAACGACCATGGGGACAAAAGTGGGGACGGGTGCGTCGGCGTTCAGCACGGCGAAGATCGCGGTGGCGGAGGCGGTCCGCAAGGCCTATGTGGGCCTCGGCGGCGCCAAACCAAACTTTGGATTTCGATTTGCATCTCCGGACCTCGCGCTTGCCGATTTGCTGGCGATCGCGCGCGACATCACGCAGGCCGAGATCGTGGGCTGTACGAGCGCCGGTGAAATCACCGAAGCCGGTCTGACCCACGGCGGGATCGCCATCATGCTGGTCGCCTCCGACGCGACGACCGACGTGCGGTTCGCCACAGGCCTCAAAGCCGATCCCGAGAAGGTCGCCCGAGAGCTCTCTTCGAACCTTGCGGCGACGAAGAAAGCAGCGGCCCCGTACGACCGCCGGAACCTCACGACGGTCCTTTTGACCGATGGTCTGGCCGGCACGGGGGAGCGACTCGTCAACGAGCTGTACGAACGTCGCGTCCAAAGCGGCACCCAGATCGTGGGGGGTGCCGCGGGCGACGAGGGTCGCTTCGCGGCGACCTGGGTCGGTTCTGGGGCCGGTGCGGCTTCGGACTCTGCGGTCGCGTTGCACATTTTCAGCGAGTTGCCCTGGGGGATCGGGGTCGACCACGGTCTACGGCCCACCACGAAGCAAATGCGCGTCACGATGGCGGAGGGCAATGTCGTCCAGGAGATCGACGGGCAACCTGCGTTCGCGGCCTACCAGAAGCATGCGGCGGCGAGAAATGTGCGCCTGACGCCCGAGAACGCGAGTCCCTATCTGATCGCCAACGAGCTCGGCGTTCACTTCTTCGAGCGAATCGGCCGCGCGCGAGCGCCGCTCTCGGTGGGCCCCAACGGATCGCTCGTATGCGCGGCCGAGGTCCCGAAGGGATCGATGGTGAGCATCCTCGACGGGGAAGCGGACAGTATGATCCTCGCCGCGCAAGCGGCGGCCAAGGCCGCCCGCAAGAGCGTCCGTGGGCCGGTGGCCGGGGTGTTGCTTTTCGACTGCGTGTGCCGCGGCATGATTCTGAAGGACGCGTTTCGGCAGGAGGTGGAGGCCATTCGCACGACCTTCCCGGGCGCCCCCATCGCGGGTCTACTCACCTACGGCGAGATCGCCCGCAGCCACGACCGGATCAACGGGTGGAACAACACGACCGCCGTGGTCGTCGCGATCCCGGCTTGACGGCCCGCCCATCCGACCAAACCGAGCGAGTCCAACGACTTGAAATGTCGTCGGACCCAGTCGGGGCGAGAGGATTCGAACCTCCGACCCCTTGACCCCCAGTCAAGTGCGCTAACCAGGCTGCGCTACGCCCCGAGCATGCCCCGTGCCCCGTGAGGCGACGGCAGTCGGCGAGGCTAGTCGAGTCTCGCACAGGTGCAAGCGCGGCGACGACGGCATCGCGGCCACACCGCGGAACGCGCGATGGGGTCTCGGGACCCAGGTGAGCGAACCTCGAGGGTCACCGGCCGAGTGCGCGGCCGTCGCCGTCGGCGTCGATCCAAATCGCGCCCGTCATGGCCCAGGGAGCGATTTCGGCGTTCGAGGAAGACGCGAGTACGGGCGTCATCGGTTGGGTGCCCGACGCGATGACGACGATCGCGTCGTCGGCGGGCACTCGCACGACGAACGCGACATCGGCCGCCATCGCGCCGGCCGGCGTCGGCCTCAGGACGATAGGCTTGATTTGGACGTCGGCCGGCGCCGTAGCGCGGAGCACCCGGACCTGGTCGACCGCCACCCACGGCGCGCTCTCGACATGAACCTTCACTTCGACCGTGCGTCCGCGGGCCATGCCGCCGACCGTGGCCCCATTGGCCGAGACGCGCATCATAGGACCGTTCGTCAGGACCACGTCGCGCTTCGTCTTGACTCCATGCACGACGTCTTGCGTGCGGTCGGCGTCCCACGCATCGAGCCGACCGTCGTCGCTCACGCGCACGTACGTCCGTGGATATCCCGCCTCCTGGCCGACTATCCCATGGGTGTCCGTATCGGCAGTGGGCGTGACGACGTGACCGGCCCGGATGAGAGCCAGGTAGTCGAGCAGCACCTGGGCCCTCGCGTCGACATTGCGACCGTTCCACACTTCGACGGCATCAAAGCCCGAGTCGTACGCTGGATTCGTCCCCGCCCCAGAGTCGCGGTCGAACGCCAACTGTTCGAAGTAACCGTTGGTTGGGGAACGAGGATGATTGATCTGCACGACGATGTCGCCCGCCGAGGCTCGACGCAACTGATCGAAGACTTGTCCGGGCAAGCGGTCGCGGACCGGCGGCGCCCCGCCCCGCGGTTTGCTGTCGTCGACCTCGAGCGGCCAGACATTGGCGTGACCCCACGGGGTTCGGCTCGCATCGCTCGTCAACTCGTCGCCAGAAACCGAGACCAGGTCGTGCTCCAAGTGCATTTCGCGCACGATCGCCTCGAAATTCGCGACGACGTTGTGCTCGGTGGCCACCGCCAGCTCGACTCCCTCGGCGGCGTTGGCCACCACGCGATCGCGGGTGCCGACGGGAGCGTCCGTGCCGATCATGGTGTGTTGGTGGAAGTCGCAGGCGATGTAGCCCGTCGTATCGACGACACGAACCAATGTCAGCTCCAGGTCCTTTCGCTCTCCAGGCGCGAGGGTCATGTCGCCGTGGGCCAGCGCGAACTCGGGGCCGCGCGACGCCGTCACCCGGTAGCTGCCGTACGCCAGCGCCAGGTCGACGATTCCGTCGGCGGTCGTGGCCTGATTGCCCGCCGGGCCCGCGACGTGACGTGGACCGAAGTCGGGCACCGGCCCTCCGTCCGTGCGCTCGAACGTCAGCTTGCAAGGCATCGCGACGCCCGCCGTGTCCGCGCATCTCACGCGCGCGGACGCTGGCCCGACCACGGACAATTGCGCATGGCTCGACGCATTCGGGGTGATGTCCACGGCGGCCGAATCGCTGCCCGTGAGGCCTCCGCCGCCCGCATACGCCAGAGTCCAATGGCCGGGCGGAAGATCGGCGTGCAGCCGCGGGGGCGTGCCCGCTGCGTGGATGGTGAGCACCTCGGCTCCGCCGCCATCGCGCACCGACAGCCACGCGTCGGGCGGAACGTCGACCGGGGGATCCCCGGTACACAGAGCCATCTTGGGACACAATCTTGGTCGAAGCGCGACGTCGACCGCGCCCACTTTCTGACCGGCCGCCCGGGCAAGCTCCGCCACCAGGCTCGCGGTGTCGGCTCGCTCGCCGACGATGAACACGCGCGCAAACCTCGTCCTTTCGCGAGGGCCGATGTGCACGGACTTGCGTTGCACCGTGTCGGTCCACGAACTGCCGCTGGTCGCATCGAGGTCCCCCTCGGCCGCCGCGATGGCATAGCTCGTGAATCGCCCGACGCCGCCGACGTACGGTCCGTTCGAGGCCCCCTTGAAACCTTTCGGCTTACCCGGGGCGACCTTTTCGGCCCCCCCCCACTCGATGGCATCTCCCAACCCGGGAATCTCGATCGTCGTATCGCCCGTGTTTTCCAGGGTCGTCTCGATGACCACGGCGCGATCGGTCGGATGAAGCGTGTACCGCGTCGATACGGCAAGCGTGGGCTCGTAGAGCTCCGGGCCGGCCGCTTCGACCCAGGCGCTCCCATCCTCGGTCACGCCGGTCGCGAGCTTGTCGTAGACGCCCTGTCGCGGGAACTTGCCGAAGTACGTAAACTGCTGCCCGAGCTCGTCTTTTCTCACGCGCGCGTCGGCCGCGTCGAGGATGCTGCCACCGCTCTCCGTGAATCCTGCGCTCGACCCGAGTCGACCGATCACGACGACGATTTGATCGTTGTCGAGGATCCAATCGCCGGGCCGGCCGATGGCGTTCGGCCCACCGAGCTGCTCGCCCTCGCCCATGACGTGCACTCGCGATGGATGAGTCCCCTCCCCTAGAATCGCCGACAATCGCGAAGCCGCGCCGGGGACCACATGAATCAGCGGCGTGTAGTCTTGCGGGCCAGCGCAGGCGCCCGCCCCCAGGCCTACGCATGCTGCCAACCACAGCGGAGCGGCGCGCCGGGGTGCCATCGGCGTTCAACGCACCGATCGCTCGGCCAGAAGCCGAGCCACCGCCTGCGCCTTCGGAACGAGCGACGATGTCTCGATGCATTCCTCGGTCGTGTGGAACCCGGAACCGCGGGGACCGAGACCGTCGATCGCGGGAACGCCCAGAGCGCTCGCCGTGCTCGCATCGCTGCCGCCGCCGATGAGCGGCGCCTCGCCCTGCCCGAGACCGTGTGCGCCCGCGCACGCCGCGTATTCCGCCATGAGCCGTGCGCTCGCCTCGGATCGCTCGAGCGGCATGCGAGCGACGCCGCCCTCGAGATCGATGCGCGTCCCGGGCACGGAAGCGGCGGCCTCGTCGGCGACGCGCCTTAGGGCCGCGATCAGGCGCTCGCCGTCGGCCCGCGTGCTGAAGCGCAAGTCGACCTGGGCCTCGGCACGATCCGGCACGGTGTTCTTGCCGTGACCCCCGGCCACGCGGCCCACGTTCACGGTAAAGCCCCTCGAGTAGTCCGTCAGCCGCTCTGCACCATCGATGAAGCGCGCGAGCGCCCAGATCGCATTCGCGCCGTCCGCATGGGCATTGCCCGCATGGGCGGCCCGGCCGCGCGCAATGGCCGAGAGTCCACCGGTACCCTTTCGGCGAGTGATGATGGCGTCGCCGTTGCGGCCGGCTTCGAACACGAGACACCCGCTCGAACCCGTAATCGTCGCGGCGATGACCCCCTGACCTTCGGGGGAGCCGACCTCCTCGTCGCTTACGATCACGACACGGACGGGCACAACGGCATCGAGCCCGCCGGTCGCGGCGAGCGCCTTCAGAGCGAACGCCATGACGACCAGACCGCCCTTCATGTCCAGAACACCCGGACCCCGGGCGATCACCCCGTCACACCGGTACCCCTCGAACACTCCGGGCGGAAACACCGTGTCGAGGTGGCCAACGAGCGCGACGGCCTCGTGATTGGGAAGGCGTGGGTGCGTGCGAAACACCAAGTGGTCCGCGAAACGCTCGCTCGTACGCGTCGTCGACTCGATGCCGGGCACGGCGAACAGATCGCCGATGAGCGTCCCGATCTTTCGCCCGCCCTCGGGATTGTCGGTAAACGAGTTGATGCCGACGAGCTGCCCGAGCGCCTGCTCCATTGCGGGCTGCTGGTCCGACAGCCAACCCGTGGCCTCGTCCGCGCGCGACGCCATCGTCCGAGAAGGCTAGCACCTTCGGCCTCGGCGAAGAGCGCTATAGTCTCGCCCATGAGCCCAACCGCCAAACGCTTCCGGGCCGCAGTCGTCGGCGGAAGCGGGTACGGCGGCGCAGAGCTCATACGCCGGTTGCTCGTCCATCCCGAGGTCGAGCTCGCGCGGGTGGCATCCATCGATTTCGTGGGCGCCCCGCTGTCGGAGGTCCACCCGAACCTCGAAGGCCGGACGACGCTGACGTTCGAAGCCCTTTCCCCCGCCCAAGCCGCGAAGGACATGGACGTGGTGCTGCTCGGCCTACCCCACAAAGTCAGCGCGCAGGCGATGGGAGAGATCCTGCCGAGCGGCGCGCGCGTCGTGGATTTGTCCGGCGACTTTCGACTACGGGACCCCGCGGCCTACGAGAAGTACTACGGCGCAAAGCACCCGCGTCCGGCCGACCTGACGAACGCAATCTTCGTCTACGGCCTCCCCGAGATCCATCGACACCTCATCCGCCATGCGCGCTACGTCGCTTCGCCGGGGTGCTTCGCCACGACCATCGAGCTTGCGCTCTTGCCCCTGGCGCGCCACGGTCTGCTGGCCGGCCCCGTCGAGATCGTGGCGATTACCGGATCGAGCGGCAGCGGGGTCGCGCCGAGCGCCGCGACGCACCATCCCGTCCGGGCCAACAATCTGAAGACGTACAAGCCACTCGAGCACCAGCACGTCCCGGAGATCGAACAAGCTCTCTCGGAGGCGGGGGCCAAGGATCTGACGTTGCGATTCGTGCCGGTGAGCGCGCCGCTCGTCCGAGGTATTTTTGCCACGTGCTTCGCGCACGTCGACGAACGGGTGCCTGCGGCGACGATCGGCGGACTGGCGGCGAAGACCTACGCCGGCGAGCCGTTCGTCCGCGTGCCGTCCAAGCGGCTGCCGGAGGTCGCCGCGGTCAAGGGCACCAACTACGCCGAGGTGAGTATCCTGGTGGGCGACGTACGCGACGGCAAGCGGCTCGTCACGTGCTTTGCCGCCACCGACAACCTGATTAAGGGCGGCGCCGGCCAAGCCATTCAGTCGATGAACCTGATGTTGGGGCTCGACGAAAGGCTTACCCTCGACGACCCGGGCGGCTGGCCGTGAGCCTCCGATGACCGGTGGCATTCTCGTCAAGATTGGCGGTGAAGTCGTCGATTCGCCGACGATGACGGCTCTTGCGAGCGATATCGCCGGCCTGCGGAATCGGGGCGAGCCCGTCGTGGTCGTGCACGGCGGGGGGCCGCAGGTCACCCAGCTGCAGCGAAGGCTCGGCCAGACGCCGGCGATCGTCGGGGGACGACGCATCACCGACGCCGCGACGCTCGAAGTCATCAAGATGGTCGTCGCAGGAAAGGTCAACGTGGACGCTTGCGCGGCCCTCATCGCTGCGGGCGCCTGGCCGGTGGGACTGCACGGAGCGAGCGCCCTCGTCATCGAAGCCGCAAAGCGCCCCCCGCGCGTCGTGACCGGAGCAGGGCCCGATCCCATCGATTTCGGTCATGTCGGCGACATCACGTCCGTCAACGGCAAGCTCATCTCGCTTCTGACCGACGCGGGCTACGTCCCGGTCATCGCGTGCCTGGGCGCCGACGCCCAGGGGCGCGTGTACAACATCAACGCCGACACCGTGGCGACCCGAATCGCAAGGGCGATCGACGCCCGAGCTCTCATCCTCGTCAGCGACGTCGCCGGCGTCTTGCGCGACGTATCGGACCCGAGCTCGCGCATCGCGCGCCTCACCGCCGGGGACGCCAGGCGAGCCATCGCGGACGGAACCATCCGCGGAGGCATGATTCCGAAGATCGAGGAGTCGCTCTCCGCGCTCGCCCACGGCGTTCGCGCCGTGCACATCGTCGGCCAGGTTCGGAAGGGGGACCTCGCACGCGAGGTGTCCGAGCCGGGGAGCCTGGGCACAATCGTCACGCCCTAGCCCGTGTTTGCCGCTTTTGCGGGGGTCCTAAGCGCTCTGGGGCGGTGTACTTAGACCGGTCCTATGGTACGCCCATTCGCCGTGCGCATCGTCATTTGCGACGTCGGGCTCGGAAATCTCCGCAGCGTCGAGCGAGCCCTGCAAGAAGCGTCGCGCGGTCGCAGCGATCGAGTCGAAGTGACGAGCGATCCCGCGCGCGCCGCGGGCGCGGACAAGATCGTCGTCCCCGGTCAGGGCGCATTCGGGGATTGCATGCGAGCGCTGTCTCCCGGATTGGGTGAGACCCTGGTCGCCCATCTCGCGGCCGAGCGGCCTTATCTCGGAATTTGTCTCGGCCTTCAAATCCTTTTCGGCAAAAGCGAAGAGGCGCCCGGATGCGGCGGTCTCGGCGTGCTCGAAGGCGAGGTCGTCCGGCTGGGTGGTGGCGTCGATCCGATGACGGGTGCGCCCTTCAAGATTCCGCACATCGGGTGGAACTCGGCCGACCCCGTCCTGCCGGCCGACCGGCGATCGTTGCTCCGCGGATCCCAGCACTTCTACTTCGTGCACAGCTTTGCCGTCGCTCCGCGAGACGCGTCGGTCGTCGCGGCCACGACCGACTACGGAGCGCGCTTCGTCAGTGCCGTGGCGTTCGGCAACGTGTTCGCCTGCCAGTTTCACCCCGAGAAGAGCCAACGGGCCGGGATCGCGCTGCTCGAGAGGTTCGTCGCGTCGTGATCGTCATTCCCGCTATCGACGTTCTGGGCGGCAAGGCGGTGCGATTGCATCAGGGCCGCTACGATGCCGTCACGGTGTACGAAGAGGACCCGGCCGCCCGGGCGCGATCCTGGCGCGGTCTCGTACCGTGGCTCCACGTCGTCGATCTCGAAGGGGCTCGAGACGGCCTTCCGGTGCAGCGCGACGTGCTGCGCCGCGTCGCCGAGGCGTTCGGGCCCGACGTGCAGGTCGGGGGTGGCGTCCGTACGCGCGAGACGTTCGAGGGGTACTTGTCGCTGGGGGCGGCGCGCGTGGTCCTCGGGTCCGCCGCGGTCAAAGACGCAGGGCTCGTCCGCGAATTGGCCTTCGAGAGACCCCACGTCGTCGTTCTCGCCGTCGACGCCCGCGACGGTTTCGTTGCGGTGAACGGGTGGACCCAAGCGACCCGCATCGCCGCCGTCGATTTGGTTCGTTCGTTCGCCGACGTCCCTCTCGCAGCCGTCCTCTATACGGACGTGGCCCGAGACGGCACCCGCGCAGGGCCCAATATCGAGGCCACCGCGGCCCTGGCCTCTCAGACCCCGGTGCCCGTCATTGCTTCCGGCGGCGTCGGGTCGCTCGACGATCTGCGCGCGCTCGCCGCGCGGGGCATCGCCGCATGCATCGTCGGACGTGCCCTCTACGAAGGCACCTTCTCGCTGGAAGAGGCCATCGACGCCGGTCGCGCCGTCTCCACGACTTGCGGGCTGCAACCCTAGTACAGCGCCCCTTTGAACGGTACCGAGCTTCGCTCGGGGGTAGCCTGCTTTGCAGGCTGGCCGCTGTACTAAGATGATTTCCTTGGGGCTTCAGCCCTCACGGCTTCGGTATCACCGTCGCTTCGACTTTGGCGCGCTTTCGCCGCCTTCTCGCCGCCTCCGCCTGCTTCTTTCGGCGCTTCACGCTGGGCTTCATGTAGTGGCGACGCATCTTGAGCTCGCGAAGGACTCCTTCGGAAGCGAGCTTTCGCTTGAGCATCTTGATCGCGCGTTCGATACCGCGGTCGCTGACGACGACTTCCAAAGGCTTACATTGAATGGCTTCGCTGGGCATTTCTTCTCCGAAGAATCTATCGCAGACGCGGCGGTTCGCCTCGTATCACGCCGTCCCCCAGCGCGCCAGACGGCGGTGTGCCCGACGGACTCACCCTTCCTGCGGCGCCGTCGTCGGCGTCGTGCTTTCCTTCTTCTCGACCGGCGGCTTCTTCTCGGTCGGCTTCTTCTCGGCCGACCGTCCTCGCTTGGCGCGGCGAGGGGCCGGCTTACGAGCCGCCACGCGGGAGCGGCGTCCCCCGGCGCTCGCGGACCGGCCGCCTTTTGCCGAGCCCGACCCCTTGATGAAATAGGTCGTCGCGCGCTTCTGACCGGACTTGCCGAGAAGACCCGAATCGAGTGCGTCTTTGAGCGGCCGTGGCAGCTCTTTGGCTTGGAGCCCCAGCTCTTCGCGGATCTGCTCGGCTCGAAGCCCGCTCGGCTGCTGCTTGAGCAGGCCGACGATCCGATCGATCACTTCCGCGATGTCGCCGGGCGAGCGGCGCGGCAAACGTCCTGCGCGACGCCGACCCCCGAGCCCGCTTGCTCGGGCGGGGGCGCGAGCCGCACCTCGACCCGTGGCCGTCGACGACTCCGTCAGAAGATCATCCAACGAAGCGCCGCGAATGGCATCGAGCACGCTGGCGGCAAACGTGGTCGCGAGCTCGCTGAGACGATTCCGCAGAGAAGTCGGCATGACGGACGAGATAAACGTTAATGGCAATTCGCGTCAATGATTTTGTCTTGCCCGAAAAGTCCGATGGCGTCGGTCGGATGGGCGGACGCCCCATCGCTTTGGGAGTCTTGCCAGTTCGGCCTACGTGCGGCGCTTTTTGGCCCACCGAACCGGTCGAGCTACATAGCGCTTTACGCATACTCCCCCTTTACGCATACTTGCGCGAGGTGCTTTATGCCGCCCGGCGATGTTGGGCGCTGAGCCGAAGTGGCGGAATGGCAGACGCAGCGGACTCAAAATCCGCCGTCCTAACGGGCGTGAGGGTTCGAGTCCCTCCTTCGGTACAGACGACTCTTTGTTTTCAAATTCTCAGTACTCCGCAGGGGTTGCCCCCACGCGTTTCGCGCCGATCGCGAAAGCGATGACCGATGATCGCTGCGAGCGGTATACTTAGGCCCCGTGTTCGAAATCCATCGTCGCCATTCGCTTTCGAAGGACGAAGCGAAGTTGGAGACCGATCGCGTCGTCAAGGAGATGGAGAACAGGCTCGGTCTATTCGGCTTGGTCGGGCACTGGACAGGCGACACGTTGCGGCTGACCGCCGCCGAAGGGACCGCGCAAGGAACGACGGGCCAGGTCGTGGTCGGCGAAGATGCGGTCCACTTCAGGTTGTCGCTGTCGCCCGCGCTCGGGATGATGCGGCGAACCATCGAGGCGGGGGTGGCACAATTTCTCAAACGATCGTTTCCCGACTGATCCGCGAACGATTTCTCGGCCGAGAATCGGTCTTTCGACGAGGCTCGAGCCTCCCTGCCCTCCGCTTCGCCGCGACGACCGAGATGCCGAGGTCCAGGCCCCCAGATTCGTCCGGTCGATCGGAGCGACCGGCATTCCCGAGTACACTCGAGTCACGATGATGCTCTTTCGCACGGCCGCGTTGGGTTTGGCGTGGATGTCGCTCGAGGTCGGCCCGTCGTTGGGCCTCGCAGCGACTCTTGTCGGCTGCAAGGATCCCGCGAAGGAGAGCGCCGGCCGCGCCGCCCACGACGACGCCTTTCTCGCGGACCTCGTCGACAAGGACGTGGCCGAGGTCGAGCGGGGAATGCCCGATGGCGCGACGCGTTTAGCGCCGCTCGTCTCCGGCGCGAACGACCCCCGACAAGACGTCGCCGGCGTCCGCCGGGCGTTGCTCCATATGCGACGCGACGTCGTCGACTTGAACATCGCGAAATCGACATTCTTTGCACTCGCCGATCCGAGCGGCATCGCCATTCGAAATGATCTGGAAGAGGACGTCATGGCGGGGCAGAATCTCTTCGCCGTTTTTCCGGCCCTCGTCCAAGCGAAAGACCGGTTCGTCACGACGACGGGGGCGTTCCCAAACGGCGCCGTCCACGGGGAGCCCGACCGAGATTGGATTGCAGGGATTCCCGTCAAGCGGTCAGACGGTTCGACGGGCGCGGTCTTGGTGACTGGATGGTCCTACCGCTATTTCGCCCGTCATTTGCAGGCCACGCTTCAATCGCACCTCATCGACGAAGCGAAGTCGTCGGGTAACGACGGCAAGCTGCCTATCTATTACGTCGCCGTATTCGATGCGACTGGCGTCTACTCGGCCCCGCTGACGCCCAAAGTGGACGAGGTTAGCCTGACGAACGAGGACTTGGTCGCGAAGACGGCCCAGGGTCCGGTGACCGGAACCATTCGCATCACAGGGACCGACTTCGGCTTCGCCGCGCAACGTACGCCGAGGATCGCACCGGACACGGGCGTCGTCGTGCTTCGCAGCGAACTGTGACGGCCCCCCCTCAATCGGATGGTTGTCGGCCCATGCGGTGAATGCCCCAGGCCAGAAGGACCCATCCGACGACCACGAGAACGCCGCCCGCCAACGGTTGCGTCTGAATCCTCGCGTCCGAACCGGCTCCGACGATCGGGGTCGTGCTCGCGACGGCAAGACCGAGGGTGGTGACGACGGCGCCGGTCGCGAGCCCAACCTTGGCCGTCACACGAACCATGCTGCCGGAGGCTAGCGGATGGGGGACGGTTGCCGCTAGGTTCTGGCCATGCCGCGCTTCGCCGCCATCGACGTCGGCTCCAATGCGCTTCGCCTTCGCGTCACCGAGGCCACGGCCCCATCGCATCCGGTCAAGTCGTTGACGCCGCAATCGCCGGACAATCCGTGGCGCGACCTGGCCACGCTGCGAGCGCCCGTTCGTCTCGGCCACGAAGTGTTTCTCACAGGCCGGCTGGCGCCCGCCTCGATCGGTCAGGCCTGCGACGCGTTGCGCCAGTTCAGAGACGAGATGGACCGCTGGAAGGTCGACGCCTACCGCGCCATCGCGACGAGCGCCGTGAGAGAGGCCAAGAACGGCGGCACCCTGGTCGAGCGCGCGCGCCGCGAAGCCGGAGTCGAGCTCGAGGCCATCGAGGGTATCGAAGAGGCGCGGCTCATCCAATTGGCCGTCACCCGCCGACTCGCGCTGAACGACAAGCGCGCGCTTCTCGTCGACGTGGGGGGCGGATCGACCGAGCTCACCCTACTCGACCGCGGGACCGTGGCGTTCACGATCTCGCTTCCGCTCGGGACCGTGCGAATGCTGGAAGCGTACCTCAAGGGCGCCAAGACCGTGGATCGAGCCCGCGAGCGACTCCTCGAGGAGGCCATCGATCGCGCGCTCGGCGAAGCCATTCCGCAGCTCGGAAGCGTCGAGGTGTTGGTGGGAACCGGCGGCAACGTCGAAACGCTGTGGGATCTTTGCCCCGTCAAGGGCACCGCGCGATCGGTCGACCTATCGGCCGCACGGACCATTTTCAAAAAAATGTGCGCCATGTCGACGAGCGAACGGCGGGATGCCTATCAGCTGCGTCCGGACCGCGCCGACACGATCATCCCCGCGACGGCCATTTTTCTGCGGCTCGCCTACGTGTTGAAGTTGACGACGGTGCTCGCCCCCGGCGTGGGACTGGCGGCAGGCGTCCTCGAAGAGCTGGTCGACAAATTCTTCCACGTCTGGGACTCCGCCGGTGAAGGCGAGCGGGTGCTCGAGGCGTGTACGCGCCTCGGGCGCCGCTACCACTTCGACGAACCGCACGCGCGACAAGTGTGTCGATTCGCCGCCCAGCTCTTCGACGATCTGCAGCGCGTTCACGCGTTCGGCGATCGGGACCGGCTGCTATTGCGGGTCTCGGCCCTGCTGCACGACATCGGCGACTACGTGCACTACAGCGGCCACCACAAGCACAGCCAATACCTGATTGAGCACGCGGACATCATGGGCGTGACGCCCGACGAGCGAGCCATCGTCTCGAACATCGCTCGGTATCACCGAAAGGGGCCGCCCGACCCCAGCCATCCATCTTACCGCGACCTCAGCAAGGAGGCGCGCGGCAAGGTGCGCGGACTGGCCGCGATCCTACGAATCGCCGACGCGCTCGATCGAGAGCACAAGCAGAAGATCGAGAGCGTGCGCGCAGCGGTCGATCGAAGCCTGGGCCACGTCACGCTTTTCTTGCGCGGCGAATCCGACCGCGAGCTCGAAGAGTGGGCCGTCCGAGCCAAAGCGTCGCTCTGGCGCGACGAATACGATCTGGAAGTGGTCGTGGCGCACGCCGAGGTCGGCGAGTGACGGCGATACGGGCAAGGCTTCGGACCGAAGTCGCGGGGTCGCGCCTCGCCGCCGCGCTGACCCTTTCCGCTTCCGTGTCGTGCGTGTCCTCGGCCATACCCGACCCGCGCGAGGCCTGCAGCGCTTACGCGGCAGCCGCGTCACGCGGCGACGCGGACGCGCTGTATGGCATGATGACCCAGTCGTCACGGCAACTGCGAAGCCGGGAGCAACTGCGGAACATCGTCGCGGGCGAACGCGACGACCTCGCCGAGCAGAGCCGAGCGCTCACCGGACCGGACGTTCGCGTCGAAGCCACGGCCCGGCTGCGCTTCGCCGATGGCGAGGAAGCCGCCCTCGACCTGCACGGCGGCCGATACTGGATCACGGCGGCTGGTGCCCTGCCCGGAGGGGCGCGCACTCCGGAGGAAGCCCTCGAACAGCTGCGCCGAGTGATCGCGCGACGCAGCTACGCGGGCCTGATGCGCGTGCTGTCGCCCTCGACGAGGGCGGCCATCGAAAACGACATGCGCCGGCTGGTGGATGGACTGAACGAGCCGCGGGCGTTGCCGGTGCAGGTGAGCGGCGACGCTGCGGTCGTGCCCGTTCCAGGCGGCCATCAGGTCAAGCTGAAGCGCGAGGCGGGAGTCTGGAGAGTCGATGATTTCGATTAGACCCGCACCCTAACGCGCCGGACGCGGCAGGGGTCCGCGATGCGTGGAAGGTCGCGCCGGCGAGGGCCCGCGCAACGGGTCGCGCGACCCGCAACGCTCGGCTACAAGTGACCCCGTGCGCCGCCAATCGCTGGTCTTTGCGTCGCTCGCAATCGCCATCGTCGCCGCCAGTCTCGTGGCGGCACCTCACCCGGCCGGTGCCTTCGGCGACGTCGGCGCATTCGACGCACGCGTGCTGCTCACCGGATCGCAGACTCGTTCGGCACACGCGAGCGCACCCGCACGCTGGGCCTGGGAGCTCGTCCTGCGCACGAGCGCGCCCGCGCGCCTTCACCCGAGCGTCGTGCATGCCGACGACGCCGCGATCGTCGACGAGCCGTTTCTCTATTGGAGCGGCGACTCGGAAGTCGCACCGCTCACGGGGGCCGAGGTCGCGGGCTTGAGACGCTTCTTCGCGCTCGGCGGTGTCCTTCTCGTCGACGATGCCGCGCCCGGGGATGCCGGGACGCCGGGCGCGTTCGGCCAAAGCGCGCGACGCGAGATCGCGAGAGTGCTGCCGGACAGTACGACCATCGCGATTGGTGCAGACCATGTCGTGTTTCGAACGTTCTATTTTCTTCGGCGACCCGAAGGGCGCGTGGTGGGACCGTCGACACTCGACGCAATCGTGCGCGGTGGCCAGGCTCAGGTGCTGTTCAGCGAGAACGACTTGGGCGGTGCTCTGGCACGAGGCGCATCGGGCGCGTGGGAGCAAACGGTCGTTCCGGGCGGCGAGCTCCAGCGTGAGCATGCCATTCGCCTCGCAGTCAACATCGCCATGTACGTTCTGTGTTCCAACTACAAAGACGATCAGGTTCACGCGCCCTACTTGATGCGCCGGCGCGCGCTGTCGACGCCGTAAATGCTGTCTACCCATTGGGCCCCGAGCGCGGATCTTCCGCCGTGGGCGGTCTGGCTGGCTTGCATTCTCGCGGTCGCCAATTTTGCCCTCCTGGCCGGCGAGATGCGGCGGAAAAAGCGAGGCGGAGCCGCGACGGCCGCCACGGGCTTATTGGCCGTCAGCGTGCTGCTCGCGGCCGTGCTTCGTCCGGCCCGGGTGTCGGCGATCGAAAACCGGGTGGGCGCTCGCGTCGTGGTCCTCGCCGACACGTCGCGGTCCATGTCGTTGATCGGCGACGACGGGCGCCGACGGCTAGAGGTCCGAGACGAAGTCGTCGCGCGACTTCGGAGGAGCGGTCGCGACGCTCGCCTGGTGGTCTTGGGCTTCGGAGAAGGCCCGCCGGCCGCGCTGGCCGACGCCCCCTCGGCGCCCGACGAGAATGCGCGCGCCCCGCACAGCGATCTCGGAGGCGCGCTTCGGGCCCTCGCCGCTTCGCTGGAGGAGCATCCGGCGGCGGTCATCGTGGTGAGCGACGGTCGCCTCGACGATCCTCCCGAGGACACCTCCGACGCGAGCCTGCGAGCGCTCGGCGACCTGCTGCGCGTGCCCATCGACACGGTTGCCACGACGCGCAAAGCCCCCGCCGATGCGAGCGTGCGGCGGGTCAGCGCGGCCGGGGCCGCCGTGGCCCATGTGCCCCTTCCGCTTCGGGTCGAGATCGGTTGCGCCGGCGGCCTCGTCTGCGACGACGTGGCCGTCACCGCGCGCGAACTGCGCGAGGACGGCCCGACGACGTTGCTCGCCTCCGGCCTGGCGCACGTCAAGGACGGCAAAGCGACGCTGGACCTGACCATCACGCTGGAGCGCGCCGGCCCCCGTCTGGTCGAGATCGCCATCGTGGCCCCCTCCGGCGACACGATCCCCGAAAACGATCGCCGCATCCTGGCTTTCAACGTGACCCGCGATCGCGTGCGGGTGCTTCACGTCGCGGGACGGCCGACCGACGACGTGCGCGCGCTCCGCCAGTGGCTCAAGAGCGACGCATCGATCGATGTCGTCGCTTTCTTCATCTTGCGCACCCCGACCGACGACGTCCGCGCCACGCAAAACGAGTTGGCGCTCATCCCGTTCCCGGTCGACGAGCTCTTCACCGAGCACCTGCCGAGCTTCGACGCAGTCGTGCTTCAAGACTTCGACGCCCAGCCCTATGGCCTCGAGAAGTACCTGAGCAATCTCCAACGTTACGTTCGAAGCGGCGGAGGACTCGTGATGGTCGGAGGGCAGAACTCGTTCGTAGCCGGCGGCTACGCGGGCACGCCGCTCGCCGACATCTTGCCGGTCGATCTGGACGGATCGGCCAACGCCACCGGCGCCGACACCTCGCCGTTCACCCCCCAGTGGACGCCCGAAGGTCGTGACGCGCCGCTGCTTGCTGCGCTGCGCGAAGTGGTGGGCGACGATCTGCCTGAAATGGCCGGAGCCAACGTGCTCGGCGACGTGCGCCCCGGCGGAATCGCACTTTGGTCGCACCCCGCAAGAAAAACTGGAACCGGAGCGAGCATGCCCGTGCTCGCGATCGGCGACGAAGGAGACGGACGGACGGTTGCCCTGGGCGTCGACGGTACGTGGAGGCTGAAGTTCTCCGCGATCGGAGCGAGGACCGGAGGCCGCGGGCACGGAGCACTCTGGGATGGGCTGCTCGGGTGGCTGATGCGCGACCCCCGATTCGAGGCCGCCCAACTCGAGATCGTCGGCGGATGCACGGCGGGCGTCCCCTCCACACTGCGGGCGCATCTGCCGCCGAGCACCGGACTCGCGGGTCAACCGGTCGAGATCGACATCACGCGCATCGACAAGACGCAAAGGCCTTGGCGTGTCCACTGGCAGCGCGACGCGGAGACTCTGTCGGCGGGGGTGCCGCTTCCGCCTCTCGAAGCAGGCGCTTACGCGGCGCGCCTGCGGGTGGGCAGCGGCGCGACCGCGCGACGCGACTTCGCCTGCGAGGCGGGGGGCGACGAGTGGGCGGACTCCCGACCGGACGGCAAGCGCCTCGAGTCCATTGCGCGCGCGACGGGCGGTTCGTTCGTGTACGCATCGAACGTCGAATCGCTGCCGTTTCCAAAGCCCATCGTCGTGAACACGGAGCGGCACGTGACGCCCGTGGCGCCGCCGTGGGCCTGGTCGTTCGCGGCCGCGGCACTGCTCGGCGTGCACTGGATCACGCGACGGCGCTTCGGTCTATCATGAGCGGCGGCGGCATGGAGAGCTTGCGCGTTCGCCGTTTCACGTTCGTGGCGGCGCTCGTCGTCTCGATCGTCATCCCCGGGCGCGCCGGCGCACTCGTTTGGCCGGACACCGAGGCGCGAATCGAACGGGACATGACCGCCTCCGACGCGGCCACGAGGCGCGCTGCGGCACGGGAACTGCGCACGCTCGGACGCGCGCGCGGTGTTCCACTGATCCTCGCAGCGCTCGCCGATCCGGACGAAGAGGTCCGCCTGTCGGCCGCCGAGGCAGCGATTCGTGTTCGCGCACAGGCGGCCACGGACATCGTCGTCAACTGGCTGAACGCGCCCGATGTTCGACTGCGCCGCGAGGCGTGTGCCGTGGCGCGGGCGCTGCCGAATCTGCGGGCAGTCGCTCCGTTGGCACGAACCCTGGGCGACCCCGATGCCGACGTCCGCGCTGCGGCGGCCAACGCGCTCGGCGATCAACGTTCCGCCGACGCCGTTGCGCCGCTCCTCGGGCGCCTCGACGATTCGACGCCGGCCGTCCGCATCGCCCTCGTCGCCGCACTGGCCCGTCTCGGGGACCCTCGTGCCGTCGTTCCTCTCGTCGGCAAGATCGAAGACTCGTCCGCGGACGTTCGGCAGACGGTCGCCCGAGCTCTGGGCGATCTGGAGGATCCGCGCGCGTCTCCGGCGCTCGTTCTCGCCCTGCGGGACCAAAGCGCGGACGTGCGACGCGAATCGCTCGTCGCGCTCGGACGGCTGCGGGCAACCGATGCCATAGACGCGATCGCGACGTTCGTGTCGGACCGGACTCCAACGTTGCGCGTTGCGGCTCTCGAAGCGCTCGGACAAATGCCGACCCCGGATGCCCTCCGGGTGCTGACGGCCGCGCTCGGTACGGCCGACGATGCGTCGCCTTCGCAGGAGACAACGGCGGTGCGCGACGCTCTGGTCACCGCCGGCGACGCCGCCATCCCTGCGCTGCACGCATGGCTAACGGGATCGCCCTCGGCGGCTTCCGCGGCGAGCGCCGCGTGGGTGCTCGGCGCGCTCCACGCCCGCTCGGAGGCCGACACGGTGGTGGGCGCGATGCGGCGCGGAGAGCTGCCTGCCGCCGCCGCGCTGCACGCCCTCGCCGGAGCCGGCACGTCGGCACAGTTGCCGATTGTGCTCGAATTTGTCACGGACGCGAGCCCGGCGGTTCGCACCGAAGCCATCGCCGCGACGCTTGCCCTTCTCGATCCCCATTCGCCCGACGGGCGAGCCGTCGAGCCCCTCGCGGCGGCTCTGCGCGATCCGCGTCCATCGTCGGAGCAAAGGGCGCGCATCGTGGAGGCGCTCGGGCGCACGGGCGCGCCGCGCGTCGCCCCACTGCTCGCGCAGATGGTCGGCGGGATCGATGCGCGCAACCGCCTTGCGGCGATCGATGCGTTGGGTCACCTGCGGTCGGAAGCGGCGGACGCCGTATTGATCCAGGCGCTCGGGTCGCCCGAGGCGGAGGTCCGACTGCATGCCGCCGTTGCGCTGTCGGAGGCCGGCGGGGCGACGGCCCGTGACAGCCTGATCGCGAAGCTCGACGGGGACGACGAGATCGACCAGGACTCGGTTCTGACGGCGCTCGGAGGGGTGCTCGCTCGGGCGCCAACGGAGTCGGCGGTCGCCAAGCTGTCGTCCATGCTCGGGCTTGCCGCCGGGGCGGACCGCGACGCGATTCTCGAAGCGATCGGGCGCGCGCGGTTGGAATCGGCGGCGCGAGCGCTCGCGAGCGCCGCCCAATCGGACGAGCCGCTCGACCGAGCCGCGGCCGCCACGCAGTGTGCGGCGCAGGCCGGGGGCCCCGGCGAAGCTGTGGCCCTCGCAACGGCACGCGCCTTGCTCGACGACGTCGATACCCGGGTTCGTGAACAAGCGGCTTGGTCGCTCGGCACGATCGGCGGCCAGGCGGACGTCGACCGGCTCCGTTCCCTCGTCCGCTTGGCCGACGTCGGCGGCGCAGCCAATGCCACGGCGGCCCTTGCGCGCATCGCACGGCGAACGCATTTGCGCGACGCTGCCGGAGTTCTCTGCCCGCTCGTCGGCGACGCACGCGCGTGGGTGCGTGCCAATGCGCTCGCCGGCCTTGCACTCGCCGACGCCCGCTGCCCGGGAGGGTCCGCTGAGCGAGCGGCGCTGATCGAAGATTCGAGCGAGCAAGTCCGCGCCGCAGCGGCGCTCGCGGTCGCGCGCCAAGCCACCGCCGCCGATCTCCGCGCGCGGGATCGATGCGCGCACGAAGACGTCTCCGGAACCGTCGCGTTTCGATGCAAGAGTGCGTTCACGGCTCCGTCGTCGGTCGCCAACGCCGTGCTCGTCTACATCGTGCCGGACCGCGCCGACGCGCCGCGCCCCGGCGCTCCGTATGCGCTGCTTCTCGCCGATGGGCTGCTTCGGGCCGGATCCGCGGATCGCCGGGGTGCAGTATTCGACCCGGCCGCCCCGGAAGGTCTGGTCCAATTGGTGGCGCTTGCGCGCAGTGCGCGTTAGGCCCAACCCCCGTTAGCCCGCACGCTCTCATGTCCCGCTCAACCCGCAAGTCGGTAGGCGCGCCCGAGTCGTTCGCCGCGATTTTGGATCGAGCGGGCGAGAGCCGTTTCGCGCGCCTGCGACCGGCGGTCGCCCCGAAGCTATGGCGCGATGCGGTCGGCGCGCGCATCGCCGAGAGAGCCCGACCCATTTCTCTGTCGTCGGGCGTGCTGCTGCTGCGCGTCGCGACCAGCGTATGGGCGCACGAGCTGTCTTTGCTGGCCGACGTGGTGTGCGAACGGCTGCGCGAGCGCGGCGTGCAGGCGCGCGAGTTGCGCTTTCATGTCGGAACCGTTCCGGCCGTCGATCGCCCGCCCGAGCGGCGGGTGGCACGCGTCGTCCCCGCCGCCGACGAGATTCCCCCTGCGTTGGCGGTTGCCGTCTCGCAGATCGCCGATCCCCACCTGCGCGCGGCGATCGCTCGTGCGGCCGCCGCCAATCTCGCCTGGCAATCGCTCGTGGCACCGCCCACATCCGCAGAGGGGCGCATCAGCGAAGCGCAGCGAGGCGCTCGAGCCCCTCGATCCGCTGAACGAGGAAGCGCTCCGCCGGACCAAACGTTGCCTGCTTGTCGTGCAGAAGGGCCAGATAGTCGCGCAGTCCCGCCAAATCGACGACGTTGACGCGGCGGACGGCTGCGTTCAGCTCGTCGACCACGACGGCTGGACAGGGACGCTCCTGCGAGCGGTAGAGAGCGACCACGTAATCGAACCAAGCGCCATTTGCCGTCGCCGTCGCGAGCTTGGCCGCCAGACGGGCGACGGCGGCCACCAGCGAGCGCGAAAAGCGCTTTCCCCCGCGAGAGGCTTCGGCAATCTCGGTGAGCGGTCCGCTCAGCAATCGCTCTGCTTCTTCGGCGCGCCCCATGGCCAGCGCCTTCTCCGCAACCCCGCTCAAGAGCGCGAAGGCCTGCGCACGGCGCACCATCGTGGGATCCGTCTCCGCTTCGGCCGTCGCCGCAGAGGCCGTAGCGGTCGGCGACGGACGGGGGTCGATCGAGGGCGCCAGACTGAGTAGCTTCGGGAGAGTCCGCTTGAACGTTTCGGTACCCCGCTGCTCCCCGTCGAGTCGAGAATCGACGAGTCTGAGTTCTTGCGACCCGATGACGATTCGATCGCCGGGCCTAATCTCGGTCGGGCCGACGATGCGGCCGCCATTGACGACGACGCCGTTACGGCTCTGATCGTCCTGAATCGTGACGCTGTCGCCCGCCACGATGAGAACGGCGTGGCGACGCGATACGAGCGGATCGTCGAGCGAAAGCTGGCAGCCCGCGCTGCGGCCAATCGCGAACGATCCCTCCATCAGCTCTAGGTCGTGATGAAGGTAGCGCAGGCGGAAGCGCATGGGGCTTGGGGATCGGGCTTCGTCGCGGCGCAAGGCCCCCCCGAACCGAGAATCCCCCATTCTATTACCTTTGGCGCGCGCCGTCTCGCAAGTCTTGCCGAAGGCCTCGAGACGCGATCGGCCGGGGGGCTTTTTCTCCGGGTCGGGCGCTATGCCCGGGGCGTGTTCACCCGATCGCGGACGCCGCCCGTCGTCTCGATGGCGCTCTTCACCGGATGCGCTCGCGCGAGCGGCGGTCGGCCGTGGCGATGTCGTCGTACACGGGTTCCTGTCCGAGCTCGCTCAAGCGAGCCAGTACTTCCAGATCCGCGGCGGACCCGCTCGATGCGAGGGGCGCCAGCCGCTCCGCCAGCAATCCAAGGGCGTCGCGCAAGCCCGTCGGGTGCTGCTCGACCGCGTCCGCCAAACGATCGACGACGGCGACGGGAGGAATGCAGAGGCATCGTCCATAAATCTCGATGGCCCAGACCGCCCAAGCCGGATTGCTCGTGGCCATGGTCGTCATCGCCGCCTGCACGGCGAGAGCGGCCAACGCCACTTCGTCGACGTGACTGCCCGCGGCCACGAGCTCGTCGACCTGAGCCGCGGCGCGACGAATCAACCCCTCGGCATCCAGAATACGACCGAGCCTCAGCGCTCGCTCGAGAGCCTCGACGAACAGTTGCATCGACCACTTTTGGGACAAGCTCGAGCCGCTCGCCGTCAGCGTCTCGTCGTCCGTCTGCTCGGTTGCCTCGCAGCCCGGACAAGCGAGCATCTCGCGCGGATAGGGCTGTCGGCAGTTCGCGCACAAACGAAGCTGACCGGTGGTTCGCGAATGGGCCCGTCCCGTTTCGTCCACTCGAGTAAACACGAGCTCCTGAGTACCGATACGCAGCCGATCGCCGTTTCGGAGCATCGTCGGTTGTTTGATGGATGCGCCGTTTACTTTGACGCCGTTGCGACTGCCCAGATCCTCGACTTGCGCTCCGCCGGGCACGATGACGATGCGGGCGTGGCGGCGCGAGACGAGCGGGTCCTCGATCGTCAGGTGGCAATCGAGGCTGCGCCCGATGAGCGTGACGCCACGCGGAAGATCGAACTCTTGCAGCACGAACCTCAGGCGGTAGCGCGCCACGTGTGTTCCCATCCTGTCTGCGACCCGCGTCGCGCAAAGCTCGGAGCATGCACGCTCCAAGTGAACTATAGTGCACTGCCGCCCTAGAGCGCTACGGCAATTGCCGAATCAAGGCGCGGCCGAATCCGTCACGCTACCGCAGTCGGCTCCCTTGCGGATTGTTTCTCATTGTCGTTGTCGTCACCCTCAAAGAAGCGCAACCCCAGATAGCCCCACCCCAACGCTCTCATCGGCCCCTTTGGGTAACCGGTATCGCCCTTTTTCCTTCATTTTTCACCGTTGCACCTTCCTCCCACAGGCACACCCATCGTGGACGAGCGTACGAAGGAACAGATCGAGCGCATTTGCCGAGAGGTCGTCGGCCCTCTCGTCGAGACCGACGGAGGTGAACTTCACATCGTTCGCTTCGAAGGCGACGACGTGCACATTCATTTGTCGGGCGCGTGCGCGGGCTGCCCCGGCGCGGCGTTGACAGGAAACGGCATCATCCTCGCCGCGCTCCGGTCCGCGGCGCCCAAAGTCCGGCTGATCTTGACCACAGGCGTTCGGATCCCACCCCACGGCTAGAACGTCTTAGTACAGCGCCCCATTGAACGGTACCCAGCTTCGCTGGGCACGCCTGCTTCGCAGGCGGGCGCTGTACTAAGATGATTTCCTTGGGGCTTCGCCCCGAACCCCCAATCGCTTGCCGGCCATTGAGTACACCGCACGGCTGATCCCTTTGTTCTGGAGCGGTGTACTTAGTACAGCGCCTGGCGGTCGGTCCGCCGTGTCGTCAGTTGTGCTTCTTCTTGGACGCGCCGGCGTCCGTCGCGACGCGACCGGCGTTGGGGTCGCTGATTCCGCCCTTGGTGATGGCCGCAATGGACGGGTCGAGTGCAAAGGGATCCACCGCCTTGTTCGAACGAAGCGAGGGCAGGTTCGAGAGAGTCCGTTTGTCTTCGAGAACGATCCCCGCGAGATGTTCGCTCGTTCGGTCGACGACACGAAGGTGCGTCAGTCCGTCTTGCCAATCGGCGGTCGTTCGGTCCAGGCCTTGCGTAGAGTCGGCGTTTCGAAGGCGCGGCGGAGCGCCCAGAATCCCGCCGAGCTTCGCGACGGCACTTTGGAACGTGGCTCCAAGAGGGCCATCGGCTTTGAGTGGAGCCTCATCATAAATTTTCCAGAGCCGGTCCTTGATATAAAAGAAATACCGGGCGTTGCCGTCCTTCAAGAGCCTTTGGATGGCCTCGCCATTGTTGTAGGTGTATTCGCCGTGCAACGGCGTCACGTCGTATCCGGTCGGTGAATCCAAGAACTCGGTGTAGCTGCGCACGAAATTGGCCTTGCGGCTGTCGCGTTCGGATTCCAGCTCGTCCATGTCGCTGCCCGGCTGCAGGTGAGCGAGCTTGGTTGCGTACTCCTGATCGAAAATGCCCGTAGCCTTGTTGTACGCATCGACGACCTCGGAACGGGTCATTCCCCAGTGGATTTCTTTTTGCATTAGAGGTGCAAGAGAGGACACGACCGGAGCGTCGCGCGACGGAGCGGCAAGCCCGGTCAGGACGAGCGTGACGCCCGCGGCAAGTACGAAGGCAGCAGCGATGGCCCGTTTCATGTCTTCCTTCCCATCCTAGAGAATCCGCGCCGAAATTAGCACAGGCCCGGCCGCACAAATGTCTTCCGACGGCCCCCGGGGCGGCGCCGCACTTACGCGCGGCAACCTTACGCGGTACAAACTTCCGATCCAACGTGTGGTCCCGACTTTTCAGCAGCTCAGCGCTTCTCGCGCTTTGCCTCGCCTCCGAGTCGTGCACGGATATGACCGCGCCGCCCGCCGTTGCGCAACCGCTATCGTCGTACGGGGGCCACGCCGCGGAGCTGTTCGACGATACGATCGAGCCATCGGCGGTCGGCTTCGAAGTCGGGGGCGGCGGGCAACTTTTGGCGGCTCAAGCGCTGACCGAGCGTACCCAATCCGCGGACTCCGTCGTCCTGGCTCGCGTCGTGACGGTCACTTCCCAGCCCGACCCGGCCGGGCGAAGTTGGCAAGTGGGACTGCGCACCCTCGCCCATCTCGCGGGGCCGCGACCCCGCACCGGAGACTTCACGCTCTCGGTCGCCGCATCGGATCCGGCGGCCGGCATCCTGCGCGCCGTCGAAGCGCGTCTCGTCGGCGTGACGTTCGTCGTACTCCTGCGTGATTTCGCGTCGGGTGAGCGCGGTGGCTCGGTCACGGCGACTCACTTTCATGTGGTGCGCGACTCGAGAGAGCAGCTCGACGCGATCCACGCCGCCGCCGTCCTTGGCGAAGTCCGCTAGCGGCAGGCCGCCGCAATCGGTGCTACGGCCATTGGGTGGCCGTCGACATCAAGAGCCCGAGAGAAATCGACCTGATGCGTACCGTCTGCCGCTTGGCCTCGGAGACGCTTCTGTTGGTGGGTGACACCCTTCGCGCCGGAATGACGACCGAAGACATCGATCGACTCGTTCACGAGGATACGCTGCGTCAGGGAGCCCGACCGGCACCCCTCAACTACAAGGGGTTTCCCAAAAGCGTGTGTACGAGCGTCAACGAAGTCGTCTGCCACGGAATCCCCGACGGCACGGTCCTGAAGAACGGCGACATCGTCAACGTCGACGTCACCCATGTCTACGAGGGGTTCTTCGGCGACACGAGCGCCACATTTTACGTCGGCACCCCCGGTGCCGCGGCGCGCCACGTGGTCGAAGTGGCCCGACGGGCGCTCGACATCGGAATCGCCGAGGTTCGCGACGGCGCGCGCCTCGGCGACATCGGCGGGGCCATCCAGGAGTACGTCGAGGGGCAAGGCTGCAGCGTCGTGCGCGATTTCGTCGGTCACGGGATCGGCCGGAAGTTCCACGAGGCGCCCCAGGTCAAGCATTACGGCAAGCGAGGGACCGGGGATCGGATACGAAGCGGCATGACGTTCACGATCGAGCCGATGGTCAACTCGGGCGGCTGGGAGGTCGAGGTCGATTCGGCCGACAAGTGGACCGTTCGCACGCTCGACCGCAGCTTGAGCGCACAGTTCGAGCACACGCTTTTGGTCACACGCAACGGATGCGAAATCCTCACCGCGCGGCCGCGGGCGTTGCGCAGCAGCGAGAACGTCGCGACGCTGTTCGTCGCGTAGCGGCCCCGGGGGGCCGGATCTCACGCACCCGACTCGCGGTCGCGGGCGGCAAGCATCTCGGCCGCGGCGCGGCGCGCCGCATCCCCGACCTTGATGCCACCGATCATTCGAGCGACCTCGTCGACGCGCTCGGCCGCGGACATGCGGCGCACGGTCGCATGCGTCCGACCGCGGATCTCGCTCTTGCCGACGACGAAATGGGCGTCGGCCAGGGCGGCAATTTGCGGCAGGTGCGTGATGCAAACGACTTGGCGGTGGCGCGCGATGTCGGCGATGGACCGACCAATCACTTCGGCAATCGCGCCGCCGACGCCGGCGTCGACTTCGTCGAACACGTAGGTCCCCGCCGGGCCCTGGTCGGCAAGAACGCGCTTGAGCGCGAGCAACGCGCGCGACAGCTCTCCTCCGCTCGCGATCTTGCGAAGAGGGCGGGGCTCCTCGCCCCGATTGGGCGCGATGAGAAACTCGACCCGATCGATTCCCGCGCGGGTCAGGCGGGCGCCATCGACAAGAAGCGCCTCGGCGACGGACGTTTGAGCGCCGGTCGGCGTCACTTCGACGACCACGCGCGCGCGCCCCATTCCGAGCTCCGAGAGCTCGCCGCCAATCGCGTCGGCAAGGGCGTCGGCGGCGTCGCGCCGCTTGCGTGACAAGGCGCGCGCGGCGACCCCGACCCGCCCGGCGAGCTCCGCTTTGCGCTTCTCGATCTCGACCGCGCGATCGAAGGCACCGGCGAGCGAGTCGAGTTCGCCGGAAAGTGCGGTGCGGTGAGCCAGCACGTCGGTCGTCGATGGACCGTGCTTGCGCAAGAGCTTCTGAAGGCGAAATGCTCGATCCTCCACCTCCGCGAGCCGTTGCGGGTTGGCTTCGACGCCTTCGGCGTATCGCGCCAGTGCGCGCGCGGCATCCGCGAGCTCGGCCCGCGCGGACTCCACGACCCGAGCGTAGCCGGCGAGCGACCCATCGATCTCGGCCGCCTGGTCCAGTTCCGACACGAAGCGGCCCAGTTCGTCGCACACGGCGCCTTCGCCCTCGTAAAGCCGCTCCGCTGCGTGCCGCGTCGCGGCCTGGAGGCGCTCGGCGTACCGAAGGCGGGCTCGTTCGTGTTCGAGGTCCTTCTCCTCTCCGTCTCGGGGATCGACCTCGTCGATCTCGCGAATTTGCCAGCGCAGGAAGTCTTCGCGCTCAGCCCGCCCGCGCTCGCTTTCGGTCACGGCACCGAGCTCGCGCACCAGATCGCACAGGGCATCGACCTTCAGCGCGAGGTCTCTTCGCTCCTCTTGCAGGTGTCCAAAGGCATCGAGATACTCGAGATGCGTGGTGGGATCCGTCAGAGAGACGCTTTCGTGCTGCGAGGCGATGTCGCACAGGTCCGCGGCGATCTCGGCCAATTGCGACGCCGTGCACAGGCGCCCGTTCACGTACGCTCGACTGCGTGTGTCCGTTCGCGCGCCCGTGGCGGGCGGCTGCACGACCCGACGGATGACGAGTTCGCGGTCGCTCGGAATTCCCGCCGCCTCGAGCTTGGCGGCCGCGCGGGATCCGGGGACGATGTCGAACAGCGCCTCGACCTCGGCTTCGTCGGCCCCCGATCGGACCACGTCGGGGCGCGCTCGGCCCCCGAGCACGAGCGAGAGGGCACCAATCAGCATGGACTTGCCGGCGCCGGTTTCCCCGGTGATCACATTGAAACCAGCCTCGAGTTCGAGCACGAGCCGCTCCATCAGCACGAAATTGCGAACGCTCAGCTGAACCAGCACGCCGCCACCATACCCGTCCAGGGTGCCGCCGCGCATTTCGCGCGCCGCCGGGTACGGGCTTGACGTGCTCGTGCGGAATTCATTAGCCTGCACGCGATGTCCGCGCTCAGCGGCGCGCCGAAAATACTAGTCTTTTCGCGCAAGTATCTACCAGGTGCCACCTCACGCGCGATGCGGTCCCGAACCAACTCGAAAAAGAAGGCGTCCGGGCCCCCGCCCGAGACACCGAGAGTGTTCTCGATCGAGGAGCGCACGAGCTACCTCGAGGACCGGCTGAAGAGCGCCTCGTCGGAGTTTCAGGCGAAGTACCGCGACGACTTGGACATGAGCTGGATCGCGCACGACAGCGCCCTCGAGGGGGCGGTTTACACGATTTCGGAGCTTCGCACGGCCATCGGCGGCATCGAAGCCGCTTCAAGTGCGGATTCAGCGATGCAGCCGGCCGTGGAGGAGATTCGCAAGCACCGAGAAGCCCTGAACTTCGTTCGGGAGCAAGCCACGCGCCGGCGAGCCCCCATCACGGTCGATGTCGTCAAACGCATTTATTGCGTGTTGCACCCGGAAGAGGGCGACCCCAAGACGGCCAAATACCGCAAGGATATCCCGCAGCATCGACTGTATTTTCACGAGTACGCTCCCCCCGACAAGATCGCCTACAAGCTGCGTCAGGTCATCGATTGGATGAACGATCCGGAGTCGCGGAGAACGCGGACTCCGGTCCGCCTGGCGGCGCGGGCGCACTACGACATCATCCGCATATTTCCGTTTGCCACCGACAGCGGCAAAGTCGCCCGGCTCGTCATGAACCTCCTACTTTTACGCAGCGGATATCCGCCGGCCATCATTCATTCGACCGAGCGGCAGCGCTATTACGAAGCGCTCAAGGGCTCGAGCACGACGATGCATACGATCGTGCAGGACGCGATCGAAAACAGCCTGGCTTCCATCGAGAAGCTGCTCGATGCCTACGACGGCAAAGGGTAATCGCCGCCAGGCGCCGAAGCGCGGAATCCGTTACGCGGCCACCGGGTGACAACCCTGGAAAGCGCGAGTAAGCCAAAAGAACCATGCTCGCCAAGCGCGTCATTCCGTGCCTCGATGTGCGGGAAGGACGTGTCGTCAAGGGAGTTCGGTTCGTCGGACTGAGGGACGCGGGCGATCCGGTGGAATGTGCGCGGCGCTACGATGCGGAGGGTGCCGACGAGATCACATTTCTCGACATTACCGCTTCGCACGAGGGACGCGGAACGCTGCTCGAGGTGGTCGCTCGGACCGCAGACGCCATTTTTGTTCCTCTGACGGTCGGAGGCGGGGTGCGGTCCGCCGACGACGTCCGCGCGCTGCTCGCGGCCGGCGCCGACAAGGTGAGCATCAACACCGCCGCCGTGACGACACCGGACATCGTGCGCAGGTGCAGCGACTCGTGGGGTTCGCAGGCGATCGTCGCCGCCATCGATGCGAAACGGCGCCCGCGGGGCGACGGCTGGGAGGTCTTCATCCACGGCGGTCGCACGGCCTCCGGTCTGGACGCCGTCGGTTGGGCGACGGAACTGGCGAGGCTCGGGGCCGGAGAGATTCTGCTCACGAGCATGGATCGGGACGGGACCCTGTCGGGTTACGACATCGAGCTGACACGGGCCGTATCCGACGCGATTTCCATTCCCGTCATCGCGAGCGGCGGAGTGGGTTCGCCTGAACACCTGATTTCGGGCCTCATCGATGGGCACGCGAGCGCCGTGCTCGCGGCGAGCCTATTTCACGACGGCACCTGTTCGATCCTGCAGGCCAAACGCATGCTGTCGGACGCCGGCGTTCCGGTCCGCCTGACGGATGCCGCGGAGCCGGCCCGATGAACAACGGCGGAGGAGCGATCGACTCGTCGGTGACGCTCGACGAGGTCTTCGCCGTGCTGGGCGCCAAGCGGGTGCCGCTCGCTCCCGAACTCGCCGGGTATCTCGTGCTCGAGGTCGCCGAGCATGCGGACCCGAGCGGCGGCGACGTCGACCCGAAGAGTGTCTTCGTCGGCGAGGAGGGCACCGTCGCGCTGGTCAAGCCGAAACGGAGCGCCACGACTGGAGACGCGGAAGCCTCGGTTCGCGCCATGCTCGCGCGCTTGCTCGACGTGAGCGGGTCGCAAACACCGGCGCTCGCCGCCGCCAGCAAGAGGAAAAGCGGCGTGGGGCTGCCGGCACTGGCGGAAGAGCTCGAGACCGCGTTGGTGCCGGTCAACCGCGCAGCGGGCCGGCGAGCACTCGCTCGCCTGGCGCGCGAAGTGCGCAGAGTGACTCTCGGCGTAGGTCGCAATGCCCTTCCCTCGTCGAGCGACGCCGCCGCCTCCTCGCGGCGACCCGTGGCTTCGTCCGCCGCCACGGCCGAGGGCACGCCGTTGCCGCCCCGCGCGACGCCGGCGAACCTCTTGCCGGAAGAAGAGGCGACCACCACGCGACGGCCCATGCCGGGCGAGCTCCTCAACCGGACGATCCCGGCGGAAGGCGCCGATCGGCAGACCCAACGAGCGGAGTCGTCGTCACCCTCGGATCAATCGCCGGACAACGAGGTCGATTTGCTCATCGAGCAGTTCGGCGGATCGTCGGACGGGGTTCAGGCGCATGCCCCGGCCCTCAAGGCGATGGCGGGGCTCGAGCCGACTCCCCCTCCTCCAGTAGTGCCGTTTTCCGCCCCCGCCAATGGCCAGCACGCGATGGGCGAGATCGATTCGCTTCTCGCGGCGGGCGCGGCGGGCGCCGAACCACGGCCCTCGCCCGCCAACGATCGCCACCTGACCACGCAGCCATCCCAGCTGCGGCGCCAACGACCCTCGTCGCCGACGGTCGCCCGTCTCGAGCGCAAGCCTGCATCCGCATGGATTCCGGTCGTCGCGATCGTCGCCCTGGGCGCAGGCTCTTTTGCCGCGTACAAGATCCGACCCAGTCTTTCGGCCAAGGCGCCGTCGGAGCACGCGCCCCCTTCAACGGCCGCGCTCGCGGTTCAGTCGCCACCTGCCTGTCGTGGGACGCTGATCCTCTCGAACGTGCCGCCGCGTGCCGAAGTGCTCCTGCGCGAAGGACAGGCACCGGTCGACGTCGACAAGATGCCCGTCGGCGCACGCCTCGAGTTCGTTGCGACGGCCGAGGGATACGCGCCGAAACGGGTGGTCGTGCCGAGCGGGGCGATCTGGGACACCGGCGCGGACGGCAAGCCTCGTTTCGAATCCGCCGTGCAGCTCGACAAAGCGCCCAAAACGGGCGCCGATCCGTGGCCCGCCGGAGAGCCGGGAAGCGAAGTGGGAGGGCAAGGTCCACCCGGCACCGTGCACGTCGTGGCCACTCCGCGCGGCGCCGAGATCTGGATGCTGGCCGGGCTGGGGCCCGAGGCTCGCATCGAGCAACTGCGCTGCGACCGCGATCTCGACGTACTCGTCGCTGGACCGACGACGCTCCGAAAGAGGATGCACGTGCCCGCGCGAGACTTTCGACGCGAGACTCCTTCCGGACCCATGGTCTTACGCGTCAACGTGCCCTAGCGCGCCCCGCCCGCCTCGCGCCCAAGCGCCTCGAGCTCCTTCAGAAGCGCGGTTGGACTGAAGGGCTTCGTGTAGTACGCCGTCGCGCCCACGTCGGCCGCCTGCCGCTTCGATGCGTCGTCGGTCAACGCGCTGATGACGATGATCGGCACCAAACGCGTGCCCTGTGCGGCACGAAGCTTGCGGCAAACGTCGAAGCCGTCGAAGCTTCCGGGCAAGTGAAGGTCCAGCAGGATCGCATCCGGGGGATGGGCGAGCGCCGCGTCGATGCCCTTTGCGCCGTTCGGAACGGCCTCCACGTGATGTCCACGCGCGGCGACGAGCGTCTCGATCATGTGTCGAATGGAGTCGGAATCCTCGACGATCAGAATTCTCATCTCGTCGCCTCGAGACCGGGTCCAAAGGTTACACGACGCCCTCACACTGGAAAGGTCACCGTGACGCGGACTCCTCCGCCACTGCCACTATCGACCGGCGCATCGCCGATGTCGAACACCGCGCCCTGGGCAGCGGCTATTTCGGCGGCGATGAAGAGCGACACGCTGCTCGGCCGACCGAACGTCCCGGGCTCGACTTTGAGGCCCAACAAGGCGCCCCGCGCGCCGGCGGGAAGCGGAACCCCGGAGTCGTCCACCGTGACGCTCCAACCGAGCTCACCGTCGCGCGGATGGACGTCGACGGCGACGCGCGTTCCTCGGCGGGAGGCGGCGATGGCGTGAGACACGAGCTCGCGTACGAGCACCGCCGCGGCGCCCGGAGCGACATGCGCCATCCGGTTGGCGGCGGTTTCGGCCACCGCGTGGCGCACGCACACATCGACGGCCGCCCGCGCGGCGTGCCCTTCGAGCGCGTGCACCTCGCGTCGAACGATTTCCGGCAGGTCGACGGGCCGCCGGTCCTCTGCCGGGTCGATTTCACCGACGCCGGCAAGTTCTGCAACGAAGTTCTGCACGGCCGACAGCTTTCGGCGAATCGCCTCGAGCTTCTCATCCAGGCCCGTACGCGCAACTGTCTCCAGGTCGGGCGAACTCTTCCGGGGAGAGACCGATGACCGAAGATCCGCGACGTCCCTGGCCACGGGAGAGAGCAACGCGCGCAGTGTGGCCGCCACTCCTCCCGAAAAGCGCGCGATGGCGCTGAACCAATCGGCCATCGGGACTGCTGCCGACGGCGGATAGGACGACGACAGAGTTTCATCGCCCACCGTCCACACCGCCGCGAGTTCGCGAGCGTACGTCTCGCCCTGCTTTCGCGCCTCGTCGAGCTCCTTGCGCAAGCGGGCGACGTCATCGCGTGCCTCGACGCCCTCGGCCGGCAAACCGAGGACCGCCGTGCTGCCTTCGAGCTCGTAACGGCCGCCGTAGCGAATGGCCATTCGCGACAGCCAGGCGCGCTCGGCGTCGGCGGTCGCCGAACTATCCGGACCGAGCACGACACTGAGCACGACTTCATCTCGCTCGCGACGAAGGGCCACGTCGCTGCCGGTGCCGCTGCCGTGTCCGAGCACGACGTGAAGCATTCGCCGCAACTCGGCCTCGTCGCCGAACACCTCGGTGCCCCCGCCCGGTTCGATGGAGACGCGCGCTTCCGGTGCAACCTCCCAAACGAGCGACGCGAGATCGATCCGGCCGCGCCGGCCGCGAGCGTTCATCGGCTGAGAGTGCAGGCTCGACAGCATCTTCATCGTGTCGTCGAGCGCGGACAGCGTCGCATCGACTCCGCTCGAATCGACACCGGGCGGCGGTGGTGCCTGCGTCAGCGCCGAGACGCCCTTGCGAAGGCGCTCGGCGGCCCCCCGCGCCTCCTGCGTGAGCAGCCAGCCGAGCTCCTGGCGGGTGAGCCTACCCTTGGACACGCCTAAGAGTGCCAGATGTCCGCTTGCCGGTCACGCGCGGCGGGGGACTAGCCTTGCGCGGCTTTTTTTCTTCGTGGCGAATGGGTCAATCCGTCGGCCACCACCGCGCCGGTCGTCCACGCACGCTCGGCGCCGAGCGCCAGCCATGTCAGCAGGATTTTGGCCTTTCCGACGGCCACCGGGATCGGTTTGCGCTCCGGCCAATGGGAAGGAGCGGCAAGAGCGATGGCGGTTTGACCTTGGATTTCGTCGAGCCCGGCCCCTTCCAGCCGAATCGCCGCGATGCCGGCCGCACTGAAAAGCGCGACGAGCCCGCACGGGATGTAGGGCGCGAGAACGGCGCGCACCGACGGGGCGATGTCCTGGGCTCGGCACGACATTTCGCGGACTTCGTCGAGAGTCGAGCACACGACGGCCATCGCCGGGCACCCGCTCGTGCGCGCCTCGTCGATCTGGAACCAACGGGCACACTCGACGAGGTCCAACGTCCGCGCCGTCGTCCATGTGGCCGCGGCTGGCGGGCCGAAGCTTGCGCCACGCAAGACAACCGGTGGATCGCCGCGATCGACCTTCCTCGCGACGAGCACGTCGTCCGTGGGCAGGGCGCGCGGGACCGTCACGCGCACCGGCCTCTTGAAGGCGCGCGGATCTCCGAGCTCACCCGTCGCCACGGCGTAGGCAATCGTCTCCGCCGACGCAACCACCGTTTGGCCCCTGCCGGGTATTCGGGGCTCCGGATCGCAGGTACGAAGAGCGACGCCGGAGGCGGGAGGCGGATACAATTCGCCCGAGAGCACGCGCGGGTCGGGCTCGACCAGGCGCCCGCCGGTCGCGATGAGATCGGTCAACGCTCCCGCGCCTGCGAGCACCTCGAGCATCTGTCGCGAAGGCGTCGCGATCAGGAAATCGAGGCGCTGGGGAACGCGTTTGCTCTTGAGGAGCATCGCGACGGCAAACAGATCGCGCAGCGTGACGCCGCTGTCGCCGCCGAGCAGGGCTTGGGCCACCGGCTTGCCGGCGAGATCGCGGACCGCGCGCACTTGTCCGTTCGTATCGAGAAGCAAGGGGTCGACCGCCCCGAGGTCGATGTTGACGACCTCCTCGCAAGGGGCACCGGCGTCGGGCACGAGCGCTCGATAGGCCTTGGAACGTCGCTCGTCACGCAAGAAGACTTCGGTGCGCTCGTCGCTGACGAAGAGACACGCCGCAGCCCCAACCTGCGCGGCCAGTCCGGCCATGACGCTGCGCTCCGAAACCGAGAGAAGCCGCGCACTCGGACCGCCGAATTCGACGATCACCGGTGCGCTTTGCGCGTCCTCGACGCGGCGCACCACGTCGCTCAAGCCACGGCGCAAAAGCTCGAGGGCGACGTCGCGCGCGCAGACGAAAGGCCGCAGTCGCCCCCCAAGCAGCACTTGGATGCTCACCGGACGCCGGATGATCACGCGCCCGGTCGCGAGTGCGCGTCCGAGCGAAGCCGTCGGCACGACGAGCGAGAGCATCCCCACGCCTCCGACACCCGCGAGGCGTGGCTCGTCGGTCAAACACAGGCGGGCCGGGCTTGCAAAGCGCTCCAGGTGGACGGGCGCGGCGAACCCCACGCCGGCCTTGGCGAACAGCAATCCATGCGCGAGCATTTCTCCGGCCGCCGATCGGACGTCGTCATCACCGTCGCTCGGCGTCATGCATCGGCCGTCGTAGGCAATGGCCACTTCGGCGCGCGTCTTCTTCAGGCCCGCCGCGAGTCCATCGGCATACGCACGAACGGGCGAGCGCGCCAGCACGATCTGGTCCACCTGAACCTCGATCGAGTCGCCCGAAAGCGCGGCCTCGCCCGATCGCGCGGCGAGGATTTTTGGGCCATGGTGCGGGGTGGATCCCCGGCTCGTGCGCGCATGGTCGGATGGCTCTCGCCCACGGGGGCGCGGAGCGCGGCAAGGTAAACCGTCCGAGCTTTGTTGTCACGCGCCCGGGCGGCTGCCCCCCGTCCCGGCGCGTCCCGGCGGCGGTCCCGGCGCGCCCGGCGCGCCCGGCGCGAAGACGGCCGGCAACGGCGAACCGCGACGGCCGGCAACGGCGAACCGCGACGGCCGGCAACGGCGAACCGCGACGCATGGACACGCCGCTCTTGGCCGCGCTACTCTCGGGGAAATCATGTTCCGCGATACGCTCCGCGATATCGTCGACGAGACCGAGGGCGGCGTCGCCGGCCTGGTCATGGATTCCGAGGGGATTGCGCTCGAAACGTACGCTCGCGACGGCGCTCCGTTCGATATCACGACGATCGGCATCGAGTTCGGAGTCGTCCTCGGATCCATCAAGCGGGCCGCCGACTCGCTCGACGCGGGCAGGACGCACGAAGTCGCCATCGCGACCGACAAGATGATTGCGCTCATTCGCACGCTCGGCGACACCTACTTTCTCGCGGTCGCGATGCGCCCGGACGGCAACATCGGCAAGGGACGCTTTTTGATGCGGACCGCCGTCCCCAAGCTCGTAGGCGAGCTCGGGTGAGTCCGCGTCCGAGCGACGAACCCGCCGGCGCCGCGACGCGCATCATTTGCATCTCAGGCCCCAACCTTCAGTTGCTCGGAACGCGCGAGCCGGACGTGTACGGTCGAGAGTCGCTCGCCGAGATCCATTCGCGGCTCGCGGCCCGTGCTCGCGCGATCGGTGTCGAGATCGACGCGAGGCAGACCAATCACGAGGGCACGATCGTCGATTGGATCGGCGACGCGGCGAAGCAAGGTTTTGCCGGCATTCTGATCAACCCCGGAGCGTATACGCACACGTCGATCGCGACCCTGGACGCGATCCGCGCCAGCGGACTGCCTTGCATCGAGGTCCATCTGTCCAATCCCGATGCACGCGAAGCATTTCGCCGCCGGTCCTGGATCGCTCGCGCAGCCGTCGGGCGAGTCGCCGGATTCGGAGGGGACAGCTACGAGCTCGCCCTCGAGGGGCTCGCGCGTCTGCTCGCACGACGCAAGACGTCGGGCGGCGATGCGCCGCGCTGAGGGGCGCTCTACCAAGGGACCCATCGCGCCGACGGATACAGGGCCAAAGCCGGGTATGAGCGCGGGCGTAAGCCGCTTCCCAGCGAGGGGGCTTCCGGCCTAAGGTGCCGGAGGCCGAGAAGACATGAGTTTCGATCTGGATCAGTTGAGTGCACTTTTCGATCTTCTGACCGCCAAGGACATCGCCGAGTTCGAGCACGAGGAAGGCGGCGTCCGCATTCGCGTCGCACGCGCGACCAGCACGGACCCCACCGGCGCGCTTGCCGCGACGGCTTCGATTCCACACGCGCCGTCTTCCTCCTTGCGTCTCGCCAAGGAGGACTCGGATGACGCGGCGGGCGGCGATTGGGTCGACGTGACGAGCCCGTTCGTGGGCAGCTTCTACCGAGCGCCTTCACCGGATACACCCCCGTTCGTCGAGGTCGGGTCGGTCGTGCGTCCGGGCCAAACCCTTTGCATCATCGAAGCGATGAAGCTGATGAACGAAATCGAGTCGGAATGCGCCGGGACCGTCACGGAGGTATTTGCGCAAAACGGCAAGAGTGTGGAGTACGGACAGAAGCTCTTTCGCATCAAGAAAGCTTGAAGGATCAGGGCGTTCGCACGGGTCCCGAGCCTTGCTCCCTCGCTCCGACGCGAGTCATGCCCCAAGGGCCCCCGACCCACCCCACGTGCGACCATGTTCAAAAAGGTCCTGATTGCGAACCGAGGCGAAATCGCGCTGCGCGTCCTGCGGGCCTGCCGCGAGCTCGGCGTCAAGACCGTAGCGGTGCATTCCGAGGTCGACGCGCGCGCGCTGCACGTGCGCTTCGCCGACGAGGCGGTCTGCATCGGTCCCGCACCCGCCATCAAGAGCTATCTCAACGTCCCGGCCATCATCAGCGCGGCGGAAATCACCGCCGCCGACGCCATCCACCCCGGCTACGGGTTCCTCTCCGAGAACGCCGAATTTGCCCGCATCTGCGACAAATGCGGCATCACCTTCATCGGGCCCACCCCGGAGGCCATGCGGGTGTGGGGCGACAAGGTGACGGCCCGCGCGAGCGCCGAGAAGTTCGGGCTGCCCCTCTTGCCGGGCAGCGGCGTGCTCGAAAGCGCCGATCACGCCGTGCGCGAGGCACGGCGCATCGGCTATCCGGTCATCCTCAAAGCGAGCGGCGGCGGGGGCGGACGCGGGATGCGCATCGTGCGCGGGGATCTCGAAGTCCCCGACGCGTTCGGCAGCGCCCAGCGCGAAGCCGAAACGGGCTTCAAGAACCCCGACGTGTACTGCGAGAAATTCGTCGAGCGACCTCGCCACATCGAGTTTCAAGTCCTGGCCGACAACCACGCGGGCGTGTGGACGCTCGGGGAACGCGAATGCTCGCTGCAGAGGCGCCACCAGAAACTCATCGAAGAGGCTCCCAGCCCAGCCATGACGGCCGAGATGCGCCAGGCCATGGCCGAGGTCATCCGCAAGGCCGTGAAAGAGACCGGCTACACGTCGCTCGGCACGTTCGAGTTTCTCATGGATGAGCAACGCAGTTTGTATTTTCTGGAGATGAACACGCGCGTGCAAGTCGAGCACCCCGTCACCGAGATGGTCACCGGGCAGGACCTCGTGATGCTCCAGATCCGAGCGGCCGCCGGAGACAAGCTCGACCTACCGGACACCCGGCCTTGGAGCTTCCGGGGACATGCTATCGAGTGCCGAATCAATGCGGAGGACCCGAAGACGTTTGCGCCCTGGCCGGGGCTCATCACCGAATGGAATCCTCCAGGTGGAGCCGGCGTTCGCGTCGACTCGGGTGTCTACGGGGGCTGGCGAGTGCCTTCCGACTACGATTCGCTGCTCGCCAAGCTCATCGTGCATGCCGCCACGCGGCATGACGCGATCCGGCGCATGCGCGGAGCACTCGACGAGTTCATCGTCGCCGGGATCCGCACCAACGTCGATCTCCATAAAGCGCTTCTCGCCGACCGCGACGTCGTCGAAGGCACGATGACCACACGAACGGTGGAGCGCGTGACCGGCAGGAGCCATTAGGCTGAAGTTTCCGCCTCGGACTTCAGCGATTTTGGTTCAGCAATTTCCAGATTAGGAGAACGGGTCTTGAGCTCACCCCCTACCCACCTTGCAGCCGGCACCGGCGTTCGGACGCTATCGGCCTTGCTGTTCCTTTTTGGGTCGGGGTGCGGCCAGTCCACGACCCTGCCCTACACGCCGTATTCGGGCGTCGAGATACCGTCCTCGGACGTCGTCGCCGGCGTCGGATGCGGAGCGGCACCCGGCCAGGTGTTCGGATACGCAGCCGTTCTTGGCGATCCGAGCGACGCGTCGTCGCCGAGTCTCACTCCGCTTCCGGACGGCGCCCCACCGGTCTACGCGAGCGTATTCTCGTGTTTCACGGACGGGGCTTTTTCGGGCGTCTCGACCTCTCCCGGGGGCGGTGCCACCGTCGAACTTTGGATCTACGCCTACGACGAAGCCAAGTTCGAAGCGGCGCAGGCGACGGTGGCGGATTTCAACTGCGGCAACCCGACCTGCCCGCTGTCGGTCGATGCCGGGATCCCATGGGTATTGCACGCGCCCAGCACGTACGTGACCACCTGCACGGCCACTCTGGAATCGGGCGACCACGTGTTGCCCGTGTGCAATCCGCTCGAGCCGTGGCCCGACGCCGGCCGCGACGAGTGAACGTCGCGTCCACCGGGCTGGCACCGTCTTGGGCACCCCACTAAAGTACCCAAGCATGGACGGCCCGCGGGCGATTTCGTTCACGTTCCCGAGGCCCGGCCGGGCCCTGTGGATCGTGCTCGGCGCGATGACCGCCTTGGGCCTTTTTAGCGCGATCCTCGCGACGTGGGCGCCGGACGCGAGCATCGTCTTCGACTGGCTTGGCTGCGAGCCGAGCCGCGCCTTCACCCAGCCGTGGCGACTGGTGACGTCGGGCCTGTTGACGAGCCCCGCTCACTTCAGCCATCTGCTTTTTTCGCTCGTCGGTCTGTATTTTTTGGGGGCCCCACTGGAGCGGCGGTTCCGCGGGTGGCGCTTCGCGCGCTTCTTGGCCGTCTCGGTCGTGATGGGAAACCTCGCCACGATTGCGGTCGACAAGATCGTCCCGGAGTATGGCCAGGCGCGCTTCCACCCGGACTTCGTCTATGGACCGGCGGCCGCCATCGCCGCGGTCGCCGTGGCATGGTCGCGCGAGTACCCCGATTCGACCGTCAATCTTTTTTTCTTCGTCCCGATGCAGGGCAAGATTCTTTTGTGGATCACGATCGGGTTCTGCGTGCTCGACCTCGTCTACCCGAGTGCGATGCCGGAAGGCGTCGTCGCCCCGTTCGGGGGCGTTTTGGCGGGCTTGCTTTTCGCCGGCACCCCGCCGCTCAGCCGAACCGCGTGGCTGCACCTGCGGCTCGCGCTGCTGCGGCGACGCGCCGGCGGAAATCTCCGATCCCAGGACGTGCTCTCTCCCATGCCCCCGCGGCGTCCTCGTCCGGGAGGCCCTCCGCTCCGGGTGGTGTCGGGAGGTCTCGATGACGTGCTGAAAAAGCGAAACCCGCCGAAGGACAAGCGCTACTTGAACTGAACGTTCTCGCCGATGTGGAGCCATCGTCACCTATTGGGCATCGCGCACCTGTCGCGCCAAGACATTGTGACGTTGCTCGACTCCGCGGAGCGCTGGTTTGCCATCTCTCGCGACGAGGCCAAAACCTCGCGGGTGCTCCACGGCAGGACCATCGTCAATCTATTCTACGAGTCCTCCACCCGCACCCGCACCTCGTTCGAGGTGGCGGGCAAACGCCTCGGCGCCGATGTGGTGAACGTCAGTCCCCAGACGTCCAGCGTGACGAAAGGGGAAACGCTTCTCGATACGCTCCGCAACCTCGAGTCCTTGCGAGCCGACGCGATCGTGCTCCGCCATGCGAGTTCGGGGGCGGCCGAGTTCGTATCGGGCCATACGCGCACCTCCATCGTCAATGCAGGCGACGGTGCCCACGAGCATCCGACACAAGCGTTGCTCGATGCGTTCACGATCCGTCGCCGCCGGGGCGCGATCGAAGGCGTCGTGGTCGCCATCTGCGGCGACATTCTGCATTCGCGCGTGGCGCGATCGAACGCGCTTTTGCTCGGGCTGCTCGGAGCGGAGGTGCGTCTGTGCGGACCCCGGACGCTCCTTCCACGCGAGGCCGAGGTTCTCGGGCCGACCGTCCGGGTCTTCGGCAACATCGACGCCGCGGTCGCAGGGGCCGACGCCGTCATGATGCTGCGGATTCAGACCGAACGTCTGAGCGGAGCGATGATTGCGAGCACGCGTGAATATGCGCGGACCTTCGGCTTGAGTCCGCGCGTGCTGGCCCTGGCCAAGACCGGTGCGCTCGTCATGCACCCCGGGCCCATCAACCGAGGCGTCGAGATCGATCCATCGGTCGCGGACGGCCCGCAAAGCGTCATCTTGGAGCAGGTGGAGGCCGGGGTGGCGATGCGGATGGCGGTGCTCGACCACGTGATCGCGGCGGGCGACGCCGAGCGCGCCCACCCATGATGCGGGCGGACGCACCTCTCGGCGTCTTCGACTCGGGTCTCGGCGGCTTGACGGTCGTGCGGGCTCTTCGCGCGGCTCTTCCCAACGAGCGCATCGTGTATCTCGGTGACACGGCGCGGGTGCCTTACGGCACGAAGGGCGCCAACACCGTCGTCAAGTATGCCCTAACCTGTGCTCGATACCTGGTCGGGGAAAACGTCAAGGCCCTCGTCATCGCATGCAACACGGTGAGCGCCGTCGCTCCCGAACGGCTTCGTATCGAACTGGACGTTCCGGTGCTCGGGGTCGTCGAGCCCGGCGCGCGTGCGGCGCTGGCCGCCACGAAAACCGGCCGCATCGGCGTGCTCGCAACGGCAGGCACCATCGGGTCTCATGCGTATCCCCGGGCCGTGGCGCAACTGTCGACACGGGCCGAGGTCGTGGGTCAGGCCGCGCCGCTCTTGGTCCCCCTGGCCGAGGAGGGCTGGGTCGAAGGCGAGGTCCCGCGCCTGGTCGTTCGCCGTTACCTCGAGCCGCTCGCGTCCGCCGAAGTCGACGTCGTCGTCTTGGGGTGCACCCACTATCCTATCCTGCGACCGCTCATCGAGAGCGAGGTGCACGATCTCGTCGGCCACGACGTCGCGGTGGTCGACAGCGCGCACGCCACGGCGAACGACGTGCGACAGTTTCTCTTGGCGAGGGAGCTCACCAACCCCCGTCCCTGTTCGGCATCGCCCGTGCGACTGATCGTGACCGACCTTCCGCGCACGTTCAGAGAGGTCGCGTCGCGCTTTCTGGGCGACGACGTCGGCGAGGTCGAGCAAGTCGATCTGTAGCGGACCGATTACTCTTGAATGCGGATGACCCGCGGCGGGCTCGCGACGACGCCGCTGCGCGAGATGTCGGCGAGCGCACGACGCACGTCCCGCTCCGTCGCCTCGTGCGTCAGCATGACGATGTCGACCGCGACGCCGCTCGATCCGGCTCCGCCGTCCTGCACCATTTGCTCGATCGAGACTCGGGCGTCGCCGAGCGCCCCCGCCAGCCGGGCGAGCACTCCCGGCCGATCATGGACTTGAAAACGCAAATAATCGCGGCCGCGAACATCGTCGAGGGACGTGAGCGTCCGCGCCACCATTTGGATGCCGCGCGTCGCAAGGCCGGAAACGCCGCTCAGGCGGGCGCGAGCGACGTCGAGTACGTCGGCGACGACACTGACCGCCGTCGGCATGTCCCCCGCGCCCCGTCCGGACAACAGCGTGGGACCGAGAGCACGGCCCTCCAAGGCAATCGCATTGAGAACACCGTTGACGTTCGCGAGCTGCGTGTCGCGACGCACGAGCGCGGGGTGGACCCGAAGCTCCACCCCGTCGCCTCGGTCGCATCCGATGGCCAAGTGCTTAATCACGAAGCCAAAGCGCTCGGCGAACCGATGATCGATGGGATCCACACCCCGAATGCCCTCGGTGGGCACGTCTCCGGCACGGACGCGCGCGCCAAACGCCAGCATCGCGAGAACCACCAGTTTGTGGGCCGCGTCGTGACCGTCCACGTCCAGACTCGGGTCCGCCTCCGCGTATCCCTTTTCCTGGGCCTCTCGAACGGCGTCATCGAAGGAGAGACCATCGGAACGCATCCGCGTCAACACGTAGTTGCACGTGCCGTTGACGATGCCTTCGAGACGCACGACCCAATCGCTCGCGAGCGCCTCGCGCAAGACACGGATCACCGGAATGCCGCCCCCCACGGACCCCTCGAAGGCGAGAATCGACTCCGTTCGCAATCGCCCGATCCACCAGGCAGGGGCCGTGCAACGCGAGAAGCATCTTGTTGGCCGTCACGACGCTCCGCTTCGTGTCGATGGCGCGCTCCACGTAGCCTTTGGCCGGGACCACACCTCCCATCACCTCGATGACGACGTCGATGGATGGATCGCCGAGAATCGCTTCGGGATCGGTCGTGACCCGGGAGTGATCGAGCTCCGGGACACGACCCTTGTTCGGGTTGCGGACCAGGACGCGCGCCACCTCGAGCGGGGCGCCTACGCTTTGCGCCACGTACTGGGCGTTCGCGTGCAGAAGTTGCACCACGCCACCGCCGACAGTGCCGCAGCCGAGAAGGCCGAGCCGTACCGGTTTCATCGGCGGCAGTGTACACACCGCCTCGCAGCGGACCGCCTCAATTCGAGGAGACGGCCGGCTGAACGCCCTTTTCTTCGGCCTTGGGCTTGGGCATTTCTTCGAGCGCTCCCTCGAGGACTTGATCCATCTTGCTGACGAAGACGAAGTCGAGGTCGTTTTTTACTTCGGCCGGCACCTCGTCCAGATCCGCCTTGTTGCGCTCGGGCACCAAGACCCGCTTGATGCCGGCCCTGTGGGCGGCAAGCACCTTTTCCTTGAGGCCACCGATGGGCAGCACGCGGCCGCGCAACGTGATTTCGCCCGTCATCGCGACGTCGTGCCGAACGCGAATCCCGGTGAGCATCGATACCAACGCCGTGAACATCGTCACTCCGGCGCTCGGCCCGTCCTTGGGCATCCCCCCCGCTGGAATGTGGATGTGGATGTCGCTCTTCTCGAGGAAGTCTTTGCTGATTCCGTACTTCTCCGCGTTCGTACGCACGTACGACAAGGCGGCCTGCGCGGACTCCTTCATGACGTCGCCGAGCTGACCGGTGAGCTGCAGCTTTCCCGATCCGTACATGCGGGTGGCTTCGATGAACAGGATCTCGCCACCGACACTCGTCCAGGCCAGACCCGTCGCCACGCCGGCCTCCTCCGTGCGCTCCGCCACTTCGCTCGTGAACTTCTGAGGACCGAGAAATTCGCGGACCTGCTCTTCGTCGTCGACTTGGCGCGCCGTCGCGTCGCCTTCGGCGATCTTCACCGCCACACCCCGGATGATGCTGGCGATCTGCCGCTCGAGAGTACGGACGCCGGCTTCGCGGGTATAGGTGTCGATGACGACGTCGACGGCCTTGTCGGTAATGTCGAGCTGCTCCTTGGTGATTCCGTGCTCCTCAAGCTGCTTCGGGATGAGGTGGCGCCGCGCGATCGCGAGCTTTTCGCGCCGCGTGTATCCGGGAATTTCGAGAATTTCCATGCGGTCGCGCAGCGGAGCCGGAATCGGATCGGCGATATTGGCCGTGGCGACGAACATCACGTTCGACAGGTCGTAGGGGATTTCGAGGTAGTGGTCGGCGAACGTATTGTTCTGCTCTGGGTCGAGCACCTCGAGCAGCGCCGCTGCCGGGTCGCCCCGGAAGTCGTGCCCAATCTTGTCGACCTCGTCCATCATGAAGACGGGGTTGATCGTGCCCGATTTTTTCATGCCCTGAATGATCTGTCCGGGCAACGCACCGACGTAGGTCCGCCGGTGACCGCGAATCGCGGCTTCGTCGTGCACACCTCCGAGCGAGATTCGGACGAACTTGCGCCCGAGGGCGCGAGCGATGCTGCGTCCGAGCGACGTCTTGCCGACTCCAGGGGGCCCGATCAGGCAGAGAATCGGCCCCTTCTTGTCTTTTTTCAGCTTGCGAACGGCCAAGTACTCCAGGATCCGTTTTTTGACCTTTTCGAGCCCGTAATGGTCCTCGTCGAGCACCTTGCGCACCGCGCCGATATCCATGTTGTCGGGCGTCTGCAGATGCCACGGCAGGTCCAAGATCCAATCGAGGTACGTTCGTACGACCGTGTATTCGGCGCTTCCGACCTGCATGTTGCGCAGGCGCTTGAGTTGCTTCTTGGCGACCTGTTCGGCCTCATGGGGGAGGTTCGCCTTGGCGATTCGCTCCTCCAATCCGTCGAGATCGCCTTGATCCCCGTCGTCCTCCCCGAGCTCTTCCTTAATGGCCTTCAGCTGCTGACGAAGGACGTACTCGCGCTGATTTTTGCCCATCTCCTCCTTGATTTGCGAGTTGATGCGCTCGCGCATTTTGAGGATTTCCAGCTGGCGCGTGAGAAGCTTGAGAACCTTGCGAATCCGGTCTTTGACGTCGATCGTCTCCAGCAGGGTCGCCTTTTCGTCGACGGGCGCATCGAGATTGCCGGCGACCAAGTCCGCCAGGGCGCCCGGAGCTTGGATCGAGTCCATCAAGGACGCCGCCTCGCGCGGAAGCTCGGGCATCAGCTGAATGACCTGCTTGGCGATGTCGCGCAGGCTCATGCTCAGGGCTTCCGCCTCGTCGTCGCCCGAATTCGTTTCCTGCAGGCGGCCCACCTTCGCCTTCAAGTACGGAGAGGACTGCGTAATCTCGTCCAGGCGAATGCGCTCGAGCCCCTGGAGAATGAGCGAGTAATTTCCCGAGCTGTGCTTGAGCGCCTTGAGGACGCGCGCCGCACAGCCGACCTGATGCAGGTCGTCCTTGCCCGGATCGTCGGTCGAAGGATCGCGCTGGGCAAAGATCGCGATGACGGGCGACGAAAGATTGTCGACATCCTCGACCAGCGCGACCGACTTCTCCCGGCCCACGTCGAACGGTGCGACGGCACCGGGGAAAAGCACGGCGTTGCGGATGGGAAGAACCGGCAGCTCATCGGCGAACTGGATGGCCTCCTCTTCTTGCCGCGCTGGATTCTGTTTCTTTTCGGACATGGCTCGCTACCTCTCGCAGGGACTGCCCAGGGGGCCGTTGGTTCGAGCTTCGCGTTTCGTACTAAAACGAATAGGGCCTGACCGCGAATGATGCACGTTCGATTGTGTGCGTCGATTCTTGCCCATACGACACGACGGCTGAAACCGCCAGGATCGCATCCTAAGCATGCATTTTGGCGCGCGCCATTGCCGCGGCAAAGTCGGCTAATCCGTCCGGAACCATCCACCCTGCCGATCGAACGTCCGCGACGAATTGGGCCGAATTCGCACGAATTCGGGTCTCGAATCCGCGCGAAAGTCTCCGACGGCTCGCGATACGACACCGTCGGCCAAGGTGACCCCAGCGGCCCTCAGCCAAGCGCCACCGTTCGGGTCGGGTCGAGCGTATGAATCGCGAGCCCGGTCAGCACCTTCGGGAAGAAGAAGGTGCTTTTTTGCGGCATCACCTCCCCCGCCTCCGCCACGGCGCGGACGTCGGCGACCGGCGTCCCACGCATCAAAAATAGCACTTGGCCGCGGCCAGCCCGAACGGCGCCGAGCGATTCTCGCGCGTCTTGCGGGTACCAGAGGTTCGTTTTTGCGGCCTGGGCTTCGGGCGTAATACCGAGGACGTGCTCGAGCAGTCCGGCATGCAGCACCACGACATCGGTTTTGCGCAGCGCGGGTGCCTTCGGCCCCAGCGTCGGGTGCGCCGCGACGTCGAGGTCGGATCGCAGCCTCAAGAGTGCCACCCTTCCGTCCCCCACGGCCGCCGCGACGGTGGGGCCGATCTCACCCGAGCGGCGCAAGGCCGCGAGGATCCGGTCGACGTCGCAGCCCGACTCGAGTTCTTCGATCTCGAACGCGTCACGCGCGCCGCGAAGCAGATCCGCATACGAAAATGAGGAAAGTGAGTGAACGTGACGGTGCGTCGGAAAGACCAAAAGGCTCGGCGAATCCCCGTTCGCCAGAAACGTCATGAAATAGGCTGGTTCGGTCTCGCGCGCGTCGCCGCCTCGGCCGCCCGTCCCGAGGACCTCCTGCGAATAACGCAGGGCCGTCTCGTACCTGTGATGTCCGTCCGCGATGAGGAGCGTCGAACCCCCAAGGCCGCGGACGATCGCCTGGACGGCATTCCGATCGGAAATCTTCGACAACGCGTGCTGGATCCCGTCGGGGGTTTTGAAATCCGCGATCGGCGTGGCGGCGTCGAGGAGTCCATCGAGAACGCCGCGCGGGTCACGATACAGCATGAAGCCCGGGCTCAGGTTGGCGCGCGTCGCTCGGAACAGCTTGAGTCGGTCCTCCTTGGGTCCCGAGAGCGTTCGTTCGTGGGGCAGCACGACCCGTTCGGAGAACGGGACCAGTCGAACGAGCCCGAGAAATCCTCGCCGTGTCATCCGATCCACGCCGCCCGGCGGCACGAACGTCTGATCGTAGCGATAGAAAGCCGGCTGCGGGTCGCGAACGAGCACCCCTTCGCGACACCACTGTTCGAGCCTCTGGCCCGCGAGCGCGTACTTCTCGTCTCCGTGCCCTTCGGGCAAAATGAGGCGAACGACATTGTGCGGATCGCGGGCAGCGAGCGCTTCGCGCTGATCGGCCGAGATGACGTCGTACGGTGGGGCCACCACGCTCTCGAGACCGGCCGCAAGCCGGGTCAGGTCGTAGCGAAGCGGGGTCAGCGGGCAGACTTGGGCCATGTCACGCCCAGATCAACCGAGAAGCGGGGTCTTGTCGAGCGCGCGGCCGCCGATGTCGCGTCTGTGATGCTCGCCGGGCCAATGAATTCGAGCGACGGCGTCGTAGGCGGCGAGGGCCGCGTCGCGCAGAACCGCCGCATGGGCGCCCACGGCGAGGACTCGCCCCCCGGCGGTCACGATGCTGCCGTCCGGCGCGCACATCGTTGCCGCATGCATGACCCACGCGCCGTCCGGCATCGGCTGGTCGAGCCCCACGATGCGATCCCCGGTACGCACCCTGTCGGGATAACCGGCCGCGGCCATGACGACCGAAAGCGCTGCGCCCTTGGGGGGAGGCGCTTGCACCCCCGAAAGGTCGCCCCGCGCAGCCCTATCGAGGAGATCGAACCAGTCTCCGCCGTAGGTGGGCACGAGCACGGTGGTCTCGGGATCCCCGAAACGCACGTTGAACTCCAGCACCCGTGGCACGCCGGCGTCGATCATCACGCCCACGAACAGCACGCCCCGAAAGGGGCTGCCTTCTGCGGCCATTCCTTCGAGAGTCGGCCGAACGATTTCGCGCATCACCCGATCGTGCACCACGGAGTCGACGATCGGCGCGGGCGCGTAAGCACCCATACCTCCCGTATTGGGCCCCGTGTCGCCGTCGCCCACCCTCTTGTGGTCCTGCGCGGGCGCGAGAGCCACAGCGCGGGAACCGTCGCATACCACGTGGAAGCTCGCCTCCTCGCCCGCGAGACGCTCTTCCAAGACCACCGTGCGCCCGGCCTCGCCGAACTGCCCCTTTCGCATCATCCGGTCGATGGCCGACGACGATTCATCGATGGTGTCGGCGACGACCACGCCCTTGCCTGCCGCGAGCCCGTCGGCTTTGACGACCAGCGGTCGACGAGCGGCCCGGGCATGGCGGTCCGCGGCGTCGGCGTCGTCGAACACGGCGAACGACGCCGTCGGGATGCCGTGGCGCTCGCAGAAGCGCTTCATGAAGGCCTTCGATGACTCGAGCCGCGACGCAGCCCGGCTTGGGCCGAAGGCACGCACACCGCGACGGATCAAGGCATCCACCAACCCGAGCGCGAGTGGCATTTCGGGACCGATGACCACGAGGTCCACCCGATCCGCGACTGCGCGATCGACCAGGCCCCCGATGTCGTCGCTCCGCAGCGGCAAATTCTCGCCGACGCGTTGCGTGCCGGCATTGCCGGGGGCGACCGAGACGCGATGGCCGCCCGCGACGATCGCCGTCGCGAGAGCGTGCTCGCGCGACCCCGATCCCACGATCATCACTCGTGCCCGGCTCGTCATCCGACGGCTGCGCGCGTAACACGGTGCCGCCCGACCTGCCAGCGGTGTATCCTGCCAAACGTGGCCGCCGACGTCCGCCCGCCCGTCGCCATCCGTATTACGCGCCCTTACGCTACGGAGGACGAGTATCTCGAGCACGAGCTCGAGACGCTCACGCGCGCGAGCATCACGCTGGTCGGCGCGCAACCTCGCGCCGAGGGCGTAGTTCTACGCTTCGAACTCGCCCTCGCCTCGGGAGCCGTGCTCCTGCGGGGCGAGGGGCGCGTGACGGGGTTCAAGCCCAACGCATTTCAGGGAGTCGGCGGCCTCGCGCTGCGGTTCACGCGGGTCGACACGCGATCGAAGGCGCTCATCGACAAGGCGGCCTCGCTCCGCGAGAAGCGCCGACCTTCGCTGCGCACCCCCGATTCCGTTTCCGTGTTGCCCCCACGGGCGTCCACCCCGGCTGCGGCGCCGTCGAGCCTTTCGGTCACGCCCGCTCTGCCGTCGTCGTTGCCACCGCCGGCTGCGGCGCCGTCGAGCCTTTCGGTCGCGCCCGCTCTGCCGTCGTCGTTGCCACCGCCGCCGCCGACGCGCTCGTCGGCTGCACCCGCGGCCGTGAACCCCTCGCCCAGCCAGCCGCCCGCCGACGCCGTGAATGCGATCGTACGCGGTCGGCGGGACGAAGGCAGGCGCCCGGATCGAGACGAGCTGCTCGGCCGGCTTCGAGCCCGCGCCAAGGCGCTCCATCCGAGCGCCATTCGAAGCATTCTAATGCATCGCGGCTCCACTTCGACGTCGTAGTGCACCGCCGTCGAGGTCGCGACACGCCTCTACGGCGCCGCCCATCGAGGTCGCGACGAGCCTCGTCGCGGGCGGGCCGCGACAACCCGGATCACCTCGAGGACGGGAAAAAATCGAGGTGTCCGAGGGCCCCGCGCACGTTCCAGCCGTAGAATCCATCGGCGCGCTTGGCAGCCTTGATCTTCGGATCCGCCAATTCGAACAAAGCCGGCGCGTTCGAACCAGGCGATCCGAAGAGGCTCTTGGTGATGTCGTTCTTGGAGCGATAGACGTCATTGATGCGAAAACGGACCTGCAGGTCGCAAAGCGACTCGGTCACCGTGTCTCGCAGGGTGACCCTTCCCTCGCCCAGGACGTCGACATCCTTGCCCGACGCGAAGAACTTTCCGACCTTCATCACCCCGTCCTTCACCTCCGCAGCCACGGTGATGGCGCCGACGTCAATCCTCGGGAGCGCGAGAGCGCCCTTGATCTTGGCCTTCCCGTCGCCCACCGCCGCGGCTTTCACGTCGAGAGAGAGGTCTCCCGTTCCCTTCGAAGCCCTTCCGTCCGGCATGACCATATGCAGGCTGCCGGAGAGTCTCCCGTCGATCGGAACACCGAGCAGCTGAACGAGAGGCCCCACTTTGCCGAGATCGAGCGAATCGAGGGTGAGATCGATCGACTTCTCCTTGCTCTGCGCGCCCACTTCTCCCCGCGCTTCGCCGCCGAACAGGTCCAAGTCGAAGTCGACGTCGCTGTTCCCGACGAGCATCGAGAGCAACGAGAAGTGAATCGTCGCGGCATCGACCACCAGCCGGCTCGGCGGCTTGCCCGGTTCGGCAGGAGCGCCGAGCAGTGTGACGCCGGTCATTCGGACTCCGCTCAGACCGCGGCCGGTCATCGCGTCGATCTGCAGCTCCTGCTGGCCACCGCTCGCACGCTGGTCGGCATTGAAGGACGCCACGATGCGCTCCCGTAGCTTGTCGTAGGGGAACGTGAGGGACGCGGATATCATCAAGCAGAAGAGGTAGAATACCGGATAGCCGACCGCGCCCGCGTATTTCGCGTACGGAGCGAGCCGTTGGAGCAGCTCTTTCATGGCGCCGAGCTGCCGGACGGCGGCTCCTCGGCCCGATCGTAGGACGAGACGCCGACCTCGACGTCGTACGAATCGTTCTCGCCGCTTCGCTTTCGAATGTTGAGCCGGGTGACGGCAATCGGGTAATTGCTTTTTTCGATCGCCTCGAGAAAACGCGCGATGGGCAGCATGCCGGCCTTCTTCAAATGAATGTTCGTTCCGTGTTCGGAGTAGCGCTTTCCGTGCGGGAGGTCCGGAAGCGGAGTCGACTCGGTCACCTCGAGTTTTTGTTGCCGCGCCGTCTGCTCGAGATATCCCGCCAAAGACGGCGCCTTGTGGACGTACCGGGCGAGGATGGCGTCTTTGCGCGCTTGTCCTTGGCGGACGCGACCGCGCGCATCTTGAACGTCGGAGAGCGCCTGTCGAATCTCGTCGTTGTCGGTGGCCTCGGAGCGGACGAACGCATCGAACCCGAACGGAATGGCGCCGAGCGCGAGAAGCGCCCCGATGAAGCCGAGGACACCGACGAGCTTGCGCTCGCGCGCATTCATCTGAAGCAGCGGTCCGGCCATCTCACTTGCCTCCCGTGCCCGCGCCCGGAGCGTTGGACCCGGACCCCGAATCGGTCTTCTTCTTGGGTGTGGCCTTGACGTCTTCCGGGCACCGCAAATCGAATTCCAACGTGTACTTCTGCCGATCGCCCCCGACGGCCTGCGTGGTGCTCTTGATCTTCACGTCGGACAGACACGGATCTTCCGAGAGCGTCGAAGAGATCGACTGAGCATCCGGAATCGACCCGACGACGCCGCGCACGACCACGTGCGCCTTCTGCACATCGAGCTCTTCGATGTCGTGCGTCATCGAAGTTCGGAATCGCCTCGGACAGGCGCACCATCACGTCGAAGGCGTCGGCGTGGGGCATCGGATCCTCGTCGGTGAGCGCGGCCTGCTTGGACAGAAGATCCTGAGCGTCCTGCGCCGCCGTGGCCGAGGTGCCCAAGACCTCCAACGTCACGGCCCCGAGCGCAGCCTGCAAGACGCCGCGGTCCTTGTGCACCGAAACCAGGCGCGTCCAGGCGCTGAACACGAAACTGACGAGGATGACCGCGGCCATGCCGCCGAGCAGCGGAATTTTCTCGCGAACCCAGCTGAACCCCCGCTCGAAGGCAAGCGCGCCCCGCCGCACGTTCAACCCCGTGCCTCGTCCCGCCAGACTCAGCGCGAGCGCCAGCGCCTTGGCATACCGGGGCAAATCCCGGACGCCGTCGCCGAGGGCCGAGGTGTCGATCGTCGGGTCGCGCAACAGCTGCACCGGGATCTCGAGCTCGCCCGAAAGAAACCCCTCGGCGCCCGAGACGAACGCCCCGCCGCCGCACAGGAATACGCGCGCCGGAGGCGCGCCGCCCTGCGCCTGGTGCGCCGAGAGGCTCACCCGAATGTCGCGTGCCAACCGCGTCGCCGTCGCCGGTAGGCCGTCGGTTCCGGTGGATAAGGTGCGGGCGAAGACAGGCTCGCCGCGTTCGATGACGAGCACCTCACTGCCCTTCGACCCGAGATCGACGATGGCGACCGTCTCGTCTTGGGCGAGCCCCGCGATGTAGGGAACGAGCGCGCCGAGCGTCAGCGCACCGACGCCCACCCGCTCCGGTTCTTGACCGACCGCGCTCTTGACGAGATCGATGCGCGCACGCACGTCCTCGATGCGCGCCACGGCGGCCACGATCGACAGCTGCGCGTCCGGCGCGGCAGCGCCGCCGGCGGCGGCCTGGGGGGCGACGTCGCGACCGATCAGGCGCCAATCGAATACGGCACCCTCGATGTCGAACGGGATCTGCGCTTCGAGCTCGTAGGTGAGAACCTCCTCGAGCTGCCGCTGCGCGGTGGCGGGGACGACCAGGCGGTGGATGGCGGCACGGTTGCCGTCGATCGCGGTCGCGATCGAGTCGGCCGCGTGGGCCTCGCCCTCGAGCGCCTTGGTCACGGCTTCGCGCACGGCCTCGAGCGTGCCGCCGCTCGTCGCCACGTCCGCGGAAGCGAGCCGGACCACCGCGATCTTGCGGTACGCCGAACGGACGACGGCCGCTTTGACCGCCACGCTCCCTATGTCGATTCCCAACCATGTCGGCATGAACCCAGAGCCTCCAATCTCGTCACTCGATGCCGAAGTACAGCAGCTGGCCGCCAATGCCGACCTGCAGCGCCAGGGCGATGGCGTTCGGATCTTGGCGCCCGCTCGAGCCGGATTGACCGGAGGCGGACGATGAGGACGACGACGCAGACCCACCCGAGAGGTCGGCGATCGTCGGCGCCTGGCGAAAGTCGATGACCGCGTGAATGCGCACCCGAGTCTCTCTCTTGTATCCCTTCACGGCGCCGATCGCGTACACGGAGAACACTTTGCTCTCGGTCGAAATGCTTTTGGCGAAATCGCTCTCGGATTGAAACTTGACCGGCTTCATTCCGAGCGTCGTCAACAGCGGGCCGAGCGTTCCCTGCCCCTTCATGGTGGAGATGAACTCGGCGGGTGAGCCGAACAGCGGTGCGCCCATCGTGATCGATTGGGCCATGAGGACTCCGGTAACGAAGAGCTGCATTTGCGCCGGATCGGTGCAGATGTCGGCCTGCGGCGCGCCCGAACAGACGACCGCGTAGAGCGTCAGCGGATTCGCCGTGTTCACGTTGATCGTGCCCTGACCCCAAACCGTCATCTCGCGCTTGGTCGGATCGGCTGGACTGGGGTCGACGAACGTCGCCCAAAAATCGTCGCTGATCCCCCGCACCATGTGCAGCTCCTCGAGCGAATCGTAGGGAGCGTTCTTGCGGCGGTAGGGCTTCGCCAGCAGTTGGTACCACGCGTCCTCGACCGCGTTGGACGATGGCGCGGCGGTCAGATCGCACGAGTAGAGCTGCTCGTCGGAGTCGGCCCAGTCGATGATGGCGGAGCAAATGGTGAGACGGTCGTTGTAGTTGCCCGTCGAGTCGCGCTGCGAAAATAGCGGATCGTATTGGATCGGCGCCATGCGCCCCATCAGTTGCCTGGCGAGGCGGAGATGGGCGATCTCGTTGGACGCGCCCATGTTGACGTTGATCTTCGCGTCCTCGTCCACGATGAGGACCTCGAAGCGGCCTCCCACGAGACCCAGGTTCTTGCCTCCCGACAAATCCAGGCCCGACAGCCCCGTGAAATCCTTGCCCGACTCCTTGTCGTTGAAGGCGCCGAGGATGCGGTCGGCGTAGAGCCACACGGGCAGCTGCGGGACCGTCCTCTTCATGAGCGTGAAGAGAGGCGAGATGGCGCGGCGCATCGTCGGCTCGGCGGCGACGAGCAAGCGCGAGAGGTTGATGGCGCTGCGCGCGAAGTATTCGGCTTGAACGCCGTCGCGCACCGCCGTGGCGGCCGCGAACTCCGCGCTCGCGTCGTCTTGCAACTCGGCGAGCATCACGATCATGACCGCGATGGCGCCGAGGACCATGATGAGCGCGACGCCCTGCTCGCGCCTTCTCTTGCGAGCCCGCCGGAGCGCCCCTGCCGACCCCCCTGCCGGTAGGTCGGAGAGCCCTCGGGACGGCGCAGCCGAACCGCCGCCTGCCTTCGGGGACGTCGCTTCCGAGTCCGGCGTCATTGGCGGGGGATCCCGAAGGACAAGGGCTGTTGAATGGGGACCATCACCTTGGTCGTGTACGCGTACGGCCGGCCGTCGCCGACCCCCTTGAGCACGAGCCGAATGCTGACCTCGAACGGCACCCGGTTCGGCTGACCGCTGACTTGCATCGAGTCCCACGTGTCGACCCACTGCCCGGTGGCCGGCTCGAGGTAGCGAAGGTGAAACTCCGAAACGTCCTCGGCCACCACGTCGACGATTCCGCCCTTGAGCGGGTCGATGTCGATCGGCGTCTGCTCGCGACGGACGAGGTCCATTTTTCCCGGGACGTCCGGATCGCCCACGACGAAATAGCCCACTTCCGCCTGATCGGACTCGTGCGAATCGCGTTCGGTACGGCGGTGCGCGAATGCCGTGAAGTCGACTCGGTCGAACGGAATGGAGCTGCGGCCCACGAACGCGGTCTTCGAAGTGATGAGCGCCTGGACCGCCGGCACGTGAAGCGACAGGTAGGCGGACGACAAATCGCGCACGATTCGTTGAAGGGCTTCGCGGCCCTCGTGCGCCCGGTCGGACCGCATCCCTTCCGCCTTCTTGCCGCGCGACAGCGAATCGATCACGCCGTGAATCAAGACGGCGACCATCGCCAGAATGCCCATGGCGACGACCACTTCGATCATCGTCATCCCGCGCGAAGCGGCCTTCACGCGCGGCGTCATCAATGCCCCGCCGGGGTCAATACCGAGCTTGCGGCGTTCAAGGCCCCGCTCAACGCGGGCGCCGCCGAAACGACGTTCGGCGACGTGCCCCCGTCGCCGGACGCGCCCGCGTCGCCCATGGACGCGGCGAGCCCCGCGCGCGACGGATTCGTCACGTACTGGGTGAGCGTAAAATCGCGAGCGATCGCCCCTTCCTTCCACCGAACCACCACAGTGATCCGACGAATCGCCGCTTCGAGCACCGGCTTGAGCGACGGATAGACAATCGAAAACACCATCGACAGGAGCCCCTGGGCCCCGGCGCCGCCGAACGACTGTTGCAGCGCGGAGCCGACGTTCTGGAGTCCGGTGCCGGCGTCGAAGTCCATCTGCGCGCCGCCCAGGGGATTGACGAGCACCGATCCGGTCTGACCCAGAGAACCCGTTACGCCGGGACCGCCGTCGGCATCGAGACCGAGCCCCCCGCCGAGCAGCGATCCGCCGCCGTCGCCTCCGAGTGTCGTGACCTCCGGAAGCTTGACGCGATCGACGTGCCACTCGCAGGAGAACGGGGGCACGTCCTTGTCCTCACAACAGATCGCGCTCGTGTCCTTCTCTTCGATCTCGGGAAACCCGAGTCTCAGCTGCTCTTCTTCGAGCTCGCTCATCCGACAGCGCCCGAGATCCATGGCCTGGCTCATGTTCGCGGCGGTCTGATTGCCCGCGACCAGTCCCGCTTGAGCCGACAGAATGAACGTCACCACCGCGCCGAACAGGGCCACGGCGAAGAGCACCTCGAGCAGCGAGAATCCGGCGGACGGCAAGGAACGCAGCATGGCTCAATATCCGTTGTCGACGCGATCGGATGCCGTCGTGTCGTCGGTCGGCATCTTGAGGTCCGCGGCGCCGCCCTTCACCGTCACTTTGCCGGTGAGCGGGGACACGAGCAGGGTGAGCACGGTCTCCGTCGCGCCGGTGCCGATGCGCAGCTGGATGGACGCCCGCTCGGTCAGTCCACCCGCCCAAAAGTACAGATACGCTCGGCCCGATCGCCGCGGCTCGTCGTCGTGCGCCGTCTGGACGGCGCGGAAGGCCACGGCGCGCCCGAGACTCTTGCCCCCTTTGCCCGCCTCGACGTCTCCGAAGCCGTACGTGTCGATGGGATGAAACAGCGGTCGCGGCACCGGCGGCCCCTTGAGCAGCCGGTCTCCGTCCTCGAGCGCGGCCTTCTCCGCCTCGGTGACCGGATCGGCACCGCCGGTTCCCGTCTTGTCCTTGACCTGCACGAGCATCGGAACGTCGGTCTCCTCGAGCCAGATTTTCTGATGGTCGAGGTCCATCACGAGCCGAAGTTCTCGCGAGGTCGCGGTCGCCCGGGTGTAGGCCACCTTGATGGCGCTCGTGATCATCGTCACCGAACCGCGCAGCCGCGCCGACGGCAGTTGCATCGAACCGGTGACGGCCATACCCGTCACCACCGCTATGAGCGACAGGACTACGAGGATTTCGATGAGCGTGAGCCCGCGTCGCGAACGGCGCACCCAAATCCTTTCGACGGGCGTCGTGCGGGCCACGAGACTCGACTCACTTCCCGCCCGTCGGCGTGTCCACTTGCGGAACGCGAATGTCGTCGTCGGTACCTTCCTTGCGATCCGGACCGGCGCTCGTGCACGTGATCTCGTCGGCATCGCAGGACAGCTTGTACGGGCTGCCCCACGGGTCCTTGAGATTGAACCCCGTATCGAGGTCCTTCTCCGTCTTGAGCTGCTCGACGGTCGGACAATCCTCGCTCGGGTGCACGGCCTTCCATTGCATGGTCGCCTGACGAGCCGTGCTGCAGGCCGTCTTCCCGGCCGAGACGTTCGCCCTCTTCTGCGCCCCGATGACGCCGATCGAAATCGCGGCGGTCAGCACGCCGATGAGGGTGATCGTAATGACGAGCTCGACCAGAGTGAGCCCCCGAGTCGCAGCCCGCAAGGCTGCACGAGTGACCGGTTCGCGCTGGGTTTGCGGCCGCAGCTCGGCCGCACCGTTGCAAGGGACCTTGTGCATGATTCGCTCCTCCGATGAGCTCTTGTTCGTTGTTGTCGGCGCCACACGAGCGACCTTAATCATTCGACTCGGTCGAGTCCTTCGGGCTGGCCGTCGGGACCGTCGCTCGAGACGTCGAAACCGCGCGGATCTCTGCGCCCGGGACAGGTAACGCGGATGGGCCGGCCCCACGCGTCGCGGGGCAACACCTTGAGGTACCCCGCCGCCACGACCTCCGCCAGCGAGGGTGGACAGGCACGGTCGTGGTCCGCGCGCCAGGCGGCCACCGCATTGATCGCCGTGGTGATGGCGGCGCGCGTTGCCCGCACGTTCGACTCGTACCGCTCGAGCCGGCCGAGAAGCAGGAACACCGCGAGGCACCCCAAGACGATCAACGCTTGGCGCGCGCGAGCTCGGCCGAGCACCGAGCGCACGCCACGGCGCCTCTCCCACGGAAAGAAGACGTTGCGCTGATCGCGCTGGATGGGCATGGGACAAGGCCTTCATTGCTGCACGAACTCGTTCATCTGGATGAGCGGCATCAAGATCGCAAAGGCGATGAAGCCCACACCACCGCCCATGACGACCATCATGAGCGGCTCGAGCAGGCTGGTGAGCGCTTGGACTCGCGTCTCGACCTGCGTGTCGTAGGCTCTCGCGACGTTCTCGAGCATTTGCTCGAGCTGTCCGCTCCGCTCGCCGACGGCGATCATGTGCGTGACGATGGGTGGAAAGTCGCCGCTGCGCTTGAGGGGGCCGGCGATCGACTCTCCCTCTCGGATGCTGCCGGTGGCCGTCTCGATGACCTTCTCGAGCTTGCCGTTGTCGAGCACGTTCTTGACGATCTCCATGGCCTTGAGAAGCGGCACGCCGCTCCGCAGAAGCGTCGACAGCGTTCGCGCGAAGCGCGACACGGCCAGCATGCGCACCAGCGAACCGAACACGGGAACGCGCAAGAGAAACGAGTCCTTCGAAAGACGCCCGGAGGGAGTCGCGACCCATGCCGTAAGCCACGCGATAGCCAGCCCCGCGATCACGCCGAACGCCACGCCCAAGGCGTAGAGGCCGAGGGAGTCGACGCTGAAGGCGCACATCACGAGCACCCCGGCCGCGAGGAACGCGACGACGACGAACAGAAGGTGCTTGACCCGATCGCCAGGCTTGTATTCGCGCAGAGCCGATCGCGTGAGCGTAAATGTCACGAGAGACACGACGAATCCGAGCATTTCGTTCGATCCGATGAAATGCGACGTGCCGATGAGCAGCTGCGTGTACCAGGGCAGCGCTCGGTCCATGCTCTCGAAGATCGACGTCACTTTGGGCACGACGACGATCATCATGACGGTGACGAGCACCGATCCGATGACGAGCATGAGCGCCGGGTACGCGAGCGCCGCCCCGACCTTGCCGCGCAACTTCGATTGCGACTCGAGAAAGTCGGCGAGCCGTTCGAGCACCCCCTCGAGGGTACCGGAGGCTTCGCCCGCGGCGACCATGCTCACGTACAACTTGGAGAAGACGTGAGGATAGGGTTCCAACGCTTTTGCGAGCGAGCTGCCCTCGTTGAGCCGATCGACGATTTGGGTCAAAACGCGCTTGAGCTCGAGCTTCTCCATCTGCTCGATGAGGGCCCCCACGGCTTCGACCAGAGGGATGCCCGCGGCCACGAGCGTCGCGAGCTGACGCGTCATCATCGAAACGTCGTCGACGCTCACACGACGGACGAACAGGCTGGCCGGCGCGGCCCGATCGCCCGCGCGGGCCTTGTGCTCCTCGCGTGCGCTCGTCAGCAGAACACCCTCGCGCTTGAGCACGGCGCGCAGCGACTTGGCGTTGTCCGCGTCGCGCACGCCGTGAGCGTTCTTGCCGGTCGACGCGAAAATCCCCCTGTACTCGAAGACTGCCATGGCCTTTTCGCTCCGGGATCGTTGCCGCCGGCGTCAGGCCCCGACGGCGACAGCCTCGCGATGGGTGGGCGGCGGCGCCGCCGCCTCCGATTCCACATCCTCCTGGGTTGCCGCGAGGACCTCTTCGACGCTCGTCATGCCTGCGATGACTTTGCGCGCGCCGTCGTCTCGCAAGCTGTCCATGCCCATCTCCCAGGCCACGCGCTTGATCGTTTGCGCGTCCGACTTGCGCAGGATGAGCGGACCGACGGCGTCGTCGATGAGCAGCAGCTCATAGATGCCCCGGCGGCCGCTGAACCCCGTGTTCGCGCATCGATCACACCCCGGAGCCTTGAAAAACGTCGGACGCCTGTCCGGGTCGAACGTCTCGAGCGGATCGGGCTCCGAGAGCGTGCGCGGGAAGTAGCGGGATGCCGGGTTCGAACGCCGCGCAACCCGCGCTCGACAGCGATCGGCCGTCAGGCTGAGCTCCTCGAGTTCGGACTCCTCGGCGGGATAAGGGTACTTGCAATGAGCGCACAGCACGCGCACGAGCCGCTGCGCTAAAATGCCAATCACGCTCGAGCGAAGGAGAAACGGCTCGGCCCCCATGTCGATCGTGCGCGTGATGGCGCCGGCCGCATCGTTCGTGTGTATGGTCGACAGGACGAGGTGGCCCGTGAGCGAGGCGTTGATCGCGATCTCGAGCGTCTCGCTGTCGCGGATCTCGCCCACCATGACGATGTCCGGGTCTTGACGGAGGAAGGCGCGAAGCGCACTGGCGAACGTCAGCCCGATCTTGGGCTGGACGTGGACCTGGTGGATCCCCTGAATCTCGTATTCGACCGGATCCTCGGCCGTCAAGATGTTCAAGTTGGGCTGATTGATCCGATTGATGCAAGCATACAGGGTCGTCGTCTTTCCGCTGCCGGTCGGGCCCGTGACGAGAATGATCCCGTCGGGTCGGCGGATCAGCCCGTCCATCAGCGCGTACTCGCGCGGGCTGAACCCGAGGTCGGGCAGATCGAGAAGAACGCTCGACTTGTTCAAGAGGCGCATCACGATGCGCTCGTAGCCTCGGCTCGTGGGTATGGTGCTCACGCGGATGTCGAAGCTCTTGCCGGCGATCTTCTTGGCGATGCGTCCGTCCTGCGGGAGCCGTTTTTCCGCGATGTTCAGCGAGCTCTCGATCTTGAGGCGGCTGATGATGCTGTTCATGAAGGCGCGCGGCGCGCGGCGCGCCACATAGAGCTCGCCGTCAATCCGATAGCGGACGATGACCTCTTTTTCTTCCGGCTCGATGTGGATATCGCTCGCGCGCTCCTTCATCGCCTGCAAGAAGAGCGAATTGACCCAACGAATGACGGGCGCTTCGTCGTCGGAGTCGAGAATGTCGCTCGCGGCCTCCTCGTCGACGCTCGACTCGTCACTCTCGAGCTGCTCCTCGCCGGCCTGCTTCTCGTAGACGCGGTTGATCGCGTCCTCGATCCGCTCCCTGCCACCGACGAACGCTTCGGTCGGCTTGCCGAAAATGACCCGGATGTCGTCGAGCGCCTGGGTGTCGAACGGGTCGCAACAGACGACGTAGACCGCCGCATCGTCCTCGCGCAAGACGAGCACCTTGTGCGCTTTGGCGAACGCGATCGGAACGCGCGTCGCCACCGCAGTGGAAATCGTCGCCGGATCGATCCGTTCGATCAGCGGCAGTTGGGCCTCCTCGCCGAGCACCCGCGCCAGGGCCATCTCGTCGACCCCTCCCGCGTTCACGAGCAAATCGAGCAGATCGGTGCCACGCTCGCGCTGAACGGCCCACAATCCCTCGAGCTTGTCGGCGGCGATGACGCCCCGACGCGCGAGCAAATCGCCCAGGAAGCGTTCCTCGGCAGCCATCGCCTACTTCTCGATCCTTTCGACGCCGCGGTGCAGCGGAGCCACGTTGATCGTAGGCGGGGCGGGCGGTGCCGGAGCCGCGGTCGATGCCGCCCCGATCGGCGGGGCCGCCGCCGCCCCGCCCGTCGCGTCCGGCCCGTTGACCGGCGCCGGTAGCTCGATCGGCTGACTCGGCTCGTGCGTCAGCACGTCGCGCGGGCGCGTCAGTTCGTCGAGCCGGCGTTGCTCGTCCGCGGTCGCGTACGACTGCCGGATGTCCTCGAGCAGCCCGTTGGTCCGCGAATAGTCCTTGGGCGCCTGATATTCGTTCTTTTCGGCAAATACGAAATAGTGATCCAGAAATTCTTGCCGTTCCTGCATCTTGCGCTCGAACACCGTGCGAAGATCGGATTGTTCGCGAATGATGTAAGGGGTCAGCACCAGGATCAAATTCGACTTCTGCATCGACGAGCTGCTCGACCGGAAGAACGCGCCGAGAACCGGGATATCGCCCAAAAGGGGAATCTTGGTCTGCGTAATCGCGACGCGATTGCGCACCAAGCCGCCGATGACGACCGTCTCCTGGTCTTTGACGACCAGCTGGGTCTGCGCGGTACGCTTCGAAAACGGGACGGCGCCGAGAGAGCCGACCGGCGACAGGCCGGTGACGTCGCTGATCTCCTCGGTCACCTCGAGCCGGACTTCGTCGGAATCGTTCAGATGCGGGACGATCTTTATTTTGGTTCCGATGTCCTGGCGCGGGGCCGTTCCGAAGCCCTGGCCGAGCGCGCCGAGCGCACCCAAAGGACTCGCGCCGGCCGCGGTGGGCAGCGACCCAATCCCGCCGACGTTCGTCTGCAGCGGGATGTTCTGGCCGACGCTGATCTCGGCGGGGATGTTGTCGGTCGCCAGGATATGAGGCGTCGAAAGAATGTCCGCGTCGTTGGTCTGCTCCATGGCATTGAGCAGAATGCCGAACGCCGGAATGGTAATTCCCGTGCCCAGGAAGTTTTCGCTTCCGGGCAGCCCAGGGCCGCGTATGCCGAGCGCGAAGGCGTTCAACGACGAGTCGGTCGGGCTCGGGAGCGAGATCGATCGGAACGGATTGAGACCGCCGTACAGGAGCGTCTGACCCGCGCTCGATGGCCCATTGGCGATATCGCCACCGTGGAAGGAGACGCCCAGCTGACTTTCGCGATCGATGGTGAGATCCATGATCACCGCCTCGATGAACACCTGACGGCGCGGCTGATCGAGCTGGTCGATGACGGTGCGCAGATTGGCGAAGTCGCGCAGGCTCGACGTCACCACGATCGAATTGGTGGCCTTGTCTGCGCTGACCTTCACGCCCGATTCGAAGATCGTCAGCGGCGTGCCATGGCCCGCCGCTTGCCCGGCGGTCCCTGCGGCCGCGACGGCGCCGGTCACGATCTCGGTGAGCGTCTTGGCGAGTTCGACGGCGTCGGCGTGCTGCAGCGCGAGGACATGGATCTCGCCCTCTCCGCTATGCGGGACGTCGAGCCGCTTGATGAACTCGAGAATTCTCAAATAGCCGCGTTCGGTGCCGATCACGACGACGGAATTGCTGCGATCGTCGGCGAGGACCTTGGTGACGTGCACGTCGCCGGCGAGCGTCGTCGGCGGACCGGCTCCCGGCTTGCCCCCGGGCGCGGCCCCTTTGAGGTCGAAGACCTCGTTCAGCCTGGCCGCGATGTCGGTCGCGACGCCATAATGGATGGGTTCGATCCAGATTTGGTCGCCCACTCCGCCGACGTCGACGTCCTCGAGAATGCGCATCATGCGCTGAATGTTTGCGCCGGTGTCGGTAATGATGAGCAGGTTGCCCGGCGCGTACACGGTAATGTCGCCGTCCTTCGACTTGAAATGTCCGAGGACGTTCGCGATCTCCTCGGCGCTCGCGTTGCGGAGCCGATGAATGCGCGTGATGTACCGGTCTTCGCCCGTGGCCGCTTGCCCCGCCACGTAGACCGGAACGCCCATCTTCGCGTCGGGCGAATCGATGATCTTGTAGAAGCGCCCGTGCGGCACGACCGTCAGGCCGTTGGCCTCGAGGATCGAGAGGAACGCTTGATAGGCTTCCGCGACCGTCACCTTCTGCGGCGAAAAGACCGTGGCCTTGAGGTTGTGGACCTTGCCGCCGAAAATGAAGCGCTTGCCCGTCAGTTCGCCGATGACGCGAACGAGCTCCGGCAGGTCCGCATCTTCGAGCGAGAAGGAAACCTTTTCGGCACCCCCGCGTGGCGTGTACTCGACCCCGGGCTCGAACTGTTGAAGTCCTTGGGTGTCTCCGGCGGCACGGGGGGAGCCCGGCGGCGATTCGGCGCCGGGGTTCTGCGCCGGATTGGCAGCGCCCGGCGGACCGGGCGCCGGCGCCGGAGGAGTCACGGGACGGCCATTGGGGCGAGGCTGGGGCTGGGCCGCGGCTTCGCCGGCCTGACCCACGATGGCGGCGCTGCAAAAAACGAGGCGGCAAAGGGTCTTCGATCGCATCGGGGACTCGGAAGGTCGTTACTTCGTCTTCTGCGGCGTGCCCGCCTGGAGCGGCCTGACGCCCGGAGCGGGGGAGCGTGTCGGACGCGCGGACGGCGCCGGCTCGGCCACCGACTCGCCCGAAGACGGAGCGAGGGCGTGGCCGACGACGAGGGACGCGAGCAGCGTGAGCGCCGAAACCACGACCACGCATGCTCCCACGAGAGCCCCCATCGCGACGAGGGTCCGCTTGAGCAGCATTCGGTTGTCCATCGGTGCGTCAGGCATCGCCGTCGTCATCTCGTCATTGAATGTTGTAATCGAGGTTGGTGTCCTGACCCTGCCGGTTCACCGACACGGTCAAGTGGTCCGCCGTGCGCAGTCGCGCGTAGGCCTCGAGCGCCTTTTCGGGACTCGTCATGTCGAAGCCGTTGATTTTTTCGAGTCGGTCTCCGTTGTTCATGCCGAGGGTACCGAGCAGGCTGTCGGGTTTGACCCCGAACAGCCGAATGCCGACGACCTTGCCGTTCTCTTGCTCGGGCACGATGCGCGCCTGTCGCATCAACTCGGCTTGGTTTTCGAGAATCTTGTCGACGACGCTGCGATCGATGTTGAATTCCGTCGCGCTGACCCTCTGAATGCCTTTCTTGATGTCTGCGGACACCCCGGGGCCGCCCGAGGGCGGAGGGGCGGGCGGGGGTGCGGCCGCGCTGCTGGCGGCCGGAGGCGGCCTGAACATCTCAGATTGGCAGAGCTGACTGCCGCTGGTCAGCCAGACGCGATCCCAACCGATGAACTTGACCGTCTTGCCGCCGAGATCTCCCCCGCGCCGCCGCAGGACGCTCTTGCCCTTGTCCTGCGACGTCTCGAGCGCCGCGAAGGACCAATCCGGGTCGGAGGACGCCGCGATGACCAGCACCTGTACGCCGTCGCATTCCGGGGCGCTGTACGGATCGGTCAGGTCCGGCGGGGGCGGCTCAGCCGCTTTCGCGTCCTCGATCAGCGCGACGGCGTTGAGCGGACCGGTGACCGAATCAAACGGATTTCGAGAGAGGATGGACTCGGCGCTCGTGACGTGTCGACTCGACGACATCGGCGGCGGCGGCAACCGTGCCGTGAGTGGCGGCACGGCAAGCTGCTTGTCGTCCGGAGCCAGGCTCGCACCGACGATCTGCATGATCCCCTGCGCATCGAGGAAGGCGGCGATGGCGACCAAGAGAAGGACCACCGCCCAGAAGTGCCTTTTGAGGAGCTTGTCGATGGCCATGCGGGTCGCGAACCGGGACAGGGTGCCCCGCGTCGAGAGTGCGAGGCACGTGCCATGACAGAAACACTCGAAGTTTCAATATGTTTCCAATTTCGACGGCCTCGTCCTTCGCCAGCTTGGCGAGGGGCTCGAAGCGGGGCTGCAGACCGTTGACAAAATGTCAGTCGACCCGCGCCGGACGAGACGGGCGAGGCTCCTCTTCTCTCGACGTCGTCCCCTTCGCGAGCCGACGCTCCGACGCCGACGAGCTCGGCGAGAGAACGTGGCGCGAGCTACCGCGCACTCCAAGGAGTTTCATTCGGTGATCCCATCGAGCTTCCGGTAGATCGTGCGCGTCGAGATTCCGAGAAGCTGAGCGGCCAAGGACTTGTCGCCTCGGGTGTTGCGCAACGTCTCCCGAATGACGCGCAGCTCGATCTCCTCGAGCGGAGTTCCGATCTCGAACGTGAGCTGCGTCGTCGTACTGGCCGGAGCGGTCGCGATGTGATCCGGCAAGTCCCCTTCGGCGAGCGCATCGCTGCGCGAGAGCACCACGGCCCTTTCGACCGCGTTCTCGAGCTCCCGGACGTTTCCAGGCCACGAGTAGTCGGCCAGACGCTCGAGGGCACCGCGGGTCGGTTGCAGCCGGGGGCGACCGTTTTTGGCGCAGTAAAGACCGAGGAAATGATCGACGAGCAGAGGGATATCTTCGCGGCGGGCGCGTAACGGCGGAGCCGTAATCGCGATCACGTTCAGTCGATAATACAGGTCCTCTCGAAAGCGCGAGGCCCCCACCTCCGCGACCAGATCCCGATTGGTCGCCGCGACGATGCGGACGTCGGCCTTCGCCGTATTGCCGCCGAGCGGCTCGTACTCGCCCTCTTGCAGCACGCGGAGCAGCTTGACCTGCACGCTGGGCGAGAGCTCACCGATTTCGTCGAGAAAGAGGGTGCCTCCGGCCGCCTTGGCGAACCGACCGTCCTTTTTGGCCATCGCCCCCGTGAACGCGCCCCGTTCGTGTCCGAAGAGCTCACTTTCGAGGATCGTCTCGGGAATGGCCGCGCAATTGACGGCGACGAACGGGCCGCGCGAACGCGCCGAACGCTCGTGAATGTAGCGGGCCAGAAGCTCCTTTCCGGTGCCGCTTTCGCCCAGAACGAGCACCGTCGCCTGGCTCGGCGCCGCTTGCGTTGCGACGTCGATGACGCGACGCAGCGCTTGAGAGCTGCCGATGATTTCGCGATGCGCCAGGCGCTTGATCTCGGCTTTGAGGGAGCGATTCTCGGCAACGAGCTTTTGCTTCTCGGCCGCCTTGCGGACGCTCTTGACAATCGAGATGCGCTTGAGCGGTTTCTCGACGAAGTCGTAAGCTCCGTCGCGCATCGCGTTCACGGCCACCTCGACCGATCCGTAAGCCGTCATGAGGACGACCTCGACGTCGGGCACCACCTGCTTGACGGCACGCAGCAGCTCGAGTCCGGTCGTGCCCGGCATCATCAGGTCGCTCAGGACGACGTGCACCCGGTGCGACCGTACGAGTTCGAGCGCATGCTTGGCGTCGGGCGCGGAGAGCACCCGCATCCCTTCGCGTGCGAAGATCTTTTCGAGCGACTCGACGTTCGAACGCTCGTCGTCGACGACGAGAACCGTAATCGCGTCGGCCAGCGGGTTGTCCCGAACCGGCTCGTCCGGAGCGACCGTCGAGGGCGCGGGCGCGACCTCGGCGACTCCGATCGGCGAGGGCAGAGGAAAACTGGGCTTTTGCAGCACCGTGACAAGATGGCAGAGTAAAGACAGATCGTCAAAGAAGGGTCAGAACTGGAGGCGGATATGCCGCAGCCAGCGCAAGCCGTCCGCTCTCGGGTCGAACCGCAACGTTGCACGCGCGACTTCCTCGCCGCGCCCGTCGTAGAGGCCGGCCGAAAGCAGAGTCAAGGACTCGAGCGGCGACAGACCGTGCCACTCTTTGTGCCCGTTCAGCTCGTACGGGCGCCCGTCGTCGCCGCGAAACGCGAACCGGTACGGGATGCGCCCTTCATCCAAACGACGCAGGCAAATCGTCCCGGCGATCGACTGACCCTTGGCGAGCCGCTCGGCGTCGATCGTCCCCGACAGCTGCCAGACCTTGTGGCTCACGAGGGCGCGCAGGTCCGGCGTCGTGACCTTCAAATCGACGCCCATGGCGAGCTCGTCTGTGGGCGCGTCGAGCATCCAGTAGCTTCCGGTCAGCCACTCGTGAAACGACGCGGCGGGGAACGACAACACGGCGGCTAGAGCGGGCCGCCGGCGCCATTTTTCGCGCCTGTGCGGTCGATGAGCCGATGGACGACCTCTCCCGACGCCGCGGCGGCCGCGATCTCCTCGACGTCCGCAAGGACGACGCCGCCGTACGCGACGTGCTCGGGCTCCTGAAGGACCGTCACTCCGGTTTCGCAAAGATCGAGGCAGGTCGACCCGCAGGCCCGCACCCTGTCTTTGGCCACGCCGCGGCGCATAAGCTCCTCCTTCAGCCGGCCGAGGATCTCTTCGGATCCCTTCTCGCCGCACGATCCTTTCGGATGCCCGTCGGGGCGGCGGTTGGTGCACACGAAGAGGTAGCGCTCACGAAAAGGCATGGCCGACCTTGCCCCGAAACTTGACGCGGCCCCGCAAGCGGCGTCAAGCGCCGGTTTTCCGTCCGACCGCGTTCGACGCCATTCCCACCTTGCACTTCGGCCGCGACCGGACGATCCTCCGCCCCCCATGAACGCGCGAATTCTTGCTCTGGTGATTTCACTCTCCCTTGCCGCAACCGCTTCGGCGTGCGGCGGGGCCAACGACAACCTGCCGCCTCCGCCGCCTCCGCCGCCTCCGCCGCCGGCAACGGCATCGGCGGCGCCCTCCGCCTCGGCCGCCCCGCCGCCGGCTGCGACCGCCGCTCCTGCGCCGCCGCCGCCCGTGGAGTTGACCGAGGGATTGGCTAGCCCCGATCCCGCTCCTCCGACGCCGACCGTCACGTTCGTCTCCCCGACGAAAGACCAGGTCGTGCCGACGGCCAAGGCCTCGGACCTTGAAATCAAGCTCGACGTCAAGAATTGGAAGACGGCGCCGGGCGACGCCCACGTTCACCTCATCTTGGACGCGTTCCCGTACAAGCCCATTTTCGATCCCAAAACCCCCGTCAAGATTTCCGATCTGACCGGCGGCCAGGCGCTCGCGGAAGGGCAGCACGTGCTCGCGGCATTTCCGAGCCGCGCGAACCACGAGAGCGTCAAGACCAAGGGGGCCGTCGCGCTGCTGGAGTTCTGGGTCGGCAAGAAGGGCGAAAAGCAGCAGGACATCTCGAAGCCCTTGGTCATCTACAGCCGTCCCAAAGGCGAATACAAGGGCGACATGGCCAACCACGTGTTGGTCGACTTCCAGATCGCGAACACGACGCTCGCCCCGGGCAAAAACCACGTTCACATCGCGGTCAGCGGCCCCGGGATCGACGGCGAGAAGACCTCGGACGTGACCAAGTTCGGAGCCCCGTACTACCTCGACCATTTGCAGGACGGCTCGTACTCGGTGAAGCTCGATTTGCTCGGCGCCGACGGGAAAGTGTTGCCGGGAACGTGGAACTCGACAACGCGACAATTCACCGTCTCCCACGCGGCCTCGGCCACGTCGCCCGCACCGGCCGCGGCCGCGACTCCTTAAAGTCGTGTTCCCCAGCCTGCCGCGCGATTCGATGCGGCGGCCGGTCGCGCGGATCGTACCCCCGTACGGCAGCCGAGCGACTTTGCTCGCATCGAATCGCTCGCGGCGGCATCCGTGCCGGCACGGCCCGCCGAAGCCTGAGGCGTGCCCACGAACGTCGAGCGGTCGTGTAAGGTAAAGGCCCGTGCAGTTGCTCGCCATCGTCCAGTCGGCGACGGCCGCGATGGATCTGTTCGCGGCACTCGTGCTGGCGCTGACTTTCCTGCGCCACCGTACCGATCGCGAGTATTCGCTCGCGGCGTTGGTCGCGCTCGCCGCCGCGCTGCACGCGGCCGGCACCTCGTTTTCGACGCACCCGATCTCGGGCATGTCCGCGCCCCTGGCCCATCTCGTCGCATCGTCGGGTCTGGTCGCGGCGCTGCCGCTCGCCGTTCACTTCGCGATCGAGTACTCGGCCGTCCAGGCACCGCGAACCCTGATCGGGGTCATTTACGGCGCCGCGGCCCTCGTCGAAGCCGTCGACCTCAGAGGGCCGCTCGGGGGTCGCGGGGCTCACGGTTCGCGGTTCTTCTTCGATGTGCCCGGTGCGATTTCGCACGCGCTCGTTCGAACCGACTCGCTCGTCGCCTCCGCTGCCGCCATCGTCGCCGCCGCTGCGGTCTGCGTGCTCGTTGGACGCCCACACCCGAGCGGTCGTCGCGAAGGACTCGCCATCGTCGCCGGATCGGGGGTGCTGCTCGCGGCGGCCCTTCACGACGTGGCGGTGGCGATCGGGGCGATCTCGTCCGGGCCCCTGGTCGACGTCGGGCTCACGGCGTTCGTCGTGGGCATCGCGACCACGCCAAGCGCGCGCTACGCGCAAGTCTCGCTCGATCTGGATCGACGGACCCGGGAGCTTCGAACGCGGACCAGCGAACTACGGCGCTCGTACGAAGAGCTCCGCACCGCCGAAGAAGAGCTCGTCAAGAAGGAACAGCTCGCCGTCGTCGGCGAGCTCGCTGCCGTCATCGCGCATGAAGTTCGAAATCCGCTCGCGATCATCGCCAACGCGGTGGCAGGCCTGCGCAAGCAGGCCATGTCGCGCGAAAACTACGACGTCTTGCTGGCGATCCTCGATGAAGAGACCAGCCGTCTCAATCGATTGGTCACGGACCTGCTTCGGTACGCCCGCCCGGTCAACGTCCAGCGCACGTACGTCCCCCTCGAGGACTTGCTCGAGCGCGCGCTCGCACTCGCCGACACGGGCACGAAGAGCATCCGCATGGGTCTTACGATGGAGGTCGACGAGGGGCACTACTGGGGCGACGCAAACCTGTTGCGTCAGGTATTCGACAATTTGATCGACAATGCCGTGCAGGCCATGACCGTCGGCGGCAGCCTGACGATCTGCGTCCGCGCGGCCATCGAGGAAGGACTCGACGGGCTCGCGGTGGACATCATCGATACGGGCGAGGGCATGGACACGCAGGTGCGATCGCGCGCGCTCGACCCGTTCTTCACGACCCGCCCGAGCGGCACGGGCTTGGGCCTCGCCATCGTGGACCGTATCGTCGAGGCACACGGGGGGCGTCTGTCGATCGAGAGCCGCGCCGGCGAAGGAACCACCGTGACGGTGTTTCTGCCGCGGCATTCGGCGAGCGAGCCACCGAGAGCCTTGCAGACCGGGCCGCAGGACGGAAGCGACGCCAGCGCATGAGCGGCGACGCGCCCGTCGCCAAGGCAGACATACGACATCGTCGGCCAGGCTCTCTACGGCCCGTCGACCGGACGCGGCTTGACTCCGAACGTCAAGCGCCCTCATACACGGGGTCCGCGGGACGGCGATCGACTGCCGGGGTCAGCAACCGGTAGCCCAATCTGCGATTCCGTCACGCGAACGTAACTCCATCTCGATAGAGGGCACCCATGGCGCGCATCTTGGTCGTCGAGGACGAAAGCGATATCCAGGAGGTCCTCGAGTACAATTTGAAGCGCGACGGCCACGACGTCATGTTGACCTCGACCGCGAAGGATGGCCTGCGTCACGCGCGCGAGCGCCGCCCCGACCTGGTGCTCCTCGACTTGATGCTTCCCGACGGTTCGGGAACGGACCTGTGCAAGTCGCTGCGCCAGGACTCCGCCACGCGCGGCGTGCGGGTCATGATGCTCACCGCAAAGGGCGAGGAGATCGACCGGGTGCTCGGCTTCGAACTCGGCGCGGACGACTACGTGGTCAAGCCGTTCAGCGTGCGCGAGCTCTTGTTACGCGTTCAAGCCGTCCTGCGTCGTACGACGTCCGACGAGACGGGCGAAACGATGCAGTTCGGAACCCTTCGCGTCGATCGGGGTGCGCACCGTATCTGGGTCGAGGGCCAAGAGGTGGAGCTTACCGCGCTCGAGTTCAAGCTGCTCGTCACGCTTTACGACCGCCGCAACCGCGTGCAGACTCGTGATGCGTTGCTGAGCGATGTCTGGAAGATCGACGCGGACGTGACGACCCGCACCGTCGATACGCACGTCAAACGGCTGCGCGAAAAGCTCGGAACCGCTGGGATCTACATCCAAACCGTGCGCGGGGTGGGTTACCGCTTCGCCGAGAGGCCCGACGAGGTCAGTTGACGGCCACCGGGCCGCTGGCCGCGTCTCGACGAGCGGGCCAGGGCCGGCGACCACGCCGGCACCGTCTCGACAAGGGGCCTCGCTCTCAGTCCGATTCGCTGGCGTCCGGAGCCGCGTCGGTCGCGTCGGGAGTCGCGTCGGTCGCGTCGGAAGTCGCGTCGGTCGCGTCTGGAGTCGCATCGCCCACCTCGACGTCCGGAGCCGCGTCGGACGCGTCCGGAGTGGCATCGCCCACCTCGACGTCGGAAGCCGCGTCGGACGCGTCGGGCTTAGCGTCCGGGGCCGCATCGGCAACCTCGACGTCCGAAGCCGCGTCGGACGCGTCCGGAGTCGCATCGACAACCTCGACGTCCGAAGCCGCGTCGGACGCGTCGGTCCCCGCATCCGCCACACCACTGTCGACGCCGGTGTCTGTCCCCGAGTCAGCGACGACGCCCGTCTCCAACGGAGCGTCCGTCCCGCTATCGGTGCCGGGCCCGCTGGAAGTGCTGCTGCTGCAGCCGACGGCGAGGAAAAGAAATGAAAGCGAAAGCGACCTCAAGACCTGATGCGAACGCATGAGTCCTCCTCTACGTTAAAAAAGTACCGGGCCAGCTCAGTGGGTACCGGACACGCGTATCTAGCAGGCGGCCGCATTGTTGCCAGGATGTAACGCACCACGCTTTCGCTTTTTTCTTTCACCGAGAGCGCACACCCCGGACGAATGCACCACGATGCGGCCTGATGCTTTGACTCCCTCCGAATCCGCCGCTCGTCGGCTCGGCGCGCGCTTGCATGCAGCGCGCGCTCGAGAACCTGTCTCGGCGCCAATCCCCCGACGGCGCATGGTCGGGCGACTACGGCGGACCGATGTTCCTCCTGCCGATGTACGTTGCGCTGGCGTACTCGGCCGGCGCGATTCCCGAGCGGCATCGCGCCGGCTTTGTCGACCACTTCCGAAATGTCCAAGGACAAGGCGATCGGATCGGCTTGCACGCCGAGGACCCGCGCGGGTCGATGTTCGCCACGGTTCTCGGCTACGTGGCGCAGCGTTTGTTGGGCGTCGAGCCCGACGAACCCCGGATGATCCGACTGCGAGCGTGGATCCACCGCGAAGGGTCGCCTCTCGGCGCCCCATCGTGGGGCAAGTTCACGCTCTGTCTCTTGGGCCTCTACGACTGGAGCGGAATCCACCCCGTCCTGCCGGAGCTTTGGTTGCTGCCCCCCGCAGTCGCATTTCACCCGCGGCGGCTCTGGTGCCACTGCCGGCAAGCGTATCTGCCCATGGCGTGGCTTTACGGCCGCCGGGCGACCACTCCCGAAAACGCGCTCATCCGAGCCTTGCGTGACGAGATTTATGGGGCCGACGTTTACCCGCGCATTGCTTGGGCGGCACACCGGGACACGATCGCCGCGACGGATGCGTGCCGTCCCCCAAACGCCGCCCTTCGAGCGGCGAACGGCCTGCAAGACCTCTTCGAGCCCATTTGCCCTGCGCGGTTGCGACGGCGCGCCATGGATCGCGTCCTCGATCACGTTCGCTACGAGGACCGCGCGACTCAGTGGATCAACCTCGGGCCGGTGAACAAAGTGCTCAACGGCTTCGTCCACCACTTCAACGATCCGGGCGGCGACGATTTTCGGCGCGCGTTCGCCGCGTGCGAACCGTATCTATGGCCCGGCCACGACGGCACGAAGATGCAGGGCTACAACAGCAGCAAGCTCTGGGACACGGCGTTCGCCATCCAGGCTGCGCTGGCCGCCGGCGCCCCGCACTCTCACGGATCGCACCGCGCCATGGTCGAGCGTGCACACGGCTACCTCTGCGACAATCAGATCCTCGAGGACGTCCCGGATGCGGAGCGCTACTACCGTCACGCCTCTCGCGGCGGCTGGCCCTTCTCCAACCGGGCGCACGGATGGCCCGTCACCGACTGCACGGCCGAGGGGCTCAAGTGTGCGCTCGCCCTCGAGGGCCAAACCGCCACGGACATTCCCGAAGCGCTCCTGCGCGACGCCCTCGCCTTGATCCTGTCGTGGCAGAACGACGACGGAGGATGGGCGACCTATGAACGGCAGCGCGGAGGCGCGTGGCTCGAGCTTTTGAATCCCTCCCAGGTGTTCGGCGACATCATGGTCGATTATTCGTACGTCGAGTGCACGAGCGCTTGTCTTCAGGCGATCGCCCGAGCGCGCATCCGGTTCAAGGAGACTGCCCTCGGCGAGCGAATCGACCAGGCCGTGAGACGCGGGGCGCGCTTTCTTCGCGGCGCGCAGCGTGCCGACGGCAGCTTCGAGGGATCCTGGGGCGTCTGCTTCACCTACGGAACATGGTTCGGCGTCAGTGGACTGCTGGCGGCCGGCGTGGCCCCGAGCGACTCGGCCATCGATCGTGCGTGCGCCTTTCTCCTACGCAAACAGCGCGCCGACGGCAGTTGGGGCGAGCACGGCGACTCCTGCCGCGAGCGGCGGTACATCGATGCCCCCGCGGGGGGCGCCGCCCAAACGGCCTGGGCGTTGTCGACGCTCGTGCGCGCACGACACGCCAGCCGACCGGCGCAGGAGAGCGCGGTCCGATGGATCGTGGCTCGGCAACGACCGGACGGGGCATGGCCTCGTGAACCGCTCGTCGGAGTCTTCAACAAGACGTGCTTGATCAACTACGACAACTACCGCCACTATTTCCCGCTATGGGCCGTGGCCGAGTGGTACGCTACAGTCGCGGAGCCGCGATTCGATCGGTGATGCGCGCCAGCATCTGAAGGACGGTCGCGCGCGGCACCTTGGCGCCTGCCCCGTCCTTCTCCAGACGATCGAGCGTCGCGTCCGCGAGGTCGGCGGAAAGCGTCGTGAAGCCGACGAAGCCCCGCGGCGCCCCACCCCGCTCGAGCGCAGCGATGTATGCGCGAGCCTTGTCCATATCGGCGCGGGCGATCGCGAGGACGTCCGACCGGGCCACCGTCGACGGCACGTACGCGCGCCCGTCCACCGCGTCGACCGATTCGTCCTTGAGGATATTCACGAGCTGCAGCCCTTCGCCGAAAGCGACCTGATTTTCGACCAGGGTCGCGCGAACCGCCTCGAGACTCGGCGCATCGTGCACGAAGATCTCGGTCAGAAGCTCGCCGACGATTCCGGCAACCACGTAGCAATACGCGCGCAGCTCTTCGAGGCTACCCAGTTGCAGGCCTCCCGCTTCGTCCATGCCTGCGACCGTCGTGCGCATGCCCCGAGCGGTGCGGCTTGCGTGTTCGAGCAGGATCTTCTGCGTCGCGGGATCCAGGCGCCGGACGTTCTCGAGCACCTCGGGCATGGCCCCCAACAGATCGAGGCACGATTGGTTCTTCGTCGGCGGATGCGCCAGCCACGTGCGAGCGTGCTCAGCCGAACGCGCCTCGGAAGGGTCGCCGAGAAGGGCCGCGAAGGTGTCGAGCGCCGTCACCCTGGCAGGCCGCGACCACAGCTCGGCATCCTCGAGCGTGTCGGCGATCCGAAAGAGCAGGTAAGCCAGGCAGGTGCTTCGCCGGGTCGGTTCCGGAAGAAGCGGAATCGCCAACGCGAACGTGCGGCTCGTCTTCGTGAGCAGTTCATCGAGAGAAACAGGCATTCGCCAGAGCCTCCTCGGCACGTGGGGGTGTTCGCGAGCGCAAAACGTACGATCGGGTTTCTCCGAACCCGTTAGCTATCCGCCATACTATCGTTTTGAACGTGGGCGATCGCCGAAACCGGCGCAAACGCACTTACGCACATGACCGAACGCACGGACGTTGTCATCGTCGGGGGAGGGTTTGTCGGCCTGGCCACCGCCGCGGCACTCGACGACGCCGGCGTGCGCGTGACCCTTCTCGAGGCCCTCGTCGGTCCGAACCCGGCGTTCCGCGGCGAGTTGATTCACCCAAGGGGCGTGCGCGCGCTCGCGTCGCTGCGCCTTTTGGATCCGCTGCTTGCCGCGGGAGCCGTGCGCGTACGCGGGTTCGCGGTCTTCCCCCCGCGATGCGCCGATCCCATCACGCTGCCGTACCCGACCGACCGGCTTTCGGCCGAAGGGCCCGGGCTCGCGCTCGATCACAGGACGTTGGTCGATGCCATGCGCCAGGCCGTCGCGACCCGGCCGCGCATCACGCTGGTCCGCGGCGCACGCGTAGACGACCTCGTTACGAGCGGCGATCGCGTCGTGGGCGTGCGATGGAGCGGCGGCCGCGAAACCCGTGCCGGACTCGTCGTGGCCGCGGACGGGAGACACTCGCGGCTCCGAAAATTGCTCCGAATTCCGACGACCACCGAGCTTGTATCGCACTCGGTCGCGCTCGGATTCGAACGCGATGTCCTCGTCGCGCCGGCCCACGGCCATGTGTTCGTCGACGCCCCGGGACCCACGCTCGCCTATCCGTGCGGTCCGGAGCGCGTGCGCATGACCATCGACGTGCCTCTCGACCGAGCGAAAGGACGCGCCGAGATCCGGACCACCTTGCGGGAGGGCTACGCGGCGCAACTCCCCGACCGGATGCGACGAGCCCTGATCGACGCTCTCGACCGCGACGATCTGGCGGGTGCGGCCAACCACGCCATCTCGACCCGCGCGTGCGCCGTGCCGGGCGCCGCTCTGGTCGGCGACGCGGGCGGATGCTCGCATCCGATCACGGCGACGGGCATGACGACCGGCATGCACGACGTCGTGACCCTCGCTGCCGCCATCGCACAAGACGGGCTGACCGACCGCGCGCTGTGCCGCTACCAGAGACGCCGGTATCGCTTCGTGCGCACCCGCGAGGCCTTCACGCACGCTCTTTACGACGTGCTGCGCGGAGCGGACAGCGGCGCCCGTGCGCTCCGCGAGGCCATGTTCGCCTACTGGTCGGCGAGCGGACGCGCACGGATCGCGTCGATGGGCGTGCTCTCGGGCGACGACGAACGCGTCGCGACGTTCGCTCTGGAATACGCGCGGGTGGTCGCAACCTCGACCTCGATGATCGTCGGCCGCAGGATTGCGGATCGAAAGGGCGGTGCGATGTGGGCCGAGCTCCGATCCATGCTCCGGGCGGCCGGCGGGGCACTCGACGTCGCCATCGAAAAAGCGTCGTCCGTTCTGGCCCTCGAGCGCACGTTGAGCCTCCGGGCGCCGTCGGATCGGACGACCCCCGCCGGCGGGCGTTCGACGGGCGGCATCCCCGACGGCCGATCCGAAAGATCCGGGACCACGCACCCCTGAACGACGTCGACCAAGCAGAGTTCCCCCGGAAAGCTTCACTGGGGCGCTGTACTCGCTGGACGGAGAGACGTCGCGACGACGCGTCGCACCCCGGCCACCGCGAACCGCCCCCCCCCCCCGGCGCGCGCTCGAAGGGGGTGGCGCCAAGACACCCTGGGCCACGAAGGTGTGTACACTACGCCCCCCGCCCGCTCGGGCGACCGGCATGCTCGACGCGCTTTGCGGCTTCACGGTTCGACATCGAAAGTCCATCCTGGTGTTCGCCGGCCTGTGGTTCGCCCTGGCCGTCACGGTGCTGTCGTCTGGAATCGGCCGGCTGTCGACCGGTTCCATCCGCGGGCTCGAATCGGATCGCGCCGGTCGGATCGTCGACGGGATCCTGCGGCGCGCGCCCGACACGACGTTCATCGCCGTCTTCACGTCGTCCACGCTCGACCCGACGGGCGACGCATTTCGCGAAGCGATGCAGGCCGCGCTCTCGCCTTTGGCACACGACCCGAGGGTCGGGTCCATCACGACGCCGTATAACGCCGGACCGCTCCGCGCGTTCGCCATGACCAACGAGCGGACGCACGCGGCCTACGCGTACATCTCGGTCGGGGGCGACTTCGGTCAAGCCGCGCATGCGTATCCGGCGCTGCGCCGTGAGCTTCGTTCCGACACTCTATCGATCACCTGCACCGGCCGCCTGCCGTTCGCCCGCGACCTCGACGACACGCTCGAGCACGACCTGCTGCGCGCCGAGGCCATTTCCCTGCCCGGTTGCGTGCTTTTGCTGTGCGTGGTCTTCGGGACCGCGGTCGCCGCGCTGCTGCCCGTCTGCGTCGGCGCCCTGGCCGTCGCGAGCGGCCTGGCGTCGATCCTGTTGCTGTCGCGCTTCGTCGATCTCGCTCAATACACGCTCAACGTATGTTCGCTCATCGGCCTGGGCGTCGCGATCGATTACTCGCTCTTCATCGTGAGCCGGTACCGCGAGGAGCTCGCGGCGGGACACGACACCGTGGCCGCGCTTCGGTTGTCGGTGATTCGGGCTGGACGCGTCGTCTTGTTCTCCGGCTTTGCGGTGATGGTCGGTCTGTTCGGACTGCTCTTCTTCTCGCGCTCCTACCTCATGGGCATGGGCATCGGCGGAGCGATCGTGGTGGGCTTCTCCGTGGTCTTCGCGCTCACGTTCTTGCCGGCGCTCTTGGCGGTACTCGGCCCGAGGATTCACGCCGGCCGCGTGCCCTTCACGCGCCGGCGAGCCGCTGGCGGCGGTTTTCGGCGTACCGCGCTGTGGGTGATGAAGCGCCCGGTCGCCGTGCTCCTGCCGTGCCTGCTGCTGCTTGCGTGGATGGGCGCGCCCTTCGCGCATTTGCGCATGGCGGCCTCCGACGTCCGGATTCTGCCGCTCGAAGCCGAAGCACGGCACGGATTCGAGATCCTCCGCGTCGACTTTCCGGACGCGGCCGCCAACCATGTTCTCGCCGCCGTCGAGTTCCCGAGCGCGCCGGCTCTCAATCGCGCCCGCATCGAAGCGCTCTACGATTTCACCCACCGAGTCGCCCACCTGCCGTTCGTCGCGAACGTCCAAAGCATCGTCGACCCGAACCAATCGATCGAACGCGACCAATGGGCGGATCTGCTGCTGTCGCCGCCCCCGGCGCTCGGCGCGACCATCGACCTTGCCAAGCAAATCAGCGTCGGCAGCCGCGCCGTCCTGGTGGACATCACCACCGACCGCGCGCCCGAGAGCGATCCGGCGCGGTCGATCGTCGCCGCCCTACGCGATCAGCGCCGCGTCGGAGACGGCACCGTTTACGTCGGGGGCCAGACGGCCACCGACGTCGACACGACCCAATACATCCGCGAGCGATTGCCTTACGTCGTCGGATCCGTCGTCCTCATCACCTACGTGGTCCTCTTTTTCCTGCTCGGGTCCGTCCTCTTGCCGCTCAAGGCGGTCCTCATGAATTTCCTCTCGATGGCCGGATCGTTCGGCGCGCTCGTTTGGATCTTCCAGGAAGGGCACGCCTTCGTCCACACGCCACGGCCCGTCGAGCCGTCGCTTCCGGTGCTTCTCTTCTGTACGCTCTTCGGCCTCTCCATGGACTACGAGGTCCTCATGCTGACCCGCATGAAGGAGGCGTACGATCGGACGGGAGACAACCGCACGGCCGTCGCAACGGGTCTCGAGAAAAGCGCGGGGCTCATCACGAGCGCCGCCGCCATCATGGTGTGTGTTTTTGCGGCGTTCGCGCTCGCCCAAATCGTGGTCATCCAAGCGGTCGGGTTCGGGATGGCGTTGGCCGTCGCGCTCGATGCCACCATCGTTCGGGTCCTGGTCGTCCCGGCGACGATGCGCCTTCTCGGGCAAGTCAACTGGTGGGCGCCACGTCCCTTGGCGCGTCTGGTCCGGGCGGTGGCCCTGGGCCGGACGCATTGATCGGAGCGGCTACTGGATGGGTCCGTAGCCAAAGAAGAGAGTGAGCTGCCGCACGACGTCGAGGTTCGAAGCATACGCCGTGAGCATCGTGGCCGCGTATTGAGCGCTCTGTGCGGTATTGGGGATCGAGTTGCCCTGGGCGTCCACCGCGTACGTGAGCTCGCCCGACACGGGGTCGGGGGTGCCCACCACCTGGTAGGCGATCTGAGCGAGCGTGTTGGCGTATTGGATCATGCGCGCGCCGATGGTCTTGGCGACGTCGAAGCCGATGGCCGGATTCACGACTTCCGTTCCGTAGTTTTTTGCGACGTACTCGATGCCCGTGAGCGGGTCCCGGTAGGCCACCAACTGATCGGTCGGGATCGACAGAGTCGCGGCGTCCCCGGGTGAGAAGATGCGCATCTGATCGATGAGATTCATCGTCAACGTCGTCGGCCCGAACCAGAAGAGGGAGATGAGCGCCGGGTACTGCTGCTCCCAACCCACCAGCGGGTCGAGCAGCACGGATCCGGCCGGGTAGGCCAGCGACGTCGTCGTCGTGTCGGTCGGATCGTATTTGTCCCACGGAAGGTATTGAACCGGGGTGAGCGCACCGGGGGTGGTCGCGGGCATCGCGTACGGCGCGAGCGTGAAGATTTGAGCCACGGTGCCGCTGTCCATCACTTGCGTCGCACTCTGGTTGGCCATCAGGTTGGCGAACAAACGTCGTATTTGATTCGGATAGACCGACGCAAAGTTCAGGTTCTTGTAGCGCCCGTCGACGTAGTCGTCCTCGGAATTCAGAATGAACTGGTTGTAGGCCTCGGTCATGTACATGGGAGCCAGGACTTTCTCGTAGTAGCTCCCGACCTGCGATTGGTAATAAGCCCACCAGTAGCCTTGGGTGTAGTCGTAGTTGTTCTCGATGTATCGGCCCTGCCCGTTTCCGAGCGCGACGTTGATCAGACTGGTGGGGGTCGTCAGCGAGTTCGCGTCGCCGATTTGCCACTCGCCCCCCCACGCGTTCGGCGGGCCGCCGGTTGCCGGCGTCCCCGCCGGAGTGACGACGTAGGCTCCCGGCGCCGGCCGCGTCATGGCGCGGACGAACAGGGCAAGGCCGTCGTCGCCGGCCATCGCCAGGGGCATGAGCGCTCCCGGGTCGCTCATCGCAGCGGCACCGTCGAGCTCCGCTCCGAATGCGAGGGTCTTGACGAGCTGTTGGACCTTGTCGAAATACCGAGACTCGATGCGTTTGACGACCGCGTCCGTGTTGAAGAGGACCAGATCGCGTCGAAAATTGTTGAAGATGTACCGGTTCTCGTAGGTCGAGATGAAAAACTGCATCTGTTCGTACGAGTCGGCGCCCGCATCGAACCGAAACAGAGGCACGTTGCCGGCGTCCGCGTACTCGTCCCCTCCAAACATGTACGGGTGCCGGACCCGACCTGCAAACGACGGATTCGCCTGCTGCCGCGCTTTGGGCAGTCCGCTGTCCACCGCGAAATTCGCCACGAGATCCGGCCGAATGGCCGTGACGGCAGGCGAGTACTTGTCGACGGTCAGCATGTCGCGGGTGGCCACGTAGTCGAGGTCGGGCCCGCTGCACTGCTGAGCCAGCGGGTCGCTCGGATCGCCGGTCCAACCGGGCCGGGGCGTGCAGGTGCCGAGAATCGGGTACTTGTCGGCGTACGTGCTGTAGTGATTGCCGCCGATCGAATTGCCGAAGACCCCGTTGAATCCGTCGAGAGCCAGAAGGTAGTCGAGACCGCCCCGGCCGCCCTCGGCGACGCCGCTGGCTTCGGTGTACGTCATGTTGGTTTCGACGTCGCAGAGGTCGGCGTACGCGAACCGCATCGCCGCCTTGTCGTACGACCCAATGTCGTTCATGTCTTGGGTCTGGTCGCCCGGGTAGTCCATGACGCTCGTCGAGCCCCACTTCCAGATGAAGTCGTTGCCTTCCTGGGCCGTGACCGGATCCACCCATCGCGGTCCCACGCACGTGCCCCCGCTCGCCTGAGGCGTCGTGGCGTCGAGCGTGCCCGGGTACCCGCAATAGTGCTCGGTGCCGTTTTGCGTCCGAAGCTGCCAGTATTCGGTGTGGTAGTTGAGCGCGTCGAAGCTTCCGGCGAAGTTGTGGCGAAGCCCCATCGAATGGCCCATCTCGTGGGCGATGACCGAGAGGTGAAGCTGTTGGCGGATCCAGGCGTAAAGCGCCGCATCCCGCTGGGCGTTCGCCGCCGCGCTCCCGGAGGTCGGCGCCGGGAAAAGCATTTGCGCCTGCCGAGCGAGACCCACGAGCGAGTCCGGCTCCGGAACGCCGTCGTCGATGCTCATGTCCTTCTGGAGCAGCGCGGTGTTGATGACGCCGTTGCTCCATTTGCGAAGCTGGGGATCCAGGCCCTGCAGCGGAGAGGCCAGCGCCACGGTGCTCGGAGATCCGGCGATCGGCTCCTGGGGGTTGAACCCGGCCCATTGAAGCACGTCGGGGGTGACGAGCTGCGTTTCCCACGTCGAGCCGATGAGCTGCCCGCGAATCGACTCGAACTGAGAGTCCATCGTCGGGCCCAGAGCGCTCAGGTTCGTGGCCGCCACCTGGCGCCGGATCGGAAGCGGTAGGTTGTTCGAGGGCGTCTGTTGCGCCAAAAGCCGCAGTGCGTTGCCGTTGACTCCGGACAAGGCCGGCGACGACGTCACGGCGCCTGCGGCCGTCAGGCCGTTCTGCTGGGCCATGGATGTGTCGATCGAATTGATGCGCGACGCGATCTCGGCCGTGGACAACACCGAGGGCGAGTACTGAGCCAGTCCCATCTGGCTGCCCGAAGCCCATTGACTGAGGTACTGGCCGTTGGCGATCTGCTGGTTATTGATCTCTCCGTTGAGCCAGCGAATGAGATCTTCGATGCTCTGCGAAGCGGTGTCGAGGACAGCGATCCACTCGTTGATGCTCGACTGGACCTTTTCGCCCGTGAGCGGGTCGTCGAAGTCGACGTCGATGCCCCACGCCGACGGGAGCTGGGGGTTCGCGATGAGATCCACCACGTTGTAGCGCAGGTCTCCGAGGCGAACCGCCAGGCCCGCGGCGCCGCACGCCGGGCTGTCGCCTTGGACGACCGGATTGTGGCAGAGGACGAAAATGTCCGGGACCGTCAATCCATTCTGCTGATCGGCGAGCAGCTGGGCTTCGGTGGTCAGAACCTCGGTGACCGGCGCGGCGCCATTCGGCTCGACGACGACCGGCGCGCCCACGCGATTCGCCTCGACGACCTTGCCGAGCTGCACGGCTCGCTTGACGGCGATGTTCCACGAATTCAGCGCTTGCGACGTCGTCGCGAACAGATCGGGGTCCGCGGTCGGACCGATGTAAAACGGCGTCGTCTTGGTGGATCTGAGGTAAAGCGGGATGTCGCATTTGTTGGTGAATTCGTCGCACCGCGAACCCGGATTCACGACGTCGCCGGCCGAGTCCTTGAACTCGCACTCGTCTTCCGTCCCGTCTTGGTCGGTATCGCGGTGGACGTTGGCGCCGACGGCGCTCTTGGTGAAAGGTTGACCGGCAGGGTCCGCAATCGGCAGTCCGGTCGCCGAGTCGAACACGTAGTTGCCGCTGGCGTCGACCTGGTAGTTTTGCACGTTGCCGTTCGCATCGCGCCACGCGTCGATCGCGCACTGCGTCCCGGAGATGTGGCTCTGTTGCCAGATGTTGTACCGGGTGACGAAGCGGTTCCAATTCTGGTCCAGGATGCCGTAGTTTTGGGTGTAGCCGAATCGGTCGACGCTGAAGAACCCGAAGGCGTCCATCTTGGTTCCGTCCCAATTTTCGGGCTCGTAGTCGTCGTCGACCACTTTTTTGAACGAAAGGCGGATCGTGACTTCGGCCGGGTCGCAGGTGATGGCCGGATAACTGCCGAAAAGCCAGCACACCGGGAGATTTCCATAGGGCGTGTTGACGATCTGCGGATTGGCCGTGAGCATCGTCGTCACGTCGAAGTAGCCCTCTTCCGCATTGAAGACCGGGGCGTTCGGATCGCTCGGGTCCTCGATGTAATACGACACGGGGCTATACGTCAGGCCGTCGAGGGCGGCGCCCACGGAAAAAAGGTCGAAGTCGTAGGCATCGGTCACCAGGTTCTTCGACCAGTCCACGCGGAAGTACTGCCGTTCGTACCATGGACGATCCGTCGTGTTCTCCACGATGACATTGAGCTGCTCGCCGGTCTGCAAATTGTAATCGTGAATGATGTCGAATTGGCTCTCGATGTTGAACTCCGCGACAATCTGGCCGTCGGTCGTGCTCGTGGCGCCGTTGTAGCCGCTGTTCGCAATGCGGTCGTAGGTCAGGCGAGCTACGAGAAGATTCTCTTGAATCTCCCATTTGACCCGGGCCAGCGACCCGATCGCCTGAAACATCGCGAAGTCTTGTCCGAGCCCGTACGGTTCGCCGATGATCCGAGTGCCAAAGTAAAATTCCGGGTCGTCGGCCGGATCGCTCAGGTTCGGGCCCACGAAGAAACCCTTGTCGAGCGCGCCGGCCTGCACGCGATTGATCGGAGGTCGTGACTCGGCGCAGCTACTCGACAGAGCACACACGGAGCCGACGAGAACGAAGAAGGCGAGCCACCTCAAGAACTTCAACTTCATGTTTCCCGATCTCCCTCGAAACCAACCAAGCCGTTGCCTACGGGACACTTTGGCCCACCAGCCGGGCCTCGCGCGCACGCCGCGCCGCTTCGATCGAGTCGCCGACGCGTGCGCGATCCTTGGCGCCACCCATCGATCGCTCCCAGATTTTGTCCAGGTTCGCCGTCACGTCGACGAAAAGGCACGCATTCGGACTCCAAAACGCGTTGTCCTCGCCGCCGAGGAACGGCGAGCGCAACTGGCCGTTCATGCCGACGACGTTGGCGAGGTCGTAGTAGCCGGCGCCCACCGACACCTCGTCCATCAGTTCGTAGTCGACCGACGCCACGATCCAGATGAACTGAGTGAATTGCTCGTCGTTCACGCGCGAGACGCTGGCCAGGCCCGTCAGTGTACCCACCGAGGAAGGAGGCGGAATGTAGTGCCACTGGTCGATCCAAATGGCGGTCGCGGCGACTCCGAGCCGGGGCAGAATCTGCAGGCTCGCGTCCGCGATGGAGAAAAGGGCGTCTTTCGTCAGAGGGTACCCCGTCAACTGATCGGTCAGGGACGCGGCCCCCGAGTCGGTCTGGGAGAGAAACTGGGGATGGCAGTAGCCGGTCGCGGTGATCGCGCACGTGAACGGGTGAAGGTAGACAAAGCTCAGGCCCAGGCGGGCCGAGTTGAGCGCGGGCGCGTCATCGCCGCGGAGGGGAATTTTTTGAGACAGAGCCGCGAGACCGCCGAGCGTCACGTAGATGCCCGAGCCTAGGCTCTGCTGGGACGTGGGCCAGAGCGCGCGAAGCCCGAGTGACCATTTGCTGTTCTTGCCCATGCCGGAATCGGCAAGACGGCGCGAGTAGACGAGATCGGTTCCGATGTCGCCGAAGACATCCTGGCGATAGTAGGTCGTGTCCTCGCTGTTCGTGAACTCCTTGTAGTAATCGAATCGGGCTTGCACTCTCAGGTTGTCGTTGAAGTTCCATCGGGGTCGAAAAGACAACCACCAGCCGTAGTACGGAACGTACGAAAGCGGCAGCGAGGGATCGAGACGGATGGTTTGAGTCGACACGGCCTGGTCGAAGATGAACGTCGACCCGCGGAGTGGATCGCTGCTTTCGGACGGAGCCCGCTGGCCGCGCGCATCGTCCTCCGCATGCGCGAACGGATCGGCGCGAGCGCCGGAGGTCACGGTCGCGGCAGCGAGGAGCCAAGCCCCGGCGCCCCAGAGACGACTCAAGGCTGGCAGTCCGCTCCGACTGCGTCAGACGTGTTGCAGGCGGAATTCGGCGGGCACATGGCGGAGCCCCCCTCTGCCGTTCCCGCGTCCGCCGTGGGGCAGACGGCGAAACACGATCCTTCGAGACCCGGATTCTGCGTGGTGAACGCGGCCTCTGTGCCGCCATCGACGCCGGGCAACTCACCGGGTTCGGTCGCGTCGCAGACGTAGCCGGCTGGGCAGGTGGCCGTCGTCGATCCCGTGACGCAGAACTGGGTGCAGTAGCCCGCGGTGCCCTGTTCATTCAAGTTGCAATCGCACGGCGCATTGGCCCCCGCCGAGGTGCACGCCGCACCGGTCGCCAGAGTCGTGCTGACGGTCGTCACACAGATGCCTTCGTTCGTCTGGCAAGAATTGCCAGCCGGGCACTGGGAGTTTTCGGTGCAGCCGCCCCAGCAATATCCGATGCCGAGGGATGGGAGCGCCTCCGCGCCGGCGTCGGTGTCCACCGTTTCGGCGGGGAAAAAGACAAAGGGCGCACACGTGTCGTTCGTTTGGCAGGCCTGGGATGTCCCGCTGGAGCTCAGGGGAGCGCCCCCGCCCGCGGTAAACTGACACCACGGCAAACACGTGCCCGGCTGGCTCGAGTTCAGGGCGCCAACCGGACCGCCCGGGATGCACACGCCGGGCGACGACGCCGACGTCGGGTCGCCGTCGCAAAAATGAAGCGTATTGTCGTTGACGAAGGTGCACTTGCCGATGCAAACCGGCGTCGGGTAAACGACCACGGAAAAGAGCGAGAGCGAATTGGAGCACGTATTCAGCCCTGGACCGTTGGCCGGCTGGCAGTCGAGATCGGATTGGCAAACTTTTCCCGTCGTTCCGTCATAAACCATTTTGGAGGAGTTGCTCGACGAGCCGCCGGTGGATGACGAGCCGCTCGACGACGAGCTGCCACTGGATGTGGACCCATCGGGATGGACTGTGTAGGCAAGTGCGTCGCTACCGCTATCGGCCGGCTCTTCCTTGCTGCTGCTGCTCCCGCAGCCTCCCGCCACGAACGGCACGGGACCGGCGAGGATCGCGTAGGTGATGATCTGTCGTGTACTTTTCGATAATAGCGCCATGCGATGCCTCCGGCTGGCCCGACCTTCCGTCTCGTCCCGAACCGCTTTTAGCGGAACGGGCCCGCAGCTTATACGCAAATGATTGCGCCTAGGGTGCCCGATCTCACGCGATTCGGTCCCGACCCGGTCGACGCCGGACGCGTTGCGGCAAACGGCGACGCAGGAAATAGCCGATCACGAAAGCCATGGCGCCGATCGACCCGCCCGCCGGGCGACGGGATGCGCCTGCCGCCACGCTGCACCCTTGACTCGACGAACTCGGAGCCGCCCCGCCGGCGGAACCCACTGCGGTGACGGTCGTGGAGGCTTGGGGGCTCGAAGCCAGTCCCGGGCCGGCGTCGGCGTCGAAGACACACGTTCCTTGATTGCACTGGTAGCCGACATCGCAGGGGTTATCGGCATTGCAGTTGACACACAAAAAGGTGGCTCCGTTGTCGTGCGAAATGCAATTGGCCGAGCAGCACTCGGTATCCGTACCGCAGGCCGAGCCGGACGAAAGGCAAGTCGGGGCGGCGGGCTGACCGCCCTCGGCCGGCACGCCGCCCTCGGCGCCGATGGCCACCGCCCAGGCCGGGGTGGGGTACCCTCCGATCTGCGCGGCTTGAGCGGCCGTGTCGGCGAGCAGGGAACCCCACGCCCCGAATTGCGTGTAAATCGAATTCACACACACACTGCCGTCGGCATCCGTCGCGCCGCGCGATAAGACTCCGAAGCTCGTCCAGGTCCCGGCGTTGAAGCTTCTTTGCTCGAAGGCACCCGAGCCGGAGTCTCCTGAGCAGACTCCGTCGGTCGCTTCGAACTCGTTCGCGGAAATGAATTCGGACGCTCCGGGGGTCCCCAAACAGTTGGGCACCGTCACATCGTTCGGGACGCACACCAGGTCGATGTCTTCGCGAATCCGTCGAATCCCGGCCGTTTGGCCCGTCGTGTCCAGGGGAGAGTCGATCCCGTATCCGATGGCCGTGATCGTGGTCGAGTAGAGACTGTGGTCCGTCATGGGAGGGTCGATGACGGGGGTCACGTATTCGGGCACGCTGATCGGCTGCTGGAGAATCAGCAGGGCGAGGTCATTGCCACAAAACGACGTGGTGCCGGCACCCGAGGGCACGATGATCTGTTCGACCCCGATCGCTTCGGTCATGTTCAAGTTCGCGAGGTCCGCGACGTTCGTCACCTGCAGTTCGCTCGCCGGGACGGTGTCGCCGAAGGACGATTTGGTACAGTCGATGGGTTGAGAGATCACCTGCGCAACGCAGTGGCGTGCGGTGGCCACCAGATTGGGCGCCAATAGCGAGCCCGAGCACAGCCCAAAACCCTGCGAAACCTGCTCGGCCACGGCGACCACGAAGTTGTGTGTGGTATCGGGGGTCCCTCCTTGGATCGGGCTGCTCAGCGACGCCGTTCGTTCGGAGGGCCCTGCCGCGCTGCAAGCCACGACCGACGCGGCAAGGACAAGGGCAGCGCTTCGCATGGGCATTAGCGTACGCGAGTTTTTGCTGCGGGCGACCGGAAACTCGTATTCCGAGACGGCAAACGCCCTTCCGAACGAGCGCATCCAGGCCGCGTCAATGCGCGGTGGCCGGCATGGCGGGGCACGCAATCATCGCATCGCCCCCGAGCGCCACGTCGTCGATCCACATGTCGACGACGGCGGTCGTCGCTTGATAATTGGCCCAGCCGAGGCGAACCGCGCCGAACGTCGGGGCCGTCCATACGGTACTGGCGGGCCCTTCGGTGCATCCCCCGCCGGTGTTGACCACCTTCGCCTGTAATTGTCCGCCAATATAGAATTCGATCGTGTTCGCCGAGCCGTCGAAAACCCATTGCCAACACGTCCACATGTCATGGGGCATGGGATTGCTCGGATGATCGTAGCAATCATTGGGCTGGTAATTGAGCAGGATGGTGCCCATGCCCCCAATCCTGTACTGAGGCGTCATGGTGGTCCCGGGGTCCCCCTGAATGTTGTCGTAGTGGACGCCGGCCGCCGGCAAGTTGGTCATGTAGACCATCATGCGGCCCCAGAGCTGATCCTGGGCGACGGGAAAGAGCGGGGCGCCCGTGCGCGCCATTTGCGCGGTGTTGTTGGCGCCCGCATTGATATTGAACTTGACGGCTTGTTTGCCGCTGTAGACGTGGGTCGAGTCGATCATCAGCGTGGCGTTGGCCATGGTGAGGACCCACGGAGCCAGGTTCGTGGGCGACGTGTAACTCTCGAAGTCATCGCACACGACCGCGTCTCCGCACGCCGATTGCAAAGAACCGTCGGAGCTCGCCGCGACCTCGGCATCCGACGGATTGCCGGCGGTCCCGGAGCCGTCGCTCCCCGCGTCGTTTGCCGACGCGCTGCCGCCGTCGCCCGGCCCGGTCGCCGTCCCTCCACTTCCGCTGTCAGCCGGTCCGCCCGTGCTGCTGGATGAGGCGGACGACGGGTTGGCGCCCGAGTCTTGACCGTACCCCGACGCCCCCGGTCCGCTGAGCCCCGAGCCGGAGCCGCTGCTCGTCGCCCCCGATTGCCCGCTCAACCCCGACCCGGGGGTCCCCGTCGACGTAGCCCCGGAATCCGTGGCTGCGGTGCCCGACGTCGATGAGACAGCTGAGCTGCAAGCGGAGAGGGACGCTACCCCCACCCAGGCTAGCCGCGACCAACCTACATGAGCCCATGCGTGCCCGAGCGTCGAAAGCACAGTGTAGTTGGGCGGGAAAATTCTCACCGGCGTCTCCTTGGGGTGCAACACGCCCTGCGCAATGCGCGCGTTGAGATCGTTAAGAGAGGTGGCCGATGCCAAACGGCTCACCGAACGCCCAGGCGAATGCCACCGTCGCCGACATCGGTGATGCGAGTGACCCAACGTCCGCCCTCCGCGCCGCCCGCCGACGGCGACCGGCCTCCGAGCGCCGAACGCGCCCGGTCCGGTAGGCCGGAGCCTTTGGGCTATTTGTCGACGAAATAAATGTCGTCGACCCAGAGGTCGAACGCGACTCCCTGATCCACTTGAAATTGGCATCCCATGAGGTTCGAGGGATCGAAGGGCAAGCCGTCCGACAATGCGTACGACGGGCGTTCGAGATCCGCATAAGTGACGGTGAAGGTCTGCCATGCGTTCGTCAACGTGAGATTCATGCCGTAGTAGGCATTGCACGTGCCGCCGTCGCAGACGCCACCGCCCGAAACCAGAGTCGTATTCTTGTCCGGCACATTGAAACGCACGATCGTGGTCGCGGCGTCGCCCAGGGCACGGGCCGAGAATGTGAAACCTTGGTACGCCGACGCATCGTAGGGGTGTGGCGTCGTACCCAAGACGCTCAAGCTGAAGCCCATACCGGCGCCGTAAACGGTGAATCCGCTATTGCCGGTGATGTGGGCCGCATGGGCGCTCGTGCCGGGGATCAGGGAAATGATCATCGCCGAAACGCTCCCGGCGGCAGGGACCAAGACGCCCCCCGCCGTGCCGTCGTCGAAATCGAACCAGCCGCCCGTGAGGCCCGGCCCATCCAGATAGCCGTAGGCGGGGACTCCCACCGCTTGCATGTCGTCGATGAGCACCAACCCGGCACCGGTCGCATCTTGCGGCCCATCCGCCGGCGCGTCGAGCCCGGCCCCATCGGCGAACCCGCCTGCATCCGCCGGCGCGTCGGTCGCGTACGCGTCGCTCGCGTACGCGTCACTCGCGTCTGCGTCGGGCGTCGCGTCGCTGGCCGCCCCGTCGGTCGAGGCGTCGGTTGCATCGCCGGGCGACGGCGAATCGCCCACGTCCGCCGCGACCGGAGCGTCGCTCGCGTCGATCGATGGGACCGAACTGCTGCCGGATGCCTCCGTCGTGGCATCCGCATCGGGATTGCCGGCGTCGCCGGATCCCGCGTCGTCTGCTGGCCCGGAGATCTGCAGGTCTTCGATGCCGGCCACGATCTCACAGCCCCCGAGTACGGTGACCACCGCCAGTGCGAACAATGCCCTTTTCGTCTTCACGGACACGGACTTTCGCCTACGTTTTGCACGTGAAGGAAACGTACCATCGACGCGGCGACCCACCAGCACCGTCTTCGGCTCACCGAGCACCCTGTCGACGCGAGCGCTCGCTTACAGTGTGAGCGGGAATCAGCGATGCATCCCCACGAGATCCGCATCCACGAGCGCTGCTCGGGGTCGAACCGTCGAACGCGACTTGGACGGCTCGCGGCGCACCCCCGTCGCGACCTCCGACGGCCGGGGCGCCCGTGCCCGGCATCGAGCGCGGCGAGCGGCACGGGGTCATGACGACTCTTCGCTGGTGTCTTCCGGCGTTGGTACCGGTCGGGCTTTTCGCGTGGCTGCTCTGGCGCACGGACCCGCGTCGCGAGCCGCACCTGCTCGTCGGGATCACGTTCGTGCTCGGCATGCTGGGCGCCGCGGGCGCGTTGCTCGTCACGTCCCGCGCGGAGCGCTGGACCGGCCTCGACGTGCGCGTCTCCGACGTCGGTCCAGGCGGCGCGTTGATGTTTCTCTTCTTCGTGGCTGCGCCCGTCCAAGAGGCCGCCAAGGTCGCGGCAGCGTGGCCGGCTTTCGTGTCCAAACACATCGACGAGCCCTACGACGGAGTCGTCCACGCGGCGGCCGCGTCGCTCGGGTTCGCCGCCGTCGAGACCGCGGTCGTGCTCCACGCCAACCCCGTCGGAGCGATCTGGTTCGCCCGCGCGGCGCTCGCGCTCCCCGCGCACGTCTTCTTCGCTTGCCTTTGGGGCTACGCGCTCGGACGGGCCAAGCACGCGCGCCGCGGACTGCCCATCTTCCCGGCAGCGTTCATCGGCGCCATCGCCGCGCATGGCCTGTACGCGCATTTCGTGTACGGACGCGGTGGGGCCGCGTTGCTCGCCGTCACCCCGCTGCTCGCGGCCATGGGCTTCGTCGCCTCGTGGCTCGGGCGCGATCTGCGCGCGCGCGACGATCGGCCGTCGCGCATCCCTTCCCTGCCCAGCCGTCGCCTCCGTCGATCGCCGCCCTCTCTGTCGGCCGTGCGCGAGGCGCTGAGGGCGCACGACCAGCCCGTGCGCCTGGGCTGGATCGTCTTCGGAGCCTTCGTCACCCTCGGGGCGATGATCGCGGGAATCGGGGCGGGCGTCATGGCCGCCCGTTGGTTTCACCTGGACTTGGCCGCGGTCGACGAGCAGGACGTCGTGACCGCGTCGCCGGTGTTGCTGTTGGGCGTCGGGCCGCTCCTCTCGTTCCCGGCGAGCGGCTGGCTCATCGTGCGCGCCGCCGGCATGACCACTCTGCTCGAGCCGGCGCTTGCCACGGTCCTCGCGCTTTTGGTCACTCTGATCGCGCTCGGAATGGCGGCGCCCTCCACAGTGGTCTTTGCTCTCGCGCTGTCGCCCATCGCCTGGGTCCTGTCGTTCGTCGGGGCGTGGATCGGCCGCGAGGTCTGACCGCGCCGCCGGGTCGCGCGAAAAGCAGCGCCTGCGCGAGGGCCGTGCCAGAATCTCGCCGGACCACGTGCACATCCTGAAGAGCGCTCTCTTCTGGCGCATCCTCCTGAGCTCCCTGTTGGTCGTCGCTGTGCTGGGCGTCGGCCTGTACCGGGCCAACGCAGCCCACGAGCAGCTCGAGCAACAGTTCGAGCGCCTCGTTCAACACGACCTCAAGCTGGCCGACGATGCCGAGCAACTGCTCCGATTGATGGTCGACCTCGAGACGGGCAAGCGAGGATACTTGCTGACCGACGACCGGTCATTTCTCGCACCGTACGAGCAGGCCCACAACGATCTCGAAGGCTTGCTGACCGAAGCTCAAGCGGTCGCCGAGAACGGCATGGAAGACGAGCGTGTCGCTGCGTTCGGACGCCTGGTGCACGAGTGGATCGCGAACGTGAGCGAGCCCCAGATTCGCGACCGGGAGAAGGGCCGTGTGCCGGACCCCGCCGCCGCCGACGAAGGGAAATCACGCACCGACGAGATGCGCGCGATCCTGACGGACCTGCGCCGTCACGCGATCGACGAAGCCGACGCGCGCGAACACGCGGCGTTCGACTCCGCCAGCGCGTCCCAACGTGCCACGCGTACCGTGCTGCTCGTGGCGATCATCATCGCGCTCGGCAGCGGTGCCTGGATCGCGCGCGACATCGCCGGGACCACCGCGCAACTCGAGGACGCGCTTGCGGCGACCGGACGGCTCGAATCGGTGCAGCTTTTGCCCACGCGTCGCGACGAGCTCGGCGCCGTGGCCCGGAGCCTCTCCAAGATGAACGCCCTGCTGCTCGACAAGGACAGCCGGCTGCGCGCGGCCCTGGCCGATCGCGAACAGGCGCTCGCCGATCTGACGCGCGCCAACGAAGATCTGGCGATGCGCGACGCGCGCGCGCGCGCATTCGCCGACTTCGTTCGCGAACTGAAAGCGCTCGACGTCAGCGCGCTCGCGACCGGCGGCCTGCAGACGCTCGTACGACTCGCCGACGCGCAGGTGGGGGCCGTGTACCTGCTCGACGACGCCGACCGGCTCGTGCCCGTCCAGGCGGCGGCTTCCGACGGGCGCGCCGTCGACCACCGGATCTTCGGCGCGGGCGGCTTGCCGAGGAGCGTGATGGATCGACGCGAGGCCGTCTTCTCGACAGCCGAGACTCTGGGCGATCCGCTGCCGACACTCGACTTGGGGGTCGGCAACGCTCCGCTCCGGTGGGCCCTCGCCTACCCGGTCGCGCTCGGAAGCGAGGGGGCGGGCGCCATCGTGCTCGCCGGAATCCGAACGCCGAGCGAGGATGCGGTGGATTCGGTCAGGGACGCGGCACGCCAGCTGTCCGCTGCCCTGCACAACGCGTGGACCCACAACCGTCTGCGCGACAAGAGCGTGGCGCTCGCCGAACAAGGGGAGCGGTTGGCGCGCGCGAACAAGGTCAAGACCGAGTTTCTCGCTTCGATGAGCCACGAGCTCCGCACGCCGCTGAGCGCGATCCTCGGCTTCGCGGATCTGCTGATCACGTCGCCCAAGGAGCAGCTGTCGGCGCGCGCGCGCGAGTCGCTCGAGCGCATTCAGCGCAACGGCGAGCATCTGCTGAGCCTCATCAACGACGTCCTCGATTTGGCGAAAGCCGAAGCGGGGCGCATCGACGTGCGGCTGGCGCCGGTCAACGTCGCGTTGCTGGCGCGCGCGTGCCTCGCGGAGGTGGACAGTCTGCGATCCGGCAAGGACATTCGACTCGTGGCCGACGTCGGCGATGGGCCGGTCGAGATGACGACCGATGCCCAACGGGTGCGGCAAATCCTTCTCAACCTGCTTGCCAACGCCATCAAGTTCACCGATCACGGCGAGGTGGCGATCGTCTTGCGGGCTACCGCGACGGAAGTACGGCTTTCGGTGCGGGATACGGGCATCGGCGTCCCGGCTCATGCCATGAACGAGCTCTTCCAGGAGTTCCACCAGCTGGAAGCCGGCGACGGGCGGCGGTACCACGGCACAGGCGTGGGACTCGCGCTGTCGCGCAGACTGGCTCGTGCACTCGGGGGCGAGATCGAGGTGCGGTCCCGCGAAGGACAGGGATCGACGTTCACGCTCGTCCTGCCGGGTGTCGGCGCGCACGCCCTTGCCGAGAGCCCCGTGACGACGACGCAGGCGCTGTCGTGATCTCGCGAAGTCCCGTCGCGACGTTCGGTGACTCGTGCGGAGACCTGCTCATCGTCGACGATTTTGCCGATACCCTCGCGCTCTACGAGAGCCTGCTCACCGAAAACGGACACAGGGTGCGGACGGCCACCAGCGGCGCCGAGGCGCTGCACTGGGTCGAGGAGCAAGAGCCCGAGCTGGTCCTGCTCGACGTGTCGATGCCGGGGCTCGACGGCGTCGAGGTGCTCCGAAGGCTCCGCACGCGTCCCGGCGGCGGACCCGCCGTCATCATGTTGACGGCGGCGCGACGCGAGCCGCATGCCATCGAGTCGGGCCTCAAGGAAGGGGCGGACGCGTACCTGACGAAGCCGATCGACTCCCGCGAGCTGCTCGCCCGCGTGCGCGCCGCCCTCGAGACGTTCCGCCTCAAGCGCATGCTCGAGGCCCAACGCCGCGACCACGTGGCGATGCTGGTTCACGATCTGCGGCATCCCCTTTCGTCGATGGGCCTTCTGGCGGAACTGCTCGAGGCGGAGGACATGACCCCCGACGAGCGCCAATCCGCAGTCTCGCAAATGCGTGGACTCTGCTCCGAAATGGCTCGTCTCGTCGATGGAGTGCTCGCGGCGAGCCGGCTCGAGGCCGGCGTCTTCACGGTCGAGCCGCGTCCGATCCGGGTCGGCGCGGTCATCGAGCCGATGCTCGTCGTTTTCACACCCGTGGCGGCCCGTCGCCGCGTTGCGCTGGCGTTCGAGGGATCCCTCGACCTGACGGTCCACGCCGACCCGCACAAGCTTCGGCAGGCGCTCGACAACCTCGTGGCCAACGCCCTGAAGTTCACGCCACGGGGCGGCCGGGTGGCCGTCCGCGTCGCGCACGACGATCGATTCACGATCTTCGAGATCACCGACAGCGGTCCGGGCGTGACCGCAAGCGAGCGAGAGACGATTTTCGATCGCTACAAGCAAGGCGCGCGCGGACGAGCGGCTGGCGGATTCGGGCTCGGCCTCGCCATCGCCCGAGGAATCGCCGAGGCCCACCATGGGTCCATTTCGGTCGCAGCGGGGGATCTCGGGGGCGCCGCGTTTCGGATCGCGCTGCCGTTGCGCGGTCCCTGACCGCTCGGGGGTCGTGGCACGCGAGTCCCAAAGCGCTAGGGCGCGCTGCCTTGACAGGGCGGGTGCACCGAATACAGTGCTCGCCTTTCCGAAGATCGAGGCACCCGTGGCCAATCATCCGTCCGCCGAAAAGCGCAACCGCCAGAGAGTCAAACGAACGCTGCGCAATCGTGCGATCAAGAGTGCCGTTCGAACGCAAGTGAAGACCGTTCGCGCCGCGATTGCGGCCAAGGACGCCAAGGCGGCCGTCCTGGCCCTGGCGGAAGCGACGGTCGCGCTCGACAAGGCCGCGAGCAAGGGCGGTGTCGAACGGAAAATGGCCTCGCGAACGGTATCTCGCTTGGCCGCGCAAGTGCACAAGATCGCCACGGCGTAGGGCGTTCGAGAGCTTTGCGCATTCCGGCCACCGGTATGGATCGCTCGGGTGAACGTACGAGCGATCTGGACAACGCAAGGCCCACGCGGCTATGAGCCGGTCGCGCACGGGTTCGAGTCCCCATCGTCTAGAGGCCCAGGACCGCGGCTTTTCACGTCGCTAACGGGGGTTCGACTCCCCCTGGGGACGCTTTGCAGTCTCGCACAATTGGCTCCGCCGTGAGTGATCCAACCCGAGCGCTCGTAGCAAGCCGCCCCAGCCGACGGCCGCGGCTTTTACGGGCTCGCTACGCGGATGCAGAGGCGGCTCCGACGTGCTCTCTTGACGCGCCGGATGTCACGCTCGGGTGACTCTTCGTCTACGCCGTCGGGCGCCGTCGCGAACGCCATGCGCATCGCTCGGGGGCACCTCGAAGCCCACCGTTATGCGAACGCGATCACGGCGTTGAAGCAGGCAGCGCTGCTTGCGCCGAACGATCCGGCGATCCTCCACGAGCTCGGCGTCGCATGCCTCTTCGCGCAGCGTCTGCCCGAGGCGGTCGGCTGGCTGCGCCGTTCGATCGAGATCGAACCGACGGTCGCGCGCGTGCACTTCGAGCTCGGGATCGCGCTGGCGCAGACCGGCAACGACGACAGCGCTCTCCTGGCGCTGCGCACCGCGACGGCGCTCGACCCCGAGATCGCCGAGGCGCACGGCCAGGCGGGCGACATCCTGCGCCGCAAGAACCGCTTCGAAGAAGCCGCGTCATCCTACGAGGCTGCCTTCCAAGCGTCGCCAGCCAGCGCGTACGGCCGGCTCTGCAAGGCCAAGGCGCTCGGCGCTCAGGGTCGAGAGAGCGAGGCCGAGGCGCACCTGAAAGAGGTCGCCGCTCGGGCCCCCGCGGACGGATCGGACGCGTCCTGGCGCGTGGAAGCCGAGCTCGCACTCGGCCATCTGCTTCTCGAGGCGGGCCGTTTCGGCGAGGCCGGGGCGGCCTTCGAGCGGTCGATCGAGCTTGCCCCGTGGCAGGCGACGGGGCACTTGGGCCTCGTCACGTCAAAAAAGATGACCGACGACGACAGGCCCATCGTGGAGCGGGTCGTCAAGCGCCTCGAACGAAACGACCTTACGGATCGCCAGCGGATGATGCTGCACTTCGCCGCGGGCAAGGCGCTCGACGATCTGGGCGATTACGGCGCGGCGATGGATCACTTCGACGCCGCCAACCGGATCCGACACACGATCGCGCCCTTCGACCGGAACCAGTTTGCGCGCGGCGTCGACGCGCTCATCGAGCGGTTCACGCGCGGCTTCTTCGTCGACAACGCCGCCCTCGGGACCGATGAAGAGACACCCGTCTTCGTCCTCGGCATGCCGCGATCCGGAACGACGCTCATCGAGCGCTTCATCTCGAGTCACCCAGAGGTCGGCGGAGGCGGAGAGCGTAGCTTCTGGAACCAGAATGCCCCGGCCTGGGTCGGCGCTGCGACCGGCCAAATCGCCGCCCGAGCGGAGAGCCTTCGGGGGAAATACCTCCGCATGCTCCGCGGCATCGCGCCGGACGCTCTACGCGTGACCGACAAGATGCCGTTCAACTTCTTGTGGGTGGGCCTGGTGCACGTGCTTTTGCCGAAGGCGCGCATCGTTCATTGCCGCCGCAATCCGGTCGACACCTGCCTGTCGATCTATTCGACCTATTTCGCGGAGCATTGGGGCTTCGCGAGCGATCGCGGGGACCTCGCCGCGTACTATCGTCAGTACGCGCGCCTGATGGACCACTGGCGCACGGTGATCCCCGCCGATCGGATGATCGACGTGGATTACGAGCAGGCGATCGCCGCCCCCGTGGAGACCGCGCGGCAGCTCATTGCGTTCTGCGGCCTCGAATGGGACCCCGCGTGCCTCCGTCCCGATCGCAACCCCGATGCCGTGCGGACGGCCAGCCGATGGCAGGCGCGCCAGCCCGTTTACCGCACCTCGGTCGAGCGTTGGCGCAACTACGAGCCGTGGCTCGGCGAGCTGCGGGGGCTTCAGGCGACAAGACCGTGAAGGCACAGATGACGTCGGCCGCGACCGCGACTACCTCGACCTAACCTCGACCTCGACCTCGACCTCGACCTCGACCTCGACCTCGACCTCGACCTCGACCTAACCTCGACCTCGCGCCCGGCCCCTCCCGAAGGAGAGGCCGGTGCCGGACACCCGTTCTACGAGGCGTGCGCGCTTACCAGTGGTATTGCTGGTCGGCCGGGTGATGGCCGAAGTCGAACTCGTCGGCGAGGTCGTCGATCGACGGCCCGTTCTGCGGAACATAGGGCAGAGCGTCGCTCGCGATCGGGTTCGGCAGATTGTCGCGGCTGCGGCCCGTGATCGGCGGCAGGCCCCAGTTCTTCTCGACGAACTTCAGGATCGACACGTGGTCGCCGTAGTCGTGGCTGATGTGACCGCCCGTCGCGTACGGAGACACCGTGATGAGCGGGATGCGCGTGCCGTCGCCGAAGAAGTCGAGCGGCTGCACGTAGCCGGAGTCCCAGTAGCCGCCGCCCTCGTCGAACGTGATGAAAATGGCGGTGTCCTTCCAGAGATCGGGCTGCGCCTGGATCGCCTCGATGATCTTCTTCGTGTAGCCCTCGAAGAGGTCGAGCTTCGACGAGGCCGGGTGGCCGTCGAGCAGACCGCTCGGCTTGGTGATCGCGAAGGCCGGCAGAAAGCCGCTCGCGATGTCGGAGTACAGATCGGCCAGGTCCTTCAGGTTCGCGCGAGCCGTCGGAGTCCGTCATGATCGACCTGGTCATACTGGAACGGATTGCAGATGTTGCAGTACTCGTTGCCCGGCTCGTATCCCTCGGGGTCGGCGACGTAGGCGTTGAAGTCCTCGCCGTAGTAGCGCCACGAGATGTCGTGCGCCATCAAGAGCGTTGCCGATCGTGGGCGTCGTGGCGGGCGACATGGTGAAGGGGTCGACCGTGTCGAGTGTGCCGTCGCCGAAGTACCCGGGGTTGTAGTTGTTGAGCGAGGTAGTAGTCGTCCTTCTCGCAGTTCGGCTTGATGCCGAGCTCGTTCAGGTAAGCGCTGACTTCCTTCACGCCCGGCTGCGTCTCGTCGGCGCAGTTGCTGTAGGTGCCGCCGGAGTAGCCGTCCTGCGTGTACCAGTTGTTCGTGCCGGTCTGCGGATCGGGGTCTTCGATGTCGAGGGCGGGCGGAACGGTCGCGATTGCCATTGCCGTCGCTGTACCAATCGGCGTCGCCGGTGCCCAGCGCGATATGGTTGGCGCATCGTGCCGCCCTCGATCGACTGGTGGAAGTTGTCGCTCATCGCGTAGGTGTCCGCGAGGTGCTTGAGGTACGGGGCGTCGCCCTTCTCGATGTTGTAGAAGCCCATGGACGCCGACCCCTCTTTGGTGGTGAAGTCGGTGAGCAGATCCGGCGGGGGGCTGCCGTTGGCGCCCGCGCCGACGGTGACCTCGACCCACGGGAACAGGTCGGAGACGCACCCGGACGGGTTCCACTGCGTCGAGTGATCGAGGCTGCAGTCGAGCTGCTGCCACATCTGGTAAAAGCGGTGAACGGGGCTCGCAGAGTAGTCGTCGTCCGTGATGCCCGGCGAGAGCTGGAACGGCCCCGGCGCAACCGTCAGCGGGTTCTGCGCGAGGCGAGTGTCGGGCGTGCCGCTCGTCAGGCCCGTGGCGCCGGTGAGGAGCTTCGGAATGTAGTCGGCCGGCAGCGCGAGGCTTTCGGACGACTCGGCCTGGGCGAGCGACGACACGTACGGTGTCGTCGGGCCGCCGGCCGTGACGGGCGGCAGGACCGTGTACGGCGTCTGCTCCGGCGGGCTCAGCTCGAACGTGTCCGGGGGCGAGTCGACCGCGCTCTTCTGGATCGCGAGAGAGAAGTTCGGACCCGGCGATCCGTCCTCTTTGACGATTCCCTTCGACAAAATGTTGTCGACGCGTTGCCCGTTCTTCGGCTTGTAGGTCCCGAAGACGTGATCGAACGATCGGTTCTCACCGATGATGACCAGGACGTGCTTGATGGGCGTCTTGGTCCTGTCGTCGTTCGTGCCCTTCTTGGAGTCCGTCTCCGCGAACGATGTGTTGGCCGCGGCCGGCGCCGACGGGGCGGCGGCAGCCCCGATCCACCCGAGGCCCGTCAAAATCCACAGAGCTGTCTGCTTACGCATGGTTCGATATCCTCCTCAATGAAAATATGCCAGTTGCTGGGATCGCCCATTCTCGACTCGGCGCCTCCGCATCGCCTACGAGCACTCGTCGTGCCAGACCTCTCGTATGCCGACTTTCGTATTCGGATCCTGCCGATCCGCGTTACCGACCTCCGAAAGCGCGTAGGCGCAGACCTCCGAATTTCCGATGGCGACCTCCGAATTCCGGAATCGCCGAGGCTGGCTTCTTCAGCGGAACTGCGCGTCCGTCAGCGTCCCCAAAAACGCCACGATGGCGTCGATCTCTGAATCGTCGAGCGCCGGGGTTCCGCCTCGGCGGCGGTTGTACGGAGCTTTATCCACGTTGACGTTGTCTCGATATTCGGTGGGTATGTCGTCGAATGCGCCGGATTTGTACCAGCGCTCAGGATGGGTATCCCGCGTCGCATAAAAGGCAATGACGTCTCGAAGTTTGGAAAAAACGCCGTTGTGCATGAAATACTGCCGGACGGCCACGTTGCGCAGCGACGGCGTTCGGAACCGCCCGCAGAACTCTGCGGTCTTGGCCTTGTAGTCGGCGTCGCCGCGTTCGCAGAGTCCCAGATCGAAGTACTTCGGGTCGCGGGTCGCCGGCAGCGCGCGATTGCGCGGCGCCGCCACGGCGTCGAATTCGTAATCCGTGAAGAGCGAGGCCTTGGGGTCCGGGGAGCGATCGTTGAGCTTGTGGCATCCGGAGCAGGCGCCCTTCGCGGGATCCTTGAAGAGCTTGAGGCCCTGCGCTTCGATCGGCGTAAACTGATCGCGGCCGCGAATGCAATCGTCGTATCGAGACGAAAACGGCGACATCTCCGGACTCAAGAGATAGGCGTTCACCGCGTCGCCGAGAGCTTTGAGGACGGCATTCGGATCGGGGTCGTCCAGAACCGAGCCGAACTCCCTCCGGAAATCCGCGGCATACGGGCCCGCGATGGTTGCGGCGATGCGTCCCGCGTCGCCCCCGTTCATCTCGTCGGGGTTCAATAGCGGCTGCTTCACCAGGTCGACGAGGGAGTCGACCCGGCCGTCCCAGAAGAATCCCGCGTACGCGCCTACGAGCGGAGCGTCCTCCTCCCAGTGAAGGTGGAATTTACGAACGAATCGCAGATACAGCGCCGACGGCGTGTTGCGCTTCGCAAAATGATTCGGCCGGCTGCCCAACGCAACGCCGTTGGTCGAACCATGATTGCCGGCAAAGGCGCGCTTCGGATCGTGGCAGCTGGCGCAACTGGTTCCTTCTGGAACGGAAAGGCGCGGATCGAAGAACAGGGTGCGGCCCAACGACACGCGCGCGTCACTGGCTTGACCCGAAGGGGTCCCCCCGGCATCGGCCGAGGCAGCGGCCGCCGGATGGGGCTTGTGAGGGCTGGGTGCGGAAGCCGGGGGGCGAGCGGCCGCGGTCGCCGTAACGAACGCCGATGAAGCGGCCCGAACTCCAAACATCGCGCCGAGCACCACGAGACCGCCGGCGATTGCGGCGCCGACTCGCTGCCACGCGGTTCGGTGGGGCCTCATCCACGGTCGGCTTCTAGCAATGGTGAGAAGGGACCAAGTGACGATTTGGCAAAAGCGCGGTTGCCATCGTGTTCGACGAACGTGTTCCTAGCGTCGATGCGGCGGGGCGCTCCTCGCGGGGAGCCTCCGGGCCTCGCGAAACCTCGTGACGTGGCGCAGCGGCCCTCATGTTCGCGATCCGCCCGGGTGCCGCTTTGCCGAGCGCGAGCGGGAAAGCGGCAAACCTAGGCTCATCCGTCCAAGGGCATCGCAAGTTTGCACGGGACTTTATTAAGGCAATACTGCTTGGAATTCGTCGAGACGGCGTAGCGGCCCTCTCGGCGAGAGCCGCCCCCATGCGCCCAAGCCGCCGCCGCATTGTTCCGCCCGCATTCGTTGTCTGGATCTCTGCGGCGATCCTCGGCGCGTGCGCCGCCGATCCGGGGGACGCGGCGAAACCGGTTCAGGCGAGCGCCCCGGTCGTGCCCGCGATCGACTCCGGCAGCCCGATGACGACCGACGAAGATGGCCCCTCTTACGCGGCCGGCGACGGGTCGGCGGCGCCGAGCGGCGACGACGCGACCGCGCCCCTCGAGAGCGACGCCAGTACGACCGGGGCTCCCGACACGAGCTCCGGCCCCGAGGTCAGTACGACCCCGACGGACGACGCAACGCCGGAAGATGCTCCCACCGCGACTCAAGACGCCGGAGCCGAGCCGAGCGATGCGAGCACGACCCCGGCGCGGGATGGCGCATCGGCTCCGGACGCGCGCACCGCGCCCGCCCAGGACGCGGGCGACGCGACGGCCCCACCGCCGGCGGACGCCGGACCCGGCTGCACGCCCGGAGCGACGGTCGTGGTCCTGATGCCGTCGGGGCCGTGCGGCAACTCGGGCAACCTCATGCCGGGAAACGGCACACTCGGGGCCGTCTGTGTCGAGTTCCACGGGAGCGTGCCCAACGGCTGGAACGCGTCGAACGCCTCCGGATGCTCGATCACCTTGACCGGTGGCGGCACGCCGCAGACCGTGACGGGAAGCGCCGCGATGAGCAATCAGCCGCCCATGCCGGCAGGAGCCAACGGGTACGTCTACTGGAACCTGACGGCAGGCTGCATCGACTACGCGTCGATTCAATGCTTTTAGGGCGACGCACCCGGACCGCGGCTACGGATTGAGCCAGGGGCGGATCACAGCCCCTTTCGTTTGAGCATCTCGACCAGCGTGGTGCGATTGAGCCCTAGAAGCTGCGCCGCTCGATTCTTGTTTCGACCGGTGCGCTCGAGCGCCTGGGCGATCAACCGATTTTCGTAATGCTCCACCGCCGCGCGCAGGTCAATCCCGCCGTCGGGAAGCGGCGCCGCGGAGGTGGCCGGTGGCGCGGCTGCCGCCACGCCACGAATACGCTCCGGCAAATCGTTCGCCGTGATGCTCGTGCCCTGGGTGAGCAACACGGCACGCTCCACGGCGTTCTCGAGCGACCGTACGTTGCCAGGCCACGCGTACGAGCGGATCGCCTCGAGGGCGTCGGCTGCCAAGGCGATGCCATCCTTGCGCCCGGCGCGCGCTGCGCTGGTCCGGAGAAAGTGCTGCGCAAGCACCTCGACGTCGTCGCCTCGATCCCGGAGAGGCGGAAGCGCGATATGAATGACGTTGAGTCGATAGAACAAATCCTCACGAAACCGACGATTGGCTACCTCGACTTCGAGGTCCCGATTCGTGGCCGCGACGATGCGCACATCGCACTTGAGCACACGTGTTTCGCCCACGGGTGCGTACTCGCGTTGCTGAAGTAAGCGAAGCAGTTTGACCTGCACGCTCAAGGGCAGCTCCCCGACTTCATCGAGGAACAACGTGCCGCCCTCGGCCGCGGCGACGACGCCTTGGCGCGCCACGTGGGCTCCGGTGAACGCTCCCCGCGCATGCCCAAAGAGCTCACTTTCAATCAAGTTTTCGGGGATCGCCCCGCAATTGACGGTCACCAGAGGCTTGCTCGATCGCGGGCTCGCATCGTGGAGCGCAGCAACGACCAGCTCTTTGCCGGTGCCGCTCTCGCCCGTCACGAGCACCGTGCAGGACGACGCCGCCACGCGCTCGATCGTATCGAGCACACGCCGCATCGCGGGATGGTGGCCGATGATCTTTCCACGACTCGTCGGCCGCATCGTCGGTCGAATCACAGCCACGACCGTGGACTCGAGTGGAAACACTTCAGCAGTGGACGGCTCACTCATGGTTGGCGGTCTCCTTGAGCCGGACCGGCTCGGGAGGGGCGCTAATGCAATGGGTGGACCGTTCATAAATGCCGTTATTTTGACGCTTCTTGCGCGCGGCTGGGGTCGATTCGACCCTTCCCACGCGGGAAGATCCTGCAGCTTTTCTCGAAAAAAAGGCTGGAAACGCGTCGAGCTTCGCTTGACCCAGGTGGGACGATGTTGACCCATCCCCCAAAGCAAAATGGGAATACCGATTACTCTGCGCTCGCGCCGGCGGCCGTTGCCGCGATCGTGTTGCCGTTGGCGTTCGCCGGGGACTGCGCCCCGCGCGGCGCCGTCACGACCGGAGGCTGAATCGGCGTCGCCGCCGAGAATTTGCTCCAATCCAGCACGACTTGCGTTCCCTTGCGGGCCCGGCGGTCGACCGCGATGGGGGCGACCAGGTTCGCGACCATCCGGGGCTCATCGCGGCTCACGCGGACGATGACGAGCAGCGACAGGTCCGCGGGCTTGATGGCGGCCTGTCTCGCACATTCTTCGATATCCGACGCCGTGTAGCCGGGAAGCACCGAGCTGCCCTCAATCACCGGAAAGGCGAGCGAAGGAGTCGAGAGCGACTGCAACCACGAAATGGCGCTGCCGGAGGCGGGGGCCAAGAGGACGAACTGTCCCTCCTGGGGAAAGCCGATGATGCCGGTGCTTAGAGTGATTACGCGAGCGTCGTCGATTTCAATTTGTCCAAATCGGGTGCCGGTGATTTGCATGACTCTGCCTTCTCTGTGGGGGCGTTTGGTTCGGACGCGGAACCCTCGATCGAAGTGTCTCCGGCGGCGGTGTTGGCCGCCGCCACCTCGTCGTGCACTTCTCCACGAAGTACGACAATTCCGTCCGGAGCTCGAACGGCGAGACGGACACCTCGTTTCGTGACTTCCGCGATCGTAATCTCGACGTCATTCGAGATGACGATCCGCTCACCCACACGCCGTTGGATGATGAGCATATCGATGTTCTTGCACGCCGCGCGCCATCGACCGCGCCGCGCGCCCACCGGCTAGCCCAGTTGCTGTTGCTCGGTCTGGAACATCGACAGGATCTGGCGATTCACGCTGATCGCGCTCTCGTAACTCGTCTGAACCTGCGTGAGTTCCGAGTAAACCGTGGGCGCGTCGGCATCCTGCTCGTTCGCGAGCGACGTCTGAGCGGTCGTCAGCGCAGTCGCCATCACCTCGCTGCTCGACTGAAGCGTTCCCGCGCTGACGCCCACGTTGACTTGAGCGTCAACGACTTGGCTGTTGTCGGCCGTCAGATTGCCGACGGACGACTGAATCGTCGCGACATCGTTGCTCGACAGGGCAGTCGCCAAGTTCTGAAGATCGGCAATCACGTTCCGGCCCCCGGCCGCGGTGAAGGCGTCCGCGCCGCTCGCGTTGCTCTGCACGGTGACGCCGTTGGCAATCTCCACCTGGGTCACGCCTGCGTTGCCGCTGAAATTGCCGTTCGCGTCGAACGGCGGGGTGCTGGTATTCGTCCCCCCGAAGAGGTATCCGTTGGCCCCCTGCGTGTTGGCGAGTCCGATCATCTGCTGCGCGATCTGGTTCACCTGCGTCGCCGAGTTGGCGCGCGTCGACGCACTCTGACTGCCGTCCGACGCCTCGACCGCGATTTGCTGCGCCTGAACGAGCAGGGCGGCGGCCGACGACAGAGCGCCGTTGGCCAGGTTCAGGTCGCCCGCGACGGCCGTGACCGCCGAGCTTCGAGCCTGAAGGGTCGAGATCTGGGCATTCAAGGAGGAGACGGTCGCGTAGCCCGCGGGGTCGTCGGAGGGCTGGTTGATCTTCAGCCCGGAGGACGCCTCGGCGGTGAGGCCGTACATTTGGCTCGACGCGCTCGCCTGGCTGGCGAGGGCGTCGTTCAGTTGCATATTGTCGGTGATACGCATTAGTTTGCCGGCATCATATCCATCAGATCAGTGAAAAGCGTCTGAGCTGTCTGGATCACTTTGGTGGAAGCTTCGTAGGCATTCTGGAACTGGGTCATGTTGGTCATCTCCTGATCGAGGGAGACTCCGCTCACACTGCTGTTGAGATTCTGTGCTTGCAGGACCATCTGGTCGCGGGTCTGACTCTCGGTGTCCGCCGCCGAGGCCATGTCGCCCACGTTCGACGCGATCGCTGCGAAGGTCTGGGCGGGCGCCGGTCCGCCGGCCATCGGTTGCGTGCCCAACTGCGACAGAGCCACCGCGCCGTCGTTGCCCCCGGGCAGACCCGCGGCGGTGCTCGACGCCGCGATGTAGCTCGGTTGTCCCGCGATGGCGGGATCGACGGCAAACGCCGCCGCCGCTCCGGCGACGGTCGTTGGAGGCGTAAACAGGTCTCGACCCGTGCCGCCGTCGGTGCCGTATCCCGCCGACTGAACGGCGTTGACGGTCGTCGCGAGATTGTACGCAAACTGGTCGAGCTGACTGGAGACGCTGGGAATGTCGTTGTTGTGGACCTCGACGATGCCCCCCAGGCTCCCCTGGGTCGTATGGGCGGTGATGTCGACCGACCCGCCGCCCGGCTGCTGGGACAGGACTTGAATGTTGCCGCTGCCGTCGAGCCCTACGCTGACCGAAGACGCTTGGTCTCCCGTCACCAGGGCCGTGCCCGACGAGAGCAACGTGTAACTGCCGGACGAGCCTTGAATGACTTGAGCGCCGATTTCGGTGCTGACTTGGCTGACGAGCGCGTCGCGCTGATCCTCCATGTCGCTCGGATCCGACCCCGCGGCGCTCGCTTGGGCGATTGAACCGTTCAACTGAGCAATCTGCGAAAGCTGACCGTTGAGCGTCGTCGCGACACCTTGCGCCTGAGTGACCAGAGCGCTGCTCTGGGTCGACAGTCCCGCCGCCGTGCTCGAAATGTTTTGCGCCAAGCTCGTCGCGCTCTGCAGGACGGCGGCGCGCGTCGCGGTGTCGGAGGGCGCGCTTTCGAGCGCAGTCAGCGACGAAAAAAACGAATTGACGCTGTCGCCGATGGTGCCGCTGCTCGGCGCAACGATGCTCTGCAGAGCCTGCACGGCCTGGTCGCGTGCGTCCGCGGCTCCACCGAGCCCCTGCTGGGTCAGCATGTTGGTCTGGGTGAGCGCGCTGTACGAACGGGTGATGCCCGTGACTTGGACGCTGCCCGCGAAGGTGTCGCCCGTGGCGGTCGTCTCGAGATTGGCGGTCACCTCGGAATACCCCGGGGTGTTCGCGTTCGAGACGTTTTGACTCGTCGCGTCGAGGGCGGCGGTTTGTGCCGCGAGCCCGTCGGACGCGATGTTGAGCAGACCGGATAGCGACGTCGAGTTCATGGCCTAACCCCGGACCGACAGGCGGTTGCCGGCGCCGAAATTCGGCCGCCCTGGAAAGCCCGGTGTAGAGGCCGCCAGCTGACCCCCACGCACCCGCAGGATGTCACGAAGAATGCTACGAGCATGCGCGAGTAGAACGCCGTTCTGTCGCAGTTTGCCGACCACAGTGCGCAGCCGAGGCGCCAGACGCGCGCGCTCCTCCGGTTCGAGTGTCGTCAACAGCCGAACGAGGTCGAGCTTCTGAGCGGCGGTCGCATCGACCGCCGCCCCATCGAGCCGACGGATGGCGTCGCGCTCGGTTTCGAGCACTTGATCCAGCTTTTCCAGTGCCCCTTGCCCGTTCATCGACTTAGTCTCCGTTCACGATCCGTTGAGCAATTTTCGTGCTGTCGACGTCGAGGGTTCCCGAGCTCACGGCCTGTTGCAGCCGCGCCACTTTCGCCTCGTCCACGTCGCCACCGCCGGACGCCTGGGCGTCGGCGAGTTCGCGTGCCTTCGCGGACACGGTGACGGTCACGGCACTTTGCGCCTCGGCGCTCGTTGCGCCGGCCGCGCCGGCGCCGTTCGGTCCCACCTTGTTGCGTGCCGCAGCGTTCTGAGCCGCGTCGGCGCCGAGCGCCGCGTACCTATCGTTGATCCGCATCGTTCTCTCCGCGGGGCGGGGGGTTGCTTTGGCCCGCTACCCTCGGGAACGGCGGCGCACACGGGAGCTTGAAGACTATTTGGGCTTCGATGCCGCCGCGTGCGCACGGTTGAGCGCGTCCTCGATCTCGCGCGCGAGCCCCAGGCCACCCCCCTTGGTGATACCCGAAGCGAGGGCGTCGACCGCCATTCCGTCGTAGCCCTGCTGCTTGTCGTGACCGCCGCCGATCTTCGCCGCGGTCAGGATTTGACGGACGAACATCGCCTCGAACTCTTGCGCGGCCTTGTGAACCTTCGGGTCGACCGGCGTCGGACTGGGCTTCGTCGCGGCGTTGGCGGCCAGCGGGGCCTGGGGCGTGATGGGGGCGATCTTGTTCATTGGATGACTACCTCCGCCTCTAACGCACCTGCGCCGCGCAGGGCATCGAGCACACTGGCCAGTTCGCGCGGCGCCAGTCCGAGCGCTCCGAGCGCCGAAGCAACGTCTGCGAGCGTCGGCGCCGCCGGCACGTAGGTCACCGTCCTGCGTCCTTCGTTCGTCTCGATATCCGTATGGGGCACGACCACCGTCGTGCCCTTGCCGCCCGGACCGAACGGCTGCGACGCCTCCGGGGTCTCCTTGACGACGATCGTCAGGTTTCCGTGGACGACGGCGACCGGAGACAAGCGCACATCGCCCCCTGCCACGATCGTTCCGGTGCGCTCGTTGATGACGACGCGCGCGGGCCTGACCGGAGTGACCTCCAAATCCTCGAGCAACGCGACGAGATCGATGATCCTCGTCGTATATTCGCCCGGCACTTTGACCGAGACCATCCCGCCGTCGAGCGGCGACGCGGTCCCCGCTCCGAGCTTCTTGTTGATCGCTTCGGCGATTCGGCTCGACACCGTGAAGCCGGGGGTCCGAAGCTCGAGCCTCAGTGCGCCGTCGGCCACCAGGGTGGTGGGCACCTCGCGCTCCACGATCGCGCCCTCGACGATACGGCCCGCAGTCGTCAACCCGGAGTTGATGGAGGTGCCGCTCGCGCCTCGTGCGCTGAACCCCCCCACGAGCATGCTGCCCTGCGCCACCGCGTACACGCGCTGATCCGGGCCCTTCAGGACCGTCTGAATCAGCACGCCGCCCGAGAGCGATCGCGCGTTGCCGATGGACGACGCCGTGACGTCGATCTTCGTCCCCGACTTTGCAAACGGCGGCAGCACCGCCGTCACGACGACGGCCGCCGCGTTCTTCAGCCGCATCTGCTGCAGTTGCGTCGGATCGATTTGCACCCCGAGGCGGCGGAGCAGCGACAAGATCGATTGGCCCGAGAACGGAACCGTGAAATCGTCCCCCGTCCCCGACAGCCCGCTCACGATCCCGTATCCAATGAGCTGATTGTCCCGCGCGCCGGCGACTTCGACCAACTCGCGGAGCTTGTCGGCGTGCGCCACGCGCGGGACCGCGCACCATGCGATGGCCGCGATCAGTGCAGTGAGGAAAATCTTGAACTTGCGCAATGGAATCATTCCTCAAAACGGGTTGATCGTATCGAGGATCCGAGCGAGCCACCCCTTGCGCTGTTGGTCCGCGATATCGCCCCGGCCCGTGAATTCGATTTGCGCGTCGGCGATCCGAGACGAGATCACCGAATTGTCCTGAGCGATGTCGGTCGGACGTACGAGACCGGATATGTAAAGATGGTATTCCTCGTTGTTGATGAGCAGCACCTTCGTGCCTTCGAGGAACATGTCGCCGTTCGGCATCTCACGCGCAACGCGTACCGCGATGTCGCCCGCCAGCTGACCGCTGCGCGCCGTGTCGCCTGCGCCGTTGTAGGTGGTCTGGCTCGCGTAACTGAAGAGCGTCGACGGATCCAACGCCGGATAGGCCTTTTTCAAGGCTGGGACGAGACCGAGAAGGCCGGTGAGACCGCTGCTGCCCACAGAGTTGTGGCTGAGATCGGTCGTCGCGGTGCCCGACGCATTCGGGGTTTCGTTGATGTGAATGAGCAGCATGTCGCCGACGCGCACGGCGCGGGTGTCTTCGAGATATCCGGGCACCGCGTCGCTGAAGAGCGACCCCATGGCCGGGCGCGCGGAGGGCTGTCCCTGCGCATAGGTTCCGGGATTGTAGACACGCTGGCGCGGCGTGAACGCGGCGATATGCGGCGCGCCTGCGCAGGCCGGCAGGATCAACGCGATCAGGATGAGCGACAGGCGAGAGGCCATCATGGCGAATCCAGCGCGACGGCGTGTTCGGGGTCCTCGAGACGGGCGCGCACGACGCGCCCCGACGGGTGCAAGACCACCGGCAGGATCCCGCCGATGTCGGCGTCCGCTCCGGCGGTGCCCGAAGACGTCACTTCGACGAGCCCTCGCCGGACGACCAGGGTGACCCGCGCACCGTGCACCAGATCGGGGATGGCCGCCTCCTCGGAGAGCGTCAAATCGACGGGAACGCTGATCATCAAGAGCGCCTCGGACTGCTCGAAGAACACGAGGCTCACGGCGGACGAGACCGGGCCGATCCGTCGCGGAGGCCGGGGAAGGTCGACCGTCACCCGGGTGAAGCCGTCGGGAACGTCGATCGCGCGCCCGGGATGGACCGCGCTGAGCGTGACGCCCCGGGTGAGTTTGGAAGTCACCCCTTGGCGGACGAGCAGCTCGATGTCGGTCGGTTCGACCCTTTTGGTCTTGCGCAGGACGCGGACCGAGGCCGGCACGTGCTCGGCATCGTCGATGTCGTGATCGTGGAGCACCCGAACAATCTCCTCGCGGTCGATGACGCGCGAACCGCCCATGGCCGGCGCCGGGCCGAGGTCGATGCCCGCCGCCTCGGGCCCGAGTCCAAGGACGACGTCACCGACCGAGACACGGGAGCTGGCCACGCGAATCTCTTGCACTTTCGGGCCGGCCGCAAAGCACGGCGTCGACACGAACGCGAGGAGCGCGGCAACGATCAGGGGGCGCATCATCATCTCATCTGCGTAGCGTTTTGCAGCATCTGATCCGCCGCGGACACGACCTTCGAATTGATCTCGTACGAGTTCTGGGCGGCAATGAGCGCCACCATCTCGGTCACGACGTCGACGTTGGAGCTCTCGACCGAACCCTGCAGGATCGTGCCGCTTCCGTTGAGTCCGGGAGTCCCGGTTTGCGGATTGCCGCTCGAGTCGGTCGCCAGATACAAATTCTGACCTACCGCGGACAAACCGTTGGGGTTGGGAAACGTCGTAATCTGCAATTGGCCGAGCGTGACCTGAGCGGTCTGCCCCTGCTCGGTGGCGGTCACCGTGCCGTCGGTGCCAATCGTCACGGCGGTCGCCGTGGTCGGCACCGTAATCGGAGGGTCGATGGGCAGGCCGTCGCTCGTCGTCATGCGACCTTGCGCGTCGAGCTTGAGCGACCCGGCTCGCGTGTAGCCGACCGTGCCGTTCAGCTGCGTCACGGCGAGAAAGCCGTTGCCCTGGATGGCCAAGTCGAGCGGGTTGCCGGTCTGCTGCAGGGCGCCCTGCGAGAACGAACGAGCGGTCGCCGCGACGCGCGCTCCGGTCCCGACCTGCGTCGACGTAGGCATCACGTTGCCGCCGTCGGCCAGCCCGGCCGAACGGACGTTCTGGTAGAGCAGGTCTTCGAACTCGGCGTTTTGGAGCTTGTATCCCACGGTGTTGGCGTTCGCGAGATTGTTCGCGATCGTGTCGAGCTGCGTTTCTTGGGCGGCCATGCCCGTGGCCGCGATGTTGAGGGACTGGAACATACGAGGGGAGGGTTGCCAGTTTGATGCCAGGGGGCCATCCGCCCTCGCCGCGGGCCTAACGGGTCTCGATTTCGGTGCGGCCACCGTCCATCCTTTGGCGGTACCGTCACCCGGTTGGCGGTCGCTCCGGTCGCGGGCCGTTTTGGGACGGATCGCGCGACCCGGCCTACGGATGCTCGTCGACCGGCACGCTCACCGCGACCACCAGGTCGACTCGGCGATTTTGCTTGCGTCCGTCCTCCGCCGCATTCGATGCCACGGGCCGGAACTCCCCGTAGCCCGCTGCCGACAGTCGTTCCGCAGGCACGCCTTCGCTCGCGAGCTTGCGGAGCACGACCATCGCACGCGCCGTGGACAGCTCCCAGTTGGAGCGAAACCGCGAATTGGAAATCGGGCGGTTGTCCGTGTGGCCTTCGACTCGAACGTCCACGATGCGCTTGCCGAGCTCCGGGCCGAGCGAGTGCAGGGTGAGCGCCGCTATGGGCTTCAGCCGGTCGTCACCGCTTTCGAAAAATACGCCGTCGGCAAGACGCAGCACGAGCTCGTTTCTGCGACGCAATAGCTGCAGCCCTTGCGCGTCGCCCTTGTCGGCGAGCTCCTGGAGCGCCGCTCGCACCTTTTCGAGCTCCGGCGGCAGTCCGTCCTCGATCTTGGGCACCTCCTGGATGATGTCCTGAGCCGGCAAGATTCCCTTGCCGCGATCGGGAAACATCTCGTTGCCCAGGGCCTTCGAAAACGCCTCGGTGAAGCGTCCCACCTTCTTCGAGTCGACCTGCGAGACGGCGAACATGACGACGAAGAACGCGAAGAGCAGCGTGATGAAGTCCGCGTAGCTCACGAGCCATCGCTCGTGATTGACGTGCCCTTCGGCGCGTTTTTTTCGGCGGACGCTCATCGCGGCTCAGGCGGTCGCCCGTGCGGCTTCGCCCGCGACCGCTGGCTTCTTCGACGACTCGCTCTTGTGGACGAACTCGGCGAGACGCTCGCGGACCAGCTTGGGGTTCATTCCCTCTTGAATCGCCAGGACGCCGACGAGCGTCAGCTCCCGCAGCGTGACTTCTTCGCGCAGGCCGAGTTTGATCCGGCCGCCCAACGGCAAGAAGATGAGATTGGCTACGGCGACGCCGTAGATGGTCGCGACGAATGCGCCGGCGATGCCCTCGCCTACCGCGGCGATGTCGCTCAGGTTGCTCATGACGTGGATCAGACCGAGCACCGCACCGATGATCCCAATCGTGGGCGAATAGCCGCCGGCGGCTTCGAACGCTTTGACTCCGTCCTCTCCGTGCTCCTCGAACTGTCCGATCGTGATCTCCATCGTCTCTCGTAGCGTCGTGGAGTCCGCGCCGTCGACGGCCATCATGAGAGCCTTGGCGAGAAACGGATTGGATGCGCTGGACGCGACCTTTTCGAGCGCCAGGATCCCGTCGCGCCGAGCGCGGTTCGCGTAGTCGACGATCTCGTCGATGAGCTTCGTGCCGTCCTGCGAGGGCTTCTTGAAGGTCGCGCCCGCGGCCCGCAGGGCCGACCAGAGCGTCGACAGCGGATACTGGACCATGACGGCACCGACCGTGCCCCCCACGACGATGAGCGCGGCGGGTCCTCCGACCATGGCGCCGAGATGCCCGCCTTCGAGCACGTTGCCCGCCAGGATGGCAAAGAGTGCGACGACGATTCCAATCAGCGGTCCAGGTTGCATTTATCGGCCTCCACGGCGCGAGAGCGGCGGAAGAGAACCGCGAGAAGGAATCTCCGAAATCGGCCGCGGGGGCACGCTCAGCCGAGGCGGATCCCCGATGCGGGCGTTGAACGGCTCGAGGCTGGTCTCTCCGATGCGAATGCTCCGCCGGAAGTCGATCACCAGCGCGATGAGCTCGTCGAGCGTCTCCCGGACGATGATCTTTTCTCCCCCGATCAAGAAGAGCGTGGTGTCGGGGTTCGTGTCCGCCCACCCGATGTGGTCCGGGTTGATGGCGACGACGTGGTTGTTCAACCTCGTGAGCTTCAGCATGACGCGAGAGTGCCTCCATGGCCGCTCTCAGCAACGGGCGAGCCATCGTCGGACCGAACGGCGGCACGCGACGTGAAAGGGTCCAGCCCATCGCATGGGCCTTCTCGACTCCGTGGTACGACTTCAGGCGGGGCTGGACTACCACCTCGCCCGCGCCAATCTGCTCACCGCCAACCTCACTCAGGTCGACACGCCCAACTACCGGCCGGTCGATCTCGCGAGAACGGGCGACTTTCAGTCGACGCTTCACGTCGCGATGGAAAGCACCAATCCGGCCCACTTCGGTGCGCAAAGCGGGGACTCCGCTTCGAAGGAGTCGTTCCAGGTGATGGCCGATCCCGGAGCGTCGCGCGGACTCGACGGCAACGGCGTCAACGTCGACCGGGAAGCGGCGAAGGTCGCTTCCAACAACGTCCGCTACGAAGCGCTCGCATCGCTGGTGGCCGGAGAGCTCTCCGGTCTCGAGTGGGCTGCCACAGACGGGAGGGGAGCATGAGCCACGAATTCACGGTTCCAGGCGTATTCAGCGCGATGGAGGTCGCCGCATCCGGACTCAGCGCGGAGCGCAGCCGCATGAACGTCATCGCGAGCAATCTCGCGAACGCGCACACGACCAAGGGCCCCGACGGCAACCCCTACCAGCGTCAGGATCCGGTATTTTCCTCGCAGCCGGTGTCGCCGGGATCCTTCGACCCGGTGCTCCGCAGCGTGCAAGAGGTCCGGCTCGCCGGTGTACGCACCGATACGACGCCGGGGCAACTCGTGTACGACCCGGGCCATCCCGACGCCAACGCGCAGGGCTACGTGACGTACCCGAACGTCAACGTCGTGACGGAGATGGTCAACCTCATGACGGCGTCGCGCGCGTACGAAGCCGGCGTGACCTCGATCGAGAGTCTCAAGACGATGGCCAAGACGGCCATCAAGATCGGTCAGTAGCCGTGCGCGTCGGCGGGATCGACGAAACGGCCACGCTGCTTTCCACGGCGGATCCGATCGAGCGTGCGGAGTCCGCGCCGAGCGGCGCGGTGGGGGGCATGTCGTTCGGGGACATTCTCGGATCGGCCATCGGGCAGGCCAACCAAGCCGATCACGTCGCCGCAACGAAGATGGACGCGCTCGCCAACGGGCTGAGCGACGATCTTCACGGGACGATGATCGCCGTCAAGGAGGCGGACATCTCCATCAAGCTCGTCGGCACCATCCGCAACAAGCTCCTCGACGCATTCCAAGAGATCTGGAAGACCAGTGTCTAACGCCAATCCACCCAAGAAAGCCGCCCCACCCACGCCGATCGGTGTCGCCCTCGGCGCCGTTCGCGGCTGGTTCGAGCGTCTCTCGAAGCCGGCGCGGGTACTGCTCTTCTCGACGACCGCCACCGCCATCCTGCTCGGGTCCTTCTTTGCCTACAAGGAGACCCACGAGCCCTACGCGGTGCTGTTCGCGCAGCTCGAGCCGGACGACGCGGCGGGCATCGTCACGAAGCTCAAGGAGATGAAGCTGGCCTACCGCCTCGAAGGCGGTGGGTCGACGATCGAAGTGCCCGAGTCGAAGGTGTCGGACGCCCGCCTGGAGCTCGCCAGCGCGGGAATGCCGCGCGGCGGGGGTGTCGGTTTCGAAAGCTTCGACAAGATGCGTCTCGGCGCGACCGAGTTCGAACAGCGGGTGCTCTACCGCCGCGCGCTCGAAGGCGAACTTTCGCGCACCATCGGGACGCTCAGCTCGGTGCAATCGGCGCGCGTGCACCTGGTCTTGCCGGAAAAATCCGTTTTCGTGACGCGAGCCGAACCGGCCACCGCGTCGATCGTGCTGCGCTTGCGGTCGGGACGCGTGCTGGGCGCGTCGGAGATCGCAGGCATCGTCCATCTGACGGCGGCTTCGGTGCCGGGACTGACGGCCGAGCGAATCGCACTCGTCACGACCGAAGGTCAGATGTTGAAGAAGCCGCGCACCGGGGCTTCGGAAGGATCCCCGTCGGAGTCCGAAGGCGACGAAGGATCTCAGCAGCGCACCATCGAAACGCAGCTCGAGGACCGCGTGCGATCCATGCTGGAGAGGGTCGTCGGCCCCGGACACGTCGATGTGCGCGTCGCGGCGGAGACGGAACCGGCGCGCATCGAGCACACCGAAGACCACTACGACCCGGCCCGGACGACCCTCCGGAGCGAAGAGATCTCGACGGAACGTCAAGGCGGCGGGATGGAGGACACCGTCGCTGGGGTTCCGGGCGCCGAGAGCAACCTGCCGATCGGAGGTGCATTGCCCGCGGCCGTGGCGTCGGCCGTGGCGTCGGCCGTGGCCACGACCAAAGGCGACGCCGGTGCCCCGATCGCCGCCCCTGCGGCGGCGAGTGGCATGGCCAGTCAGCCTTTCCGTGAATCGCGCACACGAAACTACGAAGTGGACCACGTGAGCGAGAAACGCTTCGTGAGTGCCGGCTCGCTCAAGCGCATCGCCGTGGCCGTGGTGCTCGACGGCGTGCCACGAACGGAAGGCGGCAAGACGTTTCTTGCGCCACGCGAACACGCCGAGATCGAAAAGCTCGCCGCCCTCGTTCGCAGCGCGGTCGGCGCAAACGACGCGCGCGGCGACGTCGTGACGGTCGACTCGGCGCTCTTCGAGCCCACCCACGACGCGGCCGATGCCGAGCCCCTGCCTCTTGCCACATCGGCCTTGCGGACGTGGCGATCGTACCTGCCGGCGGCGATTGCCGCGGCCCTTCTCGTCGTGGTCGCGGGCGGAGCCACCGTGTGGGGTCGGCGCCGCGCACCGTCGATACCGGCCGAGGTCGTCCCGGCGCTCGCGTCGGCCACATCGCCCCTGCAGCTCGAGCCCAAGAAGGACAACCGCGATCTTCGTGAGGCCGCCACCCAACGAGCCGCCGAGGACCCCGCTACCGCGGCGCTCGTGCTGCGCGCGTGGCTCGGTACGAACGAGGGCGAAGCCAAGCCGATGGCGTCGCGAAACTGACCGTCCGAGGTCGTCGCCCATCACGGCATCCGAGTTGCTCTTACTCCACGCGTGCTCACCGGTGCTGAGAAGGCGGTCCTGTTTCTCCTGTCGCTCGACGAGGCGGTGGCTTCGCCCATCGTCCGCGAGCTGAACGAGGCCGACCTGCGCAAGCTGCGCGCGGTCGCTTCGACGATGCGCGAGGTCCCCTCGGGCGCCCTCGACGAGGCTTTTCGCGAGTTTCTCGAGCGATCGTCGTCGGCGGTCGCCGTGCCCCGAGGCGGCCTTTCCTATCTCCGGCGCCTTTCGGTCGGTGCGTTCGGCGAGGCGCGCGCACGCGAGGTCTTCGAGGACCGAACGACCACGAGCCCGCTCGCACGCCTGGAGGGGGCTCCAGCGGACGCGGTCGCCTCCCTTCTGGTCAGCGAGCCTCCCCAGCTCGTCGCGGCGATTCTGGCGCGGCTCGAGCCCAAGGCCGCCGCCGCGATTCTCGGTGCGATGCCGGTCGAGCGCCAGAGCACCGTCATCGCCCACGTCAGCCAGATGACGGAGCTCCCGGCGAAAGTCGTGGAAGACGTGGCGAGCGCATTGGCCAACGAGCTGCCCACCGACGATGCGTCGACCCTCATCAGCGTCGACGGGGTCGCCAAGGCCGCCGGGATGCTCAACGCCGCGGGACGTGAGGCGTCCTCCGCCATCCTCAAACAGATGCAGGCCGAAAACGATGCGCTCGCGACCGAAGTGCGGCAAGCGATGTTCACGTTCGAAGATCTCGGCCGTCTGGACGCCCGCGCCATGCGCGAGATGACTCGGGAGGTGCCGAGCGAGCGCATGACCCTCGCGCTGAAGGACGCTCCACAGGCGGTCGTGAACGCGGTCTTTGCCGGACTGTCGGCGCGCGCGGCAGACCTCATCAAGGACGACCTGGAACTTTTGGGCAAGGTGAGGAAAAGCGACGTCGAGGCCGCTCGCAAGGAAGTCATCGAAATCGCTCTCCGGCTCGAGGCCGAAGGCAAAATCGATCTCGGAAGGGAAGACTCATGAGCGAAGCGACGCAGGCTTCGGCCATCGTTGGCGCGTGGTCGGCGGGGGTCGACCATGTGGCGCCGAGCCTCCCCTCGTGGATCGCCCCCCGACAACTGACCGAGGAATCCAGCGTGTCTACCCATGTGGGCTTGCCGTCGCATTCGAACGCCGGCCTCGCCCCACCGACACGCATGCCGTCGCTGCCTCCGATGACGGCACCGCGCATATCGGTCCACCCGGCGCTCGACGCGCCGCCGCCGTACCCCGACCTGCGCGAGGAGAACGCGGCGCTCCGGCGTCAAATCGTCGAGATGGCGCTCATGACGGCGCGCGTGCGGCGCGACGTGCTCGAAGCGAGCGAAGGCGAGCTCGTCAAGCTCGCCGTGGCCATCGGCGAGCGCATCGCCCGCCAAGAGCTTCGGACCGATCCGAAGATCGTGCTCGGGTGGGTGCGCGAAGCCATCGACATGTCCACGACCAAGGACCACGTGGTCGTCGCCGTCGCGCCCGATCTGGCCGCGGCCCTCGCGCCGACCGATTGGGAAGCGATTGCCGTCGGGTCGGTTCGCGTCGAGACGGACGCTTCGCTCGCGCCGTTCCATTGCGAGGTCCGCGCGGGTGCCTCGGCCGTGGAGGTGAACGTCGCAGAGCGCGTGGCCGCGATGTCGCGTGAACTCGGGGTATCGTCCTGATGAAAGAGGATCTTCGCGTCGACCTCGGCCACTATCTGGCGCGCGTCCATCGCGCGAACGGTTTGTCGCCGCGGGGTCGCGTCGCGCATGTCGTCGGCCTGTTGGTCGAGGTCGAGGGAATCGTCGCGGCCGTCGGTAGCCAGCTCGAAGTGACGGCCGGCGACCGCACCATCACTCTCGAGGTGCTCGGATTTCGCCACGGTCGGGTGCTGTGCGCGCCCTTGGGTCCCATCGCGGGCATCGAGCCGGGATCGCGGGTCCGAGCCAGTCCGGCGAGTGCATTGGCCGGCGTCGGTCCCTCGCTTCTCGGCCGCGTCATCGATGCGTTCGGGCGACCGCTCGACGGCAAACCTGCGCCGATGTGCCAGGAGGTCGCTCCTCTTTTGGCGCCGCCCCCGGCTCCGTTCTCGCGGTCTCCCATCCACGAAGCCATGGAAACCCGCGTGCGGGCGATTCGACACGCTCTTGCCGCTCGGGCGGGGCCAGCGCATCGGCCTCTTCGCCGGCACCGGAGTGGGCAAAAGCACGCTCTTGGGGATGTTGTGCCGCCACAGTGCGGCCGACGTGATCGTCGTCGGCCTGATCGGCGAGCGGGGTCGCGAGGTCGGCGACTTCGTGCGGGGTGCCCTCGGCACCAAGGGCCTGGAGCGATCGGTGGTGGTGGCGGCCACCAGCGATGCCCCGCCGCTCGTGAGGGCGCGGGGCGCTCTGCGCGCCACCGCGATCGCGGAGCACTTTCGTCGCCAGGGCAAGTCGGTCCTGCTCGTCATGGACTCGGTGACGCGCTACGCGATGGCGCTGCGTGAGGCGTCGCTCGCCGCCGGAGAGCCCCCGCTCACCAAAGGCTACACGCCCACGGTGTTCGCGGCCCTTCCGGCGCTGCTCGAACGAGCCGGCAACTGCGAGGGTCCCGGATCCATCACCGCCGTGTACACCGTGCTCGTCGAAGGCGACGACCTGAACGACCCCATCGCCGACTGCGCTCGCGGAATTCTCGATGGTCACATCGTCTTGTCGCGTAAGCTCGCAGATGCCGGCCTGTTTCCCGCCGTCGACGTCTTGCGCAGCGTGTCCCGAGTCGCCGGCGAGATCACGACCCCCGAGCATTGGAAGGACGCCGCCAAGGTGCGAGAGCTCCTCGCGGTCTACGAAGGTGCGGCGGATCTCATTCAGATCGGCGCCTACGTGCCCGGGTCCGACCCCAAGGTCGACAAGGCCCGTGCCGCGTACCCACGCATCGAAGCCCTGATTCGCCAGTCGCTCCAAGAGGACGTGCCCCGCGCCACGGCCATCCAAGCCTTGCGCGCCATCGCCGGGAGCGTCGCATGAGTCGCGAGCGCGTCCGTCGTATGGGCCGGATCGTGGAGATCCGCGCCGGCATCGTCGATCGCATCGAAGTCGATCTGGCCAACCACGTGCGCCGGACCGCCGAAGCCGTAGCGCGGATCGCGACCGCGCGAGATGCGTTCCAGGCCGCCGTGTCCGCACCGTCCGCCTCGCGATGCTCGAGCGCGGACATGGTGGAGGCCCACGAATATCGGCTCGGCCTGCGACGGCGGATCGAAACGCTCGAGGCCCAGGAGCGAAAAGTGCGCGCCGAAGAAGAGACCTGCCGGCAAGCGCTACGCGCGGCCAAATCCGATTTCGAAGAAGTTCGAGACGTTGCGAGACCGGATCGGCCAGACCCTGGCGGCCGACGAGCAGACCGCGGAACGAAAAGCGAACGACGAGTTCGCCGCGCGAATGACGAGGACCACCCCATGAACATCACGACGAACGTCGCCCCCATCCCGAACCAGTCGGACTCCTCCACCCCGTCGGCCGCGCGCCCACCGTCTGCCTCTCAGGGCGCCGACTTTCGGTCGTTCCTGGAAGCCGCGCACGATCCGGGCGCGGCGGCGAAGGGCCATCCCGCAGGCCGTCGACCGGCAACGACCCCCGACCCGCGCGACGCCGCGTCGAAGCGCGGCGCGGCGCCGAAGCGCGACCCGCAGGATCCCGCGAACGGATTTCTGCCCCAAGCCCCGGCGCCGATCGTCGTCGACGACTCCGACGACGAGGGCTCCGGGCAGGATGACCCACAGGCGGAAACGCCCGCCCCTGTCGATTGCGGCGCGAACGCCCCGGCAGCGTCGACCCCGAACGAGACCGCAAACGCCTCGGCGCTGCCGCAGCTGGCCGTGTCGGCAACGGCGTCACCCTTCATCCCGAACGCGCTGCCGAGGACCCCGCCGCTGACCGCCGCGGTCGCGTCCGAGGCCACCCCGGGATTGGCCATCGACGCGACCGCCAGGACCGCAAGCGGCCTCGGCACCTCGCCGACGCCGGGCGAGTCCCGGTCCGAGCCCAGCCTCGCTCGACCGGCCGCACTCCCCTCGCCTTCGACCCTTGCGGGTCTCGCCGGCGCTTCGCGAGTGGCCGCTTCTCCGGCGGCGATCGGCGCGAATCCGAGCCTGTCGCCTTCCGCGGCGAAATCACCCAATGGGCCGCTCGCCACCGCAAGCGCAGAGCGAACCTCCTCGGGCGACTCCGCCTCTCGAACGGCGAGTCCGACGAGCTCCGGCAACCCCACGGCCGCCGCGCCCCCATCCGCCACGGCAGCGGCCCGCGACGCGTCTCGACCGAGCGCCAAGGCCGGAGCTGCCGCGGCGGCCGCGCCGGCGTCTCCCGACGGCGCAGCACCGGCCGCTTCGGCCCTGCTGGCGACGGACGCCGCTCTCGGAGCCCTGCCGAGCGACAAAATTCTGACGACGACCGCCAACGGCGTGCCGGCCGATGCAACGTCGTCGGCCCGCCCTGCCGAAGACGACGTGGCGACCGCCGCCCAGTCCGCGATGAACCAGGTCGTGATTCTCAACGCGGCCCACGGTGCGCTGGACCACCCCGAACTCGGACACATCGACGTGCACGCCCGCTCAAAGGACGGCGAAGTCGACGTGCGCGTCACTTCGCAGCGCGCCGAGACCGCCTCGTTGCTGGCCCCGCGGGTCGAGGCCATGTCGGCGGCCGCCAACGTGCCTGCAGCGCGCATCGAGATCGGCACTCGGGGGGGGCCCAGCACGGGATCCTTCGACGCATCGGGCAACGGGGGTGGCCAGAAGTCCGACGATCGCGCACCGACCGAATCCGACGACGACACGAGTGCGGCCATCCAGCCGACGGCGCCCGGGCGGGTCCGGATCGTGCTCTAGCAGGTGTCCAATGACGAACATCAGCCAAACGAGCAGCGCCGGGTTGACGGGCGCCGCGGCGGCGAGCGCCGCAGCGAGCACGGCGACGACGGGAGCGACGCCGACGGTCAACGAGCAGGAGTTTTTGCAACTGCTCGTCGCGCAGCTGCAGCACCAAGACCCCACCCAGCCGATGCAGGGGACGGACTTCGTGACCCAGCTCGCCCAGTTCTCGTTGGTCGAGCAATCGGTCAATCAGTCGCAGCAGCTCGGCACCGTGTCGACCCAGCTTTCCGGCATCGGCAACAACGAAGCGTCGCAACTGGTCGGCCAGACGGTCACCATCGGCGGAAACACCGTGACATCCAACGGAACCTCCGCATCCCCGACCAACGTCACCCTCGGGGGCTCGGCGGCGGACGTGAAGGCGACGATCACCGACTCGAACGGAAACCTGATTCGCACGCTCGACCTCGGACCCCAGAGCGCAGGACCGCTCAGCATCCAGTGGGACGGCAACAACAGCTCCGGCCAGAGCGCGCCTCAGGGGACCTACACCATCAACGTGACGGCGACGACCTCGAGCGGCGCGGCCGTGCCGGTCTCGCAAAGTGTGAGCGGCGTGGTGACCAACATCTCGTTTGCCCAAGGGGCAACGATGGTCACGCTGGCTTCCGGCGCCCAGGCACCGAATCTCGCAACTGGTCAGCGTGGGCGCGCCCACCTCGACCCCGTCTCCGTGACGGCGTCGTAACCACCCACCCCCTCCCATCGAATCTACCAAGCAACGGAGAACCATATGTCGATCTTCTCGGCCATGTACGCGGGCGTTTCGGGGCTCGACGCGGAGAGCAGCGCGCTCGGCGTCATCGGCAACAACCTATCGAACTCGAGCACGGTCGGCTTCAAAGAGTCGCGCGAGGAATTCGACACCGTGCTCGGCGCCGCGGCGGGGACCGAAGGCGCCATCGGCGGCGGCGTGGAGATGACGTCCGCGCAGCAGATTTTCTCCGAAGGGTCCCTGGTCAACACGGGACTGCCGACCGACGTCGCCTTGTCGGGCGACGGCTTCTTCGTCGTGAACGGCAGCGTCGGCGGCATGAGCGGCGACTTCTACACGCGCGACGGTCAGACCTCGCTCAACAGCAACGGCACGCTCGTCAACCCCGATGGCCTGGCCTTCGAGGGCTATGCGGCCAATCCGGACGGAACGTTCTCGACGACGCTGGCACCCATCCAGGTGAGCACGTCGGCGCTCGCCCCCAAGACGACGACGGCGATGAGCATCACGGCGAATTTGAACTCGGCCGATACGCCGCCTGCGGTCGCGTGGAACGCGCAAAATCCCGGCACGAGCAGCAATTTCTCGACGAGCATGCAGGTTTACGACTCGCTCGGCAATGCGCACACGGTCAACGTGTACTTCGCCAACCAGGGCAACGGGTCCTGGACCTACCACGTGCTCGCCCCCGGGTCCGACGTGGCCGGTGGAACCGCCGGACAGAACTCGGAGATCGCCACCGGTACGCTCACGTTCAACAGTTCCGGCGCGCTTCAAAGCAACACGGTGACGGCCGGCGGCACGGTGAGCTTCAACGGAGCGACGCCGAACCAGGCTCTCACGTTCAACTTCGGGTCGCCCATTGCGGGCGGCGGTACCGGAACCGACGGCATCACGCAATACGGTTCGCCCGACACGATCTCCACGCAAAGCCAGGACGGCTATGCATCCGGATCGCTCACCGGCGTGACGATCGATGCCAACGGGACCGTCCAAGGATCCTACACGAATGGGCAGACGTTGGCGGTCGCGCAGATGGGCATCGCCAAGTTCCCCTCGAACACGGGCCTCGGCCAGATGGGACAGAATCTCTGGAACGCGACCCCGGATTCAGGCATTCCGGCGGTGGGCACCGCGGGCACGGGAGGTCGCGGATCGCTCGTCGCCGGATCGCTCGAGGGATCGAACGTCGACATGTCCGCTCAGTTCGTCGACCTCATCGCACAACAAAGCGGATTCCAGGCCGATTCCAAGACGATCACGACCGCCGACCAAATGCTCCAGACCCTGATGCAAATCACGCAGTAGCGCCCCAAAGGGGCCGCGAATCGACCGAGAATCGTCATGAGTGACACCGACGACAGCAAAGAACTGCCCGCGGGCGTCCCGCGCAAGAGTTCGATCAATCTCGTTGCCCTGCTTTTGCCGGCACTGCTCGCAGGCGGCGCGGCCTTCGGCGGCGCAAGGCTCTCCTCGGCCCACGCGGCCGGCAACGCGAGCGGCGCTTCGTCGGCGGCACCGGCGCAAGAACTGCCGCCCGGACCGACCCTGGCGCTCGACCCCTTTCTCGTTTTGACCCAGGACGTGAACAAGAAAACACACCCGATGAAGTTGACCCTCGCGGTCGAATTCGTGGCCGGCGGCAAAGACGAGGAAGCGCCCAAGAACTTCACCCCGCGCATGCGCGACGCAACACTCAGTTATCTGCGCGTGTTGAGCTACGAGGACGCCCTCGACAACACGAAGGCCGACAAGCTGCGAGCCGACCTGCTCGAGCGATTCCGGGCGGCCGGCGTCAAGTCGCTTCAGCGCGTGCTGATCACCGACCTCGTCGTCCAATGACCACGGCCGAGGCACCGCGGGTCGAACTCCTGAGATTTGCGCTCGAGGGGGAGCGCGTGCGCAAGGCGGCTCGGATCCTCGAACGGGAAAGTCCGCGTCTTGCGGCTGCGCTGCGCCGCGCCGTGCCGTTCTTGTCACGACGACGGGTTCCGATCGCCCTCGCCTATACGCGAGCGACCCCGATCGCCGAGCTGCTCGACAGCGTTCCGCGCCCCATTCACGTCGTGCATCTCGTGACGTCGCCGGGCAGCGCTCGAGGGGCGCTACTGCTCGATGCCGGCGCGATTGCCATGTTTCTCGACGGGGTGCTCGGCGGCAACGGCCAGACCCTGCCCGTATTGAATGCGACCGGGCTGACCACCCCTCAAGCCGCGCTCGCATCGGGCCTGGCGGTCGGAATCGTTCGCGCCTTTTCGGACTCTCTGGGGGCCTCGATCGGCTTGCGGCTCGAGTCCCGGCCGGCGGACGTCGACGAAGCGACCGCGCAGAGCGCGCCGATCGCGTGCGTCCTCGAGTTCGGCGTCGACGAACGGATCGGCCGCGTCGTGCTGCTTTTGCCCAAGGAGGTGCTGCTCGCCTCCGCTGCGGAGGCCGACCCGCCTGCCAATCACGCGGTCGACGCGCGCATCACAGCCGTTCTCGAGAACGTCGAGATCGACCTGGTCGCCGAGTTGGGTCGGGTCAGCATGCGGGTCTGCGATCTCACCGCCATCAAAGTCGGAGACATGCTGCGACTCGATGTTCCGGTGAACGGCATGGTGAGCGTACGCGCCAACGACCACGTTCTGTATCGCGGGCGCCCCACGACCAACGGCGGTCAGATATCGGTGAAAATTGCCGCGGACGCCGACGGCGTTCACTGATCGGGCACGAGCCAGGATACCGGCACGAAGGTTGATAGGTGGGATCTCATGAACCCCAAAGGTCAACCATGAGTCCCCCGGATCGAACCCCGCCGCCCGCCGCTGCGGTCCCCGAAGCCCTGATCGCGCCGCCCCAGCCCGCGTCGTTGGGGGCGATGTTTCTTCTGCGCGACGTCGAAGTCGAAATCACTCTGGAGATCGGACGGCGCCGCATGCGGATCGCCGATGTGTTGAAGCTCGCGAACGGCCAGACTCTGGAACTCGCGAAAGCCGCCGGCGAGCCGCTCGACATCTTCGTCAACGGACGGCTTTTGGGCCGCGGCGAGGCCGTGGTCCTCGGCGACCGGTACGGGGTGCGGATCACCGAGATCGTCTCGCCCGGAGACGACGCGCAGTCGTGAGGCGTCTCATCGCTTCTGGCGTCATCGTCCTGGCGACATCCGCCAGCACGCTGACGCGCGCCGCACCGGCGGATCCCGCACCCACGGCCAACACCGTACTGGCGCCCAGCGCGCCGGGCGCAGCGCTCGGCATCCCCCCTACCCCGGCGGACACTTTGCTGGCACCCACCGCGCCGACGCCTTTGCAGACGCGGCCGGGCAAGCCTCTTTCGCTCGATCCGGCACCCGCCCACTTCTCGGTCCTCTGGAAGCTCCTGGCGATGGTCCTCGTGACCGCCGGCGGTCTTTTCGTCTGGAAGCGCCGGACCGGAGCCTCGGCTGCGTCGCCCAGCGTGCAAATGAACATCGTTCGCCGCGTGCCGGTGGGCGTTCGCAGCGAGCTTTTGGTCATCGAGCTCGAAGGTCAGCGCATGCTGCTCGGGGTCACCCCCCACGGCATCCAGAATTTGTACATCATGCCCGACACCGACGCCGACGAGGTCGGCGGCGCGCTCTCCACGCCGGCGCGGACGGTGGCCGACGCGCTTCTGGCGAACGACGAGATTCGCGCGGCAACCGGCGGCGGCGCCAGCGAATCGAAGCGATCGAGGCGCATGACGGCGTCGACCGGGGCAAGCCACGAGCCCATCGAAGATCAGGCTCGCGGACTGCTGTCGATCGGAGAACGCCGGTGAACCTCACCGCCCTGAACGAGCCGGGACTCGCGCCGCAGCTCAAGCTGCTCGCGCTTCTGACGCTCTTGTCCTTGCTGCCGGCCATCGTGCTGACGATGACGTCGTTCACCCGATCGATCATCGTGCTGTCGTTCGTCCGGCAGGGGATCGGCACCCAGCAGACCCCGCCCAATCAGGTGCTCATCGGTATCGCGATCTTTTTGACGATGTTCATCATGGCGCCGGTCGGATCGGCGATCGCCCACGACGCGTACGATCCCTATGTGGCCGGAAAGATCACCGAGGAGCAGGCTTTCGAACGTGCCGCGGCGCCGCTTCGATCGTTCATGCTTCGGCAGACCCGCGAGAGCGATCTCGCTCTCTTCTACGATGCGGCACACTTGCCGTTGCCCGATACGGAGGAGGCGGTCCCGCTCCGCATCGAGGCGCCCGCGTTCGTCGTGAGCGAGCTCACCACCGCGTTTCAAATGGGTGTGCTCGTGCTCTTGCCCTTTTTGGTCATCGACCTCGCGGTCTCGTCGGTGCTGATGTCGCTCGGCATGATGATGGTGCCGCCCGGGACGATCAGCCTGCCGGTCAAGTTGCTTCTCTTCGTCGTCGTGGACGGCTGGCACTTGCTCGTCGGATCGCTCATTCGGAGCTTCGGATGAATGCCGATCAAGCCCTCGAACTTCTCACCACGCTGCTCGAAGTCACGATCTTCGCCGCCGGACCCCTGCTCTTCGCCTCGCTTGCGGCGGGAGTGCTCGTCGGCATCGTCCAGGCGGCGACCCAGATCAACGAGGCGAGCGTCAGCTTCGTCGTGAAGGCTACGGTGGTCTTGGGCGTTCTGGTGACGCTCGGCCCCGCGCTCGCGTCGCGCGTCGTCGAATATGCGCACGACAACTTCGAATCGATTGCGCACATCGTGCGTTGATGTTCCAGCACCTCGCCCTGAGCTACGCGGCCATGTGGGCGCTCGTAGGAGCCCGCATCTCGGGGTTCGTGGTCGTGTCCCCCTTCCCCGGCGCAAACGTCGGGACGACACCGCGCATCGGGCTGGTGGCCGCACTGTCCTGGGCCGCAAGCCTGTTCGCACCGGCGGACGCGGTGCCCCACGAAATCGGCCTACCGCTGCTCGTGGCGGTGGCTTGCGAGCTCGGCTGCGGGCTCCTCATCGGAATCGCCTTCCGCTTCGTCTTCATGGCCGCGGAGGTCAGCGGCCAGCTGTTGTCCGAGGGCATCGGGCTGTCCACCGCGTCGATCCTGAATCCGACGATTGAAGCCCAGGACGCGATTTTTGCGCGCATCGTCACGCTCGTCGCCCTGCTGATCGCGCTTGCCGCCGGCGTGCATCGCGTGGCCCTCGGATACCTGCTGGCCTCGTTTCGCGCTCTGCCGATCGGGGTCGGCATGTCGTTCCCATCGACGTCGATGGCCATGGTCGACCTGGTGGTCACGTCGTTCGTCGTCGGCGTGCGGCTGGCCATGCCTGTCATCGCGGTGTCGTTCGTCGTGCACCTCGGCCTCGGAATGATCGCGCGCGCCGCACCCGCCTTGCAGATCTTCAGCGTCGGTTTCAGCGTCTTGCTCGTCACCGGCTTCTTCGTCGTGATCTCGAGCATCCACGACATCGGGGCGGGTCTGAACGCGCATTTCGCGTCGGTCGGCCCCTGGCTCGACACGCTGCTGGTCGAACTGTCCGGGCAGGCGCCGTGAGCGAGGAGCAAGGCGAGAAGTCGTTCGATCCGACGCCGAAGCGGCGCGAACAGTTCCGCAAAGACGGGCGCTTCGCGCGATCCAAGGACGCCGGCGGCGTCGTGTCGACCGCGGCGGCGATCGGCGTTCTGCTCGGCTCGCGGGCCGCGATCGGCCGGTCCATCCAGCTTCTTTTCATGGGCTGCTTCGCCGATCTCGGAGCCGTCGGCCGCCACGACGCCGACGGGGTGACGAGTGCCGCCCTGACGGTCCTCGGGGTCCTGGTGGCGCCCACGGCCCTCGCGGCCGCCGTGGGCGCCACGGCCGCGGGGGTCGCCCAAGCCGGACTGCACGTCAACCTCGAGGCCGTTGGTTTCAAGCCGGAGCGGCTCAATCCCTTGCCGCGGCTGCAGCAGCTTTTTTCACCCAAAAAGGGCAGCGTCCAAGCTCTCTTGAGCCTGCTGCGGGTCGGACTCGTCGGATACGTGGGCTACCGCGCTCTGCTCATCGAGCTGCCGGACCTGCTGAGCCTCAGTCGCGTCGGAGTCGACGTCGGGGCGACGCACATCATGGACGCCGCGGTGCGAGTTTTGCTCAATGCCCTGTTCGCCCTCGCGCTCGTGTCGGGCGTCGAATACGTGCAGAGCCGATTTTCGATCAGCAAAGAGATGAAGATGACCCGCCGCGAGGTCATGGACGAAAATCGATCGAGCGAAGGCGACCAGAAGTCCAAAGCACGCATGCGATCGCGCGCCCGCGCGCTCGCGCGAAAGCGTTCGATCGCCAACGTGAAGGGTGCGACCGTCGTCGTCGCCAACCCCACGCACATCTCGGTGGCGCTGCGGTATTCACCGACGGACCCCGCCCCCGTCGTGGTGGCCAAAGGACACGACGACGTCGCGCTGCAGATTCGCGCCGAAGCGCGCAAGCACGGCATTCCCATTCTGGAAAACCGCGCGCTCGCGAGAGCGCTCGACGCGGAGGTCCACATCGGACAACCGATTCCGGCGGCGCACTTTGCCGCCGTCGCACGCATCCTGGCCTTCGTATTCAAGCTGCGCGGCGTGGCGACGGCACAAGGGGTGCGAGGGCGGGGTCCGTGAGCACCGAGGCCGTCGCGATCTCGACCCCCTCTCGCGGGGCCGACATCATCATTCCGCTCGGGATCATCGGCATCGTCCTCATGATGGTGTTGCCGATCCCGGCGATGCTTCTCGACATCTTGCTGTCGTTCTCGCAGGCGCTCGCCATCGGGGTGTTCCTGACGGCGCTCTTCATCGAAGAAGCGCTCGAATTCAGCGCATTTCCGGCGTTCGTTCTCATCGCCACGCTCTTAAGATTGAGCCTGAACGTCGCGACGACGCGCCTGATTCTTCTGCACGGAGGCGAAGGAGCGGGCGCCGCCGGATCGGTGGTGGAGGCCTTCGGGCGCTTCGTGGTCGAGGGCAACGTGCTGGTCGGGCTCGTGGTCTTCTTGATCCTGGCGGTCATCAACTTCGTGGTCGTCACCAAAGGCGCCGGGCGCGTCGCCGAGGTCTCGGCTCGGTTCACCTTGGACGCCATGCCCGGCAAGCAGATGGCGATCGATGCGGACCTGTCGTCGGGTTCGATCAACAACGACCAGGCGCGCGGCCGACGAAAGAAACTCGAACGGGAGGCGGATTTCTACGGAGCCATGGACGGAGCCAGCAAGTTCGTTCACGGCGACGCCGTGGCCGGCCTGCTCATCACCGCCATCAACTTGATCGGCGGGCTCATCCTCGGCGTATCGCGGGGCATGGATTTGTCGAAAGCCGCCGAAACGTTCTCGGTTCTGAGCGTCGGCGATGCGCTGGCGTCGCAGATTCCGGCGCTGCTCATCTCCGCCGCCTCCGGCATCGTCGTCACGAGAAGCGCGACCGGCGATCAGCTCGGCCGTGCGTTCGGCACGCAGCTCTTCGGCCGTCGGAAACCCGTCGCGATGACCGCCGGAATTTTGACGGTCCTCGCTCTGATGCCCGGGATGCCGACCGTGTCGTGCCTCATGCTCGCGGGTGGGTTTCTAATGCTTTCGCGCAAGATCGGCGCCCCTTCTGCCGTCGTGGCGAAGGTGGCCCCCCCGCCGGCCGCGAACGACCCGAAGCGCGCCGCGTCGGAAGTCGACGCTTCGCTGGCCCTCGATTTGCTGTCGCTCGAAGTCGGCTACGAGCTGGTCGGCCTCGTCGACGCGACGCGCGGCGGAACGCTGCTCGATCGGGTCGCCATGTTGCGACAGCAACTCGCCAAGGATCTGGGCATGATCATGCCCCCGGTTCACGTGTGCGACAACCTTCAATTGCCGCCCGGCGCCTACCGGGTGCTCATCTCGGGCAATGCCGTGGGGGCCGGCAGCTGCAAGGCCGGGCGCCTGCTCGCCGTCGATCCGATCGGCCAGGCGCCTCCGATCCAGGGCGAAAAAACCATGGATCCGACGTTCGGCATGCCGGCCCGCTGGATTGCGGTGCGCGACAAGGAGATGGCGGAGGCGCTCGGATACACGGTGGTCGATCACGCGACCGTCATCGCGACCCATCTGGGCGAACTGCTTCGCGTCAACGCGCACAAGCTCCTGGGGCGGCAGGAAGTCCAGCACTTGCTCGACGTCCTGGCCAAGACGGCACCGAAGATCGTCGACGACGTGGTTCCGAACTTGCTCTCTCTCGGTGACGTGGTCCGCATTCTCCGAAATCTGGTGCGCGAGGGCATCTCGATTCGAGATCTCGCGGACGATCCTCGACTCGCTCGGCGAACTCTCCGCGCAAACGAAGGACATCGAACAACTCACGGAGCTGGTGCGCGAGCGGCTGGCCTCGCACATCACCTCACGCGTCAAGGGAGCCGACGGCAACGTCGCCGCCTTGACGCTCGATCCGCGGCTCGAAGAGGTGCTCCGCAGGTCGCTGCGCGAGATCGCCACAGGCACCGGCGGCGCCCTCGATCCGGAGCTCCTGCGGACACTCGTCGCCAACGTCGAGCGGTCCGTCAAAAAGTTCACGGCCATCTCGGCCACACCGCTGGTCGTCACGTCTCCAGACTTGCGGCGCTACGTCCGCGCCGTCTTCGAACGCAAGATCCCCCAGCTCGCGGTCGTCTCGTTCCGCGAAATCGACCCGACGGCGCCGATCCAGGTCCTCGACCGGCTCGCGCCCAATGCTCTCGCTCAGTGAGGAGTCCATGAAGACCCAGGTGTTCCGCGGTCGGACCGCTTTCGATGCACGCCGGGCGGCGACGGACGCTCTCGGCGACAACGCCGTCGTCCTGACCACACGCGACGTGCCTCGCCGAGGAATCACGGGACTGTTCGGGGGCAGCGACGTCGAGATTGCGGCCGCCGTAGCGGAGCCGGCGACGGCGCCCCCGACTGCCGGGGCGGCCGCGGCGAAGGGCCCGTTCGCCTCGAGTGCGTACGCGCAAGGCGAGAGCGCTCCGGCGCGCGATCCGATCGCCGCGCTTCGCGCGGAGCTGCGCAGCGAGATCCGGGCCCTCAAAATCGCGCTCGCGCGACCCGGGTCGGGCCCCTCGAACGACGTCGCAACCGAGATCGTCGCCATTCGCGATGCCATCGAACAGCTGGCGCCCAAGGCCGCGCGCGGCGACAAGTCGACGGCGGTGGTACGCGCCCATGGGATCGAAGGGGGCGCCGCCATCGCTCTCGCACGCGCGACGCGGGCGAAGGGCGACGCGGATACCACCCTCGAGGAGCGCTTTCGCAACGCGCTTTCCGAGCTGGTGCAGCTGAAGGCCTGGCCTCTGTCGGGCGAAGGTCGCGCCGTCATCGCGGTCGTGGGCCCCGCAGGCGTCGGCAAGACGACGACCCTCGCGAAGCTCGCGGCCCGCGCCCGAATGGACAACAAGACCGTGACGCTGGTCGCTTGCGACACGTTCCGGGTGGGCGGCGTTGCCCAGATCGAGCGCTACGCCGACCTGCTCGGCGTGCCGTGCGAGACGGCTCGCGACGCCGACGAGCTCGCGAGCATCCTGGCGGCGGTGCGAACCCAGTTCGTCTTCGTCGATACGGCCGGAAAGGAGCCGGCGGCAAACGCAACCGAGCGTCTTCTCGCCACCGACCGCTTCGCCGCCACCGACGCGTGCCGAGGCTTCGCCCGTCACGTTCTCGTCTGTGTGCCGGCGGCGATCCGCGCGATCGATGCGACGCGCGTGGCGCGATCGTTTTCGGCGACCAACCCGACCGCCGTGGCGATCACCAAGCTCGACGAGACCGAGGCTCCGTCCGGCGTCGTCCATGCGACCTTCGCGTCGAAGCTGCCGCTTTCGATCCTGTGCGCCGGACCGCGCGTGCCCGAAGACGTCTCTCCGGCGACCATGGGTGCGGTGCTCGATGCCCTCACGCGACGCAAAGAGTCGAGCAAGGCGGCCGTATGAGCGCCGTTCCGATAGCCGCCGAGGAGCGAGCGAAGGGGACACTCGACCGGCAAGCCTACGAGCATTACCTGCCGATGGTCCGGCGCGCGGCGATGCGCCTCGCTCGTTCGGTTCCGCGCCACATCACCGTGGCCGATCTGGTCGGCTACGGATGGGTTGGATTGATCGAGGCCTATCGCCGCGCCGACCCGGCGATGCCCCCGAACGAGTTCGACGCGTACGCCTCGTACCGCATTCGGGGCGCGATGCTCGACTACTTGCGCAATCTGGATCCGGCGACCCGCGAGGTCCGGCGCGCATCCCGCAAACTCACCGAAGCCCTGCGCGAACTGGCGAACGCCTTGGGACGGGCGCCCGAAGAGGAAGAGATCGCGGCCAAGCTCGGAATCGACATGGAAGCCTATCAGACGCTGCTCTTGCGCATCGCGAACAGCGGCATGGCTCGGCTCGAGCTCATCGACCCGGACGAGATCGAGACGGAAGGTACGGCGCCCACCGTCGAGGACGAAGTCAGCAGGAAGGAACTCGCGGCCGCCGTCGCGGAGGCCATCGACCGGCTACCCGCGAAATTGCGCCAAGTTTTGGCTCTTTACTACCAAGAGGACTGCACGCTGCGAGAGATTGGAGCCGTGCTCGGGGTCACCGAGTCGCGCATCTCGCAGCTGCATTCCGAGGCCATGCATCGCCTGCGGGCGATGATCGGGAGGGCTTGAACGATGAGCGATGGAATCTACGTGGCGCTGAGCGGGGCGATTGCACAGACGTCGGCTCTCGACGCCACCGCGAGCAATCTCGCCAATGCGTCCACGGACGGCTACCAGCGAATGCGCCCGATTTTTCGCGAGGCCCTCGCGCAGGCCGGCGGCAAAGGCACGGCGATGCCGTCGGTGACGGCGTCCACCACGACGCTCGACACGACGCGCGGGGCCGTTCGGGTCACGGGTCGATCGCTCGACGTCACGCTACCGGACAAGTCGTACCTGGCCGCGAGTACGACGAACGGCGAACGCTATACGCGTGCCGGATCGCTCGCCGTCGCGACCGACGGAACGCTGACGACCTCGCACGGCACCCCGGTCTTGGCAGACGACGGACGCCTCGATTAACACCAATCGGACCAAAGGCGAGATCACGATCACGCCGACCGGCGAAGTGCGGCAATGCGACGCGAAGATCGCGAGACTGCGCGTCGTGACGTTTGCCAATCCGGAACAACTGGCTCCCGAAGGCGGCTCCCTGCTCGCCACGACCGCCGGGGCCGGCGCCCCGTCGCCCTCGACGGGAGAGCTTTCGATCGGCTCTCTCGAAGAGTCGAACACGTCGGTCGTCGGGTCGATGACCGAACTGGTGACCGAAGGCCGAAACTTCGACGCGTTCCAGCGGGCCATCGATGCGTTCCACGACGCGGACCACCTGCTGATGACCTCCGTACCGGGAGATCAATGAAGCGATCGCGAGGCCCCGAAGAGCGAAGGCACACGCCGCCGAAGCAGGCGCTGTGCGTCACGGCGAGCGACGTCGCGCGACTCGACATTCTTCAAGGTCTGCTGTCGACACTCAACGATCCCAAGGCGAGCGCCGCGAGTTTGGCGCGTTACGTCGAGCAATCGAGTGTGCTGTCCGCGCGCGTCGAGGTCCGTTTTCGACTGCGGAATCCGAACCGAGGCGTTCCCCCGATGGTGCAGCAGATTGCGATACTCGGCAATCGCGAGATCGAAAACGTGCTCCTCGAGCTTCTGGAGGACATCGTCACGTTGCACAGCGAGCTCGCGAACGTCGGTTGAGGGCGGCGACTCCGATCCCGACCTCGACCTCGACCTCGACTACCCCGACCCCGACCTCGACCTTACCCCGACCTCGACCCCGACCTTACCCCGACCTCGACCTCGACCCCGACTTCGACCCCGATCCCGATCCCGATCCCGACCTAACCTCGACCTCGACCTCCGATTCGGCCCGGCACGTGCATGGCTGATGAGTGCACCCCATGGGGAAGGACGCCAGCCCGAACATCGCGCCGATCGAGTCGAGAACCGTGCGCAACGTGGATCCGTGCCGGACGCCCGTGTCGCGCGTCGAGCTGCGATCGGCCATCGGCCGCGCCTACCGCCGAGTGACGGGTCAGGCCCCATCGAGCTCGATGCTCGACACGTTGACGGCGCAAGCCTCGCTGGAGACCGCGAGCGGCTCGCGCATGTACAACTTCAATTTCGGAGGCGTCAAAGGGGCCGGTCCGCACGGACAAACCGCCAATTGCATGACGCACGAAGTGATCGGGTCGCACGACACCGTGGTGCGGCAGGGGTTTCGTGCTTACGCGTCGATCGACGAAGGCGCCGAGGACTACGTGCGCCTGCTGTCGGGTCGGTTCGGCGGCGCCATGTCCAAGGCGCAAACGGGAGACCTCGACGGGTTCGCGCACGCACTCAAGACGGCCGGCTACTACACGGCGTCCGAAAGCGACTATGCGTCCGCACTCCACTCTTTGAGCGGTCAACCCGCTTCCGCCGCGACCAACGGCCTGCGACCGGCTCCGACGACCGCCGAGGCCCTCGCCACCGCCGGGTCGAATTACTCCACCGCGGACGACCTATCGCGGGTTCTCGACGCGCTGTCGTCGTCGGCACTCCGGATCGCCGGACCCGCGCACGACGACTGAGCTTAGGTAGGAATTCATAAATCAGACGCTTCGACGCTTTCTCTTCAAGTCCCAAGTAAAACGGTCGTTTCAATTCACTGACGGGCAATGAGCCCCGCGGAGACCACGACGGCCCGCACCATCCACTCACCTCCAAGAAGGAGAATTCACCATGTCACTCTTCGTTCAGACCAACGTTTCTTCACTCGTTGCCCAGGAGAACTTCTCCGTCGCACAGACCAAACTCAACAAGACGATGGAGCAGCTGTCGAGCGGCTACAAGATCAACAGCGCCGCGGACGATGCCGCGGGCGTCGGCATTGCCAGCCGTCTAACGGCGCAGGTAGCCGCGTATTCGAGCGCATCGCAGAACGCGAACAACGCCATCTCGATGACGCAGACCGCCGACGACGGCGCTTCTCAGATCAGCGACATCCTGACCCGCCTCAGCCAGCTTGCGGTCGAGGGTTCGGACGGCACGATGAGCGCGAGCGACTCGGCAAACCTGCAGCAGGAGTTCGCGGCCCAGGTGCAAGAGATCACCAACATCGCGAGCAACACCACGTTCAACGGCATCAACCTGCTCGCGGGCGCAGCGCAAACCGCTGCCGCCGCCACGAACTTCCAGGTCGGCATCTCCACCGGCGCGGCTAACCAGGTGTCCGTGTCCTTCGGCGGCGCGGACGCGACCGACCTCGTCGCGAACGGCGCTCTGGCATCGTGCTCGGTCAATAGCGCGGGCGATGCCGAGGCCGCGATCGGCGTCATCAACACGGCCATCCAAAACCTCAGCGCCATCCGCGCTGGCTTCGGTGCCGGCATGGACGCGCTCCAGGACACCGTCTCGAACCTGAGCTCGATGTCGACGAACACGTCGGCCGCTCTGAGCAACGTTCAGGACGTCGATGTAGCTTCGGCTACGGCGTCTCTCGCGCAGGAGCAAGTCGTCTCCCAAGCCGGCGAGGCGATCTTGGCGCAAGCGAATCAGCAACCGCAGTTGGCAGTCAGCCTGATCCACGGCCAGTAATCCGCACTTTCGTGATTGACGCGCGCCGCGCGTCGTCCCTCGCTGGTCGAGGGGCGGCGCGCGGGCTGGCGCGTTAAAAGGTCCTTTCGGTCCGAGCGTCCGCTCATCGCCGCGCACCCCTTTTGCGGGAGCACTTCATTCAATGACCACCACCAGCCCCACCATCAGCCTATCGTCGCTCGGTCTCGGATCGGGCATCGACGACGCGTCGATCATCAGCCAGTACGTCGCGATTCAACAGGCTCCCATCACGGCGATTCAGACCGAGCAGACGAACGTCACGAGCGCGTCGTCGACGATCTCGAGCTTTTCGTCGCTCCTGTCCACGCTGCAGACCGCAGCGCAAAGCCTGGCGGACCCGACGCAGTATGCTTCGACCACCGCCACGTCGAGCAGTCCATCGGTTGTGGCATCGGCCAGCTCGGACGCCGTGCAGGGCACCTACTCGGTGCAAGTCACGCAGCTCGCCCAAGCGCAACTGACCTATAGCAACCCGCAGTCGTCGAGCAGCAACGCCCTCGGCATCTCGGGAACGCTCGGCATCACGGTCGGGGGACAAACCGTCAACGTACCGATAGGCAGCGGCGATTCTTTGGCGACGATCGCTTCGAACATTTCGTCGAGCGGCGCGCCCGTGACGGCTTCGGTCGTCTTCGACGGGACGAACTACCGGCTCCAGGTGCAAGGCAATGCCACGGGTTCCGCGAACGCCGTATCCTTCAACGAAAGCGGATTCTCGCTCGGCCTCTCGACGTCCGGGAACACCTACCAGCCCGCGCAGAACGCCGTCGCGACCGTCAACAACATTCAGGTGACGAGCTCCACCAACCAGATTTCGGGTGCCATTCCTGGCGTAACACTTGCAGCGACCAGCACGATGTCCAGCCCGGGCACGGTCACAGTGGCGAGCGACCCGAGCGCGATCGCCACGAGCGTGTCGGCCTTCGTGACGGCTTACAACAACGTGGTGACCGCGGGACACACCGACGCGGGGTTCGGATCGACGGCGGCGACGAATTCGCTGTTGACCGGAGATCAAGCGATCGGCGCTTCGCTCAATCAGCTTTCGAGCCTCATCGCGTCGAACGTCCCGGGCACGGACTCGAACTTTCAAAACCTCGCGAGCGTCGGAGTCACGCTCAACAACGATGGGACGCTCTCGCTCGACCAGAGTACGCTCACCTCGGCCATCCAGTCCGATCCGTCGGGGGTCCAGAGTCTCTTCGTCACCAGCGCGGCCACCGGATCGACCGGAATCATGGGGACGATCGGCAACACCATCACCTCGCTGACCACAGGCCCGTCGTCGGTCATACAGGCTGAGATCAACGCGTTTACGACGAAGAACACGGAGCTGACGGCAAGCATCCAGTCGATGCAGGCGCGCATCACGATCTACCAGACCCAATTGGAAAATGAATTTACGACCATGGAGGAGACCGTTCAAACGGACAAGACCGCCTTCACCAACCTGGGCGGCACCGGGACCTTCGTGTGAGAGCCCCCGCGGGGGATCTTGTAGCATTGCCAACCGTTCATTGGGCTGAGTTCCCGCGGAACTTCAGATTAGGAAATTTTGAGGATTCATGAACCTGCCGACCCAAGGTCTTGCGCGCTACGGCGCCGTCAGCGTCACGACGGCATCCCCCGGACAGATCGTGGTCATGCTCTACGACGGCCTCTTTCGCTTCCTGCGCGAAGCGATGGTGGCCATGGAGGCGAAGGACCGCGCCAAGACGGCCGAGCGAACCAACCGTTCGATCGCGATCCTCGAGCAGCTTTTGGTCGGACTCGACCGCTCGGTGTTTCCGAGCTTGTGCGACAAACTCGAGCCTCTTTATGCGTTTTGCATGCGCCACATCGTGGAGGCGAACGCGCATCGGGACCCCGCCGGCCTAGCCGACGTCATCCGCATCCTGACGCCTTTGCGGGAAGCGTGGGTCGTCGCCTCCGACCAGGTCGCGCGCGATGCGCGGGCGAAGACCGCACCGGCACAGGTGTCGCAGACAACCGGCTGAAAAGGCATGTCCACCTCGGCGACGTCAGTCGGATCGCGTTCGAACGATCTGCCTAAAGCTCTCTCGACGCTTCTAGTCCAGCTCCACGAACTCGCCGGTGTCTCCGACGCGATCGTCGATCTCGTCAAAAGCAAGCCCGAACTGGACCCAATTCTGGAGCTCGCCAAGCGCTCCGCCGAGCTCAATGCCAAGGTCGCGCAAGCGAGTCCCGCCGCACGCGCGTGCGCGATTCCGCCCGGACGCGAAGGGGCGGCGTTGCTGGCGCTGATCAAGGAGTACAACACGCGGATTCAGGCCGGGATTCAGGCGAAGGACATGATCCTCAGCTACTGGAGGACGGTCGACACCTTCGCCCCTCACTTCGTCGCCAACGCCATCGAGAACCTCGCGAGCGTGGCAGCGTGGCCGTCGATGGCTCGGTTTCGCGACGCTTTTCGAGGCCAACCGGCCGTCATCGTTTCGGCCGGACCTTCGCTTGACAAGAACATCGACGTCATCCGCCGCTTCCAAGGCAAAGCGCTGATCATCGCCGTCAGCCACTCGCTTTTGGCCTTGCACCGTGCCGGAATCGTGCCCGATATGGTCGTCGTACTCGAGTCGCAAGACGTCCGGTACCACTTCGACGGGGTCCCACTGGGCCCCATCGGAGCCCTGGTGCTCGGCGCGTCCGTGCGACCGGAGCTCTTTGCGCTGCCCGCGGAGCGGTTCATCTCGTTCGCCGCCAACCCGATGATTGACACCTGGGTCTACGATGGGCTCGAGGAACGCGTGCCGCTGCGCGTGGGGGGCTCAGTGTCGACCGTCGCGTTGAGTATCGCGACGCACTTCGGCTGCGATCCGGTCATCGTCGTCGGACAGGACCTGTCGTTCTCTGCCGGCCGTTACTATGCCGCGACGACCTGCGACGGCGACGCGCGCGTCGCGATCACGCCCGAGGGGGCCGGCCTGGTGGTCGAAGCGAGCGAGGCGTACAAGAAGCTCGAACCCAAGGGCCCCGAGAACATTTTTTTGCGCGAAGTCCCCGGTTATTATGGGGGGACCGTGCCGACGTCAATGTCGCTCCTCAGGGCGTGGGCCTGGTTCGTCGACGAGGCGGGCAGGCAGTCGGGGCAACGCACGCTGCTCAACTGCACCGAAGGGGGCGCTTTCATCGAAGGGATGGAACACGTGCCGCTTGAGCAAGCCGCGGAGCGGTACGCGCGGGAACCGGTCCAGGTCCGGGCCACGCTCGATCGCGCCGTCCGAGAGATTCGATCGCGGCGCACGACGTCGGCGCATGTACGAGCGGGTCACCGAAATGCGGACGACGCTCGGCGAATGCATCGAGCGAGCTCGCCGATGCCACACCCTAGCCACGCGGGCCAGGCACCGCCCCGCTCGGCTGACCCAGCTGGACGCGGCCGAGCGAGAGCTCACCCGCTCTCTCGAGTCGATGGCGTTCCTTTCGACGATGATGCAGCCAGAATTCCGTAGTGCGATGGCTGCGGGCAAAGAGGCAACGTCGGTCGGAGAGGGATTGGACGCGTCAATCCGGCTCTTCGACATGATCGCTAAGACTGCTCAAGCCCTGCGGGCGCCGATCGAGCGGGCTCACGAGGACCTTGAGCGCGCGACCCTCGCCGCATCACGTTCGACATAGTCGCGTCATGGCTCACCGGCGACGCTGCCGGACACGCCGATCGCCACGCCATTCGTTGCCGATCAACGGTGCGCGAGCGGCGGCCACTTCGAGGGATCGACCACCGCGTCCGGGAGATCCGGCACGATCGCCGCGAGATCGGCGAGATCACTCGGGTCGAGAGCCGCTCGCGCCCAGGTTTGGAGGTTCGCTTCGAGCTGCGCTTCGCTCTCCATTCCGACGACGATCGGCAGTGCGCACGTGTCTCGCATGTAGAGCAGGAAAGCCTCGGCCACCGTCATTTGCCGGGGCCGGGCCCAGCGTGCGATGGCCGCCAGCACGGGTCGCAGCGGTTCGAGATACGGCGGCAGATCCTGGGGCGACAGGTGCGCGACGCCTTGCAAAAAAACGCTGCGCACGAATACCCTTTTTCCGGCTGCCCGGGCGCGATCGACGAAGCCGGCGCGCGTCAAACGCGCGTCGACAAGGCTCATCGCCACTTGCACGACGTCGACATCCTGCGTGTCGAGGGCTTCGATCGCCTCGGCCGGATTGCGGGCCGAAATTCCGAGAGAGCCGATGATGCCCGATCGACGCAAATCACCGAGCACGCGCCATGCGGCACCGCCCGCGGCGAGCCGGTCGCCCGGGTCGTGCAAGAGCACGGCTTCGAGGCGGCCTCGCCGCAACGCCGCGAGGCTCTGGTCGATCGCTCGGCGTACCGCTTCGGCGCCCGCGATCGGGTCGGCGCCAGCCGTGCCCAGCGGCGCAACCTTGGTCACGATCGCGAAGCGGTGGTCCTCTCCCACGACCGCTCCGACGACCGACTCGCTTTGTCCGTACGCACGCGCGGTGTCGAGTGTCGTAATCCCCGCCTCGGCGGCGCGCGCGACAATCCTCCGGACCGCCGGCAGGCCGGGGATACCCGTGCGATTGGCGATTCCGTAGGGCATGCCCCACTGGGCGGTGCCGACGACGATGCGCTCCGCCGTCACCACGCGGTCCAGCCTCCGTCGACACCGATATTCTGCCCGGTGACGAAGCTCGACGCCGGAGCCAACAGGAAATGCACGGCGCCGGCCACTTCGTGAGCTTCGCCGATGCGTCCGAGCGGGACCTGGGCACAGAGCGCCGCCACGAACGACGCCTGGGCTGCGGGCGCACCCCACGGGAAGGGGCCAGGCGACACGCAGTTGACTCGAATTCCAGACGCCGCCAGGTGGCAGGCGGCATACCGGGTAAATTGCACGACACCGGCTTTCGCGGCGCCGTACGCCGGCGGATTGTGAAAGTGCGGGTGGTCGCGATACAGGGAAGGACGCGGGGAGACCGTCGCGTACATGGTGGCGATGTTGACGACCGCGCCCCGCGTTCCCCGCGCCATCCAACGCTGGGTGACGGCGTCGGTCGCGAGCATGACCATCGTCAACCCACCCCTGACGGTGCTCTCGACCTGATCCCGATCCAGATGACCGAGCAGGCCTCCGCCGGCGCCCGAATAGGCGTTATTGACCCAACCGTCGAACCGACCGGCTTCCGCTTCGACGCGGTCAATCGCGGCCGCCAATTCATGGTCAATCGACACGTCGGCGGCGTGGGCCACGATCCGTCCGGCAAGCCCTTGGGCCCGACCCTCTCGTTCGACCGCCTCGAGCGGCGCCAAGCGCCGACCCACCGCAATCACCGTCGCCCCCGCCTGCGCGAGGGCGAGCGCGATGGGTCGACCGAGGTGCCCCCCCGCGCCGGTCACGCCGATGCCCATCCCCGACAAATCGAACGGCTGAACCATGATGCGCTCGGGTGAGGCTACTCAAAGCGCACGCTCGGGCGCAAAGGCCTTCGAAGCAGACGCCATGGCCTTGACGCTGCCACGGGCCTGACGGAGGCGGATTCGCACCCACCTCGAGCCATCGCCCCGTTGCGGGGCACGGCCTGGATCCTCGCCACGAACGAGCGCGGTACACACGTTGCTAGGGAGGACGAGATGGCCATCGACTCGCTGGCGACTTCTTCCTCCCTCGAGCCGGGCACCGAGCCGAGACGGCCGACGTGCCCGCCGGCGAGCTTCGAGCCGGGTCGACTCACCGTGTCGCGCGTTCTGGTCACGGGGGGGACCGGTACGTTCGGTCGTGCGTTCGTCCGCGCGATCCTCGAGCGGCACCCGGAAGTCACCCGGGTCGTCGTCTTCTCGCGCGACGAACTCAAACAATCCGAGATGGCGGCGGAGCCAATCTTCCAAGACCGCCGCGTGCGCTTCTTCATCGGAGACGTGCGCGACCGGCAACGTCTGAATCGAGCCATGGAAGGCGTCGATGCCGTGGTCCACGCCGCCGCGATGAAGCAAGTGCCCGCGGTCGAGTACAACCCATTCGAAGCCATCAAGACGAACGTTCTGGGTGGCCAAAACGTGATCGACTGTTGTCTCGACCTCGGCGTGCGGCGGGTCGTCGCGCTCAGCACGGACAAGGCCTCCGCACCCGTCAATCTGTACGGTGCGACCAAGCTCTGCTCCGACAAGCTTTTCGTCGCGGCCAACAACGTCCGGGGCAGTCGCGACTTGAAGCTCGCGGTCGTGCGCTACGGCAACGTCATGGGAAGCCGCGGAAGCGTCATCCCTCTGTACCTGCGAAAGGCGCCCACCGGCGTCTTGCCCGTCACCGATGCTCGCATGACGCGCTTCAGCATCACGCTGTCGGACGGCGTCGGACTCTGCTTGATGGCGCTCGAGCACCAATGGGGCGGCGAGATCTTCGTGCCCAAACTGCCGAGCTATCGAATCACCGACGTCGCCACCGCGATCGGCCCCGGCTGCCGCCAAGAGATCATCGGGTTACGGCCCGGCGAAAAGCTCCACGAAGAGATGGTGACGCCGACCGACGCCCTCGGCACCATCGAGTTCGCGCGCCACTATGTCATCCTGCCGAGCACCCCGTCTTGGTCCGTGGGCGACTTCATCGAGCGAGAGGGTGGACGTCGTTGCCCCGAAGATTTCCACTACCAGAGCTCCACCAACGACGCGTGGCTGCGTCCGGCGCAGATCCGCGATCTCATTCGATTGCACGTCGACCCCGACTTCGAGCCGTGGGTGGGCTGATGACGGATGCGCGTGCGATTCCTTACGGTCGGCAGTGGATCGACGAGGACGACATCGCAGCGGTCGTTCGGTGTTTGCGCGATCCGAATCTGACTCAGGGTCCTCGCATCGCGGAATTCGAAGCGGGGCTCGCCGCCGCGACCGGCGCGCGTTTCGCCACTGTGGTCAGCAGCGGCACCGCGGCTCTGCACCTGGCCGCGCTGGGGGCCACGGTAGGACCCGGCGATGTCGTGATCACGAGCCCCATCTCGTTTGCGGCCACCGCGAACGCGATGGCCCATTGCGGCGCGCGCGTCGCCTTCTGCGACGTGGATCCCCGCACGGGCCTCATGGACATCGGGTCGCTCGACGAACTCGCCGCGACCCTCGCCCGATCGGGCCACCCCCCCAAGGCCATCGTCCCCGTCGACTTCGCAGGGCAGGCGGTGGACCGCGGCCGCGTGCGCGAAATCGCCGAACGATTCGGGGCTTGCGTCATCGAGGACTGCGCCCACTCGCTCGGGGGCCGCTACACGGTCGATGGCGTCGAACACGCGGCGGGCAGCTGCTCGCACGCCGAATTCGCCATTCTGAGCTTCCACCCCGTCAAGCACATCACGACGGGCGAAGGCGGCGCCGTGCTCACGAACGACCCAACCCAGGCGCAAACCGTTCGTGACCTTCGATCCCACGGCATCGTCCGAGACCCCGCGCGTCTCGAACGGCCCGAGGGCGATCCCATGCGCGGCGGTTGGTACCAGGAGCAGCAAGCCCTCGGGTACAACTACCGGCTCACCGACATGCAGTGCGCGCTCGGCAGCTCGCAGCTGCACAAGCTCCCACGCTTCGTGGAGCGACGCCGTGCGCTGTCGGCACGCTACGACGTTGCGCTCTCCGAGGGGTGGATGCGCGAACGGATCGAGCCGCTGTCGTGCGAGCACCCCCACCGACACGCGCGCCACTTGTACGTGGTCCAGATTCGCCGCCAGGCGGGTGAGCCGCTGGCGAGCGTCGCCGAAAGGCGACGAACGCTCTACGAGGCACTCGCCGCCCGAGGGATTCAAACCCAGGTCCACTATGTTCCCATTCCCGAGCACCCGTTCTGGAAGGGAACGGCGCGTGCGCCGTCGGGGCCGTGGCCGGGCGCCGCAGCGTTCTACGCCGCGAGCCTGTCCTTGCCGCTCTTTCCCGCCATGAGCGACGATGACGCCGATCGGGTGATGGCGGCCCTCTGGACATCGATGGAGGCCTCGTGCGGCGCGTAGCAATCGTCCAAGCACGCACCGGATCGAGCCGGTTGCCCGGCAAGGTGCTGGCGGACGTGTGCGGGGCACCGCTGCTCGCGCGCGTCGTGGAGCGCATCTGGCGCGCCGAACGCATCGACGACGTCGTGGTGGCGACCACCGACCATCGCGCCGACGACCCGGTGGTCGCCGTTGCCGACGCCGCCGGGGCGCGCTGGTACAGGGGAAGCGAGCACGACGTGCTCGCTCGGATGAGCGGCGCCGCGCGAGAGGCCGGCGCCGGAATCGTCGTGCGCCTGGCCGCCGACTGCCCGCTGCTCGACGCGACAATCGTCGACCGCGTCGTCCGGGTGCTCGAGGACCATCCGACCCAATTCGACTACGTGACGACCGAACCGCCGGCGACGTACCCCAAGGGCCTCGACGTGGAGGCGCTCCATGCCGACACCCTGGCGAGAGTCGACCGCATGGCCACGTCGACTCCGGCCCGGGAGCACGTCACGTTCTTCATCTACGGCGAGGCACCGGAGCTATTCCGCACGTTCACGATCGCCGACGACGTCGACAACTCCCGAGAGCGATGGACCGTGGACACGGCCCAGGACCTGGCGCTCGTACGAGCTCTCTACGAAGATCTCGACCTCGCCCACCACCACGTGGGCTACCGAGACGTGATTGCGCATCTACACAAACGCCCTTCGCTTCGCGCCATCAACGCCCACATCGTGCAGCGGGATCCACGCCTCGAGGTCTGACATGGATCGGCCCCTGACCGTCGCGCTCATGCAGCCCACGTTCATCCCCTGGATCGGGTACTTCGCACTGATCGACTCGGTCGATCGATTCGTATTCCTGGACGATTTTCAGTTTTGCAGGCAAACCTGGGGGCAGCGCAATCGGCTTTTCACCGGACCGGCCGCCGGTTGGATCACACTGCCCGTCAAACACTCGGGCACGATGGCCAATTACTGCGACGTAGAGCCCGTGATCGATGGGTTTTGCGACAAGATCACCTCGCAAATTCGACGATCTTACGCCGACGCCCCGTATCTCCCGCTGGTCCTCGGTCACCTCCAAGCGTGCTTCGCGTCGCCGCCGGCCGATCTGGCGAGCGTGAACATCGCGTTCATCGAAAAAACGGCGCGGCTCATCGGCTTGACGGCGGATTTCGGACGCAGTTCGGTCATCGGGTCGACCGGGAAGCGATCGGCTCGGGTCGCCGACATTCTGCGCCGCACCGGCGCTCGGCGATACCACGCGGCGTCCGGATCGGCCGAGTACATGCTGGAGGACGGGGTGTTCCCGTTGCCCGACGTGGAAACCCGGTTTCAAGACTTCGTTCCGGCGCCGTATCCGCAGGTGCAAGCGAAGTCATTCGTCCCGTACTTGTCGGTACTCGACGTCTTGCTGCAAGTGGGGATCGACGCCGCTCGGGCCGCCATCCGCGAAGGCAGCCGCGAGTTTCGAAGTTGGGATGCCGCCACGGCGGCCATCCAGCCGCGAAACGCCGGCGGCCGAGCGATCGACGCCGCATGACCTAGGATCGGAGAGGAGCCCCGTGAATTCGAGTTTTTGCATCGGAAATCGCACGATCGGCAGAGGGCAACCCGTATTCATCGTGGCCGAGATGAGCGCCAACCACGGCCGAAGTCTCGACCACGCGATCCGTGTCCTTCGCGCGGCGAAGGAATGCGGTGCCGACGCCGTAAAGATCCAGACCTACACGGCCGACACGATGACCCTGAACATCGATCGGCCCCCCTTCGTGGTGAAGCTCGACGCGTGGGCGGGCCGAACGCTCTACGACCTCTATCAGGAAGCGCACACCCCGTGGGAGTGGCATCCGAAACTCAAGTCGGTCGCCGACGACCTCGGCATTCCGCTCTTCTCTTCGCCGTTCGACAGCACGGCGGTCGATCTGCTCGAGGAGCTGCACGTGCCCGCGTACAAGGTCGCGTCGTTCGAGCTCACGGATCATGCGCTTTTGCGCCGGATTGCGCAGACGGGCAAACCGGTCATCGCTTCGACCGGCATGGCGCGGCTCGACGAGATTGCCGAGGCCGTGAGCGTCATCCGAAAGTCGGCCCCCGGATCAGGCCTCGCGCTTCTCAAGTGCACGAGCGTCTATCCGGCCGATCCGCGGGAGGCAAACCTGCGAACCATCGCTCATTTGGCCGAGACGTTCGACTGCGTGGCGGGGCTTTCCGATCACACGATGTCGGCCGCGGTTCCGATCGCGTCGGTCGCGCTCGGTGCTTGCATCATCGAAAAGCACTTCTGTCTTTCCCGTTCGGAAGGCGGACCGGATTCGGCATTTTCGCTCGAGCCCGACGAATTGCGCGCGCTCGTAAGGGACGTGAGGCTGACGGAGGCGGCACTCGGCCGGGTGAGCTACGAGCTCAGCGCGTCGGAACAGAAAAGCCGCGCGTACCGCCGCTCTCTCTTCGTCGTCAAAGACGTGGCCAAGGGCGAGGTGCTCGATTCGCGCAGCGTTCGCGCGCTGCGCCCGGGAGACGGGCTCGAGCCCAAGTATCTCTCGGTCGCTCTCGGCCGCCGCGCCGCGTGCGCCATCGCTCGCGGCACGCCGCTCGGCTGGGCCCATCTCGGCGAATCGATCGAAGGGGGATCGGACCCGACCCGGAAATGACGCGCGTGCTTTTCCGGTGCGACGGCACCACGAGCGTCGGGCTGGGCCACGTCAGCCGATGCGCCGGCCTCGCAGAGGCGTTCGACGAAATGGGCATACGGGCGACGTTTTACGGGCAGTACAACGAGGCCGCCCTTTGCCTTTTGCAGTCTTGTGGGGCCGACATTGCGCCGTCGCACGGAAACGTCGCGGGATCGATAGCCGATGCGGACGAGACGCTGCGACTCGCAGCGACCCTCGACGTCTTGGGCGTGGTGCTCGACGGCTACACCTTCGGCGAGGCTTTTCTCGAGGCGCATGCGGAAGGCCGGACCGGCCGCAGGTTGATGATCATCGACGATTTTGCCGACCAAGACCGCTATCCGCGCGGGGCTCGCATCCTCAATTCGACGCTGCAGGCCCAAGCCATGACGTATCGGGGCGACGAGCTAAAGGTCTTTGCGGGACCCGAGTACCTTCTGGTGCGGCGCGCCCTGCGCACGCTGCGCGCAAGGCCGCGGCCGCCTTCGGGCCGCTCGACCGTGCGGTGTCTGGTCGCGCTGGGTGGGGTCGACCGGTTTGGCCGCACCCTCTCGGTGGTCGATGCGCTGGCCGCGCTTGCCATTCCACCCGACGTCGATGTCGTTCTGTCCGAGAGCGCGCCGATCCATGGTCGCGTCGCCGATCGCCTCGCACGATGGCCGGCCGATGGGCGGCTGTTTGGCCGACTGCCGACTTTGGCGGATCGCTTCGCCGACAGCGATGCGTGCATCACGGCCGGCGGTTTGACGATGTACGAGGCTTGCTTTCTCGGACGTCCGGTCGCCGTCTGCCCGCAGTCGTCGCGCGAAGCCGAGGATGCCGCGTTCGCGGCCCGAGCGGGGGTCGCGGTGGATCTGAGCGCCGGCCTCGAAGCGGGGCGAGAGGCTCTGACGGAGGCGCTTGCGCGCTTTTTCACGCCCCAATCGTTTGACGCGCTTCGAAGCGCCCTGGCAGGCCGCTTCCCCGCGGATCCCACGCACGCGGCCGCAATCGCGTTGACGGACCGCTGACCCATCCGAACCGCGACGTTATCGGCCCATCGTCACGAAGGCGTCATACGTGGCCCATAACCACACGCTCGCCCTCGCCCTCGTCAAGGGCAGTGAGCAACATGGCAAGCGAGTCGCCCGGAGCGTTTCAGCCGGAGCCTCCGGAGTCGATCTTGTCGTCGAGCCTCGCATTGCCACTGCGCCGCTTTACCGCAATGGAGCACGTGTCGAACGCGCTCTTCGTAGCGATGCATCTGTCGCTGCTCTTCGTGTTCGTCGTGCCTCTGACCTGGAAGGTCGCAGCGCTCGCCGCGGGCGGATACGGACTGCGGATGTGGGCGATTACCGGCGGTTACCATCGCTACTTTGCACACCGCACCTACAAGACGAGTCGAGCGTTCCAGCTTGTGCTGGCGATCCTCGGCGCCACGGCCATGCAAAACGGGCCCATCTGGTGGGCCAGCGTGCACCGCCGGCACCATAAATATTCCGATGGTCCGAAGGACCCTCATTCACCGGTCCGACGGGGCTTCTGGCACGCGCACGTCGGCTGGGTGTTCGACCTGACCTCGGCGCGGCCGCGCGACGATTCAAACGTGCGCGACTTGTTGCGCTATCCGGAGCTCGTCTGGATCGATGGCCACGACTGGCTGTTTCTGAGCGCCTACGCGCTGGCGTGCTTCGCCATCGGCGGGATATCGGGCCTCGTTTGGGGGTTTGTCGTCAGCACGCTCGCGGTGTTCCACGCGACCATGCTCATCAACTCGCTCGCGCACACTTGGGGAACGCGCCGATACGAAACCCGAGATCGGTCGCGCAACAATGCGCTACTGGCCATTCTGACGTTCGGCGAAGGGTGGCACAACAATCACCACCATTGCGCGAGCTCGGCGCGGCAGGGGCTCACGTGGTGGGAGATCGACGTCACCTATTACGTGCTCCGCGCCCTCGCCCGGCTTCGCGTGATCTGGGACATCCGTGAGCCCCCGGCGACGAAGAAGCCGGCGCCGCGGATCCCACTGTCCCGGCCCGTTGCCGCGGTCTAGGCCGAAGAGCGAGCGCACGACCTCGACTTCGACCCCGACCCGACTGCCTTCGGCTACGAGGCGGCGAGTCTTACTGGACGCGGTAATACTTTAGCTCGTGCGCATCACTACGAAGGGTCAGGTTACGATCCCCCAAGAGATTCGAGAACAGCTCGGGCTGCTCCCGAACACCGAGGTCACCTTCGACGTCATCGACGGCGAGGCGCGACTCCGCAAGGCGCGTCGAACCGGCAAGCTTTCCGGAGGTGATGACGTAATCGCTCACCTCCGCGGCGTTCCTTCGTCGAACAAGCTCTCAACCGATGAGATCATGGCACTCATGCTCGGTAAGCCGTGAATACGCTTGTCGATACGAACGTCCTTGTCGATATTATAACCCACGACGCACACTGGTTGTCTTGGGCGAAGAGGACGCTGCGCGTCGCAGCCGAACACGAACGGGCTATTCGACCCAAATGTCGTCGAGATACAGGGTGGAGGTTCCCGGCTGCGCCGGCGCTCCGGTCCAGGGCAGGCCCCCATCGGCGGCGAGATTCGCCGCTTGCAGTTGCGCCCCGAGCTGGATGAGATCCACGACGTAGGGGCCGGTATTGACGATCGGATCGCCGGCGTCATCTGCCGCAACCCAAAGGTCGCCGACAACCTCGTGCCAATCGCCGTCGGCGAGTCCGGCTTCCTGCACATACGGCGGGTTGTGGTACGGGGTCTCCGTACCCGGGAAATTGACGCTCGTGTACTCGTCGAAGTTGTCGCCGTAGGGGTTGGCATCCGCGGCCGCGTCCGCAGCCTGCCATTGCGCGTATGGTTGAACGCCGTTCAGGCCGAGGTACGCCGAACTGGCGATTTTGACCCAGAAGTGGATTCTCTTGCCGCTGATCTTGGTTGCCGACGAATAATTGAACTGGGCCTCGCCCTCTTCGTTGGTGTAGTTCGTGTTGTAGGGACCGTAGGCCGGAAACGGAACGGTAAGGGCCAAGGCGCCGCAGTGCGTGTGGCCTTGCACCGAGCTTGCCGCAACCGATGGCAACGCGGCGCCGTCCGGCCAGCTGGCCTGGCTCGATATCCAGCTACCGGCGTCGCTTGCGATGCCGTTGTCGAAACTGAAGAGCAGCCAGGCGCCGCCGTCTCCGACCGAAATCGATCCGCCGTCGGACAGCAGAATGCTGGTTGTCGTTCCGGCGGTGCACGATGGGGTGGACGCCTCGCCCGTGCCGCCGTCGTTCACGGTCGCGTCGGGCCCCGCATCTCCGCTGCTCGCGCTGGAGGAGCTACTGCCCGTGCTCGAGGAGCTACTGCCGGCGCTCGACGAGCCGCTGCTGGAGCTCGAGGAACTGGTGGCCGAGATCGAGGAGCTGCTGCCTGTACTCGTCGAGCTACTGGCCGCGGATTGGGTGCCCGAGTCGGACTCGTTGTTGCTGTTGCCGCATCCGAACGGACCGAGCCCGGCCAGAACGAGCGTCCCCGCCACGCCGCCCAGCACCCCCGCCGTTGCAATTCGCCCTTTATTCATTGGTACACCCCTATTGGATCCTGCCCTCTTACCACATTGGCCAGCGCTCGGGTCGGGGTCGGGGTCGCGGTCGGGGTCGCGGTAGTCGAGGTCGTGGTCGCGGTAGTCGCGGTCGCGGTCGAGGTCGGGGTCGAGGTCGGGGTCGGGGTCGGGGTCGCGGTCGCGGTCGAGGTCGGGGTCGCGGTCGAGGTCGAGGTCGAGGTCGAGGTCGGGGTCGCGGTCGGATCGCTGAGTTCTTAAGAAGCCGCCAATCGCTTGCGGCGGCCGAAGAGGGCCAACAGGACGCCTAGAATCGCGACCGGAGCGGGCGACATGGGTCCTGGAGCCGCGGAGCACCCTTTTGAACCGCTCGAGGCGCCGCCGCCTCCCTGGTTCGACGCACCGGATCCGCCCGCCGAAATCGTGTTCGCGGCGGCGCTCGAGGCTCCTGCGGTCGAAACGCTCATCGAGTTCTGGGTATTGGTCGCGGTAGCGATCGGGTTGCCACTACTGGCACCCCCTGCCCCTGTGTTGGCGCTGCTTGAAACTGCGCTGCTGCTCGAGGCGCTGCTGGCGGCGCTGCTCGAACCGGATCCGCCCGAACTGCCCGCCCCGCCCTCGGCACTGGATGCACTCGCGTCGACCAGCGCGTTGCCCGGCGCTCCCCCTTCGGCCGCAAGAATCGTGACCGCCGCGCAATGGTGGTAGAAGAAACTGGGATCCACCGGGTGGTACGACATGAATTGCACCACTTGCAATGTGCAATTGGTGCAAGGGGTCGCCGGTAAGGTCACAGTCGTCGAATAGGTCTTGGGCGCGCCGGTCGTGGGGACGCCGGCCATACCCTCACACGGATCGCCGGCAATGCAGTGCGGAAACAGGTTGTCCGCCAACACGACGCCACTGGTGGAAATGGATCCGCCGGTTGCCGTCACGGCCACGGCCGATGCCGTGTCCTTGGTGGCGTCGGTGTACTCGGTGATGACCGGATCGGGCAGCACTGCGGCCGTGGCGGCCGAAGGCGCGACCGGTGCAAACGCGATTCGAAAATGGCCGCTATGGGCGACCGCTTCGACCCATGTCACGGTAATTGTCTGGCCAGCCTGAAACGTGGTGACAATGTTGGTCGCCGTGCCGGGTCCGCCGCACGGCGTCGGCTTTTGGGGGTCGCCGATCGTGTCGATCATCACCTGAAAATCCTTCGGAGTGTCCGGACCTCCGTCGGAGACGAGAATGATGTGAGCCCGGGCTTCACCCGTCGTGAAGAAGGCAATGAGCCCGAGGAACGCCGCGAGCCCCGGTCCGCGCCACCCAGAGTGCGTGCGGGTCGCGTTGCGTAGTCGATGCATTCGAGGACCCTCCTTCTTTCCGCCCGTGCGGAGAAGCGCGCTCGGCGGGGTAATTCGCGGCTGCAGCGCTTCGGCCCGGCCACGACTCCCCATGACGGTACATGAGCAAGCCCCGCCCGCCTAGGGCGCGCGCCCAAGACTCGCGCGTCCTTCCCCGCGCGGATGGTCTGCGCGAGAGATTTTGCGACCGTCCGGGAATTTAACCTTGGGCGCAGAAGTCGCGGCCCTCGTGCGACTTCTGCTCCCTAGGATGCAACGGACCGGCGGGTGGCCATCGTCCCTGCGGAGAACCCACAAGCACGGAGCTCGGCCACCCCCCAATCCGGCGCGCCGATGCGTCTTACCGCGACGAACCAGTCAGCGTGATCGTCTGGGACCAGCTCGAAGGAGTCGCCGAGCAGAACACTCCGCCCGAAGTCGGCGCAATCACGAAGTTGGCCGTATCCGCCCAGCTGGTGTGGGCAACGCCGCCGGGTGCGAACACAGTAACGAGGTTGGTACCTCCCGGCCATGTCGCCTCCACTGTGGTGGCGGGGGAGAGGAAAAAGACTCCCGTGTTGAGACCGGTGAGCGTCGCCTGCAGCGGCCAGTTTCCTGCGTTGTCGATGGTGACGAGTTCGTCGGACCTGGCTAGGTCCGCGATGGTTCCAAAGGCAAAGGTGGTGGTCGCCAGGTTATTGCTCACGATCACGCCCTGAGCGCCCATAGTGAGGCTCACGGTAAAGCTGGGTACCGCGACGTTGGCATCCGTGTCGATCGTCACCGTGCCGGAGTACGTGGCGTAGTCGGGCGCCGCAGGCACGGTCTCGGGGATCGCATGCGGAGTGACTGTGATGACGACCGAGTTGCCGCCGTTGGCTTGCACGTCCACGCCCGGCGCACTCGACGACGACAGGGTGTAGTAGTTGGAATTGCTCACACTCCACGACTGGACGTGGAAGTCTTGGTTTCCAGTGTTGGTGATGGTGATGTTCTGCGCGCCCGCCGCGTTCGCGCCGCAGTTGTTGAGGCCGAAGTTGAGGCTGCCCGGCTGGATGTTCGGCCCGGCTTCGGTGGCGGTGGCTTCCACAGGATACGCGCCGCCATTGGGCAGGGGTGCGCAAAGGGGATCGGTCGTACTGATGGTGAGGTTGGACTGCACGAGACCGGGCACGCCCCCGTCCGTGATTGCAGGGGGAACGGTCGATGGCGCGGTGAACGTCACCGGAACGTTGACCGAGCCGCCGGCCGAGGGGACCGATATCGAGGGGGTCACTGTGAAATCGGTGTTACCCGAATGAATCGACAAGCTCGCCGGTCCGGTCGCTGAACTGGCGTTGTTGACGATTTCGAAATTCCTGAGCCTGCGAAGTGGTGTTGACCGGCGTTGTCCCCAAGTCATACGGGCCGGGAGGGGCGGGCACGAGGGTGATCACGTCCCCGATCGGCGTTTCGGTCAGGCCAATCACGTGCGGCACGTCGCCCGCAATGTCGGTCGTGACGGTGATCTGGTCCGTGATGTTCGCGAGGGTCGGGACAGGGATCGTCCCTGGCACGATCGTGACGGTCGTTGCCCCCCCGTTCGCCGCGAGCAGGATGGGCAGAGTGGCGTTGGTCAGGCTGTAGTTGGTACCCGCCGCGAGGGCAATCGCGGTCAGGTTGACGGGCTCGTTGCCGTTGTTCGTGATGGTCAGCGTTTGCGTCGCTGCCGCCGTGTTGCAATTGGCTTGGAACTGGAACGCCGTCGCGCTGAACGAGACCCCACCAAGCTCGCCCGTCCCGCTGAGCGGTAGGGGTGCCGGAAGGGGCTGGCATAGAGTGGTTCCGGTGGTCGATATCGCGATCTGCCCCGAGAACGGACCGTAAGTCGTCGGAGCGAATGTCGCATTGACGGGCTGCACGACGGGCTGCGTGGGGCTGCCCAAAAGCCCGAACGTCGCGGGGGTCGCGCCGAACGGTGCGGCCGTCGTGAGCGTGACGTTCGCGTTGGCGCTGCCGGAATTGACGACGTTGAACGCCTGGGTCGCGACGTTCGTGACGGCCGGAACCGACCCGAAGAGGCCGAAGCTGGGCGTGGGCGAGGTGTCGAACGCGAGAATCGCGCCGACCGCCTCGTTGGTCAGGTTGATGGTGTGCGGCGAATCGCCGGGGATCGTGGTGGTGACCACCAGCTGAGCCGCGTAGTTGCCTGGAACGGCCGACGTGGGCGGCACCGCGGGAGCAGTGAGGTTCACGACGAGCGACCCGTTTGCGGGGACGACCGACGCCGTGGTCAAATCCGTCCCATAGCCCGGGTAGCCGCTAGGCACGACCGACGCGATGCCGGCGGGCAAGTTGCCCGAGTTCGTCAAAGTGAATGTTTGCCCGGCCGGAGCCGCTCCGCCGCAGGGGCTCCCGAGGAAGTCCACAGTCGCCGCGGGCCACCCGGTGACCACGCTATTGCCGCCCTGGCCGGAGAACGCGATCGAGGTGACGCTCGCGCCGCAGACGGGCGTACCCGCAGCCACGGTAACGGTCGACGTCGCTTGGGAGGGGGTCAGCGTATCCGGAGTGAACGAGGCCGTCAGATCGATCGTCCCCGTCGTCGCCGCAACGGCGGACGCAGTGGATGGCAAGAGCCCGAATTGGGTATCGGTCGGCTGCCCGAACGACACACCCGGCGCGGCCATATTGCCCACGTTTTGAAGGGTGAGCGAAATGTTCGTATCCGCCATATTGTTCGGCGCGATGCCGAAGTCGGCGTCGGTCGGCGAGCCCGTGGCCCACGCGAGCGTCACGCCTGTGGGCGTGACCGATACCGTGACGGGAGTCGACGCGTGTGCAGAATCGTTCGTCGTGACGGTCAAGGTTGCCGTCAGGGCCGTTCCAGCCGTCGCGGTCGACGGGACGGTCGCCGTGATGGGGATCGACGTGCTGTCGCCTGGACTTACGGTGGTCTGCGCAAAGCTGCCGAGTGAGAACACCGTGCTCGAACCCAAGCTGGCGTTCACGGTGAGCGGCGCCGTGCCGTGGTTCGCGACTACGAGCATCGTGGCCGTCGTCGCGGACCCTCCGCAGTTGCCCGCGCCGAGATCGATCTGGGTCGCGCTGAACGACGCACTGGGCGCTCCTGCATCGGCGCTCGCGTCGGGACTCGTCGCGTCCGCCGTGGCGTCCGGGGTCGTCGCGTCCGTCGTGGCGTCGGGACTCGTCGCGTCCGCCTTGGCGTCGGGGGTCGTCGCGTCCGTCGTCGCGTCCGTCGTCGCATCCGGGCCCGCATCGGCTTTTTCACCCGTACCGGTGTCGGAGGTCGCGTCCGGACTGGCGTCGCCCACTCCGGTCGTTCCCGTATCGGTGCCCGCGTCGGGCGTCCCCGTATCGATGCCCGTATCGGGCGTCACGCCCACGTCTTCGCTCGCATCGGTGGCCCCGTCGGTCGAACCGTCGGGCGTTGCAGAGTCCGACGCGCCGTCTTTTGCGCCGCCGTCGCTCGCATCGCTGTGCGCATCCGACTCCGCGTCGGTGCTTCCGTCGACGCCGCCATCGGTCGTCGGGCCGGTGCCGTTGTCGTCGCCGCCGCAGCCTGCCAGAAGGCTACCCCAAGACAGCACAGTCACGATCGGAACGGCTGCGAGGATCGATGTGCCCCGGCCAGCGCCCCCAAGTCTACGCCTCATGATAAGAACTCCTTCGGTTTCGGTTGGCACCGATGCTCGCGCCGTAGCACCGAGTTTGTCCAGTACGGATTTGATGTCGAAGTACGAAATACGGATTTCGAGGATGGGTCCGTTATCGTCGTCCGCACGGCCGCGTGTGCGCTTACGGTTCACCCTCCGCAGGAATTTAGTGCGCCTCCCTTCCGCAGGGACCTAATGGGCTGCACCTGAGTGGGCGGAGGACGACACCCCCATACGTCAAACCAATCGAGGTTCCGGCGAGAGCAGAGACCCATTCCGTTGAATCCAAAGCGAACACGGCCGATCGCGGCCGCCGGTGGGGGGGGGACCGGCAGGAAAAAGCGGGTCGGCCCGCCGGCGGACTCGTCGTCCCCCGAGGTCGACGGCTCGTCGGATCGTCTCGGAGAACACGGATGGGGCCGTTGACGACACCGCCGCCCGACCCCACGATCGACCCGCGATGTCCGCCTGTGCCCTATGCGGAAAACCCGTCGTCATCCATCCGGACGTCCTCTCGGACGGCCGCCTCGTGCACGCCGATTGCAAGAATCGACAGACTCACGTTCGACCGCGGTCCGACAGTTCGCTCAAGTCCGATTTGACGCTGCCGCAGCCACGCCCTCGAAAGCAGACGGGGTAGCCCAGGGCTAAGCCCGCTACGCCTTCCGCATCGGCTCGTCTGACGTTGCGCCGGGCGCCCCGCGCTGCCCGCGTCGGATGGTACGCGTGATTTCGACGATGCGATCGACGCTCTCGCGCGCATCCTGCAATGCCGCTCGGCTTTCGTCGTCGACGCGCTCCGACACGAACTCGAGGTTGACCACCAGGGCGGCCGCCGCGTTCACGATTTCGTCGCATCGGTCCACGACATCGAGGTTTCGAGCCGCGATGACCGCGCTGTCGCGTTTTTCGCCCATCGGCCGACGGTATCCCCGGCGAACCGCAGCGCAAGATCCTGCGATCCTCGGATCGTGACCACCGTTCCAAGCGATGGAACGCGCTCCGGCGGAAGCCGCGGTCTAGGACGTCACGATCCGCACTCCGCCGGTGGCGATTCGAACGGCGGCCGCCGCCGTGGGCAGCACGAGATCGCGCACGGCTCGGCGCAGCGGCGCCGGCTTGCGGGGCAGGGCGAAGACGACCAACTTGTTGTAAACGGCCGCCGTTGCGCGTTCGAGAAGGGTCTCCACCCCCGCATTCAATTCCTGCTGCATCAGTCGTCGGAACGCCTCGCCGAAACCTTCCAGCCGACGGTCGGCCAAGCCCTCGACGGCTTCGCACGTGTAGTCTCGGGGCCCCGCGCCGACGCCGCCAATCAAGATCACGACGTCCGCCTCGTTGCTGTTGGCGATGTGGGCCACGAGCTGCTCGATGAATTGCCGCTCGCGATTGACGGTCACTTTGCGAACGAGAGCGAAGTTCGCCGCAATCATCTCGTCGATGACGATCTGCGCCACATCGTCTTGCACGCTCGCCCGGCCCAGCGCCACGGTCGCCACGATGGTTCGTAGAGTGCCCGGGATCTTCTCGTCCATCTTGAGACTCGCGCGTTTGGGGCCGTCGGACCCTTTGCGAATAGCAGAATCTCGCCGTGGAGCACGACTTGCGCCATGGCGATGGTCCGCGGGCTCGCTTGTCCGTTCATCAGGGGTGGGGCGGCGGCCGACCGGGCGGGCGACCCCCCGCACCGCCAAAGCCACCCATGCCCCCCAAGCTGCCCATACCGTGCGGCGGGGGCGCTTCGCCGATCTTCTGGAGCTCGACTTCGAAGACGAGCATCCCCTGCGGTCGCTGCGGTTGACCCTTGTACGCGAGCGGCTCGGGGATCCAGATGCGACGCTTCTCGCCCTCGACCATCAATTGCAGCGCCTCGCTCCATCCTGGGATGACGCCGCCCACACTGAAGGTCGCGGGCTCGCCGCGAGAGTACGACGAATCGAACATTTTGCCGTCGGTCGTCCAGCCGGCGTACTGCACCGTCACGCTGTTGGCGCGCGTCGGGTGAACCGTGCCGGTTCCCTTGACGAGCACTTTGGTCGCAAGTCCGTCTTTCTCGAAAATGGCGTCTTTCGGCGGCGCCTTCACGTCGGCGGGCGTCTTCGGGCCCGTGAGGATCTCGAGCAACTCGACCACCATGGTGACGTCGCTCGGCGTGACGCCCGGCCGTTGTGCGGGCCCTAGCGACGCCGGTACCCAGAACGTGCGTTTCTCACCGACGGTCATCAGTTGCAGGCCTTCGGTCCAGCCCGGCGATACGCCGGTCACAGGTCGCCAGGCCGGCTTGTCCTTCGAGGCGTCGAGGAGCTTCCCGTCGGTCTGCCAGATCGAGTAGTTCACGTGCACGGCGTCGTTCGGATGCGGGTGAGCCGATCCCGTACCCTTCTGCGTGACTTTGCTCGCGAGGCCGTCCTTGGTCTTCTCGGCGTCCGCGGGGGCCGCGGCCACGTCGGGCGGCGGCTTCGGGCCCGGCGTGAAGTCGAGCAATTCGACGTCGAAAACGAGCATCCCCGCCGGGGCGCCGGGCCTGCCCTTATAGGCGAGCTCCTCGGGGATCCAGAAGCGTCGCTTCTCGCCGACGACCATGAGCTGAATGCCTTCCGTCCACCCCGCGATGACGCGCCCGAGCGACAGGGTGGCCGGCTCCCCTTTGCGCCCCGGTTGGAGCGGCGCGATCGTGCTGTCGAACATCTTTCCCTGGGTGGTCCAGCCCGTGTAGTTCACCTTCACGGAGTCGTTCTGGCTGGGGTGCTCGGTGCCCGTGCCGGGGGAAAGCACTTTGCTCGCGAGGCCGCTCGCCGTCCTCATCGCGTCGGCGGGCGGCGCGGCGACGTCGGGGGGCGCCGGCAAGCCCGACGCCGCGGCGGGCGCGCCCGCATCGCGAACCCCGGCATCCGATCCGCCCGCCCGGTGGCTCGTGCACGCGGAACCGGATGCAACTGCCAGGAGGGTCAAAGAGAGGCTGGCCGCGCACCGTGAAGGAGAAAAGGTCGTCATGATTGTGGGCGGCACCGGAACATGCTTGAGCCGCTCGCACAAGGCCGTAACGAACCCCCCGGGGGCCCCGGGCGATGTTTTCCGAACGATCCAACCCGCGCATTCGCCGACGCCCGGCCGATCGACAACGACGATCCGCCCACCCGGGATCATCCGACGAAGCGCGCTTTTGTGCGGACGAGGCGTACGTGCACATCGCTCGCGGGCATGCTCCGCTTCGCTTGCCGCCACCGCCCGGTCGAGGCGTCCTCCCCTCAAAGCCTCCCGCGCGGTGGTGGCGCCTTTTTCGAGGTCGAGGCCTTCGGGGCCAACGTCCCGACGAGACCCGACCCTAAGGGGTCAGGCGACCCACTGTTCGCGGTCGTCGCTGCGGTTCCGATCGCCCGTGGCGGAACCCTGCGCGTTGCGACCCCGGATCGACTGCACCCAAGTCACGATGTGCCCGATGCTGCAGCGCGCAGAATCGAGAGAGGCTTGCCTCTCCTCCCCCGGTGTCGCGCCGGCAATGAATTCGACATCGACCGTGAGCGCCGACGCCGCGTCAATGATTCGGTGGCAAAGACGATCCAGGGTCTCGACGGTCGGATCCTTCGACGACGCCACCGTGCGTACGACTCCGCTCTCGTGTTCCTCCGCATTCCCCTCTTTGTTCATGCCAGCCCTAAGTGCAGCAACCGGGCCGAGCAGTTATGCTAGAAAATAGCAGCCAACCCGAATTGCGGGTGCAATAATTGCTGTAAGGCGCATGGCTTGCGCCGAGCCCATGCACTTCTTTTGAAAGCCTTCCGCGGGCCCCCTTCGGCGCGGACGGGGGCGCGCGCCCCTCCAGGGTCGGGGCGAGAGGATTTGAACCTCCGACTCCTCGGTCCCGAACCGAGTGCGCTACCAGGCTGCGCTACGCCCCGATGCCACCGCGTCGCGGTCGCGCTACGGCGAACGCGCGCGGCGGGCCCGCCCTTATGCCGGCCATGGGCTCGCTCGTCAACGCGTTTTAACGACGCAGAGCGATTCCGCCGGCGAGAGACTTGTCTTATGTCATTGAATATCGATAGAAATTGGCCAACGAAAAGACGCGCCGATGGTCGGCCGACTGAGCCGTCTCGTGTTAAGCGTCACTGTAACAGGCGGCTCGGATCCAGGAGGAACGGATTCTCCTGACAACCGACCGATGGAAAACCATGGACAACGCCGATAGTTCGCCGAGCGTGCCGGAGTTAGGCCGATCCCTGCCCCCGGAGCTTCCGGCTGTAAAGATCCTCATCGTCGACGACGACAAGGCCATCTGCGAGTACATGCAGACGCTGCTCGAACGGGATGGCTTCTACGTCAGGACGCTGACGGATCCCACCGGTGTCGAAGAGGAGGTTCGAAACGGCGGCTACCACCTCATCATCTTGGACCTCATGATGCCCAAGCTCGACGGCATCGAAGTTCTGCGCCGGGTGCGCAAGCTCGACACGGACATCGCCGTCGTCATCTTCACGGGCTTTCCGAACCTCGAGAGCGCCGTCGCATCGATGAAGCTCGACGCCGTCGACTACATCAAGAAACCATTCAACGTCGACGAGTTCCGCGAGGTCATCTCGCGCGTCATGCGAAAAAAGGGGCTCGCACGAACGCCCGAGGAGCAACTGCACAAGGTGATCGGCGACACGATCCGAAACCTGCGCAAGGAAAAGGACCTGACGCTCAAGCAGATGTCGCGGCGCACGGCGTTGAGCGTGTCGCTTTTGTCGCAAATCGAACGCGCCGAATCGAGCGCGTCGATCTCGTCGCTCTACAAGATCGCCATCGCGCTCGAATCGCGCATTCAGGATCTGTTCGGCGAGTACTGAGAGCGGAAAGACCGCGATCCGGGTCGCGCAAAAGCCGCGATCCGCTTTACACGCGCCTGCTCGCCGCACATACTCGCGCGCCCCAACGCGGTCGATCGGTTCGTGCCGACCGATCGCGAAGGCTGCCGGAGTAGCTCAGATGGTTAGAGCGGGCGTTTCATACGCGCTAGGTCGGGGGTTCGATCCCCTCCTCCGGCACCGAATTGCGCGATAAAACGGGCATGTCGGTGCGGACTTGGCCCAATTCTTGGCCTGAACGAGCTTCTACGAGACCGTGCGGCCGTGGCGAAAAAAACGGCGACGTTCTCGGCCTTGAGTGCCTCGCGCTCGGTGCGGGTCATGGCCGTGATGACGCGAGCTGGCGCAACCGCTCATGCGAGAGACCGAGCAAGGCGCCGGCATCTCGCAAACTGATACGCGCCTTGCCCGTGAGCGCCGCGGCGGCCTGGCGGGTAGTCTTGCGCAGAGCCGCGTCGGCTCGATCGGCCGCCCTTTGCGTACGCCGGTACTCACTGAGCTTCGCGCGCAGTGCGGGCGGCAGCTTGAAGCGTTCGGACAACTCGGCCGACCGCGCAATCGTCTCAGCGTCGGGCCCGAGCACGTCCACGCACGTCGCGAGCGCCTCTCGGATGTAGCGCCGCGCGGCCTCGAGAGAGCGCCCCCACGTGACGCACCCGCGAACACTTGGGATGGATACGTGCCAGCCCCCTTCGTCCGGTTCGAACGTCACCGCGAATCGTCTCACCTTGTCAGCCATCCTTTCCCGTAGCAGGGCTCCATGGCTCGCTCGATCGCGTGCAGCGTGCCCTTCTTGATGTCTCCTGGGTGCATGGCGACCGTCGTCGCGCATTCGCCGCAGGCGCTCACGAAGCGTTTATGGGCCAACTTGCCTCACCTCGACGGCGCCGTTCCGGGTGAGCGCCCGGATGACCTCACGCGCTGTCAAGGACAGAAGCGTGTCACCTGGGCAACAATGTGTCAATGCACGTTGACAGAAAGCGCGCCTCCTCGAAAGGCGAGCACGGCGCCGCGAAAGAAGATTCGAGGCGAACCGCTCACGGACGAAGACCGCGTACGGCTCGCGAGCGACACTCGCAAGCCCGGGCCGGGCGTCACGTTCACCCAAGAGCAGGTGACCGCCCTGCTCGCGGCGCGAGCACGCTCGCCGGCCGCTCCCCACTCGACCTCATTTCACGACCGGATTGCTGGCGACAAAGGGCGCGCGAACGTGCAGTGGCTTTGCGCCGAGCGCACGCGGAATGGGAGGAAAGGGAGCGGCGCGACGGATGGCCTCCGCGCAGTTGCGATCGAATTCGTCGACGCCGCTCGGACGAAAGGGGGGCCATGCGACCGAGACTCGGCCGTCCGGAAAGACCGTGAAGTCGAGGATGACCGTGCCTTGCCGCAGATCGAAGAGCGCGCTCTTGGGAAAAGCGTCGGCCCAAAGGGGATCGATGCGTCCGTGAAGTTGTCGGAAGTAGGAAATCAGGCCCGGGTCGTGGGTCCAGTAGTCGACTGTATCGCCATCCGCGCCCCGGAGCGGCCGTGCGGCCGAGCTCGGGCCGCTCAGTCCGCCGGCACCGGCGACGCCCCCGCCGCCGCTGCCACCCTCGCCGTCGCCCGGCAGGCCGCCCGCCGTGCTGGCGTGAATGAGCGACTGAACCGTCGTCGCCACCTCTTGTTCGCTGTCGAGATCGTCGAGCGGCCGGGCCCGGTCGATCGCCGGGACTGCGACGGGACCGGCGACAAGGGCGGGACGGGACAGGCCGACAGGCGCCGACCGGCGGTGATCGCGCAGACCCGGCGCAGAGTCGGGTAAGCCCTCGCCCGCCGACGTTTCGATCGCGCCGACTCGGGTGCCTCCCGGCAAGGCGCGGGCCTCCGGATCGTCGGACGGCTGAACGAGCGACCCCGACGCCGCCACGCCCCGATCGCTCGGCGCCGACGGCTGCTCGAGCCCACGGTTTGGCCGCGTTGCCGCCCAAGTCCGCCGCTCGCGCACCGACCCCGGACCCGTGGTGACGAGAGTCAACTCCGCCGGATGCGTCGTCGAGCGGCGGTCCTCCCAGGAGAATCGGGCGCGCGCCACGCGCAGACGCTGAAGCTGGTCGCGGTCGAGTCGATTGACCAGAATCGGGCGACCGTCGCATCGGCTCGTCGGCGTCGGCCAAGTTGACGGCCGGCGCGATCGCCGTCGATGGGCCGCCGCGACCCGGATCGCCGGTATCGAGGCGCGCGACGGGGTTGGCGACGGGCGCATGCGGGGAATCGTCGAAGGCATCGATCGACGTCGGATCGACGGCGATGCTGTCGTCGCCCGTCGTCGTCGGCGGCCACGCGCCACGATCGGACCGATCGGACTGGCCTGCGGGCGAAGACGCCAGCCGGTGCGCGCCGGCCCATAGCGAAGCCATCGCGGCGCCGTGCAACGCGATCGACACGATCCAGGTGAGCCCACGTCGCTTTCCGATGAACCGGACCACGCCTACGAGCGCGAGCCTCTGGGTGGGACCCCACTTGTGCCGTTGCACCCCCAGAGGGTGGCCCGGCCCCTGTCGAAGCGCCAGGGCCAGCCCACCCTCTCACCCGGTTTCGGACGCCACCTCGGCGGCTCGATCGGGCTGTCGGGCGAAGGACTTGCCGAATCGGCGCTCGGTGTTGGCCAAGGTCGCTCGGCCGAACGCATCGGGCGACACGCCCCGGAGATCGGCGACATAGCGGGCCGTGTGGACGACGAACGCCGGTTCGCAACGCTTTCCCCGCATCGGCACGGGCGCGAGAAAGGGGCTATCGGTCTCGACGAGCAGTCGGTCGAGCGGCGCCCACGCCGCGACGTCTTGAATGGCCCGTGCGCCTTTGAACGTCACGATGCCCGAAAGCGACAAATCGAAGTCCGAATCGAGCGCTTGCACGGCAAAGTCACGATCCTCGCTGAAGCAGTGGATGATGCCGCCGACGTCGCGGGCGCCCTCGGCCGCGAGGATGGCGAGCGTGTCGGCCGGGGCGGAGCGCGTATGCACGACGATCGGCTTTCTCACCTCGCGCGCAAGGCCGACGAGACCCGCGAACGCCGATCGCTGCGCGTCCCGAGGCGAGTGATCGTAGTGGAAGTCGAGGCCGATCTCGCCGATGGCCACCACTTCGGGGAGCCGGGCGAGCTCGCGCAAGCCCGCATGAATCGCCTCGCTGTAGCCCTGGGCATCGTGCGGGTGGAGTCCGACGCACGCCGCGACCTGGCCTGGAAACCGTCGCGCCAGATCGACCGCAAACCGAACGGGATCGAGCGGATCGGAGCCGGGAGGGCCGTTCGGGTCCGCGAGCCCGACGACGACCAACCCGACGACTCCGGCCGCCGCGGCGCGCGTCATGACGGCGTCGGGCCCCTCGGAGAAATGGTGCCGATCGAGGTGGCAGTGGGCGTCGACGAGGGCGAGCATACGCGAGGCCGGCCAAGGGTAGCCCGACCGGTTGGGGGCTGCTAACGATCGGCCGCGTGGCGAGTGCACTGCGGGTATTCGCTCAACAGGCGGGCGATCGGGTCGACATCGACGCATGGAATGCCCACGCCGAGCGGTTCTTCGCCACGCGAATCGGGTTGGCGGATCCCCCGACCCCTCGCGCCGCCGAGCCCGGATCGAAGGTCGACGCCCCGCCGCGTCTCGTCTCGACGCACCCCATCCGCTTCGTCGTGGCCCCGCAACGCGGATCCCCGGGCATCCGCACGGCGTCGGTTCGGGTGCGCGAACCCGAGGATTCTCGCGCTCGCCGAGCAAGCCGACGCCCCTCTGGGCCCCACCGGCTTGGTGCGGCTCGCACGCCGCTGCGAAGCCGTCTGGCTGGTCGAACGGCCGGAACCGTCCGATGCCCTGGGATGGTTGCTCGCCACCATCCTGGCGAGCGTTTTGCTCGGGCCCATTTTGGACCCCGACTCCTGCTCCCTTTTCGGAGTGAAAACGGCGCGCGCCAAGATCGAGGCGGCGCGCTGATTCACACCGCGAGATCGTGGAAGCGCTTTCGCATCAGCGCGCTCGCCGCATCCGCCGCGCAATTGCGGCAGTAGCCGAAGCGTTCCGACATGCGTTCGATGGTGGCTTGCGCGTCGCGGCGCCGCTCCCCGTCGAGACCGACGCCTTCGTCGCGGACCACGACCACCACATCGCGCGCGAGGCGTGCCACGGCCGGGCGCCTCTCGCCGAAGATGGCCTCGCGCATCCGGCGGATGTGCTGCGGGAAGACGACCGACGTGTCGACCTTCTGACCGGGGTGGTCGAGGGCCCACGCCGCGATGCCGCTGATGAGTTGACGCCGCCAATCCTGCGCGTCGCTCTTGACGTCGAGCAGCCGCTCGACCTCGGTCATCACCTTCTCGTCCGGCTCTTCGTGCTTTTGGGTCACCCGATTGAAGAGACGTTCTTTTTTGACCCAGGCGCTCACGTGCTGCACGTATTTCTCGAATAGACCGGCGTACTGCTCCTCTCGAACGACGCCGCTCGCGACGTACAGCTCGTATTCCCAGGCGGCGAGCAACCGGGTGCCGATCGTCTCGCGAAACACCTTGGCGTCGTGGTAGCCGCCGATGATCGGATCCTGCTGCAGCCAATCGAACTCGTTTTTGCGCTGGCAAAGCGACTCGATTTCATCGAGCACGGCGAGCGGATTCAGGCATCGAAACGCCGGCGACTGAGCCGCATCCAGCAGGGCGATGCGCATCTCGCGCGGGCTGGCGCCTACCCGTCCCTCGTAGATCGGGTAAGCGTCGCTCTCGGCCCAGATGTCTTTGATCGCCGCACGCAAGACCTTCTGGCTGTCGGCGTCGAGTCGATCGGGGGCCTTGCCGAGTGCGTACAGATCGGCCTTTTCGACGGCCGTAAGCGTCGACACGATCGCGCCGACCGCGCGAGGGTAGCGGTCGGGATTCGGTTTGCGCATCCGCGTGAAGACCGCGAAGAGCCCCGCCACTTCGGTCGCGTGCGGCGCCACGTGGCGCCGCACTTGGGGAGCCACGTGCGTGTCGTAGATGAGCTTCTCCTGCTCGTAGCTCTTGAGGTACGGCACGCGCGCCAGATCGAGACGGCCGCGAAAAGAGGCAAATTCCGGATGCTCGCGAAACGCGTCGAGATGCAGTTCGTTCGCGCTGCCCATCATGACGCAGTTGAGCTGGACGTTCTGCGACGGTAGAGCGACTTCGCCCGTCTCCACCGAAAGCTGAAGGTACTTGAACGCGTCGAGCGGCCGCTTCAACAGATCGCTGAACTCGAGTACGCCTCCGGCGGCGTCGACCAGCTCGCCCCGGGTCTCGAACAGCGTGACGGCCTGCAACGAAGCCGGCAGCGATTGCAGGGATCGATCGATCGTGATCTGCCGCTCGGCCGCGTCGACGCTCAGCTGCGGTCCGACCGTCACGGCGCCGACGCGGTAGCGGCGCGAGATGAAGTACCGCTCGACCTGCACGTGCTTGAGCACTTCGGCATACGACCCGCCGTACGAAGCCAGAAGCGCTTCGAAAACCTGGCGGCTCTTGTGCGAGAGCTGGCCGCGCAGGATCCAGTCGTTGGGCGGTTCGGCGGCGCCGACCCGCTTGTACCCCGCTTCCAGCAGCTGGCGGCGCTCGGGAACGGGGATGAGAAAGAGCGGGTGATCGCGCACGTCGACCCATAGCTTCGCGTCAATCTGGCCGTCGGTGAGATGCGCGTACGAATCGGCGCCCTTGCCCTTGCCCGACTCGTGACCGAAGCCGAGCGCCCCACGAACGATCTTCTGCGACGGAAATACCCAGTGGAAACAGTAGAGAGCGCCCTCGTCGAGAATCGAGTAGTTCTCGAGCGCGGCCATGACGCACCCCGCGATCGTCGATTTCGCCGATCCGTTCGGTCCGTGCAGCAGGACGAGCCGGTTGGGCCGACCCTCCCGGACGAAGTTGGACAGCGCTCGGTAGATCTCCTCCTGGACGTGTTCCTGTCCGACGAGAGCCCCCCGAGGAAGGCTCGTCACAGACTCCCACGGCAGGTCGAAAAGATTGAAACGCCTGAACGTCCCCCATGGGTGCACGACGGTCGTGTGACCGTAGTGATCGAACGCGTCGCGCAGGTAGCGACTCGCGTCACGAGAGTGACGGACCGGGTCGGTATCGAAAAGATCGAGGAATTCGGCGAACGCGAGGACACGCCGGCCGGCCCGGAAGCGCTCCTCGACGTGCTCGGCGATGGCCATGACCTGCGACGCGGCGTCGCGCGGCTCGCTCATACGGCCGAGCGTAGCACCCCGAGCCGTCCATCGACGCGGGCCACCCGCATCGATCCCCGCCGCACCCCCGGCCGGGCGGCGCACGCCGCGAGCCCGCGACTCCGGCAAACGCCCACGTCGCCGAAAAGGCCCCCTGCCCCTCCGCGCGGGTGGGGCCCGTCCGTCAGCGGACGAGGACCAACGCCGAGACCCGAGGTTGCTCGAGCAAACAGTTTTGCGCCGAGCAGACGCTCAGCTTGAAGGTGCCCGCGATCGGGGTGGCACCCTTCTGGAGCGGGCTGAATTTCACGATCATGGTTCCGCTCTTGGGGTCGGATTTTTGCCAATCGCCGGCGGGCTTCGAGAACACATTTTTTCCGGCCGCATCGGTCCCCTCGAACCGGACGGCGGGGGCGTCGTCGGCCTTGAACCGGTACGGATATTCGTCGTTGACGTGGTAGTCGCCCAACGCCACGAGCTTGAGCGTGAGGCTGCAGCTGGACCCCACCGCGCACGACGCCGGAGCGACCGCGTCCACGAAGAAGCTCGTAGCGCACGCGGCATGACCGGGGCAGTCGGGCCCCTTCGGCGCCGGGACGGTAGAGGCCTTGGCCGGATCGGCGGCGGTCGCCGCCTCGCTCTTCTTGCAGTCCGCCGTACCGGCGACGAGGGGCACGGCCAGGGCGAACATCGGAAAGCCGGAGAATTTCATCGTACCCGATCGCGCTAGCACGCCGATTCGTTCACTTCACGTAGAGCTCGAGCTCGGGACCCGGCAGCGCCGGCATCCACGCGCGCTGTTCGAAGTCGTACCCGACTTCGGGCGACGCGACGCCGTACGCCGGCCGGGCGGACACGATGCGCGACAAGACGGGATCCCCACGGCCGAATCCAAGATCGGACCCGGCTATCGGCGCCATTTCCAAGGCGATGCCCGTCGGGCTGCGTCCGGCGGCCACGACGGCGAGTCCTTGATCGTCTGCGCCGCGGCGGCGCCATCGCTGCACGAGGTCGCGGACGTCCAGCCGTACCACCGGGCCCGAGGCCGCCCGCACGCGCGTCACCGGCGCGTTCACTTCCTGCACGCGCGGCTGAAGAGCCCACGTGACGGTCGCGCCGTCCCAAGGATCGACGACCCGCGCGGCATGCAGCGAAATCAGAGTCGGATCGGTGTCGACGCCGACGGCGCGTTCGAGCACGAGATACGCTTCGACGACGTCCACCTCGGGCGGCAGCGACACCGCGAAACGAACGAGCAGAAGCGCGCCGTCGCCCCTGCCGAGCCAGGCGATGCCGGCCGAAGCCTCGTGCCCGCGGGCGCCCGGGCGAACGTACGCGAGGTCGACCGGCGCAACCAGCAGCCGGCGCGACGACGCGATGGCCGGGATCGCGCCGTGGGTCACGCATCGACCGGCGACGCAAGAGGCCAGGACGCCGCACTCCGGCTCGTCCAGGCACATCTGGGGGGGCGGCACGCACGCCAAGCTCGATGCGACGCCCCAGGCGGAGCCGGCGAGCCAGAGCACGGCGGCCTTCCGCATCGCGGACAACCTACCATCGGTGCTATCCCTCTGCCCGGATGGACGACGCGCTCCTCCGCGTCCGCGACCTCGTCACGAGCTTTCACACCGATCGGGGCGTGCTGCGCGCAGTCGACCAGGTGACGTTCGACGTGCCGCGGGCGACGACCGTGGCGCTGGTCGGAGAGAGCGGATGCGGCAAGAGCGTCACGGCGCTGTCGATTCTGCGCCTCGTAACCTCCCCGCCGGGACGAATCGAGTCGGGAACGGTGGAGCTCGAAGGCCGCGACTTGCTGCAGCTCTCGGAGCGCGCCATGCGCGACGTGCGCGGCAACCTCGTATCGATGATCTTCCAAGAGCCGATGACGAGCTTGAACCCGGTCTACACGATCGGCTGGCAAATCATCGAGGCCGTTCGCCTGCATCGGACCCGGTCCCGCCGCGTCGCGCGGGCGCGCGCGATCGAGCTCTTGCACCTGGTGGGCATTTCCGACCCGGACATCCACGTGGACGCTTACCCGCACCAGTTGTCGGGCGGACAGCGCCAGCGGGCGATGATTGCGATGGCGCTCGCGTGCGAGCCCCGGCTTTTGCTCGCCGACGAGCCGACGACGGCGCTCGACGTCACCATCGCCGCGCAAATTTTGGGGTTGCTTTCGAGCCTCCAGCAACGGCTCAAGATGAGCATCCTGCTCATCACGCACGACCTCGGTATCGTCGCCGAGAACGCCGAGCACGTGGTCGTCATGTACGCGGGACGCGTGGTCGAGGTGGCGCCGGTGCGCGACCTGTTCGCCGCCCCGGCTCACCCGTACACCCGGGGCTTGCTCGACAGCCTTCCTCGGCCGAGCGCGCGGCGCACCCACCGGCTCGCCGCGATCGAAGGGATCGTCCCGGACTTGATCGCGTTACCCACCGGCTGCCGATTTGCCGATCGATGCGGGATGAAGATCGATCGCTGCACCCAGGAAGAGCCGGATCTGATGGCGTTCGGGCCCGGGCGCAGATCGCGTTGCTGGCGCGCGTCCGAGGTCTCGCCGTGACCGAGCCGGCCCTTTCGCCTCTCCCCGCGCCGCCGAGCGCCGAAGCGCCCCCGGCTCGCACGCTCGTCGCGACCCACGCGGTGTCGAAGTATTTTCCCGTCCGGGGTCGGCTGTTCCGGCGAGGCGAGCGATTCGTCCGGGCCGTCGACGGCGTGTCCCTTCGAGTCCGCCAGGGCGAGACCGTCGGGCTGGTCGGCGAGAGCGGGTGCGGCAAGAGCACGCTCGGGCGCCTGATCCTGCGGCTCCTCGAGCCGACGTTCGGGCGCATCGTGTACGACGGGCTGGACATCACGAGACGCTCGCAGCGCGCCCTTCGCCCTCTGCGCCGGCGAATGCAGATCATTTTCCAGGACCCGTATTCGAGCCTCAACCCTCGGATGACCGTCCGGGAAGTCGTCGGGGAAGCCATCCGCGTTCATCGCCTGGCCAAGACGCGCGCCCAAGAAGAGGCGCGCATCGTGCAACTGTTGGAGCGGGTCGGACTTCGCGCCGACGCGATGGATCGTTACCCCCACGAGTTCTCGGGCGGACAGCGCCAACGGATCGGCATCGCCCGCGCGCTCGCGGTCGAGCCGGAATTCATCGTCTGCGACGAACCGGTGAGCGCTCTCGACGTCTCCATTCAGGCGCAGATCGTCAATTTGCTCGTCGAGCTGCAAGAGACGCTCGGCATCTCGTACCTGTTCGTCTCGCACGATTTGCAGCTCGTCCAACACGTGAGTCACCGCGTCGCCGTGATGTATCTCGGCAAGATCGTGGAGCAGGCCCCCGCGCAAATGCTCTACGAGCGGCCCCGACATCCCTATACGGTGGCGCTGCTCGCGGCGGCTCCGCGGCCGGACCCCGAGCGCAAGCGCGTGCGGCTGGTGCTCGAGGGAGAAGTCCCTTCCGCCATCGACCCGCCGGCGGGCTGTCCGTTCCATCCGCGTTGCGACCGAGCCGTCGCCGGAACGTGCGACGTGGAAGACCCCGCATTCGAAGAGATGCCACGGGATTCCGGACATCGGGTGGCGTGTTGGAACCCGGTGCCGTGAATGCGCCGAGCGACGGCTGGGAGTCGATGAGAACCGGATGAGCCTTCCCGACCACGTCAGCCGCTACGAGGTCGAGGTGCAAATCGGCCAGGGACCCACCGGGCGCGTCTGGCTCGCCCGCGACCCGCTTCTGCGACGGCAAGTGGCCATCAAGGTCGCGCGCAACGACCTGGGCCTCGACCGGCAAGCGCGCGAGCGCGCGGCGGATCGCATGCGCGAAGGCGCCTGCGCCGCGGCGTTCTTGTCGCATGCCGGCATCGTCACCGTCCACGACGTGGGAGACGACGAAGCCACGGGCTTGTTCGTCGTCCTGGAGCTCGCGATCCGTGGCTCGCTTCGCGAGCCGATGACGCGCGGCCGGATGACGCGACATGAAGTGGCCCAGGTCGCGCGATCGATCGGAATGGCGCTCACCCACGCCCATGCCGCGGGCGTCGTGCATGGCAACGTGAAGCCCGAGAACGTGTTGTTGGCCGCGACCGGGCCGAAGCTCACCGACTTCGCGGCGGCGCCTCATCCGCCGGACGACGTCGTGGGCCGGGTGGGCTATGCCGCGCCCGAGTCCTTGTCGTCGGGGCAGATCAGCCCCGCGGGCGACCAGTTTTCGTTGGCCGTGACGTTGCTGGAAGCGCTGACGGGCCGGCCGGTCTTCACCGGGGCCGACCCCGCCGCCACCTCGGCGCGGGTCCAGTCCGCCAGACATCTCGCGCCCACGAGCCTCGTGCCGGAACTTCGCATCTGCCCCCATCTCGACACGATCTTCGATCGTGCGCTCGCCAAGGATCCGGGGCGACGCTTCCCATCGTGCGAGGCTTTCACTCTGGCGCTCTCGGGCGCACTCGAAGCCTCGTACGCGCCGATTTTGACCCCGGTCTCGCAGTCGTCCATCGTGCCGCGTACGACGCGCCGGTGGCAGAACGCCGCAGCGGTCGGCGGCGCGATCGTCATCCTCGGCCTCGTCATCGCCGGTCAGCAGCGGCATGGCCCGGGCGTCTCGCTCAAAAGCGTGGCCAGCGCTTTCGCGGCGACCCTCGGCCCGCCGCACGTCGAGCCCCACCGCGTCCGGGCGGCGCCAGGGCCTTCGGCCGCGCCCGGGCCTTCGGCCGCGCTACGGCCTTCGACCGCGCCAGGGCCCTCGGGTGCGGTTTTGCCCGACGCGTCCTCCGCATCGGCCACGGCTTCGCCCTCGGGGCCGGTGCGCGGCGGCGCCGAGGCGGCCACGGCGACGGACACGGACACGGAGCCGCCACAAGGCTCCGGCGAATCGGACGAACCCGCGCCCCAGCCACGCGCAACGACGAACCGGCAGCGCTCGGACGCGAATCAGTTCTAGTGACATGCGGGCGAGGCGCACTAGACTCTGGCCTCCGCCGATGCAGGCTGACACTCCCGCACCCTTGATGACCGAAACCCGCACTCCGTCCGCGCAAGCGCGCCCCAAAGACGACTTGGACCATTTGGCCAAGCTCTACCGGGACATGTTGCTGATTCGCCGCGTCGAGGAGGAGAGCGCCCGCGGCTACGCGGAGGGCAAAATCGGCGGATTTTCGCATTTGTACATCGGACAGGAAGCCGTCGCGGTGGGGGCCATCGCAGCGCTGCGGCCCGACGACTACGTCATCACCACGTATCGAGACCACGGCATCGCGCTGGCGAAAGGCATGAGCCCGCGCACTCTTCTGGCGGAGCTCTTTGGCAAGGCCACCGGGTGTTCGAAGGGGCTCGGCGGATCCATGCACATGTTCGACCGCGAGCACAACATGCTCGGCGGCTACGGCATCGTCGGCGGTCACATCCCGCTGGCGGCCGGCGTGGCGTTCGCCAGCAAGTACCGGGACGACGGCCGAGTCACGGTCTGTTTCTTCGGCGAGGGCGCGGTGAGCATCGGCGGCTTTCACGAGGGATTGAGCCTGGCGGCGCTTTGGAAGCTGCCCATCGTCTTCGTCTGCGAGAACAACGAATACGCCATGGGCACGCCGCTATCGCGGTCGATGTCGGTCGAGGACGTTTCGCTCAAGGCGCTCGGCTACGGGGTCGAGCGCGATCGCTTCATCGCCGAGGACGTGCTCGAGGTCGAGCGCCGAATCGGCGAGGCCGTTCGCCGAGCGCGCGAACAGAATTCGCCGACGCTCGTCGAGGCTCGCACGTATCGGTTCCGCGGCCACTCGATGAGCGATCCCGCCAAGTACCGGACGCAGGCCGAGCTCGACGAGCACAAGCAGCGCGACTCGCTGGTGCGCGCCCGCACTTCGCTCGCCGAACAGGGCTACGGCGAGGCGCGCCTCGAAGCGTTGGAAAAATCCGTCGAAACCGAAGTCGCCGATGCCGTCAAGTTCGCCAACGAAAGTCCGGAGCCGGGCATCGAGCTTCTCGAGGCCACGGCGTACAGCGGGCCGTTCGCGTCGTGAGAAACGCCCGCGGCCGCGACCCCGCCGGTCGCCCTTGATATCGTCGCCCGCGACAGTCCGAAGCCCGCAGCATTGCCAAGCCCCCGCCGAAGTGACAGGTCCAGCCGGAAACGGAAAAATTGAGATGGCTCGTACCTTGAGATTCCGTGAAGCCTTGCGCGAAGCCATGATCGAAGAGATGGAGCGCGACGAGAACGTGTTCCTGATGGGCGAAGAGGTGGGGCATTACCAGGGCGCCTACAAGGTGAGCGAGGGAATGCTCGACAAGTTCGGGCCGAAGCGCGTCATCGACACGCCGATCGCCGAAGCCGGCTTCGCGGGAGTCGGTGTCGGGGCGGCGATGGTGGGTCTTCGGCCCATCATCGAATTCATGACGTGGAACTTCAGCGCCGTCGCCTTCGACCAGATTTTGAACAATGCCGCGAAGCTTCACCAGATGTCGGGCGGCCAGTTCAACTGCCCGATCGTGTTTCGCGGACCGAATGCAAGCGCGCGGCAGGTCGGCAGCCAGCACAGCCACGCGATGGAGCACTTTTACGCGCACGTGCCCGGCCTCAAAGTGATCGCCCCGGCGTTTCCGGCGGACGCGAAAGGGCTCTTGAAGTCCGCCATTCGGGACAACGATCCGGTGCTGCTGATGGAGTCCGAAACGCTCTACGGCGTGCGCGGCGAGGTGCCGGACGGCGACTGGGCCATTCCGATCGGCCAAGCGCAGATCGTGCGGGCCGGCACGGACATCACGATCGTCGCCTATTCGCGCATGACCCATGTCGCGTTGGAGGCGGCGGCAGCCCTCGAAAAGGATGGGATCTCGGCGGAGGTCATCGATTTGCGAAGCTTGCGCCCGCTCGACGAGTTCACGATCGTCGCGAGCGTCGAACGAACCCACCGGGCGGTCGTCGTTCACGAAGGATGGCCGTACGGCGGCGTCGGTGCCGAGATCGCGGACCGGGTGCAGCGTTTGGCATTCGACGCGCTCGACGCGCCCGTGCTGCGCGTAGCGACCCTGGATGTCCCGATGCCGTACAGCGCCCGGCTCGAGCTCGCTTGCATCCCGCAGCCCGACCGAGTCGTGGCGACCGTCAAGCGACTTCTCGCGCGCGGGCGCGCGTGAGCACGGAGGACCCCCATGGCCAAGATCCTCGAGATGCCGAAGCTGTCGCCGACGATGGAAGAAGGAGTGCTTTCGGCCTGGCACAAGAAAGAAGGAGACGCCGTCGGCGTCGACGACCTTCTCGCCGAGGTGGAGACGGACAAGGCCACGATGGAGTTTCGGGCCTTCGACAAGGGGACGTTGCTCAAGCTGCTCGTTCCGGCCGGCGCGCAGGTGAAGCTCGGCCAGCCTGTCGCCATCGTCGGCAACGCGGGGGAAGACATCTCCTCGTTCGTCTCGCTGGCCACCGGCACGAGCGCGTCCGCGGCCCAAGCCAAGCCCGCCGCCCCCGCCCCCGCGCCGGCGACGGACGCGCCGGCAGCCTTGCGCGTCGCCCCGACCCAGCAGCCGCCGCCACCGGAGACCATCGCGCCGGAGGCGCTGCGCAGACCCCCGGTCGGCAACCTGCTCGATCGAACGTCGTATCCACCCATCGAGAACGGCAGTCGCGCGGCCGGCGGGCGCGTGCTTGCGTCGCCCTACGTGCGCAAAGCGGCCCGTGAAATGGGAATCGACCTGCAAGGCGCTCAAGGCAGCGGACCCGGAGGGCGTGTCTTGCCGAGCGACCTCGACGGATTGCGCGTAGCGAGCCCGCCGGCTTTGGTGCGCGCGCCGCGCGCGGCCCCCGTGACGGCTCCCGCCGCGGCGCGGGCCCCCTCCGGCGACGAGGACGAGGTGCGCCCGCTTTCGCCCATGCGCAAGACCATCGCGCGCAGGCTGACCGAATCGAAGGCGACGGTGCCGCACTTCTACCTGTCGATCGACGTCGACGCGTCGGGCCTCGTGAAGCTGCGCGATCAGATCAACCGGGAGATCGCTCCGCAAGGCAAATCGACCCCGGCGGACGGCCAGACGGACGCCCAGGCCCTGAAGGTTTCGTATAACGATCTGCTGATCAAGGCGTGCGCCGTGGCGTTGACGCACGTGCCGGAGTGCAACGCGAGCTTTTCGCCCGAGGCCATCCTCGTGCACAAGCGCGTCGACATTTCGGTGGCGGTGGCCATTCCGGACGGACTGGTGACCCCGGTCGTGCGCCATGCCGACCAGAAGAGCATCGTCAGCATCGCACGCGAAGTGCGCGATCTGGCCGCTCGGGCTCGTGCGCGCAAGCTCAAGCCCGAAGAGATGGCCGACGGCACGTTCTCCATCTCGAATCTGGGCATGTTCGGGATCGATCAGTTTGCGGCCGTCATCAATCCGCCCGAAGGCGCAATCCTCGCGGTCGGCCAGGTCCGAGACGTTCCGGTCGTCTCGGACGGCGCCGTGATCGCCGGCAAGCGCCTCGCCATGACGCTTTCGTGCGACCACCGCGTGGTGGACGGGGCCATCGGGGCCGCGTTCCTCGCGGAGCTGCGCCGACTCGTCGAGCACCCCTTGCGTGTCTTGACCGGTTGACATGGCGGCGCCGGTCGACGGCAGCCCTCGGATCTTCGCGCCGAGGGGTCGGGCGAGCCCTCGTCGTCGTTGGCGCGACCGCGGGGCTCGTCGGGTCGGCGCCGCAGGCCGGGGCCCACAAGCCGACCCGGGCCGAAGCCTACTGGCAGGGCCTGAGCCCGCCCGCACAAGAGGCACGCGCAACCGGCGTGCAAGTCCTTCGCGCCGCGCCGTCCGGTCGGGTCCGGATACCCGGCGGCACGTTCACGATGGGGTCGACGACGGCGGCGATGGTGGAGGCGTTGGAGCTTTGCCAAAGAGAAGTGAAAGGGGCCCAGTGCCATGACGCCGACGTCGTCGCAATCGTGCGAGCGGAAGGGCTTGCTCATTCCGTGACAATTTCCTCGTTTGATCTCGATCGCACGGAGGTGACGGTGGCGGACTACATGCGGTGCGCCTCCGCCGGCCCTTGCACGGCGCCCGACTGGTCCGCGGCGGACGCCCGATTCGCTCGACCGGACTTTCCCATCACCCACGTGCGCTGGGACGACGCGGTGACCTTTTGCCGGTGGGCGGGGGGCCGTCTTCCCACGGAAGCGGAGTGGGAATATGCAGCGCGGGGGCCCGAAGGGCGGCCGTTCCCGTGGGGCCACTTGTACAATCGCTACGTCGCCGACCACGGCGCGTGGGCCGAAGACCGCACGGATGCGAGCGACGGATTCGCCGAACTCGCACCCGTCGGTTCGTTTCCCGACGGGGCGACACCCCAAGGGCTTCTCGACATGGCGGGCAACGCGGCCGAGTGGGTCGCGGACCTGCTGGAGCTCGATCCGGCTGGGCGTCCGGTCGGCTATCCGGCCGATCCCCAAGTCGATCCCCGGCCGAATTCGAGCGGCGGCGGCTTCCATGTCGTTCGCGGCGGATCGTTTCTGGACGCTCCCATGTGGCTTCGAGGAGCCGCCCGCGACGCGACAATCTCGCCCCGCCCGGCGTGGGTCGGGTTTCGATGCGCTGCGGACCTTTCGTGAAGATCGCCCATTTCTCCGACCTTCACTTGCTCTCGCTCGCGGGAGTGCCCCGCCGGCGCTTTCTCAACAAGCGCATGACCGGCTGGGCCAACTTGCGCTTCAAGCGCAGCGCCATTCATCGCGCCAGTTACGTCCGCGCCATCGCGCGCGACATCCGGGCGGCCGGCTTCGATCATGTCGTCATCACGGGCGATTTGACCAATCTCGCGCTCGAGTCGGAGTTCGACCTGGTTCGCGATCTGCTCGAACGCGAGCTCGGTGTCGACCCAGCCCAGGTGAGCCTCGTTCCCGGCAACCACGACCTCTACACGCGCGGATCGCTCGTGACTCGCCGCTTCGAACGGTACCTCGGGCCTTGGCTCGCGAGCGATCTGCCGAGCCTGTCGGCCGACGTCGCGGGCGCTCGCTTCCCGGTCGTCAAGAATCCGGGCCGGGGTGGCCATCATCGCCCTCTCGAGCGCCGTCCCGCGCCCCCCGTTCGTCGCGGCCGGCGAAGTCGGCGGCGACCAGCTGCAAGCGCTCGCACGCATTCTCGCCCACCCCAAGGTCGCCGGGCGGGCCGTGGTCCTTGCCGTGCACCATCCGGTCGTCGAGCCCGCATCCAGCCTGCACCATTACATCGAAGGGCTGCGCGATGCGCCCGCTCTGCTCGCGTTGCTTCGAACGCTGCCTCGCGGACTCGTCGTGCACGGTCACCTGCATCGCCGGGTGCAGCGCGCCATCACGACCTCGACCGGTGTTCTCGACCACGTGGGCGCGACGAGCGCGTCGCTCCATCATGATTCGCCTGACCGCATGGCCGGCTACAACGTGTACGATTTGGGCGAGGGCGCGACCGCGAAGATCGACGCGAGGGTTTACGACCCCGGCACCGATTCGTTTCGCATCCACGTCGTTCCCCAGCACGCGTAAGAGCCCCATCGCCCTAGGGCGAACGATTGCAAAGCGAGCTCCGAAGGGCAATCCGGCTCCCGCGACCGCCCCCCAATCGCGCGACCGCGGTTGGCGCCCTTCAGGCCGTGGCGCTCGCGCCGCTCGGCCGAAGAACGTTGACGGCCTGCAGTCCTTTAGGGCCTTCCTTGATGTCGAACTCCACGACTTCGTCTTCGTAGAGACGACGCCGGCCCTCCCCTTGAATCTGCGAGTAGTGCACGAATACGTCGGGACCCGCGTCTTGCTTGATGAAGCCCCAACCCTTCTCGTCGTTAAACCACTTGACCCGTCCCAATGCCATCGGAATGCCTCCACTGCAAACTTGCCAGTACACACCGCAACGCCGCGTACGGGCCTCGTGGCCACTCTCGCGGACGGCGCGTCATGGCCATTGACGCGCGCTCGACCTGCAGACTGCACGAATCGTCGACACCGACATAGCTCCCACCGACAGCGCAGTACGCTAGGGGATTGCGTTCTCGGAGGTCAAGCGCGGATGCATTGGCCGCCACAGACGATTGACAGCAGCGGGCAATCGGGATCCAGCGTATCCCGCGTTACGCGCGCACTCGATCGTGCGGAGTGCGGGGAGCTACCGCCGAAGCTTGTCGCGCGCTTCGAGGGCGTCGAGCTCTTGCAGGTTGGCCTTGATGCGCGGGTCGTCGGGCGAAAGGACACCGGCCCGATCGAAGGCCGCGCGGGCCTGTCCACGGGTATGGGCATCACGCGCCAACACCGTACCCAAGTTGATCCACGCCCCCACCAGGTTCGAGTCGAGGCGCAGCGCTTGCCGGTATTCGGAAATGGCCCGATCGACGTGTCCGGACTGCTGCAGCGCGAAACCGAGGTTCGAGTGGAACGCGGCACGAGCGGGATCGATCTGGACGGCGCGTTCGAGTTCGGCGATGGCGCGCTTCAGATCCTGAGTCCCCAAAAGCGCCGTGCCGAGATCCGAGTGCGCCCGAGCGTCGCCGTCGTCCATGCGCACCCGCGCTTCGTACTCGCCAATCGCCTCTTGCGTGCGTCCGGCCATCAGCAGCGCCGTTCCGAGGTTGCCGCGCCGGGCACTGCTCTCTGGATCGAGAGCGACGGCACGGGTGAGCTCCTTCACCGAATCGTCCGAACGCCCGACGGCGAGATAGGCGATACCCAACTGGGAGTGGGCCTCGGCGACGCCGTCGAGCAGGCGCGTGCCCGTGTCCAACGCCTCGATGGCCCGGGGAGCCTCGCCGAGCAGAAGAAGCGCCCGTCCGAGCTCGACCGACGCCGGCCCGAACGCGGGCGCCGCCTTCACCGTCCGGGCCAGCTCGGCCGCAGCGGCCATCACCACCGCATTGCCCTTGGCGACGCCGTAATCGAGCGGCAAGTCGAGCCGCGCAATCCGCACGCGCGCGAGTCCGACCGAAGCCCCCGGACTCCGGGGCGCGACGGCACGGGCGGACCGGTAGTGTTTCTCGGCTTCGGGAAAGTCGCCCCGCTCGAACGCGTCGTCGCCCAGAGAAAGCTCGCGATCGTCGACGGCACCGGAATCCGATGCGAGCCGGACCGTCGGAGAGAGGGGGGTCGGGGTCGAGGTCGCGGTCGAGGTCGCGCTCGGGGTCGAGGTCGAGGTCGAGGTCGAGGTCGAGGTCGAGGTCGGGGTCGGGGTCGGGGTCGAGGTCGGGGTCGCGCTCGGGGTCGAGGTCGGGGTCGAGGTCGAGGTCGCGATCGAGGTCGCGCTCGGGGTCGAGGTCGAGGTCGCGGTCGGGGTCGAGGTCGGGGTCGAGGTCGAGGTCGCGCTCGCGGTCGACGGCGGCAGGGCGTTCGTTGCGCTGCACCCGACGACGAACATCAGCGCGACGCCTTCACGGATTCTCATGTCTTTTCACCACGGCCCAGGCGTGAGCGATAACGTCGCGCGCCGCCTCGAGGACGAAGGCCTGCGTTCGCGGGGTCCGCAAGACGACGACATCCGACGAGGGCGGCTTGGCCTCGAGCACTTGCTTGCAGGCTTGCCGCACGCGCTCCGGAACGTTCGGGTCAATCGACAAGGCTTCGATGTGCTCGACGTAGGTGCGTCCCAAGGGCTGCTCTGGTTCCACAATCAATACGGCGTTCAACGCCATGCCCGCCGCCCGCTTGACGCCGGTGAAGCCCGCGCGACCGTCGCCGCCCGTCAGCGCCTTCTCGGCGCGAGCGAGCTCGCCCAACGCGGCGCGGATCCATTCGTCCGGAAGCAGCCGGTGCAGCCAGTGACCCGGGTCGCGCGAGAACTCACCCATCGGCGCGGACCCCCAACCGCTAGGTTCGAAGCGTCCGGGTCGTCTGCTCCTTGCCGTCGTAGCGCAGCGTCACCGGCTTTCCCTCGGCCACCGTCGTCACGTTGACGGGCCGCTTCCAGATTCGAAGCACGCTGCGCATCACTTCCTTGGCGTAATCCTGCCGCAGATCGAGCCCTTGATGGTCGTGGCGGAGCAAGAGCTCACCGCGATTGTCGAAGTTTGCCTCTTCGACGTAGATGAACGGATTGCCCCCGTTGGTCAGCTGAAAGAGCAGCTTCTCTTTGACGGTCTTGAACTCGCGCGACTCAATCTCGTAACGCTCGTTGCGGTTGGACCACGAGAAGCTGAAGAGCTTGTGTTCGCGCACGAAATCCGGCGTCAAAAACTCGTCGATGAACGTGACGTCGTTGTAGAGCGCACGGACCTCGCGAATCTTCTTTTTGCCCAGGCCGAGCCGCAGGTTCCAGTTTTTCTTGGCGTCCAGATCGTCGCAGTCTTCCCATTCCTTGCCGAACTGTCCGCGATCCCACCGCTCCTCGATGTGCCGAAACAGCTCGACGCCGAGCTTGTACGGGTTCAAGCGACCCCCCGACGTCGCCAACACGCCGGCCGCGTGGTCGGCGTAGTCGATGATCTCGCTCGCATCGAGGATGTGCTCGGTCATGAGCTTGGAGTGCCAATACGTGGCCCATCCCTCGTTCATGATCTTGGTCTGCCACTGGGGCGCGAAGTAGCAGGCCTCTTCGCGAACGATTTCGAGAACGTCGTGCTCCCACCGCTCGAGGGGCGCGTGCTCGAGAAAAAACAAGAGGACGTCGCGCTCGGAGTGACGAGGAAACTTGGTCGATTTCTCGCGCTCGGCCTCCATCTTTTTCTTTTGTCGTTCGAGGTACTCGGCCGGGTTGATGAACGACTCCATGTACTCCTTCGCTCGCAAGCGCGGGACCTCCGTGGCCTTGGGCTCCTCGTCCTCGGCCGGGGGCTTCGGCCGCCGGCCGGTGTAGGCGGCGTGCAAGTCGATGAGGTTCTCGAGACTCAGACAATGGTCGACGAACTCTTCGACCTTGTTGATGCCTTGACGCGCCACGATGCGACGCATGCGCGAACCGTGGTTGGCCATTTTGTCGATCCAGCGCCGGTTCGGATCGTAGTCGCGCGGGCGCTTGACGGGATGGACCGTGCGCCCGCCCGTGTCCAAATCCGTCTGTCGGAAGCAGTAGTTGTTCTTGAAGAAGTCGACGTGAGCGTACACGTGCGCCATCACGAGCTTCTGATCGACCAGCGAATTTCCCTCGAGAAGGTACCCGTACGACGGGTTGTTGTTGATCACCATCTCGTAGATCTTGGACAGGCCGTACTCGTAGCTCTTGGCGAGCCGCTCGTACTCCATACCGAATCGCCAGTGCGGGTACCGGTTCGGAAAGCCACCGTACGCGGCAATCTCGTTCATTTGATCGTAGGTGAGGATCTCGAAGACCGTCGGAAAGAAGTCGAGTCCGGCGTCCGCCGCGAACTTCTCGATCCGGTTCTGCTCTTCGCGCAAGTAGGTCGGCAGCGAGGTCTTCAGCGCGAACTCGCTCATGACGTCAATTCCCCTTGCCCAAGAATTCTTTAATCGACGCCACGATGGCGTCCTTGTCGCGGATCTCGCTCGTCACGACGCGCGGGTCCTTGCCGAAGTGCTCGCGCAGATCCTTGACGAACTGCCCAGACCCGTACGGACTCTCCACCTGTCCGTAGGCGAACATGTTGACCCGCGGCAAGAGCTTGCTCTTCAGGACTTCGACGCAAAGAAGGGTGTCGTCCATCGACCAGTTGTCGCCATCCGAGAAGTGGAAGGGATAGATGTTCCACTCCTCGGGGGGGTAATGGTCGTCGACGACCTGAGCGCAGAGCTTGTACGCACTCGAGATCATCGTTCCGCCGCTCTCGCGCGTATGGAAGAACGTCTCGCGGTCGACCTCGCGGGCGACCGCGTCGTGAATGATGTAGCGGCTCTCGAGCCCCTTGTATTGCTTTTGCAGCCACGCATCGATCCAGAAGCTCTCGATGCGCACGATCTCCTTCTGCTCGTCGCCCATCGATCCGGACACGTCCATCATGTAGATGATGACGGCGTTCGCGACCGGCTCGGCCTCCGTCTTCCAGCTGCGGTAACGCTTGTCGATGGGGATGGGGACGACCATCGGATTGGCCGGCGCGTAGGTCCCCATGGCGATCTGCCGCTTGAGAGCTTCGCGGTAGGTGCGCTTGAAGTTGCGGAGCGACTCGGGACCGACCCGACGGATGCTCGTGTAGCGGTCCTTGGCATTGATGATCTTGCTCTTGCCCTTGTCGCGAATATCGGGAAGCGCGAGCTCCTCTCCGAGAATGGCCGCGAGCTCGTCGAGCGTCACGTCGACCTCGAGAACGTGATCGCCCGGGGCCGAGCCGGCCTGCTTGCCTTCGCCGGCTTGATCCCCGTCTTGGCCGCCCATGGGATCTCCCGGATTTCCGTCGCCCTGCCCCGCGCCTCCGCGCGGGCGCTCGCCGAACGAAAAGTGGGGAATGTCGATTTGCGGAATCGGGATCGAGACGACGTCTTTGCCCTTGCGACCGACGAGCTCCCCCTGCGAGATGTACTTGCGCAGGTTTTGCCGAATCTTACCGCGGACAATCGCGCGGAAGCGGGAGTGGTCCTGGTCGATCTTCAGGGACATCGATCTTCAGTCTAGCGCCCTGCCACGGTCGGCGCCTCACGTTGACGGAGAGTCGGCGACCGCGACCCAAGCGACCGTGGCTCGGCTTCGCGTCACCTGGGGTCGGCGATGTCGGTCGGGATCGAACCGATCGGTCGGATCGGCCGTTCCAAAGCGATGCGCGCGATCCACACGCACACGAGCGCATGGGCCGCACCCCAGACGCCCGCCAGCATGGGCCCACCGACGAAGACCCCGTCGCCGGAGCCCAGGTTCGCCACCAAGAAGGCCGCCATGCCGAGAGCGATTCCTCCGATGAAAGGACGCAGCAGGCGGCTGCCGAAGCCGAGGGCCGTAAGGGCCAGGACCGGCAGCGCGCTCGCCAAGAGGAGCCATCGGTGGGCACCGACCCCGAAGACGACGATGTCCCACTCGCCGAGCGGGCGCGTGGCAAGATCGATCCAAAGACCCCCGAGGCTCGCGGTCGGGGCAAGACCCACGAGCGGCGCGAGCGGCAGCAGCCCGACCGCCCCGACCAGCGCGCCGACCGCGACGGCCGCGCTCCGGTCGATGCGCCCCCGACGCTGGCGAATGCGCCAGGCGACCAGCCACGCCACGGCCACGAGGGCCAGGATGCGGGCGGCGAAGTGGCCCCAGAACACGCGGGCCGCCGCCTTGCCGGCGTCGAGGATGCCCGCTCCGTAAAGCGCCGGATCGCCGTTGGCACGCGCGCTCGCGGCCAGCACCTCGGCCACTTTCGATGCCCGGGTGACGCCGAGCGATTCGATCAATGCGGCGACACCGGCGACGTGGGGCGAGGCCATGCTGGTGCCGTTGAAGGTGCCGAAGATCTCGCACTTGTCGTGGCCCCCGTTGCAGATGGTCTGCTGGGTGATGGCAACCCCCGGAGCCGCCAGGGCGATCTCCGGGCCGCGCGACGAGAACCGGGCGATCCGGTCCTCGTCGTCGGTCGCGCTGACCGCGATCACGCCGGGATAAGCCGCCGGCCAGCCCACCTTCTTGCCGCTGTTGCCGGCGGCGGCGACGACGACGACCCCCTTGGCGAGGGCGTGATCGACCGCGGCCGCGAGGATGCGACTCTTGATCGGGCCGCCGAGCGACAGGTTGATGACGCCCGCTCCCTCGTCGGCCGCAAAGCGGATCCCTTCGGCGACGTTCGCGACGGTCCCGAACCCCTGCTTGTTGAGCACTTTGACGGGCATGAGCGTCGCGCAAAACGCGAGGCCCGCCGCCCCGACGCCGTTGTTGGTGGTTTGTGCGATCGTCCCGGCGACGTGCGTGCCGTGCCCCTGGTCGTCGTACGCCTCCGGCGAATCGGCGACGAAGTTCCATCCGCCCTGGCAACGCGTCCCCGCCAGGTCGGTGCCGCGGGAAAACGGGCCTCGATCGAAGCACGCCACACCCGTGTCAACGACCGCAACGGTCGCGCCCCGGCCGCAGCCGTAGTTCCACGCGCGTTCGGCGCCGACCCGCTTGAGGTGCCATTGCTTGCTCGCGTAGAGCGGGTCGTCCGGAACGAACGTCGCATGGTACAGCGCCATGGGCTCGACGTGATCCACGCGCGAATCGCCCGCGAGCGACGCGATCAGCGCCGCTTCGCGGCTCGGCTCGACGTCGGCGACCTCGATCTTGTCGTGCGTCGCGCTCCAGGCGCTGTTGGGGCGCATCGAAAGCCCATAGCGGCCGGCGATGTCGGCGATGTCGGCCGGACTCGCGTCGTCTTGCAAGTCGATCGCGATCTCTCCGGCCACCTCGTCCGCGGCCGCTTCGTCGGCGGCAACGGCGGGGTCGGCAGCGCCCCCAAGGGCCTGGGGCGACGGGAGCGACGTCGATTCGACGTCGGCCGCGATCGCCTCCCCATTCTGTTCGTGCGCGACGCCGCTGCCCCCGCACGCGAGGCCGAACGACGCAAAGACCCCTACGACCAAGGCGACGAGCCGTGTGCGCATGGACTCACCGTACGTCGTGAAGGCCGGTCGCGCCCGTCGCGCCGCTCGCGCGGGAGCGGAGGCCGGGGGCGGCCGACCTGGGCAGCGGTCGCGCCCCGTACCGTCGGTGGGGCGGGGCCGGGCCCGCCCCGCGCCGCACGGCGTCCTACGGGTTGAAGGGGGGCGCGACCGACACGGGGGGCGGCACGTACGACGGGACCATGGCACTCGTCATCACGACGAGACTGCCGGCGTCGAGATCGATGGGGCGACCTGCCAGCACGCTGCCGTCGACTCGGGGGCGCTCCCGGGTATCGATCGCGATGCGCCAGGCGTCGCCGAGTTCGGCGGGCGGAAGGACGAACGTGAGAGGGCTGCGTCCACCGTTCATCAGCACGAGAAACGAAGCGTCGTGGAGCGCGTTGCCGTGCCCGTCGGAGAGCGCGTCGCCGTCCAGGCGAAAGGCGAGCGCCGCATGTTTGGGATCGTGCCAATCGGCCCGCGTCATTTCGACCCCATCGGGTGTCAGCCACTCGATGTCCTTGGCTCGACTGTTGCCGATGCGCACGCCGCGAAGAAAACCCAGGCGATGGAAGACCGGATGCCGCTTTCGGAACGACGCCAGAGCCCGGGCCACCTCCAGCATGGCGACGCCCTCCTCGCCGATGCGCCAGTCCACCCACGAGATCTCGGAGTCCTGGCAGTACGGGTTGTTGTTGCCGCGCTGGGTGCGCCACAGTTCATCGCCCATCTCGAGCATCGGGACTCCGTGCGAGACAAACAGCGTCGCCAGGACGCTTCGTGCGAGCGTGCGCCGGCGCGCCAGCACCCGCGGGTCGGTCGTTTCGCCCTCGACCCCGCAGTTCTGGCTGGCGTTGTCGTCGAGCCCGTCTCGGTTGTTCTCTCCGTTGAGCTCGTTGTGCTTTCGCTCGTAGCTCACGAGATCGCGCAGCACGAAGCCGTCGTGGGCCGTCACGAAGTTGATGCTGGCGTGGGGTCCTCTTCCGTTGTCGCCGAACAGGTCGCTCGAGCCGGTCAGTCGATAGGCGAGATCCGCCACCACGGCGCGCTCGCCACACCAGAATCGGCGCACGGTGTCTCGGAAGCGACCGTTCCACTCGCACCACAAGATCGGAAAGCTCCCGACCTGATAGCCCCCCACTCCGAGGTCCCACGGCTCGGCGATGAGCTTGATTCGCGACAGGATGGGGTCCTGGTGGATCACGGCAAAAAAGCCGCCCACCCGGTCGATGTCCCCGTCGTTGCCGCGCGCCAGGGCGGGAGCCAAATCGAATCGGAAGCCGTCGACGTGCATCTCCGTCACCCAGTACCGGAGGCTGTCGGTGACGAGCTTGAGGACCTGGGGATGGGTGGCGTCGAGGGTATTGCCGCAGCCGCTGTAGTCGACGTACTCGCGCCGATCTCCCGGGTCGAGCCGGTAGTACACGCGGTTGTCGATCCCCCGAAAGCTGATCGTGGGGCCGAGCGCCCCGCCTTCGCACGTATGGTTGTAAACGACGTCGATGACCACCTCGAGGCCGCGCGCGTGCAGGCGCTTGACCATCTCCTTGAACTCCCGGGTGGCGTCGCCGTGCGCCGTCGCGAAACGGCGATCGGGCGCGAAGTACGACAGGGTGTTGTAGCCCCAGTAGTTGGACAGGCCTCTCTTGGTGAGCTCGGGTTCGTCCACATGCTCGTGAACGGGCATCAACTCGACGGTGGTGATTCCGAGCGACTCGAAATGGGCGATGGCGGCATCGGAGGCGAGCCCGAGAAACGTTCCGCGCAGATCGGCGGGCACCGAGGGGTGATTCTTCGTGAAGCTTTTGACGTGCAGTTCGTACAAGACGGTGTCTTGCCACGGGGTGCGCGGCGAACGGTCTCCCGCCCAGTCGAACGCGCTGTCGACCACGACGGCCTTGGGTTTGCCGGCCGCGTCGTCGCGCTCGTCAAAGACGACGTCGGTCATCCCGCGATCGCGCGGGTAGCCGTAGACCGGGGCATCGACGTCGAGCGTACCGTGCAACGCACGGGCGTAGGGATCGACCAAAAGCTTATTGGCGTTGAACCGATGACCCTCGGCCGGAGCGAACGGACCGTGCACGCGCCATCCGTAGCGTTGGCCCGGTCCGAGGCCAGGGATGTAGGCGTGCCACACGTAAAGCGAGTGCCAGGGCACCAGGATGCGCGTCTCGCAATCCGAATCGTCGAACAGACAGAGCTCGACGGCCGTCGCGTGCTGGGTGAAAAGAGCAAAATTGACGCCACGCCCGTCCCAGCACGCGCCCAAGGGATGGAACGTGCCGGGCTCGAGCCGTTCGATGCGGATGGCGGTCATCGGATGGATTCAATAGCAATCGGCGCCGATGAAGGGGCAGAATGTGGTTCGAGGACCGGGCGCGTCGTACTCGGCACCGACGTTTGGGTGCGGACCCTGATACGGTAGCGGCGACCGTCTTGCCTTCGCGATGGAAGATCGTTGCCTGTGGTTGGCTCGTGGCCCTGGGCGTCGCCCGCGTCGGCTTCGCATCGGACGCGACCACGCTCGCCAAGGAGCGTTCCGTCGAGGGCGCGCTGGCGCTCGAAAAACACGACTTCGAGGGCGCTCGACTGGCCTTTTTGCAGGCCCTGGCGATCGACGCACAGCCTCGGTACTTGTGGAGCCTCGCGGTCGCCGAAGACAAGGGTGCGCACCCGCTCGAAGCTCTGGCCCACTTTCGCCAGTACTTGCAACGGCCCGGCGTCACCGAAGAGGACCGCCATAACGCCGCTCCGCTGATGGCCGACGCGTCCGCCCGAGTCGGCCACATCCGAGTCGATGCGGCCTCGGCCGCAACGGTGGTGCTCGACGGAGCGACGCCCGTGGGAACGGTCCCCCCGGCCAACGTCGTCGACGTCGCGCCCGGCCATCATACGTTGCACGCGCGACTGGGGGTCCAAAGCGCCTCGACCGACATCGATGCGCACCCGGGCGAAACGGTCGTGTGGCAGCTGCAGTTCGAGCCGGCCAAGCAGGCGCCGGCGGCCCCGACGCCGATCGCCGCCGGTCCGCCGAGCGCGGCCCCGAGCTCCGACCTCGACCGGGCACTGGCGTTTCTGACGCCCAACGGCAAGCCGCTGCCGAGCGAGAAATGGGTCGTCTCCGCCAGCCTCGTCGCCGCGGGGCTCGTCAGTTTTGGGATCGTCGGCGCGTTCTCGGTGGCCGCCTCGAACCAGGACAACAAGTGGACGGACCTCAGCGCTCAGACGGGGGTGTGCCCGCAACCGCCGATGACCTCCGCGTGCATGAGCCTGAAGAACGCCGCCGACGCGCGCGCCACCGACCAGAACGTTGCGGTCGGCTTCATCGTCGGCGGTGCGACGTTGGTGACCGCCGGGATCGTGGCGCTCATCGCCTGGCCGAACCCGCACCCGTCCAGCGGGATGGTCACTCCGATGCTCACCCCGGGCGGCGGGGGAGCTCAGTGGGTCGGGCGGTTCTAAAGGCGCCGATGCCCAAGCGCAACGTGTCGATCCTCATCCTGGGGTCGGTTTCGCTGGGGGCGGCGGCCGCCGTCACGCCTTCGTGCAGTCAAGCCACGTGCGTCGATTACCACGATCCGAGCTGCTGGACGCCGCCGGACGCGGGCGACGCCGCGACCGAGGACCTCGACAGGGCCGAGCCGGATGCCGGCGATGCGATGCCCGGCGAACCCGACGCGGGCGAAGCGGGCAGGACCGGGGCCGACGCCGGCGATGCCGACACGGGCTCCCAGGACGCGCCTGCGCCGGAGGCCGGCGAAGCGGGCGAGGCCGACGGCGCGGGAGCGGACGCCGGCGACGCCGGCAGGGGCTAGCGCCGACGCCCCCCAAGCCCGGAACACCGGCGACACCCGAAGCGCCGCACGGGGACGGCAAGGCGGACGCTTGTCGGCCGCACGCCGAGAACCGCAACGGCCGCGCCCGCCGATCGCGCTAGCGCCCCGCCCCTTGGACCCGTTGGCGAATGGCTTCGAAGCGCACGCGCAGCCGGTCGTCCGCTTCGAGGTCCTCGATGGGCCGGGGCAGACGGAAGGTCCAGTTGTGCTCGCCGACCGTGCCGGGCGTGTTGATGCGGTCGCGCATGCCCAAAAGCTCCTGGACCAGGACGAGCGCGAGGTCCGAGCTCGCGCGGTACAGATCCGCGAGCAGCGCGAGCGATCGACGATCGGGGTCGTCGTCGGGCTGAACGCCCGCTCGCTCGGCGATCGCGGCCCGATCGCGGTCCGAAAATTCGTCCCACCACGCGTCGATCGGAGCGGTGTCGTGCGTGCTCCAGGAGGCGACGCTCGCGGTGGGAAATCCCGCCGGATCCCGAAACCGCGTCCCGTCCTTTTCCCACGGCAAGACGCGGTACCCGGGCATCTCGAGCTGCCGCAGCGATTCCCGAACGAACGGAGGAATGACGCCCAGATCCTCGGCGATGACGCGCGGGGCATCGGCACCGCCCGTGTCCTTGGCGACTTCGTCGAGCATGGCACGCAGGACGCGAAGCCCCCGGGCCTTCTGCGCTTCGTCCTTGTCGGGATCGAAGTGGCCCCGCTGGCGCGCTTCTTTGCCGCGCACCCATTGCCGGTAATAGCCGACGATGTGGTCGAGACGGAACCGATCGTAGAGCCGAGCGGCCCGCCGGGATCGATCGCGAATCCACGCGAGGTCGTCGGTATCCATGGCGGTCCAGTCGTACGGCGGCAGGCCCCAATCCTGACCGTCGGCGGAGAACTCGTCGGGCGGCGCGCCGAGCGACAGCTGCATTTGAAATTGCGACGCGTGCGACCAGACGTCGGCGCTCTCGGTGCCCACGACGAAAGGCACGTCGCCCATCAGTTCGACCCCGATCGCGCGCATCTGCGCCCGGGCCCGCTCCCATTGCCCTTGCAGGGTCCACTGCACGTACGCGACCTCGAGCAGGCGGCGACCGCGAATCGCGCGCGCCTCATCGAGAGCCCGCGGCGCCCGGTCGCGCTCGGCCGCCGGCCAAGTGGACCAACCCCAACCGTCGTGCGACTCGCGCAACGCCGAGTACAGGGCCAGATCGTCGAGCCACGATCGCTCGTCCTGCATGAACGCCGCAAGCGCCTTGGCTCGAGGCGTCGTCCGCGACCACTCCCGCTCGTGGAAGCGATCGAACGCCACGCCCAGCAGCTGGGTCTTGAGCGCGCGCACCGAGGCGTAGTCGACCCGCTCGGCGGCGCGCGCGGCGTCGCGGGCTCGCCTTCCGGCCTCGCCGAGCGCCTGATCGATCGAGCTTGCGTCGAGATCCTCGACCGCGTCGACGTCGACGTAGATGGCGTCCAATCCGAACGCCGTCAGCGCGCCGTAAGGGCTCGTCTCACCGGCCGACAGCTCAAACGCCGGCAGAACCTGGATCAGCCGGTGACCGGCGCGCTCGATCCAGGCCGCACAGGCGGGCAAGTCGGTGATCTGGCCGATTCCCCAGTCGCGACGCGTCCGGATGGAAAAGAGAGGGAGCACGACGCCCGCTTGACGACGCATGGTTCGCCAGGGACCGTAACCGAAGTGGACCGCTCACGCGCCCCCTCCCTGATGCTTTTCGCGGCGCTGAGCGCGTCGCTGCACCTGGCCGGGGTCGGTGGCCTTTGGCGCGTGGCGAGGGATCCAGGCCCCGCCTTCGACCCGGATTCGCCCGCACTGGCGGGCGACACGATCGACGTCGAACCTGCGCCCCCGCCGGCGCCCGATCCGGAGCAAGGCCCGGGCGACATCGGATCGCCCGGGCCGAGCGCGGATCGAAACGAAATGGACCGATCGGTTCGGTCCGCGAGACGGCACGCGACCGGGATCGCGCCGGGAACAGCCACCAGCCCCGCGGCCCTCTTCGGCGCGGTCGGGGCTCGCTTCGCGATGGATCTGGCGACGGGGCTGACGCGTGCCTTTCCCCAGGCGGCCAGCGCCAATCCCATCTGGCTTCGGGCTCCCATCGGGTCGGCCGGATCGGCCGAAGTCGTTCTGGGGCTCGACGAGGACGGTCGCCTCAGCACGGTGTCGGTCCTCGGCGCACCCTCGCCGGCACTACGCCGCGGCCTGCAGCGCGCCCTCGCGCTGCTGCAACCCCGTCCGTTCACAGCGCACGCGCCGGTCACCAAGCTTCGCGTCACCGCTCGCGTCTCGCGCGACGAATTGCATGACGGTCTGCACGGCGACGTGTTCGCGCTGAGCGGAGGAAGCTTCGCCGGCGACGTGGGAACGGCTTTCTTCGCGCTTCCCCCGCGCGACGGAGAGTCGGGGCGACGCGTCGACATCGAGCTGCGGCTGCTGCCGTAACAAACGCCGACGATCGACCTCGACCTCGACGGTCGACCTCGACCCCGACCCCGACCTCGACCTCGACGGTCGACCTCGACCCCGACCTTGACCCCGACCCAACCTCGACCTGTCAGGGCAGGTCGTCGGGCGGTGGCAGCGTGCCTCCCGATCGCACGTAGTCCACGACGGCGCCGACCAGAGCGTCGTCCGCCTTCTCGCACGCAGCCGAAACGTCGCCGCTCATGGCGCCCTTGCATTCTTTGCCCCGCTTGGCGCGCGCGCGTTTGACCGTCGGGCTCGCGTCCAGCAACGCGTCCTGCGTTCGGGTGGCGATTCGATGCCACTGCACACGCGCGGTCCGCGGCCGGCCGGGTCGGGTCCGAGTGACCATTTCGGCCTCAACCGCCATGGAACAGGTGCCGTCCCAACGAAGCAAATCGTAGCTGCCCTTGCCGCTGCCGACGACGATTCCGCCTTTGGGGGTGCCGTGAAAGCGCAGCAGCAGCACCTCCTCGTCGAGGGTCAATTCGTCGAGGCGGCCGCGCACGTAGCCGCGGGTAAACGGCGTCGATCGGTCGAACAGGGCGAGCGCCGTGTCCTGATGAGGCTTGGCGCACAGCCGGTCGACGAAGCTGCTCGGAGGCATGCAGGCGATGGCCGTCGCGTCGGCGCACGCGGTCGGCAACCCCGAGGGCGCGTCGGAAGGCGTGTCGGGAGCCTCGGTGGGTGTGGATGTGCCGGCAGAAACGGCGGATTGCACGGGGGCCTCGGCCGGCGCGGCAGCCGGCGCATCGGAAGCCGACGACGCGGAAGGCGTCGCGGAGCCGCACGCCATCGTGACCAGTGCGACCCAAGAGCCCGTGGCGAACACGACCGGAGACGTTGACGAACGCACGGCCGCGCACGTTACTACGGAGCGAGGCCCTTGTGCCCGGGCCGGATCGTCGGTCATTGTCGGGGTCCACCATGCACCGAACCAAGACCGAACAGGCCCTCGCGGACCAGGAGATGGCGCACGCGGACGACCCGGAGCGGGCCGAGCTGCTGCGCCGCGCACGGCATTTCAAGGCGAGCTGGATCGAACTCGGCGAGGCGCTCGTCGCGCTCAAACGAAACGGCCGCTGGAAGGGCTGGGGCTACGATTCGCTCGACGCGTATGCCAAGGCGGAGCTTCGGTTGCGCCACGACACGGTCGACAAGCTCACCGGGTCGTACGCGTTCTTGCAACGGCGCGCGCCGAGTGTGCTCGGCCGCGACGCGCTGAGCGAGCCGGTCCCGAGTTATCAAGCCGTCGATTTTCTGCGTCGGGCCGAGGCGAGCGAGGACGCGCCCAGGGAAGCGGTCGAGGAGATCCGCCGCCGGGTTCTCGACGACGCGGCTCCGGCAGCGACCATCGCGCGCGCCTACAACGACGTGGTGTTTCCGATCGACGAACGGGAGCGCCGGACGCGCGAAGCCGCAGGAATCAAAAACGTCGCGAAACGACTGCGTGAGCTGCTGTCGGAGACCCGCTCCGTACCGCGCAAGCTGGCAAGCGACGTCCAAACCGCCCTCGACCGGCTTCTCGAAGCGGTCGATGCCCAAGAGGCGGCGTGAGGCGATGAAGCCGCCTCGCGCGCCCTCTGCAGCCACGATTCTCAGGGGCCCGCGACGCGAGGCACCGACCCGGGACGCGGAGGCCGATCCTGTGCGGTACCATGTGACCCTCGACGCTCGGCCCGGCGCCGATCCGATCGACGTCGACGTGATCGACAAGCCCGACGGGACGATGCGCGTCACGGTCGGGGGTCGGCCCGTAGAGGTCGACGCGGTGCCGATCGGGGGACATCTGAGCGTGCTCGTCGACGGTCGCGTGGTCGAGTTGACTCTCGACGGCAAGCCTCCCGACTGCCGCGCGGTGGCCAACGGCCACCGGTCGAAGGTCCGGGTCGAGAGCGAACGTGCACGATCCGTTTCGAAGGCTGTGACACCGCCATCGGCGCCGGGGGCGCCGGTCGTTCGAAGCCCCATGCCGGGCCGCATCGTTCGCGTCCTGGTGGCCAAGGGAGCGACCGTCCGGCACGGCCAGGGGTTGGTCGTCGTCGAGGCGATGAAGATGGAAAACGAGGTGCGTGCATCCGCCGCCGGCGTCGTCATCGAAGTCCACGTCACAGCCGGCGATGCGGTCGAAGCGAGCGCAAAGCTCGTGACGCTTGGCTGAGGTATAAGCGGGCCGCCATGAGCGAACTGCCGCGCGTTTCGCTGGTCCATGGGCCGACGCCGATCGTCAAGCGCCGGTCGCTCGACGCCTGGCTCGGGGTGGATCTCTGGATCAAGCGCGACGACGCCTCGGGCGGCGCCGAGGCGGGCAACAAAGTCCGCAAACTCGAATGGCTTCTGGCCGACGCCCTCGCCCGAGAGGCCGACACAGTCGTCACGTGCGGGGGTCTGCAATCGAACCATGCGCGAGCGACAGCACTCGCTTGCGCCGGCCTCGGCCTGCAGTGCTCTCTGATCCTTCGCGTTACGGACCCGCTGCAGCCGTTGCCGCACACCGGCAACGTTCTCATCGACCGGCTGGCCGGCGCCGACGTTCGCCTCGTGTCTCCGGCCGAATACGCACAAAGGCACGCCGTCATGGAAGAAGTCGCCGCCGAGATCCGGGACCGGGGGCGGCGGCCCTACGTGATCCCCGAAGGAGGGTCCAACGGCCTGGGCTCGCTCGGGTATGTCGAGTGCATGCGCGAGACGGCCCATCAAATGCGGCTGGGCTTGGCCGGGCGCGACGCGGCATTCGACGTCGTCGTCCACGCATGCGGATCGGGCGGAACCGCCGCGGGCCTTGCCCTGGGGGCCGCTCGCTTCGGTGTCGCAGCCGGCGTGCGGGCGATGGCCGTCTGCAACGATTCGAGCGTATTTCGATGCCGAGATCACCCGCATCCTGCGCGAGGCCCGGGCGTGGGATCCGAGCCTGGTCGATCCCGCCCCGGTCGTGGTCGACGAAGCGGGCCGCGGACCCGCCTACGGCGTCAGCACGGCCGAGCAGCGCGACGTCATCCGCCGCGTCGCCCGATCCGCGGGCCTGGTGCTCGATCCGGTGTACACGGGCAAGGCCATGCACGGACTGCAGGTCGCGGTGCAAATGGGCGACATCGCGGTGGGGTCCCGGGTGCTGTTCGTGCACACCGGTGGACTACCCGGTCTTCTCGCGCAGGGGGTCGACTTTGCGGGCGATCCGCCATGAGCCCGCTACCCGATGCGGTGCACCGCCGCCGAACCCTGGCCGAAGACGCGCTCAACATTCCGAATCTCTTGACGATGGCGCGCATCGCCGCCATCCCCTTTTTCGTCTGGTTGCTCGACGTTCCGACGCCCGTCCGCGGGTTCTGGGCATGCATCGTGTTCACGCTCGCGGCCCTGACCGACATCCTCGACGGATACCTCGCCCGCAAGCTCGGCGTGGTGAGCGTGCTCGGAAAGTTTCTCGACCCGCTCGCCGACAAGCTCATCGTCATGGCGGCGCTCGTCTGGCTGGTCCCGATGGGCCGAATCGCGGCCTGGGTCGTCGTGCTTTTGCTCGCGCGCGAGATCAGCATCACGGGGCTGCGCAGCGTCGCGGCGAGCGAGGGCGTCATCATCAGCGCGGGTCAGGAGGGCAAGACCAAGACCGCGCTGCAAATGATCGGGATCGTGGCCTTGCTGCTCGGCTACCCGTACCACATGGCCTACTTGGGGATTGATTTCGGAGTGGTCGACATGGTGCACGTCGGACGATCGCTCGTGTACCTGTCGCTGCTGTTCTCCTTCGCAAGCGCGGCGCAGTACGCCCGACTGTTCACGGCGGCCGTGGACGCGAAGGAGCGCAAGCAAACGGCCCAAGACTCGACGCGATAAGCACGGCGCTAGCATTTCGACTCGTTTTCTGGGAACTTCCGCCGCGAAACCGATGCACTTTTCAAGACACGCACTTCTAGTCGTTTGCATCGCCACCCTGGCTCCACTGGGCGGCTGCGCCGGACAGGGCGAAGGCGAGGTCTGCAGCCCGCTTGCCGGCAACGGCGGAAACAACGACTGCCGTTACCCCTACATTTGCACCAATGCCGCCGAACTCGCTCCCGGCACGAACGGAGATCGTTGCTGCCCGGCCGACCGCACGGGCGCCTCCGGCGTGTGCGCCCAAAGCCAGGCCGGGGTCGTCGCCGATTCGTCGGCGCCGGTGAGCTCGGACGACGCCGAGACCGACGCAGCGATCGATGCGGCATCCGATGGCCCGACCGACGGCGCCGCGACCGACGCCGCATCCGATAGCCCGACCGACGCCGCATCCGATAGCCCGACCGACGCGGCATCCGATGGCCCGACCGACGGCGCCGCGACCGACGCCGCGGACGGCAATGCAGGCAACACGGGCGGCGATGCGGGCGACGGGGCCATCGACGCGACCGGCGACGGCGCCACGGAGTAGCCGACCGTGCCCATCGCGACGCTGGTGCACGACACGCAGTGGGCCTTGTGGCTCGTGGTCGCGCTGTCGCTTCCCGTCCTGGGCGTGGCGGCGCTCGTCGGGTTCGTCGTGGCGGCGTTTCAAGCGGCGTCGCAGATTCAGGATCCGACCCTTTCTCACTTGCCTCGCTTGATCGTCGTGGTCGCCGCCCTGGCCCTCGTCGGCCCCTGGATGGGCCATACCATCGGGGAGTTCGCCGAGCACATGTTCGCCGCGCCGCACTGATCGGCTTGCGCGCCGCGCGTTGACCGGCCAGTGGGCCTCTGCTTAGCTCGACACGGTGAGTGAGGCCTCACTCAAGTCGCGCGACCCGCGGCGGCGCGCCGCCGATCGCGGCGTGCGCGGCAAGGACAAGCGCGAGCGCATTCTGGATGCGGCGGTGCGGGTGTTCGCCCGCAACGGATTCCATGCGACGCGCGTGAGCGAGATCGCCAAGGCTGCGGGGGTCGCCGACGGAACGATCTATCTCTACTTCAAATCGAAAGAGGCGCTGCTCGTCTCGCTCTTCGAGGACCGTATCGGGCGGCTTCTCGCATTCCTGAATGCGGAGCTGTCACGCACCGCCAGCGCATCGAGCAAACTCCGACGCGTGATCGAGATCCAACTGGGCATCCTCGAAGGCGAGCGCGACCTCGCCGAGGTCCTGACCGTCATCTCGCGGCAGTCGACCAAGCTGATGAAGCAGTATGGAGCACGCAAGTTCGTCGCGTACCTGGACGTCATCGCGCGAATCGTCGCCGAGGGTCAAGCGACCGGTGAGCTGCGCAAGGACATCCCTCCGCACCTTGCGGCCCGTGCGATCTTCGGTGCCCTCGACGGCATCGCCCTCACGTGGGCGCTCGGCAAGGCCGATCGCGGCGGACTGTTGTGGGCATCCAGCCAGTTGGCCGAAATCGTACTCCGGGGCCTGCAGCCGGCCCGCGCGCCGGACGGCCCATGAAGCGCCTTGGAGAGCGTGCGCGGGCGTGCGCCGACGTGCGACGGTTTTTCGACGCACGAGGGTTCATCGAGGTGCAGACGCCGGTCGTGGTGCCGTCGCCGGGCTTGGATCTGCATCTCGACGCCTTCGAGATCGCCGGCGGCGACCGCGGCGCGGCCCGATGGCTCAACACGTCGCCCGAGTACCAGATGAAGCGGTTGCTCGCCGACGGCTGGCCGCGCATCTACCAGATGACACCCTGCTTTCGACGAGGCGAGAGGGGCGCGCGGCATAACCCCGAATTCACGATGCTCGAGTGGTACCGCGCCGGGGCCGACGTGACCGACGTCATGCGGGATACCGAGCAGCTCGTCGCCGCCGTGACCGGCGGCATCGTCCGACTGCCGCATCGCGCGATCGACGTGCACCCGCCTGTGGACCGATTGCCGGTATGCGAAGCCTTCGCGCGCTTTGCGGGCTGGTCGCGCGACGAGACGCTCGCGGCGGCTCTGCACGATGAAGATCGCTACTTCCGGGCGTGGGTCGATCGCGTCGAGCCCGCTCTCGAACGGCTCGATCGCGCCGTATTTCTCATCGACTATCCGGGGTCGCAAGCGTCGCTCGCGCGGAAGAAACCCGAGGATCCGGCCGTCGCCGAACGGTTCGAGCTCTACGTCGCGGGCGTCGAGCTCTGCAACGGCTTCGGCGAACTGATTGACCCCGTCGAGCAGCGTGAGCGGCTGGTGCGCGACCGAGAGGCACGACGGGATCGAGGACTGCCGGTGTATCCCCTCGACGAGCGATTCCTGCGCTCGCTCGACCGAATGCCGGCGAGCGCAGGCAACGCGCTCGGGCTCGATCGGCTCGTGGCGCTGGCGTGCGGAACGACCGACATTGCCGACGTCCTGGCCTTCACGGCCGACGAAGTGTGATCGGATGAAGGCGTGCGGGGGGGAACGGGGATCTAGGCCGGACGCGAAGGGCGAATCGATGGCAACCCGTGCCCGCCCGCCAGCTCGACGGCTTCCGCGAGGGAAGGCAATACGAGCGTCTGGATGGCCCGCTTGAGGTGCAGCGGGTGAGTCGGTAGCGCGTAGACGACACAGCGGTTGTAGATGCCGGCGCTCGCCCGGGCGAGCATCGCCGCCGAGCCCACTTTGAATTCGTCACGAAGCATCCCCCGGTACGCGTCGCCGAACCCCTCGACGTGTCGCTCGAACAACGCGTCGAGCGCGTCGCAGGTCGTGTCACGGGGCCCGATTCCGACCCCGCCGATCATCAGAATGGCATCGGCTTCGTTGTCGTTCGACACGTGGGATACGAGCTGGCGGATGTATTCCGGCTCGCCCCGCACGACGACGCTTCGAACGAGCGTGAAATGGCCCGCGCTCACTTCGTCGACCGCCATCTTTGCCGCCTCGTCCGCGGCGCGGGACCGAAGCGTCGCCACGGCAGCGACCATCACGCGCGGCACGGTTCGTTCGACCGTCATATTCACGATAATCGGGCCGGATCACGACAATGTCCATCACAGTTCGTCGTCGATCTCGATTCCCACGGCTCGCATGAGACGCAACGCATTGGAACTTCGTACGACGCCCGGGCGCAGGGCGTAATCGAACGACATTTGGGTCCCGTCGACTTGCTCTTCGAAGTGGACATTCTCGACGCGCCCCGGCAGATCGCGCTCGAGGGCGGTGATCCCGAGATCGTGGGTGGACACGGCGCCCAGGGCACGGTGCGCCAATAGGTCGCGCACGACCGCACCGGCGCCGCGCACGCGCTCTCGGGAATTGGTGCCGTGAAGGACTTCGTCGAGCAGGAAAAAAACGGCGACGCCGTCGCGCTGCCGCGCCAGATCGACGATCCGCTTGAGGCGCAGGACCTCGGCGTAAAAGTGCGACACTCCCTGCGACAGCGAGTCTTCGAGACGCATGCTCGTCGCGATGCGCATGGGGCCGATGCGCATCGAGCGAGCGCACACCGGGGCGCCCGCGCACGCGAGTACGGCGTTGATGCCCATGGCCCGGAGCAGCGTGCTTTTTCCGGACATGTTCGAGCCGGTGACGACCAGCGCGCGGCCGGCCTCGGGCAACCGAACGTCGTTGCCCACACGGCGACCGGCGGGGATCAGCGGATGACCCAAGGAACGCGCCTCGAACATCGGCTCGGCCGTCGTTTCCGGCCAGGCAAAGTCGGGGTGCTCGAACGCGAACGCGGCGAGGCTCGCCAACGCCTCGATCTCGCCCAACGCATCGAGCCAACCGCGCAGGCGCGGGCCGACGCGCGCACGCCAGCGCAGCAGCGCCACCGCGCAATGCACGTCCCACATGAGCAGCGGACCGATCACGAACCGGAACACTTCGTTGCGACGCGCGTCGACAAAGCCGACGATGCGCTCGAGCGCCGCCATTTCGGCGCTCGCGGAAGGCCCCGGACCGGCCAGCCGGCCGCGCAAATTCAGCAAAAGCGGCGCCTCGAATCGCTCGCGTTCGACCGTCGCCAACGTGGCACGCCAGCGCGTAGCCAACGATTCGCGCGCCGACACGGTGGCGAGAAGCGCGTTGAGTCGGGAACCAAGGGCCAGGGCCAAGGCCATTTCCGCGAGCACCGCCACCGTGAGGGTGCTGGAGGCCACGTGCGCGCTCGCCCCCAGCGCAAAGCCGACGCCCAGCAGCGCCGGAACGACCCACGCCAGCCCAACCACCGCCGGGTGGATCTCGCCCCCGGTTCCCTCCGCCCACCGAATCAGCGGCAAAGGATCGGGCTTTTCGTCCGACAGGACCCCTGCGGCCGTAGCCAGGGCCTCTCGGAGCGCCACCCGGGGAGCGAGCTCACGCGCCGCGTTGCCCCGGGCGATCGCATCGTTCGGCCAGTCCCCGGGACTTTGCAACGAAAGGAGTGCGGCGAGTCGCTCTTGGCCGAAGCGCGTCTCGGTCGCATCCACCACCTGCATCAGCGAGGCCCGCCCGAAGACGTCGAGATCGTGGGTGAAAGGGTGATCGGCGGCGCGAAACCGGTCGCTGTCCGACGGCAGAGCGTCCCAGGCCAGGGCGAGCCGGCAAAGGCCCCGATCGTGAAAGCGCGCCGCGGCGAGCGCCCGCTCTTTGGCCTTTTCGGTCTGGGCATGCACCACCACGAGGGTCACGAAAACGAGCGCCAACGCACCGAGCGCATCCCATGCCCAGGCGCCCTGGCGCCCCCACACGACGCTCGCGATCAGCGCGAGGGCGGCCGCCGCCACCGACAATCGTGCCGCCCCGAGCGCTTTCTCCCGCGACTCGAGGGCGGTGGCCGCTCGGACGTGGCTTTCCCGACCGCGTTCGTACGTGGTCCGAGCGTCGGGTTCGGTCATGCCGCGCGAGAGGCGCGACGCGAGGAGATGCGAGCGGGAGGTGCAGCCGGAAGAAGAGCAATCGCAACCGCAAGGCCCGACATGGTCAGCCGAGCCTCGCAGGTCCCGCGGATTTCCACCAGCCCACCGGCCCGCAGCCGCCGCATGGACGCTCGCACCTGGGAAGCCGTTCCGCCCACACGTAAGGCGAGCGCGTCGTCTGCCGCCGCCTCGCGGCGCCGCGCCAGCCGCAACATCGCGCGAAGTATATTTGCGTCGATACTCATGAGCGTCCTCATAGTCCGATACTGAACACACGTCCAGAAACCCACCCAAACCGAACGCCCGAATGGGGCCCCTGAGCCGCGACACTGCGCGGCCGAACGGAACCCGAAGCGAACGGCGAAGCGCTCATGGTATGCCGTGGCCCCTATGCCCGAGCGACTGCTGGTGTTGCTCTCGAACGACGATGGATACGCGAGTCCTGGCATTGGCGCAGCGCGCGCCGCGCTGGTGGCCGCCGGTGCCGAGGTCGTTACATTGGCCCCGGAGTCCGAACAGAGTGCGTCGAGTCACTCGCTCAGCCTACACCGTCCGCTCCGCTTGCGCGCAGTGAGTGCGGGGGTCTTCGCGCTCGACGGCACCCCGGCCGACTGCGTTTATCTCGCACTCCATGCCGGGACCCGCGTCTTGCCGCGACGGCCGGATCTGGTGGTCGCGGGCGTCAACCACGGGATGAACCTCGGCCAGGACGCATTCTATTCCGGCACGATTGCCGCGGCGCGCGAGGGGGCTCTGCGCGGAATTCCAGCGCTGGCGGTGAGCGCGCATCCTTCTGTCGATCTCGACGTCGCGGCCGAATTCAGCGCACGGGTCGCCCTCGCCCTTTCGCGCGTCGCGCTCGGACGCGGCCTGCTGCTCAATCTGAACATCCCGCCCGAGTGGAATGGCACCCTGCGCGCCACCCGGCTCGGATCGCGCATTTACGACGAGGTGACGGACTTCCGGGTCGACCCTCGCCAACGCGAGTACGTCTGGCTCGGGGGCCCGGGCGTTCGGCACGAGCGCGACGCAGGATCCGACACCGACGCCTACGACGAGGGGGTTGCTTCCTTGACTCCGCTTCTGCTCGACCTGACCCACACGGTGGACGTGCCCATGGTCGCATCGCTGATCGAGCAGATCCCATCGATCGTGCCGATTCCACCCCGGACCGGGTGAGGCGGCGGGAGGAGCAGACCATGGCGTCCAAGAAGCAACGGATCCCTCGACGGGCAGCGCGCCCCGCCGCCGGCGGCGCAAAGCGAACCGGCGGCGCGAAGCGAGCGAAGAAATCGAAGAGGGCGCCCCGCCCCCTATCCCCCACCCTTCCGCTCGTAGCGCGCCCCATCGCGAGCTTCGACTACTGCCGCTCCCTCATCCGCGACGTTCCCGATTTTCCGACCCCCGGCATCGTCTTCAAGGACATCACACCTCTTTTGGCGAGCCCGCGCGCCTTGCACATCGTGCTCGACGGGATCGCCGAACGCTTCATCGGCGAGCACATCGATGTCATCGTCGGCATCGAAGCCCGTGGCTTCATCTTTGGAGGCGCGCTCGCGGCCCGCCTCAACGCGAGCTTCGTCCCAGCGCGCAAGCCCGGCAAGTTGCCCGCGGCCGTCGACCATGTCGACATCGTCACCGAGTACAGTCGGGACGCTCTCGAAATGCACAAGAAGAGCATGCCGGAGGGTGCACGCGTGCTCGTGGTCGACGACGTTCTGGCCACCGGGGGCACGGCCGGCGCCGCGGCCGAGCTCGTGCACAAGCAGGGCGGCTACGTGATCGGATACGCCTTCGTCGTGGAGCTCTCCGCGCTGGGAGGACGAGAGCGCCTGCTGCCGCTGCGCGTCGAGAGCTGCATCCCGTATTGAGGTTGGGGGGCAGAAGGGCCGGCGGGACGTGTCCGATGGCGCGAGGTGCGCAATCTGACCCTATTAGTGGTCAAATGAAGTCTGTCGCTGTGTCCGAGTTCAAGTCGCACTGCCTCTCTCTTCTCGAGGACGTGGCTCGGACGGGTGAACCGCTGCTCGTCACAAAACGGGGCCGACCTCTCGCGCGGATCACCCCGAGCGGAAACATCGCGGTCGCCCGACCCCAAGACACGCTCCGCGGGAGCGTCTCCTACGAGGGGGACTTGCTCGCGCCCGTCCTGCCGCCTGAAGCCTGGAACGCCGTGCGCGGCATCGTGCTTCCCGACGACGAGGGAAGGCGCGATGGTCGCGGTCGCGGTCGCGGTCGCGGTCGCGGGTCGAGGTCGGGGTCGGGATCGAGGTCGGGGTCGGGATCGAGATCGAGGTCGGGGTCGGGATCGGGATCGAGGTCGCGGTCGCGGTCGGGGTCGGGGTCGAGATCGGGGTAAGGTCGGGGTCGTCGCGGTCGGGATTCAGTGTAGGGCGGCGCGCTGTCGCGCTACGTTGACGGGCGGGGCCCCGAGCTCTTCGGCGTGATCGAGGGCCCGCTTCGCCTCGTCGGTTCGACCCAGCTTCGAGAGCGCCCACGCGCGGCCGAGCTCAGCCGGAGCAAAACGCGGCCGGCGTATGAGCAGCTCGTCGTACGCGTGGAGCGCCGCTTGTGCGTCCCCTCGCGTGAGCGCGACGGTCGCCAGGCCCAGCCACCCCTCGGGAGCACCCGGATCGGCTGCAGCCGCCTCGCGGTACGCTTGCTCGGCGCGATCGAAGTCGGCAAGGTTCAAGCGGACCAGGCCCAAAGTGTGCCAGGTTTCGGCATCGCGCGCGCCGCGGCGTACGGCCTCATCCAGTCGCGACGCCGCCTGCTCGGCTTCCCCCCAGTGCGCGCATCGAAGACCGCCTTCGCGAGGCCCGTCCGGCCGCAACGGAGCGACCGCCGCCGCGCGGTCGTAGGCCTCGAGCGCTTCGTCGTATCGATGGGCGAGTTCGAGCGCGTGCCCGAGCTCGATGTAGGGCGACGGATCGGCGACCGGCAACCGCTCGGCGAGATGTTCCACCTCGGCGCGGGCGCCGAGCATGTCGCCGGTCAGCGCCAGCACGCGCACCAGCAGTCGGCGCGCAGCGATGTCCTCCGGGTGAGCGCGCAGCCGGTCTCGGAGCGCCCGGACGGCCTCGTCCTCGCGATGCCGGCGCACGAGCGACTGGGCGGTCTCGGTCGCGCTGGGGTGCGCGCAGCCTGCCCCGAGGGCGAGTGCGAGCCAAAGCATGGTATGCCGCGGCGCGACCATCGGGAGATCCGGGGATGATGGCACAAGCCGACGAAATCAAGACACTCGGGGTATTGGGCGCCGGGCAAATGGGAACCGGCATCGCGCAGGTGGCGGCGACCCACGCCATCCAGGTCGTGCTGGCCGACGCCACGCTTCCGGCCGCGGACCGGGCGAAGGAAGCGATCGCGACCGCGCTCGAGAGGCAAGTGCACAAGGGCAAGATGACGGGCCACGCCAAGGACGCCGCGCTCGACCGCATCCGCACGGCAAGCGGGAGCGCGGGCTTCGCCTCGTGCGATTTCATCGTCGAGGCCGCGACCGAGCGCCTCGACATCAAGATCGCCCTGCTTCGGGAGTGCGATCGCGTCCTGCCACCGGGCAAATGGATCGCGAGCAACACATCGAGCCTGTCGCTCACGCAGCTTGCGGCCGCGACGTCGCGTCCCAGTCGGGTGATCGGCATGCATTTCATGAATCCGCCGCCATTGATGAAGCTCGTCGAGATCGTTCGCGGCGTTCAGACGAGCGACGAGACGTACGCGGTCACCAAGGCCCTGGCCGATCGACTGGACAAGACGACGATCGTCAGCCGCGACTCGCCGGGATTTCTGGTCAATCGCGTGCTCATCCCCATGCTTTGCGAGGCGTGCTTTGCGCTGCAAGAGGGCGTCGGAACGCCGGAGGACATCGACCGCGCCGCCAAGCTTGGCCTCAATCACCCGATGGGACCGCTCGAATTGAGCGACCTCATCGGACTCGACACGGTCCTGTCGATCGCGGAAGTGCTGCATCGCGACATCGGCGACGACAAGTACCGCCCCCCCACTCTGCTTCGCAATCTGGTGGCAGCCGGCTGGCTCGGACGAAAGACCGGACGCGGTTTTTACTCCTACGACGGCACAGCCGGGTGAGGATACGGGTCCACCATGCCTGTCCTCGACGTCGATCGACAAGACCCCATCGCCGTATTCACGCTCAACCGGCCCGACAAGCTCAACGCCCTGAACGAAGAGGTGTTTCGCGAAATGCTCGAGGCGATCGACGCGATCGACCGGACGCCTGCCGTGCGCGCCGTGATCGTGACGGGCGCCGGCGACAAGGCCTTCGCCGCCGGCGCCGACATCGCCGCGATGACGGAGATGAGCTCGGCCGAGGCCAAGCGATTCGCCGATCTCGGGCATCGGGTCGGGAGGGCACTCGAGTCCGCCCGGATTCCGTTCATCGCGGCGGTGAACGGCTTCGCGCTCGGAGGCGGTTGCGAACTCGCGATGGCGTGCGACTTCATTTACGCGAGCGACAAGGCCAAGATCGGACAACCCGAGGTCAACCTGGGCGTCGTGCCGGGTTTCGGCGGAACCCAGCGGCTGTCGCGCCGGGTGGGAGCCGGCCGGGCGCTGGAGCTTTGCATGACCGGCGAGATTCTCGGGGCCGAAGCGGCGCTCCGCATCGGGTGGGTGGACGCCGTCGTGCCGCACGACCAGCTCCGAGCCCACGCGGAGCGCGTCGCGCGCACGATCGCCAGCAAGGCGCCGCTCGCGATTGCGGCGATCAAGCGGACGATTGTCCGCGGTCAAGACGTCGCTCTGTCGACCGCCAACGAGCTCGAGGCGGCGACCTTCGCGTCTCTCTTCGGCACCCACGATCAGCGCGAAGGAATGCGAGCGTTCGTCGAGAAGCGCCCCCCGCAGTTCACAGGATCGTAACGGTTGCGACGGTCACGTCGCCGAGCCGAGGCCCCCAAGCGCCCCCGGTTGGACGGGTGCCGGCCACGCGCCAGGCGCGTTTCACCCCGGGCGACGCGACGCGAGGTTGGCGCCACGAGCGGCACGTGGCATCGTCCGCACCGGGCGCGATCGTGGCCCCGGAGAAGCCCATCCGTTGGATGCTCGCGCGATCCTCGTCTGCGGCCTTGGGAGGCTTGGGCAGCACGTCGTCGCGAGTCTGAAGGAGTTCGGCCTGCCGCTCTATGGCTTGGACCTCCGAACCCCCGACGACTCGGACGTCCCGGAGCTGCGTGCGATGCTCGACTCGTTCGCGATCGGCGACTGCCGGCTGGCGTCGCACCTGCAGAAGGCGGGCGTGGAAACCTGCCGCGCCATCGTGATCGCGACCGGAGACGAGCGCGTCAACGTGACCGCCGCACTCGCGGCGCGATCGGTCAGCGCCAACGTCCGCATCGTTCTGCGGAGCGACAAGCGCAACTTGAACGAACTGCTGCAGCGGCACTTGGGCAACTTCGTGGCCTTTGACCCCACCCTGCTGTCGGCTCCGGCGTTCGCGCTGGGCGCTCTCGGCGGCGAGACGCTCGGCATCGTGCGGCTGGACCGCGAGATCGCCCGGGTCCACCGCGTGACGGTGACCGGCGACCACCCCTGGCTCGGGCGCAGGCCGCATCAGCTGAATACGTCGTATCGACGCGTGCTCACCACACACCCTGCGGGCTGCATGCCGTGGGCTGGCTTTCACGCGTTTCCCTCCGACGAGCCCCTCGGCGTGGACGACGTCGTCACGTGCGTCGAGCTCGGAGCCCATTCGCCCCATTCGGCGCCGCGGTCCGCCGAGGTCGGCTCCGCACTGCCGACTCACTCGTTCGGAACCGGCGAAAGGCGTAACGGCCGGAGTCTCGGCAGACTGTGGCGGCAGGCCCCCCAGATCGCTCGGGTGGCGATGTTTTGCTCGGCCGTCCTATGTGCGCTCGGGCTCGGCGTGATCGCCTCGTACAAGATGATCTATCCGGATGTCGGGTTCCACGATGCCGCCAACGTCGCCGTCGTGCTGCTGCTTGGCGGTTACGACAACCTGTTCGGGCAACTCAAGCTGCCCTTCCCCATCCCCGTTTGGCTTCACGCCTTCAGCGTGCTCGTCAGCGTCTCGGGAACGGTGGGCATCGGCGTCGTGTATGCGTTCTTGACCGAGCGGGTGCTGTCGGTTCGCTTTCCGTTCTTCTTGCACCGTGCTCGGCTGCCCAGAAACGACCACGTCGTTCTCGTCGGTCTGAGCGCGCTCGGCATCGAAATCGCAAAAATATTGAGCGGATTGAAGCACTCGGTCGTGGCCATCGGCGAGCAGACCCCGGACCCCAGCGTGACGGCCAGCATCCCTTGCATCCTTGGAGGCGCCGTGGACTCGCTTTCGCGGGCTCGCATCGCGTCGGCGCGCAGCGCCCTGCTGCTCACCGACGACGACGTGACCAACCTCGAGGCCGCGCTGTCGGTACGCGCCGCGAATCCCGCTTGTGCTCTCGTCATCCGCACCGACGACGCGCGCTTGCGGGAGAGTGTGGCGCACATGGTGCCTGGAGCGCGTCCACTCGGCGTGCTGGCGCTTGCCGCCCAGGCCTTCGCGGCCGCCGCGCTGGGCGAAAATGTCCACGAGCTCTTGCAGGTCGACGGCCGAACTCTGCTCGTGACGGAGTATCGGGTGCAAGCGGGCGACACCCTGAACGCCAAGCTGGTGAGCGACGTGGCCTACGGCTTCGGGGTCCTGCCCCTGCTGCTTCGCCGCCACGAGACCGCGGCCGTCGAGTGGCTGGCCCCCGACGACACGCGGCTGCGCGTGCACGACACGCTGGTCGTACTCGCCGCCGTGGAAGGGCTGCGAAATATCGAACAGGGATCGATCCTGGCTGCCGAGTACCGCGTGCGCGTCGAGGCGAGGCCGTCGCAGCCCGCGGCGTTCGACGCGGCTCTGCTCATGGCGCGGATGTCCGGCTGCGAAGTGGCCGTCGCCCGAGCCGCGCTCGACCAAGCCCCGGCCCTATTCGACGTCGCGCTCTATCGCCCTCAGGCCGAGCGACTCGCGCGCGAACTCGCCAAGAACGGCGTCGACGCCCGGGTCACATTCGAAGCGGCCGAGTCGCGATGAGATTCGACGCCGAAACGCTCCGAGCGCCGCACGCCCTCTTGCCCTGGCCGCGAGCCTTTGGAAAGCTGGAGTCCGTGACGGTCCATCGGCCGAGCGGCACGCCGGAAAACGAAGAGAAGTCGCCGTGGCTCGCGTGCGGCGGCGCCGGCGACGTCGATCCCATCGCGCGGGCGCAGATGAAGGGCCAGCGGCCCTTGGTGCTGTGGTTTACGGGACTGTCGGGCTCGGGCAAATCGACCCTCGCGAGACGGGTCGAGCGCCTGCTCGCCAGGCAGGGGCGCCATACCGCCCTGCTCGACGGAGACCTCGTGCGCCAAGGCCTCAACCGGGATCTGGGGTTTTCCGACGCCGACCGCACCGAGAACATTCGCCGCGTGGCCGAAGTCTCGAAGCTCTTCGTCGATGCGGGCCTCATCGTCCTCGTGTCGTGCATCTCCCCGTTCCGTCTGGACCGGGACCACGCGCGCAAGCTCGTCGGCGAAGGACAGTTCATCGAGATTTTCGTGGATACGCCGCTCGATGTCTGCATCGCGCGCGACCCCAAGGGGCTCTACCGCAAGGCGATCGCCGGCGAGATCAAGAACATCGCCGGCATCGACACGGCCTACGAAGCGCCGGCGAGCGCCGAGATCGTTCTGAAGACCACCGATGCCCAAGCGACCGTCCTCGCCGAGCGGGTCGTCCTCTACCTCAAGAACCGAGCGGCGGGGTAGCCCGACAGGGGCGGCGGCTCAAAAGCTCTTGAAGCTGGCCACGATCGTGGCCAACACGGCGGCGGTGATCGCCAATCCCGCGGAGGCGATGAAGGCCCAGTGGGCCGCTCGCCGGAGCGAGGGGCGCGCCGTCGCATCGGCGTAAAGGGCACCGATGTAGGCGAAGGCCCCCACCCAAGCGAACACGACGCTTCCAAAGGCGAGGTGCTCCTTGCGTTCGAAGAGGTATCCAAGGGTAGGTGCCTCGGCAAAGATCGGCTGACGCAATGCGTCGCGGTAGGGGGTGTACAAGGCCGCTCCCAGGGCGCCGACCAGCGTGACCAGCCCCACCGCCAGCGCCACGGACAGGTGCGCGGCGCGTTTGACGCGGCGAAGCAGAATCGCCGGATGCAAGAGCGCGGCCGCCGAAAGCCATCCCAAATGGCCATGGATATGCTCTCCAACACGGATGAGGTCGAACGGCGCCACGCGAGGGCTGAGCTTACCCGCGCCGGCAGTGGGCGGGCGCCCGGTCTGCTATTGAGGAGCGTTCGGAGCGGTCGCATGCACCACCTCTCGGAAAAGGCGGCACCGGTCGGCGCGCTTGCGGGTGCGGCCGGTCACATCCTGCTTTTCGAGGACGACGACACGCTGGCGGCGCTGCTCGCCCGGGTCCTTCGCACCGAGGGGTATCAGGTCGACACCTTCGACACGGCCGACGCCGTGCCCCCGCCGGCGAAGCTGGCCCGGTACGACGTCGTCCTGAGCGACATCCACCTCGCCGACAACACGAGCGGGCACGACGTCTTGCGCCGGGTCCGTGACTCGAGCGGAACGACGCCGGTCATCTTGATGACGGCGTACGCGGACATCGAGGGGGCGATGAACGCCGTCGGCGAGGGGGCTTACGACTACCTCGCCAAGCCGATTGATCCGACCGACCTGAAACGCATGGTGTCGGAAGCGATCGGGCGGCGCAAGCTCGCCAAGTCGTCGGACCCGCGGCCGGACCTGCCGAGCGGCCTGGCGGTCGCGGCCCAGATCGTCGGTACGACGCCCCCTATGCTGTCGGTGTACAAGACGGTCGCGCACGTCGCCCCCACCACGGCCACGGTGCTCATCGTCGGCGAAAGCGGGACCGGAAAAGAGCTCGTGGCCCGGGCGATCCATGCCAAGAGCGCGCGCAGCCTCAAGCCCTTCGTGGCCGTCAACTGCGGGGCCCTGCCGGAGTCGATCCTCGAGAGCGAACTGTTCGGCCACGAGCGAGGATCGTTCACGGGGGCGAGCGCTACCAAACGCGGCCTCTTCGAGGAAGCGACGGGAGGCACCCTGTTTCTCGACGAGATCGGCGAGATCAGCCCCAAGATGCAGGTGCAGCTGCTGCGGGTGCTTCAGGAAGGCGAGATCCGCCGGGTCGGCGCGGCCGAGACCATCCGGGTCGACGCGCGGGTCGTGGCGGCGACCAATCGCGATCTGAAGGTGGAGGTCGGCGCGGGACGGTTCAGAGAGGATTTGCTCTTCCGGCTTCAGGTCGTCACGGTGCGCGTGCCGCCGCTGCGCGACCGCAAGGGCGACGTCGCCCTGCTCATTCGGCACTTCATCGCCCGGCATGCCGACCGGCTCGGGCGTCCGGCTCCTCGGGTCGCAGCCGAAGTGTACGATTGCCTTTCGGCCTACAACTTCCCTGGAAATGTCCGCGAGCTCTCGCACATCATCGAGCGCGCGATGCTGCTTGCCCGCGAGGGGGTCATTACGGCGACCGACCTGCCTCCGGAGGTGCTGCGGGGCTGGGGCACGCAGGGTCTGAGCGGGGCCGAGACCGCCGGCGCCTCGATTGCCGATGACTGGCCGACTCTCGGAGTGCTCGAGCGTCGGTACATCGACCGGGTGCTGTCGCGCACGAGCGGCAACAAGACACGCGCGGCCGAAGTGCTTGGAATCGATCGACGCACACTGAATCGGATGTTCGCCAGGGAGAGAGCTACCGAGCAGGGCAAACCGCTGTCGGAGGCGGAGCTCGACGCCATGGAACACCTCGACGCGCAAGCCGAGGAAGAACGCGACGAAGAAAGCCTGAAAAAATGAACCTCTTATCAGTCCGCGACCCGAGCTTGAATTCGCACGCTTTTTCGCCGGATCGAGCGGCGTTGCCCCCGAACGTCATCCGGGTTCCGGTCGTCCAACAACGGCAGGGCTATAGCTGCGGGCCGGCCGCCACCCTGGCGATCTTGCGCTACTGGCTCGTCGAGTCGTACGCGGCGGTCGAAGAGAGCTCGCTCTACGAGCCGCTGCAGACGACCGACGCCCGCGGAACCGAGCCGGAGCCCATGACCGATCTGCTGATGGCCGTCGGGCTCGGGGCCCAATACCTGCACGGAGACGTGACCCTCGCGGATCTGGAGCGCGCGGTCGATGCGCGCGAGCCGCCGATCGTCGACTTGCAGGCGTGGAGCGATCACGGCGCCCCATGGCGCGAGACCTGGGACGCCGGCCACTATGTCGTCATGGTCGGTTACGACCGGGACCGGCTGTTCTTCGTCGACCCGAGCCGAGCGACACCGCTCGGCTACGCGTTCCTGCTGCGCGACGAGCTGGAAGAGCGCTGGCACGACTTGGCCGGCGATCGGGACGAGCCGCGACACCGCATGGCGATCTTCGCGCGCGGAGCCCGCCGCTGGGACGCTCGCGACCCGCTGCCTTCGTACGCAACGAAGCTCGGCTGATCGAGGAGCCCTGTCTTGGTACCGTGGCTCTCGACGTTGCGCGGCCAGCCCACCGCCTTGGCCACGTTGCGCCGAGCCATCGGGTCGGGTCGGGTGCACCACGCCTACCTGTTCGACGGCCCCGACGGCGTCGGCAAAGAGCTCGCGGCATTCGGATTCGCGCAAGCGCTCGTTTGCGAGCGGCGCGCCGAAGGCAGCGCCGAAGCCTGCGGCGAATGCCGGGCGTGCGCACGCGCCGTCCCTCGAGCGGGCCAACGGGCGCCGCTGCATCCCGACGTGGTCGTGCTGGAACGCGGACTCTACGATCCGGCCACGATCGGCCGCCGCACCCCGGAAACGCAGGATCTGAGCATCGACCAGATTCGCACGCTCGTGATCGAGCGAGCCGCCTTTGCCCCCTACGAGGGGCGCGCGAAGGTCTTCGTCGTTCGCCGGGCCGAGGAGCTCAGCACGGCGGCCGCCAACGCCCTGCTCAAGACGCTCGAGGAGCCCGGACCCCGCACCCACTTCGTGCTGCTGTCGTGCGCCGCGGACTCGCTTCTGCCGACGATCCGGTCCCGATCGCTGCGCGTGCGCTTCGGCGCACTGTCCGACGACCTCGTGACCGACCTGTTGGTCGAACGCGGATCCGGACGGACCGAGGCGGCCGCCATCGCTCGGCTCGCGGCGGGCAGCATGGCGGCCGCTCTCGCGCTCGACGACCCCGATGCCACGGCGGTGCGCCAGCATTTCGTCTCCCGCGCCCTGGCCGCGATCGAATCGCGCGATGCCGGCGCGGCGTTCGAGCTGGCCGAGGAGTCCAAGAAGCTGAGCAAGGACACTCTGTTGCTTCAGATGCAGGCGCTCGCGGCGTCGATCGGCGACCAGGGACGCGCCGCCGCAGCAGCCCCCGACGACCGCGCCGAGACGGCTTCCTTGCGGTACGCGATGGCCATGAACGCGATCGTGCAGATCGAGTCGAACGCGTCGGTCCAGCTTGCCCTCGAGTCGATGATGCTACGCATGCGTAACGCGTGATCGGCCCGTGCAGGTGGGCCGTCGCATGCGGCACGGCACTTTTGTCGGAGCCACGAGCGACAACGGCCGGCCCGCGGTCGTGAAGATAAACGTCACCGCTCGCCTGAACGAAGAGAAAGTCTAGGTCTCATCCGGCCCTGTGGGCGCGCTGGCGGGCAGGACGTCGTACTCGCGCTCGGAGAGAGCCACGCCGCGCCAGGCGAGAACGGCGCCCTCGCCCGCGACGATCACGAGCCGCAGGACACCCGGACCGGAGTATTCCGCGATGAGCGCCCGCCCCCCGATTTCCGGGGCACCCGCACCGAGTCGTTGCACGCGCACGGGCAAACGACGCGTTCGTTCGAAGCGCACCCGCTCGATCTCGATCGCCGACGGCGGTTCGCCCCGTGGCGCCAGAGCGCCGGTCGCCATCGGGGCCAGCCACGCCACTTCGGACCGGGCGGCGCGCGCATAGACGGCGCGATCCTGCACGGCTTCGGGCGCGATGAAGAGCGCGGCGACGGGGCGATCCTCGGACAAGACGAGCGCACCCGCGAGCCACGCTTCGTCCCGCTCCACCCGGCGCACCAGGACATCGCCCAGCCGGCAGGGAAACGCCGTAAACACGTCGACGGACTCGATCGGCTCTTCGGGGCCGATCCGCCGGCGCGACCGGGACCGGGCGCGCGCCAGGGCCTTGCGCATGACCCGGCGGCCGACCCAAAGGCCCCCCACGACGGCCAGCGCATCGACGAGGAGTGTCAACGCCGGGCCTGCCCGGCGGGCCCGGCCGCGAAGAGGTCCTGAAGTGCGCGGGCGCGCCGCGCGACCTCCGCGAGCCCGTCGGCGGACCCGCCGTCGCCGAACCCGACCGGCGGCAACAGCGCGGCAATGACCGCGATGGCGTCGCAGCATCCGACGAGCCGATGCGCCCGATCCAAGGTGATACCCCCGATGGCCACGAGCGGCACCCCGCGCGATCGGGCGCGAAGAGAGGCGGCGCCGAGTCCGGCGAGGCCGACCACGGGGTCGGGGTTGTTCTTGGTCGACGTCTCGAAGACCGGGCCGAAGGCCACGTACCGCGGCCCGAGCGACAGCGCCGAGTCGAGCTCATCGGGCGTATGCGTGGAGACGCCCACCCCGAGGTCGGGCGCGACCTGCCGCACGCCGTCGATCGGCAGGTCCTGCTGTCCCACGTGCACCATGTCGCAGCCGGCGGCGACCGCCAGATCGACGCGGTCGTTGGCAACGAGCGGAACGCCGATCCGGCGGCACATCGGAGCCAGAATGCGTAAGAGTTCCAGCGTTTGTCGGGCCGTCGCGTCCTTCGCCCTGAGCTGGAGCGCCGCCGGCTCGGCTGTCAGCACGGAGCCGGCGAACGCGATCGGGTCGATGCGCCGCGCCCCGAGCAGCCCCACGTCCACGATCGCGTACAGACCGCGCATCGAACGACCGTCGATGGGCACGGATGCGACGTCCCCGCGACCGGGCACGGTCACCCGACCCCGCCCACCGGCGGGGCCACGACGCCCGCAAGCCGCACGGAGCTCGACGGGCCGACACGCGCGCGGTCGAGATCGAGCGGCGGGTCGACCGAGACCACGTCCCCGCGTGCGAGCGTGTCCCATGCCCGGTTGGCCGCGCTGGCCGCCCGGTCGAGTCTCACGACGCGACCGCGCGCCGGCTGGCGGCGGCCGTCCGGTCCCCGGAAATCGCCGCACAAGAAGGCCTCGCATTTGCCTTTGCTCACGATTCGATCCGAGACGACCCGCAGCCGGTACGACAACGGGTCCGAGAGCGCATCCACCAGCCGCACGCCATCCCGACGCACGACGAGGTAGCTGTAGGACAGGCCTTCATGCCGCAGCCCGGCCGCCCGCGCAATCGGCACGAGCCACGCCGGAAGATCGATCGGCACGTGCTCGTGGCACCAATCCGAATCGCGCGTCAGCGCGGGGCACGGGGCGGCGTGCAAGCAGGGGGCGAAGACCGTGAACCCGAGATCGACGAGCCGGTCCCGCGTGCGATGCAGCCGGCGGGTGCGATCCTGGAGCGCCGGTTCGACGACGACCAGCGACCCGGCATCGCGGGTGTGCCGGTCGAGCAGCGTCCGCAAGAGCGCGACGTGCCGCTCGACCCGAACGTCTTCGGCCTCGCCCACCCCGATCTCGCTCAGCACGTGCCCGACCAAGACCACGTCGTAGCGCCCGAAGCCGTCGAGCAGAGACAGGGGACCGGCGACGGCGCGCGCACGCAGATCCACGCGCCCGCGCCCCCGCCGGGCCCGCGCGATGGCGAGCCCCAGATTCGAGCGCCTCGGGGTCGGCATCGATCCAGGTCGCGTCGATCGCGGTCGAGGCGGCGGCCGCCCGGTCGATCGCGCGCACCAACCCCCACGTCATCGCACCGAGTCCGGCGCCGACGTCGAGGACCTCGACCGGGCCTTGGCACCGAAGCACGCCGGCGGCGACGAGCTCGCGGACCGCGGCCGAGGCCTTGGGGACGTCGCGCGCAAACGAAAAGCCGAGGCGGGCCGCCCCGGCGTCGCGGACCGAAGCCCGGGCCCGCCGAGGATCGTTGTACGCATCCGACAGGTCGGCCACGCGCGCCGCGAGCCTCGCCACGTCGCGACTCGTAGGCCACCCTCGCCCGCGGGCGACCTCGTCGAGCGTGTCGCGCCAGTCGTCTTCCAGCGGACGCACGAGATCGAGACCGACCATGGCAAAGCGCTCACCCGGTTCGCATCCGGGATGGCCCCACTATACTCGCCGCGTGCCCCTTTGCCCGCCGCACCCGCCCTCGGACTTGGATCCCCTCGGGCCGGCCGAGCCCTACGAGCCTCCGGGCCGACCCGAGCCGCCCACCGACGCCGGCCGCCGGCCGTCGGCACCGAGCGATCCCATTGTCGCGGTCGGCGCCGTCTGCCTCGGGCCGGACGGTCGGGTGATCGTCATTCGCCGGGGCCGCCCGCCGTCCGTGGGCGCGTGGACGCTGCCGGGCGGCCGTGTCGAACCCGGCGAAACGCTCGATCGGGCCGTCGTGCGCGAGGTCCGCGAGGAGACGGCCCTAAAGACCCGCGTCGTATGCGCGCTCGGTCCGGTGACGATCGATCGAGAGGGCACCCGCTACCTGATCCACGAGCATCTGGTCGTCCCGGTCGACGACACGCCGCCTCAGGCCGGAGACGACGCGGCCGACGTAGCTTGGGTTTCGCGCGACGCGCTGTCGGAGCTCGGCGTGCGACCGGATGCGATCGCGGTCGTGGATCAGGCCTTGGCCGAAGCCGACCGCCGATCGACCGGGACGCCGGCGCCCGCCGGGTCGGGGTGCCCATGAGCCCGTCCGCGCGACCGCCGCGCCGGGCCGTGGGCCCGCTCGATCGCGCAGGACAGGGGCGCGCGCCGACCCTCGCGGCCGCCCTCGGACGCTTCCGGCTTCCGACCGCCGCCGTCGGGATCACGTCGATTCTGGGCGCCGGTTGCGCTCGGGTACTGCCGCCGCCGTCGGCGCCGCCGAGCGCCGACGCCGCACTCGCCCGGATGCACGCGACGTTCGCGTGCGCGAATGCCGTGCAGGCCAACGCGAAAATCGATCGCCTCGGCAAGGAAGGCCGTATCCGTGGCGACCTGCTTCTCTTTGCGGCGCGCCCGGCGCGCATTCGCATGGACGTCATCAGCCCGTTCGGCGTCGCTCTCGCGACGTTGACGAGCGACGGCACGCGATTCGCGCTCGCGGATCTGCGCGACAAGCGCATGTTCGTGGGACCGGCGAGCGCGTGCAACATTGCCCGGCTCACGACGGTGCCGATCCCCGGACACGTGCTGGTCGATCTGCTGCGCGGAGAGGCCCCGGTCCTCGTGCACGACAGCGGCGCGACGTCGATCGCCTGGAACCCGCGCGGGTACTGGGCCGTGACCGTCGAAGGCACGACCGGCGACGGCCGCTATGCCACGCGCGAGGACATCCGGCTGGTGCCCCGCCCCGAGGACTGGAATCTGGCCTGGCAGCGCCAGCGCATGCGGGTGCTCGACGTGCGCGTCTCGGAGGTCGGATTCGAGCTCTATCACGCCGAGCTGTCCGAGCACGCGCCCGCACCCACCGCAGGGCCACGCGTCGACCCGGACAACCTCGAGCCCCCGCTGCCGCCGAGCGGTCCGCCGTGCGACGCCGAGATCCCGCGCAAGATCCACGTCGAAGTCCCCGCACCGGAATCGGACGTGCGCTTTCTGTATCGGGATCTCTTCTGGAACCCCCCGCTCGTCGACACGACGTTCGATCCCCCGGCCTGGGCGGGCATGCCGATCGAGCCGGTCAGCTGCCCGTAAGCGGACGCGTCGATCGATCGAGGTTCGCGGATCGGATCGCGTGCAGGACCGCGCCGGTGCGATCGGTGATGATCCAGCGAGCGCCGCATCGCACGAGGTCGACGGCTTCGGCCGGATCGTTGACCGTCCATACGCCGACCCACAAGCCGCGGCCCGCGTAGCGGCGCACCGCCTGCGGGCCGGCTTGCGAACGCTCGAGGTGCAACGCGCTCACGAGCGGCGGCCGTATGATTTCCTGCACGGCCGCGGCCCAGCGCGACTGGTCGAGGTGCGTCAGCAGAGCGCGCGGCACCGAGGGGGCCCATACGGCCATCAGGGCGAGCAGCCGCGGGTCGAACGACGACAGCAAGACGTCGGCCGGGCACGCGCGCAGCGATCGGGCCGTCGCCCGGACGAGATCGCGCCGGTTGGGCACGTCGTATTTCAATTCGACGTTGACGCCCATGCCGACGCCGCGCGCCCATTCGAGCGCCTCCGACAGCGTGGGAATGCGCGCACCCGCTCCGAGGTCGAGGGCACGCAGCGCCGAAAGCGGCCGATCGGCGACCAGTCGAAGGTCGGCCGATCCGCTCACCGCGCGCAGCGTCGGATCGTGGAAAACGACCGCTTCGCCCTCCACGCACGTCCGCACGTCGAGCTCGATCGCGCGCGCCCCCTCGAGCCGAGCGCGCTCGAAGGCGGGCAGCGTGTTCTCGGGGGGCCACCCCGGCCCTCGCCCGCCGCGGTGTCCGACGACCAACGGCGCGCCGTCGCGCCAAACGCTCACGCCGACAGCTCGACCGCGATCGATCGCGCGATGGCGCGTGCCTCGTCGACCCGCTCGGCCGACAGCGAGATCGCCCCCACCACCGCGTGCCCGCCGCCGCCGTAGCGTTCGCAGATGGCGGCGATGTTGTGCCGCCGCGCCACGGGCGACCAGGGGTTGTACCCGACGCTGATCTTGCACCGGGTCTTCGAGCGGCTCACAAGGACCGAGTAGGCGCTTTTCGGATAGAGCGCGTACGTGACGAATTTGCCCGCGACCTCGATGATCTCGTCGCTCAGATCGACCAGCACGACATCGCCCAGCATCTGCGCCTTCTGCTCGACACGCCCGATGAACGCCTCCTGCGTCTGCCCGAGCGGTTCGAAGGCCTGCATCACGTCGTCCGATCGGGCCACTTCCGACAGCGGCCGATCGATGAGACGCGGCACCATGGCCGCGATGAACGCGTCGTCGGCCGCGTGTTCGACGAGCGTCATCAGCTTGAGCTCCGGCTCCGCGCGGTCGACCACCATCCGGGCGCTCGGAAACGCCGCGGAGTCGATCATGTCCGCCCAGCGCACGAGCTCCGCGGTCGGCTCGGGATCGAGACCAAAGCGTTCACGCCCGATGTCCGCGATGAGCTTGGTGGCCGAGCCGTACGCCCCATCGTGGAAAAAACGGCGCTGGCCGTGCCGTTCGCCGTCGGCGGCGGAGCGCTCGTAGAGCGCGCGGTCCTCGGGCGTGACGAACGCGCTGATGTGGTGATCGAAGTACCAGGTGAGCTGGGGCAGGGCCGTGAAGCGGAAATCGAGGATCGCGTTGACGTCGCCGACCAAGACCGCCGGATCGACCCCGTTCTGGCCGGGGCCGTAGCCCGCGCCGTGGTAGCTGAACGTGGCGCCGTCGTCGGGCGACACGTGACGGTACAGCCGCGTGAACATCACGGCCGAGCAGAGGCCATCGAAACAGTGACCGTGCGTGGCGACGACGACGTGGGGGGGACCGGAAGTCACGCACCCCGGCTTAGCACGGCCACGCGACCGGATGACCTCAGGGCGCTTCGGCCGTTTGGAGCGCGATGTCGAGTGTGTGCAGGTCTTCGACCGATAGGGCCCCCGGATGCCCGGCTTCGATGGCCTTCGCCTCGCGCAGCCACATCACCGACGGCGCTCGATCGCCGAGCGCCGCGAGGGTCAGTCCGCGATACAGGGCGTACTCGGCGCGCTTCGGGTCATCCCAACGGGAGGCGTCGGGCTCGAGCCACGCAAACGTCTGCTTGGCCTCCCGATACCGTCCTCTGTGGAACTGGTCCTCGCCTTCGGACAAGGCCCCCGCGCACGCCGCTGGACCCAAGAGCAGAGCCAAGGCGCAGAGCGTGGCCCATCGATCGCCGGCTGCCGTCCCCATCTTGACCCCCAACGTCCGGGCGCCCTCGGGCTAGTGCGCAGAACCGGTGGACGGAGCGAGGATTTCAAGGCTCTGGGCCTCTCGCAAGGCGCGACAACGAGCGATGCTGCAGCCGGGTGAGGACAAGCCACGCCGGCAGAGGCGGGAAAGCCACGGAAAGCCAAAGGCAGCCACCATGTTCGATACTCTAGGGTACCGCCGGAGCGTTCCGGTCAGGCGATCGACCGCACGCGCTTGCCGGCCGCCCGGAGCATCTGATCGACGGTCGTCAGATCGTGCATCGGTTCGGTCGACTCGTTGCTCGGTTCGACCAATCCGAAGGGGCCGAGCGCGTCGGCGGCCGCGCCGGGGGCGAGCGTCGGACCCTTGGCGCTCGCGTCCCATTTGCCCGCGAGCTGTCGGGCAATCCGGTCGATGAGCGGCCGGGTGGTCTCGCGCCGGTTCGCGCTCACGAAGGCGGCATGCGGATGCAAGCGCTCGAGCGTACGCAGCGCGCGAGGATCGAGCCGATCGACTTTGTTGAACACGAGCAGCCGCTCGATGTCGATCAAGTCGAGCTCTTCGAGCACCCGCACGACCGTGCGAATGTGATCGTCTCTCGCTTCGTCGACGGCGTCGACCACGTGCAGCAGCAGGTCCGCGTCGGCGGCTTCTTCGAAGGTCGCGCGGAAAGCCGCAAAGAGGTCCTTCGGCAAAGCGCGGATGAAGCCGACCGTGTCGGTCACGACCACTTCGCGTTCGCCCCACCCCGCCCAGCCGCACCGCAGGATGCGCGACCGCGTGTCGAGCGTCGCGAAGAGCTTGTCCTCGGCCAAAACGGTCGACCCGGTCAGCGCATTGAGCAGCGTGCTCTTGCCGGCGTTGGTGTATCCGACGATGGCGACCGTCGGCACCCCCTCGCGGGTGCGTTTGCGACGGCGCTGCTCGCGCTGCTTGCCGAGCTGCTTCAACTGTTGCTCGAGATGCGCGACGCGGTCCTTGGCGCGGCGGCGCCCGACCTCGAGTTTGGTCTCTCCGGGCCCGCGGCCGCCGATGCCGCCGGTGAGACGCGAGAGGCTGTCGTCTTTCAGCGACAGCCGGGGCATCGCGTACTTGAGTTGCGCGAGCTCGACTTGCAGCTTGCCGTCGCGACCTTCGGCCCGCTGAGCGAAGATATCGAGAATCAGCTGCGTGCGATCGATCACGTTCAGATCGGTGTGCTTGGCGATCGCGCTCGCCTGGGCGGGCGACAGTTCGCGATCGAACACGAGGGTACGCGCGTCCTGTTCGATCGCGCGCACGACCACGTCTTCGAGTTTGCCTTTGCCGAGCACGAACTTCGGATCGATCCGATCGCGCATCTGCACGACGCAGTCGGCGACGTCGGTGCCGGCGGTGCGTGCGAGCTCGCGAAGCTCGCGCATGCTTTCGTCGGCCGCCGCCCGAAGCCCCTTCGACTTGTCGCCGACGTGCACGAGGATCGCGCGTCCGTCTTTGGCGTGGACTTCGCGCGCCCGCGCTCGCCGCGCGAATTCGGCCTCGAGATCGGCCATGAGGCGTCCGACGTCGGCGTGCGCCTGGGCGAGCGGCAGGGGGCCGACCTCGCGATACGGCGGCATCCCTTCGTCGCCGGCGGGCACGTTGTGGGCGTACACGAGCGATCGGGGCTCGCCGCCGTGCGCCAGTTGGATGGCGGCGACCAGATCGAGCCGCAAGCGGACCAGATCCACCAGATCGTCGCGCGTGAGCGGCTCGCCCCGCAGGTGCGTATGGACGAGCCGCAAGCCGCGAAACCGACCCTGCGCGGCCCGCAGCCGTCCGATGTCGGGCAGCATCAGCTTGGACGCATCGCCGACGATCACGTAGTCGACCTGACCGGAACGGTGCACCAGCACGCCGACCTGGCGCCCGGTCTCGAGCGAGACCGCGGCCAGCAATCGCGTGAGCTCCGCCGTGGTGATGTCGTCGGCCGGCACACGGCGTCGGTAGAGGCGCTCGAGCGCCCGCAGGGCCGACGGCGGCAGTCCGGTCGTATTTCCGTAAACTTGAATACTCTTTGCCTAGCACACATTCCGGCCCCGCGCCGCGGCCACCCGGGTCGCCGGGCACACAGCCAAGGTTGTGTTCGATGCCCCGCACGCGTAAGGAGACTGTCGGCGAGCGATGGACCAGCTGTCCTTGTTCCCGGGTGGGGCGGAGCGACACGAGGCGCCGATCGCGGCGCTCGGGGTCGACCAAGCGCGGCCCGAAGCACCCGGGGTCGATGCCCACCCGTCGCAGATCGGGCTCTTCGATGCGCGCGTGCGCGAGCTTCGAGCCGTCCGCCAGGCCATCGCCTCGGGCGAGCTCGGTGAAGCCCTGGATCGACTCCGGTCCATCGAGGCCGGATCGGACTTCGATCCGAGCGCCATGCAGAAGAAGATCGCGAGGATCTCGGCCCAGATCTCGGACGCGAGCCGATGGACTCGCCCGGAGTCGGCCGCGGCGACCGCCGCACTCGGCCGCCGGATCGCCGCGGATGGGGAGCCTTGGTCGAGCCTTGGCCGACGGCTGCTGGTCCGCGCGGCCGCCTCGGTCGAGGACGACCTAAGCCCCCTTGCCGGTCGGCTTTATCAGGAGGCCGGGGATCTGGAACGCGCGCGATCCGTGCTCGCTTCTGCGCTCGAGCGCCACGCCACGGCGAGCCTGCTCTTTGCCCTGGGCGACGTCGAGACGCTGCGCGGCAATCGCACGGCGGCTCGTCGATGCTACCGCGATGCCTTGCTGCTCGACCCCTTCGACGCGGCATTCGAGAATGTGATCGATGACGAGGTTCGTGCGCTGCCCCAGGTGGCCGAGGGGGACGTCGAGATCGAGAGCGAGCCGCGCGCGTGGGCCGCGGCGGTCGGGATCGTCGCCGGAGTGCTGGCCTCGCCGGGCCAGGCCGACTTGACGTCACCCGAGCCGGATCCGATCCCCACCGCCGCGTTCGATGCGCTCGTACGCATGAGGAATTTCGTCCGGGCGCTCGGGCTCACCGCGGCGCCCGACGGACCGCCTCGGCCGAACGCCCTCATCGAAGCTCGGCGGGCGATGAAGCAGGCGTCGCCTGCGCTTTTCGCTTGGTACATGGCTCGGCGCACGGGCTCCGAACGAGGCCCGAGCCTCGCACCCCGATTTCGCTCGGCACCCAGCGGATCCGGCGGCGGCTGAGCTCAGACGGCGGTGCGCTGGCCCCGGGCTTGCCGCTCGGCGCCGCGACGGATGCTCGCTGCCTTCGGCGCGGCACGATAGGATCCACGCGTGAGCGTGCGACCCGAAGAACTGGCCGACGCCATGGTCCGGCGCGCACGCGCAGAGCGGCAACGCCACTGCGAGCGCGCCGTTCGCCTACGCACTCAGCTACGGAGCGCGATCCAGGCTTTGCGCGTCGCCGGGACGGTCGACGCTGCTTGGCTCATCGGATCGCTCGCGTGGGGCGGCTTTGGCCACCGATCCGATGTCGACGTGGTCGTGCGCGGCGCCGACCCGGCGCGCATCGGTGCGCTGGGCGGAACCCTGAGCGACGCGCTCGACATCGACGTCGACGTTTTGCGCCTCGAGGATCTGGCCCCGGCGTTCCGGGATCGGGTTCTGGCCGAGGGACTGAGGCTCGATGGGGCCTGAGCGGGCAGGCGCGACCGCGGCGATCGCCCGCCTTCGGGGCGAAGTGGCCGACGACCGCGCCGCCATGACGCGCCGTGCGAGCGACCTTCGGGAGGCCGGCCGGCGGCTCGAGCTGGACCCTACCGACCCCGCCGCCATGGCACTCCAAGCGTGGGCGATCCACGGGTGGTACACAGCGCTCGAATCGATCCTCGAGCGCATCGCTCGGCAGATCGATGGCGATCTGCCCACCGGCGACCGCTGGCACCGCGCGCTGCTCGCGCAAGCGGCCGTGGCTGTGCCGGGGTTGCGCCCGGCCATCCTCAGCGGCGCCGTCCGCGCCGAGCTCGAGGAACTGCGCGCAACGCGCCATTTTCTTCGTCACGCGTACGGCGCTGAGCTGGATGGGGCTCGCCTCGCCGCTCAGGGCAAACGGCTACAAAGTGTGGCGCCCGCGGTGGAACAGGCGCTCGACACGTTCGATCGCTTTCTCGAGGCGGCGGGCCAGGCGACTTAGCGCCGAGATCCGCTGCGATCCGCGCTGCCTGTTTACGCCGGGATCGCGGCGCTACTCGCTGGCTGCTCTTCGCGGTCGACGTCGACCGGCGACGTGGGCTCATCGTCCGCCTGGTACGCGCCGATCTCTGCGTCCATCTTGATTTCGACGAATGTCGGGGCCGTCCACTCCATGGCACGCTCCTAGGACCCGAAGGGGTAACCGGGTCGGACCCGTATCTTGGGCGGCTTCGGCGCCGATGGCAACCCCGCCGCGGGATCGCCGCGAGAACGCCGCGGCTCCTTCTTGACGCGATCGAGGTAGTCCTATGTGCGCGTCGCTACTTATTGACGCGCTCGAGGTAGTCCCCCGTGCGCGTATCGACCTTGACCCACTCGCCCTCCTTAATGAAGAGCGGGACGTTGATGGTCGCTCCCGTGGACACTTTGGCGGGCTTGGTGGCACCGCTCGCCGTGTCGCCCTTGACCCCGGGCTCGCTCTCGGAGACTTGCAGGACGACGCTCGGCGGCAATTCGATGCCGATGGGGTTGCCATTGTAGATCGTGACTTCGCAGTCGAGCCCCTCGCTGACGAAGCGCACTTCGTCGCCGACGGCTTCCTTCATCACGTGGATTTGGTCGCCGGTGTTCGTGTCCATGAACACGAGGCTGTCGCCCTCGTGCCAGGAGAAGGTCATTTTGCGCGTCTCGACGTCGGCCACTTCGACCGACTCACCCGACTTCCAGGTGCGTTCGATCACGGCACCCGTCTGCAGGTTCTTGATGCGGGCACGCGTGAAGGCTTGCCCTTTGCCCGGTTTGACGAACTGATGCTCGACGACGGCATACGGCACGCCATCGATCTGGAGCTTGAGTCCTTTGCGGATGTCGGTCGTCTGCATGGCCCGCTTTCCGTGAAAGGCCCAGCTAGCACGCGCTCGTACCGCGCAGCAACCGGCGCTTTCCGAAAGAACGCGATCAGAGCGAGCCAAGCGCAAGCGACAAGCGGCGCGATCAGAGACAGGGATCGGGGGGAGGTCAGGGACGCTGTCAGAGTCGGGGTCGCGGTCGAGGTCGGGGTCGAGGCCGTGGTTATCGCGATTGGGGTCGGGGTTGTCCGGGTCGCGGTCGCGGCCCCCGGCGCCATGAGCGTCGACAGGGGCCCTAAGAGCCGGTCGCGATCGACGGCGCCGGCGATGCCCGCCACTTCGCCTCGCCACGAGTACTGCCACACCGCTGCCGCCGCCCACGGTTCGGGAACGTAGAAGCAGACTTGAGAAGTCGGATTCGCAAGAAATAGCGGGAAGCCGCCGAGGCCCGTCGTGTCGATGGCGTTTGCCTCGAAGTAGCTGCCGAAGGTGTACACGATCGGCGTTCGGCCGGTCGCCTGGGCGACGGTTCTGAGAAAATCGCGCATGCGCCTGGCGATGTCGGCGGCGGACGCCGCGCCGGACCCACCCGGATACAAGCAGTCGGCATCGCCGTCAGGGCACTCGATGTCGAGTATGGGGGATAGATCGCGCGGGCCGAGCGGCCCCACGACAGAGAGAAAGCGTTGCGCCTGGGCGACCCCGTCCTGCGTGGAATCGAAAAAGTGATACGCGCCCCGAACGACACCCGCCCGCTCGGCCTGCCCCCAGTTGGCCGCAAAGCTCGCTTGGGTGTCGTAGGTGCCCTGCGTCGCCTTGATGATCGCGAACGTGACGCCTGCGGCGGCGACGGCGCGCCAGTCGATGGGCCCCTGGCCGTCGAAGACGTCGATGCCTTCGACCCCGGCTGCCGTGCACTGCAGCAGCGGCGTGGTGGCCGATCCGGTCGGGGCTCGCCGCCGGATGCCCCCGCACGCCAAGACCAGCACGATGCCGAGCACCCAGACCCGCTTGCGCATGCCCTCCGGTTCGGCCGCCCCGGCGACTTTGTTGCGAGCCTCGCGGTTGCCGCTTGCGAGCGGGCGCGACCGCGGCGTAGAGCGTGGGGCGATGCATGAAATCGACGACGAGCTCCGCGAGATCAAACGCGAAATCATCGAGTCGCGCGGGCTCGTCATCAAAACGAACAATCTGGCGAACGCGCTCAGCGCCGACATCAAGTCGATCGCCAAGCGCCAGCAAGGCTACGAACGGCGCCTCGGGTGGAACAGCGCGACGGCGTACATCGTCTTCGTCGTCGTCGTCTTCGCCGCACTCAAGTTCGCGGTCGACGCGCGCGTCGATGCGATCGAGGCGACGAGCAAGCACCTGCGCGACGAAAATGGACGGCTGAGCTCGGACTTCGGGGCGCTGCGCCAGCGAGAAGCGGAACGGCAGGCCGCCGAGATCGAAGCGGCGAAGTTTTACGACCTCGCCAAACAAGGCAAGCGCCCGGAGCTCATCCGGGGATGGGAGACGATGCGATCGAAGCCACTGAGCAAGGCGGAGGCGCAGTTTCTGGCGGACGCCGTGGACAAGGCCAAAAACGAGCAGGCCGCTTTGCTGTACGTGCAAGGCTTGGACAGCGAGCACCTGCAGCGCTGGCAGGAAGCGGCCACCGCGTTCGAGGAATCGCTGCGCTACTCCGATACCAGTGCCGTGGCGCCTCAAGCGAAGCTGCGGCTCGGCAACGCGTACCGCAAACTTCACAGGCAGAAGGACGCGATTCCGCTGCTCGAGCAGCTCGCCGACTCGACCACCGACCGCGACGCCCAGGACGACGCGCTCGAGATCCTCGCGTGGTGCCAAACAGAAATCGAGTCGTACGACGACGCCAAGAACACCTGGCGGACGCTCTTACGGCGATTTCCCGACTCTCACTTTGGCCCCGAGGCGAAGCTCGCGCTCCAGACGCTCATGATCAATCACTAGCTCAGGGGCGACGGCGTGGGAGTAGAGAGAGCACCGGGCCGCCGGCCCCCTATCGACAGGTTGCATGCTAGATTCGACGGGGTGCTTCGCCCCGATCTGAACCAGGACGAATGCCGATGGGTCGAGGCGAACGAAGCCCTGTGGCGACGCGCACACGACATCGTGCGGAAGAATCCGGGGCTCGACGTCGGCGACGTGTACCACGTGCTCGCCACGCTCCACGAGACACCGACGCAGCGAGTTCGTCGTTCCCTCGCCCATGGCCGACTCCGCTCTCGCTCCGGCTGAGCGCGCGTTGCTTGCGGCGCTGGTCGATCTCGGCGTCCAGTTCATGGTCGTCGGCGTCACGGCTGCGTCCATGCAAGGCGCGCGAGTCGCGACGGACGACATCGACCTGTGGTTTTCCAAATTGGACGATCCGAGGCTCGGGGAGGCGGCACGCCGCGCAGGGGGCCTTTGGGTAAGCGCGCACTTCGGCATGCAGCCGCCGACTTTTGGCGGAGCCCTCGGCGACCGCTTCGATGTCGTCCTTTCGATGAGCGGCCTCGGCAGCTTCGAAGAGGAGTATCGGGCGGCCAGATCCATGGAGATAGACGGAGTCTGCGTTCGGGTGCTGCCGCTACGACGAATCATCGCGTCCAAACGCGCCGCGGACCGGCCGAAGGACCGTGCAGCCCTGCCGGCGCTCGAGGCGGCGCTGTCGGTCATCGAAGACGAAGACGATCGCGGATGCGGTTAGCCTGAGGCTCCCGCCGTGTGGGCGGTCGCGTCACTCCCGCTCGAAGTGCCGCGCGATTCGAACATGCTGGAAGTGTACTCGCAAGCGACTCTCCGCCGGAGTTAGGAGTCCGCGACGGCCTGACGCCACACGCTCCGGAATGGCGTCGGCTGCACTTCAGACGGGCGCCCCTGCCGCCCACTTGCGCCAGGCGCCACCCTCATGGCGCGGGGCGAAGGCATCGGGATGCAGGATTTCCGCCAGGATCATCGCCGTGTCCAAGACGCTTGGACCCGATCGGTTGAAGTAGCGGTTGCCGTCGGCGACGAACACGCGATCGGTCCGCACGGCGCGCAGATCGTGCCAGCCCGGACGTTCGGCAAAGAGCGGCATCTCCGCCGTCGTGCGATCGAGGCCGAAGCCGCATGGCGCGACAACGAGCACCTCGGGGTCCGCCCGGCGCACGTCCTGCCAGGGGATCGCCTTCGAATGCTCGCCCGGGGATCCGAGCAGGTGGGTCCCGCCCGCCCAGTCGACCAGCTCCGGTCCCCAGTTTCCCATCGCAAAGATGGGGTCGATCCACTCCAAACAGACGACCGACGGTCGCCGGAGCGCGCGCGTGGTCTCGGCGAGAGCGGCGAGTCGGCTGCGGACGCAATCCACCAGCGACTCACCGGCCGAGGCCAAGTCGAGCACGCGGGCCACGGTGACGAACCCATCGAGGATCGCCTCGAGCGATCCGGTATGGAGGGCCACGACCTGTTTTCTCAGCAGCTCGGCCGCCATCGCCCCATGAGCCAAATCCGCGGGGCTGACCGCACACACCTCGCAGTGGGTCTGCGTGATGAGCACGTCCGGCCTGAGCGCTGCGATGGCTGCTTCGTCCACCTCGTAGAGAGGCTGACCGGCGTGAAGCCGCGTGCGCACACGCTCGTCGATGTCGCGGCTCGATCCGCTGACGTCGAACGTGGGGCGACTGACGGTCGGCAATCGCGTGACCCAGCTCGGCCAGTCGCACTCGTGCGACCGGGCGACCAATCGGTCCCCCGCGCCGAGCGCGCAGACCAGTTCGGTGCCACTGGCCAGGAGAGAAACGACGCGCGTGGGTGGGTGGTTCATGCGAGAGGCTCGGGCGTCCTTTTTCGAACGACGGAATCGAGGCACGACGTCCCCGTCGAGCCCGCCTTGCGGCAGGCCTCCTGTCCACCCTACCGCGGGGCGCCACCGAAGCGAATGAGTCCGACAAGACTCCCACGGCCACGCGCGCACTCGGATCGCGCCCGAGCCCTCGGAAACAAAAGTCGCCGCGCGCCGATTCGGAGGAGATCCGAGAGGCAAAGCCTTGGCGCGGGCGGCCGAACGGCGTCATTGTTCGGCCATGGCCAGCGTGCCGGCAGAGAAGCGGCGAAGCGTCTACGAGGCGTTTCTCGCGGTACCGAAGCACCTCGTCGCGGAGATCATCGGCGGGCAACTCCGGACCCATCCGCGGCCGGCGACGCCTCACGCGCGCGCTTCGACGCGACTCGGGATCCAGCTCGGCGGGCCGTTCGATCTCGGCGAAGGCGGCCCCGGCGGCTGGGTCGTGCTCGACGAGCCTGAACTGCACCTGCTCGGAGCCATTCTCGTGCCGGACCTGGCGGCATGGCGTCGCCAGCGCATGCCGGAGATGCCCGACGCCGCGTTTCTCGACAGTGCGCCCGATTGGGTCTGCGAGGTGCTCTCGCCGTCGACGGAGGCGGAGGACCGGGCCGACAAGATGCCCGTCTACGCAGGCGCGGGTGTCCGCCACGCGTGGTTCGTCGATCCGATCGCGCACACGCTCGAAGCGTTCGCGCTCGAAGGCGACGCCTGGCGCGTGCTCGGCTCCTGGCGCGGCGACGCGCGCGTGCGCGTCGAGCCTTTCGACGCGATGGAGCTCGAGTTATCCTCGCTTTGGGCGCGGTGATGTAGGCGTCGACCGCAGCGTCAGCGCGCGAAAGGCCACCCAGCATGAAAGGGAGCACCGGGCCGATGCGCTTGGTCCCCTCGACGCCCGGTGAACGCGGCCCCGACGCGATCGAGAGAGCCCCCTCGGGCCTCACGTTCAGATGAGGTCGAGCAGCGCATCCGAGAGCTCGTCGCTCCGGTCCATCACCTCGGCCGCTCTCGCCTCGATCGCGGCCGCCAGGGCGGCGGCGGCGGCCCGCGCGCGCTCCCGGCCGGCCTCGTTGCCGCCCTCCTTGTCGAGCGCCCGCGCGGCTCGTCCCAGCATCGCTTGTGCCAGCGACAGGTCGCCGTCGCTCGGGCCTTCGGCCGCCTCGGGAGCCGCGGCCCGCATCGCCTCGACCTCGGCGCCGGCGCGCCGGCGGTGCTGCTCGGTGAGGCGGTAGGGGCTGTCGGCGATCTGCACGTCGGCGCTCTGGCCTGAAGGCAGGTGCTGCGCTCGGACGTGGAGCACCCCCGAAAGATCGAGCTTGAAGGTCACCTCGACCGGAGCGCCGGCGGGGCCGGGAGGCAACGGATCGACGCGCACGGTGCCGAGCTGGGTGTTGCCCGGAAGCCGCGGGTGCTCGCCCTGCACGATCGGCAACTCGGCCGCGCGCTGGTCGGCGACCATGGTGAAGACCGTCTGCGTCCGCTCCACGGGCACGACCGTGTCCCTGGGGATGACCGCCGCCACAGCCAAATCCTCGGCTTCGCCTTCGAGGTAGTCCTCGTCGGCGACCCCTACCGCCAGCGTGTGCGGCGTGATGTCCACGAGCACCTCGTCGATCTCGGCCCCGCCGATGCGCCCGGCCAGGATCGAAGCCCCCAGCGCGACGGCACGGTCGGCGTCGAGATCCACATGCACCGGACGGCCCAAATGCGCAGCCACCATCCGCCGCACCAGCGGCATCTTGCTCGCCCCGCCGACCAGCAGGATCCGGCTGGCGTCGGCGGCGGAGATGCCGGCATCGCGCATCGCCGCCGCGATGTGTTCGAGCGTGCGCAGCACGAAGGGCCGCGCCGCCGCCTCGACATCTTCGCGGGTCAACGCGGAGATCGAGGTGGACGGCGTCGGCCCCCTCGCCGGCCAGGAAGGGATCGAAGAGGCGCACCTCGTCCTTGTCGGAGAGCGCGATCTTCGCTCGCTCGACGGCCTCCGCCAGCCGCGTCATGGCCCGCGGATCTTTTTCCACCGCCGCACGCTGAGCGCCCAGACGGCCGAGCACCCACTGGCCGAGCGCGTGGTCGATGTCGTCGCCTCCGAGGTGGGTGTCGCCGCGGCTAGCCCGCACTTCGAGCAGGCCTTCATCGCGTTCGAGGATGGAGACGTCGAACGTGCCGCCGCCCAGGTCGTAGACCAGGACCAGCTCCTCGGCACCGGACTGGTAGGTCAGGGCGGCGGCGGTGGGTTCGTTCACCAGCCGCTCCACCGTAAGCCCCGCCATCGCGCCCGCGTCGCGCGTCGCCTGCCGCTGCGCCTCGCCGAAATACGCCGGGACCGTGATGACGGCCCGGGTCGGACGGTGCCCGATCGCGGCCTCGGCTCGGTCGAGCAGCGCACCGAGAATGAGCGCGGAAATCTGCGGTGGCGAAAGCAGCTTGGTCCCCACCGCCAGGCGCGCCTCGGTGCCCATCTGTCGTTTCACGGAGACCACCGTGCCCGCCGGATCGAGCAGCCGGCGGTTCTTCGCGGATCGCCCCACGTACAGCTCGCCGGCCGGTCCGCCTCCGACCACGGAGGGCAAAAGCTCGACGCCGGAACTGTCGGCGAAGAGTTTCGCCTTGCCGTCCACCACCGCGCCGATGAGGGAGTTGGTCGTCCCCAGATCGATGCCGACCGGAAGCTGCTCGCTATTCATGATCTCCTCACCGGATCGCCTTGGCTGTCCTCGGGGGGCGGTCGCGCACCCGACGCACCCCGGTTGCCGTTGGCTCCTGCGCCGCCCGCGCGGTCGGCATCCGCGACGACCACCTCGGCCTCGCGCAGAATCCGATCGCCGATCGCATAGCCCGGCCGCACGACCTCGACCACGGTGCCCCGGCGCTCTCCGGGAGCCGGCGCCCGCACTTCGACCACGCGCTGCCGCTCGCCATCGACCGGGCCTCCGGTGGCCCGATCCACCGAGACCCCCAGATCGCGAAGCGCGCCCTCGAACTGCGCCTGAAGCACGCGCAAGCCCCTGCCCAGGGATCCGTGGACGCCGGCGTCGAGCGGCCGTGCGGCGGCGAGCCAGCGCGCGAGCAGCCCCCGGGGTGCCGTCCGGCGGCGCAGGTCGAACGCCGCGGCTTCTGCCGCCACGCGTTCGATCGCGTCGGCGACCGGGATGAGCGCCCGCAGCCAGCGCTCCCCGTCGTCGGCCTCCGCGGTCGCTGGATCGACCGTGTCTTCGAGGTCGTCGTCTCGCATCTCTTCGGCCTGCGCACGGAGCGCATCGAGGCAGGACTCGGCCGCGGCCTGCGCCGCAATCGCCGCACGCCCCTGCCGCCGTACCTCTTTGAGCAAATCGTCGAGGCGCACAGCCAGATCTTCCAGAGACGGATCGCTCATACCCCCCCCTGGGGCGGCCCCGGGGCCTTCGCGGTCCGAGCCCGGGCCGGCGTCGCGACCGACCACGACTCCGAATCGGCGTTCATCGCAGCCAGCCGCAAGAGCGCCACCGCCGTCGCGCCCGGGGGCGCCATCGGCGGCGCAGCGGGCGGAGCGGGGGGCGGGATCTCGGGCACAAACCGAGTCAAGAGCTGCTGGGCCCGTGCCCACGGGTCGCTCAGCAGCTCGTAGGCGTCGCGGACCCGCCGAAAGCCCTCCGGATCGGTGTCGGGAGCGTGACCGACCACGGCGCGTCGGTAGGCTCGCTTGATGACCGACGGGTCGTCCTCGGCGTCGCCGATTCCCAGCGCCGATCGGGCCTGCTCGAACGGGGTGACGAGACTCATGGCCGCGGACTCGGTCGCCGCCCGCGCCGGGGGGGCGGCGCGATCCCGCTCTCGTTTGAAGAAATCCGCGACCGCCTCCATCATCGCGGGGCTCGGCGGCCCACGCTGGATGATCTCCCCGAGCTTCTGCTCGAGGCGACCCAGCTTGTCCGCGGGGATGTCCTGCATCTCGTCGAGTGGAACATCGAGCGCGTCGAGCACCCTGGCGAACAGTCCCTGCTGCCCATCGAAGAGGTCGAATTCCGGATCGCCGTCGTCGTCTTCGCAGATGAACGCGGCAATGCTGAACTCGGGCGCGAGCACCAGATCGAAGTCGCGCGCGGCCTGGGCCGGATCGGGCGTGCCGGCAATCTCTACGGGACGACGGCCGGTCGCGAGCCCCTTGAAGAAGGCGATCCGGTCGCGCGAAAGGCCGGGCGCGATGCGCGGCAGCAGCTTCGCTGCGAGCTCGACGGCGCCGGCCACCGCGAGCGCCTCCGCCATCGCGATGAGGGCCGGCCGATCGTCGGCCCTGCTCAGATCGCGCGACGCGACGACCAGCTCATCGCCGAGGCTCGCGAGCACGGCCACCGCCGAGAGCTTGGCCACATCGCGAGGCGACGTGCGCCAGGCCACCACCGTGGCGCGCAAATGCTTGCGCGCCACGTCGTCGGCGGCCTGGGCCCTGGCGATGACGACGGAGGCGGCGTCGAAGGCGAGGCGCGCGGCGGGACCCAGCGCATCGCGAAACGTCGCGGCGAGCGGGAGGGGAAAATCGTCGTCGTCGGCCGTGCGCGCGAGCTCGCGCGCGAGGGCGCCGGCCGTCGCGGCTCCAGGCACCATCCCCTCGAACGGAGCGATCCGACAGCGATCGCCGAGGATCTGCCGCGCTTGGGCGGCGAGCTCCGGATCCTGGGTCGCTTCCGCGGCGGCAAGCAGAAGCGTGTCGGCCCGATCCGTGTCGCCTTGGGACGCGGCGAGCGCCATGCGCTGCTTCCACGCCTCGATGTTGCCAGGCGCCTGCTCGAGCAGAGCGTCGAGACGCCGCTCGGCATCCGCCGGATTCCGCACGGCAACCGCCTCCGTCTCGACCAGGTCGAGCGTGTCTCGGAACTTACCAAACGCCAGCGGACGCGCCCGCGCCACCGACTCGAGCGCGGCCTTCGCGTCACCGGCTTCGAGCCATTCCTGGGCGGCGAGCTTGCCGGTCACGGCCGCGAGCGGCCCCGCACGGGCCGTCCTTTCGAGCACATGCGCGAGCCGATCGGCGGCCGCCGCCGCATCGCGGAGCGCCTGGCGCCCCGGCTTGCCGTCCCGCCGGTGGGCGATCTCAAGGGCGGCGAGCCATTTGCCGCGCAGCGCCTCGATCAGATCCGCCCCGAGCGCGATGCCGCGATCGAAGCTCTGCGAGGCCGCGGCGGCATTGGATCGGATCTGCGAGAAGCCGAGGTAGAGGGCCGCGGCCGGACGCTCGCTCGGGTCGAAGAGATCGATGCCGGCCTCGCCGATGATCGCGGCGGCCGTGCCCGGCGAGGTCGCCGCGGCAAGCCGTGCCGGCATGACCCGCGCGCGCAGATGCGGATCCGCCAACAGCACCGGGGGCAGGGCTGCCAGCTGATCGACGCGGAGGGCGGCCTCGGCCGCCATCCGTCGGCGCGCCTCCGCGTCGCGCGGCACGCGGGCCGACCGACTGAGGGTGACCAGGGCCGCGACCGCGCTCTCGGGCGCCTGCAATCCGGCGGCAGCGCCAATCTCCTCCGCGAAGGTCTGCGATCGCGCCGCTCTCGGGATGCGACGCACGACGGCTTTGGCCAGGTCGACTTCCCCGCGAACCGCGTGGCCGACCGCGCGAGCCGCGGCGTGCAGCGCACGCAGCGGCAGCGCCGCAGTCGCGGGCGCAGCGACCTCGCCGCGCACCGCCTGCAGCAAGGGTCCGATCGCCGTGGCGACCCGGGGGTCGGCGGCGACGAGCTGCGCGGCCACCTCGTCGTTTCCTGTGGCGAAAGCGGCGAGGGCCTCTTCCATTCGGAGCTCGGGCGTACGCCGGCCGCCTGCGGCGGCGACGGCGAGCGCCGGCACGGGCTCGCCGGCTCGGCGCAGCTTGCGGGAAAGCCGCACCGCGATCGCGTCGAGTTGGGCGCTGCGATCGTCCTGGGCCGCAGCGCCGGCCGCGGGCGCAGCGCCGTTCGCGAAGGCGCGCGTCAGGAGCGCGACGGCCGAGCGCGGGCTGCGCTCGACCTCGCTCTCCAGAACCGAGAGGTCACCCTGGACGAGTGCCCGCTCGTGCCGATGGGCCCTGCGATCGCGGCGGCTTCGTTTGCTCAACAGTGCGTCGGGTACACGACCGGGCAAGCGCGTTCAAGAGGCAACCGGCTCGACTCGAAACGGGCACGATTTCTAGGCCGTGGTGAGCCGGTCCCGGACAGATGACGGAGAGATCGTCAAAGGGACGACCTCGACCCGCGACCTAACCCCGACCGCGACTACCGCGACCAGGCTTGCACGCGCGCGACGAGTGCCTATTTCTCAGCCGCGGTCTTTGCCAAACGCCGTTCGTCTCGACCCACTAACGGGCCGGGATTCGCCGGCGCGGCGGCCGTGCAGGGAGAGAAATCGATAGGGCCCGGCTCGGCCCCGATGCGCACCCGGATGGGTTGCACCTTCGCCGCACAACGCACACCCTTCGTTCGATGGCCGCGAAGCCGACACCGCCGCTCGATGACCTGCTGGCGCAGCTCAATGCGCTGCCGCCCGGCATGACGGGAGAGATCATCAAGGGGACCCTCTACACGATGCCGCGCCCCCTCGCGCGCCCCATGAGCATCGAAGGACTGCTCGTCGGCGACCTGACAACGCCTTACCAACGCGGCCGGGGCGGGCCAGGAGGATGGTGGATTCTTCCCGAGCCCGGCATCGGCTTGGCGGGATCGCCTGAGTTTTCGCCCGAGGTGGCCGGGTGGCGTCGCGCACGCCTGCCGCAGCTACCCGAAGGCAGGCTTACCCTCGCGCCCGACTGGCTGTGCGAAATCCAATCGATGAAGACCCGCGGATTTCGATTTGCGCGTTAAGCGGCCCTTCTACGCCGAGATCGGCGTCGAGTGGCTGTGGTACGTGGATGCCGACGCACGGACACTCTCGGTGAGTCGGCTCCACGAAGGACACTGGCTCGAAGTCGGCGTCTACGGGGATCGCGAGAAGGTGCGCGCCGCGCCGTTCGACGCAGTCGAAATCGATCTCGCCGAGTGGTGGGGAGAGCCGTAGGCGAGAGGATTTGCGACGCCGCGCGCCTCGCGGTCGCCCGCCGGCAGCGAGCTCCAGTTTTCAAGCGAGCTCGATCGGGATCGCAGCGAGCGGTGATTTACGTCGCTCAGCGGGGAGTTCAGTGGAGAGCTCCGCTCGTTGCGAGTCGATTGCGAGTCGCCGGTACACCGGCTCCGGACCTCCGGACACGTGCTAGCCTTCGAGGGCCGTGAACGGGCGCGCTCTGCCGGCCGACCTTCGCAGCGCCATCGAGTCGTACGCGCGGCGGCTCTCCTTGCGTTTCGAGGGTCGCCTGCGCTTCGTGCGCCTCTTCGGATCGTGGGCGCGACACGAAGCCACCGAGGACTCCGATATCGACGTTGCGGTGGTGGTCGACGGGCTGACGCGAGACGAGTGGCGGGACGCCATATCCGACGCGGTCGAAGTCGAGCTCGCGGGTGGAGCGACGTTGTCGCCGTTCGTCGTCTCGGGGGAGCACTTCGATCTTCTCGTTCGCAGAGAGCGGCGAATCGCGACCGACATCCTCGAAGAAGGCATCGACGCATGACCGGCGAAAACATCCGAGCCGGTGTTGCCGACGAAATGCGGCTCGCGCAGAGCGCGCTTCGAGCGGCGGACGCCTTGCTCGGGTTGGGGCTCGTCCCCGATGCGGCCAGCCGCACCTAGCGGTCGCCGGGCGAATCGGATGCCCACCGCTCGGAGTTGCCGCTCCAACTCCTTCACGCGACGGGCATGGCCACCGGTGCTCACGCCGGAGTGCTCGCAGAGCCTGTCGATATCGTCGTCTACCTTCCCTCGAGCTCGGTCCCGGCCCGCAGCTTCTCGAGGTACGCCGAGTACGCGAAGCTCCGGTCCCGCCGCTTCCCGCTCGTCTCGGTGAGGACGCCGAGGCGCTCCAGAAGCTGAACGGCCTTGCCGGCCGTGGGCTTGGTGCTCTTGAGCAGCTTGACGACACCGGGGATCGTGACGATGGGGTGAACCGGCAGCTGATCGAGCAGGCGGATCGCCATGACGGATGCGCCCGGCGCAGTGAGCAGCCGTTCGCGGTCCGTGCTCACCAGTGTGAACACTTCGCGCGCCGCAGCAACCGCCTCGTCGGCGATCGTGGCGACGCCCTCAAGGAAGAAATCGGTCCACGCCTCCCAAGCACCGGTGCGCCGGACGGCGCCGAGCAGACGGTAGTACTCCGCCCAATGACGCTTGAAGAACAGACTCAGGTAGAGAAGCGGCGCGGACAGTAGCTTCCAGTGCTCGAGCAGAACCGTGATGAGCAGCCGTCCGATCCGGCCGTTGCCGTCAAGGTACGGGTGGATGGTTTCGAACTGCACGTGCGCCAGGCCGACGCGCACCAGCGCAGGCAAGTCGTTCTCGGCGTGAAAGGACTTCTCCAGATCGCTAAGAAGCGCGGGCAACTCCTCAGGCGGAGCTGGGACGAAGACGGCGTTGCCCGGTCGCGTGCCGCCGATCCAGTTCTGGCTGCGGCGAACCTCGCCGGGCTGCTTGGTGGCGCCTCGAACGCCGCGCATGAGTCTGCGATGCGCCTCGTTGAGCAGTCGCATCGACAGGGGCAACCCCTTCGGGCTCTTGAGCTGCGCTCGCGCGTACTTGACCGCGTCGAGGTAGTTGCAGACCTCGCCCACGCTCTCGACGGCGGCGCGGTCGTCCTGCTCGGCTTCGTACTCGAGCAGGTCGATCAGGGTGGCCCGCGTGCCCTCGATCTGCGAGGACACCACGGCCTCCTTGCGCACGAAGGCGTAGATGAACCAATCGAGCGACGGGACCATCTCGCCGGCCACCTCGAGCCGGGCCAACGCCTGCTGCGCGCGCGCCACGAGAGCGGCCCGCTTCGCGTCCATCTCAGGCGTCGGTGCCCGAGGGGGGAGCGGATGGGGCACGAACATGGCGACTGACTCGCCCGCCGTGGTTCGCTCCAACGTTCGGCCGGTTACACGCACGTCGATTCCTTTGGGAAAGCATTCTTTACTGAGGACGGTCGCTAGTAAAGGAACGTTTTCTAGCGATGCACGCTCGGAAAGCGCGCTTGCCGAGCGGTCTGCTCGCCGATCCGTAGTGACCGACTTGCCGCCTCCGGCGGGTCCCGGGACGCGCCCCTTGAACGACCGCCGCGCATTCCTCGTGAGCACGCCGGCGAGACTCACCACGACTCCCAGTTGGGACCGGACCCGGTCGACGAGCGTGCTCGGAGAGCGGCCGGTCGCCCGCCAGGGCGACGGGCGGCGCCTCGGTCGGCAGGCCGAGATGGCCGAAGATCTGGCCCACGGCCCTACGCCACGAGAGAGCGATAGGCGTCGGTGAGCTTCGCGAACCGGACTTGCAGTGAGCAGCGCTCGACGTCGCTTGCCCCAGGGTGCAAGTCCGGGTGGACCGCTCGGGCGAGTCGCCGGTAGGCGCGCTTCACCTCGGTCACGGCGGCGCCCGGCGCCAGACCGAGCACGTCCCACGCGCTCGACTCGACGGGAGCGGCATCGGCGACGGCGGTTCGTTCGCGCGCACGCCGGCGGCCGTGCAGGAATTCGGGCGGGCCGAGCGGGACGTCCCACGTGTCGGGACCGCGCCGGTCGTGCCACGTTCCGAGGAGGGCACCTCGGGGCGGGCGCACCGTGACGCGAAACGCGACCCGCGCGTCCTTGACTTGCTCGAGAGCGACCAGGCGCGCGCAGAGCTGACGGCGAAGGGCGCGGCCGACGACAGACGGAGCGAGGTTGAACTCGTCGACCAGCACCTGGCCGTGCAGCCGCTTGGACACCAGCGCGCGAAGGAGCGATCGCCGCAAGACGTCCTCGTCCAACGCGTTTTCGACGCGCAGAAACTCCGCGAGTGACGGGCTTGCCCCGTCGAGCTCCACGGCCGACACCAGGCCCCCGGTCAGGTGGACCCTGTGAACGCGCCCTCGATCTTCGACGAATTCGAGCGAGCCGGTGGCCGCACCGCGGTGCAACACCCCGAGAAGATCGCCGAGTGTCGTCGACCGCAAACGACCCTGGAGCTGCATGGTCACCCATTGTCGACCGATTGCGGCGCGAGGCCAAGTTCGCGGAAACGGGCCGCGGCGGAATTCGTGCCGGCGGGGCCTCCGAGGGGCGCCGCAAGGGCCGCGTATGCGTCGCCCTATCATTCGCCAACGACGACGGCGCCCGCGATCGGCACCTGCCGCGGCTCACACAACGCACCGCGGCATACGACCAAGCGCACTCGTCCTTCGACCACTCCGCTCGCGGGGCCGTGAGCCACGAGCGCTAGCCCCCAGCGCCAGTGCGCGGCCTCCTGGACCGTCGCGTCATGCGGTCCGATGCGACCGCGAAGGGCGGATAGGAACGACGGCACGACGACGAGAATCACGTCTCCCCAGGAGATGGATTCCCCGTCCGCGACGCGCGCGTCGACGACGCAGCGCACCCGGCCCGGCCCTGGGACGGGATCGCACGTCATCGTCGCCACGGTCGGCCCGGCATCGTCGGCGTGCGCCCGCCGACCCGCCATCAGAACGACGAAGCACGCAGCGCACGCGGCGACTCGGCCCACCGATTCACGGGATACCAGACCTCGATGCGCTTGGGTCGACGCCGTGAAGCAATCCCCCCGCCCTTTCACCCTCAACCGCGGCTCTACCGGTATTGCCGACCACGCGCCCGCCTTCGAGCGTCACGACGTGGGCCGCGACGCCCAAAAGCTCCGGTGTATGGGCAGCGAAAATGACCCCGTGCTCCCGGGCGAGCTCTCGGATCACGTCGGCTACGAGAGCGATTCCGGCGCGGTCGAGGTTGGCGTCCGGTTCGTCGAGAACGAACAGACTCGCGTCGCGGCTCAGAAGACGGGCCAGCGCGATGCGTTGCCGCTCGCCGACCGAGAGCGTGTCGACCCGCACTTTCAACGGATCGCGCCCGCCTCGTTGCAGCGAAGGCAAGATACCGACCCGGTAGAGCGCCCACAGCACGCGTTCATCGTCCGCTGCCGGCGCAAGCCAGCGCACCGCCTGCGCCACATCCGAGCGGGGCGGCAGGTACGGCCGTTGAGGCATGAAGGCGACCTGCCGCCGCCACGCGTCGGCGTCGACCTGCGCAAGGGCCACGCCTCCGACGCGCACAGCGCCCGACACAGGAGCGGCTAGTGCCAGAAGCAGCCGTAGACACGTGCTTTTGCCCGACCCGTTGGGCCCCGCGAGCGCGAGCGCCCCCCTGCCCTCCCAGGTGAAACTCACCTCGCGCAGCGCGGGCGCACCGGCGACGCCCGGGTAGCCAAACGAGACCTGGTCGAATCTCACCTCGCCGCGAGGCGTCTCCGAAGCGCAAGTCCCCCCAAGAGGCGCCACCGCGGATCGAATCACATGGGCCACGACGCCCACCCAGCGCTCGACCCGCGTGAGGCCGTGAATCCCTTGGGCCACACCGGCAAACGCGGGCGTCACACTGGCGAAGAGGGCCACTTCGGCGAGGCTCGCACTGGCCGACTGTCGGATCGAGGGGCTCAGCACGAGCGCGACCGCCACGAGAATGGCGATCGCCAAGAGAGGCAGGCGCCCGGAAAGGGCCGAGGATCCCGCGACGGCCGCTCCCGCCGCGCCCCAGTCGGCGGTCCGCCGTCGAAGCTTTTCGAGAAATGGCCCTCGAAAGCCGGAGGCGACGACTTCGAGCCGTCCGTCGAGGATATCGGCGAACGTCTCGTAGGCCTGCTCCTGGACGTCCCACGCACGCGCCACCGCCCGCTCGACGGATCGACGCGACACGAGGAGCGCGCCCGCCGCGACGACGGTGAGAGTCCCTGCGAGCAGGACAAACCGCGCGGGCTCGACCCGGACCACCCAGGCACCGAGGATCACGCACGACACGAGGTCGGCGACCAAATTGGGCAAGGTCCGCGAGACGGCCTGCGCGGCGTGAAAAATCGCCGTGACGATCTCGATTCGGGCGTCGTCTTCCGAAGAGACGTTGGCCCGCAGAACGTCGCCGTCGAGGACGGCTGCGGCGGTGCGATCGAGGAGATCGGCCTCGGTGCGCGCCGCGAACGCGTGCTGCGTCAACGTATGCGCCGTGAAGACGACGCTGAGAACGAGAGCCAGGCCAAGCTGTAGGGGAAGGCTTGACCCGAAGAGGACCCACGCCATGGCCGGCGCGAGGAGGCGTTGCATCAGCGCGGACCCGCTGACGACGGTCGCTCGCCGCAGGATCGCTGGCGTGGCCAGGAGGCGACCTTCGTCGAAGACCGTGCGAAGCCGCATCGGACGGCATCTTAGGCGACAGGGCGAAATTCGAATGGCTCATCGCCCTCGTTGGACGTCCGCAGCAGCCGCGCTTGCTGGCTTGGTCGGGACAGCGCGGCTGCCGCTCGCCTTGGTTACGCTGGCACTCGGCCTATAGTGCCGCCGCGTTAGCTCATGACAAATAGATTGTTCTTGAGCCACGGCATTCCCGCAGACGGTCCTAGCAAGGAATTGCGAATCGGCCGTGGCACCAATTGGCTAGCACGCCTCGCCGAGGCCAAGCACCCCGTCGATATCAGAGGACGGATGTTTCGCTACCGAGTCTTGCTGGCTCTCCTCGGGTGCCTGACAGCGATCGGTGCGCCGGCGACTGCGAACGAGACGACTCTGGTCGTGTCGCGTGAGGACCCTTCGTTCGACGTTGCTACCAGCCGCCTTGCAGCGGGCCGGGATGGTCGCGTCTATCTTGCCAGCAACCGCTTCGTTTTGGGCCTGTGGCCCGATGGATCCGGCAAGGCGGGCGGTGCCGTAACCTACGCGTTGCAGATGGCGGCGGCGAACGCGGCCGGCGTCATCGCAACCGCGAATGCGCACTTCAATCACAGTGTCAATCTTTGGAGTCGCGATTTCACACACATCGGCGCGGTCGCGGACTTTCTCGTAAACGACCAGGTCCAGTGGTGGTCGCCGACGGACGTCGAGGCTGGCGAGAGCGGCGACTTCTACGGTCTCGACGCGAACCGACGTCGCATCGTCCGGGTCGCAGCGCCTGGACGCATCGTCACCACGTACTCGCTGGAACGCATCGCCGAGAGCACCGTCGGCAAGGTGCCCCAGCTGCGGGTCTGGGAGCGGGGCCGCCGGTTTTACGTGCTCAGTCAAAGCGGAATGGTCTCCGTTGTCGCCTTCGACGGGGCCTTGCTGTGGTCGACGCGTCTGCGCCCAGGCGGCTTCGACGTCGACGACAACGGCCGGCTCCTCGTCCTCGCAGGGACTGAAGACACCGTTCAGATTTACGACCCCGCGGGGAAAGCTTTGGCGCCGTTGCACGTGCATATGGGTGAACGCAAAGGCCGCGTGAGCGACTTGCGGGTGTTCCACGACAACCTCTTCGTCAAGCGGACAGACCCCACCGAGCTTTTCGAAGTATACGACCGCGCTTCTGGGGCCTTTCGGCGCGTTGTTCCGGCCGATGCGGAGGTCTTTCGAATTTCGCTTCCGAGCGCGATCTGGACGGCCGGCGCCGACGTGCCTATCTCGGTTCAGCCGCTGCCATCCGACCACCCACCGCCGTCGCGGTGGCGCGCGTGGATCCGGCCGCTGGGCTTACCGGATTTCGCGGAGCTCCCATTTCGCAACGGACAGGCGAGCATTCCGCCCGACCTCGGGGGGCTCTATCAGCTGCGCCTCTCTCCCGACCTGCGAGGGGGGGACGGAGAATACCAAGTCGACAGCTCGGTCGATATCGTGGCACCGGGCCACCGCGGCGGGATTTCGATTTTCACCCCCAACAACCGATTCTACTACGGACGCGGAGAACCCATTCCCGTCACCGTCGTCGTTCGCGTGGGTGACACGTCCGAGAGGCCTGCGAGAATTCCGATCAAGCTCGTTGAGCATGGCCAAACGATCGCAGAGTGCGACGTCGATGTGCACCCCGAAGCGGTTTCACATCTCGATTTGAGTCCAGCACTGACCCGCGCCCTTCGGCCCGACCGCTACTCGCTGACGACCGAGGTCGCAGGGTTCACCGTAGCGTCTCAGCCGATCGAGATCGGCCCGGGCATCGAGCAGGCCCCAACGTTTAGCCTCGTCCAACATGGCGACTACGCGGCGTCGTTCCCTGCCGGTGGCATCTTTACCGCCCCCGAGAAGGTCGAAGCGCATTTGAACCGCGCGAAAAAGCTCGGCATCAATATGTTCGTCGATCGCTTGGGTCACGGCTTTGCAGGTGTATTGCCGCGAGTGGACCAGATGCTCACGGCCCAGGATCTGGTCTCGACCTTGAATGGCGACCCAGCTGCTGTCTCGCCCGAGAAGGCGACGGTCGAAGGGCCGGTACGCGCGAGCATCGCAGGATATGGGGCCTACGGCATTGAGGAGCGCGCCATTCTGCTCAGCATGGATGCGGGGCTTCCGCTCGGGACCGGATACGACTCGCGCACGCCGGAGCAGATGATGGAAGCGGTCCGACACGTGACGACGAGCTTGCTGCCGTATCCGGCATTTCGCGGGTGGAGCTGGGCCGCAAACTGGTGGGTCCAGAAGCTCGGCGAGGATGCTGCCGACGGGCCCGCGGAAAGGGCCGACTACCGCGCAGCCCTCGGCCGGGCGGAGACCACTGGGAAGTGGGATCCGGTGCTCGACCGCGTCTCGGACCGGATGCTCGCTCCGGCGGTCGACGCGGAGCAGCGGCTCGATGCCGTCCTGCAACGAACGGCGCCCGGCAAGCTGAGCGTTATGACAGGCCCCTACCGCGCGGTGGGAGTTCTGCCGCCCGTCACGTTTCGCGCAGCCGACGAAGTCGACCTTCACTATCAAGCCGAACAGATTCAGCCGCCGGAGGTCACGCCCGAGAACGTGGACTTCTACAAACGTCCGGGCAAGCGCGCGTGGGGTCACCCCGAGATCTGGAACGACGACGGCACCGGCGCCATGCTTTTGCCCACGTTGTTGCAGATGGCCATGCGGGGTGCCGACGGGGTCGGCTGGTCCGGGGAGCAACCATGGAACGGTTCCGGCCCGAGCGATCCCCGGGCTTCGGCGCCCGGACAGCTGTCGGTCCTACGTGCGGTCGGTCAGCTGCTTCGCAACTATGGGCCCTGGCTCACCACGCTGCACGGCGCCGATCGCGTGGCCATCGCGGTGTCGTCGCGGATGATGCGAATCGATCATTGGGGGTCGAGCACGATGGGAGAGTACTTCGGTCGTCTGTACGAGGCGTACGGTGCGTGCCTTTACGCACACCGGCCCGCGAGCTTCGTATTTTCCGATGACGCTACACCCGAGACGCTGAAGCCTTTTCGCGCCGTGCTGGTCGTCGACCAACGCGTTGAACTCGATCCCAGTCTTTCTGCCGCGCTCACGCAGGCCCGCGCCGCCGGCGTTGTGGAGTTCTACGACGGGGCGTCGCGTCCGGAGGTTCTTGGTGGCCTTACGCCGCTCGGAATCGCCTTCGATCAAGTTCCCCGAGATCCGAGCGTTTGGCAGGACGATTCCGCATACCGCCGAATTCCTGCTTACTTTGAGAAGGACGCCGAGACATTGCGTCGCGTCCTCGCCCCGTCGGTCACGCCTGTCGCGGAGGTCGACGACGCGGAGATTTTGCTCACCGAGCGCGTCTCCGGACCGGGCCACTTCGTGTGGGTCGTCGACAACATCATCCCCGATCTGGATCCCGGACTCGCCTGGCGCACGGGGTTGATCATGTCGACGCGGTTGCCGCGGATGGCACCCGTCAAGTTGAGCCAACCAGGCGGCGCGATTTACGATGTATTCGCTCTACGAGAAGCAAAAGCCACGAACGGAGTCATCGATGCGGATCTCCGCACCATGCCAGCGCGCCTTTACGCGATCCTGCCGCGCCGGATCGATGCCGTCGAGGCGACCGCGCCCGCAACCGTCGATGCCGGAGCGACGTTCGACTGGAGCGTGATCGTCCGTGACGACCGGCATCGTCCAATGGCTTCGAGCCTTCCGGTGCACGTCACGCTCGTCGCCAGCGACGGCTCCGTGATCCAGGAGACGATCGGGGCAAGCTCCGCCGGCGGAATGATCGCCGGTCGTTGGGTCATGCCGCTCAATGCACCCTCCGGCCCGCTTGCCTTGCTGGCGTCGGAGCTCATCTCGGGCAAAACCGTGAGCGTTCCGATCCGCGCAGTCGTCGCTTCGCAGCCGGCAAATCTCCAGCAACGGGTACCGCATGCGGACCGGGCCACCGACGCCCCGATCACCGCGATAGGGCGCGCAGCGGACGCCGCAGACGCCCCCATCGAAGCGCGCTTCGGGCCCCACCTCAAAGACGTTGCCGTGTCGGGTAGCGGCGACCTCGCCGTCTTCAACGCCATGAACTGGGACCAGAACCTGTATGCGGTGGATCTAAAGACTGGGGATGTTCGATGGCGTCGTCGCCTTGGGCATCATTTCAGTTACGATCCCCGCAGCACGGCGAGCGCCTTCGCCGTCCAGGCGTTCGATCGAACCTCCGCCGAGGGATACCACCTCTATCTGCTCGACCCGAACGGCAAGCCCGAGCGTCGCTTCGCGCTCTACGGCTTGCCCAAGCGAGCAACTACCTGGGACACGGGCCTCTACCCGGCCGACCGCATCGATCAATTTGCCGCGTCGCCGGCGGGCGATTGGGTCGCTAGCTCCGGCGATCTCGGTGTCGTCGTGTGGGATCGCGACGGTCGGCGACGTTGGAGCGTAGACGGGTGGAAGACGGGCGAGCGTCACATCACGCTGCTCGCCGCATTGGATCGCGAGACGCTCGTCGGCGTCGATTCGACGACGGTGACCGCGTACGACGCGCGCCACGGATCCCGTCGGTGGACGATTCGACTCGCCGCAACGGGCCATGCTCTCGGTGCGGTTGTGGGCGCGCCAGCGTCGAAAATGCTTGCGGTTCGGACCGACACAGACGGGGGGCAAGTATTTCTCATTCGCGACGGGAAGCTCCTGGCGGCCGTTCCGTCGCCGGCGGACGACCTGGCGCTATCGCCGGACGGTGAGCGGTTGGCCGTCACGACGGGCACGTCGCTCAAATGGTACTCGAACTCGGGCGCCTTGATCTGGAGTTTCACGGGCGACGACGTGCTGCGCCGTCCGACGATTAGCGTCGATGGTCAGCGGATCGCGGTCGGAAGCGAGCTCGGGACTCTGTACGTCCTGTCTGCCTCTGGGCAGATTTTTTGGGAGCACGATTGTCAGGCGTTGCCGGTAGCCCACTGGCTCGACGGAGGTGATTTGCTGGTCGGATCGTGGATGGGACACGTGCAGCGTTTCGACGACGGCTACCGTGAGATCTGGCACACGCACCTCTCGCCCACGACCCGCGACATTCGTCCGGCGCTTCTAGCCAAGGATGCAACGCCGACGACGCGCGTCGAGTCGTGGGGCAACGCGGCGCCCACGGCCGCACCGCTCGTCCCGAACCTGCTGACTGAAACGCACGCGCTCATCCACGCGACGATGAACGACCGCCGTCAGGAGTGGCAGAACCCGATCGCGGCGATGACCGACGGTAAGCCCGACCCACCGCCTGGGCCGTGGCTCACGTGGACGTCGATCAACTACGTCGACTCGGGCTGGTTTGGGCCCCTGAGCTTCGAAGTCGACACCTTCCATTCGCAGATCCGGCTTCGAGGCATCACGTTCGTCGAGGATGAGTCGCACCCGGAATCGTGGTCGCGCGATGTCCGCCTCCAATCCTGGGATGCTGCGCAAGAGCGATGGACCGACGGCCGTTGCCTGCTGTCGGACACCGCAACGCACACTCACTGGCTGGATCCGCCCCTCGAAGCGGCTCGCTTTCGATTCGTCACGACGGGTGGCGCAGCGTGGCCCGTTGGCAACATCCGTTTGGGAGAGATCGTGTTTCACGGAGAGCTGCTCGGCGGCTCCCATCCCGACGTCGCCGCGAAGAGAGCCATCGCCGTGCTGTTCGACGAGCAAGAGAGCGACTTTCGGACGATGATCCGTGGACGGGACCACCCGTTTTCGATCGCCTTCGGAGACGCGTATTCAGGCGGCAAGTCGCTCGTATTGACGGCGGCGGGCACGACCGCGCCCGCGTACGAACCGCCGTTCGGTCATGCCCTGCCCGATTGGGACTTTGAAATCGAAGAGCACCCCAAGCCGGGACAATACCGATGGATTCAGTTCGCGTGGAGAGCGCTCTCGCCAGACACCACCGGCATGTCGCTGCTGCTTGGCAAACCGTGGCCCGGCGGCGGTTATGCCTTCGAGGCGGGGACGCAAGCATGGCGCGAGGGCGTCCTTGCGACGAAGAGTGTGGCAGCGGCGCCGCCGCAGGCCTGGCAAGTCGTGCGTGCGGATCTCTGGTCGCTATACCGGCATCCACTCCGCATCCAGGAGATGAGCCTCGCCGCTACCGGTGGGGGCGCTGCGTTCGACCAAATCGTGCTCGGACGGACAGAAACCGACCTGGATCGCGTGGCGAGAGCCCCGCCATGAAAAGCGGCTACGAAGGTCGGGCCTCTGACGCTACAGTGGGGACGCATGCCCTGGCGACGCACCGGCCGCAAACGTAAGAAGAGCCTCAAACCAAGCCCCTTGCCAGGACCGGGGCTGAGCCTCTTCATCGTCGTCCTCGCCACTGCCGTGGGAGCGTTTGCGGCAAAAAACTGCGGGGCCTAAGGGGCCAGTATCTGTGTCGCCGAGTGGTGAGGACTGTAGGCTACCGAGTTGCGGCTCGGCCGGTTTGCGATGATCCGGATCTGGTCTTTCGCGCCGATCCTGGTGCTCTCGTGCGATACGCCAGGCCCCCTCGCTGGCGTTGACGCTTCGTCGCCCTGGCCCCACGCCTCGGCGCCCTCGGTGACCCAGAGCGCTGCTTCGTCTTCGGCGATCGACGCCGCGGCTTCCGGCGGCCGGTCGATGCCGCCCCGACCGGTCCCAACGACCAGCCCAACGGTCCGAATCACCATGCCGGTCGAGACGCAGCTGCAAGCCATTCAATACATGCAAGCGATGCAGGCGCCGCAACCGAACGACGCGCCGGCGGACCCGGCGTACGCTAAGCAGATCGCCGCTGCGCTGGCACCGATCGGCAAGCCCGACGTGGTCTCGAGCGGACGCCGCATCGACGTCGTCTTGTCGAAGGGTTGCGACGCGACATGGCCGAAGCAGGCCATCGCACGGCACACGGGCGCTACACTCGGCGCGATGCTGGCGCACGGCGTGCTCGTCCTTCGTTGTGCCGATCGCGAGGTGCAATGCCTTCAGAGCACTCGGGACGCGGACGATGTTCTTTGCACGCACAAGTGACGGGACGTTCGTCCCATCGTTCACCTCAGCATGGATCCCATGAGGGGCTGAACCTACGGCGCGTCCCACGTTCCGACCCATGCGCGGCCCGCCCGAACGCAAGCCACATGCGTCGTATCGTTACTGATTGCGCAATCGCGCTGCTCGGCGAACGTCCCGTCGAGCTCAGAGCCGCGCAGCCAGCGCGAGCGCCCAGGACCGCGAACGATGAAGCCCACGTCGGTTGGCACGACGTAGGTCCGGCCGTCGGGCGAGCGCGGGGCGCCCGGGCGCATCGGCTGGCCCAGAAACGTGGCCAAAAGCGATGCGCGCGTGAGATCGGACGAGACCAAAATCGGCTCGCCATCGACGATGGCTTCCAAGCCGGCCGGGCCCCACGCCACAGGGGTCGTCTGCGTCGGCGCTCCGCGCGACCCCGTGCATCGGCCCGCGAGGGGCGGCGCCACCGGCAGCGCCACGTCGCGATTGTCGTCGCCGCTGGCGAGCTCGAACGTCGCTCGGAGCGGCAGGCCGTCGCACGGGTCATACGCCTCAATCCAGCGGGCGCCACCGTCGGGGGATACAACGCGCGGATCCCAATCCGGTACGTTCGCGGCGGCTTCGTCGCCGAAGTCGGGGTCGACGCGCACAACGCCAGCTCGTGTGCGAACCAGAAGCTTGCCGCCTGGTTCAAACGCGAGAGCGCCCCACGTCGGCTCGTGACTGCGAGGCGCGACCGGGACCGCCGCCACGGCACGCACCAAGCGGGCGGTCGCCGCGGGGGCCAGTGCTGCGAGCCACTTCTGCGCCTCGGCCACACGCTGCGCCGTATGCGTCGCGGGCGGACGCTCGGCGCGATCGAGCGCCAGCGCGGTTCGAAGCGGATCGCCCATCGTGGCATACGCGCGTACGACGGCGAGGCCGAGGTCTTCCAGCGCGCGCCCGCTCCCGCACGTGATGGCGCCCGTGCCGGCCACGGCGAGCAGGCGCGGCGAGCCGCCGTCCGCGCACGCGGCGCGCCAAAGGGCACGCACTTGCGACGCATAGTTGGGCACTTCGGGAGCGTCCTGCATGTTCTTCGCGTGCCTCGTGGCGAGCGCCGCGAGCATCGAGAACGAGACCTCGGTCACCGTTGCGTCGCGGCTCAGACCGGCGGGACGATCCGACCAGGCGAGAGTCGCCGAAACGCGTGGCCCCGGCTCGAGCGGTGGCCCACCGCCCTCGAGCATGACACGCAGGGCCACGTCGTCGCGCCCGTCTGCGTCCCGGTCAGAGACTTCTGCGTCGAGGGTCAAGGCGGGGGCGCCCTCAGGATCGGCGACGGTCGCGGCGAGGCGCACTTTGGGGTTCAGGCCACCGTCGATGACCGCGACCCAGCGCGCAGGACCCGTGGGCGGATGCTGGAGGCACTGCGCGCCCAGCTCCGCAAGGACGGAGCGCGCGCCGACGGCGACCAGCCGATCGATCGCCAAGCAGTCGGCGTCTCGCGAAAGGCCCGCGGGCGGCGCAAATGTCGCCGCAACGGCCAGGATTCCGTCGTCGCCCGCTCCTCGGTAGTAGAGCACCTCACCGGGATCGTTGCCTTCCGCGGGGCGCGCGATGGCAAACGCTTCTTTGGCCCCGTCGCCGTCGAAGTCGCCGATGAGCGCGGAGGCGAAGACGAGTCCATCCGGAGCGCCCAGCGTCACGCCCTCGACGATCCATTGCGTCGTGTTGGGCGGGGCTGCGGTCGCGTCGCGCTCGGCAAACCCGTCACCCGACGAACTGGCGTCGGTGCCTCTCGACGCCGCGCTCATCGCCCCCTGCCCCATCGCCCCCTCCGGCTGCGCCGAGCCGATCGTGTACGGCACATAGGGACGACCCCCTCGGCAGCCATGGCACCCCGCGCCCGCAACGAGGAGGACGGCGAGCAACACTCCGGGGACGACGTTCGCCATGCTCGAAATGTGGATGCACGATAGACAAGTCTCCGCCCGCGTGGGAGCTTCCGTGAGCCATGGCGCGAGCCGTCGCGATCGCGATTGCTTTTCTCGGGGTCGTCTCGCTCGCGGCGACCGCGAGCGCATCGGACGACGCCTCGAGCGCCGAGCCGCTATCGAGCCTCGATCGAATCCGGAGCGATCCTGCGGTCGCCAACGATCCGCGCGAGATCGATGCGTTGGCCCGCGAGGCCGAAGGCCTTGCGCCGGGTCCGTTGCGGACCCAAGCGCGGATGATCGTGGCCGAGGCCTGGCGGGGACGCATGCAGCGTCCAAACGACGCCATCGATGAGCTGCGCAAAGTCACGGGCGATCCAAGCACCGATCCAGTGACCGCAAGCCTTGCTGAGCGAGAGCTCGTCGACGCCCTTTTGGCCAACGGCAAGCTCGAGCAAGCCGCCGAGGAGGCACGCGCCCACGCCGCACGACTCGATCCGCCGTTCGTCGCACGCGTGCTACGGCTTGGTCGAAGGCCGACCTGGACCCTGGCGGCGATGGCGGATCTTACGGCGTACTTCGCCCTGGCCTTGCTCGCCATCGTGCACACACGGCGCACACGCACGTGGGAAAGGGTGGTCCGTTCCGTTCGGCAAATGACCCCACTCGCCGTCGGGTTCGCGGCTTACGTCGCGATCGTGGGAGGGGTGCTGGCCGCGCAGTACGAGACCGGCAACTCAGGCCCCTTCCTCGTCCTCGGCGCCGCCCTCGTGCCGCTCGTTCTGGTGGCGCGGGCCTGGAACGCCGCGTCGTCGGGGAGTCTTGCCGCACGCCTCGGCCGGGCCATTCTGTGCACGACGAGTGTCTTCGCCGTGGCGTTCCTGGTCCTACGCGCTATCCGGTCCGATTACCTCGACGGGTTCGGCCTGTGAGTGGGGAGCGCGCCGTCGACGAACGGAGCATTCGCCGTGTCCGCATCGGGTCCGGCGCCAACTGCTCGAGCATCGGAAGCGCCATCGACACGCTGTTCGCGACAGCGGTCACGGGAGCCGCGATCTTCGCGGCCGTCGTCGCGGCGCTGAAAACCGAGCCCATCCAAGTCGTTGGACAGACGTCCAACGACAATCCATTGCGCGCGCCGGGCACGCGCGACCCGGAGTCACCCCCGTGATCGTCCGCTATGAGCCTTGGGGTGCTTGGGTCAAGCTTGAATCGACAGCCGCCATCGTGGCCCTCGACCGGGACGGTGTCCGCGCCCTCGGACTCAACGGCGGAGCCACATGGCAAGGACCGCCGCGGCCCAGCGCGCCGCTGGAAGTTCATCTCGCCGTCACTTCACGCTGCGGCGCGGGGTGCGATGGGTGCTACCTGGACGCCCAGCCGGATGGGGTCGAGCCGCCTCGCGCCGCGATCGAGCAGGAGCTCGACGCCATGCGCGACGCAGGTGTCTTCACGGTCGCGTTCGGCGGCGGGGAGCCGACGACACGCGAAGACATCGACCTCCTGGCCGCGAGCGCGCGGGCCAGGGGCCTGACGCCAGTCGTCACGACGAGCGGCCTTGGGCTCACCGACATCCGCGTCGAGCGACTGCGCTCCTTCGCGCAAGTCAACGTAAGCTACGACGGGCCTGATGCGACCTACGCAACCGTGCGCGGCTTTGATGGCGCCGCCCTGGCCGAACGGGCCATCGAGAAGCTCGCGCGCGCGGGGATCCGCGTCGGCGTCAACGTGGTGCTTACGCAGCAGAGTTTCCCGCGACTGGCCGAGACGATCGAGCGTGCACGAACGCTCGGCGCGTGCGAGGCCCAGCTGCTCCGCTACAAGCCCGCAGGGCGCGCAGCCACGGTGGAGTACTGGACGCGGCGGATGCACCCCGATCAAGCTCGGACGTTGGGTCCGACGCTCCGAGCGCTCACGACGGCTTACGCAGCCAGCGGGTTTTCGATTCGCATCGATTGCGCCCTCGTTCCGTTCCTTTCGGCCGACGAGGAGCTCGGCCAGGACGCGACGCGCCTGGCCCGCTTCGGCATCTTTGGCTGCGAAGCCGCTGGAGGTCTCGCCGCGGTCACCGTGGACGGGCTCATCGCCCCGTGCAGTTTTGCCAAACCGTCGCAGCTAAGTGCTGCCCATCTGAACGGCGGCTACGCCGTGGACGCCGAGCTCGGGCGCTGGCGGGCGTACAACGACGCGCCGGCGGAGCCGTGCGCGTCGTGCTCACTGCGCCCGGTCTGCAAGGGCGGGTGCAAGATTGTAGCGGGGTGGGTCACGGGATCTCACGGACCTGACCCGGAGTGCCCACGCGTTCTCGCATATCGCGAGCCCCGCGCCACGTGAAGACCGCCTGGATTCCGGGAACACTGCTCGCGCTCGCATGGGGCCTCGTGATTGAGGTGGACGCGTACGCGGCAATGCGGGTGGTCCAGGTGCTCACTGGGCCCCAGGCCGACCCCGCCGCGATTTCCTGGAGTGTCCACTCGGGCTTTTTCTGGCGCGTCCTTACTGTCGCGTACGGTGGGGGAATCGCGGCGTTCGTCGCGTTCGTTGTCGTGCGCCGACGAGTCGCGCTCGCAGCGCGCGGGCTCGTGCCGGCCGTTGCGATTGCCGGCGGTCTATTGGCCTTGCAGAGTACGTTCTTTCCTTGAGAATTTCAGCGCTGTGCCCACACCCGCGAGCAGGGCTTGCGCAAGCAGGACATCCAGGCACCGGGTGCGGATCTTCCGTCGCGGACGACGTCGGCTTCGTGTAGGGTGCGCGTCGCGCGAAGGAAGCTCACGCGAAGGAGACTGCGAGAATCTTGCGACTCGATGGGCCGTCGCGCATGGGCGCACTCGCGGGCGCAGTACTCTGCCTTTCCGGCTGCCCGAACCCGAACGCCTACACCGTGCCGCGAACGCTCGAACCGGGCGACTTGCAGGTTGTCGTCGCGGCCGAAGTGTATGGATTCGGCACCAACATTGCCAATCCAGCCACAGCGGGCAGTAGCCCTCCGTCGTCCACGGTCTGGGGAGCGACCCCGCTATTGCCGACCATCGGCATTCGGTACGGTCTCGTCGAAGGAGTGGATGTCGGAGCGCGCTTCGAGAACTTCCAATCGCTCGCCGGTGACTTGAAGCTTCGTTTGCTTCGAGGCAATTTGGACATGGCGATCGACCCTGGCTTGGATGCCATCTATGTGGATACCGAAATAACCAACGCGGATACGACCACGGTGACGCGGAACGCCGGCGTGTTCTATTTGCATGCGCCGCTGCTGCTTGGCCTCAACTTCTCGGACTCCCTGACGCTGGTTGCGTCTCCCGGCCTGGCCTACGCCATTGCGACAGGACCGTTGGCCGGGGCGAGCCACGCCGAGCAGGCCGGCGCGTCAACCGCGCTCCTGGCACGTCTCGGGTTGGGCGTGGATGTTCGCACGAGCGACCAGCTTGCCATCCACCCGGAACTGACCTGCATGAGGGGTTTCAACAGTGCGCAGTCGCTTCTGTGCATAGTCGGTTTGGCTTTGAACATTGGCGCGCAGGCCAACTACGACGACCTGCGTCCCGCCCAGCCGTCGGAGCAGTAACAGCTCATCCGTGGGAGCTACGACGCCCAATCCTCGAACGAGCACCCAACGAGAACCGGCTCCAGTTCGAGCCTCACCCCGAAGCGGTCCCAAACGGCATCGCGAATGCGTGCGGCGACGCCGAGAAGCTCGCGGCTCGTCGCACCGCCCCGGTTGACCAACGCGAGCGCGTGCTTCTGCGACACGCCCACCCGCCCGTCCCTCCACCCCTTCGTGAAACCGGCGCGCTCCACGAGCCACGCGGCAGCCAGCTTGAATCGCCCGCCGTCGAGCGGAAACGACGCAGGGCGCTCGCCCGCACGCGCTTCCACCTCAAGAAGTCCCTGTGCATCGACGACCGGATTGACGAAAAACGACCCTGCGCTGACCGATTCGGGATCGTTCGGGTCGACCACCATCCCCTTCCCGCGTCGCAGCGCGAGGATCGTCTCGCGAACAAGGGCGGTGGGGGGTCGGCTGCCCTCGGGCGTCGCTAGCGCGCGCGCTAGCTCGGCGTAGCGGATCGGAGCCGCGAGGGGGCTCACGTCGAACGCAAACCGAACGCTCGTGACGATCCAGCGGTCGTTGCGTTTGAAGACGCTCGCTCGGTAGGACAGGCCGCATGACGCCGCGGGCAGCGTCACGAAGTCCCCCGCTACGCGATCGTACGCCCGCACCGAAACGAGCGTGTCGCTCACCTCCTGTCCGTAGGCTCCGACGTTCTGGATCGGCGTCGCGCCGACGAGCCCGGGAATGCCGCTCATGCACTCGATGCCGCTCCACCCGTCGGCAATCGCGCGGGCGACCAAGCCGTCCCAGTCTTCTCCCGCTGCCACGTTGACGACGACCTGCATCCCGTCGCGCCGGACGTCGACGCCGCGAAGGCCCATCGCCACGACGGTACCCGGAAAGCCCTCGTCGCCGACGACCACGTTGCTGCCCCGGCCGAGAACGAAAACGGGGTCTCCTCGCAGCCGAGCCTGCCGAAGCACGGGCGCGACGTCGCCTTCGGACTCGACCTCGACCCATCGCGACGCGAGCCCCCCCAGCCGAAGGGTGGTGAGCGGTGCCAGCGAAACGTGCTCGCCCTCGCGCATGATAAAGGGATCTACCGCAAGCGGGTCGTCGATGCAGTCGCTCCCCATCGATCCCCTCCTGCCCGACATCGTCGCGTCGTTGCGCGCCCGGCCCACGCTGGTGCTCGAGGCGCCGCCAGGAGCCGGAAAGACAACCCGTGTCCCGCGCGCGCTGTTCGACGCGGGGTTCGCCGAAACAGGCGAAATCCTGGTCCTCGAGCCGCGCCGCCTGGCCACACGCCTGGCGGCGCGTCGGGTCGCCGACGAAATGGGGGAGCGGGTGGGCAGCACCGTCGGCTATCAAGTCCGATTCGAAGACGTGTCGAGTACCCGCACTCGCGTGCGGTTCGTGACCGAGGGGGTACTCGGGCGCAAGTTTCTCGCGTCGCCTTGGCTCGAGGGCGTGAGCGTCGTCGTCCTCGACGAGTTCCACGAGCGGCACTTGCACAGCGACGTCGGCCTCGCGCTCCTCGAGCGGCTGCGTCGCGGCCGCCGACCCGATCTCCGTATCGTCGTCATGAGCGCGACTTTGGCCACCGAGCCCCTCGCCTCGTATCTCGGGGCGCCGGTCTTGCGCGCCGAAGGCCGGCGCTTTGAGGTCACAGTCGATCATGTGGCTTCTCCCGACGATCGACCCGTTGGACTGCAGATCGCGTCCGCGGTCCGGCAGCTGGTCCACGAAGGACTCGATGGCGACGTGCTCGTCTTTCTGCCTGGAGCCGCGGAGATTCGCCGGGCGCAAGAGGCTTGTACGAAGATTGCGACCGACGCGGCGCTCGCCCTTGTCCCGTTGCACGGTGACCTCTCGCCCCAGGAACAGGACGCCGCCGTACGACCGGGGACGACGCGCAAGGTTATCTTGTCGACCAACGTCGCCGAATCGTCGGTCACGATCGAAGGCGTCGTCGCCGTCATCGACTCGGGCCTGGCGCGTATCGCCTCGCAAGCCCCCTGGTCTGGACTGCCACGGCTACGTGTCGAGAAGATCAGCCGCGCATCGGCCATTCAACGCGCCGGACGTGCGGGGCGCACCCGACCGGGCCGCTGCATGCGCCTGTACACGCGCGCCGACTTCGATTCGCGCCCGGAACACGAGGCCCCCGAGATCCGCCGGCTCGATCTCGCGCAGACCTGGCTCGAGCTCGCGGCGACCGGCACCGCAGAAATCCCTTGGCTCGAGCCCCCGCCGCCGGCGCATGTCCGAGCGGCCGAGGATCTTCTTCGCCGGCTCGGCGCGATCGACACGCAGGCTCGGTTGACCGAGACGGGAAGCGCGATGCTGCGGCTCGGCGTCCACCCGCGCGCCGCGCGCGTCGTCGTCGAAGGCGAACGACGAGGCGTGATCCATGCCGCCTGCGCCGCCGCGGCCGTCCTCGCGGAGGGAGACCCCCGGGCCTTGAGCCGGACCCGTTTCGGCCCCGGCCGAGGCGATGATCGAGCTACCGAGGGCTCGGACGTCGGCGCGATTCTCGACCTCTTACGCGAAGCGCAAGACGCCCACCTTTCCGCCAGCGCGATCCGCGCTGCGGGGCTCGACCTCGGCGCCACGCAAGCGATCGTGAGAGCCGCCGCGCAGTTCGAGCGTGCGTGCCCCCGGACGGGTGCCGACGATGCGCACGACGAAGAAGCCGCGCTCGGTATCGCGCTCCTTTCGGGATACCCGGATCGCGTCGCGAAGCGGGTGCGCCCCGGGGGGCGCCAAATTGCGCTTGCGGCCGGAGGATCCGCCGAGATTGCGGAGTCGAGCGTCGTCCGCCAAGCCGAGTGGCTCGTGGCGCTCGAAGCGGAAGAGCGGAGCGACGGGCGGTCCCGCGGCGGCGTGGTCGTGCGTCTGGCGAGCGCGATTGACCCCGCCTGGCTTGTCGACCTTTTCCCCGATCAGGTGAAAGAGCACCGTGAGATAACCTGGGACGCGCCCTCGGAGCGCGTCCGCACGGGCGAGTCTCTCGAGTGGGACGGACTGACGCTCTTGCGATCGGAGCCCCCAGATGGCGCGTCGGACGAGGCGTCGCGGGTGCTCGCAACCGCCGCCCTAGCCGCGGGTCCGTCGGCGCTGGCACCCGTCGAGGCGTTCGACGCATGGGTGGCGAGGACGCGCTTTGCCGCCTCCATCGACCCATCGATCGAGATTCCGGACGACGCGGCGTTGCATGCGTCGATCGTGCAGCTCTGCGAAGGACGCCGCAGCTTTGCGGAGCTTCGAGAGGCCGGGTGGCTCGAGACCCTGCGCCGATCGCCCCGATGGCCCGCGGAGGCCATCGCGCGCCTTGCCCCAGATCGCGTCGTGCTCGCCGGCGGCCGATCGGTGGCCGTGCGTTACGAGATCGGTCGGGGTCCGAGCCTCGCTTCGCGGTTGCAGGACTTCTTCGGAATGACCGACGGGCCCCGCGTCGGCGGAGGCCGGGTGCCCGTGATCTTAGAGCTCTTGGCGCCCAACGGTCGAGCCGTGCAAGTCACAACCGATCTCGCAGGTTTCTGGCAGCGCCACTACCCTGCGATTCGCAAGGAGCTCATGCGGCGCTATCCGCGCCACTCGTGGCCCGAGGATCCGACGAAGCCAGCGCCGCGGATGCGCGCTCCGCGGTGATCAGAAGCCCGGACCGGGTCGATCCACCACGGCTCCCCAAGCCTTCCAGCCGGTTGCGTGTCCGCCGGGGGCCGGACGGATCTCCGAAGCGGACGGCTCCCCTGGCGGTCCGCTCGCGCTCGACGTCGAGATGGCGACTTCGGACGCTGGACGACGCCGGATTGGGCGATCGCTCCGGGCCGGCTCGTCGAGCGCGGGGGGCGCAATCGTTGGTGCGGGGACCGTGAACCCGGGACTTGCCGACGGGATGGCGGGCGTGGCCGATCCGCGCGGGGGGGCTCCGGCGCTTTGAGGATGCCGTCGCCCGGGCAGGGCCACTAGGCCGAGAGCCACGAGCCCCGAGACGCCCAAGGCCACTGCGGCGATGGCACGCCACGGCGGGGGCGAAGGCGGCGGTGGCCCAAGGGACCGGACCTGCGGCCCTTCGCTGCGAAGAGATTCCCTCTCCATTGCCCATTCGTGGGCTGCGCCCGCGCTGGCGCTCAGTGCCGAAATGTCTTCAGCCTTATCGGCCGGCGCGCACGGGTCCGGGAGCGACACGCTAGAGGGGGTCAGCACGTCCGTCCCTGGGCCCGGAGCCCGCGTGGCATCCTGGATGATGCTCCGGGTCGGAGCCAGGCGATCCACGGCTTCGGCCGGAGGGGTCCCGATCGCGGACCAGTGTGCCCCCGTCGTCGCTCCTAGGGTCGGCGGGGACATGCCCACGATCGTCGCTCTCGGCAAGCGGGTCGGTGCCCGGTGTGGCGTCACCGGCGAAAGGACGTCGCCCCGCGCCGGCGACGAATCCCGAACGTCGATCGGAGCCTCGGGGGTGGGCGCGGAGGCGTCGACGCCCCGCGCCGTCGACACACGTGGGACGGTGAGTTCGGAGCGCCGCGTCATCTGCGGTTGCGAGCGTTTGAAGTTGCGCAGTACCGTGGCGAAGGAGAACGCGTCCTTGGGCCTCTCCTCGGGGTTCTTGGCAAGGGCAGCCATCAGCAGGGCGTCGAGTTCGCTCGGAACGGCGACGAAATTCGATAGCGGCGGGGGCGTCTTGTGCAGATGGGCGGCGCTGATTCGATGGGAGTCGCCCAGGTCATCGAACGGGCCCCGGCCCGCCAGAAGCTCGTAGAGGACCAACGCAGCCGCATAGACATCCATTTTCGGCGTGGGCTTGTCCCCCCTCAGCTGTTCGGGGGCGGCGTAGCGGAGCGTGCCGAGGAACCGTCCCGCCGTCTCGGCTTCCCCCGCGTCGAGCAGGGAAACGATTCCAAAATCGAGCAGTTTCGTAATCGTGACACCCGCGGTTTGGTGCAGGAATACGTTGTCGGGTTTGACGTCGCGGTGGACGACCCCCTTGTCGTGCGCGTGATCGAGCGCGTCGAGCAGATCGATCCCGATGCCGTAGGCCTGCGAAATTCCGAGTTTGCCGCCTTCCTCGAGAACCATGCGGAGCGACTTGCCCCTCAATCGCTCCATGACGTAAAAGGGCAGCCGCAGATCGTCCGCGGTCATCCCGGCGGTGAAGATTTCGACGATGTTGGGGTGGTGAAGTCGCGCGAGCGTTCGCGCTTCGTTCTGCATGCGCCGGGCGAGGTCCTCGCGGTCGCCGAGTCGCGGATGCAGCGTCTTGACCACGTACCGCTTGCCGATCGTCGTGTCCTCGACGTCGTATACCGTGCCCATGCCGCCTGCGCCGATGACGCGACGGACTTGATAAATCGTGCCGGGAATGACTTCGCCCGGCTCGTAGGTGCGCTCGTGCATGGGGTGGGTGGAAGGCTGAGATGTAGCATTGATTTTAGGCAGGTGAACCCTGCCAGTCCAAGCCATCACGTCCGAGGGGGGCCCCCCAAAGCCGATCCTCCCACGGCGGATTGGACGGCAAACCGCGCTATGTTGCGCTGCTCGGCGGGACCGATGGAGGCAACGAGGCGCGGCTCGCACATCTCTTGGACTCGCACGCTCGGTTCGTGGCTCTTCGCCCTAGCGATCGCCGGTGGCGCGCTCGCCGCCGGCACCGTTCACACCATCACGCTCTGCATTCTGACCGGCGTTCTCGCGACGTCGGCGCTCCTGGTTTCGTGGACCGCCGAGCCCGGACGGCCGCGACGCGCGGCGACCCTTCTGCTCGTAACTTGCTGCGCGCTGACCGCGTACACCGCGATTCAGTGCGTGCCGCTGCCCATCGCCTGGCTCGCAAGAATCGCTCCCCAAAACGCCGACGTCTGGTCGCGATCGCTGTCGCCCCTTCACGAGGTGGGCCCGAGCTGGGCACCCATTTCGGTCGATCCAACGGCCACTCGGATCGAGGTACTCAAGGGCATTGGCTATTTGCTGGCATTCCTTACGGCGACCGCTCTGGCCCGATCGCGCGCCGGGGTCGGGTTCCTGAGCCGGATCGTCGTCGTAACTGGGCTGACGCTCGCCATCGCGGCACTGCTCCACCCCGCATTTGGCGCCCACAGACTCTACGGAATTTGGGAGCCCAGGGCCCACAGTGAACTCTACCTGCGGCACCTGGCACCGCTATTGAATCCCAACAACCTCGCGGGTTACACCAATATCGCATTGTGTTTGGCGATGGCGGCCGCGCTGGCGCCGGAGCCCTATTGGCCGCGGCCGCTCCTAGCGGCTGCAGCCATCGTCCTGGCAGGAACGCAGGTGTGGGTGGCGTCGCGCGGTGGGGTCGCGACGATGATGGTCGGCGCCACGTTGGTCGTCGCGCTTGCGCGCGGCGTCGGCTTGCGGAGCTTGCGGAAGAGAGCCGGTGTTTCCCTCGTGGCCGCCTTGGTCACAGCAGCGGGTGTCGTCATCGTTGTGCTGGTCGGGTCGGAGCGAGCGAACTCGGAGCTTTTCGAACATGATCTTTCAAAGATTCAGCTCGTCGCACAGGCTCTAGGCATGCTGAGAGCGTATGGCCTGTGGGGAACAGGGCGCGGGGCTTTCGAGAGCGCATTTCCCGCGTTCCACCATCTTGGCGGGCTTTACTCTTGGTACGTCACGTTCACCCATCCCGAGAACGTCCTTGCGCAGTGGCTGGTCGAGTGGGGAGTACCGGTCGGCGGAGCGGCGCTCGTCGCGGTCGGGATTGCGCTACGGCCGAGCGCCGTGCTGGCTCGATCCACGACGGCCGCCGGGGCCTGGGCCGGGCTTGTGGCCTTTGGGCTTCAGAACCTGGCCGACCTGGGCACCGAGGTACCGGGCCTCATGCTTGCGCCGCTCGTATGCGCAGCCATCGTGGTGGGCGGCACGGCGGGTCAGGATCCCGCCTGGGCGGTCGAGCGGTGGGCGCGAACGCCCAGAACCATCGCGGTTGCAGGCGCGCTTGCCACGGTTTGCGCTTTGCTGGCCGTGGCGCGCGGCCTCGGCCGCGAACTGGACGACGACCGGCTCCGGCTGCGAAACGCGGCGCTTGAACAGCGTCTTGCCACGGGCGAGTTGGACGTGCTTGCGCGCGAAACGATGCTGCGTCACCCGGCAGAACCGTACTTGCCGTTTGTCGTGGCGGTAGGTCGCGTTTATTACGGACGCCACGGGCGCTCACCGCTTGCCTGGATCGAGGCGACACTGGAGCGGGCGAGCGTCTATGGGCCGGCGCATCTCGTGCTTGCGCATTGGCTGGCTCCGCGCCGACCGCCGCAAGCGCGTCTTGAGTACCGACTCGCCGTAGACGAGGCCAATGAACTCGTCTGGAGCGCGACGGGCGAGGGCGCTCCATTGGTGACGAACTACGACGACGCGATGGAGCTGGTCTCGGCAGCCGTCGCGGTCCAACACCTCGAGCTTCTGCGCGACGCTCTCGACGCGCGATTACCATCCACCGCGCAGCGATTGGACGAGGAGATCGTCCGCCGCGCAGCCGACGACCCCGGACCGATGGTTCGGTCCGCAAGAGCCGCGGTCGACGACCTTCGAGCGGGCCCGAGCGCGCCGTGGTGCGACGGACCCACTCGGCGGGGCGAGTGCGAGAGAACGGCGCTTCGCCAAGCCGACCGCGTCGAGCACCTTCAACCGAGTGCGTGCGAACCGCATCTGCTGCGCGCCCGTGCGCTGGTCGAGACCGGCAAGGGAGATCAGGGGCTCGGCGAGCTGGCAGCCGCGACCGCGTCGATTGCCGAGCGAAAGCCGTGCTTGCAAGCTCTGTTCGAAATGGCCCAAGAGGCCGGCAACGAACGCGTCGCGGCGCACGCGCTCGAGCGTCTCACCAACCTCGGCTGCGCTGACGATCTGGACTGCGCGGCCAACCTGACGTGGGTGGCCCAGGCCGAAGAGCACCGGGGCAATACGGGCAAGGCGCTGGCCCTCTACACACGCGCGTACGAGCGAAATCCAGACGGACCGACGGCCGACGGATCGTTGCAGAACATCGCGCGACTCGCCGCGGCGACCGGACTGCACGCGGTCGCAGCCGAGGACTACGAGAGGCTTGCCCGCAGGCACCCGACCGACGACCAATGGCGAAAGGCGGCCTCGGAACAGCGAGACCAAGCTATGGGAAAATCAGCGCCCCAATAGAGCCAATTGTCCTTAGTTGGGTGGCGCGGCGCTCTGCCCCTCAACAACCGGCGGGGCCGAACCCCCGGGGCCCCCTCTCGCATAATAGCCATCGCGCTTGTAATAGAAATAATAATAGTTGTATTCATGATGATTGATGTCAACCGCATTGAGGACGGCCCCGACGACAGGTGCCTCGACGTCGCGCAGACTGCGAAGCCCCTGAGCGCTCAAGTATTTGCCCGTCTTGAACGCGCGTATCACGAAGACGGCAGCATCGACCAGGGTCGAAATGATCGCCGAGTCAGTAACGGCGATGATGGGTGGACTGTCGATGATGATGCGATCGAAGCGATCCGAGAGGTCCCGGATGAAATTGCGGAAGCGCTCGGAATGGAGAAGATCGGCCGGATTCGGGGGTAGCGGGCCGGCCGGAATCGACCAAAGGTTGGGGATCGAGGTCGGCTTGGCGACTTCGTCGAGGGTCGCCTGCCCGACGAGGACGCTGGTGACGCCCGCGTCCCCCACCCGGTCGAAAATTCGATGCAAGCGCGGCCGACGTAAATCGCAGTCGACAACGCAAACGCGCTGCCCACCTTGCGCGAACGCGATGGCGATGCTGCAGGCGACGGTCGTCTTACCTTCGGCAGGTGCCGCGCTCGACACGAGAATTTTCTTGAACGGTTTATCCGGATTCATGAACATCAAATTCGTCCGGATGGACCTGGCGGCCTCCGATACTCCGCTGAGCGGGCGGTGATGGACGATGAGTTCCGGCGGACCGTTCGCACCCGTGTCGGTCGCTGAGTCGCGCCGGCGGCGCCGACGAGACGACCGACCTGCAACGTCGGCCGCCTGCACCTCGGGGAGCAAGCCGAGAAAGGTGAGGCCTAGCTTTTTTTCGACATCGTCCGGGGTCTTTATGGTGCTGTCCAACTGCTCTCGCAGCCACGCGACACCGAACCCGAGCAAGAAACCCGCGATGAGACCGATGGCTACGTTCAGGGCAACACGAGGCCGGCTTGGCGCCCCCGGCACGACCGCTGACTCGACGACGCGCAGGTTGTTGGCGCGCATCATTCGAGCCAGATCCGTCTCCTTCATGCGGGAGAGCAGCACCCCAAAGAGCTTCTCGTTCTGCTCGCGCGCCCGGTCGAGACGGTGGAACTCAATCTCCTTCATGTTGAGATCGACGGCCTTTCGCCTGGCCTCGTTGAACAAAGCCGCCTCGTTCTCTTCCTGTCGCTCCACAACCCCCAAGTCGCGCGCGACGCCGGCCTTCGTATTTTCGATTTCGGCAAGCAACGCCACCTTGGCCTCTTCCATGCGATCCGTGGCTTCTTTTACGAGCGGATGGCTCTCGCCCTTACCCTGCGCCAGCAGTGCACCCCGCTGTTCTGCAAGGCTTCGATACTGACCTCGCAGGTTCTGCAGAAAGCCACTCGACAACAGCTCGGACGCCGGAACGGCATCCGGGTTGTCGCCCGTGACCTTCGCCAGTTCCGAAAGACGTGCTGCGAGCTCCGCCTTGCGGGTGCGCGTGTGGGTCAGTGCGGCGTCGTAGTCCTGCATCTCTTGACGCAGAAAATTCGAGGCCTCGTTGATCGACAGGCTCGGGAGATTGTTCTTTTCCTTAAACTCATAGAGCGCATTTTCGTCGCGCTCGAGTTCACCCTTAATGTGGCCAATTTGCCCATCGAGCCACACGACCGCATCGGAACTCGAATTGACCGCAGCCTGAAGGTTTTGATCGATGTACGCGCTCGCGATCGCGTCGCAAAGTTCCTTTGCGCGCTTCGGGTTTGGGTCGGACACTCGGATAAAGGCCAAGCGACTGTTCTTGACGGGGTCCACCGTCACGCGCGAACCGAGCAGAGCGGCCGCGGTTTCGATGGACACGGGCTTGGTCACAGGTCCTTTGATACCAAGAAAATCGTAATCCGATTGCAGCGCCAGAGCTTCGACCGCAGCCTTCATGACTGGAGTGGACGTGATGATCCGAAACTGGGTCTGGTAATAACCTGTGATGTCTCCAAAAATCGCAGTGCCGAGATCGAGCGTTCCGGCCGCGTCGTTGAGCGGCTGATTAGCTCTTGGATCGATCTCGATGAGCGTCGACGCCTCGTAGATCTTCTGGACGGACTTCGAGTACAAAAGCGCCCCCGCCCCGCCAAGCACGAAGCATGCGACCACGATCGCCCAATGCTTGCGTATTGCCTTGAGGACCGAAAGGACACCGGCGACCGAAAGCTCGGTGCCGGACGGGCCCTCGACTGCTGTTGTACGTTCAACCGCCATTGTCAAAGCCGAAAGTGAATAGCACGGACGCGAGCGCCCGCGCGAACCTCGCGCGGTGCGCCGCGACATGCGCGTCGCGGGCTGCGCGCAGAGTTTCGGTGCCCAGCCAGACGCGGAGATTCACCTGGAAGGCGTGACGCAACCTCGATGACGCCGGGCAGGCCGTGCGAGGGCGCCGTAACCGGCACTATCCCGGGTGCTTACTACCGCCGTTGCGGCTACGGTATGCGACGGGTATTAGGTGGCCCGGGCTTCAAGCGATGACTGCGGCGTGGCACATCATAACTGGCGAATATCCGCCCGCGCTGGGTGGGGTTGCCGGGTACACCCGGTCCGTTGCCCGCGCCCTCGCTCGGGCCGGCGACGAGGTCCACGTCTGGACGCCTCGTTGCGCCGGGCACGAGGCGGACGACACCGGAGTGCGAATTCACCGTCTCGGGCGCGGCTACCAGGTGGGCGGGCTGCCGGAACTGACGCGCAGACTGGCGCGCGAACCGTCGCCGAAGCGTTTGCTCATTCAGTTCGTGCCGCAAGCCTTCGGCGTCAAGGGAATGAATGTGCCGTTCTGCGCCTGGGCACGGCGCATTCCGGATGCCGAGGTTTGGCTCATGTTTCACGAAGTCGCAACGCCCTGGGGATCCTGGTGGCATTGGAAGCGAAGTCTGGCGTCCGCAGTCGGTCGCCTCATGGTCCGACTCCTTCTCCGCCGTGCGGATCGTGTGTTCGTGTCGATCCCCCTATGGGAGAGCATGCTTCACGAGATCGCTCCGGAGTGGCACGGCCGAGCCACTTGGCTGCCGGTCCCCTCGAACGTGCCGACCAGCGCTCCGCTGGCGGACGTGCGTGCGGCGCGCACACGGTTGCCGCTCGCCAGCGGTGGAACCGTCGTCGGCCATTTCGGCTCCTACGGGACCCTGATTGCGCCGTTTGTCGAACGAGCCATCTGCGACTTGTTGCATCGAGACCCTCGCCGCGTCGCGCTGCTCATTGGTCGTGGAAGCGACGCGATGGCTGCGAGGCTTAGACGAGACGCACGCGCGGGCGACCGTGTTTTTGGCACGGGTTGCCTCGAACTCGCCGAGATTGCCGCGCATTTGTCGGCGTGTGACGTACTCGTTCAGCCGTATCCCGACGGCGTCAGCACTCGCCGAACGAGCCTCATGGCTGGGCTCGCTCTCGGTGTGCCGACAGTAACAAACGGAGGCTTCCTAACCGAATCTCTCTGGGCGTCGTCCGGTGCCGTGCAGCTTGTAGACTCGGTCGAAGAGCTCGCGCCGGCGGCTGCGGTCGTTCTAGCCGACCCGGACCTCGCGAGACACCTAGCGCTCCGCGCCCGCAAGTTGTACGAGCGTATGTTTGCGATCGAGGTCACGATCGATCGATTGCGTAGCGCACTCGGCCGTGAGGCCGCGTAACTGCATGGACCGAGACGACCCCTTGGACATTGCCGTCGTCCGAGACTCACCTGACGAGAATTGGGCGGCCATGGACCTGGTTGGGGAGATGCTCGTCGATCAGTGGCGGGCGACTCCGGCCGAAGTTCACACTACTTGTTTCTCGCTCCGGATCCCACCCGTTCTGCGGCGCTTCCCGGGCATGCATCAGAAGCGAGCCGCTCTCAACGCGGATCGCGCGCTCGTGCGTTATCTGGCGTATCCGCTTCGGGCGCTTGCTCTCCGCCGACCGTACCGGTTTTTTCATATCGTCGACCACTCGTACGCTCAGCTCGTTCATGTCTTGCCTTCGGCGAGAACAGGCGTCTACTGTCACGACACTGACGCATTCCAGATGCTTCTGGAGCCGGTCGCGAGCTCGCCCCGGATTCGGAAGCCGCTCGCTCGATGCATCGCGTGGGCGCTCATGCGAGGCCTTCAAGCGGCCAGGGTCGTCTTCTACAGCACACGCGCGGTCGGGAGTACTCTGGAGCAGTTGGTCCAGCCGGCGCGGCTGGTTCACGCTCCGTACGGAACCTCGCCGGAGTTCACTGCCCAGCAAGACCCGAACGACGGTGCGGACGAGGTCCTCTCGGTTCTGCAAGGGCGGCCATTCGTTTTGCACGTGGGAAGCAGCCTTCAGCGCAAGCGCCTGGACGTGCTCTTCGAAGTATTCGCCCGCGTTCGCGAGCTCCACCCCGATCTGCGTCTGGTGCAGCAAGGCGCCACGCTTTCCCCAGAGCAGCGCCAGCACGTCGCCAAGCTCGGGATCGTAGACGCGTTGTTTCAACCGCCGAAGCTCGGACGCCCGACCCTCGCAGGGCTCTATCGACGCGCCAGCGTGGTGGTGGTTACCAGCGAAGCGGAAGGCTTCGGCATTCCGGTCATCGAGGCCATGGCTTGCGGCGCGACGGTCGTGGCGACCGACATCCCGGTGCTGCGGGAGGTAGGTGCCGGCGGCGCACTCTACGCCCCCTTGGCCGACATCAACGGCTGGACGGCACTCCTTGACGGCCTCTTGCGAGGCCAGGTCGAGGGCCCGTCCAAGGATCGCCGGCTCGAACGCGCCAAGAGCTTTTCGTGGGCCTGCCACGCACGGACGATTCTCGACGCTTACCGAAACATTGCGAAATACGGCGTTCCAAATGCCGAGACGAGTGCGGCATTTAGCACGCATTCCCGTCGACACCTCTCGGAAGAGGATGTAGCCTAGCGACGTTAACTTCGAGCGACATGAGACGGTGTCCCTGAACGGTGAGGGGGGGCGGACGCAACGTAGGGAGAAGGTTTGATGGCCGGGGTCGGGAAAGCGAGTCAGCTTTGAGAAGCGCCGTCGCGACATTCGTTGTGGCCCTGATCGTTACCGCGCTGCTCACCCCGCTCGTCCGGCGAGCGGCGTTGGCCGCAGGCGCCGTCGATGAGCCGGGGGCTCGCAGAGTGCATTCGCTGCGCGTGCCACGGATGGGCGGAATAGCCATTGTGATCGGCTTTTTTCTGCCTCTCTTGGCGTTGCTTGCCCTACGCACCGGCGCCGGACTGGTGTTCTTTGGAACCAGCCGAATTGCGGTCGGGCTCATTGCAGGCGCCCTGCTCGTGGCAGGCATCGGACTGCTCGATGACGTTCGCGCGGTCGGTGCGAAAGCTAAACTGTGCGTACAGATTGTAGCGGCCACCGTCACCTTCGTATGCGGCATGCGCATCGATGCCATCGACTTGCCGTGGATCGGGGCCATTCACCTGGGCTGGCTCGCGCTACCCACCACGATTGCGTGGGTAGTCGGTGTCATCAATGCCATGAATTTGATCGACGGGCTTGATGGCTTGGCGGCGGGGGTAGCGTTCTTTGCTTGTGTGACGAATTTCGTCATTGCGCTGCTCACCGGAAACGTCTTCATTCAGCTTATTACGGCGAGCCTCGCCGGCGCACTCATTGGTTTCTTGTTGCACAACTTCAACCCCGCTCGTATCTTCATGGGGGACTCGGGCAGCATGTTTCTCGGGTTTATCCTTGCGTCCGCCTCGCTTCTGGGTGCGGGTACGCAAAAGAGCCCCACGCTCATCGCCATCCTCGTGCCCCTGCTTGCGCTCGGCTTGCCCATTACTGATTTATTGCTGACGATCGTTCGCCGCTTCGTGGCGCGTCGCTCGTTGTTCTCTGCGGATCGCGGGCACATTCACCACCGTTTGCTGGATCTTGGCCTCACCCATCGACGCGCGGTGCTTTCGCTGTACATCGTGAGCGTGACCTTCACGGTTCTCGCGTTCGTCGTGTACTTCGGCCGATCGTGGCAGATTGGGGCGGCGCTGTTCGCGCTTACTGCGGTTCTCGTGGGAATCGTCCGATTCGCGGGGTCCTTTAACTCGTCGCTGATTGCGCTCGGCCGCGCCTCGGGTGACGAGCTTGTAGAAACTCTTCGGATGTCTGTTCCGAAAGTGCTCCGGCGCCTCGGTGACGCTTGCCCCTGCTCCGAGGTTCCGGTGCTCCTCTCCGAGTTTGGCGAGGCGAGCGGTCTTCTCGCAATTGGGATTGTGAACTCAACCCATCAGCAACTTCGCCACTGGCGGTGGGAGTCGCCGGGGGTCGAGCGTCGAGGCGCGCGCGACGCAGCATGCGCCAAGTTTGCGATCGCGCCGGAAGGCGTCGAGCTTCAGTTCTTTGCCGACACGGCCACTGGAACGATTGGGCCGCGTATGTGCGTTCTTCTGCAGCTCGTTGCGGATGGCGTCGAAACCGCTCTAAGCGCGGAGCGGCAATCGCCTCAACGCTCGGGGGTCACGCGCAGCGAACGGATCACCGAACACGGAGCATAGTCCTTCCGGTGTGCGGGATTGCTGGAACGCTCGGCCTATCCCGAGTCGCGGCGCAGGCGGCCCTAGATCGGATGCGACGGGCATTGCGCCATCGCGGCCCCGACGACGAGGGCATGGCATTCATCGAGCGACCCGACGCAACTGCCCCTGTCGGCCTCACGCACACCCGGCTTGCGGTCATCGACATCACGGCAGCCGGCCATCAGCCGATGGAAAACGCCACCGGCGACGCGCAAATCGTCTTCAACGGTGAAATTTATAACTACAAAGCGCTTCGTGATGATCTGATCAAGGCGGGCGCGCACTTCCGAACTCAAACGGACACGGAGGTCATCCTTCACGCGTACGAGGCTTGGGGCGTTGACAGCGTTGAGCGACTGCGCGGCATGTTCGCATTCTGCCTCGTCGATCGTGCCAGGGGCCTGGTTTGGCTTTGCCGCGATCGACTCGGTCAAAAGCCTCTGTACATCGCGAGGCTAGGGCCAGCGGCGCTCCTTTTCGCGTCGGAAATACGCGCGGTGGTGGCCGCCGGACCCGACCTGGTCGCTCCCCGGGTCAACCGCGCCGCCATGGCCAGTTTTCTGGCCCAAGGCATGGTCTGCGGCACCAACACCATCATCGATGGGGTCAAGATGCTCGCAGCAGGGACGTCGGTCGTATTCGATTTTTTGGGGAAGGAGGTCAAGACGGCAACGTATTGGCAAGTGCGCCGACAGGAGCATCCTGCCGACGGGACCTACCAAAGCGCGATTCGTCAAGTGCGGGTCGCCCTCAATGACTCCGTCGAAGGGCATCTGGTCTCGGACGTACCCCTGGGCCTCTTCCTTTCCGGCGGCATCGACTCGACGGTGCTTGCCACGGTGGCGACGGAAATCAGCGCGCGCACGATCCATACGGTAACCATCGGGTTCGACGTCCCGACTGCCGACGAAAGCGCGGACGCCGAGGCCATCGCCCGCGAACTCCGCACGGAACATATCACCGTGCACATGACCGGCGCAGAGATGCTTCAAGATATCGACCACGTCTTTTCCGCGATGGACCAGCCAACGGTCGACGGCTTCAATGCGTACTTCGTCTCGCGCGCCGCGCGCCGGTCCGGCTTGACCGTCGCGCTAAGCGGTATCGGCGGTGACGAGCTTTTCGGGGGTTATGCGTCGTTTCGCGACGTGCCTCGAGCCATTCGAGCGTCGCGCATTGCGCAGCGGTTCGGCGCAGCCGTCCCCATCCTCGTACACGCAGCACGGTTGACGGGCGGCCGTAGGGGCATCAAAGCCGCTGAGACGATTTCCCGCGCGCCCGACACCCTGGGCGCCTATCTGCTGCGCCGGGAACTCTTTCTCGCCGCCGAGCGGTCGGAGCTCGGGGCAACCTCCGCTCGGACCAACCCCGAGACGGGCGTGCCGCTCGGGCTGCTGGAGGAGCTGCAGGTTCTCGTCGACAACGCGGACATAGCTGGCACCGTGTCGCGTCTGGAGCTCGCATTTTACATGCGCGACATGCTCTTGCGCGATGCCGACGTGTTCAGTATGGCATCGGGGCTGGAGGTCCGGGCACCGCTGCTCGACGATCGCATCGTCGATGTGGTCGGCCGCCTCCCCGGGCGGTGGAAAGCCATGAAACCGTACCCCAAGGCGCTCCTTGTCGACGCCGCGGGCCCGCGCTTTCCTCGGCGCATTTTGGCCCGCAAGAAGCGGGGATTCTCCTTTCCCTGGGATACATGGCTACGCGGCCCGCTGCGGGAACGCGCAGAATCGGCGCTCGCGAATGAGGCTGTTTGGACGGCTGTGGGGCTCAACGCCCACGTCCCGCGACAATTATGGGGCCGATTTTTGCGCCGGGATCCGCGGGTGGTGGCGCTGCAGATCATCGCGCTGTGGGTCCTTGCGGAGCACGCGTCGCGCGCAGGGCTGCGCGTCGCAGCATGATGAGAATTCTGTTTCTCAACCCGGCCGGAAGCCTTGGCGGCGCCGAGCGCAGTCTCCTCGATTTGATGGCGTCGCTGCGCGCCCATTCGGACGACATCCGCATGGGGCTCGTCGTCGCCGGGGACGGACCGTTGCGGGGTCGGGCGGAAGCCCTCGGTGTTCAGGTCATGCGCCTGCCGCTCGGGAGGCGCCTCGCGCAGGTCGGCGATAGCGCGATCGCCGATGAGGGGGTTGGCGGCGTCGCACGATGGGCCGCGCGGAGCATCACCGCGTCGCTCGAGACGTTGGCGTACATCGCTGGGCTGAGAGCGGCCATCCGCAGGTTCAGGCCGTCCATCGTACATTCCAACGGGATCAAGATGCACCTACTCGCGGCACTCGCTCGGTCGCGCGCACCGCTCGTCTGGCACATCCGCGATTTCATCGGAACACGACGCCTCGTGTCGCGCGCGATGGCGCTATGCGCGTTTCGCGTAGACGCCGCGATTATGATTTCGCGGGCAGTGGCCCAAGATGCGCGCACCGTGCTGCCCCGCGTCCGGTCGACCGTCGTGTACAACGCCATCGACACGACCGCATTCACGCCGAACGGTCCGGTGGCCAACCTCGACGAACTCGCGGGTTGCGCTTCAACGCCGCCCGAAATGGTGCGAGTCGGCCTCGTGTCGACCTATGCGCGATGGAAAGGCCACGACGTTTTTCTGCGGGCCTGTCGCCTGGCGCACGCGAAAGCGCCCATGGCGCGCTTTTACATCATCGGCGGGCCGATCTACGCAAGCGCCGACTCGCAATTCGACCACGAGGAGTTGCGTCGCATGTGCCGCACCGTCGGACTCAACGGGCGTGTCGCGTTTGTGCCCTTTCAGACCCGGATCGAAGACGTCTATCGAGCACTTGACGTCGTCGTTCACGCGAGCACGCGTCCCGAGCCCTTTGGTCGAACGATCGTCGAGGCGATGGCTACCGGGCGCCCTGTCGTGGCTTGCCGCGAGGGTGGAGCGACTGAACTTTTCACCGATGGGTCGGACGCTGTCGGCGTTCCCCCTCGCAACGAAGAGGCGCTGGCCAATGCTATAGTGGCACTCGTCAGCGACTCCGAACGGCGACGGGCCATCGGCGCAGCGGCTCGGGAGAGTGCCGTTCTGCGTTTCTGTCGGCCTCGTCTCGCAGGGCAAGTGCTTCGTCTTTACGCCGACGCGGGTTGCAGCGACGCGGCCGTGTGTCTTGATCAACCGCGTGCCGAGCCTCACGCTTCAGAGACGCACAGCGCCACGAGACAAGATCCTGCTACGTAATCGATTTAGAAGCTGCTACGAGCATTTCAGTGAAGGTTCTCATGGACGCAAGACTCGCGTATGGCCCCCACCGGGGAGCGGGTGCGTACATCATCCACCTGGCGTCCGCACTAGGCCGTATCGCCCCCGAAGTTCAGCTGACTCTATTGGTATTTGGTATGAGAGCCAGGCGTTCCGAATTACCTACGGTTGCATCCCCAAGTACCCGCGTTCGCATGATCCGCATACCCAACGGCATATGCGGCCGACTGTTGAGCAAACCGTCGGTCAACCGATGGGCGCGAAGCGTATCGTGGGGATTCGATTTAGCGCATGAAACTGGCTTCCAGCACTTCCCTTTTGGACCGCGGGTCGTCTTCACACTGCATGACCTAGTGTTTGCGCGTCTTCCAGAGCACTATCCTAAGCACGCCGATGAGCTGGCACACTTCCGGCTCGCCGCTAAACGCGCCAAGGTGGTCATGACTGACTCCGAATCGACGCGCCGTGACGCAATCGAGTACCTGGGGCTCAATCCGGAGCGGACACGGGCGGTTCTTTTGGGGGCGCCACCCGTCTCGCCACCGCGCACCCGACTTGAGCAAATCGATGACCGCAGCCGCCTCCAAGCGTTCGGCATTCGGTCGCCCTACATTTTGAGCCTCGGTGACATCCTCGGGCGCAAGAACAACGTCACGGTCGTCCGCGCGTTAGCGGATTTACCCCCCAGCATGCGGCGGGACCTGCAGTTCGTGGTCGCGGGGCTGCCTGGCGACCCTCGGATAGCGACTGAACTGCGGAGCGAAGCCAACCGACTCGGGGTGGCTAGAGACTTACTCCTGACCGGGTTTGTCGACAACGCCGACCGCGACGCACTGCTGACGAACGCCGCCGCCTTGGTGTTTCCCAGCCTGTACGAAGGGTTCGGGCTCCCAATTCTAGAGGCGATGGCGAAAGGAGTCCCCGTGGTCGCCGCCAACAATTCATCAATTCCAGAAGTCGCGGGGGGCGCTGCTCTGCTCGTCGACTCGTATCGCCACCCCGCAGCCTGGGCGCATGCTATAAGCAAGGCCTTGTGCGACGAAACCTGGCGTTCGGAGGCAATTGTCGCGGGGTTGGCTCAAGTAAATGTACTAACTTGGGAGCGTACCGCCAGATCTACTCTTGAGAGTTATCATCTTGCAACGACGCTCTGATTCCTATAGACCCCCGTATCAACCGTAAGGCAGCCGACTGCGTGACACCCATTGGTGCTACATCCTTGCACAGCCATGGAAGCGCCTGGGATCGCCAGCGCGCGTTTCGAACGAAGACCCCACGCCAAATGGCGCCAGTTGCTCTCCTGTCGACCGCGTATATACCGCACCTCGAGAGCACCGTCCATGCGAGCACGCTGAGCGCGTGTGATTCTCGACACCGTCGCCACACTCATTTTCATGAGCCAAGGTAGCACTTCCCCGCAAGGTAGGCGCTTGACTCCGTCGCTGCAAACCCTACCCCCGCCCCCGCGTGGAAAGACTGGCTGGCCGTGGACAAGGGAGACTTCTCCAGCTCGCGCGACGGCATGGGGCGGGAGGCCATGGCCACGCATCAGCATTGTCACGCCGAGCTACAATCAAGGCCAATTTTTAGAAGAAACGCTGCGGTCGGTGTTGCTTCAGGGCTACCCCAACCTCGAATATGCCGTTTTTGATGGTGGCAGTACGGACGAGTCCGTAGAAATTTTGCGCAAGTACGCCCCGTGGCTGAGTTACTGGTCGAGCGAAAAGGACGCGGGCCAAGCCCACGCCATCAACACGGGACTCGCCCGAGCCACTGGCAACATCGCCGCATATCTGAACAGTGACGACCTTTATATGCCAGGTGCGTTGCAGCACGTCGCTGCGGTCTGGCACAAGCCTGGGTTCGACGTCTTCGTCGGAAAAGGTCAGCGGATAGGGACAATCCCGCCGCTTCCGTCGTGGTTTCTGCTGCGGAGAACATGGTGGTTGTCGCTGAATCAGCCTTTCGCGTTTCCGTTCGTCGTGAGTCGACAATGGCGTTACGGTATTCCACAGGAGTCCACATTTTGGAACCACGATCGGTATCGAACGCTACGACTCGACGAGAGTTTTCACTTTTGTCTCGATGCCGAATGGTTTATACGGCTGTATTCAGGATCTCGAATCGTTCATTCCACTCAGAAGGTCGGTGTATTTCGGTTCCATCCAGAGGGCAAGACGACCCGAATGAGAGAGATTTTTCACCACGAGCTGGCGCGCCTTTTCCAAATGTACGGCGAGAGCATGGACCGAGTGCCGCAGCACGAGTGCGAGACGATCTTGCGCGAGTTCGACCGGGCGAGGAAACGAGTGTTCGCACGGGAATTGGTCCGGCGGACTCCCTCGCTATTCACGTATTGGCATCCCGCCCACTTGACGAACGCTGTGACCCGCTTCAGTTCACCATGACATACACGTTGCGCCCGGCAGATGGTGAATTGTCGGCGATCGGATGGCACCTCGACGTCGGGTGATGCGCAAAGCAGATCACCCGCGTTTCGAGACCCCAAACGGCCAACGCTCATACACGGTACTTCGGTCGCTCATTGCATCGGCAAACTTCATGACCGGTGCCCCCAGCGATATCTCGAATGCGTGCTGCGCCTCGCGCCTCACTGGTCGAAGCGCAGGGTGCTCAAACTCGCTCCAAAGTACTGGCGCAGCAACGCCCGCACCATTGACCCCCGAACAGCAAGCCATCGTGCGGCCGTCCCGGTCGGCCGCCTTCGACGTGTTCGCACCGGATTCGGATCCGGCGGCGGCGACAACGGCCGCGTGAACAACTCCACCGCAACCCTCGCAGCCCGAGCGCGCCTCGCGATCGGCTTCGGTCGCGCACTCTACGACAGCCCCAAACGACGACGTATCGTCTGGATGACCCGTGATGAAGCGGCTGTCGCAACGTCCCGCCACAGCGATGAACGAACGCCGTATCTGGCAACATTATGGCGCAATGACGAACACACTGATGAGGCATGACCTTCAGTGAGGAGGGCTAACATCGTTTGCGCATAATGTTCGAAATGGACCGCGTAGCTGGTATCGTACGACTTCCTTGCATACACAACGCCGCGCGACACGACGTCACAGGTGCATCTCGTAACGTCGGCGATCGTGCAATCGCGCAGTTCAACAACGTGATCGCTCGGTAAACCCCAATAGTCTAGGTCATGCGTTACGGCACCGAATACGCCAGCCCATTTAGCAAGAATCTGAATCGTGGGGATGCGGCGCGCGGCATCGGAGGTGCACACCCAAGTAATACCGCTTGAGCAGCCGATTAGGAGGGAACAATAGTGGGTCAAAGCGGCATAGTCCCGGAAGCGAAGCACGCTGCCGTCTATGATCCTCGGATGATGCAGATTGGCCGGAGGGCGGGAACTAAGTACGATGCGCGCCGTGGGTATAAGGTCGACGATGATTGTGGCCGCCTCCGTCGCCCAAGAAGGCGTCATCGATGACTGCCCGCTGTGCGCGGAGCATTCGAAAATGATCGCAGGATCTGAGCCAGTAAGGCCATTGGCGTCCGCGAAGTGCCGTACATGCTCAAGCTCGGCTGTGCTTAGACGGACGACCGGCGTTACCGGCACGGTGATGGGCCGGGGATACCCACGAAATATTGAGGAGCGCACGGTCCCGTCGAAATTGTGATAATTGGCCGGAGAGATTTGCGTGAGGTAAACGTCGTCGAATTCGCCGCGGCGCTTGCGGTCGCGCGCGCGTGACGCAAAGTCGTGCCACGCAGCGTTCATATTGTCGCGAGTGGCCGTGACGTCCCATACCTCGTCAACGTGTGGGTTATATGCGATGACTTGTCGATATTGCGACGCGATCGCCCAAGTAAGATGGCACTCGGGATCGTCTGCCTTAATTTGCCGCGCAACGGTGGTGGCGTAAACGCAGTCACCATTGGCGCCAAGTTGTCCCAGCAAGACGCGTCGTCTGGATGTCATGGATAGCGGAATTCGCAGGTCGGAGTGAAGACGATACGCCAGACGTCGGCTGTACGCCAGCGAGTCTTTGGCACGGTGCCTGGAGCCGCAGCAAACCTCACTGCCGCGAGTGGTCGTGACGGCCCATACATCGTCAACGTGTGGCTTGTAGTGACTTGTCGATATTGCGACGCAAACGCCACCGGCCACGCACGTACACGTATTAGCGCACGCGCCTAAAGACCATGGCTGCGAAAGTATATCTGCACCCGTCGTGCACAAACCATGGGTGCGCACTGCCCCACTCAGGAGTGTCTATCAGCTCACTCCGCTCCAATTTCGGAATCAAACGCTTATGCAAGTCTTCCGCACTGTACAAGCGCAAGTCCGCGGATGGAATTCGGTCTTCCGAGCCCGCATTGTCACGAAAATCACACGTAAGGACGCCAAGTCCGCCGACGGCAAGCAACTCCTCCATATACATGACAAAGTCTTCGTCATTAGCAACATGCTCGATAACTGAGGTCGCAAACACCCCCGCGTACTCATCCCTCCTACACGAAGGCCTGGTCATATACGTTGCCAAATCGTAATTCAAAACAGGATCCAGCTCATCTAGTTCATATCCGTTTGCCGCAATAGCAGCCGCAGCGGTATCCTCGAAACTCCCGACGCAAAGTAATGGCGATCGCTCGCGGGTCCTGACATGCCGCAACACCGTGTCGAGCACAAACGCTTGTTGTATGTTCGCCGCCGGAATCTTTTTTGCCATTAGCTCAGGAGCACACCTGTAAAGATATTCTAGCGTGGGTGCATACAGTTCGTGCGCCGACGCGTCCAGAATTCGATTAAACCGACTAACGCTCGGAATCGGTTCATATCGCTCAACAAAGGCCGCTCGCCTGGTCACATCGAGGACGGCTGGCCGCGGCACCCAATCTCGCGGGCCACTCCGGCCGCTTGAATTGCTCCTGCCACGCGAGCGTAGACGCCCGCGCAACTTGCGCGCCTGCCGTGCAGCGGTAGGATGCCGTCGTGCCAATTCCCGCGCGTAAGCACCGTGCCAAAGTCCGCCCAGACGCGAGGCCGTCTGGTGCGTGGCTCCAGCCAGGGCCTCCGTCGTCTTCTCCACCACGGCCATTATGGATTCGCGCGACGCCGGTGGTAAGGCAGAAGTCGCAAGCACCTCCGAAGCCCAAGGCAACACGGCATACGTTGGTCGCACCGTGTCTGCCAAGATAGTGGTCACAATGCGCTCATAGTCCCAAACGAGATTGTCGGCCGTCCATTCCTTCGCGAAACGCGCAATCGGCGCTGCGCCATGTTTTAAAATCTCACGTAGCGGAGCATCTTCGACAGTAATTGACGGTTTCGCATTGATTACATGACGAAACATCATGCATCTTGTCAGCGCCAGCGGCCGCCCAACCGACAGTGCGAAATCTATGACACTGGAAATTCCCCGACCCGGCAATGAATCATACAAAAACGCATTAAGCGAATTGCCCGCGAGAAATTCGAGAACCTCTTCAGTCGTCATGAAATCATGCCTAATGTCCAGTCCGACGTTGGGCTTGCGCACCAGATCAAGGCATCGCGCTGCCGTGGCTTGGGCGCTCTCGCCATGTTCGTCAGCAAAGGTCGCGAACGGGATGCGAAGCTTAATCAATGCTTCGTCAAACTCATTCTGCACGCGAATTACAAGTTCCTCAAATCCTTTACCCGGCGTCGCAAACCCAAAACTACCAATCGTGCATACAGGGGGCTCTTCAAACCGCCTACCGACGTAACGCGGTACGAGCCGGCCCGTCTTAAAAACTCTTGCATTCCGCAGAAGCAACGTAGGGTCCGGCGCTATGTGAAAATCGAACACACTCGTATCCGCTTTGTCCGCCACTTCTTGTGTCACCTCATGAATGATCCCTATGTGTGGTCCGTGATGCCGCCGCAAGTGACGCTTATTCAGCCAGTTTAAAGTTGACGGATAATAGTTGTATATGATCGCCACGGGCTTTTGCGCATGCACCACGTGGTGGTATTCCTCCGCACTCGAGCATTCCGCGTACACGAACTCGTATCGACGTGATGCACGAAGGGCTTCCGCTACGCTTCGTCCAAATTCATACACTCCGCATTGCGCCCGCTTGTTAGAGACAAAGATCACTACGTCGTTACGTTCCATTGCCATTCTCACGACCAACCCAAGACGCATACCAAAGAAACGCCCAAGGGGCTAGCGGTACCACATGTTCCGTTGGATAGGAATAATAGATGCACACGACGGGCCGGCGGTCGCTGCCCGCGCGCCTCGTAGCGGCCCCGACCGTAACGCCCTGTGAACCGTGCGGTGAGTGAGACCCATGACGACCCGCGTGTAAGCAGCTCAACTGCGAGACGCCCGTGCGGCGGATTTCGTAGCCCGTCCACCAAGGGCGTGTGGATGGCTTGAGGCGGAGCTCGCAGATGTGCCGTTCTGGAGAGCGGCCGCCGATGGCGTCGTCCCGAGACCGTTCCCGTTAGACTGAATTGCCCGAAGACCGCACCCGCTGGACGCGGAGTGACGCACGCGAGGTGATCGCCGCCCTTCATCGGTCATGCAAGTCATGCAAGTCCGTAAGCGCACAGGCTGGACCCGCCGCAGTGGCGCCGCTCGCGGCCAGGTGGTCGTGTACCCCCTGCGTCGTTCCACGCCATGGCATTGGCCCCCGGTCGCTCGGGTGCGTCCGCTGCCGCGAGCCTGCGGCGAGACGCTCTCCGTGGCCGGCTGCACTTTGCGCTGCTGGCCTTGCGGCAAAGCACAGCACGCATGACGACTGATTAGCCCCCACCGGATTGTACCCGCGGCGCGGAATGAGGCATGGTGCCGGGTCAGCGGGGGGGGAGTCGCTGGTGAGTCATGGGGGCTCCGTGGTTGCTAGCCCCCCACCCGGCGGCGCGGACACGCGATGCGGGAAACGTGATAGCGCCGCATTTGTGGTCGGCATAGAGGTCGGGTTTTCCATGGTGTTACGAGCCCGTTTGCTAGTCGGACCCGAGCCCGCAAGAGCACACCGAATTGTTGCCACGGGTCGCAAGACCCCGGAGCACGTTTATTAGATTTCTCCCCCTCCGCGGGCTCACGCCGACGACGACGTTTCGTTCCTTGATAACCTTCAGGTCCGGGGCGGTTTCTTATTAGACTGAAGTTCCTGAACCAAAATCGCCGAAGTTCGCGATCTTGCTGTGGAATCGGCAAAATTGACCCGAAAGGTAGGCATGTAAACAGATAGAAATAGCTTTCCATTATCGATTCGATGTGCATGATGCGGAGGCATGTACATCGCAACCGTGCCGAACCGCGGCTCTCCACCGGCGATCCTGCTGCGCGAGTCGTATCGAGAGGGCGGACGGGTCAAGTCGCGCACGCTGGCGAACCTGTCGTCGTTGACGGAAAAGCAGGTGGAGGGGATGCGGCGAGCGCTCCGCGGGGAGCCCTTGTTTGGCCCGGACGGGCCGATCCGAAAGGTGCGCGACCAAAGCCACGGTGCGGTCGACGCCGTTCGGCAAGTCATTCGCAAGTTGGGGCTCGAGGTCCTCATCGACCGACAACCAAGCCGCCAGCGCGATCTGGTGATGGCCCTGTTGGTGGCGCGCATCACCGATGCCCAGAGCAAGCTCGCGACGACGAGGGCCTGGAAGACCACGACCCTGCCCGAAGACCTCGGGGTCGCGGATGCGACCGAAGATGACCTGTACGACGCCATGGATTGGCTCTTCGAGCGGCAGGACGCGATCGAGAGGAAGTTGGCGACGCGTCACCTGCGCCAGCAAGGGTTGGTGCTCTACGATCTGTCATCGAGCTATTTTGAAGGACACCAATGTCCGCTTGCCAAGCTCGGATACAACCGCGATGGCAAGAAGGGCAAGCTGCAGGTCAACTATGGCCTTCTCACCGATGAACGGGGCTGTCCCATTGCGGTCCAGGTTTACGAGGGAAACGCATCCGATTCGACGACGCTCCTCGACCAGGTGGAGCGTGTTCGATCCGACTTCGGGATTGACGGATTCGTGATTGTGGGTGACCGCGGGATGATCACGGAGAAACAGATTTCGTCGCTTCGCAAAACCGGTGGGATGACCTGGGTTACCGCGCTCAAGAGCGGTCGCATTCGATCCCTCGTGCACTCGGGCGTTCTGCAACTCGGACTCTTCGACGAACGCAATCTGTTTTCCGTGCGGGACCCAAAACTTGCCGGTGAGCGGTTGATCGCATGCAAGAACCACGATCTCGCACGATTGCGCGCACACAAGCGCCAGAGCCTTGTCGACGCGACACGCAAAGAACTCGACGCGGTGCAGAGAATTGTGGCTCGCGGAAAGCTGGTGGGCAAAGCAGCGATCGGGCTACGGATCGGAAAAGTGATCAACAAGCATAAGGTGGCCAAGCACTTCTTACTCGACATCCATGATTCCACATTCGAGTATCGCCTCCGCGAGGATCGCATCGCAGAGGAGGCAGCACTCGACGGCGTATACGTGATTCGTACGTCCTTGAGCCAAGAGTCGACCAGCGACGAACAGGCCGTTCGCCATTACAAGAAGCTCGCGAATGTCGAACGCGCATTCCGATCCATCAAGACGATCGACTTGAAGGTGCGCCCCATTCACCACCACTTGGAAAACCGAGTCCGAGCGCACATCTTCCTGTGCACGCTCGCTTTCTACGTGGAGTGGCACATGCGCGAAGCGTGGCGACCGGTCCTCTTCTCGGACGAGGACCAGGCTGCCAAGAACACGAGAGACCCGGTCGCGCCGGCCACCCGGTCGCCCGGTGCACTCGATAAGGTCGCCACCAAGCGAAGCGAGGACGGGGCGCCCGTCCACAGCTTCCGTACCCTTCTCGCCGATCTCGCCACGATCACGCGAAGCACCTTCGCGCCCGTCGGAGCCGACAACGAAGGCCAGACTTTCACCATGCTGACCGTCCCGTCACCCGAGCAAGCGAGAGCCCTCCAGCTACTTGAAGCCATCGCCGTGTAGGCAGTAACTCAGGCCGCGATTTCGACGGATCCAGGGAAAATAGGCCGAATTGTGTCCCGGCGGGCGGGGAACTTCAGATTAGAGACCCACGAGGCAGACCCACCTCCTCCGACTTCTCAACTATCTTGGCGCTTCCCCCGTCCCGTCCCACCCACCGTAGCCTCGGCTCTTCGACCACTACACCCACATCGAAGGCCGACAAGAATCCGGGATGCTTCGCACGGATGCGAGCGAACTATTCGGGATGGGACAACAACGTTGCGATGGCCAGCAAGAAGAAGGTCGCGTAAGGTCGCGCAAGGAATTCATCACTCCGCCGCGACCACGCCAAGTTCCACAGGGGACGGGGCATTCCCCACGTTTGGGGCCCCCTGGACGCCTTGCCCTACCCATGGCAGACGAGCAGCAACACGACCCTTCATGAACCGCTTATACCGCTGAGCCCATTACCGGGCTCAGCTGGCGTTGCGTCGCTTTGTCTTAGGAGTTATAGCGAAAATGGCTGAAACTCTCGGATCTCTGTGCGACAAGCTAAGCATCGTCAAGCTCAAAGAATTTCACACCGACGACGCAGCGCGCCTTGCGAGCCTTGGGCACCAAGTTCGTCAGTTGGTTGAAGAAATTGACGCATTCTTGGCCGGCACGCTGGCTGGTGAGATACCCCCTGAGCGCCTGACATTTGCTGCCAACAAGGTCTTCAAGAAGAGCGGCAACGAACTGCCTGCCATCGTCGGCACCATCGGCGCCACTTGCGCGCGGCTAGCCGAAGTCAACTGCAAGTTATGGCACGAGCAAGAGCGCGTGTACGAGTTCGACCGCGTTCCGATCAACGAGAAGGACCGCGTCGTAAAACAACTAGCGCTTCTCAATCTGGAACGAAACCAGTGTATTGACCAGATAGACGGTCAACTGCGCGCAGCCATCCTGGAGCATAGGCTCGCGATAGCGCCGGACAGGTCAACCTAAGGGCCAGCGCATGTATCGCGGTCTTTTTTGTAACACGGCTCGGGCCTCTTGCAGCATCTTTGCCTCCGGCCTCATGGTTTACGACGCGCTGCGGGGAACCCCTGGTACAGAGCTCGAGTACATCGAACTTAACTCCGAGCGACGCTCGCTATCGACGGATTTCGATTTTTACATATTCAACTATCATCCCGCGACGTCGATGGCGTGGCTTGACACCACCAGTGTACGTCGACTACCAGGACTAAAGGCGACTATCGTACTTGAGGTGTCGCCACAAGACCCCTTCCCTTTCGTTTCACCGGTAGACTTCGACGCATACCTCGCGCTCGATCCCACACTGACAGAACGATTGCCCCGCGTATATGCGTTTCCACGGCCACTAGAAGACCCCCCTACGCGTCAACCGCTGTCGGTATCCTTGGCCGATCCCATAATAGGTAGTTTCGGCTTCGCGACAATCGACAAGGCCTTCGACAAGCTCGTTACAGCCGCTGCATCCGAGTTTGACCGAGCGACTGTGCGCCTCAACATCCCGTTTGGGGAATACGCAGGTTCGGATCAGCGCACAATGACGTCTGACATCGTCGCCGCATGCGAACGCGCAAACGCCGGAAAGCTCCGCCTTGAGATAACACATACTTTTCTCGAGCAGAGAGAAGTCGTTGCGTGGTGTGCCGCGAACACCCTGAATTGTTTCTTTTATGAACGAGCGATTCCAGGCCTGGCAGCGGTCACGGATCAAGCGATTTCAAGCGGCCGCCCTTTAGCGATTTCGGCTAGTGACACCTTCCGCCATATTCACCAATTCGTGCCACCATACCCGTTGCGCAGCTTGCGCGAATCCATCGCGCTGTCTGCGCCGGAGGTTTCGGCAATGAAGGCTGCGTGGTCTAAGTCGCGCTTCGCAACCAAGTTCAGTACGGTGCTCCTAGATCACGCCGCCAGCCTCGGCGTGGGCCGCCGTCGCGGGCAAGTGACGCTATCCGAGAAGCGAAAAGGCACGGCGTCATCCATCGTCGGCGCATTGCGACGTCTTCGGCTTGGTGATGTCCTGCCTCCCGTTGCCGTGTGCGCGTGGAGGCGGGCAGCTGGTTTGACGGCGCTGCCGAACCCCGTGCTCCAACCGTATTCGAGCCCCTTATTGAAGTCGTTTAGTCGACACGGCGAAGATCTATTGCTTGACCTGCTTTTAGGTCGGCGCGCCTCGGGGTTCTATGTCGATGTAGGCGCCAATGATCCCTCACTTAACAACAACACGAAGCGCTTCTACGACCGCGGTTGGCGAGGTCTTAACATAGAGCCCAACACAACTGCGTTTCGCGCTTTGGTACAAGCGCGACCTGGCGATATCAATATGAATATTGGCATCGCGGAACTGGCAAGCGAGGTGACATCGTTCACGCTATCGAATGATAACAGCCTCACGACGTTGGATCGCGAGCAATCGCAACGTACAGCGGCCCGACGTGTCCTGCCACTCGCCGAGCAGCCGGTAGAAGCGCTTCCACTTCGGCAGGTTCTTCACGGCGCGGGGGTGAGGACTATCGATTTCATGTCAGTCGACGCGGAAGGACTTGACTTACCCGTACTGCGCAGTAACGACTGGACCAGATTCCGACCTACTATACTCGTGGTCAAGATAAATATATCGCGAAACGCGATCGTCACGTTTCTCAACAAGCAGGGATATGGTTTAATGATGAACAATTTATATAATGGCATATTCGTTGATCTCCGCACTCAGGATCCGTCCGTGCTTGCATTATTTTAGATGAGTATTGGCCCGAGTTGCACGACGGGATTATGTTGGTGAACAGATCCCTTACATCGCGATTGTGCGTTTGAAGTAATGTCGACTGCCATACAGGTAACACATCTGGCGAAGCGGTACTGGCTGAATCACAGCGCTCGCGCGCGTCCTGGAACGCTGCGCGAAGAGCTAGCTGAGCGGTTGCGCGCGCCCGCGCGAGCGCTTGGTCTGCGATTTAAGAAGAACGGGCACGTAGAAGATGCCACCAAGGAGGAGTTCTGGGCGCTTCGGGATGTAACGTTCGGGGTGGAGCGCGGTGAGGTTGTCGGGATCGTTGGGCGGAACGGCGCAGGCAAGTCGACGTTGCTCAAGATTTTGAGTCGAATCACTGAACCCACGGCCGGTCGGGTGGCCATTGATGGGCGCGTCGCGAGCTTGTTAGAAGTCGGGACCGGCTTTCACTCTGAACTTACCGGTCGCGAAAACATTTTCCTGAACGGCGCAATTCTCGGCATGACGCGCGCAGAAATTCGTCACAAGTTTGACGAAATTGTGGCGTTTGCGGAAGTAGAGAAATTTTTGGATACGCCAGTGAAACGCTATTCTAGCGGGATGTACGTGCGGCTTGCTTTTGCCGTTGCGGCTCACCTCGACCCAGAGATCCTGATCGTTGACGAGGTGTTGGCCGTCGGTGACACTCAATTTCAGAAAAAGTGCCTTGGAAAAATGAAAGATGTGTCAAGCAATGAAGGTCGCACGGTATTGTTTGTCAGCCATCAGCTAGGCACCGTCAGGCAACTATGCGGACGTGCGATTCTATTGAGGGCGGGCTGCGTCGCGGCCGAGGGGAAAACCGCTGATGTGCTGCAGACTTACATGAGCGAACAGCTTGGCCCCCAGCGCGCGGTCTTTCTGCGTCCCTCTGCGATGCGACACAAGGACATGGCTTTGCAGTCGGCGTGGACCGCGAATGATCGGAATCAAATTGCATCGCACTTTCTACATACGGAGGCGATTGATATCCGTATTCACATCCGGGTCAATAAGTGGATAACAGGCGCGGAGGTGCGTTTGGTCGTCGGAGACTCGCGCGGTCGGCGGGTGTTCACGTCCGACGCGGACTTGCAACATGCCGCGGGTGGGGGCGCCGGGGCCGTTCAGGCCTGTGCGCGCATCTCTGCGCACTTTCTTAGGCCGGAAACTTACACTGTAGCCATGGCGCTGTTCGTGAATAATCAGTTGATAATTGATCTGATCGAAGACGCCTTCTCATTCTCGGTTCAGGACGCAGGTTCAAAGTACGCGGCAAGCGAGGGGCTTGACTATGGTTGCGTGTTCGCGCCTTGCGATTGGAACGTTGTGCATGCAACCGACGACCAGTGGCGCCAGCTGCCACCTGAGGTACTCGCGGAGAACTCTTCGCCGCGCGGCGGCGAAGACCAGCCCGCGCATCAGATGACATCAGAAAAGCCCTGCTCGGTGGCCCGAAAGTAGTTGAAGCCCGTGATCGCGATCGCAATAACAATCAGGAGCGATAGAGCAACGCCCGGCCAGTAGACAGCAGAATTACCATTGAGGGTGCACCATCGGAAGCCATCGATGATGCCGACCATTGGATTGAGGGCGTAGATTGACCGCCATTTGGCGGGCACAACGCTGCTGCTAAAGCCGACAGGCGCTGCGTACAAGCCCAATTGCAGCAAGAATGGAATGACGAATGCGAAATCGCGATAGCGCACATTCAGAGCAGCAAACCACACGCCAACACTAGCAGCTGTTAGTACAGTATAAACCACAAAAAAGGGTAAACACAGTAAACGCCAGCTCGGGACGACGCCGTATGCACCCATGAGGAGCGCGAGTAGGAGGAGTGATATTGCGAAGTCGACGCAGCTAACGACGAGCGCGCTTCCGGGAATGATAATGCGCGGGAAGTACACTTTGGTAATGAGGTTGGAGTTGGAGACGACGCTATTGCCGCTCTCGCTAAGTCCAGTGCTGAATAGCTGCCAGGGCAAGAGCCCGCTCAGGACGAGCAGGGGATAAGGCACGCCAGAGGACGGAAATTTACCTAGGCGACCGAAGACAACAGTGAATACGATAGTACTGAGCGCCGGGCGGATCACCGCCCACGCTATCCCGACGACGGTCTGCTTATATCGGACAGAAACGTCTCGCCAGGCAAGAACGTAGAATAGCTCACGATATCGCCAAAGGTCTCGGAGATACTGAGTGTCACCCTTGCGGGCCTCGATGATTACGGGCGTGGCCATATTTGGAGCGACTAGCCAGTAGCATGGTTACGCCATTTTTTGTCGATCGCGACCACTGCCCAGGGGAGGGCTGAAGCGATATGGGCCACGCGACAAGGGCAGTAAATAGTTCGCGCAGCCAACTTTGTGCCGCAAAGCCTTCGATTCCGTTTTTGGCGTAAGAATGCGGTATGGAGCGACAAGCGGAGACCGCGCTAGCCGTTGCGACGAGCGGCACGCCGTGGCGCCGCGCCCAAGCGCGACCCACCACCCGACCGTGCCGGTCACGAACGTCGGCATCCGCACACCCAGGCACCCCGTTGTACCGACCCGCGCGAGCGCGGACAGTTTGTCCCAGGATAAATTTAGTTCGCTCGCAACCAGATTGGTTCGTTCCCCAGCGCGCCATGCCCTGAACGGTCGGACTCTTTATGGCCGTTGCGCTAGTATATCCATCGCTGGAGCCGACTTGCGCACGCCCTCAAGCACCATAGCCATCTCACGTATCCGCGTCTCTGGATCGCTGAGAGCGCGCCCGCGAACTCTCCCCGCAGCGGACAGAGCCAAGCGCCGGTCCACGCCGTCGATGAGCTGATTCAGTGCGGACGCGACCGCTTCGGCTTCAGGCGGGACGAGGATTCCGCATGCTTCGTTGACGATATCACGACACCCTCCCATGTTCGTGCCAACTACCGGGAGCCCGGCAAGAAGTGCTTCCACAAACACCTGGCCAAAAGGCTCTGGTGCGACGTTCGGCTGGCAGTGAATATCCGCGGCAGCCATGAGCGCCGGCACATCGTTTCGCTGACCCAAGAACGTTACCCGCTCTGAGAGGCCGAACCTTTCCACGAGCTCCCATAGCTCTCGTTCATAGCGGACTTCACTCGGCCGTTGCGCACCTCCCGCAACCCAACAAAGCCACCGAGGATTAGCACGCAGCCGCGCCAAGGCTTCGATGAGAAGACGCTGGCCTTTCCACGGCTGCATGCGCGCAGCGTTGATAATGACGACTTGGTCGGGCGCAACCCGATGTGACGACCGTACCCGAATGCGGGGGCCTCCTCCGTTCGGCTCGAACTCGCTCGGTGGGAAAACGGCCTTCCGAGGGACCGTCGGAAACATCCAGCGCCCAGCAGCTGCCACGAAAGCCGTGTAGCAAAGAACGAGGTCCGGCGGAGTGAGGCTTGCCCAACGATCAAGCCAGCTGTGAGGATCGGGAACATCGTGCATGTGAAACACAAGTCGCGAGCCCATCTGTCGCGCAATCGGCGCGAAAAGCAAGTGCGACCAAGACGAGTGAGATACGACGACGTCGTAGTGCTTGGCCAGGAGCTTCTCCCTAAAATTTCGTCGCACGGACGCGATAGTTTTTGGGAAACGCACCCGCGCGGAACCTAGCATATACAGAGGTACGCTGGCCTCGCGAAGCTCCCGGGCGATTCTGCCCTCAAAACAAAGTGCGAATTCCATGCGTACAGACGGCGCGTACGCACGGTTCCGCGCCAAGGTGCACAGATACTTTTCGATGCCGCCCCACAGGTTACCACTGTGCGCATGCAGAACGCTCATCGGCTCGGCAGCGGGAAAGGGGTCGCTATGCCTCGGTCGTGCCCCGTCTTCGGTCCGCCGACTCCCGAGTTTGCAACCGTTCGATACCGCGCATCCAGACGCTTTGGAATGCGTCACGCTCGCCAAACTAGCCGCAAAGTCTCGCATGCGCTCCGCGACGTTGCAAATCTCACGCGCGCGCGCGGGTGCGGCCATCGACAACGTCGCCCGTCTGTCCGCGCCGTCGATCAGGTCCTGCAAAATCGCCGATAAGGCGTCCGGCTCCGGCGGCACGACGATTCCGCTCGCTTCGGTTACAATCTCGAGAGCCGCCCCCATGGCTGTCGTGACGACCGGCAACCCTGCGGCAAGCGCCTCAACAAATACGATTCCGAATGGTTCGGGCCGTGCGTTTGGCTGACAGAAGAGATCGGCAGCGCTCATGAGCGCGGGGACGTCATCGCGCTGACCGAGCAGGTTCACGCGACCTTCGAGGCCGAGACGGCTGACCATGGAACGCAACGCGCGTTCGTACGGAATCTCCGACGGCCTCTGAGCACCACCAGCAATCCAGCATACCCAAGGCGGGTCCGGGCGCAGCTTCGCCAGCGCTTGCAGTAAAAGGCCGTGTCCTTTCCACGACTGCATTCGACTTGCCTGCAGGATCACAACCGCGCTCGGAGGCGTCCCCAACGATGCCCGAACTTCATTGCGAGTCGAAGAGGCGCTGATTGTTTCGAGCGAAACAGGATACCGAAGTACGGACCGAGGGGCGGATCGAAAGAGCCACGAGCCGGCGCGCGACGTAAAAGCGCTGTTGGCGATGACGAGATCCGGGGCCCTTTGGCTGGCCGCCCAGAGGTCCGGCCACGCGCGCTCATTCGGCACATCGTGCATGTAATACACAAGCGGCACCGACAATTCGCGTACGACCGGGCCAAAGAGCGCATAAGGCCAAGATGAATGGCATACGACGACATTGAAGTGAGCCTTGCGCAGCAGTCGTCGAAGCGCTTGCTGGGCCGCGAACACACTACGAGGCGCGCGCACGCGTGCCTCCCCCAAGAGGTGCACGCTAGCACCCGCTGCGCGCAGCTCGCACCCGAGCCGCCCGTCGAAGCAAAGTGCGAACTCCGCGCTCATCTCCGGCGTCTCAGAGCGGTACTGCGCCAGGGTTCGGAGAAAGGTCTCTACCCCTCCGTACAAGTTGCCGCTGTACACATGCAACACTCGCATTTGGGGTCGCCCGAACGCGACTCGGTTTTCGTCACCGCATTGCACTGGGAGCTGGCGTACGCCTCGACCGTCCATATTCTTGAAGAATGCGCTTGGGCTCACGATACCTCCCCGGCGGTTTCGTGTAGAGTAGACCACGCGCGTCGTGTCCGTTGCGTCCCTCGAGCACGCACGCGTAAGTCTCCAAGGAGCGACGCGCCATCAACGTGTCGTCAAAATCTCGACGCGCGACCGCGGCTCTGGCGAGTCGACCGCGCAGACCGGGCTCATCGAGGAGGCGACGCGAGGCAGCTGCAAACGTATTGGGGGCTTCAAGGGGAACGGTGAGCCCGGTCTCGCCGCTGCGAGAGACCCATGGGACCCCCGAGCCGGGAATGGCCGTGTTGATGACCGGGCATCCGCTTGCCATTGCGTCGACCTGAGCCAGACCAAAGCCCTCGCTCCTCGCATTGCTGGCAAACCAAAACGCAGTTGCAGCACGGTACGCGCCGATCAGCTTGACGCGGTCGGAATAACCAGTTCCATCTAACCCGCCCGGTAACGCGCCGCTCGACGGCCCGCGCGCGAAGGTTTCTCTCCATAGGCCTGATGCCGATAACGAAAAGACGCCCTGGCCGCTGCGCCAAGGCATCGATCGCCGTCGTCAAACCCTTGTAGCAAACGAGGCGAGCTACCACGAGCCAGGAAAGCTCGCCGACCGTGGCTCGCAGGCGCGCGGCGGCCTCCTCGACCTCAGCCGTGTGGCTCAAAAAGGGCGCAAGGTCGAGACCAAGCGGCAATGCGCGAACCTTGTCGCCAAGCTGCAGCAGCATCGGAGAACCCGCAAAATACGCCTCACTGTCCGACAGGACGAACGCGGTCCGTTCATGCACCCGTCGTTCGACCGGATCAAACACACGCCCGAGGACGCGCTGTTTGATCACGTCGCTGTTGTGGGTCACGATGAGAGTCGAAAACGAGGGCAACGCAGCGAGCGCCAAAAACATCGTTTGGTTTGGCGCGTGGACGTGGATAATGTCGTATCCTTGATCCCGCAGTCTCCACAATACCCTCGGTAACGACGGACAGATATCGACCCGGAAAAACGATGCGCATCGACCGAACCGTGTCACACGAACGCCCTCGTCCCACTCTTCGACGATTGGCGTCGACCCGAATCGTTGCCGGCTACGTCCCTGTTCACGGTGCTCCGGTGGTTCACGCACACTACGCGGACGGTTGCGCCCAGCCGGACCTGCGCACCGGCAAGCGTCTGAACGTGACTCTGGACACCGCCCGGAGCGGCAAATGCCAAGCGTCATCGGGAAGTGCGTCGACGCGGGACGACGACCTGACGCGTCGGGCTTGACGGCGTCGGCGCGGGAGGCCCTTGCACGGCCAACCGGCGTCGTCCCCGTCATTGCGGCACCGTTCCGTTGCAGCATGGCAGCTCTTTTACCACGGCATCGACGCTTCGGGGGGTTGTCCCGTCCTGAGGACACTTGCAATTGGCGTCGGCGCTACGCTCGCGTCCGCTGCCGGGAGGGAATGCCGCGGAGTGACCTTACGCGACCTTCTTCTCGGTGGCCATCGCAATGGTGGCCTTGCGTAGGGCCGGCATCGGAAAGGCATGTTCCTGTAGCCCTTGACGCCGCGGAATCCCTTTTTGGAACGCCGCGGTCGGAACTGTAGGGTAGAGGCTGAGCCCGCCACAGTGGAAGTAGATGGCGTTCGTAAAGTCGTTTTGACTTCGGTAGTCACACGGTCGCTTCTTGATCGTCTTGATGGCGGAATTGATGCCTCCGCTGACGGGGTTGGTCACTATTCGATTCCGAGGCTCTCAGGTCGCGGTCCCCCCCGTAGACGCGAAGCTCGTCCCGGGCCGTACGCAGCGTTCAAGCCAGCCGCGTAGCGCGCGCTCGCGTCGAGCGCGGTCAAGTCGTCCTCGCTCATGACCCCCATGGGCACGAGCGATACCGGCCGGTCCCCCGGCGCCCGCTTGTCCTGGCTATCGAGCCGCCACGCCCACCACCGCAGGGTCGTTGCCAGAACGCCGAGCTTCCGCGCGAAAGCCCCGCCCGATTCGCCACTCCGTCGCCATTGCCTAATGCGGGGGTACAAGGGTTCGACGCGACGGTTTTGGTCCAGCAACTTGCGTCGGCTGGCCTGCGCAGAGAAGGCGGCGGCCTCGTCCAAGCCAAGCCTTCGAATGGTGCGCGTGGTGCCCCGTTCAACGTCCTCGGACGCGAGTGTCGAGGTCATCGTGGGAGCGGCACGGGTGGTCGTGAACCGCGGTTTCGATGGTGGACTGTTGCGGGAAGTGATTGCGGCCCTGCAGGGGGCGGGAGCCGACGCGGCTAACCGACGAGGAGATGCGACAGCACATCGCCTCGCTGCGGGCGGAGCTCGAGCTCGCCACGAAGACCACTCAGCTCGATCGCGTTGCGATCCAGCTCGATCGCGTCACTGCCGAGCGCGATAAGTCGCGTCGAGCCTAGCTCAAGGAGCAGCTGGAACTTCTGCGTCGCCGCATCTTCGTCGCCAAGGCCGAGCGCATCGACTCCACCCAGCTCGAGATGGAGTTTGGTGTGCTTTCGGCAAGGATGCGTGAGTTTGGGGTCGTCGGCCGGTAGCCTCGCCCACGGAGGCGAGGTGCGAAATGGGCGGACGAGGACACGGCGGGACGACTCTGGAAGCGGTCCGCGAGCGAATCTCGCGCTGGCGGGCCGAGCGGGGCGGACCGGGCATTCCGCTGCCCGAAGAGATCTGGTCGGAGGCCGTCGAGATGGCCCGCGTGCACGGCGTGAAGGCGGTGGCGCAGGTTCTGCGCGTCGATCGGGATCGTCTTGCTGCGCGACTTGCGCGAGCGGATGACACCGTGCACGTGGGGGGAGCTTCTCAGGCGTTCGTCGAAGTCAACGCGAGCGGCTTGTGCACGACGGCGAAGACGGTCGTCCGCCTCGAAAGAGGCGGTGGGGATCGAGTCGAGCTCGAGCTCGGCGGCGCTCCCCTCGACGTTCTTGCGCTCGCGCATGCGTTTTGGAATCGGCGCGGATGATCCAGCTCGCCCCCCAGATGCGTCTTCTCGTGGCGATCGCACCCGCCGACTTCCGCCGCGGGATCGACGGGCTTGTGCGTGTGTGCCGAGAATCGCTCGGCGCCGATCCATTCTCCGGCACCGTGTTCGTGTTTCGCAATCGTCGCGGGACGGCGATCAAGATTTTGGCATACGATGGTCAGGGCTTTTGGCTCTGCCAAAACCAACTGTCTTCATACTGCACCTCCTGCGATTTGATCTGAGGACCTTCATAATTATTTCCCTGATGCACGCAATAACGCGGCTCTGTCCGTGAGTCGATCCCATCGGCTGCTGAGCTTTGCCGGCCGACTCGTCGGCTCCTCGTAAAGCCACGCGTGGCCATTGTACGCATGCGCCTTGACGATGCCGTGTTGCACCCAGCTCGTGAGAGTGGCTTCGTGGATCCCGAGACGAGCAGCGAGTTCCTTTTTGGTAAGTAGCCCCCGCGCGCGCAGACGATCGCGTCGCAGGTGGAGACCATAGGCGTGGACGATGTACTGCACCAGCAAGGCGGTGAATCGCGCGCCGCCTTTGCCGGGGCGGGCCGCGCCACCAGGACGAAGCCCGCGTGCGTTGAGGATCTCGGCGATCTCGGCGTACAGATGATCGTCCAACAGCCGATCGACGAGCTCTACGATCGCGGTAGGGGTCTTGACTTTCTCGCAGGAGGGCTTCGGATTCAGGGTCGTAAGCGTAGTGGTTTGGCCGCCTCTGAAACGGATATGGACCTTCGTGGTCCCATCGCACGGCAGCTTCACAAGGGTCGCGTCCTCGATGACGTAAGCGAGCATGCGCTTGCGCTCGCGGTTCGGCGTCGCCGGGTCCGACCACAGTTGCTTGAAGTCCGTCGTCATCGCCACGAGCCGCTCGCGAATCGCGTCGTCGATGACAATTTGATCCTCGCGTCGTAGGCGCTCTCGCTCGTCTCTTGCCTTCGCCAGGGTGCGAAGCTTCTCGTTCCAGTCCGCCTCGAGCGTGTCGGCAACGAGGCGGTTACCTGGGTCGACCATCATGAAGCGGCGCTGTGCGAGGTCGGCGTTGACCTGCGCTCGCTCGATCGCGCGACATCGCAGTTGGCTTCGTCGTATTCTAGATTCGATCTCTTTACGAATTTCGAGCGCCAATTCAATTGCGGCCGGAGTCATCTTCTCGACCAGCAGCGCGCCGACGGCTTCGTCGACCGGGGTCCCTGCGAGAGATTGACAGTGAGGCTGTCCGCGCGCATCGGTGGTGCGATCGCACACGTACCAGGACTCGAGCTTGCCTCGTACGTCCCTGTAGCGCGCACGCAGATGCTGCCCGCATCGTCCACAGACCGCGCGCCCCTGCAGGAGCGCGATGCCCTTGCGAGGCGGCGATGCGCGCGCGGCGTCGTACTCGTGACCATTCGAGGCGAGCAGTCTGAGATTCTCCTGATAGCGATCCCAGGTGATATACCCCGGATGGGCGTTCGGAATGCACCCATGCCAGTCGCTCTCCGCGCGCTTTCGGTAAGTCTTCTTCCCCTCGATCGTGCGGACCGATAAACGCCGTCCGTAGGTATAGGCGCCGGCATATCGCGGATTGCGGAGAGTCCGCATCGCCGCCGACGCAGTGAGCGGGCGGAAGATCACTTCCGAAGCTGGCCCGCGGAGGCGTGACGGGAAGCGAGGCTTCTCGTGCCGGAACGCTTTCACCGTCTGATGCGCCGAGCCGACGCGCGCGAAGGTCTCGAAGAAGTGAACGATCGTCTCCCGTACCTGCACGTCCGGATCGAGGACAACGGCACCCGTCTCGTCGTAGGCGAAACCGGTTGGCAGGACACATCGATACTCCCCCCGCCGCACCTTGTCCAGAATCCCGCCGCGCAATCTTGCCTTCAGGACGTGAAGCTCCGCTTCGCTCATCGTTCCCTTGTGTCCAAGAAGGAGACGATCGTTGAAGTTCGTCGGATCGTACACACCGTCCTCGTCAAGGATAAGCGTGTTCGCGCAGAGCGCCGATCTCGAGTGTTGCCGTGCGCGCTATTTGCACCAATCTCCACCGGTCTGGATGATCGCGAATTACGCAATGCCATGCGAACGTCGCGGTGGGTAATTTGAAACGATCTCCGGACGATCCATGGGGCTACCGCGCCGAAGGGCGACATCGCGTGCCTGAGGCAACGGCGGCTTGGTTTGCTCGTCTTCGGGTGCCGTTCCGGGCACCCTACGACCGAGCGCTTGAAAATCGGCGCGGTCACCGTCGTTTCCGACGTTCGCTGCGCGCCCACTTTTGCGCACTCTGCGTGATCCCGATCACTCGGCTGCGCGATCCTTTGGATCACCAAGCGGGCGCGAAATCGGATGCAGATCGACCAACCAGTGCAGGCGTTAACACGCAACGATGCCAGTCGGCGTTGTTTCTCGCAAGCCTCGAGACCTCGAGGCCCATCACGATGCCGGCGCGACCGAGTCCGACATCCGTCACGAGCCTCCGAAATCCTTCGCGCCATGCCGCAGATGCACCCGACTCTCCTTGGTCGGAATCGATGACAACGATCCGGTCGTCGGCCCATCCGATCGCTGTCGCGCGAGCGCGAAGTGCGCATTGCCGCTTGGTACTCTCGACGTTCTCTATTACCTGCTTCATCGAGGACTGTCGGATATACAGATATGCGTGACGCTCAAGGTGTTGCGATTGAACTTTGCGTGATTCGTTCATGAAACCTCCGCTGGGTGGATCTCATCGCCATCTCGGCGAAGAGGCGAATGACGGCGCGCTGCTCGCCATCGGCGGTCGACGTCGCAAAGAAAGATGACGTCGGCCGCAAGGGCGTGCTCGGGACGGCCGCCGCCTGGGCCCATCCCCACATACCTCGTCGAAGAAAAAGAGCGAGGCCGCTCCTCGCGTCGAGGGGCAGCCCCTCGCCGAGCTTCTCGAGTCGATGGAAGGGAACGCCCGCGCCGTAGTGCATCACGGCGATCATGCAGCGGCGACAACGGCCGCGTGAACAAGTCCACCGCGGTCCTCGCAGCCCGAACGCGGCCGGCTCCCCGTCTACCCGTAGTCGACCCCGCACGCGAAGGTCACGACGGGATCGCCCGGACGCCTACCCCTGGACGTTAGGTGGCAGCCGTGGCACACAAGCGGCCGCGGAAGCCACGAGGAGGCATCGGTGACGAAGGCGTACTCAGAAATCGCAGTTTGCAGGCTCAGTGGCAGCCGAAATCTAACGCCAGTGCTAAATCTCGGGCAACAGGCGCTTACTGGAATCTTTCCACGGACCCCTGAGGAGATCGTAACGGAAGGCCCGCTCGAGCTAGTCTGGTGCGCCGATAGTGGGCTCTTGCAACTGCGGCATTCGTATTTGCCAGAGGAGATGTATGGCGATAACTATGGATATCGCTCCGGACTAAATCAGTTCCATGGTCGCTCACTTGACTCAAAAGGCGGCGTTTCTGGAGCGCCTGGCAGCGCTGAGGAGCGGCGATGTTGTTCTTGACATTGGCAGTAATGACAGCACGTTGTTGCGATCTTATTCTCGCACTCATCTGCGCAAAATCGGAATCGATCCAACCGGAGCCAAATTTCGGGAATATTACCCCGACGACGTACTCTTGGTGCCGGAATTTTTCTCGGTCGATGCCTATCGTCGTGTATCGTCGACGCAGGCAAAGGTCGTCACATCCGTGGCAATGTTCTATGATTTGGAGAACCCAGTCTCGTTCGCACAGCAGGTGGCGTCGGTGCTTGCGTCGGATGGACTCTGGCACTTCGAGCAAAGTTACATGCCGTCGATGCTTCGGATGAATTCATATGATACCATTTGTCATGAGCATTTGGAATATTATTCACTCGGGGTCGTTATTAAAATATTGGCGGCCGCCAGTCTCGAACCTGTGGACGTCGTTATGAATGCGGTGAACGGTGGCAGCTTCGCTGTAACAGCGACGCACAAGGCCAACAAGAGCATCCCGCGCAATTGGACTGTCGTAGACTGGCTTCTTCATCAGGAAGATAGAATGGGGCTCAATACTCCGCGACCGTACCGCGACTTCGAGGAGCGGGTATTCCGTCATCGACATGATTTGACGCGCCTAATTCGGACCCTTGTTGCGGACAAGAAAACGATCCTCGGGTATGGCGCTTCGACCAAAGGCAACGTCGTGCTTCAATTTTGCTCATTGGGACCGCAAGAGATTCCTGCTATTGCTGAGATGAATCCAGACAAGTTCGGACACGTTACGCCCGGCACCCATATCCCAATTGTTCCGGAGGCCGACGCGCGAAAAATGAAGCCTGATTACTTTCTAGTCCTTCCGTGGCATTTTAAGGAGGGCATTCTACATCGGGAACGAGAATATCTGGCTGACGGCGGACGCATGATTTTTCCATTCCCGGAAATAGAAATAATCTAATGCACGAGCGTGTCCTTAGTATCCCGTTGCGCCTCGTGAGCTTTGAGACTTATCTGGGGAATACGCCCGCACCTTCTTGAAATCGCGAAGTAGCAGCTCGGGCGCAACGCATGTCGTCGTCAGAACAGCCTCAGTGTCCGGGTGACCCCGAACGGATATGGTCAACCAACGGGCATTTGCGCTCCACTTGTCGTTGCTTCGTGAAGCGCGGCTGTAACGCGCTCGGCAATACGGTTCCAAGTGAACTCGCGTTCAAAGAGTGCGAGACCGCTCGCAGCGATCGCGTTGCGGCGACCTGGGTTGCAGGCGAGAGCGAGGACATGATCTGCGAACGAGCTCGGGTCGCTGCGGTCCGCGAGCAGGAGCGAGACGCCGTCGTGCTCATGGAGAACAGGATCGGTGACCGGCCCCGACGTACCGACGATAGCGAGGCCGTGGGCCATGCCGGCCATCAGTGTAGTTCGGCAGGTCGCAACTCCCTCGGCTATCGGCATGAGGTAGATGTCGACTGCCGACAAGCGGCGAGAGACTTCTTGTTGTTCCAGCGGGCCCTCGGCCAGCAGCGGTAACCGCGAAAGCGCCGTTCTCTTGACGGCATCAGCTTCGAGGCCGACGTAATAGATCAGTACCTTGAGTTGCGCGGCGAGGAGGCGTTCCGCTGCGGTGCGTACTAAGTCAAGTGCGCGCGTGGGCCCGATGCGTCCGAAAAGGCCCAGCACCGTCGTGTTGTCGTCGATCCCGCGCTCGCGTCGCATTTGCACGCGCGGTGTCGGTCGGAGTACGTCGACGTTCGAGCCAACTGGGAGGTGAAACATCGGTGTGCGCGGAAACCAATTTCCGCACCGCTCAACCGATGGTTGCCGGACGAAAAATAGCGCATCCGAGAGACGCCCAACGGCCCAGAGCTGCGGGCCGAGCCATGAAGCGAGCAGGGCCGACCTTAGGGCGACAGGCGCCGGAAACGTCTCGTGAATGAGCGTGGCAATCCTTACATGAGGATGCCGATGCCGCACTTGGGCAAGGGCGACTGGTAGAAATGGATTGAAGCCGTAGCGGATTTGCCACATCCCGGGAAGATACTGAACGAATAGCCAGTCCGGCGGATCCTTGCCAACCGCATCCGCTAGATCACCGACGAGGGTGGCCTTGTCGGTAGCAAAGACGGGTCGGACCTGGACACCTGGCACCTCGCTGAGCGTCGGAACTCGCGAGGTGATGACTGTCGTTGCGGCGAGCGGGGCCAAGGCCTGCGCGAGCCGCGCCGTGTGGTCGCCCACACCGCACACGCGTGGCGGGAACGTAGGACAAATAAGCCAAATTTTAGGCTTGTTGTCATGCCGTTGGAATGGGCGCATCTCGGCGGAACGTCCCGTGCGTCTCAAAGTCGGTCGATGGCGACGTGTACGACTCCTTATGCGACCTTCCAATCGACTGCCACTACGGTCGCGCGCCATGGAAAGACTCCCCGCTGCGCGGACATTGCGGAAGGCCGCCGCGCTCCGCCGGTGACCGTGAACACGCTGTTCGCCGGAAGGAAGGTCCACGCTCGTTGAGAGGAACGGCGCGGTGGTCGACGCCTCGTGAGGGACCGGGTGGGACCCCGATTCGCGTTCCGCGCAACTGCGGGCAGGCAGGGGGCTGGGGAACGCGAATCGGGAACCGGGCCTATCGAGCCACGGCCACGTAGCCGGTGTCGGTGCGCTGGGCCCGGCCTTGGGTGACAAGCCCGGCGAGGGCGTCGGAAACAGTGGCGGCGCGCATCTCGGCGGCGGCCGGCCTCGGCGTACTTTGCGACGAGTCGGTCGACTGCGTCCTGCTGCTCCTGCCCCCGCTGCAACTCGGGAAGAAGACTCGGGGGCCAGTGCGCTGCTCGGTGAGCCACGCTCCGAGTGCCGTGATGGCCTGACGGCGGAGTGGCGTGCGACGGCGCTTGCGGCCCCTCATCCTCGCATCGTACATGCGCTCTGGCGCCCTAGGACGATGTCGTCGCGCCGGAGCCACGTCAGCTCGGAGACGCGCGGGCCCGTCTGTACGAAGACCAGGAGCAGCGTTCGATCGCGCCGGCCAAGCCAAGTGGCCAGGTCCGGCGCTGCGACGAGCGCCTCGATCCATTCGCGCCGGCGGAACTCGATCGTCTTTTTCTGGGAGCGCTCTGTGGGATCACGGCGGAAGAAGGCGCTGATGGCCGTCAGCCGGTTGTTCCTCGTCCTCGTCGTGTCCTCGGGCTCGAGGCGCTCCAGAAAGTCCATCACGAAGGACGGCTTGATATCCTCCAGCGCGAGCTCAGAAGGCGCCTTTCCCCAGTCGATCCGTTTGGGATCTCCCGAACGACGTCCGCGCCTGATCGATACCAATGAAGGAGCGTGGAGACCGCGAATCGATGCCAATCGTGCAGCCCGGCCCGCGACCACGGCGATCGTGGACGGCTGGTGACCGGAGCCCGATCATGCGGGAGACCGTGTCATGCGGGAGACCGTGATGAAGCTGTCATCCGAAGACTCAGGGATCCGCCGACCGCGCTCGGAGACGAAAGAACGTCAGCACCCTCACGCGGGGCAAGATGGCATCTCTCCTCCCGGCGTAGTGCCCGGGAATATCGCTCGTCTTGGCCTGGCGCAACGAAGCGGGACTTCCCCGCGCTTCCCTTCGCGGATGCTGAGAACGCCTCGAGCGGTCAAGGTTGCCGCAGTCACACGTCGCGTGGCTGACAAATGGCCGCCGTCGGTGGTCGTTGCGGACAGCGAGCGCCCGACCGCCGTCTGGCGCCACCACGAACCACGCGCCCAGCGTCGCCCATAGCGGTAAGATCTGCGGTGCGCCACGGACCCGCCGTGCTATATGGCGGAGCGGTGTCGGCAGCCCGTTTGCGCGATCCCCTAGCGTGCGCCGTCCTGTCCGGCGGACATAGCAGCGGTCTCATTCTGTCAGCAGTCACTGACGTGTTGCGCGACAGCAGTAAGCGCTACGACGTCGTCGTGGACCTGGGCTGCGGTCGCGGTGACTGCGCGCGGTCGCTGGATGGCTTGTTCGCTACCTATATCGGCTGTGACGTCGTAAAGTACGAAGGTTTTCCGGAGCAGGACACGATTCAGTTTCGACCAACGGATCTCAACCATCCTCCCTATGACATGAACGACGCGTGCGCCGATGCAGTCGTCTCCATCGAAACGATTGAGCATCTCGAGAACCCGCGCGCCCTCGTGCGCGAGATGGTCCGAATGGCTCGTCCGGGTGGTCTCGTAATCATCACGACGCCGAATCAACTTAGCCTGATGAGCAAGTTGTTCCTGGTTGCGCGCAACCAATTTCACGCATTTCCAGGAAGCCCCCGGCCTATACCCAACGCACATCACGGCCCTTCTGGAGGATGACCTAAGGCGCATGGCCCGTGAATCTGGTCTAACCGACGTAGCTATCCGGTACACCGATCACGGCCGAGTCCCACTTACCTCGTGGTCCTGGCCCCGAGCGCTCGGAATGCGCGGGCGATGGTTCAGCGACAACGTGGTCTTAGTCGCCCGTCGGCCATGATGGTCATGAGCACCGCATTCCGGTCGTGTTGCAATTGGCCGAAAGCACGACAGACGCGACAATTTGAATGTGGGAAACGACCGGCGGAGGCATTCAGGAGCCCTATCAAAATGGACCCACCTGAAACCAAGAGTACCTCCCATGCCGCAACCTGGGATTGTGCCAGCCGTGATCAACCACGGGGTTGGCTCCTTGCGATCGTCAGGCGACGCGCCGTAGAACTACGTTCATTTGCAGGCCAATCGTCGCTTGGCCCAGCCACAGTCCCGGCCCGATGGCCAACTGACGCAGCTGGCGGTTTCGCCAGGCTCGCGACATCCCTGCCGCCAGCCACGAGAAGCGCACGCCGCCGGTTCGGCCCGAGTTAAGCCGCCGGCTGTAGTAGTCGGAAAACAGCGAAGTCTGAAGCTTTAGCCCCGCTCGACGAAAGGCGCGCATGTACTCAAAAATGGAATACTCGTGTTCGTGGACGAGCTCGTCGCGATGTTGCTGGTCCTGGTCTCCGCGCGCCACGCGCGCTCTTGTAAACGCGTGCTTGATCATGCCGCGAATCGGTTCGTTGATGTTGATGACCGTGCCCCCTCGGCGGGTGACCCGCGCGAGCTCGCTCGCAAGGCCACGAAGGTCCGACGAATGGTGACTCGCGGCCGATATGATGACAATGTCAAAGGTCGAGTCTCGAAACGGCAGTGCGTTCATGTCGCCAAGCACACGGACAGGCCACCCGGAACGGGCCGCCTCGTCGTCATACAGGAAGTAAATGTTGGTTTCGAAGCAGTTGCAACCGCGATCGCGAAATGGTTTCAAGAATGGATAATCGTCGCTGCCGCCAATTTCAAGAACGTCTTCGCGTCCCGTAATGTGAACGTGTTCCAGAGCTTGCAAGAAATTGAGTTCCGTCGAGCCGTAGTAGTCGAAGACGTCGTCCGCAGTCGAGCGCTTGCGATCCTCGAAAGATGAGACCCTCTCGACACGGCGGATCACGAACGCGCTAACATCGCCCGCGAAATGCGCCTCCTTCATCATTCCGCGCAGCTCGTCGAGCACATCCTGCGACGGCGATGCGAGGGCATTGACGATCCCAGCGACGATCGGATAGCCGTTCCCGCAACATTTGCAGCGGACGGCGCCAGTCTCCGCGATGAAGTCAGAACGCGTACACTGCAAGCAGGTCAGTTTTGCGACGGCAAGGTCGATTGGCGTACTACGTGGCAGTGGCCACGGCGCGGTGCTCATGGCGGCGAAGGGTCGTTGAAAAGCAAGTGTGGGTCAAGTCGAGCCGGCATTCGGCAGTCGCTTGAGACCGGTCGTTTCGTCGAACGGAGTATGGACGGCGTCGCTGGCGGCGCCCAGACCGAAAAGCAAGATCACACCTGGTGGGGTGCGGGGCCGCTGAGGGCTGTGGGCGTGCCGCGTCGCGTGATTGTCTTTGCGTTAGGCGTTGCAGGCGTCGCTTGTGGCTCGTCGGCCCGCCGACAGACGTCGGCTCTGGTTGATGCGGTCGACCGGTATCGTCAGGCCGACAACATGTCGAAGACGACCCACGCGCGCGCGGTCGCAGCGCTGCCGTGCAGCGCGACCTCGGTATGCGAAGCGAAGCGAGTTTCGTCTCGAGGCGATTGATCCGACAACGCGAGCGCTTACGCTCAAAGACGAAGTGACGGCCAGACTCGCCGACATCGAGCAGAAGCGGCTGGCCCCGGACGCGGCGGAGGCGGCGTCGCTTCCTGGCAAGCTGGACGAGGCCACGCGCTTGCTCGAAACCGGGCGCGCGAAGATGACCGAGTGCGAGCGCCGGCTCGCCGACTTGCGCATCGAGTATGGGGGCTGACCGCCCGATGTAACGAGCGCCGGCCGTGTGCTAAGCCCGAGTTCCGCCATGTTCGACGCCCTCACAAAGGGGTTCAAAGCCGCTCGCAATCGCCTCGCCGGTCTGACCGAGCTCACCGAGCAGAACGTCGATTCGGCCCTGCGCGAAGTGCGCCTCTCGCTTCTCGAGGCGGATGTCGAGCTTGGAGTCGTCAAGGCCTTTCTCGCACGCATCAAAGAGAAGGCGCTAGGCGAAGTCGTGCGCACGCGCGCCAAGGGGCAGGACGGGTCGAGTGTGAAGGTCTCGGCGAGCGACGTCTTCGTCAAGATCTGCCACGACGAGCTCGTCGCGTTCATGGCGCCCGCGGAGGGACCCCCGCTGGCGACCGCGCCCAAAGGCCAGCCGACCGGCGTGATGATGGTCGGTCTTCAAGGCTCTGGCAAAACGACCACGTGCGCGAAGCTCGCACGGTGGGTGCAGAAGCAGGGCAGCCACCCGCTCTTGGTCGCGGCCGATATGCAGCGCCCCGCTGCCGTGGAACAGCTCACCATCCTAGGCGCGCAGATCGGCGTCCCGGTCTTCAATGTCGCGGGTGCGACGCCCCTGGACATCTGCAAGCAAGCGCTTGTCGAAGCCCGATCGGGCAAGAACGACGTGCTCATCTACGACACGGCGGGCCGTCTCGCGATCGACGATGCGCTGATGCAAGAGCTCGAAGAGATCAAGGCCGCCATCCAACCGCAAAATGTCCTGTTGGTCGTCGACGCGATGATTGGCCAAGATGCGGTCAAGACGTCCAAGACGTTCCACGACCGACTCGGTCTGACCGGTGTGGTGCTCACGAAGCTTGACGGCGACGCCCGGGGAGGCGCGGCGCTCAGCGTGAAGGAAGTGACCGGGGCGCCCGTGCTCTTCGCCGGGGTCGGCGAGACGCTCGACAAGTTCGAAGAATTTCGCGCCCAAGGCATGGCGAGCCGGGTGCTCGGCATGGGCGACGTCGTCGGGTTGATGAAGGACTTTCAGGAGGTCGTTGACGAAAAGGACGCCACCGAGAAAGCCATGCGCATGCTCGAGGGCAATTTCACCCTCGACGACTTTCTCGAGCAAGTGCGCATGATTCAGAAAATGGGGTCGATAAAAGACCTCATCGCGAAGGTGCCCGGCATGGGTGACATGCTGCCGCCAGGCGCGAACGTTGACGACGGCGAGCTCGGTCGCATCGAAGCCATCATCCAGTCGTTCACCAAGTTTGAGCGAAGGGACCCATACGCCCTTATCCGTGAGCCCACGCGCGTTGCCCGCATTGCGAAGGGTTCGGGCCAGACCGGCCAGCAGGTCGAGGAGCTCGTTCAGAAGTTTCTCTTCATGAAGCAGATGATGGAGGGCCTCGGCCAGAACATGGGCATGATGGGGCGCATCCCCGGCATGAAGAACGTGGCGATGGCGAAACAACTGCGCAAGCAAATGGCGCAAGGCGGAGGCTTTCCCGGGATGGGGGGCATGGGCCTGCCGGGTATGCCGGGCCTGGGTTTGCCGGGCATGCCCGGAATGGGCTCCCCGGGCTTTCCGGGTATGGCGGTGCCGGGTGCCGGGACGGGCGACAGCATGACCAAGATGCGTCCGCTGTCCGCTGCCGAAAAGAACTCGCGCAAGGCGGCGCGCAAGCGCGAGAAGGACGCACGCAAGAAGAACCGCCGCTAGTGGCGAGGGTTTGGTCGGTCGGGACCACTCGGCTACGTCGAACGGGGCCCGCTCGTGAGGCACTGCCATCCGGAAGCTCGAAAAGCGCCCTCGAGTTCGGCAAGGCGACGGGTCGCGACCAGGTTGGGGGGCTCCCAGTTTGAGCGCCGTTGCACCGAGGGGTGGACCAACCGAGGCTGAAATAGCGAGCGCTCAAGGCCGAAGACCACATAGCCCATCCCTTCCAGGAAGGTTACGGGCTCTGTCGGGTATCGCCCGGGTTCCGGGAAAATCACATGACGGACGGTCCCTGATTCCAACAGCGATCGCGCGCCCCGAAGGACGGCGAGTTCATCGCCTTGGACCTCGATCCTCATGAGAGCGATGTCGTTGCCGAGCTCCTTCGCATACTCGTCCAGACGCTTCGTCGCGATCTCGGCCCCCCCTGCGGTCGCGCTCGGCACTACGGAGTCGGAGATTGCTTCGCGTCGGGGCATAACCGTCACGGCTGGAAAGCGTGCCCGTGCGCGCTTCGCGTTGCGACAGAGTTCGTCGAAACGTTGCGGATCCCGCTCGAAAGCGAAAACGCGGCCTCCGCTCCGCATGCGGGCTGCCGCAACGAGGCTCATGTACCCGACGTTGGCCCCCACGTCGATCACCGTGTCGTCCTCGCGAACCAGGCGCCATATGGCTTCGGTCACGACCAAGTGGTAGACGCCCAACGCGTCGAGGGCTCGGGTGAGATCGTCGCGATCGCGAGCCTCTAACGCTAGATGCTCCCACGGCAACGGAAAGACGTACGTCCCATCGGGCCCCGGTGAGGTGGTCCGGCCGAACAAGCGCCGCACCAATTGCCGTGGTCGGAGCAAATACTCAGGCTTGAGAAGCTTCTCGATCGATTCCAGCATGTTCCCGGCTCGACGTCCGCTCACGACGAGGGCCGACGTGACGGCCCGCCGGGCGGCACGATACACAGCGACCGGATGCCGTGCGACCGCCGTCGACCGTCCGACGCGGTGCCTCTCGACCGGCGGTGGCCTTTGTCGATAAAAGGCCGCCCATGCGTCGACCTTCTCTTTCGTTCGCGATCGTGACAGCGGCTTCGCTCTGCGCGGGCTGCGTCGGCACCAACAAGGGTCTCAGCGCGGAGGAAAAGGAGCGGCTGAAGCCGTACGTCCTCGACGCGGTGCCCGTCGACCTTCCGCACAAGCTCGACATCAACTTCGAGAACAAGGTGCACTTGGTCGGATACAAGTTCGAGCCCGAGAACGCCAAGCCCGGCGAAGACGTCAAGCTCACGTACTATTGGCGCTGCGACGATCCGCTCGAGAGCGGGTGGATGCTCTTCACGCACACCAAAGACGAAGGCAACGGCAAGCTCGGCAACCTGGATTTCGACGGGCCCATTCGCGAGCAGAAGAACGGCGACCAGGTCCTCGGCCCCGATCATTGGGAGCGCGGCAAAGTCTACGTCGACGTGCAGACGTATAAGGTTCCGACGGACGTCACGGGCTCGGAGGTGACGATCCTCACGGGCATCTGGAAGGGCGACTCGCGGTTGCGCATCCTCAGCGGCGCGAACGACGGCGACAATTGCGCGATTGTGGGTAAGATCGGCACCGGCGTGGTTCCGAAGTCGGCCGATGAGCACACGAAGACCGACGTGCCGTCGATCGTCGTCACCCGCCTCGCGACTACCGGCAAGATCAAGATCGACGGAATCGCCGACGAGAAAGAGTGGGAGGGCGCGGTAAGCACGGGCCCTTTCGTCGACGTGGGGACGGGTAAGCCGAACCCCCTGTTTCCGGTGAGCGCATCGGCCAAACTGCTCTGGGACGAGAAGAACCTTTACGTCTTGTTCGTGGTCCAGCAGGCCGAGCCCTACGTTGGCTTCACCAACGCGAAGGCACAGCCAACGGACTTTACGGCCGCCGGCCAGCCCAAGCTCTGGACCAAAGACACGGTTGAAATGATGGTGGAACCCGACCCGACCGGCGACAACCACGACTATTACGAGCTGCAGATCAACCCTCAGAACAAGGTCTTCAAATCGCAGTTCGACACGCTGCAGCAGCCGAGCGGCGGCCCGAACGGCCCGTTCGGTCACGAAGACTGGGACCCCAAGTTGAAGAGCGCCGTGCAGCTGCAGAAGGGCGACGACGGCAAAGTCACCGGTTACACGATCGAGGTCGCCATCCCTTGGGCGGGGTACACCAAGGCGGCAAACCATCCCCCGAAGTCAGGCGACGTCTGGCGCATCAACTTTTACGGGATGAGGCAGAACGCCGGCGTTTCGTGGTCACCGATTCTCGGCCAGGGCAACTTCCACAAGGCCTCCCGCTTCGGTCGCGTCACCTGGATCATTCCGGGCGCCCCCGCCGCCGCCAGCGCCAGCAGTCCGGCGCCGCTCGCGGCCATTTCGGGCGATGGGGGGGTACGGTTGCTGCCTCGCGGACCCATGCAAATGCGGATTCCAGCCCACATGCCGCAGTAAGCGGCGCCCGAAATTCGTACGCGAGCGCGCCCGTGCCTTACGCTCGGGCGATGCGCAAAGCCTCTGCGGTGCTCGTGGGCATGCTGATCGCGACGGCGGTGAGCGCTCAATCCGAACCCCCCCGAAGACAACATCGCCCGACGCCGAAAGGGTCCGGTAAGCCCGCCGACGACACGACGCCATTCAACCTGCAGCGAGCCCAGCTCGGGACCGAAGGTTTCGCTCGCACGGCTCGCGAACGCATGAAACAGGGCGACTACGAGGGCGCCATCGACTTGTTCGACCAGGCCATCGCCGAGTCGGTGGACCCCACCCTGTACCGCGACCGGGGCAGTTGCCACGACAAGCTCGGTCACCCGTACCCGGCGATCGAGGACTACCGAATGTACGTGACCAACGCGGCGGACGCGAAGGACGCGGACTCGTTTCGCGATCGGCTGGACCAGCTGCAAGCTCAGGTGCGTGGGCTTCCGCCGCCGGGCACTGCCGCCGCCCGAGAGGACGCTCCGCCAAAGGACGAGCCCGCAGACCGTCCCGATGAGCCCGTCGCAACAACGCCCTCGGCGTCGGTCGATGCGACAGCAGCCTCTGCCGATGCCGAGACCGAGGACGACAGACCGCCTTCGTCGCTCCGCGACGGCAAGGGATGGGTGCTGGCCCCGCTTCTCGGTGCCCGCAAGTGGTTTCGTGACGGCCGATCGTTTGGCGATCGCGAGACATGGGACGAGAGTGTCGGCGGTCAGGTCCGCTACTCATTTGCGTCCCGCAGCACGCTGTTCCTCGAGGCGGCGTACCAGCGTTTCAACTCGACCGACCTCGACGCTGAAGTCATTTCCGGTCTGACGTCCGCTATCGGCTACGAGCTCCGGGTGCCGCTCAACGCGCGCGCCGATGACCAGCTGCTCTTCGGCCTCGGCGTCGGCTACGAGCACTTGGTCTTTCAGGCGGGAGCAGACGCGGCGGATTCGTCGTACTCCGAAGGCGGCATCGCTGGACGGCTGAGGTTTGGGTACCGGCACATGCTGGCCCGCTCGGTCGCCCTCGAAGTGTCGCTCGATGGCGGTGGCGGCGGGATCCTCAAGTACGATCCAAGCGTCGATTCGCACTCGACTACGTTCGGGCTGGCGGGGCTGACGGTGGCGCTCGCTTGGGGGCTGTGACCGCCTCCCCCAAGCCCGGCATGCCGTAGTGAGTCGGAAAACGAATGGCGCCCGAATCTCGAGGCTCGCGCGATGATCACGCACGCGTGCTTCGAAGCTCGCCATTTCTGGGGTAACGTCGTGTTTCCATTCGGATGAGTCTTCGCGTCTGCCATCTTGGCAAATTTTACCCCCCCGCCGCGGGCGGCGTCGAGATTCACGTCCAGACGCTGGCGCGTGCGCAAGCGCGCCTTGGTGCCGACGTCCGAGTCATCTGCGTGAGTCACAGAAATGCCGCGAAGAGGGACGTTACGTGGGAGAGATTTGCGTCAACCCCGACCGTCAAGGAACGGGACGAGGGCGTTCACGTAACACGGCTAGGCCGCCGGGCTTCGCTGTCGAGGCTCGATCTCTGCCCCTCGCTTCCGCGGGCGCTGTGGAGGCTGCGCGACGAGCGCATCGACATTGTGCACGTCCACGCGCCCAACCCGACCATGTTCTTGGCATTGGCGGCGCTTCCGCCGTTTGGCACCTTGGTCGTTACGCACCACAGTGACGTTATCAAACAGCGCGTGCTGGGGCGCGTCTTTGCGCCGGTCGAGCGGCGCGTGCACAACCGCGCAAGGCTGGTCCTGTCCGATAGCGAAGAGTACGTCGAGGGGTCGGCGGTTCTGCGAGCGCTGCGTCACAAGGTTAGGGCGCTTCCGTTGGGTCTCAATCTGGCCCCATTCCTGAGCCCATCGCCCGAAGTGCTGGCCTGGGAAGCACGCTTGCGCTTAGAGCTCGGGCAGCCGTTATGGCTCGCGGTCGGCCGGCTCGTCTACTACAAGGGCCTAACAACGGCCGTTGACGCATTGGCTCAAGTTCCGGGCCGTCTGCTGATCATCGGCGCAGGTCCGATGGAGCGAGAGCTCCGTGAGCGGGCCGTCGCTCGCTGCGTCGCCCACCGTATCGAGTGGGCTGGCCAGATCGACCAGAACAAGCTCCTGGGCGCCTACCGTGCGGCGACAGCCTTGTGGTTCCCCAGCATCGCGCGCAGCGAAGGTTTCGGGCTCGTCCAGGTGGAAGCGATGGCGAGCGGGTGTCCCGTGATCAACACTCAAATTCCGGGTTCGGGTGTACCTTGGGTATCGCGCGACGGCGAAACGGGCTTCACCGTTCCCCCGAAGGATCCCGCCGCTCTCGCGGCGGCGTCGGGGCGCTTGCTCGCCGATCCCGCTCTGCGCGAGCGGCTCTCCGCGGCCGCAATCGACCGAGCGTGCCGCGACTTCGACGATGCGGTTATGGCTCGGAAGGCCATGGACCTGTATGCGGAAGTCCTCCCGCGCGGGTTGCGAGCCCAACGGCATGAGCCACGACGTCGGGGGCGTGCCGACACGATGGAAGAGGATATGTCGCTTGCGGGCCCCAATGGGCATCATCCGCCGCCCGGACTCGCAAACGGCGTCGCTCGCCCAAAACCGGAGCGCTTGCGCACTCTGCACGTGTATAGCGGCAACCTGTACGGCGGCGTGGAAGTATTTTTGCGGACGCTCGCTCATTATCGAACGGACGCGCCATGGATGGCAACAGACGTAGCGCTATGCTTCGAGGGTCGACTGGTGCGCGAGCTTCGGGCCGAAGGCATCGATGTTCATTTAATCGGGCGAGTGCGCGCAAGTTCCCCCTGGCTGGTCTACGCGGCGCGTGCTTCGCTCACCCGGCTGCTCGATTCAGGCAACTACGATGTTGTCGTGTGTCATTCAGCGTGGCCTCACGCGCTGGGCGCCCCGGTAGTTCGCAAAGGCGGGTTGCCTCTTGTTCATCATATGCACGACGTTCCAAACTGGCGCGGATGGCCCAATCTTCTCGCCAATCGAACCCCACCGGACCTTGTGATCTGCAACAGTGAATTTACGGCCCGCTCAGGCAGGTGGTTCTTCAAGCACGTGCCCCGGCGCGTGGTTCGATATCCTGTCTCGCTCGCATTCGAAAAACGGCAAGAAGGCGGCCGTGAAGCTTTGCGAGCGTCCCTGGGCGCGGCCATAGACGCGGTTGTCGTACTCCAAGCGAGTCGCATGCAGCCTTGGAAGGGCCAGCACGTTCTTCTTTCGGCTCTCGAGAGGCTGCCGAAGAGCGCCCCCTGGGTGTGCTGGATTGCCGGCGCCGCTCAGCGCCCATCGGAAATGAGCTACGAGCGTGAGCTTCGCTCTACGGTGGAAAGGCTCGGATTGGCGGGGCGCGTAAGATTTCTCGGTCAGCGAGAAGACGTTCCGGCCCTCATGAGGGCGGCCGATATCTTCTGTCAGCCCAACGTGGGCCCCGAGCCGTTCGGAATCGTGTTCATCGAGGCTCTCGCCGCTGGACTGCCCGTCGTCGCCACGAAGTTGGGCGGAGCTGTCGAAATCATCAATCCCTCGTGCGGCCTTTTGGTGGAAGCCAATGGCGCCTCGGTAGCTGAAGCGCTCGATGAACTGATACGGGACGAGCGCAAGCGTCGTGCGCTCTCGACGGCGGCGGCCCGTCGCGCGCACGAACTGTGCGCGCCCGGAGCCCGCGTATGCGATCTGGCGGCCGTCCTTGGCGCGCTCGTCGAGGGCCGTTCGATTCTCGGGGACCGTCGGCGCGGCATCCACCGTCAACGGCGATCGTAGGACCTTCGCTTCCCCTGACCACGCCAGCTCGCAACCGTCGATCCGCGCGCCCCACGTATGAAAGCGACGTCGCTTCACGGCACGACGTCTCCGCCCACCGCCGGGAGTGCGACGGCGGCGCACCTCGCGCTGCGTGCTTCGCGACCGGCCCCAGTGTTGGCGGCCCTGTACTCACCTTGGTTTCTCTACGCCGTAATGGGTGGAGAGTTCCTTTGTCAAATCGCCCTCCTATTCCCTTTCTTGGCAAAGGGCCGCGTTTTTCTTCGTGTGGGGGCGTTCGGCTCGAATCTTATCATGTTCTTTGCGCTCCGTCGCCCAGCCAAGGCCCATCCAGCGTCACGATTCGCCGTAATTGCTTTGGTCACGATCGCCGCAAGCATTCCGCGACCGGATTCGGACAGCGTCTGGGCAGGCGTGGCAGCACTTTTTCACCATTTGGCCATTCTGGCGCCGGTGTTCTGGGTGCCGCGCGTCGCTATTGACGCGAAGACCGTCCGGCGAGTCTTTTTGTGTTACTGGCTCTTCAATACCGCAAGTGCGCTTGTCGGTGCTTTGCAAGTCTATTTCCCCGGACAATTCCAGCCCGCTTTTGCTTCGAACTTGGAGGACAGTTACATCGAGGGGCTTCAGATCACGCTGTCAACCGGCTTCAGTATGCTGCGGCCGATGGGGCTAACCGATACCCCAGGCGGAGCCGCAATGGGTGGCGTCTATTGCGTGATTCTCGGCATAGGGTTTCTCATGGATCGATCGGGGTGGTGGTTCGAAGATCCTGGTCGTGGTCAGCATGGCACTGGGGCTGTTCACCCTGTACCTGTGCGAGGTGCGGTCGGTCGCCGTCATGCTTGCCATAAGCATCCTTGCGCTCGGGCTTCCCTTGGTCGCCCAGCGTCGGGTCGGTCGCTATGCGTTTCTGCTTGCGGTGGTGTCGACCGTCGCGGTGTTTGGTTTTATGCTTGCTTTATCCGTTGCTGAAAAGCACGTGACGGACCGATTTTTGACACTCTTCGAGTCGGATCCCGGCACAGTCTACTACGAGAACAGAGGGGCCTTTCTTCAGCATACGTTCTACGACCTGCTCCCCCAATACCCTCTTGGTGCCGGCCTCGGAAGGTGGGGGATGATTCATGGCTATTTTGCCGACTCGCGCAGCCGCATCGAGGCCCTTTGGGCCGAGATTCAATGGACCGCATGGCTGTACGATGGTGGTATCCCATTGATGCTGGCTTACGGAGCGGCAGTGGTCACAGCGTTGCTAACGGCACTCCGCATCGCTAGTCGACCCGATGGCGCGGAAGGCGAAATCCAGAAATGGGCAACCGTTTTATTTGGATACGGCATAGGCGCATTGGCGTTAACGTTCAATAACCCAATGTTCGAGGGCACCAATGGGCTCGAATTTTGGTTGCTCAACGGGACCGTGTTTGCAGCTAGCCAGCAGGCAACTCGGTGATGCCCCATCGGCAGCGGGTCTACGAAAAAAAATGACATCGCAATACGCAATCGTTGCGAGTGACTTCGTCCGAACAGGAGGGATGGATTGGGCAAACTACTCGCTTGCGAGCTATCTAGCCCGCTCGGGCCGGGCCGTTCACCTGATTACTTACCGTGTCGAGGGCGATCTCGGATCGCATCCCAACGTCGTCGTGCATCGTGTGCCGAAGCCAGCCAACGCATATGCACTCGGCGGTCCCCTTCTCGGCGCCGTCGGGCTCGCGCACGCTGCGCAACTCGTGTCGCGGGGCGGCGCGGTTCTATCGAACGGGGGCAATTGTCCCTTTCCTGGGGCAAACTGGGTTCATTACGTTCACGCGGGGCACTGGCCGCTCATGGCGCTGGGGGGCTGGCGTCGGGCAAAGGCACATAGTCAGCATTGTTTGAATACAGTAAGTGAGCGCATTGCACTGCGCATGGCACGTGTCGTCATTGCGAACTCCGAAATGACACGACGACAGATCATCGAACGTGTCGGAGTGACTGCCGACCGCGTGCGGACCGTGTACTACGGTACCGATCCAGCGCGCTTCCATCCCTTCTCGGCGGGCGCACGCGCTAAGGCATGCGATTCGCTCGGGTGGATCGCGGACCGACCGCGGGTCGCATTCGTCGGCGGGCTTGGGGATCGGCGGAAGGGATTCGACGTGTTGTACGAGGCGTGGCGTCTTCTATGTCGCTCGGAATCGTGGGACGCGGATTTGGTTGTTGTCGGGCAGGGGGCTGAGCTTCCGTTGTGGCGGGCGGCGGCGGCGCGTGACGGGCTGATGAGCCGCATCGCGTTTATGGGGCTTCGAAACGACGTTCCCAGAATTCTTGCGGCTTGTGATGCGCTAGTGGCTCCAGCCCGGTACGAGGCCTACGGCCTCGGTGTCCACGAGGCGCTGTGCTGTGGAATTCCGGCGATGGTCTCCGCGGCGGCGGGCGTCGCTGAGCGCTATCCATCGTCTCTCCGGGACCTTCTCGTGGAGGATTCGGAGAGCCCCGATGCCTTGGCGTCATGCCTCATGCGGTGGCGAGAGCGAACCTCGGATGTTCCCGCTCTGATGATGAGCTTCTCGGAGCAACTGCGCGCTCGCACGTGGGACGACATGGCTCGGGAGATCACGTCGTTGTGCGACGCCTGATCACGGGCTCATCATGACGTGCAGCGTGTGCTTTCGGCAAACGTGCGTGAACCTATGACCGCGGACCGCTACTTTCGGTGGGGGGAGGCCCCTGAACCGCGGGGGGGGGCCGCGCAGCCAGACGCAAGATCGCATTTCGTGTGGACTCATCGAGCATCGTTCAACTCCTGGTCACATTGGCGTTTCAGGGCTTCCATGCACGCCGCGGCCTCGGCGCTGGCGCGACCCACCTGCGCGCGCTGCGGCTCGGTGGCCCCGTCGATCGCACCGCGTACGAGCCGACCGTGGGCCCGGCGGGCGACCGCCCACACGATGCCCAGGTCGTCCAGAAGGTGCTCGACCGGCGTGCGCTCGGCGCTGCCCTCGCGCGCCTGTTCCTGCCGCGCACGCAGCACCAAGAGCGGATCGCGCATGCACAACTCGCGGGTCTGCACGTTGCCCCCGGCGTAGGTCGCGCCGCGCTCAGCCATCTGCCGGCTCGACGGACGACTCGGCGCAATCGCATCGGCCAACCGCTCGCAGTCGCCTTCGTTGGCGCGCGCCAACGGCACCAGGTACTTCATCGCCGCGTGCGCTTCGATCGCTTCCGAGCGCACATGGTTCTGGACCGACGCCGGTAGCGCCATGACCAGCGCCAGCCGCCGGCTCACCCAGCTCGGCGTTCGGTCGAAGCGGCGCGCGAGCTCGTCGCGGCTCAAGCCGAAGCGATCGGTCATTTCGCGAAGAAACCACCCCTGCTCAATCGCGCTGTCGGCCTCGCCGGCGCGAAGCAGCCGCTCCAGCACCAGCGCATCCGCCTCACTCAGTTCCCAGGCCGTGGCCCGGACCGTGTCGTGGCGTAGGCGCCGCAACGTGCGGACCCGCTTGTATTCCGTCGACGACGATGGGCGCGCAGCCGTCGCACACCACGATGATCGGCATCCGCTGACCGACCTGCGCGATGGACGCCAGAACGCGCCGCTCACGAAGCGCGCTTCGCGTGCGCAGCGACTCGTAGCGAAGGTCCAGTTGCCCCAGCTCCAGCTCCATCGGCGGCGCGGCCGACAACAGCACGCCCCCGCTCTCGGTTTTCGCGTGCCCCGGGCAAGTCCGCCGGATTCCTACGAAGAATCAGGTACTTGCCTTCATATCTCGTCTTTCGCGACCCCCACGAGCACTCTCCCCAAAGCCCCAAGGAATCCGGCACCTTGCGCCCCGAACTCGTCTTTCGCCAGGTCCCAGGGAAGTCGGGTCAGCGGCGGCGCCCCCCGCGGTGGCGGACCGCGCGGATCCGCTGCCCTCCGTGCGATCCGGTTCGCGATCGCGTACTCCGGGTGACGCGTCCGCCACGCCGCTTGCGTCCGTTTGCGCAGCTCGGCGTTGCACGCCCTCGAGCACGCCCGCTGACGCTCGCCTACGCGAGGATCAGGACGGAACCATCGACGACAGATCGTACAAGGACGCGGCCGGCACACCCCCGAGCATCGCTTCCCGCCACGCTTCCCGAGGCGGACCTTTTCTCGCGAGTGCGCACACCCGGGTCATTTCTGGCGAGCGTTGAAGTCCTCGTCCGAGAAGAGGACCGGTCGCCACGCTTCGCGCATGTGCCACTCCACGTAGAAAGCGAGCGTGCACAGGAAGATGTGCGCTCGGACTCGGTTTTCCAAGTGGTGAATGGGGCGCACCTTCAAGTCGATCGTCTTGATGGATCGGAATGCGCGTTCGACATTCGTGAGCTTCTTGTAATGGCGAACGGCCTGTTCGTCGCTGGTCGACTCTTGGCTCAAGGACGTACGAATCACGTATACGCCGTCGAGTGCTGCCTCCTCTGCGATGCGATCCTCGCGGAGGCGATACTCGAATGTAGAATCATGGATTTCGAGTAAGAAGTGCTTGGCCACCTTATGCTTGTTGATCACTTTTCCGATCCGTAGCCCGATCGCTGCTTTGCCCACCAGCTTTCCGCGAACCACAATTCTCTGCACCGCGTCGAGTTCTTTGCGTGTCGCGTCGAGAAGGCTCTGGCGCTTGTGTGCGCGCAATCGTGCGAGGTCGTGGTTCTTGCATGCGATCAACCGCTCACCGGCAAGTTTGGGTCCCGCACGGAAAACAGATTGCGTTCGTCGAAGAGTCCGAGTTGCAGAACGCCCGAGTGCACGAGGGATCGAATGCGACCGCTCTTGAGCGCGGTAACCCAGGTCGTCCCACCGGATTTGCGAAGTGACGAAATCTGTTTCTCCGTGATCATCCCGCGCGGTCACCCACAATCACGAATCCGTCAATTCCGAAGTCGGATCAAACACGCTCCACCTGGTCGAGGAGCGTCGTTGAATCGGATGCGTTTCCCTCGTAAACCTGGACCGCAATGGGACAGCCCCGTTCATCGGTGAGAAGGCCATAGTTGACCTGCAGCTTGCCCTTCTTGCCATCGCGGTTGTATCCGAGCTTGGCAAGTGGACATTGGTGTCCTTCAAAATAGCTCAATGACAGATCGTAGAGCACCAACCCTTGCTGGCGCAGGTGACGCGTCGCCAACTTCTTCTCGATCGCGTCCTGCCGCTCGAAGAGCCGACCCATGGCGTCGTACAGGTCATCTTCGGTCGCATCCGCAATCCCGAGGTCTTCGGGCAGGGTCGTGGTCTTCCAGGCCCTCTTCGTCGCGAGCATGCTCTGGGCATCGGTGATGCGCGCCACCAACAGGGCCATCACCACATCGCCCTGGCGGCTTGGTTGCTTGTCGGTCGATGAGGAGCTCGAGCCCCAACTTGCGAATGACTTGCCGAACGGCGTCGACCGCACCGTGGCTTTGGTCGCGGACCTTTCGGATCGGCCCGTCCGGGCCAAACAAGGGCTCCTTGCGGAGCGCTCGCCGCATCCCCTCCACCTGCTTTTCCGTCAACGACGACAGCAAGATCGCGAACTTCGGCGATTTCGGTTCAGGAACTTCAGCCTAGAGCGATCGTCGCGTTGACGTCATTGCCCCGACCGCAACAGAGCGCGACCGCTTGCTGCCCCACGAGCATGGCTCGGAGCGACTCGTTGTCGGCAAGCAACCGTCCACCTCGCGACGCAAGGCGGATAGCTCGGCCTCGCGTCGTTTCAGTGCTCGAGCCCTCGAAGCGTCTGGGCCATTCATCGTCTCTGCTCCGGTTCTCCCCCAAACGAGCATCGCCTTCATCAACGACTCCTCGCCGTTCTGACCGCTTGGCGCACTCGCACGACGCATGTAGCTCCGACCTTCGCTACCCGTTTTGGCATTGCCGCAATTACCTTGTGCGCCAGCACTCCCACAGGTCGCTCGCGCATGAACGGATAGTACCGGTGCTGCAACATAACGCGCGCTCCCTGAATATCCCCCTCGCGCAGAGCACTGCTGACCGCACTCATCAAAAGTCTAGTCATGAATTTTCGCTTTAGCAGCTCGACATGAGCCGGCACGTGGATAGGATCGAGGTACTTGATGAGCCGCCCCGTTGCCAGGCCTGCGGAGGTTTGCGACAGGGGATGGACGCGGTATTCTGCGAGGAACTGTGGGACGAACACGAATAATTTTGCTTCAGCGGCGATGCGGGCAAATATTTCGATGTCCGGCGTGTTTAGGTCTTTCTTCATCCCCAGTCTCTTCGCGTCGGCCGCTCGAATGAGCGATGCTGACATCGGGACCGAGTTGCGCCATACACTAGCCGCGGGGTCGCTAACCTCGCCGCTCGCAAGGCGATCTCGGCCGTACAAGGTAGTGAATTCGCGCGTCAGCTTATCATTTCGATTGCCCTTCTCATTGATTACATGATGGTTCGCGAAGATGACGACAGCCTCCGGAATACGTGCCGCAAGCATCTCCTCAACGAATTTAGGTAGCAACCTATCGTCATCGCCCATAATGACCAGGTATTCGCCACCGGCCCAGCCAATAAGCGCATTGCAGTTCCCGCCGAGACCGAGAGGTATTTCGTTTCTTCGGTATCGGACGCGCGGGTCAAGACGCATTTGTTCAAGGACAAATTCGCGGATCGATTCCTCACCCGCATCGTCCGAGACCAGAACCTCGAGGTCCTTGTGTGTTTGAGCCAATGCCGATGCGACCGCTTCCCGCAGATACGCGAGGCGTCGCTCGGAGCGCGTTGGAATACAAATGGAGACTAGGATGGACACTTGGACCAGGATGCCTGAGACAGGCGGGTACGGTCAAATCGAGCCTAGGCCGTCGTGTGCGTTCCTAGGGTCCTATGTTCTTGTCCCTATACGCGAACGGATACCCCGACGCACGGGGTCGAAGGGCGTGCGCGACGAAGTTCGCGTATATCGGAAGGGACTTGTGGAAGCACTTCGGCGAGGGGGAAGAAGGTGCTCGACGCCGCCGCCCCATCGGACGAGCCGAAAGAGGCCGCCTCGCCTGCGCCGAGCGATAAGCCGCGCGAGCGGACGAAAAATACGGCTCCGACGGGCCGGCGCGATCTCTCCAAGTGCGACTTGCCCGAGATTCGTGTCGAACTGTCCGACCCCCAGCTCGACGGAAAGGCCGAGCGAATCGGGGTCGAGGAGACCTCGCGCGTGGCTTTCGAGCGCGGCGGATACCGGCGCCTGATCGTCGCGCGCGTCGTGTACAAGGAGCCCGAGCCAAGCCCACCCCCTCCCACCGAGGGCCCGACCGACGGGCGGATCCCGGCTGTCCCGACGGAGCCGTCGTACCGGTTCATTACCGCGCCGATGCCCAAAGAGATCATGGCGCGAGACATGCTCGCGCCATCAATGATCGCCCACGTGCTCGCCATCAAGTACGTCCTGGGCGTTCCCTTCTATCGCTACGAGCAGCAATGCGCGCACGAAGGCTTTGCCCTCGATCGCGGCACGATGTGCCGGTACTCCGAGCACGTCGGCGCAAACCTCGGCTGCATTCGTCGAGGCGGCGCGCAAAGAGGCCATCGCGACCGCGTTCTGCTTGTCCACCGACGCCACCGGCGTCGCGATTCAGCCCATCCCCCTGCCCGACGGAACACACCAGCCCTGTCGCAAGGGACACTTCTTCGTTATGCTCACCGACGAGGGTCACGTCTTTTTCGACTTCCAGCCCAAGCACACCAGCCTCGCGGTCTGGCAGATGTTCAAGGGGTTCTCCGGCTACGTGCAGGCCGACGCCTACGCGATCTATGACGCGCTTTTCAAGGGCATCCCCCGCCCGCTCGTCGACGCCTTCTTCACGTGGGCCCGCGCCGAGCACGACAAACGCCCCGAGCGCGGGCTCGTCGCCACCGCCCTCGGATACTCCATTCGCCACGAGAAGGCGCTCCGCCGTTTTCTCGACGACGGTAGGCTCCGCATGGACAACAACTCCGCGGAGCGCGAGTTGAAGGTCATCGCCGTCGGCCGCCGGGCATGGTTGTTCTATGGCTCCGACGACCACGCGGGGGCTGCCGGCAACACCCTGTCGCTGATCGCCTCGTGCAAGCTCCACCGACTCGACCCCGAGCTGTACCTCACGGAGATCATCCGCATCCTGCCGTACTGGCCCCGCACCCGGTACCTCGAGCTCGCCCCGAAGTATTGGGCCGCCACGCGCGCACGCCTCTCGCCCGACGAGCTCAAGCTGCCGCTCGGGCGTATCACCGTGCCTCCGCCCCCCTCGAAAGAGCAGACCTCGTCGAACTGAACGACCGTCGTTCACGCACGCGAAGATGCCCCCTGCCGCTTCGGTACGCCATAACGCCTCTTCGTGCAGCGCTTACTCTGCAACGGCACCGCCGGGACGGACGGCAGCGTGCCGAGCGACGCATCCTTGGCCAGCGAAGGCGGGAACGCGGCGACGCTGCGGGTGAGCGGTGGGGAGGCCGGGGCAGCCTGCGTCCGCTCCCCTCCTCCCGCGCCGGCGGCAACGTACGTGAGCCAAGTCAGCGACCTCACACCTCGCGCGACGCTCAGGTCACTCCCGCTCACAATTTCAACAACTCGATCGGCACCGTCGGCGCTTTCGGCGCTCTCGGCACCAAGAGCCGCCGGATGGCGAGGTTCGCCGGCTTCTCGAAAAAGTGATTGGACAGCCACGCGACCCCGAACACGAGCGACACGAAAATGAGCAGCGACCCGGCGAACGGCACACGTCCCAAGAAAGGCCACGCCAGGTAGAGCACGCTCGAGTGGAGAAGATAGCCACCGTAACTGAGGCGCCCCGGGGACGCCAAAACCCGAAAGACGGGGTGCGCAAAGAGCGGAGCATTCAGCGCCCCCATCAAAAATAGAAACAATCCGATCGCCACGCCGGTCGATCCGAAGTTTTTGTCCCGATAGGCATTGGTCACTAGGTTCGCCGCCGCCAGCAGCAACCCGCCACTCACGCAAAGAAGAGCGCGCCCGTCTTGGCTCTTCGACAAGCGAAGCCCGTAGCGGGATGACGCGACGAAGAGCAGCGCGCCCAACGCAATCGCATCGAAATTGCCGAACGAGCCGTTGACCGCGGGCGACGGATCGCGCCAGAGCATGCGGTAGAGCGGCCCCAAGACGACGAAGAACAAAAGAAAGCGGACCAAGCGCTTCTCGGACCCGATCCACGCGAGAGCCAGCGGGTAGAAGAGATAAAATTGCTCTTCGACCGACAGCGACCAGAGCACCTCCCAGTGCAGCCCCGAGACGGGCGCGATGATCTTGTACCAATTGAACGTGAACGTACCGAGCGAGAGCCAGAAGCTCGGCGTGAGCTTCGTTTCGGCGCCCTTCAGGCAATAGAGCGTTCGCGGCTCCGAAGGGTGCGCCAAGGCGATGAGCGTCAGACCGAGCGCAACGCAGAGCGCAAACAACGGGAAAATTCGGCCCGCTCGGCGCGCGTAAAAGGACCTGAAGTGGGGATTGAAGAGGCCCTCGGGTTGGGTCGCGATGAGTCGGGTGATCAAGAAGCCCGAGATGACGAAAAACATCGTGACGCCGTAGCGCCCGCTCTCGAACAGGTGCCGGAAGATTCGCGTGCCGAGGTCCGGCGGTCCGGCCGAAGGGATTTGCGGATGCAAGCCGGAATTGAAAAAATGAGCGACGAGCACCTGCAGGATGGACACGCCCCGAATGACGTCGATCACCTGAATGTTCTCGTTCGGGCTCGCGCTCGTCTTCATCGACACCCTGGGATCGGGGCGAAGGTCAGCCACGCACGGACATCGGCCATTCGCCGAGACTACGCGGACTGCGAGGTACGAGGAAACCCCCGGGGCCGAAAGCGAGGTCGCCCGTGATCGGCGTGTCCCGGTGTGCCAACGCATTGACTCGTAACCCCGCCGAGGAGCCGCAACGGCGCCGAACATGGCACAATCGACCCCTTGGCCTGCGATGTGCAGCGCCGCACGGGTTCTGCGCCGACCGAGCGAAGTGGGGCTCGCCGTCGTCGAGATTGAAATGCTGGCACGAGCCTGAGGGGAGCCATGGCAATGCGACAATCGATCGGTTCGGCGGTGCTCGGGTGTGTTGCGATGGCGGCGCTCGGCGGATGCGCAACGCCTGCCGAGCAAGAGGCCGAAAAGGGGCTGCAGGCGTTCGAGAGCTGTGACCTTCGAAGCGCCAGCCAGGATTTTGCGAGTGCCCACAATCTCGACCCTGCCCGCGCCGACTTCGCGCTCGCCTACGCCTTGAGCACAATCGCCGTACTCCCCGAGGACCCCAACGTAACGACGGTACTTCTCAAGATGGGGTTCACCGCGCCGATCGACTCATCGATTCTCTGGGGTCAAGGCGGCGTGCTCGACCAGCTCGCCGCTCGCGATGCCACTTGCCAGTCGATCTCGAATTACATCCGATCCCATCTTGCCTATGCACCGGCGCAGACCAATGGGCCCTCGGCGGCATCGGTCATCGCGGACCCCACGCTGAGCGGAACGGACTTCGCCGGGGCCGCGGCAGCGCTCGCGCCTCGCCTGGAAAGCCTGGTCGCAGCCCTCGAGCAGGGAGCCGGTGCCACGACCGGGTTCGATATCCAAGGCGGATGCGGAGTCGGATCGGTCCATGTCGAAGCCCCTGAGCTCTACGGGTTGGCCGTGGTCCTCGAGCTGATCGTCGCGAGCATTCAGGCGATGCAAGCCTACGATTGGGGTCTTCCTGCAACGCTCGTCTTCGACCCGTCCGGGCAAGAACAGGCCTTTGCCAATGCCCTGAACGCGCACCTCTTCCACCTCGTGGATGCGGCGTCGCTGCAGACGGCCCTGCCGACGACGTTGCATGCGTTCACTCTGCTTCAAGAGGGGGTCGCCGCCGCGCAGGCGATCTCTTCGCGGCCGCCGAACTCACTTTTCGATTGGCCCGCGTTGCCGTCGCAAGTGCTGGCGGACGTTCAGACCTTCGCGGTCGGCTTCCAGCAGGTGCTGACGATGGCTGGCCCGCAGCCCCTACCCTTCTTCGATCCGGCCCTGATGATGAATGGTCTGTCGTTTTTCGATTCCCCCGTGGACCTCACCGGCGTCACGCCGCCCATCTGGTCCGCCGTGGCGGATTCGAGCGGCGACGGTGGGTACGAGCTCGAATCTTCGTCCGACGGCGCTCAGCCGCAACTCGTGCCGCGATTCTCGCCGAATCCGTTTGCGGCGGGCGCTCCGGGCTATTCGTTCACGATGTTCAGCGGATGGCAGAACATCTCTTCGGATACCTGGACGATGACGTTCGATCCCGACAACCGATGGCAGGGGGTCTACGGCTGCTCGAACTAGATGGCCTCGTAACTCGCCAGGACCGCGCGCCGCCGACTTGGGCAAAAACGCCGGAGGACGTTGCCGCGATCGTCGACCCTCTCACTCAGCGCCGAGGATCGATGTGACCCAAACGCGCTCTGCCTGAAGCAGCTCGATGGCGCGCCCGAGTCCCACCTCGGCGGCGACGGCCTTGAGCAGATTCTCGGCCGAGTCGCTCCAAGGGGCCGACGGTCCGTTGCCGGGCGGGCCGGCGGGCTTTGAGGGGGTCCCTGTCGGAAGGGGCTCCGGCGCCTCGATGCGATCGGCCTCGTCCGGAGTCGGTTCGGCGGGACGCAGGTCGAGGGGATCGGTCGGCGCGTCCTCATCGTCGACCGCGGAGTCGGCCTCGCCCAAAAAGGGGTCGGCCCCTGCCCCGTCACCGGCCCCCGCGGGGGCGCCCCCGTTCGTTCCGCTTGCGTCATCGACCTCGCGGGGCGCAGGCCTTGCAGGCGCTTCGGCCAGCGCGCCCGGATCGACGATGCGCTCGACACGCGTGAGAAAAGAGGCCGCCGCGTCGAACGCAATCTCGTCGCTCGACCCATCGAAGAGACCCGAGAACAGCGCCTGCTTGGCGCCGACCAGCCCGGCGATGCGCGCTTCGATCAATCCCTCCGACACGAGATTGTAGACGTCGATGGGCCGCCTCTGTCCGTGACGATGAATGCGGGCGATGCGCTGTTCGAGCACCGCCGGATTCCACGGCAGTTCCAGATTGATGCACGCGCTGCCAGCCTTCTGCAGATTGAGGCCTACGCCGCCCGCATCGCTCAGAAACATCACCCGCACTCGCGGATCGTCGTGAAAATCGACCACACTGCGCGTGCGCTGCGACAGCTTCTCGGCGCCCGTGAAGAACACCGCGCGCAGCCCCTCGTCGCCCAGCACGTCGCGCACGCTCCACTCCGCCAACCGCAGCATGCGGCGCCATTGGCTGAAGACGACGATTTTGCGGCCCTGGCTGACGGCCAGGTCCGCGATGAGACGCCGCAGCTCGACGAGCTTGGGCGAAAAGAGCCCCTCGAGCCGCGACGCGTCGGGACGCACCGTGCTGAGGTCCGGCCAGATCGCCTCGAAGCGCAACTGGCCCAGGCCGTTGGCGATGATGCGCTGCTGCGTGAGAAGCTGCATGAGCTTGAGAAACTCCGCCTGCAGCAGCGGGCGATGCTTGCCTATTTGCACGAGCCGCTTGATGGGTTGTGCGAGCTCGTCGTGCTCGATCGCCTGCTCGGCGGTGAGCTCCACGGGCACGCGCGTATCGGTGCGTGGCGGCAGCTGCCCGAGGACGTCTTTTCTCAAACGGCGGACCAGGCACGGGCCCAGCCGCGAGCGAAGGGTGTCGAGGTTACGCGCACCCGCCTTGCCCGTGCGGCTGCCGTCGCCCTCCCACTTCGTGTACCACGGCACGAGACGCCACTTGGGCGAGAGCGCGACGTCGTCGACCCAATCGAGGATCGACGCGAGCTCCTCGAGACGGTTCTCCATCGGCGTACCCGTCAGAACAAGACGGTATTCGGGACGCAGCGCTTTCACGTAAACGGCCGACTTGGTCGCGTAGTTCTTGATGCGCTGAGCCTCGTCGAGCACCACCATCTCGGGTTCGACCTCGTAGACGTACGCGCCGTCGCGCAGCAGCTGCTCGTAGTTGACAATGAGAAAACCTTCCCGAAGCGCACGATATTGGCGGACGCGATCGGCGGCCGTCCCCTCGACAATCGCGGCGGGAACGTGGGTCGTCTCCTGCCACTCGCGCAGCCACTGCCCTTTGAGGCTCGACGGCACGATGACCAGACCTCGACGCACACGCTTCGACTCGAAGAGGGCGTGGCACGCCGCGATGGCTTGGATGGTCTTGCCCAACCCCATGTCATCGGCCAGCAGCAGCCGCCCCGCCGCCAGGAAGCGTTCTACGCCTTGCTGCTGGTACGGATACAAGCGCCGCTGCAGCGTGCCCAGGGTGGAAAGCGCCCTGGGGGCCAACCGGACATTGCGCCCTTGTCTCTCGGCGCGGTCGAGCTCTTCGACGACGATGGCCCGGGCGGCCGGCGTCGCGTCGAGGGGCCCGGGCGAGTCCTGTGCGACCAGCGCCCGAAGCGAAGAAAGCAGCGGGCGACGACGTTCCGGATCGAGACGCACCTCAGAATTCAAGGCCCCGCCCGAAAATGCCCGCAAGGCCCGGGTCAGATGCCCATCGGCCACAGTCTTCGAACCGACCGGCAGAGGGCCGGGCGTCGGCATGTCGAGGCGAAGGCCGACCAAGCGATCGAATCTCGCCGGCAAGAGGCAGGTCGGGCTCCCAGCGGATCCTCGGCCCGCGATCGATGATCTCGGCGCTCTGGCGCACGCCGCGCGCAAGGCGACGGCGACTGCGAAACACGTGGTCCAGCACGACGAGACCGTGCTTGCAAAGGCCGAGCGAGCTGCGAAGGAAATCCGGACAATCGCAGCTCGTCACGAGAGGGCTGAGGCTCTCGAGCAGGGTCGCGTAGGGGCGCTTCTCACGAGCGCGACCTTTGCGCCGCCCCGTCACGTACATCCCGAGCACGCTCCCGCCGTCGGGCCTGCGGGCGACCACCAGTCCGTCCCGCTCGGCGAACGCCCAGCGCCGCACGAGAGCTTCGAGGGCCGCCTCGCGGACCGCGAAATCCGACCCGGCGGTGCGAGTCAAGAGGTGTTCGACCAGCGCGTCGGGGCCGATCGATCCGAAGCGGCGACGCGCCGAATCGACGAGCGTCTGACGCGTCTCTTCGAGACTCACTACCGGGGCGGCGGCATCGGCCGCCCAAAGCACGATCGCCGACATGAGGCCGACAGGTAACCGATCGGAACGGCGACGGGAAGAGCCATCCGGAGGACGGGAACGGCGCGCCGCCACGCGCTTCACGTCTCGGCTCTGCGCAGGACCTCCTCGAGCTTGGCGTTCAAGTCCTGGCGACGGTGAAATCCGCGTTCCTCGATCCGTCGCAGATTCTCCCGGACGCGTTCGAGGTCGAGGTTGGGATTGACCTCGATCAGCGAGCGGGCGTCCATCCAATCTTGCAGCCGCCGCGCATCCATGGACAGCACTTTCATGGACAGGAGCTCTTCCGGTTGCGCGACGAAAACCTCGCCTGCACCCTCCACCGACACCGTCGTCGCGCGGAAGACGATCTCGTGCTCGATGCCGGAGCTCGCTGTGAGAAGATCGACGGTCACCCCCGAGGGCGAGCGCATGCGAACCGTGGCCACGCGCTGTGCATCCTCGTGCTCGACGATGGCGAGGACGTCGTAGCGTCGGTTGCGAAAGTCACGGACCAATGCCTCGACGGCCTCGTCGTCGGGCATGTCGAGTGCCAGATCCACGTCACGCGTGAAGCGGACCTCGGCGCGGAGCGAAACGCCGAAACCACCGACGACCGCGTAACCGACCGACCGAGCGGTCAGATCGGCGGTCGCGCGCCGGAGCGCCGCGAGAGGGTCAGCCGTCATCGTGGCGCTCGAGCCACCGCGCGAATCTCTGGTCGAGCTCCTCTTGGGACGCCCCCGGCGATCGGGCGCGCAGCGCCGAGCGCTTGAGCGCGAACCCGGCGCGAATCACTTGGATGAGCTGTACGGCTCGCTCCTCCGGCGAGGTTCGACGGGCGCGCTCCAAGTCGTCGCGTTCGAGCCGATCCACGGCGCAAAGGATAGCTGATTCACCGCATGCCAAACGTCGAGAACGATCAAGGGCGCGGCCTTCACGGCCGCCAAGTCGGCGAAATCCCTTACTCCGTCATGGGGCGAAACACCTCGAAACGCCCCTGTCGAACTTGACACGGTAGGCATAAGAAGGGGGGGTGCGGTCGGAAAGCGAACCGGCAACCCTCAGGCATCAACTCTCGGACGCCAACCAGCCTTCCGCACGCAGCAAGGCCAACGCATCTCGGCTGAATCGCTCGGCGTCCGCCAGCTCCGCAGCGGCATCGTCCGCCGAAAAGGTCACCGCCGCGTCGTAGTCGGCGAGCTCTCGGGAGCGCTGAAGACCCGCGAGCAGACGATTGTGCGAAGACGGCAGACTGCCTGTGCGAACGAATTCGGTATTGAGAAGGTGAATCGCACCCGCGTGCGTCTTCGCCTCGACTCCGCGCATTAACAGCAAGGCTCGGACCAAATGAAAGACGGCATAGTACGAACGCGAGATCGCATCCGGGTGCAACTCGAGCCCGACCAGCGCGCGGGCAGCGTTCATGGCCTGCGCCGCGCGTGCGACCGCGTCGGCGATGTTGCGGCGCCGATTTTCCTCGGTCACAGGGGCACCGCGTCGCGCGCAATCTCGCGGGCAATGAGTCGTTCACGGTCGCGAAGTTCGGTCATCCTCGCGGTGCTCACCGCGAATGGGGAGACCAGCACGTCGTGGTGCGTGAGCGCGTCGCCCGCCAGGTGCGCCACCGAGCGCCCCTCTGCATGGGTCATGTCGTCGATGACGACCAGGACATCGACGTCCGATTCCTCGTTTCCTTCTCCCCGCGCTCGCGAACCAAAGAGCGCAAGTTCGCGCAGCCGCGGACCAAACTGAACGCGGACGGCCCCACAAAATTCCTGCAATGCCGCGTGCTCGCGTTCGAAGAGCGTCGGCTTGGCCCGTTGCATCGGCGGCATTGTAGCGTCGCCGACCACGGCGGGTGAGCGGCGCGGAATCGGGCCGACCCACTGAATCCGTTGCGCTTCATTGGGGTCGGTTTCTCCAGCGCCGCACCGCTCGGGACAGTGAGATGGACCTGCGCGGCCATGGCATTTGGGAAGCGCTCCAGTCGGCCGTATGCTGGCGACTGTCGTAGGCTGCCGGCTCGGGAAGCCCCCTGGCGCTCGGCCCCTCCCCGCTGCGCGGCGGCTCGTCTGGCGGGCACGTCGGCGGCGCCTGCAGGCGCCGCGCGGAGTCTTTGCGCTACACTCGATCGGCATGACGATCGCGGCGCGCGAGCCTCGGGCACGAGCCCATCGATTCGCCGGCGTCCCGGTGCGGTCGGCGACGGTCGATCAACGCGTGATTCTGAACGGCATTTCCTGGCGCGATTACGGTGTCCTGCGCGAGCTGCTCGACAGCCCCGGTTTGCGGATGACGTATCTCGAGGGAACGTTGGAGATCATGAGCCCTTCCCGCCTCCATGAGGACGTGAAAACGCGGATCGCCAGGCTCCTGGAGCTCTATGCGCTCGAGCGCGATATTGCCCTCTACGGCTACGGCTCGACGACCTTCAAGCACGAGCCCAAAGAGCGAGGTCTCGAGCCGGACGAGTGTTACGTCGTCGGCAAACCCCAAACGGAAGGATTTCCCGAACTCGCGATCGAAGTCATCGTGACGAGCGGCGGCCTCGACAAGCTCGAGGTGTACCGCGGGCTGGGCGTGCGCGAGGTCTGGGTGTGGGACGAGGGCCGGATCTCGGTCTACGTGTTGGGTCCGGACGGCTACGAAGAGCGCTCGGCGAGTGAGGTCATCGCGGGAATCGATCTCGACGCGATCGCGCAGCTCGCGGGCGAAGCCGACCAGCACGCCGCCTTGAAACAGCTGCGCGACCGACTTCGTGCCGGTGGATGATCCAAGCGAAAAAGAAACGGCCGAACGGACGGACGCGCGCTCCGCTCAGGCATCCACTCTCGGACGCCGAGCGAAGCGGCTCCAAGCAGCCCCAAGGCCCTCGGCGCGCACCGGGGCGCGGGGCAATGCCCTATCCCACCGGCTCTCCAGTCTCGTCATCCGGCCCGAAGCGAGGTCGGCACGCAGTGGGGGCGTGAATAGCGGGCAGGCCTGACGGCGGGAGCTCGTGCTATGGGCCCTCATGGCGGTCGCCTTCTCGTGGCCCGAAGTCGCGGACGAACCCAAAGAGCAGCGCATGCTGCTTCACAGTATTTCGTGGAAGGAATACGTCATCCTGCGCGAGCTTCTCGACGGGCCGAGCCTTCGGATGACGTACGTCCAAGGAGCGTTGGAGATCATGAGTCCGTCGCCGGAGCACGAGTTGTGGAAAACGAACATCGCCCGCTTGGTGGAGCTCTTCGCGCACGTGAAGGGCATCGACCTCTACGGCTACGGTTCGACTACCTTCAAGAAGGAGGCTCAGCAGCGGGGCGCGGAGCCGGACGAATGCTACTTGGTGGGCAAGAAGCTCCACGATTTTCCAGAGATCGTGCTCGAAGTGATCCATTCGTCGCCCTTGCTCAACAAGCTCGAGGTCTACGCGGCGATGGGCGTCCGCGAGGTTTGGGTCTTCAAAGATGGCGCGTTCAGTCTGGTCGCGTTCGACCCGGAGACAGGTGCGTTCCGGCACGCCGAACGCAGCGCGCTCGTGCCGTCGCTCGATTTTGCCGTCGTGGCTCGCTACGCCGTGCGGACCGACACGCCCCAAGCGCTGCGCGAGTTCGAGAACGAGATCCGCTCGAGCCGGTAGGTTAGGCCGCGATTCGGTGGCTTGTCCGATGGCACGACTATGAGTCTTGACTAATAACATCCGAAGCTCATATTCAGCTGTTCTTGCGGGGCGCTTTACTTAGGTTGCCCACAGAGACGCGATATCCAGTTCGATCGCGTCGAACGGCTCGGCCCGCACGACCGCGTCGTCTCGCCACGTGCCGACGACCCTGTACTCTCGCGCTAAGCCTTTCGTGAACCGCGCGCCCCTGCCGAATGGCTGACAAATCCACGACTTTTTGCCCCAAAAAGCGATCGAGGTGGCGGCCGACACGCGTCGCAATCGGGCGGGGGTTCGAGGGGCGCGGTTTCGGGATCACGAGTGCCACATAGTGGCGCGGGCAATCGGCGTATAGCCCCAGGTATCCGCCTCGGCTCTCGAGTGGACGGCAAACCGGTAGGTTGGGCCGGGATTCGGTGGCTTGAGCGCGTCAGCCGTCGCGATAGCGATCGCGGATCGCGATGCACGCGGGCAACGCTTCGAGCAAAGCCTCGACGCAGGCGGGCTCGAAGTGGTGTCCGTTCTCGGACTTCACCTTGGCGACCGTCTCGTCGATGGTCCAGGCCCGCTTGTAGGGCCGCACCGACAAGAGCGCGTCGAACACGTCGGCCACGGCGACGACGCGCGCGACTCGTGGAATGCTTTCGCCCCGCAGGCCGGCCGGGTAGCCTCGGCCGTCCCAGCGCTCGTGATGGCCGAGGGCCACGACCCGCGCGGTCTGCATGACGTCGGACGGATGATCGCCGATGATCTCCGCGCCAATCGCGGAGTGGGTCTTCATCGTCTCCCACTCGGCCGCGTCGAGCGGACCGGGCTTGAGCAGGATTCGGTCCGGGATCCCGATCTTGCCGACGTCGTGCATGGGGGCGGCCTGCAGGATGACTTCGGCCTGCTCTTCGCTCATGCCGACCCGCAGAGCGATGAGGCGGGCAATCTGACTCATGCGCACGACGTGCATGCCCGTCTCGTTGTCGCGGTATTCCGCGGCGCGCCCCAGCCGCCGGATGATCTCGAGCCGGGTCTGCAAAAGCTCCGCGGTGCGCTCCCGGACCAAGCCTTCGAGGGCGAGACTCTGGTGATGGAGCGCGATGTGGGTTCGGACCCGCGATCGCACGAGCGACGGGACGTAAGGCTTGGTGATGTAATCGACCGCGCCGAGGTCGAGTCCCCGAGCCTCGCTGCCCGCGTCCGACAGTGTCGTGACGAAGATGACCGGGATCTTGGCGGTGGCCGGGTTGGCCTTCAGCCGCCGGCAGACTTCGTGGCCATCCATCTCGGGCATCATGACGTCGAGCAAGATCAAGTCCGGAGGCGAGGCCTGCGCGAGCTCGAGCCCGACCGCTCCGCGAATCGCCGCCCGCACCTGGTAGTCGGCGCCGAGCACGCCGCGAAGGACATCGATGCTCTCCGGCGCGTCGTCGATGATGAGCACGACCGGGCCCGGATCGTCGGTCGGCGTCAGGATGGCTTTGCCGGAGGGCATCATGAGTTCACCCGAGGGGAGCGGGGGGGACGGACGGGGGGATGTCGGAGTCGGTGCGCGGGGGAAACAGCGTGGCCACCGCGCGAAGTTCGCGCCCGGCCTGTTCGAAATCGTAGGCGTAGAGGCTCGTCTCGAGCCGCTGCATGGGCTCGATCGCGCTCGACCGATCCGCCAGCGCGTCGCGCAGCGTCTCCAGGCATTCGATCGCGGCGGTGTCGTGCGCAGAAAGCAGCTTGTCGAGCCGCTCGACGATGCCGGCGACGTGCCGCGAGCTCTCGCGCTCGGGAGCCGGTCGCTCCGCAACGGGCGTCTCGAGGACACTCGCCACCGACGCCACGATCGCCGCATGCGCGAGATCGAACTGCGCGAGGGCATCCGCCCACGGACCGGCGACCGAGTCCGCGAGCGACGCGGCTGCCATGGGCCGCCGCAGCTCCACGTCGAGCGTCTGGGCGGCGCGGTAGAGCCGGATCGCCCCGATGTTGGCCGCCGCCGCAGCGAGAGTGTGCGCGAGCATCGCGGCGGCGCGGACGTCGGCCCGATCGAGCGCGCCGCGTAGGTCGGCCGGGGTCGTCGCATGGTTGACGAGGAATCGATCGAGCAGCCTGCGGTACACGTCGGCGCGCCCGCCCAGACGCCCGAGAGCGAGCTCGATCTCGAGTTCGCCGTGGGGCGCGTGCAGGACCGGCGTCTCGCCGGGCGCCGTGCCCGAACCGTTGCGCCCGACCGCGCGGCGCGGCATCGGCGTGGTGCGCACCGGAGGCCTGTCGGAGTCGCGCGGATCGATCGCCAGGATGCAACCGGCGACGATGGCGAGCAGGCGGCGGGGATCGACCGGCACGGTGACGAAGTCGTTCATGCCGGCCGCGAAGCAGAGGTCGCGATCTTCGGCTCGGCCGCTCGCGGTCAGGCCGATGATCGGGACCTGGGCCGACCGGGGGAATGCCCGAATCGTGCGCGTGGCGGCAAGCCCGTCGACATGAGGCATGTGCAGATCCATCAGGATCGCGTCGTAGCGGCCCTGGGCGACCGATTCGACCGCTTTTTGCCCATCGACGGCGATGTCGACGACGGCCCCCGCACGCTCGAGCAGCAAGCGTACGACCTCGAGACTCACTTCGCTGTCCTGAGCCACCAGAATGCGACGCCCGTCGAGCCGCGCGTCGTCGGCGTCGTCGGCGTCGTCTTGCCCGGGCGGCTGGGAGTTCGCCGTGAGCCGCAGCGCGCGCCGCATGGCCGACAGGACACTCGCGCCGTGGAACGGCTTGGTGAGCGCGCCGGTCACGCCGTGGCGCCAGAGCCGGTCCACCGACAGGTACGCGGCGTGCACGGGACCCATGGCGACGAGCGCCGGAGGCGCGATGTCGGTCGTACGCCCGATGCGTTCGAGCAATTCGAGGCCGTTGCCGTCGGGCAGCCCGTAATCGGCCAGCACGACGTCGAACGGGGCAATGAGCCGAGCGGCGTGCAGCTCGCGCATCGCATCGGCGGCCGTGCCCACGACCCATACGTCGAAGCGCAGCGCTTCGAGGCGCCGCTTGAGAGCGCGTGCCTGCGCTTCGTTGTCCTCGACGACCAGCACCCGTACGCCGGCCCCCTCGCCGGTCGGCGCGGCGGCCGCACCGTGGCCGAAATGGGCGACGAAGATGAACGTGCTGCCGCGGCCCGGCGAGCTTTCGGCCCGAATGCTGCCGCCCATCATGTCGACCAGGCTCTTGGAGATCGCCAGCCCGAGGCCGGTGCCGCCGTAGCGCCGCGTCGTGGAGCTATCGGCCTGCGTAAACGGCCGGAACATACGGGCGAGCTCTTCGGGGGCCATGCCGATGCCCGTGTCCGACACCGAGAAGCGCAGCGTGCAGCCGGACGGCGCTTCCGAAGCCACGGGCTCGATCCGAAGCACGACATGGCCGCTCGGCGAGAACTTGATGGCGTTGCCCACGAGGTTGATGAGCACCTGGCCGAGCCGCAACGGGTCGCCGAGCAGCGTGGCGGGCGTGTCGGCGTCGACGTCGATGACCAACTCGATTCCCTTGTTCGCGGCCGACAGGCCGCAGGTGCCGATGAGCTGATCGAGCACCTCGTCGAGATCGAACTTCACGGCCTCCAAGTCGAGCTTTCTCGCCTCGATCTTCGAGAAGTCGAGAATGTCGTCCACGATGGCGAGCAGCGCTCGCGACGCGTTTCGCGCGCGCTTGAGGTGGTTGCGCTGGTCGCGGTCGAGTTGGGTGCGCAAGCACAGGTCGAGGTGACCGGTGACCGCGGTCAGAGGCGTACGCACTTCGTGCGACATCATCGCGACGAATTCGCTCTTGGCAACACTCGCCTTCTCGGCGAGTTCGCGCGCACCGCGCAGCTCTTCCGCGGTGAGCATCGAATAGATGGCGCTGCTCAGGTGACCGGCGACGCCTTCGAGCAGCCAGGCGTTTTCGAACTCCTGCGGGGCGTCGAAGACGGCGTAGCCCAACGCGGCGTCGGCGAACACCAGGGGGAATACGAGCAAGTCGCGCACCCCGGCACGAGGCGCCGCGTGCGGCGGGAAAAGCTCGGTCGCCCGGAAGACGTGCGGCTCTTCGCCGCGCATCGACGGCGGGCTCGGCGGCATCGACGTCGGCAGCGTCCGCCAGATCTGCGCGTCGTTGTAGACCATCTCGGTCGTGGCGCGCGCCGTCGACGCGTAGTGCGCCACGACTTTGGCCATCTGCCGATCGGCTCCCGGCACGAACAGACACACGCAGCAGTACCGGACGCCGAGCCCCGACAGCCCCGCGTTGAGGACGTTGCCGAGCCCGCGCATGCTGCGCGAACACACGAGCGTGCTGCCGAGCACACGCATCGCATTCGCCTGCTGCAGAACGTGCATGCGGCTGAGGGCCTGGGTGCGGGCCGCCACCTCGTTGACCACGAGCTGGGCCCGGGCCATTCGCCGGCGATGCAAGTGGCCCTCCTCGGTGTTGGTCTCGGCAAACCGTTCGACCGCTTCGGCGAACGGCGCGACCACATCCTCCCAGCGCAGCGGATCGGCCCCTCGGTCGGCCAATCGCAGGATCGCTTGCTCGAACGCCATGAGGGCGGTCCGCTCGTGGGCGCCGAGCGGCGACAGAAGCGCCCGCATCAGCGCGTCGATCCCGCTCGCGTCGGGCCGGGGCCCCAGCATCTTTTCGAGGCGCGCGAGCGCCACCGGCTCGGCGTGATTGAGCGCCATCGCGAGCGTACTGGGCGGGTCGATCGGGGGCAGCGATCGAGCGCGCCGCATGCGGCAGCCGCACGACGACCGGATGCGCGGCTCCGAGGCGAACACGGTTCGGTCGGGGATCGCCCGGCCGGCCAGCTGCTCGAGCAGCAACTCGACCGCTCGCTCGCCGAGTCGCTCGACCGGCTGGTAGACGGTGGTGAGCGGCGGACTGCAATTGCGCGCGAACTCGTCGTCGTCGAATCCGACGACCGCGACGTCGCCCGGCACGCGGATGCGGCGAAGCGCAAGCTCCTGCACGGCGCCCACCGCCATCTGGTCGTTGCCGCAGACGATCGCATCGATCGCCGCAGGGGAAATGCGCCGCTCGTCGAGCAGCAGTCGGACCGCGCTCGATCCGGACGGTTCCATGAAGTCGCCCGGCAGGATGAGCTCCTCGCTCACCGGCACGCCCAGCCGGTAGAGGACTTCCCGGAAGACCCGCTCTCGGCTCGAACTATCGGGGTTGCCGGTGTTGCCGCGGACGAACCCGATGCGCCGCAAGCCATGATCGGTCACCAGGTGCTCGACCACCGCGCGCAGTCCGTTGGAGGCATCGACGTCCAGGTGCGGGAAGCCTGGCAGCTCGCCGATGCTCACGACGGGAACACCGCTGCGCGTCGAGAAGGCGCGAACCGCGTCGGCTCCGATCGCCGTCGACAGGATGTTCGACACGACCACCAGCCCGTCGACGGCCGGGGCCGCGGCCAGACCGAAGAGAAACGACCCGTCGAAGCTCGCCGTTTCGGAGCCCTCAATCCGCAGAAACCGTCCCTGAAATCCGATGACGTGAGCACCCCGCAGTCGGGCGCTCCGCATCGCTCCCGTAAAGAGGCGCACCTGGTAGCGCGCGAGCAGGGTGTCGACCAGAAGTCCTAAACGAATGGGTTCGTTCACGTGCACGCTCAGCGGGGACTGCCAGTGGGGACTCCAGCCCGCTCCGGATCCATACGGTCCGACGGGCTCGAAGATTTAGCGCCGGAGCGTAGGGGAGGGCGCAGGCGACATCCGCCCTAGATGTGGTGATGGCGGACCCGCGCCGGATGCCGAGTCTTGGCGGGCGGGTGCACCTTGGAGGGCGCGGGGTGCGCCGCGGTGACGGCCGCGCTGGCGGGATGACCGGCGTCGGAAACGGTCAGAGCGCTGACTTGGGCGTCCGGATCGTCTTCGCCGTCGTCGGACTCCGCGGACGACGACGGCTCGTCGAAGGTCGGCAGCGGCACGTCCGGGATCGACGAGGCGACGGCAGAGGAGACGGCGCCGACGGCGGACGTGACGGCGCCGGCGGCCGACGTGACGCGGTGGGTGGCGCCGGCGATGTCGCCGCTCAGGCGAGGGACGCTCACGCGACCCGTACCGATCGCCACGCCGATGGCGCCGATGACACCCAGAACGACCAGCAGGACCGCGGCGCCTCCCGCCCCGCGGACGCGCCGATCCTTGCCCCAGGCCGCGGCCGTCCGGGTGGACTCGGCGGTCGCCAGAGGCAGCACCGGCAGAGAGATCTTGGCGGAGACCGGATCGGCGCGCGACCGGGGCGATCCCACGACGGCTTCGAGCCGTTCGAGCGACGGCTTGGCGCGATCGGGAGCGAAGCGCGCCAGAACGTGGGCCAGATCCACGAGCGAGATCCGTTTGGCCGCGTTCTTCTCGAGGCACCCCTGGACCGCTCGATCGAGATCCCGGGGCACGCCCTCGCGGTAGATCGACAGCGGACGGGGATCCTCCGACGCGATCATGGCGCAGACCTGGGGAACGCTCTCGGCTCGGAAGGCGGGCTTGCCCGCGATCGCCTCGTACAAGACGGTGCCGAGCGACCAGATGTCGGCCCGCGAGTCGACTTCCTTGGTCGACTTCAGCTGCTCGGGCGACATGTACGACGGCGAGCCCATGATCATGGTGGTCGACGTGAGAGCCGGGTCGACCCCGCCCTCGTCGGGGCCGAGGGTGAGCTTTGAAATTCCGAAATCGAGAAGCTTGACCGACGGCGCGCCGTCGGCCCGCCGCGTGATGAACAGATTCGATGGTTTGAGGTCGCGGTGAACGATGCCCGCGGCGTGGACTTCGCTCAACGCCTCGCAGGCTTGAAGGGTGATTTCGCAAGCCTCGTCGATGGGCAACGCGCCGGCTTCGGCGATGAGGTCGCCGAGATCGGATCCGACGAGGTACTCCATCACGATGTAGGGCACCCCGCCCTCGAGGGTCCCGACGTCGTGGACGCGAGCCACGTGGTCGTTGCGAATTTTGGCCGCCACGCGCGCCTCGCGAAGAAAGCGCTCGACGGCGATCTTGCTGCGCAGCGCTTCCGGCAAGAGAAACTTGATGGCCACCGGTTGATCGAGGGCCATATGGGTCGCGAGCACGACGACGCCCATGCCGCCTTCGCCGAGTACGCGCTCGATACGGTACTTGTCGGCGACGACGGCACCGGCGACGGGCTCGAAGCGACCCGCCGCCTCGGGCGGCGGCCCGATGCCCTCTCGCTTGGTCAGCGGCTGCACGCCGTTACGTTAACACGTCGCGTCGCCGTCCCGGCCCCGGCGACGACTCACGTCTCCTCGTCGGCCCGAAGCTTGGCCAGCACACTCAGGTCTTCGAGCGTCGACGTGTCGCCTTTTGGATCACCGCCTGCCGCGATCTCCTTCAGCAGCCGACGCATGATTTTGCCGCTGCGGGTCTTGGGCAGCGAGTCGGCGAACCGGATCGTATCGGGGCGGGCAAAGCGCCCGATTTCCTTGTCGACGTGGGCCTCGAGCGCGGCCCGCAGATCGCGACCCACGGCTCGGCCGGCCTTGACGGTCACGAAGACGACGAGCGCCTGACCTTTGATGTCATCGGGCCGGCCCACGGCCGCGGCCTCGGCGACGGCGGGGTGACTGACGAGCGCGCTTTCAATCTCCGCGGTGCCAATCCGATGTCCGGCCACGTTGAGGACGTCGTCGATTCGACCGACGACCCAGAAGTAGCCGTCCTCGTCGCGCCGCGCTCCGTCGCCGGTGAAGTACACGCCGGCAATGACGTCCCAGTACGTTTTGAAGTAGCGCGCGTCGTCGCCCCAGAGTGTCCGAGCCATCGACGGCCACGGCGCGCGGATGACGAGTTTGCCGCCTTCGAGCGCCGTGCAGGGTTCGCCGTGATCTTTGACGACGGCGATGTCGACGCCGAAAAACGGCACTCCCGTGCTGCCCGGCTTGGAGTACATCGCGCCCGGCAGGGTGGTCAGCATGATGGCGCCGGTCTCGGTCTGCCACCACGTGTCGACCACAGGGCAGCGCTGCCCTCCGACGACACGGTGGTACCAGGTCCAGGCCTCGGGGTTGATGGGCTCTCCCACGCTGCCCAAAAGGCGCAAACTCGACAGGTCCGACTGGTTGGGCCACGCGTCGCCGGCCCGGATGAAGCTGCGGATGGCGGTCGGCGCCGTGTAGAGAATCGACACGCCGTGACGCTCGATCATCTGCCAGAGACGCCCCCAATCGGGGAAATTGGGCGCCCCCTCGTAGACCAGACACGTCGCGCCGCAGGACAGAGGCCCGTACACGATGTAGCTGTGTCCGGTCACCCAGCCGATGTCGGCGGTGCAAAAGTAGACGTCCTCGTCTCGCAGATCGAAGACGTACTTGGCCGTCAGATGGACCGCCGCGAGATAGCCGGCGCTCGTGTGGAGGACCCCTTTCGGCTTGCCCGTCGAACCGGAGGTGTAAAGGATGAAGAGCGGGTGCTCCGCGTCGAAGGCTTCGGGCCTTGCGGCGCGTTCGATCGACCCGGCGCTCGGTCGACCGCCGACCCGATCGTGCCACCATTCGTCGCGCCCGGGCTTCATGGCGACCGGCTTTCCGGCGCGCCGGACGACCAAGACGTGGCGGACGCCCGGGGTCTCCTCGAGCGCGGCGTCGGCCATGTCTTTGAGCGGGATGACGTTGCCGCGCCGCCAGGCGCCGTCTTGGGTGATGAGAACCTGGGCGCCGCAGTCGTTGATCCGGTCGCGGAGCGCCTCGGCGCTGAACCCTCCGAAGACGACCGAATGGGTCGCGCCGATCCGAGCGCACGCCAGGATGGCCACGATCGCTTCGGGCACCATGCCCATGTAGATCGCCACCCGATCGGCCGGACGCACGCCGAGATCGAGCAGGGCCGCGGCGGCTTGGACCACCGCGCGATGAAGCTCGAAGTAGGTCATCGTCCGCACATCGCCCGGCTCGCCCTCCCAGACGATCGCGGCCTTGTTCTTGCGCCACGTGGCGATGTGCCGGTCGAGGCAACTCTCGGAGACGTTCAGCTTCGCGCCGACGAAGAACTTCGCATGCGCCGATCCGGCGACCGACGGCGTGCTCGGCTGCAGGTGCCACTCGGAAAACGCCGTCCACGGCTCTCGCCACACGAGGTCGGATGTTTGCTCGCGCCAAAACACCTCGGGCTCTTCGATCGATTGCCGGTGCATCGCGGCATAGACATGATGCGACGAGATGCGGGCCCGCGCGGCGAAGGCGGGACTCGGGTGAAATCGGCGTTCTTCTTTGAGGCGCGACTCGATGCGGTCCGACATGGCGGTGATGGTGTGCGCTGCCTGCAAGGTATGCAAGTGTTGCGAAGCGCGGACCTTCTTGCAGCCCCGCGGCGCGGCGTCGATGCACGCGAGCGCGGCGATTCCGTGCCGCATCCCGTCGCTCGGGTTCGAACGCGAGAAAATTTGCCTCACGGCACGGCCATTGCTCAATTTGTCGGCCAGTCCACCGCATGGCCCCCCACGACTCGGAGCGACGCGCATCCACCGCCGGGTGGCGGTGTACACCCGCCGAGACCGCCGGCCGTCCATGGACGGATGACCGTCGATGGCCGCTGACATGAAGCCGAGGGGGATACATCGGCCGCGGCCGAAGCACGCGGCGGCCGCGGGGCTTTTCGGGGGGGTGTGGCTGAGCCTTGTCGGCTGGGCCGCATCCGGCTGCGGCACCAACGCGACGTCGCCGTTGGACGAAGTCGGTCCGGCCGTCAGCACGCAGCACGAGACGGACGCCTCCGACATGTGCCTTTCGCCCGCCGAAGGCTGCGCGTGCACGACGGCCGGCGCGACCGCCCCTTGCGGCAGCGTCACGAACCGGTCGGGCGCCTACGTGACCTGCTCGATGGGCACCCGGACCTGCTCGGACGGCCTCTGGGGATCGTGCGTCGGCGCGTACATGACCTCGAGATTCATTCCGACCCGCTCCGACATTCGCGTAGCGAGTCCCATCCCCGCCGTCGCCTGCTCCGGGGATCCGTGCGACCCGACGTGCACGACGTTCGTCGAGACTCCGACGACCATCGATGCCGGCGCCGACTCGGGCCTGACGATCACCGACGCGGCCGTCACGCTGACCGGCGTTCCGGCGAGCCTGACGGCGTGCAATCAGCTGCAGATCACCCCGAGCACCGACCCCGCCAAAGATCTGACCGTCACGACGATGGCGCCGAGCCCCAACACCGTGTCGTACACGGCGGCGCTGCTGCCGTCGGGCTGTTATCCGGGAACGCTGTCGGCCCTGTGGGCCGTCGACAAATACAATCTGGCCGAGATCACCTCGGGTGTGCTCACCCTCGCCGTTCCCATCGCGGGACCCATCACGGTGAGCGCGTACGCGGGCACGCTGCAAGCCGCCGTCGTCTGCAACGTCACGGTCAACGTCGTCGACACGAGTGCCGCTCCGAGCGGGTACTCGAACACCCAGTTTCCGACCACGACGGGCGCCGCCGACAACATCACGATCGTGTACCCCTACGCGGCCACGGTCTTTCCGCTCGGCCTGCCGCCTCCGCTCATCCAGTGGACCAACAACAACAGTCCGGCGACGACGGCGAGTGCCGTCAAGGTCACCTTGAGCTTTCCGACGACGGGCACGCCGATCTTCAGCTGGTCGGAAATCGTCCCCGAGCTCCAGACCGCTCCCACGCCGACGCTGGCGGGGCAACCGCGCGCGACGATTCCCCAAAGCGTGTGGAATGCGTTTCAGCAGACCGTCGTCGGCAACAGCGGCACGACCGGGGGCGACGCGAACTTCGCCATCCAGCGCTACGTAAGCGGCACGCTCCACGGCCAGGTGTCGAGGACCATTCACTTCGCCAACGGCCAGCTCAAGGGCAATATCTTTTACAACTCCTACGGCACCAACCTGGTCCAAAACTTCGGCTCCACCCCCCTCGGGGCGGCGTTCGGAGCCGCCACCCTCGAAGTGCCCGTCAACGGCACCACGCCCGAAGTGGTCGTCGGCTACACCGACCCGACGCTGTCGGGGGCGGGGTGCCGCGTTTGCCACAGCGCGGCCTCCGGCGGCACCAACCTCCTGTCGAACTCGTATCTCGAATACGGCACGAGCGGAGGCGGCACCGAGTCGACTTCGTTTCTCTACAATCCGCAGCTCGCGACCCCCGCGCTCATTCAAGGATCGCAAACGCTCATCGGAGCGTACGGCGGCGACCTCTTCACGTACGCGGCGCTCGCGCCCAACGGCACCTACCTGTTCACGAGCGCGGCGCCGCTAGGCGGACTGGTCGTCGCCAACCCGCCCGGACAAGCGAGCGCGCTGTACAGTCTGAGCGGCACGGTGATCGGCAGCAACGTGCCGAGCACGCTCGGGGGGGCGACGCCCGCGTTCTCGACCGATGCCGCGCACGTCGCGTTCACCTTTTACTCCGGAAGTGCGACTCCGCTCGCCAACCTCACCGCGGACGGCCGGTCGATCGCGATGATGGACTTCGCGGCTCCGTCGACCTTCTCCAACTTTCAAGTGCTCTACACCCCTCCCCTCACCACCGCGAGCTATTCGGATTGGCCCGCGTTCTTGCCCGCCGGCCAAAACGGCATCGTGTTCGGCAACGAGATCACGACCAACGGACGCGACTGGGCCGGCACGCGGTCGACGTGCGACAGCTCCGGTTCGTGCAACAACATCGGCGCCACGTCGAATCTGTGGTGGGTGAGCACGGTGAAGACAGGGACGCCGTCGGCGTTCCAGGCCTCGCCGCTCACCAACTTGAACGGCGGAACGTATCTGCCGACCCTTGCGGGTGGCGCCAACTACCACGGAACTCAGGCGCAGAACGGCACGTACTACGAACAAGTCTACAACTACGAGCCGACTGTGCTGCCCGTCACGATCGGCGGCTATTCGTGGGTCGCGTTCACGTCGCGGCGGCTGTACGGCAACGTGGCGACGATCGACCCGTACTGGAGCGATCCGCGCTACCAGGACCTCAGTGTGCAGCCGACGACGAAGAAAATTTGGATCGCGGCCATCTCGCCGAGTCCGACGCCCGGCACGGATCCGAGCTTTCCCGCGTTCTACCTGCCCGGTCAGGAGCTTCTGGCGGGCAACTCGCGGGCGTACTTCTCGCTCGCCGCGTGCGAGCAGCCCGGGCCTCTGACATCAGCCAACCTCTGCACGAGCAACTTGGACTGCTGCGGGGCGACCACCACGCCGGCGACCGCCGTGTGCCAGCTCGACCCCCCTCCGCTCGCCAATCCGCCGACGTCGCACTGCGTGGCCGTGTCCACGGCCGCTTGCGTCGCCAATGGCGCGAACTGCACGACCGCCGCCCAGTGCTGCAATTTCGCGACGGGCGCCGTGTGTGCCAGCGGGACCTGCCAGCCGACGCCACCGGTCGACCTGTATTCGAGCGCGACGTTCTCGGCCACGTACACCGCAAGCTGTGCGACCGGGACGTATCCGTCCTGGGAGTTTCTGTACTGGGAGAGCGTCACGCCGACCGGAACCTCGATCGTCTTCACGGCCGAGACGTCGACCGACGGAGTCCACTGGGGCGCGGCGGTCAACGTCGGAACGTCCGCGCCCCCGCCGACGGCCACGACGACGTGGACGTCCGGGTCGCAAACGGTCAACCAGGCGCTCGTCGCCAACGGGCAGACGTCGCAGGTGTACCTTCAGGTCTTCGCGACACTCAACCCGAGCTCCGACCACACGCAGACGCCGCAGCTGACGAACTGGCAAGTTCAATACGATTGCGTCGCCTCCGAATGAAGTCGGCATCTCGCGGCTCTACGGCCTGTTGGGTGGCGCTCTGGCTTTCGGCGGCCGGCTGCTCGTCGTCCGCGGGCGACAACGATCTGCCGATCGCCGGGGCTCCGTCATCGACCGACGCCGGTCGCGGCACGGAGGCCTCGGTCGGATCCGACGCCTCCGCGGGGATCGACAGCGGCGGGTCCAGCCGCGGTTCGGAGGGCGGCGCCACCACCGGCAGCTCCGACGGCGCCGCGAGCTCCGATGCCGCCGGCAGCTCCGACGGAGGTACGGAAGCCGGCAGCTCCGACAGCGGTACAGAGGCCGGCCCCTCCGACGGCGCCGCGAGCTCCGATGATGCCGCCGGGGCCGACAGCACCGTTTTCATGGGACCGGGTCTTCCGCCGGCCGTATGCGGTCCGGGCGCCCTGCTCGGCACTGGGACGGTGGTCGCGATTTCGACCGTGTCCGACGGCCTCGACGGCGGCGGCGCGGGCGGCGACGCCACCGTCCTGGCGCTCGACGGCAGCGCCGACGACGGCGGCATCGGCGTCGAGGACACGCTCGATTCCGTCACACCCGACGAACTGTCGATCGCGTGGACGGTCGGCCACGGCACGACGGCGATTCTCGAGTACGCCGATCGCGACTCGACCGCCGTCGCGTTTGGCGCCCCGCAGGTGCTCGCCTCCGGACCCTACGCGGTCGACCGTGCCGCACTCAGCCCCGATGGGCTGCGGCTGGTGCTCATCACCGCGGGGGGCCAGGGCTTCACCGAATTGATCCGCAGCGCACGCGGCGATTCCTTCGGACCGGCCCCGAGCGAGGCCGGCCTGGGCAGCTACTCCAACTTCGAAATGGCCTCATCCGACGGGGGCTCGGAAGCCGCGGTCTACGGCGATCCGGTCCTCAGCGCCGACGACGAGGCCTTTTATTACTCCCTGACGCCGGGCGGCGGCACGCCGACCGTCTTTCGCAGCGCGCGCCTTCTCACGACGGACGCATGGCCGCCCGGAGCCGCTCTGCGCGGATCGGCCGGCAGCCTTGCGGGAAGGCCGACCGGCATCTCGAGCGACGGTCAGACTCTGTTCGTGAGCCCGATGTCCGGGACACTGGACGTCCTGTGGGTCGACGATTCCACCGACGTCTTCGGATCGGTCGTCGACTTGGGCGCTCTCACGTCGGCCGCGCCCAACCAAGCGTGCGACCGGCTGTACTACTCCTCGGCCCAGGGAACGGGCTCGGTCGACTTGTTCGTGGCGTCGTTCGTGGCCTCGGACTGAGGCCTCACGGCCCCACCGCCGAGGCGCGGCGATCGCGCATGATGCGCACCCGCTCGAGCGCAATCTCGCGGTGCAGTTCGAGCAGCTTCGGAAAGGTCGGTCCGAGCGTCTCGAAGAACGTTCCGATCGACTCGAGCTCGACCTTCCACTCGTCCAGGTCGATGTGCGTGGCCTCGTCCACCTGCTCGTGGGGAATGTCGAGACCGGACAGGTCGAGATCGCCCGCCTTCGGCACCCAGCCGAAGGGCGTCTCCTGGCCGCCGACGCGCAATCGCGCGCGGTCGACGATCCACTTGAGAACCCTCATGTTCTCGCCGTAGCCCGGCCACAAGAAGCGGCCCGACGGGTCTCTTCGAAACCAATTGACCAAAAACATCTTCGGCGGATTCACCATGCGCGCCTGCATGGCGAGCCAGTGGCTGAAGTATTCGCCCATGTCGTAGCCGCAGAACGGAAGCATCGCGAACGGGTCGCGCCGGACGACTCCGACCTTGCCGGCGGCCGCCGCGGTCGTTTCGCTGCCGAGGGTCGCGCCGAAGAACACGCCGTTCATCCAGTTGAAGGCTTGCATGACGAGCGGCACGGTCGTCGCCCGCCGCCCGCCGAACACAATCGCGCTGATCGGGACCCCGCGCGAGTCGTCCCAAAACTTGGACAGCACGGGGTTGTTCGTCGCCGGGGCGGTGAAGCGAGAGTTCGGATGCGCCGGCTTTTCCGTCGACACGCCGCGCCGCCACGGGCGCCCCTGCCAGTCGACGAGCTCCTCCGGCTCGTCGCCGTCTTTGCCCTCCCACCACACGTCGCCGTCCTTGGTGACGGCGACGTTCGTGAAGATCGTATCGTGCGAGATCATCTTCATCGCGTTGGGATTGGTGGTCGTGCTGGTCCCCGGTGCGACCCCGAAGTAGCCGGCCTCGGGGTTCATGGCATACAGCCGGCCGTCGTCGCCGATGTGCATCCACGCGATGTCGTCTCCGACCGTCCAGATTCGCCAGCCCCGAAATCGCTTGGGGGGAATCATCATCGCGAAGTTCGTCTTGCCGCACGCGCTCGGAAACGCCGCGGCGACGTAGGTCGTCTCGCCCTCGGGCGACTCGACTCCCAGGATGAGCATGTGCTCGGCCAACCAGCCCTCGCGCCGGCCGAGATAGCTGGCGATGCGCAGAGCGAGGCACTTTTTACCGAGTAGAGCGTTGCCTCCGTAGCCGCTGCCGATGCTCCAGATCGTGTTGTCCTGCGGGAAGTGGCAGATGTAGCGGCGCAGAGGATTGCAATCGAGGGTCGAATGCAATCCGCGGTTGAAGTCGTCCGATCGGCCCAGCCGATCGAGGGCGACGCGGCCCATGCGTGTCATGATGCGCATGTTGAGCGCGACGTAGACGCTGTCGGTGAGCTCGACCCCCACCTTGGAATAGGGCGAATCGAGCGGCCCCATGACGTAGGGCACGACGTACATCGTGCGGCCCCGCATCGCCCCATCGAAGAGAGCGCCGAGACGCGCATAGGCTTCCTCGGGCGACATCCAGTTGTTCGTCGGGCCGGCCTCCTGTTGGGTCGGTGTGCAAATGAACGTCAGCTGCTCGACGCGGGCGACGTCGCCCGGGTTGCTGCGATGCAGGTAGCAACCGGGCAGAGTTCTCTGGTTTAGCGGCTGCAGGATGCCGTTCGCCACCGCTTCTTCGGTGAGGCGATGGCGTTCTTCTTCGCTGCCGTCGCACCACACCACGCGTGACGGCTTGGCCAGGCGCGCCATGTCGTCGACCCATTGGACGAGCGCAGCGCTGCGGGTGGGCGGGCTCCGAGATGGTTCAGTGAGCGACTCCATGGCGCTTCGAGCTCCGGTCGAAATTTAACCTATCACCGCGTGCAAGGCCCCGCCCGGGGGGTCGAGGTCGTGGTCGAGGTCGTGGTCGTGGTCGAGGTCGTGGTCGAGGTCGTGGTCGCGGTCGCGGTCGAGGTCGTGGTCGCGGTCGAGGTCGAGGTCGTGGTCGAGGTCGTGGTCGGCGTCGTGGTCGACGTCGCGGTCGAGGGTGTTTGCTACCGTTTGCCCGTGAACCTGCGTCTCGGCGGCGTCCGGATCGCGTTTGCGGCATGCGCAGGCGGGCTCTTGGCTTGCGCCTCGTCTCCGCCGTTGCCGACGGTCGTGGTCCCTGTTTCCCCTCCCCGCGACGACGGCGAGTCGGCCGCAGGGGGCGAAGGCGGGGCACGGCACGCGGAGGCGCTCGAACAGCTCAAGGTGAGCCCGCTCGGCTGGCGAGCCGATTGGCAGAACAGCCTGCGTCTTCCCTTGCCCGATGCCGGCCGCTGGACGCGGGTGAAGTTCTGGGGGCTGCCGAGTCTTGCCGCCTTTCGGTACGGCAAAGCCCATCATGCGGTCATCGGCGGGTTCGTCGTGCACGTCCCGGACGAGACCGCGCCGGGCGCGTGCAGCACGGCCTTCGAGCGGACGGCCGAGCCCTTGGCCGAGTCGTTCGACGTCGTCATCGCACACGATAGGCCGCAAGCGATCCCTTGGTACGGCCGCATCGTCGACATCGATTCGCTCGTCGCGACGGCGCAGACGCTCGCGTTTCACGAACAGTACGCCGTCGCCTACGGCGCCTACCCCGCGTGGCATGGCGCGTGTCTGGTCCTCGGCATTGCGATTCCGGCCCGGGGCGATCCGGGTCGCGCGAAGGCCGTGCGCGACCGCTTCGTCGCCCAGGTGCTGCCCAAAATCCGCGTGACGGCGCGCGACGAACCCAAGGAACGCGACTGAGCGCCGCTCTCTAGGGTAGCTCGGAAGCGATCTCGCGCAGGGCAGCGGTCACTTGATCGAGCTGCGGGACGCTCGCGCGCTCGAGGGCGTCGGCGAGGCCGATGCCTGGGACGTGGGCGCCGGCGAGCAAGCGCGGCGCCGCGTGCAGCTCGTAGAAGAGCTCTTCGACGGTGCGGCGCAGCAGGTGCTCGCCGAAGTTGGTGACTTCCGTGTCCTCGTTCAGAAATAAGACCCGGCCGGTCTTGCGGACGCTGGCCTTGATGCGCTCCCAGTCGTACGGAGCGAGCGATCGCAGGTCGACCACCTCCGTCTCGACGCCCTCGGCGGCAGCCTGGTCGGCCGCCTGCAGGGCGACCGGGACCATGCGTCCGTAGGTGACGACCGTCACGTCGCGCCCCTCGCGGCAGGTGTGGCCCTGTCCGATCGGCACGAACAGATCCTCGACGTCGGGCCAGCGAGGCCGCCACCGTGACCGATTGCCGAGCGGCGCGTCGATCATTTTGGAGAGCAAGCGGTCGTCGTCGGGCTCGCCCGGGATGCGTTGCCCGGGCCCGGCTTTCGCGCGCATGAGCGCCTTGGGCGCGAGGAACATGACCGGGTTCGGATCGGCGATCGCCGAGAGCATCAGCCCGTACGCGTCGAGCGGGTTGCTCGGCACGACCACCTTCCAACCCGCGATGCGCGTGGCCTGCGCGTCGAACGAGTGCGAGTGGTAGATGCTGCCGCGAATGCCGCTGCCGACCGGTGTCATCAGCACCATGGGGCAATTCCAGTCGCCGGCCGACGACCAGCACATGCTGCCGGCGAGCTTCATGAGATCGATGGAGTTGAACGCGTAGTCGCAGAATTGAATCTCCGCGATGGGTCGCTGGCCGGCGAGCGCCAAGCCGATGGCCATGCCGAGGATCCCTCGCTCGTCGAGCGGGGTGTTCCAGGCCGTACGAATCCCCTGCGTCTGGGTGAAGACGCCGCCGAGCGGAGGGCCGACGTCCTGGCCGAAGACGTCGGTGACGCCATGGCGCTCCTCGCCCACATGCAGAGCGAGACGGATGGCTTGGACGAGCGTGGCCATCAGTGCGACGTGCCGTTGGTCCCGCCCAGATCGGTCCCGCCGTGCGCCGACGGCGACGGCGATGGCTCGTGCAACCGATCGCGGTCGGCATACACGTGTTTCCAGATGTCGGCGCCGCGAGGCTGCGGTTCGTCGCGAATGCGCTTGCTGGCTTCGAGCAGCGCTTGCGTGATCTGAGCGCGCAGATCGGTCATCGCCGAGCGCGTCAGCACGTGGCGCTGCTCGAGCTCGTCTTCGAAGAGAGCCAGGCAATCGCGCTCGTCGGGCACGTGGTTGGCGCCCGAGGCCGAGGAGTGGCCGTACAAGCGCGACACCCGCGCCTCGAGCAGGAACGGCCGGCGCTCTGTGCGCACGTACTCCATGGCGCGACACAGCTCACGGTACGCGACTTCGGCGTCGTTGCCGTCGATGACGGCGCTCTTGATTCCGAACGCCTTGCAGCGGTCGGCGATGTGTTTCTCGGCGTGTTGCTCGGCGGTGGGCGTCGAGATGCCCCACGCGTTGTTGGCGATGATCATGAGACAAGGAAGCTCGTGGCCGGGCCGCGAGCACCAGAGCAGGCAGGTGGCGAAGTCGCCCTCGGCGGTGCCGGCGTCGCCGCCTTGCACGATCGTGATGCCACGGCCGCCGGCGCGCTTGTTGGCCGTCGCCGTGCCGGGCGCCATCGCGAATTGAACCTCGATGGGCGACGACACCGGCACCACGTTCCAGCGGCGCACCGAGTAGTGGTTGACGAAATTTCGGCCGGCCGAGTACGGATCGGTGGCGGTATTTTTCATTTGCCGCAGGGCATCCATCGGATCGGCGCCCATCGCGAGCAGGGTCGCCGTCGACCGGTAATGCAAGTGCAGGTAGTCGAAATCGGGCCCCTGCCCCTTGTGCACGAGCAGGCCGAGACTCGCATTGAGCGCTTCTTCGCCGGGACCGCCGACCCAAAAGAAGCCGTCGCCCTGCTTGTTCATGAGAATGAGGCGCTCTTCGAGGCAGCGGGCGCGCAGCATCACCTCGTGAATGCGCACGAGCCGCTCCGGCGCAATCGCCCCGGCTTCGCCGCCGGCCAGCGTGCAGGCGGGCTCGCGAGAAAGCAGCGTCGTCGCGTCGGAGCTTCCTTGAGCCACAGGCATGGATCTAGCGCGAGCCGCTCGCTCTCGAAAGAAAGGTAACGGCTGCGGGCGGCGTTATATTAATGAAGCCGACGCGGATCGGACCCGCACCTCAGCCGCCACCTGCGCTACGCAGGCTCGTAGGCCAAGTTCTGGGCGAGCCACCGCTCGGCCTCGGCCAGAGACACTTCCTTACGCCGTGCGTAATCCTCGACCTGGTCGCGGCCCACGCGACCGACGGTAAAGTAGCGCGACTCCGGGTGTCCGAAATACAGGCCGGCGACGCTCGCGGCAGGCAGCATCGCGCCGTGATCGGTGAGCGACACACCGATTTCATCCGCGCCGAGCAGGGCGAAGAGCTTCGGCTTCTCGGAGTGATCGGGGCATGCCGGGTAGCCGATGGCGGGCCGGATTCCGCGGTACTGCTCCGCGATGAGCTGTCCGGTCGACTTGGACTCGGCCGGGGCGTACCACGCGCGGCGGACCCGCTCGTGCACCATTTCGGTGGCTGCCTCGGCGAGCCGATCGGCGAGCGCCTTGGCCATGATCGCGTGATAGTCGTCGAGATCGCGCTCGAACGAGGCGGCCAGGTCCCCGACCCCGATCCCGGCCGTGACGACGAACGCCCCCACCCAGTCTCCGACGCCCGCTTCCCGGGGGGCGACGAAGTCGGCCAGGCACCGGTAGGGCTCGTCCTCGGGCTTGTGCTGCTGCTGTCGGAGCATGCAAAAGCGCACGAGCGGGTCGCAGCGCGTCTCGTCGCGATACAGCACGACGTCGTTTCCCTCGCTTTGCGCGGGCCAGAGGCCGTACGCCGCCCGTGCGACCAGAAGCCGCTCGCGCACGATGCGGCCGAGCAGCGCGCGGCCGTTGTCGTAAAGGTCGCGCGCCGCTTCGCCGTGACGCGGGTCGTCCAAAACGGCCGGGAACTTGCCGGGCAACTCCCACGCCGTGAAGAAAAACGTCCAGTCGATGAACCGGGCCACTTCGGCCAACGGCAGGTCGAGGACCACGCGCCGTCCCGAGAAATCGGGCTTTACGACCCGATCCTCGTCGAACCGCAGCCGCACCCGGCGCTCGTTGGCCGCCGCGAACGACGCCATCGGCTTGGCGCGCTTGGTGGCGTGCAGCCGCCGAAGCTGTTCGTGGTCCTGCCGGTTCTTGGCGACAAAATCGCCCTTCTGCTTGGGGTCGAGCAGCGCAGCCACCGTGGAGACCGCGCGCGACGCGTCGAGCACGTGCACCGTGGCGTCGTGGTACTCGGGCGCGATCTTGACGGCCGTATGTTGACGGCTCGTCGTGGCGCCGCCGATGAGCAACGGCACGGTCATGCCGCGGCGGGTCATCTCTTTGGCCACATGGACCATCTCGTCGAGCGACGGCGTGATGAGGCCCGACAGGCCCACGATGTCGCAACCCTGCTCCACGGCGGTGTTCAGGATCGTGTCGGCGGGCACCATGACGCCGAGATCGACGACGTCGTAGCTGTTGCAGCCGAGCACGACGCCGACGATGTTCTTGCCGATGTCGTGCACGTCGCCCTTGACGGTCGCGAGCAGCACCTTGCCGTGCTTTCTCTCCGCGCCGCCGACCCGCCTTTTTTCCTCCTCCATGAAGGGCAAGAGGTACGCGACGGCTCGCTTCATGGCGCGCGCACTCTTGACGACCTGGGGCAGAAACATCTTGCCGGCCCCGAACAGATCCCCCACGACGCGCATCCCGTCCATCAGCGGCCCTTCGATGACGTCGAGCGGCACCGGCAGCTTGGCGCGCGCCTCCTCCACGTCGGCCTCGATGAAGTCGAGGATGCCATGGACGAGCGCGTGGCTCAGCCGCTGCTCGACGGCAGCGTCGCGCCAGCCGAGGTCGTGCTCTTTCTTGCGTCCGTGTCCCTTGACCGAATCGGCGAAGGCCACGAGCCGCTCGGTCGCGTCGGGGCGGCGGTCGAAGATGACGTCCTCGACGTGTTCGAGCAGATCCTTCGGAATTTCTTCGTACACGCCAATCTGCCCGGCATTGACGATCCCCATGTCCATGCCCGCGCGGATGGCGTGGAACAGAAACGACGAGTGCATGGCCTCGCGCACGGCGTTGTTTCCCCGAAACGAAAACGACAGGTTGCTCACGCCGCCGGAGATCTTGGCTCCCGGGCAATCGGATTTGATGATCCGCGTCGCCTCGATGTAGTTTTTCGCGAACCCGGCGTGCTCTTCGATCCCCGTGCCAATCGCCAGCACGTTGGGGTCGAAGACGACGTCGGTCGGGTCCCAGCCGCCGTCGCGCGTGAGGATGTCGAAGGCGCGACGGCAGATCGACACCTTGCGATCGACCGAGTCGGCCTGGCCTTGCTCGTCGAACGCCATGACGACGGCGCCGGCCCCGTAGCGCCGGATCTTCTTGGCCTTGGATAGGAAATCATCGGCCCCCTCCTTGAGGCTGATCGAGTTGGCGACGCCTTTGCCCTGAAGGCACTTGAGCCCCGCCTCGATGACGCTCCACTTGGAGCTGTCGACCATCACCGGAATCCGAATGACTTCCGGCTCGGCGCCGAGCAGGTTGAGAAACGTCGTCATGGCGGCGACCCCGTCGAGCATGCCCTCGTCCATGTTGACGTCGAGGATGTTCGCGCCGCCTCTCACCTGGTCGAGTGCCACTTCGACGGCCTTCGCGAAATCGCCGGCCTTGACGAGCTCGGCGAACCTTTTGGACCCCGTGACGTTGGTCCGTTCGCCGATCATGATGAAGTTCGACTCGGGCCGGATCACCAAGGGCTCGAGTCCGGCGAAGCGCGTGAGCCGCTCGATGCGCGGCGGAACGCGCGGCCGGATGCCTTCGACCCGCGCGCCGATCGCGCGGATGTGTTCGGGCACGGTCCCGCAGCAGCCGCCCACGGCGTTGACCAGTCCGTCCTCGGCGAAGCCGCCGAGCAGCGCCGAGGTCACCTCCGCGGTCTCGTCGAACTCGCCGAAGACGTTGGGCAACCCGGCGTTCGGGTAACAGCTGACGAGCGCGTTCGATACGCGCGAGAGCTCTTCGACGTACGGCCGCATCTCGCGCGCCCCGAGCGAGCAGTTGAGCCCCACCGACAGCGGTCGCGCGTGCGCCACCGAGATCCAGAAGGCCTCGACGGTTTGACCGGACAGGGTGCGGCCGCTCTTGTCGACGATCGTCACCGAAATCATGATCGGCAGCCGGACGCCCCGTTCTTCGAAGACGTCCTCGATCGCCACGAGCGCGGCTTTGGTATTCAACGTATCGATGATGGTTTCGATGAGCAGCACGTCGGCGCCGCCGTCGATCAGGCCGCGGACCTGCTCGGCGTAGCCGTCGCGGACTTGGTCGAAGGTGACCGGCCGGTAGCCCGGGTCCGACACGTTGGCCGGCAACGACAGCGACTTGTTCATCGGCCCCATGGCGCCGGCCACGAAGCGAGGCTTCTTCGGCGTGCGCTTCGTCCACTCGCGCGCGCTGTCTTTGGCGATGCGCGCAGCGGCCACGTTCATCTCGTACGCGAACGGGCCGAGGTCGTATTCGGACAGCGCGATGGGGGTCGCACTGAACGTGTCGGTCTCGACCAGGTCCGACCCGGCGTCGAAGTAGGCATCGTGCACGGATCGCACCACGTCGGGCCGGGTCAGCACCAAAACGTCGTAGTTGCCCTTCAGATCGCGCGAATGCCGTTCGAAGCGCGCACCCCGGAAGTCGGCTTCGGTCAAGCCACGACGCTGGATGAGCGTTCCCATCGCTCCGTCGAGAAGCAAGATTCGCCAATCCATCACCTCGCGCAGCGTCGTCTCGGTATCCGTCATGGGTCTCCTCGGGATGCGTCGCCCAAAGGCGAAGGGTCTCGAACGGGCAGGCCGCCCGGGTCAAGGCATCAAGCGAACGCGAAAGGCTCCCGGTCGGCGGTGCTGCACGCGACCGCCACCCCCGGCAGGTGACTCATGAGGCGTCGCTGCAGAGCCCCGAGCACGCACCGCTCGCTGGCCGAATGCAGCGTGCAGACGACGGTGAGCCCCGCCGCGACGGCCCGGAGCGCGTCGTGGTGGCGCAGCTCTCCGGTCAGCATGAGCTCGACTCCCGCCTCAATCGCGTCGGGCAAAAGGTCTGCCCCGCTGCCGGCGCACACCGCTGCGCGCGTGACCGTCCGGTCGAAAGGCCCCGCCACCAGCACGTGCGACACTCCGAGCGACCGCTTGATGCCGGCGACCAAGGCCCGTACGGGCGAGGCCAGAACGGCCCCCACACGCCCGAAACCCGGCGCCGGATCGGGCAATCGGAGCAGGCGGGAGGCCGCGTCGGCCGCGACGCTCGCTCCGGACGCCGGCGCAGCGCGCAGCGGCGCCCGGTGCGTCATCGCAATCGCGTCGGCCAGAACGTCGTTGGTGCCCCCGGTTGCGGCGTCGAGCGCCGTGTGGGGCGAGAACACGGCGACGCCGGCGCGCGCCACCTCGTAGGCCATCGACCCGGCGACGAACGACTTTTGGGCGGCGAACAGAATCGGGTGATAGGTCACGATGGCGTCGCAGCCGTCGCGCCGCGCCTCCTCGACGACCGGCTGCGTGCAATCGACCGTGAGCAGAATGCGCGAAAGCGTGGCGGCGCCGTCGCCGACGAGCAGGCCGACGTTGTCCCACGACGCAGCGAACCGCGTCGGCGCGATCGCCTCCATCGCCTGGACGAGGTCCGTCACCTTCATGACGAGCCGAACTTAGCTCCGGCCCCGGCCACGCGTCGAGGAGAGGCCGTGGCCGGCCACCCGGAGCGACGCTAGGCTCTCTCTCGAAAGGCTGCCATGAAGATCGCGATCGGCGCCGACGAGAAGAACGCGCTGACCGAAGAGCTGATCCGCGATCTGCGCGCCCGCGGTCATGGTCTGCTGCTCTTCGGCGCCGTCGCCGAAGGCGATCCGGAAGTCGACTGGCCGCTGACCAGTGGCAAGGTCGCCCAGGCCGTCGCCGGCGGCCAGGCGGATCAAGGCATCGTTTGCTGTTGGACGGGCACCGGAGCGTCGATTGCGGCCAACAAGGTCGGCGGAGTGCGCGCCGCGCTGTGCGGCGACGCGGAGACGGCCAAAGGGGCGCGCATCTGGAACCACGCCAACGTGCTCGCATTGAGCCTGCGGGCGACCTCGCCGGCGGTCGCCAAGGAAATCCTCGACGCCTGGTTTGCGACGCCGTGGTCTGACGACGAGTGGAACCGTCGCCAGATCGACCGGGTGCGCGATCTCGAAAACGAACGCGTGCCACACCCGGTCGCGGATCTCGGGCGCTGATTTCGGGCGCTGATTTCGGGCGCCGATTTGGAAGCGCTCGGCCTTACTCGGCAGGGTCGGCCTTCGGCGCGACCGCCGTCGATTCCGCCCGGACGTGCGTGTCGATTCGCATGCCGTAGAAGCTGCGCCATACGAAGTAAAGGGCAATGGCGAAGCACACGGCCGAGACGACGGCGGTCGTGTCCCGGGCGATCGGATGCGCCTCGTCGTTCGCGAGCTCGACGGCCAGCAAGCCGAAGAGCGTCGTGAACTTGATGATGGGGTTCATCGCGACGCTGCTCGTGTCCTTGAACGGATCGCCGACGGTATCTCCGACGACGCAGGCGTCGTGCAGCGGCGAGCCCTTCTCCTTGAGCTCGACCTCGACCACCTTCTTGGCGTTGTCCCACGCGCCCCCGGCGTTGGCCATGAACAGGGCCTGGAACAGGCCGAACAGAGCGATCGAGATGAGATAGCCGACGAAGAAGAATGGATCGAGAAACGCAAACGCCAGAGTGCAGAAGAAGACGACCAGGAAGATGTTGAACATGCCCTTCTGCGCGTACGTCGTGCAAATCTCGACGACCTTCTTGCTGTCGGTGATCGACGCCTTCTCGACTCCCTCGAGTTTGATGTTCGCCTTGATGAACTCGACCGCGCGGTAGGCGCCGGTCGTCACCGCCTGAATGCTCGCACCGGTGAACCAGTAGATGACCGACCCGCCGGCGATCAGGCCGAGCAGAAACGGCGGATACAAGAGAGACAGCTTCTGGATCTTCTCGGCGCTCGTCAGCCCGTCGGTGAGCAAGACGATGATGGCGAAGATCATCGTGGTCGCGCCGACCACCGCCGTGCCGATGAGAACCGGTTTGGCCGTCGCCTTGAACGTGTTGCCGGCACCGTCGTTTTCTTCGAGCAAATGCTTGGCGCGCTCGAAGTTGACGTCGAAACCGAACTGCTTTCGGATCTCCTCTCGCACGTTCGGGACGCTCTCGATGACCGACAGCTCGAAGATGCTCTGAGCGTTGTCGGTGACCGGACCGTAGGAATCGACCGCCAGCGTCACGGGCCCCATTCCGAGGAAGCCGAAGGCGACCAGGCCGAAGGCGAACACGGGCGCGACGTCGGTGCCGCCGACGGTCATCGTCGCGCCGAGGCCGAGCTGGCTGACCAGGTACGCGACGCCCATCAGCACCAGAAGGACGATGCCCATCCAGAACGCGCTGAAGTTGCCGGCGGTCAGTCCGGACAAGATGTTGAGCGATGCGCCGCCTTCGCGCGCGGACGTCACGATCTCGCGGACGTGGGCGCTCTCGGTCGAGGTGAAGATCTTGATGAGTTCGGGGATGATCGCGCCGGCGAGCGTGCCGCACGTGATGATGACCGACAGCTTCCACCACTGGCTGTCGTCGCCGCTCAGCATGGGGATGAGCGCATACGAGGCGGCAAACGTGAAGAGCACCGACACGAGCGAGGTGATCCACACGAGCTGCGTCAGCGGCGCCTCGAAGTTCATCTTGTCGGCGTTGCCGTAGCGCGCCTTGGTGATCCACTCGTTGACGAAGTAGCTGATGGCGCTCGAGATGATCATCAAGATCCGCATGACGAAGATCCAGGTCAGAAGCTGGACCTGGACGATCGGACTGCCGACGGCCAGCAGGATGAACACGATGAGCGCGACGCCCGTGACTCCGTAGGTCTCGAAGCCGTCGGCGCTCGGGCCCACGGAGTCGCCGGCGTTGTCGCCCGTGCAATCGGCGATGACGCCGGGGTTGCGCGCGTCGTCTTCTTTGATCTTGAAGACGATTTTCATCAAGTCCGAGCCGATGTCGGCGATCTTCGTGAAGATTCCGCCCGCCACGCGCAGCGCGGCCGCACCGAGCGACTCGCCGATGGCGAAGCCGATGAAGCACTTGCCGGCGTACTCGTGCGGCACCATCGTCAGGATGGCGAGCATGAACGCGAGCTCGATGCTGATGAGCAGCATGCCGATGCTCATGCCCGCCTTGAGCGGGATGGCGTACACGGGGTACGGCTTGCCCCGCAGGCTGGCGAACGCCGTCCGCGAGTTGGCAAACGTGTTCACGCGGATGCCGAAGAGCGCGACGGTGGCGCTGCCGGCGATTCCGATGATGCTGAAAAGCAGGATGAGCAAAACGACGCCGGGTGCCTCACCCTTCAGGACGCCGTAATAGACGACGATGACGGCGCCGATGAAAAGCCACAGCAGGCCGAGAAATTTCGCCTGCGTAATCAAATACGTCTTGCAGGTCTCGTAAATGAGCTCGCTCACTTCGAGCATCGCCTTGTGCACGGGCGCGTTCTTCAGCTGAAAGAAGATGACCATGCCGAAGACGACCCCGAGCGCGGAGACGATCAGCCCGAGCATGAGCAGGTGGCTCGCGGGCAGACCGAAGAACTCGAGCGTGTCGATCTGGGCGGGCACGACGAGCGAGTCCTCGCCGGCGCCGTGGTGAGCGACGACCGGCACGGCGCCCGCCGTCAGACGCTGGGCAAATGCCGAGACGCCGAGCAGCAACAAGAACAGGAGCGTCGCGGAAGCAAGAACAGGCCGTAGATAACGGCCTCCCCGCGCGCTCTGTGACGAAATGGACTTCATGCGAACCCTCGAGTTTTCGTATGGGCAGCGCTTCCCCGTGAACGGCGACGCCCGCGATTCCGAGTGGTTGGCCGCCTGCATGGCGCAGACGCTTCAGCACGCCTCGTCTCGTGACGTCCCCAACACATCGGACGAACGAGCGCGGGACGTTTAGCAGGGTTATCGCGCCCTGTAAACGCGATCCAACACGGGCCGGCCGGCCGCGAACCGGCCCCCATCCGTTACAATGCCTTCCGTGGATGCGCGCACGCTCGACCGGATGTACGCCGGCCACGTAGACGACCTTCGACGCCGGTACGCCGAAGTGCTCGAGACCCAGGGGTGGGATGCCGTGGTGATCCACTCGGGCGCGCTCGTGCCCCGAAGCGCGTTCGACGACCAGGTTTGGCCGCTCCGGGCCGTCCCGCACTGGCATCATTGGCTTCCGCTGACCGAACCCGACTTCGCGCTCGTCGTGCGGGCCGGAGCCAGGCCGACCCTTTTGCGGCTCGCGACCGCGAGCTTTTGGGAACAGTCGGCCCGTCCGGAGACCGAGGCTTTCCTCGAGGTCATGGACACCCTCGACGTCACGTCGCTCGAGCAGATGGCCCGCCATGTTCCGGCCGGGCGCGTCGCCTTCATCGGCGATCCGGCGGCCCGGGCAACCCTCTGGGGGATCGGCGGCGACGCCGTCTGCCCGGGACCGCTCGTAGGAGCCCTCGATGCGTTGCGGGTGGTCAAGACGCCCTACGAGGTGGCCTGCCTCTCGGAAGCCAATCGGCGCGCCCAGGCGGGCCACGATGCGCTGCGCCACGCCTTCGGCACCTCCGACGCTTCGGAGCTCGACCTGCATCTTTCGTACTTACGGGCCACGGCGCAAGACGACCCGGAGACTCCCTACAAGAACATCGTGGCGATGGGACCTAACGCGGCGACGTTGCACCACGTCGCGTACGCGCGCAGCCCGATCCGACGCGAAGCCGAGTCGCTGCTCGTGGACGCGGGTGCAAGCTGCCGAGGGTACGGCGCCGACGTGACACGGACGTGGATCAAGGGGCGCGGGGCCGCGGCCGAACTGTTTGGCCAGCTCGTGAAGGCCGTCGATGCCCTGCAGCGCGCGCTGTGCGACGCGGTCCGAGTGGGAATGCCCTACGAGCGATTGCACGACGAAGCGCACGTGCGTTTGGCTACGATTCTGTGCGACATCGGTCTGGTCGTCGGATCGGCGGACGAGGCGGTCGGCCGGGGCGTCACGCGAGCCTTCTTGCCCCACGGCCTGGGCCATTCGCTCGGGCTGCAGACCCACGACGTGGGCTGCGCGCTGCGTCGGCCCCGCGGCGACAACCGGTTTCTCCGCAACACGGCCGATATCGCGCCGGGCCAAGTCTTCACGATTGAACCCGGAGTGTACTTCATCGGCGCGTTGCTCGATCCGCTGCGCGGGTCGTCGCAGGGCGCCCTCGTGAACTGGAAGACGGTCGAGTTGCTCGCTCCGCTCGGCGGGGTGCGGATCGAAGACGACGTGCACGTCCTTGCCGCCGGCGCCCCCGTGCGCAACCTGACACGCGAGCACCTGCCGTTCGCGGGCGGCGATCCGTGACCGACCGCCGCAGACTGCCGGGTCAGCCGATCGGGGCGCTCACTTCGAGATCCTTCAGGATCCCGGCGACCGCGTCGTAGAGGCTTTCGGCAATCGGGTCGCCCGCCTCGATTTCGACGAGCCTGCGGGCGACCGGGGCGTCGACGACGACCGGCACACCCGCGTCGCGGGCGACCTTGGCGATGCGCGCCGCGAGGTCCCCCTGCCCGGTCGCCAGGACGATGGGCACCTCGTCGCCTCGGGCAACGTCGTAGCGTAGCGCGCAGGCGAGCTGCGGCGGGTCCATGACGACGACGACGGTGGCGTCGCTCGCGCTCGCGGCCGTCGCTTGGGCCAGCATCTCGTGGTGGGCGCGTTTGCGCTCGGCCTTCACCTGGGGATCGCCCTCGGCTTGCCGCTGCTCGCGGCGTGCCTCGCTCCGGGTCATCCGCAGCCGCTGCCACCAGGCGCGCCTCGTCACGACGACGTCGACGACGGCCAGAAGCAGCCCGACGATCGCCGCCCGTCGCGCCAACCCCCCGGCCGCATCCGAGACCACGACCGGGATCCATGCGGGGCGACCCGCGACACGGGCCCAGTCGACGACATGGCTGCGCACGGCGTCGATGGTGAGCCAACCGACGAGGAGGCAGGCCGCCAGCGATCGCGCGACCGCGAACAGGCGCGGCCCCGACACGAGGGCGCGAGCCCCGGCCAGCGGATCGAGGCGGCCGATTCGAGGCGCGATCCGGCTCGTGGCGAGGACGCCTCCGGTCTGGACGACTTGCACGACGACGGCCGTGGCGCCGACCGCGACGAGCATCGGCAGCGACAGCGATAAAATTCGGGGGCCCAGGCCCTCTGCGTCGACGCCGAGGTCGACGCCACCGTGAACCGATGCGGCGCGCGCGATGGCGGCGCGCAGGTCGGCCGTCGCAAGCGCGGCCAACGAGCGAATGACGCGAGGGGCCACGGCGACGGCGACGACGAACGCGACGGCCTGCCCGGCGTAGGCGCTCACGCCGGAGTCGCCCCGCTCGCGCGCCCTGCGCAAACGCCGTGGGGTCGGAGGCTCGGTCTTGTCGCTCACCGCTTGCCGACGACAGCGTACAAGGCCTCGAGCACTTCGCGCACCCCCTCGCCGGTCGCCGCCGAGACCCGTTTCAAGTCGATGCCGCGGCGCGCCAGCTTGCGCTTGGCTTTCACCCACTGCGCGCGCACGTCGGGCAAGTCGGCTTTGCTCATGGCGACGACCTGCGGCCGCTTCGCGAGATCCGGATCGAACCGCGCCAGCTCGGCGTTGATCGTATCGAAGTCGCGAACGGGGTCGCGCCCCTCGCCGGGGTCCACGGTGATCAAGTGCAGCAGCACACGCGTCCGCTCGACGTGCTTGAGAAAGCGCGCGCCGAGGCCCGCACCTTGCGCCGCGCCCGGAATGAGACCGGGGATGTCCGCAATGACGAAGCTCGCGTCGGCGTCGAAGGCGACGACGCCCAGATGCGGCACGAGCGTCGTGAACGGGTAGTCGGCCACGACGGGGCGAGCGCGCGAAACGGCGCGGATGAACGTGCTCTTGCCGACGTTCGGAAAGCCCAACAAGCCGACGTCGGCCATGACCTTGAGCTCGAGCCTCAGGGTCATCTCTTCGCCCACCCCACCCGGCTCCGCGCGGCGGGGGGCCCGATCGAACGACGTCGCAAAATGAATGTTACCGCGGCCGCCCCGGCCGCCGCGCACCACGACGACCGGCACGTCGGCGGCCACGACGTCGAACCGAAGGGCGTTCGATTCGGCGTCGAAGCCCTGGGTTCCGATGGGAACGCGCACGACGAGGTCTTTGCCGGCCTTGCCGTATTGGTCCTTGCCCCGGCCGTGCTCGCCGCGGTCGGCGACCAGCCGGTGCGACATCGCCACGTCGAGCAGCGTGGCCTTGCCGGGGTCGCCGACGAAGACGACGTCGCCGCCCTTTCCCCCGTCGCCGCCCGCGGGGCCCCCGTGCGGGATGTATTTCTCGCGTCGAAAGGCGACGCAGCCGTTGCCCCCGTTGCCAGCGACGACCTTGACCTGGCAGGAGTCGACGAATTTCACGGCCCTGTGGCGCCGCTCTGTAGCACACGCCTCAAGGAGGGCCGGGATCGCGAGCCGGGACCGAAGCCGCCGGCAAGGCGGCTTCCCGGCAGCGGCCCGTCACATGCTCAGAGCGCCCGTCCGCAGCAGATAGGCGAGCTTGGCGCGCTGATTGGCCTTGAGCAAGGCGTGGATACGCGCGAGCGCTCGGGCCACGGCAGATTGCACGCGCTCGGTGCTCTTCACGCGTTCGTCGGCCGCGGCTTTCGCCTTCGCCTCGTCGAATGTGTCGCCCGATACGGCATCGGCGAAGGACGACGTCGTCCTACGATGATCGACCGCGGCTTGGGCACGCTCGGTCTTGAGCTCGTCCAAGATTCCCGCGAGGCCGGTCACCTGCGCTTCGTCGAGGCCTAGCTTGAACGCGAGAAAGCGCAGCGGACGTCGCACGCCGAAGCCACCGCCGCCGAACTCGTCGCTTCCGGCACCGGAGCCATCGCCACCGCCGGACGGACCCCCATGCCAGCCCCCACCGCCGGACGGACCCCCATGCCAGCCCCAATGCGTACCGTCATGGCCGGGCTCGTGCGGACCGCACGACCCATGAGACCCACACCCGCGACCACGCCACCAACCAAACATTCCAGGATGCATCACAGACCTCCTCGCCGGGGCTCATCGCTCCCAGCGGGCGTTTCCGCACGCGGCAACGTGCCACGCGTGGACGCGGGCTCTACGCGCCGCGCACTCGACAGTGTGTGTCCGGCCTCCAGCCTGTCAACGGGGAGTCGAGGTCGGGGTCGGGGTGGTCGCCGTCGGGGTCGAGGTCGAGGTCGGGGTCGGGGTGTCGGCGTCGCGGTCGAGGTTAGGTCGGGGTCGGGGTCGGGGTGGCTTTGCCTAGAAAACCCCCTCCTGCCCGAGAAGCGCTCCGCTTTCTTCGGTCGCGCATGGGCGGCTGGGCGCCGGTCTCGAAAATGCTCCGCTTCAAGGACACGTCGCTGTCGGCCATCGCCACCGGCCACAAGCCGGTGAGCACGACGTTGGTCCTCAGGATCGCGAAGTTCGTGAAGGTCGGCGTCGACGACCTGCTGACCGGCACGTTCCCGGCGCCCGGGGCGTGCCCCATGTGCGGCCATCGCCCGTCCGAGGTCGCACCATGAGCCGTCCTGCTGTCCCTTCAGCTCTCGCTCGATCAGGCGAGGCCCCCGTGAAGCGAGTTGCACCGGCAGCGGGGCCCGTTCCAAAAGCGACCGAGGCGAGAGGCCCTAGGCAGGCGGTCAAGCTCTGCCGTTTAGTCCGCCTCGTCCTCGACGTCGATGTAGGCGTCGCTGCCGCAGACCTCAGGGCCTTCACCAAGTTCGAGGTACGCTCGCTCCGTGAGGGGCTGAATTCGAGCAGCCGCCTCGCAAGCGCGCCTCGCGAAGTCCTCGCCCGCGAGCGCGACCAATTCGGCTTGGATGGGGCGGGGGGGAAACGCACTCACGGAGGTGTCCTCTCACAATGGTTGTAGCGCATGGGGGATACCCGCGCCACGTAAGTGAACGGTCGAGTCATCGCCCGCAACGCGTGAACCACATGGGGCGCTGGGTCCACTACGCGCAAGTACCGCGAAAGATAAGCCTGGCCGAGGACGCTGCCAAACTCAATCGCAACGGGGATGATCCAGCGCCTAAGCGGATGAGGTCCAGGGAAACCTTCGATCATGTCGATCCGGACAACTGAACGGCCGTGACTGACGCGACCGACGGCCAGCCCGACCACCGCACCCTGAATGTGGATCGCTAGCTCATAGCGGCACGGACGGTGGGCGAATCGTTGCTGAAGCGCGGACCAATCCCAGGTCACCTGTCGTTGTGGGTGGTCGCGCCAATACCCCGCCCATGAGGCGAGCGCTGCGTGGTCGATGGGCCCCAACGTGATGGGGGACGGGAAAGGTCGAGCGCCGGTGGGCACCGGCAGAGATCCGCCGTTGAACATGTTCTCGGTCGTGATGCGCGCGATCTGACGCTCAGCCTCGCGTTGGCTATATGGAGTCACGGCGGGCGGTGGCCACTCGCACGAGGGTAGCCCCGTGCGAGGTTTCACGACAAGGAGGCCGATCTTAGGCGTGTTGGAACCGGGCTCAACGCTTCCGTCCGGGCGGAAGCCGGTCGGGGGTCGGGGTCGCGGTCGGATTCTAGTGCGCTGAGGTTGGCGGGGGACCCAGATGGGCCCGCGACTCGTGGAGCGTGACGGTGAGCGCAGCCGCGCCAAGAAGGGCGAGCGAGATCGCGACGAGGACGGCGATTCGGGACTTGGGTCGGCGCGGCACGACCGTGTCGGCTTCCCGTTCCGTTCGCTCGCGATCCACCGCCGCCGGCGCCATCGCAATGCCTTGCTGCTTGGCCAGAGCGGTCAGTAGGTCGGCATGCGCCACGAGACCGAGGTCGAGCAAGACACGACCGAGCAGCTTGTCGCCGCTACGCTGTTCCTTGAGCGCGCGCTGCAGGCTTTCTTGGGTGAGCAGGCCATCCGCGACGAGAATTTCTCCGAGCCGACTGCGTGGACGCTGCCCCTCGGCGGCCCACGAGGCCTTTTGGGCGGGACCGAACGGCGCGAGTGCTTCGGAAAGCTCGCGCATGCTCTGGAAGCGTTCGTCCGGGTCGCGTTTGAGCGCCCGCATCACGATACGCGCAACCTCCACCGGCAGGTCGGGACGCACGTCGAGGGGCCAGGGAATGGGGTCGGTCATCACCCGGGCGATGACCGACGTCAGGGTGCCGATAAAAGGCGGATGGCCCGTCAAAAGCTCGTAGAAAACAATCCCGAGCGACCAGATGTCGCTCCGCTGATCCGCCTCGTCGGCGGAACGAAGCTGCTCGGGCGCGGCGTAGCACGGCGTTCCGAAGTATTGACCCGCTTGGGTGAGCCGCGAGGTCCTCGCGTCGTCGTCCTCCGCCGTCTTCGAGATGCCAAAATCGAGGACCTTGACGAGCTCGCGGTCGCCGACCCGGCACATGAAGAGGTTCGCAGGCTTCAGGTCCCGGTGGATGATGCCGAGCGCGTGGGCCTCCTGCATGGCATCGGCGACCTGTACGACGATGTCGACGGCGCGCTCGACGGACATCGTTCCGACCGTGGGAAGGGTCGCGTCGAGATCGGCGCCCTCCAGAAACTCCATGACGATGTAGGGAAGGCCGCTCGGCAGGGTGTCGACATCGACGATGCGTGCGGTGTGAATCGACCGCAGCTGCGCCGTCGCGCGCGCCTCGCGCTCGAAGCGGGTGAGGACTTCCTCGAAATCGGGGATGCCGGCGCGAAGCACTTTGATGGCGAGCCGCTGGCGGAGTCTCAGGTGCACCGCCTCGTACACGACGGCCATTCCGCCCTCTCCGAGCCAGCGCACCACCTGGTACTTGCCCGCGATCGTATCGCCGGGCGTCGGCATCCCGGGATGATCGGAAGGAACCTTGGCCTTAGGCAGCGGCCGCGGACCCGGCGCACTCAACGACTGGGCGGCGCCGGATTTCTTCATGACACCAATTGTTACGTACGGAACCAACGGCGCTTGTCTTAAGCGACGCCGTCGGCGGCGACCGCGTCTCGCCTTGGGGGGCAGCCGAGCCGATGGAGGTCTAGAGGTGATACCTCGCACCCGCGTGCTACGTTGCAGGTCCTGCCATGGGCATCTTCGATCGCATGGGAAAGGTGATTCAAAGCAATTTGAACTCACTGCTCGACCGGGCGGAGGACGACAAAAAGCTCATCGACCTCAACCTCGACGACATGGACGCTCAGATCAAGGCGGGCCACCAAGAGGTCGTTCAAGCCGTCGCCGCAGAGAAACAGCTGCGCAAGAAGTGCGATGAGCTTTCGGCCGACGTGGCGCGTTGGGACAAGCGCGCCGAACTCGCTCTGAAGAGCGGCGACGAAGCGCTCGCGCGCGAGGCGCTCAAGCAGAAGAAGCGCGTGGCGGGCGAGCTCGAGACGGCCGATCGCGTGCGCACCGAACAACGCGACGCCGCGCTGCGAATGAAGGGGGAGCTCGAACGCATGAAGTCGAGACTCGCCGAGCTGCGGTTGCGAAAAGGGACCATCGTCGCGCGCGCGACGCAAGCGCACGGCGGCGTGGGGGCCGATCAGCTCGGCGCGAAGAGAACGGGATCGAGTGCTTTCGACAACTTTCGGCGCATGGAAGAAAAAATCGAAGGGCGCGAAGCCGAAGGCGCGGCGATGGCCGAAGTCGACAGCGCTCTCGGCCGCGGTTCCAGCGCCGACGACGTCGAGGCGAAATTCCGCGAACTGGAAGCGCGCGTCGGTGGCGGCGCGTCCTCGGACGTCGACGACGAACTCGCAGCGCTCAAAAAGCGCATCCGCGTCTGAAGCGCAGGCTAACCGGTTCGAAACCAAACTGCGGGCTTGGGGCTGGAGAGCTCGAGGGGAGAGCCTCTCCCCTCGACTCCACGAGCGTGCCGGGCCCGCCGAGGGGAGCCCGAAGGGCGGACCGAGGCTCAGGGTGATCCGAGTCCCTCGAAACCCGACCGAGTCCCTCGAGACCCAATCCCCCTAGAAACCAAACTCCGGGCTGGGGAGCTCGAGGGGAGAGCCTCTCCCCTCGACTCCACGAGCGTGCCGGGCCCGCCGAGGGGAGCCCGAAGGACCGAGGCTCAGGGTGATCCGAGCCCCTCGAGACCACAGGCTGATCCGAGTCCCTCGAAACCAAGTTATACTTACGGGTTATGGACGAATGGCACCGTAAGCTTGCCCGCGATCTGGTCGCCCGCACACCCGCTGTCACGCCCGACGAGCGGGCCACCGCGCTCGAGGTCGCGTTCGGCGACGCGCGCGCGGCCGTGGCGTTCACGCTCGAGTTCGCGCGTGCGCACCGCATCGTGGCGACCGGGAACGTCGCGGGCGACGACCTATGGATTCAGCTCGGCGAAGCGCGTGCGCGGTTCACCCTGAATCGACGCGAGGCGCGCGTGACCGTGCGCGCACACGGCGACGAGAAGCACTTGCAGTGGGACGACGCGAAGAACGCGATCGTCGACGCGACCGGGACCTTGGCCGATCTGCAGGCAGCAGCCCGCAGCACATTGGATGCGATCGTCAGCGAATGGCAGTCCAGTCCAACCGTCGCGCTGCTGTCGAGCATCCCGCCTCAGCCCGATCCGGAACACGACGACGAGCCGACGAAGGGGTGATCGGCTGTGCGGTCCGCCAACGCCCTGACGGCCGCCGGCGGGTCTACGCCGGTCCGCGGACCGGCCGTCGCCACTTGATGCTGCAGCCGACGCTCGGGCGCTGGTCCGCCGAGGGCGACCGGCCGGCCGCCACGGCCTCGATGGCCGCACGCAAATCGCGGCCGGTCACCGGTTTGCCGTTCGACGGACGGCTGTCGTCGAGTTGTCCTCGGTACGCGAGTTTTTTCTGCGCGTCGAAGACGAACAGATCGGGTGTGCACTCCGCGTGCAAGGCCCGCGCAACCGCTTGCGTGTCGTCGAACAAGAAAGGAAAGCGCCAGCGCTCGGCGCGCGCGAGGCGCGCCATCGCGTCCGGACCGTCCTGCGGATACGTGGCGAGGTCGTTCGAGTTGATCGCCACGACGGCGAGCCCGAGGTCGATCGCCTCGTGGGCCACGCGAACGAGCTCGCTCCGAACATGGACGACGAACGGGCAATGGTTGCAGATGACCAAGACGACCGTCCCGCGTTTGCCCTCGGCGAGTGCGCCGACGTCGACCGGCGCGCCGTCGACGGCGTTGGTGAGTCGGATGGCCGGCAGCGGCGTTCCGAGCGGCAGCATACCGGAGGGGGTGTCGGCCATGATCGTCACCGATTCATCGTGTGGATGGCCTGCCCGAGGCCGTTGAGGCTCGCCTCCATCAGCCCTTCGCCCAGGGTCGGATGCGGATGCATCGTCAAACCGACGTCCTCGAGAAACGCGTGCATTTCGAGCGCGAGGGCGCCCTCGCTGATGAAATCCGTGGCCTCGGGACCGACGATGTGGATGCCCAGGATTTCGTGCGAGGTCTTGTCCGCCACGACCTTGATGAAGCCATCGGTCTCGTTCACGGCCATCGCCCGACCGAGGATGCTGAACGGGAATTTCCCAATGCGCACGTCGAGGCCCTTGTCTTTGGCCTGCACCTCGCCGATGCCGACCGTGGCGATCTCGGGATCGGTGAAAATCGCCGCCGGAACGGCGACCCAGTCTTTGGCCGCCTTGTGTCCCGCGAGGACCTCGGCGACCACCTCGCCCTCTTTGCTGGCCTTGTGCGCGAGCATCGGAACGCTCGAGCAATCGCCGATGGCGTAGATCCCCGGCACGCTCGTGCTGCCCGTCAGGTCCGTGGGCACGAACCCTCGGTCGACTTTGACGCCGAGCTCCTCGAGCCCGATACCGGCCCCGTTCGGCCGCATGCCGACCGCCACGAGCACGACGTCGGTGACGACGGTATCGGTCTTGCCGCCGACTTCGAGCCGAACCGCGATCGATCCGTCCTTCTGCGGCTCGTAGCCGAGGGCCTTGGCTCCCTTCAGAATCTTGGCGCCCCGCTTCGTGTAGAGCCGTTCGACCACGGCTGCGACGTCCGGGTCCACGCCCGTCAGAAGGTTGGGCAAGGCCTCCACGATCGTGATGTCGCTGCCGAGCCGCTGATACGCCCCGCCGAGCTCCATGCCGATGATGCCGCCGCCGATGACGAGCAGCCGACGAGGAACCTCCCGCAGACTGACGGCTTCCTTCGCGCCGATGATCCTCTTGCCGTCGAACTTGAACGTCGGAATCTCGATGGTCGACGACCCGGTCGCGACGACGATTCCTTTCGTCGCTTCGAACGTCTCGGTCGCGCCCTCGCGCGTGCGCACCGCGACGGTCTTCGGCCCCGTCAGCCGCGCCTCGCCGTAAAGCAGATCGGCGCCATTGCCGCGAAGAAGACTGCGCACGCCGCCGGTCAGCTTCTTGATGATCCCCTCTTTCCAATCCTGGAGCTTGTTCGCGTCGATGCGAGGGTTGTCGACCAAAAGGCCATACGACGATCCGGCCTTCACCTTCTCGTAGGTGTGGCTCGTGGCGATGATGGCCTTGCTGGGAACGCAGCCCCAGTTCAGGCACACGCCGCCCACTTCTTCCTTTTCGATGCAGAGCACCTTCTGCTTCAACTGCCCGAGTCGGATCGCGCAAACGTAACCACCGGGACCACCGCCGATGACGATTGCGTCGTACGTCTTGCTCGCCATGCCCTGTCTCCTCGCGGCCGCCCCCGGATAGAGGGCGGCTCGAACGTCCCATGAACCCCCCAAACAAGCTAATCATCTCTCAGGTAGGGACAAATCGCACTCTTTTCAACCAATCGAGCTCCTGCCGGAGGGCGGGCGGCACCGCCGCGTAGACGTCCTCGACGAGCGTCTCGAGCGCCGGCGGTGGCAACGCTTCCGAGGCGTCGATCGCGCTCGCGATTTCGGCTGCCAATTCGGCGCGCAACGCCGCATCGCTCGCGTCGGAGACGAGGCCGAGCCCCGCGAGGTGGCGGCGCAGCCGGTCCAGGGGATCCTTGGCCGCCCAGGCGATCTTGTCGGATTCGGAGCGGTACAGGGTCGGGTCGTCGCTCGTCGAATGGGGTCCCATGCGGTACGTCACCGCTTCGATGAACGTCGTCCCCTGCCCTGCGCGCGCCCGATCGAGGGCCGTTCGAACGGCAGCGTACACGGCGAGCACGTCGTTGCCGTCGACGCGAACCCCCGGGATCCCGTACGCGCGTGCCTTGATGGCCAGCGTGCGCGCCGCGGTCTGGCGCTCGACCGGCACGCTGATGGACCACTGGTTATTCTGGCAGACGAGCACCGCGGGCGCTTTCCACGCTGCCGCGAAGGTCATCGCGGCGTGAAAGTCGCCATGACTGGTCGCGCCGTCTCCGAGAAACGCCACCGCCACGGCACCCGTCTTGCGGGCGAGCATCGCCCACGCCGCGCCGATCGCGTGCGGCAGCTGCGTGCCGATGCACGACGACCAGCTCACCTGGTGCACGGCGCGCCCGGACATGTGGCTCGGCATCTGCCGCCCTTTGAGCACGTCGCCCGAGTTGCCGAAGATCTGCGCCACGAAGGTGCGCAACGGAAAGCCGCGGACGAGCATGACGCTCTGCTCGCGCAGCGCCGGGAACACCCAGTCCTCGTCGCGCATCGCGAGGGCGGTAGCGATCGGCACGGCTTCCTGCCCGTGGGCCGCGCCGTAGAAGCCGACCCGCCCCTGCCGCTGCAGCGCCGTCATTCGAGCGTCCAGCAGGCGCACGCGGTGCATCTCGCGGTACGCGCGTTCGAGAATCTCGGGGCGCACCTGCGGGTCGGTCGCCGGATCGGCGGTGCCGTCGTCGCGTAAGACCCGCAGCAGGGCGATGTCCGGGTCGTCGTCGCGAGCGACGTCCAGGTCGGCCGGCGGATCGCTGGGCATGGACGTTTAGTCCGCGCCCGTATCCGCGCGCGGCGATCCATCCGTCGGCGCCGGCGCCCCGTCGATCGAATCGAGACCCCCGTCGGACGCGTGCGCCGAGCCGTCGATCGACCCCGCGGCTGCGTCGGAGACGCTGACCGATCCCGCCGTCGCATCGGCCTCGTCGTGGCCCCCGTCGAACGATGACGAGGATCCGGTGGAAGCCGTCGCGTCGGCCGAAGTCAGGCCGGCATCGGCTTCGAACGCGCCGGCGCCAGCCGGGGGAGGGCCACAAAAAAGCGGAACCGCGGCGGAGAAGAAACTTTGCAGCGACGACTGCAAGCACGCGGCTATCGCAGCGCCGCCGTCGGCCGGCAAGCCCCCCGCGTCGGCCCGGGCGCAGGCGGCCGCGCCGACGTAGAGCTGGCATCCGCTGAGGTCCGCTTGCTGCGCGCACGTGTCGTACGCCGAAATCGAGATCCCGTCGTTCGGCGTCACCGGACAATTTGCAGCGCAGGAGGCGAACTCGCAACCGGCGAGCTCCTGGACCGCCTCCGCGCAGGACAGCGCCGACGGATTGCTCGGATCGCTCAACTCGATGCACCCTGCGACGTTCAGCTGAATCCACCCGGAGACGTCGACGATGAGCGGCCCGTAGGTGCCCGAGTCGGGTGGAGCCTCCAGGCAGCTGGCGCACCCCGGATACGGGGCGAGCTGGACGCTGCACAGATGCGCCGACGCGCGCGACCCAAAGCAAGCCTCGTACAAGGCGTCGAGCGCTTCGGCGGACGCCGGGCACGCGCCCGGTGTGCGTTCGGCCGGGTGATACTCGGCGGGGACGAACGTGGGCACGTCACCGGGGATGCACGCGCTCGCATCGATGAGGGTGGCGTCGCCGGTGCTTTCGGGGAGCCCGGCCGCCGCGTTGGCCAGAGGCACGGCGCCGGCGTCACCGGCGACGGTCGCGAACGTCGAGTTCGACACGGCGGCGCAAGCCGCGAGCGCAAGCATCGCCACGCAGCTGGCGAGACGTCCCACGGATGCGCGAGCGCCGGCGGCGCACGAAACCGCGCGAAGCCAAATGGAAGTCAAGGATTGACTCGAACTATGCCACGATCGCGGAACCGGCGCGAACGCGGACCTTCGTGACCCTCGGTGACCTCGGCCCCTCCCCACGGCTCCCCCATGGCCCCCCCCAAGCTCGACCGAATCGAGCGCGGCCCGGCCCAGGTTGGATGGCCTACCGGCCGGGCTCCGGACCTCCTCGAGCGGCAGCGGCAGCGGGATCTCGATCCGCGCCGTCGACCGACCCCTGGCTCGAATCGCGCGCAGGCGGCGGCCCATGCGCCCGCCCCGACGACAACGTCACGACGTGCAGAGCGATGACGACGGTCAGAAGTCCGAGCTCGGCCTGGCCGCACAGTTCGGCAAGATCGTGGAGCCGCGAAAGTTCGAGTCCGGCGCCGCCCAGCCCGCGCAGAACCCCCTGCGCGTGCAGGTGGGCGATCCGGGGCGAGACGTGAATCCCTTCGAACACGGCGACGACGGCGGCCGCGGCCGAGACGAACGCTCGAGCGTGGTCGAATCGCCGAAAGGGCATGCGCAGCGCGGCGCGCACGGCTTCGGTGGCCAGAACGACGGAAGCACAGGCCATGGCCACCGTGTCGAAGCGGCGGAAGACGACGGTCATCGCGTCCGCGCTGGTCGGCAAGGGCACCCGGGCGAAAATGACCGGCGCCGCCAGGGCGCCGAGCGCGACCAGGCCGCCCATCCATACCGCGACCGCGACCAGCGCGATCCCCGAGCCGACCTGCAGCACGACCATGCGCGTGCGGCCCGCAAGCGCGGATTCAGTCGACGGCGAGACGGACGAGGGCTTCCCGAACGAGTGCATCATCGACGGCATCTCCGAGGTTTTCGAGCGCGGGTCGCGCTTCTCCGATCCGCGCGCGACCGGCCGCAACGACCGCGGCCTCGCGCGTAGCACGCTTCCACGACGACAGGTCCGACACGATGTCGGTCCTCGCCTTTTCGTGGCCCATGCGAGCCAGGGCTGTCCGCGCGTGCCACGCCGTGCTCGAGCGGTCGCCGCCGCCCCAGCTCAGCACGGATCGGAGCACGCGCTGGGTGCCCCAGACGCGCTGCTCGAGATGCGGGATCGCCTCGCGCAAGCGAAGCTCGCCGGCGAGCTCGACGCAAGCTTGCTCGTCTTCGATCTCGGGGGTGTTGCGGCGCCCGGATACGACCTCGAGGACGACCTGCCGTCCGATCGGGTGGCCGAGACGAGCCAGATAGATCGCCGCCACAATCGCGACCGCTTCGTCCGGCGTGTCGATGAGCTGCCCGGCACGCGCAGCGAGGCGCGCGTCGCGCAGCGGTTCGCCGTCCACGCCGTACTCCTCGGCGACCCGCATGGCGATGTAGCGAATGGCCTCGTCCGGATCGTCGAGGGCGGCGGCCAGTGCCGATGCGACCGCCGGGGGATCGTCCTTCGCCACGCGCGCGAACGCGATGACGGCCTGGTAGCGCACCTCCGGGCGAGGGTCGGACAATGCGCGATCGAGTCGCTGCGTCGCGCGCGGGTCGGCGATCTCGCCGAGCGCCGACAGGGCCATCTGGCGCACGAACGCGTCGTCGTCCTCGACCGCGACCAACAGCGTGGGTAGGGCTACGTCGGCGCGGACGTCCGCGAGACCGACCGCCGCCTCCGCACGCACTTCGGCCGCACCGTCTTCGCGCAACGCTCGCTCGAGCAGCGGGATGGCGCGCGCGCGCGTCGCGTCGCTCCGCAGCGCGTGGCGCACCAAGTCCCGAATGGCCGCTACGCGGGTCGGGGCCCGATCCGAGCCGACGTCGCGCAAACTGGCTTCGAGGCTACGTGGCAAGAGCGACGGGGTCAGCACGGGAGGCGAATCCGTGTAGCACCCTTAGCGCGTTGTCTCGAACCACTTGCCCGCGACGAGCATGGCCGCGCTCGTGGCGAACACGCCGACGGCACCCACCGCGAGCACGTGCGGCGCTCGGATCATCGACGCAACGCCTTGGTCGAGAACGCCTCCGAGCGACACACCGTCACGCGGGCCGAACCCGACGAAGGCGAGTGCCGCTTCGCTCACGACGACTGCCGCGCCGCTCAATCCGAGCTGCACGGAGGCGACACTCAAGAGATTCGGCACGACGTGGCGTACGAGCAAGGCCGCGCGCCCGCACCCGAGCGCGACCGCGGCGTGCACGAACGAAGCCTCGCGAAGCACGCGCGTCTGCGCGAGCGACAGCCGAGCGAACGGCACCCAGGCTGTGAGCGCAAAGACGATTCCGATGTGCACACGCGACGGATGAGGCACGGCGCTCAGCACCGCGAGCGCCAAGATGAACGTGGGGAACGCCTGGACGAGATCGCAGGCTCGCTCGACCAAGCGCTCGAGCCGTCCTCGGGCGAGCGCGGCCGCCGCGCCGAGGGGCGTTCCGACGACGAGGCCGGTCAGCGCCACCGCAACGGCAAGTGCGATCGCACGTTGCTGCGCGAACAGGACGGCGGACGTCAAGTCGATGCCGGCCTCGCCGCACCCGAACGGGCGCGTCCACGACGGAGGCGCCCAAGCGCGCGTCGGATCCAGGCGCCCGGGCGGCTCGCGCACGAGCCAGGCACCCATCGCGCTGGCGGCGAGAATCGTGGCGAGCGGGACGAGCGTGGCGCCCCTTCTGCGCCTCATCGTTCGCCCCGTGCCCGGGGGTCGACGGCGAGGTGAACCGCGGTCCCCAGCGCTTGCGCGGCGACAAAGAGCAGGCCCGATGCGACGACGGCGCCTTCCAGCACGGGCAAGTCGCGCGTCGTGTAGGCCTCGATGATGAGCATGCCGAGGCCCCAGCGCTCGAAGAGGCGCTCGAGCACGACGGCGCCGCCCAAGAGCGCGCCGAGTTGCGCGGCGACGACCGTCGCGATCGGCCCCGCCACCGTCGGCAAGGCGTGCACGCACCAGACCCGGATCGGCCGCGCCCCCTTCGCCACGGCGACCGTCAGAAACGACTGCTTCGCGACGTCCGCAAGCGCGGCCCGCGCGATTCGGCCCACGTGAGCCGCCAGCGGGATGGCGAGCAGCGACGCGGCAAAGAGCAAGCCCGTCGCTCCGGCATCGGGGTCTCCGGGCAACGGCAAGACCCGCAGGCGCACCGCCAGCGCCCAGGTGACGACGGGCGCAAACGCCAAGAGCGGAGCGGCCGCCACGACCACCAGAACGTGCTCAATCGACGATCGGGCTCGGGGTCCCAGCCACGGACCGCTCGCCGCAATGGCGGTCGCGATTCCGCCCACCGCCCCCAACCCGACCGCGACCGTCGCAAGTTCGGCGGTCGGCACGAGCGCACCGAGAACCCGCGCCATCGCGAGGGTCCCGGGGCGGCGGTACGAGTCCCCGAGGTCGAGCGTCGCGAGCCCGCGCAGAAACCGCCCGTATTGAGCCCACAGCGGCTCGTCCAAATGCAGGATCGAGCGGACCCGAGCGAGGTCGGCGGCGCTCGCCTCGTCGCCGAGCACGAGGCGAGCGGGATCGCCGGGCAACCAGCGCAGAGCGACAAAGACCAGGGACGCGAGCGCGACGACGACCGTCAGGGATTCGACCGCACGGGCGACCAGCAAACGGCCGACGCCCCAAGCGCGAGCGAGGTCACCCGCCGCCCGCATCGGCATCGGCGGACGCATCGGCATCGGCGGACGCATCGGTCAAGATCTCTCCGCCGGCCTCCGCCGAGGCGTCGGGCGAAGGGCCGGCGCCAGCGTCGCTCTCGGCATCGCTCGACATCCCTCTCAGCGCGTCGCTCGACCCTTCGCTCTCGTCGCCGCTCGACACGTCGCTGCTAGCTACCGCATCGCTCGAGCTCAAGGCATCGCTCGAGCTGCCGCTCTCGCCGGTGGACACGTCGCTGACCCCGTCGGTTGAGCCGCTCACCGCGTCGCTCGAACTCTCGGCGGACGCCGCTTCGGCCGATCCCTCGCCGGACGGAGGCGCATCGAGAGGCGCATCGGCGCCCGCCTCCGGGATGGGCGGCAGAGTCGGACCGCACACACCCGAGTCCGACAGCGGCGCGACGGACGCCTGGGACGACGACGCCGCGATGCACACACTCTGGTTCTGATTGTCGTCGAGGATCGCGCCGTTCCAGGGCTGGCCGCGAGGATCGGCGCAGACGTACCCCTCGTCTTCGCGGCAATCCGAGTCACTGCTGCAATGAGCCATGCAAAACGACAGTCCGATTCGGCCCGGCGCCGAATAGTCGCTGTAGACGCAGCCGGGAACACTCGGGTTGAACAGGACACACACGGCGCTGTCCGGACAGGTGTTGTCGGTGCAGTTGAGTTCGGTGCAATACCCGTCCGGCTGCGCCGTGTCGCACACGCGATCGCCCTGGGGCGAACAGTCCGTCGACAGCGTGCAGGCACTGCCGATATGCGCTTTGCAGCCGGCCACCGCAAGCGCGAGGCCCGCAAGCGCAAGCTGAGCCGCCCTCGTCCACCGCTCGGATCGGCCCGCAGATGGCCCTGGGGCATCGGTGCGGGTCGGTAGCCACATCCGTCGCGGACCCTAGTCGCGCCCCCCTCGGTCGCGCAAGCGGCCGAAGGCGCAATCCCGCTGCAACTGCGCGGCCTGTGGCGGGTTTGACTTTGGCGGGACTGCTTCCTACGTTGCGGTCCTCGTCCATGTCCACGTACATCACTGCCGACTGCATCAACTGCGGTGCCTGCGAGCCCGAGTGCCCGAACGAAGCGATCAGCGAAGGTGATGAGATTTACGTTATCGACCCGGAGCTCTGCACCGAGTGCGTCGGGTTCTACGATCACGAGGCGTGCCAGGCGGTCTGTCCCGTCGAATGCTGCATCCCCGATCCGGGCCATCGTGAAGAGGAGTCGCTCTTGCTCGAGCGGGCGATCCGTCTGCATCCCGAGGACCAAGAGCTCAAGAAGCGCGTCGCCGCCGGATCGTTTCCTTCTCGCTTTCGAAAGTAGACGATCCGCCTCACGTCGGCGACGCCTCCAAACGGCATCGCTCGTCGGGTGTTGCGCCGCATGCGTGCTGGATCTGGTCGGCTGCGGAGGCGGCCTGCCCTTGCTTCATCCGGCGCGGACCCTGCCGTCCGGCGAAGTGCGCGCCGCCGCGGGATTCAGCGAAAACGTCGCGATCGGCAGCTTCTCGCGCGGATTGAACGACGCCGTCAGCGAGGCGGCCGCGAATCCGGGCGGCCCGCCCGCCACGGATGCGACGTTCGCCAAGGGCGCACTCGTCGCCGCGTCCGTCGCCCCGGGCCTCAGCCCGTTCGGCGCCGCCCGGGTGGGACTCGGCGCTCAGTTCGAAGCCGGCCTCGCCTACACGGGCCGGGCTCTCCGCGCGGACGTGCGTCGCTCGTTCGACCTGTCGCCCGGCGTGTCGATCGGGGTGGGTGTCGGGGGCTCGGCGGCTCTCTACGGCCAGCAGGGCGCGCGCCCCCTTCCAAACGTCGACTTGAGCACGATGTTCGGCTGGGGCGCCGACGTGCCGGTCCTGGTCGGCTACGAGAGCGCCGGCGGGCTGTACATGGCTTGGGCGGGCGCGCGCGCCGGATGGGAGCACGTCGACATCGGCCCGCTGCCGACCGAGCCGGGCAACCCCACGATCGGCGCCGCTCCCGCCTCGCTTTCGGCAACGCGGCTCTGGGGCGGCGGCGTAGCCGGCTTGGCGGTCGGATTCCGTCACCTTCACGCCGCGGCGGAGCTCGACGTGAGCTACGCCCGGATCACGGGCGAGTACAACCAAGTCCAAGCCAGTATCGACGGCTTGACGGTGGCGCCCTCGGCGGCCCTCTGGTGGAACTTCTGAGGAAGAAGGGCCGTGCCCCCGACCGGGTAACGGGGCGACGGCCCGCGCCGATGAGGCGAGGCGGGGCATGGGGCGCTCGACCGCCACCTTGGGGCGAGACGGCTTGTCTCACCTCGCGAATGCGCGGCGGCGGGCGCCTCGATCGAGTAAAGACCAACCCGGAGCGTGTCTGACCCTGCTATGGCCACCGGCAACGCCCCCACGCCAAGGATCACGATTCTCCTCGTCGACGACTTCGACGACAGTCGGCAAATGTACGCCGAGTTTTTGACCTCCTCTGGCTTCGACGTCCTGGAAGCCGCCGACGGCGTCGGCGCGATCGCGAAGGCCCTCGAGCACCGGCCGAGCGTCGTCGTGATGGACCTGTCGCTGCCGGTACTCGACGGGCGAGAGGCCACGCGCCGGCTCAAAGCCGACCCGCGCACGAGTCACATTCCGATCATCGCTCTCACGGGTTACACGCTGACGAGCGGCTCGCACGGTGCCCTCGAAACCGGCTGCGACAGGTTGTTGACAAAGCCCTGCTTGCCCGACGATCTGCTCGCCACGGTCAACGAGATCTTGGCCCGCGCGACATGATTCGCGTGCGCTCGTTGCGCAAGCACTACGCCGTACACGAGCGGGCACCGGGAATGGCCGCCGCATTTCGATCGATTTTCCACCGCACCAAAACCACCGTCACGGCGGTCGACGGAATCGACTTCGATATCGCGGCCGGCACGCGCGTGGGCTTCCTCGGGCCCAACGGAGCGGGCAAGACGACCACGCTCAAGGTGCTCGCAGGACTGTTGCACCCGACGAGCGGCGAGGTCACGGTCGACGGCTTCGAGCCGCGCCGCCGCCAGGATGCGTTTTTGCAGCGAATCATGCTGGTGCTCGGGCAAAAGCAGCAGCTGCTCTGGGACCTTCCACCGAGCGAAACGTTCGAGCTCAATCGCGCGGTGTACGAAGTGCCCCGAGAGCAGTACGTGGCCACGCTGCGCGAACTGACCGATCTGCTCGATCTCGGCGACCTGGTACGAAAGCCCACCCGGACGCTGTCTCTCGGCGAGCGCATGAAGTGCGAGCTTGCCGCGGCGCTCATCCATCGGCCGAAATTGCTTTTTCTCGACGAGCCGACCATCGGCCTCGACGTGTCGATGCAAGCGACCGTGCGCGATTTCGTCAAGCGGTACAACGAACGAAACGGCGCGACACTGATCCTGACCAGCCATTACATGGAGGACGTGGCGCAGCTGTGCCCGCGCGTGATCGTCATCGACCGGGGCAAGCTCGTCTACGATGGATCGCTCGAAGCGCTCGTGACCAAGACGCGTCCCGACAAGCGGGTCATCTTTCGCTTCTCGCGGCCGGTCGACGAGCGCGATCTCGCCGCTCTCGGGCACGTCGTTCAGCACGACGCAGGCCAGAGTACGTTGCAGATCCATAAGGACGCCGTCAACGCCGTCGTCGGACGCGCCCTTGCAGAGCTGCCGATCAGCGATCTCACGGTCGAAAATCCGCCGCTCGAAGAGGTGATGAGTGAACTCTTCGCCCAGGGCCGACTGCGCGAAGCGGGGCGGCCGGACAGGTCCCCCGCATGAGCTTGCGAACGACGATGCGCGCGCTTCCGACGCTCTTGCGCGTGGGGTTCGCCGACGCCGTGGCCTACCGCGCCGAGATGTTGGTCTGGGTGCTGTCGACGACGATGCCCCTCGTGATGCTCGCCCTGTGGACGACGGTCGCCCGGGATGCTCCGGTCGGTCGCTACGGCGAGCCGCAATTCGTGGCCTATTTCCTGGCGACGTTCATCGTCCGGCAGCTCACTGGATGCTGGGTGTTCTGGGAGATGACCTTCGCCATCCGCAACGGTACCCTCGCCTTGCGGCTGCTGCGCCCCATCGACCCCCTTTGGGCGTACGGCGCCGAAGCCCTCGCGTCCATGCCGATGCGTCTCATCGTGTCGATTCCCGTCGCAGCCGTCGCGCTCGAGGTGCTCGGATCCCGGGGCATCACGCGCGATCCCGCGCTGTGGGCCTGCTGGGTGGGCGCGATCACGGGCGCCTGGCTCATGACGCTTCTGGTCAACTTCATCGTCGGGTGCGCGGCGTTTTTCATCGAGAGCAGTTTGAAGCTCATGGATCTCTGGCTGGTCTTCTTCTTCGCATTCAGCGGCTACCTCATTCCCGTCGACCTCTTTCCTCACGGATTGCGCGTCGTCGCCGACTGGCTTCCGTTCCGGTTCCAGATCGGGTTCCCGGTCGAACTGATGACCGGCGCGCACGGTCGGGGTGACGCACTCCGGCTTCTAGGCTGCCAATGGGTCTGGATCTCGTCGCTCTTCGGTGTGACGGTCTTGACCTGGCGCCTCGGGTTGAAGCGTTTCGCCGCGTACGGCGGGTAGCCGGTGCGCTACCTGCGGTTGCTCGGAATGCAGTTTCGCGCGTCGCTGTTGCTCGGGCTGCAGTATCGGGCCGATTTTGTACTCGACGGCTTCGTCGAGATCTTCTGGATGGCTACGGCGCTCTTGCCGCTGGTGATCGTGTTTCGCGTCCGGCAGACGGTGGCCGGGTGGAGCTTCGGCGAAGCGCTGATGGTGACCGGCTGGTTTACGTTCCTCGAGGGAGTCCTCGAAGGCGCGATCAATCCAAGCCTGGCGAGCGTGGTGGATCACATTCGCAAAGGGACACTCGACTTCGTCCTGCTCAAACCAGCCGACGCTCAGTTTCTCGTGTCGACCGCGCGCTTCCAACCGTGGCGCGGCCTGAACGTCGGCACGGCCGTGGTCATTTTCGTTTGGGGCTTTCGACGGCTGGGGCACGGTCCCTCGGTCGGCGCGGTCGGGCTGGCGTGCGTGATGATGGTCGCCGCCGTGACGGTGCTTTATTCGTTGTGGATCCTCACGGTCAGCGCCGCGTTCTACGTCGTGCGGGTCGACAACTTGACCCACCTGTTTAGCGCCATTTTCGACGCGGCACGCTGGCCGGTCGGCATGTTCCGGGGGGTCGTGCGCTGGGTGTTCACGTTCGTCGTGCCCCTGGCCTTGATGACGACCTATCCCGCCGAGGCGCTGCTGGGCACACTGCCGCTGCGCACCGTCGCCGGGGCTCTGGCCGGCGCCTTCGCGGCCTTCGCGATTTCTCGCACCGTGTGGAATGCGTCCATCGCCCGATACACGAGCGCGGGCGGTTAGGGCTTCCCGAGCACGCCGAACGGCCCCATGCTGCGACCCGTGACGACGCCGACCTACGAACTCTACTACTGGCCCGGCATCCAAGGTCGCGGCGAGTTCGTCCGTCTTGCGCTCGAGGAGGCCGGCGCGGCCTACGTGGACGTCGCTCGGACGCCGGGCGGAATGCATACGATGATGCGTTTGCTCGACGGGGAAGCCGAGGGGCTTCTGCCGTTCGCGCCGCCGTTCCTGAGGCACGGCGATCTCATCGTCGCTCAGACCGCCAACGTGCTCGCGTACCTGGGGCCGCGTCTCGGTCTCGTCCCGGATGACGAGTCGCTTCGCGTCGAGGCGTTGCAGATCCAACTGACGCTCGCCGATCTCGTGGCGGAAGTGCACGAGACGCACCACCCGCTGTCCGGCGGTCTCTATTACGAGGACCAGAAGTCCGCTGCCAAAGCGCGCAGCGCGGCATTCGTGCGCGAGCGGGTTCCGAAGTTTCTCGGTTGGCTGGAGCGCCTGCTCGATCGGGCCGGCGGCGAATATCTGGTCGGTCGGCGGCTGACGTACGTCGATCTGTCCGCCTTCCAGATCGTCGCGGGCCTGTCCTACGCGTTCCCGAACGCGATGGCACGAATGAAGCGGCGTATCCCGAAGCTACTGGCGTTACGCGACCGCGTGGCGGGCCGTACGAGAGTCGCCGAGTACCTCGCGTCCGAGCGGCGCCTTCCCTTCAACGAGTCGGGCATCTTCCGGCACTACCCCGAGCTCGACGTCGTCGAACCCCGCCCGCGCGCACCCGAGCCGCCCGCCATCAAGCCGGGCCCGAGGCGACGACGGGCGACCGCGCCTGCCAAGAGCCGCTCGCCGCGCGCGAAATGAGGCCGAATCGCGACCGACGGAGGGATCCGGCGCCGGCAAAGGCGACCGGCACGCCACCGACGGAAGTCATTCAGGGGCTGCGCGCCGGCCTCGCGGTCTTTGCGCACCGGCCGGACGACATCGTTCGCGTGCTGCACGCACGCACCCCGATCCCGGAGATCGCCCAGCTGGTGCGCTGGGCCGAATCGCGGCGGGTGCCCTGCCTGGCCGCGAGCGATCCCGATCTCGATCGATGGGCGACGTCGGCGCACCACGAGGGCCTGTGCATCGTGGCGCGGGCGCGCCGCTGGGCGCCGATCCTGGAGCTCGGCGAAGGGCTCGTCCGATCCAAGGCCACGGCGGTCGCACTCGATCGCGTGCGCAACCCGTACAACGTGGGGGCCATCCTTCGAAGCGCAGCGTTCTTCGGAGTGGACGGGGTCCTGCTCGGCGCGCCCTCTCCGGTCCCCGGTCTCGACGCCACGGCGGTGCGGGTCGCCGAAGGGGCGGCGGAAGTCCTGAAGCTGAGCCGAACGACGGACCTCGCCGACTCGCTCGGTCGGCTCCGCTCGCGCGGTGTGCACGTGTTCGGAGCGGACGCTCGTGCAACGGCCGACGCCCTGCGGTTCACGTTCGCCAAGCCGGCTGTTCTGGTCGTCGGCCACGAGCGCGAGGGCTTGGGTGCCCGCGTGCGTGCCCAGTGCGATGCACTCGTCGCGATCGACGGCAGCGGGCGCATGGAATCGCTCAACGTGGCCGTGGCGGCAGGCATTCTCATTGCGGCGATCACCCGGGCAGCCGGTTAGCCGGTCTCCCGAGCGCCCTTCGACCCCGACCTCGACCTCGACCCCTCGACCTCGACAACCTCGACCCCGACCCCGACCTGACCCCGACCTCGACCCCGATCCTCGACCTCGACCTTTCGAATTGCGCCTCCATTGGAAACACTCTCGTCTCATTGTATTAACAGTGGAACTCACGGCTCCCATGGGCCGAGGTACGGTCGCTCCGTACTTGCAATCGGGTCTTCTGAAGGAGAATGTGGCCCATGTCGACGCGCCGAACGCGACCGCCGCGCACCCGCAAGTCCCGGAGCCGTGAGTCCGAAGCACCCGCCGCGGCCGCGGCGAGCCTTCCGGCGTCCATCCCCGCGCCCGCCGAACCGGTCGAGCCCCGAACCACCGAGAGCGATGATCTCGCGGCCCTCGATGCCGGGTGGGACTGATCTTTCGCGAGTCTCCGAGCCGGGTTCGCTCGGCAATGCTCGTTCGACAGCGGTCGCGAGCGAGTTCCCGAGACCCGCCGCCCGCATCGCGACGATGCGCTCCGTCCGGAAGGACTCAAAGACCCGCGGTCGAGATCGGTCCGGTGTACACGGCCTCGAAGTCGCTTCCATAGACCTGAGCGAACGCGCTGCTGATGGCATCCATGAGCGGGCTCCAGCCGTCGTTGCTGTCGCCTGTGACGTACCAGTCGCTGCCGTTGTCGGCGACCATGAGGCCGTATTGCTTCATGGCCGTGAGGATCACCAGGGCCGGCCCCGAGAAGCTCGACAGGTCGAAGCTCGCCTTCAGACGGACGCGCAACCCCATAGGGGGTAACGTTAGGTCGCTGCTGCCGGCCGCGTGCGTCGCAGGGTGGATGTAGCCTTGCTGCGAGCTCGCGACGGTAAAGCGCAGGGCGTGCTCGATGCTCCCCGCCTCGACTTCCGACAAGCGCACGAGTCCGGGCAAAACGGCTAGGCCGGCGGCATCGGCCGAGGTCCATCCGTCCGGGCGCAAGGCGTCCGAGTCGAGCATGAACTTGGCGCCCGATCCGCAGCTCCAGCCCGGGCCGACGTACGTGCTGTTCCAGGCCTCGTAGAGCGTGCAGGTGCCGACCTCCAGAACGAGAACGTGCATGTCGCCGCCGGATCCCGCTCCTCCCTCGACGAGGGCGGTCGGCGGGAACGGATACGGGCCCGGATCGCTTTGATCGGCATACTGAAACGTCATGGGCACCGCGGCTTGCGTCGCAGGCACGGTCTGCCACGGAATGCCGTAGTGGTCGGTCGACCAGTCTCCCCAATCGGCGTGGATATGGGTGTTGAGGCCGATGGCGGCGATGTACGTCGCGGAGTTCGGGTGGACGGGATACGCCGAAGCATCGTCGATACGCGTGTTCCACGCGTTGTCCGCTGGGAAGATCGCGCAGCCTCCGATCGTCGGACCGGCGACGCTGCCGCCCTCGCTCTCGCCCGGGACGGACGCTTCGGGGCCGCCGCCGTTCGATGCGCTGCCGCTTGCCGACGACGGGGTCTCGGTGCTCGACCCGCCGCTGTCGCCCCCATCGGGCCCGGCTTTCCGTGGACCCCCCGCACGATCCGCTTCGCTTGGTGGGCTGCCGCCGCACGCGCCCGCGAACAGGCCCGCTCCGAAGCACCAAGACGCCGCCGCCATCCATCTCATGGACACCCTCTATCGACCGCACGACAAGCGACTCGGGCGGGAAATCCCCCTTCGAAGGGTACGGCCGAATCGAATCGATCGAAGAGCGAACGGGGCGATCGGGCCCTCATTCGGCGGGGTCATGTGCGGCTATGGCGAACCTGAGCGCTTCACGGACCACGCACGACGACACATGCGGTGATCCCGCCGATTCCCAGCATCAACTTCACGCCCACCGCGCCGCTCAACGCACCGCCGTCGTTCGTGACGATGGCGGCGGGTGACCGCACGCGCTCGTGCAGCGCCTCGGCGCGGATGCCGGTCGGCAGCGCGGCCTTTCGCGCGAGTCCCATCAGAAGGGCGGTCAACTCCCAGCCGCCCGAGTTGGCCATGCCATGACCGAGCTGGCCCTTGCGGGCCGTGATTCGCGTTCGCTCGCCGATGAACTCCTCGATGAGCGCCAGCTCGTTCAAATCGCCGGGAGTGCCCGTAGCGTGCAGATCGATGAGCGCCACGTCACTGGGACCGATGTTCGCTTCCCGGTACGCCCGCGCAATGGCGCGCTTGGGGCCGGTCTTCGAGGGCGTAATGATGTGCTCCGCGTCGGAGGCCAAGGCGACGGCCTCCAGCCAGCCACCGAGCGGTCGCAAGCCGCGCTCGGCGCAAAAGGCGGAGTCGCCGAGAATCCATACGCACGCTCCGCCCGACACGTGCGTGCCTCGGAGCGAGGTGAATGGCATGTTCACCTCGCCGATTCCCGGCATCACGCGCGCATCGTGAAAGGCCCCGACGAGAGTGGGATCGGGGCGCGGATCGGTCGTGCCGACGATCGCGAACTTCGCATCGCCGCGGACGATGGCCTCGCGCCCGCACTTGAGCGCCACGCCAAAAGTCGAGCAGGCACCGACCGGCGCCCACGCTTCTCCGTGGATGTCGAGCAGCATCGTGACCTGGGCGGCGGGCGCGTTCTGGATATTCCAGATGAGATTCGCGCTGACGGCCGTCCAGGGCGGCGGCGGGCACCCGACCTCCTCGACCAGCGCTCGATGCGCGCGCAGCCGCTTTCGGATCGCGTTGAGGTGCGCATTTTCTTGGTCCTCGTCGTCGGCAGCGAGCCTTTCGACCGCTGCAAACCGCTCCAAGAAGCCCCGAAGCGCCTCCGACCGGCTCGCCCAATACGAGTCGAATGCGTCAAGCGCATCCCATCGTTGTTGGCTGTCGATCGGAAACGACGCGGGATCCGCCGGAGGGGCCGCGCCGGCCGTGGCGCCGCCGGCCTCGAAATGACGGCGCGCGTCGCACCGCGCGGGTTGAGCCCAGAAGTGGTTCCAGGCCCGCTTCGAGCGATCGAGAGCGGTCGCGGCGCGATAGGTTTCCGCCAGATCGCCGACGCCCGACCCGATGAAGACGACGCACCGTTCGTCGGCTTCGCGGACCAGTCCCTCGAGCCTCGCATCGCTCTGAAGGGCCTGGATCGTCGCGCCCACGGCAAACTGGACGTTGTCGCCCATTTTGGACCGCATCCGTGCGACGTACGAGTCTCCGCGACGTTCGCCGATCCACGGGGCGTAGTCGTCGAACGCGAAATCGGGATCGCCCACGGCGAACAAACCGGGACCGAGCTCCAGCCGGTCGCTGGGCGACAGGGCCGATTGGCCCTTGGACAGCAGCTGCTCGAGAGCCACGACGTTTCGAGCACCCGGCGCGACGACGCCCCACCCGTAGATGCCCACGCGCCGCGGGTTCGGAGACGGTTGCATGGCAGCTCGAAGAACCTACTGCCACTCCAACAAGCAGGAAAGATGCAGGTGCACGGCGGGGGGTGCCGCCCCGATCCGGCTCAATTCACCGGCGTCTGTTGCGTGTAGTCGAGGAAGTTGCCGGTCAGCATGAGCAGCGACAAAACCCTCCACGACGACGCGTAGTACTCGCCGCCCGCGAAGGCGTGGTCGGGCGCGACGAGGCCGTAGCCGTCGTTCAACAACGACGGGTACGACGACGAGCTCATGGCGCCGACGGCGGCAGGACCGACGAACGGGTCCGACAGAGGCGCCCGTACGCCGGCGTCGGGGGCCGGCGTGCCCGGGTTGGGCGTGCCGTTGAGGTTGTAGCCGTCGACGATGTTGACCGCCCCGATGTTGCTGAAAAATGAGCTGATCTGCGCCAGGTACGCCGCCGCGCGCGGCTCGCCGTTGAAGCACCAATCGAGACCGATGCGGAAGGGCGTTCGGCACGCGTCGTACTGGTAGTAGAAAGGCTCACCCGAAGCGGCGGTGCACGGCGCGCCGCTGCCGTCGTTGCACCACCCCGGCACGACACCGTTGCTCTGGTTGCCGTTGGCGCTGTTCAACGCGTCCGTGATGGTCGCATAGGATTGGTCGATGACGCCCCACCAGCCATCGCAGTTCTTCGATTGGGCATAGCCGGCGTCGGTATCGCGCGGACAGCTATTGGGGTCCACCTGGGCGAAGACGCGATAGTAGGAGGGGGCATAATAGGAAATGTTCTGATTGCCATTGGTTGCCCAGTCGCCGTCGCCCGCTCGAACCCACGCGTAGTTGTATATCTCGGTACTCCATATTTTCTGGATCTGGGTGACGGCCAGGCTCTTGTACGACTGCTGCAACGTCCCCTGTCCACCCCACTGCCGATCGGCCATGACCAAGGCGAAGGCCATGTCCTCGTCGGCGTCGGTGGCCGCGCCGCTGCAGGAGGCGCCGGAGGAACCATTCGGCGCCCAGTTCATGAGTCCGTTCCCATCGAGATTTTTCTGTTCGTATTGCCACAAGCCGTCGAATAGGCTCGGGTCGTCCATGTAGACGGCCAGCAGCATCCCGTAGCCGATGCCTTCGGAGACGGTCGAGTTGAGCGGCCGGCACCCGTCGACTCCGTCGGTCGAGGTGCGTTGCACGCGCAAATAACCCATCGCGTTGTCGCTCGTGACCAGATCGGTTTTCCACTTGGCGTAGGCCGCGACGACCGCGTCGTTCGAATACGCGGACGGATACGAGCAGCCACTCGCTTGTCGGTTCTGGGGAAACGGAAAATTGGTCCCCCCGTCGGCCGGCGTCGGACCGCGCGACAGCGACTCCCCGCCGGCTTCTTGCGCCGACGATCCGGACCCGCCTTGCGCAGAGCTCTGCGCGCTACTGGACGAACTCGTCGGTCCCTCGTTGCCGGCATCGCTCTGCGGCATCGAGGGCGAGTACGTGGTGCCCTGCGGTCCACTGTCGGCCATCTCGGCCGCGCTGGATTCGAGCCGCTTGCAGCCGGTGCTCGCCACCAGGAGACAGGCGAAAACCAGCGTTCGATGTTCCGAGAAGCATGTTCGCATTTGGCAATGCACCGTTGAGGCCCGCGACAGGCGCGGCGGCCAAGGTTTGCGGCTCACTCTTAGCACGCTCGGCCGGCACTTTGCGCCGTACCCGGCCGGTCGCCCGGACATCGGAGTACGGCGGCAGCAAACGTTTCCTGCCGCGCGGCAGGTCAATCCGGTCGAGTCGCGCTAGGCCTTGCGGCGACCCACCCGGTTCGTTGGCCGCGGCAACCCCCGCCACCCGCCCATGTTCTCGCATCGATCGCACTTCGACGTGTCGCCCAACCGCATCTCGCGCGCGCTGTCCACCGCGCGGGCGATCGGGCGTCCCCTGCTCGATTTGACGGAGTCGAACCCGACCCAGGCGAACCTGCCGTACGACCGGACGGCGATTGTCGCCGCCCTGGCCTGCCCCGGCGCGTTGGTCTACGAACCGACCGCCTTTGGCCTGGCCGCCGCTCGGGAAGCTGTGGCCGATCACATTTCGGCGCACGGTCCCCACGTCGATCCGTGCCGCGTCGTGCTGACGGCGAGCACGAGCGAAGCGTACGCATTCGCGTTCAAGATCCTGTGCGACCCGTCCGACGAAGTCCTCGTCCCCCAACCGAGCTACCCCCTGTTCGATCACCTCGCCGCACTCGAGGCCGTACGGGCCGTCCCGTACCGGCTCGCCTACGACGGCGCTTGGTACGTCGACCTCGCTTCGGTGCGCGCCGCGCTATCGGCCCGCACGCGAGCGATCGTATGCGTCAGCCCGAACAATCCGACCGGATCGTATCTGAAGCGCCACGAAGTCGAGGTCCTCGCTTCCTTCGGTTTGCCCATTGTGAGCGACGAAGTCTTCGCCCGCTACCCGCTGCGCGACGATGCCAGTCGCGCCACGTCGGCCCTGAGCGCCCCCGGCGCCCCGCTCATCGTTGCCCTCGGAGGACTCTCGAAGAGCGTCGGCCTGCCGCAAATGAAGCTCGCGTGGATGGCGCTCGCCGGCGACGACGCACGTGTCGGCGAGGCGCTCGAGCGGCTCGAGCTCGTCGCCGACGCGTTTCTTTCCGTGGCAACCCCCGTGCAGCGCATGACGGCCGCGCTGTTCGAGGCCGGGTCGATCACCGAACGGGCGATCCGCGACCGCACGCGCAAAAACCTCGCCGGGCTGCAGGCCGCCGTCCGCGGATCGTCCGCGTCGCTGCTGGACGTCGAAGGGGGCTGGTACGCCGTCGTTCGCGTGCCGCGCACGCGATCGGACGAGGCGTGGGCGCTCGCATTCCTCGAACAAGACGGCGTCCTCGTCCACCCGGGCCACTTCTTCGACTTCGAGACGGACGGGCACTTGATCGTGAGTCTCATCACGCCGGAGGAGATTTTGAAGGACGGCTCGGCGCGGATTCTCGCCAGGCTTGCCCGCGAGGCTTGACGGCGTCCACGTCACCGGCTTCGCGGCGCTCCCGCATGGCCTTTCGGCTGAGATAAAGGACGATCACCACGTTGAGCGCAAACAGGGCGAACCGGACGAGGTGTGGGTGTCGCACCAGCGCGACAATCTCGAACGGCAGCAGCGACCCGGTCGTGGCGACCACCAGCCACGGTCCCCACCATCGGCCGTGAAATAGCGCCCACCCCTCGACGAGGCTCGTGATTCCGTCCGCGGTAAGCGCCACGACGACCGTCCACAAGCCTCGCCGCGTCGCCGCACTCAAGATCAAACGGGCCAGCGCCAGGCTCCACGCGTGGGTGTTGTGCCGCAATTGCCGCGCCAGCCCGACCAGGTGCTGCCCGAGACCCATTCGCATGGCGATGACCATGCCGAGGGCCAACACCAGCCAGAGTCCGCCCTTGACGAACTTGTAGGCGATGATCAGTACGAGCGCGCGCTCGCGTTGCATGGCGGCGATTGTAGACTTGTTGGAATGCTTTCGCGTTGCGCGCTGGTCGCCGTCGCACTCGGCTGCGGAGCCGCGTGCACGCAGCCGGTCTCGTCGAGCTCGCCGCCGACCATCGCGGGTCATCCAATCCGCGTCGACGCCGAACGCAAACTGCTCGCCTGGACGGGGCAACCAGCGGTTGGGCCCGCCAGGGCGCAGCCGGGCCCCGCGGTCGACGCACCGTACGCCCGGGTGGCCCAGCTCGCCTGGCAAGCGCTCGAGACGAAGTTCGTGCCGCCCGACGCCGGGATGCCGATCTGGCTCGCCTACTCGCGATTCGACCCGGATACGTTCGACGGCGTCGCGTGGCCGCACAACCCCGCCGGGTTCTACGCGATGATCACGGACTCGGCCGTACTCTGGCACGCGTTCAGCGGCGACGACGCCGCGGTCGATGTCGCCAGAACGGCCCTCGACTACCAGATGGCCCACGGAACGACGCCCGCGGACTGGGACTGGGCGCGGGTCCCTTACGCGAGCGCGGGCGCGGGCGATGCCGACTACCAGGGCGCCGACGACGCGTGGTGCGACTACTGCGGTCGAGGCGACGGGATCGGAGTCATCGAGCCGGACAAGGTCGGTGAACTCGGCTTCGCGTACGTGCAGATGTTCGAGCTGACGGGCGACGCGCGCTACGCAGGCGCCGCGATCGCATGCGCCGACGCTCTCGCCAAGCACGTGAGGCCCGGCGACGATCGGGTCTCTCCATGGCCCTTTCGCGTGTACGCGCTGACGGGGATCGCACGCGAAGAATATTCGTCCAACGTCATCGGAGCCATCATGCTGTTCGACGAGCTCGACCGCCTGTCGCTCGGCGACGTGACTTCGTACGCCGGCGCTCGCTCGCTCGCATTCGATTGGCTGATGCGCGTTCCGATCCACAACGACGCGTGGAGCGGATACTTCGAAGACATCGAGATCCAATCCGATTCCACCCAGAATCCGAATCAGTATTCGGCCCTGCAGACCGCGCGCTGGCTGTTGACTCACCCCGACGCCGACTCGGAATGGCGCGAGCACGTCGCCCATCTGCTGGCCTGGGCGGTTCAGCTCTTCGGCGCCGACACCGCGACCGAGCGCGGCGTCCAATGGGGCGCCACCGTCATGAGCGAGCAGGCGGCCGACATGGCGAAAATGGGCAGTCACACGGCGCGACTCGGAGCGACACTTTCGCTTTGGTCGGAAGCGACCGCCGATCGCGCCGCGCGCGATCGAGCCGCGCGATCGCTCAACTGGGCAACGTACATGTGCGGCGAAGACGGCGTCGTTGCCGTGGGCGAGGACAAGAACGAAGGCTATTGGTTCAGCGACGGGTACGGCGATTACATTCGGCACTTTCTCGTGGCCATGGCCGCGGTGCCGGAATGGGCGCCGGCGCTCGAAAACCACATCCTGCGATCCACCTCGATCGTGACGCAGGTCGCCTACGAGCCGTCACGGGTATCGTGGAGCACGTTCGACGCCGACTCGACCGAAACGCTCGGGCTTTCGGGGATGCCGTACGACGTGCGGGTCGAAGACGTCGCGCTCGACGAGCGTCCAGACCTCGACGACCAGGGCTACGAGCTGCGTCGGCTCAGCTCCGGCGGCGTTCTTCTGACGGTGCGCCACCGCTCCCCTGGTTCGGTCACGGTGGTGATGCATGGCGATTGACGCGCGGGGCTGCGCGCGTCAAAAAGGCCAGACGATGGTCCCGCGCCCGCCCGGCCGCGTTGCGCTCGTCGTCGAAGGAGGCGCCATGCGGGGAATTTTCGCCGCAGGCGTGCTCGACGTGTTCCTCGAGCAAGACTTTTGTCCGTTCGATCTCGCGCTCGGCGTTTCGGTCGGCGCATCGAACATGCTTTCGTATCTCGCGGGCCAGCACGGCCGCACGCGTCGGTGCTTTCTCGATCAGATGTCGCGCCCGGAGTTCATCGACCCGTGGCGTTTGCTCCGGGGCGGGCACGCCATGGATCTCGACTGGCTGTGGGACTCCATCGAGCGCGAGGACCCGCTCGACCGATCCGCCGCGGCGGCGAGCGGGGTCGAGTACGCGCTCGTGGCCACGTGCGCGCGAACGGGGCGACCGAGGTACCTGTCGCCCAACGCCGACGACATGCTCGCGGCGATCAAAGCCTCGTGCGCTCTGCCGGTACTCTACCGAAAGACGGTTGAATTCGGCGGCGATTCCTTCGTCGACGGCGGCATGAGCGACCCGCTTCCGGTTCGCGAAGCCTACCGGCGGGGGGCGCGCACGATCGTGGTCATCCGATCGCGAGCCACGCACTTCGTCAAAAAGACGAGAATCACCAACCATGTCAGCGCCTGGGTGATGCGTCGACACCCTGGAATCGCGCGAGCGTGCCGCTCGGCCGCACGAGCCTACGTCGACGGCGCGGCGTTCTTGGCGGCGCCGCCGGCCGATTGCGCGGTCATTCACGTCGCGCCCCACAGCCGGTTGGCCACCAGCAGGACGTCACGCGATCGCAGCGCGCTCGAGCGCGATTACGCCCTCGGACGCGCCCTGGCTCGGGGCGCCATGGATCGCTTCGACCGCCCGATCGGCGCCCGATCCTCCTCTCAGCGACGCGCCGCGGACAACGCCACGGCGTAGGCCACGGCGGCGACGATCCAGATCGCAGCTCGTACGCGCATGCGCTGCTGCCAACCCCACCAGGGCGCCAGCGGAACGACCCACAGCGCGACGATCGCGCGCCAGCGCGGCCGGCGGCGCGTGAGGCCGAGGATCAAGGTCACGTGAACGGTGACGAGCGCGGCAAAGGCCACGACCAATGCGACGACAACGAACAGGTCCTGGGTCACGGCATGGGTCCAAAGAGCGTCTTTTTCCGTCGACGGCAATCCCCCGACGACCGCCGCTGTCTACGCCATCGATTGCGCTCGCGCCGCGCCGGCGTAACGATGGCCGAGGATGAAGCTTTACACGAAGACCGGCGACGACGGGACGACGGGGCTTTTCGGTGGCGTGCGCGTGCGCAAGGCGAGCGCGCGCGTCGACGCGTACGGAACGGTCGACGAGACGAACGCGGCGATCGGGATGGTTCGTGCTCTCGGCCCCGATCCCGCCATCGACGAGGTCCTCGTTCGCGCTCAGGCCGATCTGTTCGCCGTCGGCGCCGAGCTCGCCTGCGCGCCCGGCCGCGAGGCGAAACTCAACATCACGCTCGTGGGCACGACCGACATCGATCGGCTCGAACGGGCCATCGACGAGGCGGACGCCGCATGCCCTCCGATCACCGTATTCGTCCTGCCGGGCGGAAGCCCCGCCGCGGCGGCCCTGCACCTGGCGCGCACGGTATGCCGACGTGCCGAACGGGCGGTGCTGGCGATGGACGATGGCGCGCCGCGTCATGAGGTCGTCGTTTACTTGAATCGTCTGAGCGACCTGCTCTTTGCCTTGGCGCGATGGGCCAACGTCAAAGCCGGCGTCGCAGACGTCCCGTGGCATCCGCGACACTAGTCTAGTCTATAGCCTGTTGCGAAACGGGCGGCTGAGGCCGCGGTCGCCAAGGGGGGGCCCCGGTGGCTTGTGGCGGTCCGTTCGAAAGCAGCGTCCGCGCGCGGTCGACGGCTGCCGCTTCTGGTGGGGCGGCCGCACCCGACGCCGCCGACGGTCGGAGTCTCCGTTCGTCTTGCTGCGCGGTCGACCATGCCGACGACCCACGGCTGCGCATCGGCTTGTCGATGCGATCGACAAGCTGAGTGAAGGGACCCCGCCAGGATGATCATCGCGAACGTCGATATCGTCGCCGAAGGTGTGGTGATGAACGCGACGACGGAGATCGCGACGGCGAGGATAGCGATCCACACTCCTCGGAGGATGAGGCGGAGCGAACGACGTCTGTCCGCGAAGCCACGTCCTTCGTCAAGGTTGGCAGACCTTCGCCAGGGCAGGTGCGCCAGCGCAAGTGCGCAGTTTGGTGGCCATCGACCGTCAGCAGCGCAAGTGCGCTGCTGAGTTCGTGTTCGCTCCTCGTCGACGCAAGCGAGCTGCACGACAGCGAGCGGCGCACGCCGAGGCCTGTGCCGAATCCACAGAATCGTCATCAGCAAGAGCGCGACAGCAGCCACCACGGAGAAGATCATCAAGTGCTCTCTTTTCGCGCACGTTCGAGCACGCGGTCCTTGTTGAGAACGGCGAGCTCGCGCAAGCGTTGCTGGAGCGTTTGCCAAGCGTCGATGCCGCGGCGAATGTCCTCATGTGCGGCCTTGGGGACGTAGTAGCCGGTCGTCTTGCCGTCGCCGCGATAGCTCACGTAGAGATGCGGCCCGTGCTTCGGCCCTTCGCCGTGGCAACGGCAACCGGCGTTGCCGCACGTGCGGTAGGTTTCCGAGACAGAGCCGAAGATCGCCACCTCCGCGAGCCGAGCGATCTCGCCCACGAGCTTGTTGCGGCGGTCACGCCGCGCGTTTGGTTTGGGCATCATGCTCTATTTTTCGTCTTTCGCGAACGCGCGCGATGGACACGAGGTTGTTCGCGATGATGCTCCAACCGACGTATCGTTTGAAGCCACGGTCGCCCTTGTAGTGCGCGCGCACCATGCCGAAGCGATGCTTGAGCGTTCCGATGCGGGCCTCGATCCCGGCGCGCCATCGCAGTGCGCGTCGGAACCAACGCTGTTTCTGGTGCTTCTTGCGTTTGCTGGAGAGGGGACCTCGTGCGGGGATGGCGACACGATCGACGCCGGACTTGCGCGCCGTGGATTCATTCTCGGCGGAGAAGAAACCTCGGTCGGCCGTTGCCGTCTTCGGCGCGCGCCCGAAAATCGTTTTGTGTTGCGAAATGGCCAATGCCCACGCGCCCGAGTCGGCGGGATTACCATCCTTGACGTCGTAGCTGCTGACGATCCCGTTCTCGACTTCGTCGACCTGCACGAGGCGGCCGAACTCGGTGGGCTTGTGCGCCTTGCCCTTGCGGATGGCCTGGGTGTGCTCCTCGAAAAGGCTGAGAATCTTTCCGACGACGTGCGTGTCGCCCTTGAAGACACGGGCCTTGGTTTGGGAGATCACCTTCTTGATGAGGGGCACGAAATGATCGAGGCGCGCCGCTTGGCCAATCACGCGCTTCGCGTTACCCACGACGGCAAGTCGGTTCTCTTTCAAGTCGCTCTGGACCCTCTCCGCTTGACGGACGGCGTGTCGCATGAACCCGAGCAGCTTGCCGTAGCTCTGCTTCATGCGCTCTCGATTCGCGTCGGTCATGACCTTCGCCGCGCGATGGATCTCGAGGACGCGATGCTTGGCGGCGCGCGCGTGATCGGTGACCTTCACGGCGCCCTTGGCGCACTCGCTTGAGATGCCCTTGAGCGCGCGCGTGACCACACGGATGCCGTCCTGGAGAAGGGAGCTGTCGGTCGGATGGTGCACGTTGCTCTCGACGACGGTCGTATCGGTGCGCAGCTTGTTGCCTGGCGCAACGCGATCGACGCGCGCCTTCTGGACGAGACGCTCGTGGATGGCGCGCGTGCCCTCGTCGCCGAGCGAAGCGAACGAACGGCTAAAGGTCGCGAAGTTAGGGATGGCGTCCTGATCGAAGCGAGTGAAGCGGCGGTACACGAGGCTGGCGCGCAGCTCGCGCTCGAGTTGGCGCAACGACCACTGCTTGATGTGCTTGAGCGCGCAGCAACGAAGAAGTCGGTCGGGCGAGATTCCTCGGCGCCCCGTCGTACGTGACCTCTCGTGACGCCGCTCGAGTCGGTGCTGCACGAGCGCGACAAGCTCCTCGTCGTCGAGCAGCTGGTCGATCGGCTCGAGCAGGTCGTCCTTGATGAGAGAGGCTTGCCGATCGAAGGCGACATAGAAGAGCGAGGACTGCCGATGAAGGCGACCAACCATGCATAATCGATTACATCGAGTAGGCCTTCCGTCAAGTGAAATCGGCTCGAAATTTCGACGATGTGCCACGCCGCCCACGCGCACGCTTCGGCATTACAAGGTCGGACGCCCGCGCTTTCGCAACAGGCTATAGTCTAGGGCGGGGTCCGCGAAACCCGCAGAAAGCCGACCCGAGCCCGCCCGTTCGCGGCTCTAGGCCTCCAGGCGAAGCGACAGGAGCATGTCGCCGATTCTCGGAGGCGAGAAGCCCGCGGTCGGCCCCTCCGTGCGCCTGCGACCACGCCTCCCCCGCGAGGGCATGCAGCATGACTCCGGTGCACGCGGCCTCGAACAGCGGCAACGAGCACGCGAGCGCGCCGATGATGCCCCCCAGCAGATCTCCGGCGCCCGCGGTGGCAAGCGCCGGGCAGGCGACCGGCGTCACGGCAAGGCGGGAGTCGGGCGACGCGATGACCGTGTGAGCCCCCTTCAACACGACGACCGCCCCGGTCGCCGCGACCAACTCGCGGGCTGCACGGAACCGGTCCGAGTCCACTTGCGCTGCCGGCCGGTCGAGCAGCCTTCCGAGCTCGCCCGGATGGGGCGTGAGGATCGCGTTCTTGGACGCCATGAACGTGGTCGGTCTGCCTGCGAACATCGACAAGGCGTCGGCATCGACGACGATGGGCCCACGCCACGTCGCCAGAACGTACTCGACCAGCAAGCGCGAGTCGTCATCCAGCCCGAGCCCGGGCCCCACGACGACCGCGTCCTTGTCCTTCAAAATCGCGTCGAGACTCGCCCCGGTATCGCCTCGATCGATGCGCGCGGTCATCACCTCCAGCAAACGAGACTCGATGGCGCGCGCCGACTCGGGCCACGTCGCGATGGTCGTTAGCCCGGCGCCGGCTCGCATGGCTCCGTGCGCGACGAGCTGCGGCGCCCCGACCTTGCCGGGCGATCCGGCGACCACGAGAACGTGCCCCGCCGCGGTCTTGTAGGTGCCGGGCGTTCGGCGCCCGTACCAGCGCGCGATGTCGCTCTTCTCGAGAAGCTGCGCCGAACTGCCGACGTGCCCCACGAGCGAAGCGGGCACTCCCAGACCGACGACGTGCACGCGCCCCGAAAGCCGCGAGCCATTGGGGGTGAGCAGTCCGAGCTTGTGGTGCGCGAACGTCGCGGTGAACTGCGCTTCGACGGCAGCGCCCGGCGCCGCGCCCGTGTCGGCATCGAGCCCAGAGGGCACGTCGAGCGCAAACCGCGGAGCCGTCGCGCGATTGATTGCGTCGACGACCTCCGCGAGCCACCCCTCGATGGGCCGGTCGAGCCCGGTCCCGAAGAGTGCGTCGACCACCACGTCTGCGTCGGCGATCGCCTGGGCCAAGCCGGAGACCCGCGCACCGGGTGCGAGCTCGCGGACGTCCCCTCCGACCCCGCGCCATGCAGCCAGATTCGCGGCAGAATCCGGCGAGACGCGCAGGGCGTCGCCGACGAGAAACACGACGGGCGACGCACCGCGAACGGCCAGGTGGCGCGCAAGCACCAGGCCATCGCCGCCGTTGTTGCCGGTGCCGCATACGACCACGGCCCGAGCCCCGCGCGACGAGCCCGGCAGGACTTCGCGGACCAGCACTTCAGCGGCACCGGCACCGGCATTTTCCATCAACAGCAAGCTCGGCACGTGGCACTTGGAGATGGCGTGCGCGTCGAAGTCACGGACCTGGGCCCGCGAGAGAACCGGCATCATGGGGGCAGAATAGACAACCGCTCGCGCTACCGCGAATTTCCGCGCTCGCTCGGAATCCAAACGTGAAATGCCATGCCTCCGGCCTCGGTGCTCTCGACCGCGATGCTGCCGCCGTGCAGCTCGACGATCGCCCGGGCGAGCCACGGTCCAAGGCCGAGGCTGCCGTGCTTGCGCACCCGTTCCGGGTGCTTGAAGGCCTCGAAGACCTTCTCGCGGTCTTCGGCCGCCGTGTTGATCGCGGTGAGCTCCACGTCGATCCGGAGCTGCTCGCCGTCGGCCGGCATCGCGGCACGCACGGCGACGTACCGGCGATCGGCAAGTCGCAACGCTACGAGAACGATGGCGGTCAGGGCCTGCGAGAGGCGTACCGGGTCCGCCAGAATGCGCGGAACCCCGGGTTGAATTTCGCCGACGACCTCGGCTTCGTCCCCGGCGGTCAGCATGCGGGCGTCGAGCAGCGCCGGCATGACGACGTCGCCCACGCGCGTGATTTCGGGTGCGATCGTCAACTCGCCGGCCTCGGCCCGCGCCGCGTCGAGAATCGTTTCGATGAGATACAAGAGCTCTCGACCGCGCCGGTCGATGATCGCGAGACTCTCCCACTGCCCCTCGGTGAGGGGGCCGCGCATGACCAGATCGGCGAAGCCGAGCACGGCGTTGAGGGGCGCCTTCAGGTCGTGGCTCATCGACGCAAGAAACAGGCTGCGCGTTCGCTCCGTCGCGGCGCGCGCCTCGATCGCGCGCTCTTGCGCGCGCGCGAATTCACGGAACACCCCACCGAGCGCGTCCGCGGCCGCCATCAGGTCCGCCACGGACCGGAACCGCACCCAGCTATGGAGGCGGTTGCCTCGCAAGACATCCGCGACTCCGGTCGCGGCGAGCTCTCGGGTCGCGAGCACCACGTCGTTCGCGAACATCCTCCCGATGCGCTGGCCGAGCGCCCAGGCCACGCCGATGGCCACGAGCGCCAAGGCCAGATACACGCCCGTCCAGAGACTGAGGCGGGCGGTTCGGACGCGCACACGAGCGTGACCGTCGGTGAGCGGAACGGTCAGAATCGTCGTTCCGTCGTCGCTGCGGGTCGCGGAGAAGAGAGCGGGCGTGTCAAAAACGCTGAACTCGAAGGCGTAGGCGCGCGCCGCCTCGATGGCCGCCCTGCGACCGCGCGTGTCGCCATCGATCACGTCGAAGACGCCTCGCGCCAGCTCGGCGGCGTCGTTTTGCCTCGAAGACGAATCGAACGCGCGCAGATGCGCATGAACGAGCAAGGACGCTCCCAACGCGACGAAAGTGACGGGTGCCACCACGGCCAGAAGCAACCTCTGACGGACGCGCTCGACCCCGAGCCTGCGGGATCGTAGTTGCTCGATGACTTCTCGGGCCACGCCCACCGGCGCGAGCTCGAGCGCCCGGGCGACCGACGCTCGGGCGCCGACGTAGGCCGGCAGGATCGCGACGCTCGCCATGGTCATCACGAGCAGGACGAGTTCGACCTGCGTGTAGATGTCGTTCGTATCGGGTCGCACCGGACGCACCAGGGTCACCGAGCAGACGGCGAGGGTCACGGCGAGATCGACCGCGACGAGGTGCGCCGGAGCCGAGTAGAGCGTACGGATCTCGGCCGGTTGAACGCCGGACGCACCGGCGGCCAACTTTCGGAGCACGGGCCGCAGCCGGCGGCCCAAAAGACCCGTCGAGACGAGGACCAAACCGAGCGACACGCCCCATCCCCACAGCGCGAGGCGAGTGCTTCCGGCGATCACGCGCTCGTCGAGCAGCAAGAGTCGCGGCGCAAACACCACCACGATCATCGCGGTGACCGCCCAGGCCACGGACTGGATCGCGACCAGCCGCCCGACGAGACCGGCTGCGGCATTGCCCTTCATGTCGAATCGCCTCGAGCCGGGTCCCAGGCGGGCAGGAGCACCTTGAACGTCGACCCTCGGCCGAGTTCGCTCTCGACGTCGATGAGCCCGTCGTGCATGGCGACCAGGCGGCGCGTGATCGCCAGACCCAACCCCGTGCCTCGTCGCCGAGCGCGCTCGGCCGTCGTTTGCTTGTATTCCTGGAAGATGGAGGCCCGTTCCTGCAATCGGATGCCGGGGCCCGTGTCTCGCACCGTGAATCGCGCGAAGCCCGCTTCGTGGCCCACGTCCACCACCACTTCGCCTCGCTGAGTGAACTTGACGGCGTTGCCGACGAGATTCGTCAGGATCTGGCGCACGCGCTTTGCATCGGCGTCGGCAAATACGTCGCGCGCCCCGTCTACGCGCACCACGACCGGACGTTCTCCGACGAGTCCGACGGCTTCGCGCACGACGTCGCTGGCCACGGCCGCGAGATCGACGGAGGTTCGTACGAGCTTCAGCTGTCCGCTCTCGAGGGCACTGAGGTCGAGGATGTCGTTGATGAGCTCGAGCAAGTGCCTTCCCGAGGCTCGGATTTGATTGACCTCCTCGCGTGCCTCGGGGGCCAGGGGGCCGTCGACCTCGGCCACCAGCAGGTCGGCAAAGCCGAGAATGGCGTTGAGCGGGCTTCGCAGTTCGTGGCTGACGGCGGCAAGGAATGCCGCTTGATCGCGGTCGGCCGCCCGCACCCGCTCCAGATCGGTTCGGTAACTCGATCGCGCAGCCGCGAACCGGTCCACCAGAGCGTTGAACGCGATCGTCAAGGCACCGACCTCGTCCATCGTGCGCACGGGCACGACCTCTCCGGCCGGCTCCGATAGGACGTGCGTCATCGCGCGAACGCGCTTGGCGACGAACTCCACGTCGCTGTTGGCGTCGCGCGCGACGGCGAACGCCATCGCCGCGGCGACACCGACCAGCAGTGTCGTCAGGGCGACGAGGGCGCGCAGAAGGGCGGCTTCCCCGTCGGGAGCCACGGGCTCGCGCACGAAGGCGACGAGAGCGCGAGAGCGGTCGAGCGGGACCGCCGCAAAGCGCGTCCGACCCAGGCCGGTGAACGCTTCGCCCGACCCCTGCACCACGATGCGCTTGAGGGCGGCTCTGTCGGCAAGGCCGAGGCTGGCGTCGAGCACGATGCCGCCCTCGGGCGTCGCGACCACGATCTCCGCCCCGGTTTGGCGTGCTGCGCGCTGCATCGCCTCCAGCCGTTCGGAGGCAGGAAGCCGCGACAGACGTCCCGCGAGGGTCGACGCGATCGACCACGCCCGCACGGAGGCGTGTGCGTCGCTCGCAATCGACAAGTCCGACACGCCGACCACACCGATCGCCACGGCAATGGCGAGCCCGACGACGATCACCGCCACGGGCGCGAGCGGAACCATCGGCCATGCCGTGCCGGCCCGGCGAGTGGAGGTAGGCGGACTCGGCGGCGGCAGCGTGCGCCGGACAGCGGCCGCCGCCGGTTCGGCGGTCGATTGCACGGTTTGCACGTCCGCCATCTTAACGCCGTAAATGTCGATGTCTTGGCACTTGCACCTCGCTGGGGCAGGCTTACGCTCGGAGCGACTCTCGGGCGCGGGAATGCGCTCGCTCGTCACTCGGTTGAGATCGCGCATGCTGCAAACCCATCTGACGTTGGGGGTAACCCTCGTGGTGTACGGGTGGCATGAGAGCCAACCCGGAACGCTCGCGTGGGCTTTCCCGAGCCTGGCCGCGGCGCTGCGTGGCGTGCACGCGTTGCGCAATGCCGCGCGCTGGCTCATCGTCGAAGGTCACCGCATCTTCGACGAAGACGTCGACGTGGACGCGTTGCGCCGCACCGGCGGGGTGCTGCTCGAGGGCGCGGCGTAGCGGCGTCGGCGTCTCGGGGGTCGATTGACGGGCCCACCACCGGTCACGGCCGATCGGATGTCTGTTGCGAGGCATGGGTCCCAATGGGTCGTTCGACCGTGACGCCTGCCGCTTATTCCTCGTACGTCGCCCCGGCGGCGCCGATGACGATCTCGTCACGCTCCTTGACCCTCACCTGCAGCGCCACACGGCCCGCGCCCACGCGCCACCCGTCGGTCACGAGCGTGTCTCCGGGCCATACGGGGCGCCGAAACTGCGCCTCGAATGTGCGCAGCCGTGTCGCGTCACCTGCGCACAACGCTTTCGCCACATGTCGGACCATGAACCCGAACGTACAGAGGCCGTGCAAAATCGGACCCTTGTCGAATCCCACGGATCGCGCGAAATCCGGGTCCGCGTGAAGAGGGTTGCGGTCTCCCGAGAGCCGGTAGAGGAGCGCCTGCTCGATCGAAGTCCCCTCCTCTACCGAAAACGTCGGGGGCTCATCCCTGGGCCGCTCGACCAGGGGCCGCTCCTTGGGGGGAGGTTCACCGCCGAAGCCCCCGTCGCCGCGGAAGACGATCGACGACGTGGTCTCGGCCACCAGCCGGCCCCGTTCGTCCTCGGATCGCGTGTCGACGACGACTTGCGCGAAGCGACGCAAGTCGTAGACGCCGCGGACGGTGGCCGTCGTGACGAGCGTGCCGTTCGGAGCGATCGGGGCGTGAAGCGTCACGCGTTCGCCGCCATGAACGATGAGGCTCATGTTGCCGCCCGATCCGGCGAGCAGATCGAGCATCGGTACAAACTTCGGCACGACGGCGAAGCTCGGCAACACCTTGGGCCCGCGGCCCTCGTAGAGAAAATCGAGCTCCTCTCGCTTCGCCCCGACGCCGAGCGCGTAGAGCACGGTATCCCGCCACGAATACGAGTGGGTGGAGGGCGCATTCGAACGACCGGCAAGCGACGGGTCGACAGGCATCGTGGCCGCGGGAGCATCGACTCTGGCCGGCGAGCCGTCAACGCGCCCGATGCTATGAGGGACCCTTTCGGGGATGGCTCCACGGATGGCCGCCGCACCGCCCACATCACCGCCCAAAACGAAGCGCGTGCTGCTCGCCGACCGCGTTCCGCCGCGCCCAGGTACGCCGCCCGAGGATCTGCTGGATCTGTTCCTCGGTCACGTCCGTGAGCTCGGCCTCGAGCTTTACCCCGCGCAGGAACAGGCCATCCTCGAGCTTCTGTCGGGCAGCAACGTCATCCTCGCGACGCCGACGGGAAGCGGGAAATCGCTCGTCGCCCTCGCCATGCATTTTCTGGCGATGAGCCAAGGCAAGCGGAGCTTCTACACGGCCCCCATCAAGGCGCTGGTCAGCGAGAAGTTCTTTGCCTTGTGTGCGGATTTCGGGCCCGATCACGTGGGCATGATCACCGGCGACGCGTCGGTCAACCGCGACGCTCCGATCGTGTGCTGCACGGCCGAAATCGTCGCGAACCTCGCTCTGCGCGAGGGCAAGCGCGGCCCGATCGATCGTCTCGTCGTCGACGAGTTTCACTACTACGCCGACAAGGACCGGGGCGTCGCCTGGCAGATTCCGCTTCTGGTGCTCGAGCGCGCACAATTTCTCTTGATGAGCGCGACACTCGGTCCGACCGAAGCGTTCGACCGTGCGCTCACGAAGCTCACCAAGCGACCCACCGTGACCGTCCGGTCGGCCGATCGGCCCGTGCCTCTCCGCTTCGAGTATCGGGAGACGCCGCTGCACGAGACGATCATCGAGCTCGCGCGCGCCGGACGCGCTCCGATTTATGTCGTCAACTTCACGCAAAGGGCGGCGGCCGAAACCGCGCAAGATCTGATGAGCATGGATCTCGTGACCAAGGAGCGAAAGCGGCTCATCGGTAGCGAGCTCTTGAGCGGGATTCGCTTCGACACGCCGTACGGCAAAGAGGTGAAGCGCTTCCTGGCGCACGGGATCGGGATTCACCACGCAGGGCTTTTGCCGAAGTACCGGCGACTCGTCGAAAAGCTGGCGCAAAAGGGACTCCTGGCGATCGTGAGCGGCACCGACACGCTCGGCGTGGGCGTCAATATCCCCATCCGATCGGTGCTCTTCACGCGCCTCTGCAAGTTCGACGGCGACAGGACGGCGCTGCTCGGCGTGCGCGAGTTCCAGCAAATCGCCGGAAGGGCGGGCCGCAAGGGGTTCGACGACAGCGGCGATGTCGTCGTGCAGGCCCCCGAGCACGTCATCGAGAACATTCGATTGGAGCAGAAGGCGGCCGGCGACCCGGTCAAGACCCGGCGCATCGTGCGTAAGAAGCCGCCCGACAAGGGGTACGTGCATTGGGACCGCGCGACGTTCGACCGCCTCGTGAAGTCGCAGCCCGAACCGCTCGTGTCCAGGTTCAGCGTCTCTCACGGTATGATCCTGAGCGTGCTCGAGTCCCCGGACGCGGGCTGCCTCGATGTGGCCCGCATCATCCACCGGTCGCACGAGCGGCCCGCACAGCGGCGGATCTTCGGCCGAGAGGCCAAGGCGATGGTCGACACCCTCGTGGCCGCAGGAATTGTCGAAATCGATCCCCATCAGCCCCGAAAAATCAGGCTGCACGTCGATCTGCAGGACGACTTCTCGCTTCACCACGCGCTGTCGCTCTGGCTCATCGATACGATCGACTTGTTGGATCCGTCGAGCCCGAGCTACGCGCTCGACGTCATGACGTTGGTCGAATCGATCTTGGAAAACCCAGACTTCGTACTTCGCCAGCAGATCGAGGCCCTCAAACGAGTCAAACTCGCCGAGCTGAAGATGGCCGGCGTCGAATACGAGCAGCGCATCGAGGAGCTCGAGAAAATCGAGCATCCCAAGCCACTGCGCGAACTGGTCTACGATTCCTTCAATGCCTTCGCGCGCGCTCACCCGTGGGTGCGCGGCGACGACGTGCGGCCCAAGTCGATCGCGCGGGAGATGGTCGAACGGTTCATGGACTTCAACGAGTACGTGCGAGAATACGAACTCGGTCGCGCCGAAGGGACGCTTTTGCGTTACTTGAGTGACGCGTACAAAGCGCTCGTCCAGACCGTACCGGCGCCGGCGAAGACGCCGGAGGTCGAAGAGATCGAAGTGTTTCTGCGAGCGATCGTGCGATCCGTCGATTCGAGTTTGCTCGACGAATGGGAACGCCTGGCTTCAGGGGTCCCGGAGCCGACGAACGACGAGCGGGGCCCGTTTCCGGAACCCACGCCCCAGGACATCACCCAAGACGCACGCGCCTTCGCCGTGCTGGTGCGAGCCGCTCTCTTCCAGCTGATTCGCGCGCTGGGCCGCAAGGATTGGGCCGGTGCGGCCGCGATGGTGTCCGCGGCGCCTGACACGGAGCCCTGGTCGGCGGAACGCTTTGCGCGATCGATGTCGCCCTTCTTCGAGGAACACACCGCGGTCCGGACGGACGCGAGCGCCCGCCTCCAGGACCGTACGCGCATCGATTCGTCCGCGCGGATCACCTGGGACGTCGTCCAGGTGATGAGCGACGTGGAAGAAGACGACGACTGGATGCTTTCCTGCTTCGTCGATCTCGAGGCCTCCGCGCGAGACGGCAAACCGGTCATCGTCATGCGAGGCATCTCGCGCTAGAACGACGGTCCTCGCCATCATGCCTTCTCCGGCTCGAACCGCTCCGGTCGCCCCCATCGTCGTTCGCAAATCACGCATCCAAGGTCGAGGCGTCTTCGCCACGAGGGACATCGCGGAGGGCGAACGCATCGTCGAGTACGTCGGAGCCCGCATGACGCACGACGAGGCCGACGCGGCGTGCCCGGACGACGAAGCGACGGGGCGACATCACACGTTTCTTTTCGCCGTCGACGACTGCATGTGCATCGACGGCAGTCGCGACGGAAACGACGCACGGTTCATCAACCACTCGTGCGATCCGAATTGCGACGTCGTCATCGCGCGCCAGCGCGTGTTCGTCCACGCGCTGCGTGACATCGAGGAGGGCGAGGAGCTGCTCTACGACTACTGGTACATGACCGACGAGAGCTACACGATGGACGACCTGCGGCGCATCTACCCCTGCAAATGCGGATCGGACGCGTGTCGTGGGACGCTCGCACGGCCGCCGCGCCCGGCCAAAAAGCGCACGCGCGGCCGATGACGATTCCGGCGTAGCGCTGAACGCGATGGCATCGTGCCCATGAAAGCCGCATGGCCCGCCTCACGCACCATCTGGGTGGACGGGGCGCTCATCGCCTGGGACGATGCGCGGGCGAGTGTTCTGTCTCACTCGATGCAGCGCGGCAGCCTCGTCTTCGACGTAGCCGCTCTGCGCGAAACCGCCGGCGGCGGCATCGCGTGCTTTCGTGCGCGAGACCACGTCGATCGATTTCTGCGTTCCGCGGCGCTCATCGGATTGGACGTGCGTTGGGACAAGACGGCGCTTCTTGCGGCGATGGCACGAACGGCTCGCGACAACGGCGTCTCGACGGCGCTGGTCCGCTGGTCGGCGTTCGTTGCCACCCTCGAGCCCGATGTCGTGCCGCGGGCGACATCGCGTGCGAGCGTCGCCGTCGCGGTGATCACGCCGGCCGACGCGGCCGGCCGGGGCGAGCCGATCCATGCGAAAGCGGCCGTCGTCAACGTGGCCATACCGCGCGACAGCCGCAAGGCGGGTCCGGAGGTCTTGCCTCCGCAAGCGAAGGTGGCCGGGGCGTATCTCGGCTCGATGCTCGCGAAGCGACGTGCCCTGACCTACGGCTACGACGAGGTGGTCCTGCTCGATCGCGAAGGCCGGGTGGCGGAGGCGCCGACGGCGAACGTCTTCGCGGTGGTCGGAGGCGTACTCGTCACGCCGCCGACCGAACGCGTGCTTTCCGGGGTCACCCGCGCCAGCATCCTCGACCTCGCGCGGACCGAAGGCATCGAGGTCCGTGAAGCCCACATGACCCCGGACGAACTCACGAACGCCGACGAAGCGTTCCTGACCGCCACATCGCTGCCCGTTCAAGCCATTGGCTCCGTCGACGGTCACGCCATGCGTGCCGGCGCGCCCGGTCCCCTGACGATTCGCCTCAAAGAAGCTCTGGTGGCCTGCCAGCGGGGCGAGGACACGCGTTTCTCGAAATGGCTCGACCGGGTCGGTTGAGCGCACAGACCTTCGCGACCCGCGCATCGCACCTGCGACCATGGGAGCGGGGTAACGACATCGACCGCGACCGGCGGAAGAGCATAAAGCCCTCATGGTTCGTTTGGATTGGGCAGCCCGTAGCGTAAAGTGACAATGATGCGTTTCGTATTATCGAACGAGGACATCGCCTTAGATCGTCCTAGGCCATACCCGGCTTTGCGGGCGCTGCTCGTCGGCATTTCGGGTTTGGTCATGCTGACCGGACCGGCATGCGGGCCGAAGTCGGGCGAGCCGAACGCGGCGTCCATCCAGTCGCCGATCGTAGGGGGCCTTGCGGACCCGAGGGTCGCAACGGCCGGGCAGATCGTGAACCGGTACACGTCTCTGACCCACGACGCGGCGGTCGGCGCGACGACGATTTCCGTTTTGGACGCCGGCGCACTGATGGCCGCTCCGGGCGATCTTCTATTCGTCGTACAAATGCAAGGCGCCGAGGTCGAAGGCAGCAATACGAGCGCATTCGGAACGGTCACGGCTCTGAACGGCGCGGGACTATTCGAACTCGTCACGCTCGCGAGCGTGAACGGCACCACCCTCACGCTCGCCGCCGGGTGCGGTCTACGCAATGGCTATTCCGCTTCGGCCCATACCCAAGTCATTTGGGTGCCCCAATACGAATCGCTCTCGGTTTCGGCGTCCGGGTCGATCACCGCTCCGGCCTGGGACGGAACGACCGGTGGAGTGATCGTCATCGAAGCTCAGAGCGTCACGCTCGGCGGCTCGATCGACGCATCGGAGAAGGGGTTTCGGGGCGGCGCTCTCTCGGATTTCGCCCAAACCCCGCCTACGACCTCGTTTCAATACCGATCGCCCAATCCGCCGGACGGAGCCGAAAAGGGCGAGAGCATCGCCGGATACGAAGCCGACTATGACGCGCCCGCGATCGGGGGGCGGTACAGCCTTGGCGCCATAGCCAACGGCGGCGGTGGCGGCGCGGCGCACAACGGAGGCGGGGGCGGCGGCGCCAACGGCAACGACGGAAATGGCTGGTCGGGGTTGGGCGTGATGCCCGCGACCGTCCCCGGTGCGAGCGCGTGGTTGCTCGACCCCGGCGCGGAGACCGACGCGGGTCTGGCGCACTCGTCGGGAGGCGGCCGCGGAGGATACAGCTTCAGCGAGAACGCCGAGGACCCGAACCGCGTCGCCCCCGGCGACGTGCGCTGGGGCGGCGACAATCGCCAGCTTCGGGGAGGCCTGGGTGGCCGGCCGCTCGCCAACGACGCGATGGCTCGACTGTTTCTCGGCGGCGGAGGTGGAGCCGGCAACGAGAACAACGGTTCGGGAGGCGCCGGCGCTCCCGGCGGCGGAATCGTGTACCTCATCGCCGGCGCCGTCAGCGGCAACGGGACGCTCCACGCCGACGGGGCTCCGGGCGCAAGCACGCCGAACGGCAACGGCCTCGGCAACGATGCGCCGGGCGGCGGCGGCGGCGGCGGAAGCATCGTCGTCGCGGCTCCCTCGCTCGGAGCGGTGACCGCGACCGCGAACGGCGGCGCAGGCGGCAATCAATACATCGAGGGCTTCGGCAACGAAGCCGAAGGGCCCGGAGGAGGAGGAGGAGGGGGCTTCATTTCCGTCCCGACCGGCGCCGCGACGACTCCAGCCGGCGGAGCCGGCGGAACGACCAACTCGCCGGCCCTCGCGAAGTTCCCGCGCAATGGCGCGACCGACGGTGCGGGCGGCACGCTTTCACCGCTCGGATCTTCGGTCGTGCCCCCGATGTGCATCGCCGCCGACCTTTCCGTCGCGATGAGCGACGGAGGTGGAACCGTCACGGCCGGGACGAACGTGGCGTTCACCATCACCGTCACGAACAACGGACCGAATCCCGTCGCCGGCGCGACGCTCGCCGACCCGTTCGGAGCCGCGTTCACCGGCGAGACTTGGACGTGCGCCGGCGCAGGCTGCCCTGCCGCGACGGGCGTGGGCAATCTGTCCGCGACGCTCGGACTGCTTGCACCCGGAGCGCAGGCGACGTTCACGGTCGTCGCCTCGGTATCGCCCGGCGCCACGGGGGTGCTGTCGAACACGGCAACGGTCGGCGCCCCCCCGGCGTCGTCGACGGTGTTCCCGGCAACAACACCGTGACGGTGACGAACGCGTTGAACGCCGTCGCGGATGTCGGCGTCGCGCTCACCAGCGCCCCGCCGAGCGTCGCGGTCGGCGCGTCCTACAGCTACACGGTCAACGTGCAAAACTCCGGACCGAGTGCGGCATCGCAAATCCTCGCCACGCTCACGGTCCCCCAAGGCGCCACGCTCGGACCCATCCCGCCGTCGGACGCGGCGGGCGGATGGACCTGCACCGTTGCAGCGGTCGGCCAGACCGTCACGTGCGTCCGTACGACACTCGCGCCGGGAGCGAACGTGCCCCTCACCTTCGACGTCACCGCGCCCTCGGATCCCGGTACCGCGACCGCGACCGCTACGGCATCCTCGGCGACCGATGATCCGACGGCGGCCAACAACACGGCAAGCTTGGTCATCCAAATCCTCTGTGTCCACGATGCGGACTGCGGCCCGAACGACTCGTGCACCGCGGCCGGCACGTGCGCACCGAATCCGGGCGGAGGCACGGCAGACGCCGGATCGGGCGACGCTTCGGCCGACTCGGACGCTGCGTCGGATGGCGCCGCCGAGACTGCCGATGGCGGCGGTGGCCGAACGGACGGCGAAAGCGGCGTAGAGGCCGGCGGATCGACCCTCGACGGATCGACCCTCGACGGATCGACCCTCGACGGATCGACCCTCGACGGATCGACCCTCGACGGATCGGCCCTCGACGGATCGGCCCTGGACGAACAGGAGGCCGCCGCCGCGACCGACACGGGCCTCTCGCCGAGCCCCAGCGAGACCGGCGATTCCGAGTCGGAGACGACCGATACGGGACGACTCGAAGGAGGCGGCATCTCGTGCAGCGCTGCGGCCGCTCCGCGCCGTGCCGGTGGCCCGCGCGGACTGTTCGCCGCGTTCGCGCTCATCGGTTTGTGGGCCGAGCGACGGCGCCGCGCCGCGCGTCAAGGTCGCGACATCGCGTCGGTCCACGGACGAACTGCCGGCGCGACGACCGCGACCGCGACCGCGACCCATCCTCGACCGCAAGCGGCGCACCCGCTCTAGGGGGTCGGGCAGTATGCGGTGAAGCCGCCAGCGGGCGTCTCGACGCAGACCGCGATACACGACAGAAGTGGGTCGATCGCGGCAAGGATGCACGGGCAGTCCGGTTCGTTGGCGCAGGCGCCCGGCATCGCCTGACAACCGATCTCGAGGCCCGATCGGCCTGCGACGGGACCGCAGCTTCCCGAGAATGGCGTAGCCCCTGTGCCCCCTCCGAAGCAGTACGTTCCCGACGCGCATGCGCACTGCGCACAGACCGCGAGCATGGCCGACGTGCCCGACGAGTAGCTCCCGTACGGCGCATCGACCTGCCCGAAAGGCGAATCTTCGCTGTAGGGGGCGTCTTGCATCGGGGACGGCGGAGCGAGTGACGCTTCGACGTCCACGATCAGATCGTCGCCTTGGCCGATCGGCTTCGTGGTCCCATTGCAGGCGCAGACCAGAACCAAGACGGCCATGCCCGACCGCGCTACGGGGCGTGAATCGCTGGAGATCGGCCGCGCGGCGCGGATCGTCATCGTGACCACGAGCGGCCGGTGCCCATCGAACATTACGCTAGCATTCCGCCCGCACGCGTGGACGGCTCGCAGACGGCGACTACCCTCGCATCAACGCACACATGGCCGCCATTCGCCGCGCTTTGCCGGCCGAGGGGAATTCGAGTGGCGCCGATCCGGCGCACGGCGGGCGCCGCCCGCCGCCCCGCATCCAGCGAACCGCCGTCGTCGCGCTCGTGCCGGCGGCCATCGCCACCGCGATCGCTCTGGTCGGGCTTCGTCTTCGCTTTCAGCCGCCGACGGTCGCGACCTACGTCGGCGCGGACTCGAGCGGAAACGAAGTGGCGCTGCTGCCCGGGGGTCACTTCGAAGTCACCGTTCGCCCCGCCGAGCGGATCGAGGGAGCCGTCGGCGCTCGCGGATTTCTGCTTCGAGGCGATGACGTACGCCCGTGGGACCCGCCATTCACCGTCTCGCAGGATGGCGCCGTGCGCATCTCGGGCCCGGTCGACACGCTGTTTGCGGGCGTGCCGCCGGGTCCATGGCAAGTCGCCGTCGCGGTAGGCCGGCCCGAGGTCCTTCCAACCGCACCGAACGACGTCCTCGGTGCCCGAGGCAACGGGCCAAGGCCCGCGGGCTGGCATCTGGTGATCGAGCGGGTTCGGCTCATCCCGAACGATGCCGGGTCGCCGGACCGATGACGGCGCGACGGCCGGAGAAGGATTTCCAGCCGCTTTACGGGCCCCGCGCCGGACCCACCCCACCCAGGGTGTCCCCGCTGGAGCGCGGTATGCCGCGTGGTATGCCTCGGCCATGATCGGGACGACCGCGAGCCTTCGAACGCGCATGAGCGCCCACGACGCTCATTACGCCGGCGAGCTCGTCGACGGCGCGCGCATTCTCGCGTTGTTCGGAGATGCGGCAACGGAGCTTCTCATTCGCCTGGACGGCGACGAGGGACTCTTTCGAGCTTACGAATCGGTGGAGTTCCTGGCGCCAGTCTTCGCCGGCGACTACATCGAGGCGACGGCAGAGCTCGTCGCCATCGGCAACACGAGCCGCCAGATGCGCTTCGAGGCACGCAAGGTGATCGCGACCGCTCGCGCCAGCTGGGCCGTCGCCGACGGGCCGGCCAATCCCGCTCCCCCGAGCGCGGCGGACGTGCTCAACGACCCCATCGTCGTCGCCCGCGCCGTCGGAACGTGCGTGGTTCCGAAGGCTCTGCAACGGAGACCCCGAGAGCTTTACCTTCCGGGTCTTCCGGCAGGCCCCGCCCCGACAACGGCGGCGGTAACGCCACCGCCGCCGGAATCCGTTTCGGGGACGGAGGTCATCCTCACGGCAGCCATCGTCGGGGCCGAGCTCACGCGTGCGCAGACACCGCACTTGCCGCTGACCGTGAGCGAGGTGGCGGACGAGGCGGCTCGCTGCCGAGAAGCGGGCGCCGCCATCATCCATCTGCACGTGCGGAGCGACGATGGCCGCAACACGCAATCCGCAGAGCGCTTTTCGCGCGTCATCGAAGCCATCCGCGGCACATGCGATTGCATCGTCCAAACGTCCACGGGCGGGGCCGTGGGGATGTCGATCGACGAGCGCGCGAGCAGTCTCAAGTGCCGGCCCGAGATGGCGACGCTCAACTGCGGCACGATCAACTTCGGCGACGACGTCTTCATCAACACCCGGCCGGACATTCGGCTCATGGCGTCCAGGATTCGCGCAGCCGGCGCCGTCCCCGAGCTCGAATGCTACGAAGTCGGCCACGTCGAGGAGGCGCTTTCGCTTCTCGCGCAGGGCTTGGTGTCGCCGCCGCTTCATTTGCAGTTCGTGCTGGGGGTCAAGGGGGCCATCCCGGCGCGCGAGGACGTCGTGCTATTTCTCCGATCGCTCGTTCCCCCGGGCGCGACCTGGGGCATCGCCGCGGTCGGGCAATTCCAGCAGCGCTTCACGGAGCTCGGAATGCGGCTTGGCGCCCATGCGCGCGTAGGGCTCGAGGACAACATCTATTGGTCCAAGGGTGTCCTGGCCGAAGGAAGTGCACCGCTCGTCGCGCGGGCGGCGGCCTATGCTCGATCGATCGGCCGGGACCCGGTCGACCCCGATCGGGCTCGAACGCTACTGGGTATCCTAGGCCCTCGAGAGACATGGTAGCCACACTCACCCTCGTCGCCGACACGATGACGCCCGTACGCGCCTACGCGGCGCTGCGGCACGCCGCGGGATCGGCGGCGTCGTTCTTGTTGGAGAGCGTCGTGGGAGGCGAGCGGTGGGGACGCTACTCGATTCTCGGGTACCGGCCGAAGCACGAAATGACCCTGCGGGCCGACGGCCGATGGGTCGACGCCCGCGGGTTGCCGATCGAGAACATGTCCGCGCGCGATCCGCTCGAGGCCGCGCGCTCGGTCTTGCAGGCCAACCCCGTGGATCACGGACTGGAGGGGCCCGCCGCGCGCTTCGCGCAAGCCTACGTCGGGTACCTCGCGTGGGATCTGGTGCACGCCATCGAAAGGGTGCCCGGTTGGGCAGACCGCGCGACGGCGCCGCTCGCGCGATTCTTCGGCGGCGCGACGATCGTGGTCTTCGATGCGCTGAGTCACACCGTGACGATCGCCGCCGACGACGCGGCCGACGTCGCGCTCGCACGAACGCACCTCGAGGGGACGGTGACGCTCAATCCCCTGGCGCTGCCCGACCCTTCGAAGCTTCCGGCGGACGTGCAGGTCGATGTCGACGACGCGGCCTACATGCGCAAAGTCCGCCGCGCCCAGGAGTACATTGCCGCCGGCGACGCATTCCAGATCGTGCTGGCGCGCACGTTCAAGGTGCCGCGCGGCGGACGCGACCCCTTCGATGTCTATCGAGCGATGCGCGTGCTCAGCCCGAGCCCGTACATGTACTTTCTCGACCTGCCGCCGGCGCCGGGCGAGCGTGGCCGCACCCAGATTGCGGGCGCGAGCCCGGAGACCATGGTGCACCTCGAACAGGGCATCATGACCCTGAGACCGATCGCCGGCACGCTGCCCCGGGGCCAAACGGTCGAGCAGGACACCGCTCGCGAACGCGAGCTTCTCGCCGACCCGAAGGAGCGTGCCGAGCATGTGATGCTCATCGACCTCGCACGAAACGACGTCGGCCGGGTGGCGGAGGTGGGGTCGGTCCGCGTCGTCCGACAGATGGAGATCGAGCGTTATTCGCACGTCATGCACATCGTGAGCGAGGTCACCGGACGCATCCCTTCGTCGACTCCACCTCTCGAGATCCTGCGAGCCTCATTCCCCGCAGGAACCCTGTCGGGTGCACCGAAGGTGCGCGCGATGCAAATCATTCGCGAACTCGAGTCGGGGCCTCGCGGCATCTACGGCGGCGCTATCGGCTACGTCGCCAAGAGCGGAGACCTCGATTTTGCGATCGCGATCCGGACCGCCGTGTGCCAAGGCGACGCATTTTTCGTTACGGCCGGTGCCGGAATCGTCGAAGGCAGCGACCCACAACGAGAAGCGGACGAAACCCGGAACAAAGCGAGAGGCGCTCTCTGCGCCATCGAATCGGTTCTTGTTTTGGCTCCCGGATCATCCTGAGCGCTTCGCTTGTTGATCCCGAGTCCCGGATCATCCTGAGCGCTTCGCTCCGCCTGTTGATCCCGAGTCCCGGATCATCCTGAGCGCTTCGCTCCGCCTCGACTCGCTACGCTCGCTCGGCTCCGCTCTCGCCGACCCGGCCCCCTCGACACGTCGAGGGGAGCGCTGCTCCCCTCGAGCGCCCCAGCCGGATTCGGGGCCCCGCTCTCGCCCACCTGGCCCCCTCGACACGTCGAGGGGAGCGCCGCTCCCCTCGAGCGCCCAGCCGGATTCGAGAAGCTCGGGGCCCGGATCTGCGACTCCGTATCGCCCCATCAATAAATCCGACCCCCTCGGCGAGCGTACTCGGCGATCACCTCGCGCGCCTCGTCGCGGCGCACGAGCCGCGTCACCGAGACGCCTCGATCCTCGAGCACACGCATCCAATCCTCCGGTTTGGGGCCTTCGTCGAAGCCCGCCTCCTCGGCATCGGCGGTCGTGGCACCGCAGCACAGTCGATCGACGCCGGACCAGAAGATGGCACCGAAGCACTGGCAACACGGTTCGGCGCTCGTCACGAGCGAATGAGCGTCGGCCGATGCCGCGGACAAGCCGCGGCTCTGCTGCGCCCTCATCAAGGCTAGGATTTCCGCATGGGCGATGGAGAAGCCGCTATCCAAGACCCGGTTGACCGCGGCTGCCACGAGCTCTGGGCCCGCAAACACGGCGGCTCCGAACGGTCCGCCCCCGCGCTCCACGTTGTGACGCGCGAGCGCGATGACCAGTGCCATTCGGGCATCGTCCGTCTCGAAGCGACCCGGGAACGTGCCGACGACGTCGTCCACCCAACCCGGCACTCGGATGACGAGCAGCGCGTCGGGAGTCGGCTTCACCAAGAAGCACCCGCAAGACGCCCGCGACGGCCGCCGAACCCGCGCCGGCGGGTCGCCGCCGACGATGCGGCAACGTTGGGAGATAGGACCGAGTTCATTCCGGTCGCTCCTCGGCGTCGGTCGCGCGCTTCACGCGGTAAATGTAGAAGTTCTCCTCCTCGATCATCGAGTCGTATTTCTCGGCGAGGCGCACCACCCGCGTTCCGTCGATGAGCGGAGGCAGCAGCGGCCGATTCATCACGAGTACGACGTCCTGGCCGTGCGAAGCTCCGAACCGCTGCGCGAAGCCAATCGATTGTTCGTCGGTTGGTTCCCAGAGGCGGTCGGCGGTCCACTTCACGAACGAGAACGGACGGCCGGTTCGCGGACTGTACCCGATGGCACGGGGACCGAGCTGACCGAGCATCGCGGTCGCGGGAAAGTCGACCTCCGCGACAATGAGAGCATCGTCTAGGCCACGAGACCGCAATTCGTCGGCGGCGCGCTTGCCCGACGAGAAAACGTATCGGGCGTCGAAGGCGATCGCGATGGCGGCACCGGGAACCTGCAGGGCCAGCACGGCCAAAAGCGTCGGACCCAACGCACGGTCGCGCAGGGTCCGCCATCGTCCGGACTGCGCCGCTCGGGGCGCCTTGCCGGCTGCGATCCATGCCCCCATGAGGAATGCGACGAAGATGAAGCCATGGTGGCGAACGCTGCCCGAATAGACCTCCTTGAAGAGCAGCACGAGCAGCACCGTTGCGGTGCCGAAGAGAACGACAGCGAACCGATCGCGAGACAGAACGAAGCAGCCCCACGCGAAAAGCCCTATCGAAAGCGCGAAGCGAAGTCCCGCGATCGGAATCGCGTCGAGAAACGCATTCGAGTTCCAGAAGAAGAAGTTCGGCCTAGGGACGGCCATCAAGGCCGCGACGACGCGCGTCGGTGCGAAATCCCATGGCATCTCGGGTGCGCGGCCCACGTGCGCCACCGTGGAATCGGACGGCGGCCACGCGCACAAGCCCGCGGCAACCGTGGCGCTGGCCGCAAGGGCCGCGATCGTAGCGGGCCGCGTCCAGCGCGATCGCGAATCGGAATCGGTGACCCCCCAGTCCACGACGAGCGCCACGCAATAGGCCACGACGACGAGCGTCGCGACGGTCGTCGTCAGCGCCATTGCCCCCAGCAAGCAACCGGTGAGAACGGGGCGCTCGAAGCGCCGCTCATGATTCGCGCAAAGGATCAGCGCAAAGAGGAGCGCGAGGCCGTAACAGCGGCTCAACGCAGCGTACTCGTAGGCCACGAAATAGCCGAACGCGAACAGTGCGCGCGGCGCCCGGCCGAACGGCGCGAAGCGCGCGATCACCAGCACGGCGGAGGTCGCAATCGCGACGTGCACCACGCGCATCAGTTCCGGGTGCCACGTGACTCGCGTCAGCAGCCAAAGCAGCCAGTACCAGAGCGGCGGCTGACCGTCGTACGCGCGCTCCCGGACCACTTGCCACGGCGTCGCGCTGTCTCTCGCAACGAGCCAGCAATGAAGTTCGTCTCGCCACATCTCGTGGGTGGCCGTCGCGAACGTCACGACCGCGAGGTGCAGCGCCGCGACGATGGCCGCAAACGCCCACGCGCTCGGGCCGGACCGATCGCAGCAGGCGCCGCCTCCGATAGGGACGGCCCACGCGCGCCCGAAGAGGCGACGAGCACCGTCGAGACGTCCGAGCGAGTGACGTTCGCCGCTCAACGCCGTTGCAGGCCCCGCTCGATGGCCTGTCGGTAGGCACCGACGGCAGCCGGCAACCCGACGAACACGGCATCGCTCACGACGGCGTGGCCGATGTTCAGCTCGACGATGTGCGGCAGACTGACGATGGCGGGGAGGTTGTCAACCGTCAGCCCGTGGCCGGCGGCGACCTCGAGTCCGAGCGCGTGTGCGTGTTTGGCGGCGGCCCCCAGTCGCGCGAGTTCGCCCTCTCGTCCGTGGGCGTACTCGCCCGTATGCAGCTCCACCTGGGCCGCGCGAAGCGCTCTGGACCGCTCGACCTGCGACGTGTCGGGCACGATGAACAGGCTGACTTTGATGCCGGCGCTTGCAAGGGCCTCGACCCTTCGCGACAGGGCGTCTCCGCCGCCGACAGCGTCGAGTCCCCCCTCCGTGGTTCGCTCCTGCCGCCGCTCGGGCACCAGCGTGCAGACATCGGGCCTCACGCGGAGGGCCACGGCGACCATCTCGTCGGTAGCGGCCATCTCCAGATTGAACGTACTCCGCCCGAGCGTGAGGGCGAGCCGAAGCCGGTCGACGTCGTCGTCGCGGATGTGACGACGATCCTCGCGCAAGTGCGCCGTGATGCCGTCGGCCCCCGCCTGGACGCAGTCGGCCGCCGCGCGCACGGGGTCGGGGTACGACGTCCCGCGGACGTTGCGAAGCGTCGCAACGTGGTCGACGTTTACGTGCAATCGAACGTCCGTCCCCATGACGATCCTTGGATGGTTACGCCCCCATGCGGGCATCGGGCGAGTTCATTCGTCGTCGGACGAAGCCGTTTCGCTGAGCTCTTCGTCGGTCTTGGGCGTCGGCAGCAGCTCGCCGTTCGGCCCATCGCGCCGCACCACGAACGTTCGACGCGTGGTCGTGTCCGGATTCTCTCGCGCGACGATCGTCACGACGTTGACGCCCGGACGCAGAGGCAGATCGGCATCGAACGCCATCCTCTTCGGATCGGATCCTTTGCGGTTCGAGCGGTAAAACACCTTACGCGCCCCGACGAAGATGTACGCGTCGAGCAAGCGCGCGTCATCGCTCGTGGTCCCGCGAACCGCGGTGTGGGGGGCCGTCGTGGCCAGCTGCGGTTGCGGGATCTCGATGGCCGGCGGCGCATGCTCCATGGCGTCTTCGAACGCCGGCTGATTGGCGGCAACCCCGCCGTGCTCGAGCTCCGACACGGGGGCAAACGCGAAGCGACCGCCGCCGAGCGACAGCTTCACGTACCCATCGGCGGTCCCGAGGACCGGCGCCGCGCTGCCGGCGGGCAGCCGCCCGAAGACGCGTCCCGCGGCGTCCGGCTCGTTGACGAGATTCGCGCCGCCAGTCCTCGCGCGGTCGACGCCGGACGCCGGTACCACTGCGGTGGCGTCGGCGATGGGAATGACCACCTTCTCCGCCACTCCCTCGCGCAAGTCCTCGTCGTGGATCGTCAGCTCGACCTTGGCTTCGGGATCCGCAAGCTGCGGTTCGACGTCGAACGTGAAGGCCACGCGCCGAGTGTCGCCGGGCATCATGTTGGACACGTCGAAACGTCCATCGTGCAGCAGAAGGCCTTCGCCGGACAGGTTGCGCAAGTTCGCCATGGTCTCGAGCGATTGGCCGTGCCCGACATTCTTGATCGTCAGATACATCGTGAGGCCCTCGCCCTTCTGGGCGCGGCCGTCGCCGTTGCCGCGACGGTTGTCGATGATCTCGTACGAGTAGGCGAACACGGGACGGTCGAGTGACTTCACCGTAGCCCGGAGCTCGGCGTCGGCCGGCGCGTGCCCGCGCGCTTCTTCGAAGTGAAATTTCACGCCGTCCGATCGCATGAGCGCATCCTTGGGAATCGGACAAACGCGCGGCGCGTCCTTGGGCAGCTGCGCCGTCGAGCCGACTTTGTGGCCCTTGAAGTCGCACCAGCTGGCCGGGGCCGACACCGTCCGCGATTTGCCGGGCTCGAGTTTTCCGAGCGCCAGCTGCTTGTTGTCGAACAGCGGGTCTTCGCTCTTGGTGACCGCGAACAAGCGATACAGGGTCGCGGAGCCATGGTTGGTCACCGTGACCTTGAGATTCATCGTCTCGCCGGCCGTCACCTCGTTGTTGGGTCGGTCGGTCTCGACCTTGACGTCGACGCCCGCCGGAGGGGCAGGCGGCTGCGCCGCGGCGACGTCCGCGGGGGCGTCGCTCCAGTCGATGCCGAGCCCCTTCAACTCGTCGGCGACCTTCTCGACCTCGGCGCGCCGCGTTTCGGCGATGAACGGCCTGGCCTGGCGGACCTCATCGACGCGTTTGCCCGGCTGCACGTGCTGCAACAGCTCACCGGAAAACCGAATCGGGAAGTCGAGTTCGAAGGTTTCGTCGAGGTCGCCGCCGCGGTCGCGCTGCTCGAGGCGCGCGCGAATCGGCAAGTCGTATTTCACGACTTCGAGGGGCCGGCCGCCCTCTTTGGCTCGCACGTTGGACAAGGCTCGCGACAGGTCGCGCTCCTTGATCCCGCCCGGGTCCGCCGTGAGATCCATCTCGAGGGAATCGACCGTCATCGGATCGAGCTCGATGTCCGGTGTGACTCCTACCCCCTGGATCGACACATCGCCCGGCTCCGTCAGGTATTGAGCGATCGTCAGCTTGAGCGCTGCCTTGTCGGGCATGTCGGGGAATACGAGCTGTACGCTGCCCTTTCCGAACGTCGTCTCGCCCACGACCATCGCCCGATCGTGATTTTTCAGTGCGCCGGTCACGATCTCGCTCGCGCTCGCGCTCGATCCGTTGACGAGGATCGCCAGAGGATAGTTCGGCTCCGTCCCCTCTCCGTGCGCGACCTTCTCTTCACGGCCCTCACTCGGATTGCCGACGGTGGCGACGATGGGACCGTCGCTGATGAACGTGTCGACGACCTTGGCAGCCTGGTCGAGCAAACCACCCGGGTTTCCCCGCAGGTCGAGCACGAGGCCTTTGAGCTCGCCGCCCTTTTTCATGTCCGCGAGAGCGGTCTGCAGGTCGGTCGTCGTATTCGCCTGAAACTGCTTGATGCGGACGTAACCGATGCCGCCCTCGAGCAGCTTGTGATCGACCGAAGCGACGTGAATGACCTCGCGCGAGAGTTCGAACGGGCGAACGCCCTGCCACCCCTCATTTCCGTCCCGATGAATCCAGACGGTCACTTTGGTTCCCGGCACGCCGCGCAGGTGGTTGACGGCCTCGTTGAGGCCCATGTTCAACGTGGACTCGTTGTTGATCTTCTGGATGCGGTCGTACCTCTTGATCCCGGCACGTCCGGCCGGGGTGCCGGGCATCGGGTTCATGACCGTCAGCTGCTGGTCGCGGATCGAAATGACGATGCCGAGTCCACCGAATTGCCCTTGGGTCGTCAGATTCATCTCCTTGTAGGCCTCGGGCGACAGGAGCACCGAGTGCGGATCGAGCGTGTGCAGCATCCCGTTCGCCGCCGCGTACTCGACGTCGCGCAGATCGACCTCGCTGCCGCGCAAGCCGTCTTGCAGGAACGCGAAGACCTCGCGCAAGTGAGAGCTCACGTCCCAAGGGGCGACGACGTCGTCCACCCGGAACGTCTTCTCCTGGGTATCGACGCGCACACGCACTTGCGACGGATCGTTTTCCTCGCGCGTCACGATGACCTGCGCGACGTCCTTTTGAACGTAATCGAGCGCCGAAAGCAGCATCTCCTTCGGCTTGACACGGCGCGGATCGACGTAGCGATCGCGCACGGTCTTCAAGACTTCGTTTACGACCTTGAGCTGCGTCAAATCGTAGGGCGCAGGCGTGTGCTCCGATCCGACGGAGTTGGCCGCCGCGATCGCTGGGGTCAGCCCCTGCCAGAGCGACCCGTTGTTGAGCCGAAATGCGAGAAATGCCGCGATGAGGAAGGCCCCCAAGAGGGCGCCAGCCTTCGCAAACCGGTCGAGAATGCGCATCACCGCGGAGTATAGACGTCAGGCTCGCTTTCGGAGCACGGCGACGTAAAAACCGGCGAAAATGGCGGCGGCCGTGTCGGCGAGTCGGACCTCGACCGCGCGGACGACGGAACGCACCCCCGGTACACGCAGGACTCCCGCCGAGGGCGTCACGATCCGCACGCCCCGCGCACACTCGAAACTCAGGCTGGGGGGCAACAGCCGAGGCACGACCCACGGAGCGTCGAACCTCGTGTACACCGCGCTTTCGCGAATCGACGTGGAGATGCGGCCCGATGGGCCGAACCGCTTGAGGACGCCCCGCAAGCTGAGCGGATTGTAGAACTCGGCGACCACCACGCCCCCCGGGCGCGTGACCCTGGCCATCTCCGCCAGGGCTTGCCCCACTTGAGGCACGTGCGCGAGGACTTTGAATGCGTACGTCACGTCGAATCGCTCCGTGTCGAACGGAAGCGCGACGACATCGCCTTCGTGCACGTCGAGCCCGCGCGCACGCGCCCTTTCGAGCATCCCTGGCGAAAGGTCGATTCCAGTGGCCGACCGGGCGACGCGCGCAATGCGCTCGAGCAAGAGCCCTGTGCCGACGCCGCACTCGAGCACGTCCCGCCCTGTGCCATAGCGCTCGATGAGATCGACTTCGAGATCGTCCACCAGGGCGTGGTAGCCGTCGGGACGATTGGGGCGCCGCTCCGCCTCGTAGCCGAGCGCGAACTCGTCGTAGTAGTCGCGTATCGCGTTTGCGCGCGGAGGGTCGAAGGCCATGCCGGGTCGTCGGCCATAGCATGCGATCGGGGGGAGCCTCGCCTCGATCCTTGTCGCGACCGTTTCAAGCTCGTCAGCGGCACGCGATCCGTGCCAGCCAGCTTCCGCCCGAATCGAGCCAGCCGATCCACAGTGCCCCGCGCGAATCGAGCGCGAGAGCCACATCGCTCGGCGATCCGTCGGTGGGCACGAGGGCGCGGGGTAGAAAGATGCGGTCTTGCCGCAGCTCGCCGAGCTCGAGCTCGCGCGGCGCGCTCGGCTGCGCGGATTGCGGGCGAACGCGGGCCACCCACGTTCGCCCACGACCGACCGCCACCGCGACGGGAGCGGGGTCGAGTCCGTTGGGGTAAAGCGACCACACCACGGGTTCGTCCACTCGCGGCGGATCGTCGAGGGTCACGACGGCCAGACCAAAGTTTCCGACGTCTTGCGAGATCGGCAAGAGGGCCGACGCGGGGCCCGAGGGCGGCAGGGCCAGCACGCCGGACGTCCTTCGATCCCCGGGTCCCCCGACGAACACCACGACGTCCTCGCCGATCTGGAGATCACGGTCGTACGTCAAAAGGCGCGTATGCATCGCCGTGAGCGCGGACCGCGCGTCCACGACGAGGGCCATCAACGACGCACCTCGGGGTGCGAGCGAGATCGACGTTGCGCCGCTACCGGGCTCGGACAAGCGTACGGGCGACTGATCGTCGACCGCCGCCCAGGCTTCGCTCACCCAGCCTTCGCTCGACTGACGGCTCGCGAGGTGCACGAGCACGTTGTGCCCCTCACCGATCGGTCCGGCGGCGATGCGCGTTCCGGTCCGGCTGTTGGCGACGACGCGTTCCTCCCCGCCGCCGAGCGGAGCGCGGTGGACGTCACCGGCGCGATCCGGACAGAACGTCCAGTCGCCGGCGACTGCGCACGGGATGGCCAAACCGCGTTTGACCGGATCGGTAGCGAGCTCCCGGGCGGCCGCTCCACGGCCCTGAAAGGCCCCGGTCGGAAACGCGACGACGGTCGCGCGACCGTCGTCGTCCAAGAATCGCTGCCAGCGTGTCGCCGCGCAGAGCCAGCGCAACAGCCCCACGCACGGGCAATTCAATCGGCCCGCGAAGAACGCGACATTCCGAGGCTCCACCGTCGGACGCACGCAGAATCGCGGGTCGAGGTCGGAGTCGAGGTCGGGGTCGAGGTCGGAGTCGAGGTCGAGGTCGGAGTCGGGGTCGAGGTCGGAGTCGAGGTCGAGGTCGAGGTCGAGGTCGAGGTCGAGGTCGAGGTCGGGGTCGGGGTCGCACGTGCGCATGCCGCGAGGACGAAGATCCCCAGCCACGCGGTTGACCTGCGCGCGCTTGCGGCGCACGGTGCGGTCTCGTCGGTCGTTGCGCGGGCCATCATGGCCCGGACCCTTTTACTATGCTTGCGTGGCGTACCGGACCGGCGGCGCTACCGGGGCGCCTCCCGCACGTCCGGCCTCGCCCACGGACCGCGTCGAGCGAGGCCGGGTTCACGACGGCGTGAGGCGGGGCGCCCCATCGCGCAGCCATTGCAGCACGACCGAAGCCGCGCGCGCCGCAGCGCGATGGTGATTGGCCTGCCACTGCTCGCGGGCGCGGGCGCCGACGACATTCGCCACGCCGAGGACGGCCGCGAAGGCGACGCCGGCCGCGGCACACGCGATCGCGACGGCGAAGGCTTCGAGATGCTCGACCTCGGTCGCACTCTCTCGTGCGATGAATCCTGCCGCGTCATCGTTCACGGTGATGGCCAGCGTCGTCGCGACGTCCGCCGCGCGCGCCCCCGCGTCGGTCAGAGCCATCCGAAGCGGGTCCGACGAATCGATCGCCGTCGTCATCTTGGCCGGAAATTGGGCCCTCCCCGACAGAGTCGAGGGGTCGACGAGCCGGACGCAGCGCGAAACGATGACGTCGCCGAGCGCGACCGGGCCGCCGGCATAGGCCCCGCAGGTGCCGACCAACACGACGGCGCGCGGACCGGCCTCCGCAATCGACCGGGCGGCGCCCGCCGCGGCGGCCGCCATCCCAATCCCGACGACGCGCGCGGCGACGAGCGTACCGTCGATCCGGACCGGGGTTCCGTCGCCGATCGTGGCGCGAAGATCCGTGAGCTCCGGCTCGAACGCCGCGACCAGCAGGACATCCGCGGGCACCCAGGTCCGATCGGGCATGGCGGCAATGTAGACCGGCGCTTGACCGGTGGGGCAAATCCGAGCCGCATCCGCGTGGCCTCGGCCACCCTGCGACCGTCCGGCGATTCGTCCGCGGTGGGCGCGCTTCCTTGCCTGGACCGGTGGGTACAACTACCGTATTCACGTCGTGATGCGTTTTCGTGCGTGGCCCTTGTTCCTGTTGGCGCCGACGTCGGTCGCGTGCGCCGCAACGGTGTCCCCGTCGGACTCGGTGGGGGATGCGGAGCCAACGATCACGAGCGCAGTCGTAGTCGTCGAACGCACTTCCGATCCGGACGCGGCCCCCCGAAGCCAGGCGAGCGCGCGGTTCATCCGGGTGGCCTCGTCCTCCTCGACGGAGGAGGCCCTGCGGGCCATCGGTGCGGCCGTCGAGCTGCCCACCGGCAACACGTGCGCCCCCGTCGCGTCGCTCGCGTCCGGCGTGGGCCTGGAACAGCCGGCACCGGTCGTGGAGCTGCTCGACGTCGGGTCGGTGTCGCTCGAAACCTCGGGCGGCGCGGAGGCGCGCTTGGCGCCGCGACAGCTGCCGGACGTGACCGATGTCGTGAGCGGAGTCGTTTACGCTCGGGCCGCAGATTCCGCGACGTTGCCCGCCGATGCGCGCTACGTGCTCCACGTCGGAGGACGACCCGATCTCGCTGGGTTCGACTTGACGACGGTCGCTCCCGACAATCCGGCCGATGTTCGACTCGTTGGAGAAGAGCCTTCGGGCACCCTCGCACTCGCGTCCCCGTCGGTCGACGTTACCTGGAGACCCAACGGCACCACCGACCTCATTTACGTCGATCTGCAGCCCGGCGGCGTCCGGTGCGTCTTGGGCAACGGCACAGCCGAAGCCCCGATCGCTCATGGTGCATTTCCCGCGTCGCTCTTGAGCAGCTCCGGTTCCATCCTCGTGCACCGGCTGCACCGCGAGCCCTTGCACGCGCCTGGCCTCGACAGCGGCGAGATCCGTTTCGACTTCGCACGGTCGGTCGCCTACGTCCGACGCTGATTTCGCCGCCGATCATGTGCCGATCGCGATTCGTCTGCCGCCTCATCGCTTGCCTTTTGGCCCCGCCCTTCGCGACCGCGGCGTTTGCGCAGTCGCCGCCGCATGCTCGCCGGTCGAAGGCGAGCGCCGCGGAGGCGCAAACGGCGGCGTCAGCGTCTGCCATCGGTTACCTGTCGGGCAAGCAGCCGCTCGTGGGTCTGCACGCGGCGTCGAACGACCCCGTGCCGCGCGACACGTCGGGCCGCCCGATGCTGGCGCTGAGGACGATCCAGCGCGGCGAATTCCTGGCGATTCGCGCAGCGACGGACGACGGCGGCTTCGCTTCGATCGACCTCGACCGCACGACGCACCTGCTGCGGGCGGCCGGCGGCGAGGAGCACCCGATGGATCCGCGAACCGTGGCGCTCCTTTACCGTCTCCAAACCCATTTCGGGGTCCCGGAGCTTCGGGTCGTCTCGGGGTATCGAGTTCCGAAGCCTCGATCGCATTCCAACCACGGCAAGGGCCGCGCGGTCGACCTCATCGTCCCCGGAATCCCGGACGCGGACGTGGCCGCATTCGCCCGCGAACTCGGCTTCGTCGGAGTTGGGGTCTACCCGGTGAGTCAATTCGTGCACGTCGACGTGCGACCCCGCAGCTACTTCTGGGTCGACTTCAGCGGACCGCGCATGAAAAACCGGGAACGGGGCATCCTGGGGGACCTGGCGGTCAAGAGCGACGCTCTGGCGCTGGCGAGCGGGCATCCCGCGGTCGAGCCGTTCGGCGTCGGAGGCGACGTCGACGCCGCCCTTCGCAGCTACGACCGAGAACCCGCGGCGGCGCCGGAGGACGACGACGACGAGGAGAACTGACGGGGGACCTCTCGCCCCCGGAGGCCGGCCCTCACCCACCATGGATCGAGTGGACGCGGACGTTCTCGCTCTCGTGCGCGCGGGTCGATTGCTCGACGCGGCGAATCTCGCGAGAGCCCGTGGACAATCGCGCGACGCGAGCGCCCTCTTCGAGCAAGCGTGCTTCTTTCAACCCGCCGCCGAAGAAGCGCTTCGAGCAGGCGACGCCACGCGTGCCCTGGATCTCGCCGCCACCGCCGGAGACGCCTCGACGGCCGAACGGGCCTTGGCCCAGATTGCGGTCGACCCTCCGCTCGCCGAGCGCGTCGCGGAGCGGCTCGCGCGCACAGGTCACCACGCGTGGGCTGCGCGACTGCTTGCCGCGACCGGACGCGTCTTCGAAGCGGCTCGATCGTGGGAACGCGCGGGCGACGCGGTGCAGGCCGCGGCGATTTTCGAGACGCACGGCGACGTCTTGTCCGCGGTGCGCGTCCTCGAGGCCGCCGTGGGCCGCCACGGCCCGGCGTCGGGAGACGCCGTGGCGCTCGGCGCGCTGCTCGGTCGCCTCGGGCGAGACGAGGCGGCGGTACGCGTGCTCCAGCGGATTCCGAGCCGCGCGCCGGAGCGGCGCGAAGCACTCGGTTTGCTCGCCCACGCGCTAGAGCGTCTAGGGCTCCGGTACGCGGCGGCCGAGGCCGTGGGCGAGCTCGCGCGCATCGGCGACAGCCATGCCGACGCGATTCCGGAGCCCCGGATGGTTTCGCCTGAGAGGCTCTTCGGCCGCTACGAGATCGTCCGAGAGATTGGATCGTCCGCAAGCGCCCGCGTTCTCGAGTGCATCGATCGGGTCCGAGGCGACCGGGTCGCCGTGAAGATCTTCGCAACGGGCGCCAGCGCAACGGAGGCGGAGCCCGTCTCGCACTTCCTGCGGGACGTGGAAACCGTGCGCTCCCTCGATCATCCGGGCATCGTACCCACGCGCAAGATCGTGGGCCGCGAGATCGCGGTCGTGTCGTCCTGGATGGAAGGGGGGTCGCTCGAGGAAAGGCTCTCGCAGCCTATGGCCCCCCGTCGTGCCGTCGAGATCGCTTCCATGCTGCTGCGCGCGATCGGTGACGCACATCGGTTCGGCGTTCTGCACAGGGCCATCAAACCAACCAACGTGCTGTTCGATTCGGTCGGCACGGCTCGCTTGACCGATTTCGGAACGGCATGGTTGGTCGACGTCTCGGCCACGGCCGGCGCCGACGCCCTGGCGTACGCGAGTCCCGAGGCACGCGAGGGACGGTCGCTCACCGCATCGAGCGATCTCTTCGCCGTCGGGGTCATGCTCCACGAGATGTTGACCGGGGAACGACCGCGCGTCGCCAGGGGCCTTCGCGTGCGTCCGAGCGAGCGGCACCCAGGCCTCAACGCCGAGCACGACGCCCTCATCGCCCGATGGACAGCCGAAGATCCGGACCGGCGGCCGGCAAGCGCTCATGACGCGCTCGACGACCTGTCGAAATGGCGATGGCCGTCTTCGGTCGATCCTCGATGGATGCGAACGCCCGCCCCGCCCGACTCGAACGACGCGGTTGCCGCGGGCCGTTTCGAGCCGGTGAGCTCCGAGGCAGGCACCTTCATCGACAGGTGGTGCGGGCGCGCCGTCGAGCGCATAGCTCTGACCGAACGAGTGTTGGGGCGCGCTCGGGCGTTCGCGCTGGCTGACGCGGACACCCCCGGCGGAGCCCTACAGGCCGTGTTGCGGGTCGACCCGGAGGACGGAACAATCTGGCTCGCAGCCGTTGGAGGGTCCCGGCTCGGCCGGCCCCTTGCCGCGGCCGAGCGCAATCGCCTTCAGCAGGCCCTCGACGCCCTTCACGCACACGGCATCGCGCACGGCCATGTCGACGCCAGCCACATTGCGGTCGACGAGGAGGCGGGCGTCGTTCTGCGCTTCGCGCCCGACGACCACCCCACGGCCACGGCCGACGACGACGACCGCGCCCTGCTGGCCCTGTGATCGTCAGCGATCGTCGGCAATCGCGTACACGATCTCGCGCGACAGCCCGTCTCGTTCGTACACGACGCGAAGCTCACTCGCGACGTCGAGGGAATCGAAAACGTTCAGGGCCTGTTCCGGGCGCTCGATCGGAAACCCATTGATGCTCGTCACGACATCGCCCGGCCGCAGATCCACGTCGCGCCAGAACGACGGATCGTGGAGGGCGGCGACCCGGAACCCGTGGAACTTGCCGCCTGCGAGCACGGGACGTTCGTCGAGTTCGATCCGCTGGAGAAAGGCACCCAAGCCGAGCGCGACCAGAGCGCGCACGGCCGACCGCGCCAGCGTGCGATTCGAACGCGCCTCCGGCGCCGCACCGACATCCGAGGCCGGACGAGCGACCGAGGGCGTGACGGGCCCCGCCGCCGTCGGCGCCGAGCGCGCACCACCGCACGATCCGATCGCAGCGGCAAGACCCATCGGGACAAGCATTCGCATCGGCACGATATTATGGGCCTCGGGTCGAATCCGCGCGCAAGTCTTCATGAAAACGAATCGGCGTACACTCCCCAAATGCGGCTGTGCACTTCATCGAGACTCCCGGTCGCGTCGATGACGACGACGCGGTCGTTCGGCATGTGCGAGGGTAGGTTCCGATAGAAGAGCGCCAGCGCGCGCTGCACTTCGCTCTGGTCGTACAGCTGCGCGGCGTCGCCGCGGCTGGCGCGGCGCTCCGCGGCGATTTCGGGCGAGACGTCGAGCACAATCGTCAGGTCCGGCCTTCTCACGTGCCGGTTCAGCAATCGAATCCATTCGACCGCTTCGACGGCACCGGCGCCGCTCGATACGCTCTGGTAGGCGAGGCTCGAAGCATCGTACCAATCGGAGACGATGACGCCGCCTTCGAGGATGAACGGTTCGATCTCGCTTTCGACGTGGTCCATCCGGTCGGCGGCGAACAGCAAGGCCATGGTTGCCCAACCCGGCGCGCGACCGCCCGGAACGACCAGGCGTCCGGTGAGCACTTGGCGGACGAGCGTTCCGACCGGGCCGTCGCTCGGCTCGCGCGTCGCCCGCACGGCAACCCCCCGGGTCCGAAGGCGATCCGCCAGGCGTGCGACATGCGTCGTCGTCCCCGCGCCGTCGATCCCTTCGAGCACTACGAGCCGTCCTCCGTTGGCCATTGGAAGCGCCACCCTAGCTCGTTTTTTCCGTGTTCGTCCGGCGGAGCTCGCCCCCCGCGCCGGCGCGCTGGGGAAGGGGTGCAGGATCCTCGCCCAGGACCACGTTGTCGATGAGGCGCGTCGTACCAATCCAGCATGCCACGGCGAGAAGCGCGCGTTGCGGCACCTCGCCTTCAATCGGGGCGAGGGTCTCCGGATCCCGGGCCTCGACGTAATCGACCGAGGGGGTAGCGAGGTCGATGGGACCGCGGGCGATGCGTTCGAGTTGCCTCGCCCGCCGCTCGCCACGACCGAATGCCCGGACCGCGTCGTCCAGACCCTGGACCAGTCCGAGCGCAGCTCGGCGCTCGGAGTCCGACAGATAGGCGTTGCGCGAGCTCATCGCGAGCCCGTCGTGCTCTCGGACGATCGGGTAGCCGACCACCTCGACGGGAAGCAGAAGATCCCGTGCCACGCGGCGAACGATACGCCATTGCTGGTAGTCCTTGCGGCCGAACACCGCGTGGCACGATCCGACGACCGAGAACAGCTTGGCCACCACCGTGGCCACGCCCTCGAAATGTCCGGGGCGAAACCGGCCGCAGAGCGGATCGGCCAGCGCGCCCACGCGCACGCGGGTCTCATCGCCGACCGGATACAACTCGGCGACCGCCGGCGCGAACACCAGATCCACCCCCGCGGCCTCGAGCAGCCCCACGTCGGCGTCGAGGTTCCGGGGGTAGCGGGCAAAGTCTTCGTTGGGGCCGAACTGGATCGGGTTGACGAAGATCGAAACAGCGACGAACGCCGCCCGGCGCCGGGCTTCCTCGACGAGCGCGAGATGGCCCGCGTGGATTGCTCCCATCGTCGGCACGAAGCCGACGAGACCGCCTCGCGTTCGGGCCTGATCGCACGAGGCGCGCACTTCGGAGGCAGAGCCGAGGACCGCCAAATTTCGCAACACCGTCCCAGTTTATCGCGGATCGGGTCGCCGACGCGGCCGATGCGGTTCACGTCGAGGGCGAAGGGCAAGCCGAAACTCCGCCCCGAGCGCTACCCTTGTGCGCCCGGCGCAGTCGTGTTTTTGGTAAACGACACCGTGTCGGTGGTCATGCCCTCCGCGCGCCTCGGTCGTCGGGCGCTCCGCGCGTCGCTGTCGGGCGCCATGATCGCGCTCTGTTCGGCCGCGCAGGCGAGCGACGCGCCGTCCGCTGCCGAGCTCAATTCGGCCCGAGAGCTTTTCACGGATGCCGAACGCGACGAGGACGCAGGTCGTTGGCAGGAGGCGCTCGATAAGTTGCGGCGGGTGGCTCGCGTCAAACAGACGGCCGGGGTCCGATATCACGTTGCGCTGTGCGAAGAACGTCTCGGCTCCCTGGCCGACGCATGGCAAGACTACCGGAGCGCCCAGGCCCAGGCGACCCGTGAAGGCGCGAAGGACGTTCTGCGCCTCGTCGGGCCCGTGCTCGACACGTTGGGTCCTCGCGTCCCGCACCTGGCCATTCACATCGTGCCCGACTCCGCCGACGCGACCGTGAGTGTGGATGGTTCGCCCGTCGCGCAGAGCTCGCTCGGCGACCCGACGCCCATCAATCCGGGGCTGCACCGCATCGAGGCGAGTGCAGCCGGTCGAACGACCGTCCGCACGACGGTCTCGCTGCGCGAGGGGGAGTCGACCGTGTTCGACGTGGCTCTGGTGGAAGTCGTCCCGCCCGTCGCCACCGTCCCGGCCGTCCCCATCCGCGCCCCACCCGCCGATCGGCCCGCGTGGGGCGGCGCTGGAGCCGGCGCCACGACGGTCGTCTCCGTGGGCTTGGCCGCTTTCGGGGTCGTCGCGTTCGTGGTCGCCGGCACGGACCGCAGTGAGGCGATTCGCCAATGCCGCACCCTGGCGAGCCCCAACCCCGACGCGTGCGACGGGCTGAAGAACGATGTGCGCGCCTGGGACTGGACGGCGGCCGCAGCGTGGGGCGCCGCGGGAGTCACCGGGATTGCCGCGGCCGTGCTGTGGAGCCGGCCGTCCCTTCGCACGGCATCCTGGGGTCGGCTCGTCGTCGGCCCGACGTCCATCGGCGTCGCGGGGAGCTTCTGACATGCGGGCGCTCGAGGCCTGTCGGTGTGCTCTGGTGGGGGTCGCCAGCTTTCCACTGGTCGCGTGCGTCGATCTATTCCATTCCACCGACGACATCCTCACGGCATGCCAGATCGACGCCACGACGCCCGGCTGCACCCCGGCGAGCGACGGCTCGTCGCCGGGAATCGACGCCGCGGACGCGCGGCTGCCCGCAGACTTCTGCGATTGGACTCCCGCACAGGCCCAAGCCGCGGCGCGGCGCACTTGCGCATGGCTGGGCGCGTGCGAATCGCCGATGGGCGGCAACGCCTTCGGAGCTTGCATGATTCAAGCTCTTCTGGCGTTCGACTGTGCCGCGAATCCGAACCACCCCGTGCTGGGGGTCGCGCGCGAAGGTTGGGCGTGCCTCGTCGCCGCAACGAGCTGTCAGGATGTCAGCCAGTGCATCTTCCCGGCCGGTCCACCCGCGTGCGCGAACGCCGGCGACGTGACGGCTTGCTCTACCGCGTTGGTGGGCGGGGCCGCCGACTCCGTACGCTACGAGTGCGGCGGGGAAGCGGGTGGAGCGGTTTGGGGCGAGAGCTGCACGTTGTGGGGCGAGACCTGCGTCCCGCAGGGTACGGCCGCCACGTGCGGGGGTGGAACCGGATGCGACGCGGGAGTGCTTGCGAGCTGCGACCAGGATCTCACCCTCGTGCACTGGTGCGGCACCGACGGTGAAGACCTCGGGCTCGACTGCGCCGGCAGCGGCGCCGGGCATTGCGGCGGTTTCCCAACCTCCGACGCCAGCTGGACGGCATGCGTGCCGCTGGCCGCGGCCGATGCGTCAACCAGCTGCGATGCGACCCTGAGCGTCACGTGCATGAACGGCACGGCGCTATCGTGCCCGACAGGGGTCCCCGAAAGGGTCGATTGCTCGGCCTTGCTGGGTGGCTGGGTCGACGCCTGCAGCCCGGGCACTCTGAACCCCCCGTTCGATTGGACGAGCCCTTGCGGCCTGCCGGAGCCCTGTCCCGCCGACACGTGCGACGGCTCCGTTCTCACCGGGTGCAGTCGGGGAGCGACATTCAGCGTCGACTGCGCCGTCGAGGACCTGAAGCCATGTCGCCTGGTGGCCACGGACGCAGGCTCCGAGCCGCACGCCGCCTGTTCGCCTCCCTGACGTTTGTCCGGATTGAGTCGAGCCATCTATCCTCTACGCGCCCATGCCCGACGATCGCCGCAGTGCCCGACGCGCCCGGGTCTCGGGAGTCCGGGTGACCGTCGAGAACGCGACGGGGGCGCGACTGGAGGCGCAGGTCTTCGATGTGAGCCGCGGCGGGCTCTTCGTGCGGACCGACGGGCGCGTGGCGATCGGCAAGCGTCTTTCCCTGGAGATCCAGGTCGCCGGCCAGCCCTCGGCATGGCCGGCGCTGGGTCGCGTCGTATGGGTCCGACCGTCGGCGGAGGGACCCGATCGGCCGGCCGGCCTGGGGGTTACGCTCATTGACGTCGACGACGCCGTCTCCCAAGCGATCGATCGGCTGGTCGAGGCCTCCGAACGCGGCGACGGGGCATCGGGCAGCCGGTCGGCGGGACTCGCTCGGACGATTTTCGGAATGGGCGCGCTGCCGGCGACCCACGTGCCCGTGAGACCGACCGTCTCGATTGTCGCAAGCGACGTCGCGGGCGGACCCCCACCTGAAGAGCCATCGACGGCGCAAGCGACGATCGTCCAGAGCGCGGCTTGGGCGGCGGAGACGGCCGAGGCCAGTCTGACGATCGACCTCGTCGCGCGGAGGACCGATCCGTTGCCGGTGTCCGAGCGCAAGGAGTACGATCGGGCGCCGGTCGACGACGAGCCCATCGTGATCCCGAAGCGCCATGGCGGCGCGATCGTGGTCGGGCTGCTGCTGGTCAGCGTCGTGGCGGCGGCTGGGTACGCTTTTCGCGACTGGCTGCCGGTCGCCTGGACGACGTCGACGTCGATCGTCCATCGACTCCTGATTCACTGAAGACGCTGCCCTCCGACGGCATGCGTGGCCGCGGAAGCGGGATCGGCGTCCCCACCGGCACGCACACCTTGACCTCCGTTATAGCGGACATAGGATCCCGTCACCCGGAACTCGACGGCGACCGGAGCCCAACGAGGAGAAACGCGATGGCCATTCAGCTCGGCGACATAGCCCCCGATTTCACCCAAGACTCGACCGAAGGACCGATTCACTTCCACGAGTGGCTCGGCAAATCTTGGGGCATTCTCTTCTCGCACCCGAAAGACTTCACTCCCGTGTGCACCACCGAACTCGGCGCCGTCGCCAAGCTGAAGCCCGAGTTCGACAAGCGCAACGTCAAGGTCATTGCAGTGAGTGTCGACGACGTCCCCTCTCATCGCAAGTGGACCGCCGACATCGAAGAAACTCAACGCACCAAACTGAATTACCCGATCTTGGGCGACCCCGACCGCACGGTGGCTTCGCTTTTCGGGATGATTCACCCCAAGGCGAGCGACACGCTGACGGTACGCTCCGTGTTCGTCATTGACCCGAACAAGAAGGTCCGGCTCACGCTCACCTACCCGGCCAGCACGGGGCGCAACTTCGACGAGATCTTGCGCGTCATCGATTCACTTCAGCTGACCGACTCGCACGCCGTGGCGACACCCGCCAACTGGAAGAACGGCGACGACGTGATCATCGTCCCTTCGCTCCAAGATCCCGAAGTCATCAAGCAGCGGTTTCCGAAAGGCTACACGGCCGTTCGACCGTACTTGCGGGTCACGCCGCAGCCGAACAAATAGCCCGCCCGGTCGGGATCCCGATCACCGAGCGACGCCCGGCGAAGCGGGTCGCAACGGCTGGTCGGCCGGACCGGTGGCCGCGGGCGGGATCGGAGCGACCGCCGTCGCCGATGGCGGGGTCGTGGCAGAAGCCGGGGGCGCCGCGACCCGCGGCGCCGTCGGGGTCTCCGCGGCGTGCAGGTCGCCCATGTAGGTGTCGCGCTCCGAGTTGCTCGAATAGGAGTCTTGGCAGCCGAGAGACACTCCAGCCGAAAAGGCGACGGCAGTCAGAACGAAAACGGGAAGGCCTCGCTGCATGGCCTGGCCTTTTACAGCCCCGTCGGCAAAGAAGCGAGGGGGGTATTGCGTCTTCGGGCAGGGCCTGCTCCCGGGTCGGGTCGCCGGCTTTCGGCCGAGGTTCTACTCTCGGCGGGGGATTGCGAGTCGCGACGCCGCATTCTCCGCATCGGGAGCGAATTGAAGACCATCCTGCACGTGGACATGGACGCATTCTTTGCCTCCGTGGAACAGCGCGACGACGCGGCCCTGAGAGGCCAGCCGGTGATTGTCGGCGGTCGTTCGCGCCGCGGTGTCGTCCTTGCCGCGTCGTACGAAGTTCGCCCGTTCGGCGTTCGGTCGGCGATGCCCATGGCCGAAGCCCTGCGACGCGCACCCCACGCCATCGTCGTGCCGCCGCACCGCGACCGCTACGAAGCGGTGAGCGCCGCCGCGTTCGGCATCTTTAGACGGTACACGCCGCTGGTCGAACCTCTGTCGCTCGACGAGGCGTTCCTCGACGTGACGGCGAGCCGCGCGCTCTTCGGCGACGGCGAGTCGATCGCGCGCGCGATCCAACACGACATCCGCCTCGAACTCGGTCTGACCGCGTCCGCCGGCGTGGCGCCTTGCAAGTTCGCCGCGAAGATCGCGAGCGATCTGCGAAAGCCCGACGGGCTCGTGGTGGTGCCACCCGACGGCGTCGCGGCCTTTCTCGACCCGCTGCCGGTCGAGCTCATGTGGGGTCTCGGACCGAAGACGGCGCCCCGCATCCGCGCCATGGGCTACCGCACGCTCGGAGACCTGGCGCGAGCCGAACCCCACGCACTCGAAACGTTGTTCGGTCGGCGCGGACAGACCGTCGCCCGGATGGCGCGGGGAGACGACCGTCGAAACGTGGAGGCAGGCGACCCAGGACGAACCATCGGCGCCGAAGAGACCTACGATCAGGACCTCGTCGGCTTCGAGGCCATCGGCCGCACGCTGCTGGCGCACGCGAGTCGCGTGGCGCGGCGGCTGACGAACGCGAACGCCAGTGCCCGCACGGTGGCGATCAAGATCAAGTACTCGGACTTCGACGTGCGCACGCGCGCCATGACGCTGGCGGAACCGGTGCGGGATACCGACACCCTGTACGCCGCCGCAATCGAGCTTTTGGCACGCATACCGCTCCAAGGGCGCCGCGTGCGGCTGACGGGTGTGAGCGTCCGAGCCATCGCGTGGGGACCTCCACCGCCTACGCTGCTGCCCGATCCGCAGGCGCAGCGACGACAACGGATCGAAGAGGTCGCCGCCCAGATCGTCGACCGGTACCGCGATGATCGAGCGGTGACTCGGGCGACGTTGCTCGGAAGGATCCCTCGAAGCCCACCGTAGGCAACGATGTGTGCGGGCCCATCGGGTTGGCTTGCCGGCGGGTGCACTACGCCGCACGCTTTCGTTGGATTCTCGGCCGTTGGCTGGTGCCCCGTTGCCTTGCGCGATACGATGCAATTCAATGCGCGGCGTTCGACACTCGCGAGGCTTCACGCTGATCGAGGCGCTCATCGTCGTCGTCATCATCGGCATTCTCGCGGCGCTCGCCGTCGTCGCGTACCAACGCTGGGTTCGGACCGCTCGCCTGGGCGAGGCGCAGGACTTGGTCGCCCACATTCGAAGCGCGCAAGAATCGTATCGCTCCGAGAACGGCAACTACTTGAACGTTTCGAATGGTCTCGGTTCGCAGTACCTGTATCCGGCGGCCCCGCCCGGTGCGTTCAAAACTCAATGGGGGGGACCGTGCAGCGTGTGCGTGAACCCCAACGCGTGGTCGTGGCTCGCCGTCTCGCCGGCGAACCCCGTCTGGTACGGGTACGCCGTGGTCGCAGGCCCGAGCACCGCGCCGCCTTCCGGTCTGACCGTCACCGTCAACGGCACTGCGGTGAGCTTGAGCACGATGTCGGGACAGCCCTGGTACATCGTCCAGGCGATGGGAGACACGAACGGCGACTCCGTTTTCACCACCGTTTACGGTTTCTCGAACACCAATCAGATCATGGTCGACAAGGAAGGCGAATGATCAGCGCCCCTCGTCTCGCGCGTCGCGGCCGAGGGAGTGCTCGAGACGGATGCGCGCGATTCGAGCGTCGGTCTTCGCGTTGAGCAAATCCAGGCGGGCTCGGGTGAGATCCGTCTCCGCATCGGTCAGCGTCGTCGACGTGCCACGGCCGTTGTTGAAGAGCTCTCGCTGCACGCGGTACGCCTCGGCGGCGCTCGTGAGTTCCCGAGTGCTCGACTCGATCGAGAAATCGGCCTGGTGCACGTTCTGCCAGGCCTGAGTGACCTCGACCTCGATGCCGTCGCGCGTGTTGTTCTTGTTGGCATCGGTCGCCGCGGCGCGCGCCTCGGCCTCGGTCGTCGATCCGTTCGCGGTCAGAACGTCGTTGGGCGACCAAGTGATTTGAGCGCCGACGTCCCAGGTCGGAAACCAAACCTTGGTCAGCGGGAAGTACCGCTGGTTAGGGCTCGCGTAGATCCCGTCGGCGAACGCGCTGAGGTTCGGATAGCGCCCGGCCGCGGCGGCTGCGGCTTGTTCGCGGGCCGATGCCGCATTGGCATCCGCGCTCTTCACTTCAGGCCGCCCGCCAAGCGCCTCGGCAATCAGCTGACTGAGCTGTCCTTGTACCGGACGTACGGTGGTCTCCAGGTCTTCGCCGGGCAACAGGGCGACGTCCGGGCCCGCGTGGATGGCGACGCGCAATTGTTTCTCCGACAGGTCCGCCAAGTTTTTCGCTTGCTCGAGCGTGAGCTCGGCCGATGCGAGTGCCGTTTCGGCGCGCAGCACGTCCGCCTTCGACGCATTGCCCACCTCGAACTGATTTCGCGCGTCTCGCACGTGGGTCTTCTGGTCGTTGAGCGCTTGAACCGCCACGATGACCGCTCCCCTGGCCCGCAGCCAGGTGTAGTAGGCGACCCGTCCGTTTGCCGACGCCGTCGCGCGCGCGGCGATGAGATCCCATCGAGCCGCGTCCTCGGAGCGCGTTGCGGCCGTGTAGTTCTGATCGATCCTCAAGAAGTAGTCGCTGATGGGAATGCTGATCGAGGCTTGCAAGAGCCAGTTGTTCAGGACCAGCGGAAAGGCGAGCCCTTGCGTGATGGGAATGCAGGGAATGGCCGCCGAACAGGCAGCCGGCAGGGCGGCTCCGGGCGCGATGGGCGGAACGTTCTCGGCCACCACGAGCGCCGATCCCGGAGGACCGAACGGGATCGTAGGCGGCGTGAAGTTGCTCAACCGCGAGTATTTGCCGAGCACCGACAGGCGAGGCAAAAACGAGGCCCAGGCCTCGTCGACGCGAGCGGCGGCGCCCCGCAGATCTTGTTCAGTCGCCTTGGCGGACCAACTGGTCGCTGCTGCGCGCACGCCCGCTTGATCGGCGGTGATCCCGCCCGGATGCGCCTGAACGAGGTCCGTCGGAACCGGCAACGGGGCCGTCTCCTCGGCCACCGCCGTGCCCGAATTCGGAGAGGCCCAATCGGTCGGCCACGCGCCATTGGGGGCCGGACCCGGATTGGGGGCTGGGGCCGGCGCAACCGCCAAATCGGGCGGCGGGGCCCCACTGCCCCGAACCGCGGGCTCCAAGGCCACGGGCTTCTCGGCCGGAGCGGCAGACTGCGCTCCGGCCACCGTTCCGAACGTTGACACGGCCACGAGGACCATGACCCCGCCGACTCCCACAGCTATCCGCATCGACCTTGGTCCTTTCGAAACGTCTCGCAGGCTGCTCGTGCGGCGGCAGCCTAATGCAATCGGCGCCCGGTCCGGCGTCGAAAGACGACCGCACACGGGCGCCGCACGGGATCCGTTATGCTCCGGGCGTGCAGCACCAGGACGCCGATGCCGTGTGGGCCCGCATCGCGGCGCTCGCTTGCGCAGCACCGGGCGGCGTAGTCGCCACCGATGGGGACGGGACACTGTGGAGCGGCGACGTCGGGGAAGACCTGTTCCACGCATTTCTCAGGCATGGGCACGCGGAGCCCCCCGCGCTCGAAGCACTCCGGCAGACCGCGCGCCAGCACGCCCTGTCCGATGCAGGCGGGGGTTCGGACATCGCGCGCAGAATTTACGGAGCGTATTTGGACGGCGGTTTTCCCGAAGAGCGGATCTGCGAGATCATGACCTGGTGTTTCGCGGGTTGGAGCCGCTCCGCCGTACGCGCCTTCGCACGCGACGTGGTCGGGCGATCCCAAATCGTCGCGCGGCTCCATCCGGAGCTCGTGCGCGTCCTCGATCGCGTGCGCGCGGCGGGGCTCGACATTCAGCTCGTCAGCGCTTCGCCGTTCGCGGTGGTCGCGGAGGCCGGGTCGTTGGTGGGGTTCGACGAGGACCACGTCGTGGCGGCGCACGCTCTCTACGAGGACGGCGTCATGTTGCCGGGCGTCGACCGCCCGATTCCCTACGCCATGGGTAAAGTCACCCGGCTTCGTGAGCGCATCCCCGCCGGCGCGAGCCTGTACGCCGCTTTCGGCGACAACGCCTTCGACGTCGCCATGCTCGCGACGGCGCACGTGGCCGTAGCCGTCCGTCCAAAGGACCGACTTCGCCAGCGCGCCGCCGAGGTGCCGGGAATGGTCGAACTTGCGCGCTAAACCCAAAGCGAGTCCAAAAAAACGAAATGTCGAGCCGCGGCCATGGCGGCTCTTGCCGTTTAGCCCAGGGTCGACGACGGCGACCGCAGGTCGGCGAGAAAATCGACGAGCAGGGCATTCACACGATCCGGCGCGTGCTGCTGAACCCAGTGCGAGACGTTCGGCAGGAACTCGACACGCGCGTTCGGAACCCAAAGCGGCTCGGGAACGGCTAACTCCTTGCCTAGAAAACGATCGGCCTCTCCCCAGATGACCAATACCGGCGCATCGATCCGCTGTGAGGGCCGTGCACCCCCGAAAGCCGATTGCCGCAGCGCGGCCCGGTAATAGTGGACCGGCCCACGCAACCGATCGCGGCCCGTGGCCGCCGCGTCCACGAGACGCTGAATGTCGGCAGCCGCCATCGCGTCTCGCTCGAAGAGCTCGCGCAGCACCCGAAAGTCGTTGTTCGAGAGCCAGTGCTCGGGCAGCGCCGGAATTTGAAAAAAAAGAAAGTACCAGCTTTTCCTGGCCTGCCGCAGCGTCCACAGCGCCTGGGCCAGGCGTCGCGGATGCGGCGCATTGAGGATGACGAGCCGTTCGACCATCCGAGGGTGGCTCTGCGCAAACGACCAGGCGACCGCTCCGCCCCAGTCGTGTCCAACGATCGCGGCCTTATCGGCACCACAGGAGCGGATGAGACCGGCCACATCGCTCTCGAGCCTCGAGATGCGGTACGCGCTCACCGACGGTGGCTTGTCCGAGAGGTGGTATCCCCTCATATCGGGGGCCGCCACACGGAAACCCGCCCGCGCGAGCGCCCGAATCTGATGGCGCCACGACCCCCAAAACTCGGGGAACCCATGCAGCAGCACGACCAGAGGCCCTTGGCCGGCCTCGACGACGTGAAGCCGCAGATCGCCCACGTCAACGGCTCTGTGGGAAAACGGCTCGTCCTGCATCGCGTTCGCCTTTTTTGTTGGAAATTTCCCACTCGAACGCACGCAGTGGACGAATGCGCGAGCCCGCGCGACCCTGATTTCGGTCGATCCTGCGTTTTGGGCCCTGATTCATGGCCGCAGGCGGCACCCAACAAGCCATGGAGTCCAGCGATTCGCCCGTTAGCCCTTCGAGCCCCTCGAGCTCGCCTAGCCTGCCCGCGGCGGTCCGGCTCGGCACTCTCCCCGCCCCGAGCATGCCGCCGCCGCCGCGCAGCCAGCGGCCGACGGGAGACGCCCCCATCCGCGACCGAGATTCGCCCATTCCATGGATTCCCGTCCCGACGCCTCCTCCTCCGTCGGCTCGCGACCGGGATGTGCCCGCGGCACTGGTTTCGCCGCTGAGCCCGCCTGCGCCGATTCGCGACCGGGACGTGCCCGCGGCACTGGTTTCGCCGCTGAGCCCGCCTGCGCCGATTCGCGACCGGGACGTGCCCACGGGTTTGCTTCCCGCACCGACCCCGCCTCCGCCGCCGATTCGCGATCGGGATTCGCCCGTCGCGCTCATCCCGCCGACCCCGGCTCCGGAGTCGGTCGCCGCCGGCCGAGCCATCGCCGATCAGCTCGCGGGGCTGGAGCGGTGGGCGAACGCCAATCGCCGCCATGCGACGCGGACGGCCGTTCGCTTCTGGCTTCTGAAGGCCGTGGCGGGCGGAGGCGCCATAGCAGCCTCGGTCGCAGCATCGTTCGGCTGGATGCCCTGGGTCGCCGCGTTGACCGCTCTGGTGGTTCTCGCGGTCGCCATCGACTCGGCCTCCTCCGCCCCACCCAATTTCGCCCACGAAATGGCATTCGCGGATATTCGGCATTTGCAAAACACCGTCAAACTGTCGTGGGACAAAGTCTGCGTCAGTCGTCCCGACCCGCAGGACCCTGCTCGTCAGCTGGCCGCGATTGCGATCCTCGACGACATTCAGGCCAGGCGCGATCAAATCCGTCGTTACATGGGCAGTCCCGAGGCCGCCTTGGCCCAGCCCGGGGGGCCAACGGGGGGGCGGGCCTAACTAAACGCCCTTGCTCGAGCTCGCACCCGGCCTCTCGGTCAGGTAGTGTGGATCCATGAAGGATCAGGGGCAGGGCTCGCGTTCACCCGTCCCCGATGGCGTGGAGGACGCGTGTGGCATCTGCGGGGGGGACCGTCGTATCGGGAACTCCTTCGGCCTGACCACGACATGCCCCAGCTGCCGCGGCACAGGCCGGCGGCTCGAGGCGGCAGGTTTTCATGACGTCACGAAGACCAAATCATCCCACCACCGCCCGACGAACAAGGCCGAAGCGATCGTCAAGGCGCAGTGGCCGGCGACGTTCGAGGGCGGGCGGCTCGCCACCGAAGTACGCGACAGCGGATGCACGAGTGTCGCAAAGGCCAAGCTCATTCGTGAGATCATCGACTACGAGGGCACCCACGGTCAGTGCACGCAGACCTTCATGAAGAAGGTCCGCAAGCAAGTTCGGCCCACCACCCCGGCGTGATGGCGATTCCATGATTGCGCAGGCCACACGCAGGTCCGCGCGCTAGGCTTGGCCCATCATGGTCGGACATCGCGTCGGAATCAGCCGGCATTCGGATCCATTTTACCGGACCACGACAACATGAGCCCGCGCCGCAAGGAGCCGCAGCCCTCGGTCCTCGATGACGAGGACGTGCGCCGCCGTGTCGCATCCGGCGAACTCGTACCCATGACTGTGCTCGGCCCCGCACCCGTCGATCCGCTCGTTATGGCTCGACTGCGCGAGCTCGCGGCCCGCCCGCTGCGCGGGCGCGGGTCACGCGGCGATTGAACCGCAGTCCCTGTATGCCGAGGAGATCGTTCGAACATGCCTGCCGAGAAAACCCCCATCAGCAAGTCCGACTTCATCCGTCAACAGCCGTCCTCTCTCTCCGCCGCCGAGGTCGTCGACAAGGCCAGGGCCGCGCGGATCGCGATCGACACGGGCCTCGTCTACAACGTTCGGGGGCGGGCCAAGTCGAAGGGCAAAGCGACGACGGCGGCGGCCATCCAAACGCCGACGCCGGCGAAGGGTGCGACCGCGCAACCCGCCCCCGTTGCTCGGCCCTCCGCTTCCGCGCACACCAACGAAGAGGAAATGCTGAAGATCGTCGCCGCCGAAGTCGGCCTCGGACGCGCTATCGAGCTTCTTCAGGGCGAACGCGCGCGAGTGCAAGCAATCATCGGGGGGTGACGCGCGCTGCAAAGACTGCGCGCTCGCGAAAGTCTGTCGGGCATGCGGGGGCTGCCAAGGACGACTCGGGCGGCAATCATGGGGCCTGCGCCGTCATCCGCAATGGCCCGGTCCATGCTTAGGCCCGGCCCACTTTGGGAGAAACCATGAGGACGATTGCGTTGTATGCCCGACGTCAGGGACGTTTTGCGAATGCCATGGGCCTGCTGGTTGCGTGTTGCGGGGCTTGGGCGATCGGCTGCGATCTGTCGGCGAGAAGCCCTGCCGACCAAGCGTCTTTCGTGGAGCGCACGCGTTGCGGCCCCGAAGTGACCGACACGGCCCTCGAGCCGATTCTCGACGGCCATGCCGTGCAGCAGGTCGAGCCCCTCTACAGCACGATTGAGGCCGACAAATCGGGCGAACAGTCTCAGCTCCGAGGCGCCAAGCTGACCGTAGCGGCTCTGCCCGGCGTGACGGCCGAATGGCTGGACCGCGAGCTCGAATGCCACAGTGCGCACATCACGCTCGGCCGGACAGCGTCGACTCCGGAGGACCCTTTCTGGTTGCCCGGATCCACCGTGGACATCGACGTTCGGCCGACCAAAGACGGCTTTGCCGTCGGGGTCGCGGGGTTTTCGGCGGCCGACGCTCGCCAAATTCTCGCCCGCGCGCAGGCGTTCGCCAAGGCGAAGCGGGCGCCCGCCTCCCCGTAGAGGACTCGGGGACGTCGGGCGGGATGGGGCCGAACGCGGACCGCCGAACGCCGCGCTAACGCGGGGTCACCTTAGGGCAGCCCACCGTCCAGAAACGGCACGGGGGGCGGCTCGTGCATCTCCCTGGCCTTATCGCAGGCCTGGGATGCCCCGGCCGTGCAGGCCAGCTGGTAGAGGTCGCCCGCCCTTGCGCGGTCCTGGGATACGCCTCGGCCGCGCTCGTACATGATGGCGAGATTGTAGCAGCCCGGCGCCCACCGAAGATCGCACGCGCGCTCGTAAAGACGCGCCGCTTTCGCGTCGTCCTCGGACACTCCGTGCGCGTACTCGTGCATCTGTCCGGCGAACACGCACCCGACCGGGTCCTTCATCGCGCACGACCGTTCGTAGAGCATCGCCGCACGTGTTTCGTCCTGGCTCACTCCCTGACCCAGGGCGTACGTCGCTCCCAGTCGCCGACAGCGATCCGCCGACCCTGCGTCGCACTCCCTTTCGCAAGCCTCGACGTCTTCGCACCCGCCGATCGTCACGGCGAGCGTGATCACGCTGGCCGACGGGGCCGGCTGGCCGTGCGAAGAGGGCCCGCGATGACAGCCGCCTAAAAGTGCGACGGCCAAAACCGAGACGACCCCGATCCGCTTCATGACGTGGGCCGACCGTAGCTTTGTGCCGGAAAGGATCCAATCCGCGACGACGCGAAGATCGCGCAAACGGCGAACGGCGCGCCTCGCTCGAGGCCCGACCGGCGGTAGGGGTGTTTGTCCCGCGCCTTGCCCGCCTCGAGGACGCTCTCGCCAGAGTCGCGCGAGCCGCATCTTCGACCGAATGGATTTGTCGTCACGCGACCGCTACGCCCTTCGACGGTGCCCTCCGTCCCATTGGCCGAACCAGCGCCTGCCCCTTGGGCCGCTGCATTCGGCTATCGCGACTACCGGTGTTTTCAGGGTGCGCGGCTGCTTTCGATGCTCGGCATGCAAATGCAGAGCGTCGCCATTGGCTGGCAAATTTACTCCATCACGCGCCGACCGATCGATCTGGCGTGGGTGGGCCTCGCGCAGTTCCTGCCCGCCCCAGGCCTCTCGCTCGTCACCGGCCACACGGCCGATCGATTCGATCGCCGGCGGATTCTGTCGATGTGCCACCTGGTGATGGCGTCTCTCTCGATCGCTCTGTGGCTCGTCACACGCGCGACTGGCCCGCATCTCGCGTGGATCTATGCGCTGCTCGTCGGCGTCGGCGTCGTGCGGGCTTTTCTGGGCCCCTCGAACCAATCCATTTTGCCCACGCTCGTTCCACTCGAGCACTTTGAAAACGCCGTCGTGTGGGGCTCGTCGCTCATCCAAGCGGCGACCGTCCTTGGCCCTACGTTCGGGGGCATCGCGTATGCGGCCGCAGGGGGAGCCGGTCCGGTCTACGCGGCGGCCGGCGCCTGCTCGGTCGGCGCCCTGCTGCTCGTCTCCATGATGCGCCCCAACGGTTCCGGTTCGGTCGCCCGCTCCGGAGACCCGCTGCGCCCCTTGCCGGATCCCCACACGCCCCGACCGACGCGTCCGGCCCGAGGCAATCCGACGCGGAGCTCGGTCCTCGCGGGGGTCCGTTACGTGTGGCGCAACCCAATCGTGCTCGGCGCGATTTCGCTCGATCTCTTCGCCGTCCTGCTCGGCGGGGCCACCGCATTGATGCCCGTCTACGCGCGCGACATCCTGCACCTTGGACCGTGGGCGCTCGGGACTCTTCGAAGCGCGCCGGCCGCCGGCGCTGCGATCACCGGAGTGGCGCTCGCACTCTGGCCGATCGAGCGGCGCGCCGGCGCCAAAATGCTCGCCTGCGTCGCGGTCTTCGGGATCGCGACCATCGCCTTCGCGGTGTCGCGCAACTTCGTGCTCTCGCTGGTCACACTGGCCGTGGCGGGAGCGGCGGACATGGTGAGTGTCTTCGTGCGGTCGGCACTCGTCCAGCTGGCGACCCCGGACTCGATGCGCGGCCGCGTGAGCGCCGTGAACATGGTCTTCATCGGCGCCAGCAACGAGCTCGGGGAGTTCGAGTCCGGGCTCACCGCACAATGGCTCGGCACAGTGCCTTCTGTCTTGCTCGGCGGGATTGGCACGTTGATCGTCGTGGCGGTCTGGGCATGGCGGTTCCCACAGCTCGGGCGCGTCGATCGGTTGACCGATGTCCTGCCGAAGGGCGGCGATGCAGAACGGTCCGCCGGGTAGAATTTCCGCGCGTAGACCGGCAAGACCCGACCGCCCGTGCCGCTCGTGGGTGAGTGAGGCCTCGTCGGATCGCGATCCGAGGTTGCGAGGGCGCCACGAACGCCGGGTCGGCCAGTGCAGGACCTGCACCGCCGCACCGGGCAGACTCGACCGTCCCCGCTTCGTCGGGTGGCATGTGCGTTGGTCGCCCGATTTTTCCCCGAAATCGCACGTCGTGGTGAGCCATCTTGCGCCGCTCGAGAGACTGCACGGAGGGACTGGACCAATCCCGCCCGGGCCCCGGCTCGCGGGCGCATTTCCGGTGCCCGAGGAGTCAGGCCGCAACCATGAAATGCGCGTGGATTTGGCCCGCTTTGGTCTTCGCCGGGTGTCATGGATCGCCACCGTCGCCAGCCGAGGGCACAACGCCGGATGCCACGACCTACCCGACGGGAGCGTCCTCGTCCGTCGCGCTCTCCTCGAGCAGCCCATCGTCGGGCGGAGCATCCTCATCCGGAGACACGTCCTCCTCGGGAGCGACCTCGAGCGGGCCGTCGTCGGCCGCGACGTCCTCAGAAAGCTCTTCTTCAGGAAGCTCTTCCTCAAGCGCCACGTCGAGCGGGTCTGGTTCCACCGGCACGGAAGGCGGCGGGGCCGCCTCAGGCGGCGACGGCGGCGCGACGCCGAGCACGGTCACCGTGCTCACGAACCGTTACGACATCGCGCGCACCGGCGCGAACCCGAACGAGACGATCCTCAATACGACCAACGTCAACGCGATGTCATTCGGCTTCCTGTTCTCCGCGAGCGTGACCGGACGAGTGTACGGGCAGCCGCTCTACGTGCCCGGCCTGACGATCGGCAATGCGATCCACAACGTGGTCTATGTCGCGACCGAGCACAACGTGGTGTACGCGTTCGACGCGGACGACGGCACGTCGCTCTGGTCGACGACGCTCGAACCGCCGATCATTCTCGGTACGGGCGCTGTGTACAACCCCGGCTGCGCCGACATGGGGAGCGGCGCCGCAACGTACGAGGTCGGCATCACGTCGACGCCGGTCATCGACTTGAAGGCGGGCCTGATTTACGTCGTGGCCAAGACGACGGGCATGCACATGCTTCACGCACTGAGCCTCACGACGGGCACAGACGTCCCGACACCGACGGTCGTCGGGCCCGCGGGGTTCGACTCGAACATTCATCTCAATCGCCCAGGATTGCTTCTGCTCAATGGCATCGTCTACATCGCCTTCGGAAGCCACTGCGACAACGGCGCCTTCAACGGCTGGATCTTTGGTCACGACGCGACGACTTTGGCGCTGCAGAGCACCTACAGCACGACGCCGTCGGGAAGCGACGGGGCGATCTGGCAGGGCGGTGTGGGGCTGTCGAGCGATGGGACCGCGATCTGGTTCAGCGTTGCCAACGGCACGCAGGGAGGCCCCAACATGGGGATGAGCATCGTGAAGGCGACCGTCTCCGGCAACACGTTGGTCAATGCACTGAGTCTTCAAGAAGTGGCCGACGGCGACAACGATCTGTCGGCCGGTGTCGTGCTCGTCGGCAACCAGGCGCTCTCGGGCGGCAAGAGCGGCTACGTCATTTTGCTCAACACCGCCGACGCATCCCAAGCGCAACTGCTCGAGGCCGGCGGCGAAGTCCACAACGTCGCGACGTGGAACGGCGGCGCCGCGGGACAACTCGTTTACACTTGGGGGTCGGGCTCGCAGCTGACCGCGTGGCAGTTGACGGGCGGCATGCTCGTCAACGAGGTGACGAACACAGAGCAGAGTCCTGGACATCCGGGGGGAATGATCACGATCTCGTCGAATGGCACGACCGCGGGATCGGGCGTGCTTTGGGCCTTGCTCCCATTGTCCGGTGACGCGTGGCACAGCACCGCGCCCGGCGCGCTCTACGCGTTCGATGCATCGGACATCTCGAAGCACTCTCTGTGGAACAGCACCCTCGACGCCACGGACTTCGGCACGTACGCGAAGTTCAGCCCGCCGACGGTGGCCAATGGCAAGGTCTACGCTGCGACCTTTTCGGGACAGATCATGGTGTACGGACTCAAGTGAGGGGTTCGAGATTTCCGATGGACATCGATAGGTCGTTCTCCAAGTGCCGAGCGCGTCGGGTGGCGGCGGTTGCCGCATGGCTCGTCGCCGGCTGCTCCTCCAACGGTGCATCGAGCCCCCCTTCCGCTCCTGGCTCCGGGACGAGCGGTGCCAGCTCCAGCGCCCTGGACTCGGGCCCGACCGCGGACGCGAGCACCCTCGGGGCCGACGTCGACTCGAGCCTCGTGACCTCCGACGGCGCTACGGGCGCTTCCGTCGACGCCGGCCCCGTCCCCGATGCAACCGGCGATGCCGGCACGGACGGTTCCTCCGAAGCAAGCAGCCTTGCCGAGGCCGGACCGAGCGACGCGTCCGCAGAATCGGAATCGAACGAGGCCGGCCCCACGCCGGCCCCGATGCCTTCTGCGATGCTTTCGGAGACCGGCCTATTCAAATCCGTCGCCTCGGACGGGACGTTGAACCTCCAGGACGGAGTCCAGGAGTATCAGCCGATGTACTCACTCTGGGCGGACGGCGCCGAGAAGACCCGCTGGATTTATCTGCCGCCGGGCACGCAGATCGACACGACCGACCTCGACCACTGGTCGTTCCCTGCGGGAACGAAATTTTGGAAGGAATTCGCGCTCGGTGGGCAGCGCCTCGAAACCAGGCTTCTCTGGATCTATGGCCCCGGAGCCGATGATTTTCTTCTCGTCACTTATTGGTGGAATCCGGAGGCGGGAATCGCGAACGACGCCGAGTTGGCGAACGCCTTCGGGGTTCAGAACGTCAATGGCACCACGCATGACATTCCTGCCCAGGAGGATTGTCACACCTGCCACGACGCGCTCGAGGAGCACGTCCTCGGGTTCGGAGCGATTGAACTCAATCACACGCTGCCGGGCGTCAACATCCATACGCTGATCGACGCCGGTTCGCTGACGAACGACCCCGACATCGCCGATCTCCACGATCCCGGGCGATTCAACGACGCAAGCGGCACTCGGCTACCTGCACGCCAATTGCGGGAACTGCCACAACGTCACGCCGGGGGCGACGGGCATCCCCACTCCGGCCATGATCTTGCGCCTGTTCGTCGGTGCGACGACTGTGGAGGACACCCCGACCTATCAGACGTCGGTCAACGTCGCGACCACGGACTTCACGGGCATTGCCTACCGCATCGCGGGACAGGATCCGATGGACAGTTGCATCCCGCACACCATGTTGACCCGCGGCGGCAGAGAGCAGATGCCGCCCCTTGCCACCTATCTCGTGGACGACGCGGGGGTGGCGACCGTCAACGCCTGGATCATGACGTTGCCGCAGCCCCCCTGAGTACGGCGCCCCGTTAGACGGTGCGCGAGCTGCTCGGGTACGCCGGACTGTCGAGCTCGAGCAGTCCGCCGTGGCCGTTCGCGTCGAATCGGGTTACCCCTCAACGCAGACAGGGATGCGTGCCATGAACGTGCGTCCGCCGCTCGCGAGCCTCGTAGAGAGCCTCGCCGCTAACGTTCCTTTCGTCGCGCCCGACGCGATCGAACGCCGCAGCGGCAGGCCGCTGCGGTTGCGGCTGGGCGCCAACGAAAGCCTGTTCGGACCTTCGCCGCGGGCGGCGCAGGCCATGCGCGTCGCGATCGAACGCGTCGCCCACTACGGAGATCCCGAGAGCGCGGCCCTGCGGGCGGAACTCTCCACCATCCATGGTGTTCCCCCGAGCCATCTCGTCGTCACCAGTGGCATCGACGACTTGCTGGGGCTCGCGGTGCGCGCATTCATCGATCGCGACGCAGTCGCGGTGACGTCGCTCGGGGGATATCCCACGTTCGGTTATCACGTGCTCGGTTTCGGCGGCCGCCTGGATCGCGTTCCGTATCGTGACGACTTCAATGATTTGCCAGCGCTGTCCGAAAGAGCGCACAAGTCGAATGCGCGCCTGGTCTACCTCGCCAATCCCGACAACCCCAGTGGCACGTGGCATTCCGCCGCGGCGATCCGTGATTTCTCCGACAGCCTTCCTTCCGACAGCGTGCTCTTCTTGGACGAGGCGTACATCGAATACGCGCCGCCCGGAACGGCTCTGCCGATCGACTCCGCCAACCCCCACGTCATCCGGTTGCGAACGTTTTCAAAGGCCCACGGCATGGCCGGGGCCCGCATCGGTTACGGGATAGCCGCGCCGGAGACGATCGCGGCATTCGACAAGATTCGCCATCATTTCGGGGTCAACGCCGTCGCGCAGGCGGGCGCCCTGGCGTCTCTGGGAGATCGCGCCCACGTCGACGAAGTGGTCGCCCAGGTCGCCGAGGGGCGGCGCGACTACGCCGATTTGGCCAGAAGCCTCGGGTTGGCCACTCTGCCTTCGGCCACCAACTTCGTGGCCATCGACGTGGGCAGCAGGACCCGCGCCGAAGCTCTGCTGAGCGCCCTTCAAGATCGCGGCGTCTTCGTCCGTACACCGGCCGCGCCTCCGCTCGACCGATGCATTCGGGTGACGGTCGCGCCGGCGGCCGACCGAGCCGAGTTTGCCCAAATTTTTCGCGATCTCTGGCGCCAGTGAGCGCCTTACGAATCCGGTCGCCGGAGGTGAGGCGCGCGCCCGAAGGGCGCGTCGAACGCGGATCTGCCGAAGGGGCGCACGCGCGTCGTTCGGCGCGACGTTCAGCGCATGCTCAGGGGGATGCCGCGCCGGACTTCGCCACCACGCGATCCGGGTACAGAGAAGCGAGGCCTTCGCGACTTGCCGCGACCACTCCGCGCTCCGTGATGAGAGCCGTCACCAGGCGCGCCGGCGTCACATCGAACGCGTAGTTCGACGCGCTCGAGGTCGTCGGGTGGATCCGGACCCTCTCACGGACCATCGCGCCCTCGGCCCGATGAGGCGTTCGAGTGGCGATGCCCTCGACGCAATGGACCTCGGCCGGATCGCGCTCCTCGATCGGAATCGAGGTCAAACCGTCTTCGGCCGCCCAGTCGATCGTCGGGTAGGGTAAGGCGACGTAAAAGGGGATGCCGTTGTCCATGGCGGCCAATGCCTTCAGATACGTTCCGACCTTGTTGCATACGTCGCCGACAGCGGTGACACGATCGGTGCCGACGATGCAGACATCGACCATCCCGTGCTGCATCAAGTGCCCGCCGGCATTGTCCACGACGACGGTATGCGGCACTCCGTGCTGGCCAAGCTCCCAGGCCGTGAGAGCCCCCTGATTGCGCGGTCGCGTCTCGTCGACCCAAACGTGCACGGGAATGCCGGCATCGTGAGCCATGTAAATGGGTGCGAGCGCCGTGCCCCAATCGACGGTCGCGAGCCATCCGGCATTGCAGTGCGTGAGAACATTGAGTCGTTGGCCCGTCGGCTTGCGCTCGTACAGGACTCGCAGCAGAGTCAGGCCGTTTCGGCCGATCGCCTCGTTGATGGCAACGTCCTCGTCGCAAATCGCCGCCGCTCGCTGCCAGCCGACATCGTGACGCCGGTCCAACGGAGCGGCGACGACCGCGCGCCGGACTTCCTCGATCGCCCATCGCAAGTTGACCGCCGTGGGTCGAGTTGCGACAAGCTCCAGGCAGGCGCGATCGAGGACCGCATCGGACGGGTCGTCGCGCAAGGCGAAACAGACCCCGTAGGCGGCCACGGCGCCGATGAGCGGTGCACCGCGGACCCACATCTCGCGAATCGCTCGAGCGACATCCTCTGTCGTGGCGAGCGTCGCAGAGACGAACGCATGCGGCAATGCCCGCTGATCGATAATCTCGATCGACCGGCCGTGGTTCGCGGCAACAATCGAGCGCCGATGGACGCCAGCCACCCTCATGGCGCGTCGATGGGCGTGACGGCGTCCGCGGGCTCCGGCGCCAGACGGTCACGCTTGCCCTCGATGATCCACCGCGAGAGCCAGACATCGACTTCATTGAAGTCGCGCGCCAGCGGGTGGCCCTGGCAACCCGGCGTGACGCGTTCACGATCGAGCCGGATCGCGGCCATTCCGGCCTCGCGAGCCGCGTCGAGCTCTGACTCGGTGTCGGAAAGGAACAGAACCGAGCCGGCCGCCATTCGGATTTCAGAGGCGATCCGCGCGTACGAGGCCGAGTCGCGCTTCGGACCGGTGTTCGTGTCGAAGAAGCCGGCAAAGAGCGGCGTGAGGTCTCCGTACGCGGTATGGGCAAAGAGGAGCCGCTGCGCCGCGACCGATCCCGACGAGAAGACGTAGAGCGGAAAGCCGCCCGCATGCCACGCGCGCAGGTGGGTGACCGCATCTGCGTAGACGTGTCCCTGAAATGCTCCCGTTCGGTAGCCCTCAGCCCAAACGTAGCCCTGCAGCGTCTTGAGCGGCGTAGCCTTGCGATCTTCGTCGATCCATCGGCACAGGATCGCGACGATGGCCTCTTCGTCGAGCAGCGGGTGTCGCTCGTGCGCGCGCACGCCTTCGAGGATGGCGGCCAAGCCGGGCTCGCCTCGATGGGCCCTCACGTAGTTCGGTATGCGCTGTCGTGCAAATGGGAACAAGACGTCCTTGACGAACGACAGGCTGCTCGTCGTGCCCTCGATGTCGGTCAGGATGGCGGGCATGGGAGACATCGAACCAGGAAAAACCGTCACGCTTGCTCGAACGCACGTCAATCTTCGAATTTCGGAAAACGCTGGGCGATGTCCGCGCCCGTGAAGCGCGCGACCCAGCCGTCGGCATTCGTGAACAGGCGTATCGCCGCGAACCGAGGCTGAGGTCCCATATCGAACCAATGCGTCGTTTGGGCCGGAACGCTGATCAGATCGCCACGCTCACACCGCACGGTGTACACGTGGTCGCCGATGTGCAGATAAAAGGCGCCCGCGCCTTCCACGAAAAAGCGGACCTCGTCCTCCGAGTGGGTGTGCTCGTTCAAGAACTTGGCTCGCATCACGTCTTTCTGTGGATGGTCCGGCAGCATCCGCACGACGTCCACCGACCGATAGCCGTGGGCCTGCATCAGCCGGTCAATGTCGCGTCGATAAGCGTCGATGACGGTTGCTTCGTCGGCAGTCGGCGCAAACTCGGCCGCCGCTTGCCAGCGCTCGAAGCGGACGCCGGCCCTTTCGAGATGCTGGGCGATTTGCTTGCCATCGGCGGTATCGATGGGAGAGTCCGCGGGGGATTCGTGATGATACACGCGCAGCCTGCTCATGAACCTTGCCCGCCTCGAGCGCCCATGAGCTTGCGTCGTCTCCCGCCCCCGCCGCAGCGCTTGCGCGCTCCTCGTGATCTCCGCTCAGGGTGTCTCGGATGCACGCGCCATCCTCGCACACTCGGAGCCCAAAGGGCAGTCTGACTCGGTGCGACCAAGACCGGCAGCCCAACGCCGGCGCAAAACGGCGGGACCGCTTGCCGGCCAAGGCGATCGAGCATGAAATACGGCAAAAGCCGCATACTCATCGCCGAAGATTTCTCTTTACCAGCTCGCACGCAAAGAGAAACTCGAACGTTTCGACGGAGCGCAAGGCTTCCTCCATCGTCGTGCCCCAGGTGTAGAGGCCATGCCCGCGAATGAGATAGCCGGGATACGGCGCACTCTTCCAGCGCTCCGTCACGCTGCCGGCAAGAGAGACCATATCCTGCGTGTTGTCGAAAATCGGCACGGATACGATCGTATCGTGTGTAGAAATGCCCGGAAAAGCTTTGAGTAGCTCGTATCCTTTCAGCTCGAGAGCGCATTTCCCATCGGACTCCAAGCCGAGCACGGTACTGTGGACCGAGTGGGTGTGAACGACCGCCCCCACGCTCGGATCCAGCCGGTACATCACCGCGTGCAGCGGCGTCTCGGCCGACGGGCGTCGATCGTCGGTCGGTCTGCCGTCGTAGTCGACCAACATGACGTCCGCCACGGTCAAACGACCCTTGTGACGCCCCGACACGGTGATGGCGATGTGCAAGGGATCGAGGCGTATAGAGTAGTTTCCTGCCGTCGCCGGCGCCCACCCGCGGGCATCGAGCCATTGGCCCGCGCTTGCGATGAGCGATGCGGCCTCTGCAATGTGCATCGTAAGGTCTCCGCCGAACCGCGCGGGTTCGCCCAACCATTTGCCCCGATGGTAGCCGGACGCACGCGCCGATGCACCGCTCGCAGGGCGACGACGGCGCGGCAGGGCCCACGCTGTCGGCCTCCGGAAACCGCATGCTCGTTTCCGAAAATCGGTCGGCAGCGGGGCGCGAGTTCCCGGCGGGCGATGCGCTTTCTCGCTTCGTTCGACGAAATCCCCAGAGGCGTGCGCGCGGGTCCGAAAGTTGCTGACCGGTGCGGCGTCGAGCGTCACCGATTCGCTTATCGGAGCTCACACCCGCAATCGGCTTACGGCCGCCATTCGGAGACACCGGAATGATGATTGGATTGAACTCGATGCGCCATGCCACTCTACTTGCGGCGGCCGCCTGGATCGGCAGCGCGGGTGCGACCGCGGTGGGCTGCTCGGGGACCTCGACCAGCGTGGGAGGCAGCGCGAACAGCACCGGTTCGAGCCCCGGGACCGACACCGGTGTGGTGGGCCTCGCCATTACGTTGCCGGGCGGTGAATCGGTCACGGACATCACCTACGAGCTCGTCGACAGCGCGGGATCGCCCGTGTCCATTCCTGGGGTGGCCAACCCGGGCACGATCGCGGTCAACGACAGCAATTCGATCGCCTTTCAGCTGGGCGGCATGCCTGCCGCCACCGGCGACTCGATCCGCCTCACGGCCACGACGACGGGCGGAGCCAGCTGTCAGGGCAGCGCCAGCGGGATCCACGTCGCGGCGGGCGGGACACAGACCGTGGACGTCCTGATGCTTTGCTCGCTTCCCGGTGCCGATGCGGGCAACCTTTTCGTCGCCGCCACCGCGAGCTACTGCGGCACGTGGACAGCGCTCTCGAGCGCCGGAAGCGAAGCTTACGTCGGAGAGACCATCACGCTGACGGCCACGGCGACCGGTCCCAATCCGACGAACCTCGGATACACGTGGACCATGTCCAATCCAATCGGCGTCTTCGGAGCGATCGAAGCCGACGGCGGAGTCGGCACTCCGGGTCACGACGAGGCCGTAGGCCCCTCCGACCCGATGACGCTTCTGTGCACGTCACCCGGAACGACCACGGTCACGTTGGTCGTCGACGACGGACCGGTGCCCGCCGGCGCCGGAGCCTGTCCGACCCCCCTCAGCACCACGACCACGACGGTCGTATGCGACCCGTACCCGGCCAATCAGGTCGAATCGGCCTGGGTGGAAATCGGCTCCGGGAACGTGGTCATCGCGCGTGCCCTTACCGCCCTAGCTCCGGCGGATGCCGGAACGAACCCCTGCCCGAACATCACGCTCAACGGCGGCGCGCCGCAGCCCATGAATCTTCGGGCCGCCGCGACCACGAGCCTGCCTCTGCGCACGACGATCGTCACACCCAACAAGCCGTCGATGTTCCCCGTGAGCTCGTGCGAGCTTACCCTGCCCGCGGGCACGACGAGCGCCGTGGTCGCCGGACAGTCGCTCCCGCTTCCGAAAGCGAATCCGCAGAAGGTCGTCGTCCTCGGCGACACCGGTTGCCGATTGGAAGTTGGCAATGGGTTTCAGAATTGCAACGATCCGACGCAGTATCCCTTCGCCACAATCGCCGCTCTGGCTGCGGCGCAGCAGCCGGACCTCGTCCTGCACGTCGGCGACTACCAGTACCGGGAGACCGAATGCCCGCCGGGTATGTCCACCGCATCCGGATGCGGCGGAAGCCCGTGGGGCTACGGCTGGGACACCTGGGAGGCTGACTTTTTTACTCCCGGCGCACCCTTGCTGGCCGCGGCGCCCTGGATCATGGTGCGAGGCAATCATGAGATGTGCAACCGTGCCGGACAAGGCTGGTACCGCTTCCTGGACACCAATCCGTTCGATCCCGTCACCAAGAACTGCAACAGCGCGGCCAACGACACCATCGCGGCCGGTGGCAGCTACAACGACCCTTACCTGGTCTCGATCAACTCGAGCACCGAGCTCGTGGTCTTCGACTCGTCGGACGGCCCGAAGACTTTGCCTGCGACGAGCAGCGTAGCGTACACCACGTACCAGGCCGAGTTGGAGGCCGCGGGCGCTCTGCTGGCAAACCCGCCGGCCGATATTTCGTTCAATTGGTGGGCCAACCATCACCCGATCCTGGGCTACGCCACGGCCACTCCGCCGGCCCTACCGGCTACGACTCTTCCCGGACTGGCTCCCATCTTCAACGCCGTGTTTCCGAACACGTACTTCCCGCCGAGCGTCAACCTGGTCCTGCACGGCCACACCCACGACTTTCAGGCCATCGACTTCGCGCAGGGGACGGCGGCCGACGGCGGGATTTACTCGAATCCGGCGACGATCGTCAGCGGCAATGCAGGCGACTTGCTCGACGTCGCCCTTCCGTGGCCCATCAACGGGCCTGACCCTGGCGTGACCGTCGCGAGCGAAGGGGATGCCGGTGTCGTCGGTACCTCCATGGCCAACTCGGCCGCGTTCGGGTACATGGTCTTTGAGTATCAGAGCTCCAGCAACACCTGGATCGCGACGGAGTATCGAGTGGACAACAGCGTCCGAGACACGTGCACCGTGCAGACGAGCGGCCAGATGTCTTGTGCGTCGTGGGGGTATTTGCCGTGATCGGCGCGTGATCGGACGAGCCTCGAGCGGCAGTCGGCGGGGGTCCTTCGGGGCCGACGCCGCCTGCGTCGTTCTGTCGCTCGCATTCGCTGGGTGCGGCGACAGCTCTACGGCGGGCGCGTCGCGACCGGTCTCTTCCGGATCGCACATCACGGCGTCCGAGGCCCGTCCTGCAGCGATGGTTGCCCGGGTCGACCTGACACCACCCCGCCGGGTGCCCGAGCCGACCTCGCGCGAGCGTCTCGGGCGAGCGATCTTCTTCGATGCCCGACTGTCCAGTCCAGCGGGCGTGAGCTGCGCGACCTGCCACGACCCCGACAAAGCCTTTTCGGGCAACCACGGGTCGACCACCGGCGTCGCGCTCGGAAGCCGAGCGGGCCACTTTGCGCGCCGCAACACGCCTTCGGTTCTTTACATGAAGTACGTTCCGGTCTTTCACTTTGCCCTCGAGGACGACGACGATCTCGCCGAGTCGCCGTTCGGGGGGTTCACCTGGAGCGGTCGGGCCGACTCCGTAGCCGAATTCTCACGGCTGCCGCTTCTCGACGCCGACGAGATGAACAACGGCAGCGAAGCGGCGGTTTTGGCGAAGCTGAGAGACGCGAGCTACGCCGGCGAGCTGTCGCACGAGTTTCCCGGTGCCCTCGACGCGCCGGCACCGGCCCTGCGAGCGGTGGGCGAAGCCTTGCAAGCGTTCTTGACGAGCGATGCGATGTCTCCCTTCAGCTCGAAGTTCGATGACTTCTTGCGCGGGCGTGCCCGGCTCTCGCCTCTCGAGATGCGAGGGCTCAAGACCTTCGAGAATCCCGGCAAAGGCGCCTGCAACGCTTGCCACGTCGTGTACGACGCGTGGAACCGTCCCGAGGCGTCGCTCTTCACGAACTACGGCTACGACGCGCTCGGCGTACCGCGAAACCGCGCGGTGGCCGCCAACGCCGATCCGAACCGCTACGACCTGGGGCTCTGCGAGCGCGTACAGACCCGTGTCCCATCGTCGGATCCGCAGTGGTGCTTGCGGTTTCGCACCCCGTCGCTTCGCAACGTGGCCGTTCGCGAACGCTTCATGCACAATGGCGTATTCTCCAAGCTACGGGACGCCGTAGCGTTCTACGCTACGCGGTCCACGAATCCCCATCTCTGGTACCCTTCGGGTGCAAAGTTCGACGATGCGCCGCCCAAGTACCGTCGCAATGTCAACGTGGTCTCGCTCCCGTACAACGGAACCGAGGGTGCCGCCCCCGTGTTGAACGACGAGGACATCGACGCCATCGTGGCTTTCTTGCAAACGCTGACCGACGAGCCGTACCGCAGCCGTACTCCTCCGTGAGGAATCGGGCGATCGCCGTCCCTCGGGTCAGGGCTGCGTTCGACGTGCTCCGAGGGTGCTTTTGGCGTAGGTGAAAGCGTGTGCCCTACGCGATGAACGACGATCTGCCCCCTTCGGTTCGGGATCACCTGCCGTCTCACGCGCAGGACATCTTCCGCGAAGCGTTCAATCACGCATTCGACCGATACGACGAAGCGACGGCTTTCCGCATCGCGTGGGCCGCGGTCAAGCGAAGCTACGAGAAGGTTGGATCGGAATGGGTGCCGCGGGGCCAGCCGTGGACTCGATAACCAAATCGGAATACGCCCTTGCGAGCCGACGCGACGTCGCCGTCGATTGAGGGACCGGCTTGACCGCGAGCTCTTCGCCGGGCGCCTGCTCACCGGGGCACGCCACTGCGTTCGACATTCCGCGCGCCGCCGGAGCGGCCGAGCTATCCTCGTGCACCCAACGCCAGGAGTACGATGGAATACGCACGACTCGGTGCGACCGGCCTCAAGGTCTCTCGCATCTGCCTCGGGTGCATGAGCTACGGAGACCCCGACAGGACGTCGCCAGACGGCTCCCGGCGCTGGCCGTGGGCCCTGCGCGAAGCCGAGGCGCGGCCGTTTTTCGCGCGAGCGCTCGACGTCGGCATCAACTTCTTCGATACGGCGAACGTCTATTCGGCGGGCGCGAGCGAGGAGGTGGTCGGCCGCGCGCTCAAGGAACTCGCGCGTCGCGAGGACCTCGTGATCGCCACGAAGGTCCACGGCGCGATGAGCCCTGGACCGAACGGCCAGGGCCTGTCGCGCAAGGCGATCTTTCAGGAGATCGACGCGAGCCTGCGTCGGCTGGGAACGGACTACGTGGATTTGTACCAGATCCACCGATGGGACAACGAGACACCGATCGAAGAAACCCTCCAAGCGCTCGATGACGTCGTACGCGCCGGCAAGGTCCGGTATCTCGGCGCTTCCTCGATGCACGCCTGGCAGTTCAGCAAAGCCCTTCACCTCGCGGAACGGCACGGTTGGGCCCGTTTCGTATCCATGCAGAACCACTACAACCTGCTCTATCGCGAAGAGGAGCGCGAAATGACCGCCCTCTGCCGCGACCAAGGGATTGGCATGATCCCGTGGAGCCCGCTCGCGCGCGGACGCCTGGCACGCGGCGCGATACCCTCCGAAAGGACGCTGCGATCCCAGTCGGATCGTTTCGGCAAGTCCCTCTACGGGGTCTTCGCCGACGCAGACGCGCTCGTGCTCGAACGCGTGGACGCGGTCGCCAAGGCGCGCGGGGTACCGAACGCGCAGATCGCGCTCGCCTGGCTCCTGCGGCAAGAAGGGGTCACGGCGCCGATCGTCGGAGCTACGAAGCTGCAGCAACTCGACGATGCCGTCGCTTCTCTCTCATTGAAACTTTCCGACGACGAGGCGCGTCGGCTCGAGGAGCGGTACGTGCCCCACGCCGTCGCAGGCTTTGCGTGAGCGGGGTCGACGCGCTTGGCGAGCGCGCCCGTCGGGCAGCCCCATGCCGGCACGGTACCGCTAAATACCGAAATCAACCCGCGGAATCGGCGGCATCGGCTGCGAGGCGGACTTCGGGACGGCCGACGCCACCGAACGAGGGGCCACGCGGACGGCTGACGCACTAGGAAACGTCGTTGCGATGGGCTCAGGGGAAGCCGTATCAATCCGCGGTGGGCCAAAAGCCATTGCGGAGCTCGGGGGCGCGGCGCGAATTGCGGCAGCGGAGGACGCCGTCTCGGCCCCGGACGGCGTCGGCGGCCACGAAAGCTCGCTTGCGGCGGGCAGCCGGCCCGGAAGCAATGCGGGCGTAACCGACGGCGTCGTTGCAACGTCGCCGGCATGGCTACCGGTCGCGGACCAAATGACGAGCGCGAGGAGCACCGTGACGCCGACGCCAAGCGCAATCCACAACGGCCGCGTCGAGCGCCGAGCAAACGCAGGCACATCGAAATCCGTCGAGTCCACAGGCCCCGACCGATTCGCCAGGCCCGCAAAGGCGGCGTGGTACGGCTCCCAAGACGGCCGAAATGCGGTGGCGAGCTGTTCCAGGTCCTCTTGTGCGGCCTCACTTGGGATCCCGCCGTCGCCGGCACCGCAACTCAAGGGCTGCTGCCCGCTTACCATGGCACACGACCGTACCATCGGCCGTTGGGGCGGACCATTCCCCGGCGACGAATCGGGACCGCAAGATGCCGACCGCGGCTTGTGCGGCAATTGACGAGCTCGCCGGCCCGAGGAAGGCCGTCCGTGTCATCGGCTGAAATGGACCGCCGCTTTCCGAACTGCCACGGGTTGCAAACATGAAGTGGAGAAGGCCCAGAGCAACGCGATCGGAAGGTTTGTCCGGAGTGCCGCCCGCCTGGCGCAACCGGGCAGGACAAATGGCCCTGCGCTGAAACGCGAAAAGTGCGGGAGCCCTCTTGGGTCCACCCGCGCGCCGCGCGGCCGCGTCGCGACGCGCAACTGTCACAAAGGCCCCACGGCGTACACGGCAAGTCGAGCGCGCCGCATTCGATTCCTATCGACGGAAGGAAACTGAGCCATCCTGGGCCAATTGAGATTTCGGTGTCGCGATGGGGGTTAGCCCGTGACGGGTACCTTGGCCGTGTCCGGCGGCATTTGTCGGCACTCCTGTTCGCGGCATGTCGAGTGCAGTTCGCAGCGCCGCCGCGGCGAGACTTCAATCGGACGCGGCCGTGCGGAGACGAAAACTCGACCTCCGATCATTCGGCCAAACGACTGCCCACTTCTCATTCGATGTTTCCGACAGTCGGAATGGAGAACTCGGCTCGTGGCATAAACTTCGAGTCGACACATTTTTTGTGACGGAATCACCCGCCGTCGCGCCTTTAACGGAAAGGGGCATTTATTCGCGCGATGGGAGGGCGAAGCAGGTGTTCGCGCGAGACACGCACGGGTCTCGCTTTGCGCTCGCGATCTCAGAATCCGGGCGCGCACGCCGTCGTGTGTGCGCTCCGGAAGCGGAACATAGAATCCATAGTAGGGAGGAATCCATATGAAACTATTCAGCATCGGACGACGATCAGCCCGGGCGAGCGTGACCGCCGCGTTGGGACTTTCAGCAGCCCTTGGTTCGGCGCACTGCGGTTCTGCGTCGAACCAGAGCGAGACGGACCCAAGATTTGCCGCCGAGACGTATGACGAAAAGGAGCCTCTGACCAATGCGATCGTCGGATCGCCTCATGGAGTCGTCCAGATTGCCGCCGACGGGACAGTGACGGCACTGCCCGGCCCCACCGGCAAATCGGGCGCCGGCTCGTCGGGCACGGCGGGCGCTGGTTCGTCGGGTTCGTCGGGCTCCACGAGCTCGTCCAGCTCGGCGGGCTCGGCAAGCGGCGGCGGTCCGTTGGATGGCGGGATCGGCTTTCTGGACGGCGGCACGGTGGACGAGGACGGAGGCGACGGGGGCTCCGGCGGGGGCTTCGGCTTTTGGACGTTCGACGACTGCTCGCCCAAGTCTCACTTTCTTCTGGATTCGTCCGGCGAGGGCGCGACGGCGCAGCATGCGCTCGGCGCCGATTGTGTTGCCGGCATCACGGGCGCGGGTATCCAATTCCGAAGCGCCGCGGACCTGGTCCAGGTGCCCGACGAGCCGCAATTCACGGTCAGTTCCCGTGTTGCGGTCGCAGCCTGGGTATTTCCGGACAATGTGTCCGGCGATCAGCCCATCGTGCTCAAGCGTTTGAACAACCAGACGTCCTTCTCGCTCGGAGTCCACGACGGCAACATTCAGTTTTCCGTCGTGCTCACGACGGGCACGACCGTCGTGTCGAGTGCGCCATTGCCTGCAAGGACGTGGTCGCACGTCGCCGGCATGTTCGATGGAACGTTCGTTCGCCTCTTTTTCGACGGACAGCAGTACGGTCAAGTCTATGGGGCCGGCACGCTTCGCGACGAATTCACTCCGATCCGAATCGGAGCGACCACGCAGCAGCAATACTTCCACGGGATCATCGACCAGGTCTTCGTCTCGACCGAGGACATCACGCCGGATACCCTGACGGCCCTCGCCTGCATCCAAAATCCCTCCACCCTCGCCGTGAGCCCCGCCACCAGCGGTCCGGTTCCCTTCGGTACCACGGTCCAGTACAGCGTGGCGGTCACGGACAACGACGTCGGATTTTGCTCGACGCAAAATGCCTACGATCTGTTTTTCAGTTCTTTTGATCCCACGATCAGCGAGACCTTCAGTTCGTCCACGTTCCAAAGCGCGTCGCCGGGACAGACGGTCACGTTCGAAGTGGGTCTCACCTCGTCCGACCTCGCATCGATAGGCGACCACGAGATCACCTTCTTCGTCGACGACTTCGGCAACACCTTCGAGAGCCTCTTCGGGCAGCTCACCTACGACGTCGCCAAGCCGACCGGTTGCTTTGTCGATGTCGGGCAAGAGCTCTTCATCATGGACACGAGCGTCGTGGATGACCCGGTACGCACCCTGGGTCAGAACTCGGGCGGGGGTTTCTCCGCCGACGGCGGCGGCATCAGCACGGGCACCGGTATCGGTATCGGTATCGGCACGTCGCCGGTCGGCAGCACGGGTGTCGCCAGCGGTGTCGACACCGGAACCGACCTTGGCGTCGAAACCGGCGGGGTCGTTGGCATCGGCCCTGGCATCCCACCGAGCATCGGAAGCAGCGGTGCAGCGGGCGGCACGACCAGCAGCAGCGGCAGCAGCGCGGGAAGCTCTGCCCTGCCTCCTGCCCCGGTCGATGGCGGAGACGACGGAGGAGCTCCCGCTTCGAGCACGGGGGTCTGGACGTTCGGCCATCTCATGCGCGACGTGGCGCCGACGGGAGCGGATGCGCCCGCGATGGTTGAGCAGCTCTTTGATACCTGGCTGACGCCCCAAGTCGTCAACAGCTTCACCGTGGCTGCGCGCCCGGCCATCCAATCGGTGCTTCTCGATATCTGGCCACGGACCGCCGACGGCGGGCTCGACCTCGATCAGGCGCCGCTCACCCTTCAAGCTATCGTCAATCGCATTGATCTACGCAAGCTGTCGGCCGGCTCGGCCGGCGAGGGACGCTTCGTCTTTGCGGTGAACGGAGGCGGGGGCTTTCCTCAGCAGTTCACCGTGATCCTCGAGTACAATCTGCCTGCAACGACGCAACAGGACGTGTTGAACTGGGCCAATCTCTGGCACAGCCTGTCCTCTCTCCCCTTCCCGTCCGAGACGTACAACAGCGCGCTCGAGGCCATCACGCGCAGCTTTGCCGCGCGCAACGCCTTGCCGGGGGCCGTCAACGGCAGCGCTCTTTTGACGCTCCGGACCAACGAGATTGCCCTTTCCGGCATCCAGTGGGAACTCCGCGAATTCGTGCTTTCTCCAACGACCGGCTTTCTCCAGGAAGCCCCTGTCGACGAGACGCCGGATCTCGGCTTCAACGGCACCAGTACGTTCGCGGACTTCGTCAATCAGAATTCAGCCGCGATCATCGCGGAAGTCCCGGGAGCGACGGGCACCGTACCCTTGAACTTCGAGGGCGGTCCCTTCCTCGGCGGCTCCGTCTTCAATAACCTCGTGGTGTGGTCCGCTCCAGGAATCGTCGATGACGATGCCCGATTCCACGCCTCGCTCAACACGTGCAACGGATGCCACGGTCCGGAAACCAACACGGAGTTCCTGATGGTCACCCCGCGGTCACCCGGAACCGAAGCGACTCTGTCGCCGTTCATGACCGGCACGGTCGCCTTCGATGAAATCACCGGTGAGCAGCGCTCGCTCAATGACCTAGACCGACGGCGCCTCGACCTCACCAGTCTCGTGTGCCCGAGCGATGACGCCGGTTCTCCCTCGGACGCCGGTCTTCCGCCGCCTCCGGACGCGGCTCCTCCCCCCGACGCCGGCCTTGCGCCTCCCTTCGACGCCAGCGACCTGTCCGTCGCACCTACCCTTGTCGAACTGGTCCGCTGAGATACGGCTAACTAACCAACAACACGCAGGCAGCGCCCGGCCGGGTAACCGGCCGGGCTTTTTTTATGAAATGAAAAGCCCCCCGCGTCCACGCATTTCTCAGTAGCGCTCCGTGTCGTTGTTCGGCGCGTTCGGCACGGGGGGATACACGTTGCCGTGAATCGTCGTCCCGCCGTAAGCGAAAGACCCCGCGAATGCGAGGAACGGGGCCGGGAAGTTGAGTGCGGGCCGGCTCAGTTCGTCCAGCTTGCCCACGTGCTCGGCCCGCAGCTTGACCTCCAGCGCTTCGACGTTGTCGTCGAGCTGTGCGAGCGTGCGCGCACCGAGGATGGTCGAGGCGACGCCCGGGCGGCCCTGCACCCACGCCAACGCGACGCGCGCGGTCGTGGTTCCGGTCTCCCTGGCGATCGCTTCAGCCGCTTCGACGATGTCGTAGGTCCTATCGTCGTTGAGGGCCCCGACCAGGAACTGACCCCGCGCAGGCGTGTGACGACCCTTGTCGGCCCTCTTGTATTTGCCCGAGAGGGCACCGCTCTTGAGAGGCGACCAAGGCGTGACCCCAAGTCCCATTTCCAAGGCCATCGGAACGAGTTCACCCTCCACGGTCCGCTCGAGCAACGAGTACTCGATCTGGAGCGCGACGAGCGGCGCCCAGCCGCGAAGCTGCGCGACGGTTTGGGCCTGCGCCACCTTCCATGCCGGGGTGTCCGAGAAACCGATGTAACGCACCTTGCCCACAGCGACGAGGTCGTCGAGCGTGCGCAACGTCTCGTCAATCGGCGTGTAATGGTCCCAGGCGTGCATCCAGTACAAATCGATGTAGTCCGTCTGCAGACGTCGCAGCGATTCGTGGAGTTGAGCGTGAATGGCCTTTCGGCTCGCCCCGCCCCCGTTGGGATCGCCCGTGTACATGTTTGCGAAAAACTTCGTGGCGAGAACGAGCCGCTCCCGCTTGCGCGGATCGCGACCCACGTGATCTCCCAGGATCTTCTCCGAATGTCCCCGAGTGTACGCGTTGGCCGTGTCGATGAAGTTGCCCCCTCGATCGATGAAGCGGTCGATGATTTGCTGCGAGTCGGCGACGGACGCACCCCAACCGAGGTCTTCGCCGAAGGTCATTGCGCCGAGACAGAACGGGCTGACACGCAGGCCGGAACGGCCGAGCGTCACGTAATGATTGAGCGGCATGGCGGTGTCTTCGATGCACGGGCCGAGCCCGCCGTCGCTCTCCGCTAGTGCAGCGCCAGCCTAACAACGCAGGCGTACCCAGCGGAGCGGGGTACCGTCTACCGGGAGCGCTGTACTGCGAGGCCGTGAGCGATCAGCCGAACTGCGCGGATCGCTTGGTGAACGCGCCCCCCATCCAGAAGCCGACGATGGGAAACGTCACGGCGGGTCGCTCGTCGCCGAGGGCACCGAGCGCGACGAGCAGCGGGGCGTAGTGCTCCCACGTGGGCAGCGCCATCTGGGCCGCCGGTGCGCGCACCTTGAAGTCCAGCAACGCGTCGAGGTCGAGCCGCGATAGCGCACCCTCGGCCCAACCGTCGAAGTCGCGGGCCCACGCAGGCACTCCGGGACGAAACGCGTACCGCATGTTGTGCGTGAGAAACCCGCTGCCGAAGATGAGCACGCCCTCTTCGCGCAAAGGCGCCAGGGCGCTGCCCAGTTTGAACAGCTGCTGCGTGTCGAGCCCAGGCATCGATACCTGAAGCACCGGAATGTCGGCCTCAGGGTACATCGCCACGAGCGGCACGTACGCCCCATGGTCGAGTCCGCGCCGCGGGTCGTCGGCGACGTCGATGCCCTTCTGGCGCAACAGATCGCGAACCCGATCGGCGAGTCGAGGCGCACCCGGCGACGCGTACTGGGTGAGGTAATAACGCTCGGGAAAGCCATAGAAGTCGTAGACGAGCGGGACCGAACGCGTGGCCCCGAGTGTCGTGGGCCGCTCCTCCCAGTGAGCCGACACCATAAGGATGCTCCTCGGCCTCGGCATCGCCTTCGCCCAGGCGGCGAGCTCGCCCATCCACACTTCGTCGTCGAGCAGCACCGGTGCTCCGTGCGCGGCGAAGACGGTCGGCATTTTCGACGGGAGCGTGCTCTCGAACGGTTCGTTCGAGCCAGGGGACTCCATGGTCTCAACCTGTTTCGTGTGCACGCGCGCCCTCTCACTGCGGAAGGCAGTCTGCCCCCGCCGTCTCCAAGGGTGAGCACGTCGTCGACGCGGGACACGTCCCGGCGGCGGTGTTGGCGTCGCCTCCGGAGGTCACATCCCCTTGTGCGTCGCTCGCCTGTTGTGCGTCGCTCGCCTGCGGCGAATCGCTCGCTACCTCGGCGTCGCTCGCCGGCGAGGCATCGCTCGCGAGCGGAGCGTCGCTCGCCACCTCGGCGTCGTTCCCCGGCGAGCCGTCGTCGTTCGCTGGCGAGGCGTCGCTCGCCACCTGGGCGTCGCTCGCCGGCGAGGCGTCGCTCGCGGAGACGCCACCGTCACTGGCAGCGACCGAGCAACCTGGGAAGCATTGGCCTAAGAGGCCCGGGTTTTGGACCGCAAAGCCGGCCGTGGATGCTCCGTTCGCGGCCGTGAACGTCGTTTGCAGAAACGCATCGCAAACGAAACCGGAGGGGCAGGCCGCCGTAGTGCCCGTCACGCAGGCCGGCGAGCAGATGCCATTGCCGACGCCCCCGTCGTCCAATATCTCGGTAAAGCAGACGCAGACACCCGTGGTCGTGTCCGCCTCGGTGCAAGGCGCGCCAGGCTCTTTGGTCGGCGCAACGACTTGGCTCACACAAAGTCCCCTGTCGACCTGGCACGTGGTGCCGGACGGACATTGGGCGTCTGCTGTGCACGCCGACTCGCACGCTCCGATGCCGTTGGAAATGTCGCCGAAACTGTCTTCGGACAGCCCCAACACGGCGCACGCGCTGCCCGCAGCGCACCCCACCGGCTTGCTGCCGTTACGCAGCACCTGGCATTGGGGATAGCACACGCCCAGGCCGTCCCCCAGATCGATGCACACGCCAGGAGACGAGGACACATCCGGGCCATCGCAGAAATGTAGATCTCCGTCGTCGCCGGGATTGCAACTGGTCAGGACACACACCGGAGTCGGAAAGAGAACGCCTTCCTGCAAAGACGAGCTGCACACGTTGATTCCCGGGCCACCCGGCGGCTGGCAGTCGGCGTCGGACGTGCAGACTTGGCCCACGGTACCGTCGTAAAGGCTACCGCCGGCCGGGGTGCCCGCGTCGGGCGCGGTCGATCCCGCGTCACCGCGATGGACGGGCCCTGCGTCCGTCATGTTGCTGGATCCCGAAGCGGCCCCGCTGCCTGGGTTGCTCGAACACCCGCCGTAAAGGACGACGGTGCCGGCGAACAGGGCGCCGAACGCCACGACCGATCGCGGCTGGAAATGTCTCTGGAACATAGGCGCCCGCCTCCCACGAAGGGAAACAGCACTTCTAGCGCGATCGCGCAGGACGGCCAGTCGAGAGTCCGGCCGCCGTCGCACCGTACTCGTGACGACTCGTAACGCGGCTCGTAACGCGCGGCCGGCGTCGCTGCGACCACGGTTTTCGGGCCCGCATCACGGGCGTCGCCGACGGCCGCATCCAAGCAGATATCGTGAGACGGGCAATTTACACGGTCAGCTCAATCGGCACATCGATGGACGACGTGCTCGCGCATCGCTGCCCGGTTGAGCCATTGGGCGCGTCGCTTGTGGCGTCGGTCGGGATGCGCGGGCAACGGGCAAGAAGCACGGCGTTTGGATCACTGCGAGCGAGGCCACGCGTCGAAGCGTGGCCCATGCGGCCGCCACGAGAGGGAAGTCCTGCGCCGGGGTTGGGAAAGTGCTTAACTGACTTCGCACGAACGAGCGAGCCATGCCGGGGTTTGAATGCTCCATGGGATTTTCTTCAAAGGCGTCTCCGCGATTCACCTGCGCCCGGATCGTCCCGGCCGCCGCGCGATCGCCGCGTTGATCCTGCTCATGGGGCCGCAGACGATCATGGGCTGCACGTCGTCATCCAAGTCGACGGCATGCGAAAATTCGCAGTGCGCAGCGGGCAACGCATGCATCGATGACGATTCGGGCGCGAGAGCGAGTTGCCATCGCCTCTGCACCGGTCAGGAGGATTGCCCGGCCGGCTGGTATTGCAACGACGGGAAGCCTTCGAGCTGGTGCGCCTCGTTGGCGACGCAAGTCCTGCCTAAAGCGGGCCAGTTCGGGACGGCCTGCCTGCCGAGCGGCGGCGAGGCGAACAACCCGGCTTGCGACGTAGCCGACGGCTTCTCGTGCTACGGCACTTCACCAGCCGACGCGAATGCGTTCTGCACGCTCTTCGGCTGCACCAAGGGTACCGATTGCCCGGGTGGCTGGTGGTGCGAGGTCGTCGACGTCGCCCCGAACGTGACGACGTCCGTCCGCTCGTTCGGCCCGACGCGCGCCGTCTGCCTGCCACGCCAGTATTGCGCGACCTGCCAGACCGATCACGACTGCTCGCCAAGCGCGGATGGAACGGACGAGCACTGCGCGACGGACGCGAACGGAAACGGATTTTGCACACCCGAATGTGCGTCGAACGCCGCCTGCCCCCTCGACGCGACGTGCGTCCCGGCGTTCGATGTGTGCGTGGCGACCGCTTGCATGACCGATGGCGACTGCACCGTGGGCGGGGCAACCGAACAGTGCTTCGGCGGGTCGTGCGCGATCCCCTGCAAGACCGAGGGGGGGTCGTGCCCGCCGATCAACGGTGCCCCCGCGCACTGCAGCTCCGCGGGCTCTTGCGTAGCGCAAGCCTGCGCGAGCGACGACGATTGCCCGCCGACCGATGGAACGTTCCAACACTGCCTGGCGGGCACATGCACCCCCGAATGCGGCGGTCCGGCCGACTGCGGCGCCGGCCAAACGTGCGGCCTGCTCTCGGTTTGCCACCCCCGCGCGGGTGTGTGCGTCGGAGACGGAGGTTTCTGTTCGCCCTGCCGTTCCGATGCCGACTGCCAGGATGGCTACTGCTTGAGCGCCCCCAATTCCACCGAGCGGTTCTGCAGCCAAACGACGACAGCGGCATGCTCGGCCGACGCCGGGCCAATCGGGATCTGCCCGGCACGCCCGAACGACGCGCCGTACATGGGCGTCACATGCACGTCCGCAGACGATGGATTCGCACCGGCCAATCAGTGCGTCGCGTTCGTCAGCATCGGCACGCTGACCGGAGACCAACAGGAGACTCCAGGATGTTATACCATCGATCGCTGAAACGAACTCGGACGAGCGAGCGCGCTCGCCGTTTGGCCGGCGCGCTCGGCCGATCCATCCTCGCCGCTCTTGCCGGTTGCGGAAGCGCAGGCTCGGGGTCCGCCGGGCCGGCTTGCGATCCGTGCGACGGCGGCAGCGCCCTGGTGACGACGCCGCTCACGGGGCACTACAACAATCCCGACGGAATCCCCTACCCGGACCCGGCCACCGGCTACGGGCGCAGTTCGCGCAGCGGAACGACGCCCGGCAGTGTCATACAAAACTACCGCTTTCTCGGCTATCCAAACTCCGATACCTCCATGGGTCTGCAAACCGTAGCATTCGCGGACTTCTACGACCCTTGCATGAAGCAGCCGTACAAGCTCCTTCATGTCACCGTGGCCAGCGTTTGGTGCGAACCCTGCAATGAGGAGACGACTGCTCTCGCGCAGGGCGCCGCCCAGCTGTCGATGGATGGCGCGGTCGTCTTCCAGGTGCTCGACGACGGTCCGATCAAGGGGACACCGGCGACGAAGGCCGATCTCGTTTACTGGATCATGGATCACTCCACGACGTTCACCGAAGCTCTCGATCCCGAGCTCGCCAATCTCGGCTCGCTCGTCGACGCCGCGACCGTCCCATGGAACTGCGACATCGATCCGCGTACCATGGAAATTCTCGATCAGAGCAGCGGTTGGACGGGCGACATCACGAGCGAACTCGCGCCCGGCTTTGCGGCGCTGCCGGCAACCCCCAGCTACCCGATACCGACCGAGTGCAATTGAACGCGGCCGCGCCCATTTCGATCGCTGTGGCTGCGGCCATCGGCTGCGCCCCCGCGTCCGGACCGCTCTCGGCCACCCCGCCCCCCGACCTGCCGTCGGACCGATCGACGGCCACGTCCGCGCCGGACTTCTCGGCGTCCGAACTCGGCGGCAAACTGTTTCACCTGCGCGATCACATCGGCAAGGAGGTCATCGTCCTCGATTTTTGGGCGACGTATTGCGAACCGTGCAAATCGGAATTCCCTCACCTTCGATCGCTGTACCAAAAGGACAGGGACCGAGGGTTGCTGGTGGTCGGCGTGTCGATGGACGGGCCCGAAACATCCGCGGACGTGTCGGCGTTCGTGCGCCGGTTCGAGTTGGATTTCCCTATCGTGCTCGACGAAGATTCGCGGATCGCGAGACTGTACAACCCGAAGAAATCCATGCCCCTCAGCGTCATCGTCGACCGGACGGGGCGAATTGCGATTGTTCGCGAAGGCTTCAGCCCCGGTGACGAAAAGCTCATCGCACTCGACGTGGAGCGCGTGTTATCCGATCCGCAACCGGTGAGGTAGGGCCCCGACGCGTCGTGGAACCGTTTTTCGACGCACGCATCGGCGTAGCGCCCGCGCCGGGTTCGCCGGGCACGATGCGCCGAGGTCGGGCGAGCCAGATCGGCGCTCTCGCCGCGGCGGCGATCGTCTTCGCCACGCCGGCTTCGAGGGCGGCCGACGTCGGGAACGTCGTTGGCAAAGATTTGGTGCTCGACGTCACCGAGACGACCATCGTGGCGCAGCACTTCGACGCCCGGGGCGGCGAACTTCCGCAAGACTCGGGCTGGGGCGAATGGCTCAATCGCCTCAATGCGGCGCTGCGCTGGGGAAACTGGACGGCCGGGCTGCGCATCGACTCGCAGGTGTATTGGCGGCGTCCGATCGACAATCCGAACTTCGGATCGCTCACGCCACCCAATCAGGCTCAAGTCGTGCTCGACAACGAATCGCGCTTTCGCACATCGGTGTATCCGTCCAAAGTCTGGGCGACGTTCGCCTCCCGCGGCGTCGAAGTGACGGTCGGAGACAGCTACGTTCAGTTCGGACGAGGGCTGGTCCTGCTGATGCGTAAGATCGACGACCTCGGCGTGGACACCACGCTGCGCGGCGTGAAGGCTCGCGTCGAGCAGGATTCCTTCGCTGTGACGGCCGTCGCGGGCTTCGGCAACCCATCGCGCGTCGACGAGGCAACCGGGCGCGCGCTCTTCGTGAGCGTGCCGGCGCCCGGCGACATGGCGATGCCCATGTTTGGGAGCGACCGCATCGTCGGGGCCGAAATTCAAGCGGGCCGCGGACTGCCCGTCGTACTCGCGACGCACGCCGTCCAGGTTGCTCGGTGCGCCCCGTACGCGTACGACGCGGGCCGCCCGATCACCAACTTCGGCGCCGACCCATCGGGTGTCCTCTTTGGGACCTGCAACCCGAGCGATACGGCGATCTGGCTCGCGTCGCTGCCGAACGACCCGACGTCGCTCAACGCGCGCGACATCACGATGATGAGCGAGTCGCTCGAGGTTCCCGATCTCTGGGGGCACGGCAAGCTCTACGTCGAAGCGGCACTGCAGCAGCGAATGCACGACAACCGCGCGGAAGACCTCGACGGGAACGGGAATGCGATTTACTCGGCGCTTTCGCTCGACGCCGGACCCGCGGCGCTCACGTTCGAGCTCAAGAGCAATCGCAATTTTTACGCCGTTCCCGCAGCCATCAACCTGTCGCGAGCGAGCGAGTTCATCGCCGACACGTACTCGTTTCTGCCGCCCGCCGAGACGTTCAATCAGATCGATACCGAGTTCGGAAATTTCAACGCGTGCGTCGACGGCGGGCGTTTGCGCGGCGACTACCGGGTGGGCAAGAGCCTGATGCTCTGGGCCCAGGGCGTCTACGCGTACACCAAATCGGAGCAAAATGCCGAATGTGACGCCCACGGCAACACGATCGGGACTCCCCCCGCCGCCGCCGCCAGCGTCCAGAATCGCGTCTGGGACGGCGTGGGCGGCTTCGAATGGTACTTCGACGCCCAGTCGTCACACGTGTACGCATCGGTCGGGGCCCGCGACGACACGATGGCGACGGGGGAATTTTTCTACCGCGAACTCCACGCGGAGTACTCCATCGTCAAATGGATCACGGGACCCGTATCCATCGAGATTCAAGGACGTCACCGACTTCGCAAAGAGGCAAGCACCAACCTCGAGCCCGTTGGCGACACCTACGTCGAACAGTGGTGGCACGAAGGCGAGAACTATGTGGCGCTGAAGGTGGCCCCGAAGTGGGTATTTACTCAGGGCTTCGAGTACACGACGTTGATCGGGCAGCCCACCTATTACGTGAACGGGGGGGCGATCTACAAGTTCACGAGCGGATCGAACGTGCGCCTGTTCGTCGGGCAGCAGAGGGGAGCCTTTCGATGCACGAGTGGAGCGTGCCGCTATTTCCCTCCCTTCGAGGGCGCCGAGGCCGAGCTCACGCTGAGGTTCTGACCCAATGCTTCAGAACCATGCGGGGGCAAGGGATTCGAGATCCGCTTCGGCGGCGCAGTTCCGCAAGGCTACACATCCATCCGGCCGTCGTCGGTGGGACGGTCCCTCGAGGGCGTCCTTTCGCCGGCCGGCACTCGACCTGACGTCGTCGGAGCCGTAGGCTCGGCTTCGATGCCCGACTTCCCGGCTTTCACGAAGTGATCGCGCATGCCATCGACGAGCACCTCCGCCGCGCCACGCGCGCGCATCCTTACCGGCGACACCCCTTCGGGGAAGCTCCACATCGGCCACTGGGTCGGATCGCTCGAGAATCGCGTGCGACTGCAGGACGCGTACGAGTGCTACTTCCTCATCGCCAACCTGCACGCCTTCACGACGCGCGCCGATAGGCCCTCCGAGATCGCGCACGACACGCTCGAGATCCTCAAGGACTGGCTCGCCGCCGGCATCGACCCCGATCGCGCCACGGTCGTCGTGCAGAGCGAGGTGCCGGCGATCACGGAGCTTACTTGGCACCTGTCGATGCTGCTGCCCTTCAACCGGGTCATGCGCAACCCCACGCTGAAGGAGGAGCTCGACGTGAAGGGACTCGGCGACAAGTACAGCTTCGGGTTTCCCCTCTACGCGGTCGGGCAGTGCGCCGACATCCTCGCGTTCCGTCCGGCGCTCGTTCCCGTCGGCGAGGACCAGCTCGCACACATCGAGATGTGCCGCGAAGTGGCCCGGCGTTTCAATCACACCTACTGCGGGGTGGATCCGGCGACGCCCGACGCCGAACACGTCCGGGCGGGCGGGCTGCTCCCGATCCCCGTGGGGCTCGTGGGACGGGTGGGCCGCCTCGTCGGCGTCGACGGCACGCAGAAAATGTCGAAGAGCCTCGGCAACGCCATCTACCTCACCGACACAACGGCGCAGATCAAGAAGAAGGTGGCGCAGATCTACACCGGCCGCGTCGAGATGAACGCGCCGGGCGACACGGACAACGCGCTCTTCCAATACGTCCGCAGCTTTGTCGCCGACCCGGCGCGGGTCGCGGAGCTGGAGGACCGTTACCGGCGGGGCGACGCCATCGGCGACGGACACCTGAAGGCCGAGGTCGCAGCCGCCATCGACGCGCTTCTGGCGCCGATGCGGGAGCGGCGCGCGCGCTTCGACGCGCGGGGCGGCGACGACATGCTCTACGACATCATCCGGACTCACTCGGCGCGCGCGAACGGAGCCGCCGCCGAGACGCTTGGCGGGGTGCGGGAGGCCATGAAGCTGCAGTTCGTGCGCTAGTACCTCGATTCCGCGGAATGGAAGGGTCGTTTTCCGCGATATTCCCGACGGGATCGGGTGGTCTCACCCCTCCGTTTCATGGAATCGGGGTACTAGTCCCCCGCGCAATCTTCGAGTCCTTCGCCGATCGCCTCGACGGCAGTCGATCCACCGACGGTGGAGCGTCCTTCAGCGCGAGGGTCATGCGCTCGCTCGCCGCGTCCAGTCCGGGCCGACGTTTTTGGTGTCTTCGTTACCCCTGAATATCCGACCACCGTCCGCGCGGCACGGTCTCTGCGTTGCGGCTAGGCTTTATTCATGAAATGGGGGAGGGGCTCGATGAACCGGATCCTTTGCGCAGAGTCCGTGGGGGTCGTCGCTCTCGTCACGACAGCGGCTTGCGGCGGTCGGGTGGACGACGGCGCTCCGGCAGGCGTTGCCGGCGGATATGCCAAGGAAGGCGGTGTCGCGCTCGACGCCGGTCCCCCACCCTCGGCGGACGCAAGCGCGCTCGACGCCGGTCCCCCGCCCTCGGCGGGCAGCGCGATCGGTTGCCTGGCGACTGGCGACGCGGCGGCGACGGGGGGCGCGGCAGCCAACTTCGTCGCCGTATCCGTGGGGAATGGCTTCGTCTGCGCCCTCACCGCGAGTGGCGCGGTCGAGTGCTGGGGTTCCGGCCCAGTCGCTTCCAGCGCGTACCCAGTGACCGTTCCTGGTCTCGAGAGCGGCATAACGGCCATATCCGCTGGAAACCTCTTTGCCTGCGCCTTGACGACCAACGGCGCAGTCCAGTGCTGGGGTTATAGCCAAGTCACATCCAGCCTGTCCGCGGTGACTGTGGTCCCGGGTCTCGAGAGCGGTATTGTCGCGGTCTCAGTCGGAAGCACGGCCGATGGTCCGGGCGGGGTGGCGGAACCCTTTTCGGCCTGCGCACTCACAGCAAGCGGTGCGGTCCAGTGCTGGGGCGACAATACCTACGGTCAACTCGGCAACGGCTCCAGCGGATTTTCGTCCAGCAGCTTGGTGCCGGTGCCCGTCACGGGGCTCGACAGCGGCGTGACCGCCGTATCCGTGGGGGGTGTCGATGCATGCGCCATCACCGCGGCCGGCGCGGTCCAATGCTGGGGCGACAACTCGTTTGGTCAACTCGGCATCGATCCGACTGCACTCGCTTCCAGCGCGGTGCCTGTGCCGGTTCCCGGTCTCACGTCGGGCGTGGTCGCCGTGTCCGTCGGAGAGGCCGCCGCCTGCGCGCTCACCGTGGAGGGCCAGGTCGAATGCTGGGGAAACGCTTGGGGCTTCATTTCCGAGGTGGCCGGGCCGTCGGGCCCGGTGCCCGTCGCAGGCCTGTCCGGCGGCGTCAGCGCGGTATCCGTGACCCGAAACGACGGCTGCGCGCTCACCTCGGGTACCGGGGTCGTGTGCTGGGGCGACAATCTCTCGCTGGGCAACGTGTATCCGCCGATGACCGTCGTGGGGCTCGAGAGCGGCGCAACCGCCATCGCCGTGGGGGGGCCTTATGGTGACCCAGCCGCCTGTGCAGTGACGAGGGATGGCGGGGTCGAGTGCTGGGGCGGGCTCAACTCCGTTCCTATGCCGTTCGGTCTCGCGTGCGCATACGAGAATGGGGAGGCCGCAGGCAATTCCCCCAACTCGGCGGACTCTTCCACGACGGCATGCGCCGACCCCCTGACGTTCGCAGACCCGTTCGTCGAGGCCAACGTGCGCGCAGCCATCGGAGTGCCGATTGGGCCAATCCATCCGGCCGACGTAGCGGGTCTCACCGACTTGTCGATGACCCCCCCCGCCAACACCCCGGCGATTCCTCCCCCCGGGTACGTCGGTCCCGTCACGTCCCTCGCGGGCATCGAGTGCCTTTGGAACCTGCGCACGGTGGTCTTCGAAGCGTACTTCGTGGACCTTACGCCGCTTTCGCGCCTTCCGAACCTCACGCTTCTCGCTTTGATAGAACCCTGGGAGACCAACATTCCGAGCCTGCCTCACGTGACATTCTTTCAGGGGGACCTTCATTCGAATACGGTGGATGTGTTGGCGGCATTTTCTTCGTTGAGGGTGCTCGAGTTGCTGTTCGCCGACCTGTCGACCCCGCAGGCCCAAGCGGCGCTCTCGGCACGGACCGGTCTGACGACGCTCTCCGCTCCAGGCGCGGGGCTCACCGACACGGCCCCCCTCGCGCCCCTGAGCCTTCTGACGGATGTCGATATCGACTCGAATCAGATTCAAGACATCTCGTCGCTTTCGACTCTTGCGAACCTCCGAAGTCTCGACCTGAGCCGCAATCAGATCACGGACCTGTCTCCCTTGGTCGCCAACGTCTCTCTCGGCTACGGGACCGCCATCGCGATCGAGGGCAACCCGATCGACTGCACGGCGCAGGCGCAAAACATCGCGGCGTTGAGGGCACGGGGTGTCACCTTGACGACGGATTGCCCGTGACCAAGAACATCGAGAAAGCAGGCCCGCGGCGTTTCGCGCACGTCCAGCACGTCACGACCGCCGGCCCCGCCCTGGACCCGCAAAGTGGACAGCCGTTGACCCAACCGCTTCGGATCGCCCGTTCGCCCCGAAGAGAGCGGCTCGCAGGGGGTGGGACATCGGGATAGGTTGATTGCCGATGGGCCTGAGCGATCCATTTGGAAAGGGGGCTGTGCTCACCCGGTGGGCGCCGTGCGCGCTGGTCGCGGCGGGATGCTCAGCGCGCGCGCCGGCAGCCTCGGTCGCGAGCGGTCCTGCGTCGATCGATTCGGGCGCCGCCACCCAATTCGCCACCGATGCAGCCGCTCCGGCGTCTGGCAGCGGCACGCTTTCCGTCGACGGCGGGCTGTCGCTCGGCCCAGCGTTTCCGCCCGAACCCGTGGGCGCCGGGCAGATCACGGACGCGCAGGCGGCCAGCCTCGCCGGCAGCTTTTCCAGCGCGGCGCCCGGGTCCGCGCCCGCGCCCTGTCTCACCGAGCCCACATTCGGCGCGATGTTTCCCACCAATTTTACGCCGCCCCTCTTCGAGTGGACGGCAGACTCCACGCTCGACGTATTCGAGCTGCGCTTGCACGTGGATGGTGAAGAGAACGATCTTCTCGTCTACACGGACCAGACCACGTTCCAGATGCCCTCGGCGGCCTGGACCACGCTCGCCGCCGGAAGCGCAGGCCAGGACGTCGCCGTATCCCTGCGCGCCGGAACTCTCGTCGGCGGGGTCGCGAGCAGCGTCGTCACCGGACCGAACGGCGTCATCCACATTGCGCCCGTGGCAGCGCCCGGGGCCGTAGTTTACTGGACGACTTCTGCCTCGAGCGCGCTCAAGGGGTTCCATATCGGCGACAGCAGCGCGACGACCGTGCTCACGCCGGCACTGATGCAGCAAGCCAGCCCAGGACAATCAGCGACGTGCATCGGCTGCCACGTGTCGAGCCCCGACGGGACGGTAGCCTTCGTCGATCGCCAGGACGACGCGAACGGGCCCTTCGGAATCGACGCGCGCCTGGTCGACGGGACGGGCCAGCAACCGGCCAGCGCCATCGTCTCGAACGCAGCGCTCGCGACCCTGTCGCTCACGTACAACGTATTTCCGACGCTTTCGCTCGCGCACTACTCAGCGACGGATGCCGTCGCGCTGTCGGTGCGTAACGTCAACGTCGACGGCGGCGGCTACGACGACATGGGCTCCTACGAGCTCGTGTGGACGGACTTGCACACGGGAGCGTCGGGGACGATGCAACGGACGGGCGACCCGGGACAGCCGGACAGCCCCGACTTTTCACACGATGGCGCCACCGTGGCGTACACGTCCACCACCGGCGGGCCGATTTCGATCTACGAAGCGAACGCGACGACCGACGTGTACACGGTTCCCTATGCCAATCGGGCCGGCGGCGGCGCGAGCGCTCTCGCGGGCGCCAGCGATCCTGCGTACAATGAGTACTTTCCTGCGTATTCGCCGGGAGACACGTTCGTCTCGTTCGACCGCATTGGCGCCGGCGAGTCGATCTATGCGGCACCCAACGCCGAGGTGTTCGTCGTCCCGGCAGCGGGCGGAGCTCCGACGCGTCTGGCCGCGAACGATCCGCCGCAGTGCACAGGGGTCACGAGCCCGGGAGTCGGCAATTCGTGGCCACGGTGGGCTCCGAGCAGCAGCCTGGTCGGGTCCAAGCGGTATTACTGGTTGGTTTTTTCCTCGACGCGGCGAAGCCCGCCGGACGCGCCAACGCCGATCCCCCAGCTCTTCCTCTGTGCGATTGTCACATCACTGAATGGCACGTCCGAGGTCGTCGATTCGACCTACCCGGCCGTGTACATTCCGGCGCAGACTCCGACGGAGTCGAACCATACGCCGGCGTGGGATCAATTCCAGCTTCCGCCGCCGCGATAAGACCTGCTTGTACGATCTCGACGGCCGCTGCCGCGCGAAGGCTGCGCGGCGAGGGGGGTGGTGCAATGCGAGACGCGACGCGGCCGCGGCGGCATCGCGCCGGGCCCCATTTGCGCTCTTGTTTGGAAGGTCGTAGGCTGGCCTCGTGAGTTCCGGTCTGCACCTGCGCGCCGCCCGATTCGTTCGCGGTGGGTGGCGATCCATCGCACCAAGGCCGGCTTTAACCTGAGATAGGGAGGAGGCGGCCAGTCGGGTCGCCCCTGCACACCCGTGCGATTCGTTGGGGTGGCCCGCGAAGCTGCCACGACGAAGATGACGGATCGCTACACGTTTGGGGACAATGACCTCGCGGCGGCGCGCCTCGCCCTGCTTGCCGAAGTGTACAAACCGACCACACGGCAACTCCTCACAGAGTTCGCCGCCGTTTCCGTGGATGTCGCTGTGGACCTCGGTTGCGGTCCAGGACACTCTACGGAGCTGCTTCACGCCACCGTTGGCGCCGGCGCAACCTGGGGTCTCGACGCATCGAAGCGCCTCATCGAGAGGGCACGGGCCCGCGTGGGTGCTTCCATTGGGTTCGCGATTCACGACGTAACCACCTCGCCACTTCCGATCGGTGGCATCGATCTCGCGTATGCGCGCCACTTGCTCGCGCATCTCGCAGACCCCAGGGCCGTGCTGACGGCATGTGCCTCGGCCTCTCGCTCCGGAGGCCGGCTGGTGCTCGAGGAGACGGCGGCCCTAGATTCCTCCGAACCAGTCTTCGTGGAGTACTACGCTTGCGTGCGCGAAATGCTGCGTCACTACGGGCAAAACATGTTCATCGGCTCGAGCCTTGAACGACTTGCTCAGGCGACGCCTTGGAGAGTCGAGCGCTTCGAACGCATCTCGGTTCCGCTCGACGCGCGAACCATGGCCACGTTGCATGCCATGAACGTGCGTACCTGGAGTCAGGACGCGTTTGCGGCATCCTCGTTCGACGCGCGGACGATGGGCGCGATGACCGAGAACCTCGATGCCATCGCGTCAGGCGATCGCGAAGTTCCGCCCGTGGCCGGTGTCTTGGGTCAAGCGGTTCTTCGCCTTGATGGCGTTTGCCACCCGGGGTGGTGAAAGGTGAACGGGAGCTGCAGCCGGCGACGCCACGCGACCCGCCGGCACCGGCACCTGGTGAGGCGGCTTCGATTCGACGCCAGCGACCGGCGACGAGACGGGTGGCGCAGCCGAAAGAGCGATGTCGGCGACGATCGTGGCCTGCGGCCTCACGGTTGTCGAGTGCCTCCGGCAAGAGAAACTTCAGTGCGACTCGCTCGTCGAGCTGCATGTAATGGGCGGCGACGAGCACGCCCATGCCTCCGGCGCCCAGCACCCGCTCCACGCGGTACTTGCCCGCGAAGACCTCGCCTTCCCGAATGCCTGCCGCTGACTCAAGACCCCGATTCATGATTCCGAGCCCACCTGTGTTGGCTACTTCCCTCCTCCGCCGCACGATCGCTCAGGAGTCGCCGCCAAACAAGACTTGATGATCGCCCTCGGATCGACTCGGATCACGCCGTGCTCGGCGTCCCCGTCTCCCGGCTTGCGGCCACGCTCGCCGATCTGGCAGCCCGGGCAATGAGGGCGCTCCGCCACGCGTGCCGCGCGAAGGACGTGACTTCTGGTCACTCGGTCTCCGTCGTGCCGTTCTTGGATGGCATCGTGCGGGTGCGGATCTCGTCGATAAAGACCGCCACCTCTCGGTTCAGAAGGTCCGCGCGATCGATCTGGACGTAGTGGTGACTGCCCTTCGCGATGATGCGGCGGCTGCGTGTCGATAGCTTCTTGAGGTCCTCCTGTCCCGCGTTCCGCTCAGTGGCCAATCGCTTGAGGACTTCCGCTGAAAGGGGCGAGCCCGGAGGCGACAGGTTCAGGTCCGACGAGATGACAAGGACAGGCAGATCGCCGAAGGGACCCGTGCCGAGAGTCTCCTGTCCGGACACTTCGCTTGCCGAAGCCTCCGCCAAGACGGCGTCGAAGTACGACGGAATACAGCTGTCCGCCTTGAGCCAGTCGGTGTAGGGTTCGAAGCCCGGCTGCACCCGCGAGCACTCGCCCATGAGGCGTGCGATGCCTAGCGCAGTTCGCCACTTGCTCATGGACATGTCCCTGGCGGCACGGTGCCAGAGCGCTCGAACCTCAGCGGGCGCGTTGGTCAACTCAAGGGGAGCGGGAGAGTCAACGAGGACCAACCCCGCCACCTCGCCAGGAAAGCGGGAGGCATACGATCGGATGTACAGTCCGCCGATCGAGTGCCCCATCAACAGGATCGAGCCTTGCACTCCTGCCTCCGACAGGAGAACATGCAGTCGATCGGCGACACTGTTGGAGTCGCGTCCTGCGTCTTGCGCTTCGCTCCAGCCAACGCCGATGCGGTCGTAAGAGCACACTCGGGTGGTCTTGGAGAGGGGCGGCTGCACCTTCACCCAGATGAGCGAGTCGTTGCCCATGCCTGCTTCGAGGACGACCGTTGGGGCTCCCTCGCCGGTGCAATACAAGTGCATCGGCTTGCTGTTCACGGCGTAGAGCTTGCCCGGAGGTGGGTACATACGGCGAAGATGTCGAACTGCCAACCAGTTGTACCCCGCGCCGGCAACAGCCAAGGCGACGAGTGCCGAGAGGACGGCGATGCCTACTCGGCGAACTGCGTGCCATGGGGTCCGCCGCGCCAATTGCTCGCGCCACATCGTTCAAGCATAACGGGCGGCCGCTTGGGCCACCCGTCCCGCTTCGCCGGCCACACGGGAGGGGGTTCAAAGTTTAGCGGTCGCGTCAGTCGAAAGAGTGGCCGCGCGCGAAGCGCCGTTCCACGATATGCTCATGGTCAGCCGGGGCGCTGGAAACACCGCTTATGGCGTTCGTTGTCGCTGAAACGGCGAGCGATTTGGTTTTCTCATCCTCTCCTTTCTGCTTTTCACGGCGCGCTCCTGGCGCACCGCCATTCCGCGAGTACACTTCCTGACGTGAGAAGAGTCGCCCTCGCGCTCGTGGCAGCCGTGTCGCTAACGGCTTCCGGGGTGCAGGCCGCCGAAGTCGACGGAAGCGAGCCTGCAACTTTTGGATCACTCCATCCGGAAGTCGCGGGTCGGTTCATGGCGAACACGTTCACCCTGACGCCAGCGGACCGTGCCCCGCCGTTGATCGGGGGTGGTCCAGGGGTGCGGGCGGGCGTATCCGTTCTGGGCGTCTACGCCGGCTTGTCCTTCATCGATCTTTTGTCCGAGAGCTCCTGTCTCGATTCCTTCCTCGGTAGCTGTGGGTCAACTCACGCGGCGTCGTACGGACTTGAGTTGGGCTACGGCCACACGTTTTTTGGACACCTACTTGTGCGTGGATTGCTTGGTATCGGGGATCGCATTCTGATCTCCGACGGAACAAGCGAGACTTGCTCGGGAACGGTCCCATGCTCGATGCCGCTCACCACGACCTCGCACACGTCAAGAGGCGACCTGTATCTCGCCCCGGCCGTGTTCGTCGGGGTCATGTTGGGCCCCGTGCTCGTCGGCGCCGACGCCACGCTCGTGTACATGCCCACGGCAGGCGCACCCGACTCGTTCTCGGCAGCATTTGCTGCGCTCTCGCTGGGTGGGCAGCTCGGGGTGCGCCTGTAGGTCTGCTGGTCGAGCCTGGGGCGATCGCGGCACGCTCCGCGCCGCGCAAGCCACTTGACGGAGATGATTCAGCTCGCGTTCGAGCCCGATCGCCGTCTGATGGTCGATGTGACGAAGGGGCTTGAGGAAGTTCGCCGCTTCTTTCGCGACCGAGAGCTTCAGCAAGCTGGTCTGTACACGGCTCCTTGACATGCAAGTGATTGCTCGAAACTTGAGCTGTCGCACTGGTCGAAGCGTATCCGAAGGCGGCCGCCGCATCATGACGTAACGAGAAATCTGGCACGAGCTTCACCTGCGCAGCGCGCCTCACGCGGTCTACGAGGTACTGACCGATCCAAAAAAGCTCGCAGGCTGGTGGACGACGGATACGCGCGGGCAATCTGCCATTGGCAAGACGCTTGAGTTCCGGTTCAACGGACGCCTTGCCGCCGAGGTGACTGTCACCGAGTCACCGAGCTGAAGCCCGACGCGCGCGTGCAGTGGCGAGTGAACGCCCGAGGCAGGATGTCGAGCGGGGCCGCGCAGGCCATCCCCCCTCCACTGAACAACAACGCATCCGCCGATTCGCTTCACTTCGCGTTCTTACCGACTCCACTCTGTGACGATCTCATGTTCCGGTACGTTCGGGATGGCCGCAACCAGTGCGTGCGGAAACCGTTCTTCGCGGTGATCGAAAGGTGTGCGGTCGACATCAGATAAGCCGCGGGGGCGCGCCAGTGGCACCGGCAGCGCGGCGCCCATCAAGCTTCGTCGATGCCGATCAAGACCAAGCGCTGGAACGATCCCCTCGAGCCCGACGACGGCCACCGCCTGCTCGTCTGCCGCTACCGTCCCCGTGGGGTCCGGAAGGACGCCGAGATCTGGGACGCGTGGTCGCCTCAGCTCGGTCCGAGCCGCGAGCTGCATGCCGCCCTTTATGGCAAGCACGGACCTCCGATCGACTGGTCCGAATTCCGCCGTCGCTACCTCGCCGAGATGGGCGGGCACCGGGAGGCGATTGTAAACCTCGGCGCTCGCGTCGCGGCCGGCGAGACAATCACCCTGCTCTGCTCGTCGGCATGCTCGGACCCCGAGCGATGTCACCGGACTTTGCTCAGCGGGCTGGTCGCGGGGGCGGGAGAGGGGTGACCAAGCCTGAAAATGGCGCCGCGATCGAGAGCCCCACCGGCGCCCGGACCAGCCCCGACGGAACGCCTCCGTTCGTGCGATCATCGAAGCCATCGCGATGCGACCCTCGCCCGCGGCGGACTGTCGTGCCCGGCCAGGAGAGTTCGCGCCGGTCGTCGATCGGGCAAAGTGCGAGGGGAAGTCCGAGTGCGTCGAGGTCTGCCCATTCCACGTGTTCGAGGTCGGCCGCATGGGCGACGCCGACTTCGCGCAGCTCGGCGTGTTCGGCAAGCTCAAGAGCATCGCGCACGGGCGGAAAACGGCCTACACGCCTCGGGTGTCGGCTTGCCAAGCGTGCGGCAAGTGTGTTGAGGCGCGCCCCGAGAAGGCGATCAAGCTGTCTCGCGTCCAGGTGTGACCCTCGTGCCAATCCTGGCCGTTTTGCCGGTCTTCTCGTTGAACCTTGCACTTCTGCGTGTTGCGACAGCTTCGCCGCCGAGGCGTCGAGGTCGTTCTCTTCGACCGCGATCTCGGGCGCGCCGAATTGTGGTTCGCGAAGGGTGGCGGGCAAAGCAGCGATCGGGCTACGGATCGGAAAAGTGATCCACAAGCATAAGGTGGCCAAGCACTTCTTACTCGACATCCATGATTCCAAATTCGAGTATCGCCTCCGCGAGGATCGCATCGCAGAGGAGGCAGCACTCGACGGCGTATACGTGATTCGTACGTCCTTGAGCCAAGAGTCGACCAGCGACGAACAGGCCGTTCGCCATTACAAGAAACTCGCGAATGTCGAACGCGCATTCCGATCCATCAAGACGATCGACTTGAAGGTGCGCCCCATTCACCACCACTTAGAAAACCTAGTCCGAGCGCGCATCTTCCTGGGTCGTCGGCCCTTCCAGAAACCCTTGTTTTTTCGAGCGGGAGAAGGGTTCCGAAACCGGCCAAAACAAAGGCGGCCGACCACGCGCACTTGCCGCGAATGCCGCTGGTTTTGCGAACCCTGACCCCGACACCGCGCAACACCGGACGCCACCGAACGCCATGGCGTTGGGCAACTGGGGGGAAACGGACGTCGCCGGGCGAAGGGCCCTGGTCGGACGTCGAAGGACGGCGGTCGTTCGGCGCCACGCTCGCCGACGACCGGGTCGGTCAGGCCGCATCGTGGTCGGGCAAAGAGCCCGCGGCCCATCATCTGATGAGTTTGCGCGTCAGGCCCCGGTCGAGCGTCGCCCCGCGACATGTTACCATACGCGTATGCGTCCGGTCGAAGCTTGCTACGAAAATGGCTTCCTGAAGCCCGCGCAACCTCTCAAACTTCGTCAGGGCGAGAAGGTCGCCGTCGTCGTTCTCCGTCGTCCTGACCCCGCACGCTGGGACATGAAGCGCCTTGCGGTCGGCAGCGCCGAGGACGAAACGCTTGCCAGCGCCGGTCTCGGCGCGTGGGCCGATGCACTCGACGCCGAGGACCGTCGTTGAGGCGTGGAGAGATCTGGTGGGCTGACTTAGGTGGCCACCGGCCGATGGAGCAAACGGGCAGGCGCCCCGTCGTGATCTGGCAGAGCGACGCGCTCACAAGCGTACTCGCGTCCGTGCACGTCGTGCCGCTTACGACGAACCTCGATCGTGCTCAGCTCGCGGGCACCGCTCTGCTGCAGGCAACCGAAGGGGATTGCCCGATGACTCCGTGGCTCTCGCTTTTCAAATGCGCGCCGTACCGAAGTCCGCGCTGGTAACGCGTGTTCGCCCTTTGACCGAGACAGAAATGTCGGAGCTCGAACTCGCGACCGATGAAGCGCTCGGGCGTGTCGAGCCCGAATGACGGCCGAGCCCTCGCCCGAATCTAGACATTTCAAGACAACGGATTCCTCCAAAGCTGCGTGCCACAGCCAATCAACCAGGCGTCGGTTGCCGCTTCTCTGCCGGGCCGATCCGCACGGGCCGTCCCTTCACCCGAGCCCGTTGCATTCGTTCGAGGGCCCTCTCGGCATCCTCGGCCGAGCCTAACGACACGAACGCACAACCCCTAGACAGGAACACGTCCGTCAAAGTGAATCCGTGAAGCGCAAAGGCTTCGATCACATCGTCTTGCGTCACGTCCTATTGTAAATTGCCGACGTATAAGCGAGCTTCCTTCAGCAAGGATCGACGTTCGTCCCATGCGTTGGTCACCTCTACGCGCGCCGCTCCCCATTCATGCAAATTCTCTGGCGAGTCGTCCGAGGCGTAGACGCTGGGCGATCGTGGGCCTCCTCAATGGCTCGGTCCAGGTAGTCCACCAATTCCTGCGCATTCTCGCGGACAGTTGCGTGCGTGCTCGCTGAGCACCAGCGACTTGATGAATTGTCGGAAGACGATCTGATCTGCCTCTCTCCCGGTGGATCGGTGCATCTAGAGATGCTCGAGAGTAAGGACTATCTGGCTGCTTGTGTCGAGGACATTCGGATGGCTGACGAAGCGGCGGCCAATCGCGTCGCTCTCAGGATCGGTGGCAACCGGCACGCCGCTCCCGAAAGTCGTTGCATTCCAACGACTTTCGTGCCTTGTAGAGCGGGAGAAGGGATTTGAACCCGTCCACCTTGGCAAGAGGGTGGGCGTCAGAGCGGGAGCGGGGAAAAGCCGGGCGATCGTCGCTCTGGCTGCCCGCCAGGTCGCGCCTGCGACCCCCCTCCGGAGCCGGCCGATCGGTGTGATCGACCCCTCGCGGGCGTGCAGTGGTGCACGGACCGGCGGGGGGCGTTCGCCGTTAGCCTACGACTTCTTCACGGACCGGAGCGCAACCGGCCCGACGCTCGGAAGCCTGGGACGTGCATCCGCCGTGACGCTCGTACCTGGGTACATGGTGATCTAGGTTCGCCGCCGGCGGAGGCTGGGGCACTGCGCGGCACGCTGCGGCCCGAGCAGCGTGTGCACCCACTGCTCGTGCTCCGGAAGAATGCGCATGCGAGCATGAACTAGGGCGGAGAAGACCGCGTCGACGAGCCGCGCACCAAGTGCGGCGCCCACTGCGGGGTCCGCGAAAATCGCACCGCTCGAGAGGAGCGTCACCGTAGGCAGATGGGCCGCAGCAACACGTCGTCCCTTGCGTTCATCGATGGCGACGGGAAGTCCAAGCGCTTCACCGGCGGCCAGGGCCGCAGCCTCCCCGTCGTCCAGGTCGTCGGGCGCGTCCGCGCCGGTGAGTTCCACGAAGCGCAGGAGCGCCGGGCCGGGGAGCTGAATCTTCTCGAGGAGGCCCGCTCCGATCAGCGGCGCCAGCGGATCGCCAGACGGCCGCGGTTCGAGCGGATGCCGGATCACTTCACGGGAAGTGACGGCGACGACGATCCGTCGCCCCTGAAGCGCTGCGAGAACCCCCTCGGCCTGACCGCTGCCGAGGATGTTCAACATCACGCTCGTGTCGAGCACGACGACGCTCATCCCGCGTGCGCCTCGATCGCGGCGTCGATCGCGTCGACGGAGGTGAAGGCGTCGATCGCGCGCCGGAGCTCCACGCGATCCATCACGAGCATGTCTGCGAGTTGGCCCTCGCTGTAGAGCCCCTGCTCGTGGGCCTCTGCGGCGAGCATCAGGAGGCGCGCTCCGGGCTCCGTGCTCTCGCCTTCCTCCTGGCTTCCGAGCACGCGTTGCACGGCCTCCTCATCGAGCCCCCGATCCTTGACGGAGTCGTAGGTTCCCTGCGGCAGCAGCTCCAGCCGCTCCAACTGGCGCGTGAATGCCTCGACCGACACTCCAAGCCGGTGTGCACCCAAGATCAGGTGCCGCGCGGAGAACCTGCCTTCTTGCCCGACGTATTCATCGAAGATTCTACGCACCGTCGCGCTGGGCATGAGGAAAGCCGCAGCGAACGCGTCAGCGAAGACGTCGTCGGGATGCTTTCCCACGAGTGTGAAGGCGATGCTTGGCTCTCGACGGGTCGTGAGGAAGTGAGCAAGCTCGTGCGCCAGCGTCCACCGGCGCCGGGCGCGCCTGTGCAAGCGGTTGAGCAGTACGCACGCGCCCAGCTCGTCATGGAACGCGTAGACACCTGCGATGGAAGAGGGCAGGGCGCGAACGAAGACGCGAAGTCCGAGCTCGAGCTCCAGGAGCCCGACGAGATCAGGAATCGGTCCGAGCCCCAAGCCGAGTCGAGAGCGCAGTTCTGCCGCCAGCTCCTCGGCCTGCTTGTCCAGGCGTCCACGCCCAGGCCTCCGCTCGGGCGGGTAGTCGATGGGGGTTACCTTGTGGAGGCGGTGCTCGAGCTCGACGTAGGCCGCCGCGAGGTCGTGAAGGAGCGTCAGGGCCTGCACGCCTTCTCGATCCGCCTTTCCTGCGCGGCCGGTGCTCTTGCGGCGAAACTGCCCGACGAGATCGACGCGAACCGCGGTCGGCCGGAGGAACGAGTGCACGCCGACCCCATAGAGCGCGGCGAGAGCAACAAGTTCCTCGGGTCGTGGCTGTCGGTCCCCCCCTTCGATTGCAACGAGCGTCGTCCGGGCGACGCCGAGTTTCTCTGCCGCGTGCTCCTGCGTCAGTCCGGCCGCCCCGCGAGCGACTCGAAGTCGTTCCCCTAGCTTTGCTGGATCCATGGATCACCGGGTCCTTGCTCAGAAGTCACAACCTGACGCAACCAACTTCTTTCGGGCACCGCGTTGACGAAGCCGCTCCACTCCTCCGCATGCTTCGCGAAAAGGCGGCCGAGCTTCGTCTCGACCTCGGCGGACGGCCGCCCCACGGACCTCGCCGTCTCCAGCACGTGACCGCGGTAGTTCGGCAGCTTCGCGGCTACGCCCGCGAGCTCGTCGAGATCCACCGCGGCGTACGTTCCGACCTCGCGATCAGCCGGCTGCGCATCCGCCGGGAGGTCCGCGTCGACGAGAACGTCGGCGTAGTAGGTTCCAGCGTCCTCGACGAGGCCAGCCGCCCGAAGGGACTGGCGGCGGAACATGCAGCCGGAGCAAAGCCCGCAGTGGCTCGCGGACACGTTCGGGTGCTGCCGGCGGACGTTTCGGCTGCACGAGCGCGTCCGCTGCCATCCTTCGAGGGCCTTGCGGGCGTGCAGCTCTGCAAGCACCTCCCCCTTCGTAACCCACAAGTGCGGCAGCTCGAACGGCGGCAGCACACCCCATAGGTGCTCGAAACATGCGCCTAGTTTCTTGATGAACATGGGGTGGCAACCGGAGACGGGTTGCTCGATGCCGAACGGCACGAAGGAAGGCCCAAGGCACCCGATGCCGCTCTCGCCGATCCAGATGCGAGCGGCGTTGTTTCGGCGCCAGGCGAGGGCAGCCAACGAAAAGAACACGAGGGTCCGCGTTCGATACGACGGCTCCGCGTGCGAGCCTCCCGAAACCGTGAACGGAACCGCCAGCGCGGGCGCCGAGCGATCGCGATCCGGGAGAACCGAGTGCAGCGAGCGCGCGCCGTGCTGTGCATGGACGAGCAAGAGCGGCGCGCCGTCGTTCTGAACGCGGTGCTGGGCGACCGTGGCGAACGAGTCCAAGCCGCCGCTGTACGGCGCGACGGTCGCCCCGCGAAACTCGCGCGGCAACTGCGGCAGGAAGAGCTGACGGAGCTCGTCGGCAGCCGTGCGGGGACGAAATTCGAGGCGCCAGAAATCACCGCTCACGTCGTGCAGCAGCGACACCAGCTCCGGCGAGACGCGTTCCCATTCGGCAGGCAGATACACGGGCACAGAGAGCGCGACCGCTCGGCCCCATCGACTGCCCCGTCGCCGCGACACGCGCCGATCCGCGAAGGCGATCGAGGCGAGCACGACGAGCAAGTCGACGTCGATCTCCTCGAGCGGCGTACTGCTGCACCGCTCGAGTGCTCCGCGATCGAACCGGAGCTCGGGGCCGAGGGCGCAAGAGATCGCATCGTCGGGCGCGGGAGCGCCGGCCTGCTCGAGGACAACGGTCGAGTGCTCTACCGCGGCGTTCATCGGCCCCCCCGTAGGTCAGCGTCTAGGTCGAGCCGAAGCTTCGTCGCGCGCGGCGGCGCCTCACCGGCAAGGTGACGACGCGCCAGACCCTCCAGATCAGCAGACCGCGCGGCCTCGCCGAAGCGACCCAGGAGCGCGGGGCAGTCGCGTGGGAAGTCGACGTTCCCCTGTGCACGAACCTCGCGCCCGACGACGCTCACGCGGTCCACGAGAGCTTGGGTCAGCGCTCGCCTGGCCGCTTCCTCGGCGGATATCCGCTGGTCTGCGATTGCTGCACCTTGACGAAGGAAGGACGCTTCGATCGCGCTGCGCGGCTCGCACGCCGGTTGAAAGGACTCGCCGGGGAACAGCGAGCCCTCGCCGGCGGCCAGCGCGCGTCGGAGGTAGTCGACGGTGAATGTCATCGCGCATCCTGAACACAAGCATAGTGTCACCGGGAACAATGTCAAGTCGTGCTGGATGTATGCCTGACATTGTCAATTCGCTCTCGGAGTGCGACGAGCCGGAGCCGGCGCTGGCCTCAGCTCCAGCGCAGGCCGGGAAACGCAGACGACAGCGGGAAGCGGCTCACGTGCCGCTCCTCGGGCCCGGCGCCGCGCGCGCGGGCCCCGCGCAGGCACTCGCTATCCTCCGCCCCCGCCCGGCGGTGCGCCGTTGGTAGCGGCAGGAGCCTGCTTGGCGCGAAGTCTTTGGATCACGGCGACCGTTCGATCCCCGATGCCCGGCGTGAAGGCATCCTTGCTCGCGTCGATGTCGGTGAACTCGTACGCGACCTTTCCGTCCCAATTCGTCGTCGGCGTGAGCTGCAAGGTCGAGGGGTCTCCGTCCAGCTCAAGCTCCGTCGGCAGGGCCAGACGCCCCCGAACTGCCCCGAGGGACAGGCCGGTGAACGAAGCGATCTCCTTCGCAAGCCCCGTGGAGCCGCTCAGTCCGTCTTGACGTACTTCAGATCGAAATCGAGCTCCCAGGTCTTGCCGTCTTCCGACTTCTGCCAGTGCGCCTCGATCGTGCGACTGTCGGTGCTGAGCCGCCCTTCGAAACGCTGGTTGAAGCCCGGCGCTTTCCTCCAGAGCCGCCAGACACCGTCCTCGAAGCTCATCTGGTAGACGCGCGAAACGCCGCGCGCGTCCGCGTAGAGGACGCTGTACTCCCCCGAAGTCTCGTCCCGTCCCATGAGCCAGCGAGCGTCCGGCGCGCCGTCCGTCCCACCCTGGTGGTGGACGAGGAAGTGACCGTCCTCAATCCACTCGAAGCGAGTGGCCCCACGAACGGTCGCAGGGCCACCGACCAGCTTGTGACTCTTTAGCGACCAACGGATTTCCATGTCCCATCGGCCCGAGAGCACCTCGAGCGGCTTGAGCGAGGGGTTCAACGCCACCATGGTCCTCATTGTTTGCTCCTCCTTCCTAATGGACGACGTACGGGCGGTCTCAGGATCGACAGCCGTGGAGCTGAGTCCAGCACTTTATCGGAACCGGGCCGCGCTTTCGGAGGCTGGGTAGCGGGCGTCACTTCTTCGGCTTCAGGCCCTTGAAGACCGACAGACGGGGCTCCTTGATGCCGCGCGCGCGATCGGCGTTCGTGACGACGTCGCCGGCGCGGAAGACGCGCTCGCCGAAGCGCACGTCCTTGCAGACGACGCCCATCGCACCGCGCTGGCCGGTGCGCGGCATCTCCGCGATCTCGCCGCCGCACGCGACCAGGAGCTCGTCGCTTGGCCAGCACGCGCGCGACTGGCGGCCAGGACCAATGGTTTACCCACCTGCCTTGCGGGCCCGTTTCGGCACGGTCACGGCAGTGAAAGAACCACCTCTGCTCGAGACACATCGTCGCACTCGCTCGCGCTCGCCGTGGCGCCGCTTTGGGGCTGGACTACGCCGCACGGCGTGCCTATGACCTGTTCGGTCGATCGAGGTCTCGTCCCAGGGACTCTGCCCGTTACGGAGGACCCAACCATGTCGCGCCGCTCAAGCACCGGAATCCACCGCCGCTGGCGAATTCGAGGAGGCCCATGATGAGTATTATCGACGATGCGCTGAAGGCCAATCGCGAGTATTCGAAGAGGCACGACCGCAGGCTCGCGCAACGCCCGGCTCCCAGGATCGCCGTCGTCATGTGCATGGATCCCCGCGTTTCGAACCTGCCCGAAATCTTGGGGCTGCCGCTGGCGGACATGGACGTGATTCGTACCGGTGGACCGGCCGTCACGGAAGACGTTCTCGCAGAGCTCATTGTTTCTACTCGGGTGCTCGGCTCGAGGGAGATCCTGCTCCTCAACCATACCGGCTGCGGATTTACCACGTTCACGGATGACGAATTGAACGCTAGCCTCGCCGCCTCCACCGGTGATGCATCGCCGGCGCCGATGCGTTTCTTCTCCTACAAGGACCCAGCGCAACATACGCGCGAACAGATTAGGAACGTGAAAGCACATCCTTGGATCGCGAAAGACATCCCTGTGCGGGGTGTCGTGTTCGACATGGAGACGGGTCTGCTCGGAGAAATCGAGTAGGACGGCGGTCTCTCAGCGATCGGTGAGGAGGCAGGACATACCCAAGGAGATGCCGACATGCCGAGCGATGCCATGGAGCAAGTGATCGCCGCTCTCAGGGATCAGCAAATCGCGAATGCCAGTCGGGCGGCGCCGCCGCTCAGCGAACGCCGTGCCACGTTCGCCCCTGCGGGCCGCGCTCATGCGATGCCTGACGACGTACTCGTGACGGAGGTCACCGCTGGCGGTGTGCCCGCCCACTGGCTTGCGGCCCCCGAAGCGGACACCGGCCGGGTGCTTGTCTTCCTGCACGGCGGAGGTTTCGAGCTCGGGTCGCTTCGCAGCGACGGCGAGCTCGCCGCCCGGCTGGGACGAGCCAGTGGGATGCGCGTGCTGTTCCCCGAGTATCGCCTAGCCCCGGAGCATCCCTTTCCCGCTGCCGTCGAGGACGTCCGGGCCGCATGGCACTGGCTCCGCACCCAGCAGGGCCTGGACGCAAAGTCGATCGCGGTGGCTGGCGCATCGGCCGGCGGAGGGCTCTCGGTCGCCCTGCTCGTGGCCACGCGTGACGCAGGCGAGGAATTGCCCGCAGCCGCCGTACTCATGTCGCCGACGGTCGATCTGACCTGCTCGGGGCGGTCGATGACCGAGCGCGTCGGCCAGGATCCGCTCTCGACCCCTGCGATGCTCCGTCAGTTCGCCGCCGACTACCTGGCTGGTGCTGACCCCAAGTCTCCACTGGCGTCGCCGCTGTTTGCCTCTCTGTCGGGGCTCCCGCCGCTTCTTGTGCAAGCGGGCACGGCCGACCTCCTGTTCAGCGATTCCGAACGTCTGGCGAAGGCAACGTCCGAAAGCGGGGTGGAAGTCACCCTGGAGATCGGCGAGGGCCTGCCGCACGTTTACCCGATCATGCTCGGCACCCCCGAGGCCGCCGAGGCCACCGAGCGGATTGGGAAGTTCCTGCGGGCGCGGGTTCGCGGATAGGCATCGGGAAGACTCCGAAGCAGCTCACTCGACGGCCAGCTCAGTGGGCGAAAGAACGCGATTTCCTATCGTGCAACAACGAGCGGATCGCCGACGAGCGCACACCGATCGACGACGATGGCGGGATAGCAAGCCCTCCGTGAAAGAGGGATTGCAGGCCTGCACAACGGGCTTAGCGATCGGGAGAATCGCGTGCTGCAGTCGAGCGCATCGGTCGCGCTCACCTCGCCGGCACGGCTTTGCTGCAGGCGACTGAGGGAGGTTTACCCGATGACTCCGTGGCTCTGGCCTTTCAGATGCGCGCCGTGCCGAAGTCCGCGCTTCCTAACCCGTGTCCGCCCTTTGACCGAGATGGAAATCTCGGAGCTCGAGCTGGCCACCGATGAGGCTCTGGGCCGCGTAGAACCGGAGTGATCGAACTTTCGTATCGACGACGACGCGGACTTACGTTCCGCGGAGTCTTGCCGTCCTGTTCAAGTCGGGCTCGGGAGCGCTTGGAGCGACGGCGCGCACCTTCTCGTCCGACGAACGTAGCTCCCCCTATCGGCGCGTGCCCTGCCGTCCTACCGCCCCCCGGCCGGACCTACGAAGTTTCCGACACGTCGAACCTCGGGCTCAGATCACAGGGATCGGAGTGGCCGCTGACAAAGGTCCATGCAGCAGATGTCGATCCCCGCGAGCGTTTTCAGGAGCCTGCTAGAACAGGGCCGGCGCGCGAAGTGGCGCGTGGGGCCGGGCGTTGCGTTCTCAGTGGAGACGCCGTCCCATATGGCGCCATCCAACCGCGAAGGAGAGCGCTACATCATGAAAGCTGCGCGAGTTCATCGATTCGGGCCGCCCGAGGTCATCACCATCGAGGAGACGGCCACGGCGTTGCCCGGGGATGACGAGATCCTCGTGCGGGTGGCTGCGTGCGGTGTCGGACCCTGGGATGCCTGGGTGCGCGCTGGCAAGAGCGTCATCGAGCAACCGTTACCGCTCACTTTGGGCGCTGACCTGTCGGGCACGGTGACCCAAGTTGGTTCGGGGGTACGCGGCCTGTCCCTTGGACAGGCGGTGTTCGGCGTGACTAACCCCCGATTCACAGGAGCCTACGCCGATTTCGCCGTGGCATCCGCGGCCATGATCGCGCCCAAACCGCCGGGGCTCGACCACCGTGCCGCTGCTGGGCTTCCCGTCATCGCAGCGACGGCACGCCAGATGGTCGACGACGAGGCACGCGTGGTCGCCGGACAGCGCGTCCTCGTGCACGGCGCTGGGGGCAGCGTAGGGTCGCTCGCCGTGCAGCTCGCCATGGCTCGCGGTGCGACGGTCGTCGGGACCAGCCCGCCGGGTGCGACGGATTACGTGCGTTCGCTCGGCGTGGAGCGCGTCGTCGATGGCACCGCCGAGGACTTCACGCGCGACATTGCCCCAGTGCATGCGGTGATCGACACAGTCGGAGGCGCCACGCAGGGCAAGTTGCTCGCGGCTCTCGCTCCCGGAGGCATCCTTGTGTCGTCGGTGTCGCAGCCCGACCCCGCGCTCACCGCGAAGTTGGGCGTTCGTGGCGTCTTCATCCTCGTGCGAGTGACGCGCCAGGCGCTCGTCGACATCGGGGCGCTCGCCTCGGCGGGCCGGCTCACCTTGCGACTCGCGCCGACGCTGCCACTATCGAAGGCTCGCCTCGCGCACGAGATGCTCGAGGGCATCCCACGGCGGCCCGTCGGGAAGATGGTCTTGCAGCCCGAATGATTTCGATCGCTGCGAGGGTTTTCGTCGAAGGTCACGGCGAGGACGCAATCGGTCAGGTCCGCGCCGGCAGTCCTCGAAGGATAGAGCGCGAAGGAGCCGCCCGAGAAGTTCTTCGGTCGCAACGGCCACCTTCGGCTTGCCGAAGATTTTCGCGACGACCTCGGGGGGGCCCAGTTCCTCCGATGGTGAGTCGCGTATGGGCGGTAGCGGTCTTCGGAAGACACTCGCCGAAGCCGCGCCCACGTTTCCCTGGACCGGGGCTTGCGCCTTGGATCATGCGTGCCCGCCATCATGGCCGCTCATGGCGAGCGTCGCGTTGCTGCGAGCTGGGGCCGTCCTCTACGCTCGCGACTTAGGGGCAGTGTAGACGCGCAGCCCAAACGTGCGGCTAAGCCTTGTCATCTCTCGCGCAGCATCGCGATGCCTTGGCTTTGGGCAATGGGTGGGCAATGCGGTAGAGCCGCGCCTGTAAGTCGCGCAGCATCGCGATGCCTTGGCTTTGGGCAATGGGTGGGCAATGCGGTAGAGCCGCGCCTGTAAGTCCCGGTAGACGAACGGCTTTCTGGCCCATAGAGCGGGAGAAGGGATTTGAACCCTCGACGTCCACCTTGGCAAGGTGGCACTCTACCACTGAGTTACTCCCGCAAATCTCGGCAGAATGGAGCCCGAGAAGGATACCGGCATCGTGTAGCGTGCTCGATCGGCAGTGTCAACGCGCTGGCCATTGCACCGACGCCCCCCTAACGTCGGGGCGCCGAATTCAGGCATAAAACCCGATGGCCGCGTGACTTACGATCGATCCGTCGTCTTCGTCCACGGTCTGTTCATAGTGGAGTAGGCGCCCGGTCGTGCCGGCGGCGTTCGATCCGACCGATCGCAGAAGCGACCAGATCGGCGCTAGCCCACACACACGGCGTTCGTCGAGATCGGCGACGACATGCGCCCAAAAACCGCTCGCGTCGAGCGCCACCGCATGCTCCAACGACATCCGATCGGCTCGCTCGAGGTTGGTGCGCTGCTCCGTGTCGTATGCGCGCGAATCGCCAAAGCGCGGACCGACGTGTGCGAGGTCCGCACCGGCCACGACAACGACGCGGCCCGCGCGGGCCTCGACCATCGCGCGCACGCCACCGATGAAGCGCGCGATACGGGCATCCGTATCTGGCGCTTCGCCGCTCGCCTGCTGCGTGCCCAAGCCGGCCAGGACAGGGACGATGCGAAAGGGTCGACCCTTCAGCAAGTGCTTGAGAAAGACCACCTGGAATTCGAGCGAGTGCTCGCGCTTGTGGTTGAACTGATCGGCGTACGGGTCGAAGCCGTCGGCGAGCGCAGCAAGCGAGTCGATGCTCTCGGCGTCGGCATCGACAGGTCCGAGCGGTGTGCCGAAGGCCTTGCGGCACAGCGCGAACGGCTCGCGCATGGGGGCATGCGACGTTCCAAAGACAACAAACGTGTCGGCGTCCGGCGGCAGCGAAGCGCGCATGGCCCCATACGCGTGACCGTAACCAACCGCACCCCGCCACGGGTCGATGTGGGGTGCGATGAGTCCCACCAGTCGCCCTTGTCCTGGGACGGCGGCGCCATTGGCTCGCGCGAGACACGAATCGTCGATGTAGCGCTCGAGCGCACGCCCGTCGCCATGATAGGCGCCGCCGGCATGCGAGGCCGGACGAACGGAGGCGGCAGCGAACTCGCGTTCGACTCGAGCGCGTGCGGCACGAAACGATGGTCCCTGCAGAAAGAGACCGCGCTCGAGTTCGTCGGCCAACCTGACGACAACCTCGACGGGCACGGGCTGGCCCATCTCGTTCGAAGCCTCGCGGGCGATTTGGTCGCAGCTGGCTGTGCCATTGAAGCGCGATACGACGGCAACGAGGGCTGGCGGAATCACTGCGTGTGCCGCGGTGACTCCCTGTGGATCGCGCAATACGAGCACGCGGCCGTGCTGACGATCCGGTACGACTATCGACTCGACGGCACGAAGCGCAGGACGAGATCGGGCATCCATCGGTACCCAGCTTAGCGGACGCTTGCGATCGGCGCGCCGCGTCATGAGTTTGACGGCTAGTCTCGATACGATGCGACGCACTTCCCCGCTTTGGCACCAGTCGCCCTATCGTGCGAACCTCCTCGCGCTCTACGCAGAAGCCGATGCGCTGCTTGCGGGCTGGGCATGCGCGTGTACGACCCACGTTGCACCCGAAGCTCGTTGTTGCCGGTTTGACCTCACCGGGCGCGAGCCGCACGCCACGGCCGTCGAGCTGGAAGAGGTGCGTCACGCCATGCGCGCCCGCGGGCTCTCGCCGCGGGGCCCGCGTAGCCTTCCATTGGCGCAACCGGGGCCGTGCCCGCTCCTCTCCGAAGGCGGCCGCTGTCGGGTCTACGCCGCGAGACCATTCGGCTGTCGCACGTTTTTCTGTCGGGAGGCAGAAGCGCCCTATGGATCCAGCGCCCGGCCACCGCGTGACGCAGTGAATGCGATCGGGCGTCGCATTGCGGATTTGTCCGCGCGCTTTGCGCCCCTCGACCCTCATCCTCGTCCCCTCGTGCGCGCACTCGCCAAGCCGGGCGTGACCAGGTAATCGCGTACATTTTGCAGGCGTCTTTCACGCCGAACTTCCACATCCGAGGCGAGCGAAGCTCCTGGATTGGCGGCGCGCGGCCGATTAGTCTCCGCGCCGCTATGCGCCTTGCGTCCTTGCTCGGGCCGGACATCAAGCAAATCCTCAAGGAGGATCCCGACCAGATCCGCGAGCTGCTCGATGAAATCCACGCCGAGGATCTCGCCGACATCGTCAGCGAGCTCGACCCCGACGAGGCCGCCGAGCTCCTGGCTCGAATCCCTGCCGAGGACGCCGTTTCCATCTTCGAGCGCCTCGACGATCACGAGCAGGAAGAGCTCGTCGAGCAAATGCCGGCCGAGTCGGTTGCGGAGATCGCCAGCGAGATGGCGGCCGACGACCGAGCGGACCTCTTCAGCGTCCTGCCCGATGCCGTGGGAGAGCAGGTTTTCGAGGCGCTCCGAAAGGTCGACCCCGAAGCCGCTCAGGAAGTGCGCGACATCGAGAAGTGGCCCGATACGAGCGCCGGCCGCTTGATGAACACCGACTTCGTCGGTGTCTCTCCCCGCATTCTCGTATCCCAAGCGCTGGAGGAGGTACGCAGTCGCGCCCGTGAACGCGAAGAATTCGTTTACGTCGTCTACGTCCTCGAGGGCGAGAAGCTCGCGGGTGTCGTGAGCCTTCGGGATCTACTCGTCGCGGAACCCGAGCTGGGCATCGCCGAGGTGATGCGGACCAAGGTTATCAGCGTGCCGCCGACGATGGATCAAGAAGAAGTCGCCCGGCGGATGGCAAAGTACGATTTGAACGTGATCCCGGTCGTGGCCGAAGACGAGCGGCTTCTGGGAGTCATCACGATCGACGACATCATCGACGTGCTCGTCCGCGAGCAGACGAAGGATGTCCAGAAGATCGGCGGCATCGAGCCTCTCGACGTCCCCTACTTTCAGACCAGCTTTCTCAGCTTCATCCGGAAGCGTGCCGTCTGGCTGATTGTTCTATTCGTGGAGGAGTTCTTCACACAGACCGCGCTGCGTTCGTACGACTACATCATGGAGGCGGTCAAAGGGGCCCTTCTCTACGTCCCGCTTCTCATCTCGGCGGGCGGGAATTCGGGGTCTCAATCGTCGACGCTGGTCATCCGCGGCTTGGCGCTCGGCGAAATCAAGTTGAAAGACTGGTGGCGCATTCTGCTGCGAGAGACCGGAATGGGTGTCGTTCTGGGAACCATCATCGCGGCGATCGCCATGGGTCGCGTCTTGATGTACCCGGATCAGACGATGCTCTTCGCCATCACCGTGGCTCTCACGGTGTTGTGCATCATCGTGTGCGGGTGCACTGTCGGGTCGATGCTGCCTATCGTCTTGAAGCGTCTCGGAATCGATCCCGCGACCAGCTCGACGCCTTTCATCGCAAGTCTGGTCGACACCCTCGGGGTCATCATTTATGCCCATGTGGCCATGACCGTGATGCACAAGGTCATCGAGGAGCGGCTAGCGGGGCACTAGCGCGACGGCACGTTGCGCATTGAAGCGGAGGTGGAGGAGGGTGGATGCCCTTGGCAATCGTCTCCCCGCAGGCACACGCCCACCCCGAGATCCTCGCAGGGTTTCCGACCACAATGGCGTGAGCGGGCACATCGCGAGTGACGACGGCGCCCGCACCGATCATCGCGCACAGGCCGATGTGCAGCGGGGCGACGAGCGTTGCATGGGCGCCGACGGTGGCGCCGTCTTCTACCCAGGTGCGATCCCAGTGCGGAGCGCGAGGGTAGGCGGCGCGAGGATGTCGCACGTTGGTGAACTGGGCGCCCGGACCGACGAAGACGTCTTGCCCGAGCACGACCCCGGCCCAAACGCTCGAATGGCCTTGGAGCCGTGTCCCCGCCCCAATCGTCGCGCCGCACGCGACGAAACAGAACGCGCCGACGACGACATCCGGCCCGAGCTCCGCCCCCTTCACGACGATGGACGGCGGGTAGATGCGCGGCGGGGCGCCGGAGCGTGGGCGACGGTTCATCCGGCCCGACGACGCTAGCGAATCCGGGTGAACCTGACTACCGTTTACGCGTCATGCTCCGCCCCAGGACGACGCCACCCGGCGTGATCGTTCCAGCAACCGATCGACTCACGTACCGACAATCCGGAGTCGACGCCGAAGCCGGCGACACTCTGGTCGACCGCATCAAACCGCTGGCTGCACTGACGCGGACGGCCGACGTGATCGGCGACATCGGAGGGTTTGCAGGGCTGTGCCGGGTGCCGGCCGACGTCGAAGATCCGGTTCTCGTCAGCGGTACCGACGGCGTTGGCACCAAGCTCAAAGTGTCCTTCGCGACGGGTGTGCACGACACGATAGGGTTCGACCTGGTCGGCATGTGCGTGAACGATGTCATCACGTGCGGCGCTCGTCCGCTGTTTTTCTTGGATTATTTTGCAACCGGAAGGCTCGACATAGCGGTCGCTGAAAAGGTCGTCGCCGGAATCGCGGCCGCGTGCGTGGAGAGCGGCTGCGCGCTTCTAGGCGGCGAGACGGCCGAATTGCCCGGGATGTACGCCCCCGGCGAATACGATCTCGCCGGCTTCGCCGTCGGCATCGTCGCCCGCAGCAAGATTGTCGACGGGGCCCGGGTACGCGACGGGGACACGGCGATCGCGTTGACGTCGAGCGGGCTGCATTCGAACGGGTACTCGTTGGCGCGCAAGGCGCTGTTCGATACTCTGGGTCTTCCGATCGAGGCGCGTCCGTTCGAGCTCGGGGGAAAGAGCGTCGGGGAAGCCTTACTGGAGCCGACGCGCCTCTACGTCCGGCCCGTGCAGAGGTTACTGTCGAGCGGCATCGACGTGCGCGCGATGAGCCACATCACGGGCGGCGGTATTCCCGGCAATGTTCCGCGCGTCCTGCCCGAGGGCCTCGGCATCCGCATCGACGCGACCTGGTCGCGCGCGCCGATCTTCGATTTGGTCCAACGAGCCGGCGGCATCGAGGAGAAGGAGATGCGGCGCACTTTCAACGTTGGCGTCGGGTTCGTCGTCGTCGTCGCGGCCTCGGACGCTGACCGCGCGATCGATACGCTTCGGGAGGGCGCCCCGGGCGCGTTTCGGCTCGGCACCATCGTGGCGATTCCGCCCGACCGTCCGTTCGAGGAACGCGTGGAGTGGCCGGGATGACGCTCGCCCTCGGCGTGCTTGCCTCGGGAAGCGGCACCAACCTGCAGGCTATCTTGGATGCGATCGTCTCAGGAACGCTGGACGCGAGAGTGGCCGTGGTGGTGTCGAACGTTCGAGACGCCCAGGCGCTCGCGCGGGCGCGGGCCGCGGGCATCGACGGCGTCCTCATCGAGCACACGGCCTTTGGCGACCGTAGGGCGTTCGACACGCAGGTCGTCGAGATCTTGCGCGCTCACGGCGCGGAGGTCGTGGTGCTGGCCGGCTTCATGCGGCTCGTCACGGACGTCCTGCTCGACGCCTACCCGATGCGCGTCGTCAACGTTCACCCTTCTCTTCTGCCCTCGTTTCCTGGACTGCACGCACAACGACAAGCCCTCGAATACGGCGTCCGGATCGCCGGATGCACGGTGCATTTTGTCGATTCCGGTACGGACACGGGGCCGATCATCGCCCAAGGCGCCGTCGAGGTATTCGACGACGACGACGAGGAACGTCTGCGCCTTCGCATTTTGGCCGAGGAGCATGCGCTGCTTCCGCGCGCTCTGCAGTGGATCGCAGCCGGGCGCTTGAGCGTCGTCTCGTCGGGGTCTCCGGGTAGTCGCGCGCGGGCACTCGTCGGAAGCGGGCCCATTGAAGCGAAGGGACTGCAACGACGATGAGACAACGCGAGCGTTGCTCATCCGACCGTTTTCCTTCGTTGGCCACCCTACCCCCTCGTCACGATGTCGAAGCACTATGACGTTGCCATTCTCGGCGCCGGGATCGGCGCGCTCACGACGGCCGCCCTCCTGGCTCGTCGCTCGTGGCGCGTGCTGGTGCTCGGCCAGGGGTGGAGACCACCCACTTATCAATTCGACGGGGTCACCCTCGCCCGACGCCCTTTCACGTTCCTCGCGGCGTCCTCGCCCGCCTGGAGCAGGGTTCTCGTCGAGTTGGCGCAATCGCAAACACTGCGGCGCCGCACCATTGCGCTGAACCCCATGTTCCAGGTGCTGGCACCCAAACTTCGTCTCGAGGTGCCACCGGACGTTCAGCTCTTTGCCAAGGAAATTGATCGCACGTACCCGGAGGTACGTCGGGTCGTCGACGAGCTCTATGCGGAGCTCGCATGGACCAACGCCGCGGCCGACGCAGCATTCGAGAGAGACCTGGTGTGGCCACCTGGCACCTTCTGGGAGCGCAGGGAGACCGAGCGGATCGCGGAGTCGATGCCGCGCTTTGCACGCAACGCGGCGGCATTGCTGACCGAGTTTCCGCGCGATCACGACTATCGCGCGATCGTCGACGTGCCGGTGCGCTTCGCCAGTTACGCGGCCGACGTCCCTGAGTTCGCCGTCGCGCGGTTGCACGGTGCCTGGACACGCGGCGTCGTACGCTTGCACGGCGGCGAGAAAGAGCTGGTCGACTTTTTGCTCGATCGGGTTCGCGCGCACGGCGGAGAAGCGCACATCGGCGACCGGGCCTCGCGTATCGATCACAAGCGGGGCCGCGTAAGCGGCATCGTGGTCGATGGGGACGATGCATCGACGGGGGTGGAGTTTGTGGTGACCGATCATACGGCCCGCGCGCTTTTGGATCTCGCCAACGATTTCGAACCTCCACGGCGCGCCCTGACCGCGCTGCCGCACCTGATTGCGACGGAGCGGCGACTCGTGGTCTCGATGGTCGTTCGTGACGAAGGCCTGCCGGCGCGGCTCGGCGACGAGGCATTTCTCATCGCCTCTGGCCCCCGGCGCGGCGCGGACGCCGTGAGCCCCCTCGTTCACCTGCAGCGCATGCGAGAGCCGTGCGGCATCGCCGGCGCCACACTGCTCGTCGCCGAAGCGGCGCTGGAGGACGGATCGTCCCCACCTTTAGCTCAGGGCCGCGAGACCGTCTTAGCCACAATCGAATCGTTGCTGCCTTACATCGATCGGCATTATCTCGTCGTCGACTCCCCGCACGACGGACGCCCGCTGTGGGACTTCCGCTCGGGCGCGCGAAGGGAGGTCAATCGGGCGAGCCTGCGCGCCACCGGCGGTTCACTCGAGCCGGAGCCGATGGCGGCCCGCTGGCGCATCGATCCGCCGGCCTTCCACGGCCTCGGCGGCGAACCATTGCGCACCCCGCTCGGCGGTGCTTTCGTGGTCGGGCCCAGCGCTCTGCCCGCGCTCGGTCAGGAGGGCGAGCTTCTCGCGGCGTGGAGCGTGGCCCGACTCATCACGCGGACAGACCGCCAGAGGGAACGAATGCGACGCGAGATGTGGAGCAAGATCGAGCTCGAATGATGCGCTACGGCGAATGCGGATTGAGCCCCGTTTCGTGGCGAACGTCGAGCTTGGGCGCGGTCAACCCTTTCAGCCAACGCACCAGGATCGCGTATCCTTCGTGAACAAGCGCAAGCGACGTCGACTCGTTCTTTTGATGCGCTTGCGCGTTTTCGCCGGGTCCGAAGTTCACAGCAGCGACTCCATGCTCGGCGAAGCGTGCCACGTCGGTCCAAGCTTGCTTCGGCTCGACGGCGCGGACGCCGGAGGCGATGAGCGCGCGGACGAGCGGGTGCGACGCATTGGGGCGCGCGGCCGGAGACCGATCCGTTATCTCGACGTCGGCCCGGCCGGCCACCAGCGCGAGGACCTCACGCTGACTGTCGTCGAGGGTTCTATCGGGGGCAAAACGGTGATTGAGATTCAGGACGAAGCGGTCGGGGACCACGTTGCGTCCCCGCCCCCCATCGTGCGCCTGGGTGACCGTCGTAACCGTCCGGTACGTAAGTCCGTCGACGACGCTCGCGCGTGCTGGGAGCGAGCCGATTTCGCCAAGAAACGCGGCCGCACGAGTGATGGCGTTGTCGCCCTCCCATGGACGGGCGCTGTGGGCAGTGCGTCCGCGAAAGGTGACCGTGGCATGGATGGATCCGACGCACCCGAGGTGCAGTTTGTTGTCGGACGGCTCCATGCACACAGCAAGGTCCATGGCCGCGAGATCGGGGTCTCGATCGAGGACAGGCCCGAGCTCGTTGTCGGCGAAGGGGCCTTCCTCGCGTGCGTAGAAGACAAGGGTGAGATCGCAGCCAAGCTCATCGACAGGCAACGTCTCTGCAACGGCGAGCATGACGGCAAGCCCGCTCTTCATGTCGCTCGCACCCGCGCCAACGCAGCGGCCCGCTTCAAGCCGGGCGGGGCCGTTCTCGGTACGAACCGTGTCGAGGTGGCCGACGAGGGCGATTCGTGGTCCTGGTCCCCGTGTAACCCGAACGACGATCGAGTTCCCATACCGGCGTACCGGTGCCGCCAACGCGAGCTTCGAGACGCGCGCTTGCACGGCGTCGCACAGCGATCGTTCCTCGCCGGTCGGCGAAGCTATGGCGCAGAGATCGAGCAGCGTCTGGTCGAGGAGTCGGGCGACGTCACTCACGCTTGGACCCCAAAATCCCGTAAGGCGGCGTTGAGGCTCACCTTCCGATCGGTTGCGCCGCTACGCTCCCCGATGAGCAGAGCGCACGGAACTCCGAATTCGCCAGCCGCGAACTTCTTCGTGCGCACACCGGGGATGATCACGCTGCGGGGGGGACGTATCCTCGATGCTCGACAACACGGTCGCCCCGAACGTCGAGGATCGGCGTCGACGATGTGAGCACCACGCCCGCACCGATGACGGCCTCACGTCCGATCCGAACGCCGTCGACAATCACGACGCGCGATCCGACGAAGACGCCGTCTTCGACGATGACGGGCGACGCACCGGGGGGCTCGAGGACTCCACCTATGCCGACCCCACCGGCCAAGTGGCAATCGCGGCCGATCTGCGCGCACGAACCGACCGTCGCCCAGGTGTCGACCATCGTGCCTGCGCCAACGAACGCGCCGATATTGACATAGCCCGGCATGAGAATGACGCCGGGCTCGAGAAACGATCCATACCGCGCGACGCCGGGGGGTACAACCCGCACTCCGGCGACGTCGAGACCATGTTTCAGCGGAATCTTGTCGTGAAACTCGAAGGGCCCGATCTCGATCTTGTCCATCCGCCGGAGCGCGAAATACAAGAGGATCGCCTGCATGATCCACGCTTGGGTGGTCCAAGAGCCGCTGTCGCTCGTCGGCGGAAGGGCAACCCGAAGCTCCCCGCGATCGAGCGCGGCGATCACGGCTTCGATCGCTGCACGATGATGCCCATCTCGGAGCAGTTCGCGATCGGCAAATGTGGCCTCGACGCGTGGGCGGAGAGTGTCCTCCAGGCTCATGGCCCGTACTTCACTTGGCGGTCGGCGATTGTCAATCGCCCGCTACCGACGCGAGCGTGATGGATCCTCGGCCAGGGCCCAGATCGAGCGCAGCGCCAAGCCGCTCGGCAACACGGCGGGCGGCGTGATCCGAGGGCGCAATCCACGGCATCACGCGGATGGATAGGGTCGGGAGATGGGCGTCCGCATGTAGCGCGGCCTCGACGATGAACCGCGCCAGCGGCTGGCAGCGCACGCGAAGGACAAGCGATTCCGCCCTGGAAGCGTGAACGCACCCGACGAGGAGCGACATGAGCGGGCCGAGGACGTAGGGGTCCGTGACCACGGCGCAATCCAGAGTCGCCTCATCGAATCGCACCACGACTTCGCGGCCGCGCGCCGTACCCGACATGCGCCCGACCTCGCGCGCGACGAGGTTGAGCGTGACCTCGGTGGACAAAGGGGCGCTCGCGAGATCGAGAAGCGCCAGCAAGTCAATGCAGGCCTCGAGCTCGTCGGCGAGGGTACCGGCGCGACTTGCGAGGTCCGGACGGTGGTCCGCTTGGGCTTCCACCGCATCCAGCAGTGCGTCGAGCTCGCGAACGCGCTCGCTGCCGTACGTGCCCGTTTCGTGCTTCGCGCTCTCTCCCCCGATGGCGACTTGAGCCGCCATCTGCAACGTAGCCGCGCTCGATCGCAGCTCCGGGATGAGGTCCACGATCGTTTTCCTCGGCACGCTCGGGCTACGCAGCAGCGCCTCGAGGTTGTGAACAGCCGCCAGCGCCCCTCGCGATGGGCCCCAGGCCGACGCGACGCTGGCGTTCGGACGCCGCCCGGCGGATGGCGGAGCACCGTCCGGCGAATCCGGTTTTCGTCCATTGCTCTCCGACGACATGCGGACCCTCGAGCTGCTACAGCCCGGCGCCGTGTTCCCGGGGCGCCGAGCCAACGCGCCGCCCCCGCGTCGTCCCATCGACTCAGACGCGCTGCCTGGTCGGCGCGCCCGAAATGGCCACCATCAAGCGACCGGCGAAACCTCCACTCCCGGAAAAAAATATGCGATCTCTCGCCGGGCGTTATCCAGCGAATCCGACCCGTGCGTGGCGTTCTCGCCCACGTTCGAGCCGAACTCCTTGCGGATCGTCCCGGGCGCCGCTTTGGCAGGATCGGTGGCGCCCATCAGCTCCCGCCAAACGCTGACGGCGCTGTCGCGCTCCAGCACCGCGACCACGACCGGCGATCGGGTCATGAACTGAACGAGTTCGCCAAAGAACGGTCGATGCCGGTGGACGTCGTAGAAGCCCTCCGCTTCCGAACGCCCGAGCCGGATCATCTTCAAGGCGCGGATTTTGAAGCCGCCTTCCTCGACCCGCTGGAGAATGACGCCGCACGTTCGTCTTTCGACCGCGTCCGGCTTCACGATGCAAAGAGTGCGTTCGAGCGCCATGAGATCTCGTGCCCTCCGGAGGTGGTTTCCGCGCCAGACGTGCCGCCGCGCTTGTAGGTGAAAATCGTCGGACACGCAACCGATCCGAGCCGGAAGTTTCTCGCGCGGCGATTCAGTGTCTCAACATCTGCGCCAGAGTGCTGGCCATGTCGCTGGGGGTAGGGGCGATGCGCGCGCCGGCGGCCTCGAGCGCCGCAATCTTCTCGGCGGCGGTGCCTTTTCCCCCCGCGATGATGGCCCCGGCGTGCCCCATGCGCTTTCCCGGGGGAGCGGTCGTCCCGGCAATGAACGCGGCGACGGGCTTGCTCATGCGTTCGCGAATGAAACGCGCCGCACGCTCCTCGGCAGCGCCGCCGATTTCGCCGATGAGAATGACTCCATGGGTATCCGGATCCGCTTGATAGAGCTCCAGCACGTCGACGAAGTCCATTCCGCCGACGGGATCGCCACCGATGCCGATGCATGTCGACTGACCCATGCCCCGAGCCGTGAGCTGCCCGACGGCCTCGTAGGTGAGCGTGCCGGAGCGCGACACCACACCGACGTGTCCCGATTTGTGAATGTGCCCGGGCATGATCCCGATCTTGCAGCCCTGACCGACGCTGCCGGGCGTGATGATGCCCGGACAGTTGGGGCCAATGAGACGCGTGTTGGCGCGAAGCCCCTCGAAGACACGCCGCACCTTGAGCATGTCGATCACCGGTATGCCCTCGGTGATGCAGACGACCAGCGCAATCCCAGCGTCGAATGCCTCAAGAATGGCGTCCGCGGCCCCGGCCGGAGGGACGAAAATACAACTCGCGTTGGCGCCGGTCGCACGGACGCCTTGGACCACTGTGTCGAAGACGGGAACGCGCGCGTCGAACTTCTCGCCGCCTCGGCCGGGGGTGACTCCCGCGACGAGATTCGTCCCGTAGTCGATCATTTGTTTCGCGTGGAACGCTCCCGCGGCCCCAGTAATCCCCTGGACGAGAAGACGAGTGTCTTTTCCGACGAGAACGCTCATGAAAGTCCTCTCACGATCCGACGGCTGCGACGACCTTCTGCGCGCCCTCGGACATGGTCGATGCCGCCTGAATCGACAAACCGCTTTCACTCAGGATCCTGCGTCCGAGCTCGACGTTCGTCCCCTCGAGCCGCACGACGAGAGGCACCTTCAACCCAACCTCTCTCGCGGCCGCGACGACGCCGTTTGCGATGACGTCGCACTTCATGATGCCGCCGAAGATGTTCACGAAGATGGCCTTCACCTTCGGGCTTTTGAGGATCATCTTGAACGCTTTGGTCACCTGCTCTTGGTTCGCGCCCCCCCCCACGTCCAGGAAGTTGGCCGGTGCCACTCCGTGCCGTTCGCCGAAGTGCTTGATGATATCCATCGTCGCCATCGCGAGGCCCGCCCCGTTCACGAGACACCCCACGTTTCCGTCGAGCGCCACGTAGTTGAGCCCCGACGCCTTCGCTTCGAGCTCCACCGGGTCTTGCTCGTCCGGATCCTCGAGCTGACGCCACTCCGGATGGCGAAACTCGGCGCTGTCGTCGAGCGTGATCTTGGCGTCCAACGCGACGATATCTCCCGCTTTGGTGACGACCAGCGGGTTGATCTCGCACAGCGAGCAGTCTTCGCGAACGAACACCTCGTACAGGGCCCCCAGCGCTTTGACGAATTGGCCGAGCCATCGCTTGTCGCCGAGTCCAAGACCGAACGCGAGATCGCGAGCCTGATAGGCGGCCAGTCCAATCGCCGGGTCCACATACAGCGTGCGGATCTTCTCCGGCGATTTTTCGGCCACCTGCTCGATTTCCACCCCACCTTCGACCGACGCCATGAGGGCGATCCGCCGCCGGTCGCGATCGATCACCATGCCTAGGTACAGTTCGCGCGCGATGTCGAGCCCTTGTTCGATGTAGAGCCGTCGGACCCTTTGCCCATTCGGCCCTGTTTGATGCGTCACGAGTTGCATCCCCAGCATCGTCTTCGCGATGGCGCGCACCTCGCTCTCCCCCGCCTTGGCGACCTTGACGCCCCCGCCCTTGCCACGCCCTCCGGCGTGGATCTGCGCCTTGACGACCACAACCTGGTTGCCGGTCTCCTCGGCGAGCTTGCGGGCTGCGGCTCCGGCAAGGTCGACGGTCAGTGCCAGGTGGCCGCGAGGCACCGGCACGCCGTAACGCGCGAAGAATTGCTTCGCCTGGTACTCATGAATCTTCATGCGCGAGCTGCACGCTAGCACAGGCTCGGATCGCAAACCTACCGGGGTCCCGGCCGTCAGCGCCTGCGCTCAATGGGGCGTGCCCCCCGCTTGCTCGCGAACCAATCGCTCGACAGGTGGCGAGGAAGCGCTGACGCGTAGAGGCAATCGCGCAGCGCATTCGTCTCCCAGGTCACCTGGGAGTGAAAGACCCCGGTCCGTACGAAAACGGCCTCCGCGTGCGACAGATCGTGACGCGATAGGGTCCCTTCTTGCTGCTCTTCCGCGCACAGGACGGCCGCGTGCTCGAGTTCCTCGCGAAGCATGCGGCTATTGGTCTCGGTCGTCGTGCCCTCGACAAAATAATCGACGAGCTTGTGGCGCCGATGCAACGGCTCGCCTCGGCGCGCAACAGCCCAATCGCGAAACGCGTCCAGTTCGGCATAGAGCGCATCGAACAAATACGTCTCACGGACGTCGACGCCGCCGCCGCGCAGGCAAGCGCCGGCCGCATGATAGCCGCCCGAGTGCGCGCTCAGACAAACCGTGCCTAGGGACGCGCTCGCGGGAAAACGCGTGTCGCCCAGCGTCGTACGGCCGGCACGGGCGGCGCTCACGACCGCGTCTTTGAGCAAGCGCTCGAGTCCGCCGGGCGATTCCAGTTTGCCGCAGGAAGAGTCCGCGGCGAGCACGGCGAGCTGGGGGACGACCAGGATCGCGTTCTGGCGACTGTCCGACACTTGCTCACGCAGCTGGTGGGCCGCTGTGGCCTGCTCGGCGGTCGTATTGTGGCCGTGGAAATGCACGAGCACCGCCACGCCCTCGTCGTCGTAGAACCGATAATGGCTCGGGACGAATACGAGAACGGTGTCGTCCCTATACCCACCACCCTGAGCAGGAAACGGCGCATTGTCGAGACCCAGCAAAAGGGTCGTTCCGTGTCCGTCGCGTGCGACTGACTTGAGGCGCGTGGGGCCGGCCGCCAGCGGCTGCGCTCGACCGGGGCGAGCGGCCATCGTCCAGATCGTCGCCGCCGTACCGGCGATGAAACTGCGGCGGTCCATCGCCACAGGCATGCCCCGAATCCGCCTTCGAGAGCAAGTTTTTCGAGCGGGGCCCAGCGTCTCGGCCCCCGTCAGCCTTTCTTGCAGAGATCGACCACGGCTTGCACGCTCTTGGCGCTCCTGGCCAACATGGCCCGCTCCGCTTCGGTCAGCGGGATCTCGACGACCTTTTCGACGCCGGATCCACCGATGATGCACGGGACGCCCATGAACAGGTCCCGATAACCGTATTCGCCCTCCAGGTATGCGGCGCACGGCAAGAGTCGCTTCTCGTCGCCGAGGAACGCTCTTGCCATCGCGACGGCGCTGGAAGCCGGCGCGTAGTAAGCGCTCGTCCCCATCAGGTTGACGATTTCGCCTCCGCCCTTGCGGGTTCGATCGACGATCTTTTCGAGCTTTTCGGCGGTAATGACAGCCGATGCCGGCGCGCCGTGAATCGTGGCCATCGACAACACGGGCACCATGTCGTCGCCGTGACCGCCAAGAACCATCGCACGGACGTCCCTGACGCTCACGCCCGCTTCGCGCGCGAGAAAGAGTTGGAAGCGAGCGGCGTCGAGCACGCCGGCCATTCCGACGACGAGGTTCCTCGGTGCCCCCACCACGCGCCTGTATTCATAGACCATCGCGTCGAGCGGGTTGCTGATCACGATCACGAACGCATTCGGACAGACTTTCTTCGCGTTGCTGGCAACATCCCGGATGATCGGCAAATTTGTCGCAACCAGATCGTCGCGCGATTGGCCGGGCTTGCGCGGGATACCCGCGGTCACGATGAGGACGTGGGCCCCTTCGAGATCCGCCCAGGTACTGGTCCCCCGAATTTTCGAATCGTACGAGAGGACGGCGCCGTTTTGCTCCAAGTCGAGCGCCTTGCCCTTCGCGAGGTTTTCCTTGGCCGCGATGTCATAGAGAAAGACATCGCCGAGCTCTTCGTTCGCGCAGAGCCGTGCGAGCTCTCCGCCGATGTTGCCTGCGCCGATGAGGCCGATCTTTTTCCGGTTGGGCATGGACCCATTTTACATGTGCTCGATGACGTTGTCGCCGAACTCCGAGCACTTGATCTCGGTGCCCCCATCCATCATCCGGGCGAAGTCATACGTGACGCGCTTGCTCGCGATCGCGCCGTCCATTCCCCGGATGACCCGATCGGCAGCCTCCGTCCAGCCCAGGTGCCGAAGCATCATCTCGCCGCTCAGAACGACCGACCCCGGGTTGACGCGGTCGAGATCGGCGTATTTCGGCGCGGTTCCATGGGTCGCTTCGAAAATGGCGTGACCGGTCAGGTAGTTGATGTTGCCGCCGGGCGCGATGCCGATTCCCCCGACTTGCGCGGCGAGCGCATCACTGAGGTAGTCGCCGTTGAGGTTGAGCGTGGCGATCACATCGAAGTCTTTTGCTCGGGTGAGCACCTGCTGCAAGGCAATGTCCGCAATCGTGTCCTTCACCAGAATCTTGCCCGCCTCGAGCTCGGCACGCTGCTCGGCGTTCGCCGCCGCCTCACCTCGAGCAGCCTTGGTTTTCTCCCATTGATCCCAGGTGTACACCGCGTGCGCAAATTCGCCTCTCGCGAGCGCATAGCCCCAGCGCATGAACGCCCCTTCGGTGAACTTCATGATGTTCCCTTTGTGAACGAAGGTGACGCTCTTTCGCTTGCCGGCGATGGCGTACTCGATGGCCGCCCGCACGAGGCGCTCGGTCCCCTCCTTGCTCACGGGCTTGATGCCGATGGCCGTGGTCTTGGGAAAGCGAATCTTGTGGAAGTCGGCCGGAAACTCCTTCTCGATGAACCCGAGGATCTTGCGCGCGGCATCGCTTCCGGCCTCGTATTCAATGCCCGCATAAATGTCTTCCGTGTTCTCGCGAAAAATCACCATGTCGACGTCTTGCGGCCGCTTGACGGGGCTGGGCACGCCCACGAACCAGCGAACGGGCCGCAAGCAAACGTACAGATCGAGCATCTGTCGGAGGGCCACGTTGAGCGATCGAATGCCGCCGCCGATGGGCGTGGTGAGCGGCCCCTTGATGCCCACGAGGTACGTGCGGAACGCCTCGACCGTCTGGTCGGGAAGCCAGTTGTCGAACAGGCCGTGCGCCTTCTCTCCAGCATAGACCTCGTACCACGCGATTTTGCGTTTGCCCGCGTAGGCTTTGGCCACCGCTGCGTCGATCACGCGCACCGACGCGCGCCAGATGTCGCGACCTGTGCCGTCGCCCTCGATGAAGGGCACAACGGGGTTGTCGGGTACGATGAGCCGCTGGTTCGGACCCATGGTGATCGGTTGGCCGTGCGGAGGTGGCGTGAACGGCGTCATGGCGGCTTCCTTCCTGCCTGCGAGGGGCGCGAGACTACGCCGAACGACCCCGTCTTGGACAGAGGTTCGCCCGGCTGACCCCTACTGCTCTGGGGCGGTGTACTTAGACTACGGCCTTGCCCATCACGTGATACCCTTTGTCGACATAAAGCACCGAGCCGGTGATCCCGCTGGCGAGCGGGCTGCAAAGGAAGGCGGCCGCCGCACCGACCTCGCGCGCCTGCAGCGCCTCCGGCAAAGGTGAGTTCGCTCGCGTGTAATCGACCATCTGCTCGATGAAAGACTTTCCTTTCGCGCCGCCTTCGCCCGGTGCAGCCCCGATTGCGCTGGCCGCTCGCGATACGAGTGGCCCAGCACTGATGCAATTGACGCGATGGCCCCACTTGCGCCCCACCTCCCAGGCGAGCACGCGTGTGTCGCTCTCGAGGGCGGCCTTCGCGCTCGACATGCCGCCGCCGTAGCCGGGAACGACGCGCTCGCTCGCGAGATACGTCAGGCTCACGAAGGCGCCCCCCGGCCGCACGAGCGGTCCGGCCCGCTGCACCAGAGCAACCATCGAGTACGCGCTCACGCTCAGCGCGGCGAGATAGCCTTTGCGGCTCGTCGCCAACAAATCTCGGTTTACCTCAGGCCCATTCGCCAGCGCATGCACGACGAGGTCGAGGCATGGTTGGCCAAAATCCGTACGCAGCCGATCGAGGCAGCCTTCGATACTGAAGTCTCCCAGCTCCTTGTATCGCTTGTTCTCCCGAACGTCGGCCGGAGCATCGTCGAGCACGTCGAACTCCGCGTCGAGCGGCAGGACGCGCTCGAACTCGAGCTTGCGACCGTCGGACAACGCGAGCGAGGCGTCGAGCTTGCCGCGACGAAGCAGCGTCTGAAATATGCCCAGAGCGGGGGGCCACGTGCCGACGCAAACAGTCGCTCCCGCCTCGGCCAAAGCCTTCGCGATGGCAAAGCCGAATCCAGCATCGTCCGCCACGCCCGCAACGAAGGCACGCTTGCCCGAAAGGTCGATGGTAAGCATGAAGGAGGCGCTCACAATCAGCCAACGGTCGAAAGAGTCAAGGGCTGAGCGTCCCGCCCGCGTCGGTCGCAGTGCCCAGCCGGCGGACGACGGCCACAAAGAACCCGTCCATTCCCGCGTCCCCGCCGTCCGGAGCATCGTCGAAGCGCCATGTACGAAGGAAGCGTCCGTCGGGTGTAGCGAGACCCTGCGTGCGGGCGCGGCCGAGCACGTCGCGCACCGTGACGGGCGAGTAGTCCGTTCGATTCTCGAGAAACCGCATAACGGCTTGTTCGGCTTCGCTCGGGAGAAAGGAACATGTGGCGAAGACGAGGCGCCCGTGGACCTCGACCAGACTCGCGGCCGCGCTCAACAGCGCTCCCTGCGCTTCGATGAGCCGCGCGAGGTCATCGGGGCGCAGACGCCAACGCGCTTCCGGGTTTCGGCGGATGGCTCCGAGCCCGGAACAGGGCGCGTCGAGCAGAACGCGCGATGCCAGCCCTCCCATCGCTAGCACGACGCCGTCGATGGCGGCCGGGGCCAGCAAGTCCACCGCGACGGCCCGCACGTTGCTTGCGCCCGCACGACGCGCGCGACGGCGGAGCTCCGAGAGCTTGTCCTCGGACATATCGAGCGCGACGACGTGGCCCTTGCCTCCAAGGAGGGCGGCGATCGCCAGGGTCTTACCGCCCGCCCCGGCGCAGGCATCCACGACGAGCGACCGCGGCGGCGGGGCGACGACCTGTGCCACCAGCTGGGACGCTTCGTCTTGCATCTCGAAATCGCCGCGGGCGAATCCTTGAGCCCGGAACGGCGAACGGTCGCCTTCGAGCACGATGCCTTGGGCCGAGTGCACCGTGGGTCGTGCAATCCGTCCCTCTCGCTCGAACGCACGCAGTACCTCGTCTCGGGTGGAACGCAGGGTGTTCACCCTCACGACGCGTGGGGCAGGCGCATTCATTCGAACGAGCGACCTCTCGAGCGCTTGCACGCCGAGCTCCGTCTCGATCCGCTGCACGATCCAGTCTGGGAACGAGAACGCGATGGCGAGACGTTCGGCTGGTCGTTCGACGCGGCCGATGCGCTCGCCGAGGTCCTGAACGTCCCCGCGCGCGATCGCGAAAAGGGCAGTGAAGCGGTCCGCGGCGTCATCGCTCTGCGTCGCGAACGCGAGCAAACGGTCGTACTTCACCAACGCTTGAACGGTTGCTGCGACGGCGGCCGCATCGGGCTCGGAGACCCCGCGCAGCACGCGCTCCAAAACGTCGCTCAAGAACGGCCAGCGCCTACGGCGCGCGTCGTCGTAGGCGGCTATCGCGAGCGGACGAATTCGCGAAGCGGCTTCTTCAGTGCAGCCGACGAATACGCGAAGCATGGGGCTCCGGGGGAACGAGGCACGCGGGCCCGTTTCCAATAAGATCCACTCGATTCGCTTTTCGAAGCGCCTCGCGTCCGAGCGCGTGTTGCGCAGGATCCCACCAATAAAGCAGAGCCTTCATCATCCTTTTTTCGCGAAGGTCGCGGACCACTGCCACCGGCTCCATCGTCAAAGGATCGATCCCGGTGAAGTACATCGCCGTCGCGATCGCCATGGGCGTCGGAATGAAGTCCTGCACCTGGCGAGGGCGCATGTTCTGGCGTTTGAGCCAGAGGGCAAGTTCGATCGTGTCTTTCAGCGTCGATCCTGGATGGGCGGTGATGAAATACGGGACCAAGTACTGTTCCTTGCCGGCCTGTTCGCTCGCCTGGCAGAACGCTCGGGCGAAGCGCTCGTAGTGCTCAATCGGCGGCTTCTTCATCTTGTCGAGAACCTGCGGATTCGAGTGCTCCGGTGCGACGCTCAGTTGCCCGCCGGTATGGTGGCGCGCTAGTTCCCGCACGAACTCCGGGCTCCGCGCGGCCAGATCGTAGCGCACGCCGCTCGCCACATAGACCCGTTCGATGCCTGGCTCGCTCCGCACGCGACGAAGAAGGTCGACGAGTGGATCGTGATCGGTGACGAGGTTCTCGCAGATACCTGGATGCACACACGAGAGCCGACGGCACGCCTGCTCGGTCCGGTCATCCTTGCAGCGCATCTTGTACATGTTGGCGGTCGGGCCACCCACGTCGGTGATCACCCCGCGAAAGTCCTCCATGCGCGAGAGGGCGCGAACCTCTCGGAGCACGCTGTCCGCGCTGCGGCTTTGGATGATCCTCCCCTCGTGCTCGGTAATGCTGCAGAACGTGCATCCGCCGAAGCAGCCGCGCATCGTCACGATCGAATGCCGGATCGTCTCGAACGCAGGGATGCGATCCCCGCCGTAACTCCAATGTGGACGACGCGCAAAGGGCAAGTCGTAGAGGCCGTCCATCTCTGCTTCATCGAGCGGTAGAGCCGGAGGATTGAAGTAAACGGCTTCGGATCCATGCGGTTGCAGAAGCGGGCGCGCATTGTGCGCATTGGTTTCGTACTGAAATATCCGCGACATTTTCGCGAAAGCAGTCTTGTCGCGCGCCACCTCCTCGTACGAGGGCAAGAGGACCGGCCTGCCGTCCGTCACGTACCGACTCGCGCCCAGAGCGACGTCGGTCCAAGCTCGCCGATTTTTCTTCACATGCGCGGTCCCACGCACGTCCGTGAGCTGCTCGACCCGTTCGCCGCCTGCAAGTCGCCGCGCGATCTCCCAAGCCGGGCGCTCTCCCATTCCGAAGACAATGAGATCCGCCTTGCTATCCAGCAGAACCGAACGCCTGACGGAATCACTCCAGTAGTCGTAGTGAGCGATGCGCCGAAGCGACGCCTCGATGCCGCCAATGATGACGGGTAGCCCGGGGAACGCCTGCCGACAAAGGTTCGCGTATACGATGGTCGCCCGGTTCGGCCGCATGTTCGTGCGACCAGAAGGCGAATACTGGTCCTCGGAACGGACCTTCTTCTGCGCGGTCAGCTTGTTCAACATCGAGTCCAAGTTCCCGGCACTCACCCCGACGAAGAGGCGCGGCCGTCCCATTCGCGCGATATCGTCGATCGAGGTCCACCGCGGCTGAGCGACCACGCCAACGCGAAAGCCTCGTGCCTCGAGAAAGCGAGCGACCAGGACGGGCCCAAAGGCCGGGTGGTCGACATACGCGTCGCCGGTCACGATCAGGACGTCGAGATCGTCCCACCGGCGCGCCCGCATTTCCTCGCGCGTCGTGGGAAGAAATGCCGTCAAGTCGCGCGCCGCGCGGCCGTGGTGAGAGGTGCGAAGCGGTACGAGCGACATCGCTGCGCCGCAGTGTGAACGAGCGCGCGTCGTTGCGCCACCGCTCAAGCGCTGTCGCAAAGTCGATCGGCCGCGTGCTAACGATGGGGGGCTCGAATGGGTCGTTTGCACGCGCTCGCGCTTCTCGCCTGGGCGCTCGTCCGATCGCTTCTCGGGGGGCTGTTCGGCCGACGACGCGGTCTTGCCGACTTCGAACGCAGCTACGCGCTCGATCGGCTGCCGAGCATCGCGCCCGAAGAGCGTCACGTCATACCCGAGCTCGGCGGCTGCATCGCGTGCGGTCTTTGCAACGTCGGAGAGGGGGCCGCGATCGTTCGGTCGCGAGGAGCGTACGCGGGGGTGATGGATCTGATGCTGGCCAGCTCTCGGAGTTTTCCCGACGACGACGCGGCGGCTCGTTCATTCGAGTTCATCGGAGACGAGCGGCTCGCGACGCTCGAGGCCCGTTGCCCGACACGCGTACCGATGCGAGCCATCGCCGCCCTCGTTCGAGCGAAGGCCGCTCAGATGAGTCGCCCGCCGCGGGAGGAATGACTGGGGTCATCGCTTGCGATCGCCGAGCGTCGCCTTTCTCCTCGCCGGGGCCGGATCCGTGCTTTCGTGCGGTCCGCCCGCGCGCCACCTGGAACCGGTCGCGAACTCCGGGTGGGGAGCGATTGTCCGGCGAGCAACCGGCGAGGGCCGACCAACGCTCGCCGTCGTTGCTCGCGACGGCGACGTCCGCGGCGCGATTGCCTTGGCCGTCACGACCGATGGCATCGACACCGATCGGGGCGCGCTCGTCCCAGTCGCTCTGGCTGCGCTTGTTCAACAGCGGTTGCAGGCTCGTGGAATCGACGCCGTCGCGATGGGCAGCTGGAGCGGGTGGCGATTGCATACGGTGGTTGCGTCGCCCACGGACGCCGCGAGCGTCGTGCTGGCGGCACGCGCCGCGCTGCTCACGCCGGTCGGTCCGAACAATCCGGCGATGCCGACCGTCCTGCGCAAAGCAGAAGCACTGGCACAGCGCCCGCTCCACGACGCAGCACTCGCGGACGTGGCTCGGTGCACAGGCGAGCCCTACGGATCGTTCGCAGCTCGCACCCCGAGCTTCGCGGAGCTCGAAGCCTGGCGAGCGGCGGCTCACGGATTGGGCCGCATCGCCGTTGCCGTAGCCGGTGCCCCCGCCTTGTCGGACGCGGCCGCGAACGCTCTGGAACGCGCTCCGCCGTGGCCCGTTGCTGCACCTCTTCTCGTCGAGGCGTGGCCTGCCGTGCAAGCACAGGCGACCGTGTACGACGCGTCCGGGGAACTGCCGCCTGGCGATGCACGGATCATCGTCACAGCGCGAACTCCCGGTCCGGAACGCGCGGTCGTCGCCGCCGCGGTGCTCGGGAGCGCGCACGGGGCGCTCGCGTCGAGGTTGGCCGCGCTCGACGCCCCCGGCCAGCTGCGCGCCGTGGTTGCCGCGGCGCACGACGACGGCGGCTGTCTGGCCGCAACCATCGATCTGGATGGACGCGATCTGGGATCGGACTTTCCAGCGAGCATTGCGACCGCCGCCGCGCTAGCCCGTCAAGAGCTTGCGGTGGAGCTGGCCGACGCGACGCCACCCCCGAACGTGGGGCGCGATCTGGCGATGCGGGCCTCCGATCCGCGCGACGCCGCGGAGCGCGCGGCATGGTGGTCGCTGGCCGGACGCCGATCGGATGTCTCGGACGACCAAACGCGAATTCGGATCACCGTGGGCGTTGCCTCCGCACGCGATGCGGCCGAGCCGAGCGCGACGACCCGCGCGAGCGCGATTGTCGCTGAGATCGATCGCGCAACCCTAGCCTGGCATGCCGCCATCATCGAATCGCGCACCCGCGTCGAGAGCGGGCAGGGCGAGACCTGGATCCTGCTCGCATCCCCGTGCGGAACGGAGCCCGAATCGGCCGAGGATGCCGGGATTGGAGCGGCCGTCGCCCTAGCGGCCACGGAACAAGCTCGGGCAATGGCCGGCGACGCGCGCGTCGAGCCTCTCGTGGCGCCCGACGCGATTGGTCTGTTCGTCCATGGTCCGCCGCGGCCGAACGAGACGCCGCAAGCGCAAGCGCGACGGCTGGCCGACGTGGTGGCCCGCGCCTTCGCGGCCGAGGGGCTCGAACCCGAACAGACGGCCAAGGCGCGAGCGCGGCTGCTCTTGGAGGCGTCGCGGGCGGACGCTCGCGCGAACGCCGCCCTCGCGAGCGCACTCGCTCCCGGGCATCCATCATGGATTCGAGCCCGGCGGAACGCTTCTCGGCGTGGCCTCGGCGTCGGACGACCTGATTGCGATGCGCGCGGCCGCGATCCGCGCCGGTCCGCTGCGCGTCGCGGTGCTTGCCAACGACGACCTTGCCCAAGCCGACGCAGCGGTACAGGCCATCGATCGGTGGATCGCCCGACGGCCCGGCGAGTCTCGCGCCTGCCCGGCCATTCCGGCCGCGGTCTTGCCCCGATCGGGAACGTACTCGGTGGACCGACCCGTGGGTGCACCCTCCGAGGCGATTCTCGCACTCCCCTTGCCTCTCGGCCTTGAGCCAACACGAACGGCGACATGGCTTGCAGCGACGCTCGACGGCGATGATGGACTGCTGGCGCACGCGCTCGGAGGAGCTCGGCACGAGGCGGCCCTCGCCCGAACCTGGAATGCAACCGTTGTCGGAGTCCCCCGCGCTGCGGCGCTCGCCATTCGCGTCTCGGCGTCCGACGATGCACTCGACGCGGCCGTGGCACAAGCCCGCGCTCTCATCGACCGGGTCCGGCAAGGAGCCCTCGGAGAAGCGGACCGCGCGCGAGCGGCCGCGGCAATCGAGGGCGCCCGGTTGACCGCACTGCTCGATCCAAGCGAGCGCGTGCTCGAACTTTGGCGAGGCGTTGGACGAACGCCGGCGCCCTCGCTCGAAGCGTTGCGATCGTTTGCCGCCACGGTCCTGCGCGACGAAGCGCTTGTCATCGTCGCTGCGCGACCGCCGCGCATCGTCCGCCAGACGCCGAGCGCTTCCCCCACGCACGCTTCGAAGGCTAGGTAAAAGCAGTGGGCCCTTCTTCGCACGCGCCGATCGGCCCGGACATGAACGCGGCATCGGAGAAAATTCCGTGGTTTCAGGTGGGGTCCGACCGGGTCCGCTTGCTCCGCGACGGCGAACAAGCGTTCCCCGCGATGCTCGACGCCATCGCAAGCGCTCAGCACGAAGTGCTGCTCGAGATGTACTGCATCGGAACCGACACGGTCGGTGAGCGCTTCCGAAGCGCGCTCGCCGAGCGGGCCCGCGCCGGAATCAAAGTGCGCGTGATTCACGACGCGCTCGGCAGCATGGGCGTTACCGCGGGGTGGTGGCGGCCCCTTACGGACGCCGGCGGGATCGTCGCCGAATACCACTCGGTCTCTCCCTTGAACCCTCGCTTTCGCATCGAGCGGATCGAGCGGCGCGACCATCGCAAACTGCTCGTAGTCGACCGGCTGCAGGGGTTCACCGGCGGCATCAATCTAGCCGCTCAATGGTTGCCCGTCGGCCAAGGGGGCGAGGGCTGGCGCGACGACATGGTCGAGGTACGAGGCGACGTCACCGAAGAGCTGCGGACGCTTTTTTATCGCACCTGGCGCAAGCTCACGCGAGAAGCCCCACCGCTCGACGTCCGTCGGCTGTCTCGCCGCAGAAAGCGGCCCGTCTGGGTGCTCGTGAGCCAATGGCGAACGTACCGCAGCATGCACCGTGAGTACGTTCTGCGCATCGGGCACGCGCGCAAGCGAATCGATATCGCAAATTCCTATTTCGTGCCCGACAGACGCCTTCGCGCGGCACTCTTCCGAGCGGTACGGAAAGGGGTGCATGTCCGCGTCCTCGTCCCGGGCAAGAGCGACGTGCCGGTCGTGCAGTTCGCCGTGGAAGCGCTCTTCGAGGTCTTACTTCGTCACGGGGTCGAAATCTGGGCCCAGCCAGGGACGATGCTTCATGCCAAGACGGCCATCATCGACGACGAGTTCACGACGATCGGCAGCTACAATCTCGATGAGCGATCGTGGCGAAAGAACCTCGAGGTGAACCTCGCGGTAGAGGATCACGATTTCGCGAGACACGTCCGATCATGGTACGAACGCGACCTTGCGTCGGCGACCCCCATCGCACTTTCGTCCTGGCGCCGGCGCTCGTTCGGCAGGCGTGCCTTGGAGTGGGCGGCGTTCGCGATGAGGAGACTCTGGTAGCGTGGTCCAGCGGATTCAACGCGAGGTCCGGCGCGTGTCGCGCATCGTCGGGTTCGGCGCTCTCACCGGAGCGATGGTCCCCGGATTCGTGGCGCACGAAGCCCTTACGGCAAAGGACCGGCGCGACCATGTCCGCGAACGCTGGGTGAGCGCTTGGTGCTCGGCGCTCCTCGAAATTTTCGGAGTTCGCGTCATCGTCGACGGAGTGAGCCCGTCGCCCCGGACCGGCGGGCGCTTGGTCGTCGTCAACCATCGGTCGACCGCGGACATTCTCGTTCTTCTCCGTGCATTCGGCGGCCACATGGTGAGCCGCGCCGATCTCGCAAACTGGCCCTTGGTCGGTGCCGCGGCGCGTGCCGTCGGAACGGTGTTCGTCGAGCGGGGCGACGCACTGAGCGGCGCGACGGCGTTGCGCTTGATTCGTTCGCATCTGACCCAAGGCTCAACGATCATCGTATTCCCCGAAGGGACGACGTTCGCCGACGACGAGGTGCAACCGTTTCAGGCCGGCGCCTTCGTGGCCGCCCTGCATTCGGGCGCCGACATCGTCCCGGTGGGTCTCGCGTACGAGGCCGGATCCGGAGCCGCTTTCGTCAACGAGTCGTTCCCGGCGCACCTTGCGCGCATGGCTGCGGCGCCCCCTTCTCGGGTCGCCATGTGCATGGGACCCGCCATTGTCACGGACGAGAGTTGGCGCGCAGCCCGGCTGCGGGACGTCGCGCGTTCCGAGGTGCAGCGCCTCGTCGCAAACGCACGACGGATCGTCGACCGGTGACGACGCGGCCGGCCCCGTTTCACTTCGCGTCGAAGTCGACGGGGATGTCCGCCCTGTTCACACACCCGCGATCGGCGAGCATCCGAAGGGCGCGCACGGCAAGCACCCGGTGCTCCTTCGGCTGGCCGGCCGCGCGCGACAGGGCCACCAGGGCTTGGCACCCCTCGCGCAACTCCGCCGCGTCTTCGGGATCGACGGCGAGCCGCGGATGCGCCGCGAGTTCGACAATCGCGTCGAGCGCGTCGGTACCTTCCGCGCCCTTACGGGATTGAGTCGCGACGCCGGCGAGCCATGGCAGCTCCGAAAAATCGCGGCAATACGCCATCGCACGTATGGCCGTCGAGCGCAGGGAGGGATTCATCGCCCTTTCGCGGAGCCCCACGCAACCGACTAGATTGGCCAGGCGTGTTTGTTCGTCCTCGCCGCCTTGATCGGCTTGCGTCCAGGCCTCCAGTTCGCGCGCATCCGGTGGCGGAACGTCATCGGATGCTTGGGCATTGGGGTCCGAACCACCAGACAGGTCGAAAATGCTCGACGCCCCGGGCGCGGCGCGCTTGCCACAGCCGACGACGCCGGGGCTCGAGGCCATCGCCAAAAGCGCCGCAATCGATGCGACGCGGTCGGCTGAGCCGGGGCCCGAACGCCCGATCACGGCGTGAACATGTCGAGCGTTCGCCTGCCCGACTTGCGATCTTCCTCGACCAGCTTGTTGAACTCTTCGACCGCACGGTTGATGTGCATGCTGCAGAATTTCGGCCCGCACATCGAGCAAAACTCGGCACTCTTGAAATACTCGTCGGGCAGCGTCGCATCGTGCATCGACTGCGCGGTCTCCGGGTCAAGTGACAAGCGAAATTGCTCCTTCCAGTCAAAGGCGTAGCGCGCTCGCGCCAATGCGTCGTCGCGATCTCGCGCGCCCGGACGATGCCGCGCCACGTCGGCCGCATGTGCTGCGATCTTGTACGCGATGAGCCCCTGGCGAACGTCGTCGGCATCGGGCAGTCCCAGGTGTTCCTTCGGCGTCACATAGCAGAGCATCGCCGCACCGGCCGTGCCCGCCATCGTAGCCCCGATCGCACTGGTGATGTGGTCGTAGCCCGGTGCGATGTCGGTCACGAGCGGTCCGAGCACGTAGAACGGCGCTTCGTGACAGAGAGCCATCTCCTTTTTCACGTTCATTTCGATTTGATCGAAGGGGACATGCCCGGGCCCTTCAATCATCACCTGCACGTCGCGCTCCCACGCCTTCGTCGTTAGTTCACCGAGGGTCCGAAGCTCCGCGAACTGCGCAGCATCGCTCGCGTCCGCCAGACATCCTGGCCGCAGACCGTCGCCGGCGCTGATGGTGACGTCGTAGCGCGCACATATTTCGAGAACTTTGTCCCAATGCGAGAAGAATGGATTCTGCTTTTTATGCTCGATCATCCACTGAGCCATGATGGATCCGCCGCGCGAGACGATGCCCGTGATGCGGTGCTGCACGAGCGGCAGGTGCTCAGCCAGAACGCCCGCGTGAATCGTGAAATAGTCGACTCCTTGCTGCGCTTGGTGCTCGAGCATGTCGATGAGGTCCGCGGCTCGCACGTCGGACACGTTCTTGCGTTCCTTGAGCACCTGGTACACGGGTACCGTCCCGATTGGCACGGACGAGTTCTCGATAATCGCCGCGCGGATGCGGTCGATATCGCCGCCGGTCGACAAGTCCATCACCGTGTCGGCCCCGTACTTGAGCGCAATGCGAAGCTTTCCGAGCTCACCGTCGATGTCGCTCGTGACCGCGCTATTGCCGATGTTTGCGTTGACCTTGCACGAAAGCGCGATACCGATTCCCATCGGCTCCAGATTGCCGTGGCGCACGTTCGCCGGAATCACGAGACGGCCGCGCGCAACCTCGCTTCGCACGAGTTCGGGGTCCAGACGTTCCCGCGCGGCCACGTAGCTCATCTCTTCGGTGACCAACCCGCTGCGCGCGTAATGCATCTGCGTCTTGTTGCGGTCGCCAGCCCGCTTCGACACCCACTCGGTTCGCATGGGTGACAGGGTTAGGCCGAAGGCCGGCCTGCAGCAAGCCGGAGCGCGCGCAGCACCGAAGCCCACGCCCGTTCACCGAAGACTTCCGTGACATGTCTACTTCGCGCACCGGAAGCCGATGCCATAGCTGCGCTTGGTCGGCGAGTCCTTGTAACGAAACGTCGGTCGCACCCATGACGCGTACGATCCATTCCAGGCACCGCCGCGAATGACCTTCTCCGTACCCGTCGGAGGACCGCTCGGGCCCTTTTGCTCGTCGGCGCCGTATGCGGCGTACCAATCGGCGACCCACTCCCACACATTGCCCACGACATCTTGCACGCCGTAGCGCGATGCCCCCTTCGGAAAGCTGCCGACGGGAGCCGTGTTCGGAAATCCGTCGTCGGCGTCGTACATAGCCTTCTCTTCGACACCGTTCTTGGCTCCCCACAAGACGCATTCGCGGCCGCAGGCATTGAGCCGATCGGCGGACGGATCGTCGTCTCCCCAAGGGTACTTTCTGCCGTCAGGTCCTCGCGCGGCAAACTCCCACTCGGCTTCTGTCGGCAGACGTCGCCCCTGCTCACGACAGAACTTGTCGGCCATGTCCCAATCGACGCAGTTGATCGGATGGCGCGCGCGATCGACGGGGTCGCGAGCGTTGCAGAGCGCATCGAACGCCTTGCGGTCCTTGTCGTTCAGATCGTCCCACTGGTTCGTTACTCCGGCTCGCTTGCACCGGCCCCCGTCGCTGCACGCTTTGTACTTGTCGACGGTCACCTCGAATTCGTCAATGCAATAGGGCGAAACGACGACCTGATGCGCGGGCTTCTCGATGGGCAACCCATCGTCGCTTCCCATGAAGAAACTGCCGCCGGGAATCGCGATCATGTCGCGCGGACATGCCGAGACGGCCGCACCCGCGACGGCTTTCGGTTCGCCAGATGGCAGCGACGCCGTACGGGGCGCACCACCCGAGGATAGGTCAGGCCCGACCGTCGCTCGGATGGCCCCGGGGCCTCGCGCGCCGAGGAAGGCCACGGCCGCGCCGATGGCGATGACCGCTCCGATCCCGAGACCGACGAAAAGCCCCATTTTCCCGCCACCCGAACGGTGAGTCGTGGACGTCCCCGTGGCCCGCGCGCGGGATGCCGTCACCACGAGCGACGACGGACCGTCCGTAGCCGACGCACTTGCGACGGTCTGCGCGGTTGCGAGCGGCGCACGCGACGGCGTGACCGGTCGCGGCGTAGGGTCGGCGGTCATTCGCAACGGATCCATGCGCATCGCCTCGCGCAAAGCATTCCAAAAATCGCCCGCCACCGGCCAGCGATCGGCCGGATTTACCGCAAGCGCCTTGAGAAATATTCGCTCGACATCGTCGGAGACGGTCGCGCCGAGAGTTCGGGGCGTCGGGCGGCGTTCGGCACGCCCGGCCGCGACGCCGAGCTGCAGAAAGTCGTCCCCCTCGAGCGGCTCGCGCCCGGTCATCGTCTCGACCATGACGAGGGCCAGCGCAAACACATCGGTCCATGGACCCGTCGCACCGTGGGTGCGCGAAAATTGCTCCGGGGCCCCGTAAGCCGGCGTGAAGCTCGTGACATGTCCGCTGGTCTTCGCGAAACTGCCCGCAATTCTTTGCATGTCAGAGACCACTTTGGCGATGCCGAAGTCGAGGAGCTTGACGGTGACTTCACCGCGTGGATCGCCGATGACGAAGATGTTGCCCGGCTTGACGTCTCGGTGAGCAATCCCCTTGCGATGGGCGAGCGCCAGCGCCTCGGCCGCGGGTTCGAGCAACCGGACGGTGTCCGCGACGGTTCGCGGCGCCAAGCCCCGGCGCTTCTCGTCTTCGAGGACGGCCTCGAGCGTCCCACCCTCGAGCCATTCGAGCACCATGTAGGGAACGCGCTCCCCATTCGCGGTCTCGAGCATCCCGATATCGCGCGCCTGCACGATCGCCGCGGTCCGAGCCGAGAGGTCCGCCAGCAATGCCCCTTCTTGGATGAACTCGTCGAGCAGCCTTTGACGGTCGGACGCAGACCATTCCGAGAGGGCCTTGAACACCTTGAGCGCAACGGGCCGCTTCCAGAGGATATGCGTCGCTCTGTAGACGGTCGCGAAGCCTCCCTCCCCGACGACGCCTTCGACGGCATACTTGTCGGCAATCGTGCGTCCGACAAGCTTCAGCGTGTCCGTACCCGGCACGGTCTCCTCCTTGCCAAAGGCGCGATCATAACGAATGCGTACGCCGTGGGAGAGCTCCGAGTTTCGTGCGCTTGACACAAATGGGGGGGTGGCTTACCTGGTCGGGCGCCGACGGCTCGAAGCCAACCGCGCAGGTAGCTCAGTCGGTAGAGCAGGGGACTGAAAATCCCCGTGTCGGCGGTTCGATTCCGCCCCTGCGCACGAAATCAAGGGGTTTTTGATTCCACCCGGTCCAGAGAGTGTACCGAATTGGCAGTGTTTTTCCACACCGGTTCCACAGTCGATCTTCGAGGATTTGGGGTGAGAATTTGGCGCGGCGAATGGTTGCACCGGGCTCCTCGGTAGCCAGTTTTCCGCACACTGGATCCGGCATCTTCGTAGACCGCTGCCCATAAAAGCCGACGCCGCGTCGCGCGAAATGCCTTGGTCCAGCGGCCTTTGCGCGACGCTCCGCCGAGAATCGCTCGGTGACAACGGCGCAAGCTTCAGGCACTTGCCCACCTGCCTCAGCGCGTAACGTACACTCCCGAGACCGTCGGCCTCGCGCCAGCAGGCTTGACGTCGCGAAAGGCATGGCGCGCTGAATCGGATGTGTTTTTCCACACGGTTCCACAGTCGATTCCTTGCTCGGCCGCGGCTCCGGCCGATCGACCGCGCGTTTTGGGTCATGGTCGCCCGTGCGTGGTCGCGGTGGGCGGAGTGCCTCGCGATCGTCGAACCGGCGACCGTGATCGCATGGCATCGGCGGGGCTTCGCTCGGTGGTGGGCATGGCGGTCTCGCCCCGTGGGTCGGCCGCCCCTGGCGCCGGAGCTGGTGAGCCTCATCGAGCAGATGTCGCGCGAGAATCCGCTTTGGAGCCGCCGGAGAATCGCCGGCGAGCTCGCGAAGCTCGGACATGCCGTCGACAAGGACACGGTCGCGAAGTACATGCCGAAGCCAACTCCGCGACCACGCCGTCCCCCGTCGCAGACGTGGAAGACCTTTCTCCGCAACCATCTCGAGGCAACGATCGCGATCGACTTGCTGACCGTGCCAACGGTTACGTTCAACGTTCTCTACGTCTTTTTCGTCCTCTCGCTCGACCGGCGCCGTGTGCTGCACGTCAACGTGACGGCGCACCCGTACGCCGCATGGGCCGCGCAGCAGATCGTGAATGCCATCGGCGCGGAGAGTGTGCCGGCGCGGCTGATCCGAGATCGGGATGCCATCTTCGGCGCAGCCTTCGACGCACGGGTCGATCACCTCGGCGTCCGGCAGGTGCGAACCTCGCCACGTTCTCCGTGGCAAAACGGATACGCGGAAAGATGGATCGGTACGTTACCTCGAGAGCTGCTCGATCACGTCATGGTGCTTGGGGAGCGGCATCTGCTGCGCCTGCTCCGCCAGTATGTCGCCTATTACAACGAGGACCGACCTCACATGTCGCTCGGTCGCGACGCGCCGATCGCGCGCGCCGTCCAACCGCCCAGCGGTGGCAGGGTCGTCGCCCTTCCGCGCGTCGGGGGACTCCACCACCGGTACTCGAGAGCTGCGTGACTGCCGAACGAGTATTTGGCCACCACAGGGGTCGGAGTGGCGACCGGGGCTTGCGGCCCGCCGCAGGTGGCCAGGCCGAGGAGGGAACAAGCACCGAAAATCATCGAGAGCTTCATGCGGGTCGTGCAGTACAAATGTCCTGCCGCGTCCGCAGCGCGCGCCCCTCGCGGCGATGCCGGCAGGCTCGAGAGGGCCAGGAGATTGGCTGCCGCCGAGGCTCAGGTTCGCACGTTGCGTGCAACTTTGGCGCAACGCGAGTCGGCGGAGCGCGCGGCCTTGCCGTAGCCACGACGGCGGCCGACGCTGCTTTCACCCGGGACGACCGGCTGTTCGCCGAGGCCGTAGACCTGCAGCACCTGAGGCGGACGCCGCACCCCGCTGTTCGTAAGCAGACCTCGTGCCAAGTGCGGATGACGGCTCGGCCCCTCGAACATTCTAGCGGCCTTCAACGGACCCATCCCACCAGTCGGCGAGCGCCCACTCGGTCGCGCCGTAGTAAAGGGGGAGCGTCGGCGGCCGCTTGAGGCGACGATTGTACATGACGTAGTGGTTCTTCAGCCAGCGCCACGGCAGCACGTAGGCCTGTGCCACCATGACGCGGTCGAACGCATGGGCCGCGGTTTCGAGGTCGTGCTCGCTCTGCGCGTCGAGGATCCGGCCAATCAGGAAGTCGACCGCGGGCGATTTGAGCCCTAGGAGGTTCTCCGAGCCGGGGACGTCGGCCTCCTGCGAGGAGAAGGCGCGCAAGAGCTCCGGTCCCGGGTCGCGCGACTCCCGCAGCGCGATGGACGTGAAATCGAAGTCGAAATTGCGGAGGTTCTCGCGGTCGACCGCAGGATCGCCGTTGCGGTAGACGACCTCGACGCCGAGCCTCTTGACGTTGAGATAGAAGGCCTCGAGCAGCGACGGCGAGCCGGACACCCGGAGGACGAACGGCTCCCCCTTGTCGTTGCGGAGGACGCCGTCGCCGCGGTTGCGCCAGCCCGCCTCCGCGAAGAGCCGCGCGGCCTCCCGCAGGTTTGCGCGGTAGCTGCCGGGAGGCGACGTGCTCGGCTGCCTCCGCATCGGGCCGAAGACCGCCGGGTCGAGCTCGCCGCGGTACGGCTCGAGCAGCGCGAGCTCCTCGGCGCTCGGCGACCCGCTCGCCGCGAGCGGCGTGTTGGCGAAGTAGCTCTCCTGCCGCTCGAACTGGCCGTCGAAGATCATCGTGTTGAGCCACTCCCAGTCGTACGCGTAGTCGAACGCGCGGCGCACGCGGATGTCTTGGAACTGCGGCCTGCGCAGGTTGAAGATGTAGCCGTTCATCGGCCGGGGGTTCTTGTGCGGAAGGAGCTCCTTCACGATCTCCCCGTCGTCGAAGCGCTTGCCGATATACTGGCAGCACCAGTAGCGCATCTTGTTTTCGAACAGAAAGTCGAAGTCGCCTGCGCGCATGGCGGCGACCTGTGTGTCGATGTCCTTGTAGAGCTTGTAAACGATCGTGTCGAAGTTGAAGCTCCCACGGCGGACAGGGATGTCGCGCCCCCAGTAGCGTGGATTGCGCGTGTAGATGACGTTCTGCCCCGAGGGCGACTCGTCCACGAGGTACGGGCCCGACGCGATAGGCGGTTCGAGCTGGAGGGCATCGAACGGCGTCCTCCTGGCATCGGGCTTCTGGCCCCACTTGGGAGAGAAGACGGGGAGGCTGCCGGCGATGAACGGCAGATCGCGGCCCTTGCGCTTGAACTCGAAGCGAACCGTGCGTGCGTCGACGACGACGACCCTGTCGATGTCCGTAAAGTAGGAGCGGAAGCGCGGGCTCGCCTTCGGCCCGTTCAGCGTGTCGAAGGAGTACTTCACGTCCCTCGCGGTGACCGAATCTCCGTTGGAGAAGGTCGCCTCCGCGTGGAGGCGAAAAGTAGCGGAGCTGAAATCGGGCGCCACCGCGATGTCCTCCGCCAGCAGGCCGTACTCGACGTGGAGCTCGTCGAGGTCGTACACAGCGAGCGTCTCGAAGACCAGGTCGGTCAAGCCGGGGGCGGACTTTCCCTTCAGGCTGAAGGGGTTGTACTTGTCGAAGCTGCTGTTCAAGGCGATGGTCGCGAGGTTCAAGACGCCGCCCTTCGGGGCGTCCGGACGCACGTAGTCGAAGTGCTGGAAGCCGGGCGGGTACTTGGGTTCCCCGAACTCCGCCAAGGCGTGCGCGGCCCGGCCGGTCGACGGCCAGGTCAGGATGGCGGCGGCGATCACCGTCTCGAGGACGGCGAGGAGGAGGCGGCGGCGCGCGTTCGGGCTCATCAGCGTGCTTCGCGGGCGTTGAGGGCCTGGCGGAGGCCGTCGCCAATGAAGGTGAGAAGGAGGATGGTCACCACGAGCACGCCGAACGCGGACAGCGAGATCCACCAGGCATCGAGGTTTTGTTTCCCTTGGAGGAGCAGGCGTCCGAGGCTCGGCGTCTGTGCCGACACGCCGAGCCCGAGGAAGTCGAGGCTCGCGAGGGCCGTGATGGCGGCGCTCACGCGGAATGGCAAGAACGTAATGACGGGTGTCATGCTGTTCGGCAGGACATGGCGCCAGATGATCTGCCAGCTTGAGAGCCCGAGCGCGCGCGCCGCACGCACGTACTCCATCTGCCGATTGCGCATGGCCTCGGCGCGCACGTACTCCGAGAGGGGCACCCACCCGAACAAGGTGAGCACGATGAAGATGATGATGAAGCTGGTTTGAAAGATGGAAGCAAACACGATGAGCAGGTAGAGCTCCGGCATCGAGCCCCAGATCTCGATCAGGCGCTGCCCGATGAGGTCCACCTTGCCCGCGAAGTACCCCTGGACCGCTCCGATGGCGATGCCGAGCAACGTGCCGAACAGCGTGAGCAGGAGCGCGAAGGTGATCGAGATGCGGAAGCCGTAGAGGAGCAACGACGCGACGTCGTAGCCGGCGGTGTCGGTGCCCAGCCAATTGCGCAGGGTGGGCTTGCCCGGGTGGTGCTTCTCGGTCGTGAAGTAGTCGAGCGTGTCGTAGGAGTAGGCGTGGATCGGATAGAGCGCGAACTGGCCCGGAGAAGAGAGCTGCGCGCGGATGAAGGGGTCGTTGTAGTCCGCCGCGATGGGGAGGTCGCCGCCGAACGTCGCCTCCGGGTAGTCGTGCAAGAGCGGCAGGTAGACGCGGTGGTCGTAGTAGACGAAGAGCGGCTTGTCGTTGAAGAAGAGCTCGCCGGCGAGGCTGAAGCCGTAAAGGGACAGGAACGCAACCAGGCTGCAGTAGCCGATCTTGTGCCGTCGGAAGCGCTGCCACGGGGTCAGCCGCTCGGGCAGGGCCATCGCCTCCTGCGCCGGCGCGCCGTCGAGCAGGTCGAATTCGTCGTCGTTGGAGCTTGTTTGGGCAGATGCCATGATGACCGTCCGCTTTCTCGTGGATCAGTCCGCCTGGGCCTCGAACTGGATGCGGGGGTCCGCGATCGCGTAGGCCACGTCCGCCGTGAGCTTGGTGAGCAGGGCCACCAGGGTGAACACGTAGAGGCTGCCGAGGATCACCGGGTAGTCGCGGGCGGTGATCGACTCGAACGACAGGAGGCCGAGCCCGTCGAGCGAGAACAGCGTCTCGATGAGGACGCTCCCGGTGAAGAAGGCGGCGATGAACGCGCCCGGGAAGCTCGTGATGAGCGGCAGGAGCGCGTTGCGGAAGACGTGCTTCCACACCACGTCGCGCTCGCTCAGGCCTTTGGCGCGCGCGGTCAAGACGTAGTGCTTGCCGAGCTCGTCGAGCACGGTGTTCCTCGTGAGCAGGGCCTTGATCGCGAAGTTGCTGACCACCGCAGCAGTCACCGGCAGGGTGACGTGCCACAGGTAGTCGCGGATCTTGCCGAAGACCCCGAGGTCGTGGAAGTTCTCGGAGGTGAGCCCTCGCAGCGGGAAGATGTCCCAGAAGGAACCGCCGCCGAGCACCACGATGAGGAGCACACCCAGCACGAAGCCGGGTAGCGCGTAGCCCGAAAGGAGGAGCAGGCTCGTGGCCAGGTCGAACCGGCTCCCTGAGCGAACGGCCTTGGCGATGCCGAGCGGCACCGAGACCAGGTACGTGAGCAGAAATGTCCAGAGCCCGAGCGACATCGAGACGACGAACTTGGAGCGGATGAGAGTCCACACCGGCTGGCTGCGGAAGTAGCTCTCGCCCAGATCGAAGCGAAGAAAGCGCCCCACGAGGTGGAAGTAGCGGCTGCCGAGGGAGCGATCGAAGCCGAACTGGCGCTTGAGCTGCTCGACCTGGGTCTTGTCGATGCCCTTGCGGCCCGTGTAGTTGAAGAGGCTGCTGGTCTCCGTGGTGTTGTCGGAGCCGGCCTTGGCGCCGCTCTCGAGATCGATGCGGTGCAAGGCCTGATCGACCGGGCCTCCGGGGACGAACTGGGTCACCAAGAACGTCAGCGTGATGACGCCGAGGAGCGTGGGGACGAGGAGGACGAGCCGCTTGACGAGGTAGGTCAGCATGTCTTGGGGCAGCCGGATGGGGAGGGCCTCACGCGGACGCGCTCACGAGCCCGCGCGTGTACGCGTGGCGAGGAGTGGTCAGCACCTCCTGGGTGCGGCCGGTCTCGACGATCTCGCCGTCCCTGAGCACGTAGACGCGGTGGGCCATCGCGTGGACGACGGTGAGATCGTGGGTGATGAGCACGTAGCTCAAGCCGTATTTTTTTTGCAAGCCGATGAGCAGGCGCAGCACCTGGTTCTGTATCGAGAGGTCGAGCGCGGAGGTGGGCTCGTCCAGGATCACGACCTTGGGGCGGAGCACCAGCGCTCGCGCGATGCTGATGCGCTGGCGCTGGCCGCCCGAGAACTCGTCGGGGTACGAGGACAGCATCGATTCGCTCAAGCCCACGTCCGACAGGACGGTCACGATGCGTTCGCGACGCGCGCGCTCGCCGAGGTGTGGGAAATGGAGCGCCAGCCCTTCGCCCACGATCTGACCTACGTTCTGCCGCGGCGACAGCGACCCGAACGGATCCTGGAACACGACCTGGAGCCGGGAGCACAGCGCGCGCCGCTCGCGCTTGCCGAGCCGCGCCACGTTCGCACCCTCGAAGGCGATCGTGCCCGACTCGACGCGGACCAGGCCGAGGATGGCCTGCGCGAGCGTCGACTTGCCGGAGCCGGACTCGCCGACGACGCCGATGGTTTCGCCGGCGCGGAGCGCGAGCGCCGCCCCTTGCAAGGCGACGAACCGTTCCGACGAAAACCACCCCCGCACGCCCGGGCGCGCCTTCGGGTACTCGACCCGCAGCGCCTCGGCGGCGAGCACGGTCGCGGCGTCCTCGGGGACCTTGTCGACCATGCGGCGCGGCGTGCTCGCGAGCAGCTTCTTCGTATAGCGGTGCCGGGGGCGCTCGAAAACGTCCTCGGTGGTCCCCACTTCGACCAGGCTGCCGCGTTCCATCACCGCCACCCGCTCGGCGAAGCGCCGCACGAGCGGCAGGTCGTGGGTGATGAGCAGAATCGACATCCCCCGGTCGCCGCGCCGCTCGCGCTCCTTCTTCTGCAGGTCGAGCAAGAGCTCGATGATGCGCGAGCGGACAGTCAGATCGAGGGCCGTCGTGGGCTCGTCGGCGATGAGCAGCTTCGGCCGGCAGGCGAGGGCCATCGCGATGACCGCGCGTTGGCGCTCGCCCCCGGAGAGCTGGTGGGGGAAGCTGTCGACCCTACGCGTCGGCTCGCGGATGCCGGTCTGTGCGAGGAGCTCGACTGCCTTGTGCCGAGCCGCGGCGCGGAGCAGGCCCTCGTGGACGATCAAGGTTTCGGCGATCTGCGCTCCGACGGGCAAGAGCGGGTTTAGGGCCGTCATCGGCTCTTGGAAGATCATGGAGATCTGCGCGCCGCGGATGCGGCGCAGATCGTCCTCCGACTGCGTGAGCAGCTCCTTGCCGTCGAAGCGGATGCTCCCCTGGATGCGGGCTTTGCCGAGCAGCCGCAAGATCGACAGTGCCGTGACCGTCTTGCCGGAGCCGGACTCGCCGACCAGCGCCAGGCGTTCTCCCGCGTGCACCTCGAGGTCGAGGTGGTCCACCGCCGCCCTCTCGCCGAACGCGATGGAGACGTTCTCGAGAGAAAGCAAAGGCTCCGGCATCGTCTCTCCGCCCGGGTTACGCGAGCCGCGCTCCGACCGCGCCGCCGGCAGCCTTGGAGCGCGGCGTCTCGAACGGGCGCGGATCGCGGGCAACGAGTGCCTCCGCTTCGACGAGCGGCTCGCGCACGACCCACTCGTGGATCGAGAAGTCGCTCTTCAGGTACCCGTGGTCCCGCAAGAAGTTCTTCTGGAGCTCGAGGCCGTCGACGGTTTGGCGCGACAGACGCGGCACGAACCCGTGGTGGACCTTCGATCCGTGCGAAGCCACGACGTCCTCGACGCTGTCGGCGCCGCCCTCTTCGGCGAGGAGGCGCAGGACCTCGTCGGGGTGTCGCTGGGCCCAGGCTGCGACGCGCAGCAGGACCGCGAGGTACCTCACGACGAGGTCGGGGTGCTCGTCGAGAAACGCGCGGTCCACCGTGATCGGCCGGGGCGTGCCGTTGCCGACGCGCGTCAAGGGATCGGGCTGATCGTTGAGGTTGATCACCGGGTGCAGGCGCGCGTCGCGCGCGACGCGCGCCCCGCGGGCAAAGCGCACGAAGACGGCGTCGACTTGGCCAGCGAGCAGGGCGTCGATCTCGAATGGCGTAGCGGGCTCGCGATCGCCACGGGCGCGCGCGGGCGCGGGGACGTCCACGAAGGTGGCGTCGCGCGCGTCGCGCCCGGCCAGGCGGAGCGCCGTCACGAACGCGTGCTGCGCGGCCCCGCGCCGGAAGTCGATGAGGTTGTCGTGGACCGGCAGCGCCAAGCGCTTGCCCGCGAGGTCGCCAATGTCCCCGATCGGGCCTCGCTTGCGGCCGAGTATGCCTTGGTACTCGTCCAGCCAAGTGATGCCGACGACCGCCGTGTCGCTGCCGCCCGCGCGCGCCCAGATCGGCGGGATGTTGCCGCCCTCGCGGAAGAGTCCGGGCAGGCGGTGATGGTAGTGTGCGTCGAGCACGGCCTTCTCGTCGGAGTCGCGGAGCGAACGGAGCTCGATGCCGTCGCGCGCGAATTCCTCGTGCAGCCACTTCTTGCGGATGGCGATGGCGGAGGCGGTGGCCGCTCCGCACCGTGAATACCAGATGGCGTCGGGTGCCGACGCGGAGCTTTGGGACTGCGACGACTTCGAGTTGGCCACGGGCACCTCCCTAGAGGATCGGTGAGCTCGCCGCCGCACCTTCGCGGCAGGTCCTATAATTCCATTATCACGGATTAATGTCTATAAAAAAGGACGCTGGTGAAAGGTCGGCCGAGCCAGCCGGCGGTTTCCGCGCTGCCGCCCGACGCAAACACGATCCCGGCGAGCCGCGCCCTCGCGCGTCAGGCAGCGGATACCGACCGCAAGCGCTGCCCTGTGCCTGCCTCCTCCTCGGGGGCGTCGGCGCTGGCGTCGCGCGTCCCGCTGCACAACACCCCGAACCGCAACAGGCGCGCCCGCACCACATTCCGGCTGATGCCGAGCAGCCGGGCGGTCTGGAGCTGGTTTCCGTTCGAATGCGTCGTTTCTTCGAGCTCGTTCCAGAGATCGGAGGCTCGTTCGCGGTAGAGCTCGCAGAGCGCCGCGCGCAGCGCCACGCGGGCGTCGGCGCGCCCTCCGATTCGGGGCGGCAGGCCAGGCAGATGCGCAAGGCTTCGTCGCAAGCGGCGTGACGGGGCGCATCGGGCGCCGCGGCGGCAGCGTGACGTGGGGCAGGTCCTCGGGCTCGATCACGTCTCCTCGACAAACCAGGAGCGCGTGGTGCATGGCGTTTTCGAGCTCCCGGACGTTGCCCAACCAGGTGTGGCTCAGCAGGCAGCACTCGGCCGCGGGGCTGAGCTGCGGGATCTCGGCTCGCGCCGGCTCTCCGCTCTTGATCGCGTAGACATCGATGAAATAGCGGGCCAGCGGAAGGATGTCGCCGGGCCGATCCCGCAGGGGGTCCACCCGGATCCGGGCGACCGCCAATCGGTAGAAGAGATCCTCGCGAAAGTGGCCGGCGGCCACGGCTTCCTCGAGCTGCACGTTGGTGGAGGCAACCAGTCGGACGTCGACCGGTACCGGATGGCGCGAGCCGAGGCGCACCACCTCGCGCTCTTGCAGGACCCGCAGCAGCTTGACCTGCGCCCCCAACGGAAGATCGCCGATCTCGTCGAGAAACAACGTGCCGCCGTTCGCGGCCTCGAACCACCCTGCCGTGCCGGTGACCGCGCCCGTAAAAGCGCCTTTTTCGTGGCCGAACAGATCGCTCTCGATCAAGGACTGCGAGAAGGCCCCGCAGTTGACCGCCACAAATGGTTGCCTGGCACGGTCGGAGAGCTCGTGGATGTGCCGCGCCACGATCTCCTTGCCGGTTCCGGTTTCCCCCGTGATGAGCACCGTGGCGTTGCTGGGGGCCACCTGGCGGATTCGAGACCGCAGCGCGTGGGACTTCGCATCCTCGAATACCGTGGCGTTGGCCTGTAGCAACACGCGCGCCACTATCCTCCACGACCGTCGTGTATGCAAGACAACCACGTTCTATGAGAGACATAAGGGCTACGCGGCAGGGCGAGACGCTGCTGCTGGAGAGGCAGTTCCAGCTGTCGATGCTTCTCTCTCAGCAGCCGCAGCCGGGGCGCGCCGAGAATCGCCCCGCGATCTTGGAACGGCGACGGCGCGCCGTTCACTTGGTGCGCGCTTTGCACACGGGGCGCGGTCGGAGGACTGATGGATGCCGACCGCCGTTCGAACGCACGACTCTCAGCGACTTCGATGAAATCCTTTGCGATGAACCGAGACCGGCTTGTGGAGAGAAGAAACTCGGTCAGGTGGCGTAAAGCGGGGTACGTGCTCGCCAGCAGTGGTTGGGTGGGCTTGGTCGCTTCTCCAGCCTTCGGCCAGACACCGGCCCCGTCGCCTTCGCTTTCGGCTTCCGCCACGGCTCCTCCCGAGGGTACGAGCGGCGGCGCGCCACCGGCACCGCCCGCTGCGTCATCGTCAGCCCAGGTGCCCGCGCCATCGTCAGCCCCCGCGCCAGCGCCAGCCCCGGCGCCATCGCCAGCCAACGCGCCATCGCCAGCCCCGGCGCCGGCGCCAGCGCCGTCGTCAGGCCCCGCGCCATCGCCAACCCCCGCGCCATCGCCGGCCCCGGCGCCGTCCTCCGCCGCGTTGCCGCAGCCTGCCGGGTCAGCCGCGCAGGCGTCTCAAGCGCCGCCGTCGACTTCCGTTCCGGCAAGCGCTGCAAGCTCGGCGCCCGGCGCCGGCGCAGGTCAGGGAGCCGCGGCGGGGGCGACCGGCGGGCCCGCAGCGGGTGGCGCCACCGAAGCCGCGGGCGCGCCGGCGAACGCCGTGGAGCTCAAGGCGGTTGTGGTCACTGCCGAGCGCCGCGAGGAGACCGCGCAGTCGGTACCGGACGCGGTGAGCGTTCTGCAAGGCGACTACATGACCGATAACCAGATCGGACGATCGGCCAACGAGGTGCTCAACTATGTCCCGAACGCTTCGGCTGTGGCGCAAGGCCACGGACGGCCACGGTGGTGGATTCGCGGTGTCGGGACCGGGCAGCAGCAGATCGACTTCTCGAACCCGGTCGGCTTTTACCTCGACGAGGTCTACATCGGCAACGCCAGCGCCACCGGCTTTCCACTGTTCGATCTCGACCGCGTCGAGGTGCTGCGCGGCCCGCAAGGCACGCTGTGGGGCAAGAACACCACGGGCGGCGCCATCAACGTCGTCTCGCGCAAACCGGAGTTCACCGGCTTGGACGGGTACGCCCGCTTCGATTACGGGACCTTCAACGATCGCATCTTCGAAGGAGCAGCGGGTGGCACGGTCTGGCAGGATCGCCTCGCAGTGCGTGTCGCCTTTCACTACGAAACGCGCGGCGCACGGTTCCAGGACCTCTACACCGGCCAGCCCGAGGGTCAGTTTCAGGACGGCGCCCTCCGGCTGCAGCTCCTCTACAAGATCACGCCCGACCTCGAGCTACTCGGCAACGTCCACTTCCGTCATTACTCCACCCAGGGAGCCACCAGCACGACCTCCAGCAACGCCCCCAATCGCGCCTACCTCATGGGTTACGTGCCGAGCACGGACGTCAACGTCGTCGACACCAACGCGCCCAACACCGACAACGAGACACAAAACGGCGCATTTCTCAACCTCCAGTGGCGAAACCGCGGCTACACGGTAACTGCCATCTCCGGATACGAGGACTGGCGCGACCAGAGCCAGAGCGACTCGGACGACACGCCGATCGAGATCAGCCGCGGTTGGACTCAGGGCCTATCGTGGGAGCTCACCGAGGAGCTGCGCATCGCCTCCCCTCAAGAGCAAAGGATCAGCTGGATCGCGGGCCTCTTCTACTACCACGAGAACATCCTCAGCGACTCGGCAACGGGTAAGCTGCCCGACCAGTCGCTGGAGGGGCCGGGGCCGGCCAACTACGCGCGCACCGACTTCGAGCAGTGGAACAACAGCGGCGCGGCGTTCGGAAGCGCGAAGGTCAAGATCATCGATCCCCTGAACGTGTCCGGTGGCCTGCGGTTTACGACCGAGACCCGCCAACTCAATTTCCTGCGGGAGGCCTCGCCGACCGGCGTAGCCACCAACTACACCGACCTCGGGCAGTGGTGGCTGCCGACGTCGGTGACCACACCGCTGACCAACTGGTTCCAGGCGAACCCCTCCAACACGTGGAACAACGTGAGCGGGGACATCACGCCGCAGGTCCAGATCACCAAGCAAGACCAGGTTTATTTTCGCTACGCGCACGGCGTAAAATCCGGTGGGTACAACACCTCGGCCACGAGCTTGTCGGCGCTCAACGTCGTTCAGCCGGAACAGCTGGACGACTTCGAGCTCGGCGCCAAGACCGGTTGGTTCGAAAACCGTCTGACCGCGAATGCGAGCGCGTTCCACTACAACTACCACGACATCCAGGTCAACGTCGTGGGGCCGCTGCCGCCCACGAACACGGCGGTCTCCTATCTGCAGAACGCGGCCGCCGGTCGCGTCGACGGCGCCGAATTCGAGGTCAACGCCCTGCCGCTCTCCGACTTGCACGTGGCTGAGAATCTGGGCCTGCTCAACACCCGGTACACCAACTTTCAAGTGGTCAACGGCGGCCCCAACTACTCCGGCAATCAGTTCGTGCGTTCGCCGCATGTAAGCTCCGTCTTTCTCGCCGACTACCGGGTTTCGCTCGGTTCGCAAGCGGCGCCCAGGCTCTTCATCGCCGGCGATTGGCACTACCAATCGCGCCAGTTCGACTACGCGACCAACCAGACCGATCCGCTGCTGCAGACGCCGCCGTATTCACTCATCAATGCCCGCATCGGGCTGACCAGCGCGGACGAGAGGCTGTCGCTGACGTTCTACTCGGACAACCTGACCGATGTCCGCGTTCGTCTGCACAGCCTTCCCGGAGCGACCGGCGCCACAGGCGACGTCGCGATCTGGGCCGATCCGCGGACCTTCGGGGTCTCGGCGGTGGCTCGCTGGTGGTGAGCGTGGCCAGGAGCTCCTCGGTCACGCCGCGCTGCATTCAACGGTACAACTCAAAGAAAGCGCTCATTCCGATGAAGACCCAAGTGGCTTATGTCACCGCGTTCCTGCTTCTCGTTGCGGGCCCCGCCGCGGCGGACGACGACGCCGGGACCAGCGTGGGGGATGACGAGGTCGACGCTGCGGCCGACGTCGTTTCGGTCGACGAGGGCAGCGCCGCCTCCGACGCGAGCGTCACGGACGCCGAGCCGGATGCCGCCTCGACCGGCGAGGGCAGCGTCGCGTCCGACGCTGGCGTCACAAACGCCGGGCCGGATGCCGCCTCGACCAACGATGGCGAGACGGTCTCCGACGCGAGCGTCACGGACGCCGAGCCGGATGCCTCGACCAACGATGGCGAGACGGCCTACGACGCGGCAGGCGACGGATCACTCGATGGCGGCACCGGCGAGGCAAGCGCGCGCGCCACCGACGCTGCGCCCCCGCCCCCCATCCCGTCGTACTACAACGACGCCCCAAGCTGCTCGTTTGGCGTCGCGCCGGGTCCCGCCGTCGGAGCGCTGGTGGATTCGGCGCTCGTCGCGCTCCTGCTCGTCCGCCGACGACGCAAGCGCGTAGGTGGTCTTTGAGACCTTCGCCAGACTCCGCCGCGAATAAGCACCATCAAAACCAGCGAGACCCCATGCTCAAGAACAAACTCGACGCGCTCTGGTACACCCGCTGCGGGGTCCCCACGGCGATTGGCATCGCCGCTCACCTGGGTTGGCTGGAGAAGGCCTTCGCCCAGGATGGCATCGCCATCCGGTCGATTCGTGACTCCGACGATCCGAGGGTTCGTGAGTCGCACTTCGACCACCATCTGAGGCATTCCGTCCGTCAAGGGGGGAGCAGTCCGGCAATCTGGGCGCGCGCCCAAGGGCGAGACACCCGCGTGATCGGACTTATCTGGACCGACGAAGCGCAGCAGATCCTGACGTTACCCTCGACCAAGATCCGCTCGGTCAAGGACCTGAAGGGGCGTCGCCTCGCTCTTCCCAAACGCAACGATGATCGGTTCCCGCGTCTGGACGTCCGTGGTGCATCCGCCCTCCGAGGCTTCCTTGCGGCCCTCTCTACAGAGGGCTTGACGGAAAGAGATGTGGAGTTCGTCCAGTTGACACGGAGCGATCCGCAGTCGTTCCGCGCCGAGGATCGCGGGGCTTCCTTCGGGTACAGTTTCGGGGATGAGGCGCTGGCCCTGCTCAATGGGCAAGTGGACGCGATCTTCGTGAAAGATGCCCGCGGCAAAGCCGTCGAAGCCTTTCTGAATGCCGTCGAGGTCATTGACGTCGGCAGCCATCCGGACCCCGCCGTTCGGGTAAACTACGGCGTTCCGCGCCCTCTCTCGGTCGACGGCGCGCTTTTGGAGAGCTATCCGGAAGTCGCCGAGCGCCTGCTTTCGGTCGTCATCGAGGCGGGGGCTTGGGCCAGCCGGAATCCCAGGGAAACGCGATCCATCGTTGCGGAGGAGGTGCGCACGCCCGAGCATTTCGTCGATTTGGCCTATCCCGAGCTGCACCGAAAGTTGCATACTGATTTGCGGGACGATTGGATTATTCACTTCGAGGCGTACAAGGACTTTCTCTTCAAATGGGGCTTTCTGGCGCAAGATTTCGATGTTCGAGCGTGGATCGACCCGGGTCCGCTCTCCGCCTGGAAAGCGCGGCAGGGGACCGGCTCGAAATACCGTGCGGTTGCCGAAGCGGATTAGCCACGATTCCGTGGCGGATATTCTCTCACCTGCCTGATCTCGGCGCCGCGGTCCCCTTCTACGGCTCGTCGCCAGCCCCCAAGGTCGCGGTCGGGTCAAAGTCCCTCAGGGTCAAAGCCGCCCGCTGCTTTTTCACCTCGCGCAACACGACGAGCGAATCCATCGACCCACGGGGCCGCCCTCACGACCCAGCACCGACGGGGGCGAGGCGATCAGCCGTTCACAGACACCTCGGAGGGGGTGCCCGTGACTCGCCTCCTCGTCGAGCTGAATTGGTTGTCCGGCCGAACTAACCCCAGGTTCTCGCGAAAGGTGCGCCCCTCATACCGGGTACGCAGAAGGCCTCTTCGTTGCAGCTCCGGCACGACCTTCTCGGCAAATGTGATGAAACCACCGGGCGCAAGCGGGGGCAGAGGGGGGACGACGTTGAAGCCGTCCGCACCTCCCTCGACGAACCACTCTTCCATCGTGTCGGCAATCGTCTTGGGCGACCCGTGGACCTGCAGGTGGCCGCGCGACGTCGCAAATCGATAGACGAGCTGCCGGATGGTCAAGTTCTCGCGTCGTGCCAGCGTAACGAGCTGGCGAAAGCGCCCCTTGCCATTGTCCGTCTCCGGCAAATCAGGGAGCGGACCGTCGAGATCGTAGCCGGTGAGGTCAGCGCCGCCCAGCATGACCCCTTTGCTGAAATCGATGAGTTCCTGCAGCTTGGCGAAGCGGTCTCTCGCCTCTTGGTCCGTGTCGCCGACCACGACCGAGAGCCCCGGCGCGATCTTGAGCTGATCGGGATCCCTTCCGTACTTGGCCATGCGGCCCTTGACGTCGTCGTAGTACGCCTTTGCGTCTTCCAAGGTTTGCGCCGAGCAGTACGTCATCTCGGCGAGCCTCGCTGCGAAGTCACGCCCCGTGTCCGAATTGCCAGCCTGAACGAAGACCGGATAGCCTTGAATCGGCCGCGCCATGTCGAGCAGCCCATCGGACGAGAAATAGGTGCCGCGGTGTTGGATGGGGTGCGCGTCTCGCGGGTTAGAAAATTGCGAGTTGGCCCGGTCCGGGTGATCGAACGCGTGGTCCTCGTACGAGTCCCAAAGCGCCTTCGTCAATTCGACGAACTCCGACGCCCGTTCGTACCGCTCCGCATGGGTGGGGGCGGAATGCACGCCGAAGTTGGCGGCGGCAGCGTTCTGGAACGACGAGACGATGTTCCACCCCGCGCGCCCGCCGCTGATGTGGTCGAGCGACGCGAACTGACGGGCGACGTTGTAGGGATGGCTGAAATTGGTATTGACCGTAGCGACGAGTCCGATGTGATCGGTATGGGACGCGATGACGGACAGGAGTGTAAGCGGCTCGAATTGGTAGGCGCCCCCACCACCCCGAGCGCGTGCACTCTCGCCGGAGCGGCCAATGAAGTCGGCCAGAAAGAACGTGTCGAACTTGGCTCGCTCGGCCAGTCGGGCGAGTCGAACCCAAAACCGAACGTCCGGCCGGCCATTGCTTCCCTCGTTACCGCGATGTCGCCAGGCCTCCGGATGATGGCCGAAGCGCATAAAAAATACGTTGAGGGCGAGCTGTCGTTTCTTCTGGGTGACCATGGCGTTCCTACGACGGGTACAGCGGGCACGACGGGTACAGCGGATGCAGCGGCGGATGCAGCGGGCACGCTGGGTACAGCGGGTGCAGCGGGCACGACGGCCACAGCGGGTACGACGGCCACAGCGGTAGCGGGTACGACGGGTATCGCGCAGGCATGTCCTGCCAGGTGCGCCCGTCCGCATGACCCAAAGGACGCCGCGGGCCCCAACGCGCGCGGCTTCCAGGGTAGTCTCCCCTGGCCGTCATCGCGCGCGACTGTGCTGTCGTTGTCCGTCCAACAAGAACGGCGCGCCTCTCGTGTCCGAGAAGCTCGCCGTTCCAGGGCTAACGCCGAATGCCGAACGCTCCGTCAATCGGGATAGCTCATTCGGCAGCAGGGGCGAAGGCGCGCGGATAAGCCTTGCCTTTCTCCACGAGCCCGGTGCGCGACCACTGTACTTCCAGGGCGCCCTCCGTGTACTCCTTCGCGCCTCCGATCTGCTCGGCAATCGCCTGAAGGCGTGCGCCCTCCTCGATCAGCAGGATGAGCTCCGCAGTCTTCAGAATTCCGCGGCCCCAGATGTTGGCGCCTCCGTTCGACTCGAGCAATCCGGGCGGCGGAGCGAGATCCGGGAATTTATCCAGGCGCTCCCGGATGACGTCGAGTTGGCTACGACGCCGCTCGAGATGGTTCGGAATCTCGCGAGCCAGAAGCTGGCGCTGCGGTGCGACATACAAGATGGGAAAAGGCTTTTGCGCGAGCGACCACGCAGCAAGGAAGGGCGTGTGCGCGTGCACCACCGTATCGGCGTCGAGGCGCGTCTCCGTCAAGATATGGTCGGGCTGCGACGAGAAGTCCGTCACGGTCGCCTTGGGCTCCCGGTCTCTCGACCACGGCGGAGGAAAGCTCACCGCGAGAAGCTTATCGTGGTCGGGGACCTTGTGAGTGATGTTGAAGCCGATGTGGCTCGCCGTGAGCGAGCCCGTCTCGCGCAAGAAGCCGTACGCAAATATGGCGTCGCGCTTGGCTTGGTCAATGTAGGCCGTCAATTCGTCGGGTTGCGGTTTTGCCATCGGGCTCTCCTAAAGTGCGCTGGACGACTGTCTAGTATCCGGGACCCTTCGACGCTACGATAGATGCGAGGAGCTCGGGTAGTCAAGGGGTTAGAACGAGACCGTCAGTCGCAATGTCTTCGCTGAAAGACGACTTGTGAATGGCGATGCTCCAATGAGACAGCCGCTTCCAGCGCCCACGGACGCCCCGAAGACGTTTCCAATGGGACGGCGCTTTCAGCGCGACAACGCGCCAACGCGCCAACGGACGCGCCCCTCAAGGCGTTGGACTTGGCTAGAGCCGCTCGCTCGAATCGAACGACGCAAATCGGCTCGCCACTACAGCGACGGCGGAAGCCCCTAACGGGTTATCATAAGTTGGTACTTAGGGATTCGGGATGGCGCTCGCTACCACACAAGTGCGAGTGGCTCGAGGCCCATAGCGAGACGACCGCGCTTTCGATCGCGAGCAGGATGAGCGCGGCGCGCGTTGGAATCGAGAAACTTGAGCGTTTCGGCGAGGGCACGACGTAGTTGGCGCGGCGAGTCGAGAAGGCCGCGGAGGACATCGTCGAAGTAATGCTTGCCGGACGCGGCGGCTCGCTGGGTCGAAAGCTCCACCCCCAGCGACGCTTCCGCGAAGTGTGCGAGCGAGCGTTTCAGAAGGGCTGCGAGCAGGCTCGCCCATATCATCGCTTTCGCGATAGCGGCCTTGCCCGTATCGAAGGCATGAAGGTTGGCGTGGGATTTGAACTCTTTGAACAGGAGTTCCACCTGCCAGCGGAGGCGATACAAGCCGGCCACGTCGGCGGCGGAGAAGCGCTTGCGAGCGAGGTTGCTGTGCAGGTACACGAACGTCTTCGCGTTGCGCTTGCCGCGCTTGTAGATCGCCACAATTCGCCCGCGATACACGAATGAATTCGCCTGCCATTCGATGTCGAGATCGACCGTCTGGGCCGGAAGCAGGTCCCAGTTCAACTTCTGGCCGAGCAACTTGGGGATGGATTTGCCGGCGCTGTCGAAAGCGGCCCGAATGGTGGGTCGAATGTTTTTGGTTCCGCGGACGATGAAGGCGCCGCCCGCTTGGTCGACGTCGAAAAAGAATGTTCGCTCCTCGTACCCTCGGTCGGCCAGAAAGAGCCGCTCGCGAAGACTCGCGGCCTCGGGACGGTAGGTTCGCTCGGTCTCCTTGTCGGCCGTCAGGGCGACGATGCGCACATCGTCTTGGAGCAGACTCATCGTGACGTGCAGTTCCACGGCGGCTGGCGAGATTTTTGTAAAGCGGCCCGGCCATGTGCCTTTCAAGTCGTCCTTGAGCGCGAACGACGTCCCGTCGTGAATGACAATGTCCCGAAAGGTCGACAGTTTGGGGGACACGGCGTGCAGAACCGGCTGGCTCATCTTCTGTACCGTCGCTTCCAGCAGCATCCGAAACATCTCTGGAAAGGACGCTTGCGCGAGCCGGTTGTGAAAGGGCTTATATCGCAGCGAAAGGCCCGCGAATTTCCGGAACGTCCGCAGAATATCGGCCAACCACTTGGCGTGGCCCGACCCGAGCGTGGACAGCACCGCCACGACCATCGCCAGCGGCATCACCTTGCGCACGCGCCGTAGCCAGCCGCTACGTCTCGCGATCGCGGTCACCTGCTCCTCGCCGAGTACTTCCGTAAGCCGTTTCGCATACACGCCGACTTCGGCGCGTGTACCGTTCGATCCGTGCATCGGGGTCTCCTTTCGCGTGTCCACAACACCGCGTCTAGAGAATCCCCGATGCCTTTGACTACCCCATTCGTGCACTATGCACGTCAGTGATCGACATCACTCGAGAAATAAAGATCCTACCTATGAACGGGTTATATGTGACCGCCGCGGTTTCCGCGGCTCTTCGTTGATCGATACGCTTTCGACCGGCTACTCGCCGAAGTGCGCGTGCGGTTGCGGTTGCTAATGGATTCCCTCGTGCCTCCAGGCGCGCGACCCTCAAACATCCGCCCATTATGTCTTTCAAAGCGAACAGATCAAGCGGAAGCCACCAGCCTCTCCGAAGAGCAAATGGGAGCGCGTGAGTGCCGACAACTCCGGTCTCTTGCGACTCGTTCTCGGTCTGCTATAGAGGACTTGTGTCTCATCCGAGGCCATTAAGCGACAGCGGCCCTGCGCCGGCCGACGTGGCTTCGCGGCTCGATCGGCTCCTATTGAGCCGCATGGGAGGCGTCAACGCGGGTCTTCTGGCCCTGCGCCTATGGTTCGGCGGTGTGTTGGCCCTCTCCCATGGATGGACCAAGCTCGAAGCACCTGCCAAGTTTCTTGCCGGCCCGGGCCGGTACTCGCTCGACGCGACCCTCGTTCGCGCGGGCATCGCCAGGAGGGTCCCTTGGTAAGGGCCGACGGCGCTGCGGCAGCGGCTCGGCGCACGCCGGAGGCGGATCGCTCGGCGGGGCGCGGCGCCTTCCCAACCGTCGCCTCCGTGCGCTGGGCGATCCTCTTTAGCCTCCTGGCCGCGGCGCTGACCGTGGGTGCGATGGTCGTGATCGACGCGATCTGGGGCCCGCAATAGGTCGGAAAAGACCGGTACGACGAACCACGAAAAACGGCCCGCGCAAAAAAGGGTAAGCGCGTCCCTGTTCAGGAGGGGAAACGCGCGGCGCGAATCCTGCCGTCGTGCTGGATCGGCGCACTTCACCACTGTCTTCTATTCAGTTGACACGTCTTGTTACAAGGACGACACTGCTGCTCGTGGACCGAGGGCCCTCGCGCGACTGCTGCGGCAGGCCCATTTCCCTGAGCGACCTCGGGCCTCGTCGCGATTCCCAACTGGAGGGCACTATGCGCAAAACGTCTGGGTTCGAACTGCTCCCCATCGGGATATTGGCTGCGGCCGGCATCGCGGCGGGCTTGTTTTTCGTCTCGCCAGCGCGTGCGGACGCCGTCACGGATTGGAACGAGTTTACGGTGGAAGCGACCAAGGGATTCGATGGATCCGCGGTCAGCGCGGCAGTGACGCTGGACACGAACGTGAGCTCCGAGGTCGAAGCGATCGAGGCGCGAGCGGTGTTCGACGCCGTCAATTCGATCGATCACTTCAATAGCGGCAGCTACTACTACAGTGCGACGAACTCGGGGTCGGTCGCCGCTGCGGCGGCCCAGGCCGCGCACGACGCGATTCAGGGCGAATTGCCGAATCCGGCGACGAATACGGCGGCCGCTGCAGGATGGACCCTGGTCCGGACCTGGGTGGACTCCCAGCTCACCAGCTATCTGACGGCGCTCGGCGTCTCCAGCTCGGACGGAGGCATCGCGGCCGGCCAGGCGGCGGCCGCAGCGGCCATCGCCGCGCGGATCATCGACGGGGCCGCGCCCACGACCGTGTACGGATCGCAGCTTACGCCCACCACGAACCCCGGCATCGGGCTGTGGCGTCAGAGCAACGCCGGTGCACCCTTCGTGAATTTCACGACGGGCGCGCCGACTGGTTTCGACTCGACCGGCACCGTGATTCAAGGCAAGCCCGGCATCGACCTGAACTGGCGGGACGTGTCTCCCTTTGGCCTCACGACGCAGGAGGTGACTCTCCTCTCGCGCCTGCTCCCTTTGGCGCCCGTAGTGGGCAGCCGGGAGTACGACGCAGAGCTGAGCTATGTGAGCCAGATCGGCAAGGACACTTCGAGCACTCGTACGGCCGACGAGACCGCGCAAGCCCTATTTTACAAGCAGGACGTCGAAATCCTCCTGAACCAAGCCGCTCAGATCGCGTCGAGCGCCCGGGGACTGACGATTGACCAAAACGCGACGCTGTTCGCGTTGCTCGACACGGCCGTGGCGGACGCCCGGATCGGCGCCTGGACTTCGAAATACGAGCAGAAGTTCTGGCGACCGATCACATCGACGAACGCCAACAGCGACGGAAGCGTGACCAACGACTACGTCGTCTTTCATCCCTTGGCGGCGACACCCTCGCATCCGTCGAACACATCGGGACATAGCGCGACGGCGGCCGCGGCGGCCGAGATTCTCCGGGCCTATTTCGGCGACAAAGTCCACGCGGATGGGAGCCCTGTCACGCTGGGGTCGCTGGCTTGGCTCGTCGGGACCAACGACGGCACGGGCAACGTCACCACGCGGTCGGTTTCCACGTTTACGCAGATCCAGCTCGAGACCGGCGCAAGCCGGCTCTATCTCGGCGTGCACTACGGATACGACAACTTGCAGGGGCAGCTTCTCGGTCTGGAGGTCGCGGACGCGATCCTGCGGTCGCGCGATCCCGCGGCGCAAGGCCTGAGAGTTCCGGACTCTCCGGCCTCCCTGTTCAACCTGGAGCGAACGCTCTTGGCGCGACCGGATCTGTACGGGCTCTATGGGAAGGACACTGGGCCGCGGCGGTGATGGCCAGGCCGCCTCCAGTCAAGCCCGATTCCGACTGCCATGGCTGTCGCTCACCCTCTCACGCAGTCATGCTTCATCGGTCACGGTGCGTGGGGGGTCCTCACCAAGGCGGGATGGCTGCCTTTTTATGGCGCGTTGGGTATCTCCCCGTCGGTGGCTTGGAAGACCATGCCCTTCGTCGGGGCAGTGGATATCACGCTGGGTGCGGCGGTACTGGTGTTTCCTTGCCGAGCGCTCCTCGGATACATGGTTCGGTGGACTTTATTCACAGCGCTCTTGCGGCCATGGGCTGGCCTGGGGTGGTGGGAGTTTTTCGAGCGCGCCGGCAACTATGGACCCCCCCCTCGCCCTTCTCGTGGCGGCGAGCCAACCAAGCGTTCGTTGGTTCCAGCGGATCGAGGCCCGACCCGTGCGGCCCGCGGCGGTTGGCCGGGTGGCATGGGTTCTTCGGGTGTCCATTGCGCTTCTGTTGCTCGGTCACGGGGGGTTCGCACGGATTCAGGAAAAGAGAGTCCTCATCGACCACTGGCAGTCGATCGGGGTTCCTGCCGGCCGGGTGTTCTTGCACTGGCTCGGCGGGATCGAAATGGCGGTGGCCCTCGCGGTCTGCTTCTGGCCGTCGCGATTTCTCCTGTTGGGAATCGGCACATGGAAGATCGCGAGCGAGCTTCTTTACCCGATTTCGGATCGTCTCAGGGACACGTGGGAGTGGGTCGAGCGCGGCGGAGATTACCTATGTCCGTTGGCGCTCCTCGCCGTCTTGGCTCTGCTGGACCGACACACGGCGAGCGACAGCGTAACGGCCGGGCGCGCCGTCGCCACGCCGGAAACGGCGCCGACGCCCTACCCATCCGGCCTGCATCGTTAGCCTGGACACGTGGGAAGGGCGTTCCGTCGCCCCATTCGTCCGGAGTGCGTCACGAAGGAGAACGACGTTGGAAACGCGAAAATTGGTTCGCTGGCCGTGTCGGTGGTCGGGCTGGGGTGCAACAACTTCGGCGTGCGACTCGACCCGGCGCGCACGGCGCGAGTGGTCGACGCCGCGATCGATGTCGGAATTACGTTCTTCGACACGGCCGATCGCTACGGCGAGACGCGTAGCGAGGAGTATCTCGGGCGGGCCCTCGGCGAGCGCCGCAAATCCGTCGTCGTGGCGACGAAGTTCGGCTCGAAAGTCGATGACTCCCGGCAGGGCGCAAGGCCCGAATACGTGCGACGTGCGCTGGAAGACAGCTTGCGGCGCCTGGGAACGGATTGGGTCGATCTGTATCAATTGCACCGTCCGGACCCCGGCGTTCCGATCGCCGAAACGCTGGGAGCGCTGAACGATCTGGTCGCTGCGGGAAAGGTGCGCGAGATTGGGTGTTCGAACTTCACGGTGGAGCAGATCCGATCGGCGGAGGGCGGGCGCCCTCCGAGCGCTGCGCGGTTCGTCAGTCTCCAAAACGAGTACAGCTTGCTCCACCGGGAGCCGGAGCGAGCCGTTTTGGCAGAGTGCGTCGCGCGCGGTATGGCGTTTCTGCCGTATTTCCCACTCGCAAGCGGCCTGCTGACGGGCAAGTACCGGCGTGGAGAGGTCCCGCCCGCCGGAACGCGTCTGTCGGATCCGGCTGCACGATTCGCGACGAGGTTTCTGAACGAAGCGAGACTCACCCTTTCGGACCGGTTGGCCGCGTTCGCGGCGTCGCGGGGTCATACCCTGTTGGAATTGGCGCTTTCCTGGCTGGTCGCACGACCCGGCGTGGCTTCGGTGATTCCCGGCGCCACGACGCCGCAGCAAGTGCAATCGAACGTCGACGCCGCACGCTGGGAGCTCACCGGCCCCGACCTCGTTGAGGTGGATCGGCTGACGACGTCGCTCGACGCGGCATCGACGCACGCAGCCTGAGGTTACGACGACCGGCGGTGGCTGTCGTCCGACCTTGCGCATGCGTGTCCTGTATGATAGACGTGGCGACGGGCAAGGGCGCGCGCCGCGCGACCGAAGCGAAAGGTGAGAACATGAGTCGAGCAGCGAACAGTCTCGGTCCGAAAGCCGTCGCGTTCGTCAAGAGGGCCACTGAGGAGGCCGAGCTCGCGTTTCGAGTCTTTCGCGAGACGGGGACGATCACCGCCAATGGGACCGTGGGGTTCGTCGAGCGCATCCCGGGGGAGAGCAAGTTTGTCGCGATTCATGACCCGGGCCCCTTCGAGCGCGGGAAGGCGCTCGTGCCCCGCGTATTTGGCTTCGACGGCACCGCCTATCTCGGCGAGGCGGGTGGGGGCGGCCAGGGCCGCTACTCGAAAATCCTCGAGCAGCACCCCGACATCACGACCGTTTCGCACGTCCATTCGCCGTGTTTGGGTGCGTGGGCGCAAACCCAGCGGACCTTGCCCATTCGCTACGTACCTGTGCAGCGGTATCTTCTCAGCCGCGAGATACCGGTCTACTTGGATCGACGCCAGGCCGAGCAGGACTTCATTCTCGATCGGCTTCAGATCGATCCGCACACTCCGGCCATTCTGGAGGCGAACGGAGGCGCGACGGTTTGGGGCAAGGGCGGTCTGCGCAAGACCGCCGAGTTCATTCTGATTCTCGAAGAAGGCGCGCGCCTTCAGCTCCTCGCCGAGAGCCTTGGTGGGTCGCGCGACTACGGTCCCGGGGTCCTGGCGCAGCAGTTCAAGATGAGCGGGTTGACCGAGCAGGCGCGCGCCTTGGGCTTCTTGCCGCATGCCGGCCATTGACCGAGAGCGTCGACGCTTTGAGCCTGGGTCCGGATCCGAAGATCGGGCCGTGACCACGAAACGACCTCCAAGGTTTCTCGATCGGAGAAAACTCCATGACCGCGTTGGACACCCTATGGTTCACCCGCTGCCCCGTTCCCACGGCCACAGGCCTGGCCTACAAGCTTGGCTGGCTCGATGACGAGTTCAAACCAGACGGGATTCGGGTTCGAACCTTGCAAGATGCAGGCGGCGAGCTCGCCCGGCATCATTACGACCACGAGCTGCCAACGCTGATTCGCGAGGGCGGCAATCTTCTTGCTATCCCCGCGAAGGCTCAAGGAGCCCCGTCGCGGCTCGTCGGCCTGACATGGATCGACGAGTGGCAGTCGATCCTCGTGCGGCCCGGCGAAGCCATAACCTCGCCGGAGCACTTGAAAGGCAAGCGACTCGCGCTACCTGCCTTTCGTGCCTCCGACCTCGCCGAAAATCGCCGTGGTCGCAGCATTGCGCGAGGCATGAGCCTCGCGGGCTACAAGGGCGCGCTCGCGTCGGTCGGCCTGACGCTCGACGACGTTCGACTCGTCGAGGTCGGGCGCGGTGCTTCCGACAATCGGCGCGACGGCCTCGGCGGGATCTGGGAGGGGCTGGATCCGCTCATCAAGGGCGAGGTCGACGCGGTCTACGTAAAGGGCGCTTCGGCGGCGGATGCCGCACGCCGCCATGGGGCCGTCGTCGGGATCGACCTCGATCGGCTTCCGGAACGCCGCTTTCGCGTGAACAACGGGACGCCGCGCCCCATCACCGTGCACGAGAGCCTTCTGGCCGACCACTTCGACCTGCTTGTGCGCTTCCTCTACCAGACTCTTCGTGCTGCCGAATGGGCCAAGACCAACGTCGAAGGAGTTCACAAGGTTCTGCAAGGTGAGACGCGCGCCAGTTCGCAGGGGGTCGAAGAGGCCTATCGCGGCGGCTTTCATCTTGCGCTTGCGCCGGACCTATCGAGCGAGCGCGTCGCGCTTTTCCGGCAGCAGAAGGACTTTCAGCTCACCTATGGTTTTCTCGATCGCGACTTTGATTACGATGCATGGATCGACGATCGACCCCTCCGGGCGGCGCAGGAGCGACTGCGGGCGCGCGCGGCGTCGAGAGGGCCTGTGCCGGAAAGTCAGGACCTCCGAGTCTGAGACGGCCGGTCGACGGGTTCCGCCCTGTCGGCGGCGACGCGCAGCCTCACAATGGAATGTGGCTGCGATCCCGAGTTGGCGCATCGAGCCGATGGCTGGCCTCGCCAGGAGCGCCGACCCGCCGGCGAGATTCACCGTGTCGTGCAGCTTTCCCACGGCAAAGAGCGACGTTGCGCCGCCGTCCAGGGCCGTCCGAAAGACCTG